>CAWAKD010000001.1:0-127765 GCA_963782545.1 uncultured delta proteobacterium
CTATGTTGTGTAGCCCTTAACGATTCACGTATTGCTAGCTTGGAAATCACGTCGTCGAGCTTGGTCTTGATCTGACTGGCCAAGGTGGCGTCGCTGCCCAGGGCTTGCTGGTAGGCGGTGCCACCGCGGACAGCCAGTGGCCCAGGGTATGACCGCGTATGGCTTGGTTCTCCCAGCCTCCGTAGAGGTTGGTCGGTGTCGTGCTCTGGGACACCGCCTTGAAGCCGGCCATGAGGCGATCGGAATCGAGGGTCGTGAGGAGGTACGTCATCTCCTTGCTGAACAGATTCTGCTGGTAGGCATCCGTGATCTGGACCTGATCCAGGGGAAATCCTGCAGCTTCTCGACGGAGCTTGCGGCTGACGCCGCCCGAGGCATGAAGATGCCGCAAAGCAGGGAAAGCACCAGCACAGTTGGCCCTGCACATGGCGGGTGTAGCGAAAGGTGGGTTTGCAAGAGGCGTGGATGCTTCATCGACATGCGGCTACCTTCCCTTTTCGTCGGCTGCGTGTGGCATCCGAGGGGCCGGATCTCGGCGACAACTGGGCTTCGGAACGGATACGTGCGGGGCGCACTATATAATTGGATAGTATGTAGCCCATTGTCCGAGGCTGGAGGCGATTGTTACGAAAATCAGCTTGAAGCCGCAAGCAACGATAGGTCGCCCGGATCCAGCGACGGCAGCAGCTAGCGAAGTCGCGGCGTGCTGGCAGCCCGTGGCAAAAGTCTCCGCGTTGCCGTTCGGGCGGGTTCTGGCCCGTCTGCGACGTTGCGATAGGGGCTTGGTCGAGGCGAAGCGTGTCATTTCCGCCGATGATGCCGCCGGGCATGAGCAGCGACGGCGTGATGGCCCATGGCGGCATGACGGTCAACTACTGGTAGAGCATGGTCCGGGAGAAGCGGCTTTGATTAGGATAGTCTCCTGCACCCGGAGGAAGATTCATGGGAAAGACGCCGACGCTGGCAATTGGAATTCTCTTCGCCGCCTGGGCCGGGTGTGGGCAGGACGGGCCGGCCGCTGGGTCGGGCGGGAGCGGCGGGACCTCCACGGGGGAAACAACGACGAGCGGCGGTGCCAGCGGCGGCAGCGGCGGTGTCAGCGGCGGCAGTGGCGGTGCCAGCGGCGGCAGCGGCGGTGTCAGCGGCGGCAGTGGCGGTGCTAGCGGCGGCAGTGGTGGTGCCAGCGGCGGCAGTGGTGGTGCCAGCAGTGGAACTGGTGGCCGAGCGACTGGCGGCAGCGGTGGCGCGAGCGGCTCGGCGACGGGCGGAAAGGCAGCGGGTGGATCGTCGGGCTCGGGCGGTACCCTGACGGGTGGCAGCTCTGGCGCAGGTGGCGTCGCGACCGGTGGCGTGCCGGCGACGGGCGGGCAAGGCTCAGGTGGCAAGAACGCGGGCGGAACGGCCGGGGCCGGTGGAATGGCGGGCGGCGGCAGTGGCACGGGCGGCGGCGCGGGATCGGGCGGCGCGACCACAGGTACAGGCGGCACAGCGACTGGCGGCAACACGGGCAGCGGTGGCAGCACCGGAGCATGCTCGCCGTCGGATGATACTTGCCCGGCAGAGAAGGGCGGTGTCACCTGGAACTGCAAGAAGCGGTTCGCCTACGGCGTGAACTACGCTTGGTCCTACTTCGGCGGCGATTTCGGCGGCATCGCGGCCTGGAGCCAGCAGGGCGTGGCTGGCGCCAAGGCGGCACGCACCACCGAGATGACGGACATGAAGAACAACGGGGTCGATGTGATTCGCTGGTGGATGTTCCCGGATCTACGCGGCGACGGCATCAAGCTCGACGGCAACGAGTCTCCGTCGGGGCTCGGCGCTACCGTGGTGGACGACGTCAACGCGGCGCTGGACATTGCCAAGCAGCTCGACTTGCACATCAAGCTCACGCTCTTTTCCTTCGACAACTTCTGCGCCGACCGCACGGACAGCGGCCTCACCATCGTCGGGTTGCAGCCGATCGTCGCCGATGCGACCAAGCGCGCCGCCCTCATTGCGAATGTCGTGGTGCCCATCGCCCAGGCGGTAGAGTCCAGCCCCAACAAGGATCGCATGGTCATGTGGGACGTCATCAACGAGCCGGAGTGGGCGATCTCGGGCTCGGACGGCTACGGCGACCAAGCCTTCGATCCGCAATCCCAGTGCAGCAACGGCGTCGCCATGCAAACCATGACCTTCTCCCAGGCCGAAACCTTCGTGAAGGAAGTGGTGGCGGCACTGCACGGCGCGAGCGCAGCCCCGGTCACCGTAGGCAGCGCGGCCGTCAAGTGGGCGAAGGCCTGGAGCAAGGTGGGCATCGATGTCTACGACTTCCACTGGTACGGCTGGGTCGATCAGTACTACCCGCACACCCAGACCCCCACCCAATACGGGGTCGACGACAAGCCAGTGGTGGTGGGCGAGTTCCCCTTGAATCCGTCGAGCGATACCAGCGGACAGGCCTTCGGCGGCATCGGCTACGGCAAGCTGCTCGATGACTTCCTGGCCGCCGGATACGCGGGCGCGCAGGGTTGGTCCTTCTCGGACACCAGTGCGGCGTTCAGCTGGTCGGACGCCAAGGCCAACGTGAAGGCATGGGCGGAGGCCCATCCATGCTACACGCAGTATTGATAATGGGAACCCTGGGAGGGTTAGCTTCGCACTCGGCACCTGCCCGCCGCCCTGCCACCCCCTCGCTGCGCTCGGCCTCGCCAAACCCTCCCGCAAGGGAGTCATGCGACGCGCGTTGACGGTTGGTTTTCTAGTCGGCGTCATCGCCGTCGGGGTCGCGCTGTGCACCGAGCTTGGGCAGCGAACGCCAAGAAGCCCCGAGCGGCCGCCCCCCGTCGCCCCGCCAGCCCCATCTAGCACGCCGCCGCCACGGCCCGCCCCATCGCCGGCACCACCGCGTTCGCCGGACGCCGGGCCCACGCCGCGCCCGGCAGCGGCAGGGGAGCGGGCCCTCTTACTGCAGGCGCGCGCGTTCGTGAAGAGCGATCCGCCACGCGCGGAGGCCCTGGCGCGCGAATCGCGGCGGCGCTTTCCCGATGGCGCCACCGCGGATGAGCGCGATGCCTTGTTGGTGGACGCGCTCATCAACCAGCAGCGGATTGGGGCCGCGCGCGACGAAACGTACTACTATTTCGACCATCACCCGCGCGGCCGCTTCGCCGAGCACCTCGCCATCATGACCGGGGTGCACCCACGGCCCCGGGGACCGGGGAACTGACGGGCGCTGGCTCCGCCGTATGGCTTGCGAGCGTCCGCCGATTGCGGTTAGGGTGCGACCGACGGACCAACCGCCACGCGAGGGACCATGCGCAAGCCACGCAATGCCGGAATCGTGATTCTCGTCCTGCTGGCCGCGAGCGTGGCGTCGGCCGCCCAGCGCGGCGGCGAGGACATCTATGCCGCCACCTGCGCGAGCTGTCATGGCAGCGATGGCCGCGGCGCGCCCGCCAGGCAGATCGGCCTCGCCATCCCGGCCCGGGATTTCACGAACTGCCAGCTGACCAACCGCGAGCCGGACCACGACTGGCACGCGGTCGTCGCCGAGGGCGGGCCGGCCCGCGGCTTTCATCGCCTGATGCCGGCCTTCGGCGAGGTGCTGACCGAGAGCGAGCAGGAGACCGTCGTCGGCTATGTGCGCGGCTTCTGCGCCGACCCGGTCTGGCCGCGCGGCGATTTGAACCTGCCCCGCCCGCTCGTCACCGAGAAGGCGTTTGTCGAGGACGAGATCGTACTGAGCGGCGCGGTCGCTACGCGCAGCCCGCGCAACGTCGACAGCCAGTTGGTGTACGAGCAGCGCTTCCTACGCCGGCAGATGTTCGAGGTGCGCGTGCCCTTCGGCGTCGCGCAAGTACCCGACGGTTCCCGCGAGGCCGGGATCGGCGACATCGCGCTGGCGCTGAAGTCGTTGCTGGTGGCGAACGTGCAAAGCGGAACCGCCTTGAGCGTGGGCGTGGAGGCGGCGTTGCCGACCGGTAACGAGGACAAGGGCTTCGGTAAGGGTGTTGTGGTGTTCGAGCCGTTCTTGGCGTGCGGGCAGGTTTTGCCGTGGAACAGCTTTCTGCACGTGCAGGCCGGCGCCGAGATCCCCGCGAAGGAGGCCGCGGGGGTCGAAAACGAGGGCTTCTTGCGTGGCGCCCTCGGGACGACCTTCATCCATGGCAAGTACGGACGCGCCTTCACGCCCATGGTCGAGGCCATCGTGTTTCGGGAAATCGCGCGCGATGCACCGACCGCGCTCGACCTGGTGCCGCAGGTCCAGATCAGCTTGAGCAAACGGCAACACATCTTGGCGAGCGTGGGCGCATCCCTTCCCACCGCGAACCGCGCCGACCGCGCGCCGCAGGCCATGGCATACCTGCTGTGGGATTGGTTCGACGGCGGCCTGATCGAGGGTTGGTGAAAGGAAGCGGGACCATGAAGAACTTCCGACGACTGTCCTTGCTTCCGCTGCTGGCCTTCGCCCTGGAGGCGCGCGCCGCTCCGGCCGGGCTTTTCCTGACCTCCGACAACTGCATGGCCTGCCACAACGGCCTCTATTCGACCAAGGCCAAGGACGTGTCCATCGGCTTCGACTGGCGGGGCGCGGTCATGGCGCATTCCGCGCGCGACCCGTACTGGCAGGCGAGCGTGCGCCGCGAAATCACCGATCATGCGCCAGCCGCGGCCGCGATCGAAGACGAATGCTCCCTTTGCCACATGCCCATGCATCGCGTGCAAGCGCACGCGGACGGGCGCCAGGGGCAGGTGTTCGCGAACCTGGGGCGAAACGCGCCGGGGGCAGCCGCGGCCTTGGCGCAGGACGGGGTGAGCTGTTCGATCTGCCACCAAATCGAGCCCGACAAGCTGGGCAAGCCCGAGAGCTTCGTGGGCAACTTCGTGATCGACACGAGCGTCAAGCTTCCCCGCAAGGCGATGGGGCCCTTCGAGGTCAAGCCCGTCCTGGCGCGGCTGATGCGCTCGGCCACCGGGTTCTACCCGACGCAAGCGCCGCACATCCGCAGCGCCGAGCTGTGCGCCACCTGCCATACCCTGATCACCCAAGCCTTGGGGTCCGACGGGCAGCCCGTCGGCCGCTTGCCCGAGCAGGTTCCCTACCTCGAGTGGCTGGCGAGCGAGTACCGGGATGGCCCGACCTGCGCCGGCTGCCACATGCCCGAGGTCCAGGAGCCGGCCCCCATCGCGAACCTTCTCTCCGAGCCGCGTGCCGGGCTCGGTCGTCACGAATTCGTCGGTGGCAACTTCCTGTTGCCCGCCCTGCTCGAGCGCCTGGCGGTGGCGTCGCCGGCGACGCCGCAGGACCTCGATCGCGCGCGCGCCGCCGCCCGTGCCTTGCTGGCGGAGCAGGCCGCGACGGTCACCGTCGGCGCGGTTCGGGTGAAGGACGGCGTGCTGGAAACGGAGATCGCCGTCGGGAACAACGCGGGCCACAAGCTCCCCACGGCGTACCCGTCGCGGCGGGCCTGGCTGCACCTCGTGGTCAAGGACGGTGCCGGCAACGTGGTCTTCGAAAGTGGCGCCATCGGCGCCGACGGCAAGATCGCTGGCAACGACAACGACGAGGACGCCGCGCGCTTCGAACCGCATCACCTGATCATCGAGCAGCCTGGCCAGGTGCAGATCTACGAATCGATCCTGGGCGACTCGCAAGGCCGGGTCACCACTGGTCTGCTGCACGCGGTTAGGTACCTCAAGGACAACCGCGTGCTGCCTTCGGGTTTCGACAAGAAGACCGCGCCGTCGGATGTGGCCGTGCGCGGCGCGGCGCTCGCCGACCCGGATTTCGCCGATGGGTGGGACAACGTGCCACTGCGAATTCCCGTGAGCCAAGCCGCCGCGCCTTTCCTGGTCGAGGCCGAGCTGCTCTACCAGCCCATCGGGTTCCGCTGGGCGAAGAATTTGCGTTCGGTTCCCGGTGCCGAACCGCGCGCGTTCACGCGGGCCTACAACGCGCTCGCCGCGGTGTCGTACCAGCGCTTGGCGCGCGCCGAGGCGCACTCCGCGGCGCCCTCGAGCGAAGTGGCGACGCCGCCGCCGCAGTAGGGGCGCGGCTCCTCGCGCCCCCCACCCCTCCGCGCTACAAGAGCGGCTGCAGCACCGAATACCACTGGGTTCCGAGCAAGACGTAGCCGGCCAGGTTCGGGTGCCACTGGTCTTCGATCAGTGACGCCTTGTTGGGATTGAACGGCGTGAACATGTCCACGATCAGAATGTGTTTGCCCTTGTCGGCTCGCGCTTTGACCACGGCGGGAATGGCATCATCGTACGTCTTGATGCGAGCGCTGAGGGTCGTGTCGTCGCCCTTGCTCGCATCGCCGCGTGACGGAATGGGCTGGGACACCACAATCAAGACGTCGGGTAGCTGACTGTAGATGGTGTCGATGAGATTTCCCAAACGCGTGGGAGCGTTGGCCATGTCGTAGTTGTCGATGGCGTCGTTCGTGCCAATCATCAGGAGAACGATGTGCGGTGTGTATTTCAGCATCACACTCTGGGTGGTGCTGTCGTTCGTCAGTAGCGTCGAGATCCCTTGCCTGCCGCCCTCGGGATAGATCGTCCAACCGCTGTGCCCCTCGTGATTGTGTGGGAAGGGGACGCCATCGACCGTATCGGGGCCGTTCCAACCCGAGCCGACGAAGGTGATGTTCTTCCCCGCCGAATGGGCGAGCCGGAAAAGCTCCACGCGATAGCCGCCTGGTGTGTCCTGGTTGTAGCCATCCGTAATCGAGTCGCCGAACGGCATGATTTTGCAGGCTGTGCCGTCGGTGGGACACGGGTGATAGGTCGACGCCGAGGCGTCGGGGCTTCCCGTATTACCGCCTGTGCCGGGTGCGCCGCCCGCAGCGCTGCCGCCCACGCCCGAAGCACCACCTGTCACGCTACCGCCGCCGCCCGAGGAGCCGCCAGTCACGTTGCCGCCGTTGCCCGAGGAGCCGCCGGTCGCTTTGCCGCCCGTGCCGCTCGTGCTCCCTCCTGTGGCCGCGCCGCCAGTCGAGCCGCCGGCGTTCTTGCCACCTGAGCCTTGCCCGCCCGTCGCCGGCACGCCGCCTGCGCCAGAGCTGCCACCCGTCAGGGTGCCGGCCGAACCCGCCGATCCACCCCTCGCCGAGCCGCCCGCGCCACCGCCCGTGCCGGTCGCTCCGCCTCGTCCGGTGGCCGGCGTGCTTCCGCCAGTACCGCCCGTGCCAGCTCCGGCATTTCCGCCGGAATTCTGCCCGCCGGTGGCTCCGCCCGAGCCAGTCGTGCCGCCGTTCGCAGAAGCGCCTCCACCAAGGGTGCCACCGGTTTGTCCAGTCGCACCGCCCGAAGCGTTGCCACAGCCGACGGCTGCCGCGACGACGCCGACCAGCAACCATGAACAATATCGTGTTGTCTCCACGTGCATTTCCTTTGCGAGCGATCGCAATGTAAAACCGGCAGCACGAAAAGCGTATCAGCGCGCGCTGGCGTGGGCAACAGTAGCCACTTTGTAGTTCGTGCACTTTGCGGCCAACTCAGGCAGACTTGGGCGCGGAACGTGACCGAACAGGAAGAACCGGTAACCCCGACCATCGTCGAGTTCCTGCCACCACCCACCGTGACGGAGGCCTCCCCTCCGCCCGCCGTGGCAGAGGAGGTTCCGCCCGCCGTGGTGGAGATTGCCCTGCCCCCGTCCCGGGGTGCGGTCATCCTGCGCGCCACCTCCGCCGAGGTCGTGGGCGCCGGGATGCACGTCGGCGGACTGTCGGTCGTCGAGCGCTCGCTGAAACAATTGGATCGCATGGGTCTGTCGGTCATCGTCGCCTCGGACGGGAGCTGCCCTCTGCCCAAGTACCTGCCGCCCACGGCCCTGCTGCGCAGAGTCCCGCGCCCGGATGATTTCGCGGCCCTGCGCAAAGAGCTAGCGGGCGTCCCGGAGATCGGTGCCGACGAGGTCCGCGCCGGAAACCGCGGCATCGAAAGCGGCTTGCGCGTCACCGACGAGGCCTCGCGCCACCGCGCCGAGACCGCGGTGTTTGCCGATCTGCTGCGCGGCGACCTCGGATTCGTTGCGCGCTACCTGAACAAGCCAGTTTCCTTCTTCATCACCCGCCACCTGCTCTGTCGCCTGCCCCTCGCGCCGAGCCAGGTCACGCTCGGCGCGGCCGTGGTGGGGCTTGTGGGTGCGCTGCTCATCGCCAGCGGCAACAGCGCCCTCATGATTTGGGGGTTCTTCCTGGCCCACGTGCAATCCATCCTCGGCGGGTGCCACGACGAATTGGCGCGCGTGCGCTTCAAGCAGAGCGCGATCGGCGAGTTGCTCGACACCGTGGTCGACGACGGCCTCGACATTGTCATCTTCGCGGCGCTTGGCTTCGGCTTCTATCGCGCCACGGGTTCGAACCTCCTTCTCTCGGCCGGGCTCATTGCCAGCCTCATGCACATCGTCTACGACTTCGTCGCCCTGACCGAGATCCGCCGGCAAGGCGAGGGCGGCGAGATCGTCAAAGTGCGCTGGTGGCTCGCGGGCCGTGTCAACGTGAAGACGCGTTTGAGCCACAATCAAGCCCATCCCCTGATGGTTCTCTACGCCATGGGACGGCGGGACTTCTTCGTGTTGGCGTTCCTGGTCTACGCGCTGGTTGGGCTCGGCAAGCTGGCGCTGATCCACGCCCTGCTCATCGCCGGCTCGCTCTTCGCGGTCGCGACGGCGCAGGTCATCTGGCGCCTGCGCGGCAGCCCCGAAACCTAGCCCTTTCGCCTTGGGGCCTTGGAAAGAGGCCGGATGTCGTTGCTCGTCGCGGCGGTGGCGTTGCCAAACTGACGGGGAACCACCTGCGAGGCGTGCCACGGTTTCGGAGCAACTCCGCAACTCCGCGAGATCACGTCACTGAATCCGCGATTCGCCTCGGCATGAATCATGAAGGAGACAGAACGAGAAAGGAGATGCCGGATCCCACGCCCCCGCGAACCCACAACCCAAAGGAGGTACCGCCCTCGTAGTAAGATGCCTCCGTGGCGGCCCCGGGGTCTTCCGTCAAGACCCATCGATTGGGGCCGCCTCCCTTTGCAACACCCTGTGCCCTGGAGCAAGTACGCAATTTGACAGGGACTGCTTGGGGCAAGGACACTTCCAGACGATTGTGGAGGCACATCATGAAGTCTTTCATGGCATTGATGTTGGGCTTTACCGGCCTCGGCTTTGGATGCGGAGGGACGCATACCTCCCCGGCCCTGGATGGAAGCGCCGGGGGCACGGCCGGTGGCGCTGGCGGTGGTCAGGGTGGCACGGCGGGGTCATCCGTCACGGCGGCCGGTGGAACCGCGGGTTCCACGGCGATTGGCGCCTTGCCCGAGGGCAACACCGGGATTGCGGCCAAGTATCCGGGCGACGTGGGCATCGCGGGCGATTCGGAGGTCATCTTCGCCGACGACTTCGAGAGCTACGCCAAGGCGGCGGACATCGGCAAGCGCTGGGACAACATGTACCAGAATCAGTACGTGGCCATCACGACCACGGCGGCCGACGTGTACGCCGGCAGGCAGGCGCTCGAGTTCACCCTGCCGCAGGAAACGGCCGAGCTTTCCGATGCGACCGAGAAGATCGTAAGCCCGGAGCTCGACGTCTTGTTCTTGCGCTACTACTCGAAGTTCCAGCCGCCCTACGATGTCGTCGGCTCTAGCCACAATGGATTCGAGCATCTCGGCCCACTACGAAGTTGGTTTTCAGTCCACCCCCGGCGTTCCGGCGGACGGGACCAACAAGTTCCTGGCCAATCTGGAGAACTGGCGCGGCGACACCAGCACCGCTTCGCCCGGCGACCTCAACATCTACATCTACCATCCGCTCCAGCGCAGCCAATGGGGCGATCACTTCTTCCCCACAGGCCTGGTCATGCCCAACACCAGCATTCCTTTCGACTTCGGCCCCGACTTCGTCAGTAGACCGGACATTATCCCCGAGCTCGACCGCTGGTACGGCTACGAGCTGATGGTCAAGGCGAACACCCCAGGCCAGAGCGACGGCCGCATCGCCGCATGGGTCGACGGCAAGCTGACCATGGACTTCCCCAACCTGCGCCTGCGCGACGTGGCCAGCCTGACCATCGACCGCTTCGCCCTCTGCTTCCACATCGGCTCGAACCCGAACGGCGAGTCCAAGAAGTGGTACGACAACGTGGTCGCCGCTACGTCGTACATCGGGCCGATGGTGAAGTGATATCTCCGAGGCTTTGCGCATTCCGGATAGAATGGCGACGCCATCCATGAGACAGTTCTTGGCTACCATCGAAGTCGGCACCCGGCGAGAGCGCGAGCTGGTGGACATTACGGAGCGGGTGCGCGAGGAAGTCCGCCGTTCGGCGATCCGCAACGGCACCTGCGCCCTGTATGCGCAAGGGGCCACGGCAGCGCTGATGATTCAAGAGAACGACGATCCGAACATCACCCTCGACGTGCTCGATTGCCTGGACAGCATCGCCCCGCCGGGTCGGTGGCGCCACGATCGCGTGGACGACAACGGCTCCGCACACATTCAAGCCGGCATCGTCGGCCCCAGCGAGGTCATCCCAATCCGCGACGGCAACCTCGCCCTTTCGACCTGGCAGAACATCTTCCTGTGCGACTTCGACGGCCCGCGAACCCGCCGAACGGTACTGCTGACCATTCAGGGAGAGTAGGAGCGCCAAGCTCAGCCTCGCCGGGACGGGCGGAATCCTCCGAACACGAGCAGAAACAGGCACGTGACGACCGTAGTGGCCGAAGCTGCTTCCCTGGAACTCCCAATCCGGCAGCCACAGCCGCGGTTGCACGCGCCCGTCAAGTCGATGGTGGACGGGGCCGAACGGTTGCCGGCCAGGTCGATGGCCACGACCTGGTATGTGCCGGGCGTGCCGACGAAGCGATTCAGGCCGATGCCGGGATCTTGATAGTCGGTGCTGCCACAATAGAACACGCCGGTTGACAAATTGCCGACCTGCATCGGAATGACGACACCGTTGCTAGTGGATAGCTCATAGTAGCCGACTGCGGTGTCATCCGAAGCGGGTTCCCATTCCAGCGTGATGCGGAAGCCATCATAGTCAAAGCAGCAACCGCCGCCGCTGCAGGCCTCCGGAACCCTGGCGGAGGTGACTCGTCCCGGCGGACTGGGCAGGGTTAGGTCGGACCCCTGGCCGGTCGTGAAACTCGCGATGATCGCAGATTCCATGGTGGCGACATCGGTGCCAGCCCCTCCGTCAAGCGTATCGCTTTCGGGAGCGCCAGAATCCTCGCCGACACCGGCATCCGGACTTGGCGCGCAGGGTGGGTAGGATGCGGTGTCGTAGCGGACGACACACGGCAATCGCGCGTAGTCGGAAAGGATCAGGTATTGAGTGTTCGGCGCGAGTGGGATCGTGGGGGTGAGCACGAAGTGGTGGGGAAGCCACTCCACGACTTGAGCCGCGACTGGGTCGCCGCCGCTGGTTCGCAGCGTGGGATGATCCATAGGCGACATCGCCGCTACATTGGCTCCGTACGCGATGTGCACCTGGACGTTGGTCGGAACGCCGGTGGCACCATCGGACGGGGCAACAGCCCGTTCGTAGACCAGCCACTGGGCGGGCGGAGAGCAAGCGTGCACGCGCGCGGGCGCCTGCGCCGCCGCGACCACGCAAATCACGACAAGGCCGTGACCTAGCTCACGCCGCATTTTCCAGCCCACCTGGATGGAAAGTATCTCGCTTGAATGGCCAGGAGTAAACCGCCATCCTAGGCAGTCCCTACGTTCCCGGACCAACCAGCGGTCCTGCTGCGGTCCGTGCTCGTTGACACCGGCGATGGCTTCCGCTCAATATCCGACCATGGCTTCGTCGCCCACGCCCGAGACTTCACCAGGGACCGCCCAAGGCTCCCAACCTCAAGTCGCGAGCTCGCCGGCAGAGGCGACGCTGCCCCCGGCGCAACCCTCCGATGAACGCCAGGTGCGGAGATTCCGACGGGCTCCCGCCCTGCAGGGCGACCTACGAATTCAACGTGCTCTGCTACACCCTGCTCAGCCTGTTCATCATTTGCTTTGGCGTCTGGGTGATCTTCGCGTGGACGGACTACGGCAAGCGCTATGCGCCCCTTGCCGACGGCTGGTACGCCGGGGGCACGCGGTCCATCGAGATCACCCTGGTTCGCGAAGACCGGCAGAACCTGGACTGTGCCTCGGACGTCGTGATCGAAGGCCTGCATTGCGCCTACCGGGCCGACCTGCAGCCCTTCGAGCCCGGCGGCACCGAGGAGTCGGTGCGACTCCGTCCCTACAGCACCGTGGACCAGGTCACCTTCCTTGGCGCGGGGCTCTGGATATCACCTGGCCTGGCTGGTCCGCTACCGAGGGAGCGCTTCACCGTGACCTGCAACTATCACATGCTCAGCACGCTCAAGTCGGTGACCATGCGCTGGGCGGCCGGAGGTGCGTTCACGCCGGGCAAGTCCGCCGTGCCCGTGGGGGTGCTCTCAGGATGCGTGATTCCGCAATGACTCCAGCGACGATGATTGGCGGCGTGCTACAGACCTTTCGCGCCGCCTGGCAGGACGCCGTGGACGATTGGCAGACCTTGGGGCGCCCCCAGCGTGCCACCACGTTGCTGCTTGTCTTCCTGATCGTGGGCGGCACGATCCTGCGCATCCAGGGGATCGGCTTTCCGCCGCGCAACACCTTCGACGAGCAGTTCTACGGGCCCACCGCGCATCACTTCTTGCTCGGCATTCCCGACATGCACGATTTCCATCCCCCGCTGGGCAAGCTGCTTGGCAGCATCGGACTTCTCCTATTCGGCTACAACTCGGTGGGCTGGCGGTTCATGTATCTGTGTTTTGGCCTGCAGACCATGGTCATCGCCTTCTGGCTGGCGCGCGAGATCTTTGCCAGTCGGCGGGCGGGTTGGATGGCGGCGGCCTTCGTCGCCGCCGATGGGTTCTTCATTGCCTATTCGCGTACCGCGCTGATCGATGGAATGCTCACCTGCTTTGTCTTGTGGAGCGTCTTGGCGGCGGTCACTGCACGCACCTGGCGAGGGGTGGCCGTTGCCGCGATCTTCGTTGGCGCCGCCACGTCCATCAAATGGAGTGGCGCACAGACCCTCGCACCGGCCATTCTGGCCGTGCTGCTGCTTCGCCGCGTGCCCTGGCAAACAATCTTTCTGTTCGTGCTGTCACCCATTGCGCATTTCTTGATCTGGATGGCGGGGCTGCGTGTGATGGGGCATGCCAACGATCCAGCAAGCTTGTGGAAGGTCATTGTCACGGCCTTCACCAGCCTGAACGCCACCGGACGGTATGACAATCCCTTGGCGTCGGCTTGGTACTCCTGGCCGGTGCTCTATCATCCCATCGTGGTCAAGCTGTCATCGTACGGAACCACCAGTCGCTATGCTTCCAGCGCCGGCAATCCGGTATTCTGGTTTCCCGCAAGTTTGCTTGCGGTGGGACTTCCCGTGACCCGCGGTCTCGCGTTCTTCCGGTTGCGCTGGAGGCGCTATTGGTCGTCGTTCTTCGACGCCTCGTTCACCAACGCGATCCTGGTGCTTGCTGCGGGTTGGGTGGCGCTGTCCATGCTATTCGTCGTCTCGATGGGCAAGCACTCCTTCTTCTACCACTACCAACCGTCCTACGGCTTCGCCATCGTCCTTCTTGCCGGCTTCACGGCCAAGCTGGAACGCCACTGGCCTCGCGCGGTGCTGGTGTTCGTCATCCTGGCCGCGCTGATGGCTATCTACTTCGCCCCGGTGTGGGGTGAATTCCCGCTGACACTGCAAGAAGCCAACCGCCGTCTGATCTTTTTGCCCTGGCGACCCTGACCAAGGCTTGTGCCCCTACGGCACCACCATCAGCGGCACCGTGCCTCTGACGGACCTTGCGTTGCCGCGGACGTCGCCGTTGAGGATGGTCACCGGCACGGGCGGCACGAGCTCGAAGCGGTAGCCCTTGTTGTCGGTGGCGAGATCTACTTGCTGACCATTGTATTCCAGGTGCCGCACGTAATCCTCGGGCACGAGGCCTTGGCGAATGTTCGCCCGGTGCCGAACCAGGAAGCCGGCCAGGCGCAAGGCCAGGTGGTTGTGCAGCCGATGGCAGCCGCTACTCTCGCCGCGTTTGACCGATCGGTAGGCGGGGGTGCCGTGGGTCCGAATACGGTGGTCCACGAGCTGTGGTTCGCCGTGCTCGTCGCGCCCCTCGATCTGCAAGTGTGTGATCGCCACCAGCCCGTAGGCCGCGCGGTAGCCCGGGCCGATGACCTCGGTCTTCGGCGCCCAGCCGTCGCCCCGCTTGACCAGCAGCCTGCGGGTGGGCAGGCCCGACGACGGGTGCCAGGTCGGGGTGGCGAGAATCTCGGGCCACAGGGCCTCGCCCGTGACGGACTCCTTGTACTTGAGCGCCATGGTGCCGTCGGATCGCTCGATCGTCTTCCAGCCGCCGATGGTGGTTGGCCAGCGGCACAGCGCCACCTCGCGTTCGCCCACGCGCGCGTACAACGTGAGGGTCGGGCGATCGCTGACCGGAGGATGCCACTTCTTCTTTCCGTCCTTGTCGAGGGCCGGCCGCTTGAGGACCACCTCGCCGCGATTGATCTCCGCCCGTAGATCCATCTTGGGGCTGTGGTAGGCGGGGAGTGGCGGCAGGCGAATCGCGACCGCCGCGGGCAAGGGAGCTGGAGGCGGAAACGCGGCCCTCTTGCGCGCGGGCCGTCGCGAGGAAGGCGGCGGTGTCGGGGGAACCACCAGCGTGCTCGCCAGCACGGCTTCGGGTGACGTCCAACCCAGCGCCCGACTGGCAGCCTGGGTGGCGGCGGCGATCAGATCCGGCGCCCGAGTGACCTTGGCCGCGGTGGCTGTTTCCACGGGCAGGGGCCGGAACTCGGCGCTGTCCAGCACGCGCCCCTGCACCTCGCCGATAACACCCAGGGCCGAGCCGTCCTCGATCAGCCCGGTCGCGTCGACAACCCGCTCGCGAAGCGCGCGCAGCAGCGCCCGGAAGTCGTGCTCGCGGCTATCGGCCAAAAGAGCGGTGCGGGTCTCGAGATCGATGCGGCCGTTGTCCGCGATCATGAGCATCCGCTGGTAAATTTGCAGGCCCGCGACCGTCCGGGGATCCATGCGCGCGCGCTTCGCCCCGCGCAGCAGCAGGCCCTCGCAGCGCAGGTGCGCCTGCATCGCGATCACCGCCCGCTGGGCCGCGGGGCTCAAGGGCTTCCTCGGCGGCGCTTCCGGTGCGAGCGCGAGCGTCGGATCGGCCGGTGCGCCGTCTTCCGGGGTGCTCGAGGACTTTTCCGGCTCTTCCGGCACGATCACGCTCCTCGGCGACATGCGTTCCAGCGCCTTGTCCGCCACCTTGTCGTGGCAAGCGTGGCGCTTGCTAGCCGCCAGCCGCCGGCGCAGCAGGTTCAGGCTGGGGAACACCCCGAAGGCTTCGAAGTAACGGTCTTCGCGGGCGCGCGCGAAGGTGCTTCCCCGGGGCAGCCGCCCGTTGGCCAGGGCGATCAGATCGGGCCGCAGCGGCTGCGGTTTCCGAGGCTCCTCCGAGAAGATGTACGGCAGCCAGTCGTCCGAAAGATCGATCACGGTCAGCCCGTCCCGGCGCGCCTTCTCGGGTGTCGTCTGGCCCACGAAGCGCCCTCCCTCGACCACCATGAGCCCGCCGTTGGCCGGGGCCACCTGGGCCGCTGGCGCTGCTTTGGCCGCCGGTGCCGGCTGCGCCGCGCGCCCGCTGCCGGCCCAAAGACCGGCGAGCGCCAGGACTGTCGATAGGGAGGCTCCCCAAGCGACCAGGTCCGCCCTCGGGGCGCGGCCTTTGCGGGAACGTCGTTGAAGCGAATTCCCGGCCGGGCTCCGTGGGTACCTCTCCAGCACGAGCAAGAGCGTAGAAGCTCGACCCGAGCGATTCAAGCGCGAGTTTTCGAAACGCGGCTCGGATGCTCGGCCTCGGGGTCTCGGCGTGCTTCTGCTCAAGCGCGCGTCCAGCGATCCCAAGGACAAGCTGCGGCTGCCGGTCCTGGAGGCCGTGTTGCAGCGTCGAGATCCCTTCTTCCGGCGAGTCCTGACCAACCGCCGACGCACCCGGGAAGGCCGGATGCATCGTCGTCCGGCGGGCCATCTGCTTCGCCACTCCAGGCGAAGCACTTGGTCTCTTCCTTCAGCAACGTCGAAGACAGGTTATGGGGTCAGCAAGACGTTCCGCCGGTGGGACAGCAGAACATCGTGATCCCTTCCGCCGCCGTGCCTGAGACGGAGCAGAAGCCGGCAGTGCCTGGGTCAGCGCCCGGCACGCATTCCGTCGTCAGCGGCCCAGTGCCACAGGTATGCGAGACACAGACCGGATCCTTGGGGTAGGTTGCCAGGCAGATTTGGCCAGCAGGGCAGGTAACCTGCGCCCCGTTCACGGCCCTGCAGGTGAAGGTCGTGCACGCCCCGGTGGTCACCTGCCAGCTCGTGCCTGAACAACTCGCTACCGTGCGTCCGCCGGCCGCACAGTCCTCGTAGGCGCACCAGGCGGGCTGGTTGCAGACGGCGCCATTCACCGGTGCCGCTTCCGGACAGCTGCTTCCGCTGGAGCCACCCGAGCCGATGGTTCCGCCACTGCCGCCGGCAACCCCACCGGTCATGCTGACGCCGCCTGTGCCGCCAATCGATGCGTCTTTGCCCCCGCCAGTGCCACCGAGACCGGCATCGTGGTTTCCGCCGGTTGCGGTTTCGGGGGCTCCGCCATCGCTGATGCCGCCTCCGCCGCCCGAACCGAGCCCACCTGTCCCATTGCCTCCGGTCGGGGTTCCGCCCGCGCCGGCTGCGGCGATTCCGCCGGAGCCAGTCGATGCATCGATGCCTCCTCTGGCGTCCGCCCCGCCCGTACCAATTCCGCCCGTGCCCGAAACGCCGCCACCGGAGCCCCCCACCCCACCCGATCCCGAAATGGCCATGTCCGAAGCTGTTGCATCGCCAGGTGCAGCGTCGATCGTCGCGCCTTTGCCCCCGGAGTTACCGCACCCGTCAGTCGCAAGCAGGGCGCAACTACTCACTATCGTCAATGCCAGTGCCTTCAATCTACTCATGTGCAACACGCTAATCTCTGCGTTGGGACCGATCCACCAAGAGCATGCCAATGCCGTGCGAACGATCACAGTCACTGTGAGAGCAACCCCGTCCCGGCAGGACCGAAACTACCGCACATACGCCGGGCCCTGGCCGTTGCGCAGCAGATTGCCCCGGCCGGTCGGCCAGGGCAGGCATTGCGTGCCCGAACCCGGCACAGTGTAGACGTCGATGCCGTGATCGAAGGTCAGAAGCACGATCTCCAGGTTGCCGTCGCCGTCGAGATCGGCCACCGAGGGTGCTGCCGGCACGCCGATGCCGTTGCCGCCACCGTCGCCCTGGTTGTCGAGCGTGATGTCGTAGAGCTCTTGCCCGGTATTGTCGAGCACCACCAGGCGGCCTCCGTTCTTCTGTAGCGAGTAGGTGCCGAACACGATCTCGGGCACACCGTCCCGATTGAGATCGACGACCACCGGCTCGGAGGCAAAGGTCTTGGGGGCGCCCTTGGCGAAGTCGTAGCGCCAGAGCAGCTGCGCGTCCGGACCGAACGCGTAGACGGCGCCGTCATTGATGGTCGCGACGATCTCGGGACGGCTGTCCCCCAGGATGTTCGCGATGGCGGGCGCGGGCACGCCATCGGGCGGATACCAGTCGCCCGAGGCACGCACCGCCGGCTGCGACGACATGGGCAGGGTCTCCCAGCCCGGCATCCGCATCGCGCTGCGCGAGCCGTCGCCGTAGGCGCCCTGCAAGACCATGAAGGCGTAGCCTTGGGTCACGTAGGGATAGCCCATCTCGGCGTTGGGAATGCCGATGACCTCGTTTTCGCCGTCGCCGTCGATGTCGGCCACCGAGGGCGGCGAGGCCGTCCATTGCAGCCACATCGTCTTCTTGATGTCGGGCCAGTCGCCGGTGTGCAGGTGGTAGTGGTTGTCCTCGACCACCGGATCGACCCAGCGGATGAACTGGCCCCAGTCGAGCGGATTGCCGAGGTACTCCTGCGCGCGGTTGGTGAAATACGACGAGGCCAGGATCGAGGTGCCGTCGGGCTTGAACGCGTTGATCTGGTGATTGTCGTAGGTGACGATGATCTCTTGCTGGGCATCGTCGTCGATGTTGCCGATGCCGACGTTGAGCCCGTAGCAACCGTAGCCGGTCTGGCCAGGCCCGTTGGTGTCCGTGTCGCCCCCCACCCCGGCGCGCGTGTTGTAGCGCGGCCAGGCTGGCCAGCTGGTGTTCGCCGGCTGGTAGAGCTGCCCGTTCGGCGAGAACACGAAGACCTGCGAACCGGTGTCTGAGGTGTTGGTGGTCGTCACCACGACCTCGATCTTGCCGTCGCCGTCGAGATCCGCCGCCGCCATGCCGCGGCCCTCGGGCGACTCCCCGCCGCTGGTCGTCGAGGCCGGCCAGCCCGGCTTGATGGCCAGGGCGCCGTTCCTCCACTCGTAGGCGGCGACCGTGCCGCCGCCGCCAGCCGTGACGATGTCCATCACGCCGTCGCCGTCCAAATCGGCGACCACCGCCGGCGCGTAGATGCGGTCCTGGGTGTACGCGCCCTCCTTGATGGTCGACAGCAGGTTGCCCGAGCTGTCGAACACGAACAGGCTGTAGAAGGGCGCGACGATCTCCTTCTTGCCGTCGCCGTCGAGATCCACCAGCCCCGGCGACGAGAACCAGCCGGTCTCGGCCCACGACTTGTCGCCCGTCATCGTGCGCACGTACACCGGGCGGGCGACGGGCGCGCTGCCGCCTTCCGAAATACAGACCGGGGTCGGCGCCACGCTGCCATCGGGGTAGACGATGTCGGGCCCCGGTTCCGAGCCCGCCGACTTGGACGAGCAGGCGCCAACCATGGCCGAGAGCGAAAACGCCCCCAGAAGCGTGACCTTCACGGTGTTGGTCATCATGCCCTCCCTTGGCCCGCGCGGCGCGGGGTTCTGCGATCGTACACCCTCCGCTGGCGATGGGTCTAACGCTAGGTCTGCGCCGCGTCGGCGCTGCTTGCGGCATGGGACTATCCCCTCTATCTCCGGGGCCGCGCGAAGTGAGCGGAAATTTGGCCAAGACGGGGCAATGTGTGACGGTGGCGTAGCAGTCTCGGCGCGGTGTTCGGGACATACTGGTCAGGAAAGGAAGCAGGCATGGCAGTCAATACGAAGAAGGTTCTCAGCGTCATCTTGGGCGGCGGCGCGGGCACCCGATTGTTTCCGCTCACCAAAGATCGGGCCAAGCCCGCGGTGCCGCTGGCCGGCAAGTACCGCCTGGTCGACATCCCCATTTCCAACTGTATCAACTCCGACCTCCGCAACATCTACGTGCTCACGCAGTTCCAGTCCGCCTCCATGCACCGGCACATCTCGGGGTCCTACAAATTCGATCCATTCACGGGCGGCTTCGTCGAGATTCTGGCGGCGCAACAGACCTATTCCGATGCCTCGTGGTGGCAGGGCACGGCGGACGCGGTTCGCAAGAATATGATGCACTTCCTGACCCACGACCCGGAGTACTTCCTGATCCTCAGCGGCGACCAGCTGTACCGCATGGACTTCCGCGACATCCTGCAACAGCACCGGGACACCGGCGCCGAGATCACCATCGCCACCATCCCGGTCATCCGGCGCGACGTCAGCTCTCTCGGTATCATGCAAATGGACGTGAATCGCCGAATCCATCGCTTCGTCGAGAAGCCCAAGGAGGAGGCGCTGATGGACACTCTGCGTTTGCCGCGTGACTGGTATGGGCAGCTGGGCCTCGTCAGCGACGACGATCTATTCCTTGCCTCCATGGGCATCTACGTTTTCAACCGCGATGTGCTCTTGCAGGTGCTGGACAACGACCAACCGGATTTCGGCAAGAACATCATTCCTAGCGCCATCGCCTCGCGGTCCGTATTCTCGTACGTGTTCCAGGGCTATTGGGAGGACATCGGAACCATTCGCGCTTTCTTCGAGGCCCACCTGGACCTGGCCGCCGAACAACCTCGCTTCAGCTTCTTCGACATGTCGGCGCCCATCTTCACCCGCCCGCGCTGGTTGCCCGGCTCGAAGATCAACGGCGGCACCCTGGACCACGCCATGTTGTGCGACGGTTGCATCGTCAACGGCGCGCACATCGAAAATTCCGTGATCGGTATTCGCAGCATCATCGGCATCGGCGCCAAGATCGCACGCACCGTGATCATGGGGTGCGACTACTACGAGTCGATGGAATCCATCCAATCCCACGAAGCGCAGGGCCTGCCTCGCATAGGCATCGGCAAGAACGCGCGCATCGAAAATGCCATCATCGACAAGAACGCTCGCATCGGCGACGAGGTCGTGATTTCGCCCGCAGGCAAGGCCACAAATGTGGATCACCCGCTGTACTACATCCGCGACGGCATCGTGGTCATTCCCAAGAACGCCACCATCCCGTCCGGAACCGTCATCTAGCAGACCTGGAACGTCCCACCCAATACTAGCTTGAGGCCATTCTGGTGGATGCGGGCGCTGGCGCGACTTTCCTCATGTCGCTGGCGTTACCGCCTTTCGGAAACGCTGCATGTCCAAAGATCCTGACAAGAAGACTGAATCCGTCTCCAACGAAGAGCAGCTGCGAAAGCGCCTCAAGACGCTTTCGCGGCAAAGAACCTGGATGTTCGTCGGCGGCCTGCTCGCCGCGGCTTCGAGCGCAGGTCGCTTCATGGGATGGGTGTCTCCCGATTGGCATGTTCTGCCGAATTGGTTCGGGCTGATGGCAGCGGTGCTCGGCATTGTGGGAGCCCTGTACCTATCGCCCAAAATCGAGGAGTTGATACGCCAGCTTCCGCCACCCGCCGTTGTGGGGCGCGCCGCCGAGCGGCGGCGCGGGCCCTCCGACGCTCGCTTCGGCCGGCTCCGCGCCAGGGCCCGCAGGCTGCTGCCGACCTGGCGGGCCCGCATTCTTGCCGGGGCCCTGCTGGTCGGCGTTACCCTCGCCGTTTACCTCGCTGTGTCGTCACACTTGATCTTCCAGAGCCGTCTCACCACGTGCGAGGATCGGTACAGGGAAAAGGGAACGCGGCTCTCGCCCGCCGCGCACAATCGATGCGCCCACGAGGTGGCAAAGCTCTGGTCGATGCCAGAATACTGCGACGCCTTCCAGTCCACAAAGAGCGGCGCCACGCGCGCAGATTTGCGAGCCCGCTGCCGGAGCGACGTGGCCGAGCAACTGGGCAACCTGGAGCTCTGCAAGAAGAGTGGCGATGCGTCTGAGACCGAGCGTTGCCTCCGCACGCTCGCCCTGCGGGCCGAGGATGCATCGCTTTGTGCACGGATCCCGGACGAAGAGAGCGCCGAGCTGTGTTTGGCCGAGCTCGCCGTCGGGGCGATGCGGAGCGACCTGTGTCTGCGGGTCGAAGACGAGAGCAGGCGAGGTCGTTGCATCAAGGAGATCGTCGGAAACGGGGGCGACCTAGCCCAGTGTGCGTCCATACGTGAGCCGCAGGAGCGCGATGCGTGCTATCTCGGCGCCGGCGCGGCCAATCCTGGCGCATGCCGGAAGATCTCCCCGGACCGGCGCGCGGAGTGTCTCAAACGGTATCCCGTGGCGCTCGACGACCTCGACGCCGCATGCGAGGGGCAGGCCCAGTGTCTCGCTGCGCTCGGCAGCGCCACCGCGAGTACTGCGCCGTGTGAGCTCATCTCGGATGCCGAGGCCTCGCTCCGGGTGCAGTGCTTCGAGGCGGCATTCGAGCTACGCCCGTGGACCCGGGACTCCGAGTGTGCACGACTACGCCTGCCAAAGCTTCGCGACGACTGCTTCTCCGGCCTGGGACGCCAGGTCGGGCACGCGGGAGCATGTCTTCGAGGTGCTCGACCCGGTGATGCGCAAGGAGTGCGTGCGCGCCGCCGGAAAGAGCGACGCCAGCCGCTGCCTGGCCCTCGGCGACGCGGCGGACGCGACCAGCTGTGTCTCGGAGTCGGATCTGGCGAAAACGATCGACCCCAGCGTTTGCAGGCTTCTGCCAAAGCCCAGGCGGAAGGCATGCGCGCAACAGGTGGCCAGCAACCTCGAGGAGGAGGTGGGCAATGCCCGCTGATGCCGGGAAGCGGAGGGGCCACCGCGGCCCCTCCTTGACGATCGCCCTCGTGGTCATGGCCACCGCGTGCTCGGGCAGGATGTCCCGCAAGGAGGCGCTCGGTCTGTTCTTCGAATGCAAGGCGGCCGGCGAGTCGCGGCGGGGCGAGTGTTTTGTGAGGCGAGGTAGCGTGGCTGCTTGCCGGCGCGCCGCGACCGTCATGTCGAGCCCCGAGTGTTTCAGTGCGGTTGCGGCGGAGGAGAAGAAGGCGGAGATCTGTGCCGAGATTGCGAGCTTCCAGGATCGGGTCGATTGCGTGAAGGGCGTTGCGGAGAAGTCGGCGGATGCGACGGTTTGCGCTCACATCGAAGCGCCCCGGTACCGAGACGAATGCGTGGACATGGTCGCCGGGCAACGGGCCACGGACGTATCGGTTTGCGACCTCATCGGGAATGCCTTCCGTCGGGACACCTGTCGCGAGAAGCACAACGACTACTTCCGCGGCGCGGCCTGTCCTCACATCGAGGACACCAACCGGCGGGACGCCTGCTACCTTGCCGTGGTCAAATCCTACAAGGGCTCGGTCGACCTATGCGACAAGATCGTCGGGCGTAAGGCAGAATGCCTGCTGGACTTTGCGCTGGAACACCCCGAGGTGTGCGAGCGGCTTGGCTCTGGTCCAGGCTCGATTCCCAGGGCCGTCTGCTACGAGGCCGCGTTTGGCGTTTCATCGGGTCGCACGTCGTGTGCCGGCATCGCGGAGCGGGCGCAAATCCTGGAATGTGAGGCACGGCTTGCCGTTCGAGCGAACGACAGCGCGACCTGCACCGCCATGCTGACCAGCGACGATGCGGACGACTGTTGGAATGCAATCGCCCGCGCAGACGGTGCTGCCTGCCTCAAGATCCGGCAGCCTGATTTCCAGCGCCAGTGCTTGCGAAGATACTGGAGCCAGGCGCACGACGCGCGAATCTGCTCGTCCCTGGCGCCGGCCTCGCTGGCAAAGGCCTGTACCATGCACTTTCGTCGCAAGGCCGGCAGACCGGGGCGGTAGGTGGCCGTCTCGTCGGATTGTCTCCAATGAGATCACCCAGTCGTCGTCCAAGCAGCACGCCAGAAGGCCAAGTCGTCCATCCTACTTGCCTGCTTGAGGGCGATCTTATAGCTTGGCAGGTGGCAGGGGATGTATGCCTAGGAAACCGTCGATCAACGGGATGGTTCTCGTGCTCGCGTTTGTGGCCAGCGCGTGCGGGCCGGGCGGCAACAACTGTACGTGCGGCGTGCCGGACGGGAGCACGGGCGGAGGTGTCGACTTCGCGGGATCGTATGCCGGTGTGCTTAGGCAATCGGATGAGTCATGCCAATATATGTTGGGGTCTCTCGGGTACGACTCCAACGCCGTGATGACGTTGAGCATGCCGAACTCGACGGAAGTCGATATCGTCAGCATTACCTGGTGTCCCGTTCACGGCTCGCCCTCGTACAACAAGGTCAATATTCAACCGGTCGTCTGCCCGACGATCACGGACGCAAGCGGTACGAGCGTCATCGAGTTTACGGGGGGAGATCTGACCTTGGACGATGCCACGACGCTGCAGGTTCATCTTTATAGGAAGGCGCAATACTATCCGGTGGCCGGGACGCCCCTAACTGATTGCACGTCCGGCCTTTCCGGAACCCTCAAGAAACAGTGAGCCGCGCGATTCGTGGCCATAGGCTCCACAAGCGCCACTTTTCCTTCATCGAATCGCATCCACGACATGTCCGATGTCAGAGCCGTCGTGTACTCCTTGCCACTCAGAAAAGCCATGGCGGCGTTGATCTGCAAAGGCGACGTGGACGCTGTGTTGACGCCACCAGGAGGTATCGCCTGAATGAGAGTCCTGATTGCAGCGCTCCTGGCTGTTTTGGTGTGGCCCGCGTTGGCAATCGCCTGTCGATGTAATGAGCCTACGATGAGCCAGGCCTACGCGCGTGCCGATGCGGTGGCCATGGTTAGCATTGAGGCGATTTCGCAGCTACCAGGCGATATCACTTGCGCAAAGGGCGTGGTGACCCAATCGTGGAAGTCTACTCTGCCAGAGTCGCTTACCATCTTCACCGGCGAGGATTGCAGCTATAGGCTCAACAAGGGCGGCACCTACTTGCTGTACCTCAAGCGCAACAAAGATGGGGAGTTTGGAACCTACCGATGCCGGGGCAACAAGAGCGAAGCGGAGTCCGCGGCGCCAGTTCGATGGCTCAATCGCCATGGGAAGCGTACGAACCACCGAACGAAGTAGGTTGGAAATCAGGCTCTCGCCGCTTGCGGGCGAGCGGGGCCGCGCGCGGCAATGGCCATGGCGTCTTGCTTTTCTGGATCCTTCGCCAGACCGACGACGGCGTCCGACAGGCCCTCGGCGCAGGCCGCGGCTTGGTGGCGCGCTGCTGTCCTCACCCGGACACCGAAGGCGACGCCGAAGGCAATATGCCTTACACACACGTTCCACCCCAATTGCCCCTGCCGGTTTCCCGTGGTCTGGTGAACGAACCGTCCATTCACGACAGCCAACCCGCCCGCCAGACCCGCCTCGGCAGCATGCGTGACGGCTCAAATCGATTACGGACGGCCGAAGGTCGCTAGCCGGTCTCGCCAATCCGCTGGCGGATGGCCGCCACGAATGCCTCGAAATCTGGAAGGTGGTGGTCGAGCACGTCGAGCACGACGCTGACATCGACTTCGGCGTAGCCGTGGACGAGCACGTTTCGGAAGCCGCCCATGTCGCGCAGAACACCTACCAGGGGAGGCGCAAGCCATCCGTGCCGGCCCAGCAAGTCGAACAGCTCACGATTCGTGCGAGGCTCGCCCAGCCGGTTGTCCGACACGATGTGGGAAGCGACGTCCAGCGCTGCCTGGATGGCGATCTGCAGGGTGTGCTCCACGAAGCGGAGCTCGCGCACGTCCGCGGACAGACGATCGGGCCGTGCCTGCTGCCGCAGGTCGCGCAGGCAGGTTTCGATGAATGCCACCTTCTTGGCGATGAGGTCCTGATCCGTCACGCGGCACGCTCCCCTGGTGGTCTTCGATAGCGCCGCAGCATCGGCAGGACGTCGAAGTACTCGTTGCGCGCCTTCACCTCGAAGCGGATGCGCGCGGACCGATTGTTCTCGATGACCAGCAAGCCATCGCGCAGAACGCGATGGACCAGATCCGGCGGCTGATGGTCGAGCACCACCAGATCGACCCGACGGCCGAGGCGTTCTTCGAGGTCGCCGGCCAGGGCGAGCTTGAGCCCTGCCAGACCTGGGTCCACCGGCTTGCCACAAAGGACCGCCACATCCACATCGCTGTCCGCACTGGCTTCGCCGCGCGCCATACTGCCGAACAGGTAGACGGCGGCTGCGTCCTCGTTCCTCGCCGCGAACACGTGCGCGATTTCCCCTGCTAGTCGGTCTCGATCCACGCAGATAGTGTACCCCACATCGTCCGTCACGGTTGTGTTTGCCGATCCCCGACCGGTAGATCAGTGTGAGCCGCAATGTCCGGAATCCGGACGCGGCTCCTTCTGCCTACCAACTCCAGGCGTACCCAAACTCCAGGCGTACCCGAGGCAGAGCCGACTGAACACGAATGATAGAGGCAACGAGGTCGTGATTTCTCCCGCTGGCAAGGCCACAAATGTGGATCACGCGCTGTACTACATCCGCGATGGCATCGTGGTCATTCCCAAGAACGCCACCATCCCTTCCGGAACCGTCATCTAGCAGACCTAGAACGTCCCACCCAATAACAGCTTGAGGCCATTCGAAGTCGGCGCGAGACCTGCCGCGGTGAGGGCGAGTCCGGAAGGTCTGTCCGATCCCGGCTGAGGACCGTCTTGGGTTTGGTTTTGGGCTCTCACAGACGGCGGCGCGGAGGTTCTTCCCCAGGCGATGCTCCAGTCCACCAGCGCCGCCGTGAACGCACCGATGCTTCCGCCCACGATTGCGCCCCCGATTTCACATTCATCGCCGTGTGCATTGCAGCTCCTGAACTGGCTTCCGATCGCCATGCCCATGAGCGGCAGGAACAGGCGCATGATGGGACTCAAGGCTACCAGGGTGCCCCGGCGATGCACCGCATGGACAATGATGGGCCCCGCAAAGTAGCCGGCTATCGCCACCTCCGGGCGATCGAACGCGAACCCCAGAGCAATGGAGGTCGCGTCCGCCAGCATGACCTGGTAGCCGTACCATTTCCTCGCCGGCGCCGTAGATGCTACGGGTTGGCGGTCTAGTAAGCTTGAGGGCGGTGCGACGGGAGCTCCCGCCATGCGCGGCGGTGCAGCCTGACCGGGAACGAGGGCGACGCCGCCCGACACCGCGCTGGCATCCGCGTGTGCCTTGCTTCCGCCAACCCAAGACAGCGCCAAGGCGAAAGAAACAATCAGGCCGTACCTGAGGGTGGGCTTGGACACCATGAAGTCGTCTCGCGCAAACACCATGCCCCCCTCAATGCAAGGTACGATCCAATGAAATTGGGGCAGTTTCAAGGCGGGTTTGCGTGGCGGCCGAACGGACTGGTGAGAACCCCACACTTGGCCGTCAAGAAGCGCCCACCAAGCCGCCTCCGGCGCGCCCGATGGGCCTCGCTCAGCTGCGCCTGCGACCGCCGAAGATGCGCAGGAGCATGAGGAACAGGTTGATGAAGTCGAGGTAGAGGATGAGCGCCCCTTGCAGGGCCATCTTGGTGTACGCCTCACCCTCCCCGGCTTGCGCGCCCAGCGCCTTGAGTCTGGCGGTGTCGTAGGCCGTCAGCCCCGTGAAGACGAGGACCCCGGCGAAGGTCGTGAGCCAGTAGAGCATCGGGCTGCCAAGGAAGAAGTTCACAATGGACGCGAGGATGATGCCCCACAGGCCCATCATACAGAAACTTCCGAGACTGGACAGGTCGCGTTTGGTGGTCGCGCCGTAGACCGAGAGTCCGGCGAACATTCCGCCGGTGACGAGGAACGTGCTTCCGATCGAGCCCGCGGTGTAGCGCAGGAAAATGACCGAGAAGGTCACCCCGCTCAGAGCCGCATAGCCGAAGAACATCGCGGCCGCGGTGCTGGCGCTGACCCGCGCGGCGACCGGCACGAAGGCGATGACCAGGAGAAGCTCGGCGATGAGCAGCGCGGGAAAGACCAGGTGATTGCCGAAAATGAAGCCCATGGCGCCTGGGCTCGCCACCACCGCGAGCGCGACCAGTCCCGTTGTCGCGAGCCCGAGGCTCATGAAGAAGTGAACCCTCTGCAGGAAGGCTCGTGCCGCATCGGCGCTCAGGCTGCCGAAGCCGGCTCGGACAGTGCCCACTCTGGCTTGATTGGTTCCTACCCATGCCATGATGTCTTCTTACCACCAGTTTCGTTCGCGTCCACTCGCTGGCGGCTCGGCGACGGGGACGAAGTCTCGATCCACCTTACGAGCGCACGAAGGCGTCGTAGATGGCGTGCAGGCCCTTGCCGAGATCGGCGGCGTCCACGCCGACGATGATGGAGAGCTCGGAGGCGCCCTGGTCGATGATGCGCACGTTGACGCCCGCGTTGGCCAGCGCGGTGAATAGGCGCGACGAGACCCCCACCCTGCGCGACATGCCGTGGCCCACGGTGGCGATGAGCGCGAGGTTGCGCTCGATCTCGATGGAATCCGGCTCGCACGCGTTGCGGATCTCCTGCAGCACCACGTCCTCGACCGGCTCGAAGTTCTTCTGGTCGATGACCACGCACATCGAGTCGATGCCGGAGGGCGACAGCTCGTAGCTGATGCCCTTGGTCTCCAGGATGCCGAGCACGCGGCGGCCGAAGCCACGCTCTTTGTTCATCAGCGTCTTTTCGATCTGGAGCAGACAGAATCCGTTGCGCCCCGCGATCCCGGCGATGGGCCGATCGGCGGCCTGATTCTCGGGGACGATCAAGGTGCCCGGGGCCGAAGGATCGTTGGTGTTGGCGATGCGGATGGGGATGCCGACCTGCTTGCACGGCAGGATGGCCTCCTCGTGAAAGACGTTGGCGCCCGAATAGGCGAGCTCGCGCAGCTCGCGGTAGGTCACGCGCTCCATGGGCGCGGCGTCGGGCACGATGCGTGGGTCGGTCATGAGCAGGCCCGAGACGTCGGTCCAATTCTCGTAGAGGCTGGCCGACGCCGCGCGGGCCAGGATGGCGCCCGAGATGTCGGATCCGCCGCGCGAGAAGGTCTTGACCTTGCCCTGCGGCCCGGTGCCGTAGAAGCCGGGCAGAACGCAGGACCCTTGCGCCGGCAGTCGCGCCGGCAGCTCCTTCCAGGTCCGCTCGTCGACCAGGCCATTCGAGGTCAAGAACACCGCGCCCTCGGCCTCGACGAAAGTGGCCCCCAGAAACGCCGCCATGATGCGCGCCGAAAAATGTTCCCCGCGCGAGGCGATCCAGTCCCGGTCCGCGCCCGCGCGCACGGCCTTTTCGAAGCCGTCGAGCAGACCGGACATGCCCGCATTCACCGCCAGCGCAGCCTCGATCTCCAGGAACCGCCCGCGCAAGAGCGCCAGCGAAGGCCCGGGATCCATGTCGCGCGCGACCATCTCATGGATGGACAAGAGGATATCGGTGACCTTGGGATCCTGCTTGTGCCGCTTGCCCGGCGCCGACACCACCACCGCGCGCCGGTTGGCGTCGGCCTTGATGATGGACGCCACCTTGCGGAACTGGGGCGCATCGGCAAGCGAGCTCCCCCCGAATTTGCAGGCGATGGTCATGGTTCTCCTCGATTCGTATTCAGGTTGAAACCACTACTTCCCCGATTTGGGGGACCAGATCAAGTCCTTAACCTGTACGGAGCGATCCCGCGTCGGTCGATGGACGTTCCCGGCTCAGCGATGCCGGCGCAAGCCCGCTGAACTCGAGTCTTCGCTGCACTGGAGCTTCTTCTTGCAATGTCCGAGCGGTGCGCGAATCTCTTCGGATTGCCCCATGACCAAACGCCACGGCGAAGATCCCTGCCCGTAGTCATGTCGAATCCGCAGGCGTGCAAATTGTGCCTTGCTTCGGTTTGCGTTCCGGCAGGACGGAACAAGCACAGGGAATTCGTGCATTGCCCGCGCTGTGGGCTGGTGTTCGTGCCCGGCGAATTCTGGCTTGGCGAGGATGCGGAGCGGGCGCGCTACGCCCATCACGACAACTCTCCCACGAATGAAGGTTATGTGAGGTTCCTCGGGCAGGTCGCGGATGTGGTGGCGGAGCTCGGGTCGAGCCACGCGCGCGTCCTCGATTTCGGTAGCGGCGAGAACGCCGTGCTCGCGGACATCCTGCGCCAGCGCGGATTCGACTGTCTGGCCTACGACCCGCTCTACGGCAAGGGACTGGCAGCCTTGCGCGACCGCTACGACGTCGTGGTTCTGTGCGAGGTCATCGAGCACCTGCGCGACCTGCGCGACGAGATCCTCTCGCTCGAGAAGGTCCTCGCTCCCGGTGGGAGCGTCGTCGTGCGCACGCAATGCTACCCGTCGGTCGCCGGCGTGACGTCGTGGTGGTACGCGCGCGATGCGACCCATCTCAACTTCTTGTCCGAGCGAACCCTCGAAGTCGCGGCCGGGCTGTGCGGTCTGCGCTGCCTTGCCACCCGCCAGCCCGACATCTTCGTCTGGGCCAACGCGAGCTAGTCGCGTGGGGAGCCAACGCGGGGACCCGCTGGCTACGGCGTGGCGGGTCCTGTCAGCTCGGGACCCCTCCCCGTCATGCGCGTAGGTCGATTCCCTTCGAAAACTGCACAAAGCGACGATTTGGGCGTGCGCGTGCAGCACACGCGGCACGCGACCTTCGCGCACGACGGGTCCCCTCCCTCACTGCCACCCGCCACGCCTTCGCCAGCTAGACATTAGCGGCATGCTGCTGGATGCGATCTTTGAAGCGTTCGTGGCTGGTACTCCGACTACGGGCACGGACGGATGCCGGACGCCGGCCGGGAAACGGACGGTGGCCGTTCGGCGGCCGGACGGCTTTCGGCCGGCGGGGTAAGCCCGCCGTGTAAATCCACGAAAAGACGCGGTCAACTTCGCGGGTGAGCCTTGGCACCGTTCTCGCTTTGCTCCGCCACGTGCTCACGCGTGTCCTTTCCGCAACTGTCATCGGCATCGAGGCCGCGCCCATCCATGTCGAGGTGGACGTGGCCAACGGATTGCCCGGTTGCCACATCGTGGGTCTACCCGATGTCGGGGTGAAGGAAGGGCGCGTTCGCATTCGCGGCGCGATCGAAAACAGCGGCTTCAAGTACCCGCTTCGCCGCATCACCGTGAACCTCGCGCCGGCCGACCTCCGCAAGGACGGGGCCGCCTTCGACGTTCCCATCGCCATCGGCATCCTGACGGCGGCGGGCGCCCTTCCCGCCGAAGTGAACGAGACTTCCCTCTTCGTGGGCGAGCTGGCCCTCGACGGCCGCGTGCGCCCCGTGCGCGGGGTGCTGCCCATGGCCGCCTACGCCCGGGCTCGCGCCATTCCACGCCTGTTCGTGCCCAGGGAAAACGCGCCCGAGGCCGCCGTGGTGAGCGGTGGCAGCACGGTCATCCCGATCGGACATCTCGGCGAATTGGTCGAGGCGCTGCAAGGAGAAGCGGCAGCATGCGAGCCGGCGACGCCGCCCGTGTTCATGCCCAAGGCGGGCGCGGACATGGCCGACGTCCGCGGCCAGGAGGTCGCGCGCCGGGCGCTCGAAGATCGCGGCGGCGGGCGGTCACAACATCCTTTTCGTCGGGCCTCCCGGTTCGGGCAAGACCATGCTGGCGCGCAGGCTGCCGGGCATTCTGCCCGCGCTCTGCTTCGACGAATCGCTGGAGACCACCATGGTGTATTCCGTGGCCGGATTGCTGGCCGGGCGATCGCTGGTCACCGAGCGGCCCTTTCGCGCGCCTCACCACACGGTCAGCGTGGCGGGCCTGGCCGGCGGTGGTCCCACGGTGCGTCCGGGCGAGATCTCACTCGCCCACAACGGCGTGCTCTTTCTCGACGAGCTGCTCGAATTCTCCCGCCCGGCCCTGGAGGCGCTTCGCCAACCCCTCGAAGAACGCGAGATCGCGGTCGTGCGCGCTCGCCGCACGGTGATCTTTCCCGCCGACTTCATGTTGGTGGCCGCGCTCAATCCCTGTCCCTGCGGCCATCTCGGCAATCGCCTACGCACCTGCACCTGCTCGCAATTCGCCATCAACGCCTACCGTGCCAAGCTGTCGGGGCCGCTGCTCGACCGCATCGACATGCACGTCGAGGTTCCTGCCCTCACCTACCGCGAACTGGCGGCCAAGGAGAGTGGCGAACGAACCGCGACGGTGCGCGCGCGGGTGGAGAGGACGCGCCAGCGACAGCAAAAACGCGGCCCGCGCGAAAATGCCCGGCTGTCCACGCCCGACCTGTCCCGGGTCGCCGCCCTCGACGGCGATGGACATCGCTTGCTCGAACGCGCGGTGGAGCGTCTGGCGCTGTCGGCGCGAGCCATCGAGCGCGTGCGCAGGCTGGCCCGCACCATCGCCGACATGGAGGACAGCGAGAACGTGCGCGGTCCCCACGTGGCCGAGGCGTTGCAGTACCGGTTCTTGGATAGGGAGGCTAGCTAGATGTTAACCGCAGACACCAACCCAAAAGGAGATAACCCATGTCCACCATCAAAGAGAAACTGAAAGCCATCTCGAGCGCCCTCGCGGCCATCGAAAAACAATTCGGCAAGGGCGCCATCATGTCCCTCGGCGGCGAAGCCGAGGACGTCGCGGTGATCCCCACCGGTTCGGTGGGCCTCGATCTGGCCCTTGGGGTGGGTGGATTGCCGCGCGGTCGCGTGGTCGAGATCTTCGGGCCGGAGTCCTCGGGCAAGACCACGCTCACCCTGCATGCCATCGCACAGGCGCAGAAGGCGGGCGGCGTTTGCGCCTTCATCGACGCCGAGCACGCGCTCGACGTTACCTACGCGCGCAAGCTCGGCGTCCGCATCGAGGATCTGCTGGTCTCGCAACCCGACCATGGCGAACAAGCCCTGGAGATCGCCGACAAGCTGGTCGGCACGGGCGCGATCGATCTGATCGTCATCGACTCCGTGGCGGCGCTGGTGCCCAAGGCCGAGATCGAGGGCGAGATGGGCGATTCCCACATGGGCCTGCAAGCCCGCCTGATGAGCCAGGCCCTGCGCAAGCTCACCGCGGCCACCAGCCGCAACAACACCTGTGTCGTGTTCATCAACCAGCTTCGCCAGAAGATTGGCATCGTGTACGGAAATCCAGAAACCACCACCGGCGGCAACGCGCTGAAGTTCTACGCCAGCGTGCGCCTGGATATTCGCAAGCTGGGCGTGGTCAAGAACGGCGAGCAAGTGGTCGGTAACAAGACGCGGGTGAAAGTGGTCAAGAACAAGGTTGCGCCGCCCTTTCGCGAGTGCGAGTTCGAGATCACCTACGGGACCGGCATCTTCGCCGTCGGCGAGATCGTCGATCTGGCCAGCGAGGCCGGCCTCATCGAGAAATCCGGCGCCTACTACTCACTTGGTGGCGAGCGCATCGCCCAGGGCCGCGACAAGGCCTGCCAGTACCTCGGCGAACACCCGGACTTGGTCGACGAGCTTCGCGACAAGCTGGTCGCCCTTCGCAAAGCGGAGAACGCCCGTCTGGGCGCACCGACCCCCGCAGTCGGCGGGGCCAGCGAGGCCGCGTAGCCTGCGCGGGATGGCCTTCGGGACGCGCGGTCGCCGGATCCGGCGAGGCACACCTCCTCGGACTGGTTGCATTACGCAAAGCGGAAGGCGCGCGAAGCGGCGGCGCCAACCCTGTCGCCACCGGGGAAAGCACCGCGGCATAGGCGGGCTGCCCGCTCCCGCGAGATTGGGTTACAGGGGCGGGCCCACCGACCGCGTGCTTTTTTGTCACCCCGATGAACCAACCGGCATCTCAAGGGTGACTACGATTGCGAACCTTTTCCCGGACCAAATGGGACTCCACCGGTCTCGTTCAAAGATGAAAGGGCGGAATGGCCGATCTTCGCACCAGCTACATGGGTATCGCGCTCAAGAACCCGATCATCGTTGGCTCATCTCCGCTATCGACCCGCGTGGGAACCGTTCAGGCCATGGAAGCGTCCGGGGCCGCGGCGGTGGTTCTCAAGTCGCTCTTCGAGGAACAGGTTCGCATCGATGCGGCGGCATTCGAACGTGACCTGGCCGAACACGACGAGACTTCGGCCGAAGCGATCTCCATGTTTCCGCACCTCGAGCACGCCGGTACGAGGACGCACGTCTACTGGGTTTCGGAGGCGCGCAAGGCGGTGAAGATTCCGCTCATCGCCAGCATCAACTGTGTGACCAAGGTCGAGTGGGCCGAATATGCCAAGGCCCTTGAGGGCGCCGGGGTCGATGGTATCGAGCTCAACCTCTATTCGGCCGTCAACGACCTCGGCGTGACCGCGGCCGATATCGAAAACCGGGAACTCGAGATCCTCAACGAGGTTCGCAACGCGGTTCGCATCCCGATCGGAATCAAGCTGCATCCTTTCTACACCAACCTGCTCAACGTGGTGTCCAGGTTCGAGGAGGCGGGCGCCGATGGCTTCGTGATGTTCAACCGTCTGTTTCAGCCCGACATCGATGTGGATGCCGAGGTCAAGAAGGCGCGCTACCTGGAAACCGATTCGCGGGATTCGCTGCTGCCCATGCGCTGGATCGCCCTGCTGACGAACCGGTTGCGCGCGGGTATCGCCGCCAGCACGGGCATCAGCAGCGGCCGCGACATGGCCAAGATGATCCTCGCTGGCGCGCGTGCCACGCAGGTGGTCGGGGCGATTATTCGCGAGAAGCCGGCTCACATCGGCAAGATGCTGGACGAGCTTCGCGCGTGGATGGACAGCCATGGCTACGCGAACATCGAAGATTTCCGCGGCAAACTTGCACGACTCAATCCGAATGACACGTGGGGGTTTACAACCAGTCAATATGTCGAAGGTCTACTCGGTCTGGGCTGAAACGGTCCGCCTCGCGCGGACCGCGACAGTCAGAAAGGAGCTACTCCTGTAGCTAGGTGGAAGTGGGGGGCCCTCCGTACTCGGCGTCCGTTTGGTCCACGGAAGAGAGCCTGCTGAGTACGGAGGGCCAATTTATTTTCCCCACTCGCGGTCGATTCGAGGGCCGAGATCAGCTCCAGCGGAAGTAGCGCAGGCCGAGCACGAAGGCGGGAACGCCCCACAGCGCCAGGATCGCCAGCGACGGCAGCACGCCGACCAAGCCGGCGCCGTCGATCATCACCGCGCGCATGCCATCGCACATGGCGGTGAGCGGAAGGATGCGGATGGCCGGCTGCAGGGCCTCGGGGAAATTGCTGGAGGCGAAGAACACGCCCGAGGTGATGAACATGGGCAGCATGATCAGGTTCATCAAGCCGCTGATGGTTTCGGTGTTCTGGGCTCGACTCGCGACGGCGATGGCGATAGCCGCGAAGCACGCGCTGCCGGCGAAAGCCACGACCACCAGGGCAAGATACGATCCCGTCACCTGCACGGAAAAGAAGATGCGCGAGAAGGCGAGGATCACGATCAGCTCCAGGGGAATCACCACCAGGCGCGCCAGCCCGAGCGCATACATCAGATGGCGTCGCTGCATGGGCGCGGCCAGCAGACGCTTGAGCAGCTTGCGCACGCGCATGTGCACGATCACCCAGGCCACGCCCCACATCGACCCCGACATGAGGTTCATGGCGATGAGCCCGGGAATCAGGAAATCGATGTAGCGCGAACCGGGCTCGCGTACCTCATCGTCGCGCACCAGACGTGGCTCGGTCTGCCCGGCCGCGCGCTGAAGGATCCGGTTGACGGTCGCGCGCGCACTGCGGGCTTCGGCGCGCGTCGGATCGAAGCGGAAGGTGAGCGGCTGCCCCGGACCGCGCGGCGGGACCAGCAGCAGGTTCACGCGTCCGGCGCGCAGCTCGGCCGCGGCCGCCGCGCGGTCGAGATTCTCGACCCGAACCTTGGCGTCCGTGAGCGCCCGCTCCAGCTCGGCCGAGATCCCGGGCAGGGCGCCCACGGCGACCGGCTCGGGACCACGCGCGCGAAAGGCGATGCCGAGCGCCAGGGACAGCAACACGGGAAAGCCGAAGGCCCAGAACAGGACCCCCGGCTCGCGTCCGATCTCGCGCAGCCGCATCAGGGTGAGCTGGACGATGGGATTCGGGCGCCTGTCCGGTGCATCAACCATCGCGCAGGTGCCTTCCCGTGAGCGCCACGAAGACATCCTCGAGCGATGCCTTGCGCGTGCCGAGCCGTGCCAGCGCGCAGCCCTTGCTTTCGACCAGGGCCAGGACCGCGGCCACCGCTCGCTCGGGTTCGCGCACCGCAAGCGACCACGCGCCCTCGGCCGAAAGATGCGCCTCCGAGATCTGAAGGCAGGCCGCGCAGATCGTCGGCACAAAGTCCCGCGCTGCCGCCATTCTCGATCTCGAGCTCGATCACGTGGTCGCCCGAGAGCGCCGCAATCAGCTCGGCGGGCGTGCCCAGCCGTACCAGCTTGCCGTGGTCTACGATGGCCACGCGATCGCAGAGCCGTTCGGCCTCTTCCATGTAATGTGTGGTCAGCACGACGGTCCCGCCGCGCGCCCGGTAGCCGGCGACGAGCCCCCACACCTGGCGCCGGGATTGTGGATCGAGCCCCGTGGTCGGCTCGTCGAGGAAGAGCACCTCGGGCTCGCCCACCATGGCGCAGGCGATGGCCAGGCGCTGGCGCTGTCCTCCCGACAACTTACCCACCCATGCGCGCCGTTTTTCCTCCAGTTCGACGTCGGCCAGGAGGTGATCGAGAGGCCTCGGCCTGCGATAGAAGCTGCGAAAGAGCGTGAGCAGTTCCTCGACCATCAGCTTGTCGGGCAGATTGGTTTCTTGCAGGGCCACGCCCACGCGCTGGCGCAAGTTGTCCTCGTCGCTCGACCAGCGGAGCCCGAGCAGCTCGACCTGGCCGGCACTGGGCGGAAGCAGGCCTTCCAGCATTTCAACCGTGGTGGTCTTGCCCGAACCGTTCGGTCCGAGCAGCCCGAAACACTCCCCGCGCTGGATGGCAAGATCGAGACCGTCGACGGCAACCACGTCCGGAGACTTCTTGCGAAAGACACCGTGCTTGCCGTCGTAGACCTTGCGCAGCCCGCGGCACAAGACGGCCGGCGTGTCACCCTGTTGGTTCACTGCGCCTGTCTATAACGTGTCAAGATGGCGCGTGCCAGCCGTGAATCTGCGAAAAGACGCGCCCGATTTCGCGACAGAAGGTCGAATTGTTTCCTGCATGTATCTGAAGAAATAACTCGCGGTTACTTCTAGATATCATCTGGGAAAATTCTACACATCTATTGAAACGCAGACTTTTCTGGGCTTTTCCCTGGATGCAACCTGCTCGACATGATCAATACCGGCGACACCGCGTGGATGCTGATTTCGACCGCACTCGTGCTGCTCATGGTCCCCGGCCTGGCGCTCTTCTACGGGGGCTTGGTCCGCACCAAGAATGTCCTCTCCACCTTCATGCACAGTTTCGTGGTGCTGGGTCTGGTGACCTTGCAGTGGACGATCTTCGGGTATTCGCTCGCCTACGGGCCCGATCACGGCGGTCTCATCGGTGGCCTGTCCTACGCCTTCATGCACGGCGTGACCTTGGCGCCCCGCCAGGGCGACACCATCCCGCACATGCTGTTCTTCGCCTACCAGATGATGTTCGCCATCATCACGCCGGCGCTCATCTCGGGCGCCTACGCCGAGCGCTTCAAGTTCTCCGCCTACGCCCTGTTCACGCTGCTGTGGGCGACCCTGGTCTACGATCCCCTCGCCCACTGGGTCTGGGGCAGCGGCGGCTGGATGGCCAAGATGGGGGTGCTCGACTTCGCCGGCGGCATCGTGGTCCACATCAGCTCGGGCGTGTCGGCGCTGGTCGTCGCTCTCGTGGTGGGCAAACGCCTCGGCTACCCGCGCGAGCGTAGCCTGCCGCACAACCTCACCATGGTCCTGCTCGGCGCCGGCCTGCTGTGGTTCGGCTGGTTCGGCTTCAACGGCGGCAGCGCGCTATCCGCCTCGGGGATCGCCACCCTGGCGTTGGTCAACTCACAGCTCGCGGCGGCGGCGGGCGGGCTGGCCTGGCTCATCATCGATGTGATCCGTTACGGCAAGGCTTCCGCGCTCGGCTTCGCCTCCGGCCTGGTCGCCGGCCTCGCCACGGTCACGCCGGCCTCGGGCTTCGTCGGGCCCATGGGCGCCATCGCCATCGGCACCGCCGCCGGGCTCGCCTGCTACGGTGCCGTCATGCTCAAGGGCAGGCTCAATTACGACGACACCCTGGACGCGTTCGGCGTGCACGGTGTGGGCGGAGCGGTCGGCACCATCCTGCTCGGCGTGTTCGCGGCCAAGGCCTGGAACGCCAATGGCGCCGATGGACTCCTCGCCGGCGACTCCGCGCTTCTCGGCAAGCAGGTGCTCGCCGTCGCGGTCACCATCGCGTTCTCGGTGGCCGGCACACTGGTCAGCTTGAAGATCGTGGATATGGCCGTCGGACTGCGCGTGACCGCCGACGTGGAACGCGAGGGTCTCGACATCAACCTGCACGGCGAGGAGGCCTATTCCGTCGGCAGCTCGAACTTCGGACATGCCGACATGGCAGTCGCGCCTGCGGCCGCCCAGCCCGCGAGCAAGAGCAGCCCGGTCGCCGTGTCGTAGCGGCTACGTCAGAGTCGTAGCAGCCACGTCAGATTGGTGTAGTCTTGGCCCCATGCGGCTGCCCATCCCCCTCATGCGCCGGCCACTGGACATCGGGCTTCTGGGCTTCTTCATCTTCAATTTGCTGTTCGTCAGCTATGTGATCAGCCTCGAACAGATCGTCATCGCCAACCCGGCGTCCTACGTTCGTCCCATCTGGCCACCACGCGGCGCCCTCGCGCTGGTGCACTGGTGGGAAAAGACCTACGATCCTTTGCTGTGGGCGCGCCCCGCCTGGTATCGCGCGACCATCTGGCTCGACGTCCTGCTCTTCGGCCCGTTCTACGCCGCAGCCACCTACGCCTACGCCCGCGGACGCGAATGGATTCGCATCCCTTGCGTTCTGTGGGCCGGGATGATGCTCGCCAACGTAACCATCATCCTGTTCGAGGAATTCGTGGGCCCGCACGCTTCGCCGCGTCCCTTGGTCGTCCTGGCCGCGAACGCCGGCTGGCTTGTCTTCCCCGTTCTGGTGCTCTTGCGGGTGGCGGGCAAGGAACATCCCTTCACCGAAGAATTGGTGATACCGACGGAATGATCTCGTTCGGGCAGCGCTTCGGTCCTTGGGCCGCGATTGCCGGCGCGTCGGCTGGTCTCGGCGAAGCCTTCGCGCGCCAGCTCGCGGGGCGCGGGCTCAACCTCCTGCTCATCGCGCGCAGGCAGTCGGCCCTGGACCGCCTAGCCGCCGAGCTCGCGGCCGCCCACGGCATCGAGGTGCGCACCCTGGCCACGGATCTCGCCCGGCCGGATCTCGCGGCTGCCGTCCGGGACTTCGCCGCCGGTCTCGAGGTCGGCCTGCTGGTCTACAACGCCGCCTTCTCTACCATCGGCCCCTTTCTGGAATTTCCCGTCGAAGACCACCTGCGCGTGATCGACGTCAACTGCCGTGGGCCGCTCGTGCTCGCGCACCTCTTCGGCCGTGCTATGGCCGAGCGCAAGCGCGGCGGCATCGTGCTGATGACCTCCACGGCCGGATCGCAGGGCGGGCCTTGGATCGCTTCCTATACCGCTTCCAAGGCCTTCAACCTGATCCTGGCCGAGGCCCTGTGGGACGAGCTGGCCGAAAGCGGGGTCCATGTGATCGCCTGTCGCGCCGGGGCCACGCGCACGCCCGGATACGAGGCCTCGAAGCCACGCCCGAGCCGGATCCCCTTGCTGGATCCGAACTACGTTGCCGAAAGGACCCTCGCGTCCCTCGGCCGCGGTCCCAGCGTGGTGCCCGGAGCGTTCTACAGCATTTCGGCCTTCGTCATGGGCCGGCTTCTGCCGCGCCGGATGTCAATTCGGATCATGGGCCGCGCCACCCGCAAGCTGTACGGCTAGACGCATGCGTGCCCTGAAGTCAAAGCGCGCAGGGCTGGTGTTCGTGGCGGCGGCCTACGCCACGGCGCTGTTCGCGGCCCTTGCCGTCGGCCACGCGCTTTCCGGCATCCATCCCATCTGGGTTGCGGCCCTGGGCGACATTGCCGCCACCCTGGTCGTGTTCGCCTTCAGCGCCGCGCTCGACAACTCCAGCGTCTACGATCCTTACTGGAGCGTGGCGCCCTTGCCGATTGCCGTCTATTGGGCGGCTATCCCGCTGGCAAGCGATTTCGGCCCGCGCCAGCTCCTGGTTCTCGCGTTGCTGGTCATCTGGGCCGCGCGTCTCACCGCCAACTGGGCTGTGCGCTGGCGCGGCCCCGCCGACGAAGATTTCCGCTACGTCGAAATCCGCGCCAAGACCGGCAAGGGCTACTGGCCCGCGAGCCTGATATCCATCCACATCCTGCCGACGGCCTGGGTCTTCTTGGGCCTTTTGCCCATCTTCCCCGCCCTGGTTCGGCCAGGTTTCTCCATCGTCGACGTCGCCGCCGCGCTGGTCGCCGGCTCGGCCATCGCCATCGAAACCCTCGCCGACCTGCAACTGCGCCGCTACCTTCGCTCGCCCCACGACCAAGGCGGCATCCTCGCTTCGGGTCTGTGGTCGCGCTGCCGGCATCCCAACTACCTGGGGGAGATCCTCTTCTGGTGGAGCCTGTTTCTGTTCGGCATGGCCGCCAACCCCGGCTGGATCTGGTCGATCGTCGGACCGATCTCCATCACCTTGCTGTTCGTGTTCGTCAGCGTGCCCTGGATGGACCGCCGCATGATCTCCCGCCACCCGGCCTGGGTCGCGCACGCGAAGAAAACCCCGGCGCTCTTGCCTTGGCCGCGCTGAATTACAGGCGTCGAGGCCCGGCACTTGGTCGCCTTGGATGGTGTCTTCATCGCTGCTGCCGCCGACGTCGTCGAGGACGACGGTGAGAGGCAAACCCGCTTCCTCGCCGACGACCTCGCCGAGCCGGAGCCGGCCTTAGGTGGCTGGTGTCGCTCCTTCTACGGCCCCCCGTGTCCCTCCATCAACATCTGGTCCGGCGTCGCTTCTTCGCCGGGAGGGGCGGCGGTTTCGGTGGGGGCGGTGCCGTCGAGCAAGACCTCGTCGAGGCCTTCGCTGGCGAGGCGCTGCCGATGCGGTTCTGGAAAACGTAGGACTTGGCGTGTTCAGCATCCCGTTTCGCATCGACCAGGCCACGCCTTCGCTGCGCGCACTGATGAAGAAGTATGCCCAGGTTCCCATGGATCTACCCGACGCGGGCGCGTGTGAAGAACGTCCCAGCCTCCCCTGCTCGTTCGACGGAAGCCCGGAACTTCCCTTGCTGGGCCTTCTCGGTGGCTGTCCCGGGCCGGGAACAGAATTCACCATGGCGGTCACCTTTTCCCAAGGCTGCGCCACCCATCTCTACGCGAACGGAGTGCCCGATTACGCCACCTCTTGCTACGTACCGATCCTCGAGTCCTCGCGGTTCGAGTGCATCGGCCAGAGCCCATGCTTGGGAATGAGCGCTTCCACGCTCGCACAAATGGCGCCATAAGGCTCGTTGCGCCCGCGTCTGTTAGCATCCCTTGCGCAGGAAGAGCAACCGCCTCGAAGCCTTCAGCGATGGCGTGCTGGCCATCATCATCATCATCACCATCACGGTGCTCGAGCCGAAGGTGCCGCGTGGCGCGGGCCTGGCGACCACGAGCGGCTTGAGCCGGCAGGACAAGCTCTTGCGTGAAACGATGTCCTCGCTATCATGGCCAGCGTGAATTGCGGCGCCCTCATCTTCACCGGCCATGCATTCGCCCGAATGTTTGCCAGGGCCGTAACACCGGCCGAAGTGCGGGCGGTCATCGACCACGGCGAAACGATAGCGGAATACCCGGACGACAAGCCGTATCCCAGTGCCCTTCTGCTGGGGATCGTCGACGGGCGGGTTCTGCATGTTGTGGTCGGCCATGACGCCGGGACCGAACAGTGCTACGTAATAACGGTGTACGAGCCCAACTCGGAAAAGTGGGACCGTGCCTTCAGAAGGAGGAAGACTTGATGACTTGCCCAATTTGCAAGCACGGTGAAATCGCGCCTGGGCACACCACGATCGCGATCCAACGCGGAGAATCCACGATTATCCTCAAGGGTGTCCCAGCCGGCATCTGCGACAACTGCGAGGAGTATCATCTTTCCGAAGAGGTCGCGCTGAAGGTCTACGCCGTGGCTGACTTGGCCGTGCGCTCCGGCGCCGAAGTCGAGATCCTGCGCTTCGCCGCGTAGCCGGTACGGAAGACCCGACCCAGGCTTCGCGCCTGGCATGGTCTCTGGATGGCTCGGCGAAGACTGCGCGACTTGAACGCACTCGGAGCTTGGCCTTGGGTACCTCCCACGCTCGAAGCCACCGTGCCAACTCAGAATTCGTGACCCGCAGGGCGTGTGCATAATGTCATTCGGTGAAGGGAAAATGGCTCTTGTTCCGACTAGGCTCCAGACTTGACTCATGAAGAGACTTGCCCTGCTTTGCCTGTTTGGACGTAGACATCACGGTCCTGCTCGGGACGATTCCAGCAGGGAGGCTGGTGACCGCGCTCCGCCGCCACGGTTTGTTGCCGACCATCGAGGACGAGACTTTCGTCGCAACCACCCGAGTCATCCCGGTGGCCCACCGGCCGACCGGACTGCTGGTCGATATTGTTCTGGGCGGACCCGGAATCGAAGAGCGGTTCGCCGCAAACGCCGAGATGGTGAGGGTGGGTCGGGTCGCCGTGCCGGTTGCGACTGCCAGTCATCTCGTGGTGATGAAGGTGTTGGCCGGCCGCCCCAAGGATCTCGAGGATGCCGCTCTGCTGCTGGCGAGGCGGGGAGGGAAGATCAGCACTGGAGAAATCAACCGTCTCGCGGAGTCCTGTCTCGGGCGCTCGCCGACGACGGGATCCTGAACAACCTGCGCGAGGGCCGTCGGCGCGCGGCGCGACTGCGTCGAGGGTAGAGCCCGACGCTGCCACCACAAAGGCCCATCGTCAGGCGCCCTGCCGCGTGGGCACCTTGATCTCCAGCGGTCGACCTGCCGGCGCAACTGGCGGAGGCTCGGAGCAAGGCGCAGGCGGATCGTCTCGCAGCGAACCGGGCTATGACTTGTGACCAGTGCAACGCTCAGCAAGCCAGCCCTCCCGCATCGCCAGTTCCGCCATGATTCTAGCACTGTCGCTGTTGCGTACAGTCTTCTACGGAATGTCCGCGCACACAGCTCGGAAATCCAAGCGATTGAGGCGCCTCGGGGCCGTGCTTCACTCGATTGTCGCGCCGCCGTTTGAGGCCATCGTCTCCACCCATGATCTTGGAGGCGACATCTATGGCCGGTGGAGAACCAGGATCGGGTGATCGAGCGTCCCAGAGCCCGCTACGGGTATCGGAGCGCGTTTTCGAGAAGCCCGGCACGCGTTGCCCACGACAGTCCCCCAACGTCTGGTGTGGGCTTCTATCCGACCCTGCGGGAGCCGGAGAGCCGCGTCGACGATCTCGCAAGCGTCGTTGGCCAAGAATTCGACGTAGTGAAATTTGGCGAGGGTCCCCGACAAGGTGAGCTCGGCCGGACCGGCGTTCTCGGCTCCCCATTGATCCTTGCAGTCCACGGCCAGAAGCAGGTCGCGCCCGCCGCCTTGGATAGCCAATACTCACGCCGGTCGCAGCGATCTTCATCGGCCGCAGCATCCGGAGGTGCAAGCAGCCGAACGACTACGACATAGCCAGCCTCAGGACCGCCCGCAGGAAGTCGCTCCATAACGGAACAACGGGGACGACTGTGACAAAGAGGATCCGCGGGCGCTCCCACCAACTCACGCTTGGGCGCTGCTTCTACCGCGCCCAGGCGTGGTGATGTGGATGTCGGCGACACGTCGTGGGCGGGCGCAGAAGGTTTTCTGCAGGCAGGCAACGCCACCAGGAAGGCAAGTGTGATCACGCCAATCGCACGAAGATGCACTCTGCCACCTTGGTGTTATTCAGAACGTAGACTCCCTCGCGGCGATTCTCGAAGGAAGCGGATTCTTGACGCCCACGCGCAGTGCAGCCTGCACGAAACACCAGAACACGAACTTCGCACACCAGGCCTGTCCAAGTTTGCTGTTAGCCAGCCTCTGGTATTCGTCGATCCTGGGCCCACGATTGTTGTTGGCGGTTTCAAAAACGCCCCGCTTCGCCTCGGCCAAGGCGATTTCGACAGCGACCTCCGCAACACTCCTGCCAGTCATATCGTTCTCCTAGCTTGAAGCGAATCTCTTGTGGGTGGAGGGAAAAGTCAACCGTGCTGGCCGCCCGCCGCTTGCACAGGACCGCCTCGCCGTCCTGCCTGACCACCGCGTCAGGCTGACCCTGAAGCGTCCCTGGTCAGAGGGCGAGGTTGGCACCCGACCGACACGGCTTAAAGCGCGGCGGCGAGCAGCAGCAGGATGGAGATCTCGTGAACCAGCGACGCCACGTCCGCGCCCGACAGCAGGGTGGGAGTGGCTCCTAGCCCTGAAGCGGGCTAACGTTGCTAGTCCACCCCATCGGCCATACTCCTAGGTCATGCGACCCCTTCGGTACTCCATCAACGTTACCTTGGACGGGTGCTGCGATCATCGTGAGGGGATCGCGGACGAAGAGCTGCATCGTCACGCGGCCTGGAACCTCGACCAGGCCGATGCCCTCCTGTTTGGCCGGGTGACTTACGAAATGATGGAGGCAGCGTGGCGGCCGTCGGCGCCGACGGGCGCCTGGCCTGATTGGATGGAGCCCTGGATGGAACCCTTTGCGCGGACCATCGACGCGGCCAAGAAGTACGTCGTGTCGAGCACCCTGGACCGGGTCGATTGGAACGCTGAGATCATCCGCGGGGATCTGGGGAAGGCCGTCGAGAAGCTCAAGCAGGAGTCGGGTAGGGGACTGCTCGTGGGCGGCGTGAAGCTCCCGCTGGCGTTGGCGGAGCTGGGATTGATCGATGAGTACGAGCTCGTGGTGCATCCCAGGCTAGCGGGCCACGGGCCGACGTTGTTCGCGGGGCTATCGAAGCCTGTCGACTTGAGGCTCGTGAGCCGGCTGGAGCTCGGCTCGGGGGCGGTGGCGATGCGGTACGAGCCGAGACGGTAGCCTTTCATGGTTGCGGCGCTCTTGCCTTGGCCGCGCTGATTTACCGCCGTACCCCGGGGGTTTCGCCGATCACGCGCACGACGCCGGCGCTCACGTTGTCGATGGTGCCGATGGCGTTGGCCTCGTCGATGAGCTTGCGGCAGGCGGTTGCGGCGTCGAGGCCCTTGACCAGCTCCGCGATTTCATGATCCTCGAAGACGCGATGGAGGCCATCCGTAGATAAGATGACCACGTCATCTTGCACGAGGTCGAGCTCGAACAGATCGATGGAGACCAGCAATTCCCGACCCAAGCTGCGGGTGAGCACGTCGCTGCCCTTGAGCAGGTAGTGGCCTTCTTCCGCGGCGGCCTCGGCGGCCACGGTGTGGTCCTTGCTCAGCTGATTGATGTAGCCGTCGCGAAGCAAGTATACCCGGCTGTTGCCCACGTGCGCGGCGGCCATCTCTCCTTCGTGGATCGCCACCGCCGTCAGGGTCGTGCTCATGCCGCGCAACTGCGGCACCACCAGGGCCATGTCGTAGACCTCGTAGCTGGCGTTGCGCGCGGCCCGCACCAGGCGTTGCATCTGGGTGATTCCCGGCGCCAGCTCACGGAACGAACGCATGAGCGCGAGGATGGCGCGCTGACTGGCGAGCTCGCCCCCTTCGAGGGTGGACATGCCGTCCGCGACCGCGACCAGACCACTGGTCTTGCCATGAATGTACTTGCCGGCATTATCTTCGTTGTGGCCACGCTCGGTACCGGCATCGCTCAACACCGCCATCTCGATCTCGAAGGGCTCTGGGTTCAGGTTGCTCATCGCTCTCTTCAAGTCTGCTTGCGCTTCCTCGGGCCATCAACGTCGAGAGTGCCCGCAAGACGTCGGCACGGCCACATTTAGCCTCGCCTTCTTGCTGGGGATACCTGCGGGATACTTGCCGCTAACGCGAGGGTTTCATCCCGCTCCACGAGGCGGTCCCTGCGTGCTTGGGGTACTATGCGCGAAGGACTACACCATGCAATCTCTCGGCATCATGCTCGTCGTGATAGGCGCTTTGGGTCTGACCATCGCCACCATCGCCAAGCTGCTCATGCAATGGCCAGCAGCGGGCAAGGCAGGTGGACTCTCGCTGGGCCTCCTCGTCGTCGGAATCATCCTGTGGGTCGCATCCCCGCAGGTGAAGGACGTACCGAAGGCCGATGAACCTATCCCTTCGCTACCTTCAACCAGGCAGCCACCACGACTCAACCAGCCCGCCCCCAGGGCCACCATTCAGGCGCCACCACCCCGTTTGCCACCACCGCCACCACCTCCCCCACCTCCCCCACCGCCCCCGCCGCCCCCGCCACCGCCCCCGCCTCCACCGCCGCCACCTCCGCCGCCACCGGCCCGTTGACGTTCGAGGTCGAGTCGAGCATGGCCGTCGTGGAAAAGATGAAACCTCGTCAGCGCTTGGACAATCCAAAGCTACCACGGCTTCACCTCGAGGACAGACTCACCAGGCCATGCGCACATCCTCTCTTTCCGAACCCCGCAGCCGCGAACGCCTGGAGAGCATCCGACGTTTGGGATCGTCGACGTTCAACTATTGGTTCGGTTACGTCGCGAACGTCAGCCTGGTCATCTGGCTTGTCAGCCACGCCTGGCACGATGGTCGGCTCTCCCTGGGGCGTGGAGAGCTCGTCCTGCTTGCCTTGGGCGGTCTTCTGTCGTGGACCCTGAGCGAATACTTCTTGCACCGCTACGTGTATCACGCGTGGTCTTCTTTCCTCAGCGTCGGACACGCCTTTCATCACAAGAACCCGAGCGCGCTCATTGGCGTGCCCTGGTACCTGACGACGGTCATTCTGCTCGCCTTGTTCGCCTTGCTGTCCGTCTTCTTCCGCACGTCGATTCTCGGCGTGGTCATGGGGTTCAACTGGTTGGGCTACATCTTCTATTGCATGTGCCACCACGGCAGTCACCACTGGAATACCGGGCTCGGGTGGCTGGAGAAGATGAAGCGCCATCACCTGGCCCATCACGGCCACCCTGAGTTCAATTGGGGTTTCACCACGACTTTCTGGGATCTGGTCTTCCGTACCCACTACGATCGCGACATCAACCTCGCTCGCGGGAAGCGCGGGAAGCGCGCGAACATCGACGGGCCGGGCAATTCCCGAGACGCGACGGCATGAAGACGGAGATCCCAAGTCCGGCGCACGCGGCCTGTGTGCCCGGGACAGGGCGCGTAGAGGCCTATGTCGACGAGGAAGGCCCGGGTGACGGCCAACACCACGTCGCCTCGTCGTGGTTCGCGAAAATCGGAGAGTGGATTCGCCACCATACGGGCTCGCTAGTCGCAACCAGCGTCGACTTCGTTGTCATGGTCGCGTCCGTCGAGATTCTTGGTCTCGGCCCGGTGGTCGGTACGGCGGCCGGGGCCCTGTGCGGCGCGCTTACCAGCTTCCTCTTGGGGAGAAACTGGGTCTTCCATCGCGCGGACTCACGCGCGGCGGGACAGGTGTTCCGTTACGCCATGGTGGCGGGAGCCAGCCTGGCCCTCAACGCCCTAGGGGAATATCTCCTGGTTCGAGCGGGCTTGGGCTACGTACGGGCGCGCGTCATCGTCGCGGTGGTGGTGAGCAATCTGTGGAATTACCCCATGCACAAGTACTTCGTATTCGGAACAGCATCGCGGGCCAAGTAGGCGGGTGCGCCGATCTCTCGTTGCGGCGAGAGTGTCTCGATCGCGGGCGGGTTCAATTGACGACGGTCGCCCATCCCTGGGCGGGCATGCTGAACTGCACCTTTTGGCCGCCGATGGAGACGACGTAGGCGGTGTTGGCGGAACCGCTGTTGTACATGATCGCGACGATGTGGCCGTCCGGGTTCTTGAACGCCACGGCGTCGCCGCCACTGGTCGCGACCCGCTTGGCTCCCACGGCGACGAACTGGGAGAAATGGCGGAAGACGCAATAGGCGGGTGTGACGGTCACCGCCTTCGACGATGTGTTCACCGCCAAGAGCGCGTCCTGGTTCCAAGCGCGGTGTGTATCGATGCCGTTGCCCGCCGTGTCCAGTACCATGTTCCAGGCGTTGTAGGCCGTCACCTGGCCCTTGGTGATCGCGTCTCGGATGTAGCCCCAGCTCTCCACGCCGTAGGCCTGGTCGTTGGGGGCCTTCGTGCTGTTGTACGCAGGATAGCCGGATGGGTTCCACGGGTAGTTGCCGCACTTATGCTCCGTCGCCCAGATGGGAAGACTGCCGAACTTCGTACCACTGTTCACCTTGTCGAGCACATTCCACTGCACGCCGGCGACAGTAAAGAAGCCCTTTGCGGTGCCATCGGCCAGCGCCGCGTTGCCAAGGTCCACGTCCTTGCCGCTGTCGGAATTGGACAGCGTGCCGAGCATGACGCCGACCCCAGTGCCATTGAGCGCCGGACCCAGGTACTGGCCGACGAACTTCGTGTAAAGCGCCGACGTCCAGATGCAGGACGGGTAGTGGAGGGCGTAGTTGGGCTCGTTCTGGGGAGCGACCACGGAGATGTTGATGCCCGCAGCCTTATACGCATTGATGAACTTGACGAAGTATTGAGCATACGCCGTCAGATTCGCAGCGGTGTCCGCCATGTTTCCACTGTCGAAGTTCGACGAGGTCGTGGCACTGTCGTCGGTGATCGCCGTGAATGGTCCGGTCTTCATCCAGGTTGGAGGCGTCCAGGGGCTGGCCCAGAACTTCATGTCCGACTTTACCTTCAGCGCAGCCTGGATATAGGGGATGATATTTTTGCCATCCTCGGTCGTGTTGAAATTGGCCATCGAGGTGTCTGCACCGCCCTCGTCGTCCGTGTACCGGGCGATGGCGTAGTCGCTGGCTCCCATCGGAATGCGTCCAATGTTGAAATTGGCGCCATCCGTCCCGAATAGAAGCTGCATCACCCTATCCTGGTCGCTCTGGCCGAGCGTCTGGATGTACTTCCACCCGAGCTCGTTGAAACATCCACCAAAACCTTCCCAGGTCTGCGATGTGGAGCTGTCGTTGACGGTCACGGTTGCGTTCGCGGTCGACGTGCTGATGGTCCCGGGCGTCCAGGTCGTACCGCTTCCTGACACGCAGCTACCATTGGTCGAAGTATACACGGCGGGCCCAGCCGTGGTGGCCCCACCCGCCGACGAGGTCCCGCCCCCGCCCTGCGTCCCACCTGCCGCGGTGCCGCCAGCGCCCGTCGTCGTCCCGCCGGCAGCCGAGCCCCCTGCCCCGGTCGTGGTCGTGCCGCCAGTTGCGTTGCCGCCTGAGCCGCCGCCGCCGGAGCCGGTCGAGCCGCCCCTCGCGGGCGCGCCGCCGGCCGCGTTGCCGCCCGAGCCACCGTTCTGGCTGCCGCCCGCACCACCGTTCTGGTTGCCGCCCGACCCGCCGCTCTGGTTGCCGCCCGACCCACCGCTCTGGTTGCCACCCGCGCCACCGCTCTGGTTACCGCCCGACCCGCCGCTCTGGTTGCCGCCCGACCCGCCGGTCTCGTTGCCGCCCGACCCACCCGTGCTGGGAGTAGTATCGCCACCAGACCCCCCTTGCGGCGGCGTGCCGGTGCCTTGCCCCGAGCTGCAAGCCGCAAAGAGAACCGTGAGTCCAAGGCTGGTGATCGATATCCGTGCTCTGTTCATTTCGCTAACCTCGTTTGAGTCGGCCGCACGCGTGAATGTGCGACATGTGGCATATTCGTAGTCTACTAGTTTGGGCACGCTCCGAGGTGAATTTTGCATGGTAGTTTTGTGTCCTCGGGGGTGCACTATGTGCGGCACTTTTCCCCCCACTTGGCGAAAGCAAAGACGACCCGGGAAGCGAAACGTGCCAGGAGAGCGTGAAGAGCCAGCAGAACCGTCGCGGCCGCACATGCGGACCTTCAAGGCGTTGGTGCTTGCCACCTTCGCCTTGGGGGTTCTACTGCGCGTACCGACCTTTTGCCGGCCGCTCTTGTCCGACGACGAGGCCATCTACGCCACCACCGCCGACGCACTGGGGCGTGGCGAACTTTTGTATCGCGATGTCGTCGATCACAAACCGCCGCTCATCTACCACGTCTACCAGGCCGGCTTCGCGGCGCTTGGGCGCTACAACACCCATGGAGCCCACGCCTTGGTCATCCTGTCGGTGCTGCTCACGGCAGGGTTTCTCTTCGCGGTCAGGTCGCGCGACGGGGCCTCGAGTGGCGGGGGCGAAAGCCTGGCCGCGGCTGGGCTATTCCTGGTTTTCTCGACGACTTGGCACGACTACGACGCCCTTTCGGCGAACTGCGAGCTGTTCTTGCTGGCGCCACAGACGGTCGCCGCTTGGCTGCTCGTGCGGGAGCTTGGCGAGTCGCCACGTGGAGCTCTGGGGTGGGTGACCCATCTGGCCGTGGGCGCTCTGATTGGGACGTCTGCCTTGTTCAAATATCAGGGTCTCACCTTCCTAGGTGTCTCGATTGGCATGGTCGTCTGGTGGGTGGTTCTCGGACGAGCTTCCCGGTCGCGGGCCGCGGCAATGGCCCTGTGTCATGTGGCCGGAGCCCTGGTGCCGCCCGGGCTCTATCTATTATGGTGCGCGGCCGCCGGCAACGCCGCCGACGCGGTCTACTGGTTCAAGTTCAACTTCTCGTACGTCGACGCCGGCTTGACGGGACTTCTGGCAATTGCTCGGGGATTGCGCCGAACCGCGCTCATCGGTGGGGTCGCGGTCGTGCCCTATGCCCTGGGCGTCTCCGCCGCGCTGGCCGCGGCGGCGGGTATGGCTCGCGTGGTACGCCAGCGGCTACGCGGCGCACAGTCCTTCGCGCTGGACCGAGCCAGGCAGGGCCGCACCGATGTGCCGCTGCCCTCGGCGGTCCTGGGCCTGCTTTGGCTTGCAACCTCCGCCTTTGCCGTGGCAGCCGGAGGGCGCTTTTTCGGACACTACTTCCACCTGATTCTGGCGCCACTTTGCCTGCTGGCCGCGCCCGCCTTCTGCCGATTGTGGAGCAAGGGCCGGTCCTATCGGGTATCGCTGGCGGCACTGTGCGCATTGCCGGCTCTCTTCTTCTGCGCGCTCGCTACCGTTGCCAGGCCGCTCGCCGCTGCTCTGGACGAGCGCGAGCCGCCCTACCACGAGGTCGCCGCTCGCATCGACGCCATCACCGGCCCGAACGATCGCATTTTCGTCTGGGGAAACTCCCCGCAGCTCTACGTTCTGGCGCGCCGACCGATGGGTGCGCGGTTTTCCTTCTGCAACTACATGACCGGAGAAAGCCCCGGCACGCCCACCGAGACCGGACAGTGGGACGCCGACGCCAACCAACTGCCCGCGGCCTGGGACATGCTGTTCGCCGACTTGGAGCGACGCCGGCCCGTCTTGTTCGTCGACGCCGCCGCCGCCGGCTGGGACGGCTACGACAAGTATCCGCTCGCGCGCTACCCACGGCTGCGGGCGTACGTCGACCACAACTACCGGCAGGTGGAGGCACGCGCCGGCGTCGTCTTGTATCGGCGGCTGAAGAACTGAATCAGAAGTAGAACGAGAACCGGAGCCGGAGGCTGTACATCTCGTCGTCGTAGGAGAGCGGGACGTCCGTGTCCCAATGGCCGCGCGCATAGCCGGCCACCAGCTTGATGTAGAGCTGCTGGAGCGCCACGTACTGGATGGCCACGAAGTTCTGGACCTGCCAAAAGTCGTCCACTTGGGGGTCGTGGAGGTTGTTCTGGTCCACGTTGTGGGTGTAGACCGAGCCCACGCCGAAGATGACAGGGTGCTTGGGGCTCCCGTTCGAGACGTTGGCGAATCCGCCGAAGCTGGTCCGTGTGAGACTGCCGGTGAGGTCTAGCTCATTGTCGCTCTTGATGCTCCAAACGGTCCCTTGGGCGACATTGAGCCCGAACTCGATGTGAGGCAGGAAGACGAACTGGATGCTGCCGCCGATGCCCTTGCTGGTCTTGTTTGTCTTGTCGAGAGCAGGGTTCTGCGAGTCCAGGTACTGATATTCTGCGGCGGCCTTGAGCTTGAGCCAGCCCAGGTCGAAGATGGCCACCGGACGTGTGGCGAGCACACGGTAGCCGCCGGTCTGGCTGCCCGCCGAGCCCAAAAGCTCGAAGCGCAGATAGCGGAGAGGATAGTAGTGGAAAGCCGCGTTGCCGATAGCGCCTTGCGGGCGGTACTGGTTGTCGGTGACGCCGTAGAACTGGGGGTTGTAGTTGTCACCCGGGCCGAAGGCACCGCCGCGCTCGAAGGTGTTGAGGTCGAGCCCCATGCCGAGGTGAAAAACCTCCCAGCCTTCGTAGCGGCCGATCATGAAATCCCACTTGTTCCACTGGCCGATGCGCAGCCATAGATCGTCCGTGTCCGCGCCGCCAGTCGACTGCCGCTGGATGGTCTGATCCTCGGTTCCGACGAGCTCGGCCTGTCCCTGAACGAACCAGTCACCGCCCAGAGAATAGGTGGGTGTGACACGCAATAGGAGACGCGCCTGTTGTATCCAGTAGGCGATTTGGTCGGTGCTCAGCTTGGGGTTGGCCCCCCATGGGGAGAACTTTTCGTAAGAGGTATCTACCCACCCCCAGCCCGACAGCCCGACCACGAAGCGCGAGGCGTTCTTGGCCGCCGGCATGTAGGGCCATTGCAGGCCGTGGAACGTCAGCCACAGCGACCCGTAGGGTAGACCTCGGGTCACCGGCTCGGGATAGGTCGACTGCGGCAAGCGCTGAACGCCGACCTCGGTGATGGAGGCCGGGTCCGGCGCCGTTTCTTCCGACGAGACTGGTGCGGGCTGGGCAGCAGGTGCGGCAGCCTCGGCTTGCGCCACCGCTTGGCTCTTCGTGGGCCCGGTCTTGTTTTCGTCGGCTGACGTCGCGGTCGATTCGTCCTTGGCTTCTGCTGCGAGAACCGACGTGGACAGTCCAAGAAGGAGCGAGGCCGCCAATACGGCAGACGAGGACTTGGCGAATGAAGATCGTGTTCTCATGAGATTGATCCGATAGACGTTCATGTCGAGCCACCTAGTAGTTGCTGGAGGCCTTCTGGTACCCGTGGACGGTGACGGTGCCCGTCAGGGGGAGATTGGTGGAGCTGCCACCAACCATGATGGTGATGTCACCGTCTTCCACGACCCATGCCTGCTGGTCCTGGTCGTAGTAGTCGAGGTCTTTCAGGCGGACGGGAATCGAGACCTGCTTGGTCTCGCCGGGCGCCAGGCTCACCCGGGCGAAGCCCTTGAGCTCCTTGATGGTGGTCCGCCGGGAGGCCTTGCTGTTCGGGAAGGAGACGAAAAGCATGACGACTTCATCTCCGGGAACGTCGCCGTTGTTGGTGACGTCGGCATAGACCGGCACGACAGCGCCCTCGCTCATGTCCGTGCAGCCGATTTGCAGGTTGCTATACGTGAAGGTCGTGTAGCTCAGGCCATAGCCGAACGGGAAGACCGGCGTCTTGTTGTTCACGTCGAAGTAGCGATAGCCGAGCCAGTAGTCGGCGCTCGTGACGCCGCTCGCGCCTTTGAATGCCGGAAAGTCGTTGAGCTGCCCCCAGGTGAAGGGCAACTTGCCACCGAAGTTATACTGGGTCCCCTGGTACTCGCCCCACAGCAGCATCCCCATGGCCTCGCCGCCGACCATGCCCGGATACCAGGCCATGACAACCGCCGGAACCTGATTCAGCCAGGGCAGGTCGATGATGCTGCCGCCTTCCAGCACGACCACCATCGGTTTCCCAAGGCCGGCCACCGTGGTGATAAGGGTGTTCTGAATGTTCTGGTATCTGGGATCCTGCTGCTTGGCATCCAGGGCAAAGCTCGATCGATCGCTGGCCAGGGTGTAGTCCTCGCCCTCGTCCTCGGCGGTAAGGCCGGCGACGACGACGACGAAATCGGCGGAGCTGACGGCGTCATCGCTTCCGATGCCCTGGGCAGCGGTAACGCTGTCGATCGCGGCGGTGCTGGTCACCACAGTGACATTGTCCGGCGCCGTCTTCTTGATGCCGTCGAAGGGGCCGATCACCAGGGACGGATCGGCGAAGGCGCGACTCGATCCCATGTCCCCGGTGCGAATCTCCTGGGCGAAGTTGACGAGGGTGCTCGAGATATTGCCGTTGTTCTTGCTCTTGTACGGCACGGTGACGCCCAAGACCGCCACCTTGCCGAAGGAGTGGCTGATGGGTAGCGTCTCGTTGTCGTTCTTGAGCAGAACCATGCTCTCCACGGCAGCTTTCCTGGCCAAGTCGACGTGGCCGTCGCAGCCGCTGTAGACGATTCTGCTCTTGGCGTAGCTCGTCTTCGGTACGCCGAGCCCGTAAGTTCCCTTGCTGAGATCCCAGGAATCGAAACGAAACTTCTGCATCAGGACGCGCGTGGCGGCGGTGTCGATGTCATCCTGCTTCAAGCCGCCATTGGTCTGGACGATGCTCTCGAGATAGAGGTAGTTGAGCGACCAGGGCAGCTCGACGTCCAACCCGGCCGCGACACCCTTGATCGCGTTGGCCTCGTAGTAGGTCGGAGTCCGGTCGGTATACGTTTGCGGATCCATGGCCCACCAATCACTCAGCACGAAGCCCTGGAAACCGAAGTCGGTGCGCAGAACATCCGTGAGCGTGTTGTGATTCACGGTGGATTTCTGGCCGTTGACCTGGTTGTAGGAAGCCATGACCGACGCCACGCCGCCGTCCTGGACCACCATGCGGAAATGACGGCCGTAGGTCTCCCTCATGGTTTGTTGGTCGAGAATCATGTTGTTGAAGTCGCGGTTGGCCTCGATGTCGTAGGCCAGGAAGTGCTTGGCGTCGGCGGCGATGTGCTGCTGCACGCCCTCGGTCATGGCCGAGGCCAGACGGCCGATCTGAAACGCGTCCTCGCCATAGGTCTCTTGGGCGCGGCCCCAGAGCGGGTGGCGAAGGATGTTCATGCACGGGGCGAGGAGGAGCGTCTCGTTGGCAGCCATCATCTCGTCGCCGATGGCCTCGCCGATGGCGTACTCGAAATCGAGGTCGAAGGCCGCGCCGCGGGACATGCTGACCGGGAACACCGTCGAGTATCCGACCGGATTGGTGCTTCCCGGCTGGACCCCGGCGTTCGGTCGGATGCCGTTCATGTCTTCGGCCAGGTTCATCCCGCGCGAAGCATCGCGGTAGTGGAATCCACGAATCCTCGCCGTATCGTAGCTGCGCTGGGTATCGCCCATCTGGGTCACACCGGGCCCGCCGAAGTTGGTCCCACGCATCTGCTGGGCCTTGTCGTAGAGGCTCATCGTTGCAATCAGGTTGTGCACGGCCGCCTCATCGTCCGAATTGGGCTTGTAACCGTCCGTGTACGGCAGACGGATCGTGGCATTCTGGGCAGTGCAGCTGACGGGGGTCACGACGACATACTCCGCGCCGCCCGGGCCCCCATCCATGCCGCCGGTCCCGCCCGAGCCTGTGCAGGTACCTACGGCGCCACTGGCACCGCCACCGGTGTACACCGGAGGTGAGAGGGAGCAGCCTGATGCGGCCAAGAAACCGACGGCCAACAGGGGGAGCAGCTTAGTCGAATTCGGCATGGGGACTCCTCTATCGGGGCAGCAGCGTTTTCTCAAGAACGCCGTTCGCAAGGCAAAGGGTGACAAGGTTGAAAGATCCTCGAATCAATGGCGATACGCAGATTGCACGAATGAAGAAGGCAGCGGCGTTGACTCTTCGATCAGGCTAGAGTCTCACACCAGCGCCCAATGCGACGCGGAGGTACTTGGTGCTCGTCGTGAGAGTATTGGCCCCCGACGCCCACTTCTGGAAACCGATCTGATAGCCACCGCCCACGTTGACGAAGATCCGGTCCGTCATCTGCATGGTGGCGCCGACACCAAACGCAACGACAAACCCTTTGGGAGAGGAATTGGTGGTGATGAGTGAGTACCCCGGAAGCAGTTCGGCGTAAAGCTTCGTGCCCTCCACGATCTGGATCTCGCCCGCCACCCGCGCCATGAGGTCGTATTCCCTGACAGCATCGACGGGCACGGTGGGCGCCTTTTCCTTTACGTTGAAGATCGCCTGCGGTGCCAAGCCGGCGACCAGATAAGGCAGGACCTGGTAGCCAACCGACAGACCAAGGCCATACGCAAAGGCGGCGTCCGTGGTGACGGTCGTGATCGGGTTGGGCGAATTGGTCCACCTACCGAGGCCCATCGGCAAGAACGCCAAACCCACCTGGAACTTGCGCTGCGACGCTGCAGGCTCGGACACCAGAACGGCGGCCACGTGGTCAGCGGGCTGAACGGTGGTCGGAGCCGGGGCCGGTACCGACGCTGAGGGTAGCGTCGCAACTTTGCCGGCAGCAGCCGGAGCCGCGGCGGTAGCCGCGTCGCCCGCAACCACAGCGGTGGCAGCTGCTTGAGTGGTTTCTTGAGCGGCTTCTTGAGCGTAGGCCATGTCAGCCAGCGCGAACAGGGCCAGACCAACTAGGGTGCTTGCTTTGCGCATGCCTCTTCTTTCGTCCGTTTGGGTGGTTCCGTCAAGGGCGAACTTTGTATCCGAAGAATTCAGGTGCAGGGGCAGAAAACCGATGGTGTTGGTGGCTGTCTTGTGCTCTCTGTCCGTCGAGTCCGTCCCCTCGATGGGCAAGAACAGCAAGCACAAATGACCAGCGCCCAAGGCACGAAAATGCAGGCGGCGCTCACGTAGTTACCATCGACGAACCTCAAGAGCGGGACGCGCGGACCGGTTTCAATCAGTCCAAGGAGCTGCTCATGTGCAATGAGCTTCCACTCGGACGAGCCAAGGCCATTTCAACTGCCTTCTGCGCTCGGTGCGAGCAGTCCGCTGCGATGGCCCCGACATACCCACCTCTTCTATCCCATCCGCCTTCGCGGCCAAGCCCGGGTGACGCGGACCACACGCCTCCCCCCAAAAAGTCACTGCGCGCCAAATTGCCTCTTGCCTTTCTTAGGGGATGGTGCAGCATCGCGCGAATGACCTAACGTGTCACCGGCGTGGAACCCTTTCCCAATAGCAGTGTGCGAACTCGTGGAGGTGTGTCGATGAAGAAATCCAACTTTCGGCTCGTTGCTCTCGGTGTCCTTGTCCTGGCTTCTTGTAACAACACAAGCCCTGCGCCCGTCGAGTCGTCGACGGAAAACCTGACGGCAAGCAAGGCCGGCGGCAAGGACAAGATCACGGCATGGGTGTTGATGAAGGATCAAGCCAACCTGGCGCAGGCCCGCGGCATCAAGGACTGGAAGGCGCGAGGCAAGGCGGTCCACGAGGGTCTCCAGAACCATGCCAACGTCCATCAGGCCAGCCTGCGGGCCTGGCTCAAGCAGAAGGGGATCGAGCACAAGCCGTTCTGGATCGTGAACACCATCAGGGTGACGACGAATCAGGCCACCCTGGACGAGATCGCCAAGCGGCCAGACGTGGCCCGAATTGTCGAAGACAAGACCTTCCCAGTGCCGCCGCTATTGCCGGCGGCGGACATCGTTCCCGTCGAGGGCACGGAATGGGGCCTGAATAGCATCAGGGCGCCGGATGCCTGGCAAAGCTTTGGGGCGTTCGGGGACGGCATCGTCGTCGCCAGCGTCGACACCGGGGTGCAGTACGATCACCCGGCCCTGGTGAATCAATACCGCGGCCGACAAGCCGACGGGTCCTTCAACCACAACTACAACTGGTACGATCCGTCCAACTCTTGCGGCAGCCCATCGCTCGTTCCTTGCGACAACAACAACCACGGCACCCACACCATGGGCACCATGGTGGGCGACGATGGCTCTCCAGGCGCCAACCGCATCGGCGTCGCGCCGCACGCCAAATGGATCGCGGCCAAAGGCTGCGAACAGAGTACCTGCAGCACCTCTTCGCTGCTTGCGGCTGGGCAGTGGATCCTGGCGCCTACCGACCTCAACGGCCAGAATCCACGTTCCGACCTGCGCCCGAACATCGTCAACAACTCGTGGGGCGGCGGCGGCGGGGACGTCTGGTACCAGCAGATCGTGCAGAATTGGGTGGCGGCCGGGATCTTCCCCGCGTTCTCCAACGGCAACTCGGGCTCGGGCTGCAGCACGTCGGGTACGCCAGGCGACTATCCGGAGAGCTTCTCGGCCGGCGCCTACGATATCAACAACGTGATTGCCAGCTTCTCCAGTCGTGGCCCGTCGGCGTTTGCCGGAATCATCAAGCCGAACATCGCAGCACCCGGCGTGAGCGTTCGCAGCAGCATCCCGGGCAACAGCTATGCCAGCTACAGTGGCACGTCGATGGCGTCGCCCCACGTTGCGGGCTCCGTCGCCCTGCTCTGGTCCTCCGCGCCGTCGCTGATTGGCGACATCGCCGCCACCGAGGCACTGCTGTCGCTGACCGCCGTGGACACCGCCGATACCAGCTGCGGCGGCACCGCAGCCAACAACAACGTTTGGGGCGAGGGAAGGCTGGACATCTACGCGGCCATCGATCAGGCCCCGCGCGGTCCTACCGGCACGCTCCAAGGCACGGTCACGACGGCGTCGGGAGGCGCGCCGCTGGCCGGTGCCACCATCACGGTTGCGGGCAGCAGCCGGACCGCCACCACCGACTCGACCGGCGCCTATCAGATGACGTTGCCGGTGGGCTCCTACACGGTGACCGCCAGCCTGTACGCCTACCAAAGCTCCTCGGCTGACCAAGTCGCCATCACCGAAGGGGCGACAACAGTCCAGAACCTCGTCATGGTCGCGGTCCCATCGCACTCTCTCTCGGGTCAGGTGAGAGATGACCAGGGCGCGGCGGTGGCCAATGTCAAGGTCACCATCCTTGGTACGCCGCTTGCGCCTGCCACCACTGGTGCTGATGGTAGCTACAGCTTCTCAGCCGTGCCTGATGGGGAATACGACGTCAAGGTGGACACCACCGGCTGCCTCGCCGGCCTGACCTCGCACGTGACGATCGACGCCAACACGACCATCGACTTCGCGGTCGTGGCCCGCCGAGACACCTTCGGCTACTCGTGCCGAGCCGGAGCCTATGCGTATATTGCCGCCAACACCGTGCTCTCGCTGACGGGTGACGATTCTGCGGTGGCGGTGGCGCTGCCGTTCCCCTTCACGTTCTATGGTCAGCCCTACAGCACCGCCTACGTTTCCACCAATGGGATCGTGAACTTTCTCACCCCGGACTCGACGTATAGCAACACTAGCATCCCATCCGCCTCGACCCCCAACGCGGCCATCTATGCGATGTGGGACGACCTCTATGCTGACAGCGGGGTCGGCAGCATTCGTACCGAGCTGGTGGGCACTGCGCCGAACCGCAGCTTCGTCATCGAATGGCGTTCCGTGCACTTCTATGGCGTCGCGACGCCGCTCATCGGATTCGAAATGGTGCTCTCCGAGAACGGCCAGGTGGCCCTTCAGTACGCTACCGTGGGCAGCGACGGACGGGCGCAGGGCAACTCGGCGACCATCGGCATCGAGAACAGCTCGGGAACCGTGGCCTTGCAGTACTCGTACAACCAAGCCGTGCTCAGCGACGGGCAGGCGATTGTTTTCGTGTCGCCGCCCGTGAACACCGCGCCCGTGGTCAACGCGGGAGCGGATCAGACCATCACCTTGCCCGCCACGGCGAGCTTGTCCGGGACCGCCACCGACGACGGGCTGCCCAATCCGCCCGCGACCGTGACCACCGCCTGGTCCGTGGTGTCGGGGACGGGTACGGTGACCTTCGCCAATCCCGCGGCGCTTGCCACCACGGCGAGCTTCTCGGCTTGGGGAACGTATACCCTGCGGCTGACCGCGAGCGACGGTTATCTGTCCGCGAGTGACGACCTCGTCGTCACCGTGAACCCGGCAGGCCCATCGCACTCTCTCTTGGGTCATGTGATAGACGACCAGGGCGCAGCGGTGGCCAATGTCAAGGTCACCATCGTCAATACGCCGCTTGCGCCTGCCACCACCGGCGCCGACGGTAGCTACAGCTTCGCGGCGGTGCCTGAGGGGGAATATGACGTCAAGGTGGACAGCGATGGTTGCCTTGCCGGCCAGACCTTGCACGTGGTCGTCAGCGCCGACACGACCCTCGACTTCGCGGTCGTGGCCCGCCAAGACGGCTTCGGCTACTCGTGCCGAGCCGGGGCCTACGCGTTTATTGACGCCAACACCGTGCTCTCGCTGACGGGGGACGACACCGCAGTGGCCGTGACGCTGCCGTTCCCCTTCACTTTCTACGGTCAGGCCTACAGCACGGCCTATGTTTCCACCAACGGGTTCGTGAACTTCCTCGCCCTGGACTCGTCGCTCTCCAACACCAGCCTTCCATCCACGTCGACCCCCAACGCGGCTATCTATGTGCTGTGGGATGACCTGTATGTCGATAGCGGTGTCGGCAGCGTTCGCACCGAGTTGGTCGGTACCGCGCCGAACCGCAGCTTCGTCATCGAATGGCGCACCGTGCGCTTCTATGGAAGCTCGACACCGCTGATTCGGTTCGAGATGGTCCTCTCCGAGAGCGGCCAGGTAACCCTTCAGTACGCTACCGTGGGCAGCGACGGCCGGGCGCAGGGCAACTCGGCAACCATCGGCATCGAGAACAGCTCGGGAACCGTTGCGCTGCAGTACTCGTACAACCAAGCCGTGCTCAGCGACGGGCAGGCGATTGTCTTCCTGCCACCGAACACCCCGCCACCCGTGAACACCCCACCGGTCGTCAACGCCGGCAATGACCAGACCATCACCTTGCCGGCCATCGCCAGCCTGACGGGCACGGCGACGGACGACGGTTTGCCCAACCCGCCCGCGACCGTGACCACCACGTGGTCCGTGGTGAGCGGGACGGGCACGGTGACCTTCGCCAATCCGGCGCTTCCGGTCACCACCGCGACCTTCTCGGCGGCGGGGATCTACACGCTACGGCTGACGGCGAGCGACAGTGTCTTGTCCGCCAGCGACGATGTCGTCGTCACGGTGAGCTCGAGTCCGCCGGTCAATCAGCCGCCGGTGGTCAACGCGGGATCCGATCAAGCGATCACCTTGCCGGCGCAGGCCAGCCTGACCGGCATGGCGAGTGACGACGGGTTGCCGAACCCACCCGCGACCGTGACCACCACGTGGTCCGTGGTGAGCGGAACGGGCACGGTGACCTTCGCCAATCCGGCGCTTCTGGCCACCACCGCGACCTTCTCGACCGCGGGGATCTACACGCTACGGCTGACGGCGAGCGACAGCGCCTTGTCGACCAGCGACGACATCGTCATCACGGTGAGCCCAGCTCCTCCGGTCAACCAGCCGCCCGTGGTGAATGCGGGCCAGGATCAGACGATCACCTTGCCAGCCACGGCGAGCCTGTCGGGAACCGTGACCGACGACGGCCTGCCGAGCCCGCCCGCGACCGTGACCACGACCTGGTCGACGGTGAGTGGACCCGGAACCGTGACCTTCGGCGACGCAAGTCTGCGGGCCACGACGGCGACGTTCTCGGCGGCAGGAAGCTATACCCTGCGCCTGACCGCGAGCGACAGTGCATTGTCCGCCAGCGACGACATTGTCGTGAACGTCAACGCGCCCGCGAACCAGGCGCCCGTGGCGAATGCCGGTGCGGATCAGGCGATCACCTTGCCCGCCACGGCCAGCCTGTCGGGAACCGTGACCGATGACGGGCTGCCGAGCCCGCCCGCAACGGTAACCACCACCTGGTCGAAAGTGAGCGGTCCAGGGACCGTGACTTTTGGCAACGCGAGTGCGCGCGCAACCACCGCGACCTTCTCGACGTCAGGAAGCTACACCCTTCGCCTGACCGCGAACGACAGCGCCCTGTCCGCCAGCGACGACATTGTCGTGACGGTCAACGCCGCGCCGGTAAATCACGCGCCGGTGCCGAACGCGGGTGCGGACCAAACGATCACCTTGCCCGCCACGGCCAGCCTGTCGGGAACCGTGACCGACGACGGCCTGCCCAATCCACCCGCGACCGTGACCACGACCTGGTCCAAGGTGAGCGGACCAGGAACCGTGACCTTCGGCAATGCGAGCGCACGCGCAACCACGGCGACGTTCTCGACGTCCGGAAGCTACACACTTCGCCTGACTGCGAACGACAGCGCCCTTTCAGGAACCGACGATATCGTCATCACCGTCAATGCCTCCGGAAGCACTCCTTGCTCCGGACTGTGCACCAACCCCATCGTATTCACCGTCAATGGAAGCTATTCGTCCGGTAACTTGGGAACCGGTGCAGTCTGCTACCAGACGACTTCCACCGTGCATGGCGGCAATTGCGGCAACTTCGTCAGCCCGCGGACGTTGAAGGTCAACGGCACGACGGAGCCTTGTACTGGCGGCAACTGGTCGTCGATACCTGCCACGCGCAACGGCGGCTACTGCATCCAGACCACGACCGGCAATCAGCCGTGGGCCTACTTCACCACGTGGTAGTCGGGTAGCGAGCCGGTCTGTTTCGCCGGCCGCAACCCATGCAACTGACGAACTGATTTTTGCGGCTGCAGGCGCTGTCTTGGAGGCGTCTGCAGCCCCGCGACACATCCGACAGGTCGGTCCTCATCGAGGCGTCGATGATGCCCCATCTGGGCGACGAGCCGGGGTACACTGCCGCCGTGATCGAGCCTGGACCCAGCGAATCTTCTCGGCCGAGCCCCCGGGAGACGCGTTCCGCACCTCTCGAGTTGGCAACCCACCGTCTGGTGCAAGGGCTTGCGGGTCTTTCGGACGCACGCCTGGCCTTGCTCGTGGCCCTGGCTCTGTTCGCTCTGGCCGCGTGGCCGCTCTTGCTCGTGGATCTGCCGCCTTTCCAGGACCTGCCCAATCACGTGGCCACGGCGCACATCATCGCGCATCCCGACCTCTATCCCGAGTACGTCTTCAACGGCTTTCTCAAATCGAATTCCCTGCTCACGCTCTGGCTCTACGTCGTAGGCCGCCATGGCCTGTTCGGGGCCGCGCGAGCCTTCACCACCATCGTCCTGGCAGCAAACGCGCTCGCACTCCCGCTGTTCGTGCTTCACTTCGCCGGGCGGCGCTCCATGCTGGTCGCGACGCTTTTCTTCTGGCCTCTGGTACACGGCTTCTTCGTCTCGATGGGAATGCTCAACTTCGAGCTCGCATTTCCACTCTCGCTGTTCCTGCTGACCGTGATCGATCGGCAACGGGAGCGCCCCACCTTGCCACGTGGCCTTGGCATCGCCGCCGTCTCGCTCGTGCTCTGGTACGCGCACCCGTTTCCACTCGCCGTCGCGATCGGACTCGTCGCCCTGCACGCCGTAAGCCGCGCCACCTGGCGGGCCCGCCTCGAGGCCACCCGCGCGCTTTTGTCGCCGCTTGCGCCGGCCGGAATCCTGTTCCTGGTGGCCGCGTATCGGCACCTGGTCAAGAGCGATGGCGCCTCGACCTCGACCGCCACAACGTTTTCCTACCTCAATCCATGGGAGATCGTCGGTCACTTCTGGCTCGATGTTTCCGGCGCGCTCACGCGGTGGGGAACCATGACCATCGTCCCCGCCCTGCTGTTGCCGTATTTTGCTTGGAAGCATCGATCCGCGCGCCCCTTCTTCTCGATGCCGGCAATGGCGGTTCTCGCCGGCGCCTATGTCGCCCTGCCCGTGATGCTGAGCAATTGGTGGTACCTCAACTGCCGGCTGGTTCCCTTCTTGTGGGCAGGGCTTGCACTGCGACTTCCAAGCAAACTGCCTCGGCCGGTCGTGGTCGTGCTCGTGGCCTGCGGCCTGTCCTTCTCGGCCGTGATGGGTGTCGACTATGTAAGGTTGGACCGCGACAGAGCTGAATTCACGGCTGGGATGGACGCCGTACCAGAGCGAGCCACGTTGCTCCCGTTAATGTTCAAGCACCGCAAGACCAGCGACTTCACGGCAAGCCTGACCCACGCGTGGGGTTACTACACGGTGGCGAAGAGCACGTCTGCGCCGCTGGCCTTCGCGGTGGAACGCTCGTATCCCATCACGTACCGGGAGTTCCCACCCCCGGCGCTGATTCCGCCCGCCCTCGACCGATTCGCCGAGCGATACGGTACCGCAGCGCGGATGTGCAGGGTCCTCCGTGTGCTTCCGGTCGAGACGGCCTGCACGGCGCCCTGGCGCGAACTATGGAACGCCTTCTGGCGGCAGGCAGAGCCCCGTTTTACTCACTTGCTTACCTGGGCCATTCCCCCCGAAGCGCGGCCCATGATACCCAAGCGCTACCACCGCATCTTCGCGGCAGGAGATCTCAAGATCTACGCCCGAGAGACTCCGACAACCGACTCTTCCGCGCCATGAATCGGGACCGGCCACGCGATCTCGATTGCGACCGAGGAGCAGCCGTGGCGCGGATTGACCGGGTTTCACGCATTCCGGGGCTTGACTGGCTTGCGGCGCTAATAAGATAATGATCTCTTTAAGGCATTATGCGTCCTCTCCGCGTCGGTATCGTAGCCGAGAGCTACTTCCCCAATCTTGGAGGCATTCAGGAGCACGTACGCCATCTGCGTAACCTCCTCGAACGTCAAGGCGTGGAAGTGACGATTTTGACCGGACGGCCAACCCCATCGGCCGCGCCTGGGCCCGAGGACGCCGAGCGAGGCGTCATTCGCGTCGGGCGGGCGCACAGCATACGGACCGGGGGAACCTTCACCCAAGCCACGATCGGCCCACTTAGCGCCTACAACTTCTATCGCACCCTCCGCAAGGGGCAGTTCGATTTACTCAACATTCACGGGCCCTGCGACTTTGGCTTGGCTTTCTTGGGACTGTCGATGTTTCGCGGGCCCAAGGTGTTGACGCTGCACAACGCTAGCTTTCCCGATGCGCGTTGGCGACACCGAGTGGCGCCGTACTACCGATGGGTTTTTAGGCGAGCCGCCGCGGTCATTGCGGTCTCCGAGGCGTCGGCACAATCGATGGGTCGCTATGCCGATTTCCAATCGACCATCATTCCGAACGGTATCGACGTGGCGTACTGGCGCGCGGGCCCGAACCCCCAATATTTTCGACCCGGGATGCGGAGCCTCGTCTATCTCGGCCGGCTTGAACAACGCAACGGGCCCGATGTGGCGATCGAGGCCTTCTGTAAAGTCGCGTCCTTGTTGCCAGACGTGCGGCTGCTCATGGCGGGCGATGGCCCCATGCGCTCTGACCTCCAAGCGCAAGTCCCCTCGCACCTGCGAGAACGGGTCGAATTCCTCGGTGCAGTCTACGACCAACGTCCGGAACTGCTCGCGTCGTCCTCGGTGTTCCTGCTGCCGGCTCGGGCGGTGGGATTCTCCATCATGGTGCTCGAGGCGTTTGCCGCGGGCTTGCCCGTGGTGGCGCTGCCTGCCCTCGGAACCGATCGGGCGGGCGACCATTGGTCGAATGTGATCAAGGCCAGGGACAACAGCGCCGCGGCATTTGCCGACGCTGTGATCGACACGCTCCAGAGGGACCAAGGCGATCGCATCGCGCGCGGACGAGCCATTGCCGAAGCCTTCGACTGGGGGAGGATCGTGAGCAGGATTCTCGACGTCTTCCAGCGCGTGGCTGGGTCGCCCGCCCAGTCGTCGGGCTGCCGCCCTCAGGCCGCAGCGTAACGATGGCGGCCGAGGCCTGGGCGTGGAGCCGCGGCATGCTGACCTTTGCAACGCGGGATCGCGTGTGACTCACCGACGCTGGAAGATCGTCCTGCGTTGTCTACCGCTCTGCCTGTTGGCGGTGGTCATGTGGCGAGAGAAGCCCTGGATGGTCCGATTCTCGCCGAGCGCCCCCTGGGCGGTGACGGCGACGATTCTGCTCAACTTCGCCGTGTACCTACCGCTGAAGGCTTTGCGCTGGCGCGTGGCCTTGACCCTACCGCCGCCATTCCGCCAAGTGCTGGCCGCAACCCTCGAGGGCCTTTTGGCCAATGCCGCGATCGGGTTCGGCAGCGGGGACTTGGTTCGCTCGGCGCGCCTGCGACGGCAGCGCCATCTGGAGGACGGACAACTCGCCGTCGACTATGCTTGCAGCTGGGCGGAGCGCGGCGCCGAGGTGTTGGCGCTGGCCATCCTGATCTTCGCCGCCGCGCTCATGACGAAGCTCGGGGCGTGGGCCTTGGGTCTCTCGGGCTTGGCCGTGGCAGCCTATGTCGCTTTGCTCGGCACGGGTCGTTTCCTCGTACCGCGACTTTGCCGATGGCCGCGCCTGCAGCGCGCGCTGTCGTCGGGATTGCGGGCATCCACGCCTCGCCGGGTGGCGGCCATGGTCGGGTTGTCCCTGCTCGGGTGGGGAAGCGAGCTCGTGATGCTGGTGCTGTTCCAGGGAGCCTTCCATCTTGGACCCAGCTTTCGCATGGCTCTGCTCACTCTGGTGGGCATCAACACCGCCATCGTCATTCCGACCTTGCCCGGCAATTTTGGAACCTTCGAAGCCGGTGCCACGATGGCCTTGGTCATTTGCGGCGCGCCACGCGACGTCGCCATCCTCTATGCTTTGACCTATCACCTGACCCACGTGATCCCGGTTGCCATCGTGGCCACCATGATCTACCTCGTCCGCTCCCACGGCCGCGCCACTGCCAAGTGGGGAAACTCGCCATGAAAGGACTACAATGAGCAAGCAGTCGCATCTTCTGGTTCTCACGCTCGCGCTGGCCGGTCTGGCCTGTTCGGGGGCCAGCGAAGGTGGCCCTGGCGGCTCGGGTGGCGTGGGCGACATGGGCGGCGGTTGTTCCGTGGGCAGCGGCGGCGCCGCGGTCGATGGTGGCGAAATCACGGAAGCCGGTTGGGATGAGGTGGACGGCGGGACGGGCGTAGACGGCTCGACTGCCAGCGCCCCCTACCCGTCCCAGGGATGCATCGACCGCGCAAACGCCCTGCTGTGCCAAATGACCGCCGACGAGAAGTACGCACAGATGTTGCAAATGGAGCGGGCGGCGCTCAGCACCCAGCTCGTTACCCAGGACGGCGTCGGCTCGGGCTTCAGCCAGGGCGGCTCGGCTCCCTCGACCAACTCGCCCGCGGGATGGGCGGACATGACCGACGGCTACCGACAGGCCGCGCTGGCGAGCCGACTCAAGATCCCCTTCCTGTACGGCGCCGACGAGGTACACGGGATCGGCACGGTGAAGGGCGCCGTGGTGTTCCCGCACAACATCGGCCTCGGCGCCACGCGCGACACGGCGTTGCTCGGGGAGATCGCAACCATCACGGCCAGGGAGAGCCTCGGCTGCGGCGTGGACTTCGACTTCTCGCCGGTGGTGGCGGTCGCGCTCGACGAGCGCTGGGGACGCACCTACGAGTCCTTTGGCGAGACGCCCGACCTGCCCTCGACCATGGGCGCAACCATGGTCAATGGGCTGCAGTTCACGCCGACGGGGGCGCCCACCGGCATCCTCGCCTGCGCCAAGCACTACCTCGGCGACGGCGGCACGGCGGGCGGCGTGAATGCCGGCGACGTCGCGGGCGACGAGACCACCCTGCGCGCCATCCACCTTACCCCCTATCGCGCCGCGGTCGCGGCCCGGGTCGGTTCGATCATGGCGTCTTACAGCACCTGGCAGGGAACCAAGATGCACGTCAACAAGACCATGCTCACCGACGTGCTCAAGGGCGAGCTCGGTTTCGGGGGGTTCGTCATCTCCGACTTCAACGCCTGCTTCCAGCTCGGGCTGTCGAATCAGGCTGGCCTGGGCCAGTGCCTCAACGCGGGCGTGGACATGTTCATGACCTACAACCAGACCATCCCGACCATGCTGGGCTACTTCGAGAACCTGATGAAGGCCGGGACGATCACGCAAGGGCGCCTCGACGATGCCGTCCGGCGCATCCTGGCCGTGAAGTGCGAGCTGGGGCTTTTCGAGTCGAGTGGCCTGGTCGATCGCACGCTCACCGCCGAGGTCGGCTCCGCGACGCACCGGCAGGTGGCGCGACAGGCGGTGCAGGAATCCCTGGTGCTCCTCAAGAACGATGGCGCCGTGCTGCCGCTGGCGAAGACCGCCACGGTGGCGCTCGGTGGCAAGAGCGCGGACAACACCGGCAATCAGTGCGGCGGATGGACCATCACCTGGCAGGGCGCGTCCGGCAACAACGTGCCGGGGGCGACCAGCGTGCGCCAGGCCTTCGAGGCCGTGCTGGGCGCGACCCAGGTGAAGTACTCCCTCGATGGATCGAGCACGTCGGGCGCCACCGTCGGCGTCGCCGTGATCGGCGAGACCCCCTATGCCGAAGGCAAGGGAGACAGCACCGATCTCACGGTATCCGCCGCCGACGTGAACGTGGTCAAGGCCATGAAGCAGGCGGGGCTGCCCACGGTGGTCGTGCTGATCGCCGGGCGCCCGATGATTCTCGATCCGCTGATGAGCTACGCGGACGCCATCGTGGTGGCGTGGCTACCGGGCAGCGAGGGGGCCGGCATCACGGACGTCCTGTTCGGGGATGTCAAGCCGTCGGGCAAGCTGCCGCAAACCTGGCCGCGCTCGATGGCGCAGATCCCCATCAACGTCGGCGACGCCACCTACGATCCGCTCTATCCCTACGGATACGGCTTGAGCTACTGACGCCCGTCGAGATATCGAGCACCGCGGTCGGGGACCTGACCGTGACGCAAACCGAGTGGCCTGATATGGCGACTATTCGCTTCCCCCTGGTTCCGGAATCTTGAGGAAGAGCGCGTGCCGTGGGTTGGACAGGGCCAGGCGAAAGCCGAAACTGGCCGGTTCGTGCTCGAAACGAGCAAATTCGGGATCGCGGCGAACGCCAGAGTACTTGCGGAAGTTGTCGCTGACCAGAATGGCATTCGCATTCACCTCGCGGAGGTATTCGGCGAATGGCGTGGTCGCGGGTTTCTTCAGCAGCCACAACGCCCTGCACCTTTCCAGGTCCACGTAGGTGCACCAGCCGCCATCCGCTTCGAGCATCCGCCATTGCGGATTCGGTCCCTGCCGCGACCAGATCGAGCGCAGGCCTGCTACGGTGGCGGCATTGGGTAGGGCCGACGAGCGGGTCGCTGGCACGACCCAAAGTGCAAGCGTCACGGCTGCACACACGCCTACGCCCATGCGCTCACCGACCGCCGCGCCACCGAGTGAACGCGCAACGCGGGCCATGCCCATGAGGATCAACAACAGGATCGGCAAGGCATAGACCGCTTTCGGTTTTGCCAATAAGCTGGGCAGCGCAGACGCACACGCCACAAGCAGCAGCGTTGGAACGCGCCAGGCGACAGGCTGCGGCCATCTCCGGCGCATGCCGACGGCAAGTAGCAGACCGGAAAGAATCGCGGGCCCGACCACCCGACCGGGCAGGGCGGGGGATGCCACGAGCGTGACAAGCAGACTCGGATACCCGAGAAGGTTGCCAGCCACGTGATGCAAGACCTCGCGGGGGTTGGTCAACAGGGCGTCGCCTAGGGAATGGGCGCCGGGAAAACTGACAGCCATCGCTTGCCCCCAGTCTGCCCAAGGTTCAGGGAGCAGCGCGGGGTGTTCGGCTGCCCAGCGCAAAGCATAGTGCTGGCCAAAAGCGACCCAGATACGTTCGCCTCCCAACCCCGGAATGGCTCCGGTCAAGGCCAGCAAGGCAACGACGGGCACGCCTCCCACCACCACAATCCGTGCACGGCGTCCGAGCCTGGACCAGCCTCGGATCAACAACCAGAGTAGCGCAGCCAACAGGTATTCGGGGCGAGAGAGTGCCGCGGCTACGATCAGCAGGAGAGCCCAGGTGCGTCGGCCGCGGTATTCGGCCAGCACCGCCAGCAAGACGAATAGGAGCGCGAAGAAGCCGACCCTCGGTGGATCCGACGCACAGACAAGGGCGCTCCAGTACGCGGCCACGAGGTAAGAAAATAGTCCACTGGCCCCCCCAGCGCGCACCACGCAATAGACCGAGACCGCAAGCAGAAGGTCGATCAGCAACCACTGACCGTAGAGAACGATGATCGGATCGTGCACGACGAGATGCCACAGGGCGTACCAGATGACATAGAGGAAACTGCCAGGCAGCACGGTGTGGATATCGCCGTGGTGGAGCAGGCGCCAGCCCGAAGCCAAATACTCGGTCTCGTCCCACAGCGGTATGTCAGTGCGGTCGAGGAAACCTCGACGAAGCGCAAGCCATGAAGCTGCCAAACATAGGATCGGTGCCACGGCTGGCCATGACGCACGCCGAAGTCGCTGCGCCAAAGACAGCGATGGTGAGCCTTCGGCGCGCGGAATTTCGCTGCTCATTCGCGGGTTACCTGGACAAGCACATCGCGGACTCGATCATTCGATGTGTATCGTCGCCCGGAATCCCGGTCACGTCCACACGGCAATGCTGGAAGTGCGGGAATTTGCCAGGGGCACCTCGGCTGGTCATAGTGGTTCCCAGGCATGGCCGTTTGGTTCGTCTACGTCGTGCGCTGTCGCGACGGCACCTTGTACACGGGAATCAGCCGTGACGTGGATGCCCGCGTGGCCAAGCACAACCAGGGCAAGGGTGCCCGCTACACGCGTGGGCGTGGGCCGGTCGCCCTCTTGCACAGCGAGCGCAAGTCGAGCCACGCGGCGGCCCTGCGCCGGGAGGCCGCCATCAAGGCATTGCCACGCGCCCGGAAACTTGCGCTGGCCGGAGGTCCCCTGTGATACGGGTTCTGCTGGTCGCGGTCGTCCTGTCGCCGGCAGCCGCACGCCCCGATGGCCGGCTGGCCCGGGCCGCGGCCAAGCAGAGCGACCGCGTGCTGGTTCCGGCCGGTCCCTTCGTGCGCGGTTCCACGCGCGGCGCCGACGACGAGCGGCCAGTGAGAGTGAAGACCCTGCCGGCCTTTCGCATCGACCGCACCGAGGTCACGCGCGCCATGTACGGGCGTTGCGTGGCCGCGCGCCGATGCAAACCCCTGCCCATCGATCTGGCCTCGGAGCCGGACCTGCCCGTCACCAACGTCAACTGGCGCGAAGCGCGGGCCTTCTGTGCCTTCGCCGGCGGGCGTTTGCCCACGGAAGACCAATGGGAGAAGGCGGCGCGCGGCAGCGACGGTCGAGAATACCCCTGGGGGGGAGACCTCGATTGCACCCATGCCAACTGGGGTGATTTCGAAAATGAAGGCCCGTGCGCGGGAAAGAACCCCGGCAGGCCGGTGGCCGTGGGCAGCTATCCCCAAGGCGCCAGCCCGTTCGGCGTCCTCGATATGGCCGGCAATGTCTGGGAATGGGTGGCGGACAGATATGATCGGGACCCCTCGCGCCGGGTTGTGCGCGGCGGCTCTTGCTGTAGCTACTTCGTAAAGCCGCGGGCCGCCAATCGCAATGCCTGGGATCCCAGCCATCGCGACGGCGACCTGGGCTTTCGCTGTGTGAGCCGATGAAACGATCGTGGCTCATTCTTTCCCTGCTTATCGCCGCGTCGGCGTGGGGCGGATCGGCCAGGGCGCGAAAGAGCGCGGCAAAAGTTCCGGCAAAGTCGCTGGCCAAGAACGGGACCAAGGGGCACGCCAAGGTCCAGACCAAGTCCCCCGCAAAGATCGAGGCGCCCGCACGCAAGGCCCGCAAGGACTCCAGGAAGCCCACCTGCAAGACCTCGATCAAGACCAAGAAGACAACGCCCGCCGCGCCGCCTGCCAACGAGGTGGCCAAGCCATCGGAGAGCGACCCCGACCGCGAGCGCATCGTCCGCTTGCAGGAAGCGCTGGACGGCATCGTCCACGGCAAAGTGCTCGGCCGGGTGCGGGTCGGCATGAGGGTTGAAGATCTTTCGAGCGGGCGCGTTCTCTACGGGTGGCGGAGCGGCGTCCTCATGGATCCCGCGTCCAATCAGAAGATCCTGGGCACCTCCACCGCGCTTCTGCGCCTGGGCGACACCTATCGCTACCGCACCGAAGTGACCGGGCCTGGGCCCGATGTCGAAGGGAATATCGCGGGCGATATCGTGATTCGCGGCAGCGGCGATCCTTCCCTGCGGCTTCGCCACATCAATGCCATGGCCGAATCGCTGGCCGCGCAGGGAGTGACTCGCGTGTCCGGCGACGTCTTGGGCGATCCCCGGCGCATCGGCTCGGACGAGTTCGGACAAGTCGGTCGCCCACCCCTGCGCGTGGGTTCGAGCTCGATCGAGGTGCACGTGCGTCCTGGGGCCAAGTCGGGAAGTCGCCCTTCCATTTCGATCCGTCCGGCCTCGGATGCCTTCGCGATCGTCAACCACGCCGAAACACGCTCGAGGGGGCGAAGCCGCGTAAAGGTAGAGGTGGAGCGGACCGGGCACCGCTACCAGGTCGTGGTCAGCGGAAAGGTAACCATCGCCAGGGGCGAGGTCGTCATGCGCAAGGCTCCAGCGAACGCCCCCTTCTTCGCCGCCTTCCTCCTGCGCCATGCACTCATCCAAGCCGGCATCGACGTTGCTGGCGGAGCGGGGCTCTACACCGGCGAGACCCCCGATCGCGTCTCGATCTCGCCTGTGCTCGACGGAACCATGGTTGCGCTCGCGCCCCAGAGCAGCGACAGTCCGCCGCCTCTCGACCAGCGCCTCGTGAAAAGGTCGGCCGAGCTCCTGGCCGTGCACGAATCCGAGCCGCTTGCGATTCTCTTGCGTAGGGTCAACAAGCACTCGGACAACGAATGGGCGGAGCGCGTGCTCGAAACCGTTGGCGCCGAGGTCCTCGGTGGAGCGCCGACGACCGCGAAAGGCGTGCGCGTCTTGCGCGAGTCGCTGGAGGAGATGGGGCTTCCGACGGACGCATTCTTGCCCGCCAACGGATCGGGCCTCGGCCACCACAACCGGGTGACTGCCGCGGGCATGGCGGCTCTCTTGCGGCACATCTACTTCAATCCGCGCATCGGTCCCGAGATGATGCAGTCGCTTTCGGTCGGTGGCGTGGACGGTACCACCAGGAATCGCTTTCGCGGTACCGCCGAGGCGCATCGCGTGCGAGCCAAGACCGGCACGCTTACCGGGGTTTCCTGCCTGTCCGGGTACGTCGGCGATGGTGCGGATGTCCTGGTGTTTTCGATCCTGGTCGAGGGACAGAGGAAGCGCGCGCTGCCCTCCGTGCGAGCGGCTCAGGTGAGCGCGGTTGGCGCCATGATGCGATTTGCACACCAGGCCGAGGAGCCGCCTCCGGAAATCGAAGGCATGCCGAGCACCGATTACGAGACCGGCGACGAGGTCGACGAATCCGACGACAGCGGTTCGGAAGGGACCGAGTCGAGTGAGCCGAAACACGCCCCCGCGGTCTCGCCATGAGACACGGGGGCGAAGGCCCCCGGGGCGAAGGTGTTACTTGGCCGGTTTTCGACTGGCTTTGGCCACTGTGCCGCCAGCGGATGCGCGCAGGGCGGCGGCCCGGTTGGTGCGTTCCCAGGTAAAGTCCTTGTCCGAGCGGCCGAAGTGGCCGTATGCGGCGGTCTTGCGGAAGATGGGACGGCGCAGGTTCAGTTCCTGGATCAGCGCTCCCGGCCGGGCGTCGAAATTGGCGGCCACGATCTGGGAAAGGCGATCGTTGGAAAGCACGCCGGTGCCGAAGGTGTCGACCAGCAGCGAAACCGGCTTGGCCACGCCGATGGCGTAGGCAAGTTGGACCTCGCAGCGCAGAGCCAGCTTGGCGGCCACCACGTTCTTGGCGATGTAGCGCGCGTAGTAACAGGCCGAGCGATCGACCTTCGATGGATCCTTGCCCGAGAATGCGCCGCCCCCGTGTCGCCCTGCGCCGCCATAGGTGTCGACGATGATCTTGCGACCGGTAAGACCCGAGTCGCCCATGGGTCCGCCGACCACGAAGCGGCCGGTGGGGTTGATGAAGTACTTGGTCTTGCCATTGACCAGGCGGGCCGGCACCACCGGCCGGACCACCTCCTCCATCACCGCTTCCTTGAGCTTCTTGTAGCCTACGCTCTCGCTATGTTGCGTGGACACCACGACGGTGTCGATGCCGAGCACCCGATGATCCGCATCGTAGCGAACCGTGACCTGGCTCTTGCCATCGGGGCGGAGGAAATCCACGGTCCCCTTCTTGCGCACCTCGGACAGCCGCTTGGCCAGCTTGTGCGCCAGCATGATGGGCATGGGCATCAGCTCGGGCGTCTCGTCGCAGGCGTAGCCGAACATCATGCCCTGATCCCCCGCGCCTTGCTCGTCGTGGGTGTAGACCCCGTGCCCGTCGACGCCCTGGGCGATGTCGGGCGACTGTTGTTCGACCGCGACCATGATGCCGCAGGTCTTCCAGTCGAACCCCATGGACGAGTCCTGGTAGCCGATCTCCTTGACCACGTCGCGAACGATGGCCGGAAAGTCCAGCCGGGCGCGGGTGGTGATTTCGCCCGCAACCATGACGAAGCCGGTTTTGGTGAGCGTCTCGCACGCCACGCGGCTGGTCTTGTCCTGGGCGATGCAGGCGTCCAGAACGGCATCGGAAACCTGGTCGCACAGCTTGTCGGGATGGCCTTCGGTAACGCTTTCGGAAGTGAACAAATACTCGGACATGCGAATCATCTCCCCTGGGGGTTGCAAGGACGCCGGAGTCTCCCAGCAGGTCCGTGCCCCGTCAACCAAGATTCGGCTATTTCCAGGTCGTGTCTCCCCAGGTCGCGCAGGCGTATTTGCCCTGGGCATTGCACACGCAACCGGTCTTGCCGTCGGCCTCCAGACACAGTTGCCGGCCGCAAGCCGGGGCACACACGCCGCCCTGGGTGACGCCTTTGGCGCAGGCTTGCGCCGACGCCGCATTGGTCGGGACGTAGCAATCCGGAAGAGCGGGCCAGAACGCACAGGTGCCGCAAGTCACGCAGGGCGCGTCCAGGCAAACGCAACCACTCGCCGCCTGGCACGGCTCCTTCTCGCCCTGGCTGCAGCTTCTGGTGCCGATACTGTCAGGGCCGCAGGGCTTGGTGCACGACGTGAAGGTCGTTCCCGCCGGCCAGTCCGCCTTGTCCGTGAGACCCATCGGGCAGGTGGCCGTGGAGCCTCCGGTCGGCCCGGCATCCGGCGCGGGGCCGAGACCGATATCGCTCATGGTGCATGCGCCGGCGAGCGTCGCCGCCACGAGCGCGGCCAAGTGGCCTGCCCCGGTGGCGCTGGACATCTTTCTCGGTCCCACGGCCGACAAGGATAGCTCAAATCTCTGCCGCGCTGTACCCCATGCCCACGCCCGCCCCTTGTCAGTCCCTGCAACAGAGCACACCGCCAAGGGTCGATCCTGCCTTGGTGACGACCTTGGCTTCCTGCAGGCTGTCGGACTTGTCTCCGCAATTCCACACGCCGTCCGTGGCTTTGCAGTCGGCGAAGCCCATGCGGCGGGACAGGGGCGCGCAGTCCTGCGATTCGGGCTGACCAAGACCACCGCAGCCGTGCAGGTCGTCGACCGCCTGTGGGTCGGGCGAGCAGATTCCCATGGGCGAGGCGCCGGAAGCGACCAGGAAGAAGCGCTGTTCGCCGGCGAGCACGCAGCTTTCGCAACCGCCGGTGGGCGAATGCCGAGCCACATCATCACCGTTCCGGCAAACGTGCCAGTGCGCGGCGCAGAGATCGGCGGCGGTGCAGCCCGTGCCCTCGGAGTTGGCATTGGTGTCGCCGGCACGCAGGTCGCACGCTGGCTGGAGGTCGGGCGAACCGATGACGCCGGGCTGATCGAATGCGCCGGCGCACCCGGCGATGTCGGGCCAGTCGTCCGGGTCGCGGAAACCCTCGCGCGACCCATCGGAGCAGCCGACGATCTCCGGCGCACCCCTCACGCCGGGGGGTTCTCCCACGTCGATCGCAGCCTGTTCGGCATCGGCCACATCCGCGTGGGCCACCTCGAACATCGGACTTGCGTCGCGGTTTTCGCCCGTCGCACCGTCGCCCCCAAGTCCGCTCGTCAATACCCGGCATCCGACCGTGCCGGCAAGGACGAGGAACGAGAGCAAGGAACGCACATGGGTCAGCCTAAGGCCATTCGATGCATTCCTCCACTGCGTTTTCGCCCCAACCGAGTCGCGGCACCATCGACCGCGAAGGTCGGACCGATTGGCGAAGGAGCGTCTGCGTCGCCAGGTTTGATTTCATGCTCGTCGAGCGTCATAGTGGGGGGGCCATGCGTCGGGCAGAGGTCGAGCGAAACACCAAGGAAACCCAGATCGCGGTCGTGGTGAACCTGGACGGCAGCGGCCAGACCGAGATCGTCACGCCGATGCCCTTCCTGAGCCACATGCTGGACGCGTTCGGCCGGCACAGCTTGATCGATCTGAAGATCGACGCGCGCGGCGACGTCCAGGTCGACGGTCACCACACCGTGGAGGATACCGGTCTTTGTCTCGGACAAGCCATACGCCAGGCGCTGGGCGACCGGCGCGGGATCTCTCGCTTCGGCGATGCCACCATCCCCATGGACGAGTCCCTGGCGCGCGTGGCGGTCGATTTCGGCGGGCGCGCGGCCTTCGTGTATCAAGTCGACGCGCTCAAGGGACGCCGGGTAGGCAGCTTCGACGCCGAGCTGGCGCGCGAGTTTTTTGGCGGCTTTGCCGCGGCTGCGCTGTGCAACCTGCACATGCAGGTGAGCTACGGCGAGAACGCCCACCACATTCTGGAGGCGCTGTTCAAGGCCTTTGCCCGCGCGTTGCGGGGAGCGCTCGCCGTCGACCCGCGCGAAGCCAGCGTGCCTTCCACCAAGGGAACGCTGACGGCCTGATCCGGCCGTCGCTTCACTTCGCCGATGGCAAAACCTCGCATCGCAATCGTCGACCCCGGCAGCGGCAATCTACGCAGCGTGGAGAAAGCGGTGGTCGCTTCCGGGGGCGAGGCCTTCGTCACCCGGGACGCCGACCAGGTTGCTTTGGCCGACAAGGTCATCGTGCCCGGCCAGGGCGCTTTCGGCGCGTGCATGGCGGGGCTGATGCGCGACGGGGGCGCATTGCGCGACGCCGTGCTGGCGGTGATTCGCGCCGGCAAGCCCTACCTCGGCATCTGCATGGGATTGCAATTACTGTTCGCCAGCAGCGAGGAAGCCCCCGGTTGCCCGGGCCTGGGCGTCTTGCCTGGCAAGGTGGTGAGGTTCAAGGTCGCGCCGCCGCTCAAGGTTCCCCACATGGGCTGGAACGCCTGCCGCCAGCCGCACACCTCCGCCGTTCCACCCATGCTCGACGGCACCGCAGACGGCACCTACTTCTACTTCGTGCACAGCTACTATCCCGTGCCCGACGATGCGCGCGATATCGCCTTGCTATCCGACCACGGGGAAAGTTTCTGTGCGGCCGTCGCGCGCGACAACCTCTTCGCCAGTCAATTTCACCCCGAAAAGAGCCAGCGCGCTGGACTGGCGCTGCTCGCACGTTTCATCTCCATCTAGAGCCAAGCCCCATGCAGGTATTTCCCGCTATCGACCTCCTCGACGGCAAAGCCGTGCGGCTGGAACAAGGCCGTCCGGAGAGCGCCAAGATCTACTCGCACGCGCCCTGGGAACTGGCGCGCCGGTTCGCGGCCGCGGGCGCGTCGCGCCTGCACGTCGTCGATCTGGATGCTGCCCTGTCGGGCGGCGCGAAGCACAACCAGGAAGCCATCGGAAAGATCCTGGCCGCGGCGGGCAAGGTGGAGGTGGAGGTCGGGGGCGGCATTCGCACCATGGAAGCGTGCGCGCGCATTTTGGCGCTCGGCGCCCGCTACGCGGTCATGGGAACCGCCGCCATCAAGACGCCCGAGGTGGTCAAGCAGGCGTGCAAGCGCTACCCGAGGCGCATCGTGGTGGCCGTCGACGCTCGCGCGGGCAAGGTCGCCGTGGAGGGCTGGAAGGAAGACACCGGCGCGGATGCTCTGGAGATCGGAAAGCACGTGGCCGAGGCGGGCGCCGCGGCCGTGCTCTACACGGACATCGGGCGCGACGGGATGCGCACCGGACCCAACCTGGAAGCCACCGCGCGCCTGGCCACCGCGATCAAGCCCTGCGCCGGTGATCGCCTCGGGAGGAATGTCCAAGCTGGACGACATCCACCAGGTGCGCAAGACCGGCGCGACGTCGGTCGTGATTGGCAAGGCGCTCTACGAGGGCGCGTTCACCCTCGAAGAGGCGCTTTTCGCGGCCGCGTCGAAAGGGAAGTAGGTCTCGTGCTCGCGCGCCGGATCATACCTTGTCTGGACGTGGACGCGGGCCGCGTGAAGAAGGGCGTGCGCTTCGTCGACCTGCGCGACGCCGGCGATCCGGTCGAGGTCGCGACCGAGTACGACCGCCAAGGCGCGGACGAGATCTGTTTTCTCGACATCACCGCGTCGTCCGACGGCCGGGCGACCATGTTCGACGTCGTGCGCATGACGGCGGAAAAGGTCTTCCTTCCGCTCACCGTGGGCGGCGGCGTGCGCAGCGTCGAAGACGTGCGCGCGCTCTTGCTCGCGGGTGCCGACAAAGCCGGCATCAACACCGCAGCCGTCCAAGATCCCGAGTTGGTTCGCCGCGTGGCCGACGCCTTCGGGAGCCAGGCCCTGGTGGTCGCGGTCGATGCCCGGCGGCGGCCGGATCGGCCCGGCGCATGGGAGGTATTCACCCACGGCGGACGCAAGGGCACCGGACTCGATGCCATCGCCTGGTGCGCGCGCATGGCCGAGCTGGGGGCGGGCGAGATCCTGCTGACCAGCATGGATCGCGACGGCACACGCGACGGATTCGACCTGGAGCTCACGCGCGCGGTCGCCGACCGCGTGCCCATTCCCGTCATCGCCTCCGGCGGGGTCGGCAACCTGGAACACCTCTACCAGGGCGTGGTCGCAGGCGGCGCCGATGCCGTGCTGGCGGCCTCGATCTTTCACTTCGGCGAGTACACCGTGGGCCAGGCCCGCGACTACTTGCGCGCGCGCGGCGTGCCGGTACGGCTCTGATCCCGGGAAGGAGCATCCCCGGGGAGAATACTTCGAGGTATTCGACCGAGGAACAACGCACAGGCGCGACACAACGGGAGTCGAATCGCTCGTTGCTCCAGGTTCCGGCCGAATCGTGACAAAAGAGACGTCTCGCATCCCATTTTCACCGGGAACGTAGGCTTTCCTGCAAATAGTGCTACCTTGCCGGCGACAAGGCAGGATAATTTCCACGCGCAGTTCTTGCGCCGAACCGACGATGAACCGAATGGTTTCGATGACTCCGTGGTCCACCAAGCCAACCTTCGCCCTGGGTCTGTTGACGTTCTCGCTGTCCTGTCTTCTGACCCCCAGCGCGCGAGGCGCGGCGTCCGACGAGGCGGAGGACTGCCTCGCCTGCCACGGGGACGACAGCTTGACCATGAAGCTCGAAAATGGCGAAGAAGCTCCTCTATTCATGAAGCGCGAGCTGCTGGCGGGTTCGGTGCACAAGAATTTGCGCTGCACGGATTGTCATGCCGGCCTCGATCAGGTGCCGCATCCCGAGCGCCACTACAAGAACCTGGCGCAGTTTCGCGCGAGTTTCGGCGAGGCCTGCAAGAATTGCCACTTCGAGAATTACACCAAGACCTTGGACAGCGTTCACTATCAACTCCAGGCGCGGGGCGACGTGTTCGCCCCGACGTGCGTGAGATGCCATGGCTCGCACGACATCGCCGATCCGGCGCATCCGCGTTCGCGTATCTCGCAGACCTGCGCCACCTGCCACCTCCCCATCTCGGAGGCCTACGCCAAGAGCGTGCACGGCCGCGCGCTCATCGAGGAACAAAATCGGGACGTCCCGGTCTGCACCGACTGCCATCGCTCGCACGACATCGCCGACCCGAGGAATCGGGCTTGGCTGCTAAACACACCCAGGCTGTGTGGAAAGTGCCACGCCGACAAGAAGCTGATGAGCAAGTACGGCTTGTCCACCGCCGTCCTGTCGACCTACCTGGCCGACTTTCACGGCACCACCGCTGCCTTCGGCGCCAAGGGACGAAGGGAAGAAGGCGGGCGGGTGGTCGCGCTGTGTGTGGACTGCCACGGCATCCATGACATCGGCAAGGTCACGGGCAAGGACGCTCCCGCCTTCCGCAAGCACCTGGTGAAAACCTGCCGCAAATGCCACCCTGGTGCCTCGGCGAACTTTCCCGCGGCCTGGCTTTCCCACTACGAACCGTCGCTGAAGCGGGCGCCGCTCGTGTACCTTGTCAAGCTCTTCTACAAGATCATCATTCCCTTCATCGTGGGAGGACTCATGCTTCAGATTCTTCTCCACCTGTGGCGAACGGTGGTGAATCGATGAATCGGAAGTCCGACCCCGATGGCGGCTACGTGGTCCGCTTCGGCACCCGCAGCCGGGTCGAGCACGCGCTCGTCATGGTGCTGTTCATCGTCCTGGCCTTGACCGGTCTTCCCCAGAAATTCCACGATACCGCGATGGCCAAGACGCTGGTCAACGTGCTCGGAGGCATCGCCCAGGTCCGTTACTTCCACCGCATGGCGGGCGTGCTCTTTGCCGGTCTCACCTTGGCCCACGTCGTGACCGAGCTGGCCGCGGTGATCGCGGGCCGGTCCTCGCTGTCCATGATCCCCGGGCCCAAGGACTTTCGCGACGTCGTCACCACCTTGCGCTACTACCTGAAAATCAGCGACGTGCGCGCGAAGTTCGATCACTTCGACTACAAAGAGAAGTTCGAATATTGGGGCCTGGTCTTCGGTGCATTCATCATGATCACCACCGGGTTCGTGCTGCTCTTTCCCATCGCCACGACCCGCTTCCTTCCCGGGCAGGTCATCCCCGCCGCCAAGGTCGCCCACGGCAACGAGGGTCTGATGGCATTCCTGGTGGTCATCGTCTGGCACATCTACAACGTGCACTTCGCCCCCGAAGTGTTCCCCATGAGCAAGACCATCTTCACGGGCAAGATTTCGCGCGAACGCATGCGCCACGAGCACGCGCTCGAGTACGCCAGGATGTTCCCGGAGGAAGCCGGCGACGTGCTCGACCACGACGGGGCGGATCCCCCCGGAAAGAAGGATGGGTAGACGGGCGGCAGAGACCATCCTCCACGGCATCGTGGCCGCCCTCGTGGTCATGGTGCTCATGCGCGCACAGCGCATCCGATTTCCCCAAGCCCGCCTGCGATTGTGGTTGCTCGCGATGGGCTTCCCGCTGGTCGCGAGCCCGCTCTTCTGGCTCTTTGCACCCTGGCGCTGCGGCGACCGCTTCCGCGATGAATGGGCGCTGTTTTCCATCAGCCACTTCGCGCCTTGGACCTGGCATGGCGTGGTGCTGGCGAACGCCGTGGCGCTGCTGCTGGCCCTGGCAGGCACGGCGCTCTTCTTGCGCGACGCGATTCCCTTTGCCTTGGATCTCGCGCGCGGCCGGGCTGGCGCGCACGCGGCGGCCACGCCTCCTTCCGCCCTGGCCGGTGCCGCGGAGCGAGCCGCGGCGGCCCTCGGCATCGCGGTGCCCAGGCTGGCGGTCGTGACCTCGAAACATCCCGTGCTGATTTGCCGTGGCCTGCGCAAACCCGTCATCGTGGCATCCACCGGGCTTTGCGCCATGCTGGGGCCGGACGAGATCGAAGCGTCCGTGGCGCACGAAGTGGCCCACGCAAAGCGCCTGGATCCCGCCTTCGGTTGGGGGCTCATGCTGGTGCGCGGACTTGCGTTCTTCAATCCCGCGGTGCAACTGGCCGCGCGCGCCGCGGCCCTGGAGATTCGAACGCAGGGCCGACCATTCCGCGGCCCGCGTCGTGGGCGGCGTGGAAACCGTGGTGCGCGGTCTGCGCAAGATGTCCGGCCTCGAGGACGCCCCTGCCCGCTCGATGCGCACCTGGCGAGGCTTCCGCCTCGCGGCCATCGAGGCGCGCTGCCAGGCCCTGCTGCGCGAATCGCGCGCGGCCGCCGTGGCGCCTGCGCCGTGGATACTTCCGGCCACGGCGCTAGGACTCGGTGTCATACTATTCCTGACGGTCGCGTGAAACCCCATGCAGCCCCTCGTTCCCGAGAATCCGGACCCTCGTGGTCGCGATGTCGCAGCCGCCAAGCCGCGCCAGGGCGCGAGGCCAGGGAGGAACCTGGGACGCGATGTCTGCACGACGCTGGCGGTGCTCGCGGGGGCCGCGCTCGCCCTGCGGGCGTTGGACGCGATCCCTGGATGGGTCTCGGGCCTGCCTCGCGGGGTGCACCTGTGCGCGAACGTGGCGGAGGCCGAGGCGCGCACTGGGCTCGACCTACGCGCCATCCGCCAGGGCCTGGGCGACTACGCGCTCGCGGCCGACGGCATTCGCGCGGCGGCGAGGCCGGTCCCCGCGGTCGCGGTCACCTTGCAGAGCCGCAAGGGCACACTCACGTTCTTCAGGAGTCGCGGCGCCACCATTCCGGCCACACTGCGACCGCCACTCGCAAGCTTTCACGAGATCGCGGTTCCCATCGAGCCGGGCCGAATGGCCTCCCTCAAGGCTGAAAGCCAGGCCGACGGAACGGTTTGGCAGGACATGGAATGGTCCGACCGCACGGGGCGGACTGCCCTGCGCTTCCAGGGCCGCACGGTGGAATTGCTCAGGCTGGCCAGACGGCTCGCCGAGAAGTCGCCATGACCGCCGGGCGCCCCTACGGCATTCGCAGGCGCGTGGCCGTCCTGGTCGGGTTCGGCGCGCTCGCGCCCATGCTGCTCGCGCTGTGGGCGCTGCACTCCGCGTTCGACGACGTCTCCCAGCGCTTCTCGCAAGATCATCAGCTTCTGGCCCGCAGTCTCGCCCTGCACTTCGACTACGAACTACGCGATCTTCTGGCCAATCTCTCGTCGGCGACGGGCACGCCCGAGGATTGGGTGACGGGGAGCGCCCAGCGCTCCCTGCGCTCGACGTTCCTGCGCTCGCCCGTCCTCGATGCCATCGTGGTCGTGGCCAAGGACGGGGAACGCGGTAAGAAGGTGCTGTGGCAGGAGCTGCGCCACCAGGGTCTCGACGACGAGACCTTGCTCGCCCTGCCCGAGGTCGGGGCGGCCCTCGACCTCGGCCGGCAGGGCGTCGCGCACTTGATCGAGCCTGGACGAAGCCGATTGGTGTTGCTCGTGCCCGTGCTCGACTGGAATGGCCAAGTCACGCGCGCGGTGTGTGCGGTCGCCAATCCCACCGCGCCGACCTGGCTCGCCATCCTCGGACAAGGCGCTCTCGAAGGCGGGAGCGCGAGCTTGGTCGACGACCAGGGACGGATCGTGGCGAGTGCCGGTCGCGCCTACGCTTCGCCGCCGGGAGGCGGCGACGACTTCACCGCCGCGGGCGTCTTGAGCGTCGTGCCCTGGCAGATCGTCCTGCGCCAGACGCGTGCCGAGGCGCTCGGCCCCTTCGAGGTCCAGCGCGGCCGCGTCCTGGTTCTATCGCCGCTGCTGCTGGTGTTGGCGCTGCTCTTTTCCTGGGGCGCCACCCACAGCGTGACCGAGCCCCTCAAGGCCCTCAACCTGGCCGCGAGACGCATCGCCGACGGCAACCTGGAGGCCACCGTGCCTCCCCAGGCCGACGACGAAGTGGGCCAGCTTGGTCGTTCGCTGGAGGCGATGCGCGTGGCGCTCAAGAAGTCCATGGACGACTTGACCCGCAGCCATGACGCCCTCGAAAAGCGGGTCGAGGAGCGAACGCAAGAACTGCGGCGACTTCTCACCAAGATCGTGTCGGTCCAGGAGGACGAGCGCCGGCGCATCGCGCGCGAGCTTCACGACGAAACCTGCCAGACCCTGGCCGCGCTCGGCATGAAGCTCGACGCGGCCCTGTCCGCCTCCACGCCCGAGGCCGTGCGCGAGCGCCTCGGCGAAGCGCGCACCTTCGCAGGCAGGACCCTGGCCGACATCCACGCCCTCATCTACGAGTTGCGCCCGTCGGTGCTTGACGACCTCGGACTATTCCCGGCCATTCGCTGGCTGGCCGATCACAACCTCACCCCGGCCAACATCGCCTATCGCTGCGAAGCCACGCAGCCCGGCCGCACCCTCAGCTCGGAGGGCGAAACCACCTTGTTTCGGGCCATTCAGGAAGCCATACGCAACGTGGCCCGCCACTCGGGCGCGACCCAGGTGCTCATCCAGGTCGAGGAACGGGCCCACGATCTGCTGGTCGAGATCGAGGACGACGGCCACGGCTTCGATCCCGCGAGCGTGGCCGTGCCCGGGCCCTCGGGACGAGGCCTGGGACTGCTCGGCATGCGCGAACGCCTGTCGATGGTGGGTGGAGCCGCCGAGGTGATTTCCTCGGCCGAGGCCGGCACCCGCGTGGTCTTGCGCGTCCCCTTCCAAGAGGAGAATCACCATGGCCAAGATTCGCATCCTGATCGCTGACGATCATGCCCTGGTTCGCGAAGGCATCCGCGCCTTGCTGTCCCAGTGCGACGATCTCGAGGTCGTGGGCGAGGCCGCCGACGGCATGGAGGCCATCGCGGCCGCCAAGCGCCTCGACCCCGACGTCGTGCTCATGGACATCAACATGCCCGGCCTCGGCGGCCTGGAGGCGACGCCCGAGATCCAGCGCGAGAATCCGCGCACCAAGATCCTGGTGCTGACCCAGTACGACGACCGCGAATACGTCGCCCGCTTCCTCAAGACCGGCGCCTCGGGTTACGTGCTCAAGCGCGCCGCCGGTTCGGAGCTGGTCTCCGCGGTGCGTGCGGTCCACCGCGGCGGCCTGGTGCTCGACCCCGCGCTCGCGCGCGAGGCCCTGTCGCCCACCGCCCCACCCGTGGGCGCAGGCGACGGGGAAGATCGCTACCAGAGCCTCACCGACCGGGAGAAGCAAGTCCTGAAGCTGGTCGCCGAGGGCAATTCCAACAAGGAGGTTGCGCAAATCCTCGACATCAGCGTGAAGACGGCGATGTCCCATCGCGAGCGGGTCATGCAGAAGCTCGGCATCCACAACCGCACCGAGTTGGTGAAATTCGCGCTCAAGCAGGGCGTGATCAAGTTGTGACGGCGGGGTGGACTGGGGGAGTTCGCCCACCGCATCCGGCTATATGGAGCAACCATGGAACCCCATGGCGCCGAGCCATGCCCATGTCGTATCTCTTGGGGTGACCCTACCAAGCGCTTTGGCAGTCGCGCCGAGAGGGCTGGTTCGGCGCGTCCAATGGGTTTGGATAGACGGCCCACGGGTTCGCGGCGTCGGGGACGCCGAGGCGTTTGTTCACCATCAGGATCTCGAACGCCAACGCGGGAAACGGCCTACTCCACCACATACAGGCATAGTTGTTGAAGTGCACGTTTGCGATATAGAAAGTCTTCTTGAGCTTCTCGATGACGTCGACGTACCGAGATTCGTCCAGGCCGTGAAACTCGACGACGAGTTGGTCGATGTTTTCGAGCGTCCTATCCGGTGCGGCGGCGAACACATCCCACTCCGCGCTCTCCACGTCCATCTTGACCAGGAGATGTTTGCCTGCGTCTCCATTCTTGGCAAACTGGTTCGTGAGGCTGTCGTACGCGCGATTCTCGATGCGGGCCGGGCCCGGGCCGACGCACTCGTCACGGAAATCGAATTGAGCGCCATCGCAGACCGGCCGTTTGGAATTGAAACAGTCGTACTGATGGATGGGAAGGTGGTAGGCACGCGAAACGTCGCACCCCCACTCGTCGCGTCCATCGATGCCGTAGGAATACGCAGACTCGACTTGGCCCACGAGATTCTTGCAAAGCAGATAGCCGCCATCGCCAGGGGCACCGAAGCGCTTCATCACGCAGTTGGACAGCCGCACGGGGCGAATGGCGGCGAGTAGCGTCGTGCGCAGCTTGCGATATGCCTTCCACCGGTAGACATCCTTCAGCTGCATTGCCCCCACCACGGCCAGAGCGAGGACGACCGCCCTCGCGATCCAAAGGTATGTCTTCTTCTTCATCAAGGCCTCCGGGTGAGAAGCAACTATCGCCATCCATCGGGTCGCAGCCTGCAAGGCTTTGAACGGACCGTTTCGCTCGGCAATCTGTGCGCCGGAGCGTAGTATGTTGCTCCGCAGACGGCAAGGCGGGATCGCCTCTGCCAGGTTGAAGCGCTACCCAGGCTCGGCGGAGTCTACCTCACGCGGATCCCTCTACCCGGGCCCTTCGAGATGTAGAAGAAGCCATCGCTGCTTTCGTAGTTTCTCTTGACGAATCTCACGAATCTCGACCCCAGGGCAACGAGGTGATCGTCCATCGCGATCAGTCTTGGCCGAATCTTGCCGCTCTCCAGGGCGTCAAGGAAGGCATCCACCCGATGTCGAGAAAGCATGCCCTCCAATTCGTCGTGGATGAACGCGTAGTAAAAGGCATGCGGTCGAAACACCCCGGTCCCTTCCCAGCCGTCCATCACAAGGTCCGTCGGCTTCGTATTTTCGAAGACGTAGCGCAGCCTTGTGAGCTGACGGTCGTTCCGCATGGTGAAGGATTGCCGCAGGTCGAGAACGGGTAGGATCGACAAGGGGATCGTCGCGAGAACGAGGAGCCATGCACGCGCGCGCTCCCGCGCTCGATCGACGAGGAAGGACAGCCCCTTGGCGGCGAACAGGCAAACGATAGGCAACGGCATCAGGTAGTACTGTCTGTGGGCTACGGGGACGACGAGGATTCCAGCGATGAGCCCAAACAAGGTACAAAGCATCAGGAATCCACCGTAGCGACGCCGTTCGGTGCGAAAGAAGCAATACGAAGACACGGTGGCTCCCACGAGAGCTAGGATCAGGATGGGCCAGCTGGATGCGAGCAGCTTCAAGAGCTGTTCATTTACCCTGACCTTCCAATGGGCATTGAGGAGGAAGTTGTTCCTGATGAATTCAGTACCGGCGTGTCGAAAGGCGAACGCGGCCCAAGTCAACGCGGTCGGGACCACGACCCCCAGGCCGAAAACCATGGTCGAAAGAATCCGGGAGCGAAGACCCGTCTTCTCCGCGCGACCGGCAAACAGCGCCCAGAGGCCGAGGCCGGTGCAAAGCCCCGGCAGGACGAAGAGCATCTTCTGTGTGCACATGATGGCGGCCCCCAGGCAGAGGCCGGCTGCGAGGAAGTGGCGAAGACGCCTCGCTGCCGAATCCGTGCCGCCGGCAAGCCCGCGCAGCAGGAACCAAAAACTGCCGAGGAAGAAGGGAAGGGCCAGCACATCGGGGCGTATCTCGACGGTTTTCTCGAAGAATACTGGCTGACCTACGAGAAACAGACCGGCCAAGAGCCCAACCTTGCGATCTTCCAACAGGCGTCCGACCTGGACAACGACGAGAACCGCAAGAATCGTCAGAACGAGCGAGAGGCAGCGAGCGAAGATCAGGAAATGTCTCGCGCTTTCGAAGGAAGCGTCAACATGGAACCAATGAAAGAACGGACGCAGAAACTCGTAGTACCAGGGTGTGTGATGCTCGAAGAAGTCCTTGTAGGGGACCATTCCCTTGAACAGACACCAAGCCGCATGGGAATGCTGAAACTCGTCGGGATCGAAGGTGCGATGCGGTATCACGAAAATGCGGGCAGCGAAGAAGGCGATGGTGGCGAGCAGCAGGAAACGAACGGAATAGTCGGTTCCGCGCCTCGCGTCTCCAGGTGACAGACTGCGGGTTCGTGCCTCGATCGGCCTCTCGTCGACGCTGTGCTGCATCTTCCGAATTTCCAGTGCCCGAAGGGTATGCCAACCGGCTGGCAAAGCCAACGACGCGCATCCCCGGCCTGACGCGCTTAGCCCGCGCACCGTGGAGCCGCCAATCTCCTTGGCCGACTCCATACGCGCAAGCGCAGGAAAGCGAAGAGCCACCACAATTAATTCCCAGATTTACCGGAGTGGCTCTCTGTCCACCAATTTGGTCACTATATTTTCTGGATATTGCCAACCGCGGTCCGGAAACACCGCGCGATTCCCGTATTAGCCTGCAAGATTAGCTTGTCCCCAGATCGCGATCCGCATATTCTTCAAAGAGGTGCGGTGGCTCCGCAATACTGGCGGCGGGGCGCTGTGGTCTTGGCGGGTTCGCGATTCGAAAGGGTGGACCTGGTGTTCAAAGGAGCGCTCATGACATCGTCGACTGTTGTCCGCAGAGTATCGTCGTTGACATTCGTTCTTGCGCCCGCGATGGCGCTCCTGCTCGCGGCTGGCTGCGCCAGTGAAGGATCTCCCGGGAGCGCCGGTGGCAGCACTTCCGGCGGCGCCACCAGCAACGGCGGCATCACCAGCTCTGGCGGCATCACCAGTACCGGTGGCGCCACCGGCTCCGGCGGCACCACCGCCAGGGGTGGGACAACCGGCAACGGCGGCACCACCAGTTCCGGCGGCATCACCAGTGCCGGTGGCGCCACCAGCTCCGGCGGCACCACCAGTGCCGGCGGGACCACCGCCTCCGGCGGCACCACCAGTGCCGGCGGCGCCACCAGCACCAGCGGCACTACCGGGTCCGGCGGCACCACCAGTGCCGGCGGGACCACCGGCTCCGGCGGCGCCACCGCCAGAGGTGGCGCCACTGGCGCCGGCGGAACGACCGGCAGGGGAGGCATGACCGGCAACGGTGGCCAAACCGGGGCGGGCGGTGCCGCGACGGGCGGCAGCACATCGACGGGCACGACAACTGTTGACTGCAGCGCTGCAATGCCGAGCGGCGGCACGGTTCACACGGGGAATACTCAGGGTGGCAGCGGCAGCCTAGCCTGGTCACTGTGGATGAATGGGAGCGGGGGAAGCATTACCACCTTCAGCACTCCTGCATTCAGTGCATCTTGGGGGCCCAGCTCGGGAGACTACCTGGCCCGCTTGGGCCTGGAATGGGGGAACAGCGGCAAGACCTACGACCAGTATGGATCGATTACAGCGCAATTCGCCTATACGAAAACGGGATCCGGCGGCGGCTACTCGTACATAGGAATCTATGGGTGGTCGACCAACCCATGCGTCGAATACTACATCGTCGACGATTCGTACGGCACGATGCCGTTCAATGCTTACAACGCGACCCTCAAGGGAACTGTCGCAATCGATGGCGAAAACTACAAGATGTTCCAGAACACCACCAATGGAACCGGTGGTTCGAGATGCAGCGGCGTCTCGAGTTGGCAGCAGTATTGGAGCATCCGGCAGAAGGCTCGCCAGTGCGGGACCATATCCATTTCCCAGCACTTCGACGCGTGGAAGGCCGCGGGCATGACCCTAGGGAACATGCTGGAGGCCAAGATTCTCGTAGAAGTAGGGGGGGGGGACTGGAAGCATTTCTTTCCCAGTAGCAAACGTGACGGCTAAATAGACCTTACCCCACTGCCGCCTGTGCTGCAGGCGCACTCCGCGATCGTCGCCTTGTGCACTTTGCGAATTGAATCGACCGTAGCACACGACGCGGAGCAGGCCCGAGCTGACAGGACCCGCCGCACCGTAGCCGGCGGGTCGCCGAGTCAAGCCAGCCCGCTCTCCACGCGATTAACCGTGCAGGCTACTCCGCAATGTCCATGGGTGGACCATAGAGACTTTCTCGCCACTCGGCGTAGCCAAACGAAGAACTGCCACCGGTGATCTCAAGCACCACGTTGCCACTCGAGTCGACCTCTTGGATGTTGTGGCCGTTCCCGTAGGTAATGAGAGTATTGCCTCCCGGCAAACGCTGCACATCGCCGAGATTGGCAGTGTAGCCTCCGCTTGTGAACTTCTTGATGAGTTGTCCCTGCAGCGAATACTCGATGGCCGCAGATGCGTTGGAACTACTGCCACTGTTGGCGAAAATGATGATGCTGTTGTCGAGTAACTGCTGGCCATGCTGCTTGCCACCCCAAGAACTGTGGCCACCACTCACAAGGTCGGACAGACGCCACTGAACATTGCCCGAGCGGTTGACGACGTAGACGTCGGATCCCAGATCGGAGTAGGTGTAGACATCCTCAGTCTTCGAATAGCGTAATGAGTTCCCGTGACAGCCCGAGCTGGGGACTACCCCCTGTGCATCGAAGACCTTCTTGGTCGTGCCGCTCGGGTCGATTTCGATGATGCCGTTGCAGGTCGTGCTGTAGTCCAGGAATGCCATCAGCGATCCGCTGACCGCGGCGATGTCATGCGAGGCTTTGGTTGAGCTGTAGGTCTGGGAATCGAGTGTATCCATACTCACTCGCTGCACGGGACCGCCACTGCTCAGTGTTGGGACGACCATCCACATATTCTTGGCATCGACGGACACGCGCGCCCGCGCGATACCGGCACTTGGCCCGCCCGTGTACCACCAAACGATTTCGCCATCGGCGTCGAGGATGAAGGGAATAGAGGAGCCAGAGCCCTGCCAATAGGAAGTAACGATGAAGCCGCGCTTTCTTGCGGTTTCATTCTTCACGCTGAAATTGCTGATGGACACGGAAGTCGTCTTGGCTCCGGTTTGCACGGTGTAGTCCTGGCTCGTACAGGAAGTGGAGCCGGTCGCCGCCACGACTCGGAAGTGATACGTCGTGGACGGCTTCATGCCGAGCAGCGGTGTTTGGTAGTTTGTCGCTGTCAGGTCCACGGGCGCCGTCATGCCATAGGTCGTATCCGTACCGAACTCGACGTTTGCGCTGGTCGGCGTGGCGCCACTGATGGACCAGGTCACGATCCCAATCGTGCCGGGGGATTTGGAGTTGATGGCGCTCGCGAGTTGCACGTTGACGGTGAAGTTGCAGGAACCGCCGCCGCTTCCTCCCGTCGCGGTAGTCCCCCCCGTGTTCCTGCCACCTGTCCCCGACGCACCTCCGCTCGATCCACCGCTTCCCGTGCCACCCGCATTTTGCGGGCCGGTGCTTGAACCACCACTACCCGGGCCACCGGTACCGCCTGTGCTCTTGGCGCCGCCACTCCCGGTGGTACCGCCGGTGGCCTTGCCGCCGCTCGAGGTGGTGGTACCGCCGGCCGCCGCGTTTCCGCCGCTTCCGGAGCCGCCCGAGCCACCGCTGCCCTTGCCGGCGGTGCCACCCGAAGCACCACCCGCGCCGCCCCCAGAAACACCAGCTGCCACGCCCCCGCTGCCACCGCTACCACCAGTGGCCGTCTTGCCGCCGCTGCCGCCCGAGGAACCACCACTGCCCACCGCCGCCCCGCCGCCAGCGCCACCTCCGCTGCCGCCACGACCGCCAGCCGCCGACTGTCCCGAAGTCGGTGCCGAGCAACCGGCGGGCAAGAGACACCAAGCCACGGTCAAGCAACACAACGGAACAAGTGAACGCATGTACTCCGCCTTTGTCTCGGATGGATGTTGGAGCTATCGGAAGTGAGGGCGCTTGGAAGACATACGCCGTCAAGAAAATGGGGTGACCGGGGGCGGCAGCAGCATCGAGATCGCGGAAGACACCCGCATCTCACCTCTCGAACGGCCCAAGATCCACGGGCGCGTGGCGGACCACGCCGGCGCGGTCGGTGGGAACCTCGGGTAGCAGGTTGCCGAAATCGAGCCACGGCGTGGTGGCGGTGGGGGCGAAGGCCGCGGGGGCGTGGCCAAGCGCCGTCGGAAAGGCGGCGAACCAGGTGGGATCGACGCTGGGGATGATGCGTTCGGTGGCGGTCGGGCTGTAGGCCGGCGCGGTGTCGTCAGAGCCGAAGTAACCCGAGACCCACGCGTTGTGCTCGAACGTGTTCGCCTGCACCGTGGTGGCGTCGGTGGCGAGAAGTTGACCGTTGGCATTGGCGGTGACGGTGCTGCCGCTGATACTGACCGCGACCACGACGTTGTTTTTGAACTGGTTGGCGGTGGAGTCGTTGGTCACGCCGATGGCTTGTCTGTCGCTGACCTGGGTGACAAAGAGATTGTGCGCGACCAGGTTGTTCGACGAGCCGAGCTTGGGATTGTCCGTTTCCTGCCAGAAGCTGGCGCCGTGCCGCGCGGGCAAGGCGAAGATGTTGTTCTTGATGGTGCTGTTTCTCACCGAGGTGAAGTTGGGCCCTTGCGCCATGCTGTGGTGGAAGAAGTTGGCCTCGATGAGCATGAAGTCGGAGGCGCCTCGTCCCCCGGTCGTGCTGCTGCCCGCGACCGCATCGCACTCGGGATCGTCGTAGGCCACGCCGTCGTCGGAGCAGGTAGATATAGGATCCGCGTTGATCTGGAAGTCCGACGAGGCGGTGTTGTAGGTCTCGTTGTAGCGGGCGATGTTCCAGTCACTGCCGTTGCTCAGGTAGATGCCGTGCCCGTCGCCGCTGCCCGAGTCGTAGCCGGTGCAACGTTCGATCACCAGCCAATCGGATTGCCCGGTGAAGAAGGGATCTTTGTTCTGCGCGTGACCGATGTTGTTCAGCATCGCGATGCCTTTTTGGTGCTCGTTCGCGGGATAGCCGGCGCCCACCGCGCGCACGCCATAGTCTCCACCGACCAGTTCGAACCCGTCGATAGCGACATAGTCGGACGCCTCGAGGTTGATGCAGGTCTTGCGTCCGCTGGTGCAGCAATTGATGGTCACCGCGGGCGAGCCGTCGGCCTTGCGCTCGCCGACAAGCACGATGGGACTGTCGTAGCTGCCGCCGTGATCCGAGTCGAGCTCGTAGCAGCCGGCGTAGGTACCCGCGGTGAAGACCACCATCCTGCCCGGCACGACGGCCGCAAGGGCTGTGGCCACGCTGGCAGAATTCGAGGGCGAGCTACCGTTGCCCGTGCCGCTCGGGCTGACGTAGACCGTGCTCGACGGCTGCCAGGCGCAATCCGTGTAGTAACGGTTGAGCTTCTCGGAGAATCCGAAGTATTGCCCGCCTCGGGCGACAGCAGGCGCAGTCCCCGAAGCCGCGCAACCGCCGTCGACGCCAGCGAGGCCGCCGTCCACGGAAGCCCCACCGCCAGCACCACCCCGGCCGCTGTCCACGGAAGCCCCACCGCCAGCACCACCCCGGCCGCTGTCTACGGAGGCCCCGCCAGCCGCGTCGCGGCCGCCCGCGCCCGCCATGCTCGCATCGATCCCCTCCGGTGCTGCTGCTGCCGCCCGAGCCAACCCCGCCGGCACCGCCGTCCCGGCCGCCGGCGGCCAGGCCGCCTGCACCACCCCCTGTACCCATGGCAGTGCCGCCGCCACCCAGGCCGCCTGCGCCAAGGCCCCCCGCACCGAGACCGCCGCTGCCCGAGCCACCTGCAGCCGTCTGGCCACCCGCACCTCCGGCACCGCGATCTCGACCGGGTCCATCTTGACCGGCCGCCGCGTCGCGCGCCCCCGCGGGTGAGCTGCCGCAGCCCCCTGACAGCAGCAAGTACAGGGTGAGACCCGATGTCCATACCAGCTTCGTGCCCATGGCCCTCATAGTAACGCGCTTTCCAGTTTGTGGGGCGTGGACGCTTACCCGATTGGCGCAAGTTTGGCGGTGTGCGGGAGGCATGCGGCGATTTAGGGACATGGCTTCGCCCAGCTGGGTGCGGGCGCAAAACAACCTGGCGGGGACACGAGCGCAGGGTGTTGCAACGTGGCGCAGATGTCCTCGGGAAGAACCCCCTCGGAAGCGCCTTGGTACTTCTGTTTCTCGGTCTGTTTCCACGCTCGGTCACCCTCGAAGGAGCTTGCCAGGAGGGAGCCTTGAATACATATTCGGAAGCCGAGAAGCTGGTTGGGGATTCACTCTTGGCCTTTTGCGAAAGCTAAGACGATGCATGGTTGGAAGTTCCTGTTGTTAGTCGTCACCCGTCGGTGGTGGCCACATAGGCTCGGGCGGAGGTGCTGGCGGCCCAGGAACGGGTGGCAGAGGCAGCGCCGGTGGCTACGCCCAGGGGGTGTCCATCCTCTCCGACCTCTTCTTGGATACCAAGAATGCCACCTACATCTACAACCAGGGCCGTTGCCTGGAACAGAACGGACGCTTCGAGGACGCCGTCTTTCGCTTCCAAGAGTATCTGCGCATAGCCACCGACCTGAGTGAAGCCGACAAAGTGGAAGCTCGAAAGCACATCGCGGACTGCCAGAACCAACTCGCGAAGCGAAACGGGCCGCCTGCGCCCGCCACGCAAATCCAGGGGGCCGTCCCCGCCGTCGTACAATCGCGGGCACAGTCTGAAGCGGTCGCCCAAGCCGCCCCCCTGGCGATCATGGAGCAGCCGAATCCGCAGACCCTGCGCGAATGGGGTTCAGGTACTCGGACTGCGAGGGATCGGGATGTCGGGGTCGGCGGTGGCGTCCATCGCAGGAATCGTTTTCAACCTGAAGGCGAACAGATAGCCGGCAGTGCTCAAGACGGGTGGTACGTCCGAGTAAGGAATCGGACCGCAAAACCTACGAGACGCTCGCGTGGGTCGGATACGGCGTGGGCGCGCAGGTGCGACCGGCGGTTCCATCGCTCGAGGAAGGCCGGGAGCAAGCGACCGCGGCCCGGGCGGCGCTGCCGGCGCGCACGGGCGAGCGCTGCGGTCTTGAAAGGGGCCTTCTGATGACGCGAGAAGTCCCTGGGAAGCTCTCGGCGTGGTTCCACGGCTTCTCCCTGGCAGCCACGGCGGGCTTGCTTCTTGCCGGCTGTTTCACTGGGCCGGACGTACGGACTATCTACTGCGTCACCGACGATAACTGTCCGGCCGGCTACATTTGTGCAGATTCGAGCAAACCAGGCGGGCTGCCGAAGCGGCGCGGATTGGCGCCTGGACGGTGACGGCTCGACACCGCGCTTCGAACGATGGAACGTCGTCGCCCGACGGCGCGCGCGGCGGAGACGCCTTCGTCTTGCTCGACAGCGGCGGATGCCCTGGATGCGACGGTGCCAGGCAGCACCGACACCGGCCTAGTCGTCGATGGTCGAATGGCCGACGCGCCCATGCGGACGTTCCACAGCTGTTGCCAGATTCCTCGGATTCACACGTGGCCGATGCACCCGTGGACACGCCGGGGCCCGGACCACTTCGGATGGTCTGCCTCCAGTCGGTGGAATTGATGGCAGTGCTGGATCCGGCGGTGCGATCGGGACAGGTGGTGTGGACGGGAGCCGGTGGCACGACGGGAGATCGGGGGCGCAGCCGGAAGCTGTGGGAGTCGGGACTGCACATCGAGCAAGGACGACGATTGCAACGGAACAGCGGACAACCAGGAAGCCCCGTGCAAGACGTGCAGCGAGGCAACAGCCAGGCATGCAACACGGCAGGTCTAGGGATCTCAAGGCGGGAACCCAAAGCTGCGAACTCGCCGCGGACCACCAAGCGTTGGCTTCGGAGCCTGCGTTCAAGACCTCGCCAAGGGCTCAAGCATGCCCATCGAGCAAGGACAACGACTCAACGGACGGCGGACAATACAGAATCAACCTTCTGACGGTGTGCTGCGGGCAGACGCCACCCGATCTTGCTCGACCGGGCTGCTCGGCATTTGCTCAGCCGGTTCGCAGGCGTGTGTCGTGTCGGGTGACAAATCTTCCAGAGCATGGGGAACCTGCAGCCAGGGGACACCCAAGGGCACCGAGACCTGCGCCAATCCCGGGACTGACGATTGATTGTGACAGCATCGTAGACAACCTTCCAGTCGCGGTCTGCAACGTCGAAGGGAAGAGGCTTGGAGCATGATGCCAACGGTGGTTACACGGCCTGCAGCTGGATATACGCAGGTATGCAAGCCAGCTGTTTCTGGAATGGGCGACGCAACCGTTTGGCACAACGGGGCCGGCGCCCAATGGGAGCTGGGATTGGGACTGCGATGGCGGTCGTTACCAAGAAATATCCGGATACCTGCACCACCGCCACCAACCTGCGCCGGTCTGGATATCAGCGTTTGCAGCAACCAGCCTATCGGTTATTATGCCTTGAATCCCTTTGCGTGCGGGGACCAGGGGGACATTGGGCAAGAGTATTGCTATTGGCTGTCCGCGATACCTGGGTGCACTAACAAGACTGGGACAGGAACCGGATACCAACAGACCTGTCGCTAGCGCGCTTCGAAGTGCCAACCGAAGACTGTTTCGGCATAGCAGTCGGACACGCTAACGCCGCAAATGATGCGGGCTAAGGCCATGCACCAGAATTAACTTGTCAACTTCGCCAAAGTGTGACTATATTGCCGGGTGCTTCGCAACGAGGGACTGGAGGCCGCAGTCGTAAGCAAGTATTCGGCAATCGCGGATGTGCTTGACGAGCGAGCGCGTCGGCTTTGGGCAGCCGCCGAGTCGCGTGCGATCGGATATGGTGGGGATGCACTTGTGTCGCGGCGACTGGCCTGGCACGAGACACGGTTCGTCGCGGTCGATTGGAGATCGAGGAGGGAATCTCGCTACAGGCTGAGTTCGTCGCGTTGGAGCCGGGCGGCCAAGCTTCAAGAAGACGCAACAAGGTCTGGAAGTGGCGCTGGAGAGACTGGTGGACCCGCTCACACGCGGCAATCCCATGTCGCCACGCGATGGACGTGCAAGAGCCGAGCGAAGCTGGCTGGGGCGCTCTCGGCGGACGGCTCGACGGTGAGTTCTACGACGTGGGGCGGCTACGCACGGCCTTGGCTATCGCCTGCAGGCCGTGCAGAAGAGCCGTGAAGGAACCTCGCATCCGGACCGCAACGAGCAGCTAGAGTACAGCAACGCGACCGCAACGAGGTATGCGACGCAAACAGCCTGTCGTATCGATCGACATCAACAAGAAGGAACTCGTCGATGATTTCAAGAATAGCGGACGGGAACGGCAACGGAAGGGCGCGCTCGACAAGGTGCTGGTACACGATTCTGGCGACTCGATGGGCAAGGCCATTACGTATGGCGTCTACGCCATGGCTCGCAACGAGGCGTGGGTCATGTCGGCCGAGATCACGACACACCCAAGTTAGCGGTCGCTTCGATCGGCAGTGGTGGAAAACGATGGGTCAGCAGGCGTACCCCGAGGCCAAGAACCTGTTCATCACTGCCGACGCAGGAGGAAGCAACGGGTATAGGGCACGCGCCTGGAAGGTCGAATTGCAGAAGTTCGCAGACGACAGCGGATTGCGGATCCAAGTCAGCCACTTTCCACCTGGTACGAGCAAGTGGAACAAGATCGAGCGTCGGCTCTTCTGTCACATCACGCAAGAAATGGCGCGGCAAGCCATTGCCACCGCCGACACGATCATGGATTTGATAGGCAATACGCGAACGGAAGCAGGCTTGCGGGTAAAGGCCAAGCTCGACCTGCGCAAGTACAGTACTGGCGTGGAAGTTTCAGAGACTGAGATGCACAGGCTCTCATTGCGACGCACACGTTCCATGGCGAGTGGAACTACGAGCTGCAACCCCGCGAGTTGACTAGGTAATTAGGATCAAAGGCCTAAGGGGCGTCCTGGATGGTGGAATTCGTGACCGTGATGCTCTTGGCGTTCGTGCCCACGGCCGTGCCGAGATTCGTGACACTGCCGCCGGCAACTTGCGTCCAGTGATCCGCCCGTGTTTCCCGTCATCGTCGTATCGGCGATGGAGAGCGTCCCACCTTGAGGCGTGTCCCAGTTGTTGCTGGTGAAGAAGACACCGCCGCCGAAGGCGTTTTTGCCTGCGCGGTTGTTGAGGACAGCGTCCCCGCACAGGGTGATGTTTACCGACTCGCCGTCGCTGTAGAAGCGCACCGCCGTTTCCGCCAGAGCCAACCTCATGCTGGCCGTTGTTGATGACGGAACACTTGGTCGGCGTCGTCGTTGTTGTTATCGTGGCCGATGGACTGCGTTGTTCGTGAACAGGCTGTTGTAGACGGCCAGCTCAGCGAACAGGCATCCTACTGCGCCGGCGTTGCTGGCCTGAGTTGCCGGTGAAGGTGCTGCCCACGATGAGCACGCCGTTCAGGCTGCCGATGATGTAGATCGCGCCTCCGCCCGTATCAGGCCCGAGCGGGGCGGCCTGATTGTTCATGAAGATCGAATCGATCACCGTGAGGTTGCCGTCCCGCATGTAGACGGCGCCGCCTTCGCCGTCGTCCCATCCCGGCGAGCAGGGCGCCGGAGCCGTGGGGATGGCCTGGGTGGGCGTCGTCTTGCCATTGATGAGCGTGATGTCTTGGAGGGTCAGTCCGTTCGTGTTGTGCTGGAAGTCCGGACTATCGAATCTCAGGATCTGCACGGCCCCGCCGCCGTCGAGCGTAATCTTGTTGCCGCCATCGATCACGGTGTTCTTCGATGATCGGGAGGTTGAGCGTGGCGGTGACAGCAATGGTGATACGGGGCGGGACCGCAGTCGAAGGTGATGATGCCGCCTTTGGTCGCCGCCGCCTGGAGCAGTGCAACGCTCAACACGACCGGAGAACCGTCCCGAAATAGGTCGTCGGCGCGGAAGGGATCGGCGGGCTCTCCAGTGGCGGGAACGCTGGTGCTGCACGAGCCGTAGGGGTTCCCGGCGCTCGTGGCTCCTGCGTCTATCGCGCCCCCGCCCCCTTGTCCGGTCGCGCCGCCCGCCGCAGCCCCGCCCGCGCTACCCATCGTGGGACTTCCGCCGGAGCCAGTATTGCCCCCCGGCGCGCGCGGAGGTACCGCCGCTGCTCGAAAGCCCGCCTGTCGACGTGGCGCCGCCAAGGCCGGCGAGCGTCCGCGATGCCGCCGTTGGCGCTTCACCAGCGACAGGGGCGGCACCGTTTCCGGGATCGAGCTTCCGCCCGTCGCGGAAGCTCCCCCTGCGCCTTGGTGGCTGGCGCTCGATCCTCCGCAACCGAACCCCAACAGGACCACAAGCACGAAACCTCGTTGTGTGCGCATTTTTCAAAGGTACCACGGGGACGTGGAGGTGCGGCGGTGCTTGGATGCCGCACCCCGCGGTAGGCGGTGCTCGCTGACCGCCGCCACTTGCCGTCGTACGCCGCGCCGGAGGGTTGCGAGATTCGAATTTCTTCAATCGCAGGAAGGCCTTCATCACGCGCTCGCCCTTGCTCTTGGCATTGCAGTTGGCCAATGCAACCGGCTGGCGTGTCAGTTTCGACCGCTACGACTTTGCCGATGGCTTCTGGCATGTACACCTGTCCCCAACCAGGCAGTCACCTGTGTGCTCGAGCTGTGGACTGACCAAGCGTTGCGCGTTGGACATCGGAACCGCCGTGGGCACCAACTGCAAGAGCATCACGGTCACGATCGACCCTGCAAGGCGGGCTACCCCTAGTCCGAAAGCCTGGCCCAGGCGGTCACGGGGCGCGAAGGTCCTGCGGGGTGGTCGTGCTCGGCGCGCCCGCGTCCGTGGCCGGCTCCGCCGCCACCAGCTCGATGTCGAAGACCAGGGTCGCGTGCCCCGGCAAGGTGGGCGGCCGGCCCTGGTCGCCATAGGCCAGCGATGGCGGACATACCAGCCTGGCGGTCTCGCCGATCTTCATCCTCTGTAGCGCCTCGTGCCAGCAGGGGATGGTCCCGGCCAGCACCAGCTCCACGGGCGCGCCCTCGGTTTCACTGTCGAACACGGTGCCGCTGGTGAACGTACCCCGATAGCGGACCTTGACCTTGTCGGTATAGGCGGGGCTGCGTCCGCTGCCAGGCTTGAGCGTCCGCATGACCAGGCCGCTCTTGGTCTTGATAGCGCCCGGCTCCTTCGCCGCGGCCTCGATGAAAGCCTTGCCTGCGGCCTCGGTCTTGTCGACGGACTCGGCTGCCCGCCGGCGCGCGAGCTCCTCGACCTTGGGGGCGTAGGTCTCGACCGACACCTGCGGGGTGCGACCCGCCACTTGGTCGGACAGACCGGCTTTCACGAATTCAAGCTCGAGCGGCGTCAGGTTCAGGGTCGTCGTGCTGCGCCCGAGCGCGATGCCGACGGTGTACAGCGTCTTCTCATCCTCGGTGGCATGCCCGAGATCCGGCGCGACCGTCAGCTTGGTCTGCGTGGGATCGCGTTGGGCCGCCGGGTTCGGGCAGCAGCTCGTGATGAGAACCAGGCCCAGCAGCGGAAAGAGCGTCCTTGGCATCCCCGTGCCCTATCACGGCGAGTGGCGGATGCCAATCGGCGCATCTTGGATGCGAGCCCGCGACCGTCGCTTGGTGGAGCCGCCGATCGCGAACTCGATCTCGTCGATGTCGGGCTTGTTGCTGCCCGTTGCTCTCATGCGCTTGGGCGCGATCCCCCGCGCGGCCAGGAGTTCCGCCACCACGGTGGCACGCTGCTTGGCCAGGCGCTGGAGCACGCGCAGCGGCTTGTCCTTGGCGTTCTCGACGTAGGCGGTGATCCTCACGCGTGCGCCGGGACGTTCGCGCAACACCCTCGCCAGCTCGTCGAGCTGGGCCAGAGCCTCCTTGCGAGGGCGCGCGGTGAAGGGCATGAACGAAACCTGCGGTAACGTGAAGCGAGCGCGCAATACCGGGCAACCGGTGACGTCCACGGGAAAACCATTGCTGGTCTCGGGACACTGGTCGGCGGCGTTGAGCACGCCGTCCTGGTCGCCGTCGTCGCTGGCCGTGTCCACGGTCGCCGCCGGCGCGGGCGTCTCGATCGCCTTCGCGCCGTCGAGGGATAGGGGTGCGTCCTCGCCCACTTCATCGTGCAACACCGACGATCTTGCGGGCGGCTTCGTGTTGGGCGTCGTCTCCGACGGCTTCGCCTCGCAGCCCTCGCCGTCGACACGTGCGCCAGTGCGGGTACCGGGGCAGTGGTCTTTCGCATCCTCTACCCCGTCGCCGTCGGAGTCGGACGGCTCGTCTGGCTGCGATTGCGGGACGCCCACGACCGCCACGCCGGCCGAGATCCCGATGGTCAGGACCTTGATGCCGTGGCCCCAACCCGCTGGCACCACGACTTGCGTGTAGCGGGAGAACAGGCCCAGCCCAAGGCGACCGTACTGGGCCATATAGCCCAACCCTCCGGCAAGCGTGAGACAATCCCGGCCGTGTAGACGGGCGTAGCCGGCGGTGGCCTCGATCCAGCCGGTGCCGCCGTCGAAGTCGACGGGCACGAACATGGGACCACCGCGCACGATGAAGAGGGCCGACCGGATCTGCTCTGGGCCATAGCGGTAGGAATCGATGCTGCCGGCAACCTCCAAGCGTAGCCGGCGGTAGACCTTGCCATCCGCGCTCAGCGAACCGTGGAACCCTGGGTAGAGCGGCTCGTCCGCGGGCGGCTTGTCGAGGAACCAGCTCACCCCGGAGTCGAAGCGCGTGCCGACGAGGCCGCTGGTCGCGGCGGCCCTGGCCGCGGGCAGGAGTAATGCCGAAACAGTCACTGCCGCCGCAGTCGCGAGCCGCATGGAGGATCGATGGTAGCCCCGCGATGTCTCCACCGGCAAGTAGGCCCGGCGCGCCCGCGAGGAATAAGAACGACCGAGTGCCGGGGTAGACACATCTCCCACCTGAGACACTCGCAAGAATCGGGCTCAAGAAACCCTCGGGGCAACCGATTCATCTGAGAATCCAAATATTATTACTCTAGAAAAATGTATTGTTACGTACTTAATTCTTTGCTAGGTTGGTTGACATTGCGTTCCTCAAGAACTTCACGGACAGACTGGCAAACGCGTCTGCGCGCGCTGATGGCCGTGGTGTTTCTGATGGGCGCCGTCGCTCTTTCGGGCGGGGCTCGGGCGCAGACCATCCACAACAGCGGTGTCAACAACACGCAAGTCCGGCTGGGTTTCACGGGCATGGTGACCAACTCGGTGCTGATGACCATCGTGGGGTTCGGCACCACCAACCTCAACAGTGGAAACAGCACCGCGATGCCTACCCATGCCCAGGGAACCATCAACTTCGGCACCTTCAGCACCCTGCTCCAGCCACCGCCCGTCAACGGCACGGGGTACCGGGTCGCGCTGCCGATGCCGGGCGCGGTGGTGGTGGCCACCCTGAACGCCACGATCGACTACAACGGCAATACCACCGCGTCTCTCTCCGTGGGGCGCCGATCTCCGGCTGGCAGCGCGCCCGACGTGCCGCTAGCCAACCTGCGCGTGTCCTCGCCCGCGCGCGCGAGCTGGAGCTCGGGCGTCCAGGGCACGCAGGTTCCCGACTTCGGGCTGCCTGCGTACAACCTCTGCACCGCCACCGGCGACACCACCTGCCTGGCCGCCAAGTCGTACGTCCACGATATCGCCGTCTACATCCCCGACTCGCAGGCCGCGGGCCCGTTCAGCACGGTCGTTCTCTACACGGGGACCATGCCCTGATGCGCGGCCGGGCCTTTGTCTTCAGTCGCGGACCTCCCTGTCGGGGGCCGCCGGTCCATCGCACGTCACAGTCAACCTCGCTTTGAAAACTGAATGTTCGAGCCCCAGTCAACCGTACCAACGCACAGAGAAAGAAGGAGCACCGCAATGAAACGCATGCAGAAGTTCTCGCTATTTGTCGGCACAATCGCCATCGGCACGATCCTTACCCTCGGCACCGCCCAGGCCCAGGTGACCAGCACCGGGACCAATAGCGGCAGCGTCGACCTGACGTTGCAGGGCACGATCGTTAGCTCCCTGGTGCTGGAGATCGACGGCGCCGGGTCTACGACGCTCAACCCTGTCACCTCGGCCACCATGCCCACCATCTCGACGGCTTCGGTCGATTTCGGAAGCTTCAGCACCCAGTCCGCATCACTGACCAACGGTAAGATCGTCCGTACCACGGCCGGCACGGCGGGCGCGTTCGCGGTTGCAGAATTATCGGCCAAGGCCACCTTCGCCGGCGGCCCGACAGCAGCCAACATCAATCTGACCCTGGGCACTGCGGTTGGCATCGCGGCCGGCAACACCCGCGTGCAGCGTAGCCTGCCCGCTAGCTGGGTCGACTCGGCCGCTGGCGCCACCATTACCGCCGCCGCCCCCGGCACCTCGATCTGCCCGAACGGCGACGCCAGCGGCGGCGACTGCACCAGCGGCACAGCCTATGGTCACGAGCTGGCGGTGTTCATCCCCGACACGCAGACCGCGGGTAATTTCACGCAGGTCGTGAGGTACACCGCTACGACGCACTAACCGGGCAGCCAAGCTCATCTTCTCTCGCGTTGGAATCGCCGATGCCGGGTCGGAGCAAGCATGGCTCTGCGTGGATCGCCGTGTGGACGGCGATCGCGGTGGGGCTCTTGTTGCCGGCCCGGCGGAGCGCGGCCCAGGTGACCTCGCGCGGGACGAACACCGGCGCGGCAGACATCACTCTCGCGGGAACCATCACCTCCTCGATCACCGTCTCTGTTACCGGTTCGACCGACCTACAGAGCAACGTCTCGACCTTGATCACGGGAACCGGCATCCAGGGCGTGGTGAATTTCGGAACCTACGACCTGGCCGGTTTGCCGCTCACCGGGGACAAGCAGAAAGTGAACGCTGCTCACGGAGGTCCCGGCAACTACCTCATCGCAACCCTAACTGTCATCACCACCTTTTCGGGCAGTGGCACCGGGCAGGCGGCGGTTGATATCCAACGCACCAATGCCTGCGGTCCGGCCCCCGATGTCCCCTGCGGCGCGCCTGGAAACCTTTTCTTCGCAATACAGAAGGTGCGCAAGAACGGCAGGGTGACCTGGCCTACGTGGAAGAATTACCCAGACAACCGATATGGGGCGACCGTCTTCGACGTGCCCGACTCGACCTACATCCCTGGCGCAGGAAACCTCGATAACCAGATGCTCAACGGGGACGACACCGACCACCAAGTGGCCATCTGGATCCCCAACTCTCTGCCGTCCGGTCCTTTTTCCACCATGGTTACTTACACCGCCACGCGACTATAGTTCTTCCATCATGCAAACATCCTTCAGATCCACGTTGCTGGCCGCCCTCGCGGGGGTCGGTCTCTGGTGTTTCGCGCTCCCGGCACGCGCCGACGTTTCTCTGGGCGCCTCGCCGGCCTCGCTCGACATGACCCTGGATCGCGGCAAGACCGCGGCCCAGACCGTTCTGCTCTTCAACCAGGGCAAGGACCCGGTCACCGTGACCGCCTACGCCTGGGATTGGTGGCACGAGCCGGGTAACCCGCGCAAGTTCGCGCCGCCCGGCACCTTGCCCCACTCGGCGGCCAAGTGGATCTCGTTCGTGCCCGAGAAGGTCACCGTCAGCCCAGGCAAGGGCGCCAACGTGACCGTGGTCATCGCCACGCCGCCCGACGCCAGCGCGGGCAACTACGCGGTGGCCTGGTTCGAGGCCGTCCCCGACGCCAAGCCGGGCGCCAAGGAGCTGCGCGTGGGCGCGCGCATCGGCGTACTGGTTCTCACCGAGGTGCGCGGCCACAGCAAGGCGGCGGTCACCGTGGACGCGCTGACCGTCACCCCGCCCACGGCCTCGCAGCCGCTCAAGGCCGACATCAAGATCACGAATTCGGGCGACGTGCACCTGTTCCCCAAGGGCACCCTGGTCATCATGGACCACAACCGCAAGTTGGTGGGGCACGTCGGCTTCGACAAGCAGCGGCTTCTGCCCGGCGAGGACCGCAAGGTCACGCTCAAGTACGGCGGCGATTCTCAAACCCGGCGACTACGATGTCATCCTGACCGTGGACTACGGCGAGGCCGGCGCCGCGGTCAAGACCACCAAATTCACCGTGGCAGGAGGCATGAAGATTCTGAGCACCCTCGGGCGCGACTCGCGATTCCGTCGCTTGTTCCCGGCGCCGCCAGCGCGCCTCGGAGCCTGCGGTGTGCTCTGCCTCTCGCTGCTGATGCTGGCGCCGCGGGCCGTTGCCCAGCAGGAGAGCGCGCAGCGCCTGTCGATCTTCATCGGTCAGTCACGTGTCGTGCAACTGGCCGATGTCGGCACGGTCATGGTGATCGACAACCAGGTGGCCGAGGCCGCGCCCAGCGAGGGCGGCTTCACCATCATCGGGCATAGCTCGGGCGACACCATCGTGCAGGTTTTCACGGCTTCCGGGCTCCACGTCTACGTGGTCGCCGTGCAACCCCCGCCGCCTGGGCCGCCGGGACCGCCGCCACCGCCCAACATGATGCAGACGGGGGCCATCAAGAGCTTCTGGGCCGACAACCGCTACCAACTCCACCTGTCCCAATCGTCGACTATGGGCTGGTATCTCGACCACACGCTGTCCTTCCACGGCCGCGCGGGCAAGGGTGAGTACCGTGCCATGGCGGAATTCACCAATGGCGACCTCGGCAACGAGTTCCAGCGCGGTACCGTGGGCTGGTTGAGCGACAAGCGCGACCTCGGGTTCGAGGTGGGCGATACCACGGGCAAGCTCTTCGGCAACACGCTGGCCGGCGGCGTGGCGTTGCGCGGGTTGCGCGCCAATCGTAGCTATGCGCTGGCGAACGAGCGTGGAACCTGGGGCTACGAGGTCTTCACCGGCGAGATGCTCGGCTCCGCCGACGTCCGCGGCACAAGCCTCAGCCAACCCGTGGTGGGTGGCAGCGTCGAGACCTCCTTGTCGCCGCGAAACCTGCGCGACCTGCGCATCAGCCTCGGCTCTAGTGTGCTGGCCTATTCCTCCGCGCGCCTATCCGAGCAGACGCCAGGTCTAACCGGCATCATCGTAGGCGCGGTGGCGCGCGCCGTGCGTCGCAACGGCTTCGGCCTGGAACTGCGATCGGGTCTGTCCTCCAGCACCGCGCATGCGACCGGGGCGCGCACCGAGTCCGCGGCCAGCTTCGGCGCGTTGGCGCTATACCAGAACGAGAAGGGCGGGCAGCGCATCGAGTACGAGCTGGATCAGCGCGACTTCGTCTCGCCGCAAACCGGCCAGCGCAACCCGGGCTACCAGCGCGTGTCGGCTTCGTTCTCTCGTACCATCCACGGCATCACCGGGACGGGCAGCGGTTCGTACTCGGAGATGGAGGATCTCGCCGGCCATGCGCTGGGAGCCCTTTCCTATCGTTTCGGCGCCACGATCCCGATTCATCGCCAGACCAACTTCACCCTGTCCGCGGGCGAGACCAGCACGGCCATGCCGCGTATTTTCGCGGGCACCGGCCTGACCTTCACGGAGTGGACGCAGTCGTCGGTCGGAGCGCGGCTCGACCATACCACCCGGAACGGCAGGCTGGGGTTCCAGTCGGAGGTCAACTACTTCACCTCGGAATCGAGCGATGGCGACGCCACCGGGACCAATGCCATGGTGTCCGTGCAGCGGCGGCGTCCGGACAACTCGAGGTGGGACGCCGCCGGGGCGGTCAGCGTGAACCTCAGTCAGACCCATGCGCACCTGGATCCTAGCGTTCCCTCGGCGATCGCCGCCGACCAGGCGCCCATCAACTTCGGCGTTGCGCTGGGCAGCCAGGCGCGTTTCGTACAAGGGCCGTTCGAGTCCTTCGGCGGCCTCAACCTGCAGACCACCGAGATGCCAACGTTCCAAGTCGCTCCGTCGGTCAATCTGGGTGTCCGATTCACGCCCACCGCGGCCCATCAGATCGTGGCCACGTTCAACGTGACGCGCGCGCCAGGGGGCGGCCAGACCAGCTACGGCACGACCGTCAACTACACCTACCGCTTCGGCGATTCCATCCGCGCCGTGCCCATCTTCGAATTCATGAGCTACGGCGTGGTCGAGGGCCACATCTGCTTCGACGAGAACAGCGATGGCGTCTGCTCTCCCGACGAGCCACCGCTGCCACACGTGCCCATCCTCCTTTCCGATGGTAGCCACGCCAGCAGCGACGCCAACGGTTACTACCGCTTCGAACGGGTCAAGCCGGGCTTCTATCATCTCGAGGTCGACGAGGCGGCCATGCGCGAGCGCGGTCGCCCCACCACCATGCTGCTGGCATCGTTCGACCTGCCCGTGCGTGGGGACGAGAGCCACAGCTTCGGCGTGGCGCGCGCCTGCCGCATCCAGGGGCACGTCATTCACGACGTGAACCTCGACGGGAAGGGCGACCCGAACGAACCACTGTTCGGCGGCCCCCTGGTGGTCGCCACCGGCGCTGGGGGATCGTTCCCGCTGCGCGTGAACAACATCGGGACCTTCGCCGGCATGGTCCCTTGCGGCGAGTACGATCTGGAGATCGACGGCAGCTCGCTGCCCGAGCTGTACTCGGTGGGCAAGATCGGGACCGTCCACGTCGTGGCCAGCGCGACCAAGATTCCATCCGCCATGCTGACCGTCACCTCCATTCGCACCATCTCGGGCGTCGTGTTCCTCGACCGAAACGGCAACGGAAAGAAGGATGTGGACGAGCCCGCGGTCGCGGGCGCGCTGGTGCGTTTCGGAAAGGTCGTCGGCCGCAGCGACGAGACCGGGTCCTTTCTATTGCGCCACCTGCCGGCTGGCAGGAGTGAGCTGGCCGTCGATCCGGCCAGCCTGAAGCCGGACACGAAAGCGGGCGCGCCGCGCGCGATCCAACTCGGCGCGCAGCCGGCGGCCCTGGAGGATGTGAACGTGCCGCTTTCGCCCGCCAGGTAGCGGGCAGTCCACGACCTCGCCCATGCTCGGCGGGTGGAGGGGTCGTGGATCCGGCGGCTGGCGAGTCGGCGAAGCACGACACGCGCGACCGAACCTCGCGCTATAGTCGCCTGCCATGTCGCTCGCCACGCTTGCGGTGATCGTGCTCGCCTCCTCCGCCACGACCAAAGCCCGCGCCAAGGCTGACGAATTCGTCGATGCGCTGGCCGCATTCCGCGCGGGAGCATACGACAAGGCCGCGCGCACCCTGCCTACGCTTGGCGACGTGTTGCCCGGGAACAAGGACTACTACCTCTATTTTCTCGGCGAGAGCCAGTTCTATGCCGGTGCCTATGGCAAGGCGCGCGCCACCTTCTCGGAGCTTGGCAGGCAACGCGATTCGCGCTTCGCCGCCCTGGCGCCGGCGCGCGTGGCCGACTGCCTGTGGATGGAGGGCAAGCGCGAGGAGGCCGCTGCGGCCTATCGCAAGATCCTGGGTGGCAAGCCGGCGTTCGACCAAGCGGTTGCGCGTTTCCGCGTGGCGGAGGTGCTGGCCGAGTCGGCGGCGGGCGGAAAGGGCGGCAAGGCTGCGGCGGAAGCGGCGGCACGCGCGTTCATGCAAATTCACGTAGACTTTCCCGCCCATCCGCTCGGGGCCGAGGCCGGCCGACGCGCAACGATTCTGGCCCCGGCCAGTGCGAGCCAACCGGCGGCAAGCGAACCCACCCCGGACGAACGCTTGCAACGGGCGGCCACCCTGTCGAGGGGCCACCACTTTCAAGAAGCCATGGACGAGCTTGCACGCCTGCCCGCGTCGCTGCCCCCGGAGCTTGCGGTCCAGCGCGACCTGGCCATGGGCATGGCCAAGTATCACGCTCGGCAAGACTATTCGGCAGCGGCCGCGCTTCTCTTGGGCGTGGCGCCTAAGCTGTCGGGCGAAAGAGGCGCCTTCGCCGCGTTCCACGGCGCGCGCGCCCTGTCGCGCATCGACCGCGACGACGAGGCAATTGCCGACTACCGCGCCGTGGTCGGCAACTATCCGAATTCGACTTGGGCCCCCGAGGCGCAATTTCGCACCGGCTGGCTGGAGATCAATCGCGGGCATTTTCGCGAAGCCTTGCCCGATCTGCGCCAGGTCTTGCTCCAGTATCCCAGAAGTGCCTTTGCCGATGACGCTGCCTGGTATCTGGCATTCGCGCATTACCTGCTCGGCGACACGGCAGAAGCCTTGCAGGCTATCGCGACCTACGCCGCCGTCGCGCGGCGAAACAACGAGGATGCGGCCATGCGGGCACGTTACTGGCGCGCGCGCATCCTGGCGCAGGCCGGTCGAGGGGACGATGCCAAGGCGCTCCTGCGCGAATGCGTGGGCCGCTCGCCCTTCCACTACTACGCCCTGCTCGCGCGAGCGCGATTGCGCGAAATGGGCGAATCACCTCCCTGGCCGCACGTGCCAGGACCTATCTCCCAACCGGCGCCCTTGCGCGATCCCGCGGTTGCGCGCGCCTTCGAGCTCGAGCGTGTGGGGCTCGACCGGGAGGCTGGTATCGAGCTCGAGCGCCACGAAGGCGCCATCCTCAGGCGCCACGGGAAAGGTCGTGCGTTGCCGTTCCTGCTTTCCGTCTACCCGCGCTTGCTGGCATTTCACCACGCGCTGCAACTGGCCGAGGCGAGCGGAGAGGCCGCGCTGGGCGATAGCGCTCGACTCTTCTGGGAAGCCGAATACCCGCGCGCGTTTTCCGACGCCGTGCGGGACTACGCCAAGGCCTTCGGCAGTCCCGAGCTCTTTGTCTATGCCATCATGAGAAAGGAATCGAGCTACTACCCCTTTGCGGTTTCCCGCTCGGACGCGCGCGGCCTGCTGCAATTGATTCCCGCCACCGGCGAGCTCGTGGCCAAGCAACTCTCCCTGCCGTCGTATCCCGACGAGCTTCTGGATCCCGATACCAACCTTCACCTCGGTACCGCTTACCTCGGTAGGCTCCTCCATCGCTTCCAGGGTCAAGAGGCGCTGGCCGCGGGGGCTTACAACGCCGGCGCGCACGCGATGATGCGTTGGTGCGACCTGTGGGGCAAGCGCCCCTTCGACGAATTCGTCGAGCTCATCACCTACGATCAGGCGCGCGAGTACATCAAGCGCGTGCTCGGCATCTACGCCCGCTACCGCTACCTCTACGACAGCCCCTTCGAGCTTTCCCTGACCGTGAACACGCGCTACGCGAAAGACGGCGCGGACTTCTAGAAATTTCACCGCGCACCAAAGCAAAGGGCCCGGAAACTTCTCGCGAAGTCTCCGAGCCCTTGTCAGTCGTCGCACCTGGCGACGCGGACCTTGGCTACTTGGTCGAACCGCCGCCGATGAGCTGGAACTCGGTTCGGCGGTTCTTGGCCCTGTCGGCCCTGGTCTTGTTCGAGGTCAGTGGCTTATCCATGCCGTAGCCGACGGCGGTCAGGCGGTCGGAGGAGATGCCCTTGCTGACCATGTACTCCATCACGGACTCGGCGCGTTTCTGCGACAACTCCTTGTTGTACTCCTCCTTGCCCACGTTGTCGGTGTGCCCGCTGATTTCCAGCTTGACGTCCGGATAGTCGTTCAGCACTTGCACGGCCTTGTCGAGGATCCTGTGCGAGCCCTTGGTGATCTTCGCGGAATTGGTCTTGAAGTTGATGCCCTTGATAACGCCCGTGAACTTCTTGACTGCCTCGGGCACCTCGTCCGGGCAACCGTCCTGGTCCTGGTAACCATTGACGGTTTCGGGCTCGTTCGGGCACTTGTCGTCCTTGTCGAGGATGCCGTCGCCATCGTTGTCCGGATCCGGACAGCCGTCGTCGTCCTGGAACCCGTCCTTGTCCTCGGGCTCGTTCGGGCACTTGTCCGCGCTGTCGGGAATGCCGTCGCCGTCGTTGTCGAGATCGGGGCAGCCGTCGTCGTCCTGGAACCCGTCCTTGTCCTCGGGCTCGTTCGGGCACTTGTCCACGCTGTCCGGGATGCCGTCGCCGTCGGTATCCTTGTTCACGACGGGCGCGGGCGGTGGTGGCGGTGGCGGCGGCGGTGGTGGCGCTGCCGCGCCGAATCCTAGGTATCCGCTCAGGAGCAGCTCCCAGTCGGGCCCGCCGTAGCCGGTTTCGCTGCCGACAGTGGCGATCTTGTGGGCAATCGCAGCCGGGGCCATGCCGCGTGCATCAAAACGCAAACCGAACATGTCATCGATGGGGAACTTGGCGCCGATGCCGACGTGGAAGAACCCGTCGGTGTCGCGCGAACGCGGATAGTACTGCCCGTCGTCCGCGTTGTAGGTGCCTGGGAACGCGCTCAGCGCTCCATAGCCAACCAGGGCGAATGGCCGAACGTAGCCCGTGTGGAGGAACGTGCCGATGACCTGGGCGCGGTAACCGAAAATGATGTCTCGCGTTGAATCATTGCGGGTGCGAGTCGGGGAAATCGAGCCTTCGGCCTCGATCCCGATCCACTCGTTCAGGTTGTAGCCAAGGCGCAGGCCGAAGACTCCCCCCGTGTCGGGAGAAGTGCCCGTGCTGTCGTTCTCGACTCGACTAAGTCCGTGATCCTTGTTGTAGAAGTGGATTCCACCGAAAACGCCGATCTCGATGGGATTAACCTGCGCGGCAGGTTCCTCGCCCTCCGAGGCATGGGCCGCGATCGTGCCCGAAAACGTACATGCCAAGAAAGCGGCGAGGACATGTGCCAGCCCGTAACCTCGGTTTCTCCTCATGTTCTCTCCTTGTGGTTGTGGATAGGGGTCGCATACTACCGCAAAGGCCCACTAGGAAGAAGAACTAGTGCCTGACTTCGTGTCTAGGCTGTCGCCCCTCGTCGGTGTCGTATGGTAGCCCGAATCTCGCTCTCGACCACGTCGCACACGACGGTCTCGATCTTCTCGCGCGCCTCGGCCGGCGCCCCCTCGAACGCGACGGCCATCAAGATGCTTCCCTGTTTGGGTTCGACCTTGACCACCTGACATCGCCCGACGATCACGGCCCCACCGCCGATCTTGAGGCGCATCCACAGCACCGTCCCGACGGGGGGCGATTCCGCCACCAACGCGGAAAGCCCGCTGGTGCTGATGTCGCTCGTGACGGCGGACACTGGGCCCGAAGGGAACCCGAATTCGATCTGGTAGGCGCGCGCGACTCGCAGCGCGCCCCGCGTGGCCGCGCCCGGCTCGACGGCCAGACGCTGCGCCATGAGCAGGACGCTGCACAGATCGCGACGGGCTTGCATGTATGGCTCGCACGCCTCCGCCGCCAGAGTCCCCCCTTTGTAGCCAATGTGCCACTCGCAGAATCTAGTCAGGTAATCGCTCAATTTCGTTGGTGCCATCTGCATTGTTCCTAGTTTAGGGTGCGGCATCCACTCGCGGCTGGTTAGGTCGGCAGATCGGCGGCCGATCTTTAGATCCGCCCGAGACCCATAACGAAACTGTTGATTGAAGACAGGCGCCCCGCTGCCCTCGGCCTCGCACCAGGGTCCGCCAGCCAGGGGGCTGGGACAACTTCGCCAAGGGCGTGGTACCCTGACCGCATGGCCAAAGAGCAACGCCTGGAGACGCGACGATCCGGGCCGTCCGCCGCCGAGAGCGTGGAAACCAGGCTGCCCGGCGAGTCCTCCAGGCAGGCCCATCGGCGCCTCCGCAAAGAACGGCGCGCCGGCAGGCACCCCCGCCGCCTTTCAGGCTGATTCAGGGGGCTTGTGGATCTGAAGGAGCTGCCAGGCCGCGGGTTCACGCGCCATCCCTGGGAGATCGTGCGCGCGAATTTCTTCCTTCGCCTTATCGGGCAGCAAGTCAAGGGCGAGGCGCTTCGTGCGCTCGACATCGGCTCCGGAGACGGCTATTTCGCCCGGCGCCTGGTTGCGAGCCACCGGTCGGTGACTCACCTCACCTGCTTCGACCTGGCCTATGATGCCGAGTGGATGCGAGGCAGGGCAGCAAGCGAGCCCAGGATGTCGTTCACCGCGGAAGAACCCGAGGGCCGATTCAATCTCGTGCTCATGCTCGACGTGCTCGAGCACGTCGACGACAATCGGGCGACCCTGCGCCACGTGGCCTCCAAGTTTCTCAACAAAGGCGGCACCTTGCTCATCAGCGTGCCCGCCGTCGAGATGCTCTTCTCACGCCACGACGAGATTTTGGGACACAAGCGGCGGTACGCGGCCGCCCGCCTGCGGGCCCTGATCCTGGAGTCCGGCCTGGCCATCGTCGCGCGCGGACATCTCTTCGCAAGCCTGCTCGTGCCGCGAGCCGCGGCCAAGCTCGGCGAGGTGGTTCTCGGCAAGGAGAAGTCCCCAGCCGGCGCGGTCTCGGGAAGGATCGAGACGCCGCTCGGGACATGGGATCACGGCCGGCTCGCAAGCTCCTTGGTTCGCTCCGTGCTTTCCCTGGATGCGTCATGTTCCCGATTCGCGTCGCGCCTGCGCCTTCCTTTCGCCGGTCTTTCGACATGGGTGCTGGCCCAAAGCCCATGACCGTGATCGCCAACCACATCGCATGGGTGGTGCCCTGCTTCGATGAAGCCGCGCGCATCGACGGCGCCGCCCTTCTCGCCCTCGCCGAAGATAGCGCGCCTTCCTCGCTGGTCCTGGTCGACGACGGATCTCGCGACCGGACCCTCGCCTGTCTACGCGCCATCGCCGAGCGGCGGCCCGACGCAGATCGAGGTCATCGCGCTACCGCGAAACCAGGGCAAGGCCGAAGCCGTGCGCCAGGGCCTACTTCACGCGCTTGCCCGTGGCGCCGACATCGCCGGCTACCTCGACGCCGATCTCGCGACCCCACCACGCGAACTGCTCCGCCTCGCCGTCCTCGCCCGCGGCGGAGACTACGACATCCTGATGGGCTCGCGCGTACAGCTGCTCGGCCACTCCATCGAGCGCAAGCCCGGCCGGCACTACATCGGCCGGGTCTTCGCAACTTGCGCCAGCCTCGGCCTCGGCCTTCCGGTCTACGACACCCAGTGTGGGGCCAAACTGTTCAGCCGCACCGAGGCTCTGGCGTCGGCGCTCGCCCAACCCTTCGCCTCGCGCTGGGTTTTCGACGTCGAGCTGCTTGCGCGTCTGGTTCATCCGCGCCCCGGGATTGCGGCCATCGCGCTGGAACGTATTCGCGAGGAGCCGCTCATGGCATGGACCGACGTCCCCGGTTCCAAGCTGCGGCCAGCGGCGGCGCTGCGATCCGTGCTCGACCTTCTACGACTTGGCCCGAAGCTACGCGGCCGATAGCCGCGCCGCCGGAAAATGCCCAAGACCGGGCGATCGGAGATCAGACGATCAATGATGGCCTGAGATTCTGTTATGGTTACGGCTTTCGATGTCTCTGTCAGACCAGCTACTCGCCACGGGGCGAAAACTACTCATCAACAACTATGGCCGCGCGCCCATCGTCATGTCGCGCGGCGAAGGCTGCTCGCTGTGGGACGCCGACGGCCGCCGTTACCTCGACATGACCGCCGGTATCGCGGTGTGCATCTTAGGTCACGGCCACCAGGGGCTTGCGCAGGCGATCGCCACGCAAGCCGCGCGCCTGCACCACACCTCGAATCTGTATTTCATCGAGGCGCAGATCCACCTGGCCGAGGCACTGGCCAGACGCGCCTTTGCCGGCAAGATGTTCTTCTGCAACTCGGGCGCCGAGGCCAACGAAGCCGCCCTCAAGCTGGCGCGCCGCTACCAAGCCGTGGTGCGCGGCAAGCCCCAGCGCGTTGAATTCATCGCCTTCGAGAACAGTTTCCACGGCCGGACCATGGGCGCGCTGTCGGTGACCGGCCAGGCCAAGTACCGGCAGGGCTTCGGCCCCCTGGTGTCCGACGTGCGCTTCATCCCCTTCGGCGACGCCGAGGCCGCGCGGCTGGCCATCAGCGAGCGCACTTGCGCGGTCATCGCCGAACCCATCCAGGCCGAAGGCGGCATCAACCTGCCGCCGCCCGGTTACCTCCAGGAGCTGCGCCACCTGTGCAGCGAACGCGGGGCCCTCTTGATCTTCGACGAGATCCAGACCGGGGTGGGCCGCACGGGGACCTTCTATGCCTTCGAGAAAGAGGCGATGGTGCCGGACATCGTGACCCTGGCCAAGGGCCTGGCCGGTGGGGTGCCCATGGGCGCCATGTTGGCCAGCGACGAGGTCGAGCGCGCCTTCGAGCCGGGTACCCACGCCTCCACGTTCGGCGGCAATCCCCTGGCCTGCGCCGCCGCCCTGTACATCCAGCACGCCATCGACGACCGGAATCTGCTGGCCCACTGCCAGGAGGCTGGCGCCTACCTGGGTCTGGCACTGTCGCGCCTGGCCGAGCGACGCAGGCCGAAGACGCGCGGTACGCGCGGCCGGGGGCTCTTGCAAGGCCTGGTGCTCGATGGCGACGCCGCGCCCGTGGTGCACAAGACGCGCGAGCGGGGGCTCCTGCTCTCCCTCGCGGGTGGACATGTGGTGCGCTTCGCGCCGCCCCTGGTGGTGAGCAAGGACGAGATCGATGAAGCCGTGGCAATCTTGGACACCGTACTAGTCGAGAACTGAAGTGATGGAGAAGAAACGAGATTTTCTGAGTTTGTTTGACGTCAACGAGGCGGAGCTGGCGATGCTCATCCGCCGCGCGGAGGAGTTGCGCTTCGTCCGCCAGATGCGCGAGCCGCATGCGACGCGACCGGGGCGCATGCTCGCACTCATCTTCGAGAAGGCTTCGACGCGAACCAGGGTAAGCTTCGAGCTAGCCATCGAGGAATTGGGCGGACACGCGGTGGTGATCGGTCGCAACGACTCGCAACTCGGGCGCGGCGAACCCATCAAGGACACCGCGCGCGTGATGGCCCGCTACTGCCACGGCATCATGGTGCGCACCTACGGACACGAGGGAGCGGAGGAGCTGGCCAGGTACGCCACGGTGCCGGTGATCAATGGGCTCACCGATCTACTGCATCCCTGCCAGGTGCTCGCCGATTTGCAGACCGTGTACGCGCACGTGGCGAACCGTGACATCGGCCCCACGGGGCAAGCGCCCGACGTGCTGTCCGTGCTGCGCAGCGTACGCTACGCGTGGGTGGGGGATGGCAACAACATGGCCAATACCTGGGTCGAGGCCGCCGGGCTGCTCGGTCTCGATCTCGCGCTTGCGTGTCCCAAGAACTACGAACCGAGCCCGGACGTCCTCGGCCGGGCCAGGCGCGCCGGCAAGGGGCAAATCCGCGTCACACAAGATCCACGCGAGGCCGTATCCGGCCGGCACGTGCTCTCCACCGACGTGTTCGCCTCGATGGGCAAGGAAGCCGAAGTCGAGGCACGCCGCCGAGCTTTCGTCGGCTACTGCCTGGATCGGAAGCTGGTCGAAGCCGCCGATGCCAAGGCCGTCGTGCTCCACTGCCTGCCCGCCCATCGGGGCGAGGAAATCACGGACGAGGTCATCGAGGGGCCGGCAAGCCTGGTCTGGCAGGAAGCGGAAAACCGCTTGCACGCGCAGAAGGCCCTGCTCGAGTGGCTCTTGCCGTAGCTCGGCGAGCGCAATAGGAGACGCCGTGCCACCACGCGAAGAGATTGCGGGACTCGGAGCCAAGGGCGACAAGCCGCGCCTCAATGTGGATCTAGATTTCTCGCGCCTAAAGCTCACGCCCACCGAGGGGTTCATCCTCTCGCGTATCGACGGACGCGCGAGCTACGACGAGGTTTGTCGCATGTCCTCGCTCGGCCGGGAGGAGACGCTGTCCATTCTGCGCAAGCTCAAGAGCCAGAAGATCATCCTGGGCCCCGGCGAAACCGCCCCGCCGCCCGCCCCATCCCCGCGCAAAATTCGGCGAACCATGAGGACGCCCTCGCCGGATCGCCACCCCAAAACCCCGCCGCCGGTCATGGTCACGGACGAGATGCTACGGGAAGCGCGGGAAAGAACCAGCCCCAAGTCCGACATGGGCTCGGCGGAGCCGGACTCGGTGCTCGAACGGCTGGACGACGGCTCCCCGGTCGATGCAAGGGAGCTTGGCGAAGGAACCGACCTATCCGACGAAACCAAAAAGCGCATCCTCCGCTTGCACCGCCGCATGCGCAAGCTGTCGGCGCACGAACTGCTCGGGGTTCCTCCGGACGCGGATGGCGCCGCCATCAAGCGCGCCTTCGGCGCAGCCTCGAAGGAGCTGCATCCCGACCGCTATTTCGGCAAGGATCTGGGGAAATTTCGCGAGAAGCTCGCGAAGATCTTCAATCGCATCACCGAGTCCATGCAAGAACTGGAAAAGGCGCGCAAAAGGAAGAAATAGGGAGGTCAGCAAAATCCCGAACTACGGTCGCTGTCCGCGCCCGATGCCGTAGTAGGTGAGGCCCGCGGCGCGCACGTCGGACGGCTCCCAGATGTTGCGCCCGTCGAACACCGCCTTGCCGCGCATGAGACCGGCCAGTCGGTCGAAATTGGGACGGCGATAGTCGCGCCACTCGGTGACCAGCGCCAGCGCGTCGGCACCCTCCACGCAGGCGTAATTCGAGGTCACGAAACGCACGCGCGAATCCAGCAACTTTTGGGCGGCGGGAATCGCGACCGGATCGGTGGCCACGATCTCGGCGCCCGCCGCCAACAGATCCTCGGCCACCACCAACGCCGGCGCTTCGCGCACGTCGTCGGTGCCCGGTTTGAACGCCAGCCCCCATAGGGCGATGCGCTTGCCGCCGAGGTCGCCGTGAAAACAGTCGCGGATGTCTTCGGCCAGCCGGTGTTTCTGGCGGTCGTTGACCGCAACCACGGCATCGAGCACGCGCAGTGGCACGCCCGCCTCATGGCCGGTGTTGATGACGGCGCGTAGATCCTTGGGAAAGCAACTGCCGCCGAATCCGACCCCGGCGTAGAGGAACTTGGTTCCGATGCGCGCGTCCGAGCCCAGTCCCTTGCGCACGCACTCGATGTCGGCGCCTACCGCGTCGCACAGGTTGGCCAGATCGTTCATGAACGAGATGCGCGTGGCCAGCATGGAGTTCGCCGCGTATTTGGTCAGCTCGGCCGAACGGCGGTCCATGACCAGCATGCGGTCGCTCGAACGCGTGAAGGGCGCATAGAGGGCCTGCAGGGTGGCGATGGCGCGCGCGTCGCTGGTGCCCACGATGACACGGTCGGGCTTCATGAAATCGCCGACCGCGTCGCCCTCCTTCAGAAACTCGGGATTGGAGGCCACGGCGTACTCGCAGCGGGCATGCTTGCGCGCGATTGCTTCGATCCTGTCACCGGTGCCCACCGGCACGGTGGACTTGGTCACGATCACGGCGAAGCCGGTGAGCGAACGCGCGACCGTCTCAGCGGCCTGGAACGTGTAGCTGAGATCGGCCGAACCATCCGGGAGCGGCGGCGTGCCCACGGCGAGAAACACCACCTCGCTCCCGGCCACGGCGGCGGGAACGTCGGTGGTAAAGGACAGGCGTCCCTCGCGCACGTTGTGTCCGATGAGCTTGTCGAGCCCAGGCTCGTAAATGGGGATCTCGCCGCGATCGAGCATGGCGATCTTGGCGGCGTCGATGTCGGCGCAGACGACATCGCTACCCATGTCCGCGAAGCCTGCGCCCGCGACGAGTCCTACGTAACCGGTCCCAATGACGGCGATTTTCATGACTGGCGCGAAAGCTAGCATGCGATCCGCCATTTCGTCACACGGCCTTCCCTTCGCGGTACAATGCACTCCGCGCGGCCATCATGGTGGACATCGCCTACATCGAGCAGCTACTCGCCCAAACCGGACTCGGGTTGGCTTCCGTGTTCGAGATTTTCCCGGACATGGTATTCGTCGTGGACCAGGAGGAACGCGTGCTCTTCGTGAACCAGGTCGCGGCCCGCGCCATGGGCGGCAAGGCCGAAGATCTGGTGGGGCGCCGGCAGTCCGAGCTCTTTCGCCCGGACCTGGCCGGGCGCCACAGCGAGGCCATCCAGCACGTCTTTCGCACCGGCGAAGTCGTGGTCACCGAGAACCAGCAGGATCTGCACGTGCACCCCGTCTGGATCGACACCCGCCTGGTGCCGTTCCGCAATCCGTCGGGCGCCATCGTGGCCGTGGTCGGTATCGTTCGCGACGTCAGCGAGCGCTGCCGCGCCCAGGAAGCGCTGGCTCTGCGCGAGGCCTACCTGCGCAGCATGCTCGACAACCTTCCCTACCTGGCTTGGCTGAAGAACACCAAGGGGGAATTCCAGGTCGTCAACCAGCCCTTCGCGACGGCGGCGGGGAAGGCGCGACCGTCGGATCTGCTGGGATTGGACGACTTCGCCATCTGGCCCGGCGAACTGGCCGCCGGGTACGTCGCGGACGATCAGGAAGTCATGCGGACCGGGCAACAGAAGCTGGTCGAGGAGCAGATTTCCGACCATGGAAGACTGCGCTGGGTGGAAACCTTCAAGTCGCCGGTCTTCGATGCCGCGGGCAAGGTCATCGGAACCACCGGACTCGGGCACGACATCACCCAGCGCCGCCAACTCCAGGAGGAGCAACGCCGAGCGCGCGAACAACTGCGTGCCCTGGCCGCACACGTGGAATCCGTTCGCGAACAGGAGCGGGTGCGCATCGCCCGGGAAATCCACGATGAGCTCGGCCAGTCGCTGACCTGCATGGGCATGGACCTGGCCTTCCTCGACAGGCAAATCGATCCCGAAAACAAGGAAGCGGCAGCGCGCGTGGCCGCGCTGGCGGAACTGGTCAAGGACACCATTCGCTGTGTGCGCCGCATTTCCTCCGAGCTGCGCCCGAGCATCCTCGACGATCTGGGCCTGGGCGCCGCCATCGAGTGGTTGGCACACGATTTCGAGTCGCGTACCCAGACTTCTTGTACGGTCGAAGCGCCGGAGGATCTCTCATTGCCCTTCGCCCTGGCTACACCTCTCTTCCGCATCTGCCAGGAAGCGCTGACCAACATCACCCGTCACGCGAGCGCCACCCACGTCGACATTCATCTCCGCTGTTCGGACACCCACATCTCGCTCACGGTCAAGGACAACGGGCGCGGCATCACCGAGGAAGAGATCAAACGCTATGGCTCGCTCGGCCTGCTAGGGATGAAGGAACGCGTCGCTATTCTGGGCGGGGCACTCGACGTAGCGGGCAGGCCGGGCGAAGGCACAACCTTGGCCATCCAGCTTCCCCTCGGCTCGAACCCGCAGCCGCATAGCTAGAGCCTGCCGTGCCTCCACACGGTAATGACCTGCCGCATGCTCTAGAACCAAGCCTCGCGCCGAACTCCACCGTCGAGAGCGACGATGATCGCCCTGACCGGCACCTTGCGCTTGGCTCGCGACACGGCCTCCTGAGCCAGCCTAAGCAGTCCGCCGCAACACGGCACCTCCATGATCATCACGGAGATGGTGTTGACCTGAGCCTCGTCCACCAGAGCGGTGAGCTTGTCCCGGTAGATGTCCATGCCCTGATCGAGTTTTGGGCAGGCAACGGCCAGCTTCTTGCCCGGCAGACTCTTCTGATTGAAATCCGGCATGGCGAATGCCACGCAGTCCGCGGCGAGCAAGAGATCCGCGTTCTGGAATACCGGATTCATGGGCGAGATGAGGTGCAGTTGTACCGGCCACTGGGCGAGCTGGCTGGTGAGGCCAACCCGGTTGGCGGCGGCGTCCGGGATGCGCACGAACGAGCGAGGCGCGGATCCGGGACAGCCTTGGTGCGCGATCTTCTCTCGATACTCCGGCACCGCATGGCCGCGATCTTCGAGATGGGCCAGCGCCTGGTTGAGATAGGCAGTCTGGCCGTGTTCGTGCAGGTGCTTGAGGTGGGCGCGCAGTGTGGCGGCGCCTTTGGGAATGATTCCTTCCAAGGTGGTTCGTTCGTCGTAGGCGGCGGCTTCGCGCCGCTCGACGGTGATGGCACCCTGCGGGCACTCACCCACGCAAGCCCCCAAGCCATCGCAGGCGACTTCGCTCACCAGGCGCGCCTTGCCCTCGATCATTTGTAACGCCCCCTCGGGGCAACCCTCGCAGCAGATCCCGCACCCGTCACACTTCATTTCGTCGATGCGAATGATCTGGCGTTCCATCAGGTCCTCCGGTGGAAACCTGATATAGGACACTTGCGGTCCGCTTTCCAGCCCGTCCTGCGCCGGGCAGCGATCGCCCTCCAGCATGGATCGGCACTGACCATAGTCATTTAGTTGCCGTCAGCGCGCGAACGTGGCCTTGACGGCCGCGACGGCGACCATGCCCATGCCGGCGATGCACAGGAAGAATCCCGCGGCGCCGACGCGAAACCAGGGCAGCACCTTGCTTCGTCCGTGCTCATCGAGCAGGCGATGACAAGAAACCGGCGACCACAGCCATCCCCGCTTGCTCGCGCGCAGTCGCGTGAGCGCGCCGCGCAGCGCGAGGTGGTACACGATCCCGGCGCTACCACCACCGAAGAGACCGACGAGGGCCATTGTGGCTCCAACCACGAACAGCAGCTCGACGCCGAGTACGCCGAGCAGGACCAAGTACATCAGAAAGACGCTGGCGATGGCGGCTTCAAACATGTGAATTCCTAGTCCGTCTCCTCGCGCAGGCCGTGTTTGCGCAGAAGCTCGCGCAGGTGTTTGCGGTCGAGGTCGGCGCTGCGCGACGCCGCGGACAGGTTTCCTTCGTGGCGATCGAGCAGGGCCTTCAAGTACACCCGCTCGAATTCCTCCACGACCCGCGCTTTGGCCTCCTTGAAAGGCGCGTCGAGCGCGATGGCCCCAAGACCGGGCGAGGAAGCGGTCGCCGACGCGATAAATTCGGCCAGGTCCAGTACGTCGCCGTGGGACACGGCGCAGGCGCGCTCGATGACGTTGCGCAGTTGCCGCACGTTGCCCGGCCAGGGCAGGCGCGCAAGTCGTTCGACGTCGGAGGGCCGCACGACGAGTCCGGGCGGCCTGGCGTAGGCAAGGGCGAAGTGTTGCACGAGCAGGGCGACATCGGCCGGCCGTTCGCGCAAGGGTGGCACGTGGATGCGGACCACCGCCAGCCGGTAATAGAGGTCCTCGCGGAACCGCTTGGTGGCCATCTCCGCGCGCAGGTCGCGGTTGGTGGCCGCGACGACGCGCACCGAAACCGTCCGCTGGCCGGTGCCACCCACCGGACGGATGGTGCGCTTGTCGAGGGCGCGCAAGAGCACGGGCTGTACGTCCATGGCCAGCTCGCCTATTTCGTCGAGAAACAAGGTCCCGCCGTCGGCCTCGACGAAGGCGCCCTTGCGATCCGCGACCGCCCCGGTGAAGGCCCCGCGCACGTGGCCAAAGAGCGCGGACTCGATGAGATCCTTGGGTTGTGCGGCGCAGTCGAAGACCACGAAGGGCCTGTGCGCGCGCCGGCTGTGGCGATGGATCTCCTCGGCGAGAAGTTCCTTGCCGGTGCCGGTTTCGCCTTCGAGCAGTACGGTGGCCTCCGAGTCGGCGACGTCCTCGAGCAGACCGAATACCTGCCGCATCTTGGGATCGCGTCCGAGCATGTTGCCGAAGGTTTCGCTGTCCGCCGGGGCGACATCCACGTGCTCTTCGTCGGGGAGGTACTTGAGCAGGGTCTGGCCGATCTGAATCTCTGCGCCGAAGCCAAGCAACAGCTCTTGAAAGCGCGCGCCGCCGACGAATGAACCGTTGGTCGAGCCGAGGTCGCGCACGACGACGCCGCTGTCAGCGAGCGTGACGGCCAAGTGCCGCCGCGAGATGGTCGGATCGGACAGGCGCACATCGCTTGCGGAGCCGGACCCGAGCGTGATGGGACTTTGACCCACGACCAGGGACTCGCCACGATCGGGACCACGGATCACGATGAACCGCCCGCGCCCGGATTGACGGAAGATCGCCGCGTCCTTGGCGATGAGCCGGGTGATGGAGGCTGTCACGCCTTCCATGACCAGGCCTTCGCGCTCGTGACCGGGAGTTGAACCACTCGGCGCGCGGGATCGAGACTCGGGCCTCCCGAGCGCGGAGCGGCCGGTCCGGCGAAGAAGCGAACCAACGAAAACCCGAGCAACACCGCGAGCACGAGCAGCACGACCAGCCACACCCTGCGCCGCGAACGCTTGATCGCCGCCACCCCGCCGCTGGGCCGGGAGAGGCGAAAGCGCGGGAACCCGAAGGGCGACCTTGGCCCCTGCGGACTTCGGTTCAACACAGGCACGGGGGGTGGCAATGGCGCCGGGGGGGGCGGGGTGACCTGCATCTCGATTGGTATCTCGCCCGAAGCGGCGGTCCTCTGCCCGGACGCCCGACCCGGCGCCGCCTCCATCTGCCCCGAGGATCGGCTGCCGGCCGTGGGCCGGGAGCCCGAGGGCCGGGCCGGTGGTGTCGCCACGTTTTCGAGGTCCGAATCATCGGTGGTCCGGATAGCCGGGCCCGGCTCCACCACCAGATCGATTTCGTGCCCCGCCAGGCTGCCCTGCGCCTGGCCCGCGCGTGGGCTCCGCGCGTGGGTCGGATCGCGCGGGTCGGACAGCCAGTGTTCCGGATCGGGACCCATGATCTGGCGCAGCTCGGCGGCCAGTTCGGGCGCGGAGTAGAGCAGACGGTGGTCGATTGCCACTTGCCGAAGCGCCGTGGCGAAGGACTCCGCGTCCGGATAACGGTCGCCCCGATCGATGGCCAGGGCGCGGTCGAGCACCGCCTGCAAGCCCGGCGGCGCCGCGGGGAACTTCGCCTCCAGCAGCGGCACCGACTGCGCGTAGATCTTGTCCGGCGGCGTGTTCAAGTCTCCGGTGTAGATGCGCTCGCCAATGAGCGTCTCGTAGATACTCACGCCCGAGCGAGAACAGGTCGCTGCGCGCGTCGATGGGCTGGTTACGCGCCATCTCGGGCGACATGTACCCCACCTTGCCGCGCACGCGGTAGAAGACGGACGAATAGGTCACGGCCTTGGCGATGCCGAAATCGGACAGCTTCACCTCGCCTTCGCCAGAACACAGGATATTGGACGGCGAGAGATCGCGGTGGATGATCCCAAGCGGCTCGCCCGTGGCCGATCGACGGCCGTGCGCATAGGCCAGCCCAGCCAGGATTTCGAGTGCGACGTGAAAGATGGCTTTGGCCGATAGCGGTTTGCGTCGCCTTGCCCGCCAGGCGATGGTGCGCAAATCCGCCCCGCGCACGTACTCCATGACGATGAACAGCCGATCGTTCGAATTCACCAGGTCGAAGGTGCGAACGATGTTCTGGTGGTCGAGCGTGGCCGAAATCTTGGCCTCGCGGAAGAACAGGTCGCGAAACTCCGGTCGGCTGGTGAATTCCGGCAAGAGTTGTTTGAGAACGACCTCCTTCTCGAAGCCGCCCGGGCCAATCTTTTTGCCGACGTAGATCGCACCCATGCCCCCTTCTGCGAGGTATCGCTCGATGCGATATTTCCTCGACGGAATTTGGCCTGCCATCCATTCAACAGTAAGCTCCCTTGGTCGAAGACGCAACGCCACTAGCTTCCATGACATTCCCACTGCAAACCCTGCTTGACCTTCGGCGCAATGCCGAGAAGAGAGCCCGCCAAGTGCTCGACATGGCGGCGACTTTGCGCCTCAAAGAAGAGGAAGAGCAGGCCCGCCTCCTTGCGCGCTGGCAGAAGGCTAGCGCCGCCATGGCGAGCGAGCGCGCACGTCTGGCAGATGGGGCGAGTCCCACCACGGCCGCGCAGGCCAAGGCCCGCGCGCACTACCTGTTGCGCCTACACGACGAGGCCGCCAGACTCGCCGGCATCGCGGACGAACACCGCACCACCGCGCTCGCGATGGCGATCGAGAAAGAGGGCTCGGCCCGCTGGGACTACGAAGAGGCACGCCACGCGTGCGAGGAAGTCGAGAAGCTCAAGCAGCGCTCGGACGCCAGGGAGAAGAAGCAGTCGGTGCGGCGGGCCGAAGATGCCGCCAGCGACTTGGCGCAAGCCAGGCACTTTCGGCGAAGGTCGGAATAGCCGGCAGTGGAAGCCGTTGCGGCTCGGTGCTGAACGCCTACCCGAAAAAGCCGCGAACGTCGTCGAGCAAACGGGTGCGGGGGCAGCTTTCGGGCAGGCTGCCGAGGAGGATCGCGCCGTAGTTCTTGCGCACGATGCGTCCGTCGAGAATGGCCACCACGCCGCGATCCTTGCGGCCGCGAATGAGCCGGCCGAAGCCCTGTTTGAGGGCCAGGGCGGCACGCGGGATCTGATAGCTGGCGAAGGGATCACCGCCGTCCTCGCGAATGCCCTCGATGCGCGCGGCGGTCAAGGGATCGTCGGGGACCGCGAAAGGCAGCCGGTCGATGGCGACCAGCGACAGGGCTTCGCCGGGAACATCGACGCCCTCCCAGAAACTCTGCGTGGCCAGCAGCACCGAACCCACGTGGGTGCGCAGCCGCTCGAGGAGCGCCTGGCGCGGGCGCGAGCCCTGCACCAGGAGAGGAAAACCGTCATCGGCGCGAAAGATCTCCTCGGCGATGCGCAAGTTTCTGAAGCTGGTGAACAGCAGCAGCGCGCGGCCGCGCGACAGGCGGCAAAGTTCGAGCGCGCGTTTGGCCGCCGCGTCGGCGAAACCCTCCTGGGTCGGGTCGGGAAGATCCTCGGCGAGGTAGAGCAGAGCCTGCTCTCCGTAGCGAAACGGCGAGGCGAACGACGCCTCGGCCGCGGTGTCCGACAGACCCAGCCGCGTGCACATGTAGCTGAAGGATCCCGCCGTGGACAGTGTGGCCGAGGTGAAGACGAGCGGCCCAGGATGAGCATCGAAGGTTTGGCGCAAAAGCGGCGCCACATCCACCGGCGACGCGCGCAGGATGACGTTGCGGGTGGACAGGGCGATCCAGCGTACCGAATCGCGGCGCGCGCTGCCCACGATCTCGCCCAAATCCGTGCGCAGGATCTGTGCCCGCTGCGAAAGTCCTGCCAGCACGGCGGCCTTGGCCGGCGCGGGCGGCGCGGAGCGAAGGGCATCGCTCATGTCGTCCTCGGCCAGGCGTCCGAGCAACCCGCAGGCTTCCTCGAGAACCGTGTCGAGCTCGTGGTAGCGGGCGAGCACGTCGCCTTGCCATAGATCGTCCGGCATAGGCGTGCGCAAGTCGTCACCATCGCCGACCTTGCGAGGCAACCGACCGCGTAGGACCTGGGCCAGCACGTGGGTCGCCGCCTCCAGTCGCCGCGCGACCGATTCCACGCGCGCGGCGCCGCGCGGCTCGACCGGCGCGCGCTCCACGTCCCGCGCCAGCGCGAACAGCCGTAGCGACGACGCCTGTACGCCGAAGACCTCGGTGGCCACGTCCTCGAGCTGATGGGCCTCGTCGAACACCACGGCTTCGTAGGTCGGCAAGACCTGCGCCTCGGGAAAGCGGATGCGCAAGGCCAAATCCGCGAAGAAGAGATGGTGGTTGACCACCACCACCTGCGCCTCCTGGGCGCGCCGGCGCATGCCGGTGATGAAGCAATCGGCGACGAAGGGACAGCGTTTGCCGAGCCGGGTTTCGGGGCTAGAGGAAATCTCGCGCCAGATCGCCGCGTCCTCGGGCACGCCATCGAGATCGGCGCGATCGCCGGTCTGGCTTCGCCCCACCCAGTCGAGCACGCGCGTGGTTTCCGGGCCAAGCGCGAAGGCGAGCTGCCGTTGGTGCTCGGCCAGGCGGCGCAGGCACACGTAGTTGCCGATGCCCTTCATCACCGCGAAGGAAAACGGCCGCGGCAGCACGCGCGCAAGCCGCGGCAGATCCACCCCCGCGATCTGATCCTGCAGGTTGCGCGTGCCGGTCGATACCACCACGCGGAGGCCGGAAAGAATCGCGGGCACCAGGTACGCGATGGTCTTGCCGGTTCCGGTGCCCGCCTCGACCAGCAACCGCTCGTCGAGGTCGATGGCTCGCGCCACGCGCTCGGCCATGGCCAGTTGTCCGGGCCGCGCCTCGTATCCCGGCATGGCCTCGGCCAGCGCTCCACCTGGGCGCAGGATCTCGGCGACCGCTTCCTCGAGGCGCAAGAGGCCCAACTAGGGTTTGTTGAAGCTGGCCGGACCGTCGTCGGTGGCCAGTCCGTTCGGGGTGACGGCGCGGAAGAAACACGAAGTCGCTCCCGTGTGGCAAGACGGGCCCATGGCATCGACGACATACAGCATGGCGTCGCCGTCGCAATCGATGCGCACGTCGTGCACCTTCATCGAGTTGCCGCTGGTGGCGCCCTTTTCCCACAGTTCGCTGCGCGAGCGGCTCCAGAAGGTGGCGCGTTCCTTGGTGATGGTCGCCCGCAAAGCCTCGGCGTTGGCCCAGGCCAGCATCCGCACCACGCCGGTCGCGCGATCCTGGGCGATGACGGGCACGAGTCCCTTCGCGTCGAACTTGACGGCCGCAATCAGAGCTTCTGCATTTCCGAGCATGATGACTTTGCTCTACACCAAATTCACGCAAAAGCGATCTTCATCTAGACTGGATCCACCCATGTTGCGCAAGACCCTCGACCCGCCCGCCGAAAAGAAGATCAAGGGCGAGAAGAACTACATCACGCCGGCCGGCTATCGAAAGCTGACCAGCGAGCTCGACTTTCTGCGCACCAAGAAGCGACCCGAGGTGGTGAGCGCCCTTTCCGACGCCGCGGCCGAGGGAGACCGCTCGGAGAACGCCGAGTACATCTACCGCAAACGCCAGCTGCGCCAAATCGACGGACGCATGCGATTTCTCGGTAAGCGTCTGGACATCGCCCTCGTGGTGGACGCGCGCGAGCAGAAGCGCCGCGATCACGTCTTCTTCGGTGCCACTGTCACCGTCGAGGACGAGGAAGGCAAGAGCCAGGTCCTCAGCATCGTGGGTTCGGACGAGATCGACAGCGCCGGCGGCGCCATCTCGTGGCAGTCGCCGGTGGGGCGGGGGCTGCTCGGCAAGGAAATCGGCGACACCGTGCTGGTCCGCTGGGACAAGGGCCGGCGCGAGCTGACCATCACGGACATCTCCTATCCCACTTGACCTGGGCTACCGAGGCGACGACCGCCACCAGGCGACGAAACGCGGAATGCCGGCCGCGATGGACACCTTCGGTGAATACCCGAGGTCGCCTTGCGCCAGGTCGACGTCGGCCAGGGTGTGCTTCATGTCGCCCGGCTCCTCGGGCTTCCAATCGATGACGGCCTTCTTGCCGAGCGCCGCCTCGATGCGGTCGACCAGCTCGCGAAGCGTGGTCGGCTGCGAACCTCCCAAGTTGTAGATGCGGTAGGCGGTGCGCGGATCCCGGACCTGCTGATCGATGGCCGCGACGATTCCGTCGACAATGTCGTCGATCCAGGTGTAATCGCGCGAGGTGGTTCCATCGCCGAAGAGCTCGATGGGCTGGCCGGCGGAGATGAGGCGCGTGAACTTGTGGATGGCTAGATCCGGGCGCTGGCGCGGACCGTACACCGTAAAGAGACGCAGGCACGTGACCGACGCCGCGTAGAGATGATGGTGATTGAATGCCATCAGCTCACCGGCGCGCTTGGTCGCGGCGTAAGGCGACAGTGGCCGACTGCACGGATCGAGCTCCGAAAAGGGCACATCGCTGTCCAGGCCGTAGACCGAGGACGACGAGGCAAACACCACGCGTTTGACGCCGCGTTCGCGACAGGCGTGGAGCAGGTGCAACGTGCCGGTCACGTTCACGTTCCAGTAGCGGCCCGGGCTGGCGATGGAGGGGCGAACGCCCGCCAGCGCGGCCAGGTGCACGACGGTCTCGACCTCACCGGCGACCTCGAACGCCTGATCTACATCGTGCGGATCGGTCAAGTCGCCTTCGACCAGCTGGAAATTCTCGCGCACGAGCAGCTCAGCCAGATTCCTCTCCTTCACCACGCGCGGATAGAACGGGTCGAAGTTGTCGAGGCCGGTCACGCGATCGCCGCGGCCGCACAGGCGCAAGGCGAGGTGCGAACCGATGAAGCCGGCGGCACCCGTGAGCAAGATCTTCATGCCCGCGATGGTAACCGCAGATGGAGCAGGAACTCCACATTCCCTTTTCCCCCGGTGATGGGCGACGTGGTCTGGGCCACCACCGCGAACCCGAGCGCCCGCGCGGCGGCCGCCACGTCGGCGACAGCCTGCCGGCGATCGCCGTCGTCGCGCACGATACCGCCCTTGCCGACCTTTTCCCGCCCTACCTCGAACTGCGGCTTGACCAGCACCAGCGCGGGCGCGCCCGGCACGACGAGGGCCGGCAATGCCGGAAGCACCAAGCGCAGGGAGATGAACGACACGTCGACCACGGCCAGCGTGCAGGGCTCGGGAATGCGCCCAGGCGGCATGTGGCGAATGTTGGTGCGGTCGATGACCAGCACGCGCGCGTCGGAGGCGATCTTCCAGTCGAGCTGGCCGTGTCCCACGTCGATGCAGTACACGCGGCTGGCGCCTCGCTGCAGGAGGCAGTCGGTGAATCCGCCCGTCGACGCCCCCACGTCCACCGCCACCGCGCCGGCCACCTCCACCTTGAAGGTGTCGATGGCGTGCGCCAGCTTGAGCCCGCCGCGCGAGACGTAGGGCATGGGCTCACCGCGCAGTCGAAGCGCCGCGCCCGCGGGCAACTGGTCGCCCGCCTTGTCCACGGGCTATGTCGCCGCATAGGATCTGGCCAGCCAGGATCAAGGCCCGAGCCCGCTCGCGCGAGGGCGCCAGCCCCTGTTCAAAGACCGCGACGTCGGCGCGTACCTTGCCCGGACGCGCAGGGCTCTCGGCCACCTTCGTCCCGTTCTTGTCCTTGCGTCCCACGACGCGCACAATACGCCGACTCCAGTTCTCGGTTGCAAACCTGATCGCCATAAGTACAATCCCTGCACCCGTCTCACCGGGTCATGGGGCTGTAGCTCAGCTGGGAGAGCGCTAGAATCGCACTCTAGAGGCCGTGGGTTCGATCCCCATCAGCTCCAC
>CAWAKD010000002.1:0-730000 GCA_963782545.1 uncultured delta proteobacterium
CGGTGATGGTGTTCGCCGCGATCACCGGCGTCTACTTGCTGCTCACGGCGAATCAGGAAAGCACCGACGATGCCCAGGTCGAGGCCGATGTGGTGCCCATCGCCGCACGCGTAAGCGGCCAGATCGCCAAGCGCTCGGTCGAGGACAATCAGCGTGTGAAAAAAGGCGACGTGCTCATCCAGATCGACGACGCGGACTTCGCCGCACGCGTGAAACAGGCCGAAGCCGAGCTCGACACCGCCCGCGCGCAGGCGGAAGCGGCCGACGCCCAGGTGCACGTGGTCGAAGCCAGCGCCAAGGGCGGGCTGCAATACGCACGCGCCAGCTACTCGGGATCGTCGCTCGGCGTGGCCAACGCCGAGGCCCAATTGGCGGCTTCGCGTGCCGCGCTGGAACGGGCCAAGGCCGAGGCCCGCAAAGGCGAGATAGACCTGAAGCGGACCAAGCAACTCGTCGCCGGCAATGCACTTCCGCGCGAGCGTTTGGACAACGCCCAGGTCGCCTACGATGCCTCGCAGGCCGCGCTGGCCCAGGCCCAGGCCCAGGTCGCCGCGGCGAACGAGATGCGGCGCCTCGCCAGCACGCGGGTGGATGAAGCGCGCGGCCGGCTCGACCAAAGTACTCCGATTGCATCGCAAATCGCCGCAGCCACGGCCAACGCCGATCTGGCTCACGCCCACATCAAGGTCGCCGAGGCGACCCTGGAGCTCTCTCGCCTGCAGCTCGACTACACCAAGGTCATCGCGAGCGAGGACGGTCTGGTCACGAGGCTCACGGTCGAGCCGGGTCAGATGATCCAGATCGGCCAACCGCTGGCCGAGTTGGTGCCCGACCGGACCTACGTGGTGGCGAATTTCAAAGAAACCCAGGTCGGTCGCATGCGGCCGGGCCAGCGCGCGGTCGTGCGCATCGATGCCTTCCCCGGCGTCAAGATCGAGGGCAAGGTCGAGAGCGTTTCGGGCGGCACGGGCGCGCGTTTTTCCCTGCTGCCGCCTGACAATGCCTCGGGCAATTTCGTCAAGGTCGTGCAGCGGGTGCCGGTGCGTATCGCCTGGACCAAGCGCCCGGACTTGCCACTGCAAGCCGGGCTTTCCACCGATGTCACGGTCTACGTCAGCAAGGAGAACTAGAGCATGAACGCGATTGCGGTGCTGGCCTTACTCGCGTTCGAGGGCGGGGACGCGTCTGCGCAGCAGCGCCTGACCATGGACCAAGTCGTACAACTGGCGGTTGCCTCGAGCAGCGCGCTCGAGGCGGCGCGCGCCCGTGCCCGCGGCGACGAAGAGCAAGCCAAGAGCCTGCGCGGACGACTGTTGCCGTCGGTGAATCTGTCGGATGAATGGCAGCGCTGGGATTCGCCCTTCAATGTCACGTTCCCCATTCCACCCGACTACCCGTCGCTCAGCGCCCGCGATCTCTCGACCAATGCCTTCGTGGTGGCAGCCGGACAACCCTTGCTCGGACTTCTGCACCTGTCCTCCGATCACAGCGCGCTTTCGACCGCGGCCGAGGCGGCGACTTTCGATGTGAAAACCATCGAGGCCAACCTGCGCGACGAGGTGCGCGCAGAGTACTTGCGCATGTTCGAGGCGCGTACCCTGGCCGGTGTGGCCCATGCGTCGCAAGATCAGCTCGCGGAACAGATCGCGGTGGCCAAGGAAAAACTGGCCGCCGGGGTGCTCACGCCGGCGGACGTGCTTCGCCTGAATGTGGCCGCCGCAAACGCCAAGCAACAGGAAATCCAGGCCAGCGCGGCGGAGCAGGTTTCCCGCGCCACCCTTCTGGTCGCCATCGGCCGTCCGTCCGACGATCGGACCGTGGATTTCGTCCAGCCCGCGACACCCGACAGCGCGGTGGCCGTCAAGACTGATCTGGCGCCGCTCGTGGCCAAGGCCCTGCGCGACCGCAGCGAGATTCGCAGCGCCACCCTCAGCGCGAAGGCGGCGAACGCCACCTCGCGCTCGCGTAGCTACGACTTGCTTCCTGACGTCGACCTGGAAGCCGGCTACATGCACATGACCGGGCAGGCGTTCGTGAAGAAGGATTCGGCCTTCATCGGCCTCAAGGCGGCTTGGCAGATTTGGGACTGGGGCGCACGCTGGTTCCAGCACCACGCCGCCGACTCGCGGGCCATGGCGGCGCAGGCGCAGGCCGAGGACACGCGTCGCAAGGTCGAGACCGACGTGGCGGCCAAGCTGGCCAATGTTCGCGCCACGGCCAGCGCCCTGGAAACCGGACGCACGACTATCGGCAGCGCCGAGGAGGCTTACCGCGTGACCACGGTCCTGCTCGCTGCGGGCAGCGCCAACACGACCGATCTTCTCGATGCGCAATCGGCTCTCACCCAGGCGCGCCTCAACTTCGCAAGGGCGCGCTACGAGTACGCGCTGGCGAGAATACGTCTGTCCCGCGCGCTCGGCGAGTAGGGTCTGTGATACGTTTCGGAACATGGTTCGCCGTCTCGCTCTAGGGTTGCTTGCGTGCGTGGCCGTGGGCCTACTGGCCGCGCGCGCCTCGTCCCTGCCGGCACGCGAAGCGCCCTCGACCGCGCCCGAATTCTCGGCCGAACTTTTGCCGGCCCGCGACCAGGTCAGCCGCGATCCCGTTCAGCGAGGCGTCGCTCTGGGGCTGTTCGCCGAGGACGTCAGCTTCTCATACGCACCACTCTTGGACGAAATCGTGGCTCTTGGCGCCAGCCATGTGGCGCTGGTGGTTCCGCTCTATCAAACCAACACGACTTCCTCCCGGCTTTACCTGCACACGCGATTTTCGCCCACCCTGGAAGCAATCGCCGATGCCATTCGCGATGCGCGTCGGGCCGGGCTGGAGGTCACGCTCTTTCCCATCGTCCGCTTGTCGAATCCGCGTTCTCCCACCGAGTGGCGCGGCACCTTACATCCTGCGGAACCCGACGCGTGGTTCGCCAGCTACGGACAAATGGTCGGCGACCTGGCCTCGCTGGCGACCCTGACCGGCGCTACCCGCCTGGTGGTGGGCAGCGAGCTGTCCACCCTCGACGGCGATGTCGCGCGCTGGGGCAAGCTCCTCACCTACGTCCGCGCGGTCTTTTCCGGCACCCTGGTCTATTCTGCGAATTGGGACCACTATCGCGACGCCCGCCTGTTCGAGTTGGTCGACGAGATCGGTGTGACCGGGTACTTCAACCTGCGCGAGCCATCGGCGCCCTCCGATGTCCAGTCCCTGGCCGCGAGCTGGCGGCGCATCGGGCGCGACCTCGAATCCGACCTGTCGAAATACGACAAGCCCTTCCTCTTCACCGAGATCGGCTACCGTTCGCGGGTAGGCGCCACCGCGGCCCCCTGGGACGAAACCTCGGGCGGCAAGCCCGACCTGGCCGAGCAGCAGCGCGGGTTCGAGGCCTTTCGGCTGGCCTGGACCGAGCCTTTGACGGCACGCTCGCACCTGGACGGGCTTTACATCTGGAACTGGTACGGCTACGGCGGACCGGGCACCACCAGTTACACCCCACGGGGCAAGCCCGCAGCCATGACCGTCAAGGAGATCCTGGCCGACCTCGAACGTCCGTGAAGCGGTCGCATCCTAGTAAGCTCTTCGGCATCTTACGGTGATTCATGACGATGTTGCTTCTGCTGCAGTTTCTCCTGGCTGCGGATCTGCCGACCCCCATGCAGTGGACCAAGATCGGGACACCTTTGCCCAAGGCGAGCGGCTTCGTCTCGCTCGACTATTTCGCCGCCGAGCGAGCCGCCGGCCGCGTTTGGATCCCGGCGGGCAACACCGGCTGCGTCGACGTGCTCGACGTGGCCACCCGAAAGGTCACCTGCATCGAGGGCTTCGCCGTCGCCGAGCGCGAGCGACATGGAAAGGTTCGCCGGCTCGGTCCGAGCGCGGTCAGTCTGGGCGATGGCCGCGCCTTCGTCGGCAATCGCGCCAGCTCGGAGATCTGCACCATCGACACCCACAAGTTGCTCAAGACCGGATGCGCCACCTTGACGGCTCCCAGCGACGGGGTTCAGTACGTCGCGGCCACCAAGGAGGTCTGGGTGACCACGCCTAGCGACGCGTCCATTACCATCGTGGATGTCCGCGACGTCGATCGGCCGCGGCAGAAGGCGCGCCTGTCGCTTGCCGGGAAGCCCGAGGGCTACGCGATGGACGAAGCCCGTGGCCTTTTCTTCACCAACCTGGAGGACAAGGACAAGACGCTCGCCATCGACGTCAGATCTCGCAAGGTCGTGAAGGCGTGGAGCCCACGCTGCGGTCGGGACGGTCCGCGCGGTCTGGCCTACGATGGCCGGCATCGATTTCTTTTCGTCGCCTGCACGGATCGGGCCCTGGTCTTGGATGCAGCCCACGACGGCGCCCTGCTCTCGACGCTGGAAACCGGCGCGGGGGTCGACAACATCGACTACCTGGATGCGCGGCGGACCCTGTACGTGGCGGCGGGAAAGTCCGCGAGATTGACCGTGGCCCGCGTGGATGATCGAGGCGTGCTCAGGGCAATGGCCACCGTGCCCACGGCGGAGGGCGGCCGGGTCGTGGTGGTGGCCGGGGACGGAACCGCCGTCGTCGGCGATCCCAACCACGGCAGCGTTCTCGTGGTCGTTCCCCCACCCTGACGACAGCGCTCATGGCCGAGGCCACGAACCCGATCGAAACGGATGAATCGTTGGAATCGCGAGCATGGGTCTGATCCTGTGCCCGATCCCAAAGTGAAACCCTTGGTCCCGGGGATTGCCTTTAGCTACGCTCATGCCATGGCCCATCCGAAAAGAACGACGCCATGAACTGGGAAGCCGTCTTCAGTAGCTTCACCCTGGTCGCGGCCAGCGAGATGGGGGACAAGACCCAGCTCCTGGCGTTTTCCCTGGCCAGCCGTTTCCGTCGCCCGTGGACCATCATGGCCGGCATTCTCATCGCCACGCTGGCCAATCACGCGCTGGCTTCCTCTGTCGGCGTCTGGATTTCTGCGCACATTCCCCCGCGGATCATGGCCGGGATCCTGGCCGCCACGTTCATCGGGTTTGGTCTATGGACCCTGCGCCCCGACACTTTCGAGGAGAACGACAAGCCGTCGCGCTTCGGGCCGTTTGCCACAGCGGTCGTGCTGTTCTTTCTCGCCGAGATGGGCGACAAGACCCAATTCGCGACGGTGGCGCTCGGCGCGCGCTTTCACAGTGCTGCGACCGTCACCCTGGGAACCACCCTCGGCATGATGGCCACCGACGGGCTGGCAGTTTTCCTCGGCGACCGGCTGGCGGCGAAGGTGCAAGGACGCTGGCTGCGCGTGGTCGCTGCTTGTCTCTTCTTCCTGTTCGGCGTCCTCTCGGCCTGGTCGGCCGTCGCTACACTATGAGTGGAGCTGGACTTGGCAGCGGTAGTAGGTGCCGCTCACCACTACGCTTCTCCCTGCTCTCTCACCCTGATGAAGGGCGCCAGCTTCAGCGACTCCCAGGCCAGGTGCGCGAGGATGATGCCGAATCCCATGAGCAGCAGGAAGCTCTGGTACGTGTAGCGCAGATCGGTCCAGCCCTCGTCCAGGCTGAAGTATTGTCCGATGCACATGGCGGCCAAGACGATGAACACCAGCGCGAAGCTGCGTTCGCGATCGAGCTTCGGCCGAACCACGGCCAGGGGTAACAAGAACACGAAGTGGCAATAGTAGTTCGACGGATAGAAGTAGAAGGGGATGAGCAGAAGACCGATGAGAGCGACCTCCTCCAGTCGTCGGCCCCGGCACGCCAGAAGGCCCAGCACCGTCGCGATGAGGAGGATGGCGTAGTACAGAGGCCGGCGCGCCGCGAAGGTCATCTGCTGCGCGGTTCCCCAATCGCCCCACGGCCCCGCCCGGCGATGCTCGGCCAGACTCTTGGCCGACAGGTCGGGGTTGAAGGCCACGACGTTACGAAGCCCTACGTTGTTGGTGCTGGGGCCCGTGGCGTGGATTTCGATCTTGTCCTTCCACGCGATCCACGAGCCACGGAAGCCGAATACCAGCGAGGTCAGGGCGACCATCACGACCACGCACACCGCGGCCCCGGTGAACGCGCGCAAGGCCGGGCGCTGGCCGGTGCGCCACTCGGCCAGCGAGGGCAGCTTGCGACGCGACCAATAGGCATCGAAGGCGAACCAGGCCATGGGCACCACGAAGAAGAAGGTGGCCATGGCGGGAAAGGCGCGAATGAGGCCGCCATAGGCCATGAGCACGCCGCCCAGGGCATAGCGCTCCTTCTTGATAGCGCACGTGCCCAGCCCGAGTGCGACGAGCCAGTCCTGGCGTAGCGTGGACCCCATCAGGTTGGAGCCGAAGTTGTAGAAGTCGGTGGCGCCCCAGATCACCATCACGTAGAGCATCACCCGCAAGCCGAAGGTGCGATAAAGCATGAAGAAGAGAAACAGGACCAATACCGGATCGATGAGCCCGGCCAGGGTCAGCACCGTCTCGCTGGCTGGCGTGCCCTTGAAGAGTAAATAGGCGGGCAGAAGCCATACCGGGGTTGCGTTGCCGCCATGGTCTTGCATGCTGGCAAGGTAGTCGGCGCTGCCCATGGTGTCCGAGAAGTACTTCATGTCGCGCTTGAATTCTTCCCAGCGCTCGGGGGTGAAGCGCGCGCGGATCTTGGGCAGCTCGTCGGCCACCTCGGCCCCGGTGCGCATCTCGGCATCGCGCAGATCGCGCAGGTGAACCTGGCTGAGCTGCGCCTTGGTGAAACCGGGCGTGTTGTCGATGTAGGCCGCCAGGCTGGCCAGGTAGACGCCGTCGAAGTGCAGCTCGCGGAAATACTTGGCGACCGGGTAGTAGTTGCGCATGTCCCAGGTGTGCACGAAGGTGCGGCGGCCCTTGGCTTGGTCGAAGAACTGCGGCATGCCGAAGTGGTAGTAGGTCCCAAACGCCGTCACCGCGCAAAAGGCCAGCGTGGCCAGCGAAACCGCGCGATGGGGCTCCCAGCGTCGCGACAGATACGCCTCCTTGATCACGACCAGCGCGGCCAACGTGGCCGCCAGCGCGCGCAGGGACGGCTCTTGGGCGAAGAACGGATAGAGGTCGGCGAGCGACGAAGCCATCATCCAGCCCGCGCCGAGGACGGGCAGGAGCAGCACGTACTGAAGGCTGGGCCCCTTGCGCCGGTGGACCAGCACGAAGATCCCGGCCAGGAGGCCGAACACCAGGATCTTCACGTCGACGGAATCACCGGCCGGAATGCCGTGCGCGTGCGGCAGATCGGCCGGCCAGGGCACCGGGCATTCGGAATAGACCGCTATTTCGCCCACGCTGTAGAGCGCGTCGCCGCCGGTCGCCGAGAGGCGCAGGTAGCGGACGGTGGCGTCGATCTTGGCGCTACGCACGCGCATGCCGGGGCCGCCTTGGGCGCCGACTCGCCATAGCTGCTGCCACTCGTGACCGTCGAGCGAGCCAGCCATGAAGTAGACGTCGTTGTTGTCTGCCTGGACCATCACGCAGCGCAAAGTCTGGGGCTGGCCGAGGTCGTATTCGACGAACGAGCGCGACGACGAGAAACGCGAGGTCAGGTCGGTCAGCCACTCGTCGCCTTCGTCGCTGAGCATGCCGTCGGTGAGGCGCACGACGTTCTTCACGCCGGCGCTGTGCACGGGGCGCCGGCCGACCAGCAGATCCCCGACCTGGGCCTTGGCCGCGGGCGCCGCAACGCTGGCCAGGACCGAGGCCAAGACCGCAAGCAGCCACGGCCTGGCCCGGCGAGAAATGGCGGGTGTGATGGGGCGCACGACGCTTATGGACGACATCTCAGACGAAACCTACGTGCGATGAGCACCGGCAGTCAACATCCGTCCGCGGGTGACGACTTACCTACCCAGAGCGCGTTGGACGGTAGCAGGCGGCGTGGGAATGGTCATGAATTCGGGCAGGGGTAGCCCTGCGCCCTCCAGCCAGGCGCGCGCAAGCCGGCGCGCCAGCGCGCGATCGGCCGCGGTGAGCATCTGGTAGGCGGTGTCCCGGACCAGCCGCGCACGAAAGCGATAGCTCGCTTCACCTGCCTTGACCTCGCGCTCGATGAGATCGCGCATGACCAGGACTTCCAACCACTCGGCGATCCCCTTGCGCGCGGGCTCGCCCAGAAGAGCGATGAGGGATTCGACGCTGAATGGTTTCTCACCGAACAGGCTGGCCGCGCGCAATACCCGCCGCGCGTCGGGCTCGACACCCTCGAACCGGCCCTCCACGACGGCATGGATCGCCTCCGGGACGACGATCGTGTCGCCGGTGGCGCTGGCCGCCATCTGTTCCAGGAATTGCGGGCTTCCTTCCCAGCGCTCGAGGATGAATTCCTCGTTCGCCCGCGATGGCGAGGGAATCCAGAAACGGAGCAGGTTCGATCCCTGTCTGGGCGGCAGGGGTCGCAGCCGCAAGCGCCGCACCGAACGCGTCCGCCACAGTCCCGGGAACTTGACCTCCACCTCCTCGCGGCCCGCGCCGACGACCATGATGGGTAGGTCGGGCAGTCTGCGCAATACCCGTTCCAGCAACTCCAAGCTGGGAAGGTCGACCCACTGCAAATCATCGAGAACGAGCACAATCCCGGCTGCCGAGCAGCAGCCGGCAAGCCACGCCGCCAGCGCCTCCTCGACCTGCTCGCTCGACGCCCCCTGCGCGTCGATGCCCGCCGCATCGAGCACCGGGGAGAGCGCCGGGTGACGCTGCCCGGTGCGCAGGAGCGAACCGCTGGCTTGCACCACATGCGGCTGCGCGCCGGGGATCCGAGCCAGGAACTCGCACACCAATCTGGTCTTGCCCAGGCCCGGCGCACCGAGCAGCAAGACGAGTCGTGCGCTCTTCTCCGCCCGGGATTCCTCCAGTGCCGATTGCAGAAACGCGATCTCGCGCTCCCGGGCGAGGAATGGACTCTTGCGACGCCGCGGTTCGCATGTCCACTCGGCCGCCGGTGCTTCGGTTTCGCGTTGCAGATTCAACTCGTCCTGCCCGTCCGCGACGAAACGCGCGGGCAAGAGCTGGCGAGTCGTTTCGTCGATGCGAATGGCGCCGGCCTCCAGGCCTTCCATCAATGCGGGCAGGCAGTCCATGAGTCGCCCGACCGGCAGTCGGCCGTGGAAGCTTGCCCGCCCGGTCGCGATGGCAATCTTGGCGTTGGGCTCGAGGTCGCGTAGGGCCAGCGCAGCCGAGGCGAGTTGAATAGCCTGCTCGTGCGCGGTCGATACCGTCGGAGCCGTCAGGAGCAAGGTGCGGTTGATGAGCCGATCCATCTCGCATGCGTGGACCGCGAGCAAACAACGAATCGCCGCCAGTCTGGCATCTTCCCCATGCTGCGCGGAACCATCGGGGCCGGGTGCACTGGCCGAGGCGAGCTTGCGGGTGCCGCGGCTTTCGGCCTGGTGGCGGCCCGGTTCCCAAGCGACCTGGCGTTTGCCGAGAGATACCAACATGGCCGAAGTGAGTTGCTCCTCGCTGTCGCTGATGACGTCGTGCTTGGCATGCGACGGCGAACCGGTCGCGACAGCCTTCCCGCTGTTTCCGCCGATCGCGCCCGCGACCTTGGCGAATTCGCCGGCCAGTGCCGCCGCCGACTGCGGCCGCCGGTCCGGATCCGGGGACAGCATTTCGTGCACCAGTGAGGCCAAGGCCGGGGGAATACCCGCCCGGCGCGAGGTCACCTCTGGCACGAGTCCCGCGCAAACCTTGGTCATGACCTCTAGCGGAGTCTCGCCCATGAATGGCGGTTCGCCGGTCAGGGCTTCGAACAATACGCACCCCAGGGAGAATATGTCGGCGCGACCGTCCACGTCGGCGCGACCGCGCGCCTGTTCGGGTGACGTGTAAAGCGGCGTCCCCACGGTGGACCCTTTGCGTGTAAGCCGCTTGGCATCGAAGACCCTGCGGGCGATGCCGAAGTCGAGGACACGGATGTCGCCGACTTTACCGCCCACGAGGAAGATGTTGCCCGGCTTGATGTCGCGATGAACGATGTGGCGCGCGTGCGCGGCCGAGAGCGCTTCCAGCACCAAGCGGGCGACGTGCGCCGCCGAGCCGGGATCGAGGCTGCCGCGCCCCACGCGGTCCTCGAGGGTCTCGCCTTCCAGCCACTCCATGGCGATGTAGAGCGCACCGTCAGGCGTCTCGCCGTGGTCGAAGTAGCGCACGATGCCAGGATGGGATAGCTCGGCAAGCACGCGCGCCTCCTGCTCGAATCGGGCCTGCTCGACGGCTTTTCGCGAATGAAGGATCTTGAGCGCGATCGGGACGCCGCTCTGCCGATCGATGGCCTGGTACACCGTCCCCATACCGCCTATTCCGGCCTGGTACTTGAGTTCGTAGCGCTGCGAAAACCGCGTACCAGTCCCCGGCGTGCTGCGTATCACGGAAGACATCATCGACGAAGCTTAGTGACGCCTTGAAGGTTGACGATCTCTTTTTGTGCTATTATCTCTAAATCCGGATATAACGATGATTACTCTATCCGAAACCATCGATTTCCTGCGCCTCTTTGCCGATCCGACCAGGGTGCGGCTTGTCGCCCTGCTAGACGGAAACGAGCTTTCCGTGGCCGAGCTGACCCAGGTCCTGGAAATGCCGCAGTCCCGCGTGTCGACCCATCTCGGCAAGCTGCGCGAGGCTGGCGTCTTGCGCGACCGGCACGAAGGCGCCTCGACCTATTACGCCATCAACGAGGCCACCATGCCGGACCAGGCGCGGCGTCTGTGGGATCTGATCGCCGAGGCACGGGACCAACCGCTCCTGCGCGCCGATCGGGCGCGCTATCAGGACATCCTGCGTGCGCGGCAGAAACCTGGAAACTGGCCCGAGTTGGTGGCGGGGCAGATGGATCGTCATTATTCCCCCGGCCGGACCTGGGAAGCGACCACGCTCGCCTTTCTCCATTTCATCCGACTGGGGGATGTGCTCGACGCCGGTTCGGGCGACGGCACCATCGCCGGTCTGCTTGCCACGCGCTGCCGGAGCGTGACCTGCCTCGACCGCAGCGAAAAGGTCTTGCAGGCCGCCCGAAAGCGGCTGGCCGGACTTGACAACGTAGGGTTCGCGCCCGGGGATCTGCACGCCCTGCCCTTTCCCGACGGGCACTTCGACCACGTCCTCTTGCTGAATGTGCTGACCTACAGCAAGGATCCGGTCCAGGTGCTACGCGAGGCCGCGCGCGTGCTGCGGCCAGGCGGCGCCCTCACCCTCTCCACCCTGGCCCGTCACGACCACAAGAGCGCGACCGCGCCCTACGGGCACGTCAACCAGGGTTTCCGTCCAGGCTCCCTGCACGGCTGGCTGACCCGAACCGCCGGGTTGCGCGTCGAGCGCTGCGAGATCACCTCGCGCGAGAAGCGGCCGCCCCATTTTTCCGTGATCAGTGCATTCGCACGCAAACCTGACAGCCTTTCCGAACTCGCCAAGGAATCCACATGACCCGTGAAGATCGCATCGTCTACCTTCATTCCGCCCTCGCCCGACGCATCCTCGTGATCGACGGCGCGATGGGAACCATGATCCAGCGCCGCAAGCTCGGCGAGGCGGATTTTCGCGGCACGCGCTTCGCCGGGCACGGCCACGAGCTGCGCGGCAACAACGACGTGTTCGTGCTCACCCGGCCCACGCTGGTGGAAGAGATCCACGGTGCCTACCTCGCGGCCGGCGCCGACATCGTCGAGACCAACAGCTTCAGCTCGACCCGCATCGCTCAGGCCGACTACCAGCTCGCGGACGTGGCTTACGATCTCAACGTCGCGGCGGCGGGGGTCGCGCGCAAGGCCGCCGACGCCTGGACCGCGCGCACCCCCGAGCGCCCGCGCCTGGTCGCGGGCGCGATGGGGCCAACCAACAAGACCCTGTCGCTTTCGCCGCGCGTCGCCGATCCGGGCTACCGCGCGGTGACCTTCGACGAAATGCGCGCCGCCTACGCCGAGCAGGTGCGTGGTCTCATCGACGGCGGATGCGATCTGCTCCTGGCCGAGACCGCCATCGACACCCTTTCGCTCAAATCGTGCCTATGCGCCGTCGAGGACGTTTTCGCCGAGAAGAACCTGCGCCTGCCCGTGATGGTGTCGGCCACCATCACCGACAAGAGCGGGCGCATTCTTTCCGGACAGACGCTCGACGCCTTCTACACCTCGATCGCGCACGCCCATCCCCTCTCGGTGGGGCTCAACTGTGGTGGCGGCGCCACGCAGATTCGGCCCTACATGGTCGAGCTTGCGAGCCTGGCATCGAGCTACATCAGTTGCTACCCGAACGCCGGGCTGCCCAATACCATGGGCGGCTACGACGAAAGCCCCGACCTGACCTCGCGGCTCCTGCGCGAAATGGCCGAGGAAGGCCTGCTCAACATCGTGGGCGGCTGTTGCGGAACCACGCCGGAGCACATCGCCGCCATCGCCAAGGCGGTCGAGGGCGTGCGCCCGCGCCCCTTGCCTCGGAGCGAATCCACCAACCTGCGCCTGGCCGGGCTCGACACCCTGACCGTACGCTCCGATTCCAATTTCATCATGATTGGCGAGCGCACCAACGTGGCGGGCTCGCGCAAATTCGCCAACCTGATCAAGGCCGGCGATTTCGCGGCCGGCCTGGCCATCGCGCTCGACCAGGTGCGCGGCGGGGCCAACGTCCTCGACGTCAACATGGACGAGGCCTTGCTCGACGGCGAAAAGGCCATGACCCAGTTCCTCAACCTGCTCGCCAGCGAACCCGAGATCGCGCGCCTGCCCATCATGGTGGACAGCTCGAAGTGGTCCGTCATCGAGGCCGGCCTCAAGTGCATGCAGGGCAAGGGCATCGTCAACTCGCTTTCGCTCAAGGAAGGTGAAGACGAGTTCTTGACCAGGGCGCGCCTGGTCCGGCGCTACGGCGCCGCCGTGGTGGTGATGGCCTTCGACGAAGAAGGCCAGGCCGTCACGGTCGAGCGGCGGGTCCAGATCTGCCAGCGTGCCTACCGGCTGCTCGTGGAGCAAGCCGGCTTCGACCCTAGCGACATCATCTTCGATGCCAACGTACTGGCCGTGGCTACCGGCATGGAAGAGCACAACAGCTACGCCAAGGATTTCATCGCCGCCATCCCGCGCATCAAAGCGGCGTGCCCGGGCGCGCGCACGTCGGGCGGGATCTCCAACCTGTCGTTCTCGTTTCGCGGCAACGATCCTGTCCGCGAGGCGATGCACACGGTGTTCCTCTACCACGCCATCCGGGCCGGCCTCGACATGGGCATCGTGAACGCCGGGCAGCTCGGCGTGTACGCGGACATTCCCGCGGATGTGCGCGAGCGCGTGGAAGACGTGATCTGGAATCGCCGCCCCGACGCCACCGAGCGGTTGATCGAAATCGCCGGCCAGGTCAAGGGCGAGGGCAAGAAGCGCGCGGAGGATCTGGGCTGGCGCGAAGACACGGTCGAGAAACGTCTCGAACATGCCCTGGTCCACGGCATCACGGATTTCGTAGTCGCGGACGTCGAAGAAGCGCGCCTGAAACTCGGCAAGCCCATCGATGTCATCGAGGGACCGCTCATGGCCGGCATGGGCGTGGTGGGCGATCTCTTCGGCGCGGGCAAGATGTTCCTGCCGCAAGTCGTGAAGAGCGCGCGCGCCATGAAGGAAGCGGTGGCGCACCTCTTGCCGTACATGGAGGCCGAGAAGACCAGCACCAGCAAGCCGCGCGGCAAGATCCTGCTGGCCACGGTCAAGGGCGATGTGCACGACATCGGCAAGAACATCGTTTCGGTGGTACTCGGCTGCAACAACTACCAGGTCGTCGACCTCGGTGTGATGGTTCCCTGCGCGAAGATCGTCGACACGGCCCTGGCCGAGAAGTGCGACATCATCGGATTGTCCGGGCTCATCACGCCGTCGCTCGACGAGATGGCCCACGTGGCCGAGGAGCTCGAACACCGCGGGATCGACCTGCCCCTGCTCATCGGCGGCGCGACCACCAGCCGCGAGCACACCGCGGTGAAGATCGCGCCGCGCTACCGCGGCAGCACCGTGCACGTGCTCGATGCCTCGCGCGCCGGGCCGGTGGTAAGCGCCCTGCTCGACGACAAGCAGCGGGCGGCCTTCGATGCCAAGAACCAGGCCGCACAGGAAGACGCGCGCCAGATCTTCGCCGGGAAGAAGAAGCGACCGCTGCAGTCTTTCGCGCAGGCCAACCAGCGCAAGCCTGTCATCGAGTGGAAACCCGGCGATATTGCCCGCCCATCCTTCATCGGTCGTCGGGCGATTGAAGATCAACCGCTCGGCGAGCTCGTCCCGTACATCGACTGGACCTTCTTCTTCACCGCCTGGGAGCTACGCGGAAAATTCCCGGCCATCCTCGACCACCCGAAATATGGCGCCGCGGCCCGCGACCTTTTCGCCGACGGCAAGAAGAAGCTCGACGAATTGGTGCAGGGCAAGCTCATTCGCGCCTCCGCCGTCTACGGCATCTGGCCCGCGGCCAGCGAGGGCAACGACATCGTGCTATTCACCGACGAAGACCGAGGCCGCGAATTGCTTCGCTTCCCCATGTTGCGCCAACAGGGCGGTGAGGCGCCCTATCGTTGCCTGGCGGATTTCGTGGCCCCGCGCGACTCTGGCCTTCGCGATCACGTGGGCGCCTTCGCGGTCACGGCCGGTATCGGCACCGACGAGCTGGCGAAGAAATACCAGCAGGCGCTCGACGACTACAGTGCCATCATCGTCAAGGCCCTGGCCGATCGCCTGGCCGAGGCCTTCGCCGAATGGTTGCACGCGCGCGCGCGCCGCGACTGGGGCTATGGCTCGACCGAGAACCTGAGCAACGACGAACTCATCGCCGAAAAGTACCGCGGCATCCGCCCCGCCTTCGGATACCCGGCCTGCCCCGAGCACAGCGAGAAACAGAAGCTCTTCGAGTTACTGCAAGCGCCCGCCGTGGGCATCACCTTGACCGAAAGCTTCGCCATGTGGCCCGCCGCCAGCGTGAGCGGCATCTACCTCGCCCATCCCCAGTCGCGCTACTTCGACGTCGGCCGCATCGCCCGCGATCAAGTCGAAGACTACGCCGCCCGCAAAGGCGTGAGCGTCGCCGACGCCGAGCGCCTGCTGTCGCCGCGACTCGGGTACTGAGAGATTTCGAACCCGCCCGAACCGCGACGCCGAGGCTCTTGCCACGGGCTGCTAGAGGCTGCCGAAGGATGCTATAGTGACCAGCCGACCTCGTGATGACGACGCAGCTTCATCGGTTCCATGCTGGCTCTTGGCGCAATAGCTGCAGCGGGGGATCATGGTCATGATCGCGCGCGAAGGAACCTTCGTGATATGCCCCATCTTCCGCTCCCCGCTTGCTTGGGCCCTGGGTCTGCTGATGGCTTGCTCGTCGTCGAGCGGACGCAAGAGCGACGCTGGTCCCGTCCCGCAATTGGCCGGGTGCAACGGCTTCGATCAGACCTGCGCCCAGGCATCCGACTGTTGTTCAGGACTGTGTCTCTCGGGCGCTTGCACGTGCTGGCCGCAGAACTTTCCGTGTACCAGCGACGGCGCGTGTTGCAGCGGCCTCAAGTGCATCGCCGGAACCTGCGCACCTGGCTGCCGCCCCAACGGCCAAGCGTGCGCGGTCGATGGAGATTGCTGCGCATCGGGGTGCGAAGCCGGCCGCTGCTCGCCACCTCGCTGCAACACCGGCGGCGAGAGTTGTGCCGTGTCGCTCGATTGCTGCGACGATCTCGCGTGCGTCGACCTACCCGCGAGAGATCCCAACAGTCTATCGTCCGACTGGCCGCGGGCCTGCACAACTGGCTGTGGAAGCGAAGGTGCGTCCTGCACAGGCGGCGAACCTTGCTGTGCCGGACTCGAGTGCAACGGCTCGATCTGCCTTCCCATCTGCGCCAGTACCAACAAGCTTTGTGGCGGGACGAGAACATGTTGTTCGGGAACCGTCTGCACCGATGGTTTGTGCAGCACCTGCGCATCCGCGAGCGCATCCTGCAGCTCTTCCCTGCCCTGCTGCCGCGGCACTTGCTCGAACGGCAATTGCGCTTGCGCCAGCTCTGGGTCCGGATGCAGCGCGGATCGCGACTGTTGCCAAGGACGCTGCACGGCCGGTGTGTGTGCATGCGCGGGCAAGGGCCAGACATGTCAAGACTCCGGGGATTGTTGTAGCGCTCTGACCTGCGAAGGCGGCACTTGCGACCTCACCACGTGTGTGGCGGCAGGGGCCACCTGCACTGCCGACACCGACTGTTGCAACGGCGTCTGCGCTGGCGGGACGTGCTGTCTGCCAAGCGGTGGCCGCTGCGGCTCGGGCACGCCATGCTGTGACGGTCTGGCTTGCCTCGGCTCGACCTGCTCGTCCTGCCGGAAGAACAACGAAACTTGCCAAGGCGACAGCGACTGCTGTGCGCTTCTCGCCTGCGCCTATCCGGGTACTGGTCGCTGTTGCGGCGGCATGGGGAGCACCTGCGCCAGCGACGTGGACTGTTGCGGCGACTTCGGATGCGGGAGCAATGGCATGTGCTGCCGGAACACGGCAGGCGCCTATTGCAAACAAGCCTCTGATTGTTGCCCCGGCATGGACTGCGTCGGCGCGACCACGAATGTCCCGGGAATTTGCCAGGTGAGACCCGGCGGCGCCTGCTTGGCCAGCATCAGTAACGTCTGCACGAATGGCCACGATTGCCGCTCGGGCAAGTGTTGCGGCAGCATCGGCACCGCCTGCTCGGATGCGTCGGGTTGTTGCAGCGGTATCTGCGGCGCTGGATCTTGCGCGTGTGTCCCAACCAACAACACCACGGGCAGCTGCACCGATTCCTACTGCTGCGATGGCCAGGCCATGTGCACCAACGGCAAGTGTTGCTACGACATCATGACCTCTTGCACTTCGGCCGCACAATGCTGCACGGGTCAGTGCGGAAACCCCGGCAGCAACGGGACGTGTTGCCTCCCTTCGGGCCAGTCGTGCGTCTACGAAATCGCCGGCGCTTCCGGCATGGACGCCTCGCGTTGCTGTAGCAACAACTGTCCGACAGGGACTTGCACCTGAGACTGCCGACCTTCGTGCGCGATCTCGCCGTTCATCTTTGGCGCGACGCGAGCCGGCTCCCGCGCCCGCGGGATTCGCGCACGCCGAGCCAGCGCGGCAATCGGAAGGATTTGGTTTTGCGTTGTCCGCCCGGTAAGGTCTTGCCCATGTCGGACTCGTACCTTGCAGTGTTGATCTACGTTCACGTGCTGCCCGAGTCGGTCGAGGCGTTTCGCGCGGCCGGCTTGGCGAACGCTGCCGCCAGCATTCAGGAGCCAGGCGTGGTGCGTTTCGATGTCGCGCAAGAATCCGCCGATCCCACCCGCTTCGTGCTGATCGAGGTCTACCGTGGGCCCGAGGGCGCGGCGGCGCACAAGCAGACGGCTCACTACCAAACCTGGCGGGACACGGTGGCTTCAATGATGGCCGAGCCGCGCACGAACAAGTCCTACGCGACCTTGACCCCTGCCGCAACCTGGGAGATCGATGGCCGGAACCGCCTTTGAGCTGGCCGCGCCTGGCCGGATCGTGTTCGGCGCGGGCGTCGTCGCGCAGGCCAGCCCTGCCCTCGGCGCCCTCGGGGCCAAGCGGGTGTTGCTGGTCACCGGGCGATCCGCGCGGCGTAGCGATGGTTTTCGCGCCAGCTTGAAACTGCCGACAGTGAATTACACCATTCCCAGCGAGCCCACGCTCGGTATGGTCGAAGAAGGGCGGACCCTGGCGAGGAAGGAGAAATGCGACGCCGTGGTGGCGTTCGGCGGCGGCAGCGCCATCGACGCCGGCAAGGCCATCGCCGCGCTGGCCGGCAACGACGGCGATCTGCTCGACTACATGGAGATCGTGGGACAGGCAACGCCTCTGCCGCGCGCCGGTCTGCCCTGCATCGCCATTCCCACCACCGCGGGTACGGGAGCCGAGGTGACGAAGAATTCCGTGCTCGCCTCGCCCGAGGCCAAGGTGAAAGCCAGCCTGCGCAGCCCCCACCTATTGCCCATGCTGGCCCTGGTCGATCCCGATCTCCTCGACGGCATGCCCAACACCGTACTCGCACCGACGGGCCTCGACGCCCTTTCCCACTTGCTCGAATCCTTCGTCTCGAAGCGCGCGAATCCCTTCACCCTGGCCCTGGCCAGGGAAGGCATGGCCCGCACCGCGCGCTCGCTGCGCCCCGCCTTCGAGCAGGGCCTGACGGCGGAACGACGAGAGGATCTCGCGCTTGCCAGTCTCTTCGGCGGGCTGTGCCTGGCCAATTCCGGACTTGGGGCCGTGCACGGATTCGCGGCACCCCTCGGTGGCATGTGGAAGGCCCCGCACGGAGCGGTGTGCGCCGCCCTCCTGCCCGCGGTCATGCGCGCCAACATCGCGGCCCTGGCCGAACGCTCCCCGCAAAGCCCCGTTCTCTCCCGCTACCGCGAGCTCGATCACCTTCTCGCGAGCGGCGGTGATGCCGTGGCCTGGACAACGGAGCTGACGGTCGCGCTGGGAATTCCCAAGCTTTCCGCGCTGGGCGTGCGCCCGGACGACGTTCCCTTGCTGGTCGAGAAAGGCAAAGCCGCGAGCAGCATGCGCGGCAACCCCATCGTCCTCACCGACGATGAATTGACCGCGATCGTGAACGAGAGCCGCGTCTAGCGAGGATCGCCTACCTCGACCCCGCGTCGATCATGCGCACCAGGGCGTCGTGGTAGGCCGTAAACGAGACCGGCGCCTCGACGATCTTGCCGGCGGTGCCTTGCCGGCCGGGGTCGCGCAGGAAGAGCGGCACGAAGCGATCGTAGCCGTAGGGGCTGCCGTGGCTGGTGCCGCCCTGTTTGGTCAGGCCGGTATCGAAGAACGAGCCCGGCGCCGGCACCACGTAGAAATCGCCACCCACGCCGGGATCGATCGACCGGCACACCAGGGCGTCGATGGTTACCACGTCGTTCTCGGGACAGACGGCGGGAAAGGCCGCGACCGCCATGACCTTGGCCACGCCGGGAATCTGCCTCTCGATCGCGCGCTGTAGCGCGCGCTCAAAGCGAACGCGCAGCTCCGCATTGAGCTTGCGCGCCGAAGGACCGAGGTAGACATAGGGATCGACCACTCCGGCGATGGCATGGTCGTCCTTCAAGATGGCCTTGGCCACGGCGCGCGCGACCTCCGCGATCTTGTCCGTGGTAATGCGGTGGCTGGTGCCGCACGGATTGTCTTGCGTGAGCACGTTCTTGCCGCAAGCCGGAAGCTTCCGTTCAGGCACGGGGGACACGCCGTGGTCGCCCGAGAGCGCGAGCGACCAACCCGTGGGGCCAAGCCGCCGGTCGAGCTCGCCGAAGAACCATGCCAGCGTGGCATCGAGCCTGCGCAGTTCGTCCCAGGCCTCCCAGGAATCCGGACCGAAGACGTGGCCGATGTAGTCGTTCGCGGACAGCGAGATCGACAAGAAGGTTGGTCGCCCTTTGGCTTGGTGGTCGAGAATCCCGAGCGCGATTTCCAATAACAGGCGATCCGAACGCGGTTCGGTGCGGAATGCGTCGCCGGGCTTGCGCGCGCGAGTCGCCAGGTGAGGAAACTCGGTGCCGAATCCGTCCAGGTCGCCTTCACCCGGTCCCGCGTCCGAGCCCGCGTATTGCTTCAGCCACGCCTCGTCGAGCGGCCGCCAGGGCTTGGCCTCGAGCGCGGCGATCGCCGCCGGTTCGATCAGCCGCTTCAGGGATCGAGGCACCCCCTTGCCCAGGCCCTCCGACGTGACGAAGGTGCCGGCTTCCGGATCGAACCACAGCGCGAGGTCGGGCGACTTGCCCGCGCCGAACGCGACGCCCCGGTCCTTGAGCGAGAGCGCCGCGATGTAGCCCGCGGCTCCATGGCGGTCGCGGAAGTGGTCCGCCACGGTCGGCGCAAAGCCCTTGGGAAGGGCAATACCCATCCCCTTGTCGAGCGGGCCATCCAGCGCGAGTCGCTTCCTCATCGCATCCGCCACGATGCCGCGCGACTTTCCATCTGGCCCCAGAATATCGTTGGCGACGATGCCGTGGTCGCGCGGCACCAGGCCGGTGAACAGGGACGCGTGGCCCGGCGCGGTCTCGGTGATGGCGTGGGCATAGGCCATGTCCTTGACATAGGTGCCTTCGCGCAATAGGCGTGCGAACCCGCCCGAGCTCGGCAGCACGGCAAGACGTTCACGCGCAACCCAGGCGCCGAACTGGTCGACAACCAGCGCGACGACCACTGGACCACCCTGCTCGCTGGCAGCGGGTCGCGGAATCGCTGCACTGGAAGCAGCGAGTGGCGCCGCGGGCGCTCTCGAACGGGCGGACATCACCCCCAAGGTCGCGGTCAGCGCCAGCAACAACGCCTTCGTTCGCGCTCTCATTCCCCTAGTGTAAACGCACTCGGGCGGCTGCGGGCGGTGACATCCGTCCGGTTCCCGGCATTGGGGGCATCCCCATCCCTTACGGCGCCCCAATGCCTCGCCGCACATCGAGCGATTCAACCGCACGCTGCGCGAGGAAGCGCTCAACCACTTCATCTTCCTCGACGCAAAGCACGATCAGGGGGCGCAACGGGCGAACCTGCTGCGTCTTCAGCGCCGAGATTCTGGCCAGCGCCGTGAAGTCGCGGTCGTTGTGGAGAACAGGGATGTCGTGCCGGAGGGCGCACGCGGCGATGAGACAGTCGATGCTCGATCGCACCGTAAAGCCCGCTCGACGCGCGGCACGGAACAGTTGGGCGGCTTCGAAGAACACGCCTTCGTCCATCGGGGACCCGATCGTGGGCATGGCGAGCAGGGCATTCCGGGCCACGCGGTAGCTGCTCTCGTCCCCGATCCCTTGCAGAATCTCCTGCACGACCGGCAGGCAGATCACGATCTCGTCGAAGGGAGCCAGGGATTCGAGATCGAGCGGATGCTGCCGGCGGAAGACCTCTATCCAGATGGACGTGTCGACCAGGATCACGGCCGCGAGCCCCGCCGGCCCGGCTTGGCGCGGTTGGTGTTGTCGTCGCGCATCTCGGCCAGGTCGCCCTGCCAGGCCCCGCTGCCGTGCAGAGACAGGATCTGCCGCGCGCGCATCCTCCTGACGAAGTCGCTGAGAGCGGCATTGACCGTCGCCGAGTAGGTCTTCTCTCCTGCGAGCCTCGTGGCTTCGGCGAGCATCTCCTCATCAAGCACAAGATTCGTACGTTTCATGCACACAGTATGCAATTGCCAGCGTGGCGGGTCAAATGTATGGCCCGCGGCGACTTCAGCACGGTGTCGAGCGACGAGGCAGCGACGGGCCAAGCATGCAGAGGAACAAGGCCGGCATCGCAGGATCATGCTGCCTTGACATCATGGCATCATCACATCATGATACCTTCATGAGCACAGCGGTTCGGACCACGCTTCACCTCGATGGCGACGTCTACCGGGCGGCCCGGAGCCTGGCCGCGGCGCGAGGAAGGGGGCTCGGCGCCGTCATCTCCGATCTCGCTCGCAAGGGCCTGCGCGCGCCCTTGCCGGCAGGAGGGACCCGGCGCGGCTTCCCCACCTTCGACGTGCCCGCCAACGCTGCTCCCCTGACGGCTGACATGGTTCGCTCGGCGATCGAGGACGGGTGATCGCGTGACCCCACGTAGGCGGGCCCCGCTTTCACGCCGCAATCCGGATGCCCGACGACGACCGAAGGGGATGCCGATCCTTCTCGACGTCAATGTCCTGGTGGCACTGGCTTGGCCGAACCACGTCCATCATCACGCTGCGCTTGCCTGGTTCGAAGCGGTCGGCCGTTCCGGATTCGCCACTTGTCCGGTGACCCAGTCCGGATTTGTCCGGGTGTCCTCGAATAGGCGAGCTATTCCCGATGCACGTTCGCCCGGCGAAGCGAGAGAAGTCCTGCGCCGCATCACCGCCCTCCCCGGCCACGCGTTCTGGTCGGACGACATCGAAATCGCCAGCAACGAGCACATCGCGTGGGAGCGCCTGGGAAGCCACGCGCAGGTGACCGACGCGCACCTGCTGGCCCTCGCGATCCGTCGCGACGGCCGCCTGGCGACCTTCGATCGTGGACTGATCGATCTTGCGCCCGAGGACAAGGCCGAATACGTGACCGTGCTCGACGGCGGGTAGCCGAATCCAGACTTGCCGGCTGCCGCGCTACCGGACTGACGAAGGGACTTGAACCCTCGACGTTCACCTTGGCAAGACGCGATTCCTGTAGGCATAGCTTAGGAAAGTGGAGAAGAAGGTCGAGCATGGCAGTGGGTCGAGCATGGCAGTGGAGAGAATGCCTAGGAAGGAGATGCGAGAATCAAGCTAGCGACCCAGGATCTGGGCCCTCGCCTTGGTGAAGGAAATGCATCGCGCAGGCGCCCAGCCCGCTCGCCATCTCCCTGCGTCTCCTATTCCTTTGCCGGCTCCAGTAGCGAAGGAACTCCCGCTGCGGTCGCCAGCAGATCCGCGTAGGCACGAAGTGGGACGCGGATGCTCTTCAACGTTTCGCGCAGCTCCCTGGCTTTGTTCCAGCGGCCGGCTTGTTCCCACTCCCAGCTCGACAGGGTGGCCGGTCGCCTGGCTTCATGGTCGAGCAGCAGAGGGTGCCACTTGCTGAGCACAGGGCGAATCACGAGATTGAGGACAGCGACGGCGATCGATGCAAAGGTCAACTGCCCGGCTTTGCTCGGACGGGCGACCGATGGACCATGGCGACGAAGGATCTCGCGCGTTGTCGCGAAGATCGAATAGAGCGATGCGAGGGCCTCCCGCAGCAATCCTTCGTCGTCGGCCAGATTCACGGCAGCGACGCGCGTCGCGATCTCGACGTGCAATTCCCATGCAGCCTGTTGCTGGACTTCGTCAGCCTCCCAAGTTCCCTCCAAGGACAGGAACGGAAACTTGAGACCGACCTTTACCGATTTGAGAGCGGCGCGTGCCATTTTGGCCTCCGGTGATGCACTTCCCCGGATCCTACCCCGAGGTATCCAGGAAATCATCGGCGCCGCTCACGCAGCCTCGCGAAGGTGGAAGTTCAGCATTCCTCGGAGGCGTGACCTGCGGACGACCGCCCCATTCTCATTCATCGGGCCGACCGTCTGCAGCGGGCTTGCCGTTTTGCCAGCGGCCGGCTACGTGTCGCCGGCTTCTCTTCCCCAGATGTCGATGTCGAGATCCGCGATCTTCTTGTCGAGCGCGAACCGGCTGATGCCGAGGATCCGTGCCGCATGGCTCTTCACGCCGTGCGCCCGGCGCAGGGCGGCCTCCACTTTCTCCTTTTCTAGCCGCGCGGCCGCGTCGGCGAGCTTGCCCTCGTGTCCGTCTTGGCTCGCCGCCTTTGCGCTGGCGGGCGGGCGCATGGCGCGACCGAGTCCGGCCATCACATCGTCGCGATCGATGGGACCGGGATCGCGCGGGTCGCGCAGGACCAGAATGCGTTCGAGCACGGTGGAAAGCTCGCGCACGTTGCCCGGATACTCCCAGGCCTCGAGCGCAACTTCCGCGTCTGGAGTCAGTCCCGGAGAGCGCAAACCCAGACGTCCCGCGCTGCGTTCGAGGAGCACGCGCGCCAGCAAAGGCACGTCGTCGCGCCGATCGCGCAGGGGTGGCAGCGTGATGGCAAGGACGCTGATGCGCGCGAGGAGATCCTCGCGGAAGAGCCGCTCCTTGACGTCATCGGCCAGGTCGCGGTGGGTAGCCGCCACGATGCGCACGTCCACCTGCCGGGGCAAGCTCCCCCCGACCCGAACCACCGCGCGCTCCTGCAACACCCGCATCAGCTTGACCTGTAGTGAGGAGGAAAGATCGCCGACCTCCTCGAGAAAGAGTGTGCCCCCGTCGGCGGCTTCGCAAGCGCCGAGGCGCGTCGTCGTGGCGCCGGGAAAGGCGCCCCTCTCGTGGCCGAATAGCTCGCGCTCGGCCTGGTCCTCGGGCAGGGCGCCGCAATTGACGGCCACGAACGGCCCTCGGCTGCGGAAGCTGCGACGATGGATGAGGCGGGCGACTTCTTCCTTGCCGGTTCCGGTCTCGCCCAGAAGAAGCACTGTCGAATCCACCCGCGCCGCCGCGGTGGCCAAGCCTAGCGCCGACACGAAGAGTGGGCTCGCGCCGACCGGACCCTCGGCGATGGCAGCGGGTGCTGGCTGCGCGCGCTCGCCGAGACGCAAAGTCACGAGGTGTCCCACGGCCTCCAACCAGACCAAGTCCGCGGAGGTGAACGGGCGCTCGGGATCGCGATCCACGTGGAGAAAGCCACGCGCCCCTTCGGCCTGTGGCCCATCCCCGCGTGCGCCCCAGGGCACGACCATCACCGAGCGCAGGCTGTGCAGAACCACGCTGCGCACACCGCGCAGCTCGCGGCTGTCCATGGCGTCCTCGACCAAGACCCCCCGCTGCGACGTGGCGGCCCGCTCGAGCAGGGTGCGCGAGATCGAGACCAACGCGCCATCCCCGCGCGTGCCCAGCGCCACGACCCGCTCCTTACCGGCCCCACCTTGGCCCTGCCACACACGCAAAAGAAGGGTCGCGCCCGTGGGCGCAAGCTCGCTCTCTACCGCGTCGAGCACGGCGCTGGCTGCGTCCTCCTCATCCGCAGCCGCCGCCAGCCGTGCCGCCAGCACGCCCAGCCCGCGCGTGCCGTCCCTGGCGGACTGCGCAGGAAGAGGCGGGCCGAGGTTCAAGGCCGTGCTCGCGCGCCCCTGCGGCGAGACCAGCAGCGTGCCGGTGCCGTAGCGCGCGTTCGCCACTTCGATCTGATCGCCGGCAACCATCAGCAGGGTGTCGCCGACCATGATCTCGTCACCTTCGGCAATCGGCGTGGCGCGGCCGATGACCTCGCCGTTGACGCAGGTGCCGTTCTGGCTGCCGAGATCCTCGATCATCGCCCGCGCCCCGGTCGCGTCGATGAGGCAGTGCTCGCGCGACACCTTGCGATCCACGAGCTGCAAGTCGGCCGTGGCGCCGCGGCCCACAATCAGACGCCCGGCCAGCGGGACGCGCAGTCCTCGTTTGGGGCCAAAGAGAGCGAGCAGCACCGGCATAGCCGCATCTTAGCGGTAGGCGCAGGGATGTCCCAGCCGGAACCACGCTGACACCGTGGGATACGACTTGCCTGCGAGCGACTCTCAGCGCAGGACAGCCCTGGCTGCGGGATAGTCGCCCTCGTGCAACGAACCGCTGCGGATGCAGCGCAGGCTTCCGTCGGCGGAGGCGAGCATGTGGATGGGAATGGGGGTCGAGGGGTCTTGCAAGAACCCCTTGGCCCACTGTTCGTAGTCCTGCTGAGAAGCCACACGCGCCACCTTGGCCGCCGCGATGTCCCTGTGCTGGGCCAGGAACCCATCGAGCGCACCGGCGTCTTCATCGAGCGAAAGCAACAGCACGTCCACGTCGACGCCATCCTTGCGCAGGTCGTCCCGCCACTTGAGCAGGAGCGGCATCTCGCGCAAGCAGGGTTGGCACCAGGTGGCCCACAGGTTCACCCAGACGCGCTTGCCCTTCGGCAGTGACACCGCAGAGGCACCGGGCCTCGCGGGCAGCAGCGGCGGCAGGGTCAGGCGGGGCGCCCTACCCGTGAACGAGGTGTCGCACCAGTGGGCCGCGGGGCTCTGCACGGCCTTGACCGCCTCGTATCGCGTCGAGACCACGGGGCGGGTGCGCTTCTCGGTGCAACCAGCAAAGACGAGCAGCGCGAACCAGAGCGGTACGTACTTCATAGCCGACAGTCGATCCAGGCAATGAAGGACGAGCGATTCAGCTCCGCCGTGCTGCACGCATCGCCCATACGCGAGCGCTTCCACTGGCAGAATTGCTTGTCGAGCTGAGCGAACTCGTCGCCCAGCCACAGGAGCCCAACCTCCTGGTCGATGTCGGGATCCTGGAATTTGGCCTTGATGCGGTCGAGCACGACGCTGCCGCGCCGATGGCTGAGATCGCGGTTGTGCATCGTCGAGCCTTCGGGCGATGCGCGCGACACCACGAAGAAGTAGGAGGCGCCACGACGGTCGGCGAAGGTCTTGTCCAGCAGATCGGCGGCAGCGTCGTCGAGATCGGCGCTGTCCTTGTCGAACTGAAGGATGGCCGCCCGTTCGGCGAGCGGGGAGAAGAGCGCATTGAAATCGCCGCCCGACATCGCGGCCACCTGGCGCGCCTGCAAGGGCTGGCAGCCCCGCGAGGTTCCCCCGGCCACCAGCCCGCACGAGGTGAGCACGCGCTTGAGAATCACCTTGAGCTCGCCGGTGCAGTAACCCATGTCGGAGGCGCTGGCCGTCGCCACCTCGGGGGTCTTGCCTTGGGTCTCGGCCAAGCGCACCGCCGCCGCGCGCGTCCACGACGCCACGGATAGCCCGATGCCCGCGATGGCCGCCAGAAACAGCACGACGTGCGCCCTTCCGCTATTCATCGTCGCACCGCCCCCGCGGCCGGGCCTCGCGCCAGCACGCGCGCCAGCACGTAATCGAGACCAAGGTCGGTGTCCTCGTCCGGGATCTTCTGATCGCGCACGAACAGCTGGGGCGTCAGCACCGGCAGCGAATTGGCGACGATCCAACGCAGTCCCTTGTTGACCCGGGCGCGCACCGCGGGCTGGCCCAGGCAACTCGAAAGATCGGGAAATTTCTGCCCGATGCGCGCGTAGACCGCGGACTGTCCCGAACGTCCCAGGGCGCGCAGGTCGTCCTGGTTGGCGAAGGCCCATGCCAGCACCTGGTTCGCGTGCTCACCCGCGCACAGGAGCGCTTCGCTGACGGCGCAGGCGCCGGGATGAAGCGACTCGGAGACCATCCAGTTGCATTCCTTGTCGAGGGGAAACAGCACCAATTTGATCTGCAACTGCTCGCCCAGGCCGCTTGCGGCCAAGCGCTCGGAGAAGCCCTTGCACGCGGGACACAAGGGATCGAGCACCTCGACCGCCGGCACATGGCCGCTTCCTGGCATCTCCAGCATCACGCCGTACTTGTCCTCGGGATGGCGCAGCCCCGAGGTGCGCAGCAGGGAATCCGCGTAGGCCGGCTTGAAAACCAGGTAAAGCAGAAGCGGCAAGGCCACCATGGCCACGCCTTCGACGAAGTAGAAGGCCCACAGGCTCAGGTTTCCGCCCTTGCGCTCGCCCGAAGGGCCGGTCAGGACGTGCGCCACGATCGCGGCCACGAACACGCCCAGCGACGAGGCGTAGATGCCGACGCACACCTTGCAGAAGGTTCCGATCTGGGTCTCCGAGATGATCGCGTAGACGATCGACGTCAACACCGGCAGGGCGGTCGCGGCGATCATGAACCAGGTCTCGTCGCGCACCATGCGCTTGCGCAGGAGAAGGTCCACGGCACGGAAGAGCAGGAAGGCGAACACCCCGAAGGCCGGCAAGGCGATGGGGATCCCGCCCCAGGTGAAGTCGCGCAGCACCGACGAGTAGGGACTCATGAGCACCGCATGGCACCCGGAGGATCCGCTCGCATCCTTGGGGCCAAGTCCGGGCACGATGGAGCAGGTGATGGCATGCACCTGCCGGTCGAGGTGGGCGATGAAGTCGTAGGACGACACCCCGGCGAAGACCACGCCGGCGAAAGCGAAGGCGGCCAGCACGATCAGCGTCTTGCGCGGCGTCGCCGCGCCCACCTGGTGCTTGCCATTTCCCGACTGGGGCATGTGCCCCGAAACATAGGGCACATACCGAGTCGAATCCAGTTCTAGAGCGCCGGCTTGCGATCGAGCAGCGGTTAGAACGATCCCGAAAGCGCGAACATCCCGCCCCCGCGGACAGGGGCCAACGAAAGGTCGAGCGGCCGATGGCGCGGATCCTTGCGCCACAGCTCGATGAAGTTGTCTGTGGGGTTGGTCGTGAACTGTTCCCGCAAGGTCATTGCCAGCACGGTACCGGTCACGGCCAGGATGAATCCGCGCTGTAGGATGCGCGAATCCTGGGACTGAGTGTTCTCCTCGTTGAGCACGAGCAGCCCGCTCGCAAGTCCCGTGAACAGGTAGCCCACCACCAGCTTCAGCTTGCGTGCATGCCGCTCCTCTTCCTGAATCTCCTGTAAGCGTGTCTCGATCGCTGCGGCCACGCGCGCCTGATCGGCGGCCGGCCGGGCCATGTCGGCGCGAAAGCGCTGGTAGATTCGCTCCCGTTCGGGGACGTAACTAAGGCGAAGAACCCCGATCCCCAGGCTCAGCCCAGTCAGGAGGATGCCTGACGTGAGAAAGCTGGTCTTCTCGCCCCTGGTGAGGGATTGCTCGCGCGCGGCCAGCCCGAAGTAGGTACCGTACACGGCGGCCATGCCGAAGCTGATGGTGGCCGCGGATACGCGTTGCTGGCGCTCGGTGACCTCAAGCTGTTCGAGCAGCAGCCCCATGCGCTCCGTGTCCTCGCGCGAGATGCCGAATACCGGCTCGGGCGCGTGGGCGCGCTCCTCGCGATAGGCGAGAAGGGCGCGCGGACCAAAGGGCCGAACGAAGAGCCCGCGAAAGATTTCCTGCGCGCCGCGAGGTCCGGCTTCCGCAGGCTCGGCCGCCAGCTGGGCCAGCGAAACCGCTTTCTCGCTGTCACCCGGCGGGGGCACCCGGTAGCGGGCCTCGACCGAACCGGTCGCGGCGCCGTCAGCCGACAGCCGGTCCACTTCCATGTGCCCGGCGAGCCGGGCGGGCAGCCGCAGATCCAACACTTCGCCCGCCTCCTTGTGTGCATCGAGCCAGCGCAAACCATCGCGATCGCTCACGGCCAGCCGGACGTCGGCCTTTTGGTCGATGGTCAGGGTGAAGGCGTGGGTTCGCGACAGGTCGAAGAGCGTGCGCTCGTCGTCGCCGTTGGGACCACGCGCGTACACCTGGGGACGGTAAAGCGGGTTCTTGATCTCGGCCGCGGCGGTCGCGACGAAGGCAGCCAGCTCTTCGTAGCTCACGCGGCCATCGTGGTTGGCGTCGGCGGCGCCCATCAATCCCGAACGCACGGCATGGCTGAATACACCCGACTGCAGCTCGGACCATTCGAAGACCTCGGCCTCCGCGCTGGTGGACAGGAAGACCCCCACGTTGGGTAACCGGCGCGACAGCTTCTCGGCCGCATCGCGAGGCGTGGCGAAGCGGCGGCCCCCCGGCTTGCGCGGATTGACGACGAAGAAAGAATTGCAGCTATCGAGTATCACGTGGGCCTCGTCGGCGTCGATCCGGCGCAAGAGCGCGTCGAGATCGTCGGCGGTGAAAGCGCCGTCGGCGAGCTCGATGAAACCGCGCCCCTCGTCCACGTCGCCGTGGCCGGCGAACACGAAGTAAAACCTCACGTGCTCGCCGTTCCGTCGAGCCTCGCGCGCCTGCTGGGCGAAGCGCTCCACCGCGGCCTCGACGTGGGCGCGCGTGGGCGCCTCGACCGAGGCCGCCAACTGCGGGAACAGGCGCGCCGTGTCCGCGTCGAACGCGGTCAGGAGTCTGGTATTGGCCTCGCCGGCCAGGGTCGCGAAGACCTCGTAGTACTTGGCCCCGTCGTCATCGGCGTACTGCAAGGGCGGCCGGTCGAGCGCCGGCCCGCGATTGCTGGCCACGACCAGGACCAGCGTCGTGGACGGCAGGGCCTGGGTCGACGGGGAGGCCGCCAGCGCCGTGCCAGCCAATAGAAGAGTGGGGACCAGTGCGATGGCTCTCACGGTTTCTCCTTGCTCGCGGCGGCCCGGGCAGTCACCACCCGCAGGGGTAAATCCTCGATGCGCGCAACGGGAAAGCGTGCGCGCAGCCTGGAAACGCTGAGTTCAGGCGCGGGCAGGGGTTCGATGCGCGAGACGTGGAGCGGCTCGCGTGAGACCAAGGTGACGAGGTCGAGCGGTCCGGGGGGAAGATTCTCGAATATCACCGAGTCGGGAAGGACCCTTTGGATCTGCAGGGCTTCCAGGCGAACCGACGCCGGATCCGCGCGCGCATCCTCGAACCCTGGATAGGCCCAATGAATCTCGCCGCGCGCGTCGACTGCGAAGACAAGCAGATACGCGGCCGCCGAATCGACGTTGTGATAGCTGGCCACGATGGCCGTGTCGGGTGAAAGGGTGGCGCCGGCCACCAGCTTGCGCGGCGAGGACTCTATCGCCCAAACCTCGATTCCCACTTTTCGGGTCCAGGGCACCTTGCGACCTCTGGCGACGAAGGTTCCTCGATCGCCTCCGGTTTCGGGTAGGATCAGGAAGGTCGCGACCGCGGCGACGACCAAGGCGCTTCCCGCCAGGACCCAGCCGCGCCAGCCCAAACGGCGCGCCGGGTGCTCGGCCCTTTCCAGTCGGCGCATGACCGCTTGAGCCGCGCCCGCGGACACCGGGACTGGCGCCGCCAGATCGCGCACCAGTTGCTGCTGCAACTCAATCTCGTGCGCACACCTCGAACAGCCGCTGGCGTGGGCGCGCAATTCGGCGGCGCGGTTCTCCGTGGCCTCGCCGTCGATGAGGCACAGCCATTCCTGATTGCTGGGACAGGCGTCGTTCATGGCACGCGACCTCCCGCGAGCTCATCACGCAAGCGCTGCATGGCCAGGCGAACGCGCGAACGTGTCGTTGATTCGGAGCAACCCAAGATGCGGGCGACGTCCGGATAGTCCAGCCCCTGGTCGAAACGCAGCAGGACCGCCTCGCGCAGCTTGGGGGAGAGCCCGAGCAGCGCCGCTTGCACCCTGCGCTGGCGTTCTCGATCGAGAAGCACGTCGAGCTGGTCGGGCGGACAGACGTCCGCGGCGAAACCATCCTGACGCGCATCCAGATCGCGCCGGCGGCGACGGCTGTCGTCGCGCAGGCGATTGAGGCATCGATGCCGAGCCAACGTGAACAGGAAGACCACGAACTTGCCTTGCGAACGGTAGCGCCCGCGCCGCACCCAGAGCTCGAGAAAGATCTCCTGTGCCAACTCCTCGGCGGTGGAAATCTGGCCGGCGAAACGGGCGCAGTACTTCGTGACCCTCGGCAAGTGGCGGCCGACCAGAACGGCGAAGGCGGCTTTGGCACCGCCCGCAACCAACGCCATCAGCTGCTCGTCGTCTCCCTGGTCGAGCTCGACGCCCGGCGAGAGGTCACGCAAGGGTACGATGCGAGGTCGCGCTTCACGCATGGTTCATCTCAAGAACACCACGGCGGCGACCTCGTTGAGTAAAAATCGCCATCCTTGCCCGTCGGGCAGGCAGTTCGTCGATGATGGCCACAGAATCGGGATTCGCTATCGCGACGGTGTGGATTTGCTCCAGACCCTACCGGTCAACCGTGACCGAGCCGGTGCCGGTGGCAAATTTGCCCATCGAGCCGAGAGGGGAGACGTATTTCGGGCCCCCCTTCGGCATCAGGGCACCGGCACCGGACGGAGGTCGGAGGCGGCGTCGTTGTGGATGTTCACCGCGTCGACGACATGCGTGAGCCCTTTGCCCAGCAGTCCCAGCCCAGTGCCGGCCGTCGCGGCCCCGATACCGATGACCACCCAACCAATCGGACCGGAGAGCACCGCGACTCCGACCACCACGCCGCCGAGGCCGGTCAGGTAGGCGGGAACGCCGACCGCGAACTGGGTGTGTGCCGTGTGCGCGTGCGCGGCCGCAGCGGGCACATCCCCCACCAGTTCTTCCAGATGTCCACTGAAGGGGCCGATCGGAAGTTCGTGGCCGTCCTTCACATACTTGGCCGCGCCATGGTGAATGACCATGCCCACTCGACCGGTGTGTCTAGGTTGGTAGGTCGTGCCGCACGCCACCTGCAGCCAAGCCAAGCTCAAGGCCAGGACCAGACCGGCGCGAAAGCTTCGCCTGGTTGTCGGTCGGTTGCTCACGACGGCACGATGACCAAGGTTGGCCGGCCCGCCGCACTCCACTCGGAGGCGAAGCCAGCGAAGCCGTCTTCGCGCAGCCCATGCGCGGGGTCCAGCAGCAACACGCGGCGGGTGGTCTGGTTGATGCCCGCAACCACCTCGAAGTGAGAAAGAGCTCGATCGCCAATGTGTTGCACGAGACCGACGAGCACCGGACGATTCAGCCCCACCTCCTTGACCAGGTCCGCCATCTCACCCTGGATCACGAAAGCGGCCAGGCCCTTCTGTCGGGCGAAATCGCGTAGCGCACCCATGGCGATACCGTGACTGGACCCGTTGGGAATGGCGTGCAGGATCTCCTCCGCCGTCGACGCCACGGACCAGTGTTGCAGCATCGTCGCAAGCGCCGCCGCCCCGCAGTCGTGGTCGGTGCTCTGCCGGATCAAACGCAGACCGTCCACCACCAGCCAGCCGCGATCGCGGCCAAGGTCCCCGAGCGAAATGGTCCGCGCGGTCCCGTGGTAACAGCCGGCAAGGGCAACCACGACCGCTAGGCGAAGAGCATCCGCGGCCATCCGCAGCTGCACCAGGTCCTCCGCCGGTGAGTCAGATGAGCACGACGATCAGGACCACGAGCAGGACAATCACCACAGTGCTGCCTCCGATCCAGACTTCAGTGCTGCCACCCACGAACTTCGCTTGGCTCGTGGCCCTAGCCTCACGGGAGGCGTACTCGTGTCCCTGCGCCGTTCGGGCCTCGGTCGGGACCGAGGACTGCGTCGCGGGGCGGACCGGAGAAACCTGCGCGCTGACCTCGCCAGGCGCCATGGCCCATGCGCTCATTGGAATCGAACCCAGCGCAAGCGTAACGGCAAGGGCAATCCATCGCAGCCCCTGGTGCCGTCTGCGAGCGGGGCGTGATGAGAAAGAGTCGCGGAACGCGGTATGGATGAAGAACATGATGGCCTCCGTGTGAGTGCAGTCCATCCACAGGGAAAACCGCCGGCAGAGCCGGCACAAGCGAAGGGGCTGTGCCGATGGGGGAATGCACGGGTTGTGCCACGCCCTGGCTGACCGAGATCCCAACATGCGTCACGGCCCGGAATGGTCGAACCCCGCGAGACCACAGCGGAATGCCGCCGCTCAGGCACGACGCATTCATCCGTCCCTCGGCTAACCCCTCCGAATTGAAGGTGTTGGCAATCCATCTTGATTGAGTTGACGGACCCGGCAGGCGGTTGCGCCGCCAGAGCCGATGGCCTGCCCTTTCACCCAAGAAGCGATCGGCGCAGTGTATCTTGGTCCTGGTCGAATTCCACTGGCGTCGCGCGAAGCGCATCGACGTCGAAATCCACCAGTTTGTGCAGGAATTCGACCTTGGGCAGGAAACTGAGTATAGCCCTGCGCCTCCATCTTCGCGTTCACGATGACCGATCCGCGCGTCCATGATGGCCGATCTAACCGTTCACGATGGTCCGATCTTCGCGTTCATGATGGCCCGAAATTCGCACCGTCCCATGGAGAGCGACTATTCTATCGGGAATTCGCCTCATTCCAGACGAGCAGAGGTGGCCCGCGAACCGGGCAGGATGAGGCGTGGAGAAGGCTGCTGTCGTTGCCTCACATGGGTTTGCATTCGCTGGGGGCTGTGTTGAAGGCGGGCAGGGTCACCTTGAACGACGATCCGGTGGTCTGACGTTCCGCTTGGAACACCGCGATCTCGTAGAGCTTGCCGTCTTGCAACCCGAGGCCGGCAGTCTGTTGAATCGGAGCGGGCACAGGAATGGGATAGGTCTGGGTGATGGTCGTCGCCCCATTTCCGTTGGCGCCGATCACGATGCTTCCGTCGACCGGCGTGTGAATGCCGCCGAGATCCACGGCGAGTTTCCGGTTGATGAACACCCACAGATCGTCGCAACCCACAAAGTCGAGGGTGTACGTCTTTGTCTTGTCGTACGTGAACCAATAGCGGACTTCGCTCGTGAAGCTGAAGTTGTGCAGGCGCTTATTGCCGGCGGCGTCCACATCGAAAGGCCACGACGCCGAAGCGTCGTAGTAGGGCGGAATGTTCGCAGGCGACAGCTCTGAGGCGGGGGAGAAGTTATCGCCATCGACCGGGAAGAAGAGCGGGTTGCCGTCGGCCTTGCCCACGATGTAGAGGGCCTTGTAGGTACCACCGCTGTCGGCTTTGCAACTGCCAGGGAGTTGCGTGTAGCCCTGTGCCTCCATCTTTTGGCAGTCCGTTTGACCCCCGGTTGTGCCGCCGTCCACCGCTTGCTCTTGATATTTGGAAGTGCATGGGACGGGGTTTCCGCTGGCATCGAGGATCTCATTTCCCACTGTTCCGCACCAGTTGGCGGGAGCCGTGGTGTACCACTGTTCGCCGTTGGCTCCGTACCGGTTCACGTAGTTGCCCATCCCGTCGTTCCAAAGAGCCATTTTGGACGCGGTTGGATGGTTGACCCCGGGCGTGGACACATACCACGTGCTGAAGGAATCGGCGCTCAGCACGTGGGCGTTGCCGCCGATGCCCAAGTACACGGGCTTGCCACTGGCATTGAGGGTCGCGTTGACCATGCCCGTCAGGGGGGCATAGGAACCGCTGACCCCGTTTTCAAAATCATTACCGGGATTAGGAGCATCCTTGCTGAACTTGAAATCCCGATAGATGACCGGCACCAACATCTTGTCGCCGAGGTCGGGCTGCGTGCATGTCCAGCCAGACTCGATTTGGCAAGTGGACGAACAGCCGTCCCCGCTCGCCACGTTGCCGTCATCGCACTGCTCGTTGAGTACGATGCCGTCGCCGCATTTCGATGTGCAACCTGAAGTTCCCGAGCAGTCCGGCTCGATTTGGCAATCCTCGGAACAGCCGTCGAAGGGCACGGTGTTGCCATCGTCGCAGGTCTCTGGCGGGACAACCAGGCCATCGCCACAAATGGCTCTTGGCGCTGGCACATCCGCGATGTTGACATCTGGCGCCTGCCCGGTGTCCGCTACGGCAACCTCGCCAGCCGTCTCGGCTCCAACGATGCTGGCGTCTGCCACCGATGTGCCAGTGGCCGTTGTCTCCTGCCCTCCCGTGCCGCTTGACATGGGCGGAGCAGTTGCCCCACCCGGGCCGCCAAGCCCGGCATCCAGAAACGCGATTCCTTGCCCGCCTGTGCCGCCCGATAGGGGCTCCACAATTGTTCCGCCCGTGCCCCCGAGCCCACCCGAATCCACGCCAGGCGACGCGCACACACATGCCGCAAATGTTCCCGCCGACGTGCAGGTCTGCGAACCGTTCTGACCGGTGGGGCATGGGCACACGACCGTGAGACCGGGAACGCACTTGGCGCCGTCGCTGCCTCCGCCACAGCCGCAGATAGATGCTGCTGGAAGGAACAACGCCAGGATGCAGAGTCTCGGTGTCATGCGTACGATGCTCGCCCTAATCGGGCTCTGCCGCAACCTGCGATGTTGCCACCATCCTTGTCGCGATAGGTGCCCCATGGCCCGCGCCTCGGTCTGGAAGCCCGGCGTATCCACGTGCACCAACAAACCCAGAACAGGCGGTACTACTTCGACCCGACGGCGTTCGATACGGTGACGGCTGACCTTTCTAAACCGGCCGGGAACGTGGTAGCACTGGCGGCAAAAGGCGAGGAAAATGACCGGAGAATGACCGCCATGCAGCAAGATAACGCAGCAGAACAGCTAGCCTAAGTCCGCATCACATCGACGTTTGTGCCCATAGCTCAATTGGATAGAGCATCGGCCTTCTAAGCCGAGGGTTGGGGGTTCGATTCCCTCTGGGCGCGCAGCTTGAAGAGCCTGTAATTGTAGGGTGTTTTTGCGATCCACGGTTTCGGCAGATCGGCGCATCAACGGCTCCTTGGACCACTAATCGACCACGCCCGTAGGGCGTGGGTTTTGGAAGGCCCCCCCGAGGGGGCCGCGCGCCGCCACCGCCTTGGAAAACGCCATTCCGCTCATGACCGCCAACGCGAAGCACTTCCGGTCCATAAAGGATTTGGACTTGGTCGTGTTCGAGCCGTAGACGACTTGCCCGACGCGACGGCCCGAGCGACCGTGGCTAGGTTCCGCTGTAGCGGGCGACGAGCTTCTCAAGATCGGTCTTGACGTTCTCCCACGTCGTCTTGGACAGCATCTCGGGCATTCGCGCCTTGTCTACATCAGCAAAGTAGGCGAGCGCGCGTAGAGCGATGCCGACGTCTTTGCCCGGATACTTGCGATTCCAAGCATCCACCAGATCACCCATGCTCACGCCACCCATGCTGACGATGGCGTGCAGATCCACGTAGTCGCGTTTCACGGAGCGCTGGCAGATGGCTGCAAGCTTCATCGCGCCGATGTCTTCCAGAGACGCCACCAGGCAGCCTTCAATCTCCCGGGCCGGACCGACCACATCATAGCGGTAGCGGAAGACGCTGTACTCGAGGCCTTCGATTTGTCCCAGGAAGGTGCCTTCATCGTTCTGGCGAACCGCGACCGTCAAGCCCGTCGCCTTGATGTCGTCGAGCAGTCTCTGCGGAGGAATGGTGTTGGCGGTGAACCAGTCAAAGTCGGCGGAGACACGGTGGCCAAGTTGGAGCGCGGTAGCCAGGCCTCCGGCGAGGTATGCGCCCCACGCTCTCGCCGGCCCGGCTGACGCCATGAGAACCTCCCGCTGTCTCGGGAGGAGCGCCTCGAGATGGAACTTCGACGGCCGAGGCTTCACCGGTTCTCCCAGATTTCCGCGCCAGGGTTGTCGCGCTGCCAACGCCGAATCGTGTCGGCCTCGAACCATTCTGCGAGACGCGAGGCCGACACCCCGCCGCCGCGCCTCTTGCGCAGCCACGCTCGCACGGCATCCGCGCCAAATCGTTCGACCAGCCATGCCCGTTGCTCAGCGTCGCCGTAGGCGAGCACCTGGTAGAAGACCAGGTCAAGGTCTTCGTTCAGGTTCAAGGACTCAAACGTCGTCGGGTGGGTCCAGAAGAGCGGCCTCAGCTTTTCCGGCAGGCCGCCCCACCGCACGCGAGCCGCTTCGCGGGCGATCTCGCGAAGCCGTGCCGGCGCCAATCGGCGCGCGCGTGCCAGGCCGCCCTTACGGCCGCCAGCGAGTCCCCCACGACGACCAAGAAGCGCAGCCGCACGACCGATGTCCATGGCAAACCATTATGGGCCGCGAGAAACAAAGCGCAATGCTTAGAGCGCTATAAACATGAACAACGGCAACCAGGGAGCGATTGACTTGAGGCTGGCTCCGATCAAATACCCATCAAATTACCTAACTACAGATAATCACTTGACTATTCGTACCGGCAAGTCGTCGCGACCCGGCCGCCAGCAAATAAGCCTAGGAGGCTTGTTCGCTACTCCGCCACCTCTGGCCCTGCGGCCCACCACGGCACGTACTTCATGAGTTTCTCTGCGGCGTCTTCGTCGACCCGTTGGACCAAAATCCTGGCTATTTGGTTGGGGGTTCGATTCCCTCTGGGCGCGCAGGCAACTTCGCAGCGGCCGCCGGAATGCCGGTGACTTGCTTCCATTCGACGGCGGGCACGAAACTCCGGCCGAGGTCATCGTTGGGTAGAACGACTTCCTTGCGCACTTGTGGCCTTGCCTTTGGTTGAAAGCGTGGGAAGGCTGGCACATGGCTATTGATTCAACCATCATCGTACTCTTCGGCGGTGCGGGCGATCTGGTCTGGCGCAAGCTCATACCTTCCTTGTTCGATCTGCACCGGGAGGGGCGGATACCCGAGCACTTCGCGATTCTCGCGGTGGATCGCCTCCCCTTTTCCGACGAGGATCTGCGCCAGCGCTACCGCGGCGGGGTTGAGCGGTTCGCGAGAAACAAGAAAGTGAAGAAGACGGACTGGAACGCCTTCGCGCGGCACGTGACCTACCACAAGGGGGACTTTCAAGACCCTGCGACCTATTCGAATTTGGAGACGGCATGCGCGCGGATGGAAAAGGCGTGGAAGACAAAGGCGGGGCGCATCTTCCACCTGGCAACCCCGCCCGACATGGTTCAGGTCATTCCCAAGCGGCTGGCCGATGCGGGGCGGAACCGGAATCGGGCGCGCGATCGCATCGTCGTCGAGAAGCCGCTCGGTCACGACCTGGATTCGGCACGGGAGATGAATCGCACGCTCAGGCAAAGTTTCAACGAGTCGCAGATCTTCCGCATCGACCACTACCTGGGCAAGGAAACCGTGCAAAACATCCTGGCCTTCCGCTTCGCCAACCCGCTCTTCGAGCCGATTTGGAACAGGCGCTACGTGGACTATGTCGCCATCACCGTGGCCGAAGAAGTGGGCGTCGGGCACCGGGGCGGCTATTACGAACGCGCCGGGGCCCTACGCGACATGGTGCAAAACCACCTCATGCAACTCCTCTGCCTGGTGGCCATGGAGCCCATGGTCTCTTTCGATGCCGACGAGATCCGCAACAAGAAGGTCGACGTCTTGCACGCCCTGCGACCCATCGTCCCGGCTGGGCGCGCTGGAATCGAAGAATTCTCCGTTCGCGGGCAGTACGGTCGGGGCGAGGTTCACGGCAAGGCGATGCGCGCATACCGACAGGAGGAGGGTGTGTCCCGTCATTCAAGAACGGAAACCTTCGCGGCCCTGAAATTGTTCGTGGATAACTGGCGCTGGCAAGGCGTGCCGTTCTACCTTCGCACCGGCAAATGTCTGTCTCGGCAGCTTTCCGAGGTGGCCATCCAATTCCGCGCGGTTCCGCATCAGTCGTTCCCCGGCGAGTGCCACCGCGATTGGTCTCCGTCTCGCCTGATTCTGTCCATTCAGCCCGAGGAAGGCATCGTGATGGAATTTCAGGCCAAGTACCCAGGTCCCAAGATGTTGTTGCGGCCGGTCGAGATGCGCTTTGCGTATCAGGAAGCCTTTTCGGTCCCCTCGCCGGACGCCTACGAGACCCTGCTCTGGGATGTGATGAACGATGATGCAACGCTGTTCATGCGCGCCGACCAGATCGAAGCGGCGTGGCTGGTTCTGATGCCGGTGCTGGAGGTTTGGGCGGAATTTTCCCCCCGCAAATTCCCCAACTACGCCGCGGGCACATCGGGACCCAAGGCGGCCGACGAACTACTCGCGCGCGCGGGACACGCCTGGAGGCCCATCGCATGAAGGCAAGCAGGAATACCACCATTATGATGGGATCCGCGGCAGTTGCGGCTGGGGCCCCATGCGCTAGGTGCCGGGAATGATTCACTTCGACGGGGTGGCCCGAAACCTGCTGTGGATCCAACATAGAGGTCGCCCATGAACAACCTGATGCTCTCGTTTTCCGGTGCCGATCTTTCCCGGCTACGCGCCCTGGTCACCGCGGTGGGGAAGGAGATCGCGCTCGCCCCAGGTGCGACGGCTCCCGCAAGCCAGCCGCCCAGGACCGCGCTCGACATGACCTGGTCGCGCCTGGTCGAGATGCTGGATCTGGGGACCGAGCCAAAAATGCGTACGTGCCCGGCGTGCAAACACACGTGCGCGCTCGGGGCCACACGCTGCGGCCACTGCTGGTCCAGCCTGCCCGCTCTGAAAGCCGCCGAGAGGCTGGCGGCCTAACCAATCCGATCGGGCAGCGTCTATCCATGCACGAACCGCGATAGTGGCGTAGGCGATGGATAGGTGGCGGACTTTTCTCGAGCTCCTAGGGGTTGTCGTGGTCACCAGCGCCATGGCGCGGCCTCCCCGCGTTCTGCGCCTGTCCGCGATCACCAGGGGCGGCAAAGGACCACCCACCATCGTTCTTTTGCACGGCTACTGTTCGTCGGAGAAGGATTGGCTACCCTTCGTGAAGTCCATCCACGTGCCGCCCGGCACCCGCTTCATCTTTCCGCGCGGACCGCAATCGGAAAGGCGCTCGGACGGAGCGCCCACAGGGCGAGCATGGTGGCATTTGGATCTTGCGTCGAACATGCGCGATGGAGCACTAGGCGCCGATCTCTCCACGCAAGATCCCAAGGGCATCGTGGTCGCGGCGCAAGCCGTGCGTGCGCTGCTTGCCCGGCGGGGCAACCGCGTCACGCAGCCCTTCATTCTCGGTGGCTTCTCGCAAGGAGCCATGGTGGCGGCGCAGGTGGCGTTTCAGTCGGACGAACCCCTGCGCGCGCTGGTGCTGCTTTCGGGCGCTCCCGTCGACGACGCGTCGTGGAAGCAAAACTACGCCCGCCGCAAAGGCCTGCACGTCTTCATGGCCCACGGCCGAACCGATCCCATCCTGTCGTTCGAGGTTGCGGACCGCATGCGCACCGAGATGGCGGCTGCAGGCATCGAGGTAACTTGGTTCCCATTCGACGGTGGGCACGAGATCCCGTCCGAGGTCGTCGTCGCGTTGAACGATTTCCTCGCGCACTTGTGACCACCGAGAAGGGAGGCCCTGATCATGGAAACGAACGCAATCGCGCCAGAGTTGCTTCAGAGGATGGACGCCTACTGGCGCGCTGCCAATTTCCTGTCCGTCGGGCAGATCTACCTTTGCGACAATCCGCTGCTCAGGCGTCCGCTGGTGCTCGCGGACGTGAAGCACATGCTCCTCGGACACTGGGGCACCACGCCCGGCCAGAATTTCATCTACGTGCATCTGAACCGGGCCATCAAGAAGTACGACCTCGACATGATCTACGTCTCCGGCCCGGGCCATGGCGGTCCGGCCGTGGTGGCCAATACGTACCTTGAAGGCACCTACAGCGAGATCTATCCCAACATCAGCCAGGATGAGGGTGGTATGCGCAAGCTCTTCACGCAGTTCTCGTTTCCAGGAGGCATTCCCAGTCACGCCTCGCCGGAGTGTCCCGGCTCGATCCACGAGGGCGGCGAGCTCGGCTATTCGCTCAGCCACGCCTTCGGGGCCGTCTTCGACAATCCCTCGCTGGTCGTCGCGTGCGTGGTCGGCGATGGCGAGGCCGAGACCGGACCTCTGGCCACGGCCTGGCATTCCAACAAGTTTCTCAATCCCGCGACGGACGGTGCGGTGCTCCCCATCCTGCACCTCAACGGCTACAAGATTTCCAATCCGACCATCCTCGCCCGCATCTCGCGCGAAGAATTGGAGCAGTTGCTGCGCGGCTACGGCTGGACACCCTACTTCGTCGAGGGTGACCAGCCCATGGCCATGCACGCGGCCATGGCCGCCACGCTGGACAAATCGATCGAGAAGATCAAGTGGATCCAGCAAGACGCCAGGGTGCAAGGCTGCTTCGTGCGCCCGCGTTGGCCCATGATCGTCCTTCGCTCACCCAAGGGCTGGACCGGTCCGAACGTCGTCGATGGCGTCCAGATCGAAGGCACCTTCCACTCGCACCAGGTGCCCCTCTCGGATCCAGCCACCCATCCCGAGCACCTCAAGCTGCTCGAAGACTGGCTGCGCAGCTACCGGCCGCAAGAGCTCTTCGATGGCCAAGGCCGCCTGCTATCGGATCTGGCCGACCTTGCGCCCAAGGGGGATCGTCGCATGGGCGCGAATCCCCACGCCAACGGCGGCGGTCTGCTGCGCGACCTGCGTATGCCGGACTTCCGCGACTACGCCGTCAATGTTCTCGCACCGGGCATGCGCGGCGTGGGCGACATGCACGTGCTCGGTCGCTTTCTGCGAGACGTGGCGAAGCTGAACGACGAGCAACGCAACTTTCGCGTCTTCGGCCCCGACGAGACGTTGTCCAACGGACTCGAAGCCATCTTCGAAGTCACCAAGCGACAGTGGGTCGCCGCGACCGAGGCCAGCGACGAGTTTCTCGCGCCCACCGGCCGCGTGATGGAAATGCTCAGCGAGCATCAGTGCGAGGGCTGGCTCGAGGGCTACCTGCTGACCGGGCGGCACGGCCTCTTCAACTGCTACGAGGCGTTCATCCACATCGTGGATTCCATGTTTAACCAGCACGCCAAATGGCTGAAAGTTTCGTCGCGCTTGCCATGGCGGCGCAAGATCGCCTCGCTCAACTACATCTTGGCCTCGCATGTGTGGCGCCAGGATCACAACGGCTTCACCCACCAAGATCCGGGGTTCATCGACCATGTCGTGAACAAGAAGGCCGAGGTCGTGCGCGTGTACCTGCCGCCGGACGCCAACTGTTTGCTCTCGGTGATGGACCACTGCCTGCGCAGCCGGCACTACGTCAACCTCGTCATCGCGGGCAAACACCCTGCCCCGCAGTGGCTGACGATGGACGCCGCGGTCAAGCACTGCGGCGAGGGGATTGGCATCTGGCCGTGGGCCAGCAACGATCAGGACGCCGCGCCCGATGTGGTCATGGCCTGCTGTGGGGACGTGCCCACCCTGGAAACCCTGGCCGCCGTGTCCATTCTGCGCGAACATTTGCCCGACCTGAGAATCCGCGTGGTCAACGTCGTGGATCTCATGAAGCTGCAACCGCAAAGCGAGCACCCGCACGGTTTGAGCGACATGGATTTCGACGAGCTCTTCACCAAGGACCGGCCCGTCATCTTCGCCTTCCACGCCTACCCGTGGCTCATCCACCGCCTCACCTATCGCCGCACCAACCACGACAACATCCACGCGCGCGGCTACAAGGAGGAGGGCACGATCACCACGCCCTTCGATATGACCGTGCTCAACGAAATGGACCGCTTCCACCTGGTGATGGACGCCATCGACCGGTTGCCACAAACCGGGGACAAGGGCATCTACTTGAAGCAACAGCTCAAGGACAAGCTGATCGAGCATAGGCAATACATCGAAAAGCACGGCCAAGACCTGCCCGAGATCCGGAACTGGGAATGGAGCGCGAGCCCCGGCGTGGCGAAGAATCCCTGATCGGACCTGCGTGGAGATCCACCGCCCCTATGCCGGAAATTCCTTCAAGTCGTTGTTGCCGCCGGTGGCCACGTTGTCGGCCTCGATGCGGGCAACGTTCTCCGTGGTTGAATCGTTGTCGGGGGTGAGGTTGCGCGCGCCATGGAAATACTTGGGGGTTGGTTTGGACGCGTGGTGCGGGATGCCGACCGAGCCATCGCTCGTTTCCCTGGCGTAGATGCTGCGAGCCGTTTTCAAGGCGTTCTTCCCAGGCGTGTGGACTAGCAAGTCGGCCACGCTCACAATGCCGATGAGATGCCCGCCTTCGTCAAGCACCAGTAGGCGAGACACGCTTGCCTCCGTCATGATCTCACCAATGCGCTCCACAGGACAGTCATCGGTCACGGATCGCACCGGGGCAGACATCACGTCTTCCACGACAGTCTGCGCCGCAAGCCGGTCCTTTCCGATCACGCGCAACGCGAGGTCTCGGTCCGTGACGACACCGACGGGCTTGCCGTCGGCGCTGCACACCGGCAACAGAACCAGATTGTGGAAGGCCATCAGCCTGGCGGCCGAGGCGACGGTTTCTCGCGGCAAGATCCATTGGACGTTATGACTCATGATCTCTTTGCAATGCATGGTTGGGCTCCTCTTCGGTCCTGGACTACGCAAGAAGCGGTCCAGCGGTGAAGACGAGCGAGGCAATGCGCTTTCAGCCCTTCGCGGGCAGACAGCCCAATCAAGATGACTTGCTATCTCGTTCACTTCGAGGGAGCTGGCGACGGGAATCCGCGCGCTCCGTGCCAGTAGCGATGGCACCCTTGTTGCGATCATCGTCAAGGAAATGCCCGCGCAAGACAACATCGAGACCATCCTGCGACCAGGCCAGCTCGTTGGGGCCCAGTATCGCGTCGATAGGCTCGTCGCGAAGGGCGGGATGGCCGCGGTTTGGGCGGGAACCAACCAACACACCGGCAAGCGCGTTGCGCTCAAGATTATTCTTCAGTCGTTCGCTTCCAACGGCGACGCCGTTGAGCTGTTTCGGCGCGAAGCCTTGGCCGCGAGCAAGGTCAATCACCCCAATGTGGTCAATATTTTCGACGTCATCGACCACCAGGGCATGACGTGCATCGTGATGGAATTGTTCGACGGGGAGACGCTGGGCAGCTATTTGGCACGGAATGCCCCCCTCAGCCTGGAAACGACGCTGGCCTTGTTGTTGCCGGCCATGCATGGCGTGGCAGCCGCCAACGCCCAGGGTGTGGTCCATCGGGATTTGAAGCCTGCGAACATCTTCCTGTGCAGTAGTTCCGAGGGGCAATTGATAACCACCAAGGTTCTCGATTTTGGCATTTCCGTGATGATGAGACGAGCCGGCGAAACAGCGCCCGCGGTTGAACGTCTCGCCATGTTTGGGACGCCAGCTTACATGGCACCCGAGGCCATCGATCTCTCCCCCAACATTGACGGGCGCGCCGACGTCTACGGTTTTGGCGTTCTATTCTTCGAGGCGCTAACCGGCAAGGTGCCGTTTCCTGGCCCGGTGGGACTGGAGCTTCTCGAACGCATCCTGATCGATCCACCTCCCAAGGTGACGCTGTACCGGCCCGATTTGCCGTCCGGCGTGGTGGACCTTATCGATTGCGCCTTGGCCAAGAATCCCAATGACCGCTTTCCTGATATGGAACACCTCGTCCACGCGGTCGAGGACCGCCTGCTGCCGCTGCTGCCCAAGCCCCGCTCATCGACTCCGATGTCGGGTATCCTTTTGCTTCCACCTGCCCAGTCGAATGCCGACACATCTATCCCTGCGGCGCAGGCGATGTTCGAGAAAGAGCCATCTGGTCGTGCCCACATGAGCGAGACCAAGGCGCTCTATTCCATGGCGAGTGAGCCCTTGCGCGCAAGTCACGGGACAGGCTTGGCCGAACGAATAGAGCTATCTCCATCGAGCACGGGCACGCAGATGCGGCCGGCCCACGTGTCACCTAACGGTATGCGGCGTTTCTCTAACCGGCGAGCGGCGATGGGCGCGCTCGGCGTCTTTTTGATTGTCACGGCATGGGTGTCCGCTCCCGTATCATCCAACGGCAGTGGCATGGGACAGGGGCAAGCTTCGAGCTTTTCCGGCATTTCGTCCCCTGGGTGGAGACCGGCGGTGACGGTACTGCCAAGCACGCCTGGCCCGGCTCCCTCACTGGCGGTCGCTGTCGAGGACTTGGGGGCGGCCACAAACATCGCAAGACCCGAGATTCGCCCATCCGCGCCACATTCTTCCCGGCATGTCCACCGCGCAAGGTCCCCGACCCACAATCCGCGCATGGTGCGCGTGCCATCGGCTCCTCGGGCGGGAAGACTCTCCCCGTCTGACTTCTGAGCGAGGCCTGCCGTGCCGGGGCGCCGATCTATCCATCGAATTGAATTGGAAGGCACTTCATCCTGATTGAAGGCATCGGTATTCCGGAATCATCATCAGCGCAAGGGGTTGAACTCATAGGTGCCGCCAGTGGCCCGAATGCTGCAGGACCATGGTGTGAGGCAACAAAGAGGAGATCCCATGGAAACCGTAGGACCGCCTGATACCGGGGCTGACGACCCATCCATCGGAAACGAGGTGGGGGTCGCGGTGCCACGCCCGGAAGGGCAGGTGGGCTCCGCGGAAGACCCAAGGGACGAGTTCGAAAGGTCGAGAAGGCGTGAGCGCAAGGAGATGGACGAGCACGAGGTCAAGGTGCGCGGGACGATTCTGCGCGACTTTTTAGAGGTAGCCGACGACCTGGAACGCGCCATCGCTTCGTGGAAGGAAGGCGGCAACCAGAACCCGCAGTCGGTGCAGGATGGCATGGACTTGGTCTTGCGCCTCTTCAGGTCAAAGCTCGAGCGCTACTCTGTGACCGCCATCGAAGCCAAGGGCAAGCCTTTCGATCCACATGTGCATCACGCTGTCTCGCAGGCACCGAGCGCCGAGGCGGCACCGGGAACGGTGTTGCACGAGGTCCAGAAGGGCTATTGCATGGACGGACGGTTGCTTCGTCCAGCCGTCGTCGTCGTCGCAACCGCGCCCGAGACGGTAGACACTCCGGATAGGGAGCAAAGCGCGGGCGACGAGTCCGCCGGCCAGTGGAGTGGTTATCTACGTAACCGGCGATGACCGGCGCGCCTGGACGTCTTTCCTTGGCCCGCAATGCTTTGCAACAGAGGAGTCTAATCGTGTCCGGTACCAAAACTCGATCGAAGCCGTTCAAGCTGCTTCTCGGGGTCCAGAAACGCCCGCGCGGCCGCTGTCACCTCATCGGAGCGTAGGTCAGTCCAGCTGATCCTCCGTCGCGAGCGCGGAGTACGGCGCGACAGTAGCGGGACTTCAGTTCCCGCACGCGGCGATCATCTGCGTCACCGTGGTGTCGCCGTTCGTCACCAGCAGATCGGGCCGCCCGTCGCCGTTGATGTCACCGGCCGCCATTCCCTGGATCGCGTACGTCGACGGGAAGTTCACCGCCGCGGCGAGGCTGCCGTTGCCGACGCCGAGCAGGACGCTCACCCCGCCCACGGCCGAGCTCGCCGCCGCGACGTCCAGCTTGCCGTCGCCGTTGAAGTCGGCGAGGGCCAGCGACTGCGGCGACGTCCCGGCGTTGAAGGTCGTCTGGGGGCCGAACGTCCCATCGCGCTGGTTGTGGAGGACGCTGACCGAGCCGTCCACGGTGTTCGCGACGACGAGATCGGCGAAGCCGTCCCCGTAAAGGGCGTGAAGAAGGTCACCGTCGACGGCAAGTCAGTCGCCGGCAACGTGATCCCCTTCGAGGCCGGCAAGAAGGTCGTCAAGGTAGAGATCACGCTCGAGGCGTAGCGGGAGAGGGCACGGAGGCGCCACTTCCAGCCTCGCCCCCCCACTTCCAGCCTCGCCCCGCGTCCGCGCGGGGAGAGGCCGCTGCGCGGAGCGCAGCGGGTGAGGGGCCAATCCTAGGTCCTGCGAGGACGGGCCATGTGCCATGCGAAGCTGCTGGAGTCCGATCATGTTAGTCTCGATCTTCCATGTTGCTGGACAGCGTGCAGGCGATTCGTTTCGTGGCCGAGCGCCTGGATGCGCTCGCTGAACGAGTGGTCTTTCTCGGGGGAGCGACGCTCGGCCTCTTCATTACCGGGCCCGGCGCGGCTCCTCCGAGGCCGACGAAGGACGTTGATCTCATCGTGGAAATCACGATGCAGGAGTACCTCGACAACAGTTTCCGCTCCCAGTTGCTGAGCCGAGGTTTTCGGGAAGTTACCGACGAACGAGTGATCTGCCGCTGGGAAATAGAAGGCACGAAGGTGGACATCATGCCCGCCACGGCCACAATTTTCGGCTTTAGCAATCGCTGGTATCCGACGGCGCTCGCGCAGGCGCAGCGCCACCAGTTTCCCGGTGGACCGAGTATTCGCCTGATATCCCCGGCTTGCTTCCTGGCGACTAAGCTTGAAGCGTTCGCCAATCGTGGCCGAGGCGACTTTGTCCATCACGACCTCGAGGACGTCATTGCCGTCATTGATGGTCACCCCACCATCGAGAATGAGATCGAGTCGGCGACGTCCGAGATCCGCGAATTCCTTGCGAGAGAGCTCGCACGACTCCTGGCCAGCCAGGCATTTCTTGAGTCGCTCCACGGCCAACTGCGCGGTGACAGCGCAGGTCAGGCCCGGCTGCCAGGGCTGATTGCGCGGCTTCACCGGATCGCCCGCACGACTACTCCGGTCACTAGATAGTTTTGCATTTCGCGAAACACGAAACTATAATGAATACATGTCGATGCGGCCTCAGGATGTCGTCGTCGCGGTGAAGCTGGCGCTTGCCGCGCCGCAGGCCAGACCAACCTATCCTGAACTAGCCGCTGCGCTCGCGATGAGCCTTTCAGAGGTCCACGGTGCCGTGAAACGAGCCACCGCAGCCGGCCTCGTCGATATCAACCGACGGGCGAATCGGGTCGCGCTTATCGATTTCCTGGTTCAAGGCCTGAAGAGCGCGTTCGTTCCCGAACGCGGCCCGCTTACGCGCGGAATGCCCACAGCGCATGGAGCACCGCCGCTCGACAGGCTCGTAGGTTTGGGAGCTGAACCAGCCCCTGTATGGCCAGATCCCGAGGGCACCGTGCGAGGCGAGTCGTTCGCCCCGCTCTACCGTTCCGTTCCGACGGCGGCCAGGAAGGATTCTAGGCTTTATGAAGCGCTTTGCCTCATCGATGCTCTTCGCGGAGGGCGACCACGCGACCGTGCGCTCGCAGAAGAACAACTTCGCAAGTTGATTCTCCCCGCCAGCGCCTCTCCAAGCCCGTCATCGAAGAAGTTTTCGCTGGAGGACCCGCGTCGACGGCGAATCGAGGAGGCATTGTCACGGACCATCGGCCCTGGAACTGCGGAATTCTACCGCAGCGCTCTCGAGCTACTGGCCGCAGAACATCCCGTTCCAGCGACCAGCCATCTCGTAGCCCATCTGGCAACCGACATCGAGAGCTCGATCAAGAATCTCATCCTAGATGTCATGGCTGCGACTCCCGCGGTCACTGGTGAACCGGCCCGCGAGCGAGAAGCGCCTCTCGACGGCAGCCATGCCAGCGCAATTCGGTCTGTATTGATTTGGCTGGAAATCCCAGCCGATGGTCCCGTGAGCAAGGACTGGCTAGGACTGACCGGAAAGGACGATGAAGAATCCTTCAGCAAGCGAAGGCATCGAGATGCACTTGATCCTCCACGTCCAATCGACTGGACCTTTTGGGCACGGTTCGAAGGGATTCTTGCGACGGTTCTCGACGCCTTCGAAAAGAAGTATGTGAGCGTCTTCGAGCGGCTTGACCGACTGGCCGCGAAAGACGCACCCAGCGAGGAAGACGCAAGGGAGCTGCGGGGCAGGATGCCGCAGAATCCGGTCGCTCAAGGGTACTTCTTTGGCAGGGTGAATGAACCCGCTTGGATCAAGCCGCTCGAGAAGGTCGGCTTCTTCGCGAGGCCGCCCGAGCCCATCCGCCGTCCCGGCAGCGTTGAATATCCGGGCTGGCCCGCGCTCCACTATCTCTCTCGGATGGCCGCGGCAAGACCCGACGATGTGGCCCGTATCGCGCTGGCCGTTCCGAAAACGGAGAACATCCACGTGTGCGCAGTTCTTGCCGGGATTGCTCAATCGTTGCCCGCAAAGTTGGCGCAGCCTTTCGCTGAGCGGGTCGACGACTGGTTGGACATGGATGCAAGCCACTCCATGGCCTATCCCATTGAAGACAATGTCGTCGGGCTCTTCGAGAAGCTCGCGGGCGAAGGCTGCGAACCGGCCGCACTTCGCGTTCTTATCGCCCTGTTGCGTCCCGTTCCGTCACCGGAAGATGAGGATCATGGTCTTTCCCGCCGCAATCCGGAAGCTCGACTACCCTACTGGGATCTGGAGCGAACGATGGAAAGGCTCCTGCCCACCATCCAGAAGTTGGGAGCCCCCGCCCTAGACGTACTTGCCGAATTGCTGGGTCAAGCCCTTGCCATGATTCACCAAGACGGCAGCGACGCGTGGGAGGACTATTCGTGGAACTGGCGAAAAGAGATCGACGAACATGGAGAGAATCACAATGGCGACCTCCGTGCTCGTCTCGCATCCGCGATGCGAGACTCTGCGATCTTCCTGGTTGAATCGAACCCAGCGTGTCTATCCGACCTCGTTACGTCGCTTGAAAAGCGACGCTGGGTGTTTTTCCGCCGCCTTGGGCTTTTTCTCCTGCAGCGGTTCCAGACCGTCGCACCCGATGCTGCGATCTCGCGGATTCTCGACCGCTCGTATTTCGACCTGTCGGGACCCGAGTACGCGCGGCTGCTGCGGATTTGCTTCAAGAACCTCAGCGAGGAACAGCAAGAAACCATCCTTTCCTGGATCGACAGCGGCCCGAATTTCCTGGACGCTTCAGACGACGCGTATGCCGACACCTGGAAGATGCGTTGGCTCGCCCTGATCGCGGAGTCCCTGCCCGAAGACCGGCGGAAGCAGTACGAAGCACTCAGGGAGAAGTATGGCGATGTGCCCGCCGCGGACGCCGGGCCTCCATCGTACCAACTCTTCGTCGGACCAACTTCACCATTCCGAGACGAAGATCTCGCCCAGATGACGCCCGCCCAAGCGGTCGACACCATCGCGTCGTGGAAGCCATCATCTGAATTCGGCAGCCCGGAGCCGGAAGGGCTGGCACGTACCGTCGAGAGGGTGGTCGGGCAGAAACCCGAGAGCTATGCGGCGGCTGCTGGTGATCTCAAGCGTCTTCAGCCAAGCTATATCCCGTGCGCTCTCCGCGGCTTTGCGGTGGCGGTCAAAGCCGGACGGGCTTTCGATTGGAAGCCGGTCGTTGACCTGTGCGCTTGGGCGACGTCTCACCCACGAAAGGTCTCCAACCCGAAGGGACCTCCTTTCGACGACGATGCCCACTGGGGCAATGCGCGCTTCGCCGCCCTTTGGCTTTTGTCGGACGCCCTGAACTCAGACAGCGTGCCGGTCCCGGTCGAGCTTCACAACCTCGTCTGGGCCGCGATTGAACCCACGCTCGACGATCCAAACGGTGCAGAGGCAGAAGTCGAGTCAAGTGATGCGATGTTCCTCGCGCTCAACCGCGTGCGAGCGGTGGCTGTTCGCACAGCCATAGACTATGCCCGTTGGCTTGCTAGCAAGAATGCCTCAAAGGGTCTCCCCGACGAAGTCCGCTGTGCGCTGGATGTGAAAGTCAGGGAACGGTCCGCGTCGGTTCGCGGAGCACTTGTAGATCGGATACACGCGCTCCAGTACCTGGACGATGCTTGGTGCGAATCGTATGTCCGGCATCTGTTCAGGCCCGATCAGGGTCGTGACATCGCGTGGGAAACCTATCTGAAGCATGAGAGGCTCCTCACCCTGGATGTCTTCCGCGTGCTGCGTTGGCGCTACCTTATCGCGATCGACGAATTGCAAAGCGAGGTCGTGCTCGACAAGCGTGGTCAGGAATTGGCCGAGGCCATCGGGAACCATCTTGCACGCCTCTATTGGCACGGCCAGATCGACTTCGGTGAGCGGGACAAGCTGCTCAACAAGTTCCTTTCCAACGCCCCCGCCTCCGTGACTGGAGAATTCATGGAAGACATTGGCCGTTGGCTCCACACCGACGGCCAGCCGGCGCCCGAAGTCGTCGCTCGCCTGAAGGCCCTTTGGGTCAGACGCTTCGCTGTCGGGCGACCGGAGGAATTGGCCGTATTCAGTTGGTGGTTTTCGTCAGGGTGCTTTGAAGAGAATTGGTCCATCGACAACTTCCTCGCCGCCCTTCGGACTCTCGATACCCTCGCCGCCGGATTTCCACCAAAGTTTGCGCCAAAGGTGGGTGAGCGGCTCGCGGAGCTCGTCCCGCGACACCTCTCGAAAGTTGTCTCGTGTTTGGATCTGCTCGTGAAAGCCAACGAAGGTGGGTGGGCGATTCTCAGCCTGCGCGTCCCCGCGAGGAACATCCTCGCTGCTGCACGAGCCTCCGACGACAACGAGGTGAGGAAAGTGGCGGAGGCGACCATCAGCCGCCTGGCCAGGAAAGGCTATCTTGAGTTCAAGGATCTCTTGTGGAGAGGATCCTCGTGAAGCGCGCTCCGGCGATCCGGTCCAGCGCCGCCTCAAGTCTGTCGAGGTCTTTGATTTCCCTCGCCTTGACCATGCGGGTCGATCGCGCTCGGCGCGATCGGAAGACCGCCGTTTTCCCTGATCCTTAATAGCCTCGCAGGGGACTCGCGGTGGCCGCGCGATTGTTGCACAATAAGGGCAAGGAAGTTCCGCAATGGAACCATGCCGGCAAACACCCCCACGCAGCACGACGTCCAGCTTGGCGGAGGGGTACCGGATATTTCTCGTCTACGCGCCGGTCATCCTGCTGGGCGCGTGCTCGGTCGACCTCAGTAGGCTCCCTTGTCGGCAGCGGAGATCTCCGCCCTGGTTGCATTGCCCTAACCAGCGTAATCCACACCCAGCCCAAGAGCCGTCCCGGTGGTGTCCACAAGCCCGGCGGCGGGCGTTGACACGGGGGACGTTGCGAGACAACCTGGGTGTGTGTGGCGCGGCGGCGCGAAGAAAGCGTTCCCGCCTCACAGGCGCAGGTACTTGAGATATTCCACGTTGCAACGATAAGGCAGAAAGGGCATGCGATGACTCGAACATTCAAGCTGATGACCCTGATGGCGCTGGGCGCTTGGCTTCTGACCAGCGCCGCCTGCGAAGACAAGGTCTGCAAGGAAGAGCTACAAACCTGCAAGAAGGATTCGGACGCGCAGCGCAAGGAATGCTCCTCCAACCTGAGCAAGATCCAAGAGCTGAAGACAGCGCTGGCCGAGGCCCAGACGAAGGTCGACAGTCTCACCACGGAGAACGAGGAGCTCAAGAAGAGCGCCGAGGCTGCAACGAAGAGCAAGGGCAAGACCGCGAAGGGCAAGCACGCGAAGGGCAAGCACAAGAAGCGTAAGAAGTAGCGACCTTCTGCGCCCTCCTGACAGATCCGTGTGGGCTCGTGCTCGCTGTCCGCCGCAAAAACCCGGTACCAAGTCGAACCGACCCCAGTTTTCCCGAGATTTGTCGGGGCTCGGCTCGTGGTAGGCATTTTTCCGCGAAATCGTCCACATTGGCGTGGCGTCCTTGCCGAGCGCCCAGTATGCGGGGCAGTGCTTTGTCGAAGCCGTCGCCGATCGGGACAACGAGAATCCCCGCTTCTTGATCCGCGACCGTGATTCCATCTACGGCAAAGATTTCCGCCGACGGGTGAAGAGCTGCGGGACGCGTTGCTTGATCACGCCACCGCGGTCGCCGCAGGCGAACGCCATCTGCGAGCGACTGAACGGAACCCTGCGCTGCGATTGTCTCGACCACATCATTGTCACCGATGATGCCCACGCCGAGCGTGTTCTCAAGGAGTACGTTCCTTACTACCATGGCCGACCCCATCGCGGCCTTCGTATGCAGCCGCAATGCTTTGCAACAAAGGAGTCTAATCGTGTCGCAGCACCCGCATCATCCGGTCCATTAGAAATACGCGCGCACGCCCAGGCCAACGTCGATGGTGAAATCGAGCGGTGGAACGACCACGATGGCGGGATCGATTTCGAGGTAGGCTTCGAGAAAGTCCGGACGGCGAAATGTGGCGGCGATTCCAATCGGCACGCGCGCGAGAACGACGACATCGTGACCAAGGTTGTTCGACCCATAAACCGAGGTGATCGCCCGGCCACCGAAGCCCACGTACCAGTCGAGACGGTTTGTCGCGTTGACGATATTGTTCTGGTACAGGTAGTCCATGTGCACACTGAAGTTGTGATTGACGTTGCCGCAGCGGTAGGAGTTGCCATTGGCATCCCTGCACCAGTCGTAGCCCCAGCCGCCAAACCCAAGCCCGAAGTCGAAGGCGTGGGCCCCGGCGACAAAGGCCTTCGCCGTGACGGCCGTTGGTTCACCGATCTGGAAACCCAAACCGAAGTTTCGGGTGGTTCCGACCTCGGTGGCCTGAACGCGATGTTCATCCGCGAATGTGATAGCCGCAATTGCAAGTGTGATTAGGACGAGGCGGTCTAGATGCATGCTTCTCTCCGCATAGGATGGTTATGGCAAAGATCGTTGGTGTACACCGTGCTTCCTCGGCACCAACCCATGGGTCGGCGTCACAATCTTCGCAGGGGTCTAGAGCAGTTTTCGAGCCACCGCCGAGAACAAGCAATTTCGAGAGGTTGCAGCCGTGGGGGGCGTTCATGATTCGCTCGGTCGACCATAACGAACTAGCGGCACCGTCATCTTGATGGATCAGCCAGGTCTCAGTTGCCGGATTGCCTCGCCCCTATGCGCCCCCAGCTGCTTGGGAACCAAGATTTGGTCGACCGACGAGAGAATAAAGGCCTCGCCGTGCGCGATGCCTGAAGAGATCGAGGTGCCCCGAAGCATCACGTTCTGCGGCACGGTCATCGTGTCTTTCAGCTCGCGAGCGCGTGCTTCTTGCCGATCAAACCGTAGCTCTTGAGCTTGCGGTAGAGCGTCGCCGAGCCGATGTGGAGCTGCTGGGCGGTGTGGGTCTGGTTGCCGCCGTTCAGCTCCAGCGCCGCGAGGATGTATTCCTTCTCGACCTCTTCGAGCGGCCGCACCTTTCCCTTGGTGGCCACTGGGGCGGTCATTGCCTGGCGGATCTCCTCGGGCAGATCCTCGAGCTCGACGCGGCTTCCGCGAGCGAGCGCGACCGCGCGCTCCATGGCGTTTTCGAGCTCGCGCACGTTCCCCGGCCACTCGTAGCGCAGAAGCTGATCGGCGGCGTCCGGGGCAAGTCCGGCGATCTTGCGCTTCATTTGCAGCGCCGAGTTCGCGAGCAGCACGCGGGCGAGCGGCAAGATGTCGTCTCTGCGCTCGCGCAGGGGGGAACGTGCAACTCGACCACCTTGAGCCGATAGTAGAGATCTTGGCGGAAACTGCCGCCCGCCACGCCGTGGGCGAGGTCCCGGTTGGTGGCGGCCAAGACGCGCACGTCGACCTTGCGGTTCTTGTTTTCGCCCACGCGCCGGATCTCCCGCTCTTGCAACGCGCGCAGGAGCTTGACCTGCATGCCCGGCGAGACCTCGCCGACTTCGTCGAGCAGCAGCGTCCCGCTGTTGGCCGACTCGAAGAGACCCGGCCGGTCTTGCATGGCGCCCGTGAACGCGCCCCGGGCGTGGCCGAAGAGCTCGCTTTCGAGCAGGGTCTCGGTGATGGCGCCGCAATTGACTGCGACGAACGGCCCCGCCGCGCGCGTGGACTCTTCGTGCACGAGCCGGGCGACCCGCTCCTTGCCCGATCCGCTTTCGCCGGTGATGAGGACGGTGGAATCGACTTTGGCCACCCGACGCGCCAAGTCCACCAGCTGCGCCATCGCAACGCTCTTGGCGACGATCCCAAGCGGCTCCTCGACATCGCGGGCCACGCGAACCAGCGCTCGGTGGTGGGTGCGCAGCTTCTGCTCGGCCGCCTTGAGCGTCTCCGTGACCCGCTGCAGCGAAACGTCGAGGCAATCCTTGAGTCGCCCTGCCTCGAAGAAACGCAGCTCCTCCGCGCGCTCGTCTCCCCACTCCTCGCGCGTTCGCCCGATGAGGTGGCAGGCCGCATCGCCCTTGCCGATGCAGCGATCCTCGAGAACGTAGATCTCTTCGCCCGAGCTCTTGCTGAGGTAGCCGCTGGTTAGGCCACAAATGGTCCAGCACGCAGGCACGTCTGATCGACCGAAGTGCAAGAGGTGCTGCTCGGCCTCGTAGGAGGCGGTGAGCATCATGCCCTGCTTGGAAAGTGGGCCCTGACTCTCCCGTTCCAAGTGAAATAGACCTTCGAGGGTGTGGATGCGCGTACCGGCGAGCTGCCATTCCGCCTTGCTCTCCCACTTGAATTCGGCCTCCATGGCCTCGGCCATGCGCCAACCATGGGCGAACCCGAATTGGGTAAGCACCGTGCGGGCCGCGGTCGCGCCGAAGTTTTCGACGAGGTACTTGCGCAGAAGTCCCATGGCCACGGCATCCAGCAATAACGCTCGCTGTCCGGCGAAGCGGATCACGCCGCCCTCCGGGTCGAGCTCCAGCAACTCCTTATGATTCAGATCGCCTGCCCTCATCACCATCACGCTCCTTCGATTTGATGGGAAAGCTACGTCACGTTGATTGAACTAGCCAGGACCAAGAAGCGTTTCTCGTGCAAGGTGCTGAATTCATTGGCAACTACTCGATGGCCCGGAACCTGCTGTGAATGGAGGTGGCATCCCAGGAAGGGCAAAAAGATGAGAACCCAAATTCCTCAAACCGTCGCCCTCGGCGAATTGATCCTGACCGTCTTCGACAAGGCCGCGCAGTACAGCGCTGATCCGCGAGAAGTCTCGCGTTTGGCCACGCGGACCATCTCGCACATGTTGTGGCACGCGCCGCGGTTGAAGACTTCATGCCCACTTCCCAGCACCGTTTCGTGACCGGAGACGCCCATGCCGTGGACAATCGCCGTTATCCTTCTGGTGCTGTGGGGACTTGGATTCTTCACGGCGCACGCCATGGGAGGGTTCATCCACATCCTGCTCGTGGCCGCCGTGGTCCTGGTCCTGGTTCGTATCATCCAAGGCCGACGCCTGGTTTGAAGTCGACAACCCAAGCAAAGGAAGACTCATGACCGACTCGAAACTGGGGATCCCGTTCCTCATCCTTTCGGCCGCGGCTCTGGCCGTGGGCTGCAAATCGACCGCTGACAGACAGGCGAATGGGGCGCAGCAAGACTCAGCCGCGGCCCTTCAGCTCGGCAAGGCAAAGGCGGCGACCATAGAAGCCGCACAAGCCATGGAGGACTACGCCTACGCGCGGAAATCCGAATTCGTCGCCAAGATGAACAAGAACCTGGGCGTGCTCCAGGACGACCTGAACCTCCTCGCCGCCAAGGTGGACGATTCCGGTGGCGCGGCGAAGGCCGATGCCAAGGCCAAGCTCGCAGTCGTGCGCGAGAAATGGACCAAGACGAAGCAACAGCTCGACCAGGCGGAGAACGCCACCGAGTCCACCTGGAATGGTGTGAAGAGCGGCGTTGGCGAGTCCTACGCCGCGTTGAAGGACTCCGTCGATACGACACGGCAGTGGTTGAGCGAAAAGATCGCTCCCTGACGGAAGCAGCGACGACCACAAGCGCAAAACAGGTTCGGAAAGTGACCCGGCACGATAGGCCTTCAGCTCGCACACCCAAATGTGACTACGCTATGACGGTGCCGTGACCAAGGAACGTGTATTAGGTGTAGACGATGAGGATCCTTTGCCTATACCCCGCGTTTCCTCGAACCTACTGGGGACATGAGTACGCCCTTCGGTTGATCGGTAAACGGTCGCTTCTGCCGCCCCTGGGGCTGCTCACGGTGGCTGCGCTCCTGCCCAGGACCTGGGAGATCCGGCTCTGCGATCTCAACGTGCGGGCATTGGCCTCCGCCGAAATCGAATGGGCGGATGCGGTGTTCTTGTCGGGCATGCTGGTCCAGCGCGATTCACTGCTGGCTCTGGCGGCGCGAGCAAGGGCCGCGGGCAAGATCGTCGTCATTGGCGGCCCGGTGGCTACCACCAGCCCCGAGTTGCTCGCGCCCCATGCGGACTGCGTGGTGTCGGGTGAGGCCGAGGAACTGGTCGATATCCTGTGTGAGGCGCTGGTCAAAGGAGGTCCCCTGCCCCCGCACTTGGTCGCCTCACGCCGTCCCGAGCTGGGTACCCTGCCGGCCCCGCGCTACGACCTACTGGATATAAGCGCGTATCACTCCCTTTCCGTGCAATGGAGCAGGGGTTGTCCCTTCAACTGTGAGTTCTGCGACATCATCGAGGTGTTTGGCCGCCACCCCCGCGCCAAGACTCCGGCCCAGTTGTGCGGCGAGCTCGACGCCCTCTTGGCCACCGGGTTCCGCGGCACCGTGTTCCTGTCCGACGACAACCTCGTGGGTAACAAGGTGGAAACGCTACGGCTGCTTTCGGTGCTGAGGGATTGGATGAACCAGCACCACTTCCCGTTTCAGTTCTATGCCGAGGCGAGCATCAATCTGGCCGCCTCGGAGGAGCTGATCGACGCGATGGTGAGCGCGGGCTTCGATTCCGTGTTCGTGGGCATCGAGACCCCTTCGACCGAGGCTCTGCGCGAAACCCACAAGGCGCAGAATCTGGCCGTCGATCTGCATGCCGCCGTCGACAAACTGGTGCAACGCGGACTCGACGTGTCCGCGGGTTTCATCGTCGGTTTCGATTCGGACGATGCCGCGGCCCTCGAACGCCAGCGCGACTGGATCGCGGGATCGTGCATTCCGCAAGCCATGGTGGGCATCTTGACCGCGCTGCCCGGGACCCAGCTCGAACGACGGCTGATTCGAGAAGGCCGGATGCTGGAATATTCGAACGGTGAGACCTTTGGTCGCACCAATTTCCAAACCAAGATGGACGAAGTGGAACTACTTGGGACCTACGGCCTATTGCTCGCTAGCCTGTACGCCCCCACTGCCTACTTCGCGCGCGCAAGCCGCGTGCTCGAGTTGCGACCGCGCATCGATTCACGTCTCAGCCTACCCTGGCTGTACGCCCTGCGCTGCGTGCTCTCATCCTTGCTGCACCAGGGAGTGCTCGGCCGCTATCGCGGCGCCTATTGGCGGTTCTTGGGGCGTGTGCTGTGGCGAACGCCACGCCGAATGGCGCGCGCCTTTTCGTATGCCATTGAGGGCGAACACATGATTCGCTATACCGCCGAGGACGTGTTGCCACGCTTGCAACAGGCCATCGAGCAGGTGGGTGCCCAGCGACGTGGTGGCCGCCAGGCAGCGGCCTAGGAGCGAAGCTGCAGCCATGCGAGCCTTGCGCCTCTACTTGATCAATCCCACGAACCCGTTGGTCAGTTGTGTCACGGCCAAGGAGAATCGCTGGAATAGGTACCGCATCTGGAAACCTTTGAGTCTGCTGGTGCTGGCCCGTCTGACGCCACCTGAATGGGAGGTCACCATCTTGGATGAGAACCTCCGCGGACCGGACTACGCCGCTTTGCCCCGGCCGGATTTGATTGGCATTACCGCGTTCACTTCGCAGGCGCCGCGTGCCTATCAAATCGCGGCGCACTTCCGTCACCTCGGGGTTCCCGTCGTGATGGGTGGCATCCACGCCACCATGTGCACGGACGAAGTCCTGGAGCGGGTGGACTCGGTCGTGAGCCGGGAAGCGGAGTCCGTCTGGCCGCAGGTGCTCGCGGACGCACGAGCGGGCGCGCTGAAGCATCACTACGACGGCGGCCATGTCCCGGTGGAGGACTTCGTGTCCGCGCGCCAGGACCTACTACCCGAGGGGTATGCCTTCGGGACCATCCAAACGACGCGGGGCTGTCCACTCAATTGCAGCTTTTGCAGTGTGACGACGTTCAATGGCGCGAAGTACCGCCAACGCCCCGTCGGCGATGTCGTGCGCGAATTTGCAACCATACGGGAAGAGCGGGTGCTGGTGGTCGACGACAATCTTGTGGGCACGCGCCCAGAGCACATCGCTCGCGCCAAGGATCTCTTCCAAGCATTGGCTGCGGCCAAGCTGCGCAAGCACTGGATCGCCCAGGCCACCATCAATTTCGCTGACGATGACGAGCTGATGTCTCTTGCCTGGAAGGCCGGGTGCCGGGGCGTCTTCATCGGCTTCGAATCCCCGACCGCCGACGGTCTGCGCGAGCTTGGCAAGAAATTCAATCTGCGGGCCGGCCGAGACTTTCGCGCTTCCGTCCACCGCATTCAACGCCACAACATCCTGGTCATGGGCTCTTTCATCATCGGGCTGGACGTCGATGAGGCAGGCATCGGGAAGCGCGTTGCAGCGACCGCCAAGCAGTACGACGTCGACAGCCTGAACGCCCTATTCTTGACTCCCCTCCCAGGCACCCGCTTGTGGAACCAGATGAAGAGCGACGACCGCATCACGCTCAATACATTTCCCGAGGATTGGCGCTACTATACCCTGACCTTCCCGGTTGCCCGTTACCGCCTTCTATCGACAGCTGCCGTGATCCAGGAAATGATCGACTGCAATCGGATCTTTTACTCCATGCCGGCCGTGCTACGTCGGGTGTGGACCTCCTTTTGGCGACGGCGCCAACCTCTCATCAATCTCGTGGCCAATCTTTCCACGCGCAACAACAGCCGCGTGGAACGAAAAGCCTACGCCGACTTCCAGGAGCGGTTTCCGGAAAGCGCAGGAAGCGGAAGAACCCTTGCCGACCGTCCACCCTCCACCCACACACGATCTTCCAGGAGGCCGAGCGGCAACACACCGGCGTCGGGCCAGACCCGGCCGGAAGGGGCTCCCTGACGCAGAAGAAGCGGGTTCGTTCTGAAGATCGAGGCCACGACCGACGACCCTCTATCGCTTCGGCGACGGAGCGTATTTGGGATATTCACTGCCGGACGCAGACCAACCCACCGCGCGCCCGTAATAGTCATAGAGCCGCGTCTCGTATTCCCTATTGACACCCTTTCTCGGATTCCACTCAGGGCTGGCCTTGATCGCCTGGCGAGACAATTCCACGAAGACCGTCCCCTCCTCCCAACTAACGCGACTTGCCCAGTTGGGCGCAATTAGCACCTCTTTCCCCAGCCACCAGTTGGCCGTGTTGACCACTAGAAATCGTACTTCCCACGTCTCGTCGTCGACAATGAAGTCCTCGACATGGCCGATCTCTCCGTCGCTGCCATGGATGTGGTACCCGCGGATCTCCTTAGCGCTACGCAAGTGGATATCCCCGTCGGATTCCTCGGTCTGCCGTTCAGGAATCTCGGTCGCTCTGCCGACCGCAAGTAGGTTTGGGGATCCACCCGCTCCCCAGATTCCTGGGTATCCCCAATAGCGCATGTATCCATAATGCCGCGAGTGGTCCACCTCATGTTGGCGGGACACCGGCTTGTCCATTTCGACACTCGGACTGTTTTTGACCTTCTCCGTCGTCAGCGCGAGGTGGAAGCGGCGGGTCAGCCACTCAACCTGCCGGAAGGAGATGGGCGAGATGAGCACCAGACGTCCATTCCACGTTAGAGATCCCCCTGTTTCGACGACGAGATATCGGACAGTCCAACGCTCATCGTCCAGGAAGAAATTCACGACTTTTCCAATGTCGCCGTCAGTGGCGCCTACCGCATAGCTCTCGATGGCTTTCAAGCTTCGTAACATGAGTACCTTCCTTTCATTCCGTTGCTGGACTATTTCAGTCTAAACTCCAAGAAGCGTCGAACCGGCTGCCGGCCCCCATCAGCCCTTCCCGAGCGTTGCCGGATCCTGACGGTAGAACTCCTGCAGTTGGGAATAGAGCTGTGGATGCTTTTCCCGAAGCCGGCCTGGCTTTTCGAAGAACGTCTCGGTCGCCACGGCAAAGAATTCCGCCGGATTGGTCGCGCCATACTGGTCCATCAACGTCCGGTGATGGTGCTGGGTCTCACGTACGAGCTGATCGAAGTCGTGACCCAGCACGCGCGCCCACGCAACGTACATCGAACGCCTGGGAAGCACCGGCACGCCCTGACCCGCATTGCACTCTTGGTCCAGCTGGTGCGCGAATTCGTGCAAGACAACGTTGTGTCCGTCGTGAATATCGGCGGCGCCGGAAAGGACGCTATCCCAGGCGAGCACGACCACATCGCGCGCCCATGATTCCCCGAGCCGCGCCTGTAGACCATCGGCGACCAATCCATCCGCGGTGCGCTGACCACCCGGGACCAAGTAGGTGCTGGGATACACCAGGACGGAGACTAGGTTCGGGTAGTAGTCCGTCTCGCGATGGAGAAGAAGGACACATGCCTGGGCGGCGATCGTGACCCGCGCCTCGTCGGTGATCTGCAACCCGCCACAGCCTTCGAAGTACTTTTCCTCGAGGAATACCTGGATGTGACCTTCGAGCTCCGTGCGGTCTTCCTGAGGCAAGCACGCTGCGAAGGGGACGTTCTTCTCGATCATCGCGCGCCACTCGGCGGGAAATGGGCGACGCCGAATTGCCTTGCGCCGCAGTCGCCTCAACCAAGCGAACACAGTGGCTCCCGTCTCCGTAGCATGAAGAACCTTTTGACAAATCTGGGCAAGACCGGCACTTCTAAACGGGGGCAGGCTCTGTTTCGAGCGCGACGCGCACCCGGGCCAGCCGGCTGTCAAACCGGGTCCGGTCGTGTGGAGACGCGATGGTGCGTGTGGCCAGTTCGGCAATCCATTGCGCTTGTTCCCACAGCGCCTGTCGCCGGCTCGGACTGGCCGTGAGATTCCCGATGGTTTGCAGCGCTCCCAGCATCCGTAACATGATGCCGACATTGCCGTTGGCGCTGCCTCGAATTTGGTCGAACGATTCGGCGACCAGGCCCGCAAACGTCGGTCCTATGGCGATAATTCTCAATTCCCCGTCCTCATAGCGGCGCGACGAAGGAATTCCCCGACTGGCCAGTCGCGCCAGAATCGCCTGCAGATAGTCCACGCACATCACCGCCGTCGTCGTGTCGTTGACGCTGGGGGAGAGTGCGCGTAACGCCATATCCACGATCTGTCGGATACCGAAACCGCAATCCTGGTAAACCGTGCGGTGCCGGTCGATGCTGTAGGCCGCCTGCAGGGCAACGACGATCACCGGTTCAGGTGGGCCATCCAGGGCAAACGAAGCGAGCGGGGTGTCTTGCACCACAAACTCGCCGATGCCGCGCTCCATCCGCACAATGGTCTTGTTCTCCTGCGCCAGGCGCCGGAGGGCCGCGTTGTTCACGCTTTGAATGTAGCCGGTCCTTTCGGCCGGGACGGTTTGCCAGTTCCGCTCCGGCAGCGGGAGCGGTGCCCGATCCTCGTCGTCGTCAACCGGCTCTTGTCCAAGTTTCCCAGGGAAAAGCCGGTCAACGGCCACCAGAGTCTCATCGGCCACTGAGGCAATGATGCTCGAGGCTTGAATCGAAGTGGCAATGTGATGAATGAAGAAGATGAGGGCACCGATGCCGCCGATCGCCAGCACGACGCCGAAAGATACGGCCACGCTCGGAACGAATCCGCCCTGGTCGGCACCGCGGATGGTGCGCAAGACGATCAGGCAATAGGCGAAAATGCCGGCGAAGATGCCGAGCACGACCTGCGTGACGCGGTCTCGCATGAAGTTTCGCAGGATTCGCGAGGTGTATTGGCTCGAGGCCAGCGCCAGCGTCACCAATACCATCGAGAACACGACCCCCACCACGGTCATCATCGAACCGGCAATCGTCGACAACATCCCGCGCGCGCCCGCCGCGCTGGCCCCAAACAGGCGCGGCCAGTGGACCAGCCACTGTTCGCTCTCGGCGGAGTCCACTTCAATCAACGCCACCGCGAGGGCGATGCTGCCCGTCACAATCAGCGAAGGCACAAACCAAAAGCTCGAGGGCAGAGCGCTCAAAAACCGTTTGAGTTGATTCACGGTTCGCCGCTTCCTGAAGATCCGGTTGAGTGGGGCCACACATGGGCTCGCCGCAAGCGCAGCGCATTGCCAATCACTGACACCGAACTGAAGCTCATCGCTGCTGCCGCGAAGACGGGAGACAAAAGCAGCCCGAAGAAGGGGTAGAGCACGCCAGCCGCAATGGGCACCCCCGCCGCATTGTAGAAGAGGGCGAAGAACAGGTTCTGCTTGATGTTGCGCATCGTTGTTCGTGACAGCCGGCGGGCTCGGACGATGCCGATCAGGTCTCCTTTCACGAGCGTGATGGACGCGCTCTCCATGGCGACGTCGGTGCCAGTGCCCATGGCGATGCCCACCTGTGCCTGCGCAAGCGCCGGTGCATCGTTGATGCCGTCTCCCGCCATGGCCACGAAGTGACCTTCGCCCTGGAGCCGCTTGACGACCTCCGCCTTTTGGTCGGGCAATACGCCGGCGATGACGTCGTCAAGGCCGAGCGTCTTGGCCACCGCCCGCGCGGTCGTCTCGCTGTCCCCGGTGAGCATCACGATGCGGATGCCCTCTTCGTGCAGGGCGCGAATAGCTTCGGGCGTACTGTCCTTGATCGGGTCGGCCACCCCGACCAGGCCTGCTGGTTTTCCGTCAACCACCACGAACATGACAGTCTGCCCCTCGGTGCGCAGCGCCTCGGCCTTTTCGGCGAGCGCACCGAGCTCGATCCCAAGCTGGGCAACGAGCGCACGATTCCCGAGGGCCACGGCATGACCATCGACATTCCCACGTACGCCCTTGCCGGTAATGCTCTCGAATGCTTTCGTGTCGCCCAACCGGACGCCACGGCCTACGCTGCCCTGGACGATGGCGGCCGCGAGGGGATGTTCACTCCCCCGTTCGAGCGTGGCGGCGAGCCGGAGCAGGGTCTGCTCATCGAGCCCCGCGGCAGGCACGACCGACATCAGCTTCGGCTTGCCCTCGGTGAGCGTGCCGGTCTTGTCGATGACGAGCGTCTCGACCTTGCGCATGACCTCGATGGCCTCGGCGTTGCGAAAGAGGACGCCCATCGTGGCGGCCTTCCCAGTCGCGACCATGATCGACATGGGCGTCGCCAAGCCGAGCGCGCAAGGGCAAGCGACGATGAGCACGGCAACTGCGTTGACTAACGCACGCGCCATGCGCGGCTCTGGACCTACGAAGCTCCACACGACAAAGGTGACGACCGCGACACCCACGACGATTGGAACGAAGTAGCCCGAGACGATGTCCGCGAGCCTTTGGATCGGAGCCCGGCTGCGCTGGGCTTCGGCAACCATCGCTACAATTCGCGACAGCAGGGTTTCGGCACCAATTTTCTCGGCACGCATAACCAGCGCCCCGGTACCGTTCATGGTCGAGCCCACCACGTGGTCGCCGGCACGCTTCTCCACGGGGATCGGCTCGCCGGTGACCATCGACTCATCCAGGGAGCTCGCCCCTTCGAGCACGATACCGTCGACGGGGATCTTCTCACCGGGACGCACGCGCAGCCGGTCGCCGGCCACGACGACATCGAGCGAGACATCCTCGTCAGAACCGTCCGCCTTGAGGCGACGTGCGGTTTTCGGCGCGAGGCCAAGGAGCTTCTTGATGGCGGTGCTGGTCGCGCCGCGAGCTCGCAGCTCGAGTACTTGGCCGAGTAAGACGAGGGTGACGATGACGGCTGCGGCCTCGAAGTAGACCGCCACCTCGCCGTCCTTGCCGCGGAACGAGGCAGGGAAGAAGCCAGGCAGCAGCGTGGCGATGAGGCTGTACGCGTATGCCACGAACACCCCGAGCCCGACCAGGGTGAACATGTTGAGACTTCTGTTTCTTACCGACTGGACCGCGCGGACGTAGAACGGCAAGGCTGCCCAGGTACACACCAAGGTGGCCAGCGCGAGCTCCACGAAGGTCCTGGTTTGCGGTGAAACAAGTCGAGATACGAGACCGCCGGTCACGACATCCCCCATCGCGAGAACGATCAGCGGCACTGCGAGCGCCGCCGAGAACCAGAACCTGCGCCTCATATTGCTCAGTTCCGGGCTTTCCTCTTCCTCGGTCGCGACGGCTGTCTTGGGCTCCAGAGCCATGCCACACTTCGGACAAGAGCCGGGCTTGTCCGCCTGAACCTCTGGATGCATGGGGCATGTGAAGGCCCCCGCGCCTGGCGCCTTCGGATGAGTAGCCGAGTCCTGGCTCATTGTGCCCCCTTCATGCTTCTAGACCGTCTTCTTGAGCGCGTTACTCTTGGATGCGATCACCTCTAGCAATTCGCGCCAAGATTTCACGAACGATTTTGCGCCCTCGTCCTGTAGGCGGGCGGCCAGGGCGTCCACATGCACGCCGGACTTCGCGAACTCGCCCAAGACCTGCTCGCAATCGCCACCGTCTGGTGCCATGGCCGCACCAAGCTCACCATGGTCGTCGAAGGCATTCAGGGTTGCCTCGGGCATCGTGTTCACCGTGAATGGGGAAGCGAGGGCCTTGATATAGAGAATGTCGGAAGCCTTCGGATCCTTCGTCCCGGTACTAGCCCACAACAACCGTTGTGGTCGGGCGCCGCGATTGTACGCGCGCTGCCAGCGCGGGTTGCTCAACTGGTCGAGGTAGGCTTTGTAGATACGGCCGGCAACGGCGATTCCGAGCCGGCTTTTCAGCGTCCCTGGAACCTTGCCCGCCACCGCGGCATCCCAACGACTGATGAACATCGAGGCCACCGAGCCGACCTGGGGGTTCAGCCCGGCGGCAATACGCCGTTCGATGCCCCGCAGATACGCCTCGGCCGCCGCCAGGTATTGCTCGCGCGAAAACAACAGGGTGACGTTGACCGGCACACCCGCGAAGATTACCTCCTCGATGGCCGGCAGACCTTCCTTGGTGCCAGGGATCTTGATGAACAGGTTGGGACGTCCCGCTCGCGCAGAGAGCTCTAGGGCGGCGGCGATGGTCTTGGCCGTTTCATGCGCGAGCAGCGGCGACACCTCGATAGACACCCAACCGTCCACGCCGTTCGTGCCCTCGTGAATCGGCCTGAACAGATCGGCGGCGCGGACGAGATCGTCGAGCGCCAGATCGAAGAACAGCGCCTCACCGGTGCTCCCCTTCCCCAGCGCTTCGCGAATCGCGGTGTCGTAGGCGGCACTGCCCTTGATGCTGTGGTCGAAAATCGTCGGGTTCGAGGTCAACCCGGTCACGGAGAGCTCGTCGATATACCGCTCCAGCGTGCCTTGGTCGAGAAGATCGCGCGTGATGTTGTCGAGCCAGAGGCTCTGGCCCAGGTTGTACAGCAGCTCGGTGGCCTTCATCATATCTCACTCCTTGAGCTCGACCTTCGCTCCGGACCGCACCTGGAAATCTCTTGAATCGATCTTCATATTTGTTCTTTCAGGCATGAGAGCGGTATTGGTTGCGGCGGCTCATTTGGGGGGGTGCGCTTCCGGAGTCTTTTGCTTTGCCGCGTCCGCTTCCTCGACCGCGCGAACGTCCTCGCGCCCCAATTGCTCATAGAATTTGTGGACCTTTGTGGCGAGCTGCGGTGATACCTCGACCGCTGGCTTCGTGTTTGGCTCGGGCTTGGCTTCCGGTTGGGCATCAGGCTTCGGCCCAGCTTCATCGGTTGGTTTGACGTCGGCTTTGCCGTCAGGTTTCGGTTCTGCTTTGGTGGCCGCGGGCGGCACGGCTTGCGCTGCCGGTGCGGCTGGAGCCTTGCCTTCGAGCGCCGACTCGGTCTTGGCCTCCGGTCTAGGTTCGGGAGTCGCCTCGGGATTGGCGTCAGGTTTCGGCTCTACCTTCGCAGCTGGCGCCGCCTCGACCTTGGCGTCCGGTTTGTTTTCCGCCTTGGGTTCAGCCTTGGCTTTGGCCTCAGCTTTGACTGGATCGAAAATCCGATACGCAAGCAACTTGACCCGGTCGTTCACGAGGAACCACAGCAACGCATAGCCCCACACGAACCCGGCCCAACCCCAACCGAGGGGCGTCATGAATAGCCCAAACACTGCGATCAGCGTCGCCACGATTTGGGTGCCGAGCACCGCAATCCATAGGATCTTTGCCGGACGTATGGACCAGAACGGGCCGCGCGTGCGGGTAAGGAAGATCGTCAGGTGCCCCGCCACGGACAGCTTCAGATACATCAGCGTCTGGATATGCGGACGGTCGAGATGAAAGACCCGCTCGCCGAGGTAGAACAAACCGAAGGCGGAGACCACTCCGATGAGGCCCAGCGCCGTGGAGATGCCCAGCACCATACGCATATTCCACGCCTCGGGCTGGTCCTTGTAGTGAACGTTGTCATAGGCGATGGACAGGATCGCGCCGTCGTTCAGCAGAGCCAGCATCACGATCATCACGGCCGTCAACGGGTAGAAATTGAACACCAGGATCGCCAGGGTCATGAAGAACAGCACGCGCAGGGTCTCTGCGATCCGGTAGATGGCGTAGCTGTTCATCCGCTGGAAGATGCGCCGGCTCTCCTTGATCGCGTCGATGATCACGGAAAGGCCCGGTGTCATCAGCACCATGGCCGCCGCAGCTCGCGCGGCGTCCGTTGCACCCGACACTGCGATACCGCAGTCGGCCTTCTTCAACGCCGGTGCATCATTCACACCGTCGCCCGTCATACCCACGATGTGGCCACGGCTCTGTAGAACATCCACGATGTGAAACTTGTGCTCGGGGAAGACTTGGGCGAACCCATCGGCCTTCTCAATGGACTCGGCCACCTCCGTCGTCTCCTTCTTTTTCGCGTCGCCCAGACTGGCGGCATCGAGGATATTGGCGCCCATGGCCAACTTCTTCGCGGTTTCCTTGGCGATGGCCAGTGCATCGCCCGTCACCATCTTGATCTTCACGCCCATTGCCAGCGCGGTCGCAATCGTGGCCTTGGCATCCTCGCGTGGTGGATCAAACAGCGGCAACACGCCGAGGAACTGCCATGGCCCATCGCCCTCCGCCCGCGCCACGCCCAGCGAACGGAACCCACGCGCCGCAAACTCGTTGACCGCCTTCTCGACCGAAGGTTTCACTTGTTCGGCATTGCCCGATAGCGCCAGGATTACCTGTGGCGAGCCCTTCGTTACTTTGAAGGTCTTTCCGTCCTTGGCTTTGACGGAGGCCTCGGTGCGTTTGTGCACCGGATCGAAGGGCTGGAAATGGACCACCTCATAGGCCTTCAGCGCCTCCTTGTCCTTCAATCCGCCCAGCACGGCCAGGTCAATGGTGTCGTTGTTTTCCGCGCGCGACGCCAGTGCGCCGCTAAGGACTACTTCCTCTACGGGGACGTCGTTCACGCCGAAGGGATCGCCAAGGGTCAGCTTGTTCTGAGTCAGGGTGCCGGTCTTGTCCGCGCACAGGACGTCCACGCCCGCCAGCTCCTCGATGGCCACCAATCGGCTCACAATCGCCTGTTTCTTCGAGAGCAGGCGCGCCCCCACCGCCATGGTTACCGACAGCACCGTAGGCATCGCCACGGGTATCGCGGCCACAGTCAATACCAGGGCAAACTGTAACGTGGTCAGGATCGCGTCGCCGCGATAGACCGCGAAGCCGATGATCACCGCCACCAGCGCTACCGCCAGGATGATCAGGTAATTGCCGATCTTCAGAACCGCCTTTTGGAAATGGCTGACGGTGTGCGCCTCCTGCACCAGCTGCGCTGTCTTGCCGAAGTAGGTCTTCTCGCCCGTGGCATAGACCATACCGACGCTTTCCCCCTGACGGATGATGGAACCGGAAAACACCGCTTCTCCGACCTTGCGCTCGGCGGGCAACGACTCGCCCGTCAATGCGGATTGGTCGACCTCCACCGGGTCACCGTCAAGCAGTCGAGCGTCCGCGGGCACGATATCGCCCAGCCGCATCCGGATGACATCGCCCGGCACCAACTCACGCGCCGGCGGGTTGATCCACTTCCCGTCCCGTTTTACCCTGGCCTTGACCGCCAGCCGGGCCTTCAAAGCCTCGATGGCGTTGCTCGCTTCGCGCTCTTCCCAGAAGCCGACCACGGCATTGGCTGCGAGCAAAAGAAGGATGATGAAGAAATCGGGCCAGTGCCCGACCACGCCCGAGAGAATCACCGCAACCTCGATCATCCACGGAATGGGACCCCAGAAGTAGCTGAGGAACTTCAGAAGGAGATTTGTCTTCTTTTCCGTGAGCTCATTCGGTCCATATTGCGAGAGTCGCTTCTGCGCCTCGACTTGACTGAGGCCGTCCGGCGACGACCGCAATTTGGCCTGAAGCTCCGGCATGGGAAGAGACTTCGAGATCGTCCTTCCCATCGGGCTTGGCATCCGGCTTGGATTCCGGCTTCGAGTCAGGAGCCTTGGGCTGGTCTGTATTTGCGTTCATAACATGAATCCTTTCCGTCCTTCCTGCGTCGACGCCGAAGGCACGGCCTTATCGCCCGTGCGATGCCTCCTTGGCCTTTCCGTAGCGCCGGATCAAGGTGTTCGTCATAGTGCCCGTGGATGCTTTCCTGCCCGCCAGTGGGCTTCAATCTGTTCGAGGCTCTTGCCCCTTGTCTCCGGCACCAACAGATAGAGGAAGACCCAGGCGCCGATCGCAATGAAACCGTATAGCCAGAAGGTTCCCGCGCGCCCAAGAACCCCGACCAGGGTCAGGAAGCTCACGGCCACCACCAGATTCAAGGCCCAGTTCGTGACCGTCACGGCGCTCATGGCCGCACCACGAACCTTCAGCGGATAGATCTCGGAAATCAGCAGCCAGAAGATCGGCCCGAGCCCAAAGGCGAAACACGCGACATAGATGACTAGGCCGCCAATGGCGACATAGCTTTTGAAGCTCGCCAGCTGCTGAAAATGGAAAGCCGAGCCCAAGATGGCCAGCCCAATAACCTGACCGGCCACTCCGACCAGCAACAAAGGCCTCCGGCCGACACGGTCCAGCAGGAAGATGGCCAGCACATGAAGGAGCCACATCACCATGGTCAGCGCTGCTCCGGCCAGAATCGCGGGTCCGGTAGCGTTGATTCCGGCGAACTTGAAAATGGTCGGGGCATAGTAGATGACCGTGTTGATGCCGGTTATCTGCTGAAATATTGCCAGTCCCAGGCCGACAATCATCGGCATCTTGAGTGAAGGCTGCCATAGTCCTTTCATACCGCCGACGCCCTGTTCTTCTGTGCTCTTCTGGATGTCCGCAATTTCCGGGCTCACATTCGCTACGGTGCGCGCCCGCTGTAGGATCTTCGTCGCCTGTTCGACTCTTGATTTGCTGAGCAACCAGCGCGGGCTGTCCGGCAGCCACCACATTCCAATGATCAAGGCGAAGGATGGTATTGCGGCCAGTCCAAACATATAGCGCCATCCCCCGCTGGAGGAAAAGGCATAGTCAACCAGGTAGGCAACGACGATGCCGCTGGTAATCGCCAACATGTTGACCGCCACCAAGGAACCGCGCACTTTTGACGGCACGAGCTCGGCGATATACATCGGGGAGATAAACGAAGCGATGCCGATTCCGATTCCGCTCACCACCCTGGCCGCAATCAACCAGCTAACTGTTGGGGCCAGCGCCGTGCCCATAGCGCTGACCGTAAAGATGATGCCGGCCACGATGATCATTTTGCGCCGCCCAAGGCGATCAGTCAGCGCACCTCCGATAGTCGCGCCGACAACGGCACCCATCAAAACGGAGCTGACGACGATTTCCTCCATGGTGGCCGACAGGGAGAACTGTTTCTTGATGAACAAGATGGCCCCGGAAATCACGCCCGTATCGTAGCCAAAGAGCAGGCCGCCGAGAGCGGCCACCCCCACGGCGAAATAGACGAATCCGTTCACCTCCGATTTGGCTTCATGTCCCATTTGTCCCGCTCCCTTCGGTCGAGACAAAGTCCCCTCTGCGCCATCTACTAATTTGAACCACGAAATCGTTGCCTTCCCAATGATCTGTGTCCGGCCAGTAGAAGGTGAATTTCACCTGCTTGCCTTCGGGCAGCGACTGGGTGGGAAGGTCGGCCATATGAATTTCGAGCCCGGCATCGTGAGTCTTCAAGTCTTGGCAGGTTTTCCAATCGTCGGCAGTCCAGTGAATGACTCCCGGAGCCATCAACTCGACGCGCAGAAGTTTTCCGGGCGGCAGCGAGCGCAGCTTGTGGTTAAACCGCCACGTCAGGCGCGGGGATACGGTCTTCTTCTTCAGATAGCGTTGCACCGTTTGCGGAGGTTGGTCGAAAAGCCGGTCATCGTGCAGCGAGCGCCGCAGCTTGAGATATTCGGCGTGCGCCCAGACCAGCGGCATGGCAGAGCCGGAAGGTCGGCCCAGATGAAGCTCGCGTTCCGCGATGTCGGGGGAATCCCAGACTTGCTCCGGAATCAAACCGCTTTCGTTGGCGAATGATTCCATGGTGGCCAGAAGTTGTTTTGCAATTTCCCCGCGGCCGGCAGCCAGCTCGTAGTGTGCCCGCTCGCCGGTGAGCAGCGGCCAGCCACGGCCAATTCCGGTTCCGTCAAACGGCAAACCATCCTCATGCTCGCCATAGCCATCGTCGTTGTAGCGATGCCATGTGGGACCGGTCGGCGTCTCCACCTTGAGCAGGGCGTCAATGACTTTGGCGGTGTCGCGAATGCGCGAATCATCGGCCGCGCGTAAACCGAAGCGCACCAACGCCAGCGCGTCCGGACTGATCAGATGACTGGCCCGCCGCGTGTCCTCCGATGCCCTCACGTTCTTGACGCGCACATTCTGTTGGAGACTTGCCCCGGCACCGGTCTGCTTCGGAGCGATGCGGACATAGTATCCTTCGACCTTGAACTTCTGGCACCAGTCGGTCGCGGACATATACATCCAACGCTCGATGGAATCATTCCAAACATCGGCGATCTCGCGGAGGTGATTCGCCAGGGAGGCTTCGTGGTTCAATTCGGCCAACTCTGCCGCCGCCAGCAATGCCGCGATTTCCGCCGCGACGGTGAACGGGGTATAGCCGGGATCTTCCTCCCAGCGATCCTGCTGGCTGACCGGGCCGTTGCGCGCCAGATAGCCGGCAGCCCTCTTCACCATCGCCCAATACTTTTCAAAGCCGCCTTCAGCCAGGGCATTCTCGCGCCGTGCCAAGTCTACCAGCAGGATCGGCAACGCCGTCTCGTCCATTTGGATTCCGTTCCAGTAGGGCGAACCATTCAACCACATGTTCTGCGACCAGTGACCGTCCGGCTGCTGGGTTCGCTGCAAGAATGAGAGCACCCGGCGGGCGTCTTCGTGCGCCCGGGCAGCGAGCAAGCCGCCCGCTGTCTCCACCATGTCACGCGACCAGACGAGATGATATCCCCCCTGATCATCGTCCCCCTGGTTGAACCCCCACGGAATCGCGAGGCTGGCGATGATGGCACCGCGGGCCTGCTTGGATTCATGCGTGCGAAGGACGGCGAGGCTCTTGGGGGCAAGATTGCCCACAGCGGCTTCTTCTTGGTCAAGCGAGGCGTGCGTTTTGGTCCATTTCTGCCAGCCGGCGATGTAGTCGTGCTTCGCCTTCTCGAAACCATCGCGCAGGCTGCCGATGGCATTCCGGGCCGCTTCATCCGGGTCTTTGCCAAAACCAAGTGCCAGAACGAACCTTCCGTTCGATTGCGAAAGATCGATTTCGGCGGTCAAAGCCACGTTGCCATTTTCCGCCCGCGTGTATTCCCACGTCATCTGGTGATGGGCCTTCAAATCCTGCCAGCCGTCCGAAGCACCGACGTAGCCAACCGACCGCTTGGTCCACGGCGCGGAACAAGCTAGAGCCAACGCGCAATCGTTCCGCTGCGCAAATAGCAATGGCGCTCCCTCGAAATCGTCCACCCACGCGGTATTGCCCCCGCCGTGATTTTGCAAGTGGGGCGCGAGCAGGACGGATAGGTGATAGTCCGACAATGCGCCTTGTTGTGCGTGAAACGAAACCTGCTGTAACACCGTGTCCCGGTGCGGATCGGTCACAATCTGCTTTTCAATGCGGTAACGGCCATCACGACAGGTGTTGACCAGGCGAAATCCCGGGACACCATCGCTCAACCATGCAGCTTCATGTCGAGCATCCCGCTTCTCCTCGGAAAAGAAATCCGCGCCATCGGTGACGACCATCCCCATGTCGCGTACGCAGGCCTGGTCAATGCGGGGATAATAGATCTCGTTGAAGATGCCATGGCTCAGCGTGAACCAGACGCGGCTCCTATCGCTCAGCGCCGTGCCGACACCTGTCTTGGCGCTTGAAGTCCAGCGCGCCGAAATCCCGGGCTCGCCTGGTGCGGGATGACTAGCTGGCTTGCTGGTCATCTGCTCTCCATCGTAGCGTCGTATTGCCCGCGGCGCGCCACCTGGTTGCATTTGGCTCGATGGTAGAGAGCTTTCTGTGCCGCCGGCACGTTCGCATCCTCGCCTTGCCAGATCTCCAATGCGGGTTGTTGGATGGCACGCGCAAAGGAAGTGTTCATTGGCGTGGATCCCACTTCCAGTTGCGAATCTCCGGCAGATCCTCACCGTATTTCTCGATGTATTGTCTGTGCTCGATAAGTTTGTCCTTCAGTTTCTGCTTCAGGTAGATGCCCTTTTCGCCAGTCTTGGGCAGGCGATCGATGACGTCCATCACCAGGTGGAAGCGGTCCAGATCGTTCAATACCGTCATGTCGAAAGGTGTGGTGATGGTTCCCTCTTCCTTGTACCCCCGGGCGTGGATGTTCTCGTGGTTGGTCCGGCGGTAGGTTAGCCGGTGGATCAACCACGGGTAGGCGTGGTAGGCGAAGATGACCGGCTTGTCCTTGGTGAAAAGCTCATCAAAGTCCACATCGCTGAGCCCGTGCGGATGCTCGGTTTGCGGTTGCAACCTCATGAGGTCGACGACATTGACGACCCGGATCTTCAGCTCGGGCAAATGTTCGCGCATGATGGAAACCGCGGCGAGCGTCTCCAGCGTCGGCACATCGCCACAGCAGGCCATGACCACATCAGGGGCAACGCCCTGGTCGTTACTGGCCCACTGCCAGATGCCAATGCCCTCGGTGCAGTGCTTAACAGCCGCATCCATGGTCAGCCATTGAGGCGCCGGGTGCTTGCCCGCGATCACGACGTTGACATAATGGCGGCTGCGCAGGCAGTGATCCATCACCGACAGCAGGCAATTGGCGTCCGGCGGAAGATAGACCCGCACGATCTCGGCCTTCTTGTTCACGACATGGTCGATGAAGCCGGGATCCTGGTGCGTGAAGCCATTGTGGTCCTGCCGCCAGACATGCGATGCCAGTAGGTAGTTCAGCGAGGCGATCTTCCGCCGCCATGGTAGGTGCGCCGTGACCTTGAGCCACTTAGCGTGCTGATTGAACATCGAATCGATGATGTGGATGAACGCCTCGTAACAGTTGAACAGGCCGTGCCGCCCGGTGAGCAAGTACCCTTCCAGCCAGCCCTCGCACTGGTGCTCGCTGAGCATCGAATCCAGCACCTGTCCCGCGGGGGCGAGAAATTCGTCGTTCGGCACGGTCGCGGCGTTCCACTGACGCTTCGTCACCTGGAAGAGGGCCTCCAGGCCGTTCGAAAGCGTCTCGTCCGGCCCGAAGACGCGGAAGTTGCGCTGCTCTGAGTTCAGCTTGGTCACATCGCGCAGGAACGGGCCGAGTACATGCACGTCGCCGATTCCGCGAGCCCCTGGTGCTGGCACCGACGCCGCGTAGTCTCGGAAATCCGGCATCCGCAAGTCCCGAAGCAAAATGCCACCATTGGCATGCGGGTTGGCACCCATACGTCGATCGCCCTTCGGCGCCAGCTCGGCCAGCTCCGGCTTCAGGCGCCCTTCGGCATCGAAAAGCTCCTCCGGTCGATAGCTGCGCAGCCAGTCTTCCAGGAGCTTGAGGTGCTCGGGATGGGTGGCCGGATCGGAAAGCGGCACCTGGTGCGCACGGAATGTGCCTTCGACCTGCAGGCCATCGACCATCTTGGGACCCGTCCAACCCTTGGGCGATCTGAGCACGATCATTGGCCAGCGTGGCCGGGCCGAGTCGTTCTTGCTCCTAGCATGGCTTTGGATTCGCCGAATGCTCTCCATGGCCAGGTCCAGAGTACTGGCCATGAGTTGATGCATCTTCTCTGGCTCATCGCCCTCTACAAAGTGTGGTGTCCAGCCGCAGCCTCGCAGGAATTGCTCCAATTCCTCGCGCTCGATCCGAGCGAGGACCGTCGGGTTGCTGATCTTGTAGCCATTGAGGTGCAAGATGGGCAGCACGGCCCCATCGCTGATCGGGTTGAGGAACTTGTTGGATTGCCAAGCCGTGGCCAGAGGTCCCGTTTCGGCCTCGCCGTCGCCGATGACGCAGGCAACGGTAAGATTGGGATTGTCGAAGACCGCCCCGAAGGAATGGCTCAGCGAGTACCCCAGCTCGCCGCCCTCGTGGATCGACCCCGGGCACTCCGGCGAGGCGTGACTTGGAATGCCTCCGGGAAACGAAAACTGAAGAAACAGCTTCCGCAGCCCGGCCTCATCCTGGCTGATATCGGGGTAGATCTCGCTGTACGTGCCTTCGAGATAGGTGTTGCCCACGACCGCCGGCCCGCCGTGCCCTGGGCCCGAGACGTAGATCATATCGAGGTCGTATTTCTTGATGATCCGGTTCAAGTGCACATAGATAAAGTTCTGGCCGGGGGTCGTGCCCCAGTGTCCCAGGAGCATGCGTTTCACATCGGCCAGCGTCAGCGGTCGCCTCAAGAGCGGATTGTCGTAGAGATAGATCTGGCCCACTGCCAGGTAGTTGGCGGCACGCCAGTAGGCATCCATCCTGTGGAGCAGCTCCCGAGACAGCGGATCGGTATTCATTGTTACCTCACGACTTCTTTCTTGACAGTTTCATGATTACGACGATGACCAGCGCCACCATCAGCGCGCCGCTTGCCGGCCAAATCCACACTCCCCCACCCATCCGGCCACTCATCCACCCACCCATCCATCCGTAGGTATGGTTCATAGCAAGGTTCCATTCCTAGACGAGGAGCCGTTAACGGAATTCCGCCCGCACCGCGGCCTCGTCGGTCCAGTATCCCCGCCGATTGTAATGCCGATGCAGAGCATCCTCATACTCGCGAGTCAGCACAGAATCCTCGGTGAATTCCGGCGCCTGCTTGATCGCTTCGCGAGAGAGGTGGACGAAGACCTTCGACTCCATCCAACTGACTCGCTCAATCCATTGCGGCGCGATAAGCACACGCTTTCCAGGCCACCAGTTCCGAGTATCGACGATGAGATAGCGAATCGCCCAGGTCTCGTCGTCAATGATGAAGTCTTCAACGTGCCCTATCGCGCCATCGCTGGCTTCGATCTTATGCCCAGTCACATCCGAAGTACTGCGCAAGTGCGGATCCCAGTTGTTCTCGGCCTTGGCGCGATTCTTCCAATCCTTACGATCGCGCGCAATGTAGGGATACGAGCCCCACATGTACGGGCCACCCCAATACATGGGCCAGCCATAATACCCATAATACGATTCCTCGAATTGCCTGGAGACAGGTTTATCGCGATCCAAGGCGGGGCTGTCCTGAATCTGCTTCTTCGTCAAATCCACCGTAACCCGGTGCTTTTCGCCGCTCACGGCGCCCAGCGCATACGGCGATAGCAGCACATGTCGTCCCGTGAGCCACCTGCCTGCATCGGCAACCAAATAGCGAACCACCCAGTGCTTGTCGTCGAAGTAGAATTCTTCTACCCTTCCCATCTCGCCATCAAGGCTGTCCAATTTGTAACCACTTAGTATCTTCGCTCTATATAGCATGACAATGTCTCCCTATTGTTTCCGTTGACCGTCAGAATGCGTCGGCTAGTTGGCTTCATCGACCACTCTTTTCTTCGCCGTTCCGCAAGCCGAATAAGGCTAGTTTGGCGCACGTGGTCCTGTAATCCGTATGGAGAACGCTTCGTATTCCCAAACTGGTCGCAATCTCGACGAACATTGGGGTGTTTTCGACGTAAGCAACTTGTTGCGCTGGCGTGTGTGCAACATCCAACGCCAGCCGAAAAATGTCCGCATCAGGCTTGCGGAGGTGCACGTGGCAGGAGGAAATGTATGCGTCCACGATCTCGTCGAGCCTGAATTTTTGAATGCGGTACTCATTCAGTACGCGAGCCTCGTTGCTAACCGCGACGATCTTTAGCTCGTACTTTGCCTTGAGCTCACGAACCAGTGCGAGCATCTTGGGGTAGGGCGTCGATTGAGCGAACATGAATTTGCGAAACTCCGTCCGCGTGAACCTCCGCCTTCGAAAGAAGACCACGTGGTTCAGATACTCATCCTCAGTCAGCCTGTCTTCCTCATAGGTGTCGAAGGTCATCTGGTGTCGTATTTCCATCTCGGCTGACTCGAGCTTGAACTTCTTTACCGCCCGCCCACGCGCGCGATGGTCCCACCCATCGCTGAGCAGCACGCCGCCGATATCGACGAACAACGTCCTGATCGACACTGCGCTCTTCATCGGGCCACCTCTCCTCGAAGCAGAAGTATGGCGCTGGACTGGGCGCCCAATCGATAGACGCGAGGGTCTTCGAGAGGCGGTTCTTCTCCCGCCGCAAAGAGGTCATGGGCCTCTGCCTGGGCGGTGTCGACGGCAATGTACCAACGGGCCTGCGAATGCTTGGCTGGCAGATGGAAGTCGACGCTTTCCCTACCGGCGTTGAACAGCAAGCAAAGCGCATGCTGCTCGCTCTCGGGGATCAGGCAGGCTAGCTGCATCTCTTGTGGGGCAGACCAATTCGGCAGCTCTTTTCGGGCGCCAAACCAACGGATCTCCCGATCTGTATAGAATTGTTCTTTGCTCAGGACTGCATGGGCTCGGCGAAATGCGATCATGCCGCGCGCGAAGCGAAGGACTTCCCGCTGCTGCTCGAGCGAGGCCCAGTCGAACCAGCTAGTCGCGTTATCCTGGCAATAGGCGTTGTTGTTACCGCCCTGTGTGCGCCGAGCTTCGTCGCCAGCGAGCAGCATTGGCACGCCGCGCGATACGAATAGGGTCAAGAGAAAGTTCTTGATCTGGCGTTTCCGCAGGGTTTCGATTCCCGGATCGGTGGTAGGTCCTTCCACGCCGTGGTTGTCGCTGAAGTCGTAGTCCGTGCCATCTCGGTTGTCTTCTCCGTTGCCCTCATTGTGTTTGCTGCGATAGCTCACCAGGTCGTTCAAAGTGAAGCCGTCGTGGCAGGCGATGAAGTTGATGCTGCTCTCCGGGCCTTTGCCCGATTTGCTGTAGATGTCTGCGCTGCCACAAATCCGACTGGCAAACAGACCGAGCATCCCCGCATCGCCGCGCCAGAATCGGCGTACGTCATCTCGATATCGTCCATTCCACTCCGCCCACCGGCGTTCTGAAAAGCTGCCGACCTCGTAGGCGCCTGCGGCATCCCAGGCCTCGGCGATGAGCTTCACATCTCGCAGGATTGGATCCTGGGCGATGCGTTCGAGCAACGGGGCATTGGTGAGCAATTTGCCTGTGCTGTCTCGACTTAGAACCGATGCCAGGTCGAATCGAAAGCCATCCACATGCATCTCGATCACCCAGGTGCGCAGCGCTCCCAAGATGTGGTCTCGTACGACAGGATGGTTTGCGTTGATGGTATTGCCCGTGCCCGTGAAGTCCTTGTAGTGGCGTTTGTCGTCAGCCAGGGTGTAGAAGATCGCATTGTCCATTCCGCGAAGATTGAGCGTCGGCCCCAGCTCGTCTCCCTCGGCGGTGTGATTGAAGACGACATCCAGGAGCACTTCGATTCCTGCCTTGTGAAGTGCGCGGACCATTTGCTTGAATTCCAGCTTCTGCTGACCGCAACCTCCGGAGCTGCTGTACGAGCCTTTCGGTGCGCAGAAGGCAACGGGATCGTATCCCCAGTAGTTCTTGAGTGCTTGGCTCGTTGGTGAATCGTTTCGCCCAACCGCAGCCTCATTGAACTCCTGCACTGGCATCAGTTCCACTGCCGTCACCCCGAGGCTCTTGAGGTAGGGAATCTTCTCCATCAGACCTCGGTAGGTTCCGCGATGGGCCACGCCCGAGCTCGGATGAATGGTGATGCCTCGAACGTGTACCTCGTAAATGACGGTTTCCGACCACGAATGCCTAGGCGGCTGGTCCGCGTCCCAGTCGAAGGGCTCGTCCACAACCACGCACTTGGGCATGGATTGGGCATCGTCGAGCTTCGATATAGCCAAGTCTTGTTCTGGTGCCGAGGGGTCATATCCACGTGCCGGCTTGAAATCCCACTTGGGCAGCAGGGAGATCGCGTTGGCGAATGGATCCAGGAGAAGTCTGTTGAAATTGAAGCGGTGCCCTTCGCCTGGTTGGTAGGGTCCGTCCACTCGATAGGCATAGAGTTGCCCAGGAGCGATTCCTTTTACCCAGACGTGCCACACGTCGCCGGTCCGATTCCGTTCTCGATCGAGGTCAATCGCTCTGGAGGGCTTCCCGTCCATAGGGTGTTCGAACAGTTCCAATCGTACCCGGCTTGCATGGCGGCTGAAGAGGGCAAAGTTGACCCCTCCGTCCTGCTTATAGGTTCCCAAGGGTAAGGGAACACCTACGCGGACATCTGCTCGTTCGGAAACTTCCGCCAAATAATCGCCAAGTTTGCGCTCAGACGTCACGGCCGCCCCCCAAAGCGTCGCTGACAGTCGATTGTGCTTCTTCGATGATGCGCCGCAGATGGTCACCATCTTGAAAACTTTCCGCGTAGATCTTGTAGATATCCTCGGTCCCAGATGGACGTGCCGCGAACCAACCCGTCTTGGACACCACCCTCAGGCCTCCAATGGCAGCGCCATTGCCCGGTGCTTGGGTAAGGACGGCTTGGATGGGTTCGCCGGCCAGCTCTGTGATCTCCATCTGCTGAACTGAGAGTCTCGCCAGGCGTGCCTTTTGGTCTGAAGTTGCGGGTGCCTCGACGCGGTCGTAAAGCGGCTCGCCAAACTCGCGTGTGAGGTCGCGGTAGATCTCACCAGGATCCCGACCTATCCGGGCCGTGATCTCCGCCGCAAACAAGGCCGGGACAATTCCATCCTTGTCTGTCGTCCAGACCGTGCCGTCGAGCCGAACGAAGGATGCACCCGCGCTCTCTTCACCACCAAAACCAAGCGACCCGTCAAGGAGGCCATCAACGAACCATTTGAACCCGACCGGAACCTCGTAGAGTTTCCGGCCCAGCTTTGCGGCAACCCGGTCGATCATCTGGGTGCTCACAACCGTCTTGCCGACCGCCGCACCGCCGGGCCATTTCGGTCGATGTTTGAATAGATAGAGAACGGCCACCGAAAGGTAGTGATTGGGAGCAAGCAAACCGCTGCTCTTGGTCACGATCCCATGCCGATCATGGTCGGTATCGCAAGCAAAGGCGATCTGGAAGCGGTCCTTCAGGCCGATCAGTCTCTGCATCGCATACGACGACGAGGGGTCCATGCGGATCTGGCCGTCCCAGTCCACGGTCATGAACCGAAAGGTCGGATCGACTGCCTCGTTTACAACCGTGATATTCAGCCCGTGGCGTTCGGCAATCGGTCCCCAATAGTGGACCCCGGCCCCGCCGAGGGGATCGACTGCCATCTTGATTTTCGCCCCACGGATGGCGTCCATGTCGAGCACGTTGGCCAGATCGGCCACGTAAGCATTGAGGTAGTCGTGCCGGTGTGTCGTGGATGCGCGTAGGGCCTTTTCGAGAGGAATCCTCTTCAAACCTACTAGGCCGGTTTCGAGAAACTGGTTCGCCCTTGCCTCGATCCAATCCGTGACCGACGACGCCGCCGGCCCCCCATTGGGGGGATTGTATTTGAATCCACCATCGTGGGGAGGATTGTGCGACGGCGTGACGACGATTCCATCCGCAAGGCCTGTCTCGCGCCCTCGATTGTGCGTGAGAATCGCGTGCGACACGACGGGCGTAGGGGTGTATTCATCCCCCTCCGAGAGCATGACCTCGACCCCATTTGCAGCCAGCACCTCGAGGGCGCTGGCGAGGGCCGGCACCGAAAGGGCGTGCGTGTCCATGCCGAGAAAGAGCGGGCCATCGATATTGTGCTGGGCTCGATACAGGCAAATGGCCTGCGTGATGGCGAGGATGTGCCATTCATTGAATGCTCTCTCCGATGCGGAGCCTCGATGTCCCGAGGTGCCAAAGGCGACCCGTTGGCTTGCCACCGAAGGATCCGGCCTATCCGAATAATAGGCCGTGACGAGTCTCGGGACGTTCACCAGCATCGCTGCATCGGCCGGCTTTCCCGCAGATGCGGCAGGCACCATCAGGGCTTCTCCTTATGTCCGCCGAACTGATATCGGAGCGCAGAGAGCAGCTTGTTGGCGAAGTCCTCATCGCCTCGCGATGCAAATCGTTGCGTCAGCGCCGCGCCTAGGACTGGCGCGGGAACCCCCTCGTCGATGGCCGCCCTGAGAGTCCATCGCCCCTCGCCCGAGTCCGACACACGACCCGTGAAGTCTTCGAGGTCGGGACTCTTCTTCAATGCTGCAGCGGTGAGGTCGAGGAGCCAAGAGCCAATCACGCTGCCATGCCGCCAGGTTTCGACGATGTCCGGGAGGTTCAAGTCATATTGATAATGCTCGGGGTGTCGCAACGGTGCGGTTTCGGCATCCGACGTGCGCTCGCTCGTCCCGACATTGGCGCGGCGAAGAATATTGAGTCCTTCGGCGTATGCCGCCATTATCCCGTACTCGATTCCATTGTGGACCATCTTGACGAAGTGCCCTGCACCCGCCGGACCGCAGTGGATGTAGCCTCGCTGGACGGTTCCCTTGTCATCCCGAGGTGACTTGTTGGCGTCATCGAGCCCGGGCGCCAGCGCGGAGAAGATGCCGTCGAGTCTCTTGACGATGGCATCCTCACCCCCAATCATCTGGCAGTAACCGCGCTCGAAGCCCCAGACGCCTCCGGATGTGCCGACATCGACATAATGGATTCCGCGCTCTCCAAGCGTCTTCGCGCGGCGGATGTCATCGTGATAGTACGAATTTCCCCCGTCGATGACGACATCTTCGGCGAGGAGTAGCGACGCGACGTCACGGAGGGTGGCATCGACGGCGGCGGCAGGTACCATGATCCAAATCGCGCGCGGCGTCTCCAGCTTGGCGACGAGCTCTGGGAGCGAGCGCGTCGCAATCGCCCCGAGCTTGGTCAGATCGCGGGCTGCCTGCGGATGAACGTCGAACACCACGCATTCATGGCCGGCCCCAAGGAGCCGCCGAACCATGTTGGCCCCCATCCGTCCGAGGCCGACCATGCCCAATTTCACCGACGGCCCCTCATCGCAGCAAAAGGCCGGCGAAGGCCCAGCCCACGGCTATCAAAAGCACTACCCAAATGAAATCGCCTCCCCGTCCCCAAGACTGGTGGCGAAGGTCTGCTGGCTTCCCCATCGTAGATGCCCGCAGGCCGCGGCGTCGCTGAATATAGCGGGGATATGGCGGTCCCCATCCGCGATAGCCCCAACCATAACTAACCGGGGAAACGAGAAACAGAAACATGAATGCCATCCACAAAAACCACCATGTGCTCATCATTGCTATCTCGCTTTCTTCTCAACTCGCTGGAGCAAATCTCAGGCCACGTCTTCCGCCGCAGACAACCAACAAGACGAGCGCCACACCGGACGCGCGGTTTGCCACGGCTGGAGGACCTCTTGATGACCATGGGAGGCGACCACGGCACATCGGATTGACCTGTCTATCGCCTCACTATGATTGACTCGACCGCTTCTCGGACCCTGGATGTCGTTCAAGTATGTGAAATTGTGCCATCGACCGCATTCTGGCCAGACCTCAAACGACTTGTCGGCGTAGTCGATGCATAAGTTTGGTCCATGGGCAAGAACCTCTCTACGGACGAGATGGTGAAGAAGCTTGAGACCGGCCGTGCAAAGCGCGTGGTGATCGTGGTGCTTGCCGGGGTCGTGGTCGTGGCCCTGCTCGGACTCGTGGTCTCCGGGTTCCGTGGCAGACGCATTGTGCTAAATTCGAATGCGATCACAGCGCCTGTCGCCGCACCCGCTAAAACGGCATGGCGCCCATGGTGGCTGCAGTGAGCATTGTCGGGCTCCTTCGATTTGATGGGAAGGGCACGTCACGTTGATTGAACCAGTCGGCGTCAGGAAGCGTCCACGTCCCAAGACGCTGAATTCATTGCCGACCGATGATGGCCCGGAACCTGCTCTAGGTGGGTGCAGATCTAGAGGCAAGGAGCTGACATGACTCGGACCACGGAAAAGTACCCCGCCATTGCATTTTGTGACTCGCATCTGGAAAACACCACCGAGCTCTATGGCGATAGGCTCGTGGCGTTGGATGGTGACATCGGCCAAATCCGGGACTTCTACTTCGAGGACAAGCGCTGGGTGATTCGCTATGCGGTCGCGGACACCGGATCCTGGCTGACCGGACGGCTGGTCCTGCTCTCTCCTCATGCTTTTGGCAAACTGGACCAGGGGGAAAAGACAATGCACATCAATCTGCGCAAGATGCAGATTCAAGATAGTCCCTCGATCGAGTCGCACAAGCCGGTTTCGCGGCAATACGAGGCCGACTATTACCGCTACTACGGCTGGCGTGCCTATTGGGATGGGGGGGCGATCTGGGGACTCGGTGGATACCCGGCGATCCTGCCCCATTCAAAAGAGGAGGTGGAGGCCGTCGAGAAACACCACCACAAAGGCGACAAGCATCTCCACAGCGCTCGTGAAGTAACCGGCTACGCCATGGAGACGGTTGACGGACAGATCGGCCACGTGACCGGGTTCCTCGTCGACGATAGGAGCTGGGCGGTCCAGGAACTGGTCGTCGAAGCGGGGCACTGGTATTCGGGCAAGGAGATCCGGATCCCGACGGATAAGGTAGAGCGAATCAGTTACAAGGAATCGAAGGTATACGTGACCCTTACCAAGGCCGACATCCAGAAGACTGCGGAACATGAGCTGGCCACGCCGGCCCTGGAAAGACACGCAGGAGGGCACGTTTGACCCCTTCCACCCCGCCACAAGGAATGGACGCTCTGACCGAGCTAGCCGTGGATCTACGCTGGTCGTGGAACCACAGCTCGGATGAATTGTGGCGGACGCTCGACCCCGAGCTGTGGGCGCTCACCCATCACCCGAACGCGGTTCTTCAAAACGTCCCGCGCGACAAGCTCGCGGGCGCTCTTGCCGATCCCGACTTCTGCCAATCGCTGGACCGCCTGGTGCAGGACAAACGCCAGTCACAGGCGGAGCCGGCCTGGTTTCAGGAGAGATATCCGCAGACGCCCCTTTCGTGCGTCGCCTATTTCTGCATGGAATTCATGCTGAGCGAGGCGCTCCCGATCTATTCGGGCGGGCTCGGCAACGTGGCTGGAGATCAACTCAAGGCCGCCAGCGATCTAGGCGTTCCAGTGGTCGGCATTGGATTGCTCTACCGGCACGGGTATTTTCGCCAAGTGATCGATCGGAGCGGGGCTCAGCAGGCGCTGTATCCTTCCAATGATCCAGACCAGCTACCGATCACCCCTGTGTATCAGCCGAACGGCGAACGGCTGCGCCTGAAAATCGAGTTGCCCGGCTCTCCGGTTTGGCTGCGCACCTGGCAGGTCAAGGTGGGTCGGCGGACACTTTACCTGCTCGACACGAATGATGCGGCGAATGTCCCCATTCACCGTGGAATCACCGGCGAGCTCTACGGTGGTGGCGCGGAATTGCGCTTGAAACAGGAGATCGTGCTCGGGCTAGGCGGCTGGCAATTGCTCGATGCGCTCGGGATCAAGCCGGAAGTGTGCCATCTCAATGAAGGGCATGCGGCCTTCGCCTTGCTGGAACGTGCCCGCTCATTTATGCAAGAGAGTGGGAATCCGTTCGCGGTGGCGTTGGCGGCCACGCGCGCCGGCAATCTCTTCACCACGCACACGGCCGTGAGTGCGGGCTTCGACCTCTTTTCTCCGGCTTTGATCGAGCAGTACCTCGGACGGTACGCGCTGCAGGAGTTGGGTCTTTCGCTGCGCGAGCTCATGGCCTTGGGGCGCAAAGACCCATCGGATGCGCACGAGCCTTTCAACATGGCCTACCTTGCGATGCGTGGGTGCGGAGGCGTCAATGCCGTCAGCCGGTTGCACGGTAAGGTTAGCCGGCATATCTTCTCGCCGCTCTTCCCTCGCTGGCCGGAGAGCGAGGTTCCTGTCGGACACGTAACCAACGGCGTGCACATGCCGACATGGGATTCCGCGGCGGCCGACGAAGTTTGGACCGATGCCTGCGGCAAGAGTCGCTGGATGGGGACGTCGACGACCCTCGAGGCGGATCTCCGCCTGGTTTCGGACGAGAAGCTGTGGGCAATGCGCAACATGAGCCGAAAGCTCTTGGTGGACTATGCCCGCGAAGACATCGGTCGCCAAATGACCGCGGTCGGAGCGGTGCCGGCGGCAATCGCCCGGACCCAGGCCCGGCTCGACCCCCAGGCCATGACCCTGGGTTTCGCGCGGCGATTTGCCACCTACAAAAGGCCCAATCTTCTTCTCCATGACACCAACCGACTGCTCAGCATTCTCAATCACCCAGAGCGTCCGATACAGCTCGTTCTCGCGGGCAAGGCACATCCGGCCGACCAAGCCGGCCAGGCCCTGATTCAGGAATGGACGCAATTCATCGCTCGTGGCGATGGAAACGTGCCGGTGTTCTTCTTGGCCGACTACGATATGCTATTAGCAGAACGCCTGGTGCAGGGGGTCGACGTGTGGATCAACACGCCCCGACGACCGTGGGAGGCCAGCGGCACGAGCGGCATGAAGGTGCTGGTCAATGGCGGCATCAACATCTCCGAGCTCGACGGTTGGTGGGCCGAGGCCTATGCACCTGAGGTCGGCTGGGCCTTGGGGGACGGCAACGAGCATGGTGACGATCCGGGTTGGGACGCAGCCGAGGCCGAAGCGCTTTACCAGATGCTCGAACAAGAGGTGATTCCGGAATTCTTCGCGCGCACCGAGAAGGGAATTCCCACGGCGTGGATCGCACGCATGCGGGAAAGCATGGCACTCCTGACGCCCAGGTTTTCCGCCAGTCGCGCGGTACGCGAATACACGGAGCAACACTATCTTCCCGCGGCGGATGCCTATCGACTCCAGATCGCCGACAAGGGTGCCCCCGCCAGGAAACTCCTCGATAGTCAAAACGCGCTGGCGCAGAAACTGGCCGCAATCCGTTTTGGCGCCGTCACCGTCCAGACCCAAGGGGGCGAGCACCACATCGCGGTCGAGGTGTTCCTGAACGATGTCAGTCCGGACTCGGTTCGCGTCGAGCTCTATGCCGACGGCGACAACGCCGGAGGCGCGGCAAAGAAAGCAATGACGGGCACACGGCGAGAAGGCGACGGTTCGGACGGTTACGACTACCGTGCCACTGTCTCTTCGGCACGTCCGGCAACGGACTATACGGCACGAATCATGGCCAAGCACGCCTCCCTTGCACAGGACCCGGGGGCGGGATGGATGCTTTGGCAGAAATAGATCGTTCGAAGAATGAAAGCAACCACCATGACTCCAAGCACACAGGAACACTCAATCGTCGCCATTTACGACTCGCACACCGGTGCCGAAGCCGCCTTGAGAGATCTTCAGAAAGCGGGGCTCGATATGAAGCGACTGTCGATCATCGGCCAGGATTATCACACGGAGGAACATGCCCTCGGCTTCTACACCTCGGGCGACCGCATGAAGTTTTGGGGCGTCCGTGGGGCGTTTTGGGGAAGTCTCTGGGGACTCCTATTCGGTGGAGCCTTCTTCTTCATTCCCGTCTTCGGTCCCCTGGTTGTGATGGGCCCGCTGGTGGGTTGGATCGTCGGTGCGCTGGAGGGCGCCGCCGTCGGTGGCGCGGCCGGAGTCTTCGCCGCGGCCTTGACAAGCATCGGGATCCCGAACGACAGTATTGTCAAGTACGAGCTCGACGTGAAGGCCGGGAAATTCCTCGTACTCGCGCGCGGGACCGCCGAGATGATCGAGCAGGCGCACGTCGTTCTCGGCACGACCGGCGCCTCGTTGCTGGCCACACATCCTGCGTGAGCGGAGGCTCATTGCTTCACACAGCGAAGTCGCATTAGACCACTTCCAAGGTCGAATGCACCAAACACCGGAAAAGAAAGGCCATGAACATGCTTTGGACAGTTGCAGTAGTTTTGTTGGTTCTCTGGGCACTTGGATTCGCCACTTCCTACACCATGGGAGGCTTCATTCACATCCTCTTGATTCTAGCGGTCGTGGCGGTTGTGGTCCGCCTGGTCCAGGGTCGAAGGGTGATTCCGTAAAAAGGCTCATCGTAAGCGTGTTGCTCGTAGCGCTCTCTTGCGTTTCGGCCCTCGCTCAAGCGGAAGTCATGCCTACCCCCCAGGTCGCGATAGACAAAGTCCCTGGTCATGCGCTTGCCAAGCCAGCACAACTTGATGTCTCTCCAGGCAGCAGGTCGGACTACGCCACGCGGGAAGCGGCAGCTCCCCAACTCGCCGGCTTTGCGGGCGGCGGCGGCGGGATCTACATCGGCTCCGGCGCACTTGTCGTGGCTTTGCTAGTGGTGATCGTCGTCCTTGTCGTCCGCTAGCTTCCGGCGCAGGGCAACGTCGTGAGGCTACACGATCGATGCCCGGAGCAACTTGCGCTGCTAGGGTTCGTCCTGGCGAGCGGTTGCTATCTGGGATCCGCCAGAACGACCACGCCGTCTCAATTGGCGCGCGATGGCGGCTGGGAGGTTGTTGCCGCGGTCCCCGAGGTGCGCCAAAAGGCACGCGAGGACTGCGGAGCCGCGGCACTGGCCATGGTTCTCAGGCACTGGGGGTACCCGGTTACTGGCGACGAGATCGTCGCCGCCAACCCGCCTTCGCACGAACGAGGCATTTCGGCTGCGGCTCTCCGCGAATTCGCGCGCCGAAAGGGTCTGCAGGCCTTCCTCATCCAAGGCCAACTAGGCGACCTGGACCGCGAGATTCAGCGACATCGTCCCGTCCTGGTCGGCGTGATGAAGCGCTACCTATTCCGCTACTATCCCCACTACGAGGTTGTCGTGGGCATCAACCGCCAGCGGCAACGCATTCTCACTCTCGATCCGGCGCACGGTTTCCGCGTGAACAGCCGCGACGGCTTTGCAACCGAGTGGGCAAGAGCTGATCAACTGACGCTCATCGTCTTTCCGCGGGCCGTCCCTGGGCCGCGCTCAGCAACCACCTGGGGAGAGTCGCTGGCATCCGGCGGGCCGGTTCCCTCGAAATGACGAGAGTTGCGTTTCATTGTGATTGAGCCACAGCTATTCCCTAGGCTCTTCCTCACGCCAAGTGCTTGAACTCACCTGATTCCGCCCTATGGCCCGGATGCTGCTGTGCTTGCGACCTAGCCATGACTGAAACGAATGGACCTTTGCGCAGAATCGAATCCTGGCTGTGTATGCTTCAGCGACTTGTCGACGTTGTCATCATCATCGGCGCGCAAGCACTGGCACGCGCGGTCTACCTTGAACCCTGGACCGACCGCACCACGACCATCACGGTGGTCGCCCTGCTCGTATTCGGCTTCGCCGCGGAAATGAATGGCCTCTACCGGCCCTGGCGCACGGGAACCATTCTGCGCGAGTCCAAGGACGCCATACTCGCCTGGCTGGCGGTGCCAACCGTCCTCTTTGCGTTCTGGTTTTCCACCAAGACCGCCTCCCAGTATTCCCGTGTTGCATCGTTCGCATGGTTCATCTTTGCCCCGCTCACCCTCTGCGTGGTGCGTGTTGGCGTACGTATCGTCCTGCGTACCCTGCGGCTTCAGGGCCGCAACATTCACAGGGTAGCCATTCTGGGCTGCACGAAGGACGCCGAACGCTTGGCCGAATCCTTCCAAGCCATGCCCTGGCTAGGGCTCAAACTGTTGGGCGTTTATGACGACCGGTCGATGGAGAGGCGACACGTCTGTAGTCTCCCGCAGTGTTCCGTGGTCGGAAGATCCGAAGATCTTGTCCAGGCATGTCATCAACGCAAGCTCGACGCAGTCTACGTCGCGCTTCCGCTGCACGCCGAAGAGCGCACCGCGAAGATTGTCGCGGCTTTGGCCGACACCACCGTTACCGTGTACCTTGTAGCCAACCTGCTCTATTTCTCCCTCTTGCGCGCACAATGGGGCCAGGTTGGCAGCATCCCCGTAGTCAGCCTGCACGATTCTCCTTTCCAAGGCATCGTCGGCTGGATCAAGCGTATCGAGGATTTGACACTTGGCAGTCTCATCGTTGCTCTCACCTCCATCCCAATGCTCTTCATCGCGCTTGCCATCAAACTCAAGTCGCCTGGGCCAATCTTCTTCCGGCAGTGGCGCTATGGCCTGTGCGGTAAGCGGATTCGCATACTCAAGTTCCGAACCATGACGGTCTGTGAGGATGGGCCAAACGTGGTTCAGGCCACAAAGGACGATGTGCGTGTGACGAAGCTGGGCAAGTTCTTGCGGCGCACATCGCTCGACGAGTTTCCACAGTTCTTTCAGGTTCTGACCGGCGAGCTCTCTCTCGTCGGCCCCCGGCCTCATGCGGTCGCGCACAATGAAAGATACCGGGCCATCATTCACGGCTACATGCTTCGCCACATGGTCAAACCGGGAATCACGGGCTGGGCGCAAGTCAACGGATGGCGCGGTGAAACCGCCGAACTAGAGAAGATGGAAGAACGGGTACGGCATGACATGGAGTACATCAGGAACTGGAACCTATTTCTCGACCTGAAGATCATCCTCCTTACAATCCTCGGTGCGAAGAAACGCCACAACGCGTACTGACACATAGGAATTGTCCGCTAAGCGCGTCTGGACGAGAGGCGACCCCTGGCCTCTGAGCCAATGGCGCCGGGTTGACCGTAACCGCCCCACTTTGAACGATCAGCTACTTCATCTTGATTGAAGAAGGCCAGGCTCCGGAACTTTCCGCGTCGCAAGTACTTGAAGTCACGTGTCTTCCCCCGGTGGCCCGATTGCTGCTTTAGCTGCCTGCGAAGATGCTCGGCTCCGCAGTAGCAAAGGCAGGGTTCCGCAAGAGCCACAGCGCGCCGAGTTACTCCGCCCGAGCCAATGTACATGGAGACAATAATGCACACGAGATTTCCACACGCGCAGTCCGTAAGGAAAGTCTTCGTGATAGACAGCCGCCGCGTCGAATTCGTCGTCTATTTCACGGTCCTCAATGACGGGAGCAACTAAGATGAAGACATCCCAACGCTACGCACTGTCCCTGTCGTTGATCCTGCTGCCCGCCTGCGGACGACAGATAGCTGAATTTCCTAGGACCGATGGGGCAGAACCGGACGCCGTGAAGGCCGATACCGTAAGCAGCGATGGGGTAGATCCCGACGCCGGAAGTCCCGACCTGGCCAACACAGACATCGGAAACGCTGATCGCGTAAATGCCGACACTGCGGAAATCGACTCGAGCCGCGAGGATGCCGAGAAGCTCGACGGGGTCCGCATCGACACGCAACCCATGGACCTCGGAAACGCCGATGGTTCGAGCCCAGGGACCGCTATCGTCGTAAACCTCGGACTGGCCAAGCCATTTGCGATTGCGGCCACGGCGGGGGTTACCAACACCATGACGTCACCCATTACGCACATCAATGGCGACATGGTGCTCATGCCAGATCTAACGTGCAACGCGGTGACTGTCGACAACGCAGGAGGCTTCGGCCTTTGCGGCGGGATGCCGCCGACGATCAACGGGAAGGTTATTACCAACACCTATCCCGACACGACCACCGCAGGCGCTATCAAGGCCGACCTGAATGCTGCATTTCTTGCCATCACACCCTTGGCCGGCCCGCCGGCGGTGGGCTCATTGGGAGGCGGCACGCCCATAGCGGCTCCCACCACCCTGGGAAACGTGGCCGGCAGTCCGCTCGTGCTTGGGGACAACTGGTTCACCCCCGGCGTCTACACGTCGATCACATCGCTCTTGCTCGCGGGAGATCTCACACTCGATGGCCAGGGCGATCCGAACGCGGTCTTCATCTTCCAGTCTGCGAGCTCGCTCACGACGGCCGATGGCGCCTCCAGCCCAGGAGCACATGCCCGCATTCTGCTGACCAACGGAACCAAGGCGTCCAACGTCTGGTGGCAGGTTGCCACCTCGGCGACGATCGGCTCGTACTCCGAGTTCCAAGGCAACGTGCTGGCGGCCTTCGATATCACCATGAAGACCGGCTCGACGGCGTGCGGACGATCGATGGCGGGGGCGTGGGCAGGCGGTTCCGGGGCCTTCGTATTCGACTCGAACGTGGTTTCCGTGCCGGGCAATGGCTGTCCGTTGTAGCCGAATTCAGATTCTCCTGTAGTCAAACAACCTCTTTGCAAAGGAACTGTCCATGATGAAAGAATTGATGATGTCGCTAGCCGTCCTTGGAATGGCGGGCTGCACCGCGGTGCAGATCCCCGCCGATCGACTTCAACAGTCGGAGGCGAGCATCCGTGGCGCTGAAGAAGTCGGCGCAAGCGGCGTTCCTGCTGCCAGACTGCACCTGCAGCTAGCGAAAGACCAGACCGATACGGCAAAGAAGATGGCGGCAGGCGGCGAAAAGCGCGCTCTGCTGGTGCTGGCCCGTGCCGAATCGGATGCCGAGCTGGCCATCGGGCTTGCCCGCGAAGTTTCGGTACACCAGGACGCCCTCAGGGCGAGCGAAGATCTGAAGGCCGTTCGCGAACGCGGCACAAACTAGTTTTCCATCAACCGCTTCTTACCAAGGATTTCACCATGAATAGCAAGAACACGAGTCTGTTTGCAAGCATCGCATTGGCAGGATTGATTGGCGGGTGTGCCACCACCGCTCCGCCCGAATTGGTTCAGGCGCGTACTTCGTTTACCGCGTCGAACAACGGATTGGCGGCGAAGCTGACACCGACCGAGCTGCATGACGCCTGGATAGTCCTGGCCAAGGCGAACAAGGAGTTCGATGAGCACGGCGACACCATTATGTGTCGTGACTACGCGTACATAGCGCAGAACAAGGTAGAACTGGCAGACGTGAAGGCCCGGACCGAGCTGGATCGGCAAAAGATTGCCGAAGCGGTGAAGGCCGGCGTCGTGGTTCGTGACAACCAGGTGAAGAGTACGCGAGCTGAACTGTCGTCGACCCGCGTGCAGCTTAATGAAGAGCGTCGCGACAGCAACGCGAAGACGGAGGAGATTGAGAAGACCACGGATCAATTGGCAGCCGAGACGCAAGCGCGGTTGGCGGCAGAAGACAGGCTGGCCGGCGCGATGAAGGATCTGGCCGCTATTGCCGCCGTCAAAGAGGACGCCCGAGGGCTGGTCATCACCCTTTCCGGCAGCATTCTCTTCGCTTCGAACAAGTATACCCTGCTCGCCACCGCGATGACCAAGCTCGATCAAGTGGCCGAGGCGCTCAAGGCACAGGACTCGGACAGGCGGATGGTCGTCGAAGGCTACACCGACAGCCAGGGTTCGGATCGGATCAATCAACCACTTTCTCTCAACCGTGCGAACGCCGTGCGCAGCTATCTGGTTTCCCGGGGCGTCGATGGCAACAGGATTACTGCCATCGGGATGGGATCGAGCCATCCGCTCGTCGACAACACGAACGCCGAGAACCGAGCCAACAACCGCCGTGTGGAGATCATCATTCAGCCTTCGCATCTCAGCGTGCGCTGAACATTCCATTTCGCCTAGCATAGGGGAGCATCGGGGGGCAGGGCCACGAGAGTCCCTGACCCCCAAGTTGCCTTGGACGGTAATGTCGCCATTGGTATTCGTGGAAGGAGGTCGGAGCTGTCGTGTCAATACATCAACCAGAAGCGGACGATGACGGCGTACCCCAGCCTTCTCGCGACATACGGCTTATCCGCATCCCGTTGGCCACGATTCTCAAGATCATAGGCAGCGGCCTTGGTTTGTGGGCGATATTCCTGTTGTGGCCCGAGTTTCTGCTGTTCCTCGTCTCGGTTCTCTTTGCGGTCACGCTCTATCCGGCGGTTCGGTGGATGGAGGGGAGACGGATCCATAGAGGATTGAGCGTCGCCATTATTGCGGCCTTTGCCATCTTGCTCTTGGCGGTCTTTATCATGTTCGTCATGCCACCGCTCACCGCACAACTGACCCACTTGCTGGAGGACCTTCCTGAGTTTCGCATACGCGTCCTGAGCAGAATCCCGGCGCGCTATCCCGGTATCCACAAAATCATTCGTGAACTGTTCGAATCGATATCATCATCGATGGCCACGGGTACCTTCAGCCGATGGTTTGCCTGGGGGCAGAGCGCTGCATCGGGTGTTGTCATGACAGTTGTCGTTCTCGTTCTCACGCTCTATCTGCTGCTGCACGGCAGGAGTCTCTACGCTTGGATGCTCGCCTTCATACCGCGTACCTATCGCGAGAAGTTGGCCACAACCATGCATGATGTCTCCGACGTGGTCCACGCCTACGTCAGCGGCCAGCTTCTCGCCGCGCTGCTCTTTGCGATCTTCACGGCCGTTCTCTTGACCATTCTCCGGGTCCCGGCCGCGGCCCCTCTGGCCGTGATTGCCGGATTCTGCGACATCGTCCCGGTGCTGGGCATCTTGCTGGCCACGATACCGGCCGTTTTGTTGGCGCTCGCGGTGTCGCCGGGTGCCGCGGCGACCGTGTTGGTCGCATACGTGGCCTATCACCTCTTCGAGACCTACTTCCTGTTGCCGCGCATCTACGGCAACAAGCTCAAGATATCCAGCTTGTCGGTGCTTCTTGCCCTGCTCATCGGGGGCAGGTTGCAAGGAATCATCGGCGCTGTCTTGGTCCTGCCGCTGGTGGCCGCCTACCCCATCGTCGAGCGCCACTGGCTACGGGGATATTTGTCGCCTCGCGTGCTCATGGACCACAAGGCGTTGGCCAAGGCGGCCGAGATCGGCAGCGAGGTCGCTATCGATGCCGTTCTCCACGGGGAAAAGCATGCCTCCGAGACGTCGACCTCGACAGGAGTCACCCACGCATGAAGACCACGTCGACCCCAGGCGTGTCCGTACTGGCGAAGGAGGCGGCGCTGGGCCTTGGCCACCTTCTCGGGCAACATGTGAAGGTCGCCCAGCTCGAGCTCAAGGCGGAAATGCACGGGATGGGCCGACGTGCCGGCCTTATCGCCGTGCTGGCCACACTCGTCGCTCTTGGATACGGATTGGCAATGGCCGGTCTGGCGTTTCTGGTCGGCGGCCACGCCACCGTCGGGCTTCCGCTCGTGCTCATCGGGCTCATTCACATCGCGGGAGCCGGCGTGGGCCTCCTCTTCTCACCCCTCCGCCCCCGCGGCGGGCGCCTCATGGACAGCTCCACCGCCGCGATGAACAGCAGCTTGGCTGCACTGGACAAAGCGACCACTCCCGACGTCTCGCTGTCCCCGGAGAACTCCCGTGTCCACTGACACCGCGAGGGAAGCGGATTCCGCGCTCGCGCGCGCGAGCATGCAACTCGAGCATTCGCGCGAGCAGTTTGTCGTTTCGCTGAGCACGCTAGAAGCGGAGGTCACGCGCAGCTTGGACTGGCGACAATGGGTGCGGCGCAAGCCAGGCCTGGCCCTGGCGCTTGCCTTTGGTTTAGGTCTTTTTCTTGGACGCAGATCCCGAGACCTCGATCAACGATGAACACGAGCACCCCGAACACAAGGAGACGAAGCATGGAGACGACGAGTTTCAAGGAGAGCATAAACGACTTGAGCGATCGGGTTCGCCCCAAGATCGAAGAGGTGAAGCAAAGGCTCGGCCGTGTCAATGGCCGCATTACTGGCTTCCTTCAGGACCACCCCGCCGCCTGTCTACTGGGAGCCATTGCCCTGGGATACGTCGTGGCGAGAATCGCACGGAACCAGCGGTGAACCCCGTCATGCAATCCAAAGCCGAGGCCAAGGTGGTTGTCGAGGATGCTCGCGGCCTTTTACGCGAGACCTTCGATATTCAAGGACGATTGCGACGGAGCCCGTACTCGATGGTGGCGGGGGCGGTCGGCATAGGTTTCGTTCTGGGCGGCGGGCTTTTCACCCGGCTCACGGGAAGAATTCTAGGAACTGGCTTGCGCATCAGTCTGATGGCGGCGCTGCCAATCCTTCGAGGAGAGATAGCTCAGACTCTCGCCGAATCGAAGTTGAAAACCAACAAGGAGAATGACCAATGAGATTGCAGGACATCAGAAACATGGACAAAGACGATTATCTGGGCATCCTTGGCCTCGAAACCAAGCGGTCCTTCACCAACCAGTTGCTCGGAACACTGGGCACCTTCGGTATCGGTCTGCTGGTCGGTGCCGGAGTGGCGTTGCTCTTGGCGCCAAAGGTCGGGAGCGAGTTGCGCCACGATCTGCGCGCGAAGTTGCACCGCAATGGCAAGAGCCCCGATGCGAGCGGGACGGAGGCGACCGACACCGGCCAGGCGGTTGCCCAGCAAGCATGATGAGTACCCAATTTGATCTGCGCCTACATGATCCCGCCGCCAGCGATCGAGGCCGTCACGGCCACGTCCCGGACGTCGATGCCGTAACCGACATCAAGCTTGAGGGCCGGGATCACCACACCAGGTAGAATGAACCGCACGCCACCGCCGACGCTCGCGTGGATGTCCTCGAGCTTGGAGCGTACCGGGGAAGGCAGGCTGTCGGGCGGTGGAACCGTGGTGCCACCCGGGTGCCGATCGAGGAGGGTCGCCGCGTCGACAAAGATCGCCCCGGCGACATTGAACCGCACTCGCGTCCAGGGAACCCGCAATCGCAGGAGAACCGCTTGGTCCTCGATTTGCGCGCTGAAGAGCGTGTCGCCGTGGAACTCGTTGGTGAGATACCCACGCAAATCGGGCCCGCCGATGCGAAGCTCTTCCGTGACGGGAACCCCGTGGTCCGAGGTGGGGTAGTCGAGAACCATCTTCAAAATGAGCGAAGGGTAATTCCACCAGTAGTGTCCGTATAGCTCTGTCCGTGTCTCGAACTTGGAGTAGTCAAAATCCGAAAGCCAGTAGCGGTCGGAGACCTCGTTCTTGAGGAAGAGAAGTATCCCCTGCCGCAGCCCCTCCTCGGCCCGTGTGTTGTCGTATTGGAACTGGAACTGCAGAAGGAAAATACGACCGCTACGGGAATTGTAGGGCAACGGCATCGCGTCAGGCGCAAGACCTTGGTAGGGTTTCACTGTCTGGTAACGGGCAGACACCCCAAGAGACGCGCGGGTGTGTGGCGTAAGCACCCAACCGATTTGACCGTCCCCGCCAGCCACGATGGTCGGCACCTGCATGACCATGGCGTGGTCTGCGAACAAGCGGATCTGCTCCCGCCGGTAGAGTGCGCTCACCGCGTAGGTAAGCGGGGCGCCCACGACGAGCGGGTCGCGGTAGCCGACGAAGACGTAACTACGAGACTGGCCGATTTGCCCGGCACTGATGAGCTGCACATCACGCCCGAGCAGGTTCTGGTTCGCGTAGGCGACGCCACCTGCCCAGTCCCCGCTGCCGAAACTGGCGGTGGGAAAGACGAACCAAGGCTGTTTGCCGGTGGCCTCTACCACGACTTCGACCGGGTAGTCGGTATCGTCAAGGTACATGCGCCGCACCGCCTCGGATGTGGCTAGTTCGATGAACACGCGCACCTTGGTAAATAGGTCGCTTTCAATCAGGCGCTGCTGCGCCGCGCTCAGCACCGCGAAATCCACGGCATCTCCCGAGTAGATGTGCATGCGCGCCATCAAAACCCGCGTTGTGACGTTGGTCGCGCCGCGGACAACGACGCGATCGACGACAAGCCGAGCCTCGGCAGAGGAATGCAAAGCCACAACAAAGGCCACGATCAGACCGGCGAGGCGGAGTTGAGCGCCGGGCATATATGGCTGTTCCTTTCTGCCAAGACAGGCATTTCTTGCTACGGTTGCGCCAATTGCGCCCCCCGGACACGGCAGATTCGGCGAGCGTTGCCGAACGCGCCTGCAGCGGCAAATCGCCGGGCGCCCCGAACCATCCGTGGTGGGTGGGTGGATGTGGGAACCACCGCTTGCTTTATCTCGGATTGAATGAAGAGGTACTTCATCCTGATGGAGGAAAGGTATCCTCGGGAGCTGCTCGCGCTCAAAGACGCTGGATCCATGCGCTTCTCGCACGTGGCACGAAAGCTGCTGTAAGCAAAGGGTTGGGACCGACCCCGAAGGAGCATTGACATGAAGATCCGACCAATCCATGACCGCATCTTGGCCAAGCGACTGGCCGAGGAAGACAAGACAGCCGGCGGCTTGTTCATTCCCGACACGGCCAAGGAGAAGCCGCTCGAAGCGCGGGTCATCGCCGTCGGCGACGGCAAGATTCTCGACAATGGCAAGTTGCAAGCGCTGGTTGTCCGCGTTGGTGACAAGGTTCTTATCGGCAAATACACGGGCTCCGAAGTCAAGCTCTATGGCGCAGACCACATCATCTTGCGCGAGGACGACATCCTCGCGATTCTCGAAAGGTAGGGAGCAGGAACATGGCAGCAAAGACGGTCCTTTTCGGCAACGAAGCACGCAAGCAGATCGCCATCGGGCTCGATGCTCTCGCCAACACGGTGAAGGTGACCTTGGGGCCCCGTGGCCGGAACGTTGTCTTCGAGCGATCGTGGGGCGCGCCGACAGTCACCAAGGACGGTGTCACGGTCGCCAAGGAGGTCGAGCTCGAAAACCGCTTCGCGAACATGGGTGCGCAAATGGTCAAGGAGGTTGCATCGAAGACCTCCGACATAGCCGGCGACGGCACCACCACCGCCACCGTGCTTGCCCAGGCCATCTACGCCGAGGGTGTCAAGCTGGTCACCGCGGGCGCCAATCCCATGGACATCAAGCGCGGCATCGACGCAGCCGTCGGAGCCGTGGTCACCGAGCTGAAGAAGCAGTCCAAACCCACCAAGGGAAGGGCGGAGATCGCCCAGGTCGGCATCATCAGCGCGAACGGCGATGAAACCATCGGCAACCTCATCGCCGAGGCCATGGAGAAGGTCGGCAAGGAGGGCGTCATCACCATCGAAGAGGCCAAGTCGATGGACACCACCCTCGACGTCGTCGAAGGCATGCAGTTCGATCGCGGCTATCTGTCGCCCTACTTCGTCACCGATCCCGAGCGCATGGAGGTCGTCCTTGCCGATGCCTACATCCTCATTTGCGAGAAGAAGATCTCGGCCATGAAGGATCTCTTACCGGTGCTCGAGCTGGTTGCGAAGAGCGGCAAACCGCTGCTTATCGTTGCCGAAGAAATAGACGGCGAAGCCCTGGCTACCTTGGTGGTCAACAAGTTGCGGGGAACGCTCCACGTCTGCGCGGTCAAGGCCCCAGGGTTCGGCGAGCCTCGCAAGGCCATGCTGACCGACATTGCAACTCTCACCGGAGGTCAGGCCGTCACGGAGGATCTCGGGCTCAAGCTGGAGAACCTGACCCTGAAGGATCTCGGTCGAGCCAAGACGGTCACCGTCGACAAGGACACCACGACCGTGATCGACGGTGCCGGCAAGAAGGAAGACATCCAGGCGCGGGTGAAGCAGATTCGCACGCAAATCGACGATACGACTTCCGAGTACGACCGCGAGAAGCTGCAAGAGCGACTGGCGAAGATCGTCGGCGGCGTGGCGGTGATCAAGGTTGGCGCGGCCACCGAAACCGAGATGAAGGAAAGGAAAGCCCGCGTCGAGGACGCCCTGCACGCGACCCGCGCGGCCGTCGAGGAAGGCATCGTCCCAGGGGGCGGCGTGGCCCTGCTGCGCACCCTGCCCGTTCTGGCGGCTCTCAAGCTGAGCGGAGACCAAGCCTTCGGGCTGAACATCATCCGCCGCGCCATCGAAGAACCGCTGCGCCAGATTGCGCAGAACGGAGGCGACGAGGGTGCCGTGGTCGTAAACAAGGTTCGTGCGGGCAAGGGTGCCTTCGGCTACAACGTCGCCACGGGCAAGTACGAGGATCTCGTCCTTGCGGGGGTCATCGATCCGACGAAGGTCGTGCGCGTGGCACTGCAAAACGCCGCGTCGGTGGCTGCGCTCATGCTGACCACGGAAGTGCTGATCGCCGAGCGAACCAAGGGGGACGAGGACAACGCGGGCGCCGGATCCCATGGTGACATGGGCGGGATGGGGATGTAGGGCCGATCAATGATCACCCTTCGCCGGGCTGCGGAGCGCCACCACGACAAGAGCCGGAAACTGGAAACCTGGCTCACGTTCGACCCGCAGGATCGAGCGGATCGACTTGTCGATGGCTTGGGAAACATCGAGATCCTCAAAGAGTCCCGTCTCGCACCCGGCGCCGGCGTTCCTCGCACCTCGGGTCAAGACGTCGAGATCTTGACCTATGTTCGAGAAGGCGCGCTCGCCTACGAGAATTCGCTCGGCGGTTCGGGCATCGTACAAACTGGCGAGTTCCAGCGCGTGACCGCCGGCCAGCGCCTGCGCCACAGCCAGACCAATGCGTCGCGGTCCGACTGGGCGCATTTCTTCCAGATCTGGTTGCGCCCATCCGCCATCGGTCTCGAGCCCGGCTGTGAGCAAAAGCGCTTCACCGCGGCCCAGCGTCGGGGCGGGTTGTGCGCCATTGCCTCGCCCGACGCTCGCAGGGGGTCGCTGCGTATCCACCAGGACGCCCTTATCTACTCGGCCTTGCTCGACCCTGGGCAACACGTCGTCCGCGAGCTTTCCCCCCGGCGAAGCGCGTGGCTGCACGTGGTAAAGGGCGAGGTCACCCTGGGTGACATCGTTCTGACCGCTGGCGATGGAGCCGGCGTCACGGCCGAACCTGCGGTCTCGCTTACGGCCTCCGAAGAATCCGAGATCCTGCTGGTCGACCTTGGTGAACCCGTGCCAAGTCCTCGCACACTTCCCGTTGTCGCTGACAGCCCCGCTATCGTGTCGCCCGGGCCGCGTGTGTTGATTGCGTCGTCGGCCTAGAAGCTGCTTACAAGAACGATGGGCGCAAGGCGCGTCTCGAAAGGTCTGGAAGGCAGGCCAAGATCCTCGAAGCCGGTGGAGAAGTCGCTCGCCACGAACACGAAGATTGTCGTTCCCATGAATTCAGAGCTGGTGAACGTCATGCTGCGCGATGGTCCGACACACGAGAGATCCGGACCAGCATCGGCGCGTTGAAGCTCGTCTTTCCCGGGGGCATCGCCAGCGCGCTCTGTCCATCGAATTGAGCGGGTCGTCCGGTCATTATGATGGAAGTGGCCGCTCTTCTTGGATCACCGAGCGTGTAAGGGGTTGAAGTCATGGAAGTGGGGGCGTGGCCCGAATGCTGCATTACCAGGGAGGCAACGTCACAAGGAGATCCCATGGAATCCGTAGGACAAGAGGTAGGAAGGATCGAAACACGACTCCGGCAGCTAGGCGCCAAGCTCGACAGACTGGTGACCAAGGCCGACGAAGCCGGGGCCGAGGTCAAGGTCGACTATCGCAAGCAGATCGATCATATCAAGGACAAGCACGCCGTGGTGCAGAGCAAGTTGAATGCGTTCAGGGCCGCCAATGGCCAAAAATGGGACAATTTCAGGGGCGGCGTCGAGAACGCCTGGCACGATCTCGAGAATGCATTCAAGGCCCTCAAGCAATAATCGGCTTGCAACCTGCGCCAAGGCCGCGTCTGGCGCAAGTTGTTGTCTTCGCTGGCCGACTGAGTGAATGGCCCCGGAACATGCTGTAAGTGCTCCGATGACATTGCGCAGGTCGGTCCGGAAGACCTTCATCTCGTGGACGGCGCGACTGCGCGGCGGCGTCCTGGCCAGCGGCAACGTGAGCGACGAACCGCCCCTGCGTGCCGAGTTGCTCAGCGCCGAGCAGATGAAGCAGCACGGGCGGACCCTGGCAGCGGCGCACGAATTGGCGCGACGATGGGCCCCGGATCGCTTGCTTTCGCGACTCGCGGAGAATGAGCGGATCCTGATCGAGGCCTGCAGACTGCTGGCCGAAGCTGTGGCGGAAGATCGTCGCATTGTTCCCGCAGGGGAATGGCTGCTGGACAACTTCTATCTGGTCGAAGAACAGATACGCACGGCCAGGCGACACTTGCCAAGAGACTACAGTCGGCAGTTGCCCCGGCTGTGCAGCGGACCCTCGGCAAGCCTTCCGCGCGTGTACGACATCGCCCTGGAGGCGATCTCGCACGGCGATGGCCGTGTGGATCTGGATAGCCTGGACGGCTTCGTGGCCGCGTACCAGTCGGTCACGGCGCTGACGCTTGGCGAGCTATGGGCCGTCCCCATCATGCTGCGTCTGGCCCTCATCGAAAACCTCCGCCGGGTGGCAACACGGGTCGCCGCCGCCCGCATGGAACGTGACCGGGCCGCCTCCTGGGCGGACCGCATGGCAGCCGTGGCCAAGGAAGATCCCAAGAGCCTCATCCTGGTGACCGCGGATATGGCGCGTGACAATCCGCCGATGGTCAGCGCGTTCGTGGCCGAGCTTGCCTACAGGCTGCAGGGCCTGAGCCTCACCTTGCCCCTCACGTGGATCGCCCAGCGGCTTTCCGAGTCGAATCTGACCATCGAGCAGATGGTCCACCTGGAGAATCAGCAGCAGGCGGCCGATCAGGTTTCCATCAGCAACAGCATCGGCAGCCTGCGTATCCTGGGGGCGACCGACTGGCGCAAGTTCGTGGAGAGCCTGAGCGCGGTCGAGCGAACCTTGCGCGAGGATCCCGCCGGCGCCTACCCCGGCATGGAGTTCGCCACGCGCGACCGCTACCGCCGAGTCGTGGAAACCATCGCGAAGCGCAGCTCTCTCACGGAAAGCGAGGTAGCCCGGCAGGCGATCCTTCTTGCCGAGACGCGCCCGACGAGCGGCGCCGCGGACCAACGCACGCGCCATGTCGGCTTCTATCTTATCGACCGGGGATTGCCAGAGCTCGAACGTGCGGCGAAGATGCGAGGTTCGACGGCGGGGATCTTGCGCGGTCCGGGCGGCCGATTCCCGTTCTTCATCTATGGGGCGTGCATCGTCTTGCTGGCGGCCCTCGGTGCCGGCGCTCTTCTGGCCAGGGTCCACGCCGACGGAGCCCCCCCCTGGCTTCTTGCGCTGACGGGGATCCTCGCCCTGCTGTGCACGAGCCAACTGGCCGTGGCACTGGTGGACTGGACGGCGACCCTGCTGGCCACACCGCGCCCGCTGCCCCGCCTGGACTACTCGGAGGGAATCCCCCCCGAATCGCGTACCCTGGTCGTGATCCCGACCATGCTCGGCAGCCGCGCGGCCATTGCGGAGCTCATCGAAGGGCTGGAAGTTCGATACCTCGCCAATCAGGACGAGCATCTGCACTTCGCGCTGCTGACCGATTTGCTGGACGCCCATGCGGAGACGTTGCCCGAGGACGCAGCCCTGGTGCTGCTCGCCAAGGGCGGGATTGAAGAGCTGAACGGCAAGTACGGCGGCCCCGGCGGCGGCCCTTTTCTCCTCTTCCATCGCCCGCGCCTTTTCAATCCGCGCGAACGCATCTGGATGGGCTACGAGCGCAAGCGCGGCAAGCTCGGGGCTCTCAACGCATTTCTTCGCCGGGGCAATGCGCAGGACGACTTCTCGCTAATCGTCGGCAATACCGCCGATCTCTCGCGCGTGAAGTACGTCATCACGCTGGACACCGACACGCAGCTACCGCGCGACGCCGCTCGGGAGCTGGTCGGAGCCATGGCCCACCCGTTGAATCGGCCGACCTTCGATGAACGCAGCCAATGCGTCGATGCGGGCTATGGGATTCTCCAGCCGCGCATGGCCGAGAGCCTGTCCGGCGTCAGGTCACGCTATGCCCAGCTATGGGGAAGCGAGCCCGGACTCGATCCTTACACGCGCGCCGTCTCCGACGTGTACCAGGATCTCTTTCGCGAGGGCTCGTTCATCGGCAAGGGAATTTACGACATCGACGCCTTCGAGCGCGCATTGTCGGGCCGCCTACCCGACAATCGCATCCTGAGTCACGATCTGGTCGAAGGTTGCTACGCGCGCTCGGGACTGCTCACCGATGTGCAACTGTATGAGAAGTATCCCTCGCGCTACGCCGCGGATGTGATGCGCCGCCACCGATGGATTCGTGGCGATTGGCAGATCGCTTTGTGGACCTTGCCGTGGGTCCGTGTCCCGCGCGAGGGTTGGCGGAAGAACCCGCTGTCTCTTCTGGCGCGCTGGAAGATATTCGACAATCTCCGGCGCAGCTTGGTCCCGATAGCCGCAACGCTATTGTTGCTGCTCGGTTGGACGTCACTGCTCCGGCCCTGGTTCTGGACGCTGGCGGTGCTTGGCGTCTTCCTGATTTCGCCGATGGTCGCATCCCTCATGGATGCCCTCCGGAAGCCGAAAGATGTTCTGCTCGTGCAGCACCTGACTGCGGCGGGCCGCTCGGCCGCCGTGCGCTTCGCCCAGACAGGGTTCGCCTTGGCCTGCCAGCCGTACGAGGCATTGTTCGGTTGCGATGCGATCCTGCGCACGATGTTCCGAGTCTTGCTCAGCCACCGGCGGCTCTTGGAATGGAATCTCGCAAGCGGCACGAAACACTCGGCGCGCATCCGATCTCGCGGCGTCCTTTCGTACCATGTGGATCGGGCCCGTGCTGGCCGCGGCGGCGTCGATCGTTCTGGTTCGCTTCCGGCCTGAAGGGCTGGCCATCGCCGCCCCCATCCTGGCGCTCTGGTTCGCGAGTCCCGCCCTTGCCTGGTGGCTGGGCCGACCCCTTGCGCCCCGAATTTCCAAACTGACGGCATCCGACAGGCGTTTCCTCCGCCGGACCGCCCGCAAGACCTGGGGTTTCTTCGAGACCTTCGTGGGTCCCGAGGATCACTGGCTACCACCCGACAACGTGCAAGAGCATCCGGCGACGGTCATCGCCCATCGCACCTCGCCGACCAACATGGGGTTGTCCTTGCTGGCCAACCTGGCCGCACACGACTTCGGATTCATCTCGACCGGGCGACTCATCGGACGCACGGCCAACGCCATGCACACCATGAAGAAGCTGCGGCGCCATCGTGGCCATTTCTACAACTGGTACGACACGCACTCGCTCGACCCCTTGCGGCCTCATTACGTCTCCAGCGTCGACAGTGGTAACCTCGCCGGACACCTCCTGACCCTGCGCCAGGGATTGCTCGCCCTCGCCGACCAGAAGATCGTGGGCCCGCACCTGTTCGTCGGACTAGCCGACACCTTCGCCATGGTCGCCGATTCGGCGGAAGCTCCGGACCTTCGCGAGATCGCCGAGGTCGACAGGGCCCTGACCGCGGCCGCGGACGCCCCACCGAGCACGCTCCCGGCGGTGCGCGAAGCCATCGCATCGATCGCCCGGGCGGCCGAATCACTTGTCGCTCGACTGGCGACCGATCCCGAGGACCCCGCCAGGGTGTGGGCGCTGGCGCTGTCCCGCGAGTGCCAGGATGCCGAGACCGATCTCGCTTTCATCGCCGAGGCGATGCTCTTGCCGGGAGGGCCGGGGCACCCTGACGGGTTTCCCGACCGCGATCGCATCCCGACGCTGCGTGAGCTGGCGAGGGCGGGAAGTCATCGCGCCGAGACGAGAATCGCGGCCGTGCGGCGCCTTGCTCTTGCGGCTGGCGACCTCGCGCGCATGGAGTACGACTTTCTCTTCGACCGGACTCTCCACCTGCTGGCCATCGGGTACAGCGTGGACGATCGCCGCCGCGACCCGAGCTACTACGACTTGCTCGCATCCGAAGCCAGGCTTTCCACGTTCGTCGCCATCGCGCAGGGACAACTTCCGCAAGAGAGTTGGTTTGCCTTGGGACGCCGCCTTACCAGCGAAGGTGGCAAGCCCATGCTGCTTTCGTGGAGCGGCTCGATGTTCGAGTACCTGATGCCGATGCTGGTGATGCCGACCTACCAAGGCACCCTGCTCGACCAGACCTGCCAGGCAGCGGTGGAGCGGCAGATCGAGTACGGGGCCCAGCGTGGCGTGCCGTGGGGCATGTCGGAATCCGGTTACAATCTCGTGGACGCGCATCTCAACTACCAGTACCGCGCGTTTGGCGTGCCCGGCCTGGGGCTCAAGCGCGGACTTGCGGAGGACCTGGTGGTGGCGCCCTATGCCTCGTTGCTGGCGCTGATGGTGGCGCCCGAGCAGGCCTGTGAGAACCTGCGGCGTCTTGCGGCCCAGGGGTGCGAGGGCCGCTACGGATTCTTCGAGGCCATCGACTACACACCATCCCGGTTGCCGCCCGGACAAACCAGCGCCTTGGTTCAGTCGTTCATGGTCCACCACCAAGGGATGAGCTTGCTGTCGTTGGCCCACCTTCTGCTGGACCGCCCGATGCAGAAATACTTCGAGGCGGACCGCGCGTTTCAAGCCACGACCTTGCTCCTGCAGGAACGGATTCCCAAGCCGGTTGCCCCGTATCTGCATACGTCGGAGCTTGCCCAGTCGCGCACCGCCGCGAGCGATCGCCGAGACACCGGTGCGCGTCTTCGACACGCCCCATACGCTCATCGCCACAAGTGCAGCTCTTGTCGAATGGTCGCTACCACGTGATGATCACCAACGCCGGCGGTGGCTACAGCCGCTGGAAGGATCTCGCCGTCACGCGCTGGCGCGAAGACAGTACCCGCGATCACTGGGGCACCTTTTGTTACCTGCGCGATGCCGCCAGTGGGACGTTCTGGTCGACCGCCTACCAGCCAGCGCTCCAGCGATCCGACGGATACGAGGCGATCTTTTCCGAATCCCGGGCCGAGTTCCGCTGTCGCAAGCACGACCTCGATACCCACACCGAGATTGCGGTTTCCCCCGAGGATGACATCGAGCTGCGCCGGATCACCATCACCAACCATGCCCACAAGCGCAGGACCATCGACCTGACCAGCTACGCCGAGGTCGTCCTGGCCTCGCCTGCCGGGGATGCGCAACATCCCGGTTTCAGCAATCTGTTCGTGCAGACCGAGATCCTGCGGCCACGGCAGGCCATCCTGTGCACGCGCCGCCCACGCTCGGCGGGTGAGGCGGCGCCGTGGATGTTCCACCTGATGGCCGTGCACGGGGCCGAGGCAGGGAGAGATCTCGTACGAGACCGACCGCGCGCGTTTCCTTGGACGGGGCCGCACGGCCGCGAATCCACAGGCCATGGACAGCGGTGCCAAGCTGTCGGACAGCCAGGGATCGGTGCTCGACCCCATCGTCGCCATCCGCCGGCGGATCATGCTGGAACCGAACGCATCCGCCACGATCGACATCGTCACGGGCGTGGGCGAGACCCGCGAAGCTTGCTTGGGCTTGGCCGACAAGTATCAAGACCAGCGCCTGGCGAACCGCGTTTTCGATCTGGCCTGGACCCACAGCCGGGTGGCGTTGCAACAGATCAACGCCAGCGAAGCCGACGCGCAACTGTACAGCGCCCTGGCGGGAGAGATCCTCTACGCCAACGCCACGCTGCGCGCCGACCCCCATGTGGTCAAGAGCAACCGCCGTGGCCAGTCCGGCCTGTGGGGCTATTCGATCTCCGGTGATTTGCCCATCGTCTTGCTGAAAATCAGGGAATCGGCAAGCACCGGCCTGGTTCGCCAGTTGGTTTCCGCCCACGCGTATTGGCGCCATCGTGGATTGAAGGTGGATCTCGTGATCTGGAACGAGGATCACTCCGGCTACCGGCAGGTCCTGAGCGATCAAATCATGGCGCTCATCGCCGAGGGTGGAGAAAGCAACGAGACCGATCGTCCGGGCGGAATCTTCGTACGGCCGGCCGACCAGATCGCCGAGGAAGATCGCATCTTGGTAGAAACCGTGGCGCGCGTCGTTGTGAGCGACGTGCAGGGAGATCTGGCCGACCAGTTGCGACAGCGAACCCAGGGTGTCCGCATCTACCCACCGCCGCTGGCCATCCGGAGCCCGCGTGAAAGGCCCGTCACGAACGTCGCAAACAGCGCAGGACCGCGCACCGATCTCATCCTGTGGAATGGGCTAGGTGGCTTCACGCCCGATGGACGCGAATACATCATCACGACCCGACCAGGGCTGGTGACCCCGGCGCCTTGGTCCAACGTGCTGGCCAACCCGCGGTTCGGGACCGTGCTGTCGGAAAGTGGATCGTCCTACACCTGGGCCGAAAACGCGCACGAATTCCGGCTTACGCCTTGGAACAACGATACCGTCGGCGATACGAGCGGCGAAGCCCTGTACTTGCGCGACGAGGAGAGCGGCCAATTCTGGTCCCCAACGCCGCTTCCCGGCCAAGGCACGACAGACCAGCCCACCACCACCCGTCATGGCTTCGGCTACAGCGTGTTCGAACACAGCCAGGGCGGCATTCACACCGAGCTGAGCATTTATGTCGACATGGATGCGCCAGTGAAATTTTCCGTGCTCAAGGTGCGTAACGGTTCGGGCCGACGCCGGCAATTGTCGGCCACGGCCTACGTGGAATGGGTGCTGGGGGACGATCGGGCGAAAACATCCCCCCATGTAGTGATTGACGCCGACCCCGGAACTGGCGCGCTGTTCGCGCGCAACCCTTACAGCATGGATTTCTCCGACCGCGTCGCATTCCTGGACACCGACGACAGGACGGGGACCGTGACCGGCGATCGAACCGAGTTTTTGGGCCGCAACGGAACCATGCGGAGTCCCGCGGCCATGACGCGCGAGCGACTCTCCGGCAAGCTGGGGGCCACCCTGGATCCTTGCGCCGCCATCCAGGTCCCCATCGAGCTTTACCCAGGGCAAGAACGGGAGATCATCTTCCGGCTCGGCGTCGGCAGGGGCATCGACGACGCCGCCAGCCTGGTGCACCGCCATCGTGGCTCGCAGGCGGCGCGCACCGCCCTGGAAGCGGTCTGGCAGTACTGGAACCACACCCTGGGCGCGGTCCAAGTGGAAACCCCCGACCCCACCCTCGACGTGCTGGCCAATGGCTGGCTTTTGTACCAAACCCTGGCCTGCCGGCTGTGGGCGCGCAGCGGATCCTACCAATCGGGAGGTGCCTTCGGCTTTCGCGACCAGTTGCAAGACGCGATGGCGCTCATTCATTGCGAGCCACGCCTGTTGCGCGAGCAATTGCTTCTGTGCGCGGCCCATCAGTTCCAGGAGGGAGATGTTCAACACTGGTGGCATCCACCCCTCGGCAGAGGCGTGCGCACCCACTGTTCGGACGATTACCTCTGGCTGCCCTTGGCTGTTTGCCGCTACGTACTCGGCACCGGTGACACCGGCGTGCTGGACGAAATGGTCCCCTTCCTCGATGGGCGTCCGGTTGGCGCGGAGGAAGACTCGTATTACGACCTGCCCCGGCGTTCGGCCGAGGCGGACACCCTGTACGCGCATTGCACCCGCGCCATCCTGCACGGACTTCGCTTCGGCGAACGCGGCCTGCCGCTGATGGGCTCGGGCGATTGGAACGACGGCATGAATTGCGTCGGCGTGCATGGCAAGGGCGAAAGCGTTTGGCTCGGCTTCTTCCTTCATGACGTACTCGATCGCTTCACCGAGCTGGCGCGACGGCGGGGCGACATGGTCTTCGCCGCGCGCTGCCAGACCGAGGCGGCGAGTGTGCGGCGGAACATCGCGAAGCACGGCTGGGATGGCGCGTGGTACCGGCGCGCCTACTTCGACGACGGCTCGCCGCTCGGATCGGCAGGCAGTCCCGAGTGCCAGATCGATTCCATCGCGCAGAGCTGGTCGGTGCTGTCCGGGGCCGGCGACCCCGCAAAGTCCCGCCTGGCCATGGATGCGCTCGACAAGCGCCTGGTTCGCCGCGACCACTTACTGATCCAATTGCTCGACCCACCCTTCGACAAGTCGGCGTTGGATCCAGGCTACATCAAGGGATACGTCCCTGGCGTGCGCGAAAACGGTGGCCAATATACGCACGCCGCGATTTGGGCGGCGATGGCTTTCGCGGCCCAGGGCGACGCCAGGCGCGCCTGGGAGCTTCTGGCCATGATCAATCCGGTGAACCACGGCAAATCCCCCGAGGCGATTGCGACGTACAAGGTGGAGCCCTACGTCGTCGCCGCCGATGTCTACGCCGTGGCGCCGCACATCGGTCGGGGTGGCTGGACGTGGTACACCGGCTCGGCTGGCTGGCTCTACCGCCTCATGCTCGAATCCTTGCTGGGCCTGAGGCTAGACATCGATAAGCTGCACCTTGCCCCCTGCCTTCCGTCGGACTGGCAGGCGTTCACGGTCCACTACCGGCATCGCGAGACCGTGTACCACATCCAAGTCGGGCGCTCGGCTGCCGGCGGCGCCATGAGAGTGACCCTCGACGGCATCGCACAACGCGATCCCGTGATTCCCCTGACTGATGACCGCGCAGAGCATGCCGTGGAGGTGCTTATCCCTCCTTCGGATTGAGCGGGAAGGGACTTTATCCTGACGCTGCATGGCACCGCTGGGCAGCGGTCATGCTAGAAGCTTGGGCATGGCAGGCAACGGAAAGCGTCTTCCAATCATTGTCACGGGCGCGATCGCAATCGCGGGCAGTGCCGCCTGCGGCCACTTTGCCCAGCGTCCGCACCAGCTCTATCCCGAGCCGACGCGGCCGGCTGATCAAGTGGCGATGCTAAGCGGCCCGGTCGGCACTGTCGACGGCACCGATGTCTCTCGCCAGGGCAGTTTGTTTTCGCTTTTGCCCGGTTGCCACGTCGTCAGCCTGCGCGAGCAGATCAGCGAAGGTGGCATGGGCGGGGCGTGGTCGGCCGAGCTTCCGCGTACCGTCTACGCCTTTCACATGGTGGCTGGGCGTTCCTACGAGATCCAGGTTGTGCGCCAGTCGATGGGTGTTACGAGTGGCACTGTCACCACCTTCGGCGATGCTCCGGCGAGTGGCGGGATCACAATCAGGGCAGTGGAACGCGATGCGAATGGAACGGCGCTCGGCAAGATCGCACCCGTACGCGCGAATGCCGAGATCGAGGCGTGTCAGGCGGGGAGCGGCGAAGCGGGAGCGAAGCACTGAGGATCCCTCAGCAGGGCCAGAACCCGCCCGAACGGCGATGCGGAGACTTTTGCCGCGGGCTCCTTAGTCCCAGCCGCAGGCCCCGCCCGCGCAGCCGCCGGAAGAGGGGAGGCCGCAGGTGCCGCTCGCGCATGTGTCGGCTGCGTAGTCGGCGCCGCCGATCGTGCCGCCGGTACCGATGAAGGTGCGCGACAAGATGCGGCGCAGGGGCTCGCCTGTGACCGGGTGTTTGGTGAGGGCGGGTTCGCTCATCTTCTGCGTGGTTTCGAAGATGCCCTTGGGGGTTCCGTCTTTGCTCAGGATCTCGTACTCGTAAATCGGCATGTTGTCTCGGCTCCCGATGGTGGGTTCGAACGATTGTCTAACGGTTAGAGCCCAACCGGGGCGGATGGATTCAAGCCGCGGCAGGTTTGCGCGGGTAGCGCCTCGCCGTGGGGCTACCTGGGGCCGACAGACAATAGTCGAGTTTCGCCGCGTAGGCGGGATCGCCGACGTTGTAGCGCTGAGCGACGTTCTTTGCGCGGAGGTTGTGCACCGCCAGTTGCATGGGAAGGATTTCGGAGGTATGGGAGTTCTATGGGTGTGCCGGGCTTGACCGCGAAAGCGATCGAGCTTGGATGTCTGCAAGCTCGGGTTTGGTTGGCTCGGCCATGGATGGAGGTGCGCGATGGGAAACAGCGTCAACCTGAGGAAGCAAGGGGCGGTGGCTCGTATGATTCACCACCCGGTAGGCACCGTTCTAGGCGGTCTCGTGACGGCAACGGTCTGTGGTGCTCTGGGGTCTGTCGAGGGAGAAGTTGTCGCGGGTGTGATGGCCGTCTTGGGTGCAATCGTCGGCGCGGTGCTCGGCGCCATGCTGGCGGCAACGAGCCAGCGGGAGGTGTGAGAGTCCACCCGCGGCAGCGCAAGCGTCACGACTATTGACTTCTGGACGCCAGCACGGCGGGTTCCGACCGGCCGAGGGGATATCGCCTGTCCCGAGTCCATCAATGAAAGAAATCGACGAGAAAGGCGGGGGGAAAGCGCGCGAGCGCGAGCAGGCCGGCGATGAGGGCGCCACAGAGAAGGCTGATGGGATCCTTGAGCGCGAAACGAACCGGATCGTCGTGCATCTGGCCGCGCCCCGCGAGAAGCCAGATACGCCCCAGCCAATAAAGCAAGATCGGCAGGGCCAGCCACAGGAGGCCCGGCTCCTTGTACCCCGCGCTAATCGCGGCGCTCTCGACATAGAGGACGAAGACCAGGGCAGAGAGAAAGGCGCTGGCCGTGCCCATGGCCCCGACCATGGGCAGATCGAGGCGCACGTAACCGCGATTCCTCACGACTTCGTCACCGGTCAATTCGCGCAGCTCCACGTAACGCTTGACGAAGGCGAGGCTGGTAAACACGAAGATGGAAAAGCCCATCAGCCATGCGCTGACCGGGATGCTCGTCGCGACGCCGCCCGAGAGCACGCGGTGGGAGTACAGGCCTGCCAGCACCAACACGTCCACGAGAAGCGTGCGCTTGAGAACGGCCGAGTAGCAGACCGTGCCCGCGAAATAGATGCCCAGCATGAGCAGGAACTTGATGGGTAGGAAGCCAAGCGAGAGCGCCAAAGCACCGGCAACCAGCCCGATACACAGGACAGGTCCGAACCCGACCGGCAAAGTGCCCGAGGCAAACGGCCGATGCTTCTTGGTCGGGTGGGCCCGATCCGACTCGATGTCCAGCAGATCGTTCAGCACGTAGCCAGCGGACGCGCACAGGCTGAAAGCCATGGCGGCGAGGAATCCCAGGCCTACCACGTGCCACCTGGGAATGCCCGGCGCGAGCACGATGGGAACGAGCACGAGCGCGTTCTTCGACCACTGATGGGGTCGGAGCTCCCTGAGCGTAGCGATGACGAGGCGTTGCATTTTCAGCCGACTATCGACGATGGTGGTCCGGGGTCGCCCAGTAGCGTACGGACATACCACGGCCGCGACGGAAAATCGTGTGACGCTTGAATAGCGGTCATCCTACCCCGGTTTCTTCGGGCGCCAATAACTTGAACCCACGTGCCTTGCGGGCGATCCTCGGTCCATGCAGATCCCCATCGTACGTCCGGAGCTGGGCGAGGCCGAGGTCGAGGCGGTCGCGGGCGTCATCCGCTCGGGCTGGGTGGCACAAGGACCCGAGGTCGCCGCGTTCGAAGGCGAGCTGGCCAGGGTTGTCGGCGCCCCTCACGCCGTCGCGGTGTCGAGCTGCACGGCAGCGATCGAGCTCTGCCTGCGCGCACTCGGGGTGGGCCTCGATGACGACGTGGCCACGGTCAGCCACAGCTTCATCGCCACCGCGAACGCGGTGATCGCAGTCGGCGCGCGCCCGATCTTCGTGGACATCGACCCGGCTACCTTCGGCATGGACCCGAGCCTGCTCGAAGCCGCATTGACGGCGAAAACGCGCGCCATCCTGTGCGTGCATCAGCTCGGGTTCCCTTGCGCCCTGCCTGCCATCCTCGACATCGCCAGACGTCATTCGCTCCCCGTCATCGAGGACGCCGCCTGCGCCATCGGCAGCGAGATCCAGCTTGGCATTGACATGGAAACCCTGGGAGGGTTTCCAAACCTTCCCGCGATGGTTCGGGCCGAGCGAAGCTCGGCCGCTCCCCACGCGCCTGACATGGAAACCCTCGCAGGGTTTCCAAACCTTCCCGCGATGGTTCGGGCCGAGCGAAGCTCGGCCGCTCCCCACGCGCCTGACATGGAAACCCTCGCAGGGTTTCCAAACCTTCCCGCGATGGTTCGGGCCGAGCGAAGCTCGGCCGCTCCCCACGCGCCTGACATGGAAACCCTCGCAGGGTTTCCAAACCTTCCCGCGATGGTTCGGGCCGAGCGAAGCTCGGCCGCTCCCCACGCGCCTGACATGGAAACCCTCGCAGGGTTTCCAAAGGATGGTACGTGGCAAGCCATCGGCCGACCGCATGGCTTGGCCGCGTGTTTCTCCTTTCATCCGCGCAAGGTCATTACGACCGGCGAGGGTGGCATGATCGTAACTGCGGACGAGGCACTGGCCGCGCGCCTAAGGCAGCTTCGTCAGCACGCCATGTCCGTGACCGGCACGATCAGGCACGACAGCCAGCGCGTGGTGTTCGAATCCTTCCAGGAGCCGGCCTACAACTTCCGCATGACCGACATGCAGGCCGCCTTGGGAAGGCCTCAACTCGCGCGCCTGCCCGCGACCATCGCCACGCGCCGCGCGCTCGCTGAACGCTATCGCAAAGCCCTTGAAGGGCATCCTATCCTCATGCCCCCGAGCGAACCACCCTGGATGCGCGCCAACTTCCAAAGCTATCCCCTGCGCATCCGTCCTGCTACCCGCCTGTCGCAAGTCGAGATCATGCAGCACCTCCTCGATCGCGGCGTGGCCTCGCGGCGGGGCGTGGGCAACGCGCACGCGGAGCCCGCTTACACCACGGCGCCTTGGTCTTGCGGCCCCGAACCCTGCGATGCCCAGCTCCACCGCCAGGGCCGCTGTCTGCGCCTGCGTCACTCGGAAGAAGCGCGCGACCGGACGATCATGATCCCGCTCTTCCACGGCATGACCGAGGCGGAGCAGGATCACGTTCTCGCGGCCTTGGAAGAAATCGCGACGTGACCGTCTATCTCGACAACGCCGCGTCCACCCAGCCTTGGCCCGAGGTCATCGAGGCGATGGGCAGCGCCATGCGCGAACACTTCGCCAACGCTTCCTCCCTGCACGGCCTGGGCGCGGCGGCCGCGCGGGTGCTGGCCACGGCGCGCGAGGATGTCGCGGCTCTGGTACGCGCCCAGCCCGAGGAAGTCATCTTCACCGGCAGCGGCACCGAAGCCAATGCCCTTGGCGTCGTCGGCGCGGCGCGCGCCTCCCGCCTCCGCCACCTCGTGGTCAGCGCGATCGAACATGCGGCCGTATTCAATTCGGCGCGCCTGCTGGCCGACGAAGGCTGGCAGCTCGACCTCGTGCCGCCCGCATCCGACGGACGCGTGACGGTCGAAGCAGTCTTGGCGGCGGTCAGGCCCGAAACCTCGCTCGTCGCCGTGATGTCGATCAACAACGAGATCGGCACCCTACAGCCGGTGGCGGACATCGGCCGCGCCCTGCGCGCGCTCGGGCGCAAGATCCATTTTCACGTCGATGCGGTCCAGTTCGCCGGGCTCGAACCGCTCGACGTGCGCACCAAGGGGGCCGATTCCATCGCCATCTCCGCCCACAAGCTCCACGGCCCCAAGGGCATCGGCGCGCTCTGGCTGCGCAAGGGCAAAAGGCTTGCTCCGCTGTATGGCGGCGGCGGGCAAGAGCGCGAGCTGCGCTCGGGCACCGAGAACCTGCCCGCGGCGGTCGGCTTCGGGGTAGCTGCGGCGTGCGCACGCAAGGATCTCCAGGCGGCGACGTGCGTGCGCGAGTTGCGCGATCGTCTGGAAAACCTGATTCTCGCCGGCGTCCCGCTCGCCAGGCCCGCGGTCCCGCCGTCCGCCCCGCGCGCGCCCCACATCGCGACCATGCTCTTGCCCGGCCTTCCCGCCGAGCCGGTCCTGCACGCGCTCGAAGCAAGGGACGTCTTCGCCTCCGAGGGCGCGGCCTGCTCGTCGCACGCCCGCGAGCAAAGCCGCGTCCAGCGTGCCCTCGGCATCCCCACCAACACCGGCGTGCTGCGCTTCTCGCTTTCTCGCTTGACCACCGTCGAAGAGGTCGAGCGAGGGGCGCGCGCTCTTGCTGAATCCGTCGCCGAAGTCGGAAGAGTGGTAAATCCAGGACGATGATTTCGATTCTCTGCCGCTTCGGCGAGCTCTTTCTCAAAGGGGGCAACCGCGGTTTCTTCCTGCGCGCCATGTCCGACAACATCCGCCGGGCCGTGCGCGATCTTCCCGAGGCCAAGGTCTTCACCCCGTACGGCCGCATCCTGGTGCGTGTGCCCGACGAATGCCGCGAGGATGCCTGTGCTCGCCTGGAGCGCGTCTTCGGCCTGGTTTCGGTCTCGGCCGGGGCCGAGGCCACCGCGGACATCGACGCCATCACGGCCACCGCGGTCAGCGAGGCCAGGGCCGCCATCGCCCGAAATCCCGACCTTGGCGCCAGCTTCAAGGTCGAGACCCGCCGCTCGGACAAGCGATTCCCCATGCGCTCGCACGACATCGACTGCCACGTGGGCGGCGCCATCATCGATGCCCTCGGCATGCGGGTGGACGTGCACAAGCCCAGCCTCCGCATCGGCATCGAGGTCCACCAGAACACGGTCTACATCTTCGCCGAGGTCCGGCCCGCGCCCGGCGGCCTACCCGTCGGCGTCTCGGGCCGCGCCCTGCTCTTGCTTTCGGGTGGCATCGATTCGCCGGTCGCGGGCTGGCTCTCGGCCAAGCGCGGGCTGGCGCTCGAGGCCTTGACCTTCCACTCGCCGCCCTTCACCGGAGAGCGCGCGAAAGACAAAGTCGTCTCGCTGTTGCGAATTCTCTCGCACTGGCAAGTCGCGACGACCCTATGGGTGGCGCACTTCACCGAGACCCAAAAGCGCCTGCGCGAAGCCGGCCCCGCCGAGTTGGCCGTGGTGCTCTACCGGCGCATGATGATCCGCGTGGCTGACCTCTTGTGCGAGCGCGTGCGCTGCCATGCCATCGTGACCGGCGAAAACCTCGGCCAAGTGGCCAGTCAAACCTTGGTCAACATGGCCACCATCGAAGACGCCGGGCGCCACATGGTGCTGCGCCCATTGCTCACCTACGACAAGATGGAGACCGTTGCGTTGGCGCGACGGATCGGAACCTACGATACCTCGTCGTTGCCCTACGAGGATTGCTGCTCGCTCTTCATCCCCGCGCACCCAGCCACGGCCGCCAGACTGGCCGACGTCGTGGCCGTCGAGGCGAAGCTCGACGTGGCCAAGGAAGCCCTGGACATCGCCGACAAGTGCGAGCGGATCGTCGTGTAGTATCGTCGCGCGGCGGGCGCCTTCCATCCCGAGCTCGCTGCTCGGCGGCACTCGACTCCGCCCCTCGATCTGCCGATGAGGTTACTATTCTCCTGGGAACTCAATGGCAGCCGAGCAACGCGAGCCCGAACGAGGGCAACCGACATGGCGAGACAGGGCTTGGGCTTGCCCGAGCTCGGCCAAGACGGCCTTGTGGGCCCTCGCTTTGTGGTTCGCCTTTGCGAGCATAGCCCTCGCCCAGGACATCGTGCGAGAAAGCGTGCTGAGTCCAGGGGCAACCGCGCCCGCCCCGCAAAACCGGACGGAGAAGCACGGGCATTCGCTGCCCCGGGATGCCAAGCCGGCAGCGAAAACACCGCGAAGCCACGTGCCCAGGTCGTCGGACTGGGTTCGATTGCCGGGCCACACGCGCAGCGACACCGGTCGCATAGCCGAGCCCAGCGCGCTTCACGGCGACGCGCAGATTTCCGCCGCCAGCGCCACCCTGCCGACCGACGAGCGCGCCGTGCTACCGATACCCGCTGCGAACGCCCTGGAACCGCCGCCGCTCGTGGATCCGACCCAACCCTCGCCGTTTCAGGATCCCCAACCTCCTGTCGAGAGGCCCGTTTCGCAGGCCCCGTCGGACGTACCAGAGTCGGCCCCGGCCGCTGGGGCGAAGCCGGTCCAACCGGCCTCTGCGCCATTTCCCGGCATGACACCCACGGGGCCGGCCGAGCCGCCAGCGGGCAAATCCGAGAGCCGCACGGACACGCCCCACACCGGCCCGCTCGCGGGCGAGATTGCCGAGTCCCAGCCTTCCCAAGCCGAGGGGCAAGTCGTGCTCGACGAAACCGTGCTCGAACAGATTCGCCGAGAAATCAAGAGCCGCCTTGTGTACTTCCAGGCCTGCGCGGATGCCGCGCGCCGTCGCGGCGGCTTGGAGCTCCATCGCTTGCAGGCGACCTGGTTCATCGCCGCGAACGGCGCCATCAAGCAGCTGAAGATCGATGGCGTTCCGGATACGCAGCTAACCACCTGCCTCACCCGCGTAGGCAGCCGACCGTTCGCCATGCCGCCCGGCATGGATCTCACCATCCCAACGCCGATCGTGTTCGTGCGTTGAGATGGGAGCCCTGAACGGGGGTCGGGGGGACTACGCCTTCGCGATCAGGCGCGCCATGATCACGCCTTCGATCTTGCGGATCTTGTCCATGGCCGATTCGCCGGCGTTTCCATCCACGTCGATGATGTTGTAGGCGAGCTCGCCGACGCTCTTGTTCATCATGTCGACGATGTTGATTTTGTCGGAGGCCAGCACGGTGGTGATCTGGCCGACCATGTTCGGCACATTGGCATTGCCGACCACGATGCGCGTGCGCCCCATGGCGGGCATCTCGCAGTTGGGGAAGTTGACGGAGTTCTTCACGTTGCCCGACTCGAGGAAGTTCCTCATCTGGCGCGCCGCCATGACCGCGCAGTTGTCCTCGGCCTCGGGCGTGGAAGCACCGAGGTGCGGAATGGAAATCACGTTCTTCTCGTCGAGCAGGTCGTCCTCGGGAAAATCGGTGACGTAGCCCGCGACCAGGCCCGCGGCCAGGGCTTCCTTCAAATCCGCGGTCTTGACCAGACCGCCGCGCGCCAGGTTCACGATGCGTACGCCCTTCTTCATGATGGTGAACTGATTGCGCCCGAGCATCCCCCTGGTGGCATCCACGAGGGGCACGTGCAGCGTGACGAAATCGGACTGGGACAGCAGCAGGTCCAGGCTGGTCGCGCGCCGGATCCCGCGCGCCAGTCCCCAGGCCGCTTCCACCGAGATGTAGGGATCGTAACCGACCACATCCATGCCGAGCGCCAGGGCATCGTTGGCCACCATGACGCCGATGGCGCCGAGGCCCACGACGCCGAGCTTCTTGCCCTTGATCTCAGGGCCGACGAATTCCTTCTTGCCCTTCTCGACCAGGGGGCCGACCTCCTTGCCCTTGCCTTTGAGCGAGCGCGTCCACTCGACGCCGGGTACGATCCGGCGCGACGCGAGCAGCATGGCCGCGATCACCAGCTCCTTCACGCCGTTGGCGTTGGCCCCCGGGGTGTTGAAAACGACGATGCCGCGCTTGGAGCACTTGTCGATGGGAATGTTGTTCACGCCGGCCCCGGCGCGGGCGATGCCCTTGAGCGAGGCGGGAAACTCCATGGCGTTCAGGTCCGCGCTGCGCACCAGGATCCCGTCGGGGTTCGCAATCTCGGTTGCGATTTCATACGAATCGCGCGGAAGCTCGTCGAGTCCGATGGAAGCGATCTTGTTGAGTGTCTGGATCTTGAACATATCGTCTGCCTCGCTGTGATAGGGGTGGCCCAGGCCCGCCTGGGGGCTGGTATCCTGTCCGATAACGCCCGCGACGTCTACGGGGTATGATGGCGCGAATGCACGGCGCAATCCTCCTCCTCTGCGCGTTCTGGATGCCTTCCGATGCCGAGGGAAGAGCCCGCGCCCAGGTGGTTTTCCCCCCCGAGCCGTTGGTATCCCTTGCCGACGAGCGTGCGGCGCACTTCGTGCCCCCGCTGCGCGAGCGCAGCAAGAAGGAAACCTGGCTCCTGGAAAAATCTTGGCGGCCGAGCGTGAAGGTTCGGGATGCCGACCTGGCGCAAAGGCGCCACGAGATCGTGGCGCGCCCCAAGACCGCGCGCGCGCCCAACCTCGCGGCCCAGGCGCAATTGGCCGCGCCCATGGCGCCGATCGGTACGCGCATCCAACCTGTCACGACCCTCTTCAACCTCTGGAACCGCGAAGCCCTGCCGCTCATCGTGGGCCAACCCTACCAGCAGCACTTCCAGTTGTTTCTTCGCGATCACTACACCAAGCAGTCGACCCAGGCAGACACGCGACTCGCCACCCTGCTCGCCGCAGCGGCGATCAGGTTTCACGCGCCGAGGGTCGATATCGTGTCGGGGTATCGCTCCCCCAAATACAACGTCATGTTGAGAAAGAAAGGCCACCAAGTGGCGCGCGAAAGTCAGCATACCCAAGGCACCGCGGTCGATTTCCGGATTCGCGGGGTCGACACCAAGGTCCTGCGCGACTTCGTGCGCGGACTACGCATGGGCGGCGTCGGCTACTATCCGCGCACGCACTTCATCCACGCCGACACTGGCAAGGTTCGCTACTGGCAAGGGAGCTAGAATCGGCCTCCCCAGCCCAGCGCCATGCCACCTTCTGGTAGGAGGTTGAGCGCCACCTCGCTCGACGGTGTGGGACGCAGGATGAGCACCGTGCCGACCACGGCCGCGGCCGCGCCCAGACCGAAGAGAGCGTAGGATGTATAGGCCAGAGGCTTGGCGTCGCTGCATGCGGACTCGGCCGCCGAAATATCGCCGTTGCCGCCATCCCATTCCGAGCGGCAGGTGTTCATCTTGCTGCGGGCAAGGAGATTCGCGATCAGGCCCGCGGCCAGCGCGACCCCCGCGCCGCCGTAGACCAAATACGCCACCTTGCGAAGATTGGACGTCGGCGGCTTCTCTTCGGCGATCGATTCCGCGGACCTATCCTTCTTCGCCTCCGCCGTGGCTCCGCCCGCAGGCGCCTCTGTCGCGCCAGGCTGGCCCGACTGCTCCCTCACATTGGGCCCGCCCTCGGTGGCCGAAGTCCCGCCCCCCGCGCTGGCTTCCCCAAGCGATGTCGCTTTGGCGTCCGGAGCCGCCGCCATGATCTCCTTTTCCTTCTGTCGCGCCTTGGCCAGTCGATCCTTCAGTGAGACGATCTTGTCGCTCACATCTTGCGCGTCCTTGGCTTCCGGAACGAGTAACAAGTATTGGCTGTAGCTGGCGATGGCCATCTCCAGATCTCCGATGCGTTCGGCGATCTGCGCGATGTTGTAGGCAGTGAATCCGTGCGGCACGAACTTCAGGGAGCACTGGTACGCCTTGAGCGCGGTGATGTCGTCGCCATCGCTGGCCGCCGTCTGCCCCCTGGTGAACCACTTCTTGGCCTGTTCCCGGCGTACGCCGTTGTCATCCGGGATTTCGTCCGGGCAGCTCTCGGCCCTCACGGTGCCGGCGGTCAAAAGAACGATCATCGCGGCGAGAGCAATACGAATGGTCATGGGCTTCGTCCGGGAAGGTATTGATGATGGATCGGAATTTTGCCGATCGTTCGAGCAAACGCCACCTGCCTCGAAGTTCCAGTATTTTCTCACCGCCGCCCCTCCGGCCACAAGCGGAGAACGCGCAGGGGCGTTGCATTACGGGTCGAGTCATGGCTAGGGTCCCGTCACCTTGGCCTTGGTGGGACCTTTCGTCGGGTTGTCCTTGTTCGGGGTGTCGGCCAAGGCCCTCGCCTTGGCGAACTGGGCATCGATCACGGCGACGAACCTTTCGGTGGGCACCGCGCCGGCCACCCGGTAGCCGTTCACGAACGCACACGGCGTTCCGCTCACCCTGAGGGTCTTGGCCGAGATCCTCGGACGCTTCGAATGCCTGGTGGTAGCGATGGGCGGCGATGGCCCTCCGGATCTCAGGCCACGACAACCCCAGGCCCTTGGCGATGCCCTTGAGGGCCGCATCGTCGAGATCGTCCTGCCCGGCGAAGAGCGCGTCGTGGGCCTGCCAGAAGCCCCTAGGCCCCTTCTTCGCGAGGGCGACCCTGGCCAGCACGGCGGCGGGAATCGCTCGAATCGTGGAAGGGTAGCGGGTAGTCCTTCCACACGATGCGGAGATCCTTCCCGTACCTACGCTCGAGCTCGGCCAGGGTTTGTTCCACCTGCTTGCAAAACGGGCACTGGAAATCGCTGAAGACCACGAGCGTGACCAAGGCGTCCGCCGATCCACGCGTGGGGTCGGACTTTTCCACCGGCACCCGCCAGATCGTCGTGTCCTCCGGCTCGGGAGCTGGGGCCTCTTCCGCCACGGCCGGGGCCGCCGCGGCGTTCCTGGCCGAGAGTGCGGGGTAGAGCTGGCTGGCGGGCGTGCCGGCGGCCAAAAGGGCCTTCGCGGTCGCGAGTTGGGCGTCGATGATTTCCTTGAAGGCCTCGATGGGCTGCGCCCCCATGAGCGGGATACCGTTGATGCGAAACACGGGCGTGCCCCTGATTCCGAGGCGAATGGCCAGGGCCAGATCCTGATCCACCTTGGCCACATGGGGCCGGGCGGCGAGCTCGGCATTGAGCTTGTTCCCGTCCACGCCGGCCATGACCGCCCACAGCAGAAAATGCTCGGGCGAGAAATCCCGCTGGTTGGCGAGGGCGAGGTCGCAAAACTTCCAGAAGGCGTCCGAGCCGCCGAGAGCAAACACGGTCATGGCCACATCCGCGGCTGGCCGGGCGTTATCGTGGAAAGGCAGGGGAAGGTTCTTCCAGACCAGCCGAAGCTGGTCGGGGCCGTAAAGCTGCCGCAGTTCGTCGACCGTCTCTCCAACGCGCGCGCAAAACGGGCACTGAAAATCGCTGAACTCGACGACGGTGACCGGCGCGTTCGGGTTGCCCCAGGTCGGATCCTTGTCCGTCACCGGCAGGAGCATCGCGCCGGCACCGGCTGTGTCGGCGACGGACGGCGCGCGAAGAACTGGCTGTGGGCCGGGCGGTGGAACCGGTGCGAGGTTCTGCCCAACCTTGCGCGCGCACGGACAACCGGGCCCCGGCGCGCTACCCCGTCCTGCTTGGCCCCGTCCCGATCCCACGGGTGCCGCGGCACCCTGCCCATGCCCCGTGGCGCAGGCGAGAAAGCCGGCGCCAAGGGCCGGCAGGAGGATGGGCAACAGAGCGCGCGTGACGGAGGTGGAAATCCAGGACTTCATGCAGGGAAAAGTACCAGACCCGGTTCGGGAAGCGTAGGTGCTCGAATGGCGCGCTGTCACCGCATACCGACTCGCCCAAGGATTTCCGGTCGCGCGGTCAGGCCGGCCCACCTTGCGATGCGATCCCAGCGCGGCGTTTCGTGGTCGTCTGGCATCCCCACGAGCAACTCCTGGGGATGGAACGCGGCCTTGTAGCGCAGCGACTGACAGGCCAGGACGCAGTAGCCGAGGTAGACGTACGGTCGCGCCGTGGCCCGCGCCAGATCGACCAGACTGAGGATGTTGGCGATGCCAGGCGAAAGTCGTGCGTAGGCCGGGTCGTAGAAACAGAACAGAGCGCTCCAAGCTTGGGGCGTTTCGTCGCAGATCGACACCATCACCAGGCGGTCGTCCGCCTCGGGGTCATAGTAGGTGACCTCGCGCGCGACGGAGGTGGAAAATGCGAAGCGCATGAAATAGTCCTGCTCGGTGAGCCGCGCCGGCTCCCAGCCGCGGGCGCGAACGCGTTCGAGTTGCCAGGCGTGGAAGAGATCGAGGCGGGCTTTGTCCACGATGGGCTTGCCGATCTTGGTGCGCAGGCCGCCAACCCGACGCTGCACCCGCCGCTGGCTGCGACTGGGGGCGAAGGCGTCCACCACGATGCGGGTGGACAGACACTCCTGGCAGCCCTTGCAGGCCGGCCGGAACCAACCGGGACCGAAGTGGCGCCACCCGCGACAGAGGAGGTCGTCCGCCTCGTCGGCCGTCACGTCGAGCATCACCCGATGCTCCAGCGAGGCCGCGACGTCCGGCAGATACGAGCAGGGGCGCGGATCTTCGATGCTTGCGTGAAGGATGCGAGCCACGTAGCAAAAGATGGCAGATCGCCGACGACCTTCCCAGGGGGACGATGTCGATTTCGCCACGAACCGCCACGGGTTGCGCACCGATCCCCTGCGCTATACTGGCGCCATGCCGGTCCCAAGCAAGATGGCCTTCGGACTCGCGGCCGTCGCCGGCCTGGTCAGCGCGGTTGCCGGCGCGCGAGCGGCGGTTCCCGACGACGGACACCCTGGCGCCGGGCCGACCCCGACGCGCCTTCAAGATAAAACCGCGTCCAGGACCGAAGCGCGCGACGACCGGCCCGTGGAAGTGCCCGCGCCGTCGCGGAGAGCGCTGCGCTATTACCGCGGCAACAACGCCATCTGGTGCGTGGAACAGGCCCTGTCCATCGCCCTGCCCCTGCTCCTCCTCTTCACCGGGTTTTCCGCCTCCCTGCGCACCTTCGCCAGCCAGCTCGCGCGCGGGCGCTTCTATCCGACCCTGGCCATCTACTTCGTGCTGCTTTCGCTCCTGCTATTCCTCGTCGAGCTTCCGCTCTCCTACTATATCGGCTTCGCGCGCGAGCACGCCTACGGGCTCTCGAATCAGCGCCTCGCCAAGTGGGCTGGCGATCAGGCAAAGAGCCTCGGCGTGGGCGTCCTGGTTGGGCTGCTCGTGTTGTGGGTGCCCTATTTGCTGCTGGCCAAGAGCCCGCAGCGCTGGTGGCTGTGGACCTCGGCCCTGGCCCTGCCATTTTACACGGTCACCCTGCTGATCGCGCCGCTGTGGATTGCGCCGCTCTTCAACAAATTCGGCCCCATGAAGGACAAAGTGCTCGAGGCCGAGGTGTTGGCCGAGGCCAGGCGCGCGGGCGTCGAGGGCGCGCGCGTGTTCGAGGTGAACAAGAGCGTCGACACCGCCAAGGTCAACGCCTACGTCACGGGTGTGGGCGGCAGCAAGCGCATCGTGCTGTGGGACACCCTCCTTGCCCGGCTGTCGCCCGCGCAGGTCAAATACGTGGTGGGACACGAGCTCGGCCACTACGTGCTCGGCCACGTATGGACCAGCGTGCTCCTGTCCACCTTTCTCACCTTCATCGGCCTGTTCGGCGCCCACCGTCTGTCCGGTTTCTTCCTGCGCCACTTCGGCGACCGCATGGGCTTCCATCAACTCTCGGACGTGGCGTCGCTGCCCCTGCTGATGCTGCTGCTCACGGTATTTTCACTCGCCATCACTCCCGCCGCGCTCGCCTTTTCGCGCTACCACGAACGCGAAGCAGACCGCTTCGGCCTCGAACTGACCCACGACAACCACGACGCCGCTACCGCCTTCGTGGCCCTGCAACAGCAGAACTTGGCGGTGCCCCGCCCCGGCTTGCTCTACAAGATCTTCCGCGCCAGCCACCCACCCATCGGAGAGCGCGTGGATTTCATCAACAACTACCGGCCCTGGGAACGCGGCGAGCCGACCCCTTGATCGTGCGAAGCGGCTTGGCACGCACGTCATCGGCCCTGGCTCAACAAGCGACTCAAGAGGCTGTTGCCGACGCTGCCTGCCGGCGTGGCCGAGATCGAGAGCCCTATTTCGTGCGAAGGGCAGCGTAGATCATGAGCGTGCGCGTATCAAAAGCCTTGTTGTCTTCGTTGCCAGTCAGGACCAGAGGCAACATGAACTCGGCTCCGACGTCCAGAATCGGCATGACCGCGAAAACCGCGCCCACGCCTACCGGGACGGCGTACGCTTGGCTGAAGTCCTCCGTCGGGCCGAAGACTCCGGTGTCCAGGAACACGGCCAGCTCGGGCGTGGCTTGCAAGGCGACCTGCACTGGAACCGCGATGAACTCCTTGGGCTGCTCGTCACGCCTGTTGACGGCAATGCCGATCTGAGGAGCGGCTTTGATGGCAACCGGTCCACCGCTGTACTTGAAACCAATGCCGAGGTCAACGGCCAGGTGCATGGGGTCGAGCGAACGGAGCTCGATGGTGCCGATGCCCGAGAGCTCGATGCCTGCGTTCTTCAAGAACGAGAACTCCGCCCCCAGATTGAGGTTGTCGTAGAGCTTTGGGCAGTTTCGGTCCCCGCCGATGCAAACACCGCCCCCGCGGAAGGCGAGCGGGAGGCCGAAGTAGTTGTGGCTGAGGGAAACATCAACCTGGTCGGTCAGTCCGAAGCGTAAATCCAGGGGTATCCAAACCGGCTTGAGCATCTTATCCTTGGATAGACTCAGCACTACCGGGAGCGTGACCTGGAGCGCACCGGCTTCGACGGTCAGGCCACGTGAAACGTAGGTCGTGCGGGCGGGAGGAGCCGAGGCGGGAGCAGCTTCCGGAGCGGGAGCCATGGCTGCCGTGTCGACCGCCGGGACGGCAGCCGGGGCTTCGCCCTGGGCGAGGGCCGAACCGGGCAGGGCGACGAGAGCCAAACCAACTAGCGCACTTACTTTTCGCATCTCTTCTCCCTATATCCTTGGTATTCGTTGCCGCCTATCTCGATGGGCTGAATGGGGATCCACGGGCCGGCGCCCTCTTGATACGCGGCCCAGGCTAATCTTTGCAATGTCATGGTGAGCTCTGTTGCAATGCAAATGCTGGTCCACACGGCAGATGCAGGGAAGGCTCGCACTTTCGCTCCTGCTCGAGCACGGGTTCTCCGCGCCTGTGTCAGGCGATCACGACCCGAATGTTGTTCCTGACGTATTGTCACAGCACGCAGTCGTTGCCTCTCGTTCATCGAGACCTCGCAATCGTCATGCTGGCCACTTGCACGGAAGCGCCTGATGTGTAAACTTCTACACATGGCGACCAACCTTGCTATCGATGATCGGCTGCTGAACGAGGCCGTCCGAGTCGGAGGCCAGCGCACGAAGAAGGGCGCCGTGACACAGGCTCTGGAGGAGTATGTCCAGCGGCGCAAGCAGGCGCGGATCCTGGACCTGTTTGGGAAGGTCGATTTCGATCCGAAGTACGACTACAAGCGGCAGCGCCGACGCGCATGAACATCATCATCGACACCTCGGTCTGGTCGCTTGCGCTTCGCAGACAGCGGTCGTCGCCCAGCGCCGAGACGAGAGAGCTTGCCGAGTTGGTGCGTGAGGGCCGCGCGGCCATGCTCGGACCTGTCAGGCAGGAGATCCTCGCCGGCGTCCGATCGGAACAGCAGTTCGAGACGCTGCGCGGGCATCTTCGTGCTTTCCCGGACATACCTTTGGAAGCTCAGGACTATGAGGAAGCAGCCACCTTTTTCAGCAAATGCCGAGCGAAGGGGATCCAAGGCTCCAACACGGACTACCTCATCTGCGCCGCGGCCGCGCGACGAGGTTTCGGCATCCTGACGACGGATACGGACTTTGCGCACTTCGCACGGGTGCTCCCGATCGAGCTCCATGCCCCGCGCGCGTCGGTGACTGGCTAGTCAGAATGGAACGAGGTGCAAGGGCTTGTTGGGCCGCACAAGTAAACGATATTCCCGGTTGCACATCATCTGCGGCCGTACCGCCCCAGAGCTCCGGCGAACCATCGTCGAGCACCGGCCGCATCGGCGAACCAACCCCAGTCATTCAGCGCTTCGACAAACACCCCGCGAACGTATCGCTTGTAATGGTGAGGGCTGATTCCAGGCGCGAAGAACCCTAGTTCATCGGCCAGTTCGAGGATCCTGATTCAAACCGAATGTGGCGAGCGGCGCAGCGAGCGGCGTGCCTAGGGTTTCGATCCCGGGGGGCGTTCCAAGAGAAATCCAACACCTTTACGGCACCAAACACAGGGGCGATATGCGGACGACTTCTTCTTTGGTCACTCTCTGCCATATCCTGACCGGTGGGAAGCGCGCTCCCAGCGAATATCCTGTCGGCCCCGCCAAGAAGGATCGAGGACTGTCTATGCCTTGGGCGCTCAATCTTTCGCTCGGCAAAGAGTAGATTCAGTACGACCACGCCCGCTAGGGCGCCAGCGGCGAGCCAGACGAGGAACTCGTACCTTCTGCCTGTGAGAAGGTAAGCAGCGTAGGAGCCCACCACAACAGCGAGGCCATTACGATGCACACCCACACGATGATGCGTCCCGCGCTCTTACCTTCAAGGTCTCCCAACAAGAGCATTGGGAAGCCGACCACGACGACCCCCACGACCGGAAGCGCACAGCAGTGGAGAACGCCAAGCCCATGCCACCTGGGCCTTAACAGCCATCCACCTGGATCCGGCAAATGGATGAAGAACGCTAGTATTCCAGCGAGGAGGAGAAGACAAGCCAATATGAAGAACAAGAAGAAGCCCAACATGATTCACCTCCGCTCGAGAAATGGCTTGAGCAACCCTTCGCCGGATTCTCGCCCGGCGACGTTGGCACGATGCCACCAAAGTCGGGAAGCAGTCCGGCGCACCAGAACCGACCGGAAGGATGCTTGACGAGAAACGGGGATTCGAAGCGGATGCCCAGGTTCGAGGCGGCCTCGCGCCACGCTGGTGCCATCGGGCCACCTGCCACGGTCTCTTGCTCGCAAATCGACATAGGTCTGTCAACGCCTTGATCGGCATAGGGGCCCCGGATCATAACACCGGGGCCCCCTGCCACACCACCCGGCATGCGGGTCCGCACCGGGCGGTTCGAGAAGTTGAGGTTGCGTGGCCAGATGGGGAACACCATCTGGTCGAAGGTCTCGCTCCCGAGCACTCGTTCTCATGCCTCGCCGTCGGCTCTTCCTCGCTTCGCTTTCCCGTCGGGGCTTCACCCCTATTCGCCAGCAGTACCTCCAGTTGCCTGGTCATCTGAGGCCATTTGCCCACGAGACGCATGTTCGTTTCGCTCTCCTTCTCGGCCGGTCCTTCGCATCGCCTAAGACTTCCGGAGTCGGTGATATCGCCGCCCCGTGGCGCACCCGTTAAGCGGTGGGTGGCCGCCTGCGGCCGACCATCCGCTTCAACGGCTTGTTCAGCGCCGCCGGCAACTGAGCCCCGTGCCAGACGGCGACGATCCAGACGGCCGGCTTTTCCACCCGATAGAAGATGCGATACGGTGGGACAATCACTTCGCGGTGGGAGAGTTCGGGGAATTCTGGAATCTTCCGACCCGACTGTGGATACGTGCTCAACCGGCGCAGGCTCTTCTTCGCCCGCGCGAGAAGCGCCAAGGCAGCAAGGGGATTGCTGGCCTTGATATACTCAAGATCCGCGAAGAACTGCGATCGCGCGGACGGCGTGAACCGAACCTTCATTTCGCCAAGATCCGGTCTGCTTCCTTGAATACGTCTTCAAGTTCATAGCCCTTACCCGCCGCGACTTCCCTGTCCCCTTGCGCCAGGAGACGAAGGATCTCGCGTTCGTGCGTCGACCGCTCGTACTCCTCGACGCTGACCATGACCGCCGCGGCTCTCCCGCGCTGGGTGATCACCACGGGTTCGTGACTCTTCCTCATTCGACCGAGAATGTTGGCTGCATCCTCGCGCAGGTCGCTGATCGGGACGATGGATGGAACTTTGCTCATGGACGTACTCCAGAAGGTACGTCCAACAGTACCGTTTCTGAATACCCGGCGCCACACGAAAAGCTCGCGCGTGCGCCGAACGCTTTGCCCATAAGCTGCGCGGTCGCCGCCGAGTCGGCCTCTCGATTCTACACGATGTCTCTGCGGCGAACGCGTCAGCTTCATCGGCTTGTTCGGCGGCCTCCGAGGCACGTTGACACTCACCGCGGTGGTACGCGCGGACGCACACGCACTCCGTAGACCGGGCACCTCGGGTCTTCGATCCCGGATTCGGCCCTGGGTGATCCACCATTCATCCAGCTTATGTCGTAGTGCTCGGATAGCTGCCTGATCTCGACTTCTGCGTTCATCAGCGCATACACCTGCTGACCGCGAAGCCGCCTCTTGTCGATCTTCATAGTACGGAGAACCTGGTCCTTTGGAATGGCCTGGCCCACTGGAACAACGGTTTGGGCAATCTTTGCGAACATGAGCGCTTCCTCGTCGGAATACAGCGGGAGAATGGGGCCACTGGCAGTAGCGGGCACGTGCGGCGACCCGGCTGGTGGTTGAGGCACAGTAGCGAGCGGTGGCTTTGCTGATTCCAAGCGATCTGCTGGTGGGATGTCGCGACAGGAGACCGCAACCGTGCCCAGCGCGACGAGGAGGAGGCTACCGGCTTGTCGAAAGGAGCACACGGCATTCCACAGACATCACAAGTAGGTCGGAAGTTCCATCGGTCCGCCGAACGCCTTGCCGTTCAGCAGCAAGCCCGCCGCCGAGCTGGCGCCTCGATTCTACACCGATGTCCCTGCGGCGGGATTGTCTGCTACAACGGCTTGTTCGGCAGTCCCCTGGGCGGTATCCTAGGCACATGACTCGGGCGCTCGCAGATGTCTTCACCCAGATATCGTCCCTTCCTCCGGACGAGCAGGATCGGATTGCCGGATGGCTCCAGTCGGAACTGGTGTCCGAAGAGGGATGGGCCCATCGATTTGCGCAGTCCCAAGACGTCTTGAACGCCATGGCCGATGAGGCAGCAGGCGACGAGGCAGCGGGGCGAACGACTCCTCTCGATCCGGACAAGATGTCGAGATCGCGAGCGAACCCGCGGTTCTGGGAGCTATTTCGCCAGCTCTCGGCGGAAGTTCAGGATCAAGCGCGGGATGCGTACCGAGCCTTCACGCTCAATCCGAGGCATCAAGGGCTTCAGTTCAAGAGGGTCAGCCAGGCACGCCCTGTCTATTCCGTTCGCATATCGCGCGACCATCGGGCAGTCGGCATTCTTCAGGGCGAAGGAATCGTCTGGTTTTGGATCGGGAACCACCACGACTACGACCGCCTTCTCGCGGGCCACTGAGGATCTGCCGAACGCCTTGCCGATAAGCTGCGAGCCTGCCGCACGCTCCCGGCTCCTCGATGATACTACGATCTCTCTGCGGCGGGACCGTCAGGTTCAACGGCTTTATGGGTTCGACGGCGCCGCTCACCGGTGCCCTGCTCGATACAGCCCGCCGTCACCTTCGCTATCGGCACCGTGAGCCCTCCGACAATCGGTCCGGCATTCTCGAAGGAGAATCGTAGCAGTCTTCAGAACTGGACTTGAGGGTCGTACGATGGCCGACGAGCAAACCGATTCCAGCGCCTACCATTGCCCCTACGGCGGCACCGAATAGTGTGGTTACGGCCACCGTGCCAGCGACGTTGCAGTGCAGATTGGGGTCCCCGGCAAACCCACCGCCCGCGCATAGTCCAGCACCTGCCGAGCCGAGCATCACCCCGCCCACCGCGCCCGGAATCGCGCCGATCCAGAGCCCATCCACGGAGCCCTTTCTCCGATCCGTAAAGCGGATGCTGCGCGTTCCTTCAAACGGAATCCGGTAGGCGTTCCCGGACCGCTCGCCCAAGAGAAGCGCGTTGCGATCGACGTTGAGTAGCCTGCCCTTCCAGATTGTTCCGGTGTCCCGCGCGTTCGCCGGCTCGGCGAATTCAATGACCGCGTCTGGGCTCGCATTTCCACGGATCACGCCTTCGACCATTCGAGGCCAATCTGCTCTACTCACGGTTGTCGTACTCGAGCAGCCAAGGGACGAGAGAATTGAGGCGACCACGATCGTTGCGACCGTCCCAGATGAGCCCATGGGCCTAGCCTGAAGCAAGGGATAGGCCACCCGCCAGCGACTTGGCCAGGTGTGGAAGTCGCTGGCAGAAGTGTGCGGCTGGTACGATTCCCTATCGGCGCCATGTGGTGAAGTCTTGTCGCTTTTCACCACTTTCACCAACCTCGGGTATCTGGTCTGGTCAGCAAAGCTGAAAGGAGTGGCATCGCGTCCGCCGAACGCCTTGGCGTTCACCCGCGAGCGGCCGTCCGCGGCCGATCGTCGGGTGCAACGCCTTGTTCGGCGGCGCGCTCTTGGGTCATGCCGCCGTCTTCAGGTTCTCGCGAATCATCCGTGGATGGCGAGCCGCAATCCTCAGCAGACCGATGGCGGGCCCCTCGGGTCGCCGGCGGCCTTGCTCCCAGTTGCGCAGCGTGTGGACGCTGATGCCCATGGCTTGCGCGAACTGCGACTGCGAAAGACCGACAAACCGCCTCAAAGCAGCGACGTCCTCACCACCTTCGATTTGTCCGGCGATGAGGCGCTTGCGCATGCGACTCGAGATCGCTCGCGCGAGCTGCTCCTCCGTGAGCTCAGGTATATCGTTCATCGTGCACCCCGTTCGATGTGGTTGCGAAAGAGTCCCTTCTCCCGTTTCGACGCCCAACGCGCGCTGATGATGCGAATGGTGTCCTCGTCGTCGCGCGTGGTGTACACGACGAGAACGAGGCCCTTTTCGATGGGCCCGACCGCGAGGAATCGGTCCTCTTCATCCGAGTGCGCCTCGTCGAATATCTCGAGGTACTCGCGTCGCTCGTCGAAAAGAACCCGTGCCTCTTGAAACGAGACGCCGTGCTTCCTCTGGTTTGCAAGGTTCTTGGCTTCATCCCAGACGACCTTCACCGCCCAACTATAGGCCATTGGCTGACTCAGTCAACGGCTTAGTCCGAGTCGTCCGCCGAACGCCTTGCCGTTCAGCAGCGGGGGTGCCGCCGAACCGGTGCCTCGATTCTACACCATGTCTCTGCGGCGCCACCGTCTGCTGCAACGGGTTCGACGCCGTCACGGGGGAGTGAGGAGCTTGTCGCTTGCTCGCGGAGTCTTCTTCAGCCACGCGGGAGGGGGCTCTGGAGGCTCCTTACAAAGCATCAAGGTGGTCCCGGTCATGCCCTTGCTGCACCAGCAGTGGTTGCATTCTCCTGGACCTCGAGGACACGGCATCGTCTCGCCGGAATAGTAGCGAATGCCTTCGACGACACAGCTGTTCTTCATCCGAATGTCCAGCGCAGTCTTGACCCCAAACGCAAGGAGCACTGCAAAAGTCGCAAGCGCCATCCAAATGGTTGGCTTGTCGATCGTCTTCATGGCAAGCGGCTGCTAGAGCAGTTCATCGGTGAGGACAAGGCAGGTGCTTCGACGGTTCATTCGACAACGCAAGGGCCCGAAAAGTTCCAGCGTGCGTCAACGGTTTGCCGTTCACCTGCGGGCCCGCCGCACGCGTCCGGCCCCTCGATGATACTACGATGCCGCTGCGGCGGGACCGTCAGGTGCAACGGCTTTATGGGTTCGGCAGTGCCATCGCGGATCAGTCCTTCGCGGGCTTCTCAGTCTGGGCTTGCTCCGCAAGTCCGTGCGAGGCAGCCGCGACGATCTCGCGGCAGAACCTATCGAGCCCCGTCGGACACGACGACCGTGCATTCTCTCGCACCTTTCGCAATTGCTTGGTTTCGGCGTTGCCTCCGAGATGCTTCAGGACGAAGCGCTTGAACCTGGTCTGCTTCTCGCTCAAGTCATGAAGCTCGGATACCGACGGCCAGTCGTTCGCGAGCAGGGAGACAATGCGGCGGTCAAGATCTTCCGCCACGCAGCCGTCGTCACACCTGGAGAACCGGCTGTACCACTCCGCGACCGCAGGCCACGACTTGAACCTCGCGATTCCAGCCTCGGCCGCGCGACATCGATCCGCGGCTCTGCACGGCGAGCAGAAGATGCAGCCGGCCACCGCGCCGATGGCGAGCACGGTGTGTTTCCGCCAGCCGATCATCTTTGCCAAGCCCACTGCATCTGCCGAACGCCTTGCCGTTCAGCAGCAAGCCCGCCGCCGAGTCGGCCTCTCGATTCTACACCGGTGTCCCTGCGGCGGGATTGCCTGCTGCAACGGCTTTATGGGTTCGACGGCGGGACGTCACAGAAGGCCGATGACCGCCCAGACAAAGAGAATCGTAAAGGCCCCAGGGACCAGCTGGATAAGCCATCCGATTCTCCCTCGCCAGCGGCATCTGTTGGTGGACCGCGGCCTGTCCGTTTCGACACGGATCAGCTACCTGCCGATTGTCCGCACGTTCCTCGCGGAGCGGTTCGATGGCGGGAAGGTACACCTCAATGCACTCAGGCCCCGGGATGCGGGCGAATTCCTGGTCCGGCACGTTCACGTGGTCCATCCAGCGAGAGCCGCTCTGATGGTAACCGCACTACGCGGTTTTCTACGGTGGGTGCACCTGCAAGGAGCCGTGGCCGCCGACCTCGCCGCCACGGTGCCCGTGGTCGCCTACTGGCGATTGGCAACGGTGCCGAAATCGATTCCGGCGCGAGACGTCGAGCGTCTTCTGCGCCGCTGCCGACGAAGAAACTCCGAAGCCGGTTTGCGCGATCACGCGGTCTTGATGCTGATGGCACGACTAGGCCTCCGCGGTGGAGAGGTCGTGGGCCTGGATTTGGGAGACTTCGACTGGGGCGCCGGCACGGTGCGGGTCCACGGCAAGGGCGGGCGGCAGGACATTCTCCCGTTGCCGGCCGATGTCGGCGAGGCCGTCGCCCGGTACTTGCGCCATGGCCGCCCTGCATGCTCGTGCCGGAGCGTCTTCGTCCGCGCGAGGGCGCCACGACGAGGCTTCGCAAGCACGGCCGCGGTCTCTACAATCGTGAGGCGCGCACTGGAAAGCGCCGGACTAGACCCACCACGCAAGGGCGGGCACATACTCCGCCACTCGCTTGCCTGCTCGATGCTGCGTCGAGGAGCGACCCTCACCGAGATCGGGCAGGTTCTGCGACACCGTCGCGCCGACACGACGACGATCTACGCGAAGGTAGACCTCCAGCAGAGCTATCGCGACACCTTCCGCTTGCTGCTGGCCTTCACCCAGCAGCACCTGAAGAAGGTTCTATCGGCGCTCGCAGTGGACGACCTCGACACGCCGACGATCGGCGCGTTCCTGGACCACATCGAGAAGGATCGTGGCAACTCTCCGCGCACGCGAAACGCCAGGCTCGCAGCGATCCACTCCTTCTTTCAGTACGCCGCCCTCCAGGCGCCCGATCACAGTGCCGTAATCCAGCGGGTCCTGGCGATGCAGGGCAAGAAGTACAATCGCTCGCTCGTCCACTTCCTGTCCCGGCCTGAGAGCGATGCGCTTCTCGAATCTCCCGACAGAGCCACATGGTTCGGCAGGCGTGATCACGCCATGCTCCTCGTGGCCGTGCAGACCGGACTGCGAGTATCCGAGCTGGCCGGGCTCCGCGTGCAGGACGTAGTCCTCGGAACCGGTGCGCACATCCACTGCCTCGGCAAGGGCCGCAAGGAACGCTGCACGCCCCTTCGCAAGGAGGTCGCCGCCGTCCTCCGAGCGTGGCTGCGCGAACGCGCCGCCACCCCGACCGAGCCCCTCTTCCCCAACGCGCACGGCGGTTTCCTCAGTCGCGACGGCGTCGAGTACCTGCTCGCGAAACACGTGCGGACCGCCAAGATGCGATGCCCATCGCTGAAGGAGAAGCGCGTGTCTCCGCACGTGCTGCGCCACTCGACGGCGATGGATCTCCTTCAAGCCGGCGTCGACAGCTCGGTGATCGCGCTCTGGCTTGGTCATGAGTCGATCGAGACCACACAGATCTACTTCGCTGCCAGCCTCCAGCTCAAGGAGCAGGCGCTCGCCAAGACGGCGCCCACGGCCGCTCGACCTGCTCGCTTCCGTCCCGATGACAAGCTCCTCGCCTTCCTGCAGAGGCTTTGATTATGCCGAGTCGGGTACGTAAGCGAACCCGGAATCCTCGCGATTCCTGCATGTGATGGCCGACAACTCGGCGTAACCGGGGACTCGGCATAATGATGCAGCGTATGGGGGCTCACAGGTTTCGCTATCCCGGCGGTCACGACGGCTTTGCGGATGGCCCGCTGGATGACGGTTTCGTGCAGGTGGTGGCGACGGACTTCGTGGCTGGTGGGTTCGGTGTAGGTTCGGGTCGCGGGGAAGACCCACTGCCAGATCCACTCGCGCGGGGCACTGGGATACTTGCGGTCAAGGGCGTCGGGCGGGACAACAGCGCCAGCGCCCTGGCCGAGGTCGCGGTCGTGCTGGGCCTTGACGGTCAGAAAATGGGAACGCAGCGGTTCGACCAGCGTGTCCGGCAGCACGGTCCGTCGATCCTTTTGGCCCTTGCCTCTGCGCACGGTGATTTCGCGACGGTCCAGGTCGAGATCCTTCACACGCAACCGCAGGACTTCGAGCAGGCGCAGGCCGCCGCCGTAAAGAAGGGCTCCCACCAACCACGGTATCCCATCGAGATGGGCCAGCACGAGCCGCACTTCCGGGCGACCAAGCACGACGGGGACCTGTTTGGGCCGTTTGGCGTGGACCATGTTCCCAAGCCAGGCCAGCTCGCGCCCCAGCACATGCTGGTACAAGAACAGCAAGGCAGCCAGGGCCTGGTTTTGCGTCGACGAGCTGACCTTGTCCTCGGCCAGGTTCGAGAGGTAGGCGCTGATCTCGACCTCACCCATGGATTCGGGATGGCGGTTGCCATGGAACCTGATGAAGCGGTGGATCCATCCAAGGTATGCCTTCTCGGTGCGCCCACTGTAGTGACGGGCGCGCAGGCTTTCTCTGGCTTGTTCGAGAAGGTGCGGCGGTTTGGCCGGAATCCCGGCCGCCTGTCCGGGACTCGGCCGGACGAGGGGCTGGACAAGGGGGATGATGGTTGCGCTTTGGTTGCTATTTCGGCCGCTGTTCTTCATGGGCGAAAGACGATGCGAAGGACGTGCCACGACCGGTGAGACAAGCCCCAGGGTCCTGGAGTTGCGGACGAAGAGCGCCTACAATGATCCGCTGCGTGGCTTGTTTTCCGTCGCCGCCATTGGATGAAGGGAGATTCGGCATGGTCAAGGCGCTCGGTCTTTGCTCTTGGACGCTCCTGCTCCTCGCCTGCGGCACCACCCATCCTGCCGCTACGGCACCGGACTCCGCGGCAGGGGGAAATGCCGGAGTCAGCGGCGCGAACGGCACGGGAGGCGTCATGACCGCGGGCGGGACCACGACTTCCACCGCGGGCACCGCCGCGACGGGCGGCGCGACCACGGCGGCGTGGCGGCCGTTCTCCGACGACAGCCCGTGGAACACCCCCATCGCATCCAACCCGACGATCGATCCCGACAGCCAGGCGTTGATCGCCGACTGGAAGACCAGCTCTCCCTACGGAGAGCACCTGGACGTCAACATCAAGGGCTACTCCATTCCGCTCTTCTACGCCGATGCCACAACGCCCACGTACACGGTTCGCGCAGACGTCGGTGGATTCGGATGGTCCGGTAGCAACGGTCAGAACACGACCGGCACCATGCCCATTCCGGACACCGCCGCCCCCGATCCCGAGAGCGACCACCACCTGCTGATCGTCGACCGGCAGCAGATGAAGGAATGGGGCTGCTGGAACATGGTGCACGAAAGCGCAGGCTGGCACGCTGGACTTTGCGCCACGTCGGACCTGAACGGCACGGGCGTACGCCCCCTCGCCCAAGGCAACCCGACCTGGTACACGTCGGCGGGAGCGCGCGCCTGCGGCTTTCCACTGGTGGCAGGACTGATCCGCGTCGACGAGATCCAGGCCGGCCGAATCGCCCACGCGCTGGTCGTCGCCTATCCGCATATCCGCGCGGGCTTCTACACGCCTCCGGCCAGCACTGCCCAGGCGGCCAACGGCAACGGCGCACAGAAGGATCGCGGTATCCCGTGCGGCGGCCGCATCCAGTACGATCCCAGCATCAATCTCGACAGTCTCAATCTTTCCCGCTCGGGCCGCATCATCATGCAGGCGCTGCAAGAATACGGCGCCTACGTCGGGGATTTCTCCGGTGCCATGAGTCTGTACGCCGACGGCTCGGCCGACGCGCAGGCCTATTGGGATTCGGGCGTTCTCGGTACCTACGAGCTGCAAGACAAGATCGGGCTGGCCGACTTTCGCGTGATCGCGCTCGGGACTCTGTACGACAACGGCAACGGATAGCGAACGGCAACGGATAGCGGCCTACTTCGACTGCGCCGCGAAGTACTCGCGCACGGCGCTGGCCGCGGTCTCGGTCATGCCGGGAACGGCGAGCAATTCCTCCGCGGTCGCCTCGCCGACTTTCCTCAGGCTGCCGAAGTGGCGCAACAGCGCCCGCTGGCGAGCCGGCCCCACGCCCGGGATGCTGGAAAGCGCCGACCGCAAGGTCCGACGCTTGCGCTGGCTGCGGTGGAAACTCACGGCGAAGCGGTGGGCCTCGTCGCGCAGGCGGGCGAGCACGAACATTTCGGCACTGGTTGGGCCGATGGGGATGGGATCCTTGCCGTGGGCGAGAAACACGCGGTCGGGACGGTTGGTTAGGGGCCGCGGCTTGGGTCGCGCGACGGCGGGCTCGGCGCTCGTCGCGGGCTCGGCGGTCGCGGCGAGATCGGCGCTTGGATCGCCGGCCGCTGAGGCGCGCTCCGCCGGCTCCGGCGCCGCGGATTCGCGTTCCTTGGCCAGCGCGATGATGGGCAGGCCGGCGCCAGGGCGAATGTCGATACCGACGTCTCGGGCGGCGGCCAGCGCCACGCCAAGCTGGCCCTTGCCGCCGTCGACCACCAGCAGGTCGGGCAAGCGCCAGGGATCGGTGTCGGAGGTGGACTCGCGCGCGCGGCGGAATCTGCGCGACAGCACCTCGTACATGGACGCGAAGTCGTCGCCGCCCTGGGCGCGCTTGATGCGGTAGGTGCGGTAGCGCGCCTTGGCTGGCTCGCCGTTCTCGAATACGACCATGGACGCCACGGGATCGGTGCCCTGTACGTGCGAGATGTCGTAGCACTCGATGGTGCGCGGAGTCTTCGCCAGCCCCAGGCGCCGCTGCAAGCGGGCCAGGGTGGCCTCGGTGTCCTTGCCGCGATCGCGCCGGGTGACGAAGCTGGAGGCGGCGTTCTTGCGCGCCAGCTCCACCAGCGCGCGGCGCGGGCCGCGCTGGGGCGTGAGGATCTCGACCTTTTTCGCGCGCTTCTCCGCCAGCCACTCGGCCTTCACGTCCGCGTCGGCGATGGCGAAGGGCAACAGCACCTCGGCCGGCGGCGTCGCCTGCAGGTCGTAGAACAACCCGAGAAAGCTCGACAGGATTTCGTCGTCGGGGAATTCCTGCTTGCCGAAGGAAAAGGCGCGGTTGCCGACCAGCTTGCCCTGGCGGACGAAGAGCACCGCGATCTCGACGGCCTGGCCTTCGCGGTGGAAACCGAGCACGTCCTGATCGGCGAAGGTGTCGAGCACCACGCGCTGCGATTCCAGCACCGATTCGAGGGCGCGCACCTGATCGCGCAGGGTGGCCGCGCGCTCGAAGGCGGTGCGCGCGGCGGCGTCTTTCATGCGCAGGCGCAAATCGTCCAGCAGCTCGTCGTTCTTGCCTTCAAGGAAAAGGCCGACGAAACGCACCTGCTCGGCGTAGTCGTCGGGCGGCACGGGCAGCACGCAGGGGGCGAGGCAGCGCTTGATCTGGTACTGCAAGCATGGGCGCTTGCGGCTCGCCAGGGTGTGGTCGGTGCAGATGCGCAGTTGAAAGTGCCGGTTCACCACGCGCAGGGCTTCGCGGCAGGACGTGGCGGAATGGTAGGGGCCGAAATAGCGGGCGCCATCGTCGGCCATCTTGCGCACCACTTCGAGGCGCGGCCAGGGCGCGCGCGGGTCCAGGCGCAGCACCAGGTAGTTCTTGTCGTCGGTCAGCTTGACGTTGAAGCGCGGCTGGTGGCGCTTGATCAGGTTGTTTTCCAGCAGCAGGGCTTCCTTCTCGTTGCCGGTCACCACGGTCTCGATGTCGGCCACGATGCCCTCCAGCAAGGGCACGAAGGCGCGAGTATCGCCGCTGGCCGGCTGGAAGTACTGGCGCACGCGGCACGCGCAGGTTCGCGGCCTTGCCGACGTAGATGATCTTGCCCCGGCGGTCCTTCATCAGGTACACGCCGGGCTGGGTGGGCAGCCGGTCGAGAATCTCGGCAAGCGTGCGCTCGGCTGGCGCCATTTCAGCGTCGCGCAGCATGGGGGATCGCGGGCCAAGTTCGTCTGATTCGGACAAGATAGGGTAAGTGTACCGTCGATGGCCGCGACAGGGCACAAGGGATGGTTGACGTCGGCCTGGCTTTGGCGGCTAACTCTTGCTCATGGCACGGCTCGCACGGACCATCTTGGCCTTGTGTTTCCTGGCGGCTTCGTCGCTGGTCCCCGCCTGCTTGCCGACCGCGCGAGCGGAATCGCACCCGGTGGCCTACCTGACCTGGTTCGGGCAATCCTGCTTCCTGCTCGAAAGCGCCTCCGGAACCCGCATCGTCATGGACCCCATTCCGACCAACATCGGCTACCAGCCACCCGCGGATCTGCATGCCGACGCCGTGACCATCAGCCACGAACATGCCGACCACAACAACGTGGCCCTGGTGCTGGGCAAGCCGCGCATCCTGCGCGGGCTCACCGCGGACAAGAAGGGCTGGGTGAAGATCGACGAAGAGGATCAAGGACGTTTCCGTGCGTTCGGTCGGCATGTACCACGACACCAAGCGCGGGGCCGAACTGGGGCTCGACACGGTGTTCATCTTCGAGGTCGGCGGGGTACGTATCGCGCACCTCGGCGATCTCGGGTCACCCGCTGACCGAGGATCAAATCTCGGCCATCGGGTCGGTCGATGTCGTGCTGGTGCCGGTGGGCGGCGGCACCACCATCGACGCCCAGGAGGCCACGCACGTCGTGGATCAAATCCGGCCGCGCCTGATCGTGATCCCCATGCACTACAAGACCGACGCCGTGACCATCAAGGGATCTGGCCCCCGTCGACGCCTTCGTGGCCGGCCGCCCCAACGTGCGGCGCGAGAAATCCAACCGCATTCCCATCACCGGTTTGCGCTACAAGCCCTCGGCCGAGGTCGTGGTCCTGAACTACAAGTAGCCAAGGATAGGGCACGGAGGTTCTGGTGTCGTCGATCGCCCTTCGGCCATGACATAATGCTCGGCCATGAAACGCCGTCGTTTTTCCGGTCTGCGCATCCCTGCCCTGTTGTTCTTGACCCTCGCCGCCTTCGCGGGCGGCATGGTCGTCTCGCGCGCCCCTCCGCGCTGGCCGCTTCGACCCCTACCATAAGCTGGTCATCTTCACCAAGGTGCTCTCGTACATCGAGAACAACTACGTCGAGGACATCCCCGAAACCGAGCTGATGTACGGCGCGGCCCGCGGGCTGACCGAGGTCCTGGATCCCCATTCGCGCTTCATGGATCCCGAGGAGTACGAGAAGCTCAAGCAAGAAACCGAGGGCGACACCGAGATCATCGGCATCGGCATCGACCTGGAAAAACGCAAGCGCGGCTTCGTGGTGGTGTCCCCCATCGAAGGCTCGCCGGCCTGGCGCGCCGGCATCGAAACCGGTGACGTCATCGAACGCATCGACGGGGTCGAAGCGGGTCCGCTCGACTGGAACGACGCCATCTCCCGTATCCAAGGACCTGCCGGCAGCGAGGTGGTGCTCACCGTCAATCGGCGCGGCCGCGCGCATCACCTTTCACATCAAGCGCGAGAAGTTCGAGGTCAAGGCCGTGGAATGGCGCATGCTCGCCGACGGCTACGGCTACATCAAGCTGCGCGTGTTTTCGTCCATCACCGACGCCAAGGTCCTGGAGGCCCTGCAGGACATCAAGCGGCGGACCGAGAAGACCGGCGGCATCAAGGGCATCATCCTCGACGTTCGCCACAATCCCGGCGGACTGCTCGACCAGGGCGTAAAGGTCGCCGATCGCTTCTTGTCGAGCGGCCTCATCGTGCGCACCGTGGGCAAGGCCGGCAAGGAAATGGATCGCCAGATGGCGCACAGTCGCGGCACCTGGCTGGGCTTCCCCATGGTGGTTCTGGTCGACGGGGCCACGGCTTCGGCCGCCGAGATCGTCGCCGGCGCGCTTCAGGACCACGAGCGCGCGGTCGTGCTCGGCAACCCAGACCTTCGGCAAGGGATCGGTCCAGACCGTCATGACCATCGACGGCTGCGGGCCCAAGCCGTGCGGGCTCAAGCTGACCGTCTCGCGCTACTACACGCCCAGCGGCCGCTCCATCCAGGGCCAGGGCATCATCCCCAACATCATCGTCGACGCCACCGCGCCGCCCGCGGACTCAACGACGGCGAAATGCCGCGCGAGCGCAACTTCGACCGCCACCTGCGCAACGAGCAGGGCGAAAAGCCCGTCGTGGTCAAGCGCCTTTCCGACTACCAGCTCCAGGTCGCGCTCGACTACCTAAAATCTTGGGCCGTGTTTTCCAAGCAATCTGTTAAAAAGGGCTAGCCTTGCGGCGCCTATTGCGCCGCGTTCAACAAAGGAGAGCACGATGGTTTCTTGTCCAAGGTGCGGACACCAGAATTTGCCCAGCTCAACGACCTGCTCCCAGTGTGGCACGCCCCTCCCCGCAGCCGTTCCCCGGCGCCGCCCCCGGCGCCGCCCCCGGCATCGACAGCGTCGAGGAGTACGCCCGCCAGATGGCCGCGCGCGAAGCCATTCGCAGGCGCAACCGCATGATCATCGGAGCAATCGTCATCGTTGTCGCCGGCTTCGTCATCTTCAAGCAAGTGCAAGACCGCCGCCGCAAGGCCGCCGTGCAAGACAAGCTCAATTTCGCCGAAAGATTCGTCGAGCTGGAGAAACGCGAAACCGGTGCGTTCTGGAGCTGCGTGATGGCGAGCGAAGTGGACATCGGCATGTTCCAGAAGGGCGAGCAGTTCCAGCAGCGCATCGAGTCCGCGTACTTCACACAGCAGAAGACCTTTTCCGACTACCTGACCACCGAGTGCATCCCCAAGATCGAACGCGCCCGCCAGGCCTTCGGGGGCCTGCGCGACGCCCCCGACGAGCTCGCCGGCCCCATCGAAAAGTACCGCGAGGCCTTGCCCAAGCTGCAAGCCGGCCTGGAGAACTACGCCGAGAACATCAAGAAGCGCGGGACCACCAAAGACACGGACCAGCTCATCCAGGAGCTCGGCACGACCTGGCACACGACCTACGAGCTCACCCCCGAGACCGCGGCCTACGAGAAGTTCCTCTACTGCGCCATTCCGGGGCTTGCCAAGATGAAGGACGCGCAGGAGGTTCTCGTGTACATGAGCGACGAGTGCTACAAGAAGGATCCGGTCGCGTTCATGGATCGCGTGCGCAAGGACTGCGGCCCCTTGCTGGTGGTCACCGACAAGGAGGCGAAGGTCGACCCGAAGTCGGTCCCGACCTGGAAGACCTCGCGCAAGCTCTTCGTCGAGGAAGATATGCGACAACTGCAAGCCTGGGAGAGTTGCAGCAAGAGGTCGCGCAAAGGCAAGAAGAAGGAAGACCTCGAGCAGTTCCTCACCGCGGTCAATGAGTACATGGCCGCTCGCGCGGGCGTTGCCACGGCCGCTCGCCACATCGAGGAGGCGGGCAAGTAACGAAAGACCACTGCGACCACAAAGGCGGGCGCCCCCGGGCGCCCGTTTCCATGTCGGTCGGCTTGGTCACCGAATGTCCCGTGACGACCAGTGCGGACAGTGTGACCAGTGCCACCAGCACGACCACCGGACGAAGGATACGTCCGTGCCCTCTCAGATTTCTGACGAACCACGGTCTCCTTCCCTCCCGTCCCGCGCCGGTCGGGCCTCTCGAAGCCGCTGGCCCGGGCCTTGCTATCGGACCTGGTACGGTACACTCGACATGGAGGCCCCAATGACTCGCTTGATGATTTCCAGGTCCATTATCTCGACTTTGCTCGTAGCCGGGTTGGCAGGGTGCGACTCCACCGGCTCCAATCCCGCCTCCCACGTGGACACGGCCATGTCCACGGCTGCGCGGGCCATCGACCCCCCGGTGCCCGCCTCCGACAGCGCGACCTTGGCTTCCGACAACGCAGCCTTCGCCTTCGATGTGTACAGGCAGCTCGTCGCCAGCAACGACAACTTGATCTTCTCGCCCGCCAGCATTTCCATCGCCCTGGCCATGACCTACGCCGGGGCGGCCGGCGCCACGGCCAGTGAGATGGCCAGCGCGCTTCACTTCACTTTGCCTGCGGACAGGCTGCACCCTGCCTTCAATGCCCTGGACCAGGCGCTGGGCGCGCGCGGCGAGGGCAAGCTGGGCGCGGACGGCGGCCCCATGCGCCTGCACATCGTCAACGCCGCTTGGGCCGAACGGACCTACACCTTCCGCTCGGACTTCCTCGACACTTTGGCCATCAACTATGGCGCGGGAGTCAACCTACTCGACTTCATCAACGCGCCAGATCCGTCACGCCTGACCATCAACGCCTGGGTGGCCAAGCAGACCGAGGACAAGATCCAGGATCTGTTGCCGCCTGGCACCATCGACAGCATGACCCGTCTGGTGCTCACCAACGCGGTCTATTTCAACGCCGCATGGAACCACCCCTTCGACCCGAACAACACCCACGACGGCTCCTTCACGCTGCTCGACGGCAGCACGGTGACGGCGAAGTTCATGGGGCAGACGACCAGCGCGCCCGCCGTGCAAGGCACGAACTTCGTGGCCGTGTCGCTCCCCTACCAGGACGACCGGCTATCGCTGCTGGTGGTGGTGCCCGATGCCGGCAAGTTCGGCGAGGTGGAATCGTCATTCGACGCAGCCGCTCTCGATGGCCTGGTAAGCGGACTGGTCAATCAACAGGTCATTCTTTCCCTGCCGCGCTTCAAAGTCGAGACCTCGGCGGACCTGGCCGCTATCCTAGCGAATCTTGGCATGACCTCCGCCTTCCTTCCCCGCGTCGCCGACTTCTCCGGCATGGATGGATCGAACGACCTCTACATCTCCGACGTCGTCCACAAGGCCTTCATCGACGTGGCCGAGAAGGGCACCGAGGCCGCAGCGGCGACCGGCGTGGTCATGTCTGGCACCGCGATGCCGATGGGAATCCTCGTCGAGGCGAACCGGCCCTTCCTCTATTTCCTGCGCGACCAGCCCACCGGCGCCCTCCTGTTCATGGGCCGCGTGCTCGACCCCAGCAAGAACTGACGGCCACCGCGAGGGCACGCCGGGGTAGACTGTTTCTCGTGCCCGAGACCGTCCTTGAAGCGCCCCGCGCCGGTAGCCGATGCCACCGCGCGCGCCGGGCAGCGCGCTCGAGCGGAGGACGCCTCGGCTTCGTCTTGGTTGTCGCCTTTCTGGCGCTGGCGGCGCCGGCACGCGGCCAAGTCTGCGGCGACAGCAATCTCCTGGCCGGGCGGTCGCCGCGTTTCTGGGCAGCGGCCTACCGGCCCGAGCTGGCGACGGATGGCGTGCTCGGGCGCGAAGGCGATCCCGCGAACGCCAGTCTCTCGACCATGCTGGGACCCGGGGCGGTCCTCTTGTGGGATCTGCAATCGCCCTCGACCGTCCGCGCCCTCCTCGTGCAGGCCGGCGCCGAGTCGCGATTGCTCGTCGAATTGTCGGACGACGGCGTCAGATTCCACAGGTTATGGCAGTCGGGCGCGGTGGCGGATGCGGCTGCGGGACTGCGCTCGCGCATGGCCTCGGGACTCGACGGACACGGACGCTACCTGCGGCTGAGCCCGCTGCCCGGCCAGGGTCCGGTCGCCATCGCGGAGGTGCAAGCCTTCTGCCGCAAGCCTCCGGCACTGGACGTGGACATTCGTTCGGCGGTAGTGGCCCTTCCGCCCGCCGTGCTGGTGAGGTGGCAGGCCTGGAGAAAGATCGTTCTCGGCATCCTGGCCATCTTCGCCCTTTGGCTGTCGTGGCCGGAGGGCAGGCGGTCGGGGCAAGTGCTGGCCTCACTTTGCGGCGTGCTGGCGGGCGCGCTTGCCACGTTCTTCACCTTCGGCGCATGTGGCGTCCTGGTCTTCTGTGCCGCAGGCCTGGCCGCGGGGGCCATCGCCTGGCGCCTGGTTTTCATGCACAAACTATCGCCGCGGACGCTGCTCGCGGCCCTGGCCCTGGTGCCGCTCTTGTTTGCGGGGCCGTTCGCGTACACGAATTTCGGACGCTGGGCCGGGTATCGCTCGGTTCACTACCATGACGCCGCCCACTACTTTCTCGGCGCCAAGTACGCGCCCGAGCTCGGTTACACCCGGCTCTACGCCTGCCTGGCCGTGGCGGCTCGGGAAGAGAACCGCTGGCCCGGCATCTCCCCGCCTGTCGTGCGCGATCTGCGCGGCAATGCCGAGGTGCCGCTGCAAGCCGCGCTCGACCAGGGCAAGGACTGCGCCGGCCGCTTCGGTGCCGCGCGCTGGGCGGAATTTCGCCGCGACGCCGTATTCTTTCAATCCGAGCTCCATCCCGTGGCCTGGGCCGCGCTATTGTCGGATCACGGGTACAACGCCACACCTGGCTGGACCTTCCTCCTGCGCACGCTGATTCTGCGCGATCGGCCGGCCTCGGCGCCGTGGCTCGGGGCACTGAGCCACCTCGACGATGTCGGCTACGGGCTGCTCGTCTTCGTTCTGGTGTGGGGCTTCGGGCTGCGAGCGGGAACCCTCGCCGTGCTCGTCATCGGGCTCGGTTTTCCCTGGATCACGCTGTGGACCGGGGGCGGGCTGGGGCGCTCCCTGTGGCTGCTGTGCGCGCTGGCCGGCCTCGCCGCCCACGCGCGCGCCCTCGACCGCACGGCCGGCGCGCTGCTGGGCTTGTCGGCGGGGCTGCAGATCTTCCCCGTCCTTCTCCTTTCCGGTGCGCTTGTCGCCCAGGTCGCCGACTGGCGGGCTGGCCGCTCTCCCGATCTTCCACGCCGTCGCTTCCTGCTCGCCTCCGCCATCGCCTTCTCCGGCCTCGCCCTACTCTCCCTGCTGATCGCGGGTCCGGGCCTGTGGCTGGATTTCGCGCGCAACGGCCTCAAGCACATGGCCAGCACCTCCAGCAACCGCATCGGGCTCGAACAGATCGTCGCCGTGTTGCACTGGCCGCGCTTCCTGACCTGGCTCGGGGCGGCCCTAATGCTCGCCCTCTGGCTGAGGGCGGCGCTACGCCAAGCAAGCGAGCGCCAGCGCACCACCCTGGCCGTGTGTCTTCCCTTGTTCGTCTTCAACCTGTCGAGCTACTACCTGGCGCTGCTCGCCGGAGCCGCGCCCGGGCTCGACTCGCGCGTGCGCACTACCCTGGCCATGTTGGTGCTTGTGGCGGCTCCGCAAGCCATGGCCTTCTTCACCCCTGGCGTTCCCGGCCCGGCCTACTACGCGTGGGTTTCGTTGCTCTTCGTCGTCGGCGCGGGAGGCTGGCTGCTGGCCGAGCCGCGAGCCGCCCCTAGCCCCGCGCCTGGCAAGGACGCGTGAACCTATGTCCTTATTGAACCAGCGCCATCATGGGTGCCGGCACGATGCCCAGCCCCAGCACCAGCACGGCCAGCAACAGGAGGACGATTCCGATAGGGAGCGAGGGATAGGCTTCGAGACTCTCGGGGCGCTCGCGGAAGTACATGGCGACCACGATGCGCAGGTAGTAGTAGACGCTGACCACGCTGTTGAGCACGGCCGCCACCACCAACCAGATCAGCTCGGGGCGCATGACCGCCGCGCGGAAGAGATAGAACTTGGCGAAGAAGCCGCCCGTGGGTGGGAAGCCGGCGAGGGACAGCAGGAATAGGGTCATGACCATGGCCAGCACCGGGCGCTTGCGCCCGAGCCCCGCCCAATCGTCGACGTACTGGCATTCGTCGCCCTTGCGACCGACCCAGGACGCGACGGCGAAGGTACCCAGGGTCGTCGCGGCGTACGCCGCCAGGTAGAAGACGACAGCCGGCTTCGCGGACGCGACGCCGAACCCCACCGCCGCGATACCGACCAGCAGGTAGCCCGCGTGCGCGATGGAGGAATAGGCCAGCATGCGTTTCACGTTGTCCTGGCGAATGGCCGCGAAATTTCCGAGGGTCATGGTGGCGAAGGCCACCAGACCGAGCATGCGCGCCCAGCCCGCGTGCCCGAGCGCCACCTCGGGCGCCGAAAATGCCGACCCGAACAGGCGCAAAAGCCCGCCAAAGGCCGCCGCCTTGATCCCCGCGGCCATGAAACCCGTCACCGGCGTGGGCGCACCCTGGTAGGCGTCGGGCAGCCACATGTGAAACGGCACGGCGGCCACCTTGAACAGCAAGGCCACCAGGATGAGGAACACGCCGATGATGAAGAGCGGATTGTTTCCCGCCTGCCCCGCGTGCGCGGCGATCCCCGACATCGACAGTTCGCCGCCCGTGGTGCCGTACACCAGGGCCATGCCGTAGACGAAGAACCCGGTGGCCAGTGCCCCCATGAGGAAGTACTTGAGCGCGCCTTCGGCGCCCTGGCCGCTGTGATAGCGGCTCGCCACGAGAGCGTAGGCGGCGACCGACATGGTCTCGATGCCGATGAGCAGCGACAAGAGATGGCTGGCGTGAACCACCATGATCATGCCCGCGGTGGAGAACAGCACCAGTGCCGGGAATTCGTCCTGTTCGAAGGCGTGTTCGCGCGCGAAGGGACGGAACACGGTCAAGGTCACGCCAGCGGCGCCGGCGATGATGAGGTCGAAGACCAGGGCCATGCGATCGGCTATCCACATCCCCGAGAGCATCGGCTGCGCCCGTCCCGCCAGCGGCAGCAGGAGCGCGGCGACGACGATGACCGAGGCCGAGGCGAGCACCGATAGCCAGGTGACGACCGCGCGCGCCTTCGCCCCGAGGAGAACGCCGAATAGCAGCGCCAGGCAAGCCGCGCCTCCCGTGATGGCCAGCGGGGCCAGCGCCAGGGCCGGAGACATGGGGCCCGTCATGGCCGTCCTCCACGGGCATTGTGCAAGTTGACCGGCGGCCCGAACGGCCGTCGCGGGCCCGAACGACCGACCATGCGGGCTGGAGCCTCGGGCTTGGTGCGCGCCTCCGCGAGTCGGCCACGATAGTTCGCCAGCATGGCGTCCACCGAGGCGGCGCTGCGATGAAGAATGGGGCCAGGCGCGAGTCCCATGCCGAGCGCCAGCACCACGATGGTCGCGAACACGACCTTCTCGTTCCACGACAGATCGCGCACCTTCTCGTCGCGATTCTCGGGTTTGTCGAGCGGACCGAGCATGACCTTCTGGAACATGGTCAAGAGGTAGACCGCGGCCAGGATGACCGCCGTGGCGGAGATCGCGGCCAGCAAGGCCGGATGTGCGAAGGCCGGAGCCACGCCAAGCTCGTGCCAGGTCTTACCGGCGTTGAAGGTCCCAATCAGCACCAGGAACTCGCCCACGAATCCGCACAGCCCGGGCAGGCCGGCGGAGGCGAGCACGATGACCAGGAAGAACGCGGCGAACACCGGCATGCGCGCCCACAGGCCGCCGAAGTCCGACAGCTTGCGCGTGTGCCGCCGTTCGTACAGGATGCCGACCGCGAAGAACAGCCCGCCGGTGGAGATGCCGTGCGAGAGCATCTGGTAAAGACCGCCCTGCACGCCGGTCGCGGTGACGGTCAGGATACCTAGCACTACGAAACCCAGGTGCGAGACCGACGAGTACGCGACCAGTTTCTTGAGGTCGTCCTGGGTGTAGGACATGAGCGCGCCGTACACGATGCCGGCCACGGCCAGCCAGGCGATCAGCGGCGCGGCCTCGTCGGCGGCCAGGGGAAAGAAGGGCAGTGCGAAGCGCAAGAAGCCGTAGGCGCCGAGTTTCAGCAAGACCGCCGCCAGGATCACCGAGCCGCCGGTCGGCGCCTCGACGTGCGCGTCCGGCAACCAGGTGTGCAGCGGGAACAGGGGCACCTTGATGAGAAAGGCGAGCGCGAAGGCCCCGAAGCACAAGAGCTGCGTCCCGTGCGGCAGGAGCAGGTGCGACCACGTGGCGTAGTCGAAGGTCCACTGACCGGTGAGCTTTTGAACCGTGCCGGCCATGACCAGGATCGCGGCCAGCATCAACAGCGAGCCGACCAGGGTGAAGATCATGAACTTGATGGCGGCGTAGACCCGGCGTTCGCCGCCCCAGATACCGATGATGAAGTACATCGGTACCAGCATCAGCTCCCAGAACACGTAGAAGGCGAACATGTCCAGGGCCAGGAACGCCCCGACCATGCCGGATTCCAGCACCAGCATGGCGGCGATGAAGCCGCGATTGCGGTCGCGCACGAATCCCGTGGCCTGCGGTGACAGCAGGGTCAAAAGCACCATCAGCGTCGTCAGCAGCACCAGCCACAGGGAAATACCGTCGACGCCCAGGTGGAAACGGATGCCCAGGGTAGGAACCCAGGCCCAGTCGATCTGCATTTGAAAGCCGGCTTGCCCGGGCTCGAAGGCGGCGAGGACGAAGAGCGATTGCAGGAAGATGGCCAGGGCCACCGCGATGCCGTAGCGGCGAACCACGCGTGATTGGCCGCGCGGAAGCAGGAACACGCATGCGGCGCCGACGAGCGGCAACAACGTCGTGATGGCGAGGCTGGTCATGATTTATCGGATCTCGATCTCACGCTTGATGATCCGCCGGGTGTGCCAGCGCGAATCCTCGATGATGATACTGACCGTGTAGCGATCGGGGCCACTGTAGGTCCAGGTTGCACTGGGGGACTTGCCTTGGCGATCGGCGGTGCCGTCGCCGTCGAAATCGAAACTGTAGGTGAGGTTACCGCCGCTGGCCTCCGCGTCGACCAAGCTGACCATGACCGTGTTGTCTTCGACCATCACCCGAACTTCGTCGGGCGCGGCCGGCCGGGCCGCGGTCCAGACCAAGAGCGCCAGCCCGATGACGAACACGGCCAGGTAGCGCTGTACGTCCCCAGCCTGGAAGACGCGAAACACGCGTCCCACCAGATCGGCCAGGAAGGCCCAGCCTCCAATCAAGATTCGGTCGATGAGAATGCGATCGACGATCTGGAACAAGAGACGGCACAGGGTCCGCAGGGGGCGAATGACCAGGAAACCATAGAGCTCGTCGATGAGGAACTTGTCGCGCACCAGGGCCACCAGACCGGGAAAATTCCGCGCAAAAGCGCGGGCCGGCGCCCGGTACCCGCCGCCGAAGAACGCGTAGGCCAAGCCGATGCCCGCAAGCGCCATCGCGGTCGAGAATCCCATCGCCATCCACTCGGCACGCTGGGCAACCTCCAAGGGCGCGCCGACGGCGGGTTCGAGCCAGACCGCGAGCGTGCTTTCGCCGTACTTGTGGAAGATCTCGCGGATGGCGGGCGGCACGCCGACCAAGCCGGCAAGCAGCGCGCCCGCGGCCAAGACGACGAGGGGAAACACCATCGAGATAGGCGATTCGTGGATGTGGTGCTGGACATCCTCGTCGGCGCGGCAGGGGCCGGTGAAAACCAGGAAATAGAGGCGCGACATGTAGAAGGCCGTGCCGAACGCGGCAACGAGAAGCGCGACCCCGACCACGGGGCCCACCCAGGCCAGACCGTGGCCGTACACGTCGGTCGCGAAGGCTCCGTCAACCAGGGTGTCTTTGCTGAAGAAACCCGCGAAGGGCACCACGCCGCAGATGGCGAGCCAGCAAGAGAAGAATGCCCACTTGGTCCAGGGCAGCTTCTTGCCGAGTCCGCCCATTTTGGTGATGTCGCCCGATCCGCTCATGGCGTGCATCACCGAGCCCGCGCACAGGAAGAGCCCGCCCTTGAAGAAGGCGTGGGTGAAGAGGTGGAAGATACCGCCGGCGAAATTGCCGGTGCCCACGCCCACGAACATGAAGCCGAGCTGGCTGACCGTGGAATAGGCCAACACCTTCTTGAAGTCGTTCTGGGCAAAACCGATGATGGCGGCGAACAGGGCGGTCAGTGCGCCGACCACGGCGACGATGGCCAGGGCCGCCGGAGCCAGCATGTAGACCGCCGACATGCGCGCCACCAGGTACACGCCGGCCGTCACCATGGTGGCGGCGTGGATCAAAGCGGACACCGGCGTGGGGCCGGCCATGGCGTCGGGCAACCACACGTAAAGCGGGATCTGCGCCGACTTGCCGGCCGCGCCCAGGAACAGAAAGACCCCGGCCCAAAACGCGACGGACTGTCCCAGCCAGGACGGCGCCGAGAGCACGCCGCCAGTCTTGGCCGAATCCAAGATGCCGGGGATGTCGAGCGTGCCGGTGGCGCGGAAGAGCAGGAACATGCCGATGAGGAACCCGAAATCACCGATGCGGTTGGTGATGAAGGCCTTCTTGCCCGCGCTGGCGTTGGCCTGTTCCTTGTACCAGAAGCCGATGAGGAGGTAGCTCGACAGGCCCACGCCCTCCCAGCCGATGAAGACCACGGGCAGGCTGTCGCCCAGCACCAGCATCAACATGGCGCCGCAAAACAGGTTCAGGTATGCGAAGAAGCGCGGGTAGTCCTCGTCATGGGCCATGTAGCCGGCCGAGTACACGTGAATCAAGGTGCCGATGAAAGTAACCACCAGGCACATGAGCCCCGACAGGGCATCCATGCGCAGCGACAGGTCGACGTCGACGTTGCCGCCGGAGAACCAATTGTATACCAGCTCGGAGAGGCCACCCTGGTGGACCACCCCGGGCAAACCGAAGAAGAAGGCGTCGGCCGAGATCACGAACGACGCGAACACGGTCAGGCTGGCCAGGGTCTGCACGACGTTGCGCGAGTGGCGCCGGCCTGCGAGGATCAAGTACGCCGCGCCCAGCAGCGGAAGCAGCGGAATCATGTACAGATGGGAGAACATGATCAGTTCCGCAGCTCGTTGATGTCGTCGAGATCGATATTCCTGCGCGCGCGATAGACCGACACCACGATGGCCAGGCCGACCGCCGCCTCGGCGGCAGCCATGGCCATGACGAAGAAGGCGACCACGTGACCCTTCTGGTCGCCGAGTCCCCGGGCGAAGGTCAAAAGCGCCAGGCTTCCGGCGCCGAGTTGCAGTTCCAGACTCATGAGCACGAAGAGTGCGTTCCGGCGCAGAAGCGCGCCGGCGGTCCCGATGAAGAACAGGGCCAGCGAAATCAGGATGTAGTCATAGCCGGGCATCAGGCCGCGCCTTTATCGATGTCACTCGCGTGGGAAGCCGGCCCGCTTGGCCGGCCGCGTCCCGTCGCGGGAATGGCATCAGTTATCGGCCGCGAGGGCCTGGATATCAGCACGCCCCCGACTACCGCCGCCAGGAGCAGAAGCGAGATGGCCTCGAAGGGGAAGAGGAAATCCGTGAACAGAAGCCGCCCGACGGAAGCGACGGTGCCGTAGTCCGGAATGGGCAGGGTGATGGACGTGGAAAGGACATCGGTCTGCCGCTCGCGCACCACGATCCAAGCCACGCGGTAAAACAAGTATCCGATGGCGAGCACACCCGCCGCACGCAGGAACAGCCCACGCAGGGCAATGGGGTGGGGGTCGTCGCGGCTGACGATCATGACCGCGAAAATGAACAGCACCATGATGGCCCCGGCGTAGACCAGGACTTGCAAGACCGCGAGGAAGTGCGCCGACAGCGTCGCGTACAGCCCCGCCATCGCGCAAGAGGCGCCGACTAGCGCGATCAACGCGCCCACCGCGCTCTTGCGCGTGATGGTGACGAGCGCGAAGCCGAGTACGCCCCCGGCCAGGACCACGAATGCGATCTTCTCGAGCAGAGTCGGCCCGGAAAGCATGAGGTTCACTTGGCGGCCCTCCTCGCCTGCAACTTGGCCTCGAAATCGGAGCGGAACTTGGTGAGGAAACCGAGCATGGGCCAGGCCGCGGCCTCGCCCAGTGGACAGATGGTATTGCCCGCGATCCCCTTGGCGATGCTGGCCAGTAGCTCGACGTCGCCCGGCCGGCCCTCGCCGTCGGCCAGGCGCGTGCACACGCGCGCCAGCCAGGCCGTGCCCTCGCGGCAGGGCGTGCACTGGCCGCACGATTCGTGCGCGTAGAAGCGCATGATGCTGGCGCAGAACGCGACCACGTCGGTGGTCTCGTCGAACACCACCACGCCGCCCGAACCGGCCATGGTCTTGAGCCGCTTGCCCCCGCCCATGTCGAAGGGCTCGCCCGGGCCGACCTCGACGTCCTTGATGCGGGCGTCGGTCATCAGGGCATCGAACTCGATGGGCACGTCGATCTCGCTGGCGTCGATCACGGGCATCGAGCTGCCACCCGGGACGATACCCTTGAGGCGCCGACCGCCCAGCATGCCGCCGCAGTGCTCGTCGATGAGCTGGCGGAACGGGATGCCCATGGGTAACTCGAAGACGCCGGGGCGGTTGACGTGCCCCGAGACGCTGAGCACCCGCGTGCCGCCCGACCGGCCCATGCCCAGCTTGGCGAACTGGGCCCCGCCCCGAGTCACGATGTCGGGGATGTTCATCAGGGTTTCCACGTTGTTGACGATGGTGGGTTGGTTGAAGAGGCCGCGTACCGCGGGGAACGGCGGCTTCATGCGCGGCCAGCCGCGCTTGCCTTCCAGGGAATTGAGCAGCGAGGTTTCCTCGCCGCAGATGTAGGCGCCAGCGCCCCGATGCACGGTGACGTCGAGCGCGTACGGCCCCATCACGCTGTCATGCGGCTGGCCGAGCAGCCCGGCCGCGTAGGCTTCGTCGACGGCGGCTTGCAGGATCTTCGCCTCGCTCACCATCTCGCCACGAATGTAAATGTAGGCGTGGGCGCAGCCGAGGGCGTAGGCAGAAACCGCGACGCCCTCGATCAGCAGGTGCGGATCGCCCGCGATGAGCACGCGATCCTTGAAGGTCCCCGGCTCCGACTCGTCGGCGTTGCACACCAGATACACCTGCTTGGCATCCTTGGGAAGGAAGCCCCACTTCATCCCGGTGGCGAAGCCCGCGCCGCCGCGGCCGCGCAGGTTGGAGGCCTTGACCTCGCCGACGATCGCCTCCCGTTGCATCCCGACCGCCTTCTTGAAGGCCTGCCAGCCGCCGCGCGCCTGGTAGGTCGAGAGCTGGCGGATGCCGGGCACCCCGATGTTCTTGGTGACGATCTTCTCGCCGGGCGTGCTGCGAAACGCGGTCAGGGCATCGACAGACTCCACGCCGTGGGTCGCTTGGGCCTCGGGCCTCTTTTGCAGTTCGTCGAGCAGGCGATCCAGCTTGTCGGCGGTCAGATGACGGTGGCGCGTGGAGCCCTCCACCACCGAAGCGCCATCCTCGCAACCGATCATGTCGTCGTCCTCGTCGAGGCTGAAGAGCCCGTCGGGAGTGGTCTGGCCGGGCCGGATGCCCAGGCGCTTGTGCACGTGCTCCAGGGCATCGTAGCCGCTACGCACGATGCACCCGATGTTGCTGCACACGTGCAGCCGGTGGCGGGCCGGTCCCACACGGCGAAACATCGTGTAAAAAGTCACCACGCCGAAGACATGCGACAGCGGCAGGTCGAGCAGGTGGGCCACGTGGTCGAGCGCTTCGTCGGGGAGATGACCGATGTCATCTTGGACCAGATGAAGCACCGGGATCAGGGCGGCCTGCGAATCGGGATAGCGCCGGCGCACCCGGATGATCGACTGTTGAGTTTGGTGTGAGAGGTCGATGGCCATTGGCCTAGGCCCAGCACTTTGAGATGTCAGAGGCCCCACGTCAACTCCCCTCGACACGGCGCCACGGTCGAGCTGGCTGGCGCGTCACGGCCAGACCGGTTGGCCGCGCGATCGGCAGACCTGCGCCTGGCTGCTCGTCCGCCGGCCACGCCTCCCCATCCTGGCCTCGGCGATTGGGCCAAGCCCGGCGGTCTATTCAGCTCCTGAACAGAAGTCTGGCGGCGACATCGCCGGCCGCGCCGGCAGCCAAGCACGCCACCAGGGTCACACCGATGTTGACGGCGGCCAGCGCGTACGCGCCTTGCTGGGTGTATCGGTAGGTTTCGTAGTCGAAGGCCGAGTAGGTCGTGAAGCCGCCCATGACCCCGGTCGTCAGGAACAGGCGCAAGGTCGGCGAGATGACGTTCGCGGTCGTTCCCAGGTGCATGATGGCGCAGATGAGGAACGAGCCGATGACGTTGACCGCGAGGGTGCCCAGGGGAAAGCTGGTGCCGGCCACCGTTTGCAGCAAGGCGCCGAGCAGGTAGCGTGCCCCGCTCCCGACGGCTCCGCCCAGGGTGACCAGAAGAAACTGCGACATCGCCCTTCGTATAGCATCGAGAGGGCGCGGCAAGCCAAGCGGAAGCGCCTCCATCGTCGCCCCGCGCACAGGACAGCCACCGGTTGCCTTCAGGCTCGGGCTGGTTCCGCCGATCCTATGCCTGCTGATGCACATCCGCATTCTCACCGTCGAGGAGGACGAGAGCGCCCGCAAGGCGCTCGCTCGGGTGATTTCCTCGCTGGGCTACGAGCACGCGGACGCGCACGACCTGCCGCAGGCCTTGGCCGCCCTTGCGCAAGAAACCTTCGATCTGGGCGTAGTTTCGTTGGGGCAGCCCGCCGAGGCCGTGCGAAACATCTTCGCCGCCGCCCATGCGCGCAAGTATCCGCTCCCGGTGGTGGGACGCGCGACAAATGCCACAGTCGGCGAGATCGTCTCCGCCTTTCGCATGGGCGCGGCGGATTTCCTGCCTTCGCCGGTTCACGACGAGCTGTGCGCCGCAGTGATCCAGCGTGCCCTGGCCGAGCGCGGGCGCGCCTTTTCGAGTCAGCGCACGAGCGGAGTAGCCCTGGTCGGGGATCATCCGGCGATGAAGGTCGTGCTCGAACGCATCGACCAAGTGGCGGATTCCAGTGCCAGCGTCCTCATCCGTGGCGAACCGGGAACGGGCAAGGAGGTGGTCGCCCGCCTGATCCATGCTTGCGGTGCTCGCCGCGGCGGCCCCTTCGTCACGGTTCGCCTGCCCAAGAACGAGCCACGGTTCACCATGGGCGATCTGTTTGGTTCTCCGCACCCCGGCGGCGAGTCCGCGGCGGGGGACGGACGGAGCAGGCTTCAGGCGGCCGAGCACGGCACCCTGTTCGTCGACGAGATCGCGTTCCTCCCCCGGGAGCTGCAGATTGGGCTTCTGCGCCTGGTTCGAGATCCGGCCTCGCGCGCCCGGGCCGATGTTCGCATCATCGCCGCCACCGCGCACGACCTGGAGGCGGCCGTGCGCGAGGGTTCTTTCGTCGAGGACCTCTACTACGGTCTCAACATCATCCCCATCGAGATCCCGCCGCTGCGCGAACGCATCGAGGACATTCCCGTCCTGGTCGAGCATTTTCGTCGTGGCGCCAATGCTTTTCACGGCCGCAACATTCCCCCCTTCCCGTCCGACATGCTGGTACGACTGAGCGAGTACCCGTGGCCCGGCAACGCGCGCCAGATCGAAGAGGTCGTGGACCGCCTGGTCGCCTCGGCCAAGGATCATGGGGTTACGGTGCATGACCTGCCTGCGATCATGCGCGCGGAGGTGAAGTCACTGAGCCCGGCCATGGTCGATCTCCCGCCTCACGGCGTCGACCTGCGCATGCTGCTCGCCCATCTGGAGGACAGGCTGATCGGCCAAGCCCTGGAACGCACCGGCGGAAACAAGAACCGCGCCGCCGAGCTGCTTGGAATGAATCGGACCACGCTGGTCGAGAAACTGCGCAGGAGAGCCGTGGGCTGAACACATAGAGATTTATTCGTCATGTAGCTGACGATTTGTTTTCCAGTCGTCACTCGGTTGACGGTTCTCGTCTCTGAAAAACGTCATTTGGCTGACGATCTTGGGCCATCCGAAAATCAGTTGCCTGCAAGTTGGCTAGGTTAGCCTGGCCGCTGCCCTGGCATGAGAGGTGCACTTCGCTCCCGCATGCCCAAAGCGAAGCGCAACGTGGCCAGAAAGCAACGGCGGCGAACCACACACAATACGCCGAAGAAACGCACACGTAAGCCTTCCGCCAAGGCGGCAGCCGCTCGCCGAAGCGAGTACGCGGCAAAATTCTATCCGCACATCGAGAAGGTGGCCCGCCGCCTCGCGCGCCGTCTCCCTGCCCACGTCGAAATCGACGAGCTGGTCTCGGCCGGTGTGATCGGCCTCATGGAGGCCGCCGACCGTTTCGACCCCAAGCGCGTCGATCGCTTCGAGGCCTTCGCCGAATTCCGCATCCGTGGTGCGATGCTCGACGATCTGCGCGCGCGCGATACCCTCTCGCGCGACATGCGCCGTCTGTCCAACGAGCTGCGCGAAGCCACGCGAAAGTTGGAGTCCGAGCTCGGTCGGTCGCCCGACCAAGGGGAGTTGGCCAAGACCCTTGGCCTCAAGGTTGACGAGCTCTACCGGCGCCAGCAGAAACTCTCGGGCTCTTCCGTGGTGGGCATAGACGACGCAGGGCCCGACTTCCTGGAGCGCACCAGCGACAGCAACTCGCCCGACCCCTTCGAGATCACCGCCCACCGCGAGGCGTTGGCGCGTCTGGTTTCCGGCATCGACGATCTGCCCGAGAAGATGCAGCAGGTGCTGTCCCTCTATTACTGCGAGAACATGAACCTCAAGGAGATCGGGCAAATCCTGGGGGTCACCGAATCGCGAGTTTGCCAGATCCACGGCGAGGCCACCCGCCGCCTGCGCGAAACACTTTCGGATATCCAAGACGCGGTGGCGGCGTAGCTCGCTTTGACCTTCCGCGCCACGCGATCATCGAGTTTTCGAAAAGGTGACGAAGAAGTAACCTGGGTGACTCAAGGTTCTTGCGGCGTAGCCGATGGAGTAGCCTATGGCATTCTCGGAGAATCTCCGGTCAAGGAAACAACCTGCGAAAGCGCCGCTCGGCGCGAACCCCGAAGTGATTGCGCGGCAGGTGCGGGTGGAGCGCCTGCGACAGCTGTTCGCGAGTGGTAACTACAGGGTCAGCCCGCAGCGCCTGGCACTCAGGATTCTGGTGAAGGCCCTGCGCCAGCGCTGACCTTGCCAGCCAGGGCAATCCAATTGCGGTGAATACCGCGGGCTAGAATGGCAGGGAGAGTTGCCGCGGGCGTGGACTCGCTGTGCGGCCGGAACAGGTTCGACCGCCGAGCCCCGCAGACGCGCTTCTCTCGTGTGCGACCAGGGCCGACCACAAGGCAGGGGCGCTCGTGGCTGGGCTCCGTCCTTCGGCTGCGGCCTCGGCGATCCGGCATTGCTGGTCGAGCCGGCGCAGAGCCATGAGCTTGCCGTCGCGATCCAGCTTCGCGTGCTCGACCGCGCGGCGAAGCACGCGCAGGGTCTCGTCGTAGATCGCGAGTGGCACGGGGAAAGGATGCCCGTCCTTTCCCCCATGCGCGAAGGCGAAGCGGGCCGGATCGGCGAAGCGGCTTGGCGCTCCGTGCAGAACCTCGGCAACCAGCGCCAGCGCGAGAAGTGTTCGTTTGCCGATGCGCGGGGTGAGCAGCAGTTCCGGGAAACTCGCCGGCCCACGAAGCGCGGTGACCTGCAGCGCGGCGCCGAGGCGGCGCAGGTCCAGGTTTTCAGCACGCACGTCGTGATGGAAGGGCATGGTCAGGGCGCGCTCGACACCTTGGACCACACGCCCCGGATCCGACACCGCCAGCGCGACGGTTTGGGCACGCGCATCCGACGCGCCTCGATCGGTCAGGTTCACGATAGGAATCGGGTTGGGTTCGCCGGCGATGGCGGTATGCGGTGCCTCGACGAACGAGCCGGCGCGCTCCCACAACCAGTGATAGCGCCGGGCTTGCCGCTTCTCGGGATTCATCCCCTGCTGCACGACTGCCCAATGGCCGTCGTCGGTCACGACGAAACCGTGCACGTAGAGATCGAAGCCATCTTGCACGGCTGCACTGTCGACCTTGGCGACCAGACGGCTCGCGCGCACGAGAGCGGGAGCATCGAGGGAAACCCGCTCGCCGAGCGCCAGCAGTTCGTCAGGCGTGCGGCGGGAATGGCGGCCGCGCCCGCCGCACACGTGAATGCCAAGCTCTGCCGCAACCGGAGCCAACCCACGCTTGAGCGCACCCAGCACGCTGGTGGTGACTCCGGAGGAGTGCCAGTCCATGCCCATCACGCAGCCCAGGGACTGAAACCAGAAAGGATCCGCGAGCCGGCGCAGTACCTCGGTGCGCCCGTATTCGAGCACCAGCGCCTCCACGATGACCCGGCCCAGGCTTGCCATGCGCGAGGCCAGCCACATGGGGACGCGCCCGCCGTGCAGTGGCAGATCGGCCGTACCCGTCTTCATTCGATCACGCCAGCCCCGCGACGTCGGTTCCGCTGCAACCCGATGGGCGGCTCGGCCGCCTACTCGCCGGAGAAGCGCAGGTAGGTGTGCTCTTCGCCCGCGGCGGCCTTGACCACCTTGAGGATAGCCTCGCAGTGAGCTTTCACTTCCTGCTTGGCCGAGCCACGCAGCCGTTTTTCCAACTCCGTGACCACGATCGGAATTTGCAGCTGATTAAACAGCGTGTCGCCATAGGGATCGACGAAGCGTAGGCACGGCGAGGTGCCGTCTTCCCGATCTGGCAGCAGCTTTTCGGTCAGGTTGTTGTCGTCGAGGACTTCATCTTGCACTTCCCCCGACTCGGTCTCCACACGTACATCGATTCCCATGGTTCCTCCCGACCTGGATGTTGCTCTGGCCCCCTATTTTCACTATATGTTCCTTCGGCAAGCCCCGCAAGAAGCGACCGCGCACAAATCGTGCTCGCGTGCTCGCGTGCCTGCGATCGTTCGAATTCGGGTCCACCCGTGACGAACAAGCGTGACGTTGACGCCACAGAAATTCGTCCGGCGCCTCTCGGGTTGCGAACCGCGAGGCGCAACCCCGCGAAAACAGGCCCGGTGTTGGCGCGCGTACAGGCGGCACGAAAACTGCTACCTTCGGGCGGCATGCGCATGTCAGCCGCTTTCCATCGCGCCATCGAGATTCGCCGACACAGACAGATACCCACGCTGGTGACCTTCGCCGCGTTTCTCTCCTATGCCTGCGGCGGGTGCCTGTCGAACGAGTACGTGATCCCCAAGCCCGAATTGGCGCGCTTGGCGCAGATACCACCTCAGCAGCGAGGACAGCGCGTGCAGGTCGTGCAGCAGCTGGGCGACCGACGGAGTGAGGCCATCGACACGACCCAAGCACAGCCTCCTCCCCCGCCGGACTACGCCCAAGACCAAGGCTATGGACAGCCGCCGGAGGGATACGACGAGGACCAGCCACAGACGAGTGTCGGCGTCGGCATCATCATCGCGCCCGGCCCGTCCGGCCCCATGGGCCCGCCTGTTCGTGGCGGGGTTGGCGGGCCGCGTGCCCTACCTGGTCCACGCGGTCCGGCCGGCGCGCTGCCCGCTCGGGCCGCGCCTTCCGCGCCTCGCAGGCCCGGCGTCTCGCCCGGCGGCGGCATCGGCAAGGCGAGCGGAGGCAACGGGAAGGACGACCTCGTGGCCCTACTCATCGTGGTCGCCGTGCTGGCCACCATCGGTATGGTCGCCACCGAGGGTGCGCGCTACGACGGTGCCGTGGCCATGTACCCGTGGCAGCCCGTGCATCTGAAGGATGCAAGCGGGGGCGAACGCGAGGTGCCTCTGGCCGAGATCACGCCCGCCGATGTCGCGTCCACCTCGAAGGCCATGGTCATGGATGATGAAGGTTGGGGCCTCATGCCCCTCGGGCGCAGACCGCTCGACCGCCAAGGTTTCGCCTTCAAGATGGATGTCGGTGCCTTGCACTCGTCGTGCGCATGCCTTTCGGCCGACGGCGTGGGAACCAACATTCAATTCGGGTACTTCCCCCACCACCGCCTCGGCCTGCTCGGGACATGGTCGTTTTCGGGCGGTTCGGATGCGGCCGGCAAGTCGTTCTACCGGAACAACCTGGCGTTCGAGGCGCAGGTCTTCCCGCTTGGCGTTTGGCGCATTCACCTCGGCGGATTCGGACACGCAGGCGTGCAGTACGCCAACGACGCCGTCAGCGGCACGCGCAACGGGACCGCTCTCGGGGGTGGGCTTCTGCTCGAACTGGCGCTCACCACGCGCCTCGCCCTAACCGTACGCGCCGATTACACCTCCGCCCACGTGGCGCCGGATGGGGGCTGGGCGGGCACGGAGATGTTCAGCGCTGGCGTCGCGATCTATTGAAATGGGAACCCTGGAAGGGTTCCCAAACCCTCCCGCGCTCTGGCTCCGCCCGGCTTAGCCAGGAATACCTCCCCATGGCCATCAGACTCGCGTGCCTCGATTTCCAGCAGGCTTCGGCGTGGCGGGTCGCCGAGTCGAACACCTCCCGCGATGGTTCGCCGGCCACCAGGCTGTGAGCTTGGCCCGCGTCTCCCCACGCGACTAGAGACTTCGGCGTTGGGCTGCTAGATTCGGCTCGTGCGTTGGCTACGACCCTCGCCAGAGCAGGTCCGCGTCGAGGTCATCAATCCCTCCGACGGCGGATTCTGGTTCTGGCTCTTCAAGTTCTATGTATTCGCGGCCATGTGCCTCGGCGGCTTGGCCGTGCTCGGGGGTATCGGGCTCTATGCCTACTTCGCCAGCACCCTGCCCAAGCTGCCCGACTTCGCCCGCTATAAGCTCGAAGCCGCGGAATCCACCCGCGTGCGGGCGTGGGATGGCACCGATTTGGCCGAATTGGCCACCGAGCGGCGCGAAATCCTCCCGCTCGATGCCTTCCCCAAGAAGCTGCTAAAGGCCTTCGTTGCCATCGAGGACCGCCGCTTCTACGAACACGGCGCCCTCGACTACCGCGGCATGCTGCGCGCCCTGGTGGCCAACCTACGCGCCGGGCACGTGGTACAAGGCGGTTCGACCATCACCCAGCAAGTCGCGCGCTCATTCCTGCACTCCTCGGAGCAGACGATTCAGCGGAAGATTCGCGAAGCCATTTTGGCCCGGCGCTTGGAAGCCAGATACACGAAGGATCAGATCCTGGCTCTTTACCTCAATCAGATCTTTCTCGGTCACCAGTCCTACGGGGTGGCCGCGGCCGCGCGCCGTTATTTCGACAAGCAGGTCAGCGAGCTCGACCTGGACGAGATGGCCACCCTCGCCGGCATCGTGCAGGCGCCCAGCCGCTATTCGCCGCTGCTGGCGCCGGACATGACGCGTGCCCGGCGCGATCAAGTGCTCTCCGCCATGGCCAGCGCCGGGGTCATCGACGAGGCAACGGCCAACAACCTGCGTGCGCGCCCGCTCCGTGTGCACCAGCCGCCCGACGTCTTTCGCGAGCGCTCGCCCTACTTCGCCGAGCACGTGCGACGGGACATCGGCAAGCGCTACGGCGACAAGGCGCTCTGGGAAGGCGGTCTCGAGATCGACACCACCCTGGTGCCGTGGATCGACGAGAGCGCGCAAGAGAACGTGGACTTCTCCTTGCGCAAGCTCGACAAGCGCCAAGGCTGGCGAGGTCCGGTCGCCCATCTTGCCGGACCCATGGCCGACGAATTCCGGCGGCGAGCGGCGGCACGCTACGGCGCCGCGCCACCGGTCGAGGACCAACTCTACCTGGGCATTGTCGAGAGCGCCCGCGGTGGCAAGGCGGAGGTGCGGGTAGGCGAGAAGATCTATCCCTTGCCCTCTGCGGGCATGAATTGGGCCTTTCCCTACAGCACCGTGGATTCGACCAACGGCAGGACGCTCACGAACACCAATTCCGTGCTTCATCCCGGCGACGTGGTGTGGGTCACGCCCATGCACCGTACGCACCTTCGCCGATTCTCCGACTGGACCTATGACGACGCGAATGAAGTGCGCTGGATACCGGCCTACGCCGACCGCAAACCGCCGCCAGGCGTACCGGCCTTACGCTTGGAGCAAACGCCGAAGGTCCAAGGATCGCTCTACTCCTACAACCACCAGACCGGCTACGTCGTGGCCATGGTTGGCGGCCTCGATTTCGATCGTTCGGAATTCAATCGCGTGGTGCAGGCCTGCCGCCAGCCGGGCTCGACCTACAAACCCGTCTACTACTCGCTCGCGCTCGACCGCGGCTACGGCTACGGATCCCTGCTCAACGATACCCCGCGCGCCGAGGTCGACCCCATCACCGGCGAGGTCTGGGTACCCAAGGACCTCAACAACACCGTCGAGTACCAGGTGACCCTGGAGTATGCCCTCATCTGGTCGAAGAACGTCCCATCGGTACAGCTTTTCAAATTGGTGGGTGCAAAAGACGTCGAGGCCTGGGCGCGCAGACTGGGCATGACCACCCCCATCATTCCGGACCAGGCGCTCGCGCTCGGTGCCTCGTGCACGCGCATCGACGAGCTGACGCGCGCCTTCTCCGCCTTCGCCCGCAACGGCTCGCTCTCGGAGCCGGTCTACGTGCGGCGCGTGCGCGACCGAACCGGCCGGTTGCTGGAGGATTCCACGGCCGTTTCCGACCCCATGGGCTCGCCCGACGAGCGTCTCGATCGCATGGTGGCCATGGCGGGCAAACGCACCAAGGACGTCATTCCGCCACGCGCGTCCTGGCTGACCTCGCAGCTTCTGCGCCGGGTGGTGACCAAGGGACACGCGCCCGCCCTGCGCAGCGCGGGTCTGCTGGTCGGAGGCAAGACCGGGACCTCGAGCGCGACCATGGACACCTGGTTCGTGGGCTATACCTCGCGCTGGATGACCACGAGCTGGATCGGCGACGACCGCCGCGAGCGACCGCTCGGATTCAAGGACGCGGCCTTCATGCTTACCGTGCCCATGACCGCGCGCTACCTCTACGAAGTCACCGCCGGTCAACCTCTCGAGGAGATCCCCTGGGAGCGCCCGCCCGGCGTACGAGCCAACGACACCGGTGGCAACCTGCGCACCACCATGGACGAGGTGAAGGCCGACACCGACGGGCCGCACAAGCCGAAAGGGTGATTCGAGGTGGATAGCGCGAGGCCGATAGCGATCCTTTTCTGGACACCGCGGGGGCGGCGTCGCATAAGCTGCCCTCATTCGCGCAGAGTACCCACGCAGAGGTGACCGATGAACAAGAGCGACATCAACGACATCCTGGCTAAGATCCCCTATGGCGTGTCCGTCGTGACGATGGGTCGTGGCGGGGCCAAGGTCGAGAATGGGTTGACTATTTCGTGGATGAGCCAGGTCTCGTTCAATCCGCCCATGCTGATGGTCGCGGTGGACAAGCTCCACTACAGCGTGGATCTGCTCCGCAGCACCAAGAACTTCTGCGTCAATTTACTGGGTGATGACCAACTGACCCTGGCCGGTCGCTTCGCCAAGCAGGCCACGACCGGTGACGACAAGCTGGCCGATGTGGCCCAGCGTCCGGCCGATAGCGGGGCAGCCATCCTCACCGATTCCATCGCCTACTTCGACTGCGAGGTCGCCAGCATGGTGGAAGCCGGCGACCACATGATGGTGATCGGGCGCATCGAAGACGCGGCCGTACTGAGCGAGCGGGCTCCCATGACTTCCGCGTCCGGCCTTCGTTACCGCGAGCGCAAGGGGTAGCGTGAGCTTTCTCGCGCGCTCGATATAGCCTCGCCAAGGTCCAACCGACGGTGAATGACACATGGCGCTGCAGGATGGACCCCAGCCAAACCAGCGATGCCGGTGGTAAGGGTTTCTCGGCGCCTCGGGATTTTTACCGCGTTCGCCGGGCGCCGGTGCGAACTTGGCCGTCGCTAATCGGGCGAGGTCTGCTAGGTATCCGTAGAAGTCGTGCAGCCTAACCCAGACCAGCAAGCCTTCCAGGCCCAAGGCTCGATCCGCTCCCTGCCCTCGCGCTCGGTGGATTTCCTCCTGCGGACGACCATCGTCGCTGGCCTCGGAGCACTGTGTTGGTTGACCTTTTCCAGCGATGCGTTCAGGGCGCTGGTCACCGCCGCCGAGTCCCACCGCTGGGGCACGCTCATCGCGCGCCCCAGCCTGCTTTGGGCGGGCATGGGCACGGTGATGCTCTGCGTGCGCACGCTGCTGTGGTTCCGTTACCGGCCAGCCGATCCGTCCGGATTCGCCCATGCGCCGATGCTCACCGTGGTGATTCCTGCGTACAACGAGGGGTCGATGGTCGAGCAGTCCATCGACTCCGTGGCGTCGGCGCGCTATCCGCGCGAGCGGTTGGAGATATTCGTGGTCGACGATGGCAGCAAGGACGACACCTGGGAGCACATCCAAGCGGCGGCGGCGCGCCATCCCGGTCTGGTCACGGCGCTGCGTCTTCCCAAGAACCAGGGCAAGCGCGCCGCGCTGGCGGAGGGCTTCGCCAAGTCCCGTGGCGAAGTGCTGGTGACCATCGACTCGGACAGCGTGATCGAACCGGATGCGCTGCTGGCCTTGGCCGGCCCCTTTCGCAACCCGAGGGTGGGCGCCGTGGCGGGGAGGGTGTCGGTGCTCAACCGCCGGGATGGGGTGATTCCGCGCATGTTGGCGGTTCGCTTCGTCCTCAGCTTCGATCTATTGCGGGCGGCGCAGTCCACCTATGGCACGGTCTACTGTTGTCCGGGAGCGCTCACGGCATACCGGGGCGCGCTGGTTCGGCGCCTGTTGCCGCGCTGGCTGAACCAATCCTTCCTCGGCTCGCGGTGTACCTTCGGCGAGGACCGGGCCATGACCAACTTCGTGCTCGCCGAGGGTTTCGACACGGTCTATCAGCGCAGCGCCGTGGTGCACACCGTGGTCCCACTCACCTACGCGCGGCTGTGCAGGATGTTCCTACGCTGGGACCGCAGCTACGTGCGCGAAGAGGTGCGCTACGCACGCATTCTGTGGCGCAGGCCCTTTGCGGCCTTGGCCATGTCGCTGCTCGAAACGGTCGTCAACAACGCCCGCTTCCCCATCAGCTGGGTCAGCCTGGCACTGCTGGTCACGCTCATCCCAACCCACCCGTTGGTTCTTCTGCGGCTGCTGTTCGCGATCGGGCTCTTCTCGGCTTTCAACATGCTCTACTACCTGCATAGCGAGCGATCCTCCGACTTCCTCTACGGCATCCTCTACTCGTACTTTTCCTTCTTCTCGCTGTTCTGGATCTTCCCCTACGCGGTGGTAACCGTTCGCGCCCGTGGCTGGCTTACGCGCTGAGGGCGCGCCAGGGTCGAAGCCGGCCGTCACCAATCGGCGCTACTCGAAAGAGCGATGGTCCTGGCGTGCCTCGACGATCTTCCGAACGATATCGTCGCCGCGCGCTATCTTCCGCCGAATCACGGCCGGGTCGTCGAGCCGAATGCGGATGCCGGTCCGCTGTTCGACAGCGCGCTCGATCGCCACCTGGTCCGGGCAAGTCTCGGGAGTTCTAACGACCTTCACGGACCCCGCGCTCGCGCGACCACCCGGCAGGTAGATCGCTCCGTTGCTGAAATCCACGGCAAACGCAATCACGCCCGGGATAATGAAAAGCAGGCACCACAGGCCATCCATCACCGCCACGCCGACGTCCACGCGCGCGGTGGTTCGCTGCCCTCGACGCTCGGGATAGAGGATGGTTCCGCAGCCGAGAGACATGGACAAGGTCGCTGCCGCAGAGAGCAGGGAGACGCCGCGATAAAGTCGCATCCTCCTCATGTGGATTCCTACGATCTATACCACGACCGCCCCGATCATCGGCGCAACCGAGGCGGTTACCGCAGCCCTTCCACACACGCGGCGGCTTGGGGCACCGACCAGTCGCGCTTGTTGAGGAAGGCGTAACGGACCTTGCCGGCGGGATCGATGAGAAACGACTCGGGAAACTGGAAGGTTCCGAAGCTCGCGGGAACCTTGCGACTGGCGTCGCGAACGACGGTGGCCCGCGTTCCCCTGGCGTAGAATTTCTTGAGGGCGTCCAGATCCTCATCCACGCTGACGATGGCCACCGTGGCCTTGTCGCCGAGACGGCGGGCCAGCTCACTGAGCGACGGAGCCTCTTCGACGCAGGGTGGGCACCAGGTGGCGAAGAAGCTTACCAGGACAGGACGGCCGCGCAGGGCACGCAGCGACACCTGCCTGCCCGAAAGATCCGGCAAGCTGAAGTCCGGTACCAGGGCCTGCACCGTCGCCGAGAGCGGATCGGGACGAAGAGCGAGACAAGCGGCTTCGGCCGCGGATTTCACCGTCGTGGCCGCCCCCTCGATGAGCAGCGCGCCCGCGACAGCCGTCGCGCTGGCGGCAATGCCCGCCGCCAGCAACCGTCGCATGCGCTGCTTCCGGAACTTCGCGCTCCTCGGAGATTTCGAATCGATGGCCTGTGTCTCTTCGCTAGTTGGCCTTCGCCTTGACCTTGCCGCCACTCTTCAGATCCGCCTCCACGATCTTCTTGAACGCGTCGATCGGTTGCGCGCCCGAAACCAGTTGCCCGTTGACGAATACCGCCGGGGTGCCCTGCACGCCGAGGGACTGGCCCTGCTTCGTGTCCGCCTCGATTTGCACGTCGAACTTGTGGCTGCTCACGGCCGCCTTGAACTTGGACATGTCGAGCCCGATCTGCTGCGCGTACTTCTCGAGATCGGCGGCGGTGAGCGCCTGTTGGTTCTTGAACAGGATGTCGTGCATCTGCCAGAACTTGCCCTGCTCGTTGGCCGCCAGGGCCGCCTCGGCCGCGGGCTTGGCGTTGTTGTGGAAGGGCAGCGGGAAGTTCTTCCACGCGACGCGCACCTTGCTCGGATAGTCCTTTTCCAGCTCGCTGATGACGGGCTCGACGCGCCCACAGAAGGGGCATTGGAAGTCCGAGAACACCACCAGCGTAATGGGCGCCTTCTTGGGTCCGCGCACGGGTGCATTGCCGACTTCCACTTTCTTGGCTGGACCCGCTTTCTCCGGTTCGCCACCAGCGGCCGGAGCGCCACCGCCGACCTCGGCCTTGGCCGTCTTCATCAAGACGTCGTAGACCTTGGACTTGGGCGTGCCCTTCTTGACCATCGCCTCGGCCTTCTTGAGCTCCTCGTCGATGAGCGCCTTGAACCGATCGAAAGGCTGCGCGCCTGAAAGGAAGGTCCCGTTGATGAAGAAAGCCGGCGTGCCGCGCGCGCCGATCTTGGCGCCCATGGCGGCGTCGGCATCGATGGCCGCGACCAACTTCTTGTCCGCGAGCGCGGCCTTGAACTTGCTCATGTTGAGCCCGATTTGCTGCGCGTACTTCTCGAGGTCGGCGGCGCTGAGCGCCTGCTGGTTCTTGAACAGGATGTCGTGCATCTGCCAGAACTTGCCTTGCTGGTTGGCCGCCATGGCCGCGATGGCGGCGGGCTTGGCGTTGCTGTGGAAGGGCAGCGGAAGGTTGCGCCACGCCACGCGCACCTTGCCCGCGTACTCCTTCATGACCTGGTCGATGGTGGGCTCGACGCGCCCGCAGAATGGGCACTGGAAATCCGAGAACTGCACGATGGTGACCAGCGCATCCTTGGCGCCCTTGACCGGCGCGCCCTTGATCTCGGCCTTGTAGACCTCGCCGGGTTGCGGCTCGCCGGGACGCGCCTGTTCCTTCTTGGGCTCCGCCTTGCTGAGGCCGTCCTTGATGAGCGCGGCGTAGAGACCCGCCCGCGGCGTACCGGCGGCGATCTTGGCATCGACCTTCTTGATCTCCTCGTCGATGGCCTTCTTGAAGCTTTCGAGCGGATAAGCGCCGCTGAACGGATGGCCGTTGATGAAGAACGAAGGCGTGCCGCCCACGCCGAAGTTGGTGCCCATCTTCGCGTCGGCTTCCACCATGGCCTTGGTCTTGGGATCCGCGATGGCGGCCTTGAACTTCGCCATGTCCAGCCCGATTGCCGACGCATACTTCTCGAAATCCGCCGGGGACAGGGCCTGCTGGTTGGCGAACAGCTTGTCGTACATCGGCCAGAACTTGCCTTGCTCCTCGGCGGCCTTGGCGGCGATGGCCGCGGGCATGGCGTTCGCGTGGAAGGGCAGCGGGAAGTTTCGGAAGACGATCTCCAGGTCGTCCTTGTAGATCTTCTGTAGCTCGTCCAGGGTGCCCTTGGCGCGGTCGCAGTACGGGCACTGGAAGTCCGAGAACTCGATGAGCGTGACCTTGGGCTCTTTGCCGCCAATCTTCGGCGCGTCGCCGAGCTCGACCTTGTACACCTCGGACCCGATGGGGATCGTGGGCGGCGCGGCTGGCGGCCTCGGGGTGCCGAGCCCCTTGCCCTCACCCTTCATGAGAGTCGCGTAGACCTTGCTCGATGATGTGCCCTTGGCCATGAGTTTCTTGGCGCGGGTCAGCTCGTCGTCTACGACCGACTTGAATTGCTCGTAGGGCACGGCGCCGCGAAGCGGCCGACCATTGATGAAGAAGTTCGGGGTGCCCTGAACGCCAAGGTTCTTGGCCAGCTCCAGGTCGTCGTCCACCTTCTTCTTGGTGGCCGGCGAATCGATGTCCTTCTTGAACTTCGCGACGTCGAGGCCGATGTCCTTGGCGTACTTCTCGAGATCCGGGCGCTTCAGTTTCTGCTGGTTCTTGAACAGGATGTCGTGCATTTGCCAGAACTTGCCCTGGTCCTCGGCAGCCACCGCGGCCTGGGCCGCCAACCTCGCATCCCCGTGGAAAGGCAGCGGGTTGTGATCGAAGAAGATCCGGATCTTGTCCGGGTAGTCCTTGAGCAGCTTCTCGATGGTCGGCACGACGCGGCTGCAGAATGGGCATTGGAAGTCCGAGAACTCGACGATGGTGACCTGCGCCTTGCTCGACCCCCTGGCCGGGCCGTCGAAGGGGACGCACTTGCGCTCGACGTCATCGCCAGCCACCGGAACGCCCGGTTTCGGACAGGTGAACTTGGCGACGGCTGCGCCGCCAAGGTTCCATTTACCTCGCCCCAGGAAATACCCCCCTGTGACGGCCCCGATAGCGAGAACAAGAATGATGACCTTACGACCCATTGGATTATCTCCTTCGACGCTCTCCGGTAATGTCCCCCGGCATGGAAAGTACCTACTCTGCCAGTGCCCAGGGACAGAGTCGAACTGTCTACACACGGATTTTCAGTCCGTTGCTCTACCAGTTGAGCTACCTGGGCGTGGGCCGGTCGTCTAACACGGGCGAACCATTCTCGCAAGACGCACCACTTGCCAGCCCCTTCGGCGCCGCGTCCATTCGCCGCCGAGGACTTGGCGGATTCGCTGACAGTTCGCGTTATCCGGCTGGTGCGTGAATGTCCCTGGGCTCGTCAGCAGGGTGGTGGCCAACCAAGATCGCTCCTGCCACGGCCATCACCATGACCACGTTTGCGGCCACGACCTCCCGCGGCCATCGTGGGATTCCCGTTCCCCGCTCGGCGCGAGAGTGGTATCACTGCGCATCTCGCCGTTGGCGCCCGTAGCTCAATTGGATAGAGCATCGGCCTTCGAAGCCGAGGGCTGGGGGTTCGATTCCCTCCGGGCGCGCCGCTCTTGACTTATCCAGGCACCCTAGGCATACATTCGCTTCCCGAAATCAGAACGGGCGCATAGCTCAATTGGCAGAGCAGCGGACTCTTAATCCGTTTGTTGTAGGTTCGATTCCTACTGTGCCCACAACCTCAAGGGGAGACTAGCCAGCGAGGACTTGGGCCAGGGTCGCCAGCAGGTAGACCAGCGAGACGTACCCGTTCAGATTGAAGAACGCCACGTCGAGCCGCGAGAGATCGGTCGGACGCACGATGCTGTGCTCGTAGACGAAGATGGCGACCACGACGGCCACACCCGCTAGGTAAATCGTGCCGAGTCCTGCGGCCCACCCGGTGGCGAGTAGGGCCATCACGGTGCCGAGGTGTAGGGCCGCGGATATCGCCAGCGCGACCGGGACCCCGAAGCGAACCGGGATGGAATGGATCCCGGCGGCTCGGTCGAACTCGCGATCCGAGAGCGCGTAGAGAATGTCGAACCCGCCGATCCACGTGGTCACGGCGACCACCAGCCAGACGGCCGGCGCGGCCAATTCCCCGCGCACGGCAATCCAGGCGCCCGCCGGCGCGATGCCGATGGCCAGGCCCAGGAACAGATGACACAGCCAGGTGAAGCGCTTGGTGAAGGAATAGCCGAGCACCAGACTGAGCACGACTGGCGACAGCACGAGGCAGAGCCGGCCCAGGCTGGCCGCGGCCGCGACGAAGACCGCGGCGCTCGTCGCAGTGAGGAGCGCCGCCGAACGCACCGAAACCTTGCCCGTCGGGATCTCGCGACCCGCGGTGCGCGGGTTGCTGGCGTCGAGGCGGCGATCCACGATGCGGTTGAAGCCCATGGCCGCCGTGCGCGCGCCAGCCATGGCAACCAAGATCGCCACGACCTGCGCCAGGGTGATACCGTGGCCGCGCGCGGCCAGGGCAACCGAGGCCAGGGCGAAGGGCAAAGCAAATACCGTGTGGCTGAACTTCACCATGCGACCGAAGGTTGCAACCACGGAGAGCACAGAGGGGGAAGAGGACACCGAGGGGGAGACCGGAAAGGAAGGAGTTTCCGGATCCGGGATCCGAACCCTTTCCCTTCCCTCTGTGTCCTCTGAGCTCAACTTCTTCATCACCGCAGCCACTCGTAGCGCATATTGCGCCGCCTCGGGATGAACCCGGCTGCCCGCACATAGCCTTCGATGTCGGCAGCCGACAATTTGAAAACCGCGCCCGCCTGCGCGACCACGTTTTCCTCGATCATGGCAGAGCCGAAATCGTTGCCGCCGAAACGCAACCCAATCTGGCCCACGGCGGGGCCCATGGTCACCCACGACACCTGCAGGTTGGGGAAGTTGTCGAGATAGAGACGCGCGAGGGCCAGCGTGCGCAGATAGCGCGTGGCCGTGGTGTCGTCGCGTAGCGGCAGCTTGGTGCCCTCGGCTTGGAAGCTCCAGCAGATGAAGGCGGTGAAGCCTGCGGTTTCGTCCTGCAAGGCTCGCAGCTTGTCGAGATGCCCGAGGACGTGGTGGGACCTTTCGCCGAAACCGAACACCATGGTCGCGGTGGTGCGCAGACCCAGCCGATGCGCCTGACGCATGACCTCCAGCCAGGTCGCGACCGAGCACTTGCGCGGGGAGATGCGCCGCCTGATCTCGTCGTCGAGGATCTCGGCCGCGCCGCCTGGCACCGAATCCAGCCCCGCCGCCATCAGTCGTTCGAGCACGGCGCGAATGGTGAGCTTTTCGCGCTCGGCGAGGTAACGAATCTCTTCCGGCGAAAGTCCGTGGATGGCGATGGGAAAGTTCGCCTTCATCCAGTGGAAGAGATCCTCGTAGTAGTCGAGACCGAGGTCGGGATTGATTCCGCCCTGAAGCAAGACCTGGATGCCGCCCAAATCGACGGTTTCTTGCAGCTTCTGCGCGAGCTCGTCACGGGTGAGGGTGTAGATGCGCTGGTCGCCCGGCGGACGGTAAAAATTGCAGAACTGGCAGGCCGTGGTGCACGCGTTGGTGTAGTTGACGTTGCGATCGATGATGTACGTGACCACGCCGTGCGGGTGCAGCGAGCGCCGGCGCGCATCCGCCGCACGCCCCAGGTCGAAAAGCGACGCCGATTCGTACAGGCGCACCCCTTCCTCGAAGGACAGGCGCTCGCCCGCCGCGGCGGCGGAAAGAAGCCCGTCGGGGGATCGCTCGCGCCGATCCGGCGCGGATCTGGGCCGGACCTCATCTGGGAACAGACGCAAAACCGGTCTCCTGGGAAGCAGCCCGGCCTCGTGGGCGCGTTCGAGAAAGGCGGCCGCCCCGCACAGCTCGCCTGACCCGAGAGAGTAGTGAATGTTCTCCGTGAGGTAACGCTCGCCGAGCTCTGCCTCCTCGCCGCTCTGCTCGGCCCACGCGCGGGCGATATCCCGCCGGCTCTCCAGGCCCAGCGACAAGCTCTCCTGAAGGAGCCCGACGTCACCGGGCGAGAGCGCCTCCGGCCGGCCAATCCAGGCGGCGTAGACGAAGGGCAGCCCCACCCGCTCCGTCCACTCGGCGCCTAGATCGTAGACGCAAGGGAAGCGGCGACTGGCGGAGAAGCAGAGGTCGCCGATCACCAGACCGCCCCGCCTGCCACCGATGAGGCCCACGACGCGGTCGTGATCGGCACGCTCGAAGGCAGGGGCATGCCCGCGCTGCCGCATGAGGATCTGGACCAGGAGTTGCGAGGTGCGCGAGGCCTGGTCAAGGACCACGCTGTCCATCTCCTCGATCGGCACCTCGCCCAGCAGCATCACGGTGCGCACCGGACCGCGCGAGGCGATGGCAACACCGGGAACGATGCGTAGCTCCACCGTCGAGGTACCGTAGCTGCCGATAGGCATGAGGCCGAGGTCGGCCTCGCCACAGGCCACCGCGGCGGCACAGCGCGAGGGCAGATCGAAGCGCAGATCGAAGCGGTCCTGGCCCACCAGCCCGCGCTCGATGCCGTAGGTGATGGGGCGCGCGTTGAGGAAGGAAACGGCGGAAAGGCGCAGGCGGCGCACGCTCAATCGGCCTTCCGGTTCGAGAGCGGCAGGTTGCCGTAGAGGGTGTCGCGCTCGACCGGCACGCGGCCCGCGGCCCGCACCAGGCGCGCGATCTCATCGCCCGCGAGGGCCCGCGGCGAGCGTGCGCCAGCCTCGTGATAGATCTTCTCCTCGCTGACCGTGCCGTCGAAATCGTCGGCGCCGAACCACAACGCGGTCTGCGCCGTGGCGAGGCCGAGGCTCACCCAGTAGGCCTTGATGTGCGGCAGGTTGGAAAGCAGCAAGCGCGCCACCGCGACGGTGCGCAGGTTCTCGGCCGCGCTGGGCGCGGGCCGGTCTTCCAGGGCGTTGTTCTCGGGATGAAACGGTAGCGGGATGAAGGCCAGAAAGCCTGCCGATTCGGCCTGTTGGTTACGCAGGAGCAAGAGGTGATCGACCCGCTCGGCCAGCGTCTCGACGGTACCGAAGAGCATGGTGCAGTTGGATTTGAGGCCGAGCCGGTGCGCGATACGATGCACCGTCAGCCATTCGTCCGCCGCGCATTTGTTCGGGCAGATGGCCTTGCGCACCCGCGGCGAGAGAATCTCCGCGCCACCACCGGGCAGCGCATCGAGCCCGGCCGCCTGCAAGCGGCGCAAGATCTCCTCGATGCTCATGCCGTAGAGGCGGTGAAAGAAGAAGATCTCGACGGCTGAAAAGGCCTTGACGCTGATGCCGGGCGCGGCCGCCTTGAGCCCCGACACCAGGCGGGTGAAGTAGTCGAAAGGCAAGCCATCGTGCAGACCGCCCACGACGTGGACTTCGGTCACCCGCTCTCCGGCGGCCAGGCGCGCGCGCAACTTGTCCACCGCTTCCTCGACGCCGAGCACGTAGGCGCCCTCGGCGTCCGGTCGGCGTCGGGAAAACGAGCACAGCTTGCAGGACGCCACGCACACGTTGGTCGGGTTGATGTGCAGGTTGCGATTCCAATAGGTGCGGTCGCCATGCAGGCGTTCGCGCACTTCGTTGGCCAGCGCCCCCACCTCCATCAGGTTGGGGTGCTCGTAGAGCGCGAGTCCATCGGCGCGCGACAGCGGCGCGCCTTCGCGCAGCTTGTTCGCGATGGCGGACAGGCTCACGGACCCCGCACCTCCCCTTCGCGCAGGCGCTCGCACGGCGTGAAGCCGGAGGCCCGCAGGAGCAGCGCCGCCTCGTCGCGCGTGAGCACGTTGCTCGACGCGTGCTCGCCCAGCCTGAGCGCGCGCGCCTCCGCGATGGAGCCGAGAATCTCGTCGGCGCCAAACGAAAGACAGAGCTGTCCGAGCTTGAGCCCGTAGAGTTCCAGATCCACCACGACGTGCAGGGCCGGGCAGGTCATGCGGCACGCGGCGAAGAACTGCAGCGTGTCCAGCCCCTGCGCCTCGCCCACGGGCACGGGCAAAACCCCGTCGATGCCTGGCACGCGTCTGACGAGCTCGCCCAACTGATCGAGGCGAGCGCCGCGCGCATCCGCGGACTCGCCGGGGGTGAAAGGAAGGCGAACCAGGCAGCGCATCCCGCTTGCAATCGCTTCGCCTGCCGCCTCGCCTGCCAGGCTGCAGACCGCGGCATCGGCCCCGAGCCTCCGCGCGGCCGCAAGTCCCCCAAGTCCGGCCAGCACGTCTTCCTCGACCAGGGCGCAGGTCGCCTCGGATGGCCCCGACCAGGTGCCATCCGCTTGCAGGCGGCGAGCGGAGACGAAAAACGCGCGCCCGGCGAAGGCGGTGCGGGCCGCAGCCAAGGCGTCGCGGCCCAGGTCGAAGAGATCGAGGCTGGGTTCGAGTTTCATGATGTCTTTCCCCAACGGGGCGAAAGCGCGGTCACGACGCCAAGCTGGTCGAGCACGCGGGCGACCACGGTATCGACGACGGCGTCGACGGTGGCGGGCCGGGTGTAGAACGACGGCGTGGCGGGTAGGACGACGGCGCCGGCGCGCGCGACCGTGAGCAAGTTTTCGAGGTGGATCGCGGAAAGCGGCGTCTCGCGCACCACCAACACGAGTTTGCGCCGCTCCTTGAGCGCGACATCGGCGGCGCGGGCGATGAGATCGTCCGCCAAGCCGCTGGCGATGCGTCCCACGCGGCCGACCGAGCAGGGCACCACCACCACCGCGTGCCACAACGCCGAGCCCGAAGCAAACGAGCAGGTGAAATCGTCGTTGTCGACCTCGCGTAGCCCGTGGCCATGATCGCCGCCGAGCTCGTGCTGCCAGACGCGGCGGCCATTGCTCGTAAAGCACACCGTCAGCGCGAGATCGGGGTCCGATTTCCGCGCCTCCGCCAGGGCTTCGAGCAACCGCTTGGCATAGATGGCGCCGGAAGCGCCCGAGATGGCGACCAGGACCTTCATTCCGCCACCACCATGGAAGCGACACCGGCGGGAAAGAGATCGCCGCCGCGAACCTTGGCGAATGCGGCCGACCGCATGCGGGCCTCGAATTCCTCGCGGGTGAGGAATCCGGCGATGGACTCGGGCAGGTAGCGATACGCGGCCTGGTCGCCGCTCACCACGCGACCGAGCAGCGGCAACACGCGCGCATTGTAGAACCCGTCCCAAAAGGGACGCTTGCGCGCGGGCCGGAAGAACTCGAGGATGACGACACGGCCGCCCGGCCGGACCACGCGGCGCAATTCCGCCAGGGCCCGGTCGAGATCGCGCAGGTTGCGCGCGCAGAATGCCGAGAACGCGGCGTCGAAAACGGCATCGCGGTAAGGTAGCGCATGGCCGTCCGCGACCTGCACCTCGACCTCGGCCGCGCGCGTCTTCTTGCGTCCCAGAACCAGCATGTTGCGCGCGAAGTCGGCGCCGAGAACTCGCGCGCGCGGTTGCCGACGCAGGATCTCGATGGCCCCGTCCAGGGTTCCTGCCCCCAAGTCGAGCACGCACGGCGAATCTTCCAGCCCGTCGAGCAAGGTTCGGATGGCCTTGCGCCGCCACAGCACATCGACGCCGGCCGACATGATGCGATTGGCGCGGTCGTAGCGGCCAGCAATGCGGTCGAACATCCCGCGGATGTCAGCTTCCGACGCGGTCATGGACATCACGCCACCCGGTCGACGGAAAGGCGGGACAGCTCGCCGAGAGCGTCCCGATACGGCGACGCCGGAAGGATCGCGAGCTCCGCGTTCGCTTCCTCGGCAAACCCGAGGGCGCGCCGGCGCGCCCGTTCCACTCCGTCGGCGGCGCGAACCGTGGTCAGGATCGCCCGGGCCTTGTCGGCGGGAATCCCCTGCTCGCCCAGGGCTTCACGGATCCCGGCGCGCAGATCGGGATCGGCCTCGCAAGCGAGCAAGACGGGCAGGGTGAGCTTGCCCTCCTGCAAATCGCGACCGACCGATTTTCCGGTCGTACGCTCATCTATCGCGCAGTCGAGGATGTCGTCGGCGATCTGGAAGGCCCGGCCCAAGGCGCGGCCGAAGCGTCCAAGAGCCACGTCGAGTCCTTCGCCCAGAACGCCCCCCATGCGTGCGCACCAGGCCATGAGCGACGCGGTCTTGCGGTCGACGACGCGCAGGTAAGTGGCGATGGTGGTGTCGGGATTGCCCGCGCCTTCCAGTTGTGCAACTTCGCCCTCGGCCATCTCGGTGACCGTGGCCGCCAGCGAGCGCACCATGGCGATGGAGCCGGTCGAGGCGACCAAATCCAGACCACGCGCCAGACAAAAGTCGCCGACCAAGACGGCGACGCCGTTGCCGTAAATCATGCGCGCCGCCGGACGCCCGCGACGAACGCTGCCACTGTCCACCACGTCGTCGTGAAACAGCGTGGCCGTGTGGATGAGCTCGGCGGCGCAGCCGGCGGCCACCGCCTGTTCCATGTCGGCCTCGACTGCGCGCCCGACCAGCACCGAGAGCAGCGGCCGCAGCCGCTTTCCGCCGGCCCCGAGCAGATGCGTGCCGACCTCGGGAATGCGGCCGATAGGGCTGTCCATCTGTTCGCACAGACGCGTCTCCACTCGGTGCATGTCGCTTTCCACCAGCGACCACAGGTCGCTGACCCGCCTGTGCATGGCGGCCGGGCGCAAGGTCAAGTCGACGTGAACGGCCGCCTGGCTCATGAGACGTGCCTCCTGACCTTGAGATCGAAGAAGTCGATGGGAACTTGACGGGTGCGCGCCGCGAGCTGCCCGCAGGCCGCCGCCGTGTCGTCGCCGCGGGGGGTCCGGATGTACACGGGCAAATCGGCCCTGCGGACCTGGTTCTGGAAGGCGAGCACGCGCGCTTCGCTAGGACGCTCGTAGGGCAACCCAGGGACGGGATTCCAGGGAATCAAGTTGACTTTGCTTGGGATGCCCGCGAGTAGCCTCGGGATACGGGCAGCGTCCATGTCGCTGTCGTTGACGCCGGCAAAGAGCACGTATTCGAAGGTCACGCGGCGGTGATGCCCAAGCGGAAAGCGTCGGGCGGCGGCCAGGAGGGCCGCGATATTCCAGCGGCGGTTGACCGGCATGATCTGGTCGCGAACCTCGTCGGTGGTGGCGTTGAGCGAGATGGCGATATTGGGCAAGGGCCGCACCTTGGCGAGAAGGTCGATGCCCGTCACCACACCCGAGGTCGACACCGTCAGTCGCCGCGGCGACAGACCCGCGCCCCAGGGATGCTCGATGACGGCCAGGGCGCGCGTCACTTGGTCGAGATTGTGCAAGGGCTCCCCCATGCCCATGAAGACGATGTTGGTCGGCTTCTGCCCGACGTTCTCCATCGTCCAGTACAGTTGCTCGACCATCTCCCCGGCAGTCAAGTTGCGGCCGAATCCCAAGGTAGCGGTCGCGCAAAAGGCGCAACCCCAAGCGCAACCCACCTGGCAAGAGATGCACAAGGTGAGCTTGCTGCGCGCTTGCTTGTCGTCGGGGATGAGCACGGTTTCGATGGCTCGACCGTCGTGGGTCAGGAAACGAAACTTCCGCGTGCCGTCGGAGGATTCGACCGTTCCGTCCAAGACCAGCGGCAAGAGCGGCGCGCTCGCCAGCAGGGCATCGCGCAGCGCCCGTGGAACCGTCGACGGGGCGAGCGGAATGCGCACGCCCCCCATGCCGCCAGCACCCGGGCCGTGCAGCCAGCGAAAGACCTGTTCGGCGCGAAACGGCGCTTCGCCAGCGAGTGCGACGCGCTCGCGGAGTTCGGCAAGAGTGAACGATCGGAGATCCAAGCGCGCGGATTATAGCTTCAGATGCGCGCAATGCCGGCAGATCGGCAACCGCGCTGCGGCAAGGCCGGCCCGCGTACGACCCTGTGCTCTCTTCTCCCTCTGCGCGCTCTCTTAGAGGCGCTTGGAGACTTCGATCAGATCGCGAACGGCCTTGGCGGACTTGTCGAGCATCTGCTTCTCGCCGGGATCGAGCGCGATCTCCACGACCTTCTCCACGCCGCCGCCGCCGAGAATGACCGGCACGCCGATGTAGAGGTCCTGGTAGCCGTATTCGCCACGCAGATAGGCCGCGCAAGGAATCAGGCGTTTTTCGTCGTGCAAGTACGCGCGGGCCATCTGGATGGCCGAGGCGGCCGGCGCGAAGTAGGCGCTCGTGCCCATCAATTTCACGACCTCGGCGCCACCGTTACGGGTCCGTTCGAAGATGGCGGCGAGCTTGTCGTCCGCCACGAGCTGGCGAGCCGGAATCCCGTTGATGGTGCAGTAGCTCGGCACCGGCACCATGGTGTCGCCGTGCCCGCCCAGCACCATGGCGCGCACATCCTTCACCGCCACCCCGGCCGCCTGCGCGAGAAAGAGCTGAAGGCGGGCGGAATCCAGCATGCCAGCCATGCCCACCACGCGCTCGGGAGGAAACCCGGTGCCCTCCTTCATCGCGTACACCATGGCGTCGAGCGGGTTCGACACCACGATGACGAAGGCATTCGGACAGCGCGTGCGCAGGTTCTCGGCCACGCCGCGAATGATCTTCAGGTTGACGCTGAGCAGGTCGTCACGCGACATCCCTGGCTTGCGCGGGATCCCGGCGGTCACGATGACCACGTCCGCGCCCGCCAGGTCGTCCCAGTTGGCGGTCCCCCGGACCGCGACGTCGTATCCCAGTACGGCACCGTTCTGCTCGAGATCCAGGGCCTTGCCCTGTGCCACGCCGAGCTTCTCGGGAATGTCGAACAACCAGACGTTGCCGAGTTCCTGGCGGGCCGCCAAGGCCGCCAACTCGCCGCCGATATTGCCGGCCCCCACGAGAGCGATCTTCTTCCGCTGGGACATTCGAAACCTCTCCTTCCACGCCCCCCACGGGGGGAAATTCGATCTCGTCCGCGCCCGGGACCTAGAATATCGCGCCGATGTTGCCACCTGCTGCCAAGGCGCCTTGGTATCCGACGTAGGGGACGATCACGTAATTGGTATTGCCCATCTTGAAAAGAATGTTCGGCCTGACCAGGACGCGAATGTTGTTCTTCGCCAGGGTGCTGTAGCCGGCGCCAGAGCCGTTGTTCCGGACGTTCAGGGAGGTCTGGTCGAACGCCTCGCTGTAAAAGCGGGTGTAGCTGAAGTCGTAGGCCACGAACAGCTCCGGAACCACGACCAGGTTGCTCCCGAACTCGAAGCGTCGGTAGACCGATGGACCTACGACCAAGCCCCAACCTTCGGGATTCGCGACCGGACCGTTGCCGGCGTAGACGATTCTCTGCATCGCGAGCGTTGCGGAAATCGAAACCGGCAGTTCGTCCACGTCGTGACGAAGCGCGTGCCAGGTCGCGAACGGGGTGATGCTGTAACCGGCGAGGCTCTTGTTGGTGCCAGCGGTGTAGGCGTAGCGCGTGAAGTCCGCGCCGACATCGAATACGCCACGATAAGAGTAGCCGCCGGCCACGCCGGCACCCCAGGCATCCTTGACCAGACCACCGCCAACCGTGACATCCAGGGCGCTGGGATCGCCCTTCTCGATAAAGATACTCTGCGCTTGGGCCGAGGTGGCAATGAAGGTGGCGGTCAGGAAGCAGAGACCAATGATTTTTCGCATCGAGGGTTCCTCCCAGGCGGCGGCCATGATGGCATGGCCAGCCAATAGCTCCAAGCACTTAACTAGCGCCGATCAGGCCAGAAGGGCAAGTAGGTCTTCGCGCGTAAGCGCAGCGGCCGCTGCCGCATCGCCCAATGCGGCCTCCCCGATGGCCCGTTTGCGTGCTTGCAGATCGAGGATCCGCTCCTCCACCGTGTCCGCGGCGACCAGACGGTAGATCATGACCGGTCGCTCCTGGCCGATGCGGTGGGCGCGGTCGGCGGCCTGATCCTCGACCGCGGGGTTCCACCAAGGATCGCAGAGGAACACGTGATCCGCGGCGGTCAGGTTGAGCCCGGTGCCGCCGGCCTTGAGCGAAATCAGCATGACCGGCGGGCCAGCTTCGGCTTGGAAGCTCTCGACCACGGCCGCCCGATCGCGGGTTGCGCCGTCGAGGCGCGTGAATTCGAGACCGATCTGCCGCAGCACCGGCTCGATGAGATCGAGCAGCGATGTCCACTGGGAAAAGACCAGGGCCTTGTGTCCATCCTCGGCGGCCGTGACCAGGGCTTCGACCAGGGCCTCGATCTTGGACGAAGACGCGGCCTTCTGTCCCGGCAAGAGCGCGGGATGGCAGGCGGCCTGGCGCAGACGCAACAGCGCCTCCAGCGCCCTCATCACATCGAGCCTCCCCTCCCCATTGGAGCCCAGCGCGGCAACCAAGTCGCTCTGCGTGGCGGCGCGAACGGCGTCGTAGATACCGCGCTCGCGCTCATCGAGGACAATCTTGAGCGTGGCCTCGCTTCGCGGGGGTAGCTCCGGCGCCACCTCGGCCTTGCGTCGGCGCAGGACGAAGGGACGGATGCGCTGGCGCAGAGCCTGGGCCGCGCCAGCCACGCCGTCGGCAACGGGACGAGCGACCTCGGCCTCGAACTCGCGCCGGCCGCCGAGAAGGCCGCGGTTCGCGAAGTGCATCAGGCTCCACAGCTCGTCCAGGCGGTTCTCGACCGGCGTGCCGGTCACCGCCAGACGAAATTCGGCATCGAGCGCGTAGGCAGCACGCGCCACCTTGCTGTCGGGATTCTTGATCGCCTGCGCTTCGTCGATGACCGCGACGTCGAAGCGGCGGCGTGCAAGGTCCTCGCTATCGAGACGCAAGATCGCATAGGTGGTCAGGGTGACGTCGGCGCCGTCGTCGAGCGCGCGCGCCGGGCCGTGGTACACGTTCACCCGCAAGGAAGGGCGGAAGCGAGCCAGCTCGGAGCGCCAGTTGGGTAGCACGCTGGTGGGACACACCACCAGCGTCTTCTTGTCGAACACGCACAGCGCTTCCACGGTCTTGCCCAGGCCCATGTCGTCGGCGAGAATCCCCCCGAGGCCCACGCTGCGCAGGAACGACAGCCAGTTGACGCCGATACGCTGGTAGGGACGCAGGGTCGCGGTGAGGTCGTGCGGCAGCTTCGCTTCCGGCAGGTGCTCGAAGGTTTCGGCCAGCGGCGCCAGGCGATCCAGGCCGGGCGGCGGCGGTTGGTCCAGATCCTCGCACAAGCGACCGAGGGTGGGCAGGGCGTGCGTGGCCACCCGGCCGTCGCCGCCGCGGGCAGCGAGCAAGGCCGCGAGCTCTTGTCCATGTTTGGCGAGCCAGGCCTCGGGCAAGGGCGCGAAGCCGCCGCCGTCGAGCGGCACCAGCCCCAGGCCTTCCCGCCAAGCCGAGAGCACGGTCGTGGCGCTGACGGTGCCAAGCGCTTCACGCTTGTCCTCGGCCAGCACCGTGAAATCGAGATCGAATCGCACGCCGGGCAGGCCCTTGGCTGCGCCGCCCGCGCCCTCCACCCGTAGCTTGGGCTCGAGACGCACGCGCGCCCTCACCAGCGTGGCGCCGTCACCCGCCAATTCTCCCCGCCAGCGTTTCAGCTTGTCCACGAATCGCGCCGTGTCGGCGCCCTCGAAGGTAGTGCGCCGCCCGCACAGGAGGCTCAGGTCCGAACGGAGCTTCTCCGCAAGACGCCGCTCGGCCGCCTCGTCTCGCAACGGCACCGGCCCGGTCAGATGCACCAGTCGGCCGTCGTCGATGCGCGCGCACGGCGGATTGCCGTACACCAGCTTGGGCAGCACGGCGAGCGAAGATCCGATTTGGCTGAGGTCGAGCACCACGCGCGGAACGATGCCGCGAGCGATGCGCGGCAGACGGCTGGTGCGCACCTCGACCGCCATGCGGCGACACAGGTCGGGCAAGATGCGCGTCGCCACGTCTCCCAGCTGGGCCGCCCGGTAGGTCTGCACGAGGGGCAAGTTCTGCAAGAATCCGCCGCACAGATCGATTTCGCCGTGGCGGGCTATCTCGTCGGCAATCAGCACCACGCCAGCGCTGGGTACGCTCGTGATGCGCGCGTCGCGACGAATGGTAATCGCCACGCCGTCATCGCGATCGCCGACCACGGCATGCGGCAACACCTCTTCCTCGGACATGGCCACCTGCCGTCCGTCGAGAAAGACCAAGCGGCACCCCACAAGGACGCGAATGAGGGCGTCCAGCTTGGAGGGAGGCAGGGTCGCGCGCGCTGCGCTTTCGAGCAGCCGATCGGCCTGCAAGTCGCATTGCTCGATCTGCAGACTGCGCGCCTCGGCCGGCCGCGACAGCAGCGCAGAAAGCGTGCCGCCGAGAGGCGTTTCGCCGCCGTCGGCATGCACGATGAACCGGCGCAGGGTGAGACCTCCTTCGACCTGGGTGAACCGGTAGACGACCCGCGCCCAGACCTCGACGCTCGCCCGTACAGGCTTTCCATCGCCGGTGTCGTCTCCTTCGGCCTGGCCGAGCGCGATGGCCGAGGCCGCCAAGTGCTCGCACGGCCGCAAACGGCCCGGGCAGTCGCAGTCCCATTCGTCCTGGCCGGGGTAAAGCACGACCTGGGCTGGCACCGCCCTGCCCTGCGCGCGTACGCGCAAGACGATTTCCTCGTCGCTGCGCGATTCCACCGTGACCGCCCCCGCGCGCACCAGATTCACCCCCGCGGACCACACGCCGGCCTTGCAGGCGCGGCGAAGCGAGGCAATGATCTTGGCGACTTCCGAGGGCATGACGGTACTGGGGGATTGCCCCGAGGGTACTACTTTGCCCAGCCTCGGAGGCGCGTGTCCACCAGGGCGACAGATTCGCCATGGAGCCCGCCTCGCCCGCAGAACCTCTTAGAGCGGCTGCACGAGCGGCGGTGGCGACAAACGCTCGGCCTGGTAGGACCCGGCGCCTGCAGGGAGCGTGATCTGCCAGACCACCTTGCCGTCCGACGGGCGGACCTCGAAGATATGCGTCTGGATGGTCTGGCTACGAAAGCCGGCGTCGATAAGGATGTTGCCGTTGGCGAGGCGATCGGCGTCGCCCCAGAAGGGCGTGTACCAAGTGGTGGAGTACCAGGGGTCGGCGGTGTAGTTCCCGGGAAACTCGAAGGTCAGGGTCGCCTGCTTGGTCTGCTCGTCCACGGCGACCTCGAGCACGCGCGAGGTGGTTCCAGCCGGTTGCACGACCGCCACGCCGCGGTTGTTGTAGAGCAAGATGGTGCCGTCGGCGTGGATCTCGGGGTCGTGCTGATCGTCGAAGCTCGCCGTGGTGGGGCTGAAGGTGAAGTCGCCTCCCGCCTCCCCGCCCAGAACCCAAATGATGCCTTGGTCGCCCGAGCGCCGGGCCTTGATGACGCCCTGGTAGCGACAGCTCAGATAGAAGACGTCGTTGTCGAGGTCGACGGTCACCGAGTTGGGGTGGCACCAATCCTTCGCCGCATCCGCCGGTGGCTGCAGGTGGTCGAAGAGATTCCACGACCAAGCCACCGTATTCGAAGGGGTCAGCTCCTCGACGTAGGCGCCGCCAATACCATCGGCATTGGTGATATCCCGGAACAAGACGTAGTTTCCATTGGAAAGCTTCGCCGCGAAATGCGACATGGGCGCGGTCGCGGGATCGGACGTCGAGGCCGTGGCCGCCGGCTCGGGCGGGCCCGACCAGACGACATTGCCTGCGAGATCGATTTCCTTGGCGGGCTCGCCCGAGGACGGGCCAAGGATGATGTTGCCGTTGGCCAGCACGCGCAGGGAAACGTCGCCGCGCACGTCGTTGGTGGTGCCGTTGACGAAGTACCAAACCGGAACCCCGGTCTGGTCGTACATGACCATGATTCCCGGTGACGTGCCATTGAACCCAACCCCTGCGGAACCCGGCATGATGTTGGCCAAGGTCCATCCGGCCTGCGACGCGGTGGTGTCGTTGGCCGTCACGGTGGCCACGGGCAGGCCGGCGGGCAACGCGCCGGTGGTGAAAGTCCCCTCGGCGCTGGCCGAGCCGCCGTCATTCTTGGACACGGCCTTGATCAAGTAGTCGGTCGCCGCGTACATGCCGATGACGAGTACATGATGGGACGTGACAGACTCGTCGACCACGATGTGGAATTCATACGAGCCAGCTCCGAATTGCACCTCGGAGCTGGCGGGACTATCGGTCGACCAGTCTACGAAGCAAGAAAGATGGTTGTTGGGATTCGCCTTGATCACCAAGGCCGAAACCGTGGGTGGCGCCGTCACCGTCGATTGGCCGCTGGTTCCACCGCCGCTCGTTCCACCGCTGCCGGTCCCCCCGCCGCCCGCCCCACCGCTGCCGGTGACGCCGCCACTCGCCCCGCCACTGCCGGTTGTTCCGCCGCCTGCCCCACCGCCGCTCGTCGATCCATTGCCACTGCCACCGCTGTCGGTGTTTTCCCCACCACCGCTTCCACCCATCGACGTGGCGATCTGGCCACCGCTGCCCGTTCCGGACGCTGGCGAGGAAGAGCGGCAGGCCGGTCCGGCAGAGGCCAACCCGACGCAAGAAAGCGCAAGCAGCAGCCTCCCGCGAATCCCGCGCAAAGCCGGCGCACAGCCAGAAGGAGCACGGCAGGACGCTGTTCCAATCCTTTGCTGCGTGACCATCAACCCTAATAGAGACCACGAAGCTCCCTTTTTGTCCAAAAGGAGTTTGGGACCCGCGCCTCCACCCACGAAGAAGCCGGGGATCGGAGGGCGCTACTTGACCTTCGTGCCCGGCGCCACCTCGCGGTCGAAAACGCACATGGAAAGCGGATCGCTGCTCGCGGCCAGGATCATGCCTTGGGAAATCACGCCGCGGATTTTGGCGGGCTTGAGATTCGCCAAATAGAGAACCGTGCGTCCGACGAGGTCGGCTGGCGCATAGGCGCCGGCGATGCCCGAGATGACGGTGCGCTGTTCGCTGCCCAGATCGAGAACCAGCTTGAGCAGCTTCTCGGTCTTCGGCACGGTCTCGGCGGCCAACACCTTGGCGGAGCGCAGATCGATCTTGGCGAATTCTTCGATGGCGATTTCGCCGGCGGTGCCGGCAGCGGCCGGTAGGCTCTTGGGCGGTGGCGTCTGTTCGAGCCAGGCCGCGATGAGCTCTCTCTGCCGATCGGGCTCGATGCGCGGGAAGATGGGCTTGGGCTCGACCAATTTGCCACCCGGCCAGCCACCCCACTGTTCCGACGGCCACAGGCCATAGTCCTGCTCGCGGCCGATCTGGCGTAGAAGCTCGCGCGACGCCTCGGGCATGGCGGGCCCGACCATTTGGGCCGCGCGCCGGATGATTTCGCAGGTGTTGACCAACACTTCGCGCAGCTCCGCAAGCTGTCCCGCCTTCTTGAGCTTCCATGGCGCCGTGCGATCGAGATACACGTTGCCGGCGCGGATCATGGTCCAGGTCGCCTCCAGGGCGCGCGAGGGCTGCATCTCGTCCCAGGCCTTGCTGGCGGCAACGATCATATCCTGCGCGCACCGGCGCAAGACCAGCTCTTCCTCGGACAGCGGATCGCCGGCCGAGTACCCCGGCCGATGCGGTGAATCGAGCGTTTCACCAAGTTGGCGAGCCATGGAAATCGTGCGGTTGGCCAGGTTGCCGAGGTCGTTGCCCAGGTCCGATTCGAAGCGCTGGAACAGCGCCTCGTAGCTGAAGTCGCCGTCGTTGCCCAGGGTGTACTCGCGCAACACGAAGTAGCGCAGAGGATCGGCGCCGAGGGAAGCGGCGATGAGGCTGGGATCCACGCGGGTGGCCGGCATGGACTTGGAAATCTTCTGCCCCTTGACGGTGATGTAGCCGTGGCAGAACACGCCCTTCGGCGGGGGCAAGCCCGCGGACATCAGCATGGCCGGCCAGTAAACCGCGTGAAAGCGCAGGATGTCCTTGGCGATGAGGTGGGTGCACGCGCCCCACAGCGCTTGCGAGCGCACATCGCTGGCGATCTTGTCCGGCCCGCCTAGTGCGGACACGTAGTTAATCAGGGCGTCGAGCCACACGTAGATGACTTGGCTGGGATCGCTGGGCACTGGAATGCCCCACTTGACCGTCGAGCGCGACACGGACAGATCCTTGAGGCCCGAGCGCACGAACTCGACCACTTCGTTCTTGCGCGTTTCGGGTCGGATGAAGCCCGGCTGTTCGTAGAGCGCCAGCAGCTTGTCGGCGTACTGCGATAGGCGGAAGAAGTAGTTTTCCTCGCGCACCCGCTCGACGGGCTTGCGGTGGATGGGGCAAACCTTGGTGCCGCCCTCATCGACCACGTCCTCCTCGGTTTTCCAGCCCTCGCAACCCACGCAGTACATGCCGTCGTAGTCGGCCTTGTAGATGTCGCCCTTGGCCGTCATGCGCTGCCACATGGTTTCGACCGAGGCGACATGGTCGGGGTCGGTGGTGCGGATGAAGCGGTCGTAACTGATGCCGGCCTGCGCCCAGACCTCCTTGAACTTGGCGACGATGCCGTCGCAGTATTCCTTGGGGCTGACGTTCTGCTCGCGCGCCATGCGCTCGATCTTCTGCCCGTGCTCGTCGGTGCCGGTGAGGAAATAGGTCTCGTGGCGGCGGGCCCGGTGGTAGCGCGCGAACGCGTCGGCGACGGTGGTAGTGTAGAACGTCCCTAGGTGGGGAAGCGCGTTGACGTAGTAGATCGGCGTGGTGACGTAGAAGGTGTCAGCCATGGCCAGAGACTAACACGGGAACACAGAGGACACAGAGGACACGGAGACCGGGAAGAAAGGGTTTCCGGATCTTCGAGCCCGAACTCCTTCTTCTTCCGCTTTCTGTGGTTAAACCTCTTTGCCGCCGCCGCCGTCGTCTTCTCCGCCGCTCTCCTCGCCGTCGAGCGCGGGGACCTCGCGCGGCTGCGGTGTGGGCGTCACGGGCGAATTCGGCTGACCCGCCACCAGCCGCACGTCCGACGCCGCGAAGGTCATGGGCGGTCGTTCGAAAAAGCAAACCCGCACGCGCCCACCGAGCACGTCGAGGTCGTCGACGCGCCCCACGCCCTCTGGCGTCTCGACCCGTTTGCCCGGCTTGGGCAGGTCCTTGGACATTTCGACGTAGAGGTCGTCTTCGTACACGAGACAGCACTTGAGACGGCTGCACTGACCGGCGATCTTGGTCGGGTTGAGCACCAGGCGCTGGTGTTTCGCCATCTTGATGGAAATCGGCGCGAAGCGCGACAGGTAGGTCGCGCAGCACAGCTCGCGGCCGCACGATCCGATGCCCCCGGTCAGTTTGGATTCGTCTCGCACGCCAACCTGTCGCATTTCCACGCGCGCTTGCAGGTGCCCCGCCAGATCGCGAACCAAGGCGCGAAAATCCACGCGCTGTTCGCACGAGAAGAAGAACGTGGCGCGATCCCCGCCAAGCCCGATGTCGGTGCGAAAAAGCTTGATGGGCAAGCCCAGGGCGCGGGCGCGCTCGCGGGCGAAGGCAAGCGCCTCCTCCTGCCGCCTGCGCTCCTGCTCGGCCCGCGCGACATCGCGCGGCTCGGCCTTGCGAATCACGCGTCCCTGCAAACCTTGAACCGGCCGGGTTCCCGACGGGATGGTGACCATGCCGAGCGTGTTACCGTGCCGATCGTCCACCACCACCTGGTCGCCCCGGCGCAGAACCATATCGCCGCACTGACAGTCGATGGTGCGGCCGTTGCGCGCGAGGCGCACCCGGACCGAGGTGTGCGCGTCCACGCGAGGTGCGCCGTCCACGCCTCCTTGCGCCAGATCGTGCGAACTCGGGCCCTCGCTCATGCGAGTCTCGACTCTAGGGTGCCAAGTTCCATCAACATCTTCTCGAGCGCGGTCACTGGGTTCACGTTGGACGACAGCGCAAGGGTGGCCTGGACCACCTCGCGCAAGGCATCACGAAGCGTCCCCAGATCGTAATCCTTTTGCGCGCGGCCCGCGAGTGTTTCGAGTTCCGTGGCGCGATCGCGCAGGAGCACGAGATCCCCTGCCCCTGCCGCGGTCACGAGCGCGTCGCGATACAGCCGCGCCAGCAGGGCCAGCACCTCGGGCAGATCCTGCCTGCTCTCCTTGTCGGAAAACTGGGCCGCGGCATCGAAGATCGGCCCCATCCGCTTCGCCGCCGCGGCTTCCCGCAACTTGCCCACGACCGCCCAGGGATCCGATTCGACCTCGGCCGCGAGCGCCTGCAGGAGCCGCCCAGCCTGCCCACCGGCCAGGGAGGCCGCGGTTTCCGCCTGCGCGCGTGTGGCGCCAGCGCGCATGGCGATTTCCACCAGGGCAGCGGGCCGCAGGGCCACGAAGCGGATGCGCTGCGTTCGCGATCGAATGGTGGGAAGCAGGCGATCGGGCGCGGAGGACACGAGCAGCAAGTGATTGCCGGGACAGGGCTCTTCCAGGATCTTGAGCAGACAGTTCGCCGAGCTGGGATTCAAGGCATCCGCGCGATCCAGAATGAGGATGCGCGCCGGGGCCTCGTGGGGTCGCGTCGAGGCAATGGCGACGATCTCGCGCGCTTGCTCGATGACGTATTGCTGGGCGGCCGGCGCCAGCGCCAGCACGTCGGGATGTCGGCCGGTCTCGATGCGGCGACAGGCGTCGCAGGTCCCGCAGCCGCGGCCCGGAGCCTCGGTGCAGCACATGGCCTGCGCCAGAGCAAACGCCGCGCTTCGCTTGCCCACGCTCTCGGGCCCGTCGAAGAGGCAAGCGTGCGCCAGTCGCCCGGACGCCGCGGCCCGCTCGAGCATGGCGACCGCGCGATCCTGTCCGATCATTTCGCGCAGGAGCATGAAAGCGGAACGCTAGCAAAATCCGGGGAGAAAACCCAGAGAGCACGGAGAAGGCAGCGGGCACGGAGCCCGAACTACACTGGCCAAAGGCCGATTCGTGACTAGACTCGCGCCTATGAGCATCCTCGCGCGTCTGTCCACGCTGGTGAAGTCGAACGTCAACGATCTGATCGACAAGATGCAAGATCCGGCCAAGGAAATCGATCAGCTCGTGCGGGACATGGAGGACTCGGTCCGGCAAGCACGCGGCGAGGTCGCGGCCTGCATGGCCGAGGAGAAGCGCCTGACCCATCAATCCGAGAACCTGGCCGCCGAGGCCAAATCGTGGGAGCAACACGCGGCCCGCGCGGTCGAGGCCGGCGACGATGCCCTGGCCAAGGAGGCGCTGCGACGAAAGGCGCAAAAGGAGGCGGATCGCATCGAGACCGACAAGGCCGCCGACGAGCAGAAGGCACAGGTCGAGAACCTCGTCGCCGGCCTGCGCGCGCTCGAACTGCGGGTGAAGGACGTGAAGCTACGCCAGGGAACTCTGCGCGAAAAGGCCCGCGCCGCCAAGGGGCAGAGTCCGGTTTCCACCAACACCTCGGCCTTCTCCGACTTCGAGCGCATGGCGGGCAAGATCGACGCCATCGAGGCCGAGGTCAGCCTCGCCGACGAGCTCGGCGGAACCACCGCCGCCGAGCGCGCCGCCGAGAAGAAACTGGATCAGCTCGGTGAGGAGCAATCGCTGGACGAGGCCCTCGCGGCCCTCAAGCGCAAGCTCTCGGGCTAACCCCTGCGTTGCGCGGCCACCAACCGACGGGCGAGCACGACCACGAGGCCCGCGAGGAGCGCGACCAGCATGGCAAGCGCGGCCAGGCCGACGGCCAGGCTGCTGCGGCTATCGGGAGTCATTCGGAGCGGGCCAAGCGCCACCAGCTTCTCGCCTGGCGCCGCGGGCAGGTCGGGTGCCGGCGTGACCACCACGGCAACCGCCGCCGCGTCCAGCCCCGGGACGCTGCCCGCAACCAATTTCTGCACCTCGCGCTCGCCGATGGGCACGGGCCGCCCGGCCCGGGTCTTGAGCAAGACGGCCGCCTGGGCCGCTACCCGCGGCTTGCCGTCGACCGCGAGCGGGTCGGGCTCGGGCAAGACGAGGTGCACCCGCGCGCTCGCCACGCCCTCGACGGTTTCGAGGGTGCGCGCGATCTCGCCGCCCAGCGCCTGCACGTAGCGCGCACGCTCCTCGGTTGGCGTGGGCACGAGACTCGGCTGCTTGTAGATCTCGCCGAAGCCCGCGCGCGGTCCGCGCGGCAGTCCCAACGAGCGCATGAGATCCATGGCGCGCAGGCCGTCGGCCCTGGGCACGACCACCGCGAACGCCCCGTCCTCGTCGCGACTCTTGCTTGCCTCGATGCCGGCACGCTCGAGCGAGGTCAGAATCTCGTTGGCCGCGGTTTCGTCGAGCCCATGCTGGATTGGCATCGAGCAACCGAACGCAAGTACCACCACGATCCACAGACGACGCATGGGAGGAAACCTTATCACCTTCCATGTCAATCAACGCATGCATCCTCTTCTGTCAGGGCTTCGCGCAGGTGGTTGACCGCGCGGGTGTGCAGCCGGCTGGCCCAAGACTTCGAAAGCCCGAGTTTCCTGCCCGCAGCCTCCAGGTTCATGTCCGCGAAGTAGTAGAGCTCCATGAGTCGTCGCTCCTTGGCCGGCAGCTTCGCCACCGCCGCGCGCACGCGCGCGCTTCCCTCGGCGTCCAGCACGGCCTGGTCGGGCGCCTTGAACCTGTCGTCCGGAGCATCACGCGCAGCCTCGATAGAGGTGATGTGTACCGTGGCCACGCCGCCCAGAATCTCGGCGATGTTTTCCAGCACCTCGGACTTGTCTTCGGACTTGTCCTCCGCGAGCCCGGCCGGCTTCGCCGCTCTTTCCACGGCCTCGCGCTCGGATGCCGCGGCCATGTACTCGTTGGCGCGTTCCTCGGCTCGGAAGCGCGCGTAGTCTCCGCGCGAGTACCAACCCATGGTGCGCATGCCATCGAAAATGGCGCCGCGGATGCGATAGTAGGCGAAAGTGCTGAAGGCCGTGCCCTGCCTCGGATCGTATTTCTTCGCCGCCTCGATCAGTCCCTGCGTGCCATAGCCGACCACGTCCCCAGGTTCCATGGTCTTGCCCAGCCGACGCTTCAGCTTGTCTGCGATCGAGTGCACCAGGTGCAGATGCTGCTCGACAAGCTCGTCCCGCGGCTCGGCCATCACGAGTGAGACTAGAGCAAGGCAACGGCAGTTCCGTCAAGCTGGTCCTGACCCTCGTATCTGGCGGGAACTGGCGCGATCGCACGCGCGCCTTGAAGGCGGGGGCGGATTCATTCACTATGCCTTCCCATGGCAGATCTCATCTGCGCCCTGATTCTCTGCGCCTTCGGGGTCGTGGTGACCGCGAACTACGGCGTGCTGGCCGTGCTGCCCAAGCGCGCGGGCAACAAGCGCCTCGACGGGCACGGCGGCATCTTGCTCAGCCGCGGAATCATGGAGGTCGCCTACAAGTTGTTCGAGCCGCTGGTCAACCTGCTCTACGGCGCGCGTATCACGCCCAACATGGTAACCGCGTTTTCCCTGGCTCCGGCCGTGGCCTCGGCGATCCTCATCGCCATGGGGCACTTTGGCATCGCCGCGATCCTCGCTACCGGTTCTGGCTTCTGCGACATGGTCGACGGCATGCTGGCCCGCCGCTACGGCACCACGTCGGACGTGGGTGAGCTGTTCGACGCCGCGGTGGATCGCTACGTCGAGTACCTGCTGCTGGCCGGCCTGACCGTCTACTTTCGCGCCAGCCCGGTGGTCCTTCTGCTCTGCCTCGGCGCCGTGCTGGGATCCTTCATGGTGAGCTATGCCACCGCGAAGGCGGAAGCTCTCGGCGTGGTGGCCCCCCGAGGCGCCATGCGGCGGGCCGAACGCGCAGTGTACGTGCTGGTTGGCTGTGGGGTCGCCCCGGTTTGGGGATTGGTGATGCCCGGCGCGCACAAGGTGGCTTCTATCTCCCTCGGGCGGGAGCTGCCCGTCGAGGTTGCCTTGCTGGTGGTGGCCGTGGTCGCGAACGTCTCCGCCGTGCGCCGCATGCTCCGCACCGCCGAGCTGATTCGCGCCAAGAGGCCCGCGGCGTAGCCAGCCTTCGCGTGCTTCTTTAGTTGCGCAGAGCGAAGTAGAACATGAACTCGCGGCCGTCGGCGTTGCCGTTGCCGATCGGGCCTGTGAGCTTGAATTCCGCGCCCATGTCGACGCCGTGCTTGAGCAAATAATTGATCCCGACCCCGAGGGGCATGGACCAGGAGTTGCCGAAGTCGTGGGCCGAGCCGTAAAGGCCGCTCTCGAAGAAGAGGGCAGTCGGGAAGGACAACTGGAAGTCGAACTCGACCGGAATGTTGACGGAATCCCCGTTGCTATCGCGGTGGTCGAGACCGATGCCGATGGTGGGCCAGGTCGCGATGGAAAACGGCGCATGCACGTACTTGAACGCCACCCCTGCGTCGAGGCGAACCGTGGCCGGACTCGCGAACGAGGTCACCTCGAAGCCGCCGAGAAGGGAGAGCTCCACCCCCTGTTCGCGCATGACCGAATACAGCATACCCAGGGCCAGGTCGTTGTAGACCTGTGCGCAGCCCTTGGCATGGCCGCTGACGCATAGGCCATGGACGGGGTGGAAGAGACGCAATTCGAGATCGCTGGTGAGCCCGAGGCGAAGCTCGAAGGGGATGAACACCGGATTTGCTACATAGCCTTTGGTCAGGTTGATGATCACGGGCACCTTCAACTGAACCATGCCGGGCGGCAGTTGCAGCGGCCGCAGGGCGTACTCGTCGGGATAGCCGCCCTGCGCGCGGGCGGTGCCAGCGATGGCGAATGCGGTGAGGAATAGCGCCGGGAGGATCTTCCGCATGGAGGCAATCCTACACATAAACAAAAGCCCGGCCACCCCCAAGGGGCGCCGGGCTTTTCGCGCTAGCCAGTCGCGTGGGAAGTCGGCGAGCTGCCTACATCGTGCGATAGGCGGCGAAGATCATGAGGGTGCGCTGGTTGACACCCTTGAAGTCCGAGGGAATGGCAGAAGGTGCCAAGAGGACGGGGAGCATGAGCTCGGCGCCCACGTCGAGGCCGTGTTGCACCAAGAAGCTGGCGCCAATTCCAGCGGGAACGAAGTAGTTGTCTCCGAAGTGGTCGGTCGGGCCAAAGATGCCGGTGTCGAGGAAAATCGCGAGTGGAGGAGTCGCCTGGAACGCGACCTGCACCGGAACGCTGATGTCTTCCTTGTTTCCGTTGCTCCGCTTGGTGAGGCCGATTCCAATCATGGGAGCGGCCTTGACGGAGACAGGAGCAGAGACGTACTTGAAACCAACGCCGATATCGATCGCCGCGAGCAGGTCGGGCGAGATCGCCCTGACTTCGAGAGCACCGATTCCGGAGAGCTCGATGCCGCCGCTCTTCATCAGCGAGTACTGAGCGCCGAGGTTCAGGTTGTTGTAGAAAGAGGAGTTGCCATCGGACTTGACGCACCCTCAATCCTTACCGCCCAAGCACAGTCCTCCATGGCCAAGCGCCAGCGGCGTCCCGCCCATGGTGTGGCTCAAGAACACTTCCAGCTGGTCGTTCACGCCATAGCGGAGGTCGAGCGGCACCCACACCGGCTTGAGCACGGCGCTCTTGGACAGGTTGAGAACGATCGGCACGGTGGCCTGGAACATGCCGGCGGCGAGGGTGAGTGGGCGCAAGGCATACTCGTCCGGGTATCCACCCGCAGCCGGGGCTGGGGCGGGAGCAGCTTCCGGGGCTGCTTCGGGCGCCGCGGCCGGAGCACCAGCCGCTTCGCCAGCAGGAGCAGCGGCGGTATCGCCAGTCGGGGCGGGCGCCGGCGCCTCATCCTGCGCGCTCGCCGAGCCAGCCAGGGCGAACAGAGTCAAACCAACTAACGTACTTAGCTTACGCATCTCTCCTCCTTGATAACGTTTGGATTTTGGGCTGTCAGGGCGCCCATTGTAACCGATGCGTTACCAGCGGGTAAAACTTTTTGGAAAACTTTTTGACGGTTTTTCCCCTGGCCCTGTCATGGTTTCCACACCCGCGCCATGGTATCCATCGAGAAAGCAACGCAAAGCAACGACAAGGCAACGACAAAGCAACGCCGCGAGCCCCTGACATGAAATTCGCCGTATTCCTCATCGATGGCATGGCCGACTACCCCCTGGAGGAGCTCCAGGGGAGGACCCCGCTCGAGGCGGCGCGAACCCCGGTGCTCGACGGGCTGGCGCAACAGGCGCAGTTCGGCACCTTCGTGACCCTACCGGCCGGGTTCCCGACCTCGTCGGACGTGGCCAACATGTCGGTTCTCGGCTGGGATCTGGCCTCGTCGTACACCGGCCGGGGCGCCATCGAAAGCTACGGGCTGGGCGTGCCGCTCGATGACCAAACCGTCGCCTTCCGCATGAACATCATCACCACCAAGGGCGACCTGCTGGAAGACTACTCGGCCGGGCACATCAGCGAGCCCGAGGCAGCCGAAATCGTCGACTTTCTGGCCGCCAAGCTGGGCAGCGCCGAGGTCGAGATCCGCAAGGGGGTTTCCTACCGCCACATCCTCTATCTGCACGGCAAGCGCTTCTCGCCGGCGGTGGACTACGACAAGCCCGATTCCTCGCACGGCCTGGCCTGGGCCAGGATCCTGCCGCGCGCACGCACCCCGGAGGCCGAGGCCACGGCGGCGCTGCTGCGCGACCTGATGATGAAGTCGCGCGAGTTGCTCGCCGGTCATCCGGTGAATCGCAAGCGGCTCGAGGCCGGCAAAAATCCGGCCAACATGATTTGGCCCTGGTCAGGGGGCTGCAAACCCGACATGCCGTCGTTCGAAAAGCTGTACGGCAAGAAGGGCAGCATCATCTCGGCCGTGGACGTGATCCTGGGCTTGGGCTTGCTCGGCAAGATGGAATCGTTACGGCCCGAGGGCGCCACCGGCTGGATCGACACCAACTACGAGAACAAGGCGCGCGCCGCGGTCGACATGCTCCGCCGCAACGACTTCGTCTACCTGCACGTGGAGGCGGTCGACGAGTGTGGCCACCTCGGCGACCTGCCGAACAAGATCAAGGCCATCGAGGACGTCGACGGGCGATTGGCCAAGACCTTCCTCGACGAGTACAAAAAGGTTCATCGTGACGATTTGCGGGTGATGGTGCTGCCCGATCACCCGGTGCCGGTCAAGCTGCGCAAGCACACCCGAGACCCCGTTCCCTTCATGGTGGCCGGCGCGGGCGTCAAGAACGATCCCTCCCTCGATCGCTACACGGAAAAGACCTGCGCGCTCGGCCACTACCAAGGGCTGGTGGGTCGCCAACTCATGGATCTGCTTTTCGCGCCGACGGTGGCGTAGACAGTCCGAAATTGCCGAGTGTTCGCAGAAGGCCCCACCCATGACCATGCGTAGGGCCTCGCTCGGCACGCTCTTTCTGACCGTCTTTCTCGACCTGGTGGGGTTCGGGCTCATCATCCCATTTCTGCCCGCCATGGCCCGTGACATGGGCGCGAGCGACTTCACCGCCGGGGCTCTGGCGGCGTGCTATTCGCTGATGCAGTTCATCGCCGTGCCCATCTGGGGACGGCTCTCCGATCGCGTGGGGCGCCGCCCGGTGCTCCTGTGGAGCATCGCCGCCTCGGCCCTTGGCATGGTCTTCCTCGGGCTTTCACAAAGCCTTCTCACTATTTTCTTGTCGCGGCTGTGGAGCGGCGTCGCGACCGCGAACATCGCCGTGGCCCAGGCCTACATCGCCGACGTGACCTCGCCGCGCGAGCGCGCCAAGGGCATGGGCATCATCGGGATGGGGTTCGGGCTCGGCTTCATGATCGGCCCCTTCATCGGCGGCGAGCTCGGTCGCTTCCATGTCATCGGCCACGAGGGCACCTTGCCAGCCTTCGTGGCGGCCGCCTTCTCGATCGTCAACCTCGTCTTCGCGCTTCGCTTTCTTCCCGAATCGCTGCAACCCGAATCCCGAACCGCGCCGGCGCGCAAGCTGGCCATCATCGACCTGCGCGCCTTGCGCAGCGTGGGCCGTCTCCCCGGCGTGACCCCGATCCTCGCCATCGCCTTCAGCTCGATCTTCTGGTTTTCGGGCGTGCAGGCCATCTTCAGGCTGTTCACGATGGACGCATTCGGGATGGACGTGGTCGGGACCGGCCACGTGCTCGGCCTGGTGGGCTTGGTGTCCGTGATCGTGCAGGGAGGACTCATCGGCAAGCTCACCCGGCGCTTCGGCGAGATCAAGCTGCTGGGCGCGGCCCTCTTCCTCATGTCCGCCGGCTTCGTCCTGCAAGGTCTCAGCGTCGGTCTCGGCGTCACCACGTTCGTCCTTGCCGCGGCTGTCACGAGCGCCGGAACCGCCCTACACATGCCCAGTGTTTCAAGCTACATCTCGCGCCGGGTGGGTGCCGACCAGCAAGGCGCGACCCTCGGACTGATGCAAAGTGCTGGCGCCCTGGCGCGTGCCACCGGCCCCCTCCTTTGGGGCCTGCTTTACGACACCCTCGGGTTGCGCGTCCCGTTCTACATCGGAGCCGCCGCCATCGCCCTCATGCTGGCGCTCATTCCACGCCTGCCGCGCCTCTGATTCGCCCTGACACAGGGCGCGGCCGACGCTTTCGTAACGCTTCTGTGACGTTCCTGTGAACAAGCAGCGTCACTTGGTCGCCGACATCCAAGGTGTGCTACGTCAGTTCCAAGCACCCAAGCCTCGGCCAGAGAGTGGCCAACCTCGATAGTCAGGTTCGCCGCCGATTGATGTGGCCATCGCCAGGAAGCAAGTCGAAAGGATTGAGCCCGATGATCAAAACTGCCTTGTCCATAGCGTGCGCGATGATTCTGTCGAGCGCAACGGTCTCCGCCCAGACGCTGGTGACCGGCGCTGGCGCGACATTCCCCTACCCGATCTACTCGAAGTGGTTCAACGAGTACCACAAGTATCACCCCGAGGTTCAACTCAACTACCAGTCCATTGGATCGGGCGGCGGCATCAAACAGGCCACCGAGGGAACCGTCGACTTCGGTGCCAGCGATGGGCCGATGAACGACAAGCAGCTCAAGGAATTCACGCAAAAGCGTGGCGGCCAGGCGCTCCACTTCCCCACCGTGCTTGGCGCGGACGTACCCACGTACAACATCCCGGGGGTCAAAACCGAGCTGAACTTCACGCCGGCGGCGCTGGCCGGTATTTTCCTCGGAAAGATCACCAAGTGGGACGATCCCGGAGATCGCGAAACCCAACCCTGGCGTCACCCTGCCCAAGAAGGACATCGTCGTGGTCCACCGCTCCGACGGCAGCGGCACGACCTATGTCTGGGTGGACTACCTGTCGAAGATCAGCCCCGAGTGGAAGACCAAGGTGGGCGTCGGGACCTCCGTGAACTGGCCGGTGGGGCTTGGCGGCAAGGGCAACGAGGGCGTCGCGGGTCTCATCCGGCAAACCGCCTATTCCATCGGATACGTCGAGCTCATCTACGCCGTGCAGAACAAGCTCAGCTACGGCAAGGTCCGCAACCAGGCCGGAAAGTTCATTCGCGCCGACCTGGCGTCGGTCACCGCCGCCGCCGCGGGTGCCGCCAAGGCCATGCCCGATGACTTCCGGGTCTCGATCACCAACGCCCCCAGCGCGGCCGCCTACCCCGTTTCCAGCTTCACCTGGTTGCTCATTCCTTCCAAGATCCAGGATGCGAAGAAGCGCCAGATCCTGATCGACTTCCTCAAGTGGATGCTCCGCGATGGTCAGAAGATGACCGAAGCGCTCTCCTATGCCCCCTTGCCCGCCGTGGTCGTAGCCAAGGAGGAGAAGGCGATCCGCCTCATCAAACCGTGACCGATGCCGAGATGACCGTGGCAGCCCCTCCGCCGTCGGGGAGCGCGGAAAGCCGGTCGGGCTTCGTGGCCCGGCTGCGTTCCGGGGATGAGGTTGCGCGCGTGATCGTGCTTTTGGCCGCGGGGACGATATTCCTCATCACCGCGGTGATCCTGAGCGAGCTCGTGCTGCAGTCGAAGCTGTCCCGTCATCAGTTCGGCTGGCGATTCCTCGTCACCAGCACGTGGGATCCCGTGGCGGGCGACTTCGGCGCGTTGCCATTCATCTACGGTACGGTTCTGACCTCGGCGCTGGCGCTGATCATGGCCGTCCCCATGGGTGTGGCCTCGGCCATCTTCCTGGCCGAGTTGGCGCCGCGCCGATTGTCGGACGGGCTGACTTTCATGATCGAGCTGCTCGCGGCCGTGCCGAGCGTGCTCTATGGGCTGCTCGGCATCTTCGTTCTGGTTCCGCTGCTGCAAGATCACGTCGTCCCGGTCTTGCAATCGACGCTCGGCTTTCTACCCATCTTCGCGGGCGCATTTTACGGGGTCAGCTACTTCTCGGCCGGCGTCGTGCTGTCCGTGATGGTGGTCCCGTTCATCGTCTCGGTGTCGCGCGAGGTGCTCATGGCGGTGCCCAAGGAGCAACGAGAGGCCTCGCTGGCGCTGGGCGCGAGCCAGTGGCAGACGACCCGGCGGGTGGTGTGGCCCAATGCCGCGCGTGGAATCCTGGGTTCGGTGTTCCTGGCCCTGGCGCGGGCACTGGGCGAAACCATGGCCGTCACCATGGTCATCGGAAACGCTCCTCGCATTTCGACCTCTCTGTTTGCCCCCGGGTACTCCATCGCGGCGGTCATCGCCAACGAGTTCACCGAGGCGACCGGCGATCTCTACCTCTCCGCCTTGATTGAGCTGGGGCTGGTTCTCTTCGCGGTCACCTTCGTAATCAACGGCCTGGCCAGGCTGCTCATCATGGCCACGGTCAGACGCGGGTATTCGACCACATGAGTTTCTTCGAGGTACGCAAGGCCGCGGCGAACGTCGCGATGATCGTCGTGACCGGGGCGGCGGCGCTCGTGACCGTGGGCATCCTGCTGTTCATCCTCGGCTACCTGGTTTGGCATGGGGCGCACAGCCTCACCTGGAGCTTCTTCACGCAACTCCCGGCGCCGGTCGGGGAAACCGGCGGCGGCATGGCCAATGCCATCGTGGGCAGCGGCAAGGTGCTCGCCATCGCCACCATGGTCGGGCTGCCGGTGGGCTTTCTCGGCGGCGTCTATCTCGCGGAGTATGCCGGCGCGAGCGCGGCCTTTGCGCTTCGCTACGTGACCGACCTGCTCAACGGGGTTCCCTCGATCGTCATCGGTATCGTCGCCTACGCCCTGGTAGTCAAAGAGATGGGACACTTCTCCACGATTGCCGGCGGTCTCGCTCTTGGCGTGATGATGATCCCCATCGCGGTGCGGAGCACCGAGGAATACTTGCACGCAGTTCCCCGCATGTTGCGCGAGGGCGGACTGGCCCTTGGCCGCTCGAAGTGGAGGGTCATCGCGACCATCGTCATTCCCGCGGCCCTGAGCGGGATCATCTCGGGCGTCATGCTCGATCTGGCCCGGGTGGCCGGCGAGACGGCGCCACTGCTTTTCACGGCGCTCAACAATCAGTACTGGAGCAACGGCTGGAGCCAGCCTACCGCGACCTTGCCGGTCATGATCTTCACCTACGCCATCTCCCCGTATCCGGACTGGCACCGGCAGGCTTGGGCGGCGGGCTTCATCCTGCTCATGGTGGTTCTTGCCGTCAACATCCTAGCCCGTCTCGTCTTCAGCCACAGGCATGTTGCACCGGGAGGATAGGACGGAGGTTAGAACAAATGAATCATCCCACTGCCACGATGGAGCGCCGAGCTGCAATGACCAATCCCCTGGAAACACGATCGGACAGGGTTCAAAAGAGCACCGAAGAGTCTCTCCCCACCGGCACCAGTCCGATGCGGGGCCTCACGGTATCGAACCTCAATTTCTTCTACGGCCAGGCGCAAGCGCTGTACGGCATCGACATGTCCTTCACCTCGAAGGCGGTCACCGCCCTCATCGGCCCCTCGGGGTGCGGAAAATCGACCTTCCTGCGCACCCTCAATCGCATGAACGAGACCTTGAAGGGAACGCGTCTCGAGGGCCGCATCACCCTCGACGGGGAGGACATCCTCAAGAGCGACGTGAACAAGGTGCGGCGTCGGGTGGGCATGGTCTTTCAGCGCTCGAACCCATTCCCCATGTCGATCTTCGGCAACGTCGCCTACGGACTCGACGTCAACGGCATGGGCCGGCGTGCGAAGATCAAGGAAATCGTCGAGGAAAGCCTGGTCAAGGCGGCGCTTTGGGACGAGGTCAAGGACAAGCTTCACGCCTCCGCGCACAGCCTTTCCGGCGGCCAGCAACAGCGCCTGTGCATCGCCCGCGCCCTCGCGGTCAGGCCCGAGGTGCTGCTGATGGACGAGCCCTGTTCGGCCCTCGATCCGATCGCGACCGCCAAGATCGAGGATCTCATCTTCACCCTGCGCGGCGAGTGCACCATCGTCATCGTCACGCACAACCTGCAGCAGGCCGCGCGGGTTTCCGAGTACACCGGCTTTTTCCTGCTCGGGAAACTGGTAGAATTCAACACCACCACGGACATGTTCAAGAACCCCAAGGTGAGGGAAACCGAAGACTACGTGACCGGACGCTTCGGCTGATCGGGACCTGGGCGGAGAAGAAGGACGACATGCTGCAGATGATCGAGCGTATGGATCAGTTGCGCCACAAGGTCTTGGCCATGGCCGAGCTGGTAGAGAAGGCACTCGACGGAAGCGTGCGCGTCCTCGCGCACCGGGACGAGCTCCAGGCGCGCCGCGTGCTGGACTACGAGGACGCCATCAACAACCTGGAGATCGAAACCGACCAACTTGCGTCCGAGTTGCTCGCCCTCAATCAGCCTGTCGCGAAGGATCTCCGCTTCATCATGGCGGCCATCAAGATCAACAGCGACCTCGAGCGCATGGGCGATCTGGCCGTGAACATCGCGCGCAGCTCGCTCAAGCTCATGCAGCACCGCGCGGACATCGACACGACCGAGATCTCGGAAATGGCGAAACGAGTCCAGGCCATGGTGCGCATGGCGGTGCAATCCATCGAGCTGTCCGACGACGCGCGCGCCGGGCAAGTCCTGGCCACCGACGACGAAGTCGATGCCTTCAAGAACCGAATGTTTTCCGCCCTGGTTCACGGGATCGAAGTGGACGCCACCGCGGCTTCGACCAACGTCGACCTCATCTTCATCGCGCACAGCCTGGAGCGTATCGCCGATCACGCCACGAACATCGCGGAGGACGTCCTGTTCTTCGCCAAGGGGATCGAGGTCCGGCACCATCACACGCGCGTGCCGTGACGCGCGCTCGGGCGATCTGTGTGCAGCCGTGGAGCTGTTCTATGGCCCCGCGAATTGGTAGAGAGCCTGAGCTTCGCTGGCGGACAATGCCCGGTTGTACACGCGGAAATCGTCGATCTGGCCGTCGAAATAGGGTTCATGAGAGAACTGGCACTTGCCGATGAAGGCGTAGTCGATGGTGCCAAGATCGGCCGGTCGCAGTGCGACGGAGTTGCTGGTGCTGGCAAGAGCACCGTTGACGTAGAGCGAGCCCGAGCCCGCGCCTAGAACGATCGCCACGTGTTGCCAAACACCGGTCGAAGGAGTGGGATTGGCGAGCTGCTGCTCCCCGGGAAAACCGGACTTGGTAATGCCGAACACCAGTTGGGAGGTTTCGTTCTGGGGCACGAGATCCATGTACGTGTACGTGTTGGTGCCTATGCTCGGGTTCAGCGTTACGCCGGCGTTGATGCCGATGTCGAAGATTCGTGGCCAGGTCTGGGCCGTTACGACCTTCACCCAGGTGGCGATGGTGATGTCGGTGACTCCACGAAACATCGCAGCAGGCATCGTCACGTAGCCGCTGCTGGCCTGGGTCAAGATCAAAGCGCCGGCGCCTACCTTGCCTGTACCAAAGCTGGTGCCGGCTGCCGAAAGGGTCCCGTTGTTCCCCTTACCCGACCTGTCCGGGAGCGTGGTTCCGGTAGCGCTGTCACAGGGGTAGTAAGCCAGCAGCCCCACGAGAAGTGGATCGGCGCCGCCCGTGCCAGGCACACCACCGGTGCCGACCACACCACCGGTGCCGACCACACCACCGGTGCCCATCACACCGCCGGTGCCAGTCGCGCCGCCCGTCCCCGTCGAGCCGCCGGTTCCAGTTGCTGCGCCACCAGTTCCCTGGACGCCGCCGGTTCCTATCCCACCGCCAGTTCCAATCACGCCACCAGTTGCCGGGATACCACCGGTCGAAGTTGCGCCGCCGGCTCCGATCCGTCCTCCGGCTCCACTGACCCCACCCGCGCCACCTCCGGCGCCACCTGACCCTGCGGAGCCAGGTGAGTCAATCCGTTCGTTGGCGTCGAACAGCGGACTAGCGTCCGTCCCGGTATCAAGGTCAAACGAACGCGGCGCATCGATAACGGAAACAACCGAATCAGTCACGAGATCAGCTTCTGACATGTCCAGGGGCGCGCTCACTTCAGCGGTGGAGACGCCAAAATCCACCGATGATTCATCCCTCCCGTCGACGGGGCTGGCACCGGCTTCTTGGACACCAAGAAGCCCGGCGTCTCTCGTCGTGCCATACTTGGGCAGAGTCGCTGGCACGATGGTTTCGGAGGAGCATCGCCCATCGTCGCCGCAGGTCTGGTTCAAGGGGCAGGTCTTTTGCGCGCACACGCGGAGCAGGTCGAGGTGAAGGGCAAGTGTTTGGTCGGCAACGAATGACGTGACGGCTGATCGCTCGACAACGACCACACCTTGGCTCAGCCCCTGCGCGTCCGCTCGGAACGCCATGTTCTTGTCCGCATCCGGCACCAACCCGAGCACGATTGGTAACTTGGTCCCGCCGATTCCCAGGTCGTACGTCTGATCAAAACGCGTCGACGAGTTTTCCGCGGTGACAGCGACATGAATCTGGTCGAGCTCGGTCGGAACCACGAGGTTCGAGTCAATCGTCAGCACGATTTCGGTGCGTGGCTTCTGGCAGGCGCAAAAGATGGTCACGGCACCAGCAACGACGATGAGCCGGCGCCTCCTCATCGAACCACCACCACTGGCGGGTCTACGTTGCCCGGTATCGGTCCCTGCTGTCCTCGGCTGAGTAGAACGGCCGTGGTCACGCCCGCAACCACAACGGCACCGACGCCAGTCCAGAACCACCACGTCTTGTACATTGGGGCATCGGCCCTCGCTTCAGGTGCCGCTGAGTGGGAGACGTCAACCTCGGTCCCAGGGGACGCCACTGGCTCAGCCTTCGGCGTCAGATCCTTGGTCCGCGAATCCTCGGACGTCGTTGGCGTCGTCGCGGTCAGGTCTCTAGATGAAGGCGACGGCGTCTCACCCTTCGGCATGAGATCCTTCCTGTGAGGAGCTACGGGCACCGCTTGCTTTGGTGCTGCCCCCGGCGTCCAGGTGGCCGCCTCAAGCGCCTCGATGTGCTTTTCAACCTGTTCCCGATTAGGCGCATTGGCAGGCGCCGTGCGCAGATACGATTTGTAGGCGATCAGCGCCTTGTCGCTGTTGCCGCCAAGCCTGTTGGCCTGGCCGATGTTGTAGAGCAGGACCGGGGCCGGCACGGCCTTGTAGGCAGCCTCGTATTCGAGCACCGCCTCATCGTAATGGCCCAGGTTGAAGGCCGCGGTACCCGCCTTCGTGTGGGCTCGGGCCTCATCTTCAGTGGGACCGGCGAAGCATACTTGTGCCATGGAAGACAAGACCAGCGCACATGCGAGGATGGACGGTGCGCTTCGCATGCCATGATCGCTCCGATTCAAAGATCGCACTACTTCATCATACACCCATCCGGAAGATCGCGACCGGTTCGCGGGCCGCCTGCACGCTGCTCACAACACGTACGGCGACTTTACGGTCCGGTGAACTTGGACAGCGCATCGATCTCGGTGGCGGACAACGCCCGGTTGTACACGCGGAAATCGTCGATCTGGCCGTCGAAATAGGGATCATGTGAGAACTGGCACTTGCCGATGAAGGCGTAGTCGATGGTGCCAAGATCGGCCGGACGCAGTGTGACGGAGTTGCTGGTGGTGGCAAGAGCACCGCTGACGTAGAGCGAGCCCGAGCCCGCGCCCAGAACGATCGCAACGTGTTGCCAAACACCGGTCGCAGGAGTGGGATTGGCAAGCTGCTGCTCCCCGGGAAAACCGGACTTGGTAATGCCGAACACCAGTTGGGAGGTTTCGTTCTGGGGCACGAGATTCATGTACGTGTACGTGTTGGTGCCTGTGCTCGGGTTCAGCGTTACGCCGGCGTTGATGCCGATGTCGAAGATTCGCGGCCAGGTCTGGGCCGTTACGACCTTCACCCAGGTGGCGATGGTGATGTCGGTGACTCCACGAAACATCACAGCAGGCATCGTCACGTAGCCGCTGCTGGCCTGGGTCAAGATCAAAGCGCCGGTGCCCACCTTGCCTGTACCAAAGCTGGTGCCGGCCGCCGAGAGGGTCCCGTTGTTCCCCTTACCCGACTTGTCCGGGAGCGTGGTTCCGGTCGCGCTGTCACAGGGGTAGTAAGCCAGCAGCCCCACGAGAAGTGGATCGGCGCCGCCCGTGCCAGGCACACCACCCGTGCCGACCACACCACCGGAGCCGACCACACCACCGGAGCCAATCACACCGCCGGTGCCGATTACACCTCCGGTGCCGATCACACCGCCAGTGCCAGTCGCGCCGCCTGTGACCGGGGGAGCGCCGTCAATACTACCGTCTCGACCTCCACTTGCACCACCGCTGCCCAAAGGCGGAGCGTCTACTCCGACACCGCCCGATCCCAAGACGCCGCCACTTCCTACCTGCGTGCCAGTGTCGATTGCTCCACCGGTGCCAGATTGTGGCACGTCGCTAGCACCCCCGTTGCCAGAGAAAGGCGCATCGATACCGCCCCCGACGCCCGAGAAAGGCGCATCAATGGCTCCCCCGGTGCTCGTCAAAGGCGCATCGACATCGCCGATTCCTCCGAGCCCGCCGCCAACGTCCTGGCCAGGCGTGCCGCCCGCACCACCGGGACCGCCGCCATCCGTTATCCCGCCGCCGGCGCCGCCTTGGCCACCATGGGTCCCACCTTGCACCGTGACCTTGTCCCACGGCTTCGTCAGATCCACGCACCCCGCCGAGACAAGCCAGGAGGAAAGGAGCGAGAAGGTGAGCAGCCGGGAGCGAAACAACTTCGCTCCGTTCCTAGGCGAACAGACGGTCATAGTAGCGTCTGATATTAGCACACTAGGTTTTGACAAATCGTTCCATAATGTCGGTGGCCAGTTTGGCGTTGCCGATCGGGTCCGTCACGGGGAGAATGGTATCGCTCGTGCCCACCCGGCCTGCCAAGAATCGGCCATGTTAGTAGGTTGACCTGTTGTTCAAAGGAGCGCTCATGACATCGTCGTCCGTTGACCGCAGAGTATCGTCGTCGACTTCCATTCTCGGGCCAGCTCTGGCACTCCTGCTCGCAGCGGGTTGCTCGAGTGGAGGAGGAGTCACCACGGGCACTGGTGGCACCGCTGCCGGCGGCACCTCCGGCAGCGGCGGCTCCTCCGCGAATGGCGGGGCTAGCGGCACCGGAGGCGCAACCCCCTCCGGAGGGACTACCGGCACTGGCGGAACCACCGCAAAAGGGGGAACCACCGGCAGCGGCGGCGTCACATCCTCTGGCGGAGTCACCGGCTCTGGCGGCACTCCTGGCAGCGGCGGCACTCCTGGCAACGGTGGCACTCCTGGCAGCGGCGGCACTCCTGGCAGCGGCGGCGTCCCTGGCAGCGGCGGCGCCGGAAAAGGTGGAACCACCGGCGCCGGTGGATTCACCGGCTCGGGTGGCAACGCCGGCAGGGACGGTGGCGCCGGCAGGGATGGTGGCGCCGGAACCGACGGAGCTCCTGGAACCGGCGGTGCCCCCGCGACGGACGGCGGCGGAAGTTGCCCAACCACCATGCCGAGCGGCGGCCAGACGTGCACTGGAACGAGTTGTAATGGCACGGCCGACGGCCTCGGTTATGGAATCTGGACGAATGGAAGCGGGGGTACCATCACCTATTTCACCAATGCTCACGCGTTCAGTACGTCTTGGAATAACAGCCAGGACTTCCTGGCCCATCTCGGGCTGGATTTCAGACCCGCCAAGGCTTCCACGGCCTACGGAACGATTGTGGCAGAATTCTCCGAGGTAAAGACAGTGACCACGAACCCCCCCTGGTCGATGATTGGAATGTACGGATGGATGAACAGTCCATGTATTGAGTGGTACATCGACGAGGATTCGTTCAATGGTTTGGGCGGGCGCGGCAGTGTCACCGCCAGCATTGATGGAGCTACCTACTACTTGACCACACAACAAACCACCGGAACCGGAGGCGCCAACGCCTGCGAATCAGGTCACACGGGCAGTTGGACTCAGATCCATAGTACTCGGTCAGCTGCTCACACGTGCGGGACCGTTACCGTTACCGACCACTTCAAGGCGTGGGCGGCCCAGGGCTGGAGCCTGGGAAGCCTGACCATGGTTCACATCAATGTGGAAGTGGGTGGCGGCAACGGAAAAATTGACTTCCCGTTGGCAAACGTCACGGCGAACTGAGGCTCGGACCAACATCGGGACGGGGGCCCTCGCTTGAGGTACCCCGTGCTTCCGCTCTAGTCTAGGGGAGCCAAACGTGGCAGTCCGGGGTGCAATAGGAAGACGTGTTCCCGGCGGTTCCCAGGTCGCATTCCTCGCGGTGGTCGGTGTCGACGTAGCCGTCGCCGCAGTAGTGGGGCACGGTGCAGCCGTTCGTGCAGCCGGTGCGGTCGCCGTAGACGGCCGTGTTCTTGGCAAGGCCCAGGTCGCATTCCTCCGGCTCGCTGACGATGCCATCGCCGCAGAGCAGATAGTGGCAGTGGGTGCTGCAGCCGCCGTAGGCGAGATCGCTGTTCTGCGCACCCTCGTCGCATTCCTCGGCGCCTTGCAGCTTGCCGTCTCCGCACCAAGCGCCGGGCAGGCCATGGCAATTGCCGCCGTCGACGACCGGCGGCCGAGGCAGGCATACGCCGCTGCTGCAATCCCAGCAGTCTTCGGTCAGACAAAACTCCGAGCAGCCGTCTCCGCTCACCGAATTGCCGTCGTCGCAGGTCTCCATCCCCACAATCATGCGGTCGCCGCAGATGGGGGCGCAGCGCCTACCGGGCACCGCGCAACGAAAGCCGGGCTCAACCTTGCAGACGTCCGAGCAACCGTCGCCCGGGTTGATGTTGCCGTCGTCGCACTCCTCGCCCGGTCCGACCACGAGGTCGCCACAGACCACAGGAAGCGGGTAGGCCGGCCCGGGACAGGGCGACCAGTCGCACTCGACGCGGCAGTTCGAGTCGCAGCCGTCGCCGGCTAGCGTGTTGCCATCGTCACATTCTTCGCCGGGATCGAACCGGCCGTTGCCGCAATTCGGGTTGCGAAGATCGGGCGCGAGGTCGGGGCCGAGTGGCGGCGCGAGGTCGGGGCTCGACAGCGGCGCGAGGTCGGGGGCTGCGGCGGCATCTGGTTGCCGGGCGGGATTCCCACTCGCGCCGGCCGATGTGGTGAGCGCGAGATCCGTACGGCCACAGGCGAGCGCACTGCTCGCGAGCAGAAGGTGGCCGAAACCGAGCCATCGCTTCGCCGTCACCCACGGAATTATACTCTGTTCGGAATGACAGCCGCCAGGTTTGGGTTGACTCAGGTGAAGGCAAAGTGCCGCTTGCAACGACTACCTGCCACGGCGCCTGAAGGTCAACAGCAAGCCGAGCGCCAACAGCAAGAGTCCCGCGTCGTGGTTCCGTCCACCTCCCACCCGGCATGAGCAGCCGCCATCATCGCTGGCGATGCCTGGGCCGGAGCCACCGGTCAGCGAGGTGCCGCCAGCCCCGCCCGCGCCAGACAGTCCGCCGGTTCCCGACGGGCCGATGGCCCCGCCCGCGCCGATCGATATGCCGGTTCCCGACGTGCCCGCCGCCCCGCCAGCACCGGACCGCGGAACGTCGATGACCGTCTGGTCCGGCCGGGCGTCCCACGCCGCATAGGGATTGTTCAAGTCGACCGCGCTGAGGTCTGGGGCGGCGTCCACTGCGACACGCGAGTCCATGTCGACCGTGGGCGAGCGGTCGGCTTCGTCGCGCAGGTCGGGGATGAAGGGCGCGTCAGCCGGCCCGTCGCTCGGGCCGCCGTCCACGCCAGCGTCGACGGGGGCACTACAATCGAGCGTGACGTTGACACTGATCGGCTGTGAGCGGTTGCCGGCAACATCGATGGCGACCAAGGTGTAAAGCCCCGCCTTGCCGAGGAAGCGAGTTCCATTGATCATCGCCGGGGAGGACGTGACCGTGCCCGAGCAAAGGAAAGCTCCGTTGAGGGTTTCCACGGATGGCCCGACGTCCCCGGTCGGGCTGTCCGGGACGGGCATCAAGACCACGCCGTTTGCATCCGACAGCTCGTAGACGACTGTCGTACCGGCGTTGGCGGATTTGTCCCAGGTGAATCCCACGGTGAAGGCGTCGTAGGGACCGCAGCAAGCGCCCGCGGTGCACGTGTACCGAGAGCCCACTGTGTAGCTCAGGCTGCCGGACAACGTGGGCGGCGTGGTGTCTGGCCCTGCGCCAGTCGTGAAACTGCTAATCACGTTCGTCGGTGGAACCCCGGCATCTCCCCCGAAGGAGTCGCCGCCGTCGAGGGTAGGGAAGCACGTCGGGTTGCCTCCGGCGCCGACGATCGCGAGGTTGTTCTGAACACAAGGCAGCTGCGCGTAGTCGGACAGCACCGTGTACGTCGTGTTCTCCTTGAGTGGGGCGCCCGGAACCAGCACATAGGTCGCGAGCGAGGGAATGCCGGGCGTATTGACCGGCGTCGAGACCGTCACCGGCACGTCGGTGCCGTCCGGCGCGCGCAGCTTGGGATGGTCGGGGACGCCCCCGCTGGTTCCTTCATAGCTGAGAATGACGCGTGCGTTGCTGGGCACGTTCGTGGACCCATCGGCAGGGATTACTTGGCGGGTGCTCACGACGCCCGGAAGAGGTGCGGAGCAAGCGCGAACGCCAGTCTCGTGGACGAATCCTACGGCAGCGATGGTGGAGAGGAAGACGGCGGCAGGACCGATCAGCTTGGTCATGTCCGCCGTGGGCAGCAATTCCCGTGCCGATGAATTGCTCGCACTCTTCCTGGAGATCTGCTGCCGCGCGGGCGCGCCACCTGATCCGGATGCCCTGATTCGGTCGCAACCGGCGCTTCGAATGTACGGCAACCCCGCGACGTTGCGCCTCAAAAATCTGACCCTGATGGCGTCGCAAGAGCCAATATGCCCAATGAAGTCGGCGCCCCCGCCGCCCGTTTCCCCTGGCACGCAAAATGCCTGTACAAGGTGCTCGGGAGCATCAAACTGAACTCAAAGGGAAAACACCATGGCACGTGCAAAGCTCATCCTGGGTCTCACCTCCATTGCCACCGTCCTCATGGCGCCCGGCCTCGGCCGCGCTCAGACCTGCACCAGCGATGCGGATTGCGCCAAGGGCCTGAGCTGTCAGGCCGATCCGATCGCGACCCCGGCGGTGGCTATCTGCTACGCCGGTGAGGCCGGTGGCGCCTGCGCTCCGGTGGACAATCCCCCGCCGGTACCCACAACCAGCTGCAAGTCGGCCGCCTGCCTGACCAGCGCGGACTGCGGGCCGACCATGGTGTGCAACAGCCAGACGACCACGACCTGCACCGGGACAGCGCCGGTGGCCGTGAGGTGCGACCCGACCACCACCGCCTGCGACGCCGGCGTCGTTCCCGATCCGGTGCCCGTGAGCTGCACCGACACGGTCACCTCGAGGTGCATTTACCAGTATGAGCTGCCGTGCAACGTCGACGCCGACTGTGGCGACGGTTTCACCTGCCAGCCCACGGTCTACGGCATGTGCTCGGGCTCGAGCGGGACCGGCAGCAGCGGCAGCGGCTCCGCTTCGGCGGGTACCGGGGGCGCCACCGGGGGCGCGCCCGTGCCCATGCCGGCCGAGGTCGACGCCGGGGCCGCCGCGCCCGTGTCCGTCGACGCCGGCATGACTGTTACCTGCACGACCGTCTCGTCCTACCCAGGCCACTGCCAGGCCAAGCCAGTGAGCTGCACCGTGGACGCGGACTGCCAGTCGACCTGGACCTGCGCCCTGGTTACTATTGGCACCGCGACCGCACCGGCTGCGCCCTCGGCACCGGATGCCTCTACCGTGGTGTCGGTGCCTGAAACGGGCGTCACGGTCCCGCCCCCGGCGACGACGACCACGGGAACCTGCCAACCGCCCTCTTCCTCCGGGACCTACGTCGATCACAGCTCAGCGGGCCAGGGCATCGACATCACGAAGAACGCGACCGTTGACGCGGGCGCGACCACGGGTTCGACGATGCCGCCCGCCCCGGCCGCGAACGGCGGCCACACCACCGAACAGACTGCCGCGACCACCTCCGGCGGCAGCGGCTGCAGCCTGGGTGCGAGTGGGCTGGCGAGCGAGCCGTCCTGGCTGCTCGGACTGCTCGGCGTGCTGGGGCTGATGCTTGCGCGCCGGCGCCGGAGCTGAGCAGTACACCCTATCCCGCGCTGTCCGAATAAACGTCGCCGGGATTCTTCCACGAAATCCCGAAGATCCGCAGCTTGGAAACGCGAACGCAAGCAGGCAACCGGCGCCGCTGAGGCTCGATCGGGGGGCACGACCCGGCAGCACCTGCTGCAGTTACTCTGTCAATTGCTCGTCGGGCATCGCCGCGAGCCCGACCAGAGGTTCACGAGCGCGATCATGGACGCCTTGGTGGCCCGGTGCCGCCTGTTCGGCTGGTTTCCACCCCTTGGCCGATGTATGGTCGCGACCGTTCACAATGGAGGGGCGCTTTCTCCCAGTACTATTAGTGGTCCTCGTCCTCACCCAAAATTGGGCGGCAGAAGGAAGCGGGTGTTGAGTGGTAAGACGTATTCGAACGAGGCATGGAACTAGGTTTTCCCTCAAGTCACGTACGCGAACGAACGGGGTCGGGCGTTGTGGCCGGATGAGGGCACAGCTTGGCTGCAATTCATGGGGATGCGGGCCGCGCGCATGTGTCCCTGTGGCGGCAGGTCTTTGCCGGGCATGAGAAGAGGTAGGCTGTCATGACAATAACGTTCATCCTGCCCGTGGTGGATTCGTCGGGGGGAATTCGCGTCATCGCCATACACGCCGCGTGGCTCATCAAGCGTGGCCACCAGGTCACCCTAGTTTCGCCGCCGCCGCGCCCGCCGAGCCTACGCGAGTTGGCGCGCGCCCTGGTGCGCGAGCATCGTCTCCTGCCGCTGCGGCCGAAGACGGTGTCGCACCTGGATGGCCTCGGCGCGGTCCACCGTGTAATCAACCAGCACCGCCCCATCGTCGACGCCGACGTGCCGGACGCAGACGTGGTGGTCGCCACATGGTGGGAAACCGCTGAATGGGTGGCACGGCTCGCACCGCGCAAGGGCCGCAAGGCCTACTTCGTGCAGGGCCACGAGCTGCTCGAGCACATGCCCCATGATCGGGTGAAAGCCACCTACCATTCACCCCTGCGCAAGATCACGGTGGCGCAGTGGTTGGTCGATGTGATGCGCGATCGCTACGGCGATCCCTCCTCTATTCTGGTCCCGAACGCCGTGGACCATGCCGTGTTCGATGCGCCAGCGCGGGACAAGCAGGCGGAGCCCACCGTGGGCGTGATGTACACCGATGTCAACTGCAAGGGTTGCGACATCGCCTTGCGCGCGGTCGCCATCGCTCGGCAGACCATTTCCAACTTGAAGCTACGCAGCTTCGGGGGTGCATTGTCGCCACGGCTGCCGTTGCCCAAGGACACCGATTTCACCGTCAGGCCGACGGCGGAAGAGCTGCGCCGGGCCTATTCGACGTGCGACGCTTGGCTGTTCGGCGCGCGTGAAGAGGGATTCGGACTGCCAATTCTAGAGGCCATGGCATGCCACACGCCGGTGATCGGGACCCCGGCCGGGGCCGCGCCCGAGTTGCTCGCAGACGGCGCCGGCGTGCTCGTCCCGCCGGAAGACCCGGACGCGATGGCGCGCGCGATCGTCGACGTGTGCCGCATGGACAACGTGGCCTGGCGCCAGCTGTCGGAGGCCGCGTATGCCCGAGCTGGCCAGTATAGTTGGGAGTCGGCCAGCTCCAAGTTCGAGGCAGCGCTAGGCGAGATCGCGAGGTCCTGATGACCGCTGGCCGGCGCAGGAGCTGAGCAGTACACCCTATCCCGGCCGGCCGTCGTAGACCTGGCCGAGGGCTACCAGGCCCCCGGTTCGACAGTCTTGCCCTGCCGGGAAGTACGTACCGGTGCCGCCCGCTGCCGCGAAGTCGTCCAGGTTCCCGACGCTCGGGCCGATGCCGATGACATAGACCGGGAAGCCGGCGCTTTTGGCAGCCGCAATGGCGTCGATGGTCGCTGGCACGTTGGTGGTCGTGGTGTTTCCGCCCGATGCGCAGTTCGGCTCGCCGTCGGTCGAGAGCAGGATGTATTTCGGATTGCTGTCGCTGACTGTCTTCAAGTAGGTCGTCGCCGCGGCGATCGACTGGGCCGTGGGTGTGTTGTTGGCCGGCGTGACACTGGCGATTTGTGCCTCGATGGCGGGTACCGAGCTCGCGCTGATGGGAACCTCTACGCCATTCGTGACACCGCAGGCTCCGCCCGCGGGCGAGGCGAACAGCTTGAGGCCCCACTGGATGGATCCAACCGTGCCGTTCAGTGTCGCGGCAATGCCAGTCGTGAGTGCCGACCACCGCGTCGTGCACCCGATGGTCGGGCCGGCGCCTCGTCCTCGCCCCAGGCCCAGGCCACCACCCGCACAAGTCGAGTCGGCTGTCGTGCTGTAGTCCATGGAACCCGATCGATCGAAGACAAGCAACACATCGGCGACACCGTGGGCCGTATTGCTCGTCTGCGTCCCACAGTTTGCGTCGTCGGTCGGCGCAAGACCGGTGGTCGTGCCTCCCGTTCCACCGGCGATTGCCGCGTCCAGGTTGACGGTCGGCACCCCGACACTTCCAGGCGATCCATTGGCCGCGCCCACGCCCACGTCCTGTGTCGAATCGCATCCCAAGAAGACCGATCCCAGGAGCAGTGCCGCCCCGGCTCTGCTGACCATCATTCGCGAAGACATCTTGTTCGTGCCCCTCTGTCAAAAGAATTCGGACGGAACAGCAACCCGGGGTCTAGTCGCGCCGGCCCAAGCCGAAGCCGCCATCGCCGCGACCCGGCGCAACGAAGCCACCGTCGCCCAGGCCGGGCACGGTGAGCCCACCGTCGCCGAAGCCGGGAATCGTAATGCCCGCGTCGCCCAAGCCGGGAATCGGATTTCCGCCACCGCCCGTGATTGGAATGGTGACGCTGGCATCTCCGGGACCTTGGATCACGATGCCCGCGTCGGTCACGACCGCAGTGCCGCCCGTGATCGGAATGGTGACGCTGGCATCTCCGGGACCTTGGATCACGATGCCCGCGTCGGTCACGACCGGCGTGACGCCCGTGATCGGAATGGTAACGCTGGCGTCCCCAGGGCCGGGAATGACGATGCCGGCGTCGGTCAGGACAGGCAGCGCGAATCCTCCAGCACCGGAGCCCGGCGTGGCGAAGCCGCCCGCACCAGCGCCGCCGGCGCCAACCGCGCCGCCCGAGCTCCTGACACCACCCGAGCCGAGCGCGCCGCCGGCCCCCGTGCTACCACCCGAGCCGGTCTTCCCGCCGGTCCCCTTCGCACCGCCCGCACCGGCTTTGAGGCCATTGCCGTCCGAGGAACAACCGGCCGCTCCCCCAAAGGCGAATAGTGCACCAACGATAGAGAGGGTCCATCTGGACTGGTTCTTCATTTCGATCTCCCGCGATGTAGTCCCCACCTGAGGTGGCTGTAGTCTTGGTGCCCGCAGGGAGAAATCCCTTCGGCGATTTATCGAAGATGCAGTCGCCGCAGCCCTTCGGCCGCATCTTCGCGAACCTTGGCCGACGGGTCCCGGGCGGCCCGTTGGAAAAGGATGCGCGCCTGATCGACCTCGCCAGCATCGAGGCGAAGCCAGGCCAGCGCCAAGGTTGCGGAGCCGGCCCGAACCCCTGCAGGGAAGGCTTGCAAAAAGGTTTCGAACCGCTGGATCGCTTCCCCCGAGCGTCCGGAACGCGCGGTGGCCACGGCTTGCCAATAGCGGGCGTCTTCCTCCAATCCCTGACCATGCATCTGTTCGGCCACGGCCGCGAAACTGCGAATGGCCTCATCCCATTGCCCGCGCCGCAGATAAGACCACGCCAAGTCGAAGCTTTGCCTGCCGCCGGATTCGGCCGTCGGTTTCGACGCGTCTGCTCGAGTCGGCGGAGCTACGACGTGTGCCTGTGCGCCACGCGAGGGTTTGCCGCGTGGAATCTCGATCGTAGCGGCGAGTGAGGAGGAAGGCGAGCCTGCCGGGGCAGCGAGGCCCTGCCTGCCCGCCGCCAGCGATGGCCGCTCGCGCTCCCACGCGTCCCCGGCCTGCAAATGCAAGGTCCTGCCGCCCACGTGCACATCGACCTTGCCGTCGCTGACGGTGACCGCCCACAGGGCATCGTCGCGTGCCTCCACTTCGAAGCGGGTGCCGCGCACCTCGACCTCCCCGTCCCCGGTGAGGACCCGGAATCGCTGTTCGGGCGCCAGGTGCGTGACCTCGAAGGCGACTCGCCCGGACTCTACGCCGACGGTTTCATCGGGTGGTACCGACATACGACGGAACCTCGCGCCGCCGAAGGCGCGAATCTTCGCCAGGGACCGTTGTTCGCCGAAGGCTTGCCCCGACGGGCTCGGTTTCTGCCCACGCTGTGACGTTGCATGCGGACGCACGTACAGCCAACCGCAAAGCACCAGCGCGATACCGGCCAGCCCACCGGCGAAGGCCCACACCCTAGGTGGTCGTCGCTGGCGATTCGGCGAGAGTGTGGACTCGTCCGTGGATACGCTCAAGGTGTGGCGGATGCGCTCTAGAGACGCCTGCGACATGGGCGCCAGCGGCGGGAGGTCGGCGGCGGCGGAGACCACGGCACGCAACTCCGCCGCGAGCTGCGCGCAGATCGGACAATCGCGCAGGTGCAGAGCTACGTCCGGACTGGTCTCCGGCTGGGACAGTGCCCGGGTGATTTCCCAACCCTCCGGACAGGACGGACGACCGAGCCGTGGGCGGAAGCGAATCATGGTGCCTCCTTGTCGACCAAATGTCGGCGCAGGCTCATGCGCGCGTCGTGCAGTCGCCGCCAGACCGTGCCCTCGGGCAGGTCGAGAGCGCGGGCCACGTCGGTTCCACGCAAGCCCTCCACGTCGCACAAGAGAAAGACTTCCTTCTGCTCTCGCGGCAGATAGTTGAAAGCACATGCAAGTCGCGCCATCGCTTGTCGATTGGAAGAGTCGTCGAAGGGCGAGTCTGCCGTCGCCGCGGACGGCATCTCCCTGGACCGGCTTTCCAACACCGTTCGGTAGCGGACCTCCTTGCGGACGTGGTGGCGCATGACGTTCACCGCGATGGCGACAATCCACGTTCCCACCGCCGACTGCCCGCTGTAGCGCGCGGCCGAGCGCTGGACCTCGAGAAAGGTGTTCTGGACCAAATCCTCCACGTCCACGGCATCGACCGAGCGCAAGCGCGCAAGCACGCGGTGCACGCGCGCGTGGTGGCGCTCGAACAATTCCTGCATGGCACCTTGGTCTCGGCAAGCGACGGAGTGGACCAGATCCGCGTCGGAAAGCTCACGGACCATGGGCCGGTGGAGGTGCAATACGCGCTCGCTCATCGCCGGCACTCCAGTCCCAGGGCGAGCCACCCCGACTGACCGGGCGGCTGGGGTATGAACGAGCCCAACAGCGAGTTCAGGATATCGCCCTGCTGTCTCGATGCATGGGACAGGGCAACACCGGCCTCTCCTGCCAAATCCACGCGCACCGCCCACGACGTCGATAGGAACAGGGCCAAGCCGAGAGAGAGCTGCCCGCGAAGATCGTAGTCGGACGCCGAAACCCGAAACGGTGCCGGAAACAAGGACGATTTCGTGTACGTCACGCCGAGCGCGATCGCGGGCAGGATCTGCCAGCGCCGGCGGCCGAAAGGAATGCCGAGCAGCGCCGAGCCTTCCCACTGCGTGCGAACCAGATCCGAGGAGATCCCGCCGCCGTTGTCGTCATCCGCGTATCGCCCGCGAACCCCGACGCAACTCCAGCCCACACGTGCGCAGCCGTCAAGCTGCACGCCATACCAAGTCGAGGAGTCCGAGCCGATCATGAATCCACCGAGCAGGCTCACCTGCCCTAGCCAACGCTCGGGCGCGGCTTTCGTCTGGGCGCGGTTTTCAATCGAAGGCCCGGCCGGGCGCAAGAGCAGATCGCGGTCTTCACCCAGCACGAAGCTCTCCACGAGACTCGCCGCGACGGCGGCTACCCGCTGGTCGCGCGGGATAGACCGGCGCGCCTCTTTGCCCTCGCCGTCGCGGATGGTGACCGTGACCCACAGCGGCTCCGCCTGTTCGTCGAGAAGCACGTGCGCGCGGTCGGTTCCACAATGCTCGACGTGGGTGTGGACGCCGTGCTGTTCGAGCATGGTCGCCACGGAGTCGGCCAGCGCCCTATCGCCGCCCGCCGTTTCCAAGATGGCGCACCCATCCGCGGCCTGCGCGGGCCACGAAGAACAAAGTAGGCTTGGCAAGAGCCATGTCGGGCTCCAGGTAGGTAAGCGCTGGCGCATTTCCTAGAAACACTTCCACTTCTCCGCCAGACAAAGACAAACGGCGCCACCCGAGGTCGGTATGCAGGCGCTGGCAGGCCCCGGCGTACACGGCGCATCTTGTTGCACGGACCCTCCGCAGGACGGAACGCCGCCGAGCAGGGGCCCAGCATCCTGATCGTCGAAGGAGGATGGGGCTGCTGCATCTCCCGCACCCGTGGCTCCTCCGTTGGCGTGGCTGGTGTCGGTCCCACCGTCGGGATCGGAGGCGGACGATCTCTCACAGCCAAACAGGCATGCGCCGACCATCACGCTGGTCACGAAGACACGCCGCGTCCACCGACGCATCGATTCACTCCTTCAAATTCGGGAAATCCGATGATGCACACCCTTGGTACCCACTGGATTGGTGCCCCCAGGCCAAGATTCCTTCGCCCTCTTGCGGTGCAACAGGCAGGTTTGTCGCCGAATGCCACCGCGTGGCTGACCATCCCTTCGCATCGCCTAGAAGGTCGCAGCTGGGATCACGAGGTCCCTGATGTCCACATACGCGGGCTCTATGCCGGCGGAGGTCATCGTTGCCTGCGCTCCGGTGGGGTTGGGGCCATTGTCCGTGATGGTCATGTGCGATCCATTCTTGTTCTGGTGCACGATGTTCGGCGAGTTCAGCAGCACGTTGTGCGCGACCGTGTACCCATCCGTCCCCTCGTCCATGTAGAGATTGTTGATGCTGTAATCGGCCCACTGGCTTTGCTGGAAGTCGTGGCAGTAGTTGTATTGCATTTCCGACGCGGGCATCTGATTGGACAGCGTGTAGATCGACCCGCAGTCGGCGAGGATCTCGCAGACGTCGTGCACGTTGTTGTAGTTGATCTTGTTGTTGGTCATCGCGTTCGTGGCGAGGTTCCAGCCGTAGCCGACGGACATCCCGCTGTAATTGGTGTGGCCGACCTCGTTGTGCTCGATATCGACGTAGGCCGGGTACCCGGCGGCGATGCCGTTGGCCCCCTGGATCTCGGTGGTCACGTGGTCGATGTAGTTATCCTTGATGGTGTCGCGCGTGCAGATGTCGTTCTTGTCGGTCGGGTTGTAAACCACGTGATACTCGGTGTTCTCGTCGACCACGAATTTGCCGATGGAGATCCCGCTGCCCCCGATGTCCGTGAAGGCGTTGCCGATGATCGTGTCGTCGTGGGTTCCCGAGATGAAATCCAGGCCCGTGGCGGCCATCTGGGTGAACAGGTTCCGCTCGAAATGAATGTGGTTGGCGTTGGTCACGGTGATGCCAGCTCCCGGCCTACCGACGGTCTGCTGGTTGTTCCCCGGCGCCGTGATGTTGTACTGCCCGGCCTGCGCGTCGAGGAACCCGTACTGGCTTGGGCGCATGTACGTGGAGTGCGCGAACGTCAGCCCCTCGAACCAGAGGTAGCCGGCCTGGTTGGAGGTGCTGGAACCATTCACGCTCATCACGGTCTCGACCATCGGCGCGACCACGGTCACGGTCGTCATGTCCTCGCCCGAGCGCGGCTTGTAATAGAGAGTGTTCGCCGTCTCATCCAGGTACCATTCGCCCGCCTGATCCAGGAACTCGTACGCGTTCTCGAAATAGAAGTGCATCTGTGATGGAAAGAACGCGGGGTTGGGCCGCCCGAAGATCATGTCCTCGGGGCTTTGGACCTTTATGTATGCTGTGCTGCCGGAGGTCGTGATCGACGCGATCCGCATCGTATTGTCGGCCCATAACACCATCAGGTGCATCTCGACCCTTGTGAGATTCTTCCAGCTCGCCACGTCCGAGCTGGCCGCCTGGAAGTTCTGGGCGGTCCCGTCCCAGCCTGTACAACGGGTGAAGTTGGGTTCCCCGTTCGTTCCCAGGTTGGGGCTGCGCGCGCGGATGGCCTTCACGCCGTTGACGTACAATTGCCGGAAAGGCGTCGTGATGCCCGTGGCGGCGTAGATACCTTTGTTGCTGTCGAACAGCGTCCATCCTTTGATCGGTTGTCCGCCGGTGATCAGGGGTCGCTCGCCGGAGTAGGCCATGTACTTGACGTAGAAGCCGCCCGTCCCGGAATCGGCATTCGAGAATGTCAGGGTGCTGGTCAGCGGATACGTGCCTCCACGGACGTAGACGGTGATGTCCGCTTTCATCGCGCCGTTCAGCGTGCGTGCGATATCACGCGCTTTCGCCAGCGTGCGAACCGGGCGCGCCAGCGTACCGGGGTTCGAGTCGTCTCCAGCGGGAGCCACGTAGATGGGACCGTTCGGCCCGAGGCTGTCGGCGTCACCTGGAGCACTATCCGCGACGTTTGCATCCACACCCGAATCGTCGCCCGCACCCCCTCCGCCTCCGTTGCCGCCGACCGCCGCAACACCCCCCGTGGCGCGGCCTGCAGAACCATCGGTTGCCGTGGATCCGCTCGCACCTCCCGAGGCAGCGCCGCCACCGCCCGTGGTCGTGCCGCCCGATCCACCGCTGCCGCCAGTGGATGATCCACGGGTTCCACCCGACACGGCACCGCCACCACCCAACATTGTGCCGCCCGCTCCCGAACTTGTACCGCCCGATCCACCGTCACCGCCGGCAGATGTTCCACCCGATCCACCCGACGACGCCGATGAGGAGCCTCCGCCGCCCGCGCCAGCATGGCCACCGGCACCGCCAGCGCCGGTCTGCGTGCCAGCGCTGCTGCATCCAACCGCATAGAGCGCGAATAGAGCCCCATACAAGATTCTGCTGCACCGGCCGGTCATGCTTGCTTCTTCCCAGTGGCGACCGTGGCGCTTACTTGACGACGATGGCGTCCACGGCCACCGGTCCAGGACCGCGATTGATGATGCTGATGGTGTGCTGTCCCGAGGTCAGGCCGCTCACCTCGGACACCATCTGCTGGGCTTGGCGCGCCCCGGTGGTAGACAGATCCGCGGTCGCCTTGCTCTCTCCGTCGATCTGAATCTCGATCTTTCCATCCCCGGATTCTTTCGGGGCGTAGACCGACACGTCGGTCCCGGTGAGGGTCGCAGTCCACGTGTCGCCCGTGGTCGTGCTGGTGGTGAGGTCGTTGTTGTAGTCGCCGGTGCCCAGAGCGACTTTGCGAAGCCATCCGGGAGCTGCCGCGCCCGAATCGTCGTCGTTGAACCAGCCCTTGTCGTGGGTGATTTTCAAGACGTGCATCTTCGACGCCAGTTGCGAATCGGAAATTCCCGTCAGCGCCGACACCGATCCACCAGGAGTCACCGTCAGTCCTGAAGCGCTCTGCGAGAACGTCATCGCCACCGTAGAGCCGAGCAGCTCGACCTTGGATACAGTTCCCAAGGTTGCACCACCCGACTTGAGCGCCGAGAGGGTGACCGCGCCGCCGTTCCAACCGAGAAGCGTGGCATAGACATTGCCATTGTTGCGTGTATACAAGACCGTACTATCACCCCAGGCTTCGAATGGGCGGGACGCGTACACGGCTTCGCCGTTGACTTTCAGCCAGGCGCCGATGTCCTTGGCGATCTGGGTGCACTGAGTATCGAGATTCCCGCGGCCATGCTGGGTGAGGTTGAGCAGCAAGCTTCCGTTCCGGGAGACGTTCTGCATCAGGGTCGTGACCAGAGATGATGCACTTGTGTATCCCGCCCCAGTCATGTAGTGCCAGTTTCCGCCCTGAATGTCGAGCTCGGTCTGGAAGGGATAGGCACTGATCGTCGATTCAGTAGCCGCCTCGGTGCTCCTGACCAGGGCGCGCTCAGCATAGGGCTCCAGGGTTGCGCTGTTCTGGAAGCTGTTGTATTGGCCGCCCACACCCTTCATGTTCATGACGACGTCCACCGGTCCCTGCTTCCAGGTCAAGGACTTGTTGTAGTAGTTCGCCAGAATCGTCGTGGCGATGGAACCTAGTCCCATATGGACGCCCAGGTCCACTTGGGAATCGCCGGCGTGGTCGTCGAAGTAGACGACGTCAGGCTGATACTTACAGATGGCTTCATCGACTCGATACATGAACTGGGTGCCATAGGCCGAGTTGTTGCACGAATTGTTCGAACAGTCGCCGCTGTGCTTGGGCCCATAAAGATCCGCGGGATTCATGCCCTGCCACCATTTACCATTGCCGTCCGCCGTCGTTTGCATCGCATCGTAGGGTCCCTTCGCGTCGCTGGTGTAGCGAATCGGCATCCACTGACCATAAGTTCGAGCCGGAGTGTTGTGAAAACCAATGCCGAAACGCAGCCCCTTTTGCCGCGCGATCGGTGCCCAGGTGCCCACGATGTCCTTCTGTACTCCGACCTTGACGGAGTTCCAGGGCTGGTAGCTCGAATCCCAATTGTCGAAGTTGTCATGGTGTGAGCCCATGGCCATGAAGAACTTGGCCCCCATTTGGACGTACAGATCCATCAAGGCGTTGGGATCCCATAGGTCGATCACCCAGTTCTTGCAGATGTCCTTATAGCCGTACGGATTGGTTCCCCCCGGATCACCAAAGTGGCTGACCTGATAGTTGAAATCAGCCGAGCCCTCCTGATACATGTGATACGCGTACCAGTCACCTTGCTCGGGCATCGATTGCGGATCCCAGTGAGCCCACGCGCCGAACTTGGCGTCACGCCACCACTGGGGCGTCGAATAGGCTAGGCCCAACGCCTTCCAGTCGGCGGTATACGGGCCCGTGGCCGGGGTGAACTTCGGCAGGTTCCAGATGTCCGGCGTCCCGCTGGGTCCACACGAGGCCGGCTGGCCCCCGGTCCCAGGCGAGCCCCCGGCGCCGCCGGTCGCGCCGCTACTCGTGCCGCCGGTGCCTCCGCCTGCGGTACCGCCAGTGGCACTGCGGCCGCCAGATGCGGACGTGCCGCCGCTCGCGCCCCCTGCCCCTCCCCCTTGGCCACCGCCTTGTCCCCCCAGGGTGCCTCCGCCCGAACTGGATGTTTTGCCACCCGATGACGAAGTCGTGGAACCACCCGCACTGCTCGTGCCGCCACTCGCGACACCACCCCCGCCCCCTTGGCCGCCACCTTGTCCCAGGGTGCCTCCGCCCGAACCGGATGTTTTGCCACCTGACGACGTACTCGTGGAACCACCCGCATTGCTCGTATTGCCCCCTGCCGCTGCGCCTCCAGCCGCCGCGCCTCCGCTCCCGGACCCTCCGCCGCTGTTACTCCCGCTGCAGGCCACCGAGAACCCCATAACGCAAAAGACTAGAGAGATTGCCGTCTGCCTTGTCATCGCTTCTCCTTGGTCCGCTTTCGCAACAAAGCCGTTCGTAGGTGCCTAGATTGGCCGCCGCCGGAGTCGTCTATAGGAACGTCATCCACTTCCACACATCTGCCGGAACCCAGCTGCAAGGGCACGAAGTCGAGCAGGTCTTGGGGGCTGTCGCGCACGAATTGTACAGGTCATTGGTCCCATCGACGATGGCGTTGCCGTGACCTGACTGGTGCACGCACCAACGGACGGGATACCCGTCCGAGCATCCGGCGTAGTCAGTGCAGACATGGCCCCCGGGGTTCAAATAGGGGGGACCCTTGGGTGGCTGGGGGGGAGTCTGGGGGGTGCAACCGTTGTTCTTGACGAACCGGTCGCGTATCGGTGTTGCGCTGCCCATCCCACATACGGTGTCCTCGAGGCCGACCATCTGCCATAGTGCGATGGGGTCGTTGCCGCCGTCGCAGCCGCTGAGCTGCGCTCCTTCGTAGATCGCGACCCCACGGAAGACCTTGGCGCGGGCGCACGCAATTTCGTAGCTCATGCCGCCGCCATAGCTGAAGCCCTGTGCGAAGATGTGGCTCGTGTCGACACAGTAATTGTCCTCGATCAACTTGACCATGTCATCGACGAACTTCAGATCTTGTCCGCCGGAATTCGCCCAGCCACCACCTAGCCCCAGGGGCGCGACGAAGATCGCGCCGTTGTTCGACTGTTTCTGGATCCCGTAATAGGCCATCTCGTATCCATTGGATCCACCGTTATCGACTCCATAGGCGTTGCCGCCATTGGGGTGAAACGTGAAGGACAGCCAGTAGGGTTTGTTCTTGTCGTAGTTGTCGGGAAGCCTCATGGCGAAGTCCCGGCTTCCGCCGCCGCTCTGAATCGTCACGTAGCCGCCGTCGCCGTGGCCTACGGTGTTCCCCGACCCTGCAGCGGCATTCGGATCCTCGTTCGGGACCGCCTTGAACGTCATGGTCGAGGTCTTGCCGCACCCCGCGCTCGGCACCGCGCCAGAGCTGCCAGCTGCGCCGGTCGACCCTCCGGTCCCCGCACCTCCGGAACCGCTACTCGTGGAACCACCGGTTCCGGGACTCGGGCGACCACCCGAGCCGCTGGAACTGAACGTGCCGCCGCTGCCTGAGCCACCACTGCCAGAGCGGGACGTGCCACCGCTGCCAGAGGCACCGGTGCCGGACGCGCCGCCGCTGCCTGAGCCGCCAGTGCTCGACGCGCCACCACTGCCAGAGCCGCCAGCGCTGGGCATCCCACCGCTGCCAGAGCCACCGCTGCCGGACACGCCACCGCTGCCTGAACCGCCGGAGTTCGACGCACCGCCGTTGCCTGAACCTCCGGAGTTCAACGCACCACCGCTGCCAGAGCCACCGCTGCTAGACGTGCCGCCGCTGCCAGAGCCGCCTCCACCGCCAGAGCCACTGGAGTTGTTGGTGCAGGCGGCCGCCACAAGAGCGAGGCACAAGGGAAATCGTACCAGCGATCGAGAGCGCCACTCGCGGACAGATGCTTGATTTTTGTTCATTTCTGCAATCCTCAAGAGCGGCCGGCTGTTCGTGACAACGCAACGCCAAAGCGACACCATCATCTTCATAGACCAGGCCCCCAGGCACTTCGGTTCAGCAATCGCAGGACCCACGTCGCTTTGCCGAAGCCGCCTGCGTTGAAGCTTCGCGCCCGTGGCACATGGCGCCCAGAGTCATCTACCGGACCTTTGTCGCAACGCCGCGCGCCGCAGCCCTCGGCTTACTACCGCACGCATGTCCCTGGCAGGATGCGTCTCTCGCCTGGCGAAAACCTCAGCCAGGTGTCTGGCACCTGACAAGCGCGCGGTGAGGCTGTGCCGTAGATATTTGGAAAGCGCTATTGCAGGGTGAACGACTCGTCCGTCTCCTCGAACACGGTTGTTCCATCTTTCTGGGCTCGAAGAACCAGGTAGAATTTCGTGCCGGTCGTCGGCGCCGTGATGGTTACCGATTTGGTTGCCATGGTTGCGAGTGGCACATCAACGGTCAGCGTGCCCGAATCGCCCTTGGTCCCAGTCGGGCTATCGGAATGGATCTCCCAGGTCACGTCGATGCTGGTTCCCGAGAACGTATCGTTGAAGATCAGGAGCGTCGTTGCTCGGGTCGCGCCTTTCGCAATCGCAGGTACCGAGGATGGCCAATCACCGTTGGTGTTGGACATCTTGTTGGCCTCCCAGTAGTCCTTGTCGGCGACCAGCACCGGACTGAAGCCGTTCTGGACGCGCCGAATGATCTGGCTCGACCAAGGATCCGGCAAATTGTCCTCGCCGAATACCGGAGGTCCGCCTTGCTCGATGGTCATTTGCGTTCTCTTGACGCCCGGTATGAAGCTGGCCCAGCCCGACAGCAGCGTGTAGGGCCGGATGTCGACACCGTCTTGTCGCCGCATTGCCATGGCCGACGTTCCAAACCACGTCAATCCCTGGCGAGTGTTGTCGCTCGACCAAATATACTCACCCTGACCGGTAGGATTGTCTTTGCTGGCGTTCACCTCTTCCGAGTATTTGCCGAGGCCGCTGCTGTAGTGTTGGCTAACCGTGAAGGCCGGGCTTGACATGCCATAGAGTCCGCAGCCGAACCAGCAGTCGACGCTGATGGGACGCGTGCCGTCCAGTTTGGTCATCGCGTTGAACAGGTCCTGTTCGAACTGATTCGAATCGCCATGCGAAGCGCAGCCGTTCGGCTCGTTGGCCTGGCTCCACCGGATGATGGACGGATGGTTGCGATCGCGGAGGACCATCGCCTGGACGTGGCCAACCATGGTGTCGTGCGAGGCGGTGAAGTCGACGTTCTGGTTGCTGCAGCGAATGGCTGACTCGCCCATGAGCATGAGCCCAAGCTCGTCCGCCGTGTCGAGCATGTAGGGTGTCGCCAGCTCTTGATGGATGCGAATGAAGTTGTAATTCAGCTTCTGGTAGTTTCGCACCGCTTGGGGCCAGCCGGCATTTCCCGTCGAGGGAGGCAGGAAGCCCGGAAGGGTCCCGTACGCGTCGCCCTTGCCGCCGTTGTCGATGCTGTCGTAGTCGGCCCCCTGGATATTGTCACCCCGCAAGTTCACGCGAACGCCGTTGAGGTAGTAGTAGACGTGGTTGGCATCGGCGCGCTTTCTTTCGCTCTGACGGAACCCGAAACGGACGACCTTGCTGTGCACAGTCTTGCCACCGCGGTTCATTTGGATGCTCAAATTGTGGAGCCGAGCCTTGTAGTCCGCCTGGTAGGGAACGTTTGGCCACCAGTAGGAATTCGTGTCGAGCCCCCACTTGATCGGACCGATGGTCGCCGTAGTGGTGGTGTTTGGCGCCGCCGTGACAGTCTTGTCGGCGATCGTGGGATAGGTGAAGCTGTCGCAGTTCCAGGAGCTGAGCGCGCTCGACAGCGTGACGTCTTGGCTTGTGCTACCGGTATTCGTGATGATCACGTCGTAGGTCAGGGTGCCGTCCGTGACGCTCGTCCGCACGAAGGCATCGCTGATGTAGACGTCAGGCACCACGCGCACCATGGCCGAGCGGAAGATGCCCTGCGCGACGTTGGAAGACCAATCTGCCCCCATGGGAATCAGCCACAGGCCGCTGCTGTTCTTCATCGCCTGACCGCCCTTGACGAGCACCGAGATCGCATGCTGCTTGCCGGGCGTCACGAGCTTGGTGACGTCGAAAACGGATGGAAGGAACGAGGTCGTGTTGGTTCCGACTTCCTTTCCGTCGACCGACAGCGTGGCCTGGAAATTCACCGCGCCGAATTCGATCAAGGTTGTCTGCGCAGCGCCGGAATCGGGAACCGTGATCTGCGTTGCATAGGTACCACTCGCAGCATTGACGCCTTGCTTTGCCCAACCGCCACCAGGAACCTGGAGCGTACGCTTTGCCCCACCTGCGGGCGTGAAGTCCCACGTACCAGCTATCGATATGGAAAATGGCTCGGCTACGGTCGACGGCCCGCACTGTCCACCAGCAGAGCCATCGATAGGTCCAACTGACCCACCCGAGCCCGTACGACCACCAGAGCCGGTCACGCCGCCATCAACATTGGAGCCGCCCGAGCCGGTCTTTCCAGCTGCGCTGCTCGCACCGCCTGAGCCTGCCTGCCCGCCCGAACCGGCCGCGCCTCCGCCGCCGGCATTGGAGCCGCCCGAGCCACTCTTTCCAGCTGTGCTGCTTATACCGCCCGAGCCTGTCTGCCCACCCGAACCGGTCGCACCGCCGCCGGGAGCGCCGCCCGAGCCACTCTTGCCAGCCGTGTTGCTTGCACCACCCGAGCCCTGGCCTCCGGTGCTCGCGCCACCGCCCGAGCCACCGGCCCCGCCTTTGGCCATCGCGCCTCCGCTCGAACCACCATTGCCCCCGCCGGAGGTATTGGACGAACAGGCGATGCCAAGCGCCATGGTAGCGATCGTGAATGTGCTCAGAATGCGAAAGGATCTCATGGGTACCTCCGGGTCGGCCTTAGGACGCTGACTCTCCGTTATCGGCTTCTGTCTTTGCGCGCGACAGCCATTAGCGAGGAGCGCCATCGGTCCGAGTCTCATGAAGAACTGCCTTGTTGCCCACGCGAGCGTGCCTCACAAGCTGGTAGACCCCCAGTTTGTCGCTTTCGGCTCACAAATTCGGTAAGGGTCGGTCGTTTCTTCCTTCGCTCGCACGTCCCACTGCATTTTGATAAATGACGTCTGTGTCGGAGCCGCGCTGGGAAGCGGCGGGCGGGGTGCCGGGCAGGCTTGGGGGACGTGAGCCATTTCGGCCGCCTGAAGGATCTATCAAGCCGTGATCTTTCGCCGTCTGCGATTCATGCTCGTGGTCGCCGCACCTGCGGTTCTTGGCATTGCTTGCTCCTCGAACACGCCAGGGGCCGGTGGTGGCGGTAATCCCGCCGGATCTGGCGGTAAATCGGGAACAGGTGTCACGCCCGGCACGGGTAATACGGCCGGTACTGGCGGGCGATCGGCAAGTGGCTCCGGCGGTAGCTCGAATGCGGGGGCCGGCGGCAGCACCGGCAGCGGCGGCAGCACTGGCGGCAGCACCGGCAGCGGAGGCAGCACCGGCAGCGGCGGCAGCACTGGCGGCAGCAGCAGCGGCAGCACTGGTGGCGCCAGCAGCGGCAGCACTGGTGGCGGCACCAGTGGTAGCAGCGGCCAAACGGGCGGCGCAGGGTCGGGCGGCACGACCGGCTCCGGCACCGGCGGTACGTCGGGGACAGCTGGAATCACCGGCAGCGCGGGCGCTCCTTCCACCGGCGGAATGTCGGGCGGCGGTGGGATGACCTGCACGCTGCCACAGGGCTCCGGAGGCGAGAACACGACGTGCAGTCCGCCCATGCCCCCTTCCGCCAAAGATTCGGTCACGCTCGACATGGCGGTGGCCCAAGGCGCGCCCACCTACCTCGCCTCCGGCTTCATCTACGGCATCTCCGAGGACGGTACCCAGCCGCCCACCGCCCTGCTCTCCGACATCAAAGTGAACGGGTTCCGCGCCGGGCGAGGAACCACGGAAGGCTGCGGACAGACGGCCTGGGACACCCACTGGAAGGTGATTAAGGGCTACTACTCGAAGGCGAAGGAAATGGGAGTGCCGATGCGACTGCTGCTCAGCGACGACTACCAGTATTCCTGCCCCCTTCCCGGCAACGGCGGCGATTGGACGACGTTCACAACTTTTCTGGGCAAGCTCATCGACAACGTGAAGGCCAATGGCATGACCGGTCCCGACTTGCGGTGGGAGCTCTGGAACGAGGCCGATTACGCTCCCACCTTCTGGAGCGGCACGCAGGCCCAGTGGCTGGAGACGTGGAAACATGCCTACCAGCAGATACGCACCGCGATACCCGGTGCCATCATCGAGGGGCCGAGCTTGGCGACGGGCGCTGGCGGTTCCTGGATGAACGCCTTCCTCGACTACGCCAAGACCAACAACGTCATGCCGGATTACATCTCCTGGCACGAAGCTGGCGGAGGGGGCGATCCGGTGACCGAGCTGGCCACGATCAATCGCGGGCTTACGACCCGCGGAATCACGGGCGTGAAAGGTTTCGACATCAACGAATATGGGTCGAAAGCCGAGCAGAACCCGGGCCACTCCGCCTGGTTCCTGGCCAGATTCGATCGGGCGGGCATCGAGGGTCTGCGCAGCAACTGGGCCGGCGGATCGACGTTCTTTTCGAACATGGGGGACCTCGTGGCGGCCAACTGGCAGCCGAACAGCCAATACTGGGTCTACAAGCGGTACGCGGATCAGACGGGTCTTCGGACCAGCGTCACGGCAGGGACGCAGGTGGACGCGGTGGCGTATCAGGATGCCTGCGCGGCCAAATCCATCATCGTCGTGGGCAACAAGGGCGGCGTAACGGGATCGGTCAACGTCGTCATCAAGAACATCCCGGCTTGGCTGCAAACCGGCGGCTCAACAAAGGTCCTCTTGGAAAAGATGCCGACAGGCAATGCGGCGCTCGACGCCCCACTGGTCGTTACGAATGCCGCCGCCACTGTGACTTGTAATGCGATGACCGTCACCATCGACTGGGCCACCGCCACCGACGGCTACGTCGTCACCTTGAGCCCGCCCTGAGCGGGGCGTTGCCTTCGCGCGCCGTCCGCCCGCCCGATCAGGGCGCGTTCTTGAGGTCGGCGAAGGCCGCCTCGAGTCCCGCCCGTTCACGACCGCCTGTGCGGCCGCCGCGCTCGTCGGCTCCGTGCTGTTGGCAACGATGTCGCCGCAATTCCCCGCGGTCCAGGTCGACACGAGCGACGGCACGCTGACGTTGGTCGGGTTGCCTGCATACGTCGGCCCGCTGTTGACGTAGGACGCCGGGCAGGAACGCGTGCTCGCGCTGCACCCGGCCTGGCCGGAAATTCCTGCCGTCGCGCCCCAGTTGCCCGTGTACGTAATGTTTCCGGTTTCATTGACGTCGGTGCAGTTGAGATTCGCCCATTCCCCCCAACCGTCGAACACGTTTTGGCTGAACGTCACATATCTTGTCCCTTCGTCGCTGTACGTGTCGAAATTCGAGCCCGCGCTGTGGGCGGGCGCCTTGAGGTAGTTCTTCGAGAACACGGTCCCCGGGCTCGCGCTCAGCTCGTAGAACGCGTCGCCGTCGTTCATCCGTTGCTGGTTGTCGTGGATGTAGTTGGCGACGAACCGATTGTTCTTCGACGTCGTCGGCGTCGTGTAGAGCGGCTGGAACTGGTAGAGGCCGCGCGCGTCGCTAATTGCTGCCGCAAGAATGCCTATTCGGCACCTGTTCGATTTCATCATTCTCTCCAGACCGGTCGCGCAGCGGCAACGTTAGCCCGGACGTGCGCTACTGCGGCGTCAGCGTGACAACATAGCCATCCGTCGCCGTAGCCCAGTTGATCGTGACGGTCAGTGCATTGCAAGTGACTGTAGCGGCAGCATTGCTGACAACTGTCGGCGCAGTGACCGCGGACTCGCCGGTTGGCATCTTTTCGAGCAACACCTTCGTCGAGCCACCACTCTGTAGCCACGACGGCGTGTTCTTGACCACAACGTTGACAGACCCGGTGGTTCTGCCACTATTGCCAACAACGATGATAGCCTTGGCTTTGTCCGCATCCTGGAAGCCGACGGCGTCCACGTTCGACCCTGGCGTCGAGCTGGTACGCAAACCGGTTTGGTCTGCATACCGCTTGTAGATCCACCATTGGCTGTTGGGCTGCCAGTCGAGCGTGGTCAAATCGGCCATGGTCTGATACATGGTCGGGCCCCCTCCAGGGCCGCCCCAATTGGAACGCAGGCCATCAACATCGCCTCGCTCTAGTCGCGCGATGTACCAAGCCGAATGTCCAGGGTTTTGCTCGTTGGCGGCTCCGTACTCGTTGTTGTCAAAGTTGGAGACGTTGATGCCACGACTTGCGAGCTCTGACCTGACGGTCTTGACGTCGTTGGCCTGGTCACCGCCGTGCCAGCTGATGTAGTCCGGAACCACATTGTTCGCTTTGACGTAGTCGAGAAAAGCGTTGAACAACTGGCCGCCGACTCCGGAGGCGTTGCTCGGCCCCTCCATCAGCGCGTTGGGAATCGCGGCGCGGACCATTTGGTAGCCACGCTTCCACAATTCGAGCCATTGTGCCTGCGGGGCGTTCCAGAACAAGCCAACGTCCGGTTCGTTCTGCAGATCCCAGCGCACATCAGGGCCGGTCATGCCGGCGGCTTGAGCGTCGCTGATGAGCTGGGTCATGAACTTGGTGTAGTCAGTCCAGTCGCCGCCATCTCCCGGAAAGCGTGGTGTGGCGCAGGCGGGATCCTCGCCCCACAGGTCGCTCACCAGAATGATGACCGTGGCGCCGATCTCCTTTGCTTTGCTGTAGTAGGCCTTCACGGTGGCCCAGCGCTTGGCGTAGTTGCCCGTCACATAGCCCCCGCAGCCGACATCCGACCCGCCGATGCGAAAGAATTTGACCTTGATGTCGGTCAGCATCTGGGTCGGTGGCTGGCTGGCGTCCTCGGCGATACCGTAAAGAAGACCGGACGCACGGTAGGTGGGCGCGCCGTCGGCGCTTCCCATGTCCAGCGTGACCGAGTCTTTCGCCGAGGGCGGATTGGGCGGCGTACAGTTCATGCTGCCACCGCTTCCCGAGCCGCCACTGGCTTTGCTCCCACCCGCCGCCGTGCCACCCGGCCCGGTCACGCCTCCCGTCGCTCGGACACCGCCCGTACCTGCAGCCGTGCCACCGCTCCCTCCGCCCCCGCCGGCGCCACCGCCTTGGGCTCCACCCATGGCTTGCGTGCCGCCGGTCGTCGCCGGGCTGGTTGTGGTCGCTCCGCCGGTTTCCGAGGTGCCGCCCGCTGCCGACTTTCCGCCCGAGCCATTGCCGCCCGATGCGCCGCCGCTGCCCCCTCCGACGCCGGTTGGTCCGCCGCCCGCCGAGCCTGCCGAGCCTCCGGACGCGGAGCCACCCGAGCCCGTTCCGCCGACGCCGGGAGCGGAGCCGCCGGTGCCAATCTGCCCGCCAGAGCTGACGCCGAGCGCCCCTCCGGATGCCCCACCCGCGCTTGGACTGGACCCACCGCTGCCGTCATTATTGTTGGACGAGCAAGAGGCGATCAGAATCGCCAGCGCGCCAACGGTGAGCTTCTGAGAATAGCAGCCGCGCGTCATCGCTTTGTCCCCTGGTGTCTTTCGTTGGGAAGGTGGATTGGCCTCGAGCGCGGACAATCAACGAGTGATTGTGACGGTGGTATTCTGCTGGTTGCGGTAAATCCCAAGCGTCACTTTCTGGCCGGCCGCGATTGCGTTGTACAGACGATTGAGGTCATCCAGCGAAGCAACGCTCTGACCGTCAACTTGCAGAATGACGTCGAGTGCCTGTAGACCGTCGGTCGCGGCCTGACTCCCTGCTGGGACGGTAGAGACGAAGACACCTACGGGGTAGCCGAGACCGACGATGGAAAGCTCGCCCGCACAGAGATTCTCGATGGTGGCTCCGCGCCAAGCGGTCTGGATCGTGCAGTCACGAGTCCCTCCGTCGGTATTGACGGGCTTCAGACCGACATTGCCGAACGGCGGTGTGGCAGCCAGCGCACGCAGTTGGGGAAGTGTCACGCCGTACTGTTCGGTGGTCGGCGCTGGCAGGCTCACGATGCCGAGCGCGGTGGCGGGCGAGCTCGCGCCAAGTTGGAAGTTGCCGTTCCCCGGGTCGATGAAGTTGGGATTGCCCGCTGCCGAGTGCGCGTCGGTGTGGTAGGTGCCCTGGGCGGTGGACAGCTCCGCTGCGCTTTGGTACAGGTTGTAGTCGATCTCCTTGCCGTAGGCGTCGGGGCTGTCGGGCGCGAGGCCCCAGAAAATATTGTGAATGAACACATCGCTGCTGCCCTTGGGCCAGACGTGGATGCTCAAGCAGCCCGACACATCTTCAACCGCGGCGTTTGGCGCGCACGGTGTGGTCCTCTGCTGCACGAGAACGTTGTTTTCGCCGTCACGGTAATAGCCCTCGCGCCACTTGAGGCCGCCCGACAGGAAGACGTTGTTCGTGATCACGTAGTTGGTCGAGCCGTCGTCGAGGTCGACGTCCCAGCCCTGGTCGCAGCGCCAGCGGTTGTGTGTCAGCGTGATCGGATTGACGACGTCGAGAAGCGGTAGACTGTTGGGCGGGTTGCCAACCCGAGACTCGAGCGCGCCGGTACTGGTGTCCCAGAAGCGGTCGCGTCCCCAGCTGTTGTACGCGCCGTGATCCCCGGTGAAGAGCACGGTGGCGAACACGTCGTTGTAGGAAATCATGTGGCCGCCCCAACATCCGTCTCCGACGTTGATACCCGCGCGCGGCATGTTGTAGATGCTGTTGTGGCTCACGGTGATGTTAGCGGCCATGTCGATGCCGACGCCCGCCACCTGCAGCTCTGGGTCGCCGATGTCGTGAATCAGATTCTCGGTGGCGCTGCAGTTGCTCGGGTAGTCGTTCGTCTGCGGGCCGGGTGTCATATCCAATTGGTTGACGGGAACCCCGCCGCCGTAACCGAACACCGGGTTGCGAACGGCGTTGTTGTTCCCCATGAACAGAATGGCGCTCGACCCCGTGCCGATGAAGAGGTTCCCGGTGATCGAGACGCTATCGTTGTAGCCGTTGACGAAGACCCCGGCTCCCCCGACCTGGTCGAAGTAGCTGTTCGAGATGGTGACGTGCTCGCCGCCCGTGACGAAGATGCTACCTCCTCGGTAAATACGCCAATCGGAACGCAAGATCTGCTCGTTGCAGCTCGGAAAGGTCCTCAGCGTGTCGGTATAGTGGAAACCGTCGAGGGTGACCCACGCCACGGGTGGCGTCGACGCGCACGCACTGGTCGTCGGATAGGAGGGAAACCCGACTCCCCCGTCCGGGTTCGTGCGACTGGCTCCCGAGCCGCAGCCGCCGGCGAATTCGAAGATGCGCTCGATCGCGGCCATCTCGAGGGTATACGAGCCCGCCTTGGTGAGATCGACCCCGGCCGGTGGGTAGAAGTAAAGCGTACCCGCCGTGCCGGCGACGCCGGTTCGGTCGTAATACCACTCGCCCGCAGCATCGAGCTCGTCGAAGCCGTTCTCGATGAACTGCGTACCGTTTAGCCCCTGGGGCCGGCCGTTGCACAGTGGCCCGTTCTGCTGGGTCTTACTCGTGACGACGTAATCCTCGCTTCCCCAGAGCTGGCCGTGCACGCCGTGTAGGTAAGCTGGCTGCGAAGATGTGGGCGGGTGCGCCCAGCTGCCGGGGCGCGAATTCGCGTTGCTCGCGTTGCCCCCGTACGCCTGGGTGGGGTCTTTGTAGTTGGGGTAGCGCGCCAGGTGCTGGCGCTGCCCATTGAGGAAAAGGACGCTGGAAAAGCCGTACGTGGTACCGCTCACACCGGGTGCGGAGCTGTTCACGCCCGGCGCGGCCTTGCCGTCGTCGAACGAATAATTCGCGAAGGTGCTGGCCGGCACCGCTGCCTGCATGATTCCGTTCTTGTACGCTGTCCACGTCAGATCGCCGAGCGAGACGCCACCGCTCAACGTGGCGCTGCCGCCGCCTCGGTAGGTAACAGGTGCCGCCTGCGTTCCGGAATCGGCCGATGTAAATACGATGGTCTTGCCGACGTAGTACGTTCCTGGCAGGACGGCCACGACAAGAGGGGACTTGCGGAAGTTGGGATGGGCCCTGACGGCGGCCTGCGCGGCCGCGATGGTCTTGAGCGGCTTGGCCTGAGTTCCTGGATTGCTGTCGTCGCCGGTCGGGGACACATAGATGTCGCCTTCAGCGCTGACCCCGCCGTCCGTTCCGGTTGCGCCGCCAGCTTGCGAGCTTCCACCCGAGCCAGGTAGCGTAGTCCCGCCGGAGCCGCCCGTCTGCGCAACGCCACCCGAGCCCGTCGCCCCACCCGAAACAGGAGCCCCACCGCGGCCACCTGAACCGGAAGAGCCGCCGCTGCCCCCGGTGCCAGAAGCGCCGCCGCTGCCCCCGACGCCAGAAACGCCGCCGCTGCCAGATGTCGCCCCGCCACCTCCTCCTCTGCCTCCGGATGACGAAACGGCAGAGCCTCCCGCACCTTGCCCTGACCCGCCGGCCCCAGCGTGAGCGCCGCCGGTGCCAGATGGTGAAGGAGCAGGGGAGGACGTGCATCCTATTCCCGCTGTCATCGCTAGAGCGACAACGAGACTTACTCTAGCGCTTCTTGCAACGTTCGGTTTCATGGCGACCCCCGCAACTTTCTGAATTTGTGTGCGACGAGCTCGGCGTTGGGACAGATGAGCAGTAGCTGGCATGGCATCACTTTGCGGTCGTGGTTACCGAACCCGCCGTGAGTCCGGACGAGGTTGCCGTCACGACGATCTGGCCGGCGGTCCCGGTCGATTGCACGATGGCCAAGGCCATGCCGCCAAACACTTTTCGGGTCGGCGACGAGTACGCCGTTAAGTCTATCGGATCGCCGTTGTCCGCGCCCGCGAGTTTGCCCGGGCCCGACACCGCAAAGGTGATGTTATTGTTCGCGGTGGGGACCATCACACCGGCGGCGTCCTGGATCACGGCCGTGACGTAAGCGAGATCCCGTCCATCCGCCGCGATGGTCGTCTGATCCACCGCCAGGTTGACTTTGGCCGCGGCACCCGCGCTGTCCACCTCGTCGGTTGCGACCACCGTGCCGCCCTTCGTACCCTTCGCCACCAGCGAGCCGCTCGCCCAGGGCACCGTCCACCCGAGGCTCGCCGTGCTGCTGGAGGTGAACGACTTGGAGCCCTGCGAGACGCCGTTGAGAAACAGCTCCACGCTGTCACAGTTGCTGTAGACCCAGACGTTCACCGTCGTTCCGGCCTTCCAGGTCCAATGCGGGAAGATGTGCACCATGGGCGCGGTCGTAAGACGGCTTTGCCAAAAGTAGTAGCCGTTCTTGGGAAAGCCTGCCGTGTCGACCATGCCGAAATAGGAGCTCTTGGCGTTGTTGGCGAACGGCCATGGCTCGCCCCCGTAGTCGAAGCCGGTCCAGTCGAACTCCCCGGCAAACCAAGGGCGATTCATGCTCGATGACATACATCTGCTCGTAGGATGCGGGGCTGGCATCGGTATCGGGGTAATCGGAGCACTCCATGGCCGAATTGTCGCATTGGCCCCAGCTCGCGGGATTGTCGGCGGCGAGTGGAATAGAAGCCGCGGCTTCGCCCTCCCGACTCCATCTCGCTGCCGAAGATCTTCCAGGTCGGGTGCGAGGTATGGTGGCCGTCGAAGATGGGCGACGTGACCGAGCCGTTTTGCAAGTAGTTGTATCCTTGCAGATCGAGCAACGCGGCGACCGCTTGATTGGTCCCGTTGCCCATGTCGTTGCACGCCCAGGTCAGCGGGCGTGTCGAGTCGATAGCCTTCACCCACTTGATCAGATTCGCGGCGGTCGCGGTCGACGCTCCTTGGATTTCGTTGCCGATGCTCCACATGATGACGCTCGAGTGATTGCGGTCGCGGCGGACGAAGTCCTGAATGTCGGTTTGAGCCCACTGCGTGAAGTACAGATGGTAGTCGTTCAAGCCATTTTTCCCGGTCTCCCATACGTCAAAGGCTTCGTCCATGATGAGGAAGCCCATCTGGTCGGCGAGACTCAAGAGCTCGGGCACGGGCGGGTTGTGAGACGTGCGGATGGCGTTGACGCCCATTCCCTTCAGGATTTGTAGCTGGCGTTCGAGTGCCCGGTGGTGGTACGCCGCCCCGATCGCGCCGAGGTCGTGGTGCATGCACATTCCCCAGAGCTTCATCGACTTGCCGTTGAGGGAAAAGCCGTTCGACGAGTCGAAGTTGAAGTACCGCAAGCCGAGGGGGACCAGGTACGTGTCAACCGTCGAAGTGCCCACCTGCAAGGTTAGCTTCACCTGATAAAGGTACGGGTCGTCGGTCGACCAGAGGTGCGGATTGGAAACGGTGAGGCTCTGTTTCAACGTTGACGTCGCGCCGGCCGCGACGCTGCTGGCCGCGGTGGCGTTGCTCGCGACCATTGCGCCGCTGGCATCGTAGATTCCCGTCGTGATGGTCACCGACTGCGAGTCGCTCGATTGGTTCTCGACATCGGCGGCGATCGAGACCGTCGCCGACGTCGCGCTCACCGACGGGGTTGTGACGAACCCTCCATTGTAAGCGACGTGGACCGGACCAAGAACGGTGAGCCAGACGTTGCGATAGATGCCGCTGCCTGAGTACCAGCGGCTGTTCGGCTGGCTGTTGTTGACCCGGACCGCAATGACGTTGTTGCTGCCGTCGGTTTTTGCGTATTTCGTAAGATCGTACTGGAAGGTCGAGTAGCCGTAGGGCCGCGTTCCCAGCGAGGTGCCGTTGATCCACACCTGGCTGTTGCAGTACACGCCGTCGAACTCGATCCGGATCTGCTGGCCGGAATAGGACGGGTCCAAAGTGAACGTCTTTCGGTACCAGCCGACGCCCCCGTCCAGAAGTCCGCCGCCGTTGCCCGCCGGCGAATTCTTGTTGAACGGGAGCTCGATGCTCCAGTCGTGGGGGACGCTGAGGCTACGCCACGAGGTATCGCTGAAGGTCGGTTGCTCGGCACCCGAGGCGTCGCCGAGGTAGAACTTCCACCCGTCGTTGAAGCTCTTGCCGCGGGCACCGTCGTAGCCCTGAACTAGCGCGCCGCTCGTGCTTCCGCCCGTGCCGCCGGTCGTGCCGCCCGTGCCGCCAGCTCCGCCCAAGCCGCCGCTGCCGCCCGAGCCGCCGGCTGCCGCCCGAGCCGCCGGTCACGCTGCCGCCCGAGCCGCCGGTCGCGCTGCCCCCCGAGCCGCCGGTCACGCTGCCGCCAGAGCCGGCGCCTCCGGTGGTCTTTGCTCCCCCGGCACCGCCAGCAACCTTCGAGGCTCCTCCCGACGAGGAGGAACTACCGCCGGTCGCCCGCCCGCCCGTGTCGGACCCTCCTACGTTGCCGCCGCTGGATGAAGAGGTGTTTCCCGCCGCGCCTGCGCCTCCCGTGCTCGGGCCTCCCCCTTGGCCGGACGTGCCGCCGCCCGACCGTCCACCGGTGGCGACGTTACCGCCGCTGCCATGCGCACCGCCAGTGCTGCTACAGGCAAGGGAGAGACACATCATCGCGGCACACAGCAGGCCTCCCGTGCTGTTTGTCATCGACAGACTCTTAGGCCATGCACCAGAATTAACTCGTCAACTTCGCCAAAGTGTGACTATATTGCCGGGTGCTTCGCAACGAGGGACTGGAGGCCGCAGTCGTAAGCAAGTATTCGGCAATCGCGGCTGTGCTTGACGAGCGAGCGCGTCGGCTTTGGGCAGCCGCCGAGTCGCGTGCGATCGGATATGGTGGGGATGCACTTGTGTCCGCGGCGACTGGCCTGGCACGAGACACGGTTCGTCGCGGTCGATTGGAGATCGAGGAGGGAGTCTCCGCTACAGGCCGAGTTCGTCGCGTTGGAGCCGGGCGGCCAAGCTTCAAGAAGACGCAACAAGGTCTGGAAGTGGCGCTGGAGAGACTGGTGGACCCGCTCACACGCGGCGATCCCATGTCGCCACTGCGATGGACGTGCAAGAGCCGAGCGAAGCTGGCTGCGGCGCTCTCGGCGGATGGCTGGACGGTGAGTTCTACGACCGTGGGGCGGCTTCTGCACGGCCTTGGCTATCGCCTGCAGGCCGTGCAGAAGAGCCGTGAAGGAACCTCGCATCCGGACCGCAACGAGCAGTTTGAGTACATCAACGCGACCGCAGAGAGGTATCTGCGACGCAAACAGCCTGTCGTATCGGTCGACACCAAGAAGAAGGAACTCGTCGGTGATTTCAAGAATGGCGGACGGGAATGGCAACCGAAGGGCACGCCGGACAAGGTGCTGGTACACGATTTCCCTGGCGACTCGGTGGGCAAGGCCATTCCGTATGGCGTCTACGACATGGCTCGCAACGAGGCGTGGGTCAGTGTCGGCCGAGATCACGACACACCCAAGTTCGCGGTCGCTTCGATTCGGCAGTGGTGGAAAACGATGGGTCAGCAGGCGTACCCCGAGGCCAAGAACCTGTTCATCACTGCCGACGCAGGAGGAAGCAACGGGTATCGGGCACGCGCCTGGAAGGTCGAATTGCAGAAGTTCGCAGACGACAGCGGATTGCGGATCCGAGTCAGCCACTTTCCCCCTGGTACGAGCAAGTGGAACAAGATCGAGCATCGGCTCTTCTGCCACATCACGCAGAACTGGCGTGGCAAGCCATTGCGCACCTTCGAAACGATCGTGGATTTGATCGGCAATACGCGAACGGAAGCAGGCTTGCGGGTCAAGGCCAAGCTCGACCTGCGCAAGTACAGTACTGGCGTGGAAGTTTCAGAGACTGAGATGCACAGGCTCTCATTGCGACCGCACACGTTCCATGGCGAGTGGAACTACGAGCTGCAACCCCGCGAGTTGACTAGGTAATTAGGATCAAAGGCCTTAGGAGAGTTTCGCATCATGCCTCCAATTGTTCGCCGGACACCACCGGTTGGGCCATGGTTTGGACTACGCTCGATGAAGTACATCAACGGCGTCCTCGCCGACCGGAACCCAGCGCCACGAATCGACGGCGGCAAATGCCCCCGGCGACCACGATACCAAGAAGCAGCAGCAGCGACGCGGACGTCAAGACGATCTGGGGAGTAAAGGAATCCTGGTAAACCATGTCTGGTTGAAACTCATCGACGACTTCCTTCAGCTCGTCGAGCCAAAGCTGGTTTTCATCCGCCGCGCTGAGCTGCCCATAGAGCTTTTGCAAGCTGGGATCTGTCTGTTTGGGCGCGTTCTGCCAATAGCCCTGAAAATTATAGGCGTGGTGGAACGCCGCCATGATCTTGAGCCCCCGCTTGCGGAAAGCGTCGACCTCCAGCTTGGCCAAGTTCAGCTTGGGGCCTCTGGACAGCGAGTTCCACTCGTTTACCTTGCTGTCCCACAGCGCGAAGCCATCGTGGTGCTCCATCTGCACTCCCGCGATGCGAGCGCCGGCATCGACGAAAAGCTGCGCCCACGCATCGGGATCCCACTTGCCCCCGTCCGACACGAGCTTCGGAGCAAACTGAACGAAGTTTCCGTTCTTGTCATTCGCCCCGGTGATGAACTTGTCATAGGGCCAGTTTGAAAATGGATCGCCGAACGTACTGAGGTGGTGTTGGTAGACGCCGCCGCCGTTACTCTTGTCATACATATAGTACGGGTACCACTCGCCGTAGAACTGCGGTGTCGTATGAGCCCCCCAGTGAAACCAAATTGCGAGCTTGGCGTCTTGGAACCATTCGGGCGTAGGCGGGTGTTGATCCACGGACGACCAGTCGGCGGTGTAGCTAGTCGGCTGGGTCTGCGCCGTCGCGCTGCCGGACCTTAGCGCCAGAGCGGCCGATGCACTCAGGGTCATAAGGTGGATGGAAGATGCGCCACGCATCTTCACCGTGCTCCTCTATAGACGCTAAAGTCGGCGATGGCGGGAGAGTCCTTTGCCGAATCGATAACCAGCCGGACAGCCTGGGCGGTCGTTCCGCTGAGCTGCCAAAGCCGGCGATTGCCGATCACGGTGCCTGGGATCTTGTTTCCCGACCGGTCCGTCGCCGCCATCGGTCCGAGTCTCATGAAGAACCTCCTTGTTGTCCACGCGAGCGTGTCTCACAATCTGCTAGATCCCTAGCTTGTCGCTTTCGGCTCACAAGTTCGGGAAGGGTCGGTCGTTTCTTCCTTCCCCCGCACGTCCCGCCGCGTTTTGGCACCGGTCGTCAACGACCTCCTTCAGCTTGGACCACTCGGGCGCGGCCGGGCGTTGGTCCGCGGACGTCCAGTCCGCCGTGTGGTGCGTTGGTTGGGTCTGCGCCGTCGCGCCGCCGGACCCCTAGCGCCAGAGCGGTCGATGCCTCGAGGATCATGCGGTAGATGGAAGATGCGCCACGTATCTTCATTGTGCTTTTCAATAGACGCTGAATTCAGCGATGGCGGGAGAGTCCTTGGCCGAATCGATAACCAGCCGGACGGCCTGGGCGGTCGTTCCGCTGAGCTGCCAAAGCTGGCGATTGCCGATCACGGTACCTTGGATTTTGTTTCCCGACCGGTCCATCGGCGCCGCATTCCAGGTTCCGTCTTGCTGGATTTCGACGTGATACTTCGTCACTCGCTCACCCAGCTCGATGGCCTCGCGGATGCTGATCAAACTCACGGTCGTCGACGAGGGCAGCGTCACCTCGAGACGTCCCGAGGTCTTGCCACTGGCTGCGGCCCAGTAGGTACAAATGTCGTCGTCGACTGCCTTGCTTGCCTCGAATCCCGCCGCCGCCCATGTCGAGTCCGCCGTGACCGACTGTCCTTTCGCGAGGTTGGTCTGGTAGAGCGCCGCATACCACTGCGCGAACTGCTGGAGCAAACTGACATCGGCTGGACTGAACTCGCCGGTCTTCGACGGAGGGACGTTGAAGAGGAGCGTGCAGTTCATGCCAACGGTCTGAAACGGCCAGAACCGCCAGTGCGGCAACTGTGAGCTTCTGTGAATAACGGCTATGTGTCATCAATTTCTCTCTTGATGCCTATCGGGCGACGATGGCGTCCACGGCAACGGGGCCTGGACCACGATTGATGATGCTGATGGTGTGCTGTCCGGCGGTCAGGCCAGTCGCTGTGGACACCAGCTGCTGGGGTTGGCGCGCACCGGACGCAGACAAATCCACGGTGTCCTTCATTTGCCCGTCGACCTGGATCTCGATCTTGCCGGCTCCGGATTCTTTCGGGGCGTAGACGGAAACGCTCGTCCCGGTGAAGGGGGCCGTCCAGGTATCGCCCGTGTTCGTGCTGGTGGTGAGGTCGTTGTTGTAGTCACCGGTTCCCAGATTCGCCTTGCGGAGCCATCCCGCATAGACCGCGCCCGAGTCGTCGTCGTTGAACCAGCCCTTGTCGTGGGTAATGCGCAGGACGCGGATCTTCGACGCCAGCTGCGAATCGGCGATTCCAGACAGCGCCGGCACCGAGCCACTCGGGGTCACCGTCAGCCCTGTGCCATTTTGAGAGAACGTCATCGCCACTGTCGAGCCGACCATCTCGACTTTGGACACAGTTCCCAGGGTTGCACCGCCCGACTTGAGCGCAGAGAGGGTGACCGCCCCACCATTCCAGTTGAGAAGCGTGGCATAGACATTGCCGTTGTTGCGCGTATAGACAACTGAACTGTCGCCCCAGGTTTCGAAGGGACGGGACGCATACACGGCTTCGCCGTTGACTTTCAGCCACGAGCCGATGTCCTTGGCGATTTGAACCAACGAATCATCGAAATTGCCTCGGCCACGTTGGGTCAGATTGAGCAACAAGCTTCCATTTCGGGAAACGTTCTGCATCAGGGTCGTGACCAGCGATGCGGCACCTGTGTAGCCCGCCGCCGCCATGATGTGCCAGTAGACACCCTGGATGTTGTACTCGGTTTGGAAGGGATAGGCGCCGATCGTCGATTCCGTATTCGCCTCGGTGCTCCGGACAAGAGCGCGCTCGGCAGAGGATTGCAGGGACGCGCTGCTCGTTCGAAGCTGTTGTATTGGCCGCCCACACCCTTCATGTTCATCACGACGTCCATCTTTGCCTGATTCCAGGTCAGCGACTTGTTGTAGTAGTTCGCGAGGATCGTCGTGGCGATGGATGCCGAGTCCCATATTGACGCCCAGATCGTACGACGCCATCGCCAGCGAGCTCGTCGAAGTAGACGACGTCCGGGATGGTACTTTTCGATAGCGTCATCGACCCGATACATGAATTGAGTGCCATAGGGCGACGTGTTGCACGAGTTGTTCGAACAGTCGGTCTTGTGCTGGTAGCCATAGAGATCCGCGGGATCCAGGCCCTCCCACCATTTCCCTTTTCCATCCAGAATCGTCTGCATGGCATCGTAGGGGCCTTTCGAGCCGCTGGTGTACCGTACCGGCTCCCACTGACCCCACGTGCGCGACGGCGAATTGTGGAGTCCAATGCCGAAGCGCAGGCCCTTATCGCGCGCGGCCTTCGCCCAGGTGCCGACGATGTCCTGCTTCACGCCGATCTTCACGGAGTTCCAGGGTTGGTAGGTCGAGTCCCAGTTATCGAAATTGTCGTGGTGCGCGCCCATGGACATGAAGAACTTGGCGCCCATTGGAACGTACACATCCATCAAGCTCGCGGGATTCCATTTGTCGATGACCCAGTTCTTACAAATGTCTTTGTAACCGTAGACGGACGGATCGCCGAAGTGGCTTTGGTGAAAGTTGTAGGAGTCTTTCCCCGGTACATACATATCGTAGGCGTACCAGTCGCCATGCTCGGGCATGGATTGCGGATCCCAGTGGGCCCATCCGCCCAGCTTGGCGTCACGCCACCACTGCGGCGTCTGATAGGCGAGGCCCAAGGCCGTCCAGTCTGCTTTGTAGGGCCCGTCGGCGGGCTTGAAGGGCGAAAGGTTCCACATGTCCGGCGGCAAGCCCAAGTCGCCGACGCCGACGATGAGCTTGTCGATATTCACCGCCACATCATCGCTGGCCTTGCTGACGGTTACCCTCGCATTGGCAGGAATCTCGATGTCGATAATAGAGTAAAGGAACGAGCCTGTGAGGGCGCCCGTGGAGTGAACGTTCACCTTGCGTGAAGTGCCGCCGTTGACCGAAACGCTGATCGTGCCCGTTGACACGGTCGCGTAGTGAATTGCCAGTCGGCTGGCGGCAGGCAATCCCGTGGCCTCGGCACCCTGGCCGTTGCCGGCGAGCCCGACCGAGGAACCTCCTGAGGCCCCAGGGTCGGTCACCTTGGAGGCGCCGCCAACCGGTGCGGGTGTGAACGGCGTCGCAAATACTCCCGCGTCGACGCCACCGTCTGCCCCTGAGCCGCCGCGTGCGCCCGCGTCGCTCGTTCCTCCTTGCTGGCCACCGCTTGAACCGCTAGCGCCGCCCGGGTTGCCAGTCCCCCCGCTACCACTCGCAGCCGCCCCACCGGCTGCCTGGTCACCTCCGCGTCCCTGACTACCTCCGCCGCTCGACGGTCCGCTCCCTCCGATGCTTGCAGCCCCGCCCGCGTTTCCACCGTTGCCGCCAGCCCGCCGCTCGCCCCGCCACCGCCAGAGCCGCCGCTCGATGGTCCGCCCCCTCCGACGTTCGAAGCCCCGCCTTTGCCCCCGTTTCCAGCCGATGTCGCAGCGCCCGCGTTTCCTCCCTTGCCGCCAGCTCCGCCACTCGCCCCGCCCCCGCCAGATCCGCTCGGCGGTGCCGAGCTGTGTTGCGAGCATGCGGCCAGGCAGACCAGCCCGACGGCCAGAATGGCAGTCCTCGAGCCCGAAGCACTACGCCGATTGGCGAGGCTTGCCATCGGTCCGAGTCTCATGAACAGCCTCCTGTTGTCCAAGCGAGCGTGTCTCACAGGTTGATAGACCTCGCTTTGGTCGCTTTCGGCTCAGAAATCGGGGGAAGGGTCGGTAGTTTCTTCTTTCGCCCTCACGTCCCGCCGCATTGCCCAATGCCGGGCTTGGCGTCTTGGAAACATCAGGGCGCGGCCAGGTCTTGATTCACGCACGACCAGTCCGCAGTGTAGTTAGTCGGCTGGGTCTGCGCCGCATCAATAGACGCTAAACTCGGCGATAGCAGGAGAGTCTTTGGCTGAATCGACAACCAACCTGACAGCCTGGGCGGTCGTCCCGCTGAGCTGCCAAAGCTGGCGGTTACCAATCACCGTGCCCTGGATCTTGGCTCCCGACTTGTCGGTCGGCGCCGTATTCCAGGTGCCGTTCTGCTGGATTTCGACGTGATACTTCGTCACCCGCTCACCCAGCTCGATGGCTTCGCGAATGCTGATCAAATTCACGGTCGTCGACGAGGGCAGGTGTGACCTCCAGACGTCCCGAGGTCTTGCCGCTCCCTGCCGCCCAATAGGTACAGAGATCGTCATCCACCGCCTTGGCTGCCTCGAACCCCGCCGCCGACCACGTCGAGTCCGCGGTCGCGGGTTGTCCCTTGAGCAGGTTCGTCTTGTAGAGGCCCGAGTACCACGAAGCAAACTGCTGCAGCAGAGCGAGATCCTTGGGGTCGAACTCGCCAGTTTGTGACGGCGGAACATTGAAGTTAAGCGTGCAATTCATCCCGACCGTCTGGAAGTAAACCTTCTCCATGTCGGCGAGCGCCATGGGCGACGAGCCGGGATGCCAGAACCAGTTCGGCCTGTGGCTCGATGTATTGCATTCGAACGGGCACCATGTGTTTCCGCCCCCGCAGTTCGTCGTGTCGAGGCTCGACGTCGTGCGGGACGCCTGCCCGTTCTCATTGCCAATCCACTGCAGGTCCGGAGTCGCACAACTTGGCGATCTCCGGTCCCGCCCAGATGAGGATGTTGGGCTGCGCCTGCTTGACGAATTGAAAAACCGATTTCCAGTCAAAGGTCCCCAAAGTGCCAGAATTGCGCCCCGTCAAACTCGATCTCGTAGGCAGGCCCATAGCTGAGAATCTCAGTGATCTCGTTCTTGAAGTACGTTATATAGTCGGACTTCGAGCTCGGGTACTTCTGGTCCCAGGGCGACAGATAGAGCGCGGGTCTCATGCCAGAGGTGTGCATAGCGTCCGTGAAGAGTTGCACGGCGTCGCCATTGCCGTTCATCCACGGGCTGCTCTTCACGGAGTAGTCCGTGTATTTGGATGGCCATAGGGTAAACCCCACGCTATGCTTTGTGACCAGCATCGCTTGACCGAAACCGGCGGCCTTGAGCGAGCTTGCCCACTGGCCCACCGAGGTCGCGTCGAGCGTCGTCGGATTGAAGATAGAGGGCGAGTCGGACGGGTTTCCTTGCTCGCTGCCGTCGTAGGTAGCCAAGCCGTAGTGGATGAACGCCGTCATCTCGGTGCGCTGATACGAGAGCTGAGCAGCGCTGGGAAGCGGCTGGGTGCCGGTCGGGGCGCCGGGCAGGCTCGGGCAGCTCTGAATCTCGCCCGTACCGCCGGTGCCCGTGCCGCCGCCACTGCCTGTCGCGCCGCCACTGCCAGAGCCACCGCTGACCGAGCCGCCACCGCCTCCTGAACCGCCGGAGCTGGACATGCCGCCGCTGCCCGAGCCGCCGGTGCCCGATGCGCCACCGCTTCCTGAACCGCCGGTGCTGGATACGCCACCGTTGCCCGAGCCGCCGATGCCGGACACACCGCCGCTGCCCGAGCCGCCGGTGCTGAACGCACCGCCGCTGCCCGAGCCGCCGGTGCCCGATGCGCCACCGTTGCCCGAGCCGCCGGTGCTGGCCGTGCCACCGCTGCCCGAGCCGCCGGTGCTGGACGCGCCACCGCTGCCCGAGCCGCCGATGCCCGACACACCGCCGCTGCCCGAGCCGCCGGCGCTGGATGCGCCACCGTTGCCCGAGCCGCCTGCACCGCCGGAGCCACTAGCGCCGTTGGTACATGCGGCCGCCACAAGGGCCAGGTATACGGGAAGTCGCACCGGTGCTCGATACCGGCACTCGCGGACAAATGTTCGATTGTTGCGCATTCTTGCAATCCTCAAAAGGACTTGGCCAGGTCGTTCGTACCAACACAGTGCCGAAGCGACACCGTCATTTTCATAGACCAGGCCTCTTGGTATTTCGGTTCATCTATCGTAAGGAGTCGTGCAGCCTGACTTCTACGAAACTTCGCGCTCTTCCGCGTTCTTCGACATCCAGCTCCTGCGCGAACCTGTCGATTTTTGACCCGACATGGCCGGACACGGAGTCTTAGCTGTCATGCTGATGCCTCGCTCCCGAGTGCCCCTGTCCTTGGTAGTCATCGTTGCTCTCCCAGCAGCCGTCGTGTCCTGTTCCGGTTCGTCAACGCCGCAGACCGGATCTGGCGGCGCGCAGGCGGGCGGCGCAACTGGCGGTGCCGTGATGTCAGGAGGCGCAACCGGGGTCGGTGGCGGCACCAGCTCGGGCGGTCGGAGTGGGAGCGGCGGCGCGACGGGTTCGGGAGGGGCCTCCATGTCAGGAGGCGCAACCAGCGCTGGTAGCGCAACTGGTCGTGGTGGTACGACCGGCTTTGGAGGCGCGACTGGCACGGGTGGCGCGACCAGCTCTGGTGGTACGGGTGGCGCGGGTGGTACGGGTGGGCGGATCGGCTCGGGTGGCGCTGGCGCCGGCGGAGTGACGGGCTCTGGTGGCCAGGCGGGCTCCTCCGGCGGTGCGTCCGGAGCTGTCGGCGGTTCAGCAGGCGGCCAGTGCGCAACCTCGACTGCTCCGGACCCATCCTCGACCTCGATAGCCGGAACCTGGGATTTCACCCCTGCGGGGGGCAGCAAACGGACCATCCAGGTTCCGGGAGGCGGCTGGCTCAAGCAAGGGATCACGGCGTCGAGCGGCACGTACGCCACCCAGATCACGGTCCCAGATTCCGGCTCCGCGCAGACCACGCTGATCGAATTCGGCGCGGTCAATTTCCAAGCGACCCTCTCGGTGGACGGCAAGGAAGTAGGAACCAACACGACCTCGTTCACCCCATCCGTTTTCGATGTCACCAAGTTCGTGACACCGGGCAAGCAACATGCCATTTCCGTGCTGGTCAAGGGCGGGGACGCGCTGAAGACGAACGGCAAATTCATCGTTCCAAACGCCGCAGGTTGGTCGAAGAACATTCCGCAGGGGATCTTCCGCTCCGCGGTGTTGCACGTGTATAACGACGTCTACATCAGCGACGCATTCGTGCGAACGAGTGTCACGGACGACACCCTGACCTACGACGTATCGATCACGAATACGGGCACCACGAGCCAAGACGTGACCCTATCGGGCTCCCTCAGCTCGTGGAACTGCGACACCTTCGCGTACCCACCCATTCCCGATACGACTGTCACTGCGGCCCCCGGCACCACCACGACGAAGACGGTTGGCCCGATCAAGTGGGGACTCGGCACCACATCATATTGGTGGCCAAACGTTCCCTACCAAACCGATTACAAGGCCCGGCTTCACAACCTGAACCTTCAATTGAGCCGAGGCGGCAAGGCGATCCAAAGCAAAGTCGTCCGTTTCGGCTTCCGCCAAAGCGAAAGAAAGAGAGCCGACACCCAGCACGTCTACTACTACCTGAACGGCATTCGGGTGAACTACCGTGGCGACAACCTGCAAGGCGCGAACTACGACAGCATCGACAACGGTGGTAGGAGTGATGCCTATGACACGCTCCCAGGGTTTATGCCGCCCTCCGCGCAAAACCCGGGTTGGCCGCAAGCGGTGCGAAACTACCAGCGATTGAACTACAACTTCATTCGCATCCATCAGGAGCTCGCCGCACCCTACATGATCGACACGGCCGACGAGCTCGGCCTCATGCTCATGGGCGAAACCGCCATCCGGGGCAGCAACAACGATCAGGATTTCAGCGCGGGACACGACAACATGGTCGGCCACGCCCAGGCCATGGTGCTTCGCGATCGCAACCACCCTTCGATCGTTCGCTGGAGCCAAAGCAACGAGCCGAACGATGCCAGTACGGATTCGACTCAGTTCGAGACCGACCTGTTCAACGCCATGACCAAGGTGGACGGCACCCGGCCCATCAGCGCGGACCCCTTCCTGACCGGCTCGAACTATGGATTACCAAGTCCGGCTTTCGCAACGGCCGGCCACTATATCGGCGGCCTCGCCGCTTACACCGAGAACGTGAATGCCAACAACAACAATCCCTACGGTCAGGGCGAGTTCATCTGGTCCAAGGACAATACCCGTCAAGGGATGACGTGGTTCGGAACGTCGACCATGGCGATGCGAAGGCAGGATGCTTCGGACGTTCGGCCATACACGCTGCTCTCGGGCTGGTCTAGCTTTATCCCCGGGGTCACGAGAACCACCATGACCATCGAGCAGGGCGGAAATCCGGTATTCGGAGAAGACAATCTGCCCGATCCTTGGTCGAGCCCGATCATCAGGCGCATCCAGAATGGCTTCAGTCCCGTGCTCGTTGCGGACCAGGCCTATTGGGAGTCCAACAAGATGTCCAACGCCAACGGGGATTGGCCGGCCTCGGTGCCAGCCATCGCGAAAGGCTCGACGCGCACGACGAACCTCCTCATCTTCAACGATACGTTTGCTGGAACCACCATCGACGTCACCTGGGAGGTCCATGCGGACAGTGCGACCGGGACGATGGGGGCTTCGGGGACGCTGACTGTTGACGTTCCGCTCGGCTCAATGGCGACCAAATCGATCACCATGACGGCGCCCACTTCGGGTACGAAATGCTACCTGGTCCTGCGAGCGCAGAAGAACGGGACAACACTTTTCGAGGAGACGGACGAATCATTCACGCTGCAATAGAGTAGCCGTGAGCTATTCGCATTGGAGACCGCATGTGCAATGGTCGTGGAAGAGTTTCGCTGCTGCTGACTGGTTTGTTGCTCGCGTGTAGCAACTCTTCGTCCCCATCTGGCAATATCGCGGGGCACACCAGTAGCGGTGGCGCCAGCAGCGGCGGTGTAGGTTCGGGCGGGGCCACCGCCAGCTCAGGCGGTGCAGGAGGCTCTTCCCCACAACGTCGCAGGGTGGCGGCGGTGCTGGAGGCAACGCGGGACATACGGGCTCGGCAGGCGGGGCCGGCGGAGGAGCCTCGACCTCAGGGGGCGATGGCAGCATTTTCGATTGCACCGAGGGCATCTCCTGTCCCACCCCCGGTGAATCGTGCACCGATGCTTCGGGCACGTTGTGCTCGTGCAACGGTCCTCCCGGCTCGGCCATTCTGAGCTGCAACCTCAGCAGCGCGGGTGGCAGCACCGGGACAGCCTCGGGCGGCAGCGGCGCGGGGAGCGGCGGGTCCACGACCGCCAGCGGCGGCGCGACCGCCGGAAATACCACGGGCGGTGCAGCGACCGGGGGCGCGGGCGGCAGCGGCGGTGTAACCACCACAGGCGGCCAGCAAGCCGGCGGCAACACGGGCGGCAGCAGCGACATCGGGGTCACCTGCTCGGGCTCCGCGCCTTGGGGCACGGGCAATGGTGATGTGCAACTGGTGGTGGACGCCGGACAAAAGGGACAGGCCTGGAGCCGCTTCTACGAAAAGGGTGTCGCCCTGGATCACGCCAACACCATTCTCTCGACAGCCTATGGCCGCAACGCCCAAGCCGCCCTGAAAAAAGGTCACGACCAGGCCGGATTCCAGTACGTGCGCTTCCACGGCATTCTGAATGACGACATCGGCGTGTACAGCGAGTCCAACGGAACCGCGGTCTATGACTGGACCCGGCTGGACCAGGTCTATGACGCCATCGCGGCGGCGGGCATGAAGCCCATCGTCGAGATCAGCTTCACCCCGTCAGCCATGGCCAGCACCAGCAAGGTGCAGACCGCGCTTTGGTACAACAACAAGTCGCCCAACATCTCCAAGCCCAAGGATTGGACCAAGTGGGAAGCCTTCATGGCAGCCATCGTGCAACACCTGGAAACGCGCTACGGCGCCGCCGAGGTGCGCAGCAACTGGTTCTTCGAGGTGTGGAACGAGCCCTCGTGGATGTACGAGACCGGCGACAACGGCTACAACGAGCTTTATGCCCACACCTCCAAGGGGCTGGCCGCGGGCGACTCGCAGATTCGCATCGGCGGGCCCGCGGGCTCGGCCGGGGAATCACCCGGCTTGATCTCCGGACTCATCAGCTACGCCAAGAGCAACAGCCTGAAGCTCGATTTCATCTCCTTCCATAACTACGCCAACGACAACAGCGGCAAGGTGGCCGATGCCAACGCCATGCTGTCGTTCTACGACTCCATCAGCAACACCATCTCGTCGGGCAAGTTCACCGGTACGGTCCTCAACGACGAATTTGGCTCCAGCTACGATACGGTGGTCACACGGGACAACGAGGTCGCGGCCAGCTTTATCGCCAAGACCGTGCACCTGATCGGCACGGCCAGCAAGGCGGGCCCGCCGACCATGTACGCCTGGTGGGCGCTTTCGGATCTCTATGAGGAGTTCGACACGGGAACCGCCACCGCCTTTCGCGAGGGCAACTACGGGTTGCTGCTCAAGGGCGACCCCGCCATCCCGGTGTCCTTCGATGTGGCCAAACCACCGTTCAACGCGTTCCGCTTGCTGCACATGATGGGCGACACGTCCATCAGCACGAGCGGGGGCACGACTTCCGACGGTGTGAACGCCGCCGCCACCGTGTCCAGCGACGGCAGCGCGGTGCAGATCCTGGTCTACAACCACGTCACGGGCGGCACGGGCGATTCCAGCAAGGCCAGCCAGGTCAAGCTGACCATCAACAACATCCCCGGCACGGGCGCGCTCAAGATCCGCCACTACCTGCTCGATCGCACCCACGCCAACGCCTATCAGGCCTGGGTCGGCCTGGGCAAACCCGCGAGACCTTCCGAGGCGCAGTGGACCCAGCTCAGCAATGCCGCCGAGCTTTGCTATTTCGAGACCACGGCCACGGGCACGTCGTGGAGCACGACCTATCCGCAGAACGTCTACGGGGTCAGCCTATTCACCATCGGCCGCTGACCCAACTTTCCCCCGAGTTGACACGATACGGCCACGCATTCTCGGGCCTCCAGTTGCCGCCAGAACCTGTCGATTTCTGACCCCGAAAGCCCGGACCCGCGGTCTATCCTTGTGAAACCCACCCAACGTCATGCCAACGATTCCCTCTCACGCGCCTCTGTCCTTGGTAGTCGGCCAAGACCGCCGTGCCGCCAGCGATGGTGACGTGGCACGGGCGCTGAGCGCGGGGGAGACGTGGGCCGCGGCGGAAACGTGGCGACGGTTCGCGCCCATGGTGCTCACACTCGCCAAGCGTACCCTGGGCTCTCCTTCCGAGGCAGAAGACATCGGGCAAGAGGTCTTCTGCCGCGTGTACCGCAAAGTGAGAACGCTGCGCGAGCCCGACAGCTTCCGCAGTTTCGTCTATACCTGTGCCCTGCGGGTGCTTCAGACCGAGCTGCATCGCAAGAAGGTGCGTTCTTGGCTTTCTTTCGAGCGGCCTGACTTGTTGGACTGCCAAGGCTCTGGAACGCTGGACGTGGAGTCGCGCGATCTGTTGCGAAAATTCTACGCTCTGCTCGATCGGCTGGCGCCGCGCGATCGGATCGTGTTCGTCTTGAGGCGCGTGGAGTCGATGAGCATCGAAGAGATTGCCGCCACCACGGAGGCTTCGGAATCCACGGTGAAGCGATCGCTGGCGCGTGCTTCGAGCCGTTTGTCCCGCTGGATGGATGACGAAGCACAATCGACCAACGGGGAGAGATGGGGACGATGAAGACCACGATGAAGACGACGGCGAGCGAACCCGAGGACTCTCTGGCCCTCACCCAGGCGACCGACCTTTGCCGCGACAGTCTTGGGCCGCCGACCGTGGCGGAGCTTGACCGGGGACTCGACGGCTTCCTTGCCCGCATTGCTCTGAAGAAGGCGCGCCCACGAGGATTCGTTCGTTGGTCTCTGGCGGGGGTTGCGGTGGCACTGTGCACCTTGGTTGCCTTGCAGGTCGCTTCAGTCCTTCGCAAGCGCTGGTCTGCTGGTGAGGCGCCAACGCTTGCTTACCGGGTCGATGGCGGCAGTGTCCTCGAAGGCGGCTATCTGCGTGAATCCGGTCACGCGGGCATGAACGTGGTGTTCAACGAGGGAAGCAGATTGACGCTCACGCCGGGAACACGCGGCCGGCTCCAGGTAGTCGATCGCGACTCGGCCCACGTGGCCATCGAACGTGGCAGGGCGTCCTTCCGGGTTGCGCACAAGAGCAATCGACGGTGGTTGATCGATGTCGGCCCGTTCTTGGTCACTGTCACGGGAACCGTCTTCACGGTCTCGTGGGATCCGGTGAGCGAGGAGTTCGATCTCAGGCTGCGAGAGGGCAGCGTCGTGGTCAGTGGTCCCGTCTCGGCGGGAGAAATAGCGTTGCGCGCCGGCCAGCGGTTGGTCGCAAACCTGGCCAAAGTGGAGACCGTCATCACTGAAGAGGCGCCCGAGCAAGCGAGCAGCGAGCCTTCCACTGCTCCCCCTGTTCCAGCCGCGACTCCACCCGGGCTACAACCGTCGGCCCCCGGCCCCTCCCCAGCACCCGTTGCATCTGCGGTCGTCAAACCCACGGGCGACCATCAGTGGAACCGCAAGTTGGCGAGCGGCCAATGGGACCGCATCCTCGACGAAGCCAAGCGTATCGGCGTAGAGGCGACGCTGAGCGAGGCGTCTAACGAAGACCTCTTCGCTCTTGCCAACGCGGCCCGCTATCGACACCGCTTCGATCTGGCTCGGTCCGCCCTGCTGGCCGAGCGTCGGCGCTTTCCCGGATCTTCGCGTGCGCTCGAGGCGATCTACCTGCTTGGTCGCGTGGAGGAATCCCGGGAAGCCGGGACTGCCCAGGCCATCGCGTGGTACGATGAGTATCTCACCCGTGCGCCGACTGGCCCGCTGGTGGGAGAGGCTTTGGGACGAAAGATGACTCTCACAGACACGCTCGAAGGTCCGGCCCGGGCTCGGCCCCTCGCCGAAGAATATCTTCGTCGATTCCCCAAGGGGAACTATGCTGGATCGGCGCGCGAGCTTCTCGCCCCGTGACCAAGGCCCGTCAAGCCGCCTGCGTCTTGCGCTCTGTCTTGTGACGTTCCTCGTAGGGTCAGGGGCCGCCCACGCCGCCACCGTGGCCATCGTGTGGCCATCGACCCCTTCGGCCGACATGACCCAAGCATTGACTCTCCTGCGCGGAGAGTTGTTGTCGGTGGGCCTCGAGGTCACGATGTCCAACCGGGCAGACGCCCGTGGTGCGGGGGGAGCCGATTCGCTGGCATGGCTCGAAGCCTTTGCGGCACGTGGTGCCAGCGCTGTCATCGATGCCGTCGGAGACGATGTGCTGGAGGCGGTCGATGTGTGGGTGCTGAAGACGCACCCACAACGATTCGAGGTCACGCGCGTTGCCGTCGAACCCAATACTGCAAGACAGCCGGAGATGCTCGCCCTTCGCGCCGTCGAAGCCTTGCGCGCGGGCCTTCTCCAGATCGATTGGGCCGCACGCAGACGACGCCGCGAACCCATCGCAGAGCCGGTGGCCACGGTGCCCGCGGGCAAGGTCCACGAGCCCGCCCGTCACGGCGAACGCGTCGGCATCGAGGTCGGCGCCGTTGCCATCATGAGCCTGGACGGCCTCGGCCCCGCGGTGTTGTCGACCGTGCGCGTGGGCTGGGCAGCTCGTCCCTGGCTCGTGTTGCAAGCTTCGGCGGCAGGCTTGGGGAGCCGGTCCGCGGTCGCGACCGCGGCGGGCAACGCGCGGGTTGCCCAGCAATACGCCGTCCTGGGCGGATTCTGTCGCCTTCGCTCGGCCCAGCGGCTGTGGCCCTTTTTCGGCCTCGCAGCCGGTGCTCTGCATACGTCGGTCGAAGGGCAGGCCGGCTGGGGCACGTCAGGCCAGACCGCGGAGCGATGGTCGGGTTTGATCGACGCGAGCTTGGGAGCGGGACTGCGCCTTTACGGCCGCGCCTACTTGACCTTGTCCGCACATGCGCAGGTTGCCGCGCCCTACGTGGCCATTCACATCGTCGATACGGTCGGCGCCACCTCCGGGCGTCCCAATCTCCTCCTGACCCTTACCGTCGGTGCCTGGCTATGAAGTCGCGAGCGAGCCTCGGACTGCTCGGGATGTTGGGCATCCTGGCGAACACCGCCGCTTGCTGGCGTACCGACGTCTATGCGGTGATGGCCGATGGTGGCACGGACGACGGCGCCGGGACTACAGGGACTGACGATGCGACCGGCGCAGGCGGCAGCTCTGGTGCGGTGCCGAGCGCGGGGTGCGGAAAGACTTCGACCATCACGTTCGCGGCGGTCCCGAATCAGGATGCAAACGCGGCTGCGGGGTCGGGGCACACCGTAGGGCACGGGGTCGGTGGCTACGTGACGATTCAAAGCAGCGGAAAGACTCGGGACTTCACCATGAGGCTTCCCGACAACTACGACCCGAACCACCCCTACTGGTTGAGCTTCACCTTTCACCCGGGGGGCGGCAATGGCTGGGGAATCGACAACGGCGGAAGCAATGGGTACGTCATGGCCTATTACGGACTCCAGAGACTGTCGAACAACGGCGCGATCTTCGTCGCGCCCGAAGGGCTCGGGGCCGGCTGGGGAAATTCCAACGGAGAAGACCTGCAATTCGTCGACGACATGGTCGAGCTGATCGAGGAAAATTACTGTGTCGACACGACCCACCTCTTCGCCCAGGGGTTTGCCTGGGGCGGCGGCATGACCTACGAAATCGCATGCGCTCGCGCGAATGTCTTTCGCGGGGTCGCGATCTACGAAGGAGCGGTGTTCAGCGGGTGCGACAATGGCAACGACCCTATCGCATACTGGCAGATGGTCGGACTGACGGACGGCACGTTCACGATCGACCAGGCAAGACCGATGCGCGACCAGTTCGCCACCAACAACGGCTGCGCCATCCCCCAGACCGAACCGCCCGAGCCGCCCCAGCCGCCTCCTTACCTGAACCCCGGCGGGCATGTCTGCACCGACTACGCCGGATGCTCCAGCGGGCATCCCCTGCGTTGGTGCGTGCACCAGTCAGGTCTCGGTAACGCCATCGTGGATGGGACCAGTGACCTATACAATTCGTGTGCGACAGCGCCCAACACCTGTTCGACCACGTGTCCTTGCACGTGGGTTCCAGAAGACGTGTGGTCGTGGATGACAAGGAACTTCTAGCGACCCGTCGTGTGGGTGGCGTCAGTTGCCCGTCCAGACGCCCGTGCCGAGGTTAAGTGACCACTGCGTGTAGTTGCTCATGCTCAGCTTCGTGCCGTTTACGGTGAGCGGCAGCCAGAGATACTGCGAAAGGCTTAGGTTACTGCTGTTCCAGCGGTCGCCCGCATAGATATAGGTCGTCGTCTGGCTGCCCACCACCGTGATGATGTAGGTGGACTGGGATTGGTAGGTCGTGTTGTCGCCGATATTGCTCTGGGCCGACCACGGCCCGGTGATCGAGGTTGCGGTTGAATAGCCTCCCTGATTCGGCGCCCACCCCGTGGAGCCGGAGGTGATGGCGTAGTAGGTATTGCCGATCTTGACCATCGCGGGCGCTTCGCGGGACTGGCCTGGGAAGATATTGGTCCCGGTCGAACCCTGCTGCACATCGAGGTAGTCGGCAGTAAGCGGGTAGGCGAACATGTCGCGATTGGTATTTGCCACGGAAATGAAATAGGCGGTGCCGTCGTCCTCCTTGAACAGCGTGCAGTCACGCGAATCGTGGCCACCCGGCTTGATGTGATTCACGTAGGTGTAGTTGCCGTCAATCGTGGGACTCTGGAAGATACCGGCATAGGAGTTGTTGTAAGTGGTGTCGTCCCAGTGCAGCCACATGACGTACATCTTCGTCGTATCGTTATAGATGATTTTGGGCCTCTCGATCACGCGGTTCGAAACGGCGAGTTGAGGGTCGGTGCTGGTCGTGATGATCTTGTTGCGGTGCTCCCAGGTGACCAGGTCCTTCGAGGCGTACAAGCTGACGGCGTAGAAGTTGCCCGTGCCCCCGGTGTTGGTGGTCTTGTCTTCGCCGACCCAGTAATAGGTATCGCCCACCTTCAGGAAGCCGCTGCCGTGGGCTTGGATGTGCGTACCCGTGGTGTCGTTCCAGAACGCACCGTTCTTGAATGTCACGGTCGCTGCCATGGCATCGGTTCCAGTGTTGGTATCCTTCGGCGCCGCATCCGCCGGCGCGACGTCGGCACCCGGGGCTTCGACCGATCCGTCCCGCGCTACGATCGAGCCGCCACTTCCGCTGCCGCCGGTACCTGAGCTGCCGCCTCCTCCGGTGTTGCCACCGCCGCCGACTGCGCCGCCGCCACCGCTGGCACCTCCACTGCCGCTGGCGCCACCTCTCCCGCTCGCGCCACCCGTCGCGGACCCGCCACCGCTGCCGGACGTGCCGCCGCTCCCTCCGGCGCCACCGCTGGCGCCGGAACCGCCAGGGCCAATCCCGCCAGTACCAAGCGCGCCACCGGATCCCGCCGAGCCACCGCTCGGCGCCGTGCCGCCACTGCCCAAGGCGCCGCCGCTCGACGGACTGCCCCCGCTGCCCTGGCTGCCGCCGCTTGCCGAGGCACCACCAGAGCTAGCGGTGGTTCCTCCCTTTCCCCCCGCAGGGGAAGCACCCGAATTGTTGGAGCAGCCTATCCCCAGCGTCAGCAGCAAGGCTACCCCGTAGCAACTATAGGAATGCCGTGTCAGCGGCAGCGATTTAGTGAGCATGTCAAGCTACTGTCCACACACTCCGATTGTTGTTACGCCGGCAAGTGGAAATCTCGCGACAAGATCGGCAAACCGGAACCGAGCACAAATTGCGCCGCCCGCCACTCTTGGGTAGCTTGATCGGACGACACCATGGCATGCACGATTCGAAACTGGGCGCTTGGCTGCACCGCGCTTCTAGCGCTGGCTGGGGCCGCGTACGCGGGACAGCATGCGGCCATCAATCACCGGACCGGGCTCTACGATCTCCCCCTGTCCAACCTGCGCAAGGCGGACGAACGCGAAGACCGGGTCGAGCTGGCGCGCGTGGCGGCGCGCCTGGGGCCGGCACGCGTCGGCGAGGCGCTTCAGGATCGGGATCGACGGATCGTGCTGGCCGCTCTCGATGCCGTGCCGCTCCTCACCTCCGGGGTCCTGCTTCTGGACGGGGTGTTGCCTTTGCTGACCTCGACCGACGAGGCCATCCGGGGTCGCGCCGTGGGCGCGGCCGCGGCACTCCTGGCGACGACCGATGCGGTTCGACTCGCGTCCTTTGAGGTTCCCGAGGAAACCACGCAGGCCATCTGCCAGGCGCTCGCAAGGGTGGCCGCGAATGAATCCGAGACCTTGTCCACCCGACTGCTTGCCGTGCAGGGGCTGGCGGACGCACCGGTCGCGTGCGCGGTTGCGCGCAAAGCCGAGGATCTCGCGGCCTCGCTCCTGGCCTCGCGTGAACCGGAAATCCGGCGAGCAGCCGTGCTCGTCTTGCTGCCCATGACGGCGCCGGCCAGCGCACTGCTCGCCGCCACGCGAGACCCCGACGGCGAGGTCGCGGCCGCGGCCGGGGCGCGGCTATGCGAGAGGCGGGCGACCAATCCGCCCCTTGCTGCCGAGCCGCCGCTGCGCAAGCTCGCCCTCGCCAGCGGCGCCCTGCCCGAAGACGTGATCGGAATCCTGCCTTGCTTGGCGAACTCCCCGGACCCCGCCGACCACAAGGCGCTCGACGATCTGCAGGACACTGGCCCGGCGGCCGTCCGCAAGGCCATTCGCGGGCGAAGACGAGTCGACTCGCCGCCCTGATCGGGAGGGAGCTACCCGGGCCGCAATGCTATTTGACCATCGGAGTCGCCTGAGGAACCCATCGACAAATGGAACGTCCATTCTTCTCCCTTCTCGCACTGATGCTGGTGACTGGGATTCCCGCGGCCCACGCCACCGTCATCCCCAACCCGCTCTTCGCCGACCACGCAGTGCTACAGCAAGGCGTGACCGTGCCGGTGTGGGGCACGGCGGAGCCAGGCGAACCTGTCACCGTGGAGATCGCCGGCCAGACGGTCACCACCACGACGAGCGCCGACGGCAAGTGGCTCGTCCGCCTGGCGCCGATGAAAGCCGGTGGCCCCTTCACGCTGACGATGTCGGGCAAGAACAAGACGGTCCTCACCGACATTCTCGTCGGTGAAGTCTGGGTGTGCAGCGGCCAGTCGAACATGGAACGGCAACTCGGCCTGCGCGTCGGGCAGCAACCCATCGCCGATTGGGAAAGGGAAGTCGCCGCGGCGAACTACCCGCAAATTCGCCATTTCGGCGTGGCCCAGACGAAGTCGCTCACGCCTTTGCAGACCGTCAAAGGACAGTGGGACGTTTGCACGCCCGAGACGGTGAAGGACTTCACGGCCGTCGGCTATTTCTTCGGACGCGACCTTTCTCTGGCGCGGCACCTGCCCGTCGGTCTGATTCACAGCTCGTGGGGTGGCTCGCCGGCGGAAGCGTGGACCAGCGAAGCGGGATTGCGCCGGTTGCCGGACTTTGCCGAGTCGCTGGAACAACTGAAGTTGCTGATGGCCGACCCCGAAGCCGCCAAGCGCCGGTACGAGGCGCGGCTTGAAACCTGGTTCCGCGCCAACGATTCCGGTTCGGCGAACGGTCGGTCATGGAGCGATCCGGCCCTCGATACGGGCGCGTGGAAGTCGATGAGCTTGCCCACGCTCTGGGAAGACGCCGGCGAACCCGACCTCAACGGCGTGGTCTGGTTCCGCAAGACCTTCGATCTTCCGCCAAGCGCTGCGAAGGCCACAGCGGAGTTGCAGTTGGGCATGGTTGACGACATCGACACCACCTGGGTCAACGGCGTGAAAGTCGGCTTCACCACCGGTTACAACCTGGTGCGAAAGTATCCCGTGCCCGCCTCCGCGCTCAGGCCTGGCCGCAACGTCGTCGCCGTGCGCGTTCTCGACACCGGCGGTGGCGGTGGCATCTGGGGCGACCGGAAGATCCAGCTGGTCTTCCATGCGCTGCCACCAATCCGTCTCTCGGGCCCTTGGCGCTATCGCATCGGGATGAATTTGCAAGATAGCCCGCTGCCGCCGACGGGTTTCACCGGGGATGTCGACACGCCCACGGTCCTCTACAACGGCATGATCGCCCCGCTCTTGCCCTACGCCATGCGCGGCGTGATCTGGTATCAAGGCGAGGCCAATGTGCGGCGCGAACAACAATACCGCACGCTCTTCCCCGCCATGATCGCCGATTGGCGCCAGGCGTGGGGCGAGGGGGAATTTCCCTTTCTCTTCGTGCAAATCGCACCCAACCGCGACATGACCCCGGAAATCCGGGACGCACAGCTGTTCGCCTGGCGGCACACGGCGAAAACCGCCATGGCCGTGACCATGGATTGCGGCGACGCGAACGACATTCATCCCACGCACAAGCAGCCGGTCGGAGCGCGACTGGCCCTGGCGGCGCGGGCGCTGGCCTACGGCGAACGACTCGAATACTCCGGGCCGGTCTTCGACTCGATGAAGGTCAAAGGCGGCGAGGCGAGGCTCCGTTTCACGCATCTTGGCGGCGGACTGGTGGCGAAAGGAGGCCCGCTCGAAGGCTTCGCGATGGCCGGCCGAGACAACGTCTTTCACCCGGCCCAGGCTGAGATTCGCGGCAAGACCGTGGTGGTGGCGAGCAAGGCCGTGCCGCGGCCCGTGGCCGTTCGCTATGGCTGGGCCAATGTGCCGGAGGGCAATTTGTTCAACCGGGCCGGCCTGCCCGCCTCTCCCTTCCGCACGGATGGAAATTGAGATCCGCTGCCGAACCCTCACCGGCGGTGAGAGTCGCCAGGCGCGGTCTGTGGTAGCTTGGCGGAGTAGTGTCGATCTCCGGCATACCGTCGTTCAAATCTTCCCTCGTGGCCATCTCGGCCGCCTTTCTCGTCGCGTGCGCCACCCAGCCGCCGCCCATCACGAAGTTGGTGAATGGCCGCCAGATCACCACCCGGTCGGTCGATCCGAACGCCTACGAGCACGTGAGCCGGGCCTTCCTCTACGAGGATGAAGAACGCTGGCAGGATGCGGCGGACGAGATCCAGCGCGCCATCCTTTTCGACGACGAGTCGCCGGAGCTGCACGCGCACTTGGCCGAGCTGCTGCTGCGGTTCGGCCGGGACAAGGATGCCGCGGACGAGGTGCGCACGTCGCTCAAGCTCGGCCGGAGCGCAAGTGGATTCTTGGCCGAGGCCCACCTGCGTCGAGCGCGAGGCGACGCGGCCGGCGAGGTGGCCGCCCTCCATCAGGCCACGCGCGAAGTTTCGTTCGACGCCGGCGATGACGACGCTGAATCCGTGTACCTCGAGCTCGCCGAGGCGCAGGTCTACACGCTCGACCTGGCGGGCGCGCGGACCACGCTCGCAATCCTGACCCAGGCCGAGCCGGGCTCGGCCACCGGGCGCATGCGCCTGACCGCAATCTACTGGGCGCTGGGCGACATGACGAAGGCTGAAGAGGAGCTACACGCCGCATTGAGAGAGGAACCCAATCAGATCGAAGCGCTGGCCGCGCTGGCCTGGATCGACGCGGCCACGGCTAGAACCGATGAAGCGCGCCGGAACTTCCGCGAGGCCCTCGAACGATCCGAGGGCTCGCTCGACATCGCGGCGGCCTACGCGCGCTTTCTGGTCGGAATTGGCAAAGTCAAGGAGGCGGAGCAGGTGGCGGACGACTTCACCGTGCCGGCCGGCGGCCTGGACGCCGACACGCTGGGCGGCCATGTCGAGCTCGAACGATCGGCGCGACGCCTGGACCGCGCGCTCGCACTGCTGGCGCGGACGCGCGATCTCGGCATTGCGGAGAACCAGAAGACCCGCATCCCTCTCACCCAGGCGGCGCTCTTGAACGAGCAAGGCAAGTCCGACGAGGCGCTTGCGGTTCTCATGAAGGTGGACAAGGGCTCGCCGCTGTACTTCGAGGCCCGCCTGCGGGCTGCCGAGCTCCTGCGCCAAGCCGGCAAGACCGCGCAGGCGGCCCGCGTGGTCGAAGAGGCGGCGAGCGGGGCCACGGGCAAGGTATCGAAGGACGCCATGGAGGTGGGGGCCGCGGTCAGTCTGGCGCTCATCGACGAGAAGCGCGGCGACCCGGGGGCCGGCGTGGCGCGGCTGGAAAAGATCCTGCAGCAGCAACCTGACGATAACCAAGCCGTCATGACCTTGGCGTCGATCGAGGAGCGCCGCGGAAACTGGCTGCACGCGCTCGACATCGTCGAACGCCACCTGGCCAAGAACCCGGGATCGGTCGAGGCGCTCAATTTCTGGGGTTTCGTGGCCGCCGACCACGATCACGCGCTCGACCTGGCCTTGCGACGCGTGCAAGCCGCCTGCGCGCTCGACCCCGGCTCGGGCGGCCTCATCGACAGCCTCGGCTGGGCGCACTTCCACGCCAAGCATCTGGCCGAGGCCGACCTCTTCCTGGAACAAGCCGCCCGCTTGGAGCCGGCCGATCCCGATATCCAGTGGCACCTGGGCGAGGTCTACGCCGCACGCAACCAGGGCGATCGGGCCGAGGCGGCCTACCGCCGCGCTCTCGGCTTCAAACCCGACGAGCGTCTACGCCGCAAGCTGGAGGACGGCCTGGCGAAACTCGCGGGGAAGGTCACGGGCAAGTGAGCGCGGCGAGGATCGTCGGCTTCCCCGCGCTTGCGAGCATGGCGCTTGCTTCTCTGGCCATGGGCTGCGCGGGCAGTACCCACTTCGTTCGCGACTACCCGCCGCCGAGCGCCGGCGAGTTGCTGCAGGCGGTGCGCGCGCGCCAGGCCGCCGTTCGCGGCATCAACGTCGAGACGCGCGCGACGAGCTGGCTCTCGGGGGAGCGCGTGCGCGGAACCGTGCAGATGCTGGTCGAGCGCGGCGGCCGGCTTCGTTTCGAGGCCGAGGTCGCCCTGCAAGGCACGGTGGCCCTACTCACCGTCGACGGGGGGCAGTTTGCCTTCATCGACAACCAGAAACACCTTTTCCGCAAGGGTCCGGCCTGCCCGGCGAACGTGGCCGCGCTCATCCGTATCCCGCTCGCGCCCGCCGAAGTCGCCGCCATCTTGCTCGGCGATGTCCCGCTGGCCAAGGACGCTCAACCCACCACGGTCGACTGGGATAGCCATCGCGGGGCCGATGTCCTGGCCGTCGATGGTCAGTTCGGCACCAAACTGTGGCTGGGATTGCGCCGGCCCAATCCAGGACTCCCCGCCTGGGACGTCGTGTTCGTCGAGGGGCTGGAGCCGGGCGCGCGGGGACGCTGGCGAGTTTCCTACCAGGATTTCGAACGCACCGCCGGGGTCTCGCTGCCGCGGCTGGTGCGCTTCGCCGAGCCGGGCAAGGATTTCGACGACGGGGTGGCGATCAAGATTCGCGAGCGCCTTCTCAACCCGCCGTTTCCGCCAGGGGCCTTCACCCTCGACCCGCCTGCCGGCTACCGGGTCGAGTTTGCAACCTGCGGCGCCCCGGACTAAGGGCTCGTCCGGAAATTAGTGATACGAGTTCGGCGATGAGACGCCCGGCTGGCGAGGCGCGAGGAGGAGGAATACTCGACGTATTGCGACGACGAGCAACGAAGCCAGCCGGGATGGATCGGCGGCGAAATCGTATCGATTATTTTTGGACGAGCCCTAAGCCCCGATCGGCCACACATCATTCGAGCTAGGCGCTTCGAAACGCCTCGAAGGTCAGGATGGTGTGCGTCTCGCGGATGTGGGGGATGGAATGGATCTGCCTCTCGATCTGGCGCCCGATGCTATCGACGTCATCGACGTAGAGCTTGACCAAGAGATCGTGCTCGCCGCTGATGCTGAACGCCTCCGAGAAACTTTCGACCTCGGCCAGACGATTCGCCACCTCGGTCACATGGCCAGGGTCGGTTTTGACGAACACGAAGACCGCGCGCATGCGCCTAGCTTACGCCAAATCCCGCCGGCGGCCTGGGATTTGCGGGCAGACTGGAGGCCGTTTTGCGCCGTCCAGCTTCAGATCCGATCGAGTGCCCGCCGCAGCTTCTGGTCGACCTCGTCCGCGATCGGCTTGACGTCGGGGTTTCCAACCAGGCCGAACATGACCGGTGGTCGAGGCGTCTGCACGCAGACGATGCCGTCATCACCCTCGAAGACATCGACATTGCAGGGCAGAAAGACCCCGATGGGTGGCTCGGCCTGCAAGGCCCGATGCGCGAGAGGGGGATTGCACGCGCCGAGGATGAGATACGGCCTGCGCTCGACACCGAGCTTCTTCTTGAGAGTTGCCTGGATGTCGATCTCCGTCAGCACGCCGAAACCCTCGGCCGCGAGCGCCTGGCGCACGCGCGCGATCACCTCGGCCATCGGGACACCATCCATCCGCTTGGTATAGACGTAATCTCTCTCGTACATCGCGCGCCCTCCTATCGTTCTTGCGTTGCCGGCGTTCCATCCTGCCACGGCGGCCGGCGCCCGAGCACGTCAATCGTCGGATCTTCCGCCGCACCCACAGTCCTCGCCTCGCCACGCCTCGCGCCCTTCGCTAGCCAGGAAGTATGTCATGCCAAGAGCAGCCGCCGGGTCGGCCCACCACCAACCGAATGCGGCGTTGAGACCCATGCCGGCGAGCGCGATCAGCGACAGCCAAAAGCACGCCGTGGCCTGGAACGAGTCGGCCGCGAGTGCGCGACTGTCGAGACCCCGGGCGATACGACGCTTGGCACGTGCCAGCCACCACATCACGATCATGGACAGCAAGGTCACGACCATGCCGATCGCGGTGGGCTCGGGCCGTGCGCGGGTGATGAGGGCCTTGCTCGCATCCAGGGCGATGTACCCCGCCAGCAGAAACAGGGAGATCCCCACCATTTTGTGGGCGCGCCGATCGAGACGCTCGATGGCTTCCCGATCGAGGGCATGCCGCTCTGCGCGCAGCCGCCAGATCAAGACGAGGCCCGAGCTGGTTTCGACGAAGCTGTCGATGCCGAACCCAAGCAGCGCCACGCTCCCGGCGGCCAACGCCACGCCTACCGACACCAACCCCTCGATCGAGTTCCAGCCCAAGGTCACATACTCTAGTCGCAGGCCGCGTGTCAGCAGATCCCCCCGCTGCGTAGGGAGCCGGTCGAGGCCGGCTGCCGACAGGTCGCCAGGACGACCCGGCTCGTGTTCCTGTGGGCAGGCACAGGAGGCTGGTTGGCCGGGGTTCGGGTTCCCGGAAGTCGCGTCGCGCGCGCCCGCTATCGATGCATGGTCTTCGGTCGGCAAAGCCACGGTGGTTGACCGCAAGTCTGCGCCATGAAGGCCGTGCGAGCCATCGCGGCGGCCCTGGAAATCGCTCGGGGAGCCTCAGAATTCTGATTACGCAGCCGAGCTACAGCCGGCCAATCCCGGAGAAGTCGGAGGCGGCCGGCGCATGGAGCCGCCGGCACGAAGCTTGCTGTACAGGGGTAGACGGAGCAATCCCATGAAAGAGATCAAAGCAGCTTTCGCGTTCTTGCTGGCCGGCTCGCTTGGGCCGGCGTGCAGCGGTAGTGGGCTGACATCCCAGGGGCAGGGCGGACAAAGCGGCTCCGATGCCGTCGGCGGAACGCTTGCATCGGGCGGCTCGGGCGCAGGCGGTGCGGTGGCCGGCGGCGGAGGCGGCGTGCAGAATTCTGGCGGCCGCGCAGCCGGCGGCGTGATCGGCAGCGGCGGTCGCGTCAGCGCGGGCGGAGCCGCTGGCGCGAACGCGGGTGGTGGCAGCGTGAGCTTAGGTGGGCGCGGCGGCTCGAACGCCGGGGGAAGCGCGTCGGGCGGCAGCAGCGGTACGGGCGGAACGACTTGTCCTCTCATCGCGTGTCCCGCCATTGCGTGTCTTTACGGAGAGGTGCCGAATCCCGATCCTTGCGGCTGCCCGATCTGCGCTCCGCGAGACGCCGGTGTCCCCGGCGACGCGGCCCCGGACGCGTGCTTGGCCCTGCCGTGCGTCTATCCGGTGTGTCCCGATGGCTACCAAGTGACGACACCGCCCTGCGGTTGCCCGACCTGCGTTCCGGTGGATGCTGGCCAGCCAGACTCGATCATGTGTCAGACCATCGTTTGTCCCGCGATGAAGTGCGCGTATGGCAGCGTGCCGAGCGCGGATCCCTGCGGTTGCCCGACCTGCGCGCCACCGCCGGACGCGGGGGCGGAAACCGGCAGGCCCGCCTGCGTGGGCCTCGACGAATGCACCTGTTCCGCGACCGCCGGTTGTTCGCTGATCGCCGAGCCCTGCTATTGCCCGTTTCCCCAGTGCGGCTCGGGCGCGTGTTTCTGTGGTGGCGGGCGCTACATCGGCTGCGCTCCCGTGGATCTCGCCAGCTGCGATTCGGCCAAGGCTCGCGTCTCCGCCCTCTGTCCGCAGCTTGGCGGCCCCACCTTCGACAACCTCTGCGCAGGGACGGACAGCAACTGCATCACCAAGTGCCTGAACGACGTCACCTCCTGCGGCGATGTCTCGTGTAGCTTCTGCGAGGGGTGCGACTGCGCCACCGATCCCTTCTTGACGTGCATGGGGAAGTGCACCACCGCCGCCACGCAGTGAGCCTTGCTGTTCCACCATGCGGTTACGTGTTTGACGGCTCGGGCCCTGTCCCCCGCGCCGAGCGCGCGGGCGGGGATGGCGGAGCCGCGCCGGCCCCGACGAGACGGTCGCGCAGCGTGCCGACCACGTCGACCCCCGTGGCGGCCTTGAGTTGCTCGCCCAGGCCGATGAGCCTTGCGGCCAAATTCGTGCCGCTCGCGCCATCGCTACCGCCGCCCAAGACGGTGAGGCGATCGACTTTGAGATCTCCGGCGGCGCTCATCACGATGCGCATCAACTGATCCACCTTCTGCATGAGGAAGACTTGCCGGGCGTTGTCGCCCACGCGGCGCCAACTCGTCGCGATCTCCTGCATGGCCGCCGCGGTGGCGCGGCCTTGGGAAATGTAACCACAAGTCAGGCCGGCTGTCGCCTGGCACTGGGGCCATCACCTGGGTGGAATGGTTCGATCGGAATTTCGCACCGGTGTGGCATTGCCCCCTGCTGTATGCTGCATAAAGTTGAAGCGCGGCGGTTCCGACGATTTCCGCCGGCCGAATAGCGCAAGAGCGAGGTCAGATGACGAACAGGAAAAGCTTGTTTCTGAGAGGGTTTCCGAACCCCTGGATCATCTGTGCTCCACTCCTCTTGGGGGCGTGCGGTCGGACACCGCTGCTGCCGCCCTGGTGTACCGTCGAGGTCGATCCTTCGGCGCTCGACTTTGGGGAAGTTCCTCCGGCTGGGCAGGCAACGAGGACGGTCGACATCGCCAACCTGGGAGGCACAGCCTGCCACATCTCCGGCCTCGGCCTTGGTCCCGGCTCCGATCCCTGGTTCGCGCTTGGGCCGCAAGTGCCGACGGCGTTGGTGGTGAAGCCAGGCCAGCGCTCGACCGTGGCCGTCACCTTCAGTCCGGCGACCGCGTCCGTGCCCCTCGATCGCGCCGGAACCCTGGTCTTCGACACCGACGATTCGTCTCGAGGTCGCGTGGAGGTGCCGCTGGCCGGCCACATCCTGACCAACTGCACGCTCGCGATCGCACCGAATGCAATCGACTTCGGGCACGTTGCTCTCGGTGACGCCCCCAGCGCATCGGTGGAGATTTCGAACGTCGGCAACGGCACGTGCGAGGTCGCCGGGGTCGCTCTCGCCAAGGGAAGCGATGCCGAGTTCTCGCTCGGCCCACAGCAAGCGGACGTTTTCACGCTCGAGCCCGGCGAGAGCCAATCCGTCGTGGTCGTCTTCGCTGCGGTCGACCCGGCGGCACCGCATCAGCGAAGCGGGCAACTCGCTTTCGACACCACCGACCCGAAGCAGGCCACCGAAGTCGTCCCGCTCTCGGCCACTATCGACGTGGGTTGCTCGCTGACCATCTCGCCAGCCAGCCTGGATTTCGGCAATGTCATGCTCAACACCACCGCCGCCGCCGCCGTCACGCTGGGCAACGACGGCAGCGACACGTGCCAGGTCTCCGGCATCGCGCTCAGCCTCGACACGGATCCGGGTTTCACCCTCGACGCCGGCCAAGCGCTGGCTTTCACCGTCGCCCCGGGCGCCAGCCAGTCCATTCTGGTCGACTTCGGTGCGTTCGACAGCGCGCCTCCACATCTCAAGACCGGAACCCTGGTCTTCGAGACGGGGAACACCCGCATGCCGGACGCTTCGGTTCCGCTGTCGGCCTACGTCAACAGCGTGTGCGTCGAGGCCAGCCAGTGGATCTACACGGTCGATCAAAGCGGCATGTTCTCGCGCTTCGATCCTGCGACCTCGACCTTCACCGACATCGGGTTGCTCGACTGTCCGGATTACAACCGTCCCTTTTCGATGGCGGTCGACCAGAACGCGGTCGCCTGGGTGGTCTACGACGACGGCAATCTGTTCGCGGTCGACACGACGACGGGGCAATGCCAGGCGACGAGCTTCGTAGTAGGGCAGCATGGCTTGGTCGACTTCGGGATGGGCTTCGTGTTCGACCCGTCGACGGGTCTCGACACTCTGTACATCGCCGGAGGCCCCACCGGGGGCTATTCCAAGCAGTCGGAGCTGGCCACGGTGTCGTTTCCTTCGTTGCTGGTGACGCCAGTCGGGAACACGGACGGCATGCCCGAGCTGACCGGAACAGGCGATGGGGCCTTGTGGGGCTTCTTCCCAGCCGGAACAAGCTCGACGGGGGTGGCGACCCTGTCGCGGCTCGATCCAGCGACCGGCGCAACACTCGAAAGCTACACCTACCCAACCCTGACCGGAAACAACAACTGGGCCATGAAGTTCTGGGGCGGCTCGTTCTGGATCTTCCTGAACGCGTCGATCTACCAAGTCTCGCGCGACACACCTGCGACCATTCACACTGTTATCGCCAGCACCAACCACAGAATCGTCGGCGCCGGGGTGTCGACTTGCGCACCCCTGCACTAAGGGAGCCACACGGAACGGGAGACGCCACCCGCCTTTCCAATCGGCGAAGTTCTGGCTACCCTAGTTGCATGCCTGTAGTTCGAGGTTCTGACGGCCTGGATTCTCCGCCACCGCTTGCCAGCAGTTTGCGCGGTCGCCGCGCGGCTCCTGCCCCGCGGTCCGCGGCCCGCCTCCTCATCGCGGCCGGAGCGCTGGCGCTGGGTCTCGGTCCGGGAGCCTGCGCGCAGGGCCACGTGGCGACACCGGACACCAGCACCTCGACCGCGACGGGATCCGGGGGCACCAGCGCGAGCGGCGGTGCGCCGGGCCAGGGCGGCATACCCGGCGCGGGCGGATCGTCGGCTACGGGGGGCGCGGCGGGCGGGGGCGGGTCCGCAAACAGCGGCGGCGTTTCGGCCGGCGGCGGTAGCGTGGCCTCGGGCGGCGCGGCTGCCGCTGGTGGAACGGCGGGCGGCGGCGCGAGCGGTGCGGGTGGCATGTCGGGCGCCGGCGGCGGCGCGGAGGCGGACGCGGCGGTCGACGCTCCCGTCGATGTCCCGGTCGACATCGGGCCGCCGCCCATCGTCTACACGCTCCCGCCGCCCAACCAGAACGTCAATCAGTTCTTCATCCCGGGCTGCCAATCCGGCGTGGCCACCTCGCCCGGCGGCGGCAATTGCACACCGGGCCAGAATGCCTGCGAGGGCACCAAGCAGGGCGCGCAAGTATTGTTCCTCTGCCCGCGTTTCATGCTGTTCTCGGACGAGATGGCACAGGCCGCGATCGACGACGGCAACGCCGGTCTCAACTACGGGGTGGTGGGCCACGACGTGGACACCGGCGGCATCGACGGCAACGTGAACATCAGTTGCTGCCAGTGCTATCAGCTGGTCTTCAGCCTGCCCGAGAACGTCGCGCAGGTCGGCGGCAACGGCGCCTCGGCCATCCCGATTCCACCGCCGTTGGTCGTGCAGTCATTCAATACCTCGGCCGGGGGCGGAAAGAACTTCGACATCTTCATGGGAGCCGGGGGATTCGGCGCCTTCAATGCCTGCGACCCGAACGCGTCGATGCAGAGCAACTCGGGCAAGTACCTCTACTCGGCATTTCCCCCGGAGGGCGAGCCGGGCTCGGGTGGGGTGAACGCAGCCACCCAGATCGCCAGCTGCAGCAGCAAGAACCTGGTGACCACCGCGACTTTGTCCTCGACGACCTGTCAGACCGACGTGGCCTCGGCATGCGGCAAGTTCAAGTCCAGCTCCAACACCATGACCAACGAGTCGATCCGCTCGTGCACCCAGTCGAACGATCCCGACAGCTACTATCACATGAACTGGAAGATCTACGCCAAGCGCGTGGAATGCCCGGTCGGGCTGACCGAGGTCACGGGCTGCAAGCTGGCGCCACAGGGCTTGCCCGCCGTGGATCCCGCGGTCATGACCCCGGAACAAGCCGCCGCGGATTCCTCGTTCAAGTCCGGCTACACGACCACCACCATGCAGGACTGCTGCATGCCCACCTGCGCCTGGCAGAACAACGTCAAGGGTGCGGGCCTTTCGGCGGTCGGCGACTACGACTCGTTCTACTCCTGCGACGGCAGCGGCGTGCCCGTCACGGAATAGTTCCGAGTCGAGAGCCAGCGCTTGCCGCGTCATGCAATCGGGCAGACCCTTATGGTGTCCCGTACAATGAGACTGCGAGCCAGCCTTGAAGCGCGAACGAACCATCCTGTTCCTACCCGGCGAGCCGGGCGAACGTGCACTCCGCGCGCGGCTTGTCGCCGGTGACGATGCCGCCTACCGGGAATGCTATCAGCAATACGCTCCGCGCCTGATGCGTCTACTGGTGGGCATTTTGCGCAACTCGGCCCGCGCCGAGGAGGTGCTGCAAGAAACCTTCGTGGCCGCATTTCGCGGCATCGCGCGATTCCGCGGCGAGGTGAGCGTATCGACTTGGCTGGCGCGCATCGCGACCAATCGCGCCTACAACGTGATCCGCGACGATTCCAGGCGCAAGCGAAGCCCGTCGCCACCGGAAGCGGAAGAGTTCTCGAGGCTCGAACCTCAGGTCGAGGGACGCGACCTCGCCCGCAAGGTGATGGCGATCTTGGATCGCATGGACTCGGCCAAGAAGCTCGCTCTGCTCCTGCAGGCGCAGGGCTACACGGTGGCCGAAATCGCCGCGGTTTCGGACGAACCACGCGGCACGATCCTGGCGCGCCTGTCGCGCAGTCGCGCCGAGTTGTCCCTGCGCATGGCCGAAGCCGGTCTTGCCACCGAACGGACACCCGCTAACATGGAGGACCGGTCATGAGCGATTGCCTCTCCTTGCGCGAGCAGTACTTCGCTCCGGGCATGGAAAGCTCGACGGCCCCCGAGTGGACCAGCCACTTGCAGACCTGCGCGGCATGCCGGCTGGCCCGTGACGGGCTGCCGTTGGTGGATCGGGCGCTCGCCGAGACGGCGCAGCTTGCGGTCACCGTTCCGCCCTTCGATGCCATCGCCCCGGTGGCCCAAAGGGCCGCGCGAAACCAGCGCCGAAGGCAGGCGGTACGCCGTTCCGTTCCGCTGCTCTATACCGGGCTCGCCGCGGCTGCACTGGCGGCCGGTTTGGTCGCCGCGGTCCTGGTTGGCCGGGTTCGCGACAATTCACCCAGGCTGTTTGCACCGGGAACCGAGATGCATGCTACCTCCGAGGCCAAGTTCGCGATCCTCGGCGATGGCGCGCGCATTCGACTCGACGCCGGAACCCTGAGACTGGCCGTGGCCAGCCAAGCGTCGCAGACCCTGGTGATGCCCTTGGGCCGGGTTTTCGTCGAGGTGCCCAAGCTGCCACCAGGATCGACGCTATCGGTGCGCACCCCCGACGCGGAGGTGCGCGTTCACGGCACGCGCTTCCAGGTCGTCCGCACCGAGAAGGAAACGCAAGTTCGTGTGGAGGAAGGCGTGGTCGAGGTGCGTCCAGCGGGCCTCGGACGCCCGGTCGAGCTCGTTCGTGCGGGCGAATCGGTCACCATCGGCTCCGTCGAGGCCTACCGTGAGGGGCTGCGCCGCCAAACGCTCGATGCGCTCAACCGGGGCAAGTTCGCGGTTGCCGACAAGCAGATTGAAGAGCTTCTCGACTCCAGCGCCGATCCTTCGCAGCAAGCCGAAGCTCAGGCACTCCTTGCATGGTCGCTTTCGGCACGCGGCAAGCGCGGCGAGGCCATCAAGCGTTACCGACAGGCACTGACCCTTCTGCCGGAAGGGCAGCAGCCCCTGTGGGCAGAGAACGCCTGCGCCGAGCTGGCCATCTTGGTGGAACAGGAGAGTCCGCGGGATGCCGCGCCCGCGTGGACGGAATGCCTGCGCCGTTTCCCGGACGGCGTTCATTCGGCTCTAGCGCGATCGCGATTGCATGCCACGCAATAGTTGGAGTCGCTGCTACCCGGTCGGCCGGCCATGCGCGTGGCGAGGATGCCCATGCATGGCGTGAGCGCGGCGTTGCTGGTCGTGCTTGCGCTGTCGGGCCCGCGGCGCGCTCCGGATTTGCAGGTCGAGGCGACCACCGCCGACGGCGCGATTCTGTCCGAGTTGGCAGACGCGACGGCGCGGGCACTGCTGGCCAGCGGCGCCCGCGTCGTGCTGAGAGGTCCGACCAGCGGCGCATGCCCGTATTGCGCCAAGGTCATGGTGACAGAGTTCAGGCCGGGAATCTGCCGGGTCGAGGTGCGCCAGGAACGTCACGCGGCCTCGGTCACACTGCACCTCCCGGCCGGTAGCCCGCTCTTCGAACGCGCGCGCGCCATCGCCATCCAGGCCCGTTTGCTCGTGACCTGGGATACCAGATCGCCCACGCCGCCAAGGCCGCAGCCAGAGGTTGCCAGGACCGAGCCGGCGTTTCCGGCCTCCCCCGGACCTGAGCCGGCGCCCAGTCCGCCATCGGCGGACGTGCCTCCGCCGACGCCCGGTTTGCCATCGGAGACTCTGCGCACACCGGCGACCGAGCCTCCGTTGCCTGGCGGGCCGCTAATCGATCGTCCGGTGGCTCGCGCGCCGGCCGGTGCGGCGAAGCCCGACGCCCACGCCGAGCTCCCCCCCGCCGCGCCAGCGCGAGCTGCATCACGGCCTCCATCACCCACGGACGTCGTTTCCGTCCGAAACGTCTCGCTCAAGCGGCAGTGGCCTTGGATTCCCACGGCGCTCGGCGCCGGGGCCGCCGTCGCGGCCGGGATCTGTGCGGTAGTGGCGCACAATCGCTACGGCGCCCTCGCGAACAAGAACCAGACCTTGGCGCATGCGCAAGCAGTGAAGTCGGGAGGTGAGAACTGGCAGGCCGCCAGCATCGTGCTTTCCGGTGTGGCCGTGGTTGGACTGGGGAGCGGCCTCGTAGGATTTGCCACGCGCTCGCCGGTCACTGCGCTCGCGTCCCCGGTTTCCGGGGGAGGGGTCATCGCCATTGCGGGGGACTTCCCATGAAGCCGGTTCGACCGTTGTTGGTGCTGGTGGGGGTGGTGGTATCGTGCAACTTCGACGCGGCCTTCGAGCGCTACTGCGAAAGCAATCCTCGATGCGCGCGGGATGCGGGCAGTGGGCTGGAAACCGCCGGGGCGCCGGACGTGGGCGCGGGCGGCGGCAGTGGACAAGCTTCCGGCGGCAGCGAGGGGATGGGCGGGCAGTCGGAAACAGGTGGCACCACGGGCGGGCCCGACAACACAGGCGGCGCGAAGGGTCAGGATGGCGACGCCAAGGGCCCCGTTGGCCCAGGGGTCCCCCCGCCGAACGGCGAACCAGGCCTGCCCGGCCTCGGCGACGCCTCCCTGTCGCCTGGTCCAGGTGGTGACGGTGGATGGCCGCCGCCCAACTCCGACTCCAACCCGATGTTCGGTGACGGCGCCTCCCCGCCCGTCCTCGACGCCGACAGCTTCGCGCCTCGGGACGCTCGCGACTAGCCCTGGGCTGAGCCCTGGGCTAGGGAGAATTCGAGGCGGTGGGCTCGCAATTGCCATTCGTGGCATTGCAGGTGAGCGTGGTTCCACAGGACCAGCCCTTGCGGCAGTCGGGCAGGCAAAGCGAGACGGCTTGGGCGCACACGTAACCCGCCCGGCAATCGCGGTCGGCAGCGCAGGTCGCGAGACAGTAGCTGCGGTCGTCGTCCAGGGCCAGGCAATCGCCTTCCGGGCAAGCCGCGTCGGCGCAGTTCCCCGAGCAATAGCCGTTGCTCCACGGGGTGTCTTTTCCGTTCGCATCGGCGCCAAGGATGCAGAGCCCGGTGGAGCAGGCATCGTCCAGGGAACATGCACCTCCCACGGGAACGGTCGCGTTCGCCGAACAGGCGGCAAGCCCCAGCAAGGCCAGCGTCCCCAGTGCCCGAGGATGGAAAGGATGGCCGAAACGATGGTCGACCACCCGTAGCGTGATGTCGCTTCTTCCCATGGTGCGTGGTTGCCTACGGCGCCTTCAGGCCCTGCCTCGCGTTCACGTTGTCGGGCGACACGGCGAGCACCGCCTGGAAGATCGCACGGGCCTCTTTGCGTTTGCCCATGTGTTGCAAAGCCCAGGCATAGCCAGTCTGGTAGTCCAGCACGCCCGGGTACTCCTCGATCAGCTTGTGGTAGAGCGTGGCCGCGTCCGGGTAACGACCGAGGTTGTATTGAGCGGAAGCGAGGCGCGCCCGCAGACTCGCATCCGTGGGTGCGTCGGCGAGGGCGGCTCGACACGCGACCGCGAGAGCCTGCCAATCCTTCGCGGCATAGAGCACCAGGGTGAGGCCGATCTTGGGCTCCACGGCTTTGGGCTTGGCGGCCGTGGCCGCACGGTATTCGGTCGCGGCGCCCGGGAAATCGCCGCCCAAGTAGCGCAGCCATGCGGTTCGCAGGATGACGAAATAGGAATGGTCGCCGGCCGCTCGCAGGGCATCCATTTTGGCCAGCGCAGCGGCATAGTCGCCCTTGGCTTCGAGTTGGTACGAGGCCTGGTGGCTTGCCTCGGCGTTCCCGGCATGCGCGGGAGAGGCGGCGATCAGGGCCAACAGCAGTACAACAGAAACGGAATGGGTCATGGTGCTCCTCGTTGTTCTTGGGTTCAAAGGTCGAAAATGCGCCATTGCAGGCCCAGCGATACCGACCAGAACGATCCCGTGGCGCCATCGGCCGAAAGCGCGCAGGCCTCGGCCTGGCCAGCCACGCGCAGCGCGCGGGTGGCGTTCCACACAAGGGTGACGGTTCCGCCCGAGCGTGTGCCAGGCGTGATGGACAGAATCGATGGGCTGGTCAGGTCGGCCGCCCAGTGCTCGGCACCGAAGTGTCCTTGCAGGTACACGGAGATACGGCTGTCCACCCACGAAGCACCGGCCACGCCGCTGGTCGAGAGGCCGGTGGGTTCGTGGGTGAGCCGAGCGCCCGCATGCAGCAGCAAGCGCGCGCCGATGGCCAGAAAGACGGCTGGTCGAGCCTGCTCGTTGACCCAGTGGCCGTCGCTGCCGTCGATGCGCATGGCCGCGATGTCCGCAAAGGCACCCCACCTGCGCCCCGCACGCAGCCGCAGGCCGGTGCCCAAAATCGTCGGGCTGCCCGCCGCAATGACGGCGAAGCCCAGGAGCTCGGCCGTCACCACCCGTGTGTCGTAGCCAGCGCCAGCATAGATCTCGTCGACCGTCCAGCTCGTGCTGGACGGTCCGGGAAAGGCCCACGGCGATGGGCGAGAAATCTGTCGCCATGCGATGTGCCGGCCGGCCACGCGCAGGGTCAGCCAGTCGAAAAATCGCCATGGTAGCTGCACGAACGCCGCCAGCCCCTGGTAGCGCCCCGAACCGAACGACTCCCCCATGATGGCGCCCCAGGCTTCTGGCTCCGCGACCGGAGCGGCCGCGTTGGAGAGCCCGGCCAAGGCGTCCGGCTGATCGGGTTTCACGGCCAGGGCCTCTCTCCAGCACGCGCGCGCTTCGCTCGGCCGCCCCGCGTCCGCGAGCTGCCAGCCCTTGAGCGCAAGCGCGGCGGCGTAGCCGGCCACCACGTCCGCATCGCCCTCGGCCTCGGGGAAGCGGAGGGCGCGCCTGTAGCGGGCCACGGCCGCCTTCGCGCGCTTCGCGCTCAGCGCCAGATGGGCCAGGCGCAATTGCGCGTAGAAGTCATTGGGCTTCTTGCCCCATGCCGCCACCACCACCGCCTCGGCATTTCGCAAGTCGCCTGCCTGCTCCAGCTTTACCGAGAGGTCCCAGGGCCCCTCCACTGCGCTGTCGACCTTCGCCGCTTCCCCGCGGGCCGCGCCCGCGACCAGCAGCACCACGATGCAAGGGTGTGTGCCCCCGGACCTCATGCGACAAGTCGGTTCTGGATGGCCTCCACCTGGCGAACCTCGATCACCTGGGTGGTGCCCTCGTGCTCGACCGTGATGACGTGGGGAGTCTCCGACTTCGCTAGTGACAACACCGAGCAGACTCGCCAACCGGCAGCGCGGCACTCCACCTCGACGCTGCCTTCCTTGCGCCGCAAGCTGTAGGACACGTCCAGGCCACCAAGAGCCGGCGCCACGACGGTGAGCGGATCCGACAGGAGGCGCGACCAAGGGGGCAGAAGCCAGCGCCGGGACAGGCTGTCCTGCCAGCGAAGCTGCGCGCATTCCGCACCTTGATCGAAAGGCAGGCGCGCCCACGCGAGCGCGAGAGGGCGCAGGAGAGAATCGGGGGAAGCATGGCAATCGAGAACGACGAAGCCGTTGTCGTAGGTTTCGAAGGCCAGCCGTCCACGCTGCGAACGCAGCCAGCGCGTGCCCAGGAGATCGATCTCGACGGCGGCGCGCTCGACGCGCGTACCGGCTCGCTCGCACAACTCGAAAGTCATGCCCGGGGTCAGGGACATGGCGCGCGCGATTCCCTCGTCCCGCTGCACGGGGCGCACGAAGGTGCCTTGTTCGGGGACCACGTGGGTGTGCAAGGTCAGCCGGTCATCCTGGCGCCGGACGACGTCGCCGAGCTCGCACGGAATGGTGGCCGAGCCGAGCGCCACCCCGCGCTGCACCTGGAAATGCAGGTGCGGTACCGCCGAGCGGCCCGAATTTCCGCAGCGGCCAAGCTCCATGCCCGGCGTGACCACCTCCCCCACCTTCACGCGGATGCTCTTGGGTTGAAGATGCGCGTAGACCGAGTGCAGCCACGGCCCGTGCGCCAGCACCACGGCGTTGCCCCAGTTGTCGCGCGTGTTGACCTCGCCCGGCCGATTGTCCTCCACGCCGTCTGCGATCCCGGCGACGGTGCCCGCACCAGCCGCCAGCACGGGCAGACCGTAACAGACGTAGTCGCGCAGAGCGCGACCCTCGCCCCTATGGGCCTTGCCGTCGGGCGTGCGGCCTTCGAAATCCAAGCCGTGTCGCCACAGGCCCTTGTGGGTGTGCTCGCCGTCCCAGCCTTGCGACACGAACCACTCGCCGCGAAAAGGGAGACGAAAGGGAACCCAGGCGAGCGCGCCGAAACGACGCACGCGCGACAGATGGCGGGCCAGAGCCTCCTCGGGGCGGTCGGCAGGCACGGCCGAGCACGGCCAGCGATCCTGTTGGCGCAGGCGCGCGGCGGTGAGCACGGTGAGGACGGCAAGCGCGAAAGGCAGGGACAAGACCGGCAAGGACAACCATCCGAGCGCGGGCACGAGCGCATAGGTGACCAGCACGGAAAATCCCGCGGCAGCGCCGGCCAAGGCCAGCGAGGAGGGTTGTGGCACGAACCACACGCCGCCTACGGCCATGGCCGTGAGCATGGCATTGAAGGCGGCCATGGTATCGAGCGGGCTCCACGCGAATCCGGGCGCAGCCACGCGTGCAGCCCAGCCGCGCTCACGGCGCCCACGCCAGCGAGGGGAAAGGCAACGCGGCTGTGCACGAGCAAGGCCACGAGCAGGAGTGCGCCCGGCACCATGCCGTGGACGAAGAGCAGCGCGGCCGGCACGTCGAGCCACGAAGGGCGCATGAGCTCGGGCGGGATCAAGGACCACGGCGCAAGCACCGACCACGAGGTTTCTCGCACCGGCAGCGAACGCGCGGCCAGGTGCACGAGCCAGGTTGCGGCGATGAAGGGCAGAACGTACGCCGGCAGGGACAGGCGCGCGAAGAGGGACTGAAACGAAGCCCCCAGCAGCACGGCCATGGTTGCGCCGACCAGCACCAGCGCCGGCAGGGATCCGCCACTGGGGGCGAACGCCGCCAGGCCGAGAGTGGTGAGCAGGGCGAGGCACCCGAACCCGCCCTCGCGGATCGCCATCTCGCCCAGGCCCAGAAGCCACGCCACCACGGCAGCGAGCAAGACCGCGGCGAGGGTCATGCCACCCAGCTTGGGCATGCTCGCGACCGCAGCGAGCACCAGGGCGCCGACCACGAGGTCGCGCGAGAGCACGACCTGCGCGTAGGGCCGGAGCAGGGTCTCCAAGAGCGCCCGTCCGAGATCGGGCAGTCGTCCTCGCGGCTGCGCGGAAGGCTGTCGGATCACAGCCACGCGGGCATTTGCTCCTGCGCCAGAAGGGTCTCGAGCGTCTCCGCCTTGCGGATGCAGGCGTGCTGGCCCTTGGGTGACACCATGACGACGTTGGGCCGCTCGGTGATGAACTGCATCCACTGGGTCACGTTGTACGCGCCCACGTGGCGAATGACAATCCGGTCGCCGACCCGCAAGGGCGGAAACATGATGCGGTCGCGGACGACATCGATGGCCATGCACAGCGGGCCCAGGAAGACGGTGGGCTCGGCCGTGCCGAAGACCTCTTGCGCCGGGAGGATGTCGTGGCGATACCACCAAGCCGTGGGCAAGATGTTGACGCCGGCGTCGAGAATCACCGCCCGCCGCTTGTCGACCAGGCGCTTGTTGCCCACCACGGTCGCAACCAGCGCGCCGGCGTCGTCCACCAACGCGCGTCCGGTTTCCAGCACCAGGCACGGCATCTCCCTGCCGGCCATCCCCTCCTCCAGCCCGCGGGCAATGGCCTCGACGTACTCGGCCAGGGCCGGCGTGGCCTCTTCACCCTGCAGGTATTGCGCGTGGAGCGTGTTGTGCGAGGCGAATCCGCCGCCGAGATCCACGGTCGTGATGCGCGCGCCCAGCTCGTCCTCGATTGCGCAAGCGAAGCGCGCCATCGCGAGGGCGGCCAGGCGATAGGCTTCGGGGTTGGAAACGAAGGTACCGATGTGACAGTGCAGGCTGCGCAGGCTCAAGCGCCCGCCGCGCACGAGCCGACGGGCAGCCTCGATGGCGCGACCACTTTCGAGATGGAAGCCGAAGCGGTCCCAGGTCGGCACGGGCAACTCGGATTGGCTGATGCGCAGGCCAACCTCGGGCAGCATGCCGAGCTTCTCCGCCACGCCTTCCGCCAGGGCCAGTTCATCGAGGTGATCGAGGTGAACATGCGCCCCCTTCTCGAACGCCAGCTTCAGATCGGCCGCGCTCTTGGCCGGTCCGTTGAAAACGATCTGCGGGCCGGCCACGCCCGAGACCAAGGCCTTGCGCAGCTCCATGCCCGAAACGACTTCGGCCAGCGAGCCTTCTTGGTGGAAGACGCGGCAGATCGCGCCGAGGTAGTTGGTCTTGTACGACCAGACCGATCTCGAACCTCGCCATGCGCCGGCCGAGCTGGCCGCGCAGCTCACGCACACGCTCGCGCAAGGTGGACTCCGAGAACACGAACAGTGGCGAGCCGTAGGCTGCGACCAATTCCTCGATGCGCACGCCATCGATGGCGGCGAGCGGACGAATGGCGGGGATGGCGCCGAATTTGTTCACGCCCGCCAGGCTGTGGCGGACGATGAGAGGACGCTCGTATTGGGGTTTCATGCGTGGCGTACTTTCTCGACCGAGGTACGTTGGGGGCGGAGCACACCGGTGGCGGTGAGCTGTTCGAAGGTGGAGAGGTCGCAGAATCTGGTCGACGGAAATGCGGACGAAGAGCGTGCCGGATCGGTAGCGAGGCAAGGGGGACGGAAGGGGCAACCCGAGCGCCAGGCGAACCGCGAAGTAGGGCAGATTCAATCCCGCGCCCGCGGCGAGCTGAATCCACGCGGGAAAGCGCGGGTTGATTTCGATGACGAAGTACTCGCCGGTCTTCGCGCTCTTCAGGATTTCCACCTCCAGCGGCCCGCGCCAGCGTAGGGCGCCCACCACGCCCTCGCAGATATGGATGAGGTCGGGATTGTCGATCGCCACCCCACACCAGCCCTTGCCCTTGTCGGTGAGCATCATCTTGCGCATGGCCACCGCGCCTGCGAGGTTGCCCTTGCCGTCGCCGAGCGCGGCCACGTTGTACTCCTCGCCTGGGACGAATCCTTGCACGATCACCGGCAGCCCCCACTGAGCCGCGAAACGATGAAAGGCCGCCATCGCGTCCGCCTCGTTGTGGGCCACGGTGGCGCCGTAGTACACGCCCTTGACCACCAAGGGCAGTCCGAGGTTCCTCCCCGCCTTGGCGACGCCGTCCGCTGTCAGTAGCGTCTCGGAGGGCGGAATCGCGATGTCGGCCTGATCGGCCAGCTTGGAAAGGTTCACTTTGGCGGTGCGCTCGATCGCTTCCAGGCTGGGCAAGAACGTCCGCGTGCCCGCCCGTTCGAGGTCGGGGACCAGACTGACGATGTTGCGCAGCTCGGAATCGAGGTTGGGGATGAGGACATCCATGCCCAGCTCGTCGCGCACCCAGCGCAGCCGATTCCACAAGGCCTCGCGTCCCGCCGAAGGGAACGGCAGAATGGCTCCACTTGCAACCAGCCCCTGGGTGTAGAATCCCGGATCCAAGGCGTCGTACCCGAGCCCCACGATGCGCCCCTTGAAGCTCGGCTCGTATTTCAGGGCGCGCGCCACCGGCACACCGGGCGCCGGGTTGTCCGTGGCATTCATGCCGGTGACGGCGACTGTCGCATCGACGGGGCTCATGGCGGCAGGGCTCATTTCACCAGCCCGCACTCTCGCAATTGCAGCACGAAATCCCGCACGTCCCGCGCGGGATCCTCGTCTTCGCCGGTCGCGAATTCCTCGCTCATGCGCCGGGCGATGGCCTCGGGGCTCATCCCGTCCTTGAGACAGCGTAGGGCGAGCTGACCGGTGGAATTGACGGTGAAGGTGTGGCCGGTGAGGGGATCGAAGGCGAACCCGGAGTCGCTGAGCGCGAGGTCGTGCAAGCGGCTTTGCTGGTAATCCATGGATACTTCTCCCGATAGGCGGCGGGTATGCGGCGATTGCCGCCAGGTCCGAGGTGAAACGCATCGAATCGGCTTGGTACGGAGAGAGACACCAAGGTCGTCCTGGTGATTGCAGGCGTCCACCGGATCCAGCGGCGCCATGAGCATCGCCCTATTCCAAGACGGGCCAGAGCATCGAGGCGGTCTCCCCCTGGAGCACGGTCCCGCGAGCCATAGGGTATCGGTGGCTGGGCCGGTGTCGCTAGCGCGCCGCAAGCCAGGGCCGTATACTCGTTCTCTTTACCAATTGCGGCCCTGCCGGACATTCACGGAGTGGCTCGTGGAGCGGGCGAGTCCTTTATCCGGAGAAGAACCATGAAGCGCGCGATTGCCATCGTTGCCTGTTTGCATATCTGCATCGGTTGCGGAAGGTCGTCGCGTGGCGACGGTGGCGGGACAGGCGGTGCCGAGGGACAGGGCGGAAGCGCGCCCAATACGGGCGGGACCACGAGCACCGGCGGCGGCGCGGGCACGGGTGGAATCGCGGGAGGCGGTGGAAGCGCGGGCGTAGGTGGAAGCAAGGGTACGGGCGGGGCCGCGACCGGCGGAGCTGGTGGCGGATTGGGAGGCAGCCCCGCGGGGACGGGAGGCGCGGCGACCGGGACCGGCGGCGGGGCCGCAGGGGCCGGCGGTGGTGGTGGCCTGGGCGGGGCGACCGTGGGCTCGCTGCTCGATCGCCTGACAGTTTCGGACGTGACGGTCCCTGCGGGCGTCAAGCCCGGGCGCAGCAACTACCGCATCTGGGGCACCGCCTCGCTCAATATCTCGCCGGTCTACACTGCCCCGCTCGCCAACTGCGGAACCCTGGTGTGCATGACCACGGGGACGGCCGACACCCGCACGGCGCTAGGCACGTCGCACGCCTATGCAATAAGGCTGGACGAGAACGACCATCTGGTGACGGCTCACGATCTCGGCGCCTACGAGTGTCGCGGCTTGGCGGCCGAGTCGGACGGCCACTTCGCGGCGCTGCTGTGGGCTGCCTCGGCGACCAAGGACTGTGCCGATCCCGCTGTGAACGGGCACATCTACGTCAGTCGCTTCGACGTTTCGGGCGCGCCCGGCTGGTCGACCGAGCTGACCAACACCACGGGCAGCGACATCAACTGTCCCACCGACTTCGGGCTGGGCGAAAGCCGCATGGAATTCGGCGGTGGAAGCTACGGCGCGTACTACCACGTGCACTCCCAGTCGGGCCACGAGGGCGACACGCTGAAATACGTGGACCTCACCGGCAAGCAGAGCACGACCTGGACCTGGGGCTGCTCGCACAGCATGAGCAACCTCTTACGCTATAGCGGCGGCGACAAGAAGTTCATGCCGGCCTGTGTGACCGACTGCTATCCGGGTACGACGAGCTCGGACTTCGCCACCGGCAGCATCGGGGGCGTGTACCTCAACAATCGCAACAAGGTGCTCGACGTGGACGCCGGATGCAACGGCAGCGTGGCGGGCGAGCTGGGCGGCGGCGCGGTTGCGCCCAGTGGCTGGAAGATTGTTTTCAACGCGCATCAGGCGCCGGCCACCTTGGGGCAGTCGTCGTACAGCACCTCGACCATGAACCAGGACATCGGCTTTGCCAGCATCGCCGCAGGGCTGACCTCGGGCGTGGTGGTCTGGCTGACCACCACGGCGACGATCGACGAAGCGGACTCGGGCATCGAGCGCTGGACGCCGTCCGACGACGCCACCGAGCAGTACGTGGTGGGGTGGTCGGAGCCGGGCACCACCTACGCATACAAGCTGAGTCGGGTGGACGCCACGGGGAAGCTCCTCGAGGGGCCGCTCGACGTCACCGCGAAGGCGAAGTGGGGACGTCGCGACGATCCCTTCCGCGCGCACGGCAATGGCGACGTGGTGTGGGCGTGGTTCGACGCCGCATCGAGCACCACCATGCACTTCGCGCGGCTGCGCTCGGGCGGAACCGCCACCTGCGCCGGGTTCTGAGCGGCACCGGGCCAAGTCGTTGATTCGCCCAGAACACGATACCCTCGCGCCGGGCTATGAACCGGTGGCCAGGGCCTGGATCTCGGCCGCGGACAGGGCACGGTCGTAGACGCGGAACTCGTCGATGTCGCCATCCAGGTACGGATCTGCCGAAAATTGCGAGCGCCCGATGTAATTGTTGAGGGTGTTGCCGAGGTCGGCCGGACGCAGCGTGACCGCGGCGTTGGCGCCGACCTGCACCCCGTCGAGATAGAGCACTGCTCCGGTCGAACCCAGCACCGCGGCCACGTGGTGCCACGCCAGGGTTGGCAGCGGTGCCAGACCGTCGACGATCTGCTCGGCACCCGAGGCGTTGCCGTTGACGCTGATCGTGAACCTGAGAACGTGGGTCAGGTTGTTCGTGGTCGCCACGAACATGTAGCCGCTGGTGGAGCTCGTGCCGAAATCCCAGATGTCGCCTTCACGTCAACGCGTTGACTCGGTGATCTCTCCCGCGACTCATGGGGCCACGCCGGCCAGTGACCGAAGGCGCGTCCGAGCTTCGTCAATCCAGGGGCTCATAGTATCCGGTCCCTGCGACTCGAGGTCGAGGTAGCGACGCAAGTGATCGGCGGCCTGGCGCTTACCGCCCAGCTTTTCCAGCGCCGTGGCCAGGTTGTAGTGCGCGTCGGCGAACCATGGGCTCTGTTGCACGACCCGACGCAGCTCGGAGGCGGCGCGCTCGATCTCGCCTTGTTGGTAGAGAATGCCCGCCAGGTTGTAGCGCGCCTCGGGTTGCTCGGGATCGAGCGCCAGGGCGGCCTCGAATTCGTTTCGCGCCAGCGCGACGTCGCCTCGACGATAGGCCAAATCGCCCAGGTTGGTGTGCGCGGCCGCAAGGCCCGGATCGCTTTCGAGCGCCTTGCGATAGCACACCTCCGCCGCGTCGGCCTGGTCGGGCGAGGCCGCCTTGTCGAGGCCATTCGAGAACCACGCGTAGGCTCCCGCCGGGGGCGCGGGCTCGGCCGCGCTGGCATCGCCGGCCGAAGAGACGCCCGCGAGCGCCAGAACCTCCGCCGCGCGATCCGCCAGATCGGACAACCCGAAATCGAAGCGCCGCTGACCCGAGACTTCGAAGGTCGCGCCTCCTTCGACCAAGGCCAGCGAGCTACCGTCCCAAGTCACGCGCAGTTTGTCGAGCGGTCGATCCACCGACGGCAGCTTGGCGCGGACCTGCTCCAATGCCTTGCGAATGTACGCCGGCTGAAAACCGCGGTCCACCAGCTCCTTGGCCGTGCGCACGGCAACCAGGTCTTGAAAGGAGTAGACCTGCCGGCCACCCCGCCGCAGCGACGGGCCGACGAAACCCGATTGCGACCAGTAGCGCAGCTTGGACTCGGGCACCGCAAGGATGCGCGCAGCGGCGGCAAATCCATATTCGCGTTCGATGGCGGTGGTCATGGCAGCACGGCCTCCACGTCGATGTCCAGGCACACGCGCGTGCCGCGCACTCGGATTCGGGTTTCGCCCCGGACCGATTTCGGCTTGCCACGGGTGATTCGCTCGACCTCGCGACGGACGATGGACTGCGCCCGGGCGTCGAGAGAGGCATCCTTGACCAGCAAGGCCGCCATGCGTAGCGCCGTTCCTTCGTCCGCCGGCTCGCGCAGGATCTCGCCCAGGACCATGACGTCGCAGGTGAGCATGGTCGACCCCAAAAAGACCGTCTTGCCCAGACCGGTGCTGACTTCTCCCTCGGAAAGCACCTCGCAACGAGCAAAGACCGCGTCCAGCGCGGCTTGCGAAAGGTGTTCGCGAACCTCGCGTTCGATGAGGGCGATGCGACGGACCTGCACCATGGGCCGCATCTCGTAGGGCGAGATTGCGCGTCCTCGGGAAGAAGGAGAGGTGCTCGGCTCGTCGGGCATGATGATCTGGAGGCGACAATGTGATCCCATGTGTTGCAATGTAGGATATCAGGGGCGCGTGGCTTGGCAAGAAAGTGAGATGTAGCAAGGCGAACGCCTCGCCTTCGAGGCCCCGATGCTAGGGTGCAACCTGACGGTCACTCCGCAATGTCCAGGCTACTTTGGAATCTCTACGCCCTTTGCTTCGACCGGATCGCCGGACTTCTGCCTTATCAGGAGATGCTGGATGAGGTCGTGGCCGCGCTCGATCTGAAGCCTGGCATGCGCGTGTGCGATGCCGGGTGCGGAACCGGTGCGCTGGCCGACCGCCTTGCCTCCAGCCATCCGGAAGTCGAACTGGTGGCGGTCGACCTGTCGCCGTGGATGCTCGGGCGCGCGCGGGCGCGGCGGGTCTGGCCAGCCTCGTTCGCTTTCGTCGAGGGCAACATCGACGACGTGTTGGCCAGCGACGAGCGCGGATTCGATCGCATCGCCAGCGTGAACCTCATTTGGACGCTTGCCGACCCACAAGGCACTCTGGCCCGGATGGCGGCACGCTTGCGTGAGGGTGGGCGGATGGTCCACACCACCCCGAGCTGGCGTTTCCGCGCGCACGCCATCGTGTGGCGCCACCTGCGCGGACAACGAGGCTGGGCGCGCTTGCGGGCGCTGACCGGCCTGCCCGTGCTCGCCTTCGCTGGCCTGCTCAACCTCTGCCTGATCGTGGACACCATGCTGCGCGCGCACGCCCCTAACGCCGGCAAGAGGTGGGACGCTGACGGACTGGCCGAGCTGCTGCGCGCCGTCGGCGCGCCTCCGTGCACCACGAAGACCTGCTACGCAGGGCAGAACGTGCTGCTCGTGTGCCAGGAAGAAGAATCGAACACGCGCGCAACGCGGTTGCCAGTCCCCGCCGAGCACCTGTAGACTGCGGCCTCCCATGGAAGCGCCACTCGAAATTCGCTACGCAGGTGTGGTCATCGGCCGAGCACAAGAGGTGCGAAGCACCGAGGCGGATGCCGAGTCTTTCTTTCTCCCGGTTCGCGACACCATGCCGGTGGGCACGGTCTTGCGGCTGCGCTCGGGCGATCGCGAAACCCCGGTGCGCGTCGTGCACGCCGTCGAGTCGCCCGACGCCGCTATCTGCGGCATGCAAGTACGGATGATCGGCGAAGCCGAGGAGGTGGCGCCGGAGTTCATTCCACCGCCCGCGGTCGCGGCCGAGAAGAGCAAACCTGGCACCCCCACACCGACGGTCGAGGTCGACGTCAAGAGGATGGAGGAGGAAAGTGCGGCGGCCGAAGCGGCCGCTCCGGCAGAGCCAGCGGCGAGCATCGCCATCCCCGCCCCGGATGCAGTGCCCGCTTTCGCGGAGAAACCCGTCGAGGCTGCGCCCGTGGAACCCGAGCCTTTGCCGTCGGGCGAAGCCGCCGTTTCGCCCACCGAGCCAGCCGACCAGTCGACGGTGAGCTCCCAGCCGGACGACGCTTCCGCGGCTGAGGTCACGCGACAAGATACAGTATCCACCGCCGAGGCCGCGCCCAAAGAACCGGCCGCCACGGCCGAAACCGACGAGCAAGCCCAGGCCACGGAGCTGCCTCCGGCCCGCCCCATCGCCGGGCCAAGCGGACGGCGCAGAACCAAGCGCCGCAGGTAACGCCAAAAGCCTCGCCGCAGGTTGCATGATCCAAGATCTGGTTCGCCCACCCCGATTGCAGCCGGGCGATGTCGTGCGCGTGATTGCGCCGTCGGGCCCGGTGTTCACCGATGCGTTCGCCGCGGGCGCCGCGCTTCTCTCCGCCCGCTATCAGGTTCGCTACGACCCGGCCGCGTTGTTCGCGACCGACGGCTTCCTGGCGGGTCCGGATGACCTGCGATGCGGAAGTTTCGTCGAGGCGCTATGCGATCGAGAGGCTCGCGCCGTGTTCATGGCCCGCGGTGGCTACGGTCTGCTACGCATCGCCACCAGGCTCGATCCCGATCTCCTGCGCCGCCATCCCAAGCCCATCGTGGGATTCTCCGACGGAACCGTTCTGCTCGCGCTGGCGGCGCGGGCCGGGATCGCGGCCATCCACGGCCCCGTCGTCACCCAACTCGGCCGCTTGCCCGCCGACGACCAAGCGGCGCTGTTCACGCTGCTCGAGTCCGCCGAGTCGCGACCTCTGCTCGGCGGGCTCGAACGCCTTTGCCCGGGCCGCGCCCGCGGACCGCTCCTGGGCGGCAATCTGGAAGTGTTCTCGCGCCTGCTCGGGACCCCGCTTCTACCCGACCTCGATGGCGCCATCCTGTTTTTCGAGGAAGTGGGCGAACGTCCCTATCGCCTCGATCGGCTGCTCACCCACCTGGAGCTCGCCGGCGTCTTCGCGGCCGTCGCCGGCGTGGTGGTGGGCGATCTCGTCGCCTGCGAGGAGTCGTCCGAATCGCGCGTGCCCTCGCCTTCCGCCATCGAGGTCGTGCGCGAGCGCCTGGGCCGCCTGCGCATCCCGGTGGCTCTCGGCGCCCCCATCGGTCACGGCGCACGCAACCAAGCCATTCCGTACGGCGTGCATGCCGCCCTCGACGCACAGGCGGGCACCCTGGTGGCCCTCGAAGGCGCGGTCGATTGAGCGCTAGACGATCGGCAAGGCAGCATCGTTCGGCGCGTGCCTGAACCATATCTCTAGCCATATTCGACCATACGTGCATACTCGTACCGTGAGTCGCGCACGGAAGATAACGGCCAACATCCCCGCAGACATCCTCGAGAACGCCCAGCGGCTGACTGGGAAGGGCATCACGCTAACGCTGGTGGAAGGGTTGAAGGCCCTGGACCGGAACGCGCGACTCTCCGCCCTGCGCCGCCTTCGTGGCAAGGTGGGATTCAACCTCGACCTGGACAGGACCCGCCGTTGATCCTGGTCGACACCTCGGCGTGGATTGGTTTCTTCCGTAACCGCGGTCCCGTAGCCGCCGTCGTGGACCACGCGCTGGAAGACGACGCCGTCGCGCTCTGCGGTCCCATCCTCACCGAACTGCGGCGCGGTTTCAAATCGCCCGCCGAGCGCGGCAAGACCATTCCGCTGCTCCTCGCCTGCCACCAGCTTCCGCAACCCTCCGGCCTTTGGAATGAAGCCGGCGATCTCGGATTCGTGCTCGCCCGCAAGGGAGTCACGGCCAAGTCCCTCGATCTGCTGATAGCGACCTACGCTTTGGCCAATGGCGTGCCCATCCTGACGCTCGACGAGAACTTCCGGCCGATCGCCCGCGCCGGCGTCGGACTGCAACTGGTCGACTTCTGATCGGCAGTTGTCCATATAGCCGCCACGTGGGCCCCTTTCGTGGAGACGTGCCAGCCAGCCATCACCCAGCGGGCCGTGCCAAAGCCGCACTCGCTGTGAGTACGACCGTATCGACACCGCGTCGTCAACCGAGGCGCCAGCGGCGTGCGCAGCCCCCTCGACCGGTGATAGCAACCTGCAGACCGCGAGGCGAATCGGGGCTATCCAGCTGGCTTCCGAGTTCTCGGACGAGGCGCGCTCGGCCAACAGCGCGGAATCACAGGCATCGGTCGCTCGGGTTCGAATGAAAGGCGCCGCCCCCGCAGCTGGGATATTCTTATCCCCCGCAGGCTAATAGGTAGTTCGACGGTCAGAGACGTCCTGTACAGTTCGGACCAAAACGTAGGAGGCAGAATGGGCGACATCAATACATTTGCCCTGCAGAAGGCGGAAGCCGCCGGTGCAAGGCTGTGGGCACTCGGCAGCGCACCCTTTCCCTTGGTGGGCGGCGCAGTCCTTCAGAATGCCATTGAGCGAGAAGTTACTGACACGGCGATTGCTTTTGCGATCCATGTGAGGCGAGTCCTTGACAACAAGGCCGATGGCGCCAAGTTCCAGTTGGACGAACCCTTTCGCCTCTGGAGTCCTGCGAAAGGTCTAGCCAAGGTCGCTGATCTGAGGGATGCCCTGAACCGCATCGTGCACGCAACAGAATTCCAGGTTGGCTTCGAGCGGCTTCCCGAAAGTACAGCTAAGATCGTAGGTGGTGCGATCGGGGTCATCTACCTCAAGGCGAAGACGGACAGAAAGGACGAAGCGTTGATCGATGTCTTCGCCTTGGCCGCATGCTTCTTCCACAAGGTACTGCCAACCGTCGCCAACCCGTCATCCGGATCCAATGCGTCCATGTAAGGAGACTGCCCCCAGCGGGCTGCCGTCTAACAAGCCGTTGAAGCGGATGGTCGGCCGCAGACGGCCGCCCACCGCTTAACGGCAAAGCGTTATCCCGACCCTATGAAGACGCTCATCCTTATCGTTGTTGTCGCTGTTGCCGCTGCGTCCGAGGTCCATGCGGACGATCGCTGGGCGGCTGGTGAGGCTATCGTGTTGAACCTGGTTGATGCGCCGAACGATGTCATAAGGCCTTTGATCCTAATTACCTAGTCAACTCGCGGGGTTGCAGCTCGTAGTTCCACTCGCCATGGAACGTGTGCGGTCGCAATGAGAGCCTGTGCATCTCAGTCTCTGAAACTTCCACGCCAGTACTGTACTTGCGCAGGTCGAGCTTGGCCTTGACCCGCAAGCCTGCTTCCGTTCGCGTATTGCCGATCAAATCCACGATCGTTTCGAAGGTGCGCAATGGCTTGCCACGCCAGTTCTGCGTGATGTGGCAGAAGAGCCGATGCTCGATCTTGTTCCACTTGCTCGTACCAGGGGGAAAGTGGCTGACTCGGATCCGCAATCCGCTGTCGTCTGCGAACTTCTGCAATTCGACCTTCCAGGCGCGTGCCCGATACCCGTTGCTTCCTCCTGCGTCGGCAGTGATGAACAGGTTCTTGGCCTCGGGGTACGCCTGCTGACCCATCGTTTTCCACCACTGCCGAATCGAAGCGACCGCGAACTTGGGTGTGTCGTGATCTCGGCCGACACTGACCCACGCCTCGTTGCGAGCCATGTCGTAGACGCCATACGGAATGGCCTTGCCCACCGAGTCGCCAGGGAAATCGTGTACCAGCACCTTGTCCGGCGTGCCCTTCGGTTGCCATTCCCGTCCGCCATTCTTGAAATCACCGACGAGTTCCTTCTTCTTGGTGTCGACCGATACGACAGGCTGTTTGCGTCGCAGATACCTCTCTGCGGTCGCGTTGATGTACTCAAACTGCTCGTTGCGGTCCGGATGCGAGGTTCCTTCACGGCTCTTCTGCACGGCCTGCAGGCGATAGCCAAGGCCGTGCAGAAGCCGCCCCACGGTCGTAGAACTCACCGTCCAGCCATCCGCCGAGAGCGCCGCAGCCAGCTTCGCTCGGCTCTTGCACGTCCATCGCAGTGGCGACATGGGATCGCCGCGTGTGAGCGGGTCCACCAGTCTCTCCAGCGCCACTTCCAGACCTTGTTGCGTCTTCTTGAAGCTTGGCCGCCCGGCTCCAACGCGACGAACTCGGCCTGTAGCGGAGACTCCCTCCTCGATCTCCAATCGACCGCGACGAACCGTGTCTCGTGCCAGGCCAGTCGCCGCGGACACAAGTGCATCCCCACCATATCCGATCGCACGCGACTCGGCGGCTGCCCAAAGCCGACGCGCTCGCTCGTCAAGCACAGCCGCGATTGCCGAATACTTGCTTACGACTGCGGCCTCCAGTCCCTCGTTGCGAAGCACCCGGCAATATAGTCACACTTTGGCGAAGTTGACGAGTTAATTCTGGTGCATGGCCTAAGGTTCCATTCTCGGTCCGCCGTCAGACTCTCTGGGATCTGGAAACCAAGGCCTTCCGATGTGGCTGCCTGTGAGCAATATGCACAGGACTACTTCAATCCATCAACGAAGCTTCTCCCGCGGAAATTTAAGGCGTACCACCGCCAATACATCGGAATAAAGCGTGGCAAGAAGCGCCTTCTCTATCTGAACGCGTTCTATTCCCATCATGCGCTTGGACCTCGTTTCAAGGCAGAACTGGTCGACGCGTATGACGGTGGTGACAACTTCTGGGGGCTCGTTTGTGATCCGAGGAGCGGCGATATTTCGGAATTCGAGAAAAACCATGGGATGTGAGCCTGGGCGGGATAACATGCCGTTGAAGCGACGATCCGGCCGCACGGACATCGGTGCAGAATCGATGGCCAACGCGGCGGCCGGCTCGCAGCTTATCGGCAAGCCGTTCGGCAGACGAAGGTCGGTTGGTGATCAACGTCAATCGATCCCTCCAGCTGCCGACAACTAGATTTGTCAGTCAAGTCCAGGTCTGGCAGCATGGGGAATTGGAGGTGCAGGATGTTCGCAAGGGTTCTCCTCGTGGGTTTCCTTTTGGCGCTCGGCAGTTCAAGCGCCTGCAGCAGCACGGTTAACTCTCCCGGTGACTGTCCTGTAACCACGGTCACGCTCGATGCCGGAGTGGATGGCCTACCCGATGTCGGGGAATACATCACGGGTCAGCTCTGCGAGTCGCTATGCGGCCCCGGGCTGATGGTTTGTCGCCGCGTGGAGGAACTCGTTCTAAAGTGTCAGCCGGGCTGCTCGTAGCCGCGCTGCCGAACATGCCGTTGCAGCGGATCTGGTCGCCGCAGAGGCATCGGCATAGAATCGCAGCGTCGGCTTGGCGGCGCCCAGACCGCTGAACGGCAAAGCGTTCGACGGACCTGGGATGTGCGGGGCCAGCCTGGCTCAACCTCTAACCAGCAGGCAGCTTGACTCGTCAGCGGCGCACTTGCCAGCCTCGCAGCGCAGGTTCTTGGCGGGTGCGGCATCGCAGATTGCCGGAAACTTGAAGCCCTGCTGAATGCACACCTGCATCCGTCCGAGGTAGGCATAGGCGTCACTGATCGCGGTCGCCGAGATGGCCTCACCGGACCCGTTCCCGAGCGTCGCCGCGCAGTTGCAGGTTCCTGCACCATCAACCGTCGTACAGTCGCTGGCGCTCAAGCAATCGCGATGAGCGGCGAGAAATGCCGAATAGGCGGAGGCCAGCCCGTCGCACGCTATCCCGGCAATGGTGTCGGATGCGGAATCAGGTTCCTGGTCACCGCGATCAGCTGTGGCGTCGACTGTGCGCAGTTCGGCCCCGACTTCTCCCCAACTCGCCACCTCAAGCCCGAGATCGACCGACGCCGGGGGACCTTCCTGATCGAGCTCTTCGGAATCCGGGCGGTCGAACGATATAGTTTCCGGTGAAGCAAGATCGGCCCCGACGTCCACCAGCACCGCGCTGTCGAGAGACCCGGATGGTTTGGTGGCCGCCCGGCTGCAGCTGAGAACGGCTGAACTAATGAGCAATGACAGTGGGAGCAATTTGAATGAACCGGCTACGCGCCATCGAGCAGCGCTCCGCGCAGTCGCGGTCATAAACCTGTCCAGCCTTCGGGATGGCATTCCCTGTCGTGTAGCAGAAAGCGTACCAGCCGTAAACGCCCGACATCGCAAGGAGCGAACGACCTCACCACGACATCTGCGTCAGGTCAGACGCCAGGTCCAGAGATCTTCATACCTGGGCGGGGAATGGGTGGGCAGGGTAGGCGAGGGCCGTCGAACAAGGCGTTGAACCCCTCGATGGTCGCCTGCTCTCGGTCGATGTTCAACGAGCCGCTGAACGGCACAGCGTTGGGCAGACTACGGGAGCGTCGAGTAACCACCTACCCAGCAACTGACCTGTTCGGCGCATGCGAATCGAGATGCGTTCAGCGCGTCCACCATGCACGTCCTGATGATCCCGGCATCAGACAGAACGAGTCGATCAGCGCACCCTTCCGTGAACGTCACCGTGTAGAAGCTCTCAAGTAGGACGCCTTGGCAGTTGTAGATCAGAGCTACCATCTGCGCTTCCAAACTAGGTCCGGCTCCGGCGTCGTTCACGCACGGAATCGTCGGCCGGCTCTCACAATTTCCGGCATCCACACCTAAACCGAGCGGGATCCCACTGGCAAGAGCCGCTGCACAAGGGTCTCCATACACGACCACATTCGAGTCGACTCCGCCTAGAATGACGGGCGGATTCGAATCTAGCCTGCGTACATCAAGCGCACTGGCGGCATCCTTTGGCCCGGTCGAGCTGCCACACGCAACGATTAGCGAGGCAAACACCACACTCCAAGTCCGCATGGAATTTAGCCTACCACGAAACCTCGTGGCCCAACATGCCGTTGCAGCGGATCTGGTCGCCGCAGTGACATCGGAATAGAATCACAGCGTCGGCTTGGCGGCGCCCAGACCGCCGAACGCCAAGCCGTTGGGCAGACCAGGATCGATGTCATGAATTCAGGTATTGTAAGCAAGCCTTTGACTGCTGAGGACCGAGGTCGGCTGGAGATGCTGTGTCGCGAATGCACCGACTTCTTTGAGCTCGTCGAGGGCCAGCCGGGTGGAAGCGAGACGGCCGCCGAGATTCTCGGACCGCTTCCATCGAGCGTCACCTCTGGGGCAAAGAGCATCTTTGGATTGGAGCGAGGCAACGAGTTGATCGGCGCTGTGGAGTTGTTGGCTGGATTTCCGCTGCCGAATGAGTGGTACGTGGGTCTGCTCTTCCTTCGGCCAGATGCCCGAGGTACCGGAACAGGAACGATTGTCTGGGAGAACCTACGGAAAAGGATGAAGATGGAAGGCGCCGTGGCCGCTCGACTGATAGTCCAGAAGCAAAACCCGGGCGCCCGACGATTTTGGGAGCGGCAGGGTTTCGTAGTGGAGAAGGAAATCGTGGCAAAGGTCGGAAAACTGGAGAGCCAAGCCTGGAAGCTTCGTCTTTCTTTCGAAGCGGCTGCCCAACCCATAAAGCCGTTGCAGCGGACGGTCGGCCGCTGACGGCCGCCCGCCGCTGAACGGCAAGGCGTTAGCCCGACCGCGGGAAATCGTCGCAAATAGTATCTCCTGTGATACCATCACGGAGTGCGTGTGGTCCTTGATACTTGCGTGCTTGTCGCGGCCTGGCGGTCCAGCCTAGGCGCATCATTTGAGATCATCCGCCTTCTCCGACGGAGAAGGTTCGAGATCGCCGTGTCCGTTCCCTTGGTCGTCGAGTATGAGTCCGCATTGCTGCGCCACCTTTCCCCGGCCCGCCGAGCGGCCGACGCCACCTCCTTCATTGACTACCTGTGTCTCGTTGCGCACAAGCAGGACATCTTTTTCCTGTGGCGTCCGCTGCTTCGAGATCCGAACGACGATATGGTGGCAGAGCTTGCGGTCGCGAGTCGTGCCGACGCGATCATCACGCACAACCTGAAGGATTTCTCTGCTGCTGCCAACCTTGGTATTCGAGTCCTTACGCCGGGTTCCTTTCTGCTCCACCTTTCACGGAGATAGGTCCATGTCCACACTCAGTCTCAGACTTCCCGTATCGCTTCATCGCAAGCTGTCCGATCTTGCGGAGAACGAGGGCGTTTCGTTGAACCAGTTGATCAGTTCGGCTGCCGCAGAGAAGGTAGCCGCGTTGATGACCCAAGAGTACCTGTTGGATCGAGCCAGTCGCGCATCGAGAGACAAGTTCGACGCCGTGCTGGCGCGGGTTCCGAAGGTGCCGCCGGTAGCAGGTGACGAGATTCCGGCCGCGTATTTGAAACGCCCACGCAGGAAGGGCGGGCTAACAAGCCGTTGAAGCTGTCGATCGGCCGCTTCAAGCGAACTTGACGAGACGAGAACCTCGGATCCGGCGGTCCCGAGTTAGAAGCGGAATTTGGTGGACGATGCTGGTTGCCGCAATCAGTTCATCCGCAGGATCACCTTTGAAATCGAGCCTAGTCGACTGAATGCTTACGGCAAGGTCGATTGGCCAGACGCGAATGCTGGAAAGAGTTCTCGTGAGCTCTGCATCGTCAAGGTCGATATCGATTCGACCAAGCTGCGCCAGCTTGGCGAGCTCCCAGAGGACAATCGCCGACGCGCTCCAAGTGTTCGATGCCAACACTCGACGCTCCCGGTCGGTTACCTCGCCCGTCAGGGCGAAGACAAGGATGTGGGTGTCGACGTTAACCATGGGCTTCCCAGCTGACTCCTGTGGACTGGATGTCACCCTTCACCCGAATGCGACCGCGAAAAGCGCCGATAAGATCAGCCGAGGCTCGCTCAGCCGGGAGGATTCGCGCGACGGGCTTGCCGTGTTTCGTGATCACGAGCCCATCCGGCTCAAGATGATCGAGGATCGAAAGGCACTGCTCCTTGAACTTTGCGGCTGCTAGCGTCTTCATGACCATAATATGCGACCAGTTATATATTTTGTCCATATCTATGTGCGGTGCAGCAACCACGCTTGGCGCGAGTCAACGCGTAGGTCGCCCCCCCATGCTCTTTCGCTCCGCTCGTCGCGGGATTAGGGAGCTCTGCCCGGGATTGCCAGGCGAACGGAAGGCGTCGATACTACCGGACATGCGGCGTTTCGGCGTGTTCTGGTTCACGGTGGCATTGCTTCCAGGTTGCGCGACGGCGAGGGCCTCGGCACCCGAGCCCGAGTTTCCCTCGTTTCCTCCTATTTCCTCGAGCCAGGAGGAGTCAGAGCCGAGCCGGGATTGGCGGGACATCGTCGTCGTGCAACAGAAGATGTCCGCGCCTTCCCCGATGCGGTCCCTTGAGCGTTCCGTGTCCTCGGTCCTACGGCCGCACGAGAGGAAGGTGGCCATGGCGCCGAGCTTCGGCACGATGAGTGCCGGCCCGGCGCCGGCAACCTCCGAGCGGGAGATGCTGGAAATCGAAGCGACCCTCAACATCGTGGTCGAGCAAGTGCCGGCCGCCGCGGCAGAGCTGCGCAAGCTGGTGCGCCAGCACGGCGCTACGCTCATCGAGGACGTGGTCGACGAATCGACCTACGCCAGCGGGCGTTTCCTGATTCGCATCCCGGCGCCCGGCACCGACGCGCTGATGGCGGCCTTGGAACGGTTGGGCCAAGTGCGGGCCCGGCAGGTCAACGCGCGCGACATCGGCAAGCAGTACCACGACGCCGAGCTCCAGCTCGAGAACCTGAAAGTCGCCATGGAGCGCTACCAGCAGATCCTGGCCAAGGCCGAGAACGTCGCCGACATCGTTTCCATCGAGCGTGAGCTGACGCGCCTGCGCGGCGAGATCGAGCAGGTGAAAGGCAATCTGCGCTGGATGCAAGATCGCGTGGCGCGCTCGACTATCCACGTGAACCTTGCTTCCCCGCACCGGGCGGCCCTGCAAGGCCCGATCGCTCCCGAGGCGAAGTTCTATCCGAGCCTGCGCGGCGTCTTCCTCGAGGACCTGCGCGGCGACAACGTCCATCAAGGTTACCTGGGTGGTGGCATCTCCCTGCGCGCCCACCGCGCCTTCAGCCTGGACATCGATGGCCTGCGCCAGACCGGGACCGGCTCGCCCACCAAGGGTCTCGACGTCATCTTGATCACGATGGGCGGCGAGACCTACTCCGAGTTCCTGGGCAACGGCACGCGCCGCTTCGCCAATCCGTACCTCGGGTGGCGGATGGGGTATGCCCGCTTCCTCGGGCACAGCGAATTCGCCTTGGGCGCGACGGTCGGTCTGGAGGTGGTGAAGACCCGCTACCTGGGCGTCGACCTGGCGGTGCGAGGCATCGGCCTGCTCGGCAAGTCCGCCCACTTCGCGCTCGCGCCCGAGCTGACCGTCAGCTTCGCGTTCTAGTACGCTACGGCGCGCACACCGAGCTGGTCGGGCACTGCTGGCAGACGCCCGCATTGCAGGCCTCGTGAGACCGGCAGTCTGCGGTCTGCGCGCACCGGAGGATAACCGCGAAGTCGAGAACGCTGGCATTCCCGAAGCCGGTCACGGATCCCGTCACGCTCGTCTGGTCCGGACTTAGGCTGGAGTCCGTAACCCAGATCCACTGCTTATCGGCAAGCGAAAGGCTGGGGTCGAGGGTGCCGAGCACGAGATTCGCCTGGGCCCCGATGGGCGGCACTGGCGTCTTCAGCGTGAGCTTGGCCACCGCCCGGAAGAGGCCGGCGGAGGGAACCGAGATTTCGAATACCGGACCATAGGCACCGGCATATTCGATGCTGAGGAGCTTGCGCAGGGTCACCTGCGTCGGATCGCGGAATGTCCCAGACCCGATGGTGAGCGTCGCCTCACCGAGGGTCAGCACGGCTCCGTTCAGATCGACGAGCTGACTTATCGGGCCGGCATCGGGATCCACGTCCGCAGCCGCATCGGGGCCGGCATCCTTGCGCGCGTCCGGACCCGCCTCCGGACCCGCCGGGGGACCAGCATCCGAACCCGCCGGCGGCCCCGCGTCCAAGCCCGCGGAGCTACCCGCCTCGAAATCCGCCTCCTCGCCCGCGTCGCCCAAGACACTCGCACGATCGAAAAGGCCCTGTCCGCATCCCAGCACGAACGTCGCTGCCACCCCAAACAGCACGTCTGTCAGCCTGGATCGGATGAGAGTCAGCATCGCCCTTAGTCTACGACGTTATGGGCGAGACTTTGCAAGTCCATTGCGTCTTGGTCTGCGCTAGAACGCGACGTAGGGACCGACGCCGGCGGGGGTGCCCTGGTCTTCGATGGCGGTGTAGACGGCGCGGCCGAAAAAGAACGGTAACCCCCAGTCGAATCCAGGCATGGTCGTGTCGGTGGGAAATCCCGGCATGGGTCCGGCCAGGTCGGTGAAGGCGTAGGCCTGACCGCTGAGCCTGGAGGCGTTGGCGACGCTGAACGCGATGGTGGCGCTGGCTCCGTCGATAGAGGACAAGGTCGCGCCCAGGTTCGTCGTCGAGCCGGGGCAGTAGAAATCCTTGAGTCCGCCGGTGCACTGGCTGAGATTCGTGGTCTTGGCGTCGAGGAAGAACAGGCCGTTCGATCCGCTGTCGACAAAGCTGACGTAGCCCGTGCCCCTCACGGGGAACGTCGTGGTCAAGAATCCGTTTCGGTCGAGCGCGAGCACGGCCGCGCTGCCGAGTCCGTTGTTGCCCTGAGTTCCGATCCCGAACACCAGCAGACCGGGCGCGGACGGCGCACCGCTGGCTGGGATGCTCGGCAATTGGATGATGGTGCCGTTGTTGTCGTCGGGAAATCCGGCCACGGGATGCGCGACCTGGTCCAGGAGGGGAGCAGCAGTGATGGCGCATGCCCCGGTCGAGGCACAGGCGTAGTACCAACCCGGGTTCAGACGCGAGGTCCCCGGTTGTGCGCAAGCGGCACCGCAGTCTTGCAGGTTGACGCCGACCCCCAGGTTGCCCTTCGCGCCCAAGGACTGCATGTCGTTGACGGGCGTTCCGGTGCAGTCGCTCGGGATAGAGTAAGTCCCCTCGCCGATGAGCTGAACAGGCAAGTTCACGGCTGTCTCCTGGCCCAGCGTGACGTCCGCGACGGCCACCGGTCCCCAGGCGGTCGAATCGACGAAGGGCAAGCACTCGGCCAGCGCCAACCCGCTCGCGCTGGTGACCGCCGGCAGGGAAAGCGTCAATTCCGATTCGAGCACGCGCACGCCAACCGAGCCGGTGTCGACCAGCAGATGATCGATGGTCTGGCACGTGGTCGTGCCCGGCTCGCACAACCTGACCGTGGCGAACAGGCCATTGGTGTACGGGGGAGAGATGCCCGGCGGTCCCTGATCCACTGTCACCGCGAGCATATTGGGATCGGTCGCGGTCATGGCGCCGCCAAACCCACCGGTTTGCACAACCCCGCCCCCCCCGCCACCACCCAGGAAGACGGGTCCGCCATTTCCCCCGCCACAATCGCAAAGCAGGACGAGGATGGTCGCGATAATAAGAGACCTACTCATGGGTCTCCTAGCGAACGTCCTTGGGCGCGAAGCCCTTGGGCAGCAAGTTCGTCAGGTAGACATGGCCGAAAAAGGTACGCTGGTGCCCACCCATGACGACCACCATTCCCGGCAGCTCGATGCGTGCGACGCCGCGGGCGACCCGCCTGCCGCGCGTGCCGGCGATGAACGCGTCGTAGTGGGTGCCCATGATGTCGCGCAGGTTCGGCCGCCAGCCGCCCGACCAGGACACCGCGAACACCTTGCCGCTGTCGCCGACGAACTGGCGCACCCTGGTACCCGAAGGCGAAGTGAGCTCGTGAATCGCGTAGTTGCTTTTGCGCAATACTCGCAGGCTGGCCTGCATGCGCGCCTGATCCGCGGCAACGGCGGCCACGTCGTCGCCGAGCGCCGCGCGCGCAGGGAACGGTGACCCTAGGACCAGGGCCAGCACGAGTACGGCGCAGGGCCAATAACGCAACCGACCGAGGCTCCGGCAAATGGTCTTCATAGCTTCGCGCCGATTATAGCAGCCTGGACTTCACGGGGAGGGAACGAGTGTGCAACGACGATCACATCACGACTGGGCCAGCATGGCTCCACGGACCTCCCTGCGGCGCGATGGGCCGCTGCGGCGGGGTGCTGGTGCCGCCACAGATGGGCCATCTCCGATCCGGCTCGACGCGGCGCTATGCGCGAGCTGGGATGCGCACGTCCTTGATGGCTTCGTGAAAGCGCAGCTCCAGCTCCTTGACTTGCAAGTCGACTTCGATGAGCCGCTTCACGACCACGTCAAGGCGGGCCGAGGCCTTGGCCAGTCGACTGGTCAGCGTCCTGCGCAGGTCGTCCGCGGCTTTGTTCTTTTCGATGGCCTTGAGGTTGTCGCGCGTCTCCTCGGTGGAGCGCTCCAGGTCCTGCTGCTCGACGTGCAGGCGGGCGGTCTCGTCGGCGAGCTTCTTCCATTGGTTGCGCAAGGCGAACGCGGACTTGAGCGCGGCGGCACTGGAAGGATTGGCATCGGCTGCCTTCAGGTAACCCTTGACCGCCTCCTCGGCCAACGGCGACAGCCAATCCACGTTCTGCTCCTGCCCTCGGCGCTCGTCGAGCACCAGCGTGGCCGTGGCGTGGGGCGCGACCTCGATCGGTACCAGTGCACTGGCCGTGCCCAAGTTGTCTTCGGTGCCCTTGGGCGGGTCCAGCAATTTGCTCCCCGCTTGGCGAGGGTGCTTGATCCACAACTTGGCACTACGCGGATTTCCGCTCTTGATGGTGTAACGCGTGCGGGGTCCCACTTGGCGCTTGACCATGAGCTGGCCCATCTCGACCTGGTAGAGCGTCGAGCCCTCTTGCACGTATTCCGTGGATCGATCGACCGCCAGGCTGTGCTCGAGCGCGAACGGCACCGTGGCGCTGGCGCCGACGGGCAGACCATCGATCGCGCCCTGGCCGAGAAAGCCCCCTTCCCCGAAGAATGCCAGGGGACCTCGTTCGAGCAAGCCGCCCGTCTGGTTGGTGAAGCGGGCCACGCGGAAGGGGTGCGCGGCCGAATCGGGAACCCCGGGATCGGGCGCGAAAAGAAAGGACGACTCGCCCGGCACTTCCTTGTCGAGCAGCAAGAGCATGGTGGCGCTGCCGTCGGGCACGGTCACGGGGTCGGGCAGATCGTAGCGAGTCGCCCCGCCGGTCACCGCCACCGCGGCCAGGGCGGCCAGGTTCCGCGCGCGCGAGGGCACGGCGGCCGGCGGCGCGTTCATGTACATTTGACGGGTCAGAGCCGACTTGGCGCTCTCCGCCCCGCGCGCGGTCTCCCCCTTCTTCATGCTTGCTTTCCTTTCCGGCGCCGCGGAGTGCCTCAGCGCCTTCGCTCCGCCGGGGCCACGCGTGCTGGGAACCGCCTCCATGTCCTCCATTTCCATGGCCGGAGCCGCGGCCGGCACCGGTGGTGCCGGCGGAGCCTCAGCCAGACTGGTCTCGGACTGTGGCACCACGGCCATCGCCTCGTTGCCCTCGACCAGCAAGGGCCGGTCCGGAATCACCGGATTCTCGAGCTGCGTGCGCAAGGCCAGCGGCGCATCGGCGACCACGGTCAGGCGCGTATTGCGCCAGTCCTCGCCCGACAGGTTCTGCACGATGCCCCACACCTGCAAGTGAACCTTGTCCTTGTCGAGCACCAGGCGGTACGACGGCCGCCACACCGGCGCCTCGGCGATGTAGCCTACCGCCAGATCGTGCTTGGCGCCGTCGAGCTCCATGACCACCGTTTCCAGGCGATGCTTGGGATCCTTGGGCGGCTCGCTCTTGTCGGGCTTGGGATTCTCGGGCGGCCTTTCGTTGTCCTCCACCCGATGGAGCGGAAAGGACGCCGCCCGCACCGAGCTGCCGCCCTTTTCCATGACCGCAAAACTGGCCAGGAAATCGCCGACCTCGTCGCCGCGCACGCGGAAGCTCACGCGGTTGCCGGTCACCATGCCTTCGCGTTCGAAGTACGCCACGCCATTGCGGTAGATGACCACGCGCCTCAATGCCAATCCGTCGACGGTTACCGGCGGCGAGGTCGCGCAAGAGACGGGAAGGAGGGAAGCGAGACCGAGGGCAATCAGCGCGCGCTTTGTCATCGCGGCGGATCATCGGTTAGATCCTGGTCCGGTGCAAGCGCGCCCGGATTGCCTCGTTGCCGATCGCCCACCGTTCGGCATGTCGCCACGCGTATAGTTTTCTCGTTCTCCTGCCGATACCCTGGTCGCACCCACCACGAAGTGAAAGTATGGCCGATACGGATCTATCAGAGGTGACTGCCTTCCGAGGAGCCTCGGGTGAGGTCGTGCGCGGGTTCATTCACCCGGGAACATTGCTCACCCTGATCCCCGTCCTTCTGGTCATGGTGCTGCTGGGGGTTGTCGCGGGACTGCTCATGCGATGGCTGTCATTCTCGATGCCACTCGCGGTTCTGAGCGTGCTGGTCTTGTCCTCGCCCATCGTCGGACGCTTCGCCATGTCGGCGCGCGACGGAGATCTGTCCGCAGGCTTTCTGGCCAGGGGGTTGGAGCGTGGGGCCGTCGTTGGCTTCACCTTACGCCACGCCACGCTCGTCCTGGTCTGGGGCCTACCGCTCGGGCTCACCGGTTCCTTCCTTCTTCGAGCGGATGGGGCGGCACTCCCTCGGCTCCTTCGTGACTTCCGGAACGCTGCTCCTTTTCCTGGGCGTCATCGCCCTTGTGGGACAGTCCTTTTCCTTATTGGTCGCCACGCACACCGATTCGGTGCGCGAGGCCTTGGCCACCGAGAATTTCTCCTGGCTATGGGCGCGCCGCTCCGACCTTGCGCCGTTCTTCGCGACTTTGCTCGGCGGGTCCTTCCTCTTCACGGCCCTGGCCTGGCCCCTATTCGGAGGACTGGCCTTGCTCCTCGCCAGTGCATCTCCTCGCGCCGCCATGGTCCTGGGTGTTCTGACCTACGCGGCACCCGGACTGGCGGCTCCCGTGCTCTTCGGGCGTCTTTGTGGCGCCTTCATTTTCGGCGAGTCCGCGATGTCCGCTCCAGGGCATGCGACAGCGCCTGTCGCGGGCACGGACAAACAGCACACGATGACAGCCACCACGCCACCCGCGCCGGACGCCCGGCGCGAGTCGGCTACATGGACGCGCGCACCGGCTCTCGTGGCCAGTGTGCCGCTGCCGGTGATGCCGGGCAACACCAGCGCCTTGCATGCCATCCGGCGTATCCCCGTGGACCAGGCCCTCGGGCAACTACGCCTCAAGGCAGCCACCGACCTCGCGGGCGCGGCCAGTGACGCCCAGCTCTTGCGCGAAGCCCACCCGGCCAACCCTCTGGTCGCCGCGGAGTGGGCGCGCGTGCTGGGCCAGGCGGGTCAGGTCGCCGCGAGCCTCGCCGCGGCCGCGGCGGCCATCAAGACGGCGCTCGCGGCAGGCACTGGACCGGTGGCCGTGGACATCTTTCGCGCGTTCGCCGAGTCTCGCGATCGTCTGGAGTTCGAGGCGAGCACGCTCGACGCCCTCGGCCGCACCCTGCTCCAGCGCAACCAAATCGACGACGCCCTATGGTGTTTCGTCGCTCTCACGCGCGCGGGCGGGGATGCGAACCGGTGCCAAAAAGGCCTGATTGCCGTCGCGGAAGCGGCGTCGCGGCTCGGCAGCCCCGACAAGGCGCGCGCGGTCTACGCCCTGTTCCTCGACACCTATCCCGAGTCATCCTTTCGCTCCTACGTCGAGGACGCTGTGAGTCGCCTGTCCTAGGCTAGCCAGGTTGAAACCGGTCGCGGTCAGGCTGCGTGACTACCAGGTCGCGAAGGACGTGTAGCTGGGCGACCCGGCCGTCACCTGAATGCAGTAGCCGCCGTTCAGTTTGGCAGGGAGAGTCCAACCGTTGCAGTTCATGGTCGTGTTGTTGACCTTCAACGTGCGACTTCCGATGTTGCTGCAATTGCCGCCGATGAGGTTGGCGGTCGTCTGATGGCAGGTGGCGCCGGTGCCCAGATTCCCAGACTGGTAATTCTGGCTCGTGAACACCACCGGATTCGAACAGAGTCCGGCGCAAGGCGTGCTGCCGCCCGTTACCGTCACGCTGGCGGTGCCGCTCACGCTGCCGCTCCTGGCGGTCACGGTGTAGGGGCCACCCGCGGTCGAGCCCGCGGTGAATAGGCCGCCCGTGCTGATGCTCCCGCCGCCGCTGACGGTCCAGGTAAAGGTCGGCTGGCTGGTCAGGTTCGTGGTGAACTGGTCGCGCGCGGTGGCGGTGAACTGCTGGGTCGCCGAGGTGTTGACCGAGGCGCTCGCCGGAGAGACCACGATGCTGGTCAGGGTTTGGTTGACGGTCACCGCGACGGAGCTGGTGGCGCTCAAGCCCCCCTGATCCCTGACAGTGACCTGGAAGGTGTAGCTGCCGGCCTTGCTGAAGGTTGCGGTGGCGTTCTTGGCGGCGTTGGTGCCGTTGGCGCTGAAGGCGACTGCCGCCGGCGGCGTGCCGGTCGTGGCCCAGGTGTAGGTCAGGTTCGATTCGCCCCCGTCATCCGTGCCAACCACCGAGAGCGCCGCGGTGGTGCCAGCGACCGGGTTGGGATTCGAGGAAGCCGCGGTGGCGATGGTCGGGGCTGTGTTGGCTTGGGTCACGGTGACGCTTGCCGTACCGGTGATGCTTCCACTCTGGGCGCTGACCGTGTACGGACCGCCGGCGCTCGATCCGGCCGTGAACAGGCCGCCCGTGCCAATGCTGCCGCCGCCGCTGACCGTCCAGGTGAAGGTCGGCTGGGCAGACAGACTGGTCGCGAACTGGTCGCGCGCGGTGGCGGTGAACTGCTGGGTCGCCGAGGTGTTGACCGAGGCGCTCGCCGGAGAGACCACGATGCTGGTCAGGGTTTGGTTGACGGTCACCGCGACGGAGCTGGTGGCGCTCAAGCCCCCCTGATCCCTGACGGTGACCTGGAAGGTGTAGCTGCCGGCCTTGCTGAAGGTCGCGGTGGCGTTCTTGGCGGCGTTGGTGCCGTTGGCGCTGAAGGCGACTGCCGCCGGCGGCGTGCCGGTGGTGGCCCAGGTGTAGGTCAGGTTCCCCTCGCCGCCGTCATCCGCGCCGAGCACGGAGACCGCCGCCGTGCTACCGGCGACCGGGTTGGGATTCGAGGAAGCCACGGTGGCGATGGTCGGGGCTGCGTTGGACTGGGTCACGGTGACGCTTGCCGTACCGGTGATGCTTCCACTCTGGGCACTGACCGTGTACGGACCGCCGGCGCTCGATCCGGCCGTGAACAGCCCGCCCGTGCCAATGCTGCCGCCGCCGCTGACCGTCCAGGCGAAGGTCGGCTGGGCAGACAGACTGGTCGCGAACTGGTCGCGCGCGCTGGCGGTGAACTGCTGGGTCGCCGAGGTGTTGACCGAGGCGCTCGCCGGAGAGACCACGATGCTGGTCAGCGTTTGGTTGACGGTCACCGCGACGGAGCTGGTGGCGCTCAAGCCCCCCTGATCCCCGACAGTGACCTGGAAGGTGTAGCTGCCGGCCTTGCTGAAGGTTGCTGTGGCGTTCTTGGCGGCGTTGGTGCCGTTGGCGCTGAAGGCGACTGCCGCCGGCGGCGTGCCGGTGGTGGCCCAGGTGTAGGTCAGGTTCGTTTCGCCGCCGTCATCCGTGCCGAGGACCGACAACGCCGCCGTGGTGCCCACGACCGGATCTGGTGTGGCGGTCGCCGCCGTCGCAATGCTGGGCGGGTTGTTGGGGGTGGTCGCGATGATCTCGATGCCCTCGATGGTGGCGTTGTCGGTGACCGTGGTGAAGGTGACTACGATCTGGCCCGAGGTGTTGGCAGTGGCGGTGAACTCGCGAAGCAACGCCGCGTAGCGGGCGCCGACGGTGGCGTAGATGTCGAAGTTCGACAGTACTGTCGTGCCGTTGATCGCGACATTGAAGACGCGCCGTCCGGCGGCGGTCTGGTACAGCTCGGCGAAGTGCAGGCGTACGGTGTACTGGCTGCCGGGAATGAGGCTGGGGAACGTATAGGTGCTATTGCCGTAGCGTTCGCTCTGGTACACGGCCATGGGCGCCGGGTTGGTGATCCCGCTGATGGTGATGCTGTTCGTAACCGTGCGCTGGGTGCCGCCGCTGGCGTACTGATCGCCGGCGAAGGGCGAGGCGGCGCTGCTGCTGCCGACGTTGATCTGGTACACCGCGGTCGGCGTCGAGGATACCGTCACGCTGGCGGTGCCGCTCGTGCCGCCGCTCGCAGCGGTGACCGTGTAGGGCCCGCCCGCGCTGGCGCCGGCGACGAACAAGCCGCTCGAACCGATGCTGCCGCCGCCGTTCACGCTCCACGCGAAGCTCGGCTGCGTGGTCAGAGCGGTGCCGAACTGGTCGCGGGCAGCGGCGCTGAACTGTTGGCTTGCGGATGTGTTGACCGTGGCGCTCGCGGGAGTGACGACGATGCTGGTCAGCGTTTGATCGACGGTGACGGCGACGGAGCTGGTCGCGGTCAGGCCACCCTGATCCCTGACGGTGACCTGGAAGGCATAGCTGCCGGCCTTGCTGAAGGTGGCCGTGGTGGCCTTGGCCGCGTTGGTGCCGTTGGCGCCGAACGCGACCGCGGCCGGCGGTGTGCCGGTCGTGGCCCAGGTGTAGGTCAGGTTCGCCTCGCCGCCGTCATCGTCGCCGAGCGCCGAGAGGGTGGTCGCGGAACCGGCGACCGGGCTGGGGCTGGCGGCGGCCGGCGTAGCGATGGTTGGCGCGGCGTTGGGGATCTCCACCGAGACCGTCGCGGTGCCGGTGATGCCGCCACTCGCGGCGGTGACGGTGTAGGGACCGCCGGCGGAGGTGTTGGCGGTGAACAAACCGCTCGCGTCGATGGCGCCGCCACCGCTTACGCTCCAGGCGAAGGATGGCTGGCTGGCCAAGTCGGCGGCGAACTGGTCACGCGCGGTGGCGACGAATTGCTGGGTCGCCAGTGGCTCGAGCGTGGAGCTCACCGGCGCGACCACGATGCTGGTCAGCGTCTGATCGACCGTGACCGCGACCGCGCTGGTGGCGGTCAGGCCGGCCTGGTCCCTCACGGTCACCTGGAACGTGTAGGTTCCCGCCTGGCCAAACGTCGCGCTGGTGTTCTTGGCCGCGTTGGTGCCGTTGGCGCTGAAGGTGACGGCCGCCGGCGGCGTGCCGGTGGTGGCCCAGGTGTACGTCAGGTTCCCCTCGCCACCGTCGTCATCGCCGAGCACCGACAGCGACGCCGTGGCGCCCGAGACTGGATTGGGCGTGGCAGATGCCGCCGTCGCGATGGTCGGCGGATTGTTGGGGGTGGCCGAGATGATCTCGATGCCCTCGATGGTGGCGTTGTCGGTGACCGTGGTGAACTGAATCACGATCTGGCCCGAGGCGTTGGCGGCGGCGGTGAACTCGCGCACCAATGCCTTGTAGTTGCCGCCAGCCGTCGCGTAGATGTCGAAGTTCGACAGCACGGTGGTGCCGTTGATCGCCACGTTGAAGACGCGCCTGCCGGCCGCGGTCTGGAACAGCTCTGCGAAGTGGAGGCGCACCGTGTACTGGCTACCGGGGGCAAGGTTGGGCAGGGTATACGTGCTATTGCCGTAGCGTTCGCTCTGGTACACCGCCTGCGGCGCCGGATTGGTGATGCCGCTGATGGTGATGGTGTTGGTCACCGTGTGCTGGGTGCCGCCGGAACCGTACTGATCGGCGGCGAAGGGCGAGGCCGCGCTGCTGCTACCGGTATTGATCTGGTAGACCGTGGTAGGCGTCGAGGAGACCGTCACGCTGGCCGTGCCGCTCATGCCTGCGCTCTGGGCGGTCACCGTGTAGGGACCGCCCGCGCTCGTGCCGGCCGTGAACAGGCCGCTTCCGCCGATAGTCCCGCCGCCGGCGACCGACCAGGTGAAGGTGGGCTGCGTGGTCAGGTTGGTGCCGAACTGGTCGCGCGCGGCAGCGGTGAACTGCTGGCTCGCCGAGGTGTTGACCGTGGCGCTCGCCGGAGAGACAGCGATGCTGGTGAGTGTCTGATTGACGGTCACCGCGACGGAGCTGGTAGCGGTCAGGTTGCCCTGATCCCTGACGGTGACCTGGAAGGTGTAGCTGCCGGCCTCGCTGAAGGTCGCAGTGGTGTTCTTGGCCGCATTGGTGCCGTTGGCGCTGAAAGCGACCGCGGCCGGCGGCGCGCCGGTGGTGGCCCAGGTGTAGGTCAGGTTCGCCTCGCCGGCGTCGTCATCGCCGAGCACCGACAGCGAAACGGTGTTGTCCGTGGCGGGATTGGGGTCGGCGAAGGCGGCGGTGGCAATCGTGGGCGCAGCATTGGGGATCGCCACGGAAACCGTCGCGGTACCGCTGACGACCCCGCTCTGGGCGGTCACCGTGTAGGGGCCACCGGCGGTCGTGCCTGCCGTGAACAAGCCGCTCGCGTCGATGGTCCCGCCGCCGCTCACGCTCCAGGCGAAGGTCGGCTGGGTGGCCAGAGCCGTGGCGAACTGGTCCTGGGCCGTCGCCACGAACTGCTGCATCTCCAGTGGCCCGAGGGTAGAGCTCGCGGGCGCCACCACGATGCTAGTCAGCGTCTGATTGACCGTGACCGCGACGGTGCTGGTGGCGGTGAGGCCAGGCTGGTCTCTCGCAGTCACCTGGAGTGTGTAGTTGCCGGACTTGCTGAAGGTCGCGGTGGTGCTCTTGGCCCCGTTGGTGCCGTTGGCGCCGAAGGTGACCGCCCCCGGCGGTGTCCCGATCGTGGCCCAGGTGTAGGTCAGGTTCGCCTCGCCAGCATCGTCGTCGCCGAGCACCGACAGCGACGCCGTAGTGCCCGACACCGGGTTGGGCGCGGCCACCGCTGCGGTCACGATGGTCGGCGGATTGTTGGGGTTGGCAGCGACGATCTCGATACCCTCGATGGTGGCGTTGTCGGTGACAGTGGTGAGCTGGATCGCGATCTGGCCGGAGGCGTCGGCGGTAGCGGTGAACTCGCGCACCAATGCCTTGTAGTTGCCACCTGCCGTCGCGTAGATGTCGAAGTTCGACAGCACGGTGGCGCCGTTGATCGCCACGTTGAAGACGCGCTTGCCGGTGGCGGTCTGGTACAGCTCCGCAAAGTGCAGGCGAACCGTGTACTGACTACCAGGGGTGAGGTTGGGCAGGGTGTAGGTGCTGTTGCCGTAGCGCTCGCTCTGGTATACCGCCATCGGCGCCGGGTTGGTCACGCCGGTGATCGTGATGGTGTTGGTGACGGTGCGCTGGGAGCCGCCGCTGCCGTACTGATCGGCGGTGAAGGGCGAGGCGGCGGCGCTGCTGCCGGTGTTGATCTGGTAGACCGTGGTCGGCGTCGAGGACACCGTCACGCTGGCTGTGCCGCTGACCCCTCCACTTTGGGCGGTTACCGTGTAGGGGCCACCCGCGGTCGATCCCGCGGTGAACAAGCCGCTCGCGTTGATACTTCCGCCGCCGCTCACACTCCACGTGAAGGTCGGCTGGGGCGAGATCTGTGCGCCATTCTGGTCGTAGGCGATGGCGGTGAACTGGCGGGGCTGGCCGGTGCTCACCGACGCGCTGGACGGCGAGACGGTGATGGAGGTCAGAACCCCGCCGACCTGAAAATTCGCCGTGATGTTCTTGTTCCCGTTCATCGTCACGCTGAGCGGGTTCGCGGTTCCCGCAGCGTCGCCACTCCAGCCGGCGAAGACGTAGCCCGCGTTCGCTACCGCGGTCAGCGTGGCGACCATGTTGGCGCTGTAGGACGCCCGGTCCGGGCTCTTCGTCACCGAGCCGTTGGTTGCCGACGTCGTCAGGGTGTAGGTCGGCGTGGCGTACAGACCGCCGGCCGGATCGACATACGACATACCGGTCTTGATCGGGTTGGTCTCGATGTCGCCGTCCGTGGCGTTGTTCCAGATTAGCTTGTGGTCGACGGTTGCCGGACTGTTGTCCGCATCGTTCACGGCAATGTTGAGCCCCAGCTCCCGATATTCGGTGAATCCACCGGACATCGAAACCGGCGTCACTGTCGGGCTGCCGAAGTTGCTCCAGGGGATTTTCGCCTCGATGACGTAGCCGTCGCTGGTGTCGACCTTGCTGATGACCGCGCCGGTGAGTGCCCGGCTGTGCGAGAGCATGTACGCCTGCGGCGTGTCTGCATAGCTGATGGCCAGGTGATAGTCGTATTGCGAGCCGTACGCCGCGCTCCGCGAGACGTTGTACTGCTCGATGTAAGTGCTGAGGTAGAGCTCGACACCGTCGCCGTTGACAATTGCAGAGCCGGTGTTGTTGTTGACCAGCTTGGTATTGTCCTTGACGTGCATCGCCAGGTAGAGATTCTGGGCATCGTACATGCTCAGTGCGACGGCGCTGCTGTCGGTGGCCCCGCCCCAGCCCGAGGCAGACTTCACCTGGTAGCTGGCGTCGATGGTCATCGCATTGGCGTATCCCCATTCGCTCAGATCGCCATCGATGGTCATGGGTGCCGGCGCGGGCCTGATGACGGTCGTCTCACGGTAGGGGATGACACCCGGCTCGGTCGGCCCCTGCACGGCGCCCGGCGTCGCCCGCAAGAAGGTGTGAATCGCGGAGGCCGCCGCCAAGGTGATGTTGCCGGCCGTGGTGATGTTGCTGAGGTCGATGACGCCGATATTCTCGTTTGCGGCGAACACCAGGTGCGTGACCAAAGACGGCGGGATCCCCATGATGTTGCATGCCACCGCGTCGAGGGCGACGGGATCCTTGCTGGCGAGAACCAGATTCATCGTGACCATCGCGCCGTTCACCGGTCCCTGGCCTTCCATGGCTTGGAGCGCATCCATGACCGTCAGGTTCGGCACACGGCAGGCAATGTGGTCGACAATCTCGGATCGGATGTCATGGTGCAAACCGGCCTTGGCGCTGCCGCCCGACAGAGTCCACAGTGGCAACGGACCGGTTCCGATACCCAGGTTCTTCACCGCGCCGGTCATGCCGGCGTGGTAGTGGGTCTTCATCTTGGGCATGTCGATGTAGACATCGGCATCGGTGATGAGCGCCGGGATCTGCTCGGGAGTGCCCGTCCTGCTGTCCGCGAGGACATAGGTATTGGTGGGACTTGCGCTACTGTCGTTGAAGTTGGCGAAGGTGACGCCAGGGAAGTTCGCAGCGGTGTAGCCTTGATTGACCATGACGTCACTGACAGTTTCTTGCGAGGCGCTTCCGTCGGCGATGGTAATAGTGCCCACCCCATTGACCGTCTTGATCAAATCGACGAGTGCCTTGACGACATGCCAGTCGGTGACCGCGTTTGCACTGTTCGTGACCAGGTTGGGCTTGATGAGCACGGTGTTACCACTGTGGACGAGGTTGGCGATGCCTCCCTGGCCGAGCGCAGCCGTGACCGCCTGTGAAACCATCGAGCTGTAGTTGAGGCTGTTGTCCTTGATGATGGCGACCGTGGCCGGTGGCTGCGGCGGACGCGCGGGAGCGTTGATGGTTTGTCCGCCGGTGGCCTTGAGGTGGGGCTCAATGCTCTTCGGCGCTTGCGGATCCAACCAGTCTTGCGTGCTCAGGCAGCCGTACCCGAACAGCAGAACGAGCACCATACCCCAAAACGCTACCACTCTAGCCTGGCTCTTCTTCATGATTGTCTCCCGTGAGATGGGCGGCCCATACCTACATCCTAACGAAGTCATGCGTCAAGCAACTTTGCGTGACAAGGCGGGCCCATGTGCAACCGAATCAGACAAAGCGGGGTAGAATTACCACTATTGCATCCTCGGGACCTGCCTCAGCGTCCCAAGCCCCGCTCGCAGCCCAACTTCCATCTGGTGAACCTGGGCGAAAGACCATTTCGCGCGACGCGATAACCGGGCTCGCTTGTCCGAAATGGGATCCGGCCGTCCCCGCCGGTGTTGTCGCCCGGCTTCGCCTGATGCAATCTGGAGAAGACCGGGGGTGTCCGACCAAGCCGTCTCGCTTCCCCAAAGTCTTTCACGACCATGACTACGCTAGTCCAGATTCTGCACCTCGCGGCCGACGAGCTCTGGCAGCTCTTGCCCTACGTGGTGCTGGGCGTGCTGGCCAGCGAGGGGCTGCGCTACACGCCGGTCGCGCCGCTTCTCGAGCGCGGCTGCCGTCGCCACCCGGTGGTGGCCATCCCGGCGGCCGCCCTGCTCGGCATCGTTTCCCCGCTTTGTACCTACGGTACGGTGCCCGTGGTGCTCCAGCTTCTACGGGCCGGCGTGCCCATCGCGCCGCTCGCCACCTTCTTGTCGGCCTCGTCGTTGATGAATCCGCAGCTGTTGCTCATTACCTGGGGTGGCCTGGGTCCTCGCATCACCTTGGCCCGGGTGCTCGCCGTATTCGGCTTTGCGCTCCTGCTCGGGGCGGTCATGCACTTCCTGCCTTCGCGCTGGTTGGTGAGTGACGAGCTTCGTGCGGAACAAGGCACGCCGCTCAAGCCGCGGCCTCGTTTCAGCGTCCTGGAGTTCCTCAAGAGGAGTCGCAAGACGTTCGAGTTCGTCGGATTCTACGTGGTGCTCGGTATCCTGCTGGGCGCCATCATCGAAGTGGTGGTGCCCGGGCGTTGGATCGTGGCGGCGTTCGGCGCAGGCGGCTGGTATCAGATCCTGCTCGCCGCCCTGCTCGGCGTTCCGCTTTACGCCTGCGGAGGTGGCATCATCCCGCTGCTGCGTGCGCTGATCGAGCAAGGCATGGCGCCAGCCGCGGCCCTGGCGTTCTTGATCGCCGGACCTGCGACCCGTGTCGCGCCATTGATGGCGCTTGCCACCATCGTACGCCCCCTCGTCGTCATCGCATACGTGGTGCTGCTGATCGGCTACTCGGTCCTGGCCGGCCTTCTCTATAGGCTGTTCTAAGGAAGACTGCTGACCGACACCGGTTCGAACTCCTCCTACGCCTCCAGTAAGATCTCGACCTTCACGACCTTCTTGCCGGGCTCGAAGGGAACCACGTTGCCGGCGACTTGCTTGCCGTCGACCATGACCTTCTTCACGCCCTTGCAGATGCCGCCGGGGTTCTTGACTGAAATCTGGTACTCGACGCCACGGAATTTTCGGCTGGCCGTGAAGCCCTTCCAGGCTTTGGGAATGCAGGGATCGATCTTCAGGCCTTTGTAGTCGGCCTTGATGCCGAGCAACCCTTCCGCCACGCTGACGAAGGTCCATGCCGCCGTGCCGGTCAGCCAGCTGTTCTTCGCCTCGCCGAAACAGACGGCGTCCTTGCCCGCGATCATTTGCGCATAGACGTAGGGCTCGCTGCGGTAGATCTCGATCTGGTCTTCCTTCGCCGAAGGGCAGATGGACAGGTAGTACTCAAGCGCGCGGTCGCCGTCGCCGAGCAGGCACCAGCCGAGGTTGATCCAAGTGTTGTTGTGGCAGAAAATTCCGGCGTTTTCCTTCACCCCCGGGGGATAGCTGGTCACTTCGCCGAGCTCGACGTGATACGTGGAGTACGGCGGCTGCTGTAGGACCACGCCGTTCTTGGTGTAGAGGTGCTTGTGCACGCTCTCCATGGCTTGCTTGGCGCGGCCGTTGTTCTGTCCCGCGCCGCCCAGCACGCACCACCCCTGGCTCTCGATGAAGATCTTGCCTTCCGGGTTTTCCTTGCTGCCCACGGGCGTGCCGGCGGCGTCGTAGGCGCGGCGGTACCATTCGCCGTCCCAGGCCTGGGTCTCGATGACGTTCAGCATGTCGTCGTAGCCCGCACGCATGCGCTTGACGTCCGCGCCCTTGCCCATGAAGTCGTACAGCGCCGCCATCTCGCGGCTGGCGTAAAGGAACAGTCCCGCGATCATCACACTCTCGGCCTTGCTGTCCTTCACATCGCCCGCGCACTGGAAGCTCTCGTTGGGCTCGGTGGAAAAACAGTTCAGGTTGAGGCAATCGTTCCAGTCGGCATGACCTATGAGCGGCAGGCCATGCGGGCCTCGCTTCTTCAAGGTGTAGGCGATGCTGGTTTCGAGGTGGTGCAGCAGGTCGGTCTTGGCGTTCGGCTGGTCGGCGTAACCGCACGGCGCTTCGAGAATGCCGAGGTCGCCGGTCTCCTTGATGTACGCGCAGGTCGACAGGATCAGCCACAGGTGGTCGTCGTAGAAGTCGCCGCCGATTTCGGTGTTGCCCTTCTTGGTCAGCGGCTGGTACTGATGGAAGCAGGTTCCGTCGGAGAGTTGGGTCGCCGCGATGTCGAGGATGCGCTCGCGGGCGCGCGACGGGATCATGTGCACGAAGCCGAGCAGGTCCTGGTTGCTGTCGCGAAAACCCATGCCGCGGCCGATGCCGGTCTCGTACATGCTGGCCGAGCGGCTCATGTTGAAGGTGGCCATGCACTGGTACTGGTTCCACACGTTGAGCATGCGGTTGGCGTGCGGGTCGGGGCTCTGGGCCTGGAAGTTCGACAGCAGATCGTCCCACACCTTGCCCAACCTGGCGAAGGCACGGTCGATGGCGCCCGGCTTCTTGTACTTGTCGACGATGGCCTTGCCCACCTTCTTGTTCATCACGCAGAGCGAGTCGAACTTGGGCTCGGTTCCCTGCTCGACGTACGCGAGAATGAACGAGAAGGTCTCTTCCTGGCCCGGCGCCAGATTGAGGTCGATCTGGTGCGCTCCAATCGGATTCCAACCGAAGGCCTTGCTGTTCGTGCACTTGCCGGCGAAGGGCACCTTGGGGTCGTGAAGCCCTTCATGAATGCCAACGAAGGCGTCCCGACTGGTATCGTAGCCGTCTACCGGGCGCGTGCAGGCAAACAGCGTGTAGTGGTCGCGGCGCTCGCGGTATTCCGTCTTGTGGTAGATGGCGCTGCCCTCGATCTCGACCTCGCCGATCGAGTAGGTGCGCTGCAGGTTGTTCATGTCGCTGGCCGCCTCGAACAGGCAGAACTCCTGAAAGGTGAAAACCTTGGGTTGCTTGGCCACCTTGGACTTGTTGCGCACTGTGACTTTCCACAACTCCAGGTTTTCCTCGGGCGGCACGAAGAACAGCATCTCGACTTCCAGGCCGTCCTTCTGCCCGATGATGCGCGTGTACCCAAGCCCGTGGCGGCACTCGTAGCCATCCAGCTTGGCCTTGACCGGCTTCCAGCCAGGATTCCAAACCGAACCGCCGTCATTGACGTAGATGTAGCGACCACCCAGGTCGTAGGGGACGTTGTTGTAGCGGTAACGCGTGAGTCGGCGGAGCTTGGCGTCTTTCCAAAAGGTGTACCCGCCGGCCGTGTTGGTGCAGAGCCCGAAGAACTCGTCCTGACCGAGGTAGTTTAGCCATGGCAAGGGCGTGTCCGGCCGAGTGATGACATATTCGCGCTTGCTGTCGTCGAAATGGCCAAAGGGGTTCATCTACGGTGACTCCTGAGCAAGTGGTTCTCCAAGTGGGCTTGGTCCGGCATCCTCGCCATCGAATCGAGCGGAGGTACGGGCCGGGGTAGAATAGTTGTATCGTCCGCACATTCATAGGGGGTTTTGTAGGCAATGTCTGCCGATAGGCGCCATTGTGCTACCACGCATTGAGGCAACAAGCTGGACCTACGGAATGCTTGCGAATCACACCTTCTCGGCTTTGGCTTGGCTCCGACTTTGGCGCGCAAGCCCCCATTCGAGGCGACCGAATGATATGATGTCAGACGCTTGAGGAGTGAGAGATGGTCAAGCTTTTCCATGGCGCTTTGGGGTTCGTTGTCGTCTGCGCGTTTTCCGCGCTCGCCCTCCGTTGCAGCACGGACAAGACCGGGCTTGGATTCCTCCAAGATGGGGCGGTGGGTGGTCCAGTGGACGCCGCGACGACGGATCAATCTATACAGACCGGTGGCGCGAGAGGCATGGGCGGTGCGACCGCGACGGGCGGAACGACAGCCTCGGGAGGCGCTTCAGGATCTGGATCCGGGGGCAATACAGGAATCGGCGGTGGTGCAGGATCGGGGGGCTCGGCTGCCGTCGGAACCGGTGGCCGGGCCGCATCGGGTGGCTCGACTGCCGTCGGCACGGGCGGCCGCGCTGGATCGGGTGGAACGAGCGCCGTCGGCACGGGCGGTCGCGCTGGATCGGGCGGCACCACTGCGGCCGAATCGGGCGGCCAGACCGGATCGGGTGGGACCACCTCAGCCGGAACCGGCGGCTCGCACGCAACCGGCGGCGCCATCGGAACCGGCGGCTCGGAAGCCACCGGGGGCGTGACCGGAGCCGGCGGCTCCCAAGCCGCGGGGGGCGTGACGGGTGCGGGTGGTTCGGAGGCTACGGGGGGCGTGACAGGTACTGGGGGTTCGGAGGCCACCGGCGGCGTCACCGGAGCCGGCGGCTCGGAAGCCACGGGAGGAGCCCACGGTTACGACGCGGGCAGACAGTGTCCCAACCCCGGCCACGGGAGCGCGTGCTGCTACCTCGACGAGGACTGCGGAAGCCGCGAAGAGTGCGTAGGGGCGACGTGCGCGGCCGAGAACTCGCAAATCGGCGTATGCAAGTCGACCTCGTCACTCCACTCGGGCGAGTGCTGGCGGGACTCGGATTGTTCGTCGCCGTCTGAGACTTGCGTTTACGCGCGCATCTGCGGGTGCAACGCGCTCTGTACCCCGGCCGACTCGCCTGGAAGCTGCGTGAACTGAAGCCCCGCCACCAGCCGGCCCCGCTAGAGAAGCCAGCCGGGGCCAAGCCGTGGCCTGCGATCCACATCCACTTTCCTAGTTCGGCCAGGACGTGTAAGAAGTACCCAAGGAGACCAATCGATGCCACGTTACCTGGGACTGGATTCGAGCACGCAGAGCCTGTCGGCACTACTCATCGACACCGACACGGGCAAGGTGGTGGCCGAGCGGAACGTGAACTTCGGCGAACGCCTTCCGCGCTACCAGTCGCCTAGCGGCTTCCTCGCCAACAAGGACGAGGCCATCAAGCATTCGGATCCGCTGATGTGGGTCGAAGCCCTCGGCCTCGTCTTGCAGGACCTGCGCGACGACGGTGTCGACCTCGGACAGGTGGCCGGCATCAGCGGCGCGGGCCAGCAGCACGGTTCGGTGTATCTGGCGAAATCCCTGGACGAGGTTGGCGACTGGTCGACCTCCGCGCCCCTGCACGAACAGGTCCGGCCATTGCTCGCGCGCAACACCGCGCCCATCTGGATGGACAGCTCGACCAGCGCCGAGTGCGCCGAGATCGCAAAGGCCATCGGCGGCGACGAGCGGGTGGCGGCCATCAGCGGTTCGCGCGCCACCCCGCGCTTTACCGGTCCGCAGATCCGCCGCTTCTACAAGACCAGCCCCGGCGAATGGTCGCGGACGGCCGAAATTCACCTCGTCAGTTCGTTCATCGCCTCGCTGCTCGTCGGCAAGAGCGCGAGCATCGACCTCGGCGACGGCGCGGGTATGAACCTGCTCGACCTCGCGACCGGGGCCTGGAGCCCGGCCCTGCTCGACGCCACTGCGCCAGGCCTGCGGCAAAAGCTCAAGTCGCCGGTGGCCAGCGCGACCGTCATCGACGAAATCGCCGGCTATTTCGTGAAGAAGTACGGCTTCGCACCGGGCACCAAGGTCGTCGCGTTCACAGGCGACAACCCGAGCAGCCTCATCGGCATGGGCGCGAGCAAGCCTGGCACGGCCGTGATCAGCCTGGGCACCAGCGACACGGTCTTCACCGCGATGGCCAGCCAGCGCACCGACCCGCGCGGTTACGGCAGCGTGTTCGGCAACCCGGCTGGCGGGTTCATGTCCCTGGCCTGTTTCGCGAACGGATCGCTCGCGCGCGAGGAGATCGCCCACCGCTTCGCTCTTTCGTGGGACGAATTCGCGACCGCCATCATCGAGCGGACGAAGCCCGGCAACGGCGGCAACATACTGCTCCCGTACTTCGTTCCCGAGATCACGCCACGCGTGCTCAAGGCGTCGCCGCGCTGGTTCGGCAGCGATGCATTCGTCGCCGGGCGCGACGGGGCGGCCGCCGCGCGCGCGGTGGTCGAGGCCCAGGCGCTCACCATGCGCCTTCATTCCGACTGGATCGGCGAGGCCATGACCATGGTCCTGGTCACCGGCGGAGCGTCGAAAAACCGCGGCCTTCTACGGGTGCTCGCGGACGTCTTTCAGGCCACCATCCTGCCCCTTCGCGTCTCGAACTCTTCCGCGCTCGGCGGCGCCCTGCGTGCAGCACATGGCGTTGAAGGTTGCTCCTGGGACGGTCTTTACGCCGCAGTTCGCGCCGCCTGAGCACGCGCTGGCCGTCGCGCCTGACGCGAGCGCTCGACCGGCCTACGAACAGCTTGGCGTAAGTTTCGAAAAGCGATTAAAAGAAATCTTGTCAGACTTGCCTGCCTGAGCGCGAAGAGAAGCTTTCCGGCCTTGCCGGCGGCGAATCTTCGCGGGAGGGTTTGGGAATCCGACAAGGGTTACCATCGAAATGAAAGGATCCCCATGGCACAGCCAATCTTCCCCGGCATCGAACCCATCTCATACCAAGGCGCGGAATCACAAAACCCGCTCTCGTTCCGTTTCTACGACAAGAACCGCGTGGTGCGTGGCAAGCGCATGGAAGAGCAACTGCGCGTCGCTGTCTGCTACTGGCATACGTTCTGCGGCAACGGCGCGGACGTCGTTCGGTTCGGGCACCTTCGACAGGCCCTGGCAGGGCGAAGGCGACCAACTCGAACTGGCCAAGATGAAGGCCGCCGCAGCGTTCGAGTTCTTCCAGAAACTGGGCAATCCCTACTACTGCTTCCACGACCGCGACGTCGCGCCCGAGGGCAAGTCGTTGGCCGAGAGCAACGATCTCCTCGATCGCATGGTCGAGGTGCTCGCCGGCCACCAACAGCGCACGGGCGTGAAGCTCCTGTGGGGCACGGCCAACTTGTTCTCCAATCCGCGTTTCATGTCGGGCGCGTCCACCAACCCCGATCCCGAGGTGTTCGCGTACGCCGCCGCGCAGGTGAAGAAGGCGCTCGATGTCACGAAGAAGCTGGGCGGCGAGAACTATGTCTTGTGGGGCGGGCGCGAGGGCTACGAAACCTTGCTCAACACCGACATGAAGCGCGAGCTCGACCAGCTCGGTCGCTTCATGAACCTGGTGGTCGAGTACAAGCACAAGATCGGTTTCAAGGGCCCCCTGCTCATCGAGCCCAAGCCGCGCGAGCCCACCAAGCACCAGTACGACTACGATGGCGCCGCCGTGTACGCCTTCCTGCAGCGCTACGGCTTGAGCGCGGACGACTTCCAGCCTCAACATCGAGAACAACCACGCGACGCTCGCCGGGCACACCTTCGAACACGAGGTTGCCTATGCCGTGGCCAACGGCCTGTTCGGTAGCATCGACATGAACCGCGGCGACCTCCTGCTCGGCTGGGACACCGATCAGTTCCCGAACGACCTCGGCGAGATGGCGCTGGTCCTTCGCCACATTCTCGGCGCCGGCGGCTTCAAGACCGGCGGCTTCAACTTCGACGCCAAGGTGCGCCGGCAGAGCATCGACCTGGCCGATCTCTTCCACGCCCACATCGGTGGCATGGACATCCTGGCCCGCGCCCTGCTCGTCGCGGACAAGATGGTAAGCGACGGCAAGCTGCAAGCCGCCATCGACGCCCGCTACAAGGGTTGGAACGAGGGCCTGGGCAAGGAGATCCTCGACAAGAAGCTCGGCCTCGAGCAGATCTCCGATCGCGTGCTCAAGCAGAAGCTCGACCCCAAGCCGCGCTCGGGCCAGCAGGAGGCGCTGGAGAACCTGGTCAACAGGTACGTGATCTAGGATCTATCGCCCTCGGCGCACGGCAACGCATAGGCAGGACAATCTACCGCACAAGCGCGGGAGGGATGCTCGCGCCTTGCGTGCGGGACCGTTGTGCATCTTGACAGCAATGATCGAAGGCATCATGCTGTCAAGATGCGAACGACGGTAACCCTCGACAAGGATGCGGAGCGGCTGCTGCGCGCCGCCATGCACACCCGTCGCAAATCCTTCAAGGAAACTCTCAACGATGCGATCCGCTCCGGGCTCGGGGCCAAGCCGCCGTCGAAGAAACGTCCTCCCTTCGTGATCAAGGCCCGCCCCATGGGCCTGCGCCCCGGCATCGATCCCACCGGCCTCAACAAGCTGGCCGATGACCTGGAAGCGGACGCCATCGTGGCCAAGAACACACGCGGGGCGGGTGGATGATCCTTCCCGACATCAATCTCCTCCTCTACGCCTACGATTCCGATTCGCCCTTCCATGGGAAGGCAGCCGCATGGTGGCAGGGGTGCCTCTCCGGGGCGGAGCCGGTCCTCTTGCCCGACGTTGTGGCCTTCGGCTTCATGCGTGTCAGCACCAATGCCCGCGCCTTTCACCACCCGCTAGCGGCAGCGGAGGCGGCCTCCCACGTCCGTTCCTGGCTGAGGCAGGAAGTCGTTTCGATCCCGGAAACCGCGCCCGATAACGTCGAGCGCGTGCTTGGGCTGCTGGAGTCCCTTGGCACCGCGGGCAACCTGGTGACCGACGCGCAAATCGCCGCGGTTGCCATCGCGCACGATGCCGTCGTGCACACGGCAGATACGGACTTCATCCGCTTCAAAGGCCTGCGCTGGTTGAACCCGATCGCGGACGACAATCCTGCGCGCCCACGCCGGCCACGATGAGGCCGAGTTTCCCGCGCCACATTCGGCGGGAAGGATCCGGCGTCGGACAGATCCCGCGAGCCCACTCACTTGATCGCCTTCCACACCGGCCGAAAATCGGTTGCGCGCAGCACGGGATCCTCGACCGACAGGATGTAGTCCACGCGACGGTTGCGGGGCTCGTCGGTGTTGTCAGGCGTGGCGATGCGCAAGGCCTGCTCGCCGAAGCCTTCGTAGGCGATGGGGATGCGCAGCCCGCTTTTGCGGAACCAGCCGGCGATCGCCTGCGCGCGCCTGAGGGAGAGTTTCAGATTGTACTTGGCCGAGCCCACGGTGTCGGTGTGCCCGGCGACGTACAGCTTGGGATGGAGCTGCTTGTGCTTTCCCAGGGCTTCCGCGATCTTGGCCAGGCTGGCCTGAAGTTTGGGCGCCTCGCTGGGCGCGATGGTCGCCGAGTCGGTGGCGAAGTTGACCTCCTCGTGCGGGATGTAGACCGACCAGGGCGAGAGCGAAAGACTCCGGTAGACCCCCGTGGGATCGGTCACCCGCACCTCGATGACGCCCACTTCGGCGCCCCTGGGCGGGGGCGGCCAGCTCACGACCAGTGGTGTGCCCGGCACATGACCGGCGAACGCCTGCTCGTGCTCCACCAAGGTGGCGCCGTCGGTGGCCGAGGTGATCTTCACCTCGACCTCGCCTTCGGGAATCGAAACCTGCAGCTCCATGCGGCCGGCCGCCAGGTCCATGTGCGAGGTGTCGAACCCGACCTGCAGCGCGCCCGACACCACGGTTTCGAACTCCACCTGGGTCGAGACCGGCTTGCCCTTGGCCACGCAGGTGATGCGACCGCTGTAGTGGTGCTTGCCGGCGGACCCGTCGAGCACCACGTCGCGCAAGCCGCCGACGCCTAGAGCGCCGACTGTCTCTTCGACCACCTTGCCGTCGTCGCGATTGAGCAGGACCTCTACCCGATCCACGGGCTCGAGTGCGGTGATGGTCAATGTGGGGCTCTGTCCCGCCGGAACCGTGGTCAGCATCCGGATCGAAATCGCGTCGGCCCTGGCTGCCAGCGGCAGCCCGAGGGCAACAAGCCCGGCGACCGCCGCAAGAGCAAGCGCAAGAGGTCGATCTCGCAATCGGGCATCGTGCATGCCGAGAAATCTAGCACCAGGGGCAAGAACCGCGTTGCAAAACCAAGGTCGGCGTTTGATTGTCGACCAAGATGGAGAACGACGCCGCGCACGCCCGCCCAGTCGCCCGCGCCTATCGGCAGCCGCCGGGCCTGTTCCTGCTTTTCGGCGTCGAGATGTGGGAGCGCTTTTCGTTCTACGGCATGCGCGCGTTCCTGACTCTGTTCCTCATCAGCACCGCGGGCGGATTCGGCTGGAGCAAGGAAGAGGCCAGCCACCTCTACGGCTGGTACCAGGGTCTGGTGTACCTGACACCGCTGCTCGGCGGCTACCTCGCGGACCGGCTGATCGGCACCCATCGGTCGCTCATCATCGGCGGCATCATCATCGCCTCGGGTCACTTCTGCCTGGCGATCCCCGCCAAGCCCACCTTCTTCCTCGGCCTCGCGCTCATCATCCTCGGCACGGGCTTCTTCAAGTCGAACATCTCGACCATGGTGGGCCAGCTTTACAGCGAAGGAGATCGCCGCCGCGACGCCGCCTTCACCATCTTCTACATGGGCATCAACCTGGGCGCGTCCATGGGCCAGATCGTCTGCCCCAAGCTGGCCGATGCGTACAACTGGCACGTCGGGTTCAGCGCCGCCGGGTTCGGCATGGTGCTGGGCCTGGTGGTGTACCTCATCTTCAAGCGCCGCTTCCTCGGTAGCATTGGCGACGTGGCCCCGGGCCGCGTTGCGCAGCCCTCCGCGAAGGTCGCCACGCCCAAGCAACCGCTTTCTGGGCTGGAGAAGCAGGGCATCGGCGCCATCGCCATCCTGGCCTTCTTCAACATCTTCTTCTGGATGGCCTTCGAGCAGGCGGGGTCGTCCATGACCTTCTTCGCCGAAGAGCGCACGCGGCACATGTTCCTCGGTCTCAACATTCTCGCGCCCTACTTCCAATCGGTGAACTCGATTTCGGTGATCCTGCTCGCGCCGGCCTTCGCCTGGTTGTGGACCCATTGGGAGGCACGCGGGCGGGCGCCCAGCACGGCGGCGCGGTTCGCCATGGGGCTGTACCTGCTCGGCGCGGGTTTCGTGGTGCTGGTGATCGGCGCGCGCTTTTCCGATCGGGGGATGCGCGTCAGCCCTTTGTGGCTCATCGCCACGTACGTCCTGCACACCTGCGGAGAGCTGTGCCTATCGCCGGTCGGCCTGTCGATGGTCACCAAGCTGGCCCCTGCCCGCTTGGCCTCTTTGATGATGGGGATCTGGTTCTTCTCGATGTTCATCTCGGACCTGTCGGCGGGTCTGGTGGCCGGGATGGTCGACAAGGTGGCCAAGGGCCAGGTCTTCCACCTGCTCGGAGGACAGGCGGACTTCTTCCTGATGTTCGTGGTGTCGACCTTCGCGGCCGGCACCCTGCTGCTGGCCATTTCGCCTTTGGTTAGACGTCTCATGGCTGGAAGGGCGTGATAGGAATTGCTGGCCATCATGGCATTCACCCTGTTATCCGCGCCGGCGACCCGCACCGACAACGTGGTCGATACGATCCACGGCGTGGAGGTGCGCGATCCCTATCGCTGGCTCGAAAACGGCGATTCGGCCGAGGTCAAGGCCTGGACCGACAAGCAGAATCGACGCACGCGCGAGCGCCTGGACGCCGTGCCGGGCCGCCAGTGGCTGCAAGAGCGACTGTGGCGCTGGCAGGAAACCGGCTCCCTGGGTGCGCCCGAGGTGCGCGGCAGGGGCAAGACTGCGCGGCTGTTCTACACCCGGCGCGAGGGCAAGCAGAACCAGCCCGTGCTTTACGTGCGCCAGGGCAGGAGCGGCAAGGATCGCGTGCTTTTCGACGTCAACCAGCTCGCCGCCGACGGAACCTTGGCCCTCGACTGGTGGTACCCGTCGGAAGACGGCGCCTTGCTCGCCTACGGTGTCTCTTCCAGAGGCAACGAAGACTCGACCCTGCGCGTGCGCGAGGTAGCTTCTGGTCGCGACCGCGAAGACACCATTCCCCACGCGCGCGCTTGTTCGCTGGCTTGGCTGCCCGCGGGCGATGGTTTCTTCTACACCCGCTACCCGACGCCCGGTTCGGTTCCCGCGGGACAGGAGCATTACCGCCGGCGCGTCTACTTTCACCGACTCGGCGCCGATCCCGCCGCCGACCCGGAGATCTTCGGCGAAGGCCTGGGGGATTCGTCGTGGCCGAACCTACAACTCTCGCCCGACGGCCGATGGCTGGGCATCGAGGTGTCCGAGGGGTGGAGCAAGAGCGAGCTGTTCTTGCTCGACACGCGAAAACGCGCGGCGCCGATCCCGGTGGTCACGGGCCGCGACGCCATCTTCAACCTGGTCGACGTGCTCGACGACCGTCTCCTCGTGGTGTCGAACGACAGCGCGCCCCGCTACCAGCTCTGGCAGGTGGATCCGCGCAAGCCCGAGCGCGAGCACTGGAAGCTGGTAATTCCCCAGGGGAACGACACCCTGGAGTCGGTCGTGGCCGCGCGCGGTAAGCTGATCGCGCTCTATCTGGAAGACGCCTCTTCGCGCGTGCGGGTCTTTTCCGGCACGGGAAGACTCGTACGCGAGATCGCGCTGCCCGGGCTGGGCACGGTTTCGACCCTGCACGCCCGACACGACCTCGGCGACGTATACTTTCCCTTCACCTCGTTTCTAACCCCTACCAAAATCCTGCGCACGAGCGTGGCCACGGGCAAGACCAATGCGTGGCAAGAACTGACCGCGCCCGTCGACACCGGGCAATTCACCGTCGAGCAGGTGCGCTATCCATCGAAGGACGGAACCCAGATACCCATGTTCCTCGTGCACAAGCAGGGCTTGGTGCGAGACGGGAAGAATCCCACACTGCTCTACGGATACGGCGGGTTCAACGTGAACCTGACCCCTAGTTTCGCCGCCTGGGTGGGCCCCTTCATCGAGCGAGGAGGCGTATACGCGGTGCCCAACCTGCGCGGGGGCGGCGAGTTCGGCGAAGCCTGGCACCGGGCAGGCATGCTGGAAAACAAGCAAAACGTCTTCGACGATTTCGCCGCCGCGGCCCACTACCTGATCGGCCGGAGGATCACCGCCCCCGATCGCCTCGCCATCTCGGGCCGATCCAACGGCGGCCTGCTGGTGGCAGTGACCATCACCCAGCATCCGGAGCTATGCAAGGCCGCCGTGGCCGGAGTGCCGCTGACCGACATGGTTCGCTACCCCATGCTGCAGATCGCTCGCCTGTGGATTCCCGAATATGGCTCGCTGGAAGACCCCGAGCAGTTCCGGTATCTGTTCGCCTATTCCCCGTACCATCACGTGCGAAACGGCACCGCCTATCCCGCGACCCTGATTCTGTCGGCCGAGTCCGACACCCGCGTCGATCCCATGCACGCGCGCAAGTTCGCGGCGCGGCTGCAGGCCGCCACATCGAGCGGGGCGCCGATCCTCTTGCGTATCGAGGGCAAGGCCGGCCACGGCGCCGGCAAACCGATGGCCAAGATCGTCGCACAATACACCGACGAGTTTTCATTCCTGTTCGCGGAGCTCGGGATGTCGGCCCCCTGACTTCCGCACCTTGTGGTAGGAAACCAAACACGTGAAAAAGACCCGCGTCGTCATCCTGTTCGGCGGCCGCTCGGCGGAACACGAGATATCCCTGCTGTCGGCTCGCAACGTCTTCCTGGCGCTCGACCGGGATCGCTTCGACCCCTTGCTGGTCGGCATCGACAAGCAAGGGCGTTGGCGGATCGAGCCGGACAAGACGCTGCTCGACGCCACGGGCGATCCGCGCATGGTCAAGCTGGCGGCGTCGGGGCGCGAGCTGACCGTGCCCGTGCACCCGGAAAGCAAGGCCGTGGCCGAAGCGAATGAAGCGCGCCCGCTGCTGGCTGGAGACGACGTGGTCTTTCCGGTCCTGCACGGCACCTACGGTGAGGACGGTACCGTCCAGGGCCTGCTGGAACTGGCCGACATCGCCTACGTCGGGCCCGGGCACCTCGGCTCGGCCATCGGCATGGACAAGGACGTGGCCAAGCGCCTGCTCGCGCAGGCCGGTATTCCCGTGGTGCCCTGGCGCCTGGTCACGGCGCACATGATGAAGCGCGACCCGGCCCGCTGCCTCGCGCTCGCGAGCGAGCTGGGCTTTCCCGCGTTCGTGAAGCCGGCCAACGCCGGCTCTTCGGTGGGGGTGAGCAAGGTCAAAAGCGCGGCTGAAATCGAGCCAGCCCTGCGCGCGGCCCTGACCTTCGATACCAAGGTGCTGGTCGAGACCGCGGTGAACGCGCGCGAGATCGAATGCGCGGTGCTCGGCAACGACGAGCCCGTGGCCTCGCTGCCGGCCGAGATCGTCGTGCACCACAAGGACGGTTTCTATTCCTACGACGCGAAATACGTGGACAGCGAGGGCGCCGACACCAAGATCCCGGCCGAGCTCCCGCCCGAGGCCACGGCCCGCGTGCGCGGACTGGCCATCGAAACCTTCCGCGCCCTGGAGCTTGCCGGCATGGCGCGCGTGGATTTCTTCCTCGACAAGGATCGCGGCGACTTCTGCGTGAACGAGGTCAACACCATCCCGGGATTCACCGCCATCTCGATGTATCCCACGATGTGGGAAGCCTCGGGCGTGCCGATCCAGCAGCTCGTGAGTCGCCTCATCGATTTGGCCATCGAGCGCCGTGCGGCCCGCCGCGCCCTCAAGACGCAGATCTAGGGCACGCCCGGAGCCTGGAGCTTCATCACGGATCGCCCGAGCCCAACCACTGGCTGGCGTGACTCCGGTCACTTGACAGCAACCGCCTCGGGCATGAGCATTGAGACCTCATCGGAGGTATTGCCGTGACTATGACCAGCTTTGCTTTGCGCTTTCTCGGAACGATGGCACTTGTGACTTGTGCTTGGACCGCGCCGACGCGCGCCCAGTCCTGCGCCACCAACGCGGACTGCACCGCCCCACTTACCTGCAAGCCCGGACCCCAGAACTGCTCGGGGGGAGGCGGGATCCTTCCGGACGGCGGGACCTTCGTCCTCCCGACGACTTGCGAGAACGAAGCGGCGGCCTGCACTTGGGTCTTCGTTGCTTGCCAGGCCGACAGTGAATGTACCTTGCCCAATTGGGCCTGTCTGTCAATCCCTGGCCAGACCGTGGTCAAGACCTGCCTACCAAAGTACATGACCTGCTCGGCAGCTCAAGCGTGCCCGACGGCGTGGAGTTGCCTCGACTCCAACACCACCTATCACAACGACCCGGTGGATCTCTGGGGTGTGGCCAGGGGAACGAGTTATTGTTGGCCCGACAGCCTCAGCGGCGTCCTCACCGGAAGCACGCGCACCGACAGCTCGGGCCTCGACTTGACGTCGGGAGGTACCGACGGACAAGGCAGGGGCATCGGCGACGCGGCTGTACCCATCTCCCTGGGCGACGGCGAATCCGGGACGGCCGGGACGAATGGCTCGCCGACCACGACCCCGGCGCCGGCGAGCAGCGGGTCCGGCTGCACGATCGCTGGCCAGAGCGCCACCGCGGCGCCCTTTGTGCTGCTCGCGCTGTTTGGACTGCTCCGTCTCGGCCGCGCTCGAAAGAAGTAGCCGCTCGGTACTTCCGCGCTTCCGCTCCCCGAGCACGAGCTCGCCTACGCCCAGGCTCTCGCAGGCCGCTTCAGGCCATGCGCAAACCGCCTGCCGAACCGGCCAGGGCCTGCAGGTGAAGGAAGATGGCGCTCAAATTCCGGGGCGGGTCCCGTCGAGCTGCCCGACAAGCAGAATAGCGGAGCGGGCGTGCTCTAGGGCGTTCCAATCGCGATTTCCAAGTGGCCATGGCGAGTTTGCACCGATTTCAGGACCAGCTTGGCCAGCGATTGTTTGAAATCGGCCTGCTTCAGCCGATAGACCGGCGCGGTGGCCAAGTAGCCTTCTGCGCACCTGGCGACGACTTCTTCGGCGGTTGGGCGCAGGGACGCCGGCAGTCCCTCGATGTCCAACTCGGCGACCGTGGGCTTGTCGAAGAAGAATTCACCGGTCTCGGGCGCGTAGCGAATTTGCCCGGCAACGACGGCGCGACCGCGGAGCACGCTTTGCCCGACCAGACTCAAATCGACCTCGGGCCGAAGCAAGATGCGATTGTCGTCTTCCATGAATTCGACGTCGAGGGCGCGCACGGTGGCCGTGACCAGCAGCTTGGACCTGCTGATGGGCAACTTGCGCTGCAGGGATTGCTGGATGTCGGAAGCCGTCAGGCTGATGGTGTAGGTGACCCCGCAGCCCGTGAGCAGCGTGCACGCGAACACCACGCCAAGCGTGGTCGGCACTCCATCGGGAAACCCGCGACCCCGGTCGCGCGCCCGTGACTTCATCAGGTTCTCCATTACCGAGATTCTAGGATAGGATGCCGTACGGCCCTGGCAAGAGAGACATCGTCATGAAGAGGTCAGTCCGTCGAGCCTTGGTGACCCTTGCTGTTTCGGTGGTTGGGTGGGCGGGATGCGGCAAGACCGCGATTCGCCCCACCCACGATGCCGCTGCGCCGAGCACTTCGTTCAGCGTCTCGGCGACTTCCCTGCGGCAGCTCGACATGGTGTTCATGATCGACAACTCGGGCATGGCTCCCAAAGTGATGAAGATGATTGCGCAGTTTCCGAAAATGATCGACTCGCTCAGGGATCAGACAGACGGCACCCTGCCTGATCTGCGCATCGCCATCATCGACAGCGATCTTGGCACTGGCGGCGCCTATTCGAGCGGCTCTTGCGCTCCCAAGACCTTGCCCGACGGAACGACCAGCATCTACGGCGATCAGGGCAGGTTCCAGATGATCGGCGCCTCGGCCTGTGGCGTGACCAGCTCCGATGCCCTGTATCTCGAAACCAAGGGCAACACGGGGCTGAACTTCAGCGGCGACATCAACAACGTGTTCGCCTGCCTGGCCGGCAATATGGGCACCCTGGGCTGCGGCGAGGAGCACCAGCTGCAGGCCTTCGAGCTCGCGCTGGTCGGCGGCAACATCGGAGATGAAAACCAACGATCCATGCTTCGTCCCCACGCGCCGCTCGCCCTGGTCTTCATCACCGACGAGGACGACTGCTCGGCCGCGCCGAACGATGAAATGTTCGGAAACCTGACCGGGTTGCAGGGCGAATCGGCCAGTCTGCGCTGCGCGACCCGCGCGCACCAATGCAATGGCGCGAATCTCACGGACCCGCCGCCGGGTTACCCGACCACGGCGTCCTTCTCGGCGCCCTTCTCGACGTGCGCGGCCAGGACGGACGACTGCCCAAGTGGTGCCGACACCGCGCAGCCAACCGATTGCAGCCCGCTGCGCGGCGTGAAGGTCATGGCGGACGAAATCAAGAGTCTCAAGGCCAACCCGGACCAGCAGATCGTCGTGGCCGGCATCTTCGGCTGGCCGCTCAGCGACGCGGACATGGCCGCGGCCACTTACAAAATCGGGCCCGTTCCCAACCCCAGCACCGCCGACTCGGCATACCCGACGGTCTTCGACCTGTGGCCGGTCTGCTACGACCCGGAGCACAAGCCCGCGAATAGCACCGACTTCGATCCCTCCGCCGCAGGCCTCGGCGCTACGCCCGGTCTACGGCTCGGCGCCTTTGTCGACCAATTCGGCGACAACGGCATGAAGTTCAGCATCTGCCAGACCGATTTCTCGAACACCATGAGCCAGATCGGCGCCAAGCTGGCCGAGCAAGTGCAGAATCGCTGCCTGCCCGCGAGCTTCGCACAGTTCACGAACTGCTCGGCTCACCTTCTGGTGCCCCTTGTGATGCCGGACGGATCGGGTGGCTACTCTCGAGAAGGGTCTGTGGTTCCGGTTTGCGACAACAACGCCCCGGCGACCCCATGCTACACCGTGACCGCGGACGCGACACCCTGTGCAAATGGCGAATTCCTGGTACAGACCATCAACACCGACGCGCTGACGCCAGGAACCATGCTCGATCTCACCTGCCAGTAGGGGACTACGCTCCGCAATTCGACCGGCCATAGGAGTCTGGACCATATCGGGGTAAGCTCCGACTCACGTGGTTCCGGGGCCGAGGCTGCATGTGGAGGTGACCGGCCACAGAAAGGGATGGTTCTCCATGCAACGCGCGTTCCTTCGCCTGTTCCTGGTTCTATCGGCGGGAGCTCTCCTCCTTGGCTGTGGTGGCATCGAGCAGAAGACGGTGCCCAAGGACATCGGGAGCGCACCACGCGGCAGGCTTCGAGTCTCGAACGCGTGGGTGCGGTAGATGCCGGCGCTCCCGACGTGCCGGACGCCGCGCTTGGCGAGGCGATCTCCGGGGCGCCTACGTGAAAACCAAAGGCCTGGGAGGTGTCATTCAATGGGAGCTGAACGAAAAGTATCTTTCGATGGTAGCCGCCGGACAATGCAACCCCTTGCTCAAGGCCATCGCCGCCAGCATGCGGCACTGACACTGACGTGGGCGATTGCGGCGGCGCTGTCGCTCTGCGCGTGCTCACCGTCGCAGAGCGAGGGTGGCGCCGGCGGAAGCGGAGCCGGAGGAAGTGGCGTCCTCGGCGCGGGCGGTGGCGTCGCCCCGGCCGGCGGCGCCTCGGGTGGAGGCGGCGTGTCGGCCAGCGGTGGCTCAACGACGACGACGACGATGACGCCCGCGGGGCTGCTTGACCCCGACTACACGACCACCTGGAATCCCGGCATTCTCAGCGACGGCCAGCTCAATCTTCCACTCGGCGACGACAAGCTGCCAGTACGCACCACCGTCTGCGCGAGCCCCAAGCCGGGCGACGATCTCAACGCCGCGATCAAGGCGTGTCCCGAGGGGCAGGTGATCAAGCTCGCCGCCGGCACGTACACCGTGAAGGACACCGTGGTCCTCAACAAAGGCGTCGTCCTGCGCGGCGCCGGATCGCAAGGCGCGGCCAAGGGCGGCACGACCATCGTCAAGAGCGGCGGCAATACGCCGCTCGCCATCGGCTCGGCGTACGACACGCCCTGCTACAGCAGCGCCTACGGCACGGCCTACGCGCTGACCGCGGACGCGGTCAAGGAAACCGCCACGATTCCCCTGGGCGGCAACGCGAGCAAGCTCGTCGCCGGCGACCTCGTCCTGATCGATCAGGTCGACGACGCCACCGTGCAAGAAGGCGACTGCACCTTCTTCAAGCGCGTCGACAAACGCTCGGTCAGCCAACGCGCCGAGGTCGCCGCCGTCGACACCGCCACCGGCACGGTGACGCTGACGTCGCCCTTGCACTTCACCTTCAAGGCGGCCTCGCCGTACCTGGCGCAGCTGGCGAAGTCGACGGCGGCCGTCGTGCGATGGGCCGGCATCGAGAGCCTGGCCATCCAGGGCGGCAGCAATCCCGGCTACAACGGCCAGATGGCCGGCGGTATCGACGTGTCGAACGCGGCCTATTGCTGGGTGAAGGACGTCCAGACTGACGGTACCGTCGGCGGCATGCACGTCTCGCTGACCAGCACCTTCCGCACCGTCGTGCGCGACTCGTACTTTCACCACTCGGCCAACTACGGTTTCGGCGCGGACTGCTACGGCATCGTCCTGCGCTGTGGCGCCGCCGACACGCTGGTCGAGAACAACATCGTCCGCTACATGAACAAGCCCATCCTCTTCAACGTCTCGGGCGGGGGCAACGTCATCGCCTACAACTACGCCGACAACTCCTGGGCCACACCCGCCGCCTGGCAGGAGGTCAATATCGACACCCACTGCGCGTTCCCGCACATGGAGCTCATGGAAGGCAACTACGCCCCGCACATGGGCGCAACCATCACGCACGGAAACGCCGGCTATCTGACCTTCTTCCGCAACTACTCGTCGAGCCAGTTCGCCTCGCCCGCGGTCGCCAATTCGACAGACAAGCAGACCGGCAACATCCTCGCCATCCAGTTCGACACCGGCGATTTCGACATGACCGTCATCGGCAACGTGCTCGGCAGCTCGGCCGCGACCGATCTCGGCACCGCGCCGCTGTCGAAGAGCTACATCGGCGACGGCTCGAATCAGGGCGCCATCTTCAGCTTCGGTGGCAATGGCAAGTCCGACGTCTCGTACACGAGCCTGTGGGCCACCGGCAATTACGACACCGTCAACGCGGCCGTGCAGTGGAACGCATCGATCGCGACAGATGCCCTGCCCGCTTCGCTGTACCTCGCGGCCCAGCCCGCCTGGTGGCCTGCCGGCACGCCGTGGCCTTGGGTTGGCCCGGACCTTGCCCCGATGGTCGGGACCTTGCCGGCCAAGGCGCGGTCGGATCAAATGTAGCGCGTGGGCGCGTGATGCGCTCGGCGTGGTAGACGCCGATGTCGGGCCGAGGTGCAGTTCCCAGACGACCTTGCCGTCGGCCTTGGTGACCTCGAAGACGCGGCTCCCGGTGCCGCTGCCGCGGTTACCGACGGTGACCAGCACGTTGCCGTTGGCACCGGAGGAGCCGCCACCGCCGCCCCCCTGCGGCTTCTTGCGCCGGCCGGCACGCTGACGCGATCGCCGACGAGTTGGCGACCTGCGAGCGCAACGCCTAGGTCTTCGCCAAGAAGGTATCCGGCATCTGCACGGCGACCACCTCGGACTTCACCGTGGCCACCCCACCGGCGAAGAGCGTCGACTCGACCACCACCTTGCGGCCTTTGACTTCCTTGACGCGCCCGCGGATTTCGAGCGGCACGCCCATCGGCGTCGGCTTGAGATAGTCCACCTTGAGCGACGCGGTCACGTAGCGGAGCGGCGGGTCGGAGTCGATCAATCGGCGCTGGGCGCGCGCGGCGGCGGCGGCGGCGGTCCCGGTGCCGTGGCAGTCGAGCAACGAGGCGAGCAGACCGCCGTAGACGAAGCCCGGAACCGCGATGTGATATGCCCTTGGCGAAAAACGAGTGACCGACTCGTCGCCCTCCCAGTAGGTCTTGATTTGCAGCCCGTCGGAATTGAGGCGCCCACAGCCGTAGCAGTGCGAGTAGTCCTCGGGATAGAGAATCTTGAAACGCGGCTTGTTCAGATGACATCGTGGCGCCGCTTCTACGCCGATTTTCGGCGACCCGCTACGCCGTCCTGATGTTGGCCGCCGCCTGTCAGCCTCCTGTGGTGGTCGAAGTGGACGTCGCGGTCGCCGTCGGATCCGTACAGTAGTAGGAGTAAGTGGTTCCACTCGTGCCGTACGAGCAGAAGTACGGGGCCTTGCAGCCGACGGCCGAACTGGTGGTCGAGCTACCGGAGTCGACGCAGCAGCGCTGGCCTTTGTCTCCGCAGGCCGTGCATAGGTACTGCGTGGTGCCGGTTGAGCTCGAGGTGCTGCTGAGGCATCTGCTGCCCGGGGCTCCGCAGTAGTAGTAGCTGGTAGAAGAAGAGTAGTAGTTCGAGACACAGCATGCCTGTCCCAGACCGCCGCAATTGGCAGTACCGGCAGTGCAGGTACCGGTGGCCACGGTGGTCAGGTCGCACACGGCCTTGGTGGTCGTCGTGCTCGTGTCGTACGAGTCGCAATTCGTACCCGCGGCGATGCAGATGGGGCTGCCGTAGGAAGTGCTGTAGCGGGTGATGCAGCAACCACCCGTGCAGGTATTGCCCGGGCAGCAGGCCGCGCCGACGCCGCCGCAAACGGCGCAGATCGAACCACTGCAGATGGTGTTCGCCGCGGTACACGTGCTGTTGGCGCAACACGGACCGCCCGCGGCGCCGCAGGCCACGCACGTGCTGCTGCTGTTGCAGGCGGTTCCCGGATCGTGGCATGCGCCGCCCGTGGACGAGGTCGAACAACACGACTGTCCGGTTCCGCCGCACAGTTTGCACGAATAGGTCCCGGTCGAGCTGCTGTACAGGCACTGCGTGCCGGCGTCGGTGCAGGTGCTGTTGCTGCAGCACGGGCCGTCCTTCTTTCCACACGCCTGGCAGGTGCTGACACTGGTGCCGCTGCTCGTGGTGGTGTATCCGCAGGCGAGGTCATAGGTTGCGCAGCCCGTGGAGGTCGGGAAGGTGTTGCTCGGGCAGCAGGGCTCGCCAGAATTACCGCAAGTGCAGCGCCCGGACTTGCAGGTCCCGTAGCTGGTGGTGTAGCCGCTGACCGTGCAGGTGGACCCATCCGCAAGGCAGCTCCCGTTGAAGCAGCAACCGGAGTCGCAGGTGTTACCGCTACAACACGGCTCGCCGGGACCACCGCACGCGGCGCACAGTCCGCTGGTGGACGACGTGCTGTTGCACACGGTACCGGCGACGCAGCGATCGGTTCCGTTCGTGCCCGAGCAGCACGGCTCGCCTGGTTGGCCGCAGGCCGAGCAGGCTCCGCTACGGCACGCGAGCCCGGCGTTGCAGGTAATCGATCCACAACAAGGCTGACCCGAGCCGCCGCAGTTGGCGCACTTTCCAGCGCTGCAAACGCCGCCGCCCGCGCCCCCCGTTCCGGTCGCGCTGCCGCAGGTTTGCGACTCGGCCACGCACTGTTCGTTGTAGCAACAGGCGCCTCCCGAGCACTGACTGCCCGGGCAGCAGGGGCCGCCTGGCTGGCCGCAAGTGGCGCAGATGTAGCTTGATGTGGTAGTGTTGCAGACCAAGCCGGCTCCCAGACACACGTAGGTCGTCGAGCTGCTCGATGTCGGTGTGGTGTAACAGCAGGCGTCGCCGGGATTGTTTCCGCACAGGGCACAAACGCCGCTCGAACACTTGGTGCCCGGCGCGGTACATGCCGTTCCGGTCGACGTGCTGGTGCTGGTACTGCAGCACGGCTTGCCTGGCCCGCCGCAGGCGCCGGCGTTGCAACTACCATTGCTGCACGTTCCCGCGAGGGGCAGGCAGCTTGCGCCGTTGGCCACGCAAAGGTTGGACGCACAGCAACCGTTGTTCAGGCAGCTGTTGCCCGAGCAGCAGATCTGCCCAGGGCCGCCGCACACGGTTCCGCTGGCGGTCGTCCCGCCTGCACCGCCCTTGCCGGCGCCTCCCGAGCCCGATCCGCCCTTGCCGGACCCGCCCGTGCCGACAGCCGCGTCCGCTTTGGAGCCGCCGGCTCCCATGAATCCACCGCTGCCCGCGCCGCTGGTTCCGATGCCACCAGCTCCAATGCCGCCAGCTCCGATACCGTCCCCACCGCTGCCACCCTCACCGCCGGTTCCCTCGATGGAAGTGTCGCCACCGGTTCCCTCGCCCGGCGGTGGATTGCTCGATCCCTTGCAACCTTGAGCAGCAAACAAGGCGGCCACCAAACCAATCGGGACCAACGACAGCCTCAATCCGGAACGCGAATTCGTTTTCATCGGTAAGCTCCTGCTGGTGGGTAGGGCGAAACCGGTGCCATTATACGCTGGAGCGCTGGGATTGGAAGTGCTCTTGGACACACTACGCCTTGGCCGCACTCGCGAACCGCCCGACCCCTTCGACTGGGCGAGGCGCCAGGACCATGTTGTGGTTACAGACCGGCTTGCGAGTCGGGCAGCAGCGAGACGCTGGGAAATCCAGCGGCAATGGCCGTATCCATGACTCCGGTCAGTCGATCGAACAGGACACCATCCGCGGATGCAATCTGCACGTCGTCCTTGTCGGGAAACTGGCCCTTCGCCTTCTTCAGTAACATGCTCAGCGCATTCCAGTCGGGCTGTCCGTTCTTGTCAGGCAAGATCTCGCGTTCGCACCGTCCTGTGGCTTGTCGATCCAGACGACCCGGGGCCGGGCCACGCGAGCGCGCACGGCGATTGCCGGCTAGCGCGTCGCGGTGTGAGTGCCGCCAACAGTCAGGATGCAGTTCGTGTGGCCCGCGTTACTGGCCCCGGCAAGGCGGCTCAATGTGGAAGTTGGGGGTGGTACCGGAACCATTCAGTTCCCAGTGGCGGAGGTCACAACGACCAGCAAGTGAAACTCTTTCTCGCTACCTTCCTCATCCCGAGGCATTATCAGGGTCCGGCAAATAGTTAATAGAGTATTCTTCTCTCGCGGTTGACCGATATTCCGTCTCGGCCGCGCGAACAGCCAGAAATCCGTCATAGCCTAGTATCGAGGTTCAGCCGGAGGGCGCCTCCTTGACAGTCGGTTCCTCGGTGCGCAAGATGATGTGCAGTATTCGCGAGCTTGGACGGGATCGTGTCGGATGAAGGTCGGGGCGGCAGCTCCGGAGACCAAAGCAGCGCTGCCATGCATTTCGTTGGCCGGGGCCCACCTCCTCACAGCGCAATGCGGTGAACTACGACGACGAGACTCGCCACACTTCATGAGTAGTACGTCCCCAACAAAGGAGCCATCACCATGCGTTCGCGATTGAATTTGGCATTTTGCATTGCGACCACAGCCATTGCTGGATACTGGTTGGGCTGCTCCACGCCAGACGGCGGCTTCATCAACACGCCCGGCACTGGAGGAAGCACCGTGGCCGAGCAGGGTGGGGCATCGGGTACCGGCGGTGTGTCCGACACGGGCGGCAGCCAGAATAGCGGCGGGGCACAAGGCACCGGCGGTGCGCAAGATACCGGCGGGGCGACTGGCACTGGCGGCGCACAAGGCACCGGCGGCAGGTCCGGGAGCGGTGGTTCGACCGGGGCGGGAGGCAGCACCGTTGGCACCAGGGATGCCGCCGTGACGGATGGCGCCGCACGCCCGGATGGCCGCCTCGGCGCGGACGGCAGGATGGGCACCGGCGGGGTGACCGGGACCGGCGGCGCGCCCGCCACGGGGGGAGCAACCGGCGCTGGTGGCGCCTCTAGCGTGGGCGGATCCACTGGGACCGTCACCCTTCCCAGCAAGTTCGTGGGCAACATCGATACCCGCGGTCAGATTCGGTCTGATTTCGTTCAATACTGGGATCAGTTCAGCCCGGAGAACGCTGGCAAGTGGGGCTCGGTGCAGGGCAGCTCGCAAAGCTCCTTCAGCTGGAGCTCGCTCGACGCCATGTACAAGTACTGCAACGACAACAACATCGTCTTCAAGCAACACAATTTCATCTGGGGCGCGCAGCAACCCAGTTGGACCAGCAGCCTGACAACCTCCACCGGTCCGGCCGCGGTGCAGAACTGGATGACCACGTACTGCCAGCGCTACCCGAAAGTGGCGCTCATCGACGTCGTCAACGAGCCCCCGCCTCACACGACGCCGGCCTATGCCAATGCCATCGGCGGCGGCACCAACAGCACGTGGGACTGGATCGCCAACGCGTTCAAGTGGGCGCGCGCCGCATGTCCGAACGCCGTTCTGATTCTGAACGACTACAACAACGACGAGCTCTCCGGCGATGTCCAGCACACGTCGGACATCGTGGCCGCCATCAAGAAATTGGGGGCGCCTATCGATGCGGTTGGTTGTCAGACGCACGGGGCGGCCAACCTGGCGGCGAGCACGCTGAAGACGAACATCGACAAGCTCGCGAGCAACACCGGCTTGCCCATCTACATCACCGAGTACGACATCAACCAAGCCAACGACAGCACGCAGGAGGCGAAGTACCAGGACCACTTCACGATGTTCATGAGCAACAACAACATCAAGGGCGTTACCGTCTGGGGCTACATCGTCGGTTCGACCTGGGAGACAAATTCCGGCATCATGCAGAGCAGCGGCACCATGCGCCCGGCCATGACTTGGCTGATGAGCTTCCTCGGGCGCTAACGCCGCGGCCGGAAGTGGCGGCAGCGCGGGTAGCGGTGGTGCCAGCGCCAATGGCGGCGCGAGCGGCAGTGGTGGCGTAGTCGGCTGGCGGGGACGACGACGCACCGGCGCTCCGTGTCGCCGCGCGAGGTACCGCGCGAAAGCGGGCACGGCACGCGTGGCTCGGCCCGGGCGCATTTTCGGGTAAGGTTCTCGTCCTTCACACGACCAATGATATCGGGACCTGACACATGAAACCGCGCCCGGCTATCGCATCTGGCACGTCCGCGCCATCCGCACGCGCTGTGGATTTCACGGATGCGATGTACGGCCAACACCTGGCGAAAGTGAAGCGCTGGGCACGACGGTTAGCAGGGCCGTCCGCCGACCTCGAGGATTTGGTGCATGACGTCTTCCTCATCGCGCTCCGCAAACGGTTCCAGTTTCGAGGCGAGGCCACTATCGATACCTGGCTCTTCGGCATCACCCAGCGCGTCGTGTGGACCAAACGCCGCAAGAGCCAGCTTCGGCAATGGTTGTTCGGACGGAACCAGACCGCGCTCATACCCCCCGAACCCCGCACGCCTCAGCACGATCTCGAGCGGCGCGAGGACAACGCACGGCTGTACCAGGCCCTCGATCGGCTGCCCGAGGTCTATCGGACCTCGCTGATTCTCTACGAGCTCGAGGAGCTGCCCGGTGAAGAGGTGGCTCGCCTGACCGGGGTACCGCTCGGCACCGTGTGGGTGCGACTCCATCGAGGCCGCGAGCGGCTGATGCAAATCCTCTCACGGTGGGAACGATCATGAACGGACCTTTGGTCAACCCTACGCGCCTTTCTTGTCTGCCCGAGACCGAGGATTCGCTCGGCGTCGGGCGCATGTTCCGCAACGCGCGCGAGCTTCCGGACGAAGATCTCCCGACGCTGCGGTGGCGGTTGCGTACGTCGCAACGACTACGCGCCATGCGGCCTCGCCTTTTCCTGCGAGTCGCGCTCGTGGTCGGCCTCGCGTTCTTCATAGGCGGCATCACGGGCGCAGTGGTCTCGCCATTCTGGGCCAGAAAGAAGCCGGTTGTCGTCGGCCCAACGCCAGCCGTGGCACCGACCGCGCGACCCGGGAAGGCGCGGCCGGCGACATCTACGCCAGCCACGCTACCCGAACCCGTTCCCAACGAGCCCGCGCCCGTCCCCGACGAGCCCCGACCTGTCGCCGCACCAGCGAAGCATCGGGCGGCCGTCCGCGTTGCCATCCTGACCGAGCCCGCGCCGCCGCCCGCGCCCAGTGAAATACCCGAAACGGCGGCGCCGCCCGTGACACCGTCTGCCATCGCCGTCGAGCAGGAGCTCCTGGGCCAGGCCATGAGGATGTTGCGCGACAGTCACGATGCCCGGACCGCGCTTGCATTGCTCGCGCAGCACGCGCAGCGGTTCCCCCATGGCGCGTTGGCCTCCGAGGCAACCATGCTGCGCATCGAGGCCCTGCTCGCCCTCGGGCGCCGAGACGAGGCGCTGTCGATCTTGGATCGGGTTCCAATCGCGTCGCTGCCCAACCGTGACGAGCAGCTCGTCGTGCGGGGCGAGCTGCGCGCTGCCAACCGGCGCTGGCGAGAAGCGAAGCAGGACTTCGACCAAGCACTGCGCGACCACAGCCTGCCCGCCGCTAGCGCCAGGGTCCGGAACATCCAAGAACGCGCGCTGTGGGGGCGCGCCGCCGCGCGCAGCCGACTGGGCGACCAGGATGGCGCCCGCGCGGACCTCGACCTGTACTTGCGACAGTTCCCCGGCGGGCGATTTGCCGGCCCCGCCGCCGCCCTTTTGAAAGGCGTGCCGTGAATCGACGCCGTCTCTCATCCGCGGGTGTGCTTGCCTTGGTTTCGGGGTTCGCGACCGTTGCGCACGCGCAGCCGTCCGTGGTGGTGCACGGCGACGCCACCTGCCCGAGCGCGGACATGATCCTTGCCGCCTTGCCCGCGGCTCGGCCCGACGATGAGTTGTCGGAGCAGAAGGTCACCGTGGAGGTTGCGGACGACCGGCTCTCCCTGACCTTGGGCGAGGCTCCTGCCGTGCGACGAGAGATCCCCGCCGACCGAGATTGCTCCGTGCGTGCCCAGAGCGTCGCCGTGGTCATCGCTGCGTGGTCCGGCGAGCTTGGAACTCGTCCCACCGATTCACCCGTGTTGACGGTGTCGAGCCCCGCGCCGGTGCTGGCGCCAGTGAAGAAACCGAGCCACGTCATCGAGCTGGACGGAGAAGCCTTCTATTCTCCGCTTTGGGGCCACGCGCCTGGGGCTTGGCTGGGCGTGGGTCGCACACCCCGGGACGGTGGGGTCGGCGCTCGCGTTCTCGGCGCCTACCAGTCCGCGCGCGACGTAGCGCTGGAGGGCGGTACGAACCAAGTCCTGCGTTTCCTCGTCGGCGCGGCAGTGACATACCAGCTGCAGCGCACGCACGTCTTCGCCTCGGGCGATCTCGGGCTGGTTGGCACCTTGACGCATGCACAGGGCACCGGGTACGCGCCGAATGGCGCGGCCTCGACGGCGAATTTCGGTGGCCTGGCCGACCTTCGCGGCGGCCTTCGTTTTGGCCGGGCTCGTCTTTGGTTGAACGCGCGCGGGTTGCGTTTGGTCCGCGCGGAGACCGTGAAGGTCGAGTCGACCAGTCCGGGGATCGCCGACAGCGCCACCCTGACTGCATGGGATCTGCAGGTCGGCGTCGGTCTTGGGTACCGGTTCGAGTAGATCTGAAGTATCCCAGCCCGTCGAGGAAGGAACCTAGGATGAGAATCCAACACCACTTCCGCACGCAACTCCTTCTTGGCCTCGCCGTCCTCGGCCTTGGCTGTGGCGGAACCATGAACACGGGCACGGCCAAGAAGCCGGTCAACAACAAGCCGGCCGCCGATGGCACCTGCCCAAGCGGGCAAAGCCTGTGCGGCACCGGCAAGTTCGCCATCTGCGTGGATTTACAAAACGACCCCGCTCACTGTGGCACCTGCGAGCGGGCGTGCTCGCCTGGCATCGCCTGCCAAGCCGGCGTCTGCCAGCAGACCGTGTGCATTGGCACGGCGATCCCGTTTTCCGGGCAGCCGACGACAGGTTCTGCCGACGCTGGCAGTACCTCCACAACTGTTCCCGCGGCCCCCTACTTCATGGGCAACCAGATTCTTGCAGACGTCAATGGCGACGGTCGACTGGACCTCATCGAATACCTCCCTCACTATGGCAGCTGCCAAGACTGCGGTGTGGACCCCAGCGAGTTTCGCGTTTCCTTGGGCCAGCCGAATGGGGGCTTCGCGCCTGCCGACAGCTACCACGCGAGCGCCGCCATCAGCGACATCTTCACCACCGACGTCAACAGCGACGGAATGGCGGACCTCTACGTGGTCTCATCAAACGACCCATATTCGGCGGTTGCTCCCTACCACGTGGAGTTGTGGCTCGGTCAAAAGGACGGTCATCTTGTGCGGTCCGATGCCGCTGGTATCAATGTCGACGCGTCGGTCGACTTCGGAACCGCAATCGGCGACCTTTCGGGGGATGGCTGGCCCGACCTGGTCCTGTCGACGCCTGACTCCAACCTCGATGATCCCCCCAAGATCAGCGTGTACTTGTCCGACAGCACGGGCGCGCTGCACTTGTCGCAGACCTTCGTCTCGTGGGCAGGTCGTACCTTCATCAGAGATTGGAACAGAGACGGAAGTCCCGATCTCGTGCTGGTGTGGAGCACCATGGAGATTCTCTACAATCGAGGCGACGGCACGTTCGAGCCGCCTCTGGACTGCGCTCTTTCGGTGGGAAACGGGGCGTGGGGAAGCCAGGATGTTGTGGTCGAGGACTTCAACCGTGACGGCCGGATGGATCTGGCGGTAGGAGACCTGGGCAACCGCGTCGACGTCATGCTCGGCCTCGGCGGGTGCGGATTCGCCCCCATCAGCTTCTATGACGTGCCTGGCTCTTCCGTTGGGTTCCTTCGTGCCGCGGACATGAATGGCGATGGGATACTCGATCTCGTCAGCATCGGCCCGGTTAACGGTCCTGACCCGAATTATCCGAACGGCGTCGCCACCGTCACTACGGACAACCTTCTCGGCGTGCTCCTCGGTAACCCCGACGGAACGTTCCGTTCACCGGACGCGGTGCTCTCGCTCGGGCCCAACCAGATTTCGGACGTAGCCATCGGAGAGGTCAGCGGGGATCAGCGTCCCGACATCGTTGTCTCGATCGCGGGCGGCCAGACTGGACAAACCAGCATATGGGAGAACACCTGCCAATGACAGCAAGGTATGTCTATGCGACCTGTTTGCTCGCCATCGGCCTCTTGGCGGCGGGCAGTGCCTGTGACCGAAGTGGCCTCGCGATTTCCAGGCACCCTGACGCCGCCGCCAATACGCGAGACGGCTCGCCGAACGTGGACGTGGCGCCCATGTCCCAGCCAGCGATTGACGGGGGCGGGGGCCAGTGCCCCGAGGGCTATGCCCCGTGCGGACAGGGCGACGGGCTTCGTTGTTACGATCTCAGTCGGTCGCAGGATCACTGCGGCGTCTGCGGGAATGCTTGCGCTTCGGGGATCGGTTGCCAGGCCGGAACCTGCCAACAGAACGGCTGCAAGGGCGCCCTGAGCTTCAAGACCCTGGTGTTCGGTTCGACCGGCGTCGTCTCGGCGCTGGGCGATTTCGACGGTGACGGCATCCTGGACCTGGTTGGCGCACCGGATGGACCCGCTCCAATGAGTCTGCTATGGGGCACAGGCAACGGGACTTTCGTCACCGGTCCAGTCATCGAACAGCTGCCGGACGCACCAGACTCGAGCGTGTACCCATTCCCAGTCATGTATGGGTGGCAAGCGCTCGCAGCGGATCTGGACGGGGATGGCCTGCAGGACTTCGTTAGCATCATGGAAGGCGAATCCGTCGTCAAGGTACGCCTCGGATTGGGAAATCGCGAAAACCCCTTTGGCGAGGCCACGAGCTATCCGACGACCAGCAGCGTTCTGTCTGGCTTGTTGCTGGCCGATTTCGATGCCGACGGCATGCTCGATCTCGTGGTGAGCTCGAGCAATGGTCTGGAATACTGGCACGGTCAAGGTAGAGGTCGTTTCGGACAGCATGTAACCCTCGATTCATCGGGCATGGGCACGTCTCTAGAACAGCCGGGCATTGCACAGGTATTCGACTGGAACGGCGACGGTGCGCTCGATCTCGTGTACTCCAATTTCGGATACGGTGGGAACGGGTATCTGGAGCTCGGCGCAGGCGGAAACCTGCTCTACCGCCTGGGTCACGGTGATGGCACTTTCGACTCCGAGGTCGCGTGCCCACTTGCCTGGGGTATCGTCGGCGACCTGGACCACGACCATCGCCCGGATGTAATAAGCTCATCGAGCATCATGGGCGCGAGTCTTTCGTTGGCGATCAACGGCTGCGGTGCTAGCAAGGTCGTCCCCATCACCGATTGGACCAAGCAGGGCGGCGTGGCTTTGGCCGACTTCAATGGCGACGGCAATCTTGACGTTGTCATCGACGACAACCTGGCCATCATGGTCCACGTGGGGGACGGTCAAGGCAGCTTCCCGCACGCATTGACGCTCCCCGCTCCCACGCCCCTTGGACAGTGGCCCCTCGGCAGTTTCTGGGTGGGAGATCTGAACCGAGACGGCAAGCTGGATATCGTCTTCAGCCGGGATGGTGGATGGGGAGTCCTCCTCAACACCTGCCAGTAGCCGCCAGCAGAGCAGGCTCAAGGCGGTCCAAGGAGAAAAGATGCGAAGTCTGATCGTTGGTTTGGTGTTGTTTGGACAGGTCAGCGCAGCCCGCGCCCAAGGGGAAGCGACCCCGGTGCCCACGGCTGCTCCGGCCGAGGCGGCGCTCGCTCCGGCAGTTGCCGGCGCCCCCGCAAACAATTTCCAAGTCGGATTCGCCCTTCTGCCCGTGGTGCTTGGCAGACTCGCGACCGGCCCAAGTGGCAACGACACCTCATCCCATCTGGATTTCGCCTATGGGGTCGGCCTGTCGTTTGGGTACAGGGTCCTGGCCGGACTCAGCCTGGGTATCGCGCCGCAGGTTGTCTTCCACCTGAGCTCCAGGGACTCCGCCGGATACAGTGTCATCGACTCCGAGAGGGAGTACGACCTGATGGTAAGGGTCGCGTACGCCTATACCGTGGTCCCCAAGCTCGATCTCTATGTCGAGGCCCTACCTGGATACTCCTTCGTCACCTACAACCAGATCATTCTGGGGGTGCGAGCGCCCAGGGCCAGGGGACTCGTCGTCTGTGGCGGCCTGGGAGCAGCCTTCGCTATCACAGACCGGTTCTTCGCAAACGCCGGCGTCGGCTACCAGTTGGGTTTCCAACAGTCCCACGGCATCAGCGACAGGGACGTCAAGACCAGGTTCCTCCGCATCGCCCTCGGTGGCGGCGTCAAGTTCTAACCTGGGCTGCCGCAGGCTTGGTGCGTTTCTAGTTGCAGGTTGCTGCACCACCATTCTGGCAAGCTATCGGCGTCGCGATGCTGGTACCACCGGTGAAGTCCTTGCAGACGCAAAGCTTCTGGCAACAGAGAGCGCCTTTGACAAAGGGCACGCCGCACGTGTAGCCGGAGATGCAAGTCTCGTCATCCGGATGGTTGGGATCTCTCGAGATGCCGTCGCAATCGCCATCCGTGGAACACCGGGCCGTGCAGAAGGCGCCGGTGTCGACTGCGGGACCACCTTGGGCGGCCGATACAGCAACGGGTTTGAGGCAGATGTGCGAGGAACACTCGGGTGCCGCCGTGCTGTAGACCCCTTGGGCGGGGCCGGCATCGACTGGAAGGTTGCAAGGCACACCCAGGTCGCCGTCGGTGTTCGGACAGGCGGAAAGGAAGAGCAGGGACACAATCGTCGAGGCGTGAGCGGCTCTATGCATGGTGAATACCTCCATTCTTGTGGGTGCGGTGTGCGAGCAAGGCTTCGCCCTGTTGCTTTGCTTCGCCGCGAGCGGGATGAGTGGTTGCGGGCCGGGGCCGTCGACCTATCGGCCGTGACCTAGGTGGCTGGTGTTTTTCGTTTTCGGCAGGATTCGTGCCAGAAAAACCTGATCAATTCCGATCACTTACGAGGACGACTTTTCAGAAAATGGCGTTCGACACCAGCTACCTAGGGAACGATGAGGGCGATTTTGTTTCCGATCGCCTCGGTGAACCAGATGTTGCCATCTGGTCCGGCCGTGATGCCGCTGGGACGGCTGTCCGGCGTTGGGATCGTGAATTCGGTGATGATACCGGTGGTGGTGACACGCCCCAGTCTGTTTCCAACGTCGCTGGTGTACCAAAGGTTCCCGTCAGGGCCCGTCGCTATCCCCCACGAAACCGCGCCTGCTGTCGTCGGCTGAGGAAACTCGGTGACGCTTCCGTCGGTGGTGATGCGACCGATGCTCCCGACACGATAGTCCGAGAACCAAAGATTCCCGTCGGGGCCCAGCGCGATACCAGAGGCATCAATCTGAAGGTCCGGGAGCGCGAATCTCGTGATTGTTCCATCGCTGGTGATGCGGCCGATTCCACCCATGGCGAACCAGAGGTTGCCGTCCGGGCCGGCCACAATGCCCTCGGGGCCCATCTGCAAGGTTGGGGGAAAAGCGAATTCGACAATGGCGCCTGTCGGGGTGATGCGGCCGATCGCCCCGCCGTTGCTGTCGGTGAACCAGAGGTTGCCGTCCGGGCCGGCGGCCACGGCGATTGGCCCACTAAGGTTCGACGGCATGGGGAACGTGGTGGTGAGTCCCTCGGTCGTAATGCGGCCAATTTGGGCGCCCGAGTAATCCGCGAACCAGAGGTTCCCATCGGGGCCGGTCGTGATCCCCCAAGGACCGCTGGGGGCGAGGGTGCTCGGGTTGGGCGGAATCGCGAATTCCGTGACCACGCCCGAGGGCGTGATGCGACCGATCTTGCCCGTCTTCTCTTCGGTGAACCAAAGATTTCCGTCCGGCCCCGACGTGATGCCGAGGGGGAAGCTGTCAACCGTCGGAATCTCGAACTCGATCACATCGTGGGTTGTTCTGATACCGTTGCTCGTGTCCACGGCGTTCGAACTACCCGGCGTGACATCCACGTCGACGGACCCCACGTCGACGTCGGTTCTCGAACAGGCCATGAGACTCAGCATGGACAGAATGCTCAAGGCGTGGGTGCTTCGCTGCATGATGACGGCCTCCATTTGCTCTGTGTTCGCCTCCCGGAGAAGGTTTCATCTTTTCGCGCGGCAAAGGAAAAGTCGAGCGCACGGGTGACGAGCGCCGCTTTACCCAGAGATGACTCCGTGCTTATGGTGAGCGCGTGATTTCAGCGCTCGCTTGGCTGATGGCCGTGCCGATTATCGCCGCCAGTCCGGTCGATGTTCGCAGTGCCACCAACTGCCCTTCGCCCAAGGATGTTGCCGCGCGCCTGCGGCCGCTGCTTCCGGACGAGGCCGGGCCGGCGGATGGACGGGATGTGGCCCACGTCGAGGCGGGCGTGGTTCAAGCAGGCGGAGCCAAGGAATTGCATCTTGTTCTGGTTCGAGCCGATACTTCGGTGATAGGCGATCGCCGTTTGCTCATGCGGGGCACGTGTCAGGACATGGCCGACACGGTCGCGACCGTCATCGCCGCATGGGAGACCAAACCCATGCCTGAAGTTGTCGTGGATCTTGCATCCGCGCCCGTGGTCAAGGTGACGACGCCTCCGTCGCAAGTTCCGGCGCCACGGCCCGCTTCCACGCGCCTTCGACCTTTGCAGATTATGGTTGGTGCGAGCGCCGGCGCCGCGTTCGTGGGCGGAGTCGCGGCCAGTGGCGGACTCGACGTCTTGCTTGGCGGGTTCGCATCCCATTGGCAATTGCGTCTTGGCGTGGCCAGCGAGGCAACTCGTCAGCTTGGTTTGCTAGGTGGCCAGGTGGACTGGCAGCACACCACCGCCGCGCTAGGTGTGGGCTGGCGCGCGATCGATCCTTCTTGGCTATTTTCGCTCGACGCGGGACCAGCAGCGGGCTGGGCAACCTTGGCGGGCAGCAACTTTGCCGTCAACCGACAGCGGCGATCCTTCGAATACGGCGTCGCCGCCGGCCTGCGCGCGGGGCGAACCTTCGGGCGCTATGCCGTCTGGGCACAGTGGCGTGCGAATCTCTGGGCGCATGGTCAGCGCGCAACGGTCGCGGGGGCCGATTCTGGCGCGGAGTTGCCGCAGGTTGACATGGCGCTAGGACTCGGCATCTCGGCGTCGTTCCTTCGGTGAAACTTTTCCCCGGCATCGGACACACATCCATGGATACGCCGATGCCCTTGCTCATGCAGGCTACCCTGGCTCCCGCCACCTTCTCCCCGCCCGCCTCGTTCCAAGAGGCGTACCGGGATCACGCCCAAACCGCGGCCCGCTGGGCGCGCCAGCTGGGCGGCGCCGAGATCGACGTCGAGGATGTGGTGCAGGAAGTCTTCCTGGTGGTCAGCCGGCGCCTGTCCAGTTTTCGCGGTGAGGCCCGCTTTTCAAGCTGGCTGTTCGAAATCACGCGCAAGATCGTGGCCAACCATCGCCGCCGCCAGCGCTGGCGTTTCTGGCGCGCCGGCAATGAACAAAGCCTGGCCAGCGCGCCTTCTCCCGGGCCCGATCCGGCCGCCGAGTTGGAACGGCGGCAGACGGTTGCGCGTTTCTATCGCGCCCTCGACCGGCTGCCGGACAAGTACCGCACCGTGCTCGTGCTCTACGAAATCGAAGGATTGTCGACGCAGGAGATCGCCGACCTTCGCGCGCAGAACCTGTCCACCGTGAAGGTGCAGCTGGCCCGCGCGCGCGAGCGATTCCTTGGATCCTACCAACACCTATTGCAGAGGGAGGGGTCATGAACGGCTTCCAACCCGATCCGCCCCGCTGGAAGGAGCGACAGGATCAGGCCAACCTGGCCGAACACGAAGCAGGGCGGGCCATTCGTTTCATGCGTACGCCCGAACCGCTAACCGCGGCTCAGCTCACGCGCATTGCTGCGCGCGTTCGAGGGACGCGGCCGCGGCGCAGGCCTTCCTGGCTGACCGCGTCCGCGGCGTTGCTCTTGTGTGGAGCGACCGGGGCGCTGGCGGCACACATGAACGCGCTTCCGGGGTGGCTGGCCAGGATCGTAGGACCGCGGCCGGCCGATCCGGTGCCGCGCACGCGCGCGTCGATCGGGCCAAGCACGGAAATGCCGGCGAATCCAACGATCGGCGCATCCACACCGTCCGCTGCGCTTGCGCCAACCAGCCCGCCTCCGCATGCGTCCGCACCCACGCTTGCACTTTCCTCGGCGCCCAGAGAACCAAGAGGCACGCAGGTCGCACGGCTCGGACGATCGAAACCAGCGACGGAAATCGGTAGTCCGCACGGCTCGGCCAAGTGTTTGAGCGAAGCCATCCACGCCCTGCGCGTCGAGCATTCGCCGGCTACGGCGCTCCTTCTTCTCGACAATCACGCCACCCAACTCGGCAAGAGCGCCTTCGCCCACGAAGCCCTGCTTGTGCGCGTGGAGGCCATGCTTGCGCTTCATCGCAAGGGCGAGGTTTTGCGGCTCCTCGATGGCATGGCCATGACGGATGTGGCCGCTTCGCGCTCGCTTCGGGTCACGCGCGGAGAGCTGCGGGCGGCGGCCAACCGCTGTGCCGACGGACTTGGCGACTTCGATTGGGTGTTGGCCAGGTCGAAGCAGGCCGACCGGCAAGCGCTGTTCGGCCGCGCCCTGTGCCGCAAGAAACTGGGTGACAGCGCGGGCGCACAAGCCGATATGGAGCGTTACCGGCGTGAATTTCCCACTGATCCACGACTTTGGGATCTGGAGCGGCAAATTGGTGCCGTGAGGTAGGCGGCGAACGCCGGCTCCGGACCGGGCGCACCCCATCTAGCCATCGCGCGTCGCGCGGCCCGCCGAGCCCTCAAGACGCAGATCTAAATTCGGGACTCCCCCGCAGGCTCTGCCCTCGGCTATGGCTTGCTCAATTGCGATGCGGGAAGCGCGCTGTCGAAAAATTCCACGTCGCGCATGCAGCCGGGGAAGTAGAATCGGCCGACCTGACGGGTGGCGAGTGAGATCGAGCCGGCCGCCATGGGGCCAAAGGTCACGCTACTGGAGTCTTCGAGCACGCCATCGACGTAGACGCGCGCGGTCTGGCCATCGTAGGTCACGGCCAGCCAGTACCATTGGTCCGAGGAATGGGTATCGCTGGTGTTCTCGATCGTGGTGGTCGCCGCGTTCCAGGCGAAGACGACGACGAGGTGCCAATCGCCGGTCGCATCGGAGCGCATCTGGATGACCACGCGGCGAGTGGTGTTGTTGGGATCCCAGACCTGGACAATGGTGGGTTGCAAAGTCGCGTCCAGCTGGGGATAGACGAGGGTTTCGATGGTGAACTGCCGCAGTCCCTGGATGGGATCGTCCGGGACTATCAATCCGTCCTCGATCCCGTCGAAACACACGGCCGTTCCGGCGTCCATGGCGGTGACAACCGGCGATCCCAGAACCGTGGGCTCGTTTCCGCCGATGTTCGTGGTGTTGTCCACGACCCAGTGAGCGGTAGGCGAGGGCGCGACATCGGGCGGGGGCAGATCCGGCGACGCGAGATCCAAGACGGGTGGCGCATCCGGGAATTCGGGAAGATCCGGCGCCAAATCCGCGGTAGAGAGATCCGGCGACTGGGCATCCGCGCGTGCAGTATCGAGCAAAGAGGTGTCCACTGAACCACTGGCGGGTACGTCCGCCTGCGACGGAAGGGAGCCGTCACTTACGACGGGCACGTCGGGACCTTGCTCGACCTCGGACGCCCCCGGAGCATGCTCGGCAGGTTGGGAATCCTGCAAGGCCAAATCCGGGCTCGGCGTCGCAACATCCGGAGTCGATGCCAGATCGATGCCGAGGCTCGTCGCATCCGCAGGCCCGGTTTCGGACGAAGAGGGCCCTGCGTCGGAGGGTCCGTCGTTGGTAGTCACGTCCGGCCTGGCATCGGAAGTCTGCTGCTTGGAACCATCCGAGGCGTCTCGCTGGTTGGAGAGACCATTGCCGCTGACATTGCAACCCGTGGCAAGCGGCATCAGCAGGACGAAGCAGGCGATCCAGCCGGCCGAAAGAGAGCGCTTCATCGACATCCTCTCCATTCAGGAGCTCACAATCGCCGGTCAGAATCTCACAATCGCCGGGAGCCGACAAGTCGCCTGTGGGTCCCGGGCGCGCCACGAAAATCCGCCCTTGGCCCACATCCCCCACGGCACATTCTGGTAGAATGGAATCGTCGAACCAGGGAGTGGGCCCGTGCGAGTCCTCGGAGTGGATGTAGGGAGTGCCCGGCTGCACATCGCGTGCGTGCAGAGAGGTCGAGCACTATCTGTAGCGGCCCAGGATGGACAGGCGCACATCCCGTCCGTGGTGGCGTCGGCCCATGGTCGGACCCTGGTCGGCTCGGTCGCCCGCGCTCATGCACTGGTTTTGCCCAACGACGTGATTTTCGGTCCCGCGCGCCATTTGGGCGGCGGCGCTGTCAACCTGGGCGGCACGCCGCACCCACCCGAGGAGCTGGTATCGTGGTTGCTTCGCGAGGCGGTGGTCGCCGGCAAGCTCGCCACGGGCGATACGATCGACGGTGTGGTCCTGTCGCGCGCGGCCTGGGCCACTCCCGAGGCGCGGCGGGCCTTGGACCGGGCAGCGGGCCTGGCTGGCCTGAAGACGCTCGGGACCGAGGTTTCCACCACCCTGGCCGGCGCTGCGCACTTGGCCGAACACGCATCGACCGGCATCGCCGCGATCGTGGACGCGGGCAGCTGGAAGGTCGAGGCCGCCGTCGTTGCGCTCGCCCCGGGGCAAGTCTCGGTCCTGGGTCGGAGCGTGGACGCCACCATCGGCGGCAGTTGGCTGGACGGAAAGCTGGTGCGCACGATGGCTGAATCCATAGCGCCCCTACGCCAACACCTCATCCTGGAGGACCGCATTTGCTACGCTCTGGTGCGCGAGCAATGCGAGAACGCACGCATCAGCCTGTCCGGCATTCAGGCGGTGGACATCAGCCTGCCGTTCTTGGCCCCCATCCTGGGCGTGACCAGCACGCCGACGGCCCGGTTGGAACGCTCGCTCGTCGAAACCCTCGCGCAGCCACTGTTCGAGGCCGCCGAGGCCGTGTGTCGGGAGGCCGCGGCGCAGGCGAAGATCGATCTCTCGCGCGTGGCGGAGTTGATCCTGGTCGGCGGCCTTGCTCGCATGCCCAGCTTGCGCGCGCACCTCGCCACGTTCTTCGGCCGCGAACCGCACAAAGGAGGCGATGCGGAGGGCGCAGTCGCGCGTGGAGCGGCGCTGGTAGCCGCCGCGGCGCGGGGTGAATTGCACCTCGAAGTCGTCGACACCCTCGATCCCGGTGGCGCAGTCGCCGAGCAGGCCGGTTGGGGCCGGCCCGTTGCAGCCACGCAGCCCGCGCCCGGGCGGGATCTTGGACCTTCTCCGGCACTTGGGGGCGTGCCCCCGCGCGACGTCCACGGCGCAGGAAACGAGCCACCCCCCAGGCTGGAGGCCGAGCACCCGTTCGCGCCTGGCAGCCACGTCAGCAACTTGCCGTCGGAGGGCACGCTATCCAACCCGCGCACGGCGCGGGAACTTTCGTCACTGGCCTTCGGCCGGGCGCTGGATTCTCCGGCCCCCCCTGTCCCTCCCAGTGCTCTTGCTCGCCATCGGCCGCCGACGAAACCTGGCCGGCACGCTCAAGTTGAGCAGTCAATCGCTTCGCTGCGGCGTTGCCATCCTTCACGGCGGATTGGGAGGCAGCCCATTCGAGATGGAGCAGCTCCGGCGGGGATTCGAGTGGGCGAAGGGCGAATACAAGATCTCGGGGGACTTGCCTCCGAGCCACAACCTCAAGCGCGTACCGGCGGCCACCGTAGTGGTCCACGGACTCCGCTCGGTCCTTCGTTCACTCGACATGGACGAGGTCGTGCAGACCATGGCGCCGCACCTTGGCGAGGCGCCGCGCCTGCTGCGCAACCGCGCGGCCCTCATCCCAGTCCTCGGCCTGTCCCCGCGCGAGCTGCGTTTCGTCGAGCATGTGATCGACGGGGTCACCGCGGCCTCGGACATTCTCGCCCGGGGCGGAATCGGCAAGGAAACCGCCATCCAGATCCTCTTCGTGATGCAACTCTTCGCCATGCTGGAGTGGCACCCGGCCGAGCACGTGGGTGGCGAGACGCTCGCCGACCGCCTCAACGCGCGGGCCGAGAAGATCGACCGGTTCGACCACTTCGAGGCCCTGGGCGTCCACTGGAGCGTCTCGCGGGCCGACCTCGATCGGGCCTATCGCGAGCTGCGGGAGACGCTCGGGCCGGGTAGCTGTGGCCAGCGAGCTGCACCCGCCGCCGCGGCCAAGATTCTCGCGCGTGCCGAAATCGCCTACCAAGTCGTCTCGGTCGATTCCACCCGTCGGGACTACCTGCTCGAAATCCATCCCGACGTCGACTACGAGTCCATCGAGTCGATCGCGGAGAGCCATGCCGAATGGGACGAGTGGCGTGGCGCCCGCGCCGACACTGTGGAATCCGTTCGGCTCAAGGACGAGTTGCTGGAACTCTCGCGCATGCAGCACCGAAGTCCCAAGACCGACTGATTGGTTTTGCGAATTTCCGGTCATCTTCGGTCTTCCGAGCAGACTCGCGTTTTCCTGCTAGACCAAGGCGCGATGAAGCCCAACAAGATCGATCGATACAAGACCGAAACTGTCTGCGTTCAGGCCGGCACCCGCAAGGACACCACGTTCAACGCGGTGGCGGTTCCCATCTATGCCACCTCGACCTTCGCCTTCGAGGCACCGGGCAAGACCAAGGGCTACGACTACAGCCGTACCGCCAACCCGACCCGGGCGGCCCTCGAGGAATGTCTGGCAGCATTGGAGGGCGGCGCGGGTGCATCGGCCACGGGTACCGGCATGGCTGCCGAGACCACGGTCATGGGATTGTTTCCCGCCGGCAGCCACGTGATCGCGGGGCACGACATCTACGGTGGCACCTATCGCCTGTTCGCCTCCATCCTGGCCACGCGTGGACTGACCTTTTCCTTCGTCGACATGTCGAATCCGCGCAACGTGCGCGACGCCATCCGGCCCGAGACCCGTGCCGTCTGGATCGAGACCCCCTCGAACCCGCTGCTCGGCTTGGTCGACATCGCCGCCATCTGCGCCATCGCACGCAAGCGCGGCCAGATGACCATCGTCGACAACACCTTCATGTCGCCCATCTTCCAGAAGCCCCTGGCCCTGGGCGCCGACATTGTCGTGCACTCGACCACCAAGTACTTGAACGGCCACAGCGACATGGTGGGCGGCGCCATCATCTCGCGCGCGCAGGAACAGGCCACCGCGGTGGCCGCGCTGGTCAACGCCCTCGGCACCTGCGCCTCGCCCTTCGATTCGTGGCTGGTCTTGCGCGGGATCCGCACCCTGCCCTGCCGGATGGCCGCGCACGAACGCAACGCTCGGGCCCTGGCCGAGTTTCTCTCCAAGCACAGGGCGGTCGAGCACGTCTACTACCCGGGACTGCGCGCGCATCCGCAGCACCGTTTGGCGAAGCGGCAAATGACCGGCTTCGGCGGCATGCTCTCGTTCGATATTCGCGGCGGGAAGAGGGCCGCGTTCCGCTTCATTCAAGCGCTCGACATCTTCACCTTCGCCGAGTCCCTGGGCGGGGTCGAGTCGCTGGTCGAGCATCCGGAAACCATGAGCCACGCCTCCATGAGCCCTGCGGCCCGGCGCGCGGCCGGCATCACCGGCGCCAACGTCCGGGTCTCCACCGGCATCGAGAACACCGACGACCTGGTCGCGGACGTGGCGCAGGCGCTGAAGACCGTCGGGTGAACTTCCGGGCTTGCAGGAGCGGGCCGGCCACCTTAGTTTAGCGCTTCCCGCGCCCGGCGCGGGGCGGAAGGATCTCCTTGCTCAGCAACATCGCCAAGAAAGTCTTCGGCACCAAGAACGCGCGCGTCCTCAAGCGCATGCGTCCCATCGTCGCCCGCATCGGCGAGCTGGAGCCCGAGATGCGCGACAAGAGCGACGACGAGCTGCGCGCCAAGACCGTCGTCTTCAGGCAGCGCATCGCGAACGGTGAAAAGCTGGATAGCGTCTTGCCCGAAGCCTTCGCCGTGTGCCGCGAGGCTGGCCGCCGCGCGGTGAACATGCGCCACTTCGACGTGCAGCTCATCGGCGGCATGGTTCTGCACCATGGCTCCATCGCAGAGATGAAGACCGGTGAAGGTAAGACTCTCGTCGCCACACTGGCCATCTACCTGAATGCACTGTCCGGCAAGGGCGTTCACCTGGTCACCGTCAACGACTATCTCGCCCGCCGCGACGCCGAGTGGATGGGGCGAATCTACCGGTTCCTGGGCCTCAGCGTCGGGGTCATCGTGCACGGCCTCAATGATGCTGAGCGCCAGGAGAACTACCGCTGCGACGTCACCTACGGCACCAATTCGGAGTTCGGCTTCGATTATCTGCGCGACAACATGAAGGAGTCCATCGAACGCTACGTCCAGCGCGAGCTCAACTTCGCCATCGTCGACGAAGTGGACTCCATCCTCATCGACGAGGCGCGCACCCCGCTCATCATCTCGGGTTCGGGCGAAGAGTCCGCGGACCTCTACGGCAAGGTCAACGGCATCATCCCGACCCTGCGCAAGGACATCGACTACAACGTCGACGAGAAGGCCCACTCGGCCATGCTCACCGACTCGGGCGTGGATCGGGTCGAGCGCAAGCTCAACGTGGGCAACCTCTACAATCCCGAAAACATCGCGTGGCTGCACCACGTGAGCCAAGCCCTGCGCGCGCACACCTTGTACAAGCGCGACGTCAACTACCTGGTCGAGGACGGCGAAATCATCATCGTCGACGAATTCACGGGCCGCAAGATGCCGGGGCGGCGATGGTCCGACGGTTTGCACCAGGCCATCGAAGCCAAGGAAGGCGTGGAGATCCAGGAAGAGAACCAGACCCTGGCCACCATCAGCTACCAGAACTACTTCCGCCTCTACAAGAAGCTGGCGGGCATGACCGGCACCGCCGACACCGAGGCCGAGGAATTCCAAAAGATCTACAAGCTCGACGTGACGGTGATCCCCACCAACAAGCCCTTGTTGCGTAAGGATTCCCACGACCTCGTGTACAAGAACGAACGCGGCAAGTTCCGCGCCGTGCTGGCGCAGATCGAGGACTGCCACAAGCGCGGCCAGCCGGTGCTGGTCGGCACGGTCAGCGTCGAGAAGTCCGAGGTGGTGGCGTCGCTTCTGCGCAAGAAAGGGCATCCCGCACAGCGTGCTCAATGCCAAGCAGCACGAGCGCGAGGCCCACGTGGTCGCGCAGGCCGGGCGCAAGGGCGCGGTCACCATCTCGACCAACATGGCCGGCCGTGGAACCGACATCATCCTGGGTGGCAACGCGGAATTCATGGCGCGCGCGGAGGTGGATCCCGAGGCCGCAGGCCAGCCCGGCGCCGAGGTCGATCCGGAGAAGTTCGCAGATCGCCTTCGCCAATTTCAAGCCCCAGTGCGATGCCGAGCGCGAGGATGTCCTGGCCGCTGGCGGCCTTTACATCCTGGGCACCGAGCGCCACGAATCGCGCCGCATCGACAATCAGCTGCGCGGGCGCGTCCGGCCGCCAGGGCGATCCTGGCGCCTCGTGCTTCTTCATGTCCCTCGAAGACGACCTGATGCGCATCTTCGGGGCCGAGCGCATCTCGGGCCTGATGGAGCGTCTGGGCATGGAGGAAGACGTCCCCATCGAACACCCGCTCATCAATCGCTCCATCGAACGCGCGCAGAAGCAGGTCGAAGGCCACAACTTCGACATCCGCAAGAACCTGCTGGAATACGACGACGTCATGAACCAGCAGCGCAAGACCATCTATGCCTTGCGGACGGCAGGTGCTCGAGGGCCGCTATGCCCCCATGTTGAGCGAGGACGAGGTCAAGGCGGGCAAGCAACCCGTGGTGGCGCAGACCTCGGGCGTCCACACCGTCGCGTCGCTCGCCGAAACGGTTCGGCCGACCCTGGCGCGCATCCTCGACGTCCTGACCCAGCCGCAGACGGGCGAGGATCCCACGCAACCACCGGCCCCGACTCCCCTCGACCCGGCGAAATTCCGCTCGGCAATCTACCGCCAGTTCGGCACCTATCCCGAGGTCGCGGGCATCGTGGAGAATCGCACCGAGACTCTCGACCACTTGGCCGAGGACGTGGCCAAGCTGCTCGTGCAACAGCGCGAGCGCATCCTGGATCTCTCGGACGAAGTACTCACGGAGTTGCTCGCCGCCACGTGCCCTGAAGGCACGCACGCCGAGGAGTGGGACTTCGATGCTTTACGCGCGGGCATGAGGGAGCGCTTCGGCTTCGAACCCACCATCAGTACCAAAGGGCTCTTGGAGCCCGAGAGTTTTGCCGAGGCCGTGTGGCAGGAGTTGGAAAAGATCATCGAGGCGCGCGAGCAGGAACTGGGACTGGCGTTCTTCCTCTATTTCAGCCGCCACTTCATGCTCGAGGAAATCGATCAGCGATGGATCGAGCACCTGCGCAACATGGAGGCCCTGCGCGAGGGCATTCACCTGCGCGGCTACGGCCAAATCGATCCGAAGCAGGCCTACAAAAAGGAAGGCTACGAGATCTTTCGCGAGATGATGGGCATCATCAATCGCAACGTCTGCGAAAAGCTTTTCCACATCCAGATCCGCCAGGAAGAAAGCGAAAGCGCGACCCGGCAGCTGGCCGAAGCCAAGAAGAAACCCCGGCGTATGATCGAATCCGGCGGCGGATCGCCACCATCGGAGCAGGGCCAGGCGCCGGACGAGCAGCATCCGGTGCGCCGCGCCGAACCCAAGGTGGGGCGCAACGATCCCTGCCCATGTGGCAGCGGCAAGAAGTACAAGAAGTGCCACGGGGCGTAGTGAGCCCCCATCCAGGCAAATCGCTTGCTTGGCGGAATGACACTTCCCCACTAAGATCCAGCCATGATCAAGACCTGCGCAGGTGTGCTTCTTGCGGTGGCTGTGCTGGGATGCGGTTCGGATTCCCCACCCGGCGCCACGGTGGCCTTGGCGAAGACACTCCCTGACTCGCCCCTCGCGCGAATGCAGAACGTCTCGCTCATCCGAGCCGGGGACAGCTTCACCCTGGCCGGATACGAAAATGGTCAGGTGCGGTGGGGACGCCTCTCGCTCGACGGCACGCTCTCCCAGGAGACGGGGTTTGCTCTGGCCCAGCCGGTGCTAGGTCCAATCTTCGCCGCGACCATGAGAACCACCCCTGGCGATCAGCTCGTGGCCATCGTGGTCGTGAACAGCGCGACGGTCAGTGGTGGATACGATCTCCTGGCCATCGTGCAAACCCTGGGCGACACCACGCCCGCCGCCCCGGTGTTGCTGGCCCCTCCCCTTCCGGCCGGCACCGATCCGAGCACGGTGCAGATCGCCGCTGGAGCTGCCACGTCGGGCAACGTCGGCTTCGTGGCCTGGGGCATTCGCGTGCCGGGCATATCGGTCAGCTACCTCCTTCTGCCAATGGATGCCGTGCCCTCGGCCGCTCCGACGAAGCTGTTCGACGATTCGGTCCCGATGAACGTGCCGGACTGGGACTGCCTGCAGACGACCGGCGGCACGACCGGTCTCGGGTTCAGCGTCGTGACGCCAGGCGATGTATTACCGCAGTACTCCGACTTCGACACCCTCGAGCTCGACGAAGCCGGGGGCGCCCCCTTCATGACCTACCAGCTCAGCACGAGGGTGGTGAACTGCAATATCGTCGGCTCGCCCACCCCCGAGGGCAACTATTTCCTGGCCTTCCAAAACCCCGGCGCCATCGATTTCGCCACTTACTACCCCGACCCGACCGACCCCAACAATCCCGGAACCGTGACGACCCGCGACCCTGTGTTGCCCGCTGCCAGCTTTGGCGGCCCACTCAACATGCCGCGCCCGGTCTGGGTGAGCTCAGCCGGAAGTGACGTCTCCATCGGGCTCGATCGCACCGCCGGACCAGAGGTGGTTCGCTTCACTTACGATGCCGTTCCCCACGGCGCCACACTGGTCTTGCCTAGTGCAAACGGTCAAACAGGTCCAGTCTCCGCCTGGGTTGGTCCAGACGCAGTCTATGTCACATATTCGGACCAAGTGAAGGGTTCGGGGAGCACGACTTCCGTCACGCGCTACTTCATGCGCGTCGAGAGCCCCGCCTCGCTGCCCTAGAACGCCGAACTCGGCCGGGAATAGGCCGGGGCTCCGGCCGGTTGAAGAAACAGCATGTTGTTCCATCGCCGCACACCGCAAGCCGAGTTCGAGCGCGAGGTGATGCCCCATCTGCAGGCGCTCTACGGCGTTGCCCTACGCTTGACCAAGTCGGAAGGCGATGCCGAGGATCTGGTCCAGGATGCGATCTTGCGCGCCTACCGCTTCTGGGATGGCTTCGAGGCGGGGTCGAATTGCAGGGCTTGGCTCATGCGCATTCTCACCAACGTGTTCCGCAACCGCTACCGCGAACGCGCGCGCGAGCAGGAGATCCTGGGCGAAGCCAACACCAGCGCGGCCAACCTCGGGCAATTTCAGGGCGCGGCCCCGCGCGACGCGGAGAGCGCGCTGTTTGGCCGCATGCTCTCGCGCGACGTGGAAAAGGCGCTGGCGACCCTGCCGCCCGAGTTCCGCCTGCCCGTGATCCTGGCCGACCTGGAAGATCTCTCCTACAAGGAGATCGCGGATATCATGGAATGCCCGGCCGGCACGGTGATGAGCCGCCTCTACCGCGGGCGCAGGATGCTGCAGAAGCAACTCGTGGATTACGCAGCGAACTGCGAATCGCGTGGGGAGCCCGCCAGCTCTGCTGGCGGCGTACCATCGCGGGAGGGCATGGGAACCCTTCCAGGGTTCCCATCCGGATCGCGTGGGGAGCCCGCCAGCTCTGCTGGCGGCGTACCATCGACGATCGTCGACTTCGAGAGCTTCCGGCGCAAGAAGCAGGAAGGAGGGCGCTCATGACTCTCACCTGTGCCGATGCCGATAACGTACTTCACGCCTACATCGACGGCGAACTGAGCGGTCCGGATCGAGAGGCCTACGAATCGCATCTGCGCGCGTGCGAGACGTGTACCCGCGCCAGCCGGTTGCAGGCCCGCTTCAAGGCCGCGATCCGCGGCCACCTGCCCCGACCGACGCTGCCGATCGGACTGCGCTCGCGCATCGAGACCGCGCTCGCCAGCGCCCCATCCCCTCGCCGTCGCTGGCCTTGGCGGGCCTACCCGCGCTCCTTCACGGTAGGTATGGCGGCGGCGACCGCCGTGGTGCTCCTCATGAGCAACATGCATCGGACAGTGCGCTCGCCGGTGCTGGAGCAGGCGGTGTCCACCTTCCACCACGACCTGCCGCTCGACGTGCTTTCGGAAAGCTGCAGCAAGGTTTCCGATTGGTTCCGCGGCAAGGTCGACTTCTCCTTGCATCCGGCCGCAGCGCAGGCCGGGACGCGCTGCCAGGGCGGCCGTCTGGTTCACGTGCGCGACCACTTCGGCGCCTACGTCGTGTACCAGGTGCCAGCCGGGCATCGCCTGGGCGTCATGGTGTTTCCCTCGGACAACGAGCCCTTGGCCGGGAGCCGCCAGCGCGTCCTGCGCGGCCGGCGCGCCTTCTTCGATACCCAGCGCGGTGTTTCGACCGTGTCTTACCGCGATCCCGGGGGCCTGGAATACGTATTCACGGCGGATTTGGACGAAGATGCCTTGGCCAATTGGGTCGAGACGGTCTACCTCGGCCACTAAGAGCCCAATGCGTCAATTGCGGCCCTGCTTGGTTCCGGAGACCTATCCGTAGTAACGTGCGGCAACCTCATGCCGACGAGAACGATTCTTTGTGTCGAGCCCGATGAAGGCGCCCTGTCCCTCATCGCCGGGACCCTGGAACCCTATGGGTTCGAAATCAAGAACATCACCAACGGCGATCAAGTCGTCGACTGGGCCAAGAGAAACCGGCCGGCGCTGATGGTGGTGTCGGTCGAGCCCAAGAAAGTCGGCTACGCGATCTGCAACAAGATCAAGCGCAACGCAGAGCTGAAGGATGTTCCACTCATCCTGACCTCCGCGGATGAGGCGCCAGAGAAGTTCGAGCAGCACAAGACCTTCAAGCTGCGCGCCGACGAGTATATGTTCAAGCCTCTCGACCGCCACGAGCTGATGCGCAAGGTGAACGTTCTCATCGGACTGGACGAACCCGAGTCCGACAGCGAGCCTTCCCCTTCCGCCGAGATATTTCTCGGCACCGACGTGGTGTCCAACGGAGATCGCCATCGATGCCGATGACATCGTCGACGAAGCCAAGATGATGACCCCGCCGCCCGGGTCAGAGGAGAACGCCGCGCCGCCGCCAAGCAGAGATCCCTTGGGGGTCAATCCGGTTCTGGACGCCATGTTCGACAAGGAGGCCGACGCGGCGTTCGACGCCCTGGAAATACCGACCCCGGAGCCAACCCAGGCCAGCCTGGAGCCAAGCGGCATCGGCACCACGGACCGCTATCTGGGCGTCACCACGCCGGCGCCGGTGAAGGACGAAGCGCCGCCCACGCTGACCGCCCCTCCGCCGCCCGTCCCCGATGGCGATAGCTGGAGCGAGGAAGGCGCGACCCGCGTGATGCCTTCGTCGTTCGCCGCCGAGGACATGCCCGAGATGCTCCCACCCCCGTCGGACCTGGTGGATCTCGAGGCGGTACCCGACGCAGGTGGCCGCCTCCGAACTCGCCACCGCCGAGGTAATGGCCCCGCCTGCCGAAATCGAGGGCGATCCGGATCTCTTCGCGTCGTCCCCTCACGGAAGACGTGCCGCCGTTGCCGGACGAGGTGCGCAATACCTCGGTCATCGCCTACGCGGCCGCCACCGCCAACGACGCCGCGTTCAGCGATCTGCAAAGGCGCGTCCACGAGCTCGAGGACGAAAAGCGCGAACTCGCCGCGGTCATCGACGATCTACAGTCGCACCTGCAAGCGCAGCCGCTGCACAAGGAAAAGGATCTCCTCGGCCTGCGCGAAACCATCAACCGCAAGGAAAAGGACATCCTCGACCTGCGCGATGCCGTGGACGCCAAGGATAGGCTGATCCTCGATCACAAGGATCGCATGCGCGAGCACGAGCGCGCGCGGCGCGATCTGGAAGAGAAGATGATCACCTTCGAGAAGAACCTGATGCACGCCAACGAGAAGGTCATGGCGCTGACCCAGGACAAGGAGAAGGGGATCGAGCGCGAGCGTGGGCTCAAGGTCAGGCTCGAAGACGCGCACGCCGAGATCGGCAAGACCCACGACGAACTGGACTTGCTCAAGAAACGCCTGGCCACCGTGGAGGATCGCGCGCGGCTGGAACTGGATCGCATCCGCAATGACCTCGAAGCCCGTATCGCCGAGGATGAAGAGACCCACAAGAACGAGCTGGGACGCCTCAGGGAGGAGCGGGAAGCCGAGAAGGCCTCGCGCGAAGCGGAGCTGCAGGCCGAGACCGGCCGCCTCAACGCCAGCCACGCGGCCGAGATCGAGCTGATCAACAAGCGGCACGCCGAGGACAAGGTGTCCCTGGAGGACGCCCACGACATCGAGCTGGCGCGCGTTCGTCGCGAGCACGAGAAAGCCATGGTGGCCCTGCGCGAGGAACACACGGCCGCGCTCGAAAACGAGAAGCAGGCCTACCAGGCCGCGCTCGAGGCCAAGGATCGCGACAGCAAGAACGAGATCGCCGAGCTGCGCCGCAGCCACGACGGCGAGCTGGCCGCGGCCGAGGACCGACGGCAGCGCGAACTGGAAGAGGCGGAGGCGCGTCGCGCGGCGGAACTGGACGCCGCCGATGCTCGCCGACGTTCGGAGCTGCAGGCGCGTGACGAACAACACCACGCCGCCACCGCCGAGCTGGAACGGCGCAACCTGGCTGAGAGGACCGAGACGGCGGAGCGCCAGCGCGCCGAGCTGGAGCAGGCGACTGCGCGCACCGCCGAGGTCGAAATCGAGGTAGCCGCGCGCAACGAAGAGCTGGCGGAGACCCACCGCCGACTCCTGCGCGTCGAAGGCGAACTGGACACCGCGCGCACCGACATCCGCGATCGCGAGGTCAAGCTGGGCCAGGCCCGCGACCGCATCACCGAGCTCGAGAGCAAGGTAGCGGACCTGGAAGATCAGGCCTTGCGTGCCTACCGCCGCATCAAGGACGACGAAAAGACCATCGACAAGGCCAAGCGTGCGGTCAGCGTGGCGCTCACCCTGCTCGATGAGCGAGGTAGCCCCATCTCGGCGCCCACACCTCGCTCCGGTGAAGAAAATCCGGGCTAGAGTCCGGTTCGTGCAGAGCGCGTGCTTGAGTTTCGATGCATGAGGTGACGGGAAATCGCGCGGGTCTCAAGCCGTCCGAGATCTCGGCCCTCGAACGGGTGTACCGCCGGCGGGTCGCGCCCCGCGAGGTCGTATCGGCCGAGCTGGGCGGCTTCCTGTGCGAAATCTCTCGGCGCATCGGCCGCCAGATAGGCGTGCTGGTTTCGCGCCAGGGCGCCATCGAACACGTCGTCGTCGGCGACGCCTCGGGCCTCGTGCTGCCCGAGGTGGGGCGCCTGCGCGCGGGTGGCGGCCGCTTTCGCGGGCTCCGCCTGGTGCACACCCACTTGCGCAACGAAGGCCTGTCGCGCGACGATCTGGTCGACCTCGCCCTATTGCGCCTGGACCTCGTCGCCGCCGTGGGCGTGAACCACGAGGGCCGGCCCGCCGATCTTCACATCGCCCACCTGGTTCCGCCCCGGGACGGGAAGTCTCCTTGGATCTTACTTCCGCCCACGCCCTTTCATCACGCATCTGTCGATTTCATCGACATCATCACCGCGCTCGAGCAGGAATTCGACCGCGTTCTGCCCACGGGACGCGCGACCCGAGGGGCCGAGCGTGCCTTGCTGGTGGTGGCCGAACTAGGCAAGTCGCGGGGGCAGGGTTCCCATGACAACAACCGCGTGCGGAGCCTGCCGGCTTTGCCGGCAGCGGAGCGTCGCGGGAGGGTTTGGGAACCCGCCCAGGGTTCCCATGACAACAGCGTGCGGAGCCTGCCGGCTTTGCCGGCAGCGGAGCGTCGCGGGAGGGTTTGGGAACCCGCCCAGGGTTCCCATGACAACCGCGTGCGGAGCCTGCCGGCTTTGCCGGCAGCGGAGCGTCGCGGGAGGGTTTGGGAACCCGCCCAGGGTTCCCATGACAACAGCGTGCGGAGCCTGCCGGCTTTGCCGGCAGCGGAGCGTCGCGGGAGGGTTTGGGAACCCGCCCAGGGTTCCCATGACAACAGCGTGCGGAGCCTGCCGGCTTTGCCGGCAGCGGAGCGTCGCGGGAGGGTTTGGGAACCCGCCCAGGGTTCCCATGACAACAGCCGCGTTCATGAACTCGGCGAACTGTGCCGGACTGCGGGCATCCAGGTCGTCGACGTGGCCGTGCAACGGCGGCCCGAGCCGGATCCGCGCTACCTCATCGGACGCGGCAAACTGGAGGACGTGCTCGTACGCGCCATGCAGTACGACGCCAGCGTGCTCATCTTCGATCCCGATCTGTCGCCGGGCCAGGCCCACGCCATCGCCTCGTTCACCGATCTCAAGGTCATCGATCGAACCATTCTGATCCTCGACATCTTCGCCCAGCGGGCTCGTAGCCGCGACGCTAAGCTACAGGTCGAGCTGGCTCAGTTGCGCTACCGGCTGCCCCGGCTGCATGAGGAAAACACCATGATGAGCCGACTGGTAGGCGGCATCGGCGGGCGCGGGCCAGGCGAAACCAAGCTGGAGATTGGCCGACGCCGCGCGCGCGAGCGCTTGCACCGGCTGGAAAAGGACATCGAGCAGACCCGGCGCCAGCGCGCGGGCCGCCGGGCTGCCCGCAAGGAGCGCGGCCTGCCCGTGGTCGCCATCGTCGGCTACACCAACGCCGGCAAGTCGACCCTGCTCAATGGCCTCACCGGCAGCGACGTGCTGGTCGAGGACAAGCTCTTCGCTACCCTCGATCCGACCACCCGCCGCTTGCGTTTTCCGCGCGAACGAGAATTGATCCTGGCCGACACGGTCGGGTTCATCCGCGACCTGCCGAAGGATCTGGCCCAGGCATTTCACGCCACACTCGAAGAACTCGACGACGCCGATCTGCTGCTCCATGTGGTGGACGCAACGGATCCCGATCGGGATGACCACATCACGGCCGTCGAGCGTATCCTAGGCGATCTGGCGCTGGCCGAGACGCCGCGTCTCCTGGTGTACAACAAGACCGACCGCCTGCTGCCCGAGGAAATATCGCAGCTCGCGGCTGGGGGCCGCAACCTGGCTATCAGCGCGCTGCACCGACCGACCTTCCTGCCCCTGCTCGCGGCGATGGAGGCCGCCCTGTGGCGCGAAGGTCACGCCGTCGGCGGGGCGATCGAGCGCATCTGACCTGGAGCGCCGATAACTTCGGGCTAGAACACCAGTTCGACGTTGGCGTGTTCGCGCGCGAGGTCGGCAACGAGTGCGAAGAGCTCGATGCCCCTGCCCCGATCGTCCATCCAGCGCCCGCTCGCGGGGTCGAATCCGAAGTGCCACGCGCGATCGCGACAGGCGGCCCAGATCTGCCTCAGTGGCGTCTGGGGGGACACGATGAGCTTGTGCGCCTGCCTGAAGATGACTACCAGGGTCCCCTGGGCGAAGTCCGACTCGGCCAGGTCGGGATCCACGTTCTCGAAGCCCTTGTCGAGTCGTTGCAAGACCTTCTCCACGCGCTGGCGATACGCGCTCTCTCCCTCGTCGATAACTTCGGCACCAACACCTCCCCCACCTCCCCGCTCGCTTCGCTCGCGCCCTTGCCCCCTCCGGGGACGTCGGGTCCTTCACCTCCCCCACCTCCCCCGCTCGCTTCGCTCGCGCCCTTTCCCCCTCCGGGGACGTCGGGTCCTTCACCTCCCCCACCTCCCCCGCTCGCTTCGCTCGCGCCCTTGCCCATCACTCCTTGCCTAGACCTTTACCGATGAGCCCGCGCAGCGATTCGCGATCCTTGCTCGGCACTTCATCCATGGGCGCCTTGGCGGGCTCCTCCCCGGGGAAGTCGCCGCGCGAGTTGACTCGGCCTGGGACATTCTTGGCCACGTCGTGCACCACCTTGTTCGAAGCCCGGTCCACGAGGTCTCCCACCTTCTTCTCCGTCCCGCGTACGAGATCTCGCGACGCCGGGCTTTTCCAAATGGCTTGCACGTGCTCGAGCAAGGTCCGATCGCCCAGGCGCACGGTCAGGGCAAACCAGGCGACGGCACCAAAACTGCCGAGCACGATGATCAGCCGAAGAAGGCGAAACACGATCTTTCTGTTACCATCCTTGGCGCGGGCCCGCCACTTTCGCGCCTATCGCCAGCTGGAGGGCCGGCGAGCCTCGTGCTGCCCGCCTCGGGACTTCGCCCACCTATCGTCGCGGGTCGCCAACGCGGAAATGATCTGCCCGCAAGAGCAGCTTGGTCAACCGCTCGCGGTTGTCCTCATCCACGGGATCGATGGTCGCGCCGAAACCCGGTGGTCGTTTTCCCGGATTACCCTCGTCCACGCGAATGATGCGCGCGAGGCAGGTAATGTTGAAATCGGGGTCGTCCCCGATGCCCTCCTCGCTACCGAAGATGACGATCCCCAGATCCTTGCCAGGGATGAGCTCAGGATACTCCTGGGGCGTGCCAACAAGGTAGATTCCCCCAGACGACACGTTGCGGACCTCCATGATCTGGACATCGTGTGCCCTCACCTCGGCCTGGGCGAAAACCTCGATCCGCGGAGTTCTCCGACGGTTTGCAGCAGAATCTAGCATCACGATTCCATTGTAGCCGGACAGGCGCGAGGCATTGAAGAAAAACGCCCGACGGGTCGTTTCCGCCGGGCGTCTTCATTCAAGGGAGACCACATCCCCACCGGAGCGCCCAGGGGCGCGATTCACCGCACCCCATCAAGCCCTCCCAGGGTTTCCATCAGGTCGCGTTGGCGTAGGCAGGCTTCGCCTGCCGTAGCCACAGCGCGGGAGGGTTTGGGAACCCTCCCAGGGTTCCCATCAGATCGCGTTGGCGTAGGCAGGCTTCGCCTGCCGTAGCCACAGCGCGGGAGGTGGGAACCCTCCCAGGGTTCCCATCCTAACTAGTAGTCATCCCCGCCCATGCCACCCATGCCACCCATGCCGCCCATGCCACCGCCGCCGCCACCATGCGCGGGTTCTTCCTTCTTCTTCGGCTTCTCGGCGATCATCGCCTCCGTGGTCAGCATCAGGCCGGCGACGGAAGCCGCGTTCTGCAGCGCCGCACGCACCACCTTGGTCGGGTCGATGACGCCGGCCTTGACCAGGTCTTCGTACTCCTCGGTGGCGGCATTGAAGCCGTACGCGCCCTTGCCAGCCTTGACCTTCTCGATGACGATGGAGCCGTCCACGCCGGCGTTGGCCGAGATCTGGCGCAACGGTTCCTCGATGGCGCGACGGACGATGTTCACGCCAAAGCGGCGATCATCGTCGAACTTGAGGCCCTCGATGGCAGCGAGAGCGCGAATGAGCGCCACGCCGCCGCCGGGAACGATGCCTTCTTCCACGGCCGCGCGGGTCGCGTGCAGAGCGTCCTCGACGCGTGCTTTCTTCTCCTTCATCTCGCTCTCGGTGGCGGCACCCACCTTGACCACGGCCACGCCACCCACGATCTTGGCCAGCCGCTCTTGCAGCTTCTCGCGATCGTAGTCGGAGGTGGTGTCCTCGATCTGGGTGCGGATCTGCTTCACACGGCCTTCGATCTCGGCCTTCTTGCCCGCGCCCTCGACGATCGTGGTGTTGTCTTTGTCGATGGTCACGCGCTTGGCGCGGCCGAGATCCTTGAGCGTGATACCCTTCGAGCTTGAGCCCGAGATCCTCGGTGATGGCCTGTCCGCCGGTGAGCACGGCGATGTCCTTGAGCATCTCCTTGCGGCGATCGCCGAAGCCCGGTGCCTTCACCGCAGCCACGTGCAAGGTGCCGCGCAGCTTGTTGACGACCAGGGTGGCGAGCGCCTCGCCGTCGACGTCTTCGGCGACGATGAGCAGCGGCTTGCCCGACTTGGCGACCTGCTCGAGCACGGGCAAGAAGATCCTTCATGTTCGAGATCTTCTTCTCGTTGATGAGGATGTAGGCGTCCTCCATCACGACTTCCATGCGCTCGGCATCGGTCACGAAGTAGGGCGAGAGATAGCCGCGGTCGAACTGCATGCCCTCGACCACCTCGAGCGTGGTCTCCATGGACTTGGCTTCCTCGATGGTGACGACGCCTTCCTTGCCGACCTTCTCCATGGCCTCGGCCAGGATCTCGCCAATCATCGTGTCGCCGTTGGCGCTGATGGTGCCAACCTGGGCGATCTCGGTCTTGCCTTTCGTAGGCTTGGACTGGTCTTTCAGATTTTCGACCACTTTGGCGACAGCCGCGTCGATGCCGCGCTTGATGTCCATGGGGTTGTTGCCGGCCGCCACCAAGCGCGCGCCCTCGTTGAAGATGGCCTGCGCGAGCACGGTCGCGGTGGTGGTGCCGTCGCCAGCGACGTCGGAGGTCTTGGACGCGACCTCCTTGACCATCTGGGCGCCCATGTTGGCCATCTTGTCGGCCAGTTCGACTTCCTTGGCCACGGTCACGCCATCCTTGGTCACCGTGGGCGAGCCCCACGATTTCTCGATGATGACGTTGCGGCCGCGCGGGCCGAGCGTCACCTTGACGGTGTTGGCGAGAAGATTGAGTCCTTGTGCGATGGCCTGACGAGCAGGCTGCGAGAAGAGAATTTCCTTGGCTGCCATGATGATCTCCTTGTGCTGCCTACTCGAGGATCGCGAGGACATCGTCCTCGCGCAGAATCAAATGCTCGACGCCGTCCATCTTGATTCTCGTTGCCTGAGTACTTCGAGAACAGGACCTTGTCGCCTTCCTTGACGTCCAACTTGCGAACGGATCCGTCTTCTTGAACCTTGCCGTTGCCGACGGCAACGACGAGGCCCTTCTGGGGCTTTTCCTTGGCGGTGTCGGGGATGAAAAGCCCGCCGGCGGTCTTGGTCTCTTCCTCGACGCGTTTGACGAGAATTCGGTCGTACAGGGGTCTCACTTTCATTGTTGTTTTCTCCTTGATTGAAAAACCTGCCGTCCGGTTGCTGCCGGATGGTGGTGCCGGGCACGAAGACGGTGGCGGTGAATCTGCTAGGCCGCCGCCTTCGAGGCGCCCTTCTTGCCCTTACTTTCGCTGGTCGTGGGTGTGGAACTTGATTTGTCGCTGACAGCCTTCGCCCCGCTGGCCTTCTCCCCGCTGCCCGAGGATTCCGATTTCGCGGCGCCTGCGGACTCGGGCTTCGCGCCGGGCGATTCGGCGGATGCGCTTGCGGGTTTTTGGCTGGCGTAGAGATCGCTGTACCAGCCACCGCCCTTGAGTTGGAACGAGGTGTGGCTGATCAGCTTCTCGACCTTGCGAGCCTTGCACTTCGGACAAACCTTGACCGGCTTGTCCGACATCTTTTGCCATTCCTCGAAGCGATGGCCGCAGCTTTGGCATTCGTACTCGTAAATTGGCATCTGTCGCTCAGCGTCTAGATTTCCAAGCTCCCTCCTGGAGCCGGGCAGAGGGAAGGTTAAGCACAGTTCGGTCGCTGTCAAGCGAACGGAGAGAGTGCCAGAAAAGTGTTTGAAAGCCATAAGATTTCGGCTGGTTACATTCCACTGACTTCTGCCCGCCAGAGGTAATCAGTTGGCCTCCCATCGCCGCGAGTGTGAGATCTCCCAAAGCGGCCGCTCTCCCGAATGCCTGTGCGAGGAGGATGGCCAAGATAGCCGTGCCGATCCGCGCCACCGCCGCACGAACTCGGCTGCTATTCTACACCCAGGTACCTCCCCAGCTCGCCCACCAGCTTTTCGAAGCGCTCGATCGCTGCCTGCACGGGGGCCGGGCTGGACATGTCTACGCCGGCCAGCCTGAGCGACTCGATGGGGTAGCGCGAGCCGCCGGAGCGTAGGAAGGCGAAGTAGCCATCGCGCTCCCTGTCGCCGCCGCCCAGCACGCGGTCGGCCAGCGCGATGGCGGCGGAGATGCCGGTGGCGTAGGTGTAGACGTAGAAGGCGCGGTAGAAGTGTGGGATGCGCAGGCCTTCGAGATCGCTCACGGCCTCCAGCTTCACGCCCGGGCCGAAGTAGCGTTCGAGCAACGCGCGGTATTGCGCGCGCAGGACATCGACGGTGAGCGGCGTGCCGGATTCCACGAGGGCGTGCGTCCTCGCCTCGAACTCGGCGAACATCGTCTGGCGAAAAAGCGAGCCGATGATGGCGTCGACCTCCTTGTTGACGAGGTAGGCGCGAATCTCGTCGGATGCAGCCTGGCCCGCGAGATAGCGGCCAAGAAGCTGCTCGTTGAAGGTGCTGGCGACCTCGGCCTCGAAGGTCGTGTAGTGCCAGTGCAGGAAGGCGTTGCTGCGCGCGCTGAAGTACGAATGCATCGAGTGGCCCGCCTCGTGCGCGAGCGTGAACACGTCGTCGAGCAGCTCTTCCTTGAAATTCATCAGGATGTAGGGCTCGGCGCTGAAGCTGCCGTAGGAAAAGGCGCCCGAGGCCTTGCCCTTGTTCTCGTAGCGATCGACCCAGCCGCCGCGCAGGCCCCTGGCGAGCTCGGCACCGTATTCCTTGCCGAGTGGCGCGAGTGCCTTTTGCACCACATCGACCGCCTGGTCGTACGTGTGTCGCCAGGTCGCGGTCGGCACCAGCGGCACGCGAGCGTCGTAGTGGCAAAGGCTGTCGAGTTTCAGCGCCCGCCGCCGGATGTCGTAGTACCGATGGAGCGCCGGCAAGCTCGCGTTCACCGTCGCGACCAGGTTGTCGTAAACCGACTCGGGCATGTCGTCCGGGAACAGGGCCATGGCCCGCGACGACGGGTGGTTACGCACCCTGGCCGCGTAGCGGTCGAGCTGCACCGATCCTTCATAGAGCACGGCGAGAGTGGTCTTGTACTGATCGTATTGCGCGTAGTAGCGCTGGTAGGCCCGCTGGCGGAGATCGCGATCCGGGCTTTGCAGGTAGCTCGAAAACGTCGAGTGGCTGAGCGGCCTTCTGCCGTCCTTGGTGTCGACGGCGCCGAAATCGAAATCCACGTCGGTGAGAACGCTGAATGCGTTGGCCACGGTCTGGTTGCATTCGATCTGCATGGCAAGCAGGCGTTCTTCCTTTTCGCCGAGCACGTGCGGTTTGAAGCGCAGAAGCTTGCGCAACCAGATCGAGAACTCCGCCAGAGTCGGGTGCGCCAGGTAGCCGGCCATGCGAGCGTCGGGAATGGCGTGGATTTCAGGATCGAAATAACTCCAGGCAGTCTGGGCCTCGGCCTGGGACATCGTGAAGCGAGCCGTGCGGTCGCGCGAGGACGACAGCCCCTGATCCTCCGACTCGCGCAAGGCCGCGTACGCGGCCAAGCGTTCCTCGATCAGGCCGAGGTCACGCAGAAAGACGAGCGCCGCCGCCAGCGCCTCGGGCCCGTTGCCGAGGGTGCCCTTGAACGACGGAATCTTGGCCGAGAGGCCGCGGTAGCGCTCCCAATCCTTCTCCCAAGCCGCCTCGTCGGCGTAGAGCTGGGAGAGATCCCACTGATCCGACGCGGGAACGTCCTTGCGCGGACGAAGGGTCGAAGCAGGATCCTGTGTGGGGGAGAGGAGCGCTTGGCTGGGCATGGAGGAAGGTTTCCCAGCAAAACCGGTTTCGTCAATGGGAGAGCGCAGAGGCCAGCGAGGAGAGAGCACAGAGATCTCTGTGCTCTCTCACCTCCCTCGGTGTCCTCTCCTGGCCTAGCCGTCACCCCGCAGCGCCTCGGCCTGGAAATGGGCGCGCAGGCTGCCGATGATGTCTTCCAGATCGCCGTCGAGGATGGCGGGCAGGTTGTGGCGGGTGTAGCCGATGCGGTGGTCGGTCAGACGATCCTGCGGGAAGTTGTAGGTGCGAATCTTCTCGGATCGGTCGCCGCTGCCGATCTGGCTGCGCCTGGCCTCGCGCTCGGCGCTCTCCTGTTTCTCGAGCTCGATCTCGTAGAGCTTGGAGCGCAGGATCTTCATGGCCATGGCCTTGTTCTTGTGCTGGCTTTTTTCCTGCTGGCAGTGAACGTAAAGGCCGGTGGGAATATGGTGAATGCGCACGGCGGAATCGGTGGTGTTCACCGACTGCCCACCCGGACCGCCCGAACGCATGACCTCGATCTTGAGATCCTTGGGGTCGATGTTGATGTCCACGTCCTCCAGCTCGGGCATGATGGCCACGGTCGCCGTCGAGGTGTGGATGCGGCCCTGCGCCTCCGTGGTCGGCACGCGCTGCACGCGATGCACGCCTGATTCGTACTTGAGCTGCGCGTAGGCGCCGCGCCCCTCGACCGCGGCCACCACTTCCTTCAGGCCACCCGCGGAGGCGCTGGACATGGACGCGATTTCGACCTTCCAGCGACGGCGCTCGGCGAAGCGCGAGTACATGCGGAACAGGTCGGACGCGAAGAGCGCAGCCTCCTCGCCACCCGTGCCGGCGCGGATTTCGAGCAGGATGTTCTTGTCGTCGTTGGGATCTTTGGGCAGCAGAAGAAGCTTCAGTCGCTCTTCCAGGCGCGACTGCTCGCCGGAGAGCTCGCTCTCCTCTTGGCGCGCGAGATCCCGCATCTCGGGATCCTTCTGCATGTCGCGCGCTTCATCGAGGCGCGCCAGGGTCTGCCGGTGGGCGCGCAAGGCATCCACCAGCTCGCGCAGATCGGCATGCTCCTTGGCCAGCTTTTGCATGGCTTGGGGACGGGCCAGGACCTCGGGGTCCGACAGCTTGGCCGACAGCTCCTCGAAGCGACTTTCGACGGCCGCCAGCTTGGCGAGCAGCAGATCGTCGAGCATGGAAAAACCAGGCGCGCGGGCACAGCCGCGCCGCCGATGCCTTTACGTGGAGGACGGCGTGGTGGGGGTGCGGCCGTACTTCTTGTTGAAGCGCTCGATGCGACCACCGGTGTCCAGGAACTTCTGCTTACCCGTATAGAACGGGTGGCAATTCGAGCAGATGTCCACCATGAACGACCCACGCGTCGAGTAGGTCTCGACCTTGTGCCCACAGGCACAGGTGATGGTGGCGGGCTTGTAGGCTGGATGAATCCCCTTCTTGGGCATGACGCGAAACCTCTCGTGAAGAGGGGATTTATAATCGGCCTTGGGCCGAAGGGCAAGCGGCAGCGCGTGAATTCTTGATTTGGCCGGTCGCGATGCGCGAAGCCACCGCGTGCGGCCCACGCACCGCCGCCACTTATTGTATAGTGCGGCGCCAATGGCCGACCAACCCACCTCGAATAGCGGAATTCGCCGCGCGGCCGTATACAGCTATCTACGTCCCCTGCTCGACGGGCGGCGCGTGCTCGAAGTCGGCTGTGGCACGGGCGAGGCCACGGCACATTTGGTTCGCCTGGGCGCCAGGAGCGCCATCGGCGCCGGCAGCGCGCAGGAGGTTTCCGAGGCCCGCACCCGCCAGCACGAAGGGGCCCTCGGCTTCGTGACCATGACGTCGGGCACCATCGACGCATCCGGGGTCTTCGACCTGGTACTCTTGCCGGAGGCCACGGACGTGCTGCAGGGCCACGGCCCGATCCAGCTTTCCACGCTGCTGGCCCTGGTGGCGCCCGGCGGGCGCCTGGCCTGCATCGTCGCCAATGGGGATCGCGGCCTTGGCATGGCCTACTACGACGTGGTCGACGCCCTGGCGCCGCATTTCGCGAAGGTCCGCATGTTCGGCCAGACCCCTTTTTGGGCCTACGGCATCGCGGAATTCGACGAGGCCACAGCCGACCTGCGCGTAGAGGCGGAGCTTGCCGAACGGGAATCCGAGGAGCCCACCCACTACATCGCCCTGGCGGGCCCCGAAGAGCCCCTTGGCCTCGGCTATGCCCTGGTGCAGATCCCGGCCTGCGACTGGGATAGCCGCACGCCCACCGAGCGGGGAGGTGCAGGCACGGGCATCAAGGCGCCCGATACGGCTCTCGGCGAGCTTCGCCAAAAGCTCTCGGAGAGTGAGGGCAAGGCTGAAGGCCTCGTGCGCGTGTCGCGCGCACAACGCGAGGAGATCGACGAATTGCGCGCGCGCCTGCGCCGCACCGCCGAGGCACGCGCGGAACTCGACGAGGAAGTTCGACGTTTGCGCCGGGCGCTCGTGGAGGCCGACGAGTCGGTGGTGAGCCTCACGCGCAAGACCACCCAGGAGCTGACGGCGCTGGCCCAACGCCTGACCGCGGGCCTGCGTGCCGACGAGCCCGCGGCTGGCCCGGCGCTCGACCAACAACTGCAACGCCGGGACAAGGAGCTCGCGGAGCGCGAGTCGGCGCTGTCGGAGCGCGACGACCGCATCGCGGCTCTCGAAGCCGCCAAGCAGGAGGCCACTTGGCGAGCCGACGCCGCCGATGATGAGCTTGGTCGCGCGCGCACCGACCTCGCCAGCTTGCGCGCCGAGCGCGATCGCGCCCTCGAACGAAGCCAGGCCGGGGGCGATGTGCTGGCCAAAATCGACGCGCAGGAAGCGACGATCGAGGATTTCCGGCGGGCCGCGGGCGTGCACCTGGAAGAGGTGAGCCGCCTGCGCGACGCTGCCAACGAGCAGGCCAGCCTGGTGACCGAATTGGAGGAAGCGCTGAGCGCGAGCGAGAAGCGACTGGCCGAGCTCGTCACGGAGGTGGCGCAGCTGCAAAGGGCGCTGGCCGAGATCGAGGACGCCGATCGTGTACGCCGCTCGCGGCTGGCCGAGCTGGAAGGTCTGCTGCTGCGGACCGAGCATGCCTCCGCCGAGAAGGGCGAGGGCCGGACGCAAAGCCTGGCCGAGCTGGAGGACGTGCGCGCCCGCTTGGCCGCCAGCCAATGCGAGGCCGAGAATCTGCGCTCGCGCCTGAGTCAGACCAACGAAGCCCTGGCCGCGGCCGAGGCCGTGCGCGCCGCCGACGCCCAGCGCTTGTCCGAGCTCGATGCGCGGCTGCGCGAAGGCGAGGAGCGCGAGCGCCACCTGGCCACCGAGGTCGAAAGCCTGCGCTCGCGCCTGAGTCAGACCAACGAAGCCCTGGCCGCGGCCGAGGCCGCGCACGCCGCAGACGCCCAGCGCCTGTCCGAGCTCGATGCGCGGCTGCGCGAAGGCGAGGAGCGCGAGCGCCGCCTGGCCGAGCTACGCGCGGAGGCCCCCGATCCCGAGGAGGTGTACCAGCGTCTCTTCGACCTAGAAACGCAATACCAGGCCGCGACCATGGCGGCCGCGCGCGTGCCCGCGCTGGAAGCCAAGCTGTCCGAGCTCGAAGCCCGGCTCGCGCAGGTGCCTGGCCAGTGACCCGCGAGGCCCGACCCGGGGGCTTCCACCGCCAGATCGCGCGCCCCGCTATCCCTCTCGAAATAGTGCAGGACTTTCTCACGAGAAAGCCGTGCCGCCGCTCCGGGCGGTGCTATCTTCCCTAGCGCTACCATGAGTGGTCCGGCTGATCTCTTGCTGTTCGCGCACCTCCTTGCGAGGACGGACGACAAGCTGGAAGTGGAGCACCTGGCCTTGCTGCTGGCGGAGCCGGAGCAACCCGGGCTCGACATTCAGGCCTACCTCAACAAGCTCAACGTGATGGGCGAGCTCGCCCGCATCAAGCTCAAGGCGTGCCAGCATTGCGGTTCCGCGCCAGCGGATCGCATCGTGCCCATCCTGCGCTTGCTTTTCGGCGAACTCGGCTATCGCGGCAACGTCGTCGATTTCTACGATCCGCAGAACAGCTTCCTCAACTATGTCATCGACCGGCGCACGGGCAACCCGCTCTCGCTGGCCGTCGTGCTGCTGGCAGTCTGTCGGCGCGCCGGGGTCGCCGCCGATGGCGTGTCGTTCCCCGGCCACTTTCTCGTGCGCGTGGCAAAGGCCTCGGGCGAAATGGCCACCATCGATCCCTTCGACGGGCGCCTCATCACGCCCGCGGTCTTGCGCTCGATCTACGAATCGGCGACCGGGGATCCGGGCGACATCGACGAGCAATTCCTCGCGCCCGCTTCGCGCCGTCAGATCGTCTTGCGCATGCTGAACAATCTTCGCGCCATCTACGAACTGCGCGGCGACCAAGATCGCTTGCGTTTCGTCCTCGAGCGCATGGCCCTGCTCAATCCCTCGGAAGAAGTGCGACGCCGCCTGGATTCCGTGGTCCAGGCCGTGGCCCTCGCCCCGCGCCTCAGCATCAACTGAGCAGAGTGCACAGAGAAGGAGGGCGCGGAGGTCCGGATGCGCGATCCCGCCGTCTCCGTGCCCTGCATACTCTCGGCGCTCTCCGAAGTGTAGAATCCCGCAATCCATGCGCCTGGCCCTTGCTTTCCTCGCATTCGCAGTTGCCTGTCCGGCGGTTGCCGCCAGCGATGAGCAACCCGTCGAAGCTGTTCCTGCGGGCGCCCCGGAGGCGGCGCCGATGCCGGAGTTCCCTCCCGACCCGAGCTTCGAGCCCAGCTACACCCTCGAGGCCATCGAGGTGCGCGGGAACCGCAAGACCAAGACCGCGCTCATTTTGCGCGAGGTGGGGCTCCATCAGGGTGATGTCGTCAATGCCGACGATGCACGCGTGAGCCTGGCGCGCCTGCGCCTGCTCGCGCTGGGCTTCTTTCTCGACGTGCACCTGTCCCTGGTCAAGGGCCAGCACCGCGGCCAGGCGACCCTGGTGGTCGAGGTCGAGGAACGCGGGACCATCATCCTCGATGCGATCTATTTGGGCACGAGTCAAGCCACCGATGTGTGGGGCGGGCTGGCCGCCACCGAACGCAATCTCCTCGGCCGCGGACTCGCTTTAGGTGGCGGCGTGGTCGGGTCCACGCGCCCGCATGTCCCCTTCGCCGAGCCTGGCTTCGCGGGAGCCCTGCACGTGTCTGGTCCTCCGGCGTTTTTCTCGGGCCGGCTCGCCTTGCAGGCCAGCTTCAACGCCTCGCGCGGCAGCGAGTTCTTTCGCGCCAGCGGCGCGGACTCCAGTTCCGCTCCCGCGGACTTCGTCGCGGTCAACGTACGTCGCCTGGGTGGCACGCTTGGCGCGGGCCGGGCGCTCTCGCGCACCTTCTTTCTGAGCGGCGAGGCGCGCTTCGAATCCATACGCGCCGAGCTTCCGGCCCAGCGCACGCGCACCTCGTCCGATGGGCTGGTCACGCAGATTCCGTTCGCCGTGCACGACGGGTTTAGCCACATAGGTTCGCTTGGCATGGTCCTCGACATCGACTCGCGCACCGATCCGGTGCTGCCCAGGGGCGGCCACCACATCTCGCTTTCCGTCGAGGCCGCGACGTCGGCCTTCGCCTCGAACTACGGCTTCGTCAAGGGCGTGGCCCAGGCGTCGAACTACTTTCCCTTGCGCTGGGGACACATCATCGGCATCCACGCCTACCTAGGCGGGATCTGGGGCGACGCCCCCTATTTCGAGCGCTTTTTCGTCGGCGATCTCAATCCGCTGCTGCCGCCGCGCGCGCTCGGCCTCAACTTCTCCACGCAGCCATCCCTGGATTTTCTCGACACCGGCATTGCCGCCCACCGCTATGACGATCTCGCCGGCCGCGTCCTGGTCGAGTACGCGATCCCCATCTGGAGCCGGCACGGTCTACTCTATCGTGGCGACGCCTTCGCGGCATTCGGCGTGCTCGCACTGGCGAACCGGAACGACCTCCGGAACCACGACCTGCCGCTGTCGCGCGCCATCGCCTCGGATCTCACCGCAGATCTCGGCATCCGTCTCGACACGTACATCGGCATCTTCACGCTTTCGGTGGCCAACGCCCTCGGCCGGATCCAGTTCTGATGACCGGAAGAAGGCGCGCACTGTGCTTTGGGCTTCTCGCGCTCTTGGGCGCGGGGACGGCAAGTGCGGCACCCTCGGCCCCGCGCATCGCAGGCATCGCACGCGAGGCGGGCCACCTGGTGGTCAGCGTCGGCTTGCAGGACCTTTTCGGGCCCCGTGATGTCGAGCGCTTGCTTTCCGGCTTTTCGACCCGCGTGCTGATCCGCGTTGCGCTCATGCGCGACGGCGCCGACGCACCCGTCGCCCGAGCGATGCGCCTGGCCGAAATCGTCTACGACCTGTGGGACGAGAAGCTGCGCGTGCGCATCTCGACCGGCAAGCCGGGCGTGGCCGAGACCAAGGTCGTGGCGACGCCCAAGGCGGCGGTGGATTTGGCTACGTCGCTGGTCGCGTTTCCCGTGGCCGAGATGGCCAATCTCGAGCCGGGCGCGCGCTACCACTTGAGCCTGCGGGCCGATCTCAATCCAATCTCGGAGGAACTGGTCAGCAACGTGCGTCGCTGGCTGTCCCACCCGAGCGGACGTGGTCGATCCGGATCGGGCGAAAGCTTCTTCGGATCCTTCGTCAGCGTCTTTGTCAATCCGCGCATCGACGACAGCGAACGACTGCTCCAGGTGGTGTCGCAATCCTTTGCAGCACCGGGAGATGCACCGCCATGAAATGGCCGGGCCGGTTCGCACTCAAGATGCTGGCCGAGATGCTCCTCGTGGCGCTGTTATCGGCGCTGCTGTCGGCCTACGCGTTCTACTACGCCGTGCACCGCTTCGCCGATTTCTCCATCGAGCAGTCGCAGCGGGTCGCCACGGCCTCGACGCGCGCGGCGGAGGTCTTCCGTTCGTATTTCGCCGATCGCAAGGATGAGTTCCGGCGCCGCGCCCAAAGCATCGCGGCGACGCCCGTGACCGATCTGGCCAGTCTGGCCACGACCGAGGGCCTGCTGCGTGCGCGCCTGCTCGATGGCGACCAGGAGGTCGACTTTTGGGAAGCCGATCCCGCGATCCTGGCGCGCTCGCGCGAGGCCCCGCCCATCGTGGTGGCCGTCCCTGCGAAGGGAAAGGACGAGGCAACGCGGGTGTTGGAGTTGACCTTCGGGATTCCCCTCGACATGTACGAGAACTTCCTGTCCCTGCGCGACGCGATCGACAAGGAACAGCAGCTGGATCGCGTCTACGACCTCATCATTCCCCGCTTCCTGCGCCAGTACGTTCTCATGGTGCTGGTGATGCTGGCCGCGGCGCCGCTCATCGGCTGGCTGTTCGCCCGCCAGGTTACGCGCCGGGTGGCGCGCCTGCACGAAGCGGCCCGCCGTGTGGGCGCCGGGGATCTGCAAGTACGCGTCGCCCCCAAGGGCAAGGACGAACTGGCGGAGCTCGGGCGTGCTTTCGACGGCATGGTGGCCGAGCTCGGCCAGGCGCGCTCGCGCCTCGAATACTTGCAAAAGGTGTCGGCCTGGCAGGAGGTGGCGCGGCGGCTGGCCCACGAGATCAAGAACCCGCTCACGCCCATCCAACTGGCCGTGCAGGAGCTGGCCAGCAAGTACCGCGGCGACGACGCCTCCTACCGCCAGTTGCTCGACACCGCGAGCGAGATCCTGCGCGAGGAGATCGCGGGGTTGCGGCGGCTGGTAGACGATTTTTCGGCGTTCGCCAAGTTGCCCAAGGTCGAACCCGCTGCCGTCGATCTGAACCTGCTTCTGGGGGAAATCCTGCGCCTGCAGCCGGAATGGCAAGCGACGGTACGGGTCGTGCCGAACCCGGATCCCGTGTACGCCATGTGCGATCGGTCCCTGTTCCGTCGGGTGATCGCCAATCTGGTCGAGAACGCGACGCAAGCCGCGCAGGGCGCCGGCAGGATCCCCGAGATCCGCATCAAGCCCGAGTCGCGCGGCGGGCGCGCCGCCATCGTCGTCGACGACAACGGTCCCGGCGTTCCGGAATCCGATCGCCAGCGCATTTTCGATCCCTACGTGACCCGGCGCCAGGGCGGCACCGGACTGGGTCTGGCCATCGTGCGCAAGATCGTCATCGACCACGGCGGCGACGTGACGGCCGGCCCGTCGCCTCTCGGAGGCGCCCGCTTCACCGTGGAACTGCCGTCCGATGGTGGCGAGTCGCCGGCCGACCCACCGGGGACTGCCGGGGGCGGGGCGGCGACGTGAAACAGGATGCCCGAGGTTTGATTTTGGACTGGCCGGTCCGAAATGGCGATCACAGGGCCTTGTGACATGCGAGCTTGCATACTATATTTCGCCGGCTTCACCGACCCATGGCGTCGCCGAACATGGTAATCAACGGTTCGAAAAATCCGACCCGAATGGGCGCCATTTGGCTGACCCTAGTGCTGCTGGTTTGCGCGACTGCCCGAGGGGAAACCGGCGCGCCCGCGGCGCCGGCCGCCGAGCAGGAGGCGTCCCCCTCGAATGAGGACTGTCTAAGTTGTCATAGCAGCAGTCAGGATCGTAGCAAGGGGCCCCCGATTCCCGCGATCGGCGATGACTTCGCCGCTTCCATTCACGGCCAGATGAGTCTCAACTGCGTGGATTGCCACGTCGACCTGCAAGGCAAGGATTTGCCCCACGCCGACAAGCTGGCCAAGCCCGTCTGCTCGACGTGTCACGAAGACGCCGTCAAGGCCTATGGCGAGAGCGTCCACGCCAGCTCGCGACGCAAGTCCAGCACCAGCCTTGCCGCCTGGTGCACCGACTGCCACGGCGTCCATGACATGCGCAGCTCCACGGATCCGAAATCCAGAACCTACCATTTCAACCTGGTCGCCACGTGCAGCCGCTGTCACGCGAGCGCAAGCGTCATCGCCAAGGCCCACATCGCGGCGGGCAACGTTCCGGCCCGCTTTCAAGACAGTATTCACGGGCGGGCCTTGACCAAGAGCGGTCTGGTCGTGGCGCCCAACTGCTCCACCTGCCATGGCCACCACGACATCCGCCGCGCCTCCGACGAGAAGAGTCGGGTCAACCGCTACAACATCCCCAAGACCTGTGGCTCCTGCCATGAGGGTATCCAGGCCGTCTACGAAACCAGCGTGCACGCTGCGGCCCTGCGCGAGGGCAATCCGCGGGCGGCGGTGTGCACCGACTGCCACACCGCCCACGAAACCCAAGAGGTGAGCCCCGCCTGGAAAGTCGGGCTGGTCAGGGAGTGCGGCACTTGCCACAAGGAATCCATCCGGACCTTCCGCGACACCTTTCACGGCAAGGTGACCACCCTCGGCTTCACCCGCGCCGCCACCTGCTCGGATTGTCACGGCACCCACGCAATCCTGCCCCCGAGCGATCCCAGATCGACGGTTTCCGATGCCCGGCGCGTATCCACCTGCCGCAAGTGCCATGCGGGAGCCAGCGTGAAGTTCTCGCGCTACGATCCTCACGCCGATGCACACAACCGCGCGCGAAACCCCACGCTCTACTTCATCTCGCTGGCGATGAAGCTGCTGCTCATCAGCGTGTTCGCCTTCTTCGGTCTCCACACGCTATTGTGGTTGGGACGATCGCTGGTGCTGGTGCGCAAGCTGCAAGCCGAGGGCAAGATCGATGACGACAAGTAATCCAGACGCGCCCGGAGAGTCCCAGCCGGAGGCCGAAAAGAAGACCGGCGCGCCGGAAGTGGGAGACTCGCGCTTCGTCCTGCGCTTCCACCGCCACGATCGGCTGCTGCACGGGCTTCTGATGGCCAGCTTCCTCACCCTGGCCCTGACGGGGATGCCCCTCCTGTTTCCATTGGCGCCCTGGGCCTCGACGCTGGCGCATCTTTTCGGTGGATACGCAGTGACCGGCATCCTCCACCGCATGGCCGCGACCCTCTTGATGTCGGTCTTCCTGACCCACCTGATCCGACTTGCCCACCGTCTGCTGGTCCGCAAGGACTACGGCATGCTGTGGGGGCCGCGCTCCCTGGTGCCCCAGCCCATCGATCTGGTCCAGCTCCTGCAGCACTTCCGCTGGTTCGTCGGCCTTGGACCGCGGCCTCGCTTCGACCGCTATTCGTACTGGGAGAAATTCGATTACTGGGCGGTCTTCTGGGGCATGGCGATCATCGGCTCCTCGGGCCTCCTGCTGTGGTTCCCGGCCTTCTTCGCGCGCTTTCTGCCCGGCTGGATCTTCAATATCGCGCTCGTTGTCCACGGCGAAGAGGCGCTCATGGCCATGGTGTTCATCTTCACCGTGCATTTCTTCAACGGCCACTTGCGGCCCGACAAGTTCCCCATGGACCTGGTGATCTTCACCGGCAGGGTCTCGGTCGAGGAGCTCAAGCACGAACGGCCGGCCGAATACGAGCGCCTGGTGACGGAGAATACCTTGGAGAAGGTGCTGACCGAACCTCCCTCCCAAGGTCTCACGACCCTGGGACGCATCATCGGCACCACTGCGGTGTGCATCGGTCTCACGGTCGCCGTGCTGGCGATCTACGCTCTGCTCCGTTGAATCATTCCGGCTCGCCGCGCTTGCCCTCGTCCGCCCTGGCCGAAGTGGATTCCTTGGCATGCTTCTTCTCGCCCTCCTTGCCGGTGAAGTAGGCCTCGCCCGGACGCCAGGTGGGCGTGACGACAGCAAGAAGACCTCGGATCGAGCGTTTGACGCCGGCGAGCGAAAGGCGGGCCAGGTGATGCAAGACCAGGGCGAATCCGACAAATGGCATGAACACCACGAAGAGACCACCCAGCACCGGCGCCATGAACACCACGGCAAGCACCGGGACGCGACGGTAGCGCTGTCCGTCAACGCCGGGAAGCATCCCTTCCTTGCCACTCACCGTGACGAGGTCCAGCTTGTCGCGGTTCAAGTAGAAACCACCTTTGACCATTGTGCCTGCAGTCAGCATGACGAACTCCTTTCCGATCCTTGAATTTCGATATTTCCTATTGAATACAAGCTAACCCAGGTCGGCGGGTTCGCCAATGCGGGAGATCCCTGGTTTTGCCGGAGAAAAGTCCGGAGACGACTAGGGAATACGCCCGGAGGACCCCGAAATCCCTCGCATTGACAGCACGCCTGGTTTGGAGGGAAGACCAGACGCAGGGGATCGACCACGTTGGCTCTCGTTCTTCGCGGCCGCATCCTCATGAAGGAAGGCGCCCATGCCGATCATACTCATCTCGCGCGGGACGATGTCCGGGGTCAGTCTGCTCGTGAAGTCGCTGGTGGAGCACCTCGGCTATCGCAGCCTGTCCCGGGAAGACCTGCTGTCGAAGGTGAACGAGCACGGCGAGATCGCAAATCGCATCGTCGAGGCCATCGGCACGGCAACACGCGCCTACGACCAGTTCAGCCAGCTACGCCGGCCCTACACCATCCTGATGCGGCTTGCCCTGCTTGAATACATTCGCGACGACAATCTCATCTACCACGGCTACTCGGGCCATCTGCTCGTGCCCCCGATGCAGCACATGCTCCGGGTTCGCATCAATGCCCCGCTTTCCATGCGCGTACCGATGACCATGCAGCGGCTCGGCTGCGACGAGCAGCACGCGCGCGAGTATATCCTCACCGAGGACGAGCAGCGGGGGCGCTGGGCGCGTTTCATGTACGGCCGAGACATCCGCGACCCTTCGCATTATGATGTTGTCCTCAACATCAAGCGACTTTCCACACCGGTGGTGTGCGGCCTTCTGCGCGCCGCGGTGGACAATCCGGAGTTCGAAACCACGCCCGAAACCATCGCCGAGGTGGAACGATCGCTCATCGCCACGCGCATCGAAGCCGCGATTGCCTCGGATCCGCGCACGAGCAGCCTCGAGATCACGGCGCAGGTGTCCGGGGACAGCATCGTGTTGATAGGTCCGTGGCTGGAAGACTCCCAGCGCGAGATCGTTCTTGCGTTGGCCGTCACCTACGCGGGTGGCCGTCACGTCAACTACGAGTCGGGCTTCGTGCCCGTCGTCGGGCTCCCGGTCGATTAACGATGAACGATTCACCCGGAGGCGCAAACACGCCCAGCCACCCGCCACCCCGTGCCGGCGCAGGCCCGAGGTATTCGATTGCACGGTGAATAACTGACAAGGAGTCGAACCATGGCCGAGAACGATAGCGGTGAGACCACCCGAGAAGGATTGAACGAGATTCAAAATCTCATACGCCGAGCGGTCGAGCTTCAGCAGAAGTACACCGGAATCGAAGAGGAGATTCGCGATCTCGACCGCAAGCGCACCGATCTCACCGGCGGGCTGCTCGCCCACGCCACGGAAAGCAACCTGCTCGGCCAGAAGCAAACCTCGATGGCCCAAGAGCGGACCTCGCTGACGCGCGAACAAACGCGCCTATCGACGCGCAACACCGACCTCGCCAACATCCGCACGGACATGGGGCGCGAGCGAACCGCGCTGGCGAATCAGCGCACGGATCTGGCCGTGGTGCGCACGGACATGTCGAGATCGCGCACCAGCCTGGCGGGGCAGCGTACGGATCTGGCTGGCGTGCGCACGCGCATGGCCATCACCAGGACCACGCTTTCGCGCGATCGAACGGAGTGGGCCAGGCAGCGCACCACCCTGGCCGAATCGCGCACGCAGCACTCGATGCAGAGGACAACGCTGGCCGAGAGGCGAAATCTCTTCGCGCGAACCCGCACCAACCTGTCCTTTCAGCGCACCGAGCTCGCCCTCGGCCGCACCTCGCTGGCCTTCATCCGGACGGGACTGGCCTTCCTGGCGCTCGGCATCAGCTTGTTCCGCTACTTCGGCGTCTCGTGGTGGAGCATCTTCGACGGCTTCCTGGTCCTGGCAAGCGTGGCCATGATCGCCATCGGTAGCCGCGGCTACGTAAGCGCGTCCCGGCGCCTGGGCAGAATCAAGCACGATGTCGGTGGGGACGGGCCAGCACCCGAGCAGGTGTAGCCCCGGCCATCCGACCCTCACACGGCGATGGCGCACCCTTGCCGGGCCGAGATGCATCGGCTGGTGGCGTGGCGCGCGCGCCTCGACACGACCACCCGCGGGGCCATCTAGTGCTGGAGATAGAGCGGGATCGGGCTGTGTTCGGCGAGAGAGCGGGTGGCCGATCCCGAGAACAGCTCCGCCATGCGGGAACGTGCGAACGCGCCCATGACGACCAAGCCGGCGCCTATCTTGGTTCCGAAGCCGACCAGGGCTTCGGCATTGGATAGCGCCGACACGATGCTGTGGGCCGTGGCGGGGATATTCGAGGCGCGCAGCGACTCGACGGCTCGGCTGGCCACCTCCCACGCCTTCTCCCCGTCGTCGTGGACGGTGGCGACATGGATGGTGCGCGACTCGGCCAAGCCGCTCGCGGCGAAACTGGCCAGCGCTCGCTGGGCGGCCGCTCCGCCGTCGTAGGCGACCAGGACCGTCGCGCCAAGCTCGGCGGGCGCCTCGGGCGGGCGTTCCGGGACGAGGAGGATGGGCTGGCTCGCGTGGCGCAGGATCCTTTCCCGCGTCGCTCGATCCTCGTTCTCGGTTTCGAAGCGAAAGTTCGAGTCGCGACCCATCAAGCAAAGATCGTGGCGTTCCATTTCGGCGATGATCCTTTCCGCTGGGCGCCCAACGACCTCCAGGGTACGTACCGACACCTTCGCCTCCTGGCAGCGGCGCTCGAACGAGGCCAGCCAATCATTGGCATGGGTTCGCGCATCGGCGAGCAGCGATTCGTCACGCGCGTGCTTGAAGCTGGATCCACCGACCCCGCCAAGCGACCCCGCGCGGATATCCGGTTCGTCGACGATCGCGATCCCGACCAGGGTCGCCTTTCGCTCCTGGGCCAGCGCGATGGCGGTCAACGTCGTGGCTTCCGTACTCGGCGATCCTTCGAGACAGACCAGTACATTCTCGATCATGGCACCCCCCGGTTTGGCATCTTCTCTGGGCAAGTCTGCCATAGCCCCGAGGCCGGTCTGGCCAGAATCTCGTGTGCTGCATCGTCGCGCGCACGGTAGGCCCGGTTGTGGATGCGAAGGTCGTATCGCTGCGGCCGAGGCTGCGGGAGGCGGAACGGTGGAGACAGCAGTGCGCCGAGGTGCCCCTCACCCGACGCGCTCGGGCGCCCGCTCGCCGAAGACGAGGAGCAACACGGCCAACGCCAGCGGCACGGCCCCCACCAGCAGGAAGGTCAGATCCGCGGCGATGCGGATCCATTCGAGCGTGTGGTACAGGCCGCCCATCAGAAACGTGAGGCGGCGCGCATGCCAGTAGCCGTTCTGGATGGCGTCCCAGAGTTGCAACACGCCGCCGGGAAACAGGTCGAGCACGACCATCAGGCCGAGCCCGCCGTTGACGCCCCAGAATCCTACGCGAATCCATCGTTCGGCCCGATTCCAAATGGCATCGCCGCGGATGGCACGCAGACAGAAGAAGACGACTCCGAGTGCCAACATGCCAAATACGCCGAACATGGCGGCGTGACCATGATTCGCGGTCAGGCTGGTGCCGATCTCGAAGTACGAAACGATGGGCAGGTTGATGAGGAATCCGAACACACCGGCGCCGACGAAGTTCCATACCCCGACCGCGATGAGAAAGTAGATGGCCCATTTCTGGTGGGCGGCCAGCGGCCGGTGGCAGTCCTCGCAATTTTGGTCCTTGAGACGAATGAAATCCCACGCATCGAGGGTCAAGAGCGTCAGTGGAATCACCTCCATCGCGCTAAAGCACGAGGCCAGTCCCATGTTCAACGTGCCCTGGCCCGTGAAGTACCAGTGGTGGCCGGTGCCCACGATGCCTCCGGCGAGATAGAGAATCGCGTCCAGATAGACCAGGCGGGTGGCGGTTTGGGTGGTCACGAGTCCCATTTGCACGAACATGACGGCCACCAGCACCGTGGCGAAGAGCTCGAAGAAGCCCTCGACCCAGAGGTGGATGATCCAGAAACGCCAATTGTCGATGATGGCGAAGTTGGTGTGAGACCCGTAGAAGAGCGCAGGCAAATAGAAGACCGGGATGGCCACGGCGGCGTAGAGAAATAGCGAAGGCAACTCGCCCTTCTCGCCGGATTTCATGGCGGGTCGCAGGGCGCGGAACATCAGGAACAGCCAGAACACCAACCCGCCGGCCAGCAGCAATTGCCAGAAGCGGCCCAAATCGAGGTACTCGCTGCCCTGATGGCCGAGCCAGAACCACAACGTCCCAAGCTTGTCGTTGATGCCCAGGGCTTCGCCGGCCAGGCTGCCGAAGACGACCACGGCCAAGGCGCCAAGAAGCACCAGCACCCCCAGCCTCTGCCCCTTGGGCTCCGCGCCGCCGACCAGGGGCGCCAGAAACAGGCCGCCGGCAACCCACGAGGTGGCGATCCAAAAGATGGCAAGTTGCAGGTGCCAGGTGCGGGCCAGGTTGTAGGGCAGGAAGCGGGCCAGGTCGAAACCGTAGAACGCGCCGGGCTCGACGCGGTAGTGGGCGAGCACGCCGCCCATCGCCGCCTGTAGGACAAACAGCACGGCGACCACCGCGAAGAACAGCCCCAGTACCTTCTGGCTCGGGGTGACCTTCCAGCGGTGAATCGGCCCCTCGGATACGTGTACGTGCCCCGAAGCCCCGCCCCAGCCAAGGTAGTCGAATCTTCCGAAGACGAAGAGCACCACGCCAAGGCCACCCAAGAGACAGACCAGGCTCAAGGCGCTCCACAAATAGGTCGACGAGGTCGGCGTGTTTCCCGCCGCGGGTTCGAACGGCCAATTGTTGGTGTACGAGTCCTGCGTTCCCGGCCGCAGAGCCACGGTGGCCCAGGTCGCCCAGGCAAAATAGGCATTCAGGGCAGCGAGGTCGCCGTCGTGGTGAATGAAACCAGACGGAAGTCCCGGCGCCGGCTTGTGGCCGGCGAAGTAGTCCTTCCACTCGCCTTCCTGGATGCGGAAGGATGCCTCCTCGCCCGGCGTGAAGACCAAGGTCTCTGCATTGTCATCGTAGCGGTTTTGCTTGAGCGCCTGCTTGACCGATTCGCCGACGGAATGCGCATGCTCCGCCGTGAGCTCGGCCCAGGGCTTGCCGTAGCGAGACCTTGCCTCGGTGTCGCGTGCGATCTCGGTCAAGCGGTGCAGGTACTCGGCGGTGTAGTCGGGTCCGAGGTAGGCGCCGTGTCCCCACAGCGTCCCGTGCTCCATGAGGCCGAACTTGAAGAAGACGTCCTGCCCTTTGTGGACGTCGTCCGCGGTGAACAGAAGCTGCCCCTTGGAATTCACCGCGCGTGCCGGGATGGGTGGCGCCCCCTTGTAGGTCTTGACCGTCACCACCGTCAAGAGGGTGAAGCCGAAGGCCATGACCAAGATCGCGGTTTGGCGCCACCAAGGAGAAAGTGGTGCCGGAGCAAGCGATGGGTGATGTGCGTTGGTATCGGTATTCACGATCCACCTCCATTGTTGGCAGTCTGGGCCTTTCGATCACGAAATTGGCTCGGTGATGATTGCTTCCAGAGCTCGCACTAGACCTGGCCCCACACTGCGCAGCTCATTCCTGTGCGCCAGGGAAAGGCGCGCAAGCAGCCGTTCGCCCTGCGCGGTTACTTGGATCAGGACCTCGCGTGCATCGACGTCGCTGCGACGCCGCGTCGCAAGGCGCCTCTCGACCAAGCGGTTCGCCAGCTCCACGGTGCTGTGATGTCGGATCTGCAGCCGTTCGGCGAGCGTCCCGATGGTGGGTCGCTGCCCGCCGGGGAGTCCTTTGATGGCAAGCAAGAGTTGGTGCTGCCGAGGCTCGATGCTGGCGGCTCGCGCCTCGCGTTCGCTGAACCTGAGAAAGCGGCGGATCTGGTAGCGAAACTCGGCCAGAGCTTGATGGTCAGCCGGAGTAATCATATCGTGAAGCGATATAATGTCCCAGGACCGGCGCGAGGCACGTCTTTTCTTTTGTGAGGAGGCTGGCGCTACGGCCTCGCAGTGGTAGGCGATGACCCCGGTGGTGTATCCGCGGGCACAGATCTACGAGCCTGGCGCAGCCTGTTTCCGGATCGCGGCCGCGACCCTGGCGAGGTCGGCAGCGGACTCCGGGATCGCGGCTTGGCCCCGTGCGAGCAGGGCGCAGGCTTCGTCGCGCCGACCGACTTCGGCGAGGATCACGGCGAGGTCGTGATAGGGCTCCCACCAGCGAGGCGAGAGCGCGATGGCGCGCTCGATGGCGGCCGTGCCTTCCGCAAGCTTGCCCTGCCGGGCCAAGGACAGGCCCAGTCCGCTGTGGGCAAAGGCGTGATTGGGTCTGAGAGCGAGGGCGCGGCGGTTGTAGTCCTCGGCGGCTTGGTAGTCGCGTAGCGAGAAGCACACGAAACCAAGCAGGTCGAGCACGGCGAGATCCTCGGGCGCCTGCACATGCGCGCGCAGAAGCAGGCGGTGCGCCTCCTCGAAGCGGCGCTGGTCTGCGGATTCGCGAGCCTTGGCCAGCAAGGCGGGAACGTCCGCCGGATCTTCCACCAGGGGCACCGTCGCTCCGATGGCGCCGCCGAAGAATGCCAGCTCGGGCTGGGTCGGCTCCTCGGTCAATAGATCGAATCGCCCCTGGCGCACGGCCTGGTAATAGAAACAGAAGGGATTGCCTTCGCCGCCCTCGGCGGCATGACAGTAGACGGTCCAGGTGCAGCCGCCCCGGCAGAAGTCGCGGTAGCGGCACACCCGGCAGAATCCCGTCAGCTTGTTCTCGCTCCACTTGCGGTTGTAGGCGAAGGCGTCCTCGGATTGCCAGATCTCGGCGAGCGGTTTGTCGCGCAGGTTGCCTTCGACGAAGCGGGCCTCGCCGTGCATCGACGAGGGCAGGGACAGGCAGCCCTTGACGTTGCCGCTGCTCTCGATGCCCACCACCTGACACCCGGCGCGGCAGCCGATCCAGAAGGGCAGCTCGCCGCCGTCGTCGCGCAGCCCCGGTTCGGGCTTCCCGTAATAGCCGATGTCGTCGGCCGCGACGGCGAAGAACTGGCGCGTGTTGGATCGACAGATGGCGGCCAGCTCGGGGACCAGCCGCACCAGATCCGCGGGGTCGATCACCAGGTCGCGGTGCAGGCCCATGTTCCCCGACGGCGTGGCAAGCTGTATCTGCATGGAAAACGCGCCCCGCTCGGCGATGAAGTCGCGTAGCGGGCGCAGGATGCCCTGGTTGAGCTTGTTCACCGTGGTGTTGACAGCAACGGGCAGGCGGCCGGCCACGCAGGCGTCGATGGCCGCGACCACGCGGTCGAACGATCCTGGCTGGCGGAACTCATCGTGCTCGCGCTGGAAGCCGTCCAGGCTGAAGGCGGCGCCGCAGAAGCCCGCCGCCTTCGCGCGCTCGACGTGGGACGCGTTCCAGTGCCAGCCGTTCGAGATCAGGTTGACCTTGATGCAGTGATCGGCCAAGCGCTTGCCGATGCGATCCCAGTCCGGGTTGAGCGTGGGCTCACCCCCGCTCAGGGTCACGCGCCGGCACCCCAGCGCCGCGAGCTGGTCGGCGATCCGCAGGTTCTCCTCCACGCTGAGCTCGTCGTCGCGCCGGCTGCCCGCGAACGAGCCGCAGTGCTTGCAGCGCAGATTGCAGGCGAGGGTCAGCTCCCAGACGCAAGCCCGGGGCGAAAAGCCTACTTGCTTGAGGATGTCGATCATCCGGCGACCATCCGGCGACTCCGGCGCCTACGAGCGCGGCACCGGGAGCTGCGCCATGTAGATCGCGACACTGCGACCGAGCTCCGGGGCGGCGTCGGCCGGAATCTGTGCCATGTAGCGAACTGCCAGTCCAGTGTCCGGTAGCGCCGCCGCGCTGGCGTCGGACAGCTGGGCCATGTACATCGCCACGGCGGTTCCCGCGTCGCTCTGGCCGGTGAACTGGCTGTCCGGCGCAGCCTGCGTGTCGGCGCTTGCGCTGTCTTGCTTGGCCGTCTGGCCCCCACCGTCACTCGCGTCCAGGGCATCGCTGTCGCAAGCACCAACCGCAAGTCCAAGACCGAGGCCGAGCGTGGCGGGTAGTAGCATATTGCGCAAACGGCTCTGGAGGAACCGTTCGACTCGCTGTCGCATCTCTCGCTCGCGCATGTCGGCTCCTTTGTTGCGGCCCGAAGCGGGGAAGGGGTGGCGCCGGGAGGTTCCCGCACGCACAACTACATCATAGCAGGAAAACACATGCCGGGAACATGTGGACCATGTGCGCCTCGCCGCGGCCCCCGCGCGGTAGACGACGCGCTCGGTAGTAATGGAAGAACGAAGTCGACGCTCGCCTGCCTGACCCTCAACCCGAACCGGCAAGCCGCCGATGTCATTTCGGCGTGTTGTGGAAACCCGTTTCGATGAGAGAATGAAGTCATGCCGGACACGATTGGGTTGTTTCTCCGCAGCGCGGACAATGCCTACCAGAGGCGGCTGCGAGAGGTCGCCGAACGCGAGGCGAAACGTCAAGGCTTCGACCTACTCGTGCAGTCGGCCCAGTTCGATTCCAGTCAACAGGTCGCTCAAATTCGCGAGGCCATCAAGAACGCCTCCGTGACCAAGCTGGTGGCCATCCTGGTCAGCGGCGTGCGCGATGAAGTGCTGGCTCCCGTCGCGCACGAAGCCGCCGAGGCGGGTCTTGACTGGGCCCTGCTGAACGAAGGCGCGTTCATCGACGAGGTTCGCCGCCAACACCCCGACCGCGCGATCTTCGCCGCCACCTGCGATCAAGTCGAGATCGGCCGTTTGCACGCCGCACAGGTGCGCTCGCTTCTCGGCGGCAAAGGCCGCGTGATGTGTGTCACGGGCTACCTCAAGAACGTCGAATCACGGCTGCGGCTGGAGGGCTTGAAACAGGGTCTTGACGGCGCCTTCGAGCTCGTTGAACTCAACGCGGACTGGACCAGCGAACGCGCCCGCATGGTTGTGGAGACCTGGGCAAGCGGCGTGGCGTCCAAGGAAGATTTTCCGGCCGCAATCGTCGCCCAAAACGACGAGATGGCCCTTGGGGTAAGGCAGGCCTTGCGCGACATCGATTCCAAGCGCGATTGGCCTGTCGCCAATATTCCCATCACCGGCTGTGACGGGGCGGCAAGCTTCGGCCAACGTCTGGTGCGCGAAGGCCGATTGAAGGCGACCGTGATCATGCCGCCTACCTCCGGAACGGCCATCACATGGATCGCCAAAGCCCGCAAGAGCCGCAAGCTTCCACCCGTGCGCCTGCGGCTGCCCGTGGCCTCATTCCCGACCCTGCAACAGCTCAAGCGCTAGCAGGAATTTCCATAGCTCCCATCTAACGCACATCGCCCCTGTACGGTGTAGGCAGCACGATATTCGCCTCAACTGCCGCTGGTCACCCGTACGAACCGTTGACTCGAAGTAGGTTCTGCCGCAGATTTTCCGAGTCCAGGTCGGATCTGTGAAGACCCGCTGTTGGGAGGTGATCCATGGTGCGCGCGCGATTTCGGCTATTGGGGGCTGGGTTGCTCATGGTCCTTCTGCCCGTATCGATGGCGCATGCCGCCGACGTAACTTGCTACGTCGACAGCGTTGCCGGGGACGACACCAAATCCGGTCTGTCCGAGGACGAGGCGAGGCAGAGCTGGTCGAACATTCCGTCGACCTGCACGATCGTCAAGTACAAGCGGGGCAGCGTCTTCAACCTGGCCGACGGGGACACGGTCTATCCTCCCAAGGTGGCGACGGATGGAGGAACAGGATACGTGACCAGCAAGATCAACACCCTCACCAACTACGGTGATGCAAGCTTGCCACTACCCAAGTTCGTCAAGACGCGTCGTTTCGGCAGTGGCGCGATGATCAGCGCCTACCAGGGTAACCTGACCATCGACGGGCTCTACCTCGAAGGGTCCGAGAGCAGCCAGCAGATGTCGAGCCTGGCTCAAGGCATTGCCATCATGGCGGGCGCCAACACCAAGATCCTGAACAACGAGATCACGAATTGCGATATCGGCATGATGCTTTCGGGAACTGGCTCTCTGGTGCAAGGCAACTATGTCCACGATTTGCATGTGGTAGTGGATGCCCCGCCCGGCGTCGACCCGAACGTGGTTGGTGGCGCCGAAGGCATCTTCGTCAATGCCTCGAACAACGAGGTCGCCTACAACACCTTCATCGACTGCTCCGACTACGCGGAGTGGACAGGCGGAGACTGCGACGGCGGCGCGACCGAGGTCACCGTGCCTGGGGGTGCCGGCGCTACCGTGAGTGGGGTCAGAATCCACCACAACTTGTCCGTCAATAGCTGCGGCTTTTTCGAGGTGTCGAGCATGGGCGCGCTGGCCGGGGTGGGAGGCGGGGTCTCCGACGCGGGGTCTACTGCGGCCAAGGGCTTGTTTGCCGATTCCGCGTTCTACAACAACGTCATCATCGACAGCGGCTGGCTGTCACTTCTCCAGGTCAACAACACGGATCTGAAGAACATCAGGTGGGAGAACAACACGCTCGTCCAGCACCCTGGATCGGTCAACGCCGGCATCATCGCGGTCGTGTTCACGGCCACCTCGTCGGGAATGTCGGGCGGCGCCCTTATGCCGAACACCGTGTATTGGACCAACAATATCTTTGCGTTCGACGGTGTCATGGTGCCAACACCGGACACGAACTTCGTGCAGGAAAACAACATCATCACCAAGACGGATCCTGGCTTCGTCAATTTTCACAGCGCCGCGACCACCGCGAAAGCGACCGACTTCGACCTGGTCGCTGGAAGCCAAGCCATCGACAAGGCCACTCCCCTTGACGACGTCACACTCGATTTCCTCAACCGTCCGGTCCCCGACCCGACGAGTGGAAAGCCTGACATCGGGGCGTTCGAGTACAATTCGACCGAGGCCACCTCGGCACCACCGACCTTCCCAGGGCCGACGAACCCAAGCCATGGCAACCTCATTGGCCAGGGCGGCGCAACGGGCAGCGGCGGCGCGGGTGGAAGGACTGCGCCGGCATCGGGCAGCGGGGGCGCAACCGGCAGCCCTGGTGGAGGAGGCAGCACGACGACGACCGGAAGGGGCGGTACTGCTGGCAGCACCGTTCCGATGACCGGCGGGGCGGGGGGCGTGCCCACAGGCACGGGGGGCGGTCCGGGTGGCTCGGGTGGAACCGTTGGGGCAGGTGGAACTTCCCCGAGATCTTCCACGTCCGGCGGCACTGGTGGATCGGCTCAGGGCGGCGGTGGCATGGCAGGCTCGGCAGGGGCTGGAAGTGGCAACGCCCAAGGCTCGGGCGGCGAGACGACCGCAGGCTCGACAGACACCGCCGGAACCTCGAAGAGCGGCTGCAGCTGTCAGGTCGGCCGAGCGCAGAGCACGCGCGGTCTGTGGCTAGTAGGCCTGCTCGGCTTCGCTTTGCTGGCCCGGCCTCGCCATCACGGCCGTCGCTGATCGATTCCCGGTCGTTGAAGTACTCGCCACGCGCCGCATACGCCGCGAAGGACGTGGGCTTGGCCCGAATCCACAGATGGCTCAACGAATCGAGGCGCGTGCGCCTGGAAGAGTGCGGTGGGACGTGTGCGGAACCGGAGCCGATCTCGAAGAGATGCGCAAGCGGATCGCAGCCAAAGGGCTTGGGGATGCCCCCAAGTTGGTGATCAGTTCTACGACCGAGAACAGGGGCTCACGGCTGTGCTGAAGCGGTTGCTTGGGCCGCACTGGGTAATAGGGGATAGTTTGGCCGCGTAGGCGGACTCGCGCGTTGCCGCGAAAGTGCGGGCGCCGCTTTCCCGTGTACCTGCTAGCGCTCGGCCTGGAGGTGTGCCTCGACGAACCAGAGCCACTTGTCCACGCCGCGAGAAACCTCGGTAAAGAGGTCGGTGGTGTCGGCGTCCCCCAGCTCGTCGCTCTTCCCGATGGATTGCCGAACCGATTTCCCGAACGCCGCCAGGGCCGATGACAAGGCGTCCACGTGATCGCGGCCCGCGCCGGTCTTCGCCGCGTACTCGGCCAGAGTCGTCCGCTTGGCCACGCCTCGGACGGTTCCCCCAGCGATCCCGCCTAGCTGTACGGCGCGTTCCGAAGGGCTGAATCGCCCTGAGATTCGTTATCCTGGCGTGCTTCAGCGCGGCTTGACCAACCTTGGATCGGTCACGATGACTGAATCTATCCATCAACATGATGGACTTCGGGTGAGAGCCCCGCCTCCGCAATCATCCTGCCGCGGCCTTCTTCCGATTCTTACGGTCCTTGCTGTCTTTGCTGCCTTTGCCGCCCTTGCCCCTCGCGGGCTTGCGGGCTCGGCGCGGATGCTTTGGCGCCTGTTTCAGTCGGGCATCCAACCTGGCCTTGTCTTGCTCCATTTGCCTCTGTTCGCTTATGTCGCTAAGCACGACGCGGCTCGCGGATGCGCCGCCGTCGCCTGAAGGGTCCTGTGTGGTGGCCGTCAGTCGAGCCCAGAATGTCGTCCCGTCGGCCTTCACCATGCGCAGCTCGCAGGTGTGTGCTTTGCCCGTGGCGAGAAGCTCTCTGCGGTGTAGATAGTAGACGTCCTGGTCTTCCTTGAAGATGAACTTGGTGATGGGTTGCTTGACCAGTGCGGCCCGGGGAATGCCCAGCAGGAGGACGCCCGTCAGATTGGTTTCCAAAATGCGCCCTTCGTGGGATACGGTAAAGTAGCCTACGGGCGCCAGGTTATAGAGGTCGAAATAGCGCTCCTTGGTGGCGGTCAGCTCTGCCTGTGCCCGGGATAGCTCTTCGTTCTGCATCTTCAGCTCGATCTGATGCACGCGGAGCTCATGAACCAGCGTCAGCGCCTCCTCGCGCGACATGAGCACGAGATCCTTGGGGGACGGACCACCTTGCTCCTGGGCAATCTCTTCGGCCCGCCAGCGCAGATTGACGACTCCCTTTCCCTTGTCAGCCTTGCCATTCATGGGGCACCGTCATCCTTCCTCCGCCGCAGTGAACTGCAGGATCGTACGCGGCATTTGCGGCCCACGCCAGGTCGGCAAAATTTTGCCCAATACATGTCTTTACTTCTCCGCAGTCTTCCGCTCGACTCCGCTTGCCCCAACTGGCCTAGACAATGCATGAGGCTCGGTCAGGCTTTCAAAGCTCGGAGCCCTACTCACGATGACTCGCACACAGCAATCGGAAGCCCGGAACAGGGAGAAAGCCACCAAGCCGGTCGCCGGGGTGCGTTCTTCGTTCCCCATCGTCGGCATCGGTGCTTCGGCTGGAGGTCTGGAAGCGCTCGAAATTTTCTTGCGCCACCTGTCGGGCGAGAGCGGGCTCGCCTTCGTGGTCGTCCAACATTTGGACCCGACCCACAAGGGCATGCTGGTCGAGTTGCTGTCCCGGGCTACACCCATGAAGGTCCTTCAGGTCAAGGATCGCATGCGGGTCGAGCCCAATCGCGTCTACGTCATTCCACCCAACAAGGACCTATCCATCCTGCACGGAGTGCTGCACTTGCTGGCGCCAGCGGCGCCGCGTGGGCTGCGTTTGCCCATTGATTTCTTCCTGCGCTCGCTTGCCGCCGACCAGGGGCCCCAGGGCATCGGCGTCATCCTTTCGGGAATGGGCACGGATGGTACCTTGGGCCTGGCAGCCGTCAAGGAAAAGGGGGGCGCGGTGTTCGTGCAAACCCCTGCCTCGGCCAAGTTCGACTCCATGCCCAGGAGCGCCATCGATGCCGGGCTGGCCGATGTGGTAGCGCCCGTCGAGGAGCTGGCCATCCGGATCGCAGCCTACCTCGCCCGTGCTCCACGCATAGCCTCGGCCGATCTCGTCCTGGCCTCCAAGACGGAGAGTGCGATCGAGAAGATATGTGTCCTCTTACGAAGTCAGACCGGTCACGATTTTTCGCAATACAAACGCAGCACTGTCTACCGCCGCATCGAGCGGCGCATGGGGCTGCACCAGATCGACGGCATCGCCGGCTACTTGCGCTACATGCAGGAGAGTCCGCAGGAAACCGCGCTGCTCTTCAAGGAGCTGCTGATCGGCGTGACCAACTTCTTCCGCGATCCGGAAGCCTGGGACCACCTGCAGAAGAAGGCAATCCCCGCGCTGCTGGCGGAACGCCCCGCGGGTGGGGAGCTGCGGGCATGGGTGCCGGGGTGCTCGACCGGGGAGGAGGCCTACTCCCTGGCCATGGTCTTCAAGGAGGCCTTGGCGCAGGTGCGGCCGGCCCGGAGCTGCTCGCTGCAAATCTTCGCCACCGACCTCGACAAGGACTCCATCGAACGAGCGAGGCAGGGAAGCTACCCAGCGAATATCACCAGCGATGTTTCGGCGGACCGCTTGGGCCGATTCTTCGTGAGGGAAGAGCAAGGCTACCGGGTGCGCCAGGAGATCCGCGAGTCGGTGGTCTTCGCCACCCAGAACATCATCATGGATCCACCGTTCACCAAGCTCGACATCCTGAGCTGCCGCAACCTTCTCATCTACCTGGAGCCCGAGCTGCAGACGAGGCTCCTTCCGCTCTTCCACTACAGTCTCAGTCCGGGCGGCATCCTTTTTCTGGGCAACGCGGAGACGCTGGGGCCGGTCGCCGATCTCTTTGCTCCCAAGGGCGGCAAGACCCGAATCTACCGCCGGCTCGACGCCGCGTCCAAGGCCATGCCCGTCGAATTTCCGGCATCGTTCCGTGTCCGGCCCCGTACGGCGGACCCTGCGGCTGACGGAGCGACACCGGTTCCCAATCTGCAAACGCAGGCTGCGCAGCTTTTGCTCGATCGCTACTCGCCCGCCGCCGTGCTCACCAACGCACAGGGAGACATTCTCTATATCAGCGGGCGGACGGGCAAGTACCTCGAGCCGGCGGCCGGCAAAGCCAACTGGAACATCCATGCCATGGCCCGCGAGGGATTGCGCAGCGACCTTGGTCGCGCGTTCCAGAAGACCCTGCGAGATCGGCACGGCGCCACGCAGATTCGGGTACGGCTGAAGGACCGCGAGGTCGTACACATCGTGGATGTCACCATCGAGCCACTATACGAGCCGCAAGCGATGCGCGGGATGGCGATGATCGTGTTCGCCGACGTGGCCTTGGCCCCCGCCGACAAGCCGTCGAGCAAGCGCGCTCGAGTTCCTGCTGCCGAGGCGAGGTTGGAGCAGGAGCTGCGGCACGCGCGCGAGGAGATCCGATCCACGCGGGAGGAAATGCAAACCTCCCAGGAAGAGCTCAAATCGGCCAACGAGGAACTGCAGTCCACCAACGAGGAATTGCAAAGCACGAACGAGGAGCTGACCACCTCCAAGGAGGAGATGCAGTCCCTGAACGAGGAGCTGCAAACCCTCAACCACGAGCTACAGGCCAAGGTCGACGACGAATCTCGCGCCAACGACGACATGCGAAACCTGCTCGACAGCACCGACATCGCCACCCTGTTCCTGGACGAAGCCCTGAAGGTTCGGCGGTTTACTCCGCGGATGACGAAGATCATCAAGCTCATTCCCGGCGACCTGAATCGGCCCATCACCGATCTCGCTTCGGATCTGATTTACCCCGAGCTGGCTTCCGACGCGCAAACCGTGCTGCGGACGCTGGTATTCAAAGAGGCGCCGGTGAAGACCGTCGACGGGCGCTGGTTTTCGGTGCGCATCATGCCTTACCGCACGCTGGACAACCGCATCGACGGCCTCGTGATCACATTTGCCGATATCACTACCGCCAAGACCCTGGAGGCGACGCTGCGCCAGCATCAATCGGCCTAATGGGCGAATGGGCTCAAGCGGAGGCGAGGGAGTGACGAATGAAGAAGAGCAAGAGCGATAGGGAAGATGCCGGTGAGTTGCGTCGGCGGGCGGAGGAGCGATTCGGAGCACGTCGTGCCGGTGCCGTCGCAAACAAGACCAACACGCCGTCGGAGACGCAGCGGCTGTTTCACGAACTGCAAGTTCACCAGATTGAGCTCGAGATGCAGAACGAGGAGTTGGAGCGAGCCCGGATCGAGGTCGAGGAAGGGCTCTCCCGCTACACGGATCTCTACGAATTCGCCCCCGTCGGATACATGACCCTGAATCATGAGGGAGAGATCCGGCAGGTGAATCTCACGGGAGCGCGCCTGCTCGGTCTCGAGCGTTCGCGCCTGGTTGGCAAACGTCTGGCCATTCTGATCGACGCCGACAGCCGTTCTGTCTTCAATACGTTCTTCGCCAAAGTGTTCGAGACCGGGGTCAAGGAGACTTGCGAGGTGGTCGTACGCCCGGAGCTGGCGTCGCCGTTTGCCGTCGAATTCGCCGCCACGGCCTCGGCCGGCGGGAAGGAATGCCGTGTCGTCGCGAGTGACATCACCGCACGCAAGCGCGCCGAGGCGTTGATGGCGATCCGCCTGCGCTTGCAGGAGTTCGCATCGGCGCATTCGCCGAAGGAGCTACTGCAGAAGACGCTGGACGAGGTCGAGCTCGTCACCGGCAGCCGAGCGGGGTTCTTCCACTACATCGAAGCGGACCAGCGGACGCCATCGCTGCAGGTCTGGTCCACCCGCACCGTCAGCGGGTTCGCTGCCGCCCAGGAGAAACCCCGGTACTATGGCATCGACCCGGAGGGCATCTGGGCGGATTGCGTGCGCAAACGCGCTCCCATCATCCACAACGACTACGACAAGCTGTCGAACCGGAAGAGTCCCTCCGACGGCCACGCACCGATGATCCGTGAGGTTGTCGTGCCGATCTTCCGCAGGAACAAGATGGTCGCCATCCTGGGCATGGGCAACAAGGAGGCGAACTACACCACCGAGGATGTCAGCACCCTATCCTACCTGGCGGACATGGCCTGGGAGATTGCCGAGCGTCGACGGATGGAGCAGGAGCGGGAGGAATTGCAACTGCAACTTGCGCAGGCACAGAAGATGGAGGCCATCGGCACGCTCGCTGGCGGCATTGCCCATGACTTCAACAACATCCTGGCTGGCATCCTGGGCGGGTTGTCCCTGGTGGAGCTGGAAATCGACAACGGCAGCGATAGCAAAGGGGATATTCAGGAAATGAAAGCCCTGGTGAACCGTGGTGCGGCGCTGACCAAGCAGCTCCTCGGATTCGCCCGACTGGGAAAGTACGACCTCAGGCCGCTTGATCTGGCGCGCGTGGTGACGAAGACCAGCGCGATGTATGGGCGCACCCGCGCGGACATCACCATCCAGCTCGACTTCGCGCCGAGCCTACTGTCCGTCCTCATGGACCATTCTCAGCTCGAACAGGTGTTGCTGAATCTGCTGGTCAACGCCGGGCACGCCATGCCCCAGGGCGGCCAGCTTCTCTTGCACGCCGAGAATGCGGAGCTCGCCGACGCGGACGGAACCCTCGTCGGCGTTCCACCTGGCCTCTACGCGAAACTCGTCGTCACGGACTCGGGATCAGGAATGGACAGCAAGACCATGGGGAGGATCTTCGAACCCTTCTTCACGACCAAGGGCCCCGGCCATGGAACGGGGCTGGGGCTCGCCTCGGTCTACGGTATCATCAAGAATCACGCGGGCTTCATCGGGGTCGAAAGCGAGATGGGAAAGGGCACGACCTTCACGCTTCTTCTGCCGGCGACCGAACGTCAGGCCGCGGAGGACAAGACCCCTTTGGCGATCCTTCAGCACGGTATCGGGACCATCCTGGTCGTCGACAACGAGGCGCACATCGTGAAGGTCTGCGCTCGCCTGCTACAGAAGCTCGGCTACGAGGTCCTGACCGCACCGGGCGGCAGGCAAGCCATCGAGCTCGTTCGGAGGTACGGAACGAAGATCTCGCTCGTGCTTCTAGACATGACCATGCCTGAGATGAGCGGTCGTCAGACCTATGGAACGCTGCAGAAGATCAGTCCGGACATCAAGGTTCTCCTTTCCAGCGGTTGCAGTGTCGAGGGACAGGCCCAGAAGCTCCTCGACAGCGGCTGCAACGGCTTCATTCAGAAGCCCTTCGATGCCGCAGTCCTCTCGGCGAAAGTGCGAGAGATCCTTGATCAGGACGCGCCATCGGCGACGTGATCACCCGGCCATGGAGATCGCTCCATTCGTAAGTAGCCTCGCAGGGGACTCGCGGCGGCCGCGCGATTGTTGCACAATATGGGCAAGGAAGTTCCGCCCGCCGATCACCGCCGAGCACGTCACCTTGACCGAGGATGGACTGGTCGCCATCCAACTGAAGAAACCATTCCGGGATGGCACGGTCAGCGTCGAGATGAACCCCCTGTCCCTGGTCTCCCGCCTCGCGGCCGCCGTCCATCCCCCAAGGTTTCACTCGATTCGCTATGGCGGGATTCTCGCTCCGCACGCAAAATGCCGGCCCTTGGTGGTTCCCCCGCCACCGCCCGAGGCCACCGCCACCCCAGGCGCGGGGGACGCCTGCCACTCGCTGCCCAGGTCCTTGGGTCAGCAAGAGCATAGCGCAGGAACAGGTGGGAGTCGTGGCGTCGCACGCTCAAGAGGTCCAAAGGAAGTCCACCCAAATCCACTCCTTCGACGAGCGACTTGCGGCCATCACTTGGCCGCCTCCCGAAAAGTCGCGGCGAGGTGGTGATGAACAGCTCATCGAGCAGGCCCGCATCGAGTAGCTGACTGACCAGCGATGGGCCCCCTTCGGTGAGGACAACTTGCAATTTCCGGTCGTGCAGAAGATCCAGCAGCACGCGGCATTCGAAGCGCTGCGCATCGAGCACGGCGATGCTTGGGTCGCTTGGCTTGGTACCTATGGGAAGCTTGGCGCGCAGGCGAGCCTCGCCCTGCGCCGTCGTGACGATTAGACAATCGTGGAGCGCGGGCTGGGCTGGATCGATGTTTCCCGACGCAGTCACCACGACCAAGAGCGGGTGGGGGCGCAGACCCAACTGCTTTCGCAGCTCGATGAACTGCTCCTGCATTGAGGGGAACGCACTCTCGGGATGCCATAGATCGCCCGCGCCCGCGCGAAACGTGCCGGCGCCGATCAGAACAGCGTCGGCAACGGCGCGCAAAAGTCCCATGACAAATCGGTCAGGTTCGCTGTTTCCACTGACCAGGCCGCCCGACTCGCCCAGGCCGGGAAGAGCCACCACGCCGTCCGCCGAGGAGACGAAATTCGCGTACAGCAAAGGCCGTGCGAGGCCGAAATCGCCCCCGTAGCTCTTCGCCAAGGCCGCGGGCAGTGCAAATCGAGGCAGGCTGTCGCGCTCGAATAGCCGTTCGATGGGTCTCATTTCCCGAGCTGTCGTCTCGCCAAATCTTCCATCGAATGCGCCAATTTCACGTCGAGTGTGGTGATTCCGCCGGCGTCATGGGTCGCGAGATCGATGCGCACTTTGTTCCAGACGTTGAACCACTCGGGGTGGTGGTCCATGGCCTGAGCGACCAGGGCCGCGCCAGACATGAAAGCAAAGGCTGCAACGAAGTCGATGAACGCGTATTCACGATGGAGCTTACCATCTTCGACCTTCCAACCAGGGAGCTTGGACACCGCCGAGGCAATCTCGGCTTCACTCAGTTTGACGGGTTTGGCATTGGCCATGGAGTCACCTCATGATTAGATCTAGCGCACGGTCGCCGAAAAGCCCGCCGCCTGAGCTTGCTGATGAGCGGCCTCTACCACACTCTGGAATGGATTCGAATCGCCGCCGATCTGACGTTCTTGCTCGTGGGTGCAGTGCCATTTGCGTGGGCCGTACTCCTGCTCGTGTTCGGAGAAAGGACGCCGCGAGAAAGCGGTGGCGAGATTCAGTCATGAGCAGCGCCTTGCCATAAGATGACAACAAGACTCATGGCATTTCCGTGAAGCTTGTCAGTTTGAATGAGAAGACACTCCATTTTGATTGAGGAGCCGCCTTCCCGTACCCTCCGCAACGCAACCGCTTGAAATCACACGGGTCCGTTGGTGGCCCGATTGTTGCTAAATGAGCGTGCATGTGTAGGTCCCCAAAATCGACGCTAGACCGCCGGCGATCGCATTGCCTCGTCGAGATGCCCTAAGGTGCCCCAATGAGCTCACTCGTTTGGCTTGGTTTAATGGTCGTCCTTGTGGTCGCCGCGGTTCTCAGTCACCACACGCCGAAGGGAGGAAAGCCGGTGACGGGTACCCGCCTGATGAAAAGCGCGCGCGGGATTCTAATCGTCGGAATCGTTGTCTGTGGCGCCATCGGCGTATGGAGCGCGTTCAGACACTAAGTGCGGATGGGCCAAGGCTGAAGGGCCCCGTTTCGTTAGTGCCGCAGCTCGGGATGACCAAAGCGGCGGTGGTCGCGGCTGCGCGAGCTTTATGAGCGCGTTCGCGGGCCTGCAATGCGGGCCTTCGTCCGGCCAAATACTTTACGCAGGGCCAACGAAGCGGCGTGATAGCCGCACATGCCGTGCACGCCGCCCCCGGGAGGCGTTGAACTGGAGCACAAATAGATCCCCGGCACTGGTGTCTGATACGAAGTCCAACGGGGGGTCGGGCGCATCAGAATTTGGCGAATGTCGTTGGCGCCGCCCGTGATATCACCGCCTTCGTAGCTCTCGTTGTATTGAGAAAGCTCTGCTGTCGTCATGGTATGGCGAGCCAGAATGCAATCGCGGAAGCCGGGAGCAAAGCGTTCGACCTGTCGTTCGATGGCCTCGGTCATATCAACCGTGGATCCGGTGGGGACGTGACAGTAGGCCCAACCCGTATGCTTGCCGGGCGGGGCCCTCGTTGGATCGAAGAGACTTTGCTGAGCTACCAGGACGTAGGGTCGTTGCGGGTGGATGCCTCGGTTGACCTCCGATTCTGAAGACGCGATTTCCTCAAACGTGCCACCGAGGTGAACGGTACCGGCCAGCCCACATTGCTTGCTCTTCCACGGAATGGGACCATCCAATGCCCAGTCGAGTTTGAAGATGCCCGGCGCTGAACGAAAACGGGCGAGCCGCCTCGTGTAGCTCGCCGGAAGCCGATCGCAACAGATGCGCGCCATCGTCTTGGGGCTGGTGTCGAACATCACCACGCGCGATTTCGGGATATCGCCCCAGCTGGTGACGCGCCGACGCGTCTCGATGACACCACCCAAGCTGGTTAGATACTTGGCAAGGGCGCCACTGATCGCAGAGGAGCCACCCTTGGCAACGGGCCATCCCACCGCGTGTGCCGCCAGGAGCAACGTCAGTCCAATGGCGGAGCTGGCGGGCGCGTCGAAGGGCAGAAAGGAATGCGCCGCACAGCCAGCGAACAATGCGCGAGCAGGGACTGTCTTGAAGCAATGGCGGGCAAGACGTTCGGCCGATTTCAGTGCGGTCCACCCAAAACCCGCCAAAAGGAAAGGATGACGAGGTACGCGTAGGGGTCCAAGCAACTCCGAAAAGAGCGTTGGAGCTTGCGCCACCCAGGAAGCCAGGAGAGTCCGATAGGAATCCACGTCGTCGTCGAGACCGAGTGCGGTCTCGTCGAGGGAATGCCAGAGTAGCGTTGCGCGACCGTCGTCCAGGGGGTGCGCCAGAGCCGCGGGTGGCTCAATCCAAGTGAGGCCCCGGGTTCCGAGTGCCATGCGCCGAAACGCGGGTGACAGCGCCGCCATAGGATGAATTGCCGAGCACACGTCATGCGTGAAACCGGGCAGGGTCAGTTCGGCACTGCGAGTTCCGCCGCCGATGTGCTCGTGCGCCTCGAGAACCAGCACCGAGATGCCTTGTTCAGCCAGCGTTATCGCTGCTGAAAGGCCGTTCGGCCCCGAACCCACGATGATGGCATCGTAGTCTGAGATCATTGGCCCTAAGCCCATTCTGCTTTCATGAATGCAACATCTTGGATGTCAACCAAAGACACGGCTGGCCGGCTGGTGGATCTCCATGCGGTGCGTCACCGTCCAAAGTGCCGAATAGGGGATTGACCTCGTGTTTTGGGGAGTCAGTTTGAATGAGAAGGTACTCAGAGCACGCGCGGTCTGTGGCTAGTAGGCCTGCTCGGCTTCGCTTTGCTGGCCCGGCCTCGCCATCACGGCCGTCGCCGATCGATTCCCGGCGTCGTACAGCACCGACGGCAAATCGGTTCCGCGGACGACCTGTTGGCGAGGCACAGGCGTACCGATACGGGACCACTCGCAACAGCCAATTCAGCGGAGGTCGCTACCTACTGCCTGAAGCGGCGCTTGAGCGTCTCGAGATCGACGCAACCCTTTTGCAAGCCGAGCTCGCAGGCCTTGCCCATGTCGGCGATGGCCGCTGTACCCTGGCCCAGGTTGGCCCGCGCGCCGCCTCGTTCCAGATAGGCGCGCGCCTCGTTGGGGTGGCGCTCGATGAAGCCGTCCCACATCTGCACGATGGTCCGAAAGCGTCCGTACTTGACCAAGGTATCGTCGGCCTCCTTGTGGGCCTCGAAAGTGTCGTCGGGCTCCGGAGGCTTGACCAGCGGCGGCAGGTTGCGAATGCGGGCCAGCAAGGAACGGGCATGGACGTGGCCGGGATCGAGCCGCAGCGCCTGCTCGTACAGGTTCGTTGCCGCACTGGGGAAGCCCGCGCTCTCTTGCTGCGTGCCTTCGTACACCAGCGATTCGACCAGGTAGCGCACGCGCTTCTCATGCTTGTCGTCGTACGGATCCAGTCGATGCGCCAGCACAAGATCTCGCTCGGAGCAATCCCACTCCTTGCTCTCCGCCAGCTTGCTGCCCCGCCGGGCCAGGGCCTTCACGTGCTGGGGCGAGATGTCGAGCGCCCGGTCGTAGTCCTCGATGGCTCCGGCCATGTCTTTCAGGTTGCCGCGCACCAGACCGCGCAGGGCAAAGAAGGGCGCGGAGTCGCCGTGTTCCACCGCTTGGTTGCACAGCGATAGTGCCTTGGTGTCGTCCTCATCGCTGGCGACGTGGCATTGATCCTCGGCCGCGAATCCGGCCAGTACCCGGATTCGCGGGTTGCTCGACTGGCGAGCGGCCTCGTCTGCGAAACGATCCATCAACTCGTAGCTGCCACCCCAGCGCGGCTGGAGCCCGCGCAAGTACACGGTACGCACGTAGAAGCAGTCTGGACACGCAGCCAATGCTCGGGACAACCAGCCAGCCATCAGCTTGTCGGAGGCGGAGTTGGGCGAGCCGATCCCGATCAGGCCCTGGTAGGCCGCCACCAGCCTAGGTCGCAGCGCGATCGCCTTCTCGTAATCCGCGCGGCTGCGCTTGTGGTGCCGCTCCATTTCCCTGAATTGCTCGGGCGATGTATCCTTCGCGAACTTGGTCCCTCGTGCTGCCCAGCCCAGGTCGTTGAAGTACTCGCCGCGCGCCGCATACGCCGCGAAGGACGTGGGCCTGGCCCGAATCCACTCGTTCAGGTGCGCCTGTAGCGCGGGATCATGGATTCGGAACGCTTCCAGCGCGGCTGCCACCCAGTTCTCCTTGCGGAAGTCGGCCTCGAACTGGGTCTGGTAGTCCTCGATCTCGCTGTCTAGCTCGGCGAACTGCCGGTGCCGCAGCAGGGCCCGCAGGCGCAGCTGATTGGGCTCGGTCACTGGGTAGCCGTATGCATCCTCGCCCGCCCTTCCCACCATGCGCTCGGCGGCCAGATCGGCCGCGTCGTCGATCGAGAGCACGGAGACCGAGGCCGCCGAAGCCACGGCCTGGGGCTGCACGTCGGTCGCCTGCCTGTCCCGGAATGCGCGGTACCACAAGAGGATCGCCACCACTGCGCCGAGCGCCAGGAAGCCGTGCAGCCAGTGTGAGCGGCCGACCTTGAGCGACGCAGCTTGGGGAAGCGCGAACGTCCTCGACGCAGGAGTGCCCTGGGGTGGATTGATTGATGCCCGATTGGATGGCGGCAGCGCGGCCGCCGGCGGCGCGGACGGGGGCGACTGCGGCCGCAGCGGTGGAGCAAGCGGCGCTCCGGATCTGACAAAGAGCGTCTGGCAGAGCTCGCACATGAGCGCGCCTTCACGGTTCTCCTCGCCACACGCGGGACACTTCATGCCGCTCCAGAGTATCACCCTCCGTAACGCCACGCTGCGGCGCTGGGATCTATCGACTGCCATACTCAGCCAGCAGGGCGAGCATGGTAACGTGGCGCGTGACTTCCTCCTGTCGGTGGCTCCGTCTTCCGGTTCGCTCGAGTCAGCCCTGGCGCCGTGCCCAGACGGGCGGCGGGGCTTCGATGCGCAGGGGTTTCGCCGTGATTGGGTGCACGAGGGAGACCGCCCAGGCATGCAGGTGCGGGCCAGTGACCGTGGCGTCGTCGACCTGGCCGTAGGTGGCGTCGCCAACGACGGGAATGCCAAGGTAGGCGAGGTGGGCTCGCACCTGATGGGCCCGTCCGCGCGAGATGCGGGCCTCGACCAGTGCACCGCCGGCGCGGGTTTCGAGCAGCGTGACTTCCGTGCGGGCGGGCAGAGGTTGCCGGCCCGCCGCGAGCCTCACCTTGCCACCCCGGCGGCCCTGGCGTCCGATGGCGACCGTGACCACGAAGCTCGATGGTCGCGGACCGGGGAGAACGCCCTCGCGTTGCGCCTGCTCGGTGGACGGAAAATCGCCGCAAACCTCCGCAAGATAGATCTTCTCGCAAGCGACGCTACTCAGGGCCTCGCGCAGGCGGTGCCAGGCCTGCCGGCTACGCGCAGCCAACAGCACGCCCGACGTGCCCACGTCCAGACGATGACCGAGCCCCCCCTCGCGCGCGTCGGGCGAGGCGGCGGCGCACTCGGGAAGGCGGGCCACCAGCGCGCCCGCGACCGTGGGGCCGTCGCCCACGCGCAGCGGATGCGAGGGCATGCCCGCGGGCTTGTCGACGGCCACCAGGTCGTCGTCTTGGTAGAGCAGCGAGAGTCGCACCTCGGGGGCCGGTTCGAGCACCGCGCCGGCCGCGGACGCCCGATCGAATTCGATCACATCGCCGGGCTGCAGGTGCGTGCCTTTCTTCGCGACATGGCCGTTGACCCGCACGATCCCCGCAGCCACCGCGCGACGCGCGGCCGCGGCACTGGCGACGACCCCTCGCCGGGCGAGAAAGCCGTCGAGCCTTCTTCCCGCCTCGCCCGCTTCCACCACCAGCGACTCGCCGCCGGCCTCCGCGCTTGGCTCCACGTTCGCTACCGTTTGCCCTTGGCCGGCTTCTTGTCGTGGCTTGGCTGCGCCTTCGCGGACTTGCCGCCCCCCTTCTCTGCCACCGACCTCGCCGAGGCCTTCGTGGCCGGGGCCTTCGACGTGGCCACGTGGTGGTTGCCTTGCCCACCGCTGCGAGACGAGGACTTGCCGCTTCTCTTCGCGACTTCCTTCACGGCCAGCGCCAATCTCCTGGGCGCGCCGGTGACCTTCGCGGTGATCTCCTTCGGCAGCTCGGGCGTGGGCGAATAGACGACCACTCTTTGCCCCTCGGTCAGCTCCGAGGTCGCGGACAGTCGATTCACGCGTGCGAGGTCGCCCGGCGACAGCCCGTAGCGCTTGGCGATCTTGGCCAGGCTATCGCCAGCGCGCGCCGAGTAGAAGAGCCTGGTCTTGCCCCGCCGCGCGGCCTCGAGCTCGGAGAACTCCTCCGAGCCCAGGGTCACCACCCGGAGGTTCTCGGGATCGAGCAGCACGACATCGGCCCGATCGAAGCCCTCGCGCACGAACAGCTGCAGGATGAGTCTCGGCTGCAATTTGGCGTCGGGGTCGATGTTGTTCCACGCGACGATGTCATCCGGCGAGACGTCGAAGATGGTGGCGATGTCGGACAGGGTGTCGCCGTCGCGCGTGCGGTAAAAGACGCGCTCGCGCCCCTGGTACTCGAAGGTGCGATCGGGCACCGCGACCAAAATCGTGTCGTCGCTGTCATCGTCATCGGCCGCGGGAGCGGCGGGAGACGCGGCGCGCGCCGGAACCAGGATGGTCATGCCGCCGCGCAGGTCCGCGGTGTTGGTCACGCCGTTGATGCGTTTGAGCTCGCGCACCGAGCTTCCGTGCGCCTTGGCCACGTCGTCGAGAGTTTCGCCGAAGCGAAGGACCACCGACTGCAACTTATGGCCGGACCGGGCCGCGCCCTCCGCCTTGGCAAAGAGGCTGGCCGAGCCCACGGGGACGCGCAGCACCACCTTGGGGCGGTCGGGCGGTACGCGTCCGCTCACGTATTCCGGATTCAGATCCTCGATGACGTCCGGCCTGGTCCCCGCCGCTCGCGCCAGGGAGGCAAACGAGATACCCGAGGACACCTCGACGCGGTCGAATGCCCAGGGTGGATCCTGGACGATGTCGACGAAGCCGAAGGCCTTGAGGTTGTGGCCGACAATCGCCGCGGCGAGGATCTTGGGTACGTAGAGCGAGGTTTCCCAGGGTAGCCCCGCCTCGTGGCGCGCCAGCTCCCAGAAATCGTTGGTGTTGAAGCGGGCAATGGAGTTCAAGATGGCGCCATAGCCGGCGTTGTACGCGGCGAAGGCCAAGGGCCAGGAACCGAAACGAACGTAGAGATCCTTGAGCAGCCGGGCCGCGGCCTCGGCGGCGCGATCGGGATCGCGGCGCGCGTCCACCCAGTGGCTGACTTCGAGCCCATAGGCGCGCGCGGCGCCGGGCATGAACTGCCACACGCCGCCCGCGCTCCTGCGCGAGGTGGCCCCGGCATCGAAGCCACTCTCGACCATGGCGAGGTAGATGAGAATCGCGCGGCAAACCTTGCTCGTCGAGTCTGCGTTCGATGACGGCCCGGTAGCGGCCCATCCTGCGCAGCCAGGTCGACATGATGGCGCGCCCCTTGGGGTCGTCCTTGAAGAATTCCAGATAGCGGATCACCTGCGGCTCCCAGCGCACGGGCAACTCAGGTAGGGTCAAGTTGCGCAGCCAAGCCAGACCGGGCTTGGGCGGAGGCGGTGCGGTGACCCGTTCGGGGCTGCGCAGCTCGCGCGGGAGATCCCCGCTTCCGCCCCAGTGGCCCTCGAGGCCAGGCGGCAAGGGTACCGGGGAGTCATCGGGTTCCGGCAGGCCCGGCACGCTCGTGCCTGACCGCGGAAAGGCCTCCTCCTCGAATCGGCGCATGGCGCGCAACTCGGGTGACTCGGAGGTTTCATCGCCTTCCAGGGCGACCCCGCGAACGGCCCTGCGTTCGGCGAAGCTCTCCTTGGTCCGCGGCGAGGGAGCGCGCGGCCCGGACCGCCCACCGCCCTGCGAGGTCAGCGTGTCGCGAGCCATGGCTTTCCCCTCGGCCGCAAGGGCCAGTACCAGGGTCAAGACTGCGGGAAGTGCGGACCGCATGGTATCGGATCGTAGCGGAAGAGGCGCGGGTCACCAAGAAACCTTAGCGTGGGGGCGGTTTGCCCAAGCACCTCGCGGGTGGTATACACGCTGGCGGAGCTACCCAATGGGACTCGGCACTGGCGAAATCATCCTCATATTTGTCGTGGTCATGGTCGTATTTGGCGCCAGCAAGCTGCCCCAACTGGGCGACGGGCTTGGGCGTGCCATCAAGAATTTCAAGCGCGCCGTGAGTAGCGTGAACGAGATCGAGGTCTCGCCCAAGAAGACCGAAATCGACGGTTCATCTCGGCCGGAGAAACAGGATCCCGCCAAGCCGACCGACAAAGCGTCCTAGACCGACAAAGCGTCCTACGCGGGAGGGATTGGGAACCCTCCCAGGGTTCCCGTATCAACCTTCCTGCGCTTTTGTCGCGAGAAGCCCGGTCGCCGAAAAAGATACGAAAAACGTCTGTATTTGCGCGCTAGTACAAGATCGCCCTTGACGCGCTAATGTGGCGAGGCAAGATACCGGCATGACGACACGCACGATCAAACGCTATTCCAATCGGAAGCTGTACGACACCCAGGATTCCCATTACGTGACGCTCCAGCAGATTGCTGGTCTGATCCGCAATGGCGACGAAATCCGAGTCATCGATAAGACCACCCAGCAGGATCTCACTGCTGCCACCATGGCCCAGATCATCTTCGAAGAGGAGAAACGAGGGCCAAGGTTGCCGGTCGAGGGACTCCGTCGCATCATCCGCAGCGGGTTGCCGGCACACTAGACAGTCCTGGCCATTTGCTGGCCTGAGTCGCAGAATGCCGCGACCCAGGCGGGGGGATCTTTGTGCACGGCAGCCGGCGCGCTGCTTTGGCAACCATGAAAGGGTTAGAACTCCAACCCCGTGCTGAGGGAGAACGCGCTCTCTTGGCCGCTCCGATCGACGGCCGAGATGACGTTTTCGTCCCGGCTCGAACCTGCCAGATAGAGTTCGTACTGGGCGATCACGGCCAGGAGACCGAATTTCAGCTTGGCCCCGCCGAATACGCGGTAGCGTGTGATGATGTCTTGCGCGGGAAAGGCCGCGTTGGCCAGGAGGTCGTTGGCGGTCCCACTTTGAGCAATGGCGCAGTTGTCACTGACCGGCTGGCCAGGGGTCGCCCGCGCCACTGCAACGCTGTCGCAAAGCGGGGTGAAGTCGATGGGCCTTCCTCCCGCATCGATCAGAAGCAGGCTCCAGCCGCCGAAGGGCTCTATGCGCGCGGTCTTGAGCACCCCGAAGCCCTTGGACACGAGCACATCGAGCGAGGTGCTCTTGAGATTGACCTGGTCCGTGCCGGTCACGTAAGCCACCGCTGCGCGCACGGCCAGGGACGGGAAGGGCAAGTCGTGAAAACCCTCGTGCAGGGCGAACTTGGCGTAGCCTTGCCAGGACAGCATCTGCGAGTTGAGGAGATTCACCACGCCGCCGCCTATCTCGAACGAGGGGGCAGGAAACCATAGTCCCTTACGTAGGAAGACCCCCATGGTCGTCAGGGTGGCGTCGGGACGGGAGGCGCTCGGTGACTGGGGCGAGACGGCGCTTACGCCATTCCAGTAGCTCTTGTTGTTGCCGATCTGGGTGAACCCCAGCTCGCCACTGACCTGGAAGCCGGCGAAACCAAGGGTGTCCGCCGGCATGGGGATGTGTGGCGCCATCACTACGCCAAGCTCCGACATCAGGCTGCGAAAGTCGCTTCTTCCCTCGCTATCGATGTTCACGCCCGTGACCAGGCCGTTAGCATCGCGCTGGACCCAGCGACACTCTTGCACCCCTAGCGCGGGCGAGGAGGCTTGGGGACAGAGGTTCACGAGCTTGAGGTCGTTCCTGCCGGCCCAGGCTCTCCCTGCGAAGGTGATGGAGAAAAGCGCAATCCCAATCGCCAGGGGACGGAGGGTTCGCTGCGGGTTCATGTGGCTTGAACGGTATGTGGCGGCGGCAAGGCCTGTCAAGGAACGCGGTAGGAAAAGCCATGCGGCTCGCTCGCGATGCGTCCCCGCGGCGGTCGCGGCGGCACCCGGACCCTGGAATGACGCGTGAGCTGAGCGGCCTCGGGCAGGTGAGCTGGTGAAGGTCCTGTTTGACCGATGGTGCTGCCTCCCGTAGCTTGCACGCAACATGGCTGCCGTGATCGCGGGAATCCTGACTGCCGGGCTTTTGGCCCTGGTGGCAAGCCTGTCGCTACTCCTCGGCTTCGGCTTCGAACGATTCGTAGGAACGCGCTACCTCCGTCGAGAGTCCGCGTCGCGCGTGGTGCGGCTGGGCCCTTCGGTCGCCATGGCCGTGACGGTCCTGGATCTTCTCGCGGTGCTCGTCACGCGCAACCACTACCGCACCCTCGAAACCATCGCCGTGGTGACCGCGCTGGTCGCCTTGTTGGCAACCATCCTCCTACTGCTGCTGCGCCTGTTCTCGGTCTTCACCACGGTCTCGACGGTGGGCGTGATGCTTGGGGTGGCGTCGCTGGTGGTCGTGCTGTCCGTGACCAGCGGCTTCGAGCGCGAATTCGAGGAGAAGGTCCAGGCGGTCAACGCCCATCTCATCGTGACTTCCTACGGGATCGAACGCGACGTCGACGAGGCCGAACGGGAGTCCGAGAAGATCCAAGCGGAGATGGCCGGCTTCCCGGGCCTGGTGCGAACCTCGCGCTTCAGCTTCACGGCGGGCGAGGTGATGATTGGCAAGATTGGCGCCAACCTCAAAGGCGTGGAGGTGTCCGAAGGCGTGCCGGAGCTGCGACGAGCACTCGTGGCCGGCTCGGTCGACGATCTCGACAAGCCGGCCGCCTGCCCTGGCACCGAGGCGGGGCAAATGGTCGGACGTCTCATTCTGGGCGCCGACCTGGCCCACCGGGTGCACGCCAAGGTGGGGGACTGCGTTCAGGTGCTGGTGCCCTTTTCGGGCGGCATCGAATCCACGCCAAGCGCGTACGCCTTCCGCGTCGTGGGGCTCTCGTCCTTCGGATTTCAGGAGTACGACGCGCGCCTGGCGTTCATCCCGATCGAAGACGCCAAGCGCCTGGGCAATGCGCGCCAGTCCATCTTCGGCGTCGAGCTGCGTTTCTCCGATCCGATGCAGGCTTTGCGGGCGGAGCCGGCCGTGGAAGCCAGGCTCGGCCCCGACCGGCGTGTCATCGATTGGAAGACCCTCAACAAGAATCTCTTCACCGCGCTCGCCATGCAGAAGCTCATCATCTCGCTCCTGCTGGTTCTCATCACTGTCGTCGCGGCCTTCAACATCCTGGCCTCGCTCACCCTGGTGGTCCTTTCCAAGGTGCGCGAGGTGGCCATCCTCGCGGCCATGGGCGCGCGCAAGGGATCGCTGCTGCGCCTGTTCCTGGTGTCGGGCAGCATCGTGGGATTCGTGGGAACCGGGCTCGGCATCGTCTATGGATTGGCCATGTGCGGACTGGCCGCGCTTTATGGCTATCCCCTGGATCCCAAGGTGTACCTCATCGCGCGCCTGCCCGTCGAGGTGTCGGCCCACGAGATTCTCTTCGTCGCGGGCGCCACGCAGATCATTTGCCTGCTGGCCACGCTCTACCCGGCGAAGCGGGCGTCGCGCCAGCAGGTGGTCGAAGGCCTCAAGTACGTCTGACCACCGCCCTCTGTGGTAAGCCCGCGCGACTAGACTTCCGGAAGGGCGTAGGAGCCGGCGTTCACCGACTCGTCCGCCGGCTTGTTCAGCGCGCGCTTCTCGGCGTAGCTGAAGCGGTTCTTGAGGTCGTTGATGGGCTTCTCGAACAGGTGCCAGGACAGCATGGCGACAGCGAGGGTGATGGCCAGCCCGCCCCAGGTGTTGGTCAGGTTGTAGGTGCCAAGGTACTGGCTGGACCAACCCAGGCAATTGGGATGGAATAGGTAGAGGCCGTAGCTGATTTGGCCGAAGTACGCGAAGGGGCGGAAAGCGAGGAAGCGCGAGGCGAACCAAGTCGGCCGTTGCCATAGGGCCAGGACCAGCGCGGCCGTGACGAGGCCGAGGGAAAGCGGACCGAAGGTGGCGAAGATGATGCCACAGCCCTTCAAGGGTCGGTAGAACTGCGCGATGAAGAGCACGAAGAAGGCGGTGCTGAAAAGGCCGATAAGGCGCAGCCCTCGGGCACCGACACCGAAGAATTGGCCCTTGCGTTCGATGATCGCGGTCGCGATGCCGAGTCCGAGCAGGTCGAATTGCATGGGCGAAAGGACCCAGAAATCGCGCGCCGATCCCACGTGGTAGATGGTCGCGCGCGCCAGTGCCACCGCCACGACGACCAACCCGAGCAGGCGCACGAGGGTGCGCGGCTTGACCAGGAGCACGACCAGTGGCGCGATCAAATAGAAGTGTTCCTCGACGGCCAGACTCCAGAAATGGCCCTCGTACACGTGATTCATGCCGACGAGGAAGGAGCGGAAATTGGTCAGGTAGCCGAGGTGCCAGAGAAAGCTGTCGTAAGCGACGGGATCGGAACGGCCCGAGAGGAAGAGCAGCACGGCCAGAATGGCGATGAAGAGGTAATAGACCGGGAAGATGCGCAGGGCGCGGCGTATGTAGAATGTCTTGAGCTTCGCGCCGAGCCCGAATCCCGGCCGGTTCTTGTCCTTGAGGTCGAGCAGAATTCCGCCAATCAGGAAACCCGAGAGTACGAAGAAGATGGGCACCCCGAGATAGCCGAAGCGGATGAACGGCAACTGGCCCCAGGGGCTCCATTGCAAGGCGTGGAAGAAGAAGACCAATAGAAACGCGAAGAAGCGCAAGCCGTCCAAGGCGCGGTTGTGACGCTTGTCGGCCCGAGCGGCGCGCGATCTTGCCTGGCTGGTCCCTGGCATGGCGAGTGTGTGGGTTTTCTACAATCTCGCCGCGCGGATTGCACCCACCTTGTCAAGCACACGGCGCTATGCAGTGGGTAGGCCGCGCAAGGATCGATGGCGGGCGAGCTGCCTTTGCGCCCGCAGCTACTTCGTGGCCTGTGTCTCGTATTTCGACGGACACTTGGTTTCGATGCGATCCGACCGGAGCATGCCGTCGTTGCCGAGCACCCCGGCCGCGATGACCTCGGCGCCGGGCTTGAAGAGGTCGGGCGGGATGCCGTGAAAGTCGACGGCCAGGGTGGCGTGCTGGCGTGGCGGCTTGCTCTCCATCATGAAACGATAGTCGAGCGTTCCCGCCTGGTGCACGAGGGATCCCTCGACGACAGTACCGTGCACGCGCAGCCGTTTCCCGAGCAGGCGCGCCTGACTCGAGCGCGCCTCGTCCACGTGCTTGTAGTATTCGGCGCCCTCGCCGAGCGAGGCCCAGAGCAGCCCGGATACCGCGACCGCCGACACGAAGACGGTGAGCAAGATCTTCCATGCCGTGCGCCGGTTGACCGGGGTAGCCGATTTGCGTGAAGCCTCCGCCATGGTGACAATCTACCCGGCTATGGCCGTGGTGCAACTCGGGTTGGGAGGCGAACGGGTGGAATCGCGGCCAGCTGGTGAAAATAGCGATAGAACATGGCCATTCCGCCTTCCGCCTGGCGCCACGAGAAGCTCTCGTTGATGGCGTGGTAGCCGTCCTCGGGAAGCGATAGGCCGAGGAGCACGACCTCCCTCCGTAGCATCTTGGCCATGGTGACCACGGCCCCGATCGACCCGCCCTCGCGGGTGAGCGCGGCCTCTTTCCCGAAGGTCTCCTCGGCTGCGCGGCGCGCGGCCTGCAAAAACGGACCTTTCGAGTCCGCAAGATAGGGTTCGAGGGCGGCGTCGAAGACGACCTCGGCGTCCGGGCACTTTCGCGCAACGAAGCGCTGGATGAGACGGAAGATCTCCTTCGGATGTTGACCGGGCACGAGGCGACACGAGAGTTTGGCCTCGGCCACATGGGGCACGATGGTCTTGACGCCGGGGCCGGCGTAGCCGCCGGTAAGTCCGTGCACCTCGAAGGTGGGGTCGGTCATGATGGCCGCGCGTAGCCGAGCGTCATCGGCGAAGCGCAAGCTGCGCAGGCCGTGGGCCTTCTTGAACCCCGCCCCGGTGAAGCCCGCGCGCGCGAGCGCGCCGCGTTCGCGGGCCGTCGGTTTGCAGACCCCGTCGTAGAAATGCGGAATGAGGACCTTCCCGGTCCTCGCCTCGTAGCACGCGGCGATGAGCGCGCACAGCTCGCCCACGGGATTGCGTGCCGCGCCTCCCGTGGTGCCGGAATGCGTGTCCTTGTCGCCAGTTCGCAGCCTGATGACGAAGGCCAGAAGTCCGCGCAAACCGGTGGGGATGGCCGGCCTCGTGGCCGAAGGCCAGATGGTGTCCGAAACCACGACCGAATCCGTGCGCAGCTTGGGGCCACCATTGGTCAAGGCGGCAAGCGCCGCCGAGAAACCGGGGCTGCCGATCTCTTCCTCGCATTCCCAAAGGAATTGGAAATTGAGCCGCACCGACGCCGCGCGGGCCAGCCGGGCCGCGAAAAGCGCCGTCAGGAGCGGCCCCTTGTCGTCGGTTGCGCCGCGACCGTGGTAGCGGTCGCCGATGGCTTCGAGCGCGAACGGGTTGGTTCGCCAACCCTCGCTGTCCGCCGGTTGCACGTCGAGATGGTTGTAGATGGTCACGGTGGGGAACGCGGGATCCTGGATGATTGTCCCGAGGACCAGGGGCAGGCCGCGGGTCTCGACGACCTCGGCGTCGGCGCCGCTTTCGCGCAAGTAGGCGCACGCAAGGTCGGCGCAGCGGCGCACGTCCGCGTGGCGGTCGGGTTCCATGCTCACCGAGGGGATGCCGACCAGGTCCGCGAGCTTGTCCGCGAATTCTTCGCGCAGGCCCGCGATGGCCTCGCGCAAGTGGGCTTTGCCGGTGGAGGTCTTGGCTGGCAATGTCATGTTCATGGCCCCATGGTAGCAGCAGATATCACCCTTGGTGGAATGCCAGGAGCCACGCGCCCGCCAAGGTTGCGACGGCGCTGGCGAGCGCCAGGGCTTGCCCAAGGGTCCGCACCGGACGCTTGAGGCCGAGTCCGAGCAGCACGCCAAAGAGGACGCCGAAGCCCAGGCCGGAGGCATGGGCCACCACGTCCGCGCGCTCGCCCATGCCGAGCATGGCCAGAAGTCCCAGGGCCGCCGCGATGCCGAGCAACGCGCGCCGTACGCGGCCCACCGAGCGCGCGCGAAAGCGGCGAACGAACTGGAGCCCACCCAGCACGCCAAGGGCGCCGAAGGTCGAGGTCGAGGCGCCGACCATGTTGTGCGACGACGTGTAGATATAGGCGGTCAGCAGGTTGCCCGCGACCCCGGACAGGAGCGTCGCCAGGATGGCCAGCCCACCGCCCAGCCAGCGCCCGAGCGCGGTGACGAACACCAGCGTAGCCAAGGCATTGCCGGCCACGTGCATGGTGTCGACGTGCAAGGTGAGCGCCGTGACCGCGCGCCACACCTCGTGGTTGCGGACGATGGCATCGGCCACGGCGCTGCCGTGACGAAACCAGCCCCGTGGGTCGGGACCGACGGCGGGTCCGGCCACGACGAAGAAGGCGAACAGCGTGAGGCTCATGCCCACGCCGACGAAAGAAGGCCCATGGTCGAGCGGCGCGACCTCGCGCGGCGGCCCCTCGGCGGCCTCCCTGTCCTGCGCGTCGAGGGCGGCCATGGCGGGCGCCACCATCTTTGGCGGCACCAACACCGCGAAGCCGACGTCGGTCGGAACCACCCGGTGCGGGATGGCCATGGCCTCCAGGACCAGGGTCCACGACTCGGCTTGCCCGCGGTCGGGAGAGGCGCGCACAACGGCTTCGGTCGGAACTTCGGCTGCCACCTCGATCAATGATAGCAGTCGGGAGGGTGGCAGGGCGGTTTGGCGACTAGCCTGCCCACAAGTCGCCGGCAAGCTCGGCCGCAGCCATGTCCTGCTGCGTGTCGATCTCGCGCCACTCGCCGTCGATGAACAGCGGGGCCAGGCGCTCGCCGGTAGCGGCCATGGCGTTGAGCCCGTCGGTCAGGTAGGCCTGACGCAAGGTCTTGGCCCGGCCGAACGGGGCATCGAGTCCGCCCGTCCGCACGGCCTTTTGCCAGGTTTCGATCAGGGCCGCAGCACCCGCGGGCGAAAAGTGCGCCAGGCCGATGAATTCGCCCGCCGCGCGACCGGCCTCGACCGCGCCCTTGCCCACCTGGACCACGCGGCCAGCCGGCCAGGCGCCGCCCGATTCGACGACGGCCAACTCGGCCTCGGATACCGGGTGCAGGGTTCGGCCTCGATAGGCATCGGCCCACCGTCGGTCCACGACCAGGGTGGCGGCGGCCGGGTCGCGCGTGGCGGCGGCCAGACGGGCGACGACGCTCGCGGCGAACACGATGTCACAATAGGAAAAGTAGAAACCGCTGGAGAATTCTCTCGCCGCGTACATCAAGGAGGCCAGGATGTTGTTGCGCTCCCATTCCGGGTTGTCCACGAAGCGCAAGGCGAACCCACCCGGCTCGATGCGGTCGCCCCGGTAGCCGCGCACGACCGTGACGTCGTGGATGCCGGCGGCAGCGAAGGCGCGAAGCTGCCAGTGGAGAATGGCCTGGCCGTGAACGCGCACCATGCACTTGGGGATCTCGTCGGTGCTTGCACCCAGTCGTCGACCGCGACCGGCCGCGACGATGATGGCCTTGTCGCAGGGCGAATTCATGACCGGCCCAGCTTGAGCGCCACCCCAAGCAACGAGCGCGCGGCATAGGCGGCGTTGATGGCGAGATAGACGTGTATGAACACGTCGAGCTGATCGGCGATGGCCACGACCAGGATGTAGCTCGGGTAGTGGACCAAGAAGCGGCCCAGGTCCTCGACCAAGCCATAAAGCGTTGCCGGGCGCGCGGGTCGGGCCTCGACCGCGAAGCCATCCCCGTAGTCACCCGCCGACTGCGGGCGCGCCGCGCCGGTGGCGGACAGATATTCCGGACGGCGGATGAAGGTGGTCAGGCTGATCGCGATGGCCACGACGGCAAGCCCAAGCAAGGCCTCGACCAGCCAGAACTCGTGGCCGTCCGCCTGCCACAGGCGAATGCCCGTGGCGGCGACGAGCAAGAAGGCCTTGATCTCGTCCATCAGGAAGTCCAGGTGGGCACCGACCGGGGAAGACAGGTGCTTGAGACGCGCGAGCTGGCCATCGATGCAGTCGAGGACATAGGAAAGCTCCAGAACCAGGACCGCGACCACGAGTCCGAGGTGGCCGGGTTCGAGCGCGAGCAGGACCATGGCGGCCACGAACGTCGCCAGCGACAAGAACGTGATCTGGTTGGGCGTGATCCGACTTCGCGCCAAGGGAACCAGCAACACCGCCGCCGCGGGCCGCGCGACGAAGCGGTTCCACAGGATGTCCTTGGGCTTCTTGGTCTTGCGGTAGACGTCGGCAATTTCTGAAAAGATGCTCACGGCTCGTGCCTAACAAAGCGCCCGGCCCACGGGCAGACATTTTCTAGCGGTGACCAAAAGGCAAATACCCGTAGGCCCAGTAGGCCAACACGATGCCCAGACCGATGGCCAGTCCAAGGAAGACGTAGTCACGCACCGGGTGTTCACCAATTCTCTTGCGGGCAACCACGCGCGCGTGCCGGGGTCTGGGCGGACGACTTGGCACGGCCGCCTGCGTCGAAGGTAGTCCGGCCGAAGTCCCCCGCGGCTCTTGCGCGATCTGGACTGGTGCTGCGGCGGGGGGAAGATGGTTCGCGTGCTTGGGCTTTGCCTCGATGGTCCCCGAAGCCGGCAAGAGATCGTTCGAGGCCGCCGGTGAGGACGATGGCAGAGTTGGCCGCGCGTTGGCTGCCTTGAGTTTCTCTGCCTGATGCAGGAGCTGAACCGGCGGTTGGCCGGAGGTGGAGGCGGTCGCCGGTGCAACGGCGGTTTCGGGAGGTGCGGCGGGTCTGGGCAGGACGGGGTGTGCGGGCATGGGCGCGGGCTGCGTCAGCGGCGTGGCGGCGGGCTTGGGCTGCGCATGAGCTTCTGGCTGAGTCATCGGCGCGGCGGACTTGGGCTGCGCTGGTGCAACTGGCTTGGGCCCGGGCTGGGCCAGGGGTGCGGCGAGCTTGGGCTGCGCTGGTGCAACTGGCTTGGGCCCGGCCTGGGCCAGGGGCGCGGCAGGCTTGGGCTGCGCTGGTGCGACCGGCTTGGGCCCGGGCTGGGCCAGGGGTACGGCGAGCTTGGGCTGCGCTGGTGCAACTGGCTTGGGCCCGGGCTGGGCCAGGGGCGCGGCAGGCTTGGGCTGCGCTGGTGCGACCGGCTTGGGCCCGGGCTGGGCCAGGGGTGCGGCGAGCTTGGGCTGCGCTGGTGCGACTGGCTTGGGCGCGGCCTGGGCCAGGGGCGCGGCGGGCTTGGGCGGTACGACCGGCTTGGGCTGGATACTGGATCCGACTCCCTGAATAGTGGGGCGCGGCTCTGGACGAGCCGCCGGGGCAGGCACGAGAGGCACGTCGGGAACTGGCGGCGTTCCGCGCGCCGTCATCTCGGGCTGCAAGGGGGCCGCGACCACGGTGGCGATGGGCTTTGGACCGGCCACTGCTAACGACGACGGCCGGGCCGCGGTGCCATGGGCTGGAAGGCCGGGTTGCATGAGGGCCGCCTGCTGCCCGGCTGGCGGCCGGACGGCTACCGGCTGAGGTAGCAGCTTTTGTGCCGCCGGTGGGGGAACCGCCGAGGGTGGACTCACCCGCAGGACACCGAGTGGGCCGGCCGGCTGAGTGGGTGGGGCCACGCCCGGCCGTGGCGGCGAGGCCGCGGCGGCCTCGGTGGCCGGTCCCTGAGCGCCCGCGCCCGTGCGCGGATTACCCGGAGCTTCCGTTCTCGCTTCCGAGGGCGGTATCATGGGGAGAGTGGAACGGCGCTTGCGCTCAGCGACTGCCCCCGTTCTTTCGCGGCCACGCGCCGGCATCTGGGGCAGCACGGGCGCGGGCAAGATGATCTCGTACTCGCCATCGCTCCACGCCAGCACCTCGGGCAGGCGCTCCGAGCCTTCGCTTCCACCAACGATCGTGCCGATGATTTCCCCGCGCCGGTAGCTGATCACGGCCCGATCCTGGCCGCGCCAAACTTCCACCCTGCAGGTCAGGACATAGTCCTCGCAGTAGCGCATGAGCGCAGCCACGGGGCGGTCTTTCAAACTTCCAGCGTGCGGGCCGGCCTCGCCAAGCGAACCCGATACCGGATCGGGAAGACGACTTTCGACGAGAAAGCGCGCGCCCTCCATCCGTTGCAAGGCGGCCAGGGCGTCATCGCGGCGCAAGCTCCCGGCGAAGGCGTCGGCGAGTCCGCCCGCCAGGAGGTGAACCTCGCCGGCGTTGCTGCCCGTCGTGCCGGGTGCGATCACCTCGATGCGAACCGGCAGCGCAGCCGCCTGGAGTATGGCCACGAGCTCACTCAGGGAACCGCCTTCCCATTCGATGATCCGACCAGCGGAGGGTCCGGCCATGCCTGCGACCTGTTGCCTTTCTAGCCATCCCCGTCGATGAATGTGTCGACCGACATCCCACCATCGACGGTATTGGCGGAGTCGGCGGACGAGCACCCTGACCACGAAATCGGCGCGCAGACCGAGTGGGTCACCAACGGGCCTGCGAGCTTGGGCCGAACCAACATGGATCGACGGTACCAAGCCCCCACCCTGCCCGCAAGTAGACAGCCGGAAATCAGGGGAGAATCGTCGCTTCCTTCACGTAGTCGAGCTGTGGGAAGTCGCGCAGAAGGTAGGCGTTGCCTTCGTCCTGGATGCGGCCTTGGCTGGGGCCTCGACCCTGTGGCGCGCCCTCGCCGTAGTCCGCGCAGAGGGCATCGACGACCTCCATGCCGCTGACCACCTTGCCGAAAGGCGCGAAACCCATGCCGTCGAGTCGGCTGTTTGAGTCGGCGTAATTGATGAAGAATTGGGTGGTGCGCGTGCCCGGACCCGCGGTGGCAAACGAGACGAAGCCGCGCAGGTTCGATTTCTCGACCCGATCGTCGGGAATTCGCTGCTCGCGCCAGATGGCGTTCAGCTCGGGCTTGCCGTGGATGCCAATCTGCGCCATGAACCCGCGAACCACGCGGAAGAAGCGCGTGTCATTGTAGTAACCGTACTTCACCAGGTTGAAGAATCGATCCGCGCCGTTCGGCGCCCAGTCGCGGTGGACTTCGATGACGAAATCGCCCTTCGACGTGGCGAACTTGGCGCGAAAGACGTCGCTCGCTCGTTCGTGCAGGGTCTGTGGCTTGTCGAGCGAGGGCTTGACCGCAGGGGCCGCCGGGACAGCTGCCCCTTGCGGTGACTTCTTGCAATCGGCAGCGAGCAGAAGAGGAATTGAAGCGGAGAGGAGAACAAGGGAGGTTGTGCGCATGCGCGGGAGCATAGATCGAACCGCGGGTTCGGGTCGACCATTGCGCGCGGACTCGCTACTCTAGCCGGGCATGGTCTTGCCCGGCGATGACGATTGGAAGCGACAGGTGATCGAGCGCGCCAAGGAGCTCGATCACGAGCACCGTCGCCGGGTTCGTTCCACTTCCGAGAGCAGCCTCGTGCGCATCCTGTCGCTGCGCCTCCTGCGCACGGCGATGCGGCGATTCTTCGCCCGTCCCATCCGACGAAGTCCACGCCAAGTGGTGCCGCCCGAGCCCGATCACATCGCCGTGACTTTCGTCGGCCACGCCTCGGTCATGCTCACCACCCGCCGCGCCAGGCTCCTCCTCGATCCGTATCTCGGCGAGTTTCTCCTCGGGGTGCGGCGACGGGAGGCAGCCTGTCTGGCCAAGGAGGACGCTGCCGCAACGAGTCTGGTCTTGATCTCCCACGCCCATCGCGATCGCCTGCACCTGCCCACGCTAGGCAAGCTGCCCCGGCGAGCCATGGTGGTGGTTCCACCGCGCTGCGATTCGCTGGTGCGCCGATTGGGTTTTGCCCGCGTGGTCGAACTGGCGCCGGGGCAGTCGATGGAGCACGAGGATGTGGAAATCACTGCCGTGGCCGCTCGTCACGATGGCCGCCGCGGGCCACTCGACCGGAGCTGGCGCTCAGCGATCGGCTACATCGTGAGGTGCGCGGGGGCCACGGTGTACCACGCCGGGGACACGGCCTATTTCTCGGGCTTCGAGGAGATCGGCCGTCGACTGCATCCGGACGTGGCCTTGCTGCCCATCGCCGGGTACGAGCCACCCAGCCAGCGCGCGGAGCACATGTCGCCTCTCGATGCCATCCAGGCCTTTCGAGATCTCGGAGCCAAGCTGCTGGTTCCCGTCGCCTACGGTTCGTTCCCGCTCGGTTACGAGCCCGTCGACGAGCCGCTGACTTGGCTGGCCCGCCTGTGCCAGGAACGCGGACTCGGCGAACGCCTGGTCGTGCTCCGGCCGGGAGAAACCTGTCAGGTGCACGGCCGGCCGAGCGCAAGTCCCGTCCATCCCTGACCACGGGTGATCGTTTCCTTTGCCCTGGCACGCTGCTAGAGTGCCGGCCCTGCAAAGGACAGCCAGAGAGCACGCATGAGACTTATCGAGAGATTGCGGCGAATACCGCCGGTTTGGTGGATCGCGCTTTTCGCGGTCGCCCTGGTCCTGCCCGGCCTCGGGGGCTTCGGCTTCTGGGATCCCTGGGAGCTGAAGATCGCGGAGCACGCGCGCGACATGGTCGGCGCCTCGTCGCTCTTCGACGTAACGGTGAACCATCGATTCACCGCGGAGCCACCCCTCAATCTGATCCTGAGTGCCATCGGCATGAAGGTGTTTTCGGTGGGCGAGTTCGGCGGCCGAATTGGCAACGCCCTGTGCGCGATCCTCGCGATGCTCGCCATCTACTGGGCGGGGCTCGGCCTCTTCCGGCGCAGAGCGGCGGTGCTGTCGGCCCTCGCGCTCGGTTCGTTGCCGCTCTTCGTGTTGGAATCGCGACAGATCATATCCGACATGCCGCTTATCGCCGGCCTGGCCTTGGCTCTGGGCGGGTTCGGCCGCTATGCCTGGCCAGCCACGGGGGTCCGCCGCTGGCGCGACCTGATCATCGCGGGCGTGGGACTCGTGCTGGGTTTGCTCTCGGGTGGTGCGCTGCGGGGCGTGGTCCTGCCCTGTCTCACCCTGGGGGGCAGCCTGCTGGTCGGCTTCGGGTTGCGTCCCCGGCCAGAGGGTGGACCGGTCGAGTCAGCGCTGTGCGCGCCCGGCGCGGGACAGGACGTCCCCGCCGATGTGAGCTTCGGCCAGGGGCTGTTCGTGCGAGGCGCGCGCGGTCGCGGCGCTCTCGTCGCCGCGGTTGTCCTCGGCATCGTCGTCTTCATCGTCACCCTCGCCACGGGGAACATCGCGGGCAAGTTCTCGCTGCTCCTCGGCGGCGTGCCCAGGGCAGGCACGCCCGCGACCACGTTCGAGTACCTGATCCGGGAGCTTGGATTCGGTCTCTTTCCCTGGAGCGCCTTCGCCGTCTTCGCGCTGGGTCGGCCGCTCGTGCGCCTCGGCGGTGGCAACGAATCCGACGGAGATCGACTCGCCTTCGTCCAGCTCTACCTGCTGATCTTCGCCTCCTTCGGCTTCGCGCTTTCGAGCTTCTTCGTGCACATGACCGGTGAGGCTCGCTTCGTCGCCCTGGCGCCCATCGCACTCGCCATCGGCGCGTTGCTCGACGAAGCGCTGGAAGGCTGGCGCGCCGAGCCGGTGCTCGGCCTGCTGGTCGCCACCGGCACCATGATCGTCGCGCGCGATTTCGACATCGCACCCGAGGAGCTGGTGTCGGTGCACACGCTGGCCAAGGTTAACTGGCCGCCCACCCTGAAAGTGGGTCCGCTCTTCATTTCCGTCGGCATCATCTTCGCCGCTGGCATCTACACGGGACTCGCCACCCGTGGCCGCGCCCTCGGTCGTGTGGCCCTGCGTGACCTCGGTTCCTCGGGCAAATGGCGCCACCGCATCGAGAAGGCGGTCGTCGAGGCCGGCCGCTACGGCGTCCAGGTCGCGCTGGTCGTCGCCCTCCTGTTCTCCACGATGCTGGGGCACTACCTCGTTCCCGCCATCTCCAAACATCTCTCGTTCAAACCACTGCTCGAGTCCTACACGCGCTTCGCCCGGCATGGCGAAAAGATCGGCCGCTTCAAGGTCGAGGCCCAAGGCGCGGGCTTTTACAGCCACCGCGAGATGGTCGACCTGCAGACCCCGCAGCGCGTGGCCGAATTCTTGCGCAGCAGCGAGCGCGTGTTCGCCCTGGTGTCAGCCCCGGAGTTGGCCGTGCTCGACGTCGCGCTCAAGACGACGCATGTCGGCTACTTCGTCGTGGATGGATCCTCGTCGCGCTTCCTCCTGCTTTCGAACCGGCTCGATCCCGGCGAGAAGGACGAGAATCCGCTCAAGAAGGACGTGTGGATGGCGCCCGAGCTGCCGAAGATCGTGCCGCGCGCGCCCGACCAGCCGGTGGCCGAGGGCGCCACCAAGATAGAATGGCCCGCACAGCCCGCGCCGTGGAAGTGGCGCATTCCAATCAAGACCGTGTTCGAGGACAGCATCGAGCTGGTCGGCGCGGATTTTCCACCCTCCATCCGCCGACCGGGAACGATTCCGCTTACGCTCTATTTCCGCGTGTTCAAGAAGCCGAAGCCGGGTTTCCGCGTCTTCGTGCACTTCGATGCGCCTGGGGAGCCGCGGCTACTCGGCGACCACGCCTTGCTCAATGGCACTTTCCCCACAGACTATTGGTTGCCTGGCGAATACATTCGCGATAGGTACAACGTTGACGTGCCCCTCATGACGACACCATCGGGCAAATACACGCTGCTCATAGGCTTCTGGCCTGGTGGTGAAGGCAAGCGTCTCAAGATCACGGCCGGTCCCAACGACGGTAGCGATCGCACCCAGGTCGGGTTCATCGAGATCAAGTAGCCATGCCGGCAAAGGAACGCCGTAAGCGCAAGACCGAGGTCGCTCACGACCGGCGGCGTGGGCGCGAGCGGCGTGGGCACGAGCGCGTGGCGGTGTGCCTGGAGGTCGACTATCGTTGTGACGACACCTTCCTTTTCGCCTATATCACCGACATGTCGGCGATGGGAATCTTCATTCAGACCGCGAGTCCCAGGCCGCCCGGCACCCTGCTCAACCTCCGTTTTCGCACCCAGGACGGCAAGCGCCTCGATGTCGACGGACGGGTCATCTGGATCAATCAACCCCGCGGGGCCGACAGCATCAATCCCGGCATGGGCGTGCAGTTCGTGGACCTCACGCCGGACCAGCGCGATCGCATCCTCGCTCTCGTGCGCACCTTTGCCTATCTGAGCGACGACGAGGAAAAGATCCGCGGCAACTCGTAGTCGCGGCGACCAATCGGGCGAGAAAGTTGACAGAATCGCGGGTCTGTCCAGACTCGCTCCATGAGACCCTCGCGCCGAGCCATCGAAGTGAAACGGAGGCGGGTGCTTCCCGAGCGCTCCCGCCTCACAGTGGGGCGGACCGTGGCCGCGCTGAGGCGGAGTCGGGAAGCCCTGGTCGAACTCGACAGCCAGCTCGGCGACCTGCTCACCCGCCTGCGTGCGCCTGGCGCGTCCATCGACCGGGCGGCGCCGGATCGCTTGGCCAGTGCCAGGTGCGAGGCGGCTTCGGCGCTCGCCTGCCTGGACGACGTGGGGCGCATTTTCGGCTAACGCCCGGCCCGGTCACGGAGGAAGCCGTCGTGCCGGATCGTCGGGAACCAGCGCGCGCCAGTCTGGCCGAGCCCGTCCTCGCCTTCGCGGTGGCCATCGCGGTTGCCGCGGGTCTTTACTGGACGGGGCGGTCGGTCGGGATCGTGCAACAGATCATGCAAGGCCTGATCGCGTGCATGTTTCTCCTTGGTCCGCAGGTAGCGGCTCGGCTATCGGGACAGGCATTCGACGACCGGGCGGCGGGCATCACCCTCCACCCCATCGCTCCCGGCTTGCGTACCCTTGGCCTCGCGCTTCTCGTCACCTGGCCCGCCTTCATTCTCGCCTTCTTCGTCTACTACGGAACCCTGTGTCCGAGCTTCGGCATCCTGCACGCGCTTTCGCCCATATGCTCGCGCTGGCACGGGATCGCCGGTGCGCACCTGCGCGTGCCCGAGGGATTCTGGGTCCTGGCGCTGTCACAGATTCTCGTGGTCGCAGTTCCCGAGGAGGTCTTCTTTCGTGGCTACCTGATGGCGCGTTTCGAAGCGCGCTGGCCCTCGCGCCGCCACCTGTGGGGTGCAGCGGTGGGTTGGCCGCTTGTCCTTACCAGCCTTCTCTTCGCCCTCGGCCATTTTCTGGTCGACCTCCAGCCGGCCCGGCTGGCCGTGTTCTTTCCCGCCCTCGCCTTCGGCTGGATGCGCAGCCGATCGGGCTCGGTCGCGCCGGGCGCGGTCTACCATGCCTTGTGCAATCTGCTCTCCGAAGTTCTGCACGACAGCTTCTTCTGACCTTGCGATCGCGGCCCGCAACTTTTCCCCCGGCGATGCCGACAAGACAGCATGCCGCGAACCCTGCTCGTCACGGTGGCGTTGATGGCTCTGTTTTCTTCGCAAGCGCGCGCCCAGAAGATCCAGCTCGAGGGCGTGGTGAACCTCAACACCGCCACGCCCGACGAACTCGGCCTGATCCCTGGCATCGGACCCGCACGCGTGCGCAACATCCTGGCCTACCGCCGCGCCCATCCCTTCCGCACCGTCGACGAATTGGCGCGCATCAAGGGCATCGGGCGCAAGACCGTGCGGCGCTGGCGCATGCATCTGGCCGTGGGCGGGCCATCGACGGCCCAGAGGGTCGTTCGTCCCGACAGCCCCGAGGTGGGCCCGCCACAACTGCCCTCGCCTGCTTCCCCCGTGCCCTTGCCTCCTCGCGCTCTGCCGCGCCCACCGGTTCCCGCACGGCCCCCGCGCCCGAAGCCACGCCGAGGCGAACCCGCCCACGCTCTTTCCATTCGTGCCGGGGGCAACAGTTGCTTGCCGCCGCCCTGAACGCCTCACGGTTGGCCCAAGGGCTTGCCGATCCGGGGCGGCCGGTGTAGTCCCATCAAGGTGACCACGCTACGCGTACCCTTGGCCGACCGCAGTTACGACGTTCACATCGCCCCCCTCACAGCGGAGGCAACAGCCGACCAAATCGCCGCTGCGCTTGGCAAAGCAAGTGGCGTGGCAGTGCTCGTCGATGAATACGTGGCGCGAATTTCCCCGCGCGTGCCCAAGCTCCTGGCAGCCCTCGGCGCGCGCTTGCCGCGCGTGCAAAGCCTGCTTCTACCCCGGGGCGAATCCGCCAAGAACCTGGCCGTCGTCGAGCGCACCTGCGAGTGGCTGGCTGGGCGCGGCTACGATCGCGGCTGTGCTGTGGTCGGCGTCGGCGGCGGCGCCACCACCGACCACGCGGGGTTCGTCGCTGCCATCTACCTGCGAGGGGTGGCCTTCGCGCTCTGTCCCACCACCTTGCTCGCAGCCGTGGATGCTTCGGTAGGAGGCAAGACCGGCGTGGACATACCGGCCGGCAAGAACCTGGTGGGCGCCTTTCACCAGCCACGCGTCGTAGTGGCCGATCTGAATTTCTTCGACACCCTTCCTGGACGCGAGATGGCGGCTGGCATGGCCGAGGTGGTGAAGGCGGCCCTCGTCGGGGATGCGAGCCTCCTTGCCAGACTCGACGCCGAGGCGGGCAACGACCGCTCTCCGGCGTCTCTCGCCGCTACCATTGCCTCCGCGGTTCAAGTGAAGATCGGCGTGGTCAGCGAGGACGAACGCGAGAGCGGCCGGCGCGCCATCTTGAACTTCGGGCACACCGTCGGTCACGCCGTGGAGGCAGCCTCGGGCTACGCACTCCTGCACGGCGAAGCGGTTTCCCTCGGCATGATCGCCTCCCTGGCGCTCGGCGAAGCCCGCGGCGTGACGGCACCTGGGCTGCGCGCGCGCATCGAGTCCTTGCTCGCCCGACTCTCCCTGCCCGTGGATGTGGGGGCTCGCCTCACGGCGGACGTGCTCGACCGCATCGAGGTCGACAAGAAGCGGAGAGCGGAAGCCGTGCGTTTCGTGTTCGTCACGCGGCCCGGCGACGCCGTGCTGGTCGACCTTCCACTTGAGGACGCAAAGCAGCAGATCCTGGCCGTGGTATGAGCGCGAGGTTCGCGCCGGCCACGGGAGGTACTGAAAGGGTAAGAATGTAGGTTCTTAGATTACATAGTGGTACAATGTAATCCATGAAGACCTTGTTCTTGAGGTTCGCGGTTCTCACCGGTCTTGCGGCCGGGTGCTCGACGGCTTCATCACAGAGCATTTACGTACCCTCGGCCCAGTTTCGCTCGGTCGTCAGCTCGCCCGGCCCAGCTTCCCACGCACCGCCACGGCTGCATTCGAAGCGAAGCGCCGCAACTCTGGTGGAGGCATCGCTCCAAGCGCGCGGCATTCGCTTTGGAACCGACGGAACCGTGCCGGCGCTGTTCGCCTTCATGCGCGGGCGATTCGCGCGCGTCCAGGCCGACCAGGCCCATGGGGGCGACGTGTTGTTCTTCGATCTGGGGACCGGCTGCGGGGCGCACGCCGGGCTGGTCGAGACCGCCGAGTCCGGCGGTCGTATCGGATTCCGCGAGTGGCGGGACGGCAGGTCGAGGCACAGTTACGTGACCCCGCGCGAGCCCTTCCTGCGGCGCGACGGCAGGGGACGAATCATGAACACCTTCTTGCGCCCCAAGCGGATGGAGGATCCAGCGGACACGACCTACTTCGCCGGCGAGATGTTGTGTGCCGTGTTCCGCGTCGAATAGACACGTTGGATCGTTCTCTTCTGCTCTTGCCACGCTGCCGACCTTGACCGACTCTAGGGCGCATGATCACCACCTTGCGTGAGGCCCGGGCCAGGGCGCGACTTTTGCGCGAGCAGGGCGACCATGCCGGCGCCCTTTCCGTTTATCAGCAGATTCTCGACGCGGTTCCCCTCGACTACGAGGTGCGCACGCTTATCGCGGACATCCTGGCGCAAGGCGGGGCCGCGGAAGCCGCCGCCCAGGTCTACCGCACGGTCGCCATCCACGATATCCGCGCTGGCCATCCGCTGCCGGCGCTGGTGGCCTCCCAGGCGCTGGTCAAGCTAGGACAACCCATCGACGACATCGAGGCCTTGCTGGTCGGAACCTATGCCTCCGGATCGCCGCAACTGGCGCGCTTCGCGATTCGCCCCGCGCCGGTCGATCCCAACACCAAGTTCGAGGCCAGAGACGCCGGGCAACCCAAGTCGCTGCAGCACGCGGCCGAGCAAGCCTTGCGCGCGGCACTCGACCTCTCCGTCTTCGTCGGTTACCAGGAGCAGTACCATCCGCTGCCCTTCCTCTCGGAGCTGGGCCGGGAATCCTTCATCGCGGTCGCGCGCTCGCTCACCATCTTGCGCCTCAAGGATGGCGACCTCGTCATGCGCCAGGGGGACGTGGGCGATTCGCTCTTTCTCGTCGCCAGCGGCGAGCTACGCGTCTTCGTCGCGGCACCTGAGGGTTCCAAGGACGTCGCCCACCTGTTCGAGAACACCTTGTTCGGCGAGATGGCCCTCATCACCGGCCAGCCGCGCACGGCTTCGGTGGCCGTGGTGGGCGAAGCCGACGTCATCCAGGTCAGCAAGACGGCCCTGCTCCATGTCATCGCCGGGGTTCCATCGGTGCGCGAGGCGCTCGATCGCTTCTCGCGCGAACGGCTGATCAAGAATCTTCTGCAAACCTCTCCGCTGTTCGTGCCCTTCACCAAGTCCCAGCAAGGCGAGCTTCTGCGCCGCTTCGAGGGCCACGAGATGGAGGCCGGCGTGGACATCATTCGCGAGGGCGAGCGCGGCCAGGGCCTGTTCCTCATCTTGTCGGGCGAGGTGGACGTGATCGCACACGCCACGAGCGCGGATCGGGTCAAGCTGGCGCATCTGCGCGCCGGGGACATGTTCGGCGAGATGTCTCTGGTCACGGATCAGCCGACCACCGCGACGGTGCGCGCGGCCACGCCGACCACGGTGCTCTTCCTCGCGCGCGAATACGTCGAACGCCTGGGCGAAGCAGTGCCGGAAATTCAGGCCTACTTCGAGCAGCTCGCCCTGAACCGCGCGCGCGACAACACCCTGCGCTCCGACCTCGGCGCCGTGCCCAACGAGGAATTCGAGGTCAATCTCAGCGATGTCGTTCCGATCTGACTGTCTGCCGCAGAGGGCGCACGATGGTGACGGCGTCCAGGAGCGCCGGACGGCCACCTGGCGAACCACAGGGGATCCATGGGTGACTCCAGCAGAAGACCGGGTGTCGGTTCGACTTCGTACCTAGTTTTTGCGGCGGACAGGCCTGGACGGCTTGGTGAGCAGGGCGGCGGACGTATCACGTGGGGAGGCCGTCCGGGCGAGACTTGCCTCCGCGCCTCGCTTCGGCGGCCCGCAAAGCTCTGAGCGGCGAACAGCTTGGCCTGCCAGAGCCAATCGAGCCGCTGCCGATAGGTCAGGCGCAACCATGCGCGCTGCTGCTCGCGCGCGTGCCCGGCGAAAGCTGCTTTTCTGATCACTTCATCCACTGCTTCCCCCCTCCGCAAGCGCGAGTAGCCGCTCGATGTCTTCGCGATCCTTCGGCCGGTCTGCTCGCCGTTTCAGCTGAATGAGGTCAGCAATACTGGCTACAGTGATGTGGCTCTCGCCCAGCTCGACGCGTGTGGCACGCGCGAAACCTTCTTCGAAAGGGAATGGCTCCTCCACAAATAGATCAATTTCCGTGGCCAGGTGGTCCGGGCTCCACAGGCTAAAGACCGTGAGTCCCTTCTCTTCGATCCACGCTCGACGTGAAGCCGGGTTGGCAAAGTCCAGCAGAGGCACAGGTGCACGTGGCCGGTAGGCGAGTCCCGCCAGAGCATCCAGAGCTGCAAGAACGTTGGCCGTATCGAGGCCGAGGACGAGATCGATGTCGGCGGTAAAACGCGGAACGCCATGCAGCACGACCGCCACGCCGCCCACGACCAGATAGCGCACGTTGCGCTTCGTCAGCGCGGCAAAAACAAGGTCAAAATCGCTTTCGGTCGCTGCCACGGAGCAATCATAGCCCGGCACCGTGCCTAGTCCAAAGACACGGCCCGAGTCCGCCGAAGCCGGCCATCCTCGTCGTTAGACGGTCTCGCCCTGCTTGAGCTTGGCGAAGGCTTGCTCGCGTATGCGTGGGTCCGGATCGCGCAGGCTGCGGATCAGGTCATCGCGGGAGAGCCGGATTTCCCCCCTGCGCTCCTGATGGACGGGCGGCTCCACGGTGGCGCGTGAACCAGCGGAGGATGGCGCCTCCGTCGCGCGTTCGGCGCTCGGGGCGGGACGCCTGGCCGATTCCTTTCCCATCCAGAAGTCGTACACGCGTTCGGCGCGCTCGATGCTGATTCGGGTCTCCAGGACCAGGTCCACGATCGTGCGCCTTTCCCCGGTCCGCTTGGGGTGGCCAAGAAGGGTGAGCAATTCGGCGTCGCTCCACGCTTCCGGTGGAACCGGGCCGGATTCGCTCGATGCCAGTTGGGCCTTGATGGCAAGGATTTCGGGCCGTGGGTAGAAGGCCGCGCGCATGGGACCGCGCACCGAACGCAGCATCCCCTTGCGCTCGAGCTCGCGGATCTTGAACTCGCTGGCGAAGCCGAGGGCCTGGGCGGCCTGCCGGCGGGTGAGGTATCCTTCGCAACCGACCGGGGAGTGCAAATGCTTGCGCGGCTGCTTGCTCACGGGTGCCATAGGCACAAACCCTACGCCTGGTCGTGGCCGCTGCAAAATTTCCACCCGCTCTCATCGCGGATCCATCGGCGTTGCATCGCACTAGTTCATCGGAGATCCATCGCGCTTGCCCCTGATTCCATCAGGGTACCATCGGGGTTCGATCGAGCCTTGCGCGAAGGCCTGCCCCAACGGCCGAGCCGACCTGCATCGGAGCTCCATCGCGGTTCCATCGGAGGCGCATCGCGGTTGATACTTCCGGGCGGGCGCAATCGGCCGAGTGGGCGCGCACACCGCGCTTGCAAGCCTTTGCCTTTGTCTGGCTTGGCCGCTAAGCTCCCGGAAGCGTGAGGATTTCATGATGCGTTTGCTTCGATTCCTTTGCCTTGCGAGCCTGTTGGTGGCTTCCGGCCTGGCCTACGCCGGTCCCCGATCCGGCGGCAGCTTCGGTGGGCTGCGCGGTTTTCGCTCCGGTGGTGGACTGTCACGCAGCCTGTCAGGCAGCCGTGGTCGCTACGGCGGTGGATCGGGTTTCGTGTTCCTGCCCAGCTTCGGCTGGGGCTACGGCGGGTGGGGCCTGGGCGGCGGGCTCGGCGGGGTGGGCAGCCTCGTGCTCCTCGGGGTTGTCTGCCTGGGCGCGATCATGGTGGTTCGTTCGATCCGGCGCGCGTCCCGTCGTGGAAACCTCGGCTTCGTATCCGATGGCGATGCATCCGAGGATGCGGCGGCATTCGAGGACCGCGCGTATGTCTACAAGCTCCAGCTAGGCCTCGGGCGCTCGGCGCGAGGCATCCAGAAGCGGCTGGAGGAATTCGCCAGCACCGGCGACACGTCGTCCGAGGCTGGCCTCGCCGAGCTGTTGCGCCAGACGGTCCTGGAGCTTCTGCGCGACAAGGACGCCATTCGCTACGCCCTGGTCGAGCCGGGGGGACCGTACAGCCTCACCAACGGCGAAGCCAAGATGAATGGAGCCGCGATGGCCGAGCGCTCGCGTTTCCAAGTCGAGCGCGTGCGAGGGGCCGAAGGCCAAGTGCGCCGCTCGGAGGAGGCCGCCTCGGTGGGCAAGGAAGCGCTCGAATTTCTCGTCATCACCCTCCTGGTGGCGACGCGGGCGTCCCTCGAACGGGTGACGAGCATCGTCGACCGCCCGGGCCTCGAAGGCGTTCTGTCCGAGCTGGGCGGCGTGCCGTCGGGCGCTCTGCTGGGGCTCGAAGTCATCTGGACCCCCGCCGACCCGGAGGATTCGCTCACCGAGACCGACTTGATGACGACCTATCCCGAGTTGCGGAGCGTGTGACGTGACGAGCCTCATGCATCCGCCCCTTTGGCGTATGATTCTCGACGCCACCATCTTCGGGGTCACGGGCATCGCCTTGCTCATCGTCGGCTACTACATCTGGGAGCTCGTCACCCCGTACAACCTCCGGCGCGAATTGCAGGAAAACAAGAACCTGGCCGTGGCAGTGGTCGCGGCCTCTTTCATCGTCGGCATGGCCATCGTGGTTGCTGCCGCGCTCGTGCGCATAGGATAGTCCTTGCCGGGGCAAGAGAATTACGCAGGGCATTCCCTTGTCTTGATCCGCGCCAAGGGTGCGGATAGATTGTGGAGGAGCGAGGGTTCCGAGCACGATGCATAAGCTGCTCATCGAGGACGATGAAGGGAAGACGGTCGCCGTACCCCTTATCCGCGAGGAAATCACCATCGGGCGCACGGATGGCAACACCATTCGCCTGACCGAGCAGAATGTCTCGCGCAAGCATGCGCGCCTTACTCTGCGGGGTGGTGTGCTGAGGATCGAGGATCTGGGCAGCTACAACGGGACGAGCCTCAATGGCAGCACGCTTTCCGGCGTCGCCACCCTGAAGGACGGGGACGTGATCCTGATTGGCGACTATCGCCTCGGCATCCAGGAGGAACGGACGGGGCAGGCCGCGCCAGCCACGACGCATACCCCGGAGCCGGGACCCGTCGTCCCGGTCGTCGAAGAGGCCATCGACGGCCAGCCGACCATACCGATCAGCACCCTGGTGGCGCAGGCCGGACTTGCGGCGCCGACCGCGTTCTCAGAGCCTCCGGCGCGGTTGGTGGTCGCGGGGCGTTTCATGGCCGGGACCGAATTCGTCCTCGACCGGCCCGCGCACGTCGTCGGCCGTACGGCCGAGAACGACATCATCCTCAACCACAAGTCGATTTCGCGCCACCACGCCAAGATCGTGCGCGAGGGGAATCGCTACGTCATCTTGGATTTGGAAAGCGCGAACGGCGTTCGCGTGGGTGGGGTAGAGAGCGAGCGTTTCGAACTGCAATCCGGCGACGTCATCGAGCTAGGCGAGGTTCGCCTGCGCTTCCTCTCCGGGGACAGTGCGCTCGACGACGAGCCGCGGGCCTGGCACAAGAACAAGGCCCTCCTGGGGCTGGCGGTGGGTAGTGGCGCGGTCGGCCTGGGGTTGTTGCTGGTCTTCGCCTTTTCGGGCACCCACGGGCGTAAGGTCGCCAAGGTCGCGCCGCCGCTGGTCGAGAACAAGCCGCCGGTTGCGCCGATGGTTCAACCGACACCGCCCACCCCTCCGCCCGCGCCGGCGGAGCCGCCGAAGCCCGCCGAGCCTCAGGTTCCAACGGCCCAGTTGCTCGCCCAGGCCAAGGAGAGCGCACAGGCGGAGAAGTGGGAAGAGGCCTTGGCCCTCATCGACAAGGCCACCGCGCAAGACCCCGGTTCGACCGACGCCGCCAATCTGCGCAAGGCCGTGGAGGCGGAAAAGCAGTACGGCGAGAAACTTGCGACCCTCAAGGAGGCCCTGGCCAACAAGGATTTCGAGGCGGTCCTGAAGGGTACGTCCGAGATCCCCGACGAGAGCATGTACAAGCCGCGCGCCGTCGAGCTGCACAAGAGCGCCCAGGCCCAATTCGTGGCGACTCATCTCGAGGCCGCCAAGGCCCAGCTCGCGGCTGGCGACTGCGAGCAAGCGCGTCGCGAGGCCGAGTTGGTGCTGGGCACGGAAGGCAAGCACAAGAAAGCCGCAGCCATCATCCACCGTTGCGAGGCCTTGGAAAGAAAGCCCGCCTCCGAGCCGGTGGCCATGGCTCGCAAGCCGGCGGCGCGCCATCCCGCCCCGGCCACACGCGTTGCACAAGCCAAGCCCAGAGCGGCCGAGCAAGCCAAGCCGGAACCGGCGCCGGTGGCCGATCCAGAGAAGTTCATCAAGGACGCCCAGCAGGCGTGGTTTCGCGGTCAATACGCGGTCGCCATCGACTCCGCTCGCAAGGCCCTGCGCATGCGGCCCAACCTGACCAACGCCTACCAGATTATCGCGGTCTGCTCGTGCGCCCTTCACGATGCCACTTCGGCGGCCAAGGCCTACGAGCGGCTGGATGAGCGCAACAAGCTCTACGTGAAGTCGGCTTGCCAGAAGGACGGGATCGCGTTCTAGTCGCGTGGGGAGGCAGGGTGCGGGGTGCGGGGTGCGGGGTGGAAAGCGGTGCGTGACTTCGCCAGCGATGCCCGGATTCGTGCTACAGTAATGGCCCCACCATGTCCAACGAGGCTCAGCCGCTCATTCGACTCGTAGCAGCCGTCATCGAACGCGATGGGCGCTATCTCATCACCCAGCGGCGCTCGACGGCCGTGCTGCCTGGAATGTGGGAATTTCCAGGCGGCAGGGTCGAGGATGGCGAGAGCGACGAACAGGCGCTAAGTCGGGAACTCCATGAACGACTCGGGACCGAGGTGGAGGTCAAGGCCCGGATGGCGCACCGGATTCACCACTACCATGGGTACTCCGTGGACCTGAATCTGTACCAGACGTCGATTCAGGCCGGGCAGGAGCCCCAGGCCCTGCGTGTGGCCGAAGTGCGCTGGGTACCGTCGAACGAGTTCGAGAATTACCCCTTCCCCGCCGCAGACCAGGCGACGACCGATCTTCTGCTAGGCTTCCGACGCTAGTCACGTGCAATAGCGCAGGCCTCGCCGGTCGCCGCCGGGTGTGCGAGGCCGAACGAAGCGCGGGGCCACGGCGGCAAGACGGGTGCCCTCCCAGGGTTCCCATGTCACATCCTCCATCCTGCTGCTATCTTCGCGCCGAGGAGAAAGTCATGCGTCTAATTCCTGGCCTCGCTCTCTTGTCCTTGCTCGTCGCCGCGGCGCCCGCAGCGGCGGCGCAAGCGCCCGCTTCCCGCCTGACCAAGGTCACCACGGTCGAGGGCATCACCGAATACGATCTGGACAATGGCCTGCGCGTTCTCATCTTTCCGGACCAGAGCAAACCTACGGTGCTGGTCAACATCACCTACCTCGTGGGCTCGCGGCTGGAGGGCTACGGCGAGACCGGGATGGCACACCTGCTCGAACACATGATGTTCAAGGGCACGCCCAGCCGGCCCGACATTTGGAAGCTGCTGCAGGATCACGGCGCCAACTTCAACGGCACGACCTGGTGGGATCGCACGAACTACTTCGAGGAGTTGCCCGCCTCCGGTGAGAACCTGGACTTCGCGCTCGCGCTGGAAGCCGACCGCATGGTGAATAGCAACATCGCGGCTAGCGATTTGGCCAAGGAATTCTCGGTGGTGCGCAACGAGTTCGAGAAGACCGAAAACCAGCCCGACATCGTGCTCGAGGACCAGATGCTGGCCACCGCCTACCAGTGGCACAACTACGGCAAGTCCACCATGGGTTCGCGCAGCGACATCGAGCGCGTGCCGGTGCAGAACCTGCGTGCCTTCTACAAGCGCTACTACCAGCCCGACAACGCCATCTTGATCGTCGCGGGCAAATTCGACGTGAAGCGCGCCTTGGACCTGGTCGTCACGTACTTCGGCGCCATCCCGCGCCCCACGCGCAAGCTGGCGCCGACTTGGACGATCGAGCCGGTGCAAGACGGCGAGCGCGAGGTCACCGTGCGCCGCAACGGCGACGTCCCCATCGTGTCGCTGGTTTACCACGGTGTCGCGGGCGCCGACCCGGACAAGGTGGCAGAAGATGCCATCATCGACGTGCTCACCCACAAGCCGGGCGGGCGTCTTTACAAGGCCCTGGTCGAGAAGGGCTTGGCCAGCGAAGTCACGGGCACGGCCTACCCCATGGCCGAGCCGGGCGTGATGATCTTCGCGGCCAAGGTGGCCAAGGGTGGATCGCCCCGGGAAGTCCGCGATACCATGATCCGGATCGTCGAATCCCTCGGCGAGACACCCATCACGAAAGAGGAAGTCGAGCGCTGGCGCGCCGGGTTCTTCCGCGAATTCGACTTGGTCCTCACCGACACCGCCAAGACCGGCCTCGTGCTCTCTGAATTCGCGGCCATGGGCGACTGGCGGCTGTTCTTCCTGATGCGCGACCGCGTGAAGACCACGACGGCCGAGGACATCGCCAGGGTGGCCAAGGCCTATCTCAAGCCCTCGAACCGCACCTTGGGCCTGTTCAAGCCCACCAAGAATCCCGATCGCGCTCCGCTGCCGCCGGTTCCCGATGTCGCCGCCATGGTCAAGGGCTACAAGGGCGCGCCCCCCGCGCAGGCCGGCGAAGCCTTCGTGGCCACCATCCCCAACATCGAAAAGCGCACGACCCGCGAGAAACTGCCGGGCGGCCTGGCCTTGGCGCTCCTGCCCAAGAAGACCAAGGGCGGCGAGGTGCTCCTGGAGCTGACCATTCGCTTCGGCAGCCAAGCCGACCTCAAGGGCAAGGTTGCGACGGCCGGCATGCTGCCGGAAATGCTCCTACGCGGGACGCGCAAACTCAGCTACGAGCAGCTCAAGGACAAGCTTGATCTGCTCAAGGCCGAGGTCAGCTTCGGCCACGGTCATGCGTCGCCAAGCATGGTCAACGTCGCCCAGGTGCACGTCAAGACCGTGCGCGAGAACCTGCCCGCGGTCATCGATCTCCTGGGCCAGATGCTGCGCGAACCGGCGTTTTCCAAGAAGGAATTCGAGTCCTTGCGCAAGGAGATGCTCACCCGGCTGGAAGAGAAACTGTCCGATCCCATGGCCAATGCCAGCGTGGCGCTCATGCAAGACCTCGTGCCTTTCCCGCCCGATGATGTTCGCTACACACCCACGCTGAAGGAAAGCATCGAACGTTTGCGCAAGGTGAGCGTTGGCGATCTGGTGTCGCTCCACAAGCGGCTGTGGGGTGCAAGCGCCGCCCAGCTCTCCGTGGTCGGCGACTTCGATGCGGCGGCGGTGAAGGCCGACGTCGGAAAGGCCATCGCCACGTGGAAATCCCCCCGGCCCTACCAGCGCATCCCGTTGCCTTTCCACGAAAACAAGCCGAGCGACGAGACCATCGACACACCCGACAAGGAGATGGCCTTCGTCGCCGCCGGCCAAGCGCTGCCGGCGCGCGACGACGATCCCGCCTACCCGGCGCTTTACCTGTTCAACTACATGCTCGGTGGCAGCCCGACCTCGCGACTGTTTCTCCGCCTGCGCCAGAAGGAAGGAATTTCGTATGGCGCGTTTTCGCAGCTCCTAGCCCACCCCATCGAGAAGAGCGCCTTCTTCTTCGCCGGCGCTATTGCCGCGCCCGTCAACATGGACAAGGCGATGTCCTCGATGCTGGCCGTGATCGACAGCATGGTCAGAGATGGGGTGAGCGAAAAGGAGCTGGCCGAGGCCAAGAAGAGCTACGCCAAGGTCTGGGAAAGTCGCATCGCCGAGGATGACTTCGTGGTGGGCGAGCTCAACCAGGAGCTCTTCCTCGGCCGAACGCTCGACTACTGGCGCAATCTCAATGACAAGATCGAGAAGCTGACCGTGGCCGACATCGACGCAGCGATAAAGAAGTTTATCGACCCGGCGAGACTCGCCAAGGTGCGCGCAGGGGATCTGGCCAAGACCAAGAAGAAATAGTCGGCACTAGTCGAAGAGACGATCGAACATGAAATCGCGTCTCCGCCAGGGTAGTGGAATGGCGCGTATCGCGGAATACGCGTCGGTCTCGGACTTCTGCTAGACGTATCTCACCATGCCCCCCGACCGAAAGCGCGCGCATCCGCTGCTGTGGGTTCCGAGCCTCTATTTCGCCATGGGGACGCCCATGATCGCCGTGTCGGTAGTGGCGGCCATCATGTACAAGAACCTCGGCCTCTCCAACACCGAGATCGCGGAATACACGGGCGCGATGTATCTACCCTGGGTCATCAAGCCCCTGTGGGCGCCTCTCGTCGAGCTCTTTCGCACCAAGAAGTTCTTCGTGCTCGCCATGGAGGCCGCCATGGTGGTCACCTTCGCCTGCCTGGCCTTCGCGCTGCGGACGCCGGCCTACGTGCCGCTCACCATCGCGTTCTTCTGGATCACCGGCTTCGCCTCGGCCACGCAAGACATCGCGGGCGACGGCGTCTACCTGACCTCGTCGACGCCCAAGGAACAAGCGCTCTACATCGGCGTGCAGGGCGCGGCCTGGAACCTCGGCCGGGTGCTGGTCTCGGGCTCGCTGGTGAGCCTGACCAAGATCCTGTTCGACTGGGCCGCCGCCGGCAAGACGGCGCCCGCGAGCGGTCCGCATCCCGCCTGGTTCACGGCATGGATGATCGTCATGCTGCTGGTCGCCGCGATCATGGCCATCGCAGCGCTGTGGCATGTCTACCTGCTTCCGCCCGGCGCCAAGGCGCCCGATGCGGCCAGGACCGTCTCGGAAGCCCTGCGCACCACCGGCGACGCCTGGGCCAGCTTCTTTAGGAAGCCACGCATCTGGATGATGATCGTGGCTGTTTTTTTCTACCGCTTCGCCGAGGGTTTCATCGAGAAGATCGGGCCGCTCTTCCTCATGGACAAGCGCCATGACGGTGGACTCGGCCTCGACAACATGGTCCTTGGCCACATCAACGCCGCTGGCACCATCGTGTTCGTAGGGGGAACCCTGCTCGGGGGTTTGCTCGCGGCGAAATTCACGCTCCGTCGCGTGTTCGTCGTGCTGGCCTTCGCGCTCAACATTCCCCACATCACCTATTTCTACTTGAGCCACGCCATGCCCACGAATCTGACCTGGATCGCCTGCGTGGTCCTGATCGAGAAATTCGGCTACGGCCTCGGTACCGTGGGGATGATGCTCTACATGATGCAAGAGCTGTCGCCGGGCAACTACCGCACGGCCCACTACGCCTTCGCGACCGGCATCATGGCGCTCACCATGATGCTCACGGGGATGGTGAGCGGGCGCATCCAGACCTGGTTGCACTATCCCATGTTCTTCGCCTTCGTCCTCGTGGCGTCGATTCCGCCTGTCATCATCGCTTGGCTCGCACCCTTCCGCACGCAAAGCGAACCGGCCGAAGCCAGCAGCCCCTCGTGAAAGGATCTGCGCACCTTGGCAGTCAGGGTGCGCAGGTTGTTTCGCAGGCCGCGACCGCAGCCAACCTAATTCGGACCATTTTCATCTGATTTGTGGAAATCCCGTGGCGGTGAATCGCGCCTTCGCTTGGCCGCCTTCTTGCATTCTTTCGCCCGCGCGGCACTACCCAGGCGCGCCGCATGAAGACAACCACACGAGGCCAAGCCTTTGCAATCCATACCATCCCCCGCGCAGGACGACGCGACTGGCGCGGGTTTGCCGCCCGTCCTGCGTATCGCGCCCCAGGCGCAAGAATCACATTCCGCCAACTCCTATCCGCATGAATCGACCCAGGCGCCAGGCGGCGACACCGAGCGCATGCTCGCGGCCCTGCGCAACATCGAGCGTCCGCTCTATGCGGTTGCGGAAGGGCGTAGCACGATTCTTACCGATCGTGCCCCACGCACGGTCGAAGGCCTAGCCGGTGTGATCCCTGCCGTCCGCATCGAGAATTTCGGCTCGGCGTCTTTCCGCAAGGAACACAACCTGCGTTGCGCCTACGTCGGTGGCGCGATGGCCGGCGGCATCGCATCCGTCGATCTGGTGGTCGACATGGCGCAGGCGGGCTTTTTGGCCTTTTTCGGCGCCGGCGCCCTTCCGCTCCCCGCCATCGAACAGGCCATCCGCCAGATCCAGGCGCGACTGCCCGGCGGCGAGTCCTATGGCATCAACCTGCTGCACAATTACTACGACGAGAAGTTGGAGTGGGCGACCGTCGAACTCTACCTCTCGCTCGGCGTGACCCGCGTGGAAGCCGCGGCCTTCGTGTCCATCACCGCCCCGCTGGTGTACTACCGCGTAAAGGGGATCCATCGTGCCGCCGACGGGCGCATCGTCACGCCCCACCACGTCTTCGCCAAGGTCAGCCGGCCCGAGGTGGCGACCCAGTTTCTCGCTCCGCCGCCCGAGCAACTTCTGGCCGAGCTCCTCGCCTGTGGGAAGATCACCGCCGAGGAGGCTGCCCTCGCAGCGCACATCCCCATGGCGGGGGAGCTGACCTGCGAGGCCGACAGCGGCGGGCACACCGACAGGCGACCGCTGTCCGTTCTCTTGCCCATGATGCTCCACGAGCGCGAGCAGGCTAGCGAGCGGCACGGCTACGGCGAGCGCGGAATCGAGATCCGCCTTGGCGCCGCGGGCGGTATCGGCGAACCGCTCTCGGTTCACGCCGCCTTCGCCATGGGCGCCGACTACGTCGTGACCGGATCCATCAATCAGGCCTGCCGCCAGTCCGGCACGGCGCCGCGCGTGCGGACCATGCTCGCCGAGGCCTGCATGGCCGACGTGGCCATGTGCCCAGCGTCGGACATGTTTGAGATGGGCGGCCGCGTCCAGGTGCTCAAGCGCGGCACCATGTACCCGCAGCGAGCGCAAAGGCTCTACGACCTCTACAAGACCTACCCTTCGTTCGAGGCCATCCCGGCGCCGGAGCGGAAAAAGGTCGAAACCCAAATCCTCAAGCGCCCCTTCGCCGATGTCTGGCAAGAAACCGAGCGTTACTGGATGTCGCGCCAACCTGACGAGGCCGCGCGTGGCAGAACGGACGAAAAGCACCGGATGGCGCTCTGTTTTCGCTGGTACCTTGGCATGTCCTCGCGCTGGGCGCGCCTGGGCGAGGAGACTCGTCAGGCCGACTATCAGATCTGGTGCGGCCCCGCCATCGGTGGCCTCAACCGCTGGACCCAGGGGACCGCGCTGGCGCAAGCGGAAAACCGCGACGCGCCGGCCCTGGCCCGCGCGCTGCTCATCGGTGCAGCCGTGCTCTGGCGGCGCGAGCTGGCGGCCCGTGCCCGCGTGCGCCACCTGCCCAGCGTGGTCGCGGCCATGCGATTTTCGGACGCCTGGCTGGTGGACGACAAGTCCTCGGCCCCAGCCCCAACCAACGCCCTGGCGTTGTAGTTCCGCACGAACTCCGTGGTGAGAAGCTCGGCCTTGACTTTTACTTAACCTAGGTTAACTATGTGCCCATGGCAAGCAAGCGGCCCAGCCTCGACACGGTCCACGACGCCATCGCTTGCCTGGGCCGCTTGGCCGATGGTTTTCGCCGCCGTCGCGAAGCGCTGGCCCTGTCGGTCGGTCTTTCCGACGGGCAGTGGGGCGTGCTCGAGGAGATCGCGCGCGAGCACTTCATGCCGAGCATGTTCGCCCGCACGCGTGCGAGCTCGGCCGCCGCGGTTTCCAAGACCCTGCGCCAGCTCCTCGTCAAGGGTCTAGTCAGCGTCACCCTTTCGAGATCCGACGGCCGCCAGCGCGCCTACGTCCTGACCGGCAAGGGCAAACGCATCATGCAAACCCTGCGCGAGGAACGCGAGCTGGCCATCCAAGAGATCTGGATCACACTAGACGCCCAGCGATTGAAAGACTTCGTTTCGTTCGGGACCCTGCTTTCCGAACGCCTGGAAGCATACGAGAACAAGAACAAGGACAGCTAGCCATGGCCCAAACACTCTACGAGAAGGTCTTCAACGCCCACGTCGTTCGCCCCCTGCCGTCCGGGCAAGCCCAGTTGCTCATGGGCCTGCACCTTCTGCACGAGGTGACCTCGCCACAGGCCTTCGCCATGCTTCGCGAGCGCAAGCTCGAAGTCATGTTCCCGGAGCGCACCTTCGCCACCGTGGACCACATCGTGCCCACGCACACCAAGCTGCGCCCGTACCAGGACGCGATGGCGGAAGCAATGCTGCAAAGCCTGGAGAAGAGCGTGAAGGACTTCGGCATCCGTTTCTTCTCGCCCACAGCCAACGAAAACGGCATCGTCCACGTGGTCGGCCCCGAGCGCGGCCTGACCCAGCCCGGCATGACCATCTGTTGCGGCGATTCGCACACCGCCACCCACGGCGCGTTCGGCGCGCTGGCCTTCGGCATCGGCACGTCGCAGATCCGCGATGTGCTGGCCACGCAGACCCTGGCCATGGAGAAGCTGAAGGTCCGGCGCATCGAGGTCAGCGGGAAGCTGCGGCCCGGCGTGTACGCCAAGGACGTCATCCTCTTCGTCATTCAGCGCCTGGGCGTGAACGGCGGCGTGGGCTTTGCCTACGAATACGCGGGCGATCTCTTCGACCGCATGACCATGGACGAGCGCATGACCGTCTGTAACATGAGCATCGAAGGCGGCGCGCGCTGCGGGTACGTGAATCCCGACCAGACGACCTACGACTACCTCGAGGGTCGCGAGTACGCGCCCAAGGGCGCGGCCTGGGGGCGCGCCGTCGCATACTGGCAAAGCGTGCGGAGCGATCCCGGCGCGAGGTACGACGACGTGGTTCGCATCAAGGCCGAGGACATCCCGCCCGTGGTTACCTGGGGTATCACGCCAGCGCAGTCGGTCGCGGTGGATGCGGCGATTCCCGCGCCCGACGCGTTCAAGGAAGACGAGCGCGATTCCGTGCGCGAGGCCTACGCGTACATGGATTTCAAGCCCGGCCAAGCCATCGCAGGCACCAAGATCGACGTGGCCTTCATCGGCTCGTGCACCAACGGCCGCCTGTCCGATTTCGAGGAGGTGGTCAAGGTCCTCAAAGGCGGCAGCTACAAGGTGCAGCCCAGCGTGCGCGCCCTGGTCGTGCCCGGTTCGGAGCGGGTGCGCAACGACATGCTGGCGCGCGGCTGGGACAAGGTGTTCTCCGACGCCGGTTTCTCGTTCCGCGAGGCCGGCTGCTCGATGTGCCTGGCCATGAACCCCGACAAGCTCAAGGGACGAGAGATCTGCGCCTCGTCGTCCAATCGGAACTTCAAGGGCCGCCAAGGGTCGCCACAAGGCCGCACCCTGCTCATGAGCCCGCTCATGGTGGCGGCCGCGGCTGTCACCGGCCAGGTCGCCGACGCGCGCAAGGTCTTCGGCATTTCCTAGGGAGGTCATTATGGAAGACGTCAAACGCAATCTCTTCGAGGGCCGGGCAATCCCCTTGCGCGGCAACGACATCGACACCGACCGCATCATTCCGGCCCGCTACCTGCGCACCTTGGTCTTCGACGGCTTGGGACAGCACGCCTTCGAGGACGACCGCGCCCAGCTCGCGGCCAGCGGCGGCTGTCACGCCTTCGACAACCCGGCGGCCTACCAGGGCGCCGCGGTTCTGCTGGTGAACAAGAATTTCGGCTGCGGATCGTCGCGCGAGCACGCGCCTCAGGCCATCATGCGCTGGGGCGTTCGCATCATCGTGGGCGAAACCTTCGCCGAGATCTTCTTCGGCAACTGCGTGGCCATCGGCGTCCCCTGCTGCAAGGTTGCGCGAGAGGTGGCCGAGGGCCTGATGGCTGCGGTCGAGGCCGATCCGAAGCTTTCCGTTCGCGTGAGTCTGGCAGAGAGGTCCATCACCGCTGCCGGCAAGAGCTACCCCTTCGACATGCCCGAGGGAGTTCGACAGCAGTTCCTCACCGGGCGCTGGGATTCGACCGCGGAGTTGCTTGAGGCCGCCGATCAGGTGAAAGCGCGAGCAAAGTCCCTCGGATATTTCAATGGCTTCGCTTAGCCGAGCCTTGTGTCACAACAAGACGACGTCAAGGACTCGCCGCGCAATTCTGGAAACGTGACAGTTACCCGGAATCGGGATAGAAATTACGATGTGTGTTGATGTAGGACACATAACCGCGTCATAGCCAGTCGGAAGACTCAACTCATCAACCGAAAGAAGGAAATCAACCATGACACGAACGAGACTCACTCTCCTCACCTCGACCGCACTTGCATCGATCCTCGGCGCGGCTCTGCCGGCCTTCGCGCAGGCTCCAGCTCCAGCCCCGGCTCCGATGTATGCGCCGGCACCGGCTCCGGCTCCCATGATGGCGCCGGCCCCGGCTCCAGAGGCCGCCGTGATGCCGGCTGCCCCCATGATGGCGCCCAAGGCCGGCGACGACATGACCGGATCGGTCGGCTTCGGCACTGGCGTCGTGGCCGGGACCTCACTGGTCACGACCGACGGCACCATCGCACTGAAGTACTGGCTAAGCGACGCCATGGCGATCATTCCGCGACTTTCGCTCAATATCGACAAGGTGAAGGACACGGATACGGCGTGGAATATTGCACCTGCGGTCCTTGCCGATTTCACCCTGCTCAAGGGCGCGTCGACTCGCCTCAGCGCCGGCGCCGGTCTCGGTCTGCAGTTCACGAAGAACATGGCACCGGCCACGACTCCGGATACGTACATAGCCATCGGAATTCCGGTCCAGTTGGGCGTCGAGCACTTCTTCACCCGCTGGTTCTCGATGGGTCTCGGAACAACCTTCGACTTCCTCAACTACGTCAAGAACGGCAGCGCACCCTGGTCGTTTGATGTGGAGGTCAGCAACATTCGCTACATGGCCTCGCTCTTCATCTACACCGACTAATCGCTTCTATTCGGAAACGCCGAGGGGCGTGTTGGCCACGAGCCGGCACGCCCTTTTGCTTTGCCGGGGCCACGATGGCACGAAGCAAATATCGATCGAGGGGCCTGCCGTAGTACGATGGTGGCGGCCCTGCCCCCTCGAACGAAGACCCCGGGAGGGCCGCCTTCCCCCACAGCCAGGAATCGCCATGGACCAACAACTTCGATCGGTGCACCTCGCCGGATTTGCGGCGGCGCTGCTGTGCGCGAGCGCCCCCAGCGCCTTCGCCGAGACGCAGGTGGGATCCCCAAACGCAGCCGCCGCGTCAACGCCCGGCACAGTCCAGCCGCCCGCCACTCCCCCGCCGCCGGCGACCGCCGGAACGCCCGCCGCGGAGCAAGCTGGTCCCCAGCCTCCGGGCGTCGCAGCGCAGGTCAATGCGCCGAGCCCCGGCCCCGCGACGGGGTACCCGCCACCCCCGGCCTACTATGCGCCGCCCGGCTACCCGCCCCCGCCCGGATACTACCCGCCTCCCGGCTACCCACCTGGCTACTATCCGCCGGCCGGCTACCCGCCCCCCTACTATCCTCCGCAAGAGTACGGCCCACCCCCCGGCTTCCACGAGCACGACGGGTTTTACATGCGCCTAACCATGGGCCTCGGCTATCTCAACGCGAAGTTTAACTATCTCGGCCAAGACACGACCATTTCCGGCAACGGCGTGGCCATGACCTTCGCCTTTGGTGGGGCCGTGACGCCGCATCTCGTCCTATACGGCGAGATGCTGGTGAACATGGCGTTCGAACCCGATCTGGAATACGGCGGCACTTCCCAGCCCATGACCGGGACCAATGTGGGCTTGCTCGGAATCGGTCCCGGGGTCGCCTACTACCTCGAACCGTCGAACCTGTTCTTCTCCGGGACCCTGGCCTTCTCGCAGGTCCAGGAGAGTGCCAGCGACTCGAGCAACTCCAACGACAGCGCCGACCTGACCGACATGGGGATCGGGGCCAGCTTCATGGTCGGCAAGGAATGGTGGGTGTCGAACAACTGGGGACTCGGTCTCGCGGGGCTGCTCCGTCTCGCCTCCATGAAGATGAGGTACGAAGACACCAGGATGACCGCGACGGCCATCTCCGTGCTCTTCTCCGCGACCTACAATTGAGCTAACTCACCAGCGACGGATCGATGGGCGGGCCTTCCTCGATCTTGCCGAAGGCCTGCTCGTAGCGGGCGATGTTGGTTTCGATGGCGCGCAAAAAGCGTTTGGCGTGCCGCGGCGACAGGATGATGCGCGAACGGACGCGCGCGCGTGGCCCTCCTGGTTGCACATAGACGAAGTCGAAGGTGAATTCGGCATCGTTGTGGTTGAGGAAGACCAGGTTGCAGTAGGCCCCCTGGGCGGTGGCGTCGTCGAGCTCGATCTGGAGCTGGGGGGTATTGGCGGAAAGCTTGGGTTGGTCGGACATGTGGAAGTTGTACCGCAAGTCCGGTTATAGACTAGGGACCTTTCATGGCCAGAGTTCTTGGTATCGACTTGGGCACGCGCCGCATCGGCATCGCGGTGTCGGACGGACTGGGGCTGACTGCCCAGCCGAGCGCGACCATCGCGCGCCATGGTGGCGTGCGCGACCTCGCAGCCATCGCCGCGGCCGCCACGGCCGCTGGCGCCGATCGCATCGTGCTCGGGCTGCCGCTCGACGGTGAGGGCCAGGAGGGCCTGGCCGCGCGGCGCGCCCGGGCCTTTGGTGAAAAATTGCGCGCGGCCCTGCGCCTGCCCGTCGAGCTCATCGACGAAAGTTTCAGCACCGTCGAGGCCGAAGCGGTTCTGCTGGCCGCGGATGTGTCGCGCGCGCGGCGCAAACAGGTCGTCGACAAACTGGCCGCAGCCGTCATCCTGCAGCGTTGGCTCGACGCCCATACGGGCAAGGAGAACCCATGACATCGCCCCGCCGCCGAGCCTTTCAGGTCTTTCTCATCACCGCCGCGCTGGGGCTGGTCTCGGCTCTGTGGCTGGTGCACAAGATCGCGACCTATCCCGATCGGGCAACGGGCTCGGCGCGCGGCACCGTCGAGGTGGAAATCCCAAAGGGCGCTGGCGCCCAGAAGGTTTCCGAGCTTCTGGCCGCGGCCGGACTCATCGAGCGGCCCGCCTTCTTCCGCCTCTACGCGGGCCAACGCGGCGCCGCCAGCCGCTTCCGTCCCGGCCACTACAAGATCCAGGCACCCATCACGCCTCGCCAGCTCGTGGCTCTGATCGTGAAAGGCGTGGCCGACGAACTGGTGACGGTGACCATCCCCGAGGGCAAGAACATGGTCGAGATAGCCGAGATCCTCGACGCCGCCGGGATCGCGAGCAAGGCCGATCTGCTGGCCCAGACCATGGACCCGCTCTTCGTCAAGAGCCTCGATCTGCCGGGCCGGACCCTGGAGGGCTATCTCTTCCCCGACACCTACAAGCTGCGCCCGCACTCGCAGCCGAGCCGCGTGCTGGTGGCCATGGTGAGGCGCCATCGCCGGGTCTTCGAGGAGCTGCGCGCGCTCAATCCCACCGCTGCGACCTACCTCAGGAACAAGCTTGGCTTCGACGACGCCCAAATCGTCACCCTGGCCTCCATCGTGGAAAAGGAAACCGGCCAGCCCGAGGAGCGACCACGCATCGCCCAGGTCTTCATCAACCGCCTGATCAAGTCCAGCTTCCGTCCCAAGCTGCTGCAAACCGATCCGACCATCGTCTACGGCTGCACGGTGGCGCCCTTGTTCCTCGGCGAGACATCGCCGGCTTGCCAGAAATGGGACGGCCGCATCCACCGCATTCAACTCGAGGATGCGGCGAACCCGTACAACACCTATACCCACGAGGGCTTGCCTCCCGGCCCCATCGCCAACCCCGGCCGCGCGGCCTTGGCGGCAGTGTTTCGCCACGATGGCAGTAACTTCCTGTACTTCGTGGCCAAAAACGACGGCACCCACAAGTTCTCCGCCACGGTCGCCGAGCACGAAGCCGCCGTGGTCAAGTACCAACGCGGTGGCAAGGCCTTGCCCTAGTGGACGCTGCGCGCCGGATGAAAAGGCGATAGACTCCCCCGCGTGATCGGCGAACGGTACGGCAACTACCAAGCGCTGTCCCTTCTTGGCGAGGGCGGCATGGGCGCGGTCTACCTGGCCGAGCACCCTGGCATCGGCCGCCGGGTCGCCATCAAGGTGCTGCGCTCCGACATGGATCACGATCCGTCGCTCCTCATCCGTTTCCTCAACGAGGCGCGCGCGGCCAACGCCATCCGCCACCCCAACATCATCGAGGTTCTCGATTCGGGAACCACCGACAAGGGCGCCTCGTACCTGGTCATGGAGCTGCTGGAAGGCGAGGCGCTCTCGGCGCGCATCAAGCGACTCGCGCGGCTCGACGAGCGCAGCGCCATCGAGATCGCCATGCAGACGGCGTCGGGACTTGGCGCCGCGCACGCCAAGGGCATCATTCACCGCGACCTCAAGCCCGACAACCTCTTCATCATTCCCGAGGCCTCCGATGCCGCGCGCGAGCGGGTGAAGATCCTCGACTTCGGGATCGCCAAGCTGCACGCGCTGGCCGGGGATTCGCTCAAGACCCGGACCGGCACCCTCATGGGTACGCCGATTTACATGTCGCCCGAGCAGTGCCTGGGCACCAAGGAGGTCGACCATCGCAGCGACATCTACTCGCTCGGCATCATCATCTACGAGATGCTGACCGGGCGGCCCCCCTTCGTGTCCGAGGGTTTCGGCGAGCTGCTCAGCATGCACCTGCACGAGACACCGGCCCCGCTACGCCAGCTCGCGCCGCAGGTGACGACCGAGGTCGAATTCGCCGTGCTGCGCATGCTGGCCAAGAAGCCGGATGAGCGCTATCCGTCGATGGCCGACGTGCGCGGCGCGCTGGCGGCGGCGACCGGCCTGCCCCACCCCGTGGTGCCCGAGCACAAGCTCGGCAGCACCGATCAGTTCGGGGTGCGCGCGACCCTTGCCGCCCACGCGGCGGAGGACAAGCCAAAGACCTCGTCGCCTACCACGCTCACCCCCGGGGGCCTCGAGAGCGCGGGAATTCCAGACGTCACGGTAAAGACCCGACGCAAACCCTGGGCCGCCGTGGGGCTCGCATCCGCGCTGATCGTGGCCGCTGTGTCGGGGGCCGTGTTGCTTCGCGGGAGCCACACCCCCGCTCCGCGACTACCGGCGGGCGCCACGCGACCGGCACCGCCCCCGCCCAAGCCCGCCATCGCGCCTCCGAAGGCACCCCGCTCGGTGCGCGTGCGTCTGGACAGTACCCCGCCTGGGGCGCGCGTGGTGCGGGTGACCGACGGCGTGGTGCTGGGAACCACACCGGAAACCATCGAGTTGCGGCCCTCGAGCGCGATGGTCCAGCTTCGCTTCGAAAAGGATGGATTCGTCGCCGCCACCCGCGAAACCGCGCTGACCTCGGACTCCAAGGTTTCCGCCGTGCTCGAAGCCTCGCCCGAAAAAGCTCCCCCGGCCCATGCGCCGAAGAGACACAAGGCGAGCAAAGCGCGCGGCGAGAGCGAGAGCTACGAACCGGCGAAGCTGTAGCGGCTGGTCTGCGGTGCGGCTAATGGCCGCCGCAGCCGTGGCAGCTGGCGCAGTCGTGTTCGTCATGGCCGAAGCCATGCATGTCTTCCGCCGTGGCCGCGCGCACGCCGAGCACCTTGACGTCGAAATTGAGGGTCGCGCCCGCGAGCGGGTGGTTGCCGTCGACCGTGACCGTGTCCTTGTCGGTGGCCACCACGGTCAGCACGCGCGCCCCGTGGGGTCCGTGGGCGCGGAAGTGCATGCCCACCTCGACGTCGTCAACCGGAAACTCATCGCGCGACACCTTCTCCACCAGACTCTCTTCGCGCGGGCCGTACCCGCCCTCGGGCTCGATGGTGACCTTGATGCGATCGCCCTCCGACTTGCCGAGCAGCGCCTCCTCGAGACCAGGCACGATCATGCCCGATCCGTGCACGTAGGAAAGGGGCTCGCCGCTCTCTGGGCCTTCGGAGGTGTCGAGCACCTTGCCGTCGGTATCGGTCAACGTGTAGTGGATGGTGACGACGGTTCGTTCTGCTATCTGCATGCAACTTCCTTCCACGAAGATTGGACTTCCAGCATACGACGCACGCGCCGATTTTGCGAGCCCTCTCGGGCACCCGCGATCGGATTCGCGCACTTCGCGAGATCGTCTCCACCAACCGCTTGCTTCTGATCCATTACCGTGGTAATGAATTGTCATGACGCTCGCTCAATCCAAGGTTACGGCTCAAGGGCAAGTCTCCGTGCCAGCCGAGGTGCGTCGCAGGCTGGGGATTGGCCCTGGTTCGGTCCTGGAGTGGGTGGATGTGGATGATAGCGGCCACGTCATCATCCGCAGGGCTGGCCGCTATTCCTCCGCGGATGTGAGTCGTGCCCTGTTTCCATCTGGCCCGCCCGACAGAAGATCGATTCAAGACTTCAAGGAAGGTATCCGCAAATCCGTGAGAAAGCGGCATGCGCGCCGTTGACACCAACCTTCTCGTGCGCCTTCTCGCTCGGGACGACGCTAAGCAGGTTGCCGCAGCGGAAGCATTCGTCGCCAAGGGAGCCTGGGTGTCCCACTTGGTCCTGGCAGAGACGGTGTGGGTCCTCGATGCTGTGTTCGGGCTAGAGACCGGGCAGATCGCAACCGCAGTCGACATGCTTCTCCGACACTCGCATCTGACGATTCAAGATACCGAGGTCGTTGCCGCCGCTCTAGCGCACTATCGTGTGCGGCCCAAGGTGGGCTTCTCCGATTGCCTAATCCTGGAAATCGCAAAGAAGGCTGGCCACGTCCCGGTTGGCATGTTCGATCGGGAAACGGCCAAGCTCGAAGGCACGGTTCGCGTCTGACTTCCCGACCGACGCCGACCGGCTGCTCTTGGCAAGGAATTGGGCCGCAAGTTGCCGAGCGCGTGACAGCCGCCCCTATCCCTCGAATCCCTCCGGGCCAATCACGGGGGTGACGGGCGGCTCGGCTGCGGCGCCCCTTTCGCGTAACAGCAGAACGAGCATCCCCAGGCTGGCCAGATTGCTGGTCGCCACCGCGATCGGGCCGATGACGTTGCCGGGAACCTTCAGGGCGAGGCAGGTCGAGGACGCCACGGCCAGTGCGGCGATGGACGAAATATCGCCCGCCAGGATCGTGGGCGTGCGACGCTCGAGCGCGGCCAGTCCTTCGCGATGGCAACGCAAGGCCACGGTGATGGGAAAGGCGACGAAGAGCAAGGCCGTGGTGTAGACCAGCGGCAGATCGCCGGGTGGGAGCCGCTGCACGTGCAGGTAGTACCATGGCGCGAGCCCGGGCAGCAGGAAGAGCAGCGGAATGAGCGCGAGGATGGCCCCGGCCGCGGCGGAGAAACGCAGCACTTGGGTGTCCTCGCGCGCGCGCGGCGGGAAGGAAATCACCACGTTCTCCGTCCGGCTGGCGGCATAGGCGGCCGGGTTGGCCAGACCCGCGGCCAGATAATAGACGGGCAACATGTGCTCGGGTCTCCCGGCGCGCGAGATCACGGCGCCCAGGATCATCCCGGACAAGCTCATCAGGAACCCGCCCAGGGAAAGCGGCAGGGTGAAGAGCAGCATCTTGCGCCGGCTGGCCGGGGGCGCGACGTCTTCCGTTAGCGCGGCGGCGAACGGCCGGCTGTACCACCAGGAAACGACGGTTTCCAGAGCGACCGGAATGGCCTGACAAACCATGGCCCAGCGCGGACCGACCAGCCCCCACGAACAGAACAGCGGCGAGAGCGCGAGGGTCAGGCCGATGCGCGCGAAGGTCGCACCGCAGGCCCGGCCCGAGGCGCCGTTGTTGTAGAGCAGGACCTGGTAGGGGTTGCGCGCGTAGAACAGGATATTGAGCGCGATGGTGAAGGGATAGGCCTGCTCGGCCGGCCTGGCGATGGAGGCTGGCAGGTCGAGCAAGGTGCCGAAGACCAGATGACCGAGCGCCGGAATGCACAGGGCCAACTGAATCAGCGCGGTGGCCAGCGAAAGCAGGCTGTTGATGGAGATGAAGCGGGCGTAGCCCTGCCGGGTGCGGGCGAACACCATGCCCGTCGTGACCAGCCCGGCGCCGAGCGTGCCGGTCATGAACATGACGATGTTGGACTGGGCCACGCCGGCCAGGTTCAGCGCGCCGCCCTCTCCGTGCGCGGCCACCATGGCGACCAGCGGGTAGCTCAGGCTCTGCGACGCCGCCTGAAGGGCAAGCGGAATGAAGTAGACGGTAAGCCGTCTGGTGGAGGGGGCTGGCGCGGAATCGGACATCGGGGTGGTTCTAGATCGGATCCGGATCTTCAACACCGAGGACACGGAGAGCCGCGAAATCAGCGAAACCCGTGTCGGTGGGCGGGGTATTCTGCATTCCGTGATCCGCATTTGCACCTCCCATCGCACCGAAGTGCTGCTAGAGGCGTTCATGCAGCACATGGCTGATGAGCGTCGGCGTGCGAACCTTTTCACGCCGGTGCACGTGGTGGTGCCCAACCGCAACGTCGAGACCTATCTTCGCCTCGAAGATTGCCGAGCGCCGTGGCATCGCCGCCAACCTCGAAACCACCTTCTTGCGAAGGTTCTTGACCCGCATCGTCGAGGACAAGATTGCGGACGCGAGGGTCGCGGACGCCACGCACGTGGAAGGTCACCTGCTGGCGCTCCTGCACGACGAGGCCTTGCTCGCCGAACCGGCCCTCGCGCACGCACGGGCCTACCTGGCGGCGGCCGGCGAAGACCGCGACGCCCTGGACCGCCGGCGCTGTCAACTCGCGGCCGAGCTCGCCCAGCTATTCGACGAATACGCCGGCTCACGCCCCGAGATGCTGGCCGCCTGGGCCGGCGACGAGGCCGGTCGTGCAGCCGAGCCTGGCCTCGAACCGGGCCTCGAAGAATGGCAGCGCGCGCTGTGGCGGGCGGTGTTCGGCCCGCACGGCCGCCTGGCCACGCAAGCCTCGGCGGGCAAGGTCCGCACCCTGCCTCTCGGCGCGCTCTGGCACGAGGCCATGGCGAGCAAGCCGGCGCCCTTCGCCGACGAGACCTTGCACGTCTTCGGCCTGTCCTACATCGCGACCTCGTACCACCGCATGCTGGCCACGCTCGCGCGCCAATCGACGGTCCACGTCTACACCCTCAATCCCTGTCGCGAGAACGCGGACGATCTCCTGGTCAAGCCCGACCCGCGCGCCGACGATCCCTTCGGGCTCGAACGCGAGCCGCACGCGGCGCTGCGCCGCTGGGCGCGGCCGGGCCGGGAAAACCTGCGCCTGCTGGCCGCGTGCGAAAGCGCCACGGTGGACGCGCGTTTCCCCGACGGCGCGGGCGAAGACGCCACGCTGCTGCGCCGCTTGCAAGGCGACATCGTGAACCGTCGCGTGCCGGATGGAAACGCGGCCCAAGGCGAGCCCGACGGCAGCCTGCGCGTGCTGCCGTGCCCGTCGTTGCGCCGGGAGATCGAGGTGGTGGCGGCGGAGATCTGGAATCTCGTGCGCCGGGAGCCGTCGCTGCGCCTATGCGACGTGGCCGTGATCGTGCCCGAGGCCAGCAAGGATCTCTACCTGGCGCAGATCTCGGCGGTGTTCGGCGAGAGCTGCGCTCTGCCCCACAACGTCGCCGATCTACCGGCCGCCAGCGCCCATCGGGTCGCCGAGGCGATCGCGCTTCTGCTACGCCTTCCATTCTCGACCTTCACCCGCAAGGACTTTCTGCCCCTTGTCACCCATCCCTGTCTGATGGCGAAGTTCCCCAGGGCCGTGCCCGAGACCTGGCGTGCGCTGGCCGGTGAGCTCGGCATCGTGCGCGGCGCGGACCGCGGCGACCTTGCGGGCTCGTACGTCACCCGCGATCTCTTCACCTGGGATCAGGGGCTGCGCAGACTGGCCCTCGGCGCGTTTTGCGACAACGTGGACGCGGACGAGGTGGAACCCCTCGTGGTGGCCGGGGAGACCTACCTGCCGGGTCCTCCGATCGACGGCGCCGACGAGGCGTGCCTGGGGTTCGGCCTGCTGGTCCGCTCGCTCATCGCCGACGCGCGCTTCGCCTCGGGTAGCGGCAAGACGCCCGAGTGCCCACTCGGCGATTGGCTTGACTTCATCAGGGGCATGGTCGAGTCCTATCTGGCGCTCGACGAAGATGACGGCGCGGGCAAGACCGTGGTCGGCCATTTTCTGTCCGAGCTCGAGCGTCTTTCCGACCTCGGCCTCGGCGATCGGCAGGTTTCCTATCGCGTGGCGGCCGAGCTGGCGGTGCGCGCGCTGGCGAACACGCCGGCCAGTCGCGGTCACTACCTGGCGAGCGGCGTGACCGTGGCCTCGTTCGTGCCCATGCGCGCGATCCCCTTCCGCGCCGTGTTCGTGCTGGGCCTGGGGCAGGACGCATTTCCACGGCCCGCCGGCCGCGGCGAGCTCGATCTGCGTGCGCGCGGTCGCAAGGCCGGCGACGTCGATCGCCGCGAGCAGGATCTCTACATGTTCCTCGAAACCCTGCTCTCCGCGCGCGACCACGTTACGCTCTCTTACGTCGCGCGCGACGAGATCACCGGCGACGAGCTGCCCAGCTCGCCGGTGCTGCTCGAACTACGCTCCATTCTGGCCCAGGGCTATCTCGACCCGACCGGGCTGGCGCGACTCTGCCGCGACGACGCCGAGGCGCGCCCCCCGCTGCGCCGCTACGACGACCTCGCCGAGCGCCGCGCGGTCCTGCCCGCCGCCGAGACCGAGCATCGGGCCTGGGCACTGGGCGTGGCGCTGGCCAAAGGCGAGAGCGTCGCAAACGCCGCATTTCCCCGGGCCGCAAGTCCGTCCGCGACCGGCGCGAACGAAGCGTCCGGCCCGCTGGTCATTCCACTTCTCGCGCTCCGGCGCTTTCTCGAGGACCCGCTGCAAGGCTCGGCGCGCTTCCGGCTCGGCATGCACGACGAGGATCGCGCGACGGCCGACATCGAAGACGAGCCCTTCGACATGGACCGGCGAGGACTCTCGTCCCTGCTGCGCGCGACCATGACCGACGCCATCCTCGCCGCGCAGGGCGTGCCGGCGTGGCGGGACGTGCTCGCCGCCCACGCGCGCCGGTCGAGCCGCGTAGAGCTGGCCGGACAGTACCCCACGGGATTCTTCCGAAACGCGAGCGCGCAGCTCGAAACCGACCTCCTGCGCGACTGGCACGAGAAACTTCCCGGTGCGCTGGAGGCCGAGCGCGCCCAGTGCCGCGCTTTTCGCTTGGCCAGCGCGGACCAGGGACTGCCGCAAGCGAGGCGCGGCGGTGCAGGCTTGGTCTACCTCCCCGGACCGAGTTTCACCTTGCCCCTGCTCGACGGCACGGGTGGGCCGGGCCGTACCCTCGCCGCCCGCATCGTGGGACAAACCGGGCTTTGCGCCAATTCGGCGGGCGCTCGCGACACCACCGTCTGCTTCACCTGCCGGGGCGGAACGTGGGTCGCGGGGGCTTGCCGGGAGGATCTGGGGGCTTTCCTCGACTACGTGGTCCTGACCGCAATCGGCGCCGAGCCGGTGCGGCCCGGCCATCGCAGCGCCATCTTCCATGCGAGAGATGGACGGGGCAAGGCGCGCACGGTGGACTTCCGGCCGCTCGAACGGGCGCGCGCACGCGACTACCTCGCGCACCTGTGCGCCGATCTCGTGACTGGCGCGATAGACGGCAGCGGCTTGCCCACCGGCGTGCACCCGTATCTTCTGCCCCACGAGGCCGTGCTCGCCAGCCGGCGCAACCACACGCCCGTCGTCGATGAAATCGCCGAGCTGTGCGCGCAAGCCGAGGCGGACCGGCCGAGCTTCAGCTCGCTGCAAGGCCCGGTGCGCGGGGCTCTCGACCGCTACGCGCCACCGACCGCCAGGGAAGCCGAGATCATGGTCGAGGCGCGCTTCGGCCTGCTCTTCGATCTGATGGTGGAGGAGAGGGAGGGCGAGACGTGAGCCAGACCTTGCGCTATCCGCGGCCGCGGGACATCGCCGGGCTCGGTCGCGGCCACGTGGTGGTGGAATCCTCGGCCGGCACGGGCAAGACCTTTCTCCTCGAACACCTCTTCGTCGATCTCATCTTGTCCCGCGGCCTTGCGTGCGAGGAGATCCTGGTCGTCACCTACACGGAAAAGGCCACGGCCGAGCTGGTCCTCCGCTTGCGCAAACTGGTCGGGCGCCTGGCCACTTTGCGCGCCGACGACGTCAAGGTTCGCCAGGCGGACGATCTGCCGGCCAGCGAATGCTGGGTCATCGACGAGGACGCCAGGAAGGTTCTCGGCGAAGCCCTGCTCGCCTTCGACCGCGCCAGCATCTTCACCATCCACGGCTTCTGCCAGCGCGTCCTGCGCGACCACGCTTTCGCGCAAGGCCGATTCTTCGACGAACAATTGGTGAGCGAAGAGACTGCCTTCAGCGAGGCCTTTCACGAGGTGCTGCGTGCCCAGGTCGCCCGCGACCGCGGCCTCCTGGCCGCCGTCGAAGCCTGGCTGGCCAACCGCCGCTCCGTCTCCGATCTCGAGGGCCTCCTGCGTGTCTGTCAGGGCCAGGCTTCGGCGCCGCTGCGTGGGCACTTCGACCAGGCTCGTCTCGCGTCGGCCATGGCCGCCTGGCCTGCCCTCGCCGCCGACGGCGACCAGCTCAGGCACCGCCTCAAGGATGCCAAGGTCAGACCCGGCACGGCCAAGGCGATCGTAGGCAGGCTCGCGCGCGCGTCCGAGATCGTCGCCGCATGCCAAGGCGACCCCATGCGCTTCCTGAGCGCCATGCAAGGATTCCCCAGCGCGGCTCGTGCGGAGGATCGATTCGCCTACGTCCTCGATCGTCTGCCCGGCGCCTCCTCGGACGCGAGCCTGACCGCCCTGGCGATCGCGGTTCGCGAACTGCACGAGGCCACGGTCGCCCTGGAGCTGGTTCTGGCCCAGCGCCTCTCCCCGTTGGTTCGAGAGCGCGCGTCCCGGCGCAAGCGCCAGGCCGGTTTGTTCGACTTTTCCGACATGCTGTCCCTGGTGGCCGAGGCGCTGGGCGATCCGGGCCTCGCCGGCCGCGCGCTGCTCGAGGCCCTGCGCCGACGCTACCGCGTGGCCTTGATCGACGAGTTTCAAGACACCGACGAGGTCCAGTGGTCGATCTTCCGCCGCCTCTTCGTCGAGTCGCAAGGCGGCCACGTCCTGACCGTGATCGGCGATCCCAAACAAGCCATTTACGGATTCCGCGGCGCCGACGTGCGCGCCTACCTGGGCGCGAAACAAACCTTGTTGGACGCGGGCGGTAGCCGCCTGGTGCTCGATCGGAACTTCCGTTCGACGGCGGCAATGGTCGCGGCCACCAACCTGCTTTTCGAGCAAAAGGCCGAGTTCTTCCGCCGCGAGAGCGGCATCACCTACGACGAGCCGGTGGGCTGCGGTCGCGCAGATCTCGCGTTGCACGGAGACTCCCGCCATGCAGCCGCACCGGTGGTCGTGCTTTCCCTGGGCGGCGACGGAAGCCCGTTGCGCGCAGCGCGTGCCCAAGCCACGCTCCAGGCCGCCATCGTCGACGAGCTACACGTGCTGCTCGATCCGGCAAGCCCGCTGCGCCTACACGACGCCAGCGGCGACCGGCCGCTTCTGGCGCACGACGTGTTCGTCCTGACCTTTACCAATGCCGAAAGCCGCGCCATCGGGCGCGCACTCGGCGCCGCCTCGATCCCGTTCGCGTTCTACAAGCTCGGCGATCTCTTCGCCTCGCCCGAGGTCGCGGAGGTTCTCGACATGCTGCGCGCCGTGGCCGATCCCGAGGATCGCGGCCTGCGCGCACGCGCCCTGCTCACGCGTTTCTTCGACTTGGACCTGACCTCGGCGGCGGCGAGCCTCGATGTCGGCGTGGACGCAGAGCCCGCGCGCCTGCTGCTCCGCCTCGCGACCCTCGCCGAGAGCGGCGACATCCCGGCCTTGTTCGCCTCCATGATCGACGACAGTGGCATCGCATGCCGCGAGGTTTTCGCCAATCGCGGCGAGCGAACCCTGACCAATATCACCCACGTGCTGGAAATCCTGCAGGCACAGTGGGCGCGCTCGCACGCCTCGCTGCCCGAGCTGGCGGATTTGCTCGAGGCCTACGTGCGCGGCACGCAGATGCCGCCCGGCCGGGAAGGCGACCTGCAACGCCTGGAGACCGACGAGGACGCGGTTCAGATTCTGACCGTCCACAAGGCCAAGGGGCTCGAAGCCGACGTGGTGTTCGTCTACGGCGGCACGGGCGAGTCGAAGTCCGGTCCCCCGGTACACGTCCTGCACGAAGACGGTAAACGCGTGCTGCACGTCGGCCGCTTGGACGACCAAGCCAAGCGGCTGGCCAAGTTGGAGATGGAAGATGAGAGAAGCCGCCTGCTCTACGTGGCCCTGACCCGTGCCCGCTACCGCCTGTACCTGCCCCACTATCCACCCGAATTCAAAACCCTCCGAGGCCCTTATCGCCGCGCCAACCAGCGTTTCGACGACCTGCTGGGGCCGCGGCACGAGCGCTCGCTGGCCTACTTCAATGTCCGTCCCTGCCCTGACGATTCGAGCCATGGAGAAAAGGCCGCCCGCGCACGACCTCCCGGGCAGACCGCGCTCCTGTCCGCGCTGCTCGCATCCGCCCGAGAGCCCGACGACGTGGCCGCCATCAAGGCCGACCGCAGCGGTTTTCTGGTGACCTCGTATACCACGGTCAAACACGCGCGCGCGGGACTTGCTGCCGTCGACGCCGACGCCAGGGTCGCGGGCGAATTGGCTCCAGCCCGCGTGAAGAGCGAAGGCGGACTGCCGGGGGGAGCCGAGACGGGTATCTTCCTGCACGACATGCTGGCCACCGTGGCGCTTGCCGATCTGGCGCGCGCTCCGGATTTCTCGGACTGGTTCGCCATGCCCGCGGTCGCGCGGCCTCTGGAAAAGATGCGCAGGCGCCATGCACGACCCGCGGACCACCTGCCGCTCGCCGCTTGGCTCGTGCACCGAGCCTATACGGCGCCGGTGCGGTTGGGAGGCACGGTCATCGCCGGGCTGGCCAAGGCGGCATCGGCGTTGCGCGAGGTGGAGTTCCTGTTCCCCATCCCCGAGCAGGCGCATTCGCTCCTGTCGCGGCCACGAACCGACGCGCCGGCATGGAAGGTCGAGCGCGGCGTGGTCAAGGGCTTCGTCGATCTCCTGTTCGAGCACGAAGGAAAAGTCTTCGTGTGCGACTGGAAGAGCGACGATCTGCCGAGCTTCGACCCGGAGGCGCTGGCGCGACACTGCGGCCGCAACTACGACGTGCAGGCGCGCATCTACGCCATCGCGGCGCTGCGGATGGCCGGCATCACCGATCCCGCCGACTACGCCCGGCGCTTTGGCGGCATGGTCTTCGTCTTCCTGCGCGGGCTCGGCAGCCAGAAAGACGGCGGAGATGGCGACGGCGACGGCGACGGCGACGGCACCGACGGGATTCACTTCTTCAAGCCGGCCTGGAAAGACATTCTGGCCTGGGAGACGGACATGCTTGGCCAGCGCTTCTGGGGGATCGCGCGATGAAGCGACCACGGGAATGCGATCTCCGGCTCCGCTCGACTCCCGCAAAGGCTAGATCTTCTAGATCCTAGGTCAACTTCGACCCGAACCCGGCGCAGATCCTGGCACCGTGTAGTCCACGACCAATCCAGTTGCATCGTCGATGCGTAGATAGGCGTTGCCGTCGCGTTGATTGCCGTTGTCGCGAACGAGCCACAGCAGCCGCTTGTCCTTTCCTTCCTCGGACACCGAGAGATAGACTGGCTCCTCAAGGCGGCCTCCCCGCGCTTCCATGTAAGCTCGCGCGGCAGTCAACACATCGACCGAGTTCATGCGCGGGGTCGGTTGTGTCCTCTTGGCGAAGAGCCTATGGATAGCCTGCACTAGACGTTTCATCGCTTCGGAGGCGTGGGACTGAAGAAGGCTCGGTAGGTCACCATACCGACGTTGATAGGGCCAAGCAGAATCCCCTTCACCTCGGTGCCCATCTTTGCGATCATCACGTAGCCGTTTTTCACGGGGAAGGAGATGCCTTCGAGCATGCCACCTATTCCCTTGGTACGAAGAATCATATTCGATTCGGCGATGGCTTCCTCGAGGTAGCGCAAGAGGTAGGAACGGTTATAGCCTTCCATCGCGATCTTGATGCGCACCTGCCGCAAGAAGTAGAACTTCGGTGTGAGCAGCGTGTGTATTTTCTCGTGCAGCAGTACGTTCGCTCGCTCGGTCTGGCTGAGACTCTCTTCGATAACAATATCCCCGAAATTGTTGGTAATGCCCTTGGTGAAGAAACCCGGCCGCTGTGCGATGGGGCCCACTTCAATGTTGGGCTTGTAGAAGAAGCGGCCGTTGCGTGGCCCCGGCCCATTGAAGACTGAGACCGGTTTGCCGAATTTCATGTCGTTCATAACCTTCGGCTTTCCCCGCAGAAACAGGGCCATGATCAGCGCAACGCCACCGAGAACCACAGCCTTGCCGAAGTGCTGTGCCGCCTCTTCGAGGTCTTCGTCCTTCCTTGCGCTATTGGTCGCAATCGCGAACGCGACGGCCTCTCGGCCTGCCTCAAGCGCCGAGGCACCCAAGGCAACGCAGCCCACCACCAGCAGTACTGCATCGGCAATCTCTCCTACCCCGAAGAAGTGCGAGATGGCCCAGGCCGCAGTCACTGTCGCCATGAGGGCGATGGCCTCGGGAGTCATCATCTGCTTGATCTGCGCCCACAACTCCGCGGGCATGTACTTTTCCGACCGGCGTATCACATCGAGTAACTTGTCTTCGAGTGACATGGATCCGATGTCTCGTGATACTGTGGATGGGGTTAGTACCGACATGAAAGCGCCTTCCGACCTGTCAGTTTGACACTCTGGCTTAATCGCGATCCGATTTCCACCAGAATCCTGAATCCTAGGAGCCTGTCGTTCGCTAGCTCGCCGTCCGGCTGTGTGAGGACTGCCGTTTCGCGCCGCGGGTGTCACTGCCGTGACCGAAGGGGACGGTCCGAAATCGATTTGATTTGATTTGAGCTGTCACGCATGGTGCTGAGGAGGGTCTCGCGGGCGGGTTCGGCAGTCGCGAACAGACGGTTCAGCTCGTAGTGTCCGGAAAATGATCGCGGCGATTCTCGCATGAATTCGCGGGGACATGGAGCTTGGAAAGGCAGGCTTGAGGGGGCAGGGTACCTGAAGATGTTGACCGCCACGCTGCACGACATGCTGGCCACCGTGGCGCTCGCCGATCTGGCGCGCGCCCCGGATTTCTCGCGCTGTTTCACCATGCCGGGTGTGGTCAGGGGTTTCGTCGATCTCCTGTTCGAGCACGAGGGCCGGGTCTTCGTGTGCGACTGGAAGAGCGACGATCTGCCGAGCTTCGACCCGGAGGCGCTGGCGCGACACTGCGACCGCAACTACGACGTGCAGGCGCGCATCTACGCCGTCGCTGCGCCGCGCATGGCCGGCATCACCGATCCCGCCGACTACGCCCGGCGCTTTGGCGGCATGGTCTTCGTCTTCCTGCGCGGGCTCGGCAGCCAGAAAGACGGCGGAGATGGCGACGGCGACGGCACCGACGGGATTCATTTCTTCAAGCCGTCCTGGGAAGAAATTCTGGCCTGGGAGACGGACATGCTTGGCCAGCGCTTCTGGGGGATCGCGCGATGAAGCGACATGCATCGGCCGGCCTTTTGCCGACGGGCACCGCCCGTCAGGCCATCGCCGCGCGCCCGGCCTATCCCCCGGGGCTGGTCGAGCTGGTACGCGACAGCGAGCTCGACGAGGGCAGCGCCTTTCTGGCCTGGCAGGTCGCCCAGCTCGCCGTGGGGATCGCGGCGGCCGAGCGCGAGGCCTTCATGTTGCTGCTCGGCCGCCTGTTGGTGGCGCAGGCCCTGGGCAGCACCCGCCTCGCCACCTCGGAGCGCGAGCGCACGCTCCTGGCCAAACTGTCCGACCTGGCAAAGCAGCCCCCGGCCCGATCGCCGCTGGTTCTCGACGGGGAATACCTCTACACGCAGCGGGCCCATGGGTGCGAGACCCGGGTGGCGTCGCGTCTCGCCGAGCGTTTCGCCAGGCCCTCACCCTTTGCCCCGGCCGCCGTCGCCGCGGCCCTGGAAGAGGTCGCCGCGCAGGGCGCGCCGCTGCCCAGCGACGAGCAGAGAGCCGCCGCCGCGCGCGCTCTCGCACGTCACCTCGGGGTCATCTCGGGCGGCCCGGGCACCGGCAAGACCACGACCGCGCTCGCGCTGGTCCGCGCCCTGGTCCGCCTCGGCATCCCGCCCGCGGGCATCGCCTTGTGCGCGCCCACGGGCAAGGCGGCCGGGCGTCTCGAAGACGACTTCCGCACGCGCCTGGGCGCGCTCCCGGATCCGGACCAGGCCGACCGCGCCCTGCTCGCCGACTGCCCCTCGGCGCAAACCCTGCACCGCTTGCTCGGCGCCTCGCGCGCGCCCGGCGGCGTGCTGCGAACCGCGCGCGACCCCTTGCCCGTCCGCGCCGCCATCGTCGACGAATCGTCGATGATCGACCTCGCGCTCATGGACAGGCTGCTGGCCGCCCTGCCCGACGACGCCTTGCTGGTTCTGCTGGGCGACGCGGATCAGCTGCCTTCGATCTCGGCGGGCGCCGTGTTGCGCGACCTGGGCCGCTTCGCCGTGCGGCTGGGACGCGGTTTTCGCACCGATTCCGCCCAACCCGAGGGCAGGCAGATCGCCGACCTGGCCGGTGCCGTGCGTGCGGGCCAGGCCGAAGCCGCCACCCGCCTGTGCGCCTTTCGATCCAGCTTGGGCGACCTTGCCTGGCAAGGCGTCGAACACCTCGGCCCCGAACACCGCGAGGATCTCCTGCGCCTCTATCACCAGCGGAATTTCGAAGGTGACGGCATGGCCGCGCTGGTCGACCACGTCTACGCGGAAGAGAGTGGAATCTTCGTCGGCCAAGACGCCAATCGCTTGGATGACCTCGCGGCGCGCCTGGCCCGGACGCGCATTCTCGCCGTCACCCGCCAGCGCCCGACCGGCGTCGAATCCTGCAACGCCTTCCTGCACGATCTGCACGGCGGGGGCCCTTGGTTCCTGCCCGGCGAGCCGGCGCTGATGTTGCGCAACGACTACGAGCGCGACCTGTGGAACGGAGACCACGGCGTGGCCGTGCGCGTGCGCGGGCAAGGCCAGCCCACCACCGTCGCGGTCGCCTTTCGCACGCGCAAGGGCTGGCAGGCCGTGGATGCCCGGGCCATGGCCGGCGCGCTCGGGCTCGGCTTCGCGCTCACCGTGCACAAGGCGCAAGGCTCCGAGTTCGACGAAGTGTTGCTCGTGCTGCCCGACCACGCCAGTCCTCTGCTCACCCGCGAGCTGCTCTACACGGCCATCTCTCGCGCGCGCAAGAGCATCGTCCTGTGCGGCCCCATCGAGCAATTCAGGTCCGGGGTGTGCGCGGGAGAAAACCGCGACTCGGGCCTCGCCGCGCGCCTGGCCCCGCCCGCGGCGGTGGGGCGGGCCGAATAATGGGACAGGACGCGATTCACACGGCGGATTTCTTGACGCGAACGCTCTCCTGGCCCGCATTGAAGGGCGGCGCGGAGCCCAGATCGGTGCGCAGCTTGGGCAGGCACTGCGGATGTTGGCGCTGGAGGTAGGCGATCAGCTTCTCGCGGATGTTGCAGCGCAGGTCCCACGACTTGGACGAATCCGCGGAGGTGGCGAGCACGCGGATTTGCATCGTGCGCTCGGAGGCCTCGGTCACCTGCAAATTCCAGAAGCGTTTGTCCCAAAGCGGATCGCTCTCGACGATCTCCTTCAGCGCTTCGCGAATCTGGTCGAGCGGCACGGTGTAGTCGACCCAAACGAAGACCGAACCGAGCAGGTTGGCGGAAACGCGCGTCCAGTTCTGGAACGGCTTCTCGATGAAGTGGCTGAGCGGCACGACCAGCCTCCGGTCGTCCCAGATGTGCACCACCACGTAGGTCAAGGTGATCTCCTCGATGCGTCCCCACTCGCCCTCGACTATGACCACGTCGTCCAAACGGATGGGTTGGGCCATCGCCAGTTGGAACCCGGCGAACAGATTAGCGATGGTCTTCTGGGCCGCGAAACCGAAGATGATACCGACCACGCCGGCGGAAGCGAGGAGGCTGGTGCCGAAACGTTGCACCTCCTTGAACAGCATCAGCACCGAGGCCAAGGTGAAGAGCGTGATGGCGAAGTAGAGGGTCTTGCTGATGACGTGCACCTGGGTATAGGCCTTGCGCGCCCGCAGGTTGTCGGCGGCCTTGATGTCGTACTCGGCCAGGACCGCCTTTTCCCCCAGGTTCACCATCTGCGACAGGATCAGCGCCACCGCCACGATGAGGAGAATGCTGGTCCCCTTGCCGAGGACGTCCGCGTACCGTTCGGGCAAGTCGAGCAGCGGCAGCGCCAAGATGACGCCGAGGACGGGCACGATGATGCGCAGGCTCTTGCCCAGGAGGGGGGCCAAGAGATCGTCGAGCTTGCTGGAGGTTGTCGACGACCAAGCCTTCAGCCATGCTTCGAGCACGTGGGTGAAGCGGAAGAACAGCCAAAGCAGCACCGCGAAGACCGCGATGTCGAGGCTCTTGTCGACCAGCCCGATGACGAGTCGCCAGCTCTCACCCTGCCCGAGTCGCAGCAGGATGGGCGTCGAGGCCAAGTACAGGCCATAGATCCAAACCAGGATGTAGGCCGGCTTGCCGACGATGCGGAGGGAGGCGTGGCGCAGCTCCTTGCCTTCTGGTGGTTCGGTCGAGGCGCCGGCTCGCCGCCACAACACGGCGACCATCAGCGCGTGCAGCAGCAACGTCAGGACGACGAAGAACGCCGCCGCGCCGAGGTCTCCCCAGGTCACGGGCCCCATGGCCGGGGCTCTTAGCCCAGGCCCACCGATGCCTTCCAACCATCCTTGCACGAGGTTGGAAACCGCCGTGGCGAAGTTTCCGAAATAGGCACTGCCCTTCAAGTCGTGGTTCATGGCGATGACATGCCTCACCCGACAGATTTTTCAAGACCAAAGCCAGCCAAGCCAAGCGGGCCGCGACGATGACCGCAGTTGTCCGCCGATTGGCAGACCTGCGCACGAAGCCCATCAACCAGCTCTGGCGGGACCATATGCTGGCCGGGAGCATGATCTTGGCTGACCGATGGAAGGATGGAATGTTCGTGGTGCTCTACCCCGCCGAGAACACATATGCCGCGGCAGCGATCCAGAGGCATGAGGCGCGCCTGGCCGACTCTTCGACGCTCGGCTTGTGGACACTCGAATCGTTCGTCTCGGCCCTGGAAAGGGAGCGCGCTGGTGGCTGGGCTGACGAACTGAGGGGGCGTTACCTAGGTTGACCTCACCCTCATGGAGGGTGCGGTGACTCGGACGCAGGGCCCCTCTGCTCCGGGATGAGCGAGATGCGTCCACCGCCCGTGATCGCCGCGAGTACCTCCGTGAGGACTCGCACCTCCTCTGGGCCTAGTCCAGCTTCCGCTGCACTCGCTCGTTGATCGCACAGGCGATCATCGTGATGAGGAACTGCAGCGTCGCTGGGAGCATCGGGAGCCATCCCAGCGATTCTGAACCCCGTCCCCGCAAGAGCAGTCGTCGTCGAGCTGATCGAACCTTCGATTCCACGCATTCAGATTGCCGTCAGTCACGACAATTCGCCAGACAGGGTCTACGCAGCGGGTACGGCATTCCGGCAGGGTTTCCGCTCTCCTGTCTTCTGTCCAAGGATGCGAGGAAAAGCTGATCACACTGGATCTCGACATCAGTGTGCGTGTCGCGACCGCGATGCTGAGCGCAAATTTCACAGCCGATCGTGGGTGCCCGGAAGTTACCCTCCTTAATTCGAGTACGCTCCTATTCTCTAGTGCACTTTCCGTCGTCGTTGCAAACCAGTCCACCCGTGCAAAGCGCCTCGCACAGGGAAGTGCACAGGCCACGCAAGCACGCGGATCCTGAGGGACATCCTGGCGAGCATGTCGTAAGTGGCTCTCGGGGTGATGGAGCGAGGACGACGGACATAACTTTCACGTTCGCATTCCGGTAAGCCCGTTGTTGGCGGGCCATCATCACTGAGCCTGAGTTGAGCCGCGTCGGCCCTGCCTGCAGCACGAGCACAGAGGCGGTGCCTTCCGGAGCCAGGTCGAAGGAAGTTCCTTCTCCCGTATCTAGAATGAAGGTGTTCTGCGTCTGGGGATGAGCCTGAAAAACGACCCTGCCAGGGCCCAGCCGCAACGACGAGGGTCGAGACGCTGCGGATCGGACTCGCACCTCCATATGCTCTCCATGGTGGACTCCGACGAGCGTAACTTGTACGTCGCCAGCCGCCACGGCGTCGAGGACCGGCATACCAACAGCGACAGACTGTGTCGGACTTGGTACGGCCGTGGCGACCGGACTTGGAGTCGAAGTACCAGAAGGTAGAGCCACGGGTACCGGTGAGGTGGCAGACTGTTGGGAAGTCGATGCAGGACCGCCGCCCTGCGCAGGCAATGACGGCTGGTCCGCCCACACGATGGGGAAGGCTGGCGTCGGAGCAGAATCGATGCGCACAGAGGAATGGGCGCAGGCACACAAGGGGAGGAGAAGAGCCAGAGTCAGTGCCCCACCTTTTCGGACCGGTTCGCGAGTGCTGCTCATTGGATGCCTCCTGAGCTAGTCGAGGCCGCAGCCGATCTACTGACCGTCCCCAGGTACGCAAGGTGTCGAAGAGCATCCTCCGTCGCCTCAGCAAGAGCGCCCAGCGTGCCAGTAAGGCGGCCATAGTAAAGGCCGCCGACTGCAAACCCACTGCCGTGTCCGCGATACAAGAAATTGCCCACCTGAAAGTCTATCTCCGTATCGACGCTAGCCTGGCCAGTCGGGCAGCCCACAAGCTGAAGGTCAACGCAGAGTACCCACCATGTGAGCGGCCATACCTGTCTCGTTACCCGATACCTCGCGCGAAATCTCGCAGATTGGGCATCCGGACCGGAAACGGCACGGCCGAGTCGTTCACGGAGCTGGGTTGCAATGACGTCTCGAAGCTCGGTTGCGTCGGACATCTCTGGCGAGTTGTTTCCATCGTACTCCACTGAAGATGCTCTGACGTCGACATCGAATGCTGGCAGGCCCTTCGGCGGCGTGAACCATGAGTGGCCCATTTGCTCAGCCATGCTGGCTCCACACCCTATACTCCCCCAGATGAGCACCAAGGCCAGAAGACAGGTGCCTTGCATGTTATTTCGATTCCCCTTCCGGGCGACCACAGCGCGGCCAATTCGTGCATCTTGCATCAGCATCTCCATCACAGTCGAATCGTTGCGGTATCTATCTGCCGGCTGAACCCGGGCATCTCTAGAAGGCGAGAACGTCGTCCACATTGGGATCGTAATCTACGATGAACTCCTCCGAAGTGAACCGCTCTCCATTGAGGTCGCGAACAACAACATCGATCAATTGCCCGATGATCGGCTGAAAGGCATCAATCAGCTGTTCTCGGGGGGCATTTTGCGCTTCATCCTTGCCGTGAAACTCCGTATTGGAGAATAGGGTAATTTTGTTTCCCCACACGAATCGATTGGTCACGATGTCCTTGACCAGCCCCACGATTCTTACATAGGGGCGGTAAACCTTCGTGAAGCCAAATTGCTCTCCTCCCGCCCGCGCCCCAATTCCGTATTGGAACTTGAACGCCGACACGTATCTGGTTCCCTTATGGAGCAGCTGCTCGCTATATGCTTTGTCGAGGCGGGTATCGTCGTAGGTAATCAAGCGATTTATGATCTTGTTGTGTTCGACTTCGTTGTGGATCACTTCAATGTTGAAGTACCTGAGGTCACGTCGGCGTGCGCTGAACCGATCCGCAAACACGGCAAACACGTCGAAGTCACCCATCCTTTTCTCAAAGTTGCAGCTGGCCTGCCTGGCGTCGGCCGCGGCGACGTCGTTGACGACCTTGGAAGCAGCCTGTGTGACCTTGTCGACCGTCTTGGCGATGCCATTGATAGGTGCATCGTTGGCTACGCCTTTGGCAACCCCGCCGGATATGGCGGCGAGCGTTCCTACTACCACCGCAGCAACGTTCATGTAGCGTGTCTGGCCGTAGGTCAGCTCATAGATAGTTGCGGCAGTGCTCACCGGCGCTTCCGTGTTGAGTTGCGCCTTGTCCAACGGGACCCACGTGGGCTTCACGGAACACGATACGATTGTCGACAGGAAGACCAGTATCAGGGTTGCCCGCAGGATATCGCGCTTGTCAGTAGTCCGAGATCTTCGCATGGGAACCATTTACGTATTTTTCTGCCCGACATCCTCTGCGCGTCGCCACACCTGGATGGCGTTCTATCCTCAGGCTGAGCCAGGGGAACGTAGGGCGAGGCGGACACTACATTGATGGGATCCCTCCTGTCGAGCTGTTTTTGGCTCGCCGGCAGAATCTGTCGAGCGGACTCGATCCAACTAGAAGTGGTTTCATAAACCATTCACAGGAAAGGCGCTGAAAACTTGCGCGGTTCGCGCGGCCGTGTCCCATGGTGGACATGGCCACCGACCACACGGACACACAGTGGAAGACGCTGGAGCCTCTGCTTCCTGAACCTAAGTGCCGCAGGGACGTGCTGGACTGCCGCATCCGCCTCTTGCCTTGGGTGATGACGGCGCACGACGCGCTTGTCCCCGATTCGGTCCTCGACGAACTTCACCAGCCATTCGTGGACCAGGGTTCCAAACAAGCTCCGAATGTCTGCATCGAGCACCCAGTTCACCTTCCTCGTTCCAATCCCGACCGCCAAGGCGTGGAGCGCCTAGTGTAGGCTACGCCCCGGTCGAAACCCGTACGAGAACCCGAGAAAGTCCGATTCGTAGATGGCGTTCAGCACCTCCACCACGGCCCGCTGGACGACTTTGTCTTCCAGCGTGGGCACCCCGAGCGGTCTTTGTCGCCCATCGGGCTTCGGGATATACACCCTGCGCACCGGTTTCGCCCGGTACGCTCCTCGCTTCAGCCGCCCCGAGAGGTCACGAAGGTTGCCCTCCAGGTCCTCGCCGTAGTGCTGCCAGGTTTCGCCATCGACACCAGCGGCGGCGTCCCACTTGGTAGCGAGATACGCCGTTCTCGTATCCGCTCGAGTGCGCTGGGCGCGCCTTCCCAGCTCGGGTCTGGAGCGTGTTGCTCTCGGACACCGTCGTCCATCATCGACGTGCATCCCGTAGGATTTCTCGACGCGATCTACGGCACCCTTGCCGCAGATGACGATGGGACCTCTCGACTCCAAAACAAGCGGAATCTCCTCCCGCACTGGCAAAGTGGAGGCAATCCTCGATAATCGCGGGTCGACGATCTCCTCGAGCGCTGCGCCAACTTCGTCAAGACCCTCGACATCATTGCTTTCGTCATGAGGCATCGGCCGCGCTCAGTGCGGCCGAGAAGCCACGCAAAGGCGCGACCGTCTCCACTCTCTACTAATCAGTGGTCCTGAGAAACCGGGCAGATCATGCCCATCAGAATTGTCCGAAGAACTTGGCGATCTCGGCGCCGGCGAAGCTGGGGATGGCGTGGCCCTCGCCGGTCACCGGACACCAGATCACCGGGTAGTTGCCCGCGGTGCACTGGTTGTACACGGTGCAGGTCACGTTGGTGGACGCGGCATCGCCGATGCGGGCCGTGTCGAGGAGATCGATCGTCGAGGTATTGGTGGTGTCGCAGCCGTTGTTCGCGACGATCATGTCGCGCGCGGTGATGTCGCCGGAGATTGGTACGGTGGTGTCGGCATCTCCGTGCGTGATCCAGGCCGCGATGGGTTTGGCCACGCACGAGCGGGTGCTACCGAACATGCTGCCCGACATCGAACCGATGGCGCGGAAGACGTCGGGCATCTGGCAGGCGATGGTCTCGGACATCATCCCGCCGTAGCTCATGCCGTCGGAGAATATGCGGCTCGTGTCGACGCAGAGATTGGCTCCCAGCCAGGTGATCATGGCCTTGACGAAATTGATGTCCTGGCCGCCGGTGTTGGGCCATCCGTAGTCGGTGCCCGCGTCAGACCCGGAATCGAGCCCTTGCGGGACGACGTAGATCGCGCTCGGCAGACCGGGCTGGACGCCGTAGAGCGCGTACCCGCCACCATACGGGGATCCGGTCGGCAGCAACGAGGCCGCGGTGCCACCACGACCGTGGTAGGTGAACACGACCGGCGCTGGCTTGGTGTTGTCGTAGCCGGAGGGCAAGACCACGAAGTACTGCCGCGTCTTGCCGTTCACGTCGAGGGTGCAAGGTCCGGTTGTGGTGTTGTTGCATGCGGCCGGCAACGCCTGGCCGCACCCCGAGGTGCTGACCGGCGGAGCCCCGTCTGTGATTGCACCGCCACTGCCCGTTCCGCCACCGCTGCCCACGGCGCCGCCGCTGGCGACCGCGCCGCCACTGCCCACTATGCCACCGCTGGCGACCGCGCCACCGCTACCCACTATGCCGCCGCTGGCGACCGCGCCACCGCCGCCCTTGGCGCCTCCGTTCGTGCTACTGCACGCCGTGGAGCCGGCAACGAGCAACAAGATCGCAAGCAAACTGAGAGATTGACGCATCTTCATCGTGGCCCCCCTGATCTAAGTTAGTAGCTTCGCGCCAATGGGGCCATCAAGGTACCGCTGTCCTACGCGGTATACATCGCGCATGACGCTGTGACCTGGGGCCCCTTGCCACGACGCGACACTTGCCCTCACTGCGGGAGACACATGAAGCTGCGCGCCCTGGGCCGCGAGAGCAATCGAGCGCTTCCTTGGCCACCATGACTTGTGGACCGAGCCCATAGAACTCGCGCGACCTGGGCAAACGAAAAAGCCCGCGTGATTCCCAGGGAGAATCGCGCGGGCTTGGGATTCGAGTTCGAGGAGTACTGTTACTTGGCCTTCTTGACCTTCTTGGGCCTGGCCGGTGGCGGCGGCGCGGGCGGCGGTGGAGGCGGGGTCGGCTTTTCTTCGGCTGCCGGCTGCGACGCGGGCTCCTCGGCCGGGGCCGGTGCGGCTACGGGAGCCGGTGCGACCTTGGCAGGCTCGGCCTGCTTGTGCCCGCAGCCGAGGGCGAGCGCGATGGGGAGCGCAACGAGTGCGTGGGCCAGTTTCTTCATTTCCTTGTCCTTCCTTGGGTGATTGGACGGAATTCGTGCCTAGGGAACCACGAACAGAGTCGAGCCACAACCTTCGGTTGGGTCGGCGCTCAGGGCCGCGCACGTGGTGTTGTTGGTGGTGTCGAGCAAGGTCGGCGTGAGCGGCAGGATGGCAGCGGAGGCGGTTTCCACGAACACGGTGTAGTGCTCGGGCAGACAGGAGCAGGACGCCGGGGCATAGCCGTCAGCGATGTAGGACTTGTCCACCTCGTACACTTGGATCTGGTCGCCAGGTTTGATCTCCTGCGCGAGCCCGGCGCCCATGAGATCGCCGATCTCGAGTTGCAGGGTTCCGCCGTTGAGCGAGAAGTAGCCAACGTCATCGCCGACGGCGTTGACCTGTCCGTCTTGCGGACCCTCGGTGCGGGCCACGAGGTCTGTCGGGTCGAGGGTCGAGCTGATGTAGGCGTATTTGCAGTTCTGCCCGCTGCAATCTGCGTTTTCGCAGGCGTTGCCACCTTGATTTGGGGTGAACGAAGCGCTGCCGGTCTTGCCCCAACCGAGGGGGGTGCCGGTGCTTGAAACCAGCTCGACCGCGTCGATGTCCGCGCCCGGACCGTTGGTGGTGCAGGCCACCTGCTCGGTATCCTGGATCACCACCCAGATGTACGGATCGGGCGGCGGCGTCACCGCCGTATCCGTGGGCGCGACATAGGCGTCCGGTTCGGGTGTGTAGACACCGCTGTCGCCGTTGTCGGTCGTGGCGCCGCAGGCGGCTAGGCCGAGCGCAAGAACGCACAAAAATCCGATCTTCAATGATGTGCTCATCTGTCGAACCTCTCCTTCTGCGGTATGGACGAACCTTCGCGGGCGCCTATTCTTACCCTGCCCTCGGAAGATCGCAAAAGCGGGGATTCTTCGGCGCGACGCGACTTGAGCGTGCGCCTGCGCCGACCCGACCCCGCCCGTGGTTGCGCCGCCCCAAGCAGCGGTGGTCCCCCACTCGAAAGGCAGAGCCCGCCACGGAGAAAGCGAGTCCTCCGGCCGCGGCTTCCAAGCCCCGGCACAAAGCCGCCCCTTCTCCGCCGGACGCGCTCGTGCGTCCGCGCAAGAAGAAGAGGCGGCGGCAGTCCCTCGTCCGCCTATGGGATCTCGCGTTCCCAGCTGAACGGGCCGAAGGCGAAATCGCTGACCGGCGCGTCCTGGTGGGGATCCACGGTCAAACGCAGCCATTCCAGCGGAAACGTGCTTCCGTGCACAACGATGCGGTGGAAGTTCGGGACGTCGTAACCCGGGTGCATGTAGTTGAGGGGATCGGTCGCGGCGAGGGGATTGTCGGAGAGGTACACGTGCGAATCGCCGTTGAGCATGAGGACCGGACGGCCGAAGGCAGTGGTGTGCTCGGCGACGCTTTGCACGAACGGCTCGTAGGCGGCCTGGTGCGCGGCACCTTTTTCGGGATCCCACATGTCGGCCTGGGCCTGGATGACCATGGCCTTGGCGCGAACGGCCTTGGCAAGCGAGAAGGCGGCGTCGAGCCAGCGAAGGTCCGCGCCGGTTCGCTCGGCAACCTCCTGCGCCTGGGCTGGGCTCTGGCTGGGCACCCCGTACCAGATGTCATTGTCGTTGTTCGAGCCGCCGGGCAGATTGACCGCCACGAAGACCACGCGCGACTCGACCCACATCACGTTTTCGACGAACTTGGCGTCCGAACGGTGCCCCCAGTTGGGCAACTCGGCCTGCGATAGGACCCGTTTGTTTCGTCGGCCGAGCGCATGTCCCGGGTGGGAGAAGAAGATCGAGCGGATGAGATCGAGGTTGGCGACGGGATTGCCATTCGCATAGTCCACGGGATTTCCGGCGGCGTCGAGCACGTAGTCGATCTGGCCGGTCGCGCTGTTGTACGTGCCGCCACCCTCGGCGGGCTTGTGACAGTCGCTCCATTCGTTGTCGCCCGGGGTGTAGATCAAGGGATCCTTGAATTTCTTCCACAGGTTGAAGATGGTTCGGTCGTAGTCCTCGGTGCAGTACTGCTTGCCCGAGTGGATGTCGCCGACGTGGAGGACCAGACTGACGCCGGGGGCGGCATTGATCGCGTCGATGAAAGCCGGCGTGGCCTCGGTCTCCGAGGTGTCGGTGGGGGACGTGCCGTAGGGGGCGTCCCCATACACGGCGATGGTCAGCTTCCCGTCGGAAGCGGTATCGTGCCAGTTGGCGTCGTCGCCGAATGCACCGGCTGAAATCAACAGACCCAAACCCGCGATCACCGCGGCTAGTCGCGTGGGGAGCCGCCGAGCTTTGCTCGGCGCGAACCATCGCGGGAAGGTTTGGAAACCCTCCCAGGGTTTCCATATCGCTCGCGTGGGGAGCCGCCGAGCTTTGCTCGGCGCGAACCATCGCGGGAAGGTTTGGAAACCCTCCCAGGGTTTCAATATCGACGTTTCCCTTGGCATGGTAGCTCACTCCTTCAGTTGGTTTCCTGGTGAGCGGACGGAGTATTCCGCGCTCACGCGGGGATTTAGCCGCCGACGGGAGAGGGTGCCGTCACAGTTATGAGACAGATTTGGTCCGATTTTGTAAGCGAGGGAGGCGGTGCGCCCAACTGGGCCAGCCCGCCACGCGATCCCTTCCACGCTACCCAAAGGCCGCTTTCTGTTTTTCGCTCCTGCGGTGTCTTATGGACATGGTGAAAGCTTCGTTCGTCCTCGGCTTGTTGCTGGCCGCGGCAGCCCCGGCGTGCAGCGCCGGCAAGTCGGCGTCCGACGCGCAGCCGACCGCCGCCGATGCGGAGGGTGAGGCGGCACCCGCGCCGGCCGACCTCGCCCCGGCGGTGCCCGACGCCTGGGCCGAGTCCGGCGGCACCTGCGCCACGGAGCTGGCCGCGCTGGAAGCGCAGAATCGCCGCCGCGCTGGACGCGGCCGTCGTCGAATCCGGCCATCTCGTCCATTCCCGATGTCACGCTCTTGCTCGAAACCATGGACGGCCGGCGCTTCGGTCACTCGCACGGCGCTTCGTCGCCGACGACGTCGTACGAGTCAGCCTCGACCTCGAAGCTGGTCGCCGCGGTCGTGATCATGGATGCGGTCGACCACGGCTTCCTCACCCTCGCCACCAAGGCGCACGACCTGCTTCCCTTCTGGACCGAAAGCGGCGTCACGCTCCGCCACCTGCTGAGCTTCACCTCGGGCTTCTCCGACGAGCCGCTGTGTCTCGACCTCGGCATCGCCGACTTCGGAAACTGCGTAGAGTCCATCTTCACCAAGAACAGCGCGAGCGCGGCGGCGCCGGGCGCCCAGTTCTACTACGCGAGCACGCACCTGCAGGTGGCCGGGCTGATGACCATGAACGCGAAGTCGCTCCCGAGCTGGACCTCGGTGTTCGACGATTTCAGGGCGCGCACGGGTCTGTTTCCCACCTCGGTCTTCGACTTGCCCTCGGCCGGCAATCCCCGGCTGGCCGGCGGCATGCACTGGACCGCCGAGGAGTACCTCGGTTTCTTGCGCGCACTGGTTGCCGGCAAGCTGCTGGCGCCCGCGTCGCAAGCCGAGCTCTTCGCCAACCAGCGCGGCAACGCCACCGTCGCCTATTCGCCCACCCTCGACCTCGGCGAGGATTGGGCCTACGGCCTCGGCAACTGGCTCGAGTGCCCGACCGCGAAGACGGCCGGCTCGTTCGACTGCGGCGCCGGTCATCGCAACTCGTCGCCGGGCGCCTACGGCGCCTACCCCTTCATCGACTTCGACGACCAGTACTTCGGCATCCTGGCCCGCCAGGGCGGATTGCGCACCTACCCCGAGGGCGTACTCACCTTCCGCGCGGTGCGGCCTCTCGTCCAGCAGTGGGCGCGCAAGCGCTGCGGTGGCTAGAACACCACGGTCGCAAGTCAGTCGCAGATGAAGCCCGCCACGCTATCGAGCACGGTGCCGTCCAGGCCATCCACGTAGATGGTCCAGGCCAGCGGAGAGTTGCTCCCCATCGCGACCACCACGCCGACCGCCAGTCGGTACTCCAGGGCATTGGCCACGGTCGCGGACTTGCGCACCAGCACGCTGGGATTGAGCATGCATCAGCCTGGGCTTTCCCCGTGTGGTGCCGGGCACAGGGATGGGCCGCCGGCATGGTCAACAGGTTTGCCGCCACAGCGCTTCGGTGCCGCCGCCCAAGTTGCATTTGCTTCGCCACAGTGAGGTGTTCGCTCCCGCCAGTCCTTGGAGGCCCCTGGTCATCCCGCAGCCCGAGTCGGCACCGCTGCCGATACTGCGGGTTCATCCCCGGTCGCCTTCCCGTCCAGGTTCGGCCATCGCCTTGGCCCCATCCCGCCCTTTTTCTGCGCAGCAGACCCCCTAGAATCGGTTACGCTCACGCGGGTGCTACCCTTTTGGGGTACCGATGACTGCAACACTTGAACGAATCCATGTCCGCATGTTGGCTTTCGCGGCCGTCGCGTTGCTTTCCGTCGCCTGCTCCAGCTCGTCATCCACCAACCGCGAGGGACAAGGCGGAGCGGTCACCGGGGGCACCTTGGGTGGCGGCGGTGTGGTGGAAGACGGCGGCATGACCGGTGCCGGCGGCACGACGGACACCGGCGGCACGACGGACACCGGCGGCGTCACCACGACCGGCGCCAGGCGAGGCACGGGCGGCGCAAGGGCCACCGGGGGCGTGGTCGCGGGCGGCGTCACCGGCACCGGCGGCGTCACCAGCACCGGCGGCGTCACCAGCACCGGCGGCGTCACCGGCACCGGCGGCGTCACCAGCACCGGCGGCGTCACCAGCACCGGTGGCGTCACCAGCACCGGCGGCGCCTACGTCAGCACTTCAAGCATCACCTTGGTAGGCAACCAGATTTTGGACATCAACGGCAACCCGATCGTCGCGCGCGGTCCGGAGGACGTGGTAGCGAGCACCGGCCAGACCCAGGACATCGATCAGGCCGCCGCCATGGGCGCCAACGCCATGCGCATGCTGTTCACCCTCGACGCGGCCAATGCCATGACCCCGGCGGGCTTCGACACCCTGCTCGGCCGGGCGGTCGCGCGCCACATGCTGGTCTGGGTGTCGCTCTACACCTGGGACAACGCCAACAACAACGTGATCGCCAGCGCGCTCGGCGGCGGCAACTTCTACTCGCTGGCCGCGCCTGCCGGGGCGGCCTGCTCCACCGCGTCCCCTGCGTCGTGCTACCTGGCGGTGTGGAGCCGCCAGTGGCTCAAGGACTTGATGAGCAAGTATCGCAGCAACGTCATCATCGACGCCGGGCAAGAGTTCATCAGCGCCGGCGACGCCAGCAGCGAGACCGCACGGGTCGCCTGGGCGGCCGCGGCCAAGACCAACATCCAGTTCTTCCGCGCGGAGGGCTACACCAACCCGCTCGAAATCATGGCCAACTACCAGGGTCGCGATCTCTATTGCATCGTCGAGTACGGCGAGTCGATCCGCGCCGTGGACACGGTTCAGGTCGGCGGCTACCCGCAAACCCTGTTCGGCTGGCAAGCCTATTGGGGCACCACAGACAACTACTATCCCCAGTACCAGGGCGCGCTGTTGCTCGGACAAGCGGGCGGCGTGGTCACCGGTCCCCAGGCCATCCATCAGTTCGCGGCCACCCAGGCCTTCCCCATCCAGATCGGCATCGACAACTACGCCGCCGATACCAACAAGGACTACCAGGCCGAGATCGACCAGACCGCCACCGACAACATGGGCTGGCTGTGGTGGTCGTGGAAGAACGGGACCGTCGAATGTCCCGCCGCGGGCTCCACCTGCGTGTCCTACGTGACGACCTCGCAGAACGGCTTCAAGGGCGGCAAGCCGCTCAGCAACTAGTTCCGCCCGTCAGAAATACGGGCAGTATGGAGGCCGCCAAGCCACGCCACCCACGAGGCGCGACGAGGGCGCATAGGAAGTGGCGTACTCTGGCAAGCCAAGCTGTTCGCTGCTCGGGCATTGCGAGCGGCCGAAGCAAGGCGCGCGGGTAAGGGTGGGTCCAGCGTGAGCGGCTCGCCGAGGTGACCACGCGCACTCGCCACTGCGCGCACCTTGTGAGAATCTGCGCCTATCCGTGGAGGTCATCGAATGCGACAGTCGACTTTCTTCGTTCTCGTTGTGGCGCTGGTGCCGGGGTTGTCCGTGCTCGCGTGCTCGTCACCGACGGCGATCAAGAAGACCGCTGATGCCGCGACGGATCCAGTGGCGATCGCAGACCGAGCGACGGATTCCGGGCCGACCAAGGACGGCGCCGATGCCGCGCCGACCAAGGACGCTGCCTCGGCGGATGCTCCGTCGCTGAAGGATACGGCCTCGGCAGAGGGCTCGACGGCAACCGACGCCGCCGTCACCGATTCGCCTTCATCGAAGGACGCAACAGCCTCCGAGCCGCTGGCCGACACGACCGCGGTCAAAGACGGCGTCGCCGACGACCTGTCGGCCATTGTGGATGTCTCGGCGACCGACATCGGCGGTCGCGACGGCAGCACGGTCGAGGTCTCGCGTGACAGTGTCGGGGACGTCGCCCCGGATGTCGGCCCGGACACGCCCCTCGGCTGCCAGGGCGCCCCAAGCGTTCCGCCCGCCTGCAACGACGATTCGATCTCTTCAGCGATCCAAGGTGTTTGTCAGTCGGACGGGACTTGTCGGTGCAATACCGGCTATGCGCTCAATCCGAACACGGGCCGCTGCGGATACCAGCGCTGGGACGCGGCCGTTGGCGGGTGAGCCCCGGCCACCGCCTCACGGAATACCTCGGGATGAGGCAGGCAGCCAGCGCGGGTGTTCGGTCGTCGATCGGCATTGTTGTGGCTCTGGCGGCAGACACCCGTTGCAGATGTCCTATCCTTCATCGTAAGTATAGTCATTCTGCGTGGACCGGTGAACCAGATACGGGCTGGTGAATAATGCGGGTTAGAGTCCCGCCCAGTGATCGCGGAAGACATACGCCGAGAGGAGGTAGCCGAGCGGAACGTTCACGGCCACGCCGATAGTGAAAGCCCAGAAGGGCTGCCAGCCGAACTTGGTCAGCTCGCGGAACCGCGTCGTCAGACCGATGCACAGGAAGGTGAACACGAAGGTCCAGGTCCTGAAGGTCTTGATGGGCGCGATGAGACCTGCCTCCAGGTTCTTGAAAGCCGGGCCGCTCTGTGCGCCGTAAAGCTTGACGATCATGGTCATCGCCACCGAGGCGATGATGAATCCGATGACGAATTTGGGGAAGCGCGCCCAGATCACTTTCACCCCCACGTCCCCGCCTCCTGTCGCTGGGTTCTCCCCGCTACGGTTCTTTTCCCAGACCGCCACCGAGATAATCGAGAGGATGAAGCACCAAATACCGATCCAGATATCGCGGCCGATGACCTTCATCAACGTGAAGGCTTGGATGGGCGCATCGTTCGGAGAGGGAATGGCGGAAGCAGCGGCGAATCCCGCGGCGTCGGCGAATTCGGAAGTGCCTATCCAGGCGCCTGCCACCCCGGGCGGCAGGCCGATGGCGCGGCTGGCGATGGGAATGAAGAAGATCATCACGATGGCCCAGATGGTCACCACGGAAATACCGATGGCGATATGCTCCTTCTCGGCCTTTACCGAAGCACCCACCGCGATCGACGCCGAAACTCCGCAAACGGAACCGGCGGCGCCCAGCACCGCGGCGAAGCGCGGATCCTTGCGGAACAGCCGGGTCGCCGCGAGGTAGATGGTAAGAAACGTGGCGATAGAGACCACCGTGGCCTGAAAGAACGCCACCGGACCGGCCGAGAATATCAGCGTCAAAGGCAGCGTGGCACCGAGGAGAACGATCCCCGTCTTGATGTAGTACTCGGTCCTGAGCGAGACATCAAGCCAGCTCGGCAAGCGTGCGAAGTTACCCACGACGAGGCCCAGGATCAACGCCAGGAGCGGCGCCTCGAGGTTGTATCTCGTGGCAAATGCCGATCCACTCAAGACGAGAATCAGAACCGAGCTTGCGAAGATGAAGATGAACCCCTGTAGGTATCTCTTCACATCGAGTCCCATGATGCGAATGCTGAGGGAAAAGAAGGCCGCGAAGGCGAGGAAGAGCGCCAGGTACCACGCCCCATGCTCCGAGAAATGCTTCCGGAGGACGGCGCCGTCCGACCATTGGGGCGGTTTGACGGCCAGGTTCCGCAGAAGGGCCGTCGCCCCGATTTGGTAGAGCACGAAGCATATCAGAATGATCGCCAACCCTAGCCAGACCGCCCACCAGTCCTCGGTTGATACCAGCTTCGAACGATTCTTGTCCGCAGAGCCCATATCGTTGTCCCTCCTTCCTGCCTTACCGTGCAGACGAGGTGTGTACCCGCCCGTCTATATCACAGGACCCGAATCAGGCGCCATCTACGACGGCAATGACCCGGCGTCGGCCAACCCCCAGCGCCGCCTCGTCGCCAACAACTCCTTGCGGGGCAGTCCGTCTCGCGTGGCAGGTTGCCATGATTTCGGCCAGGGACTTGGCCTGACGGCCTGGGAATTCTTCTTGGCATTGGCGATGCAAATGCTGGATGTGATTTGACCATTTGGAGGAACGCATCGTGGAGCGCGGTCGCACCGTCATCGCCGTGAACGTCGGCGGCGCCGTCATCCCTACGCTGCTTTCGATCTATTTCGTGGCGCGTTTTGGCCTGCCACTCGGCATGCTGACCGCGATTCTCCTCGTGACCTGGGTGGTTCACGCCATCGCCTACCCGGTCGCGGGCGTGGGCATCACCATGCCGCCATTCGTGGCGGCGATGGTGTCAGCGGGAGCTGCCTTGCTGCTCGACCGGCCGAGGGCTCCGCGCACGGCCTTCGTGGCGGGAACCATGGGAACGTTGATTGGCGCGGACCTGCTGAACCTGGGCAAGCTGAACACGATGGGTGCGCCCATCGCGTCCATCGGTGGCGCGGGGACCTTCGACGGTGTGTTCATCACCGGAATCACGGCCGTCCTGCTGACCGGCATTTCCTACGTGGGTCGGGGAAAGTGATCACCCAAGCCATGTCGAGAACGCGCCCTGAGAGGCGTTAGGGAAGAGACGCGCTGACCCGCGCGCTCCACCACGCCGGTGACCCTGAAGAAGAGTAGGCTTCCGCCATGCGATACCTACTGCCTGTCATCGCCGGCGTCGCCCTTGCGGCTCCCGCGTGCGCCTCGGCTCCGGTTGCCCCGACCGCGGCGCCACGAGCATCGGCCTCTTCCGCGCCAGCACCGGCCCGGCCCGCGCTGGGGACACCCACTTCAGCCGCTCCCGTGGCGGCCCCTTCACCACCACCGTCCGCACCGGCGCCCGCTTCGCTCGCGCCGCCCGAGCGGCGCAGGCCCGTGCCTCCACCCCCGGCGTTGCAGGAGGCGCTCGATGCAGCGGTGAAAGCCATCGCGGGGAACGACATGACGAAAGCAGACGAGCAAATCGCACGCGCGGTGGCGACCGCGGGCGACGACCCTCACCTCGCGTATCTGGTGGCACGCGTGCGCGCCACCCGCTTCGCGTACGCGGGCGACTTCGAGCGCGCCGGTGCCGCCTTGCTGGCCGTGATCCCAGCGCTCGCCAAGCACCCCGAGCTGCCCGACGAGTTCTGGTCGCACAATGCAATGATGATGATCCGCGAAGCGCAGGGCGACCCGGCCGCGGCCCTGGCCGAGAACGATCAGGCGACCCTGTGCGCCGCGCGAGCGACCTGGGATCCGCAGGGGCGTTCGACGCTCGCCCTGCAGAAGGATCGCTGGCACCGCGCCTACCTCACGCGCATGCTGGCCGAGTCTCGCTCCGGCTCGGTGAAGCAGGCCCTGGTTCGCTACGCCGAGTCGGCGCTCGACGACTACCGCGCCAATGGATTCCCCGACTCGGTAGCCGTGCTCGAGGCCTACTTCGCTGCGCTCGACCGCAGGGCCGGCGATGCTCTGGCGGCCGCCAAGCGCGTGGACCCCGCACAAGACGACGACGTGGAAGATCTGTACCTCGTGGTCGTCGGCCTCGAGGCCGGTGGCGACCACGCAGCCGCCGAGGCGGTCCGGCGCGTGATGCGCAAGTCCGCAGGCGTGCACATCGCGCACGCGATCATGTTGCGTTGGCTCGACCTCGACGCCAGGCCGGCGCGCGGGCGCGGCTTCACGCCGTGGCACGCGCAAGGCCGCTGACCCCTGTCCGTGCAGTGTCGCGCGCGCTGCCGCAGCAGCGCTGCTGCCTCGTGCCGAGCCGCGGACGAGGTTACGTCCCTGGCCCCGAGCGCATGCTGCGCTACGTGCTCCGCGCGCCGCTGCGATGAGAGTTGGATCACACGTACGACTCGCGGTTTCGTGTAGTCTACGCTCGCCATGGCAAACAAGGTTCGCGCAGTCTCAAGAAGTTGGTCTCGGACGCTTGCAAGCGATCCGGCGCCCCAGTGCGTTTTCGGCGTGGTCATGTCGCTCCTCGTGCTTGTCAGCGGCTGCGGGAATTCGGGAGCGAATCCTGAGTCTGCCGCTGGCGGATCCGGAGGGCATAGTGGTGTCCAAGGAGCTGGTGGCACGAGCGACGGCGGCGTGAGTGGCAGTGGTAGCTTGCGCGGGACTGGCGGCGCCGGCGGGATTAGCGACGTGACGGGAACAGGTGGCAAGAACGCCGACCCAACCAGCGGGCCCGATGGCAGCACGGTCACGAGCGGTTCTGGCGGCAAAAGCGGTGGACAGGATGCGAGCGCGGGCGGCGGCAGTGGTGGCAGGGTAGGGACAGGAGGTATGGCCAGCGGCGGCGAGATAGGTGGCGTGGACAGCGGCGGTATCAGTGACAATCCCGGTGCGGGTGGTATGGGCGGCGGCGGATCAGGCGGCCGCCGCGGAGCCGGCGGAGCTGGTGGCACAAGCATTGGCGGCGCTGGAGGCACGGGTGGCGCGGGTGGCGCCGGTGGCACAGGTGGCACGGGTGGCGCGGGTGGCACGGGTGGCAGCAGCAGCGCCTCGCTGACAGCGCTCGGCAACGCATTCTGCGCGGCCGCGCGCACTTGCTGCGCCAAGAGTACCTACACCACCACGCTCGACGATTGCGAAACCAAGTTCCAGTCCCGCCTTCCCGGACTTGCTTACGTCAACCGAGGCGTCGAGACCATCGACAATACGGCGCTCGCGGCTTGTATCGCGGGCTACCAGGAAACCGCGACCACCTGTGCTTTCAGTCCCCTCGAAACCGCGTGCAAAGGCGTGTTCGTCGGGACCAAGGCCGAGGGCGCCGCCTGCGGCGTCGGCGGAGTTCCCATGACGAACGGATCGGGCGAGTGCAAGAAGACAGGCGATGCCGTGGAATGCGTGTGGACTGGCGACGTGAACGTCGTGTCCGCCACAGGCACCTGCCACACTCCTCCGCACGGCAAAGATGGCGACCTATGCGCGTCCACCTGCGAACACGGCGATGACTGCGTGTTCGACTTGCTGACCACGCCCGAATGGCCCACCGGGGTTTGCTTCGAAGACGACGGTCTGTACTGCAAGTCCTCCGGCACCAACGGAACCTCCACGTGCGCGCCCATCGTCCCGACCGGTGGCAGCTGCGCCGACGATCTGTTCGCCTGCGGTAGCGGAGGCTACTGCGATTCCACGAGTGGAACGGCGAAGTGCACGGTCTCGCTCACGCTCGGGCAGACGTGCTCCACCTACGGCACGCGCTGCTTGAGCTCGCTCATGTGCGGCACGGACGCCAAGTGCGACGATCTCGGTTTCGCATACGACACCACCTGCAGCGGAACTCCGCCGTTCCCGTAGTAGTGCTCAAGGCCCAAGCGAGTTGACATGCAGACCGCATAGCCGTCCTGTCCGGAAAAGTTTCGTCGAAATTCCCGCACCTTGACGGGACGCAGGGTTTCGGTGGAAAAAGCCTGCATGCTCTCTCGGCACGGGCGCGCCTTCGGCCCGCGGCAACTGAAAGTGGCCTTGGCGCTGTTGTTCGGCGCGGCGGTGACGCTGCTGTCCGCATCGCTCTGCGCGGTGCCGGACGAGGTGCGGGTGCCGGTGGTGAGGGAACACGGCAAGGCTGACCCGCCTGCGGCAGGGCGTTTTTCGCACTGGCGCCACGACCAGTACCAATGCTTCGACTGCCACCCTGCCCTGTTTCCGCGCGCACTCCAGGGCTTCACCCACGACCAGATGGACGACGGCAAGTTCTGCGGCGCCTGCCACAACGGCAAGGCCGCGCCCCCAACCAGCGGCGCACGGGCCGCATGCAAGACCTCATGTCACGCGCCATGAAATTTCTGACCTTGCTCTGCTTCGCGCTGTGCTCGGCGGCCGGGACCGCGCGCGCAACCGCCGAGGCTGACGAAGGGGACGCGGAAGAGGCGACGCCGACTGACGACGAGACGAAATCGCCGGGCGATGCCAAGTCCGACCCGAAGTCGAAGTCGGACGACGACGAAGCTCCTGCGGCCGAAGCGGGTGGCTATCGCCTGCCGGGCGGGATTCATCTGGGCGGCATGTTCGATGTGGCCTACGAACGCATCGACCGCTCGGCGGACTTCACCAGCGGACAGAACGCGTTTCGCAACTACCACCACCTTCTCTTTCTCACCCGGCAGGGCGACGACATCCCGGTCGGTTTTTCCGCCGAAGTGCTCAGCCAATATTTCTACGAGCTGAATGCGCGCCTATCCGGACCCGGCTCGCGCCTGCGCGTCGTGGCCCACACGGGAAAAATCCTGGTTCCTTTCGGCCCCGATCCGCTCTTCCACAAGAGCTACGGCGGCCTTACCGGATCCGATCAGCTCACGCTACCGGTGGTGTGGTCGTCCTTCGGCGCGGGCGTGCGCTTTTCCTATGCGATGGCAGGGTTGTCCGCGGGCGACGAGGTCTACGCCGTGCACGGCTTCGACCTTTCTGCTCCCGATCAAATCTTGAACATGCAGCGCGACCTCGTGGCCTACGATGGCGCGCGCATCGCTGTGGGCAACCGGCTGGCGCTGTCCGCGGGACCGCTGACTCTTTGGTATTCGGCATACTGGAACCAGATGCGCTTCGGGAGACTCCTACTCATGCAGGCGGTGGACTTGTCGCTGTGGCGACCGTCGCTGCCGGTGCTGAATCGGTTCGCCCTGGGCGCGGGCTTCGTGCGCGCCCACGTCTCCGCGACCGACAAATATGGGCAGCCGGGAGCTTCCTCCGACGAGGCCGGATACTACCACTTCGGGGATTATCTTTGGTTGCGAGCCTACCTGACCGACGGATTCTACCTGCAAGCGATGAGCGGCCTCGCCACCTTCGACAATCGCGTCGGGCTCAGCTACGACGAACGCCAGGCCGACGCGAGCGATGGCTCGCACCACAGCGTGGCGCTGGTATACCAGTACGCCTCGGCGCAGGTCATGTTGGCGTACCACTGGAATTTCGAAAAGGTCGACGAGATTCCCAACGACTTTTTTCGCTTGCTGGTGACCTATGCGTTTTGATCGGAAGCTGCCGGTCATGGTGGTTTGCCTGTGCAGCCTGGGTTGTGCAGATTTCCATCGAGGGCAGGCGTCGCGCGATGCCGCCGCCGATGCAGGCGCCGGCGGGGATACCGCCCTGGTCGCCGACTCGACCTTCGAGATCCAGGTGTACCCGATTCTCGAGTCGCGCTGCCAGGGCTGCCATCAGGAGGGCGGCATGGTCGGATCCACGCGCTTCGTGCTGACCGGCAATGCGCGCATGGATCGCGCCATGGTGGTGGCGCTGGTCGCGCCAGGCGATCCGGGCGCAAGTCTCCTGCTTCAGCGCGCGACCGGAGAAGCGCACCCCGGCGGGCAAGTCATCGCCCAGGACGGCACCGACTACGACACGATTGCCAACTGGATTCTGAGCCTGTCCACGCAATGAGCGGCGTGCGGCGCAGTCATGGTATCGGGAAGGCCGTCGATTGCGGCGGCGAGGACCGTGGTAACCTTGCCCCATGCGACGTTCTTGGATGGCCTTGGCCCTGCTCGCGCTGGGAATCGCATGTAGTCGGACTCCGCTCGACGAAGTCTCTGCAGGAGTTGCGCCTTTTGCTGGTGGGGTAACCGGTAGCGGCGGCTGGTCCACAGCGTCGGGTTCAGGTGGCGTCGACGCAGGCGGTGCACCGGGCGGCTACTGGACGATGAACATACCGAACGAAATCCAGCTCATTCCGGACTCCGGCAAGTTTACCGCCACGGATTACTGCACAGCCGCCGACGTCCTGTCGGCTACTAGCCAGATCGAGGACGGCGTCTCCTTCCTCACCGGCCCGAGGCCTGCCGGCACCGTCAACCTCACTGGCGCCCCGGGCATCACGGGTTTCCCGACGGGCGATACCGTAGTGGCCCTGCCACAAGGAGTGCATGCCGCCTCTGTGGAGTCCCTCGTTCCGGGCGGTCGCTATTGCGATTCATCTCATTCTGTGACATTCAGCTACGCCGACAATACGACGTCCTCCGCATCGGTGACCGTGCCGCATGATTCCGACTGCTACGATAACACTGGAACGAACGCCACCACGACCTGCCTGGGCACAATCAGGACCGTGTGCCAACCCTACTGGTATGAGAATTCTTTCCAAAATCCATACCCGAGCCTGATCGTGAGCTCGATCGTGTACAGCTACAGCGAATGCTACAATGGATACTATGAGTCAGATGGGGACGTGTGGGCGCTCACTGTCCGCCTCGTCAATTGACCCGGCTCACGGACTCAGGCAACAGCAAGGCGAGCGGCGGATCCGTCGGCGCCGGTGGAACCGTCAGCACCGGCGGGACGAAGCGCTCTGGTGGCGCGGTCGGAGCGGGCGGTGTCGCCCGCCGTGAATGCGGGATTTGGGCCCCGCATGCTCGTGTCCTCGGGGCGCTACGGCTTGACTCCTTCGAGGACGAAGGTCTCATAGGCATTGACCTTGGCGATGTCCAAGTGCGCGCGCACCTCGACGTTGCGAAGCCCTGGGTCGTCGCTCTCACCTGGGGCGTATTCCTTGATGTCGGTAAAGCCCGCCTCCTCGAGGCGGGCACGCAGGAGCTTGGGCGTGTAGAGAAACTTGTGCCCGAACTCGTGCATCTCGTGATTCACCAGAAAACAGGCCGGGATCGGCCGTCTGCGGATACCGGTGCCATTTCGCTTTCCCGGCGAGGTACTTGGCCTTCTCGGGCGTCGGTGGCTCTTGGAGCATTGCCACGACCTTGACGAGAGAGGGCGTCGCGATGCGCACCCGGCCCCCGTGGTCGAGCACGCGGAAGCTCTCCTTGAGCATCACCAGTCCGCCGTCAAAACTCAGGTGCTCGATGACGTGCTCGCTATGCACGTAGTGCATGCTTTTGTCGGGTAGCGGGAAGGGCTTGGAAGCGTCGAGGAAAGCCTCTGTCGCTGTCGGCTCGATGTCGGTATTGAGCCATCCGTCCTTGTCCTTGGCTCCGGCGCCAATCTCCAGCCTGTGTATCGCCTTGGTTGCCAGGTAGGCGTCGAATATCGCCCGCGAGGCATGTCTGCGCAGCAAGGGAGGGATGAAGAGGGCGCCCAGGAGCACAGCGAAGAGCACGACGGAAACCCAGGTGGCGATGAGTCGCTTTCGGTTGCGGGCGTGAAGTTTCATGATGATCCTTGGGGTAAGCGCGGGAACCCCGCGACCCTCGGGCGCCCGAAGCTATCTCGGCACAGGGCCGCGGGTCAATTGTAGTCGTCGGCATATGGGACCCACCCGCCCGGAAGGCCCCTGGAACCCCGAAGGGGGCGTGGACTCGCCGGCGTCGTTGCCATCCCGGCAGGCGACGCCTCAACCCACTGCCGAGCGCAACCTTGGGGACGTTATTTTATGCACCTGGAACCACACGACTGTGCTAAAAGCCGCCTCGCCAAATCGCCGTATCTTTTCATCTTAGGGACTGGAGACTGATGGGCATAGAGGAACTTAGAATCTGGTATCGTCTGGGCGCTTTCTTACTTCTGCTGTTCGTTCCATTCGCTGGCTGCGATAGCGGTGGCGGTCGACTGAGAACCGGTGGCGCGTCTAATTCGGTGCTGGGGTGACAACAGTAAGGGGCAGCTCGGAAGCGGTGCCGGAGCAAACTCGATGACCCCTGTTTGTGTCGCAGGCTTGACCTCCACCGTTGGCATCGCGGCCTTCTATGGCGCTATACCCGGCAGGGTGGCCGATGACCGGGACGAATGGTTCTGTGCCGTCCTCGGCGACGGTTCCGTGAAGTGCTGGGGCAGCAATGCATTGGGTGAGTCGGACACGTCGGGACCAGTGCAAGTTCGGCCAGTCACCGTGCAAGCCCTTGCAGGCGTATCTCAGGTCGTCGGTGGTAAGCACTTCGCCTGTGCGCTGGCTGGCGGAACGGTTGCCTGCTGGGGGGACAACGGAGTCAGTCAGCTGGGTTCCGGCCACGATAAAGCCTCGTCCACGGTCCCGCTGCCGGTCTCCGGCCTTGGTTCGGCCGTAGCAATTGCGGCAGGTTCACGGCACGCTTGCGCGTTGCTCTCCGATGCCTCGGTTCAGTGCTGGGGCAGCAACGTTTGCAATGAGCTGGGCAACGACGTAATGAGGAGTTCAGCGGTACCAACGCCTGTATTCTGACAGCTGTCCTTAGCCGAGCTGCCATCTGGAAGTTGAGCAGTCGGGGTCCTGCGCCTGAGCGCCAAGGTGCCGCGCGGCGAGGCTATCGTGATCTCTGCTCGCCATCTTTCGACGCCTGACGGGAACCCCGCGCCCCGCCACAAGCTCCGCTGAGATGGCCCATGAGCAGCTGCGCGATCCCCGTCAGGCAACCGTCTCCAGTCACCGCCACCGTTGGAAAGTCTGGGGCACGGATGGCGAGCCGATCAAGGACGGCTGGGCCCCGGCGGAATTCGGCCGGAATTCGGCCCTGCTCGGCCCCGCTGGGCCATCCTTCGGGTCTTAGGGCACCAGGCCGCCACCGCGGCCGACGCGACCAGGGCGCGTTCATACGAATTTAAGAATTTTAGACCCAGCGTGATGGAAATCGACTCCCCAACCCACTGCCGAGCGCAACCTTGGGGCGTTATTTTATTCACAACCTTCGAGGCTCCGCGACAATAGTCGCCGTACCATTACGACGCTCCCACGAAACCACGGAGACAAGCATGGACAATCGAACGGCTTCCAGGATCATCACGGCACGGTTTTTTCCTATGATTGGTTTGGGGTTGGCGATCTTGGGGTGCGACCCCGGCTCTGGCACCCAAGCCGGAGCAACCTCCGCCGGCGGGAATCGCTCCGGGGGCGGCGGCACGGGAGCCGCGGTCGGAGGGAGCGGTGGACGGACGACCGGAGAAGGTGGGGCCGGCACAACTTCCCAGGGTAGCGCTGGCGGAGCCGGCCAGGGTGGCGCAGGCGGTGCGGGCCAGGGTGGCGCAGGCGGTGCGGGCCAGGGTGGCGCAGGCGGGGCAGGCCAGGCCGGCGCAGGCGGAGCCGGCCAGGCCGGTGTAGGCGGAGTCGGCCAAGCTGCTGCAGGCGGAGCCGGCCAAGCTGGCGCAGCCGGCGCAGGCCAGGGTGGCACCGCCGGGGCGCCCCCTTCGTCCTCGTCGGGCTTCCGCTCTCCGTACGCGGTCGCCTACTCCAGTGATTCCACGTCCCTCGTGGTTTCGGACGCGACCGCGGGTGAGCTCGTCGTCCTCGACCCCAAGGCCGGCACGGCGCTCCGAACTGTCAAGCTAGGGGGCGAGCCCAAAGGGCTCGCGTGGTCAGGGGCCGGGAAGGTGATGGTGGCCGAGTACGGCGCGGGAACCATCGCCGAGGTGGACGCCACTGCAGGTTCGGTCCTCCGGCGCATCGATGTAGGCCCCAAGCCTACCGATGTGGCGCTGAGCGCTGATGGTACGAAGATGGTGGTGCCCGATTTCGCCCTGAATCAGGTTCTCATCCTTGAGACGGCAACCGGCAAGACCCAGGCCGCTGTGCCGGTCGCTCCCTATCCTTTTGCGGTTGCTGTCTCGCCCACCGGGGACACGGCGGTGGTGACCCACCTGCTGGCCTCGGGCGACGCCACCAAGCCGGACGCCGCGGCCTCGGTCACCCTCGTGGACACCGCAAGCGGAACGGTCAGCGCCTCGATCAAGCTGCCGTTTGGCTCCTCGGCGGTCCGTGGGGTGCGCTGCTCGCCCGACGGCAAGTGGGCCTACGTGGTCCACACGCTGGGGCGCATGAACGTCCCGACGACCCACCTGCTGCGGGGCTGGATTTACACCGACGCCCTATCGATTATCGACCTCTCCAACAAGACCGTCTACGCAACCATGCTGCTTGACCGTATCAATGAAGGTGCAGCCAATCCTTGGGGCGTAGAGGTGAGCCCGGACGGCAAGACCCTCTGGGTTTCGGCATCGGGAGCGCACCAGTTGCTCCGCCTGGATCTCACCCTGCTCCACAAGTTGCTAGCCGGTCCAATCCCTTCCGAGCTCGTCAAGTCGGGTGGAAAGGCGCCGACCGCCACGGCCCGCAGCAAGAGCGGCTACAACAAGCCTCTCTCCGATGTGTGGTTCGACATCGCCTCCGACCCGACGAAGCGATCGCTCCTCGCTGACGATCTCGGGGCACTGTACGGCGCTGGCGTGCTCCAGGTAATCCGGCTCGCCCCGGCCCAGGGGCCGCGCGGGGTCGCCATGTCACCTGACGGAAAGCAGCTCGCCGTGGCCATCTACTTCGCCGGGCAGGTCGGTATCCTCGATACCACGTCGAATCAGGTCGGCAAGTTCATCAACGTCGGCACCCAACCCGACGAAACCTGGGCCCGCCAAGGAGAGCGCCTGTTCCACGACGCCTCACACTCTTTGCAGGGTTGGTTGTCCTGCGTTTCCTGCCATCCTGACGGCCGCTCCGACGGGCTCGACTGGGATCTTTTGAATGACGGCGCGGGAAACCCACACAATAGCCACACCATGCTCTACTCGCCCAACACGCCTCCCGTGATGTCCCACGGGGTGCGCGCAACCGCCGGCGTGGCCATCACCGCGGGGTTCAAGGGCATCGAGTTCGTGCAGCCGGATCATGCCTGGGAGGTCGCTGTCGGGTATTACCTGAACAGCCTCACCGCGGAGCCCTACAACAAGACAGGGGCGCAGCGTTCGGCATCGGCACAGCGCGGCGAGTCGGTATTCACCAAGGCGGCGTGCGGCGACTGCCACTCCGGCAGGTACTACACCGATTTGAAGCCGCACGACGTGGGGACCAAGGGCGCCAGAGACCTTCCCGCCGACAGCGCCGAATTCTACACCTACACGCTCGCGGATCTGTGGCGGACTGCGCCCTACCTCCACGACGGCTCGGCGCCAACCCTGAAAGACGTCCTGACCACCAAGAACGTCGGCGACAAGCACGGCAAGACCTCGACCCTGACCTCGCAGGAAATCGACGATCTCGTCCAGTACCTCCTCGAGCTGGATCCTCCAGTGCCCGAGAAGGTAGACGTGTATCCCCCCGGGGATCCCGCCTCTACCCCCAAGGTGGCATTCCAGGGCCAGAATCCGACCACCATCCAAAGGCGGCCTCGATCTCACGGATCCCAAGCTGGCAATGTTGGACAAGATCCTCTTCATCAAGCGCGACTACATCCCGAGCGACGACAATGGCACCGGCGCCCACATCTGCGATCAGTACCATGGCTTCAATGACCTGCCGGGGGCGGTCTCTACATCCTGCAAAACGTCCTGTCCGGCAGCCCCACGGTGACGGACGTGCTGGCCAGCTCGACCTGCGCGAACGGCCCGCACCAGGGAAAGAAGCTCCAAGGCGGAGGGTTCCTGTCCCCGGATCTCAGCTTTGACGGCAAGCAGATTCTCTTCGCCTACACCGACAACAGCGGACAGCGCGTGACCTGGACCGAGAACACCGTCCACCACATCTTCAAGGTGAACGTGGACGGCACCGGGCTCACCCAGCTGACCCAAGGAAAGAACAACGACTTCGATCCCACCTTCCTTCCCGACGGACGCATCGTCTTTGTCTCGGATCGCCGCGGCGGGTATGGCCGCTGCCATCCGCGACCAGTGCCGGTCTACACCATGTTCATCATGAACGCCGACGGCACGGGGATCGAGCCGCTCAGCTACCACGAGACCAACGAGTGGCAGCCTAGCGTGGACCGAAACGGGCTTTTGGTCTACACGCGTTGGGACTACGTCGATCGGGGCTCCAACCAGGTGCACCACCCCTGGGTGACCACGCCCGACGGGCTCGATCCGCGGGCCACCGTGGGCAACTACGCCTACCATGCCACCATCGTCCCGCGCGCGGTGATGAACATCCGAAACATCCCGGGGACGAACAAGATCGTGGGTACCGCCGCGGCTCACCACCACCAAGCCTATGGCTCGATCGTCGTGATGGACAACGACATCGAGGACGACGACGAGATGGGCCAGTACACCGTCATCACCAAGGATGCTGGTTTTCCCGAGGCCACGACCGGGACGAGCAACGACCACAAATACGCAACCGCTTGGCCCATCGACGAACACCGCTTCCTGGTCGTCCACGATCCGAACGCCAATACGGCGGGCCTGACCGGTAAGCGGTATGGCATCTACCTCATTGATGACCAGGGTAACAAGAAGCTCCTCTACAAGGATGCCAATCACTCCTGCCTCGACCCCATCCCGCTGGCTCCGCGCGATACGCCTCCGGTGATTCCCATGAGCCGAACCGCGGCGAACAAGACCGACCCGGTAGAGGTAAACCTGCTCAACGTCTACGACAGCATGCTGCCCATGCCGACCGGGGTGGAAATCAAGGCGCTCCGGGTGGTGCAGGTCTACCCCAAGTCCACGGCGAACACGATCGCCCCGCGACTGGGCCATGGGGCGGTCCTGTACAACGACCAGAATGGGCGCGGCTCTCTGGGCACGGTGCCAGTGGAGAAGGATGGCAGCGCGCACTTCCTCTTGCCTCCGGGCAAACCGGTGTTCTTCCAGGCGCTCGACGCGGATGGCACCGCCGTACAGTCCATGATGTCTGTCGCCTACGCCGTTCCCGGCTCGACCCGGCTCACGTGTCAGGGCTGCCATGAAAGGCGCTATCGGGCCCCGAAGCCCCGCGCGGACATGCCCATCGCCTTCATGAGGGCGGCTTCGACGCTACAGCCTGACCCCGACGGCAGCGCACCGCTGTCCTACGCGCGCCTGATCCAGCCCATCCTGGACAAGAACTGCGTGAGCTGCCACGGCAGCGCGAAGCCGGGCGACCTGAGCAAGGGCAACTACCAGAGCGATGGTGACCGGTTCTATGCCTCGTACAAGAATCTGCAGCCCTACCTCTCGTACTACAACTTCGACTACTCCTGGGGACCCGTGGTGACCACGCCGGGCAAGTTCGGCGCGCGCATTTCCAAGCTCTACCCGCTCCTCAAGGCCGGCCACCAGGGGGTAAGCCTCTCGAGCGAGGACCTGCGGACTATCGCGCTGTGGCTGGATCTGAACTCGGATATGTACTCCGACGATGTGCAGCGGGATGCCCAGGCAGGCGGGCAATCCGTCAAACCGACTCTTGAGTAGACGAGACGCTGCGAGTGCACGAGCCATGCGCGGCTGATCGATGTCCCCCCCGGCGGGCGTGCCGGGGGTGGACGGCCGTCCGTCAAGGCGGATCGAACCCAATGCCGATACCCCTGACCATGGATAGTCACACGCGCTGTTCGACTTTCTCAGTCGCCGGCGGGTGCGATGAGTCGTTCATCAGCATCGCAACGCCGGAGGGATTGAGCTTGGCCGAAGCGCTCGCTGAGCTTGCGACTAAGTATTCGTCGGCACTTGACTGCCTCGGCCTATCCGACGCGACGGCCGTCTTCTGCCGCATCTTCCTGAGTGATATCCTGAACCAGAAATTCGCGCTTCTGGAGTCCGCGCTCTATGGCCAGCTACACGGCTCCTGCGCGTTGTCGATCATCGAGCAAAGACCGGTCGGCTGCGGCCCTGTCTCGCTGCTCACGTATCACATTCGCGATCCGAGCCACGCGGTTGCCAAGCAGCTGTCGTATTCCACCAGCGATGGCTGGCGCAATGACCTCGTCGTCAAAGGCAGGAACTACTCGCTCCTCCTCACCGCAAATCATACCAGCGGCGATGACCTCGACGCCCATGCCCAGACCAAGACAATCTTCGACGCGCTCAATTCACTCATCGAACAGAACGGCATGACCCTTCTCGACAACGGCATCCGCACCTGGGTGTACGTGCGGGACCTCGACAATCACTACAAAGACATGGTTTGTGCCCGCCGAGAGTGCTTTGCCGAGCACGGCCTCACCGAGACGACACGTTACCTCGCGAGCACCGGCATATTGGGAATGACCTACTCACCGGAGAAGATCATCTCGGTCGACTCGTTGTCGGTAGGCGGACTCGCGGCGGGGCAGATCGTGCGCATGGAGGCTCTCTCTCACCTTGCGCCGACCATCCTCTACGGGGTGACCTTCGAGCGAGGACTGCGGGTGCGCTTCGGGGACCGCTCCCACCTTCATGTTTCCGGGACCGCCAGTATCAATACCAAAGGCGAGGTGTTGCACGAGGGCGACGCCGAGTTGCAGACTCGCCGTGCGATAGACAACGTCCGAGCGCTCCTCGAGGCGCAATCCGCGACCCTTGATGACTTGGCCTATGTCATCGCCTACGTGCGCAATACGCACGACCGACGACAGGTGCGCAATGTGCTCGACGAGGAGCTTGGCGGAGAAATACCGCTGGTGTTCACCGAGGCGGCGGTCTGTCGTCCCGCCTGGCTCATGGAGCTCGAAGGTGTGGCCATCATACCGGACAAGAACGAGTTTCCACCGTTCATGTAGGGAGAGCACGCTGTGAACAGGAAGGCATTCGGTTGCGCAAGTCGTCTCGGGATCGCGATGGTTGTCTGGCTATGCGCATGCGACGCCAACCAGGGCCCCTCGCATGAGACGGCCGGGGGCAGCGGCGGACAAAGGCAGGGAGGTACTGGGGGCGAGTCCGGCCAGGGTGGAGGGAGCGCGAGCACCGGTGGGAATTCGCCGGCAGTGGCGGCACCTCCGGCCAGGGCGGAGGGAGCGCGGGCACCGGCGGGAATGCCGGCGGCGGTGGCGGCGGGTCGGGCCAGGGCGGACAGACCACGAGCACCGGCGGGAATACCGGCGGCAGTGGCGGCACGTCCGGCCAGGGCGGCACCTACAGCGATCCGCGGCCTGACGCCGCCTCTGGCGGCGGAGGCGGAGGGGGCCAGGGTGGCGATACCTCCCGGCCGCAAGTCGACGCTTCCGACACGGCTGCCGGCGCGACGGACGTGAGCCTTGGCGGCGATGCAGCGGGAGGATCCGCGGGCGACGTGGCAGGGGCGGATGCCTACGTGGTCGGCCATCCCCGCCGCGTGCTCCTCAGCGACGAAGGCAACCGCCGCGTCCTCCTGGTGGACCTGGAAAACCCCGGCGCTGCGGTCTGGAGCCGGCAGCTCAACGATCCGGTTAAAGACGGGGACAGCATGCGCGACATGCAGCTCGTGGGCGGTGATCGTGTCGCGGTGTCGGTTGCCAAGGGCTATGTCGAGCTAGACATCAACACCGGCGAGATCAAGAAGGAAGTAAGCAGCTTCGACGGCGTGGAGAGTCTACGACGGCTACCGGGTGGAAACACCATCCTAGGTGCGAACGCGAATGGCGGGGTCACCCTGCAAGAGCTGGACAGCCAGGATGTACCCGTGGCAGGGCACAACGTGACGTTCACGAGCTACGGGCAGCAGCTACGCCTGCTTCGGCGAACGCCCCAGGGCACCTTCCTGATTGGCGTAGGGGCCAAGCTGGCCGAGGTCAACTGGGACAAGCAAACCCTTTGGGAAATGAGCATCCCCAACGGCGACTGGGTCTTTCAAGGCCTGTGCTTGCCGGACAAGACCATCGCGGTCACCTCGGGCTATGGGGCCGCGATCTTGGTCATCGACCGAGCGGCCAAGAAGGTGCTGACGACCATCGGCGGCACGGGGCAGCCCGATGCCGGGACCATCGTGCCGAACTTCTATGCTGGATTCCAGGTCCTGCCGAATGGTCACTTCGTGGTTACCAACTGGGAGGGCCATGGCGCTGGGAATGGCGGCAAGGGCATCCAACTCCTGGAGTACGATCCATCGGGACTGCTGGTGTGGAAGTGGAAGCAGGATCCGAATTTGGTGTCCTCCCTTCACGGCGTCATCGTTCTCGACGGGCTCGACACCAGCAAACTCCACGACGACGTCGACGGTGTGCTTGCCCCGGTTACACAGTAGTAGGCACAGACGCTGAGCAGACAGAGGATCCTCCAGGCCCAAAGCCGCCCCACCTTGATTCGCGTGGGCACTGCAGTACGCAGAGCTTCCTCAGCCCAGTCTGGACATCGCCCACGGCCGGTCCCAGAATCCCCTTATCGTGCGATCGGCCTCGAAGGCGACCCTCATCTGCCCGGCCCTCGTGGTCTTCGCTACCTGCGGCGGTACCTCCCTCGCGCCTTCTCCCCCCGCCGCCGTCGACGCCGCCCTTCCCTCTTGCCCAGAATGCGATCCGCACGCCTGGTGCGCTCGCGCCGGCGACACCGTGACCTGCACGTGCCTCGACGGCTTCGTCGGGGATGGGACCACGTGCGTGGATGTCGACGAGTGCGCGTTAGGGACGGATCAGTGTGACCGGCAGCACGGTAGCTGCACCAACACGGCGGGCGGGTATGCCTGCTCTTGCGTAGGCGGATGGGGGCTCGGTTCGGATGGGCATGCTTGCGTCGACGCGTTCACCGCCGTTCAGATCGTCCCGGGCTATGCCTACACCTGCGCCCTGAAGCGAGACGGTACGGTCGCCTGCTGGGGGCTCAACCAAAACGGAGAGGCCACGCCGCCTGCCGGCACCTTCCGGTACGTGGCCACCGACGGCCTCGACGCCAGCTATACCTGCGGGCTGCGCACCGACGGAACGATCGTGTGCTGGGGCTACGACGCCTTGACGTTGCCCGAGGGCACCTTCACGCAGATGACCGTCGGCGACAGCCACCTGTGCGCCCTGCGGCCGGACAGCACCGTCGCCTGCTCGGCCGGGGTCGGCTACGGCGAGACCACGCCGCCCGCCGGCACCTTCCAACAACTGATTGCGGGATGCGACTACACCTGCGGCATCCGGAGCAATGGCACGGCCGCCTGCTGGGGCCGCAACGACTACGGGGAGACGAAACCACCCTCCGGCGTATTCAAGCAGCTGGCGGGCGGCTGTCATCACGCCTGCGGCATCAAGGGGGACGGCAACATTGCCTGCTGGGGGCAGCAGCTCGACGGACAGACCTCACCGCCGTCCGGCGCCTTCCAGCAAATCGTCGGCTGGGGCGGCAACTATCTGTGTGCCCTACGGATGGACGGAACGGCGGTCTGCTGGGGCAAGGACTACAAAGGCGAAACCAAGCCGCCAGCGATCGCCTTCAAACAGATAGCCCTTGCCTTCTACCACACGTGCGGGGTGAAGACCGACGACACGGTCGTCTGTTGGGGCGACGACGCATATGGCAGGCGCACGCCGCCCGCCGGCACGTTCATCGACGTGGTCGCCGGCGGAACCTTCATCGATGGCACGACCGCTGTCTATCAAGACCGCAACAACGTCTGGGCCTGCGCGATCGAGGCGGACGGCACGGTGATTTGCTGGGGTAAGCAGGACGACCCGGCGACCACACCACCGGCCGGCACGTTCCAGCAATTGGCCGCCGGCGGCGAGCACGTCTGCGGGTTGCACGCCGATGGCACGGTCGCCTGCTGGGGGGCGAATGGACGCACGGAGAGCACGCCACTCGCCGGCACCTTCCAGCAAATTTCCGCCGGCAATCATCACACCTGCGGTGTGCGCAGCGATGGCACCGTGGCCTGCTGGGGCGACGACCAATTCGGCCAATCCACGCCACCCCAGGGTACCTTCCTGCAAGTGTCCGCGGGCGGCAGGGACGATACGGGAAACACGCTCGACGGCACCAATGGCCACACGTGCGGCGTGCGCAGCGACGGCACGGTCGCCTGCTGGGGATACGGCAAGTTCGGGCAGACCACGCCGCCCGCCGGCACCTTCGCACAGGTGGCGGCCGGAGGCGATCACACCTGCGGCCTGCGGATCGACGGCGTCATCGTCTGCTGGGGAGACAACCAGTTCGGCAAGTCCACGCCGCCCGCCGGCGTCTTCAAGCAGGTGACCGCGGGCGACACGTACACCTGCGGCGTGCGAGCGGACGACACGCTCGCCTGCTGGGGCAGCAACACCTTCGGACGGGCGACGCCACCGACGGGGTCGTTCCAAACGGTTGTCGCGGGTGACGACCACGCCTGCGGATTGCGGATGGACGGCACGCTGGCCTGCTGGGGTGGGTTTGTCAGATGAGAGAGCACGGCATGCGATCGAGCCTGAACGCGACGCTAGCGCTCGCCGTGCTGGTGGCGCTGGCGGGGTGCAGTGCGGATCCCATTACCAGCACCAATGCAGATGCCGCCGCCGCGCCGGATACCGCCCAGCCATCTTGCCCCGAGTGCGACCCGAACGCGTGGTGCGCCTGGGCCGACCAGACCGTGACCTGCACCTGCCGCGACGGTTGGCTTGGCGACGGCCATCAATGCACCGACATCGACGAGTGCGCCCTGGGCACCGACCTTTGCGATCGCCAGCACGGCGGCTGCGCAAATACCGCTGGCAGCTACGCCTGCTCGTGCGCCGCCGGCTGGAACCTGGGCCTGGACGGTCACACCTGCCTGGATGGGTTGGCAGCCGTCCAAGTGGCGGCCGGCGACAGCCACTCGTGCGCAATAAAGAACGACGGCACGGTGGCTTGCTGGGGCTCGAACTACAGTGGCGAGTCCACGCCGCCTGACGGCACCTTCGCGCAGATTGCGGCCAGCACCGACCAAACCTGCGGCATACGCACCGACAGCACGCTGACCTGCTGGGGAGCGATGTGCTCGCCCGGAACAACCAGCTGCTCACCGCTTTCGGGAACTTTTCAACAGGTTTCGATGGGCCGCCAGAACGGCGAGGACCAGAATTTCTGCGCGATGCGCACGGACGGGACCGTCGTTTGCTGGGGAGACAATTCGTTCGGAGAGACGAAAGTGCCGTCGGGCACGTTCAAGCAGGTTTCGGCCGGGCACGCCCACACGTGCCTGGTGCGAACCGACGGCAAGGTCAGTTGCTGGGGGCGTAACGACGAGGGCCAGGGCAATTCGCCCGCGGGCACCTTCCAGCAAGTTTCGGCCGGCGACTTTCACAATTGCGGGGTGAAGACCGACGGCACGGTGGCCTGTTGGGGCTACGACCTGCAGGGCGAGACCAAACCGCCTGCGGACGCTTTCAAGCAGGTAACCGCCGGCGGTTATTTCTCGTGCGGGGTGCGGACCGACAGTGCGTTCGTCTGCTGGGGTGCGCCTTTCAGCGACACACCTCCGCCTTTGGGCGCCTTCGTGCAGGTGTCCGCGGGCGGGGCTCACGCCTGCGGGGTGCGGAGCGACGGCATGGTCTTTTGCCTGGGCAATTCTATCGACGGGCAGTCCTCGCCCCCGGGGGGCACCTTCACGCAACTTGCACTCGGCAAGCGAACCACGTGCGAGCTGCGGAGCGACGGCACGGTCGTCTGCTGGGGACCGGACCGAGGCAGCCAAAGCCTGTACAAGACCACCACGGGCGTGGTGTTTGATGACCGCTGGGGTGACACCGGGTCGGGACAGTCGCACCCGCCCGCCGAGACCTTCCAAGCGATCGTCGCCGGCGGCGTCAATGCGTGCGGCCTGCGCGCCGACGACACACTCGCCTGCTGGGGCGACGATCAATATGGACAGTCGACGCCCAGCCCCGGCTCGTTCCAGCAGGTATCGCTCGGCTACGAGCACGGCTGTGGTGTTCGCAAGGACGGCACGGTCACCTGCTGGGGCGCCTACCGGGATGGACAGTGCATGCCGCCGGCCGGCGTCTTCGTCCAAGTGGTCGCCGGCGGCGAAGTCGATGCGGACAGCGACGGCCCCATCGGCCATAGCTGTGGCATCGATGGCAACGGCGTGGTCGCCTGCTGGGGTAACAACAAGTACTTACAGTCCACAGCGCCAGCCGGCGTTTTCGTGCAGCTCTCCGCCGCTGGCGCCAGCACCTGCGGCGTGCGCGTCGACGACACGATCGCGTGCTGGGGCGACAACCAGTACGGCCAGTCGAAGCCTCCCGGCGGCAGCTTCCAACGCGTAGCCACCGGCGACCGCCATACCTGCGGCCTGCGCACTGACGGCACCATCGCCTGCTGGGGTGACAACGGGTACGGACAGTCCACGCCACCCGCGGGGATCTTCCAGCAAGTCGCCGTGGCCGAGTACCACAGTTGTGCGCTGAGGATGGACGCCGCCGTGACCTGCTGGGGCGCGCAGAGGAGGTGACTTCGCCAGGCACACCGGGGCAAAGCCGGGCACCGAGTCTGGGCGTTCGACGAAACGAAGTTCGGCGCTCGCTCAACCACGGTCAGGGACAGCAGTACCAACCCTTGGGAAGGGTCATATCGTACGGCACGCAACCCGCGGCCGGTGTGACATCTACTTTGCAGATCGTGTAGTGAGGCGTGGCCGGATACAAGATCGCGCAGCTTTCATCAAGGGCGGGTTCGGCCAAGCAGTCTTGACCGTTGGTGGACACGCAGGCCTGATAGGCCGCCCTCGAATCCGAGCAGGCTACCGGGGGCTTCGCACCGAGGAGCATGGACATCGTGTCTCCGATCGTCGCACAATCGAACGCCGAGAGCGGTTGGACTGCCACGCAATCGAAAAAGGCTTGGGATTCCTTGGGGCAGACCGCGGCTTCACCGACACCCGGGCTCTCGACGACCGAACAGTTGCTGGTGCAATCGCCATTGCCTCCACAGGCATTCTGATAGGCTGCACAAGCTCGCTCGCAGGGCGTGCCGCCGAAAACATCGCCGCTCCCGGCCGCGTCCCTGTTCGAGACTGCCGCCGCGCCGTCGACGTTCTGTTTGGTCGAGGTCCCGCAGGCCAATGAACTCAGCGCGAGCGCCACGCCGACACGGCAAATGATCGAGCACACGATAGCCAGCCTACTATGACTGCTCGCGCCGGGGCAAGGACGGCCCAGGGGCAGCTGGCGGGCTGGCCAAGGTGTGCTGTGGGCAAGCTGTTCGTCGATGATTTCCACCTGCCCGCTGTGCGAACCGCAGGGCGACGAAAATGGCGTTGTCGATAGGTTCGCGTACCATGGCCTCGGGGGCAGACCATGAAAGCGTTTCATCCGAAGCTGGGGTTCTTCTTGTTCCTGGTCACGGGCACATTGCTGCCGGTGCTCGGATGTGGCAGCTCATCCGGTCCTCCTGCTCTGATCGGCAAATTCAGCATCGTCGATGCCATCTTCAGCGCCCAGGACGTCGGTGGCTTTGCCTTCAACGGGACCAGCACCATCATCGCAGCAGGAAATTTCGCAGCTGCGTGCGACCAGGAGACCCAAGCCCTCGGGGTTCCGAACAGCGAGACCTTTGCCATTGCCATCGCGTCGGTCGATGCCGCTGGCACGGCCGTTCCGGCAACGTTGCCTGGACGATACGCAATCAGCGGCAGCGCCGGACCCGCCACGAGCGGGCTTTACGCCCAGGCATTCTTTCTTCGCAACGATGCCGCCTGTAACGCCGATCTCGAGCTGGAGGTCAGCACGGGTGATGTCACGGTCACCAGCCTCGACGCCAGCACGGTGGAGGGCGATCTGCACTTCGTCGCCATGGTCAACACGGTCACCTCGTCCCAGCATCCTGAGCCCCAGCCCACCGGCGACCATCTGACCGCTCACTTCACTGCGGCCAGCTGTTCGGCGCTCAGCTTCAACGTCACCCGGCGGTGCCCATAGCCCAGCCCGCTCTGGCCACCCTCTTCACTCACAGCTTCGCGAGATTGCCTCGCAGTCGCCTGTGAAAGTCTAGTTGCTGGCGCCCACGAGGCTGACTGTCCGAACCGTACCGCTGGCGAAGGATATGCTCCCTGTCCCATTGGAGGTCGCACCAGGAGCTGTGGGGGCAAAACCAAACTGCAGGGTGCAAGATGCACTATTCGGGATCACGTAGCCCGACGACGCGTTGCAAGTCCCCCCCCACGTCACCCAGAACGGGGTGCTTGCACTTCCCCCCGTAATGGTCTGGGTCGTCGACGTGTGATTGGTGATGGTAACCGTTGCATAAGTGCAGCTCGTACTGCCTGTGGCCCCACAATCGCCGCCCCCGACGGTGGCGTTCGGGAACACTAGTGGATTTGGCAAAATTATCAGAGTCCCGCACGCGGGCAACGCGGCTAAAAGCAGACACATGATCGCTCTCTTCATCATTCCCTACTCCCGTCGCAAAATCTTTGAACAACCCAATTCCTTGCGTCGTACGGAGACGAATGTGCCAGATCCATCGAATGCGGGTGTTGTGACAGAGTGCCGCATCCGATCGCCCAAAGCTCCCCGATCGTACTCAGAGAACGCACAAGTTGTATCCAATCACAAACGTTGGGTGAATTCTTCATTGGATGCTGGACCCTGCACAACGGTTCGTAAGCCCCTGCAGAATTGCTCAAGGGAATCCGAGCGAGAGGTCTCTCGCCTGATACCCCCGCGATCGCGAAAACCGCCTTCGCAAACAGCGCGGACCGCCCTGGAGGTCGTTGAGCGGGAACGTTCGTAAGCGCACATCGCGTGCGCTTTCGCACGGCCGGCGAAACCGCCTTGCGTAGCAACGTCCGTGGCGCGGCGATGACGCTTGCCGGGCGGCGAGGCACCTCCCTTGCAGGCTGCCCAGCGGATCGAGGAAAGGGAAGGAGCATGATGAAGACTGCCACTGCGCTTCGAGACGGTGGGTACACGGGAGAGCTTGGGGCGAGGCATCGCCGCACGTCGTCTGCGGCGGAGACGGCCGTACTGGACACGGAGTTCTGCAGTACGATCCTGCCGCGCGTATCGCGAACCTTTGCCCTTTCCATCGAGGCACTGCCGGACTTCCTGCGCGCGGCGGTGCGCAGCGCCTATTTGCTCTGCCGCGTCGTCGACTCGATCGAAGACGAGCCGACGTTGGGGGACGCGCAGCGGAACGAGTTGTTCGACATTTTCGATCGTCTACTCGACGATGGGACGGATGCGGCCGAGATCGAGCTGGCCTGCGCACGCGCTTTCGTCGGAGGAGCGGGAGCGGATGGAGAGCTGTGCCGGGGAGCGGGCGCGGTGTTTCGTACATTCCGCGCGCTGCCACCGTCGCAGCGCGATGCAATCCGGCCGCACGTGCTGGAAATGTCCGGCGGCATGCGCTCCTACTGCGCGCGTGGTATCGCTTCGCGCCTGTCCGATCTGGCGGACCTCGAGCGCTACTGCTACTTCGTCGCGGGTACCGTCGGCAACTTACTCACGATGCTGTTCGAGGAGGCGGCCTCGGGCCTATCCGAGGAACTGCACAGTGCTTTGCGCGAACGGGCCGTGAGCTTCGGGATCGGACTGCAGATGGTGAACGTGGTCAAGGACGCAGCCACGGATTTCCGCGAGCGAGGTGTGTGTTTCCTGCCGCTCGACCTGGCTCGCGAGCACGGCCTCGAGGTCGGGCGGCTATTGGATCCGGCGATGCGCGAGGCAGGCCTCGCCGTGGTTCGCGCCGTGTGCGCACGTGCGCGCGAGCATCTCCGGCGCGCCGAGGAGTACATCGCATTGTGGCCCGTATCGGGTCGCGGCGGACATGCCGGGCGCTCGGTGCGCTTGTTCTGCCTGGTGCCGCTCGCACTGGCGCAGGCGACGTTGCGGACGGTCGAGCAGGGGGACGACACCCTGCGGGCCGGGGCCGAGCCGAAGGTGAGTCGCACCACCGTCGCCCGCATCGTCGCCGAAGCGCCGGGGGCAGCCGCTTCGAACCGCGCGCTCGCGACGCTGCTCGGTCGCTGCCGGGAGGACATGATTTTCGCACCAGCAGCAGGCCCGCGCCGTTAGCTCGCATTTCTCACGACACGACCGAGCTTGTCGAGCGACATCCCGACGAGTCCCCGCACGCCCCTCCAGCGCCCGAGCGGGCGGCCGTCACTGCCCGGAACGGCACCGCGCAGCGACCGTCCGATGCCGTGGCCGGCGACCCGCCAGTACTCGGCCAGGAAGCTTCCGAGGCGGCTGTCGGCGCCGGACAGGAGCGCCAGCGAGGCGGCTCGTGCACGGCGATCACCCTCCCAGTAGCTGAAGATGCCCTCGCGCATTGCGCGCGTGCCGTCGGTGCCGGCGAGGAACGTTTCGTAGAGTGCGTCAGCGAGCACCTCGCGTGCGCGCGCGAAACGGTAGCGGCGCGCCTGGTAGCGCTCCAGCGCGCGGTCGAGCTCGGCGTTGGCATCCAGCTCCTCGGCCAGGATGCGTACGTCGGTGAGGCAGACCGTCATCCCGGCGGCGGTAATCGGGTGCGAGCAGCCGCCGGCTTCGCCGACGAGGGCGATACCGGGCTCGACACAGCGACGGGTGGCGATGGCGTGGCACGCGGCAACTTCGGGCTTGCGTGCGCCCAAGGCTCGTCCGGCGGAGGTGCGCAGCGGCTCGGAAACCAAGGGCAGGTAGCGCTCGCGAATCGCTGCGGCGATGTGGGCGAGTCCGCGCCCCGCTTGGGGCAGCGCGGGGAAGTCGAAGCACATACGCACGCGATGGCGCTCGCCTCCGGCGGACCCGATGGGATAGGCGAGGATGGGCCCGGGCGCGCCGAGGACGATGTGGCCATAACGTCCCTCGGGGAGCACGGCATCGTCGACCAGCAACGCGGCGTTGTAGGCGAGCAGCCGTGACGACTCGCCGGTGCGGATCTGCTGCCGCAGGAGCGAGTGGCGTCCCTCGGCGACCAGTGTGAGGTCGGCGCGGATCCATTCGCCATCCTCGGTGCGCACGCCGGTCACGCGATCGTCCTGGCGCACGATCTCGATCACCCTCCTGCCGTACCTGATCTCGACCCCGTTTCGCGCCGCCGCTTCTCGCCGCAGGACAGCCACCATGTCGTGGTGCTCGATCGCGAAGCCGTGCGGGCGGCCGTCGCAAATCTCGGCGTACGGTAGATGAGTGGTCGCACGTCCGGCGATGCCGACGGCGAAGCCGGCCAGCTCGACGCCACCGGCCTGCTGGAGGGCGGGGAGCACGCCGACCTGGTCGAGCACATCGACGCCGGTCGGGTGGATCAGCTCGCCGGCGAAGCGAGGACCGCGGCCCTCGCGCGCTTCGAGCACGAGTATTCGTCGCCTCCCATCTGCCAGTGCGCACGCGAGCGAGGCTCCGGTAAGGCCGCCGCCAACGACCACGATGTCGCAGATAGCGACACTCACGGTGCATCTCCCAGGCAGCCGGCGGGTCGGTGAGCGCTCGGGCGCGGCGCGCAGCCTGGGCGCGACGGAAAGAGGCGGCATCGGCAGGGACGCGGGCGCGGGCAGAGCGGGAACACGATGCCCGAGAGTCTAGCAGCCGAGATGTCCGGACGCTGGCGTCGCACAGACTTGCGATCGACCAGAATCCGGATGCGCGCGCGGCAGCTCGTGTTGGACTGAGCCAGGTCTCCGCACCCGTGCGATTTTGCACGCCCGGGCGACGCCGCCCGCCGAGAGAAGCGTCGCATGCCCGCCACGCTACCAGCCTGCCGCACCATCATGCCTCGTGAATCGGGATTGCGGCACGGCGAGCCCCAGGCACGCCACGGCGGCGCGTTTCTTGCTGGTCGCTCGCCCTGTGCATGCCGATTCCAACAGCGCCGACCACGATTTTGACCCCAGCGGGTGCATTCTCGGCTGCCGCATCCGCCAGCGCGGAGGCATAGTACGAGAATCGAAGAAGCATCATCCATGAAAGTCATGAAATCACGTCGTAAGGTCGGCATCGTCGGCTACGGCGCCTATGTGCCGCGCTATCGCCTGCCGGGAACCCAAATCAGCCGCATGTGGGACGCGCAGGAGACATCCAACCCGCCGGCGAAAGAAAAGGCCGTGCCCGGTCTCGACGAAGACGTGGCGACCATGTCGCTCGAGGCGGCGCGCAACGCGCTCAAGCGGGCCGCGATCGAGCCATCCCTGATCCGCGCCGTGTGGGTCGGCAGCGAGAGCCACCCCTACGCCGTCAAACCGACCAGCACCATCGTCGCGGAGGCGCTCGGTTCGGTGCCGCATACCTTGGCCGCGGACTGGCAGTTCGCCTGCAAAGCGGGCACCGAGGCCCTCCAGGCGGCACTCGGCTTCGTAGGATCCGAGATGGCCGACTACGCGCTCGCGCTCGGCACGGACACCGCACAGGGGCGTCCGCGCGACGCCCTCGAGTACACGGCGGGCGCCGGCGGGGCCGCGTTTCTGGTCGGCCCGGCCGAGCAGTCGCTCGCCGTCGTCGAGGGCTCGACCTCCTACGTGACCGACACGCCCGATTTTTGGCGCCGGCAACACGAGCACTATCCTTCCCACGCCGGACGGTTTACCGGCGAGCCAGGCTACTTTCGCCACGTGCTGGCTGCGGCGGCGGAGGTCATGGAGGGGCTCGACCGCAGCCCTTCCGACTACCGTCACGTGGTGTTTCACCAGCCCAACGTCAAGTTCCCGCTCAAGGCCGGCCGCGAGCTGGGGTTTACCCGCGAGCAGTTGGAGGCTGGGCTGCTGGTCAACGACATCGGCAACACCTACGCTGGCTCTGCCATGCTCGGACTCACCAGCGTGCTCGACGTCGCACGCCCGGGGGATCGCGTGCTGATGGTCTCCTTCGGCAGCGGCGCCGGCAGTGACGGCTTCGACCTGCGCGTCACCGATGCCATCACGGAACGGCGCGGCCTCGCCCTCGCCACGCGCGATTACATCCTGCGCCGCCACGAGCTCGACTATGCGACCTACGCGCGCCATCGTAACAAGATCCGGATGGAGTAGAACGGCCGGCGGCCAAGAAGGAAGTCACGGAAGCGAAATGCGAGACGTATCGATCATCGGAATGGGCCAGACCCCGGTCGGCGAGCATTGGGACAAATCGCTCAAGGATCTCGCCGGGCAAGCCGTCCAGGCCGCCATCGAAGATGCCCACGTTGACCACGTCGACGCACTCTACGTCGGCAATATGCTGTCCGGCGTGCTGAGCGGCCAGGAGCACCTGGGCGCGCTGGTGGCCGATTGGGTGGGGCTGCGCGGGGTCGAGGCCGTCAAGGTCGAAGCCGCCTGCGGCTCGGGCGCGGCCGCGCTGAGGCTGGGCTACATCGCCGTCGCGGGTGAGCTGGCCGACTTCGTCGTCGTCGCCGGAGTGGAAAAGATGACGGATCGCCCCGGCCAGCAGGTGACCGCCGCGCTGGCCATGGCCTCGGACGGGGACTTCGAAGCGCAGAACGGGCTGTCGTTCGTGGCGCTCAATGCGCTGCTCATGCGGCGGTACATGCACGAATACGGCGTGCAGCACCGGGACTTCGCGCCCTTCACCATCAACGCACACCAGAACGCCGTGGCCAACCCGAACGCCATCTTCCCGCACGCGGTGACGGCCGAGGATTTCTGCGCGGCCAGGATGATCGCGGATCCGGTGAACCTGCTCGACAGCTCGCCCGTCTGCGACGGCGCCGCCGCCGTCGTGCTGTGCCCCACGGAGATCGCGCGCTCGTTTACGGACCGGCCGGTGCGCATCCTGGCGTCGTCGTCTGCCACCGACACCGTCGCATTGCACGACCGACGGGACTTGCTCGGGCTCGAAGCCGTCGCCTTGAGCGCCGCCAAGGCGTACCGCCAAGCCAAGCTCACGCCCGCGGATATCGATCTGTTCGAGTTGCACGATGCGTTCACCATCATGTCGGTGCTGTCGCTCGAGGCGTGCGGCTTCGCCGAGCGGGGGCGGGGCGTGCGCCTCGCCAGCGACGGCGACATCGCCATCGGCGGCCGGATCCCGATCACGACCATGGGCGGGCTCAAGGCGCGCGGGCATCCCGTGGGCGCCACCGGCATCTACCAGGTGATCGAGGTGGCCTTGCAGCTGCGCGGGCAGGCGGGCGCCAGCCAGGTACCGGAGGCCGGCCTCGGCATGGCACAGAACATCGGCGGCAGCGGCGCCACCGTCGTCACCACGATTCTCGAGGCCGTCGGCTGAAGACTTCGATGCTTGACATCGTAAACCCGAGGAGAGGAGAACCCCGCCATGGAGATTGCTAGGCATTGGCGATTGCAGCGGCACCGCTACGCGCTCGTCGGCGAAGTGTGTACCCACTGCGGCGACAAGATTTTCCCCGCGCGCGACGTCTGTCCGCAGTGCAACGCCCCCGCCAAGACCCCCTTCGTCTTCAGCGGCAAGGGTGAAGTCTACTCCTACTCGACCGTCCACCATCCGCCGGAGGGTTTCGAGCGCTTCGCGCCCTACGTGGTCGCCTTGGTCCGCCTGGTCGAGGGGCCCCTGGTCGCGGCACAGCTCACCGACGTGGAGGGGGAGAACATCGAGATCGGGATGCCGGTCGAGATGGTCACCCGCAAGTTGTGCGACGACGGCGACAAGGGCACCATCGTCTACGGGTACAAGTTCCGGCCCGTGATTGTCCCGGCGGCGGGCGCGGAGCCAGTGCCAACCTAACGACCCGAAACCGGGAAGACACAGAGGACAAAAGAAAAGATTGGTTCTTCGTCGGCCAAACGTATCCGCATCCTCTTGTCTCCGTGTCCTCTGCGTCCTCTGTGTTGAATCTAGAGCCGGGTGGAAGGCCGGATCCTTCAGGGATGAAAACGTAGCAGCCCACCCGCCTCGCTGCGCTCGGCGACCTCTCCGCCCTGCGGGCGCTTCGGGACCTGCACGCCCTACACCTGCCCCCGCGGTTTCGCCGCGCCCTCGCCCGCTACGCTCCGCTGCGCGGGGCGAGGTGTTTTCAGGTCAGGGTTCCCATTACAATAAACAGCGAGAGCCCAGAGCGGGAAGTAACGGCGGTAGTTTTCGTAGTTGATGAGCACGGTCTTGTTGAACACGCCCGAAAGCGTCTGGCGTGGCCAATCGCCGTCGTCGCGCTGGCTGGTGACGAGGAAGCGCGCCGCCCGGTCACAGCGCGGATCGTGGGCCTGGCCCGCGCTGGTCAGGGCCAACAGCGCCCAGGCGGTGTTGACGGCGTGGCTGGGCCCGCCGACGTAGCGTCGCTCTGCGCAGCTCGTGCCGCATTCGCCCCAACCGCCGTCTGGATTCTGGCGCGAGTAGAGAAAGGCGCAGGCACGCGTGAGAGCCGGGTCGCCCGTGGGGGCAGAGGCGGCGCATAGGCCGCGCACGCCGAACCACGTGCCGTAGGTGAAGCAGACCCCCCACGAGCCCTCCCAGCTGCCGTCGTCGCGCTGGGATCGGCGCAGAAAGCGCTCGCCCCGGCGCATGGCCACGGCGACCCTGCGCTCGAGGACGTCGTCGTTCCCGGCGGGGAAGCGCCGCCGCCACTGGGTCAGGCTGGCGAGGCACGCCGACGTACACTCGGGATAGGAGTGGTCGACCATGATGTCAGCGAAGACGTGAGCGGGATTGAAGTGCTCGAGCCAGCGCCCGCCGCGTTGCCTTTCGTAGGTGGCCCAGCCGCCATCGCGATTCTGCCAGGACAAAATCAGCTCGACCGCGGCGCGGATGCGCTCCTCGGGCAGCGCGGGAAAGCCCGCCGTTTCGAGCAGCAAGGCGGCGCTGAGCCCCTCGGCGGTGCAGTCGGTGATGGGCCATCCGTGCTCGCGATCCGAGAACGGCCAGCCCCCGCGACTAGGGTGGCGATGATAGCGACGGTAGCCGGGTAGGTCCTCGAGCACCTGGTTGGCGACGATGAACGCGTGCGCGCCCCCGAGCGTGCCTTGATGTGCGCCGACTTCTGCGGTCGCCAGGACGGCCTGGGTGGCAAAGGCGGTGTCCCACAGCGCGGTGGAATTGTAGCCGTTCATCTTGGTGCCGTCGTGTCCGTCACAGAGATAGCCTTCGAGCATGGCAAAGCTGCGCAGGGTGGCCTCGCTGTGCGGGGAGCGGAAGCAATGCACCAGGGTGTTGAGGACGGCGTTGACGGGGCCGATGCGAATGAAATGCGTGGCGCGGTCTTCGAAATCGATGTGCTCGGCCAGGCGGGCCAGCGCTCGCTTGCGCAGCCCGGCCAGGTGCACCCGCTCGTAAAGGCCGAGGACGCGGTTAACCAGCTTGAGCGGCCACGAGGTCGGCGCGTAGACGTCGGCGGCGGCGATGGTATTACGGTGGTCGGCGAAACGGATGCGGTCGTAGGGACGATCGTACAGCTCACGGCGGAGGGCATGGGTCAGCTCGTCGGCTGGCATCTGCGCCTTCATCCCGTAGAGGTGCGCCATGGGCAGGTACACCTGCCGCGTGTGGCACCACAAACGGCTGGGATGCATGGGGAAGCCGGTGGGCAGGAGCCACAGCTCGGGCAGGATCGGCGCAAGGCCCTCGTAGTCGTAGAGGTTGAGAAGCGCGAGCACGAACTTGCCCCAGCTCGCGCAGGCCAGCGCGGTGCCGTGCCCGAGGATGAAGGCGCGCGCCCGCGCCACGCGCTCGTCATCGGCCGGCAGGCCGAGCAGGCGAAAGGCCACGTAGGACAGCACGGTGGTGAAGAGGCAGCCCGAGCTTTCGACGTGCAGGCCGAAGCTGCCGTCAGCGTGCTGGACCGTCCCGAGGTACGCAACCATGCCCTCGCGACGGCGCGGCTCGACCGGCCGACGGCCGATGTGATGCGCAGCCAGGTACATGGGCAAAAGAAACATGGGGCCGCCGTAGTCGCCGCGCCACGCCCCGTCGGGCTCCTGCCGCGAGGCCAGAAAGCGCAACCCACGCGGAATCGCGCGCCGGCAAAGTCCCTCGGTCAGACTCGGCTCGCCCTGCCCCGCATGCGCTCGGCTCATCCCGGATTCTGCCTCGGTCGCCTTGATCGCGATGGCGGATCCGGGCTATGCCCGGCGGAGCCGGAACGCGGGAAGGCATGGAAACCCTTCGAGGGTTTCCATTTCAAAGCCCGCGCGGCGGTGCGCGTGTAGGGCTCCCAGAAGGCACCGACGTCGATATCACCCAGAAGATCGTCGTACAGAGGTTCGAGCTTGGCTTTGTAGCTCGGATCGATCTTGACCACGCGTGCGGCCCATTCGTGGCAGTAGCGACAGCTCTCGCAATCGGTCGACTGGCAGTTGCGCTCGGCGAAGCGCGCAAGAAATCCGTCGAGCGCGCGGTTGTCGATGACCACCGGGTTTTCGCCCTCGCGCGGGTAGAGCATGCTGGCGGCGTGCCCGAAATCGATCAGCTTGCGGAAGTGAAACAGGTTCACCCTGAATGGTTTGACGAAGTACTTGACCATGCGGCGGAGCGAGCTGGCGTCTTTGCCGACGGCGCCGAGCTTGTCCTTCGGGTAGGCGTAGTTCTGCACGAGATCCAAGAGATTGCCGTCGTAGCGCCGCTGCGAGTACGCCTTGACCCGTTCGAGCAGGATCTGCGTGGGGGTGTTGCGCTCGACGATCTTGAAGGTGTCGTAGCCGAGCTTCTCGTAGTAGTGCAGGTCCTCGGGCCGGATCCAGTTGGCGCGCAGGTAGTTGACCGGCTCGCGCAGCCGGATCTGGTTGCACAGGACGGAACAGTAATCGAGCGGGAAGCCCCGGCTCTTCTTCTGCGAGGCCGCAGACAGGGCGACGGCATGGTTGCCGGCGATGGCGCAATCCTGGCGGCACCAGTTGTTGACGATGAGCTGCAGGTCCACGCCTTGCGCGGCCTCTTTCATCGCCGCGAGGGTCTCGAATTCGCGGTGCACCCCGACCTCGGAAACCACGATCACATCCGCGCCCTGATCGACCCAGAAGCGCACCTTGCGCGGGGTATCGGTGAAGCGGTGCGAGCTGACCCGCACCTTGAGCCGCGGGTGGCGGCGTCGGATGAGGCGCAGGAAGTAGACGTTGGCCACGGTGATCGAGTCCACCCCGATGCCGTCCACCCAGTCCAGGATCTCCTCCATCTTGCGCTGCCCGGTCCGCGTGTACTCGGTGTTGCCCATCGCCGATGCGTTGAGCAGGTAGTTGAACTGGATGCCGCCTTCGTGCGCCGTCTTCACGGTGCGCGCGAGCCGACCACGATTGACCTCGGGCAGGTAGAAGGCGGGGCGTCCCCCGCCGAAGTAGTCCGTGGTCAGCTTGCCATAAACCTCGTACACCGGATAGCCGGCCAGCCCCTGCAAGAGTGCATCGTCAAAGTTGCATGCCACGGAGAGCTTCATGGGCGGGTGGCGCCTGCAAGGTCCGCACCACCCCGAAAACACCTCGCCCCGCGCAGCGGAGCGTAGCGGGCGAGGGCGCGGCGAAACCGCGGGGGCAGGTGTAGGGCGTGCAGGTCCCGAAGCGCCCGCAGGGCGGAGAGGTCGCCGAGCGCAGCGAGGCGGGTGAGGGGCTGTCACGTTTCATGCCTGAAGGATCCGTGCCTTCGGCGGCGGAACTGGGTCCGGCTAAGCTGGCCGGCTCGCCACACGCCTGGCCGGGCGTGCTGCTCTGAAGTTGCCGGCACTTGTCCCGGTCGGCGCGTACCGATATGCGTTGTTTGCCCTGCGCAGCACGGCGCGAGCGTGCGAAATCGCACGGGCAGCGGGTGACGGCGATTGAAGGTGGCGTCGCGCATCCTTCTTTGTAATCATCCCGACTTCCATGACGAAGGTGGAGTCGGCGAACCTCGCGCAGTTGCTCCAGGCTGTCCTGCGGGGGGCCGCGAAGATCGTGGGCTGCAGCTCGACCCATCTCGTCCTCTTCGACGAGAAGTCCCGGCGGGTCCGTGTCCACCTCGGCATCATGGCCGACGCCGTGCCGCTCATCTCGACCATCGAGCGACTGCTGGGGGCACACTTCGAGGATTGTTCCTGGCCGATGGAGAGCGCGCAGGGGAGCCTGGCCGACCGTTGTTGGCGCGAAGCCGTGCTGTGCGAAACCAACTCCCTCAAGGAGCTGGCGGGCTCGGCCCTGCCTCCCCCGGTACTGGCCGCCGTCGAGCAGCTCATCGGCGAGCGGCGCTTCGCCTGCGTGCCCGCGCTGAGCAGCACGCGCAATTACGGTGTCCTCCTGTTCGAGAAGGAAGGCGCGGACGCCTTCAATCGCCAGCAGCGCGAGGTGCTGATCCGCTATGCCAAGCGCATCGGCGAGATTCTCGAGAACGACCTCATGGGGCAGGGCCAGTCGTTCTTCGACCAGCGGCCGAGCGACCGGCAGGACAGTCTGTGGCTGGATGACACGGGCGAGCTGCGGGGCCATGGACCGCGGGGCGGCGCGGCCATCGAGCGCGCCCTGCGCTCGCCCGCACTGCTGCAGACCATCGCAGCCCACGCCCGCGCCTTTCTCGCCGCCACCCCCGGCGAAAGCGAGCGTAGCTGCGAGGAGCGGAGCTTCGACATAGACGGACAGCTCCGCGGCACGCTGTCGCGGCTCGATCTAGAAGGCCGGCAGGGCCTGCTGTGCTTGCTCGGCTGTCCCCAGCACAGCGCGGCCTCGCTGGAGAATCAGCTGGTGCGGTTGACGCTGGGTGATCCGGCCCCCGCGCTATTCGTCGATCCCAACTTTCGCATCACCTCGTGCAATCCGGCCACGGCCCAGCTGGTGGGCACCGACTCGGGCGACCTGGCCGGCCAGGCGATCGGCGTGCTGTTCTCGGCCCCCGACGAGGTGATGAACATCCTCAGCCATCAGGTCGTCGATCCCCAGCGCGCCTATTCCGAGCGGGCGACCGTGATCCGCCGCCACGACGGATCGCTGGTCCCGGTCCGCGTCGAAGCGCTGCTGCTGGCCGACGATTCTCACCAGTTGGTCGGCTTCCTCCTCGTGCTCCGGCGCGCGCCGAAGCGCGACGGCGATCATCTCGAGCAGCAGGAACGACTCGCCACCATGAGCGAGATGGCGGCGCATTTGGCGCACGAGATTCGCAATCCGCTGGTCGCCATCGGGGCGACCCTCGAGAGCCTGCGCTCGGACCCGGAGACCCCGAAAAGCCAGCACCCGATCCTGGCGGCGCTGGTCAAAGAGATCGTGCGCATGGACATGACCCTCAAGGACTACCTGGCGGCCCGTCGCGAGCTGGCCGTCACCCGCGTGCGCGTGGGGGAGCTGGTCGACGAGGTCCGCCGACTGCTCGAAGGGGGCGCACCGACCGACCGGCAAGACGATTCGCTGCCTGCTGGATCCGGAGCTGACCATCGACGCCGACTACGAAGGCATGAAGCAAGTCGTTTTCAACCTCCTGCTCAATGCTCTCGAAGCCACGCCGGACGAGGGCGAGGTCGTCTGCGGCGCCGCTCGCAATGGCCACCAGGTCGCCATCACGGTCGAGGACCGGGGGCCGGGCTTGCCGGCCAGCCCGGCCGACTGCTTGCGACCATTCTTCACCACCAAGAAGAACGGAACCGGCTTGGGACTGGCGGTGTGCCAGAAGATCGCGCATGCCCATGGAGGTTTTCTCGACCTGCGGAATCGCGGCGGCGGCGGGTGCCAGGCCACGGTCGTGCTCCCCGCGAGGCACAGCGTGACGGACGGTGCACGATGACCGAACCGTTTCGCGCATTGGTCGTCGATGACGAGGCCCTGTACGCCCAGACGATTGGGCGCGAGATCGGGCGGCAAGGGATCGACTGCGATGTGGCGTACAGCGGTCGTGAGGCGCTTCAGCTCGTGGCCAAGCGCCAGTACGGCGTGATCTTGCTCGATCATCGTCTGCCTGATGAAGATGGCATTCGCATCATCCCGCAGCTGCTGGTCAAGCAATCCGGCGCCGCCGTCGTGATGATGACCGCCTACCAGACCATCCCCAACGCGGTGCAGGCGATCCGGCACGGCGCCGAGGATTACATCGTCAAGGAGGCGAGCGTCGCCCCCATCCTCGATCGGGTGCTCGAGCTGCGCCGGCGCGCCCGGCTGCGCGAGGGAACCCAGTGCCCGGACGACGCGAAGGCCTGTGGGCTCCTCGGGGATTCGAGCGCCATGCGGATGGTGATCGACCAGCTCAAGAAGGTTGCGGTGGCCCCCGACACGACCTTGCTGCTGACCGGCGAGACCGGCGTGGGCAAAGAAGTGGCAACTCGCTACGTCCATTCGTTGTCCCGCCCGGCGGGCTCACCATTCGTCGTGGTCGACTGCCTCGCGTTGCCCGAGCACCTGGCCGAGAGCTTGCTGTTCGGGCACGAGCGTGGGGCGTTCACGGGCGCGCACGAGCTTCGGGCCGGAGCCTTCGAAGAGGCTCGCGACGGCACGGTCTTCCTCGACGAGATCGGCGACATGGAACACGGCCAGGGCAAGCTCTTGCGGGTGCTCGAAAACCGCACGTTCCGCCGACTGGGCTCGACCCGAGAGCTGCCCTTGCGCGCCCGGGTGGTGGCGGCCACCAACCAAGACCTGCCGAGCCTGGTCCAGGGCGGTCGCTTCCGGCTCGATCTCTTCCAAAGACTCGCCGTCTTCCCCATCCATATCCCGCCGCTGCGGGAACGTGGGGACGACCTTTTGCTCCTAGCCGAACATTTTCGCGTCCTGTTCAGCATGCGCATGCAAAAGACCACCGAGCCACTGTCGGTCGAGGTGTGCCGAGCACTCTGCGCGTATGCCTATCCCGGCAATGTGCGCGAGCTCAAGAACATCATCGAGCGGGCCGTGATCCTGGCCGAGACGTCCCACATCGAGCTGCAGCACCTGCCGCCACGGTTGCTCGCACTGGGGCAGGACGACGTGGCATCGTCATCGCGCGCGGGCGTGCCGGGCATGGGTTCGTTGCTGGACGTCGAGGCGCAGATGATCCGCCAGGCGATGAGCCGTGTCGGCAACGTGCGCGCGCAGGCGGCCAGGCTGCTCGGCATCAGTCGGTTTCAGCTCTTGCGCCGCATGCGGAAGTTCGGCTTGACGGCCGAGCCCGAAAAGGACGCGAACAAGCGCGGCTAGACAAGAACACCCAAGGAATGACCTCATGGAGTATGAACGTACCAACCCGTCGGCGCAGACTTCAGAACCGGCGTCATGGGCGGCCGCGAGCCCTGCACCCACCGTGCAGGAGCCGGTGGCCATTCCGTGGCGACAATACAGCGGGCGCATCAGCTACTCGTCGTGCAATGAAGATTCGCACAGCGAGCTCGAAGCCTTGCGCCTCGCCCCAGACAAGCGCGTCCTCTGCGTCACCGCCGGGGGTGGACGCGTGCTCAACCTGCTTTACGATCGGCCGCGGGAGATCATGGCGGTCGACGTGAACCCGACGCAGAATCACCTGCTCGAGCTCAAGATCGCGGCCATGCGCGCGCTCGCCTACGAGCCCTACCTGGCCTTCCTCGGCGTGCGCCAGGCCCGTGATCGCCTGACGGTCTACCAAGGCATTCGGCCGTCGCTGTCGAGCGCGGCGCGTGGGTACTTCGACAAGTACCCGAAGCTTGTGCAGCGAGGCGTGCTCTTCCAGGGCAGCCTCGAGCGATTCCTCGTGTACGTCGCGCGAATCGCCCACATGGTGCGGCCGTTCTGGGTCAAGCGCCTCTTCAGCTGCCAGGACGTGGCCGAGCAACGCCGCTTCATCGAGGGCTGGGACACCCGCATCTGGCGTTTCGTCGTCGAGACCCTGTGCCGCCGCTCCTTTCTCGAGCTGTTCTCCCGCGATCCGGGCTTTTGGCGGTTCGTCCCCCCCGAGGTCCCGCTGCACAGCCGCATCTTCGATTGCATCCACCGCTACCTGTGCAACCACGTCGCGCGCGACAGTCACCTTTTGCAGTTGGTCTTCTTCGCCCGCTACGTCTACGAACCCGCCATGCCCATCTACCTGCAACCGGAGCCCTACGAGCGGATCCGGCAGGCGCTCGCGACGACCCGGATCACGCCCGTCACCGCGCCCATCACCGCCGCCCTGGCCGCGGTCGGGGACGGCAGCTTCGACGCCTACTCCATCGCCGACGTGTCGTCGTACCTGAGCGAGACCGATTTCGGCGCGCTCATGGACCAGATCATGCGGACCGCGCGGCCCGCTGCGCGCATCTGCTCGCGCGGCATCTTCGTGCACCGCCCACTGCCGGGCGACTACGCCGCCCGCATCAACCGTGATCCCGCTCTCGAACAACGGCTGTCGCTGGACGATCTCGCCATGGTACACGAATTCCTCGTGGGGACCGTGCAAGCTTGAGCCACCGCCGCGCAGGCTTGACCCTCCCAGGGTCCTTTTTTCATACTAATCGCGTGAGCGCCGGCGGGCTTCGCCCGGCTACGCTCCCTCGCGGGGGATTTAAAGGACCCTCCCAGGGTCCTTTTTTCATACTAATCGCGTGAGCGCCGGCGGGCTTCGCCCGGCTACGCTCCCTCGCGGGGGATTTAAAGGACCCTCCCAGGGTCCTTTTTTCAATAGACAGCCAGGATGCTCTCCCCGGCCCGCACGCGGTCGCCTGGTTGGCACCACACGCTCGGACCCGCTGCGCCGGGGATGAAGAGATCGCATTGGGAGCCCATGCGAATGAAGCCGATCTTGTCGCCCTTTTGCACTTCCTGGCCGGGGCTGACGAAGCAATCCACCTCGCTCACGAAGCGGTCGGCCATCTGGATCACGACCACGGGAACATCGCCGGAGATGACGATGGTGTTGCGCGCGTTGTCCAGGATATGGCGGCTGTCTTGCTCGAACGGCGGCATGTTCCAGGCCAGGCGCATGAAGGCGCGCACCATGGAAAGGTTTTCACGGCGGGCCGGCCGGGCGACGACCGCGGAAATGCGGCCCGCGATGGGCGCCCGATTGTAGTGCACGGAAAGCGGAGTCATGTAGATTCCGATCAAGGTTCCGCCGTCCGCGCAGGGCGGGGTGCCGAGCCAATCGTCGAGCGGGACCGCGACCCCCGCCTTCACCGGATTGGGCAGCCCGCCTGCCTGCACGTGACGTACGTACAGCACGCGGCCGTCGGCCGGCGAGACCACGTTCTGGCCGGCCGGAGGCCGCCGTACCGGATCGCGGAAGAAGTACCAGAAGCGCCAGGCGAGGAAGGTGAGCGGATCCACAGTCACCCCCGCGCCAAGCGGGCGGCCCAGGAGATGATGCGCTCGCGTATGGGCCTGCGCGATCGCCGTTCAAGCCACGCGAGGGGCCGCTTGCTGACCACGAGGAAGAGCCAAAAGACGACCATGCCGACGTACGTCAGGTAGTCCGCCAGCAGGTGGACCAGTGCGGTGAACGGCCGCTCGCTCAGCTTGATCGCGAACCGTCGCAACGCATGCTCCTTCATGGCAACTCTCGAAGACATCGGACGCGCAGCCGCGCGACCAGAGCACGCATGGTACCACTGGAAGGTGGCCTGGGCCTGAGGGAACGTGGGGCAGCCGGCCGTGTGATTCGACGAAGGGCTGCTGCTGCGGTTAGCGCTTACAGCGCCTCACCGCCTCGATCGCACTTCCCGTTTGTCGAAACATGGGGGTCTGTCGTCGGACGGCAGGCCCTTGTCCGCTTCATCGGCGGGTTTAGAACTGGGTGATGAACTTCCAGGCTTCCGGGGGATCCCAGCTCGTCGTCTGACCGGGATCCACCGGCTCCCAGCCGTGAGGGCCGTTGAACACGCAGTATTCGGTCGGGTGGCCCGCGGAGCAGCCTTTGTAGTTCGTGCAAGTGTGCGGCTGGCCGGCGGCTGGGTAGTTTGTGGACGCGGGCTCTGCCGTGCACCCGTTGACGGCGGCGAACTGGGCTTGCTTCATCTCCCCGGTCATTGGGTCGGTGATGGACAGGCCATTGGCGTCCTGGCTGGCCTGCGAGGCATAGTACGCAATCGGCTTCGTCAGAGTCGTGGGGCAAGAACCGGTGAGATCCGCCCCCGAGAAAAACGCGACGGCGCGGAACACGTCAGCCCGCGTGCACGCGAGGGCCATGGCCATGCCCGCTCCAAAGCTGAATCCCGTCGCGAAGACTCGGGTCGTGTCGATGCAGAGATCGCCTTCGAGTTGCGCGAGGATGGCATCGGTGAACGCCAGGTCCGAGTTGCTCCAAGATCCGGCCCCGTTCGCGGCGTCAGGTGCTGCGAAGATGGTGTTCTTGCTGGTGTCCAAGGTCGCCATCCTGAAGTAATTCCTGTCCGCAACAGACTGGGCTGATGACCCCGACTCGGCGAAGGCGAAGACCAGCCGATAGGCATGGCTGCTATCGTAGCCACTGGGCACGAGCAGAATGTACTTTCGCGAGCCGTTGCTCTGGATGGTGATGGTCCCATTCTGAAGCGTCCGTGTCTTCCCACACCCTGCGCTTTGCGCCACGCCGGCGTCTGCTCCAGAGCCGCCAGAACTGCCGCCCGATCCAGGTCCTGTCGCGCCGCCCGATCCAGGGCTGCTCGCACCGCCCGATCCAGAGCCGCTCGCACCGCCCGATCCAGAGCCGCTCGCACCGCCCAATGCTCCATTACCGCCCGAGGCGGCAGGCACCGTGCCTCCGGTGGCGGTCGATGCGCCCCCAACCCCGGCCCCTCCCGAGCCCAAGCGACCACCCGTGCCCACGCCGCCGCTTCCCGCGCTGGTACGCCCGCCAGTACCATTCACGCCGCCCGTTCCGGGCTGTGTGGCGCCACCACTTCCCATCGTTCCCCCCTGGCTGGGCGCGCCCCCCGTGCCATCCGCTCCACCCGTTCCCGATGTTCCACCGCTGGCCGTCGTTCCGCCTTGGCCGGACACGCCGCCGGTGCCGTGACTACCGCCGTTTCCTGAAGGTGGCGAGCTGGTGGAGGAACAGGCAATCCCCAGAATTGCGAGCGCGGCCACCATCGAATGGACAAGACGCATGGGTATCATGAATGCCTCCTTACCTGCCCAATGTCGGAGCACAGGTACGAATCCAGACACTCTGGACTCTCGCATGCACACTCTCCGCATGCAAAGGTTACGAGGAGCCGACCCTTTCGTTTCGTCCACCGTCATGGGGTGGTGGGATGATGCGTGATGGCGTCAGCGAGCGCCAGCCTACACGGACAGCCGCGTGCAGGTCGCGCAGAGTTTCCGAAGGTGGCGTGACCGATCTCGGGGAGTTTGAGATTCCGCCGGTCCTCTGGTCAAATCAGATCCATTGACGAGGCGACGCACAGCCCCAGGTGACTGAATTCTTCGTTAGAGCCCGGCCAGACAGGAGATGAGCATGCCTCAGAGATTGTTGATGAGCTTGGTCCTATTTGCATTGGCCACCTTCGGCTGCAATGACAAGAAGGGCAACTCCGCCGATGCTGGCGGGTCGGTCGGGAGCGGCGGCGGCGTGAGCTCGGGCGGTGCATCAGACAACGGCGGCAGTGACGGAACGGGTGGTGCCGCGGGCAGCGGCGGAACGAGCGCGGCGAGCGGCGGCGCCACAGGTTCCGGCGGAAAATCTGGCGGCGGTGGCGTGATCGGAAGCGGTGGCACGACGACCTCCGGCGGGGCAAGCGGAACGACATGGTGGAAGCCGACGGCGGGCACCACCTGGCAGTGGCAGATCGGCGGCGGCACCATCGATCCCACGCTTGCCGTGCAGGTCTTCGACATCGACTGGGAAGAAGACGCAACCGTGGTGCAGTCGCTGCACGCGGCGAGTAAGGAGGTAATCTGCTATGTCAGCGTGGGCAGCTGGGAAGACTGGCGCTCCGACGCGGCCGACTTCCCGACGGCCGTCCTTGGTAACGACTACCCGGGCTGGCCAGGCGAGAGATTCGTCGACATCCGCGCCGACGCCCTTCGCACCATCATGGCCAAGCGCTTCGACACCTGCAAGGCAAAGGGCTTCGACGCCCTCGAGCCCGACAACATGGACGTGTTCGAGGCGCCCTCGGGCTTTCCCCTCACCCGCGCCGATGGCGTGAGCTACGCGCTCTGGTTGGCCGACCAAAGCCACCAGCGCGGTATGGCTATCGTGCAGAAGAATGCGTCGTCCATCGTCGCCGACATCCGCAAGAGCTACGACGGTGCGCTGACCGAAGACTGTTACGCCGACAACTGGTGCGCCGATATGCAACCCTACATCGACGCCAATCAGCCGGTTTTCGCGTGCGAGTACACGAGCAGCATTTTCGTCGCTGCCTGTACGTGGGGCGTCCCCCGCAAGTACAGCTTCATCCTCAAGAACCAGGACCTCGGCGCCTGGGCACAATTCTGTCCATAGGTCACAATCTGCGCCGGCTTGCCGTGCCACGCCACGGTGTAACCAATGGTCGGGTTCGGCGTCGAAACCGGAAGCGCGCCCACGGGCAGCGCGGGAGGTCATTTCATGGCAAACGCGAACGACGGACGATTCGTTTGGTACGAGCATCTCACCAAGGATCCCAAGGCGGCGATTGAATTCTACCGTGACGTCATAGGGTGGCAGACGCAGCCCTTCGGAGAAGCAGGCGAATACATCATGTGGGCCGGGAATCAGGGCCCGCTCGGCGGCGTCATGGATCTGCCCAAGCAGGCGGCCGAGATGGGCGCGCCCCCGCATTGGATGGGACACGTCCAGGTCGAGAACGTCGACACCACGGTGGCCCTGGCCAAGCAACTGGGGGGCCAGGTACACCATGGGCCCGAGGACATTCCCACGGTGGGTCGCTTCGCGGTGATCGCCGATCCGCAGGGGGCGTTTCTCTCCATTTTCCAGCCGGCCGGAGACATGGCGCTACACGATGCGAGCAAGCCCGGCGAGTTCTGCTGGAGTGAGCTGGTCACGAGCGACAGCGCCGCCGCGTTCGACTTCTACGCGAGGCTGTTCGGCTGGAAGGCCCTGGAGGACATGAACATGGGCGAGATGGGCACCTATCGCGTCTTCGGCCTGGGCGCTGTCCGCGTGGGCGGCATGATGACCGCGCCCAAGGGCACGACGCTGCCGCCTTCGTGGGGCTACTACACGCAGGTTCCGAACATCGAGACCGCGGTCGAACGTGCGACCAAACGCGGTGCCAAGGTCATGAACGGCCCCATGGAGGTGCCGGGCGGCGCGCGCATCGCGCAGTTGCTGGATCCACAAGGGGCGGCGTTCGCCTTGCACCAGCAGCCCGCGGCGTGACACTGTCCGAGGCACGGTCGCACTTCGCCTGGCAAGGCAAACCACGGGCGCAGTCGCCGTCTGGCTGTTAGCTTTGCGCGTATCATGAAGCGGATAGATTTGCTCCTGTTTATGGCGACGCTGGCGGCCGCGGCGGGCTGCGGTGGCGGCGACACGGCGGCGAACGGCGCCGGCCCGGGGACAACGGACGGCGGACAGACCGGCGGCAATCGCGATGCCAGTCAGTGTACGGCCCTCTCGCCGCCGGGCGCGATACTGGCGTGGAACGACAACGGCACCCCCGAGTGCGCGACGGCGATTACCGCCACCCGCATGACTAGCACGGGGCAGGACTTCCTGGAGATCGTAGGCGGCACCAGCACCGGAATCCCCATCGGGCTCACCGTGGTTTCGTACACGTCCGGTCTCGACGGAGTCTACGACTGCAAGTCCGACGCGGGGCTCGGGTCCCAGTACGTCGATTTCGTTTACGTCGGAACGATGGTCAATTGCACCATCACCATCGTCAGCCCGGGTGTGCCGGGCTCCACCCATGCGGTCGGCACCTTCTCCGCCGAGTTCAATGCCACCGGCGGCGGAACCACGATAGTCAGCAACGGTACCTTCGACACGCCCGTCTCACCTTGACGGCCCCGCACAGATGCCGGGCCGCGCGGGCTGTTCCGGCGGCAAGGGATAATGATGCTTGACGGCGAGGCATGCAGGCCAGACCCGCCGTCGGTCGCCGCCACATGTGCGGACCGAAGATGCATGCCTTTCGGCTCCGGAATCTGTCATCTTGGGCGCTCACTGCGGCGGTCCGGCGCTCTCCGAGGGAAAGTTCTTGCTCGCTCACGATTGAACAGTTCAGAATCGGGCGATGAAGGACCGTGTCGCCCGTCGTGCAGGGTGGTCGTTGCTTGCGATTGCGCTGGCCGTTTTGGTGGCAAGCCCATTCGCGAGCTGTGGGGGCAACAAGTCGGGCGGCGGGGGAGGAGCGGGAGGTGGGAGCCCACCCGGGACGGGCGGCGCGACGGGCAGTGGTGGCGCAACCGGAACCGGCGGCGCGACGGGCAGCGGCGGGACCACGGCGACCGGCGGGACCACGGCGACCGGCGGAACCACCGGCTCTGGCGGCGCCACCGGCTCGGGCGGGGTCACCGCCACCGGTGGCGCGACTGCCACAGGCGGCGCGACCTCCTCGGGCGGGGTGACCTCCTCGGGCGGCATGACCGCCACCGGCGGCGTGACTACAAGCGCTGGCGGGACCGGCACAGGTGGCGGCTCGACCGCCGGGACCGGCGGTGCCCAAGGCAGCGGCGCTGCACGCGTCGGCGGCGCGTGCCAGGCCGGAGCCACCTATCCGGCGCCGGTCCTCACCGGGACGCCCAAGCTCATCGCCAAGGATACGAGCAGCAGCGCCAGCAACGGGACCTATGAAGGACCGGTCTGGCTCGCCGCCACCTCCACGCTCCTCTTCTCGGATGTCACCTTCACCACCCCGGTCAACCCCGCGCAGATGCTCAAGCTGACGCCACCCAGCGCCGTCGCAACCTACCTCGCCGACTCTGGCACCAACGGCATGGCCGTCGACGGCGGCGGCGTGGTGTACGCGTGCTCGCACAAGGTTCAAGGCATCGTCAAGCTCGACTATGCCGGCGCCACCCTCACCACGCTCGTGAGTAGCTACGGCGGCAAGCACTTCAACTCGCCGAACGACATCGTGATTCGCTCCGACGGAACCATCTACTTCACCGATCCCGACTACCAGCTCGGCAACCGCACGTCGGAGACGGGCAAGAAGGGCATCTATCGCATCAGCCCCTCTGGCACCGTGTCGGTCGTCGACGACACCTTCAACGAGCCGAACGGCATCGCTCTCTCGCCGGACGAGGCCATCCTCTACGTCGGCGACTACGCCGGCAACGCCGTCCGCACCTTCGCGGTCGCCGCCGACGGCAGCACGAGCGGCCGGAAGGATTTCGCGAGCGTCAAGTCACCCGACGGTTTCGGGATGGATTGTCTGGGCAACCTCTATGTGGCTTCGGGCTCACCAGGAACGGTCGAGGTCTACTCCCCGTCCGCCACCAAGCTGGGCAGCCTGACCGTCGCCGCGAGCACCAGCAACCTGGCCTTCGGCGGCAGCGATGGCAAGACCCTCTACATCACCGCCGGCAAGGCGCTCTATAGCCTCGACATGAACCTACCGGGGTACTACGACTGACCTCGCATCCTGGCTACGTGCCGGGGCAGATGTCGGTCTGCCCGCCCGCGAAGGGCTTCGCGACGTCGGCGATCTGCTTGCCGACCACGGTGATCTGCGAGATGTCCGTCGTGCCCAGCCCGTCGGCTTCCAGCTTGGTCAGATGTGGCACCTTCTTCGGATCGCACTTCATGACCAGCGCCTCGACCGTGTCGACCGCGACGGCATTCCTACCGGCCAATATGAGACGCATGTTCATCTTGGAGGAGGCGTAGTCCCAGTAGCCGGCGTCGCCCGGTTTCGCTTCAAAGGCCGGCGCCGGTCCGTGCTGGATGCCCTGCAAGCCATCCATCACCACGAAATCCGCCGGCCGAATGCTGTAGTAGTCGCGAATGAACGAGCCCAGCGTCTCCGGGGTGGAGTGATCGATGGAATTGGCCCCCGCGGTCTGCCCGCGCGTGCAATCGCTGGCGTTGGTGTTGGCGGAGGCTAGCGAGAATTGGCCCATGGGGGTGGTTCCGATACCCAGGTTCTTCACGCCACCGGTAATGCCCGCCGCCAAGTGGGTCTTCATGGTCGGGATGCTGATGACCACATCTGCCTCGACGTAGCGCTTGTTGATCCAGTACGGCGTGCCACTAATGCCCGATTTCTGTACCAGCGCGGTGGTGGTTCGGTCCGTGCAAGAGCTGCCCTCGATCGCGATGAACTCGTCGACGGCGCTGATATTCGTCTTCGTGTATCCGAGCATGGAGAAGGCCGTGGGCGTGGCCATCGTCGATCCTTCCATGACCAGGATCTTGCCCGTGCTCCCGACCTTCGCGCGCACGAGATCGGCCACTCCCTTGACCACGCGCCAGTCGGTGGCGATGCCGTTGACCGTTACATCCGCGGGCGACATCCGATAGTGATCCGTGTAGGCAGTGACCAAGTTGGGCTTGAGGACCACAGTCTGACCGGCCTTGATGAAGTCGAGCCCACCCGCTTGCGTGACGGCGCTTCCGACCAGGTCGGCGACGTCTTGGGTCGTGAGATCCGAAGCGTTGGCCTTGCTCGACTGCAGCATGGCAACCACGTACTCTTCCGACTGGGGAACGTCGGCCGTCGAGGAACCGGCGTCGCTGGTCGTCCCTCCGCCCGCGCCGGTCGTGCCGCCGGTTGCGAGTGCGCCGCCCGAGCCATTCGTACCGCCACTGCCAGTCGTACCGCCACTGCCAGTCGTACCGCCACTGCCAGTCGTGCCGCCACGCCCGGTCGTGCCACCTGTGCCGACCGTACCGCCAACGCCCGTCACGCCGCCGGAAGCGCTCACGCCACCACTGCCGCTCGTGCCACCTGCAACGGCCGTGCCCCCACTCCCGGCCTGGCCGCCGCTGCCCGACTGGCCACTACCGCCCGTACCGGAACCGCCGCCTCCGCCGGACTTGTTGCCCCCGCAACCTGGAAACTCACTCGCCACAATCCCGCCGAGAGCGACGATAAGGAAGAAACGTTTGAAACTACGACCTGCTGCAGTCTTCATCCATGCCTCCACCAGGTTCAGTAATCAGCGGGGCAGCGTTTAACACTTATGGTCAGACGTTAGCAAGTAATATTCTAGGGTTCTGCAATCCCGTCACCTTGTGGCATCCGGAGCCGGGCGGCGGTGCCAGCGCCGTCACGGTCGATCCGTGCAATCCGCGAAGGGCGCCGCCCCATCCCGCGTGCTGCTCGGGTGTAGGCACATTGATGCTCGTCAATGTCGAAGGGACGAATCCGCAAATCGTCGTTGGGCCCTCCACGGACGTGGCCGAACGAGGTGACATGCATCAAGCGGCGCGCAGGCGTTCGAGCACGGAGGGGTGGGCGCGCACGTCGAAGATGACCGCGTCGGGCTGGTAGCGCTCGCCCATCACCTCGCAGGACGCGAAGATCTCGCTGCGCAGGTGTTGCTTGTCGTAGGGCACGCGCAGCTCGCCGGCCACCAGGTCGCGAACGAAGAAAGCAATCAGGCGCGCGCGCAGTTTGGCCACGTCCTCGGACCTACGCGCCGACATCACGAACGAATCGGGCCAGCGCGCGAGCAAGTCCTCGGCGGTGGCGGTTTCGCTGGCCGAGTCGCCGAGTCGATCCATCTTGTTGAAGATGATGAGGCGCGGGAGGGCCCCGGCGCCGATGTCGGCCAGAACCTCGTGGGTAACTTCCAACTGGCGCTCGAAACCTGGATCGGACGCATCCACCACGTGGGCCAGAAGGCCCGCCTCCAACGCTTCGTCCAGCGTGCTCTTGAACGACGCCACCAGGCCATACGGCAGCTTGTCGATGAAGCCCACGGTGTCGGACACCAGGATGCGCGGACGCGACTCGGGCACCAAGGTGCGTACCGTCGTGTCGAGCGTCGCGAAGAGTTTGTCGGCCACCAACACCTCGCTACCGGTCAGGGCGCGCATCAAGGTGGACTTGCCCGCGTTGGTGTAGCCCACCAAGGCCACGCGGTTCATGTCGCGGCGGCGCGCCCGCTGCGTGGCTTGCTCCTCGGCCAGCGACGCCAGCTCGCCCGTCAGATCGGCGATGCGATCGCGGATCTTGCGCCGATCGAGCTCCAGGCCGGATTCGCCCGCGCCCTTGCCGCCGATGCCTCCGCGCTGCCGATCCTTGCCTGCGCCGGTTTCGCGCATGCGCGGGGCCATGTACTGCAAGCGAACGATTTCCACCTGGGCCTTGGCCACCCGCGAGCGGGCGTGCCGGCGGAAGATCTCGAGAATCACGGCCGTGCGATCCATCACCTCCGCGCCGGTTGCCTTTTCCAGATTGCGCGCCTGCGACGGCGAAATGTCGTGATCGACCAGAACTACCTTGATGGGCTTGGAGTCGCCTTCCGCGACGACCGCCCCCGGCCGATCCTCGTCCGCCTTTGCCACCCCGGTCAGCGCCTGTAGCTCTGCGAGCTTGCCGCTACCAACCACGGTGCCCGGATGAAACGATGTCCGCCGCTGCGTGATGGTGGCGGCAACGGTCAAGCCCAGCGTGCGCGCCAGACGGTGCAATTCGGCCAACGACGCCGCGAACACCGCGTCCTCGACCCCCTGCAGTTGCACCGCGACCGACACCGCGCGCAGCGGCTCGGATTCCTGTTCGAATAGAAGCGCCATATGGACGGCGCAGTATAGGCGATGGGGGCGCAAGCGCCCGAGGTAGTTGGCGTGCGACGGGCCCGACGGCGTTCTCGGACGGGATGCAATGGGCTAGACTATGCCTCGTGCTCAGGTCAACCCTTGCAAAACCCTCCGCGAGCACCCAGAAACGCCTCGCTCACCCCGGCGTGGGACGCCAACGGCAATGGCGGACCGCGACCGATGGGCTCCCTGACGCAGAACAAACCTTTTCGAATCGCTTGGGCTTGTCCTGCGTGAGGTTGAGGATATTTCCGATGGTCGCGCTCGTCGTCATTCTCATGGCCATAGGCTGCTCGCGGAGATCCGAGCGAAGCGTGCGCAAAGTGCCGACAGGCATCGCGCGCAAAGTGCTGATTCGTGGGGTCAATCAGCCAGTATCTGTTGCTGTCGACGGAACCGGCGTCTATTGGGACGAGTGGACCGATGGCGACAAGAGGCGCTTGCGTCGCCTCGACGTCAATGGTGCTGAAACTACCATTGCGGACGGACTCACGGCGGGCGCGGGCAAGCTCGTAGCAACGCATGGATTCATCTATTGGGCGGAAGGTTACCGGGGCGTGCGGCGCATCCTGCGCGAGGGAGGCACGCCCGAGGACGTAGCCCTCTCGACACACGGCGACCTGGAATTCGTGGTTGATGGTGATGGCGTCATCTGGTCCGACAACGACCAAGACAACGGAGCGCTGTGGCGAAAGGATCCGGGCCGCCTGGCTGTCCCGCTCGCGCGCGGGCGTATTGGAAACATCAAACTCTCTGGTGGGTGGGTCTACTTCTTCCATGTCATGGACGACACCTTGCGTCGAGTGTTCGCGACGGGGGGCAAGGAAGAGACATTGCTGCGCAACTGTCGGTGGGCCGACTTCGCGGTGGACGCGAGCGGAATCTACGTCAGCTGCGATTTCGACGACACGGGACTCAGACGCCTCTCTCTCGTGGGAGGCACGCCCGTGGTCATAGCTCCGCATCAGGCTGGCCGCGACCTCACCGTCGATGCTGCCAACGTGTACTGGTCCTCGGGAATCGAGGGTAGCATCCGCCGCATGTCAAAGAACGGCGGCCCGATCGAGGACGTCGTGAAGATCGGTGGGGGTAAAAATCACATTTTCGGCTTCACCGTCCACGAGGGCGCTGTCTATTGGACCGATTTCCGGGACCGAACCGTCGAGATGGTGCGCCTGTGAAGGAACTGCACCTGCCTCCATTGGGCGCTGCCATCCCTGGCGGCTGCGGCGCGGGCGCGGTTTCGCCAGCCTTGAGCCGGCGACGGCGAATGGCTCGCTCCCCTCGTCACGATGCGTGGAGTGCGGCGAGCGTCAGCACCCGTTCCCACTCGCGGCCAAGGCCCAGCTCGGCGACCCACTTGGCGACGTAGGCGCGATCGAGACCGTCTGCTTGCACGCGCAGGATCCCGGCGGCGTCTTCGATTTGGCGCTCGGATTCGGCGAGCTTGGCCCATTCGAGCTTGGCCAGCAGAACGTCCTCGGGTGAAGCCAGGAAGACCCGACGCCCGACAAAGTCCCGTAGCGAACGCCGGTCGAACTCGGTCATGCTGAAGGGGCGTCCCTTGCGGCAGATGAGATCGACTTTCCAGCCGGACGAGAAGTCGACGACGTTGAACAACGATTGGCGCCGGTAGGCGTCCACAGCGGCATCGCGGCTGACGTAGTATCGGTCCTCGGGCAGCAACGACAGAAGGGCGTCCAGGGACGCGCGGGTCGGCGCGATCACGATGTCGATGTCCTGGGACGCCCGCGGGGCACCGTGATAGCCGCTGGCGAACGAGCCAGTCAGCATGTACGGAACCTCGGCGGCTTCGAGGAGCGCGGCGAAGCGATGAATGACGGCCTCAGGGCCTTCGGTGGAAGCCATAGAGCTCGACCATGAGTTGGGCCAGCGCTTTGGCATCGTCTGGCTCGCTCTGGCGCGACTTGATTCTCGCGAGGGCAAGCTCGCGAACCGACTGGCTCATTCGACACGCGGTCAGGAACCGCCCTTCGCCGCCAAGGCGGCGCTGGGCTTCGGTCTGCGCCTGTTGCGCGTCTGCCGATGTATCGAGGGGCACGAGCAGAGTATACCCCTCGGCGGTCGCGTTTCGGGAGCCCCTCGGCTTCGCCCGTGGTCGGTCGGTCCGCAGACGAAAATGATCGCTCGACAGCTCCCTCCAAGGCGGGCCAGCCGAGGGCCGGGCATGGCGGAAAATGGGAGGCGCATGCACCCGGCGCGAGCTCGCTCGACAGCGATACGCCGCGGATGTGTTCGCGCTATGATGAAGGCTTCTTGCCAAGGAGGCGTTGAAATGCTTCGGCTTCCGTCGTGCTGTTGGGGTTTTGCTCTCGCGTGCGCCCTGGCATTCGGATGCGATGGAACGGGCTCGGGCAAGGGCGGGACCGGTGGAACGGCGACAGGTGGCGCGAGCGGCGTCTACGGGACGGGCGGGCGGGCGAGCACGGGCGGCGCGCTCGGCACAGCTGCCACGGGCGGCGTGTCGGGCACCGGCGGCTCCGTGGTGGATGCAACCGTGGACGGCGTCACGGGCGTCGCGGATGCCGCCAGCGGCGAGCGAGACTCGATCGAGGCATCTCTCCCGACGGCGTGCTGACGAAGTTCCTCGTTCCAACGGAAGGCGGCAAGCCCACGGATGTGGCCGTGGCAGCGGACGGAAAGATCTGGTTCACCCCAGTGGGCGCTCGACCAGATTGGCCACTTCGAGCCGTAGTACGCACAAGAGTGCGGCCCGTGCACTTGAAGTGCGCGCCAGGTAGTGGCCAAGGCAACGCTTCGCCAGTCACAACGGCTGCATTGCGGATTCCATGCAGAAGGTGACCGGTACGCCCGAGCCGAAGATGCTGAGCTGACCCACCAGCGTGCCGCCGTCGAGGCGGACGTCCAGCTCGGCGCCCGCCCAGCCGTCGTCGATCGAATAGACCAGCTTGGTGGCCGAGGCGCTGGTCAGGAGGCCATCCATGGTCGCGTGGTTGGGCACGTTGTCACTCGTCAGGTGCACCCGCCTTCCGTCGTCCGAGAAGGTCATGTCGTAGACGACCTCGGGGTAGGCGTTCTGGCACGGGTAACCCCATGGCGCGCTGGCGTCGGGCGGCGTGACGTTCGCCGTGATCTCGAAGGTGTGGCCCGGGAGAGCGGCGAAGGTATCGGGGATTCCGTCGGGCGGCGTGTCGCGGACAACGACCAGATCGACCGGCGCGGTGTCGGGTGGTGCGCCTGCGTCGAGGCCGAGCAGCCGATCGATGACCAGCAGGATCTCGGCATCGGGGCTGGGAATCGAGAAGTTGGTCACGATGCGCGTCTCGGCACCGTCGGGAACGGCCATGGTGATGAGCCCGCTCGCGTCCGCGCCGCATGATGGCTGCTGGCAAATGTAGCCCGTGTACGCATGGGTCGATGCCTGGTAGGTCCCGCTCGCGGCCGGCGTCGTCGACTCGCACTCGCACGCCGAACAAGTGCCCGTGGCTTTCGCGTGCAGGTTGCCGTCCCAGGGCACGACGTGGCTTCCGCCCGGTGGGATGGCGCGGACCGCGGGCGGCGCCTGCCCGCACTGAACGCAGCAGTTGTCACCGGCGGAAACCGAGCTGCACGGAAGCGCACAGCCGAGACCGAAGAAGTTGCAAGGTCCGGCGGACGGACCGCTCGGTACTCCGCAGATGACGTTCGGATCCGTCGGCACGTACACGGTCCGGTCGGTATGGTTCTCGATGCGGAACCATCCTGGCACCCCCGCGGCCGGCAGCAGCTCGAGTGAGGCGAGGTCGGGGCTCGCGAGATCCGGCGTGACCGGCAGATCCGCTGGCCGATCCGAGGACGCGAGATCGGCGGTCGGGACATCCGGCACCTCATCCGGCGCCGCATCCGGCACTGCGTTTGGGGTTGCATCCGGCGGGCCGGCATCCGATCCGTGGCCCGCGTCGAGCCGCGCACCGAGCGGCGAGTGACATGCGGCCAGCGACGTCACGCTGCCGGCTGCGGCCAGCAAGACCAGCCTGGGTAGCCAGCACGGTTTTGCGTGGACGGTGTCAACTCGCTTGGCAGGTGCGGCCGGGTGCGACCCGCGGGTGCCTGGGTCCGTCGCGGATTCGGCCTTGCCCTGCGGCGGCACCGAGGATGCGCGAGCCATTGGCATGTCGAGAATCATGTCCTTGAGACCAAGGATACCTGGTCGCGCGTCCGGCTTGGAGTTGATGTGATGGGTGGCTGCCAGCCGATGTGCTTTCCGACACATGGATCAAGGTCTTTGGGGAACGCAAGACGTCCGGCCAGGACGCTCACCAGCGCGAACACGCCGACGTAGGCGCCAAGCAGCGCTCGGTGCGCATAGCCGAGTAGCCACGGCGCCGAGCAAGACCGGACAACCGTCGACGATGCGCAGGGCGTTCCCTCTCGCCAGCTCGACGCCAAGCGTGACCACGCTGAGCAGCGTGATGGTGTAGGTGTAGATTCGCCAGAGCCTCATGGGTCTCGACGTCGGCAAGCCACCTGTGGCAGGCAACTGCTCTCAGACGTAGTAGCCCTTGATGCAGGACCAGCCGTGGTACGAGCAGGTACAGGTGTAGAAGACGCCCGCCTCTTTGGCCCAGTCCGAGTACGTGCAGCTCAAGGCGAACCGAGCCGCGCTACAAGCCTCGTGCTGGCCCGGTTTGTCCCTGGGGCAGGTGTAATCCTGGGGCTTGGTGCTGGAGGGAATCGCACAGTCGCCCGCGGACGCCCCAGGCGCCACGTCGCAAACGGTGCCGGGACAGCAGGTGCTGCTCGCGGTATCTCCGCAAACCCCATCCTGCGGCGAATCCAAGCAGGCCTCGGTGCGCGCGACGCATTCGCCGCCCGTGCAATCGAGCCCCGCGCAGCAGTCGGTGGTGGCGCTGCAGGCACTCCCGAGCGCCGTGCAGGCGGGCAGCGCGCGGCAGAAGTACGCCGCGCCGCCATTGCCGGACACGCACTCGTTGCCCTGACAGCACGAGGTCGTCGGGTCGGTGCAGTCTTGGCCCGCGGGCAGACAGCTGCCGGCAACCTCGCTCGTGAGCGGCACATCAGGGATGGCGTCTTTCGTTCCCGAGTCGACCGCGTCGGCTATCGCGGTGTCGTTCACTCCCCCGTCGCCCGGACCGTCCACCCCGGCGTCGATCGGTTGGCAGGCCCGGCTGACGTCGCTGGCCCCGCCCACGCAAGCCGTGCCCTGGGGACACGCGACCACCGCGCCGTCGTCGTCGCAGGAACCGCCCGAGCAAGGGCCGGACCCACAGTGATAGTGACAGTCATGGGTCGTGACCGGCTGGTATCCGGCAGCGGTGCACCTGTACGGGTAACTGCAGGGAAAATCGACGAAGCACATGGTCGTGGTACCGCCGGTGGACACGGTCGAGCCCCCGCTGCCCCCAACGCCCCCAACGCCCCCGCCGCCCCCAACGCCCCCGCTGCCCCCAACGCCCCCGCTGCCCCCAACGCCCCCTGCTGTGCCCCCGCTGGGAGCTCCCCCGCCCGAGTCCCCTTGGGAATTGAGCTGACTGCTTTCGCACCCGAATCCGACCGGCAGAGCCAGCAGGGCCAAGGCCGACAGACGCATGGGCCACCCGTATCTGATTCGCATGCCGCCGTTCGCTGCAAAGTGTAGGCCAGTGCCGCCCGCCCCGCGATCGGTGCGGAAGATCGCGGATCTAATGCGGCGGCCACTGCATCTCCGCAACCGGCCCCGGACATCGGTGTCAGGGCGGCTGAGGTCTTTCCCGCGGTCGACTCCGGGAGTACCCCCGCGAGACAGACTGCACCACGTGCGCGCCGTTGCCGCGAAGTCATGCCCCCCCGAAGGAGCCGACGCTCTCGCCACCGCCACGTGTCCCGTCGTCGCTCAGCATGACAGTTGCCCCCAAGGTATCGCAAGGCTTTGTGGAGGCTGACGCTCGTGTGCCGCCACCTCACCCCATGGAATCGTCCACTCGCTCGTGGCCGGGTGGAGGAGCTGGTCCGTGGGCCGTCTTCTTTCTTCAGGAGCGCCGTGGTTCGGGACTATGATCCACTCTGGATGGAGATCCCTCGTATCTCACTGCGGCCCGTCTATCGTGCGCTGCTGATCCTCTTCACGCTCACCGGGTTCACCGGGCTCCTGATCGAGCAGTGTTTCGAAAAGCTGATCGCCACCTTACTTGGGGCCAGCACACCGGCAGCGGCCGTCGTGCTGTCCGTCTACTTCCTCGGGCTGACCAGCGGGGCGTTCGTCTATCCACGGGTGCGTGACCGGCACTGGATCCCGCTTCGGACCTACGCTCTCCTTGAGGCCGGCATCTCGCTCTGGGCACTGTTCCTCGCCTTCGCCTACGGTTACCTTGTCGTGCTAATGGCCCCCCTGCTCGCGTGGGTGGCGCCCCATCCCTGGTTGCTGCTGTTCATGCGCTTCGCTGTCGCATGCCTGTGGATTCTGCCGCCGACCTTCCTGATGGGCGCAACCTTCCCGACGATCGTCGACGCGCTCGAGGTCTGCCGATTTCCCAGCCCACGCCGCATGATAACGCTCTTTTACTCACTCAACGTCCTGGGAGCCATCGTCGGGGCGTTTGCAGGGCCATTCCTCTTGTTTCCCAACCTGGGAATCGCCTCAACATTGATGCTCTCCGGCTCTGTTGACCTCGGCGTCGCCGGTACGATCGCCAAACTGCTGCGGATCCGGCCGTACTTGCGCAAGTCATGCAGCGACGGCCGGGAGGCATTGGGCTCAGCGTCGGCCTTCACGTGGCGAGGCGTGCGGATCCTGATGTTCATTGGCCTGTTTTCTGGGCTGCTGTTCTTCGCGCTCGAGGTGGTCTGGACGCACCTCATCGCCGCTGTGCTGGGCAATAGCGTCTACGCGTTCGCTAGCATGCTGTTTTTCGTCTTGCTTGGCCTGTGGATCGGCGGCGCATTGGCGACGACAGTTTTCAAAGAGGACAGTCCTGTTTCTCCTTTCGTCTCCAGCTTTCTGCTCATCCTGGGCAGCGCCCTACTCGCGCTGCAGAAGGGGCAGTGGGACCGTATTTCCAACCGGCTGATCGCGCTGGGTGGCGGCATCACCAGTTTCTACGCCGGCGAGGCGTTGCGCTGGTCGCAAGCCGCGCTCTTGCTGTTGCCGCCGTCCATTGTGTTGGGCATGGTTTACCCGACCCTGTTCCGCATGAGCGCTTTTCCGGTACAGCGCCGTTCTGAGCTGGCGTCGCGACTCAGTGCCGCCAACTCGATCGGCTGCGTGCTCGGCGCGCTCCTGTGCGGCTTCGTCCTCATTCCGCGGTTCGGTTCCGAGATCACTCTGACCTTGCTGGGGGCGACCGCGCTGGCGCTCGGCATACTGCTCTCCGTGGTGTATGGCCGGAGGCGCGGAAGGCTTGCAACAGTGATTCTAGCCGGGGCCGTCTCCGTGCTTTGGCTGTCGGTCGGACCGTGGGATCGACTGGCGCTGACCTCGGGTGGTCATGTGTACTTCCGGCTCGCCCAGGTCGGGCCGGGCACCCGACTGCTCTCATTTCACGAGGACACCCTGGGTGGCATCACCACAGTCGTCGGGTTGCCGCGGCCCGAACCGAAACCGATGGTCAAGGTGCTGCTGACCAACGGCAAGTTTCAGGCCAATGATGCCGGCGAGACTCTAGCCCAGACTGGCTTCGCGCTGATCCCCATCCTGCACGTGCGCGAGCGAGACCAAGCGCTGGTCATCGGGCTCGGCTCGGGACAGTCGGCTCAGATTGTCCATCGCTTCGGTTTCCGGAACATCACAATCGCCGAAATCGCGCCCGGCATCGTGCAAGCGGCGCGCGATCACTTCGCCCACATCAACAACGCCATCCTTTCGCAGCCGAACACCCGCCTGGTGCTTGAGGACGGTCGCAACTTACTGCTGCTGGAGGCCGCCAGCTACAACCTCATCACGATGGAGCTCACCAGCATTTGGTTCGCGGGAGCGAGCAGCCTGTACAGTCGTGAGTTCTACCAGCTCTGCCAAAAGCGCCTGCGCCCGGGAGGGGTGTTCCAGCAGTGGATCCAGATCCACCACATCGGCATCGCGGAGCTGGGGTCGGCCTTGATGAGCCTACGTTCGGTCTTCCCCTACGTCAGCTTCTGGGTGTTCGGCGGGCAAGGAATCCTGGTGGCCAGCGCTCAGCCACAGAAGATTCGCCCCGCGTCCCTGAATGAGTACGCTCGGCTCAATCCTTGGCATGCCACCAGCGAAGAGAGCCGGGACATGCTGCTCTTGCAACTACTAGCCTCGCGGCTGCTTGCGCCCGAGGGCATGTCACGCCTGCAAGCGACGGGCGCCTTCGTTATCAACACCGACTCAAACCGCTACCTCGAATACCGCACGCCTCTCTACAACCTCGATCCGGCGCCCCTCGCCAAGATCAACATGCGACTGCTGGCGCGGTTCACTCGCTTCCCCAACCACACGATCGAGGGAGCCTGGCCGGCGTGGTTCAGTTCATACGCCAACAGGCTGGCCCCGCCGCTTTTCCGGGAAGCCCTCCAGCTCCCATGAGCCGACCCCCGTACTCCACGCGGCCTCACGGGAGGAATAGTTCACTATGCCACCGAGGCGCTGAGCGACGAGAGACCTTGGCGGCGGCGCCGTGGTCCTTCGTCGGATCAACCTACTGGGCAAGTGTCCTGCGTGCGGGGGCCGAACCCGCCCGCCAGACCCTCCTCGGCACGCCATTGAAGTCGCCGACGGCCATCGCCTCCAAGGTCAAGCCCGAGTAATAGTCCGAGGTCGCTTGCCTCGATCGTCGTGTGGCCGTTCGGGATGATCGTCTCCACACCTCAGCGCCGGATGCTGGTCACGGTCAGGCGGGCGCCGGTGCTTCGTCCGTAGATCTCGGGCATGTACATCGCCTCGGCGCGCGCCGGCGGCAGGGCGTAGTCGCCGGGCGTGATGGCACGCAACGCGACGGTGTGCCGGTGCTCGCCCGGGCTCAGATGATCGATGAAGAGCAGAACCCGATCGGGGTGGCGCTCCTCGTGACTGGTCAGGCCGGAATCCTCGCTGCCCAGCCGGGAGACGCCGTGCCCCTTGCCAAGGTTGTCCAGCACCGGTTCGAGCCCCGCGGGAACTGGAACCTCGACGGCCACGTAGGAAAGCGGGGCGCGATTCTTCAGCGTGAGGTCGAAGGCCACCGCCTCGCCGACGGGAATCGAGGAGGAGGCACCGCCGCCACGGAGGCGCACCCGGCGCTCGATGGACAGTCCCTGATCGCGCGCCGGGAGATCCTCGCCCATCTCTTGCCATTCGCTACCCAGCCGGTAATAGAGGCGCCCCTCCCCTTGCCGCTGCATCACGATCGACACGGACTCCCGCAGGGGCAGAAGCCGCGCCATGGGCAGAAATGCGCTCTTCGATGAGGTGGCTGCCGTGAGCGTGGCATCGAGAATCGGCCGATTGTCGACCCACGCATGCGCCGAGAATCTCGGCCTCTCGGCCTCGAAGCGACGCGCGTATTCGAGCACCGCCAAAAGGGCGTAGGCGTTCTCCTGCGTGTTGCGCCAGCGACCGCCTTTCCGCGCTTCGAGCAGGCCGCGCACCAGCTTGGGGACCAGGGGATGCTCGGGACGGACCTGCATGAGCGCCCGCAGGGCCATGGCGTCGCTGCGATTCTGCGAGTCGAAGAAGTAGTCCCATTCCGATCTCGGGTTCGCGCGCACATGCGCGGTGGCGGGCAGCTCGGTCATCGACGAAAGCAGCTCCTCGACCATTCCGGCTGCGCGCGCGTCGCCGGCGCGGGCCAGGGCGCCGAGCAGGAGCGAGCGGGCGAAAACCGGCAGCGCGGCACGCCCGGCCACCGCCTCGTCGAGCGCGGCTTTGGGCAGGGGCCGTCCCGCCTCGGCCAGGACCTGCAGCGCGATGGCCTGCTCGCCGGGGAAGAGCGAGCTTGCGGCCCAGGGTAAATCGCCGGCGCGAGCGGTGCCGCCCTTCTCCACCCAGCCAGCCAAGTAGTCGAGGGCATGGTCGAGGGCGGACGCGGGAACCGCGGCGCCGCCTTGCTTGGCCAGAACCAGGATCCAGGTGGCGAAGGCAGAGGCGTAGGGATGCACCTTGTCCTCGCCCGGCCAGTAGGAGAAGCCACCGGAGGCGGTCTGCATCGAGACCATGCGTTCGATGCCCATCGCGAGCCGGCGTTCCGCCTCGGTCCGGTCGAGCCCGAAACGCCGCCCAAGCTCGCGCGCCACCACCAGGGAGAAAACGCGACTCGAGGTCTGCTCGATGCAACCGTAGGGGTAGTCGAGCAGATACTGGAAGGCGTCCTGGAGCTCGCCGAGCAGCGACGTGGAGAGCGAGACCGAGATGCCGCCGATGGCCGGCGCGACCGTGGCGGGGAACCGCGCCGCCACCGCCACCGGCGCGGCCGAGTCGAGGGTCCCGTAGTGGGCCGTGCGCTCGACCAGGGTGGGCTCGTCCGCGACGGGCACCGGCAAGCGGACGGCGTCGCCAACGGGTTCGCCATGTTCGGGCACGAAGCGGGCGCGCAGCTCGATATGGGCGGTGCCGGCCCGCACGGCGAGAACCCGGAAAGGCACGCGGCGTTGCGCCCCGGCGGCGAGGTTTGCTTGCGTGGCCGTCTCGCCGATGAAAGTCAGCGCCGGGCTGTCCTTTCCTCGACTGGCCTCGACCACCACGCGCCCGGCTTCGCCGGTCTGGTTCTGCACGATGGCGGCGATCTCCGCCGTGTCGCCCGGCCGCATCTGGCGCGGCAACGCCGGCCGCAGGATGAATGGCGAGCTGACCTGCACGCTGGCTTCGCCCACGCCGAAGCGCCCCGGGGTCACGCCGTCGAAAAGCGGCGCCGAGGCGATGGCCGTGACCCGAAAGGTGGTCAGGTTGTCGGGCAGGCGTCCCTCGACGCGCGCCCGGCCCGCGTCGTCGAGACGGGCCTCCCCGACGAAGATCGGCGTGGTCTCGAAGCGCGCCCGTGCGGGCTCGGGCAGACCGCCGAGGCCCACGCCGCCGCCACTATTGCCCGATCCCAACATGCCCAGCCCGCCTGAGCCATAGCCATAGCCTTGGCCGCAGCCTTTGACATCCAGCAGTGGATCGGTCGGCGAGGGGCTGTAGGCGTGCAAGAGCGAGGAGAATTCGTGCGTGGTCACGGTTTCGCTGCCTCGCTGGGGTAGAAAACGCTCGAGGGGGCTCTTCACCCGGTAGTCGCCGAGCGAAAGCACGGCCTCGTCCACCGCCCACAGCGCGACGTGGCCTGCCCGCACCGGCCGCTGGTCGGCGCCGCGCACCTCGACCGAGATCGGCATCGTCTGTCCGGGGCGAGCGTGCGCGGGGACCGACAGGGCGACTTTGAGCTCGCGATGCGCGCTCGAAACCGCGATGTGCTGGTACTGCTCCTCGACCTTGGCATAGTCCCCGCCGATCTTGCACACCGTGAGCACCTCCAGATCGACCTGCGGGGTCCAGGTGTCGTCCACCGCGAAGTCCAAGGCCGCGCGGTGGTCGATGAGCACGAAATCGTGTTGCTCGCGGATGCCGCCGCGCTCGAGCAAGGCGATACCGCCGCCCGAAGAGCATGGGCTGTGCACGGTCACGCTCACGTGGTCGCCGGGAGCGAAGAGTGGTTCCGGGATCTCCGCGCGGCTCACCCGCCTGACGTCGAGCTCCAGGCGCTTGGGAACGCCGTCGTCGATCTTCGCCGCTGGCTTGGGCCACGCGTGTTTGGGTTTGTCCCAGGCGTAGAATCGCGCGCGCGTCGTCGCGGCGCGGCTGCCGTCCTGGGCCCCGGCCTCGATGGCATACGCGCCCTTCTGCATCCGCTGCACGCGGCACACGGCGTCCTTGTCCGCCCTCACCTCCAGGTGGCAAATCGCCGCGACCTCCTTGCGGTCTTGCCATCGGGTTCGCTCCCGCCCGTCCACCTGCGTGTTAATCTCTTCGCGCCAGGTGCGTGTGACCCTCACCTCGACTCCACTGGCGCCGCGGCGCTGGCCGTCGATGGTCAGGACCCGCACGGCAATGCCGGCCGGATCCCCCACGTAGACGCCGAAGGGTGGCCGCACCGCCAGGTAGAAGCTGGCGGGGTGAATGCGCACGCTGGCCTCGGCGCCGATCGCCTGCTGGCTCGCGTCCTTGACCTCGGTCTCCACCGTGCACAGCAGGCTCTTGCTATCCCCGGTATCGAGCGCGGGTGTGAATTCCACGCTGCCGCTCTTGCCCTTGGCTTCGGACACGACGGTGCGTGGCGTGCGCGTGTTCCGATACCTGACCGCGGGGTCCCCGGCCACCCATCCCGATTCCAGACCCGGCACCGCGTAGGGCGAAACCCGGCACTGGCTGGCATACGCCACCTCGTCGAAGGTCACGGGTACCCCCGAGTAGTGGGTGGCGCGCACGCGGATCGGCACGCGCTCGCCAATCAAGATGGAATCGCGCGCGGCCCGCGCCGTGAGCTCGAACTCCGGCGTGCGGAAATCCTCCAGCTTGACGTACGCGTTGGCGGTCGCACCCTGGGCGAGCGCGCTAATCTGCAAGCCTCCCAGGCGTGTGTCCTTGGCGATGGGCAAACGGGTCCAGAATTTCCCCTGTCCGTCCACGCGCAACGACTGCTCGGCGATGATCTTCTGATTCACATCGGACACGCGCAGCACGACCGGCGTGCCCTCGGGTAGAAGGCGCAGCCCACTCGGAGCAAAGGGCGTGTCGACGATGGCGAAGCCGACCAGCGCGATGGACTCCTGCGGGCGGTAGGCGTCGCGGTCGGTGGTGATATTCAGGATCAGGCGCTCGCCCTGGTGGAGCAAGCTGGTCTGCTGGTCGCGCTTGCTCGTGCGATACAGGGTCGCGGGCGGCACCAGCGCATAGTCGCGCGTGGCCGGATCCATGGCCACCAGGGGCACCTTGTTCGCAGGCAACCGCTCCGCCTGCCACGGCAACACCAGAAGGCCCCGTTCGTCGGTGTGGCCGAGCAGCACCTGTCGATCTCCATCGAGTCGGGTCACGGTGGCATCGGCGACCGGCCGCGCATCGGAAAGGCGCACGACCTCGAACACCGAGCGAGACAGCGACTGGAAGGCCACCGGCCCGAGGTCGGTCCGGCGCAAGACGGCGTGGCGGCTGGCGGGCATTGCGAATGGCGCCGCGTTCTCGGGCGCCGGAACCAGGTCGAGAGCCGCGACCTCGACCAGCACCGCCCCACGTGCGTCCCCGACCAGATCCCGCAGATCGATCGCCAGGTCCGACCAGTAGGTCGGCGCCTTCACCGTCAGAGGGTAGTCGCGAGCCACGATGTCCCCGGCGGCCACGCCCAGCTCCTCGAAGCTGCGCGACCGCTTGTCGCCAACCACCGCGAACAAGGCGCGCGCCGCGCGGGCCGGATCGAGGACCGCGGCGCGCACGCGCAGAGTCTTCACCCAACGCGTGGTCACGCCGAAAACCGGCGCCGTTCCGAGGGGGAAGATGCCGTCGCCAGACAGCTTCAGGCCGGGCCGTCCCGCGAGCGAAATCGTCGCGGTCCACGGCCGGCCGGCCGTACCGTCGCCCACCGTGTAGCCGTTCACGTCGCGCATCCGTGGATCGACGCGAAGGGTATAGCTGCGCGCGGGCACGAAGGCGCCGCTGATGGCGACTTCCCGGCCGCTGCCCTCGTCCCAGGCGTCGGCCAACTGCACCTCCGCGCCGGGTGGCCGGGGAGAGACGTGGATGCGCGAGAGCTGCGAGCGGGCAATCTTCTCGCTCAAGCGCAGAACGAACTGGCTGTCCCCGCAGGTGCCCTCTTCTCCGCTCGGTGACTCCAACTCGATTCGCAACGGCCCCGGCGTCTTCCACGTCAGGCGCCAGGGCGCGGCTGACGGTACCGGGCCCAGCCGTCCGACCAGCCCCGCCGCGACCTCAATCGCGATCTCGCGGTCCATCGGCCAGGCTGCCACGGGCCGTACCTGGAACAGCCGCCCCGCCAGCGGCTCCTCGTCTGCCAGCAGCTCGCCGGCAAAGGGCCGGCGCTTGAGCGCGCGCGGGCTCGTCGCGTCCACGCGCACGCGGAGCGGGCCGGCCTGGTCGCCGAGCGAGCGCGCGGAGAGCACCTTGCGCAGCTCGCCCACTGCCACCGGCTGGGTCAGCTTGAGCAGCACCGCTTGCCGCCTCGGCCAGTCGTCGGGCTGCACGTCCTTTTCGGGATACGAGCCCGCGATGCCAGGCCCCGGCGTCTCGAAAGAAAAGGCCAGCGGGTGCTGGGTGAAGAGTCGCTTGAGCGCGTCGCTGGCCGAGGGCAAGACCACGACGCGGACCTGGTAGCGCTGGGCTGGAGCCAGCGCCTCCGGCTCGAACACCAGCAACTCGGCCGTGCGCCAGCGCGTGCGCCCTTTGGCCTTCGGCTCGAGCACGATCCGCACATCGGGCTCGGCCAGCATGGCCTGTCCCAGCGGCGCGACCTGCCGGTTGAACCGCACCCGCGGCTCCGCGCCCACATCGATCGCGCCCGTGGGACCGAACTCGATCACCGCCAGCGCCGGCGCCGGTGGCAAGGCGGGAGGGCCGGCGGGGGCTGCCGTGGAATCGAAGATCGCCACCGGCCCGGCCGCGGGCGGCGCGCCCTGTTGGCTGACCACCGCCGGCGGTGGCCCGAGGCGCGGCGAGGGCTGGCAGGCGGTCACCAGCAGGAGGAGGGAGAGCACGGGCCAGGACACGCGCGCGGCAGCAGCGAAGTTCGCCATGAGCTCATAGACAACTCGGCCGACGGAAGGTTCGCACATCGCGGAACAGTCCGCACACGGGACATCGCAGGTACGGAGCTCGGCGAAGGACGCCGGTAGCGGATGCGGAACTCCTGCTCGGTACCTGGGCCTGCCCACGGAAGCGCCGTCCTCGGCTGTCCCTTCGGGACCTGGGCCTACCCGCCCTGCCCCCGCCCCACGCGCGCTTCGCGCGCGCCCGTCGCCCGCCCGCGGGCCACCGTTCTGGCAGAGCCGCGTCCTGCGCCGCCGCTACGGTGAGCCGCCCGACCCGCGCCAAGCGTAAGCGACCCCAAAACCGTCGAGGCCACCACGTTGGCCGCCCGTCGGCGGACAGGGCCACCGCTGCCCTGAGACGGGAAATCAGCAGCGAGGGGCCCGGGTTCTCGTCGAAATTCTCCCTTGTCCGGCCCCTCGCGGACACCCCGCGGCCCCGGTCAGGAGGCTGCCACCCCGGTCAACGGGCCCGGAGGGCTTTTGTACCGATTACGGCCTGGCCATCTGGCGGATGAGAGCCTTGGTCTTCGGCGAGACATCATCCTGCGCCGGAGTGCGCGGACGCGACTTCCAACGCCAGACTACCGTCGAATCGGATCTCGGTTGCCTTGGTGAATAGTAAGGATATACTGATTCAGTAAGGAGAACATCCATGGCCACGGCGACGCTCACTAGCAAGGGACAAGTCACCATTCCTTTGGATGTGCGAGAACGCTTGAACCTGGAGGCTGGTACACGAATCGAGTTCGTCGAAGCCACGAACGGTGAGTTCCTCATCCGGCCCGCGGTCGCAGATGTGCGATCCCTCAAGGGGCTCCTGCGCAAGCCGGCTAAGCCCGTGTCTATCGAGGACATGAAGAAGGCGATTCGCCTGCGCGGGGCAGGACGTTGATCGGGATCGACACCAATGTCCTCGTTCGCTACATCGCCCAAGATGATCCTGTCCAATCGCGAAGGGCCACGGCCCTCATCGAGCGCGAGTGCAGCGAGTCCAATCCCGGCTTTGTTGGACTTGTCGTACTAGCAGAGGTCGTGTGGGTGGCCGCGAGCTGCTATTCCGCTTCGCGAGGCGAGCAGTGCAAGATCATCCGTCGCATCCTGGAAACGCGCCAACTGATCGTGCAAGAAGCGGAAACCGTCTGGCAGTCACTTCGCCTTTTCGAGCACGGAAAGACGGACTTTGCTGATTGCCTGGTCGAGCGCACTGCCAACGCGGCAGGGTGCGATCGCACAGTCACCTTCGACAAGTCCGCCGGCACGATCGGCATGACCCTCCTTGCCGGCATCTCCAAAGTGTAGGGTGAGTAAAGTGAACTCGGCAGTGTCAGTTATGACCCGGGCTCACAAGCTGGCCAAGTCGGCAGGCATCACGGCCGGAGAGATCGGCGGGCTCGGCCGAGCGGCACAGATCACCAAGATCCAGCAGGCACTCACTGCCGTCGGAATCCGCTTCCGGGTACTGTCTCCTGCCGGACATTCCCTCGAACAAGGCATTAAAGTGATCAGGGGCAACCCCGAAGCACCCTCGGATGGGGATTGACGACCTCGCCTCTCGAGATGCGAGCTTGCCGCAGAGGTCTTCGCACTGTTCGACGAGGGGCTGAATCCCGTCGAGGTGGTCAAGCGCCTTCGGGTTGGCCCCGATGTCGTCGAACGACTGCAAGCCCAGTGGGCGCATGCGCCGATCGGTGTTGCTATCCTCCGAGGCCAGAGCGCGCTTGGAAGACGCGCTCCTGGGCGAGACCGACGCCGGCGTGGACCGGTGGGCCCTGAAGACCGCCGAGGACATTTGCGCAACAGCTGCGCCAGTTGCCCCGCGCGGGGCCCGGCGCGCAACGGTCGGAAACGCAGGCGAAGCGTTGGCGCACCACCGCCCGGTCCATCAGGACGCCACCGACGGCCATCACATCGCCCCGGCTCATCCGCCGCAACAGCCAGCCGTCCCAGTCGGGCGGCTCGGCGTCATCTGGCACGGCGACCGGCGCGCGCAGCCATCGCGTCACCAGGGGATTGGGACTAAAGCGGTACCGCAAGCTGGTGCTGCCGCCGGCGTCGCTCAGAACCTACCGTTCACGATGACCATGAACGGCAGCCACCCGTCGTGCTCGATGATGTTGAGAAGGCCGATCTGCAACCCCTTCTGCATGGTCCCAGTCCAGTTGATGAAGCCGAGCTGCAGACCCTTCATGGTACCGGCGTAGTTGAACGCGCCGGTCTGGGCGCCCACGAACTGGCCCTTGGTATAGTTCACGATGCCGTTCTGCCAGGCGGTGCTGTTGCCCTCGACGATGTTGACGAAGCCCCACTGCACGCCGAACAGCTCGCCGGTCACGTGATTGACCAGGCCCAGGTCGAAGCCGGACATCTTGGCCTGGCGACCGTAGATGAGGTTCAAGCGAAAGCCGCTGATCGCCTCGGACTCGCCGAAGATCTGCAGGGGCGTGAAGAGCGACAGGTTGACCGGCTTTTCGGCCCGGGCCGGCTTGGCCGACAGGAGCGCGAGGGCGGCGGTGAGCACGAGCAGAGAGCTTTTGAAGGTACGCATGGTCGAGATCTCCTTTCGCGGCGACCCAAGCTAGCAGCCCGGCGCGGCGGATCAAGGCCCCCCGGGTGAATTGCAACCGGCTCACGGCCGCCCGGACTAGCGCCGGATTCTTCTGTCACCGCGGGAGCGTACTCGATTCAAAGGGGCCTGGGCCGGGTAAGGCGATGGCAGCGCGGTCCCATGCGGCGTAGCGGACTATTGTTGATGGGAACCCTCGAAGGGTTCCCAAACCCTCCCGCGATGCTACGCGGCCGGCGGAGCCGGCGACCCCGACGGGCAGCCGTGCTTCCGCGCCTTGCCCAGGCTCAAGACCGACGAGGTGATCGCGTGGGCAAAGGAGAGCTTTGCTCGCCAGAGCCCTTCGCGGGAAGTGCGGAACCCTTCCACGGTTTCGTGGCAATTGACGTCTTGCAGGTAGCGCGCGTCCGCATCCTGCGCTACCTGGCCCGCCGGGGTGTGGTTCGTCTGTCGCCCGAGGCTCTCGAGATCAACGACGAGCTGGCCGCCCGCGACCCGGACCGGGCGTCAGTTCGGCTATGTACGCGACCTCATGTCCGGCCGTGCGCAGCCCGGGCACGATGGGGCCATCGACACTTTCGTCGGCAACGAAACGCAAGTCTCAGGCCGCGAAATGGTCGCGTAGGGTGGAGGCCGCGAAGGCCAGCGCCGCGTGAATGTCCTGGGCGGTCAGGCGCGGGTGCGCGGCCAGGATTTGCGCCTCGGTTTCCCCAGCCGCGAGCTTGTCCAAGAGCAATTCAACCGTAATGCGAGTGCCTTTGACGATGGGCTTGCCCATCATCACGTCAGGCCGGGCCTCGATGCGCTCCGCCGAAATCACGCAAAAAGTCTACGCCGACACCCGGGCTTGGCCAAGGCGAGTTGCGCCGAGGCGCATCGTGGGGTCTAAGCCGCGGGGCGGGTGGGCTTCCAGCGGCGGGTCTTGCGGGTTTCGTAGGTGGCCAGGATGCCGAGGGCGGCGAGGCCGTGGAGGACTTCTTCGACGTCGGCCTTCTTGGCGCCCTTGAAGGCGGCTCGACTTGTGGCAGCGCGGCCTGCGCGCTAGATTTCTCAGAGTGCACGGTCATGGCGATCAGGCGAAACCGAAGGTCTATGTCGAGACCACGATTCTCAGCTACCTGATGGCGCTGCCCAGTCGTGACCTCGTGATCGCCGCGCACCAGCAGCTAACCGCGGAATGGTGGCAAGGGCGCCAGCGATTCTCGCTCTTTGTCTCCGAGGTGGTCCTGGCCGAAGCCGCCAGGGGCGACGCGATTGGCGGCAAGGCGCATCGAGGCGGCCGGCGGGATGGAGACCCTCGCGGTGACCCCGGAGGCCCAGCTCTTGGCGTCCGCGCTTCTGAACGCGGCGGCGTTGCCGAGGAATGCGGCCATCGACGCGGTCCATGTTGCCCCGGCAGCGGCGCACGGTATGGACTTCCTTCTGACCTGGAATTGCACACACATCGCGAATGCCGTCGTCCGCCCGCGCATCGAGGCTGTCTGCGAAAAGCAGGGCTTCCGGCCGCCCGTGATCTGTACGCCGGAGGAACTGGTGGAACAGGAGCACCCATGACGAGGGATCCGATCGTCGAGGAAGTCAGGAAGATCCGCGAACAGATCGCGCGTGAAAATCAGGATGATCTGGATGCCATCTTCGCCACCCTGCGAAGGCTGGAAGCGGAGAGCAAGCGCCCCCACGTCAAGCTGGAACCTCGCAGGATTCAGGCCACGCGCGCCGCCGACGAATAGACTGTTGCTACGCAGTCGCTGGTGCCGAATGGACTACGCCGCCGGGCGGGTGGGCTTCCAGCGGCGGGTGCCGCCGGCGTCGTAGGTGGCCAGGATGCCGAGGACGGCGAGGCTGTCGAGGACTTCTTCGACGTCGGCTTTCTTGGCGCCCTTGAAAGCGGCGGCAATCTCGGCCACTGTCCACTCGGCCGCGCCCTTGGTCAGGAGGTCGCGCACGGCCGCGATCTGCTCGGCCAGCTTCTTGGGCCAGGCGGTGGCGGTCGTCGCGGCGGGCGGGGCGGCTTCCTCGGGCTCGTCGGTGGCGGCCAGCTTCTCCTGGGTCGCGGACTTGACGCCGGTGGGGTTCTGGAATTCCGGGCGCAGCCAGCGGATGAGCCCGCGCCGCTCCTCGGCCGCGCGCCCGGCGTTCAGCGCCACCAGGCGTTCCAGGATTTGTTCGTCGGTTGCCGCTGCTGTCCACGATGTCGGTCTTGAGCGTGGCGTTGACCGCTCCGGCTCCGCCCCTCGGCGCAGTGGTGGAGCCTCTAGCACCTACCGCTCCACCTGCGCCACCGGCTTGGTTTCCGCTGGTGGATTGGCTTGTCCCACCCCCCCCGCCCGCCGAGGTGGCGCTCAATCCACCGGTCCTCGCCTTTCCACCTGCGCCGCCGGACGGCGTCCCGCCGATGCCCTGGTCCCGCCGCTCGACTGGCTAGCCGTGCCGGCCGCGGTGCAACCGCTCAGGAGCACAGCCGCAATTGCCAAGCGGAGTGCGGGATGCATCAGCCGCACTGTCTTCAGCCTGGTCATTGTGTTGACATCCCTCATTTGCAGACGCAGTGGCGTTTGCCGCCCGCCTCCGTCAAGACGAAGGCATCCTTGGTATCGGACTTCGTCCCCCACAAGGAGGGACCGCCGCGATGCCAGCAGCGCAGAAGGCCGCAACATGAGCAGGCGCAGTTGCCGCTGCCATCCCGAGTCTTCGCTTGTCGTGGTATCTCAGCCCTTCCAGCCGTACACCTTTATCCAGTCCACCTCGGCGCTGGTGGGGGCGGACGCGGCATTGAGGGCCCCAGCCCAGTCGGCGCTGTTCGACGCCCAGATGGTGAGGAGAACGTTCAACGGCAGCTTCAGCCGGGAGATGTTGGCGGTCCAGGTGCGCAGCAGCGTGCCGTCCATGAAGAACTTCACGTCTGCGGGCGTCCATTCGATGTCGTACTGATGGAAGGCGGACTCGGCATCGAAACCTAGATTGACGATCTGGGGGTCCTGCGTCGGCGTGACCGAGGTTGTGCAGCTCGTCGCCGGCGTTCCCGTGTAGATCATACAGTTGAGCTGCGAGGCATTGCTCGAGTTGCCGAGGTGCTCGATGTCGATTTCGTTCCAGTCGCAGTTGGGGTAAGGCGTGTAGAAGAGCACCAGCCCGGAGACCACACCCGAGCCCCTGGCAAAACGCATGCTCGCCGAGACCTTGCCGTAGGTGAGGGTCTTGGTCGAGCGGAGCTCGACGCCGAGATAGGGCTTGGTCGCTCCGCTGGGAGCGTTGGTGAGGGCGACGGTGAGCTCGCCGTTCGCCACCGACACGTTTTGCGGCGTGAACTGGGCTTGGTTGCCCTCCCAGGTGAAGCTCTGCGCCTGCCACAGCGACGTGTCGAGGGTGTCAAAGTCGTCCTGCCAAGCCAAGGCAAAGGAATCGCCCCCTCCGGTGCCGCCGGTCCCATTGCCTCCGGCACCGCCGCCCGCGGTGCCGCCCAAGGCGGTGCTGCCGCCCGTGGCGCTGCCGCCTTTTCCTCCGGTTGAGATGCCGCCGGTCGCGCTGCCATCCGTGACGTTGCCACCGATGCTGCCTCCGCTCGCGGCTCCGCCTGCACCGCCGCGCGTGCCGCCGGTGGCGGTCCCGCCGGCCGCGCTGCCACCGTTGCTGCCGCCGCTCGCAGCAGCTTCGCCCCCGCCCGGCCCCGTATCACCCCCTCTTGCGGCCCCACCGGCGCCGCAACCTATGCACCCCAGGGCGACAAGAAACGGAAGAGCTGAACGACGGATCGCGGATCGGCAGAACATGGCCACAAGTGTGCGCGTATCCGGAGGGACGTCTTCGCCTTTTGTGCGCTTTTGCTCGGGTGTCACGCGGGACGGTTCGTGGGCGCGAGACAGGTCGCCTCGATCTCGGCGAGCGCCGACGTCGGTCGACACGCGGATCTGGATGGGGCCGACGCAGGCGACGTCGCGGTGTCGGGGAGAATCCTCGTCGAAAAGTCAGCCGGGACCTCGATGGCGAACAGGTCGAAATCGGGCGCAGCATCGACCAGCACGTGGTCCTGTCCGGGCGGCCACCACAGCGGATCGCCCCACACGATGGGAAAGTGCTTCTCCCCATCGCGCGGGTGGCGTTCCCGCCCGTCACCAGGTTCAGCTCGGGCTCGGGGTGAAAATGCCGCGGCCGACGCGTGGCCGGCGCGTGGCGCCAGACGTGCGCCGGTGCCGCGGTTGGTATGGGGAAAGGCTGACAAAGCGCCTTGTCCACGTGGAGAAGCTAACACTGTCGCGCACGCCCTCCGGCCCGGCCGCCGCGGTTTCCCCAAAATTGCGAACATGAGGCTGGCGCGATTGGCGCGGATCTCGATGGGAATCAGCGCTCGATTTCGGCAAGGGGCGCGAAGGTATCCTCGATCGTTCGGCGGAGGTCCGAAGTGAAGTAGACGCGGGGTGCGTAACCCAAAGCGCCCTGGAAGACGCGGTGGCATTGCGAGTAACTGCCGAAGCCGGCGGTCAGCGCCGCCTGCAAGAAGGTGTCGCCCGCGTCCACCAGATGGATGAAACGCAACAGGCGAACGCGCGCGCGGTACGCGGACAGGGGCAGGCCCATGTCCTTGTGGAAATGCCGGCTGATTTCTCCGGGGCTGCCGTGTGAACGTCGTGCGATCTCGGCGCGCGAAATGTCCGGGTGCTCGTTGACGAAGCACAGGGATCGTCGCGTAAGTGTATGCCCCATGTCGCGGACCGCGCGGAATGAGTGGGCCAGTCGCCACAAATCGGCAACTGCGTGCTCCTTGACCACGATGTCGCCGTGCAGGGCAGGAAACAGGCAACGTGGAGCCAGGTCAGCCAGTTGCTCTGGAGAAAGCCGCAACCGCACCGGCCCGCGATGGGTGGCTGCGGGGTCGGCGCCCAGGACGCGCTCGGAGAGCTCCGGGGTCAGCCCGATCACGAACAGATCGAAATCGTCCGAGGCGGAGAGAAGCTCATGGTCTTGTCCTGGGGTCCAGCACAGCAGATTGCCGGCCTCGACCTCGACCGCTTGAGCCCCGAAGCCAAAGCAGCCTCGGCCGGCGGTGACCAGGTTCAGCTCGGGCTCGGCGTGAAAGTGCCGGGGCCGCCGGGTCGAAGGTTGGTGGCGCCAGATCTGTCCCCTTGCGGCTCCTGCAATGGGGAATGGCTGGTACAACGTGGCAACCACGGCAAGAAAGATAGCAGCAACTATGGGGCCGCGTCCGGTCCGATCCGCACCGGATGCAAAGTCTTTACCGACGGATTCGGGGAGATTCCGGGCATGAAACCACGATGGGTCCGTAATCGAATTGAACGGCCACGCGCAGCACCAAGGAGTGGCTGGCGGACAACCTTGGCCGCTGCGCCCGCGGGTCGCCACAGCGCCGGCAGCGCCGCTTGCTGCCCATACGCCCGCCGCGGTCATGCGCGCGCCTTTGGCCTATGACCCGCGCTCATGAGCGTCGTGGCGCGGGTGTTTGAGGATTCGCCGCTGCGTTGGTACGAACGGCGTTTGGCACCGGGCGGTGCGCGTGGCGAGAGGCGAGCGCAAGGCGGATTGTTGACGGTCATTCAGCGCAGCTCAGACGACATGCGACTCAATCCACATCTGCACGTCGTCGCCCTCGACGGTGTATACGTCGCCCGCTCCGACGGCCAGCCGGTCTTCCGAGCGCTGGGGCGCCTGAGGACGGACGACGTGGCGGACGTGGTTCAGATCACGAAGACGCGCGTGCTCAAGGCGCTCGATCGAGGCGACTTGCTTGGCTCTACTCCAGCCAGTCCTTGCCCGGCATGATCCTGCGCATGAATTCGTCGAACATGGGGACGGTAAACGCGGTGTCGCCGTGATTCGGGCTCCAGATCATCCCTTTGAGGATGAGTTGGCTTCGAGTAGGCGCCAAGGCCGTCACCTTACGTTGCAGCTTCGCGGCGATTTCACCCGAACGGTGGGGGCCCGCGCCAAGATCCGCCATCGCGCGGACGTAGCGCTTTTCGAGCGGAGTCAGGCGATCGAACCGAACCCGGAAGAAGCTCGCATCCAGCGCGGCAATGGCGATCTCCGAGGAGCTGTCGACGTCGTGAATTGTAATGGGTGACTTCCGCGCAATCTCCCAGGTGTGCTTGCCCCACTCTTGTAAAAAGTAGGGATACCCTTGGGTCACTTCCACAATCCTTTCCAGGGCATTTGCCTGGAAGAGAACACCCTGCTCTTCTGCGGGCCTTGAAATCGCATCCTTGGCAGCAGCGCTGGTGAGGGGACCGACCTCCGGAAAATCAAACATGCGCTCGGCGTAGGACTTGGCGCTCCCCATCCTGCCTCGTAGCTGGGGAAGCCCAGCGCCGACCAGTGATACCGGGATTTGGCGCTGCGCCACCCGATGCAACGCCGTGATGAGCGCGGCGAGCTCATCCTCCTTGACGTACTGCAATTCGTCGAGGAATACCGCCACAGCGGTGCCGGCCTTCTTCGCGGCCTGTCCGGTGGCTTCAAGGAGCGCCATCAGGTCATGTTCGAGATCCCCGTTGTCGGCCAATCCGGGCTCAGGGGCCAAGTCGAGGCCTACTTCGATGTCGGCGTATTTCACCTTGAGGGCCTTCGCGAAACCGGCCAGGCCCTTGAGGGCTCGCTGGGCAAGCGACTTGGCCCGGCCAATTCGCGAAAGCCGCAGAAGGGCCGCGCGCAACTCAGGAGCAAGTATGGCCGGCAACGACCGGCTTTCCGGAGCCTCCATTCGCAGGGTCACGATACCGGATGCTTCTGCGTTATCCCTCATTCGGTCGAGTAGGACCGTCTTGCCGACTCCTCGCAACCCGACCATGAGGATGCTTTTCGCCGGTCTGCCATCGCGGATTCTCTCGAGCGCGACACGCGCATTTTCGAGCAAATCATCGCGGCCTACCAGGGCGGGCGGTTGAGTTCCCGCACCCGGTGAATACGGGTTCTGAACTGCATCCATGCTCGTTTTATATCAAGGTTATCCAAGTTATCAATACTTACTAACTTTGGTAACTTGCCCATAAACCATGAAGTTTGGTCGGGAATCGCGGCGGCGTCCGGGCGCGGACAAGGCTGCGTGAGGAGACCGACCCCGTGCTCGATCTGGATATAGCAACCACCAACGTCCGGGCCTTGCCACGCGCAGTACGCGCCCCCGCAATAGATAGTGACCTCGACACAGGAGCGTTCGGCCACCAAGCGGCGGGTGCTCGCGTCGTAATAGCAGGTGAACCATTCCAGCCAGTCCGTCCGTCAAAACATCGGCCATGAATGCTCCTACCACCTCGCTTCTCCCTGGGCAGGGCGGTGCGCTTGGTCATGCTTCCTCCTTGTCTCCTTGATGGCCGATTTGCATATAACCGTTTATCCGGGTATATGCAGGTTGCCCATCATGCGAACCCTGGCTTCGGTCTTCAAGGCGCTTTCGGACGAGACGCGGTTGCAGATGCTCGCGCTGCTGCTGCGCGAAGGTGAGCTGTGCGTATGCGACTTCGTCGAGGTCCTTGCCGTCACCCAGTCCAAGGCGTCGCGACACCTGCGTTACCTGGTCAATGCCGGGCTCTTGCAGGATCGGCGCGCCGGCATCTGGGTGTATTTCCGCACTGCCGAGCAGCCGGGCCCGGTCCAGGCCGCCGTGCTGGAAAGCCTGCGCGGCTACCTGCCGGGGCAGTTGCCTGCGGGCATGGCGGCCGCGTTCAAGAGCTGGCGGAAGGGCAAGCCGAAGGGCGGGTTGGCCTGCGCACAGCCAAAGGTTCGAGCAGCGAGGTCGACGTGACCCGCGAGCCAAAGGGGGTGACGGGACGCTTGACCTTCCTCGACCGCTACCTCACGCTGTGGATCTTCCTGGCGATGTTGGTGGGTGTCGCCGGCGGCTATTACTTTCCGCAGGTGGTTCCCTTCATCAATCGCTTCAACTTCGGGACCACCTCGGTGCCCATCGCCATCGGCCTCATCCTGATGATGTACCCGCCGCTCGCCAAGGTCCGCTACGAGGAGATGGGCCCGGTGTTTCGCAACGGCAAGGTCTTGGCCTTGTCCCTCGTGCAGAACTGGGTCATCGGCCCGCTGCTGATGTTCGGCCTCGCGGTTCTCTTCCTACGCGATAGGCCCGAGTACATGGTGGGCTTGATCCTGATCGGGCTCGCGCGCTGTATCGCCATGGTCATCGTGTGGAACGACCTCGCGCGGGGCGATCGTGAGTACTGCGCGGGCTTGGTGGCCTTCAACTCCATTTTCCAAGTGCTGCTCTATTCGGTCTACGCCTATGTGTTCGTCACCGTCGTGCCCACCTGGTTCGGGCTGCCGGGCGTGGCTGTCAACATCACCATCGGCGGAATCGCCAAGAGTGTGTTCGTCTACCTCGGCATCCCCTTCCTCGCAGGGCTCTTGACCCGCTTCTCGCTCATCCGCCTCGCGGGCAAGGCGTGGTACCAGACCAGCTTTCTCCCGCGCATCGGCCCCGTCACGCTGGTCGCGCTGCTCTTCACCATCGTCGTGATGTTCTCGCTCAAGGGGAAAAACATCGTCGAGCTGCCCCTCGATGTCCTACGCATTGCCATCCCCCTGCTCATCTACTTCGTGGTGATGTTCCTGGTGTCCTTCTTCATGTCGAAGCGCGTGGGCGCCACCTACGGGCAGGCGACGACCTTGTCGTTCACCGCGGCCTCGAACAACTTCGAGCTGGCCATCGCCGTCGCGGTGGCGACCTTCGGCATCGGCAACGGCGCGGCCCTGGCGGCGGTCATCGGGCCGCTCGTGGAGGTGCCCGTGATGATTGGCCTGGTCAACGTCGCGCTCTGGCTCGGCCGCAGGTACTACCGGGAGGTCGCAGCATGAAGGGGGTTCTTTTCCTTTGCGTCGCCAACTCGGCGCGCAGCCAGATAGCAGAGGGCCTGGCCCGAGCGATGTGGCCTGCGGACATCAGAGTGTGGTCCGCCGGATCGCGGCCCACCACGGTTCGCCCGGAAGCCATCGCGGTGCTGCGCGAGCTCGGCATCGACATCTCCGGCCACCGTGCGAAGTCGGTCGCGGAGATCCCCCCGGCCGAGGTGGATACCGTCATCACCCTGTGCGGCGAGGAAGAGTGCCCGATCTTCCTCGGCCAGGCGACCCGGCTGCATTGGCCCTTGCCCGATCCCGCCGGCGGGCCGTTCGTTCCACCGGCAGAAGTGCTGGCGCGGTTCCGGGAAGTCAGGGACGCGCTGCGAGCCCGGCTGGCGGAGCTGCTTGCCGAAAGGACTTCCGCATGAACGGCGTGCGTCAGGCCGGATGGCGCCCGCTACGCTGGCTGCCGTTGCCGAGCGGCATGCGGCCGCCGGCGCCCAAGGTCCTGATGCTGCTCGTGGTCGTCGTGTTCGGCGTCCGGATCGCGCGTTCGTTCTTCAACCCGGAGCGGACCCGGCGCATGTTGGCCGGACGGCGGGAGGCGGTGGGCAACGTCCTGGGCGCGCTGCTCGGGGTGGTAACCCCGTTCTGCTCTTGCGCGGCCGTGCCGCTCTTCATCGGCTTCGTGACCACCGGCGTGCCGCTCGAGGTGACCTTCGCTTTCCTTGTCTCGGCGCCCATGGTCACTCCAACTCGATGATCGAGGCGTTCTGGCGGTCGCCGAAGAGCGTACTCGATTCAAGCGGGCCTGGTGCCCGGAAGATGGGATGGCTGGAGCGAGGGCGGCAACGCGCAGCTCAACGCGTATCTCTTTGGCGTCACGGACGGCTGGGGCGGCTGACGGGCCTCTCGAGTCGGTTGCAGCGGCTGGCGGCGTCTGGGATGGTTGCCGCATGGGTGCCTCGATCATCGAGCACGTCTCGGACACGGCGTTCCTGGTAGCCGAGGCGCGTGCGCGGGAGAGCGCGCGGCCCGACGCGCTGTTCTCCGATCCACTCGCCGGCCGGCTGTCAGGGAACAAGGGCAAGGCGATCGCCGCCGCGTTCCCGTCCATGACGGCGTGGTCGGTTGCCATGCGGACGCTGATCATCGACGCGTTCGTTCGCGAGGCGCTGGCGGACGGGATCCGCCTCTTCGTCAACCTCGGCGCGGGCCTCGACACGCGGCCGTACCGGCTGGACCTGCCGGCGGACCTCTCGTGGATCGAGGCCGACTACCCGGCGGTGATCGCCTACAAGGAGCAGACCTTGGCGCGGGAAGAGCCCCGCTGCCGCCTGGAGCGGATTCGGCGCGGACCTCGCCAACGCGGCCGAGCGGAGGGCGCTGCTGGCGCGCCTCGCTGGCGAAGACCAGCGCATGCTCGTGTTGACCGAGGGGGTGGTCCCGTACCTCGACCTCGAACAGGTCGGGGCGCTCGCCGACGATCTCCACGCGACGGCGCATGTCGCCGGATGGGTGGTCGACTACGTCGCGCCCGAGAGCCACCGGTACCGCGATCGGCGCGTCGGCCGCCACATGACACACGCGCAGTTCAAGTTCCGTCCCGCCGACTGGTTCGCGTTCTTCGCGGAGCACGGCTGGAAGACGCGCGCCATCGAGTACCTCGCCGACGAGGCGAAGCGCGTGGGCCGGCGGCCCCCGCTGCCGTTCACGATCCGCGCGATCATGAAGGTGCTCGGAGCGCTCGCGCCGCGCGAGCGCCGTGAGCGCTTTCGCAAGTTCGCCGGCTACGTCTGGATGGTGCCGGGCTAGCTAACGGTTCCTGCGGAACACGTAGCCCGGTTCGGGATCCGGCACGTGGAGGGTGGGCTGCCCGGGCAGGTAGGCGGAACAAGCGCCATTTTCCCATCGAGGACGGCATGCAAGGTGCCCACTCGGGCTGTCCGAGGGCCCTAGCCACGTATCCGCCTTCCTCGGCGTGCTTCACGGTGCTGCGCCCGAAGAAGAATGCCCCCGCGTAGCGCGGATTATGAAGAATCCCAACCGCCCGCGAGTGTGCCAGAGCTCCCCACAGAATCTCCCTCTTCGCGGGTCGTCTGCAACTCGTACTCCCCGCAGGACGGTCCCTTCGCGATGGGGGCCAGACGCACGCCGCAAGATGGAAGGTACTTGGCCGCTTCATGTGTGGGATCAAGACCGACGGCACCCTCGCCTGCTGGGGCAAGAACACCTCCGGCGAGGCCACGCCACCGTGGTCTTGATTCGAGATCGCTACCAGCGATAGCCAGCGCCCACCGCGAACGACTGAAGGGATTGGAAGTCGAATCCCCAGGGGCCGTACCCCGCGGCACAGCTGCCTGCGAAACTCGGTCGACGGGTCTCCCAGCGCACCCCGAGCTCCAGGCCACGTGCGATCCGAACGTCGGCACCCGCCGCCACCTCGGCTCGATGCTGCTGCGATATGAGCACTGCGTATTGGTTTGGGTATCGCTGCCGATCCACGCATACCCGACACCAAGCTCCGCATACGGTGTCACCACCCCGATAGGCAGTCGCCCTCTGACGAGAGCGCCGCCGTAGGTCGAGCGGAACGACTTTTCGAAGGGCTGACTGTTTGTCGATATGCCGGAAGCGCCGAGCCCGATCGTGTCGATGTCCGTGCCAACGGCTAAGTAGCGCCAGACCGCGAGCGCACGGAACCCGACGCCCCAACCCGAAAACGGGCCGCTCGTGGCGTAGCCCACGTCCGCCTGTACCTGCCAGCATCCTTCAGGTGCTTCAACGTCCGCGTCCGCCGCGTTGGCCGAGAGCGCCGCCGCTGGCAAGAGGACCATCGACATCGCGCATGCAAGGTTTGGTCTCATCTCCGGTCACCTCGGTCTCTTCGGATCCCGTGTGAGGCAGAACGGCGCCACAAGTGTGATCCCGGTTTCTAGGCAGGTAGGCTGAGGCAACGACCAACTCCACACCGCCCTCCGTGTGCATGCGAAAGCAACCAGGTTGAGACACCAGCTGCACGGCGCGACGGCAACCGAGTTGGCCAAGGAACTTCTTCCTGCCAACAGACTTTGGGTCAGGATCGGCGCCTTCTGGCACGCATCCCGGCGGAGCCGTCGATCATCGGGGCGACCATGGGCTCGTGGTTGCGCTACAATCCTTTCCCGGAGGGAAAGAGATTCAAACCCCCTGTCGAAATCTTTTTTCGTGCCTGATCTTTTGCGCTGGGATTAGCGCATGCTCCGGCGCTCCCATGCCATTGAGCTCGGCGCCGGAGGGGACGACTGCAACCTCCACCGGCGGCTCCGATGGCCTGACCGGCAAAGGGAGTGCGGGATCGGTTGCTTCGCCCGCTGGTCAAAGCTGTCGTGGCCTGGCCGCCACCTGCGGCCCATCTCGCAACGATGACTGCTGCAAGAGCTTGCTGGTTTCCGGTGGGACGTTCTATCGGAGCTACGACGGGGTGGAGTTCATGGACCAGAGCTATCCGGCGACCGTGGCTGACTTCTATCTCGACAAGTACGAGATCACGGTGGGAAGGTTTCGGCAGTTCGTGAATGCGGGTATGGGGACACAGGACAGCCCGCCCGCACCCGGGTCGGGTGCTCATCCGCTGATCCCCGGCTCAGGCTGGGACTCAACGTGGAATGCCTTCCTGCCGTGGACCACGGCGGGGCTGAAGGCGAACATAAAGTGCAATTCGACCTATCAGACGTGGACAGACACGGCGGGGAGCAACGAGAGTCGTCCAATCAACTGCCTGGACTGGTTCACGGCGGCGGCGTTCTGCGCATGGGACGGGGGACGGTTGGCGACCGGGGCGGAGTGGAACTATGCGGCCGCTGGAGGCAGTGAGCAGCGATACTATCCGTGGTCGAATCCGCCGACCTCGACGACCATCGATGACAGCTACGCGGTCTACTGCGGGGGTTCGTGCCGCCGCACGCAAAATGTCGGCGTGAAGTCTCCGAAGGGCGATGGGAAGTGGGGGCATTCCGATTTGGCCGGGAACGTGTGGGAGTGGGTGCTGGATGGGGATGCGCCATATTCAAATCCTTGCGACAATTGTGCTGATCTGGTTGCAGCGCCATACCGTGTGCTCTGGGGCGGCAGTTTCGACGGCAGCGCCGTGGGCCTTCGGTCGGCCCAAAGCCTCACCTGGTTCCCCGAGCTCCAGTTCTTCGGCTTTGGCGCCCGTTGCGCCAGGACCGGCCCGTAGTTCTTGGCGGCCAGCGCGCGCGCCGCAAATGACGATGCTTCACGGCCGCGCAGGATAGTGCAGCCGCCACCGCGCCGAAAAGCAACTTGTGGGTATCGTGCGGCCGAGCACACTGGGACGGGCGCATGCGCGAAGAAAGCCGACGGAAATCCCGACGTGAATTCATAATGAGAGCGACGAAGACGAGGACCTCGGAATGAACGTTCGAGGGCCCGGGCGCTTTCTTCAACGGTTCGTTCGCCGCCGTCATGACCCAGACCGGTTGCAACATCACCTTCACGCAAACCGACGACAACACCGCCACGCAGTGGGTGTCGACCGGGATCATCGACAGCACCGGCAAAGGCTCTCTGCGTGGCGACTTCGGCTTCACCGATTCCATCATGTGCGACCTGGAAGCAACCGGCGACGACGCCTGGCAAGGACGCTGTGGCTCCGCAACCCAGACGTGCGAGCTGGAGGCGGAGAGGCAGTCTCGCTAGAGGTGCGCTCGCGCCCAAAGCCCACTACTATCGGGGGCATGGACCCCTTGATCGTCGTGGCCGGCGCCACCGGAAACCTGGGCGGGCGCATCGTGAAGGCCCTGCGCGACCGGGGAGCCGCCGTGAAGGCGTTGGCTCGCCCGAGCGCGCCCCGCGACCGGGTCGAGCGGCTGGAGAAGCTCGCCGTGACCATCGCCCGCGCCGACTTCACCAGCACCGCGGAGGTGGCGGCGGCCTGCACGGGAGCATCCTGCGTGGTATCCGCGCTGCAGGGGCTGCGCGACGTCATCGTGGGCGCCCAGACGGTCCTGCTCGACGGTGCGGTCGCGGCCGGCGTGCCGCGCTTCATACCGTCCGACTTCTCCATCGACTTCACCAAGTTTCCGGCCGGGCAGAACCGCAACCTCGATCTGCGGCGGGAATTCCATCAGCGCCTGGCTCGCGTATCGATCGCCGCGACCACGATCTTCAACGGCGCGTTCGCCGACATGCTGACCGGGCAGATGCCGCTGATTCTCTTCAAGCTGCATCGGGTTCTCTACTGGGGCAATGCGGACCAGCGCATGGACTTCACGACGATTGACGACACGGCGGCGTTCACCGCCAGCGGTGCGCTCGACGCGTCCAGCCCGCGCTTCCTGCGCATCGCCGGCGACCAGCTCAGCGCCCGGGAGCTGGCAGTCGTGGTCACCGAGGTGACCGGCGAGAAGTACCGCCTCCTGCGCGCCGGCAGCCTGGGAACCCTCGGCGTGCTCATCAAGATCGCGCGCACTCTCGCGCCCGGGAAGAACGCGTCCTACCCGGCGTGGCAGGGCATGCAGTACATGCGCAACATGTTCGACGGCCGGGCCAAGCTGGAACCGCTCGACAACGATCGCTACCCGGGCATCCGTTGGACCACGGCCCGCGACGTTCTCGCCGCGCGCGGCCGCGGCTAGCTTGCGCCGCCGGCCGCCCCCACCGGCGCTGGCAGGCGATTGGCCCTACAATTGCTCTTGTCCTTCCCATGGCTCGAAACCGTCAGATATTCCCCACCCTGCTTGCCTCTTGGATCATCTCGACCGCCGCCGCCCCGCCCGCGCATGCTGAATCTCCCGATTCCGCGATCCCCGCGCTGCAGACGGTTCCGATCGGCGAGCTCCGGGTCCTTGTCGGACTGGGCGGCGCCATCGAAATGGCGCTGAGCCTCTTCGATCACCGCCTCCGTTTCGACGCTGCCATGCGTGGCATCCCTTCGGAGATGCTCAACGAAGACGCAGTGTCGGCGCGCGTATTGGGCGCACCGGAAAATGGCCTATGGCTGCGGGCCGGCTACATGGTCCAGCAATTTCAGTACGACCACTGTTCTCAGTACGGAGGCACGGTCGGCGACACTCCCAGCAGCATCGACGCGAGCCTGGCCTATCGTAAGCGGTGGCCGGGAAATAGCCTCATCGCCGTGGAGGGCGGCTTCGAACAAGTCTGGCGCGATCATTTTCACTGCATGGACAGCGGGCTTGGCAACGGCTCTGGCAAGCGCCTGAGCGTGGCGGGTCAGTGGTCATTCGCCCGACACGTCGGCCTCTACGGTCGCGTCGGGCTGCGAACCGGACCCCACGTGAACGAGATTGGCTTCCTGCCCGAGCTGTGGCTGGGGCTGGCGGTAGAAATCTGACAGGTGCGGGCTACGCCCCGGCAAAGTGCCGGTCAAGCCCTGCGGTGGTGCCCTGGGGTGGTGCGCCGGGGTGATGTCAGAGACCTGTTTTCGCGCGCCATCGGCTAGGATGACTCCATGACAAAGCGAATGTCCGACGGCGCCGCTCTCGGGGTCCTGTTCCTTGCCGGTTGCGCCACGGCGCAAGGCACCGCGCGAAACGTCGCTCTGGACGACGGCGTATTCCAACTCGACGGTGACGTGATCCGGCGAGCTGGGAACGAGCCCGGTCAAAGCCGTCGTAGACACTACATGAGGACCGTGCGCTCCGACTACGTGTCCAGCGATTGGACGTGCCAAATCACGTTCAGGACACCTGACAATGCGCCGGACGACATCATCTTCATTGGCCTGGGCGAGGGAGTGCCGGACGGCTCCTTCTACAACGAGCCACGGAATAGCCTGAATTTCCGCATCCACCAAGGCCAGACCGCGTTCGGTGTGAACTGGCGCGTGGACGTGGTTGCTCACGATACGGGTGCTTTTCACTTTACCCACTCGACCGAGGCCGGACACCTGCCCGGCCCCAAGGGGGGCATGTTCACCGCTCGGATTCACAAGACCGGCGGTCAGGCGATCTTCCAGATCCTCGACACTCCCATCACGGTGACCATTCCCGACATCAGAGCCGTCGCACCCTTCCTCTACGTCTCGGGCAGCAGGATCTTCTTTGGCAATGCGAGCAGCGCCTACTCGTTCGAGGGGCCGCGGGTGATCCCCGACCGCGGGCAACCATGGCAATAGTAGAATGTTCAGGTTTGCAGGCACCGGCATGGTGGGCTCCTCGGTGCTGCGACCTTGTCCGGGATGCATCGACGACCCAAATACGGTTGACTCGTCCTTCCATCCCCGGCCTCCCTCGCGTTGGCCCCTCCGCAAATCGGATTCTACGAACCACTAGCCCCGGTCGCTTGCTACTATCATCCGATGACTCTCTACGACGAGCTGCGCTCGGTGCTGGCGGCACTCGACCAAGCTGGCGTCGATTACGCGCTCGTGGGTGGCCTGGCCGTGGCCGTCTGGGGTGCGCCGCGGGCGACCAAGGACATCGACCTTCTGGTGCGAAGCGAGTCACTCTTGCACGCCGTAGCCGCCGTACACGCATGTGGTTTCACGCTCGAAGCACTGCCCTTCGAGTTCAAGGACGGCACCACCCTACAGCGGGTGAGCAAGGTGGATCAGGACGGCGATCTCATGACCGTCGACTTCATCGTGGTCGACCGTAATCTGGAGACCACCTGGGCAAGCCGAACGCGGCTGCCCTTCGCCGATGGCGATGTTGTCGTCGTTTCGCGCGAGGCCCTGATCGCCATGAAGGCACTGGCAGCCCGACCCCAGGACATGGCAGGTATCCAGAATCTGAAGGAAGACGATCGATGAACGTCGACCTATCCGCCCAGGCAGTCGAGGCTCGCTTGCGCCAGGCCAGTCGCCTGGCCGGCTCGCTGCGAACGGAGCGGCGGCTCGACGCCAAGCTCGACATGAGCAGCGCCGGGGTGGCGGCCCGGCTCAAGACGGCATCCGACCTTCTTGATCTGTGCCGCGTGCTGGCGCGGGAAGGCAGCGATCCAGTAGGCCGACCTGCATCTGCGAGAAGTTGAGCTCGTCTGCTGTAGGCAGGCTCCTATTTCCCCCCTTTCCACTTCCGCAGACGAGCGGCCTCATCGTGGAGCTGTCCCCACACCCGTTGGGATTGCCGCTGCAGTCGGTTGTCGTGGCGTCGCTCGTAGGCCTGAGCTTCACGGGCCAGCTTCTGATAGTGCTCCAGGCGCTCGGCCGCAAGCCCACCCGCCGCGATGGCTTCCTTCACCGCACAGCCTGGCTCCTGGTCGTGGCGGCAGTCCCTGAAATGACATCGAGCCGAACGCTCTGCAATGTCGTCGAAGACCATGTCGAGCCCATCGTCGTCGACAATCTGCAGCTCGCGCATGCCCGGCGTATCGAGCAGCAGCCCCCCAGCAGGCAGCAAGACCAACTGGCGGTGGGTCGTGATGTGACATCCCCGGCCGTCGCGGGCTCGAGTTTCTCCCGTCGCCATTCGCTCCTCGCCCAGGATGGCATTGATGAGGGTCGACTTACCCGCCCCGGAAGATCCAACAAACGCCGCGGTCCTTCCGGGGCCGATACTCGCCTGAATCGCGGTCAGACCATCCGAACGAAGCGCGCTCGTCGCATGGACTGGAACACCAGCGCACCGGCCCTCGACCTCTCGCATGCGTCCGCCAACGTCCACGCAAATGTCAGCCTTGTTGAGGATCACCGCGGGCGAGGCTCCGCTGGCCCAGATTCGAGCGAGGTATCGTTCTATGCGGTGAAGGTTGAAATCCTCGTCCAGGCCGCAGACCACGAAGACCACATCCACATTGGCTGCGACGATTTGGGCAAGTGCCTCGCGCCCCGCGGCGCCGCGGGCAAACACCGTTCGACGCGCGAAGAGACGAACGATGACGGTCGTCTGCTCGGGTCTGGGTGGATCTCGAAGCGCGACCCAATCACCGACTGCGGGCAGGCCCTCACCGTCTTGCCGATGGCGAAGCCGACCTGCTAGCCGTGCGGGACCGGCACCGGTGTTCGACCAGACCTCGTAGCCGCCACGATGTTCGGCAGCGATTCTTGCTGGGATGATGGTCTCGGAATCCCAGCGCGGTATTTGTTCCTCGAAGAACGGGCCGAAGCCCAAAGCAGACAATTCGTACACGATGACGTTCTCCAAATCCGCGGCGTGGGGTGTGGATCCCGTGGCTCCCTACTGGTCGTGGGCGCAGCGAAAGGGGCCCCGATTCTCGCGATCCGCCTCGGCCGTAGCAGACGTCCACTCCATCGGCGCCCGAATCATCGTCGGAGGCAGCGCGTGCAGCTCCTCTTCGGTGGGAAGCCTGGCATCCAGGGCTGCACAGTAGATGTCCGCTTGCTTCCAGGTCGCGCAGCGAATCGGATCGGTCGTCGGAGTCTTGCCGTCGATGCAAAATTCGGAACGCCTTCGGGTCTTTCTCTTCGCCCGCGAGCTCTTCGGCTGCTCGCATACGACGCACTTGCTATAGTCAATTTCGCTGACCAGATGCTCATCGACACAGACCCGCCCGGTCGGGCCGTGCTCACCGGAGCCAGCGTGGGCCTCGGGCGCATGGGCTGGCACCGAGGTCCCGAGTCGTGTGCCGGGTGGGCACGCGGGCGCTGCTCCGGCCAGGATGTCCGCAGCGTTGTCCATGACCTGTCGAGTCTTCTCCCGCAGCGTGGGAAGTTGCTGGGCCACCTCTTTCCTGACGAGGCGAACCACCGGTGAGAAGAACGCGCGCACTTCTCTTGCCCCCTTGATGTCGGTCGTGCTGTAACCGACGAAGGCACCCACGAGCACGACGAGGATGAAGATCAAGGAGCCGACCCCGGACGCGTCTTCTTTCGGTGGCGGAGGCTCGGATTTCTCCGTTCTCGACGGCGGAGGCTCGGGCTTCGTCGTCGCAGGCGGCGGAGGCTCAGACGTCATCGTCGCAGGCTTCGCCGTCGCAGGCGTCATCGCGCGGTCTTCGCTTCGGACCAGCACCGTGGGCGCGAGCTGCAGACTGGTTGATGGAGCCGCCTGTGCCTTCGAAGGAAGGCCGCGATCGACACCTTCGAGAAACTCTCCTGCGTGCTGAAAGCGGTCTTCCGGTCGGACCGCCAGGGCCTTTGCAAACACCGCCTCCAGCTGGTCTGAGACCCTTGCTCCGAGGAAGCGAGGTGTGGGCCTTCGTGTGGGATTGGCCGAGGAGAATCCGAACTGGACCAGATCCTCTCCCTCGAGCGCGACCCGGCCCGCGAGCATCTCGCAAGCAAGCAGGGCCAGCGAGTACACGTCTGTCCATGGCCCGGTGGCGCCGTGGCTTCGCGTGAATTGCTCGGGCGCTCCATAGCGGGGCGTGAAGGAGGTAATGGCCACGCCGGTCTTGGCAAGAGCCGCGCTGACCTTGGCATGCTCGGAAACCATCTTGGCGACGCCGAAATCGAGCAGCTTGCAGGGTGTGTCCAGAGCGCGCGTGTCGCTGCCCATGATGAAGATGTTTGCCGGCTTGATATCGCGGTGGGTAATGCCACGCCGATGAGCCACGTCGAGAATGGGCAAGATTCTCCGTAAAAAGCCAACGACTTCGCCCTCCGTCCACGGCTGCCCCAGACGCTTATCCTCTGCCAGGATGGCATCGAGCGGCGTGCCGTCGAGCCACTCGAGAACCATGAAGGGCAGCCACTGGCCAGTGCGTGTGGTGTAGGCGCCCACGTCCCGAGCCTGCACGATACCCGCGGTCTGGCTCGACAGCTCGGTCAGAAGAGCACCCTCCTGGAAGAACTGCTGCAGCAGCTCTTCCCGGTATTCGGCGGGGGCCTGCGAGAGACCGCTGAAGAATTTCACGGCCACCGGTTGCTTCCAGATGGTGTGCTCGGCCACGTACACCACGGCAAAGCCGCCCTCGCCTACGAGATGCTCGATGCGATACTTCTCGGCAACAACCTGTCCGGAGATGTTGAGCGGATCTTTGTCGGGCATTGGGGAGGTTCCAGCCGTAGGGCCATCATCCGCTGGATGGTCGGTTCGATCAATCGGTATAGCCCAAGTCGACATGCTTCGATAGCCCGCGAACAACGTCGGCCAAGTGTTAGAGTCCGCCGCATGTACCGAATCGCAATCGTCGCTACCTTGGTCATTGGCGCATGCGCGACCCCCAAGCATTACGGGGCTGCGCAACAACAGATGCCGTTCAACGCCTTCCCGAGCTCCTCGGGCAGCGCCTCCAGCCTGGAAGCGGGCGACAGCGAATTCTCGTATTCGAAAGGGAAAGGGTTGTCGGTGCCGAGACGAAGCCGCAGCACGAACGCGGTGGACCTTGTCGTACGCCCCGACGTGATCACAGCCGAATTTGCCATTCGCGACGTACGCCCGACCTCGCCCGAGGCCCTGGCCGCTGCCCGCAAGACCAGCGCCGAGATGCTGGACCAGATCAACAAGGCCACCGGAGGCGCGGCGTCAGCGAAGCCAAGAGGCGTGGCGGCCATGAAGGTCTTTCGCAAGGGCCCGGCGGACGAGCTGGGGCTTCGCCACAAGGAATTCGTGGGCGTCGAGGTCACGGTCGACGGCCTGATCGAGGTGCCGCTGCCGAAGGAGCTCGACTACTGGGCGCGCAGCCAGCTCTTCGTGACGATGCTGGAGGTGACGACTCGCCTTTCCGAATCGGCCGAATCCAAGGACGAACCCCTGCGCGGCGTGAGCTTCGAGAACATCACTCCGGCGGTCAAGAACCCGGAAGCCTATCGCGCGGCGCTTACCGAGCGCTGGGTCGCGCTAACCAGGGCCTTCGCAGTTGCGGCGCAGGCCAAGGACGCGCCCCTGACTCTGGTGGACTGCGCGCCCCCGCATGCCATTTCCCAGACGCAGTCGTCACTGGAGGAGGTGACGCTTCAGCTCGACACGAGCTGCCGAATCGATGTGGCTGGCGCGCCTGCTCGCGCCGGGAGCGCGCCGACTTCACCGGCGGCCAACCGTCGGGGGCGAGCTTCGGAACCCGTCCATCTGGACGACGAGTAGCCCGGAAGCGCGGGCGGGTCCGTGCATGCTGAAAGACTGATCTAAGAGACTCGTCCAACAAACCGGGTGAGGCCGGGAATCGAGAGGTCATGCGAGAAACCACAAACCGCCGCAAGCCATGGCTCCTCCTCCTCGTCCCCCTCCTTGTCCTTATTGGCACAGGATTGGCCGTCGGTTTCGTGTCGCAGCAAGACCGCTTGCAGGCCTACCGGATCCGTCGAGCGATCGCACAACGCTACCCTCTCTGCGCGTTGACCATCACCTATCCTTTTGACAACGCCATATTCCCCAGAGAAATTGTCGCGCCACGGTTTCGCTGGACCGATCCCCAATCCACGGCACACGAGTGGCTCGTGACGGTCAGATTCGACCGGTCGGAGGTGCAGCTCGAAAGTCTTGTTCGTATGCCGACCTGGCGGCCCTCGCCCCAGCAGTGGGAGTTGATGAAGAGGCACTCGGTAGACGGAATGGCGGTGGTCAGCGTGGCGGGCCGCGGTTCGCACGACGGCACCGATACGTACTCACAGGGCACGGTCTCCTTCACTACCAGCAAGGACCCTTTGACCGACTCGGTCTTCTACCGGGAAGTCATCCTGCCGTTCAGCGACGCGGTCAAGGACCCTACGCGCATTCGCTGGCGTTACGGCTCCATCGCGAGCGACAGCATGCCACCAGTGGTCCTGGAGCACCTGCCGGTGTGTGGCAACTGTCACTCGTTTTCCACAGACGGCAAGGTGCTAGGCATGGATGTCGACTATGGGAACGACAAGGGCGCGTATACCCGGTCCAGGGTCGCCAAAGAGATGAACCTCGTAACCAGCGACATCATCACCTGGAGCGATTACCAACGCGACCCGAACACTCCGACTTTTGGTCTGCTTTCCCAGGTTTCGCCGAATGGTAGATTCGTGGTGAGCACGGTGAAGGATCGCTCGGTATTCGTGGCCCGCCCCGATCTCGCATTCTCGCAACTCTTCTTCCCAATTCAAGGGATCTTGGCCGTTTATGACAGTACAACGAAGACGTTCAGTTCCCTTCCGGGTGCTGACGATGGAGCTTTTGTACAATCAAACCCGGTCTGGAGTCCGGACGGCCAATCCATCGTGTTTGCGCGCAGTGCCGCCTATCAGCTCAAGAACCTCCACAGCAAACAAAAAGCGCTTCTCACACCCGAGGAGTGCGAAGAGTTCGTCGACGGCCAAACTCTCTTCAAGTTCGACCTATACCGTATCCCGTTCAATGGCGGCAAAGGTGGTGTTGCCGAGCCGCTTGCGGGCGCATCGGGCAACGGCATGAGCAACTATTTCCCCCGATTCTCACCGGATGGTCGGTGGATTGTGTTTTGCAAGGCGAACAGCTTCATGCTTTTGCAGCCGGACAGCAGGCTCTACATCATCCCTGCTGCCGGAGGCGAGCCACGGCCCTTGCGGTGCAACACCGCACGAATGAACTCCTGGCACAGTTGGTCTTCGAACGGCAGGTGGCTCATCTTTTCTTCAAAGGCCAATTCGGCCTATACCCAGCTCTTCGTCGCGCACATCGACGAGAATGGGCTCGACGCCCCGGCGGTGCTTCTGGAACACTTCACCACGCCCGACCGCGCGGCCAATATTCCGGAATTCGTTGCCGCCGCGCCGGGAGCCATCGAGCACATCAACCCGCGCTTCATCGACGATGTCTCGCTTTGGCGCTCGGGCATGGCGCTCATGGAGGCCGGGGACCTCCCAACCGCAGGGGCGCGGTTCAGGGAAGCACTCAGGCTCAATCCGCGCAATGTCAAAGCACACATCGGTCTTGGCAATACGCTGGAGGGAGCGGGTAAGAACGACGAGGCCATGGGCCACTACAACGAAGCCATCCGCCTCGATGCGACCTCCGCAATCGGGCATATCAACGCCGGCAACATCTTCTTGAAGCGGGGAGAGCATGCGCAAGCGATTGGGGAGTACGAGGCCGCCCTGAAGTCAGAACCCGACAATATCTACGCCCACTTCAACCTGGGGCAGTGCGATCTGGCGGCCGGCAATTATCCTGCGGCGCTTGCTCATCTCACCAAGGTGCACCGACAGGACCCGAACAATGCAGTGCTCTGCTATCTCCTCGGAAAGCTGCATGAACGGCTCGGTCAACCGAACGAGGGCATGCGGTTCTATAAGGAAGCCATTCGAATCAGGCCAGACTATTCGGAAGCGAAGGATGGCCTTGCCGCGATCGAAAGAACGAGATAAAGATCCGTGATTCGCCGTGAGCACGTGCACGGTCCAAAGGAGTAGCCATGCCGGTGATAGCCGTCAGAGCGAGAGATTGGTGCCTTTCCCTGTGTGCCACCGCGCTGCTGGCGGCTTGCTCGCCATCGGCTGATGTTTCCGGAGCACATGGGACGGGGGGCACGGGTGTCGGCCACGGCGGTTCGTCTGGGTCCGGCGGCAGCGGGGTGGGCGGAACGACGAGCGCGGGGGCAACCGTCGGCACGGGCGGCAGCTTGGGCAGCGGTGGGAGCAGTCACACCGGCGGCAGCGGGGCCGGCGGCAGCGACAGCACGGGCGGCGTTGTCGCGTCTGGTGGCACCACCGGCACTGGCGGCGCTATCGCGACCGGCGGCACGGGCGGCACGGGCGGCACCAGCACGGATGGGGGACCAACGGATAGCGCTGGAGCCGAGGGGGGGACGACGGGCACGGGCGGCGCGAACAGTGGCGGGGGCATGCGCGCCACGGGCGGCGCCACGGGCAGCGGCGGCAGCGCCACGGGGGGCAGGACGGGCGCGGCCGGTACGGGCAGCGGGGGCGCCGGGACCGGCGGCTCGGCAGCCGGTGGTACCGCAACCGGCGGTACGGCAACCGGCGGCACGACTACGGGCGGCACGACCACGGGCGGTGCACCGGGGTTCGATCCTTGTCCGGCAAGCGGACAGTGCAAGATCATGCCGCTCGGCGATTCCATCACCGACGGCACCGGCTATGCGGGCGGCTACCGGGTCGAGCTCTTCGCCAAGGCGATTGCCGACAAGAAAAACATCACCTTCGTCGGCAGCCTGTCGAACGGCCCCGATACCGTCTCGGGGGTCACCTTCCCAAAGTCGCACGAAGGTCATTTCGGATGGACGATTGGTCAGGTCGACGACCTCATCCCCGACCCCGCGCTGAACCCTTCACCCCACATCGTCTTGCTGCACCTTGGGACCAACGACATCAATCAGAACATAGCGGCGGGCGCGCCCGACCGACTCGGCTCACTGATCGATCAGATTGTCGTGGATCTTCCCGCCACGCTGGTCGTCGTCGCGAAGATCATTCCGGAACCGTCCCAGGCAAGCGCCATCAGCACCTACAACGCCGCGATCCCCGGGGTCGTGCAGACGCGCGCCAACGCCGGGAAACACGTGCTCTTGGTCGATCAATTCACGGGCTTCCCCACCTCGGAGCTCGGGGACGGCGTGCACCCGAACCAGGCTGGCTATGCCCGCATGGCGGGGGTCTGGTACGAGGCCATCAAGGTCTATCTTCACTAAACGCAAATGCACTTCCCCCGCGAAAGTGTCGAGGTTGAGAACGCTGGGACCGATGTACCCCGGCCCAGAATGCTCACGAATCCCCGTGCGTATGGGGTTTTCGCGGATCAGGCCTTGGGTAGCGTGATGAGCAACTCGTGGTTCTGATTGTCGACCTTCATCTGTTCGCTCTTCACGGCTGCTGGGAGCTGGATGATTTGTGAATACTGACCCCATTCGGTGACGTCGGCGGTCGCGTTCTTCCGTGTGGAAACCTCGCTACTCTTGTTGCTGACATCGACTTTCAAGGTCTTCTTGTTCAGGAGGCTGACTTTCACGTCCGAGGCCTTCGCATCCGGCAGGTACGCGCGCACCTGGAAATGGTCCTTGAGATCCTGCACGTGAAGAGAGAGCGAATAGCCCGGACTGTCCGAGAACAAGCTCAGCTTGGGCTCCGCGTGAAATTGGTTGCTCATCTGGTCGAACATCTGGTCCATGCGCAGTTGCATGTCGCGGATCTGTTGGAATGGATTCCATACCGCCGAATCCGCCTTGTGGAGTCTGGGCGAAACGGCGGCGGGCTTTGCCGTCGGTGTCGCTGCCATGGCCGAGGACTTTCCGCCCGTGTATTTCATCGCGGCCAATCCGATCAGAACGCCGACCACCAGCGTCGTGACGCCGACAATCCCAGTGGTTGATTTCTTGTTTGTGTTCTTGGTTGTTTGAACGGTGTCATCGCTCATAGCATTCCTTCCTTTCCTTTGGCTGGTTCCCTTTCCTTTGGCTGGTTTGGCCAGCTGAAAGCAGTCAGTTGCATAGGCAACGCCAACAAGCGAATGGGAGTTGCGCGAGGATTTCGCGGGAATCCAAGACCGGCTATAGGGCAATCTGCCTCACGAGACAGATTGCCTCGCGGTTGACTCCGTCGAGCTGCGACCCGCCGTCTTTGATGTCGTACCCGGCACAGTAGAACGCCCCCGCGAGAGGGCCAGAACACACCCTGGCTTCCTCTTGCGGGGTCAGGCACAGGCCGGCCGTGTCGCCCTCAGGGGCCTTGAGCGCCCGCCACGCACTCGCTGGCGCAACCGTAGGGCTCGCCGGGGGCACCCGGTGTTGCGTCGCACGGCCCGTGGGAGGACCCATCGTCGGCGAGCGACGTGTTCGCGTCCGTTGAGGCAAAAGAGAGAGACGAGGCCGATAGGCGCCTCGGGTCCTACCAGCCGGGCTGTTTCACCAGCCGCATGACGGAGAAGTCCTGGTTGCCGCCAGGGTTCTCCACCAGCCCGGCGAGCAGCAGCTTGCCATCGGCCTGCATGGCGAAGGAAGTGGCGCGGCTTGCGAGGGTGCCGCTGGTGGTGGTCCACTTCCAGCGCAGCCTGCCAAAGACGCCGTCTAGTTTGCCGAGGGCATCGTGGCGAGCCAGACCGAGGTTCCTGGACATCGAAGCGCCGTCGAGCGAATCCGGGCTGATGCCGATCAGGGTCGAGCCGTCCGAGGCCACGACCATGCCGGCCGAGAGATCCCAGCTATCACTCAGATCGGCGACGGTCTGACCGGCAGCGCCGAAGGCGGTGTCGACAGGGGTAGGACACCGTGAAGGCGGAACTGGTCGCGATCTTGTTGTAGCCGCCATCGGCGAACAGCCGCAAGTCGTAGACGCCCGTCGCTTCTGGCGCCGTGAAGGTCAAGGAGCCCGAGTCCGCGAAGGTCAAGGAGCCCGAGTCCGCGCCGCCCGTGTATTGATACGCGAGGTACGCGCCGTCGCCGGACGATGAGGCGTAAAGCCCTATCCAGGCGCTTGTGTTGGTGGGGCCCTTGCTGAAGGTGACCGTGACCATGCCATTCGGACCGAACTTGAGCTGTTCCAGGACAGGTATGAACGGGGTGTGCGCACGGGAACCTCCGGTGCCTATCGTACCCTTTCCCTTTTTTCCCTTTTTTCCCCTTTTCACAGCCGGTTTATCTGTATCTCAGAGGGCTCTCAGGGCGATTGCTATTGCGTTCAAAAACCGTCACAATGTGGTGTTCGGACTCGAGTGCAGTGTCGACGTACAACCTAGTGAACAGGAGCAACAAATGAGATACCTATCCTCTCGGCTATTGGCCCAGGCAATCTTCGCGGCTGTGTTCCTGACAGCCACATCCGCTGCAGCGGATGGACCCACGGCCATCAGTCTGGCGACTCCCGTGTCGGGCACTATTTCTGCAGCCGCCGAGATTGATTGGTACACGGTGACCACCGACACCATAGGGGATTTGCTCATCACGCAAACCGCCTGGCCGCCGTACATCGACACCAGAATTGCAGTGTTCGGTCCGAACAGCCAGACGCTCGCCCAAGCCAATCCGGTAACCGCCGCAGCGCCCGGGATCTACTACATCAAGGTGTGGTCCTATGTCGACGGTACTTCCACAGCCCCGTACACCTTCAACGCGACCCTGACCAAGGCCGGCACGGGCAACGACATCGACAAAGGGGGCAACGCTGCAGCGGCGGCAGTTCCGATCACCCTCGGGGCCACGGTGTCGGATACCATCGCTCCCTCGAAGGAAACGGCTGGCGCACAGGACGTCGACTGGTTCACCGTGACCACCGGCACGGTCGGGGACTTGGCCGTCACCCAGACAGTCTGGCCGCCGTTCATCGAAACCAGAATCGCGATCTTTGGCCCCAACAATCCGGCGCTCGCCCAGGCCAATCCGGCTCCCGCCGCAGCCCCGGGTATCTACTACATCAAGGTGTGGTCCTATGTCGACGGCTCTTCCATTGCCCCGTACACCTTCTCGGCAAGCCTCACGCAGGCCGCAACTGGCAACGACATCGACAAGGGAACGAACAATGCCGCGGGGGCTGTTCCCATAACTCTCGGCATTGCGGTGAGCGACACCATTGCCCCTTGCAAGGAATCCGCAGGAATACAGGATGTCGATTGGTTCAGCGTGACCACCACCGTTGTGGGGGATCTGACCGTTACCCAGACAGTGTGGCCTCCGTTCATCGACACGAGAATCGCCATGTTCGGCCCAAACGATCCCTTGCTTCCCCTCAGCAATCCGACGAAGGCTGCCGTTCCGGGCATCTATTACATCAAAGTGTGGTCGGAGGCCGGTGGTTGCTCCATCGCGCCGTTCACGTTCACCGCCGATCTGAAGCCCGTTGCAGGAGGCACTGACAGCGACGCGGGCGGTACGGCGGATGCCGCCGTCGCGGTCGTCTCTGACGCCAGCATTGGCGGTGATGCAGGTCTCATCGCGGATGCCGGCGTCCTCGTTGTCCCCGAGGCCGGCGTTGGCCGCGAGACGAGCATCGTGATCGTCGCGGATGCCGCCAGCCCGGTCGGCTCTGACGCCGGCGTTGGCACTACGACGGACACCGGCGGCCTGGTCGGCGTCGATGCCGGCGTTGGTCGTGACGCGGGCAGCGCGGCCGGGCTTGGGGGTACGGCAGACGCCGAAGGTGGTGCGCCCGCTTGCAAGAATGGCGGCTGCAGCATCTCCGGAAGGATCAGTGGATCGCACTTCCCAGCGCTGTCCTTGCTGCTTTTCGCGGCCCTTTTCCTGATCCGCCGCCGGTCACTGTCCCGGCCGCATCCAAGGCGGCGCAGCAGCGGGACAATCTGAAATCGACCTGATCGAGCTCGTGAACGGCTGGCTGGGCTTTGTGGTTCGCCAAGCGCGTATCCTATTTGCGAGTGCGACTGCAACAGTTGCGAGATTGCCGAGGAAGTTCTCCTTATGCTGACTTCCCCTGAGAGCAAGGCGACCTTGGCGCTATCGCCGGCACCGCAAGCCTGGCGCTGAGGTGCGCGATCTGCCTACAGCTCCAGACAAGCAATCGACCAGCTTTTCATATTCATTACTTGGGTATTCACGAGTACAATATAAATGTGACAAAACATATCCTTGTCTGTCTCGCCGCCTAGGAGAGGATCCATGACGAAATCTCGCTGGTGTAAGACGCCGGGTGTCCTTGCCCTGTCCAGTTGCCTTCTTCTGCTCACCCTCGGCTCAGGCTGTCAGAGCGGCGGCTCGGTGGGAGCCAAGCCAGGTGAGGATGCGGCGGTCGCCACGCCCGACGTCCCCTACGTCACACCCGAAACCAACATCCTGATCAACCTCGACAGCGGCTCGTCATCCGGCATCGACGGCTGCAACCTCATCACAGGCTGCCAGTCCGGCGGCAGCCAGTACTGCGGCATCATCGGCGACGGCTGCGGCAACAACATCAACTGCGGTTCCTGTCCCACCGGAGAGGCCTGCGCCAACCATGTCTGCTCCACCGGCGGCGGCTATGACGGCGGCATCCTCACTTCGTGCACCGTCACCGGCGGGCAGTACTGCGGCGACATCGGCGACGGCGCAGGCGGCAAGCTCGCCTGCGGCCCCTGCACCACCGCGGGCTGGACCTGCACCGACGGCGTGTGTACCGCCGACGCCACCATCTGCACGCCCATCGCTTGCGGAACCGGCGCGGGCAAATACTGCGGCGCCGTCGGCGACGGCTGCGGCCACGCCGAGGACTGCGGCGTCTGCGCCGCAGGACTGGCCTGCGTGAGCAACCAGTGCGTGCCCGCCACCGGCTGCACGCCCGCCACCTGCAACCCCACGGGCGGCCAGTACTGCGGCGGCCTGCTGGGCGACGGCTGCGGCGCATCCATCACCTGCGGGGACTGCACCACGCCGGGCTGGACCTGCCAGGGCAACTTGTGCAAAGGAGGCGCGGCCTGCACGCCCATCGCTTGCGGAACCGGCGCGGGCAAATACTGCGGCGCCGTCGGCGACGGCTGTGGTGGCAGCCTTCCGTGCGGCGAATGCATCACCGGCGAGGTATGCAAGAACAATCAGTGCATGCCGGCGACCTGCACCAAGCTGACCTGCAACCCGACGGGCGGGCAGTATTGCGGCGGCCAAGTCGGAGACGGTTGCGGCGGCATTCTCGACTGCAGCGCTGCCTGCCCCGCGGGATGGACCTGCCTCAACCACCTGTGCGTGGGGAACGCGACCTGCAACAGGGTGGCCTCGTGCACGAACGGAACGCCGTTCAACTACTGCGGCGACATCGGCGACAACTGCGGCGGCGTTCTCTCCTGCGGCAACGACTGCGCCCCCGGCCAGGTGTGCGACACCGCGACCGGTTTGTGCAAGGGCGATGCGACCTGCGTCCCCCAGACCTGCGACAACGCTACCCTGTTCAACTATTGCGGTGATATCGGCGACGGGTGTGGCGCCACCCTCCACTGCGGCAACGACTGCGATACCGGCCAAGACTGCGACACCGCCACCGGCCTTTGCAAAGGCAACGCGAGCTGCACTCCCGTCGCGTGCGACAACGGGACGCCGTTCAAGTACTGCGGCGAAGCTGGCGACGGATGTGGTGGCAGCTTGCACTGCGGCGACGACTGCTCTACCGGACAGGTGTGCGGCAGCGACGGCGTGTGCAAGGGCGACGCCACCTGTTCGCCCATCACCTGCGACAACGGCACCCCGTTCAGGTACTGCGGAACCATCGGCGACGGATGCGGCGGCAGGCTGCCGTGCAGCACGACGTGCGCTGCCGGCCAGGTCTGTGGCATCGATGGGCTGTGCAAGGGCGGCGCGACCTGCGTGCCCAGGGCCTGCGAAAACGGGACCGGCTACAACTACTGCGGCCTGGTCGGCGACGGCTGCGGCGGTGCCCTCCAGTGCAGCACCAACTGCGGCACCGCAAAGGTCTGCGACACCGCCAGCCATTTGTGCAAGGGCGACAGCAGCTGCACGCGACTCAGTACCTGCGCGAACGGATCCGAGTACAGCTACTGCGGCAAGATCGGTGACAGCTGCGGCGGTGTCCTCGACTGCACCACCAACTGCGGCACCGGCAAAGTCTGTGATACGACCACCGGCCTGTGCAAGGGCGATCCAGCGACCTGCGTGGCGCTTACGTCTTGCAACAACGGAACCGGCTACAATTACTGCGGCACCGTCGGCGACGGTTGCGGCGGCAGTCTCGTCTGCACCACCAACTGTGGCGCCGGCAAGACCTGCGACACGACCACTGGCCTGTGCAAGGGCGACGGTAGCTGCGCGCCCGTGACCACCTGCACCAACGGCACCTCCTACAACTACTGCGGTACCATCGGCAACGGTTGCGGTGGCAGCCTCGTCTGCAGCACCAACTGCGGCTCCGGCAAGGTTTGCAACACGACCAGCGGCCTGTGCAAAGGCGACAGTAGCTGCACGCCCCTCACCGCTTGCACGAATGGCACGGCCTACAACTACTGCGGCACCGTCGGCGACGGTTGCGGCGGTAGCCTCGTCTGCGGCGCCGACTGCGCGGCCGGCCAAGTCTGCGACACGACCACCGGCCTGTGCAAGGGTAATCCGGCGACTTGCACACCCATGGCATCATGCGCGAACGGTACGGCCTACAACTACTGCGGCACCGTCGGTGACGGTTGCGGTGGCGGCCTCGTTTGTGGCGCCGACTGCGCGGCCGGCCAAGTCTGCGACACCGGTACTGGCCTGTGCAAGGGCGATGGTACCTGCACGCCGCGCACGGTGTGCACCAACGGCACCGACTTCAACTACTGTGGGACCATCGGCAACGGCTGCGGAGGCAGCCTCGCCTGCAGCACCGACTGCGGCACGGGCAAGGTCTGCGATGCGGCCACCGGTCTGTGCAAGGGCGACGACACATGCGTCGCACTGACCTGCACGGCCAGCAACGGCGGCCACTACTGCGGGGGAAGCATGGGCGATGGCTGTGGCGCGTCGACGACCTGCAACGACCCGTGCCCGGCAAAGACCAAGTGCCAGGGCAATGTCTGCGTGTGTGACGACGGTCTGCGCTGCCAGGTGAAGACCGATTGTGCGAGCGGGTCCACCACCATCACCGGCAAGGTCTACGACCCGGCCGGGGTCAACCCGCTTTACAATGTGATGGTCTTCGTGCCCAATGCCACCCTTCCCGCGATCACGCATGGCTTCCCGGTAGGAGGGTCGTCTTGCGACCGATGTCCCACCGATCAGGCCGAGTGGGCCGCGGCGTACGGCGATCCCATCACGGCCGCGATCACGACCGCCGATGGTTCGTTCACCCTGACCAACGCTCCCTCGGGCAGCAACATCCCTCTCGTGGTCCAGATCGGGAAGTGGCGCCGTCAGGTCACCATTCCGACGGTGACCGCCTGTGCGACCACCGACGTCTCCGCCGGCGACACGCCGTCGTACAAGTTCGCACGGCTGCCCAGAAATCAGAGCGACGGCGACTCCGGCACGGCCTCCCTGCCCAGAATGGCGGTGGCGGCCGGCGGCGCCTACCCGCAGCTAACCAATTCCCCCAACGCTACCTACGACGACACCGTGAGGGAACGGCTCCAGTGCCTCCTTCGTCGCATTGGCGTTGACGCCAGCGAGTTCACCCTGCCTGCCGGGACGGGCGCGGCTCGGCTCTACAACCAGTCATACGGCGGCAGTAACGGGTTCAGCGGCGATACCTGCAACCAGGTAGGGGCAAGCAGTTTCCCCGATGCAACAGGCAACCTATGGGATACCCAAGCCCACCTCAATCAGTACGACATGGTCGTGCTCAACTGTAATGGCTCCAGTTGGAACTCTGATCCGACAAACAACAACGCATATATCTCACACCCTGACGCCGTAGAGCGAATGAAGGCGTACGTGGCCGCCGGCGGCCGAGTGTTCGCCGAGCACTACCACTGGGCGTGGATCAGAACCTTCGGGAACTTTTCCTCGACCTTCGGCGAGGTCGCCTCGTGGAATCCGTCCTATGATCTGATTTCGCCTGGACAGACCCGTAACACGTACATCGACACCTCCTTCGGGCGTGGCGGCGCGTTCGCGGGGTGGCTGGGCAATGTGGGAGCGCTCACCAATGGGCGCCTCACAATCGCGGCCACGGTCAAGTATGGGGCCGATGACGCGCAGGGCCCCTCACAACGCTGGATCTACGAGCCGAACGATCCAGGGATCCCGACCGGCGCCGCCAAGTACACCCACTATTTCAGTTTCGACTGGCCGGTGGGGAATGCGTGCGGCCGCTTCGTGTACACGGCGTTGCACGTGAGCGACTCCGCTTCTGTCGGCGACTACCCCGCCGACCCAGCCACGAGCCGAGGCACCGTCTTCCCCGGATGCTGCGCCTCGCGCACCGCCCTGTCGCCGCAGGAGAAGGCGCTGGAATTCATGATCTTCGATCTCTCGTCTTGCATCAACAACAACGGCGAAACGACACCGCCGGTGCCCGTGGCGCCGCCGCCGGCGCCACCGCCACCAGCACCGCCCCCGCCGGCACCCGCGCCGCCGGCCTCTCCCGCGGCTCCGCCTACCCCGCCGGCGTCGCCACCGCCACCGGCCGCACCGCCGCCACCGCCTCCCGCCGCACCGCCGCCGCCGCCGCCGGCCTCCCCTCCGCCGCCGAGCGCACCGGTGGCGCCGCCACCGCCACCAGCACCCGCGCCGCCTGCGCCGCCGCCACCGGCAACCACGCCTCCGGCGCCCCCGTCGCCGCCCGTGCCGCCACCACCACCTCCTCCTCCCCCCGTTGCGGCGCCACCGCCACCTCCTCCGCCACCGGCGCAGGCGCCGCCGCCTCCCCCGCCTCCCCCGCCAACACCACCGCAGGTCATCAAATAGCCCTCGTTGACCAGACCAACAGACTGAGGCGAGCTACCTCGCGTCAGGAGCAGTGACCTACGGCAACCTCGGCGGCGTGCGGCCACCACGTTAGACCCGCATGCGCGCCAGTACCCCCTCCGACGACGAGATGGGCCAGCTTGGCAGTTCGATATCCGCTGCACATGACCGCGCGGAATGGAACTTCGATTGGATTTACCGCCATTTCACCATCCAGAAATATGTCCGTAACCTTCGTTGGCTAGGCTTGCAGACCACACGCCGCAACACCCAACCATTCGTTCCGCAAACCCACGAAGGAGGAATCTCGACATGACCCCGGCAGAAATGAAATTCACATTGGACACCGTTTGGGTGATGTTCACCGCATTCCTGGTGTTCTGGATGAACGCTGGCTTTGGCCTTCTCGAGGCAGGCCTGGCACGCAAGAAGAACACCGTCATGATCCTTTCCAAGAACTTCATCGTATTCGGCATCGCCACGCTGGCGTACTGGATTGCTGGGTTCGGCTTGATGTTTTCCGACGGGGGCTTCGTGGGCACTGCCGGCGGCTTCTTCCTGTCAGGCGCGGATAGCAGCCCGGCGATGGGCCAGGCCTACAAGGGCATCTTCGGCTCGCTCAATTGGACGGGTGTGCCGCTGATGGCGAAGTTCTTCTTCCAACTCGTCTTCGCCGGAACGGCGGCGACAATCGTGTCCGGGGCCATGAACGAGCGAACCAAGTACGGGTCGTTCATGGTGTTTTCGATGCTCCTTTGCGGTGTGCTGTATCCCATCACCGGACACTGGATCTGGGGTGGCGGGTTCCTGTCCAAGATGGGCTTCTTCGATTTCGCGGGCTCCACCGTCGTTCATAGCGTGGGAGGCTGGGCGTCGCTGGCGGGCATCCTGGTCGTAGGACCTCGCCTCGGACGGTATCGCAAGGATGGCAAGGTCACGCCTGTCCCAGGGCACAACATGGGCTACGTCTTCCTGGGAGGCATGATTCTGTGGCTGGGTTGGTTCGGATTCAACCCTGGCTCGACCATGGCGGCCGATGCCACCGCGATCGCGCGCATTGCGCTGACAACCAACCTGGCCGCGGCCGCCGGAGCCGTGGCATCCACCCTCTATGCCTGGTGGCGTCTGGGCAAGCCCGACTTCACCTTCACGGTCAATGGGTGTCTGGCGGGACTCGTGGCCATCACCGCCCCATGTGCCTTCGTGACTCCCGGAGCATCGGCCATCATCGGTCTCGTCTCAGGTGTGTTGGTGATCGAAGCCGTCTTGATGTTCGACCGCTTCAAGATCGACGATCCGGTCGGCGCAACGTCGGTCCACTTGGTCAACGGCATCTTCGGAACCCTCGCGGTTGGCCTCTTCGGCGTGAAGGATCTGGGTGGTTTGCCCAAAGCGGGCTTGTTCAATGGCGGTGGTTTCGACCAACTGTGGATCCAGACCAAGGGCGTGCTAGCCGTGGGAGCCTTCACCTTCGTCAGCGCGTTCGCGCTATGGTACGCGATCAAGCTGGTCATGGGCATCCGCGTATCGGCCGAAGACGAGGCCAACGGCCTCGATGTCGCCGAGATCGGCATGGAAGCGTATCCCGATGCCAAGGAGATCGAAGCAGCCACCCGCGAAGAGAAGGCGTACAAGGTCGCCACCGCCGCCGTCAAGACGGCTCCATCGCCGACCTAGTCCGCAACAATACTCGAATGCGGTCGAGCGCGCCCGCGCCTACTTGGCCTGCGTAGGCGCCTCGGCTGGCGGCTGGGGTATCGTGAGCTGGCTGAGATCCGGTTCGGTCGGACTGCCATCGACGAGAATGCTGTGGCAGGTATCGCAATCGTTGGGGATGGTCTCGTCGCTGGCCACGTTCTTCATGTTGCCGTCGTGGCAACGGAAGCATCCCGGCGAGTCGTCGTGGCCGATGTTGTTGGGGTGGGTCTTTGAGCTCGTGTGCATCTCCGGAAACACCGTGCGATCGTACACGCGCGCCGCCTCCTCGGCTCCGCGCGCGACCAGGGATCCCTGCTTGGCTACGATATCCGGATGCGCGTCGGCGTAGTAACGGGCAATCGCGGTGCGTACCCCCGCGATACCTTGGTCGTGCGTGGGGTAGGCCGTGGAAACCGCCTTGACCGCCTCCCGCTTGTAGAAAGGAAGCGCGCGCAGGTCGGCCTCGCGCTGCAACACGGCGTCGACCGCCTTGGGCGGGGTTTCAAAGAGGTGGGTCGGACGGTTGTGGCAGTCGATGCAATCCATCAGCCGTGCCGAAGTCTGGAGGGTCTGTGGCGACGGCTTGTGAGCCCCGTCGCGCAGGAATTCCTTGCGCTTGCCATCGGGCGTGGTGAGCTCGACCCAGGCGATTTCCTGGCGGCGCGCATCGGTGGCAAGGTAGCGAATCCGGTTGTCGGCATAGATGTGCCACCAGTGAATCCCCCCGTGCTGCTCGCCGACATCCGTGGCACCGCCGCCGGTCTTGAGCAGGAGCGCGGTGAAACTTGCGGTGTTCTTTTCGTCTTCCGAGAATCGACCGATTAGCTTCAACTTGTCGCCGTAGTGCTTGGCTGGCCAATGGCACCCCTCGCAGGTGTCGCGCGCAGGCCGCAGCGTGTGCACGGGCGAGGCGATGGGGCGCGCATAGGTATTGGTCAGGACCTTCCAAACCTGGCGCAAGCCGTCGAACTTGGAGCGGACCATGAACGAGGCGCCAGGTCCGATGTGGCACTGCACGCACTTGACCCGCGAGTGTGGCGAGTTCTGGTAGGCGGTGTACTCGGGCCGCATCACCTTGTGACAGACCGTGCCGCAGAACTCCGGTGTGTCCATGAAACTCACGGCCGCAGCGGTACTGGTGGCGAGCAGGATCCCGTTCACCACCGTCAGTGCGACGACCAGGACGGTCGCGCGTCTGACGTGGGCATCGTTGAAGTCGAGACGTGGAAAGGTCGGCACCTCCCCGGGCAGAGCGCCACTTATCCTCAATTTGCGGCGGTGAAGGAAGATGCCCACCGGCATCGCGAGCAGGCCGGCCACGAAGACGCCCGGCAGGAACGCAAAGCCGACGATTCCGACATAGGGATTTTCGATCACACCGGCCGCTTCGAGAATCAAGAACGCCAGCAGCGCGATGCCCGACGTCGTGGTCAGGCTGAACCCGACCAACGTCAGGGTGTTCTTGGCGTAGGTGGCCAGGCGAGCGAGCGAGGGCGACAGGGACTTGGGAAAGATCGTCATGACGAGTATCCGATCATCCTTCCACGACGGCTGGGGACCATCTCTCGCGAAGTCCAGGATGATAGCCCAGGTGGGGATGGCTTGCTTGGTGGGTGCATAGAAGCATTTCGGAGTGAAATAGTCTGCATTATTGATAGCACACGCGCCAGGCGCGGCAAACAGCGATCACTACCCGATCTCCTCGCCCGGAGTGGCGCGCTACGGCCGGACGGCGAGTGCCACCACGGTGCGCTGGTAGATGTCTTCCGGCGAGCCTTCGGCCGGAATGGAGACCAGCAGGCCACGCTCCCGGTAGTAGTCGGCCAGCGGCGCGGTGCTCTTTTCGTAGGCCTCCATGCGCACGCGGATGGATTCCGGGCGATCGTCCTCGCGCAAGATCAGCGCGCCCCCGCATTGATCGCACACATCCACCGTCTTGGGCGGCTTGGTGGTGACGTGGTACACGGCCTTGCAACCGCCACAGGTGCGACGACCGGACAGCCGCGACACGATCTGGTCGATGGGCAGGTCGTAGCTGAGCACGGCGTCGAGCTTCATCGCGATCACGCCCAGAATGGAGGCCAGGGCTTCGGCCTGGTGCACGGTGCGCGGAAAGCCGTCGAGCAGGAAACCGCCGGGGCAGCGCAGGCAGGTCGGGCGTTCGCGCACGATGCCGATGACGGTTTCGTCGGGAACCAGCTCACCGCGCTTCATGTAATCGAGCGCCGCGCTGAGGGCAGGCGTGATCTCGCCTGGATCAAGGGTCTTGGCGGCCCGGAACACGTCACCCGTCGACAGGTGGCAAGGACCGAGCCGCTCGCTGATCAGCTCGGCTTGGGTTCCCTTGCCCACGCCGGGAGCGCCCAGCAAGACCAGACGATAGGCGTGCGCGCCAGGAGCCAGCGTCACCTGACAGTTGGCGGTACCACCTTTGAACCACGCCGTTCGATCGTGCTTGTTTGCAGTCATCTTGGCCGCGCAGTCTAGCAGTTTCGGAGGGATCGCCGTAGCCGATTGAAGGGCCACGCGCGCCGCCCGCAGGCGGTGCATTCCATGGTCTCCTGACCTGGTACACGTGGGACACAAGTAGTCTATGATGCTGGCGTTCGATGCATCCAGGCACCTATCCCCTCGAAACCATCGCGGCCCGCGTGGGCACGCCATTCTATCTCTACGACGCCGCTATCCTGCGCGCGGCCCTCGGGCGCCTCGCCGCCCTGGCCAAGGCGCCAGGTCTGATCGTGCGCTACGCGATGAAAGCGAACTCCGCCCACGCGGTGCTGCGGATCGTGCGCGAGGCCGGCCTATGGATCGACGCCGTCAGCGGCAACGAAGTCCTGCGCGCGGCCCGCGCCGGCTTTGCCTTGGGCGCAAGCCCGCCGGTCATCATGCTGACCTCGGACGTGTATCGCGACAACGCGCTCGACGTCATCGTCCGCCACGGCGTCCTGCCCAATGTGGGCTCCCCAGGACAGATCAGCCAACTCGCCCAGGCCGGATACCGCGGCCCCATCGCCCTGCGCGCCAACCCCGGGTTCGGCCACGGCCACGTGCAGGCATGCGACACCGGCGGCCCCTCATCGAAGCACGGCATCTGGCATGAGAATGCCAACCTGGCCGACGCGCGCAAGTTGGCGACCTCGGCCGGGCTCCCAATCGTCGCCCTGCACGCGCACATCGGCACCGGCCCCGACCCGCGCGAATTCGACACCAACGTGCGCAAGCTGGTGGATTTTTTCGCCAGCCTGCTGCCGGATTTTCCCGAGGTCGAAGCCGTCAATTTCGGCGGTGGCATCCCGCACCCGTATCGGCCCGGCCAGGAGCCTTACGACCTCGCGTGGCTCAAACCCGTGCTCGACCAGGCCGTCGTTCGCTTCGCGGCCGTGCGCGGCCGGCCGGTGCGGGTGGAGATCGAACCTGGCCGCTACCTGGTCGCCGGGATGGGCATCCTGGTGTGCCGCGTGCACGACGTGAAGGACACGCGCGACAACGACAAGGGCCCGGGCCATCGCTTTGTCATGGTCGATGCCGGCTTCTGCGATTTGGTCCGGCCAGCGATGTACGGCGCCTACCATCACATTTCGGTGGTGGGCAAGGGCGCCGGTCGCGCCCCCGAACCGCTCGTGGTGGCCGGCCCCTTGTGCGAAAGCGGCGACGTGTTCACGCGCGACGAGCACGAGCTACTCGACCCGCGGCCGCTACCCCGTCCCGAGCCGGGCGACCTGCTCGTGCTCCACGACGCCGGAGCCTACGGCGCCGCGATGAGCTCGAACTACGTCTCCCAGGGACGCGTGCCTCAGGTCCTGTGGGACGAGGGACTGGCTACCCTCATCGCTCGACGGGAAACCGTCGACGACCTGGTGGCCGCGGAGTGCGACGAGCCCTTGTTCTGAAGCGCGCAGCCCCTCACCCGCCTCGCTGCGCTCGGCGACCTCTCCCCGCTGCGCGGGGCGAGGTGTTTTCAGGGGGTTCCCATTACTCGCGTAGGCGCGGGAGGGTTTGGCGAGGCCGAGCGCAGCGAGCGGGGTGGGGGACGGCGGGAGGGGCCGAGCCTCCCAGGGTTCCCATTACTCGCGTTGGCGGAGCCGGGCTTTGCCCGGCGTAGCCAGAGCGCGGGAGGGTTTGGCGAGGCCGAGCGCAGCGGCGGGTGGGGGACGGCGGGATGGCGGGTGCCGAGTGCGCAGCGAACCCTCCCAGGGTTCCCATTACTCGCGTAGGCGGAGCCGGGCTTTGCCCGGCGTAGCCAGAGCGCGGGAGGGTTTGGGAACCCTCCCAGGGTTCCCATCTAACTAGTACAGAGGTTCTTGTTCCTGATCTTCCGCTGTACGTCGCGCAAGCGCTGTTTGACCTGACGCGCGCGCGGCGATTTGGGATAGCGTTTGGCGAGATCCTCGTACATCGCCTTGGCATCGCTGCAGAACTTCAGGACCACGAAAGACTCGGCGAGCTGCCACATGGCCTCGGGCACCTCGGCCGAGCGCGGGAAGCGCTGGATCAGGTTGGAAAACTCGGCCGCGGCATTGCTCGGTTTGAGCTCCTGGACGAACGAGATGCCGATCTGGAGCTGGCCCTGTGGGGCGCGCGGATCGTCGGGGAAACGCTGGATGAACGAACGCAAGAAGCGGCGGGCCTCGTCGCGCTGACCATTGCCAAGGCGCTTCTGCGCTTCCGTCCACAACGCATCTTTGTCTTCGGGCATGGTGGGCGCCACGCGTTCCACGATGCGCTGCTGGTTCTGCTCGAGCTGCTGCTGGGTTTGCCCCACCTGAGCCACCTGCTTCTGCAGCTCGGCGACCAGGTACTTGGCCTCCTCGATCTTGCCGGTCATGGCCGCGATATCGGTCTCGTTCTTCGCCACCCGCGCGCCGAGGTCGGCCGAATTGCGTCCGAGCAGCGCCGTGGCCTCGTCGAGCACGGTGCGAAGCTTGGCAACCTTCTCGTTGATATCGCGATCGCGCACATCCAAGGCGTCCAGCCGCTCCCGCAGGCGCGCGATATCCGCGCTCATCTTGTCCCCCTGGCCGGTCGTCACGCAGCCGGCCAGGGCGAAACTCAACAGTGCGCATGCTGCCGATAGGCGCACGGTGACTTTCCTTCCGAATCGATGGGGTGGAACGGCTACTTCCACTCCGAATCGACGCGGCGATCCTTGGCCCAGCTCGCCTCATCGGTCCCGGTCGCGTCGAGGTTGCCGCGTGGTACTGGCTTGAGGCGCGAGCTTTCGATCCCGGCCCGGCGCAGATAGTCCCGCACCGCCTGGGCGCGGCGATCCGAGAGGGCCATGTTGTACTCGGTGGTGCCGCGCGGATCGGCGTGGCCGACGAGGTCGATGCTCCGACCAGTCTTCTTGAGGCAAGCCGCGTTCTTGGACAGCGAGGACGTGGCGTCCGTGTTGAGGGAGGAGAGGTTGAAGCCGAAGTACACGGTATCGAGCGGGCAGGGCGGCTGGTCGGAAGTGACCCGCTCGGAGCCCACGCAGCGACCGTGCTTGCAGTCTTTGTCCTGCGGGCAATCATCGTCCTTCATGCACTGGGCCCGTCCGCACTGGCCGCCGTCGCAGATCATTCCGGCGGGACACTCCATGTCCGATTGGCATGGGCCGCAGCGATTGCCCGAGCAGACCTGGCCGGCCGGGCACTGCGAGCTGTCCTGGCAGTATCCCGGGATCGCGTTGCACTTGCCGTTGGTGCACTCGCGCCCCGCACCGCAGTCGGTGCTGTCGCGACACTGCTGGCACTTGCGAGCGACGCAAAACTCCTTGGCCTTGCAATCCTTGTCGCTGTCGCAAGCCGGGTACTCGGGCTTGCATGCCGTCGCGGCCAACATCATCGTGGCCACAAGAAATCCTAGCTTCCATTGGTAGTTTGTCATGTGCATGGCTCTCTGACAGCTTTCTAGGGCGGTCTTGACCCGCTGTCAATGTCGAGTCGCTGGGAAGGTGAGCATCATGTGGACCCCTCGCGTGGCCTGAATCCGTGCTATGGGTTTCGCCCAAGTCGTTCCATGGAGTGGTTACTCAGCCAACTCACGTCTCATGTCTATGCCAAGTTGGCGGGCCTTCTGCTGCTTTGCGGCCTTGGCTTGCCCATTCCCGAGGACATTTCGCTGATCTCCGCGGGCTACCTGGCGCATCTCGGAACCGTCCAGCTTCACAAGGTCTTCCTGGTTTGCTTTGCCGCGGTGCTCGGCGGCGACACCCTTGCCTTCACCATGGGCCGCAGATTCGGCACCAAGCTCCTGGCCAGCCGGTTCGGCCATCGCTACTTCACGCCGAAACGGCAGCGCCGGGTCCGCGCCTACTTTCGCACCTACGGCAGCAAGGTGGTCTTCGTCGCAAGATTCCTCCCCGGTTTGCGCTTCTCGATCTTCCTGTCCGCGGGCATGCTGCACGTCCGCCCTTACGTCTTCATCGTTTACGACGCCATGGCCGCCCTGCTCTCGGTTCCCTTTCTGATTTATACCTCGTGGTACTTCGGCGATAAGATCGACAACGTCATCAAGTGGGTGCGGCGCTCGGAATACGGCATCCTCATTCTGGTGGGCGTGGCCGTCCTGTTCGTCGCCGTCAGACTGTACCGCAAGCGTCGCGCCCGGCCCGCGACGGCCGAATAGGGCGCACGCGTAAGTGAACCCTTGCGGACGACGAAAAGTCCCCCTACGGAAAGCGGATCTGCGCGCCCAGCCCGACATCCAGGTCGATGCGGAACCAGCGCGCCAACCCCACGGTTTCGGCGAACTGGATGAAGAACCCCACGTTGCGGATCGGGTCGTACATCAATCCGTTGGCGTTGCGCACGCCGAAGTCGGTGCTGCGGATGCCCGGTTGGGTCGAGAAGTCGGTGTAGTCGAACACGAACTGCAAGGTCGTATAGAACTTCAGCGCGACTTCTTCATCCAGCCAGAAGCGCAGCCCAGGTGAAAGCGCGAACTCGTGGTGGCCCGGAACCGTGGGATCGCTTTGCAGGCCGAAGCGAATGTCGGTGATGATATCCGCTCTCGCGGCCACGCCAAAAGCGAGCTGGAAATCCAGAAACGCTGGAACGCTGTGCGCACAGACGCGCTTGGTGTTCTGGCCGGAGGAGTCGCCACAGGGCTGGCCGTCTTTGTATGGAACGATGAAACGATAGCCAGACCCCGGCATGATGGATAGGCCCGTCTGGTACTTGTGGTTGACCTCCGCCGGCCCGCCGAAGAACTTGGGCGCCTCGGGCGCCTCGGCCGCCTCGGCGGGCGCCGGCGCCGCCGCCTTCTTGCGCCTGGGCGCGGGCGCCTCGGTGGCGGGTGCCGGCTGCTGATCGAGTCCGGGCCCGGGCGTGGCCTCGTCTTGCGCCGGGACCGGCGCGCTCGCACCGGTTTCGGAATCCTCGGCGCGCGCAGACTTGGGCGCGACAGCGGCAGCGACAACCATCATACTCAGGGCGATGACCAACCTGGACGGATACCTCATGGCAGGCGCTAGTATCGAATGAGCGCGCCTCGTTTGCCAGAGCCGCGAGCATTCGTCGAGCATTCGGCTTCTGCCGGGTGCGGCATGACCGGCCTTCCCCGCCGCCAGTTCCTGGCCGGTTTCGCCCTGGCCGGCTTGCTGTTTTCCTCGCGCGGCGCCCGCGCTCTCGGGGAGCTTTCCAAGTTCCGCTTTCTGCGCCTGCGCCTTCCCGGTTTGCCCGACCCGCGTCCGAGCGCCCTGCGCCGCCTGGCCTGGGAGCTTGAACGACGCACCAGCTTGGTGACCGTCCCCGACCCCATCGAGCTTCCCCTGTCCAGTCCGGACCTCTTCCGCTACCCGCTGTGCGTGCTGTCCGGCGACCGCGGATTCGCCATGCCCTCCGAAGCCGATACCATTCGCCTGCGCCGCTACCTGACCTTCGGCGGCTGCATGTTCATCGATTCCGCCGAAGATCGCGCCGGCGGCGCGTTCGACGAATCCGTGCGCAAGCTCCTGGCGCGCACCTTGCCCGGGGACATGCCCAGGCCCGTGCCCGACGACCACGTGCTGTGGAAATCGTTCTACATCCTGCACGGCGTTCCCGGGCGTGTGTTGGCCTCGCCCATCCTCGAGGGCATCGAGCGCGATCGCCGCCTGGCCGTCATCTACACCCAGAACGATATTGGCGGAGCCATGGCGCGCGACGGGTTCGGACGCTGGGAGCACGACGTGGTTCCCGGCGGAGACGAGCAGCGCGAGCGCTGCTTCCGCTTCGCCGTGAACGTGGTGATGTACGCCCTCTGTCTCGACTACAAGACCGAACAGGCGCACATCGACTTCATCATGCGCAGGCGGAGATCTCTCCGGTGAACCGCCTCGGACTCGTGGCCGATTGGCGACTGACCTTCGCGACTCAGCTTGGGCGAACCACGCTCGTCTTGCTGGTGGTGGCGGCCGCGCTGGCGGTGGGCATTTCCGGGCTCTCGCTGTGGCGCGAACGCCGGCGTGGCAGGACCGTGGTGATCTTGACCCTACGCCTGCTCGCCGTCGCCGTCTGTTTGCTGGTATGCCTGCAGCCCAGACTCGAATTCGGCCAGGTCAGCGTGGTGCCGAACTACGTGGCCGTGCTCGTGGATGTCTCGCGATCGATGAGCGTGGCGCCGCCGGATCGTGGCCCCACGCGCGCGCAACGCGCGGCCGCGCTGCTGGCCGGCGCGGCGCCCACCTTCGCCGAATGGGAACAAAGCGGCCACAAGGTGGAGTTCTATGGCTTCGGCGAAGTCCTCACGCCTGCCTCGCCCACCGCGCTGCCCGCGCCCAAGGCCGAAGCCACCCGTATCGGCGAATCCCTGTCCGAGCTACGCACGCGGTTCGGTGGCCGCGACCTCGGCGCCGTGGTGCTCATCTCCGACGGCATCGACAACGGCCGCATCGGCCGCGGTCCCCTCGACGCCGATACGCGCAAGACCCTGGAGGCGTTGGCCGCGCCGGTACACACCGTGTTCATCGGGGAAGAGAAGCTACGCGACCTGTCCGTGGCCGCCGTGCTGTCCGACGACTTCGCGTTCGTGCGCACCCCCGTCAAGATCGAGGCCGTGCTTCGCCAAAGCGGTCTCGGCGGGCGCATGGTCGAGGTGTCGCTGCTGCGCGACGGACGCCTGATCGACGCCAAGGCCGTCCTGCTGCGCGAGAATTCGGCCCAGGAACGCGTGGTCTTCGATTTCACGCCCGACCATCCGGGCAACTACGTGTTCGAAATCAAGACGCCCGTGCTGGCCGGGGAAGCGCTCGACAGCAACAACAGCCAGGCCTTCATCCTCAAGGTCATCCGCGACCGCGTGCGCGTGCTGCACGTGTGCGGCCGGCCGTCGTGGAACGAACGCTTCCTGCGCTCGATGCTGCGTCTCGACCCCAACGTGGATCTGGTGTCGTTCTTCATCTTGCGCACCGACACCGACGACATGCCGCTCGGCCCGGACGAGATGTCGCTCATACCCTTTCCCTACAAGGAGATCTTCGACGAGCAGCTGAAGTCGTTCGACCTGCTCATCTTCGACAACTTCAACTTCAAACCCTACTGGGTCGAGCCCTATCTGCCCGGCGTACGCTCCTACATCGAGGACGGCGGCGCCCTGGCCATGGTGGGTGGCGATCTCTCCTTCGCCAGCGGGCAATACGGCGAAAGCGCCCTGCACGATGTCCTGCCGGTGGAGCTGGCCGGCATTCCCGTCGACGGTCCAGCGTCCTTCAGCACCGACGCCTTTCGCCCCCGTCTGACCGCGGAGGGCCGCACGCACCCGGTCACCGCGCTTGGCCTGGACGAGAAAGAAAACGAAGCGCGCTGGGCCGCCTTGCCCCCGCTCGTCGGGATCAACCGCGTAGCCGGGTTGCGCCCCGGGGCGCGCGCACTGCTCGTGCACCCCTCGCAGAAGAGCGCCGACGGCAAGCCGGCCCCGGCGCTGGCCGTGGCCGAGGTGGGCAAGGGACGCACCCTCGCTCTCTTGACCGATAGCGCCTGGAGCTGGGGTTTTCAAGCCGCAGGCGCGGGCGACGACGGACACGCCTTCCAGCGCTTCTGGGAGGGCGCCATTCGCTGGCTGGTCCGCGATCCGGCGCTGTCCCATCTGCGCCTGGATCTGGACAAGGCCGAATACCGGCGCGGGCAGGCGGTGTCCCTGCGCGTGCGCACCCTGCGCGCCGACTACAGCCCCGCCGTGGCCGTCGAGGCCGCCATCGAGTTGCGATCCGCCGCGGCCGTGGCCTCCACGGCCCCGCTGCGCACGCTCAGGGTCACGACCAACGCCGACGGCGAGGCCCACCTCGAGCTCGCCGGGCTCGACCCGGGCGCCTACCGGCTGCTCGGCCGTGCGGTTCTCGACGGGCGGGACGCCGAGGAACGAACCACGTTCGTCATCCGCCCCGAAGGGCACGAGCTCGACGACGTGGTCGCGCGCGAGGGCGTGCTACGCGAAATCGCCAAGGCCAGCGGCGGTGAATTCCACGATGGCGCCATTGGCAGTCCAAGCGTGCGTCCCCCACGCAAGGTGCGCGTGGGCAGCCTGCGCACCGTCGAGGTCTGGTCGAGCCCTCTTCTGCTGATCCTCGCTCTCGGACTGCTGGCCGCGGAGTGGACGCTCCGCCGCCGCACCGGTCATGCGTGACGGATCCTTCACCACGGGCCTCTGTGTCTTCCACGCTCTCTGTGGTTAACTTCCCTCGCTTCATGTCCTTCGTCGTGGTCGCGTTGGCAATCGCCTTGCGGGTTGCGTGGGTGCTGGCCGTACCCACCAAGCCCGTGGGCGACTTCGCCATGTACGTCGAGTCGGCCGCGTATCTGGTCGAGCACGGCAGCCTCGATTCTGCCTACGTGTACATGCCCGGCTACGTCTTCCTCATCGCGCCGGTGCAAGCCCTTGGCGGGGGTTGGCTCGCCATCAAGCTGGTGGGCGCGGTGCTGGGCGGGCTCGGCGCCGGCGCGGTGTTCGGCCTTGCGCGCAGGATGTCGGGCGGCTCGGTACGGGTCGCAGTCGTGGCCGGCATGCTCTACGCGTGCTGGCCAGCCGGTATCGCCATCACCAGCGTGACCGGGACCGACATGCCGGCCGCGGTGTTGCTGATCGTCGCGGCGTATTTCCTCGTGCGCTTCGCGGGCGACCGGCCAATCTTGGCCGCGATCCTGTTCGGCGTCTTCACGGGCTTCGCAGCTTACATGCGCGCCATCGTCGTGCCCCTGGCCGCGCTTTCACTGCTGGTCTTCCGCGCCCAGAAGCAATCCTGGCGCCGCTCGGTGAGATCCGCGGCCGTCGCATGCCTGGTCGCCGCGCTGATGCTGGTCCCATGGGCCGTACGCAATCGCCTGCGCTACGGCGAAACCTTCTTCACCGACAGCCACGGTGGCCTGACCGCGCTGGTCGGCGCCAACCCGGACACCGACGGCTGTTACTCGCGCTCGCTCAACCGCATGTTCCGCGACGTGACCGGCTTCGCCGTGCTTTCGGAGCCTCATCGCGCGGCCGATCGGGCCTCGTTCGCCATCGCCAAATCATGGATCGAATTCGATCCCCTCTACGCCGTCGGGTTGCTCGCCAGCAAGGCCGAGCGCCTGCTGGTACACGAACGCGCGCTGCTTTACTGGCCGCTCTTTCGCGCCGGGGTGCTGCCCGAACCGGACCGCGCCTTTTTCGCCCGACACCGCAACACTCTCGAAGCCGCCGCGGACGATTTCTGGCTGGCCGTGCTCGCCCTGGCGCTCATGGGCTGTGCTCTGTGCGCTCGCCGCAGGCAATGGCTCGCGCTTTCGCTCGTGCCCCAGGCCGCCGTCCTCGCCGTCCTCTACGCGGCGATCTTCGCCGAGCCGAGGTATCGCCTGCCGATCTTCATGCTGGCGTTGCCCTTGGCCGCCATCGCGCTTTCGTGGCTGCTCGCGATCGCGCGCCATCTCGTGCGCAAGACCGCACCGCCGGAGTGGCGGCGCGAGGCAGGGTTGGTCGTGGGCTTCGCGGCCTTGGTCTTCGCGGCGGCGCCGGTCCTGGCCTGGGCCGGTGGCAGGTTGCGCGAGCAGCATCGCTGGGCCGTCGACGAGTGCGCGCTCGTGGGAAGTCCGCGGCTATGCCAGTGGCGCGTGGTCGGTCGCGAGGGAGATCTCGAGGGCAGAAAGACCGTCAAGGGCGTATGGAACGGGGTCGGCATCGCGCTGCCCGAGGCGACTCGGGCCGCAGGGGCAAGCATCGCCGTCGAGACCGAGCTGGTTCTCGCCCAAGGCGACTACACCCTCGGCGCGGCGCTGGACCTGGCGCCCTTTTCTCCTTCCGACCTGGCCGCTGTCGGATCGGTCTCATTCTTGAAAGATGGTCAGCCGCTGCCGCCTGAGGTTCCGCTCGGCGAGATCGCGCGCAGGACCAGCGAGGGCCAAACCCTCGCGTGGCGTACGCCGCTTCACCACGGCGGCGGCCCCCTACGCCTCCGCGTACGGGTGGACATCCGCACGGCAAGAGCCCAAGCATCGCCCACCCGCCTCTGGTTGAGCGAGCTGCGAGCTGAATAGAATCGAGAAGAGGAAGGACTACCAGCCGCCGCCGCCGCCGCCGCGACGACCACCGCGACCGTGGCCTTCGCCATGATCGCGACCGCCACGGCCACCACCGAATCCGCCGCCGCCGCCGCCACCGCTGCGCGGCGCGCGTTCGCGCGCCTCGCTGACGTTGATGGGACGGCCCTGGATCTCGCGACCGTTGAGGGTCTCGATGGCCTGGGCTGCTTCCGCGTCGGTGGTCATTTCGACGAAGGCAAAACCACGCGGACGTCCGGTGTCCCGGTCGAGCACGACCTTGACCTCTTTCACATTTCGTCCGTTCTCACCGAATACGTCCTTCAACTCCGGCTCGGTCACGTTGTACGACAGATTGCCTACATAAAGCCTCGTTCCCATTACTTTCTCCTCTTGCGTCTCACGTCTCTCTCATTCACTCCTGGGCCGTGGGCGTGCGATCCGGCCAGGACGGACTTGGTGTCCTCATGGTTGCCTAACTCAGAAAGAAGCCGCTCCTCGGCAGCCTGCAAACGGTGGACGAAACCCACCATGCTTCACCACACCGAGCCCTGGGTTTTCGGTCGGAAACATGCGGCTCATGGATCGAGCGCGAAGAGATAGACGGCCGGAACACACCTGAGGAACTCGCTACGTCGTTTTACCTTACCAACATTGCCCATGGTTTGTCCAGCTCTACGTCGCTTTTCTGCGCATCGCGACTAGAAAGCCTGGCGAAATCCAATGGATAGGCGCCCGGGCCAGCCCGCCTTTACCGGCGCGTAGTCGCGAAAAGGAAAGGCCCAGTCGCAGCGAAGGACGTCGGCGTCGAGCTGGGGGATGAGAAGGCGAAGGCCCGCGCCCACGTCCCCGTAGAAGTCGAGTCCGCGCAAGGTGGCGGAGGCGTGTCCGGCATCCGCGAACACCAGCCCACCCAAGCGTAAGGACGCAAGCGGGAAAGCCATGGTCCGTGCTTCCAGATGGGCGAGGTAGTAATCGAAGCCCGAGAAGAAATCGACCGGATACCCGCGCAGGCCTTCGAGGGCGCCCACGTAGACCAGCGGCCGATGCAGATTGTCCGCGATGAACCCTGCCTTTCCGGACGCCACGATGCGGAAACTTCGCGCCAGCACCGGCGTATACGCGAGAAGCTGCGCCGTGAGCAGCTGGTCGTGCAAGCCATTGCCGTATGCACGGCTTTCCCACGAGGCGCCAATGTTCTGGAATCCGCCGAGAAGACCCGCGTTGACATGCGCCTCGGTCTTTAAGACGAAGAAATCCGCATCGGACCCGAGCAAGGTACTGGCGCGGCCAAACTTGAGCGTCACCCACGGGCCGAGCCGTTGATCTTCGCCGAGGTCGTAGCTATCGAGATTGCGATACGTGCGGTAGCGCGGGGTGAACGCGTCGTACTGGGCATAGAGCGAGGAGGTTCGTTCCGAGGTGTGAAAGAACGTCTGGGCGAAGATGTCGCGGAGGTCGCTGGGGAAGTCCGGCAGGAAGCTCGGCCGATTCAGACCGAGCTCGTTGCCGATCGTCATGCGCTGAATGAGCCAGGACCGCTGAAACGAACGCGTGAGCCCCGAGGTAAGACCACCCAGGCGAGCGCGGTAGGCGCAGGCGGCGTTCAGGTCGGCGCCGGGATAGTCCGGCGCCCCGGGCGCGGCGCAGGTCGCCGTCGACGGGTTGAAATACCTGAGACTGGTCCCCGAGATAACCTTGGGAACGTTTGTCGTGTAAGAACCGTCGATGAACCCGCCCCAGCGTCCAGAGAGGGCATAAAACGGATACTCGATGCGCACCCAGGTCGAGTAACCTTCGCGCGGTCCAGCTGCGATCTCGCCGATCCTGCGCCCCCAAATTTCATAGAAGGCGGCGGTCAGGCGCAGGTGCGTTCCGAGCAGGTTGGGATCGAGGTAATTCGGGCCAAGCCACATATCGCCCGGATTCATGATGAACGCAAGCGCCGCCTGCTTGCGCCAACCGAAGAGGTTGTTCTCCGACAGCGAGGTGCTGAGGTTGATGAGATAGCCCGGCTGATAGTTGTAGCTGGCGTTGAAGCGCAGGCTCCACACGTCGCGCGTGACGATCAGGACATCGACGGTGCCAGGCGCGGCGGCCCGCACGGGCACCATGGCCACGACGCTCGACACCGGGGGATCGTTGATGCTGTAGGTGGTGCGATTGCGCAGGTTGCGCATGGTCTCGTCGACCAGCGCGGGGTCGTAGGGCATGCCGGGCGCGAGCAGCGACTCGCGACGGATGATGCCCTCGCGGGTGGTGCGATGGAAGTGGTTGAACCATTCGAGGAATCGGCCGTCACTGGGCAGGAACACGTCCAGGTTCACGACGTGGATGGCCCCGACGATCTTGCCATCGGGCGCGGGATCGATGGCCAGACCGCGTGCCGCCAGGGCGGCGTCGACGGCGCCGCGTTCGAGGGCTCCCATCTGCGCGTAGCTCTCGGCCCGTGCGCAGATGGGCACGAGAAGAAGCGCGGCCAGCATGGGACGGAGCATGCGCAGCGCGGGCCATGCTTTGCGACGGCGAGTCACCCGGGGAATCTAACCACAGCCCGCGGTGATGAGGTAGTTACAGGGAGGTCGCGGTGAATGTGTATTTGCACGATAATGGTGGACATGCGCGGGTGCCGCCGTCATCCCAGGGAACAGGCCGGATGGAACTGCGCGAGTTGCCGGGCCGATCTGTGCCCCGACTGCGTGGCAAGCCAGCCGGGTGGGCCGAAAGGAACCCAGGTTCCCGTGTGCTGCTTCTGCGGGCGCGCCGCCAATCCCATCATGGTGCATCGAAAGGTGGCCCAGCCGTTCGTGCGTCGGCTCCGGGCGGCCCTGGAATTTCCTCTGGGAAGCACCGGCATCATCTCCCTGTTCTTCGTGGGCCTGGTTCGCGCCCTGAGCTCGTACCTGGGAGCAGGCTCGCTGATGATGGGATCGAGCGCGTTCGTGCTACGCCAGGGGCTCTACTGGGCCTTCGTTTTCTTCATCATCCGCGGCTGTGCCAGCGGCGCGCGCAGGATGGGGGTGTTTGGCTTCACGGATCTCCACGCGGATCTGATCGCCCCGGCCGTGAAGGGCATCGTGTCCACCGCGATCCTTTGGATTCCGACGGTCGTCTACATCTACTTCGCCGCGAACGATGGGCTCGCTGGGCTCTTCAGCTACCCGAGTCGCGGCGACCCCGTGGTGTGGCTGCTGGGGTTGCTCGGCGGCGTCTACGTGCCCATGGCCATCCTGACGGCGGCCACGGACCTGGGCTTTGGCCACATCCTCAACCCGATATTCATCGGCCGGACCATCCTCCGCATCGGCAAGGACTACCTCGTGGCCGTCGCTGCGATCGCCATCGCGCTGCTGGTCGGCGGCGCGGTCTCGGCGCTGCTGGGCGCGGCCCTGGCGCTGCTTCCCATCCCCTTCCTCGGCCGGTGGCTTGGTTTCAGCGTGGGCCTGTACGCGCCCTTCGTCGCGGCCGGCATCCTAGGCAACTTGCTCTACCTGCACGGCGAGGTGTTGGACTGGGGGCGGAGCGAAGAATACCAGGTGCCCGTGCTGCCGGGCGCGGTGCCTCGGGGCCAGGTCCGCGCCAGGCCGGAGGAGAGACCGCAGCCCCCGCCAGCCAAACCGGCCATCCCGGTCCCTGCCCTCGGCCCCGGACCGGCGATGACCGTGGATCCTGCAGCGCCCCTGGCCCCCGGCCCGAGTCACGGGGGTGGCGAGCCATCCATGCTGAACCTTGGTGCCGGGCCGATACCGGCGTCGCAACCCCCGGTCCCTGGCGGGCAGGGCAGCCCGCCATCCATCTTGAAATTCGGAATCGTGCTGCCGCCTGGTCTGCTCGAAGCCCAGGCCTTCGTCGCCGAGGAGGATCCGCCCCCGTCGATCTTCCACCGATGGACATGACGGCCCCATCCGCGGCACCGCCGTCGTCGGCCATGGCGGCCGCGCCGACCGTGCACGGCTTCTCGCCGGCCATCCTACCCGCCAGCGACGCCGCACCCACGCTCGTCGGCCATGAAGCCGTACTGCCGGGATTGGCCACGGCCACGCCCGACGACGAAAAGGGCACGCCGCGCGGATGAGGCCGACCACCCTGCTCCCCATTGCCCGGCGCGGCCCTACGCGAACATCGTCCTGTCCTTGATCTTGTGTGGGTCCGAATAGTCCTCTTCCCACCAAGCCTTGGTCTTGGCGTCCGTCGGGGGCATGGCAAGCTGCAACTTCCCGCTGCTCTTGTTCTTGCCCTTCTTCTTTTCGTCCGCGGCCTGCTGTTCGAGCAGGCGGAAATGGTAGTGGTCGAAAAGGGTCAACGCTTGCACCATGTACGAGACAGCAACGCGCCGGTCGCGAACCACCACCAGGTTCTCACCATTCTCCAAGTCGGCCGGCTCGGAGAAATTGTAGGACCCCAGATAGACACGGGCCGTGGGCTTGTCGAAGTCCAGCACGACGAACTTGTGGTGCATCCTTACGCCGCCGGCCGCAGTCGGTTCCGACTTGAAGGGCTCGGGCACCTTGCCGGTGAGCGCAGCAGGCGAGACCGGCGCCACGTTTCCCCCCGGCACTTGCAGATTCAACCCCCCGACCTTCTTGTCCGAGATGCCGTAGACGAAGATGTCCTTGTCCTCGGTGACTTTCTTGATCGCGTCCCGGACAGGTCCCTTGGTCTCATACAAGAACGCAAGGGAATAGAAGACGCTCGAATCTCGCGTTTTGAACGATATCGTCAGCAACCTCTTGCAGAAGCGCGTTCCCCGAGGCGTGGGGCGAGAAGCCGACCGCCGCATCGATACCTTGCAACCCGAGGTCGTTCCAGCGCGCCGAAGGCGTCGCCCCGAATTGCTTCACGCTGCCGTGATTCCAGTAGTTGTCGAACGCATCGCCGAAGAGCTTCACCGGGGTGTCACCCTGCAGGACGACCGCGTTGTTCGACTGAACGTAAAAGCCCCGCCATGAGAAGTTGGTGGAGCCGCACACGACGTACTTCGTCTTGGGACCGTCCACGACGATGGTCTTGTTGTGTTGCAGGCTGCCCATATGCTGTCGCTTGACGGCGGCCTTGCTCAGCAACTGTTGAGCCTGATTTTCCGCCGAGCCCTGCTCGCGATGGTCTTTCGAATCGTCGATGATGATCTTGAGTCTGCTCCCCAGCTTCTGCAGGCGCTCGAACACCCCAGGCTCGTTGAGCTCGAACGCCACCACCTTGACCCCGGCGTCGGGGTCCGCCAGGGCCTTGTCCAGCACATCGAGGATGGCGGAGCGTGCCTCGAAGCCCATCCAGGTGAGGGCCTGCTTCGTCTTGGGGTGGGTGGGCGCGAAGCCCAGCCCATCCTTGGCATCGCCTGGGATGAGCGCGGAAATGCTCCCGTATTTTGCGTAGGAATCCACGAATGCCTGGGAGGAGATGAACCCGCGGGTGAAGGCCACGTTCAACTGCCCAGGGTAGGTTTCTCGCGCCAGGCCGATGAGGACGGTCTGGGCCTCGCCGTAGCTCAATTCCTCGTTGGCATCCATGAACACGGGTGTCACCCGGTAGGTGAAGTCGCCGTTCTTGTCGGCATCGTAGGGAAAGTGCACCCAACGGAATTTCTGAATGGGGGAACGCAGGGTCGAATAGCGGTCCTTCACCGATGTCTTGTCCGCGTTCGGGAAGCACAGGCGGTTCTTGAGTGGGTAGTATTGGTCCCCACCGGGCTCTTTGTATTCGATGGCGAACCCGACGAAGCTCAGGGGAGGTTTGCCTTGCTTCCAGTTCATCGCCAGGAGAACCATGCCGTCCCCCCGGTGCGCCTTGAGAGTGAAAGGCGCTGCCTTGTTAGTCCCTGTAACCTGACAATCACCGATCATGGAAACCAGCCTTCCACGCCCTGTCCGGCGCCCGCAGCCTGCTCGCTAGCTCACGAGCTTCGCGATGAGATCCCCGACCTCGCGCGTGCCCATGCCCATCTTGCCGGCAGTCAGGCTCTTGATCTGTTTGCTGGCCAGGGCGTCGTGGATGGCCTGGTCGATGGCCGCGGCGACCTTCGGCTCGCCCAGGGTGTCCATCATCATGCCGCCGGCGCTGATGGTGGCCAGCGGGTTGATGATGTTCTTGCCGGTGTATTTCGGCGCGCTGCCGCCCATGGGCTCGAACATGGACACGCCCTCGGGGTTGATGTTACCGCCGGCGGCGATGCCGAGGCCGCCTTGGATGATGGCCGCCAGGTCGGTGATGATGTCGCCGAACAGGTTCTCGGTCACGATGACGTCGTAGTACTCGGGCTGCTTGACGAACCACATGGTGCAGGCGTCGACGTGGTTGTAGTCCTGCTTGATCTCCGGGTAGTCCTTGTCGCCCATCTCCTTGTGTACGCGCACCCACAGGTCGCCCGCGTGGGTGAGCACGTTGCACTTGTGCACCAGGGTCAGCATCTTCTTCTTGCTGTTGCGGCGACGGGTGACCTCGTAGGCGTACTTCACGCAGCGCTCGACGACGGGGCGCGAGTACTGCATGACTTGCGTCGCGACCTCGAGCGGCGTGCCCTTCTGGGTGACGCCGCCGATGCCGGTGTAGATGCCGCCGGTGTTCTCGCGCACGACGATGAAGTCGACGTCTTCGGGGCTTCTTGTCCTTGAGCGGGCAGTCCACGTTCGGGTACAGCTTCACCGGGCGCAGGTTGATGTACTGGTCGAGGGCGAAGCGGGTCTTGAGCAGGATGCCGACCTCGAGGATGCCGGGCTTGACGTCGGGGTGGCCGATGGCGCCGAGGAAGATGGAGTGGAACTTCTTGAATTCTTCGATCGCGCTGTCGGGCAGGATCTCGCCGGTCCGCTTGTAGCGTTCGCCGCCGAAATCGAAGCTCTGGTAGTTGAGCTTCACGCCGTGCTTGGCGCAAGCCGCATCGAGAACCTTCACGCCCTCGGCGAGAACCTCGGGGCCAGTGCCGTCTCCTGGAATCAGCGCGATGTCGTACGATTTCATGGTCGCCCTTTCGATGATGCGAAAATCCGAACCCCCGCTGATAGCACAGCCAAGGGATCGGGAACAAGCGCAGGATGCAGTCCCGGTCGGTCAGGCCCGGCCGCGGCTCGCGCCCGCGACGATGCCGCCGGCGATCAGGTGAGCGACGCGCAAGGGCTCGGGCAGCTTGCCGTGCAGGGTCGCCGCCTCGAGCAAGGCGGCGGTGTCGGCAAGAGAGATGCCGGCGCGCTGGACGTAGATGCCGCGCACTGGTTCCATCGGGCCGGCGCCCTCGATGAGCGACCATTTCCTCTCGCCACCGGGCACGTGCTCGAGGGCCCGGCGAATGGCGGCGTAACGGGGCGGCCGGCGCGCCACCACGACCACCGGCCGGTCGAGCGCGGCGCAGAGCGCGTGGATGTCGACCACGTTGAACCCCGCCACCGCGATACCGCCGAGGAGAACCGCACGCACGTGCCGATCGAATTGCGAGCCGCGCACGAGCTCGACCATCCTCGCGGTGGCATTCCGGCCGTCGCGCCGCACGCGCCCGCTGACCACGCCGTCGAGGCGCGTGCGCGCGAACACCGCGCCGACCAGCAACACCTGCGCGCGGCCGCCGCCGTGTTTGTCGAAGGGCCCGTCATCGAAGCCGATGGTGTTGGCGATGGGCGTGGACATGCGCGTATTGTGCACCAGGCGCGCGCGTGGCGAGGCACGGACGAAGAGCGCATGCGCGCCCAACTCTGGCCCCTCACCCCAACCCTCATAGGTGCTAACCACTCGGAGCCCTGCATGAGGTAGCTTTCGTGACTAGGCCGAGGCGTTGAGCAAGACGGTGTCGAGGTCGGACGACGAATTTGTCGATCTGGTACTGCTGGTGGCCGTCGCGAAACTCAGATGTGCGGTCAAGGGCTGCAACTCGTGCCGTCAGCGTGAGTCGACCGAGAATGGCATCGGCCAGAGCACAGGACAGAAACGCAATGGCGCGAAATGGAGAAAGCCGGCTTGGCCGGGATGATGGGCTAGGCAGCGGCTGCGACGTCCGAGGGGGGAATAGCCTCGTGGCAGCCGGCCAACCGTTGCAGCAGAAGCGCGCAGATCAGCTTAGCGAGCAGCCAGGTACGGCCCGTGTCCGGCAGGCGATTGGGCAACTCGTCGAACTTGAGCACAGTCTTGAGCGTCTTGAACGCAAGCTCGACTTGCCAACGCAGCCGATAGGTCGCGACCACTTGTGCGGTCGTCATCATCTTGCAGGGCACGGTCGTAAACAACATGATGTACTTGGCGCTCTCGATGGAACACTTGCCCGGTCGCTTGCCGCGCTTCAACTTGGTCCGGCGCGTCCGCTTCTGGGCCTTGGCTGCCTGCTCGGTGGGCAAGGCATAGATACAAAATCTTCCCTCGATCGCCTGACCAGACTTCGGCCGGATCTCGACGGGGATCTCCGTCATCTCGCCAGGGGCGAGCCTTCTGGCCACGACCAGTGGGTCGACCCGCGCCCCGTCGGAGGTACTCCACATTGGCAGCGACGAAGCATTGATGCGCACCAGGGCGTAGCCACCTCTCGCCGTCACGTGCTCGATCGAATTCGCCGTCCCATAGATGCGGTCACCCACCGAGATCACCTGGCTCAACCGCCATTCGCTCGAACGACTCCCCGCCATGGTTGTCGGTCAACTCCGCTCGGGTGAATCGCCGGGTAGGCAACTCCACAGTCACGTGCAGGCGAAAATCGGCCATCGTGCTGCCAGGCCGGCTCGCGCAAGTCGCGTCTACCAGACGCATGCGCAAGGGACTTGACGGCAGCCCAGCCATGGTTTCCGCCAGCATGTCGTCCGCGATCCATTCCAGCCAGTCCGCACATCGCTTCTCCCGCTTGTGCAGGGCTACGTTGCTCACGTCGCACAACCCGGTTGCCCGAGCGTGCGCGACCACGGAGCGTAGGGATCCGTCAGATGCTGCCCTACCCAACAGCAACCGTAGCAGCTTCTCCGGGTCGGCCAGTGGCCCGTCCTCCATGACAATTGCGCCCGTCAAGAACGCGCTCTCCTTCCACCCGGCAGGAAGCTCCCGGACCAACATCGGCCATTCGCACTCCAGAAGTTTCGTTCCCATACCTCCCCGTACACCTTCGCGAGATCGCTAGCAAAAAAGTGGTTAGCACCTATGACCCCAACCCTCTCCCCGCTTCGCTTCGCTCGCGGGGCGAGGGGGCCGGAACCTTGCTGTGCGGGGCGAGGGGGCCGGAACCTTGCTGTGCGGGGCGAGGGGGCCGGAACCTTGCTGTGCGGGGCGAGGGGGCCGGAACCTTGCTGTGCGGGGCGAGGGGGCCGGAACCTTGCTGTGCGGGGCGAGGGGGCCGGAACCTTACTGTGCAAGGCGAGGGGGCCGGAACCTTGCTGTGCGGGGCGAGGGGGCCGGAACCTTGCTGTGCGGGGCGAGGGGGCCGGAACCTTGCTGTGCAAGGCGAGGGGGCCGGAACCTTGCTGTGCAAGGCGAGGGGGCCGGAACCTTACTGTGCAAGGCGAGGGGGCCGGAACCTTGCTGTGCGGGGCGAGGGGGCACCATTCTTCGCCTCTCCCCCTCGGGGAGAGGCCGCCGCACGAAGTGCGGCGGGTGAGGGGCGCGCTAGATCGCCGCCACCACGGCCTGGCCGGCCTCGATGGTGCCGACCGCCTTGGTTCCCGGGCGCGCGATGTCGACCGGCAGGACGCCGCGATCGACCACCGCGTAAACCGCCTTCTCGATGGCGATGGCCTCGGCCTCGAGCCCCAGCGAATAGCGCAACAGCATGGCCGCGCTGAGGATGGTGGCGTAGGGATTGGCGATGCCCTGGCCCGCGATGTCGGGCGCGCTGCCGTGGATGGGCTCGTAAAGCCCGCGCTTGCCCTCGCCGAGCGAGGCCGATGGCAGAAGCCCCATCGAGCCGGCCAGCACCGAGGCCTCGTCGGTGAGGATGTCGCCGAACATGTTCTCGGTCACGATCACGTCGAACGACGCCGGCCTGCGCATGAGGTACATGGCGCAGGCGTCGACCAGGATGTGCTCGAGCGCGACGTCGGGGAACTCCTTGCGCACCACCTCCTCCGTCACCCGGCGCCACAGGCGCGAGGTCTCGAGCGCGTTGGCCTTGTCGACCGAGGTCAGCTTCTTGCGCCGGCCGCGCGCGAATTCGGCCGCGCGCCTGACCACGCGACGGATCTCGTCTCCGCTGTAGGCGAGCAGGTCGCTGGCGCTGTCGGCGGTCTTCTTCTTCTCGCCGAAGTAGAGCCCGCCGGTCAGCTCGCGCACCACCAGCAGGTCCACGCCCCGAAGCACCTCGGGCCGCACGGGCGACGCATCCACCAGCTTGGGATGGCAGGTGACCGGCCGCAGGTTGGCGAACAGGCCGAGGTCGCGGCGAATCGCGAACAGTCCCTGTTCGGGCCGCACGTTGGCGTTGGGATCGTCCCACTTGGGGCCGCCCACCGCGCCGAGCAGGATGGCGTCGGACGCCGCGCACAGGCGCGAGGTTTCCGCCGGCAGCGCCGTGCCCGTCTTGTCGATGGCGCAGCCGCCGATGAGCCCCTCGCGGAACTCGAAGTCATGGTTGAACTTGCGGGCGACCGCCTGTAAGGCTTTCACGCCCTCGGCCGTGACCTCGGGACCGATCCCGTCGCCGGGAAGAACTGCGATGGTGGCTTTCATGGCGGCGGTTCTTAGCACACAGAGTGGTTACCCGCGAAATCCCTGCGCCACGGGGTAGCGGCGGCCGGTGCCGAAGGCCTTGCTGGTGATCTTCAGGCCGGGCGGGAGCTGGCGGCGTTTGTATTCGGACGCGCGCACCAGGCGCAGCACCTTGTCCACCACCGCGGCGCGGAAAACCCTTGTCCACCAGGGCCTGCGTATCCAGGCCGTCCTCCACGTGGGCGGCCAGGATGGCGTCGAGCACGTCGTAGGGCGGGAGGCTGTCCTGGTCGACTTGGCCGGGCCGCAGCTCGGCGGACGGGGGCTTGGTCAAGGTCGACGCGGGAATCGCCGGCGCGTCCGCGTTGATCTCGCGGGCGATTCTGTAGACCCACGTCTTGGGCACGTCCGAGATCACGGCCAGGCCGCCGTTGGTGTCGCCGTAGAGCGTGCAGTAGCCGGTGGCGATCTCGCTCTTGTTGCCGGTGGAAAGCAGCAGCTTGCCGAACTTGTTGGACAGGGCCATGAGCAGGCCGCCGCGGATGCGCGCCTGCAAGTTCTCCTCGGTCACGTCGGGCTCGCGGCCCGCGAAGGCCGGCGCGAGGGCGTCGAGGTAGGCCGCGAACATGGGCTCGATGGAGATCTCGCGGAATTCGATGCCGAGGTTCTTCGCCAGATCCGCAGCGTCGCGGCGCGCGTGATCGGACGAATAGCGCGACGGCATGGCCACGCCCAGCACGCTTTCCGGGCCGAGCGCGCGGCTGGCGATGCACGCGACCACCGCCGAGTCGATGCCGCCCGACAGCCCGACCAGCGCGCCCGCGAAACCACAGCGGCGGGCGTAGTCGCGCGTGCCCAGGACCAATGCCTCGAGCGCCGAGCACGCGTCGGATTCGCCCAGCGGGCGTAGGTCTCCCTGGCCCGTATCGATATCGACGACCACGAGATCGGTCGCGTGCTCCGCCCCGCGCGCGATGACCTCACCTTGCGCATCGAACGCCAGGCTCGACCCGTCGAAGACCAAATCGTCCTGGCCGCCGACCTGGTTGACGAACAGCAGTGGGCACCGCCAGTGGCGCGCCACGGAGGCCAGCATGCGCGGCCGCAAGCGCCGTTTCTCGACCGTGTAGGGCGACGCCGCGATGTTGACGAGAATGTCCGCGCCCGCCTTCACCAGTTTCTCGACGGGATCTTCGCGATACAGGCGGCGCGGCCAGAAGTCGCCGTCGTTCCAAATGTCCTCGCAGATGGAAATGCCCAGGCTGCGCCCGCGAAAGGGCACCGGCGCGACGGTGGTGGCGGGCTCGAAGTAGCGCCACTCGTCGAAGACGTCGTAGGTGGGCAAGAGCGACTTGCGCCGTATGGCCACGATCTTGCCGTCGTCGATCAAGGCCGCCGAGTTGGCGACGTGGCGGCCGGCCCTCACCTCGGGTAGGACCTCGGGAAACCCCACCACCACCGCCAGCGAACCTCGCGCGGACGCGCACAGGTCGTCGAGCGCGCGCCCGCTGGCGTGCAGGAAGGCGTCGCGTTCCAGCAGATCCCGCGGCGGATAGCCGCACACCATGAGCTCGGGCAAGACCAAGAGGTCGGCCCCGGCCGCGCGCGCCTGGTCCATGGCCTGGCGGGCAAGGCGCAGATTGCCCTCGAAGTCGCCGATGGTGGGGTCGAGTTGGCCGAGTGCGATCTTCATCTTGCGTTGCCTCCCCTAACTTTACCCCGCCCGATAGCCGATGGCCTGCAAGGCAGCATCGTGAAGGGCGGGCCGAAGGGCGCGGAAGCGCGGGTCGTCGCGCGCCTCGGGATGGATGCGGTTGGTGAGCACGACCACGCAGGTTTCCTGCTCCGGGTCGAGCCACAGCGAACAGCCGGTGAAGGAAAGGTGCCCGACCGCGCGCCGGGAGATCAGCGTTCCCGCCAGCGACCCCTCGGCGGATGGGCCGTCCCAGCCGAGGCGCCAGGTCGAGCCAGGGATCCCGGCCGGCCGCCAGAACTCTCGCAAGACCTCACGGCGCACGAACGGGGCGCCGCCATCGATACCTCTGCCGTGATAGGCCGCGCACAGGGCGAAGGCGAGCCGTAGCAGATCGCGAATTCCGCCGAATAGACCTGCATGGCCCGCGACGCCGCCCATGGCGAAGGCATTGAGGTCATGGACCTCGCCCAGGATGAGCCGGCCGCGCACAGGGCAGCGCTCCGTGGGCGCGACATCGTGGCCGCGAAACTTGGCCTCCGGGGCGCGCGCGAGCAGATCCACGAAGCCCAGACTGGAAAGCCGCAGAGGCTCGAAAAGCAAGCGCTCGGCCAGCACATCCAGTCGCTCGCCCAGGACCTGCTCGACCAGCGCGCCGAGCAGGATGAAGCCCAGATCCGAATAGATGGAACGGCTGCCGGGTGGGTAGACCAGTGGCTCGGCGGCCGCCCGGTTGGCGATCGAGGCCCGGCGCGCCTGCCCCGGTTCGGAATTGGACAGCGCGCTTTGGTAGAACTTGCGGTGGGCCGGGAGGCCGCTGGCGTGCGCCAAAACGCGCCGCAATGTCACCTCGGGCCGGTGTTCCGGCATCTCAATGTATTCGCCAAGCGGGCGGTCCAGATGCAAGCACCCCTCTTCCACGCCCCTCATGACGAGCAAAGACGTGACGGCGGCCTTGGTCAGCGAGGCGAGGTCGTAGACGGTGTCGAGCGACACCGGCGCGGGCTCGGGCTCGATTTGACGCCGCCCGAAGGCTTCCAGGAGTTGCACTTGCCCGGCCTGACCGGCCGCGATGACCAACCCTGGAATAACGCGGTCTTCGATGGCCGCGACCGCCAGGCGGCGTAGGCTATTGTAATCGGAAGCCATCGGACGCAAGTTACCAGCTTTCAGTCCTCCATGACGGCAGCGCAGGTCGAGCGAACAAGGGGTCGATGAGCGGCACGACGCCAGCCATGGGGATGAACTTGTTCGCCGCCGCGCGAAAGCAGCTCGGGCACTACGAGCTGTTCGATCGCTTCGCGGTCGGGGCCATGGCCGAGCTGTACCTCGGGCGGGCGCGCGGTGAAGAGGGTTTCGAGAAGATGGTGGTCATCAAGCGGGTGCTGCCGCGCCTGGCCGACGACCTCCGTTTCATGCAGATGTTGCAGACCGAGGCCCGCATCCACTCCTCGCTGTCGCACAAGAACATCGTCCAGATCCACGACCTGGGACTTTCCGCGGACGGCGAGTACTTCATCGTCCTCGAGTACGTGGACGGCCGCGATCTGGGCGCGCTCTTGGAGGCGCACGCCAAGGTGGCGCGGTCGAGCACCGGCAAGCGCCTCGACGACGCGGTTGGCCTGTACATCATGGGCGAAATCGCCGAGGGCGTGCACTTCGCCCACGAGCTGCGCGGCGACGACGGCAAGCCCCTCGGCCTCGTCCACCGTGACATCTCGCCCTCGAACATCCTGCTGTCCTACGCCGGCGAGGTGAAGCTGTCCGACTTCGGCGTCGCCAAGCGGCAGGACGACCATTCGGTGGTGACCTCGCTCAAGGGCGAGCTCGGGTACATCTCGCCCGAGCAAGCGCGCGGCGCCCCGACCGACCGGCGCAGCGACATCTTCTCGCTCGGCGCGGTGGCCTTCGAGATCTTCACCGGTAGTCCGCTGCGGACCTTAAGCGGCAGCCCCGACGACTACCTGAAAGCTGCCTCAGGCATCGTGAACTCGCCGATGCGCTTTCGTCCCGACATTCCGCCCGCCATCGAGCGCGTGCTGGCGGGCGCGCTGGCCCCGGATCCGCGCGACCGCTTCGTCGACGCGCGCAAGTTCGTCGACGCCTGCCGCGACGCCCTCGCCACCATCCCGCGGCCCACCCTCGGGGAGTCGGGCGAGCTCAAGAACCTGCTCGCGGCGCTCTTGCCTCCGGGGGCCAAGTCGCAGCACAAGCTGCCGTCGAAGGTGATCAGCCTGATGCCCAGCCTGTGGGAAGACGTCACGGTGCCCGATTCGCCCATGCCACCCTTGATCGACGTCGTGCCGGTGATAGCAAGCAAGCTGAGCCCGCCGCAAAGGCCCGCCGCCGCGCCAGCGCCAGCGCGCCCGCCCTCCGGCGAAAGAAGGATTTCGCCCGGGCTCCAGGCTCCGATCCAGCCCAGCTACACCGGAGTCCGGAAAGGCCCGCCTCGCGAGCAGCGCAAACACCACAACGTGGCCTGGGCCTTCCTCATCTTGTCGGCCCTGGTCGCGAGCACCCTGTTTTCCATCCACATCTACGTCATGCCGTTATCGGTGGCCGCGGCGTATTTCCGTCCCGCCTTCATCGACGTCACCTCGGAACCGAGCGGAGCCGACGTATTCGTCGACGGCAAGAAGGTGCTCGGAACCACGCCCGCCGTGGTCGAGGTAAGGCGCGATCACCAGCAGCACGTGGTCGAGGTTCGCAAGAACGGCTTCGAGCCCCTGCGCCAGAGCATGCGCTACGACCGCGAGGTCCGCCTGCAAGTCTCGGCTCGTCTCGCGCCCGCGCGCCGCCCCTGACTTCTCCCTCGCCCCGGCGAAGCCCTCGTCCTCACCCAGAAGGCTAGGCGGTTGACCTGCACTGGCGGTATTGGGCGGCAGCCAGGGAGCCCCTCACCCCAACCCTCTCCCCGCTTCGCTGCGCTACGCGGGGCGAGGGGGCGGTTCGGGCGAGTCCGGGGCGGTTCGGGCGAGTCCGGGGCGGTTCGGGCGAGTCCAAGTGATCCCTTGCCTGCGCCGAGATCCAGCAGCCAGGTCCCCTCGCCCCGGCGTCAGCCGGGGAGAGGGACAGGGTGAGGGGCCAAGGGCTTCCTGGTAGCGCAAGGAAGATTTGGGTAAGGACGAGCCTGGCGCAGCCGGGGAGAGGGACAGGGTGAGGGGCCCCCATGGGGCGAGGGACGAAGGCGTGAAAGGGATCCCTCAGCCCGTCGTTTTCCAAGTAGAACTTGCGGACATGAGCCCACAGCCATCGCCAGCGCGGCCGCTCGCGCCACCGGCCGAGCCCGTCGGCGGCGACCAGATGCTCGAGCGGTTCCTCGACTACGTGGCGGGTCTCGGGCTTTCGCTCTATCCCGCGCAGGAGGAAGCCCTGTTCGAGATCCTGGCCGGCAAGCACGTGGTGCTGGCCACGCCGACCGGATCGGGCAAGTCGCTGGTGGCCACCGCGTTCCTCTACAAGGCCCTGTGCGAGGGCAAGACCGGCTTTTACAGTTGCCCGGTCAAGGCCCTGGTGAACGAAAAGTTCTTCGACCTGTGCGCCTGCTTCGGCCCCGAGCACGTGGGCCTGGTCACCGGCGACGCCACGGTGAACAGCGACGCCCCGATCCTGGTCGGCACCGCCGAGATCCTGTCCAACATGGCCTTGCGCCGCTCGCACGGCGTGGGGAGCCCGCCGGCTTTGCCGGCGGCGGACCATCGCGGGAGGGTTTGGGAACCCTCTCAGGGTTCCCATCACGGCGTGGGGAGCCCGCCGGCTTTGCCGGCGGCGGACCATCGCGGGAGGGTTTGGGAACCCTCTCAGGGTTCCCATCACGGCGTGGGGAGCCCGCCGGCTTTGCCGGCGGCGGACCATCGCGGGAGGGTTTGGGAACCCTCTCAGGGTTCCCATCACGGCGTGGGGAGCCCGCCGGCTTTGCCGGCGGCGGACCATCGCGGGAGGGTTTGGGAACCCTCTCAGGGTTCCCATCACGGCGTGGGGAGCCCGCCGGCTTTGCCGGCGGCGGACCATCGCGGGAGGGTTTGGGAACCCTCTCAGGGTTCCCATCACGGCGTGGGGAGCCCGCCGGCTTTGCCGGCGGCGGACCATCGCGGGAGGGTTTGGGAACCCTCTCAGGGTTCCCATCACGGCGTGCCCGCCGACTTCGTGGTCATGGACGAATTCCACTACTACGGCGACCGCGAGCGCGGCATCGCCTGGCAGATCCCCCTGTGCATTCTCAGGCAGGCGACCTTCCTGCTCATGTCGGCCACCCTGGGCGACACCTCGGCCATCGAAAAAAAGATCGCCGACACCACCGGCCGCGAGGTGGCCAGCGTGCGCGGCGCCGTCCGGCCCGTGCCGCTCGATTTCGAGTACCGCGAAACGCCCCTGCACGAAACCATCGCGGAACTGATCAAAGCCGAACCGCGCGCCCATCTACCTGGTCAACTTCACCCAGCGCAGCGCCGCCGAGGAGGTGCAGAACCTGATGTCGGTCGAGGTCATCGCCAAGCCCGACAAGGAAGCCATCAAGCAGGCCCTGCTCGGCGAGCGCTTCGACAGCCCCTACGGCAAGGAGCTGCAGCGCTTTTTGCGCCACGGGATCGGCCTGCACCACGCCGGGCTCTTGCCGCGCTACCGGCGCCTGGTCGAGCGCCTGAGCCAGCAAGGCCTGCTCAAGGTCATCAGCGGCACCGACACCCTGGGCGTGGGCGTGAACATTCCCATCCGCACCGTGCTCTTCACCCAGCTTTGCAAGTACGACGGGCAGAAGGACGGCATCCTGGGCGTGCGCGAATTCAAGCAGATCGCGGGTCGCGCCGGGCGCAAGGGCTTCGACGAGCGCGGCTGGGTGGTGGCACAGGCCCCGGCCCACATCGTCGAGAACCTGCGCCTCAAGGCCAAGGCGGCGGGCGGCAAGAAGGTGCACATGCAGAAGCCGCCGCAGAAGGGCTACGTACACTTCGACCGCGGCACCTTCGAGCGCTTGATGAATGGCACGCCCGAGCCGCTGGAATCGCGCTTCGCCGTGAGCCACGGGCTTCTGCTCAGCCTGCTCCAGGGTGAAAACGGCGATCCCGCGCGCGGCGCCGGCTACCGCAAGCTGCTCGAGCTCATCGCCGCCTGCCACGACAGCGACGTGATGAAGAAGCGGCACCGCCGGACCGCCGCGGCCTGCTTCCGCGTGCTGCGCAAGGCCGGCCTGGTCGACGTCGTCGTGGACGAGTTTGCAAGGTGTCCGCACCCGGTGCCCAGTCCCAACCTGCAAGACGACTTTTCGCTGCACCACACGCTGTCGCTGTATCTGGTCGACACCCTGGAGCTGCTCGACCCGGCATCGGAAAGCTACGCCCTCGACGTGCTTTCCCTGGTCGAGGCGATCTTGGAAAATCCGCGGCCGGTGCTGTTCGCCCAACTCGACAAGCTGAAGGGCGAAACCATCGAGGCGCTCAAGGCGCAAGGCATGGAGTACGAGCAGCGCATGGAAGAGCTGGACAAGCTCGAATGGCCCAAGCCCAACCGCGACTTCATCTACGACACCTTCAATGCATTCGCCGAAAAGCACCCCTGGGTCGGCGAGGACAACATCGCGCCCAAGTCCGTGGCGCGCGAGATTCTCGAGCGCTTCTGCAGCTTCCACGACTACGTCCGCGACCTCGGCTTACAGCGTTTCGAGGGCGTGCTTCTGCGCTACCTGTCCGAGGCCTACCGGGCCTTGAACCAGTCGGTTCCGGTGCACTTCCGCAACGAAGCCGTCGAGGATCTCGTGGCCAGCCTGGGCGGCGTGGTGCGCACCGTCGACTCCAGCTTGCTCGAGGAATGGGAGGAGATGCGCGCGCCCGCGGCCAGCACGGCGCCGACCATCCTCGAAGGCAAGAAGCCGCGCGATCCGGCCGCCGATCCGCGCGCCTTCGGCGCCCGCATCCGGGCCGAGCTGCACCGCCTGCTCGGCGCCCTCGCCCGGCGGGACTTCGCCGAGGCGCAAGCCGCCCTACGCGACGGCGACGCCGCGGCCTGGACCGCCGAGCGCCTGGCCGCCGAGATCGCCCCCTACTTCGCCGAGCACGAAAAGATCGTCATCACCCCCCTGGCGCGCAGCCCGCGCAAGACCACCCTCGCGCAAGTCGCCCCGCGCATCTGGGAAGCGCAACAGACCATCGTCGACCCCGAAGGTGACGAAGACTTCGCCATCCACACCCGCATCGACCTCACCGCCCCCCTCGCCCCCGGCCAAGAAAACGCCCCCCTCATCGAGCTTATGCGCATAGGCCCCTGACCCACTCCCGGCCGACTACGCCGTCCGGGTCGCCACCCACGCGCCCACCTCGGCCAGAAAGCGCTCGACCTGCCCGACCCCGACCGATGCGGCGGCGAACAGCTTGCCTGCGTCCAGATCGCCATAGGCATGCGCAATCAGGTTCCGCAGCCTGGTTCCTCGTCCCATGGCAGCGGCGGTTTCAACGCTGATGACCTCGTTCTTTCGCAGGAGCTCGAATAGCTCCGCGATCGTGGCGGGAGTGCCCCAACCCTCGTCCGTCACGATGTGACTGGCTATGTCCGCCGACTCCTGCATGGCCAAGAAAATGTTGAAAGCCGCCTGCTCGATGAGATCCACGCGAATCACGAACACATCGAGACCTACCGCGGTCGCCGAACGGATGCGGGCCAACCTGGCACCCACCCGCGAGGCCTTGTGCGCCACCAGGTCAGGCTTGGTCATGGACCTCCTTGAGCCGGCGGAACATCCCCTCGGCGCAGCGACGCAGGATGGGCCGCAGATCCTCGTACTCGAGCAGGGCCCGCGCCACGAAGTCCGCGAAGGCGCCCGCACGTGCCTCGTGGAGACATCGACCCCGTGACGCCTCGAAGCGCAGCAACGTCGAAGCCGTGTCCAGGCGAACCAAGTCGACCTCTCGTCCAAAGGCTCGCTCCAGGTCCGCCCCGAGAGCCAGCTCCATCTCGAGATCCATGTCCTGGCCGAGGGAACCAATAATCCCGATATCGATGTCGCTGTCAGGACGTAGCTGCCCGTGGGCAGCAGACCCGAAAAGGATGGCCACCTCCACGCCCGCGCCGGCCAGCAGGCGTACGACGGACGGAGGAATGCTCAAATCCACGACGCGAGTCTACCACAGCGAGACATTCGCCAAGCGACCGGGTACACAAGGCAAAAGACCGGCGCTCAGTCCGCGTCGAAGAAGAGCGATTCGCGCTGCTTGAGGAAGGCCTTGATGGCCAGTCTCGCCTTGGGCGAAAGCTGCAGGAACTTGAGCCCCATACCCTCCTCGCCTCCGCCGCCCGACACCGCTCTCGGGCGCACCCAGCGCACTTCGGTGAGGGCCTCGATGATCTCGCCGAAGGTGGGCAGGGTGAAGCGCAGGTTCACGCGCGCGCCGACCGGTCGAATTTCGCGGGTGGCCACGAAGAGGCCGCTACCGCTGAGATTGGCCGTCAGCCCGGTAAAGAAGTTGTGCTCGCTTTCGAGCGTCACTTCGACGGCGACCGAATACCGGGGCTCCTGACGACGGTCGATTGGGGAAGCCATGTGCGCAACCTGAGACGCCCAGTCTAGTCGAATTCGGCGGGAAAACGAATCGACTTCACGGCACCTTCTCGCGCCGCCCGTCTCGATTGCCCCCTCACCCTGTCCCTCTCCCCGGCTGACGCCGGGGCGAGGGAACCTGGCTGTTGGATCTCTGCGCAGGCAAGGGATCTTCCCGCCCCCTCGCCCCGCGCAGCGTAGCGTAGCGGGGAGAGGGCCGGGGTGAGGGCCTCCGCCCCCTCGCCCCGCGCAGCGTAGCGAAGCGGGGAGACGGTTGGGGTGAGGGCCTCCGCTCCCTCGCCCCGCGCAGCGTAGCGTAGCGGGGAGAGGGTTGGGGTGAGGGGCTCCGCCCCCTCGCCCGCGCAGCGTAGCGAAGCGGGGAGACGGTTGGGGTGAGGGCCTCCGCCCCCTCGCCCCGCGCAGCGTAGCGTAGCGGGGAGAGGGCCGGGGTGAGGGGCTCCGCCCCCTCGCCCCGCGCAGCGTAGCGTAGCGGGGAGAGGGTTGGGGTGAGGGCCTCCGCCCCCTCGCCCCGCGCAGCGTAGCGAAGCGGGGAGAGGGTTGGGGGCTCCGGGGTACGGGCTAGACTAGGGGGCGTGAAGCTCATTTCATGGAACGTCAACGGGCTGCGCTCGGTCCTCGGCAAGGGCTTTCTCGATTACCTGGCGAAGGAAAAGCCCGACGTCTTGTGCGTGCAGGAAATAAAGTGCCGACCCGACGACGTGAAGAGGTCCTGGCCCACGCGCTACGAGATGTACTGGAACCCGGCCAAGCGGCCCGGCTACGCGGGCACGGCGATGTTCTGCAAGCAGCGCCCGCTCGCGGTCGTGCCCCACGCGGACATCCCCGGCAAGGGCCAGGACAGCGAGGGCCGGGTGCAGACCGCGGAATTCGCCGATTTCTTCCTGGTCAACGTCTACGTACCGAACGCCAGGCGCGACCTCAGCCGTCTCGACTTTCGCCAGACGTGGGACCACGGATTCCTGCGCTACCTCAAGCGGCTGGAGCGGAAGAAGCCGGTCATCTTCTGTGGCGACCTCAACGTGGCCCACACCGAGATCGACCTCGCGAATCCCAAGGCCAACGTTCACAACCACGGCTTCACCCCCGAAGAGCGCGCCGGCTTCGCCGCCTTCGTCAAGGCCGACCTCGTCGACACCTTCCGCGAGCTCGAGAAATCCGGCGGGCACTACACCTGGTGGAGCCCGATGGGCACCGCCCGCGCGCGCAACATCGGGTGGCGGCTCGACTACTTCCTGATCAGCGCCGCCCTGCGCCCGCGCCTGGTCAAGGCCTTCATCCGTCCCAAGGTGCGCGGCTCGGACCACTGCCCGGTGGGGATCGAAATCGAGTAAGTGCCGGTTCGGATCGTCGATTGCGAAGCGGCGCTCGCCTGGCTCACAGGCGTTTGAGGCGGCTTGGGAAGCGATGTCCCAAACCGTCCCTGCCTGCCTCGACACAAAGGGGCAACTCGGCTATGCTTTTCGCCCTTCCATGGTTGAGCTTTCGCGGACTCCGGGCCTCGTGCGCCACGTTTATCGTGGCTCGCTGGTGTTTGCGCTGGTGGCCGCGAGCTTCGCCTGCGCGGGCAGGACGCCGCCGCCCAGCACCCCGGTGCAAGCGGTGGATTTGATTCCCGAGGAGCGGCTGGGCATCGACGACGTGTTCACGGTGCGCGTGCTCGGCGAGCCCGACCTTTCCGGCGACTATCGGGTGGCGGCAGACGGCACCATCGACTACCCCTTCGTCGGCCGCGTCTCGGTCATCGGCATGCGCAGCGGCGACGTGCAAGAGCTGATCGCCAGCAAGCTCAAGGACGGCTACCTCAAGAGCCCGCAGGTATCCCTGATGGTCAAGGAGTGGAACAGCCGCAAGGTCTCGGTCATCGGCCAAGTGCAGAAGCCGGGCTCGGTCGCCTACTTCACCAACATGACCATCGTCGACGCGATCGCCGCCGCGGGTGGCTTCACCGGCATCGCTTCGAAGAACGCCGTGACCCTGCGCCGCGAGCTCAAAGGCTCGGTCGAGAGCATGAACTGCCGCGTGGCCGATATCACCGAGGGACGGGCGCCCAACATCGTTCTGAAACCGGGCGACATCCTGGTCGTCGAAGAGCGTCTGTTCTAGATCCCCTCCCCTCGCCCCGCGTCCCGCGCGGGGAGAAGGCTAGGGTGAGGGGCTCCGCTCCTTCTGGCCACTTTCCATAAGACTGGAAATTGGACGTGTCCAGTTTCCATTTCAGTGTAAACTGGCCAGCATGGACAGCGTGCGCTACCTGAGCCGAGGCATTGCCAGTGACGCGCTGGCCTCTGGAAAGATGGCGTTTCTGAGTGGGCCACGTCAGGTGGGGAAGACCACGCTGGCGAAGGGCCTGCTGACCTCGCCAGTGAACTACCGAAGCTGGGACGACAGCGACTTCCGTCGCCGATGGACCCATTCGCCACGCGCGGCCCTGTCCGACCGTGGCCCTGGCGTGGTGGCGCTGGACGAGATCCACAAGGATCGGCGGTGGAAAGACCGCCTCAAGGGCTACTTCGACGTCGAGGGTCCGGGGGCTGGCATCATCGTGACCGGGAGCGCACGGCTGGATCTACATCGCCGCGGTGGCGACAGCCTGCTCGGCCGCTATTTGCCCTATCGACTGCACCCCTTCACCTTGGGCGAGCGCGAACATCCGCCTACCCCTGACGCCGCATTTGCGGAGGCGCGTCCCGTGTGGCGTTTGGCCGACATGCTGCGCCTCGGCGGCTTTCCCGAGCCGTTGCTCGGTGGCAGCGAGGCGCGGGCGCGCAGGTGGAGCCGACTGCGCCTCGAGCGTCTGGTGCAAGAGGACGCCCGCGATCTGCGAGCGGTAAGCGACTTGGCGGCCCTGCGCGTGCTGGCCGACTTGCTACCCGAGCGCGTGGGCAGCCTGCTCTCCATCAATTCGCTGCGCGAGGATTTGGGCGCCGCGCACGGTACTGTCCAGGCCTGGGTCGAGACCTTTGCATCGCTGTACCACTGCTTCCTCATTCGCCCCTACACCAGGCGCCTGGCACGCTCCGTGCGCAGCGCCCCCAAGCTCTATCTATTCGACATCCTCGCGTTGCCGCCGTCGGCCGAACCGGCCCGTCTGGAAAACCTGACCGCGCTCCACCTGCTCAAGGCTTGCCACTACTGGACTGACATGGCGGAAGGAGAGTTCGAGCTCTTCTTCGTGCGTGACAAGGAAGGCCGCGAGGTCGACTTCCTGGTCGTGCGCGACAAGCGCCCCTTCTGGCTGGTCGAGTGCAAGTCGGCCGACACCCAGCCGAGCCCGGCACTGCAGCACTTCGCGGCCAAGCTTCCTGGCGTGCGCGCCTACCAGCTTGTCACGAAGCCCGGGTACGACCGCGTCTACGCCCAGACGGGTCTGCGCGTGCTCGACTACGAACGCTTCCTCGCTGGCCTGGTGTGAATGCCCCCTCATCCGTATTGACGGATGACCCGGCGATTATTATGATAAACGTCGTATCAGACGACAGGCGGAGCGCGCATGTTCATCCCGAGACAGCTCGATCTCATGGAGGCCACGGCCCACAAGTCGTGTTTTCTCTTCGGTCCTCGCCAAACCGGGAAGTCGATGTTGATCCGAGAGACTCTGCTGCCCGAGGGCACGCCCATCTATGAGCTGCTCGACCACCGGCGCTGGATGGACCTCAGCGCCGATCCAACGCGCATGAGGCAAGAGATCGAGGCCAAGAATCTCCGCAACGCGCTGGTGGTGGTCGACGAGATCCAGAAGCTGCCCGCCCTGCTCGACGAAATCCAACTTCTCATCGAGACTCGGAAGATCCGCTTTCTTCTTACTGGATCCTCGGCCAGGAAGCTGCGCAGGTCAGGTGTGAATCTTCTCGGCGGGCGGGCGCGGTCCCGCTATCTCCATCCTTTGTCATGGAAGGAACTGGGATCGCGTTTCGACCTGTTGACGGCGCTGAACCGTGGCCTCTTGCCGTCAGTCTACCTCTCCGACGATGCAGGCGAAGACCTGCGTTCCTACGTGGGCACCTATCTCAAAGAGGAGATCGCCGCCGAGGGGCTCACGCGAAACATTCCCGCCTTCGCCCGCTTTCTCGAGGTGGCCGCCGCGTGCAGCGGTCGAATGTTCAACAAGACCGCGGTCGCCAGCGACGCCCAGGTCCCGCGCACCACGGTCATCGAATACTTCGAGATCCTGAAAGACACCCTCGTCGGGTACGAGCTGCCGGCCTGGAATCGCAGTCGAAAGCGCAAGGCCATCGAAACAGCGAAGTTCTACCTGTTCGATGTCGGTGTCATGCGCGCCCTGCGCAAACTGCCGCCGCTCGTGGAAAGGTCGACGGATTTAGGGGACGCCCTCGAGCACTTCCTATTTCACGAGCTGAGGACGTACATCGATACGCGCCACCCTGGCTGGGACTTGCACTACTGGCGCAGCACATCTCAGTTCGAGGTCGACTTCATCCTTGGCAACCACACGGCTATCGAAGTGAAGGCCACACGCAACGTTTCCCCGCGAGATCTGAGAGGCCTCGAGGCGCTGTCCGAAGAAAGGATCGTGAAGCACCTGGTTTTGGTCTGCCAGGAGGCCACGCCGAGAAAGGTCGGCGCGATTCTGGTCTTGCCGTGGCAGGAATTCCTGGAACGGTTGTGGTCGGATGCCTTCGTCGATTGACGCGTGCTATGCCGCTCCGCACTGGGCGCCCGGCAACACCGAAACACGCGCCGCGCTAGCAAGGATCCGGAACGACAAAAGCTTCTTGAAGTAAAAGCCATCGGGGCGTCCCATACTTGGCTGGACGACAAGTAGGGAGATATAGGTATATCGTAGGTTTTTCATGCGCACCGCCACGGTTGCATTTGTTTTGGCTTGTCTGGTGTCAGCGTTGCTGACCCCGATCGTGCGGCGTTTTGCGCTGAAACGCCGACTGTTCGACGACCACGTGTCCGCGCGCAAGGTGCACGGCCGGCCCATCCCGCGCCTGGGGGGCCTGGCCATCGCCGCCGGCTTCTACACTCCTCTGCTCTCCCTGCTGCTGGAATCCAGCAGCGTGGGCGGCCGAGTTCTACGCCAGCTTCCGCAAGGCCATCGCCTTTCTGCTCGGTGGCGTCGCCATCTGCGCCCTCGGGCTGTTCGACGACATCCGCGGCTCGGGCGCGATCAGGAAGTTCATCGCCCAGTTCGCCATCGCCGGGGCGCTTTACTACGTCGGGTTCAGGATCGACGTCCTGTCCCTGCCCTTCGCCGGCGCCGTCGGTCTGGGCCCGCTCAGCCTGGTGTTCACCATGCTGTGGATCGTCGGCGTGATCAACGCCATGAACCTCATCGACGGGCTCGACGGCTTGGCTGCCGGCGTGGGCCTGTTCGGCGTGGCCACCACCTTCGTGCTGGCGGCGTCGCGCGGCGACGGCATCATGATGCTGTTCATGGCCGGCCTGGGCGGCTCGCTGCTCGGCTTCCTCATCTACAATTTCAACCCGGCGTCGATCTTCATGGGCGACACGGGCTCGATGTTCATCGGCTACGTCCTGGCCGTGGGCTCGATCCAGACCAACCAGAAGTCGTCGACCGCCGTGGCCATCCTGGTTCCCATTGTCGCGCTCGGGCTGCCCATCGCCGACACCCTGCTGGCCATGCTCCGCCGCGCCGTTCGCCGCCGGCCCCTGTTCAGCGCCGACCGCGCGCACATCCATCACAAGCTGATCGACCTCGGCCTGACCCAGAAGCAGGCCGTGCTGATCCTTTACGCCGCCAGCATCCTGCTTGGCGGCACGGCCCTGCTGCTGACCGTGGCCAGCAGCCTGCAGTCCGCCGCGATCCTGGCGGTCATGGGCGTGGTCGGCTTCGTGGCCATCAGGAAGCTGGGCTACGGCCAGATCCGGCGTGCCGCCGCCTCGCAGGCCGACATCGATGCCCGCCGGCAGCTCGACCGCCTGGCCGGCGCCTCCGACGAAGAGCGCCTGTGGTTCGAGATCAAAGGCGTGGTCCAAGCCTTCGGCCTGGCCGCCATCCGCCTCTCGCTGGTCTACCGCAGCGAGAGCGACTCGGTGGCCATCCAGCGCGAGCACGGCAACTGGGACGAGCCAGCCTGCCTCCCCGGCGCCTTCGACTTCAAGGCCGACGCGACCGCCGTCAAGGTCGAGTTTCTCTCCCTGCCCACGCGCGAGCCAAGCCCCGCGACCGTCGAGAGCATGAGGCAAGCCACCGAGAGCGCCTGCACCCGAATCTTCGGCAAGGAGCCGGAACCCCGAGTAGCCCGCCCCAAAGAACCCGCCGCCGCAAGGTAGATCCTCCGCCCCCCTCGCCCCGCGCAGCGAAGCGGAGCGGGGAGAGGGTTGGGTGAGGGGCGATCCTCCGGCCCCCTCGCCCCGCGCAGCGAAGCGGAGCGGGGAGAGGGTTGGGGTGAGGGGCAATCCTCCGGCCCCCTCCAAGCCGCCTTCTTACCGCGGGAAGCCGCCGGTGTAGGTCACCCATCTGGCTCTCTGGGTAAGGACGAGCCGCGTTGTGGGGCAAGTCGGGAAATGGGGGGCGAGGCCGAGGATCTTCGGGCCAAGGTGGTCTTGCCCACCTGGCGCGGACCCGAGAGCAGGACCCAGCCCCTCACCTGCCGACTGCCTGTCTGATCGCCTCCAGCACCGCCTCGCGCTCCTCGAATAGCTCGCGGTTGGTGAACCTGAGCACCCGTACACCGCGAGTGGCCAGGTACTCGGTTCTTCTTTCGTCATGAGCCCGGCCCTCGTCCGTGAAGTGCTGTCCGCCATCCAGCTCCACCGCCAGCCCGTGCTCCGCACAGTAGAAGTCGAGGATGTAGCACCCGATCGGATGCTGGCGGCGGAACTTCACGCCGGCAAACTGCCGCCTTCTGAGTAGGCGCCATAGCACCTGCTCGGCGTCGGTGGCGGCCCTCCTGAGCTCACGTCGGCGCGCGAGTGCGATGTCCATGAGGGATTCTCGGAGCGGCTGCGGATAAGTTGCCCCTCACCACGTGGTGAACCCGAAGTGCCCCAGGCTGAGAGGGTTAGGGCGAGGGGTCCGATCTCGGCGCTGCCCACTTCTGGGCGAGGCGAAAAACTCTGCCCTTGCGCGTCCCTACGTCCCGGGTCACCATCAGTTGCAGAGACCGAAGATGACCAAAACCGTCCACGCTGTCCGCCGCGGAGAGAGCCTCGAATCTACTGGAACCGCTCGACGTTCCCGAGGGAACTGAGCTAGCCGTCACGATTGAGATTCCCCTGATGCCCGCGCAGGTCGGGCAGTTCTGCCTGCCGGTCCGCAGCCTGGGGCCCATCAAGGGAACACTGGGACGCGAGGACATCTATGGCGCCGCAGGCTGAGCTGGCCCTGCTCGACACGAACATCCTTGTCTACGCGATGAACAAGGATGCCGCGCAGCACGGTGCCTGTCGCGCCCTCCTCGATCGGGCTCTCGTCCAGGAGATCCCGGTTGGGGTGGCGCCTCAGGTGTTGTTCGAGTACTTCGCGGTGGTGACAAGTGCCAAGCAGATGACGATCCCCCTCAGCACCGCGGATGCCGCGAACGATGTCGAGTACCTGCGACGCGCCCTGCCTGTCATCCATCCAGGTCCTGGAGTCATCGCTCGAACCTTGGACCTTCTGCGTGTGCTCGGTCATTCCGGAAGACATGTTTTCGACATCGTGCTTGCGGCAACGATGATGGAGAACGGCATCAAGGCCATCTACACGTACGACGACCGTTTTGCCAAGGTGCCCGGAATCGTGGCATTCACACCCCACCCGGTTGGATAGCTTCGCGGCGACGGTCCGGTCCCCTCGCCCCGCGTCCTCGCAGCGTCCGCGCGGGGAGAGGTTAGGGTGAGGGGCTCCGGTCCCCTCGCCCCGGCGTCAGCCTGCAAGGGCGCGGCGAGGCGGAGAGCGGAGGGACTTCTTAGCTATGGCTGTCGCAGGCATCGAAGGAATGCCTTCGCGTCGACGACCTGGATCGGAGAGAATCCATGAACCTTGATGACCTTCAGCGACAGCAGGTCCCGGGCATCCTCGGTGACGATGTAGTCAGCGCGGCCCTCAAGCGCGCTGTTCTCCCAGACGAATGACGGTCGTGCCAGAATGCGCCGTCGCCGAAAGACGCTCTCCACCTCGGTCAAAATCGAGAGCGAAAGTACGAGGTCGAATGCGCCAGCGAAGAAACTGTTCAGGATTTGGCCGCTCGGCCCACGACTGCTCAGGATGCCCCTGACCAGGACGCTCGTGTCCAGTACCGCCCTGGAAAGCCTACCGACGGCCTTGACCACCCCGGGCCTCGCGTAGCGCGCTGTGGATCGCCTTGTCCAACTCGCGTGGCGGGATGTACTTGGTTTTCTGCCGTATCCGTTCGACCACCCGGCGCAGCTTTTGCCGTGGAGTGATCGTCTCCTGGATGTCGCGCACCTCCCCTTCGAGCGCTTCGACACGCTCGATCAGTTGATCAATCTTGATGGCGCTACTCCGGGGCATCGCGAGATCCTTTCTGTCCTCTTGCTCAAGCGTACCACGCCACCCAAACGAGGTTGCCGCATTTCCCCGCACGGGGTCGCCGCGAAGTGTGGCGTTCCCAATGACCCTCACCCCGGGCGTCAGCCGCGGAATGGAACAGGTGCGGGGCCATCGCGGAGTGGCACATTCCGACGCCCCTCACCGCACACTACCCCTTCCGCGGTCTACTCTTGCACCCGTGGTCACCTGTGACTACACTGGATGCATGAACGCAAGCGTGCGCATGGCGAAAGCTCAGTTGTCCGCGCTGCTGGACCGAGCGGCGGCGGGCGAGGAGATCGTCATCACCTCCGCCGGAAGACCAAAGGCCAAACTGGTCGGGCTGGGGCTCGCCCATGCCCCCTACCGCGTGCATCGACGTCTACTCTCGACCAAGACGCGAGCCATCGGCACATCCGCCGAGCAGATTGTCCGCCGGGATCGCGATAGCCGCGACTAGCGCCATGTATCTCGATACTGCCGTGCTGGTGAAGCTCCTGGTGCGCGAGCCCGATAGCTCGTTCTACGCCAACCAGGCGCAAGGACAGCTCGTGTGGAGCGCCGACATCGCTCTCACCGAGTGCTATTCGGCGCTTCTGCGCAAGGAGCGCGAGGGCGTGATTGCGGCCAGGCAGCGAAAAGCCGCGTGGAAGCAGTTGGAATCGGATGTCGCCGAGCGCCGGCTCGCGCTCGTGAGCGTCACGCGAGATCTGCTCGAACGCGCGAACGCCATTCTCGATGCCTGCCAACCCGACATCGCCTTGCGCTCGCTCGACGCCATCCACCTTGCCGCCGCCGCCCAGTGCGCCTCCTGGCCGCTGTGCACCAACGACGCCCGCATGCGGTCCGCGGCGACACGCATGGGGTATCCCCTGGCGCCCGTCGCGGGCACATCGCATCCGCGCTGAAGCCGTCCGCCACCGCCGCCCCTCACCACGCTTCGCTACGCTTCCGGTCCCCTCGCTCCGGACGCTTCACCCGGTGTGAGCAGCGGCGGAATTACCATGCGGTCATTTAGGATGTAAAAATGACCGCATGGTGAACAGGGCGCTCAGTCGCATCTTGGCCGATTCACCCAAGAGCGTGCTGCTTGACTGAGCACGACGCTGCGTCGCTGGTGGCGGCGAAGGCCTACCTGCCCCTGGGACACTCGCCTGGCTCTCGTCACCCCTTCGGGAGCGCCCCGCCAGTTCGCGAGCGGCGTCTCGGTGCTGGCTCTTGCGGATCTGCTCAGAACCACGTGTGGGGGAAAGACGTGAACGAAGTGTCAGAGAGGGAGCGGATGTCGCCCTGGTGAACGTCGTCGCTGCCTGAGCGGCGCCTGTCCCCCCAACCGCTTCGCCCCGCGCGATTGCGCGACCTGACCTTTCCGGCTAGCGTCGCGTCCCAATGCAGTCCCTCGCCCCCCGCACCTCCGGTCCCCTTGTCCCGTGCGGTTCCGGTCCCCTCGCCCCGGCGTCAGCCGGCTCGTCCTTACCCAAATCTTCCTTGCGCTTCCAGGAAGCCCTTCTCAGCCATGAGAAGCTTCTCGAAACCCGCCCAGAGAGTACGCCAGCCAGGGTTCCCGTCACGTTTTCGTACCATGAAGCCGCCCACCTCGATGGCCCCGGCCCCTCACCCTATCCCTCTCCCCGGCTGACGCCGGGGCGAGGGGACCGGAGCCCCTCTCCCTGTCCCTCTCCCCGCGCGGACCCGGGGCGAGGGGACCGGAGCCCCTCTCCCTGTCCCTCTCCCCGCGCGGACCCGGGGCGAGGGGACCGGAGCCCCTCTCCCTGTCCCTCTCCCCGCGCGGACGCCGGGCGAGGGGACCGGAGCCCCTCACCCTATCCCTCTCCACGGCTGACGCCGGGGCGAGGGGACCGGAGCCCCTCTCCCTGTCCCTCTCCCCGCGCGGACCCGGGGCGAGGGGACCGGAGCCCCTCTCCCTGTCCCTCTCCCCGCGCGGACCCGGGGCGAGGGGACCGGAGCCCCTCTCCCTGTCCCTCTCCCCGCGCGGACGCGGGGGCGAGGGGACCGGAGCCCCTCACCCTGTCCCTCTCCCCGGCTGACGCCGGGGCGAGGGGACCGGAACCCCTCACCCTGTCCCTCTCCCCGGCTGACGCCGGGGCGAGGGGACCGGGCTGCTGGATCTCTGCACAGTCAAGGGATCTCTGGACTCGCCCGAACCGCCCCCTCGCCCCCCGCAATTCCGGTCCCCTCGCCTCGTGCGCCTCCGGTCCCCTCGCCACCCGCAATTCTGGTCCCCTCGCCCCGCGAGCGCAGCGAGTGGGGAGAGGGTTAGGGTGAGGGGCAAGTGATCTCCCCCGTAGAACCGGCACCCGACCGATCCGCTGGCCGTCGCCGGCGGCACCGTGACCGGCGCGCAAGGGGCTCGCCAGTTCGCGCCTGGCTGGCCGTCGCCACCGCCGTCTTGCTCGGCGTGGCCGTCGTGGGCGCGCCGCTCGCTTGCGGCGCGGTTCACCGGGTCGTGCTCTTCCCACTCCTGGGCGTCCTCGCGGCGCTCGCGCTGGTTACCGCCGCCCTGGCGGCGACTAGGCGGGCCGCTTTCAAGCCAGTGCACGTTCTCGCTTTGCCCTTGCTCTTCCTGCTGATCGCCTTCGCTCAGATCGTGCCCATCCCAGCCACGCTCCGCGCCCTGCTCGATCCCGCCGGCTCCGAGCTCCTCCGGCTGGCCGGTCTCACCGGCGCGCAGCCCCTCAGTCTCGACCCTCCCTCAACCTACCTGCGTTTCGCCGAAGCCGCCGCCGCCCTGGCCGTGGGGCTCGCCGCCCTCGTCCTCGCCTCCGGCCGCCGCCTCCGTTTCGTCGCGCCCGGCCTGGTCGCGGTCGCCGGACTAGCTGCGCTCACCATCGGCCTCGGCCATCGCGCGATCTCCGAGGACAAGATCTACGGTATCTTTTCTTCCGGCCGCGGCTTGTCCATCGGCCCCTTCATCAATCCCAACCACACCGCCGAATTCCTCGAGCTGGCCGCCTTCGCCGCCCTGGCCTTCGCCTTCGCCCGCCCCAGTCGCGACGGGCAACGAGTATGGAAGATCCTCGCCGCTGTCCTCGCGGCGGGTGCGCTGTCGACCCTTTCGCGCGGATCGGTGCTGGCCTTGGGCAGCGGGGCACTCGCCTGGTTCCTGCTCGCGCCCCGCTCCGACGAAGGCGAGCCTCTGCGCCGAACCCGGTTCGCCGCCGTTCTCATCGGATCGATCGTGGTCGCCGGCATCGCGCTGGGTTTCGGAGCCTCGGAGCTGGTGGGCCGGTTCAACGAGTCCAGCGTAGGCAGCGACTCCAGATTGGGCCTGTGGTGGGACGCCTTGCGAGTCTTCCGCGCCCACCCGGCCGGCATCGGCCTGGGCGCCTTCAGCCGCGTGTATCCCGTGTATCGTAGCCTGCCCTCGACGACCTGGTACCAGTTCCCCGAGAATCAGCCGCTCGGCTTCTTGCTCGAGACCGGCGTCCCCGGCGCCCTGCTCATGCTGGGGGCGTGGGCGCTGGTCCTGCGCTACTTCGCCAAGAACGCGCGCCGAGATCGCGTCGAGGCGTCGCTGGCGGCCGGGTTGGCCGCGGTGTTGGCCCACAACCTCACCGATTTCGGCCTGGAAACCCCCGGCGTTCTCCTGCCCTTCGCCGCCTTGCTGGGCGCCATGTTCGGCCGCCAGGCTGACGTCGTCACTGCGGAACCCTGGAAGGGTTCCGCACCTCCCGCGAAGGGCTCTGGCGAGCAAAGCTCGCCTTCGCCCACGCGCTCCGAGCCCTCCACCCCTCGCCACAGGACGACGGCGATGGCGGGTTTCGCCGCGGCCGCGGTCCTGGCCGGCATCGCGCTTCTTTGCTCCCCATCGACGCGCAATTTCGACGCTCTTCTTCGGTCGCCAGTTCGCGCCGACACCCGCAAGCTCGCCGAGGAGGCATCCCAGGCCCACCCCACCGACTACGCCTACGCCCTGGCCGAAGCAAAGCTGGCCCCCACCGACCTCGCCTCGGCATCCAACCGTCTGCGCCTGCTCAACCGCGCCATCATTCTGTGCCCCCAATGCAGCGGAGCCCATATCGGGGCCTCCCGCGATCTGTGGCGGCTCGGCCGGCGGCAACAGGCTTTGCTTGAATGGAGAACCGCCCTCGCCTTGCAACCAGCGCAGCTCCCCTCGGCCGTCGATGAGCTGGCCCGCGCCGGCGCCAAGCCGTCGGAGCTGATGTCGTTGGCGAACGAGCACAATCGCCACGATCTAAGCCGCCTCTTGCTCGCGCGCGGTCTGATCGACGCCGCCCGCCAGGTTCTCGCGGACGGCACCGACCAGAGCAGCGCCGAGTTCCATCTGGTGCAGGCCCAGATCGCGATCGAGGCCAAGGACCTCCCTTCCGCGCGCGCGGCGGCCAAGCAGGCACTGGTCGCCGCGCCCCGCGATCCGCGAGGTTTCCTCATGGCCGCGGAGGTCGAATCGCTCGCCAATGACCGGGACAAGGCCATCAAGATTCTGAGCGATGGCCTGAGCTTCGAGCCCATGAACGTGGAGCTGAACAGGAAGTTGCTCGGCCTGCTCATGCAGACCGAGAAGTGGCGGGCCATCGACCGCGCCCTCGACGATTTCCGCCGAGCCCTGAGCCAGGCCGGCGCGCCCATGACCGAAGCCAACGTGGCGGCCGCGAGTATCTTCGAGCACCGCGGGCAGTTCCAGCGCGCGCTTGGCGAATACCAGGCAGTGGTGGCGTCGAACCCGGAGAACCCAGGGCTGCTGCTGGCCTTGGCCCACGCCGCCGAGCAGGCGGGCAGCGTGACCGTCGCGATCGATGCGTACAATGCGGTGTTGCGGCTAGTACCTAGCCAAGCCGAGGCCCGCGCCGCGTTGGCTAGGATTCACCACGACAAAAGAGCACTTGAAGTAATGGAGGCTTTGCCCTCCCATGCTGCGGACGACAAGTAGCCGGAGCAATCAAGAGCGTCGGGGACATCTTCCTGGCCCTGGCCGCGCAGCGGCCGTATCACCTCGCCCCGCGTCCGCGCGGGGAGAGGCCGCCACGCGCAGCGTGGCCGGTGAGGGGCCTCCCCCCGGCCGCGCAGCGGCCATATCGCCTCGCCCCGCGTCCGCGCGGGGAGAGGCCGCCACGCGCAGCGTGGCCGGTGAGGGGCTCTGCAACACTTGCACCACCCGCATCATTGCGCACCCCCCGATTTCCGGCTAGCTTCCAGCCTCCGTGGAACCCGTGCCCCCAACACCCGCGCTAGCCCCTCCCGCAGGCAAGGAGCTGCGACACTACCTGCACCTCCTGCGCAAGCGGTGGCGCATTCTGACAACCGCGGTGATTGCCAGCGGCGCGGTTGCTTTCGTCTATACGATTAGACAGCCCAAGATATACCAAGCAACCTGTTCGCTCGTCATCGAATCGTCCGCACCCCGTGTCCTTGAGGGTGTCAGGGACGTTGTCGAGATGGGCGCCGATTTCTACTCATACACTTTCTTCCAGACCCAGTATCGCATCATCCATTCACGAGAAATCGCTGAGAAAGTCCTCGATCGGGTGGGACCGGGTCAAACCAGCCCTGCTGAAGGGGGACAGAGACCGAGTCGACTAAGCCAGGTCCAGTCACTGCTTGGTCAAACCAGCGTCGCTGGGATACGGGAGTCACGCATCGCGAACATCACGGCGCGCGATCGGGATCCCGATCGCGCGGCAAGGATCGCCAACGCTTTCGCGGACGCGTACGTCGAGCGCAACCTGGACTACAAACTGGACGGCGCCCGATCCGCCAGTAGCTGGCTAGGCGAACAAACGGTCGATCTACGCAAGAAGCTGGAAGACTCGGAGCTCGCCCTCTACCGGTTCAAGAAAGAACACAGCTTGCTCGACCTGGGCCTGGACGATCGACAGGGCATGAACCGGCAGAACATCCAGGCCCTGAACAGCAAACTGGCCGACATCAAGGGCAAGCGCATCGAGGCCGAGTCCATCCGCAAGCTGATTCTCGCCGCCAAGAACGACATCGCCGAGAAGGAGAGCCTGCCCGAGATCAGGGACAATGTCGTCGTCACCAAGCTGCGCGAAAACTACCTCGACCTTCTGAAAATCAAGGCCGATCTGGAATCGCGCTACGGGGACAAGCACCCCAAGATCGAGAACATCGAACAGCAGATACAGGCCACCCGGCGCGAGTACAACCGCGAGCTGGACGAGGTGCTGAAGGCATTCGACAAGCGCTACCAGGCCATCCTGGATACCGAGGCGGCCCTGACCAAGTGGATGCACCAAGAGAAGGACCTGGCCCTGGACCTGGCCAAGCTAGAGGTCGAATACCGCCCCATGGCCCGAGATGCCGAGAACAACGCGAAGGTCTTCGGCCAGGTTACGCAACGCCACAAGGAGGTCGACCTGACCGGCCTGGAGCGGGGGAACAACGTCCGTGTCCTGGACCGCGCGATCGCCTCGACCGGCCCGGTGAGCCCGAATCTGAGAATGAATGTCTCTCTCGGTATCGCCTTCGGCTTGCTGATCGGGTTCGTGCTTGCCATGGCTATCGAAGCGCTCGACAACACGGTCAAGACACCCGAGGCCGCGGAAGACCTGGTGGGGGCCCCGCTGCTTGGCCTTCTGCCCCTGCTGACCGACGCCAAGCACCGGCTGACGGATGAGGCGCCATCGCGCGACCTGATAGTCTACCGGGAACCGACCTCGCTCGCAGCCGAGGCTTGTAGGTCCATACGGACGAATCTGATGTTCCTTTCCGCGCAGAAGGAAGTTCAGCTCTTCGTAGTGACAAGTCCAGGACCCCGAGACGGCAAGACCACCGCGGCTATCAGCCTAGCCATCACCATGGCGCAAGCTGGGGCGCGCGTTCTCCTCGTCGACACCGACCTCCGCAAACCGCGGATCCACAAGTCGTTCGGGCTCAATGCCGACAAGGGAGTTTCGACCGCCATCATGGGGGAAGCCACGGTGAAGGATCTCATCGTCCATTCCGAGATCCCGAACCTGGACGTCCTGCCGTGCGGGCCGATTCCGCCAAACCCGGCCGAGCTCCTGCACACTGAGCGGTTCCGCGCGATTCTGGCTGAGTGCCGAGGTGAATACGACAAAGTGATCCTGGATTCATCGCCCACCGGGCCGGTCACGGACCCTGCCATCATCGGCAGCCTCACCGACGGTGTGGTTTTGGTACTGCGTGCCGGGCACACGACCCGTGAGGCTGCCTCACACGCTCGCAGGCATCTTACCGACGCGGGAGCACACATTCTTGGCCTGGTTGTGAACCAGACTGATCGAAAAGGCGGTAGGTACGGCTATGGATACTCATACTACACTCCATACGAGCGCTACTATCGTGGTGCGCCTTCATGACCATCCACGTTCTCGACCGCTCAGGAATCGCGTCGCTGGACGATCTCTCGGCTCCCGATTGCCGCGCTCTTTTCTCAACCCTGGAACGGGAACAGGCCGCTTTCCTCACGCACGAATCGGCGTTCCGCAGCCCAGAGTACGTGTGGCCACGCGATCCATTGCACACCTGGAGCCGCTGCTGGGAGTACCCCTACATATACCGCGCGATCGACACCCGTTGCGAGAGGCGAGGTACCGAAGGCGGGACGCGCCCCTTGCTCGCGGACATCGGCAGTGGCGTGACCTTCTTCCCCTTCGCAGTAGCCAAGTTGGGGTGCCGTGTGGTCTGCACGGATGTCGACCCGATCTGCGGGCGCGACCTTTCCAGGGCCGCCCCCTTGGTTTCCGCGGGAAGCGGTGTTGTCGAGTTCAGACAAGGCACGCACGATCGTCTGCCCTATGCAGATGCGGAGTGCGACGGTGCCTACTGCATCAGCGTTCTAGAGCACATCCTCGACCCGCGTAGGACCGTCGAGGAAATTCATCGCATCCTCAAACCAGGAGGGCTTCTCTGTCTGACCATCGATCTCGACCTTCGGGGCGATCAGGAAATCGGTCCGGCAGGGTACGAGAAGCTTCACCAGGTTCTCCAAGAGAATTTCGAGCTTGCCGCCCCAACCAGAAGCATCCATCCGCGTGTCGTGTTGACGTCGACAAGCGGGCCTTACCCGGTCGGCATTCCTCACGGACTCCACCGCTGCCTCTCTGTCGCCAAGCAAGTCATCAAGCCGCTGCTCGGGCGAAAGCGCTGCCCGGCGGATCCCTTCGTACTTGCCGTGGAAGGCACGCTCTGGCGCAAGCCGTGAGCCTTGGCCAACGGCGAGCGCCCATCGTCGAACGGCCCTGGCTGCTGATGTATCCCCTGTTCTGCCTGACGGCGCCAAATGATTGCGCGACTTAGGACTCACCTAGAGCGATCCCCCATGGCCCGGCGCCTCCTGGGCGGCATGATGTGGACGACGATCAATGGGGTGGTGAGCCGCGTGCTCGCCCTGACCTCGGGAATCGTGCTCGCAAGAGTCTTCGGGGCTTCCGACTACGGCGCCTACGGAATGATCCAGGGGACGGTTGGCATGTTCGGCGCCTTCTCGGGGCTCGGCGTCTCGCTCACTGCAACGAAGTTCGTGGCCGAATACCGCCAGAACCGGGGTGCAGACGCCAGCCATGTCATCGCGCTCTCGAATTCGGTCGCTCTGGTCAGCGGTGCGTTTTTCTCGCTCGTGCTCTTCGCCATGTCCAAAACCTTGGCCATTCGAGTGCTTGGCTCTCCGGCGCTGGAAGCCCCCCTACGCCTTTCGGCGCTGATGCTCTTCCTCAGCAACGTCTCAGGGGCACAGTCGGGCGTGCTGTCGGGTTTCGAGTCGTTCCGCTTGTTGGCACTCGTGTCGATCGGTGGCGGTGTGGTTTCCTCCACGGCAGCGGTTGCCGGCGGCGTCTGGTTTGGATTACAGGGTGCCGTCTGGGGTCTGGTTCTGGGCAATGTCGCGTCCTGCCTGTTCGGCCACCTTGCCGTTGCCTGGACATCGCGCGAGCACGGGGTCGCTGTGCGGCTGTGGGGGGGCCTCGAGGCCCGCCATTTGCTGATGAAGTTCAGCATCCCCGCAACCCTCGTCGGGATCCTGGTGATGCCGGTGACGTGGGCGTGCTCGGCAATCCTCGCCGGCAGTCCTAACGGTCTTGCACAGGTAGGGTTGTTCAATGCGGCGAACCAGTGGTTCGGCTTGGTGATGTTCCTTCCGGGGTTGCTCGGCCAGACGATGGTCCCGATCCTCTCCGAGAGGCTTGGGCAAGACGATGGACGGGCGTCGCGGCGTGTGGTTGGGTTGTCGGTGGCGCTGAACGGGTCCGCGGCGGCGGTGCTTGTCGTGTGTACCTGGATTTTCGGTGAGAGCGTGGCTCGGCTCTACGGACGCGGTTTTGAAGCCACGCCGGCCGTGCTCCATGTCGCTCTCATCACTGGCGGCCTAGTGGCTGTGCAGTCGCCGGTGGGACACGTGCTAGTAGCCTCGGGACGCATGTGGCAGGGCTTCATCATGAATCTCGGGTGGGCGGTCTGTTTCATTGGCTGCACCACGCTGCTTGTACACCGAGGCGCGGTGGGCCTGGCCGAGGCGCGTCTCGCGGCCTACATCGTGCACGGCACTTGGACTTGCTGGTATGGGGTAAGGCTGCTGCGTGGGCGTTCGCCGATTAGTCTGCACCCGAGGACATACGAACCTGCGCCCGGCGATTCGAACCCTTCAGGCGGAGTGGGATAGCCGACACCGCATGTGGGAGGTAGCGGAAGCCAGGACGGAAATACGGCCGTCACGCCGGCGATTTCAGGTCCTGTCAGAAGCACTTCGCAGCGCATCTCGGAACCGCGCGGTCCACCCGTGCCCACGCGCGATTTCCTGCCGGCGCGCGACCGCGTCGGAGTCCCGCAGCTCGCGCACGGTGCGCGCGAAGTCGGCGGCGGTCGACGCGCACCGAGCCACGCCCGGCTCGCTGAAGGCCTCAACTTCGGGCATGGGCGTCGCGACAACAGGGAGGCCGGCAGCGAGGTACTCGTATAGCTTCACCGGGTTCGTCCCGAGGATGAGCTTTGTGAGCTGGAACGGAATCATGCCCACGTCGAACTGCGCGAGCTCGGCAGGCAGCGAGTCGTAGGGACGCTTCCCGAGCAGGCGAATCCGTGAGTGCTCGAGTCGGGCGCGGCGCGCAGGGTCGAGCGTGACCGGGCCGACGAGGCGGATCTCCCAGTTCGGCAGGAGGTCGGCGACCGCGCGCACGAGTTCTTCGTCGAACCAGGAGGCGATAGCGCCCATGTAACCAAGCACCGCCGTCGTTGGGCTGCGGGCGGCCCGTGCGGCGGGCACCGGGGCGAAGTGCTCGAACTCGACGCCGTTCGGCACGAACTCGACCTTCTCGCCGTACTTGGCGCGGAGGTTCGACTCGATTTGCCGGCTGGTGGCCCAGATGCGGTGCGCGGCGGATGCGAGCGCGTGCTCGCGGCGCGCGATGGCGGGGTCGGCGCCCTCGAACTCGGACCACTCGTCCATGCAGTCGTACACGAGCCGGCGCGGGACCCGTCTCAGGTCATCGCACGGCGCGGTGGCGTAGACATGGAGGTCGGCGTCGGCCGCGGCCCAGGCGGCGTGGATGCGTTCGATCGAGGCGCGGTTGGCGGCGTGAATGACCGGCACACGATCGAACGGAAGGCGCAGGGCAGCGTTGAGGCGGTTCGGCACGGCGAGCGCAGGCGCGTGGTCGAGCACCCCGTGGACAGCGTACACCTCGACCCGCCAGCCGCAGCGGTTCGCCGCCTCCACAAAGTGGTGCGGTCGCTGCTTCAACAGGAACCAGTTGGTGTAGAGCGCGATGGTACCGGACATCAGCCGGGGCCCTGGAAAAACACGATGACCTGGTAGCGCGGGGCTTCCTCGAAGACGAAGCCCCGCACCGGCGGAAGCACGAAACGCTGCACTCTCATCATGCATCTCGATTCCTCCCTCGCCCTGCTCACCACACTTCGGGGAAGCGCTGTCTCACTCACGTCGGCCGAGAGGATAGCGCGGAATGCCCCAACCAGGGAAGACGCGCGAACGAATTCTCCACGATTTTGATTGGGATCGCTCGGTCGAAGAAACCATGCGGGCTTACGAGTTCGTGCTGGCTCAAGCTTCTGTGAATCCTCCCAGGACCCTCAGGCCTTGCGAGCCAGAAGGGATAACACGAAAGTCCCTTCCTGGAAGCGTTCGGGTGGGGGAAACAGAATCCGCAAAGACGCTATCGCTGTTCGCTGGATGCGCATGTTCACGCGCTGGCGCAGTGACAGTTGAACATGCGACTCGTCAATGTCTGTTCTCATGATAGCGGGCTGTCCATGCTCCCAGAAGTGCTCGATCAAGATGCGATGACGGCGCAGAAGTTCCGCTACTGTCGCAACAGTGAAGTAGTTGAAGTGCTCGAGGTCGACGCGAAAGCCGAGCCAATCTCGACCCAGGTATGACACCTCACTGGCGTTTGGCATCGCCAGCAAAATCCGTCCGCCTGGTTTTGTCAGGCGCCCCATGGCTGCAAGCATGTCGCCGGGGGTGTGGAGGTGTTCAAGGACTTGGAATGCCAAGGTCACATCGTACTGGCCAGTGGCCGGAATCTTTTCTGCTACCGCGAAACCTCGGCTTCTGGCCGCATCTCGGGCTGAGGCATCGATCTCGACGCCTTCAGGTAGACCGCCTTCGAAACGAATGAGCTCCATGAAGGTGCCGGTCGAACACCCGAGATCAAGAACCGTGCGACCGAAAATTCCTCCGGTCTGTTGCAGAGCCTCAACGTAGAAAGTCTGCGAACAGTTGGCAACTCGTCTGAGCCAGGACATCTTCAGTGACTGGCTGTAGCCCTTTTTTGATGCGTAGGTTTGATAGTAGTTGGCGAGCTGACGGTCGGAGGGGAGCGTGCCCACGAACATCATTCCGCACGCTCGGCAGGTATCAACGATGAGACCATCCGGCCGTTCGCAGAGGGGCTCGGATTCACTGCCGCCACAAACGGGGCAATTCCTCGAAACGAGATCGTTCATGTCCCATTTGGGGACGATGCCCACGTGAACTCTTGCGGGAGGGAGCGTTGGAATCTGGACCGTCATACTGTTTGCGAGGCTTGAGTTTCAATGGCCGGGGGAATTGAACTCTTGAAAGAGCTTGTGGCGTCAGTCATTTGTCATTTCTGTCTCTTGCAAGGTCGGCTTGCGAGAGGTTTTGGCAATCTGTGACTTGAGAGCCGCTAGAATACCAGGTTTCAAGCGACCACACCCGCGCCGGCTATCTTGCGCCCCGTGACAAGCGCGGTGCGTCTCGGGACAACGCGGTCAACTCCTGCCACCGCGCGATTTCCTGGCCGCGCGCCTCCGCGTCCGAGTCCCGCAGCTCGCGCACGGTGCGAGCGAAACCGGCGGCCGTCGAGGCGCACCGAGCCACGCCACGCTCACGACCGCCAGATACTGGCCGCTCGCAAGCAGGGTGAGCGTGAGGGAACGGACACAGACGCATCATAACTGCTCCACGACCCTCGCGTATGCCCATAGCCTCTCTCGCAATGCTCATGTCGATCCTCCCTTCAGTGATATCAGGGATCCAACGGCGACCATGAATCGCTGGGCATTACGATGCGGCGTAAAGGTCTCAAACAGGGCGCGCGAGTGCTTGCCATGCGTTCTTGCTAGCTCAGGATTGTTGACATACGCCTGCATCACAACACGCAGGCTTCCCACGTCGCCAGCGCCTGTCCGAAACCCGTTAACCCCCTGTTCAATGAGATGCATTGCCGCGCCGGCCTTGTTAGTGGAAACCAGAGCCAGGCTCATGGATGCCGCCTCGTTTAACACAACCCCCCATCCGTCAGCACGACTAGGAAAACACAACACATCGCCACAGATCAGCGCCCCACCCAAGCTCTTGTATGACATGGGGCCCCGGAACAGAACACGCTTGCTGATGCCAAGCGACACCGCGAGGCGATGATACTTTGCGCCCGAGCGGTCATCGCCCACGAGTACCAGCCGCGGCTCGGCTACAGCCGTAGGATGAAGGCCTACAAATGCCTTCAGTAGAACATCAATCCCCTTCCCGCTGTACAGAGAGCCGACGTAGACAAACACTGGATGATTCCCAGCACAAAACGTTTCGATTGCCGAGTCCTTTGAAGAGTGGGGATCGCACCCAGGAGGGGAATAGGATGGGACGAACGCCAGCTTTTCGGCGCGCACGCCCCATCTAAGAAAGTCATCTAGAGCCTGTTGGCCGATTCCAAGCGCGCCCAGAGAGTACTGATTGATTAGATATCCGTACCAACGCTTGAGCGGCCAGCCTGTGATACGGCGCAGGCCGGGCCTACTCCGCTCGCTCAAGTGAATCCATCTTACTCCCTCACGGCAAAGTCTCCCTATCAGGCGCCTTAAGAAGGGATCGCCACATCCCGGAACAACATGGATGCGCTTTCGCCAGTCGGAAACACGACTCAGCGATTCAACAGTCTTCGGGACGTACTGTTCTCCTTCCGGAAGCTGAGACCCATCCTCCCAGCCCATCCGAATGCGCTCCTGAGGGACCGGCTCGTAATACAAAACCTGCAGATCGACCCCTTCGGTTCGAAGTGCGTGGAAGAATGGAGATTGATGGGGGTTGGGAGTTACCGTCCAGAATAGAAGCTTGGCGGGTGTCATGTTCAGAAGGTATGTCATTTGATTAGACAAGTCTGGCGCAACTCCGCGGCTAGAAGGAATGCAAGTGCGAACATCCTTATCCCAGCGTCGAAGATGAACGACTGCATGAGGCAAACCGTGCCAATGAAGGACATGGCGAGGGCGCTGGCGTCCGTTTCACCTGAAGGAAGAAACGATAGGTAGAGACCCCTGCGCAATGCATACAGCAGCAGTACAACTCCCAGCACGCCCATGTCACAAAGGTAGGCCAACAGGCCTGTGTTGGGAAAGAGTATTATATCACTGCCGCCCATCCTTTCGGCGATGTAGAAGGACATTCCGCCTAACCCCGTACCACATATTGCAATCAGCGGGTGTTCTGCGATCACCTCTTTGGCCTCAACTTCCGCGAGATCTGCTAGATAGTCGCTCCTGTCGATTGTCCGTTCTCTTATTAGCGAGGAGATCCCACCCTTCACTTCTGGCACGAGCCCACTGCGTTCTACTATGGCCCACCCACTGATGAACACCAGCAGTAGGGGCACAAGAAATCGCCATACGCGGTACGCCATTCGGCGTCGTGTGGCCCAGAGTGCAATGGCCATCATCGATACGAAACCGCCCCAGGCGGAGGTCGAGAAGGTGATGAACAGCGTAATCAGCGAAAGCACAAATGCACCTGCCAGCTTGCTATTCATTCCCCCTTCCATCAGCACGGTGAGCATTGCGGCCATCCAGACCAAGGAGATTGCGCCAAGCCCCTTGGGTTCTCCAATTAGAGAGCCAGGCCTCCCTATATTGACACCATTATAGAAAAAGGCAGCGTGCTGTTCGCCGCCGCTATCTAGATCTACTTCCGAGTAGGGACGTCTAATGCCTGTTGCCGGCAAACCGCTTGCGTATGCGGCCATCTGGTAGATTGCATACCCTGAATGTAGCACTCCGACGACTATCAGAACTCTTCTTGCTCTTTCAAATGCCCTCGGTTGAGTCAGTGCGATTGCCACATTCCATGCTGCCCCCGCAACTATGAACCAGTTGAGGATCTGGACCGGGCCTCTCAGCGATCCATAGACACTGCTTCTGCCCGCCATGGCATCTGTCGGCCAGAAGAGCGACCCTGTAATTGTGACAAGCGTTAGGAACAAGAGGAAGAACCCGAGCGCATGGCTCGAGAGACGAGGCGTACTCTTGTCGCGGCGGAATCTCAGCAGGCCGCCGGCAATAATCAGAATCCCGCAAAGGCGGTCCGGCCCCCAAGTGCCAAACTGCCAAACGCTGAAGTAGCCTAGTGGCGCGACACATAGATAGTATATCGCCGCGGGCAGACGGCCGCGCAATATGGCCCCGATCTGGCCGGCGCAGATCAGAAGGAGAATCGTCACTACAAGGGTATTGCTCAAGATTATCCGTTGATACTACAGGCCCAGTTTGCTTTCCAGAATCGACCAGACTTGTCTGTTCCAACGTTCTTTCCCGAAACAAGTCCGGCATGAATCCAACAGCCTAGAATCGCCCAGAAAGGTAGGTGCAGTAATTGCACTTCTAATGGCCTGTGCGAGCGATTCAGGGGTTAGGTCACATATGTAGCCATTCATCCCGTCCAACACAACGTTGCATAGCCCTCCGATGTGAGTGACGACAACCGGCTTCCCTGAAAGCATTCCTTCTATCGCTGATAGGGACGTCCCTTCATGCTCGAGGCTCGGCACGACCACCACATCAGCCCGATCGTATAGCCCGGGCATTTCATCGAGAGTCACTTCGAGGACTTCGACACGGTCTCTCATCTTGTGCGCCTCTGCCCAAGAGACAATCTTCTGCTGCAGATTCCCCCTGCCTGCGAAGACGAGTCTGGGGCGCATTCCTGCAGCCTCGAGCCGCTCAACGGCCTGAATGAATAGTCCAACACCTCGTCCTTGACCGTTCAATTCGGCTCCGTCGACCCTTCGAGGAAAGAGGAGAACTGGCGACCGTGGGTCAGCCGCCCGGCGCTTGTCGGCTGGTGCAAATAGGCTTGTGTCTGCGTAGTTCGGGACGTAATGCAGACGGGAATTCCACCGGGACCTTCCTGACAGCTCTGCGTGGCACCAGTTGATATAGTTCGTATCCACGCAAATGGTTCCTTTTGCTTGTAATATGAGTTTACGCTGAAGATGTTTGTTCGCCATCCTCTTCCACAATGGGAAATCTCCGTTCCACCAAACCCCATGGTTGACTGCCACCGCCCTTGGGAAGTCTCCAAACGCTAGGATCTCTTGGGATACAAATAGCCATGGTTCGGCAGTCAGATGCATAGACTGGATGCTTCTTGCAAGGGTGCGATTCCCCTTGAAGTTCAGGGATGCTGGCAGACCCCTTACGATTATGTCATCCTCCAACTCCTTGCAGAATGGCACAGGCGATTTTTGCCATATTTGCGCGGAGTAGCCGTGCTGGCGAGCCAACCTCGCTGCGTCTCTGCACCAGCGTTCCATTCCGCCGGTGAGAAGTTTGCCATTGACTGGATCGTAGAGCCATAATACTGCAAGGTTGATCTGTTTAGCAACCAATAGCGTCCTGCTTTCTTATGAATTGGTCTGATGGAACATCCTGATTGTGGACTCGGTCCGACCTAATGTGCTGTTGCTCAGTGGCATTGCGTGTTGGCTTGGTGCTTTGAGAACTCCGCACAGGCCGCCATGATCCTCTGGCAGGCCATGCCATCCCCGTAGGGATTCAAGGCGTTGGCCATTTTGTTGTACGCCTCACGGTCAGTAAGCAGTGTGGAAACATTGTTCACGATGGTGTCGGCGCACGTGCCGACGAGTTTGACCGTACCCATTTCGACGGCTTTCGGCTGCTCCGTGGTGTCGCGCATCACGAGAACTGGCTTCTCGAGACTTGGTGCTTCCTCCTGAACTCCGCCAGAATCCGTCAGAACCATGGTCGAGCGGTACGTCATCGCTACAAAGGATAGATAGGGCAGTGGGGCGATCAGGTGGACGTTCCCCAAGGTGGCGGACGGAGTACCGACAGACGGGCCATGCGCCGTCGCGCGGACATGGGAATCCTTCGCCTTGGCAAGAATCCGGCACACGGGCTCACGAACGTTGGGATTCAGGTGAACCGGATAGACAAAATGGACGGACGGGAACCTGCGGGCGAGATGGGCTATGGCCTGACAGATGTTTTCGAAGCCTTGCCCGAAGCTCTCGCGGCGGTGTCCTGTTATCAACACTATACAGCGGAAATGACCGTCATCTTGGGCGATATCCTGACTGCGGACCGGCCGGAGGAAGTCCGGCAGTCCCGCGATCGACGGAGGATTCTTCTTGATCTTTTCAAGGGCCATGAAAAGGGCGTCAATCACAGTGTTCCCGGTGATGAATATGTGGTCGTCCTGAACGCCCTCCCTAAGCAAGCTAAGCCGCGCGGTTTCGGTCGGAGCGAAATGCAGGTCCGCAAGGCGGGAGGTCAGGACCCTGTTGATCTCCTCAGGGAACGGAGAGTACTTGTTCCAGGTGCGCAGACCCGCCTCGACATGCCCAACTAGAATCCTGTGGTAGAAGGCGCAGAGCGCGGCACAGAAAACGGTGGTCGTGTCGCCCTGAACGATGACCAGATCCGACTTGTGTTTGCAGAGATAGCCGTCGACTGCGCTGATTGCACGCGCGGTCAGACTGCCAAGCGTCTGTTTGGGCTGCATTAGGGCAAGATCCACATCGGGCTTCACGCCGAAAGCATCCAGTACTTGGTCGAGCATCTCACGATGCTGCCCGGTGACGCAGACATGTGGTTCGAACTCGTCGTGCTTTTGCATGGCGAGCACCAGAGGGCACAGCTTGATAGCTTCGGGCCTCGTGCCGAAGACGAATGGGACGCGACGCTTCATAAGACCTTCTCTGCTTGTTAGGCGTCGCTCGAAGTTAACGTTTTCTGGCAGGACGTCAACCTCGAGTTCCGAGAAGAAATCTGCGCAGAACCCCTCGGTGTCCGCACTTTCGTGTTTGTGACGTCGCGGACGAGCGACGAGGATCAGAGCCAAGTCGATCAGGTCAGCCGGGCCGCACCGGGTTCCACTCCGTCTGCTATGCCTGCTGCGACATGCTGGCGAGGCTCGACCTCGCTCACCTATGGACCTCCGGCCAGCCGCGAAGAAATCCCCCGCAGGGTCCAGAGGTGTGGCGCAGGGCTTGACCGCCCCCGCAACGGCGGCTATCTATTCGCCCGAACGCGCGAAGACCTCAAGGAACGCGGCCGTGCGCCTGATCCAGATCGTCCCCTCCGTCGCCAAAGAAGCCTCTGGGCCGTCCTATGTGCTTGTGAGGTTGTGCGAGTGCCTGCTCGCACAGGGCCATGAGGTCACACTGGCCACCCTGGATCTTGAGCCAGCCGCATCGCCGCTGGCCTACCTGAAAGCATTTCCGCCGGGGTATGGAGCATCTCGCCTAGGTCGGTCGTCCGCAATGCGGCGCTGGCTGCACGACCAAGGCCGCTCGGGAACGGTAGACGTGATCCACAACCACAGCCTTTGGATGATGCCCAACGTCTATCCCGGCCAAGTCGCCAGGCGTTGGAGCGTCCCCCTGGTGGTCTCCCCCCACGGCACCTTGACCGAACGGGCTTTGCACAATGGCTCCCCGGTCAAGCGGCTGTTCTGGCCGCTGGTGCAAAAACCGGCACTGCAAGCCGCCGCCTGCTTCCATGCCTCAACGCACAGCGAGTACGCGGACATCCGGCGTGTGGGCTTCCGCCAGCCGGTGGCCGTGATCCCCTGGGGCATCGACATACCCAACCTGCCCCCGAAGACGCCTGGCGTGCCCCGCACCTTGCTGTTCCTTGGCCGCATCCACCCCATTAAGGGGCTAGATATGCTGCTGCCGGCTTGGAAGGCGGTACAGTCGCGTTTCCCCGAATGGCAGCTAAGAATCGTGGGGCCGGACCAAGGTGGGCATCTGGCAGACATGCAAGCACTTGCGGGCGATCTGGAACTTGAGCGCGTCGTCTTCCCCGGCCCTCTGCTGGGGGCGCAAAAGTGGCAGGCCTACGCCCAAGCTGAGCTGTTTGTGCTGCCCACCTACTCCGAAAACTTTGGCGTCGCTGTCACCGAAGCCCTCGCCGCAGGCACTCCGGCACTGGTGAGCAAGGGGGCTCCATGGGAAAGTCTGGACGCCAACGGATGTGGTTGGTGGGTGGACATGGGCACCGACGCCTTGGTTGGGGCCCTCTCGAAGGCCATGTCCCGCTCACCGGCAGAGCTTGCGCGGATGGGCCGCCTCGGGCGGGACTGGATGGCGCGAGACTTCTCGTGGGCACGTATCGCCATGGAAATGGCCGAAGTGTACGCGTGGCTGACTGGACGTGGACAGGTCCCGGCTTGCGTAAGGTTGGATTGAATCGCTATGGAAGACTCCATCATCCCTTCTGACCAGATCGTACACTGGCGACCTGGCGTCGCCCCCGTCGCGGTGGTGATGATCTCGCTCAATGAGGGGCACAACCTTGAGGCTATCTGCCAGAACTTGGCCGGCTGGGCGCAGGAAGTCTTCCTAGTGGATAGTCACAGCCAGGATGATACCGTGGGCATCGCCCTTCGATACGGTGTTCATGTGGTGCAGCGGCAGTTTCGGGGCTTTGCCGATCAATGGAATTTTGCTTTGAATAACCTGCCCATCACCGCACCGTGGACCATGAAGGTGGATCCTGACGAGCGCCTGTCTGATGAGCTCAAGACGAACCTGGTATCCGCCATCCGGCGCGACGACGCCGACGGGTACGCCCTCACCCTTAGATTATGGTTCATGGGCAGACCTTTGCCTGTGCGGATGTCCTTGGTACGTGTCTGGCGAACAGGAAGCTGCCACTTCGGGGGCGTCGCGGTCAACGAGCACGCTATCGTGGCAGGACGGGTAGGGGCCGTCCGAGGCTATCTTGAGCATCAGGACAGTCCTGACCTTGACCATTGGCTGGAGAAGCAGAACCGCTACACGACCGCTGAGGCCATCATGGCGCACACCCGCGCCCCCTTGGCCGACGCTCCACGTCTACTAGGTACGGCCTTCCAGCGCCGCATGTGGATGAAGAAGTACTTCAGCAAGCTGCCCTTTCGCTACCTTCTCTTCTTCCTTTACAACTGGCTGAGGCTCGGCGCCTGGCGGGCCGGCTGGGTCGGCTACGCGTGGGCGAGACTGCGTTCCGATGTCATGCGCCTGATTCAGTACAAGCGGCGCGAGATGGAGTTGACTGGATGCCTACCTGTCAAGCGTCATTATGGCCCAGGCCAAGCCGATCCGCGGGTACGGCAATTCGACTAGCCAGGGGAGCTCCGGCGACTCGACCGAGATTCTTGGGTCGGCTATAAAATGACAATGGTGCGTCGTTCAGGCAGTGACCACGACAGACCTGACGATGTCGGGCTGGCTCACGACGATGACGTCAGACGGCTATTCGACAGCAAGGCCAGGAAGTGGCGAGCGAAGTACCTTCCTGGCGGAACGCTAGGCCGACGCGTAGGCCTGTTCACCGAGCCACTCGGCCGCTTGGCGCCCACTGCGGCTCCAGTTCTCGATTTGGGATGTGGCACCGGAGATTCTGGCGACCCATCTGGCGGACAGAGGATACGAGGTTACCGGGGCCGACGTTTCCGACCGGATGCTTGCTGAGGCCCGAGCACGATGCAGCAGGGTGAGCTGGGTTCAGCTTGCGCCGGGATGGACCCGTCTCCCGTTCGATGACGGCGCGTTTGCGGCTGTCGTCATGTCCAGCGTGTTGGAGTACGTTGGCGAACCGGATCGAGTCGTGGCGGAATGCGCGCGCGTTGTTCGGACGGGAGGCATCGTCGAGTTCACGGTCCCCGACGTGCATCACCCCTTGCGGCTGGTCGAGCAAGTTCTCCAGCGGATGGTCCGGTGGGCGAGCACTGCGACGGTCTCGTTGCACCCAAGACACGCTTACCTTCACTACCTTCTCCTTTCTAGGAATCGGTTGCCGCACGCGGGTTGGCTCTCGTTGACCTCGAAGCACGGTTTACAACCAGTACCAAGACCCGAATGGGCCGCGCAGCAATCGCCGCGCGCGCCGCTCGAGTTCTTTGTACTACGCAAGAGCCCACCTTGACGGTGGGGGATCAGACGCCAACCCTTTCCACGCCAACCCTCGCCCTGCCGGCGCTTCTGGGATAACCTGCGGCCGTGATCTACACCATCGTCGGGGCGCGGCCGAATTTCATGAAGGCGGCGCCCATCCATGCCGCTTTCCAGCGCGCGGGGATCCCGCACGCCATTGTGCATACTGGACAGCACTATGACGAGGCGATGTCCAAGGTCTTCTTCGAGGATCTGGGCATGCCGCGGCCGGCAGTCGACCTAGGGGTCGGCTCGGGCACGCACGCGGAGCAGACCGGCTCGGTGATGGTTGGCCTCGAAAGGCACTTCGGACAGCAGCGGCCGCACGCCGTGCTGGTGGTGGGCGACGTCAACAGCACGATGGCCGCAGCCATCGTCTGCGCCAAGATGGGGATCTACTGCGCGCACGTCGAGGCGGGCCTGCGCTCGGGCGACTGGTCGATGCCCGAGGAGGTGAATCGCGCGGTGACCGACGCGGTCGTGGACTTGCTGCTGACCCCGTCGGCGGACGCAGAATCGCAACCTTCTAGCCGAGGGCTGCCCGGCTGATTCCATCGTGCGCGTGGGCAACGTCATGATCGACACTTTGCAGGCGCACCTGCCCAAGGCGCGCGCCCTCGACATGGCGGCGCGCTTCGGGCTGCGCCCGCAAGCCTACGCCGTCCTGACCCTGCACCGTCCCTCGAACGTGGACGACCCGGCGACGCTAGGGCGCACCCTGAGCGCCATCGCCGATATCGTGCAACAGCTTCCCGTAGTCTTTCCGGTCCATCCGCGCACGCGTAAGCAGATCGCAGCCAGCGGCTTGCAAGCGAAAGTCGACGCGGCCAGAGGCCTGACATTGTGCGAGCCGCTCGGCTATCTCGATTTTCTATCGCTAACGTCGGCCGCACGCCTGATACTCACCGACTCCGGCGGCCTGCAAGAGGAAAGCACGGTGCTGGGTATTCCTTGCCTCACCCTGCGCGAGAATACGGAGCGGCCGATCACGGTCGAGGTGGGGACCAACGTCCTAGTGGGGACTGATCCCCAGAAGATCCTCACCGAGGCCAACCGCGCATTGACGGGCGCACCGCGCGGTCGCGTGCCCGATCTGTGGGACGGCCATACCGCCGAGCGCATTGTGGCCGCCGTTGGAAGGCGGATTTGACCATGAAGATCGTTTTCCAGACGTGGATGGATCTATACCTATGAAACAAGTCATACAATCCTATCGCACCGGCGTACTCAAGGTCGCCGACGTGCCCGCGCCGGGCGTCGAGCCGGGCGCAGTCCTGGTCGCCACGGCGGCCTCTCTGGTTTCCTACGGGACCGAGAAGATGGTGATGGACTTGGCCAAGAAATCCCTCATCGGCAAAGCGCGCGACCGGCCGGACCTGGTCAGGAAGACCATCCAGCGCATCGGCCGCGACGGCATCGCCGCGACGGTGTCGGCCATGCGCAACAAGCTGGATCAACCCATCCCGCTCGGATACTCCTCGGTCGGTACCGTCGTGGCCGTCGGCGACGGTGTGGTCGGCATCGATGTCGGGGCGCGCGTGGCCTGCGCCGGGGCCAAGGTGGCGAATCACGCCGAGGTTAACCTGGTGCCGCAGAACCTCTGCGCGCTGGTCCCGGGCGGGGTCGCGGATGAGGTCGCGGCCTTCGTCACCGTGGGCGCCATCGCCTTGCAAGGCGTGCGCATCGCGGGCGTGGCGCTGGGTGAGGTATATGCCGTCATAGGGCTCGGGCTGATCGGGCAAATCACCGTTCAGCTCGTGAAGGCCGCGGGCGGGCGCGTGCTCGGCATCGATCTCGATCCCGCCAAGGTCGAGCTGGCCCGCAAGCTGGGGGCCGACGTCGCTATGCTACGTTCCGACGACGTGGCGGCGCGGGCCGCGGCACTGACGGCTGGGCGCGGGGTCGACGGGGTGCTCATCACGGCGGCGACCGCTTCGAACGATCCCGTGCAACTGTCGGGCGAGATCTGCCGCGATCGCGGCCGGGTCGTCGCAGTGGGCGCCGTGGGCATGGAGATCCCACGGCGTCCCTACTACGACAAGGAGCTGTCGTTCTTCCTATCGCGCTCGTACGGCCCGGGCCGCTACGACCCACTGTACGAGGAAGCGGGCATCGACTACCCAATCGGCTACGTGCGCTGGACCGAGCAACGGAACATGGAGGCGTTCCTCGGGCAATGCGCGGCCGGACGGCTGGACCTGCAGCCGCTCATCACCCATCGCTTCCCCATTGAACGCGCGGAGGAGGCCTACCAGCTCATCGCGAGCGGCGCCGATGCGCTGGGCATCATCCTCACCTACCCCGCGCGCGAAGCGCCCCCGCGCACCGTCGAGATCCCGGGTCGCGGCGAGCCCATCCCCGGCAACGCGCGGGTTTCCGTGGTGGGCGCGGGCGGCTTCGCGTCGGGCGTGCTGGTGCCGGCGCTGGCCAAGGTCCCGAACGTGCGGCTGGACACCATCGTCTCGGCGCGCGGGCTGTCGGCGCGGCACCTGGCGGACAAGTTCGGCTTTGCGTCCTGCTCCACGGACGTGGCGGCCGTGCTGCGCGGCACGAGCGCGGCCGTGGTGATCGCGACCCGGCACAATCTGCACGCCAGCCAGGTCATCGCGGCGCTGCGAGCGGGCAAGCACGTCTTCGTGGAAAAGCCCGTGTGCCTGACCGAGGAGGAATTGGGGGAGATCCTGGCCGAGCGAGAGCGGGCGGGGAAGCTGCTGCTCGTCGGCTACAATCGCCGCTTCTCGCCGCTGGCGCGCGAGCTGGCGTCCTTCCTGGCTGGCAGGCGAGCACCGCTGGTGATGTGCTATCGGGTCAACGCGGGCGCGATCCCCGCGGAATCGTGGATCCACGATCCGGCGATCGGGGGTGGCCGCATCATCGGCGAGGTCTGCCATTTCATCGACCTTGCGACGTTCTTCGCGGGCGCCCCGCCGGTCAGCGTGAGCTGCCAAGGTGTGGCCCCGGGGTCGAGCGCGCGCAACGACGACAACGTCCTCGTGACGGTGGGCTTCGGTGACGGCTCGCTGTGCACCATCGCCTACGTGGCCAGTGGCGACGCCAGCGCGGGCAAGGAGCGCCTGGAGGTGATCGGCGATGGGGCCTGGGCGTCGCTGGAGGACTTTCGTTTGCTTGAGTTGCGGCGGGGCGGGAAGCGGCGGGTGATCCGCAAACTGGCGCAGGACAAGGGGCATACGTCGGAGCTGCGGGCCTTCGTCGAGGCGGTTCGTAGCGGCGGTCCGCAGCCGATTGACCTTCGGACCATAGCGGCGGTCAGCCGCGCGACCTTCGCGGCGATGGATTCCTTGCGTGATGGCCTGCCGAGGAAGATTGGCTAGCCCCTCACCCGCCACGCTGCGCGTGGCAGCCTCTCAGCCAAGGGCACTTCGGGTCCACCACGCCCTACCCTTGCCCCCGCGGCTTCGCCGCGCCCTCGCCCGCTCTGCGGGGCGAGGCGATATGGCCGCTTCGCGGCCATCCGATCCCCTCGCCCCACGAGCTTGCGATATGGCCGTCCGGTCCCCTCGCCCCACGAGCGCAGCGAGGGGGGAGAGGGCTAGGGTGAGGGGCTAGCATGAAGTTGCCGCATCGACTCGCCACCTTCGCGCGAACAGTGGTGCACCTGCGGCCGTCCCAAGTCGCCCGGCGCGCGGCACATATCGCGCGCTTGCAGGCCTACAATCGTTTCGCGCTGCTCGGCGGCCTGTCCGTGCGACCCGACGGGGCCGCACGCGCGGCGGCGTTGCCCGCATTCGAGATCGAGGGTATCGATGCGCGCCCGGCGGAGCTGTGGCGGCAGGGCCTGGTCGAATACCACGGCATCCCGGCGCCGAAGGCTGACTGGAAGGCCAACGGTCAGAGCAAGCTCTGGCGCTACGAGCGCCAATATCATTCCGAATTGCCGGCGCTGGCCGCGGCGAATGTCGAGGAGGCGCGCGCGCTGGTCGAGGATTGGCTCGCGAAGAATCCTCCTTGTCGCGGCGACGCCTGGGAGCCCTATCCCGTGGCGCGGCGGCTGCTCAACTGGTCCCTGGCCGGGGTGATCGCGCCAGAGATCCTTGCGTACCTGGCGTCCTGGATGGCGGCGCAGGTGCGCTTCCTCGATGCGCACATCGAGCGCCACCTGCTGGGGAACCATCTGCTCTGCGATCTTTGTGCGGTGGTCGCGGCAGCGGCTTGCATCGAGACGGTGGACTCCGAGGCCGTGGGGACACGCGCGGCCCGCCTTCTCGAGCGCGAGCTGGCGCGCCAAGTATTGCCCGATGGCGGCTACGCCGAGCGAACCGTGCAGTACCATTTGCTGGTCGTGCACGACGCACTTCTGGCCCTGGCGCTTTCCCGCGCACGCGGGCGCGCGTTGGGCATCGGCCCGATCCTCGCGCGCATGCTGCGCTGGATGGAGTGGGTGCGCAGGCCCGACGGCAGCTACCCCTGGCTCAACGACGCCAGCCCCGACGGGTTGCCCTCGCTGCCGATGATTCGCGCCTTGGCGAGAAGCGCCGAGGTGGTGCCTGCCCCCGGCTTGCCCCCGGCGACGATCGAGCTGCCCGACACGGGGTGGACGATCCTGCGCGAAGGCCGGCATGAGCTGCTGTTCGAGCACGGCATCATCGGCCCAGCGCATCAACCCGGTCACGGCCACGCAGACGCGCTGTCGTTCGAGCTGATCTGGGACGGCGCGCCCGTCGTCGTGGACACCGGCGTCACCACCTACGCTGCCGGCGACGCACGCACCTTCGAGCGGTCGGCGGCGGCGCACGCGACGGTGAGCGTGGATGGCCAAGGCGCGGACGAAACCTGGGCCTCGTTCCGCGTCGGCGGGCGCGGCCGGCCCGTGTATCTGGGAAAGTCTTCGCCGTGGCCGGGCGCGTGGCTCTTGCGCGCGCGGGTGGAATCGTACCTGGGCTTCGTCCATCACCGGGCGTTGCTCTTTTGGCCTGGCCGGACCTTGGTGATCGCTGACCAGGTATCGCGGGTCTCTGCCGGCGCGGCGATCGTCGCGGCGCTGCCACTGGCGCCCGAGTGGGACGCGGCGCCCACGGCGGAGAGCTGCGCCATTCACTCGAAAGGCACTCGGCTGGAGTTATCCGTCCTGCGCGGGCGCTTGGTCGGGGCCGAGCGTGGCGACTATCCCGGTCGTCCCGGCTGGGTCGGGCGGGGTTTCGGCCGCGGCGAGGGCCGCGTTACCCTGGCGCTGGCGCCGGGTGACGATGGGCGGATCCTTTACGCGATCGTTGCGCCAGAGGTCAGTGTGTCGGTGAAGGATGGTGAGTTGATAGTCGGCGCCGGAGACATTCGGCAACGGCTGCCGCTGACCGAGCTTCTGCCATGAAGATCCTCTACGTCAGCCAGTACTTCCCACCGGAGATGGGCGCGCCGGCTGCGCGCGTGTTCGAGCTGTCGCGCGAATGGGTTCGCTTGGGCCATCAGGTCACGGTCCTGACGGGTTTCCCCAACCACCCGACGGGCGTCATCCCGCCCGAGTATCGCGGCCAGTGGTTGCGCCGCGAGGTCGTGGACGGCGTGCGCGTGGTGCGCGTCCCGATCTACGCGGCGGCCAATCGGGGCTTCGCGAAGCGGATCGGGAACTACGTGTCGTACGCGGCCAGCGCGAGCGTCGTCGGTCCGTGGGTGGCGGAGCGGCCGGATCTGGTGCTGGCCACGTCGCCGCAGTTCCTCACCGCGGTGGCGGGTTACTGGCTGGCGCGCCTCTATCGGGTGCCCTTCGTGTTCGAGGTGCGCGACATCTGGCCACGCAGCATCGTCGCGGTCGGCGCCATGCCGGCGGATTCCCTGGCTGTCAAGGCACTGGAACAGGTCGAGCTGTTCCTCTATCGCCAGGCCACGCGCGTGGTCACGGTGACGGAATCGTTCGTCGACGAGATCGCCGAGCGGGGCATCGATCGCGCAAAGATGTCGGTGGTGACGAACGGCGTGGACCTCGATCTGTTCCAGCCGCGTTCGCGGGAAGAGGCGCGCGCGCGCCTGGGGCTGCCCGGCGGATTCATCGCCGCGTACGTCGGAACCCATGGCATGGCGCACGGGCTCGGCATGATCCTCGACGCGGCCCCGCGGCTGGCCAAACTGGGCATCACCTTCCTGCTCGTCGGCGAGGGCGCGGAGAAGGCCAAGCTGCGAGAGCGCGCAACCCGCGAGGGCATCGCGAACGTGATCTTCTGGGACCAGCGCCCGCGGGATGTGATCGCCCAGGTGTACGCCGCGGCCGACCTGTGCCTGGTGCTATTGCGCAAGGACCCCCTTTTCACGACGGTGATTCCGTCGAAGATCTTCGAATTCATGGGGGCCGGCCGCCCCATCCACACGACCGTCGACGGCGAATCGAGGAGGATCATCGAACGCGCCGGGGCCGGCGTGTTCTCGCCGCCGGAGGACATGGACGGGTTCGTCGCGACCTTGTCGGCGCTGGCGGCCGATCCGACGCGGCTCGCGGCGCTGGGGGCGAGTGGGCGGCGCTACGCCGAGGAGAACTACTCACGCCCCGTGCTGGCGGCGAGGTACGCGGAGTTGCTGGCGGGGATTGTGGGTGGGTAAGTAGGGGCGATTCGCCCGAAGAAGATTCGCCCCTCTCCCTAACCCGGCCGCGCGCTCGCCATTGATCTTGAACCCGCTTGTATGCCGGCGAAGGGGTATCAGGCGACGTCAGGTGGTCAGCGTCAGGAGGCGGTCGAACGCAGCGGCCGGAGTCCCGATCAGGTCATGTCCGAGGGCAACGCGGAACGCGGAACCGCTGCTGGCCAGTCGAGTGACCACGTCGAACAGAAGCGTCCGCTGCTCGGGGTATCGGGAGGAGAGGTTCAGCAGACTGGTTGACTTCATCAAAGCCGCGACCACATGGGCTTGGGGCATACGCGTGACGAGGCTTTCACTCCGCCGCCGATCCACCGACACCAGCCACAGTCGATTGGGCGCGACGGCATCAATGGCCTGATCGCCGAGCCTCGAGCGATCGATCACCCAGCGGACGCCGTCGACGAACCGCTTGCGCACGGCAATCATTCGAAGTCGGTCCGGTAGTAGCGAGACAGTTCCCCGGCGAAGAACAAGGCTGCGCCGCCAAGCGGTCACCACCGCTCGTCGATCATGGACGCCAGCCAGGAGCGCATCGTCCGAAACAACGGTGCCCCCGGCGGCCAGAGCGAGCGACGCTAGCGTCGATTTGCCTCCGCCGCTCGGCGCGAGCGCTAGGACGCGCGCTTCGCCGAGACAAAACGCGGCACCGTGGACTGACAGCCCGCCAGACATGGCCACGCACCTGAGCAGAGCGGTCTCGAGAAGCGAGGCAAAGAGCCCCGCGCGCCGCACGCGCGGCACCAGGACGCGACGTGAGCCGCTGCGCGAGACCCAGAGCGCAGCGCCGCCGATGCGAATCCCATCGAAGCCATCGCCTGGTACGAAGCGAGCTGGGAACGAGCCATCCCTCAAGCGGCGTCCGCGTGCGTCGCACGACGTCCCAACCATCTGTACCGACGGGACCCCCGCGATGTCGGCTCGCGGGCAGCGGGACGCGAGGAGCCGGCCAAGGGCCCACGATATTTCTGCGGCCTTCGCGCCAATCCAACCGACCGGAAACGAAAGAGGCGGCGCTGTCAGCAACTGACAGCTCACTGTCTCCTGTGGCGAGCGTGGCCTCACACGACGTTGGGTGTGCTAGTAGCGCACGATCATGTCGAAGAAGCAGGCGTAGGCTTGCCCTTGCGTCGACTGTAGCTCGACCGTGACCGTCGTGCTTGTGCTCGGATCGGCGGTCACAATGCCCTGATAGCCACCATATACCTGCTGGCCGTTGCTGGCCTCATCACGGCGTGCGAGGAATGGGTTGAATTCGTCGCCCATGCCCGGGAAGATCTGGCTGGTGCTCCCCTGAGTGACTGTGGCCAGACCCAGAATACCCTCATAGGGATCGTCGGTCCCGCTAAAAGTGCTGAACTGTGCGGAGAAGGCAAGCTCGATGTAGCTGGTCGTTGAGGCGGTGGTAAACGTTCCCGACATGATTGTGTGGAAGTTGTTCGGGTCGTCCGGGACGACGAAGCAGGAACTCACTCCTGGGTCCGGGGGCGGGTTTGCGTCCCAATAGCGGTAGAACCGCACCTTCTGTGGGGCGTCCATCTCGGTCCCGCTGGGTGGGATACTCAAGAGCTTGGTCTGGGCGGACCGCACACCCGGGAATTCGCTCGAAGGGCGGCCGAAGCGGGACGTCTGCGTTTGCTCACAGGCCGCCGTCGTCAGCGTCAATGCAACCAACGAACCCAGAACGCGGCCGAAATTCGCAATGTAACTCGTTGACATGCCCCCTCCTACACCATCCACCTATAACACCGAGACGACGTAGAAGCAAACGCACCCAAGATCCTCATCATCAACGCGGAGGCGTGATGCTGGTCTTATGCGTCACATCGGCAGAGCCCGGCACGGATGGGGCACTCTGGCGGTTCCCCGAAAAGTCATGACCTGTGAAGGTACCTGCGAGTACCAGGTCCGTGATCCTCGTCACCGAGACTGATGGGCGCTCGTAGGGGCGTCGGCGGTAACCAGGAGCTTCCCTACGGCTCTCACTTCCTGGCTCAATGGACCCGAGTTGCTCTCCCATGATGGTAACCTCACTCGAATGAACGCGTCGCAAACTCCGCTACGGTCAGATTCAGCACGTCTCTCCCATCCGCCAGGCTTCCGTTCCCGCTGCTCACGCGATCAAGAAGCTCAACGAGTGACTCTCTTACCACGAGTTTGCTGTCAAGGAAAGCACGGCACGTCACGATCGGCTTCGAGTGGGCTGCTAGCTCTCGAATTGGCCTCTCGAGCACCGGCTGGAAGGGAGTGATCCGCGGATTGTCCCGGATCGCTCGGGGGAGGATGTCCTCGGCGGCGAGGCGTTGTAGGTGTTTGATCCGCCGGCCGCCGGTGAACGCTCGGGCTGGAGCCCTGAAACCAAAGTCGATCAGGTCCAGGTCGTGGAGGGGGTGGCGCAAGTCGACCCCGGAGAGGGCCGCGAACAGCTCAATGGCTTCTAGCGGCAGGCCACTCTGACACCCGTCAAGCCAGCGAAGAAGGAACCTACGAGCCGGGTCTACGCAGCGCTCGGTGGGGGGGAGCAATGTGCCAGCAAACGCAGCTTGGCCTGTCGCGTGAGCCATCGCGGAAGCCGCGCAAGTCGGCTGAGGCGCCGGAGCAGGGGCACGGCATGAAGTGGGCTGCGAAGCGCCGCGCCCACTTCGGGACGGAGGTGCGTCGACCAGGGAGGAGGCCATGGCCATCCGCACGCGTCCCAGTCGCGGCGGAAGCCTCCAATGTCACCTTCGAGCAGCCTCCGCGCCAGGAACCGCGTGCTGCCATGCAGCCATTCGTCCGGGCCCAAGCCCGTGAGGAGCACGCACCGCCCGTCGTTTCGTGCGGCTTCGAAGATTGGCCCAAGCTGGTACGTGGTGGGGGGTGCCAGCATCCCGAGGCGCGGAACAAGGCGCTCCATTTCCACGTCCATGCGTAAGCGCGACGCGTCGATTAGGATTGGCTTGGCTTTCGTCGCGGCGCCCATCAGCTCGATGAGGGGCCGCTCGTCACACGCAAGCCCAGGATATACGAGCGAAATCGGTCGTCCCGCCAGGCCGACAGGGTCGCCGGCGCGGCCACGGGCGGCAATCAGCCCCCACAAAATCGTCGAATCAAGGCCCCCGCTGAGCGCAACCGAGAACGGGAGGCCTTTCGGCACGCCCCGCGCGACGGCCCGTTCGAAGCGGGCCCTTAGCTCGAGGGCGAGCGCACGCTCGTCGAAGTCGTCGCGCCGATCTTCCTCCGGCGGCGACCAGTATGGGGTCTCGCGAAGGGTGTTTGCCGGGCTGCGTAGGGAAGCCTCCAGTCGATGGGCAGGAAGCACGCGGTACACACCCCGGCAGAGGGTCTCGCGCCGGGGGAATTCGAGGTTCGCGAAATACCAGAGCAGCACATCGGGCTCGATGCGCGCGGGAGCGCTGTCGGGAGCCAGCGTTTGTCGGACCTCGGAGGCAAGGAACAGGCGTTCGCCGCTGGCTCGCAGAAAAAGGGGGCGACACCCCAGGACATCCCGGAAGGCGACGAGCCGCATGCTGGCCCGGTTGATCAGAAGCACGCTGAACTCACCGCGCAGACGCGGCAGCAGTCGATCGCCCATTTGGCCGTAGGCCGCAAGTAGCTTCTCGGCGTCGGTTCCGTCAGCCCCGCGCGTGCACTCCAGCTCGTCCCAGTTGCCGATGTAACCATGGCAGGCGGCAACCCAGTCGCCGCTCGACGCCAGGGACGCATCCCAGCTGAGGCACTGGACTCCGACACCCAGATCCTCGTCGGCGACCAGGGTCAAGGCTCCTCGATGGGGCGCGCGAGCAGCCATCCCTGCGAGAGCGTCTTCGCGCATGGCCTTGTCGCCTGGACCGAGCACGGCTAGAATTCCACCCACTGCAAGCGCAGTCATAGCACCAACCGCTCGAGGCGGCGGGGTGTTTGAGGCAACCCAAAGGCCCAACGATGAGGCGCGATAGCCAGCTAACAGACTTGGTGCTCTTCGGCCATGCGGTCCGCTTGGCCCTCATCGCACGCGAGGTTCGGGTGCGTCCCCTCTCCGAGGTGGCGGCGCGGCTGCGGTGGGTTCGTTTTCTGCCACGCGCTACTAACCCAAAGGCGGCTTATCGGGCTGCGGGCCGTGCCTGTGCGCGCTTGGCGCGTGCACTGGGGGGGCTCGACACCTGCCTGACCCGGTCGCTCGTGACTGGCGCGCTCCTTGCGCTGTCGTGCAAGCGTGTGGAGCTGCACGTGGGTTTCCGTCCCGATGGAACAACGGCGGCTCGCGTCGACGGACATGCGTGGGTTACGGCCGACGGAGAGCTGCTCGGGGACGAGGCTCCGGGCTCTGGCGAGCCGTTCACCTCGATAGTGTGTATCCCCATGCACCGGGAGTCATCCCCGTGAGTCTGGATGCCGTCCTCGCCTACCTCGACTCGAACACCGTGAGCCGCGCGGCTCTCGAGGACGGGAGCGGTGTGGTCGTGGACGTCGAGGGACAGCTCGTGTTCGTCCTCAACGAGACCGGGCAGTTCGTCGTCGAAGCGCTTCGTTCGGGTTGCCGCGATGAGAAAGACATTGCTTCTCGTCTGGCGGTCAGCTTCAAGGTCGACGCCGAGATGGCTCGCGAGGACGTGCACGCCTTCATTGCCGAGGTCGAGGGCTGCATGGGGGCCCCGGCGCTCGCCGCGAATCGGCGTTGAGGGCGCCCAGCGGTGGAACTTCGTCGCCACCCACCGGCTGAGGCCGAGCCGCGCAGACGCGCTCCCAGCGAGGCGTGGGGTCGGGCAAATGACGGATAGTCATTGGGCCATGCACGAAGGGCCGCACCGAGAAGCGGAATCCTCGCACTGGCCCGTGCAGCCGATCGTACCATCGACGGGCATCCTCCCGAAGAAACACACGCAGCTGTAGGTACAGCTTTGTCCGAAGCCGGAGGGTGTCGGGATGTCGCAGGTGCCATCGCACTGGATGGTGCCACCGCAGCTATCACACGCAGCTCCGAAGCTCGATGGCGTGGCGATACTGCAAGTGCCGTCGCAGGTGATGGTTCCCCCGCAGGAACCGCATGGGGTGCCATAGCTCGACGGCGTGGCGACGCTGCACGTGCCCGCGCAGGTGATGGTTCCCCCGCAGGAACCGCATGGGGCGCCATAGCTCGAGGGCGTCGGGACGTCGCAGCTTCCATCGCAAGCGACCCGTCCGCCACAACTGCCGCATGCCATTCCAGCGCCCGCAACACACGAAGGAACATCCACGGTGTCGCTCGCGGCAGAATCGGAGGTGTCGGCGTTGGCCCAAGGCAAGTCCAGAGGCGGGACGAGCGCATCTACGGCGCCGTCAGCCACCACCGTCGAACCGCCGCTGCCGCCCGTCGCAGGGCTGCCACCACTGCCGCCCTCGGCGCTGCCACCACCGCCTCCCACGGCGCCGGCACCGCCCGTTCCGTTGTTTCCGGCGCCATCCGTTGAGGTGCTCCCGCCAGCTCCCCCGCTTGCGCGAGGTTGATCCGCGCTCGCGTCTTGTCCGCCACTGCCGACATCCACGCCGGTGCCGTGAGAATCTGTCTGGCCGGGAAGATCGCGCTCGCTCGTGTCGTTTGCGTGGGGCGAATCGTCAGCGCCTGCCCCATCGAGGGGCAAGAGCGCATCGGGCGTCACCCCTGACGTGTCGATCGGACCGGCGTCGTCGGGCTCAATCACCACGACCAGCTTGGCCGTCGTGCAACCGGGTCGAAGCGCCAGCAACTGATCCTGCCAAGCGCCGACGGCGTTTCCCGCAAGCAGCGGCGCATATTGCAGATCCAGCTTCTGGTGAGTGGAGTAGTCCTTCACCTCCAGCTCGAGACGACCGTGGTCGACGCCCGCCGGCCGAGCGATGGGCGTCAAGGGCAGCATCGGACCGTCGTCCAGGCTGTATCGCAACGCCACACCATCCACGAGGTCGCGGCTGTCGGCGAAACCGATATCCACCAGGACCGTGTTGTCGCGACAAGGATGGTCCTTCGCGCAGCCAAGGCCCGCGACCAGCGCGGCGATGGCCAGAACAGGACGCCTCACCGCCCGTCTCCCATGGTCTGGGTACCGAACCGGCAGTCTGGGTAGCGATCCCTGGTGAAACGAGGCACGATGCTCCGAATCTTAGCATGTCGTCCAACAACTCCCCTATCGAGCGTGCCGGGAGAGCGAGCATTGGAGCGAACAGGTGGAGCCGCTCGCCCGCGCGGTCGCGGAGCGAGGCTGGGGGCCTGCGCCGGGGCGAGGGGGCAGGCGAGGCTATGTCAGGAAGCCGAGCACCTTGTCGGCGAGGGAGTCGACACCGCAGACGCGGACGCCTTCGCCGGCGCCCCTCCAGCCGGCAAGATCCGGCCCCGGGTGAACAATCCAACCCTGGCATTGATAGCCCTTCGCCGCGCTCATGAACAGGCGCATCGGGTTGCCCATCTTCGGCAGGATGGTGCGGGAGCTCTTGGCCTCCACGAGCGCCAGGCAGCGGGCGCCGAGGGGCACGGCAAAATCGACCTCGATCCCGGTCTTGTCGCGAAGAAAGTAGAGCTCGCGCCGACGCCCGTGGTGCTGTTGGGCCTTGACGATTTCGCAGGCCACATGGTTCTCGAAGATGGGCCCCGCGAATGGGTCTGAACGTACGAGCGAAACCAGGTGTCCGCCAGCGTGGGGCGCGCCAGCACCTCGGGGAAGCCGCCCAGGAAAGGCGTCACCTTGGCGTGTTCCTGACGCGAAAACGGCAAGAGCTGGAAGATAGCCACTCGCCCGGCCATGCTCTCTGTAACCCCCTGCATCAGGGGGGCCTCCTGCAAACCGGTCAGCAACCAGCGTCCCTTGAGGTTGGGCGTGGCGTCGATGCGACTGCGGATGTAGGGCAGAAGCTCGAGCGCGTTCTGGATCTCATCGAGGATGACGGAAAAGCGCAGCCCATCGAGGAAGCCGCGCGGGTCTTCTTTTGCCTGGGCCAGGGTGTCGGGATCCTCGAGCAAGCGATAGTCCGCCTTCGGCCGCATGAGCTGCAGCAAGGTGGTCTTGCCGCTGCGACGCGGACCCGTGAGCAGCAGAGCCGGGAAACCGCGACTAGAGCACCGAACGAGTTGAATGCTGTGCAGAATCGAGAGCTTGCGTGCTCGGAAGATTCACCTCGCCCCGCGAAGCGGTGCGAAGCGGGGAGAGGTCGACGCGCGATGCGCGTCGGGTGAGGGGTTCGGCCATGCGAGAGAGTGCGCTGGCCACCCTAACCCTCACCCTCGCCCTTACCCTAGCCCTTACCCTAGCCCTCTCCCCACTCGCTTCGCTCGCGGGGCGAGGGGACCGGAGGCGCACGGGCGCGGGGCGAGGGGACCGGAGGCGCACGGGCGAAGGGCGAGGGGATCGGAGGCTGCGTCGGCGCCACGCCTCGCCGTGGAGACAAGGGGCCTTCCAGGCCAGCCGGGCTTGCCCATGGCTACCGCTCAAGCGCCGAACCCTAGAGGCCGCCGGGCTTGAATCTTCGTGCCTCACGAGCAAGATCCGCCTTCACCTTCGCCCAGGTGGTGGCGTTAAGCATTTGCGGCATCTTGGTTCTCTCCGCGTCTGCGAAATAGGCGAGCGCACGATGCGCCACTTCCGGGTCGAGCTGCGGCGCCTTCTCGAGAAGCGCGCGAAACATGTTCCTCAACGACAAATTCCCCTCGGTGAGCAGCGCATGGATGTCGACGTAGTCTCGCTTTTCCGCACGCTGCACCACCGCGACCAGCTTCATGGCCGCGATGTCTTCCCGCGACGCAACCTGGGCACCGTCAATCGAAACCAGCGGAGCGACCAGTGGATACCTGTACCGGAACACGCTGAACTTCACGCCGTCGACGTAACCGAGGAACGTGCCCTCCTCGTTCTGGGTCACCCGAACGCTAAGCTCCGTTGCCTCGAGCTGCTCGAGAAGCAGGGCTGGCTTGACCGTGCTTGCGGTAAACCAGTCGAAGTCATCCGAGCGGCGGTGTCCAAGGTGAAGTCCAGCCGCGGCGCCGCCAGCCAGGTAGGCCCCCCACGACTCGGCCGGCGCAATCGATGCCCTGAGCACTCGCTTTTGGGCTTCGGTCAGAACCTCGCTGTGGAACCCCTGGCGCTTCACCGCTCCTCCCACATTCGTGCGTACGAATCGCTAGCCTGCCAGCGAGTTGTCGTGCCCCAGGGGATCCAGGGCAGCATCTGCTTCCGCGTCAGCCCTTTGCCCTTTCGCTCGAGAATCCACTTCCGAATTCCATCATCGCCAAGGCGCTTCCTGAGCCAGTTGATCTGCCGTCCGTTTCCGTAGGCCAGGACTTGCAGCATCACGTGGTCGATATGCTTGGATAAGCTGATGTCCTCGATGCGGTTTTGCCAAAAGAGCGGCCGCAGCAGCTCGGGAAGGGTTCCCTGCCACCGCGCCGCCGCGCCGCCGCGCCCGATAGCGCGCCGCCGTAACTGGCTAAGCGCTCCAGCTCGAGCCGGCCCACCCTTCAGGCCACCCAGACGTCCGAGTGCGACGGCGTTTCGATTCTTCACTGCAAGATCATAGCATATGATTGACCGGTCAAGCATTTGCGGTGAGAGATGCCGTGGCCCCACTTCCCGCCTCGCCCCGCAGCCCCATGAAGCCGCATTGTGGGAGGATCGCGCTGCTTTGGGCCAGTTGCTCGAGACTACTTTCGTACTTCAGGAGCTGCAGCCGATGATGGATGGCGGTTGAGGCCTGGACACATATGCTTGCAAATCGGGAGTCTCACTCCATAATTGCTTGGATGATTCCACGTAGGTTGCTGAAATTGCTTGTCTCGGAAACGCAGCACTCCCCAGCGGTCATCCTGCTTGGTCCGCGCCAAGTGGGCAAGACGACCCTGGCCGCTGAGGTCACCAAGACGATGGGAGGCGTCTACCTGGACCTCGAGTCCGATCGGGATCGGGCCAAGTTGGCCCAGCCCGAGCTGTATTTCGACGACCACCAGGACCATCTTCTGGTGCTCGACGAGATTCATCGGGTGCCCGGCTTGATGCCGCTCTTGCGCGGTGCCATCGATCGCGCTCGTTTGCGGGAAAGGCGGAGCGGGCTCTACCTGCTGCTCGGCTCGGCCAGCCTTCAGCTCTTGCAGCAGTCGAGCGAAACCCTGGCTGGGCGGGTCGCATGCCTCGAGCTCGGCCCCTTCGACGTCCTCGAGCTTGGTCCCACCGGTCTTGCCAGCGATGCGCTGTGGGTGCGCGGTGGTTTTCCCGAGAGCTTGCTGGCCGACGACGAAACGCGCAGCTTGCGGTGGCGCCAGGATTTCATCCGGTCGTACCTAGAGCGCGACATCGCACAGCTCGGGCCGCGCATCGCCGCCGAAACCCTACGCCGGTTCTGGACCATGCTGGCCCACCAGCAGGGCAGCATCCTCAATTCCGCTCACCTGGCGCGCGGCCTCGGGGTCACCGGCAAGACGACCGCGCACTACGTCGACCTGCTCGTCGACCTCTTGCTGGTGCGGCGGCTTCCGCCCTGGCACGCGAACGCCGGCAAGCGTCTGGTGAAATCGCCCAAGGTCTATCTGCGTGACAGCGGCATCGTCCATGCGCTGCTCGACATTCCCAGCAAGGAGGCGCTGCTTTCACACCCGGTGGTGGGCGCGAGCTACGAGGGGTTCGCGATCGAGACGCTGCTCCGTTGCGCACCCGACAAGGTGCAGGGGTATTTCTATCGAACAAGCGGCGGCGCCGAGATCGATCTGCTGCTGGTCTGGCCGGACGGAAGCATCTGGGCCGTGGTGGTCAAGCGCAGTCTGAGCCCGACGGTGGGGCGGGGATTCCACGCGGGCTGCGCCGACCTTCACCCCGCGCGCAAGCTGATCATCTACCCCGGCAATGAACCCCTGCACGTGACCGCCGATGTCGATGCGTTGCCGCTGTCGACGCTGGCGCGCGAGCTGGCGGCGTAGCACGCGCCGGGGGCGAGACCCGGGGCGATTCCTTGTCCGCGCCGGGAGGGATCCATGGTTGAATCCTGGCCGTCATGAAGATGGCTGGTCGATACCTTGCGGTGGTTGCGCTGTGCCCTACGATCAGCACTTGCTCGCCAGCGTCGATGCGTATCGCGATCGCTGGAACGCCGCCCTGCGCGCCGATACGGATCTCACGCAGGCCTTCACCGCCGCCGAGTACGCGACGATCATGAGCGCGCTGCAAAGTGCGCCGCAGGACGCGCGGGTGCACGGCACTTCCGTGGCCGGGCTGCTGGCGTATCAGAATCCCGACCTGCGCTTGGTGCTGGTGCAGTACCCGACGCTGTCGACCAGCGAGGTCACGCCATGGCCCTGCTGGCGGATCCTGACGTGCGGGCCGCGTACGTGAGCCGGCCGCGCGCCGATCTGGACCGCGGGCTGGACGACGTCATTACTCGGAACGGTGTCGGCTCGCTGAATCTCAGCCTTGGCGTCCTATCCACCCATGCGGTCGAGGAAGCCATGGTGGCGCAGGGGTGCGCGCCGGTGGATCTCGCGCCCTGGTAGGCGCGACTATCGGAGCTCGATCGGGCGCAGGAGGCGGCGCAATCCGCCCCCAGCGCTCTCTCGGTCCAGTCCGCCGGGAACGAGGGCGTCGTGGTCGACAGCCCGGCGGACTCCGCCGATTGCCGGCTGGGCAACCCCACGCACATGCTGGTGGGAGCCTACGGGGTGGACGGCACGCTGGCGAGCTTCTCCAATCACGGCCTGTGCGTGGATGTGGTGGCGCCCGGCCAGTCGATCATCGCTCCGCTGCCCGGCGACTGGCTGTTACCCCAGGATGGCACCAGTTTCAGCGCCCCCTGGTCACGCGGCTGGTGAGCATGGAGGCTCCCCTGCCCTTCGAGCCCAGCCAGACGCGAGACTGGCTGGTGTCCTTGCGCGACAGCGCGAGCACCATCCCGATTGCGAAATTCCCGCCGGATGTCGTGTACGACCCGCTGAAGAAGGCCAGCATGATCACAAGCGACTTGGCCGCCGCGGTCACGCCTCGGCTCGGCCGGATGCCTCCCCCGCGCGTGGGCCTGGTGTAGTTGCGCCGGCTACTCTGGATCCCCACGCGCCTCGCCCGCCGGTAGCGTGGGCGCCACGCCGTCTTCCAGAAATGCAGAGTTGCGGAGTTTCTGCTATTGTGCACACATGAAAGCCACCCTTGCCATCAGCAGTCGGGGCGTCGTGACCTTGCCGACCAAGCTGCGGGAAGCGGTCGGTCTGCGGCCGGAGGATCCGGTCATCGCCGAAACCACGCCCGAGGGATTGCTGCTGCGGCCGGCGGTGACCCTTCCGGTGGAGATCTACACCGACACCCGCATTCGCGAGTTCGATCGGGCGGAAGCGGAGTTGGGCGCGGTGCTCAAGAAGATACGCAGGCCCTGAGCGGCGAATGCGCATCTTCGTCGACGCGAACCTGCTCTTCTCAGCGGCCAAGTCCGACGGCGCCATCCGGCATCTCCTGCAGCTGCTTCGGCACGCGGGGCACAAGCTGGTCGTCGACGGCTATGTGCTCGAAGAGGCACGGCGTAACCTCGCGCACAAGTTCCCCGCGGGCGTGCAGGTCCTCGAAGCTCTCGTGCCGACTCTGGATCTGGTCGGTACGCATCCCGACAACTTGGCGTTGGCCTCCAAGCTGCCGCTGCCAGATAAAGACAAGCCGGTCCTGCTCGCCGCCATCGCCGCCCGTTGCCAGGCACTGGTCACCGGCGACCAGACCCATTTCGGCCCCCTTTTCGGCCAGCGGGTTGGAGGCGTCGATATTCATTCGCCTCGGACCCTGGCGGAGCAGATCCTTACTGGACCGCGCACGCGCAAGTGATGGCGGCGACAGCCAGCGCCGGTAGCGCCTACTCGGGATCTCGAGGCCAGCTTCCTCCTCCGCGGTCAAGGTGGGAACCTCATCGACGGATTGCAGGACGTACCTCCCCCAATCGAGCGCGCCGGGGCCGGCGCGTTTTCGCCGCCCGAGGACATCGATGCCTTCGTCGCGAGCTTGTCGGCGCTGGCGGCCAGGCGCGCTGAGATGCTCGCGAGGATCGCGGGTGGGTGAGAGGGGCGATTCGCCCAAAGAAGGACGGCCCCTCTCCCAACCCTCTCCCCACTCGCTCCGCTCGCGGGGCGAGGGGACCGGAGCCCCTCTCCCTAACTCTCTCCAACTCGCTGCGCTCGTGAGGCGAGGGGATCTGCATTCCACGCCCGGTCGCCGTTCCTTCGGAAGACTGCTGAGGGCGTCGAGGTCGTTCGCCGCCTGTGTGGCGAATCATCTCGACGACCCGGCGGCGAGACCCGAGAGCCGGCCGGGCTGGCCACTCTTGACCTCGATGGCCCAGATGTGCTTGCCGTGGGTCACGACGAAATCGACCTCGTGCGCTCCATCGCGCCAGTAGGTCACGTCGAAGTCGGTCGACGGCAACCCACACAGCAGGTGCGCGCCGACGGCGTTCTCGACCAGGCGGCCCCAGTGACCGCCGTCGGCCACGACCTCGCGGCGCGCGGGCAACGAGAGCGCGTTGATGAGGGCGTTGTTCCACAGGATCAACTTCGGACTGCTGCCCTGCTTGCGCAACTGCCCCTGCAAGCGAAGGTAGCCCGCCAACGTCGTGACGTTGCCGGCATCCTGGAGCTGGCCGAGCATCTTGTTGTACGAGAGAATCTGCGCCGGATAGACGGTCGCCAGTGCGAACAGGTGGCGCAGCAAGGGGGTTTCAAGATTACTCAGTGACTGAGCAAAAATACTCAGTGGTTGAGTAATGTTCGCGAGTCGGTTGGCTTGACGAGATCGCGACGCGCCCCTCACCCGCGGCTTCGCCGCGACCTCTCCCCGCTGCGCCTCGCCATTAGTCACAGATCTGCTCCGTGGCTTCCAAGGTACCGGACGGCGACGGCAAGCGTCTCAAGGCCCCTGGCCAAGACGACGCTTCCTGGCGGTCCGCCGGATGATTTGCCGGTGTACCCACCGATCTGTGCGAGCCACGTGGTGGCCTCGCCGAGGGTCGGCACGGCTCCGTGGGCCAGTTTCGCCTTGCCCGGCTTTCCGAAGCGAAGGAGCACCAACGCCCGCAGCTCAAGCGGGCTAAACTCATCGGTGGCAGGTCGTTCCGGCTCTCGTCGCGAGAGCAGCTTGATGCGTTCCACACGTACGGCCACGGCGGCCAAGATGGTAGCCCATTTCTTCACTGCCTCAGGAGACTGGAGTTGGTTTTCTTCCACGCGACAGGCTTCGTCGAGCCACCGCTGCGTCTCCTTGTCGCTCACCTTGCGCTTGTCGCGGTCCTTCTTGCCCTGCCCAACCGGAACCACGTCCTGCCGTATCCACCACTCCTGAGCCGTCAATCCGAGCGGTACGCCCTTCGCTGAAATCGCCAGCGCATTCATCACCTTGAGCCCGCGCGCCCCCTGGCCACGCGTACCGATGGGGCCGAACCCCTTGGCGCGCTGGTGGTCCGTCAGTGTCACGCTGCTGCCATCGACGGCACAGAACACGAAGTCTTCTTCGCGGCACGCTCTTGCCGTCGCTGTGAAGACCGCTTTCGCCACGGCCTCTGCCGCCACATCCGTGCTCTCAAGTAGCCCGTACGCGCCCTGCCGTTCGGCATCGTCTCGGTACACGTTCGCGACTCTGCCGCCTGGTGAGCACGTCGCACGTGCCGCCATTGCCACCAGCCGCACCTTCCATCGACGGTCATCAAACTCGGCGCCGCCAAAGACTTCCTGTGCCCATGTTCTTGAACTCGTTTGCCCCATTCCTCTTCGTCGCACATTTCTTAGTAATTTCCGACTTCTAACCACGCCAAAGATCAATGGCGAGCCGCTGCGCGGGGCGAGGTTAGTAGTGGGAGCCCCTCGCCCGCGGCTTCGCCGCGACCTCTCCCCGCTCCCAGAGGGCGCGAATCGGCACCGCAAAGAGATCGTCAGCGAAACCGACGACGCTCTCACCGTCGTACAGCACCACGCCCGCGGCGAAACGGGAACCGGCCGCCGCCTCGAGCTTCCTCAGTCCGCGGAAGTCGGATGCAGTCACTGTCGACGAGGCCTTTACCTCGATCCCCGCCACGGCCTTCGCTCCCTGTTCCAGGACGATGTCGACCTCGGCATTGTCCTTGTCGCGGAAGTGGAAGAAGCTCACCGGAACGTCATGCGCGCTCGCCTGGCGCCGCATCTCCTGGAAGACAAAGGTCTCAAGCAAGGGGCCGAAGACGGCGCGATCCTCCCACAACGCAGATGCGTCGAGCGCAAGCAGGGCCGCTGCCACGCCCGTGTCGCCGAGATGCAGCTTTGGTGCCTTGACAAGCCGGCGGAGCCTGTTGCCATGCCAAGCCGGCAGGTGCTCGATCAGAAAGATGCGTTCGAGCAAGGTCACGTAGTCGCGAATGGTCGGGCGACTGAGCTGGAAGGGCCCGGCCAGCTCCGCGATGTTGAGCAGGCTGGCCGTCTGCCCGGCTGCGACCTGTAGCAGGCGCGGCAAGGCGTCGAGGCTGCCGATGCGGGCCAGGCTGCGCACGTCCCGCTGCACGAGGGTTTCAACGTAGTCGCGATACCAGGTGGCCCGCCGCCTGGGCGTGTTCCGGGCTAAAGCCGCGGGATAGCCGCCATTCACGATCCGATCCGCCAGCTCGAACCCCAAGCGCCCGTGGTGACGAACCGGGAACCTGCGGGAAAACAGCGAGGCCAGGAAGCTGGGCCGGGCCCGCGCCAACTCGCATTGTGCGAGCGGGTGCAGACGCAAGATCTCCAGGCGACCCGCGAGCGAGTCGGCAAGCGTGGGCAGTAGCAGAACATTTGACGACCCCGTGAGAATAAAGCGTCCCGGCTTGCGCTCTCGATCCACGGCCGCCTTGAGCGCGAGAAAGAGCTCCGGAACGCGCTGGACCTCATCGAGGATGGCCATGGGCGGCAGATTGGCCACGAACCCTGCCGGATCGCTGCGAGCGCCCGCCAGCGTGGTGTCGTCGTCGAAGGTGACGTAGGCGTGTCCGCGCGCCTCGCCGACCATGCGGGCGAGCGTGGTCTTTCCACACTGTCGCGGGCCATGGATCAGGACCACAGGTGTGTCGGAGAGGGCGTCCTCCAGAAGCCCCTTTGCTAGGCGCGGATAGATGACGGGGATCGTCACGAGAAACAGGATACCGCAACCTCGGCCGGATGAAAGGTTTGGCCTCGGCTAGATGAAAGGTTTGGCCTCGGCCAAATGAAAGGTTTAGCGGCGGCCAGGTGAGGTACCCCGCGCTCGGCTGGCGGCCTGCGCGCTCGTGTGGCGCCTGCGCAAACCACCCTCAGACGGGCAGCGCGCCCAAGAACGCGGAAGCATCCAGCACGCGCACATTGCCGGGCTCGCCGACGTAGGCGAAGGCGCGAAGTGCAAGACGCGCTCGATGCGCGGACCGCGCAGGTGACCAGCAGGAAAACCTGCCGGTTGCCTACCGGGCGCGGAAGTCTTTGGCCATCCGAATCAAATCGGTTGTGACCTTCTTCCATGTGGTCGCGATCAGCATCGTGGGCATCTCTCCAACCACATCAGCTGCACTGTTCCACGGTCAGTCCCTTTCCCGTCGATTGAGAATCCATCTCCGAATTCCATCCATGCTGAACCGCCTACGAAGCGAGTTGCTTTGCTCGGTCGTCCCGTACGTCAACGGCCTCCACAGGTCGGCCGACTGGTCTTTGCGGAGCAAAGACTAGAAAGTAGCTCTGATCCGACTCAGCCTCGCTCGAATCTCTGGCGAGTCCAACTCGGGATGATCTTCGAGAAGACGGACCACGTCACCGACATCGTGGATCTTCTTGCTCGTCCGCCTTTTGGGCTCTTCGGCTGCCGCCAGCTTCAACAAAATCAGGTCGGGCATCGTCGCGAGCTGAAATGAAAGGCGTCCTACGCTGGCCTTCTCGGCATGCGCTACCGCCGCAACCATAAGCTGGTCGCTCGAGAATTGCACTGCTACCCGTTGCTTGCGAGATGTTCCCGCCGGGGCTGGGCCTCTCCAGTTCTCCGACCATTCGTGAACGCCGTCGGGACTGAAACCGGCTGCCTTGAGTGCTTCCCTTGGAAGATCGTCGTGAGAGCGAAGGGCAATGTCGAGATCGGCTGTAGTGCGCGGCTCCTCTGTGTAGAGCTGCATGGCAACCCCACCGATCACGGCGTAGGGCGTTCCTGTGGATTCCAGCACCTCCACCAGGCCGGCCAACACCTTCTCCTTGTCGTCTACGGGCAACCCCATGGTTTCACTCCAGAGGTGGTCGAGGGTCAGCCCGACCGCAAAGCGATCCTCAAACTGCTTTGTAGTGGGCCGGGGCATGCTCTTATCCTAGCATACCTACATCAGGCGAGGCTCAAACGGGCAGTGCCGCCAAGAACGCGGATGCATCCAGCACGCGAACGTCGCCGGCGGTGCCGGCCACGACGGATCACCCACCACCCGATCCTCGAGCAGGCGATAGTCCGCATTGGGCCGCATGAGATGCAGCAATGTGGTCTTGCCGCTGCGACGCGGGCCCGTGAGCAACAAGGCCGGAAAACCGCGACTGGCGGCGTTGGCGACCGTGATGAGCCGCCTTGGAGTCAGCTTGCGCATGCTGGACAAATCTGGCACATTCCGACGCCCCTCACCCCAACCCTAACCCCAACCCTCTCCCCGCTTCGCTTCGCTACGCGGGGCGAGGGGGCGATTCGGGCGAGCCCAGAAGAATCCCTTGCCTGCGCAGAGATCCAACAGCCAGGTCCCCTCGCCCCGGCGTCAGCCGGAGAGGGACAGGGTGAGGGGCCAGCGAGGTGGGCGGCTTCATGGGGCGAAAAGGTGACAGGAATCCGAGCTGGCGTACTCTCTGGGCGGGTTTCGAGAAGCTTCTCATGGGGTGGGGCGAGTGATCCCTCAGGCTCTCCCCGCGCGCAATGGAATGCCCAAGGCGCGCAGACCCGCCGCCAGCTCGGGGTCGAGCAGGCGAAGCGAGATGGTGGCGGCGTCGCGCCAGGACTTGCCCCGACGCGAGAGCGCGTTCCAGGCCAGGGTGACCTCTCCTGGCAGCTCGGCCAGCAGCAAGCGCAGGAGCGCGCCGGCCTGCGCACGGTCCTTCGGTGACTTGCTGGCGCCGGGTGAGATGGAGCCTCGGCGCGCGGCAACGATGAGCTTGTGAAAAGCGAATCGTCCAGGTTGCGGCACGTTTACCAGCACGCCCGCGCCGCCCATGACCGCGCCTGGCTGGCTGTCCTCGATGAGGTAGTCGAGGAACCGCAAGGGCGTCGCCGCGACACCCAGCGGTTCGATTCGGACGGCGTGGCCGCGGGACCTGCCGGTCATGGGGGTCAGGACTTCCACATCGATCTCGGTGCCCCGGACCCTGAACACCGTGGCCGGCTGGGTTGGATCTAGAACCGAGAATCTGGGGATCGGGTCGCCGAGGGCCTGCCGGAGGTCGGGCGAGGGCAAATCTTGCGCGAGGGCAACGGCCAGGTGACGGTCGTGCGCGATGTCCACGTCCTCGGTCCGTGCGATGGCCTCTCGCCACCTGACCCCGAGTGAGCTCCCGATCACCAAGAAGGCGTGCGAGCCGACCAGGACGCCGCCAAAACGAAATACGGGTGCCAAGCGCTCGAGCACCTGCGCCTCGGCTGCGCCCAAGATGTGCGCGCCGCCCGCCCGGGCCATGGCGATCAGCTCGGCGCGGCTCTGCCGCTCGTCGCGTTGGCGGCGCCATCTTTCCACCATGGCGGCAACCTGCTGGGTTTCAGGACCCAGGTAGCGCTGGACCTTCTTGCTGCCCTCCCGGCGCTGGAGGTACCAATAGCGTCGTCCGCGGATGGTCTTGGACACCAGGGATGCCCCGGCTTCCGGGCCGCCGACCTCCGCCGTCAGCAAGAGGTCCAGCAGCCGCGCATACGCGGTCTGGGTGAGCAGCGGCAACCGGATGAATTCGGCCTCGGGCATGTTATACGCCGGAGTGTATCACGGCGTATAACGGGGCGCAGTCAGCCGCGACGTAGGATTCGAAGATTGCGCCACGCAGGGGATGGCGCTCGAGCACTTCGGCCGACTGAATGCCCAGCAGATGGCGTGAAGCCAGGCGCGAGCCGTCGGCTGCGTGATACCGGCACCGGCGGCGAGGTCGCTCAGGTTCAATTTCTGACCGGTCCGGGCCGCGGCCAGGAGCAGTCCCCGTCCTGCGCGAGGCGAGGGGAAGACGGCCGGACGATCGAAGGGCGATCCATATATTGCGCGGTCTGGGCAAACATGACGCGGCAGGATTGACTAATTGGTAATCGTATTGCCAATTGGCCGAATACATGGGCGGCGAGCGCTGGAAGATCCGCGCGGCTTTCTGCGCGAGCATGCGGACGGGGCCATCTTGGACGAAGTGCAGCGCGCACCAGAGCTGCTCTCGTATTTGCAAGTTGAGGTGGACGAGAGACCGAGACATGGCCGCTACGTGCTGACCGGGTCGCAGCACTTCGGTCTGCGGCAGTCGGTGGCGCAATCGCTTGCGGGCCGCGCGGCGATGCTGGAGCTGTTGCCATTCTCACGCGCGGAGCTGCGGGCCGGACGGTTGGCAAAGGACGAGCTATTTCAGGTCTTGTGGACTGGCGGCTACCCCGCCATCCACGATCGCAAGATCCCTCCCGCCGAATGGTTGGCGAGCTACGTCGCGACCTACGTAGAGCGCGATGTCCGGCAGTTGCTGAAGGTGTCGGACCCCCGCATGTTCCAGACCTTCCTGCGCCTGTGCGCCGGACGGACCGGACAGTTGCTCGACCTTTCCAGCCTGGGCAGCGATGCGGGGATCACGCACAATACCGCTCGTAGCTGGCTCGGGGTGCTGGAGGCCAGCTACGTCTGCTTCCGGCTGCCGCCCTATTTTCGCAACATCGGCAAGCGGTTGCTCAAGACTCCCAAGTTGCATTTCCACGACTCGGGACTGGTCTGCTATCTCCTCGGCATCCGCAGCTCGGACGAGCTGCGCCACCACCCGCTACGGGGCGCGATTTTCGAATCATGGGTGCTGTCGGAGATCGTCAAGGTTCATTTGCACGGCGGTGCGATCCCCGATGTGACGTTCTTCCGCGATCGTCACGGTCTGGAGGCGGATGCCGTGGTGCAGGCCGGGCCGCGCGCGCTGTTGGTCGAAGCCAAGTCCGGTGAGACCGTGGCGGCCGACGGGTGCAGCGGCCTCGACAAGGTCGAGGCCATGCTGAAGTCAGGTGGCATGCGCGCGACGACCAGCAAGATCGTGGTCCACGGAGGTCACGAGCGCTGGACCCACCGTGAGACCACGGCCCTGCCCTGGCGTGATATCGATCGCTACGACTGGCTGGCGTGACGACCGCGGGGTCGAGGCAACGTCGACCCAGGTAAGGGCCAACGTGTGGCGCGGCCGCAGAACCTCGAACCCGCGGGCAGCGGCTGCATGGGCCTTGGTCTCGTCGCTGGTCAGCAGGCGGCGCAGGCCGAGCGCTTCCATGGTTGCCAGGTGCAACCGTAGGGCGACTGGCCGAGGGTGCGGTCGATGACTCGTGTCGATATACAAGCTCATCGTCGCCTGGCTCTACTCCTCACGGTCGCGGGCCAGCAGCATGTCCGTCGACGGCTGCACGGGACGCTTCTTCCAGAAGCGTCGCATCTGTTTCCCAAGTCAAAGACGGTCGCTGCCTTCGCGTCCTTCGCGATGCGCCGGGCGAGCGTGCTCTTGCTGTACCCCGAAATATCGAAGGAAGGCCTCGAATTTTCGGGGTGGCCCAGAGAGTACGCCAGCCAGGGTTCCCGTCACCTTTTCGTACCATGAAGCCGCCCATCTCGATGGCCCCTCACCCTGTCCCTCATAGGTGCTAACCACTTTTTTGCTAGCGATCTCGCGAAGGTGTACGGGGAGGTATGGGAACGAAACTTCTGGAGTGCGAATGGCCGATGTTGGTCCGGGAGCTTCCTGCCGGGTGGAAGGAGAGCGCGTTCTTGACGGGCGCAATTGTCATGGAGGACGGGCCACTGGCCGACCCGGAGAAGCTGCTACGGTTGCTGTTGGGTAGGGCAGCATCTGACGGATCCCTACGCTCCGTGGTCGCGCACGCTCGGGCAACCGGGTTGTGCGACGTGAGCAACGTAGCCCTGCACAAGCGGGAGAAGCGATGTGCGGACTGGCTGGAATGGATCGCGGACGACATGCTGGCGGAAACCATGGCTGGGCTGCCGTCAAGTCCCTTGCGCATGCGTCTGGTAGACGCGACTTGCGCGAGCCGGCCTGGCAGCACGATGGCCGATTTTCGCCTGCACGTGACTGTGGAGTTGCCTACCCGGCGATTCACCCGAGCGGAGTTGACCGACAACCATGGCGGGGAGTCGTTCGAGCGAATGGCGGTTGAGCCAGGTGATCTCTTGGTGGGTGACCGCATCTATGGGACGGCGAATTCGATCGAGCACGTGACGGCGAGAGGTGGCTACGCCCTGGTGCGCATCAATGCTTCGTCGCTGCCAATGTGGAGTACCTCCAACGGGGCGCGGGTCGACCCACTGGTCGTGGCCAGAAGGCTCGCCCCTGGCGAGATGACGGAGATCCCCGTCGAGATCCGGCCGAAGTCTGGTCAGGCGATCGAGGGAAGATTTTGTATCTATGCCTTGCCCACCGAGCAGGCAGCCAAGGCCCAGAAGCGGACGCGCCGGACCAAGTTGAAGCGCGGCAAGCGACCGGGCAAGTGTTCCATCGAGAGCGCCAAGTACATCATGTTGTTTACGACCGTGCCCTGCAAGATGATGACGACCGCACAAGTGGTCGCGACCTATCGGCTGCGTTGGCAAGTCGAGCTTGCGTTCAAGACGCTCAAGACTGTGCTCAAGTTCGACGAGTTGCCCAATCGCCTGCCGGACACGGGCCGTACCTGGCTGCTCGCTAAGCTGATCTGCGCGCTTCTGCTGCAACGGTTGGCCGGCTGCCACGAGGCTATTCCCCCCTCGGACGTCGCAGCCGCTGCCTAGCCCATCATCCCGGCCAAGCCGGCTTTCTCCATTTCGCGCCATTGCGTTTCTGTCCTGTGCTCTGGCCGATGCCATTCTCGGTCGACTCACGCTGACGGCACGAGTTGCAGCCCTTGACCGCACATCTGAGTTTCGCGACGGCCACCAGCAGTACCAGATCGACAAATTCGTCGTCCGACCTCGACACCGTCTTGCTCAACGCCTCGGCCTAGTCACGAAAGCTACCTCATGCAGGGCTCCGAGTGGTTAGCACCTATGACCCTGTCCCTCTCCCCGCGCGGACGCGGGGCGAGGGCGCCGGAGCCCCTCACCCTGTCCCTCTCCCCGCGCGGACGCGGGGCGAGGGCACCGGGCTGCTGGATCTCTGCACAGGCAAGGGATCTCTTGGACTCGCCCGAACCGCCCCCCGCCCCGCGTAGCGCAGCGAAGCGGGGAGAGGGTTGGGGTCATAGGTGCTAACCACTTTTTTGCTAGTGATCTCGCGAAGGTGTACGGGGAGGTATGGGGACGAAACTTCTGGAGTGCGAATGGCCGATGTTGGTCCGGGAGCTTCCTGCCGGGTGGAAGGAGAGCGCGTTCTTAACGGGCGCAATTGTCATGGAGGACGGGCCACTGGCCGACCCGGAGAAGCTGCTACGGTTGCTGTTGGGTAGGGCAGCATCTGACGGATCCCTACGCTCCGTGGTCGCGCACGCTCGGGCAACCGGGTTGTGCGACGTGAGCAACGTAGCCCTGCACAAGCGGGAGAAGCGATGTGCGGACTGGCTGGAATGGATCGCGGACGACATGCTGGCGGAAACCATGGCTGGGCTGCCGTCAAGTCCCTTGCGCATGCGTCTGGTAGACGCGACTTGCGCGAGCCGGCCTGGCAGCACGATGGCCGATTTTCGCCTGCACGTGACTGTGGAGTTGCCTACCCGGCGATTCACCCGAGCGGAGTTGACCGACAACCATGGCGGGGAGTCGTTCGAGCGAATGGCGGTTGAGCCAGGTGATCTCTTGGTGGGTGACCGCATCTATGGGACGGCGAATTCGATCGAGCACGTGACGGCGAGAGGTGGCTACGCCCTGGTGCGCATCAATGCTTCGTCGCTGCCAATGTGGAGTACCTCCAACGGGGCGCGGGTCGACCCACTGGTCGTGGCCAGAAGGCTCGCCCCTGGCGAGATGACGGAGATCCCCGTCGAGATCCGGCCGAAGTCTGGTCAGGCGATCGAGGGAAGATTTTGTATCTATGCCTTGCCCACCGAGCAGGCAGCCAAGGCCCAGAAGCGGACGCGCCGGACCAAGTTGAAGCGCGGCAAGCGACCGGGCAAGTGTTCCATCGAGAGCGCCAAGTACATCATGTTGTTTACGACCGTGCCCTGCAAGATGATGACGACCGCACAAGTGGTCGCGACCTATCGGCTGCGTTGGCAAGTCGAGCTTGCGTTCAAGACGCTCAAGACTGTGCTCAAGTTCGACGAGTTGCCCAATCGCCTGCCGGACACGGGCCGTACCTGGCTGCTCGCTAAGCTGATCTGCGCGCTTCTGCTGCAACGGTTGGCCGGCTGCCACGAGGCTATTCCCCCCTCGGACGTCGCAGCCGCTGCCTAGCCCATCATCCCGGCCAAGCCGGCTTTCTCCATTTCGCGCCATTGCGTTTCTGTCCTGTGCTCTGGCCGATGCCATTCTCGGTCGACTCACGCTGACGGCACGAGTTGCAGCCCTTGACCGCACATCTGAGTTTCGCGACGGCCGCCAGCAGTACCAGATCGACAAATTCGTCGTCCGACCTCGACACCGTCTTGCTCAACGCCTCGGCCTAGTCACGAAAGCTACCTCATGCAGGGCTCCGAGTGGTTAGCACCTATGAGGGTTGGGGTGAGGGGCGAATCGCTGGACCTCTCCAAGCCGCCCTCTTATCGCTGGAAGCCGCCGGTGTAGGTCACTCACCTAGCTTTCTGGGTAAGGTGGGGGGCGATTGCGGGGGGGTTGTGAGGTGTGCGAACATGCGGGCAAAGACACCATGCAGGTCAGCGTCGTCATACCCTGTTTCAACGAAGCCAACACCGTGTTGCCCCTCGTAGAGCGGGTGCTGGCCGCTCCCTTCGACAAGGAGATCGTCCTGGTCGACGATGGTTCCAGCGATGGCACGCGCCAGGTGCTGGAGCAGCAGGTCGCGCCGCTGCCGGGCGTGCGGGTATTTTTCCACGAACGCAACCTGGGCAAGGGCGCGGCGCTGCGCCGTGGCTTCGCAGAGGCGCGCGGGGACATCGTGATCGTGCAGGACGCCGACCTGGAATACGACCCGGCCCAGATTCCCCAGGTCGTCGCGCCCATTCTCGAGGGTCACGCCGACGTGGTCTACGGCTCGCGCTTCCTGGGCGGCCCGCACCGCGTGCTCTACTTCTGGCACTCGGTCGGCAACAGCCTGCTCACGCTGTTTTCCAACATGGTGACCGATCTCAACCTCACGGACATGGAGACCTGCTACAAGGCCTTCCGGCGCGAGGTCATCCAGTCGCTCACGCTGGAAGAAGATCGTTTCGGGTTCGAGCCCGAAGTCACCGTCAAGCTCTCGCGCGCAAAGGGCATCCGCATCTACGAGATCCCCATCTCGTACCGCGGCCGCACCTACGACGACGGCAAGAAGGTGGGCGCCAAGGACGGTTTCCGCGCCCTGTGGTGTCTGGCGAAGTACGGCCTCTTCAGGAAGTAGTGGTCAGGGCGTAGAAGAGTAATCCGTACCATTCGCGCAGCACGGTCTCGGTCCTTTGCAGGGCCTCGGCCCTGGGCAGGAAATCCAGCAAGGTGGTCGGCGCTTTGGGGTCGACCTGGAAATCGACGGGGAAGGGGATGAAGTCGACGCCGGCCTTGCGGAACAGGCGCGCCGCGCGCGGCATGTGCCAGGCCGAGGTCACCAGGATGATCTTGCTCCAGCCCCGCTCGCGCATGAGGGCCGCCACGGCATGGGCCTCGTCGCGGGTGTTGCCCACCTCGCGGGTGACGACGATGCGGTCGGCCGGGATCCCGCGCGCGACGGCCGCGCGTTTTGACATCGCGCCCTCGACCTCGCTTTGGTGGGCCCACGGAATGCGTCCGCCGGTGAACACCAGCCAGCGCGCCCGCTGGTGCTGCCAGAGCTGGATGCCGGCCTCGAGTCGCTCGCCGGCTTCGCCGACGTTCGCCAGGGTGCCGTCGGCCACGGGCGGTCCGAAGATGCCACCGAGCGGCACGATGGCGTCGGCCTTTTCCACCTCGTCGATACCCAGCGCCGGGTAGCGTGATTCCATCCAGCGCCAGAGGTGGTTTCCCACCAGCGACATGCTGCTGAGGTAAAGCACGACCAGCGCGGCAATGATGGGCCGCCGTCGCTTGCGAATGAGCCCGACCAACAGCAGGGCCACCACTACGCCGAGCGGCAGCACGAAGATGGGCAGGAGCTTGTTCAGGTAAAGCACGGCACCCGCATCGCAAGAGGCCAGCGCAAGCCCGCGTCTCCTACGCCTTCACGACGTTGTCGCGCGGGGCCCGGAACACGCCGCGCGTGTCGACCACGAGCGGCGCGGTCCTGACCACCAGATCGTAATCCACCTGGGTGTGATCGGTGGCGATGATGACGGCGTCGGTGGACTTCAGCGTGGCGGCGGTCAAGGGCACCGAGCGCAGGGGCGGCAGGTTGGGCCACGAACGCATGAGCGGGGCGGCCGCGATGAAGGGATCGTGGTACGAGACGGCCGCGCCGTGGTGGAGCAGAAGCTCGATGATCTCGAACGACGGACTCTCGCGCGAGTCGCCCACGTCCTTCTTGTAGGCCAGGCCCAGCACCAGGATGCGGCTTTTGCGCAGGGGCTTGCCGCGGCTGTCGAGGGCATCGCGCAGCTTCTCGACCACGTAGCGGGGCATGGAGAGATTGATCTCGCCGGCCAGCTCGATGAAGCGGGTGGCGAGGCCGTATTCGCGCGCCTTCCAGGTCAGATAGAAGGGATCCAGGGGAATGCAATGGCCGCCGATCCCGGGCCCGGGATTGAAGCGCATGAATCCGAACGGCTTGCTCGAAGCGGCGTCGAGAACCTCCCAGATGTCGATCCCCATGCGCTCGTAGATGACCTTCAGCTCGTTGATGAGCGCGATGTTGGCGGCGCGAAAGATGTTCTCGGTCAGCTTGGCGGCCTCGGCGGTGCGCGCGGACGCGACCTTGACCACCTTGTCGATCGCCCTGGCGTAGAGGGCCGCGGCCAAGTCGGTGGCGACCGGATCGACGCCGCCCACGACCTTGGGGATGGTCGCGGTCGAGAAGCTGCGGTTGCCCGGATCCTCGCGCTCGGGCGAGAACGCGAGCAAGAAATCTTCGCCCGAGCGAAGGCCCGACGCTTCGAGGATCTCGCGCAGCGGCCCGTCGGTGGTTCCGGGATAGGTGGTCGACTCGAGCACGACCAGTTGGCCCACGCGCAGGTTGGCCGCGATGGCGCGCGCCGTCTCCTCGACGTAGCGTAGGTCGGGCTCGCGCTGGCGGGTGAGCGGGGTCGGCACCGCGATGATGAGGGCGTCGGGCTGGGGCAGGCGCGAAAAATCCGTGGTGGCGGAAAACAGCCGCCTGGCCGCCTCGCCGCGCAGCCGGTCGCTGGCGACGTGCGCGATATAGGACTCGCCGCGCGCGATCAGGTCGATCTTCTCGCCGTCGATGTCGAAGCCGGTGACGCGAATGCCGGCCCGTTCGACGAAGGTCAAGGCCAGCGGCAACCCGACGTATCCCAGCCCCAGCACGCCCACGTGGATCGTGCCATCGGCGATCTTGCCCTCGAACTTTGCTCTGTCGAATGCCACGGTTTCTCCTTCTTTCTGTGGGAATGCGCGGACCCCTCACCCGCCGCGCTCCGCGCGGCGGCCTCTCCCCGCGGGGCGGGGCGAGGCGGGAAGCGGACCCCTCACCCGCCGCGCTCCGCGGAGCGGCCTCTCCCCGCGGGGCGGGGCGAGGCGGGGCTAGACTGCCACGGGGGCGCCGTCGCTTTCCAGGGACTTCTGCGCGGCTTCCAGCACGCGCACTACGCGCAGCGCGGATTGGCCGTCGGTGAGGGGACGCTTGCCCTGGGCGATGCAGTCGATGAAATGGCGGGTTTCGCGCTCCAGCGGCTCGACCATGGGAACCTGGGGGATGTGGATGTCGCCGTTGCGGATGGAAAGGAACTGGGCGTACTCGGTGAACGAGGCGGGGCGATCCACGCCCTTGTCGTAGATGCGGATCTTCTCCACGGGGTGAACGTCGTCGAACTCGACCATCTTCTGCGAGCCCACGATGGTCAGGCGGCGCACCTTGCGCGGGTCGAGCCAGGAAACCTGGATCTGCGCGGTGACCCCGCTGCGAAAGCGCAGGTTCACGAACACCACGTCCTCGATGCGGCTTTGCAGGTAGGTGCCGCCGCGCGCGCTGACCGATTCCGGCTCGTCGCCAAGCAGGTACTCGATCATCGAGACGTCGTGCGGGGCCAGGCTCCACAGGGCGTTTTCGTCCTGGCGCACGCGGCCCAGGTTCACGCGCACGGCGTGGATGTAGTAGATGCGCCCCAGCTCGCCCTTGTCGATCATGGCCTTGAGCTTCTCCACCGCGGGATGGAACAGCATCAGGTGGCCCACCATCAAGATACGCTTGTGGGTCTCGGCGGCCGAGACCACCGCGTGGGCGTCCGCGGCGTCGAGGGCGAGCGGCTTTTCCACCAGCACGTGCTTGCCGGCGTTGAGCACCATGCGCGCCTGGTCGGCGTGATCCTTGGCCGGGGTGGCCAGCACGACGGCATCGACGTCGCCGGCGACGAGCGCGGCGGCCAGGTCGCCTTCCACGCGCGCACCGGGGGCGATGGCGCGCGCCCGCTCGCACGCGGCTTCCAATCCGTCGCACACCATGACCAGCTCGGCGCCCTTGCAGCGGCTCATGGCGCGCACGTGGTTGATGCCCCAGGCGCCTGCTCCCACGACGGCGATGCGAACCATGTCAGCTCCCTCGGCGGTAAAAGGTGGCGATGCTGTCGGCCACGAAGCCCTGCTGCGCTTCCGTCAGCTCGGCGTAGATGGGCAGGGCCAGCACCTCCCGCGTGGCGCGTTCGGCGTGGGGAAAGGCGCCCGCCCGGTAGCCCAGATCGGCGAAGCACGGTTGCAGGTGCAGCGCCAGCGGGTAGTAGATCTCGGTGCCCACGCCATTTTCGGACAGGTGCGCGCGCAGGGCGTCCCGGCGCGGGGCGCGGATCACGAACTGGTTGTAGATGTGGCCGGGCGCGTCCGCGGGCAGGATCAACTCGGGGGGAATGCCGGCGGCGGCCGCGAACAGACGCCGGTAGCGCCCGGCGTTGGCGCGGCGACCGGCAGTCCACGCAGGCAGCCGGGAAAGCTTCACGCGCAGGATGGCGGCCTGCACGGCGTCGAGGCGGAAATTACCGCCCACCTCGTGGTGCACGTACTTGGGCTTGCTGCCGTGGGCGCGCAGGATGGCAACCTTGTCGGCGAACCCTTCGTCGTCGGTCAAAAGGGCGCCGCCATCGCCGAAGGCGCCCAGGTTTTTCGACGGGAAGAACGACAGGCAGCTCGCGATCCCGGCCACCTTGCACGCGCCGATGGCCTGCGCCGCGTCCTCGACGATGGGCACGGAGACCGGGGGCAGGGCCGCCGGGCGGCCGAAGAGATGGACCGGGATCGCGGCGCGCGTCTTCGGCCCGCAGGCCGAGGCGGCGGCCCTCGGGTCGAGATTGAAGCTCTCCAGTTCGATGTCGGCAAACACCGGCCGCCCGCCCAGGCGCGCGATGCAGCCCACGGTGGCGTAGAAGGAAAAAGGCGTGGTCACCACCTCGTCGCCTGGCCGCACCCCGAGCGCCATCAGGGCCACGAGGAGCGCGTCGGTTCCCGACGACAGCCCGACCGCGCGGTGTGTCCCGAGCACGGCGGCAAGCTCCTTCTCGAAGGCCTCGACCTCGGGGCCCAGGATGAAGCCGCCGCCGTCGACCACGCGGGCGATGGCGGCCATGATCTCCGCGCGCAGGGGGGCGTTCTGCGCCTCGAGATCGAGCAGGGGGACCTTCACGGACGCGCCTCTGGCGCCAGCACCTCGGCTCCGCCGGGGTCTCGACCGAGGGAGTACTTCCGGCCGCAGGAGGGGCAGACCGGCGCCGCGCCGCCCGGCAGCCGGATCCCGCACAGGCACATCCAGCCCACCACGCGCCCGGGAACGCCCATCACCAGCGCGTAGGCGGGAACGTCCTTGGTCACCACGGCGCCGGCGCCGACGAAGGCGTACTCGCCGATGGCGTGCCCGCACACCACGGTGGCGTTGGCGCCGATCGAGGCCCCGCGTCCCACGCGGGTGATGCGATACTCGTCCTTGCGTTCGATGAAGGCGCGTGGGTTGTTCACGTTGGTGAACACGGCCGAGGGCGCGACGAACACCTCGTCCGCCAGCACGACATCGTCGTAAAGCGACACGTTGTTTTGGATCTTGCAGCCGTCGCCGAGGACGGCGCGGCTGGCCACGAACACGTTTTGCCCGAGAATGCAGCGCGCGCCGATGCGCGCCCCGGCCATGACGTGGCAGAAGTGCCAGATGCGCGTGCCCTCGCCGATCCGCGCCGGCTGGTCGATCACCGCCGTCGCGTGCGCGAAGTAACCAGTGCCCACGCCGGGGTTCGATGTTGGCTCGGCCATCCCGGTCATAGTACCAGCCATGGGCCGGCGCGCCCATATGCGGGTTCGCAAGGCCCCTCACCCCAACCCTCATTGGTGCTAGCCACCACGTTGAGCAATGAGAAGCTTCTCGAAACCCGCCCAGAGAGTACGCCAGCCAGGGTTCCCGTCACCTTTTCGTGCCATGAAGCCGCCCATTTGGATGGCCCCTCACCCTGTCCCTCTCCCCGGCTGACGCCCTCGCCATTAGTCACAGATCTGCTCCGTGGCTTCCAAGGTACGGACGGCGACGGCAAGCGTCTCAAGGCCCCTGGCCAAGACGACGCTTCCTGGCGGTCCGCCGGATGATTTGCCGGTGTACCCACCGATCTGTGCGAGCCACGTGGTGGCCTCGCCGAGGGTCGGCACGGCTCCGTGGGCCAGTTTCGCCTTGCCCGGCTTTCCGAAGCGAAGGAGCACCAACGCCCGCAGCTCAAGCGGGCTAAACTCATCGGTGGCAGGTCGTTCCGGCTCTCGTCGCGAGAGCAGCTTGATGCGTTCCACACGTACGGCCACGGCGGCCAAGATGGTAGCCCATTTCTTCACTGCCTCAGGAGACTGGAGTTGGTTTTCTTCCACGCGACAGGCTCCGCTCTTCCATGCGCGGTGGAAGTCCTCAACACGCCAGCGCTGAGCGTACCCAAGAATGACCTGGCGAATCTCACCGACATTGGTGAGCGGTCGGTTGGTCAGGAGAAGCCAATCGATAGGTGCTTCACCTGGCGGAACGGTGCCTTCCTCTCGGGCCAGGACGACTCCGATTTCCTTCGTGAAGTGCTTGTCCGTTCGCTTGTCGCGGAAATCGAACGGCAAGGTGCAAGCCCGCACGACCATGCGGGCTGTGCGAGCCGTCCGCTTGTAGCCAGCCGTGACGGTGAGGTCGTACTCGGTCACGACGGGCTCAAGCGCGATAGCATCTCTCAGATACGTTCGCCCGCCGTCCTTGGCCAAGACTCGCCGGTCGTGGTTGCCTCGAACCGTGAACCAGTGCCCGCTTGCACATGCATGCTCAAGAGTGGGCCAAGCATCTCCTTCCCGATCAAGCTGGAACCACAAACGCGTCCACGGTGCGTACCGCGCCATCACCTGCTGGGTGTGTTCCATCGCGTCGAGCCACCGCTGCGTCTCCTTGTCGCTCACCTTGCGCTTGTCGCGGTCCTTCTTGCCCTGCCCAACCGGAACCACGTCCTGCCGTATCCACCACTCCTGAGCCGTCAATCCGAGCGGTACGCCCTTCGCTGAAATCGCCAGCGCATTCATCACCTTGAGCCCGCGCGCCCCCTGGCCACGCGTACCGATGGGGCCGAACCCCTTGGCGCGCTGGTGGTCCGTCAGTGTCACGCTGCTGCCATCGACGGCACAGAACACGAAGTCTTCTTCGCGGCACGCTCTTGCCGTCGCTGTGAAGACCGCTTTCGCCACGGCCTCTGCCGCCACATCCGTGCTCTCAAGTAGCCCGTACGCGCCCTGCCGTTCGGCATCGTCTCGGTACACGTTCGCGACTCTGCCGCCTGGTGAGCACGTCGCACGTGCCGCCATTGCCACCAGCCGCACCTTCCATCGACGGTCATCAAACTCGGCGCCGCCAAAGACTTCCTGTGCCCATGTTCTTGAACTCGTTTGCCCCATTCCTCTTCGTCGCACATTTCTTAGTAATTTCCGACTTCTAACCACGCCAAAGATCAATGGCGAGGGCTGACGCCGGGGCGAGGGGACCTGGCTGCTGGATCTCGGCGCAGGCAAGGGATCTCTTAGACTCGCCCGAACCGCCCCCTCGCCCCGCGTAGCGCAGCGAAGCGGGGAGAGGGCTGGGGTGAGGGGCGAATCTCTGGACCTCTACCAGCCGCCCTCTTATCGCTGGAAGCCGCCGGTGTAGCTCACTCACCTAGCTTTCTGGGTAAGGACGAGGCTCGCGCGGGGCGAGGCGGCCTCGCGGAGCATGGCGGTGAGAGGCTGGGCTTCTTTACCCAAGGGCGAAAACACTCGCGAGTTTTTTCACCTATGGTAGAAATAACTCGTGAGCACCAAGGAACTACAGATACGATACCTCGCTGAACCGATCGAGGCGGATCTCTCCAAGAAGATGGTTCTGCTCTCGGGACCGCGCCAGGTGGGCAAGACCACCTTGGCCCGAAAGATTCTCGGCCACGACAACGGATACCTCAACTGGGATGTGGCGGAAGACCGTGAACGCATCCTGCGCCGCCACTTTCCCGCCACGCGGTTGTGGGTGCTCGACGAGATCCACAAGTTCCGTGGCTGGCGCAACTACCTCAAGGGGCTGTGGGACGGCAGGCGTTCCGGCCAGCACATCCTGGTCACGGGCAGCGCCAACCTCGAGCTCTATCGTTTCGGGGGCGACTCGTTGCAAGGACGCTATCACCTATTGCGACTGCACCCGCTGTCGGTCGCCGAGCTCGACCTTACCAAGCCCTCGGAGCTGCTCGACCTGCTCACCCTGGGTGGCTTTCCCGAGCCGTACTTCTCGGCCTCCGAGGTCGAGGCCCGCCGCTGGTCGCGCGAGTACCGCAACCTGATCGTGCGCGAGGAAATGGCCAGCCTGGAACGGGTGATGGACCTGGGTCGCGTCGAGCAGATGATGCTGCGCCTGCCCGATCTGGTGGGTTCGCCCCTGTCGGTCAATTCCCTGCGCGAGGACCTCCAAGTCAGCCACAAGGTGGCTGAGCACTGGGTGCAGATCCTGGCGCGGCTGCACGCCATCTTCCTGGTGCCGCCCTTCGGTGCCGCCATGATTCGCGCGGTGAAGAAGGAGCGCAAGCACTACCACCTCGACTGGACCGTGGTGCGAGAAAACGGCCCGCGCTTCGAGAACCTGGTCGCGTGCCACTTGGCCAAGTGGGTGGAATTTCAACAGGACGTGCAGGGGCGCGATCTGGAGCTGCGCTACTTCCGCGACATCGACGGCCGCGAGGTGGATTTCGTGGTGTGTGAGCGCGGCGAGCCCAACCTCCTGGTCGAATGCAAGTGGGGCGACGACGGCATCGCGCGCGGGCTTTCGTACCTGAAGGCGCGCTTCGCCGCCGCCGAGGCCTGGCAGATCTCGGCCACCGGGAAGAAGGACTACATCACGCCCGAAGGTATCCGCGTGGCCCCCGCTCAGACGCTCCTGCGGAAGTTGATTTAGCCCCCACTTCTCGCCTTGCCTTACAGCAGGGGGGACAACCCTCGATCAATACACGACGCTGAGATCGAGGAGCAGGATGTGCTTGGTGTAGTCGAGGCCGGGATTCGTGCCCGTGTTTCGCGAGGTTCGATTCAGTGCGAGCGAGTAGCTGGCCCCCACGAGCATGAACTTGCCGATCATGTAGTCGAGGGAGGCGCCGCCGAGGGCGTAGTTGTCGGTTCGCCCCGTTCCGCCGCCGAAACGGCGATTCTCGTACCGACCGTAGAGGTAGGTCACCACGCGGCTGGCGACCATCTGCTGGAAGGCCCCGTAGACCGCATCCATGTTGTAGTACCCGCCGAGGAAGGGCGAGTTGACGAAGTCGTGGTGGTATCCGATGCCGACCCGCGACAGCAGGGACATGGTGTAGTTGACCTCGGTCAGGATGCCGACGTTGCCGAAGCCGGTCGGGCTGCCGCCCGAAGAGTAGAACGCATTTTGGTAGCCGGCCGCGATGTTGACCGAGAGTTTTTCGGTCAGAAGACCGCGAAGACCCGCGAAGGTCCGCAGCGGCAAGGAGGTGCTGAGGCCGCTTCCCGAGTTGAGGTAGGTGACGACTCCCTGGGAAACTTGCGCGTAGATCGAGGTCCGCGGCAGCCATCGCCAACCGAAGTCCAGCACCCCCTCGTTCCCCATGTTGCTGCCGTTCTTGTAGATGCCTTCGTACTTGTCGATGAGGTTGGTGTAGCGGAGCATGACGTGGAGACGACCGCCCCCGGGGGCGAACTGGAGGCTGGCCGAGGCCATGTTGTCGTCGCGGGTGATGGGCTCGCCGGGCACGTAGGGCGCCTCCTGGGCGCGGCTGAAAGCCTCCGAAAGCGACAGACTGAGCGCCTGGCCCGAGGAGAACTCCGCGGTTCCCCCGAGGCTGGGGTTGATGGCATCTTGTTTCGTCACCTCGCCCTTGCTGCTGAGGTACTCGCGAAAATCGACCAACCCGTAGGCGTCGTAGTAGGTGCCCCGTGGGATGCTGCCATCGCGCTCGGCGTTGGTGATTTCCAGCTTGGGCGTAATGTGCAGCACCGGCGAATCTTCCGAGGCGCCACTTTCACCATAGAAGACGTTGCTATCGTAGCCGAAGTCGGCGGTAAGAGCCGCGTGCAGAATGGCCTCCTCGCCCAGCTTGAGCCCGGACGCGAGGCCCCGGGTCGTGAGAGACCGACCCATGCCGACGGAGAGCGACTCGAGCGCGGGAGGGGCCGAGCTCGTGAGCTGCATCTGCGCCCATGCCGAAGGGCTGGCCGCGAAGGCGGCGCAGAAGGCGGCGAAGAAGGCGAGAACAAGTGGCCGTGGTCTCATGGATTTCCGATTAGGTTGAGCTGGTACCCTGCATGTCCGCGTTGGTCGATTTCATCCGGAAACAGGGGGCCTATTGAAACGGACTCGCGACCGGTGGTCGCTCGACGAAGGTCACCGGAGGCGCCGGGGGCGGCGGCTGATCCACGGTGTCGGTCAAACCCGGCGGCACCTCGACCACGACCCTGGTGGGCCCGACGTAGTTGGCTTCCGCACCGACGCAGGCGTCGGCCTCGGCGGCCAGGACCTGAACCTTCTGATTGATGATGGTGATGCGCGTGTATTCGTGCAGCTCGGCGCTCTCGTCCCGTCGCGTGACGCCTTCTTGCAGGGTTTCCAGCGACTTGTCCATCATGTTGGCGTTGACCTTGGCCTGGGTCAGCTTGTCGAGCAGGCAGTTCAGGCGAATCACGTCCTTGTCCTTCTTGGCCTGCTCGGCCTGGGTCTGGATCTGAACGATGATGGACGCGATCTGCTTGCGGTATTCGAGTCCCTGGCCAAGCATCTGGCCCCCGGTGATGGTCGGCTTCAGCGGCATCGGCGCCGCAACCGGCGCAGCCGCGGGGACCGGTGGCGCGGCCGGGACGGGTGCCGGCCCGCCCGCTGGCTGGGCCACCGCTACGGGAGCAATCAGTAGGAACACCCACGTGAATTTTGACGCCCTAACCATGTTGGACCTCGCAATGATCGTCGATGTGTGCTTTTCCTAACGCGTGATGTAACCCGTGGATTGAAACCAGGGGAATATATGGCCCGGATAAACGACGTGTCAACCTGACCTCCGAATTACTGGGACGCCTGGAACAAGAATGGATAGACGACGTCGACCGAACCGCCGGACGGGGCCGGAAAACGCCAGTGACTGACCAGACCCCTGATGCATGAGGTAACCTCGCTGTCCCCCAAGCTGTCCTCGTCGATCTCGACCGACGAAACCGTGCCGGCGGCGGTGATGGTCCAACGCACCTTGACCTTCCCGCTCAGGTTGGGGTTCCGCTTCAGGGCGCGCTCGTAGCAGGCCTTGATGGCGCCGAGCCGGGTCCGCACCTCCTTCGAAACCAGGGACGGATCCAGCTCGCCGTCGACGGCGGGGGCCTCGCTCTTGACGATGCCTCTTACCCGCTTTTCCGTCAGGCCCGCGCCGGTGTCGCCGCCCGCGATGGAGCCCGCGCCGCGCAGGCCGGAGATGTTGGCCACCTTGCCCGAGCCCCCGGTTCCGGTCTTCACCCCGCGCAGGGAGGCGTCGCCGGTGGCCACGGTGAGACCGCCGACGCCTTGGAAGGCCTTTTCCTGGTCGCGGTCGACGTCGCCCTTGCCGAGCACGTCCGCGATGGAGCCGGAATCCGTCGGACTTGGCGCCGAGGAGCTTGAGGATGCCGGTATTGCGAACCTGTTCGGCCAGGCGCGCGCGGCGCTCGGCGTCCAGGCGCGCCTTCTCCTCGGGCGAGATCTCTTTCTTGGGCGCCTTGTTCGCCGAAGCGCTCGAGGACGGCCGCTTCTCGACCTTCTTCTCGTCCTTACTCTCGTCCTTGGTCTCGGTCGGCTTGGGCGCCTCGGGTGGCTTGGACTTGATCACCATCTGCACGAAGCGGTCGGGGATCTCCTCGATGTCGGGCTTGCGCGGCCAATCCACGTTGCGCAGGTAGAGCACGAACAGCAGGTGGGCCAGGAACGATCCGGCGGCGATGGAGGTGAACACCCAGTCCGCGCCGCTGAAGTACGACCCGCGCACCGAGGCCGGGAGCTGCGGTCGCGGCTGTGGCGGCGGCGGCGTGACGAATTGGAACAGGACGTTCAGATCTCCCACGGTGACCTTGCCGCGTGAGCGCTCATCGAGCAGGTAGCGCGAGCTTTGTCCGTGCTTGCGCACGCGCCCGGCCTGTTTGAGCTGCGCCAGCGACACGACCTCGTTGCCGACCGCGATGCGGGCATCCATCGCGTCGGCGAAATGCGCGATGTAGCCGCGCGGACCGGCCTCGAACAGCAGCCACTGCTTCGGCAGCGACTCGGAGGGAACGGTGAACGTGGCCTTGGACGACCAGCCCACGCTGATGTTGACCCGCTTCCGGATCAGCCGTTCCTCGACGATGCGGCCACCCTGGACGATGCCGATGCGAAGGATGCGGTTCTTCGCGGCGACGGGTTCCCCCGCTTTCGATGATGAGGCCGCTTTCTGCGTCGCCATGGCGTCGTTCCCTTAGTGGTTAGTCTGCTCAGAACGGTGCTTTCGTCACACTGTCCAGGATCTTGGGCACGAAGTCCTTCTTCAGCTCGTGCCAGTCGTAGTTTATGCTGGATTTCTGAAGTACGTAGAATGCTTCAGGTTTCTGGATCCTGCCCTCGATCACGATCTCGCCTTCTATCTTGTAGATCTTCCTGCCGCCGGCTCCGCGTTCGATTTTGACCTTGGTCTGCTGGTCGTCGGCCTCGTTCGCGGGCTGGGCGGGCTCGGCCTTGGTGGCCTCGGTCTTCGCGGGCTCGGCCTTGACCGGGATTTCTCCGACGGCGCTGCCCGCGGCGCGCGCCTGCGGGGGGATGAGAAGCGAGGCCAGCAGGCCGGTCGCGGCCAGCAACAATCGGGGCGTGGTCGAAGGGTGTGTCGTCATCGCTTACTCGGCAAGGGGGCTGGGGCCGGGCGCGGTGGCGCGGGCCAGCCTGGGGGTGGCGTGGGGTTTGCTGGCGCGACGCCGGCCGGGTAGGCCCCGGGGCCGGGCTGCGCGGTCGGAGCCCCTGCCCGCTTGGCGTCGTCCGCGGCCTTCTTGGCCGCGCGCTGGCGCTCGCGCTCTTCTTGCTTCTTCTGCCGCTCGATGCGCTTCTGCTCCTTGTTGAGGTCTTCCTGCGCCTCGCTGATGTAGGCGTCGGTCTCGGGCGGCACCGGCTGTCCCGCGCCGACCAGCATCTGCTTGTAGCGCTGCAGGTAGCTGATGGCGGTGTTCAGCTTCGCGGTGGTGTCCATGTTGGGCATCTTCTCGGCATCGAGGAACAGGATGCCGAGATTGAAGACGGCGTCGGCGTAGCGCGGGAAGAGGGCCAGGGCCTGTTTGTACTCGGCCATGGCCTTGTCGTACTGTTTAACGCCGCGGTAGGCGCTGCCCAGGTTCAAGTGGGCCTTGGTGAAGGTCGGCTGGAGCTGCACTGCCCGCTGTAGCACGGGACCGGCATCGCGGTAGTTCTTGGCCACGAGATAGTACGCGCCCAGGTTGTTCCAAAGGATGGCGTTGTCGGGCCTGGCCTCGGCGGCCTTCTTGAAGAGCGCGATGGCGCTGGGGGTGTTCTTCTTGTCGACTTCCATGAAGGCGAGCATCTCGTAGATGTCGGAGCGCTCGGCCTCGCTGGCGCCGGCGTTCTTCATCATGTCGCCGAGGGTCTTGACCCACTCGAACTTGCCCAGCTTGAAATAGGCCTTGGCCATGACCAACATGGCCGGCGTGTAGCGCTCGTTCTTGTTGAGCGCGGCCTTGGCCTGAACCACCGCGCCCTGGTAATTGTGCGCATCGTAGAGCTTCTGCGCGGCCTCGACCTCCTTCGTGGGAATCACCGCCGGCGGGGGTGCGCGGCGCTTGTGCGCGACCGGCGCGGGCGCATCGGCGGCCACGGCCGGCGCGGGCCGGGCCAGGCCGCCGGCGAGCAGCGCGGTCAGGAGCCCGAGGCCTATCGTCGCCTTCATCATCGTCGTCCTCATCGTCGTGACCTTGGCCATCACGGATACTCCACCCCGATGCGCTCGTCCTTGATGAAGGGGAACTCGTCGGGCAGGTACTTCGACAGGTTCTCCCGCGCCTTCTTCACGTAGTCGTTGGTCACGCCCAGATCGGCCGCTCGCGCGAGCGTCGCCTTCCACTGCTTCTTGGCCTCGTCCTCCACGGGTGTGACGAACTGGTAGATGGCGTCCTTGTACTGACTCTCGGCCACGCCGCACAGGTCGGGGTCGGCCTTGCACGCCTTCTTGGACAGCCGCTTGACGTCCTCGGGCGGATTGTCGGCCGCCTTGATCAGCTTCTGCGCAAATTCGTAGTAGATGTCGCCGCGACGGAGGAACGACGCCAAGGTCCAGGTGGCGTCCTTGTAATCCCAGATCTTGGCGTATTCGTCTTCCAGCTGCTTGGCCTCGTTCGTGAACGCGTCGAACACCTTGCGCACCTGCTTGGGATCGCTGGTGAAGTGCAGGGTCTTGGCCTTGAAGGCGTTGAACTTGTCCTCGAGGATCAGGTAATCCGCCTTGGCGGCAGCGGCGGCGGCCGGCGTCGCCGGTGGCAGTTGGCGCGCGATGAATTCGTCGCGCACGTGTTTGTACGCGGCCAGCACGGCGCGCTTGTCGCGTCCTTGTTCGGCCAGGGTCGCGAGATCGAGGTAGGCCTTGACCACGTACTCGCCCGCGCCGTCCTGCTTGCCGTAGCGCTTGATGAGCTCGTGCAGACAGGGCACCTGCTTCGAGGTGTCGAGCGCCTTCTGATAGGCCGTGCACGCGTGCGAGTAGGACTGGGCGGAATCGGACGGCTTGTCGGCGATGCTGGTGGCGTAACGCTTGTAGAGGTCGGCCGCGCGTTCGTACTGCTGATCGTTGTCGAGCAGCTGGGCCGCGATGCCGAGGGCCTCCCTGCGATGTTCGTAGTCGGCGAACTTCGGGTCGGTGGCGACCTTGAGATAGCCGCGCACCGCCTTCTCGAATTCGAAGAAGCGGTACTCGTTGCGGGCCGCGTTCCACACCGCGTCCTTGGCCAGCGGCGTGTCGGGGTAGTCGTGGGCCAGGCGGTCGTAGCACTTGGTGGCCTCGCCGTACTTGAAGATCTTCTCGTAGATCACGCAGGCGTTGTTGAGGTTGCTGGCCGCGTCTTGATCCTTGGGATTGGAGGCGACCAGATCGAGCAGGTCGAGCGCCAGTCCCTCGTCGAGCTCCGTGCCGGTCTTGCTGCGCTTCTGCGCGCCCGCGGCGGCCTTGCCGCCGGTCCCGGCCACCTCGGCCGTGGTGGCGGCGCCGGTCACGATGGCGATGCCGCCCGCGCCCTCGCGACACTGCACGAGCTGCTTGTCGGTGCCCTTCTCCTCGTTTTCGAGGGCGATATCCAGGCGCTTCTTGATCACGGTGGTCTTGACCGAGGCCTTGATGTCCTGGATGCGGGCCAGGTACGGCTTGGCCAGCGGCGACTTGCTGCAAGGCGATTCGCTGAACTTGTCCACCACCTGCAAAAGGCGGCCGAGGGCGCAGTCCTTGGCCTCCTCGTCATCGATGCTGTAGTCGATGAAATAGGTGGTGAGGATGGCGTCGTAGGCCTTGAACCCGATCTCCGGCTTGGTCGCGCAGTAGGCATCCGAGATCGCGGCCAGGCGCTCGCGCGCCTCGGGCCACTGCCGGTGCTTGAGCAGGAGCACGGCCGCGGCATAGCGCAACTCCGGCACCCGTTCGTCGGGCAGGTTGGCGACGTACCAATCCAGCGCCTGCAAGTAGTTCTTGTAGACCTCGTGCATGGGCAGCGCGGTCACCGGCGGCTTGGTGTTCTTCTCGTCGGGGATGGGCGGATCCTCGATACGTCGCTCCGCCTTGAGCTTGTCGATGATCTCCTCGTAGGCCTTGATGACCTGGAGGGCGGCATCCTTCTGGTACTTGTCGTCGACGTTCGAGTCGCGCACGGCGATGTAGGCCGGAATGGATTCCTCGACTTGGCCGCCGTAGTAGAGCGCGTCGGCGTAGAACGCGGAGAACTCGTAGGCGCGTTTCGAGTTCGGATAGGCGGTGAGATACTTCCCGTACAGCTCGGCCGCCGTGCGGTAGCTCTGCTGGCACTCCTCGAGCTTCTTGAGATCCGAGGTGTTCTCCAGCCACTTGGCCCGGCAGGCCTGGGCGGCGGCGTGCACGTTGGTCGCCGCGGTCAGGAGGGCGTCCTCGGCGAGCTGCGCGGCCACCGCGAGCGCCTCCGGGTTGTTGATGTTCTGGCGGTACCATTCGCTGCCCTTGCTGTAGGTCCGGCCGAGGGTTTCGCGCTCCCTGGCGGCGGCGATCAGATCGCGATTGCGTTCGTCGGCCCTGACGATCTTCTCCTGCAACTTGGGCGCGTCCGCGAAGAACGGCCAGGTCTGCAGGATGTACTTGTAGACCGTGATGGCCTCGGCATACTTGGTAGAATCGAAGTAGATGTCGCCCAGGCGCTGGAAGACCTCCTTGACGTGCGGCTCGCCTTCGCGGCCGCGGTAGAAATTCTGTGCGCGCGACAGACCGGACTCCGCATCGGGCAGGTTGTCGCCGTCCCAGTCGGGCTCGGAGAAGCTGATGCCGAGGTATTGAATGGCCTCGGGCCGCAGCTCGGAGCCGAATTTGTCCCCGGCGGCCTTCTTGCTGTCGGCCCACACCACCAGGCCGTCGAACTGGCGAATGGCGTCGACGAAGCGGTTGTCCCGGTAATACGACCAGGCCAGCTTGTAGATGGCCTTGTCGTAATAGGGCGAATCCTTCCACTGCAGCACGCGGCCGTAGGCGGAAATGGCCCACGCCAGCTCGGCCGCGTCGAAGTGCATTTCACCGATGCGCGTCCACGCCTCGGGCAGGAACTTCGAGTCCTTCTTGATCGGCGTGCAATCCTTGTAGTAGTCGACCAGAGGCCCCTTGTTGAGCCCGGTCGACGGCGCGCGCTTGGCCGGGGCGTCGAGCGGCTTATACTGATTCGCGCACACCAGCGCCAGCAGGGCCTGGCGCGCCTCCGGGTCCTGCCCCATCTCGCCCAGGCAGTAGCCGAGCAAATAGTAGGTGGCGTCGAGCAAACGATAATTCGGGAATTCGACCAAGAGGCGGCGGTAGAGGCTGACGGTCTGGGTGTAGTCGGCCTTGGGCGGAGGCGTGGTGGGCGGATTTTGCGAGTCCAGGGCTTTCTGGTAGTCGTCCTGGGCGGTCAAGAACTCGTCGGAGGCCTTCTCGAAATAGAGGTCCGCGAGCCGGAACATGACGTCCGGAGTCCACTTCTTGTCGGAAGGATACTTGCGCAGAAACCCCTCCAGCACGGCGATGGCGTCCATGCGCCGGCGCTTTTCCTCCTGCTCGTTGAAGGAGATCATGGGTTCGTACTTGTCGCGGATGGACTTCATCTTCTCGCGATAGGTTTCCTTGACGATGCTGACGGCGGCCTTGCGAAAGCCGGCCACCTCCTCGGTGTAGCGCACCAGATCGGCGGCCATTTCATCGACCAGCTTGGGCGGGGCAGGCGACTGCCAGGGCGGGGACGGGGCCGCCTTGGCAAGGCCCGGCAGGGCCAGCAGCCAGACCAACGCGAGGGGGCGCCACCGGCGGCGAGACCTTCGACCCGGATGGTGACCCGCCACGCCTACTTCTCCTCCTCGAGCAACGGCCGGAAGTCCTCCTCGACCGTCTTGAGCTCGAGCTTTTGCTGGTTGATGAGCTTGGAAACTTCCGCGCTGCGCGCGTCCTTGAGCCCCCACGCCACGTCGACCAACCCGACGTCGGATTGTACGACCAGATCGTAGAAGCGATTGGTGGCCTTGGAGAGCATGGCGAAGGCCAAGCCACCCCCCAGGGTCTGGGACTCGCTCAAGATGCCGCCGAGCTTGGCGTTCTCCTCTTGCAATTCGCCCTTGTCGGCCACGAGCTGCTTCTTGAGATCGACCAGACGCGTGCTCGCCGCGGCTTCGATCCTGGAATCGATCTCGGCCAGGCGCGCCTGCACCGCATCAGCCCGCTCGAGGATGGCGACGATGGCGTCGAAGTCGCGCTGGTCGCCGCCCGAGAGCCTGGCCCGCGCGTCCTGGTACACCTCGCGCTCCTTCTTCATGCTGGCGACCAAGGTGGCGATGGCGCCGCGATCCTGATCGCCGGTCGCCGCCGCAACCGTGGCCTCGCGCGCCGCCTCCGCGATGTTGTTGCGTATGCGATCGTTGGAGGCGCGCAACTCGGCGATGGCCGCGCGCATGCTGGCCACGGGCTGAACCAGATCCTCGGGTTTGATCTTCTGATCCGCGCGCGACTTGATGAAGTACTGCTCGATGGCGACCAGCTCGGCATCCATGCCCTGCACCATGACGTTGAGCTCGGAAGCCTCGGCGTCGAGGCCATCGAGCGCGGCATGCGCGCGTTTCTCCCGGTCCTGGAGCGCGGTCGCGGTCAGCGGCAGGCCTTCGAGCTCCTTCTCGGCGGTCATGCGCTCGACGCTGATTTGCTCCAGTCGCGCCTTGTCCTCGCCGCTCAGCGAGCCCGCGGTCAGGTCGTGCATGCGGTCCACGAAATGCCGGCGCAGCTCGAAGATTTGGTTGAGCACCGCGGAGGTTCGCGCGCGCACCACCGCGAGGTCGGGAAAGATGCCGACCTGGAGCTGTCCGGCCACCGCCATCTCGAGTCGGGAAAGCGTCTGCTCGGACTCCTTGATGCCACGCTCGACATCGCTCACGTCTTCGGTCAGTCCCACCACGCGCGCGACCTCGGGGTCGGTCTTCACCCACTTGACCGCGGCCTTGGGAATCAGCGCGGTGATGTCGAACTTCTCCATGTCCTTGCCGATCAAGGAATTGAAGTACGTGGGGTCGACCCGGTACTTGCCCAGGGTTTCGTCGAGTTGGCGGTAGATGGGCTCGAATTGATCGCGGGCCTGCATGAAGGCATCGTTGGCCAAGGAGAAGTTCCCCAGCCTCACGTGCAGGTTGCCCATGAGCAGGCGCAGCTCGGGCGCCTGCGCGCTGTCCGGGTTCTGCAGCAGCATCAGGTCCAGGGCGCGATAGGCGGACTTGTAGTCCTTGGCCTTGATCGAGGTCCAGGCCAGCTCGTTCATGGCCTCCTCGAAATGCGGCGATTGGCGGGGAATGCTGCTGTAGATCTCGCGCGCCTTCTCGAACTGGTCGTGCTCGTAATCCAGGCGGCCGATGGCCAGGCGGGCGAGCTCCTGGATCTCCCGTTCGGTGTCGTTGCGTGGCTGGGCACGGGTCACGGCCTCGAAGGCGGCCAAGGCCGACACCTGGTCGCCTTTACGGACCAGGGCCGTGGCCACGAAGTAGCGCGACTGCAAGTAGTAGGGGCTGGCCACCGGGATGGCGGCGAAGGTCGCGATGGCATCGTCGAGACGACCGCGAAAGTAGGCGTACTTGCCGCTCACGTAGGGCACCGAGGGTTCGAGCTGGCCGGCCGGGATGTTCTGCAAGCGTTTGAGGTAGCCGTCGACCTGTGCGAAGTCCTGGGTGTAGAGGCTGATCTCGACGAGACGTTGCAGCGCCTGCTGCTGCAAGCGCGAAGCGCTGTTCCTGCGCGCTTCGATCTCGAAGTAGTGGCGCGACAGGTTGTAGTCCTTTTGCTGGAACAGCGACTCGCCCAGCAGAACCAGGGCGTCGTCGTAGCCCTGGGCGCCGGGATACTTCTCGACCACGTCGAGCATCAGGGTCGCGGCCTCATTGTAGTTCTTGAGCTTGAACAGCATCTCGGCATCGACCACCCGGCGCATGACGACGGCCGGATCGATCGGGGCCGTCTCCTTGAAATCGCTGGCGATGGAGCGGACCCGATCCTCGATGTCCGAGAGCTTGGCGTTCGCGTCCGCGAATTCGCCGGCAAGCACCTGGGCGCACGGCAGGGAGGCGGCAAGGAGCGAAAACACGCAAGGAAGAACGCGCGTGCCTCCAAGCCCGTGCCGGGCCGGGGTGCGAGGAACAGTCCCTGAGGGCTCGTTCATCCAGTTTCCTCCCGCGCGCCGAAACTACTTCTTCGCCGCCGGTGAGGTTGCACCCTCGGGCGCGACCAAGTTGACCTTGAACTCGACCGCGGGCTTGTCTTCCATGTTGGTGGTGAGACCGCCTTTCTCGTAGCCCACCACCGTCACCACGGTAGCCTTGCCGTCCGCGGCCAGGAAGGTGTTGCTGGAGGTGGCCTTGAACTTGTAGCCCTTGAGATAACTGAACACGCCGAACCCGCTTCCTTGATAGACGAGCTGCACGGACAGGGTGTGGTTGCCAGGCTGGATGGCGCCGTTGTACACGTCGAACTCGGGCATGTCCGCCAATCGCCCGGTGTCGTCGACCTTGTTCATGATCTGAACCCCATCGAGGGAGTAGACGACCTTGATCAGCCGGAAGGTGGCGCCCATCTCGTTCTTGTGCTTGATGACACAACGGGAAGCGCCGATCACGCCACCGAGCACGGTTTCCTTGAGCAGGTCGAGCCGCGCTCGGGTGCGAAACACCTGTTCCTTGAGGTCGTTGACGTTGCGTTCGAGCGCCTTGAGGCGAACCGCCGAGACGCTGCCATCGCTGGGCGCGGCGGCCGGTCCCGGCAGGGGCGCGGCGGGCGCGGCGGCCGGTGAAGGCGCAGGCGCGGCGGGCGCGGCGACATCCGCTGCCTCGGCGCGCGGAAGGCAAACGCTGGCAGCGAGCAGAAAGCCCAAGACCCCCCAAGTTCGTCGAGTCGTCATCTCACAGCTCCTTCTGACCGTCCTGGTGCGGGGCGCCGGGCGTTGCCCGCCGCCTCGGGAATCGATGCTCAGGCGTTGGTCCCAAGGTCGCACCAGAGGGTGGTAATCTATAGCAGGCGACTCCGCGTCTAGTCAAAAGCACCTCGCTCCTTAGATTGCGCGTTCGCGCATCCGCAATGGCAGGCCGCATCCTATCAGAAATCCTCAGGGGCTGCCTGCGCTCCGTTTGTGCCTGGGGCTGCCGCCCTTTTGCCATGTTTCTTCGATCTTTGGGGTTTCGTCTTGCCGGGCCTTGGCCAGCGCCTTCCAAACGGTTTCCAGCACCTGGCCTAACCCTTCGCCGGTTACCGCGCTGACGCCATGGAGGCGCAGACCACGGCGCGCGAAGATCGACCGGAGCGAAGGCAAGCGTTTGCGCGTCGCCGGCAAGTCGATCTTGTTCAGCACCACGATCTCGGCCCGCCCCGCGAGCCGAGGGTCGTAGAGCAAGAGCTCGCGGCGCAGGGCCAGGTAGTCGCGCAGGGGGGTGCGGCCGGGAATCTGGCCGAGCTCCAGGATGTGAACCAGCACGCGCGTGCGTTCGAGGTGGCGGAGAAACTGGTGGCCGAGGCCGGCCCCGGCATGGGCGCCCGCGATGAGTCCCGGCACGTCCGCCAGCACCAGCGTGCGTTCGCCAGGGAGCTGGACCACGCCGAGATTCGGAATCAAGGTCGTGAAGGGATAATCGGCGATCTTGGGCCGGGCGGCCGAGACGCGCGCGATGAAGGAGGACTTGCCCACGTTGGGAAAGCCGACCAGGCCGACGTCCGCGAGGAGCTTGAGCTCCAGGCGGACCATGCGTTCCTGGCCGGGCCGCCCGCGCTCGAAGTGCCTGGGCGCCCGGTCGGTGGGAGTGGCGAAATGGATGTTGCCACGACCGCCCTTGCCCCCGCGCGCGGCGAAGAACCGCTGGCCGTGCGCACGCAGATCCGCGAGCGGATCCGAGCTGGTGTCGTCGTACACCATGGTGCCGGCGGGCACGCGCAGCACGATGTCCCGCCCGCGCTTGCCGTACATGTCCTTGTTGCCACCGTGCTCGCCGGCCTCGGCGTGGTGCTCGTGGCGGTAGCGGAAATCGAGCAGGGTCGACAGCCCCTCGTCGACCTCCAGGATGACGCTGCCGCCGTCGCCGCCATCGCCGCCCGCCGGCCCTCCCTTGGGAACGTACTTCTCGCGACGAAAGGCCACCGCCCCGTCGCCTCCGTCGCCCCCGCGCACGCTGATGCGCGCTCGATCGATGAAGGCAGTCACGCGCGATCTCCTCCGCCCGGCCGAGGGACCGGAAACGCGACGCTAGACCGCCTCGATACTGACCAGCTTGCGGTTGCCGGACTGCCTGTACTTCACCTTGCCGGTCTTGAGGGCGAAGAGGGTGAAGTCGCGCCCCATGCCCACGTTGTCGCCGGGGTGAAAAAGCGTACCGACCTGGCGCACCAGGATGTTGCCGGCGAGAACGGATTCGCCGGCGAAACGCTTCACGCCGCGCCGCTGGGATTGCGAGTCGCGTCCGTTACGCGAGCTGCCTTGACCCTTCTTGTGTGCCATGACGGCTACGCTCCTGCCTTGATGGAGACGATTTTGAGTGCGGTGAAGGGCTGCCGGTGCCCGGTCTTGCGCCGGTAGGACTTACGCCGCTTGTACTTGAAGATGACGATCTTGTCGCCAAGTCCGTCGCCGAGCACTTCCGCCTCGACCTGGATGCCCGAGACGTTGGGCTTGCCGACCTGGACGTTTCCGCCGTCGTCGGCGAACAGCAGTGGCGAGAAAGAAAGCTTGTCTCCGGGGGCTGCGGAAAGCTTTTCGACGCGCAGAGTTTCTCCCTCGGCGACGCGATATTGCTTTCCTCCGGTTTGAATGACGGCGTACATGGCTTGGGCTCCAGAGCGAGGCGCGTAATTTAGAGGAGATTGGCGCGCTGTCAAGTGCGAACCTGGATCAGGTGGGCTTTCCCGACCCTGCCCGGAGCAGCACCGCGCGAGCGTGGCCGGTCAAACCCTCGACCTCGGCCAAGCAGGCGACGGTCTGCGCTTGCCTGGCCACGGCCCCCGCGTCGTATTCGATGAAGGAGGTGCGTTTGAGAAAGTCGCCCACCCCGAGGGGGGACGAGTAGCGCGCGCTACCGCCGGTCGGCAGAACGTGACTTGGACCCGCGCAGTAGTCGCCCAGGGCCTCGCAGGCCTCGTGACCGACGAACACGGCCCCCGCCGCCGTGACCTCGCCCGCCCACTTGCGGGCATCGGCGAGCGCGAGGCCGGCGTGCTCGGGGGCCAGCCGGTTGAGGACGGCGATGGCGGTCTTGGCCTCGCCCACCACCACGGCCACGCCCTGCCCGGCGATGGCTTTGGCGGCGATGGCCCGGCGCGGGAGCTCGGCGAGCTGGCGATCCAGCTCCCGGTCCACGCGCTCGGCGATCTCCTTGCCGACCGCGACCAGGATGGGCACGGCCAACCCGTCGTGCTCGGCCTGCGCCAGCAGATCGGCGGCGACCCAGGCCGGGTTGGCGGTTGCGTCCGCGGCGATGACCACCTCGGTGGGGCCCGCCACCATGTCGATGCCGACGTCGCCGAACACCATGCGCTTGGCGGCGGCGACGTAGGCATTGCCCGGGCCGACGATCTTGTCCACGCGGGGAACGCTCTCCGTTCCGTAGGCCAGGGCGGCGATGGCCTGAGCGCCGCCCACCAGGAAGACCCGGTCGACGCCGGCCTCGCGCGCGGCGGCCAGGGTTTCGGGCGACGGCCCGGGCGTGGTCATGAACACCTCGCGCACGCCCGCCACCTTGGCGGGCACCGCGGTCATGAGCACGGTCGAGGGATAAAGGGCCGTTCCGCCCGGCACGTAGATGCCTACCCGCGCAAGCGGCGCGAATCGACACGACAACCGCACGCCGGCCTCGACGATTTCGTAGGACTGGTAGCGTTCGCGCTCGTGGTAGGCGCGAATCCGCCCCGCGGCCTCGACCAGTGCCCGCAGCACCGGCGCGGCCACACGCGCGGCTGCACCGTCCCACTCCGCGCGCGACAGTTCGATGGCGGATAGCGCGCGCGTCTCGAAACGCCGGGTGAGCTCGCGCAAAGCCGTATCGCCGCGCCCGCGCACGTCGGCCACGATGGCGCGCACACTCGATTCCACCGACGCCGGCACGGTCCCCGAGCGATCGGCCAGAGCCGTCAGCTTGGAGTCGAAATCCGGCTCGCCCTCGACAATCGTGCGCAACATGCGAACAACCCTACCGCCCGGGCTCCGGGGGCGCCACTTTGACTCCATCGAGAGCTCAACGAGTTGCGCGGGCTCAAGGAATCGTGTCCCCTCGCCCGCGGGGCGAGGCGAAACCCAACGGCTCTAGAGACAGCCCCTACTTCTTGCCGGCCTTGTTGGCGCGACGCTGGAGGCGGTACTCTTTGATCTTGGCCTTGGAGACGTCCTTGTGTTTCGCGCACACCATGCCGAACACCGGGGCCGCCACGCCCGTGCAACCGGGAACGGGACAGTACTGCGTGGGGCGGCGCTTGGCGGGAGCCGCCGCCTTGGCAACCAGAGCGCGCGGCTTGAGGCCGCGTCGGGGCGCGGGGGCCACGGCGCCAGTGAACGCGGCGGTGACCACTTGCTGAACACGACGCACGCTATCGGCCTCGATGGCGGCCACAATCTGATTCACGAATCCTTCAACCAACGATCGGATATTTGTTTCCATTTGACTGTTCTCTTGCGGAAATGGCGGCCAATAATGACCCGATGACGACAAAAGTAAAGCACCATTTTGCTCTCGATTGGCGAATTGAGCTCATTGGGAGATCGGCACGTTATTGACATAGTCCTCGGACGCGCTGCGCGCAATTGAAACCGCGCTCGCGCAAATACACTTGACCCAAATCGACCGGTTGGAAATCATGGCCGCGTCATGGTGAATCGAGTGAAGGCGAAGGTGGGCGACTTCTTCTCATCGTTGCGCGCGGGTGACGTGCACGACTTCTTCGCGCGCACTTCCGATCTCGGATTGGCGGTGCTTGTCGTGGTGATCGTGGGCATGCTGATCGTGCCCCTGCCGACATTCCTGCTCGACCTGCTCATCACACTGAACATCGCCGTGGCCGTCATCCTGTTACTGGTCGCGATTTACGTCGGCGACGCGCTCAAGATTGCGACCTTTCCCAGTCTTCTCCTGCTGACGACTCTATTTCGCCTGGCCATCGAAGTATCGGCCACGCGGCTCATCTTGCTCAAGGCGAACGCCGGTCAGGTCATCCACGCCTTTGGCAATTTCGTGGTCGCCGGCAATCTGGTCGTGGGTGTGGTGGTGTTCCTCATCCTCACCACGATTCAGTTCATCGTGATTGCGAAAGGCTCGGGTCGGGTCGCCGAAGTCGGGGCTCGTTTCACCTTGGACGCCATGCCCGGCAAGCAATTGTCCATCGACGCCGATTTGCGCGCGGGGCACATCGATGCCGACGAGGCCCGCCGCCGGCGCGCCCTGCTGGCCAGGGAATCGCAGTTCTTCGGCTCGATGGACGGCGCCATGAAATTCGTCAAGGGCGATGCCATTGCGGGCATCCTGGTGCTGCTCACCAATGGCGTGGGCGGCCTCATGGTCGGCGTGTTGATGAAAGGCATGGATTGGCCCGGCGCCTTGCGCACCTACACGCTGCTCACCATCGGCGAGGGCCTGGTCGCGCAAATCCCGGCCTTGGTCATCTCGACCGCGGCGGGCATCCTGGTCACCCGGGTTTCCTCGGAAGAAGAAGACGCCCATTTGGGCCGCGACATCGGCCGGCAGATCCTGGCCCAGCCCAAGGCACTCGCCGTCGCGGCGGCCCTGCTGGTCGTGCTGGCCCTGGTCCCGGGCCTGCCCGCGTTGCCGTTTTTGATCCTGGGCGCATTGCTGGGCCTTCTGGCCTACAAACTCATCGTACTACGGCACCCCATCTCCTCGCATGCCGCATTTCCCGGATCGCCAGCCGTCGCGCGCGCAGGCGAACGCGAAAGTCAGGCGGAGCTGCCCGCGCCATTGCTTTTGCCCATCGCCATCGAACTGTCGGTCGCGCTTGCCCCGGTCTTGGCGGGACGGCAAGGAAGCTCTCGGCTCGAGTCCGAATTGATTCCGGCCTTGCGCAGAGACTTCTTCATGGAAACCGGGATTGCTCTTCCCACCGTGAGCGTGCGCGGGAATGTCGCCGACCTCGCGCCCGGCGCGTACGCGATTCGATTGCAGGAGATCCCCGTAGCCCGCGGCCACGCCGTCGCCCATGCCGCCTTGACCAAGGAAACCCCCGAACGCTTGCGCGCCCTTGGCATTGCCGCCCTGCCGGCCACGCACCCCGACGGCACGCCTTCGGCCTGGATCGCGGCACCCGAATTGGCCGCGGCCCGCGCGCGACACCTGTCCCTGCTGTCGCCCGAAGAGGTCATCGCCGAGCATCTGCTTCGGGTTGCGCGACGGCACGGCCACATGTTCGTCGGGATCCAAGAAACCCAAGTCTTGCTGCAAGCACTGCAGCGCACGCATCCCAATCTGGTGCGCGCGGTCGTTCCGCAATTGGTGAGTCCGGCCCTGCTCGCCGATGTCCTGCAGCGCCTTGCCCGGGAGGGGCTCTCGCTACGCCACCTGGGCGATATCCTGGGCGCGCTGGCCAAGGGCATGGATGGCGAGCGCGACGCGGCCTCGCTCGCCGAAAATGTCCGCGCGGCCTTGCACCGGCACATCACCTTCAAGCACAGTGGCGCCGATGGAACCGTGGGCGTCTTTTCCCTCGATGCCACCATCGAGCAAACCGTGGCCGAGGCCATCCGCAACCGTGGTGCCCACAGCTACCTGGCGCTGGAGCCGCAGCTCTCGGGTGACATCGTCAGGGCCGTGGAACGCGCCGTCGCGGGCATCCCCGCGCCGGTCATCCTGACCAGCGGCGAGATCCGCCGCCATGTGCGCGGGCTGCTCGAACCCGAGCAGCCCCAGGTCGCGGTGCTGGCCTATCGCGAGCTGACCCCGGAAGCGAAATTGCGCACGCTCGGCCGCATCGCGATTCCGTGCGAGCCTACGCGTCCGTAGGGAGATCCTTGTGGATGTAGTGGCGACCGTCGGGGCTGTAGTCGGTCGTGCACTGGCCGCGACCGTAGAGCAACCAGCGATAGGTGAGCAGTCCCTCGACGCCGACCGGGCCGCGGGCGTGCAACTTGTCGGTGCTGATGCCGACCTCGGCGCCAAGACCGAAGCGGTAGCCATCCGAAAACCGGGTACTGGCGTTGTGGAACACGCACGCGGAATCCACCTCGGTCTGAAAGCGGGCGGCCGCTACCGCGTCTTGCGCGACGATGGTATCGGTGTGGCGCGATCCGTGCCGTGCGATGTGCTGCAAGGCCTCGTCGATCCCGGATACCTGCCGGATCGACAGCACCAGGTCGCCGTACTCCTTGTCCCAGTCCTCGTCGACGGCCGGCTGCAAGCGCGGATGGCGTTTGCGGGTTTCGCCGCAGCCGCGCAACTCGACCTTGCCCGCCTCCAGGGCCTCCACGCAGGCATCGAGCGCCGCGCCCGCGCCGGCGTCCCACAGCAGGGTCTCGACCGCGTTGCACGCCGCCGGGTAGCTGCACTTGGAATCGACCAGAATCCTGGCGGCCATGCCCGGATCGGCCGAGGCGTGCAGGTAGACGTGGCAAATGCCGTCGGCGTGCGCCATGACGGGGATGCGCGTGTGGGCGCGCACGTGGCGGATGAATTGCGACGAGCCGCGGGCGATGACCATCTCGACCAGGTCGTCCATGCCGAGCAGGCTATCCACCTCGGCCCGATCCTCGAGAAGCACCATCGCGGAGGGATCGATGTCGTGCTTGGCCAGCACCGCGTGCGCCACCTCGGTCAGGGCGCGATTGCTGTGCGCCGCTTCTCGCCCGCCCTTGAGCGCCACGGCGTTGCCGCTCTTCCACGCCAGGCTGGTGATCTGCACCAGGGCGTCGGGACGCGCCTCGAACACCACGCCGAGCACGCCGAGAGGCACGCTCACGCGCTTGAGGATCAGCCCGTGGTCGAGAATGCGGTGGGTGAGGACTCGCCCGACCAACTCGGGCATGCGCGCGAGCTGGCCGATGCCATCGACCGTGGTCGCGAGTTTCTTGTCGTCGAGGGAAAGACGCTTGACCAGGGCGGCACCGAGCCGGCCGGCCTTTTCCTCGTCACGGGCCAGCGCCATGTCCGCGGCATTGGCGGCAAGCACAGCCTGCTTGGCCGCGGGCTCGGACAGCGCCGTGGCGAGGTCGGAAAGCAGGGCGCTACGCTCGGGTCCGGTCAGCAATGCCAGCCGCCTAGCCGCGACGCGCGCCGATTGTAGGGTTTCACGAAGGTTCATGCCGGGATTGTACCTCATGGGCACCGGGGGAACCTCCTCTGTGGTGATCGCGCATTCATCCCTGCCAGAAGGTGGGAAATCGGCTAACGTCTCGCCCGTGGCCACCGGCGAAAGCGAAATCAAGCGCGTTCTCATCGCGGACGACGAAATCAACATCCGTCGCGTGCTCGAGGCCATCTTGCGGCGCGACGGCTACGATGTCGTCACCGCCGCCAATGGCGACGAGGCCCTGTCCGGGATGGGCCGCGGCGTGAGCACCGTGATCACCGATCTCAAGATGCCGGGACTCGATGGCATGGGATTGCTGAGAAAGCTGTCGGTCGACTACCCCGACGTTCCGGTGATCATGATTACCGCGCATGGCTCGGTCGAAAACGCGGTCGAGGCGGTGAAGCTCGGCGCCTTCGACTACGTCGAGAAACCCTTCGACCAGGAACAGATCCGCCAGATCGTCGCCAAGGCCCTGCGCACCCACATGCTGTCGCGCCGCGATGCCAGGCCCGAGGATTCCTCCGCGCGCGGCCGCTTCCGCCTGGTCGGCGAATCCGCCGCCATCCGCCAAGTCTACCAGGTGGTCGAGAAGGTGGCCGACACCCCGTCCACCGTGCTCATCACGGGTGAATCCGGCACCGGCAAGGAGCTTGTGGCGCGCGCCCTGCACGACAATTCCTCGCGCAGAGACGATCCCTTCATCAAGATCAACTGCGCCGCGATTCCCAAGACCCTCATGGAATCGGAGATGTTCGGCTACGAAAAAGGCGCCTTCACCGGTGCGGTGGGATCCAAGCCCGGCCGCTTCGAGCTGGCCCACGGCGGCAGCCTGTTTCTCGACGAGATCGGCGAGATCCCGGTCGAGATGCAGGTCAAGCTCCTGCGCGTGCTCCAGGAATCGGAGTTCGAACGCGTGGGCGGCATCAAGACCATCAAGGTCGACGTGCGCCTGATCACCGCCACCAACCGCGACCTGGCGGCGGAAATCGCGACCGGCGGCTTCCGCGACGATCTGTTCTATCGCCTCAATGTCGTGCCCATCCACCTGCCGCCGCTGCGCGAGCGCAAGGAGGACATTCCACTCCTGGTCGACCACTTCATCGCGCGCTTCAACGAACGCTTGAAGAAACAGGTCACCGGGGTGGACGCCGAGGCTATCGAACGCTTCGTCTCCCACCAATGGCCGGGCAACATCCGCGAGCTCGAAAACGTCATCGAGCGCACCATCCTGTTCTGCGAGGGGCCGCTCATCCGCCTCGCGGATCTCCCCGGTGAGCTCGGTGGCACGCCCAACCAGGCCATGTCCCCGCCCACGGGAGCCGTGGTCGAGGATCGGATGCCGATGGCGTCCGCCTCCAGCGGCAACCTGCCGGCGCAGGGAATGGCCGCGCCCCAGCCCCAGCCGACCTCGCAACCGACGTCGCAACCCACATCGGCCCCGCCCGTCGGCGAGGAAGTCGGCTCGCTCAAGGAAGCGGTGCGTGCCGAAACCGAGCGTGTCGAGCGCGAGCTCATTCAGCGCGCCCTCGACGAGACCGCGGGTAACGTCACCCAGGCCGCGCGCAAGCTTCAGATCTCGCGCAAGAGCCTGCAGACCAAGATGAAGGAACTGGGCCTGCGCGACAAGGAACAGGGCTAGCAGCCTCGATTATGGTATCGTGGCGGGCCTACCGTGATTGGAACCCGCGCGCCCAACGCCGTCCTGGCAGGTTTGTTGTTGCTCGTGTCGGCCCAGGCGGCAGACGCCGCCGAGGTCACCCGGGTGCTGACCGCGCGCGGTCTCAAGGACTTTGATCTCGACGTCTCGCTGGCCTGGCGGCACGACCACAGCAAGGCTGCCATCAGGCGCGAGCTGGTCCAGACGACTGGCACGCTCGTGGCCAACGACTTGCTCTATCACCAGAATCGCGACTCGCTGCAACTGCGCGCCGAGGCTGGCCTGGTCCACGACCTCAGCTTCTTTCTTGCCGGCTCCTTCGTGCTGGGCGATCAGCGCGGCCTCGATTTCGACCGCAGCGGCGCTTGCGCGACCGGGAATTGCCTCGAAACCCTGCTCCGCGACGGCTTCCTGCCGGGCACCCAGGGTACGCGCTGGGGGCTAGACGCCGAAAACGGCGGCACCACGTTCCAGCCGCCATCGCAACAGGTCTTTCGCGGTCCCGACCGCAGCGGCTTCGAGTACCTCGGCCTCGGTTTGCGCTGGGCTGCCATGAATCAGGCGCGCGACCGCACCAAGCCCACCTGGACGGTCGGCCTGGAGACGCGGCTTTCCGTGGCCGGCGACCAGCGTTTCGATCCCGGCCATCCGACCGCCAACCGCAGCGTCGGACTCGGGTACCACCAGTTCATCCTGTCCACCATGTTTTCGCGCAGGTTCGGCAACTACGAGCCGTACATGGGCGGCTATTTCATGCAGCCGGCGCTGACCTCGAACAGCGTGTACAAGAACCTCGGCAGCGGATCCTTCGGCTCGCCGCAAAGACGCATCGGCGGCGGGTTCGGCCTCGAGGGAACGGTCTGGGAAGATCCGGCGATCCGCGCGCGCCTCGCGCTGGAGGCGGCCGGACGGCTGGAGTTCCGCTTCCAGGGCCTGGCGCAAAGCGAGCTGTGGGAGGTTCTCTCGGGCGATCAGCACTGCGCGAGCGACGCCAGCTTCTGCCGCCCCGGCATCGACGTGGACAGCCAGGGCAACCCCGCGCCGAACTCGGGCATCGTGCGTAGCCCGGCCTACGGGCTCGCGGGCGGCGACGCCGGATTCTCGGCCCACTTCGGCCGCCACGCCGCCTGCGCGCCCTCTTCGGCATGCTGTTCGAGGAGGCGCATTTCCTGACCGACGCCGCTTCGGGCAACAGCGTCTACGACGTCCCCGGCCGCCGCTTCCGCGTCGAGGGACAGTACGCCTGGCACGTCCTGGTCGACGGCACGGGCAGTTTCTAATCCGTGGGGAGCCGGCCGGCTTCGCTGGCCGCGCACCATCGCGGGAGGGCATGGGGATCCCTCCCAGTTTACGCGCTCTTGACCGCGAGCACGACCTGGTAGATGTCGCGCCGGGAGCGCCTGCTTTCGCCGGCCAGGGCATCGGCCACATCGCGTGCCGACATGCCCGTGGCGAGCAAGGTCCGCGCGCGCGCGACCAGGACATCCTCGTCCTCCTCGCCGGTCCGCGCCTCCTCGCTGGCGCCACCCACCACGAGGGTGATTTCGCCGAGCGGCCGCGTGTCGGCGTAACGCGCTAGCCAGCTCGCCCAGGGTGCCGCGCACGAGCTCCTCGTGGGTCTTGGTGAGCTCGCGGGCCAGGCACGCCGGACGCGTCTCGCCCAGCACGACCGCCAGCTCGGCCAGGGTGGGGCCGACCCGGTGCGGGGATTCATAGAAGATAAGCGTCGCGCCGAGTTGGCCGAGCCGCGTGAACAGGAGACGCCGCGCGCCCGTCTTGCGCGGTGGGAAGCCGGCGAAATAGAAATTGGCCGTGGGCAGTCCCGAGGCCACCAAGGCGGCGAGCAAGGCCGAAGGGCCGGGCACCGGCACCACCTGCGCGCCCAGCGCAACCGCGGCTCGGACCACGCGATAGCCCGGATCCGACACCGACGGCGTCCCCGCCTCGGAAAGCAGCGCTACGCTCTGGCCCGCGCGCAGAAAGGCACAGGCCTCCTGGGCGCGCTCGGGTTCGTTGGCGTCGAAGCAGGACTGGGTGCGACGGTCGATGCCGTGGGACGAAAGCAGTTTGCGCGCGGAGCGGGTGTCCTCGGCGAGCACCACGTCCACGCGGCGCAAGGTTTCGATCGCGCGAGGCGAGAGGTCATCGGGGTTGCCGATGGACGATGCAACGACGTAGAGCGTCCCGAGCGGTTGTGAAGCCACGAGGCAGTGGATCGCACGGATCGTGCCCTGCCGGCAAGCTCCGTCTCCAGTACCTAAATGGGAACCCTGGGAGGGCTCCCGGTCCCTGCCGCCACGGTCCTCGCCGATTCCGTAACCTGGCGAGCGACGGCGGGGCCTCCTCTTGCTATCATCGCCTATTCCACTATGGATCTCATCGACGGCCTAAAGCCGCGTTCCCCCGAGAGTTCGGAGTCGTTCATGCACCGCTTCCGCAAGCTGATTCCTATTGGCGGTCGTCACCGCCCTCGCCCTGATCCTGACCATCGAGCGCCACGGGCAGGATATTCGCCTCGCCGCCGAGCCCTCGCTGAGCGCTGCGGTCCACTCGGAAGACGGCAGCTACGAGCTCTCGCAAGCGCAAGTTTTCAGCAAGACGCTCTATTACGTGAACAGCCAGTATTTCGACCGCACGCGGCTCGATCCCAAGCGCATGCTGGTGGGCGCGCTCGATTTCCTGCAGCGCGATGTTCCCGAAATCCTGGTCGACCGCTTTCCCGAGCACGACCCCAAGCAGGTGACGGTCAAGGTCAACGGCGAACAGAAGGTCTTTCCCATCGACCGCGTGGATTCGCCATGGACATTGCGCAGCACGATGAAGGACATCTTCGCCTTCATCGAGCCGCGCTTGCGACCCGTGCCGGCCAAGGATCGGGCGCGCCACCTGGTGGACATCGAGATGACCGCCACCAACGGCATGCTCTACACCCTCGACCCGCACTCGGTCCTGCTCGACGTGGATAGCTTCAAGGACATGCGCACCACGACCCAGGGCAAGTTCGGTGGCCTCGGCATCGTCATCGAGATGGATCGCAAGGGCCGCATCACGATCAGGAAACCCATGCCCGACACGCCGGCGATGCGCATCGGACTCAAGGCCAAGGATCACATCGTGCGCATCAACAACGAATCCACCATGAACATGACCTTGCAAGAGGCGGTGGACCGGTTGCGCGGCGAAGTGGGTTCTCCGGTCGACGTATACGTCGACCGCGCGGGCTTGCAGACGCCCAAGAAATTCACCATCGTGCGCGACTACATCCGGCCACCGGCCATCGATCCGCCGCCGCGCGTTCTCGACCGTGCCCGCCACCGGCAACCAGCCGGCGGCCAAGATCGGCTACTTCCACATCATCAACTTTTCCGCGAACACCGGATTCCGACCTGACCCGCGCCCTGGGCTATTTCGATCGCGAGAAGGTCAAGGGCCTCATCATGGATTTGCGAGGCAATCCCGGCGGGCTCTACGATCAAGCGCAGAAGGTGGCGGATGCCTTCATCAACTCGGGCGTGCTGGTTTCCATGGTCGGCCCGGGCGGGACGCAACGCAAGGACGAGCACGCCACCCATAACGGCGACACCAAGCTCCCGCTCGCGGTGCTGGTCAGTCAGACCTCGGCCAGCGCCTCCGAGATCGTGGCTGGCGCGCTCAAGAATCTCGACCGCGGGGTCATCATCGGCGAAACCACCTTCGGCAAGGGATCGGTGCAGATGCTGTTCGACATCCCCTCGCCGGTGCCGTTCGGCAAGAGCAGCGACGACGACAAGCTTGGTCTGAAGTTGACGACCGCGCAGTACCTCACGCCGGGCGACGTTTCCATCCAAGGCGTGGGCGTCACGCCGGACATCGAGCTCGACCGGATGCGCGTGGAGAAGAAGCGGGACGAGGCTTGGATCAACCTTCAACCGATTAAGCGCCGGCGCCAGGAATCCGACTACGAGTGGCACCTGCAGAATCCCAATGCCCTCAAAGGCGGCAAACCCCTGGATAAGGTGTCGTATCTCTTCGTCCCGCCGCCCGGCAAGGAGCGCCACCTCGACGACCAAGACGAGGACGATCCCGATGCCGAGTCGGACGACGAGGATGTCGAGGAACCGGACGATACCCGCATCGACTATCCCATCGAATTCGCCCGCGACCTGCTCGCCCAGGCAAAGTCGCCGCATCGCCAGGAGCTGATCGCCCAGTCCCAGCAATTCATCGACAGGGCGCGGGCGGAGCAGGATCGCAAGCTCTCCCTGGCGCTGGAGAAGCTGGGTGTGGATTGGAGCCGCGGCCCGGCGTCGTCCGAGGGCGACGTCCAGACCTCTCTCGCGCTCTTGGGCGGCGACGCCAAGGTCGGGGCCGGCCAGGCGATCAAGATTCGCGGCACGGTCAAGAACGTCGGCACCACGACCGTGTACCGGGTGCGCGCGCTCCTGCACAGCGACAACCTGCTGTTCGACGAAAACGAAATGGTGTTCGGCAAGATCGCGCCGGGCGCCACCAAGACCTACGACTTGGCGGTGAAGGTGCCACGCAACAGCCTCACCCGCACCGACATCCTCCGCGCGGAGTTCTCCGGGCAAGGCACGCTTCGCGCGGGTGGCGCCGAGATGACCCTCGACATCGAGGGCAAGCCGCGCCCGCTCTTCGCCTACGCCTACCAAACCATCGACGACGTTGCCGGCAATCGTGACGGCCGGGTGCAAAAGGGCGAACGCGTGCGCACCCTGGTCAGGGTCAAGAACATCGGCGCGGGTCCCTCGCTACACACCGAGGCCATCGTGCGCAACGGCGCCGGCCAAGAAGGGATCCTCATCAGCGCGGGGCGGTTCGAGGCCAAGAGTCTGGCGCCCGGCGCGACCAAGGATTTCTCCTTCGTGTACGAGGTGGGCAAGGACTACGCGGGTAGCGACTACCAACTGGAGTTGGTGGTGGCGGACACCGTGCTCGGCGAATCCATTTCGGACAAGATCAAGATCAAGATCGCCGGGTCGGGGCCGGCGCCGACGCCGGACGAGGGCATGGTCACGGCCGATAGGGCGGACGTCGCCTTGCGCGAGTCGCCTTCCGCGAACGCCCTCATCTTGGGCTACGCGGACAAGGGCAGCTCCTTCCGCGGCACGGGCAAGCTGGGTGATTTCGAGCGGGTCGAGATCGAAAGCGGTCGTCCGGCCTTCGTGGCCACCGCGGACCTCTCGCGCGGCGGCGGCGGTAGTCCGTCCTTTCACCCGCGCTGGGACGCCACGCCGCCGCTTTTGTCGGTCAGCGCCCCCACCGTGGTCTCGGGCAACCTGGTCCACATCAAGGGCACGGCCACCGACAACACCGGGGTGAAGGATCTCTACGTGCGGGTCTGGAATCGCGAATCCAAACTGCCGCCGAAGAAGGTCTTCTATCTGCCGAACCGGGGCGAGAAGACTCGCCTCTCCTTCGAGACCGACGTTCCCTTGTGGTCCGGCAGCAACCTGATTCAGGTCTTCGCACGCGAGGGCAACGAGGTGCAATCGGTGCAAACCCTCATGGTCCTCCAGCGCCCCATCCCCAGCGTCTCGCAGAAGTAGAAGCGCGCGCCCCTCACCCTGTCCGGCCGCGCGGGGCGAGGGTGCATTACCGCCACCGCGGCAGGCGGTGACTCATGGCCGCGATTTGGAACAGCCAATTCACGACCGTGATCGCGGCCGCCGACGTCAGGAGCGCACGCAGGGTCTTGATCTCGAACGCGGCGATGAGCTTGTCGGTAAGCCAAAGCAACGTGGTATTGACGAGAAAAGGAATGAAGAAGAAGAGAAGTCCCAGGGTGAGCACGGCGGGCACGATGAGCAGGGCGTGAATTAACCAGCCCAGCAAGACATTGAGCACGCTGAAGACGACCGCGACGACGACCGCGGTTCCGGCCCCCTTGACGTAAACCTCGGGAAGAAATCGCGCGACGGCGACAACGGTGACGGTCAGAACCGCCAGGTGAAGAAGGATCTGCATGGACGCAAGCTTACGCCCGGAAGCACCCTTCGTCAGCGGTTGCGATCACATCGCCGGCCACGACGTGCGTGTCACCGAGTCGTCGAAATGGACGATGCGCCCCTTGCCGGCGCGCTTGCCCATGAGCAAGGCGCGGTCGGCCCGGCGCAGAAGATCCTCCTGATCGAGATTCATGGTCGCGGGATCGAAGGTCGCGACCCCGAAGGTGGCGCCCACCTCGCCCTGCTTGTCGACCGGGTCGCCGATCACGCTTTGACGGATGCGCTCGGCGGCCGCGCGCGCCTGAATTCCGTCGGTTTCGGGCAGCAGGATCACGAATTCGTCGCCTCCGTAGCGGGCCACGGTGTCGAACTCGCGCAGGCTGCGGCGCAAACGCTCGGCCACGCTCAGAAGCACGCGATCGCCGGCGTCATGGCCGTAGCGATCGTTGACCTGCTTGAATCCATCGAGGTCCACGACGATCAGGCTCAGGCAGCGCATGTGCCGGCGCGCGCGCGCGAATTCACTCTCCATGCGGCGGATGAGATGGCGGCGATTGTAAAGTCCGGTCAGCGGATCGGTGACCGCCAGGGCCTCCACTTCCTTGCGCGCGTCCTCGACGGCGCGGATGAGCTGGGCTCCCTTGAGCGCCGCGCCCAGGACCAGGCGCAATTCCTCGTAGACCACCGCATCCGAGGCGCCGTAGTCCAGCAGGGCCAGGCCGAGGCATTCGCCGCGAAACCCCAGGGGTTCCACGATCACCGAGCGACCATCGAGGAAATCCGCGGGCGCGAGCAACCTGGATCGGTAGCGGATCGGGGCCGGCTGGCGACCTTGTTCGGTGAAGATGAGCGCGGTCTCAAGATCCGGGCTGACTCTGCCCGGCTCGGTGAAGAGCGCGATCACCCCCGCGCGGATGCCAAGGACGGGCAGGTGGCTCGCGGCCGTCTCCGCCAGGGTGGACACGTCGGGCGCGGCCAACACGGCCGCGGTGGTCTCGGCCAGCGTGGTCATGCGATCCATGAGGGTACTGCGCCGGCGCGACTGCGCGATGGCCGCCAGATCGCTGACCGACAGCAACGCCTCTTGCAACAGATCCTCGATATGTGCGCGAACCTCGTGGTCGCTGGCGCAGGCCATGACGTGACGGCGGAAGGCCACCAGCACGTCCTGCGCGGCGCCGACCTCGCTGCCTCGGCGCAGAAGCTGGTAGCAGATGCTTTCCACGCAATCGAGGAAGGATTCCTGGCTGGGATCGTTGAGCTGCAACAGGAACGAGTCGAACAGGCGATCCTCCCAGCCCTCCGGGATGAACTCGAAGCCGCCGTGGGAGGCGTGGCCGAGATCCCGGACCATGATGGATCGGCGGGCGCGCAGGGCCGCGCCGAGGTCCATGCCGTCGGTGGTGACGGCAGGGGAAGGCACGGTCTCGCGATGGTGGCGCATGGGGCAGCCGCACGAGCGCCGGGGCACGAACTCGGTTTCGAAGGTGAGCACCTGCCGCCCCGATTCCGCCCCGTGCACCGCCGCGGCCAGAACCGCCACCGCGTGCCGCACCTGCTCGTCGATGGGCTGGCGAACCGTGGTGAGCGGCACCCGCGCGTAGCGCGCGAATTCCGTGTCGTCGAATCCGACGAGCGCCATCTGGCGAGGGACGTCCAGGCCGCGCCGGTCGAGCTCGTCGAGCGCACCCAAGGCCATGAGGTCGTCGGCGCATGCGATGGCGTCGATGTCCTCGGGCCGGAGCCCGCGCACGTCGAATAAGGTCGCGACCGCGCGCGCACCGGACTCGCGCGTGAAATTACCGGTGACCAGGTAGCGCCGATCGACCGCCAACTTCCCTTCGGCCAGGGCGCGCTGGTAGCCGCGGAAGCGCGCCTGCGCCTCGTCGCTGCCGTCCGGGCCGGCCACGAACGCGATCTTGCGACCACGGTGCGTATCCACCAAGTGCTTGACCGCGGTGTACATGCCGGTTTCGTTGTCCATCAGCATGGTGGTGACACCCGCCAGTGCCACCCCCAGGCAAACCCGCGGGACGGCAGCGAAGCGCGCCACGAAGTCGGTCAATTCGGCCAGCGTCGAGTGGTGCCCGATGACATGGGTGCAGATGAGAAGCGCGTCCACGCAGTCGGGCCCGATGAGGTCGTACACGAAGCGCTTGGGATCGCGCAAGTCCACGCCGAGCACGCCGCCGGAAACCGCGACGAAATCCAGACTGTGCTCCCGCGCCGCTCGCTCGGCCGCGACCAGGACGCGCGTCTGGAACTCGTAGTCATAGGCATCGGCCAGCAGCCCCAGGCGAGGACCGCGACAGCGCGTACCGGGTTTCTTCTCTGCCATGGTCGTGAGATCGGGAGATCGGGAGCGATTCCCAGACAAGAAGGTAGTGCCCTCGCTCCCGGCCTGCAAGGGCGCGCTGGCTGTACGCGAAACGACCACATCTACTGAATCATGCAACACGTGGATGTCGTGTATAACCAGCGCGTGGACACCGCGGACTTGATGTCGACCAAGGCGGGCGAACCCTCCGGACGCTTCTCTGCGCGCGGGCTCGGCCGCGAGCTGAATCCGCCGCAGATCGAGGCCGTGCTCTATCCGCCGCGACCGCTGCTGGTGATCGCCGGGGCCGGCTCGGGCAAGACGCGCGTCATCACCTACCGCCTGGCCCACCTCCTTTCCGAGGGGACCGCCGCGAACAGAATTTTGGCCGTGACCTTCACCAACAAGGCCGCGCGCGAGCTCAAGGAACGCGTCGAGCGCCTGTTCGGCGGCCACGGTCAAGGCACCCACGGCATGTGGCTCGGCACCTTCCACGGAATCGCTGCCCGCCTGCTGCGCCGGTTCGGCGAGGCGGTGGGCGTGCGCAAGGAATTCGTCATCTACGACGAGGACGATGCGCGCCGGCTGATGGCGCGCGTGCTGGCCGATATGAAGGTCGCCGACAAGTCCTTCCCGGTCCGCCAGGTAATGGCCATCATCGATCGCGCCAAGAACCAGGGCACCACCGCGGATCGGTTCCCGTCGGGCGATTACTTCGACGAGGTGGTGGGCAAAGCCTACCGCCTGTACGAAGAACGTCTATCGGCGGCCAACGCCGTGGATTTCGGCGGCCTTCTGCTCACCGCCCTCAACCTGTGCAAGGCCGACTGTGCGGCGGCCCCGGCGCTGGCCCAGCTCTTCGACCACGTGCTGGTCGACGAATTCCAGGACACCAACAACGTGCAGTACCGCCTGGTGCGTTTCCTGTCCCATCGCACGGGCAGCATCACGGTGGTGGGCGACGAGGATCAATCGATCTACCGCTGGCGTGGGGCTGACATCCGCAACATCCTGGATTTCGAGCGCGACCACCCCGGCGCGGGCGTCATCAAGCTGGAGCAGAACTACCGCTCGACCAACAATATCCTGCGCACGGCGAACGCCGTCATCGCCCGCAACAAGGAGCGCAGGGAAAAGCGCCTGGTGACCGAACAGACGGCGGGCGCGCCGGTCATCGTGTTCGAAGGCGAGAGCGAGCGGGAGGAAGCCGAATTCGTGGTCGGCACCATTGCGGGCGATCTGGTCAGGGACGCCGCGCCTCGCGATTTCGCCGTGTTTTACCGCACCCACGCCCAGTCGCGCGTGCTCGAGGAGGCCCTGCGCGTGCGCAACATTCCCTACGTCATCGTGGGCGGTACGCGCTTCTACGATCGCGCCGAGGTCAAGAACCTCCTGTCGTACCTGCGCGTGCTGCAAAACCCCGAGGACTCCATCGCGCTTCTGCGCATCATCAACGTGCCCGCGCGCGGGATAGGCAACACCACCGTCGATCGCCTGCTCGCCTTGGCCCAAGAAAGGCAGGTGAGCCTGTGCGCCGCCCTCGCCATCGCCGGCGACAATCCCATGTTCCTCGGCCAAGCGGCCCGGCGCAGGGTGGTCGAGTTCCAGGCCTTGCTCACCAGGTTACGCGCGTCGCTCTTGCTGCCGCCCGCCGAACTGGCCGAGAAGGTGCTGGAGGAATCGGGCTACCGCGATTTTCTCGCCGCAGACACCAGCGTGGAGTCGGAAGGCCGCCTGGAAAACCTGCTCGAGCTCATCGGCCAGATGCGCGAGTACCAGAGCGACACCGAGGAGCCGACCCTTTCGGGTTTCCTCGAACGCATCACCCTGGCCTCCGATGTCGATGGCTACGATCCCGACCAGGGCGCGGTCGCGCTCATGACCGTGCACACCGCCAAGGGCCTGGAATTCGACGTCGTGTTCGTCACCGGGCTGGAAGAAGGCACTTTCCCGCACCAGCGCAGCATCGACGACGACGGCGCCATGGAAGAAGAGCGGCGCCTGTGCTACGTGGCCGTCACGCGCGCCCGCAAGCGGCTCTATCTCTGTCGCGCGCGTTGGCGCCGGCTGTCGGGGCAGACCTTCGGTGGAATCCCCAGCCGCTTTCTTCGCGATCTGCCGCCTGACGGCATCGAACACCTGGTCACCCCAGAACGCGACTATCAGGACCTTGCCAGCGAAGGCGCCGGGCCTTGGCAGGGACGCTGGAACCGCGACGGCGCAAGAGTCCGCGGTCCGCTCGGACGGTCCGCGCCCAGTCCCGCCCCGCGGGGCGAAATCACGCGCCACTATGACGAAGGCGCCGCGCCAGCCGGCACGGGCGAGGGCGACCTCGGGCTGCGCGTCGGCATGAAGGTTCGCCATGCCCAGTTCGGCGTCGGGGAAGTGCGCGCCTGGCAATCCTCGGGTGCGGATCTGAAGGTGACTGTGCGCTTCGCAAGGGTGGGCGCCAAGACCGTGCTCGCGCGTTTCCTGGCGCGCCCATGATTCGGCGGTTCGACAATTGCGATTCGGCGAATACAGGTCTAGCCTAGTACGTCCAATCTCGGAGAGGTACACATGACCCGATCCGCACCTTGGCTTCTAGCTCTTACGATTCCTGGCTTGGCTCTGTCGGGCTGCGTAGTTCGCACGGCGGTTCCCGTCGGACCGCCACCACCCGAGCCGCAGCCGGTCTACTACGAACCGGCGCCACAGCCATTGCCGCCTGGCCCCGAGCCCACGGTGGTCGTGGAGGACCAGCCGGTCTTCGTCCCCGGTGCGCCGCCGCCGCCCCAGCAGGAGTATATCCCTCCCATGCCTGGCCCGAACTACTACTGGGTCCGAGGCTACTGGAACTGGAATAGTTACCAGTGGGTCTGGGTGCCGGGTTACTGGGAGTACGCGCCACCTGGGCAGCTCTACGTCCAGCCCACCTACGTCATCATCGACGGCCGCTGGCAGTTCCGGCCCGGCTACTGGCACGACCACGAAGGCCATCGGGAATATGTGCGTCCCTACCAGCGCCGAGCGCCGCGCTCGGATTGGGGCCGGCCCGCCCCAGCGCCGGCCGGCCGTGGCTTCGGCCGCGCGGCACCAGTCGGTCCCCGCGGCGCGCCCCAGCCGGAGCCACGTCGCGGTTTCGCCCCTGCGCCTCAGCGACAACCCACGGGCCGTCCTGGTCCCATCGCTGGCCCGGGACACCCAGGGGCCGCCTCGCCGCCCCAGCGCCAACCGATGGGCCATCCCGGTCCGACGGGCGGAGGACCGAGCGGCGGAGCGGGTGTTACGCGCGGCGGGCTGATGCAGCGAACGCCGGCGGCGTCTCCTCAGGCGGGACCTCATCGAGGGCCGGCAGCAGGTACGCCCTCGGGCGGCAGCAAACCTGCGTCCAAATCGTCCTCTCAGCCGCACCGCGGTCCCGCGAAGAAGTAGAGCCGACCTGGTCTGCCCGAAGGGTGGGCGCGGCGAATGGCATGTCGCGTGCACGAGCACGCGGCATGCGGCTCGTCTTCGATCGAGGAACCATCGTTCTCCTGGGCTCGCACGAGCCGATGGTCAGCCCCGCTTGGGACCCCTCGAAGGGCTCCCATTTCAGCGACTTGGGCAATCTGCCTGGCGTGCTGTGGGATCCGCGCATCGAGGCGTTGCGCTGTCCAGCGCGCTTTCATCAGGCCCTGGTGTCCGAACTTCGCCAGCGCGGCGTCCGGTTCGCGGACGAGGTGGCTGGGCCGCCGGCCGAATTCCCGCCGGCGCCGGTCGAGGTCGAGCTGCGGCCGTATCAGGAGGCCGCGCTCGCAGCCTGGGAGCTAGCCTCCGGTCGAGGCACCGCGGTCCTGCCGACCGGTTCGGGCAAGACCCGCCTGGCCATCGCCGCCATCGCGCGTGCGCACGTTCCCACCCTCTGTCTCGTGCCCACCAGGGTTCTGCTCGATCAGTGGGCACGCGCCATTCGCGAACTTCTGGGGTTCGAGCCGGGACGTCTTGGGGATGGCGAAAGGCGCATCGACGCCGTTACGGTGGCGACCTTCGAGAGTGCCTGGCGCCACATGCACCACCTGGGGAATCAGTTCGGACTGCTGGTGGTCGACGAGGCCCACCACTTCGGCACCGGCCTGCGCGACGAGGCGCTGGACATGTGCATGGCGCCGCTGCGCCTCGGGCTCACCGCCACCAAGCCGCGCGGCCCGGCGGCCCGCCGGCTCGACGATCTCGTGGGACCCACGATCTACGAGCTGCGGGTGGACGATCTCACGGGCGAATTTCTCGCGCCCTTCGACATCGTGGTGCTACATCTCGATCTGACGCCGGGCGAGCGTGCCGAGTACGACGCGCTCATGACGACCTTTCGCGACGTCATGCGCAGGTTCGCGCGCTTCCATCCCGGCGCCACCTGGGACGAATTCGCCAAGGCCGCGGCGCGGACCGATGAAGGGCGCAGGGCCATCGCGGCCTGGCATCGTGCACGCAAGATCACGGCCTTTCCCCAGGCCAAACGCGCGATGGTCGGAGCCTTGCTCGCGCGCCATCGCGCCGCCCGAACCATCGTGTTCACGGCCGATAATCCCACCGCCTACGCCATCAGCCGCCAGCACCTCATTATGCCGTTTACCTGCGACATCAAACGCAAGGAGCGCGAGCGCGTGCTCGACCTCTTCAAGCAAGGCAAGCTGCGCGCCCTGGCCTCGGCGCAAGTGCTCAACGAGGGCCTCGACGTGCCCGACGCCGAAGTCGGCATCATCGTGGCTGGCAGCAAGGGCGAGCGCGAACACGTGCAGCGCGTGGGTCGAATCTTGCGGCCACGCCCCGGCAAGCGGGCCCTGGTCTACGAACTCGTCGTTCGCTCGACGGCCGAGGTCGAGCAGGCGCGCAAGCGAAGGAGCGCCCTTGCTGCCTGAATCGGCCATTCCCTTTCGCCTCGTGGGCGGGCACGTCCTGCCCTCCTTCCTCGACGCGCGAGACCTGCCGTGGTTGCGCGTCCTGGTCGAGGAGATCGATCGCTTTCGCGCCCGGCCGGTGCGCGAGCTTCTCGAAAGGCTGCGCCAGCCGCTGCCCTGCGCGACGCCACCTTTCAAGCGTCGCGCCGCCACCTCCGTGTTGCTGCGGCTGTGGAGGGGCGAGCCCGATGCCAAGGTGCCGCCGGAAGAAGCACGCGCGTTGCTCTTTTGCACGGCCGCCGCGCAGGAAGAGGTTTCTCGATCGGTCGCGTTCGCGACGGCGGCGCAAGCGCTTGGGGTAACCCCCGCCGACCTCGAACGGGCGCTCTACGCCGACCTCCCCGGCGAAAAGCTGGTGTGTGCGCCGGCCAGCATTCCCTCGACCAGCGACATCGCCCTGCGCACCAACCTGCTCATCCTGCGCAGCCTGATCTTCCACGCCCGTCGCGTCCGCATCAAAGCGCAGGGGGCGACCAGGCCGCTCGTACGCCAGGCCAAACTGCGCGGCCTCATCTGCACCGTCACCGACGGCGCACCGCCTGTCCTCCATCTCTCCGGGCCCTTCACGGTCTTCCGCCACACCTTGCTCTACGGTCGCGCGCTCGGCGAGCTGGTCCAGTTCCTGCCCCACTGCGCCCATTTCAAGCTGCGCGCCGAGTGCGTGCTGCGCGCGCAGGAGGCCATCCTGGACGTGCAATCCGGGGATCCCATCTTCCCGGCCGAAGCGCCCAGGATCTGCGACAGCAAACTGGAAGAGCGCTTCGCTCGCGATCTGCGCCGGGCGGCGCCCGACTGGGATCTTGTGCGCGAGCCCGAGCCCGTGCCCGCGGGCGGAACCCTCATCTTTCCCGATTTCCTGCTCTTCCACAGGCTTCGCCCCGAGCGCAGGTTCTTGGTCGAGATCCTGGGGTTCTGGTCGGCGGACTACCTTGCGCACAAGCTCGCGCTGCTGCGCGCGTCGGGCCTGCGCAACCTCATCCTGTGCGTGGACGAAGCGCGTGGCGACGCCCCTTTGCCACCCGACGCGCGCGTCGTTCGCTTCCACCGCCGCATCGATCCACGTCTGGTCCTGGCCGCGGCAGGCGAGGGAAATGCGCCATGACAACCCGATCGACTTGGCATATTCTTACCCATATGAAGACAACCATAGATATTGCTGATGGGTTGTTTCTGCGCAGCAAGCGGCTGGCCCGGCAGCGCGGACTGACCTTGCGCACCCTGGTCGAGGAAGGCTTGCATGCCAGTCTGGAACGGCACGAGCAGCAAGCCCCCTTTCACTTTCAGCCCGTGACCGTGAAAGGCAAGGGCCTCGCCGCCGAGGTCCAGGACGAAGGCTGGGCGGCCGTTCGCCGGACCATCTACCGTGGGCGAGGCGCGTGATTGCCCTCGACACCCAGATTCTGGTCTACGCCCACCGCGAGGACTCCCCTTTTCACGCGCCTGCACTCGAGAGGTTGACCGGGTTGGCGGAGGGAACGGCGCCGTGGGCAGTACCTTGGCCCGTGGTGCATGAGTTCCTGGCCGTCGTCACCCACCCCAGGCTGTATCGTCCCCCGAGTACCCAAGATCAGGCTTTCGCTTTCATCGATGCGGTGACGGCTTCGCCCAGCCTGCGACTCCTCGGCGAGGGACCGGCCCACCTCTCCACCCTGAAGAAGCTGTGCCAATCTGGGCGAATCGCCGGGCCCGCGGTGCACGATGCCCGCGTCGCTGCCCTGTGCCTCGACCACCGCGTGAGGGAGTTGTGGAGCGCGGATCGGGATTTTTCACGCTTCAAAGGTCTACGCGTGCACAATCCTCTCTAGGGCACAGGATCGGCGCGAGCTATCCCAACCCGCCCCTACAAGACGTATTGGGACAGATCTTCGTCCTTGAGCAGCCCTTGCAAACGATCGCGCACGTAGGTTGCGGTGATGGGCACGGTCTGCTCGCCCAGCTCCGGGGCCTCGAAGGAGAGCTCGTCGAGCAGTCTCTCCATGATGGTGTGTAGCCTGCGCGCGCCGATGTTCTCCATGCGGGCGTTGACGTCGGCGGCGAAGCGCGCGATCTCGGCCACGGCGTCGGCGTGAATGTCGAGATGGACCTTCTCGGTGGCGAGCAGGGCCGTGTACTGCTTGACCAGCGCGTTTTCTGGCTCGGTCAAGATGCGCACGAAATCCGCGTCGGTGAGCGACTCCAGCTCCACGCGAATGGGGAAGCGCCCTTGCAGTTCGGGGATGAGATCCTTTGGCTTGGCGACGTGGAAAGCGCCCGCGGCGATGAACAGCACGTGGTCGGTCTTGAGCGGACCATACTTGGTCGACACGGTGGAGCCCTCGACGATGGGCAAGAGGTCGCGCTGCACGCCCTCGCGCGAGACGTCGGGGCCGTGGCCGCCGGATTCGCGACCGGCGACCTTGTCCAGCTCGTCGATGAAAATGATGCCGTCTTGCTCGGCCCGCCGAACCGCCTCCTTGGTCACCCGATCCATGTCGATCAGCTTGCCAACTTCCTCGTCGGTGAGCGCCTCCAGGGCCTCGGGAATGCTGAGCCGCCGGTGTTTGGTGCGCTTGTTCTGGGGAAACATATTTTGCAGGTTGAGCACCATCTCTTCCATGCCGGTGCCGGAGAAGACATCCACGAACGACTGCCCGCCATCGTTGGTGTCGACCTCCACCATCCTGTCGTCGAGCTTGCCCTCGCGCAGCAGGCGGCGGAGATCCTCGCGCGTGGTGGACTCGACCGGTGGCGCGGGCTCCAGGCTGGCGCCCGGCAGGGGAATCGCGCCGGTCGAGGTTCGCGCCGAGCGCGCGGGGGGCAAGAGCACGTCGAGCAGGCGTTCCTCGGCGTTCTCTCGCGCGCGCGGCTTGGCCCGTTCGCGCTCTTCCTCGCGCAGCATGGACACGGAGGTCTCCGCCAGATCGCGCACCATGGAGTCCACGTCGCGACCTACGTAGCCGACCTCGGTGAACTTGGAGGCCTCGACCTTGACGAAGGGGGCGCTGGCCAGCCGGGCCAGGCGCCGCGCGATCTCGGTCTTGCCCACCCCGGTGGGGCCGATGAGCATGATGTTCTTGGGCGAGATCTCGTCGCGCATGGCCCCCGGCACCTGCTGCCGCCGCCAGCGGTTGCGTAGGGCCACGGCCACCGCGCGCTTGGCCGCGCGTTGCCCGACGATGTAGCGATCCAATTCCTCGACGATGGCGCGCGGGGTGAGCGCCTCGGCTCGCTTCGAGTTTCCCGACATCGAACCCGGCATGGCCTAGATCTCCTCGAACGCGAAGTGGGTGTTGGTATACACGCAGATCTCGGCGGCGATGCCCAGGCTGCGCTCGGCGATCTCGCGCGCCGACAACTTGGTCTCCGCCATCAGCGCCCGCGCCGCCGCCAGGGCGAAATTGCCACCCGAGCCGATCGCGGCCGCGTCCGCATCGGGTTCGATGATGTCGCCGGTCCCCGACAGCATGAGGATGTGCTCGCGATCCGCCACCAGCAGCAGGGCCTCGAGCCGGCGCAGAATGCGGTCGGTGCGCCAGTCCTTGGCCAGCTCGACCGCCGCGCGCATGAGATTGCCGCCGGCCTCTTTCAGCTTCACCTCGAGCTTCTCGAACAGGGTCAGGCCATCCGCCGCGGATCCGGCAAAACCCGCGACGATCTTGCCGTCGCCGAGGCGGCGCAACTTGCGCGCGCCGGATTTGACGATGGTCTGTCCCATGGTGACCTGGCCGTCGCTGCCCATAACGACCTTGCCGTCTGAGCGCACGACCAGAACGGTGGTGGCGCGGGTTCGGAGAGAATGCATGGGCCCAGCTTACCGCGTTCGCAGCGTCGCGCGAGGGTGAGAGCGATCATAAACCCGCATCAGGTGATCGATATCCACCTGGGCGTAGCGCTGCGTGGTGCGCAGGCTGGCGTGACCGAGCATCTCCTGGATCGAACGCAGGTCCGCGCCCTCGCCGAGGAGGTGGGTGGCGAAGCTGTGGCGCAAGGCATGGGGCGAGACCCGCTTGACCGCGTTTTCGAGCTCGCGGCAGTCGAGCTTGCGCCGGGCCTCGCGGTCGCCCATGCGCAGTCCCCGGCGCGAAAGAAACAGCGCCTGCCCATGGACGGGCTTGCCACGCGTCTGCGCGAGGAGCTGCGCGCGCAGGGGTAGGTAGGCTTGCACGGCTGCAAGCGCCTTGCCTCCCGCGGGCACGATGCGGTCCTTGCCGCCCTTGCCCTCGCGCACCGTGATCTTGGCCCCGCCTCCGTCGGCGACCACATCGTCCACGTCCAGGTGGCAGGCTTCGGAAATGCGCAGACCGCTGCCATAGAGCACCTCGAAAAGCGCCTGGTCGCGCGCTCTTTCGAAGGCGGAGTGCGTGCCTACCTTCCGGCCGTCGAGCAGCCGCGAGGCCTCTTCCTTGCCGAGGAACGCGGGCAAGCGGTGGGCGCGCTTGGGACCGCGCAAGGATGCGAGCGGGCTCGTGGTGATGAATCTGCGCCGCACCAGCAGGCGAAAGAAGGTCTTGAGCGACGAGAGCTTGCGGCCCACGCTGGCCGGATCGTTCTTGCCGTGCAGGCTGGCCAGAAACGATCGACAAACCAAAGTATCCAGATCCTTGGCCACGAGCGGGGCCGTGTCCGGCCCGTCCCCGCGACGGTCATGGGCGTGCGCCATCAACTCTTCCAGGTCGGCCAGGTACGCGCGCACGGTGTTGGGCGACGCACGCTTCTCGCTTTCGAGATGCCGGCGAAAGAGTTCGACAAGGGGCTCCATCTCCGTTGATCCTAGTCTTGCCGAGCGGCGAGCGCAAAAAGGGGAACCACAGAGAGCGCAGAGGGGATGGAGGCCACAGAGGACGGAATGACCGTGAGGCGGCTCGTTCTACGACGCCCGCACCACGGGCACGGCATCTCCCTCGTCGGCATCCGCGCCCCAGCCGCAGCCGGGGGCGATGCAGCGCAGGCGCGTGGCGGAGCGCTGGACCTTTTGCACGACGAAGAGCGCGCCACATTGCGGGCAGGGCTTCGGGATGCGGACGATCCCAAGACACGAAATCACACTTCGACTTGGCGTAGTTCGAACAGCCGAAGAAGATCTTTCCGCGCTTCGAACGTTTCTCGGTGAGGTAGCCGCCGCAGTTCGGTCGCGGGCAGGCCACGCCCAGCGAGATGGGGCTGGTGGTCTTGCAGTCGGGATAGCGCGAGCACGCCAGGAACTCGCCGAAGCGTCCGCGCCTGACCACCATGGGGGAGCCGCAGGTCGGGCAGGTCTGATCCGACGGTCGCGTGGAGGGTAGCACGGTCAAGGTGCCGTCGGGATTGCGCGTGTATTCCTTGGTGTTGCGGCATTCGGGATAGCCCGAGCAGGCCAGAAAATGACCGTTGCGTCCCCACTTGATGACCATCGGCTTGCCGCACTTCTCGCAAACTTCCTCGGTGGGCTGTTCCTCGCGCTTGATGTCGCGCATCTCCACCTTGGCGCGCGTCAGGTCGCGCTCGAAGGGCAGGTAGAAGTCGCGTAGCAGCTTGATCCAGTCGACCGCCCCCTCTTCCACGTCGTCGAGCTGCTCTTCCATCTGCGCGGTGAAGTCGGCGTTGAGGATGTCCGGGAAGCTCTTGACCAGAAGCCCGTTCACCACCACGCCAAGCTCGGTCGGCGCCAGGCGACCTTCGCTTCTTCTCGGCGTAACCGCGATCCTGCACGGTCGACGAGAATCGCGGCGTAGGTGGATGGACGGCCGATGCCCTTCTCTTCGAGCTCGCGCACCAAGGTCGCCTCGGAAAAGCGTGGCGGGGGCTGGGTGAAGTGCTGCTCCGGCTTCTCGCCGCAAAGGCGCAGGCTCTCGCCCTCCCGCACATCGGGCAAGGCCCCGTTGCCGTCGTCGTCGGAGGCAGCATCCTCCTGGGATTCCGCGTACACGTCGAGGAAGCCCGGGAAAGCGCATGACCTGGCCGCTCGACCGCAGACCGACCCGGCCAGCCTCGATCTCGATGGTGGTTTGATCGAACACCGCGGGCGCCATCTGGCAGGCCACGAAGCGGTTCCAGATGAGCGTGTACAGCTTGACCAGATCCTCAATCTCGCGCGCGTCGCGGCCAGCCCCGGCGTCGGTCAGAAGGGCTCGCACCCGTTCCGGATCGTGGTCGAGCAGGGTGGGGCGAATGGCCTCGTGCGCGTCCTGCGCGCTCTTCTTCGATTTGAAGACATTGGGCTCGCTCGGTAGATGAGCTGGGCCGAAGCGGTCGGCGATCATGGCGCGCACGGCGCTTACGGCGTCGTCGGAGATGCGCGTGGAATCGGTACGCATATAAGTGATGAGGCCGGTCGGCCCCTCGGCCCCGAGCTCCAGGCCCTCGTAAAGCCGCTGGGCCAGCCCCATGGTGCGCTTGGGCGAGAAGCGCAACTTGCTCGAGGCCTCTTGCTGGAGGCGCGAGGTGATGAACGGTGGCGGCGGATTCTTGCGCCGTTCCTTGCGCTCGACCGAGGAAACTCGCAACGGGGCCTGGCGGACGAGTTCCAGCGCCCCGGTGGCGTGCTCTTCACTGGCGAGAACCGGCTTGTTCCCGTCCAGTTTGACCAAGCGCGCGGCGAATGGCGGCGGGCTTTGGCCCTCGACCTGGACTTCGACCGACCAGTACTCCTCGGTCTGGAACGCCTTGATCTCTTCCTCACGCTCGACGAGCATGCGTACGGCCACCGACTGGACTCGGCCGGCCGAGAGCCCGCGCCGGACCTTGGACCAGAGAATCGGGCTGATTTGATATCCGACCAGCCGGTCGAGCACGCGCCGGGCCTGTTGCGATTCGTACTTCTTGGCGTCGAGCTCGAGCGGCCTGCCGATGGCTTCCAGCACCGCTTTCTTGGTAATCTCGTTGAACATCACGCGCTGGATGTTGGCGTTGGAGGGCCGGATCTCCTCGGCGATGTGCCACGCGATGGCCTCGCCCTCGCGATCCGGGTCGGGCGCGAGCAGAACCCGCGACGCCCTTTTCGCGGCGGCCTTGATCTCCGTGATGACCTTCTTCTTGCTGTCGATGACGACGTACCTCGGCTGGAAATCGTGCTCGATATCGATGCCGATGGAGGCCTTGGGCAAGTCCTTCACGTGTCCGACCGAAGCCTTCACCTCGAAGCCAGCCCCCAAGTACTTCTTGATGGTGCTTGCCTTGGCGGGCGATTCGACGATGACCAGCGTTCCGCCCTCTTGCTTCGTCACGTGCTTCGTCGCAGGCGATTTCCTGGGGCCTTTTTTCGCCACCGCGGGCTTGGAAGCCGCCCTGGGACTGGACTTCGCGCGAGGTTTCTTTTCAGCAGGCACGTCCGATTACCTCATAGGTGTTGCCAGCCGCACGTCTCACGAAACCCTCGAGCTCGGCTTCGGCCAGAATCGCCAAGACGGAAGGGAGGCCCACGCGCAGACGTTCGCACAGGCTTGCGGGGGTATCCGCGCCGTGCAAGATCGCGTCGAGGACGGCCGAAAATGGCCCGGGCGCGAGCGGCACGGGCGCGGCTGGGGGTGGCCCGCCCGCAAGGACGCGCTCGATGTCCTGGGCCGAGGTCGCGGGCAGGGCGTGTCCCGCGCGCAGACACGCATCCGTGCCCGGGCTGCCAGGAACGGCGAACAAGGTCCGGCCGAAACTGCGGCCCAGGCGAGCGGTAATGAGCGCGCCCGAGCGCATGGCCGCCTCGACGACGACCACAACTTCCGCGAGTCCCGCGATGATGCGGTTGCGGGCCGGAAACTGGCCGGCGCGCGGCGGCGTTCCCGGCGGATACTCCGAGAGCAGGCCGCCCGAGCCGGCGATGCGCGCGAACAAGGCCGCGTGTCGATCGGGGTAATTGATGTCGGTACCGCAGCCCAGAACCGCGAAGGTAGGCGTGCCGCCGGCGAGAGCCCCATCGTGCGCCGCGGCATCGATGCCGAAGGCGCCGCCCGAAACGATCGCGGCCCCGCCACGGCCGAGCCCCGACGCGATGGCACTGGCGCTCTCGCAACCCGCACGCGTGGCAGCCCGGGCGCCTACAATGGCGATCAGTCTCTCCCCCTGCGCCGGCAAGCGACCGGCGAACCACAGTGACTTGGGTGGCGCCGGAATGTCGCGCAGTCGCGCGGGGTATGAGGCGTCGTCCGCGCCGGTCGATCGCGCAGAGCGGCCAAGGGTCGCATCATCGCGTTGCTTTGCCTGGGTAAAAGCCATCCCTGGCTTTCTCGGCAAAACTCGGTTCAGGTTTCCAGCCAACTGCATCGGGTGGGCAAGCTGATAGCGCCTGACCCGAAGAAGATCAAGCAGTTGTGGAAAAGTGTGCGTAATCCCAGCGTCTTGCACCTTCAGCGCAACGTGGCATCCGATACGGCCATGGGGGCGTTCTGGTGCGGCTGGCCCGCGTCGGTGACTGGCGCGCCTGGTGCTCTAATGACCCTTCCGCATCTCGGTGAGCTCGCCGACCTTCAATTCCTTGGTGCTGCGGACGATCCAGGCCACCGAGGCATTGTCGGTTACGTCGACGACCAAGATTTCTCCGACCACTTCCTTGGGTGAATTCGGATCGTGAACCTCCCAGCCTTCGAGGTTGCCGCGATACCCGTCGCCACGCCGGACCACGAAGGTCCGGTTACCGACCTGAACGCCATCGCGCTTGCCACGATTGAGCACCACGAAGAAGCCGGCGGACAGCAACGTATTCGGGGCGAACTTGGCGATCACGCGCGCCTCGAGATTGACCTCACTCGGCCGCGGCTCGATGCGCTTGAACTGGCGGACGAACGGGCTCACGCGCGCGCCGCGCTCGATCGGATTCACGGTGTCGACCAGAACTCCCCGCGCCACCTCGTTTTCCGCGATCTGGTTGATCACGACGTCGCCGAGAAGCTTGACCAGGTAGCCATAAGTCTTGCCGCTCGCGCTGTCGACCACGGGTTCATCGAGGTCGGTAGTGAACACCGAATAGCGCTCGCCCGCATGCAGCGGCATTCCCTTGGGGTAGCGCAAGTACACCTGGTCCGACGTGGAGAGCATGATCTTCTCCTCACGCGAGCCCGAGATGGTGGCCGCCTGATCCATGTCCTTGGCCTCGATGTAGCCCAGTTGACGGAGCAGAAAGCCGTTGCCGCCGAGTGCGGCTGCCCGGTTCACGGAGGTTATCCCCTGAGGCAGGCCCGACTTTTCGGTCGCGCCAAGCTCGGGGGCGGGCGCAGAAGCCCCCTCGCCCAGCCGAATGACGTCTCCCGGGAAGATCCAGTGCGGATTGGTGATGGAGGGGTTGGCCGCCCACAGGCGCGGCCAGCGCCACGGATCGTTGAAGTATTTCGAGCACAGCGACCACAGCGTGTCGCCCTTCTGCACGACGTGCAGCTCGGGGACCGGTCCGCTCACCGGAGCGGCCTCGATCGTGTCCTTGTTTTCGGTGCCGCGCGTGCCTGAGTCGAGCCCGAACAGTCCCGGGGCGGCCAATCCGTTGGCCGTGCTTTCGATACGGCGCTCTCCTGGATCCTTGACCCCGTTACCCAGGGTTTTGGATCCCATCGGCTTCGCCAAGGGCACGGATGGCAGGGCACCAGTGTCGGCGTCGAGGTCATCGGGAGGCATCTGGCTCGTCGCGGGCGGGTTGCGCGCGGCCTCGACTTGCGGCGGGATCCGCGTGGCCCCCATGTTGTCCGACCAGGCCACACTGGACAAGAGCGACATTGTCACGATTTCGAGCACGAGACGGTGGGGTCTCACGGGGCCTCCTCGGGAGTTCGCGCGGCCTTGGCGGCATGAACCGCTGTGTCAGTCGATCCCCCCGCAGCGCGCATGGGGGAGGAGCGATCCAGTTCGGCCAGGCGGGATCCGGCCAGGACGGCGGCTTCATGCCGCGGATAGGATCGTAGCAATTGGGTCAGGGTTTGCTTGCCTGCTTCGACGCTGCCCAAGGCGAGGTAGCTGAAACCGATCTTGAGCAGCGCGTCGGGAACCTTGTTGCCGTTTGGATACCGTTCGATGACTCGCCGGAACTCCCGCACCGCCTGGGCGAAGTCCTTGCGGTCGTAGTAGCACTCGCCGAGCCAGTACTGGGAATTGTCCGCCAAGTCGGAGTTGGGAAAGGCGCGCAAGAAATCCCTGAATCCTTGCGCGGCATCGTCATCCTTGCCCGCCTTCAGCACCGCGAAAGCCTTGCGATAGCGAGCGACGGCTTCCGGGCCGTCGTCCCTGGATACGCGAGATACCCCTTCGCGCGCCACTCGAACCGTCGGCGGCGAGGCCGGCGCCTCGCGGACGATGGACACCTCGGCCGCATTCCCGCGCAGGCGCAAGAGTGGTCTGTGCGCCGTCGATTTGGCTGCCTCGCCCACGTATTCGACCTCCGGCTCTCCCTCGGCCTCGGTGCCCTCGGGAACCATGCTGGGAGGCAACGATGGCGCCGGGTGCAGGGCCACGGTTGGCAGCTTGGGTGGTTCCACCTTCTCCTCGTTCACCTTCCGGCTCTCGAGCTGGTCGCTGAGGATGAACACGCGATTCTCGAGCTCTTCCACTTGCTTGGCGTAGTCCGCGTTCTGCACGCGCAGGCCCTCGATGGACCGCTTGAGCTGTTCCACCTGGGCCTGGCCGGTCGGCCGATGGGCACACGAGGCCATCAGTAAAGCGCTTGCAATTCCAATCGCGCGGGCGAGTAGCCGCATGGTACCTCAGAATCGATCATAGGCCTGTTCGGCAGGAAAGCGCAAAAACTGACGTACCCGTGCGCGTCACGCGCGTGCGGGGCCTGCCGGCTTCGCCGGCAGCGTAGCGTCGCGGGAAGGTTTGGAAACCCTTCGAGGGTTTCCATCACCATCAACTGCACTCGGCGAGAATCTTCCCGGCCCCGCGCGCGAGCAACGCATCCGCCAGTCTGGCGCCCAGCTCGGCGCCATCGCGAGAATTTCCGTCGATCCGGTCGCTGATGATCTCGGAACCGTCGGGCTTTCCGACCAGCCCCAGCATGGTGATGCGCTCGCCCACCAGGCGGGCATAGCCAGCAACCGGGGTCCGGCAAGTCGCCCCCAGACGAGCCAGATAGGCCCGTTCGGCGGCGCTGGCAAGCGCGGTGTCCGTATCGTCCAGAACCTGGGTTAGGCCGCGCACGCTGGCGTCGTCGGCTCGCGCTTCGATGGCCAGCGCGCCCTGCCCGACCGCGGGCAGCATGCGCTCGATGGGCAATCGTTCGCTGATGCGCTGGGAGAGTCCCAGCCGGTCGAGTCCAGCGCAGGCCAGAACGGCAGCGTCGACGACGCCATCCGCGACCTTGCGCAAGCGCGTGTCGAGGTTGCCGCGCAGGATTTCGATTTCGAGATCGGGACGGATGGCCTTGAGCTGGCAAGCGCGGCGCAGACTGGTGGTGCCGATACGGGCCGACTTGGGCAAACCGTCGAGACCGCTGCCCGCGCGGCTGACCACCGCATCGCGAACGTCTGCGCGCGGTGGAATCGCCACCAGGGCCAGGCCGCTGGCCAGCTCCCCTGGCACGTCCTTCAGGCTGTGAACTGCGATGTCGACCTCGCGCGCCAGGAGCGCGGATTCGATTTCCTTGACCCACAGCCCCTTGCCGCCCGCGTTCCACAAGGGACCGGTCGATAGGCGATCGCCCTCGGTCACGATGATCTTTTCTTCGACGGTCAGATCCGGGTGCGCCGCGCGCAGCGACCGTGCGACGAAGGCCGCTTGCCAGCGCGCGAGCAGACTGCCTCGGGTGCCTATCACGATGCGATTCATCGGGGTCACCGAACGGGCAACACGCGTGTCGCGTTCACATCACCTGCCAGGTTCACAAGCCAGCCTCGGACATGGCCGCGACCAGCGCCTCGCGCGTGCATGCGGGGTCGATCGGTTTCGCGACGAACCCCGCCTCCACCTCGTAGGCGGTCTCTCCAAGAATGACCGAGTTCATGTACGCCTCGGCCCCCATGGCGGCGACCGCGGCCTTGACCTTGGCCCGGCCGAGGAGGTCGTGCCCCTGGTCGGTTCCTCCGGCGACATGGTCGAAGTAATAGCCGGGAACCATGCGCACGGCCACCCGGTGGCCACGAAAGGTCATGACCTCGCCGGACAACTCGACCTTGTCGGCCGTTACCCACGAATCGACGATGTCTTGTGGAATGAAAACCTTGACGGACATTTCCGCCTGGAAAGCTGGCGCGTGTGACAACAGGCTAGCATCGCCCGGCCAAGGGCACAAACTCCGATATTCCGTGCTAAGACTCTCGCATGGCAAGCCCGAACACCTTCGAGGTCACAGACGCGAATTTCCAGAACGAGGTTTCGAAATCTCCTTTGCCGGTGCTGGTGGATTTCTGGGCAACTTGGTGTGGCCCGTGCCGCGCCATCGCGCCCCACATCGAGGCGCTGGCCGAGGCCTACGCGGGCAAGCTCCGCGTAGGCAAGTGCGACATCGACCACAACCCAGGCGTTCCCACACAATTCGAAATCCGCAGCATCCCCACCTTGCTCTTGTTCAAGAACGGGCAGGTCACGGGACAGCTCGTGGGCGCGGTGCCGCGCATGCGCATCGAAGACCTGATCAAGAAGGTCCTCGACTGACCCGAAACTTGCCCGGCCGCGCGAAGTTTCAGGTCAGCCTCTTGCTGGCATTCAGGCGTCCAGGGCGTTGGCGACGTAGACGATCACGCAAGTGATGTTGTCGTCGCCGCCGCGTTCGTTGGCGATCTCGACCAGGGCCCGGCCGGCCTCGCTGTAGAACTGGCTGGCGAGGATACGCCCGATTTCCTCGACGGAGAAGTAGTTGGAAAGCCCGTCGGAACAGACCAGGTAGCAATCCCCTGGTTCGACCGGCATGGTGAATAGGTCCGGGCTGACGGTGGGCTCGAACCCTACCGAGCGCGTGATGATGTTGCGAAAGCGGGACACCATCGCGTCGCCCGGCGATAGCAGCCCCGCGCGCACCTGTTCCTGGATCCACGAATGATCCTCCGTGAGCTGGCGAGCGCGGCCATCGCGCATGAGGTAGGCGCGCGAATCGCCCACGTGACACAAGGTGAGACTTTGGCTGTGAAAGCACAGGCCGGTGAGGGTCGTACCCATGCCCGCCAGGTCCTGACTCTCCTGCGCGCTCGCGTAGATCGCCATGGAGGCCGAGGCGGTGGCCTCCTTCATGGCCTCGGCCACGGCGCCCGGATTCGCCTTCTCGGCCTCGGGGACGAGCCGCGCGGACATCTCCTTTTCGAGGACTTCGATGGCCATGCGGCTGGCCCGCTCACCACCGAGGTGGCCCCCCATACCGTCGGCCACGGCGTAGAGTTTGAGGACATCGTTGCACAGGTAGCTGTCCTCGTTGTGATCGCGCTTCAGACCAACGTCGGTGGCGCTCCAGCCGCGGGGCTTCATCGACTACACGGTAGCGCGACCGGGGGATTCGCGCTACCGTGTCTCCTCGCCGGCCTGCCCGGGGGAGGGCGGCGCGGAAGACGGTGGCGCGGCGGGCGGCGTCGGCGCCTCTGGTGGTGCTGCGGCAGGGGTCTCTGACTCGGCCGGCGCGTTTGCCGCGTTCGACGGCGTCTGCGACGGTGCTGCGGCAGGGGGCGCGGACTCGACCGGCGGGCTTGCCGCGGGCGGCGGCTGCGCGCTGGCTGGACCCTCGCCAGGCCCGACGGTCGGCATAGGGGCGTAGTTTCGATGCAGTTTCACCCGACTTTCGATGACGAATTCGACGCGGTTCGGCCCAAGTCCGAGCCCCGCGACCTTGAGGCGTTGCGCATCGACACCCTCCTTGACGAGCGCCCGCAAGACCACCTGACCGCGCTCCTCGGTGGCCTCCTTGCTCAGATTCTTGCCATGCACGTCGATGCGGACCTTGGCCACTTCGACATGGCCCTTCAGCACGCGTGCCACCAATCCCACCAGCATGTGGCTGTTGGTGGTAAGCATCGGTTTGCCGCCCGCTCCCTCGAAGAAGTTGATGTGCTCGACCATGGACACCTTGTCGTCCTTTTCGCCGAGCGAAACCAGGGCCGGACCATCGGGACAACCGTCGTCGTCCTTGAAATTGTTGAAGGTCTCGGGTTGATTCGGGCACTTGTCCTTCACGTCGGGGATGCCGTCGTGATCGTTGTCCGGATCGGGACAGCCGTCGTTGTCCTCGAACCCGTCGAAATCCTCGGGCTCATTGGGGCAAGCGTCGTAAGCGTCGGGGATGCCGTCCCCGTCATTGTCGTAGTCGGGGCAACCGTCGTCGTCCTGGAACCCGTCCTTGTCCTCGGGTTCGTCCGGGCATTTGTCGCGCACATCGGGGATACCGTCCCCGTCGCTATCTTCCTTGGTGCTGGGACAACCATCCTTCGGCCGCTTGCCCTTGCCGTCTTCCTTCTCGTTCGGACAGGCATCATGGAGATCCGGGATGCCGTCGCCGTCGTTGTCGAGATCGGGACAACCATCGTCGTCTTGGAACCCATCCAAGTCCTCGGGCTCGTTCGGGCACTTGTCGACCGCATCGGGGATGCCGTCGCCGTCGTTGTCGGGGTCGGGACAGCCGTCGCTGTCCTGGAATCCGTCGTAGTCTTCCGGCTCGTCGGGGCAGCGATCGTCCACATCCAGGATGCCGTCGTGGTCGCGGTCGCGATAGTCGGGCGCCCAGCCGAGACCGAGGAAGGCACGCACGACCGGGCTTCCGATGCCGTGGTTGAGGCCGAACCCGGCGCCCATGAGCAGGTTGAGCATGGACGGAAGGTAGAATCGCATTGCGGCGTCGAATTCGGCCGGGTTGGTGTCGTAATACTTCGAGGCCACCCGCCCCGTCACCTCGGCCAGCACGCCCATGTCTTCGGTGGGCTGAATCTCGGCCGCCACGCCGTAGAGTGCCGCGTTCGACTCGGGGGTTCCTAGGAACGTCGACTTCTCACGGAACAGCCCTCCCACCATGGCGACGGCGCGCAGGTTCTCGTCGTGCTGGTATTCGAGCAGCGCGCGTACGCGGCCGGTGAACGTCTTCTCGCCGAAATAGGCCGACGCATCGCCGGTCGGCAAGGTGCCACCCGCGGACAGGCTGAGCAAGAACGCGCGATCGGTGCCGAACCCCACGATCTCGCCCTTGCCTTCGAGGCGGAGGTCGCCAACCCCGACCACCGCGGCCGCCGGCAAGCCCGTGGGCCTGCCATAGGCGTCGAAACCGTCGCCTCCCCAGGAATCCACCAGGGGCAGGGCCGCCCCGACCTCGAAGCGGTTGCGAATCCCGATGGCAGCCACCAGTTCGGACGCGACCAGGTGGCGCACCGGCACGAGCGTGGTCGAGTCGGCCGTGGGATTGGGGCTGCCCAGCGAATAGGAGAAGGGTTGCAGCTCGTAGCTCGCGACCAGACCGAAATTCATGAGCCGGTTTTCGAGCACCTCGGCGCTGTCGAGGGTGATGAAGCTGCGTGCGCCTACCGCGGGATGGAAGAGCTGGATATCGAAGGAACGATCCGTCCGAGGTGGGCCCGGTGGCGCGCCACCAGTCTGAGCCCGGACGCGCGCCCCAACGCTAAGAAGCGAAATAAGAAACAGGAAACCGACCCAGCGGACAACACGCATGACGAATCCCGGCGATCATAACTGCGCTTGTCGATCCTGTCTAATCGGGAACCTCAATCCTCATCTATTGTGTCTGGTGATTTGAAGATGCAGTTATAGGTGATGATGATGTCCACCGGTTGGCCGTCGGCCCGCCTTGCCGGCTTCCAGTGCGACCGCCAAAGGGCTTTGACCGCTTCTTCATCCATGCCGTAGCCCGCCTTCTCGAGGAGGCGAACCGACTTGACGTTGCCCTTGCGGTCGATTCCCACTCTCAGCCGCACCTTCCCCCCAATCCCCATGCGCCGTGCAATCTCCGGGTAGGCGGGCTCGGGTTTGACGGTGGCCTCGGGGAACTCGGCCACGGAATCCTCGTCGACAGGCGCAAAGGCCGGTGGGGGCGGCGCCGCGGGCAGGGGCGGGGGCGGCGCCTTGGCCAGCGTTCGATCCTTGGTCATTAGGGTATTGCCGACCGGGACGGCGACCGGGCTCTCGCCGGCGACCACGGAATCTTGGGTCACGCCGAAGACCGGCGTAGCGGGCTCGTCGGTGGCCGGCTTCGCCTCTCGGTTGGGCATGGGTTCGGGCGGCTTCACGTGCGCAACCCGCTTGCGCGCCACCGGCCGGGGTGCCGGCGAGGGGGGCGGCGGCGGTGGTTCGGGAGGCGGAGGAGACTCCACGCGCCTCGGGGATACGACCTCGACTTCGACCGGAATCGTCCTTTCGTCGTGGAAGCCGCGCCTGGGAACGAGCATGAGTCCCAGGGCCAAGAGGGCATGCAGCGAGATGGCCACCACCGCCCCCCACACGGGCGCATACGCGTGCTTGCCGACCGATGAGGCGCCGCTCGTCACTCAAACGCTCCTTGGACGTTGGAGCCGATGTTACCTCGCGGGAACGACGCCGGTGGCCGGCGGACCGGCCCCAGCCGGCAGCGCCGACGCCGCGTCGCGGTCCACGTTAATGGCGAACTTGCGCACGCCCGCGCGTCTGACGAAATCGATGAGATGCACCACGCTGCCGTGGGGTACGACCTTGTCGGCGGCGATGATGGCCTGGAGGTCGGGATTCCCGGGAAGGTCGGCCGCTATTTTCCTCGCCACCTGGGCCTCGTCGGTACGGTCGCCGTTGAGATAGAGCTGCCCATCCTTGGTCAGGGTCAACGCCAGGGTCGTGCGCATCTGATCGGTGCCAGTCACGGCCTTGGGTAGATCGACCTTGATCGATGGATTCACGATGTAGGTCGTGGTCACCATGAAGATGATGAGCAGCACCAGCGTGATGTCGACGAGCGGAGTGACGTTGATCTCGGTGATCATGCGTCCCGAGTCGTCGTCTTGGAAATGGCTTACCGCGCCCGCCATGTGCCTAACTCCCCTTGCCCTCGTCCGGACGCTTGCTCTCTTCCTCGTGGGCACCGGTCAGGATCATGTGCGCCAAGGCATCGATACGACCCATGGTCCGGCGGATTCGACCCTGGAAGATGTTGAACGCCACCACCGCGGGCAACGCGACCATGAGTCCGACGGCCGTCGCCACCAAGGCCTCGGCGATGCCGGCCATGACCACGCCAGCGCCCCCGCCTTGGCTCTTCGACAGATCCGCGAAGGCCTTGATGATGCCAAGCACGGTGCCGAAGAGACCGATGAAGGGGGCGTTGTTGCCGAGCGTACCCAGCACCCCGAGGTGCTTTTCGAGAGCGAGGCGTTCGCGCGAACGCGCGCTGGCCATGGCCTCGATGGCGGCGGTGGAACCGCGAGGAAGCTCGGCGAGCCCGACCAGCGCCACGCGCACCTCGGGGCAGCGCGGAACCCCGAGGATATCGCGCGCCCCCTTGCCATCACCCGAGGCGAGCGCCTGGCGCAACTTCTCGCTCAGCCTATCGAAATCGCCCAGCCGCCCCGACATCGCGATGGCACGCTCGACCATGACCGCGACGGACAGGATGGACAGCAGGACGAGCAGCCACAGAACCCATTCGGATCCAAGTAGCGTGAAGGCGAGGATGTGTTCGGTGATGTGCATGGTTTCTCCACGGAAAGAACCCTGGGCTTGCGCGAAGCTAGCATAGGATCGACTTATCTACCTTGCTCGACGCCCAGCGCTTCGAGCACGACCGTGGCATAGCTCCCAGGCGGCAGCGAAAAACGCAGACGCCATTGCTCGCCCTCCTCGGTGAGAGCCGGCTCGTCGAGTGTGATCTTCACCACTACCGGCCGCCGCGCCCCGGGCAAGGAGCGCCCGACCCGGGCGAGCTCATCGGGTCCGATGCCCAGTTCCGCCAGTGCGCGATCCTCGAGCGCGCGCGCCGCACTCCCCGGTTCGGGCGCCCGCACGCGGCCGCCGGGCAGGGGGGCCGTGGGAAACACCTCGCCGGCATCCACGCGCACCTGATCGGCCAGCGTATCGGTCGAGACGAATTGCCCGCCCGAGGCGACTTTTTCCAGAATGTCGCCCCCGCGCAGGGATAGCAAGCCGCCTTCCCTGGCACGCAATTCGAGGACGCGATTGAACACCGCCGACTGCACCGCCGAGAGCAGGAGTTTGCGCCGGCGGGCATCGGGTTCGCGCCGCGTGCCGCGTAGGACGGCAAGCCCGACCTCGAGGTTGTCGCCCGCGCTGCCGAATCGCTGATGGCCGTAACGGTTGGGCACGCCCTTGGCTGCCAGGTCGCGGAGCGCGGTCGCGATCGCCGCGCCCTCCCCGGCGGTCGCGGTCAGCAAGATCTCGAAACGATTGCCACTCAGGTGTCCTATGCGCAGCTTGTTTCCGTGCCGGCCCGTCGCCAGGACACGCAACCCTTCCGCGATGGCTTCGCGCGCACGTACCGGATCCACCCTCGGCATGCTCAGCCATTGCCTGGTCGTGGCCCGGCGATCCTTCATGCCCGCGTAGCCGATATCGCGTGCCTCGACGCCCAGCAGGCGCGCCAGTTTGCCGACCGCCTCCAGGGTGGTGAGGTTCTTCTTTTCGATCCACAGATACGTGTGCTCGCCTTCACCGCAGGGCAGGTAGGCGGGGATCTCCTCGACCAGGAAGGTCTCGGGATTGGAAACGAATCGCGCCATGGAGCAAGATCAGAGGTGTTCCTAACCGCTCGTCGCCGCGTCGACCGGGTGGTCGCCGAAACGGCGCTGGATGTAATCGAGGAAGAGCTCGGCGCGCTTCTTCTGCAGATCGTCGCCGTACTGGCTCATCACGCGCTCGAATACCTGCTTGGCGCGCGCGGGCTTGCCCAGCTCGAGATTGGTCTCACCCAGGGCGAGCATGAGCTCGCCCTCCTGCCCGGAATCGGGGTAACGGCGTAGCGCCCCTTCGATGCGCAACACGGCCGCCTTGGGGTGACCGCGTTCGAGGTAGAAGCGAGCCACGTAGACTTCGTGTTCGATGAGCCGACGCAAGACCTCGCGCCGGTACACCTTGGCCTGCTCGAGATAAGGCGACTTCGGGATACTTGTCGCACGCGGCATCGATCTCGCGCAAGGCATCACGCACATAGGATTGATCCTTCTCGTAGGCCGGCGGCAGCAGGAACCAGTCCTCGGGCATTTCCTTGACGAAACATTCGGCGACCCGATAGGCGGTGTAGCCATCCTCGACTTTCTCGTGTGTGGGATGCAGGCGCGCGAAGCTCTTGTAGGAATCGATCGCTTCCTGGTAGTTGCCACGGGCGAACTCCGTGTCGGCGAGGGCCAACTCGGCCAGCCCCGCGTATTTCGAGAAGGGGTACTTCTGTTTCACATAGCTGAAGTAGTGCGCGGCCTCGACGTAGTTCTCCTTTTTGAGCTCCTGCAGGCCACGCTCGTAGTTCTGTTTCGCGGTCAGCGAATAGCTGACTTCCTTGCTGTCCTCGCTGGAGGCGCACGCGCCTGCGCACACGGCGAGGAGGATCGACAGCGAGAAGAGAATCTTGTGAATTGTTGGAAGCACGGGCGTAGTATCCTACGTTCGCGATGGCAGCTCGTCCATGGTATCTCCTGCTCGCGCTCACGCTTCTTGCGTCCGCATGCGCGTCTTGGAAGGCGGAGTATCGCCGCACGCAGCAGGAAGGCGTGCACGAGCGGGGCCCGGTCCCGGTGCTGGCCGGGAAAAGATGCACGGGCGCGACCTGCCGGTGCCGCACCCGTGGCGACGGCGCCGAGAATCCGCCGCCCGCGCCCGGCTTCAAGCGTATCGAGATCCGCATGTCGGCGACGAATGGACAGGTCACCCTGGATTCGCCATCGGCCGGGCATTTCGAGCAAGCCGGCCCTGAGGAAGCCTGTTTCTACGTCGATCTGCAGGTGAGCCTGATTCACGACTTCCATATGGATAGCCAGGAGGCGCGCGCGGGTCGCGGTGTCACGCCCCACGTCCACATCAGCGAGTACGGACCCGCCGGGCCATACTGGTACGACATCCTGGATATCGCCTGCGGCGCGGGCGCGCGCGGCTGCGACCTCGCCTCGGCGCACGATTGGGGTGACGGATGGCTTGCCCAGCGCAAGCGCGGACGCCTCGATCCCTGCGGCTCGATGGTCGTCACCGGGCTCAAATGGACCACCTCGGGTGGCGAGGCCGCGCAGAACGGTGGCCTGCTGCGGGATTTCGAGACCACCTTTTCCCTCGAAGTGAAGAAGTTCGCGACCCAGTTTCCACCGGGCGCGGCGCAATGTCAGATCAAGCCATAGGCGTTTCATGAAACTGCATCTGATTGGCATCGCCGGAACCGGCATGGGCTCCCTCGCTGGCCTTGTGCGGGCCGCCGGCCACGAGGTGCGCGGATCGGACGAGCACGTCTATCCACCCATGTCGACCCAGCTCGACGAGCTCGGCATTCCCGTCATGACGGGCTTCTCCGCCGATAATCTTGCATGGGCCCCGGATCGCGTCGTGGTCGGCAACGTCTGCCGGCGCGACCACGTCGAGGTCCTGGCGGCCCAACGAGGCGGCATCCCCCTGGTGTCCTTTCCGGCCCTGCTCTCCGAGCTGTTCCTCGCCGGGTGCAATTCCATCGTGGTGGCGGGGACGCACGGCAAGACCACGACCTCCTCGATGATGTCCTTCGTTCTTTCCGAGGCCGGGCGCGACCCCTCGTTTCTCGTGGGCGGTGTGCCGATAAACTTCTGTCGTTCGTGGCGACTCGGCCACGGGGACGATTTCGTGGTCGAGGGCGACGAGTACGACACGGCCTTCTTCGACAAGAAGTCGAAATTCCTGCACTACCGCCCGAAACTCGCAATCCTGACCTCGGTGGAATTCGATCACGCGGACATCTTCGCCAACGAGGCCGCGGTGAAACTGGCGTTCCGCGAGTTCGTCGCCCTCATCCCACCCGACGGCGACCTCGTGGTTTGCGCGGCTTCTCCCGGCGCCCTCGAGGTGGCCGAGTCCGCGCGTTGCAAGGTGACGACCTACGGCCGGCCGGGTACGGATGCGCGGTGGACCTTCGAGGTCACGGGCCGCACGCTCGGCGGGCGTTCGATCATGCGCCTCGCGCTCGACGGCAAAGGCATGGTCACCCTCGATACCGGCATGGCAGGCATCTTCAACATGGAGAATCTCGCTGGCGTGATCGCCGCGGCCAACTGCCTCGGTATCGAGATGGCGAAGATGACCCGCGCCTCGCGCCGTTTTCTCGGAGTCAGACGCCGACAGGAGGTCTGCGGCATCGCCCATGGCGTGACCGTGGTCGATGATTTCGCCCACCATCCGACCGCCATCCGCGAAACCCTGGGGGCGCTCAAGGGCCGCCACGGCCCCGGCAAACTCGTCGCGGCCTTCGAGCCACGCTCCGCCACCAGCAGGCGGGCGGTCTTTCAGCAAGACTTCGCCCACGCCTTGGCCGTTGCCGACGAGGTCGTGCTAGCTCCCCTGTACGCGCCGGAGAAGGTGCCGGCGGACGAGCGCCTGGACGTGGACCGACTCGCTTCCGATCTGCGCGGCCAGGACATCCCGGCGCGGGTGATTTCCGGCGCCGAGGCGACCGCGGAACACCTAGCGGCCCGATCCGCCCCCGGGGATACAGTCGTCATCATGAGCTCGGGGGACTTCGGAGGGTTGCACGACCTGCTTCTGGCTTGCCTTGGCGACCCGGTGAGACCGGCGCGCCCAGGCGACAAGGCCCAGATTGGGCACCTCCTCGATCGCGCCGGAATCGCCCACGCGGCGATCGACAGGGCGTGGAGCGACTTCCTCGTCATGCCGTCCGCGGAGAGCCATGAGATCGCCGCCTGCGTCGCCATCGAGCACGTCGAGGACGACGCCCTGCTTCGTATGCTGGCGGTGACGCCCGAGCGGCGGGGCGAGGGACTCGGCTACCTGCTGGTCGACGCGGCGATGAAGAAGGCGCGCATGGATGGCGCGCTCCACCTTTATCTGGTCACGGACGGCGCGCAGGGCTTCGTGGGCGAGAAGATGGGCTTCGACGTCATCGAGCAGAAGAGTATCGCCCCGGCCGTCGCCTCCACGGTCGAATACCAGATGGCCAGGTCGAAGACGGCGACCTGGATGCGCAAAGAGCTCTAGAGAACCGAACAGGGTAGGGGCGGGTTTCAAACCTATTTCTCGGGACGCGTGGGGAGCCGCCAGCTTTGCTGGTGGCGTACCATCGCGGGGGATCTAAACCGAAGTTCCCCGAGGGTCCTTTTCGGGACGCGTGGGGAGCCGCCAGCTTTGCTGGTGGCGTACCATCGCGGGGGATCTAAACCGAAGTTCCCCGAGGGTCCTTTTCGGGACGCGTGGGGAGCCGCCAGCTTTGCTGGTGGCGTACCATCGCGGGGGATCTAAACCGAAGTTCCCCGAGGGTCCTTTTCGGGACGCGTGGGGAGCCGCCAGCTTTGCTGGTGGCGTACCATCGCGGGGGATCTAAAGGACCCTCTTAGGGTCCTTTTCGACAACGATGCGCCGGATGCGTTTCTTGCCGGCGTGAAGGAGGGTTCCGTCGGCGGCGATTTCCTCCGCCCGCACCACGTCGTCGACGGAGGTCACCTTGCGGCTGCCCAGACGAACCCCGCCTTGCTCGACCAGCCTCCGCGCGGCGCTCTTCGACACCGCAAGGCCGGCCACGGCCAGCAGATCCACGACCTTGATGCCGGCCGCGAGATGCACCGGAGACAGCATGTGGGTCGGCACGAGATCGCCGCCACCGCCACCAAACGCCGCCCGGGCGGCGTTTTGCGCAACCTCGGCCGCCTCTTTTCCGTGCACGATGGCTGTGGCTTCGAACGCCAGGGTGTGCTTGGCTGTTCTCAGCTCCGCGCCTTCCAAGGACACCAGGCGACTGATTTCGTCGATAGGCACGAAAGTCAGCAGCTTGAGGAACCTTCCAACATCGCGGTCGTCGACGTTGACGAAGTATTGGTAGAAGTCGAAGGGACTGGTTCGCTCGGGCGAGAGCCAGACCGCGCCCACGGCGGTCTTACCCATCTTGGCCCCCGCTGCCGTGGTGATGAGCGGGAAGGTCAGGGCGTAGGTTTCGGTCTGATGCAAGCGCCGGATGAGATCGGTTCCCGCCAGGATATTGCCCCACTGATCGTCTCCGCCCACTTGCAAGGCACATCCGTATCTGCGATGGAGGACGAGATAGTCGTAGGCCTGCAGGATCTGGTAGTTGAACTCGATGAAGGACAGACCTTTCTCCATGCGCTGCCGGTAGGCCTCGGCCGCGAGCATGCGATTGACGCTGAAGTGCCGGCCGATGTCGCGCAGGAAATCGAGATAGTTGAGCGGGACCAGCCATTCCGCGTTGTCGACCACGACGGCGTCTTCACCCG
>CAWAKD010000002.1:735000-929060 GCA_963782545.1 uncultured delta proteobacterium
CCCCACGCTTATCAAGCGTGTGCTCTAACCAACTGAGCTACAGGCCCAGGCTCATGATTTACCGCCAGACGCCCAGATGCTGTTTCCTATGGCGCCAGTCAGTCCCTCAAAGCTGAACAGCAAAATCGAGAAGAACGAATCCTTGAGTATGACCAGACTAGAGAGAGCCCGAAGGTTCTCCCGTGTCTCCAGAAAGGAGGTGATCCAGCCGCAGGTTCCCCTACGGCTACCTTGTTACGACTTCACCCCAGTCACCAGTCACTCCTTAGGGACCTGCCTCCCTTGCGGGTTGGCACAGCCACTTCTGGAGCAACTGACTCCCATGGTGTGACGGGCGGTGTGTACAAGGCCCGGGAACGTATTCACCCCTGCCTGCTGATCAGGGATTACTAGCGATTCCAACTTCATGCAGTCGGGTTGCAGACTGCAATCTGAACTGAGGCCGGTTTTTTGCGATTGGCTCCCCCTCGCGGGTTAGCGACGCTTTGTACCGACCATTGTAGCACGTGTGTAGCCCTGGGCATAAGGGCCATGAGGACTTGACGTCATCCCCACCTTCCTCCGGTTTAACACCGGCAGTCTCGTTAGAGTGCTCAGCCGAACTGTTAGCAACTAACGACAAGGGTTGCGCTCGTTGCGGGACTTAACCCAACATCTCACGACACGAGCTGACGACAGCCATGCAGCACCTGGACATCCAGTTCCCTTGCGGGCACATCCACGTCTCTGCGGACTTCTGGAGGGTTCCAACCCAGGTAAGGTTCTTCGCGTTGCGTCGAATTGAACCACATGCTCCACCGCTTGTGCGGGCCCCCGTCAATTCCTTTGAGTTTTAGCCTTGCGGCCGTACTCCCCAGGCGGGATGCTTAACGCGTTAGCTACGACGCCTCCGGGGTCAATACCAGAAACATCTAGCATCCATCGTTTACGGCGTGGACTACCAGGGTATCTAATCCTGTTTGCTCCCCACGCTTTCGCGCCTCAGCGTCAGTCTCGAACCAGGTCGCCGCCTTCGCCGCCGGTGTTCCTCCCGATATCTACGAATTTCACCTCTACACCGGGAATTCCGCGACCCTCTTTCGTACTCTAGCTAATCAGTCTCGGATGCACTTCCTCAGTTAAGCCAAGGGCTTTCACATCCGACTTAAATAACCGCCTACGCGCGCTTTACGCCCAATAATTCCGAGCAACGTTTGCACCCCATGTATTACCGCGGCTGCTGGCACATGGTTAGCCGGTGCTTGCTAAGGAGGTACCGTCAGGGCCTGCACTTATTTGGTGCCTGCTTGTTCGTCCCTCCCCACAGAGCTTTACGACCCGAAGGCCTTCATCACTCACGCGGCGTGGCTGGGTCAGGCTTTCGCCCATTGCCCAATATTCCCCACTGCTGCCTCCCGTAGGAGTCTGGGCCGTGTCGCAGTCCCAGTGTGGCTGATCATCCTCTCAGACCAGCTACCCGTCTTAGCCTTGGTGAGCCGTTACCTCGCCAACTAGCTGATGGGCCGCGGATTCATCTTCCGGTGACAGCTTCCAAGGATTGGCCATCTTTCTCGGCAAGAGCCGGAGCCCTCGTCGACGTACGCGGTATTAGCAGTCCTTTCGAACTGTTGTCCCCCGCCGGAAGGTAGATTATCCACGTGTTACGCACCCGTCCGCCACTTTACTAGAGGAGTTGCCCCCTCATTCTCGTTCGACTTGCATGTGTTAAGCCCGCCGCTAACGTTCGCTCTGAGCCAGGATCAAACTCTCCAATTAAACTTTCACATGGAGCCGAAGCTCCATGCACTTTTCGATTTGATCCTTCCAGGGGTTTGACCCCCTGGGTTTACTAACAACTCAAGGATTCAGGGACCGAGTCTTCACTCTCCGAGGAGAGATCCGATCTCGGCATTCTTCTCAATCTGCTATTCAGCTTTCAGAGACCGACTTTCCCGCCCCGGACTCGGTCGCTTTCGCGGCCACCCCGCGGCGGGGAGTGGGATATTAGGCATCTGCGACGATTTGTCAACAAACAAAAACGCCGAAGACGCTGTTTTCCGTGCTGCCGGCTACGATGCCTTCGAGAGCAGCTCTGCAACCTCTTTGGCATGATAGGTCACGACCAAATCGGCGCCTGCCCTACGCACAGACGTTAAAGTCTCCACCATAGCGCGGTCGTAGTCAAGGAAACCCTTTTCGGCTGCCGCCTTCAGCATCAGGTACTCGCCTGACACGTTGTAGGCAGCGACCGGCACGTCGAACTCACGTCGGATCTCTGCCACGACGTCCAGGTAGGGCAGGGCCGGCTTCACCATGACCATATCCGCGCCCTCTTCGACATCCAGCTCGACCTCGCGAATTGCCTCGCGCAGGTTCGCCGGATCCATTTGATAGCCCCGCCGATCCCCGAACGCCGGCGCCGAATCGGCCGCCACGCGGAACGGACCGTAATAGGCCGAGGCATATTTCACGGCGTAGGAAAGCAACACCACGCTCTCGTGACCGGCCTCGTCCAGTGCGTCGCGCAGAAAGCCGATAGTTCCATCCATCATGCCGGAGGGCGCTACGATATCGGCCCCCGCGTTGGCCTGTGCAAGCGCGGTTCGGGCCAAATTCTCGAGCGTCGCATCGTTGTCCACATCACCACTCTTCTTGTCGAGGAGGATGCCGCAATGACCGTGCGTGGTGTACTCGCACAGGCAGCAGTCCGCAGCCACGCACAGATCGGGCGTCGCGTGCTTGAGCGCTCGGATGGCGCGTTGAACGATGCCCCCCGCATGCCACGCCTCGCTCCCCACCTCGTCTTTCTTCTCCGGCAACCCGAACAACATCACCGAAGGGATCCCGAGCCTGGCAATGGCTTCCGCCTCGCGACCGAGTTGGTCGACCGAGAGATGATACTGGCCGGGCAGCGACTGGATCTCCCTGCGGACGCCCTTGCCAGGACACACGAAGAGCGGGTACATGAGGTTGTCCGCCGACAACCTGGTTTCACGGACCATACGGCGCAGGGCTTCTGTGCGCCGGAGACGGCGGGGGCGGGTCTCGGGAAACGACATCAGCTTCCTCCTTGGTGCGGGCGCGACTTCGCAATGGCGAGAACGAGAGCGTCGACCCCGGGCGTGTCGGCCATGACGGCGCGCAGCCCCGCCGCCTCGGCCTCCTTGGCCGTGGTGGGGCCGATGGTCGCGGTGATCTTGCCGTCCAGAGCCTGGGGTCCCGACCGCTGCACGAACGCTCGCAGGGCCGAAGGGCTGGCGAAGACGGCGACGTCGAAATCAGGCGGGTCGGGCAGATCGGCTTTGGGCTCGGTTCGATAGACGGTCACGACATCGACCGTGCAACCACCGGCCCGCAGGCTCTGCGCGAGCAAGGCGCGTGCGCCGGCAGCCATGGGGCAAAGCACGCGCGTGCCAGTGGGCACGGCACGCAAGGCCTCGACCAGACCTTCCTGCCGGCTGTCGGCTGGTGCGAGCGCGACCAGGCCGCCTTTGCGCTCGATCGATTGCGCGGTGCTTTGCCCGACCGCCGCGACCTTGGCGCGCATGCCGGAGGGAAATCGCCCGGCCGGCAAGCGGCTCGCGAAGACGCCCACCGCCGTCTGACTGGTGAATACGATCCAGTCGTAGCTATCGAGGCGGGTCACGGCTCCATCCACGGCCAGCCAAGACTGGGGCGGGACGACGGAAATCGTTGGATAGGCGATGGGCACCGCTCCCGCTTGGGCGAAAGCGGCCATCCACTCATCGGCACCCTCACCCTCGGGACGGGTGAGCAAGACGCGAAGGCCAGCGAGTGAGACGCGCGACATGAGCGTCGGCATCATAGCAGGGCATTGCGATGGGAACCCCGGGAGGGTTCCCATGCCCTCCCGCGATGGTGCGCAGGCCGGCAGGCCGTGAGCGAATCTCGCCGCCGCCCCACGCGATCACTCGGGCTACTCGACCAGCTCTGCATTCCAGTACGACGCGTTAGGCAGATCGAGAAAAGGCAGCCATTCCCGATAGCGGATGCGATCGGAGCCCGCCCGGAAGGTGGGCGTCCAGCGTGGTCGAGTGGGCGTCTTGAGCAACCGGAGCCTTGCCTGTTCGAGAGTGCGGGCGCCCTTGGCAATGTTGCAATCCACGCAACAGCACACGACGTTGTCCCAGGTCGTGCGGCCACCGCGCGAACGCGGAACCACATGGTCCAGGTTCAGTTCCGCACGTGGGAGCTGCCGGCCGCAGTACTGGCAGGTGTTGTTGTCGCGCGTGTAGATGTTGTGGCGGGAGAAACGCACCTTGGCTCGCGGGATGCGGTCGTAGATCTGCAGCAAGATCACGCGCGGCACGCGAATGGCACGATCCACGGTGTGGATCACGTCATCTCCCATCTCGGCGGAAAGCTCGGACCAACTGTCGAAATCGAAGGTGCGAAACTGCCGATCCACGGCCTGCGCGGAGCCGGAGTAGAGCAGCGCGAAGGCCCGCTTCACGTTGGTCACGTGGATGGGCTGGAAATGCCGGTTCAGAACCAGGACCGCCGAGTCGATCACGAGGCTTCCCCTTGCGGCAGCAGCACCGGCAATCCGGTACGATTCTCGCGGCGCATAGAGCTCGCATCGCTCCAGCGCGACCCAGGGACGCGATGCGAGAATGGCCGCCGAAGCGGCCTATGCCAATCGGCCGCACTCATGATGAGGGCGGTATGCTAACAGACGGAGGGATTGCGGGCAAAGGCGGTACAATGAAAGCGCCGTGAACACTCAGACGCTTTCGGCCTTGGTCGCCGCCATCGTCGGGCTTGCCGTCGGCGGGGCGGTGCTCCTGCGCGACCCCCGGCGCAGCGTGCACGTGCTCTTCGCCACCTTCGCCTTCAATGTGGCGATTCAGCGACTCCTGATGTTTCTCGCTTCGCCGCAGGATTCGAATTCGCTTCTACGCTGGGCCGCCATGCTGGCCGCGGTGTCGTTGCCCGCCACTGCGCAGCGGTTTTTCCGCGCCTTCCTCGGCGAGGAGGCGGGGCCGCCGCCCATGTCCCGCATTACCTTGGTGGGAGCAGCCGTGCTCTATCTGGCGCTGCTCTCGAGTCTCTTTCTTGCCACCCCGGTTCACACCTCCAAGTGGTTCTACATCGGCCTGCTCACCTACGTTTTCCTCGGCCTCTACCTTTCGATCTACTACCTCTACCGGCGCTACCGGCGCACGCCTTCGCGGGTCGAAAAGACCCGCCTGCTCTACCTGCTCATCGGCGGCCTCGCCACCGTGACGGCCGCGATCCTGGACCTGGTGCCCTGGGCACCCTCGGTCGGCAACATCTTCATCACAATCTACCTCTACTTCCTGTCGCAGACGCTGGTGCGCTACCGCCTGCTCGATCTCAACGAACTGCTCGGCCGCATGGTGGTGTTGGCTGCGCTGGCGAGCATCGCCACCATCATTTATGGCCTCTTGCTCATCAAGCTGGTCGATCTGAACGAAATCGGCATGCTCTTCCTCAACGCGCTCATCGCTTCCACGGCCATCATCATCGTCTTCGAACCGCTGCGCTTGCTGCTCGAACGCGTGGTGAATCGTTGGATGTTTCAAGAGAAGTACGAGCTATTTCGCCGTATCGAGAGCCTGCGCGCGGATCTCATGAACGTCATCGACGTGCGCGACCTGGTGCCACGCGTGCTCTCCGCCCTCGAGGACTCGCGCCGGGTGACCCACGCCTCGATGTACATCGTCGACCCCGACGGGTCGGCCTACGACCTCATCGGACACGTCGGACCCCGCCCAGAAGGGCGCATCGACGCCGTCGCCCATCGCGGATTTCTGGAACGCCTACGCCGAGCCGGGGTGATTTCCATCGAGGGGCTCGAACGCGAGCTTCTAGCCCTGCGCAACAGGCAGGGCGAGGAGCGCGAGGCGCTGCTTCTGATCGTGCGCGTGCTGGAGGTTCTCAACGGCTCGGTGGTGCTAGCCATCCTCGGCGAGGAACAACTCCTCGGCATGCTGGTGCTGCGCGACGAACGCTTGCGTGAGGCCTATTCCTCGGAAGAAATCGAGCTGTTTCGCGGCGTGGCGGCCTCCATCGGCGTGACCTTGCAGAACTCCCAGATCTACGAGCGCATGAAGGAGCGCGATCGTCTGGCGGCCCTGGGTCAGATGGCCGCAGGCCTGGCGCACGAGATTCGAAACCCGCTCGGTTCGATCAAGGGCGCGGCCCAGTATCTGCAACCCCTGGAAGGCCAAAAGGCGGACGCCAGCACGCGCGAGTTCCTCGACATCATCGTCGAGGAGGTCGATCGGCTCAACAAGATCGTTTCCCAGTTTCTCGACTACGCGCGCCCCTACCGCGGCGACCAGAGTCCCCTCGACGTCAACGACGTGGTTCGCAAGACCATCAACTTGATCGAGAAGGAACGCGGCGGTTCGCGCGTCGAGATAGCCATGAACCTGCTCGAAGGATTGCCGCCCGTGCGCGCCGACGCACAACAGCTGCGCCAAGTGTTCCTCAACCTCACCATCAACGCCTTCGACGCCATGGCGCAGGGCGGGCGCCTGCAGGTGTCCACCAGTTTGCGGCGTTCGACCAGGCGGGGCGCCTCCGCGGCGTTCCTGGAGATCCGTTTCCGAGACGATGGCGCGGGCATTCCGCCGGCGGATCTCCGCAACCTGTTCATCCCGTTCTTCACCACCAAGGAGAAGGGGACAGGCCTCGGACTCCCCATCAGCCAACGCATCATCGAGAACCACGGCGGCACCATCGAAGTGCGATCGCAGCCTGGTGCAGGTTCGACCTTCACGGTCTTGCTGCCGGTGGAGGCGGACGCGTACGCGTCGTACGCCGAGAGCAAGAAGACGACGGCCGCGCGCAAGGTCACGCCGCCGCCCCCTCCGCCGGCGGTGACCGCGAACCCCAAGTGAAACCACGGAGAGCACGGAGGGAGCAAGAGGTCACCGAGGAGGGGAGGAAGAGGGCTTCCCGATCCGAACCCCTTCCCCTGTGTCCTCGTCCGCCTTCCGCGCCTCTGTGGTTTTCTTCTACGTCGCTCCCATCACCAGGTTGTCGCGCGTGACCAGGGCGTCGTAGCCGCGGTAGCCGAGGATGGCGTCAATCTCGTCGCTCTGGTGGCCGGCCAGTTTGCGGCAGGCGTCGGCGTCGTAGTTCACCATGCCGCGGCCCCGCGCGCGACCGCTGCCGTCGCGGATTTCCACCACGTCGCCCTTGTCGAAACTTCCTTCCACGGAGATCACGCCGACGGGCAGCAGCGAAGCCTTACCCTTTTCCAGCGCCCGCAGCGCGCCCTCGTTGAGCACCAAGGCCCCGAATCGTCGGCTGGCCACCGCGATGAAGCGCAGGCGCGCGCGCCGCCGGTCCGGGGTCGGGATCAGGGTCCCCACGTCTTGCCCGGCGAGGATCCGGGAAACCACCGAGGGCAGCCCGCCATTCGCGATCACGACCGAGGTACCCTCGGAGGCCGCGAGTCTCGCCGCCTCCAGCTTGCTAGACATGCCACCCGTGCCGCCGTTCGATGCGCCGCTGGCGCGGGCAAGGGCGCTTTCGTCCACCTCCGACAATAGGGCGATTCGCTCGGCCGCGGGATCGGTCTTGGGATTGGCGGTGAAGAGCCCGTCGACGTTGGTGAGCAAGATGAGCAAGTCCGCGTCGAGCGCCACGGCCACGCGCGCGGCCAGACCGTCGTTGTCGCCGAAGACCTTCATCACCGGGGTGGCGCCCGCGCGGCGTCGGTACTCGACCAGTTCGCGAATGCTCACGCTGTCGTTTTCGTTGAGCACCGGCACGGCACCCAGCTCGAGCAGGCGCATGAGGGTCGTACGCACGCACAAGGCGCGATCCCGGTCGCCCAAGTCCTCCTGCGTAAGGAGCACTTGCGCCGCGATCACGCCGTGGTTGGCAAAGGCCTCGGCGTAGGCGGCCATGAGATGGCCCTGGCCCACGGCCGCGCAGGCCTGCCGCAAGCCGAGCGATCGCGGCCTCTGGTGCAAGCCGAGCAAGCGCATGCCCATGCCCACCGCCCCGGAGGTGACCAAGATGACGTCCCGCCCAGCCTTGCGCTCGCCGGCCAGTCCCTCGACCAGAGTTGCCACCCGTCCCATGGCCAGTTCGGAGTCGTCGTTTGTGACCACATGCGTTCCGACCTTGACCACCAAGCGGTGGACTTCTCCAAGGGCGGCGCGGGGGCTCTGTTCCTGGGTCATGGCGAGAGCGACTTTACCTTGACCTCGCTTCGTGTGGTAATGCGCTTGTGACTCTCCTCGAAAGCGGCAAGACCCTGGGTGTGATCGGCTGCGGCACCATGGGCGAAGCCATCGTGCGCGGCATTCTAGCTTCCGGCAACCTCGCGCCGGTGCAAGTCTTCGCCAGCGACGCCCGCGCCGAGGTGGCGCGCGACCTGGCCGCCCGACACGGCATCCGCGCCAGCACCGACAATCTCGCGGTGGCCGGCGCGTGCGAGGTCGCGCTCGTGTGCGTGAAGCCGTACCAAGTGACGGCCGTGCTCGATAGCGATGCCATGCGCGCGGCCCTGGCCGGCAAGCTGGTGATCAGCATCGCGGCGGGCGTGCGCCTGGAAAAGCTGTGCAGGTACTTGCCCAAGAGCGCGGTAATCCGCGCCATGCCCAACACCCCCGCGCTGGTCGGCCAAGGGATGGCCGGACTGGCTCGCGCCAAGGGCACGAGCGACGAGCAGATGAGCACGGCGCTGGCGCTATTCACGTCGGTGGGAAAGGCCCAGGAGGTCGATGAAGCCCACATGGACATCGTCACCGCGCTGGCGGGCAGTGGCCCCGCCTTCGTATTCGTGATGATCGACGCCCTGGCCGACGGCGCCGTGAGGCTCGGTCTGCGCCGGGACGCCGCAGTCGCCATGGCGGCCCAGATGGTGCAGGGCGCCGCCCGCATGGTCGTGGAGACCGGAACCCATCCCGCCGTGCTCAAGGATCAAGTCACCACGCCAGGCGGCTGCACCATCGCCGGTCTCGGCGTGATGGAGGAAGGCAAGATCCGCTCCATCCTCGCGCGCACCATCGAGGAAACCGCGCGCGTCGCGGGCAAGCTTGGGTAGGAACGAGCTTCTGCGAACCTTCCGGTTCCCCCAAGCCATCTTATTGAAGATGACGATTCGCCCCATCCAGCAACTCATTCGACCCGAGCCCACGGTTGAGGGCGCGGGGGTGCATTTGATCCGCAGCATCGGGACGCGGCAACACACGAATCTCGACCCGTTCCTCTTGCTCGACCATTTCGAGTCTTCCTCACCGTCGGACTACCGCGCCGGCTTTCCCTTTCACCCCCACCGCGGCATCGAAACCGTGACCATTCTGCGCACCGGACAAGTCCGGCACGGCGATTCGCTCGGGCACAAGGGCACCATCGGCGACGGCGACATCCAGTGGATGACCTCGGGCAGCGGCATCTTGCACGAGGAGATGCCAGTGGTGAGACCGGAAGGGATCTCCGGGCTGCAACTGTGGCTCAACCTGCCGGCGCGGGAAAAGATGACCCGGCCGAAGTACCGCGATATCCGCGCCGACCAGCTCGAGGAACGCGTTACCGACGATGGCGCGAAGATTCGCGTGATCGCGGGCGATGCGGATGGCGGACGCACGCAAGGGCCGGTAGTTGGACTGTCGGTGGCGCCGAAGTTCATCGATGTGGTGCTGCCGGCGGGCGGCGTGTTCCGCGAGGTGGTACCGGTGGGACACACCGCATTCGCCTACCTCGATCGCGGCCGGGTGGAATTCGGCGAGGGCGAGGCATCGCAGTCCGTGGAAGGTCCGGCCTTGGTGGTCTTCGGCGAGGGCGATTTGGTTCACGCGCGTGGCCAATCGAGAAGCGGGCGATTCTTGCTCGCGGCGGCTCGTCCACTCGATGAGCCCATCGCGCGCTACGGCCCGTTCGTCATGAATACGCCCGAGGAAATCGACCAGGCGCTGGTGGAGCTGCGCAGCGGAAGGTTCATTCGCGAAGAGGCCACCGACGCGTAAACCGGGCCTGCCACGGACCGGAGTCACGTTGCGCTCTTGGGGCGCGCTGGTGGTGCCTGCGCTGTTCGGGTGCAAGTCCGACTTTCACCCCAGCGCCTCGCTGGCTGGAGGCTCGGGGCAAGTCTTCCATGAAAAAGGGGCGAAGCGTGGGCTCTCGATCGCCGCTCGGGGATCGTCTGGCGCGTCGGCTTCCGCGCTGGCCGCGATCCTACCCGACGCCGCGCCACCTTTTCGGGCAACCGCGCCGATAGAGCGCGGTCGGGGTTTCATTCGTCGCGTGTACGGTGCGGGCACGAGAAGCGTCGATATCACCATCGCCCAGTTCGAACAGGGGCCAGGGGGTTTCGAGCGCTGGATGGTAAACTCCGCGGGCTACCCGCAAGCCAGGCTGGCGCTGCCTGCTTCTCTGGCCAACGGCTTCTTTACCTGCGCTTCCGCTCTCGGTGGTCCGCCTTGCGACCTGCACATCCAGCTTCGTTCGGGGTTTCACGTGGAGGCCATGGGCAATGGCCACGTCGGTCGCGCGGATTTGCTGGAGCTTATCTCCCACATCCGGCTCGACGATCTGGCCTATTCGACCTCTTCCGCGCTGTAGTTTGGGGCGCGTGCGCATCCATCTTTTCGTTTTCCGGCCGCGACCGTGTCTAGTACCAGCGGAAGGAGAAACCAAACATGACACGTTTCGTCGCTTGCACTGCCTTTGCCTCCGCCCTGGCCATAGGGGTCCTGGCCTGCCAACCGAAAGACGATCAAGGATCCGAATTCGCCGCCGGGGTGCCTCGTTCGAGCACCGTGGCCATGGCGGTTCCAGGTTCGGACAGTAAGGCCCTGACCGTCGAGGGAAGCAGCTATGCCCTCTCCGGACAAGTTGCCGACTGGTATCTCATCACCCGCGCCGTCACGGTCAACGTCAACGCCGGCGCGCTGGCCGTGGGCGGCCTGGTCAAACTGGTGACCGACTATCCAGCGACGAGCGTCACCCTGGATTCGGCGGTATGGGGCCCGTGGCAAGGCCCGCTCGATCCCGTGGAATGGAAGGTCACGATTACGCGCGTGGCTCCCCATCAGTACCAGTACAAGTTCGAGGGCCGCGACAAGCACGACGCGTCCGCGGCTTTCGTCGCCATACTCTCGGGCACGCACTCGCCTGGGCTCGATGCGCAGGGGCGCGAAATGGAGGGCTTCGGCACCGGCAGCTTCACCCTGGACTGGAACGCGCGCGCCACCTTGCCGCAACCCGACAGCAACGTCGGCACGGCGAACTACACCTACGACCACATGGATCCCGCGGCAGTGGTGAGCATCACGGCCAAGTTCCGCCAGGTCAAGGACGACAACCAACCCGGCAAGCTGGTCGATGTAGACTATGCCTTCGTCCAGAATCCTGACGCGGATGGCAGCATGGACTTCCTCTACAACGTTCCCGCGAACGCGACGACCGCCGGCGGCCTCGGCAAGGTCAAGAGCCGTTGGCTATGGAGCGGTGCCGGGCGCTCCGACGTCAGTGTCACCACCACGGACAGCGCGCTGATCTACACGGTGAGCGAGTGCTGGGACACGAACTACCTCAGCATCTACAAGTCGGTGCCGCTCTCGAGCAGCGCCACGGACAACTACGGCAGTGAGGCCGCCTGCGCCTTCACCTCGGCGGAGTACTCGAGCATCTGACCATGTCCGGCCGCCAGACCCCGACGTTTCAGGTCATCCCGGGTGAAAAGGGCCTGGCGGCCCCCGACGTTCGCGCGCAGCTGCGCGAGCTCTACGAAAAATACGGGGCCAACGTGTATGGACGGTGTTCCTACGTGCTGCGGGATCGCAGCAAGGCCGAGGATGCCATGCAGGACGTGTTCGCCAAGGCGCTCACCCACTACGGCAGTTTCCGCTCCGAGGCCTCGCCGCTTACCTGGCTCATCAAGATCGCGACCCACCACTGCCTCAACCTCCTGCGCGCCGACCGCGCGGCGTGGCACGCACGTTTCGAGCGCGAGACACGCGCTCGCGCCACCACCGAGCCTGGCCCGCAGGTCTTCGAGATGCGCGAATTGGTGGCGAAGATGCTTTCCCTGGTCGACCAGGAAACCCAGGCCGTGGCCATCCACTACCACGTCGACGAGATGACCCTCGAGGAGGTGGCCGCCCTCCTCGGCCGGTCGGTGCCGACGGTGCGCAAGCGCCTGCACGAATTCGCGGCCGTCTGCGGTAGGGAGTTTTCACCATGACTCTGGTCGAAAATCAGCAAACTCCGTCGAGACACGTGGCCGAGCTGGCCCTGCGCTGCTACCGAGCGGGCGAGTTTCCCCCCGAGGCCGGCGCCGAATTGGATCGTCACCTGGCTGCCTGCCCGAGCTGCCGGGCCAAGATGCGCGCGCTGGTCGAGGAGCAACGCGCCTTCGAGCGTGAGATCCCGTTCGAGCGCTTCGCCGGCGGCGTCGAGCGCGCCCAGCGCGTGCCCCGACAGCGTCCGCGCCGCGCGTGGATTCTGGGGCTGGCCGGCGTGGTCGCCGCGGCGGCCCTGGCCCTATTTTTCGTGCGGACCTCCTCGCACGGTTACAACCGCCTCATGGGCAGCAGCGTCGAAGCCACCGCGCGCATCGCCTCGACCGACGCCTCGATTCAACGGATCGCGCCGCCCGGGTCGCAAGAGGTGCTGGAGCCCGGCGATCGCGTTCGCCTCGGCTACAAGACCGTGGATGCGCGCTACCTCGCGGCGGTGTCGGTCGACGACAGCGGCAACGTGACTCCGCTCTATCCCGAATCGGGATCCGCTCTTTCCGTGTCCACCACGCAGCAAACCGCGTACTTGCCCGACAGCCTGGAATTCACGGGCGCGGGCCGCGAACGGGTGTATCTCTTCCTGGCGCGAACTCCCTTCGACGTCGAGGCCGCGGAGCGCGCCGTGAAGGCCGCGCACCAAGCGGCCAAGGGCGATCTCGCCGCCTTGCCGAATCCCGCTTTTGCCGGCGGACAGGACGTTTTCTCCTGGCTGTTTCGCAAGCCATGACCAACCTGCGAGCCATCGCGCGAGCCGGGCCGATCTTGGCGCTGCTCTTTTCCGTCGCGCCGGCCAGCGCGGCGGGCCAGCGCCGCTTTGCCCTGATCGCGGGCAACGACCAGGGCGGACCGGGGACCCGACCCCTGCGCTACGCCGCGGACGACGCACGCAAGATGCAAGCGGTGCTCACCCAACTCGGCGGCGTGGCCGTCGGCGACGCCACCTTGCTCCTCAACCAGACGGCCGACGACTTCTGGCGTGCCCTGGGCAACCTGGAAGCGCGCATCGTGGAGTCCAAGCAGCGCGGGGAGCGAGCCCTCTTCATCCTTTACTACTCCGGCCACTCCAAGGATGGCGCTCTGCGCCTGGGCGAGTCGCGCATTCGCCTCGACGACTTGAAGGCGAAGCTGTCGTCGGTTCCGGCCGACATTCGCATCGGCGTTCTCGACTCGTGCCATTCGGGTCTCGTGACTCGCAGCAAGGGCGCCCGGCATGCGCCCGCCTTCGAGATCGAGGCCGCGGGGTCGCAGGAGACGCGCGGTCTCGTGCTCCTTTCCTCGGCCAGCGCCGACGAGGACGCGCAGGAATCGGACGAGATCGGCGGCAGCTACTTCTCGCACTACCTGGTGAGCGGTCTGCGCGGCGACGCGGATCGCTCGCGCGACCGGCGGGTGACGCTGTCCGAGGCCTACGCCTACGCGTATGCGCGCACGGTGGCGGATACCGCCGAGAGCGCGGCCGGCGCCCAGCACCCGACCTTCAGCTACGACTTCCAGGGCAACGCCGACCTGGTGCTCACCGATTTCGCCAACCGGCGCGAGGGCATCTACGTCCCGGGCAACGCGCCTGCCGGGATCTACTACATCGTCGACGGTGACGGTTTCATCGCGGCCGAGATTCAAAAGCTCGCCGACGGCGATCGCCAAATCGCCTTGCCGGCGGGCCGCTACCGCGTCCGGCGCCGTCTCGCGGATCGTTTGCGCATCGGCGAGATCCAGATCGCCTCGGGGCAACTGGTCACGCTCGACGAAGCCCGACTGCGGGATGCGCCGTTCTCCGACGATCCGGTGAAGGGCGCGCCCCGTGAGGAAAGCGCGCGTTTGAGCCTCGCCCTGGGTGGCATGATGCAATCGTTCTTCGACGGGCCTACGCGCGACAGCCTCTTCCCCCCGACAGGCATGGTGGGGCTGGATTTCGAGGTGCGCGATTTCTTTCGGCGCGGCTGGATCTGGGGGTTCGACCTGGCCAGCGGAGAGACCCACGCGCAAGTCGATCGCTACGGCACGGTGCTGCCGTTCCGATTCAGCGAGCTCACGGCGGGAACCACCCTGGCGGCCGAGTGGCGCTTTCGCCAAGGCGACCTGTCCGCGTTCGCGGGCGTGCGCCTGGCGGTCGTGCTCATGAGCCGCGATTTCGTCGATCCCACCATTCCCGACCAGTTCTTCGCTACCTTCACGCCGGGTCTTGTCGCGGGCTTGCGCTATCGCCTGTCGAGGAACTTTGCCGTTCTTGGCCGCGGCCGTGTCCATTACTTGCTTTACAACGTCGACCAAGACCGCTCCCTGGGCTACTGGGAGCTTTCCGCGGGGGTTGCCTATGATTTCTAAAGCCATTCAAAGAAACAGCCCTGGGACGCTCGTCCTACTGGCCGCGATCTGCATCGGCGCGTGCGGCAACTACTCCAACGAAGACCTCGATTTCCAACTCGCCCTGCCCGAGCAAAGCGAGATCGAGGCCAAGATGCAGCTCTCGGTCACGCGCGCCGATTCCGCCGAGTACTACCTGGCGACTCGATCCGCCATTGCGACCTTCAACACCATGGTCGTGGATCTCACCGGTCTCATCGAAGGCGTGCGCGGCACCACGCCGACCTCGCGCAACGGCGACCAGCGTACCTGGGGCCCGTTCGTGGACGACAAGCATCCGGGCTGGCAGGTCCGGGTGGTCATGCAGCGCTCGACGGTTTCGCAGTCGCTTCTGCGCATGGACTACTGGGTTCAAGTGCGCATGATCGGGCAGGACGATTCGGGCTGGGTGTCTTTCCTGGTGGGTCAATACACCTCGCAGGGAAGCGCGCGCACCGGCCAAGGCGAAATCCAGTTGCTCGCAAACGACGTGCGCCTGGCCGGTTATCCCGTCGACGACGATCCGGGACTCGTCGATCTCGACAACCTGGACGTTCGATACAGCAACGCCGATTATCCAATCACCGTGAACATGACCATCCAGAACCTACCTACCGCGAAGACGCAAGCTGGGACCTACGCCTACGCCCAGAACCAAGATGGCTCGGGAACCATGACCTTCGATTGGCAAGGCGTCACCGATACCGGCGTGCAGATCACCGCCACCATGACCTCGCAATGGCTTGGCTCCGGCGCGGGGCGCGCCGATTTGACCGCGGATCTCACTCCCAACCTCCCCAATCAGTCCACTATCCTCGGCATCGACTGCTGGGGCGTGGACACCGTGGCGACCTACTCGTATCGCCTGGAGGGCGACACGACGACCGGGTCGCCTGCTTCCTGCCTGCTCTAGCCTTTCTGGCAGGAAGGACAGTAGAAGGTCGAACGCCCGCCGATCACGCGGCGGCGCACCCGACCGCCGCACACGGTGCAGGCATCGCCTTCTCGTCCGTACACGAGAAGCGCGTCGACGTTTTTCCCCGGCGCGCCGGTGCTATCCACGAAATCGCGAAACGAGGTTCCGCAGTTGGCGATGCCGATCTCCAGGGTTTCGCGGATGGCGCCCACCAGGGCCTCGGCTCTGCCACGCGCGCGACGAGCCTGCGTGCGCGGAGGGATGCGTGCGCGGAAAAGCGCCTCGCACGCATAGATGTTGCCAAGCCCGGCCAATCGATGTTGGTCGAGCAAGAACGTCTTGATGGGCGCGCGCGAGGTCGCGAGAAGCCGGCCCAGCTTTTCGCCGTCGAGCTCATCAAGCGGATCCAAACCGAGGGCGAGAATCTCCGGAAGCCGGTCGAGATGCGCGGCCGCCTGCACCCAGCCGAAGCGCCTCGCATCGACGAATCGCAGCTCGCGCCTGCGCGGGAGCGTCCACACCACGTGCGTGTGCTTGACTCTTTCTTCCCGCTCGTCGGCCACGGTCAATCGCCCGGTCATCCCCAGATGAACCAGCACGCCCCTGCCCGAGTCGAGATCGACGAGGATGTACTTTCCCCGTCGACGAACCGCGCGGACAGTGGCGCCGACGCAGGTCCCGCGCAGCCTTGCCTGGTCGAGTTTCCGGGCCAGGCGCAGAGGCAGACCACTCGCCCACAGCGATCGAATGGTTTGGCCGACGATCTGTGGCCGCAAGGTGCGGACTACGGTCTCAACTTCGGGCAGCTCAGGCATGTTCCTCAGCCAAAGCATTGGCCAGGCGGGCGAAGTCCGCCACCGCCAACTCCTCGGCGCGTCGTGTTCCAGCGATACCGGACGCCGCCAGCGCCGCCGCGGAGAGCGCGCCACCAAAACCCGGTTCGAGCGCGCGCCGGAGCATCTTGCGCCGGGCACCGAAGGCCTCGCGCACCAGGCGCGCGAAGAGGCCTGGGTTGTACACCTCGGCCAGCGGCCGCGGGCGCGGACGCAAGCGCAAGACGGTCGAGGTCACGGCCGGCGCCGGCAAGAACGCGCCCGCGCCCACGTGGAACAAGATCTCGGCGCTGGCGGCCTGCTGCACCATCACCGAAAGCCGGCCGTAACTGCGGCTGCCTGGAGGTGCCAGCATCCGCTGCGCGAATTCCTTCTGCACCATGAAGATCGCGCGGTCCACCACCCGGCCCCCGGCCGCGGCCTCGATGGTCGCGAAGATCACCGGCGAGGTGATGACGTAGGGCAGGTTGCCCACCACCACCAGCGCCTGGCCGGCTGCGCGCGCGGCCCCCACGAGATCGAATTCCAGGGCATCGCCGAGCACGACCTCGAGGTTCTGTCGCTGCGCGAACTCGTCGCGCAGCACGGCCACGAGCCGCGCGTCTCGATCGATGGCGATGACCCTCTTGGCGGCTTGGGCGAGACGCGCAGTAAGTGCCCCCAGGCCTGCGCCAATCTCGACCACCACGTCCCTGGCTTCGATCTCGGCCGCGGCCACGATGCGATCCTGCACGCGCGCATCGACGAGAAAGTTCTGGCCCAGGGACTTTTTCGGCGTAAGGCCGTGGCGGGCGAGCAATGCGCGGGCTGTCGCCTGGCCGGGTCGCGCTCTTTCCGAGGCGGGGCTCATGACAAGGGCAGCCCCGGGTCCACGCTCACATCGAGCCCGCCGCGTTCGCCGCGCAGGATGTCCCAGGTTCCCGCGAGCGCGATCATGGCCGCATTGTCGGTGCAAAGCCCCGGCGTGGGCACGTAGAGCGTGAACCCGTCCTCGGCGGCGGCGCTGGCCAGGGCCAGGCGCAACCCGCGGTTGGCCGCCACGCCGCCGCACACGACGAGATGGCGCAGGCCTTCGCGGACGAGTGCCCGCCGCGCCTTGCGCGCGAGCACGTCGACGACCGCGGCCTGAAAACTGGCGCAGAAATCCGGCAGGTTGCCTTCCCCAGGCCGCCCCTCGGCGCGAAGTCGCGTGGCCACGGCGGTCTTGAGACCGGAAAAGGAGAAGTCGAGATCCTCGCGGCCGGGAAGCGGGCGCGGGAAGTGGATGGCTGCGGGATCGCCAGCGGCCGCCAGACGATCGATCGCTATCCCGCCGGGGTACCCGAGTCCGAGCAGTTTGGCCACCTTGTCGAAGGCCTCGCCGGCGGCGTCGTCGCGCGTGGAACCGAGCAAGGTGGTCTTGGCTTGGCCTTCGACGCGAAAGATGGAGGTGTGTCCGCCGGAGACAAGCAGCGCGATATGGGGAAAGGGCGGCGGTGGTGGATTTTGCGCGTGTTCGAGATAGACCGCGGCGAGGTGGCCGCGCAGGTGGTTCACCCCCACCACGGGTTTGCCGATGGCGTAGGCCAGGGATTTGCCCACTTCCAATCCCACCAGCAACGGGCCGACCAGTCCGGGCCCGCAGGTGGCGGCGACGCCATCGAGGTCTCCCGCCTCCATCGCGGCCTCGCGCAGGGCCTGGCGAATCACCTTGATCACCGTGGCGAGGTGTTGGCGCGAGGCCACCTCGGGCACCACCCCCCCGTATTCGGCGTGAACCAGAACCTGCGAGGAGACGACATTCGAACGAATCGTCCCGCTCTCGGCCACGATGGCAGCCGCGGTTTCGTCGCAAGAGGTTTCGATTCCGAGAATCAGCATGAAGGCGAGCCCGTGGCAGCGCGCGGAACTAGAGGTTGTTCAAGACGGCGCGCAGCTCATGGGCAAAGGGACCCTCAGGCGCCAACTCCAAGTATTTCTCGTACGCCGCGCGCGCTTCCTCGATCCTCCCTGCCTCCTGCTCGGCCGTCCCGAGGAAGACGTAGGCATCGAGCCGCTGGGGGTTGGCGGCCAGCGCCCTCTTGGCCAACGAGCGCGCTTCAACCAGGCGGCCGCGATCGATCTCCGCACGCGCGAGGATTACCATGACATCGACATCCTTGGGATCCGCGTCCAGGGCGGGCCGGCACGCCGCCGAGACCGACTTGGCCCTGCCTTTGCCGTCGGCGTCGGTTTCCAGGCACTTGCGACGCAGGTCGGCTGCCGACAGTGGGCCTGTCCCAGGTCGCACTGGAACCTTGTTCGACTTGCCGACCGAAGCGGCGACGAGCGCTCGAACCGCCTTGATCGAGGGCTTGACCGGCTGGGGTGCAGGCGCGACCACGACCGGTCCCGGTGGCGGCGCGGCCTTGGCCGGGGATGGCGACTTCGTCGCTCCGTGGACGGCGGCCGGTGGTGTGTCTTCCGGCTGAGGTGCCTTTCTCCCTAGAGCCAGGAAGCCTACCATTCCGAGCACGAAGGCACCTGCGACCAGCGCCAGAAACCGACGGGCTTGCCCTGACCCTCGCTCTGTCGGAACGGTTCGTAATGGCGGCGCCTGTGCGGACGAGAGTGTGGAGGCAAGGTCGGTTGCACCGTTCTGGCTGGCCTCGCTGTCGACCACGGCGTGCGCGCCGCCGTCGTTCGCGGACCTGGCGGGGAGCTGCGAGGGACTGACTTCCGTCTCGTCCGGTTCGCTGTGCACGTCGCCGTCGGCCAATAGCGGAGGGTCTCCCACGTCGTGCGGCGAGACCTCGTCGGGGACCAGGTTGCCAGGTGGAGGGGAGGCGGGCTCCGTACCGACGGATAGCGAAGCCGGAGCTTTCTCGTCGAACCCCACGAGCATCGCGGGCCTATCCGGGGAAGGGACCTCGGTCGCGGGGCTGGTGGACCACTTGCCCCAGTCAACCTCCTTCTTCGGCCGCTCGGGCTGAAGCGCCAGTGGGCTTTCCCGCTTGCTTTGATGTGAGGTGGAGACCACCTCGTTGACCAGCGCGGTCGCGGTAGTCGGATTGCCGTATTCACGCGTATTGCGATCGCTCGGCTGGGGATGCTCGACCTTGCCACCACCGCCGTCGATGGCTTCATGCATGGCCGAGGCCCGTACCGTGGAATCCTCGCTGAGCAGTCGCTCGGCCAGGCCAAGCGGTTTCGTCGAGCGTGCCTCCCTAGGGGTGCAAGCGGAGGTGGCCTCGGAGCGAGCGGCCTCAGGCGGGGCCTGATCTGTCTTCGTTTCTTGCTCGGCAAAGAGATTGTCGACTGGGACACCCTTGAGCGTGTCCGCCGGCCGCGCGAACTCGTTGCTGCCCTCGGTGGTGGCGTCGGCTTGGTGCGAGAGGGCGGCGCCCAACGATTCCTCGGCGGAAAGTACATGGTCTTGCGCTTCCGCCGGCACGCCTGGCGTGGCGGCTTGGGAAGCTACCTTCGTCAGGTCCGGTTCGGGCCGCGGGCTTGCGGGCACGTGCTCGACCGAAGGTGGGACGGCAAGCCACGCGCTGTTCTTCCCTTCACCAACCGATACCACGCCCTTCACTTGCGCGGGCTTGGCGTCGCTTGCCTCCGGCGCCGATGAGCCATCCGGCACCGGCGTCCGCGCGGAGACCGCATCGGTGTCCTTTGCGAGTTCCATCGGCACCAGAAACTCCGAAGAAACGCTGGCCTCCTCGGCGACGGCGCCGTCCTCCGCGTCGCCTTCGGCAAGCCAGTGGGCCAGTCGCTCGCCCGGTTCGGATTCTCCGCCGCGATCCTGGGTTTCGCGCGCGAAGATGATCTCCCCCAAGAGCAATTCGTTGATGATGGTGAGCGCCTCCAGGTCGGGATGGTCGCTGTCCTCGACGATCTCCTGCAAGGTCCGGGCGCCGTCGCACAATCGCAGCACCGAGTTCACCTCGTCGGGCAATTCGGCCAGTTCTTCCGCGAGCACGTGGCAGTCGACCTCCAGCACGCTGCTCGGAGAGGGAAGCTTGTCGAGCAGGCGCGTGCTCTCGTCCAATCTGCGCATGCCCTCCATCAGCAGGGGTGCCATCGGCGTGTCGATCACGTCGTGGCGCCGAATCTGTTTGAATTCGACCGCAAATTGGCCTTCCGACCATGAGAACAGACGGTAAATGGCGTTCGCGCCCGAGAGCCGACCGACCTCGGCATCGATGACCTTGCCGTCCCGGAAGAAGATGGAGCCGTGGCGAGTGTCGCGATTGACGATATGGATGATACCCGACTTGCGATTGAGCTCGATGGTTTGCACCAGGTCGACCACCCCTACGTCGGAAAGATCGCCGGCAAAGCGGGTGCGGGTATCTCGCCGAGACTCCATGCGCTCGCGCTCCGCGCGCTGCAATGCCGTGCGCACGCGGATTCCGATTTCCTTGATATAGATGGGCTTGGTCAGGTAGTCGTCGACGCCGAGTTCGAGGCCGCGAATCTTGTCCTCGATCGACTTGCGTCCTGAGACGAAGAGAAAGGGGATCTTCGTCCACTCGGGGCGAGCCTTGATATGGCTGCACAGCTCGAAGCCGTCCATTTCGTCGAGATCCGTGTCGGAAATGATGAGATCCGGGTGATCGGCTTCAAGCAAGGCGAGCGCCTCTCGACCGCTGGTGGCGGTCATGACTTCGAATCCGGCCTTCTTGAGGCTGACGTCGAGAACACGAAGACTTTTGGGATCTCCGTCGACGAGAAGAAGCCGGTTCTTTGACTGGATCGAGTCCATGCGGGCGCGATTAGAGATTGTATCCCTCATCGACCCCCAGAGCCACGCGTGGCTCACCACCCTCCCCGCTGTCTTGCCAAGACATGGGTATTGTGGCGGCTGGGCGGGAAGTCGGGGTACGCTTGCTTATCGTACGCAGGAAGGAAGTTGTGTCCCACAGGGTCGATCGTCGCTGCCTTATACTCGTTCCATGTTGGTTGAAGCCCAGGCAGGGGTCGTCGCGCTGGCCCGTGCATGGTCCGTGGCCGTGCCCGAGGAGACCACGTCTCGAATCGCGCTCTACATGGAGCGGCTGCTGGAGTGGAACCAGCGCGTGAATTTGACCGGCGCACACAGTGTAGAACAGCTGCTTGGCGATCACCTGCCTGACAGCTTTGCATTGGCGCGTCTCGTTCCTGAGTCGTCCGACGTCGTCGATGTCGGGTCTGGAGGTGGATTGCCTGCCCTCCCTTTCGCGTTGCTTCGGCCGGACTGCCGGATAACGATGGTCGAGGCGCGTGCGAAGCGTGTCGCCTTCCTTAATGCTGCGTCAAGAGCTTGCTGTTGTGCTGGCGCCAGGGTGGTCCGGTCCAGGATCGAGGAATATGATGGGCCGCGCTTTTCCGTAGCGGTTTCGCGTGCGACCTTCTCTCCTCAAGAGTGGTTGAAGCTGGCGCTAACGCTGGTAGTTCCAGGAGGGTCGGTGCTTGTGTTGTCGACTGGCGAGGTCTGTATCGATGAAGTGAGGTCGCATCTCATTGACTCTGTGGGCTACCGCACTGGGCTAGGCGCGGCGCGCTGGGCGGGCTGTTACCGTTTCACGTGAAACCTCCCACTCGAAATGCGTATTGACCCACATCGGCCATCGCAGGACGGCGGGGCTGTTTCACGTGAAACAGTCCCCTTCTCGATCGCATTGACAGGCGACCGACATCCTTCCAGATTGCTACCCTGTGCTCCCATCTCTTGCCGACCAAATTGCAGCGGAACTGCGTGCATTGAGGGCCAGTTGCCGCCTCAGATCGTGCCCCACGCTCGCTGGGCCATCAAGAGTGAGCATTACTCTCGAAGGCCGATGTCTTGTGTCCTTTTCCTCCAACGACTACCTGGGGTTGGCTTCCGACTCTCGCCTGCCAGTCGCCGCTTCCAAAGCCGCCTCCCGCTCTGGATTCGGCGCAGGTGCTTCCCGCTTGGTCGCGGGCAACCTCCCCGAACACCTTGCCCTGGAGGAGGCTCTGGCGGCATTGGTCTGCCTGCCTGCCGCACTCCTCTTCCCCACCGGGTATCAGGCTAACCTGGGCGCCCTGACGGCCCTGGCTGGCCCCGACGATCTTATCGTCGCCGACCGCTCCGTACATGCCAGCATCATCGATGGCTGTCGACTCTCCCGTGCCAAGCTTGCGATCTACCCGCACCTTGACACGCAAGCGGCGGAAAGACATCTCGGCCGGCTCGGCCCGGGTAGGCGTCGACGCTTTCTCGTAACCGAATCCCTCTTCAGCATGGACGGCGATGTGGCTCCGCTGCCCGCCCTCTCTTCCATCGCCGCGGCCCACGACGCCGCCCTCATCGTGGACGAGGCGCATGCCCTCGGGTGTCTTGGCCCCTCCGGTCGCGGTCTGTGCGCAGCGTTAGCGGTCCACCCCGACCTTCTGGTCGGAACCCTGGGCAAGTCCTTTGGCGCCAGTGGCGCCTTCGTCGCTGGCTCGAGCGAGATGCGCGACATTCTCCTCAACCGTGCCCGCAGCTTCATCTTCACCACCGGCCTTCCCATCCCTGTCGCCGCGGCCGCCAATGCCGCCGTGCAAATCGCCACCTCCCACGAGGGAGATCGCCGCCGCGCCCGCCTGGGCGAGCTGACCGTACGCTTGAGGAACAGACTCGGACTCCCCCTGGCTCCTATCGCCACCCCCATCATTCCCCTGACCCTAGGCAGCGACCAGGCCGCTGTCGAAGCCTCCCATCACCTGCTCGAAGCCGGATTCTTCCTTCCCGCCATTCGGCCCCCAGCCGTTCGAGAGGGTAGCGCGCAACTCCGCATTACCCTCTCCGCCACCCACACCAAGAAGCAAGTTGATGCCCTCGCCACTGCCATTGCCTCGCTTACGCTGCGCCCCGTCACACACACCGTTTCGATGCAAACGGCTACCAATCCCATCGATAAGGCACTCCCCAAAACGTCGGTCCGCTTCCCCGTATGCCAGCCAGATCGGGGATTCGTCGTTCTCGGCACTGACACCGGGGTGGGCAAGACGACGGTCGCCGCCGCACTCTTACACATTCTCGCCGAACGCGGCGGTAAGCCCGTGCCCTTCAAGCCGGTGGAAACCGGTGCCGACCCACTGCCCTCCGATGCAGCCAGACTTCGCGTTGCCTCCCAACGCAACGATATCCCGCTTGACGTCATCTGCCCCATCGCCCTTCGAGAGCCGGTTGCCCCGGCTGCGGCCTCGGAAGACTGTCCAGTCACCCTCTCGACGCTGCTTTCTCACGCGGAGAAGGCCTCCGCCTATGGAGCCCCGCTCGTGGTGGAATCCGTAGGCGGGATTCTCTCCCCCTATGCCCGAAACCTGACCTCAGCCGACCTGGCCACGGCGCTCGGATTTCCGGTCCTACTCATCGCTTCCAACCGACTTGGGACGATCAACCACACCACTCTTGCCATCGCCGAATTGCGTCGCCGCGCCATTCCGATCCTCGGCATCGTGCTCGTCACCACCAGCGCACCGACCACTCCAGATCAGCGTTCCAACTTGCTCCTCATACGCGATGCAACGGGCCTAGCTCCCCTCGGAATTCTGCCCTTTCTCGAATCCGCCAACCCTCATGACCTAGCCGCATCGCTGCAGAAAGAGGTCGATCTGCGCCCCATCCTTGACCGATACTCTACCTAGCCTCCACCTCTCCACGCATGGGAAAGATCACTACCCTTCGTGCAGACCCCTCTCCCTCTGACTCGGTTCTGACTCCAGGATGCTCAGCCAGGGTCTTGTGCACCACTTTCCGATCCTGCGGGCTCATCGCTTCCGCTGCGACTGGCCGCCCTGACCGCACCGCCTTTTCGGCCAGTCTGCGCGCGAGGTCGGCCAGCGAATCCTCCCGCCGTCCTCTATAACCCTCGGCGTCAACGACAATTGGAGCGGCCTCTCCAGGCCTCCGGAATACTATCCTGCTCACCAGGTACTGCAACGAATCCAAAGTTGCACCCTTTTTGCCTATCACCAGAGCAGACTCACAGCCATGCGCATCAAGAATGATCTTCTCGCCATCATCGAAGGCGCTGACCTCAGCGTCGACGCTCATCTTCTCAAGTATCTCCCGCAGGACCTTCGCAGCCTCCTCCCGCTTGACCGCTAATGTGCCTTGCTCGCCCATGTTCTCTCCATCCCTAGATGCTAAAGCTGGCGATCGGCACCGGAAGAGGAGGAGGAACCTGGCCCCGCTCTCGCCCCTGACTTTGGAGTCCCGGCTGAATGGGCCACGGCCTCCTCCCTTCACCGATCTCCGTTAGTGCCCTGTCTCCATGAGAATTTACTTGTGTTTTCAAAGCCTTGCGCTCTCCACCCGCCGTCCTGGCATCCCCCCTTGGTTGCTTTCCTTCAGCACGAGCGTCCCCCAGGGCACGCCCATTCGCTCGTCCGTTCTTCCTTCGGGGTCTTCCCGACTTCGCTCTCGCTGCCACGTGGGACAATACCCTACCTTTCCATGCTCGGCTTTGTCAATATCATCCCGGCTCATTCCCAGAATTCTGCGCTAGACTCTAATTTCATCGATTATCCTATTGTGCCCACACGGCCGTGCTATCCGCACGACGTCCAAGGCCAAGGTCCAAGTCCAAGGCCAGGGCGAAATAGCTGTTGACTTGAGACGAGCGGCAAGGTAGAGTACGCGCGCCTCGGCTACTGAGGCGTTTTCACAAGGATTGACAGGAGAGCACCTAGATGGAGCCCACTTTCCGCGTTGGCGATTTGGCAGTGTACCCGGCGCACGGCGTGGCCCAGGTCACCGGGATCGAAACCCGCGAGATTTCGTCCAGCAAACAGACATTCTACATCCTCAAGATCTTGGACAACGGGATGAAGATCATGATCCCTACCAAGAACGCTGGGGCCGTGGGCTTGCGCGAATTGATCCGCGCCGATGAAGTCGACGAAGTCTTCGAGATTCTCAAGAGCCGTGAGATCTCCGTGGAAGGCCAGACTTGGAACCGCCGTTATCGCGAGTACATGGAGAAAATCAAGACCGGTTCGGTCTTCGAAATCGCCGAAGTGCTTCGCGATCTCCAGCGGCTCAAGGGCGACAAGGAGCTCTCCTTCGGCGAGCGCAAGATGCTCGATACCGCGCGCACCCTCTTGGTGAAGGAGATTGCGGTCGCCACCAAGTCCAACGAAGGCAAGATCGAAGAGAAGTTGAATCGCATCTTCGCGTGCTGAACCCAGCCGGGCGATAGATCTCTCTCCCGAACCCACAGGTGATCCCCCCGCGCGGCGTCGGGGTCTTTGCTTCTCTCACACGTCCAGGTTGCGAACGTTCAGGGCGTTGTCCGCGATGAATTCCCGACGCGGCTCGACCAGATCGCCCATCAAGGTCGAGAACAGCCGGTCCGCTTCGAAGGCGTCATCCACCCGAACCTGCAGCAGGGTGCGCCTGCTCGGATCCATGGTGGTCTCCCACAGTTGCTCCGGATTCATCTCCCCAAGGCCCTTGTAACGCTGAATTTGCAGCCCCTTCTTGCCCAGCTCGTTCACGCGATCCGCCAGATCCTCCAGCCGGTCGAATTCCACGGCGTCCGCGCCGGATTCCAGCCGGTACGGGGCTAACCCCATGACCGACAATTCCTGATGAATCTGCGTGAGATCGGCGAACTCCGGCGAATCGAGGAAGGGGAAGTCGATCACGGTCGCGCGCCGTATGCCGGACGGACGCACCGGCGCCTGGATCTTGTAGCCCCCGTGCTCGCTGTCCGGCGCCAGCTTGAGAACCACATCCTTCAACTCGGGGGCGTAGGCTTCAAAATATTCCTCCAGCCTCGCCAGTGATTTGGCGATGAGCTTCTGGTCCTTCAGGTCCGCCTTGGAAAGGCGCGCCGCCTTGATGATGGCGTCCACCAAGCGAGCGTCGAAGCGACGGTCGAGGACCTTCAGCAGCCGCCGATAGCGGCCAGCAAGGCGGGCCAGGTGACGGAGCGCCTCTCCGCGGATGGGTTCTCCGCCCAAGCTCGGACGCAGCAACAGGTTTTCGGTGGCGCTATCGAGCAAGAACTCGTCGAGGGCCTGCTCGTTCTTGAGGTAAATTTCGCGTTTCCCCTTCTTGACTCGATAGAGCGGCGGCTGGGCAATGAAGAGATAGCCACGCTCGATGACCTCGGGAAAATGTCGATAGAAGAAGGTCAAGAGCAGGGTGCGAATATGGCTGCCATCGACATCGGCGTCCGTCATCACGATCACGCGATGGTAGCGAATCTTCTCGATCTCCTTTTCCTTCTCGACACCGCAGCCGAGGGCCGTGATGAGCGTGACGATTTCCTGCGACGATAGCATCTTGTCGAGACGAGCTTTTTCCACGTTCAGGATCTTGCCGCGCAAGGGTAAAATAGCCTGATCCTTTCGGTTGCGCCCCTGTTTGGCCGAGCCGCCAGCGCTGTCGCCCTCGACGATGTAGAGCTCGGAGAGCGCGGGATCCCGTTCTTGGCAGTCTGCGAGCTTCCCCGGCAGCGAGGAGATATCCAGCGCCCCCTTCCGCTGCACCAGTTCGCGCGCCCTACGCGCGGCATCGCGCGCCCGCGCAGCCAGCACGGCCTTCTCGATGACCTGCTTGGCCTCGCGCGGATGCTCTTCGAGAAACCTACCCAGCCGCTCGTTGACGATGCGCTCGACGATGCCCTTCACTTCGGAAGAGACAAGCTTGTCCTTGGGCTGATTGCTGAACTTCGGATCGGGGTGCTTGACCGACACGACCGCGGTCAGACCTTCGGCGATATCGTCGCCGCCGAGGCCATTCTTGAGGTCCTTGAGCAACCCCGCAGCCTGCGCGTAGGCATTCACCGTGCGGGTCAAGGCCGCGCGAAAGCCGGTGAGGTGAGTCCCGCCATCCTTGTTCTTGATGTTGTTGGTGAAACAGAAGATCGAGTCCTGATACGAGTCGTTCCACTGCAGGGCGATCTCGACCACGGTACCTTCTTGCTCGCCTTCCACCACGATGGGTCTTTCATGTGTGACCACGCGCGTGGTGTTGAGGTCGGCCACGAACTGGGCCAGCCCGCCGGCGAACTGGAACTCGTGCGCTTTGCCGCTGCGCTCGTCTTCGAGCGTGATGGTCAGTCCCCGGTTGAGGTAACACAGCTCGCGCAGCCGTTGCGATAGGATCTCGAAGCTGAACTCGGTAGTGCCCTTGAAAATGGCCGTATCGGGCTTGAATGTGATCTTGGTACCGGTCTTCTCCGAGACGCCTATTTCATCGAGCGCAGTGAAAGCATCGCCGCGCCGGTACTCCTGGTAGTAGACCTTGCCATCGCGCTTGATTTCGAGCTTCAGCCATTCCGAGAGCGCGTTCACGACCGAGACGCCCACGCCGTGCAACCCACCCGAAACCTTGTAATTGGAATGGTTGAATTTCCCACCGGCATGAAGAACCGTCATCACGATTTCGGCGGTCGGCCGCTTCTCGGTCGGGTGTTCGCCAACCGGGATGCCACGGCCGTTGTCATCGACCGAAACCGAGTCGTCGAAATGCACTTTCACGTCGATGCGATTGCAGAACCCCGCCAGCGCCTCGTCGACCGAGTTGTCGACCACCTCGTAGACCATGTGGTGCAACCCGCTGCCGTCGTCGGTATCACCGATGTACATGCCTGGACGCATGCGCACGGCCTCGAGCCCTTTGAGAACCTGGATACTCTCTTCGTTGTACTCGCTGGGGCCCCTTGGCTGCTCATGGCCTTCGGCGTTATCGACGTCTGTGGACATGTAAAAAACCTAAGACTTTCACTGACATAGCATCATTGGACGGGGGAGTAAAGCAAAACTGCCCTGGCCTCAGCCGGGTCTGAGGTGCCCGCCCGAAACCTGCCAGTAACCGCACTCAGCCAAGGCCGGCAAATGCTCGCGCTCGGTCACCGTGATAAGAGTCTGACATGCCAGGCCTGAAATGGTCTCGAAAAGACGCGTCCGGCGTTCCTCATCCAACTCGCTCGCCACATCGTCGAGCAGTAATACGGGCGTCTCTCCATTCTCCGCTTCCGCATGGCGCAACTCCGCCATCTTGAACGCAAGCACGAGCGAACGCATTTGTCCTTGCGAACCATGCTCCCGCGCCGGCCGGTCGCCGAGGTGCATCTCGAGATCGTCCGTATGGGGGCCGAATCCGGTGAAGCCCCTGCGCTGATCGCTGCTCCGCTCGCTTTCGAGGCCCCACCGCAAAGCCTCGACGATCTCCCCTTCGCTTCCCGCGTCCTCGACCCTCGCATGGCTGGCGTAGCGGATCCTCGCCGGCAGATCCCCGTGGATCTCACGAAAGATGTTCGTCACCAGCGGTGCGATCGATCGAACCAATTCCCGTCTTCGAGCCACCACCCGAGCCCCGGTCCGGGCCAGGGTCTCGTCGTAGCTCTCAAGCAACTCCCTCGACCATTCGCCACGGCGTAGCAAGCCGTTTCTTGCCTTCAGGGCGCGATCGAAGTCGACGGCCTCGCGGAAGTAGGAGCGGTGAACGGCGAACACGGCGCGATCGATCGCGCGGCGGCGCTCGGCCGCAGCGGCCTTGGGCAAACGTAGATCGTCGGGACCGAACATCACGACCCCGGCTCCTTGCAGAGATTCCGAATCCCTTCGCACCGGCTTGCCGTCCAATGTCGTGCGCTTCTTCCCCACGGCGATCTGCACACGCAGGGTCCTCTCGATCCCGCGCAGAGTGATGCGAGCTTCGATCTGGGATTCCCCTCGTCCCCATCGCACCAGATCTGCAAGCACGCTGGTCCTGAACGATCGAAACGTGATGGCGTAGTATCCCGCTTCGAGAAGATTGCTCTTGCCTTGACCGTTCCGCCCAAAAAGTACGGTCACCCGCTGTCCGAGCGCAAGATTCTCCTCGGCCAGGTTTCTCCAGTCCCTAACCCGTAAGTCCTTTAGCAGCAAGGTCCTCGGCCGCGCCGCTAGAGCCGCATCGGCATGACCACGCCCAGATAGTCCGTGCCATCGCAGGGCTTGATCAGCGCCGGATCAAGATCCCCTCCGAGCTCGATGCTGACTTCCTTGCCGCTCATCTCGGCCAAGAGGTCGATGAAATAGCGCGCGTTGAAACCAATCTGCAAAGCCTCGCCTTTGTACTCGACATCCACCTTTTCTTTCGCGTTCCCAAGATCGGGATTGTCCGCCTCGATGGACAGCTTCCCTTTCTCGAGAGCGAAGCGAATCCCCCAGGTCTTGTCCGACGCGATGATCGACACGCGACGAAGCGCCTCGAGAAAGGCTTCGCGTCCCACGATCACCTTCTTGTCGTTGTCCTTGGGGATCACCTGATCGTAAGGCGGAAACTGGCCTTCCCCGAGTTTCACCGAGAGAACCATGGCGTCGGACTTGAGCACGAAGAACCCCTGATCCACCCCGATATCGCACGATCCCTCGTTCCCTTCCAGGGCGCGCCTAATCTCCGATAGCCCCTTGCGCGGCAACAGCCCTCCCGTCGCAAGCTTGGGACCGCCAGGCATCGGCCGCGAGATCTTGGAGAGGCGGTGTCCATCCGTCGACACCATGGTCGCAGTGTCGCCGTCGCTTTCAAACAACACGCTCGCAAGGTGAGGCCGGGTTTCATCCTGAGAAACCGAGAGGATCGTCTTCCCGATCATTTCAGCAAGGGTCGCCGATTCCACCTTGCTGCATTGAATTTCGTCCACGCTCGGCAGTTTCGGAAAGTCTCTGTCGCTCATGCCCACGACCTTGAACTCCGTCCTCCCGCTCTCGATATGCAGCCAGTTCTGTTCCGTCCGCTGCAAACGCACCTCGTCCCCGCCAAGCCCTTTGACGATTTCGTAGAATTGCCTCGCCCCCACCGTGATTCCACCCTCCTCCGAGATGGTCGCCGCCGCGTTCACCATCATCGCGACTTTCAAATCCGTGGCCGCGAAAGACACCTTATCCCTGCCGCTGGTTTGCACCAGAACATTGGCAAGAATGGGAATCGTGTTCTTCCGGTCGGCGATGCCGTGGGTCAGGTAGAGCCCGCGCAGGAGTTCGCTTTTAGCAATTCGAAAGTCCATTCATGACCCTCTGGCTGGGGTTTGCATCCATCAACACCTTGCTAGAATCTATAGTCTTTTGATCTTCTTTGGGAGAAGTATTAGGGCCTGTGGATTTGTGGACAACTGCTGATTGTCGACGGTCGGGGGAAAGACAAGCATGGGGACAGAACGCCTGGGCTCGGGGGACGAATTTGGGATAAGAGCGACAAAGGACCTTTTCATGTTCTGCCCACACGCCCGAAGGCAAGTTGTGCACAGGAACGATCCTGGACAATGTGGCGCGGTGCAAGCCCGGGCGCAAGACAGCGAAGTCGGGATCGCGCGATCTCGCCTAAGCCAAGCACGACGGTGAGGTTGCCACAACCGATCGCGCGAAACACTCGCGCGCAAAGATAGCCCGAGTGCATCCACGTCGTGTCGACGTCTAGCGCTGGCGCAAACGCGTGGTCAACGTGGAAATCACGCTTCGCAGACTTGCATCCTCAGCCATCTTCTTCTCGATCTTACGAACCGCGTTGATGATGGTCGAGTGATCCTTTCCGCCGAAGCGACTACCGATCTCGGGGTAGCTCATCGTGGTAAGGTGGCGTGAAAGGTACATGGCGATCATCCTCGGATGGGATACCGCACGATGGCGTTTGGGACCTTTCATCTCGTGCAGTTTGACTTCGAAGTACGACGAGACCTCGCGTTGAATGGACTCGACAGTGAGGCTGGTTGAACCCGTTGACGCCAGTGTCTTCAGGATCTCCTCGGCGACTTCCTTGGTGATGGTACAACCCGTAAGAGAAGCACGCGCCGAGAGTTGAACCAAGGCACCTTCCAGCTCGCGAACGTTGGAGCGGACGTAGCTTGCAACCGTCAGTGCCACGTCGTCCGGCAGATCCACGTGGTCGAGTTCGGCCTTGCGCTTGAGAATGGCCACCCTGGTTTCGAGATCGGGATGACCGATCTCGGTGATTAGGCCCCACGTAAAACGGCTACGCAAGCGCTCTTCGACCCCAGGCAACTCCGCCGGCAGTTTATCGCAGGTGAGGACAATCTGTTTGTGGGCGTGATGGAGGGCGTTGAAGGTGTGGAAGAACTCGTCCTGCGAGCTGTCCTTGCCTGAAAGAAACTGAATGTCGTCAACCAGTAGAACGTCGGGTGTCTCGCGGTAGCGCTGGCGGAACTCCTCCATGAGATTGAAGCCACCGCCATGACCGGCTCCAGATTGCCGACGCTGGTTCAACATCGAGCCGATGAAGCTCGATACGAACTGCTCGCAGGTCACGACCGTGATGTTCCAGCTCGGGTGCTGGCGGTAAATCTCGTGACCGATGGCATGCAGCAGGTGGGTCTTGCCTAGACCGACACCGCCGTAGATGAAAAGGGGGTTGTACTTCGAAGCAGGCGACTCGGCCACCATGCGCGCCGCCGCGTGCGCAAACTGGTTGGTATGACCGACCACGAACTTGTCGAAGCTGTATCGGGAATCCAGCCCCTTCGGCGGAGGGGCCGACGCCTTTGCTGGCTCCGCCAGCACCCCATCGATGGAATCTCCGCAGCCGTCCTGGGTCGTCTGTTCTTCTACCACTTCGATGTCCACAGAAAAGGTTGTCTTGGTGCGACGTTCGAGATCCGAAAGAATCGCGTCCAGGTAGTGGTCTTCGAACCACTCCTTTTGGTAGCGATTGGGGGCGCGCAAGCGAATGCGACTGCCCTCGAACCCCACAAAGGTGATGGGACGCAACCACTGATCTCGCTGCGTCGGCTTGACCCGCTCTTCGACCGATCGTACCGCTTCACCCCAGAGTGCTTGCATGTTATATTCACAAGGAGCAGGCTGACAAATACAAAGTAATTACATGTACTTACACACAGCAATCCACAATTTGCCAACAGCAAACCCCAAGCACCATCCGATAATCCACGCATGGGCCAAATCGGAAGGCGCTGTCGGCAGGAAGCTCTTCCTATCAACCGGTCCGAATACCGGCAAGGCCAAAATCAATTCTTTATCGAGGTCTCGGAGTATCGCGGAGATAGCCAACAACGCGCGGGACGCGACCCACTTCGCGAAGCACCCAGGAGGTCCGAAGCGACAACTTAACCATCTATAATAACAAGCAAAAACATCGATCTCTTTGCAGTGGGTTGCCGCCCATCCGGAATTCCAGGGACAAGCCAGCTGGTATCAAGCGCAAACCTCCATGACATGGGCTCTGTAGCGCTTTGGTGACAGGAGTGTGTCATCTCTCCGTCGGAAGCCGCGGGTCCGTGTGATCGAGGTTGCTGCTCCGCCGTCGGGCAGAAAACGCTCTGATCCACCGCGCGCACGAATCTCCGACGAGAATCCGATCTGGCGATCCCGATCTCTCGACGGAGAGATCGAGGCAAAGCGCCGTCAACCAGGTTGATTCACCCACGGTGTCCCACTCGCGCCGGCACGAAAAAGTCGATCCCCAAGCCGGCCGGTCGTTGACAGCGTCGATCCGGGATGTTAGTTCTCCCTGCCCACACCGGGGAAAGACCGGAGGATCCAGTGAAGAGGACGTATCAGCCGCACCGAAGGAGCCGGAAACGCACGCACGGTTTCCGGAAGCGCATGAGCACCCCAGCGGGTCGCGAGGTGATCAAGCGCCGTCGTCGCAAGGGACGCAAGAAGCTCACCGTCAGCGTTCCCAAGAAATAGGTTGAGGTGACCGACGGGGTCTTGCACCAGGGGCTTGGCCGCAGCAAGCGACTCCGAAAGCGGTCGGGCTTTCTGGCCACGCAGGAGCGTGGGCAGCGGATCGCCGGCCGAAACCTGGTGCTCTACGCCATGCTGTCGACCGACGGAACATCCGACAAGAGCGCGCGTCTGGGGATTACCGTGAGTAGGAAGGTCGGCACGGCGGTGGTGCGCAATCGGGTCAAACGCTGGGTGCGCGAAAGCTATCGCAAAATGGTGCCCCCAGCGCCCCGCGGCGCCGATCTGGTGGTGATCGCAAAGCCGAGCATCGCCGGCACCAGCTACCGCGCCACCGCGGAAGAGCTCGGCCGGCTGTTTCTTCGAATCGCGGGGTCATGCGCGCGCCGCTAGGGAGCATCGATGCCCTCGGCAAGGCATCGCTGGTGGCGCTTCTGCGCCTCTATCGATCCGCGGTCTCGCCTGCCCTTGGGCCGGTCTGCCGCTTCGAACCCACCTGCTCGGTCTATGCACAGCAGGCCATCGAGCGCTTCGGTGCTGTCAGGGGCAGCTACTTGGCCCTGCGCAGACTCCTGCGTTGCCACCCCTTCGCGCAGGCAGGACTCGATCCCGTGCCGCCCGCCGCCCACGCCGTAACGGAAGCTCGCGCCAACTCGACCTAGGAGAAGAAATGGACAAGCGGTTGCTTCTCGCGGTGGTTGTCTCGATGGCGATTCTCTTCCTATGGTGGAAGATCAACCCGCCGACGCCGCCGCAGGTGGAGGCGCCAATACCGGCCACAAGCACGTCTTCGCCGGCCGTGGACTCGGGCGCGCCCCCCCCCGCTTCCACCCCAGGGGCGTCGGAAACCACGCCCAAGGCGCCAGCCCCGCTCGCGGGACGGCCAGCGGAAGCCCTGGTCACCCTGGAGTCGCCGCAGGCCAGTTACGTGTTTTCATCCTGGGGAGCCTCGCTGAGGCGGATCACACTCAAGGATCGTCAGTTCCTGCTCGACAAGGCCAAGCCGGACTCGGGCATGCAGATCGTATCGACCACGACGGAAGATACCGCGCCCCTGCGTACGACGTTCACCAAGGCGGACTTTCCCTGGAATGACGGCATCGCGTGGTCGGTCTCCAGGCCGGCGGCAGACAGCGTAGTGTTTCGCGCCGAGACCGACGACGTAGCGGTCGAGAAACGCTATACCCTGGAGGCTTTGCGCTACCGGTTGCTGCTCACGGTGACCGTGCAGAACAAGGGCAAAAGGCCCATGGACCACGGGCTGGCGATCGAAATCTTCGCCGCCCAGGATCCCGAGAAGAAGGGCGGAGGCTTTTTCAGCTATGCCACCGCGAACCTGGCCGAATTCATTTGCCATGTTGGTGAAAAGGCGAAACGAGCCACCGTGGAGGCCCTGGTCAAGGAGCCGAAGGACTACATCGGCGCCGTGCGCTGGGCGGCCGCCGGGGACAAGTACTTCACGGTCGCGGCGGTTCCATTTCCTGAAAACCCACCGCGCGATCGCGGCTGCAAGGAGCAATCGATCGATGCCAGCACCGCCGAGGTAACCCTGTCCTTCGCGACGCGCACCGTGGCCCCGGGCGAGAAGACCGAATACCCGTTCGCGGTCTTCGCCGGGCCCAAGTATACGCACGATCTCGATGCGGTTCGGCCCGGAGGCGAGGACGCAAAGCTGGCCGACGCCGTCGACGTCACCTTCGCGCCCCTGTCACGGCCCATGCTCGCGCTTCTCAAGCTGTTCTATCGCCTGTCCGGCAATTGGGGCATCGCCATCATCCTGCTCACCATCTTCGTCCGCCTCATCACGTTTTACCCGACGCACCGAACCCTGATGTCGGCCAAGAAGATGCAGGGTCTGTCCGGGAAGATCGCGGACTTGCGCAAGAAGTACGAGAAAGACAAGCAGAAGCTCGGCGCCGAGACCATGAACCTGTACAAGGCGCACGGGGTGTCTCCCTTCGGAGGTTGCCTGCCGAGCCTGATCCAGATGCCGATCTGGATCGCGCTCTTCTCGACCCTCAACTATTCGGTCGAGCTTTACCACTCGTCCTTCTTCTGGTACATCACCGATCTTTCGGCGAAGGATCCCTATTACCTGGCGCCGTTGCTCATGGGCTCGGTGATGTTTCTGCAGATGCGCATGTCGCCGGCGGGAACGGACCCGCAGCAGCAGAAGATGATGTCGGTGATGATGCCGGTGATGTTCACCGGCTTTTCGCTCTTCTTACCTGCCGGGCTCTCCATCTACACGCTGACCAGCTACCTCATCGGCATCTTGCAGCAGCTCTACGTCAATCGAAAATTCCGCGCCGGCCACCGCGGTTCGGCGCTTGCGGTCAAAACCTAGCCCGCGCAGCGTGTGGCAAGACCCGCGCCCAAACTGCATGCGCATTCGTCAGCACGTCAATCCGCTCCGTTCCGAGTATTTGCGGATCCCGGTCGAGCCGCTCGACCTGCCGTCGGATCGACCGATCGAAGTCGAGTTGGGTTCGGCGGAGGCCTTCTTCCTGATGGCGCGAGCGGCGGAAGATCCCGGGCGCTGCTACGTCGGCGTGGAAATCCGCCGCGGGCTCGTGGACCAGGCGAACGCCGAGTGCAAGAGCAAGGGCCTGGGCCAGGTCCGGAGCGTGTTCGCCAACATCTCGGTGGACTTGCCCCGGCTCTTTCCGCCGGCGAGAGTGAGCCGCTTCTTCATCAACTTTCCCGACCCGTGGTTCAAGCATCGCCAGCGTAAGCGGCGCGTGGTCGGCGCGGATCTGGTGGACGAGCTGGTGGAATTGCTCGCGCCCGAGGGAGAAATACACGTTGCGACGGACATCTTCGACATCGCGCTCGACGCCATGGCCGTACTGGAGCGGGAAGCGCCAAGGCGTTTCAAGAACCTCCATGAACCGTGGAGGTTCTTGCCCAATAGCCGATTTGCGGCGCGTTCCCGGCGAGAGCGCAGTTGCGAAGCCGCCGGTATCCGCATCTGGCGCCTAGCCTATCGGCGGATTTAGCAGAGTTTAGCCCAGGTCGAGTTGAAGCTCCTCGAGCTCGGCGATGCGGTCGCGAAGGGCGGCGGCCTTCTCGAATTCCAGTTTCTCGGCCAAGTCGAACATCTCATGCTTGAGCGAAGCGATGAGCCGCGGAATCTCGTCGGGGGGGATCGCGCGCTTGCCCTTCTTGGGCAACACGGCCTTCGGCGGATCCCAGCGATCGTCTTGCGCCGTGCCCGCCAGATCGGCAATCGCCTTCTCGATGGTCCTCGGCGTGATGTGGTGCTTGCGGTTGTGCTCTTCCTGCAAAGCTCGTCGCTTTTGCGTAACGTCGATGGCCTTCTTCATCGATTCGGTCTCGCGGTCCGCGTACATGAGGACCTTGCCGCGCACGTTGCGGGCGGCTCGGCCGATGGTTTGGATGAGGGAACGCTCGGCGCGCAGGAACCCTTCCTTGTCGGCGTCCAGGATCGCCACCAAGGAAACCTCGGGCAGATCGAGTCCCTCGCGCAGCAGATTGATGCCGACCAGAACGTCGAATTCACCCAGGCGCAGGTCGCGCAAGATCTCGATGCGTTCGAGCGTGTCGATATCCGAGTGCAGGTAGCGAACCCGGACGCCGAGCTCCCCGTAGTACTCGGTCAGATCCTCGGCCAATCGCTTGGTCAACGTGGTGACCAGCACGCGATCCCCGGTCTTCACGCGTTCGCGAATCTCGGCCAGCAGGTCGTCGACCTGGGTGGCCACCGGACGTACTTCGATCTCGGGATCGAGAAGCCCGGTGGGCCGGATGATCTGCTCGACCAAGACACCCCTGGCGCGCTCGATTTCGTAGTCGCCCGGCGTGGCCGAGACGAACACGACTTGCTTGGCTCGGCCTTCCCATTCCTCGAAGCGCAGCGGCCGGTTGTCGAGGGCCGAAGGCAAGCGGAAGCCGAAGTCCACCAGGGTTTCCTTGCGCGATCGGTCGCCCTTGTGCATGGCCGAGATCTGCGGAATGGTCTGGTGGGACTCGTCGACCATGACCAGAAAATCGTCGGGGAAATAGTCGATGAGGGTGGGTGGGGGCTCGCCGGCTTTGCGCCCGGACAGGTGGCGGGAATAGTTCTCGATGCCCTTGCAGCGACCCATCTGTTCGAGCATTTCCAGATCGTAGAGCGTCCGCTGCGACAAGCGCTGCTCCTCCACCAGGCGGTTGGCCGCGTGCAGCTCGGTCAGTCGCTGGCGCAGCTCCTCCTTGATGCCGGTCATGGCGCGCACCAGCTCGTCGCTTGGGGTCACGTAGTGCGACCCGGGAAAGATCGACACCTCGTCGAGCTTGCGCAGGACCTTGCCGCGCAAGGGATCGACCTCCGAAATAGTTTCGATCTCGTCGCCCCACCACTCGATGCGCAGGGCCTTCTCGCGCTCGTAGGCCGGGAAGACCTCGACCACGTCGCCGCGCACGCGGAAGGTGCCGCGCGAGAAATCCACGTCGTTGCGCTCGTACTGGATCTCGACCAAGCGACGCAAAACCGCGTCGCGCCGGACCTCGACCCCGCACGCCAGATCCACCTTCATGCCGAGATAGGCCTCGGCCGCGCCGATGCCGTAGATACACGACACCGAGGCCACGATGATGGCGTCCCGCCTGGTCAGCAGGGCATAGGTCGCGGCGTGGCGCATACGATCGATCTCCTCGTTGATCAGCGAATCCTTCTCGATGAAGGTGTCGGTCGACGGGACGTAGGCCTCGGGCTGATAGTAGTCGTAGTAGCTGACGAAGAAGTGGACCGCGTTGTCGGGGAATAGTCCTTTGAATTCTCCGAAAAGCTGATGGGCCAGCGTCTTGTTGTGCGCGATCACGAGCGTGGGGCGCTGCAGGCGCTCGATGACGTGGGCCATGGTGAAGGTCTTGCCGCTGCCGGTGATGCCGAGCAGAACCTGGGCCGGATCGCCGCGCTTGACGCCAGAGACAAGCTCAGCGATGGCGCGACGCTGGTCGCCAGCAGGCAACAGATCGGTAACCAGTTTGAAATCCGTCGGCATGAAGCACGCTGGTCGTCGACGGCGGGCATCCGCCGTGCGAAAACTCATGATCGTGATGGCAATCTCGCTCAAAGGCTACTACGCAATTCTCGACGTGAAGGGAACTTCTTGCGATGCCGCGGCCACGCTCGACCGTGCGCTCGAGCTGCTATCCGCAGGGCCTTGCTGTCTGCAACTGCGCGGCAAGCAACTTGGGCTGGCGGACTTGTGCCAGCTTGGGCACGCATTACGCGTCTCGTGCACGCGCTGGCGCGTTCCCTTGTGCGTGAACGACCGTTTGGACGTGGCTCTGGCCGTCGAGGCGGATGTCATCCACCTCGGGCAGAAGGATCTGCCCCTGGCCGAGGTACTGCGGGTCCGTCAGGCCGCTCGGGCCGAGTCCCTTTCCGTGGGCATCTCGACCGGGAATTTGGCACAGGCCAGGGCCGCCGCGGCCGCGGGAGCGGACTACATCGGCTTCGGCCCCGTGTTCCCGACGCAAACCAAGGCCGATGCAGACGCCGCGGTTGGACTGACTGCTTTGCGGGAAGTCGCGGCCGCGGTCGAGATCCCCGTGGTCGCCATCGGTGGCATCACGCTCGACAACGCGGCCGCGGTGGCACGGGCCGGGGCCAGCGCCGCCGCGGCCATTGCCGCCGTCGATGGTGCGCCCGACCGGACTCTTGCCGGCCGATGCATCGCCCGCGCCTTCGGCGTCGCAGACCAACTGGCTAGCACTTCGCCGCGAGCACGAACTTGAGGTAGTTGCCCTCGGGAAAGCCGGGGTTGACTGGGAAATCCGCGGGCAGTCCGTGACGTTCGACGATGCGCAGGTCGTGTCCGAAGTCCGAGGCGCCCTCCGCGAGGGCACGGTCGACATCGAGGGCCGACAATTTCGCAGCGTTGGTGGCGAAGGCGAGAAAGCCCCCGGGCGCGAGCACCGAGGCTGCGGCGCCGGCCAGGCGGCCCAGATCCGAAGTGGCCGAGAAGGGCCGGCCATGGCCATGCGAAAAGGTGGGTGGATCGCAGATCACGAGGTCGAAGAAGCGCTTGCGCTCGGCGAAACGCTCGATCGTCTTGATGGCATCCGCGGTGATGAGCTCTACGCGGCTCGCATCGAGCCCCGACAGATTCGAAGTTCCGGCGCGCGCGCGCATGGGCCTTGGCCGAGGTGTCGACGGCGACGACTTCGGCGGCGCCGGCCTTGGCCGCGCGGACGGAAAAGGCCCCGGTATACGAAAAGAGATTGAGCACCCGGCGCTCGGCGGAGCGACGGGCAACTGCGTCGCGGCCGAGTCGCATGTCCGGAAAGAAGCCGACGCCCAGGGGCGCGGTCACGTCGACGGCGAAGCGACAACCATCTTCTTCCACGACGATTTCCAGGGGCGCCTCCTCGCCCGCGACCTTGACTGCGGGCTCGGGAGCCGCTTGCCCGGCCAGGGAGCGCACGCGCTTCTGGTCGTAGATGCCGCGAGGAGCGACCGATGACGCAATGGCCTCGTGAAGTTCCTCGCGCCAGGGAAGGGCGCCGGCCGAGAGCCACTGCACGACGACGAAGTCGCCGTAGCGGTCGACGGTCACCCCCGGCAGCCCTTCGTTTTCGCCCGAGAACAGGCGCAGGGCCGTTGGACGCGGGGAGCCTAGGACTTGCCAGCGCAGTTTTACGGCGCGCAAGAACCGCGCGGCGATGGTGCCCGAGCCCGGATGCACGCGTTCGTTTGGGTCGCGCGTCATGACACGGACTGCGATCGAGTGTTCTCCGTCCACGTATCCTCGAGCCAAGAAGCTGCGATTGTTCGCCACCAAGTCCACCAGGCTTCCGGTCGGGTCTGCCATCTTGCGCGCTCCCAAAGCCTCGCGAAAGATCCACGGGTGTCCCAGGCGGACGCGACGGGCGACATCGTCGGACAGACGATAGACTCCCTGGCGCATCGTCATTCCCGCGTTATGACGCGAATCAACCTGTGAGAATTCACGTGCTTGACGGCCCGAACGAGTGACACTACGCGTTTGGCGGTGGTCTTGATTGGACATGGGATGTCGACCTGCAGCGACAGGGAGGCAACCTTAGTACGGGGCCGCCAACTGTCAAACGTGGCCGGGCGTATGTCAGGCATTGACTTTGTAGCCCGCCGACAAGAAACTTCGCTTCTCCCCCTAGCCTCAACCCACCAGAGGCGAGGCTGCAGAAAGGAATTGCCCCATGTCGACTGGCCCCGGGCCGACACGTAAGACCGATGGATCCGCTGAGGCGTCCGTCTCCGGTGAAGCCTCCGTCTCCGCCGAGGCGTCCGTCGATGATGTCGCCGATCTTCTGGTCGAGGACGAATCACATCCAGGCCATGGCCAGGTCGAACAGGCGCTTGACGACGGGCTCGACGTGATGCTCGAAACGCCCGGTCCGGCCTTGGTCAGCACCTTCATGCCGCCGCCGCCAGCGCCAGTCGTGGAAGACACGGAAGAAAGGGAAAGCGCCGAAGAACCCGGCGAGGAAACCAATCTCGCGTACGAGGACCTGCTGGCGAAACTCGTCCTCCCGGCCAAGGCTCCCGAACCCGAGCCGGCGTCGTTGCCGCTGCCCGAATCCCTTTCGGAACCCGTGGCGCCCACGCCGCCCGCGGTTGCGTTCAACCTACCCTCTTCGCCCAGCTTCCAGATCGCACCCCCAACCGACGAACGCACCCTGGTGACGGTCAATCCGCTCGTCGCCGAGGAGCAAGAGGCCGCGGTCAGGGAGGGTCGATCCGCCTCGCGCGAACAGCCTCTCGTGCAGGAGGATATGCACCCGGTTATCACCGAACCCGTGGTGGTTACGAACGGTGCTGCCAAGTCCAGGTTGCTCTACTTGATGCTGGGAGGTCTGCTGGTTCTAGGCGGGATGATCCTGGCCGTACTGGTGCTGAAGCTGCTCATGCCCACGCCCGCACCGCAGCCCCCGGTCGTCATCGCCCCCGCACCGCTCCCTCCGCCACCGGCGCCGCCAGCGCATGTCGAGCCCTTGCCGCCCAGCGCCGCTCCCGCTCAAGCCCCCGCGGCCGCGGTCGCACCAGAGGCACCGGCACCGAAGGCTGCGGCTCCGGAATTTCCAGCGCCCGCTGCCGAGGAGCCTACTTTCCCGCCCAGAGAAAAGGCCCCGCTCAAGGCACACAGGGTTGCGTCGCGCAGAACTGCGCACGGTTCGGCTCAGCGGCACGCGGTCGCTCCGAGGGCTTCCGCGGCCCCGGCGGCCAAAGCTTCCAGGACATCAACCAGCAAGAAGGCGGGCAAGTCCAGCGGCTACGCAGACCCCTTCGATAACTAGCATTCCCCCTTGCGCGCCAGGCAGTCGGCGCGGGTTTACGGAGGCGACCGCGTGACGCGGCTTGCGGACGGACGAGCAGCACCAGGGCGAAGATCGGCGCAGCGATGATCTTGCCTCCGCGCTGACCCACTGTTACGATCATTGGCTCAAGGTGCCGCTTTCATCTGCCGACGGTTCCTAGGGGAAAAATGAGTCGACTCGGGGAGCTTCTGCTTCGGGACCAAATCATCTCGCCCGAGCAGCTTCAGCGCGCTCAGGAAGAGAGCAAAAAGTCAGGCGAGCGCCTGGGGAATACGCTCATCAAGGTGGGCGCCATCCAGGAGGACGATCTCACCCAGTTCCTCTCCAAGCAGTACGGTGTTCCCGCCATCAACTTGTCCGAGTTCGAGATCGATCGCGAGGTCCTCGCGCTGGTGCCCAAGGAGGTGGTCGAACGACATCGCGTGATCCCGGTCAATCGCGCCGGGTCGTCTCTCATCATCGCCACCGCGGATCCGTCCAACATCCTTGCCATCGACGATCTCAAGTTCGTCACCGGCTACAACATCGAGGTCGTGGTCGCTTCCGAGGTCAGCATTTCGGAGGCCGTCGAGAAGTACTACGAGCGCCAAAACGAGCTCGACATCAACCAGGTGATGAACGAGATCCAGGAGCAGGTCGAGGTCGGCGCTTCGGCCGAAGACGACGTCAACACCCTGGACCTGGAGCGCGCCGCGGACGACGCGCCGGTGGTCAAGCTGTGCAACCACATCCTGCTCTCCGCGATCCAGAAAGGCGCCTCCGATATCCATGTCGAGCCCTACGAGAAGAGCTATCGCGTGCGCTACCGGGTCGACGGTGTGTTGCACGAGGAGATGTCGCCACCGACGAAACTCAAGGCAGCGCTTTCCAGCCGCCTGAAGATCATGGCGCATCTCGACATCGCCGAGCGTCGGTTGCCGCAGGACGGTCGTATCAAGCTCAAGGTCGGGGTGAACAGGGAAATGGATTTTCGTGTCTCCGTCCTGCCCACGTTGTTCGGAGAGAAGATCGTCCTTCGTCTCCTCGACAAGAGCAACCTGCAGCTCGACATGACCAAGCTGGGCTTCGAGGTCGACCAGCTCGATGATTTCAAGAAAGCCATCGATTCGCCCTTCGGCATGGTTCTGGTCACCGGACCCACGGGGTCGGGGAAGACCACGACGCTCTATTCAGCGCTCTCCGAGCTCAACAAGATCTCCGACAATATTTGCACCGCGGAAGATCCGGTCGAGTTCAACCTCTCCGGCATCAACCAGGTGCAAATGCACGAGGACATCGGGCTCAACTTCGCGGCCGCCCTGCGTTCGTTTCTGCGCCAGGACCCCGACATCATCATGATCGGCGAGATTCGTGATTTCGAGACCGCCGAGATCGGCATCAAGGCCGCGCTTACTGGCCACCTCGTTCTTTCGACCCTGCACACCAACGACGCTCCCTCGACCATCACGCGCTTGCTCAACATGGGCGTCGAACCCTTCCTGGTCACGGCGGCCGTGCAGCTGGTGCAGGCACAACGCCTCGTGCGCAAGATCTGCGGGAACTGCAAAAAACCCATCCCGACGCCCAAGGATGAGCTGAAGTCGCTCGGCGCCACCGACGCCGAGATCGAGACGGCGACCTGTCTCCATGGCGCCGGCTGCCAGGCCTGCAGCATGACGGGCTACAAGGGCCGCGTGGCTCTCTACGAAGTCATGCCATTTGCTGACCCGCTCAAGGAATTGGTGTTGCAGGGGGCCGCCGCGGTGGAAATCAAGGCCGAGGCCGTGCGACGTGGCATGCGCTCCTTGCGCATGTCGGGGATTCGCAAGATCTGCCAGGGAGTCACCTCGGTCGAAGAGGTGGGACGCATCACGGCCTCCGACTAGAGGAGAGAGTTTGGACACCACCCCGACGCCAGCAAGTGGACTCAACGTCAATCTGCAGCAGCTGCTGAAGGCCATGGTCGAGCAGGGAGCCTCCGACCTCCACATCACCACCGGCTCGCCGCCGCAATTGCGCATCGACGGCGTCCTCGTGCCTCTGCGAGTTAATCAGCTCTCACCGGTCGACACCAAGCAACTGTGCTATTCGGTCTTGACGGACACTCAGAAGCTGCGCTTCGAGGAGGACAAGGAGCTCGACTTCTCCTTTGGCGTGCGTGGCGTGGCGCGCTTTCGCGCCAACCTCTTCATGCAACGGGGCGCGGTGGGTGGCGCCTTCCGCACCGTGCCCTTCAAGATCAAGAGCTTCGCCGATCTCAGCTTGCCCCCGGTCATCGAAGAACTCTGCAACAAGCCCCGCGGTCTGGTCTTGGTGACCGGGCCCACCGGCTCGGGCAAGACCACCTCGCTGGCGGCGATGATCGACAAGATCAACTCCGAGCGACACGAGCACATCATCACCATCGAAGATCCCATCGAGTACCTGCACCCGCACAAGAAGTGCCTGATCAATCAGCGCGAGATCGGGGCCGACACCGATACCTTCAAGAAAGCGCTCAAATACATCCTGCGCCAGGATCCCGATGTGGTGCTGGTGGGCGAGATGCGCGACCTCGAAACCATCGAGGCGGCACTGGTCACGGCTGAGACCGGTCACCTGTGCTTCGCGACCTTGCACACCAATTCCGCGGTGCAGACCATCAACCGGATCATCGACGTCTTTCCTCCCAGCCAGCAATCGCAAATTCGCGCGCAGCTCTCCTTCGTGGTCGAAGGGATCATCAGCCAGGCGCTGCTGCCGCGCGCGTCCGGTCAAGGACGGGTCCCGGCGCTGGAGGTGATGATTCCGAACGCCGCCATCCGCAACCTCATCCGCGAGGACAAGATCCACCAAATCTACTCCATCATGCAAATCGGGCAGGGAAAGTCCGGAATGCAGACGATGAACCAGAGCCTGGCAAGTCTCTACCTGCGCCGGTTGATCTCGCTGGAGGAAGCGATGGGGCACAGCTCGGAGCCCGAGGAACTGGAACAGATTATTTCAACCGGCGGCGCGGCGTCGGCCGGCAGGCCGGGGGGCCGTCCCCAGATGGGAAGAGGCTAGAAGGTCATGGCAGGGCGAGCAAAAGCCTTCGTTTGGGAAGCGCGTACGCGGTCGGGCGACGTCAAGAAAGGGGTGATGGAGGCCGAGACCGAGGAGGCCGTCCACAACAAGCTCAAGATGCAGCAGCTGTCGCCGGTCACGGTGAAGAAGCAGCCGAGGCAGATCACGCTGCCCACCATCGGTACCGGCGTCACCACCAAGGACATCGTGATCTTCACCCGCCTCTTCGCCACCATGATCGACGCGGGTTTGCCCATCGTGCAGTGTCTGGAGATCCTGGCGACGCAGGCCGAGAACAAACGATTCGGGAAGATCCTGAGCCAGATTCGCGGCAGCGTGGAAGGTGGACTCACCTTGTCGGATGCCATGAAGCGTTTCCCCAAGATCTTCGACAATCTCTTCGTGAACCTGGTCGCGGCGGGCGAGGCGGGAGGCATCCTGGATACCATTCTGCAGCGCCTTTCCCAATACATGGAGAAGGCGCAGAAGCTCAAGCGGCGCGTGAAGGGTGCCATGAGCTATCCGCTCATCGTCTTGTGCATCGCCGGCCTCGTGGTCGTGGTCCTGCTCACCAAGGTCATTCCCGTGTTCGAGAAGATGTTCAAGGACTTTGGCGGGGGTAAGTTGCCCGCCCCGACGCAGTTCGTGATCGACCTGTCCTATGCGATGCGGCACTACCTGCCCTTCATCGTCGTCGGACTCATCTTGCTCGGTGCGGCTTGGAGAGCAATCTTGAGAACGCGCAAGGGGAGGCTGGCGTGGGACGGCATGTTGCTCAAATTGCCGATCCTGGGGTCGGTGCTGAGAAAGACCGTGGTGGCGCGCTTCACGCGCACCATGGGGACCCTGCTTTCTTCCGGCGTTCCCATCCTCGACGCCATGGAAATCGTGGGCAAGACGGCCGGCAATGTCGTGGTCCAGGATGGCATCATGTTCGTCCGGGCACGCATCTCGGAAGGCAAGGATATGTCGACGCCCCTCATGGAAACCGGTCTCATGCCGCCCATGGTGGTGCAGATGATCAGCGTCGGCGAGCAGACCGGTGCTCTCGACGCCATGCTTAACAAGATCGCCGACTTCTACGAAGAGGAAGTCGACGTGGCGGTGGCGTCCATGACCAGCATGATAGAGCCCCTCATGATGGTGTTTCTGGGCACGGTCGTCGGCGGCTTGGTCATTGCGATGTACCTTCCGATTTTCGAGATGGCCGGAAACATCAAGAGCTAGCTCTTGGACACGCCCCGGGGGCAAGCCGAGCGGATGGAAAGACCGACCCTAGCCTCGCCGGATGGGACCGCGCCCGCGCTGGCGGACGGTGGCAGCATTCCCCCGGCCTCGGTTCCCCCCTTCGTTCTCTTGGGCGCGGCCACATCGGTGGAAGCCAGCGACAAACCCCGCGTCGAGGCCATGAGGATCGTCACCTACCTCATGCTCGTGCGCACCGCCCTGGCCACGGTGCTCATGCTGTCGGTGGTGGTCTTGGCCTGGACGATGGAGTTGCCCGAAAACCTCTCGAGTCCTTTTGGTCGCTTCATTTTCGGACTCCTGGCCACCACCTACCTCGCCAGTCTCGCCTATGCCATCAGCATCAAGAGCATTCAGGATCCGATTCGCTTCGCCGACATTCAGATTGGGGTCGATCTGGTCCTGGTAACCCTGCTCGTCCACGCCACGGGTGGGGCGCAAAGCGGGTATACCTTCCTCTATCTCATCGACGTCGTCGCGGTATCCTCCCTGCCCAAGGGTTTCGGTGCCGCCAGCGTCGCCGTGGCCAGTGCCCTGCTCTTCGTATGCATCTCGCTTCTCGGCTACTCGAAGATTCTTCCTCCCATCACAGGCCAGACCGTCTTTCCTTGGGATCTCACGCGAGAGGACCTGATCTTTCGCGTCGTGGTCTTCCTGGCGGGCCTGGTTTCGGTAGGGTCCCTCGGCGTCGGCCTGGCCTTGCAGCGACGCAAGGTGGGCGAGCGGCTCGCCAAGCACCAGCAGATGGTGGGCGACCTCGCATCGCTGCACCAGAACACGATTCGCTGCCTGTCGTCCGGCCTGGTCACCACCACCCTCGACGGAACCATCACCACGATGAACGATGCCGCCTGCGACATCCTCGGTCTCACCGACGCTCCGCCGATCGGTCAGAAACTGGTCAGCCACATCCCCTCGCTGGAACCGCTCCTGTCCAAGACCGGGGCGCTCGGACGGGTTCTGCGCGATGAGGTGGATGCGGTTCGCATCGACGGCGTCGTACGCCACTTGGGGCTGTCCGCGACACCGCTCTCCGACCACACGGGCAACGTCATCGGGCGGGTCATCCATTTCCAGGACTTGACGGATCTGCGCCACATGGAACAGATGGTCGCGCGCGCGGAACGCCTGGCCAGCATCGGCCGCTTGGCCGCCAACATCGCCCACGAGATACGCAATCCCTTGGCTGGCATTTCCGGCTCGGTCGAGGTGCTCAAGCGCCTTTCCAGCGCGGACCCCGAAACCCACAGTCTGGTCGACATCGCCGTGCGGGAGGTCGACCGAGTGAATGCCCTCATCAGCAACCTGCTCGACTACGCCCGTCCGCGCACGGAAGAGCGAGGACGCCTCGATCTGGGCGAGATGGTGACCGAGATCGCCAGGATCTTCGAGCAGGAGCGGCGCACCAAGGAAGTGCGACTGCAGCTCCACGCCCAAGACGGCGTGTGGGTCGAGGCCGCATCCGGGCAAATGCAGCAGGTGCTGTGGAATCTCCTACGCAACGCTGTGGACGCGATGCCCGAGGGGGGAACGATCTATGTGGCAACAGCGCAGAAGAACGCGCAACCGGCGGAAGCCATTCTCATGGTGCGAGACACGGGGGTCGGCATCGCCAGGGATGACCTCGACCATATTTTCGAACCGTTCTTCTCCCGGAAGACCGGCGGCACGGGACTTGGCCTTGCGACCACCGCGCGCATCGTTGAGGACCACAAGGGCACCATCGACGTGCTGAGCCAGCCCGGCAAGGGCACCACGTTCACCGTTCGCCTGCCTGCTGCATGATTCGCGGCACAGGTCGACGGAATGCGCCGGTCACACCCTCTCGCCGTGGTTGCGGATCCGAGGCGCGACGTGTCCATGTTGGCAAGCCAACGAACACTCACTAGACTAGATGGCTTTGTCGTGAAGGACGGAATCCATGATCGCGGCGCTCTTCAACCGGCCGAAGCGGTCGGTGTCGGTACGCCGCCTATCGTCGCCGAGGAGGAATTACTCCTTCGCGTCGTGCTCGCCAAGCTCGATGCGCCCCTCGTGCGCTCGCGCACGCCGGTCGATGATGCCGGCGCGCTCATCGAGTTGCGCGACGCCTTGGCCGAGGCGAAGCCGGAGGATCAAGGCCCTCTGCTCGAGCAGATGCACCGAATCGAAGCGCTCTCGCGCCAGCGTGGCCTGGGCGAAAGCATTCCCGTCGATCGCGGATCGCCCTATTTCGGTCACCTTCGGTTGCTGCAAGATGGGCGCCGTCGTGACGTTCTGATTGGCCAGCGCGGCTACCTCGAGCCCGGCGGGGGTGTGCAAATCGTCGACTGGCGGAACGCGCCGGTTTCACGGCTCTTTTACCGCTACGAGGAGGGCGACTGCTTCGAGGAGCGGCTGGGCGAGCGCGAGGTGACAGGCGAGGTGTTGGCACGGCGGACGGTCACCATCGTGGACGGCGAGCTGAGGCGAGTGGCCTGTGCACAAGGGATCTTCTCCCGCGAACCTCCGGAACCGAGCTGGCGCAGCTTGAGTTTCGACAAGGTGCGGCTGGGGGTCGCGCCTTGGGCCGCTGCGACGCCATCGCCGCCGAGGCTGCATCTTGGTTTCGAGAGACATGGACAAGCCAGGGCCGACCGCTTCCTGCCGGCCATCGCCGCCCTGATCGACCCGCGGCAGTTCGAGCTGATTTCCCGGCCGAGCTCGGGTGTCATCGTCGTTCAGGGGTCGGCTGGCAGTGGCAAGACCACCGTCGGATTGCACCGTATCGCCTACTTGAATTTCGCCGAACCTGGGTATTTCCGCCCGCAAGACATGCTGGTCATCGTGTATGAGCGTGCGCTTGCGGCGTACGTTTCCCGGGTGTTGCCGGGACTGCAGGTGCCCGGCGTGAAAGTTCGAACCTTCGCCAGTTGGGCCGATGAGGCGCGCAAGGCCACGCTCCCGAGGTTTTCCTGCGACACTACCGACAGGACACCGGCGCTCGTGATGCGCGCGAAATCGCACGGGGCGATGCTGGCGATGTTGGCCGACCGGCAAGCCGAGATGGCGAGCTGGGGCCGGCACCTACTGCAATCGCAACTAACGCATGGAACCGAAGCGGACACGCTGCTCGCAGTTTGGGATAAGACGACCGGGCCGGTGGACGCTCGGGTAACCGCGCTGGCGCGTTTCGTGAAGCAAGCCACGCTTGCGCCGCGTTTGCGCGCGCGCATCGAGGCCTGCGGGGCGCGTCTCCGTGAGCGCACGCGCGACGTGGTCGGAGAATGGGCGTCCTTGCTCACCGACCGCGCGGCCCTTGCCCGTGGATTCGCCGCGCACGCGCCCGGGCTTTTTTCCGACAGCCAGATCGGCCTCATTCACCGCTGGTGCGTGGATCGCGAGCGCTTGCGGACGGGGTCGGCAAGCGCCGAAGACGACGGCGAACCCTACGCCCTCGACGCGGAGGATGAGGCCCTGCTCCTGCGCATCTATCAGCTCCAGCGTGGACCCCTACAAAGCACGAAGGGACCTTTGGCATACCATCACTTGATGATCGATGAGGTGCAAGACTTCGCCCCGGTGGAGCTGGCGGTGCTGCTCGACTGCACGACGCCGCGGCGATCGATCACTCTGGCCGGGGATACCAACCAAGGCATCGCTCCCGAACACGGATTTTCGAGCTGGACCGAGATGCTCGAACGTCTCGGCCTGGCGCACGATTGCGTCGAGCCCTTGCGCATCAGCTACCGCTCCACCCGACAGATCATCGACTGCGCGCTTCACGTTCTGGGTCCGCTCAGGGGTGACGAGCAACCGCAGGTGCCACGCCTGGGCGCCGAGGTCGAGGGTTTTCGATTCGGCTCGTCGGGCGAGGCGTGCGAGTTCCTCGTGCGCATGCTGCGCGACCTCGCTGGTCGCGAACCCTTGGCCTCGGTGGCCCTGATTGCGCGCCATTCCGAGCAGGCGCGCCTCTACTTCGAGGCCCTGTCCGCGGCCGAGGTGCCAGGGCTGCGTCTGGTGGCCGACCAGGATTTTTCCTTCCGGCCCGGAATCGACGTGACCGACGTCAAGCAGACCAAGGGACTGGAATTCGACATCGTCATCTTGCTGGAAGCGAATCAGGAGTCGTACCCAGAGAGCGGCCACGCGCGCCGGCTACTCCACGTGGCCATGACCCGCGCGGCGCACCAGTTGTGGATCCTCTACACGGGATCGCCTTCGCCGCTCTTGCCCGCGTCGCTGCGGCACTGAACTGGCCGCCGCGCCGGTGGCAGGGCGCGAGGCTGGCAGAGCCTTCAGACTGACTTCCGGTTCGGGCTAGCCTTGGAAGAAGCGGTTCAGGGCCCAGACTTCGCGGGCGCGCAGACCCTGGAAACGAATGCCCATTCCGGAGGGCTGGCCGGAACCCCCAGGTTCGACCCAGCGAACCTCGCCGCTCACTTCGATCGGCTCGGGTTGCGTGGGGATCTGGAAGCGAATGCGCAATCGGGTTTGCAGCGGAAACGTGTTCGTGGTTTCAACGAAAAGGCCACCCAGGGAAATGTTCCCCGTGGTGGCGGTGTGTTTCTGATCGCCAACCACGACCTCGACATCCAACCGGCGAGCATAACGGGGATCTGTGCGACGAAAGTGATCTGACACTAGGTTACCTCTTGGGCGACGTGAGCCACCTACCGCCTGATGGCATAGTTTAGGGACTGTCGGCCGTCGAATCAATCGCTTACAGGAGTTTGGCAAGGTTCCAGCGCAGCGTGCCTCGCCGGAATGCACAGGCACCGTCCGCTAGGCAGTGTCTTTCCTGTGAGAATTGAGTAGTATGAACGCCACGCGGTGGCGGCATACGGTCGCCACCACTCACCAACCATCCCCTCGCCCCAGCACGACCCATGGACAAGGACCAAGAGCGCAGTTTCCTGGAGATGCTTGCGCGGGCCTTGGTCTCGCTTCCCTTCGACCTCAAGGTTCTTCTCGAGGCCGTGTCGGATCCCGACCTCGAACACGCGGTTCGCGAAATCGCAGCGGCCGCCGTGGTGTACATCATCAGTCCGCGCGAAGGGAACATCGAGCCCGTTCTGCGCTACGGCGAGGACGCCATCATGCTCCGTCTCGCCGCCAAGCACATCCTCGACGGAGGGGGCGAGAGCGCGCCCCTTTTTCGCGAGCGCTTTGCCGAAGAATTCGGCCGGTTTTCCCAGGAGCTGACGGTCTTCGCGCGCGGGTGCGGCCAGCCCATGATGGGCTGGCTCGACAGCCGCTGGACCGCGCTCGGCAAGGCTGCCTATGCGCGAAAGAAGATCTCACAATTCGTCGATGACCAGGAGGTCGGCACGTTTCTCTACGACGACGGTCTCAAGTTCGGAACCAACTATCCCATCTCGGAGAAGAGTCTGGCGGGCAGGCTCAAGCAGGCCCAACCTATTCTCGATCACTTGCAGAAGAAGTGGGATCAGGACAAGAAGAAGATCACCCAGACGTAGGGTAGGGGCTTGCGATAGGCGTAGGTTTCAAGGCGCGGGTACTGCTTTATCGGGTTGCGATCCATGCGTGAGGAGGTGGTGCCGTTCGGCACGGGAAGCGAGGCGATTCTGGACGTTGCGGTCCACATGGCGAGCACCGGCAGCACCGTGGCGAGCGAGGTCACGCAGGCCGCTGGGCTCGTCGCCCACCTCCTCGCCGAGCTGCCGCCCGCACGCTTGCGCCAAGCCATCGAGTTGGTGATCCTGGGCCCCTATGCGTCGCTGGCGCTGCAATGGCTGCATGATGCGGGGATATTGGCCGTCCTGCTGCCCGAGCTCGAAGCCACGGTCAACTTCTCGCAGGAGGCAGGCCGGCGGCACAAGGACGTCTGGCAGCACACCAAGCAAGTCGTCATGCAGGCGCCCGCGCGTCCGCTCGTGCGTTGGGCGGCGCTGTTGCACGACATCGGCAAGGTCCAAACGCGCGAACTCTTGCCCGACGGCAGGGTGACGTTCCACCGGCACGCCGAATTGGGCGCACGATTGTTCGGGCCCATCGCACGCCGCCTGGACTTTGCACGCGGGGATCGAACCAGAATCCGAGCCCTCATCCTGCACCATCTGCGCGCCAATGCCTACGAGGCCGCCTGGACCGACGCAGCGGTCCGAAGGTTCGACCACGAAATGGGCGACCTGCTCGACGATCTGATCGAACTCTCGCGCGCGGACGTCACCTCGGCGCGGCCTGGCCGCAGGCAAGAGGCCGCGCGCAACATCGAGGCGCTGATGCAGAGGATTGCGGCCCTGCGCGCGCTCGACGCGCGCGTGCCTCCCCTGCCACCCGGCGTGGGCAATGCCATCATGGAGGCCTTCCACCTCCCGCCATCCCGTCGCGTGGGCGAGCTGCGCAAGCTGTGCGAGGACGCCGTCGCACGCGGTGACCTGGCCGAGCGGCAGGCCGCCGACTACTACGTGGACTATCTGCGCCGGCAAGGTGTTGCCGGGTAGGTGTGGCGATTGAGACTGGCGATTCGGCGCCAGTTGTGGGAAAAAGGACTCGGTCCCGGGCGACGGAACACTCGCGAACCCCGCCAGGCCTGGAAGGGAGCAACGGTAGCTTGTCGACTGGGTGCTCGGGACCATTCGTTTCCATCGCCATTGCGACGATGGAGATCGAGGTCGACACCGCGGCGGGCGACAAGGGATGGAGGCGTGCCGGGCCAAAGACCTGCTAAAATCCGTGGTCATGACTGCCTGCAAGGAGACTCTATGCCTCGCCTAGTCAAGTGCGCCAAACTGGGGCAAGAGCTACCCGGGATGAGCTACAAGCCGTTCAACAACGAGCTCGGGCAGCGGATCTACGACAATGTATCGCAGCAAGCGTGGATGATGTGGATAGAATTCTCGAAGCGCATCGTCAACGAGTTTCGTCTGGACCTCGGCTCCGCGGCCGGCCAGCAGCTTCTCTTCGAACAGGCCGAACAGTTCTTTTTCGGCACGGGTGGGAGCCATCCTCCAGACTACGTGCCCTAAACACGGCGAACTGGATCCATGGACGAAAGCAAGGGAAGCAAGGAACTCGGTTCGACGCCGATCGCGATTGCGGGAGGCCGCTCCTCCAGATCCTATCCTGCTACCGACGCCGGCACCCCACGCACCCAGGAGACGTGGCGCGATCCGCGTATCCCGGTCTTGGCCCAGGTAAGACTCCGCTACAACAGCATTCTCGATTTTCACGATACCCAGTCGCTCAACATCAGCCGCACGGGGATGTTCCTGGCCTCCGACAAGCCCGGCCCGGTGGGCTCCCTCATCGAGTTCGAATTCGCGCTCGCGGACGGACTTTCCCTGCTCAAGGGAAAGGGCGAAGTCGTCCGGGTGACGCAAGGTCCGGTCCCGGGCATGGGCGTGAAATTCCGCGAGCTGGACCCGGACAGCCGCACATGCCTCGAAGGGATCGTCGCCAACAACGAAAGAGAAGGTCGCATGCCTCACGTTCCGCTCGACTTCGGCGAGGACCCACGCAGGGGCGACCCGCGGCCGGTCGCCGGTCCGTCGGGACGGTCGGCGCGTCCGCTCCAAGGTGCAACGCGGGTTCAGCCTGGCCTTTCGGTCGAGGGGCACGATCTGCGGGTACGTCTCACGCCGCTCACGGTCGGATATTTCACCAACAATCCCCTCATCAACATTCGCCTGGGCGGGTTCGTGATCCCCGTCGACGACGAGGTTTCCCTGGGTGCCGCCTTCGAGGTGTCCATCATGGACAACGACGGGATGTCGCTCTTCAACGGCATGGGCAAGGTCGTGGCCAAGGATGGGCATCGGGTCGGCGTTCGACTTTCCGCCATCGACAAGACCGTGCTCGCGCGCCTGCAGGCCGAGGTCGCCAGGCTGAGCCCGGGCGGCAAGTAGAGGCTGGTGCCTGCGCCGTTTCTGCAGCGGCCGGGCTTCTCTTCCCCGTCGACTGTCGTGGCCAGAGTGGTTAGACTGCACCGGTGACTGCGAAGCAAGCGGAAGAATCCGAACCCAGTGGCGACAAGGCCGAAGCGGCGCGCGCGCGCCTGGCCGGCACCGGACGCAACGATCCCTGCCCATGCGGCTCGGGCAAGAAATACAAGAAATGCCACCTGGCCGAGGACGAAGGCGCCACCGCCGTCCCTCCGCCCGCGCCGGATCCCGAGGCACTGCTCGCCGGAGGCTGGAGACTATTCGAGCAACGTCGCCCGGGCGCCGCCGAGAAGGAATTCCGCGCGGCCCTCGCGCTGCGCCCCGAGTGGGCCGATGCCCTGGCCGGGATTGGACTCGCACGTCTGCAGTCCGGCGATAACGACGGTGCCCGCAAGGAATTTCACGAGGTCCAGCGCGTGTCTGAAGCCGTCGCGGCCGAGCTGCGCAGTTCGGGAGCCAAGGATGCGTTCACACGCCGCGAGGCGCAGTCCTTCGTTCGCTCGTGCCACGCCCTCGGCTGCCTCGACTTCGACGAGAAGAAATACGACGATGCCCTGGTCGAGCTCGAGCGGGTCTATGCCGTGGACGAAGGGGCGGTGGGCACCGAGGCACGCCTCATCGCGGGCATCGCGCTCATCAAGCTTGGCCGCGCCGCCGAGGCGACGGCGGTGCTCGATGTCGCAGGCAAGTCCGAGACGGGCGCTGGACGCGCGCCCATGAGTTTGGCGCTGGCGCACTTTGTGGCCGGCAACCTCAAGGCCGCCGAGGAAGCGCTCGAAAGAGCCCTCGTCGCCAACCCATACCTCGGCAAGGTTCTGCTCGGCCGCATTGCCAGGCGCGCCGCCAACCTCGGCGCAGCGACGCCGGGCAGCCGGGAGGAAGCCTTCGGCTACGTGCAAACCTACGGCGACGCGTGGGAGGCGCCAGCCAAGAAGTTCCTCGAGGAATTCATCGACGGCCGGGCGGCGCTGCGCAAAGCGGCAGCGGGGGCCACCGGACCGGACGCGGGCTAGGATCACAAGCGGGTGGCGAGGAAGCGCGGATGAGCCCGAAAGAACCGATTGCGAATTCATCGCGCGAGCGCCGATCCTCGCGCCGCAATCCCATCCACGTGCGCGTGAATCTGTCGGATACCAAGGGGAATTTCCTCGGTCGCAGCGTGGACGTCAGTCGCGGTGGGCTGTTCGTGCTCAGCAGCGAAACGCGCCGGGTGGGCACGCTGCTACGCATTCGCGTCCTGGGCGCACAGGGCGAGGCGGTGTTCGCGGTCGGGGTCGTGGTGCGCTGCTTTTCCGATCTGGAAGGAAGCACGGAGGGAAGCACGAGCCCGGCCATGGCCATCGCGCTCACCTCGACCAGCGAGGCCTGGGACCGTTTCTGGGATGACATCAACGCCAGCGACGAAGACGAGGGCGACGAGGGGCTTCCGGGGCAGCGCGGCGGTCACGAGGATCCGTCGTGAGCTCCGGCCTGGTCTTTCCCGTCTCGCGAGAGAAGTCTTCGGCGCTACGCAGTCGCATGCTCGGCCTCGGCATTCGCGAGGACGACTTGCGGGAGACCTTCGTCACCTCGCAAGGCAAGGGCGGGCAGAACGTGAACAAGGTCGCGACCTGCGTCGTGCTCTTCCACGCCCCGAGCGGTCTGCGCATCAAGTGCCAGCAGGGCCGCTCGCAAGGACTCAACCGCTACCTCGCGCGCATGCTGCTCGCGGACAAGATCGAAGCCGCGCAACTGGGTGCGGAGAGCCGACGCGTGCAGGAATTCGAACGCATCCGTCGCCAGAAACGCCGCCGTTCCCGGCGGGCGAAAAATCGCATGCTGGCCGACAAGCACGCGCGTTCGGCGGTCAAGAACCTACGCACCAGGGTCGGCGGCGACGGCGAGTGAGCCCGCAGGAACGGGTCGCGCCCCGGTTGCTCTAGCGCGGCCCAGGGTGGGTAGGCGGAAGTTTCTTCAGACCCCGCTGCCCGAGCGGCTCATGCGCACCGATGCGAAGGCGGGATGGCCGGGACACAGGGGCGGGTTGAGCTTGCGCACCTCGAGACGGAAGGACGCAGCGGGGTACCTTTTCCCCAGGGCATCGAGCATGCGGCCAGCCAAAGATTCCAGCAGGTGATGCGTTTCCGAGGTGCCGAGCTCGACGATGATCTCCGCCACCACGCGGTAGTCGATGGTGTCCTTCAGGTCGTCGGAGGTGCGCGCCCGATCGAGGGAGGAATCGATCTCCACGTCGACCTCGAAGGTGCGCAGGCTGCGGCGCTCGTTCTCGGTGGCGCCGTGGCGGCCCTCGAAGGTGATCCTGGAAAGGACCAGGCTGGGCATGGCCGGATGGAAGGCAAAGGCCGGGCTAAGTCGCCTCGGCCTCGTCTTCCTTCTCGTTTTCCTTGCGCATCTTGCGCTTGATGATCTGGCGCTTGACCGGCCCCACCATGTCGATGAGCAGCCGGCCCGTCAGGTGATCGTTCTCGTGCTGCAAGGCCCGCGCGAAGAGCGCCTCGCCCTCGATCTCGAAGGTCTTACCGTCCACATCCTGCGCGCGCACTCGAGCCCGCATTCCGCGCTTGACCGGAACGAAGATCCCGGGGAACGACAGGCAACCCTCGTCCCCGGTTTGTTCTTCCTCGGAAATCGAGAGTAGCTCGGGATTGGCGACCACCAGCGGTGGGTCGTCGGCCGTGCGCCCGGCGACCTCGGGGTCGACGATGAAAAGTCGCAAAGGTTCGCCAACCTGGATGGCGGCCAACCCGGCGCCTTCGGCCAGGTACATGGTGTCCTTCATGTCCGTCACCAACTCAAGCAGACTCGCGTCGAAGGCGGTCACGGGCCGCGAAATTTGCCGCAACCGCGGGTCTGGGAAACGCAAGAATCGGACGAATCGGCATGGAAACTAAAGAATGACACTCGACGGGAAGGCAAGCAAGCAAGGGCGCACTCGCCCAAGCCTCCCGGGCGCGTTGACAAGCTGAGGTCCGGCCCGTACGTTTAGCCGGTAAAGCGGCATTCTCGATGAAGCTCGAGCGCTACTCCGAAGCAGATCTCCCGACGGTGCACGGGCCATTTCGGCTCATCGTGTACCGCGAACCCGAGGAGAACAAGGCGTGCGCGAACCCGATGTGCTCGCGCGAGCACATGGCCATCGTGCGCGGGCACATCCGCGGCGTCTCCAACGTGCTCGTCCGCGTTCACTCCGAGTGCTGGACCTCGGAGGTCATGGGCTCGCTCAAATGCGACTGCCGCGAACAATTCCACATCGCCATGGAACGCATCGCCGCCGAGGGATCCGGCGCAGTGGTGTATTTGCGCCAGGAGGGACGCGGGATCGGGCTCGGCAACAAGATCCGCGCCTACGCCTTGCAAAACGGCGGCGCCGATACAGTCGAGGCCAACCTTGCTCTGGGTTTCGAGGCCGATGCGCGCAGCTACGACATCGCGGGCGCCATCTTGCGCGACCTCGGGGTCGAGTCGGTGCGCCTGCTCACCAACAACCCGCTCAAGGTCAAGGGGCTGCAAGACGCGGGCGTCGTGGTCGCGGCACGCGTCGCGCATTGGGTGGGGGAGAACCAGCACAACGCCGGCTACCTCGCGGTCAAGCGGCGCAAGATGGGCCATCACGCGGACGTCGAGCCCGACCTGCCTTCGCTGCGCAAGGCCATACACAAGATCTAGCCGCGGTTTCGGCTCTCAGTCGCCGGAGAAAGGACCCTGCCCATTCCCACCTTCGAGGAAATTCGCGAAGCACTGGCGCAAGTCAAGGATCCGGCCCTGGGCAGGTCGCTCGTGGCGGCGGAAATGTTGCGTGAAGTGACCATCGTGGAAGGCGAGGTGCGCGTCGGAATTCGCCTCACCACGCCACTTTGTCCATCGCGTGAAGAGATGCGCGTCTCGGCGCAGGCGGCGGTCATGCGCGTGGCCGGCGTGACGGGCGCCGAGGTCGCGTTCACGGCCGAAGTCGCGCGCAAGCTCGGGCCGGCGCGGGAACGACTGCCCGGCGTTCGCAATATCATCGCGGTCGCGGCGGGCAAGGGCGGCGTTGGCAAGTCCACGGTCGCGACCAACCTGGCCATGGCATTTGCCGGGGAAGGCGCGCGCGTGGGCATCCTCGACGCCGATGTGTTCGGGCCGTCGATTCCGCAGATGATGGGCGAGCCGCAGGCCGTGGCCGAGATCCGGGACGAGCACACCATCGTTCCAGGCGTCCACCACGGCCTCAAGGTGCTGTCCGTTGGCTTTTTCGTCGACCGTGGCGCGGCCGTGATGTGGCGCGGCCCCATGATTCACAAGCTGCTCACCCAGTTCGTCGAGGACGTGGCTTGGGGCGAGCTCGACTACCTCGTGATCGACTTGCCGCCCGGGACCGGGGACACCCAGCTCTCCTTGGCCCAGCTCGTGCCCGTCACCGGTGCGGTGATGGTGTCCACGCCGCAAGAGGTGTCGGTCATCGACGTGGAGAAAGCTCTCGCGATGTGGAGGAAGGTCGAGGTGCCGGTGCTGGGCATCGTCGAGAACATGAGCTACTTCACCTGCCCCGCGTGCGGTCACCATGAGGAGATCTTCGCTCGCGGCGGTGGCCGTCGGCTGGCCGAACGAGAGGGGCTGAGATTTCTGGGTGAGATCCCCATGCTCTCCTCGGTGCGTGAAGGTGGCGACAGCGGCCGGCCCATCGTGCTTGCCGAGCCCGATTCGGCTGCTGCGCGGGCCTTCGTCGCCATCGCCGGGCGTGTGGCATGCGCGCTGTCGGTGGGAAATCTCCCGGACCCTGGAACGGCCAAGCGCAGCAGCAAGCTGTCCGTCCTCAGTTAAGGACCTGCGCACGCGGCCCTTGGCCGCACGTGGCCTTGACCACCTCCATCGCGCCGACTACAACCGCAGGCGACATGTCTGAAACCGCGCCGCGCGAAACCATCTTCTCGGGGATTCAGCCCTCGGGCGAACTGCATATCGGCAACTATCTTGGTGCCATCCGCAATTGGGTGGCCTTGCAGTCGTCCTATCGCTGTTTCTATTGCATCGTGGACTACCACTCCATCACCCAGCCGTTCGAGCCGGATACCATGGCCAGGCGCGTGCGCGAGATGGCCAGCGATCTCATCGCGTGCGGCATCGATCCCGAAAAGTCCACGCTGTTCGTGCAGTCGGCCGTGCGCGAGCATACCGAACTGGCGTGGGCACTGGCCTCGGTCACGGGGTATGGCGAGCTCGGCCGCATGACCCAGTTCAAGGACAAGGCGGACAAGAATCCCGACAACATCAACGCCGGGCTGTTCACCTATCCCGTGCTGCAAGCAGCCGACATCCTGATTTACAACGCAACCAAGGTTCCCGTAGGCGAGGATCAGCGGCAGCACCTGGAACTGGCGCGCGAGATCGTACGCAAGTGGAACGCGCGCTTCGGCGAAACCTTCCGCGAACCGGAGGCGCTCTACTCGTCGACGCCGAAGATCCTCGGCCTCGACGGCCAGGCCAAGATGTCGAAGAGCCTGGGTAACACCATCTCGCTGCGCGAGGACGACGAGGCGGTGTGGAACAAGCTGCGCACGGCCGCAACCGATCCAGCGCGCGTGCGGCGCACCGATGCCGGCGATCCCGACAAGTGCAACGTCTTTACCCTGCATAAGTTCTTTTCCTCCGAGGCGCGCCAGGCCGAGGCGCGCAAGGGCTGCGTCTCGGCCGGGATCGGTTGCATCGAGTGCAAGAAATGGCTGTTCGAAGGCGTCAAGGCCGATCTCGACCGCATCCGAGCCCGGCGCGCCGAGCTCCTGGCAAGCCCCGAGTCCATCGACGAGATCCTGGCCGATGGCGCCCGGCGCGCCCGCAACGTGGCCGCGCAGACCATGGCGCTCGTGCGCGACCGACTTGGTATCGAGCGCAGGGATGCCGGCACGGCTTGATCATGCGCCGATGGATCGCCATCCTGGCGTTCGCCCTCGTCGCCTGTTCTAGCCGGGAGCGTGCAGACAACCCCGAGGGCGCCGTGAACCTTTTCATCGCCGCCGCGCGCAGCGGAGACCGCACGGCCGTTTACCGGCGACTTGGCCCGGAAACCCGGGCGCGCATCGAAGCCATGCTGGCGTCGAACCGACACCAGGGCGGGCGGCTCATCACCCGGCCCGAGGACTTCTTCTCGGTCGGATGGGCGCCGCCAGCTTGGGAACCGGCCGGCACCCGTATCGTGCACCGCGACCGCGACCACGCCGACGTCGAGGTCTACTCGGCCGCCGGGGATCGCCATACGCTTTCACTCGTGCGCGAAGGCAAGGAGTGGAAGATCGAATTGCCGGGAGGGTGAGGAGCCGGAGGACGGCCGCGGGGGGCCGGTCTTGCTAACGCCTCGGCGCTTCGCGCACCAAGGTCTGCTCGACGATCTCGATGTCGGCGTCCTCGATTTCGATCTCGATGTCCTCGAATTCCGGCATGACGAATCCTGGATTGGTATTGTCGGCGGCGTTGGCGCGCGGTGGCCCGCGGCGGTCGCCTACGCGGCGCTCGCGCGGGAAGATTCTCCGCTCGTATCCGTCGCCGCGCCGATCTTGAGCGCGGCGGTCGCGCAGCAGCAACCGGCGCAGCTCTTCGATGCTGGTTGGAACCATGGCCAGCTTGATAGCGCGCGCGGCGCAGATGTGACAGAAGGTCAGGGAGCGACTGTGCACCTCGATGAGGCGAAGGTTATCCCGCCGGCGCTCTTCGCAGACGGCGCAGGTGGCCCCGCGGGGAACGGGCCGCATCTCGGCCCATTTGGAGTAGCAGCCCCAGCAGCGGCCGCGGCGAAGTTCGGTGACCATGGCGCCGCACGATCCGCAGGGAATCGTGGCGCGCTCGAATTCGATGCTCATGCCATGTAGGTAACTCGACTACGTGTAAGTAGCAATTTTTCGATCGGTTTTTTCTCGCGGGGGCCGCCTGGCCGGGGCGCACTAGCGCGGTTCCGGGAGGTTCCCACTATGGTTTCTCGCCGACCGCGACCACCTTGGGCAGTGGCATGCCGTTGAAGTTGGTGGCGCTAGCGATGCTGTAAGCGCCGATCTTCTCGCTGTACAGACGATCGCCGAGCTGCAACCCGATGGGCAGGTCTTCTGCCACCGAGACCACGTCCAGGGCATCGCAGGTCGGTCCGAACACGGACGCGATCTCCGTGGGCCCATTCTTGAAGGCCTTGAAGTGATACTGGCAGTGATCGAACAGCACGCCGGAAAAGGTTCCGTACACGCCGTCGTTGACGTAGTAGCACTGCTTGCCGTTGCGCACGGCCTTGCCGATGATCTCGACCACCAGGGTGGCGGCCGTCGCCACCATGAAGCGGCCGGGCTCGGCGATGATCTCGATGTCCGGGCCGAAGAGGCGATCGAATTCCGCGTTCAGGGTCTTGGCCAGCTCCGCGAAGGGGCGCACGTGGGGGTCGTAGGGCGCGGGGAAGCCCCCGCCGATGTCCAGAATCTTCACCTGCCTGTGGCCGCGCTCCCAGGCCTCCTTGAAAAGGCCGTCCGCGATCTCCAGAGCCTGCACGTAGTTCTGGTAGTTCGTGCACTGGCTGCCGACGTGAAAGGAAAACCCCTCCACCGTAAGCCCGGCGTCGAAGGCGGTCTCGATCAGGTCGACGGCCTCGCCCGGCGAAGCGCCGAACTTCGACGACAGCTCGACCATGGAGCCCGTATTGGGCACGTTCACGCGCAAAACCAGGCCCGCGTGCGGCGCGTGCTTCTTGATCTTGCCGACCTCCTCGAGGTTGTCGTAGGTGACGAGCGGCTTGTAGGGATCCAGCTCGGCCAGGGTGCGATTGTCCTTCACCGGATTGGCATAGACGATCTTGTCCCAGATGAAATCCTGGCGCTTCTGCGCCGGCCATTTTTCGATGTTTTGGTGGACGATGTTGAATTCCGGCATGGACGCCACGTCGAAGCTGGCGCCGGCGCGAAACAGCGTCTTGACGATGGCAGGATCGGGGTTGGCCTTGACCGCGTAGTAGGCCTGCACGCGCGGCAAGACCTTGCGGAACATGGCGAAGTTGCGCCGGATCTCGCGATGATCGACGACGAAGAGCGGAGTGCCGTGCTGGTCGGCGAGTTGTTTGAGCTGCCTGGATGAAACCACGTCGCACCTCTCGAAGAGAGTCCGGGAGCTTACAACACGGACGCGTGGGTGACAGTGCGCCGCGCGGCGCTACCGCCTGCCCTTCTTCTTTGCTTTGGCCGCCTTGGATGCGCGCGGCACCTTGGTATCCTTGGCCGTCTTCAGCTCGTCGAGCCAGGACTCCATCTTCTCGAACCGCTTGTCGAGCTCCTTACGCGCGTCGGCCAGGGGCTTCTCGTCGCCCGCCGCCGCAGCCGCCAACGCGGCCGGGTAGTCGTTGGCCAGGAGATTCAGGCTTACGTCGTGATCGGTGGCGATGTTCGAGTTGCCGCCCGTGGGATCCATCTTGCGCAGGATCTTGGCCTTGGCCTCGATGGCCTTGCGTTGCTTGGCTGCGATCTTCTCCAGCTGCGCGGCAGCATCCGGCTTTCCCTTCAGCTTCTCGGCCGCTTCGTCGAGTGTCCTGCGCGTCTCCTTCTCGAACCCGAGCAAAGCCAGGTGCGTGGCCAGCTTGCTCTTGTCGAACTTGCGCAGGCGGGCCGCTTCCTGGTCGGCGAGCTGCTTGGCGAGCTTCTCGTCAGCCTCCTTCTTGGCCTTCCAGATGGCGTATTTTTCCATCATGCCGAGGTGCGCGTCGGCGGCCCCGGCATCGCCTGCTTTGGTGGCTTGCGCTACCTGCGCGGGCTGGGACGTCTTCGGCGGTGCTGGCCGCGGCGCGGGTTTGGCAGGCTCTTGGCTGGTGCAGCCGGCAAGCAGGAAAACCATCCCGAGCCCCACGGTGGTGACGATGCGCTTCATGGCACCTACCTATACACCGGATCGCCAGGGTAGTTGTAACGTATATCATTGTGTTTTGCATTACACTGAATTATCATCAATAAACCATGGCCCAAGTCGAGTCGCGACGGTCGCTCTCACGGCGTGGCCGCTCGGTGGAATCGTTCGCGCAGGCAGCAGACCCATGAAGGCGCAAGTTGCAGCAAGGGACGCCAAAGATGGCGAGGCTCCGCCGCGCGCGGGCGTAGAGCAATGTGGGGCTGGAGACCCGCCGCAGACCGGGCAGCCACCGTGCGACGACGAGGAGGACGGGTTCAAGGAAGTGCCCACGGTCGCCAATCGCACCAGTCCAGTCTCCTCGGCAGGCGAGCAAAACGCGCCAGTCCCAACCTCGACCGAGGGCCACATCGGTGCCGGAACCTACCGCATCGTCCACCCGGCGATCTCCGATTCCGTCGCTGAACCCGTCGTGAATATCGCCCGTAAGCCGGATCAGCGAAACCCGGCCAAGCGCATGATCCTTGGGTCCGCACGCAAGCCGCGCTAAGTCGCCTCGCAACCTCGCCGTGCCCATCGCCGAAGCGCGGCGAGCGGTTTTCCGAGGTTGTGTTAGGCAGGCCCGCTCCTCTAGTATTGCCGCTTCCTCTGCAACCGGACGATCCCCGACGACCCGCCTCACTCACCTCAAGGATGAACAAGATGGACAACGTGAAGATCCTTCTCTCCGAAAACGAGATCCCTCGCAAGTGGTACAACCTGGCCGCGGACCTGCCGACGCCCATGCTGCCGCCGCTCGGCCCCGACGGCAAGCCGGTTCGCCCCGAGATGCTGGCGCCGGTGTTCCCCATGAACCTCATCGAGCAGGAGGTCAGCACGCAGCGCTGGATCGACATCCCCGACGAGGTTCTCGATATCCTCTATCGGTGGCGTCCGTCGCCGCTTCGGCGCGCCGTGTACCTGGAGACGCTATCTCGGGACGCCGGCCAGGATCTACTACAAGGACGAGAGCGTCAGCCCGGCCGGCAGCCACAAGCCCAACACCGCCGTCCCGCAGGCCTGGTACAACAAGCAGTTCGGCATCAAGCGCCTGACCACCGAGACCGGCGCGGGCCAGTGGGGCAGCGCGCTTGCCTTCGCGTGCAACCTGCATCGGCCTCGAGTGCAAGGTCTTCATGGTGCGCATCAGCTTCGACCAGAAGCCGTTCCGCAAGCTGATGATGCAGGTCTGGGGCGGCAACTGCGTCGCCAGCCCGCGCAACGAGACCAACGCCGGCCGCGCCATCCTGGCCGAGATGCCCGACACGCCGGGCAGCCTCGGCATCGCCATCAGCGAGGCCATCGAGGCCGCCGTGACCGACGCGTCCGGGCAGACGCGCTACTCGCTCGGCAGCGTGCTCAACCACGTCATGCTGCACCAGACGATCATCGGCCTGGAGGCCAAGAAGCAGCTCGAGAAGGCCGGCGAGAAGCTGCCCGACGTGGTCATCGGCTGCGCCGGCGGCGGCAGCAACTTCGCCGGGCTCGCCTTCCCGTTCACCTACGACAAGATCCACGGCGCGAAGATCAAGATCGTCCCGGTCGAGCCCGACAGCTGCCCGACGATGACCCGGGCCGATTTCGTCTACGACCACGGCGACACGGCCTGCATGACGCCGCTGCTGCCCATGCACTCGCTCGGGCACACCTTCGTGCCCCCGCCGATTCACGCCGGCGGACTGCGCTACCACGGCATGGCGCCGCTGGTGTGCCAGGGCATCGTCGAAGGACTGTTCGAGCCCAAGGCCTACCATCAGACTCAAGTGCTACGAGTCGGCCATGGTCTGGGCCAAGACCGAGGGCATCATCTGCGCGCCGGAAACCAGCCACGCCATCGCCGCGACCATCGACGAGGCCAACAAGCGCCGCGAGAGAGGGCAAGGAGAAGGTCATCCTCTTCAACTACAGCGGCCACGGCCTGATGGACCTGGCCGGCTACGACGCCTACCTCGGTGGCAGGCTGACGGATTACACGCTGCCGGAGGCGGAGATCAAGGCAAACCTGTCCAAGCTGGCGGGCATGCCCAAGGCCGAGGCGCGCAAGTCGGGCAAGTGGTAGGGTCGGCGGCTCACCTGCGTCCATGGTGAAGGTGCTCTTCGACGTACTTTCGCGCCGCCGGCAAATCCGCATCGTCGGCGTCGGCGCGTTCGACGAACTTCTCGAAGGCTAAGGCCACCCGTGGGGTGTAGGAAGGATTGGTGCGCGACAGGACTTCGTAACCGATGCCGAGATCCTTCCAGACCGAGGGGCCGATGGCGAGCTGGCGCAGCCCGGGAAGGCCGCGAATGCCAAGCGTCTGGTCTCCACCGGCCTTGGCGATGATGTCTTCGAGCAGATTCACCGCGACCCGCGCCGGGGCCGGCGCGTTGCCGGCCTGGTTGCTGTAGACCAGGGCCAGGTGGGCGCGACCGCCCTCGGTCGTCATGACGAGCTGGCCCAGCATGAATTCCCAGGAGCCTTTCGGGGCGCCGAGCGCGGGCAAGACGTCGTAGCTGTCGATCGCCTCGCGATCGCGCTTCTGCCATTGCTCGAACGTCGGGAACTTGCTCTCGGGGACCAGTGGATAAACCAGGCCGTTGGTTGCGAGCTTGTAGCCGTCCTTCCAGCTTTGATCCCAGGTCTCCAGTCGGTCGATGACCACCAGGGGCCGGGCAGGATTGCCGTCGAGCAGCTTCTTGATATTCCAGCCGCGCCTTCCGTACACGCCCTCCGGCAGATAGAGGTCGGGGTAGAGCCGGCGCTTGCGCTGGCCGTACCAGGGAAAACCGAGGAGCTCGCGATCGAGGTGGATGACGTCGGTGCGGAGCTTCTCCACCTCGCGAAAGTAGAAGACCGACCCGGTCAGGTGGTCGCCCATCGTGATCACGATGGCGTTCGCCGGAAGCGAGGCGAAGGCCGTGGTGACGAAGTCCGCGAACACCCGGTTGTGTCTCTGGTTGCACGCGCTCGCGTGTGCTGCCGCACCGGCCAGGAAGACCAGGGCGGCGAAAAGAGGGGCCAGGCGCGCGCGTCGCTCACAGAAGGCATAGCGCGCCCGCAGGAAGCCCAGCAGTTTCGCGACGCCCAGGCCGGCCGCGATCGCCAGCATGAGATCGGACTGGATGAAGAAGCGCGCCAGCACCGTCAGGTACAGCTCCCGCGAGGTCGACAGGTTGGAGAGCGCGCAGAAGCTAAGGACATAGAGGCAGAGCACGAGGGCGAGGACATAGGCCGACTTCCTCTCTTGGCGATCTTTCTTGCCTCGGTAGAGCCCCAGGAAGGCAAGCGGAGGACCTATCCAGAGGAGGCGTGGAAAGGCGTGCCCGAGCATGTGCCAAAGGGTCGGGAAGAAGGTTCCCTCGCCGACGAACGCTCCCCCCTTGCCGGCCTTCCCCATGCTGAAGGTGCCGTAGTTACGGCGCAGGACATGGTTCAGGAAGCCGCCCACGGAGGTTTCGTCGCCCCAAGACACCGCGGCGGACGATGCCGAAGCCGGCCCGAGGTACGCATAGGGCAGAAGCCCCAAGAGGCCGATGGCGCAAGCCAAGGCGATGCCACGCGCCCCAAGTTCGCGCCTCGCTACCCAGAAGGATCGCAATGCCAGCGGCGCGCCTACGAACACGAAGGTCTGGTGGTTGCACATGGCGAGCCCGCTGGCGAAACACAGGGCAAAGACGAAACGGCGGGCGGCCGTGCGCTCGACCAAGAGCCAGAGCAGAAAGGCGAGCCCCACGAACATGGCATTGAGGCCGAAGACCTCCGCCGAGGTGGCGTGTAGCCAGACCACCGAGCTTGTGCCGAAGAGCGCGGCCGCCACCAGGCCGGCGGCGGTCTCGCGTGTCCAAAGCGTCACTACCGCGCAACCCAGAGAGGCGGCCGCGGCCGTCGAGGTGGCGGACAGCAGGTTTACCCGCCACGCGGGCGAGTGCCCGAGCGGAAGAGCGGCGAACAGTCGCGCCAGGATGGCGAAGATGGGGTAGCCCGGCGGATGGGGCACGCCACCGGTCAGCGCCGCGGTCGTGAGCTCGCCGCTGTCGCCGCCCATCACGGAGGGCGCCAGGGTGGCGACGTAGAGCGCGAGCAGGCAGGCGAAGGTCACCGCGGGCGCGACAAAGGCGCGATGACCGAGCCAGGTGGTTCGCCGGTCAGGCGCCGCATCGTTCGCCTCGGGTGGCGAGCGCCGGGGCTTTCCCCGCTGTCGCTTGTGCTTGGCCGAGGCCGGCGCCGCCTCGCCTCGCGCGCCTGTTCCGTTTCTTGCGTTGCTCATCGGTCGAACCCTTGCGGACCTTCCGCTCGGCGGCACTAGTTCGCGCTGAAAAGCAGGCTGCCCACGCGTTCGGCGAGGGCGCGAGGGGTCACGCCTTCGTGGTTGGCGAGATCGTCGCGCGCCCCGTTTTCCAGCAGAAAGCGCGCGATGTCGTCGCGACCGCCGGCCGAAAACACCGCCCGCCACAGCACCGAGTTCCCGTCCTCGTCGCTCGCATTCACGTCCGCGCCCTTGCCCACCAGGATGCGCACGATCTCGGGCAGGTACTCTTGGGCCGCGAAATGCAGAGGCGTGAACCCGTGCGCGTCCTTGGCGTCCAGGGCGGCGCCTGCTTCGATGAGCAGGCCGACCAGTCCCACGCTGCCACCGAGCACCGCCTGGTGCAGCGGCGTGCGCATGTCCTCGTCGCGCACGTTGGGGTTTGCGCCTTTGGCGAGCAGCGCACGTACCTGCGCGAAGTCACACACGAAGGCCGCGCGACCAAGTTGCGCATCGAGGTCGTTGGGCTTGGTTGGTTTCACCCGGATGTTATTACCAGGAGGCGCGAGTCCCCACCACCTTGGATCGCAAGCAGGGCGACGCGTGCGAAGGATGCCACGTCCAATCCTCCCCTGGGTACGCTAGGATGGCCGCCCATGGTCGCGCTCGTTTCACTTGTCCTGGCCTTCGTCGTCGGGTCCATCCCCACCGGGGTCATCGTGGCGCGCGCGAAGGGCGTGGACCTGCGCAAGGTGGGCAGCGGAAACATCGGTGCCACCAACGTAAGCCGCGCGCTCGGCCGGAAATGGGCGGTCGCGGTGCTCTTGGCCGACGCGGGCAAGGGGGCTTTGCCCGTGTTGCTGCTTGGCCGGACCTTCGGCGATCCGTGGTTGCCGGCTCTGGGCGGCATCTTCGCGGTGCTGGGACAGGTCTTTTCGATCTTCTTGCGCGGCCGCGGCGGCAAGGGCGTCGCAACCTCCCTTGGCGCGGGCCTCGCGCTGGCGCCACTGCCCGCGTTGGCGTGCGCCCTGGTGTTCGCGCTCTTGTTTTCCTTGTTCCGCATCGCCTCCGTGGGCTCTCTCGCGGGGGTGGTCTCGTTTCCGCTCTTCTTGTGGTTGTTTCACTTGGGCACGTGGCCGAAAATGACCTTCGCCCTGGCCGCCGCGGTCCTGGTCGTCGTTCGCCACAAGGACAACCTGATGCGACTCGTGCGCGGCGAGGAACACCGCGCGTGAGGGTGCCCGCCGTTGCGCACGCGCGGGGACAGTGGCAGTCTGCCTGCCATGCCGAGCACGATCCCCAAGGAATTCGCCAACGTCACCGCGGTTTGCAAGGCCAATGTCTACTTTGGCGGTAAGGTGACAAGCCACACCCTGCTGTTCCCAGACAAATCCAAGAAGACCCTCGGTCTCATCTACCCGGGCGAGTACCATTTCGGAACCGCCGCGCCCGAAAGAATGGAGATCGTCTCTGGAGCGTGCAAGGTGAAGCTCGACGGCGGCGAGGCCTGGCAGAGCTACGCCGCCGGCACGCTGTTTCGCGTTCCAGGTCAGAGCGGCTACACCATCGCCGTCGAAGGCGACATCGCCGAGTACATCTGCTCGTTCGAGTAGACGCCCCGTGCCTTCAGAGTTTTGCTGACTGGCATCAGGCGATCAATGCAAGGGCGGTGCGGGCCGCATGCCGGCGTCGCGCAGGAGCTTCTGGTCTTCTTCCACGTCGGGATTTCCGGTGGTGAGCAGCTTGTCGCCGAAGAAGAAGGAATTCGCTCCCGCGAGGAAGCACAGCACCTGCGCCTCGCGCGACAGCAAGGCGCGGCCGGCGGAGAGGCGAACCTGGGCTTTCGGCATTGCGATGCGCGCGGTGGCGATCATGCGCACCATCTCGAGCGGATCCACGGGCGGCCGGTCGGCCAGCGGCGTGCCCGGGATGGGCACCAGCGCATTGATGGGAACGCTCTCCGGAGGCGGATCCAGGTTGGCCAGCGTGACCAGCATCGCACAGCGGTCTTCGATGGATTCGCCCATGCCGATGATCCCGCCGCTGCACACCTTGATGCCGGCCTTGCGCACCCTCGCCAAGGTGGCCAGCCGGTCGTCGTAGGTGCGGGTCTTGATGATGGAGCCGTAGAACTCGCGCGAGGTATCCACGTTGTGGTTGTAGACGCTGAGGCCTGCCTCGGCGAGCCGACGGGCTTGCTCGTCGGTGAGCATGCCGAGCGTGATGCAGGCCTCCAGGCCGAGGCGGCGCACGGCGCGTACCATGTCGAGGATGGTCTCGAAGGCCTCGCCTTCTTGCGCGTTCCGTCCCGCGCTGCCCATGCAGAAGCGCGTGGCCCCTGCGGCCTGCGCACGCATCGCGGCCTGCTCCACCGCGGACACCGACAGGATCTTCCCGCGCACGAGGCCGGTCTCGTAGTGGCTGGACTGCGGGCAATACGCGCAGTCCTCGGGGCAACCGCCCGTCTTCACCGACAGGAGCGAGCAGAGCTGAACCTCGTTCGGCCGGTGGTGCTCGCGGTGGACTTGCTGGGCGCGCAGCAAGAGATCGGGAAGGGGAAGGTCGTGGATCGCCCGGACGTCGGAAAGTGAGTAATTCGGCACGGACCAAGTCTTAGTTGATTTTTCGCAGAACGACCAGGACGCGCAAGGTCAGACCGATGGCCTCGGCGATGTCCTTGGCATCCCGGGCGGGCTTGGCCGACGCCTTGGCGGGCAAGCGCGAAATCGCGCTGTCGCCCTTGACCGGTGTTCCGGGATACCACAGGCCGTCCTTGGCCTGGCGTGAGCGCAGATAGGCCTCGGCCGTGCGCACGCCGGAGTTTTCCTTTCCGAGCCCGATGCTGGTGATGGTGTCGAGGGCATCGAGGACGTCCGTGTAAAAACGCGGCTCGGTCAGGATTTCCCAGTACGACGGGGCCTTGCGGTCCTGGTAGCGATCGGGCTGGAGGAAGCGCGTGGCGAGGAGCTCGGCGGCGCGACGGGCCTCGCGCGAAACCCGCCGGTCCTTCGACGAGGCGAAGGCGCGCAACACCATGCCGGTGACCAGGTGACTCGACGGGCGCGCGGCCGAATCCGTGCGCACGCCCCGCCACGCCCAACCACCGTCGTCCTGGCGCAAGGACAAGAGGAAACGGAATCCCTTTTCGACCCGCGCATCGCTTTCGAGACCCGCGCGGCACAGGGCGGACAGCGCCCAACCCTGGAAATGCACGGCCACCACCTTGCCTCGGCCTTTGGGGTTTTCGGCCAAGGCCAGATCGCCAATCCCGCCGTCACCGTCCTGCGAGGCCAGGATGAAATCCGCCATCTTGCGGAGCTGGTCGGCAACCGCGCCCTTACCCTCGACGCGCAGGCCGAGATCGGCCAGGCGATCGAGCGCGCGCAAGGTGGCCAGGCATCTCGAAAACTTGGGACCACCCAGCTCCTTGTCGCTGGCGCGTGGAGCGAAGCTGCCGTCCTTTTCGACCTTGCGCAGAAGCGCCTTGACCTCCGTGTAGCCTGCGATCTCGTCGGCAGTCGGCGCCTCGCTGTCGTCGATGAGGTCGCGACGCACGCGGGCAAGCACGCTCGGGGCTCCCTCTCGCAGGAGGCGCGGAATTGGATCGCTGGCCAGCCGAGCCCGCCAGCCAGAGAGTGCCCGGGGTGGAGGCTGGGCTGGGGGCACGGTCGGTGCAAACAAACTCGGGCGGTTCATATCGGCTGCCAAGGTAGCTGCATTATATAGACTTAGGAGGTTCGCGTCTGGAGTTCTTCGCCGATACCCGCCGGTAGGGCATCCTCTGGAGGGCGCTTGCGGGCGTCCATCCTTGGTTGACATGGCGCATGGGAAGCGAAACACGAATCCAAGTTGGCCTGGAAAGCCCGAGGGAGGAGCGGTAGAACATGGAAGCGGCAAGTTCTTGTCTAGGTGGGGCCGAGCAATGGAAGATAGCGAAAGACCCTCAAAGAGAGACGCCTTCCTCGCACTCCTTCGCGCAGGATGGGCGTCGCTTCACTTGGATGCTCGATGTCCGGGCGTGGTCGTGCCCGCCCCGTTTTCGTCGCAAGCTCACTTGGTCTTGCAGTATGGGCGGAACATGCCGATACCGATAGCCGATCTCGAGGTCACCGAGGCGGGGATAAGCGCCACCCTGTCGTTCTCGCGGGTTTCCCATCGCACCTATGTTCCGTGGCATGCGGTTTACGCAGTCACCTGCACCAACGGCTGCGGGGTGGTGTACCGCGAGGACATGCCCGCCGACATCGCCCTGGCCGCGCCCACGGATGCCGGAATGATGGAGTTGCAGCTACGAGGAGGGGCGCGCAAGCAGTCGGGATATGCGTTGCGTTGCGAGGGGCCTGGGCTGCGGGTCGTGCCTGTCGAGGATGACTTGGCCGCGGGAGAGCTAGCCATCCATCTCCACTCGCGCCGCCGCCGACCGCAGTTGCGGGTGGTCAAGTAGTTGCACGGTTGACCGCGTCCCGCATCAGGGCGTGCCGGTGTCGCGTGCGTCCCTCACTTGCACGGTGATCTCCTGACGTCCGGCGAGCGGGCGAGAGCCGGGGAATGCGGTGCGCTCGACCACGTGGAAGGAGTTGGCGCGCAGGGTCTGGTGGGTCGGTCTCAGCGTGTCCAGCGCAGACTCGGGCAGATCGCGAATCAGTCTGCCGTGCAAGGATACACCGTCGTCATGGGTCGTGAGACTCACGACCATGCTCGAAGCGGGATAGTACGTGCGCAGGTTCTCGATGAAGCCGCGCAGATTTTCGGGCCGTGGCACCTCGGGGCGCACTTGCGCGCCAGCGGCCACTTCGATCTTCACGGTCCGGCCCGCCATGGTCCGCGGCATTTCGATCTCCAAGGTTCGGGCGAATTCGGCGCCGGCATAGGGACGCAAGGTCACGTGCAGGGGCAAGCGCGCCCCGGCGTGAATCTCGTCGCCGGGCGAGGACAAGGCGACGATCTCGGCCCTGTCGGAGCGAAAATCCACCCGTGCATTGACCTCGATCTTGTCGACCACGGCCGGAGCGAACGGGTTGCCGAGCAAATCGCCGAGGGCGTGCATGCCGTGCGACATCGCGAGCACGCGCGGGGCCAGGGTTTCATTGGAGAAGAACTGGTCGCGCAGCTCGATCGTGGAGAAGCCTCGCACATGAAGGCGCGTGGTCACGTCGGCGACCATGTCGGTGATGTCGGGAACCGCCTCGGACAGCGCGGTGGAAACGGCCATGGTGGCGAGCATGGGCATGAGCCTGCGGTGGCGAACGATGGACACGGCGAAGGGTGGCTTGCTCACGCCCTTGCTGACCACGTGGACCAGGACCGGGACCGTGCCGGCGCGCACGCCGATGAGCCCGACCACACCGCTTTTCAGAATCCTCGACGACGCTGCCGATTTCGGCGATGGGCGACGACATCTTGAGCGACGACGAGAGACTGGGAATGATGGCGTGGATCTCGCCCAGCACCATGGGCAGGTTCACGGCGCCGATGCCGAGCATGGAATGGCCGAACGCGAGGATCTGTTTTCCGTCGGTGTAGGTCAGGGTTCCCATCGCGGTCATGCTCATGTCGCCCTGCATGAGGGCGACCCCGACCGCAGCGCCGGGAAGCAAGGTCTTGGGCGATCCCGCCGTCGCGGCGGTCTTTTCGCCGCCACCGCCGGCGCGCACGGGCAGAAGGCCGAAGGGTCGCAGCTCGTCTCCGAGGTAGGCCAGGGAGGCGTCGGAGGCGCCCGACACCGACAGCGGGATGGCCACGGGCTGCAAGCGCGAGGGTGCCGCGGTGGAGGGCGCGGACGGCACCGGCTCCTGGTTGCGTGACTGGTACGGATCGGGCGGAGGCCGATCCGGGCGCTCCCGCTCGGCCAGCATGGACTCGATGGGCGTGACCCCGGCCAGAGGCTCCTTGGCGAACGACCAGCCGTACGCGATGGCCCCCATCACCTTGCCGTCGACGTACACCGGGCTGCCGCTCATGCCGGCGGCGATCCCGCTGGCTTTCACCCGCGCATCCAGGGCGCGCACGAGAATGATGTCCTGCTTGGGCAGGAAGTTGCGCATGATGGAAATCACGCGCACCTTGAAGGTCTCGGGCTGCGTGCCCTGAAAGACCGTGCGCGCTTCGCCGACCATGCCGGGTTTCACCTCGGCAAGTGGCAGGATGGCGGCCGGGCTCTGCGCTGCCGCCAGGCCCGGCAACAGCACGGCCACACCCAGCGCCGCCAGGCGAACCCACGGCATGAGACGCAGACGGTTCACGACCGGGCAAGCGTAGGGACACGCCGCCCTACTGTCAAACCTGGCCTCGGCAGCCAAGACGAATGGATTCTTCGGCCGGCCAGCAACCTTCTCCTTGACGGGCGAGGACCTGGGGACAAGGATCGCCCCGCCCCATGGTCAATGCCGATGTCTTCGTCGCCGAACTGGAATTCAAGAACCAGGAGTCCTTTCGCGGACTGGTGGCGTCGGGCTATTTGCCCGTCATGGCCGGCGATGGCACCAGCGTGGCGGACATGCTGCGCCTGGAAACCAAGTTCGCTATAGAGTCCATCGAGGCCGCGGCGATCTGGATCGCCAACACCGAGTCGCTGGAGATGAAGATCCTCCTTGGATCGCAGTGCGGCATCCACGCCCGCCACTACCAGAAACTGCAGGACCGGCTTTCGGTCCTGGGCCTGGCGCCGGGTTCCTACGATCCGCGTCAGGGGGGCTACTCGAAACTCTTCGCGTTTCTTCGTTCGCTGCAAACCAGCGAGGAACGCGCGGCCAGCGGGCTTCTGACCCTGGGTGGGTCCGCGGTGGCCAGGCTGGGTGCGCTCCTCGCGGTGTGCGAAGAGAGGGGCGACGAAGACACCGTGAATCTCCTACGAAGCGAGCTGATCCCGGACGAGCAGCACCGGGCCGACGAGGGACGGGATAGGCTGGTCCTGCTCGTCACCGCCGAGGATAGTCAGGCGCGCGCGCGCCGGGCGATTTACAAGACCATCGAGCTTCTGGGGGAACTTTACGAGCCCGGCGCCCTCAGGCGCGTGCTTGGCCGCGCGGCGCACAGGTAGCCGCGGCTGAGCACGCGCTCACGCCCCCAGCACGTCGCAGACCACGACCGTGATGTTGTCGCGGCCGCCGCGTTCGTTGGCGAGCTCGATGAGCCGGCTGGCCACGGACTCGCGCTCGCCCTTGATGAGGTCATCGAGCTCGCCGTCGAGCAGGTAGCCGTGCAGTCCGTCGGAGCACAGCATGAAGCGATCGCCAGGCAGGATTTCCAGATCCAGGGTGTCGACCTCGACGTAGTCCTGGTGCCCCACGGCGCGGGTGATGACGTTCTTGCCAGGCGAGTTGGCGGCCTCCTCGGCCGTGATGAGGCCGAGTTTCAGCCGAAAGTTCACCAGGGTGTGGTCCTCGGTGAGTTGGGCCGTCTTGCCGGCCCGGGTGAGGTACACGCGGCTGTCGCCCACCTGCGCGATGTAAGCCGTGTTGGCGCTGATGAGCAGGGACGACAGGGTGCTCGACATGCCCTTTTGCCGCGGATCGAGCTGGCCCATGCCGAAGACCATGTAGCACGCCGACTGCACCGCGCTTTCGAGCAGACGGCGCACCAGCCCGGAGTTCTCCGGGGTCGGATCCGCAACATGGGCGATCAGAGTCTTGCGCCAGCGCTTGACCCAGGTATGGACGAGCTCGACCGATTCCGCGCTCGCCACCTCCCCCTTGGCGTTGCCGCCCACGCCGTCCGCGACGATATAGAGGCGAAGCTCGTCGTCGAATAGCATGCTGTCCTCGTTGTGAGGCCGCCGCCGGCCAACGTCCGACTTCCCGAACGAGAGAGTTCGCATGCGATTCGTTTCATGGTACTACGAAAGCTCGGTTCCCGCACTGGGGAACGAGGTTCTTTTGGCCAACCAACGTGCTAAAATGGAGATCTGATGCCTGTCGAGGGAAAGGAGGCCGCGTTTCCCTCGAAGTTTGGGCGCTATACCTTGGTTCAGCGCCTCGCGACTGGGGGAATGGCGGAGGTCTTCAAAGCGAAGATTCTCTCGGCCCATGGCTTCGAGAAGCTCCTCGTCATCAAGCGCATCCTGCCCAATCTCGCGGCTGACAAGACCTTCGTCTCGATGTTCATCGACGAGGCCAAGCTGACCGCGCAGCTCATCCACCCCAAGATCGTGCAGGTCACGGACTTCGGCGAAGAGGGCGGCCAATATTTCATCGCGCTCGAATTCGTCGACGGTTTCGACGGCCTGGCGCTGTTGCGGTCGGCGGCGCAAAAACACGTGCGGCTGCCCATCCCCATCTGCATGTTCGTGGCTTCCGAAGTGCTCGACGCTCTCGACTACGCCCACAATGCCAAGGACAGCGATGGCCGGCCCATGCACCTCGTGCACCGCGACATCTCGCCCTCCAACGTCTTCATCGCTCGGCGTGGGGACGTGAAACTGGGCGATTTCGGCATCGCGCACGCGCAAGAGCGGGAATCCAAGACCCAGGCCGGCACGCTCAAGGGCAAGTACGGATACATGTCGCCCGAACAGGTCACCGGCGGCGATCTCGACGGGCGCAGCGACATCTTCGCGGTGGGCATCGTGCTGGCCGAAATGCTCATGGGCAAGCGCCTGTTCACCGCGCCCAACGATCTCGACGTTCTTCTCATGGTGCGAGATGGCCGGCTGGAGCGCTGGGACAAGCACGGCAAGGACGTTCCCGGCCCCCTCGATGCCATCCTTCGCAAGGCGCTTGCCAAGAACCTGGACGAACGCTTCCAGAGCGCGGCCGACTTTCGCAGCGCGCTCGAGGATCTGCAATTCCAGTTCGGTATGCGAGTCGGGCCCGCGGACGTGGGCCTCCTGGCCTCGGACCTTTTCGACCCCAGTCCCGAAGCGGTCGCGCGTCTCAAGGAACACGCGAAGAAGTGGGAAATTCGCTCCCAGCCGGAAGCGTCGCAAAGCACCCCGCCACCGGTCCCGCGACAATCGCCGAGTCCGACCGAGGAGATCGAGGCGCGTGCCCCGAGTCGGGGCGGAATCGGCGAAACTCCAGGCACCGTCGTGGGCGCGGCGCTCGAGGACGCGATGGCGGGCTCGGTTTCCCTGGTTGGGCTCGACCAGTACGAGAGCCCCGCCCCGGTCCCCGTTCCCGACCCGCGCTGGCCGTCGGGAATCGGCGAGCCGCCGAGTGGGTCTGGGCCGCGTGCGCCCAATCCGCTCTCCTTTTCCGGTCGGCGGCAGTCGACGCACGCGAGTGGTCTGCGTTCCTTCCCCGCACAGGACGGGCGTCCTGCGCAAGAGTTGGTGAGCTTCGATGACGCCGCGGGGATCCCACGCGGCGCCCCGGTCGAGGGTGATTCGACGGGGCCGATTCCGCCCCCCGTGTCGGGCGCGATCCCGGACAACAGCGGCGAGCTTGGCCTCATCTCGCCCATGCGCGCCATCGCCGACCTGGCCGTCGCAGCAGACACCGGGCTCATCCGATTCCAAAAGGGCTCGCACATCAAGGACGTGTACCTCGTGCGCGGGGCGCCGGAATCGGTGAACTCGAACATGAGCGGCGACAGGTTCGGCGAGTACCTCGTCACGCGGGGATTTCTGCGTTCCGCCGACTTGGAGCGCGCCCTGGGCGAGATGCCGCACTTCGGAGGCAAGTTCGGCGAGGCGCTGGTGGGCCTCGGCTTCATGCGTCCCCTCGACGTCTTTCGCCTGCTCTCTCAGCACGTACGCGAGCGCGTGATGGAGCTTCTGACCTGGACCGAGGGCGCGTTCAACTACTACCGCGGCCTGCGCAATCCCCTGGAGGCATTTCCCCTCGGGCTCAGCAGCTTCGAGATCCTGGGTGCCGGGGTGGTTGCGCTGAATTACGAATTCCTCGTCGCGCGCTTCGAGCCACTCATGGATTTCCACCCACGCGCCATGCCCAATCCGCGCATCAGCCCCGAGGCGTTCCGACTCGGTCCCACGCCGCGCGAGGTGCTGGGTTTGCTCGACGGCGGGATTACCCTCCGTGCGTGGTCCGAGCGCTTCGGCTCACCCGACGAGCTCCTGACCTTCTACCGCACGCTCTACCTGCTGGTGGAAAGCAGCATGGCCCAATTCGAGTAGGGGCGGGCTGGAGTAGACTCGCTTCGTGCGAACCTTCGTATTCTCAAGATGCCAGGCGGCGGCCCTCGCCCTGATTCTAAGTGGCCCGGCATTTGCGCAGGCGCAGCGGAAGGTGCGCTTCGAATACACGCGTCAGGAGGGTGCTGCCGCATGTCCAGACCTCGCGGCGATCCAAGCGGGCGTCGCGGCTCGCCTTGGCTACGAGCCGTTCGACGATCGGGCCAGCGACCGCTTGCGGGTGACCATCCATCAATCCGGCCGTGCCGGCCGTGGTCTCGAGGCTCGTATCGAGATGACCGATCCCAAAGGCGGCCTCAAGGCGGAGCGCCGGCTGGTATCCGAGCGATGGGATTGCGCGGAGTTGGCATCGTCGGTCGAGCTGGCGGTCAGCATCGCCATCGATCCGTTTCGCCTGGCACCGGCCCTACCCGCGCCGGACGCGCGCGCGCCAGAGCCGGCCGGGGCGCGGGTCGCCAGCCGAGACCTCGAGCCCACGCAGTCTCGGCCATCGGTCCAGTCGATCGGCGAGACTGCCACCGCTTCCAATCCTGGACGATCCCTCTCGGAGCGTGTCGAGGCCGGGATCGTGTGGGGCGTGGGCGCGGCACCCGCGCGCAGTCTCGGCGTGACGGCAGGCGCGGGTATTCGCGGCGGCAACCTGTCCCTCGGGATCGAGGGACGTGCGGATCTTCCTGCCTCGACACGGTTGCGCGTGGACGACACCAGTGCCAGCACCGCCCTGCTGGTCGCATCGCTGGTGCCTTGCGCGCATTTCCGCAACGGGGCCGCCTGTGCCCTCGTCACCGCGGGCGCGTTGAGGGCCGCCGGGCACGGCTTGGAGGCCCCCCGGCAGGTCACCCTCCCTTACGCCGCCCTCGGGGTCCGATTCGCACTCGATGTCCCGCTGGCATGGAGACTGTCCCTGGCGCTGCACGGCGACCTGACGACCCCACTTTCCGAATCCCACCTTCGCGTCGATAACGAGACGGTCTGGACCTCCCCGCTCCTCGCGGTGGCACTTGGCGTCGGCCTGGCGGCCGCATTTCCGTGACGGATCCTCGATTTGTCCCCAAACCCTATCTCGAGGATTCTCAGGTGACATCGGGCCGGCCTCCTGACTTTCCGACCATGTATCGTTCCGAGTTTCCCTACGTATGGAAGACCTTGCGACGCCTCGGAGCGCCGCCGCAAGATATCGAGGATCTCGCGCATGATCTCTTCGTCGTCGTTTACCGCCATCTTTCCGACTACGATTCGACCCGGCCGTTGCGGCCGTGGCTGTTCGGCATCGCCGTGCGCGTGGTGGCAGACTTTCGGCGCTCGCCGCGCAACGTGCGCGAGGTGCTGGGCGACACCCGCGAGCCGGTCGACGCCACGCCTACGCCGCACGAGCGGCTGGAAGGCGCTGAAGCGCGCGCGGTGCTCATGAAGGCTCTCGACGGCCTCGACCTCGATCGCCGGGCGGTGTTCGTGATGCACGAGCTGGACGAGATCGCCGTGCCCGAGATTGCCAGCTCCCTCGCCATTCCCCTCAACACCGCGTACTCGCGCCTGCGCTTGGCCCGCGCCGACGTGGCGGAGGCCGTCCGGCGATGTCGCATGCGAGAACGGAAAAGCGATGACTGATTCGCCGGATCCATCGCTCGAAACGTTGCGCGAGTTCCTCGACGCCGAGAAGTCTCGTCCCGACCCCTTGCCCGAGGTGCAGGAACGCATCTTCTCGCGCCTGGCGGCCTCCCTCGCGTTGTCCCCGGACTTGGGAAGCGACCCGGCGTCTTCGGCCCCCGCCCATCCTTCGCCATCACGGCCGGGAGCGACTGGCCAATCCCTCGCGCGCGCTTTCACCCACGTTCCCTATCGCACATTAGCCACCTTTCTCGTAGGCGCAGCCGCGGGTGCGACGGGTTACGGGACGGTGGCGCGGCTTCGGCAAGACTCCAAGTTGCGGAATCCGGCCCCACCCCCGGCCCAGATCGCGCCGCGCTCGCCTCCGGCGGTCATGGCCGAGCCGAAGCCCGCGCCAAGCGCGCTCCCGGCGAACCAAGCCGCGCCTCGGGAGCCCAGCGGGGGGGCGAGCTACAGGCGAAATCAAGGCGAGCCAGCCACAGCAAGAATCCAGGGATGAGGGCCTGGCCGCCGAACGCAACCTAATCGAGATCGCCCGAACCGCGCTCGCCCGCGGTCGCCTCGACGGCGCGCTCGCAACCCTGCACAGACACGCTCGCCTTTATCCGAGGGGGCAACTGGCGGAGGAGCGGGACAGCCTGCTGGTCCAGGCCCTGGTCGCCGAGGGCGACTATGCCCAAGCACGCGAGCTGGCCGCTGGTTTTCGCCGCCGGCATCCGAGCAGTCTGTTCTTGCCCGCCGTCGATCAGGCATTGCGCTCGATTCCGTGACGGATCTGCCCGCCTGATCCCAAACCTCTAGAGAACCATCGATAGGAGCCGCTATGCCCAGCTCGATTCGTACGACCGTCGTCTTCCTGGCAGCATCGCTCACGCTCGCCGCTTGCAGCAGCAGCGCCACCATCGGGAATTACCCGCCGGCTGACGGCGGCGCTGGCGACGTGCCACTGCTGGCGGACGTCATCATTTCACCCTTCTGCCTGGCGTTTGGCCAGAGCTGCGCGGCGGGTGGGGACTGTTGCTCGGGGCTGTGCGATCCGGCTTCCCGCACCTGTGTCGCATCCGTCAACACCTGCACGCCGAGCGGAGGCAACTGCCAGTCGTCGACGGAGTGTTGTTCCCTCGTTTGCGCGGGTGGCGTATGCAGCGCGAGCGCATGCATCGCCGATGACCAGGCCTGTGCGAGCTCCGCCTCTTGTTGCAGCGGCAATTGCAACGGCGGTTTGTGTCAGGCCCTCGACACCGCTTGCCGCACCGCGGGGAATCCCTGCGCGGACAGCAGCCAGTGCTGCTCCGGTTTGTGCTCCGGCGGCACCTGCAAGCTGGGCTCCTCGTTCTGCATCCAGACCGGAGACGTGTGCAGCGATAGCGGCGCCTGCTGTTCGGGGGATTGCCAGATGGGCTCGGGCACGCTCGGCACCTGCGCCGCGCCGCCCTCGGGCGCCACCAACTGCTCCGATGGTGTCGACGGCTCCCTGTGTAGCGCATGCAACGGCTGCTGCAGCCGACTGTGCGCGCCCTACGCCCCGACCGGCGTGCTGGTGTGCCAGCCGGCCAGCGGTTGTCGGGTCAACGGCGATCTGTGCCGCAAGGACGGCGACTGCTGCGGGGCCGCGGGCACGGGCCTGCCCGGCGACGGCAACGTGGTCTGCCAGATCGATCCGGGTAAGGCGGTCGGCATCTGCCGCAACCCCCAGAGCTGCAATCCGCAGGGCGACGTCTGTCACTTCCAGAACTACGCCTGCAGCATCTCCTCGGCGCGCAACGATTGCTGCGCCGGCGTCGGCAACTCCGGTGTCTGTCAACTCGATACCCTTGGTGTTCCACGCTGCAACGGTCTCGGCACCACCTGCCGTCAGAGCGGTGAGACCTGCTCGTCGGCCATGGACTGCTGCGACCAGATGCCGTGCGTGCCCGACGGCACCGGCCTTCTGCGCTGCTACCTGCCACCCGGTTTTTCCGTGGATGGCGGCGTGCCTACGTCGTGCGTACCCGCGGGTGGCCCGTGCTCGATCAATGGCGACTGCTGCATCGGTTCGACGTGCATCCAGGAGATCGGCTCGACCCAGGGCATCTGCGGCAATCTCACGCCACCTCCTGGTTCGCCGCCCACGGACGCAGGCACCATCGACGGCGGCGCGCCCATCTGCTCCGAATACGGTCAGATATGCACCAGCAATGAAGACTGCTGCAACGGAATCACCTGCTGGAACGGCAGGTGCATGACCCAGATCATCTACTAGCGGAGCTGATCCAGCAGCGCGCGCGCTTCTTCGAGGTCGGGGTTCTCCTGCAAGGCTCGCTTGACGAAGATGATGGCGCGCGAGCGATCCTTGGCCCGGTGGGCGATGCGCGCTTGGCGCAGGTAGGCCAGGGCCAGGACCTTGGCGTCCTTGACGGGATTGGCCGCGACCACGCGCAAGGCGCGCAGGGCCAGGTCGTCCTCGCCGATGGACTCGGCCAGATCGGCCAGCTCGTTGGCGATGGCGACACTCCTGCGATCGACGTCGAGGGCCTTCTTGAGCGCCTGGAGCTGGCCGTCGCGGTCACCCATGACCGCGGCCAGCCTCGACTGGCGTTGGTAGAGCGTGGCCAGCTCATCCGACTTGATGTTTCTGGCGTCGGCGAGCAGTTCGCCGAGGATGGCGGACGCCCGGTCCAAGGCGCCCGCGGCGGTGTAGGCGTCGAGCAAGAGCGCGCGGGTGCCCCGATCCGCGAGCGGGAGCGCGACTGCCTTTTCCAGCGCCACCACCGCGTCCGCGCCTTCCCCGACCGCGAGTAGGGCCTGGCCGATCTGTACGTACAAGCGGAAGCGTTCGCCCTCGTCGGGTTCGCTGTCGGCCATCTCGTTGCGCAAGCGCGCCGATTCGGCGATGTTGCCGGTCGAGGCGTAGAGAGCGGCCAGACGCAGTTGCAGCTCGCGGTGTCCCGGCACCTCGGTCAGCACCGCGGACAGCCAGGGGATGGCTTCTTCTCCACGCCCGAGCTTCTCGCAGGTATCGGTCAAGGCCAGCGCGGACTTGACCTTGGCTTCGCCCTCTTCGATGTGCACCAGGCGGGCCCACACGTTCGCCGACGATTCCCAGCGCTCGGCCGCGATGAAGATGTCGCGCATTTGATAGAGCACCTCGCGATCGTCGGGACTGGCCTCGATCCAGCCGAACAGCACCCGATCGGCCTGATCGTGGTCGCCGCCTTTGCGCAGGAGCTCGGCCAGGCGCAAGGTCGCGGCCCGAGCCGCCGGCTTGTCCTCCGCGCGCTCGGTCCGGCCGGCCACGCGGGACAAGGCAGCGGCCAGCTCGGTAGCGGCGTCGCCGGCGCCGAGCGCCAGCGCCTCTTCGAGGTCGCGGATCGCTGCCGCGTCGTCATGGTTGCGAGCGGCCAAATCCGCGCGCAGGCGCAGAAGACCGATGCGCATGGAGACCTCCGGGCTCCCGTCCAGGATCTCGCCGATGGTGGAGAGCGCCTGCGCGTGCTCGTCGGCCTCGGCGAGCGAATCGCACAACTCGCGCACCAGATCGAAATCATACGGGTTCTTCTGCACGGCTTGGCGCAAGGTTTGCGCGGCGGCCCGGGCGTCACCCAGTTTCTCACGCTCCAGGCGGGCCACTTTGCGCAAGAGGTGCGTGGCCTGCTCAGGATCCGTCAGCCGGCCCGCCTCCTGGCTGAGTAGCCGTATCACGTCCGTCCAGCGCTCGCGCTCCGCGTAGAACTTGCCCAGTCGATTGAAAACCTCCGTGCTGTCCGGTGCGCGCTCCCATCCCCGAACCAGGGCGCGCTCAGCCGCTTCGTCGTCACCGATGCGCTGGCGCAAGTCGCACAGCGCGATGGCCTGGGCGGCCGCGCTGTCGCCGGTTTCACCCAGCAACACCTCCTCGCACAAGGAGGCACGCTCGACGATTTCGTTTTCGCCGGTGAGAAGCTCCACCAGCGCCAATTGCAGCGAGCGTTTCACGTCCGCGTCCGGCAGCGATACCGCAAGGGCCGAGCGATAGACCTCCTTGGCTTGAGCCGGATCGGCCTTCTTGACCAGATCGCCGAGCCGTCGCGCCAGGGTCGCTCGGGCCGCGCCGCTCGCCGCGCCTTCCCCGCTCGACAAGCCTTCCGAAAGCAGGGTCACGGCTTCGCTGACGTCACCCCGCTTTTCGTAGATATCGGCGAGCAGCGAGAGCGCTTCGGGATGGCCGGGCTCCTCGAGCAGCACGTCGCGCAGCGCTGCCGACATGGGTTCGCCCGCATCGCCGCTGGTTTGCAGGAATCTTGCCCACGCCATGCGAACCGTGCTGCGGTCCGCGCGACCCATGAGCTTCTCGACCAGGTCTTCGACCAGCGCTTGCAGGGCGCCGCGCTCGCCAAGGCGAGCCCGCAAGTCGAGCAATGGTTCCCACACCTCGCGGTCGGTCGGATAAAGGGCGCGCAGTTGTTCCAGCAGGTGCGCGGCCACCTGGGCGAACTCCGGAGTTGCGGCGGCGGCCTTGGCGGTTTCGCGCACCAGCGACGTGAGCCGCGGGTTGGCCCATTCCTCGCGGGCCTCGTCGAGCACGCGCGCGGCCCCAGCCATGTCGCCGCGCGCGCGCAGCCTGCGCGATAGATCGCCGATGGCCCACAGGGCTTCGCGCAGACCACCGCCGGGTCCAGACGTGCCAGCCTCGCCGCGCGCGACCTCGATGGCACGCGCGAGCATGCGCTCGGCGCGTTCGCCTTCGCCGAGCGACACCGCGAGTTCCACGCCTTCGTGGATATCGCCAAGGCGCGCTCCCGGCAACGAGGCGCGCCGATCGAGGAAGTCGAGCAACAAGCGTTCATCCTTCGAGGCCCGCGCGACCTTCTCGTAGACCGGCAGCACGCGCGTCAGCGCCGAATCGGGAACCTGCGCACCACGAACGATGGCCGTGGCGCGTGGCAAATCGGGCTTGCAGTTCCACCGCCTGGGCCAAGGCATCGAGCCCCTCTTCGCGGGACTCGACCTGTCCGATCTGTGCCTCGGCCAGCCGATACAGGAGATCGCCTTTCTCGTCATCGGCAACCGCGACCTGCAGCAGGCGGCTCAAGCCGGCCACCGCGCGCTTGATCTCGGCCGAATCTCCAGCCCGCACCGCCACGCGAGCCAGTGCGCTCTGCACCTCGGCGTTGCGTCGGTTCGACTGTTCGGCGCGCCGGAGGAAACCGAGCGCGCGATCGAGATTGTGCAGATCCTTCTCGGCCACGTCGGCCGCGCGCAAGAGCAGGTCGGCCAGCGTGGCCGCGTCGTCGGCGCGCCTGAGCTTGTCCGCGGCGCCCGCCAGCGCGTCCAGATACGCGGCGGCCTTGTCAAGCCGCACCGCCATGGCGCGGCCGAGGTCGTGCGCCTCGGCGCTGTCCGGCACCTTGGCCAGGATGTCCAGGACCGCCGCCAGGCCCTCCTCGGCGCGGCCGACCTTTTCCAGCACGGTCGCGCGTTCGCACACCACCAAAGCCTCGTCGTTGATGTGGGCCGCCGAGGCCTGGCGCTTGGCGAGCAAGTCGAGCAGGGTATCGCTGTCGCCCTCCGCGAGCAAGGACGCCTGAATCCGTCGAGCCTCGACTGGATCGTGCAGGGCGCGCGTCACGGCGGACTCGAGGTGCTCGGCGGCCTGCGCGTGCTGTCCCTGCCGGATCGCGAGCCGGCGCAGGCGTACCAGCACCTCGCCGGCGGTCATGGCGGAATCGCCGCTGTGTCCGCGCCTCGCCAACACCAAAAGTGCGCGATAGGCCTTCTCGGCCCGTTCGAGATCGCCCCGCTCCTCGGCCACCTCGGCCAGGGCCAGTTGCACATCCACGCTGTCGAGCAACACCGCGGCGGCTTGCTCCAGGTGCTCGGCGGCGATATCCGGATCTTTTTCCGCCCGCGCCACCGTGGCGATTTGCAGGTGCAGAGCGGCGCGTTCGCGCGATTGCCGGCGACCGTAGTTCTGCAACAGCCCTTCCAGCACTGCCCGCGCCTCGGGCAAGCGTCCGGACGCGCGCAAGCAGTCCGCGAGCGCGAGGCGCAAGTTGCGTTCGTCGGGGGCCAGGCCCACCGCCCGTTCCAGCACCGGCAAGGCCTGCGCGAGATCGCCGAGTTCTTCCTGGCAAAGCGCCAGCACCTCGCGCGCGCACGCCACCACGGTGTCGCGGTCTTGGGTGTGCGTGGCGTAGGCCGAGAGCACGCGCACGAGCGCCTCATGATGCCCGGCTTCGCGGTGCAAGCGCGCCAGCATGGTCCACAGCGCGCCCGCCGCGGGATCCTCGCCCAGGGCGCGTTCGAGCGCGGCCACCGCCCGGTGCCGCTGGCCGCCGTCGAGGTAGGTCTGGGCGAGTTTGGCCACCGACTCGCGTTTCTCGGCGGGGGCGCCGGTCGACATGCGCTGCTCCAGCCAGCCCGCTGCGGTGAGCGGCTCGCCCGCCGCCTCGAAGAGGCGCGCCAGCGCCTCCATGGCCGCGGGCTCGGCCGCAAGCCCCGCGACCTTCTCGTACGCGCCGATGGCGCGCGAGGGATCGCCAAGCTGTTTTTCGAAGACCATGGCGGCTTCCTGCCAGAGCTGGGCCGCGGGCAGGCCGTCGCCCTGATCTTCCAGCTTGCGCGCTTGCGCGACCAGGATGTCGGCCAACTCGGCGTAACGCCCACGCGCGCGCAGGAGCAACCCGAGCGCGCTCAGCGTGGCCGCGTGGCCGGGGCGGTCCTCCAGGTTGGCGAGCAGGATCTCGAAGCGGCCGGTGCGGCTCTCGACGATCTCGCCCAGGCGCGCGATGTCGAGGCGCAGCGACAGTCGCTCTTCGGCGCCTGACGCGTCGTCGAGCTCGCGCCGGCGCAGGGCAAGCAGATCGTTCATCATGTCGGCTTCTTCGTAGAGCCGGCCCAGGGCCTTGATCGCGCTCCGGTTCTTCGGATCCTGATCCACGGCCTGGCGAAGCAGGTCGCGCGCCAGCTTCTTGTCGACCTCCATGGCCAGCTCCCCGGCGTGCGCGCGCAGGGTTTGCGCCACGTCGGCGGCGATGGGCAAACGGCTTGCCTCGAGCAGGGTGTCGACCGCGCGACGAACCTCGGCCTTGTCGCGACCGGCGCCGAGCAGTTTCGCCAGCCCCTGCGTCGCGCGCACCAGGCAATCCGCCGCATTGGATTTGCCTTCGGCGGCTTGTCCCGTGCGCAGCAGCCCGGCCGAACGATCGAACAGGCTGCCGAGGACGGCCCGCGCCAGCGTGGGATCCTTCTTGTCTTGCTCGGCGATATCGAGAGCCTCGACCAGCGCATCCAGCTCGCGCGGGGCCAGCGAGGCTATCTGCTCCAGGGTTTCGCAAAGCGGCTTGCCGCCGCGGCCGCGTTGGGCCTCGGCCAGCCGGCGCAAGGTGGGCAGGTGCGAGGGATCGTAGTCGCGCGCGCGCAGCAAGGCCTTTTCGCGCCACGCCGCCGCCTTGTCCGGCGCCACGGCCCAGTCGCCGATGCGCTCCTCGATGGCGCGGCCGACAGCGCCGGAAAGGCCAGCCTTCTTCGCCAGCGCGGCCGAAAGGGTCTTGCCCAAAAGTCTCAGACTCTCCTCGGAATCGCTGGCGCTGCTCGCGGCCTTTTCCATCAGGGGCAAGAAGTCCCCGACCAGGACGCCGGCGTCGAAGGGCTCGGCCATGGCCGCTTCGATCGCGGTCGGCCAAGCCCCTTGCAGGCTGGCCAGGCGCACGACGCTGAGGCGCACGGCCCGGTCGGTGGGGGCGGCACGAAAGGCCTTCTCGGCGCAAGCCAGCGCGGCTGCCTTGTCGCGCGCGTTCTCGTCGAACAGCCGGCCGGCGATGAGGAGAAGCTGGGCCCTGCGCGCGGCCACGGGCGGAAGTCCGGCGCTGGACTGCTCGATGGAGTGAGCCGCAAGGGCGTACTCGCCGGTGGTCGCGGCCAGGCGCAGGATGTCGGCCTCGGCCTGCATGTCGTCGGGGCGAAGCTTGAGGATCTCGATGTGATGGGTCAGGGCCTCGCTCGGCCGCTGGGCGCGCTTCTCTTCGATCTCGGCGGCCTCGCGGTGGATGCGCACGCGCTCGCCGTCCCTCGCGGCCAGGCCCAGGCGGTGCGGCAGGATGGCGAGCAGTCCTTGCCAATCGTCGGTGGCCCTGCAGCATTGCACGACGCCCTCGACGGCGGAAACGCGCGCGCTGTCGACGTCGGCCAGGGCCAGCAGCGCATCCCGCAGGCCCTGGGCGCGCGGGTCGACGGCCATGGCGCGCGCGTACCACTTGGCGGCGCCCTGGGGGTCGGAGAGTTCGGTCCGGCAGGCATCGCCCAACCGGACGAAGAGCGCGACCAGCTCGCTCTGGGTGCCCTCGCCCGTGTGCGCGCCCAGGTCGACCATGTCCTGCCAGCGACCCGACGCTGCGAAGAGATCGAGGATGGCCGCGACCGCCCCGGCATCGCGTGCCGCGGTCTTCAAGAATCTTGGAAAGTGCGGCGATGGCCTTGGCCGGATCGCTCAGCCGATCGCGCGTGATTTCCGCCACGCGCATGAGATCGGCGCGACGCTGGATCCACGGCACCTCGGCGCTCGCCCGCTGGGACAAGGCCTCGACCAGCTCCTGCCACCGCTCGGCGCCATCGAGAATCTCGATGGTCCGGGCCAGCGCCTTGCGATCGCCGGGATCGGCGGAAAGCCGCTCCCGCCACAGGCCGAGCGCGCGATCGAGTTGGCCGCGCGCGCGGGCCAGTTCGGCGGCCTCACCCAAGAGCCCGCGGCGCACGCCGGGGGAGGATTCCAGCTTGGCCTGGCGTTCGAGGATGTCGAGGCGCTCGTCCGCGTCGGGAGCGAGCAGGGCACTGAGCTTGCGCAGGGCCAAGAGTACCTGTTCGGTCTGCGCGGCACCGCTGGCCAGGGTCTTGTGGAAAAGCGCGATGGCCTGCTCGGCGCCGGCTCCAGCTTCGCGCCCCTCCTCGATCTGGGCGGCCTCCAGCCACAGCGCGACCTGCAGCTTGGCGTCCTTGGTGGCCTCGGCCGCGACCAGAAGTCCGCGCACGTAGGCCGCCGGCGTCGCGGTCAGCTCGGCCAGGAACTTGAGCCGCGCCCGCGTCGAGGCCTCCTCGGGCTGGAACGCGATCAGCTCGACCAACCGTTCGCGCGCCGCCGCGAGATCGCCCTTGCGCTCGAGCAAGTCGGCGGCTTCGTTGACCAGGGCCCGCGTCTCGTCGGGCGTCGCGAAGGTCAGGGCCACGCGCAAGGCCGCCACCACGCCGTCCAGCCGGCCCATCTGCCCGTGTCGCGCGCGCAGGATGGCGAGGGCGCGCCGGCGTACGGCCCGGTCCAGGCTCGCGTCCGCCAGAATGCGCTCGGCCAGGGCGCACGGAACCCCATCGTCGGTGAGCGAGGGCTGCGCCAGCACCTTGTCCACCTCGTCGAGAGCCTTGTCCGGCTGGCCCAAGTGGTCGAGGTAAAGCCCGGCCAGGCGCTGGCGCACGTCGATAGCGTCGTAACCAGACACCACGGCTAGACGCATGGTCAGGACCGACGCCAGGGTGGCGAAGTCGCCCAGCTTGTCGAGCAGGTGCTCCAGCTCGGACGAAACCTCGATGGTTCCCGGCGCGGCTTCGAGCAGGGCACGCAGGTAGGTCGCCGCGCGTGCGATGTTGCCCGAATCCCGCGCCACGCTGGCGGCGTCCTGCAACAGGCGGCGCCGGCGCGCGCCGTCGGCCAGCCCGTGGAGCACGCGATCGTAGGCCGACAGCAGCTCGTTCCACTGCTGGTTGACGGAGCGGAGAATGGTGAGCCGTTCGAGCGCCCAGTCGGCGCTTGGGTCGAGCGCCAGGATGCTCTCGAGGAATTCGACGATCGCGGCGGTTTCGCCGGCATACCATTCCTCGATGAAGCGAAGCGCGCGCTGACCGATGGAGGCGATCAGGTCGGGACCGAGGCCGGGCGCGAGGGCCTTGCGATAGGCGGCCGCCACGTCATCGGGCTTCTGGGTCTCCACCACGAGGGCATCGAGGTCATCCCATGCCCGCATGTCCGCGGGCTGCGCCTGGACCTTCTTCAAGGCGGCCTTGAGTTTCTCGGAGGAACCCTTATCTGACTCGGAAGACCGCGAACCCGTTGTGCTCGAATCCCGCTTCATGTCCCCTCGCTGGAGCAAAGGTTGGAGAAAGCCGATAGTAACAGGTTCGCCTACGAGAGGGGCCGTGTTTTCGGGAGGTTGCGCGATTTGGGCGGTGGCGGCAACCCGCGCGGCGGTGGGGCCGGCCTACCCCTTGGCGGCGTCTTGTCCGCGACGTCTGCGTTCCAGTTCGCGCGATTGTTCTTCGATGTGCCAGGGCCGTTCGGCATAGACGTCGTCGAAAAGCGACGAGAGCGGCGGACGGGCCGGCACGGATTCGATGTCCCTCACCAGGGCGACGAAGCGTGCGTCGAAATCCGCGCGCAAGGTCTCTTCTTCTTGCGCGCTCCACAGTCCCTTGGCCTGGCAATAAGCGCGCAGACGCCGGATGGGGTCGCTGGCTTCCCACTCCTTGGGCTCGCCGGGATCGCGGTACACGGTGGGGTCGTCCGACGAGGTGTGCGCCCCGCGCCGGTAGGTCAGGGCCTCGATGAGGGTGGGCCCCTCGCCGGCACGGGCCCGCGCCGCGGCTTCGGCCGTGACGTGAATCAGCGCCAGCACGTCGTTGCCGTCGACCAGCACGCTCTTCATGCCGTAGGCGACGGCCTTTTGCGCCAGCGTGGCCGAGGCGGTCTGGATCGCGCGCGGGGTGGAGATCGCCCAGCCGTTGTTGCGCAGGAAGAACACACAGGGCGCCTTCTTCACCTGGGCCAGGTTGCACGACACGTGGAAGTCCCCGGTCGAGGTCGCGCCATCGCCGAAGTAGACCAGGCTCACGTCGTCCTTGCCACGGATCCTCGCGGCCATGGCCATGCCCACGGCGTGAGGGATCTGCGTCCCCACCACCGAGCTGACCGATACGAAGTTGAAATCCCGTGCCGTGTGGTGCGCCGGAAGCTGGTGGCCCTTGACCGGATCCTCGGCATTGCCATAGAGCTGGCACATCATGGTGCGCATGGGGTAGCCGCGGAAAAGGGCCGCGGCCTGCTCGCGGTAGCACGAGAAGATCCAGTCGGTCGGGCGCAGGGCCCACACTGGACCGATGAGCGTAGCCTCCTCGCCCCACGCGGTCAGGTAGAAGCCGATGCGGCCCTGGCGCTGGAAGCGCAGCAGGCGCTCGTCGAGCAGGCTCGATTCGATCATGGCCGCGAGCATGCGGCGCAACTCGAGCCCCGGGATCACGGGCTCGAGCTCGGGCCGGCAAACCCTACCGTCCGGGTCGAGGATGCGAAGGCTCTCCAGTTTCACGCGCTCCCTTGCCTATCGGCGGGACCGAGGGTTGTCAAGGTCGCAAGCGTGGCGCAATACTCGTGCGCGAACGCGACATGAAGCTGAGCCTGGGCGATCGAGTTGGCTACCTTGGCGTCGACTACCGGGTCGAGGCCATCCTCGCGTATGCCCTGGCCGACCGTATCTTGTGCCTGGCCCGACTTTCGGGGGCCGGACAGGTGCGCTATCTCGAACCCGCCACCAGCACGGCCCCCGACCGCGCGCTGATGCTGGCCGAGATCGACGGCCTGGATATCACCACGCCGCCCCCGGACGCCATCTATCACCACGGGGAAAGCTACCTGCTCAAGGTCTCGGGCGCGGCGGAAGTGACGGCCACGGGTGGTGGCCCCGGCCCCGCGCCCGGCGCATGTACGCTGTGGCGCTACCGCGCAGCGGGCGGCCAGTTTCTGCAAATCGAAGAATGGCCGGACCGCGTTCGCATGCTGGCCGGTGCATCCGTCCGCGTGGGCATGCTAGAAGTACGCCCCGCAACTGGAAGGAGAAACGACATGTACAAAGTGGTGCTGCTTCGGCACGGCGAAAGCGAATGGAACCGCGAGAACCGTTTCACGGGTTGGACCGACGTCGACCTGTCCGAGAAGGGCCTCGGCGAGGCCAAGGCCGCGGGGCAGCTTCTCAAGGCCGAGAAATACGAGTTCGACATCGCCTTCACCTCGGTGCTCAGGCGCGCCATCCGCACCCTGTGGCTGACCCTCGACGCCATGGACCTGATGTGGATCCCGGTCCAGCGCAACTGGCGCCTCAACGAGCGCCACTACGGCGGCCTGCAGGGGCTGAACAAGGCCGAGACCGCGGCCAAATACGGCGAAAAGCAGGTCAAGATCTGGCGCCGCAGCTACGACATTCCGCCGCCGCCGCTGGAAAAGACCGACGAGCGCTATCCTGGCAAAGACCGGCGCTACGCCGACCTCAAGCCGTCCGAGCTGCCGCTCACGGAGTGCCTCAAGGACACGGTCGCGCGCTTTCTGCCCCTGTGGCACGAAACCATCGCGCCCACCATCAAGAGTGGCAAGCGCGTGCTCATCGCGGCCCACGGCAACAGCCTGCGTGCCCTGGTCATGTACCTGGACAGCATTCCTGAAAGCGAAATCGTCGAGTTGAACATTCCCACCGGCATCCCGCTGGTCTACGAGCTCGATGCCAACCTCAAACCCATCAAGCACTACTACCTGGGCGACCAAGCCACCATCGCCGCCGCCATGAACGCCGTGGCCAACCAAGGCAAGGCCAAGTAGCCCGAGGTCGCGCGGCCAGACCCCTTGTATCTTACGGGGGACTGGCTCGCTCTCGCTCGCAGTCCCCCGGTCCCCCCTCGCTTCGCCCAGCAAAGCTGGGCTACCCTCGCCCCCAAAGGCGAAGGAGCACGACAAGATTCAACGGCACGAGCAGCGGCAAACCACAGAGGTTTTACCTTGACCAGGAACACAGATGCTCACCCGGCGCGCTTCGCGCACCGGACTCGCCCCGCTGCGCGGGGCGAGGCGAATAGCGCGCGTACTTCGCGTCACTTGCGCGCGCGCTTTTCGATGAGCTGGTAGGCCGCGGATAGTTTCTGGGCCACCTCGGTGGCAGCCTTCTGTTTGTCGGGCGAGCCCGCGTGCCGGTCGGGGTGGTACTTGCGCATGAGGATCCGGTACGACTTGCGCACGGTCGCGAAATCGGCGCCGAACGGGACTTCCAGCGCGGCGTAGGCGCGCCGGATATCGTCGCCGGGTGCGGGCCTTGGCGTCTGCGCGCCGCCCGTCGCGCGGGCTGCGCCTGGGGCGGCCTTGTCCGCGGTTCTTGCACCCGAGCCGGTCGGGCCGGCCTTACCCGCGGGCCGCGAGCCGGCGGAGGCGGCGCGCGCCCGTGCCTGGCGGGCGCGGTGGCGCCGCTCGATCTCGGCTTCGAGCTCCTGATCGCTGATTTCATCGAGGCTAAAGCGGCGGTAGAGATCCTCGTCGGGATCGCGGCTCGGCTCGTGCTCGGCCTCGGCGGCGCGATCGAGCAACGAATTCAGCTCCGATTTCGCCAGATTGAAAAGCCGCTTGCCGATGCTCATCGACTTCGAGTCTAACCCAGTCGGGTCCGCCAGAGCAGCGAACTACCTACTGTATGGTTCGCCACGAATGATGGAGATGGCGCGGTAGATCTGCTCGCACAAGAGCACGCGCGCCAGGCGATGCGGCAGGGTCATGGCGGAGAGCGAGAGGCGGCGCCGGGCCTGCTTGACCGTGGCCCCGGCCAGGCCGTCGGCGCCGCCGATGAGGAAGGCAATGGCCCGCGTCCCTTGCACCATGTGCTTTTCGAGATACTTGGCGAATTCGGCCGTGCTCCAGGCGTCGCCGCCGGGTTCGAGGGCGACGATCTCGGTGCCTGTCGGCAGGCCACGCAACAGCGCCGCGTCGCTCTCGACCTCGCCGATGTCGACCGGCAGGTGGCGCCGGATGCGCGCGCAGTATTCCTCGCCTACGGCTGCGAGCCGCCGGTCCCGCATCTTGCCGACGGCGCGAATCAGGATCTTCACGAAACCGGGTCGCGGCCCGGCGCCGCAGCCTCGGCCGGGATGTGCAACTTGATCCGCGGGGCATCGATCCACAGGCTCTCGATGTCGAACACCTCGCGCAGCGGGTGGTAGAAGACGTGCACCACCACGTCGCCGAAGTCGATGAGCACCCAGCGCCCGTTGCGCGCGCCCTCGCGGCCCATGGGACGGCGCCCGCGCGCGGCCAGCGCCTCGCACACGCCGTCCGCGATGGCCTCGACCTGGCGATCGCTGCGACCGCTGACCACCGCGATGAAGTCCGCGTAACTGGCGCGACCGCACACGTCGATGAGCACGGGCTCGACGGCCTTCTTCTCGATGGCCGCCGCGATGGCGGCCTTGGCCGTGGTCAGGGACTCGCGCCGTGCGCGCTCTTCGCCCGGACGAGGCGCGGGCGCATCCGGCGCCGCCGCACGCGCCAGATGCGCCGCGGGCTTCTTGACCTTGGTTGCCTCCCTGCCCGTCTTCTTCTTCTTGGAAGTGCTCGCGGGCCTTTTGGCTGTGCGGTGTCTGGCTATCGGCTGGGAGGTCTTCTTTTTCGTCACGTGACCGCCATGCTAGCAAAGCGCGCGGCGCTCCTCAATCGGTGCGCGCTTTTTCTCGATTCCTCGCCGGCTTGCCAGCGTTCCTCGAACCCGCGGATCATGCGCTCCAGGTGGTCGTTGCCGGCCCGGGCCAAGGCCTCCTCCACCGCGCGCGCGGCGCGGTCGAGCCAGGCGTCATCGTCGCTTGCTTGCTCGGGAAACGCGTCGAGCACGTCCGGATTGCCTCCGCTTCGCACGAACCGCTCGCCGAGAGCGGCGATGCGCTGTGCGAGCCAGCGCGGAGCCTCCATCACGGTGCGGCCCAGGATGCGGCTGCCTTCGGCGAAGGCCGCGAGTGTCGGGGCGAGCGAGACATCCCCTTTTCCGACCGCGAGGCACGCACGCAGACGTTTTGCCTGGTCGGTTGAGATTTCCCCTCCCACGTGCAGCTTGGCGCAGTAATGGTCGAACAGCGCGGCGTCGTGAAAGAGCATGGCCATTTCCTCCGCGCCCCGGCCGGCCACCGCCAGGGCAAGGAATTTCCGCCCCGCAAACCTTGCAATGACGGCCGCCGCCGCGGCCAGGGTCAGCTTGCTGGCCATCCCCTGGCCCCTGGCATTGGCAAGGATGGCGGTGGGTTCTGGCCGCACGTCCACCTGCCACCCGGATGCCAGCTTTGCGTACAGTCCGGCGCGCACCCGGCCGGCCAGCACGTCGTCGAGCATCGGCACCGGCAAGAGCCCGCGGATGGCGCTGGCCAAAAGCGCCCGCCGGACGATGAGCCCGCGATGCCGAGCGAGGTGCGCGAACCTTTCCGGGTCGCGGGGAACCACCGGCTCGGCCTGAACCTCGACCGTGCGGTCGTCGCGCATCATGGCCCTTGCTTCTTGCCCGCCGACGAGAGCGCGGCCCCCAGGCCACCCAGCAAGGCTCGCTCTTCGAGGATGGTGCGCTGGCGCACGTGCAAGCTCTCGGCCTCGGGCATGGCGATGTCCGCCACCTTGCCCACCCGATCGAGGGCGGCCGAGACGTTCACCTCGCCTTCGATGGGAAGCTGGTCGCGTACGGCACGGAAGGCCGCCTTGCACGCAAAAGCCAGAACCAAGTGTCCGCCAGGTGCCAGGGTGGCCTGGCCTTCGAGGGATTTCGCGTCGACGGTATCGCGCCACGCGCGCAGTCCTTCCGCGGGGGGGAAGCGCGGGGGCAGTTTGGCGCGCCGCTGGCCGAGCGTGAAGCGATAAACGCCGCCGCCGGCGTTCTCCACCGCGACCTGGCGCCGCACGATTTCCCAGGCCGTCCACGGCGCGCCCACGGCTTCGGCGAGCAAGCGCGCGTTCTCGGCATCCTGGGCGGCGCGCCGGATCATCTTGCCATAGCGCAAGGCCACGGCGACCTCGTTGCCCACGCGAACGATTTCGCGGCCCCCGTCTCGGTCGTTGTTCTCCACCAGGCGGAAGTTGCCTTTCCCGTCCAGCCACAGGTCGGTCGTCGTGGTGATGTCCGGCGGCGACGCCGGCTTCGTCCCGTCACCCGAATCGGCCTTGCCGACGGTGTCGACCCGAAACCAGGCGGTGGCGTGCAGGTGGGCGCCACCAGCCTCGCGCAGCGCCGCCGCAAACCCGGCCGGCGCCAGGGCGCCATCCAGGGTTTCGAGCCCACCGCGCACGGTCGCCTTCTTCATCCGGGAACACCCGGCACCCAGTGCGAGGAAGAGAATCGCCGCCACGAGCGTGGACAAACGGGACATCCGCATCAACAGGCGACGAAATCTACCACCAAATGATACCGTCTAGCTGTGAACCCACCCCTCGGTGAATACCTGTCGGCCTGGCGAATCCCGGCGCTCGCCTTCGCCGCCGCCTTCGGCGCCGTGTGGGGCAGTTTTCTCAACGTCTGCATCGCCCGAATTCCCCGTGGCATGTCGGTGGTTTCGCCCCCCTCGCATTGTTTTGCCTGCGGCAACCGCGTGCTCGCCCGCGACAACATTCCCATCCTGTCCTACCTGCTTCTGCGCGGACGGTGCCGGCACTGCGGGGCAAAGTTCTCCCCTCGTCACGCGCTCATCGAGGCCGTGACGGCCGTGCTTTCGGTCCTGGTGCTGTGGCGCTTTGCCCTCGACGCCGTGGGGCTCCCTTTGGGCGTGCGGGTTGCGCGCTATGCGGTCTATTTCACCTTCTGTGCCGTCATGGTGGTGCTCACCTTCATCAATCTCGACACCAAGCGTCTGCCCGACAGGATCACGCTGCCATCGCTGGTCGTGTTCTTTCTCGGCGGCTTCGCGACAGGGGAAGTCGGATGGCTGGAACGCGCCATCGGCGCCGCCGCAGGCTACCTCCTGGTTCGCCTCATCGCGGACGCCTATTACTACAGCACCGGCCGCGAGGGCCTGGGTCTCGGCGACGGCAAGCTACTGGCCGCAATGGGGGCGCTCCTCGGATGGAAGGCGCTTCCGCCCATCGTGTTTTCCGCCTCGTTCGTGGGCGTCGCCATCAGCATCCCGGTGCTGCTCCTGCAGCGGCGGCGGCGCGCGAACTCGCCTGCGGCGGGCGAACAGGTCGCGGTGGCGGATGAGGGTCCTGGCGGCGATGTGGCGAACCCACCGCTGCCCGCCGCGGAAAGCGATGCGCCGCCCGCCGCCACACCCACCATTCGGCGCACCGAGGTTCCCTTCGGCCCGTTCCTCGCTGCCAGCGCTCTGGGATACCTGTTCTTGCACAAGCAAGTGTGGGCCATTATCGAGCGCGTCGTGCTCGGAGGCTAGCCCATGACGAATAGCGCCCTCGCTGGGGGCGGTCCTTCGTTGTAGGCTGATGCGGTCATGAAGGGTTTCCTGCTCGGGCTGCTCGTGGCCGGACTGGGCTTGGGCGGCTATTTGTATTGGAAGCGGCTCGGGCCCGCGCCGAGCGGGCTCGCGCTCGTCATGGCGGACGCGGGCGCGCCGAGCGCGAATAAGAGGAGGCGAAGGCACAGCCGTGGCGTTCACCGCGCTACACGCGGGCTGGCAGCGAACGATTCACTGGCCGCCGGCGAGCCCGAGCCCGAGCCGGTGCATCTGTCGGCCGCGGATTTGCGCCCGGTCGCGCAGGGCGACGACCTGGCTCGACCCGACGTGCTCCGCCTGGACATGTCGACCGACAAGGAGCTGCCGGAGCTCTCGCAGGATCAGATCGACGAGCGCTTTCGCGGCCGGGAATCCGCCATCCTGGATTGCATCACGCGCGCGCGCCCGGATCCGGAAACCTATGTCCCCGGTCGCGTGACCATCAAATTCCGCATTCAGCGCGCCGGTACCGTGCGTGGCGTGCGCGTCGAGGGACCGGCGATATTGCAGAGAAACGGCCTCTATTCCTGCATCAAGAACGTCCTCGCCGGGATGCGTTTCCCCGCCGCGGGGACCAGTCAGATCGCCAGCTACCCGTTCACCCTGAGCTGAGCGGGGATGCCGGCGGATAGTCGGTGTAACCCTTGGGCCCTGGCGTGTGGAAGGTCGCGGGGTCGGGACGATTGAGGGGCAAGTTGCCTTGCATGCGCGCCACCAGGTCGGGGTTGGCGAGGAAGGCGCGCCCGAAGGCGAAAAGGTCACCCTTGCCATCGCGAAGCGCGGCGTCGGCGAGAGGTCGGTCGAAACCGCCGGCCAGAATGAGCGTGCGCGGCCAGGCACGCCTGATGGCCTGCTTGAGTCGCTCGGGCACCTTGGGTGCGCCGTAGGCCGAGTGGTCGAGGAGGTGAATGTACCTGAGATCATAGGGCACGAGACGCGCCACCAACGCTTGGTAGGTTTCGTCGATCTCCGGGTAGGGCTTCATCCCGCCGCCCGCGCCGTAGGGCGACAGACGGATCCCGACCCGGTCGCCACCGATGGCGGCGGTCACTCGCTTGGCCACCTCGACCACGAAGCCGATGCGCTTGTCGACCGAGCCACCCCAGGCGTCCTCACGCAGGTTGGAATGCGGGCTCAGGAATTGTTCGAGCAGGTAGCCGTTGGCGGCGTGCAACTCCACGCCGTCGAATCCTGCCGCCACGGCGTTCTGCGCGGCCTGCTTGTATTCGTCGACCGCGGCCCACACCTCGGCTTCGCTCATGGCACGCGGCACGGGATAAGGCTGCGGCCCCTGCGCGTCGGTGAGCACGGTGCCCTCGACGGATACGGCGCTGGGCGCGAGCAACCGTGCGCCCGCGGGCAAGTTGAGCGTGTGGCCGACGCGCCCGGTGTGCATGAGCTGCAGGAAGATGCGCCCATTCTTGCCGTGAACGGCGTCGGTCACCTTCTTCCAGCCCGCGACTTGGTGCTTGGCCCAGATGCCGGGGATGCGCGTGTAGCCGGCGCCGTTGGGCGATGGCGACGTGCCTTCGGTGACGATGAGGCCAGCACCCGCGCGCTGGGTGTAGTACTCGGCCATGAGCTGATTGGGGGTGTTCGACTCGACCGCGCGATTGCGCGTCATGGGTGCCATGATGATCCGATTTCGAAGCGAGAGTTTTCCGAGTGTGCAGGGTTCGAATAGCGTCGATGTGGTCATGGATCCTGGTTCCCTTCGGGATGCTGTCCCCTCCTTGAAGGCGCAGGCCTCTTCTTAGATTGTGGCCACAATCCGCCCAAGGTGCACGCACCGATCGGCAACGATTGCGTGCGAAATGTGACGGCCGCGTCGACCCTGGCCATGACCAACGACAAGCCGTCGCGGCGGCTCAATCGAACACGCGGTTTTGGTCCTTGCGCAACTGAGGAAAGGCTTCGCGGGGAAAGTCGAACAGCGGACGGAAGAGGCGATTCATCAGGGCGAGGAGCTGCCGGAACCGGTACGCGTCGTGATGTGACTCGCCTTTCACCTCCGACGCATGCCAGCTTTGCCGGTCTGAAATACGCAGCTCGACGCCAAGCGTGTGTTGCTGGGTCTTGATGCCGAGGGCGCCTCTTATGGCGTAGCCAGCCGTGCCCGGAACGAGGATCTGGTTGCTTGCGACATCGCGATGGATCGGCAGCGAGAAGTTGATCTTGCACTGGAACTTGCGATGTCCGTACGCGGTATCCGAGTTCTTTTTCGCATTGACGTTGAGCGCGTTGAAGAATTCCCTCGCCTCGGATCGCAGCTCGGCGATGGGCACGCGTCGCGTTCGGCCTTCGCTGCGCGCAAGGGCCAGGGCCAGGCGGCGCACCGCCTCGAGCATGTCGGTGGGGCTGTCGAAAAGGGTCTGCGTGATGGAATGCGAAACCGTGTTTTCCTGCAGGATCACGCCCCGTTTCTGCAGGGCATGGAACAAGGTCAGGGTGTCTTCCCGGCTCCGGAGCAAGAAGGTAATGGCGAGGATGTCGCGAATGTCATGGGCCTCACCTTCGACGCTCTTGCCCAGCTTGGTGAACATGCTTCCCGGGCTCTTGAGCCGCGCCTTCACCTCGACGATGTCGACCTCGACACCGTCGCCGCTATGGAAGACCAGGCAGTCCTTGGCCGGATCGAAACTCATGGATTCCTTCAGCTTGTGAAAGAAGGCCGATACCTTGACGAAGGCGCGCCTGGCGCCATCTTCGTCGGGCAAGCGATCCGGGCGATCCCAGTTGAACTTGAAGAGATCGTCAAGGCTGCGCCCCTGCTGCTCGAGGAAGACGCCGAGCTGGGCATAGTCATGAATGTCCTGGCTGTCTTCCTCGATGGACTTGATGATGTGCCCCATCTTGAGCATGGCGCACGCCATCCGTTGCCAGGCGAGCGGGATGACCCAATTGCGCCCTCGGTAACCACGAAAGAGGTTCGGATACTTGCGCGAGGACGCGAGCAGAAACAGGTGGCGAGGATCGCGGTCGACCAGCCGGCGCAGGTCCGGGTCATGGAGGGTGGATCGCAACTTTCCGATCACCCTCAAACAAGAACGGTAGCGGCCCAGGTTGCTGGATTTCAGGGCGGCGAGCGCGGTCAATTGCCCCTCCGTGAAGGGCAGCAGCCAATCGAGAAAATACCGTCGCACCTCTTGGACATAGGCCTGGGCGCGGGCTTTCTCCTGGGGGCGCAGCTCATCCGCGCCCTGGGTATCGAAACCGCGATTGCCCATCATACGCGTCGCCTGCCTGAGCGCGACCCGGTAGCCGCGCGAACGCAGAAGCAGGTATGGCGTCATCTCGGTCCTGTCGAGGATCGAACCGAAGATTTCGTGATACAGCTCGTGTCGCGGCGACATGCTCTTCAAGGGACGAGCAATTACGCTCCGAGATCGGCCTTGAATTTGGCCAGCGTGCCCTCGAGATCGGCGCGGATTTCGGCAAGGCGGACCGCACTTCCTGCTTCACAGCGAAGCACCAGGATGGGGCCCGTGTTGGAGGCACGCACCAGGCCCCACCCGCCGGGAAAACTTATCCTGGCGCCATCGACGTCCGAAACCGGATAGTTGGCTTGGTAGTGGGCGCGCGCGCGGCGGACGACCTCGAATTTGATGTCGTCAGGGCAATCCACACGGATCTCGGGCGTGTTGTGCACCGCCGGGAGCGCGTCGACGATGGCGGACAGGGTCTGCTCGCCGCGGCTGAGCAACTCGACCACACGGGCCGCCGCGTACACGGCGTCGTCGAAGCCGAAGTAACGGTCGGCGAAGAACATGTGGCCCGACATCTCGCCGGCCAGAACCGCCTTCTCTTCCTTCATCTTGGTCTTGATGAGCGAGTGTCCGACCTTCCACATGATGGCGCGACCGCCGCGGGCGGCGATGTCGTCGTACATCACCTGGCTGCACTTCACCTCGCTGACGAAGGTGGCGCCCGGCCGCTCGCGCAGGATTTCGCGCGCGAACAGCATGAGCAACTGGTCCCCCCACACGATGCGTCCCGCGGGATCCACCACCCCGATGCGATCCGCGTCGCCGTCGAGCGCGATGCCGATCTCCGCGCCGGTCTCCCGCAGACGGGCCACCAGCGCGGACAGATTCTCGGGCACGGTGGGATCGGGATGGTGGTTGGGGAAATGGCCGTCGGGCTCGCAAAACAGGGCTTCGACCTCGAAGCCGAGCTGGCGCAGGATGAGCACGCAGGTCATGCCGCCCATGCCGTTGCCGCCGTCGACGACGATCTTGAACCTGCGCGGCCCGGGCGCGATGTTGCCGACGATATGCGCGATGTAGGGCGAAAGGATGTCCACATCGGTCGCCTGGCCCGGCGTCACGGCGGCCGGCTTGGCGCGGCCCGCGCGCCGCTCGATGCGCTCGCGCAGTTTCTGGATCTCGGCGCCGAAGATGGTGCTCTTGCCGCGCATGATCTTGAAGCCGTTGTCCTCTTCGGGATTGTGACTGGCGGTGATCATCACGCCGCCGTCGGCCTGCAGGTGAAACACCGAAAAGTAGAGGCCGGGCGTGTGCACGAGGCCGATGTCCTGCACGTCGAGTCCAGCCGCAAGCAGCCGGGAGCGCATGACGCGATGGATGCGCGGCGAGGACAGGCGGCAGTCGCGCGCCAGGGTGATGCGGCGGGCGCCGGCCTCGAAGAGGTGCTCGCCGATGGCGTCGGCCAGCTCGGCCACGAAATGGTCGGGAAAATCCCGCTCGGCCACGCCACGAATGTCGTATTCACGAAAGACTCTTGGGTTCATGTTTCGGTCACCAGAACTAGAGGAGCTCGTTGCGCTTGCCGGCAGTCAGCGCGTCCACCACGGCCCGAACCTCCTGCGCGCGATCCTTCCTCACCACCAGAACGGCGTCCTTGGTCGCCACGACCACCAGGTCGTCGACGCCCACGACACCCACGAGCGGCGCCCCCGGTTCGCTGACCACCACGCTGCCCGACACGGCGCTTAGAATTACATCGCCCGAAACCACGTTGCCAGCCTTGTCTTTGTCGCGAATGTCCGCCAGGGCGGACCAGCTCCCGACGTCGTTCCACCCGAAATCTCCCGGCACCACGCGGATGCCAGAGGCCTTCTCCATGATGCCATAGTCGATGGAGATCTTGGGCGAGGCGGGATAGCGCGCCTCGGCCGTCGCCCGGGGATCCGCGCCGGCGCGAATCTCGCCCAGGATGGCCGCGAGGTTCGGCAGGTGGGCCTTGGCCTCGTCGAGCAGCCGGGCGACGATGAAAAAGAACATGCCGGAGTTCCACAGGTAGTCCCCGGCGGCGAGATAGCGCGCGGCCGTCTCGGCGTCTGGCTTTTCGACGAAGCGAGCGACTTCGAACACCCCGTCGCGTACCTCGGCGCCACGCTGGAGGTAGCCGTAACCGGTCTCGGGACGCGTGGGCTTGATGCCGATGGTGACGATGGTTTCGCCCGCGTGTTCGAGAGCGGCGCCCAGCACCCTGGCGAATTCCGGTTCGTCCGCGATGAAGGCATCCGACGGCAACACCGCCAGGCGTGCGCCGTCGCCGGCCCTCCGTGCCACGGCCACGGCGCCAAGGCCGACCGCGGGACCCGTGTTGCGCGCGGCCGGCTCGACCACCAGGTTATCGGCCGGCAGATCGGGCAGCGCACGGCGAACGGCGGTGGCCTGATCGGCGGCGGTCACGACCAGCGTGCGCTCGGCGCCGAGGACGCGGCTGACGCGGCGAAAGGTAGCGACCAGGAGGGACTCGCACCCGCCTAGGGTGAGGAGCTGCTTGGGCCGGCTGCGCCGCGAGGCCGGCCACAGGCGCGTGCCGCCGCCGCCGGCAAGTATCAGCGCGAATGCTTCGGATTTGGACATCGGGGGACTTTACATCAAGATTCTCGCTGCAAGTCCATGCTCCTGGCGCTCTTCCTGATCCTCCTCGGCCTCATCGGCTGCGTCTATGGCGTGCTGATCGCCACGGCCAAGCGCCGCCCGATCGATCTGCTCGGCGCCCTGTTGGCGGCGGCCGGCTTGGCCATCGCCATGCTGGGCGCGGGCCGGCTGCTCTCGCAACGCTTCTTCACATGGTAGGCGGGCTCCGCCCCTCACCCGCCGACGCGGACGTCGGCAGGGTTACAACCCGCAATCATCCCAATGAGACATGAGGGAATCCAGAGAAGTCGGGCTGTGCCGGCCAATTTCATGGTGCTTATCCTCCCGAGCGGGCTAGAGCGATTTCACGATGGTGCGCAGCTCAGCGGCGTAGCGGCCGGACGGAGCTAGCCGCAGGTAGTGCAGGTAGGCCTCCTTGGCCGCTTTGCCGTGACCTTGGTTCTGCTCCGCACCGCCGGCGAACACGTACGCGTCGGCGGATGCGGGATTGACCGCGATGGCCTTCTTGCTCCAGGCGTAGGCTTGCGCAAACCGGCCACGGTCGAATTCCACCTTGGCGATGGCGACGGCGGGGGCCGCGTCCGTCGTATCTTCGGCGAACGCCGCGGGGCACAGCGCCAGGATTTCCTTGCTGCGATTCTGGCGTATCGATTGCTTGCAGCGGTCACGGGTATCGTTCGCGGCGGCCGGCGCAGGGGAAGCACCCGTCGGCTCGGCCTCGACCTTGGCCGCGACAACCGGCGTCGGTGCCTCGCTGGGGAGAGGCGCCGCGGCGACAGCCGCAGGCTCTTGGCCCGAATTGGCTCCCTGCTCAGCAAGCCCTGCGGAGGGTCGGGTGGGTGCGGGCTCGGCCTCCTTGGCCGTGGCGGGCAAGGGCGTGGAATTGGCGACCGGGTCAGGCCCGACACCGCCCGCTTGCGGCGCTGGCTCTGCGGGCGTGGCCTGCCTCGGTGGCGCGGCCGCCGCCGGGGGCGAAGCGGCGGCGCCGTTCCGCGCCGTGGCGGTCGCGATCGTGGAGGGCAGCGCAGGCGCCGGTGCAGGAGCATTGCTCTGCCACAGGGCAAGGCAGGCCAGAAACGCGAGGCTCGTGCTGGCGATGGCCAGACCCGTCAGCGACGGACGGGAAAGGAGAGGTCGCTTGCCCTTCGCGTCTCGGTCGAGATCGTCGAACGGGTCTATCTCGACGGGAAGGCTGGCGCCGTCCTCCCCCTGCTGGAAGAAGCTCGTCTCGAACGCGTCGAAGTCCTTCCTCGCGGCAACCTCGGACACGACCGTGCCGCTCTTCCAGCCCTCGGCAGGGGCGGCGGTGTCCTGCTTAGGTCGATCTCCATTCGGGTTGGCGTTCATCTGCTTGGTGTGTCTGACACCGACAGCAGGCGTTTGATTGCTTCTGGTGGCGCCCAGTCTTGGATGCACCTCGCCCCAGGATCCACCCGCGCGGAGTCGGGCAACCTGACCCATGTCTGCACTCCCCACCGTCTCCGCCAGAGGCCGCTACCGGGGCGGTGGCGGCCCGTACAGGGACGCGCGTTTGACCGCATACCCCGTCGCACCGCCCAAGCTGAACGATAGGCTCTGGATAAGGGCCTTGCTGGTGCCGTCCACCTCGTGAATCACGCCGGCCGTCGAGAATGTGATCAAGCGATTGCCGTTGCTCAGGATCTGGACGTCTCCGAGAACGATGCTACTGATGTTGCCGGACGAGTAGTCCCAGACCTTGGTCGCCTTCATGGTCGAGGTATCCAGCTGGAGCTCGATGGCATGCGAGGCCCCGCTGTTTCCGTTGTTGAAGAAGAAAAGTCGGTTCGGGCCGATCCACTGGTGTCCGTGGTTGACACTCCAGGTGACGTCTCCCGTAAAACTGCTGCCAGAATCCGCCGAGCTTCCACGTTTTGGTGCCCGAACGCGACGCCTTGATGTAGGCGTTGTAGTCGCGGTCCGAAACCGTGTAGCTGTCATCGTCCGCGTGGTAGTGAATCGAGTTGGCGTGGGGCTGGACGCCCGTGGTGGCGAACATGGTGGTCACGTCGAACTTGTTGGTCACGGTGCCCTCTTTCCACTCCGACACCCAATCGTCACTGCCAACCCTGCGAATGAAGGCCACGGTTCCGTCGGGCAAGGCGGTGGTGAAGTCGTGGTGCATGCCGGAGACGGCCGAGGAGAGATTTTCCTCCGTGAGTCCGTCCATGGTCACCCGATGCATGGATGAATTCTGCGACTCCGACGCGTTCACCGAGGCGTAGTACATGTACTTACCGTCGTAACTCATTTCGGCGCGCCCCATTTCACCGCTGCCGTAAACCCAAACGTAGTCGCCATCGGCATCCAGGATGAACGCGCCGGTGGCCGAGCCGCCGCCCATGCCCTGGAAGAAACAGGAATTCAAGTACCCGCCGGCCGTGGTACCGGACGCGGGGCTGACGGTGATGGTGGGCAGACCGTTGGGCAAGGTTTTGGTCACGATGGTGTTGTCCGTGCCCGTGCATTGGCCGGACCCATTCGCAACCACGATTCGGTAGTGGTACGTCTTGCTCTGCTTCATGCCGAGCAGAAGCGTTCGGTAGCCGGTCGCCGAGAGATCCACCGGTGCTTGCAGTCCGTAGTTGGTATCGAGCCCGAAATCGATGTGCGCGGAGGTTGGGTTCGACAGGTCGGTGGTAAAGGTCACGATGCCAACCGTGCCGATCTTGCTGCTGATGGTCGCCGTCGGCGTGATGGCGCAGCTGGTTGGGGTCGTGTTGCCACCCGTTCCCGAGGCGCCGCCACTGCCTGGGCTGCCGCCCGCACTCGTTGTCCCGCCGCTGCCTGACGTGCCGCCGCGACCACTGCTCTGGCCGCCACTGCCGGCACCGCCGGCAGTGCTGCCACCGCGACTACTGGTCCCGCCATTGTTCGTGCCGCCCGTACTGCTGCCGCCGGATGAAGTGGCGCCTCCCGAGGTGGTACCACCGGACGATCTCGTTCCCCCCGTGGCCCTGCCGCCGGTACCGGAGGCTCCGCCGCTATCGGTGTTTCCGCCGGTTCCGCTGCTTCCACCCCGGGCAGAGGTGCCGCCGCTTCCCGAGCTTCCGCCGCTGGTCGAGGTTCCACCTGAGCCCGAGCTGCCACCTGTGCTGGTGGCTCCGCCAGAGGCGTTCTGGCTGCCACTGGGGTTCGTGCTGCACCCAACTGCCAGAAGCGCGGCGAGGCAGAGGGTGAGAGCCCCGCAGGTGGGCAGGGTGCTATGGTTTGATCGGTGGGGATGCATGATGCTGTCTCCTTGGCGCGATCAGGGACGTGGATGAAGGGTGAACCGAGGCGGATGAACGACTGTCTATTGGGTGCTCTCGTCTCGGAAGATTGTTGCGGAGAATATTGTCGCCACGCCGCCGGGCGGCGTGACTGGCACGGTCGGGCTTACGAGCAGGGCTTGAGGATCGAGAGATACCAGGGTGCGGGATTGCGGCAGCCGCCGCACTGGAGCGCAGGTGCGGCAAGGACCATCACCGAGAGGAAGATTGGGCTCTTCCTGTACTTCATCGAATCATCCCGCGCGGGAAACTGCGGTTGAACGCCAGGCAGGATACCTGGAAGCTTGGCGGAGGACGGCATATTTTCCACACAGACGGGGAATGCATCGTCGTCTTGTTGAGACACCTTCCACCTGGGTTTGATTGCACCGAGGAGTGTTGACACCGTCGTCGCACTCCTCGAAGCAGCGTACGCCCCTGGGCGCGACGGCGGCTCGCCCATCCGGGGGTGAGGATTCATTCCTCCTCCGCGGCAGAGCGCGGGAGGGAATGGGAACCCTTTGAGGGTTCCCATTGCTACAGAATCGCGTAGGCGGAGCCGGGCTTAGCCCGGCGGAGCCAGAGCGCGGGAGGGAATGGGAACCCTTTGAGGGTTCCCATTGCTATGGTGCGGGTGCGCAGAACTTCACGATCGTGCTCTCGTTGGCGTTGGCCACCAGGGCGATGCTGCCGTAGGTGCTGGTATCCGAGGGCCTGCCCTCGATGCCTGCCTCGCGACAGACGTAGCCTCCTCGGCAGTCGCCGTTGCTCCCGCATTTGCGCTCGCAGTAGCGGCGCTCGGAGGCACGCGGCACGCAGAAACCTTCGGGCAGACACAAGCCAGCGCTGGTGCAATCCGAGTCCTGCTGGCACGCCGAGCCTGGATCTTCGTAGGGGAAGATGCGGATGCAGACCGCTTCGGATGGGCACGATTGCTCGTCGCATCCGTTGACCGTGCAGTAGCCGCCTGGCTGCGAGAGGTCGCAGTCCCGCGTCGCGTCCTGGGCGCAATCCACGTTGGTCGTACACGAATCGCCGATCTGGCTGCCGCAGGCGGGGGCGAGCAGCGTGAGCAAGACGAAGAACGGAGCGGACCTAGCAGCCCGTGGCAAAAGTCTCCTCGTCGCCGTTCGGGCGGGTTCTGGCCCGTCTGCTGAAGGTGGAACCCTGGGAGGGTTCCACACCTCCCACGCACCGAGCGGGTGAGCAAAGCTCACCCGCTCCTCCGCGAATGTGTCGCCGCTCGCTTGAATACCTCTAGTATTCGGCGCTTCGCTGCTCCTTGCATCCGGGCCGAACCCACTCCGAACGGCTCGGTCCGACTTTCGCCACGGGCTGCTAGTCACGGGCGCAGTATTTGCCATAACCGGGAGAGGAATCAACGAAGGACTGCCCTTAAGACCATGGTGAACAGGAATCCGAGAACGACGCCCGCCGATGCCGTGCCTTCGTGGCCGTGGCTGTGGGATTCGGGGATGACTTCGTTCGAGGTCACGTAAATGAGGATTCCGCCCGCCAGGGCAAGCACCATGGGAAGCGTGGCGGCCGCGGAGGTGGATAGCGCGTGCCCGAGGAGCGCGCCCAGAGGAACCGCCAGGCCGCTCGCGGTCACTACCAGGAGCCCGCGCCACGGCGAAACCCCCGACAGTCGCAAGGGCGCACCCATCACCACGCCTTCGCAGATGTTCTGGATACCAACCGAGAAGACCAGCAACCACCCGAGATGCGCTCCGTCCCCGGAAGCGAAGCCCGCCCCGATGGCCAGGCCTTCGGGAATGCGGTGGATGCTGAGCGCGCCCACGATGGCGTAGCTGCGGCGGAGTTGATCGAAAGATTCGCCGTGGTCGTGGCCCTCGAGACCGATGTGGCCGTGGTGTCCGCCCGCGTGCCGGTGGGGGATGAATCGATCCATGAGCGCTGCGACCACCCCCCCGAGTAGAAACCCGAGCACGACCTTGGCGAGTTGCGGGCCGTTGAGTCCAGCTCTGCCCTGCACGCCAGCAAGAGCCTCGGCCAGCAGACCCAGGGTCGCCGCTGCCAGCATGAGGCCCGCCCCCAAACCCAAGATGCCGTCGTAGGCGCGGCGAGGAAGGCGGCGCAGAAAGAAGAACGGGAAAGCGCCCAGGCCAGTGGCCAGGCCGGTCAAGCCCGCGGCGGTGAGCGCTTGCAGCATGGGAGGACCGTTCTTACCATGGTCGCGCGCCGGCGAGGATTTCGAGTATGCTGCCCGCGCCATGATCGCCTACCTCGGCTTGGGCTCGAATCTCGGCAACCGGCGCGACGAGATCGCACGAGCCGTGTGGGGACTGGGCGGGCTCGGGCGGGTCGCAGCCAGCAGCCCGCTTTACGAAACCGAGCCCGAAGGCGGCGCGCGTCAGCCGAAATACCTGAACGCCGTGGTGAGGCTGGAAACCGATCTCGCCGCGCACTCTCTCCTTCAGGGGTGCCTGGCGATCGAACGCGCCCAGGGTCGGGTCCGGCCGGCCGACGCGACCAAGGCCCCGCGAACCATCGACATCGACCTCTTGCTCCACGGCGAGGCCGTGATCGAGGAGCCGGGGCTTTGCGTGCCCCACCCGTCGCTGCTTCTGCGCCCCTTCGTGCGAATTCCCCTGGCGGACGTCGCGCTGCCGGGCCTGCGCCACCCCGTGAGCGGGGAGTCACTCACCCGTTGCGCGCCGAACCGCGCGGTCCGGCTGCTGGATCAGTTGGTTTACTCACCGGCGGGTGGCTCCTCGTAGGTGACCTCGACGTTCCAGGCCTTGGCCAGCCAATCGAGCAAGGCCGATTCCCGTCCGTCCACCGTGTCGGTCATGGCGGCCTCGATCACCGTGCCGTAGATGACCTCGCGCGCTTCCTGGCGCTCGATGGTCGAGAAAAGCACGCAGGGACTGCTCGTCGGGGAAGCGCTTGTCGACCTGTTCGACGGCTACGCGATAGGCGTCCTCGCCAAGGGCGTCGACGATGGCGGCGATCTCCCGCTCTTCATCATCGGTCACGTGGCCGCTGGCCATCACCACGAATTCCAGCAATCCCGCCAATGCGACTTGTTCTTCTTTGTTGAGGTCGGCAAGTTCCATCGTCGTCTCCTGGCCCGATCTTACACTAACGCGGCGAAAATGCGGCGAACATGGACCAGGCGGCCAGCGACGGAATTCACGTGAAATGACCCGCGACGCCGAGGATAATCGGCGCCTCTTGCGATGAAACCCGTCGAGAACATACTCATCACCCTGGGCGACCCCGCCGGGATCTCCGGGGAAATCATCATCAGCGCCTTGGTCGCGCTGGCGCGACCCAGGACAACCATCGCCAAGCAGATTCGTGCGCTCCTGGCCGAGCGAGGAGCGAATCTGTACGTCGTGGGCGATTACGCCGTCCTGGCGCGCGCCAAAGCCATCGTGCACGCCCGCATCCCCATCGAGGTCGTCGAGGCATTCTCGCCCATGCCACGGGTGCCCACGCGGGTTTTGGTCTTCGCGCTGAGCAAGATCGCCCAGGCGAGTCTTCGCTTCGGCGTCCCCACCTACGGGCGCGAGCAGCTCGACTACCTCGATTTCGCCATCGCGAAGGCCCGCCGTGGCGCTATCTCCGCCATCGTGACCGCGCCCGTGACCAAAGAGGCAGTGGCCAAGGTGGCGCCCGGGTTCGTCGGACACACCGGCTATCTGGCCTCGGAGCTCGGCGTCCGCGACGAGCGCATGGCTTTCCTCACGCCCGAGTACATCCTGGCCTTGCAAACCACGCACGTCCCTCTCGCCGACGTGGCGAAGAACCTGACTCCGCAGCGCATCGCCACCTCCATCGCGATCCTGGGCGCGGCCGGGCGCAAGTACTACGGGCGCAAGCTACCCGTCGCCGTGCTTGGGCTCAATCCGCACGCGGGCGAACACGGCCTGCTCGGTCGGGAAGAGGATCGAATCATCCGGCCGGCGATGAAGAAGGCGCGTGGCCGCGGCTGGGCCTGCGATGGGCCTTTCCCGGCGGATTCTTTCTTCATCGCACGGGTCAAGCACTACAAACTGATCCTGGCCATGTACCACGACCAAGGCCTGGTGGCGGTCAAACCGGCCTTTCCACGGGTCTCGGTCAATGTCACCTTGGGGTTGCCCGTCGTGCGCACCTCGGTCGATCACGGCTCGGGCTACGACATCGCCGGCAAGGGAAGGGCCGACGAGACCAGCATGCTGCACGCGATCAGGGCAGCTTTGGAGTTGACCGGAACTTGAACGGGCGCCAGGGGCGCTTGGCGGGCGGACGCGCAGGTCTCCCGCCGCGGGCTCGCCAGCAGTACTCGCGCAGCATGCGCTGGTGCAGATTCGCCATCCCGGTGAAACGAACCCCGAGCCCGTAGAAGTAGTCGTCCAGGGAGTCGCGGCAGGTCTCCCCCGCCGCCCAGATGGTTTCGCCGAGGCTCGGCAGCTCGAATTCGAGTCCCACCGGCGTGCGAGGGGGATAAGGATGTTGAATCAGCGCGTTGAGGTAGAGCCCGCTTTCGCTGATGTCCATGGTGACCGCGCGCTGAGGCTGATCGAGGACGTAGGCACTGACGTACATTTCGAGCGGGATACGTGGGTCGAACCGACGGTTGTCGAAAAGCGTTTGCTGAGTCATGACGGCCTCTAGGTGGTTTAATGTAGGATATTAAACCACAGAGGGTTACACGTCAAGTGTCCTATTTCTTCAGGTTGGAAATGCCGGGGAAGGAGGTTACCGGCTGAATGACGCGCACAGGTGGATATTCGCTGCGCGTGCGGATGCGACCGATCCACTCTATGGCCGCTCCCGAGGCGGGCGGCATGATCACGCTGGCCTTGATGCGGCCCTCGCGAACCAGGCGCTGACCGAAGGTCTGAGAGCCATCGCAACCCGTGATGTACGCATTGGCCAACGGGAGATCCTTCTGCGACGCGGCGTCGCGCAAGGCCTGGCGCACGCCCAGCGCCATCTCATCGTTGTGGGCCACGAACATGCCTGGCAGCTCGGCGCCGGCGGGAAGGTTGCTGGCCCAGCGTTCGACCTCCATGCGCGCACGTTCGCTGGTCCAATCCGCGTTCAGCTCGGTGATGCTGAAGTCTTCGCCCAGGATCTCCTTCAGACCAGCCAAACGCTGTTTGGCCATGACGGTGCTGATCGGTCCGGTCACGCACAGGACATTGCCCTTGTTCCCGACCAAGGTCCGCACCTGCCGACCGTGAATGCGGCCGATGTCGAGCTGGTCCGGGGTGACCGCGAAGATCGCGCGGGTTGGGTACTGCGCGCGGATCTCGTCGATGAAGGAGCCTTCGTTGAGCAGGGCCCAATCGATTCCGGCCTCGGCGGCCTCGCGAACCATGTCCGGTAGAACCTCGTCGCGCACGCTGCTGACCAGAATCGCCACCAGCTTGGTCGTCGAAGCAGTCTTGATGGCGGCGCGGATCTGCTCGACCTGTCGGGTGGCATCGTTCAGGGCCGATTCGAGAACGAGGTCGAACCCCTGCCGCTTGGCCTCACGCAGGCCGACTTCCTTGAGCCGCTGCTGGTAGTCGTTGTCGTTGGAGCGCAAAAACAGCCCGATGGTGCCCAGCATGGGGACATTTTTGCACAAAGAAGGGACTTTCGCCGAGAGGCTATTCGCGATCTTTTGCGCGAGGTGCCCGGCGGGTGCGTTTGGCATGGTGTTCATCGCCTCGCGACTGGTGGATAATGGTGGCCATGCAGGCGATGATTCTCGCTGCCGGACGTTCCACGCGTCTTGGATCGATGGGCCTGACGCTGCCCAAGCCACTCTTGCCGGTGTGCGGTTACCCTGTCGTCAGGTTCGGTATCGAGCTGTGCCGGCGGGCGGGTTTGACCGACATCGTCATCAACCTCCACCACCATGGCGACAAGATCGGGCACACCTTGGGCGATGGTTCGCGCTTCGGGGTTCGCCTGCGCTATTCCGTCGAGGAAGAGCTCTACGGTACCGGCGGGGGCCTGTGGAAGGCGAGGTACATGTTTTCCCCCGGGCCGGTGCTGGTCCTGAATGGCAAGATCGCCGCGGATATCGACCTCAATGTCGTGATGGCCGCGCATCGCGAGGCTCCCCAGGGCACGGTCGCCACCATGGTCGTGCGCGAGGATCCCAATCCGGAGCTGTGGGCGCCCATCGGCGTCGAAACGACCGGTGCGGTGCTCAGCATCCGGGGCAAGCGCGCCGATCGCACGGCGTTCGGGCCGGTGCTGCCACGCATGTTCACCGGCATCCACGTCGTCGAGCCGGGGTTGCTCGACCGGCTTCCACAGGGGGTTTCGGACATCATCGGCGACGCTTACATTCCCGCCCTGCTGGCCGGAAATCGCATCGCCTCCCTGACCATGAAGGGGTACTTCGCCGAGCACTCGACGCCCGAGCGTTACCTTGCCGGCAACCTGGACCTGCTGCAGAACCCCGATCTTCTGCCGCAAGCGCCAGGGCGGCTGGTGGGCGTGGATGAAGCGGCCCAGGTCGACCAGAGCGCGCAGATTCGTGCCCCGGTGCGCATCGCGGCCGGCGCGATCGTCGAGGCCGGCGCCGTGGTCGGGCCACTGGCGGTGGTCTGTGAGGGAGGGCGGGTCGCCGCGGGCGCCGAAATCGCGCGTGGCGTGGTGTGGCCCGGGGCCACGGCCAGCGGCAAGACCGTCGGCGCCGTGATCGCCGCGGACGCGGTTCACGTTGTCGAGACCACGCCCGACACGTAAGCCCGGAAGGTTGGACCGACAAATCGGCGCCTGACATCCATGGAGGCGAGGAGGCGGTCGCGGTTTGCCGTCGCGAAACCTTCGAGCGGTGCTAGCATGCCAACCATGGCAATGCGAGACGTGGCAGTTTCCGCAGTGGTTGCGGCCGTCGTGGCCGCCGGAACGACATTCGCCCTTCACCGCACGGTGCTCCAGAGCGACGCCGTGGAAGTTCCCTCGGTGCTGGGGTTACCGGCGCAAAGCGCCCGTGCGCTCATCGAGGGCCGTGGCCTGATGTTCGTGGTGGGCGAAGAACGCGAGGACGCCAAGGTGCCCGCCGGCAACGTCGTGGCGCAGCGACCGCTCGAGGGTTCGCGCATCGATCGCGGGCAAGCGGTGGAGGTCACCGTGGCCAAGGCGCCCACGCTGGTGAAGGCGCCCGCGCTGGTCGGCGAGGCCCTCGGCGAGGCCAAGCTGCGCCTTCAGATGGCCAAGCTGACCCTGGGCAAGGTCAGTGAGGGAAACAGCGCGGACGTGAAGGAGGGGAGCGTAATCTCGCAGAGCGTGGCCGAGGGCAGCGAGATCAAGGTTGGAACCGCCATCGATCTGGTGGTTTCCAAGGGGGTCGCCACGGTTGCGGTGCCGAACGTGGCCGGCCATTCGCTCTCCAGGGCCAAGGATGAGCTGCAAAAGGCGGGTTTCAAGCTGGGGACCCTCCGTTCGCGCGACGACGAGGACCGCAGCGAGGGTGTGATCCTGGAACAGAACCCGCCCGCGAACGAGCAGGCGCCCAAGGGCTCGACCGTGGATTTGGTGATCAACCGGACATAACAGCTCAACTCGCCGGGCTACTGGGCGTGCCGGCGCAAGCAGGCTATCATCGGCGGCGATGACCAACGCAGAGAGAACCGCCGAGAACTTGCACTTCCTGCGGCAGCTACGGCTGTTTCTCGAGGAGGTGTGCTGCGAGATCTGCCGCTTTCAAGTGGTAGGGCATCACGACCTCGGCGCCGAGAGAGTCGAGATTTCACGCGAAGTCGACCTGGGCGTGCCAGGCGCTTTCGCCGACGTGGTCGTGCGCTCGCCGGGCCGCCCGCCTTTCTTCGTGGAGGTGAAGTATGGCTACGCGGGTGACCGCATGGTGGAACACTTCATTCGCAAATACCAGCGGCCCTCGCCCTCCGTGCCGGACGCCGACCGCATCGTCGTCGTGGTCGATCGGGCCGAACGCCCGAACTGGGCGCAATTGGAATCGCGCCTGCGCAAGGTGACGCGCCCGGAGCTGCAACTCGAGTTCTGGGACGAGGCCCGACTGCAGGAACTGGTCGCCGAGTGCTTCGGGGTAAAGCTCGGCGCCATGACCAACGACGGCCTCAATGACCTACGCAACGCCATCGACGATATCAAATGGCGCTGGGCCTTCGGGGAACGTCACGTCGAGAGCCCGCTCAAGACGTCGCTACTCTGGCATTTCGGTTATTCGCGGTTGCTCCAGTTGCACAAGGTGCACAACTTCGTTCCCGAGCAGATCCTGCCGCCGCGCAGATTTCGCAACGCCGTGGTCCTGCTCGCCGATCTCTCGTCCTTTTCCAGCTTCGTGCGCGACACGCGCGACGACGAGGTCATGCGCAACGCCCTGACCACGTTCTACTCGAACTCACGCTACGCCGTGATCAACACCGGCGGCATGATGTGCCAGTTCGTGGGCGACGAGGTGCTGGCCCTGTTCGGCGTACCCGACGTGCAGGACGGCTACGTCAAGCGCGCCATCGAGTGCGCGCGTTTCCTGCTGCAGATCGGCAGCTCGGTCTCGAACCGATGGCAACGCGAGATCGACCGCGTCCAGCCTTCGGGTGGCGTACACATCGGCATGGCCATGGGCGATATCCAATCCGTGCTGTACCGCCCGTTCTGCCGCAGCCATGTCGGCATCGTGGGCGACGCCGTCAATCTGGCCGCGCGCCTGCTGGCCCAGGCCGAGACCAACGAGATCGTCGTGTCCAACACCTATTTCCAGAGCTTGCCCGACCGCGACCAGGGCGGTTTCCAGGAAATGGAACCGCTCGAGGCCAAGAACGTGGGGCTCATCAAGGCATGGAAGCTAGAGCAGCAGTCGAGCTACTCGACGCGCGGAGCGTGACCCGGACATGTAGCAACTACTTCTTCTCGATCACGCCGCAACCGATGCGCGCGCCCGCGTTCCCTGCGGGATCGGACTTCATGTCGTCGGCCTTGGCGTGGATGACGAGAGCGGTGCCGCCATTGCTGAAGAGCGAGTGCGCGTCCGTGCCCAGATTGACGGACTTGTTGACAATCGTGGCTCTGGCGTTGCCCTTGGCGTCGGCGGTGAAGTTGAGCATGTCGCCGGCATGGGCGCCCTTGGGGTTCTCGAGGCCATGCTCCCTGTGATCGGGATTGAAGTGGGGGCCGGCCGATTTGAAATCCGGTGGCTCGCACTTCGCGTCCTGATGGAAGTGGATGGCGTGCTCGCCGGGGGGCAATCCGTGGAGATTGAGCTTGAGTGCGACGCCCGAACCAGCGGGCTTGATGGAGACGGTTCCAAGAGACTCGCCCTTGGCGTCGTTGACCTTGACCGTGATGCCTTTTCCCTTGGCGTTGGCGGTGGCTGGCACCAAAGCGAACAGAAACAAGAAGGACAGGATGGCTTTGTGCATGCCCGGAGCTTAGCGCCGATGGGCCGACCGTCCAGCCCGAATCCGCACCGGCCCGGCTGTCGACCAAAATCGACCACGTCGGCAGCACCTTCCGTTTGCGCGAGGACGAAGGCACGGTATGCCACCGTCGGGATCGTCCGCTGCAATGGCATGTTGGACGGCGGCGCGATATGGATGAATATACCATCCAGATATGGTAGCATGAGCAGCATGAAGAAGACGCTGCACATCGACGATGAACTGCTTCGACATGCCAAGGTTGCGTGCCGTGCCAGCACCGACACAGAAACGGTTCGGCTCGGCCTTGAGGCGCTCGTTCGGCACGCCGCCTATGAACGGTTGCGTGCGCTTCGTGGTGTGGAGCCACTCGCCCGCGACGTGCCCCGCCGGAGGGAGCCGCCGCGAAGCCGTAGGGTTGCGTGATGGTCCTAGTCGATACTTCGGTCTGGATTCGGTTCCTGGCTGGCCGTGCGCCGTTTGCCCGCGGCCTTGACGAACTTCTTGGTCGCGACGAGGTAGTAGGCCACGAGATGGTTTTCGGCGAACTACTTATCGGCGACATAGGTGGCGGAAGAAGGAACCTTCTCGAAACCTACGCGCAGATGCACCAAGCCAGTACGGTCGCCCACCAAGAAGTCGTGGAGTTTGTGCGTGAGCGACGACTATTCGGGCGAGGTGTCGGGTGGATTGACGTAAACATCATGGCATCCGCGGTAGTCGGGGGATTCCGGATGTGGACTGCAGATCCACGATTCTTCACGTTGGCCGATGAACTTCAGGTCGCCTACTGTTGGGCAGCATCGTCTACACCTTGACGTCAGAACGTCATGACGTCATACTCCCTACCATGGCACAGGCCAAGAGAGTCACCGTCTATTTGGAACCAACACTGCACCGCGCCCTTCGCGTGAAGGCCGCGGAGACGGATTTGTCGGTGTCGGAACTCGTGAACAGCGCCGTTCGCGCTGGACTGGCCGAAGACGCCGAGGATCTTGAGGCGTTCCGATCCCGAGCCAAGGAGCCCACGTCCTCCTTCGAGAACCTCGTCAGCGATCTCAAGCGACGTGGAAAGCTATAGACTCGAAATCAAGCGTTCGGCTGCCAAGGAGATCAGAGATCTTCGCAAGACCGACTGCCAACGCGTTGTCGCGAAGATTCACCTGCTCGCGAGCAATCCGCGACCCAATGGCTGCGAGAAGCTCAGCGGCGCGGAGAAGTACCGCGTTCACCAGGGCGACTACCGCGTCCTCTATGAGATCGACGACTCGACGAAAGTGGTAACCATCGTGAAGGTGGGCAACCGGCGAAAAGTCTACCGCTGAACTACCCGCTGTCTGCCGAGCGGTTGGCCGATAAGCTGCGAGCCGGCCGCCGAGTCGGCGCCTCGATTTTACACCGATGTCCCTGCGGCGGGATTGCCTGCTGCAACGGCATGTTCGACAGCGCGCACGGCTCCTTCGCAGGAGCGATTCCTCATACTCGGAGGAATCGACTGAGATTCCATGGTCTAGGGGGAGGCGCCATTGCCCATCAAGGGTGCGGTGAAAGTCAGGCCATCGGTGGCAACTACGAGAAGGCTGGAGGCAGGACCGATCGTCGTGGGACTGAAGCTCACGACTATCGTGCAGGATGCGCCAGCCACGATGGTTGCTGTGCAGTTCGTTCTCGATCTGTCTATGGCGAAGTCCTTGTTGCCCCCGGAGAGGTTGAACGAGTAGTCGGTGATCCCGCAGATACCGCCATACTGGGTGAAGGGCGCGGCAATCGTTTGACCTAGCACCACATTCCCAAAATCGGCCTCCCCTGGAAACAGGAAGAAGGCCGGGGATGCGACCGCCGTCGCTTCCAAGTCTGCGGTCACGGTTCCACCAGCACCCGCACCCACGACTAGCGTTCCCGATTCCTTGCCGCAGGTCGAAGTTGGCGTGTAGCGGACAACTATGGAGCACGTCTCTCCTGGGCCGAGTTCCATGCAGTTGGAGGATTGCACCTCGAACCCCGTGCCCTCAACGACGGTTGAGATGTCCCCCGCTGCCATCGGACCGATGTTGCCAACCACGAACTGGATTGGCATCGACGATTTGCCCATGTCAACAGTGCCAAAGTTGGCCTGGTACTTGTCGAGGCAGAGGAGGGGCGAATCGGGTGCTCCGCCTGCATCCACCTTCGTGCAGCAACCAATCGTCTTGCACAGGTCGATAGCGGCTGGGCTCGCAGCCACATCGATGCCGGACGCGGCCCCTGCATCGGCAGCTCGCGGTCCAATGCCGCCGCATCCCAGCGAGAGCCACAGAGCCAGCAGGCATCCCACGCAGGTCGGCTGCAATTGTCTGCAAGCAGAGTAACCGGGCGTCACAACAAGCCTTCTACCTTCGGCGGTGCATTATTCCTGGTCTTGCCGATCTCGACAAGCACCCTCTTCGAGAGCCGCGCACGCTGGCCACGTCTGTCGAACGATGTGCCGTTCAGCGGCGCTCGCAAACCGGGCCCAGCATTCACCTCCTCCGAGTTTCTTCAAAACTCGCCACCACTTCTTACCTTTGCGAAGCCAAAGGCGATCGCTACAACCGGCGTCACAGCCGCCGGAAGCCAGTATCACAACCTGAACTACTCCCGCAGGGGCGTAGTCACTCTCGTTCGGCGGCTCAATCGTCATGACCGGACGTCCCGAGTTCCGACGAACGGCTTCGGCGATATCGGAGACATCGTGTTTCCGCAGTGTCAAACCAAAGCTGACGGCGAAGCAGCGCAACTGCTGGTGGCCCGTCCCCGCTGGCAATGCTGGAAGCGCACTGCCCATGCAGAGCCCGAGAACAAGCACCTGAACGATCGGTCGAATCACGACTTCTAGATCTAGACAACCCAGATGCGATGGAAGTTCCCGTCCGCCGAACGCTTTGCCGTTCAGCAGCAAGCCCGCCGCTGAGCCGGCCGCACGATTCTACACCGATGTCCCTGCGGCGGGATTGCCTGCTTCAACGGCTTTATGGGTGGCGCTTCCGCGGTTTGTGCGCCCTCATCGAAGTGGCTTGACGAAATTTGCGAAGTCATCGCGCTCTCGAAATGCATGTTTCGGGTAGAAGTCTCTCGCGTATGACAGATCCGTCTTGTGGTTGTTGAGCATCAGCCGAACGCATCCGTGCTCGCGTGCCTCGCTTTCCACAGCTCGCAAGAGAAGACCTCCGATTCCAAACCCGCGCATCGCACTGGCCACAAGCAGGTCCGACACGTACACTTCCGTGCCCTGGATCATCGGGAATGGCACGAGGTGGAACGCCACGTAGCCTGCGACCCTCCCATACAGCTCTGCGATAAGGATTCGGTCCTGCGTAGAAGAAACAAAGAAAGTCAGCGACGCGACCACTGCGTCTCGGTCAGCGACCCGCCCGGGTTGCTCGGCTCGGTAGTCTGCTATGAGACTGACGATGCTCTCCGAGTCGCTCGGCTCGAATACTCGCACTATGGGTTCAGTCATGCTACTTGGCTCCGTGTCCGCCTTGTTGGCCGGCTGCCCCAACCCGGCGCCTGTCCTTCGGGGGACAATCCGCTTCGACAATTTGGCAGTCAGGCTCTTCAGCCGCTCCAGATGTACTTTCGACTCCCTGGCCTCGCAATCTCCCCGGACCTCCGGCTGAACGCTGCCACCTTCGTATAGAGAAGATTCCCAGGTGCAGAAGCGATCCCGAAACGCTCGCCATGCCTTCTCGGTGGCGAGCAGACGCTTCGCATCGTCGGGGAAGAGCGCCCGCAGAGATCGGTATTCGGAAGTGACAGCCCGGTCGGCCGTGACCGCCGCCGCGTTTGCACACATGGTACTTGCGGCTTGTGAATCTGCTTCCGCGCAGGGAACACAGGCCGGACCCTTCTTACCGAACTCGAACACCTCTCCCGGGGCGCAGATGTCATCCCGCACCTCGTCCTGCTCTACGCAGTGACCGCGAAATGGGACCTTTCCTGCTCCACACGCGGCTTGCTGGGGAGGTCCATCCTTGGCTGCCCCGACGGCTGGCATGACCAAGACGACCACCACGATCCTTGGATATGTCCACCAATGTCTATTCATGAGAGAAGTCCGGCCAACGCCTTGCCGTTAAGCAGCGGGGGCGCCGCCGAGTCGGCGGCCCGATTCTACACGATGTCCCTGCGGCGCCACCGCTGCAACGGCTTGGTGGGCGGCACATAGGGGAATTCCCTGGGCCACCACCGCCACGCGAGACATGGTCCAAGGATGAGGCCGACCGATGGCCCGAAGACGTAAAGCAGGAAGGCGAAGCCGCCAGCCGTATCCCATCCACAAAACCGTATGGCAAGCCAGGATCCGAGAGTTGCCCCAGCGAAACCAATAGCAGCGCCCAACGGCGCTCCTATCAGCGGCGCACAAATCATCCTGACCCAGTATCGCTTTAGCAGCATGGTTACCTGCACGTCGAACGCTTTGCCGTTCAGCAGCAAGCCCGCCGCTGAGCCGGCCGCACGATTCTACACCGATGTCCCTGCGGCGGGATTGCCTGCTGCAACGGCTTGGTGATGCCTGGAGGTACCCATGAAACCATAAGGTGAAAGTCCCGAAGCGGTAGAAGATCGAAGCCGCATAGCTTGGGTGGCGCCGACATGTGCTGAATGTCAACTACATTCACCCGGTGACGTCAGTTACATCGCCCCATTGTTGTCGGGGGTAGTTGTCGTGGTCTGGTCGGTAGTTGTCGTGGTTGTCGCTGGGGTGGTGACGCCTCTCTTTCGTGCTTCTTCGTTGCGGTAGCTTGGGCCGGTCATCTCCAGGATGACCGCGTGGTGGACCAGCCGATCGATGGCGGCGGCGGTGGTCATGGGGTCCTTGAAAATGCGTATCCAATCGCTGAAAACCAGGTTACTGGTGATGAGGACGCTCTTGCGCTCGTACCGCTCGGCCAGGAAGGTGAAGAGCACCTCCATTTCATCGCGGCTCTGCTGGACGTAGCCGATGTCGTCGAGGATCACAGCGTGGTAGATGTCGAGTGCGGCCAGTTCACGTTCGAGACGAAGGTCGCGCTTGGCGGCCAAAAGCCTCTGGACGAGCGCAAAGGTCGGCGTGAACAGGACCCGGTAGCCGCGCCTGATGAGTTCGTGGCCGATGGCAGCTACGACGTGGCTCTTGCCTCGGCCAGGCAATCCAAAGACGAGCAGGTTGTCCCCACGTTCGACAAAGCCACCTTCACACAGGCTCGCCATCTGCTTCATCACCTTGGGTGACAGCCGACCACGTTCCAGGGTTGCCAAGGTTTTCTCCCCGGGAAGGTCCGAATCACGAAGCGCGCGATCGATGCGACGGGTCCGGCGCTCTTCGATTTCCAGCTCAGCCAGGTGCTGGAGGTATTGGCTGAAGGTCCATCCCTCGCGGCTGGCCTTGATGGCGATCTCCTCGGCGTGCCGGGTAAAGGCAGGCAGCTTGAGCGCGCGCAGGAGCACCAGCAGGGCGTCGAGGGGGCTCGGCTTGACCGTGTCGACAGCAACGCTGGTCATGATGCCGCCTGTTCAAGGAGCAGGTCGTAGGCTGCGAGATCGACCAGCGGAACTTCGAGTACGGGGACGCACGGCGGACAGGCGTTGTCCGCCGCCTCTGTGCATCTCTTCTTGGTCGCGTCCGCCGTCAAGACGGTCCCATCGGCAAGCAGAGCCGTGAGCGCTTGCTCGACATCGGCTTCCATCGTGCTGGCGGCCAGGTGAAGAATGCGCAGGTATTCAACGTCGCCTTTGATTCCCGGCTTGGTCGCCTGGATCGCGTCGTATGCCCGCCTGAAAGTCACGCTTGGAAACAGCTCGTCTCGGTAGACGTAGCGGGAAAACGCGCCCGGCTTGCGCACCAAGGACCAGATGACGTGCCGGTAGTCGATGCGCGCGGTCTTGCCTCGCAGCCTGTCGCAGGCCAATTCCAACTTGTCGGCGTAGTACACCTCGATTCGGTGCTCGAACACGCGCACCCTTACCCGCGCGCCGATCAGCCTCGATGGCACCGAGTACGCGCATGACTTGACCCGGATGGTGCTCGTCGAGGCCACAGGTACCGTCATTTCTGCGTACTCCGGCAAACGGTCCACCACCAGTGGCCGCATGGCTTCGATTTCTTCGGCGACACGCGGGCCACGCGACGCGTTGGCTTTGCGGACCACCTTGGCCAGGAAGCGCTCGTATTCGTCCCGGTCCGCAAAGTCGCGGCTGCCACGTACCAGAAGCGCTTGCTCCAGCCGCCGCTTGAGCGCGCCGTTGCTGGCCTCCACGTCGCCGTTTTGTTCCTTGGCTCCGACGGCGATGGTACGCGGCTCCATCCCAAGGTGCCGCATGATCGCGACGTACTCCTCGTTGAAAGTCCGCTCCTCCGCATCGCGGGCGATTTGGTGAGTGGCCGCTGTCGAGTGGTCGGTTTGATGGTATCGCGGCACCCGCCCAAGCTGGAAAAGCGCCGACTGGATCCCGCGCCGAAGCGCTGCCAGAGACTCCGACAGACACGCGGTTGCCCACTGCCAGTTCGAGTACGGCAGCACCGTCACGCACAAAAGGTGCACGAACAACTCCCCGACGATCGTCACGCCAAGCTCCGCCGTTGAGGTGAAGTCGGTTTGCGCCGCTTCACCGGGTCGATGCGCCTGCGTGAACCAAATCTCACGCGCAGGACCATACTCGGCCCGCCAGCGCCGGATTCGCCGCTGCAGCGTCCGTAGATGGCTCTCGTTGTACCGCCCCGGCTGCCTAACCTGCAGCAGCTCCAGCACGGTCTGAGCCTCCAGCCCAGGTGTTTCTTCAAGTAACTTGGCCACGGCTGGCCAGTCCTCCGCAAACGCGTCAGGGCGCGTCCGCCACCACCGCGGCTGCCGCATCTCCGACGGTAGCTTGCCCGCGGCGAGGTATCGCCGCCCGGTCTTCCGGTCCATGCCTGCCTTCATCGCGGCTTGGCCTACTTTTCCAATCTTGCTCATCTCTTCCATCAAACGCCTCACTTGGGCGTCGGTAACCGGCTTCAAAGCTGCCTCCTGCCCGCTTGCGGGCTTGGAGGTCTACCGCCCGGTTACCGTTGCGCCCCAAAGCGGGGCGACGTTGCTGTCGTCTTTGGGGAGATGTAATTGTCGCTCAGCAGACATGGGAAATCCTGGCGGCGAAGCCCACCGACAAAGCCCCGCATGGCGGGGTGAGCAAGGGCGCGGGCCGCAACGACGAGTGAACGTCTGGACAAGGCCTCGAGATGCAGAAAACCCGGGTGCCGAGCTGGCCAAGTAGGGGCGAAGGCAGTAGGTGACTCCAAACGCGATCTGGGGAGGCACCGCCCGGCGGGGTAAAGGACGGCAGCACGCGCTCAAGGTTATGGGAGAAAACAGGGAAGGGCTCCTCGCCCCGTGGAGAAAGCCCACGGAAGCAAGGTAGTCGCGCGAGCCGGAAGGCGAAGTGCGGTGAAGGCGAGAGCCTGACGGATGGGTCCGTATGAGCGAGGAAGCGGGGTAACGCCCGCGGAGCAAAGGGGCCCTGCCGGAGGCAATCGGAGCAGAGAAGCGAGGCAAGAGCGGGATGACAAAGCCCACCATCAGTTTGCAAGAACTTCGAGCGAAGATAGGCCAACGGGCGAAGTCCGCCCCTGCGCATCGCTTTTGGGGGTTGCACGTCCACATCAAGAAGCTCGAAACGCTCGAAGCGGCGTACCTGGAGGCCAAGCGCAATGGCGGAGCCCCTGGGTCCGACGCCGAGACGTTCGAGGAGATTGAGGCACAGGGCCGAGGAGAGTTTCTCGCGAAACTCGCCGAGGAATTGCGCACGGACGCGTACCACCCGAGGCCGTATCGACGAAGAGAGATTCCCAAGGAGGGCGGCAAAGTCCGCGTGATTTCGATTCCTACGATTCGAGACCGCGTGGTGCAAGGCGCCCTTCGGCTGATTGTGGAACCAATCTTCGAAGCCGACTTCTCGGACAGCTCGTATGGGGCGAGGCCGGGACGAAGCGCGCACGAGGCAAGCGAGAAAGTGCGAATGGGATTGCGCCAGGGCCGACACCGCGTGGTCGACGTCGACCTGTCCCGCTACTTCGATACGATTCGGCACGACCGAATCTTGGCGAAGGTGGCAAGACGGGTTGTCGACAGCGATGTGCTGGCCATGGTGAAGCAGTTTCTCAAGAGCACCGGCGACCGAGGCGTGCCACAAGGATCGCCGCTGTCACCCCTTCTCGCAAACCTCGCGCTCGACGACCTGGACCACGCTCTTGACCGAGGAGGCGGCACCATCACCTATGCGCGATACCTGGACGACATGGTCGTGCTCGCGGCCGACACCCCGAAAGGGCGGCAGTGGGCAGACCGAGCGCTCGTGCGCATCCGCCAAGAGGCGGAGGCCATCGGCGTGTCGCTCAACGCAGAGAAGACCCGTCTGGTCACGATAACGGAGCCAGGGGCCAGCTTTGCGTTTCTGGGATTCGAGTTTCGTTGGGAGCGGAGCTCGAAGACTGGAAGATGGTATCCGAGCAGAACCCCGCGACCGAAGAAGGTCATCGCGGTCCTACAGGAAGTTGGGAGAATCTTGCGCAGGAGCCGCCACTTGCCTATGCCAGTGGCGGTTGCGCAGGTGAATTCTGTCCTGCGGGGTTGGGTGAACTACTTTCGTGTCGGCAACTCGGGGACGGCGTTCGGCAAAATCAAGTACGAGGTCGAACGCAAGGTGAGGCGACTAGCGGCCAAGAAGTGCAAGCGCAAGGGATTCGGCTGGAAGCGGTGGAGTAGCGCCGTTGTGTACGGAACGTGGGGCCTCTTTCGAGACTACCGCATGGTGTACTGGAGCGCGAAAGCATGCCCCAACTGAACGGACGCATAACCCCGATGGAAGACGCCTTCGCGGTGAGCCGGATGCGGGAAATCCGCCTGTCCGGTTCGATGTGGCGGGGGCCGGAGACGGAGTGATGGAACCCCTAAACGGGCACGAAGCTGGAAACGGCGGACACAGCCAAGGGTCATCCTGCACACCACCGCGCCGGTCCCCGACCCGACTTGGGCGGCGACCCTCGGGGTAAGATTGGCACATGCCGAATGCAAGCCGTTCTGACCTTCTGCAGGGAGCGCTAAGACTGCCCGCTGGTGACCGGCTTGCGCTCGCTACCGAGATCCTTGAGAGCGTGGAGGGTCCGGAGGATGCGAGCTGGACGGCCGCATGGGCGGCAGAACTCGATCGCAGGGTGAGAGAGCTAGACGCTGGCACCGCGAAGGCCATCCCTTGGGAACAGGTCAAGTCGGACACTCTCGAGCGCTTACATTCGAAATGAAGCCGGCGGCGTTCGCGCCATCCGCGCGCGCGGAATTCGAGGCGGCCGCCGAGTGGTACGAGTCTCACGCCAGCGGCCTTGGTGATGAGTTTGTAGATTGCGTTGACGAGGTCGTCGGCCGTATAGGGAGATCACCCCGTGAATTTCCGACCTGGGCTGGAAACCGTCGCTTCAGAAGGGCCGTAGCTCAAAGATTTCCGTACGTCATCTTCTTTCGGGAGCTGTCGGATGGCGTCGAGGTGGTGGCAATTGCCCACGCCGCCCGGCAACCGGGGTATTGGCTCAAGCGCAAGTAGTCCGCTTTGCCGTTCAGCGGCGGGGCGGCTTCCGCCCCGTCTGCAACGGCTTGTTAGCCGCCGACAAACCAGAGTTGCCCGGGTGGATGCCCGTGACAACGATCTTCTTGTCTCCAAAAGCCGCGACAATTTCTAGCCGCCCTCCGATGGCAGAAAGATATCGCTGCAGAGTGGAAACTTGGCAATCGTCGAAACGCTCCCGACCCTCAAGCCGGGAGATGTCGGCCTGGTCCATCTGAGCCACGCCAGTGACATCAACCTGCGTCTTTCCCGCCGCTTCGCGGAGAGTTCGCAACGTCAGGTGAACCCCGCGTTGGGCGCGCAGGCCTCGACCGAGAACCCGCACGGGGTCCTCTTCCAGCTCAATCTTCCGCTTGGTTGCGTGGCTCATGTATTTCCTCCAGTTTCATAGACTTCTCGTTCGCCTCCGGTCGCCGGACGAGCGCTGATGATCCGGTCACGTTCACCGCGTTCGACGTGAACGACGTACAGCAAGCGTTCACGTAGCGACGTCCCGATGACACCAGCCGGCCGGTTCCTGAGCCGTCATCAAGATAGACCGCGTAGGGATCGGCAAAGACCGTCGCGGCCTCGGGGAACGACACGCCGTGCTTTGCGAGATTCGACTCGGCCTTGGCCGAGTCCCATTCGAAGTCGCCATCGAAAATCGTTGGCATCGCATTTTCCAGTATGGGCTACGCCCCATAGAGAGTCAACCAAGTTGGAGGGTCGCTCGTGCGGCTAACGCCTTGCCGTTCAGCAGCAAGCCCGCCGCCGAGGCGACCTCTCGATGCTACTCCGATGTCCCTGCGGCGGGATTGTCTGCTGCAACGGCATGTTGCACACGCTGGCGCGGCAGTTTCGGATCTCGGTCGTTGCCCGGTTTTCTGAGAGCACGACTTGGGGTTAACCCGGTGTGATCACCGGCGCCCGATGGACGGGCGCCGGCAACCACAAGGAGATGAAACATGGGTCAACTCTACGAGAAGATGGCATCCGATCTCAAGCTCCGTCGATACTCCGCCCGCACGCAGAAGAGCTATCTGTGGTGCGCCCGACGGTTCGTGCGGCACCACATGCGCTCGCCCGCCGAGATGGGCGGCAAGGAGATCCGGGACTTTCTGCTGCTGCACCACGAACGCGGCGCGAGCGCTTCCAGCATCAAGATGTACGTCGCCAGCTTGCGCTTCCTCTATGCCGTCACGCTTGGCCGTCCCGGCGAGGTGCAAAACATCCCCTGGCCGCGCGTGGCCCAGCAGCTGCCCGCAGTCATCGACCGCGACCACGTCCAAGCTTTGCTCGGCAAAATCGAGCCGATCAAGTACCGCATGGTCGTGATGACCGCCTACGGCACTGGCCTGCGCATTTCCGAAATCCTGGCGCTGGAAATCTCCGACATCGACGGCAAGGCAGGCCTTATGCACGTTCGCCACGGCAAGGGCGATCGGCCACGCCTGGTGCCGTTGCCCCGGCGTCTGCTGCAGGCCCTGCGCCAGTATTGGCGTCTCGAAAGGCCACGCGGCCCACTGCTATTTCCAGGAGAAGGGCCCGACAAACAGTTGTGCCCAGATACCGTCCGTCGCGCCGTCCACTGCGCGGCGGCCGAGCTCGGCATCCATCGCCGCGTGACTATGCATGCCTTCAGGCACAGCTTCGCGACCCACCTGCTCGAATCAGGTGAGGACTTGCGCACCATCCAGGTGTTGCTCGGACATCGTTCGATCCGAAACACGACACGCTATCTGCAAGTCTCCACGCAACACCTGGCCAGCGTGACCAACCCGCTCGACACCTTGGGTGAATGCAAAGGCAAGCAGGCGCGCGCGGCCAGCCTTCGCGTGACGCCGGCGAAGCGAAAGAGGAAGCAGAAGAAGGCACCTCGACGACGCTGACCGATGTCGTCCGGCCACGACGGGTACCCCGCCTGCGCGGCCAGGCGGGGGCACGCGTCTGACCGTGACATCGGAGCGCTGTTCCGACGTCACGGGGACGCGTTTCGCAGAGCCCATGCGCTCGGTGCGATGCAGCGCCGGGCGCTGCGGGATATCTCTGTCTGCCGCACCGGCGCCCTCGGCGGGCGCCGCGACGTGTGCCCGAAATGCGGGTGCGAGCAAGAGGTCTACAACTCGTGTCGCAACCGCGCTTGCCCCAAGTGCCAGGCCTTGCCACAAGCGCGATGGGTGGGCAAGCGCATGGAACGCGCGCTGCCCATCTCCCACTTCCACGTCGTCTTCACGCTGCCCGCCGAGCTGCGCGAGCTCGTGCGCGCACACGAGGCTCTCCTCCTCAACCTCCTGGTCTCCTCGGCCGCCCGAACCCTCTTGCAGCTCGCCAGGGATCCGAAGCGCCTGGGCGGCTTGCTCGGGATTAGCGCCGTCGTCCACACCTGGGCCCGCAATCTCATTTTTCATCCTCACGTTCATTGCATCGTGACCGGCGGCGGCCTCGATGCCGAGAGCGGGTGGGTCGATTCGTACGAGAAATTCCTGCTTCCGGTCGATGTCCTGCGCGCGAAGTTTCGGGGCAAATTCCTCGACGGTCTCGCGCGACTCTTCGACGAAGGCAAGCTCACCGTCTCGCCTCACATTCCCGAGCGCGTCGCCAGCCTACTTGAGCCCACAGCTTTCGCCGGGCTCAAAAACACGCTGTACGGAAAGGACTGGGTGGTCTACACCAAGGCCCCCTTCAAGAAGCCCGACGCGCTCTTTCGCTATCTCGGCCTGTACACCCATCGGGTCGCCATCTCCAACCACCGCATCCTGCACGTGGACAACAGTGTCCTCTTCCGAACCCGCGACAACAAGGTGTGCCAGCTCGCTCCGCTGGAATTCATTCGTCGCTTCCTCTTGCACGTGCTGCCGCGCGGCTTCGTGAAAATCAGACACTTTGGCCTCTATGCCGTCGGAAACGTCAATTCCAAGCTCGCCACCGCCCGGTCCGCCATCGAACGGCAACGCGCTCGCAGCGAGACGACACCGCAGTCAGTACCAGACGCGCCCGCGGACGAGACGCTCGACTGGCGCGCTCTCTTCCGCAAGCTCACCGGCATCGACCTCGGTATCTGTCCCCATTGCGGAAGTGCCTTGCTCTCCATGCCTCTGTCCCAGTCCGCGCACGCTTCCCGTGCACCACCGGAGGCACCATCGTGAATCGACAACCACAGTCCACGGCCTCGCTGTTCCAGGCTGGCGATATCTTGTCGACGGCATGCGATACGTCTGTGCCCACAGCCAGTTTCCTCTGTCTACCGCCAGCTCGCGACGACCACCGCCCGTCACGGTCTGCGGATTTGCCGCCCCTCAGAGCTCCCCGAGCGTCCGGAGACGCCCGCGCCCAGTTCGATTCCTGCGAGATCGAGTGCCTCTTTCCCCATGCGTGCGTGGCACCGATCGCCTCTCGAACCCGCGGCTTCGTTCAACACGTCGTTTGAGTCGTCCGCTGCGCCGATTCTGCAGGACCATGGCGCAGCTATTCCCGCGGACGGCTCAAACGCCTATTGGTTAGGCCGCGTCCCGCATAGCTCGGGCGACCGGTCGCGGAAGCGCGAGCGGCACGAAGAACTTTTCCGGGTAGAGATAGTCTTCACCGGACTCGTCCACAACCCGCACCAGACCGCGCGCCGCTGCAGTACGATCCGCCACACGTTCGTAGAGTCGGCGCACCAGGAGCGAAGCAGGGTAACCATCGTTCCTGACGCAAAGTACGTAGCTCTTCGTTGACCTTGTCTTCTTCATCGCAACACACCAAGCAAGCGCTTGATCTTGAACTCTTTCCGGCCGACGCCGTGACTTTCGTACCAGTGTACCTCAGCGGGCGATGTCGTTCCATCCGGCAGTCGAACGACGGCGACGCCCTTCATCTTTCGCCAACGTCCACGACCGTAGAGCTTCCGAAGTCGCGCGATTTCGCGAATTCTCCCGCCGACGGCGATCATCCCCTCGCCGGCAATCTGGCCGACGATCTCGATGCTTGGGTGATGTCGTTCGGAAGCCATGTTCGTGGTTCAGTCGGGCTAACGGTTGGCCGATAAGCTGCGAGCCCGCCGCCTAGCCGGCCGTTCGATGTTACACCAAGGTCCCTGCGACGGGATCGTCAGCTTGATCGGCAGGTTAGCCGGCATCCCTCTCCACGGCCCCCTTCCAGACTTCGCGAGAAGTGTACGCATAGCGAATCACCGCCAGATACTGAGGCGAAAACGCAATCAGGGTGATGAAGTATCTAATCGGGCCCGCGATTTCCGCCCGGGGGTAGACCCACAAGCCAATCATGCCGTTCGACACAGGAAACAACACGGCCCAGAGCATCCAAATTCGCCTTTTCCAAATCGGTCGGCGGTAGGCATAGCCGAACAATGCCATCAACCCGACGATGGTCACGCAGTCGTCGAGCATCTCCGCAAGATTGCCTCTTCGTAGATGTGAGAAGATGCCCAGGATCTGCAGTACCACCACGATGTAGGCATACACCTTCCATCCAATCCGCTGGGAAGGAGACGTCAGGGCCTGCTCGATATCAGCCTTCGGTGGAGCGTATGGGTTTAGCTCTTCAGGCATCTATGTCGGGCTAACTATTAGCCTGCGGGGGATAAGAATATCCCAGCTGCGGGGGCGGCGCCTTTCATTCGAACCCGAGCGACCGATGCCTGTGATTCCGCGCTGTTGGCCGAGCGCGCCTCGTCCGAGAACTCGGAAGCCAGCTGGATAGCCCCGATTCGCCTCGCGGTCTGCAGGTTGCTATCACCGGTCGAGGGGGCTGCGCACGCCGCTGGCGCCTCGGTTGACGACGCGGTGCCGATACGGTCGTACTCACAGCGAGTGCGGCTTTGGCACGGCCCGCTGGGTGATGGCTGGCTGGCACGTCTCCACGAAAGGGGCCCACGTGGCGGCTATATGGACAACTGCCGATCAGAAGTCGACCAGTTGCAGTCCGATGCCGGCGCGGGCGATCGGCCGGAAGTCCTCGTCGAGCGTCAGGATGGGCGACATGGGGGAGAGAGTTCTTGAACGAAGAACCCCTCTTCGATTCGCTTGGGCACACGGTATCGCGGAATGGGAACCTGCATTACAATGGGGACCGCTGGCCAGTGCCTGGGCGACGCCACCGGCGTCCTGGCGAGCTTCTTGGGGGATGGAACATGGATCGTGCCGCGAAGTCGATTCTCTTCCTGGGTTCCTTCACCGTTGCCACCTGCGGTGGATCGAGTGGACCGAAGACCGTGACTTGTCCAACCGGGCAGCACGACGGTGGCGACGGTACGTGCGTCGCACTCGGCGCCTGCTCCACTGGCTATCACGATGGCGGCGGCGGTCTGTGCCTGCCCGATGTGGCGTGCGCTGCGGGCTACCACGACGGGGGCGGCGGCGTGTGCGTCCCGAACGGCACCTGCCTGACCGGCTACCACGACGGGGGCGGCGGCAAGTGCACGGCCACGGGCTCCTGCGCGACCGGCTACCGCCTGGCCGGCGATGGCACCTGCGTGAAGAGCGCGACGTGCGCCGCCGGAACCCACGACAACGGCGCCGGCGTCTGCGTCGCCGACAGCACGTGCCCAACCGGGTATCACGACGGTGGCACCGGCACCTGCGTGCCCACGGGCGCCTGTTCCAGCGGCTATCACGACGGCGGCAGCGGCGACTGCGCCCTCGACGGCACCTGCTCGTCGGGTTATCACGATGGCGGCACGGGCACCTGCGTGCCGCTGGTCGCCTGTTCGGCCAACTATCACGACGGCGGCGATGGCGTTTGCGTGCGTGACGGATGGTGCTCGTCCGGGTACCACGATGGCGGCGATGGCCGGTGCCTGACGCCCGGCCGGTGCTCCGTGGGCTACCACGACGGGGGCGGCGGCGAATGCTGGCCAGCGGGTCTGTGCGCCCCGAGCTATGCGCTCGACGGCACGGGCCAGTGTGCGTATCCGGCAGTGGCGGGCAGTGGCGGCATGACCGGAGCGACGGTGTGGCCAGATGCCAGTTTGCCGGGAACTGGCGCCGTGTCTGGGACCGGCGGCGTGGTGGGCGCCGGCGGCGTGGTGGGTGGCGGCGGCGTGGTGGGGACCGGCGGCGTGGTGGGTGCCGGCGGCGTGGTGGGTGGCGGCGGCGTGGCTGGTGGCGGCGGCAGCGGCGGGACCATCACCGAGACCACGCCATCGATCTGCGGCAATGGGAAGAGGGAAGGGGACGAAACCTGCGATGACGGCAACACCGTCAGCGGCGACGGTTGCTCCGCCAACTGCGGCACCATTGAAGACGGCTACGAATGCCGCGTGCCGGGCAAGCTGTGCAGCCCCAAGTGCGGTGATTCCAAGCTGATCGGCGGCGAAACTTGCGATGACGGCAACTCGTCGAGCGGCGACGGCTGCTCGAGCACCTGCCGGGTCGAGCCCGGGGCCGACTGCCCCACGCTCGGCAAGTCCTGCGTGCGCAGCGTGTGCGGCAACGGCAAGGTGGAAGTGGGCGAGCTGTGCGACTGCGGCACCGATCCCGACAACCTGCCGAGCGGGTGCAGAGGCACGAACGGTCTCTTCTACGGCGACGGCAAGGGGTGCTCGAATACCTGCACCAAAGAGCCGAGCTGCCAGGATACCAGCGGCAAGACGCAGGCCTGCACCACCGCCTGCGGCGATGGCAACATCGATCCGGGCGAGGACTGCGACGACGGCAACCTCGTGGACGGCGATGGCTGCTCCTCGGCGTGCAAGATCGAAGCTGGATTCACCTGCGCGACCAGCACCATCCAGGTCACCTCGACCTGCCGGTCTGGCTCGGGGCAATGCCTGGAGCTCCCCATCATCTACCGGGATTTCCAGCCCGAGAACGTGGCCTCCGGCGGGCACCCCGACTTCTCTTTCCTGGGCACGCGCTACAATGGTTCCACCTCGCCGACGACCATCTGCGTGCCCAACTCCGGCGGGCCGGCCAAGGGCAACGACTCGACCGCGCGCTGCTGGGGCATCGTGGGCGCCAATCTGCTCAACGGCCAGCCCCAGCCCGGCTCGACCACGACCTGCGCCTGCCAGTTCAGCGACTGGAGCATTGCCAACTCGAGCCGCATCTCGGGTGGCTACACCCAGGCGGCGAACGACAGCCCGCTGTCGAACGGGAACGGCAACTACCAAGGGGGCAGCGCCGGCAGCGCCGTCAGCACCACGAGCAGCGCCGGTGCCTACACCGGCACCCTGACCGGCTACACCGCCAGCAGTCCAGGCGGCCCAATCTGGAAAGGCACGGTGCCGGCCTACAAGGACGCCAGCAGCTTCAAGCAGTGGTGGAGCGACGACGCCTCGGTGAACAAGACGTTCACGGCTGTTCTCGAGTTGCCGTCCATCGGCTCCAACATCTACCAGTACGCCAGCAGGTCGCACCTGGCCCAGGGTGGCTTCTTCCCCCTCGACGCCTTGAATCCCAGCCAGGCCACCTTGTGCAATCTCTTCCCCTACTGGAACCACGGCAGCGGCAGCCCCATCTGGACAACCTGCACCGGCGATCAGTACCTTTTCTTGCCGCGCGTGATGGCGTCCGATTGCGTTTCCGGTGACACCGTGGAGGATGGCTGCTGGATCACGAACGTCAGCGGCCAGCAGCACGACTTCTACTTCACCGACGAGGCGCGGTTCTACTTCGTCTACGACGGCAGCAACGGCATTTCGCTCAGCTTCTACGGCGATGACGATCTCTTCATCTTCATCAACGGCGTGCAGGTGCTCGACCTGGGCGGGGTGCACGCGCAACTGCCGGGCAAGGTCACCGTCAGCGGTAGCCCCGGCAACGCCACGGTCACCGAGGGCGGCTGTCTCGATTCGGCGGGGAACATTACGGGCGCCAGCGCAGGCTCGACCGCCTGTGGTCCGAGCAACGGCACCAGGGTGCCGGCGGCGTCGCCGGATGATTTCCGCACCCGTACGGTTTCGCTTGGCCTCGCCACCGGCAAGGTCTACGAGCTGGCCATCTTCGGTGCGGATCGGCACCCGCCGGAGTCGAACTTCCAGCTCACCCTGCAAGGCTTCACGACCAGACGATCGACCTGCATGCCTCGGTGCGGAGACGGCGTCGTATCGGGTGGTGAGGAATGTGACTGCGGCGACGACCAATTCGCCGGGACGCGGCCTGCTGGCTGCCTGGGTCCGAACGAGGACGGCGCATACGGTGGCTGCAGCACCCAGTGCAAGCTCGGGCCGTTCTGCGGCGATGGCACCACCAATGCCCCAGAACAGTGCGACAACGGCAGGAATAACGGTGCCACCTACGGCGAAAGCGGCTGCACGGTTGGTTGCACCCTGCCGCACTTCTGCGGCGACGGCATCGTAGACGCCACCCAGGGCGAGGCGTGCGACCTCGGCACCGACAACGGCGGCGCCCAGTGCGACAAAGCCTGCCAATTCGTTGGCCCGTGACCGCAAGAAGCGGCTCCTGGACAGTTGCGAATCCGACGTAGGGGCCATCCGATGGGCGGCTCCGGCATCGAAAGGGTGACCCCTCTCCTGTAACCGTCCTTGAGGACGCACGTAGGCTAGGGAAATCGAATCGGCCCGGCGCGATCGGCCGCGGCTTCCAACCACCACAACCGTAGAGGAGAAGATACATGTCAATCAAGGGAATGATGATCGCCGCAAGCGTAGCGGGACTGTTCGCGGCGGGAGCCTCGGGCGTCGCCTCGGCGAAAGAGGGCGGACAGGTGATATGCGAGGGAATCAATTCATGCAAAGGCACGGGGTCGTGCAAGGGAGCCGGCCACGGCTGTGCCGGTCAAAACGGGTGCAAGGGTCAGGGCCACGTCATGACCAGCAAGGCGAATTGCCTGGCAAAGAAGGGGAAGGTCGTCGTCCCCGGGAAGTAGCGGCGGGCGGCACGGTGGCGGCGATCCGCGCCCGCGTGGAATCGCCGCCTCCACCCCTCCCCTCGTTGGATGAAGCCATGAGCCTGTTTCCGAATCTCGGCCGCGGACTTGGCCTGCGGCGAGAGCATTTCCGTCACGTCATCGAACGCAAGCCCGCCGTGGATTGGTTCGAGGTGATTTCGGAAAATTTCATGGTGCCCGGTGGCAACCCTCGCCGCGTCCTCGAGGCGGTTCGGCGCGACTATCCCGTGGCGCTGCATGGGGTATCGCTGTCGATTGGTTCCACCGATCCGCTCAACCGACGCTACCTCGACGAACTGGACGCGCTGGCGCGCGCGATCGAGCCGGTCTGGATCTCCGACCATCTGTGCTGGGGCAGCGCCCACGGGATCTACGCCCACGATCTCTTGCCCGTGCCCTATACCGAGGCCGCGCTGGCGCACATCGCCCGTCGCGTGCAGACCGTGCAAGAGCGTCTGGGCAGGAGAATCTTGCTCGAGAATCCCTCGAGCTACATGCAGCTCGCGGGCGCCGAAATGAGCGAGGCCGAGTTTCTGGCCGAGCTGGCCCGCCGGGCCGATTGTGGAATCCTGCTCGACGTCAACAACGTGTTCGTGAGCGCGCACAACCACGGTTTCGACGCGCGCGCCTACCTGGCGGCTCTCCCCGGCGAGCGCATAGGCCAGATCCACCTTGCCGGCCACAGCCAGGATGGGCCGCTGCTCATCGACACCCACGACGGCTACGTCAAGCGCGCGGTTTGGAGGCTTTACGCCGATGCGGTCGAACGCTTCGGCGCGCGCGCCACCAGTGATCGAGTGGGACGCGCGGGTGCCCGAGTTCGAAGTGCTCGAAAGCGAGCTTGGGCGCGTGGATCGCTGGACCAGGGTGGCCCTTGGCCGCGCCCGCGAGGAGGGATGCAATGCCGCCTGACGCAACCTCGCTGATGGCGGTGGAGAACGCCATCTTTTCCATGATTACGGGCCTCGGCGACGAGGTCGGACCGCCCGCGCCCGCCCGATACATCGTCTCGGACCGCCGCGCCAGCGCGGACGAGCGCTTGCAGGTCTACGCGCGCATGGTCCGCTCGCGTCTGGTCGAGGCACTGGAAGGCCAGTTTCCCAATCTGGCGCGAAAGTTCGGCCATGATGCTTTCACGTCGCTCGCCTTGTCCTATCTGGCGGAATACCCTTCGCGCAATCCGTCGCTAGGGTTTCTCGGCCACGCCCTTCCGGCCTGGCTCGCCCGGCAAGCGCGATTGGGCGACGAAGGCCGTGTGCTCTCGGATCTGGCGCGCCTCGAGTGGGCGCGGCACGAGGTGTTCGACGAACGCGACCAAGCCGTCCTCGACGTGGCAACCCTGCGCGAGCTGCCTGCCTCCGCGTTCGCCGAGTTGCCCTTGCGTCTGGTGACTGCGAGCCGGCTTGTGGTCGTGGCCGCGGCCGTTCCCGCCCTGTGGAGCGCGCTCGAGGGCTCCGGTGACGAAGCCCACGCCTTCGGGTCGGAGTCCCTCGACCCGCGCACGGTGCTGGTTTGGCGCCAGGGTGTTTCGGTCTTCCATCGCACGCTCGCCGACGCCGAAGCCGGCGCGCTGGAGCGAATCGCCAGCGGCGGCGCGGGGTTCGGCGCGATCTGCGAATCGCTGGCTTCGGCGCTGCCAGCCGAGGAGGCCACCGCGCGTGCCTTCGCTTGGCTCTCTACCTGGGCCGGCGACGAACTGCTCGTCGCCCCGGCCGCCTGACCTCGGACCACACCCGAGCGCGCACCACAGTCGACGTCCCGGCTAGTCCAGCACCAGGGCGTTGAACGCCGACATGAGGCGGCGGACGGCATCGAGAGTCGCGAACTCGCTCGGTCTCTTGCCGCGCGCGAGCCCCGCGACGCTGTCGGCGGCTTGCATGAAATCGGGGGCCCCGGTGATGCGCGCGATCTCCTGACGGGCGCCCTGTGCATAGTCGATGAAGGCCTGCTGGTATTCGCCCAGCTTGGCCGCGCTTTCGTCGGCGCTGTAGCGCGGGCCAGCCTCGACGGCGCGCAGCCAGGCCTGGCCCGCGAGCGCGACCCTGCGCAGGTGCCAGGCTGCTTTTTGTCCCTCTTCCTTTTCCTGGCGCGACAATTCCTCCATCTGCCAAGCCGCGCGCGCGGCCAGAAACTCGGCGCGAAATGTCGCGGCCATGCGGGCAATCGCATCCAGCTTCTGACCGCTCCGTGCGACCGCCAGATAGTTTTCGGCCGCGGTCTCCAGTTCGGGCATCGCTGGATCCGTTGCCGCGGACTCGGCGACGAGGCGCTCGCACAGGGCCAGCTCCTCGCCGCGCAAGCGCCCGCGCCCGCCGCCTTTCTTGCCGTCGGCGCTGGCGTCGCCCGCGAGGACCAGGCAGTCCCGGTAGCGATCGAGCTTGGCGAAGGCGTGCTCGATCTCGGTCAGTGGCCGGGGATCGTCGGGGTAGTCGGCGGCCAGCTCGGCGGGCAAGGGGGGCGGATCGGTGGGGGAAGGCAAGGGCAGGGCGTGGCCGAGGTGCACCGAGAGCTTCAGGCCGTCCTTGGCCTCGAACGCAAAGCGACGGGTCAGGCGTCCCGGCGCCGCGGCGTTGAGAACGTGCGGCGCGCCCGAATCCAGCGACAGCTCGTAACGGGTGGTGGGGACGTGGTCGATCTGAACCGTGGCCTGATTCGGCTCCACGGCCAGCAGGACCTTGCAAGCCGCGCCCTTGCGAACGGAGGCACGCCCGGCGGGACGGAGGAAGCTGTAGGCGACGCGCGCGCCGACCGCCAGAGCGAGCAGCGCCAGGGCCATGAGCAGACGCGACCGTGCGCGCGTGGAGAAGAGCCGCTCCGGCGCCACGGTCTTTCTTCCCTGCGCGACCCTGCGCGGCCGTGCGGGCTCCTCCACCACAATCTCGCGCGGTTCTTCGCGCGGCTCTGAACGGGGCCTTCGGGCCGACGACGGCCGCAACGCCAGGGGACGGTCGAGGTCGTCGGCCAGGAGGGGCGACGCTTCGCTTTCCGGAGGTGGCGCGAATGGATCGGCGCCGCTGCTGGCCCGGCGGCGTTCCGACTGAACCCGAGGGGCGGGCGCTTCGAGCAGGGCGATGGAGGCCGATCCCGCGCTGGGCTCGCCGTCGAGGGTCGTCAGCGGGATGCGCAGCGGATCGCCCGCGGGGGCGGACGCCACGAGCGGGGTTGGCGTGACTTCCGCGAGGCCGGCGGAGATGGCGTCGCGCATGGCGGCCGCGGTGGGGAAGCGCTTGTCGATGTTGCGGTCGAGGGCGCGCACGATGGCGGCTTCCAGCATCGGTGGCATGTCGGGGCGCAGACTGCGCGGCGTCGGATACTTGCCTTCGAGCAGACTACCCAGGATCTGGGCGTATCCATCACCGACGAAGGGCGTGCGGCCGCACAGCATTTCGTACAGCACGACACCGGCCGAGTAGATGTCGGCGCGGTGGTCGATGATAGCCACTTGCCCGATGGCCTGTTCGGGCGACATGTAAAACGGCGTGCCCAGGATCGAACCCACCATGGTGCCGGTGTTCTTCGCAAGGGCACCTGGGCCGGCGGCCTGCGGTTTGAGCACCTTGGAAATACCGAAGTCGACGATCTTGGCGAAGTTGGGCCGCTCCTCGCTGCTCAGGATGAAGATGTTGTCCGGCTTGAGATCGCGGTGGACGATGCCGTGTTTGTGCGCGGCCGAAAGCCCGCCCAGGACCTGGACCATGAGATTGGTGGCGAGTGCAATGGGGAGGCGCGGAGTCCTCTTGAGCTGGGCGGCCAGGGACTCGCCGTCGAGCAACTCCATCACCATGAACAGCAGCCCGTCGCGCGTGCGGCCGAGATCGTATACATCGACGATGTGAGGGTGGCCGATGGCGCTGGCCGCGCGCGCCTCGCGCTGGAAACGGGCCCCTAGCTCCGTATCGGCGCTCACCTCCTCCAGCAAGGTCTTGACCGCCACCCGCTTGCCAAGCTCGATGTGCAGGGCTTCGTACACCACGCCCATGGCCCCGCGTCCAATCTCGCGTACGATCTGGTACTTGCCATCCAGGAGATCGCCTGCGGCGAGCGCGGCAGGACGCTTGCTCGCTATCGCCTGTCCGGTCACGGGACAGACTTCGGTTTCGCTCGGATGGGTGTTACCGCAATGCGGACACGTCACGGAGCGAGAATATCAGCAGGCCATCTGGCTGTCAGGGAACCTGCCCGCCGCGCGAAGCGTTCAAAGCCCAACACTCGAGGTGGTGAATTCCTAACACCTACCAGTTCATACATGGGCACTGCTTAATGGTTTCAACTGGTTACGCATTGGCCCTGGCTGGCGCGCCCTTTGCTGCACTGGCTTTCGCCATGGAAGGGATTGTCACCACACGCCAGACCAACCGGATTCTCTCGCCTGCCAGGACACGCGCCGTCTCGACCTTGGCTTTGCCCAAGGTCCTGCTCAGTGACCTCGATGGCACGCTCGTCGATACCATGCCCGTGCTGGCAGATCTGGCCACCGAAGTGATGGTCGGGATGTACGGCATTCCCAAGACTCTTGCGCGCGAGCTTTACCTGGCCACCTGCGGCCTGCCCTTCGCCGCGCAGCTCGAGGACATCTTCCCAGGCGATGCACGCAATCCCACGGCCTCGGACTTGTTCGAAGCCGCAAAGCCGGCCCGTTGCAATTCGGCGCGCATGCCCGCCGACACGCGCGCCGCCCTGGTCGAGCTGCGCCGCCGGGGCGTGCGCCTTGCGGTCTCCTCGAACAACGGCCGGGCCAACGTGGAATCCTTCGCGCGCACCGCCGATTTCTCGTTCGACCTGGTCATGGGCTACGGCGGCGGGCTTTCCAAGGGGCGGCCCCACGTGCAGATGGTCGAGCGGGCTTTCGGCGTAGGTCGCGGCGAGATGCTCTTCATCGGCGATTCGCTTCACGACGGCGAGATCGCGCACGTCGAGGGTTTGTCCTTCGTCGGCGTGGCCGGTACCTTCTCGAAAGAGAGTTTTCTGCTCCGCTTTCCGGGGCTGCCGGTCGTGCATCGCTTCGCCGAATTGCTCGACCTCTTCGAGGTCCAGACCGCGGTCGCCGCGGCTTCGGTCTAGGGCGCGCCGTGAACGTGGTCTTGCTGGCAGCCGGGCTGGGCAGCCGCCTCGGCACGCTCACCCGGGATGTGCCCAAGGCGCTGATTACCGTGGCTGGCAAGCCGCTGCTTTTGCACGCCGTGTCCTTCGCGGCGCGCCTGCGGCCCTCGACGATCGTCGTGGTGGGTGGCTTCTGCTTTTCGCAAGTGAAGGATGCCCTGGCGAGATTTCGCGCCAGCGATGCGGCAGCGGCCACGTTGCCCATCGAGCTGGTCGAGAACGCGCGGTTTCGCGACGGCAATTTGGTGTCGCTGTTGGCCGCCAAGCCGCTTGTCTCCGAGGGTTTTCTGGTCATGAACGTGGACCACATCTACCGGCCCGCCATCGCCCAGGTGGTCGCGCCGGAGGTGCGCGAGGTGACCGCGTTCATCGACACCGATCGCAGGCTCGGCAGCGACGACATGAAGGTCGAACGCGGCGGGGACGGCAGGATTGTCGCCATCGCCAAGACCCTCGCCAAGTTCGACTGCGGCTACGTCGGCATGACCCGCGTGCCGACCGCCTTGCTCGGCCGCTATTTCGAGGAAGTCGATCGCGCCCTCGCCGAGGAGGGCCGCGCCATCCACGTCGAGCGCATCCTGGCCAGGCTGGCCAAGACCGACCTCGCCCCCGCCTGCCGCGACATCAGCGGCCACGGCTGGCTCGAAGTCGACACCCCCGACGAGCGCGCTGGGGCCGAGGCGGCGCTGGCCGGTGGCGCCTGGGGCTGACGCTCGAGCGGGATGTCCCACCGCCGCTCTAAAGTGGCCTCAGGTCCGACGGCGGGGTAGAAATCCCAAGATCGCATCGGGTATCTCGTCAATGAACTCTCCTGCGCAAGCCCTCTGGTACCCCTACGCGCAGATGCTCGGGCTCGAGATCCAGAACCAGATCGTGCGCGCCGAGGGCGTCCGTCTGTACCTGCGCGACGGGCGCATCCTGATCGACGCCATCGCGAGCTGGTGGTGCGTGATCCACGGCTACAACCATCCCGAGCTGAATGCGGCGCTGCGCGCGCAGCTCGACGATTTCGCGCACGTCATGCTGGGGGGACTCACGCACGCGCCGGCGCAGGACCTGGCGGATCGTCTGGTCGCCCTGGCGCCGCCGGGGCTCACGCACGTGTTCTTCGCCGACTCCGGCTCGGTCGGCATGGAAGTGGCCATGAAGATGGCCGTGCAGTACTGGAGCAACCTCGGCGTGCCGGGCAAGCACGGGTTCTTGTCCTTGCGCCACGGCTACCACGGCGACACCACGGGCGTGATGAGCCTTGGCGATCCCGACGACGGCATGCACCGGCTGTTCTCGGGCTACCTGCCCAAACAGCACTTCGTCCCCCCGCCCGAGGGCATGGGCGATGGACGAGGGGAGATCCGGCGCTCGCTCGACGAGGCGCTGGCCGCACTCGTGGCTGCCCTGCGGGAGCACGCGCACGGAATCGCCGCTTTCGTCTGCGAGCCACTCTTGCAGGGCGCGGGCGGTTTCAATTTCTATCCACCCGCCTACCTCGGCGAGGCACGACGGCTGTGCGACGAGCACGGGGTGCTCCTCATCTGCGACGAAGTGGCCACCGGCTTCGGCCGCACCGGAACCCTGTTCGCGTGCGAGCAGGCCGGCGTGTCCCCGGACATCATGGTGCTGGCCAAGGGGCTCACCGCCGGTTACCTGGGGCTCTCGGCGACCCTGGCCAACGACCGGGTCTTCCAGGCTTTCTTGGGCGACGACGACAAGGCCTTCATGCACGGGCCGACCTTCATGGGCAATGCCCTGGCCTGCGCCGTGGCGCTGGCGAGCATCCGCATCTTCGAGCGCGACAACACCCTCGACAAAATCCGGCGCATCGAGGAGATCCTGCGCGAGGAGCTGCTCGACCTGCGGGCGGACGCGGTTCGCGAAACCCGCGTCTTCGGCGCGTGTGGCGTGATCGAGGTTCGCGAGCCCCGGGTGTGGCGGGGCATCCAGGCTTTCGCCGGCGAGCGCGGGGTGTGGCTGCGGCCCTTCGACAAAGTCGTCTACACCATGCCGGCCTACGTGATCGACGAGACCAGTCTGCGCGAGGTTTGCCGGACCATGCGCGCGTGGTTCGACCAGCGGCACTAGCCCCCAGCTTCATCCATGGCCATCCCCGACCCGACGTCCGTTCTGCAAAACCGAAACCTGGTCCTCTTCATGGCGGCGCGTTTCTGTTCGGCCATGGCGCGCATGATGGTCAGCGTGGCCGTGGGCTGGCAGGTCTACGCGCTCACCCACAGCGCCTTCGCGCTCGGCATGGTGGGCCTGGCGCAGTTCCTTCCGGCCTTTCTGCTCACCTTGCCAGGAGGGCTCGCGGCGGATCGCTTCGACCGCCGCACCCTGCTCTTGGCTTCCGTCGCGCTCGAAATCCTGGTCGGCGCGGCCCTGCTCGCGCTGTCCTTGCACCCGTCCCCGAGCGCGATGTGGATCTTCGCCGTGATCGCGTTCATCGGCGTGGGGCGCGCGTTCATGGCCCCGGCCAACAGCGCGCTACTTCCCCTGCTGGTCGAACCCGAGGTCTTTCCGCGCGCGGTGGCCTGGAACTCCACCGTGTTTCAAATCGCCACCATCGTCGGCCCCGCGCTGGGGGGAATCCTCTACACGATTGGTCCTTGGCTGGTCTATGGAGCCTCGACCGGGTTTCTGCTCACGGGCTTCATCTTGATTACCAGCATGCGTGGCCGCTGGAAGGTTCACGGGACCGCGACCGGCTGGCACGGGCTGCTCGAAGGCGTCCGCTTCGTGTTCGCGAAGAAAGCCATCCTGGGCGCCATCTCGCTCGATCTCTTCGCGGTGCTGTTCGGCGGGGCCACCGCGCTTCTGCCCATCTTCGCGCGCGACATCCTGCACACCGGTCCGTGGGGCCTGGGCATCCTGCGCAGCTCGCCCGCCATCGGGGCGGCAATCATGGCCCTGTGGCTGGCGCACCATCCGATCCGCGGGCACGCCGGCCGGCGCATGTTCGCCGGCGTCGCCGTGTTCGGCATCTCCACCATCGTGTTCGCCCTGTCGCGCAACTTCTGGCTGTCGGGTCTTGCCCTGATCGTCCTCGGTGGCGCCGACATGGTCAGCGTGATCGTGCGCCACACTCTCGTGCAAGTGTCCACGCCCGATGCCAGGCGTGGCCGGGTGAGTGCCGTCAACATGCTGTTCATCGGCGCCTCCAACGAGCTCGGCGAATTCGAGTCCGGCGTCACCGCGGCCTGGTTCGGCACCATCCCGGCCACCGTGCTCGGTGGTGTGGGGACCCTGATCGTGGTGCTATTGTGGTTGCGTCTCTTCCCCACCCTACGGCGGGCCGATCGGCTGGAAACCGCGGTGGAATAGCAGACAGGCCGGCACCATGCATCGTCGCACACTCCCGCTCTCGCTCGCCTTCATCCTCCTCGGCGCCTCCGCCTTCAATCCCAAGACCCCACCCGGCCAGCGCAACGCCATCCTCGTCTCGTGGGACGGAGCCCTGCGCGAGCACGTGCGTCGCGATCTTGCGCGGGGCAAACTCCCCAGCACGGCGCGCCTCACGCGTTCGGGTGCGCTGGTCGACATCGAGGTCGCCGGCCACCTGACCGACACCAAGGCGGGGCACGCGGAGATGCTCACCGGCTATGGTCCGCGCGTGACCGGCGTGTACTCGAACGCCCACTTCAGACCCATCCCGCGCGGCTATTCGATCTTCGAGCGGTTGCACCAGGCCTTCGGCAAGCAAGCCATCACGACCATCATGCTGGCCGCCAAGGATCACAACCTCGGCTCGCTCGGTCCCACGTCGGTCGGTCCCGGCGAGCCCTTCTTCCTGGTTCGTCCGGACGTCACGGTCTGGGATGGCGACAAGATCCGATCGGCCCGGGCGGTCGGCGAAAGGGCGACACACCTCATCCGTGCCTACGCTGGCAAGAGAAGATTCTTTCTCTTCGTCCATTTTGCCGACGTCGATTTCAACGGCCACCGCTACCGCGAAGACTCGCAAGCCTACGACCAGGCGCTGGTCGATTGCGACTTCTGGCTGGGCAAGATCATGGACGAGATCTCAACCCAGGGCATCGAAAGCCGCACCCTGGTCTACGTCACCGCGGATCACGGCTTCGACGTCGGAACCAATCACCACGCCGGCGCGACGCACATCGTGCTCGCCACCAACGATCCAACCGTGACGAAGAATGGCGAGCAGCGGGACATCACGCCGACCGTGCTTCAGGCCATGGGCGTGGATCTCGCCAAGATCGAGCCCCCGCTGCCCGGTAGACCGCTCGGAAAGTGATCGCAGATTGCGATCCCCAAGGGCAAGCGACCCCTGCTCTCACGGACAGTACGCCACCTGGCACTGACCAGCAACGCACGTGAAGTGGGCGCAACCCGCCTCGCCGTCCGCGCATAGCTGACAGAGCGCCGGCAAGGCACCGGTGCAGTCCGCGGCGATGCTGCAGGCAGGTGCGGTCGGGGATGTGTCTGGCACGCACGCGCAGAGGGTCGTGTCGAAGTGATCTCCCTGGATGCACAGAACGTTGTCGATGCAGGCGGGCGAGGCGTCGCCGGTCGACACCGTCCCCGCATCTTGATTGGGTACGCATTGGCAAAGGGCCGGGTCGGGGTGGTAGCCCGACAGGCACGCTCCGCTCTGCACGCAGGGGCAGCGCCCGGATACCTGCGGGTCGCATCCTTGACCGCAAGTCTGCGACGACGCGCAGCCGAGCGCGGGATTGTGGCAAGCAAAACCCGCCCCACCTCCCGGCACTTGACAGTCGTACAGGTCGTAGCCGGTTGGACAACAGGCAAGCCCCGTGTCCGAATTCGTCGCCGTCAGATCCTGGCCGGCCGCCCCGTCGTAGCTGGCCATGGCAATGGCATCGTCGCTCGCGTCGGTGTTGGCGTCATTGCTGCTGGGACAGGCCACCAGGAACAAGCTGCTCGCGGCAAGGGCGAGCAGGTTGGTTGAATGATTACGCATGAGGTCCTCCATTCGCAGGTCTTCGGTCTTCAAACGCAAACTTTGTGCCTGCTTTGGCGAGAGCGCACGGGCGATATTCTCCAGCGATCTCCAATTGCCTATTGCGCCAAGGCCTCGGATTCCTGAGATCGACTATCTGGCTGCGGGGCCCGACCCCTGATCGCCCATTTCAAGCTTGAGGGCGCCAAGCGACAGGTGAATCTCGACGATGAACGTGACGAGCGAGCCAACCAGGGAGAGCACGCACCCGAGGAAGAGCAGGATGAGGATGGCGGCCGATTCCCACTGCATCAGCGCCTCGAAGAACAGGGTCGTGATGAGGAGCGCTGCGAACAGGACGCTGGTGGCGGCGAGCACGATGGAGATCTGGGTGAGCCGGGCTCGGCGATACAGGACCTCCACCTGGTCAGCCAGATGTCGTCGATCGGGCTCGGCCGCTTCGCGCATTTCACGCAGGAGCTGGCGCGAGCGATCGACCGCGCGTCCGAAACGGTTGGTCATGGAAAGCAGCAACAGGCCGACACCGGAAATCAAGATGACCGGTCCGACCGCGATCTGCAGCAAGGGGATCAATTCATGGAGTCCTGTTGTTGGCATGGGCGCTCTTCATAGCAGCGCCAATGAATCAATCAACGTGGCTTGCCCGACATGAAGCATCCTCAATCCGCGAGCACCTCGCCCAGGGTGGCAAGCCCCTCGCCGAGCGGCACGACCTCGATGGCCTCGAAGTGGTAGCGCTTGCTGCCGCCGTGGAAGAGGTGCCCCTTGGCCGCGGGGTAGTCCGCGCAGAATAGCCGCAGGCCATCGAGATCCGATTCGCGGAAAATCGGCGAGCGCTTGACCTCGAACGCGTGCAGACCGCGCTCGCCGTAGAGTCGCCATCTTCAAGGTCTCGCCCCTTGCCCTCCGCCAGCTACTGGCGCGCCTCCGGCGCTCGCCGGCACGGCGCCGATGTCGTCAGCGCGGTCCGAAGCTCGGGTGTGGATACAGCGGCGGCTTCTTGTTGCGGCTGGTTTGCCGGCGGATCTCCACGTCGGCGAAGAGCAGCGAGGGGCTCACGATCGCGGACGGCAAGCCGAAGCCCGCGATGCCGTCGATGAAGTCGAGCACGTAGGGCTCGCGGCCGGCGGCGACGATGTCCTTGAGTGCCCTCGGCACCAGGCCTTCGAGGGTGAAGCCGCGCACGGGCACTTCTTTGCCGTCCTCGATGCGATAGGCCACCAGGGGATAGACCGGGGACGTGCCGCCACCGCGTCTGCCGCCGCTGAAAAGGAGGGACATGCGCTCGGCCAGGTCGCTCGGGTCGAGGACGCCTCCCGTCGTGGGATCGTCGAGGAGACGGACGATGTAGGCTTGGCAGTGTCTCGCCTTGCTCTCCCTGACCATGCGATCGCGCAGGGCTTTGCGCGTGAGGCCGCCCTTGGCCGTGACGAACAAGTTCGCGATGTGTCCCCTCACCGCCGCCGCTTGGCTCGCGCGGCCATGTCCGTTCGAACGCGCCACGTCCTTGCTGGGCGTCCGTGACATCAAAAGCGACTTCAGCACGCCCGCCTCGATGAGCGAGACCTTCTGGGCTGGAACCCCTTCGTCGTCGGCGTGGTAGCTGCCCAGCAAGAACTCTTTGCCGGGACCGCGCTCCGCGCGAGGGTCGTCGTAGACCGAGAGGAAGCGGGCAGCGACCTGCTGGCCGATCTTTCCCGCGAACTCGCGCGATCCGGCGCCGGAGCGCATCTCGCCCATGGGCGTCTTGGGCGGTGGCGTTCCCGCAAGGTGCTCGGCCAGCAGGGTCTTGACGATCTGACCCGCCGCCGGTCCTTCGAACAGCACCATGGCCGTGCCGCTCTCGGGGATCGGGGCCCGGGTGGCGTCACCAAGCTCCTTGGCCATCGCGTGGACGGCCTTCTCCATCTCGGCCTGGGCTGGCAGCTCGTCCACGGTCCGGGCGGTGAAAGCCACCATATCGCTAAGCCGCATGCCATCCGGGGCCTGGGTCGTCGCCGAGACGTCGAGGCGAACCATGCCATCCCGCTCGTCGGCCCAAGTCCCATCGCTGCCGAGGTAGCGCTGCCGTCCCACCGCGTGCAAGGCGCCGACGTGCGAGGTGGCGATGAGCGGATAGGACTGGAACAGGGCCGACAGCTTGGTCGCGAGCGCTCGCAACGAGCCCACCTCGGGCGCCGCGAGCACGGGCAAGGACACCGTCAGCGCGGGCGCCTGGGCGGAGAAGTCGGGGATCTTGTCCTCGGCCGCTGCGGTCTGCCCTCCGGCGGCCGCTTTCTTCCTGGCCAGCGTGTCGACAGCGCGCTTGTAGGCGTCGTCGGTTTCCAGCCACATGGCCCGCCTGTCCACCAGGTAATCGTCGTCGAGGGGAATCGCTCCGTAGCCACCGCTGGCGAAAAATCCGAAACCGCCCTCTTGGAAATTGCCGCTGTCGAAGCCCGGGTCTCCGACCCTCACGTCGCTGCGCAGAGAGCGCGAGCGGTTCTGGAACTGTCGGGTGACCGCGCCCAAGGTCGCGCCCACCTGCGCGTACTCGCCCTCGCTCACCGTGTAGGCGACGAAGTGCGGGCGCGGCTGATCCTGGACGTGCAGCTCGGCCATGGTGCGACCAAGCTCGTCCCGCATCGCCCGATGAACGACGTCGTCGGAAGCGGACGGGACCGCGGCCGGTGGAGGTGGCAAGAGCGGGGGCCGGACGTTGCCCTTCGCGATTCGCTCTACCTCGATTCTGGCGCACCAGCAGGCTCGGACTGGTGGCGGACACGGGGACGTAACCGGACTCGGCGCCGCAAACCCCGTTGAAGGTCTGGTAGTCGTCGCTGGCCGCCATGATCTTGTTGAGAGAGGCGAGCGGCGTGCCGACGATGTCCACCCCGCGCAGAAGCTCGTCCGGGCGGCCGTCGGCCCATATGCGATAGACAAGGATGGGCAGCACCTTGAAGGCCTGCGGCATGAAGCGACCCGTGTTGGTGAAGCCGCCCGAGATATCCTTGAAGAGCAGGCCGTATCGCTTGCCTTGCCGCCGAGCCTCGTCGCGCAGGCGCCGCCGCAGCTCCTCGCCCGACACGGCCAGCGCCGGCTGCACGATCAGGTTTCCCTGGCGCGCCACCACGGCGTGCCCTTCTTGCCGGCGCCCGTGCCCGTTCGAGTGGTTGAAGTTGCGGGTAGGCGAGCGGCTCATGAGAAAGTGCTCGAGCACGCCGCCTTCGACCAGCGACGCCCGCTGCCCAAGCACGCCCTCATCGTCGAAGCGATAGGCGCCGTTCAAGGTATCGCTGCCAATTCGCACCACTGTCGGATCGTCGTAGATCGAGATGAACCCGGGCATCACTGCCTGGCCCACCTTCTTCGCGAAGGTCTGCCCCTCTTCGTCTTTCTTCTGCCGATGGCCCTCCACGCGGTGTCCGAAAATCTCGTGGAAGAACACGGCCGCCGCCTTGCCCTCCAGGATGGCCGGTCCGACGAAGGGTTCCGCCAGCGGTGCTCGCCGCAGGGCCTGCAGATCCGCGACGATCGCGTCGGCGGCGCGGATCAAGGCGGCCTCGTCGGGCAGTCCCGCGACCTCGGCGGCATCGAAGGTCTCGTGCCGTTCCAGGTCCATGCCGTCCTCGGCCCGGGTGCTGGCCTGGATGGTAAGGCGCGCGTAGTTGCGGCCGGTCTGAATGCTGGATCCTTCCGAGTTGGCGATCCAGCGATTGACGCTGGTCACCTGGAGCGCGACGCGCGCGCCGCGGATGTCGGGTAGGTTGCGCAAGCGCGCCGACACGCGCCGCACGCGTGCTTCCCAGACCGGCGCGTCGAGCGCAACGGAGGCCGGCGGCTCGACGAAGGTGACGGGCTTTTCGCGGGAGAAGTCGTCCGAGGGATCCTCCTCGGCCGTCTTCATCTTTCTTTCGGCCTGGATCTGGAGCAGGCGCTCGAGCGCAGACTTGTAGCGTTTGTCGGTCTCGGCCCAAGCCACCGCCCGGATGGCGGCGGGCACATCGTCTAGCGGCAAAGGCACGGAGGCGCCCATCAGGGCGTCAAAGTCGAACCCGAAGGCCCCGCCGCGCAGGGGATGGGTGGAGTCGAGCCTGTGATTGCCCACGCGAACGTCGACGGTCAGCGCGCGCGTGCGCTCGTCGGTCGAGCCGAGCAGCGCGCCCTCGCTGGCGGACATGTCGATCTCGCGCCGATCGTGGACCTCGTAGCCGATGAAGTAGGGGGGTGTCTTTTGGCTCTTGCCGAGCTCGGACATGGCCCGGCGCAACTCCTCCTCGAGGGCAACCAGCCCGGGACTCTTGCTCCCGCCTCCGCCCGCGAGCGGATCGATCCGTACCGACGCAGGGGGGCGTGCTGGCCGACCGGCCGAGGGCTTGGCTTGCGCGGCGACCGGCTTCGTGTCTTGCACCGCCTTGGGGGCGGCGCAGCCGAGCGAGAGGGTGAGGGCAAATGCCGTCGCCATTCGGAGACACGAGCGGGCTCTGATCATGGGAGACGCGATCCTTTCGACGCAATATGCTACCAGTTTACGGGCGAAAGGAACAGCGCCACTTCAGGCGCTTCGGGCATGACCTTGGTTCAGGCCACCCTGCTCGTCATCCTTCATCTACCGGGCCTAGCTCTTGCAACCTTCACCCTGGTGGTACTGTTCGAATGCGGTCCCGGTTGACCGCACGATGAAGCACTATTGTGCGCGCGCATTTGCATCCGGCGTTGAAGAATTGCCAGCTTCATTGAGCTGCCTAATGATCTGTGCGATTGTCCTCGTTCGGGCATCATCGCCGGCCGACCTTGCCGATGCCATAGCCTTGTCGAGAAGGGAAGCCGCATCGGTTGATTGCCCCTTCTGAACAAGGGCAAAAGCCAGATTGCGCAGAGCGCCGATTGCGTTTGGGTCCATTTCCAAGGCCCTACGAAAATGGGAGATGGCCTCGTCGCCTTGTCCCATTTTCGCCAGCAGAAGGCCGAGGTTGGATTGAACATCGGCATCGTTGGGATCTATTCTCGATGCCTTCTGAAGGTGAGCCAAAGCCTCGTTCCAACGTCGCTGTTGTGCAAAGAGTATTCCAAGGTCGTTGTGGGCCTGCCCAAGATTGGGGTTGAGCTCCAATGCCTTCTCGTAATGAGCCACAGCCTGATCGGTTCGTCCCAGGTTTGAAAGCAGAAAAGCGAGGTTGTAATGAACCTCTGGAAGGTTCGGGTTTGCTTCCAATGCCTCTTGGTAATGGGCGACGGCCTCCTCAGGGCGTCCCGATTTCGCCAGCAGGAGAGCGAGGTTGTTGTGGGTCCTGGCGTGATTCGGGTTCACTTCCAACGCCTTCTGGTACTGAATGATGGCATCATCGGTGCGTCCCATCTTCGCCAGCAGAAGAGCTAGGTTGAAATGTGCTCCACCATAGTCGGGTCTGATTTCCAATGCCTTCCGGAAATGCGCCAGGGCCTCATCGGTTCGTCCCATGTCCGAAAGCAGAAGGCCGAGGTTGTCGTGAGGTTCGGCGTAATGGCGATGAATATCCAATGCCTTCTGGAAATCCGCCATGGCCTCGTCCCGTCGTCCCGTGTTCATAAGCAAAAGGCCGAGGTTATTGTATGCCATCCAACAGGTGCCGTTCCTTGCGATAGTCGTCCGGTAGAGTGTCTCGGCATTGGCGTACATCTTGCTCTGCTTCCAGCTCAACATGCCTAGCGTCAATAGCAAGATCGCGGTAACCGCGGGCATGAGAACCCCTGCGCGAACCCTTGCCAGTCCAACCACCCTGTCCAACAAGACCGCGGTCAGCACAATCGGACCTATCGCGGCAAGATACTGATGGTGGTCCGTGACAAATGAATATCGGGACGAAGATAGGCTGAAGAATCCGAGGTATGGCAGGAGCATCGCCGTGAAGTAGAAGAACGCGGCCGCCGGCGCTCGCCAGTGCTTTCGCATGGCCCACAGAACGCCACCTGCTACCAACGCCGCTGTCGGATACAGGTATTGCCACCACACCGCTGCACTGACCACCCAGCGGGGGTAGCAGATCATGAGGTCGACGGGCAGGAGCAGTTTGCCTAGGTAGAACCAGAGGTCTCGGCCCGCAATGAGGCAGCGTTCAACAAGGGTCAGGTCGTACTCCGGTGCCTGCGTCCCCATATAGGTTCGTTCAATGTAGATAGTAATCAGGCCAAGGAGGATGCTGGCGAGGAAGAAAGGCAGCAAGGGTACGATATCCCGGCGCCAGAGTAGTCTGCCGCGTTTCCACCAGACCACCGCGAACATGGCGAGCGGAAAGGGCGCAATCCCGCTTTTCGACAGCAGGCCAAGGACGAAGAGCCCCAAGGCTGCAACGTACACGCGTCTTCTTCCGGTTTCTGTGTAGCCCAAATAGGCCAGCGCTGCGCATAGAAAAAAGGCGCCGGAAAGCATGTTCTTCAGTTCCGTCATCCATGCCACGGATTCGACCATCACGGGATGGAGGGCAAAGATCCCGCCTGCCAGCCATGCGGCCCGTATGTCGAGCTTCCGTAAGATCCTGACCAGGATTAGGGCGGAAAAGACATGCAGGAGGATGTTGAGCACATGGTGGCCCAGCGGCGAATCGCCCCAGAGATGAGATTCCGCCCACAAGACGGTACGAAACAGGGGAAAGTACTGCACAGTGTGACTGGGTTGAGTCCAGATACGCACGAGACCGTTCATGGAACGAAGGTCGGGAGATGCCAGATGCACATCGTCTTCCCAGATGGGCTGTCCGTGCCATGCGGGATGGTAGGCGAAGAGGGTTGCTACCAGGAGCAGCAGGCCCCACGCCCAATCACGGTTCCATAAAGAAGGTATTGCGAGTTTCACCACGCGCTCCATTTTGCATACATGCCGGTGCCAGGGTGGGCCACCTTCAAGCTACCGGGCGCACCGGATCGGCACCTCGGCGGACAGAACGAAACGCGGGTGCGCGGGATCGTAGAGCGAGCGATCGCTTGCATCGAGGACGCCGCCGCGTCGGCGCAGGGCCTCGGCCAGGGTGTCGCGAATCGGCGGTCCAATCTGGTAGTCGAAGCGGGCGCCGGCGAAGAAGCCGTCGCCGCCGGTGGCCAGAAAATCCGAGGTGACGATGGCGAGCACCTGGTCGTCCCGCACGGGCGATCCATCCGGCCGGGCAAGCGTCACCTGCAAGGCGCCCTCCTGGCAACGTGCGAGCAGGCGCAGGCCGGACAGCGAAACCAGCGACCCGGCGTGGCTCAGGCTGCGCGCAAGCAGGCGGCGAAATTCGCCGGCCGGCAGGCGCAGGGTCGCGAAGGCATTGTCGAAGGGGTAGGTTTCGTAGAGCCGTCCGTAGGTGAGCTGGCCGGCGGGGAGGGCCGTGCGGATGCCACCCCCGTTGAGCAGGGCCACGTCACCGGGGTAGGTCGCGCGCATCAGATCCGCGAAGAGATTGCCGAGCGCGGTTTCATGCCTGAGGTCGTGGGGCAAGGGCCGCGGAAGCTGGACGTGCAGGGGCTCGGCGTTCTTGCGCGCGGTGGCCGCGAGGGCGGGCGCGATCAGCGCGGCCACCTCGTCGCTCCTGCGCACGGGGCGGCTTTCGTAGTCGGTCGGGCGGCAAGACTCGGCCTTGCCCGAGGCGCAGATGTCGTGCGGCGCTTCGAGGTGCGAGGCGACGACCTTGCCCGACTTGCGATCGACGGTCAGGTCCACGCGCCCGAAGGCTCGGCCGTTGGCGTAGGACTCGATGATGGGGATCCCGGCCACGCGCTGGGCGAGGCCCTGATGGGTGTGACCCGCGACGATGGCATCCACGCTACCTCTCGGCAGCTCGCGCGCGACGGCGAAGATCGGGCTCTTGATGTCGCAGGAATCGAGGTCATCCGGATCGGTGAAATTCGTGCACGCGCCGCCTTCGTGAACCACGGCGATCACGACCTTCGCGCCGCGGGCGCGCAGCTTGCGCGCCTCGCGGGCGATGGCCGGCGCGAGCGGCAGGAACGCAAGCCCCGCCAGGTTGGCGGGCAGAACCAGGCGCGGCGTCGCGGCCGTGACCGCGCCCACGAGGCCGACCTTGATGCCGGCCACGTCGACCAAGGCGGACGGCTCGACGTTGGGCCACGACACGGGCTTGCCGGTCTTGGCGTCGACGACGTTGGCGGCCAGAAAGGGAAAGCGGGCCTGGGCGGCGCGTGCCTCGAGCGCGCCGCGCGGATCGTCGCCGGGACGTGCCGGCGCGGGAGCCGGTCCCACGGGGCCGAAATCGAAATCGTGGTTGCCGATGGCGGCCGCGCTGTAGCCCATGGCATTGTAGGCGCGAATCACGGGCGCGCCCTCGGCCAGATTCGACGCCAAGGTTCCTTGAAACATGTCTCCCGCGTCGAGCAGGATCGCGGCTCCCCCCATGCGCTCGCGGGCCTCGCGCAGATTCTTCACGTAGCCCGCCAGCCAAGGCAAGGCGGTGATGTGGCCGTGCAGATCGCTCGTCCCCACCACCGAGAGGGTCGTCGTCGCGGGGCGCGCCGCATGCGCGGAAGAGGCGACCGCGAGAAGAGCGAGCAGGGAAAGAAGACGGCGCACGGCAGGCGAAGTATGCCGCCTTGGGTGACAGGTGATGCGAATTTGTGGTCTTCCTCCCTGCCAACCACGTGCCGCCGAAATCGGCGAAAGCCGCTCGAGTCGTGCTAGGTTTGCCCGACCATGTTCAAAGGAGTCATTACCGCCCTGGTCACGCCCCTGCGCAACGATCGCGTCGACGAGGAGGCCTTGCGCCGTCTGGTCGACGAGCAGATTGGAAGCGGCGTCGACGGGCTGGTGCCGGTGGGAACCACCGGCGAGTCGCCGACCCTGAGCAACGAGGAGCACCTTCGCGTCATCGAGGTGGTGGTGCAGGAGACCAAGAAGCGCGTGCCCGTAATCGCGGGAACCGGGGCCAACGCCACCCGTGAAGCCATCGAGCTGACCGCGGCTGCCAAGGCCCTGGGCGCCGACGGCACCTTGCAGGTCACGCCCTATTACAACAAGCCGACGCAGGACGGCCTCTTCCGTCACTTCAAGGCCGTGGTCGACGCGGTCCCCTTGCCCATGGTGGTCTACAACGTGCCCGGTCGCACCAGTTGCGATCTGCTGCCCGAAACCATCGCCCGGTTGTGCGAGCTTCCGCTCGTGGTGGGGGTGAAGGAGGCCACCGGAAATATGCAGCGGGCGGCGCAGATCGTCGCGCGCGTGGGCGATCGCCTGACCCTGCTTTCCGGCGACGACGCGACCGCTCTTCCCTTCTTTGCCGTCGGAGGCCACGGTTGCATCTCGGTGGTATCCAACGTGGCGCCGGCGGACATGGCCGCGATGTGGGACGCCGCCGCCGCGGGCAACTGGAACAAGGCGCGCGAGCTGCACTACAAGCTGTTCCCGCTTTCCGAGGGTCTGTTCATCGAGGCCAACCCCATCCCGGTCAAGGCCGCCCTGGCCATGATGGGCAAGATCGCCGACGAGATCCGGCCGCCGCTTTATCCCATGGCGGGAGCCAACCGGGAAAAAGTGCGCAAGATCCTCGCCGACCTCGAGTTCGATCTAGGCTGCGCCATGGCCGTGCGAATCGCCGTCTTCGGAGCTGGTGGAAAAGTGGGGCGCGCGATCGTGCGCGCTATCGCGGACGCCGAGGGGGCCGCGCTGGTGGCCGCCATCGAGCGTCCGGACTATCCCCATCTCGCGGCCGATGCCACGCAGATGGCGGGGTTGCCCGCTGCGGGGGTGCGGCTCGGCGACCAGCGTCCGGCACAGGGCGCGGCTGACGTGTGGATCGATTTCTCCGCGCCCGGCGCGACGGTCGCCAACGTCAAGGCCGCCGCCGCCGCCGGGGCCGCCATGGTGATCGGCACCACCGGGCTTTCGGCCGCCGACAAGGCCGAGATCGCGGCCGCGGCCAAGACCATTCCCGTGGTGCTGGCGCCCAACATGTCGGTGGGCGTGAACGTGATGCTGAAATTGGTCGCCGATGCCGCGCGCACCCTCGGATCCGCCTACGACATCGAGATCGCGGAAACCCACCACCGCGCCAAGCGCGACGCGCCCTCGGGCACGGCCTTGCGATTGGCCGAGGCGGTCGCCGAGGCCAGCGGACGAGACCTGGCCACTTCGGCGCGCTATGCACGTCACGGCGACATCGGCCCGCGAACCTCGGCGGAGATCGGCATCCAGGCCCTGCGCGGCGGCGACGTCGTGGGCGATCACACCGTGTTCTTCCTGGGCCAGGGCGACCGCATCGAGATCACCCATCGCGCCTCTTCACGCGACACCTTCGCCCACGGCGCGGTTCGCGCCGCCCTGTGGTTGGCGGGAAAGTCGGCTGGACTTTTCGACATGCGCGACGTGCTAGGACTAAAGTAGGCCATAGCGAGGAACCATGGACCGAATCGGCCCATCTGCCGCCCCTGCGCCCGGTGATGTCGAGCATCCGCGGGCCGCGATGCTCGATACCTATCCCGCGGAGGAGGTGGTTCGCCTCTTTCTCGACGAGGAGAACCTGGCCATCAAGGCCGCCAAGGCGCGCGCGGCGGAGATCGCCCAGGCCTCGCGGCTGCTGGCCGAACGGCTGGCCGCCGGCAGCCGGCTGGTCTACGTCGGAGTGGGTAGCGCGGGTAGGGTGGCCGCGCTCGAAGCCGCGGAGTGTGTGCCGCTTTTCGGGTTGCCCCCGTCGCTCATCGTGCCGGTCTTGGCCGGCGGTCCGCACGCCCTGGCGCGCACGGTGGAGATCTCGCAGGACAGCCGGCGCGAGGCCGAGCAGCGCATGCGCAAGGCCGCCGTGGGTCCCGGCGACGTCGTATGCGCCGTTGCGGACGGCGACATCTCGATCTTCCTGCGCGCCGCCGTCGAATACGCACGGTTCCGGCGCGCCCACGTCGTGCTGGTGTCCTGTGCGCCACCCCCGCTCGCCGAGGACGGCGGCCCGCTCGCGGACATCTCGATCCAGCTCGACCCGGGCCCGGAAGTCATCGCGGGAGCGACCCGTTTCAAGGCGGCCACGGCTCTCAAACTGGTGCTTTCGGCCTTTTCGGCTGCCGCGTTGGTGCAGCTTGGGAAGACCTACGGCGGGCTCATGGTCGACGTGCGACCGACCACCCCGCGGACTTGGAAGCGGGCCATCCAGATCGTCATGCGGCTTTGCGCGTTACCAGAATCCGAGGCCGAGAAGCTCATCAAGAAGGCGGGGGGCAGGGCCAAGGTCGCCCTGGTGATTCACCACGCCAGGGTCAATGCCGCGCGTGCCAAGGAATTGCTCGTGCAGCACCGCGGCTCGCTGCGCGCAATCGTGGGCGACATCGATCTCTCGGGGTAGACTTGACCGCTGCTTGGATGCCGCACTATCTTGCCAGTCATCTAGCGCAGTACACCAACCCGATTTGCGCCCAGCGCACTCACGTGAAACAAACGCAAAGGAGAATAGACAACCGATGAAGAAGTCCGATCTCGTGGATCTCGTGGCCCAGAAACTGAACTTCCCCAGGCCACAGGTCGAGCAAACCATTGAGTCACTGCTGGACGCCGTCTCCGATGGCCTGGCCAAGGGCGAACGCGTCGACATCCGCGGCTTTGGGGCCTTCCAAATCCGAGAATCGGCTGCGCGCAGTGGCCGCAATCCTCGCACGGGGGAGACCATTCAGATCGCGGCTCGCAAAACACCCACGTTCAAGGTCGGCAAGGAATTGCGCGACAAAGTCAACGGCGTGGCCAACACATAGGTAGAGCGGGACAGCACGAGCAAGGGAAGTAGTTCATGGGAACGCGCCTTTTCGTAGGGAACCTCTCCTACAATGTCAACGAGCAAGAGCTGAAGGAGGTTTTCCAGTCCGAGCAAATCGAGGTTCGCAGTGTCCGCGTCGCGATGGATCGCGAAACCGGGCGTCCGCGCGGGTTCGCCTTCGTCGAAACCGAAACCGAAGATGGCGCCAAGCAGTCCATCGAGAAGCTGGCCGGGAGGCTTGTGCAGGGTCGTGCTCTCCTTATCGAGGAAGCGCAAGCGAGGCCAGCCGCGGGAGGACCACGCCCGAGTGGTCCTCGCCCCGGCGGCGCTCCGGGCGGTCCTCCGCCGCGCATGGGAGCTCCGCGTCCCGGCGGTCCTGCGGGGCCGCGTCCGGGCGGCCCCATGGGCCCAGGTGGTCCGCCACGCAGTTTCGGTCCACCGAGGCCCCCAGGTCCGGGTGGGTTCGATGCGCGTGGACCGGATCGGCCACCCGGCAAGGTCGAGGGGCGCCGCGAACGTCCGGAGAAGAAGAAGTCGACCCGGCCGAAGCCCGAGGAGCGCGAGCGGGGCAACTGGCACTGGAGCGGAATCATCGACGACGACTAGCACGAGCCAGGGTGCTGTCCGGCGTGGGGATGTAACGTGAGCTCTAAAGGAATCCGAGTGCTCGTGGCGGACGACGATCCCTGGTCGCAGCAGCTCATCTCGTCCCAGCTCGTGGAATCCGGATTCCGGGTCGACTGCGCCGCCGACGGCTGGGAGGCCTTGATTCTCGCCGGCCGCGCCCGCCCCGACCTGATCGTGGTGGAGGTTCACCTGCCCACCGCCGACGCGTGGTCGCTGGCCGAGGAGATGCGCAGGCAGCCCAGCATGGCCAGCCTTCCCTTCATCTTCATGGCGGATGAATCGCCCGGACTTGGGCCGGGCAAGAGTTTCCGACCGGGGGTGGACCAGCTTCTCACCAAGCCCTTTTCGCTCATCGACCTGCATCAGGCCATCGAGAAGGCCCTCGGCGATTCCTCCGGTGATTCAAGTTATGCCGGCTCGACCAAGATCATCGTCGAGGTTCCTTCAGGTCCCAGCAACCTCGCCAAGCTCACCACCCACGTCATGCCCGCGCCAAGCGAGTCGTGGGAAATGGAAGGACTGGAGCCGGCCTTGCGCGGGTCGCTGGTCAGCTTCGGGCTATCGAGCCTGCTCATGGTCATCGAACTGGAGCGCATGTCGGGCATGGTGGCCCTGCATGGTCCGAGCGGCACGGGGCGGGTGGCCATCCGCCAGGGGCGCGTGATCCGCGCGCGCATCGACGGCGAGCAGGGCGCTCGCGGCGCCCACGCCATCTACGAGATGCTCCAATGGGCCGAGGGCGCCTTCGAGTTCGAGGCTGGCGAGGTGGACGGCGACGACCAGATCGAACGGTCGACCTCGTTCCTGCTGATGGAAGGCGCGCGCCTGGCGGACGAGCGCGCGTATTCGACCCAGAAGCGTTGATCGTGGTGCCGGAGATGGAAGGCTCCGAATCGGTTCGAGTCCGCCGTGCTTGCCGAACCCGCCGAGTCCGATGAGCCGCGGAAAATCATGCCGCTGGCCTTGCGGGTTTCGCCCGAGTGCGACGGGTGGCGCCTGGATCACTTCCTCAAGCAGCGCATTCGCCGCCTGTCGCGCACCAAGATTCGCACCATCATCGAATCGCAGGTGTGGCTGCAAAGTGGCAGGCAGCCACGACCCGCCATGGCCGTGCACGCGGGCGACACCATCCACATCGATCGCCCCGCGCCCATCGAGCCCGAGGTGCCGCGCCAGTTCGGCATTCTCGCTTCCGACGAGCACTTTCTGGCCATCGACAAGCCGGCCGGCCTGCCCATGCACACCACGGCCAAGTTCTGGAAGAACACCCTGGTGGCGATCTTGCGCGAGCGCTTTCCCGACGAGCGGTTGCAGATCTGCCATCGCATCGATCGCGAAACCTCGGGCGTGCTGCTGGTCGCGCGCACGCGTGCGGCAGCTTCCTTCCTCAAGCGGGCCTTCGCCGAACGCGCGGTGAAGAAGACCTACCTCGCGCTCGTGCATGGGGTTCCCGTGCCGTCGTCGGGCAAGATCGACGCGCCCATGCGCCTGGTCGAGAGCCGGTCCCACCTCATGATGGGCGTGGAGCCCGACGGCCTGCCGGCGGTCACGCGCTATGCGGTAAAGAGGGCGTTCGCCCACCATGCCCTGGTCGAGGCCGCGCCGCAAACCGGGCGGCAGCACCAAATCCGGGTGCACCTCGCGCACATCGGCCATCCCATCGTGGGCGACAAGCTCTATGGCGCTGGCGAACAGGCCTTCATGGACTACTGCGACGCTGGGATGACACCCGAGCTGCTCGATCTCTTCGATGGTCTGCCCCGCCATGCCCTGCACGCCGCCCGACTGGTCTTCCCCCATCCCGAAAGCAAGGAAATGATCGTGGTGGAAAGCCCTCTGCCCGACGACCTGGGCGACTACATGAAAGGCTTGTGAGGGTGGACCGATCCATATGGCGCGTCGGATTAAACGCTGCGTGGCAAGCGTAGCGTTGCCGCACCCGGCCGGGAGATCGAGCTTAGGCGGTTTTTTATGCGATAATTGCGGGGTTCATGGAGACGATAGGGGACCGCATTGGTCCGAATATGAAGGAGAAGACATGCGCACAGTTGGAACTTTCTTGGCAGTGGGAATCTTGGCACTGACCCTTGGCTGCGGCGGCAGCAGCAGTACGGACACCGATGGCGGCGGTGGAGCCGCAGGCGGCGGCGGAGGAATCAGCGGCAACGGCGGCGCGGGCGGCGGCGGAGGCGGAAGCGCGGGAACCTGCAACTACCCGAGCTGTCTGGCCAGCTTGGCGACGACCTGTGTGCCGTCCGGGACTTGTGTGGAGCAGACGGACACCACGACTTTTGCGACCAACACTTGCTACTCCAATGGAGTCAAGATCATCACGTCGATCAACTTGACCACGGGATCCATCGTCGAGACGTTCAAGAACGGTTCCGCGACGTGCTACTCTTTCGCGGTCGCGGCAAGCACCACCACTTCAACTTTCACAGTCCAGAATGCGTCAGGGCAGACCATTGCGACAGGGACGGCAGACGCCAGTGGCAACACCACCATTACCTGCACGGGTGGTCAGCCAGTGGCGCTCGACCCCAGCTGTGACGCTACCGCGACTGGTGGAACCTCGACAACTTCCTGTACCACGGGAACCTGCACACCGTAGGTTAGGCCAAGATCGAACCACGACGGCGAAGCGGGGCCACCTGCTTCGCCGTTTTCGTCGGTATCGGTTGCCAGTGCCTGTTCGCGCGAAATCCCAAAGATTCGACGGACCGGATGCGAAGCCGCGTTGGTTTGCGGTGGCTTCGCCGGGGTTGGAGCAGCCCCTGTGCGCGGAGCTTTCGGCGCTAACGCCGATCGAAGATCCGCGCGTCGTCGAGGGTGGGGTGGAATTCTCGGGCGCGCTCCTCGCGGGCATGGCCGCGAACCTGCACAGCCGCATCGCCACGCGGATCCTCTTGCGCATGGGCGAGGTGAAGGCGCGCGATTTCGCGCCCCTGCGGCGGAACCTGGCCCAGCTCGCGTGGCCGAACTATGTTCCGCAGGACTGCGCCCTACGCGTCGACGTGTCGACCAGTCACTGCCGCCTCTACCACACCGGCGCCCTGGCCGAGACGGTCGAGCTGGCCATCGCGGATAGCGTGGGGAAACTGCCCAAGCGCGAGAGGCTTGCACAGGCGAAGGAGGACGACGATTGCACGCGCATTCTCTTGCGCGGGCAGGACGATCGCTTCACCGCCAGCGTCGATTCCTCGGGTGCGCTCTTGCACCGGCGTGGCTGGCGCCTGGAAGCCGGGCCAGCGCCCATGCGCGAAACCCTGGCTGCCGGAATACTGGCCCTGTGCGCGTACGATCCTGCCATGCCGCTCGTGGATCCGATGTGCGGCGCGGGCACCTTCGCCATCGAGGCCGCGGCCATGGCCGGCAAGATCCCTCCAGGACTCGGCCGCGGCTTCGCCTTCGAGCGCTGGCCCGTGCACGACGTGGCGTCGTGGCAGAGCCTGCGTGAAACCATTCCCGCGCACCCGGCCGTGCACGCTTCCATCACCGCCTCGGATCGAGACGCCCGCGCCGTGGAAATCGCCCATCGCAATGCGCGTCGGGCGCGGGTGGAGGACGACGTGCGCTTCGCGGTAGCGGTCTTCGGTCAAGAGCAGATCCCGACTCCGCCGGGGCTCGTCGTGGTGAATCCGCCCTACGGTCGCCGTCTGGGCGGGCGAGCGCAAGCGCTACGCCTCGGCCGCAACCTCGGGCAGACCTTGCGCGCGCGCTACCGGGGCTGGCGCGCCGGAATCTTGTGTCCGGATCCGGCCTTCGTGGCGGCCGTGGCTGCCGGCGTTCGCCAGGCTCCGGCGCAAACCCACGCGCTCCGCAATGGCGGCCTGCGTGTGGTCCTCGCGCTGTGGGCGCTGTGAAATGGCCGCGCTTCACTTCTTCCGATACAGGCCCACCAGATCTGCATGCGCCAGGATGTGGCCGTGCATGGCCTCTTCCAGCGCGGCCTTGCTGGGCTTGTGCAGATCGGGCAGGACCTTGTCGAGCGCGTACAGCTTGAAGTAGTAGCGATGGCGCCCGACGGGCGGGCAGGGGCCGCGGTAGCCAACGCGCTTCCAGTCGTTCACCCCTTCGAGGGTTCCGGGCGGAAGATCGTGGCTTGTGGTTCCTTCCGCAAGCCCCTTGGTCTGCGGCGGCAAGTTGTAGAGCACCCAGTGCACCCAGGTCATCTTGGGCGCTGCCGGATCGGGCGCGTCGGGATCGTCGACGATGAGGGCCAGGCTCTTTGCTCCCGGCGGGATCTCGGCGAAAGCCAGCGGCGGTGAGCGGTCCGACCCCTCGCAGGTGAACTTGGATGGAATCTCGACATTGGCGGCAAAGGCGGATGACGATAGGCGCATGGCGGACGACCCCTTGGCGGCACTGCTCGCGGCCGCGCCGCACACCAGAGTGAACATGATGACTTCGGCTGGACGAAGATGCATGGCGAAAATCATGGTGTCAGCAGAATCCCAAGCGTTGGCAAAGTCAATTCACGGTCGCCCAGCTTGCCCTGGTTCGCGCGGGCGGGGCGAGCTGGCCGATTCTCCTCGTCCGCGGCCACAGGGTCATGCTCGACGCTGACTTGGCCGTGCTCTACGGCGTCGAGACGCGGGTGCTGGTTCAGGCGGTCAAGCGTAACCTCGGCCGTTTCCCAGAGGATTTCATGTTCCAGCTCTCGCACGACGAGGCCGCAAACTTGACATCACAAACTGTGATCTCGAGTTGGGGCAGTCGCGTAGCTACTGGAACACGACGTCGACGGGGGATTTGGCGCTCACAAAAAGCGCATCGACCCCCCGCTCACCATGGTTGTTCTCGCCCCAGCACTTCACCGCGCTGCCCACCATTGCGCAAGAGTGATGAGCGCCGACGGAGATGGCGCTGACACCGCCCGCAAGCTGGGGGATCGCAAACGGGGTCACCGTGTAGGCGTACTGAGCCAAGAGGGGATTGCCAATCTGGTAGTAGTCGTTGTACCCCCAGCAGAGCGCCGCCCCGGATTCCAGGATCACGCAAGTGACACTGAAATTGGCGGCGACCTGCAGGACAGGTGCCGCAAGCCCCTTGGCTTGGACGACTTCCAGGACGGGGGCGGTTGTGGTTGTCGTCTCCCCGTTGCCGAGCTCGCCATGGATGTTGCTGCCCCAGCAACGCAGCCCTCCTTGAACGATGGCACAGGTATGTTGACCACCGGCCGCGATTGCCGTGACTCCAGATTCCAAGCCGACCACCGCCACGGGCGTATCCCTCGTGCCATTCGCAGTGTTGTCACCCGCTTGATTCTCGTCGTTGCGCCCCCAGCAATGCACGCCGCCGTTGACCAAGGCACAGGCGTGATCCAGACCGGCCACCACGGCCGTGGCGCCTGTGCTCAAACCGGTCACCGGCACGGGAACTGCGCTGTCCGCTGTCGAGCCATTGCCAAGGACACCGAACATCTCACTTCCCCAGCACTTAACGCCGCCATTGACCACGGCACAGCTGTGGTTCCAGCCGACAGCGACGGCCGTTGCGCCCGTGCTCAAACCAACCACCGGGACGGGAACCATGCTCATCCCCCAGTCGCCGTTGCCGAGCTCGCCATGGCTGTTGCTGCCCCAGCAGTACACCCCGCCGTTGGCCAAGGCACAGGAATGTGTCACGAACGAGGAGACGGCGGTAACGCCGGACTGCAGAGCAGGCACCGGCACGGGATGATACCTGTCTAGCGTCGTACCGTCGCCGAGCATGCCATCGGTGTTGTCTCCCCAGGCCAACAGGGCCCCGTTCCTCACGAGGAAGGTGCGATCCCTGCCGGCGAGGAGGGTGCCGGCTGGCGCAACTCCGGTGAAGGGAACCACGACCGTGTCCGGTCCGGCGTCGGCCGTGCCTGGTCCGGCGTCGGCCGTGCCTGGTCCGGCGTCGGCCGTGCCCGGTCCGGCGTCGGCCGTGCCCGGTCCGGCGTCGGCCGTGCCCGGTCCGGCGTCGGCCGTGTCCGGTCCGGCGTCGGCCGTGTCCGGTCCGGCGTCGGCCGTGCCTGGTCCGGCGTCGGCCGTGCCCGGTCCGGCGTCGGCCGTGCCTGGTCCGGCGTCAGCGTCCCGGCCGAACGGGCTGCCGGTGTTCACGACGGCCGCGTCGGGTGCCATGCCGATCCCGACCAGCTCGGGCGGCAGCCAGTCGGTCACCAGGCAGGCCGAGTCGTTGGAAATCGCCGGGGTGTAGTCATGCGTGGCCGCCACCGCCTCAGGGGGCAGCTCGCCTCGGCTCCAACAGATTCCGGTCGAGGGGCCGCCTGCAGTGTTCAATCCGCGTCCGACGCAGACGTAGCCGTCGGGGCAGCAAGCCCCACCCAGGGGCTTGCAGGTCATTGTCCCGCTCTTGGGCTGCGGCGCGAAGCCACAGGAGACCATGGCTGCGGTCGCGGCGATCGACAGAAGCCAGCTAGGGAATCGCAAGGCACCCGTCTGCGGCAGATCAGTCGTCCTGGTCATGAGCATTCGTCCTCGTCAAGAAAGGGCGCGTAGCGCGTAGTCCGTATAGTAATCCGTTATTGAGCATTCTGCGTCGCGATGGGGCGACGCGAAAATGGCGCTTCAACACACTACGGGCCCCCCTCCAACGGATCCTACCCCGTGGGGCTCACCAGCCCCAGCCTCTTCACCAGGCGGTGGAAGTTGCCGCGGTCCATGCCGAGGGCGCGAGCGGCCGCGGCCAGGTTGCTCGGGTGCTCGGTTAGCGCGTGTTCGACGACCTCGCGCTGGTGGGCGCGTGAGGATTCCCTGAGGGTCCGCGGGCGCGACGTTTTGCGAGGGCTTGGCGGCTCGCGATCCGCGGGCGCGGCCATGCCCACGTCGGCTTCGAGGTGGCGCGCGGACAGCACGATGGCCTCGCCACGTGGCACCACGGCGGTGCGGCGCAGAACCGCGCGCGAGATGACGTTCTCCAGCTCGCGCACGTTGCCCGGCCACGGATAGCCGAGCAAGGTGTCCACGGCACTGGCGTCGAGGCGAACCGGGCCCACCCCCATGCGCCGGCGAGCCACGTCGCAGAAGTAGCCTGCGAGCAGCGCGATATCCTCGCCGCGCTCGCGCAGCGGCGGCGCGGCCAGGGGATAGACGTTCAGGCGGTGGAAGAGGTCGGCGCGAAAACGGCCCGCGGCCACTTCGGCGGCCAGGTCGCGATTGGTGGCGGCCAACACGCGCACGTTCACCCCGAGCGCGCGGTCGGCGCCCACGCGCTGTATCTCGCCTTCTTGCAAGGCACGTAGGAGCTTGGGCTGCACGGTCAGGGGGAGCTCGCCGATCTCGTCGAGGAACAAGGTGCCCTTGTCCGCGACCTCGAACTTACCCGCCCGGTCGCCGGTCGCGCCGGTGAAAGCGCCGCGCACATGACCGAACAGCTCGGCCTCGGCCAGGGTCTCGGGCAGGGCCGCGCAGTTGACGTGGATGATGGGCTCGTTCCGCCGCGTGGAGGCGGCGTGCACGGCGCGTGCGATCAGCTCCTTGCCGGTTCCGGTTTCGCCGTGGATGAGCACCGAAAAATCGGAGCGCGCCACCAGCTCGATCTCGCGCCGCAGACGCTGGATGGTCGGGCTGGCGCCGATGATCTCGCTGGCTTGCGTCGCCGATGCGCGCATGAGGTCGCGCACCACCAGCCCTTGGTGCTCGGCCGCGTGCTCGAGCGCGGCGATGAGCTGGCTGGTACGCATCTCGGCCGCCGCCAGCGCCGCCACCGCGGTCAAAAAGCGCAGGTCGATGCCGTCGAAGGCGCTCGGATTCAAGGCATCGGCGGTGAGCGCACCCACCAGCTCGCCATGCACCACCAAGGGACAGCCGAGACAGGCGTGCACGCGGTGAAGCGCGCCCTCGTCGCGTTCGAGCTGGCCGTCGAAGGGATCGGGCAGGCTCGTGTCCGCGGGAAAGAACACCGGCTCGCGCGACCGGCAGATGATTTCCAAACGAGGATGCTCGCGCAAGGGATAGGGCTTGCCGCTGGCCGCGGGTGAGAGCCCGCTCGTCGCCACCGTAAACAGAACCTCGCGCTCCAGGCGCATGACGGTCGCGGCATCGTAGGGGATCACCCGCCGCAATGCTTCGAGCAGACGGCGATTACGGTCCGCGGCTGAAATGCCGGTCGCCAAGTCGAGAGCGATCTTCACCACGGCGTCGAGCTGGTCCATCGATGTGACTATGACATCAATGTTGTCCTAGTGACACCACCGAAAGCGTTGTCACATGCACATCGACAAACATAAGTACTTATTATAATTCGCAAATCATTATGGCACCAAGGTTGCTGTTGGCCAGGTGAGAACCATCTGGAGAGCAACCATGAACGGATCAGTCAGCCCCCATAGCCCCGTGACACCGGCGAGCGACGCCTGGGATACGCAACCGCCGTCCGCCATCGTCGAATTCATCCTCCGTCGCTTCCACGAGCCGCTGCGCCGGGATCTTCCCCTCTTGGTCGGCGCCGCTCGCGCGCTCGAGGCTGCCAGCAAGGCAAATTCGCTTTGCCCGGTCGGCCTGGCCGACCACCTCGAACAGGTCCTGCTGGCGGTCGAGAGTCACCTCGCCAAGGAAGAGAAGATCCTCTTCCCGCTCATCCTCGCGGGCCGCGGCGGAGGCGCCTTCATGCCCATCAAGGTGATGATGGCCGAGCACGAGGATCACCTGGTCAACCTGCAGCGCACGCGCGCGCTGGCCCACGACTTCGCCCTCCCCGCCGACGCCACACAAGCGTGGCGGACGCTTTACCTCGATCTGCAGCGCCTCGAAGCCGACCTCGGCCAGCACATCGACCTCGAAAACAATGTCCTGTTCACCCGCGCGATGAGCGGCGAGGGCTGCTGACCTTTGCCTTGGAGAAACACCATGCAGCTTTCGCCCGGCACCAACGTCAACGACCTGCTTGCCACCCATCCCTTTCTCGAGGATTTCCTCGCTGCCTATAGCCCGCACTTCACCCTGCTCAAGAACAAGATTGCCCGAGCCACCGTCGGGCGTCTGGCCACCCTGGGCGCGGCAGCTCGCATCGCGGGGGTCGATATCGATGCCCTTCTGCGCGACACGGCCCAGGCCATCGAGAAGCAGACGCAGGTGCGTCCAGAAATCGCCAAGAGCAACCAAGGCATCGACCGCGAACAGCGCATCGCCATGCTCGGACACATCATCGCCGAATTACACGACGGCGGCGACCTGGCGACGGCGCGCGGGCTCTTCGCCCAGGCCGTCGGCGACGTGGACGCGGGCGAGATCGCGGCCATGGAAGAAGAGATGATTCGCGGCGGGTTGCCGGTGTCCGAGGTGCAACGCCTGTGCGACGTGCACGTGGGTGCGTTCCGCGGCGCCCTCGACCAGAAGAAGGACCTGGCGCCCCCGGCGGGTCATCCCGTGCACACCTACATGGCCGACAACAAGATCATCGTCGCGCTCGCCAACCAGTTGTCGGAGGTGGCGCAAAAGCTTTCCGCGCAAGCCGGCGCGACCGCCGAACTCTTGCCCGCGGCCGGCGTGGTGCTGGCCAGGTACGACGGTCTCGACAATCACTACCAGCGCAAGGAGCACCAGCTCTTTCCCCTGCTCGAACGCCACGGCGTGACCGGTCCCTCGCAGGTCATGTGGGGAATCCACGACCAGATCCGCGCGCAGTGGAAACAGGCGCGCAAGGCGGTCGAGAGCGGCGAGGTGAATCTCCTCGTGGAGATCCTTCCCGCGCTCGCCCGCAACCTGATCGAAATGGTCTACAAGGAAGAGAAGATCCTCTTCCCCATGGCCCTGGGAAAGCTCTCGGCCGAGGAATGGAGCGAGGAGAAGCGCGGCGAGGACGAGCTCGGCTACGGGCTCGCCAAACCGGCCATCGCGCTGCCCTTGGCCGGCGGGCGACCCGCGCCGACACCGGTCCCCGCGCCCTCCGCCGGCCTTCTCGCTCTCGGCACCGGCGCGCTTTCGCTCGAAGCGATCGACCTCATGCTCCGGCATCTCCCGCTCGACCTTTCGTTCGTCGACGAAAACGACGTGGTCCGCTACTACTCCGAGGGCAAGGATCGCATCTTCCCGCGCACCCCGGCGGCCATCGGCCGCACGGTACAGAACTGCCACCCACCGAAGAGCGTGGCCACGGTCAATCGTATTCTGGATTCCTTCCGCGCCGGCAGGAAGGACGTGGCCGAGTTCTGGATCGAGATGGGCGGGCGCTTCATCCACATCCGCTACTTCGCCGTGCGCGACGGCGCCGGTCGATACCACGGCTGCCTGGAGGTCACGCAAGACATCGGGGACTTGCGCGCCCTGACCGGCGAGCGCCGTCTGCTCGACTGGCAAGACTGAACGGCTCGTCATGTCCGAGAAGCTCGTCCGGATTCGCCCGAAGAAGCTGGCTCCGGCGCTGCGCAAGCCGAAGCCGGCGTATCGATCGGAGCGGCGCTGGTTTCGCCGCATGGTGCTGCGCCTAGGGAGCGACGCGCATGCGCAGCGGGCCTGCGTGCAGCTTGTCTTCGCCGGCCTTTGCATCTGGATCGGCATCGAGTTTTGCCTTTTCGTGCAATGGGGGCTTTCGGGCGGGGCACGCCCCTACAGCGAGCGTCCGCCGGGCGTGGAGGGCTTCCTGCCCATCAGCGCCCTCATCGGCGCAAGGCAGTGGATCGCAACCGGCGTTGTCAATCGGGTACACCCCGCCGCGGTCTTCATCCTGCTTGCCATCGTCCTGCTCAGCCTCACGGTGAAGAAGGCGTTCTGCAGCTTTCTGTGCCCAGTCGGCACGTTCAGCGAATACCTGTGGCGGCTCGGACGCAAGGCCTTCGGGCGGAATCTGCTGCTTCCGCACTGGCTCGATTATCCCCTGCGCACGCTCAAATACCTTCTGCTGCTGTTCTTTCTCTGGGCGATTCTGACCATGGATGCCGGAGCCCTGGCGAGGTTCGTGAGCAGCCCCTACAACAAGGTGGCGGACATCAAGATGTACCTCTTCTTCGCCCATCTCTCGGGGCTGGCGCTGAAGGTCCTGGTCGTCCTCGCCACGCTCTCGCTTTTCATCAAGAACCCGTGGTGCCGCTTCCTCTGCCCGTACGGCGCCTTGCTCGGCATCGTGGGCTGGGCGAGCCCACTCAAGGTGACACGTACCCCGGCCAGATGCATCGATTGTCGGCTTTGCACGCGCGCGTGCCCGGCGGATATTCGCGTACATGCATCGGGTCGGGTGTGGAGCGACGAATGCACGAGCTGCCTGGAATGTGTCGCCGTCTGTCCGGTCGTCGAAACCTTGGAGGTCCGCGCGCGTGGCAAGACCGTCTCTCCCCGTCGCGTGGCGGCGCTCGTGGTCGGCGTCTTCGTTCTGGTGACCGGCTTCGCCATGGCCATCGGCGCGTGGCGGAACCGTATCGCACCCGCGGAGTACTTGCGGCGATTCACGCGCCTGGATTCACCCATGTACCAGCACCAGCGCGGGGGCGTTCCGGCCTATGGCCCGGACGATTGATAGACGAAATGCCCATGCCAGCCTTGTCCTGGCCCCAAAAGAAAGCATCCAACCATCGTGAAGAGGTCATCAGCCATGAATCCAAAACAAGCATCCGGACAGAACGAACTGCCACCCGCCGAGCCGGTCGAGCTGGCGAAATTGATTGCCTACCAAGACGGTGCCGTGGTCAGCCGGACATTGGTGAAGAAGAGCGGTGGAACGGTGACGGTGTTCGCCTTCGACGAGGGCCAGGCCCTGTCCGAGCACACGGCGCCGTTCGATGCCATCGTGCAGGTCCTCGATGGCGAGGTCGAGCTCGTCATCGGTGGCAAGAAAGTGCCGGCCAAGGCCGGGCAAACCGTGCTGCTGCCGGCAGCCGTCTCTCACGCCGTCACCGCCACCAGCAGATTCAAGATGCTGCTCACCATGGTGCGCGATCCTGCGGGAGCGTGAGCGGCTGGCCCGATCCTGCTTGATCCGCTCGGCAGAACCGAGTCTTCTTGTCCAGGAGGGCAACTTGAAGCGTCACGACCTGGTAGCCGGCGCCGTGGTGACGGGGCTCTTCGTCGCGTTCAGCCTGGCCGTCGTACGCACGCGCGATCCGGCGCGCGCAAGCGGTGTGTTGCGCCCGGAAGACACGCGCCAGGGCCACCTGGGCGCGCTCAGCTTCACCGAAAGCGAAGACCTGCTCGGCAAGCTGCGCGCGCAGCGAGCAGCGGCGAAGGACCCACAACGCCGGGCGGTGCTCTCGGCGGAGCTGTCCGACCTGCTGGTGCTCGAACACAAGCACGCGCTGGCCCTCGCGGAGCTGAAGGACGCCCTGCGGGCCTTCCCCGACCGGCCCGAGTTGCTGGCTCGGGCCGCGTTACTCCATCACGTACTCGGCCAGCAGGCGCAGGCCGCCGCGGAGATCTCCGCGGCTGTCCACCAAGCGCCCGATCTGCCCTTGGTGCGCAACGCGGCCGCGATCATCGAAGGACGGACAGCGACGAACCCGTGAGCAGACGGTCGTCGAGATCGCCGAGCACCCTCCCAGGCTCTCCACGAGACTTCAGCCTGGAAGGCTCAACCGCCGCGAGGTTTGCGAGCGATGCAAAGCAACGAGACCCCCACTGGCAAGTGCACTCGTCCGACGAGGCGCGATTCCAGGCTGAAGATCGCGCTCAAAGCCGAGTTCACGAGACGGGGTGGGATGCGCGCTTCGTCATGCCCATCGCGCCGAAGCAGTCTTTCCACAAGTCGTCCGGTCAGCACCGGAGCGAAAAGCAGGGTGTTGAAATAGGTGGTGCGTTCGATATCGAAATGGCGTCCGACCACCTGGCGAATTGATTTCTCGGTATAGCGACGTCGGTGGTGTGCCATGCGGTCGAAGGAGCTCCACAGAAGCATGAGCGCCGGTACTGTCACGACCAGGACGCCGCCGGGTTTGAGAAGGCGACGGGCCGAGAGCAAGCAGGCCTCTTCGTGGTCGAGGTGCTCGATCACGTCCGCCAGCAATACCAGGCTGGCGGACTCCTCTGGAAAATCTTCGAGTCGATTGAGGTCGCCCACGCGAATGTCCCCATAGCCGCGTTCACGCGAATGCTGCACGGCCTCGGGCGATGAATCGATCCCGATCGTGGTGCCGTAACGCTCGAGAACCGACAAATTGGCGCCCACGCCACACCCCAGATCGTAGAACGTTCCGCTCGGCAGCGAAGGTGCGACCGACGCCAGCACGCGGTCGAGGATGGCTCGACGGGCCACATACCACCAGTGCTGCTGCTGCACACGATGAAGGGCTTCATAAAGTGTGGCTTCCATCCGTTTTCACGATACTTCCGTTTCTCAGTTCTTTACAACCTGGACGTCACCTGTGAGCGGGCGGTCGTCGAGATCGCGGCGCACGAACAGAGCCCAGAAGGCCCCGTCGCCGATAGGCACGTTGACCAGCCGGTAGTCGTCGTGCTTGGCCAGGTAGTGGAAGAGCTGCGCCTCGGCCGCGAAGTCCGGGCGCAGCTCGGCCAGACGGGTGAAGGGACGCGAGCCGTAGGTCCGGCTGGGCACGATGACGGCCGGCCGCCGCGCCAGCGACCATGCGATGTCGAAACACTCGTGGCCGATGTCGTTGAGCTCGCGCGGCTCGCCGGCCGGCAGGTGGTGAGGGCGATGGGCCAGATCGCGATCCACCAGGCCCAGCAAGTCCAGCACCGGCAGGCGCGAGTAGTAGCCCACCGCTCCGATGTGCGGCAACGCCACCACGGTCGAGGGCGGCAGCGTTGCCGCCAAGCGCTGCCCGAGTTTCGCGCTGGCCAGCGTCCAGTCGAAGCCATGCTGTGGACGGCCCGGCGCGGGATCGGGAGCGGCCACGGCCACGGCAGCCAGGCACATCAGCCCCAGCGCCGCTCCCAACCAGCGCCGCCCCGGAGCCGCGATATTGGGCTCGAGCCAACGCCAGATACCGTGCAGCCCGCTCGCGCCAAGAGCGAACAGGAGTGGCACCAGCGGGATCATGAAGCGAAAGTACGAAAAGTGATCGCCGCCGATCAGGAGCAGGTCGAGACACCACAGCAGGACCAGCACGATCGTCGCCATGCCCCCGGGGACGAGCCGGCCAAGGCGGGGCGCCAGGAGAAGGGCGGCCGGCCACACCAGCGGCGCCTCGAGCAAGAAGCGTCCCATGTAACGCAGTCCCAGGCGCAGGTGGGCGACGCTGCCGCCTACCTTGGCGTAGGCCGTGTTTGGCAGCAGGTCGCCGTAGTAGATGACCCGTGCCAAGAGCAGCGCCACGCCGGTCAACAGCGCGGGCAGCAACCAGGAGAAGCCCCGCACCCAGGTTCGCAAGGTTCGCACCTGTTGCCGGTGCTGCCTGTGGGCCGTCGCCACTTCGTCGAGCACCAGAGCCAGTAGCAGCATCGCCGCCTCGGGTCTCGTAAGCACCGCGGCGGCCAGGCACAGCCCGACGTCGCGACCGAGCGGCTTGCCCTGCGCGCGTGCGATGCGCAGCCCCGAGATTGCCCCCCACACCAACGCAGTGAAGAGGGGCGTGTCCATGCCCGACACCGACCAGGCCAGGAAGGGGAAGAAGAGCACCAAGGCCCATGGTGCCAGCCACAGACCCGGACCGCAGCGCCGGCTGTCGCGCAGGCTCAAGAGCACGGTGGCGATGGTGGCGGCCGTACCCAGGATCCCCGCCGCGTGAATCGGCGACAGACCGAGGCCACCCGCCAGCACCAGCAAGCCGAGCCACAGCGGGCTGGAGAAGCCCTCGACCCGCTGGCCAGGATTGAACACCGCCCCCTGTCCTCGCAAGATGTTGTCCGCGTAGCGGAAGAAGATGAAGGCGTCATCCTGGTAGGAGTAGAACTTCAGCCAGGCCTCGGCGAGCACGATGGCCGCGAGCGCGATCGCCGCCATCGCCAGCCACGTCCGGGTGCGCGAACCGGAAGCGGAAGGTGGTTCCGATCCTGGCGTGATGGTTTCCACCGCCAGAAGATCACGGTTCATCGCACGGGCTGCTGCTGCCGCCCGTGCGGCGTGGTTTCGTCACCCAGCCGCTGCGCGCGCCCGAACGTGCACGGCGCGGCGGGTTCGTCGGGACCGACGGCGTAGAAGCCGCCGACGCCATGGCGGGCGAAGAACCACACAATGGCCCCGAGAAGAACGCCGAGCGCGATGTCCATGCAGACGGATTGTACTTGATTCGGGAAGATCGTCTATCAGGCCAGTCCTCCCCTCACGGATGGCGCACACGCACGGGCCAAATTCGCCGTAATGAACTGCTGCCCTGCTCGGGGCAATCGGTTATCATCCCGCCCGCTTTGTTGAAGGCAACCGGTTTCCCTTTTCGCCTGCGCGGCAGCTTCTGGCTCTTCGGCACCATCGCGTTACTCTATCTGTTCTCGACCAGCCGGGAACGGCCTTGGGGCGACGCGACGCCCATCTGGGAAGTTGCGGACAGCATCGTCCACTCTCACAATTTTCACGCCCGAACGCGCTGGCCGACAGCGCTGCCGAACGGCAAGGATGGCCACCTCTACGGACTGGCGCCGCTCTTTCAGAGCGCGATCCACATCCCGGGCGCCGCACTGCAACGGCAGATCTCCAAGGTCTTTCCGGCCTATTGGCAGATCACTTGGCGCTTTACCTCGCACCTGGCGCCAACCTTGCTCGGCACCCTGGCTTGCGTGCTCTTTTTCGGCTTGTGCAAGAAGCTCGGCATGCCGCCAATCCCCGCAGCGGCCTCCACGTTGGCGCTCGCCTTCTCGACCTCGGTCTGGGTGTATTCGCGCTACCCGTATTCGGAAACGCTCCAGCTCGCATGTTTCACCGGCTTCTTCTCCAAGCTGCTCGACGTTCGCGAGAACCCGACGTGGCGCCAGGCCGCGCTGCTCGGGGTGTGGATTGGATTGCTCGTCAACGCCAAGCCGGTCTTCGTTCTGTCGGGGGTGGGGGCGGGGTTGTTCTTGATCTGGGTTCTGCGCAAGAACTGGCGGGCGCTTCTGCTGGTCGCCCTGGTCGGCACCGCCAGCGCGTTCCCGTTCGGGATGATCTATCTCTGGTACAACTATCTGCGCTGGGGCAGCATCTACTTTACCGGCTACGGGCTGTCCTTCGCCGGAACCGGGGTTTCTTCCGCGCCCGTCGGCGTATTACACGAACACCCCCTGTGGGGCCTGTGGGGCATGTTCCTCTCGCCGGGAAAGTCGGTCTTTCTCTATTCGCCACCGCTGCTCGTGGCCCTGCTCGGGTTCCCCCGCTTCGTCAAGCGCAATCGCGCCATCGCCCTGGCCATGTTGCTCACCATCCTGCCCGTCCTCTACTTGCACGCGCAGATGATCTCCTGGGCCGGGGACTATGCATGGGGACCGCGCTACCTGATTTTCGCCCTTGCGGTGCTTCTGCTCCCGGCCGGGTTCCTCATGCAGGACTGGCTCGACAAGACCAGTTCCCTGCGTCGCTGGCTTGGCATGACGGCGCTTGCCTTGGTCTTTCTCTCCGGCGCCTTTGTCACCTACCTGGGCAACGCGATCTACTGGGATCATTTCATTCGCATCGAATCCGAGGCTGCGCAGTTCTGGCTTGGCGTGCCCAACAACAAGGGGGACAACATCAGCACCGCAAGGTCGCCCTGTCCGGTCTGTTTCGAGACCATCTACTCGTTGCAATGGTTGCCGCCGTTCCAGCACATCGTCGGCAACTACTGGCTCCTCACCCACCTTCCGCAAAAGGATTCCTGGGTCGTGGCGGAAAAGGACGCTCCTTGGCGCCGCTACACCAATCTGCAGATCGACATCCAGGAAGGCTATAGCCGGGCGCGCATCGACTGGTGGTTCGTCGAGTATCGACCAACCTTCCCCACGCTGGCATGGACCCTGGTCATCGTCCTGCCCACGCTCAGCGCGGCCCTGCTGCTGCTCTTCCTGCTCGAAATTCGCCGTTCCGTCCGCGCCTTGGCTCAGGCCCCGGCGGGCGAGGTCTTGAGCGCCTCGACATAGCGCAGACGCAAGTCGAAAAGCAGGCTTTCCAGGATCTGGCCTTCCTCGGGGGACAGGTTGCCCTTGGTCTTCTCCTCGAGCACGGTAAGAAGATCGATGGCGTGCTTGGCCATCGGTAGGTTGCGCTCGGACTTCTTGCCCTCGGGTTCGGCCGATTCGCCCAGGTACATCACGGCCGAGCTACCGAGCGAGAGCACCAAGGTTGCGAAGTCGGCGGGCGGCAACGCGCGCGGAGGCTCCGGCGCCGCTTGGGCGGCCTGCTCCGGCGCCCCTTGGGCCGCCTGCTCGGGCTTCTCTGCACCCACCGGCGGCTCTGGTTTGCGCTCACCGCTGGCATCGAACCCGCGGCGATCGGTCACGGTGAAGTTCCCCGTCTTCTGCTCGGAATCGGCCATGATTTGCTAGCGTACGCAGGTGTCGTCCAAGTTTCAACCCCGCGAGTCGCGCGGGGCTATTCCTGTGCCGCTGCCGGTGGAGTTTCCGACTCGGCCGGGATGACCTTGTCGCTCGCATCGGCCAGGGATTTCAGGAATCGTTCGTATTCCTTGCGGGTGATAAGCCCGCGCTTGATGTTGCGCTCGACGGTGCGAAGATCGAACAAACGAATATCCTTGACGTCTTCCTCGCGGCTCATGGGACCAAGTGGTTAGCGAAGACCGACGAGTAAGTCAAGAGCCCAGCGATTCTCCCGCAGGTGGCCAATCGAAACGACTAATGTCTTTACACCTCCCGCACGACGGATGTATGAAACCGTCCATGCCGCTGACGGCAAGGGGCATGGTCGGGTGGAACCATCGGACGAAGAGCGAGCAAGCCGTTCGATCAGGAATCATTCAAGACAGGGGTGCATGAAAATGAAACGCAGGAACGCGCGCATTGCCTTCACGCTTTTCCTCCACTTGATGCTGGCCGGCGTTCTTGCCGTAGGAACCGGTCGAGCGTTCGCCGCAGGACTCGATGCGAAGGAAATGGCGGAGCTCCGGCAGGCGAGGCAGCTCTACAAGAGCGGCAACTATCAGGAAGCCGCGAACATCTTTTCCAGTCTGAGCGCCTCCCACCCCGACATGCCGATCTTCTCTCGCAACGCGGGAGCTGCCTACTACTACCTCAAGCAGCCCGATCCCGCGCTGAGCAACTTGCGAGAATATCTGAGGGTCCAGAAGAAGATCACGACCGACGACCGCGAGGAGGTCGACAAGTGGATCGCGGAAATGGAGCAACTCCGCGCGCAAACTCCGGCCGCGCCCAGCCCACCGCAGGAGGTGCCGTCCCAGCAGCCGGGAGGCGTGCCTGGCGGCGCCGGACTGCCCGCCAATGCTCCGGCGAACACGGGGTTGCCCGCAAGTTCAGTCGCCGGCGGCGTGCCCCCCCAGGCTCAACCTCAGGCTGGGCAGGCGGCACCAGCCAATGGCGCCGCACCACAGCCTGCGTACCCACCGCCGGGCTACTACCCATATGCGGCCCCCTCCGGGCAGGCCTATTCGGCACCCGCCTACCCCGCTGGTCCGGGATACACCAACCCAGCGACGGCGAATCCAGGCGCCGCGCCAGGGGGCCAGAATCAAGGAGAGCCCGGCGCGGCCGGACCGATCCAGCCGTACGCGAACGCGTATCCGTACCCCCAGCCCTCCCAAGTCCAGCCCCAACCTGGAACCCAGAATCCCCAGGAATCGGTAGCCAAGGAGAGCCAGCCAAGCCCAAAGCCCAGGAGCGCTTTACCGTGGATCGTCGGCGGCGCCGGTGTCGCGACGATCGCTCTGGGAGGCGTGTTCACGTATCTTTACCAAAGCGCCTATTCCGACACGCGGGCGCAATACAATCCGGATCGGGAAAGCGCCGGAAGGACTTACTCCTATCTTCAGTTCGCTTGCTACGGATTGGGCGCGGCGGGTGTCGCGACCGCGATCATTCTTCTTACGAGGTCGAATTCCAGTTCGACGGCAACGACCGTTTCCATCGTTCCTGCCTTGGGCCCACGGGTGGCCGGTGCCGAACTTCACGTCAGCTATTAGAACAGTCTTCGGCTGACCTGAGATCCACCGCGGTCGCGGCGATGATCGCGTCGCCTGCGCAGTCGGTCTCGCTGGGATGGCCAGTGCTTGCCTTCGTCGGAGCCTGCCAACGGACTCGCCGAAGTCATACTCGTAGATGATCGAACTGGCGGTGAGCAGATCACGAAGTACCACCGCACGCTCGTCGAGCAGCTAATCGGGATCGAACCAACGTCCTCTAGAGCATGGTCTAGCGGTCGAACGTTGACCTGATGCAGAAAAGACTAGTAGTTCCCTTGTCTTGTGGAGCTGATGGGGATCGAACCCACGGCCTCTAGAGTGCGATGGCACGGAGACAGTCCTCTCAGCTTGAGGATGCCCGGCGGGAATGGAGCGCTGACCGGGACGCCCGGAGGTTGCGGAGGGCGCTGCTGGTGATCATGGGGCTTCTCGATGGCTGATCCATCAAGTCCCATCCCTATGCCCACGCCTTGCCCGCTTGCCACGATTTCGGCACCGGCCCGGCGCCCGCTGCTGCCAGCAGCGGCGCTTCGACGAGCGCTCGAACCGCAGCAATCGTCTCCGCCAGCGTGTCCCCGGCGCCGATCCCGGCCTTGCGTATGAAACCAGCCCACTGTGTGTTTTTCGCCAGGTCCTCGGCGAACGCTGCCGTGAGCGCGACCGGCGTCGTCGCGGGCAGCGGGGTCTTGCGGCGCTCGAAGGTTGTGCGGATGGCGCGGGTGAGCAGGTCGCCATCGAAGGTGAAGCTGCGCGCGAGCACGGCGACATCGTAGAAGTCCTTCATGCGGCTGTTGGCCATGCCGAGCTTCACCATGGTCTCGAGCTTTTCGGCGACGACGGTCTCACGCGGGTAGGCGCGCAGGCGCGGCGCCGGGAAGTCAAGGAGCGGCGGGAGCTCGACGACCATTGCCTCAGGCGTGATCGCATCGCCGAAGCCGACGTCGACCTGGAGCCGCACCTGAGCGTTCGTCACCCGCGCGACGACCTCGGCACGCACGCCGCCGTACTCCTGGTCCTCCCGGATGAGGCCGACCGTGAGCGTGGCGAGGTCGAAGTGGACGCCGTCGTCGATCACTTCGTACGCGAGCACCTCCGAGAAGATCTCACGCACGTGCTCCACGCCCGGGTCTCCGAAGCCAAGGAGGTCGAGATCGCGGGTTGCTCGGTGGGGTTTGCCGGTCCAGAGCGCGAAGAGCGCGGCACCTTTGAGCACGAACTGCTGTGCATGCCCGGATGCGGAGAGGCGGAACAGCAAGCGTTCGCTCGCGTACCGAGTGAGTACCAGCTGGAAGTCCTCGCCCCGCTCGCGGGCCAGGCGCAGAAGGCGAGCGCGCACGGAGACACCGATGTCCGGGGGCGGCTTCTTCTTCATACAAGCGCCTCGAGGTACGGGCGCATGAATGCATAGATCCGGTCGGCGCGAGCAGCCTCAATAAGTTCGTCTACGGTCGCCTTGCGCTTGCTCAGGTAGTCCTTGAGGGCCGCCAGCGCGACTTCGAGTCCGACGTGCCGGCGGAAGCGAAAGCAATCGGCGACCGTCTTCGCGGGCGTGGTGAGCAGAACCTTCACGCCGTCAATGATGCGCGTCTCGACTCCGTCTGTCCTGGCTGCGCCGCTCGCACGCACGACTTCGAGCCTCGGGGACGCGACCCTCGGAAAACGGGCGTGCCGATCGATGAGCAGCCACACCGCGTGCGGCACTTCCGTCGTCATGCCGTGCACCTGGAGCGCGCTGAGGAGGCAGATGACGGCGTGCGGAACCCGCTTGCTCGCCTCAGCGAGAGAGCTCAGCTCGGTCATCGGGGCGTCCGCGAGTCGGTAGAGGCCGCGGTCCACCTGCTCGAGCACTCCGCGGTCACGAAGCCGCTTGAGGTACGCGCGCGGAATCCCGGCGTCGTCCAGGTCCCGAGGGCGCACCGGCCCTTTTCGGGCGAGGCGAAGAAGCACGGCGGTCTTGGTCGATGTGGCTGGCGGCATGATACGGAACGCCTCCCCATGCGCGGGGGGACAGACGTTTCGTATCACGGGGCGAGGGTGGGTTCAAGTTCTCGGCCGAGGCCGCTGCCCCTCGGTCAGGGCTGGAGCCACCCAGGGACTTGGGAACTCCGTGCGCTTACAGGCCCGCTTTCGCGAGACGCTGGATGAAGGAGGGTTTCCTTGCCTGGGCTTCGCGTAGCGCTTCGATACGGAGGCCGAACTCACCAGCTTTTCCGCGCGCTGCGAGGTCCCGCAAATCGACGAGGATTGCCACGGCTTGGTCGTAGCTCTTCGGCTGCTTGCTGGCCACGAAAGCATCGACCTTGCCCCAAAGCTTGCTTTCGCGGCCGGCGAGGCTGTCGAGGTGCTTCTCCCTGGCGATGGCCGCCTCGCGATCGCGCCGGGCCTTCTCCTTCGCCCGTCTCTCGGCCTCCGCACGGCTGCGTTCGCTCGCGTGTTCCTCTGCTGCCCGGAGAAGCTCGCCGACGGTCCTCCCTGTGGTCACTGGCTTGCCCTGCCCTTCGCTGTGCTCCGTGACCAAGCGCTGTAGCAGCTCCGTGACCTGTGTCTGGTCGGCATCCACGACGAGGTTGGTGAGAATCTTGTCCTTCTCTCTCGGCGGGAGCTGGCCGATCCAGGCGGCCACCTCTTTGCGCTCGATCCCGACTTCGCCCATCGGTGAGCTGGCCTCGGCGGCGACATGCAAGAGGTCGCTGTCGATACGCAGAAAGTCGGCGAGGCTCTCCAAGGAGGCACTGAGCTGCCGGAGTCCTCGGGGAACCGGTGGCTCGGCTTCGTCATCCTCCAGCTCGCCGGTCTGCGCTTGCAGGAGCCAGCCGAGATAGAGCGCCCGCAGATCACCGCGCATGAGCTCGGTTCGCACGGAGATCAGCGATGAAAGCTGTCCCTCGCCCTCAACCCAGTCACCGCCTTCCTCGTCGTCGGATAGGAACGAGAGGATAACCTTACTCGCCTTCTTCCTGACAGAGGCGCCTTCTCCGCCGCAGTAGGTCCAGGCGAGTGCGGGGTCGAGCAGCCGCGTAGGCAACCGAAGCTTCAGAATGTGCGTGCCCCAGTTCGCGAGGTAGAGGAACGCATCGAAGTACTTCTCCATCCACGCATCGGCATTGCCCTTGAAATCGCCCCAGGAGTAGTCATTGACGAAGCCGGTCGGCGTGATGCGAGCCCGCGTCGAGTACGATCGCAGCTCGTCCATCTCCTTGGCAGTGAGCGGACGGTCGATGGCTTGAAATTCGTAGTACTGGTATTCGCTCATGGCTTCCTTGCTTGCGAATGTCCACGCGATTGTCGGTTGGCCACTTTGGCCAGGCCTTCGCGCTGTTCGGCCGTTGCGCAATTGCTGGCGACAGCAAGCACCTTCTCGCGATCGTAGTCGCAGTGGTGTTGGATCAGCGACGTGATCCGCTCTGCGTACTCGTCGGGGGACGCCGTGACCGAGAGGACCCTGAACCAGGAAGGCAGGACCTGGTTCCAATCGACACCCACCTGCCAGGAACCACCCTCGTCGGCGAAGAAGATGACATCGTCGTTGCCCTGGTCGATGTAGTCGAGCAGCCCAAACAGGATGTCGAAGGCAGCTCGGATCTCCGTCGGCTCGCTTCTCCTTTCCTCGGCAACACAGCGGTCGAGCAGCCGATTGCACGTGGCGATCCACGCCGTCGTGCCTGTCGACTGCGCGGTGCAGTTCCGGGAGTTGACCATGAATGACTCGTAGTATTCGCCAGCCCGGCTCGCCTTGTCGAAAGCCTTCACATCCGCAAGCAGGGTGGCCTTGGTCCGCCTGTCACCGTCAGGGCGTAGCCTCTTGAGATCGAGATACTTCTTGGCGATTCCCTCCAACTCGGTCAGAGGCAAGAGATCGATGGCGTCGTCCAGCATGTAGAAGACGTACTCGGGCCCCAATCTGCGGATGGCCGCGCGCAGCTTGTCGCGGTCGATGTTGACCGGCTCGTCCGACATCGTCACCTCTCCGCTCTTGCCCACCGTCGAAGCGCCGCGATCCAGTCCGCGCCCGCGGGCGACGGACTGGGGAGCGGTATCCTGTCGAGCTTGGCTTCAGATGGTTCCCTACCACGGCCTGACTGTCTCCTCGTCTTCTTGCTGGCAGCCATGATTCCTGTTGCTCGAAAGATGTAGCACGTCCTCATCGCTCTCGATCACAGGGTTCCCGATTCCCTAGATTTTTCCGAAGGGGGCTATGCTTATCGTGGCATCGCACTGGCTACGGCCTGGCGTCGTGGTCTCGGCGGCCGCGCGAGGGGCTTGCGTAGCTTTCGGAGGGCCCGATTCGCCACTGCCGGATCGAACTTCTCGGGGTCGTACCGCCGCCCGGCCCATCGCTTCAGATCGGCATGCTCCTCATGTGCGGGATCGGCGAGAGCTTCCAACAGGTGCCGGTACCCATCAGTTCCTCCACAATCCTCGCGTGGGCATGCCCGCTCGCCGCCCGTGCAGACCGGGCAGCTCACGTCGGATTCCTGCGTCATCGCCACGCTCTCGATCTCTACCAAGTGCTTCCAGCAGTCGCCGAAGTCATACTCGTAGATGATCGAGCTGGCGGTGAGCAGATCACGAAGTACCACCGCACGCTCGTCGAGCCTTGGGGGCAGCAGGTCGTCATCGTACTCGGGGTCTGGGAGGGCGTAGAGCCTGCCGTCGACGTGGTACTGATGCAGATGGTAGTCCCACCATCCGAACACCGCTTGCATCACATCGTGGAGCTCGTACAACGTCGTGTCCGCCCGCAACAGTACTCGACGCCAGATGGCGGGTTCGATGTCGAGTATGGCGATCTTCACCTTGAAGATCGCGGGTCCGTTGGAAAGCGGCCGCGTAACGCCGGCAGGGGAGGAGATGGCCACCGGCGAACCTTCCTCCTCGCATCGTTTCTCACCAAGCAGCCGCATCCTTGCGATGGCGTAGCTCTCCGTTGTCTTGAGCATCCGCGCGCGCACGAGTTTCTTGAAATCACCATTCTTGGGCATCGGAGTCCTCCAGTCTGGCCGTGCTGCCCCACTCCCAGCAGCAGGAACGGCACGACGGACGAGGCTTCGGCGATGCGATCCGGGAGTCTTCGTCCCTTTGTCCCCGTCGCGCTCCGCTGGGTGAGCTCCCGAGGCTTGGGCGTTGAATCAGCGCCGACTCGCGAACGTAGCGAAACGCCGATTCCAGATCAAGCGCAAACCGCAGCCCACATCGAGGCGGGGCTGACCACCGCCCGGCCCCGTCTCAACCGAATGGAACCGACGCAGGGCAAACTCGCTCGCCTGCTCTCGCCAGTGTTGTCCGTCGATCGAGGCCGCACGGTGGCAACCGGTGCGACCGGCGCTGAGCTGAATTGCGGTGGCCGTGAGTGATACGATACCCGTGCTCCAACCGGCCCGGGGCCGCGTTTCCGCTCGAAAAGCGCTCGACTCGGTCTGCCCCACGGCGATCTGGTCTTCGGGAGCCACGACTATCGAACGCCATTGCGCACGGCCGCGAAGGCGGCTGGCGTCGATCAAGCAGCCCTCGACCATGGCCAAGTACCTCCGCCCGAAGAAGGCCGCTGCCGAAGAGGTCTTGCAGGCCGCAGCGGGCACCAAGCGGCCCGAATTCTGGCTACATTCGGGCTAAAAAAAAGCCAGTCCGAAGCGCCGGTTGCCGACGCGAAATCAGGGCAACCATGAGCCCTTGATAACAAGGACTTGATGGGGCTCTTTGTGCAGCTGATCGGGATCGAACCGACGGCCTCTAGAGCATAGTCTAGCGGTCGAAGTTGACCTGATTCAGAAAAGACGAATAGTTCCCTTATTTTGTGGAGCTGATGGGATCGAACCCACGGCTGCTAGAGTGTGATTTCTGAATTACTTGGGTCGCCGTCGAGCGGCAAACCGAGCACGTGGGCTCGAGCCTTGCTAGCGGAGTTCAGTCGCGGGCGCGGTCCTTGCCCTTGTCCGCGGTCGGGTCGACCATTTCTTCCAGCGCCCAGCGCGCGTCGTAGTCGGGGTGGAGCTCGGCTTCCTCGAGATCCAAGGCGCGCGGGTCGCTCAGCGCCCCCTGCTTCTCGCTGCGGCACAGATCGGTGCCGCGGAACCTGTCCCGGCAGTCGGCGAGGCTGTAGGGCGTGTACTCGGCAATGGCCTGCGCGACGATCATCGTGTGGACGAGCGCCGGCGTGATCTTCCGCAGGCGGCACGTGCCGCTGCCATTCGCGGTGAAGATCTCCATGTCGACGCAATTGCCGGCTTCGCGATCCACCCACTGCGCCATGCGCCCGCTCAGCACGTGGCGCACGGTCACCTTCTTCTGCTCCTTACCGACGAGGATCGTCCCGATCTGCGTGTCCATGGCCGCCCGGGTTGCGTCCTGGAAGCCGTCTTGCCACGCGCCGTCGTACGCCTCGTGGTTCCTGCGGGCGCAGTTCGCCAGCACCGCCTCGAACTCGTCCACGCCGAACGTCTTCACCGGAATCTTCACGAAACGCGCCAGACCGCCGATGTCCATCAGATCCGCCCGGTTGGACGTGAGGATCAAGATCACATTCTCGTGCAGGCCGCCCGCGGCGGAGTCGAGCGAGGCCATGAAGGTTTCCGTGGCCTGGAGCGACACGCCCGAGTCCAGGTAGCCGGCGGAGGAGGAGCGATCCATCACCAGCGAGGTGGCCTCCTCGATCACCAGCAGCACGATCTTGCCGTCTTTCGCCAACGCGTTGACCGCATGGAACGTCCCCGTGATGCGCTCGCTGGTCTCCCCTACGAACTTCGAGCGAAAGGCATTGGCGTCGAGTGCGAACATCTCGAGGTTCGGCGCGGACCGAAACGCCTCGCCCGCGGCGGCGCGAATCGACTCGCTCTTGCCGAATCCGGGCGGCCCGAAGACCAGCAGGCGGCTTTCACCGTCGCGATTTCGGTTCGGATAGCGCTCGGGGTGTTGCGCGCGGTCCACGGACGCGCGAATCTTCCGGATGAGCGCGCGCTGATGGCGCCCGAAGACCTCGTCGGCTCCGACGTTGTAGGCGCAGGAGCGCTTGTGGGAATCGAGAAAGGAAAGCCGCCCGCCGCCGCGCACGCCGTAGACGAACCGGTTCAGGTAGTAGACCGATTGGCCGACCTCGAGGGGGTCCGGTGGCAGGTTCCAGGCGAGGCGCATGGTCACGTCGTTGGTGCCGTGCTCGGTTCCCACATCGACCGTGGTGTGGCCGTTCGCGCGGGTGATGTGCCGGACGATCCCGACGGCGCACTCCCACGGCGGCTCGTCGCACACGTCCAGGAGCTCGGAGTGATCGACCGTGACGATGCCCATCATACCGGGCCGTATCTTCTGGGCGAGGTCCGCCTGCGGGACGACCAGGTCGATCACCTCGCCATTGTGCAGGATGGCCGAGGTGATGGCCTTACCACCCAGGCGTCGTCGCGGGTGGACACCAACGAGCTGGGCGTGCCGCGCCAGCCCCGCCTTCCGCTCGGCCATTTCGCGCGTGTAGTTGCAGATCCTGGTGACGAGCTCCTGGTTCTGGCCCAGCAGCTGGGTGCCCACGTCGTCGAGCTGCTTCGATTCGAGGATCTGGCGGCTGTTGTTGCTGTGGGTCTCGGCGATCGCCGTCATCGCCGCGGACATCTCGTAAACGTCACTCATGACTACGCTCCTGTGATCAAGTAGACGGACCTGCGGGCAAGAAAGCCGTAGCTCCATCCCCAGAAACCGATGAGGCTGCCGAAGTCGTCGACCCGGGACTCGCCGACCGCGGCGCAGGCGTCGGCATCGAGCACCGCGGTGAGCGACGTGGGCGAACGGAAGCCGAGGCGCCGGGCTGAGTCGATGTCGGTCTGCGAGAGGAACAGGCCGCTCTCGAGCTCGGCTAGGGCGGCATGGAGATCGGAGGGTGCGGTCTCGCTCTCGGCCTGGGCCGAGAGCGTTGCGATGGCGGCGGTCGCCACCGCGCGGTCGGGTTGGCGCCGCACCGCCTTGCGGAGCCTGGCGAGAGAGTGCGTGTGCACCCACCCGATAAGCTCGAGACCGCGGGCGTCCATCTCCTGCCGGGCGCGCACCCAGGTCTGCGGGCCGAACACCACGTCCGCAACGGTCGCCTGAACGTCAACGGCCGGGCAGATGGCGCATACCCGCGCGTTGATCCGTCCGTCCTGCCAGCCGAAACTGCCGGCGAGGAACCAGGCGCGCTCCGTCCACGCGTCACCGGCGCGGCCGGCGTACGCCACCTCATCCTGCACGAGCTGCGCGATGAGCTCGTGCGGGACATAGACGCGCATCCCGTGCTCGCCGGCGTGGGACGGCAAAAGCTCCGTGTGGGCCGGGACCGCGGCGTCAGCCCACGATGCGTAGCTCGGCACCCGCACCGTGACCCACGCGCGTGGCTCGTCGCTTCCGCCCCGAAGCTCGAACCCGCTGCTCGACTGCGGCGCAGGTGCCTCGACGACGGCGACCGGCGTCACGCTGAAGACCAGGCTCTGCGGGTCGAGCCCCCGCTTGCGCATGAACTTCGCGAGCGGCCCGCGGTCGAGCGTCTCGATATGCATGGGTACGCCGGCCGCAAGCTCGGCCTCGTCCCACGTCGGTGCGCACGACTTCTTGGCAATGAGCATCAGGATGAGAGGGTGCTCGGCGAAGTACTCGACGCCGACCGGCAGCTCGACGCCTGCGAGCTCCGGACAATCGCGGGCGACCGCATGGCCCAGGTCCTGGAGATGGTCGCGGCAGATTACCTCGGGCCGCACCACAGTCCGCGCCACCGGCCGGCGCGGAGCCGCGGCCGCCCGCTCGGCGTCACCGCCCGCGGGTGGCGACGCCGTCTTCTCGTAGAAGACGACCTCGAGCGAGCAGGGCTGGCCGTCGTGAGCGCGGAGCTGCGCCATCTAGCGGGTCCCCTGCGCGCCGCCCGCGGTGCGCGGTGTGAGGCGGAACGCGCTGTAGTCCTTCAGCTTGACGACGCTGGCGCCGTCGAGCTCGACGCTGCCGCCGTTCTCGTCGAACCCGAGCAGCGTCCAGCTCTCGTCCTCGTCACTCTCGACTTCGAGGTCATCGATGGGGCTGCCGACCTGGAAGAAGTCGAGCATCTGCTGGCGCAGCCGGGTGGGGTTGACGCTGTTGCTGGAAGCCTTGACCTTTTCCTTGCGCAGCTGTCCGTTGTTCTCGATCTGGATTTCGCATTCGCAGGCATTGGCAAACATGGTTCACTCCTGGTGATGGGTCATGCATCCCAGACGGCCGCCGGATAGCGGTCGTGCTGGAGAAGCTCGATGAGGTGGCGGTCTTCGTCGGCCTCGGTGATGAGGACGCGGGCCTTCGCGCGGATCTGCTTTTCCGACGAGCCGCTGGGCCCGACGGCAACGGCCCGCTCGATCGTAAAGACGTTGTCCGGCTCGCGCATGAAGTGAAACCGGTCGTCCGTGCCACCGGCCACTGCGAGCAGGACCCGTGCGATCCGACGCACGCACTCCGGAGCGACCGCCGACGGCTCGGGGTGAAGGTCGCGCGGGAAGATCGCCGCGGTCAGAAGCGGCGGGACGCCGCTGGTGTCTACGGCCAGCCGGCCGGAGCGGCCGAGCGAACCGACGAGCGCGGGGCTCGCGGCGCCGCCGCGCTCGCGGCGCAGGCGGGACACGAGCAGCCCGGTGTTCCACCTCTCCGCCGCATCGACCGTGAGGCGGCGAACCAGCTTGCCGGTTTCCGGGTGGACGACGAACGGCGTTGATCCGCAGGTGGCGTTGCCCACCAGCGCCTGCACGGGATCGGCGAGATCCGTCGAAAGCCAGACCACGGCCGTGCCCGCCGGGCGCTGAGCGACGGACAGGAGCTCGGGGGCCATCCCCGTCTCGGCTAATACCATGTCCAAGGCGGCGTGCATCGTTGTTCTCTCCTTGCTCAGACGCGGGTGGAGGTGGGATTTTCACGGCCGAGCCGGTTTTTTTACGGAGCGGGGTTGCGGGTGAGGACGAAATCTGCGTCGCTGGACGCAGCGCGAGGCGCCGGGGCCGGGCCGAGGGGCGGCTCGAGCGGCACGGCGTGCTCGGTCTGAGCCAGCCAGTACCGGGCGGCGTCCGGATTGAGGCAGTCGTTTGGGCTCGCCATCGTGGCCGGCTCGACGACGAACAATGAGTGGATCTGCCGGGCCACCCAGACGAGGTCGCGCTGCGGGTGCCACCTTCGGTAGAGGCAGGGGATGCCGAGGCGGAAGTGGTCAGGGAAGGCCGCGTCGAGGATCGCCGCGAGCGGGCTTGGGCTGGGCGCGGACACGCGGATTCTGATCGGGGCGGCACGTGTCGTCGGGGCCAAGACCACCCTCGGGCGACGACAGGAAGTACAGGTTGGCCAGGAAGGGCACGAGACCCGTTGGTAGGTTCGGGAAGCGGAGCCTCACCGTCGGTTCGCCCAAGGGGTAGGGCGCATCGCCCGCGCCCGGCGAGATGTCTGCGACCACCTCGACCGCCTGCACCACGACGGCCTGGTCGTCGAGCCGGCGCAGGCCGGTGCGCACGCTCGGAAAGCGCATGCCGATCCCCAGCGTTCGGCCGCCGAACGCGGCGACGCCCATCTGGAGGCGCTCGTGCCCGACGGCCCGGGCGAAATGCGAAAGCTCACGCAGATCGTGGTCCAGGCGCGCCAGGCAGCGCTCCTCGATGGCGCCGGTCATCGTGGGTTCGGACGGATTGCAGGTCAAGCGAGCGTCGTTACTCATGCGTGCGAATCCTCCGGCAGTTGCGCGCTCGGGGCAGAAGGGGGAAGGCCCACGAGCGGCGGAACGTCTTCGCGTCGGTAGGCCAGGCGATAGCGGTGGCTGCGGCCGTCGCGCCGGATGGCGCTCAGGCCAATGCCCGCGGGCGCGTGCAGCGAGCGCAGCGTGCGGTGCTCGAGCTCCCGCGCCTCCGCGGCCAGCGTCTCGCGGCTGGCCGCGACCAGAATCGACCGGCCGTTGCAGGTCGGGCAGCGGCCGCTCACCGGGTAGCGCTCGAAGCCGAGGTATGGGCGCGGGCAGCCGCAGTGGCGCCGGACGAGGGGCGTCTCCCAGGTGATCATCAGGTCGTCCACAGCGACGGCAAGGTCGCGCGCGATGTCCCGCAGGACGCGGTCGATGGTTGCGCCGTTGTCGAGGTCGAGAACGCGGCAAGGTGCAACCTTGCGGGCCGGGCCCGAGAGCTCACTTCGCAGCGGATGCGTGCCGGTCACCTGCAGCCGGTACGGCACGCGGTCGCGCGCGCGGTTCAGATAGGCCTGCACGGCGAGCGCGCCGGCCGTGATCCCCAGGGGATGGGCCGCGCCGTCGAGCGGCCGAGCCGACTCGCCGGTCATGCAACTCTGCCGGCGACCCGCCTGCGCCCAGGCGGCGTCATCGTAGACGTCGCCAAGTGCGGCGGTGTCGGGCGGGAAGACCTCGAGGCAGTGGGTGGCCAGCTCGCCCACGCCGGTGCTCACCCGGCACTGCCACCGGGAGCGCGCGAGGCTCGATACGAATTGCGCGTCGCCCAGCGAATCGACGCAGATGAAGACGTCGCGATCGGCGAGCAGGCCCGGCACGCTCTGGGCGGCGGCGCGCACCGGGTGCATCGCGCTGGCGACGCGCACGCCGTAGGTCGCGTTGAGCGCCGCGACCATCGCCTTGGGCTTGTGGCATCCGCGAAGCCAGGGCGGGTAACCCTTGCGCACGGCGCGCTCGTCGACGGTGTCGAAATCCACGAGCGCGATGTCACACTCGGCGGTGAGGCTGCCGAGCATGGCCAGGCCCAGGGCGGTCGTTGTCCAGTAGCCGACGTTGCCGAGCCCCACGACGGCGATGCGGTTGCCCTCGCCGCTCATCGTGTGCTCCCCCGGGTTGGCCGGCGCGCATCGGCGATGCCGGCGGCGCATTTGGGGCAGAGGGGTCCGTCGACCAGCGCCCGCCAGCGTGGCGGCAGACCGGTCGCGTCGACGAGCACCCCCGTGCTGCCGAGGGGGCGGTGGCAGAAGGCACAACCGCCGGTCCGACCGGCCGCCACCGGCACTTGCTCGGCGCAGACCAACGTCCACGTCTGCTCGGCGCCGCCGCCATTGCGCAGCGAGAAGGGCTGTCCCGGACCGATGACGAACATGCCGGTCCGCCGGCGGCCGTTGACGGAAACCTGCGCGCCCGGCGCGACCTTGCACACGATCTCGATGTCGGAACGGTCGCTCCAGCCAGGGATGATTGAGATCCCGTCGGAGAGAGAGACGGCCTTGCCCTGCACGAGGGCGTGCGTGCCGACGCCGTCGCCGCTCGTTAGCCTGCCGACCACCACGCCTTCCGGAGCTCTCATGCCGCGTTCCCCTCGCCAATCGCCACACACGGACACGTCGCATTGACGAGCCTTCCCGGCGAATGCCGCAGGCCCGCGAAACCCGGCTCGGAGCTGGTGTGCAGCAGGTGAACCTCGGCGCCCCGCGGATCGATCCGCCGGCCCAGCCAGGCATCGCGCAGGTGGGCGGCGGCGAGCCCGCCGACCATGGTCTGCGGGATGACCGACGACGGTTCAGGCGCGTCCGCGCACGAGCGCCGCGTGCCTCGCGGCCGGTGCGCAAGTTGCTCGACGCCGTGGAGCGACATGCAGGCGCTCTCTCGGGTCACGATACGCTCGAAGCCACCGAAGAAGCTGCTGCCGGAGGAAAGAAAGGCCGGCACCTCGCTCTGGCGCGCGAGCTCGACCAGGGTGCGCCGCGCGTCCCAGGAATCGACCGAGGAAAGTACGACATCGAAGGGCCCGTACTCGGCGGCATGTCGAAGCGCGATCGGCTCGTCGAGACCGACGACGCGTGCCTTGGCGAGCGGCCCGCGCGCGAGCCAGTCGCGTGTCGCTTCGGCCTTGGGCCGGCCGACATCGTCGGGCAGGTAGCCGAGTTGCCGGCTGCGGTTGCTCTCCTCGACCACGTCGTCGTCGGCACCGACGATGAGCGAATCCGGGTGCGAGAGGATCGCCTGCAGGACCGGATCGACGGCCATCGCGTTCAGAATCTGATGTGCGATCGCGCCGCCGAAGCCGCCCACGTAGATCCGGCGAGGCTTGATGTCGGCGCCCGGGCCGAGGGGCGGGGCCAGGGGGATGCGCGCATACCTCGGCGGCGGCGCGAAGCCCGGCTCGTTCTCGCCGGCGCTGTATGCGTTCAAGACGCTGCAGATCCCAGAGAGCAACTCGCCCACGAGCACGGCGAGCTCGGCGCACGCCTGCAGCGGCCGGTCCGCACAGCCGCTGCCCACGTTGATGAGATCGGTGCCGAAATCGATCCGGTCGGGCTTCTCGGCAAAACCGAGGATGCAGTGCCGGGCGCGGATCGAGATGTCCCGCATGGCCGGATCTCCGAGATCCATGAGGAAGATCGTCGGCATCTCGACCATGCCCCGGTGAAGACTCCCGAGCTCCACGTCCACGTAGGCTTGGGGGTTGTGCCGCATGGTCGCGTCCGCCAGCTCGAGGCCTGCGGCGATGTCCTGCGCCAGGATAAGCTGGTGCTCGAAGCCGATCGCGCTCGCAGCGAGCGAGATCTGCTCCGCCACCTGTCCCCGCGCCGCGATCACGAGCAACGTCTGCCGGATCGGCCCCAGCTGCCAGCCGGACTGGCGCATCATGCGACTGTAGAGCTCGTCCATCCGGCAACTCCTAATCCCAGCCACCGTCGTTGCCGCCGCGGTCGTACGGATCGCGGTACTTGACCACGCCCTTGCTTCCGCTCGCGGACGTCCAGGTCGAGCTCGGGCGGACGTGCAGGCTGCCGCGAGGGTAGGGCTGCACGCATTCCTCGACGGTGGTTTCGATCCGGTCGGGATCGACGTCGCAGCGAACCAGATCCACATCCTCGATTACCAGGCGGGCAGCGACCTCGGCGTCGGGCAAGATCTCCACGGGCCAGTCGTCGAAGAGCGTCGCCACGTCCTCACCGAATGGCAGACGCCGGAATTCCATCACCTGCGCGTAGATCGCATGGCGATCGGCGTCCGCGTTGAAGACGAGGAAGACCTGATAGGACAGGCCCACGCGCCGCGTACAGGTCACAGTTGCCGCCCGCGCAAGGCGGCGCAGTCGTACCGGCAGGAGCCGCTCGGGAAGGCTTCTGGAGCGCGGGCCCAGGCTGAACACCAGGCGCGGATCGATCGCGTACTCGACGGTCTGTCCGGCGTCCCCGCTGGCTCCGGCGGGCGGCAGCTGCGGCGGGACTGCCCAGCGCTCGACGACCTCGCGCTCGGCACAATCCCGCAGGAGGCTCGCGATTCTTTCGCGGTCCTCGTCGTCGGTGTACGAAGGGGCTGGCTTGTATCTGCCCGGGTGCCTGTGAACTTGGCCAAGCACGGTCAGATGCGGGTGCGACTCGGAGACCCGCCGCCCCAGCGCGGAGAGATCCGCGGGCTGCACGCGAAACCACGAGTGCCCACACTCGGCTTTCAGGAGGAAGGGATGGGAAAGGTAGATCGCACCGAAGCCATCGCCCTTGGCGATCGTCCACTGGCCGTACGCCGACCAGGCGATCTCCACGCCGCCGCGCAAGCGGTCGGCGGCAGCGCAGGCCGCCTGCGACGCAAGCATGAAGCTGTCCGAGACGAACAGCTTGGGCCCGCTGCGCGGAACCTGGGCACTACGCGAGCCAAGCATGCGTCGCTCCTTCGTGTGCGGCCGTCGCGTCGAGCGTGAAGACCCCGGCTTGGGTGCTGCCGGTGCCCGACACGCGCTGGATCGCCTCGAGCAACGAGAGTGCCTCGAAGTCGTCCTTGGGGATCAGCACTTCGCGGGTGCCTTGTCGCAAGAAGATGTCGACCGGTCCGGAAGCCCGCAGGTTGGGCCCCAGCAGGTCCCGCAGAGGAACCCCGGCCTCGTCGAGCGAGAAGTGACGAGTCTGCCCGTGCAGCGGGTTCCCCCCACGCGATAGCCTGATTTCGATGTCTTTCATTTCGTTCATTGGCGAAGCTCCCATTCTTCTTATTGAGCGACGGTGACTTTATTGAGCGAGGGTGACTCGTTTCACTGCTGCCAGCGCACCAACTCGATTTCCGGGTGCGCGGCGACATACTGCAAGGCCTCGGTGAGCGGGATCACGTTGACGCCGGCCGGGGGCGGGTCGCCACGCAGGTCGTGGTAGACGCGGTTCTGATTCGACCCGCGCCAGCCGTAGCGGAACACCCGTACCGCACCCCGCAGCTGGCACTCGAGGATTCCATCCGCTATCGACGAGGGTTGTGCGAGTTGGCGGTTGCGCTGGCTCGTGCTGCCCACGCAGAGGGTCATCTCGCGGCTGGCAAAAGGGTGCTGCGACAGATGGCTCGCTATGCGCGGCAGGCTGGAGGCTTCCGCCGATCGCGCGGCCGGCGAGCGTCCGTGCGACCCCGGGCACAAGCTCAACCTGATCGACAGGTCGGTTCGTGGTCCGAGCGACATCGAGGTTTCGGCCTCAACCGAGACCACGGCGGCGGGCCAGAGCACGACGTTCCCGGGTGAGATCTCCATGAAAAACGGGCCACCGGTCTCCAGCGACACCGTGAGCCTGGCGGGTGAGGGCGCGGAGACGGCGAACCCGTGGAGCTCTCCGCTTCCTCGGATCGGTCCTCGAGCAGTGGCGAGCTCGGCGCAGAACTTCTCGTCCGCCGCGCGTTCGACGTCGTCGCGGTCGTCCGCGAGCTCGGTGCATAGGGTTGTGACGATTGGGTCGAACCACGGCGCCGGCAGCAAGCTGACATCGACGATGTCCTTGCTGGTGGCCGCCCGGCGGAAGTCCCATTGCGGGCGCATCTCGACCAGGAGCTGGTTGCCGATGACGATGAACGGCCGCTGGCGCTCAAGTCGCGCCGCGAAGTCCGGCGAGAAGTCCGTGCTGTCCAGCACGCGGCGGCGCAAATCGCCCAGGTTCCGGCATGCGGCGTGCGCCTGGGCGTGGAAGGGCGCCGGATCCCTGCGCAAGCGGCTGGCGATCTCACGGACGACCTGCGTCCAGCGCACCAGGCCGCGGCCGGCCATCGTGTCGCGAGCCGCGAGGGCAAACGCCCGCAGGCTGGCGTGCGTGCGGTACTCCCCTAGCGACAGATCGCTCGCAGCCGTTGCCCGCGAGAACAAGGGCATTCCCTCGAGGTCCTGCTCCGCGATGGAGTGCTCGAAAAGCACGAAGAACGACTCATGCAGGGGCGGGGACAGTACGACGGTGTAGTTGTCGGCGAGCGACGCCCCGGCTGCGTCGTGGCTGTGTCCGCGCGACTTCGGGGCCAAGCCGATGGCTCGGGGCAAACACTCGCCGACGCGATCGCGGAGGTCGGATAGGTCCGTCATGGTTCCCCCTCTCTCCGTACCAGACGCGCGCCACCGGGCTTTTTAAAGATCGCTATCGTGCTTTTTTGCCGTGAGTGATGTTCCTGCTCATGCCATTGAGCGCCGCTGGGGCGCAGATCCAAGTTGCCTGTGGCCGCCGCGAGGCCAGCGACGATGCGGGTCAAGCGGGCAAATGCCTTGTTCTTGCAGTGGTAGGCGCCATGCCCGCAGATCTGGGGCAGGGCCTCGTGGATCTCGACCAGATTGTTCTCGCCGGAGCGAGCCATCCATGCCCGCACCAAGCTGCGCTGGTGCGGCGAGAGCAGCGCGATCCCCGTTTCCATCAGAGTGCGCAGCGTCGAATTGCGCTCGCCGTCGCCAGGTCGGTCCTGGTTGAGTACGAGCGCATCCCACAGCGCCGACAGCGGATCGCAGGGTACCGCAGGATTGCGCAGGTGCCACCTTGCCTCGTCGATGCGCGCGTGCTTGAGCGTCCGGCCTATGTATGCCTTCGCCCGGTGCCTATCGGTGGGTAGGACGCGGCCAGCGAGCTTGATGTACACCCTGCCGACATCTTTCGGTGGGACACCGGCGGCGAAGATTAGGTTCGCGATAGTCTGGTTGTCGGTCTTGGTAGTCTTGGCAGTGGCGCCCTCGGCTAACATCTTTGTCGCATCGGGCACGCAACCGGCGCCGTCCGACGAGGAGAGCGCCGAGTGAAGATCTGCAACGGACGATGGATCGAATTTCGAGCACCTCATTCCCAACATAGAGACACATGCACGAAGCCCGTGGGTGATTCGTCGAGAAAAAATCAGCAGCCGAATTCGGCCCCTTAGGCGCAATCGGGCTTTTAGTCCAAAGCGCTGCGTAGCTTCGCCGGAGGTGGCTCGGCCTTAGGAGAAGACGCGTCTTTAGACTAAACGGCACCGGAATTCGCACGTCGCGATGACAAATGCGCTGGCCCGGCACGAGGTGCTCGGTATACTGAGCCCCTGGCGATCGGAGGTAGCGATGCCTAATCGACAGCGACTAGTAGCGACGCCCGAGCAAGCAGGTACGATGCGGGAGCTGGCACGACCACGGGTTTTTCAGTTCGCCTACCCCGTGATCCCGCGCAACCTCAGATACGTGGGGGGGGGCCCGGAGAGCGAGGAGGAAATTCTCTGGGATCGCCAACTGCACTTGATTCGCGACGCCAGCGCGTTCGTAGAGCTTTTCGAGACCATCATCGATGCCGGGTGGACCCTGGGCGAAACCATCCTGAATCTCCCCAAGGACATACCTCGTCCCGCGAGAGCCCAGGCTCTGGCCGCCACGGTCGAGGCCGCTCCTGTCGACGACGCCCCCGTTCCGACGGAAGACCTCGGGCTGTCCGAGTCGGACCTGATCGTGATCACGACTCGCGTCCCCCTGGACGATGAGAAGGAGACGGGGCACCAGCGGATCTACCGTAGCCGCACGCCTCAAGAAGACATCGTCTTCTCGACCGTTCGCCAGTGCTTTCTCGAGTGGTGTACCCGAGCACAGATCACCCTGGCATGGCCCATCCGAGAATTGCGCCACCGCCTGGGGTTGCTCGAAGGCAATTTCCAGATCAACAAGAGGACGGGGGCAACGATTCCGGGCGAGCAGAACTTGGGCTTCCTGCTATTCGCCCCCCATCTGCTCGCCCCGAACGTCCCAGACAAGCAGAAGCCGCCCGGTCCCAAGCTGCTGGTGAGCTTTGCGCCAGCCGGGGTGGAGAATTGGCTCTGGGCCCGGGCGCTTCGGCGTCTGCACCGAGACCTCCTGTTGCAGATCATCGGTTCCGACATGCATTGGTGTGTGATCGGCACTTGGGATCCCACGGAGTCCCGGATACCTCCTCGCCCGCCGACTCTCGCCTTCGCGGATGGTATCCGGCCCGATCTCGCGGTCGCCTGCTCGAAGGCGCCGTATGAAGAGAAGGCCGTTTGGCAGCGCCTGCTGCCCTGGCAACAAATCCCAGGAGCGACCGCCGGGAACGGCGCCTGGCAGGTGGCGCCGTCTCCGTAGATCAGCTGCGTAGGCAGACATTCCGCACTTTTCCGTGCTGTCCAACTATTCATCGTCACGGCTCAGGCGGCCTTGCGTGCGGACGTAGAAGTTCCGCATTCCACCGAGGGGCGCGACCGCCAGACGACCTTGCCAAGCTCCCGATCTCCCCGATTTGGTCTGAGAATCTTGGCAGCTGCGAATCAGGACATTCGGGACTCCTCCGGACGCAACTGCAACAGATCGGAAATCGCAAGGGGGGGCGGCTCCGCGGGGACTCGGCAGGCCGCGCAGGTCAGGCTCCGGTTGGCCTTCATGCGCGACTCGCGAGCATGGGCACGCGCAGCTGCAAGGTCGCCGGGAACTCGTTCCCCCCGTCCAAAGTACATCTCATCCGGTGTCTGCCCGGCGAAGGCAGCGTGTGGAAGGACGGTGTTGTGCTGCTCGACGTAGAACGCGACCAGCCTTTCCAAGGCGGCGAAGGTATCGAGCTGATGCAGGTAGAGCCAGCCGTGCTTGAGCGAGCAGAGACCATGCATCGGTCCTGGCTTTCGAGAAGCTGACTTCGACCTGGGCAAGTACGCGGCGCAGTTGGCCGAGGCCGAGGAGATCGTCGACCGCGCGGTTGACGTTCTCCACGCCCGAGTCGGCCACGACGGTGGCGGTCTGGCTGTCCGCCGGGAGGTTCTTCGCCGCCTCAACGAGAACCTGGCACGTGGTTTGTGGTTCCAGCCGGAGCGCGAGCTTCCAGGCAAGGATACGACGACTGAAGTTGTCGATGACGGCGTGTAGGTACGTGCGGGTGCCGTCAAGCAGGTGTGCTCCTGGGGCAACTCGTGCGATCCTGGAGAGGGCAAGCTTGGGCGAGATTGCGCCAGTTGTGGAAGCGGGAGGCGGACAGGCCGAGGACACGGAGCGCGACGGCGGTGGGCATGGCCTTCTTGGCAGCCGTAAGGGCGCGCAGAACGGCGTTCTTGGATTTGCCGTCGGGTAGGCGATGGGAGTCAAGGCGGAAGCCGGAAAGTCGCACGAGCATGAAGGCCAGTCTGATGATGGCAAGGAGAAACCTGATCCGGCGCTGGAGGCTGATGACTTCGGCTTGGAGTTCCATTTGATCCAGGGCAAGGATCCCGGCCGAAACGACGGAACGCGGGCCGCGGCGAATCCAGCTTGCGATAGTAGATCGCGGGACACCGAGGTCGTTGAACAGGCTTGGGTCATATTCTTCGTAGACGAGGTTGCGAAGACGGTGGTCGTAAGAGCGGCGACAGGCGGAGGATGGCATGCGAGATGGTCGTGCCATCGAACCTACGAGGCAAGGCAAGCCGAGGTGAGTTTCTTCAGCGATCTCGCGGTTGTTGCAGATGCGCACCGGAGACTCCCGAATGTCCTGATTCGTAGCTGGCTTCATTCTCGAAGTTGATCCTTGTCTATATGCCGAATTCGGCATATCCTTTCGGTGTGACGAAGCTGCGACATGCTGCCAAACCCGGCCCTCCGAGCAAGCCGTTGGTATGGTTGCATGGCGAGCTCAGAACACCGCCGATGTCGCGAGAGGCTCGAGTGGAAGCCGGGTTCCTTCTCCGTCGGGTGCAAGAGGGTGAGTCCCTCGCGATGCCCGAATCCCGCGCTATGCCGAGCATCGGTCAAGGCTGTCATGAGCTTCGCGTCACCGACGCCGAACAGCGAATCGAATGGAGGGTGATCTATTGCATCGGCAAGCTGGCGATCGCGATCCTCGACGTCTTTGAGAAGAAGACGAAGACGACGCCCCAAGACACGATCACAACCTGCTGGCGGCGTTTCGCCGCTTTCAAGAAAGAAGACACGCCATGAACAAAGCTCAACGAGAACGATTCCAGCGGGCCGGTTGGAAAGTCGGCACTGTCGGGGAGTTCCTCGAACTCACCCCTGCCGAAGAGGCCCTCATCGAGACGAAGCTCCGTCTTGGTGGTCTCGTGCGCGCCTTGCGCGAGCGAAGCCATCTCTCGCAAGCCGATCTCGCCAGGAGGATTGGGTCGAGCCAACCGCGTGTGGCCAAGATCGAAAACCACGACCCGGAGGTTTCGCTCGACCTGCAGATGAAGGCAGTTTTTGCCTCTCGACCTTCGGCCTCCAGGGAGTTCGCCGCTCTCATCAAGAAATGGGAAGGCCGAGACACCAAGGCGAAGCGCAAGGTTGCTGCTTGACCTGACAACGGACGCTAGAACGTTGTCTAGCGGTCGATGGTCGAGCCAACTCGTGCCACCTCGAAAAAGACGAACGATTCCCTCGTGTT
>CAWAKD010000003.1:0-61412 GCA_963782545.1 uncultured delta proteobacterium
TGAATGTCAACTACATTCACCCGGTGACGTCAGTTACATCGCCCCATTGTTGTCGGGGGTAGTTGTCGTGGTCTGGTCGGTAGTTGTCGTGGTTGTCGCTGGGGTGGTGACGCCTCTCTTTCGTGCTTCTTCGTTGCGGTAGCTTGGGCCGGTCATCTCCAGGATGACCGCGTGGTGGACCAGCCGATCGATGGCGGCGGCGGTGGTCATGGGGTCCTTGAAAATGCGTATCCAATCGCTGAAAACCAGGTTACTGGTGATGAGGACGCTCTTGCGCTCGTACCGCTCGGCCAGGAAGGTGAAGAGCACCTCCATTTCATCGCGGCTCTGCTGGACGTAGCCGATGTCGTCGAGGATCACAGCGTGGTAGATGTCGAGTGCGGCCAGTTCACGTTCGAGACGAAGGTCGCGCTTGGCGGCCAAAAGCCTCTGGACGAGCGCAAAGGTCGGCGTGAACAGGACCCGGTAGCCGCGCCTGATGAGTTCGTGGCCGATGGCAGCTACGACGTGGCTCTTGCCTCGGCCAGGCAATCCAAAGACGAGCAGGTTGTCCCCACGTTCGACAAAGCCACCTTCACACAGGCTCGCCATCTGCTTCATCACCTTGGGTGACAGCCGACCACGTTCCAGGGTTGCCAAGGTTTTCTCCCCGGGAAGGTCCGAATCACGAAGCGCGCGATCGATGCGACGGGTCCGGCGCTCTTCGATTTCCAGCTCAGCCAGGTGCTGGAGGTATTGGCTGAAGGTCCATCCCTCGCGGCTGGCCTTGATGGCGATCTCCTCGGCGTGCCGGGTAAAGGCAGGCAGCTTGAGCGCGCGCAGGAGCACCAGCAGGGCGTCGAGGGGGCTCGGCTTGACCGTGTCGACAGCAACGCTGGTCATGATGCCGCCTGTTCAAGGAGCAGGTCGTAGGCTGCGAGATCGACCAGCGGAACTTCGAGTACGGGGACGCACGGCGGACAGGCGTTGTCCGCCGCCTCTGTGCATCTCTTCTTGGTCGCGTCCGCCGTCAAGACGGTCCCATCGGCAAGCAGAGCCGTGAGCGCTTGCTCGACATCGGCTTCCATCGTGCTGGCGGCCAGGTGAAGAATGCGCAGGTATTCAACGTCGCCTTTGATTCCCGGCTTGGTCGCCTGGATCGCGTCGTATGCCCGCCTGAAAGTCACGCTTGGAAACAGCTCGTCTCGGTAGACGTAGCGGGAAAACGCGCCCGGCTTGCGCACCAAGGACCAGATGACGTGCCGGTAGTCGATGCGCGCGGTCTTGCCTCGCAGCCTGTCGCAGGCCAATTCCAACTTGTCGGCGTAGTACACCTCGATTCGGTGCTCGAACACGCGCACCCTTACCCGCGCGCCGATCAGCCTCGATGGCACCGAGTACGCGCATGACTTGACCCGGATGGTGCTCGTCGAGGCCACAGGTACCGTCATTTCTGCGTACTCCGGCAAACGGTCCACCACCAGTGGCCGCATGGCTTCGATTTCTTCGGCGACACGCGGGCCACGCGACGCGTTGGCTTTGCGGACCACCTTGGCCAGGAAGCGCTCGTATTCGTCCCGGTCCGCAAAGTCGCGGCTGCCACGTACCAGAAGCGCTTGCTCCAGCCGCCGCTTGAGCGCGCCGTTGCTGGCCTCCACGTCGCCGTTTTGTTCCTTGGCTCCGACGGCGATGGTACGCGGCTCCATCCCAAGGTGCCGCATGATCGCGACGTACTCCTCGTTGAAAGTCCGCTCCTCCGCATCGCGGGCGATTTGGTGAGTGGCCGCTGTCGAGTGGTCGGTTTGATGGTATCGCGGCACCCGCCCAAGCTGGAAAAGCGCCGACTGGATCCCGCGCCGAAGCGCTGCCAGAGACTCCGACAGACACGCGGTTGCCCACTGCCAGTTCGAGTACGGCAGCACCGTCACGCACAAAAGGTGCACGAACAACTCCCCGACGATCGTCACGCCAAGCTCCGCCGTTGAGGTGAAGTCGGTTTGCGCCGCTTCACCGGGTCGATGCGCCTGCGTGAACCAAATCTCACGCGCAGGACCATACTCGGCCCGCCAGCGCCGGATTCGCCGCTGCAGCGTCCGTAGATGGCTCTCGTTGTACCGCCCCGGCTGCCTAACCTGCAGCAGCTCCAGCACGGTCTGAGCCTCCAGCCCAGGTGTTTCTTCAAGTAACTTGGCCACGGCTGGCCAGTCCTCCGCAAACGCGTCAGGGCGCGTCCGCCACCACCGCGGCTGCCGCATCTCCGACGGTAGCTTGCCCGCGGCGAGGTATCGCCGCCCGGTCTTCCGGTCCATGCCTGCCTTCATCGCGGCTTGGCCTACTTTTCCAATCTTGCTCATCTCTTCCATCAAACGCCTCACTTGGGCGTCGGTAACCGGCTTCAAAGCTGCCTCCTGCCCGCTTGCGGGCTTGGAGGTCTACCGCCCGGTTACCGTTGCGCCCCAAAGCGGGGCGACGTTGCTGTCGTCTTTGGGGAGATGTAATTGTCGCTCAGCAGCTTCGAGCGTTTCGAGCTTCTTGATGTGGACGTGTAATCCCCAAAAGCGATGCGCAGGGGCGGACTTCGCCCGTTGGCCTATCTTCGCTCGAAGTTCTTGCAAACTGATGGTGGGCTTTGTCATCCCGCTCTTGCCTCGCTTCTCTGCTCCGATTGCCTCCGGCAGGGCCCCTTTGCTCCGCGGGCGTTACCCCGCTTCCTCGCTCATACGGACCCATCCGTCAGGCTCTCGCCTTCACCGCACTTCGCCTTCCGGCTCGCGCGACTACCTTGCTTCCGTGGGCTTTCTCCACGGGGCGAGGAGCCCTTCCCTGTTTTCTCCCATGACCTTGAGCGCGTGCTGCCGTCCTTTACCCCGCCGGGCGGTGCCTCCCCAGATCGCGTTTGGAGTCACCTACTGCCTTCGCCCCTGCTTGGCCAGCTCGGCACCCGGGTTTTCTGCATCTCGGGGCCTTGTCCAGACGTTCACTCGTCGTTGCGGCCCGCGCCCTTGCTCACCCCGCCATGCGGGGCTTTGTCGGTGGGCTTCGCCGCCAGGATTTCCCATGTCGGCGCCACCCAAGCTATGCGGCTTCGATCTTCTACCGCTTCGGGACTTTCACCTTATGGTTTCATGGGTACCTCCAGGCATCACCAGGCAGTTGCAGCTGACAATCCCGCCGCAGCGACATCGTGTAGAATCGAGACACCGGCTCGGCGGCGGGCTTGCAGCTGAACGGCAAGGCGTTCGACGGACCAGCAGTACGTCGGAGTGACCGTGGTGGTATCGTAGTGTCCAACATGCGCTTAGCAATCTTGTCCTTGCTCACGGCCGCGATCTGCCCAGCTACCGGTGGATGCGCAACAAGCCGCTCAGTCCACGGCCCTGGCGAATTTGGTTTTCTAGCCAAAGGCGGCTCCTGCCATGGGTTGGCCGAGGACGCTGGAACCGCAGCCGCGATTGCCTTCGACCTCCAGCGTGTTCCACCTCCTTCCGATGGTAAGCGCATCGAAGCCTGGCGGATGCTCGCCTTCGCTACACACGAACAACTGGAAGCGCGCGGCTGGTCGAGGGAGGAGATCTTCTCGTTCGCGAAGGAACTTCTTGCGGCCACCAGCATGGTCGACAAGGTCACCGCAATCCTGACGGCCGACCTCTATTTCGAGACAGCATGCAATTTATTGCGCAAGGATCAGGGTGTCCAGCCCTATTCCGTGGTGGCCGCGAAGCTGACCTCGTGCCTGCATCGCGCTGACAGACGAGAGGGGATTCAGTGCGCCTCGGGCGTAATCCGATGACGTTGTCCCGAGCATCAACTATGGCCGTCGAACAAGGCGTTGCACCCGACGATCGGCCGCGGACGGCCGCTCGCGGGTGAACGCCAAAGCGTTAGCCGCGCGAACGATCCTCCAAGTTGGTTGACTCTCCATGGGTTATATCCCATACTGGTGAATGCGATGCCAACGGTTTTCGATGGCGACTTTGAATGGGACTCGGCCAAGGCTGCGTCGAATCTTGCGAAACACGGCGTTTCGTTCCCTGAGGCCGCGACGGTCTTTGCCGATCCGTGCGCGGTCTATCTTGATGACGGGTCAGGAATCGGCCGGCTGGTGGTCATCGGGACGTCGCTGCGTGAACGTTTGCTGTACGTCGTTCACGTCGAACGCGGTGAACGTGACCGGATCATCAGTGCTCGTCCGGCGACCGGAGGCGAACGGGAAGTCTATGAAACTGGAGGAGATTCATGAGCCATGCAACCAAGCGGAAGATTGAAGTGCAAGAGGATCCTGTACGGGTTCTCGGTCGAGGCTTGCGCGCCCAACGCGGGGTTCATCTAACACTGCGAACTCTCCGCGAGGCGGCAGGAAAGACGCAAGTTGATGTCACCGGTGTGTCTCAGATGGACCAGGCGGACATCTCCCGGCTCGAGGGCCGAGAGAGTTTCGACGATTGCCAGGTTTCCACCCTGCAGCGATATCTTTCTGCCATTGGCGGACGGCTAGAACTTGTCGCGGCCTTTGGAGACAAGAAGATCTTGGTCACGGGCGTGCAGGCGGGCCAGTCTGGCTTGTCGGCGGCTAACAAGCCGTTGAAGCGGATGGTCGGCCGCAGACGGCCGCCCACCGCTTAACGGCAAAGCGTTGGGCGGACATGAAGGACCTCCGATGAAGAACGGACTCATGATCGTGCTGGGATGCACGCTCTGGTGTACAGGCACACTCTGGGCGGCTGATGCCGAGTGGCCGGCGCTGGAGAAGGCCCTGAAGGGGCCGAGGTTGCGGGTCGACAGTGTCTCCGCCGAGATAGTGAGGGTCGCGGAGGACCTCTACCCTATTTCCCTATCGAGCGAGAAATGCCCGAAGATCTCGGTCGAAGCATATCGAGTATATGGGGTGACGGTCCGTTTTGAGCCTAGGAGGACGCTGAAGATGAGTATTGTCGGCGGCAGAATAGCGAACGGCTTCGATGCCTGTCATGCGATCGTCGCGGCCGGACCGGCTGATCCCGAGGGGGAGAATGGCTGCTTGTTGCCCAAGAGCGGCCTCTCCTTTCTTCAGATGGGGCGGTACCTCTTCGCATTTCGCGTGCCCAGCCGCGATGCATACGCTCACTCAAGGGCGTTGCCGATTGTGGTCCAGGCGCTTCGGGATTTCTTCGAGACAAGCTTTCCCAAGCAGTTCATCTACGGACCCTCCGGGACGAGGTTGCCGCAACTCGTAGATGTTGGGGAGTACCTCAAGGGCGGCCGAAACCCGCCGGCTGCGGGCAATGCCGCCCAACAAGGCATTGCACCTGACGGTCGGTCGCCTACGGCGCCCGCCCGCAGGTGAATGCCAAGGCGTTCGACAGTCGCCCCCTGCGTGGAGTGCTCGTTGACGCGGAATGGACCTTGAGACATCTTGGTAAGGTGATGACGGCAAGGCCTTTGGCGTGGATGCGCAAGTATTGGCCGCTCACCATGATGGCTGCGTATCTCCTCTGCCACGCGCTGATCTATTTCGTAGGATTGCTGTGGCACCTTCCGCCCGAGATCCCACGAAACCTACGCGATGGCTCAGATATCGCAGTGCTGTGGAACCTTCCGGCCGAAATCCCTCGAATTCTCCGCAATGACCCAGACCTCCTGGGCGGAGTTCTGTTCGGCACAGCCTTCTTCGGCGTGCGGTGGACGCAGCTCGGTAGACGGCGACTTGATGGCGTGGTGGTTGTCGTGGTCTCCCTTCTAGGACAGGGATGGCTCATCTACACCGACTTGCAGACAGCCAAGTCAGCGGCGTTCCTCGGCGAGTTCCGACGTGATGGCGATACTCGTATTTCGCGCATACCCGACGCAGCCATGCGAAGCAACCGTGGCCACCCTGGACACAGCGGGCGAATTGCCGCTCAGTTCTACTTCCGGGAGACTGGTGTTGCGATTCCATACCGTGACGAATCTGATGAAGTTCGTATGTTCGAGCCGGACGCCAAGGCAATCAGCGCAAGGGAGGGGGAGGTCGAAGGTCGCAAGTCGCTCGACAAATCCCGACCGATGTTTCGAGCCTATGACGTTAATTTCCGCTGGTTCGGCTACTCGAAACTTTTCCTGGCCGCTGCGGCGGTCCTCTTGTCAATGGGACTGTTCCGGCAGCGGAAGTCCCTAGTGGCCATCGACTCGCCAGCGAAGCTGCCCGTGCCGAGCCAATGAAGTTCCTCCGCGCTGCCCAAGTCGGGTCGGGGACCGGCGCGGTGGTGTGCAGGATGACCCTTGGCTGTGTCCGCCGTTTCCAGCTTCGTGCCCGTTTAGGGGTTCCATCACTCCGTCTCCGGCCCCCGCCACATCGAACCGGACAGGCGGATTTCCCGCATCCGGCTCACCGCGAAGGCGTCTTCCATCGGGGTTATGCGTCCGTTCCGCCGGGGCATGCTTTCGCGCTCCAGTACACCACGCGGTAGTCTCGAAAGAGGCCCCACGTTCCGTACACAACGGCGCTACTCCACCGCTTCCAGCCGAATCCCTTGCGCTTGCACTTCTTGGCCGCTAGTCGCCTCACCTTGCGTTCGACCTCGTACTTGATTTTGCCGAACGCCGTCCCCGAGTTGCCGACACGAAAGTAGTTCACCCAACCCCGCAGGACAGAATTCACCTGCGCAACCGCCACTGGCATAGGCAAGTGGCGGCTCCTGCGCAAGATTCTCCCAACTTCCTGTAGGACCGCGATGACCTTCTTCGGTCGCGGGGTTCTGCTCGGATACCATCTTCCAGTCTTCGAGCTCCGCTCCCAACGGAACTCGAATCCCAGAAACGCAAAGCTAGCCCCTGGCTCCGTTATCGTCACCAAACGGGTCTTCTCTGCGTTGAGCGACACGCCGATGGCCTCCGCCTCTTGGCGGATGCGCACGAGCGCTCGGTCTGCCCACTGCCGCCCTTTCGGGGTGTCGGCCGCGAGCACGACCATGTCGTCCAGGTATCGGGCATAGGTGATGGTGTCGCCTCCTCGGTCAAGGGCGTGGTCCAGGTCGTCGAGCGCGAGGTTCGCGAGAAGGGGTGACAGCGGCGAGCCTTGTGGCACGCCTCGGTCGCCGGTGCTCTTGAGAAACTGCTTCACCATGGCCAGCACATCGCTGTCGACAACCCGCCTTGCCACCTTCGCCAAGATTCGGTCATGCCGAATCGTATCGAAGTAGCGGGACAGATCGACGTCGACCACGCGGTATCGGCCCTGGCGCAATCCCATTCGCACTTTCTCGCTTGCCTCGTGCGCGCTTCGTCCCGGCCTCGCCCCATACGAGCTGTCCGAGAAGTCGGCTTCGAAGATTGGTTCCACAATCAGCCGGAGGGCGCCTTGCACCACGCGGTCTCGAATCGCAGGAATCGAAATCACGCGGACTTTGCCGCCCTCCTTGGGAATCTCTCTTCGTCGATACGGCCTCGGGTGGTACGCGTCCGTGCGCAGTTCCTCGGCGAGTTTCGCGAGAAACTCTCCTCGGCCCTGCGCCTCAATCATCTCGAACGTCTCGGCGTCGGACCCAGGGGCTCCGCCATTGCGCTTGGCCTCCAGGTACGCCGCTTCGAGCGTATCGAGTTTCACGATGTGGACGTGTAATCCCCAAAAGCGATGCGCAGGGGCGGACTTCGCCCGTTGGCCTATCTTCGCTCGAAGTTCTTGCAAACTGATGGTGGGCTTTGTCATCCCGCTCTTGCCTCGCTTCTCTGCTCCGATTGCCTCCGGCAGGGCCCCTTTGCTCTGCGGGCGTTACCCCGCTTCCTCGCTCATACGGACCCATCCGTCAGGCTCTCGCCTTCACCGCACTTCGCCTTCCGGCTCGCGCGACTACCTTGCTTCCGTGGGCTTTCTCCACGGGGCGAGGAGCCCTTCCCTGTTTTCTCCCATGACCTTGAGCGCGTGCTGCCGTCCTTTACCCCGCCGGGCGGTGCCTCCCCAGATCGCGTTTGGAGTCACCTACTGCCTTCGCCCCTGCTTGGCCAGCTCGGCACCCGGGTTTTCTGCATCTCGAGGCCTTGTCCAGACGTTCACTCGTCGTTGCGGCCCGCGCCCTTCCTCACCCCGCCATGCGGGGCTTTGTCGGTGGGCTTCGCCGCCAGGATTTCCCATGTCGGCGCCACCCAAGCTATGCGGCTTCGATCTTCTACCGCTTCGGGACTTTCACCTTATGGTTTCATGGGTACCTCCAGGCATCACCAAGCCGTTGCAGCTGACAATCCCGCCGCAGGGACATCGTGTAGAATCGAGACGCCGACTCGGCGGCGGGCTTGCAGCTGAACGGCAAGGCGTTCGACGGACGAGGCCGGCTGAGGGGCGGTAATCGGTACAAAAGCCCTCCGGGTCTGTTGACCCGGGTAGCGGCCTCGTGACCGAGGCCCCGGAGGTGTCCCCGAGGGGCCGGAGAGGGACGAATTCCGGACGGATTATGACGAGAAACCAGGCCCCTCGGGGCTGGTTTCTCGTCTCAAGGCAGAGGTGGACCTGTCCGCCAACGAGCAGCGACTGGGGTGGCCTCGACCAGCTCGGCATCGCCTACGCTTGGCCCGCGTCGGGCGGTTCACCGTACCGGCGGCGCAGGACGCGGGTCTGCCAGAACGGTGGCCCGCGGGCGGGCGCCATTGATGGTTCCTCGGTGGGCAGGCCCAAGTGGCGCAAGTAGCGAGCGATGCTTTCGGGGTCCCGCACCAGCGCGGCGGTCAAAACGACTATCCACCGGCGGGTTCGATGCTGCCACTGCCGCTGCAGTTCTTGGCGGCGTGGCTTGCGGTGTTGCTTGGCCGGGTCCTCCGAGAGCAGGTCAACTATCACGAACGGAACCATCAGGGTCTCGATAATGAGCTGGTCGTGGCGAACGACGCCGTGAATGCCGTCGGCAAGATGGTCCGTCGGGATCCCTTGGCCGTCTTCTCAGCTTCTACCAGCGCGAGGCTGCATGAGGTTGCATAGGATCAAGGTCACGGTGGACACGATCGAGTTTCGCCAGGAAGACCACGTCCAGCTGCGCTTCGCAACCGCCTCGCGGGTCCGCAACGGCCGGCCGCGACCCGTCCCTACCTCCGGTGGCACGCTCGTGGGGCCCTTCAAATCAGCTGCGAGTCTGGGGAGAGGGTGCGGCAGGGGTGAGGCGGGCCGCGCTCTTGGCAATCGTCGGACCGAGCAGGAGAACGGCGAGGAAGCGTCCCATCTGGATCGCCATCACGAGAGGCAAGTCGACCGATGTGCCAGCCGCGATGATGGCGATGGAATCGACTCCCCCAGGGCTCGTGGCGAAGTAGGCGGTCAACAGATCCAGGTGGCCGACGCGTGTGAGCACCCACCCGATAGCTCCGCACGCCGCGACCAGCATCCCGATCGAGCCGAGGACCTGGGGGAGAGAGCGCGCGACTTCCCGGAAGGCTTCGCGGGTGAAGCGAAGGCCGATGGCCCACCCGACCACCACGTAGCTCGCGACGAGGAGAAGCTGCGGCAGTTCGATGTGTATGACGCCGACGTCTTGCAGCACGGTCGTGACGACCATCGGAAAGAGGAGCGGCGCCGCCGGAATGCGCGTCCGAGGCGCCCCGAAGGCGCAGGCGGCGATGATGACGGCGAGCACCGCGAAGGACGGCCAGTCGACCGGCGCGAGCCAGGCCGGGTGGTGCGCGCCCCCTCCCCCGAGTCCGAAGAAGCGGCCGACAAGCGACGCGACTACGGCGACCACGACGCCGCGCAGGTACTGCATCACCGCCACGAGGCGCATGTCGCCGCCGAACGACCCCGAGAGGAGCACCATCACGGTCGCCGCGCCGGGGAACGACCCCCAGAGCGCCGTGCTACCCGGCAGGACCCGCAGGCGGGTGAGCGCCAGCCCGAGCGCCGTCGCGACGAGGAGCACCGGGAGGGATACGCCGGCGAACAGGGCGAGATGCGTGACGATCGTATGGAACAGGGCGAGGGTGAAGTTGCGCGCGATGAGGCAGCCGACGACGCCTTGCGCGAGCGAAAAGAGCCAATGCGGAAGGCGGACGGCCCCTCCGTACCCCACGACGAGCATCGCCGCCCCCATCGCCCCGAGGAGGAACGCCGCTGGGAGCCCCGAGAGATAGAGCAGTGCCACGAGCACGGCGGTCGCGGCCACGAGGAACACGAGGGAACCGCCGCCAGGTTTCATCGCGCTCACAAGTGTCCCGGCCAACCGCTTCGACGCGCCGCTGGTGTCGCAGCACGAGATCATCTCTTATCGACTGTGGCTGACGTCGCCGATGGCGCGAACGCAGTGAGGATCTTTCCTGCGATGCGCTGGAAATCCGCGAGATCGCGTTGGTCGAGCGGCGCGACGATGCGTTCCACCAGGCGCACTCGCATCGCCTCGATGCGCTTGAGCGCGCGCTGCCCCGCCGCTCCGAGCTTGAGGAGATACTGGCGGCGGTCCTCGACGCTCCGCTCTCGCAGCACCCACTCGCGCTCGATGAGCGTCTGGAGTGCACGGCCCATCAACGCTGGATCGGTGGCTGTGGCGCGCGCGATCTCGGCTTGGGAGATGGGCGCGTGCTTTCCGATATGACGTAGGACTCGCACCTGCGTTGGCCCAAGCTTCGCCTCGGCGTAGGCCTGCGACACGAGCGAACTGATACACCGCTTGAGGGCACCGAAGGTTTCGTCGAACCCCGCTGCATCATAACTTTGCGACATCGTCCCGAACCTCCTCCGCCATCGTAGGTATGAACGATCGTATTCGACAATCGTGGACGGGTCAAGCATATTAGTGGACGGGTCCATCAATCGAGGTGGCCGCGAGAACGACGCCCGCCAGAAGGAGAGTTGAATGAGAGCCGAGCCCATCGTCGCTGTCCAAGCCTGCGACACCTACGATCGCGACGCTGTCGAGGCATCGGTCCGCGCGTGCCTCGATGCCATCGGTGGCCTCGAGTCGTTCGTGCGCACGGGCAACCGGGTCTTCTGCAAGGTGAACCTCTTGATTTCTCCGCCCCGGCGAGACCACGCCATCACCACTCACCCCGAGATCGTGCGCGCCATCATTCACGAGGTGCGCCGAGTCGGCGCGGTCCCGCTGGTCAGCGACAACCCGGCGCTGAAGATCTCGAAGACCATGCTGAAGAACTCCGGAATCTTGCCCGTGCTCGAGGAGGAGAAGGTCGAGGCCCCCGACCTGTCCGAGACGGTGGAGATCGCGAATCCGGCGGGTCGCGCGTTCAAGAGTTTCCGGATATCCAAGGCCATCGCCGAGGCCGACGTCCTCCTCAACCTTCCGAAGGTCAAGACGCACGCGCTGACCTACATGACCGGCGCGGTGAAAAACCTCTTCGGCCTGATCCCCGGCACTGCCAAGGCGCGCTGGCATCTCCAGGCGCCAGCGCCCGATCTCTTCGCGTCGTGCATCTGCGATCTGTACGGCGCGGTACTTAGCCACTTCCGGGGCGAGCGTCGTATGTTGCACCTGAGCGACGGCATCCTCGCCATGGAGGGAGATGGTCCGGGAGCCGGTGGAAGGCCGAGGCAACTGGGAGCGCTGCTCGCTTCCGCCGACGCGGTGGCACTCGACCGAGTCGCCTGCGCGCTCGCGGGACTGGACTCGGAGCGCAATCTCATTGTGCGCGAAGCCGCGCGGCGTGGAATGGGCGAGGGCGACCTTTCGCGCATCAGGTGGGTAGGCGCGCCGGCTGAGCATTGGAGCGGAATGCGCTTCCAGCCTCCGCCAGGTTCGATCCGCGAAACGATGCTGGCCCGGCGGTTGATGGGCAGCCCGTGGCTGAAAAACCGCCTCCTCAATCGCCCGCTGCTCGACTACGAGAAATGCAGCGGCTGTCAAAAGTGCAAACAGATCTGCCCCGCCGACGCCATCGCAGTCGCGGGCGAACCTGTCAAGCCGCAGTTTTTCCTGAGTTCATGCATTCGGTGCTACTGCTGCGCCGAGATCTGCCCAGAGGGCGCCATCCGGAAGAGCGCCGTGCCGGTGCTGGGGCGGCTTCTTCGGCTGGGCTGAGCATCTCGGGCATCAGGGCTTGACCCAGGAGCTTGCCGTCCAATAACGCGAGGAGCACGACAATGGAGAACGCGGACACTGTCAAGAAGATGCGACGGCGTCTACGTCGCTGGCAGCGACGATAAGCCCGTCTTCCGGCCCTTGCCTCACCTCAAGTCCGACGAGGTCGCCGACGTGCTTCAGGTCGCCAAGACCCGCATCATCAGGTGTCAAGGCCCTTGAGCGCCGAGATTACGTCAACTGCATTCACCTGCACACCCGAACCAGGCCCTATACCCGGCTGTCGAACATGGCGTTGCATCTATCAATCCAGGTCGAGGACAGACAGGCTGCCGAGCGTCGTGACATGCAGGACAAGGTGTCGTTTGGCCCGGTCAAGAATGTCGGGCGCGATGGTCTTTCGATTGCCTCATACTGCGGCCTAGATCAGGTGGCTGCGCATCCCTTTGCGACTGTGGTTCTGGCATCGGAGGACAGCGCCTGGACAGTTTTCTACGAGACGCTGGAGAACACGCCCACATCGTTTTGCTCACGAGCGGAGAGCATGTTCGCGAGCATCCGGGAAGCCAAGAAGCGGTGGTCCACCCTGTAAGCCGTCGAACAAGCCGATGAAGCTGACGATCCGGCCGCAGGGACATTGGTGTAGCATCGAGGGTGCAAATCGGCGGCCGGCTCGCAGCTTATCGGCAAGGCGTTGGACGGGCTGGAGCGCGATCGGCAGAGGTCCCACTTCGGCGAATGTATGGACAAAGGCCACCACATCCCAGTCGTTTTCGGGCTGCTCGCGACCTCCATGACCTACATGGTCTGGCGCGATCTCGCAACCGGCGAAATCTGGCGCGGGCCCGGTCTACACGCCGTGGTCAGCCGGGTGGAGGACCCGGGGCACTTCTATGGGATGGTTGGCGTCTTCGGCTGCCTGGCTGTGATCTTCTGGGGAGGCATGGTGTGGGCGTTGTTCATGGCCGTTCGCCGAAAGCGAAAATGAGGGACCGGTCCTGGACGGCCGTCCAACCCATACTGGCGTTGCAGCTGTCAGTCCCGCCGCAGGGACATCGGTGTAGAATCGACGCGACAGCTTGATGGCGGGCTTGCAGCTGAACGCCAAGCCGTTCGACAGACCTTGGAACTTTCAACTAGCGGGGTTGTCTGGTCAAAGTGGGCAATTCTCGAGTAAAGATTGGGTTGCTTCCGGTCGCGGCTCTGCTTCTCCTGGTGGGAGGGTGCCAGAAACGGCCCGCGCTTGGAGGTGTTCCGCTTGAGCCCCCAAAGGATGTACGCGCGTCGGGGCTCACCGCCGACGAGGACAGGGCGGTCGCCTGCGCGTTTGAGATCGGTCGCGAGCATGACCTGGTCAAGACCGCGGTCCCGGTCTCCGTTACGAAAGGACCGCAATTCAAAGGTGAGCCTCCAGACTGGAAATCGGGAGAGGGATGGACGGTCCGCTTTGTGGAAAAGGACCTGACTTCGATGAGCCGCGATGGCAGCTTTGTCATCATGCTCAGAACGCGGCCTTGCCGTGTGCTCCGAATGCTCGTTCCCGGATGAGACGTCGTGGCTGTCGAACATGCCGTTGCAGCGGATCTGGTCGCCGCAGAGGCATCGGCATAGAATCGCAGCGTCGGCTTGGCGGCGCCCAGACCGCTGAACGGCAAGGCGTTAGGCCGACAGGAACCGCTATGTACTTGATTGTTGTGGCACTTTTTGGAATTGCGCTGACCGCGCCGCTCCTTGCGTTGCCGGCTGCCTTGGGGATGTTGCACAAAGGGTTCCTCGGTATTGTTTGGGCTTGGCCATTCTGGCTCGCCCTGATCGGGCCGCCTGGGTCCCTGCACGGGCTCTTGATCTGCAGACCCGGTCGCAGTGCTCCTGTTCGTCGTCCTTGGCTAACCACCGGAAGTGTCGTCGTGGTCCTCGTTGCGTCGATCGGTGGAGTCTGGATGTCGCTGTTGATGTTTCTCTTCTTGCCGGGATCACTGGCCGGGATTGCCTTATCGGTTCTACTGCTGGCTAGGCTTCGTCGTTGGAGAAACCATGGCGTCCGCGATGCGGCCTAACAAGCCGTTGCAGACAATCCCGCCGCAGGGACATCGGTGTAGAATCGAGACGCCGACTCGGCGGCGGGCTTGCTGCTGAACGGCAAGGCGTTAGACGGATTCTCGACGATGTGTGTACTTCGTGCAGCCGGTCCTGACTTCGATGTGGATGCGTTCCTGGCCACGTCGGCACTTGAGGCATGCACGGTTCATCGAAGAGGTGACCTGTGGTTTCGAACCAAACCCGACGGGCCACGGAACTCGACGTCTGGCTTCGTCGTCGACGTGAGTGCCAAGGAATGGAGCGACCTGGAGGGCCAGATCCAGGACGCGAAGGAATTTCTGTCGGACAATGGCGAGGAGCTTCGGCGTCTGCGGTCGTTTCCAGGAGTCGACGGTGTGGACCTCGACTTCGCTATCTACCTGCGAATCGGAACGAACGAGGTCGTGGTTCAGTGGGATCGCCTGCCGGCAGACCTGCTGCTCGCCGCTGGGAAATTGGACATCGGCATCATGATGACCATTTACCCTCCACCGGATGAAGGTGACTCGTCGAAGGCGGACGATTCGGAAGGTGCCTAACAAGCGTTGCAGACGGCGCTTGCGCGCCGCTGCTGAACGCCATAGCGTCATCCGGACCTGGGAACATGAGTGAGAGCGACACGAGGACCCTCTACGTCGTGGTCCACAACCCGATGGTGGGATCGGCTATCAACAGATTGGGCAAGCGCTCGTGGAAGCTGACTTCGACGCGACCCTTACAGAGCTGGCGCTGCGCCTGGGGTGCGAACCTCTCGCCTCCTTTACCATCTACTCACGGAGGCAGGCGGCGGCGGCGATACAGGAGCTGGAGGATGTTGACGTTGATCCGAGGGACTTCGATCCCAAGTTGTTCGACCCCTTGGAATGCCTGGCGACAGTCGACCGATTACTCGTCGCCTGCAGTGTCATCAACACTCGTCACTCGTCGCGCGGCTTGGGCAGAGCCTGCTGGTCTCGCCTGACGAAGAGCTCGGCGAAGCCGAAGGTAGCACGCCCGGTGATTCGCACCACCGCCGCCGCATCGTCCGCGGCCCCTCGTCCTTTGAGAGCAAAGAATCCGAACAGGGCGCGGCCGCGATTCTCGATGCGCACGCCCGCAGGTAGGCAGATCTGGACGTAGCCCATGAACGCGCGCACGTCAATCTCGGTCAGGCCGGGAGCGAAGGTCGCCCGCGCGAGATCGAGCTCGACATAACCCAAACGCCCGCGCACTTCGAGACGGCGCGGAACCTCGTTGGTGATCCGCTGCTCTTGCCCCGAGAACAACGCCGAGATGCGTTCGGCCGGCGAGTGAGGCGCCAGCGCAGCCGCGTCTGCGGCGGTCACGGGCAGATCGGCAACGATCGCGTCCAGATCGGCCATCGTGGTGGCCGCGTACACGAGCGCGAGCCGCCGCTCGAGCTCGTCGGTGTCGATGTTGTCCTCGGCGAAATGCAGGCTGAGCGCCCGCGCGATTCCTTCGCGCGCAGTCGGCGCAATGGCAAGTACCGAACGCCGCTCGCTGGGGGTAACCATGGCCAAGAAGGATAGCAGACGGACTGGGAACGCGGCTTGTGATAAGCGACGCTTCGTGCTCCGGACTCGGCACCCAGACCGGCGTGAGCTCGCCGCTCTGGTAGCACTGGGCGAGCTTCTCGGCGTCGCGGCGATCGGTCTTCACTTTGTCGCCGGGCTTCTTGGGGATGAGCGAGGGAGCGATGACTTCGCAGTCGACGCCGAGCGTGGTGAGCTGCCAGTACAGGGCATAGCCGGTCGGACCGCGAGAAGGCGGTCGTAGTCGCGATGGTTCCCAATCCAGAACCAGACGATTCCTTCGCCCTGAAGAATGCCGACTGCCCGATGGTCACGCGATATGCGAACAGAATAGACGGGGCGTGCCTGGCTGACCTTCTTGAACTGAAGCCCTGGATGCCCCAGGGATCGCACATCTTGTCCGGATCGAGAGGAGTCGTTCGACCCGCCGCCTCGTCGCCTACTGCCTCATCGGGGCATCGTGTAGAATCGAGGTACCGGCTCGGCGGCGCCCCTGCTGCTTAACGGAGGCGTTCCACGGACTGGGGGATGCAGCGTGCCCCGCTCGGGTCTGGACGGTGTTATCATCATGTGGTATGGTGATAACATGATTAGGACGCAGATATCGGTGGACGCGGACCTGTATGCGAAGGCGAGGGCGACTGCCCGACGTCAGGGCATATCGCTGGCTGAGTTGTGTCGCCGCGGCCTCCAGGAGGCGGTAGCGCGGCAGCCAAGTGGCAAGCCGTGGATGAAATACGCGGGGATCGTCGAGGGGAGTCCCGAGGACAGCAGCTCGGTAGACGCAGTTGTATACGGCCGGGATCGGCCATGAGCGAATCAGTCTTTCTCGACTCCGGAATACTGATCGCGTTTCTGAATGCGCGCGATCAATGGCACAACCAAGCTTCCACACTTTTTGCCCTGGGAAAGGCACGCTGGAGCACATCGTTTCTCGTTGTGTCCGAGGCGTACTCGTGGTTTCTCCACCGGCACGGCGAGGAGGCGGCTCGAGCCCTCCGAGGATTCCTCGACAACCTGGACGGTCTTCGCATCTTCAACGTAGACATGAACAACCACAGAGACACTCTTCAGATGCTTGACCGCCTGCGTGGCGCCAAGCTCACCTATGTCGACGCCTCGAGCCTCAGCCTGATGGAACGTCACAAGATCCGGAAGGTGTGGGGAACCGACCATCACCTAGGGCTCACCGGCGCGGAGGTTCTTCCTCGAACCTAGCCACGCGAGACAGCCGCCCAAGATGGCGTTGACTGACTGACGGTCGAGCGCGGACGGCCGCCCGCGGCCTTAGCGCCAGCGTTATCCGGACCATGAACGATCTCGACAAGACGTTCGAGGAGGCATGCAAGCCACGCGTCCTCGTGATCTCTGTTCTCCCGGATCTAGTTGGGAGGACAACGGGTCGCAGTGAAGTCGCCGCTGACCATGTAATCGCTTCCGTTCAGGTTGTCGTGGTAGTCGACCCTGAGGGTGACAGTGCTCTCCGTGGCGTCGAGAACTTCGACCTTGCTTGCATTCGAACCGCGGCCGTCGATGCCGCCGTACGTGGATACCACCATGAATTGGACGTAGCCGGTCGCGGCGACCCCTAGGTCGAAGCTGGGAAGGACGACGGATACGTACGTCCCCGCCGCGGGCATGTTTTGGCTGGTGTAGTCGGCGGTCAGCGCGGCGCAGCCCATAGGCGCGTCGCTCAAGATCATCCCGGAGGATTTGCCAGATTTGCTGAGACCGGCGACACCATAGGTGGGAACGATACTACGGCCGGCCGCGGAAATAGTTCCGTTCACGGTTAGGATCGGCACCAGAGGATCGCCGCCCGCAGCGCCGGCGCTGCCGTCAGGAGCGGAGACGTTTCCGTTGCCACCGTTGCCGCAAGCAAAGGACATGACTAGGACAAGCGAGAGAGCCATAAGGGTCTTCATGGTGTCCTAGTCTAAAGCAGTCTGAAGATCTCCTCCACTTCAGGAATGACCGAGGCTTCGAGATCCGGGATCTCGCACCGTCGTTGGCTGCGCAGAAGGCAGCTCGGCTCGGATTTCACTTCCCGAAAGGCGTTGCGGCCGCGCAGGCGCAGCAGGCGAGTGCGCGCCCACGGGCCCACGGCTTGCGCGGTGTGGGCCAGGCGCTTGAGGTTGGCCGACGTCCGGCATCTTCGACCCTGGCGGTCCCTACTGAGAAGCGTTGAGCAGCACGCTCACCGTGCGTGGCCACGGTGCTCGTCATGACGAGGTCCGGCTTGCCATCCCGGTTCAGGTCGCTCAGCACCAGGGAGCCGAGGCTCGGGCCGGTGCCGTCCCCGGGTGGGGGCAGGGCGAACGTGGCTGCGTACTCGATTTGTGCCGCGAGAGTGCCGTCTCCCCTTCCGAGCAGCATGCTCACCGCGCCCGCGGCGTTCACCGTCACCACATCCAGCGCGTGGTCGCCGTTCAGGTCACCCAACGCCAATGCGACCGGTGTGTACCCGGTCGCATAGTCCACCTTTGGGGCGAGCCTTCCGTCGCCGGTTCCGAGCAGCACGCTCACCGTGCTGTTGCTCGAGTTGCCAGCAACGACGTCCAGCTTGCCGTCGCCGTCTACGTCACCCATCGCCGCCGAGCCCGAGATGCCTTCGACTATCCGGTCCACGTGGGTGGCGAGCCCACCATCGCCGGTGCCGAGCAGCACGCTCACCGTGCTCGTGTCCGGACTCACGGTCACGATGTCCTGATCGCCGTCGTCGTTCAGATCACCCAGCGCCAGCATTTGTGGGCGGCCGCCGGTGGGGTAGCTCGGCCCCACGTCGAAGGTTCCGTCGCCAATGCCGAACAACGAGCTCACACACCTCGTGTCGAAGCTCGTCGCGAGGAGGTCCAGCTTGCCATCCTCGTTCAAGTCGGCCACCGCCACCGACGTGGGGTGGCCGCCGCCGGGGTAGGCCGACATAGCCGCGAGCGTCCCGTCACCCACACCGAGTAGCACGCTCAGCGCATTCGAGTAGTAGCTCGCGGTGACGATGTCCGGTTTGCCGTCGCCGTTCAAGTCACGCAGGGCGATGGAGTTCCGTTGGCCCGGGGCGCTCGGGCTGGCGCAGGGGTAGTCCACTTTGGCGGCAAATCTTCCGCCGCCTGTGCCTACCAGCACGCTCACCGTGTTCGATTCGGAGTTCGCGGTGACGATGTCCAGCTTGCCGTCGCCGTCCAGGTCCCCCAAGGCCACCGACAGCGTGCCGCTGCCGGAAGGATAGTCCACCCTGCCGACCCCAGGTACAAACCAAGACATTCGGCACTATTTCGCGCGAAGCTGCGTCGGGCGTTTTCATCTTGCCCTCATTGGCACTTGGGCAGAAAGTATCGGTTCATCATGGCAACGCAGTTTGATACGGGCATATCGAGGCTGAAGATTAATTGCGCCCGTCGTTACTGTCGCCCGACGCAGTTGGTGGCGACGGCTGCGATCGGGCTACTGGTTCTGACCTCTCCACGGGTGGCGAGCGCGATCACCTACACCATTTCCGTGGACGCATCAAAGCAGACCGCGGGGAATCCTCGCTTTTGGTCCGCTAGTGTGGGCACCGGCACGGCCAGCCTGACTCTGCGTTCGGACTTGCAGACGCACTACAAGATTGCCAACCGTGAGCTCGGCATGATGCGCGTACGAGGCCACGGCGTCCTGAACGACGACATAGGCATTTACAAGGCGGCGGGGTCCTACGACTGGACGAAATTCGACACGTACCTGACCGCCATCGTTTCAGCGGGAATGCGGCCGCTCATGGAGCTTGATTTCATGCCCACCGCGCTGGCGATTGGCGGCGACTATCACAGCCCGCCCAAGGACTACAACACGTACAAGGATTTCATCAAAGCCGTGGTCCAGCACTGCGTGGACAAGTACGGCGCAGGCGACGTAGGCCAGTGGTACTGGGAGGTGTGGAACGAGCCGGATCTTTCGGGGTTCTGGAATGGCATGGATGCGAGCGAATCCACGACCGCGAAGATGAACGACTATTACACGCTGTACGACGCCGCGGTCGATTCGATTACCTCCGTGCTGCCCGACGCCCTCGTCGGGGGACCCGCAGCGACTTACTATGGTCCCATCGGCGATTTCCTAAAACACTGCCAGAGCGCGAACAAACGTGTGACCTTCGTGTCGTCCCACTGCTACCCGGGCGGCGATGGCAGCTCACCCGTGAACGCCCAGAGCTGCGTCGATGACAACACTGGTCGCATAGGCCAGATCACCGGCGCGGGCTACACCACGGCGACGGTCAAATCGTTCAATACCGAATGGAACTCGTCGTATTCCGGTCAGGGCGGCGGAACGACCGACGGGCTCGTGAGCATGGACAGCCATGCCAACGCGCCGTTTATCCTCAAGAGCGTCAAGTTGCTTTCCGACAAGAACAACGGCGACACGCCCCCACTCGACGTCTTCTCGTACTGGGTCGCATCCGACGTGTTCGGCGAGCACGGCAAGGATGCCGATTCGTACATCATGCAGCAGGGTGGCACCCTGCCGTTTGGCTCGGTGTTCGGCCTCATGACGTTTCAGGGCATACGCAAGGCCGCGTTCAATGGCTTCAAGATGCTCAACTACCTGGGCCCCAAGCGCCTGCAGTCTGGCGGCGGCGTGGGGGGGACGGCGTCGACGCCATGGCGACCAAATCCGACGCCGAGGATGAGATCCAAATCATCGTCTACAGTTACTTCTCGACCATCAAGACCACGGGCTCCGACAACGTGACCGTGAACGTGAGCAATCTTCCGCCCGCCCTGGCAGGGAAGGAGATCTTCGTAACCCAATTCATCGTGGACGAGACCCACAGCAATCCCTACTCGATCTGGGTGAATCAGGGCAAGCCGACTAGCCCATCCGAGACGCAGTTGCAGGCGATGCGCAAGGCGCAACACCTGGCGCTGCTCCAACCCGTCAGCAAGAAGACCGTGGATACCTCGTTCAGCACCTCGTTCGCGCTCAACCGGCAATCAGGCACGCTCATCATCCTTGGCTTGAAGCGCCCCTTGACTGGTCGCAATGCTCTCGTGGAAATCGAGGGCGAGGACTACGATGGCCAATCCGGCGTGACCAAGGAGGACAGCAGCGATGCCACCCTGGGGCAATCGATAGCGGCTACCGCTGGCAGCTATGTCTACTTCGAGAACGTTGACTACACCGACGACGGCGTCGCCAGCGTTCAGCTGCGGGTGAAGTCCCAGGGCGACACCACCCTCGAACTACATGCGGATGCGCAGGACGGCACGCTGCTCGGCACGTGCGCGGTGAGCTCCACTGCCGATGCCTGGGCGACCCAGACGTGCACGCTCGGCCAGCCAGCGACCGGAATTTCCCGTCTGTACGTGGTGTTTGCTGGCGCCGTGCATCTGAATTGGCTGAAGTTCCAAGCGCGAGCGGGCTTGCCGGGGACCGGGGGAATCCGATCGACGGTGGAGCTGAGGACGCCGCGGGTGGTGCAGGAGGGAGCGCGGTCGGCGGTGCTGGCGGCAGCGTGGGCAGCGGTACCGGAGGTGCAGGTGGCGGTACACGCAGCGATGCCGACGGCAGCGTGAGCGGCGGCGCAGGTGGCAGCGGCGCGGGTGGGGCATCGGTCGACACACGGGTCGGCGGATCGAGTGGCAACGTCGGAGGCAACGGGGGCGCGGTAAGCGGCGGCAATTCCGGGACCGGCGGATCGTCATCCGCTGCTGGCTCGTCATCAGGTTGCTCCTGCGGAATCGGAGGCAGCCGCGGACACTCCCGAACCATGCTGATTGTAGGCCTGCTCGCAGGCGTGTTCGGCCTTTGCAGGCCAAGGTTTCGAGTCCGGGCGGTCGGGAATCATAGGGCATCCGCGCGGCAGCCAGCTCAACGCTGAAGGCGGACGCCGGTCGTTCACCGCCGAACGCGATTGGCGGAGGAGCGCCTGATGGCGGACTTCAGTTGGCGGTTCCATCTGGGGAACGGCGCCGCGGCGTCTTCGCGGGACTGGCGCAGACGATCATCCAAACCACGAGTCGGAGCGGCACGGTCAGGCTCACCGCACGGTCTGTGGGCCTTTCGGGGCAACGATCGCGCTCGTCACGCGCGCCAGCAGCCGGCGCGCGCTGCCGCCCTAATCTTAGGGGATGAACGAAAGGTCGTCGATCACGACATCGACCGGGTAGGACGCCCCTCCGGAGGACCACGGCAAGGTCCAAGAAATGCTCGTGATCTCCGCAGGCGTGGCGACGCCGGCTTCTGGGCTGCCGCCGGCAAAATCACTCCACAGAACGTTCACCACGGTTGGCGTCGAGGTCACGGCGATGGTCTTGGTCGGGGTCGAACAGCCTTGTTCGGAGTACTGGCCGGTACCGGAGGTCGGAATGCACCGGCCGGGCGCGGTGGAGTTTCCACCGTGCGTATTGATCCATCCCGCAGCAATCGAGTCGTTCAAGGTCGAAACCCCGAGCGTGAGTTGGTTGCCGCCCATCGATCCCGAAACTGTAAAGGAAATCCCCTTGTACTTGGAGGCGTCGACCCGGTTGCAATTGTCGAAGTAGAGGCCAAAGCCCGAGTAGTCCCCGACAGTTCCGGTAATGTGCCAATTGCTTTGGCTTACGTCGGAGGTGAGCGGTGCGCTCCCGGTTGTCGGGTAGACGTACTCGCCGCCCGACAGCGACCCGGAGTCGCCGAAGTGCGACCCCGTTGTGTCGGTCGCACCACCGTCAGGTGGCGCGTAGGTGAAGTCGGTGATGAGAATGGTGGCGGGAAGTGGGCACAGCGTGCCGTCGTTGCCTGTGATGGGGCCAGCGTCGGGCGTGTTTGCCATGGGACCGCTCATCATGCCGAATTCGGCGATGGCGGGAACGTCCTTGGCGGAATCGATGACCAGCGCAACCGCCTCGGCGGTCGTCGCGTTGAGCAGCCATAGCTGGCGTTGCCCGATGACCGTGCCCTGAATCTTCGCGCCGGACGTGGTCAGGGGCGTCGGTGTTCCAGACGCCGTTTTGCTTGATTTCGACATGATACTGCGTCACCCGCTCGCCAATCTCGATGGGCTCGCGGATGCTGATCACGTTGAACGTGACGGGGGACGCCGGGGTGACCTCGAGACGCGCGGCGGTCGTGCCACTGGCTGCAGCCCAATAGGTGCAGACGTCACCGTCCACCGCCTTGCTTGCATCGAAGCCCGCGCTCGCCCAGGTCGAGTCGGCGGTGGCCGGCTGTCCCTGCAAGAGATTGGTCTCGTAGAGCGCGGAATACCAGGTGCCGAACTGCTGCAGTAGATCGATGTCCGCCGCATCGAACTGCCCCGTGGTGGTCGGCGGGACGTTGAAGATGAGGGTGCAGTTCATGCCTACCGAGTTGAAGTAGACCGATTGCATCGCGCTCAGCGAAATCGTCGGCTGGTTGGGATGCCAGAACCAGTTCGGCGCGCGGTCCGAGGTGTTGCATTCGTAGGGACACCAAGTGCTCCCGTTACCGCAGTTGTGCGTATCGAGGCTCGACGTGGTTCGGCTCGCCTGGCCGTTCTCGTTGCCGATCCACTGTAGGTCCGGAACTGCGCCGGTGTTGACGATCTCGGGACCGGCCCAAACCAGGATGTCGGGCTGCAACTGTTTGGCCAGCGCAAACACCGACTTCCAGTCGACGTTCGAGCTGGGCGCATTGAAGCCGTCGAACTCAATCTCGTGGATTGGACCATAGTTGGTCAGAAGCTCGGTGAGCTGAGCCTTGAAGTAGTCTTGGTAATCGGCCTTCGAGCTCGGGTGCGACTGGTCCCAAGGCGCGAGATAAAGCGCGACTTTGAGCCCGGCCGCGTGCATGGCGTCCGTGAAGAGCTTGACGACGTCTCCCTGGCCGTCCAGCCAAGGGCTGCTTTTGACGGAGAAACTCCGTGGTCGCGGTTGGCCAAAGACAGAATCCGGTGCTGTGCTTTGCGACCAGCATGGCTTGACCAATGCCGGCGGCCTTGAGAGCGCTCACCCACTCGGCGACCGTGGTGGCGTCAAGGTTGGTCGGATTGAAGAGGGAGGGCTGATCGACGGACATGTTGCCCTGCTCGGTGCCATCGAAAGTGGCCATGCCGAAGTGGATGAAGGCGGTCAGCTCGGTGTGCTGGTAGGCGAGTTGAGAGGTGCTGGGAAGGGGCGCGAGACCTGTCGGCCCACCCGACAGGGGTGGGCAGACAAGGCTGCCGCTCGCCGGGCCGGTGGAGGCCTTCTTCGTGGAGCCGCAAGCTACGCTCAAGATTGAAATGGCCACAACCATCAACGTGAGGGGGAATAGCCGGAATGGCATTGGGACTCCTGGCGAGGCGCGCGAGCTACTGGATGAACGACAGATCGTCGAGAGTGATATCGACGTTGTACGTCGTCGGGCTGGCGGTTCCGGCTCCGGGGGGATTGGGGAAGAACCAGTGAATGCCGATGATGTCCCCTGGCTTCACGTCCGACTCAGGCTTGCCTCCCGTGAAATCCGTCCACAGGATGCTCTGAACCGTCGGGATCGTGGTGACTGGAATCGACGCCGTTGGATTGGCGCACGCCGACTGGCTGTATTGGTTCAACGTGGAGTCGGCTGGAGGATTGCAGCGGCCAGGATTGGTGGCACCCGTGCTGCCGTGACTGTTCAGCCAGGAAGCGGCGATCGTGTCGTCCAAGGTATCCACCCCGAAGGTCACCATGCCATCCTGCTCCACCGTGCCGGAGATCTTGAGCGAGATGCCCTGGTACGCGGACGCGTCGATCCTGCTGCAGTTGTCGAAATACAAGCCGAACCCCGAGTAGGTGCCCACGGTTCCACTGATGTGCCAGGTGTTGGCACTCATGTCCGAGGTGAGCGGATAGCTGTCCGTACCGGTTGGATAAACGTACTCCGAACCGCCAAGCGTCGTGGAGTCCCCGAAGTGCACCTGGGTGGTGTCTGCCGTGCCGCCAGCATAGGTGAAATCCGTGATGAGCGCCTGTGTCGTACCGAGGCAGAGCTTTCCGTCCGTCGAGGCAGCATCGGTCGTGCCGCCAGTTCCTGCCGGCGCGGTCGTGCCGCCACCGACACCGCCACTGCCGCCGGTTCCACCGGAGGGCGTATTTGAGCTGCCGCAGGCTACAAGCCCAGACGCCAGGAGCGCCGCTAGAAAAGTGCTTCCAACTCGAATACTCGTCTTCATGAAGGTCTTCCTTTCTGTCGTCCGGCTGACACGTCCCTTCGCCGATCCTAGTTCCAACCAAAATCCGTTAGACACCTCGAAGGGACGCGATCGTTGCCCGTATATTCTCTTTGCGGCCGCTTGTCACCTCTCTCCGGCTGGTCGGGCTGTTTTTGGGGCATGAGGGGCAGGCGTTTGGTGCAGGCCCTGACCACCTGTGCGCGAAGACGGTGGTCATATGTGCAGCGTGTCCAAGACCTCGCGGTGGGGGTGTCTGGCATCGCCAAAGCATCATCTCGCATGGCTCGTATGGCCAGCCAAAACCTCCATGATATTGGGCATGTCGCTCTTGCGTACAGGGAAGTGCGGAATGTCCTCGCACGCAGCTTGGCGGCATTTTTCGGCGCCCAAAGACCCACTTCTTGATGATCTCGATACCCTCGATGGTGGCGTTGTCAGTGACCGTGTTGAACTTGATCGCGATCTGACCCGAGGAGTTGGCGATGGCGGTGAACTCGCGCAACACCGCCTTGTAGTTGCCGCCGGCCGCCGCGTAGATGTCGAAGTTCGACAGCACCGTGGTGCCGTTGATGAGGATGTTGAAGACGCGCTTGCCGGTGGCCGTCCAGTGAAGCTCCACAAAGTGCAGTCACACCGTGTATTGGGGCGCCAGAGGTGAGGCGCAGCGGACTCGCGAGAGCACCCCCTGGCCAGGCCTAGCAATTGGATGCTGGCGGGCGAGCGTGGTACGGACGCGGAGTGCGGAGCGCAGCGTGGCGAGCAGGCCGAGAAACAGTGGCCACCAAGGCTACTGAATCGGCGGCTGACAGGTCCACTTGCCGTTCATTTCCACAAGGCAGCTCGTTCCTGACTGACAATTGGGCGCATTCGGGTCGCAGAAGAACTCACACACGCGCGAGGTGACTGGAGGGATCATCATGCTCCATCGCACCGCCTTGGTCTTTGTGGGGATTATTGCAGTCGCAGGTTGCACGCCAAGGCTGTGCGATGAGCATTTGAGCACGAGCGGTCACTTCACGGTTCGCATTCTCGATATTGCACGTGACGGCGGACCGTATCAGTACAACCCGGGTTTGACGGCCGCTTATGTAGAGTCGACCGGCTCGTGCTCAGGCCTGGACGGGATGGTCGCCAACTCGACCCTACAACTTCACGCGGTCGGTACGTCAAGCGATCCCAACAAAACTTGCCGACGAATTACGGCCACCGTCGATTCTTTGCCGAGCCCGACGGTGTTGGTTGCGGACAATCCCCGACCGCCAGTCCTAATGCCCATCGCCGGCGACCTGTATGCGGGTGCCGATGTGACCGTTCAAGGCTGCGCCGGCCAGGTGTTTCTCCAGATCTTCGGAGCGTCCGAGAAGGGCCCCTATTCGGTGCCCGTTCCGGGAGAGGCGCCGCCTGCGGTCTTCTATCGGCTCTTCGTCCCATCAGCGGCCTGTCTGCGAATCTGCGATGACAACTTCGCGGCGCAGTTGACCACGAACTGACTTCGACAAACGCACGGCGGGTCTGGCGTGTGGGTGAAACTCAGTAGCGCGCGCTTATGCCGAGAAGTACTGCATGCCACGACCTCTCCGCTTCATCCCCGAACACTCCCTCGTCGAAATCACCACCCGTACCCTGCAAGGCAGGTTGTTGCTCAAGCCCTCGCCCGAACTCACCGACCTCGTCCTCGGTGTCATCGGCAAGGCCCAGCATGACTACAAGATGATCCTCCATGGCTTTGTAGTGGTTTCTACCCACGCCCACCTGCGGGCTTCTCCGTCGAGCGCCCAGCAGCTTGCGAGGTTCATGCAGTTCGTGAATGCCAACATCGCCAAGGAGGTCGCGCGCCTCCACGACTGGCCCGAGCGGGTCTGGTCCCGCAGATACCGCGCCATCCCTGTCGTCGATGACAAGGCTGCTCAGGCTCGCATGCGTTACCTGCTCGCCCATGGCGCGAAAGAAGGCCTGGTTGGGACTCCTGGCGCGTGGCCTGGCCCCAACTGCGTCGCGGCCCTGACCCATGGCGACCTTATGCGCGGCACCTGGTACGACCGCAGCGCCGAGTACCGCGCCCGCGCTGCTGGCAAGGACGTCAAGCCCGAAGAGTTCGCAAAGAGCTACGACATCAAGCTCTCCCCCTTGCCCTGCATGGTCGGTATGACCGAAGACAGTCGCCAGGCCCACTACCGCCGTGTCGTTGGCGAGATCGTCGCCGCTGCCGCGGCCGCTAACAAGGCCAAGGGCCGGACCCCGATGGGCGTGCAGGCTATCCTGGACCAGGATCCCCAGCGCCGGCCCGAAGCCCCAGACCGCAGCCCCGCGCCCATGGTCCATGCACACGACGACGAGAAGGGCGACGCGTACGTGGCCACCTACCGTGTCTTCGTGGCCAACTTCCGCGCTGGTGTCGACAGTCTCAAGGCCAAGGCCAAACAGATTGCCGAGCTGTTTCCTGACTGGGCCTTCCCTCCGGCGTTGCCGTTCAAGGCGCTGCTGCCAACTGTCCCGGCCTGACCGCAGGTGCCGCGACGGAAGCCCATCTCGCCTGCCAGGTCAAAGCGGCGGAGAGGGGAAGCCCTGTTCTCCATTCGCATTCGGCGCAAAGGCCGTCGGGGAACGTCGAGGTCGGCGTCATCGGAGCCAGGTTCAGTGTCGTCGCGGAGTCACCACGACCTGTCGGACGACCGGGTCAGGCGACGCTCTCGGGAAGTCCTCGTTGGGCTTTCCTCCGGGCTTTCTTCAAGACTCTGGCACCATACTTCGGGGCACCACACTTCGGTGCACCATACTTCGGTGCATGCTTACTGCTTCTAGAACGGAGTGAGAAGTCAGCCGAGGTCGTAGTAGCGAAGTCGAAGCCGCTCTAGGCGCAGGGGCGTCCGTCTGGTCCACAGGCCGAAGTCTGGTCTTGGCACTCGACCGTCACGCCCGACAACGAATAGCTGGCGGAGCATGAGGGCGTCGGTTCCTGCAGGCAGTCGGTCGAGACCGCCCGCTGGCCGCAGGTGTTGTCGATGCAGCTCGGTGTCACCAGGTATGCGCCGCCACCGCCGGTGGTGCGTACGCAGACCTGACCCGCGCCGCAGGTCAAGGGCAGCCCGCCGTACGTCCCGGCCCCCGGACAGTTGACGGCCGTGCACGGGCCGCTCTCTACGGCCCACGTTCCGCCCGAGCATTTCGCCAGTGTGCGGCCTGTCGTCGAGCAAGCCTCGTACAGGCAGCTGAAATCGATACTGCCGCACGAGCTGCCACTCATCGGCGGCGCCGCCGGACAGACCGGCGGTGCACATTCCGCCGGAAAGACGCAGCCCTCGAAACAGCCGCCGGCATAGGACAGTACGTAGGGTGACTCGCAGAATGGCTGCGCCACGGTGCAACTGGCAGGGCCGCTACAGTCGGTCACTCCACCATCGACACAATGATTGAATCTTGCGCAACAGCCCGCCGTCCCACAGCCGCAGGTTCCAGGGTCGACGTAGACAGAATGGCAATCGCCGCGTGCGTCGCAGGCAGCAGCGGTCGTCAGTTGGGCGCAATTCAGCAGCGAAACGTCGCCCGAGCCCGCATCGACGGAGCACGCACTGCCCACACAGCCGCCGTCAACCGCGCCGCCCGTGCCGTTCTCGCCGCCACCACCCACGCCGCGGTCGATTCCGCCTCCACCACCCCCGTTCGCCAAACCTCCGGCCCCCGTCGCCCCTGCCGAGCCGTCCAGACCGCTCGTGCTCGCGCCACCCGCCGCCGGGGTTCCACCAGATCCGTTGCCACCTTGGCCAGGAGAACCGGAGGCTCCGCCGGACGACATGCCACCTGCCCCGCCGTTGCTTGTGGGGCTGCCGTCGCCCGGGCTGGTCCGTCCCGACGAGTCGCATGCAGCGGACCAGAAAAGCGCTGCCGAAATGAGGAAGGGGACGATCCGCTTCGGGGCGAGTGCTTTCATCTTGCGAGCTCCACGCACGTGACTTCGTCCTGCATTGTGAAGGTTCAGTATCACGATCGCAATGCAAAGGTGGAAGGGGCTGCAGCTGCGAGCCCATCGAGTGTGGGGCAGATCACCCCGTCGGCTGGGAGGCAGCCTGGCATCTCCCGCGCGATGCCAGCATGTCATCATGTGCATCAGGAGGCCCGCGTGCGCCTGACGAGAGCTCGAAGACTGGCTCTTCACCGAGAATAGTCCCGGCTCCTGGTGCCACCGCGCTCCCTGCCTAACGCACAATCGGACGCTCCTTGTGTTGAAGCCTGTGAATCCTCGCGTGACGTTCGGCCTAGGCAGGTCGCTTCCACAGCGCAAGGTTCTTTCGACCCTCGGCGCGCGGGTGCGGGGTTCGCTCCAGGCCTGCTGCTCCCGCTGCCTCGACCTCTGATTGAAAGACGGCGGGCGAGCAATGCCCGGGCGGTTCAATCAGCAACAGATGACCGCCGGGCTTCAAGCAACTGGCCAGTGCCTTCATGGTTCCTGCGGGCGCAACGGTTTCGTGGATCACGTGAAGCGCGAGCACGAGGTCGCAGGTTCCTTCAAGGTCAACAAGCCCGAGATCTTCGTGCGTGCATTGGCGCAGTTCGGTTCGGCCGGCGAGCCCGCGTTTCTCGAGACGTCTACGCAGTCGTCGCAACATGCCTTCCTGCACGTCGATGCACACGAGCCTTCCGTGAGGGCCCAGCGCCTCGGCGACCGGGAGGGTAAAGAATCCCAGCGCCGGGCCGAGCTCAAGTACGCGATCCTGGGGTTTGAGCAACGGTAGGACAACGGTGGCCGGGTTCTCGAACACGCGTCGCAGAGGGCTCGCCAGTAGGCGGCCAATCCAGACTGGACAGGTGTGTACGGGCTTGCTCTCGAATGTCTTCGATGGTTCCATGGAACTCTCTCCTTGCTGCCCGCTGTGCGGGCTAGGCTTTCGCTGATAGCATGCACGTTTGTCTTCACCGTAGAAACTCGCCTTCCCCAATGAACGGCAAACCCCGCAAAACACCGATCGAAACGCAACAGGTGCGCCGCGCGAAGGCGGCGCGGGCTCACATTTCGGAACCGCGGCTCGACCTGCGTGCACGCCGAGATCCGACGCAAGAACGGTCTCGCCAAACCGTAGACGCCATCGTTGAGGCGGCCGGCCAATTGCTGGTAGAGCACGGCCGGCTCGGGGTGACCACCAACGCGGTCGCGGAACGCTCCGGCGTGTCCATCGGATCGATCTACCAATACTTCCCCAACAAAGAAGCAATCTTCGCGTCGCTACAGGAGCGACACCGCGACCAGGTGATGCCCCTCATTCAGCACACGCTGGCTCGCCTTGCCGATCCTGGACTGGACATGGTCGATGTCATGGTCGGGTTGATGCATGCAATGGCCGAGCTGCACGCGGGCGCGCCCGCACGCCTGCGAGCGATCTCGGAAGAGCTGCACGAAGAGACACTGGGCGCGGAGATTCAGTCCTTCTTGGAAGCCACGACCAAAATCCTCGCCACGCGCTTCAATCGCACAGAGGACAGCGTTCGCCCCATGGCCTGGCTCGCATGCGTGACCTTAGGCAACGTAGGCCGAGCGCTCGTCCACCACCCGCCCGCGCTCGACGTCGAGCAACTTCTGGCCGCCCTCGCTGGCATGTTACGGGGTTTGTTCGCGACGATGTAGCCGCTCCCCCCGGCGGTTACGGAGAGGTCGCCTTGTGGGGCGGTTGGGGAGCCTGGGGACGGCTAGCTGCGCGAACCGAGCTTGCAGAAATTCCAGGGTTGCGTGTCTAATTGCACGCAGGAGGCGATCCCATGGGTAGACTCGCGCTGACACTGGTTCTTTTCGCTGGTGCCTGTGGCGGCAATACGCCGGCCGATGTGGCTGGCACCTACTCTCTCTCGCTGACCGTGCGGCAGAACCAGTGCGGGATCCTGGCCAATTCCACGGGCCAATCCTCCAGTGGCGTACAAGTGGTCGTAACGCAAACTGGCTCGCAGGTGAGTGCGCAGGTGCAGGGCGTGGCGGGTATCGCCTTGGCCCTCGCCATGGGCAAGGACACCTTCGCGGGCACGGTGTCAGACACCAGGCTCGACCTGGCCATCGCGGGCACCATGCCCGGCTCGAACGGCACCTGCGCCTACACGCGCAACGCGCGCTTGCTGGCCACTGTTTCGGGCGACGTCATGGTTGGCACCGTGACCTATACCTATGCCACCAACAAAACCGCCGACTGCGGAACGCGCGACACCTGCCAGGACATCCAGGACTTCAACGGCACGCGCCCGCCCACGGTGGGACCGTAGGCGAGCAGTACCGGCAGGGACCACCCACCCGCCCCGCCACCCCCTCGGCCGCGCACTACAAACTGGGCAGTTTCCCCGATTTCGCGCCTGGCTATCGCAAATTGGTGGAGGAGTACCCGGCCGAGCTGGCAGAGTGGTGGAATCCTGACGAACACTGTCACACGTCTTCGGTGTAATGTCTTGGAATGGCTGCCTCGGCGTGTATTCGACGTTCTGGCAGACGACTTGCTTCGCGAGTACGCATGCGCAAACGATATCACCTGAGTGCTGTCGGCGTGGGGCTCGTGGTCGGGGCACTAGGCCTGGGTTGCACGCTGGATCGCCAGCTGCACCAATCGTCGGATCTCCACGGCATCACCGCGAAGGAATCACCCTACCTCAAAGCGCACCTCAAGAACGGAGACGTCGCGCTCTTCACCCGCTGGACCATCGACGAAGACAAAGGCGTGGTACGGGGGGACTGTCGACGCTGGAACATGCACCGGAAGGCCGTGGCGTGCGGGGGCGCCGACCTCCCTATCGGCGAGGTCGCCCTGTTCGAGACGAACCAGGAGAAGGCCAACATGGGCCCGGTCGTTGGCATGACCATCGTCACCGTGGCCTCGCTGGCGGTGACCGTGGCGTGCCTCACCAACCCCAAGGCCTGCTTCGGTTCTTGCCCCACCTTCTACGTATCGGACGGCCGGAAAGACTACCTGGCGGCCGAAGGCTTTTCCGAGAGCGTGGCACCCGCGCTGGAAGCCACCGACGTGGATGCCTTGTGGCGGGCTCGGATCACTGGCCGCACGGCCCGGCTGCGCGTCACCAACGAGGCCCTCGAAACCCACACCATCAAGGAAGCCAACCTGCTGGTGATGCCGCGTCCCGAGGGTGGCCGCATCGTGCGCACTGTCGACGGACAATTCCGCGAGGCGCGTGACTTCGCGCCGCCAAGGGCGTGCCGCGCCGCCGAGGGCGATTGCCTGTCCGCCGTGCGCGCCAGCGACGACGTGGAACGCATCAGCGAAACCGACGGACGCGATCTGGCCACGCGCGAGCCCATCGAGCTGAGTTTCGACGACGTGGCGCCGGCAGCGAGCCGAGGCCTGCTCATCGAGGCTCGGCAGGGCTTCATCACCACGTATCTCTTCTATCAGGCGCTGGCCTACATGGGCCGCAAGGCCGGTAGCTATCTCGCCGCCATGGATCAAGGAGACGAGTCGGTCCGTGGCCACGCGCGCGAGCTGTACCACCTCCTCGGTGGCATCGAGGTGCAACTGCGCGACGCCCGTGGCGACTGGCGCACCGTCGGCACCTACGCCGAGATCGGCCCGCTGGCCCGCGACGTCCAGGTCGTGCCTCTGCCGAGCGGCACCCCGGCGCGCGAGAATCCGACTGGTCATGGCGCGCGGCAACTTCCGGGTAGGCCACGTCGCGCTCGTGCGTCTCGGCCAGACCGTGACCGCAACGCGCGTGCCCGTCACCCGCATCGCCACACGCGCCGGCGATGCGGAGCGCGCGCGCCGCTGGGTCGCTCACAGCGTGCCGGCTCTGGTCACGCTGCCCGGTGACGAGCACATGCTGGAATACGACCTGCCCGCCGACGGCGAAGGCTTGGAGTTCTTCCTGGAAGCACGCGGTTTCTACCTGGAGTGGATGCGTCAGTCGTGGCTGGCCGAGGAAAGCGACTGGAAACTGGGCAAGCTCTTCACCCGTCCCGCCACGGCCTTGCGTGATCTGGCGCCGAGCTATCGCGAGCTCGAGCCGCGCATCGAGGCCATGTTCTGGGAGAGCCGGTATGTCCGCTAAGCCACGGGCTGCTAGCCCAACCGGGCGCTGGCATCGTTTCGGTCGGGCCTCGGTGACGATGGCCATGGCCATGCATTTCGCAGGCTGTGCCTCCGGGATTCCACCCGAGTTCCGCCGTTCGATGAAAGACGCACAGTGGAAGCCTACGGGTGCCTTCGCCCGGCTGCATCTGAGCGCCCAGGAGTACGCCGGTGAGCTAATCGCCGTCGAGCCCGAGGCATTCATACTGGAGACGAACGGCCATGTGCTCCTGCTCCCTCCGCAATGTGTGGAAAGGGTGACCCTGTCCATGTTCGAGTCCGAGAAGGCGCCGATTGTGGCGTGGGGATTGCTCGGAACGGTCTCGACGCTCAGTCACGGCGCCTACTTCCTGCTTACCGCGCCCATCTGGCTTTTCAGCACGGCCATCGCCACGGGTGCGCAGGCAGGAGCCGGGAGCCTCCTCGAGGAGAGACTGACCAACCCCACGCCCGAGGTGGTGCGCGAGCGCCTGCGCAAGTGGGCGCGCTTTCCACAGGGCCTCCCGTCAGGTTATGTGCCATCGAGCCTTTCCGGCTCGAAAACTGGCTTGGCCTGTGGCCAGCCCTACGAGATGCCGGATCGCTGGTTCCGCTAGCTGGCGCCTGAAGCTCGGATCTCGACTCATCGCGACCGAAGTCGATCGTGGCGCTGTCGATGGGGCGTCGAGTGACCACGTCGTCGCTGGCAGTGCCAGTCCCGCCGCTGCCCTTCCCGGTGCCGCTAGTGCCGCGCTAGCGCAATCGGGAAACCGCGCTCCTGCGCAAGGAACACGCTCGCTTCGAGCTGGGCTGATCGCTACTTCCCTATCCGCTTCACGATCGTGTCGTCCGGCCCCACGACGACATAGCTGCCGTCGGGGTTGACCCAGACGTCCCAGAGGAACTGGCCGACGCCGACCGATTGTTCGATCCAGCTGGTGCCGTCGAAGCGGAAGGCGCCGCCAGTCACGCTACTCTCGTTGCGACGGGCGCCGACGGCGTAGACGCGGTCGGGGCCAGTGCCGTGGATGCCGAGGAGGGCCTTGTCGCCTTCGTGCATGGTGGTCACGGCGTGGCCGTCGTAGTGCAGGATCACGTGCGCGCTCTCGAGCGTGGTCTCGCCGACGATAAACACGTTGTCGGCGGCGGCGCCCCAGACGGCGTTCAGTTGGGCGGTGGTGGGCGAGGGGACGAGGGACCAGGCGGCACCGTCGAAGTGCAGGATGGTGCCCTGGTCGCCGACGGCGATGACGTTGTCGTGGGCGCTGCCCCACAAGCTCTTCAATCGAGCGGTCGTCGGCGTGGTCATCGGTGCCCACGCGGTGCCGTCGAAGTGCAGGATGGCGCCTCCCCAACCCGCCACGAATAGATCGTCGTTCGCCGAGCCCCACAGCGCCCAGGCCTGGCCGACGGGCGCGCCGCCGTCGGGGCTGCTCAATGCCCAGGTCTCCCAGGTGCCGTGGTCGTAGTGCAGGACGGTGGCGTCGAGGTCGAGCACGAAGAAGTCCTGCGAGCTGGTGCCCCACATCGACTGGAGCGAGTGGCCCCCTTCGTAGATGGGCACCCAGGCTCCGTTGTCGAAACGCCGCAACAATCCTTGCTGCATTCCGCGGTACCCGGCGATGAACATGTCGCCTTCCGGGGACGCCCAGATGTCCGCGTTGACGACGTAGTTGTCGCCGCAGGGATCGCAGTCGCCGCTGTCCGAGGAATGGCATCCGCTCGAGGCAGCGGCCGCAACGATGGGAAGAAGCGCAAACAGCCGACGGACACGGCACATGAGACGAGCATACGCCCACGGTCGGCGGCGCCACCACGGGAAAGCGGCGCTTGATGGCGTCGGCGCGACCCCGATCACAGTCGCCCTGCCCCCGGCGCTTCGCCCACCAGATGCAAGACTCGAATGGTCCCACGCCCGCCGCGCATCTCCCTTCTTTCGCAACCGCCTGAACTGTGGCAACATCTCACCCGTTAGGTGACCGAACGACCTTCGAGCGACGTCTTTTGCGCGCAGTCCGCCAGGGGGACGAAGGGAACCATCGCCTTCATCGCTTCCGTCTCGTTGCTCGTTGTGCTTTTCCTGTTCTTGGTTGTGGTTCGCTCGCGCGAGCCGCTGGCCCTCGATCAGGGCCTGTTTGCCTGCTTCGGCAGGTGGATCCCGCGGGGATGGCTGCCCTATCGCGATCTCTTCGACCCCAAGCCACCCCTTCAGCTCTACACTTTTGCGCTCGGCTTTTCTCTCGGTGGCAGCATCCGATCCATTTGGTGGTTCGAGGCAGCGTACCTTGCCCTGACCATGATTGTCACGGGCGTAGGGTTGGGGCGGCGGCTCGGACGCTGGGCCGGGCTTCTGGGCGCTGCCTTCGTCTTTCTGGGTTTGTGGTCGCCGGGCTTCGGCGGATATTGGTCTCGCGCGCAGGCCGAGGAGTTCGCGGCGCTGCCCTCGCTCGTCGGTGCATTCCTTGCCTTGGGCTCCTTGCAGCGCCCGAGACATGCGCTCGCCACGGGCGTCTTCGTCGGGCTTGCCGGGCTCTTCAAGATACCGGCCATGGGCCTCGCAGGCGCGTGGGCGGCGTTCTGGCTGGCCCGGCTTGGTCTACGCGCCGGCGCCCATCGCGTGTTGCTCATGGTCGCCGGAATCACGCTACCCTGGTCGGCGGCCTTTCTCTGGTTCTGGTTTCATGGCGCCGCCGTGGAATTCGTCGGCGCGGTCTTTCCGATCTACATGCAAATCGCGGCCACCCTCGGTGGGTCATGGGCCGGGACGATCGCCAGTGCCGGCCTCACCCTGCTGCGAGAAGTGCCCGCGTTTCTGCTGGCGGGTGCGCTCGGATGCGCGCTGCTCTTCCGCAAGAGCGCCGAGCTCGCCACGTGGCTTGCATCGATGTGCGTCTTTGCCTTCGCGACAGTCGTGGCCGAGCGTCAACTCTACCCGTACCACTTCCTGTTCGCCATTCCCCCGCTGGCCCTGGCTGCGGCCGCCGGGTGCGTGTTGCTGACCGAGGAGATCGCCATCCGCGCCGGACATCGTCGGATCGCCGCAGGCATTGCGCTGGCTCTCGTCGCCGTCCTGATGGCGTGGAGGATCCCTGCGTGGCGCGCTACGTACGGCGCATCGGCACGCCTCTTGGATGCGCACGGCGACCGAGCCGAGCTTCTCAGACCCTTCGACGTTCCGGGATTCTCTCCCAGAATCGAGGAGGAGATTGCGAGCTACCTCCGCGACAACAGCAAGCCCGGCGACGGGATCCTGATTTGGGGGCTCGCGCCAGGGGTGTATGCGCTGGCGGATCGCCGCCCGGTCACTCGCTACGCCTTCCACAAGATTCTCCTCACCGAGGCGCCCCTTTCGAGAGCCATGCCCGGCCTTGCTTCCCGTCGCAAGGAATTGGTCGAGACGATCAAGCGTGACCCGCCCGTCTACTTCATTCTTGGTCAGAACGACGCGAATGGCTTCGAGCCCGACGAGTCGCGCGTTTCCCTGATGCGCTTCCCTCAGCTAGCCGACATCATTCGGAAGGACTACCGGGCCGAAAAGAACATCGGGAACTTTCTGCTGTTTCGTCGAGTGCAGCCCTGAATCCCCGACCCGTCGTTGGCTAGGAGCGAGTCGATCGACGGGCACCGATCGTTCCGGCATCTTCGCCGTGCTGGACCTACTTGATCAGTGGCGGATGTGGCTCGCCAACGTATTTTAGGCAGACCCCAGCTTGGTCATGTCAGCGACGCTTGCGCCAGCGACGCCCGAACATCAGCAGCGCAAGCAGGACGAATCCGGGATGGCTCGCCGTCCGCCCGCTTGCGAGGCGGCAGGAGCAGCCGCTGGTCGTGCTACCTTGCGTTGGACTGTCTCCGGACGTTCCGCCCGCCGCGCCCCCGACCCCGAAGGCATTCGTGTTGGTGGCGCCGCCGGTGCCAATGGTTCCCGTCCTGCCACCCGTCGCCGCCCCGCCCCCGCTACCCGGTGCCCCGCCAGACCCCGTGCTGCCCCCGCTTCCCGAGGCTCCACCCACGGCTGGCGAACCGCCGGTTCCACTTCTACCGCCGGATCCCGCGGAGCCTCCTGATCCGAGCCTACCGCCCGCTCCGGCTGCGCCGCCGGTCCCAGGCTCGCCGCCGCTTCCCGGCGTCCCGCCCGTGCCTGCCGCGCCCCCAGTTCCCGTTCCACCGTCCGTTCCAGTGGCGCCGAATTCATAGGCGCCCAAATCTGGGGCGGCCCCCACGAACGGCAGCCCGACGTCCGTGCCTTTGTCGATCATCTGACTGCCGGCGGCGAGCTTCAAGAAATCTACGTCGGGCAAACTACCGTCGGCCTGGCGCGGGCCGAGCGCGGGTGAAGTCGTCTCGATGGTCTGCCCCGTACCCGACACGCTGGGATCGGTGATGCTGACGAAGTCCTTGGCCGCCGGGGTGAGATTCAGATCCCAGGCGTTGAATTGCGTGTCGACCCCCGTCATGTTGGTGTTCTTGTTGGGATAGCCGATGTTGTTGCGCATGATGTGCGCCAGCGATCCGGTCAGGGTGATGGTCGTGTTGGGATCGCCTGCCGGGCTCGCCAGCATGTTGTACTGGGTACCGTTCTGGAACGAGGTGTTGTTGTACCAGGTGTTCCCGCCCGTGGAGTGGTTGGCGTAGAACCCCGAAGCCTTGTTCTTCCAGGCGACGTTGTTCTGGACCAGGTGCCGGACGCCGGTTTGGCTGCTCCCCATCTTGAAGCCGTTGCCATTTCCCGACGAGGGATTGAACGTGCCGTACTCCGCGTATCCGTTGCCGAAGGCCCAGCTGTTCTCGACCGTGACCGAAATCTCCTGGTTGATCAGATCGTAACCGTCGTCCGAGTTCCACCACGCGCGGCAGCCCCTGATGATCGTGCGGTCGCCGGCGGTTTGGTAGTGGACACCGAAGCCGTCGGCATTCTGTCCCTGGCCTTGCGAGGAAGTCGCATCGTAGTTGTCGTGCGCATCGCAATTGAGGACCAGGTGGCCGCCCGCGCTCTTGCTGCCGATGAAGATGCCGTTGCCGCTGTTGTGGTGCATGTTGAGCAGCTCGAAGATGTCGTTGCCTCCGCTGGTCACCGCCACGCCGTTGTTGGAGAAGGTGTTCATGGGGACGTTGCAGATCTTCGAGCCCCTTGAAGTGCAACCAGCTCGCGCTGATCACGAACCCGTGGGTATAGCCGGTGGTCGAGATGGTCATCTTCGAGAAGTCGAAGACGGGGACTTCGCCGGGGTAGGCCCAGTACTTGATTCGGTTGGTGTCCGAGGTCCCGCTCTTCGAAAAGGTGATGCCTGCGCCACTGGTGTTCGGCTTCGTGATGCTGTAGGTCCCGCCGCGGATGTAAACGGTGTCGCCGGCCACCGCCGTGTTGGCCGCCTGCTGGAGAGTGGCGAAAGGTGAATCCATGGTTCCAGCATTCGAATCGCTGCCCGTGGTGGCCACGTAGTACTCCGTGGCCAGCGCGCTCTTGCTGGCGAGCAAGCCCAGGCCGACGACCAAGCAGAATGGAAGAGACTGTCGCCGAATCGTTCGAGAGGGACGTCGCGAAGGGCGTCGTGGGAATTTCATCGAGGCTCCTTTGGCACATGACGGTGCTTCCCGGCGAAGCGCCGTTCCACCTATAATGTATGGTGGAGCGGCGCCGCCGAACGGCTCATCGCGGTCCAAGAAACGTGCCGCCACCCGCCGCGGTCGCAACGTCGGAGCCCGATGGTGTCGTCTATGTGGAAACCGTCAGATCCAGCGTGATCTCCAGCTTCAGCACCTTGGAAATGGGGCAGCCGGCTTTGGCGGCGGCGGCGGCTTCTTCGATCTTCGTCTTGTCCGCGCCGGACGCCTTCACCGTGGTGGCAAGCGCGCTCTTGGTCAGGGTCAGGTTTTCGAAGGTGATGGCACACGTGGTCGCCACGGATTCGGGCGTGATGCCTCGCTCCCCGAGCTGCGCGCTGAGGGCCATGCTGAAGCAGCCGGCATGAGCTGCGGCGATGAGCTCTTCCGGGTTCGTGCCTGGGTCGGATTCGAATCGCGTGCGGAAGGTGAAGCCCTGGTCCTTGAAGGCACCGCTGCCCACGCTGAACTTTCCTTGTCCCTGTTTCAAATCACCGGTCCAGACAGCACTTGCATTACGCTTCATGTTCATCTCCTTGGATAGATGGTCAGACGGGGAAAGCTCCCATGAAACCGGTACGAACGCCCGTCCTAGATCCGGTCCGCTCTTCACGACGTGTTACCTAAGCCCAGTCACTCCGTCGCGGGTGGTGAACGCCGAAGCCGGACGCCTGTCGTTTGCAGCTGAACACGATTGGCAGGGATAATTTGTGGTATCAGGGGATTGTCTGCACCATGAACGCTCTCCGCTACGGCATCATTGTCGCTCTGTCTTCGCTCACCCTCGGCCTCGCTGCCAGCCCAGCGGTCGCCGCCGACACCGGCCCGCGCGAGCGCCTGCTGGCGGACTTCGGTTGGCGGTTCCATCTGGGAAATGAATGGGGGACGGCGCAGAACCTGGCCAAGGCGGGCAGCGGGTACGGTCCGGCCAGCGTCGACTTCAGCGACGCCAGTTGGCGGCAGGTGGACTTGCCGCACGACTGGGCGGTGGAGCTGCCCTTCGATGCCAAGGCCGATGCTGCCCACGGCTTCAAGCCCGTGGGCGACGGCTTCCCGCAAAACAGCGTGGGGTGGTATCGCCGCACCTTCGAGCTGCCGAAAAGCGATGCGGGCCGTCGTATCTGGCTGGAGCTCGACGGGGTCTTCCGCGACAGCACGGTGTTCGTGAATGGATGGTTCGTCGGTCACCACGAGAGTGGTTACGGGAGCTTCCGTTACGACATCACCGACGTGGCGAACCTCGGGGGGAAAAACCTCGTCTCGGTTCGCGTCGATGCCTCGCAAGCCGAGGGCTGGTTCTACGAGGGCGCAGGCATCTACCGCCACGTGTGGCTGGTGAAGACCTCGCCGCTCGCCATCGCCCCGGACGGGGTCTTCGTCTACAGCCGCTTCAAGAACAATGTCCCGGTTGGCTCGGCCGAGATTCATCTGCAAACACGGCTGGGCAATGCCAGCGGCAAAGCCGCCCGGGCGACTGTGACGTGGAGGGTTCTTGGACCGGAGGGAAAGGTCGTGGCCAGGGCCGAGCGCTCTGCGAAGGTCGACGCCGCAGGCTCGGCCGAGGTGGAAAAGGTGGCCGGCGTACGCGCGCCCGAGCTGTGGACGCCGGAGATGCCAAAGCTCTATCGTCTCGTGACCGAGGTTTCGAGCGGCGGCAAGGTCACGGACCGTCTGGAGACGGAGTTTGGCATTCGTACCGTGGCCTTCGACCCCGACAAGGGATTTCTTCTGAACGGAAAACCCTATGTCATCAAGGGCACGTGCAATCACCAGGACCATGCCGGGGTCGGCTCGGCGCTGCCGGATCGACTTCAGTATTTTCGCGTGGCGAGGTTGAAAGAGATGGGCAGCAACGCCTACCGGACCGCGCACGGTCCGCCCACGCCGGAGCTGCTCGAGGCGTGCGACCGGCTCGGCATGTTGGTCATGGATGAAAACCGGTTGCTGGGCAGCGACTCGCTGCATGCGCGTTGGCTCGAAGCGTTCGTCCGTCGCGATCGCAACCATCCCAGCGTGGCCATCTGGTCCATCGCGAACGAGGAGTGGTCGGTGCAGGGGATCCCGTCGGGCCGTCAAGTCGCGGCCACCATGCAGAACACCATCAGGCGCCTGGACCCCACGCGCCCCGTGACCTACGCCGCGCCCGTGGGCAACGCGTTCGTTGGCATTAACGAAATCATCGAGGTGCGCGGATGGAACTACCATGTCGGCAAGGACATGGACGACTACCATGCCGCGCACCCGCGACAGGCGAACGTGGGCAGCGAACAGGGCAGCACGGTCTCCACCCGCGGTATCTACGCCAACGACAAGCAGCGCGGCTACGTGAGCGCGTACGACGATAACACCACCAGCTGGTCCAGCACCGCGAAGGGCTGGTGGAGCTTCTTCGACACGCGTCCGTGGCTGTCGGGCGGCTTCGTCTGGACCGGCTTCGACTATCGCGGAGAACCGACCCCCTACGGCTGGCCTTGCATCAGCTCGCACTTCGGCGTCCTCGACACTTGCGGATTCCCCAAGGACAATTTCTGGAACTACCAGGCTTGGTGGACCGAAAAGCCCGTCTTGCACCTCGTGCCACACTGGAATTGGCCAGGCCGGGAAGGGCAAGCAATCGATGTCCGCGCGCTCTCCAACTGCGACGAGGTAGAGCTGTTCCTCAACGGCAAGAGCCTCGGCCGGCAGACCGTGAAACGCGCCTCCGAGCTCACGTGGAAAGTGGCCTACCAGCCAGGCGTTCTCTCCGCCAAGGGATACCGGGGGAGCCAAGTCGTGGCGGGAGCCAAGGTCGAAACCACCGGCGCACCCGCGGCGGTTAGGTTGGTTGCCGATCGCTCGACCCTCGCTGCCGATGGCGAGGACATTGCCGTCGTCGCCGTATCGGTGGTCGACGGGCAGGGCCGCGTGGTCCCCACCGCGGCGAACGCCGTCACGTTCAAGCTCGAAGGGCCGGGGCGAATCATCGGTGTCGGCAACGGCGACCCCAGCTCGCACGAACCCGACAAGTTTGTCGCTGCGCCGACCTTGCGCACGCGCGCGCTGGACGACTGGCGCTGGAAGAAGGTCGCCGATTCGTACGCCCCTGACTTGCCGGAAGTCATGGCCAATGTCGACGACTCCAGGTGGGCCAAGGCCGACGTGCGCAGCGAGCGCGGCCCGCTTGGCCCAAACGACAGGGCGGTCTTTCGCACGCTTTTAAAGGTCTCGGTGCAAGATCTGGCGGCGTCCGGTGTCGAGTTGTGGTTCGGCAAGATCGATGGCGGCATTGCGGTCTTCCTGAACGGTCGCAAGATAGCCCCGGCCGGCGACCCGCGGGCGCCGTCCGTCTACGACGTGAAGGCGCTGCTCCATCCCGGTGAGAACTCGGTCGCGGTGACCATGGCCAATTGGGGCGACGCCGCGGGTATCAACAAGGGCGTGATGCTGCGTTTGGTGGACCAACCGCGCTCGCGCGAATGGCGCCGCAGCGTCTTCGCTGGACTGGCGCAGACGATTATCCAAACCACGAGTCAGGGCGGCACGGTGAGGCTCACCGCACGGTCGAAGGGTCTTTCCGGGGCAACGATTTCGTTCGTCACGCGCGCCAGCAGCCCGCGCGCGCTGTTGCCCTAGCCTCAAGGGATAAACGCAAGGTCGTCGACCACGATGTCGACCGGGTGGGACGCCCCTCCGTCCATCACAGATATGCGTCAACACGCAAACGACACCGGCCGCGCTACGGTTGCGTCGGATTCTGGACGCGGCCCATGAAGAGGATGGTAGCGGTAGGCCATGCGTGATGGACACACGACATCACTCAGCGGCCGCACTGAGTAGCGTTGCGTCCGATTGGGCAGAGGCGTAGTTCCCCAAGTCGTCGCCATAGTGAGGGTCGTTCTTCAGGTGCAGCATCCAGAAGGCAATGCTGACGTAGACGATCTGCTCGTGGATGGTGCGGCAATATCGTTGGGTCTGCCCGGCACAGTCCATCGCGTAGGCCAAGTGGTTGGCCTGGTCCTGGATGAACAGGTAACAGTCGGATACCAGAATGCGGTCCTAAGCGTCCTGCCTCTGGTAGCACCCGTGAAGGTGAGCTCCTGGTAACCCACCCTATAGGGACCGGGCGGCGGGGGCTCATCGATAGGGTCGTAGCAGGCAGGCAGGAGAAGCGCGAACAGGATTGGCAGCTCTCTCATCGGCGTTGGGTCCTTCCCGAAGATGCAATAGCTTCCGCGTCATCCATGCTACGCCTCGATCCAACCTTCGTACTACTTGCGGCCGATGACGCGCTGGTATGGAAGATGCAAGGAACAAGCCGCATGTCTCGTTGGCAGCTGGCCTCTTTCGTTCTAACCGTTGGATATCTTGGAGGATCATGTGGTGCCTCCAACCAGCAAGGCGCGGACGACCGAGACGCCGATGTCGCGGATTCGCCCCTCGCGCATGAAGCCGCCGACATCTTGGCGCCCGAGGCAAACATCGATGACGTTCCCCGTTCCGGAAAGGTCACGTGCGATGAGCACCCGGTCGAGGGCCAGTCCTGCGACCCATTGCCTAGCGGGCTTTTCTGCCGCTTTGAGTCCTGCACGGGCGGTTGCCTTCCGGAGTGCCGCTGCAACGAAGGGATATGGCGCTGCTCCACTTCGTGTAGAGACTACTTCTCGCCGGTTCCCATCGACTGTGGCACGCCGCCATTGTGTCGCGAGGAGTGCCTAGAGGTGGCCGTCCTGCCGGACGGCGGCCTTGCCTCGATCGATGGGACCATCACGATCGGGTATCAGTATGCGCTTCGTTTCACGCCGGCTGACTTCACCACGCTGTGGGGCGCGCAACCTCTCCTGGTCGCGGTTGGAAATGGTCCAACCATCGACAGGGCGTGGCTTGACGATCTCGCTTCACGGGTTTCGCTGCGAACCTGGCCCGAGCTGGAAACCGTGCCGTCCACCGCCACGGTCGAGGTGGCTGCGTCGGCGGGCGAAACGGCGAGGGTTACCGTCACGCCAGCGACGACGCTCTCGGAGAGGTGGTACGCGCTGCACTTGTCCGGTCTTCCCTTCTGGGCGACGGCCCAGTCTCACACCATGGCCGACGGCGCCTACGTGGCCCGCTTCTCGATCGGTTCCGATCCACGCGTGAGTTCGGTGACGTTTGCTGGAGGTCCTTCGAAACACAGACTCTACCTCGCGCTGTCCGAGTCGGTGCTGGCCAGCGTGAGCCCAGCGCAGCTCGTGCAGGTCCGCGACGCTGGGGCGACGGTGGCCTGCACGGACGTCTCGTTTACCGCGAGCACGCCGCTTGACACACTTCCGTTCGACTGCCCGACCCTCGGCGAATTCCCCGACGAGATCGCGGTCGGGTCCGGTCTGGTATCCACCACCGGTGTCCCGCTCGTGCCACTCGTTCTCGAGAAGGCCGATCTCACCCTGAGCTCCTGCGGTACTTCGTGCGAGGCTGCGGGCCCTCCGTAGGCCCTGGCCGTCACGCAAGTTGGCCTTCACCAAGAACCCGCCAAAACCGCGCGTCGCCGGTGGTCACCGTCTTACCCGTCCTACCGCCATCTCCCGCATGCGGAGAACGAGCAAACCGCAAGAAGACTGACCAATGCCGCGGAGTGACTGGCCTTCAAAGGCGCGGTCGTCGGTGGCGACGGAACACGAGCCCAAAGGCGACCAGTAGAAGTGCCGCCAGCTGGGAAGCCGAGCGCACCGCACGGCCGCCGACGGCACAGCTGCACCCATTGGCAGAGCTGCCACCCACAGAGGAACCGCCGGCGCCAGAATTTCCGCCTTGTGCGGCGGAACCACCGCTGCCCTGCGTTCCACCGGCGCTCTCGCCACCACTGCCGCCCGTGGCGCTGGCGCCGCCGCTGCCTGAGCTACCACCGGTCCCGACCGCGCCACCACTCCCCTGCACGCCACCGCTGCCCGAGCTGCCACCGACCGTCTGCGCGCCACCGCCGCCCGGGATCCCTACGTCGCGCCCTCCATCGCCCCTTGCGTCGGCGCCGCCGTCCCTGGCTCTTCCAGCGTCAGAGGAACCGCCGCTGCCGGAGGAACCGCCGCTACCCGAGGAACCCCCGCTGCCGGAGGAACCGCCGCTGCCAGAGGAACCACCAGCGCCGGTGATGGTGCCCGTACCGTGCAAGGTGGTGACACTCGACCCATCCAAGGACAGAGTCACCGAACCATTCGAAGCAGTGACCTTGCCGTCGCTGGCCAGATTCTTGCTGCTCGATGTAGTGAACTTGTCGTAGGAAGAGATAGTCGAACCATTGATCGACACGGTGATCGACTGCGTCGACGAGCTGGTATTGACAGCGACAAGAACAACATCTGCGTCGCTCTTGTACGCGGAAAGGTACACACCGGACATCGGAGAGGCCGTCGCATCCACTCGATAGAAGCCGGGACGGATGAACTTGGAGAACTGCCCCATGCACCAGCCGCGCTTGGTGACCGCACCATTGTTGATGGGGCCGTAGCTGCGCTTGATGTACCACCACGTGTACGCGTTGAACTGGCCTTCTACCATCGCGTGGTGTATTTCAGTGGCGACACCCAAGGCGTTGGGCCACGAATTCGCATCCGTCGTACTATCCGTGTAGTGCTCGGTCATCCAGCGCTCTTTTCCAGCGCCTTTTTGGTCAAAAAGCGGATACGAGTAACCGCTCACGGGAGTGCCGTAAATGTGCGTTCCCAAAACGCCCATCTTCGCGACCGCGGCGGAGTCGTTGAGGATCGGATCGTAGTAGCTCTTGGTGTAGTTGAACGATTCGCAGGTAATGAGCTTTGTCCCAACCTGGTCACCATAGTTCAGCATGAAGTCATGGCATTGGGCCGCGGTCCAGGTCCTCCAGCCACCTTGCGACCCATAATCGGGCTCGTTTTGGGTGCCGATGGCGAATAGCTCGGCGCCTTGGGCCTTCATCGTGGAGACGAAGCTACTCAGATGATTTGCGTAGGTCGCGAAGTCGGAGGAGTTCATCGACCCACTGCTGTTCCATGGCGTCGCGTAGACGATGCCACCGTTTGCAATCGCTACCTTGGCGGTAGCCACGTAGCTCGTGTCACTCGTGTTGCTGTCGGGTACCGCAATTCGCAGCACGGTAAGGCCGAGCTGTCCATCGGCATTGCCGAAGGCGAGGGTTCGCTCAGCGGCCGTTAGGTCCCCGGCCCAAGGGATGTGGACCATGCCGCCGAAACCTCGGATGTACTGCTTCTGGCTGCTGAGCGTGACCGTCGCGGTCTGCGCCAAGACCTGGCCGACTGAAAAGAGTGGAAGGGCAATACCCAGGGCCGTTGCAATGCGTTTCCGCATAACACCCTTTATTGGAACGTGATACCCGAGACATAGGCGTTGATGTCCCAGCTGGCATCCGAATCGGTTTGGCTGGTGACCGCCTTGCCCTGCACCGTGAGATTCGTGAAGTGGACGCCGGTGATGTTGGCCGACGACGACTTCCCGTGCATGCTGATGACCTTCTTCACGTCCGAGCTGACGTTGGTGAAATAGGTATCCTTGTAGATGCCGGTATCGGCTGCATCGCGCCAGTCAGGTGGCACATCCAACGCGAGATTGATGAGCATGCTGTCCGCGGCCTCGACTCGGATGTCCTCGAAGGTCGTGTTGCTCACCACGGCCGTATCATAGGCCTCGATGGTCATGGCCCGTCCGGCTTTCACCACATCGACATCCTTGAAGGTGACCGCGTCCATCGACTGCCCCATGCTCTTCGTTCCAATCTTGCAGCCCACGGAATTGTTGTAGACCACGATGTGTTGGTGCGTGACGTTCTTGGTGTTGATAACGCCGCTGGCCTCCTCGTTCTTGGTAGCCATGCCGTCATCGCCCGTATAGAGGAAGGCATTGCTCAGCAGGCCATTCGTGGACTCGTCGAAATCGACGCCGTCGGTTTGGTTGTAGTTTGTCCCATTCGGCCGGTGATTGATGACCTTGTAGTTCTGAATCGTCACGGCGTCGCTGCGATAGATCAGCGTATTCCAGTAGCTCGGATCTGTTGCCACAATCCCGTCTACGGTGATATTGGAGCTCTGTTCGACCTTCAGCAAATTGGCATTGAGACCCGCCGCGCGGATGGCTGTCCCATTGGCATCGAGAACCCCGCGACCTAGGATCTTCGTGTTCTTGACTTGATACAGCCGGATCAGCGCGTGCTGAGCACCCTCGATGTTGATCCCGCCGCTAACGGTGTTGAAATCACCCGTGGAGCTAGAGCCATAGAGCACGGCGCCGCAGGCGAGATACAGCGTCATGTTGCTCTTGAGCGAGAGCTCGCCAACCTTGTACTTCCCCGGTGGCACATAGAGGATGTTCTGGGTTGCACCCGAGGCGGCGTTAATCGCCGACTGGATCTTCGAGGTCACCAGCGAACCGCCGGTATTGTCGACCGTGTAATCCGCGAGGCTCTTCACGTTGGCGTCGCCGACCTTCGGTGGATTGGTTTCCTCGGCATCGAGCAGAATGAACAGCAACTCCTTCGAGTCGAACTGAAGGATCAGGTAGTTGGGGCCGGTGTCGAAGGTAATCGTGTTTCCGCTCTTGGTGGCAGAGAGCTTCCGGCTCTTGGGGCTCACTGTGTACGAGTTGAAGCTCTCGCTGACCGTCACCGCGACGGTGGCCGTGCCGGTCCCCGATAGCGATCCGTGGGCGTAGTGCACCTGCATATCCGGTGAGAATCGGGTCAGCTTCTCCACGAACAAGGGCTTGCCACCCACTGTCACAGAATAGAGCGGGCTCACTGTCGCACCTGGCAGGTCGGGACAGGTTACCAGCGTTGCCGCTCCGGGGGTTCCCGTGGTGCCGCCAGTCCCGGTGGCCCCTCCGGCAGCGGCGCCGCCTGAGCCCGTGCTTCCGCCTTTCGCGGAGGTGGCCCCGCCCGTGCTCCCCACGGTTGTCGCACCTCCGCTCCCGGTCGTCGCGCCACCTGTGGAACCGCCGAGTGTCGTGCCGCCGCCTGTCGCGATGGCTCCGCCGGTCAGCATCGCACCGCCGCCGCCACTTGTGCCGCCGCTGGACACGCCGCCGCTACCGCCACTTATGCCGCCGCTGGACGTCCCACCGCTGCCGCCACTCGTGCCGCCAACGGACATGCCGCCCGCGCCAGCCGCCCCGTTGCTGCTACCACCCGAACCAAGGCTTGTGGTGGCTCCGCCAGATCCCGACCCGCCACTGCTCGTTCCCCCCGTGCCTGGCGCCCCGCCCCCACCATTGGTCCCTCCACTAGCGAGGAGCCCGCCGGTTCCGCTTCTTCCCCCGGTTCCGGGTTGAGCCGACTGTGTCGTCGATGAGCAGCCAGCCAGGCCAGCCGCCAAGATGGCCAGGCAAACGCGTGCGAAGCCTGCCGGCTTCGCACGCAGCGCCGCGACGCGGGAGGGTTTGGCGAGGCCGAGCGCAGCGAGAGGGTGGCAGGGCGGCGGGCAGGTGCCGGGTGCGAAGCTGACCCTCCCAGGGCTCCCATCACAAACGATAGCAATCGGGCGCATCATCATGAGTACTTCCTTGAAATCAGGGCGTGGTTGTACGTAGGCGCAAGTAGCCTAAGTACTTAATCTCCGGATCTTCGATTCTTGATCTCGGCCGAGCTCTGTTTGGGCGCGATCCGCGCTCTGCATTATGCATCTGGTGCATCTGTACCTATCTTTGGGATCAAAACCTTCGTTCCCGGAGATAAACATGGGCGCGGTCTTATACGCCATGCGCTACAATGCCAGGTGGCGCCATAACGTCGAAGATAGGGAATCTCATGAATCCACAAGGACGCACGAAAGGCCACAACACGATTCCGGTCGCGATGGGCGTAATCCTGTTTATTACGCTATCAACGAGGCAATCTGTTGCGCAGGTAGGCAACTACGCCTCGCACGCGACCTCCGGTAGAAGCGTTGTCATCACCGGCGCCACGGGCGAGACCATCCGGGTCACCCCCTATGGCGACTACATCGTGCGCATTCAGGTGGCGAAGAAGGGCGAGAGCTTCTATGCCGATGACCGCTATGAGATCGTCGAGAGGCACGACTGGGCTGGCACGCTGGGCGTTGTCGCCGGCGATTCGTCACTGACCCTTTCTACCGAGGCCGCGGATGGGATTTCGATTTCGCTCGCCAAACAGCCCATGCGGTTTGCCTTCTCCCTCAAGGGGCAAGCTGCAGCGGTGCTCAGCGAAGGCAACGGCGTCACCTGGTCAGGCAACACCATCACCGAGGCTTTCGCTGTGGCCACTGACGAGCACTTTGCCGGCCTCGGGAATGAGACTCACGGACACGTCAAGAAGCTGGACCGGCAGGGAACCAGCCTGAAGGTGACGAGCGGGAGCGAGGGCGCATGCGTGGTGCCCTTCTATCTGTCCTCGCGTGGCTATGGCGTCCTCCTCAACACTACCTTCACCCATACGATTACCTTGGCCAAGAGCAACGTCTATTCCTTGAATATCGACGGTGAGGGGTATGGCGGTCAGATGGACTACTTCTTCATCGCCGGACCGGTGCTCACCCAGGTGGTTGATCGCTACACGCAACTCACGGGGCGGCCCCGGATGCCTCAGCGCTCTCTCTTTGGACTGCTGCTTTCCGACAAGACCGATCCGACCAATAACGGTGAGCCCTGGTGGAAGCAGATGATCACCGACCACCGCAATGCCGGATTCGCCTTCGATCACCAGGTCAACGACAACGCGTGGCGAGCCTCGAACGAGGCGACCTCCGCGCAGATGAATTCCTGGTTCGAGTTCAGGAAGGACCGCTATCCGGATCCTGCCGAATACAAGAAGTGGTGCGACGACAACGGGGTGACCGTGACCCTGGACATCAACCGGCCGGGCCTCTCCATCACCCCGGGGTGGAGCGACCAACAATACGGAATGCCCGGGACCACGGCCTGTCCCGATCTCACCAACGTCGCGACCCGCAAGTGGATCTGGAACCTCTTCTTCAGCAAGGCCCTTGATCCGGCGCTGAAGTATCCTGGCGATGCCATTTGGCTCGACGAGTTCGACTACCCGGACCAGGTCCATTCCATGACCCTGTCGAGCGGCAAGCGTTGGGCGGAGGAATCGATCAACTATCACCTGGATCTCCAGAAGGCCTGCGTGAAGGAAGGCTGGGACGTGGCCATCGGCGAGGCCAAGCGTCCCTATTTCTGGAGCCGGGGCATCACCGCCGGTGCGCAGCGGTGGGGCTCGTACTGGACCGGTGATATCGATGGCAACTGGAGCGATATGACCGACCAGGTGCGGGCGATGCAATCCGCGGGGATTTCGGGGTTCCCGTATTTCAACCACGATGCCGGCGGCCACCTGAACTTGACGGTCTCCGACGACAATATCTATCGGCAGTGGGACATGGGGTTCGGGAGCTTCACGCCGATCTGGAAACCACACGGACCGTCGCACAAGCACTGGCCGCTTCAGCGCAACAGCACTTGCCAGGCGACCGCCAAGACCTTCATCACCAACCGCTACCAGATGATCCCCTACATCTACTCGTACGCGCGCATTGCGCAGGCAACCGGCGTTCCTATGGCGCGACCGATGTTTCTCGAGGACCAGGCCAATGCGACCGCGTGGCAGAAGGAGCTTCAGTACCTGTGGGGAAAGGAAATGCTGGTTGCACCCAATTGTTCGGATGGGTGGAAACGGGAGCGGCGGCGCTGCTGGCAGCGCCAGCGGTGGCAGTGGCGGCTCGGGCAGCGGGGGCAACGCCGGGGCTGGCGGATCGTCCTCCACCACCGGCGGTAGCAAATCCTCCGGTTGCTCTTGCCATATCGGCATCGCGCGTGGGTCGGCGGGAATACTGCGGATCATCGGGCTGCTGGTGGCCATCGCCGGCCTTCGCCGGAGACGACCGGCGGGTGCGCGACGGATGTAGCACCTCTGGTTCGACTTGTGTCAACGTGGAGCTGTGTTCCTGGCCATCACCCTTTCTCTCGTCGCGGCCGTCGCCGGTCTGGCGGCGGTGCCCGATCCGGCGACGGAGGTCAAGCCTGTCCAGGTGGTAGTCGATGCGCCGGAAGGATGCGCGAATGCCGATGATTTCTTCAGCAGCCTGCGATTTCGCACTCATCTGGTTCGGCAGGCCACGGGAGACGAGCCACGCACGACCCTTCGGGTGCGACTGATCGAGACGCGCCGTTACGTTCTGGGCGAGCTTCGCATGGTGGATGATCGCGGGGGAACCGACACGCGCAGGGTGCAAGGGGCGAACTGCGACGATGTGGTGCAGGCCCTGTCGCTCGCCGCGGCCGTGGCACTGGATCCCAGCGTTCTGCTCCCTCCGACAGTGACCATCCCGGCTCCGGCGGCGGCTGCCCCCGTAAGTTCCCCGCCGACGATCGCTCCAGCCGTGGCGGAGCCGGTTGACGTGCGAAAGCCGGCAGTTTCCCCGCCTTTGCTCGCCTCCCAAAGCGGTCCCCGTTTCGAGCTTGGCGCAGCTTCGGTTGGCTCGGTCTTCCTGTCTTCAGGCATAAGCCCCGGCATGGCGGTTTTTGGGCGCTGGACTCCTGCTGGCCGTGGAAGGTTCCGACCAACGGTGGGGGTGGCCGTCACCTATCTCCGAAACGATATTCTGCGCTCTCCTGGTGCCGCCCAAGCAAGTCTGACCGGGCTCGTCGTGACCGTGTGTGGGATGGTCTGGGGCGCCAGGAGCATAACTGTGGAGCCTTGTGGCTTGGTGATGACCGGCTTGCTTTCCGTAAGTGGGCACCAGGTCGAACATACAAGCTCAGTCCATCTCCTTTGGCTCAGCGCGGGAGCAGTCGTGCGAACATCGGTCCACCTCGGGCGCGGCTTCTCGCTCGACCTGGAAGTCGGAGCCAGCGCGCCCTTCATCAAGCGAGAGTTTTACACCACGCTGCCGAGCCACGTTGTGGAGAAAACCCCAACCATTTCGCCGGTGGCCGGTCTTGGACTCGCCTATGGCTTCTAGATTGGGATCTGCCCGGCCCGGGGTCGCCTTGTTCGCACCAGGACTTGTTGGTACCCTTGCCAAGGTGGCAGGTCACATGACGATGAAATCGCGCCTGAGCCGGTTGGTCGACGACCATATCGACTTCGTGGCGCGAATTCTGCGCAATGCCGGGACTGCCGAGGCCGACATCGACGATGAGGTGCAGCGGGTGTTCATCGTTCTGTCGAACCGTCTCGATGACGTGCAGAGCGGCTGCGAGAAGAGCTTCCTGCTTCAGACCGCACTCCACATAGCCGCGCGCTCCCGCCGCACCATGGCCCGGCGGCGCGAGGTCCTTACCGACCAGCTACCCCAGATCGCCGATCCAGTCTGCACGCCCGAAGAACTGGTGGACCGCTGGCAAATGCGAGAAACCGTCGATCATATCCTGGGCCAGATGGACCGTGACCTTCGCATCGTGTTCTTGCTCTATGAGGTTGAACAGATGACGGCCGCCGAAATCGGCACCACGCTCAAGATCCCCAACGGCACGGTAGCTTCCCGCCTGCGAAGGGCCCGGGCCGAATTCCGCGATCGCGTTTCCACGCTCGAGAATGGCTTGAGCTCCCAGGTGGGGTGATGGACGATCCGCAACGCCTATTGGACGGTACCGGCACCGCACTCGAACAGACGTTGCTGCAAGAGCTCAGGTCCTACCATGGCCCCAAGAACATGCGGGCCCATACCTTGGCCGCGCTCGGGGTCACTGGATCGACCGGACTCGCGGCGGGCGGCGCTCTGGCTTGGTTTTGGGGAAAGACCTGGGGCACCAAGCTGCTGCTGACAGTTTCAGCGGCATCCGTCCTGGTCGGCGTCCCCGCTGGCTACTTCATCCTGAGGCAAGGTGCGACGCCGCTGGCGTCGCCTGCGCCACCCACCGTCGCGGCGATGCGGCCTGTGCAGCGGTTGCCCGCCCCCGCACCCGCGACGACCCCGCCTGTTCTTGATACCCCTGCCGGCCCAACTCCCCCGCCGGTCGCGCGGGTTTCGAGAAGAGGCGTGACTACCAGCGCGGCTCTGCGCGAAGAGCTCGAAGCCCTCGATACGGTTCGCTCCACCCTGGCACGCGGCGACATCTTTGCGGCACTGTCCTTGCTCGACGCCTACTTCCAGAGTTTTCATCACGGCCGACTCCATCTGGAGGCCGAGGTTCTGCGCATCGACGCCTTGGCCAGATGTGGCCAAGCGGATGCTGCTCGGTCGTACGCCAAGGAATTCCTGCGGCGCCACCCGAAGAGCGTCCACGCGGCGCGGTTGCGATCCATCGCGGGACAGTGATGCCCACCCGCCGAGCGGTCCCCAGGTTGGCCAAGGTGGGACTTGCGCTTGCGCTGCTTCCTTCGTGCAATACCACGCTCCACTCCATCGGTTGCGGTGAGGCTGGCTATACCCTGGATGATGGTGCCGCCCTGGGGCCGCTTCGTGCCCCAGGCTTCTATCCGAATGCCTTCCGCGACGTGCTTGGCAAAAGCGACGCCGACATCGCCGCCAAAATCGCCGCCACCTTCGACCAACTATTCCATGGCGATCCGTCGAGCGAGGCCATCTACTTCACCACCGGAACCGATCAGGCGTACATTCTCGACGTCTATCACGACGATGTTCGCAGCGAGGGCGTGGGGCTCGGCATGATGATCGCGGTCGAGCTCGGCAAACGCGACGAGTTCGACCGGCTGTGGCGTTACGCGAAGGCTAGCCAGTATGCGAGTGGAGCCAGTCAGGGCTATTTCCCATCGTTCTGTAACATGGGAACCACCGTGTTCGCGTGCGACGATCCCTTCGGCCTTCAGCAGATTGCCACCGCACTCCTCTTGGCCCGTGGACGCTGGAAGGACGCGCCTGGAACCATCGATTACGGTCAGGAGGCTCGCACCCTCCTCGAGATCATTCGCTACAAGCAAGAGTACAACTGCGGAATCGTCGATGGCGTCACCGGCACGTTCGATCCCAATAGCAAGCTGGTCTACGACGTGCCCAGCGTCGACTCCGCGAACACCTCGCGCCCTGCCATCGCCATGCCCGCCTATTACGAGTTGTGGCAGCGGGCTACGGGCGATGCTTTCTGGTCCGAGGCGGCAACCGCCAGCCGAAATTACTGGAAGGCCTCGGCGAACGCGACCACCGGACTGCTACCGACACGGGCCAGGTTCGATGGAACGCCGGTCCCGGGTTCGGACACCTTCATCACCGAGAGCTACCGTGCCTTGTTCAGCATCGTGCTCGACCACATCTGGATTGGCAGCCAGCCGTGGGCGGTGGACGAGAGCAACCGGCTCTTGCAGTTCTTTGCCGGACAAGGCATCGACACCTACGCGGGGGGATACTCCTTGGACGGAAGCACCGTGGTCGACGCGACCCACCAAGACTCTCTTGTCGCCGCAAACGGTGCCCTCGCACTCATCGCCACCATCGACCATCGCACGGACTTCATCAATGCGGTGTGGAATCTGGTTCCGTCGACCGGAAGACCCCGCTATTACTCCGGAATCATGATCATGCTGGCGCAGCTGATCTTGAGCGGGCAGATGGCCGTCTACTAGAAGCCCAGGGCTCGGGCGTCGAGCGGTTCAGGGAGCACGGCGCGAGCATCGTCAGAGGCGCCGGCATCGAGGTCGACCGGGGGGGTGATGGGAGCGTCAGATGTGCCGCCGTCCACCGCACCGCCGTCCACCGCGCCGCCGTCGACGGGCGGTGTCTCGCCGGTGCCGGCGAAGACCAGGACCGACACCGAGTGCGCGGGCATGGTGTACGTGAAGGCGTTCGAGGCGCTGGCCGCCAGGTCGGGGGCAGGCAAAAGATCCGCCTTGGTGCCTGCCAGCTCATAGACCCTGGCGCTGGCAAAACTCGCGGGATGGGCCAGGCGAATGCCCGCGGTCACGCTCGCGTCGCTCTTCTTGTTGATGGCGACCACGACCACCTGGTCGGGATTGCTCGAGGAGAGGCTGGCGTACACGGAGGTATCGATCGGGTTGCTGTTGCTGGCGGCGATCTCGATGTCGCCGAACTCGCCACCCTGCCCGTCGTAGTTTCGGAACGCCTTCATCGCCGCGAAGGTGAAGGGCTCGCTCGACGACAAGAGCCAGATATCGGCCAGGTCGACCTTCTCGCGGCCGAAGATACCGACCACATCCGCCGTGGCGATGGCGCCAGTGATGTCGCTGGGGCCGCCGTAGTTCCACTCCGTGAACGACAGCTTGGTGCCGGGGTAGTGGTCGGCTATCTTCTGCCGCATGCGCGGGATCAGGTTGATGGCGCCGCCGACGCTGCTCGTGATCCAGCTCGATTCCACGTAGCTCGGATCCCACAAGGAACGGGGCGCTTGCACGCGCGCGTCCTGGTAGGCGGCCAGCTTGGTCGGGTCGGTGGGCGCCGAGCTGAAGACGATGCGCGCGCCGCCGCCGGTCGCCTCCGGATACCAGTGCAGATCCAGGTAGTCTACCAGGCGCTGGCCTGCGGTGGCCCCGGCGGCTTCCATCTGGTCCAGGAAGTAGTCGATGAAGTCACCCTTCTCCCAGCTGTCCGGCGCGTTCTGCAGGGTGGTGTAGCCGTTCCAGCCGTAGCTGACGAAGCCCAATACCGGGGCGGTGGGCCACACCGCCTTGATGGCGGACGCGAAGCGGACCGTGCGCTCGCACAGCTCGTCGTAGGTGACCGCGGAGGCGTGGATCTCGGGATGGGTCAGGCTCCAGAGCCCAGGCTCGTTGTCGAGCGAGAAGGTGACCGGAACGTCGCCGGTGCAGCCCTTCACCCAGGCGACGAACTCGTCCTGGTAGACGGAATCGTCGTTCTGATCCGGCGGATAGACCGGCGCCGCGCCCTTCGTGGCGACGTTCTTCCGGAATCGCTGTTGCAGGTACGCGACGCCTCCGTCTCCGACGCTTCCGTCTCCGCGCACGTCCCCGCCCGGCGCCTTGTCGGCCGAAACGTAGTCGCCGATGGGCACGGTCACCACCGCGCCAGCGCCCATGCCCCAGGCGTCGCCTAGCACCCGTCGAACGGCGTCGCCGGCGGCATTCGACGAGCTCAGGTAGCCGTCATTCTGATAGTGGTAGTCCTTGCCGGCGTTGGAGGCGTTGTTCTCCCAGTTGTAGGCCGACAGCCGGTTGCCACCCAGGCGCTCGTTGGTCACCCGCATGGTCGGGTCCAGGGCAACGCCGGGCCTGATCGAATTCATGCCATAGATGTCCGGCGAAATGGGCCACATGCCCTTGCTGGTGTCGATGGTGAAGACCACGTCGATGGCCGGCGGGGTCCCCGGCGTCTGCGGGGCTGCCAGGGTTGGCACGGCGCCCGCCGGATGCAGGCTCGGCGCAAACCCGCCGTCGGGTGAACCGAGGGCCGCAGGACAAGCGTACGCGGGGGCGAGATCCGGCGGTCCCGCATCCGGTCGCGCATTCGTGCCGGCATCGCCGTTCCCGTTGCCGCTTCCGCAGGCAGCGACGAGCAGCGACGAAATCAGCAAGGACGCTCGCACGAGACGATGCGCGTGGAGGGGAAGCAGTCGGGCGGGACGTTTCATGGATGAGCCTCCGGACGATGGTTGCCTAGGACAACGTCTGAGCCTGCCAGATTGAGAACAGGGCGCGAACGTGTTCCCCGAAACGGTGCAGCCGCGGTGGACGGAATAGCGGGACACGAGCAGGCATGCGGACGAGGACTGGCGAACCAAGGCCGGAGCATGGAGAAGGTTGGGACGCTGGCGCAGCGTCACATGTCTCGGCGCAGACTCGGGTAGAAATACTCCGGGCGTTTCACCAGCCAAACTCCCGGGGTGGCTCTAGAACTGGCTCAAGAAGGGCCACACTTCCGAGGGCATCCACGACGTGCTCTTGCCCGCATCGGTAGGCGACGGGGTATGGGGGCCGTCGAAGGAACACCAGATGACGGGATCAGCCGCTGGGCAGCCTTTGTAGTTCGTGCAGATGTGTCCCCCGGTGGGCGCGGTGGGCAGATTCTCGATCGTGCACCCATTCCACTTGGCGAACGGATCGGTCTGGGTTGCTTGTGAATTACCGGCCACATCCGACAAGCCGAGCGAACCGAGGTAAGGGATGGGTTGGCAAGTCGAGGGCATGTTCACCCCCCCGGCGGAGTGGGCAACAATGGCACGGAACACGCCTGGAAACGCGCAGGCAAGTACCCTCGCCATAGCTGCGCCCTGGCTGAACCCCTCCAGCATGACCCGCGTGGTGTCGATACACAGATCGGCTTCGACCGCTTTGAGGACGTCATTGGCGTAGGTCGTGTCCGTCGTGCCGTCCCAATACCCGCCGGCTGCAGAAAGCGATACGAAGATGGTGCTCCCGTTGGAGAGGCTCCAGAGACCGTAGTTGTCCCCAGAGGTTTCCAGATCCGAGCCCCCGGCACCGTGCAAGTTGAAGATCAAGCCGATAGGGCGTGGTGTTCTTGTAGTCGGTGGGCCAATGAACGATGAACTGCCGGCTGCCCGAGATCGTGTTTTGCGTGGGACTGTTCTTGAGCGTCGGCGTCTTGCCGCACCCGGCACTCGTCTCGGCATTCCCGGTGCCAGCATCGATGGTGCCGACACTGCTTCCTCCTGCGCCGCTGCCGCCGGTGCCTGACCCACCTGCGGCGCTCCCACCACTGCCGAGACCACCGTCTCTGGCACTCGAACCACCTGCCCCGGTCGAACCGCCATTGCCCGTCGTGCCACCAGTCCCTCCGGTTCCGCCCGTCGACGAAGTGCCACCGCTTCCGCTCTTGCCGCCGGTGCTGCTAGTACCGCCCGAACCAGCGGTGCCCCCCGTACCGCTCTTGCCGCCCTCACTGGTGGTACCACCCGTGCCGGTGACGCCGCCCGTGCCAACCGAGCCCCCCGAGCCGACGGTTCCACCAGACGAAGTCGTGCCCGTATTTCCCCCGCTCGCCGTCGTGCCACCCAAGCCCGTCAGTCCTCCCGAGCCGCTTGGGTGGGATCCCCCTGTCCCCGAGCCGCCGCCCGAGTTGTTGCCACTGCAGCCGAGCCCGAGTGCGAAGCAAAGGGCCAATCCGCCTGACATAGAAACCCTCGCATGGTTCCCAAGCCTTCGCGCGTTGCGAGTCGGCCGCAGCCAGCCCAGGCGATCGTGACTAGACGAAGAACTCAGCAAGGGTACTCTTTGTGACATGATGGCCTTTCGCTTAGTTGACAACAGCATTCGCCATCCGTCCTTGACCGAAGCCCATGATCAGCCTCGCCCTACTGCAGACCGCTGAAGAAGGACCAGATGTTGCCGGTGGCGGTCGACGTGATCGTGTGACTCCAATTGCCGACGCAGTAGGCGACCGGCTCGGCGCAAGCGCTGTAGCTCATGCAGCCAGAAAAAGCCGAGGTGGTCGTCTGATTGCATCCGTTTTGCTTAATCCAGAAGTCGCGGGTTGCCTCGCCGCCCGCGGTGGGCGTGACCAATGTGTCGGCGGTCCCTTGGTGGATGATGATGGCGGGCTTGGCATTGGCGTTCGTGCAGGTGCCAGGCCCCATGCCTTCGACTGGCGCGAAGCCGCGGAACCAGTCGTTGTGCGCGCAGGCGATGGAGTTGGTGAACATGCCGCCCATGCTGAATCCGGTGATGAACACCCGGCTCGGGTCGATGCAGTATTTGCTCTCGAGATCGGCCATGAGCGTCTGGATGAAGGTGTAGTTCGCATCGTTGGCGTGTCCAGGTCGAATTAAGAACCCCGTCACCCCAGTGGGAGGTGTCGCCGGGCGGTGGACCTTCACCTTGCGGATAGACGGTGATGGCCTTGCCGTTCGAGCGCGAAGTGAAGTTGTACAGGCCCACGACCGAGACGTTGTTCATGTCGTAGCCGTGCAAGGCGAAGATCAGCATGAGTGGCGTCTGGTTGTCCGCGCTGGTGGGAACGTCCAGCAGGTAGTAGCGGGTCGTCCCTCCGATATCCATGGTTTGTTGCGTCTTCGGATTGGGGCGCGTGATGGCCTTGCCACATCCAAGGGAGACCGTGCCGGCGTCCACCGACGGCATACCGCCGGTCCCGGGGTTTCCGCCACCGCTGCCGCCAGCGGCCGAAGTGCCACCGCGTCCGCCCGTCGCTCCAGCGTCTTGCGTGCCGCTGGATCCGCCGGCAGGGCTGCCGCCCGAACCTGAGCGCCCACCGGTTGCCGATGCGCCGCCGGCAGCCGAGCTACCACCCGTACCTGTCTGACCACCCACTGCCGGTGCGCCGCCGACCGCCGAGCTGCCGCCCGAACCTGACTGCCCGCCGGTTGTCGGCGTGCCGCCTCTTGCCGAGCTGCCGCCCGTGGCCGAGCTGCCGCCTGCGGCCACGCTGCCGCCTGTGGCCACGCTGCCACCTGTGGCCACGCTGCCACCTGTGGCCGAGCTGCCGCCTGTGGCCGAGATCCCTCCTGCTCCACTCTTCCCTCCGCTACCAACCGTGCCGCCCGTGGATGAAATCCCCCCCTTCCCACCGCTGCTTGTGGATGGGGCGCTGTTTCCCCCGCAGGACGGGGGGACTAGCGCAAGACCAGACACCATAATTCCCAGAAGTATCTTCTTCATTCGTGGGCCTCCTGGCGGCAGCCGCAAAGATAGCGCGCTCGTGGCAGGCAATCGAACCGCTTCGACCATACAGTTCCCGCTGGATGCTGCTTCGGTTCACGCAAGCGAATCGAATCGGCCAATTCCTATGCATCGCGCCGTCCGGAGCTACCACGCCGTCAGTACGCAAGGGTGCTGGGCAGGTGCCGCCCGGGGTGCGGAATGGGCGTTGGTGCTGCGTCGGCGCTCAACGGCGCCGACGACGCACGAGCGAAACGAAGAGGAAGCCGAACAGGATCAATCCAGCGCCTGAGTCGCCGCCTGCTCTCCCCCCTGTCGCGCACGAGCAACCGTTCGGCGTGGTGCCGTTGGTCGTCGTCGCGGTCGTCGTTCCACCCGAGCCGGAAGCCGTCGAGCCGCCCGAGCCGCTGGCACCGCCGGCGCCGCCGGAGGCGGAGGCCCCGCCGGATCCGGGGTTGCCCGAGCTTCCACCGCTTGCAGCGCCGCCGCTGCCACCACGTCCGGTCGAGCCAGACGAGCCGCCGCTGGCACCACCGCTGCCGGTCGTGCCGCCGGAAGGAGGCGCGCCGCCGCCGCCGCTCGCGCCGCCGCCACCATTTGCGCCGCCCGCGCCGATCGCCCCACCAGGCGAAGTCGTGCCACCCTGGCCCGTGGTCGACCCGCCAGACGAAGTCGTGCCACCGCTTCCGGTGCGGCCACCCGTGCCGGCGCCGCCGCCGCTGCCTGTGCTACCGCCGCTGCCGCCGGACGTGCCGCCAGCCCCGCCCGTTGTGACCGTTGGGCAAGTGACAGTGGTGCTGGCAGTCCCGCCCGCGGTGCCGGCCAGCTTCCAGTAGATGCCGTACCTGTCCTTGTAGCGCGAATAGTGGGGAATGAATACCAACTTGCTATCCGAATCCGTGCCCTTGGGTGTGAATTCGAGCTTCCCCGGGGTTTGCACCAGGTTGTTCTGGATGTTGGAGAGCCAGTCCTTGATCGTGGTGCCGCTGTTGATCGTGATGGTGTCCTGCAGCCCACCAGGCGACGTCGCCGCGATCGTCATGGCATGCCCCGTGCGTGGTCATACTGGCGGTTCCGAGACCCGCGGAGAGGACCAGCGGCCCGTACGTGAAGGCCACCGCGTTCTGGTTGTCCTGCAGTCTCGACACCTGCACGAAGAGCGGGAACGCAAGCTCCACCGTGTCGTTTGCCTGCCACACCCGGCTTACGCCGAGGAAGCCGTTGGATTCGACCGGCGTGACCGCCTGACCGTTGACCGAAACCGCCACCTGACAGGTCGAAGTCCAGTCGGGCTTTCTGAACTGCAGATTGACTGCGTCGGTCGGGGCGGCGGTGATGGTGAAGGTCACCTTGTTCGTCAGGGGAAGATCCGTCGTCTGGGTCAGCGACAGACCGCGGTCTTTCCAGTTCAACTTCGAGCTCACATAGAAGGTCACCCAGAGATCCTTGTCATCGTGGAAATACACGCTGTCACCAAGCCTGGTGAAGTTCTCCATGCCGGTGCCGGTGCAGCACCAGAAGCTGTTGGTCGTCGTGCCGAAGGCCTTGAAATAGCCCGTCCCCATCGGCTTGAAATAGGTCGTCATTCCTGTGTCGGGGTTCATCGAGGACAAGATCTCGTTGATGTGGATCTTCTCGTAGAAGTTCGCGTACTTGACGTCGCCGGTGGTCTTGAACAGGTCATGGGTGAGCTTCGACATGTTGTAGGCGTTGCAAGTCTCGTTGTTGACGTTGTCGCGGTATTGGTCCAACTTGCCGGGCGTGTGGAAATGCTCGTCCTCGCTGTTTCCGCCCGTCACGTAGGTGTGATTCTTCAGCACGACGCCGAAGAACCCGGTGGCCGCGTTGAGGTAAGCAGACTCGCTCGACCCCAGCGTCCGATAGCGATTCAGGGCGCCGATGAACTTCGGGATGGTCATGTTGGCGTGCAACCCGCTCAAGCTGTCGGTGCCCGCGGCAAGGGTGGTGAATAGGCCGGTGTCATCGAAGATGTGAGCAACCGTCAGGTGATTGGCGCTGTTCGTGTACTTGTAAAGCTCGTACAGGGCAGTCGTTCAGTCCGCCGTACTCCTGGCCAAGCACCCTCGATTTCGCGCTCGCAGCTCCAGCCCGAGGCTCGGCTGTAGAGCCAGTCTCCCAAGCTTGCTTGCGACCGCCAAAGCGTCGGCGTTCCCTCGTACTTGTAGACGTCGACCAGACCCGCGAGGATCTTGTGCATCGTGTAGTAGGGTACCCAAACAGTGGCCAGGCTCGTCCCGGAGGCGCCGCTGTCGAACTGGACTGCGCTTTGGCATGGAGTGCCTTGGGCCAAGCCGAAGGAAGGAGTGGCTTCGAAGCGCCATCACGAATTGAAACGGAACTATACCAGGATCGCATTCTAACCTTTGACCGCGCGGCCGCTGCCGCATACGGGGCAATTGCTGCGACCCGCCGGTTGGCCGGCGCGACTATGCAACAAATGGATGCGTTAATTTCCGCAATCGCACGAGCCAACGGCGCGACGCTAGCGACGCGCAACATACGACATTTCGCCGAGCTCGGTATCGATCTGATAAATCCGTTTGAGATTACGGCAGTTCGCTGAAGGTCACGACAAAGATGTCCCTCCGCCTCATCTTCATGGGCACGCCCGATTTCGCGGTG
>CAWAKD010000004.1:0-918381 GCA_963782545.1 uncultured delta proteobacterium
GTCGTAGACCGCGAGCCCGCACATTTCCTTCCGCCTCAGCCCGGTCGCGTAGCACAGCTCGAGCACGGCACGGTCGCGAATGCCTTGAGGCAAACCGGTGTTGGGCTTCGAGAGCAAGCGGTCGGCCTGCTTCTCTGTCAGCGACAGGCCGGGCAGGATCTTTGGCGTCTTCCACCGCAGGCCCGACATCGGCGACACCAAGAGCCGCTGGGTCTCGACCAGATACTCGAAGAAGCGGCCAAGCCCGCGCAGCCAGATGTGCACCGTCGACGGCGCCAGGCCAGCGCTCTTGAGCGCCGCCGCGTGCGCCTCGATGTCCTGTCTGGTGACCGCGCGCAGATCCACCTCAGCGTGCCCAGCCTCGAAGCGAACAAGCCCGCTCAAGTAGATCTCCACCGTGGCCGGCGAGACCTTGCGCGCCTCCAGCCACCGACGGAAGCCATCACGCTCGCCAGCGACGGTCATGGCGTATGACTACTTTCTTGGTTTGGAGAGGCCCCCGTATATGCCTCCCCCAGATCCGCGAAGGTGGAGGGTAAACTGAGTCTCTGCGCGCATTTGCACTTCGCGGGCCGTTCCGCGAAGTACCGCGAAGTCCGCGAAGTCTGCATATCCCGCGTCATTGGCATCATGTCGTCAGCTCCTCTTCCATCGACAAATCCAGCGCCAGGGCCCGCCCTTCCTCGTCGTAGGCCAGGTGATACAGGTACTCCTTGCCCTGCCGCCCGGCCACCGGCTCCACCAGCTCGTGCTGTTCCAGCTCGCCGAGATACTGCCGGAGCTGCGTCTCCGACCAGCGTGACACACGCCGCAGATCGCGGCGTTTGAAGGTGTACTCGTCCAGCACTTCGCCTTGGGCTTGTTCCTCGCACAGAGTCTTGATCTCGCCCAGCAGAGCCCTCCCCTGCGGCGAAATGTCGTCGAGGGTTCTGGCGAAAGCCGCGCCGGCCAGACGGTTCACGAAAGCCACGTCCGACGGGCGCGCCTCGACGTACTCGACTCGCTCGCCGGCGACCTCGATCACCTTCCGCTCGCGCTGATGCTGGTGCACAAACGCCACCGTCTGAATCAGCCCGAGGTATTTCTTGTGGTCGCGCCGGGCCCGCAGCGTCTCCGACGGAAAACGCAGCTTGCGGGCAAATGGAATGATGACCTCGACCGGCTCCAGCAGCCGCTGCATGGCCTGGTGCCGACGGGCCACGGCATCGTCCTCGCGTCGCCGCCGCAGACCTTCCAGTGTCCCGGCTTCCCTCTGCGCGACCAAGATCCGCGCCGTGGCTGCCTTCGACTCGTCGACGGTCACCAGCAAGAATCGACTCTGCGTTTCCGGGTCGAGCTCGCTAGACGTCGACGTTACCAGGAAGCTCGCGGGGCCCTTCACCTTGTACTCGTCGGTGCGCATGCGACCGTCGCGTGGATCTTTCGTGGTCACGGCCACCGTCAGCTCGCCCGCCGACTGCAAGGTACGGATGGAATACGCCGCCTCCTCGGCGCCGGCCGCTTCCTCGATCGCCACCAGCTTGTGCTTGAGCGCGTCCTCCTCCGAGTAAAAGAGCGCCTGCCCGGTCACCCGCGTGTACTTGCGCAGGTCCTCGGCCGGCACCAGGCGTGTGATGGTGTCGGCCAGGTGCGACTTGCCCGCCGCCGCCCGCGACAGCACCAGCACCGACAGCGGCTCGGCCAGCTTGCGCGACACCGCGGCCAGATACCCGAGCAAGCGGTTGTCCGAATCGCCGCCAGGCAGCCCGCCCAGGTCGAGGCGGATACGATCGAGCAAGTCCGGAGCACGCAGCACCGCGAGCGCCTCGGCCTTTTCCGCAGGCGGCACCTCGACGGTGACAGCCGCCGGCGCTTCCAGCGGCTCCCATGCCTCCGCGTACTCCACCACGCGGCCGAGGTCGTCGTTCACCACGGGCTCAGCCGCCCCGAAGATGCCGGCCGCCGCCCGCACCAGCGCCTGCCGCGACCGCGCCGAGTAAAGGTCCAGTGCATCCAAGTGAAAGCGCGCCCCGCGTGCCGCCCGCACCGCGCAGCGCAGGTGCCCGGGCGCGCGCGCGATCCCGCGCACCTCGTACACCCGCTCGCCCCCGAGTGTCACGCGAAAGCCCTCGGCCGTGCGCGCATACCCGTGCTTGCTCGCGTGAAACGGCATCGACGACCGCTCGCCCACCGACGGATCTGCGGCCCGCAAGATCGCCTCGAAGGCACGGCCTCCACCTTCCTTCACGATGTCCGCGGGGTCTTTCCCGTCGGGCAAGGCCACCACATGCACCGCGATGCCGGCCTCGCGCAGCTTGACCGCCACCTTCTCCGCCGCCGCCCGGCCCGCGGCATCGCCATCGAGGCACAGGTACGCCTCGGCCACGTGCTCGCTTCCCAGCAATGCCAGGTGCTCCTCGCGCCGGCCTGCGGTTCCGTCGAGAGCCAAGGCGTTCGTGTACCCGCACGAGATCAGCGCCAGCGCATCGAGAATGCCCTCGACCAAGATCACCTCGCGCGCCTTGGCCGCATGCCGATTGAAAATTCCACGCCGTGGGCCCGGCAAGTACAGGTGCCGCGTCTCGCCCTCCAAGATGCGCCGGCCGTACAGACTGACCACCTCGCCGCCTTCGCTCAGTAGCGGAAACACGATGCTCCCGTAGAAAAGCTCGACGCCGCGATCGTTGATCACGCCGAGGGTTCGCAGACCATCGACGATCTCACCAGATGGCGGCAAGGTCTCGCGTAGCTTCCCCGTGCACAGGCCCAGCCGGTACGTCTCGAAGATCGACGAGTCCCGAATCCCGCGCTGCTCGCGCAGATACGCCGCGCCTCGGCCGTCGTCCTCGAAGCTGCGTCGATAGAAGTCCACCACGCGCTTGAGGAGTTTCACCTCGGCAGGTGTTCGCGGAAGCACCACGACCGTCGCTGCCAGGCTTTTCTCTTTAACCGCCGGCACTGACCGCCGTGATGGCACCGCGCTCTTGCCGCCCAGCCTTATCGTCGCCTCCCGAAAGCTCAGCTTGTCGTGCAGCTCGAGGAATCGGATCGCATCGCCGCCCGCGCCGCACCCGAAGCACTTCCACAATCCCTTCTCCGGCGTTACCGACAGCGACGGCGTCTTGCCGTCGGCGTGGAAAGGGCATCGCCCCTGCCACGAGCGACCCTTCTTCTTCAGCTCGATTCCCGTCGACTGGATCAGCGCCACCAGGTTGGTACCGTTCTTCACCCGAGAGACTTCGACGGCTGGGATCATGCTGCCTCTCCTTGGTTCTGGGCTCGACCGGACTTCCTCATTCGCTCGAGCCAGTACTCGCCGTTGCCCTCGACCTTGCAGAAGGGGCACACCAAGTGCTGCGCACCCCCATGAGCACGCGGGTAGCAAAACGGCCGGCACCCCTCGATGCACGCGCACACCCCGTCGACGTCTTTCTTCCGCACCTCCATCACCCGCCGGCATTTTCCGCAGATCAGTTTCACAGCGCCCTCCGGGCTGGTGACCGACAGGGCCGAATCCGACTCACCGAGGTGGATGCCGGCGTCTGCTTGAGTCTCACGGCCCAGAAGCCTTCCGGTGCCTGCCACAGCTCGAGCCCGGCTTCGGCCAGCAGATTCGCGAGATCGGGCCGAGAAACCGGTTGGCCCAGAAAACCTGTCAAGACCGTTTTTGCATCCATGTGCAGCCCTCGTTCTTCCTGGACAGAGATGCCTTGGCTATACATATTTGTATATCGCATGTCAACACCTGTCACACTTCCGTTCCACGGGTCGGCCTTACGATGGCTCGCAAATCTCATCGAGGATCTCGCCCCCGTGCCCACCTCCAAACCCTCCAAGGAATCGTTCAGCCAGCGCCTGCTCCGCCTGCGCAAGGCCAAGGGGTTCACCCAGCACCAGCTCGCTGACGCATCTGGTATTTCCCAGCGCATGATCGCCCACTACGAGACACGTGCCGTGCGCCCGCCCGCCAATGCGGTTCCGGCCCTCGCCCAGGCGCTCGGCGCCACCATGGAGCAGATCCTCGGTATGGAGCGCCTGCGCACCCAACCACCGCCCATCACCAATCTCAGGCTGTGGCGCCGTTTCCAGAAGCTGGAGCAGCTTTCCCCTACGGATCGCAAAGCCGTCCTCAAGGTTCTCGATGCCTACCTTGCCCAGCACGACCAATCCCTTGCCCGCAAGGCGGGCTGACGCTCGTGATACGGTGTCACCGTGCCAACCGTGCTGCTGGCCGAGGGTTTCAGGTTCTTCTTCTTCAGCAACGAAGGGACGGAGCCGCCCCACATCCACCTCGAGCGCGGCGATGGTTACGCGAAGTTCTGGTTGGAGCCGGTCGAGTTGGCCGACGCGGTGGGCTTAAAGACTCCTGAGCTCAGTCGCGCTAGACTGTTGGTGATCCAGCACCGCATCGATTTTCGGGAGAAATGGCGTGAGTATTTCGGCACCTGAGCATCCCAGAGCCTTGAGCGTCGACATCGTCGACGGCGAGCTCGTCGTCCATCTCGAGGACGGCCGCACCGTCGCCGTGCCGCTCGAGTGGTTTCCTAAACTGCGCGACGCCAGTCCCGATGCTCTTGGCGACTGGCGGCTCGTGGGCCGCGGCGTTGGGATCCACTGGCCAAAGCTCGACGAGGATCTCTCGGTGCGCGGGCTGCTGCTTCCCGAGCACGTGGTTCAGCGTCGGCAGAGCATGTAGCAGCCGTTCGTGGCTGTTCCGGGGCGCGGCGGGGTGGGTTGGGGTTGGGCGGCGAAGCCGCGCATCACTTTTCGTAGCGGCCCGCCGCTTGCCCGAGGCGAGCGGAGTTCCACGGCCGACGAAGCGAGCCGCGCTGCAGGCGGCGGGCCGCGATCCGGGTGCGCGGTTGCCCTGGCCAAGATCGTCGTGGCGGCGGAGAGCGTAAGCGGCAGCGCCGAGGCGCCCTGACTGGCGCCGAGGCGCGTGTCCCAAGAGCGCGCCGTCGGCCGAGACGTGATGTTTGCCCCACGCCAGCCGGGCCCGTCGCCCTGCACGCTGCAGGCCCCCGTGGTGGTGGCAGGGGCTGGTGGGGGAAGGGGCGCGACCGGGGCCCGTGGTCGCGCGCCGTCCCCCCTAGGCGGAGCGGGCGGCGCCGTCCGCGGCGCTCAGATCGCCCGCGGAGCCAGAGCGTCCTTCCCCCCTGGGGATTCCTTATTTAGCGAGCTTGCGCAGCAAGCGAGCGATAGGGGGGTGCCCAGGAAGGGGGGTCCAGGGGGGAAGGACGCGGCGGGGGGAAAGGCGGCCAAAGCGTGCCGACGGGCCCGGTGTCGATAGCAGCACGATGCCGGCGCCGAGGCGCGCGCCGCCCGCGTTCTGCACGATCGTCGCGCTGGGGCCGTGAGCTGTCGTCGCCGCTTTCCCCGATGCAGCGACCATGCCGTGGCGTCCGATGCGAGCACAAGGTGAACGCCGTTTTCTCCCCTGAAGGCACTTGCGAGCGAGGCGCCGCGGCATGGGAGCGTCTACTGTGTGGTGCCGCTTTCCCGGATGAAGTCGTGCGCACGTGCGCGCGGCAGCGGGCATGCGCGCGCGACGGTGCCGAGGAGAAGATTGTCGGGCTGGGCGCCTGGATGATGGAGCGGACCAGGTCCTGCGTCCGGAGCGAGCACGAGGCGAGGTCTCGCTCATGCGCATGTCCGCGTGCGAGCGCAGGTGCAGGACCTGGGACGCGGCGACCGTGGCACGGACCGCGGCGCTGCTGGCGTTGCACCGAGGAGATGGAGCGGGCGCCCGTGCGGTCGCAACTTGAGGTAATGCTCTGGCCGAGCCCGGCGGTGGAGCGACGGCACGGGTGCCCGCGGTGCCGAGGCACCTGGGCCATCACCTTGAGCAAGGCGCCCTATGGTTCCGACGCTCTCAGCTCCTTCGCATGCCGGACGGATTTGGCGACCAGCTTCTCGACGTCGGCCTTCGAGTGAGCATCAAAACCCCACGACCGCAGGACTGACTTGATTGCTCGAAAAGGAATCTTTCGCAGATTGTTGAGAGCGATGAGATCTGCCAGCTTCGAGAGCTGGACGCTGTCCAGGTATGGCTTCGACATCGTATGCCTCCATCTGATGCTCTCCCGAGAAACCATTTAACGCCTTCGGGCGGAGGCCCCATCGGTCGCCGACTGACGTGTCCCCAAGGACAGTGCGTACCGAAGTAGAAATTAAGCGTACCTCGGCCGGGTGAGTCTTCAAGTCGCGGTGACAGCGGCGCCCGACGAGGCGCCGGCGGAGGAGATGTCACGGCCGTGCGCGGTGCCGGGCCTGGCGATTGCTCACGGATCGCAGCGTTCCTTGCTACTGGTCATCTGTCCAGGTATGGTTCGAGGCGTGGTGAAAGAGCGCCCGACCTTCCAACTCGCGAATCTCGACGCCGTGGACTGGCTGACCAGCCTGCCAAGCGAGTCGGTCAATCTCGTCATCACCGATCCTCCGTACGAGTCGCTCGAGAAGCACCGGGCCGTCGGCACGACCACGCGGCTCAAACACAGCAAGGCATCGAGCAACGACTGGTTCGCCATCTTTCCCAACAGCCGATTTGTCGATCTCCTCGGTGAGCTCTGGCGCGTGCTGAAGCGCAACAGCCACCTGTATCTCTTCAGCGATCCGGAGACGATGTTCGTCCTCAAACCCGTCGCTGAGAGCGTGGGCTTCAAGTTCTGGAAGCCGCTCGTGTGGGACAAGAAGACGATCGGCATGGGGTACCACTACCGGGCGCGCTACGAATGCATCCTCTTCTTCGAGAAGGGGAAGCGAAAGCTCAACGACCTGGGTATCCCCGATATCATCGAGGCACCACGGATACACAACGGCTACCCGGCCGAGAAGCCAGCCACCGTCAGCGAGATCCTCGTGCGACAGAGCTCGTCACCCGGAGACCTCGTCGTTGATCCATTTGCCGGCTCGGCCTCCGTCGGTGCAGCAGCAGTTCGCCTCGGGCGACGGTTCGCTGGCAACGATCTTTCGCCGACAGCGATACGCCTGGCTGGCCAGCGGCTGGGCGAGGCTGGCGCTGTACAGGTGACCGATTCGTTCCGCCCAGGGGCGCCAGCGGGTCGTAGTCCTGCTTCAGCTCGCCAGAAATCCGCGAATCTTGTCGAGTGACGGGCGGTCTGCCGGATCGTAGCGAGTCATCTCGCCGATGAGCGCGTTGACGGCCTTGTTGGTGCATGGCGGAGGGAATTTCTGAGCCGCGAAGCTGGCCGGCGACGCCGTGGATCCGGTCAGCAGTTCGTACCAGGTCACTCCCAGTGCATAGACATCGCTCGCCGGGACGGCCTCGTGCGGATCCCTCTGTTGCTCGGGGGCCATGTAGAACCATGAGCCAAGCTGGATGGACGCACGAGTAATAGTCGCCGCGCTGGTGAAGGCCGGGTTCAAGTCGCTCCACTTGACGATGCCGAGGTCACCAAGGACGTACCCTCTATCGAAGTCCAGGATGTTGGCCGGCTTGACGTCGCGATGCACGCATTTCTCGCCGTGCAGGTAGGCGAGCCCTTCCGCACAACGCCCCACGATCGCCCGAGCTTGGTCCATCTGGTATGGACCGCGAGCTCGCAGATGAGACGCGGCTGATTGCCGTGCGAGTTCCATGACAAGAAAGGGTTGCCCGCGGTGCTCACCGTGGTCGAGTATCTGCACGATGCAGTCGTTGCTGATGTTCAGCCCGTGCTTGGCTTCTCGTCGAAAGCGCGTCTGGATGTTCTTGACCATCGATCGCTCGAGCAGATCGGGCCGCGGATTCACGATCTTGATGGCGACAGCCCCGTTGCTCTTCTCGGCGCGCGCAGCCCATACATGACCGACGGCACCTTCTCCGAGCTTCTTTTCCAGGACATACACGGACGATTCGCCCTTGAGTTTCTCGCCCTTGTACAAGGACATCACCTCCGGCGTGACCTGGCTCAGCGCCCCCGCTATGTCCGCCTCGGTGATCGAATCACCGTTGCGCAGCACCTGGAATGAGCCGTTGGGCAGCTCAGCCAGGAATCCTGCCAGCTTGTTCTTGCGTAGGTACGTCTGCAACGTGGATTCCTTCCATCCGGTCGCGCCGAGGAGCTGCTTCCAGGTCACGCGCTGATCGACCTTCAGGGTCTGCAGATATGCGTGGAAACGTTGGAAACCACGGCTCAGTTTCTCCATCGGTCAACTCCATCGCTATTACGGTGACACCCGTTCCTGAAGGTCTCTGGCACCATCCCCGTGCGCTTCGCCACGCCACCGGCGGTAGGCCCATGCGCAGCTTAGACCGCCGACAAGGAAAGCCGTCACGGATTGGAGAAGATCATTGACCATCCCAGAGGCAGGGGAGACAGCCTTGGGGAGCCATGGCCACACCATTAACGGGGCCATGAAACCCGCTTGGGCTGCCAGAAAGGCGAAGATCATCGGTCGCCAACTTCGCTGGGTCGGACCTGAAAGCAACTCACCGGTGATCCATGTTGCGGCTGCCGATACTGGCATTGCCACAACGATTCCAAGCAACGTTACCTCCGCGGGCCCCATTATCCACCCTACCCCTAGGTCGATGACGATGATCGTCGACGGACCACCGAGGAGGCCGGCACCGTATTCAATTGCTCCTTCGAGCCGGCCACGTGCCAGGGGAGCGCGGCGTCGGCTCCGCGTCAACCGCATCACGACTCCCATGGCGAAGGCTCCGAGAACCACGGAAACGATCAGTCCAGCAGTAACGAATCTCATTGTGATGGCTCTCTACTTGGGACACGCTGCCTTGCACATCTCAAGTTGAGTCTCGGCCCACCGCTGGCAGTTAACTCCACCCTTGCGGTTGAGCCAATTGAACCAAGGTCTCTCCGGATTGTTGATGGCGTTCTTTATGCAATTGTCGACGCAATTGCTTTCGCTTTCCAGCTCGCACCGGGGCCCTACCCATTTGTCCTTGCTTGGCGACCCCGGCCCATTAAATTGGTTCTGGGCTTGATCCTGACCGCCGCACGTCACTTTTCCCTTGCTGTCAATCACGCACAAGTACTCGTGATAGAAAGGATTTCCCCAAACATCGACGATACTCCGCTGCTGGATGTTAGGAGCGTCCTTCCCAGAAATCTTGTCCAGGGGCTTTCTACACACGTAGGTATCGAGGCCGGTAGGATCGGCACAGTTGACAGGATCGTTGCCGCAGGCGGCGTAGACATCGGGATCGCCCGCCTCAAATAGCAAGGGGTCTTTCATCGTCCAGCGACCGACAGCTGGATCGTAGTCCCGCGCGCCGTATCTTTCGAGACCCGTGTCCGGGTCGTAGATGCCGCCCGCAAAGCCGAACACCTGGAAACCAGCATTGCTGTCGGCGGTCACCTGGCCCCATACGTCGAAATCTAAGCGCTGGGCGACAACCCCGGATGTACTGTTCACCAGCAGTCGAGGCGTATCAAGGTGATCCGCGATCACCAGATAAGACGTGCCCCCTTTGATCGTCACGCCTCCGAGGTAGCGGGCCACCAAAGCTCCAGAACCGTCGAACTCCGCCGCCGGGTTCAGTCGGTCTCCATAAATCCACTTCCTCACAACGCTACCGTTCACCTTCTTGGTCACCCGTCGGTTTTCCGAATCCACCAGGTAGTCAATCGCTCGGCCGTCGGGCAGGCCGACGTGCCGTAGGTTCCCTTGGGCGTCGTAGGCGTAGGTCGTGACTTGGCCGTTGCTCGTGTCGGTTTTGCTTTGCAGCTCACCGTTCGTCGTGTACGCGTAGGTCCAGCTACCGAAGGTCAGCAGGCGATCTTGGCCATCGTAGCTGGCGGTCTGCGTGCCGGTAGGGGTGGTCAGGCTGATGCGGTTTCCGTTGGCGTCGTAGAGACACGTCGCTATCAGCACGCCATTCTGCAGAACCTGCCACAATCGTCCGCCCTGATCGTAGCTGTAGTTCCAGACCGTCGTCGTGCCCTGGATCGCTTCCGTCTTCTGCCCGATTCGGCCGAGGGCATCGCGCACGTAAGCCGTTGAGTACAGTGAGGTCATTCCGAACTTCGCCTCGTAGGTCGCCAGCTTGCCGTAGCTGTCATAGGTCCGATGGTCCGTGACCTGTCCCAGCGTCGTGTCCGTGATCAACCCGTTCGCCGGATCCGACACGATGCTCAGGCCATCCATGCTCGTCAGCAATCCATCGTTGTCATAACCAAACGCCACACTGTTCGCCCCGTTAACGCTCTCGGTGGCCACGCGGAAGTCGTTGTTGTAGGTCCAACCGACGCTGCCGGCGACGTTGCCCGCCCACGTTGTCGATGTGACCAAGCTTCCGTCGTACCCATACGCCAAGCTTTGCCCGTCGCTCGTTGTGACTCCAGTCAATTGCCCTGTCGTCGCACTGTACGTCCTCGTCACCGTCACATTCCCACTCACCGACGGATACGTCGTCGTCGCCAGCCTCCCCGCGCTGTCATACGTGAAGTTGATCGTCGCTCCCATCCGGCCGGTGAATCACGGTCGGTTGCTTGTCGAGATTGTACTCGTACGTCGTCGGCGCCTCGGTGCTCAAGAGCGGTGGCGTGTAGCTCGACATCAGGTCGTTCGGCGTGAACCCGAACACGTGCGCCGGCCTTCCCGGTGGCGTCACGCTGGTCACGTTGCCGTTGGCGTCGTAGCCGAACACCACGCTGTTGCCGTCTGTGAAGGTCTGCGTCGTGACGCGGTTCGCGTCGTCGTACGCGTAGCTCTGCGCGCGGCAACAGTGGGTCGGTCACGGTCTGCAAGCCAATCCAAGTCGTCGTAGCCGAACGTCGTCACGCGCGCGATGGGGCCGGTTCCCACGGTCACGGTGGATAGTCTACCACGGCCGTCGTACGCGTACGCGGTCGGCGCCAGGTTTCCGGCTTGCACTTGCGCCACGCGGCCTTGCGCGTCCAGCGTCGTCACGGTCTGCCGACCCACCGGGGACATTGGTCACGGTCTTCGCCGCCCATCGTACGTGCTGGTGGAGACCTTGCCGTTGACGGTCGTGGTGTCCACTTGACTGACGAGGATCTGCCCGCCGCTATCGGTTGTCGCCACACGCGACATATTCACCGTCATCTGCTTTCCGCCGGGCGTCTTCACCACCGTCGATTGGGAATCGGCGCTTGCAGACCGCCGCGTGGGTCTGGGCCCGACGCCACGGTCGACATCATGCCGTCTGGCGAGAGCTGCGTCTCGACCGCGGCCTGCGTCGTTCCGGTCGTCGTCGCCAAACCGGCGGAGGAAAGGTCGGTGCGGTGCTCGGTTCCGCTATCGTCGGTGCCTATCGTGAAGCTGCGCGTCCGGCCCTCGGCCGACGTGACCGTCACCTGCACCGGCGCCTGCGGATTCTGCGGCGTGGGGCCGGTGCGGCTGAGCGTCCACGAGCACCCTCCCGGCATCTGCTCGTCCGTCACGCGGCCCATGTCGTCGTAACTGAACGTCGACACGTTTCCGTTCGGGTTCTGGAAGGTGTGAAGGAGCCCCCGGTCGTAGTAGGTGAGCTCGCGATGGATGTCGCCGGGCTGATCGAGGGTGGCCAGGTAGCCGTCGTCGGTATAGCTCAAATTGGTCACTTGCCCATTGGGCGCCACGATAGCCGTGGCCAGGCCCGAATCCCCACGTACGATGGTGGTCACGAGGTTGTTGGCGTCGGTGACCGTGGTCAGCAGACCCTTCGAGTCGTAGCCAAACTGATAGCGGAGAGCCCCGGTCAGCGCATCCAGCGTGCGCAGGTGGACGCCATTGCCGTCGAACTCGTAGATCTCCGATCCATCTTTGCTTGGGACGCGGATTGCTGCACTCGCAAAGAGGCCCGGACCCACGGGCGACAGGCGCCTCACCGCGTCGGGAAAGCCCGCCGGACTTCGGCCAATGCCGCCACTCATGGGCCCACTTGCCGACTCAACGTACCATATCGAATCCTGGACAAGAGCCATGTCGTTGAGCGTACCGAGCGACATCTGCAGAGCCGGATTTCCTTGCGGGGCATAGACTGTCTGCGCTCCAGCGATCGAATTGATGACTCCGCCGTTGACCGTTCGAATACGACTACGGGGCTGAGTCGAGCGTCAGGGCTCCCCAGTCCGGGCATCCATATCGCCAGTTCTGCACGATACCTCCCAGTAGTCGGCGTCTCCAATGTAAAGCACCCCGTCAGGCCCGACCATGATCGAGGTTGGGTTGATCTTCGCGGCGGTGGCTGGACCACCATCGCCCGAGTGGTCACCCGTCGCGGGACAGATGGTCCCCGCGACGGTGTCGATGATGCCGTCAGTCCCGATGCGGCGCACACGGCACTCGCTTTGATTGGCAATGTAGAGGGATCCGTCCGGCCCGACCGCAAGGTCCACGGCCCCATTGACGGTCTTGAAAATCGCATTCGCGGCCATACCACCGTCCCCGCTAGCGTTGGAACTCGAGCAATTTCCTCCGGCCACACGAGAGATCTGGCCGGACGCCGACAACTTCATCAAGCTGAAACACCCCCCACCCACCAGATAGTACACTGTTCCGTCCGGGCCGACGGCAATCGACAGCACATTGCCCGAACCACTTTCATCCACCACTTTCCAGCTCTCCAAGAAGCTGCCAGTCCGACTCACATGGTCGATGTATCGAGCGTTGGTGAGATTTTGCCAGACGTCTGCAGAAAGATACAGGCTGTCATCGGGCCCAGTCGTCAGCGCCTTCACCTGCCTCCGATTCCATGGCCCAGTCCAATAATAGTATGGTCCATTCTCGACGCCGGGGACCTGCCCCAAGGTGAAGAAGGTCGTGTGGTTGAGAGAGGTTCGGTCTACCTTCCAGATAGTCGCAGCAGCTAGGCCACCACTGGGAACGGCAAGGCCATCAGGGGTACCCGCAACGTAGAGAGAGCCGTCGGCACCTCCGGCGATGCGCAGGGTCGAACTGTAAAAGGCCGGTACGATAGCCCCCGATCCCGAATCGTTCACCCGTGACACTTCCCGCTCGCCGTTTCCGCGCCACAAAGTGCGCTGGGTGTCGCGCACGTGGTTCACATCGAGAGTCCAGGCCCCCAGTCCTGCACTCTTGGCCAGGTAGGTGCCCAGCACCGTTTGGGACGATGACAAGTCCTGCCAGGCGACCAAGTGTTGCCGACCCAGAACCCCGGTCTTGGTTGATATCTGCGGGAGATTTCCGAAATCTCGCGCGGTATGGTACAGCGCGTCTCCCGGCTGGTAATATTCGAGCGGGTACTCGTAGCCCACGGAAACTCGAGCGCGCTGAGATCCATTGAGCGGCCGCCCGAGGCTGTCCTTGCCATCCCACAGGAATTGATATCCGAAGTTGGCCGAGGGCGGAAAATCGAGAAGGTACTTCCGGTCGGCAACGGCGACATCCAGCTTGATGCTGAGGAGGCTTGAAGGCACCGATGCGCCCGAGAGACTGAGCTGTAGCGCGTTGGCGGCCTCAAACCCCTCGACACGGTTACTACGGTAGTTGAGAGTGAATGGCGTGCCTGCGACTGGAACTCGTTCGCCGACGACCTGGTTCTGCGCCTCGATGATTGACCCACAAATTGGAGTCGCCGTATCGGTCGGCTGGTCGTTCCCGACGGAACACATCGGCCCCGTGGCGTCGTCGGGCGGAGCACCCATGTAGTTGTAGTCAAGCGCCGTGAAGTGAGGAACCGGAACGCGCCAAAGGGTTTGTCCGGGTTGATATCGCTGAGCCACAAACGCCAGCTCGTTGTCGGTGATCCCCATGGCCTGGCGCCAGTCGGAAGCGGCTGGATTGCCACTCCCGTCGACATCAAGTTGGGCCAGGCCATTTTCGACCGAGAGAACCTCGACGACCGCGCCGTTCTGAGACGGGACCCAGGCGTGCAGGCTCCGGTCGTAATATCCGGCTGGAATGCCTGTGCCCACGGGGAAGCCCAAGAAGTTTTCGCTGTAGTGGTAAATGGGTTGGGTGAACCGCACCGATTTGGCTCCCGCGGCCAAGCCTTCGTCTGTCGAATAATCGACTGCGTAGGTGTACTGCGTGTTCAGTGGAAGGGGCGCCGGCATGGCTGATGGGCCAGCGTCGCCGACCGTGAACTCGGTAATGTGAACATTGAACGTGTCGAGCGCAACGGTCGTGCCGTCGGGCAGATCCATCATTGCCTGGGTTCCGGCGGGCACGACCAACACGGCTTGACGGGTTCCGTTGTCGTCGGTCGAAACGCTCCCCACGGCCACTTGCTGCGCCTGCTGGGTAAGATTGATGGTGGTCGTTTGCGGGTCGACAGGGAGCATGATGGCGTCCTCGGCTTGACCAAACCCTTGCCAAGGAACATCGACCGGACGGTCCACGGGCAGGTAGCCGGCCTTGCTCAACGTCACGGTCAAGGTTTGGCCGCCGTTCACGACGAGATCGTATCCGCCGTCTGTGCGGCTCAACGTCCGTCCGAATTCCGCGTGGCCGGCGATGGCAACGGTGGCCCCCAAGAGAGGCGAACCGTCGCGAGTGTAGACATTGCCGCGGATACCGGCAGCGCGGTAGGTTTGGATGGTGCCAGCGGCCACGCCCGTCTGGCTCGCGCCGGGCCCTTGATAGACAAATGCCAGCGAAGTGGCCAGGTTGGTTGGCGCCGGTGTGGGAAGCGCGGGAATTCCGATGCACACGCCGGCATGGCAACCATCCGAAGACGTGGTGCTGTCGCCATCATCGCAGGCTGTTCCGTCGGCCCTTCCGGGGAACAGGCAATTTCCGGTGCCTGGATCGCATTGACCGTTTTCTTGGCACTGGTTCCCCTCGGGACAGGATTTCTGGTTGCTGCCGACGCAGATTCCGGTCTGGCAGGCGTCAGTCTGGGTGCAGAGATTTCCGTCGTTACAAGCGGTGCCATCAGGCTTGGGCTGGTGGGTGCACGTCCCCGTGGCCGGCACGCAGACCCCTCCCTGGTGGCACTGGTCAGGTGCCAGACAAGCAACCGGATTCGAGCCGACGCACGCGCCGGCTTGGCAGGTGTCTGTCCTCGTGCAGCCGTTGCCATCGTTGCACGCGGTCCCGTTCGGCGCTGCAGGGTTGCTACAAGCGCCGGTGCTGGGGTTGCACGCACCTGCGACATGGCAGGTGTCCGAGGCACTGCACGTGACCGGCGAACCGGCGATGCACGAGCCGGATTGGCAGGTGTCCCCCGCCGTGCACCTATTGCCGTCATCGCACGATGTTCCGTCGGGCGCTGACGGATTGGTACAGGCGCCGGTCGCGGATCGCAGGTGCCAGCCACGTGGCATGGGTCGGAGGCGGTGCAGGTTGGAAGGTTGCCGCCAACGCAAGCTCCGGCCTGGCAGATGTCGGTTCGCGTGCATGGATTCCCGTCTTCGCAGGCGCTGCCATCGGGTTTCGGGGTGTCGCTGCATATCCCCGTCGCGGGGTTGCAGGTGCCGACTTCGTGGCAATTGATCGGACGCAGGGCAGGTCACGTCCGTCCCGGCGACGCACGCGCCTGCCTGGCAGCTATCACCCTGCGTACAGGCGTTGCCGTCGCTGCAGCCGGTCCCGTCGGGTTTCGCCGGGGTGCTGCAACTCCCTGTGTCCGGATTCACAGGTCCCCGTGTCGTGACATTGGTCGGCCGCTGCGCAGGTCACCGGGACGCCGGATGCGCAAGCCCCGGCCTGGCACGTGTCCCCGATCGTGCAGGCATTGCCGTCGCTGCAGACCGTGCCATCCTCCTTGGTTGGGTACGAACATACCCCCGTCGACGCCTCACACGCCCCAGCCTGGTGGCACTGGTCGGGTTCCGCGCAGGTCACCGCGTTTCCACTAACGCAGGCGCCGGCCTGGCACGCATCCCCAACCGTGCAGGCATTGTCGTCGCTGCAAGGCGTCCCGTCTGCCTTTACCGTGTAGTCGCATGCGCCCGTCGCTGGATTGCAGCTTCCGCTGGTTTGGCATTGGCCCAGGGAGGTACAAACGACACCGAGACAGGCATTGATTTGACATGTATTCGAGCAGGCGTCATCGTTGTTGGTATTCCCGTCGTCACATTCCTCACCGCCGCCGAGTGCCATGCTCGTTCCCACGCCTGCCCCATCTTGGCTGCCCGCGGCGCAGAGATCTGGATTTCGATTGCCCGCATCGTTGCCGCCCCCGGCGTCGAAGAGGGTACTCTCCGTTGCAAATTCCGGTGTCTCGATGTGTACCGAGGCCCAGGCCAACACTCCGGTCGCCTGCATCTCGACGACGTTCACACCGTTGTGTCCCAGCGACAGGAGGGCCGGGTCAGTCACGTTCAACATCACGATCCCTGGTTGGCAATCGCAGGTGCTCGGCAATGGCGCCCGCGCCACTTCGACGCCGTTCAGGGAGAACGAAATCTCGGCATCTCTGTCGTTGCAGGAACGCCCGAGAAAGCTGAACCACAGTCGGCTGATGGTCCGGCGGACGCTTCCGTCGCCACAGAACTCGTTCTTGGAGGTTGAGCCGCAACCGTCGCCGCCTACGGTGTCCCCGTCGTCGCATTCTTCCCCATACTCGACAACCCCGTTCCCGCACACCGGGAATCCGTCCTGGCAATGCTATCCTCGCCCCGGAGCCGGCCACATCCAGATCTCGCGCCATGAACGCTCCGGTCGCCCTGATCCCCGTCCCCATGACCAAGGTTCCGTTGGGCACCAGGATCAGAGCCGTAACCACCGCGCCGGTGCCAAGAACCGCGGCTGGCGGGGTGGCGCCGAGTTCGCCGGTGCTTCTGTTGAATCCCAGAGACCTCGATGCGTACGTCGCGGGCGGTGGCAGACACGCCTGAGGCCGCGCCGATGTAGCTGCCGCTGGAGGAGCTGAGTCGATTCGCGATCCGCAGTACCACGGACCCCATGGCCTCGATTCGCGATCCCGTGCCTACGTTCAGGTCGTTCATGTCGTAGGTGCCGGCGGCGAGGCGGAGCTTTCCCCGGTGCCGACCGTAACGGTCGTATCAGCGGCCGGGTAACGGCCGACATAGTCGCTCCGGTTCCCACCGTCAGGTTCTCCGTCCCCGGCGAAACCGTAGATGCCAACGGCAACGGCGGTAACGGAACCAGCCCCGAGACGGCTCCGTGCTGGGTTCCCGTTCCATCCACGAGGCGATTAGTCTGGATGTCACCAACCCTCACCCCGGTTCCAAGTCGTACGGAGTCCGCAATCACACTGCGATCGGCAGGGGCTTGCACGCCCGTTGACAGGTCGATCGCGACACCGCCCGATAGAAACGGGCCGCTTCCGGCCCCACGCGCACCAAGGTCGCCGTCAGCGACTACCAGGCCGCCGGTTTGCAGCCGAATGCTGTTCTCGGCTTCCAGTACGAAGTCGCTCGCCTTCGGATTTGCATTGAGAGCCCGAACGGCGACTTCTGTGTTGGCAGCTTCCTTCTCGCGGTCTTGACAGCCGCCGCCAGCGGTCAGGGCCATCACACCGAGGACAAGAACAACACGATTCCACAGCCGCGAAAGATGCAGAGAGCCCATCGCCTACTCCTTGGTCCGAATTGCGCTGTCAAGCGCCCCGACAAGCGCGCCCCTTCTCTGATGCCCGAGAATATCCGTGCGACCTCGTGGGAGGCAAGCGACATTTTTACTAACCCGTTAAATCAAGTGAATCGGCTTGGAATGACTTGTTTCATTGACCAGGTTCGGAGAGAGCGGCACGCGTCGCGCCACTCGCTCGGGAGCAGAGTCTCACCTTTGTCCGCCTTGCCTCGTGCGAATTCATGGTTGGGGTATCGTGGAGGCAAAACGTCGCGCCCGCGACGGGAGAAGACGATGCGACGACTTTGCCTCCTCGCGCCCCTGGCGGCGCCCACGCGCGCACGCGGAAGCAAATCGACCGCGTCGAGAGCGCGGATTGTCACCAGCGTGCTTGAGGGGCGAGGCGAGAGCGGCCGCCATCGTCCCAAGCTCATCGCGGACTTCGTGAGCCGCGCGTGCCACCAGTTGAGCAGCCAGATGCTCGACGAGATCGAGGCTATGAGGTGGTCCCAGCTGCGAATCGTCTCAACCTCATTCTTCAGTCGAGCCCGCCGACACCGATGGGTGATAGCGAAGGCATGGGAGACACTGTAAAGTGCCCATATGCGATGGTTCATCGGCCTGTCGACGTGGCTTCTCGAGAAGGTGGCGGTCTTCCTGGCGCACATCGGGGACCGGCGCGAGAAGGGCAGGCGGCGCGCGCCCAACCTGGAATTCGTCCTACGAGCGGGTCGGATCGCGAGACGTGTGCGTGACGGGGACTCGGTGCTCGACCTCGGATGCGGCGCGGGGCACCTGCTCACCGAGATCGCCATGTTCCGGGAGATCCGGCCGTTCGGCGTCGACGTGTCGCTCGATCGCTACGTGTTCAGGGAGATCCCAGCGGCTCGGTTCGACGGGCACAGCCTCCCCTTCTCGGAGGGAAGCTTCGACGTCACCGTGTGCTGCTACGTGCTGCATCACCTCACGACCCAGCACGCGAAGGAGCTGCTGGGCGAGATGGTCCGTGTGACCCGCCGCCAGATCGTCCTGCTCGAGGACAGCCTGCCGCATTTCGACTGGTTCTATCGGTTGCGCAACCGCTTTCACCGGATCAACGCCGCCGCGTTGTACCGAGGGGAGTCGGCGAGCTACCGCCCTCCGATAGACGAGGCGATGTTCCTCACCCACGACCAGTGGTGCGCTTTCGCGAGCAGCATCGTCGGCGTGTCCCGCGTAGCCATCGAATCGCTCCAAGACGTTACGCGCTGGCGCCACCACACGTTGATCGACCTCACCATCGTACGGGCGCCGAAAGCGCGGGCGAATGAGGTGGTGTAGTCAGACCACATGCGTCACCGTGCCAAGCGTGGCGGTTGTCTAACGGTTGCGATGATCGCGTCGGCAGTCGGTTTTGGCGCGGTGGCGTTGCCGTAGCTCACTCAAGCCGCAGGGACAGGAGAACGCTCCTTCAATGATTAATAGCAACCGCACCCTCATCGCCCTCTCGGTCGCCGCACTCCTGATATGCAGCATTCCTGTCTTTGGGACGCGCTTTCTCAACGACATGGCATTCTACTCTCTCTTTGCCAACAAACTCCTGTCAGGACACGTGCTGTATCGCGACGCAATGGACGTCAAACCTCCCCTGGTGTTCCTGCATTACGCCATGGTGTTCAAGCTGTTCGGTTTGAACAACGTAACGGCCGTGAAGCTAGTGACAATGGGTTGGCTGGGCCTAACAGCGCTGGCTATAGTGGCGCTACGAAGGGCGCTGTCGCCAGCCTCCAAGGTGCCGGCGCTCGCCGCGTTGCTCTTCATTCTAGCGAGCTTCTCTGGCTGGGGACCGGACTTCCTGTCATCGAACACTGAAATCCTGGCCAATCTCTTCATCCTCGCCGGCGTATGGTTTCTGGTCTCGAGAGACTTTGATTTCCGACCACATCGCCTTCTCACAGGCGGCGCCTGCATCGGCATCGCCTGCCTGTATCGGTATCAATCTGGAGCCGCTCTGTTGGCCTATGCGGCTACTATCCTCATGCAACCCCGACGATTCGATCGCAAGACCATGCGAATCATGCTCGTCGGGGTTGGAACAGCATTACCGGCCGTCGCCTTTGTTGCGTACTATGTACGCATCCACGCGCTCAGCGACCTCCGGCTTCTGCTGGCCTACCAGGAGCACTACATTCACGACGCAGACGACTCCTATTGGCCGCGCGCTGGGTAAGATTCTTCAAACCGCTTCCGGACTTTGGCCAGTTCTCATACTGGCAGTGTGGCAGATCGCTGCAATTCTGCGAAAGCGCTCGGCGGCCTCGCGGAGGGACGTCTTTCACTTGATGTTTGCCGCCTCCTCAGCAGCCACCTTTTTTCTCGGCGGTCACCTCTACCCACACTACTTCATTCAAGCCATCCCCGCACCTGTACTCCTAGCCGCGGATCGCATGGAGCCTTCCTGTGCTGACCTCGATCCAGGCCGCGCGCCGCGTCCGGTATGGTTCGAGGCACACGCCCTCGCAATCATGGTCGCGGTGGCGAGCGTCTTTACCGTGATCAACGGGACCTACTACTGGACCCGAAAGGATGAGCCTCCTAAACGCAATCTCGTCGCGTTTGTCGACGGGCACAGTCGGCCAGACGATGAGGTGTTGCTATGGACCTGGCAGCCGAACCTGCTGTTCCAGACCAAGCGCACGTTCGCCACCCGCCAATTAGTCAATGGACCTCTGATCGGGCTCCCGTATCGTCGCCGGCCGGGAGTGCGACGGAGCGGTGTACCTGGGCTGTGGCCCATCTACCTCCGCGACCTAGCATCAACCCCTCCGAAAATAATCTTCGCCGCGGCTCCTGGGCAGTCGGAATGGCCTATCGACCGATTTCCCCAACTAGCCTCGATACTGGCCAGCTATCGCGCCTGTCAGGTCATTGACGACGTGTGCATCTATCTGCGTGAGGACTGAATTTCCGATCCCGTGGTGTCCCTTGACGGGTTCCGTTGCCTTCGCTCGAAACGCTCCCCATGGCCACTTGCTGCGCCTGCTGGGTGAGATCGATGGTGGTCGCTTGCGGGTCGACGGGGAGCATGATGGCGTCATCGGCTTGACCAAACCCTTGCCAAGGAACATTTTCGGGTATCGTGGAGGCAAAACGTCGCGCCCGCGACGGGAGAAGATGATGCGACGACTTTGCCTCCTCGCGCCCCTGGCGGTGCTTGCGCTTCCGCTCGGATGCACCGATTCGCGCGGGCAGAGCGGGGCTGGCACGGGAGGCGTCACGGGTACCGGCGGAACGACCGGCACCGGAGGAGTGACCGGTACCGGCGGGGCGGGAACGGGGGGCCTTGGCAGCGGCGGCGCCACCGCGACGGGCGGGGCGGGAGACGGAGGCGGCAGCGGTGGCGTGCCGGTGACGGGTGGGGTGGGAGGAGCAGGCGGAACCGGTGGTAACGGCGGTGTCGACGGCGGCGGGACCACCTCCTGCAAACGCGGCATCGCCGCCAATACGGCGCCGGGGCCGGCGTTCTTTCCTGCGGTGGCCTGGTGGTACAACTGGGCCGCGCAGGGTAGCAGCAGTAGTGGCATCGAATTCGTGCCGATGATCTGGGGCAGCGGCAGCATCACCAAGGTCGCCATTCCAAGCGCGTCGAGGTTCTTGCTCACCTTCAACGAACCCAACTTCATGGCGCAGTCGAACCTCACCGCCGCCCAGGCGGCCAGTTATTGGCCGACTATTCAAACCATCGCCGCCGGCATTCCCATCGTGGGGCCAGGCATGAATTTCTGCGGGCCCGCAAGCCAGTGCAATGGTACGGATCCCTATCAGTACCTGACGGATTTCTTCACCGCGTGCGCGGGCTGCCAGGTCGACTACGTCGCGGTCCACTGGTACAACTGCGACCTGCCGTCCCTCAGGGACTACCTCGAGCCGGGCGGAAATCTCCCCGGCTTCGAGCAGTTCGGCAAACCCGTCTGGCTGACCGAGTTCTCGTGCGACGCGAACGCCTCGGCGGCCGACCAGGAAGCATACATGCGGGCCGCGATTCCCTACCTGGAGGGCAACCCCAACGTCTTTCGCTACTCCTGGTTCAGCGCCGATCCGATCCCCAACGCGAAACTCATCGGCACCGATGGGACACCAACTCCGCTAGGAGAGGTGTACATCGGTCTGGCCCAGAACTGCCGCTGACGTGCTGCGCTGGCGTACGCATTTTGTCGTCGACAAGAAAGATCATCATGGGACTTGCCAAAGTCGATCCCATTCGTTACTTTTTTCACGTTAGCGGCACTTGTGCCGAGGATCATCGTTGGACATAGTATCTTTGGGTTCGAGAAACTGGTTCGAATCGCGAAGCGACGGGAACCATGTTTCCGGCGAGGTTCGGGGAAGGTAGTCCGACTCGACCAGAGTCAGAAGCAGGAAGGGCCATGGCAGACAATTCCGACATCAACAGGCAGATCTGCGACAAGTTCGGCAACGACAAGGGCCGGCTGATGGATATCCTTTTGGCCGTGCAGGCACGGTCCGGGTGCATCGCCTCCGATGCCCTGGACCAGATCGCCAAATCCCTATCGATGAACAGGGTCGAGGTCGAGAGCGCGGCGACGTTTTACGCGTTCTTCTCGCGCGCGCCGCGCGGGCGGTTCGTGGTTCGCTTGTGCAACGACATCATCGATCGCATCAAGGGGATGGATCGCATCGCGGCTGCTTTCCGCGCCGAGCTGGGCATCGACTTCGGGCAGACCACGGCGGACGGTCTGTTTTCCCTCGAATACACGCCATGCATCGGCATGTCCGACCAGGCGCCGGCGCTGCTCATCAACCACAAGGTGGTGACGCGGGTTTCGACCGATATGGTGCACGAAATCGTGCACACCCTGCGCGCGACCAAGAACCTGGATCAGCTCAAGCTCACCCTCGGGGACGGCAACAACGGGCATCCCCTGGTCCGTTCGATGGTGGTCAACAACCTGCGCGAACCCGGCCCGGTGGTGTTCGCGCCCTACACGCCCGGGGTGGCGTTGCAACGAGCGCTGTCCGAGCAGCCCGTCGAGATCATCAAGATCGTGAAGGTGTCGCGCCTGCGCGGGCGGGGCGGGGCGGGCTTCCCGACCGGGATGAAGTGGGAATTCACCCGGGCGGCTGCCGGGGAGCGCAAGTTCATCGTGTGCAACGCCGACGAGGGCGAGCCGGGAACCTTCAAGGATCGCGTGATTCTCACCGAGGCCCCGGGCCTGGTGTTCGAGGGCATGACCATCGCCGGCTACGCTATCGGCGCCAGCGAGGGCATCGTCTATCTGCGCGGCGAATACGCCTACCTCTTGCCCTACCTCGAAGATCTGCTGGACAAGCGTCGGGCCGCCGGTCTGCTCGGCCGCGACATCCTCGGCAAGTCGGGGTTCAAGTTCGACATCCGCATCCAGCTCGGCGCGGGCGCCTACGTGTGCGGCGAAGAGACCGCGCTCGTCAGCTCGTGCGAAGGGCTGGCCGGCAACCCCAAGACCCGACCGCCGTTTCCGGCGCAGAAGGGCTACCTCGGCATGCCGACGGTCATCAACAACGTGGAGACCCATTGCGCGGCCGCGCGCATCGTCGAGAACGGCCCGAGTTGGTTCTCCTCGATGGGGACCAAGGCCAGCTCGGGAACCAAGGTGCTCAGCATTTCCGGGGATTGCACTCGCCCGGGCGTGTACGAGCTGCCCTTCGGCATCACGGTCGAGCAGTTGCTCGCGCGCGTGGGCGCCAGCGACACCATCGCGGTCCAGGTGGGCGGTGCCTCGGGGCGCATGATCGGGCCCGGCGAATTCGGGCGTAAGCTGTGCTACGACGACCTCGCCACCGGCGGTTCGATGATGGTGTTCGGCCCGCAGCGCGACGTGCTCGCCATCGCGCATGCCTTCATGGAATTCTTCGTCGAGGAGAGTTGCGGTTACTGCACGCCATGCCGGGTCGGCACTCGGCTTCTGCACGAACGTCTGGGCAGGTTCCTATCCGGCAAGGCCGACCTGTCCGACCTCGAGTATCTGGAAAAGACCGGCCAGACCATGAAGTCGGCCAGCCGCTGCGGCCTGGGGCAAACCGCCGCGAATCCCGTGCTGAGCACGCTGCAGAGCTTCCGGCCGGAGTACGAACGCCGGGTCAAGGCCAAGCAAGGGGTGTTTCTATCTTCGTTCGATCCGGGCAAGGCCGTCGCGATGGCCGCGGGCATCGCGGGGCGCGGGTCGGAATTCTTCGGGACCCAGAAAGGCGGAGTTTCATCATGAGCGCCCAGGGCGGAATCGGCTTCACCATCGACGGCAAGGACGTGAAAGGCGAGCAGGGGCAGACCATCCTGCAAGCGGCGGCGTTGTCCGGCATCTACATCCCGCACTTGTGCGCCATGAAGGGCCTTAGCCCCTGGGGAAGCTGCCGCGTGTGCACGGTGCTGGTCAACGGGCGACCGCAGGCGGCCTGCACCATGCCCATCGCCGAGGGGATGGTGGTGGAAAACGACACGGCCGAGCTCAAGGATCTGCGCAGCAGCCTGGTCGAGATGCTCTTCGTCGAGGGCAATCACTTCTGCATGTTCTGCGAGAAGAGCGGCAACTGCGAATTGCAGGCCATGGGTTATCGCCTGGGCATCTTGTCGCCGCGCCATCCCTACATGTTCCCCGCGCGGCGAGGTGGACGCCAGCCACCCCGACGTACTGCTGGACTTCAACCGCTGCATCCTGTGCGCGCGCTGCATCCGCGCGTCCCAGGAACACGACGGGAAGCACGTTTTCGAGTTCACTTACCGCGGCGGCCACAAGCGCATCGGCGTAGACGCGGCGGCGGGCGCCGGTGGAACCAATCTGAGTGCGAACGACAAGGCCGTCGAGGCGTGTCCGGTCGGTTGCATCATCAAGAAGCGGGTGGGCTTCGTCGTGCCCATGGGCCAGCGCCTTTACGACCAGAAACCCATCGGCAGCGCAATCGAATCCCGCAAGGCGGTCACGCGGTAGGTAGCATCATGGCAAACAAACCAAAATTGGCGACCGTTTCTCTGGCAGGTTGCTTCGGCTGTCACATGTCGATACTCGACATCGACGAGCGCATCCTCAAGCTGGTCGAGCTTGTCGATTTCGACCGCTCTCCCATCAACGACATCAAGAAGATCGAGGGCCGCTGCGCGGTCGGCATCGTCGAGGGCGGCTGCTGCAACGAGGAGAACGTGCACGTTCTCCAGCATTTTCGCGAGCACTGCGATGTCTTGGTTTCGACCGGCGATTGCGCCACCATGGGCGGCATTCCGGCCCTGCGCAACACCATCCCGCTCAAGGAATGTCTGGACGAGGCGTATCTCACGGGCCCGACGGTGTACAACCCGCGCGGCAAGCTGCCGAGCGATCCCGAGATTCCGCTCATGCTCGACAAGGTCTATCCCTGCCACGAGGTGGTCAAGATGGACTATCACCTGCCAGGATGTCCGCCCTCGGCGGAGACCATCTGGCAAGCCCTGGTGGCGCTTTTGACCGGGAAGCCCCTCGCGCTGCCCTATGAACTCATCAAGTACGATTGAGCCGAGAGCGGACATGGGAGCATAGGAGAAAGAATACCGATGAGTGTCACCAAGCGAATCGTCATCGAGCCCGTCACCCGCGTGGAGGGACACGGGAAGGTCACCATCCTGCTCGACGAGAACAAGAAGGTCATCCAGGCCCGCCTGCATATCGTCGAGTTTCGCGGGTTCGAACGCTTCATCCAGGGGCGTCCGTTCTGGGAGGTTCCGGTGCTGGTGCAGCGTCTGTGCGGCATCTGTCCGGTCAGCCACCATCTGGCGGCGGCCAAGGCCATGGATCGCATCGTCGGAGGCGAGAACCTCACGCCCGACCGCGGAGAAGATTCGCCGCCTGATGCACTACGGGCAAATCTACCAATCGCATGCCTTGCATTTCTTCCACCTGTCCTCGCCGGATCTGCTGTTCGGGTTCGACGCCGACGTTGCGATTCGTAACGTCATCGGGGTGGCGGGCAAATTTCCGGACCTCGCGGTGCAGGCCGTGCTCATGCGCAAATTCGGTCAAGAGGTCATCAAGGCCACCGCGGGCAGGAAGATCCACGGTACCGGGGCCATCCCCGGCGGGGTGAACAAGAACCTGTCCATCGACGAGCGCGACGGACTGCTCAAGCATGTCGACGCAGCAACTCGCATGGGCCGAGGCGGCGGTCAAGATCGCCAAGGACTACACGGTCCAGAACTTGGCCAAGTTGGCGCCGTTCGGGTCGTTCGATTCCAATCACCTGTCGCTGGTCCGCGCCGACGGCGCCATGGATCTCTACCACGGCAACCTGCGCGCCATCGACGCCCAGGGTGCAACCATCTTCGATCATGTCGACTACCAGAGCTACATCGACTTCATCGCCGAAGAGGTGCGCGACTGGTCCTACATGAAGTTCCCGTTCATCCGATCCCTCGGGCCCGAAAAGGGGTGGTACCGGGTGGGGCCACTGGCGCGACTCAACACCGCGACCTTCATCGACACGCCCCTGGCCGAGGCCGCGCGCAAGGAGTTCCGCAAGGTCACCGCCGACAAGCCCAACAACATCACCATGGCCTACCACTGGGCGCGCATGATCGAGCTTCTCCATGCCATGGAGAAGATCCAGACCCTGCTCGACGACAAGGATCTGCAAGGCACGGATCTGGTGGTCAAGGGCCAGCGGCGCGAGGTCGGCATCGGCCTGCTCGAAGCGCCGCGCGGCACGCTGTTCCATCACTACAAGGTGGACAAGAACGACCTGGTCACATCGGCGAACCTCATCGTGTCGACCACCAACAACAACGAGCCCATGAACCGGGCCGTGGCCAAGGTGGCCGAAGACCATCTGCAAGGCGTGGAGATCACCGAAGGGTTGCTCAACCACGTCGAGGTCGCCATTCGCGCCTACGATCCATGCCTGTCGTGCGCCACGCACGCGCTCGGGCAGATGCCGCTGCAAGTGACCGTGCTCGACCATCAGGGTCGGACGGTCGACCAGAAGAGCAGGGGATGAACGGCGAGGTCGCCAAAGTGCTCCTCTACGGCTACGGCAATCCCGGCCGCGGCGATGACGGGCTTGGGCCGGCCCTCGCGGCGGCCATCGAGAAACTGGCCATGCCCGAACGTCAGCGTGGATGTGAACTACCAGCTCGTGGTGGAGGACGCGGCCGAGATGGGGCGGTACCAGGCCGTGGTGTTCGCCGATGCTGCGGCGGAGGGGCCATCGCCCTTCTGGTTCTCGCGGGTCGACGACGCGGGCGCCAGAGGTCCGGGCGGCTCCATCGGATGGACCAGCCACAGCGTCACCCCGGCGCAGGTAGTGGCCCTGGCGCGCGATCTGTTCGGCAGCAAGGTGGCGGCGTATGCGCTAGGCATCCGCGGCTACGCATTTGGCGATCTCGACGAAGGCTTGTCCGTGCAGGCTACGGGCAACCTGGCCGAGGCCGTCGCGTTCGCTCGGAAGGCGCTGGTCGAGCGCCGGTTCGAGCACTATGTACAGGAATTCGGGCACCCCGCCGCCGGTGTTTCCACCGGCGGCCCAACTTGGAAGGCATGACCATGAGAGACGGAAAACCCCTCATCCTTTGCGTCGACGACGACGCGGATCTCCTCGACCTTTTGCGAATGCAGTTGGAAAGGGGCGGCTATGCGGTCGAGACCGCGTTCACCGCCGAGGAAGGATTGGTCAAGTTCAAGGAGAACGCGCCGGACGTCATCATCGTCGATCTGATGATGGAGGAGATCGACGCGGGAACCAATCTGGTCAAGGACCTGAAGCTGGCCGGCAATCAGGCGCCCATTTTCCTGCTCAGCTCGATGGGCGACCAGCTCGACGTATCGACGGGGTATCGCCAACTCGGACTCGATGGCGTGTTTCAAAAGCCGGTGAACGCCGAGGCGCTGTTGCGAACCATCAAGGCCAGACTCGCGAAATAGCAGCCGCGTTGGTATGTTTTCCATCGGACAAATCGCGGGATGGAAGCAAGGACCAGCGACAATCTGATCCTGACGCACAGCCTACTGCTGGGCGAGAGACTCTATCTCTTCGCCCGCCTTCGGTTTCTGGCGGCGGCTGGAATCCTGGTGGGCGGCCTGTTTGCCACCTATGTCGTCGGAATTCCCGGCCTCAACCTCGCGGCACTGGCGGCGGCCTCCGTGTTCCTGGCGGCCTACAACGTGGGCGTGTTCGTCGCCGTCCGTCCCTACCGTGGCGCCCACGACGGGAAGAAGACTGAATCCCGTCTCAATGGCATCGCCCACGTTTCGATCCTTCTCGACTACCTGGTTCTGACCTTCGCCATCTGGCTGGTGGGAGGGGCCGAGTCGCCCTTCCTCGCGTTCTATCTCCTACACGCGATTCTCGCCGCCGTGCTCCTGTCTCGCCGAGCTGCCTACGTGCTCGCGGCCGTGGGCTATCTCTTCCTGGCCGCGCTCGTGCTGGGGGAATGGTCCGGTCTCGTGCCCCGGAATGGCGCCCTGGGCGTCCCGATCGAATCTCAGGGGGGTCCTGACCGTCCTTTTCGTTTACGGTTTGCTGACCGCCGTCACGACGGTTCTCACCTCGGGCATCGTCAGGCTGCTGCGCGAGAACGAAGAGGGACTGCGCACGGCGAGCGAGCGGCTGGAGAGACTGGCGGACTTGCGGCGCTCGTTTCTGCATGTGGTGCTGCACGACCTCCGCAGCCCGGTGGGGACCGTGGTCGCGATGTTGGAAGAGCTCGGCGGCGGCCTCGACGGGGAGCTCGGCGAGCCCCAGAAGCAGCGTGTGGGCCGGGCGGCGGCGCGATTGCGCAGTCTTCTCGATCTGCTGCGCGGGCTACGCGTGCTGGCCGACCTCGAGACCGAGGGGCTCGAAAGCCTGATGGCGCCGGTGGACTTGCGTGCCACGATCGCCGCGGCCGTCGAGGACCACACCGACTCCGCCGAGCAGCGGGGCCAGAGTCTGAAGGCGGTGTTGCCCGAGACGTTGCCGCCGATTCGCGGTATCGACCGTCTCATTCGCGAGGCCTTGGCCAACTACCTGTCGAATGCCATCAAGTACACCGACCGGGGCGGCGAGATCGTCGTACGCGCGGACCGGCGCGGCTCGGTCGTGCGCATCGAGGTGAGCGACAACGGTCCGGGAATCGCGGCGGAAGATCAAGCGCGTCTGTTCCAGGAGTTCGCCCGCGTTGGCAAGGGAGGGGGCCGCCGGAGCAAGGCATCCGGGCTCGGACTCGGGCTCTCGATCGTCCGTCGCATCGCCGAAGCTCACCGGGGGCGCGCGGGCGTGGAGAGCCGGCTCGGGAAGGGCAGCACGTTCTTCATCGAATTGCCCGTCTCGGCCCCCGCCAAGGCCTAAACGGGACCATTTCGCTCTCCGCTTTAGTTGTGATAAAAGAGACGGCGGAGCCACCGGCATTCTTGGCCCGGGCCTTGCGGTTTCCGCACATGCCGGACAAGTCCATGCGTCACGTTGGCGTAAATTACTTAAATGTAAGGCTAAATAGTGTGGTCTCCATGCGCTGTGCGGAGCCCGCAGCGGATTCGTGAAGGTCGTAACGATGCTTGACTTCGCTCGACTTTGGAGTTAAGTAAGTCGTGAAGGAATTCACAGCGTGATTTGGTGCGCGGCGGTTGCGAGACGGGACCATGAGCGCGCCAGAGCAATGAAGAGGGAAACATCGATGACCACAGCAGTACGAGCGACGTCGACCAAACCGCTCCTCAGGGAGTTCGGGGCGGCCAAACGAGACAGCCTGATCCCGATCCTTCAGAAGGCGCAGGAAGTCAACGGCTACCTGTCGGAAGAGGCCATTGCCGAGATCGGGCGCCACCTCAAGATGCCAGCGAGCAAGGTCTACGGCGTGGCGACCTTCTACAATCAGTTTCGCTTCACGCCCAAGGGCAAGTATCACGTCATGCTCTGCCGTGGAACCGCCTGTCACGTGAAGGGCTCGCTCAAGCTGCTCGATGCCGTCACCCGCACGCTGAAGTTGCAGCCGGGACAGACCACGCGCGACGGGATGTTCAGCCTGGAAGTCGTGGCCTGCATGGGCGCGTGCGGACTGGCGCCCGCCGTGAGCATCAATGGCGAGATGTACGCCAAGGTCACGCCCAAGAAGGTCGGCAAGATCATCGACGAATGTCGCGCCAAGGAGCAGGTCCATGCCCGCGCTTGAAAAGGCTGGAAAGACTTCCTGCTGGGCCGAGCCCGCGCAGCCCAGCACCGAATTGCTGGCGAGGCTCCACGTCGGTCCGCTGTCGGCCAAGTCGGGAGGCGATGTCAAGGAGCGCCGGATTACGCTGCTTCGCCGAGACAAGGTCGCCAAGCCCACCATCTTCGTGGGAACCGGGACTTGTGGCTTGGGTGCCGGGGCGGGCAAGACCATGGCGGCGGCCAAGGCGTATATCGCCGAGAAGAATCTCGATGCCGATGTGGTCGAGGTCGGCTGTCTCGGCATGTGCTCGGAAGAGCCCATGCTCGACGTGCAGCTTCCGGGCAAGGCGCGGGTCAGCTTCTGCCGCGTGACCGCGGATCGCGTGTCCTCGCTCCTCGACGCGGTGCTGGCCGGCAAGGTGACCGAGAGCCTCACCCTCGGTCAGTTTCGCAGCGGCACGAGTGAAGCCTGGGCCGAGGTGCCGTTCCTCGACCACCATCCCTTCTTCGCCCCGCAACTGCGCTGGGTGCTCGCCAACTCGGGCGTGATCGATCCGGGGAACATCGACGAATACATCGCGCGCGGCGGCTATACCGCGCTGGAAGAGACTCTGCGCACGAAGAAGCCGGAAGAGGTGTGCGAGCTGGTCATCAAGGGTGGCCTGCGCGGACGCGGTGGTGGCGGATTCCCGGCCGGCTTGAAGTGGAAGTTCGCGCGCGAAGCGCAGGGCGAGCACAAGTACCTCATCTGCAACGCGGACGAGGGGGATCCGGGCGCATTCATGGATCGCGCGGTAGCCGAGAGCGACCCCTATCGCCTGCTCGAAGGCATGGTCATCGCGGCCTACGCCATCGGCGCCAGCAAGGCGTACATCTACATCCGCGCCGAGTACCCACTTGCCATCGAGCGCCTGAAGGCCGCCATCCCCAAGGCGACCGAGTATGGCCTGCTCGGCGAGAACATCCTGGGCAGTGGCTTCGGTCTGGAAATCGTGCTCAAGCTGGGCGCCGGGGCCTTCGTGTGCGGCGAGGAAACCGCGCTCATGCACAGCATCGAGGGCAAGCGCGGCATGCCGCGCCCGCGGCCGCCCTTCCCGGTGGCGCAGGGCCTGTTCGGCATGCCCACGGTCATCAACAACGTCGAGACCCTGGCCTGCGTCCCCGGGCTCATGGCCATGGGAGCGGACGCCTTCGCCGCGGTGGGGACAGCCAAGAGCAAGGGCACCAAGGTGTTCGCGCTCTCGGGCATGGTCAACCGCACCGGGCTGGTCGAGGTGCCCATGGGCACCACCATTCGCCAGATCGTGTTCGACGTGGGGGGCGGAATTCCCGGCAACAAGCGCTGCAAGGCCGTTCAGATCGGCGGGCCCTCGGGCGGCTGCATTCCCGAGCCCAAGATGGACATCATCGTCGACTACGACGCCATCAAGGAGCTCGGCGCCATCATGGGCTCGGGTGGGCTGGTCGTTCTCGACGAAAACACCTGCATGGTCGACCTGGCCAAGTTCTTCATGGAGTTCATCCAGAACGAGAGCTGTGGCAAGTGCATCCCGTGCCGCGAAGGCACCAAGCGCATGCTGGAGATTCTGCAGGCCATCACGCGGCCGCGCCGGCGCGAAAGCGGCAGCGATGCCCTGGTTCGTTTCCAGGGCGTGATGCAGCTCAGAGATCTCGCCGAAACCATCCGCATCAGCTCGCTGTGCGGCCTGGGCCAGACCGCGCCCAATCCGGTGCTCAGCACCATGCGCTGGTTCCGCGGGGAGTACGAGGCGCACATCTACGACCGCGCCTGCCCGGCGGGGACGTGCAAGGAGCTGGTCGGTGCGCCTTGCCAGACCGGCTGCCCGGTCGGCACCGAGGTGTGGCGCTACGTCGCGCACATCGCCCGTGGCGAGACGGAACTGGCCTACCAGGCCATTCGCGACGCCAACCCGTTCCCCTCGGTGTGCGCGCGCGTGTGCAGTCATCCTTGCGAAGCAGTCTGCCGCTGTGGGGCCACCGGTGGCGAACCCATCGCCGTGCGCGCGATCAAGCGCTACGTCGTGGACCACGTCGACCCGGCGTCGTACCCGGTCACCGTCAAACCGGCGAACGAAAGGTCCAAGAAGGTTGCGGTCGTCGGCGCCGGCCCGTCCGGGCTCACCGCGGCCCACTACCTTTCGCTCAAGGGTCACAAGGTCACCGTGTTCGAGAAGGAAGCCGAGCCCGGTGGCATGCTCCTGAACGGCATTCCCGCCTATCGGCTCCCGCGCGAGGTGGTGAGGAAGGAGATCGCCTCCCTGCTCAACGCCAACATCGACATCAAGTGCAACGTCGCGCTCGGCAAGGACGTCACGGTCGACGGGCTCATGGCCGGCGGTTTCGACGCCGTCTACGTCTCCATCGGCGCGTACAAGAGCCAGCGTCTCGGCGTCACAGGCGAGGACGTCGCCGGTGTCATTCCGGGCATGGCCTTTCTCAAGGCCAACAACCTGCGCGACGAGAAACTGGCCAGGGGCAAGGTGGGTGTCATCGGTGGCGGCAACACCGCCATGGACGCGGCTCGCGTGGCCCTGCGCCAGCCCGACGTCGAAAAGGTCACCATTCTGTATCGCCGCACGAAAGACGAGATGCCGGCTTTTGCCGAGGAGATTCATGCCGCCATCGAGGAGGGGATCGAGATTCGGGAACTGGTGGCGCCGGTCGCGCTTCTGTCCCGGGAGGGCAAGCTCGGCGGCGTGCGCCTGATTCGTAACCAACTCGGCGACCAGGATGCAAGCGGACGGCCCAGGCCCGTGCCGATCGCTGGCAGCGAATTCGAGATCGCGCTCGATACCTTGATTGTGGCCATCAGCGAGCAGCCGGAGGCGGAAAGCTTCCAGGGCCTGCGCACCACCAAGTGGGGCACCATCGAGACCAATCCCGAGTCGACTGCGGCCGGCAAACCCGGCATCTTCAGCGGTGGCGACGTGGCGCGCGGTCCGACCGGCGTCATCGAGGCCATCGCCGACGGAAAGCGCGCGGCCTTGATGATCGAACGCCACCTCACCGGCAGGCAGATGAAGATGATCAAGAAGGTGAAATTGCCTTCGCTCTACATCGAACCGCTGGTGGTCGACGAGGACGACGATGCCGGGTCCACCATGGCACGCGCCGAGCAGGAGAAAGTCTCCGCGGCCAAGCGGCGCACGAGCTTCGTCGAGGTCGAAATGGGTCTGTCGCTGCAGGCGGCGACGGACGAAGCAAGAAGGTGCCTGCGCTGCGACCTGGATTTCACCCGACCCCTGTGATGGCGGCGGCTTTTAGGAAGAAACGAACATGCTGACCATCGAGATCAACGGCAAGAAACTGCAAGCGAGCAAGGGCGAGACCATCCTGACGGTCGCCCGCAGAAACGGCATCGAGGTGCCGACCCTGTGCCACATGGAAGGACTGCCGCCGAGCGGCGCCTGCCGCATGTGTGTGGTCGACGTGGAGGGTTTCCCCAATCTCCTGACCGCGTGCTCGTACCCGGTGGCGGATGGAATGAAGGTGCGCACGCATTCGCCGCGCGCTCTCCAAACCCGCCGCACCATCGTGCAGCTTCTGCTGGCCAATCACCCGGATGATTGCCTTTACTGCGCGCGCAGCTCGAACTGCGATCTACAAGCGCTGGCGCGCGACCTCGGGGTCGCGCGGCGCGAGTACCACGGCTTTCGCACCAAGAAGAACCTGGACGTGTCGGGACCTTCGCTGGTGCGCGATCCGGAAAAGTGCATCCTGTGCGGGAAGTGCGTGCGGGTGTGCGAGGACATCCAGTCGGTGGCCGCCATCGATTTCGTGGGCCGCGGCAGCAAGACCGTGATCGGAACCGCCTTCTCCCGTGGTCTGGCCACCTCGAGCTGCATCAACTGCGGCCAATGCGTGCTGGTCTGTCCCACTGGCGCGTTGGTCGAGAGATCCTACGTCGCCGAGGTCCTGGGCGTGCTGCGCGACCCGGAGAAGTTCGTGGTGGTACAACACGCGCCCGCCGTCTCGGTCACCCTGGCCGAGGAATTCGGCGTGGCCCCGGGCAGCGACTGCGACGGGCAGATGGTCGCCGCGCTTCGCCGCGCGGGCTTTCAGCGCGTGTTCGACACCAGCTTCAGCGCCGATCTTACCATCATGGAGGAGGCGTCCGAATTGGTGCAGCGGATCAAGACCGGCGGCGTGCTGCCCATGTTCACCAGCTGTTCGCCGGGCTGGATCAAGTTCGTGGAGGAGTTCTATCCCGACATGCTGGGGAACATCTCGACGTGCAAGAGCCCCCAACAGATGCTGGGCGCGGTGATCAAGAGCTACTTCGCACAGCGCGAAGGCATCGATCCGGCCAAGATCGTCAGCGTGTCCCTCATGCCGTGTACGGCCAAGAAGTTCGAGGCTGGCCGGCCGGAAATGACCCAGAGCTACTTGCCCGACGTGGACTACGTTCTCACCACGCGCGAGGCGGCGCAGCTTCTGCGCATGAGCGGCGTGGGCATGGTGGGCCTCGAGCCGGAATCGGCCGACACGCCTTTCGGGGAGCGTTCGACGGCGGGGAAGATCTTCGGCGCTTCCGGAGGCGTGATGGAGGCCGCGGTACGCACGGCGCATTTCATGATTACCGGCAAGGAACTACCAGGCCTCGATCTCAAGCCGCTGCGCGGGCTCGAAGGCGCCAAGGAGCTGAAGGCCAACATCGGCGGCATCGACATCGGCGCCGCGGTGGTCAGTGGCCTCGGCAACGCACGCGCCCTGATCGAGCAGATTCGGGCCGGCCGCAAGGATCTCCACTTCATCGAGGTGATGACCTGCCCGGGCGGGTGTATCAACGGCGGCGGGCAGCCGCTGCATGCCAACAAGGACGCGTTGCTTGCGCGCATGAAGAAGCTGTACGACCTGGACAAAGACAGCGGCCTGCGCGTCAGCCACGACAACCAATCGGTCAAGCGCCTGTACGCGGAATTCCTGGGCGCTCCCCTCGGTGAAAAGAGCCACCATCTTCTGCATACCCACTACACTGCGAGAGAGGTCCTGGTGTAACCATGAACGAAGCGAAGACCATCCTGATTGTGGACGACGATATCGACATCCTCGAGCAATACGCGTTGATGCTGAAGTCCGACGGTCATCGCGTCGTCCAGGCGGCCAGCCTGGCCGAGGCCGAGGAAACCATCCTCACGGTTCGCCCTGACCTGGCGGTGCTCGACCTGATGATGGACGAAAAGGACGCCGGCTTCGTGCTGTGTAACCAGCTCAAGCGCCTGTACGCGGACTTGCCGGTCATCATCGTCTCCAACGTCACGCCCATCACCGGGCTCGACTTCAGGCCGCGCAACCAAGAGGAACGCTCGTGGGTGCAAGCGGACGCGATGCTGGCCAAGCCCGTGACCAGCGAGCGCTTGCGCGGCGAGATCGGACGTCTGTTGAGTCGAGGGAACATCCCGGTCGCGGCCGCGCACTGAGGCGAGGACAGCGGGGGATGGTTGGCGTCATCGGCGTGCAAGGACGGAAGGTTCCATGACCGTCGCGCAGCCAAGATGCTTCACCAAGACGGTGAAAGATCGCTGTCACGTCTGTTACACGTGCGTGCGGGGTTGTCCGGCCAAGGCCATCCGGATCCTGGACCGTCAGGCCGAGATCGTCGCCGATCGTTGCATCGGCTGCGGCAATTGCGTGCGCGTATGCGGGCGCGGCGCCAAGAAGATGGTCGACACGGTCCCCGACGTGGAGGCGCTGCTGGCTGGCGGCCGCCAGGTGGCCGCGCTGGTCGCGCCGAGCTTTCCGGCGGAATTCTACGATCTGGCCGAACATCAGGATTCGCGCGTGCTGGTGGGCATGTTGCGCAAGCTCGGCTTCGCGCTGGTCACGGAGGTTGGGTTCGGCGCGGACCTCGTCGCGCATCGCTATCGCAAGTTGCTCGACTCGCGAGCGAGTGGACGGCGCTACATCGCGACGACGTGTCCGGCCGTGGTCGGCTACGTGCAGCGGTACTGGCCCGAGCTCGTCGATCACCTGGCGCCGGTGGTCTCGCCCATGGTGGCCATGGCGCGCGTGATGCGCGCGATGCATGGCCCCATGCTACGCACGGTCTTCATCGGTCCGTGCCTGGCCAAGAAGGTCGAAGCCAGCATGCCCGAGCTGGAGGGCGAAGTGGATGCCGTCATCACCTTCGCCGAGCTGCGCACCATGTTCCTTGCCCGGGGTATCGAGGCCTCGTCGGCGAATGGCAGCGACTTCGACCCGCCCCATCCCGGCAGTGGAACGCTGTTTCCGCTCAATCGCGGACTGTTTCAGGCCGCGGGGATCAGCGAAGATCTGGCCAGCACCGAGGCGGTAGCGGCTCACGGAGGAACTTCGTCGTTCGTCAACGCCATCGAGGAATTCGCCGGGGGTGAGGTCGACTTCGGTCTGGTGGAGGTGCTCTGCTGCAACGGCTGCGTGTCGGGACCGGGCATGACCACGAAGGAAAAGACCTTTCGCCGACGGGCGCGCGTGGCCAAGTATGCCAACGAGAGCAAGCGAACGCGCGATGCGACGGTGTGGTACGGCGAGATGGAACGTTTTGCCGGCGTCGATCTCACGCGGAAGTTCCTTCCCTTCGACCAGCGGTCGGCAACGCCGTCGGAGGAGGAAATTCGCCACATCCTGCGCGGCATGGGCAAGCAGAGCGAGGCCGACGAGCTCGACTGCAAGGCCTGTGGCTATGCGACCTGCCGCGAGCACGCCATCGCCATCTACCGCGGACTGGCCGAGACGCAGATGTGTCTGCCCTACGTGATCGAGCGCTTCGACCACACCGTGCGTCAGCTTTCCGATTCGAACCGACAACTTGAAAACACGCAAGAGCAGCTCATGCACTCTGAACGCCTGGCCAGCATGGGGCAACTCGCCGCGGGCGTGGCGCACGAGCTCAACAATCCCCTCGGCGTGGTGCTGCTGTATGCCCACCTGCTGCGCGACGAGGCAGGCGAGGAGTCGGGCATCCGCAAGGAGCTGACCCTGATTAGCGATCAGGCCACGCGCTGCAAACGCATCGTCTCGGATCTGCTCGACTTCGCCCGCGAGAACAAACTCTTGCTCGAACAGATCAGCGTGGAGGAGCTCATCAAGCGAAGCCTCGCCGGTCTGCCCCTGCCGCCCGCGATCGACATCGTTCTCGAATTCGGCCACCAGCACCCCGAGTGTGAGGTCGATTCGGCGCAGATGATCCAGGTTCTCACCAATCTCTACAGCAATGCCTTCGCCGCCATGCCCAACGGCGGTACCTTGACCATCGCGACGCACGAAGAGGGCGAGCGGCTGGTCATCACCGTGCACGACACGGGCACCGGCATTCCGGCCGAGAACAGGAAGCAGATTTTTCAGCCCTTCTTCACCACCAAACAGATCGGCAAGGGCACGGGGCTGGGCCTGGCCGTGGTGTACGGAATCGTGAAGATGCACCGGGGCGACATCATCCTGGAATCCAACGCCGATCCCGCGTGCGGCCCGACTTGGACGCGATTCAAGGTTTCGTTCCCCCACAACCAGGTGATGGGCTCGTCCGCGCTGAGGGCAGATTGATGGGCGACCGACTGCGGGTTCTGGTGGTCGATGACGAGGAAGGCATTCGCCTCGGCGTCGCCAGGGTGCTCGAAAAATTCGTCGCCAGTTTCCCCGATATCGCGGCCGAGATCAGCTACGAGGTCGATTCTGCGGCCAGCGGCGAGGAGGCGGTCGAGCGGCTGCGCGGCGTACCACCCGACATCATGCTGCTCGATTTGAAGTTGCCCGGGATCGGCGGCCTCGATGTCCTGAAGGTGGCGTGCGAGATCGAGCCGCCGGTGCTGACGGTGATGATCACGGCCTATGCGTCGGTGACCACGGCGGTGGAGGCCACGCGAGGTGGGACCTTCGACTTCCTGCCCAAGCCGTTCACGCCGAACGAAATCAAGGCCGTGGTTCGCCGCGCCACGCGCGATCTGATCCTCAGCCGGCAGGCCAAGAAGCTGGCGGCCGAGCAGCGGCGCACGCGCTTCGAGCTGATTCGGGTCCTGGTGCACGAACTGAAGGCGCCACTCGGAGCGGTGGAGGGCTACCTGGCCTCCATTCTGGACGGCGTGGTCAGCGACGAAGAAACCCTGCGCCGGGTGGTGACTCGATCGATTGCGCGCATCCAGGGCATGCGCCAGCTCATCCTCGATCTGCTGGACGTGACCCGGCTGGAAGCGGGGATGAAGGCGCGCGTGTTCGCGCCCGTGCAATTGACCGAGGTGGCGCGCGAGTGCATGGACGCCCTTCGTCCCCAGGCCGAGGTGAAGAAACTCACCATGGAGATCGTGGGCGCGCCCGAAGTGGAGCTCGTCGCCGTGCGCGCCGAGATGGAAATCGTGCTCAATAACCTCTTGACCAACGCCATCAAGTACAACCGCGAAGGCGGCAGCGTGCGGGTCTCGCTGGGCCGGCACGAGGATGCGATCGAGATCGCGGTGAGCGATACCGGCTTCGGGCTTTCCCACGATGACGCCGGCAAACTATTCAACGATTTCGTGCGCATCAAGAACGCGAAGACCCGCGGCATCGAAGGCTCGGGGCTGGGCCTGGCGACCGTCAAGCGCATCGCCTCCCTTTACCATGGCGACGCCATGGTCACCTCGGAGCCGGAGCAAGGGAGCACCTTTACCGTTACACTCAAGGCGGCCAAACCAGAAAGGCTCGCTCAACCATGAAAGACCACCGCATCGTTGGTGTCCACATCACCGACCGCGCCACCCAGGCCGGCGAGGTTCAGGGCATCCTGACCAAGTACGGCAAGAACATCCGCACCCGGCTCGGGTTGCACGAAATCAGCGAGGAATCGGCCTCGCCCAATGGACTCATCATCCTGGAAGCCGTGGGTAGCAACCAGGAAATCGATGCCTTGTCCGACGAATTGCGCCGCCTCAAGGGCGTGCAGGTGCAAAGCATGTTTTTTTCCCATCCGGAGTAATCAAGATGTTGCCGCTGTCGCAGACGCTCAGTCGCCATGCCGAGGATTTCATCGACGACGCTCGTCTCGAAGAGGTTGTCGGGGGGCGCGGATCTGGTCGACATCGCCCGCCTGCGCGATGTGATCGCCAAGGCACTCGACAAACAGGCGCTGTCCGTGGAGGAAACCGCGGTGCTGCTGCATGCGCGCGATCCGGAGCTGCGCGAGGAGGTGTTCGCGGCCGCGCGCGATCTCAAGCAGCGCGTGTACGGCAACCGCATCGTGCTCTTTGCGCCTCTCTATCTCGGCAATCTGTGCGTGAACGACTGTGCCTACTGTGGATTTCAGCGCAAGAACAGCGATGTCGTGCGCCGCACGCTGGGCATGGAGGAGATTCGCCAGCAGGTCGTCGCCCTGGAGAATCAGGGGCACAAACGCCTCATCGTCGTGTTCGGCGAGCATCCGCGCTACGACGCCGACTTCATCGCGACCTGTATCCGCGACATCTACGACGTGCGCAGCGGGAACGGCGAGATCCGGCGCGTGAACGTGAACGCCGCCCCGCTCGACCACGCGGGTTTCAAGACGGTCAAGGCCGCCGGCATCGGCACCTACCAGATCTTCATGGAGACCTATCACCACCAGACCTACGCACGCGTGCATCCGCGGAATACGCCCAAGGGCGACTACCTGTGGCGGCTGGATTCCTTGAGTCGTGCCTTCGAGGTCGGGCAGGACGACCTCGGCATCGGCGCGCTCTTCGGGCTCGCGAACTGGCGCTTCGACGTGCTCGGCCTGGTCAGCCACGCGGTCTTTCTCAAGGAGCGCTATGGTTGCGGGCCGCACACCATCAGTTTCCCGCGCCTGCGTCCGGCCTCGGGCGTGGATCTGGGGTCGGACAACCTGGTCGGCGACGAGGACTTCAAGTTCCTGATCGCGGTGTTGCGCTTGGCGGTGCCCTACACCGGGCTCATCCTGACCGCGCGCGAGACCGCGGCCCTGCGCACGGCGGCCATGGAGTTCGGCGTGTCGCAGATCGACGCAGGCTCGTGCATCGAACTGGGCGGCTACACCGAGCAGACCTGCGGCCAGCGCATGGAACGCGAACAATTCACCCTGGGTGACATGCGCCCGCTCGACACGGTGATTCGCGAGCTCACCCTGCAAGGCCACGTGCCGAGCTTCTGCACCGCCTGCTACCGCCTCGGTCGCACCGGCGAGCACTTCATGGAATTCGCCATCCCCGGCTTCATCAAGCGCTTCTGCACGCCCAACGCGCTGACCACCTTCATGGAATACCTGGTCGACTACGCGACGCCGGAAACCGCCAAGGCCGGCTTGGCCCAGATCCAGGTCGAGCTCGGCAAGCTGGAAGACTCGCCCATGAAGCAGAAGCTGGTGGAACGCTTGGCGAAGGTGCGGGAGACGAACGAGCGGGACATGGTGTTCTAGAGGTGTTCAGGCACAACATCCCGTAGTGTCCTCGAACCCATCGAGCGGCCAGGCGTACATCAGCCGATGCATGGCTCGGACCGGGGCGGCGCTGTCAAGGTCGTCGCCGGCCATCGGGTGACTGCTCGGCCCGGCCGGTGAGCACGGCCGCGCACTTCTCCGGCAAGGGAGGCGCCTCTGCACCGGGCGGCTTGCGCTTGGCCGCGGTTTCGGCGGCATCCTTGCTGAACCACCAGTTGAGCGAGGCGTCGCATCCATCGCCCTCGGGCAGCGGGTGGGTGGGCACGCAATCCGGACTGTCCCTCGGGCAGCGCAACCGCACGTGAAAGTGGTCTTGATGCCCCCACCATGGGCGCAGCACGTGTAGCCAAGGACCACGCCATCGTGGGTCGCGGCACAAGGCGCGCTTGACCGAGGGATGAACGAAGATGCGATCGACCGCCGGGTCGCTGGCCGCGACTTCCAACCGGTACGCCACCTTTGGCGTCCAGGCCAGCAGCAGCTTCTTGGTGCGCAGGTCGACCACGGCGGGCGCGGGCGGCGTGGGGCTCTTGCCGGACGAAAATGCCTTGCCGGGTGGGGAGAACCACAGGTCGACATCGAGCCCGATCTGGTGACTGCGATGTCCGGTAACCGTCGGTCCCCCGCGCGGTTGCCCCAAGTCCCCGACGAACAGCGGTCCCAGCTTTTCGCGACGGAGCTGGGCTGCGAGTCTGCGCAAGAATGCGATCAGGAGCGGGTGTCCATAGTTGCGGTGTCGCCTGGGGTACGCCACGAACCACCCCGGGCCGTGCTGGAGCAGCGCCTGCGCACCCTGGACGCAACCGGCGCCGGGCCGGCCGATCGCAAGCGCGGGCCCGGCGGCGGGCGTTCTGACGTGGCTCCAGCGAGGATCGAATTTCTGTGCTTGGACTTGGGCGGTCACCACCGGCCCGGCATCCGCAGCATTGCCGTTAGGATTGGCCGTTGCCGATGCCACGAGCAGCAGCACGAGGATACCCGCCATGGTCTACGAATCTGCGCCGCCCCGGGAGGGATTGCCAATCTGATCCGAGGAGCCAAAGGCAACGCGGCCAGGAAGACCATCCCTTGCAGGAGGAATGCTATGCAGAAACTCCGCGACGGGAGCCCGCGGGCGTATGACACGGACTGGATCAGGCCGACGCGCGCTGTCTGTCGGCTCCCATGGCGATCCACGAAGCAGGCGCGGGCCGGCTAGCCTAGACGGCGCCGGAAACGAATTGACGAGAGGGTCGCCGGGGCAGTTCCGGCTATGCTTGGCCTGCGCATGGCCGCCGTCGTTCCCAACCCGAAAAGCATTCGAGGCTTCCGCTCTGCGGAGGCGTTCGAGACTTGGCTCGCGGCGAATCACGACCGTCGCGAGGAGCTGTGGCTTCGCATCTACAAGATAGACTCGGGCCTGCCCACGGTGACGTACGCCGAGGCGCTGGACGTGGCGCTGTGCTGGGGATGGATCGACGGCATCCGCAAGGGCCTGGACGGCAAGTCGTTCCTGCAACGGTTCACGCCGCGCAGGTCGAAGAGCATCTGGAGCCAGAACAACCGCGAACACGTGGCGCGCTTGACCGCGGCCGGTCGCATGACTGCGCACGGACAGCGGCACGTCGATGCAGCCAGGGCCTTTTGCAAACGACGTTGCTACCCGCAGGCAGGGTCACCTCCTCCGCCTGCAGCCCGCTGTCGACGCGATACGCGGCCCGGTAGCGGCCAAGCGAAGCGGGCGTTTGGCGTCGGGGCGCACCTCGGCGATGACGTCGCGATTCGCGTCGAGCACGATGTACGAGCCTTCATCGCCCGGAGGGAACGCGAGCGCCTGGTGCGCGCGGTGGAGCGTGCCCTGGGCTTTGCTGCTACCATGGGGCCGGTCCCCTTGGCCGAATCGGATGAGCTGATCGACGAGCTCGCGTCACTGCGCCACAAGAAATCATGAAATCAAGGTCCATCCTCGGGCAACTGCTTCTGCTGGCTGGCTTGCCGTTAGTTGTCGCCTGTGGCTCGAACACGGCGCCGGGCCGGACGCCCGGGACAGGGGGCAGCGCGACGGATGGCGGCGGTTCGGGCCCCGGCGGTGCGTCAGCGACGGGCGGGACCTCCTCGACGGGTGGAAGCATCACGGGCACTGGCGGCAACGGGGGTGCCAGCGGGGTTGGCGGCAAGGTTTCGACCGGCGGGACAAGCGCGCCGCTTTCCGGCCTGGGCGGCAGCGGCCCGCAGAGCGGAGGCGCCATCAGCGCGGGTGGCGGCGGCTCGCAAAGCGGAGGCGCGACCGGCAAGGGTGGAAGCTCGCCTGACGGGGGGGCCGCTCAATCGGGCGGCACGGGTGAGGGGGGCAGATCCGGCACCGGAGGCGCAGGAACTGGCGGCGCGGGCGGCGGCGCCGGCGGCAATCGCGACGCCGCGCCGGACATGCGTCCCGACGTAGGCCCGGACGGCGCATCCGCCGCCGATGCCATTCCCGTTGCCGACGTCGATCCATCGAAGAAGATCACGGTTTGGCTGGCGGGCGACTCGACCATGCAGCCGTGCACTACCGCTTGCCCGTGCGGCTGGGGCAGCCAGTTCCAACCCTACTTCGGCGCCAATGCCACCGTGGTCAACAGCGGAGCCGGTGGCCGCAGCATTCAGACCTGGCTTTACGATCCGAACGTGACCACGACCATGGGTTCGGATGGCGAATGCGTCGTCAATCCCAAGACCTACTCTACGCGCTGGCAGGACATGCTCGACGGCATGAAGGCCGGCGACTATCTCTTGGTCGAGTTCGGCATCAACGACGGCGACAGCACGTGCAATCGTCACGTCGGCACGGCGCTTTTCCAGAGTTACCTCGAATACATGGCCGGTGCGGCCCAGAACCGCGGCGCGCAGGCCATCTTCCTGACCTCGACCAGCGCCATCGCGTGCAGCGGCAGCACGGCCCAGGCCAATCGCGGCTTCGGTCCGCAGACCAAGGCGGCCGGCGCCGCCGCGGGCGTACCGGTCATCGATCTGACCGTCATCTCGGCCGCCCTGTACACCAGCCTGGGACTTTGCCCCAACGACAGCAACTACGACTCGACGACCTCCGCGCTGGGTCAGTTCTTCTGCAGCGACCACACGCACTTCGAAGCCGCGGGTGCGGTGAAGATCGCCGGGGCCGTGGCCAAGGCCTTGCGCGACCAGGGCATCGGCCTCTCGGCGTATCTCAAGTAGCCTGTCACGGCTGCGCCGTGGCTCGCGGCCGGCTGTGCGGTCTCACGGGGAGTTTGCATGGGAATCACATCCACGATCCAATGGTCCACCATGGCGGTCTTCTCCTTGGCCCTCGCCATCGGTCAGGTCTGCACGCGGCGAACGTCACCTGGAAGGGGCACACCTGGAACGTGACCAATGGGGGCATGGCCGGTGTATGCCAGCGGGGATCGGCCAACACCACCGCCCTCGAACGGACAGAACGTCGAGATCATCGTCCGGGACTTTGGGCAGCGCGGCGGATCCAGCAGATGGATGGTGATTGCCGACCTGGGCGATGCCTTTTCGGGCATTAGGCCCAAAGTGTCGCGATGGGCGCGGCCAAGATGTGTTTGTCGATCTCGTATACTCGCGAGCCCGTGTGGAGCACGACTCCTCTGGCGAAGCGCTCTCCTAGTTGCTCACGCAGCCAACCCAAATGTTGTGCGGCGTCCGCACGAGGCGCGGCGCTGGCCTTGACCTCGATACCGACAACCGGCGGCCCTGTTCCTGCCGTAGATGGTAAAGGCGCGGGCGACAGTCGGCGACAGCCAGCTCCGCACGAATCTGAGCGGTCGATCCTAACGGCAGGGATCGGCTCATCGCACGCCGAGCCGGGCCGCGAAGCACTCCCGTCAGGCGCCGCCTTCACCGACTCCGACCTAAAGCCGCTACTTCTTACTCAGTGCCTTCCGGGCGGCCTCTGGTGTGGGGCGTAGGTCCAGGCATCGGTTCCGTGGTACTTCGGGCATGTCAGCGCGTCTGCCATGAACACGCGTTTCGAACGGACCGCCCAGGCGCCCGCCCCGTGACAACAACCCCGCGTGGCCGAGCGATCCCGGCCACGCGCGATAGCGGTCTACTTGGCCTCGCCCTGATTGGCGACGGCATTCATGGCAGGTAGGCGGAACAAGCGCCATTTGCCGTCGAGTCAAGCACTGTCTGGGCCGCCCCATGTGCCAGGGGGCGCTCAACCTGCTGACCTGCCCGATGCCGATGGAAGCTTCGTCACGATGGCTGGTCGCGTGCGCCTCGCCGAGCGAGGGCGTGCGTGCTAGAGCCTAGTCGATGACTCCTTCGCCGATCCTCACGATCGAGCAGGACGCGGTTGCGTACTTCCTCGCCCTGCAGGACCAGATCGTCGCGGAATTGCAGACTCTGGACGGGCAGCGCTTCCACGAGGATGCGTGGCAACGGCCAGGCGGTGGGGGAGGGCGCTCGCGCGTGCTGGCGGACGGCGGGCTGTTCGAGAAGGCCGGCGTGAACTTCTCGGATGTCTTCGGGACCATGCGGCCCGAGCTGGCGCGCAGCTTGCCGGGTGAAGGAAGCGAGTTCCGCGCCACTGGGGTGTCGCTGGTGCTCCACCCGCGCAGTCCACGCGTTCCCACCGTGCACGCCAACCTGCGCTTCATCCGGCGCGGGAGCGTGGCGTGGTTTGGTGGCGGCACGGATCTTACGCCCTATTACGTCGTGGCCGAGGACGCGATTCTCTTTCATCGGTCGCTCAAGACCTGTTGCGATCGCCACCACCCGAATTTGTATCCTCGGTTCAAGCGCTGGTGCGATCGCTACTTCTTCCTTCCCCACAGAAACGAGCCACGCGGCGTGGGAGGCGTCTTCTTCGACTATCTCGGCGCGGGGGCAGAGGCGGTCGCGGGCGAGCCCTCGCCGCCGCCAGCAACCGCTTGGGAAACCGATCTGACGAATGTCTTCGCCTTCGTGCGCGACCTCGGCGAGCACATGATGGAAGCCTACGGTGCCATCGTGGCGCGTCGGCGGGACGAAAGCTGGGGCGAGCGCGAACGCGACTGGCAGCTGCGCCGGCGGGGACGTTACGTCGAATTCAACTTGGTCTACGATCGGGGCACGCTTTTCGGCCTGCGCACCGACGGCCGGGCCGAATCGATTCTGATGTCGCTGCCTCCGGAGGTGAGGTGGCGTTATGGCGACGTGCCGCGGCCCGGTTCGCCGGAAGCGCTGTCGCTGGAAGCCATCCTTGCGCGGCGCGATTGGATCGAAGCCGGCCCCTGATTGGGCCGGCCAAGAATCCGTGGCGCTGGACAAGCTGGCGTGGCGGCTGTTACCCTCATCAAGGGCTTCGTCCGATCACTGCAGCGAAGGGCTCTGATATGCAAAGACGGAATTGGATTGTCGCCGGGCTCGTGTCGATGGCAACCCTCCCGGCCTGTGGAAGCGGGGGTGGGGGCTCGGTGCCGCTTTCCGACCTGCCGGCCAAGCTCGCGGATTCGCTGTGCGCGCAGTACCAGAACTGCTACGGCGACATCTTCGCCTTGTTCTTGAACGGCTCCGACTGCTCCACGGTAACTCTACAGCGGATTGAGAACGGTTCCTTTCCATTGCTCCAAGGCAAGATCGACCAGGGCACTGTCCGGTACGACGGGACCAAGGCGCAAGCCTGCCTCGACAGCCTTGACGCTCGCACCTGCGCGCAGATGCTCGATCGCGATACGCCCGAGTGCCTGGCCGCGCTCGATGGCACTGTCGAGCTCGGCGGCGCCTGCGATCTGGACGAGGAGTGCAAAGGCGAGGCGCTGTGCAGCTCGCCCGGCGGGACCTGCCCGGGGAGCTGCTCTCCCCTGCTGGTGGCCGGCCAGGCATGCGCGCAGGATTCGGACTGCCAGGCGGGAATGCAATGTTCCTCGGAGACCGGGCTTTGCGTCCAGCCCGCGACCGCCGACCAACCCTGTGAATACGGATCACCACCATGCGGACCAGGCCTGCTCTGCCTGGGCAAGGACGACAGCAACCGGACGCCGGGAACTTGCAAGTCGCCGGTGGCGGCGTTCTCGGGCGTTTTGGACGGGCCATGCGATCCGACCCTGGGACAGCTGTGTCAGACCGGCCTGGCCTGCGTGGCGGACAGCGTGACCATCACGCCCCTGGCTATCGCATGGAAGTGTCTTCAGGTAGGCAGTTACGCCGCGAACACTGCGTGCAGGCCAGGCTTCCCCGACGCATGCGCGAGCGGTACCTACTGCCAGGTCGGGACGGGATTGCAGGCGGTCACCGGCACCTGCGCGCCCATCCCGGCGGCGGGCGAGGCATGCGGCACCGGCTTATCGCAGTGTCAACCCGATGCGGCCTGCGTTTCGGGGATATGTCAGAACTTCGCGCAGAACGGCGTGAGCTGCACCGGCGATGCCATGTGCTACAGTGAGAAATGCGGATCGAGCGGCGGTTGTGAAGCCAAGCTGCCCTGCAATTAGGGTTGCTTCGCCACGGCGCGATGGTGCAGGGCCATGTGGCCGCGCTGGATGCCTTCGCCGGCCAAGGCCTTGAGCGCGGCGAGGTTTTGCGCCAGTCCCACACTGCCGATGATTTGCGCGAGCGCGCGCGCCGAGGTGACGCCGAGGATGCGCAAAGCGAGGCGGGCGCCGGGATGGATCTGCAGCGTACCGCCAACCGTCCCGACGGCCATCGGCATGGTTAGCCGGCCCACGAGGGCATCGTCTTCCACGCGCCAGACCGCGAGCGGTCGATAGCGGCCGTCGTGGGCGGCATAGGCGTGGGCGCCGGCTTCGATACCTCGCCAGTCGTTGCCGGTGGCGATGACCACGGGATCGACGCCGTTCATGATGCCCTTGTTGTGGGTGGCCGCGCGGTAGGTGTCGTCCTCGGCGAAACGCGAGGCGGCCTCGATTTCGCGGGCGACGGAGGCGCCGGATGAGCTACTGCCGGCGAGAGCGGGGAAGGGGACGCGGGCGGACACCCGAACCATGCGCTTGTCGGAAAGATTGGTGAGAATGTGCAGGCCGGCGCGCGCGGAAGCGAGCTCGGCCAAGCGTCCGGCCACGGCTTCGGCCACGGTGTTGACCATGTTCGCGCCCATGGCGTCTCGGCAGTCGACGTGCAGATGCACGACCAGCCGGTGGTTCGGCAGCGCGCGCACCTCGAGATCCCGACTGCCACCGCCGCGTTCGCGCAGACGGGGCAGGGCTTGATCCGCGATGGCAAGAACTTCCGCGCGCGCGGCCGCGATGGCCGCACTTGCCGCGATCGGGTCGGACACCTCGCGCAGCTCGATCTGCGCGGTCATGATCGACTCGTCCGCGGCGGCGATAAAACCTCCGCCCTCGCGCACCATGCGCGCCCCATTCGAGGCCGCCGCGATGACCGATGGTTCTTCTACGGCCATGGGGATCAGGCGATCGGCGCCATTGACGACGAAATTGAGGCCAAGTCCGAGCGGCAACGCGTAGACACCGACGGCGTTCTCGACCGTGCGATCGGCGCCCGCGGCGGTCAGACCTCCCGAGGTGAAGAGGGCCAGGTCCTCCTGCGAGAGGCCGGCTTGTCGGGCCAACTCCAGTTGACGTTCGTCGAGAGGCCAGCGGTAGAACCCAGGCAGGCGCGAGCTCGGGTGCGAGTCAGACATGGAACAGTCCGGAGTTTTCCGCGCTGGCCTCGTCGGGCGAGCGGCGACGCGCGCCCGAGGCGATCGAGGTCGACATCGAGCGGAACGAGCGGTCTCGGCAGCGCGCGCGCGAACAGGCGGGCTGCTTCCGGGGTGGCGAACATGGCGATCCCGATGTCGCCTCCTCCCGCGCCCGAGGGTTTGGCGATGCCACCGAGCTCCTTGGCCAACTCGGAGGCGCGCGTGAACGCCTCGGTCACGATGGGGACGGAGGCCGCCGCACCGAGCGCGGCCAAGCGCCTGCCGTAGCGTCCAGCCGCCACGACCGCGCCGGTGGCGCTGCCGTCGCGAAGCTCGACCACGAACTTCTCGGCTATCTCGCGTAGGTTGTCGATGATCTGGCGATAGGCGGGGGCATCCGTCCGGGCGAACTTCTTCACCCCTTCGATCATGTTGGCCGTGGACACGGCCTGTCCGGTCCAGAATACGACCAAGTGCAATCCGGCAGGCGGCGTCAGGGCTTCGACCAGGGGCGCGCCCGCGGACCGGCGTTCGACCTTGATGAGTCCACCGTGAACCGCGGCCGCCACGTCGGCGCCGGAGCCCGTTCCGCCTTGCGCGGCTCGATGCGCGGCGTGCGCGACCGCGAACAGCTGCGCGCGGTTATTCTCGATGGCAACGCCCGCCGATTCGAACAGCGCGCCCACGGCGGCCACGGCGGTTGCCGAGCTGGATCCCAGGCCGATTTTCTGGCCGCCCTGCTGGAAATCGTCGGTGTTCACCAGCACGGATCCCGGTGGCAATGCCGACGCGGCCTCTCCGATTTCGACCCGCGCACGTTTGACCGCCTCGGTCACCACCCGGGACATGGGGTCCATGCCGGGAACGAACTGCGCGACCGCGTGACGAGTGACGGCCGCCAGAACCGCGGGACCTTCTTCGAGCACGGCATACTCGCCGACCAGGAAGATCTTTCCCGGCGCGATGACCACCGGGGTGCCCACGAGGGTGCTGCGTTCGCCGCCCATTCAGCTCTCGTTTAGGATAAGTGCCCCTTGACCGGGGGCAAGGACCAAGATTCTCATGACGCCAGGGGTGGCGGCCAGGGCAGCTTGTACGCGGGGCGCGTCGGCAGTGGCACAAAGCACTTTGACGTGCGGGCCCGCATCGATGGTGAAGAAGGCCGCCGTGCCGTTTGCGCGCAGCCCCTCCACCGTCGCCATGGCGGCCAGGGTGCCTGGGGTCCAGTAAAGGATGTGCGGATCCGCGGCCAGAGCGCAGGCATGCATGCGCAGGGCGCTGCGTTCGGCGACGGCACCGAGAGCGGCGAGATCGCGAGCCGCCACGGCCGCGCGTGCCTCGTCCAGATCGGCGGGGACCGAGGCCAGCCAGCCCTGGTAGTAGGGCGACGTCTGTGCGGTTCGCACCATGGCGGCTGTCGAGCCGATGGGCTTCTCACCCTCCGCCGTGATGGCGACGCAGAGGCGAACGTCCCAGGCCTTCTCGTCCAGCAGCGCGCGTGCGACTGCGTCGCTACCGTCGGGGAGCCGGCCGGCCGCCATTTCCACGAAGCCGCCGAAGATCGAGCGGGCCGCGGAACCGGAGCCACGGCGGGCAAGCTCGGACAATTCGGCGGGTGCCAAGCGCAAGCCAGCCGCGCGCGAAGCCGCCAGCGCCAAAGCTGCGAACCCGGACGCGGACGATGCCAAGCCGGAGGCGGTGGGTACGCTATTCGAGGTCGCGACGTCGGCAGGCCAACGGATGTCCGCGCGCGCGCGGACGAGATCGAGAAAGCGACGGACCCGGGTGGCGAAACGAGGGTCGGCCGGCGCGCCTGCCAACCGTATGCGATCGCTGCCGTCGGCATCGGCGGCGTCGGGCGCGAAGCGAACCGTGGTCTCGCAGCCGAAATCGGCCAGGGTGAGCGAAAGGCTGCCTGCCGCCGGCAGGTTGAGGGCGACGTCGCGCTTGCCCCAATACTTGACCAGGGCGATGTTGGTGCCGGCGCGCGCGGTCACCCATTGGGGGAGCGAGTTTTCAGCCATGACCGATGGTGGTGATGAATCCGTAGTAACCCTTGGTGCGCCAGCGGCGCAAGACTTCTTCGCCGTGTTCGCCCGCGAGGGCGATGACCGCGCCCCCGCCGCCCGCGCCGGTCAGCTTGGCGCCCGCGGCGCCAGCCGAGCGGGCGACGTGAACCAGGTCGTCGAGCTCCGGAGTCGAGACACCCACGCCGGACAGCAATCCATGCGCCATGTTGAACATGCGGGCCAGGGCGGCGATGTCCCCCCCGGCCAAGGCATCCATGCCCGCGCGGGCGAGGTCGCCCATGGTTTCGATTAAACGCCGCGCGACCTTGGTGCCGGCGCATAGCTGCGCCACGCTCGCCACCAGCGCGCCGGTGTCGTGTAATTGTCCGGACAGTCCGATGCACAGCTCGAAGGGCGTCTCGAGCGGAAGATCCTGCCAGCCGTTTTCCTTGTCGAACTTGCCCAGCCGGCCGCGGCCGGCGGCGGCCGCGTCGATGCCGGAGGGCGCGCGGTGAAAGACCGATTCGGCGGCTGCGGCCGCAGCCTCGATGTCGGGCTGGCCGGCGCCCGTGCGCGCGGCGACGGCGCGCGCGATGGCGACGGCCATGGCGGCCGAGCTGCCCAGTCCCGCCCGCGCGGGGATCTCCCGACTCCAACCAGAAATCCAAGTCAACGGCGCCGGCGTGGAGGCGTTCCAGCAGGCGAAGGGCGGCCTGGCCGGGGAGCGATTTGTCGCCGACCTGTGCCTCCAGACCCCAGGCTGGCGCAGAGAGTGCCCCGCTACCAGGGGAAGCGTGGGCACGCACCCCCGCGGAAATGCCGGCGGCCACCGCGGGCTGTCCGAACACCACCGCGTGCTCGCCGAGCAGGATGACCTTACCGTGCCCGAACCCGCTGGTGACTTCGGCGCTGGATTTCATCTCGGGCATTGCGCGAGCCAGTCGCGAAGCTCGCCCGTGACGACCTTGGGCGCGCGGGCCAGATCCACTACGCGCGCCACGCCTGCCAGCATGCACGCCGTGCGCAGACCGTCGATGACCGAGGCGAGAAAGTGGGTCGCGCCCGAGGCGCCACCTTTGCTGGCCGCGGCGAGCACCGGCTGGGCCAGTCCCACCACGCGGGCTCCGAGGGCGATGGCGCGGGCAACGTCGAGGCCGGTGCGGATGCCGCCCGAGGCGACGATCTCGGCGCGCACCTTGGACTCGGCAAGCCAGCCCACGCAGGCCGCCGTGGGGATACCCCACTCGCGAAAGAGATCGCCGCGCGCAGCCTGCTGACCCTGAGCGCGCAGGGCTTCGATGGCGATCCAAGAGGTTCCCCCGGCGCCAGACACGTCGATGGCGGCGACGCCCGCCTCGTCCAGGCTGGCCGCGATCACGGGCGAGATTCCGCATCCGGTTTCCTTGACCAGGACTGGCTTGCCCAGCTCCCTGGCCAGGCGGCGGATGGTGGAAAGACCCTGGCGAAAGTCGCTGTCGCCGCCGGGCTGGGCCAGCTCTTGGCCGGCGTTCAAGTGGATGGCCAGGGCGTCGGCGCCCACGCGCGCGACCGCCGACGCGACGGCGCTGGTCTGCATTCCGGCGAGTTGCACCACGCCGAGATTGGCGAGCAGGAGTACGTCCGGAGCGACATCGCGCACCTCGTAGGTCGCGGCCAGCTCGGGCCGGTTCAGCATGGGGCGCTGGCTGCCGAGGCCAAACCCGATGCCGAGCGATTGGGCGGCGGCGGCGAGGGCGCGGTTGATGGCGCGTCCCTCGCGCGTGCCCCCGGTCATGCCGGTGATGAGAATAGGCGCGGCGAGCTTGTGGCCGAGGAGCGTGGTGCCGAGGTCGATATCGGTGAAGCTGAGCTCGGGCAGGGCCGAATGCACCAGGTGCACGTGTTCGAGGAGGGTCGATCGCTGGTACGCGCCCGCACCCGAGCGTGCGATCTGGATGTGATCGGCCTTGCGTTGGGCGATGTCCGTGGCTGGTTTGCGCGGCATGCGGAAGGTGCCATTTGAGCACGCGGGAGCCTGTTCGTCGAGGTCCCTGGCCAAGTGGCCAAGGCAGTTCGCCTTTCGAAGGAGGACCACGTTCCCTCGGCCGCGGCAGCGGCCACATCGCCTCGCCAGGTGTCCCTCGGCCGCGGCAGCGCCACATCGCCTCGCCAGGTGTCCCTCGGCCGCGGCAGCGGCCACATCGCCTCGCCAGGTGTCCCTCGGCCGCGGCAGCGGCCACATCGCCTCGCCAGGTGTCCCTCGGCCGCGGCAGCGGCCACATCGCCTCGCCCCGCGCAGCGGGGAGAGGCCGACGCGCGAAGCGCGTCCGGTGAGGGGCGCGAGCCCACAACCCACTTGCCTTCCCTCCCGCCTGGGGGAGATGCTAATGGCGGAGCATGGGGGAGGCCTGAAAACCAGGGATCCAATGACCACGGTTGCGGCAATCAAGCTTCTGACATTCCTCGAGTCGATTCTTCTCGGCATGCTGGCCAACCGGGAAGAGCCGGGCAGCAAGTCAAACGGTGCGTTCGTCAGGTACATCCTGTTCGTGGCGGCGTCCGCGCTCGTCGAGTTCATGCTGGTCACGAGTGCGAACGATCAGACGTTCCTGTTCTGGAAGCGTCTCGACGTTTTCATGTACTTCGCCGTCGCGGCGTTCTTCCAGTTCAGCCTCATGCTGCGGGGGCACCCTTGGGCTGGCACCCGTCGGTTCAACTTGGCGCTCTACGGCGCAACTTCGTCGATCGCAGTTTTCGAGGGTTTTGTGATGCGGCCCGAACGAGTGGTGACGGGATCCTGGTCGCTCGAGTCGGAATACTCGCAACTCTTTCGCAGCGTCCATTCGATCTTCATCGTTGGCGCCAGCCTGTTGGCGCTCGTGACCGTCTTCGTGCTGCGCGGGTGCCTGGCCCATGCCAAGGACCGCCGCCGCCGCGTCCAGGCCAGGATCTTCTTCTGGAGCACCCTGGTACTGGTCGGAGTTGGCGCCTCGGCGGAGCTGATTGCGGCTTTCGGGCCGACCATGCAGCTGCCCCTGTCGATCACCGCCACCTCGGCCTATTTGCTCGTGAACCCGGTGCTGACCTTCGCAGTCGTGCGCTACGGCTTGCTTCAGCTCTCGTCGCGCTCCGCCCTGTCGACCACCATGGACATGATGTCGGAATCGGTGATCCTGGCCGACCAGCACGGAACCATCCAGTACATGAACGCCGCCGCCCGCGGGCTCACCGGACGCTCGCTGATCGCGACCTCGCGCTGGTCCATCGATACCCTTGGTTTGCGCATCAGCTCGGCCGTCGCCACCTCCCTCGGCTACGAAGACCTGCGCAACGGCGGGCAGGGATTGCGCGACCACGAGTGCCTTCTCGAAGGAACGGGCAGGGATCCCATCCCGATCGCCCTGTCCAGCAGTGTGCTCAAGACCCGCCTTTGGGGCGAGACCGGCATCATCGTCACCGTGCGCGACATCTCCGAACGCCGCAAGATCGAAGAGCTACGGGACGGCGCCGAGCGGATCATGCGGCACGATCTGCGCAATACCCTGACCGGCGTCTACGCCTACAGCGCCTTGTTGGTCGGGGACAGCTCTCTCGGCCCAAAGCAGAAGGACCACGCCGTCATGATCCACGACGGGGCTCGGCTGCTCAACGAGCAGATCGATTCGTACCTCTATCTGCGCTCGGTGGAGGACGGAGCCTTCAAGGCGCCCCTCGAAAGCGTGGATCTGGCCGAGGTCCTGCGTAGCGTGCAGAACAACCTCGGCCCCCTGGCCGAGTCCATGAACGTCCACCTGACGTTCCTGCTTGACGGCCAACCCGCCGACCGCGCGAGCGCGCTCGGCGTGCGCGGCATCCGCTCCATGTTGTTCGGCATCTTCGTCAACCTCGTCAAGAATGCCATCGAGGCCTCGCCCTTCGGTTCCGAAGTGTCTATTGCCGTGACTGCCGCCAACCCCGTCGTCGTTTCGGTGCGTAACCGCGGCGCCATCCCCGAGCAGATCCGCTCCCGCTTCTTCACCAAGTTCGCCACTGCCGGCAAACGCCGCGGCACCGGCATCGGCGCCTACGGCGCCCGCATCATGGCCGAGGCCCTCGGCTGCACCGTCGCGTTCACCACCAGCGAGGAAGAGGGGACGGAGGTGGTGGTGAAGTTTCCGGGGGCGACGGCGGGTTGAGGTGTTCCTAAAGCGCGAGCGAGGCCTTTGCGACAGCGGCTAGGCGGAGGAATTCCCGCCACGCGACGAGGTGGTTGACTTCGGCCAGGATGTGGCCGTCTGGGCTGGTGATGCGGATGGCGGGTAGGGTATCGACGTGGTACTTGGCCTTGATGGGAGCGAGTGATTCGTCTTCGCTTTCGCGACTGAGGTCGATGCGAAGCAGGACGAAGTCGGCCAGGGCGGGGGCGACGTCGGGGTGACCGAACACCTTCACATCCATTTCCTGGCAGGGCAGGCACCAGTCGGCCATGAAATCCACGAGCAGGGGCTTGCCTTGGGCGCGGGCCGCGGCCACGGCGGCGGGCTCGGAGCGCAGCCATTGCACATGAACCGGCGGGGTCAGGACGTAGTTGATGACACCAAGGAGGCCGGCCACGGTGAGAACGATGCCGACACACTTGCGGGCGGATTGTCGGGCGCTCGTGGAGAAGGAAAGGTGAACGGCTCCGAGGGCAAGACCGGCGCCGATGGCGACCAAGGCGCCAATCAGGAAGAGGAGGCTGCGAGCCGTGAAGTGGGCCAGCGCCGGCACGATGGGTCGCAAGTAGTAGAGGCCTGCGACCGCGAGCGCGACGCCGAACACGCTCTTGACCGCGTTCATCCAAGGCCCTGATTTCGGCAGTTGCATGGAGAAGCCGGCGATGGCCCAGAAGGGCACGCCGATGCCGGCGGCATAGGTCGCGAGCAGCAGGAATCCGTAGCCGGCGTCGCGGGTGGTGGCGACGTAGGCCAGGATGCCGGCGAGTGGCGGGCCGGTGCAGGGCGCGGCGATGATGCCACCCACGAGGCCCATCAAGAACGCGCCCACGAAGCCACGACCACCGATGCGCGACAGGCGTTCCTGCACCGGCGCTGGCAGGGCCAGGTCGAAGGCTCCGAACATGGAGGCCGCCATGGCGAAAAAGAAGAGGGCAAGGGGAACGACGACGAAGGGGTTGGCCAGGAACGTCCCGAAGGCCCGTCCGAGCAGGGCGAAGGTGGTACCAAGAGCGCCGAACATGACCGCGATGCCCGCGACGTAGGCCGTAGCGAGGAGAAAGGCCCGGCCACGCGACGAGGTGCCGCGCGCGCCAAAGACGCTGATGGTGATGGGAATCATCGGGTACACGCAGGGCGTGAGCGACGTCAAGAATCCCGCGGTGAGCGCGAAGGCGAATGCGTGCAGGGTTCCGCGGCTGGCCGCGGCGCTGAAGTCGCCGGCGCGGGCGGTCGCCGGAATCAGCAGTGCGGCCAGGATTGACGCGAGACCGGCCCACAGCCGCGGACGAAAACAGCGACGATTTTCGAGGGGCACCACAGGTTGGATTTAGCACAGGACCATGCCCGTGACACCGGCGCCGCTGCGGGCGCCGACGTTCTCTCGACCGTAGCCATCAAGGTTCGCGCTTGGCCGCTGCGTGCGCGGGCCGGACGATCTGCCCTTTCTTGAGCTCGCCGTCGCCGGGTTTCCACACGCCAGGGGCGACCATCACCTCGTAGTTCGAAAAGCGCATCGGCCGCGTGGCGATGGGTTGGTACGAGCCGAGAAACCCGAAGTGCAGGTGCGGGGTCACGGCGTTGCCGGAGTTTCCGCAGCGTCCGATCATCTGTCCGGCGTGTACGATGTCACCGACCTTCACCAACACCGAGCCGCGCTTGAGGTGGCGGAATTCACTGAGCTCGTCGGGAGTGTGCTCGATGATGACGAAATTTCCCGCTTCGTGCTTGCGCGCTTCGTGGAATGGGGGCAGCTCGCGGGCGCCATCCTTCGCCCACACCACGCGGCCGTCCGCCGGGGCGAGGATCGGCCTGCCATAGCAGGGATGGTCAGCCAGGCGCTTGCGCTTGCGGAATTCCTTCTCGGTCACCGGTTCCGCGGGCACGAAGTCGAGCGCGTAGGAGGCGTAGCCGGTGTGGGTGCCGCCGCTATCCATGCCTTGAATCACACCCCACACGCCATCGAAGGGAAGCGACAGGACGGTCTTCTGCGCGGGCGCCGAGGTCAGGGCGACGGCACCGGCGGGCGGTTCCCGAGGTTGTCGCTTGGCGTCCTTCGCGAGCAGCGCCGGGGCCGCTTGCGGCGGGATCGTGGAGAGCGAACACGGCATGACAAACGCCCCGGCGGTCCAGCCAAGGAAAATGAGAATCATCCGCCGAGAGCGTCGTGCGGCCATCGCAGTCCAATCATAGGCGCATTGTCCCCACGCGGGAGGGGGAAGCAAAACCAGTTAGATGATCTCGAAACCGTGCCCGTGCAGGAAGAAGAAGAGCCCCTGAAGCAGCATGAGCCCACCGAGGAGGATAGGTGCTAGGTGGGGCCTGCGGCCGAGCCAAATACCGATGGGAAGGAATGCGGGCCAGCAGCTTCCGGTGTAGCGTCCGAGGCTGGCGCCGCCGCTTGCGAAACAGACCACAAGAAGGACCGCCGCCGGCCAAGCCAGCTCGGCCCAGCGCCGGCGGAAAAAGAGCGCGACCGCGCCGGCGAGCGGGATGAGCGCGAAGACGACATAGAAGGTGTACTCGGGGTGGCGTTGGTAGGACATGTGTTCGAGAACGTCGAAGACGCCCCAGTACGCTCGCCCCACGTGACCCCACCAGGAAGCCATGCGGGCATCGTGGAGGGCGGTCCAGCTGTGGAAGCGGGAATGTAGATAGACGATCCACGCTGCGAGGAAAAGGAACGGAATCGCCAGGCCGGCGAGATCGCGGCTGAGAAGAAATCGTTTGGGATTGAGGCCACGCTGGCGGATTTGGGCGACGAGGAGCCCGGTGCCCGCAAATAGGCTGATGTGGCGGGCGAGCACGCCGAAGCCCAGCACCAGCCCCGCTCGCAGGTGACGCGCCTCGAGCGCGAGCAGCACGGCCAGCGCGCTGGCGAACACCATGAGCGACTCCGAGTAGCCGACCGCCTGAAAGAAATGGAACGGGTAGGCCACGAGCGCCAGCAAGCCCCAACGGGCCGCGCTTCTCCCATCCAAACGCCGGAACAGACGAAAGAGCACGCAGTACGAAGCCAGACTGGCCAGATTCGCGACGATCATCGGGCCGTACTCACTGGGGATGCCAAAGAGGGTTTTGAGCAGCCAGGCGAGGATCGGCAACAGCGGAAACACCTGGGCCGATTCCACGGTCTGGAACCCCTGTGTGGCGATGCGATGAAACCAACCACAATCCCAACAGCAAAAGGACTGCAAGGCGGGCATAGAGCGCAGCTCGGGCAGGCATTTCAACGAGCCATTGAACGAACGCACGGTGAGGGTCAGCCCCATATACGAGCAAGCCACCAAGGCAAGGCGCGTGACCACGAAGAGGGCCAGTGGAAACGACCAAGCCTCGTCGACTCTGGACCACCTGGAGCCGAGGCTCGCAGGGGGGATTCCATCGATGACTTGCTGGTCTGGCTTGCGCAGGAGGCGTGGAGGATGGGCGGAAATTCTGAACCTCACCGAGGCATCATCACCCGCGCCTACGGGATCATCAAGCGCCGATACGAGATACGGCGAGCGAGGTTTAGTCCACGATATGCAGGATGCCGGTCATCGCTGCATGAATCGCGCAATCGTAGTAAAGCGTATCCGGCGCGTCCGCAGGGACGGCGAAAGTCACGTCTCCATTCGTCTCCCCGTTGCCGGTGACCCCCGAGTCGTAGGCGTTGCCGGTCCCAGTGCTCTGCACGGTCTTGATGTAGAACGGATGGCCAGGCGCATTGACGGCGAAGACGTAGGTGCTTCCTCGGCACAAGGTGAGGTCAGGATTGGAAGCCCCGTCGATCACATAGGCTGTCATGCCGCTGTTGACGACCTGGAGGGTTCCAGCAGCATGGCAGGCCGAACCGGCGTCGGGTTGCCCCGAACCGCCGGAGCCCATCGTCATGCCACCGGGGCCCATCATGCCGCCGGAGCCCATCATCATGCCACCGGGGCCCATCATGCCGCCGGAGCCCATCATCATGCCGCCGGAGCCCATCATCATGCCGCCGCGGCCCATCCTGCCACCGGAGCCCATCATCATGCCGCCGGGGCCCATCATGCCGCCGGAGCCCATCATCATGCCGCCGCGGCCCATCCTGCCACCGGAGCCCATCATCATGCCGCCGGGGCCCATCATGCCACCGGAGCCCGTCATCATGCCGCCGGAGCCCATCATGCCGCCGGAGCCCATCATGCCGCCGGAGCCCATCATCATGCCGCCGGGGCCCATCATGCCACCGGAGCCCATCATGCCACCGGTATCAGCCGCGCCGCCCATTCCCGATCCGCTGGTCCCCCCCCGCCCAAGGGAGCTTCCACCGCTCCCACCCATTTCGAGTGGCATTGTGGTGCCCCCTGCGCCGCTGTCCAGGACATTCTGATTGTTGCCACATGCGGGAAGACCGAGAGCGAACGTGAATAGCACGCCTCCCAGCACCCGACAGAAACTCGCCGTGTGGATTTTCCTCATTTGCCTACCTCGGTGATGCGTATTTCGCCTCGACGCGCGCGTCTGAAATCACGAGCCATCCGGTCCCAGATCGCCTGATGTCGCTAAGGTTGGAGTGCAGCTCTGGCCAAATGGTTTCAGTCGGTCGATCCGTTGGCGGCAGCCCACCGGGTGGGGCAAAGGGATCCGGCGCATACGCGACCTAGGGAAGCGACTTTGACCCATACAGATGTCTTTACCGCCCTGGGCCTAATTCGTGGCATACTCCGTCACCATGCGAATCATCAGACGCTACTCCAACCGAAAGCTGTACGACACGCAGGAGAGCCACTACGTGACTCTCTCCCAGGTCGCCGTGCTCGTTCGCAACGGCGAAGAAATTCGAGTGATCGCCAAGGACACCAATGCAGATCTGACGGCCGCCACCCTCGCCCTCATCATTTTCGAGGAGGAGAAGCGAGGCCCGCGTCTGCCAGTTTCTGGGCTGCGCAGAATCATCCAAACCGGCGAGATCTAGCCCTCTCGCGATGTTTGGGCAGTTGCTTGTGCCCCGGGCGTTCCGGGGGCACGAGGCAGCCCCTGCCATGGCCGATGAGATCTCCGCGTCCCATGCGTGCCAGCGCCTGACGAAGGATGGGCCAGTTGTCAGGATCGTGGCAACGCAAGAAAGCCTTGTGCAGCCTTCGTCGGGCTTCTCCCTTGGCGACCGGAAGGTTGGCCTCGGCACCCGGATCGAGGCGTTGCAAGGGGTTGAATCCGGTGTGGTACATGGCGGTCGCCATGGTCATGGGCGTGGGCAAGAAGGCCTGGACCTGGTCGGGGCGAAACCCATTGCGCCTGCACCACAGAGCAAGCTCTACCATGTCCTCGTCGGTCGTGCCGGGATGGGCCGCCATGAAATACGGGATGAGATATTGCTCCTTGCCGGCTTCGCGGGAGAAACGGTCGAATAGCGCGCGGAACTTCTCATACCTTGCGAGGCCGGGCTTCTGCATCTTGTCGAGAGGGCCTGGTTGGGTGTGCTCGGGCGCGATCTTGAGGTAGCCGCCTACGTGGTGCTTGACCAGTTCCTCGACGTAGGCCGGGGATCGGACCGCGAGGTCGTAGCGGATCCCCGATCCGATGGTGATCTTCTTGACGCCTGCGATCTGCCGCGCCCGACGATAGAGGTGGATCAGCGAACCGTGGTCGGTGTCGAGATTGGGGCAGACCGACGGGTGCACGCATGAGAGCCGGCGGCAAACGGCCTCGACGGCGGGGTCGCGGCAGGCCATGCGGTACATGTTGGCGGTCGGGCCGCCCAGGTCCGAGATGACGCCGGTAAAGCCGGGAGTCTTGTCGCGCACGGCCTCGATTTCGCGCACGACCGAGGCTTCCGAGCGGTTCTGGATGATGCGTCCCTCGTGTTCGGTGAGCGAGCAGAAGCTGCACCCGCCGAAGCATCCGCGCATGATGGTCACCGAGTGTTTGATCATCTCGTAGGCCGGGACCGGTTTTTCGCCATAGCTCGGATGGGGTCTGCGGGTGTAGGGCAAGTCGTAAACGGCATCGAGGTCGGCCGTGCTCAGGGGCAGGGCCGGTGGGTTGAGCCAGACATCGCGATCGCCGTGTCGCTGCACCAGGGCGCGCGCATTGCCGGGATTGGATTCGAGGTGCAGCACGCGCGAGGCGTGGGCATAGCGCAGCGGGGACCGCGACACGGCCTCGAAGGACGGAATGCGCACGACGGTCTTCGAGAGACGAAGTGTACCCGCGAACAGCGATCGTTCAGGCGCGCGCGCGTCGAGCTCGGTGAAGTCGCCGGGTACGTTTCCCGCCGGTCGCGCGAACGCGGTGCCCCGGATGTCGACGAGTTGCTGGGGCCGCTCGTGACCAGCCAGGCGATGGGCGATCTCGATCACCTGACGCTCACCGTTGCCGAACACCAGGAGATCGGCCTTGGCGTCGAGCAGAATCGAGCGCCGGACTTTCTCCGACCAGTAATCGAAATGGGCGATGCGGCGGAGGCTGGCCTCGATGCCGCCGAGGATGATGGGGACCTCGGGGAATGCCTCGCGGCACCGATGGGCGTAGACGATGCTTGCTCGGTCGGGGCGCAGACCTGCCAGGCCGCCCGGCGAATAGGCATCATCGCTGCGGACGCGGCGCTCGGCGGTGTAGTGGTTGACCAGCGAATCCATGTTGCCGGAGGTCACGCCGAACATGATGCTCGGTTTGCCGAGGATGGCGAAAGCGTCGGCCGAGCGCCAATCCGGCTGGGAGATGACGCCGACGCGAAAACCCTGCTCTTCCAACACCCGCCCGATCAGGGCGGCGCCGAAGCTTGGGTGATCGATGTAGGCGTCACCGCCGACGAGGATGACGTCGCAGGCATCCCAGCCCAGGGCATCCATTTCTTGGCGCGACATGGGGAGCACCGGAGCCGGGCCCAGACGCTTGGCCCAGTGTTTGCGCCGTGCGAAGAGTGCCGGGCGCAGATGGACAGGTGAAACGATCCGTGAGCGCGTCGGCAAACGCCGAGGCTTTGCCCGACCGGTACTTGGCGACTCTTCTTGCACGCATGACAACTCTAGCAGGCTGGCGCACGAACGTGTCGTGTCAGGCCAACCGGCTTCCGACGAAGGCGCGCGAGCGCTAACGCAAACGGCGAGTCCGCCATGGCGAGGCGGACGCTTGTGAATCCTTTGCTTGGGTTTGCTCATCTTCCCAGTACTCGACGCGAGGTGGCCGATGACAAAGGAACTTGGTGCGATGCTCGTTTCGTTCGCGATGCTTTCGCTCTCCGCGTGCGGTAGTAGCAGTGGCAGCGACGGAGGTCCTGGGGGAACCGACGGTGGCGTTGCGGAGGACGGGCCGACCGGCACCGTACCCGGGCGTGGGGCAAGTGGGGTGGATGGAGAGCTCATCGTCGATGAAGACGCGGCAGCGATGGATGCCCTGCAGCCTCCTGTCGATGGCCCCACCGCAATCGTCGACAGCGCGATGGCCGGTTCCGTCGACGGCGGACTCGGAGTCGATGTGGCCGAGGGCCGCGGCGCTTCCCACGATGGTGGGGTGGACGCCGCGGCCGACAGGGCTCCCATCGATAGTGGCGTGACCTCGACGGCCACGGCAACCCTGACGTTCCTGCCACCCACGATTATCAATACCAGCACGCTGATAGCCACCGAGACTCTGACGACCATATCGCCGACGATATCGAGCACGAGCACGCCGACCGCCACGTCGACGTTGACGTTCCTGCCGCCCACGCTCATCAATACGTCCACGCTGATCGCCACGTCGACCTTGACGGCCATAGAGCCGACGTTGACGACTTCGGCCACGCTGACCAGCACGACAACCTTGATCCGTCCCCCTACGCTGACCCTGTCAAGCACCTTGGTCAGTGCCGGGCCGCAGATAGCCGGACCCTAGAGCATGCCCGGGTCGCGGGCTGCTTGAGTGTCGTGATCCTTCTTCCCAGCGGAGCGCATCAAGCGTCTTCCGGCGGCGTGCCGTAGGTCTGCTTCCGACCACGATGACGGGCGCAAATACCCGTCGACATGCCGATCGAGTCGAATGTAACATCTTACGTTCTTCGCCGAGTCTTATCGGACCAAGTGATGGCTCAACGACGATTTCATTCCCATTCCCCGTCGCTGGCGCTGGCCATTGGATGCATCGCCGCTGTCGGCGGACTTGCGTGTGTCGGCAACCGAGTCAGGAACCTTGGCGGCGCCGGCGCGGGGGGAGCGGCCGGGGGAGACGGCGGCGCCGGTGGCGTGGGCGGTTCGGCAGGTGTGGGCGGCCTGGGCGGCGATAACTCGGGCGGCGGGGGCTTGGGGGGGGAGCGGCTCGGGTGGCGCTGGTGGCGGGGGAACGGGCGGGGGGACGACCGTCGCCAAGGGTTGTACGGGGGACACCGACTGTTCGTCGAGCGGTAGGCTCTGCGAGCTGACCACGAAGCTCTGCGTCCAATGCCTCACGACTGCGGATTGTCAGACGGGCGGCCACTGCCTTGGCAATGCGTGCGTCTCCGCAGTAGCTTGCAACACCAACGTCGAATGTGCCTCCGAACAGGTTTGCGATCCTGGTCACGGGCTGTGTGTCCAGTGTTCGACGGCCTCCGACTGCGGGCTCGGTCAGACATGCGTTGCCAATCGATGCGTGGTTGTCTGCCAGCAAGCCAGCGACTGTGACACGGGAAAGGTGTGCGACACCGCCGCGGGCACTTGCGTAGGATGCGCGAGCGATGCCGACTGCACCACCAGCGGAAAGCGCTGCGTCCAGAACACCTGCCAGACCGTCACCGCGTGCACCTCCGACACGCAATGCGCACCGCAAGGCATGCTTTGCGACACCACGAGCTCTGTCTGCGTGCAGTGCAAGGCTGATTCGGATTGTTCCACAACCTCCTTCTGTGGTGCTGGGACGTGCAAACCCGACCTCTGCGACGCCACTCAGGCCATGTGCTTGGGCACCAGCATCGCGCCTTGCACCGCCAATGGCAACGGGTGGGGACCGGTATCGGACTGCCCGGCCGGCCGGCCATGCATGGCTTATGGTGGCGCGGCAAGCTGTGGTGGTACTGGGCAAAGCAGCGATGCCGGCGCGACTCCACCGGGGGATGGTCCAATCCAGTCGTGCACCACTGCGACAGCCAATCCCTGCACCACCATCCCCAAGATGACGGGGACGCAGACCGTGGACGGCAAGGACGGCGATTTTTGCGACGTACCGTCCTTCGTGTTCGACGTGGAAAACGCCGCCAAGATCAACAACTACAACAACGTTCCGCCTACCCAGTTCGAAACTGTCACGGCCCACGTCGCCTGGTCCTCCGCCGGATTCAGCGGGTTCTTCGACGTCCAGGACGCGAGCGTGCAGACGGTGAACCAGGCCGACCCGACCCAGGCCGTAGGCAAGGTCTACCTGGGCGATTCCGTCGAGGTCATGATCTCGTCCAGCGACGCAGTGACAGGACTTACCGGGACCGACAACAATACGTTGCATGTGATAGTGCCGGCGGATGGACCGGCCGTGTCGGTCAAGACCAGCAACAGCGGCGGCACGAGCTCGGGCGCTCATACCAACCTGCCCGCCACAGAGTACGCGCAGGTCAAAACCAGCACCGGCTACGCCGTCGAGGTGCGGCTGCCCTGGCCCGGCGGCAGCCCCGTCGCGGGAACGCAGATCCGCTTCGATCTCGCCCTCAACAGCGCGGACACCGTCTTCGGCTCGCTTGATGAGATGCGCGATGGCCAGCTGCTTTACTATGTGGGGTCGGTCGGTGGTACCACCACTTGCCAGAACAGCAGCGACGGTACCGTACCGTTCTGCGACGATCGCCTCTGGTGCTCGCCTTCGTTGCAGTAGTCCTAGAGCGCCGAACGGTTTGACTCCCGTCGCGAAATCGCGCATTTGCGTCGCGTCCCTTCGTTGCTCGTCGGTCGAATACGTCGAGTATTCTCCCTCCTCGCGCCTCGGGCCGCTCGCAACTGCGCAATTTCACTCGGTCCCTCAAACCGTTCGGCGCTCTAGTGCGCGCCGTACACCAGACCGAACAGGGTTTCCGCGGCTTCCAGCATGGCGAGGCCGGGTTCGTCCAGGAGCTCTCCGGGTAACTCGACGATGCGGCCTTGGCCGCGGCATGGAGGCGCGTGGTCCATGCCGGGGTACTTGCAGACACCCGAGGCAAAGCCCTCTCGCGTGACGATGATCTCCGGGGCCAGGGCCAAAACCTGTTCGGCTGAATAGGCCGGCCAGTCGCGATAGTCCTTGGCCGCGATGTCGACCAGGCCGGCGGCAACCATGATGTCGTGGTAGGAGGTGCCACGCGTGCCCCCCTGAAGGTCCGGCCCCAGGGTCGTCAGGTACATCGCGCGCTTGGGCTTTTGCGCTCCCAGGCGGGCGCTGACCCTGCGCATGCGAACGCCGAAGTCGCGCATGAGTCGCTGCGCGCGCTCGGGAACGCCCATAAGCTCGCCGAGTCCGAGGGCGACGTAGGACAGGCTTCGCTGCCCGCGCAGCTCCCCCAGATCGAATACCTGGATGCCGGCGTCCCGCAGCCTGTCGGCATAGCCGGGAGACCCGAAGCTGTTTGTCAGCACCAGGTCGGGTCGCAACGCCACCATGGCCTCCGCGGGGCCGAATCCGTCCACCGTGGCCAGGCCTCGATAGCGGAATCCGTCCCGCTTGCGCTCCGCCGCGGCCCGGCTCACGGCGAGGATGCGCGTGGGCTCGCACAATTCCAAAAGCAAATGGTCGGTCACCAGGTTGGTCGAGACGATGCGATGGTAGCGTCGCAAGGGGACCAGGTGGCCAGCGGCGTCGGCGATGGCGAAGGCGCCGTCGCCGAGCGCGACACGCGCGGGAGCGCCCGCGATGGACGGGGTGCGAGCCCGCGTGATGCGAGCGCGCGGGCTCGACCCCGGCCAGCCGAGGGCCAACGTGCCGAGAAGCGCGAGGAACAGCAAGGCGGAATTCGCCGCGGTGGTCCGGTTCACGGCGTGCGCTCCCCTAGGGTGCGATACCCGAAATGGCCGCCAGGAACCAAATCCACGCCGAAGACCTCGCGCACATGCGCGGCGGAGACAACCTCCGCCACCGGACCCGCGCACAGCGCTCGCCCATGATGCAGGAGCAGCGCCCGGGCGCAAAACTCGGCCACTTCGTCGAGGTGATGCAGGGCCACGATCACGGCGAGCCCGCGACTGGCAAGATCGCGCAGGCGGTGGAGCAGGGAGAGCGCGTGGGCGACATCGAGTGCGGCGGTCGGTTCGTCGAGCAGCAAGATGCGCGCGCCGGTCGCGAGGGCGCGGGCGAGGAGTACCAGACGGCGCTCGCCATAGGACAAACGCGAAAAGCGCCGATCGGCGAGGTGCGATGCCTCGGTCGCGCCCAGGGCGCTGGCGACGGCGACGGCGTCAGCGCTGCTTGCGCGTCCCCAGCCATCGCGATGGGCGAAGCGGCCCTGCGCCACGACCTCGCGGGCCAGCATGGGTGCGTCGAGGGTCGAGTGCTGCGGGACATAGGCCACGCGTCGGGCGCGCTCGCGGCGAAGCAGTCCCTCCGCCTGGATCCCATCGAGAAGCAGCTCGCCTTGGTAGGGCAGGATCCCTGCCAGTGCTTTCATGAACGTGCTCTTCCCCGCGCCGTTGGGGCCGATGAGAGCCAGGATTTCGCCGGCCTCGACCGAGATGGAAAGGTCATCGAGAAGTCGGCGCTGGTCGCGCACCACGGTGATATGGCGGGCTTCCAGGAGGGGAGCGCTAGCCATGTTCGACCTCGCGATAGGAGCGCGCGAGCAGGTAGAGAAAGACCGGGGCGCCGACGATGCCGGTGACCACGCCCAGGGGCAGCTCGGTCCGGCTGGGGAAAACCCGTGCGATGAGATCGCACGCCACCAGGAAGGTGCCGCCCAGAAGCGCGGCCGCCGGAATCAGACGGCGGTGGTGGACGCCCACGATGGGGCGCAGGACGTGTGGCACCACCAGTCCGACGAAGGCGACGTTGCCACCGAGGGCAATGCCCGCGGAGGTCAGCACCGCGACCCACACGACGGTCCACCTGCGCGCCTGGCCGACTTCGACACCGAGCGTGCTCGCCTCGTCCTCGCCCGACAGCAACACGTCGAGGGTGCCGCTCCACGCCCAGCAGGCGGCAAGGCCGACCAGCACCAAGGGCAAAGCCGCCAGGACCTGATGCGGGCCCGTGCCACCCACGCCGCCCAGGGTGAAGGCGACCACGGCGCGACTGAGATCCCATTGGTCCTGCGCCAAGCTGGTGACGAAGCCGCCGATGGCGAGAAAGAGCGACGACAGGATGAAGCCGGTCAGGATGAGCACGAGGGTGGAGGTTCGCTCACGGCAGAAGACCAGCAGGATGACGAGCGAAACGCCGGCGCCGAGTAGACAGCCGAGGGGAAGCACGAGCTCGGCGGGGATGGCCGTGCCAGCCGCGCCCCAGGCCAGGGCGAGCAAGGCAAGCTGTCCGCCCAGGCTGGCGCCGGCGGTGGTGCCGAGGATGGATGGGCTGACCAGCGGGTTGCGGAATACCCCCTGGACCACGACCCCGCCCACCGCCAAAGCGGCTCCGGCCAGCAAGGCGGCGGCGACGCGCGTGGCGCGCAGCCCGAGCAAGGTGTCGCGTAGCGCCGGATCGGACAGCGAACCGTGTCCGACCGTCAGCGCGATGGTCGCGGCGGCGCAGAGCAGGGCGAGAAGAACCGCGTAGACGATTGCGATTTTCATGGCCTGACCTTGCTCAGCGACGGGCCAAGCTAGCCCTCCGGCCCCGCGGGTGTCAAGACGACGGCCGCCGACGCAATCACGCGTCGCCAACCGGGGGACTCGGGCGCGCGCTGTCGGCCGGCACGCCGAGGACGCAGCGTTCTCGCGAACGTCGACATCGCGTTTCAGTCGCAGGGCCAGGTCAGTCCGAGAAAGACTGGCTCGGGGTGAAGGGCGATGCCGAAACAATCGAACACGGCGGTGCGTACGTGCAATGCCAGGCGCACGAGGTCGGCCGTGGTCCCACCGCCGTGGTGCACGAGCGCGAGCGCGTGCCGCGACGAGATCCCGACCGGGCCCATGCGGTAGCCCTTGGAGAGCCCGGCGTGCTCGATGAGCCATGCGGCCGCCAGCTTCACTTGTCCATCGGGAAGAACGAACCGTGGCATTTGCTCGGGCTCCTGCACGCAGCCCGCCGCGACCGCGCGATGGGCGACTTCGGCGGCAAGCTCGGCCGTCACGACGGGATTGGTGAAGAACGAACCGGCGCTACGCCGGTTGGCATCGGTTTGGTCGAGCACCATGGATTTCTTCCGGCGCAGGGCTAGAACCGTGTCGCGGACTTCAGCCAGGGTGGGCTGGGCGTGGCCGGAGAACGCCGCGGCGAGATCGGCGTAGCGCAGCGCTGGACGGCCGCCCGCGACCAGGCCGAGGGTGATGGAGAGAATCACGAAGCGGTCGGGCTCGCGTTTGAAGAGGCTGGCGCGATAGCCGAAACCGCATTCGGCGGGGGCGAGATTTCGCGTTTCCAGGGACTCGCGATCGAGGACGCACACACTGCGCAGTGCCGTGGCGACCTCCTGTCCGTAGGCGCCAATGTTTTGCACTGGAGTCGCCCCGGCGGTGCCCGCAATGCCGGATAGGCACTCGATCCCGGCGGCCGCGCGAAGCACCGCTTGTGCCACGACGTCGTCCCACGCCTCGCCTGCCTGCACTTCGACGCTCACCTCCTCGCCCGCCTGGGTCCAGCGCTGGCCGCGCGTGCGCATGCGCAGCACCAGCCCTGGAAAGCCCTCGTCGGCGACGACCAGATTCGATCCGCCACCCAGGATGAACACCGGCAGGCTTCGTGCCTGCGCGAAGCGCATGGCCTCGACCACATCCGCGGCATCGGCGACCTCGGCGAAGAAACGCGCTGGTCCGCCAAGCCCCAAGGTGGTTCGAGGCGCGAGCGCGACGGAGGAGCTGACGGTGAACGACACCACGGGCGGAGGTTACACCGAGGCGGAAGATTGGGCCGGAATTCCCGTGCCGGCTCAACGCTTTCTCTGCGCGAGCAACCAGCGCAATACTTCCATGTCCCGGTAGGCCTGATTCCACACGTCGTGGCCTCCGCCCGAGACCTCCGTGTAGCGCGGGGCTCCGCCCGCGGCGCGCAGGGCCTGGACCATCTGGCGCGATCCGCGCACGGGAACCGCGGGGTCGCTTTCGCCGTGAAAGACCCAGATCGGCAGCGCGTGGATCGCGGGCGCCTGGGAAGGGTCGCCGCCCCCACACAGGGGGAGCGCGGCGGCGAACGTGTTTGGGTTGCGCAGGATGATGTCCCAGGTTCCGAAGCCGCCCATGGAAAGCCCGGTGACCAGCAGCCGGTTCGGATCGACGGGCAGTTCCCGTCGCAGCCCCGCGAGTAGATTCAGCACCGCGGTCATGGGTTTGCTGACGGCCGTTTTCGTAATGGAATAGCGACCAACGGCCCACGGCGTTGCCACCCACTGCATGTCGGACGGGCATTGCGGATACACCACGATGGTCGGGTGTCCGGCCTGCGCCTCGGGCGTGATCCATGCCAGCGCGTCGTTCTTGAGCTGCGCCCGGTTGTCGTCGCCCCGTTCACCTGCCCCGTGCAGATACAGCAGCAACCCGCACGGGTTTCGAGCGTCGCAAGCCACCGGTACGAAAAGCCGGTAGGGCAGGGCGAGTCCGGTGCTGTCGTCGGAGAAGACTCGGGTTTGAAGGTTGGTCACGTTTCTTCTTTCCTTGGGCATCTTCCTGCAAGACCTCGGTCCTGGTCACCCCACGATTATCACTGCCACGGTGCAACGCAAGGGCGCGGCCATGCATCCTATGGAGCGTGGAACACTTGACGAATCCCGTGGCACGGGGCTCCATGGATGTCCGTGCGGATGGCTCGATTTCCGGGAATACTCCGTCATCCACTCCAGAGAGAACATCCATGGCCACAGCAAGCGACCGACCGGAACCTGCCCAAGACATCGACCCTGAAGAGACACGCGAATGGATTGAATCCCTGGCCTCGACCCTGGAACGCGAAGGCATCGAGCGAGCCCACTTTCTCTTGGAACAGCTCGTCGACCACGCCCGGCGCTCGGGGGCGCACCTGCCCTTCGATGCCACAACGGCGTACGTCAACACCATCCCGGTAACCCAGCAGCCGCGCGTGCCGGGCGATCCAGGCATCGAGAGGCGCATTCGCTCGCTCATCCGCTGGAATGCCCTCGCCATGGTCGTGAACGCCAATCGCAGCTCGTCGGAGCTGGGCGGGCACATCGCCAGCTTCGCCTCCGCGGCCACCCTGTACGATGTCGGCTTCAACCACTTCTTTCGCGGGCCCGAGGCCGAAGGCGGCGGCGACTTGGTCTACTTCCAGGGCCATTCGGCACCCGGGATCTACGCGCGCGCCTTCCTCGAAGGCCGCATCAGCGAGGAGCAGTTGCGCGCGTTTCGGCAAGAGGTCGACGGCAACGGCCTGTCGTCGTACCCGCATCCCTACCTGATGCCGGATTTCTGGCAGTTCTCGACCGTATCGATGGGCCTGACCTCGATGATGGCCATCTACCAGGCGCGCTTCATGCGCTACCTCGAGCACCGGGGCATCCTCGACACCAGCGGGCGCAAGGTGTGGGCGTTTCTGGGCGACGGCGAGATGGACGAGCCCGAATCGCTGGGCGCGATTTCACTGCCGGCGCGCGAGCGGCTCGACAACCTGGTGTTCGTCGTCAATTGCAACCTGCAGCGCCTCGACGGGCCGGTACGTGGCGACGGCAAGATCGTGCAGGAATTGGAGGCGGTCTTTCGCGGCGCGGGCTGGAACGTCATCAAGGTGCTGTGGGGGTCGTACTGGGATCCCTTGTTTCAGCACGACACCAAGGGGATCTTGCGCAAGCGCATGATGGAATGCGTGGACGGTGAATACCAGGCCTACAAGGCCAAGGGCGGCGCGTTCACGCGCGAGCACTTCTTCGGCAAGTATCCCGAGCTGGCGGCCATGGTGGCCAACATGAGCGACGAGGAAATCTGGTGGCTCAACCGTGGCGGGCACGATCCCAACAAGGTCTATGCCGCCTACAAGGCCGCCATGGATCACAAGGGCCAGCCCACCATCATCCTGGCCAAGACCGTCAAGGGCTACGGCATGGGCGAGGCGGGCGAGGGACTGAACCCGACCCACCAGCAAAAGAAGATGGGCGAGGAGGCGCTGCAAGGCATTCCGCGACCGTTTCAGCATTCCCATCGCCGACGAAAGATCGGCGAGGCGCCTTTTTACCGGCCGGCCGAGGACAGCAAGGAGATTCGGTACATGCGTCGAGCGGCGCAAGGCCCTGGGCGGATTCCTGCCGGCGCGCCGGCGCACGGCGCCGCCGCTCGTGGCGCCGTCGCTGGAGGCCTTCGAGACCCAGCTCAAGGGCAGCGGCGACCACGAGATGTCGACCACCATGGCCTTCGTGCGCATCCTGACCCAGCTGGTGCGCGACCGCAACCGTCGGCAAGTTCATCGTGCCCATCGTTCCCGACGAGGCGCGCACCTTCGGCATGGAAGGGCTGTTCCGGCAAATCGGCATCTACTCATCGGTGGGGCAGCTGTACGAGCCGGTCGATGCCGAACAGCTCATGTCCTACAAGGAGATGAAGAACGGCCAGATCCTGGAAGAGGGCATCAACGAGGCCGGCTCGATGTCGTCGTTCTTGGCCGCCGGCATGGCCCACAGCAACCACGGGGTCAACATGATCCCCTTCTATTGCTTCTATTCCATGTTCGGCTTCCAGCGCATCGGCGACTTCGCCTGGGCGGCGGGCGACATGCGCGCGCGTGGCTTTCTCATGGGGGGCACCGCCGGCCGCACAACCCTGTCGGGCGAGGGGCTGCAGCACCAGGACGGCCACAATCTCCTTACCGCCTCGACCATCCCCAACTGCGTTTCCTACGATCCGACCTTCGCCTACGAGATGGCGGTCATCATCCAGGACGGCATTCGCCGCATGTTCCAGGAGCAAGAGGACATCTTCTACTACATCACCATGATGAACGAGAACTACCGCCACCCCGCGATGCCGGGATGGGGTGGGATCGCCGGCTCGGCCGGCGGAGCACCACCGCAGGAGGGCATGGGGACCCTCCCAGGGTCCCCATTTGAAAGAACACGCGCGGGCATCCTCAAGGGGATGTACCCGTTGCGCGAGGGTGACACGGACAAGAAGAAGCCACGGGTTCAGTTATTGGGCTCGGGCACCATCTTGCGTGAGGTGATCGCGGCGGCGGACATGCTGCACGAGGATTTCGGCGTCGCCGCGGACATCTGGAGCGCCACCAGTTTCAATGAATTGCGCCGCAACGGCATCGATGCCGAGCGCTGGTCCATGCTCCATCCCGGGCAGGAGCGCCGCCGAAGTTACGTGGAAACCTGCCTGGCCGGCCGGCCCGGTCCCATCGTGGCGGCGACGGACTACATGCGCCTCTACGCCGACCAGATTCGCCCATACCTGCCCGGGAAACACTACGTGGTTCTGGGCACCGACGGATTCGGTCGCAGCGACACGCGCAAGAAGCTGCGACATTTCTTCGAGGTGGATCGTCGCTACGTGGTGGTCGCGGCGCTCAAGGCGCTTGTGGACACGGGGAAGCTGGGCGTGGGCAAAATTCGCGAGGCCATGGAAAAGTATGGGATAGATTCGGAGAAGCCGAATCCCGCGACCGTGTAGATTCCGCGCGGCCCCGGATGCGGAGGAGAGCAGAACGTGGCGAAGACACTCGAAGTGACCGTACCCGACCTGGGCGATTTCCACGACGTGGCCATCATCGAGCTTGCGATGAAGCCGGGCGATACCGTGCAGAAGGATCAACCGCTTCTCACCCTCGAGACCGACAAGGCGACCATGGATCTACCTTCGCCCAACGCCGGCACCATCAAGGAGATCTTCGTCACCGTCGGAACAAAGGTATCCAAGGGGGCGCGTATCGCCAGCATGGAGGTCGCGGATGGAGGAGGCATCGCTCCCGCGCCGCTGCCCGCCAAGACGGCGGCGCCGGCGAAACCCACGCCGGTCGCCGTGCGCGAACCTAGTGTGACCTTCCTGGCCGAGCGCGTGCCGTCGGCCGAGGTCGAGCTTGCCTCGGATGTGACTTCGGCCATGCGCAAGCCCGCCTCGCACAAGACGCCCGCCCCTGAGGAACTGTCCGCCGCCGCCCTGCCGCCACCGCTCGCCAGCGTGAAGGTGAAGTCGCACGCCAGCCCCTCCATCCGGCGCCTGGGGCGCGAGCTTGGCGTGGACCTGGCCCTGGTCAAGGGGACCGGGCGCAAAGGCAGGATCCTCGATCAGGACGTCAAGCGCTACGTCAAGGAGAACGTCGGCAAGGCCGCGGGCGCAGTGGAGGGATTCGTCTTGCCCGAGGCTCCCTTCGTCGATTTCGCTCGCTTCGGCCTCATCGAAGCGCAGCCCCTGTCGCGCATCAAGCGCGTCACCGCGACCAATCTGCACCGCGCTTGGCTGCGCGTCGTGCACGTCACCCAGCACGACGAAGCGGATATCACCGACCTGGAAGGATTCCGCAAGTCCGAATCCGAGCAGTCGAAGAAGCGCAACGTGCACCTGACGGTGTTGCCGTTCATCATGAAGGCCGTGGTGGCGACGCTGAAGGAGTTCCCCACCTTCAATGCGTCCTTGGATCCGACAGGAGAGAATCTGATCCTCAAACGCTACTACCACCTTGGCGTGGCCGTCGACACGCCCGAGGGCTTGGTGGTGCCGGTGATTCGCGACGTGGATCGCAAGGGCGTGTACGATCTCGCGTCCGAACTGGCCCTGATCAGCGACAAGGCGCGCGCTCGCAAGCTCATGCCAGGCGACATGCAAGGCGCCAGCTTCACCGTGTCCAGCCTGGGTGGCATCGGCGGCACCGCCTTCACGCCCATCGTGAACACGCCCGAAGTCGCCATCCTCGGCGTGTCGCGCGCGACCATGAAACCGGTTTACGACGGCGGGACCTTCGTCCCGCGCCTGATGCTGCCCCTTTCGCTGTCGTACGACCACCGCGTGAACGACGGCGCGGAGGCCGCGCGCTTCACCACCTACCTGCGCCAGTTACTCTCGGACATCAAGCGATTGCTACTATAACGGGAACCCGCAAAGGGTTCCCAAACCCTCCCGCGCTGGTCCGCCGCCGGCAAAGTCGGCGGGCTGCCCACGCGGCAAACCAGGAGGATCGCCCATGGCAAGCACGCCTTCCCGCATGGTTTCCCTCGGCACCACGATGCCGAGTTTCTCGTTGCCCGACACGATCAGCGGCCGAACGCTCGATTCGTCGGCGCTCGCCGGCAAGCCGAGCGTCGTCATCTTCATCTGCAACCACTGTCCCTACGTGAAACACATCCGGGTCGGCTTGGCCGAGTTCGGCCGCTTCTGCCGGGACAAGGGCGTGCCCATGGTGGCCATCAACGCCAACGACGTCGCCGCGTACCCCGACGACGCGCCCGAGGCCATGGCCCGCGAGGCTGCCAACGTTGGCTATATCTTCCCCTACCTCTACGACGAATCGCAAGCCGTCGCCAAGGCCTTCGACGCCCGCTGCACGCCCGACCTCTTCATCTTCGACCGCGACGGCAAGCTGGCCTATCGCGGACAGTTCGACGATGCCCGTCCGGGTAATTCGCTTCCCGTCACCGGCCGCGACGCGCGCGCTGCCGTCGACGCGCTTCTTGCCGGCCAGCAACCGGCTGCCGAACAGAAGGCCAGCATCGGCTGCAGCATCAAATGGAAGCCCGACTTCTAGCCTCGCCCCGCGCAGCGGGGAGAGGCCGCCGCCCGGAGGACGGCGGGTGAGGGGCCGCACTTCCCGCCTCGCCCCGCGCAGCGGGGGAGGCCGCCGCCCGGAGGGCGGCGGGTGAGGGGCCGCACTTCCCGCCTCGCCCCACGAAGGGCAGAGGCACTGCGGCGCTAGAGGTGATCACAAATTGCGATCACCTCAGGGTAGAAAGGGAGCAGCATGAGTGAGAGCGTCGCATTGGTCCGTGCTGCTGGCCTAGACGGCCGAATCCTGCTGCTGCGCGGTCAGCGGGTCATGCTCGACGCGGATCTGGCGGAGGTCTACGGCGTGACCACCGCACAGCTCAATCAGCAGGTCCGGCGCAACCGGGACCGTTTTCCCGCGGATTTCATGTTCCAGCTTTCCCCCACGGAGAAGGCGGAGGTGATCACAAATTGTGATCACCTCGTGAAGCTCAAATTTTCCGCTACCCAGCCCTATGCCTTCACCGAGCATGGCGCCGTGATGTTGGCCAGCGTCCTCAACAGCACCCGCGCGGTCGATACCAGTGTCCAGATCGTGCGCGCGTTCGTCCGGTTGCGCGAGGCGATCGGTGCCCATCGCGACCTGGCACGTAAGCTGGAGGTCCTGGAGCGGAAGTACGACGGCCAGTTCAAGGTCGTGTTCGAGGCGTTGCGGGAGATCATGGCGCCGCCAGCGGCCAAGCGGCGGAAGATTGGCTTTCGGGGAGCGAGGGCGTGATGACACCGGTCACGAAGTGCCCGATATGTGATCGGCTGCCCCAGCGCATAACTCCGATCCACGGACAATTTGTCCTAGAAATAGACTGCGCGACCTGTGGCCGGTTCGAGGTGTCCCACGAGTTTCTCGAGGATGGATGGTTGAATGACGTGGCTATGCTCGACAAGCGGCATCTGTTGAGCGCATTCACGAAGGCCCACAAGGGCCGCTTCGTGCTCGACAAGAAGCTCATCGAGCAGGTAGGCAGCGGACTGATAGCCGAGAAGACGGTGTCGGAGAAGATCGCGCTCGTGCTTCAGTGCTACGCGCGAAAAAGCACGGAAATCGGTGACTTCTGTCCGGTGAACGCGGTTGCTGATTACCCCCTTGCATGGTGCCATTCTGAAAAGGAATGGAAGACCATCGTGGATGTGTTGGACGCAGACTTCGGCCATCTGAAGTACGAGGATCCATCTGGCAAGCGTGTGCAGGTAACCGCGAAAGGGTGGCTGTGGTTGGCCGAACGACCGAAGGCCAGGGGCGACGTCGGGTTCATCGCCATGGCATTCGACCCGTCTCTGGACGATGTGAAAGCCGCGATCGAACAGGGCATTCGTTCGGCTGGATACACCCCACTGCGAATCGACGAGGACCATTACATCGGCGGCATCATGGATCGGATCGTGGCCAGCATTCGGGAAAGCCGATTCGTGGTGGCCGATTTCAAGCTCAACCGAGGCGGGGTCTACTACGAGGCCGGCTTTGCGGCGGGTTTGGATCTGCCAGTTTTCTCCCTCTGCGAGGAAGGTCAGACTGCGCCCAAGAGTCCCGAGCGCGTCCACTTCGATGTGGCGCACCTCAACATCCTGACGTGGAACAAGGCCGATCTGGCACAGCTTTCGGTGCGGCTGCGGGATCGCATCTTGGCTGTTCTTGGGAAAGGGCCGGTGGCGATATGAAAGGCAAGAACCCGGGTCTGCTCGATGGTCTAGGTCAAACGGAAAGGACATTGCCGAAGGGGTGGCGCATGTGTCCATTCGGGGAAGCTGCAGCTATTGCTGAGGGCCAGGTCGATCCACGCGAAGAACCGTGGGCGTCGATGATCCACATCGGCCCCGAAAATGTCGAGGCCGGTACAGGAAGGCTGCTCCAGTGTCAGCGCGCAAGTGACCTCGGCCTGATCAGCGGAAAGTATCTCTTCAAGACCGGGAACATCGTCTACTCGAAGATCCGTCCTTACCTACGCAAATCCGTGTTTGTGGATTTCGATGGCCTGTGTAGCGCGGACATGTACCCGCTAACCGCCAAGCCTGGGATTGATGCTGGATACCTCCACGCCTTCACGCTCTGCGAGGAGTTCACGGCTCAGGCGACCTCTGAGCAGGCGAGGACTGGGATTCCGAAGCTCAATCGGCAGCAGCTCAACAGAATCGCCATGCCGCTGCCCCGGCTGCCGGAACAGCAAGTGATAGGGAAGGCGTTCCTCACACTGCGCTCGTCATTGGAGGTGCAGGAGAAGATCGTGGCGGGGTTGAGGGAGCTCAAGGCGGCGACCATGGCCAAGCTGTTCCGCGAGGGGCTCCGCGGCGAGCGGCGCAAGCAGACGGAGATCGGGGAGATTCCGAAGAGCTGGGAGGTGGTGCCCTGTGAGTCGATTTGCGAGACGATTTCGGTCGGCATAGTGGTTACGCCCGCGAAGTACTACGTGGCCCGGGGAATCCCCTGCTTCAGATCGTTCAACGTGCGGGAGGATCGCCTTGTGGACAACGATCTCGTGTTCATCTCGCCCGAATCACACGAACTTCATGCAAAGTCGAGGCTTAGTACTGGAGACGTTCTCGTCGTTCGCACCGGGTATCCGGGCACGTCCTGCGTAGTTCCGCCCCAGTTCGAAGGCGCCAACTGTATCGATCTGATATTCGCTAGGCCGACGAAAGCGGTGCTCAGCTTCTTCTTGTCTCGATATCTGAACTCGGCGGAAGGCAAGAAACAGGTAGCGATGGCTCAGGGGGGGCTGGCCCAGCAGCATTTCAATGTAGGCGCTCTGCGGCGGACGATGATCGCGCTCCCATCGTCAGGCGAGCAGAGGAACATCTGCCAAGTCGGACTAAGCTTGGATTTGAGAATCGAGTCCGCGGAAAGGAGCCTCCTGTCCCTCCGCACCCTCTTCTCCTCCACCCTCCACCTCCTCATGACCGGCCAAGTTCGCGTGCCGGTGGGGAAGGGGGCTTGACGTGTCGGGGGGCGTGGGGCCGGAGGGGCCGACGGTGCAGTTTCCGATGGTGCGCTACGCGGTGCAGATCGGGTGGACCGAGCTGTCGCGGGACGAGGCGCTGCTCTTGCGGCGAGGGGAGGGCGGGACGTTGCTCTTTCCGATCTTGCGCCGGCAGCTTCTGTCTCTCAATCCGGGCGTGCTGAACGAGGAGAACGTGTACGCTGTCATCGCGCGGCTGGATGCCGTGCGCGCGGACATCGAGGGCAACGCCGAGGTGCTGGCCTGGCTGCGCGGCGAGCGCACGGTGAAGCTGGCGGTCGAGAAGCGCGACCGCAACGTCGTAGTCATCGACTTGGAGCACCCGGAGCGCAACCTCTACCACGTCACCTGCGAATGGAGCTTCACCAACGGGCAGCACGGTAATCGCGCGGACGTGATGTTTCTGGTCAACGGCGTGCCGGTGGCGCTGGTCGAGACCAAGGCGCAGGGCAAGAAGGGCGCGCTCGACCAGGGGTGGAAGCAGGTGCGGCGCTACCACCGCGAGACGCCGGAGATGCTGGCGGCGCCGCAGATCTTCGACGTCAACGAGCTGCTCGATTTCTGGTATGGCGTCACCTGGAACCTGGACCGCAAGGCCATCTTCAACTGGCGCGAGGAAGAGCCGGGCAACTTCGAGCGCAAGGTGAAGCGCTTCTTCGATCGCGGCCGGTTTCTGGAGGTCCTGCGCGAGCACATCCTATTCTTCAAGAAGGACGACGAGTTGCGGAAGATCGTCCTGCGCCAGCACCAGACCCGCGCGGTCGACCGCGTGGTCGAGCGTGCCTTCGACGGCGCCAAGCAACGAGGGCTGGTCTGGCACACCCAGGGCTCGGGCAAGACCTTTACCATGATCAAGGCGGCCGAGCGCATCCTGCGCGAGGGCACTGGCCGGGGCGACAAGCCCACCGTGGTCATGCTGGTGGACCGCAATGAGCTCGAGACCCAACTCTTCGACAACCTGGCGGCCTACGGGCTCTCGGCAGTGCAAGCCACCAGCAAAATGCGGCTGCGCGATCTTCTTCGCGCGGACACACGCGGGCTGATCGTGTCGATGATCCACAAGTTCGACAGGGCGGACGCCGACCTGTGCACGCGCGACAACGTGGTCGTGCTGGTGGACGAGGCGCACCGGACCACCGGCGGCACGTTGGGCAACTACCTGGTGGCGGCCCTGCCCAAGTCGACCTTCATCGGCTTCTCGGGCACACCCATCGACCGCACGGCCCACGGCGAGGGCACCTTCAAGATCTTCGGCAAAGACGACGCGCCCAAGGGCTACCTCGACAAGTACTCCATGCGCGAGTCCATCGACGACGGCACCACCTTGCCCCTGCGCTACACCCTGGCGCCGAACGACATCCGGGTACCGCGCGAGCAACTGGAAAAGGAGTTCCTCGGCCTGGCCGAGACCGAGGGCCTGGCTGACATCGAGGACCTGAACCGCATCCTCGACCGGGCCGTCAACCTCAAGAACTTCCTCAAGGCCGGGGATCGCGTGGACAAAGTCGCCCGCTTCGTGGCCGGGCATTTCAAGAACAACGTCGATCCGCTTGGCTTCAAGGCCTTCCTGGTCGGGGTCGACCGCGAGGCGTGCGCGCTCTACAAGCGGGCGCTCGATCGCTACCTGCCCGCCGACTGGTCCGAGGTGGTCTACACCAAGGCCCACAACGATGAGCCGCCCATCAGCGATTTCCATCATTCCGACGACGAGGAGAAGAAGATCCGCAAGATCTTCGCCAAGCCGGGCTTGACGCCCAAGATCTTGATCGTCACCGAGAAGCTCCTGACCGGGTACGACGCGCCCATTCTCTACTGCATGTACCTGGACAAGCCCATGCGCGATCACACCCTGTTGCAGGCCATCGCGCGCGTGAACCGGCCCTACGAAACCGACGAAGGGAAACGCAAGCCGGTGGGGTTCGTGGTCGATTTCGTGGGCATTTTTCAGAAGTTGGAGAAGGCGCTGTCGTTCGATTCGGACGAGGTCGAGTCGGTCATCGAGCACATCGACGTTCTCAAGGATCGCTTCGGCGAGCTGATGGCCAAGGACGCCAAGCCCTATCTGGCCCTGTGCCGCGGGCAGCTCGACGACAAGGGCATCGAGAGGATCCTGGACGCCTTTGCCGAGCGCGAGCCGCGCGAGAAGCTATTTGAATTCTTCAAGGAGCTGCAGGAGCTGTACGAGATCATCTCGCCGGACGTATTCTTGCGACCTTTCATCAAGGACTACGAGCGCCTGGCCGAAATGTGCGACCGGGTGGCGAATTCCTTCGGCCGGCGGCTGGTGGGTTACCAGCAACTGGCCGAGAAGACCGCCGTGCTCGTTCGGGAGAGCGCGACGAGCTGGGGACTCAACGAGACCCTACCGCTGGCCACCATCGACGAGACGACCCTGGATGCTCTGAAGCAGAAGGGTGCTGCCAAGCCGGGCAAGATCATGAACCTGGCCAAGAGCATCGGCGAGTCGCTGCGGGCCAACCAGGAAGAGCTGCCCTACCTGATTCCCATCGGCGATCGGGTGGATGCGGTGCTGGAGCACTACGACGACAGGCAGATCACCACGCAAGAGGCCTTGGGGGAGCTGGAGAAGATTGTGCGCGAGCTGGCCGAGGCTCGCCGCGAGCAGGCCGAGTCGGGCTTCGACGGAGGGACCTTCACCATCTACCGGGAGCTTCAGCGCGAACAGGTCGCCACCGCGGGCAAGTTGGCCGGCGAGCTCGATGCTGCGTTTCGCCGGAACGCCAATTTCCACGAGAGCGAAGCTGCCCTGCGAACCCTCAAGGCGGATCTCTACAAGGTGCTCCTCAAGTCCGTGGGCAAGGAGCGCATGGTCGACGTTGCCGATCGGTTGCTGAGACTATGGAAGCCGTCTCTTCAGTAGCCGAGCTGAAGAGCGAGGTGCGGCGCTGGGCCGCGAAGCTGCGCGTTCAGCCGAGACGGATCGAGGTCCGCCGGATGACGCGCAAATGGGCATCGTGCTCGCCCGCCGGCCGAATCTGCTTCAACCGCGATCTGATCAGCGTCGAGCCGAGGTTTCGCACCTACGCGATCATCCACGAGCTGCTGCACCTGCGGTATCCCAATCACGGCAAGGTCTTTCGTAGGTTGCTTTCAGCCCTGATGGTCTCTACAGCACCTGGTACTGGACCCCGACCGCCAACGACGGCTTCACGTCCTGCTCGCCGTAGAGGTTCTTGTAGAACGGGATCTGCCCGCGTGCGAATACCCAAAATGCCCCGACCGCGTTGAAGTACACGCCGGGGGCCAGCGAGAGTAGCGTGCCGCCGGTGTTGCCCGCTGTGCTGCTCGATGTCTCGCCGGCCTCGGTGGTCTTGTCGACTCGAGCATAACGACCATCGATGCCGAGATCCACGGCGAGGGTGGCAAGCGGCCGGTATTGCCCGTGAACGCTCCACAAGGCGGCGTCGCCAAACTTGTACTTGCTGCCGTCGAAATACGATCCGGCGGTCCGCACGCGATAGGAGAAATCGGCGAAACCCAGCCAATCGACCTGTTCGAAGCGATAGTGAAGCCCCAGGAACGGTCCCCACCCGCCGGTGCCGAGTTGCCCGTGAGGATCGACCATTGCCATCTCGCCGGTGTTCGGGTCGGTGGTCTTGGCATCGTTGGCCCCGGTCGGCATCATCACTCCGCCCGCGAGTGCGAACTCCTGCACGCGGCCTCGGCCGAGGTCGACGGATCGCCAAAGGGCGTAGCGCGCTCCCAGCTCGGCGTCCCCAAGTCCGGTAAGGCTGGAGTCGGTGAGGTCCGTGCCGGCTCCGACGGTGTGGATGGTCTTGTCCAGGACTGGAACCGTGGCCACGAACGATAGCCGGTTGATGGGCCTGTAGACGGCGTTGAAACGGTACGACCACTGGGTGAGCTGGTCCGTGTAGCCAGGCTGCCCATCGGTACCGGCATCGACACGCAAGTATTCGGTGTCAAGCTGCAACCGCAACGCACCATTGATAGCAGCGGGATCGCTAGCGGCGAGGAGCGGGTCGCCACAGCCGCAAATGGAGCAGGCGTTGGCATCAGGCAGCATCGTGAAGATTGCCCCTGCCACCGAAAGTGTGCCGACCAGCCGGGTCAGTCTACGTTCGGCCAGGATTTCCTTGGTCACGATCGTTGGATGAACGGCGTCCGGGATGGTTCCACGCGAACGCTGCCAAGCGGCTACCTGAGGAAGGCTCGGGCCCCTTGCGCCAGATCTTGCGGGCGAGATCGGCGGCTTCAACATGCGGGTTCCATCGGCCACGGGGGCGCGGTAGTCTTGCTGCGATGAAGGACGCCTTGGTTCGATTCGGTGTCGCCCTCGAAGGCTCGCTGCTGCGCGATCTGGACGCCGTGGTTCGCCAGCGTGGAGGGACGCGCTCGGAGCTGTTCCGGGATCTTGCCCGCGCCGAAGTCGGTCGCGCCAAGGTGCCCAAGGCAGTGGATGCTATCGCCACGGTGACGCTGGTCTACGACCACCACGTGCGCGATCTCAGCGAGAGGCTGACCGATTTGCAGCATGAGCTGGGCGAGCAGGTGCGCGCGACGATGCATATTCACATCAACCACGATCTGTGCCTCGAAGTGATCGTGTTTCGCGGGCGTTCCGACCGACTGAAGGCCATCGCCGACCGGCTCCTGGCCTTGCGAGGCGTGAAGCAGGGAGGGATCGAGATCGTGGCCGGCCTCGGCGAATCTGGGCACGATCACGGCCACTTCGGCCAAGGCGAAAGCGGATCGTCGACATCGTCCTCGCATGTGCCGGGCAGCCGTCGATCGAGGACGGACAGGATCGTCAAGCGCCGAGCGCCTGCATAGTGGCCGCCTCGAAAAGGGCGCCCCATTGGGCGTCGTCACTCTCTTGTAGCATGATTCCATAAAAAGGTGCTATTTCATGTTCGGTCCGCTTGTGGTCTTCGTGCTCATCCCTAGGCGTGGGTGCGATAGCAACCGGAGACCCTGTGCTTGGGGAAGCTATGGAGCTGTGGCACGGGTTGCTAGATACGTGCTATGAACCGCGGGAGCGCGATTGTTTGGTTCGTGCTTGCCGGATGAAGACAGGTCGCTCGACGCTCATGCATATCCCGGACGGATTCCTCGACGGAAAAACCGCGGTCGCGGCGGCGGTGATTTCCGCGGCCGGGCTGGGATTGGCCCTGCGCCAGGTCCGTCGCGAGCTGCCGCCCCGACGCATACCGCTTCTAGGCCTGTCCGCGGCGTTCCTGTTCGCGGCGCAGATGGTGAATTTTCCGGTGGCCGGTGGCACTTCGGGGCACCTTGTTGGAGGCGTGCTGGTGGCGGCCTTGCTAGGGCCGAGCGCGGCCATCGTCGTGCTGGCGGCCGTGCTCATCGTTCAGTGCTTTTTGTTCGCCGACGGCGGTGTCTCGGCGCTGGGCGCGAACCTGCTGAACATGGGGATCCTGGGCGCGGGGGGCGGATACCTGGTCTATCGCCTGGTCGCGCGCTGGCTGCCCGGGCTGCGCGGGCGGGTGACGGGCGTGGCCTTCGGCGGATGGGTTTCCGCCGTCCTTGCCTCCATCGGCTGCGCCGGGCAACTCGCCTGGTCGCACACCGTGGCCTGGTCGGTGGCATTTCCCATGATGGCCGGCGTACACATGGTCATCGGAATCGGTGAGGGTCTGATCGGCGCCCTGGCGTTCCTGGCAGTCGAACGTGCTCGGCCCGAGATTCTCGCCGAACCCGCGCAGACGCCGATTGGAAAGCGTCACGACGGACTCCTGCGCTACGGTGTGCTGGCGGCGCTGGGCCTGGCGGTCTTCGTGGCCCCTTTCGCCTGTCCTTGGCCCGACGGACTTGAAGTCGTCGCGGCGAAGCTGGGATTCGCGGTGCAGATCGCAAGGCCGGTCGCGCACGCCCCGGCGGCGGATTACCGCTGGCCGGGCATCCATTCGGCCATCGGCGCGACGGCGCTGGCTGGCGTGCTCGGTACCCTTGTTGCGTTCGCGCTGGCTTTCCTGCTCGGGCGCACGGTGGTGCGCAGGCCCACGGACGGGGCCAGCAAGGATCCACCATGCTGAGAGACTGGCTCGGACATCACCACGGCGGTCGCGACAGCCTCGTGCACAGGCTGCCCGCGGCGTTCAAGCTGTGGGCGGCCCTCGCGGTCATCGTGGGGACGGTTCTCATCCCTCTCGCGTGGCACGCCTGGTTCATCGGGGTAGCCGCGCTGCTGTCGCTGGCCGCGGTCCTGAGCGGAACCCCAATCGGTTTTCTCGTGCGACGGCTCCTGCTGCTGTCGCCATTCGTCTTGGGGGTGGTTCTGGTCAACGCCCTGCAATCCTCCTTCCACGCAAGCTTGGGAGTAATCGTCGTCCGGTGCGCGATCTGTCTCTTCACCGTGGTGCTGCTTTCCAACACCACGCCGTTCGGCAAGATGCTGGGCGCGCTTCGAAACGCCCGCGTGCCGGCCGTGCTGGTCACGACGCTCGCGCTGATGCACCGCTATCTTTTCGTGCTCCTCGACGAGTCCGAGCGCATGCGGCGCGCGCGCGCGAGTCGCACCTTCCAGCAGCAGCGGCGCATGCGCTGGCATCTGCTCGGGACGGTGGTGGGGCAGCTTTTCGTGCGCGCTTCCGAGCGCGCCGAACGGATTTACGCCGCCATGTGTGCGCGGGGGTGGAAATGAACGAGGCCATCGAGGTCGCGCGTCTGCGCTACCGCTACCATGACGGGACCGAAGCCCTACGCGGCGTGAGCTTCGCGATCGCGCAGGGCGAATGCGTTGGGCTGCTCGGCCCCAACGGTTCGGGCAAGTCCACCTTGCTCCTGCACCTGAACGGGATCCTGCCCGACAGGACGTCCGGCGACGGTGCCGTTCGCATCGCGGGCCAGGCCATCTCGACGGCGAATCTCGAATCGGTGCGGCGCCAGGTCGGTTTGCTTTTCCAGGATCCCGACGACCAGCTGTTCTGCTCCACCGTCGAGGAAGACGTCGCCTTCGGTCCGCTGCAACTCGGGCTCGATGGCAAGCAGATCTCGGCTCGGGTCGAGCGATCCCTCGCCCTGGTGGGACTGCCGGGCCACGGTCATCGGGCCACGCACCACCTGAGCCACGGAGAAAAGAGGCGCGTCTGTCTGGCTGGCGTGCTGGCCTGCGAGCCGACGGTCCTGGTTCTCGACGAACCGACCAGCGATCTCGACCCGCGCGGCCGGCGAGAGTTCAAGACGCTCTTGCAAGGTATCCCGGCGACCAAGCTCATCGCGACGCACGACCTGGAATGGGTGGTCGAGCTGTGCTCTCGGGTGATCGTCCTGGATGGCGGAACCGTCGTGGCCGACGGCCCCACGACGGAGATCCTGAACGACGAGCCGCTGATGTTGGCGCACGGCCTGGAGAGGCCGCACGTCCTGCGCCACCATCATCCCCACTAGCGCTCTTCGGCCGAGGCGAATTGCAGGGGAACGCTGAAGCGCTGGCCGCTGCTTGCTCCGGCGATCGTTGCCTTCGCGGCGTTGGCCACCACGCAGTGGACCGTGGCATCGTCGCCAAGCGAGCTCATTTCCACGTGGACGGATGCCACGCGCCCGGCTGGGCCTATCCGGATTGCCAGAACCAGGGTGCCACGCAGGGTGGGGCGCGCGCGCAGGACGCGCTCGTAGCATGGTTGCGCGGCCTCGGCGAGAACGCGCAAGGCACTTGCCATGCCGGCCTGAACATCCTTGCCATCGGTCGTGCGCGGTTTGTTCACCGTCACCTTGGGTGAACGAACGGGGAAGGCAGATGACGTATCGGCGTATTCGCCTGTGTCACCGCGCGAGAGCACCGTGCCGTTGGGCGCGACCAGGGCCGCGCCCAGAATTTCGATCTCCATCTTGACCACCCGCCCACCGCCAAGCCACATGCAGGCATCCTTGCGAAGCTCCGACCCGACGGGGCGGAATATCAACCGAAGGGCGACCTTGCCTTGCGCCCGCTGGGTCAGCAGTCGATCGGCGAGATCGGGAGCGAGGACGAAGCCTGGCGCCGGATCCTGGCTGGTAGCGAACAACTCTGCGCCGTCGCCGAGCACGAGGCTGCCTTCGGTATCGAGCAAAAGCCTCTTCGACCCGATATCGTAGTTGCGAAACGCGAACCCCGAAGCTGGAACGATCGTGACGTAGCGTCCTGCCAGGGCCGCCTCCCGCCGCCGCGCATGGGCCTCGACGGCCCTGGCTTGCTGGACGGCATTGCCGGGAAAGCTCAAGCCATCTTCGTCGCGCATGGACTCGCACAGAGCCACCAGTCCGGCAGCACCGTTCACGCTCGATGCTTCGTCGCTCTTCGCGGGACCTACGCTAGAAGCGGGGATCGACGTCGCGGGTAGCTCTTCTGGCGGCAAGGGGAGAGTGTCAGACGGCTCCGCAGGCGGCGTGGTCGCGCAGCCCGCAAGAAGTGCCAGACCCAGAAGCAGCTGACTTTTGCGCGCTCGTCCTTTCGGCATTCCGTCCCGATCTTACCTCGATGTTGGTCCTGACTGTCACACCGATTTCGTGGAATCAGGTGTGGGTAATCTTGCGCGCAAGCCAACGAGGCGGCAATATGTGCGCCATGCCAACCAAAGCCAAGAAATCAGCCAAAGCAAAGTCAGCAAAGAAAGCCAAGAAGGCGCCCGCCAAGAAGAAGGTCGCCGCGGCGAAGAAGCCCGCCAAGAAGGCGGCCAAGAAGTCCGGCGCGAAGAAGGCCAGACGTGCCGGGAGGGCAGCCATGAGGAGCGCCCGCGCAAGCTCGATGTGCGGCTGTTGCTGCTGCTAGATTCGCCGAGCGCAACCGATTCGCACGGCAATGCAAAAGGGCGATCCCTTGCGGGACCGCCCTTTTTGTTCAGGTGCCGAAGATGGCGCGAGGGCGGCGCTAGTTCGATGGCGGAAAGGGGCCCGCGACGCGCACGCGCCGATTGAGCCGCCAGGCGAGCGCCATCCCGGCCGCGAGGAAGAACGCACCGAGCAGGCCCGAGGTACTCGGCATGAAAGGAGCGGCGAGTACCAATCCCCAGGCGACCAGGGTGAACACGAGGTACGCCTTGAAGGTGGCGAGCGAGGAGCTCCGCTCGGCCTGGGGCGCCGCCGTGGGTGTGGTCTTCTCCGATGCCGGACCGGTTCGCGGCTGCTCCGGCGCGCGCGTGGGATTGGTCGCGCTGTCTTTGTCGCGTTTCTCCTTGGCCGCTGTCCTTTCGGCGTGCTGATTCTTGATGGCGTCCGCGATGCCGCCGAACACGGGTGGCACGTAGCGGGCGACGAAGGTGGCGTAGACCAGCAAGGCGGCGACGATCTGATAGCGAAGTCCACCGCGCCCGCCCGAGCCCTGGTGCACCGCCAGGCCGACCGCCAGGCCGGCCGCCACCGCCAGTGCCGAAAGCGGCCGGCCGGTGGCGCGCGTGACGAGAAACCAAAGGGCAGCAAAGACCGCCGCGGCAGCGAGGCCGACAGCCATGGCGCGACGCCGGCGGCCTCGTCCCTCGTGTCGTTTCACGATGCTCGCGGCGCAGTCCGGGCACAGAAGCAGGCCGCGCATGGTGAAGAACTGGGCCACGATCGGCTCGCGGCACAGGGTGCATCGTCGAGCGATCTCACCCGTCGCCGTTTCCGGCTCGTCTGCGCTTGGATGGTTGTCGTCTGCTTGCAAAAGGACCTCGCCCTCCCTTGCTCCAGTGTACCAGTGTAAGGTCGCAGGCATGGGTCCCACGCAAATCCACCACATCGCCGTGAAGGTCGTGGATCTGGCTCGCGCGGAGGCCTTCTACGTGGGGGTGCTGGGACTACCGGTGAAGCGACGCTGGTCACTGCCCGAAGGTGGAGGCGACAGATCGCTCTGGCTGGATCTTGGCGCCGGCGCGTTCCTCGCCCTGGAGCGAGCGCAGGCAAGCATGGCCGAGAAAGCAGAAGACGATCCGGGCATCCACCTTTTGGCCCTGCACATCCCGCGCGATGAGCGCGAGGCGTGGATTGCCAAGCTGGCCCAGGCCGGCCACCCCGTCTACCACCAGACCGACTACACCCTCTACGTGCGCGACCCCGAAGGCAATCGCATCGGCCTGTCACACTGGCCCGACGGGCGCGCGATTTCACGAAGGTAGTCGAGTTGTTCGGTGCTCTGACATGGAAACCCTGGGAGGGTTTCCAAACCTTCCCGCGATGGTTCGCGCCGAGCAAAGCTCGGCGGCTCCCCACGCGACTGATATGGAAACCCTGGGAGGGTTTCCAAACCTTCCCGCGATGGTTCGCGCCGAGCAAAGCTCGGCGGCTCCCCACGCGACTGACATGGAAACCCTGGGAGGGTTTCCAAACCTTCCCGCGATGGTTCGCGCCGAGCAAAGCTCGGCGGCTCCCCACGCGACTGATATGGAAACCCTGGGAGGGTTTCCAAACCTTCCCGCGATGGTTCGCGCCGAGCAAAGCTCGGCGGCTCCCCACGCGACTGACATGGAAACCCTGGGAGGGTTTCCAAACCTTCCCGCGATGGTTCGCGCCGAGCAAAGCTCGGCGGCTCCCCACGCGACTAGTGCGACCTGGGACGCGTGGCCAGCCACTGGCCGAGGAGCGAGACGCGCGTTCCGGGGTCGAGTTTCGCGAAACGGGCCAGCAGCCAGTCCGCGGCGACGATCCGTCCGGGGCCATGGATCAACGCCGCGTAGGTGGCGGCGAAACCCTCGTTCGCCTCGGCATCGATCGCGGTCTTTCGTTTGTCCTTGTCCAAGGCAGGCCCGGCCAGGAGTTGCAGCTCGGGGTTGGTCGAGCCGGCCAGGGAGGCCGTCAGCTTGGCCGCGTACTCGTCGTGCCGGGTAGCCAGGGCTCGGGCACCAGCAAGCCGGATGCGCGGATCGTCCCGGCGCAGGAAGCGGCCGAGCATCTCGGCCGAGGGCGCCCCGGACAGGGCGGCTAGTTCGGGCGCCAGCGTCGTGAAGACGAGGGGATCCTTTTCCTTGAAGACCAAGAATAGTTGCGGCAGCATGGCCTCGCCGCCGACGCGAACCAGGGCCGCCGCGGCGGCCGCGCGCACGGCGACGGACTTGTCGCGAAGGAGGGGAGTCAGGCGAAACACGGAGCCTTTTCCCGCGCCCGGCCGCGCCTCGGCCAGGATGGCAGCGGCCTTGATGTTGGGATCCGGATCCTTGAGAACCTCCTTGAGCGCGGCCCTAGCCTCCGCGCTTTCGCTGTGTCCAAGACACGAGAGCGCGTAGATTCGCTCCATGCGTCCGGCGGATCGGTTCTTGGCTGCCGAGATCGCGACGGATAGACACTCTCCGTCCGTCCCCTCGCGCAGCGCCCACAAGACGCGCTCAAGCGCCTCGGTGGTCTTGCCCTTGTTCAGATAATCCTTGACCAGCGGGCAGATGGGAATCTTCAGGGCCACCAGGCCACGCACGACCGCGTATGTCGGCTCCTTTTCCGCGGCCTTGCGCAAACGCTCGGCGCCGCGCCCATCCCCCGCGAGGGCATTGGCAGCGGCAACGTCCACCGCCAGATCCTTGTCGTTCTCCAGGCTGTCGAGCCAGGCTCGCGCAAAGGTGTCGACTCCGGACAGGCGGTCGGTATCGTCTGCCTTGCGCAGGCGGGCGATGGCCGCGCTTTCCCGGCCCTGCGCCACCATGTCCTTCACCGCCTTGTCGAGTGGCAGCTCGCGGTGGGTGATGGAGAGCCCCGAACAGCGGCGATCATCGCGGGCAAGGCGCCACAGCACGTGGACCATGCCGTCATCGGACAGGATGTCGTCCGGCGCGACCGCGAACGGGGCGGCTGCCCTGACGACGTCCACGGCGGAGGAATCGAATTCGGTCGACCCGGACGCTTTCGCGACCTTGACGTCGATCAACTTGCCCGCGGGGGACAGCACCACCTCCAGGTCGACCACGCGCGAAGAGGTGTTGACGGGATGGTCCTTGGGCAACCGAGCTGCGGCCATGGCCAGAAAGTTGTCGGCCCACAGACGGTGAACCTTGGCGTGCAAGGCGCGCAGGTAGGGCAGCGCGCGCCCCTCGCCTTGCACGGCCGGCTCGTCGCCCGCGCGCACGGCCACGGGTGCGAGGAGAAGTCCGAGAATGGCCCAGACCACGGTCGCGCGCTTCGACATCGAGACCTCCCGAGGGGAAATTGGAGGTCTACTATAACGCAGGCTGGAAGGAGTCACTACCCGGCAGCGCGTTTCGACAATCCGCCCGCATCCTTCTCTTTCTTCGTGCGGAACTCGAGGATCATGGCCTCGCGCTGCTGCTTGGGTAGCTCGGCGTAGCGCTTGAACTCCATGCTGAATTCGCCCTTGCCTTGCGTGGCCGAGCGCAGGTCGGTCGAGTAGCCGAACATGTCCGCCAGCGGAACCTCGGCCAAGGCCTGCACGTAGGTCTCGTGCTTTTCGGTCGAAAGAATGGCGCCGCGGCGCTGGTTGAGCTGGCCGATGACGGCGCCCTGGAACTCCTCCGGGAATTGCACTTCGACCAGCATGATGGGCTCCAGGATCGTTGGCTTGGCCCTGCCATAGGCCTCGCGGAACCCCATCAGCGCGGCGGTGCGGAAGGCTATTTCCGACGAGTCGACCGGGTGCGACTGCCCGTCGTTGATGGTGCAGCGAACGCCCACGATGGGGAACCCGATGAGCGGGCCCTTGTGCATGGCCTCCTGGAAGCCCTTGTCGCAGGCGGGGATGAACTCGCGCGGGATGGCGCCGCCCTTGATATCGTCGACGAACTCGTAGCCGGTGGCATGGTCCATGGGCAGGGGCTCGATGTAGCCGGCCACCTTGCCGTACTGGCCGGAGCCGCCGGTCTGCTTGCGGTGGGTGTAGCTGAATTCGCCGCGCTGGACGATGGTCTCGCGGTACTTGACCTGGGGGCGGCCGGGGATAACCACGCAGTTGTACTCGCGCTTCATGCGCTCGATGTAGATCTCGAGGTGCAGCTCGCCCATGCCGCTGATGATGGTTTGGCCCGATTCCTCGTCGCGGTGCACGCGGAAGGTCGGGTCCTCCTTGGTGAAGCGGTTGAGCGCCTTCGAAAAGTTGGTGCTGGTGGTCTTCTCCTTGGGCTCGACCGCGAGTGAGATGACCGCATCGGGGACGTGCATCGAGGTCATGGTGTAGTTGACCTTGCCGTCGGTGAAGGTGTCGCCCGAGGCGCAGTCCACGCCGAAGAGGGCGACGATGTCGCCGGCCTCGGCGGTGTCGATGTCTTCCATCTCGTCGGCGTGCATGCGCACGAGACGTGGCACCTTGATCTTCTTGAGGTTGGACGAGCAATTGACGATGAAGTCGCCCTTGCTGACCTTGCCCTGGTAGATGCGCATGTAGGTGAGCTGGCCGTAGCGCCCGTCTTCCAACTTGAAGGCGAGGCCCACGAAGGGCTTGCTGGAATCCGAGGGCAGGATGACCGGCTCTTCGTTGTTGTTTTGATCGAGGGCCCGGTTCTCAACCTCGGAGGGCATGGGCAGATAGGCGTTGATGCCGTCGAGCAGAAGCTGCACACCCTTGTTCTTGTAGGCCGAGCCCAGGAAGACCGGCGTGGCCTTGAACGCGACGGTGGCGCGACGGATGGCCGGAACCAAGTCCTCGGGCGTGATCGGCTCCTCGGCGACGTACTTTTCGGCGAGGACATCGTCGACGTCGGCCACCGCCTCGATCATGCGGGTGTGGGCCGCCTTGGCGGCCTCGACAAGTCCGGATGGGATCTCGGCTTCGCGCAGATCCTCGCCGCTGTCGCCCTCGAAATAGACCGCCTTCATCTTGATGAGGTCCACGATCCCCTCGAAGCGATCCTCGGCGCCGATCGGAATTTGCATCGCGATGGGATGCAGGGCCAGCTTCTCCTTGAGCTGGGCGGTCACGCGCTCGGCGTTGGCGCCCGAGCGGTCGAGCTTGTTGATGAAGGCCAGGCGCGGCACCTTGTAGCGCCGCATCTGGCGGTCGACGGTGTACGACTGCGACTGCACGCCCGCGACACCGCAAAGCACCAGCACCGCGCCATCGAGCACGCGCAGGGCGCGCTCGACCTCGATGGTGAAGTCGACGTGTCCCGGAGTGTCAATCAGGTTGAGGGCGTGGCCGTCCCATTCCGCGCTGGTCGCGGCCGACTGGATGGTGATGCCCTTCTCGCGTTCCAGGTCCATGAAGTCCATGGTCGCCCCCACCCCCGACTTGCCCTTGACCTCCTCGATCTTGTGGATCTTCCCCGTGTAATAGAGGATGCGCTCGGACAGCGTGGTCTTGCCCGAGTCGATGTGAGCGGAAATTCCAATGTTTCGGACCTTCTCGATGGACGGCATGTACTTCGCAACCTGTTCTTTGTTGGGACGGCCCACCTCGGGCCAAGGGACACTGCTAAAGGCGCGGCAGTTTAGACGACGGCGACCCAAAAGCTAGACAAATCTCTTCGTCACATTCGGTACTTTTCTGCAACCTGTCGTCGACGAATCGGCGTCGAATCCGCACCCGCGGTCGCACCGGCCCGGTCCCCACGTCGTCGCCCGACTGCATCAAGGAGGCCCAACAGCGTCGCCGGCTCCCTTTCCGTCGTTGCATTTTCGCCGCCAGGCCGCTTCTAATGCCCGGCGTGCCAGCGATATCCGACAAGAGCGGTTCCCAGATGCAGCTTCCCACCGTCAAACCAGCGGCCGAGCCTCCATTTTCACGCCCCTTCCTCAAGTGGGCGGGTGGCAAGACACAGCTCCTGGCCCAGCTCGTACGGTTCTACCCGCCGAAGGGCAGCGTCAAGCGTTACATCGAGCCCTTCCTCGGGAGCGGCGCGGTGTTCTTCCACTTCAAGGCCATGGTCGAGCCAGAATCTGCAATTCTATGGGACAACAACCAGGAGTTGATCGAGACATTTCGGGCGGTAAGGGACGAAGTCGAGCGAGTTATCGAACTCCTGGGCAAGCACGAGGAAGAGCATGACAAAGCTCACTTCCTCAGGATTAGGGTCAAGAAGCCCACGTCCCTGGCCGAGACAGCGGCGCGACTCATCTATCTCAACAAGACTTGTTTCAATGGCCTCTATCGTGTGAATAGCCGCGGACAGTTCAACGTTCCTTTCGGGAAGTATTCCAAGCCCAGCATCCTGAACGAAGAGGGGCTACGGAGAGCCTCGCGGCAGTTGGCGGAGGCAGAGATCAAAGAGAAGGATTTCCGGATGGTGCTCTGCATTGCAGAGGAGGGCGATTTCGTATACTTCGATCCGCCCTACCATCCTCGATCCGAAACCTCCTACTTCACGTCCTACACCCGCGATTCTTTCGGCCCCAAGGACCAAGAGGACCTGGCGGAGGTATACCGGGCTCTCGACAAGAAGGGGTGCCTGCTGATGCTTTCCAATAGCGACACGGACTTTGTCCGAAAGCTTTACCGAGGCATCAGGAAAGTAGTTGTCAACGCTCGTCGGAACATCAATTCGCGCGGCGATCGTCGAGGTCCGATCAAGGAGCGACTGATCGTCAACGACAGGCTCCTGGAGGTGTGCCGTGTCAGGAGGTGAGGCCGCCGTCTCGTCGGGGGCCGCCTTGAAGAAGATGGTCGCGGCTCTTGCTCAAAGGCTCGGTCTTCAAGCGAAAGAAGAGGTTCCCGTCGGGAGACGGCTGTGGGGGAGCAAACGCAGGATCGATGTCGTTCTCACTCAGGGAGAATCCCGACAGAGCCTCGGCATCGAGTGCAAGGTCCAGTCTTCGAGAGGATCCGCTGAAGAGAAGATTCCTGCGACGATTCTCGACATTGCAGCTTGGCCAATTCCCGGAATCATCGTGTTCAGCGGCGAAGGCTTCTCCCAGGAATTCAGGTCCTATCTCCATGCTTCAGGGAAAGCGGTGGAGTTCGAGGACCTCGAAGACTGGCTTCGCATGTTCTTCAGGCTCCCATGAGCAAGGTCCACCACGGCGACGGAGGCGAAACCCAGCTCGCAAGCGGGCAGCGGGTACGCAAGGACGATGCGCGCATCGAATGCGTGGGCAGCGTCGACGAGCTGTCCTCGTTCCTCGGACTGGCGCGGGCCGGTCTGGAAGCACGTTCGGAGGTCGCGGATGTGGCCGGCATGACCGCTTCCTTGCGGCGGATCCAGCATGAGCTGTACGTGCTCGGGGCAGATCTGGCCAGGCGCGATGGGCAAGCGGATTCTGGACTTGGCACCGGCATCACCCCCGAGCACGTGGCAAACCTGGATCGCGAGATCGCGGACATCGACGCGCGCCTACCCAAGCTGAAGGCATTCATTCTTCCCGGCGGCGGGTTGGTGGCATCCCACCTTCACGTCGCGCGCGCCGTCTGCCGTCGCGCCGAGCGCCAGGCCGTGCGCCTGGCCGCGGTCGAGGCCATGGGCGCGCAGGTCGTCCCGTATTTGAACCGCCTCTCGCTGGTCCTGTTTTCGCTGGCCCGCCAAGCGGCGCACTTGCTTGGCGCCGGCGACGATCTGGCCTAGGAGCTGTCCCTAATTGAAAGGCTGAGATCCGGCAGAGCGGCGCTCGGCTTCTGCGGGCATGCGTCAGGAGCGCTCCGCCGGGAAGGTCCATCTTCGGACGCGTGGCGGATCCCCGCGTTGAACACCCTGAAAGGGCTGTCCTTTGAGGGTTCCCATCTCAGCGGTCTTCTTTCTCTCACGCGATTCACCTGGGATTTCGCACCCTGGGTGGTATACGAGGCGGCTTCATGACGAAGTTCTCCGAGCTGGGGCTGCCCCCGGCGCTCTTCGAGGCCATCGCCGCGCGTGGCTACGAGCAGGCGATGCCGGTCCAGATCGCGGTGCTGGACGAGGCCCATCGTGATCGCGACCTGCTGGTTTCTTCGCAGACCGGATCGGGCAAGACCTTGGCTTTCGGGACGCTGCTGGCGCGTACTCTGGTGCCGGTCGGCGAAGCGATGGCGAAGGGCGAGGTCGAGCAGGCAGACGCGGCTGCACCCAAGAAGGGCGGTGCACACAAGCATGCGGAGCGATTGCCGGCAGGGCTGGTCATCGCGCCGACGCGAGAGCTTGCCAACCAGGTGCGGACGGAGCTGGCGTGGCTGTTCGCGCGCGCCAAGGTGCACGTGGCCGCGTTCACGGGCGGCAGCGATCTGCGCCAGGATCTCCGAAAGTTGCACGCCGGGGTGGACATCGTCGTGGGCACGCCAGGGCGGCTGGTGGATCTGCTGTCACGCGGAGCGTTGCGCCTCGAAGCCGTGCAAACCGCGGTGCTCGACGAAGCCGACGAGATGCTCGACATGGGATTCCGGGAGGATCTCGAGACCATTCTGGGTGCGGCCACGACGCGAACCCGGACCCACATGTTTTCCGCGACCCTGCCTCAACCCATCTTGGCCTTGGCGGCCAACTACCAGAAGCGAGCCGTACGCCTGGACGCGCGCAAGCTTGGCGAGAAGGGCGAGGGTAGCCACGAGGATATCCACCATATCACCCACCTGATCGGTACTGGCGATCGCACGGCGGCCGTGATCAACGTGCTTCGCCAGAATGCCGATCGGCGAGCCATCGTCTTCGGCACCACCCGCGATGGCGTGGCCGATCTGCATCGCCAGCTCGTCCGCCAAGGTTTTCGCGCCGTCGTGCTGTCGGGGGATCGGGCGCAGATGGAGCGCAATCGCGCGCTCGCGGCTTTGCGCGAGGGCGAGGCCCAGGTGCTGGTGGCAACCAACGTGGCGGCGCGTGGTCTCGACCTGCCCGAGGTGGATCTCGTCGTGCACGCGGATTTGCCCTTGAACACGGAGGCGCTCACCCACCGCAGCGGGCGGACCGGGCGGGCGGGGCGCAAGGGCACGAGCGTGCTTATCGCCACCCTGGCCGAGCGGCGCAAGGCCGAGCGCCTGCTTGCCGGCGCGCGTGTGACCTACACCTGGACCGCCGCGCCCGGCGCCGCCGAGATCGCCAGCGCGGGCGAAAAGCGTCTCGAAATCGCACTGGTCGCGGCGGCGGAGGAGGGGCGCGCGCCAAGCGCGGGCGCTCTGGCCATGGCCGAAAGGCTCGGCAAGCCGATGGGGAAGGATGCTCTCATCCACCTGCTCTTGGAGCGTGAGCTGGCGCGCATTCCGCGGGGCGAGAAGCTTGGGCCCGTGGATTTGAAGGTGGTCGCGCGAGACGCATTCCGCCCGACTGGACCTCCCCCCGATCGCGAGGAGTTCGCGCGCGACGCTGTTCGCTTCCGGGTCAACCTGGGAGCCGACAGCCGTGCCGAGGCAGGGTGGCTGCTTCCCCTCATCTGCCGCCGAGGCGGCGTCACCCGGCGCGAGGTGGGCGCGATTCGGGTGGTTGGACCGGGCTTCAGCGAATTCGAGATCGCCGGCCATGCCGCCGGCGACTTCGCCCTGGCGGCCGCGCAGCCCGACGCGCGTGCCCCCCACGTGCGCATCGAGCGCGTGCGGGGAAGCGTGGGCACGGCGGCCTCGGTCCACAACCGCCAGGAGCAGTACCAAGGTCGCCTTCGTCCCCACCCCGCACGCGCGGGCGAAGCGCACAAGCCTCCCCGTCGCGCCCAGCCCCCCGCAGAAGTCCATCGGCCCGCGCCACTGCGCTTCGCCTCGCCTTCCCATGACGGACACACGCCCTGGCATGGAAAGAAGGGGCGGGAGCGAATGCCTTTCGGCAAGAATCGCCACTGAACTAGAGAATGATGGCAAGTCCGAGGTTGAAATCCGCTTCGACCATGAAGTCGGGGACGCCGGCGAGCACGGTGAGAGCGGCGTACCCGCGCAGGGTTTCGTTGACTTTGTAGGTGAAGCCGGCCCCCAAGCCAGCCAGTCCCAATCCGCCGAGGACGGTGTCCTTGCAGGTCGGTCCGTTACCGCATCCGGAGAGATTCACGCTCGCCGGCGTCTTGCTGCCTTGCCGGATCTGGCCGGCGCCGGCCTGCCCGGACACGAAGGGCTGAAGTCTTGTGTTGGTCCGGCCCAGCAACCAGGTCGCCTTGATGAAGCCGGCGAAGGCCATCTTGGCAGGCTCGAAGGTCTTCTGCCCGAGGTGAACGTCCTCGGCGCCGGTCACGAACTGGAAGCGTCCTTGCGCCGAGAGAATCAGATGTGGGCTCTGGAAGTAGCCGATCTCCGGGGCGACGTGCAACAGACGGGCAACACCGAATCCCGAGACATGGATTGCCTTGGGCGGCACGCTGGCGTCTTCGGGATTCATCTCGGGGGTGCCTGCGTAGTAGCCGCCCCCGCTTCCCACCGCCAAGACGAACCACAATCCGGTTCCAAGTGGACCCGCGCCACCGCCCTTTGCGGTCGCGGCAGCCGGTTCGGCGGGCTTCTCGCTCGGGGGGAGCTCCAAGGTGAGAGCGATGTGGTGGGGGTCTTCCGGTGTCCCGCTGTGCGCCAGGTCCTGATCGTCCGCGTTCCGAGCCTCGATGTAATACGCCACCTGCTTGCCATGGGTTGCCTCGACCGGGATCACCGCGCGAAACCAGCTGGCAGCGTTCTCGACGGGAGTCATGTCGCGAGCCAGGAATTCGTCCTCATCTTCCGCCCGATAGGCCAGAACGACTTTGGCCGCGCCCAGCCCCCGCGGGACCTGGGCTTTGATGGCGATGGCTCTGTCGCGCGGGGCCTCGGTGACCGGAGGATGGGTGATTTCATAGAGAACGTCCGCGCCGGGTGAGGTCCGCGTGGGCGCCTCTTGCCCGGTGGGGAACGGGAGAGCATTGGTTGTGGCGGTCGGCTTCGCGACCGAGGCCTGCGCTTCGGCGAACGCCGCCTGCACCTCGGGATTGATGAGCGACTTCGCGATCTTAATTTTGGCGTCGATGGCGAGCGCCTTGCGGAATTCGGCCAGGCCCCGCTCGCGGTTCTTGAGCCCGCCGACGTAGACGACTCCCAGGTGAATATGCGTGCGCGCCGCGGACGGATCGTCTTCCAGCTTCGCGCTCTTGCAAAGCTCCAGGGCCTGGCCGAGCAGGGCCGCCGCGCCCGCCATGTCGAGCGCCTCGTACAGGGCGAGCGCCTTCTTGTTCAGTTCGACGATCTGGTTCGGCCTGTCGTCATTCGACTCGGCTGCAAGTGTGGGACTCGCCAACGCCAACAACAGGCCGGCGAAGGCCAACGCGCGCCTGATGCGAAGCAACCTGGAGTTCATGGGCGGGGCGAGGTGCGGACCTACTGTGAACGACCGAGTCGCTTCACATTAGGCAATGCACGGCGAAAAGCAAGCCGATGCGGGAAGCACCGAGTTGGCGTCGCCGTGGTGCTGCTAGCCGCTGCCGCCGCCGCCGCCTCGCCTCAACTCGGTCAGAACCGCCTTGGCGATGGCCTTCAGGGTTTCGAAAACCCCGACGCCGGTGGTAGCGCAGGCCTCGAATTCGGTCGCGTGCGTGGGGTTGAGCAGTTGGCGCAGTTCATCCAGGGGCGCGGCATTGGGCAGGTCGCGCTTGTTGTACTGCATGATGTAAGGCAGTCTGTCGAGGTTATAGCCCTGCTCGGTCAGGTTCATGCGCAGGTTTTCCAGCGACTCGATGTTCGCCTCCATGCGCTCGACCTGAGAGTCGGCGACGAAGACCACACCGTCGACGCCCTTGAGGATCAGCTTGCGGCTGGCATCGTAGAACACCTGTCCAGGAACGGTGTAGAGGTGGAAGCGCGTCTTGAACCCACGGATCTCGCCCAGCGACAGCGGCAGGAAATCGAAGAACAGGGTGCGCTCGGTTTCGGTGGCGAGCGAGATCATCTTGCCCTTCGCCTCCGGACTGGTGCGCGCGTAGATAAACTGCAGGTTGGTGGTCTTTCCGCCGAGCCCGGGGCCGTAATAAACCAGCTTGCAGTTGATTTCGCGGGAGGAGTAGTTGATGAAGCTCATCTACTGGGGCGCTCAATCATTGAAGAGTTTGTCGATGTCCGCGTCGGTGATCTCGTTCAGGATCGAGGGCCCGGTCTGACTGGCCGCCTTGCGCGTGACTTGCTCGAACAGGCGTCCCATTTCCTCGGCGGCCTTGCGGACACGCAGGCGGACCAGTCCAAGCGACGAGCGTTCGTCGAAAAGCACGACCAGGATCGCGCGCCCGGCAACCAACGTGATATGGACGTGGGTCTTCTCGCCCTCATGGAACTGGCTGGTGAAGTCCTTCTCGCGCAGGATCTTCGAGATCCCGCCCGTGGCCGCCACGTTACCCGCGGTCAGCGAGGACAGCGAGGTCACGTCGATTTCGCCGACTTCGCCCGCCTCGGCGATGGGCTGGCCGTCACGGCCGATGAGCAGCACGGCCTTGGCATTGGAATCCCGGTGCAGCCTCTGACAGACGCTGGCGATTTGCCGCTGCTCTTCGGGGAACATGACATCTGGGCCACTCATCTGGCTCTTGTTTCTCCTTGATGCCCGGCCGGGGCCGTCACGCTTGGTGTGGGCTGAGCTAGCATCGGTGGGCAGCGGCTTGCAAGTTGGGGTGGAGCGTAGGTTGACCTCGGGGGAACTCCCCCGAGGCGCGTAGCTTAACAGTTTTTCGCGGAGCGCACACGGCCGCTGTGAATTGCAACGTCAGGAACGTGCGCCAACTTGATGGTGCTGTGTGGCATTTTTGGGGCTAGAGGTCGCGCCGGCCGTCGATGGCGCGCGCGAGGGTCAGGCGGTCGGCGTATTCGAGTTCGCCGCCCATGGGAACTCCCGTGGCGATGCGGCTGGTGCGCACGCCAAGTGGGCGAATCAGCTTGGCAAGGTAAATGGCCGTAGTTTCCCCTTCCACGCTCGGATTGGTGGCCACGATGACTTCGCGGATCTCGCCGTCGCCGCAGCGTCTGACCAATTCGGCGACACGCAGATCGTCGGGGCCGATACCCTCCAGGGGAGAAAGCACGCCGTGCAGGACGTGGTAGCGGCCGCGGTAGCCTCCGGTGCGTTCGATGGCCAGGACATCCTGGGGATGCGCCACTACGCAAAGCAGGCTGGCATCGCGCCGCTGGTCGCGGCAGATCGCGCAGGGATCGTCCTCGGTGAAGTCCCAGCACAGCCCGCACAGCCGAATCTTTGCGCGTAGCTCGGTGATGGCGCTGGCCAGGGCCACGGCTTCGGCTTCCGGGGCGCGCAGGATATGAAAGGCCAGCCGTGCGGCGGTCTTCTCGCCCACGCCAGGCAACTTGCCAAGCTCGCACACGAGGCGTGCGATGGGGCCCGCGCTGCTCATGTCGGATGCGCACCTTCCGTCATTGCGTCTTGATCTCCTTGGGGGCGGTGCCGAAAAGTTCCTGCGCCTTGCGAATCATGGGGTGTTGGCGTGCCTCGCTCTCGCGCTGGTGCTGTTCTACCTTGGCCGCTTCCGCCTCGCGGCCGACCTCGGAGCGGATCAGGGATTTCCCGGTTTCGGCCGCGCCAATCTCCAGCGCGATGCGAGTGGGCGAACCGGTGATGTGCGAGAAGACGCGTTCGATTTCGGGCTTGTTCTTGGCGGTCTGGTCGAGGGCGAATTTCTGATCGAAGAGCAGCGTCACCAGGCCCCTTTCCCAGGATCCGACCTCGGCATGGTCGAGCGCCGCCGCGATGGAAGGCCGGTGGCTGAAGGATTCGCACACCCGGCGCCACACGCCCGCGATGTCGGATTCGGGCGCGCCATGTTCACCGGGCTGGCGGTCCGCCACGACGGCCTTCGTGCCCGACGCCACGGCCGGCGCGGGCGCCGGTGCCGGGACGACGGTGGCGAGTCGCGGTCGCGGGACGCCACCGCGCGCGTCGGGTGGGGCGATGGACGCGCCGCCGAGGCGCGCTTCCATTTTTCCCAGCCGGTCGAGGAGGTCGCCGAGAGGCAAGAGGGGCTCGGCGAAACAAAGATCGATCAGGGCCATCTCGACAATCAGACGCGGCGTCTGCGATCGTGCGGCGTCCTCCACGGCGCGCGCCCAGCGCTCGAAGAGCGACGTGAAGAGCCCGCGCGGAGCCTTCTCGACGAGCGTCTTGGCGAGCGTCATCTCGTCAGGCGTCGCGTCGATCAAATCGGCCGCGTCCGGGACCAGGGAGACGATTTCCAAGTCGTGCCAGAGACCGAGAAAACTGCGCGCGAGCTGCACCAGATCCGTACCCCGATCGACGGCCACGGCCAGTCCGCGCAAAGCCGAGGCGGCGTCGCGGTCGAGCACCGCGCTGGCGAGGTGAAAGAGCAGGCTACGATCCGCGACCCCTAGCACCTCGGCGACACGCTCGCGGGTCAGCTTCTCTTGGCCGACATAGGCCAGCACCTGGTCGAGCAGCGACAGACCGTCGCGCACGGATCCGGCCGCCTCGCGGGCCAGCAGGCGGACGGCCTCCGGTTCGCACGCGACGCCTTCCTTGACGAGAATTTGCCCAAGGTGCGCCGAAAGTGCGCTGGTGGATAGCAGCTTGAAATCGTAGCGCTGACATCGCGAGAGAATGGTTGCGGGGATCTTGTGCGCCTCGGTGGTGGCGAAGATGAAGACCACGTGGGCCGGGGGTTCCTCCAGCGTCTTGAGCAGCGCATTGAAGGCACTGGTGGAAAGCATGTGCACTTCGTCGATGATGTAGACCTTTTTGCGCGCCTCGGCCGGCAGGTAGCGCACGCCTTCGCGCAGGGTACGCACGTCGTCCACGCCGGTGTTGGAGGCGCCGTCGATTTCCAGCACGTCGACCGACTGCCCGTTGGCGATGGATTGGCACATGGAACAGGTACCGCAGGGATCCGCGGTGGGGCCTTTTTCGCAGCACAGGGCCTTGGCCAGAATGCGGGCGGCGCTGGTCTTGCCGATACCGCGCGCTCCGGTGAACAGGAAGGCGTGGTGGACGCGGTCGAGGGCGATGGCGTTGGTCAGGGTGCGGGCAACGTGCTCCTGACCGGCCAGGTCGGCGAAGCGCTGCGGACGATACTTGCGTGCGAGGACCAGGTAGGACACCCGGGCATCATGGGGAAGAGTCCGGGGGGCCGTCAACAGTCATCGGGCCGGACCGACTGGATAGGTGGGGCACACGAAGCCGCGGCGGGACCGATGTTCACCCGTGTCAAGACGCGTTGGAGGTGGGCGTGGAAAATCACGCGCGCCTGTGCTAGGCAGGGTCCAAGAAAGACAACGCCAGTCCTCTTTCACCCAAGTCCAACCCCAAGGAGAAACACGACCATGAAGACCCTTTTCTCGATGATGATGGCAGTGCTGTTTGTCGTAGGCTCGGCAGGAATGGCTCGTGCGGACGGCGCCCAGATGTTCGGAAAGAAGTGCGCCGGTTGCCATGGCAAGGACGCCAAGGGCGCCACCACCATGGGCAAGAAGCTCAACATCAAGGATCTCACCGACGCCAAGGTTCAGGCGGCTTCGACTGACGCACAGTGGGAGAAGAATCATCCTCGAAGGCTACAAGAGCCCCGAGGGCAAGAAGCTCATGCCGGGGTTCAAGATTACGCCCGCCGAGGCCAAGGATCTGGTGAAGACCCTGCGCGGTTTCAAGAAGTAACCCAGGAATTCGCGAGGCGTCTCGTGCGGGCGCGGCACGCCCGGCAGTCTCGTTTGCATCCGGGCAGAGATGTCCAGCTGCAATCGCCCTACGCCGTTCCCGCGCTTCGCCGCAGAGCCAGGGCGGAATCGGAAACCGCGAAAGCGATCAGTTCGCGCGCAATCGGGTGCGCGAACACCTTGGCCGCCAGCTGGTCGCCGGAGGCCTTGGCAAGCTCCCCGTCGGCGCGGACGGCCTGGCTCAAGGTTGCCGTCAAATCGCCGGTGACGACATAGGCCGCGCGCAGTCCGGCAACGCGCATGGCTTGGCGCCACGCTGTCGTGTCCGCCTGCGGGCGAATGCGCTGCGCGGTTTCCTCCAGCGCGCGCTTGACCTTTCGGTGCACCGCCTTGGCCATACGCGCGCGCCAGGCGGAAGCGGCTATCTCGGCACCTTGTGCAAGCTCGCCCCGTCCCCACAACTCGGATCCGGCGCGCAGAGCACCGTAAAGGATGCCGTCGACATCGTCGTCTGCGACCTCCTCCACCCAGGGGATATCGAGGGCTACGTAGGTGAGCAACTGCGCGAGGCAGGCCGCTTGCTCGACCTCGGAAAGATCGCCGAAGCCGCTGGGCAGGATCAGCGCGGGTGGGTCGCCGGGGAGGAGGCGCGGTGCCGTGGTCGCGGAGGCGTCCACGTAAAGGTCGAAGCGTGGGTCGCCGAATGCCCTGGCCACCCTATCCGCCAGGATGCGCGTCGGATGCCCGGCGCGTGAGGTGAGGCGATCGCGCGCGGACACCCCGAGCGTCTCGGGATCCTTGCGGACCAGCTTCGTGACTGCATCCAGCAGCATCGCCGCGACGTCGAGTAGAGGTCTTTGGATCTCTTCGCCGATTAGCGACGCGACCACGACGTCGCGCACGAGTGAGGAGGGCTTGGGAGCGCTCGTCGGCAGCACCTGGGACGTGGATCGCGTGCCCGCATTTCCGCCGAGGGAGGGGGTGCCAAGGAAGGCAAGCAGCTCATCGGCGACAGCCGCGGTTTCCGACCGCTGTGCCTGCCGGTTCTCTCCCGACAGGAGGGAAAGGACGCCCGTCACCTGCTCGCTGGTTGGTAGCGAACGGCCGAGATCGCTTATCATGTCGGCGATTTCGCGCGCGGCGGCGTCGTGCGCGCTGCCATGGGCCTCGACCAGGGCTTGATAGATCGCGACGCGGTTGGGGGCGAGGTGGAGGGCTTCGTGCAGACGCGCCATGCCTTCGCGCGGTTGCCCGAGCATCGTGGCCTCGATCTTGCCGAGCGCCGCCAGGCATTCCGGCTGCCTCGGACGACCGCTCGATTCGGCAAGCGCCATCGCCTTGGTGAGAGCGTTTGCCACGCGCTCGCCGGCCTCACGCCCCGTACCATACAGGGTGCATAGGTTGTCGAGCGCGCTCGTGTTCTCGCCGCTGAGCACGACGGCCTGAATCAGCACCCGCTCCGCGCTTTGCTCGTCGCCCAGGGCACGGTACACGACACCCAGGCGCGCGATGATGTCGCCGCTCGCGGCCCCGATTTGCTCCGCTAGTTTCTCTGCTTCCGTCGCCTCCCGGCGTGCCGTATCCCGGAAAGCCGGCGCGCGCGCATGACCCTCGGCCAACGCGATCGTGGCGCGGAGCCGTTCTACCGGGTCGCGCGAGATGCCCATCGCGCTGGTAGCTGCCTCCAGGGCTTCCGACTGCAAGCCGAGGGCATTGCTGACGTCGGCCAGTGCAAGCAAGTTGCCGACGTGTTTCGGGGCGCGCTTGCGCGCGCGCCGCAGGGCCTCGACGGCGACAGTCTGGTCGCCCAGGTGGCGAATGGCGACGTGGGCGAGTGCCGCGCCCAGTTTGGCGGCCTGATCGGGCAAGAGGGTGCGGTCGAGCGCGCTCCGCAGAACTTCCACCGCCTTGCCTGCGTCGAGCCCGTGTCCGACCGACGCGATGACAGCGTCCGCGGCCAGCGAGGAATTGGGATCTTCACCGAGTGCCCGGCAGACCATGTCGAACGCCTTGGCCGCGTCGTCGGGCCGCTTGCGATAACCGTCGGCGGCCTCGATCAACCGTTCGCAACGGGAAGCCGGATTGATCTCCATGCCGCCGAGCGCGGCGGCCGCCTTGATGAAGGTGTCGTACTCGCCCAGCCGCAGGGCCACGCGACGCGCCCCGCGGGCGGCGGTCAAACAGTCCGGCCAGCCTTCGAGCGCCATGGCGTAGGCGAGCAGAACCTCCTTCTGGGCCTGAACCCCGCTTTCGTCACCATGCTCGATGAGCAGGGCGGCGGCGAGTTGCAAGGTAGCCGCGGCAAGCGGGTCGGGTGCCACCGCAGCCAGCGTTCCGAGCGCCCCCGCAATGTCATCGCCGGCGGTCTGGCTCTCGAAGGCGAGACCGCACTTCCTGAGCAGCAACTCGTGGTAAAGCAAGTTGTCGGGAGCGAGCTTGGCCAGAAGGTCGCGGGCGGGCGATTGTCCGTCGGGTACCTTGGTATCGCCGTACTCCTCGAGCGCGATCAGCTCGAACAAGCTGCCGAGCTTTGCGTCGATGGTCCCGAAACGCTCGATCTGTTTGCGCAAGACACCGTCGAGGTCGTTCCAGCGCTCGGCGCGGCGCATGGCATGCTCCATGATGCGGAGCGCGGGCACGGCAGTGGTATCGTGGACGGCGAGATCCGCCAGACGCTTGAGCGCCTTCGAGGGATCCCGATCCTCGGCCTGCAGACTTGCCAGCGCGAACTGGCTGCGCGGATCGGCGGACTCGGTGGCATGCAATAGGGCCACCCGCTCGGCGCGCTTGCCGGTGCGCAGGTAGGCCCGGTCCAAACGTTCGACGATCGTGGCATCGTCGGGGATGCACTTGCGTGCCTCGGTGAGGAGGGGAATGGCGTGTTCGGCATCGCCCAGGCGGTCGTCGTAGATCTCGGCCGCTTCCAGCAGCAGCTCCCCGCGTTCCGCGGGATCGGTCGTGGCCGTTCCAAGCGCGGCGAGTTCCTCGGCCACCGCGCGATAGTCACCATTTGCGAGCAGGATGCGACGGATTTCCGCGCGTGGCGTGGGATTGCTCGAATCCATGCGATGGGCTTCGCGCCAGGCGGTGAGCGCGTCGGCCGTACGGTGCATGGCTTCCTCCAGGAAACGGGCGATTTCGGCCTGGATGGAATAGTTACTCCGGCCCTCTCGCGTCTGCCCGAGCAGTAAGCGAAGCTGGGCCAGCGCGTCGGCTTGACGGCCCGCTCGCTGGTGGATGGCAAAAGCGGCTCGCAGGGCGGCGGGATCGCCACCCGTGCGGATGAGGACGCGCTTGATGAGCTCGAGCGCGGTATCGGCGTCGCCCAGTTGTTTCGAGGCCACGTCCGCGGCGCGCAGAAGAAGCGATCGCTCGAGGGAGATGTCGTCCCCGGCGATGTCGGCTTCGAGCACCAAGGCGCGTAGAAGTTCGCTCGCGTTGCCCGAGCGGGCCGCGCAGCGCGCGAGACCCAGGATGGCGCTTCGCCGGTTGGGTTCGACAGTGAGGATCTCGCTGAACACCGCCATGGCGCGGTCGGGGGCCCGTACTTCGTCTTCCCAGATCAGCGCCAGCTTTTCGAGGTGGGCGATCTTGCGCGCGGAATCCGACGCGGCGGCCGCGGCCTCGACGTAGAAATCGATGCGCGCCCGCACGCGCGAGGGATCGTTGGGATCGGTAAGCGAGGGGGGGTGCCCGGGGTGAGCAGGCGCACGATGGCGTCGGTGATATCCGCGTGGCTGGCGTCGGTGGCGAAGGCCGAGCGCAGCGATAGCAGCGCCATGTCCGGTCGGGCCATGTCGTTTTCGGCGATGGCGGCAGCGCGTAGCAGCAATTCGATGCGCGCGGTCTGCGTGCTGGCGCGGGCCGCCTGATCCGCGAACATGGCCACACGCTGCTCGTGCTGGCCGAGGGTCGCGAGCGCGTGGTCGAGCCTCTCACGCATGGGCTCGTCGTCCGGCTCCGCCGTGAGGACCTGATGGGCGTGCTGAGCCATCTCGGCGAAGCGGCCGAGCGCCTCGCAGTCCTGAACCATCCGGCGGTGCCAGTGGGCGCGCTCCGCATCGCGCGCGAAGGCCAGCACCTTGTTTCCCGCCGCGACCGCCGCCTCGACGTTGCCGACCGCCTCGTAGAGGTGGAACAGCTCGCGCAGGGCGGCGTGCCGGGTCGCCTGGTGCGCGGCATCGCTGCTTGCCGCTCGCTCCAGGAGCTCGATGGCGAGTGGCTTCCGATCCAGTCTTTCCGAGGCCAGCCGGCCGGCGACATAGAGCAACCGCGCGGCTCGCCCGCCGTCGGTTTCGAGCGCGGCTTCCGCGGCCCAGGCCTCGATCAAGGCCTCGACCTGCCCCTGCAGCAACAAGTGTCGGGTGTAGGCGTCGCGGACCGGTCCGATCTGTCCGTCGAGCGCGAGCGCGGCCTCGAAGGCGGCTCGGGCGGCATCGGCTCGTCCAAGTTTTTCCAGTAGCTGGCCGCGCTCGACCTCGAGCCAGGCCGAAAGCTTGGTGTCGCCGCGAAAGACCGCCGCCATGTTTTCGAGGTGGGCGGCCAGGGTTTCGAGCTGTAGGCTGGTTTCGGCGGCGCGCGGTGCTGTGGAGAGTGCGGTTTCGAGTCCGCGCAGTGCCCCAGGGTGGCTGGGCTGCGAGGCCAGGACGTCGCGGTAAGCCTGCCATGCCCGCTCGGCTGGCGCCCCACTGGACATGAGTAGCATGCCGAGCTCGATCTGCCGGATGACCCTCATGGTGGGTTCGTTGCTCGCGCGCAGCTCGGCTTCGAGGAGGGCAAGTGCGGGCGCGGCCGGGCGTAGCGGGGTCAGTCGGCGGGCGGCAGTCAGGGGCGCAACCAGATTGGCGGCGATGCCATGGGCGGCACGGTACTCGCTGAGGGCACCGGCCGGATCTCCGCCGGCGACTTCGAGCAAGATGCCGAGTTCGGTGCGGGCGCGCGCCAGGGCGGCGCGCTCGCCGGAAGCCGCCTGTTCGACGCGCTTGCGCACATCGGCGATCGCGGCAGCGGGCGCGAACCTTTCTTGCTCGATGGCTCGGGGCGCTGGCACGGTCACGGCTGGTAGCGGCACCGCTTGCAGGGCGATGGCGCCCGACGCGCTTGGCAGCGCCGCCGAAACCACAGGTGGCGCCATCATGGCGGGCGCGGGGGGCGCAGCGAGTGGTGGCGGCACGGAGACATCCTCGGGCGACGGGGAAGGCCGCGAAACGGAAGGCGCGACTTTGCGCGATTGCGTGGCGCGCGGCAAGGGCGGTGGCGGGGGGGGCGGGACGGAGCGGGCGCGAGACGATGGCAGTGGCGCCGGTACCACGGGCCGCGTCTGGGACTGCCTGGCCGAGCTGGGCACAGGAGGCGGTCGCTTCGGTACGCTCGGAGGGGCCTCGCTGGCGCGAATCGGGAGGACCACGGGCGTCGGCGTTGCTTCCAGCAGTTCGAGATCGCTGGTCTCTTCCTCATCCGGTGTCGCATCCGACGTGGAGGGTGCCGTGGGGGGATCTTCCGCATTCCCGGCCGTCGCCTGGTCACTCTCGGCCCGACCCTCCTTCGACCCTCCTTCGCTCTCGGGCGGATTGCCAGCCTGCTCGGAAGTCAGGCCCGCCGACTTGGCGGTGCCCTCATCGCTGTCGGGTTTGTTGGCAATTTCCTCGTCATGCGCGCCTGTCATGATTTTCCTTTGGCCAAGGACGAACCCAAGATTCTGCCTCGGGTTCACGCGTCGTGCGGTTATGTCGAATGGTTCGGGCGCCAGGAAGAACAGGATCGTTGCTTCGCGCGCCCTCGCTCGGCTCGATCCAAATGAGAAGGAACCCTAGAATACTCGCTCGTGACACGGCGGGAAGGGGTGAAATCGTGAACCTTGAATCTCGCGCGCAAGGTGCGAGCGGAATTCGCCTGTCCGGGGCGGTCACTGGCAAGAGGTAGTGGATCCGCTCTGACAGGCCTCCGGTGTAGCGGGACCCACGGAGGCCACGAAGAAGTCTCGGCACAGGCAAAGTTTCGCGCAGCACAGCGCGCCCGCCCCGAAGGGGATTGCGCACGCGAAACCCTTGAGACAGCGGGTATCGTTCGGGTTGTTGAAGTCGCGAGTTTGCCCGGCGCAGTCGCTGTCCGAACTACACCGAACGGTGCAGTAGGGGCCGGTCGTGAGTTCAGTGGAGATGCCAGGCTGGACCGCCGGCTTGGTGCAAAGGTGACTAGGACAATCGGGCGCATTCATGTTGTAGGCGCCCTGGGCCGCGCTCACGCTGGCGTCGGCCCGAAGATCGCACGGGCGCCCGAGGGCATTGTCTTCACACCCTGCAGCGAGCAGCACCGCCGCCAGCGCGAGCAAGCTGGAACAAGCGAGCCGATCAGCCATGGGTCGAGGCTCGCGGGCTCCGGTGGTGGCGCTGTCTAACATCGAATGACTCCTTCCGTCCGGGCGGGTCGATAGCCGGGCACGGGTGCCGGCTTGCGGGGGAAGATCCGTTCCCCGGTGGATTGGATCCATAAAATACCTCGGACATGGAATTCGAGTAAAGGAAACGGGGATCTCCGCAATCCCGCGGCAAGCGCAGCGACGCCGCGGGGCGCCCGGTCGAAGGCCGTGGCCCAAAGGCGAAGTTGTTCGCCAAGCGGCATTGGGCTGGCGGCAAACCGCGCGAACTATGTCGCGGCAAAGGCGGACTGCCCCCCGCGGGGGCGTTGCGCGAGAAGAGATGCCGCGCCGAGAAGCATATCCTCGGTTTCGTTCCAGCCGATGCAGCTATCCGTGATCGAGACGCCATATTTGAGCGGCACGCCCTGCATCCAAGTTTGCTTGCCCTCGAACAGGTTGCTTTCGATCATCAGCCCGAGTATCGGCTTTTGCCCGCTTGCGAAATTTCGCACGACTTCGGTGAAGACCGATCCTTGCTTGGTATGATCCTTTCCCGAATTGTCGTGCGAACAGTCCACCATCACCCCCCGCGCCAGTCCTTCTTGGCGGACAGCTTGCGCGGCGATGGCGATGTCTTCGGCATGGTAGTTGGGCCCCGAGGCTCCCCCACGCAAAACGACGTGCGCGTCTTGGTTGCCGAGTGTGCGTACGACCGAGGACATGCCGTCGGCGTTGATGCCCAGAAAAGCGTGCCCATGACGGGCTGAAAGCACGGCGTTGATCGCGTTCTGTAGCGCCCCGTCGGTGCTGTTCTTGAAGCCGACCGGCATGGACAGCCCGCTGGCCATCTGGCGATGCACCTGGCTCTCCGTGGTGCGCGCGCCGATGGCCGCCCAGGTGATCATGTCGCTCAGGTAGTGCGGAACCACGGTATCGAGAAATTCGGTCGCGCACGGCAGGCCCAGGCCGGCTATCCGCAACAGGACCTCGCGCGCGAGGGTCAGTCCGTCCGAGATCTCGCACGAGCCATCGAGGCGCGGATCGCTGATGAGACCCTTCCAGCCCACCACCGTGCGTGGCTTCTCGAAGTAGGTTCGCATCACGATCAGGAGCTGCCCTTGCGTTGCGTCGGCGAGCCCTTTCAGCCTTTCGGCATAGTCGAGCGCCGCCTCGGGATCGTGGATCGAGCAGGGTCCGACCACGACGACCAAACGGTGGTCGTCCTGCCCGTGGAGCATGGCGGAGATGGCCGCTCGGCTCAATTGCACCGTGTCGCGGATCGAGTCGGTCGAAGGCAGCTCCGTTTCGAGTTGTCGAGGCGTGACCAGGGGAGCGAATTCGGCGATGCGAAGGTTCTGGGTCTGGGGCATCCGGACTTCCTTTTGCGAAAAACGAAAAAGGCCCTGAGGGTTGCTCAGGGCCTTGGATGACTTCGATGCAAGCGTTGCTTAGGCGAGTCCCCGCGGCCCTGGCTTCCACCAGGAATAGCTAAAGTAGCCGAAGAACACAGGGTGACGCTGCATGGAAAGCACGAGACTAGCACGCGCCAGGGCGCGGTCAACTCCAAGGATGGAAAATGGAAGGAACTTCCGTGGAAGCACCGGGCTTGATCCCTCGCCGTCCCGATGCAAAGTAGGGGACGCATGGCAACCGTCATCGCCTACGGAACCAACAAGCAGGCCTATTTCGACCTGTTCATGGCTTCCTGCAAGCGTCACGGGATCGTGCCGGTAGTGCTTGGGTGGGGAAAACCCTGGGTGGGGTTCGGGCGCAAGACCACCGAGACGCGCGACTACATCGAGAATCTCCCGGACGACGAGGTGGTGCTCTCTGTCGATCCCTTCGACGTGGTCTTTCTGTGTGGACTCGATGAGATCGAGGCGAAGTTCAGGCGTGGCTCGGCGCCCTTCGTGTGCGGCGCCTTGAAGCTGGGACCTTTCTTGCGATGGGTGTATCGGCGCGAATTCAATCGCTCCGGCGAGCCCGTGCCGCACAACCCGACCGGCTACGATTACTTGAATTCGGGAACGTGGATTTCCACCGCCGGGTACGCGCGGCGGCTTATCGACCGTTTGGTCGGCGAGTTCGGCATGGGGCCCACCGACATGGATCAGCAGATCCTTACGAGCCTGTACGTGCGCCGTCGCGCCGAGGTGGACATCGACTGGCGCTGCGACATCTTCCACAATCTGCTGTTCAGGAACTTCATCACGCGCCAGCCCGACCTCAAGGATATCCAGTTCGAGGATGGACGGGTCGTGAATCTTGCTACCGGGACGCGGCCCTGCATCCTGCATGCGTCGGGCAACGCGCTCATGGAAGGCATCGCCACGCGCCTGGGTTTCGACTCGGCTTGCGCGGTGCCGATCGAGAATGGCAAGAACTACTTCAGGAAGGCCGTCTTTCACATCGTCCAGTTGCTGGACCTGCACGGGCCAGCTCGCAGGATGGCCGCGCCCCAAGCGCTCGCCCCATCGGACGCAATCCCCGTAAAACCGGGTGGCGATACGCCAAGTCCGGCGTGATGTCGTGCGCCGGAGGGAGGGCTACTCGGTCAATCCGACTCGGGCAGTTCCTCGGCGAGGCCGGTTTGCCGGCGCACGAAGTAGTCCACGACCAAGCCCTCCTTCAGCGCGCTCTCGCAGATGAGCGCGTGTTCATGTCCGGTGAGCTCGAGCAGGGTGCGCAGCATGATGGTGCCCGGCACGACGGTATCGACACGCTTGGCACCCACGCCGGGCATGTTGGCGCGTTCCTCGGGCGTGGCGGCGATCAGCCTCTGCTCGAGGGTGCGCAAGTTCTCGAGTTTGAGCACGAGGTGCCGTCCCATGCCCTCGCCGGAACGCCCGCGGGCATCCGCGACCTTCTGGGCGCTGCCTTCGGCCATGCGGGCCACCGACAGCGCCGTGCCCGAGGTGAAGGTGACGAAATCGAAACCCACCTTCAGCATCTGTCGGACCGCGGGTTGCACCACGGCGCGAACGCGCGTCTCGGCGGTCAACAGCTCGGTGCGATCCGGGAGCTTGTCCCAATTGCACAGATCGCGCAGGCGCAACACGCCCGTGCGCAGGGAGGTGGCGAACAGACACTCCTTGGCGTTGCCCACCAGCGCCTTGATCGAATCCCCCGCCCACGTCGATGAGCGCGAATCTTCCTTCGCCCACGTCGAGGGCCTGGCGAGCGCCCCAGTAGATGAGCGTGGCTTCCTTGACCGGGTCGAGCACCTCCACGGCGAGGCCGACCTCGCGCGCCACGGTATGCACGAAATCCGAACCGTTGCGCGCTTCACGAATCGCGCTGGTGGCGACCGCGACCGTGCTCTCCGGCGCGTACCCTTCGGCGATCTTGCGCAGCTTGATGAGACCGTCGAGCCCGCGCTGGAAGGTCGAGAAGGGAATGAATCCCTCGCGCAAAGATTCCTCTCCCAGCCGCACCATCTCCTGACCGCGCGCCAGCTCGACCAGCCCGCCGTTTCCATCGGCCTCGGCCACCAGCAAGGTGAACGAGTTCGAGCCAAGGTCGTAGGCAGCCACGCGGGGCCGGTCGCCAGCAGGCGCTGGCGTCGCGGCGTCACCTCGCAGAAACTTGAGTCCGGACATGGGGCGTGTTTGTACCACCGCTTGGCCGGGATGTTGGCGCCATCAGCGCGAATTCTTCCACGCGATGCGCTGGAGAAAATCCTGGGCGCGCAGCCGATCTGCTTGGTTGTGGGCGTGCTCGGCCAGCCAGGTGTACGCGGCGCGGGCGGCCGTCAGATCCCCCGCGAGGTATGCCGACTCGCCAAACAGACGACGACATTCCTTGAAGAAGATGGCATCGAGTGGGACGGGTCTCGGCGCATCGAGCAAGGGGCAGGCATTGGCCAGGGGGGCGAGGGCGACCTTTGCATCGCGCGGCGCCAGTTGGCGACCGACCAGGTAGGGACCGAGCGCCTCATCGGGAAACTGGCGCGCGAATTCCGTGACCAAATAGACGATGAGCCCCGCATCGAGGGATCGGCCGCGCTCGTCGCCAAACAGCACGCGGCCGAGCGTCTGTCGCGCCTTCTCGTCGCGGAGCGCGCGCAGCTTGGCCCTGGCCGTTCGCAGGTCGACGTCTTCGGTGGCCTCGCGTTCGGCCCGCAACAGCGCGACCTGTGCCTCGGCGAACCTGCCGGCGCGGAAATGGATTCCGGCCTCGAGATTGGCCGCGCGCCCGCGCAAGGGCCGGGTTAGCGTCCCGGATGTCTGGACCTCGTGCAGGGTCGCGAGGGCGCGGTCGCCTTGGCCCGCGGCGATGAGGGCCTCGGCGAGGTCCAGGCGAAACGTAGGCTCGTTCGCATCGTCGGCGCATGCGCTCGAAAGCAGCGTGACGGCTTCGCTGGGGGAGGCAGGGAGTAGTGTCCTGGCGTCGGCGACCCTGGCCGCGAGCTCGCGCGCGCATACCTTCTGAAAGATGGCGGGATGCCGAAAGCTCTCCTCGGCTTCGGCGCGGCTGGCTTCGTCGGTTGGCAACGTCGCGAGAAAGGTCCGCCAATCCCTTTCCAGCGAGGCAAGGTCGCGGCCGTAGGTTGCGGAGAAATCGCCCGCCGAGCGGTAGAGCGCACGCAGCTTCCTCGCGCCGAACCTATCGAGGAGAAAACGGCAGAACGACCCGGCGATGGTGTAGGCGCGCGGACCGGACTCGAACGTGAAACCCGCGCCCAGCGCGCGCCGCAGCTCGGGGGCCTCGCCGAGTGCGAGCAGGGCCGCTGCTTCTTGGTGCGTGGTCGAGCGTCCATCGGGGTCGTCGAAATCGGCCGCCTCGGCAACGCCCTCGACCAGGCCGCTGGCCAGGGTGGGCCACGGAATCGGGCCGACGAAGCGCCAGGACAGGGACACGCCGAATACCGGATCGCCGAAGGCCGACGCGAATACGTGCGCGAGCTCGTGGCGCAGCCGCCGCGCCGGAAAGCGGTCGGCTTGTACGAATATCTCGCGCGTCCAGGGCTTGGCGTAAAGGGTGTTGGCCGCGCCCACGGCTTCCTTCTTCGCGGTCGAGGAGGGAAAGCGGTAGACGGTGATGGGCAGGGCCGGCTCCACCCCCAGGATGCGCGTCAGTTGCTGGTAGCGAAACTCCAGATCCTGTATGGCGAGGGCCACGTCCGCGTCGCTTTCCGCCGCCGGATCCGTGCGCAGGATGAAGTGTTCCGAGCGCGTCTCGCGCGGAAGAATCCGAACCAGGTCTGCGTGGCGAATGTGGAAGCCCATCCGGCCGCGCGCCTCGTACCAGGCGAGGGAGGCACCGAGCAGCAGGAGAACGATGGCAGGCGTATGCCAGGGCCGCACAAGGCCGCGCGGCGCTCGCAGGCGGGGGCCCGAGGGTGAATCCTGAAAGAGCCAGTGCGCGAGCGCAAGCGCGGTGGCGAGCCAGGTGAAGTTGGCCAGGCGGAACCACAGCAGGCGTAGGGGCGGGCGTAGCGCTTCGTCGTAGATGGGACCCGGGAAAAAGCCCGCGAACGGATCGAAGGCGAAGACCGCGGGGTCGCGGTAGAGGCGCACCAGCGCCCAGGCGATGGAGATGAAGGGCAGTGCGAAGGCGGCCAGGCGGCCGCCACGCCGGCCGGGCAAGGCTACGGAAACGGCCGTGCCCAGACCGGCGGCGTAGGCCCCGGTGCACACGGGTAGAAGCGCGAAGAAGGAAAAACCGACGGGGAGATTGCAGTTGCGCACCCGCAAGGCGTTGCCGAGGGAGAGTACGAGCGGCACGACGAGGATCGCCCAGGTCGCGACGATGGCTCGGACAGCCAGCCGGAGCGGCTGAACTGGCCGTCCGCTGCGCCGGGCGGCGCTCACGGTTCCGTGACCGATATCGACCCCCGCCAATGCCACGGCAAGCCCGAGCGCGAAGGCGAAGTCGTAGCCGAGAACGTCGAACAGCGGAGTAAAATCGAGCAACGCGGCAAGCAGAATGAGGACGCCGGCCCAAGCGAGCGTCCGCCATCCGTGACGAAAGTTGATCCAGGCCACAGTGCGTGCGAGGCTCATGCCAAGGTTCAGGATGCCCCAGTCCACGGATCGTCGCCACCAGCATCGGGCTCCCATCGAGCTGCGAGTCGAGTATCAGCGTCTGAATCGTTTTTTCTACGACTACACCAAGAATATCTCGATGGGGGGAACCTTCATCAAGACCGGCAAGCCACTCGACATCGGGACGCAGTTTCTATTCAAACTGATGATCCCGACGCTGACCGAACCGCTGGTCTTGCGTGGAGAAGTACGCTGGATTCTTCACGAAGGGGAGACGCGGGAGGGGGAGGGCCCCGACGGCGCGAACGAGCCCGGCATGGGCATCAGGTTCATCTACGAGGAGGACGACCAGCGGGTCGCCGTCGAACGCGCCGTGGAACAGCTCATGGTGAGAAGCCTCGGGCCGAAAATCTACGCCAGGCTGCGCCGGTCGCGGGAGAAGAAGAAGTAGTCGCCGTCCTGGTCGCGGCGACTACGACGTCCTTGTCAGCGTCTTGAGGGCGAGGTCGTCGGGGGCGCCGTAGCCGACGAGAACCTTGCTTGCCAGGCCGAAGAAGAGTCCGGTTTCGATGATGCCGGGTATGTGGTGCAGGGCTTGGTCGACGGCGCGTAGATCCGAGGTCTGGGCGAACTTCACGTCCAAGACGAGGCCGCCATTGTCCGTCACGACCGGGCCGTCCTTGCGGGCGGCCATGCGCAGGTCCGGATCGCCGCCGAGATCGCGAATGGCACGCAAGGCGTAGGTGCGCGCCGACGGCAAGATCTCGATGGGAATCGCGAAGCTGCTGCCGAGCCGCCCGACCAGCTTGGATTCGTCGACCGCGACCACGAACTCCCGGGCCATGGACGCCACGATCTTCTCGCGCGTGTGCGAGGCGCCACCACCCTTGATGAGATTGAGCTCGGGATCGACTTCGTCGGCGCCATCGATGGCCAAGTCCAGGCAAGCGGTGTCTTGCATGGCGCGCACGGGAATGCCGAGATTCATGCACAGGATGTGCGACTGAAACGAAGTGGCAACGGCGACGAACTTGAGGCCGTCTTCGCGCATCCGCCTGGCCAGTTCCTCGACCAAGAACGCGATCGTGGATCCGGTGCCTAGGCCTGCCACCATGCCGTCCTCTACCAATTGGGCGGCTTTTTCACCGACGAACTTCTTGCTCTCGGAATGACTTTGCGGGTTCTTCACGTTCGTTTCCCCAGTTTCAGGATCTTGGCGAACTTCTCCCGATCCGTGGCGCCGAATTCACGCAAGAGCAGAAGCGCGACGGCGAACACGATGCCGGAAGCGGCCGTGGCGGCAAGACCAACCATCTTGCCATTGCCGGGAATGACGCGCGCAAATCCGGTGGCCAGGGTGGCTGCGGCAGCCACGCGCAGCACCGACAGGGGCGGTGGCCAGGCGGCGAAACGGCGCCACAGGTATAGGAGCGCGGCCAGGAGGCCGCACACCATGCCAAGTGCCGTGGCGAGCGCGGCGGCGGTCAGCATGGCCGGGCCCGGTCTGGTGCCGGGCACGATGGCGAATGCAAGCGCGCTGCCGACGGCGAGGGTAAGCGCGACCATGGCCACGGCGATATCGGGCCGACCCGACGCCGTGACGATGGAACCCGCAATCGAGAGCAGCGCCAGGGCCACGATACCGGCGGCCAGGATGGGCAAGGCATGCGCGCCGACGCCGTAGGCCTTGGGGTAGAGGATCGCAAGCAGGGCCGAGGGCCGGGCGCTCAGCGCGACGGCGATGGCGGCTCCCAGGATCAGGGCGTAGCGCAAGGTCTGGCGCACGTACGCGGCCGTGGCCTCGCCATCCGCCGCGAAGGTCGCGCGCGACACCAGCGGGAAGATCACGAAGGTGACCACGAGCAATGCCTGGTAGGGCAGGAGCGCGAGGTTGCGCACGGCCTCGTAGGCCCCGGCCAGGGCGTCGGCTGGCGCCCCGGGGACGGCCGCGCCGGCGAACCGCCGCAGCAGGAGCAAATCGTAGTTGAGGGCCAGATTGATGAGCAGGGTGTAGAGCACGACGCCCCCCATGAAGGCGATCAGGCGCTTGGCGGGGAATGTCTGCGAACCAGCGCCAAGCCCGATGGTGCGGCCCGCGACCAGCAAGATGATGGCGGCGGCGGCGACGAACCCGAGAAACGCCCCAGCAACGGAATGCCCGAGCATGCGACCGACCACGGCCCCGACCAGGAGCAGGATGGTCTTCGCGGTGGAGAAGCCCACGTCGAAGCCGGCTTGGAGATGGAACTTGCGCAACCCATTGGCGGTCCCCACGAAGACCGCGTAGAAGGCGTAGACGAGCGGGATGGCCGCGACCAACCGGAAGAGTTGCACGTGCTCGGGCGCCTTGACGAAACGAGCGATCGTGGGGGCGGCCAGGACGAAGACTCCGGCGATGAGCAGGCCCAGCCCGGCCTGCATCTTGAGCCCGGCGCGCTGGACGGCGCCGGCACGCGCGTCGTTTTCAGCGGTGAACTTGGACACGGACTGGATGGTCCCTTGCACCATGGTGTTGTTCACGGTCGAGATGGCGTTGTTCACCACCGAGAAGGCGCCGTATTCCGCGGGGCTGATGAACCGCGCAAGCAGCACCCGCTGCAAGAATCCGGCGACCATGAAGAAGCCCTTGGCGAAGCCGATGAACAGGGCGCCGCGGCCGGCCTCGACGGCGCGATCGGGAGGGTTCGTCTGGGGGTTGCTTTCGGTCACGGGGGCGCAGACTACTTCGTCCAGGTTGCATGTGCGAGTGCTTCGATGCGCTCGATACAGTCGCCAAGCTGGGCGCCGGACAAGTCCAGGGACAAGCGCACGCGTGAATCTTCGGACGCGAGCCGCATGGCTTCCAGGTAGGGCGCGAGACCGAGCACCAGCATTTCCGGGTGACGCTTGGCCTGATTGAGGTAGACGGCGAGCCGGTGGGTCAGGAGAACGGCGTCCGTGCTATTCGACAGTTCGACCACCAGCTCGACATGCGCGCCGCCGTCGAGGTCCACGAATCCCGACACCCGCGCGATGGAGCCGACGTCGGAGAAGCGCGGCTCGCGCATGAGCGTGCGTCGCACGGACGTGGGGACAATGGCGGCGAACCAGAGGCCGTGGTCGCCCGAGGCGCGCGTGCACAGCCGCCGCAGCTCCGGGTTGTCGGCGGCGCTCGTGGTCAGCCTGTTGGCGCTCGCCAGGGCCGCCAAGGGGCCGACCCATGCGCCCTGGCTGATGACGATTTGGTGGTGGCCGCGAAGGAAAGCCGCTGTCTTACCGCCGAACCGAGCGTGTAGCCATGCGGTCACGCGTGCCTGATCCAGTCGATCCGCGTCCGCGATGAGGACGAAGCGGTCGTCACTGCGCCGCTCGGCCGGCAAGGCAATCAAGACATGGCCAAGTTGTTGCTTCAAGTCGAAACCCGTGGCCGCGGCCAAACCGTCGAGGAAGGGCTTGGCGTTCTTGGCCAGGGCGCCAAGTACGGTCGACCACGCCGGTTTGCCGCGCAAGCGTTCCATGTCGATTGCAACCACGATCCCGGCGTCCGGGGGAACCATGGCCAAGATCGCGGCCATTCCTTCCGCGGAAGGGCTGCTGTCCTGTATCGCGATCTCGTCCGGGACGCGCCTGCAACCGGGCGCCCAGGCCAGCATCAGCACGATGGCGGACACGCCGGCGCGCGCGCGCGACTTGGCATGTGCACTCAAGTGGAATCTCGCAACGAAATCGAGCAATGTTAGCCCCTTGACGATGACTTGGTCACGGATGAGCTTCAAAGGGCAAGGGGTTTGGGTGCGCGTAGATGATGGCGGTCGTCCCCTGCTGGATCCCGCGGGTAGGGCCGAGATGAAGTATCGCGAGAGCGACACCCGCACGTACAGACCCTCGCCGCAGAACCTTGCACCGGCCTCCGTCGAGGCGGCGGGGGCCGCACCAGCCTCCGCGCGGCCGAGCAAGCCGCGTGGAACGGCGCCTTCGCCCTCGATGGAAATCGTGCACGTATGGACCGACGGCGCCTGTTCCGGAAACCCTGGCCCCATGGGCATCGGCGTCGTGGTGGTGGCGGGCGGCCAGCGCAGAGAACACGGCCAGTACCTCGGCAAGGGCACCAACAACATCGCCGAGCTTACGGCCATTCGGCGCGGGCTCGAAATCGCGGACGAGCTCGTGCACGATCAGGATCGCCAGATTCGCGTGTACACCGATTCGAGCTACGCCATCGGGCTGCTCTCGCAGGGGTGGAAGGCCAAGGCCAACCAGGCGCTGGTCGCCGAGCTGCGCGAGCTTCTGCGCGGGTACCGGAATCTGCGCATGGTGAAGGTGGAGGGTCATGCGGGCGTACCCGAGAACGAACGCTGCGACCTGCTTGCCCGCCAGGCTGTGGCGCAGAACCGGTTCTCGGGGACGTCTTCCTCCTAGTGCCCGCGTAGTTGGTCGATTCGCTTCTCGATGAGCGCTCGGTCAGGCGCCTTGGGTGCAGCCCTGAGGTAGAGCTTGAGGTGTTTGATGCCTTCCGCGGGTTTTCCGGACTGGGCGTAGGAGAGCCCCAGACCGCGCTGGATGGCAGGGTCTTTCGGGTTCAGCCTGAGCGCCCTGTTGAAGTCGGCGATGGCTCCAGCCGTGTCGCCCTGAAACAGCTTGGCGTTTCCGCGCTCGTAGGCCTCGTTGGCGCGCCGGTAGTCTTCCTCGCTGGGTTTTCCTCCCGCCAGCTTGGGCTCGGAAGGCGGGGGCGCGGGTTTCTCCGCGTTGGCCTGCCTTTCGGCGTGGGACTTCTCCACCGCCGCCGGCCGCTCCTTGGCCGCGGGTTTCTCCGCCGGAGGCGGATTCGTCGCCTCGGCTGGCGCCGGCTTCGCCGCCAAGGGCGGCGTCTCGACGCTCGGCGTCGGCCCGGCGTGCGCCGGCTCGGCCGCCTTGTCGGTCTCTTGCGCAGGCGATTCGCCCTTGCCGCGCAGGAAATACACCCCGGCACTGATCAAGGCGACTGCCGCGATGGCCCCGACGACGATGATGGGCGTCTTGCTCGAAGGCGGCTTCGGCTCGTCGGAATCATCTTCGGCGGTGGACCATCTGCCAGCCGCGGCCGGCCGTGGCTTGTAGCCCTTCTTCGAAGATGGCTTGGCCTTGGCCCGGCTCGGAGTCGCCCTGGGACTTGGAGCCGTTGGCGGCTCCGGTTCAAGCGCCTCCTCGGATGCTTCGGAGGTGTCGGTCTCCGGTTCGGGCGCGAGGCGCTCCATCTTGCCCAGCGACGTGTCCACGGGAGCGACGGAGGGCTCGAACATGACCGTCCGGGCAGGTTGATTCGCCTTGGAAGCGGCCTCCACGGCGGGGCCAGTGGGGACTGGCGCGTCCGCCTCCTCGACATCCACGTCGATTTCTCCAGCCTCGGCCGCGGGCGACGCCGGCTGTGCCGCCGATGATGCAGGGATCGCGGGCACGGGATTCGCGATGGGCGGACGCTGCTGCGTCGCCGCATTGGCAAAGGCATCCTTCGTGGGAACGGGTGCGCCTGGTGCCGGCCGCGGCGGCGGCGGCTGGGGCACTGTCTTGGGGACGACACCGGGGATGGGCGCGCCCACCCCCCACAGAATGGTTTTCGCTCCACCGGCTGGTCTGGGTGGCGGCTGAACCGGAGCAGCGCGCGCGGCGGGCGCCGAGCCAGGGACCGCGGTCTGGCCGGAGAGCGGTTTGCCACAATAGGGGCACTTGGCGTTGGGATCGTTCATCCCGGCCCAGTTCTGCGGCAGAGACAGCCGGCAATTGGGACACTTCACCGGATTCATTGCCCCCTCGCTGGCGGCAGCGGTGCGGCTGGAGGTGAGGATGGATACGGAGCATAGGCCGGTGGCGCGGTCGCTGGCGGTGGCGCGGCTGCTGGTGGCGGATAGGCCGCGGGCGGTGGCGCAGCCGCAGGCGGTGGATAGGCTGCGGGGGGCGCCGCGGCCGCAGGTGGGGGATAGGCCGCGGGTCGTGGAGTAGCCGCGGGCGGGGGGGGATAGGCCGCCGGCCTGGGTGCTGGGGCCGCAGCGCCGGGCCGCGGTGCATATGCCGATCGTGGCGTAGGAGGTGGAGCAGCGGTCGCGGGACGCGCTCCGGGAAGGGCCGTGGCCGGAGCAGGCGGCGCGGCAGGCGGTGGCGTCGCCGCGGGCTCGGCCTCCGGGCCGACGGCTTCGGCTATCACTTTGTCGATGTCTTTGCCCGTGATGGGGCCCGAGAAGATCTCGTCAGCATGACCAGTCACGGCGAGCTTATCTCGATCGAAGAGGATGATGCGAAGCTTGGTGCTGGTCTTCTTGGACCTCCTCTTGCCTTTGCCGGCCACCTTTTCGACCTCGGCCCACAGTAGACGATCCGCGTCGAGGAGCCTGGCAATCTTGAGGTAGCAAGTCTCGGTGGGTTCGAAGCACTCGGACTGCAATTGCGCGGTTACCATGCTCACGTTCGAAAGCGCTGGATCCTCGGCGCCGCGCAACCTGACCTGGGCCAACTTGCCATTGATTTCCTCGGCAGCGCCTGGCAGAGCCAACCTGTCCAGCGACAGCACCAGGAATTTCGCCTTCTTGGGAGGAGGAGGAGGAGGGGGAGGCGGCGGTGGTGGAGGCACGGGCCGCATCACGTACCGGGTTGGGGCAGGTTTCGGATGCGCGCAGCCGAGAGCGCCTGCGATCAAGACCAGGGACGCGACCAGGACACGGAAATTTGGTAGGTGGACCATCGCCAGATATTTATACCTCATTGCAGAAAAGCGGGAATGGGGATGCAAGCAATGTTTTTTCGCCGGGACGAGTCGTCGGACGGTGCGTCGCCGGTGGCACGGGCACTGACCCGCCGCCGACATGCGTCAATGCAGATACTCAGGTCTGAAATGCCATTGCCCTCTCCAGTGACACCTGCGCGGCGCTCTCCTCGATGAGCCGTGCGCGCGAGGCAAGCCACTGCTGAGCCAGAGCACACTCGCGCGACCGAGGACCGCGGTCGCTTGGCCGATACCAGCGGAGAAATCAATGGACGCACGGACACCCATCACGTCGCAACCCTCGAAGGCGGGGCTCGCCTTGGCCCTCGGCCTCGCCGCCTGTCTTGCTGCGTGCAATCCCTCGACGGGAACGCAGACGCAAACCGGCGGTACTTCGGGCGGCTCGGGCGGCTGGTCCGCGACGGGAGGGGCCCCGGCATCAGGGGGAGCATCGGGGGGCAGCGGGGGAAGCACGTCGAATACAGGTGGCAGCGGAGAAGGTGGGACCAGCGCGGGTTTTCCAGACGCCGCCGCTGGCGGTAGCGGAGCCAATACGGGCGGTTCGATGGGCACCGGGGGCGGCTCGGCAGGGGCGCAGAGTACCGGCGGTGCAACGGCCACCGGCGGCAGCGGTGGCGGATCGCCTGACGCGCGCGTGGACGGACCAGCCGATGTCCGCACCGTTACGGGCGGGGCTCCTGGGTCTGGCGGCGCGAGCAGCACGGGGGGGTCAAGGAGCACGGGCGGCGCGGTGGGCACGGGCGGCGCGGTCGGCACGGGCGGAACCATGCCCGCGACCAGCGGCCACTACCAGATGGAGAACCTCGATCGCGGCGTAGTGGCCGTCAAGGTCTCCGGGGGCGTCTATGTCGGCTGGCGCATGTTCGGATACGAGTACAACTCGTCCAATCCGAGCAACATCTCCTACAATGTCTACCGGGACGGAACGAAGATTGCCTCTGTCACGGACAGCACCAATTATCTGGACTCATCCGGGGCTTCCACGTCGACCTACACGGTGACCGCGGTCCTGGCGGGAGGCGAGGGCGCGCAATCGCCGAAGGCCACGACCTGGGCGCAAGACTACCTGCGCATTCCGCTCTCCCCGCCCGGCACGGGGTACGAGGCCAACGACGGAAGTCCGGGCGATCTGGATGGAGACGGGCAGTACGAGATCGTTCTCAAGTGGATGCCCGGCAATGCGCAGGACAACTCGAATGGCGGCGTCACCGACAACACTTACCTCGATGGCCTCGAGCTGGACGGGACGCGCATGTGGCGCATCGATCTGGGGCCGAACATTCGCTCGGGGGCCCACTATACCCAGTTTGCGGTGTTCGACTTCGACGGGGATGGCAAGGCCGAGATAGCGGTGAAGACCGCGCCAGGGACCAAGGACGGAAAAGGCAACTACCTGCACACCGGTCCGGCGGCGAGCGACGATGACAGCAAAGTCTATCGCAATTCCGACGGGTACGTCCTCACCGGCCCCGAGTACTTGACCGTGTTCAGCGGGCAAACCGGGGAAGAGCTGGCGACCGTGCCGTTCCCGGTGCCGCGCAATAGCAACTCGTCGAGCAGCGATGTCTCCGCGTGGGGCGACGACTACGGCAACCGGGTGGATCGCTTCAACGGCGGGGCGGCCTTCGTGAGCGACACCGGTAGCGGCAAGAGCGCGACCGGGCGGCCCAGCATCATCATGCAACGCGGGTACTACACCCGCCTCACCATGTCTGCCTACAACTGGCGGGACGGGGCCCTGACCAAGGTTTGGATTTTCGACAGCAATGCCTCGGGCAATTCCAAGGCGGCGGGTCAAGGGGATCATTCGGCGATGGCGGCGGACACCGACGGCGATGGTGCGCAGGAGATCGTCACCGGTCCGGCCACCATCGGCAGCGACGGGACGCTGAGGTGCACGACGGGACAGGGCCACGGCGATGCCATGCACGTCGGCGAGCTGGTGGTGGGCAAGGGTATCTCGGTGTTCACCGTGCACGAGGGGACGGGGGGCTACGACGTGCACAACGGCAATACCTGCTCGTTCTACGTGAACGTCACCGGAGGGGACGACAACGGGCGCGGCGTGGCCGATGACGTCGACCCGAGCAGTCCCGGCGCGGAAATGTGGAGCGCGACATCCACCGGACTGTACTCATGCGCCAGTGGATCCACGATTTCGAGCAGTGAGCCGTCGTCGCAGAACTTCCTCATCTACTGGGACGCGGACGAGTCTCGCGAGCTCGAGGACGGCGCCACCATCAAGAAGCTCAGCGGCACGACCCTGCTCGGCGCCAGCGGCTGTTCCGGGAACAACGGAACCAAGAACACCCCGACCCTGACCGCGGATCTGCTGGGCGATTGGCGGGAGGAGTTGGTGGTGCGCGAGTCGAACAACACGGCCTTGCGCGTCTACACCACCACCGAGGTGACCAAGCGCCGTATCTACACCCTGATGCACGATCCGACGTACCGGATGCAGGTTTCCTTCGAGCAATCGAGCTACAACCAACCGCCGCACAGCGGGTTCCACATCGGCAACGGCATGGCCGATCCGCCCAAGCCGGACATCTACGTGAAGTAGGCGCGCAATCCATTGCGCCCTCGGGGCCGCGCATAAAGGGGCGCGCCGCTGTCAAGTGTGAAGGACTGCCCGGCGTGTGATATACGCTGCAGTTCAATCCATGGCCGCCGCAGCGTTCTATGATTTGGACGGCACCCTGTGCCGAACGAATCTCGTCCACGCCTTCGCGTACAACGCGCGTAACCAGCAGGGGATCGTGCGCAGTGTCTCGCGCACGCTATCGACGGTTCTTGGCATTCCGGCATTCTTGGCGGCCGACCTCTTCGACCGCAGGCTGTTCAACGACATCTTCTTCCGTCGCTACCGTGGCGAATCCGAGGACCGGTTGCGCTACCTGGCCGAGGAGCTCTTCGACAAGGTCGTCAAGCCCTCCATCTTTCCGGGCGCGTACCAACTCATCGAGAAATCCCGCCAACTTGGGCTGCGCCAGGTCCTGGTCACGGGCGCCATCGATTTCACCGCCATCCCGCTCGTGCGTCACCTGGGGCTCGACGACATGGTCACGAACCACCTCGAATTCGTGGACGGCAAGGCCACTGGGCGCCTTCTGCCGCCGGTCATGGCGGCCGCGACCAAGGCCAGCTGGATGCGGATCTACGCCGAAAAGGAGGGGCTCAATCTCTCCGAATGTTATAGCTACTCGGACAGCATGAGCGATCTGCCCATGCTCTCGGTGGTCGGCCACCCGACGGCGGTGAACCCGGACTTCCGACTGAAGAACACGGCCCGGCAACATGACTGGCCAATTCTGGATCTGCGATAGCGAAAGAGAAGATGAGCAAGCGTGAAACCAAGGCCCTGCGCGGGCCCGTGCCCAGGCACAAGGAGGGCGACGAGGTCGTCTATATCGACAGCGACTCGGCGCCGCGCCTGATCTTTTCCGGCGAGGACATCCTCAGCGAGGATCTGCCCATCGGCACACGCGTGGTGTACGGCAAGCCGCCCATCGAGGGATTGCACAATCCCGGCGCCGCGATCCGCTACGCCATCAACCATCCACTCGACGCCGATCCGCTCTACGCCCAGCTCGCGCCGGGCATGCGCGTGACCATCGCGCTCGACGATATCAGCCTGCCGCTTCCGCCCATGCGTACGCCGGACATCCGGCAGACCATCCTCGAGATCCTGCTCGAACTGCTCGACGCCAACGGGGTGGACGACATCCATCTGATCATCGCCAACTCGCTCCACCGCCGCATGACCGAGAGCGAGATGAAGCGCATGGTGGGCAAGAAGATCTTCGATGCCTTCCACCCCGACCGTTACTACAACCACGACGCCGAGGATCCCGACGCCATCGTGCCGCTCGGCAAGACCGCGCAGGGCGAGCCGGTCAACATCAGCCGGCGTGCGGTCGAGAGCGACCTCGTCATCTACGTGAACATCACCCTGGTGCCCATGGATGGCGGGCACAAATCGGTGGCCGTGGGGCTGTGCGACTACGAGACCGTGCGCGTGCACCACGAGCCCGACACGCTGCTCGGATGCGACAGCATGATGGACCCGCCGCGCTCGATGCTCAGTACCAAGATCGAGCGCCAGGGTGTGCTGGTCGACCAGCACATGAAGGTGTTTCACATCGAGACCGCGCTCAACAATCGCATGTTTTCCAGCGCGACCGATTTCCTGGGCCGGAACGAGGACGAGTTCTCGGAATTCGATCGTATGAAATACGAGACCATGCGCTTCGCGCTGTCGAAGCTGCCCGCGTCCGCGAAGCGCAAGATCTTCTCGGCCATCCCGTCGGAATACCAGTTGGTCGCGTGCTATGCGGGCAAGACCCAGCCAGTGCACGATCGCATCCTGGCCAAGCTCTACGACCAATACATGGTCGGCATCAAGGGCCAGAGCGACATCGTCATTTTCCCCATCCCCTACGTGATGCCCTATAGCATCAACTCGATTCTCAACCCCATCCTGGTGCAAGTCATGGGGCTCGGCTACTTCCACCAGTTCTATCGGGGCAAGCCCGTGTTGCGCAAGGGCGGGGCGCTCATCTTGTGCCATCCCTGCTACGACGAGTTCGACCACAAGTTCCACCCCAGCTACATCGAGTTCTTCAATCGCCTGCTGCCCGAGACGCGCGACGCGCACAAGTTGCAACACAAGTACGAGGATGAATTCGCGCGCAACCCCAGTTACATCGAGATGTACCGGCGCGGGAACGCCTACCACGGCGCCCATCCCTTCTTCATGTGGTATTGGGGCGAGCCGGGCCGCCAACACGCGGGCAAGGTCATCGTGGCGGGTGCCAAGAACGCGCACGTGCCGGCGCGTATGGGCTGGGATCGCGCCGACTCGCTCACCGAGGCCATCTCGACGGCGCGCAGCTTTGTGGGCCCGTCGGCCTCGATCACCTTGATGAAGTGGCCGCCCATCGTGATGGCGGATGTCGAGTAGGCCGGGCGGGGTGGCATGAGCGAGCGCGCGGCAGGGTCGGCTTCGGTTTTGTCGGTGCGGGAAATCTACCGCGGTCGCCACGTGTTCGTTCTCGGCGGGACCGGGTTTCTGGGCAAGGTGCTGCTCAGCATGCTGCTACGGAATTTTCCCGAGGTGGGGCGCGTGTACGTCATGGTCCGGCGCGGAACCGGGACTTCGAGCGAGGCGCGTTTCTGGGATCACGTGGTCCCGTCGCACACCTTCGATCCGCTGCGCGCGCACCATGGCGACCCGGATCGGCTGCGCGCGTTCCTGCAAGAGAAGGTTCGCGTGGTGGATGGCGACATCACCGAAGAGAGCCTCGGTCTGGCCGAGGACGTGGCCGCGCGCGTGGCGGGCGATATCGACGTGGTCATCAACGCGTCGGGCAAGGTGACCTTCAACCCACCGCTGGAATCGGCCTTGCGCACCAACGTGGAGGGGACCCGGAACGTCATCGCCTTCGTCAAGCGCATGCGGCGCCCGGCGCTGGTTCATACCAGCACCTGCTTCGTGGCGGGCAACCGCAGCGGCGAGATCTGGGAGAGCGAGAAACTCGACGGCTACTTTCCGCGCTGGCGCGAGTTGTCCGCGACCAGGTTCAACGTCGAGCAGGAGATCGCCGATTGCGCGCGCATCGCCGCAGAGGTGCGCGCCCAGGCCGACGACGCACAGGTGGTGGCGCAGCTGCGGCAGAAGGCGCGAGATTTCCTGCGCGAGGCCAGCCGCGATCCAGACGACGAGGCGGCGCTCAAGATGGGCCTCGCGCGCGAACGCAAGGACTGGATCCGCAGCGAGCTCACCGAGCGGGGCATCAAGCGCGCCAAGGCGTGGGGCTGGCCCAACATCTACACCTACACCAAGAGCATCGGCGATCAGCTCGTGGCACGGGAAACCGGCATCGTCCGATCGATCGTCCGACCCGCCATCGTCGAAAGCGCCATCGCCTATCCCTTCGAGGGCTGGAACGAGGGCTTCACGACCTCGGCGCCCCTGGTCTACCTGGCGCTCAAGGGCCAGAACAAGCTGCCGGTGTCGGAATCGCTCATTCTCGACATGGTACCGGTCGATCACATCGCGGGCGGCATGCTGATGGTGGCGGCGCAGGCGTGCGTGGAGCAGCCGGCGCTGGTGCACCAACTCGCCAGCGGCGACCTCAATCCGTCGCGCATCGGCCGCGTGACCACCTTGACCGGGCTCTACAAACGTCAGCGTTTCCAGAGCAAGGAAAGCGGCAACAAGTTTCTCAACGAGCTGGCCGCGCGCATGGAATTCCGGCCGGTCAGCTACGAAGAGTACGATCGCACGTCGTTGCCGCTGGTGAGCCGCGTGAGCGAGCGGGTTTCGGACGCGCTCGACAGGGTTCGCCCGCGCTGGGGCGGCGGTCGATTCGCCGACTGGGTCGACCACGTGAAGAAGAAGGTCGACGACCTCAAGCGCGTGACCAAGGAAGCCGGCCGCGACATCGATCTGTTCCGCCCCTTCATTCTCGACAACGAATACGTCCTGCGCGCCGACAACATCCGCGCCTTGCGCGACCGGCTGCCGCCCGCGGAACGGGTGCTCGTGCCCTGGTCGCCCGAAACCATCGACTGGTACGACTATTTCATGAACATCCACTTTCCTGGTTTGCAGAAGTGGGTGCTGCCCGAGCTCGACGAGACCTATGCGCCCAAACCCAAGAGCGTGCACGCGTACCGCGACCTGCTCGAGCTTTTCGACACCACGACCAAGCTGCACGCCACCCGCGTGGCCATGCGCATGGAGCGGGGCGGGCGCGTGGAATCGTACAGCTACCGCGACTTGCGCGAGTTGGCCGAGCGGGCAGGAACGTTCCTCGTGGGCGAGTCGGTGGTGGCCGGCGATCGGGTGATGCTCCTCGCCAAGAACTCGCCCGAGTGGGCCATGTGCTATTTCGGGATTCTCAAGGTCGGCGCCACCGCCGTGCCCGTGGCCCACGACTCCACGGCCGCCGAGGTGGTCAACATCGCGCGGGCCTCGGGCGCCGTGGGTCTCATCGTCGGCGAGGATCTGCTCGACAAGCGGCCCACCCTGGCACGGGATCTCGGCCAAGCCGGGCTGACCACGAAGATTTGGCCGTTCGATACGGTGTTCAAGCTGCTCGACGAGGTGGTCGAGCGGGAGCGCGGCAAGTCGCTTCTGACCAAACACGCGGCCGACAAGGTGGCCTCGCTCATCTTCACCTCGGGCACCACCGGGCACCCCAAGGGCGTCATGCTCACCCATCGCAATCTGACCTTCATGGTGGCGGAGCTGTCGCGCATCTTCGATCTCGGCACCTCCGACTGCATGCTGTCGGTCTTGCCGCTGCACCACACCTTCGAATTCACCACCGGTCTGCTCGTGCCGCTGTCGCGCGGGACGCGCATCACCTACATTCCCGATCTCACCGGCGACACCATCAACCAGGCCCTCAAGCACGGCAAGGTCACGGCGATCGTGGGCGTGCCCGCCCTGTGGGAGACCCTGCGTCGGCGCGTTCTCCAGCGCTTCTCGGACAAGTCCGAGCTACTCGAGTCCGCGGTCAAGGCGCTGGCCGACGCCAACTTCGAGCTGCGCGCGCGCACCGGACTCGATCTCGGCATGTTCCTGTTCTTGCCCGTCCACGAGAAGCTGGGCGGGCGTATCCGCTACATGATCAGCGGCGGATCGGCCCTGCCCCCCGACGTGCTCAAAACCTTCTACGGGATGGGGTTCGATTTCTTCGAGGGCTACGGCCTGACCGAGACCAGCCCCGTGCTGTCGGTCAGCACGCCCAAGCGGAAGCCCATCGCTGGCTCGGTCGGTCGGCCGCTCGGCGGGGTCGAGGTCAAGATCGACGGCCCCGACGATGCCGGGGTGGGCGAGGTCATCGCGCGCGGCAAGAACGTGATGGCCGGGTATTGGCGCGACGAAGAAGCCACCGGCCACGCCATCCGCGACGGCTGGTTCCACACCGGCGACCTCGGCCGCTTCGACGAGGAGGGCAACCTGTACATCGTCGGACGCAGCAAAGAGATCATCATCGATGCCAACGGCAAGAACGTCTATCCCGACGAGGTCGAGGACCTTTACAAGGGCTCGCCCTACATCAAGGAGCTTTCGGTGGTCGGTCTGCCCGACGGCGTGGCCGAGCACGTGGCGTGCGCGGTCGTGCCCGACCTGCAGGCAGAGCCTGCGCTTTCGCTCGCCGAGGTCAAACAGAAGATCGAGGTGCATTTTCGCACCGTTTCGGCCTCGCTGCCGTTCTGGAAGCGAGTGCGCACGCTGGAGTACTGGGAGGGCGAGTTGCCCCGCACCAGCACGCGCAAGGTCAGGCGCCGCGACGTCGCGGCCGAATTACGCGAGCGCCGAGAGAAAGCGCAAGGCGAGCAGATCGTCGACCAAGCCGCGCGCAACGCCGAGGCCAACCAAAGCTGGTTCCTGGAAATCGTGGCCGACGCCTGCGGCAAGCCCTACTCGGAAGTACACATGTCCAGCGTGCTCGACGAGCTGGGTTTCGACAGTTTGACCTACAACGAACTGGCGGCCGGGTTCGAGGGCGCTGGCGTGCACGTGCCCGAGGGCGTGGTGTTCGCCGGTGCCCACGACGTGGCCTCGCTTTTCGACATGGTCACGGGCAAACACCATGGGACCGCGCCGGAAAAGCGCGACAGCCGGAAACCCACCGAGAGCGAGGTCGACGATATCAAGCTGCCGGAGCCCGTCGCCCGGCTCGGGAAGCGCGGCCTGGCCAAGGCGCAACGCCTGTTCTACACCCGAGCGCTCAGGACCAAGGTGCGCGGCGAGGCCTACATTCCGCAACACACCAATTTCATCGTCGCGGCCAACCACTCGTCCCACCTCGACATGGGCGCCCTCAAGGTCGCGCTGGGAGACGCGGGGCACGACCTGTCGTCGCTCGCCGCCGCGGACTATTTCTTCAAGAACAAGTGGCGGCGCGCCTATTTCAAGAACTTGACCAACCTGGTGCCGATGGAGCGCAGCGGATCGATCCGCAAGTCGCTCGGCATCGCCGAGCAGGTTCTGCGCAACGGCAAGAGCTTGGTGCTTTTCCCCGAAGGGACGCGGTCGCGAACGGGCGAGATGGTGGATTTCTTGCCCAGCCTGGGCTACCTGGCGCTGCACGCCGATGCCGGGATCCTGCCGGCCTACATCGAGGGCGCCTACGACGCCATGCCGGTCGGCGCCACGATTCCCAAGAAGCGCGCCCTGGGGGTCTATTTCGGCCCCTTCCTCACCATCGATTTCTTGCGCCAGCTCACCCAAGGCATGACCCATCAGGAAGCCTGGCGCATGTGCTCGGCCCTGACCCAGCGGATCGTCGAGAACTTGCGCGACGGGGTTACCCCGCGTTTCGACGCGGAGAGCGTGCGCGCGGCGTGGAACGGGGAAAAGCTTGGACCCCTGGCACCACCGCCGTTTCGCACGCGGGGCAGGAAAATCGCCGGGCGGGGGATGTCGTGAAGATCCTGGTGACCGGCGGGACCGGCTTTTTGGGCTCGCATTTCATGAACGAGCTGTGCAAGCGAGTGGACAGCGCGGACATCCGCGTGCTGTCGCTGTTCAACACGCCCGCGCTGGATGCCCATGGGGTCGAGGTGCTGGTCGGAACGGTCACTTCCCCGGCCGACGTTGCGCGCGCCATGGAAGGCATCACGCACGTTTACCATCTGGCCGGCTTCGTCTCGCGTCGTCCCGAGGACGCGCACATGATGTTCCAGGTCCATGTCGACGGCACACGGGTGGTGTGTCAGGCCGCCGTGGAGGCCGGGGTGAAGCGCGTCCTCATGTCGTCGACCAGCGGCACGATTGCGATTTCCGAACGCGACGACGAATGGCCGGACGAGACCTCACCACCGCCCGTGGCGCTCATCACCCGCTGGGGGTACTACTCGAGCAAGCTCTACCAGGAAGCGGTCGCGCGCCGGTTTTGCGCCGACAAGGTCGAACTGGTCATGGTGAATCCCAGCTTGCTGCTCGGTCCGGGCGACGAGCGCATCGGCTCGACGCGCGAGGTGGTGTCCTTCCTGGCGGGGGATATTCGCGTGGTTCCGTCGGGTGGGATCAATTTCGTCGATGCCCGCGACGTTGCTGCCATCATTCCCGTGGCCATGGAGAAGGGCAGGCCGGGCGAACGCTATCTGCTCGGCGGTCACAACATGACCTTCGTCGAGTATTTCGATCGCATGGAGCGGCTGAGCAAGGAATACTCGCCTCGCTTGAAGTTGCGCGGCGATTGGCCCTATCGGGCCGCGCGTGCGCAGGCTGCGATCTTCAAGGCCCTCGGCCGCACGGCGCCCATCGAGCCTGCGGCGGCCGACCAGGCCAAGTACTTCTGGTATTTCGACGGAGAGAAGGCTCGGCACGAGCTTGGCTTCGTCCCGCGCGAGGCGAGCGCGACCATCTTCGACACCATCGAATACGTGCGCGAATTCCACATGGGCAACGGAGCCTTCAAGAAGAAGACCTAGGTCGGGACCATGGCGGACACACTTGCCAACTTTCGCGGACTGTTTCCCGTCGCCAGGAATTGCCACTATCTGAATCACGCGGCCGTGGCCCCCACGTCGACGCGCGTGCGCGACGCGGTCCAGGACTGGGTCGGCGACCTGGTCCAACACGGCATGGCCAATATTTCCGAATGGGTCGGCCGCGAGCGAGAAACGCGGACGGTGGCGGCGCGCATGCTGGGCGCGGCGGTCGAGGAGATCGCCTTCGTGCGCAATACCTCGCACGGACTCTCGGTTCTCGCCGAAGGACTCGGCTGGCGTGACGGCGACGAGGTCGCGGTGTGCAGGGATCTGGAATACCCGGCCAACGTCTATCCCTGGATGCATCTTGCCAGTCGTGGGGTGATCCTGCGGAACATCCCGTCCACCGATGGCGGCGTCAGCGGGGAAGCCGTGGCCAGGACTATCAGGCCACGCACCCGCGTGGTTTCCGTCAGCTCGGTCGAGTTTGCGACCGGCGTGGCCAGCGACCTCGACGCCATCGGTGCGCTGTGCCGGGAGCGCGGCGTGCTTTTCTGCGTGGACGGCATCCAGAGCGTCGGGGCCTTCCCCATCGACGTGGAGAAGTCCAACATCGACTTTCTATCGGCCGACAGCCACAAGTGGCAATTGGGATTGCCCGGCGTCGGCATCGCCTACGTTCGCCACGAGATCCTTCCCGGCCTGCGGCCATCCACCGTGGGATGGAAGAGCGTCAAGAACCCGCTCGACTTCGACCATCTGCATTTCGAGTTGCGCGAGGACGCGGCCAAACTGGAAGAGGGCACACAGAGCTTCGCCACGATTCTCGGCATGGGCGCGGCACTTGCGCTCCTCGAAGAGGTCGGGATCGACCGCATCGCCGAGCACATCACGGCCTGGCTCGCGGAGATCGAGAAGGTACTGTCCGGCGCGGGCCTGGATCCCGGGCCGCCAGGCCAGGTTCGAAAGGGCATTCTGACTTTCCGGCCGCCGTCGGGCACGGCGGAGGAATTCGTGAGCCGGGCAAGCCGGGCGAGTGTCGCGCTGTCGGCCCGCCGCGGGCGGGTGCGCATCTCACCGCATTTCTACAATGGCGAGGCCGAGCTGGCCGCGCTGGCCGACCTGGTGCGCGCAGGGTGACCTGCAATTGAGTGCTACTGCGCCGACAGGGTCAAGGTTCCGGCATCCAGCGAAACTTCGTAGTAGCCATGGTCGTCCCAGGTCAAGGTCGTGTTGCCCTGCTTGAGAGTGCCGCCGTTGGTCGTCACGCGCAGGTACTTGCCGGGCGGGAAGCCGGCGCCGAAGTCAGAGGTCTTCCACGTCCAGGTCTTGTCGGTTCCCGAGGTTGTCGGCGTGAGCTTCGAGAAATTGTATCCACCAATCCAATACGCGGAAATGGTCCCTACGCTGTCGATCCAGATGTTCCCCTGGTCTTTGACCCATTTCACGGTTGATGTGAATTCGGTGATGCTCACAGGTTGGTAGGCACTGTCCGTTCCACCGGTGAATCCGTGAACCAGGAAGATCTGCCATTTTCCACCCGTGACGTCGTTCTTGAAGAGTCCCTCCATGGTCGCCGCATTGGCGCCGGTCGCCGGAATGATGCAGGGAAGGGAGTACTGCTTGGAGCTTGGGTTGTCGGTCATTGAAATCCCGCCGCTGTTTCCAGCGGTGCGATTGGTAAGGAACTCTTTCATCGTCGGGATCGCGGTGACGTACGAGGAATCGCCATTCGGCGCGGCAAACGAGTACGCCGTTACCCCGAACATGCTCTTGATGGTGTCCTCGGCAGCCTGGATATCGGCAGTGTTCGCGGGCGGGCTATGACTCTTCGTGTGGTTGCCCAGCTCGTGTCCGTCCTTCACGGCTTGCGGCCATACACTGCTACCCATTTCCGTGGTCTTGCCGGTCCACAGGTAGAACGTGTAGCGGACGTTGTTGCCCTTGTCGTTGAGTGCCTCCAGGGCCGGGTAGTTCGAGATCTGCGAAGAATTGGTGTCGTCGAAGGTAAACGAGATAGCACCCTTGAATCCGGCCCAGGGAAGTACGGTCACCGTGGTCCCGGCTCCGGAAGGCTTGGCCTGGCCGCTCGCTCCCGCGGCCGGATAACCGGAGGCGCCGAGAGGGCTTCCCGATCCGCCGCCGGCGCTCACCATGCCGCCACCGCCGGTCATTCCGCCCGTGCCCATCGCTCCGCCAGCACCGCCGCCCGAACCGCCACTTGAGGTGGTGCCGCCCGCGCCAGTCACGCCGCCTCTGCCGGTCGCCCCGCCGCTGCCGGTGGTTCCCCCCTTCGCCGTGGTGCCCCCCGTAGCCGTGGTTCCGCCAGAACCGGCGCCACCCGAGTTGCCGCCAGCCGCTCCTCCGCTGCCGGTCCTGCCGCCGGTCTCTGTTGTGCCACCGGCGCCGGTCCCGCCCGTGCCCGTCGTCCCGCCGGAGCCGGTCGTCCCGCCCGAGCTGGTGGTTCCGCCGCTCCCAGGGCTGCCACCCGCATTTCCACTGGCGCCGCCGCCGCTACCGCCGGCTTGCGTCTGGCCGCCGCTTCCATGGTTGCCTCCGGTCGTGGTCGACCCGGCGGTTCCTCCACCCGAGCAGCCTGCCAGGGACAGGAAGGTAACGAGACCCGTTGCGAGCAGCTTGGACTTCATCGGACTCCCTCCTCGGCCAAAGTCTCCCAGACAGGAACGCGTACGCCACATCGTCTCATGCCACCGGTTCGCATTTCTGGCCGCGACCGCCTGTTGGCCGGGACACGCGCGACTAGCCGTTTCCAGCCGGTTTTCTCAGTTTTCCCAATGGGTTCTGATAATGTGAGGCCATGAGTCCGGAGGACGAAGGCAAGAGTGCGAGCAGTGGACAGGAGATCCCGGATGTCCTCCCGCTGCTCCCGGTCCGGGATTTGGTTGTGTTCCCGTACATGATCGCGCCGCTACGCGTGTCGAGGCCCATCTCCCTCGATGCCGTGAATCAAGCCCTGGCCACCGAAGAGCGCATGTGCTTCATCGTGGCTCAGCGTGACTCGACGGAAGAAGATCCCAAGCCGACCTCGCTCTACCGTACCGGGACCGTCGGCATCATCATGCGCATGCGCAAGTTGTCGGACGGCGGCATCAAGATCCTCGTGCAGGGTCTGTGCCGCGCTCGGATCCAACGTTTCCTCGCCGACGTGCCGAGTTACCGGGTCCGGCTCGACGTGATCGAGGAGGCCCGCACCCCGTCGTCGGTGGAGGTCGAGGCCCTGGTTCGCACGGTCAAGCAGAATGTCGAGCGCGTGGCCGAGCTGGGGCGCACGGTGCAACCGGAGCTGGCCTTGGTTCTGCAAAACGTGGACGAGCCGGGGCGCATGTCCGATCTGGTCGCCTCCAATCTCACCCTCAAGCTGGAGGAGGCGCAGACCATTCTCGAGACCGAGGAGCCGGTGGCGCGCCTAACCAAGGTCAACCAGTCGCTGGAAAACGAGATCGGCATTCTGGAAATGCAGAACCGCATCCAGAGCCGCGCCAAGGAGGAGATGTCCAAGACCCAGCGCGACTACTACCTGCGCGAGCAGCTGCGGCAAATCAGGCACGAGCTGGGGGACGACAATTCCTTTCGCGACGAGATCGAGGAAGTGCGCCACAAGATCGAGAGTGCGGGGCTGCCCGCCGAGGCGCGCGCAGAGGCCGACAAGCAGTTGCGCCGGCTCGAGCAAATGAGTTCGGAAAGCGCCGAGGCCGCGGTGGTGCGCAGCTATCTCGACTTGGTGGTCGACCTGCCCTGGAAAGAGTCGGAAACGGCGCCGGTGGATCTGGTCTCCGCGCGCAAGGTGCTCGACGAGGATCACTACGACCTCGAGCACGTCAAGGATCGCATCCTGGACTACCTGGCGGTGTTCAAGCTGCGCAAGGATGGCCGCGGCCCGATCCTGTGCTTCCTGGGACCGCCCGGCGTCGGCAAGACCTCGCTCGGCCGATCCATCGCGCGCGCCCTCGGGCGCAAGTTCGTGCGCATTTCCTTGGGCGGCGTGCGCGACGAGGCCGAGATCCGCGGGCACCGCCGGACCTACGTCGGCGCCTTGCCTGGGCCGCATCCTGCAAGGACTCAAGACCGCGGGAACCAAGAATCCCGTCTTCATGCTCGACGAGGTGGACAAGCTCGGATCGGATTATCGCGGCGACCCCTCCGCGGCCTTGCTGGAAGTCCTGGATCCGGAACAGAATCACACCTTCCGCGACCACTACCTGGGCGTGGCCTTACGACCTGTCGAAGGTGCTGTTCATTGCCACCGCCAATCTCGCGGACACCATCCCGCCGCCGCTGCGCGATCGCATGGAGACCTTGCGCCTGGCTGGCTACAGCGAGGAAGAGAAGCTGGTCATCGCCGAGCGCTACCTTCTGCCCAAGCAGATCCGCGAGGCTGGCCTGACCGACAGAGACTTGCTGGCCGGGCGGCCGGTACTGCGCAAGGTGATCTCCGAGTACACGCGCGAGGCCGGGCTGCGCGAACTGGAAAGACAGGTGGCGCAGATCGCTCGCAAGGTCGCGCGCAGGATCGTCGAGAAGGGTGGCACGGCGGAGGCCAAGGGCAAATCCAAGCGCGCTGTCCCTCTCACGCTGGAGGATTTGACCAAGTTCCTGGGGCCGCCCAAGTACATTCCCGACGAGCGCCAACGCGAGGACGAGATCGGCATCGCGAACGGGCTTGCCTGGACCCAGGCCGGCGGTGAAGTGCTGCACGTGGAAGCGCAGATCATGTCGGGCAAGGGGACCCTGATCCTGACCGGACAGCTTGGCGACGTCATGAAGGAATCCGCGCAGGCCGCGCTTTCCTATGCCCGCGTACAGGCCGGCAATTTGGGCATCGAGGGGGACTTCTTTGCCGATCGGCAGATTCACATCCATGTGCCGGCCGGCGCGGTGCCCAAGGACGGCCCGTCTGCGGGTATCACCATGGCGTGCGTGCTGGTATCCCTGGCCACGGGCATTCCCATCCGCCGGGACGTGGCCATGACCGGCGAGCTCACCTTACGAGGCCGCGTTCTTCCCGTCGGTGGTCTCAAGGAGAAACTGCTTGCGGCCGCGCGCGCTGGCATGCACGTCGCCATCGTGCCCGCGGGCAATGTGGCCGAGTTGAGCGAAATTCCGGACTACCTGCGCCAGCGCATCAAGCTGGTCCCGGTTCACTCCATGACCCAGGTGTTGGCCATCGCGCTCACCCGGCCCCTGCCGCAGACCAAGTGGCACGGCTTGAGCCCTGCGGTCGTGGCGCGCCGGCAACAGGCGAAGATCGTCCACCGCAGCGGCGGCGCGGCTTAGCCGCGCGTGGGACCCCTTTGCGGGCTCCCTATCAGTCGCGTGGGGAGCCGGCGAGCTTTGCTCGCCGCGGACCATCGCGGGAGGGTATGGGAACCCTTTGAGGGTTCCCCTGTCTGGACTGCTCCTGGCCGGCGCACATGCCGCTTTACGTCGCCTTCGTGGATGGGCAATATCCGCCTCATGAGCAAGACAGCGCCTCGTTACACCATTCTGTGCCTGTTCAACTCGGTCTGCATGCTGGCCTGTGGCCCCAGCATCGACTCGGCGGCCAAGGCCGATATCGACCAGCGCATCGCCGCGTTCGGGCACTCGGGGCAGACTTTTCCCGCGCCTGCGGTGTTCGCGCCCAAGCCCCTGCTGGTGGGACAGTGGACGCAACACGAACTGGTGAACGAGAAAGGCGAGCCCTCCCTCATGACCTACAAGATCGTTGGCGAGGATAGCGGCGCCTATTGGGTGGAGGTCGCGAACGAGAGTTACTACGGCAAGACGGTCACTAAGATCCTGCTGTTCCCCGGCGATCGCATGAATCCGAGCACCATGGAGATCCGCGCGGTCAAGATGAAGGACAAGAAGGGAAAGGTCACGGAAGTCCAAGGACCGATGATCCAGCTCATGAAATCCATGTGGCAAGGCTCGGTAAACATGCTGGCGGTTTCATGGCAGGGGTTGCCGCAGGAAACCGTGACGGTCGCAGCCGGCACCTTCACGGGGTGTTTCAAGGCTCGTACCGATGCCAGTTGGGGCGCATGGCATTCTGCCTCGACGACGTGGATGCACGCGGTCGTCCCCATCAGCGGCCTGGTCAAGAGCGTGGGCATCGACCATCCCACGACCATGGAACTGGTGGGCTTCGGCGAAATCGGCGCCACCAGCGAGATCCCGTGAGGAGATCCAGCTAGAGGTTTCCGATGATGCGCGTCGCGAATTCGGAGCAGGAGACTTGGGTGGCGCCTTCCGTGAGGCGGGCGAAGTCGTAGGTCACGGTCTTCTGCGCGATGGTCTTCTCCATCGCCGCGATGATGCGGCCGGCTGCGCCGCTCCAGCCCAGGTGCTCGAACATCAAGATGCCGGACAAAATCAGCGAACCGGGATTCACCTTGTCCAGATTCGCGTACTTGGGCGCCGTGCCGTGCGTGGCCTCGAATACCGCGTGCCCGGTCAGGTAATTGATGTTCCCGCCCGGCGCGATGCCGATGCCTCCCACCTGCGCCGCCAGCGCGTCCGATAGGTAGTCGCCGTTGAGGTTGAGGGTCGCGATCACGTCGAACTCGTCGGGACGGGTCAGCACCTGCTGCAAGGTGATGTCCGCGATGGAGTCCTTGAGCAGGACCTGGCCCGCCGACGGCTTGCCGCCACAGTCATCCCAGCCCACCACGCGGCCCGCGTACTCGCGTTTGGCCAAGGCATAGCCCCAATCGCGGAACGCTCCCTCGGTGAACTTCATGATGTTGCCTTTGTGGACCATGGTCACGCTCTTGCGCCCATGGCGGATGGCGTAGTCGAAGGCCGCGCGCAGGAGCCGTTCGGAACCCTCGCGCGACACCGGCTTGATGCCGATGCCAGAGGTCGCGGGAAAGCGAATCTTCTTCACGCCTAGCTCGCCTTGCAGAAATGCGACGAGCTTCTTGGCCTCGGGCGATTCCGCCGGCCACTCGATGCCGGCGTAGATGTCCTCGGTGTTCTCGCGGAAGATCACCATGTCGACCTTCTCGGGCCGCTTGACCGGCGAGGGCACGCCGCGGAAGTAGCGCACCGGCCGCAGACACACGTACAGGTCCAGCATCTGGCGGATGGCGACATTGAGCGAGCTGATGCCGCCTCCGATAGGGGTGGTGAGCGGGCCCTTGATGCCGACCAGATAGGTCTTGAAGGCCTGCAAGGTCTCCTCGGGCAGCCAGGAGTCGAAAAGCCTCTTTGCCTTCTCGCCTGCGTAGACCTCGGTCCAGGCGATCTTTTTCTTGCCCGCGAATTCTTTTTCCACAGCCGCGTCCAGCACGCGCACCGAGGCACGCCAGATGTCGGGGCCGGTGCCGTCGCCCTCGATGAAGGGGAGGATGGGATGATCCGGCACCTGCAAGGCGCCCTGGTTGTTCACGGTGATGGGCTCGCCGCCCGGGGGAAGAACCGGTTTCGGGGAAACGCCTGTACTCATGATGGGCGGCAGTTTAGCAGAAAGGCTCCAGCGATGGTTTGGATTCTGGACTTGGGAGACCTATTTGGTCGCCTTTGCCCCATGCAACGTCGCCGCCAGCAAAGAGGAGTGGTAAGGTGCGAATATAGCAGGCTGCGGCTCGCCACCGGGCGCGCTCGATGGCTCCGGAGCCACGGCAGGGATAGGAGAAACCATGACCATCGAAGAGGCGATCAAAACCGCCATCGCGTACGAGAAAAAGGTTCATGCCAGCTATTCGGCCGCCGCGAAAAGGGCCGACGATGCGATGGCCAAGAAGGTATTTCTGACCCTGGCCGAGGAAGAGCTGGGGCACGTCACCTACCTCGAAAGCCGACTGCTGGAATGGCAGAGAGAGGGGCAACTGTCGGACGAGAAGCTGCGCACCGTCCTGCCGTCCGCCGAGCGCATCAAGGCAGGCGTCAAACGGCTCCGTTCCCAGGTGGCGCAGCGCAAAGGCAGTTACGTGGCGGAGTTGGACTCCTTGCGCCAGGCACTGGCCGCAGAGGACGAAACCTCGACCTTCTACCGCCGCATGGTGGGCGAGTTGCCCGAGCAGGGACGCAACCTGTTTTCGCGATTCCTGGAGATCGAGGACGGGCACGCGGCCCTGGTGCAGGCCGAAATGGACAATGTGAATCAGATGGGATTCTGGTTCGACGTTAGGGAATTCGATCTGGAGGTGGGCTAGAGGCTTCGCCGCGCAGAGGCTGGCCATGTCCGCTCGCTGGACCTGGCCGGCCCTTGTGACGCGCGCTCGAAGCGCGGCCGTTGGTCCCGCCGAGCGCGCATAGCATATCGGAAAAGTAGGTCTTGAAGGTCTGAATTCCATGAATTCCGGCGCTTCGCCCGACCGGGCGGAAGTGGCGTCAAGGTGTGAGAAGTTTCACAACGAGTGACGGATTCATGATAGAAACAGGGCGTTGGTCGTTCTTGACCAGAGGGACGAGAGGCGGTTATGTCAACAGTACTCCAGCAGTCTGATTATGCGATTCGTTGTCTTCTATTCTTGGTTGAGCACAGAAGTCGACTCGCCACGAAGTCCGAGATCGCGAAGGCGGTCGAGGCTCCCGATTTGTTCGTGGCCAAGATCCTCCAGCGCATGGTCAAGGCCAACGTTCTGGTCTCGGTGCGCGGGATCCACGGTGGTTTTTCGTTGGCACGCGACCCCTCCGCGATTTCGTTGCTCGACGTGCTGGGCGCCATGCAGGCGTCGCTCGCATTTCGGCCCTGCGTGGTCAATCCCAAGGCTTGCACGTTGCAGGACACCTGCCCCTCGCGCCCGGTTTGGGTGAGGATCTACGAGAACACCATCCGGGATCTTCGTCAGACGACTTTCGACAAGCTGTCCCGCGATCACAAGATCAAGCTGCGCGCCTGCGCGCGACGCTTGGCCGCGCGGCGCTAGGTCGCGGAGCGCTCGGACGCATGTCGTTCCCGGTCCGCTTGCGCGGCGGGTTTCACCATGCGCGCGCGCCCACAAAAAGATCCTCGACAACCTCCCTGTTTGGTCGGTAGCATCCCTTCGTAAAAAACGACTGCACTGGGAGGATTTCCATGACGAGCGCAGCAGAGCTGAAGCTAGACGGAAAGACGATCGCGTCGCCGATCGTAGCGGGGACGGAGGGGGAGAAGGCGACCGATAGTCGCCAGTTGCGGGCGCAGGCGGGCTACATCGGCCACCGCGTGTGCGGCGGTAGAGAGCGGCGATGAAGATCCACGAGTATCAGGCCAAGGCATTGCTCGCGAAATTCGGGTTGCCTGTGCCCGTGGGCATCCCGGTGCTTGAGCTCGGCGGCGCGGCCGCGGCCGCGGAACAGATCGTGAAGGCCACGGGCAACGAGACCGTCGTGGTCAAGGCGCAGATCCATGCCGGGGGGCGAGGCAAGGGCGGGGGCGTGAAGGTGGTCAAGGGGACGGCGGCGGTACGCGAGGCGGAGGCGAAGATGTTCGGCCGGCCGCTCGTGACTCACCAGACCGGGCCCGAAGGCCGGATCGTCAAGCGCCTTCTCGTCGAGCAGGGAGTCTCCATCGCGCGCGAGCTGTATGCCTCGGTACTCGTGGACCGGGCGCGCAGCCGGGTCGTGGTCATGGTGTCGGCGGCGGGCGGCATGGAAATCGAGGAGGTGGCCGCCAAGTCCCCCGAGAGCATCCTCATGGAACATGTGGATCCCGCGGTGGGATTGGCGGCCTACCAGGCGCGCAGTCTGGCCTACGCTCTCGGACTCAAGGATCAGGTGGCCAAGAAGGCCACCGCGTTCCTTCTCAAGTTGTACCAGGCGTTCATGGGGCTCGACGCCTCGCTGGTGGAAATCAATCCCCTGGTGATCACCGGGGACCAGTCGGTGCTGGCGCTTGATTGCAAGATGACCTTCGACGATAACGCCCTCGAGAGGCACAAGGACGTGGCCGAGATGCGCGACCTCGACGAGGAAGATCCGACCGAGAGCGAGGCGCGTAGCTTCGATCTCAACTTCATCAAGCTGGACGGCAGCATCGGCTGCATGGTCAACGGGGCCGGCCTGGCCATGGCCACCATGGATATCATCAAGTACTTCGGTGGCAACCCGGCCAACTTTCTCGACGTAGGCGGCGGCGCCAGCAAGGAGAAGGTCACGGCCGCGTTCAAGATCCTGACCTCCGATCCGGCGGTGAAGGGGATCTTCGTCAACATCTTCGGCGGCATCATGAAGTGCGACGTCATTGCCGGCGGGGTGATCGCGGCCGTCGGGGAGATCGGCCTGCACGTTCCCCTGGTGGTTCGCCTGGCGGGCACCAACGTCGAGATCGGAACCAAGATGCTCGCCGAATCCGGCCTACCCATCACCACCGCCGCGGACATGGCCGACGGGGCGCGCAAGGTGGTTCGACTGGTTTCTGGAGGGAAGAACTAGCCATGGCGATCCTAGCGAACAGCCAAACCAAGGTCGTCGTCCAGGGCCTCACAGGCGCGGCCGGTACCTTTCACGCCAAGCAGATGCGCGACTACGGGACGGCAGTCGTGGCCGGCGTCACCCCAGGCAAGGGCGGAACGGTTCACGAGGGCTTCCCCATCCACGACACCGTGGCCCAGGCGGTGGCGGCGACCGGCGCCAACGCCAGCGTGATTTTCGTGCCGCCCTTCGGCGCGGCTGAATCCATCCTGGAAGCTGCGGGAGCGGGCATCGATCTCATCGTGTGCATCACGGAAGGGATCCCGGTGCTGGACATGGTGCGCGCGCGGCGGGCGCTGGAAGGAAGGTCGTGCCGGCTCGTGGGGCCGAACTGTCCGGGCGTGATCACGCCGGGCGCGGCCAAGCTGGGGATCATGCCCGGCTACATCCACCGGCCCGGGTCGGTCGGCATCATCTCGCGTTCGGGGACGCTTACCTACGAAGCCGCCTTCCAGATCAGCGAGCTCGGTCTCGGCCAGAGCACCGCCGTCGGCATCGGCGGCGACCCGGTCAAGGGCCTCGATTTCATCGACTGCCTGGCGCTGTTCGAGGCGGATCCGGCCACCAAGGCCATCTTGCTCATCGGCGAGATCGGCGGGACCTCCGAAGAAGACGCCGCCACCTTCATCAAGGCCAACGTGAAGAAGCCGGTCGCCGCCTTCGTGGCCGGCCTCACCGCGCCCCCTGGCCGCCGCATGGGCCACGCCGGCGCCATCATCAGCGGCGGCAAAGGCAAGGCCTCCGACAAGATCGTCGCGCTCCGAGATGCCGGCATTGCCATCGCGCCCACGCCCGCGGATTTGGGCAAGACCATCGCAAACGCGATGGGCTAGCTTAGAATACGGACCCAACGAAAAACCACCCCCCGCCTAGGAGTCACCGATGGAGACAGCCCTCAAGCAGAAGCTGCATCAGAAGATCGAGGCCTTTCGTCCGCGCACCCAGAAGCTCGCCAAGGAGCTGGCCAACGTCGTCATCGACAAGGTGAACATCGGTCAGGCGATCGGCGGAGCTCGCAGCGTCCGCTGCCTGGTCACCGACATCTCGTACCTCGACCCCGCCGAAGGGATCCGCTTTCGCGGCAAGACCATCCCGGAGACGTTCGCGGCGTTGCCGAAAGTCCCCGGCAAAGAGCAGCCGTTCGTCGAAGGCTTCTTCCATTTCCTGCTGACGGGCGACATCCCGACTCTGCAAGAGACCCAGGAGGTGGTCGAGGACTGGAAGTCGCGCTCCGCCGTGCCCCAATACGTCTTCGACGTCCTGCGTGCCATGCCGCGCGACACGCACCCGATGACGATGTTTTCGGCGGCGGTGCTCTCGATGCAGCGCGAGTCGCTGTTCGCCAAGCGCTATGGCGAAGGTGGCCTCAAGAAGACCGATATGTGGGACCCCATGTACGAGGACGCGATGAACCTGCTGGCCAGGTTGCCGCCCATCGCCGCCACCATCTATCGGATGAAATACAAGAGCGACACCCTCATCCCGGCGGATCCCAAGCTCGACTGGGGTGGCAACTTCGCGCACATGATGGGGGTGGCGCCGCCCTATGACGAGGTGGCGCGCATGTACTTCATCCTCCATTCGGACCACGAGTCTGGCAACGTCTCTGCGCACACGACCCACCTGGTCGCCTCCGCCCTTTCCGATGCCTACTACGCGCTCTCTGCCGGCCTCAACGGCCTCGCCGGCCCCTTGCACGGGCTCGCCAACCAAGAGGTGCTTGGCTGGATCCATAACGTCATGCACAAGATGAACAACAAGCTCCCCACCAAGGAGGAGCTCGAGAAGTTCTTGTGGGACACCCTCAATGCCGGCCAGGTCATTCCGGGCTACGGCCATGCGGTCTTGCGCAAGACCGACCCCCGCTACGTGGCCCAGAACGAGTATGCCAAGAAACACCTGCCGAACGATCCTCTCTTCCAGCTCGTCAACATGATCTACGAGGTGGCGCCGGGCGTGCTCACCAAGCACGGCAAGACCAAGAACCCCTGGCCGAACGTGGACGCGCATTCGGGCGTCATCCAATGGTACTACGGCGTCCGCGAGTGGGACTTCTACACCGTGCTGTTCGGTATCGGGCGGGCCATGGGCGTGCTCGCCAACATCGTTTGGGATCGCGGCCTGGGCTACGCCATCGAACGTCCCAAGTCCGTCACCACCGAGATGCTCGAAAAATGGGCCCAAGAAGGCGGCCGCAAGGAGGCCCTGGGCGGCTGATCTCGCCTCGGGCCTACGTCTCCTCGCTCAGAACGCGCACGAGTCCGCCCCAGCGCCGGTCCACGCGGAAGCCGTGCTGCATGTAGAAGCGGCGCGCGAAGAAGAACGTCCGTACGACTTCCACCCCCTGGTTGGCCATGCGGAGACAGAAGTCCTCCAGCAACGCGCCGTTGAGCCCTCGGCCTTTGAGCTCGTTCCGGACCACGATGCCCCGCAGGTGAGTCACCGTGTGGCTCTCCCGCCGGTAGATGACGCCGCCGACGATCTCGTCGCGGCTGTCGAGCATCACGTAGAAGGAATCGTCGGCCGAGATGGTCCGCGGAAAGCCCGCTTGCACGTAGCAGCGGTAGAGCCGACCCACCTCGGGCGCGTCGACCGGCTCGCGCACGGTGTAGACACGACCCTCCTGGTCCTGGACGTGCGAACAGACGACGACCTGCTTGGTTCCCGAGCCGACCGCCAACACTTCGAGTCGGTGCTCGAGGCTATGGTGCGGAAACGCCATGTGCGCGAACACGGCCAGGTCGTCGGGGTCACGGATCGCCGCCTGCAGCTCGGAGAGCTCGACCATCGTGCTGGCAGGCTGTCCCTGGTGCAAAAACATATCGGCCAGCAGGCGATCGAAAGCCGAACACACCGCCGGCTCGGCGTGCGCGAAGTAGGTGGAGCGGTACAAGTGGTAGCGGGCGAATTCCGGGTACCGATCCAGGCCGTAAACGACCAGTAGCTCTTGCACGAGCTGCTCCCGCGCCGGGACGGCGGCGTGCGGGTTCTCTCGCGACCAGTCGTGGTAGCGATCGATGGCGCTGCGTAGAGACAAGGGCGCGTAGTAGGCGTGGTCGAGGCTGGTCAGGAATCCGTCCAACACGGCCGCCAGCGACTCGCCCAGGACTTGCAAAGGAGAATGGTCGAGATCCGTGCGGAGCTCGGCCAGAAAGGTGCGCGCCTGCTCCTCGCCGATGGCTTCCACGCACGCCTCGAAGATCCAGCGCAAATCGAGGGCGCGACGGCACCAGGGGTAGTGGCTGGTGGTTTGTCGGTAGAAGTTGTCGACCAGCGGGCGCACGATGGAGAGGGGGGTTTCGTAGGGCCTCCAGTCATCCAAGGAAAGGATGTAGGCCCCTTGGCGGAAGTCGGGCGCGAGCACCACGACATTGAAGGGAGTAGCCTGGCCCGGGACGATCCGCCATCCGCTCTTCTGCCAGCCCACGAAAAGGGCCGCCATCGCCCGCACGAACAGCTCCCGCCACTGGGGGGCACCTGCCGGCGCCAGGCCCGGCGCGCGCAGGCTGGCGAACTCGCGAATCCGCTCGAACACCGTGAGGTCTTGGACGTAGGCGAAAGACATGGCGTGCAGGTCGGGATCGTACCAACCGAAGCGTGGCACCACGGGCGTGCCGAATGGATGGGCGGCGATGGCCAGCATCCAGCGCATGATCAGTCGCGCCCGTTCGGGCCCTTCGTCCTCGTTGAAGACCACGACCAAGTCGTAGTGCCGGCCTGCGGTGTTGACGCTGACCCGGAAGGTAGATTGCCCTTGGAGAGAAGGCAGCCGGGACACCCAGCCTCCTTCGTGGTCGACTTGATCGAGGTCCGGCGCAGCGCCCTCGAAAGCCAGGGCAATCGATTTTGCCACGAACGAAGTCTGGCGGAGCAGATGATCCAGCCGGGCCACGGCGGGAGCCCCCACCGTCTCGTGGTAGAGGACATTCGGGCGCCACGCCTCGGCGGCCGTCCCGGGACCGAATAGATAATCCTCCCACCACTTGGTGATCTCCACCAGACGCTCGCGAGCGACCGCGGCCACGCTGGGATCAGCCTCGTGTACGATCCAGGCGTTGAGCTCCAGTCTGATCTCGGGGAAGTATTCGGGGTGGTAGCGCACGAAGTTGCAGAGCAGCTGGAATACGTCGCTGAAGAGCGTGCGTACGGCGTCCGAGGCCGGCCAGGTGAGCTCTGCGCGATAGCGATACAGGCGCTGCCGCAGCGCCTCGAGACGCTGATGCTCCAGATGCGTGCGAGCGATCACCTCGATGCTCTCGGCGTCGAGGAAGGGCAGGCCCGATTCGATGAACGAGGGCATCATCTCGCTGGTTTCGGGAACCACGGTCTCGAGCAGTAGGGTACGGTAGGCGAGGCAGCGCACCGGGAGATCGGGGTGTCGAGCCAGCGCCTCGAGACGGCGCCGGATGAGCGATGCTAGGGCGGTGTGCACGCGGCCGAGCAGTTCACCCAACTGCGCGACGGCCGACAGGGCCGCTTCGGCTGGGCCGAACAACGCTTGCGTCGCCAGAACGTGAACCCGACCCAGTTGGTAGTCGCCGATCCGCGAGATATCCGGAGGGGGCTCTGGGGGCTCCGAGGCCCGCGCCTGCAGGACGACCTGAGGCGAGATTGGCTCCAGCGGCGACTCCCACCCCTCCTTGCAGGGACAGAAGCGAGCGAGCTCCGGGTTGCCCACCCATAGCAGAGGCTGCCGGGCAAAGGTCCCGAGATTGACCATGCCCCGGCCGCCGATGGCGTACTCGAGATCGCCGACTCGAATTCGCCCCGAGGGCATCCGCCGGATGCAAAGCCGACGCCCGTCACCGCGGACCCAGATGCCGTTCTCGTCGCACTGGATGTCGCGCTCGAGCCATCCCTGGTCGCGGCAGATCCAGCGCGGAACCTGCACCGGGACGCCATGGCACGCGATCTCGTTGGCGCCCCCGGCGTAGAGAGCGCTCACTTCCGCCGCGAAGTGTTCTTCGATCACCTTGCGCCGGTAGGAGCCCTTGGCGGTCAGCTCGCCACGTGCGAGCTCGAAGTCCCGGCTAAGCACGGCGAAGTTGACGATGCGCTCGTGGCGGACCAGCGCGCGATTGGCGACCGCCACGATCTGCCGCAGATACTCGTCCAGCGCATCGGCGGAGGAGAACGCTTGGACGACCGGGTCGGTGCGATCCACGCTCACCAAGAGCGCGTTGTAGTCCCGGCCGTCGCCCACCAGGAAGGTGCGACGGATGCCGGGCACGTCCTCGAACAGCGCCTCGACTCGTCGGGGCGCGATGGTCTGACCTTTGGAATTCTTGTAGATGTCCTTGACCCGATTCGACAATCTCCAGAAACCCGTTCGCGTGCTTCTGGAAGAGATCGCCGGTCGAGAGCCAGTGTGCGCGCGCATCAGCAGGGGGATCGTCGTCGAGGTAGGACGCCACGTAGGGCCCCTTGATCTGGAGCTCGCCGACCTTGCTCAACCTGAGATCCATTCCGGGGAGGGCGATGCCCACGGTGCCGTCGACGTACTCACCGGGGGGAGTCATGGTGACCCCGCCCGTCGCCTCCGTCATGCCGAAACCGCTGCAAAGTGCGATGCCGGATTGATTGAAGAAGCGAAAGACGCGTGGGTCGAGGTGACCCGCCGCCGACAAACCCCAGCGCAGTCGGTCACCGACGAGCGCTCGCAGTCGTCGGCGTTGCGCTTCTTCGCCGGCCGTGGCGTCGAGGCCGTCGAGGCACCGATCGCGAATCTGCGCCCAGCGCAAGGGAATGCTGATGAAGCCGGTGGGACGTGCTTGTGGCATGAGATTCGAGCAAGCTCTCGATGGAGGGGTTGCCGGCAAACACGTAGGTACCGCCCCAATAGAGGCTACCTTGCAGCTCGAGGTAGCGACCGAAGGTGTGATAGAGCGGCAAGTAGCAGAGAAAGATCTCGGCGTCGCCGACGGAAGGCAGCGCGGCGCCGCGCGCGAAGCGTTTGGTGAGCAGCTGGTAGAGCGAGAACACAACGCCTTTGGGGATACCGGTACTGCCGGACGTGAATAGCACGGTGGCGCGGTCCCCGAGCTTCCGCCGGCTGCGCGCGGACAGGTGTCGGGCGACATCGTCGGGACTCGTGCGTGACACCGCCTCGGCGAGGTCGACATCATCCGGGGCAACCTTCGGGGCATCGGATTGCAGGTGCAGAATACGGAAAGGTTGCTTGGCGACGGACCGCACCTCTTCCAGTCGGGCGGCGTGGCGGGCGTCGCCCGAGACGGCCACGTCGATCGCGAGACGGTCGAACGCCCAGGCCAGCGTGGGGACGTCGAGCTGAACGTCGAGCGGGGCGACGAACACGTCGTAAGCCAGGCAGGCCAGATCGATGCAGGCGCTGTCCACCGAGTTGTCCGACAAAATGGCGACGTTCGGAGCGCGGCCGGGCCCGAACGCGTGCAGAACCGACGCGATCGACCGGATCCGGCGCCGGGCCTGTTCGTACGTCCAGACGCCGGAGCCACGCGCCTCGCGCAGAAAGATGCGGCCGGGGTGGCTGCGCGCTCGCTGATCGAGCAGAGTCTCCAGGGTGAAATTCGAGTGGCGAATGGCAGCGAAGGTCGTCGCCGCCCAGCGCTCGCGATGAGTGCGCTCGGGCAGCGCCGACAAGAAGGCCACGGATCGCGTGTGGTCGAGATACGCGTGCCACGGGGTAGGCGGCAGCGGTGGTGGTTTCGGCCCCGCAAGCCGCTCGGCCAGCTTCAACAAGTCCACGGGATCGACCCGCAGGCTCGACGCGGCGTCTGGATTCCAGGTCGCGACAGCAGCTTCAAAGTCGGTTGCGTCGTTGGTCACGGTCTTCCACGGATCCGGTGGGGCTGCGGGAGCTCAGATCGGAACCCACTCCTTGAGGAGCGCGTCGATGTGCTCCTCGCTAAGGTCATGGTGATCGGCCAGCTCCTTGATCCGTGCCGTGATCGCAGAGATCTGCCGCGCATCGAGATCGAGGCCGAGAGATAGCGCACGCGCGGCCACCGCGTGTTTGCCGGTCAGACTGCTGCCGACGATCATCTTGCGACCAAGGCCGAACAGCTCAGGAGGAATGGCCTCGTAGCTCTGCGTATTGGCCAGCATGGCCTTGAGGTGGGCACCGGCTTTGTGCGAGTAGGCGGTCTCTCCAGTAACGCAGTTGTTGAACGGCACGTCCATGCCGAGGATATTGGCCACCAGGCGCTCGACGGCGAGCAGTCGATCGAGCCGGTAGAGATTGGCCACTCTTTGACGGTTCACGGTCAGCATCCGCGCCACGAATGCACCTAGGGGCGTGATCCCGACCCGCTCTCCGATGCCCAGGACCGAGACGTCCACGTGGGTGGCTCCGGCGGCGACGGCCTCATAAGCGTTGGCCACCGCGCAGGCGGTGTCGTTGTGCCCATGAAACCCGATGGGAAGCGCGGTCGCTGCCCTAATCAGCTCGACCCTTCGGTGGACCTCGCAGGGGGTGGCTGTTCCGACGGTGTCGGCCAGCCCCACCCGATGTACGCCGAGGGCCGCGGCGGCGCGGCACACGGTGACCAGATCTTCTTGGGGCGTACGGAACGCATCCTCGGCGGAGAAGCGGACCTCGACACCAGCCTGAAGGGCGCGACCGATTGGGGCGGTCATCAGATCGATCACCTGCTGGATGCTGCGCCCGAGCGAGGCTTCGCGGAGCACGGGACTGGTGGCGAGGTAGAGGCCGACCCCTTGGGCACCGGCATCCACCGCGGCTTGCACCTCCCCTTCCAGGCAGCGCACGTGGGCCAACACCTTGGCGCGCAGGCCCAGCCGGGCAATCTGCTCGAAATCGCGGCGCGACCGTGGCGATGCGGACGGGGAGGTGAGCTCCACGTAGTCCACGCCGAAACTGTCGAGTGCGCGCGCGATGGCCACCTTCTGTTCCGAGTCGAATCGGGCGCGCGCGCATTGTTCGCCCTCGCGGAGGGTGGTGTCGATGATTCGGAATTCGTGCATGGGCTCAGCGGCTCTCATGCGTCATCTGACGTGGCTGGGAGCGTGATGTCAACGATTCGCGCGGTCGGGGCGGAAATCGCCCAGCAGGGATTCCATCGCGGACCAGATGTGAGAAACATCGTTGGCGTAGATGAGCAGATCGAGGCGTTTACCATGGATGTCGGTCACGTGCTTGGGGAGCTCTGCTTCTTTGTGAAAGCCCAGCTTCTCGAAGGTGCGCTTGGCGGCGAGCTGGCTGTCGACCATGTGCGCGACCAGCTTGTCGATGCCGGTGTCGATGGCCAGCTTGACGATGTGCCTCGCCAGCTCGAGGCCCAGGCCCTGTCCGCGCGCCGCGCGGTCGACGTTGAGGCGGAGCTCCCCGACGTGGCGGGTCCAGCCGTGGAGCGTGCGGTGCAAGGTCGCCTCGCCGCGGATTTCTCCCGCGACTTTGCCGACGACGCTGACGGCCTCGCCAGTGGCCAGCTTGGACAGGAAACGGTCCAGCCAATCCGCGGTGGTGACATCTTCCTTGAGCGCCAGCCGATCTTCTTCGGGCATGGCCCGGAAGAATTGCAGTAGACCGGGTCCGTCGCTGGCCTCGGCCAGCGAGAGAGTGGCGCCTTTTCCGTTCTTGAGGTGCGCGATGCAGGGAAGATCCAAGGTTTCCATCACAACCCCCCTCGCGCGATCTTAGGCCAGCCGCGAAACCCCGAATTCGTACCCCTTGCCGAGTGCGCGCAGGTTGAGGCTTTCGGTGCCCTTGGGAACCGAATCGAGCACGGCCTTTTCTACCGCATCGTAGGGCAAAAGGCCGGTCGCGCCGGCGAAGAACCCGACCATGATGATGTTGAGCACGAGGCGGCGCCCGAGCTCCTCGGCGAAGCGCGTGGCCGGGATCCCTAGGGCGCGCGACTCGGCCGGCAGGTTGCTGCCGGTGTGGACCAGTTCCTCCTCGAAGAGCACCATGCCACCCGGCTTGAGATGCGGCGCGAACTGGGTGAAGGCGTCCTGGGACATCAACACAAGGATGTCCGGCCGGCGGACGTAGGGGTAGCCGATGGCATCGTCGGACACGATGACCTGCGCGCTACAGGCGCTGCCGCGAGCCTCGGGCCCGAAGGCCTGAATCATGGCGGCGTGCTTGCCGGCGTAAATGGAAGCGGCCTTGCCGATGATCGAGCCGCACAAGATGATGCCCTGTCCGCCCAATCCTCCGACGCGAATTTCGGTTCTTGTCACATTAGCCTCCGTAGGGCGTGTACTTGCTGCCGAGGGTTTGGCTGAAGTGGTCGTTCATGGCGTCGAGCCATGTGGGGCGTTCGCGGTCGATGAACTTGCCCACGACGATCTTGCCGTCGAAGGTCATGCCGACCTCCTTGGTGTCCGCGCCGTGCTTGAGGATGCTGTTTTGCTTGTAGTACCTGAGCTCGTCGATGCCGTCGCCGCGCTTGTTGCGGCGCGAGTAGAGCGTCGGGCAAGGCGAGATGGCCTCGATGAAGACGAAACCCTTCTTCTTGAGCCCCTCCAGCATGGCCTTGGCCAACTGGCGAACGTGGAAGACCGTCCAGCGCGCGACATACACGGCGCCGCAGGCGTCGGCCAGGAAGGGCAGGTTGAATGGCTGCTCGTAGTTGCCGTAGGGCATCGTGGTCGCCTTGGCGCCAATCGGCGTCGTGGGCGTTACCTGGCCACCCGTCATACCGTAGGTAAAGTTGTTCACGCACACCACCATCAGATCCATGTTTCTCCGGGCCGCGTGCACGAAGTGGTTGCCGCCGATGGCGGTGAGATCGCCGTCGCCGGAATAGACGACGACCTTGAGCTTGGGGTTGGCGAGCTTGAGCCCGGTGGCGAAAGGAATCGCCCGCCCGTGGGTGGTGTGGAACGAGTCCAAGTTGAGGTAGCCGGCGACGCGGCCGGTACACCCGATGCCGGACACCACGGCGATCTGATCCAGGTCCATGCCCGACTCGGTGAGCGCGCGCGTGAAGCAGTTGACGGTCGTGCCGATGCCACAGCTCGGACACCAGATGTGCGGGAGGCGGTCCTGGCGCAGATAGGGCATCACAGGATTGACGGAGTCGATGTCACGTATGAGAGTTTCCGCGGTGTTGGGCATGGTCATGACGCTGCCTCGATGATCTTCTTGAGGATGGTTTCGGGTTCGTGCACCGAACCGCCGGCGTGGGGAATGCTGACGACCTTGGCCTTGCCGCCAACCGCGCGCTCCAGTTCCATCACCATCTGGCCCATGTTGAGCTCGGGCATGATGAAGACCTTGACCTGGTTGCAAAGCTCACGGATCCGGCCAGCGGGGAACGGCCATAGAATGCGCGGGCGGAGGTGGCCGGCTTTGAGGCCGCGTTGGCGTGCATCGTCGACCGCGCTCTTGGCGACGCGCGAGGTGATGCCGTAGGAAACCACGACGACTTCCGCGTCGTCGAGGTAGTCTTCCTTGACGTCCACCAGGTCCGCCGCGTGGTCGCGGATCTTGTGAATGAGGCGGTTTACGAGCTTGTCCTGGGTGGCGCTGTTCATCGCTGGATAGCCGCGCTCGTCATGGGTCAGCCCGGTGACGTGAATGCGGTAGCCCTCGCCGGCCTTGGTCATCTCGGGCACGAGATCGTCGGCCGTGGTCGCGTAGACACGGTATTCGCTCTTGGCCTTGGTGGTGAACTTGCGTGGAATGATCTGGATCTGGTCCGCCGGTGGGATCGCGACCCGCTCCACCATGTGGCCCACCACCTCGTCCATCATGAACATGACGGGGCAGCGGTACAGTTCGGAGAGGTTGAAGGCCTTGATCATGAGGTCGAAGCATTCCTGCGGCGAGTTGGGGACGAGGGCGATGATCTCGTAGTCGCCATGGCTGCCCCAGCGTGCCTGCATCATGTCGCTTTGGGCGGGCAGGGTGGGCAGACCGGTCGAGGGGCCGCCGCGTTGCACGTTCACCCATACGCCGGGCGTCTCGGTCATGACCGCGAGCCCGATGTGTTCCATCATCAGCGAAAATCCCGGCCCGCTGGTCACGCTCAGGGTCTTCTTGCCGCCCCACGCGGCGCCTTGCACGGCGATGCTGGAGGCCAGTTCGTCTTCGAGCTGGATGAAGACGCCGCCCACCATAGGGATGCGGGCGGAGAATCGTTCGACCACCTCGGTCGACGGGGTGATGGGATAGCCGGCCGCGAAGCGGCAACCGGCCGCGATCGCACCTTCGCACGCGGCGTGGTCGCCGTCGACGAAGTGCAGGCCGGTGAGGACGCCCTTGGGGTCCGCCGAAACAGGACGCTGAGAATCCGATTTTTGCGAGGGCGGCGCCGGTGCGGGCGGTGTTTTCTGGGCAGGCCCCTTGGCCCTGCGCTCGTCGATATCCTTCCAGCGCTCGCCGTAGATGGCGAAATCCGGGCAGTAAAGCCCGCACAGATCGCATCCGGTGCAGGCCTCGGGCGCGCTGAGGATGGGGAAATGGTAGCCCTTGGGGTTGAATTCCTTGGAAAAGGTCAGGCAATCCGTCGGACAGAAATCGATGCAAAAGGAACATCCCTTGCAGATTTCCGTGCGAACGAAGACCGTGCCCTTGCCCACGCGTTGTTCATTGATTGCGTCGCTCATCAGGCCCTCTTTCAGGCGAATCTGGTCCGTATTCTTACCACATTTGCGTCGTCGTCCCAGTAAAAGCGGAGCGAATAGACCGAAATTGGGCCTGCGAGCGAGTCGACAGTCGGGCAAGTGCATGGAACACGGTGACGACGTGAGGAATCATGGGGCAAGGTGGGGAAAGGCAGCCGGGGTCGAGGGGTGCGAACCTTCGCGAAATCGGACCAAGGCGATCCTCGAAGACTGCTCGCGGCGCCGCCGACACTGCGACATGCGATTCCGGAAGACGACGTGACAAACGTGACTCGTTTTTTTGGTTCGGTCGCGCTCTGGCGTGATAGAAGGCTTCGCCATGGCAGCGTTTTGGTCGTTCCTTCGTTCCACGATCGGGCTGAAGGTGATGATGGCGGTCTCCGGGTTCGTCCTCTTCGGCTTCTGCGTCGAGCACATGATCGGCATGATGCTGTTCTTCAAGGGGCCGGAGGCCATCAACGGCTACGGTGGTCTGCTTCGCTACTCGACCGTTGTCTTGTGGACGGCCCGCAGTGCGATCCTCGCCGCGGTGGTGATCCATATCTGGACCGCGACGGTCTTGGTTCTGCGCCAGTGGGCGGCGCGGCCCATTGGATACAAGCAGAAGCGTTCGCGCGTCAACGCCTACGCCGCGCGAACCATGAAGTACTCCGGTCCTTTCGTGCTCGCCTTCGTGCTTTTTCACCTCGCCCACCTCACCTGGGGGATGGACGTCACCCCGGCACCTTTCGAGGAGGGGGATGTCTACGCGAACCTCTCGAACAGCTTCCAATTCGGGTGGGTGGTCTGGGTCTACGTGGTGGGGACGAGCCTGGTCGGGTTGCATCTCCTCCACGGTGGACACAGCATGTTCGAGTCCCTCGGACTGCGGCATCCTCGTCTGGATGGGCTGATTCGCATCGTGGCGGGGGGCGCAACGCTGGTGATCGTCGCGGGCTTCGTGTTCATTCCTTGTGCCATTTTCTTCAAGCTGGTTGGGGGCTAGCCGTCATGGAATTGAAAGCCAACGCGCCGACGGGTCCTCTTGCCACCGCTTGGTCGCGCCATAAGTTCGACATGAAGCTGGTCAACCCGGCCAACAAGCGGAAGTACAATTTGATCGTGGTCGGCTCCGGTCTTGCGGGGGCCTCCGCCTCGGCGTCCCTGGCCGAGCTTGGCTACGACGTTCGCTGTTTCTGTTACCAGGACAGCCCGCGTAGGGCGCACAGCATCGCGGCGCAGGGTGGAATCAACGCGGCGAAGAACTACCAGAACGACGGCGACAGCGTGTTCCGCCTGTTCTACGACACGGTCAAGGGCGGGGACTTTCGGGCGCGCGAGCACAACGTGTATCGCCTGGCGGAGGTGTCGGCCAGCATCATCGACCAGTGCGTGGCGCAGGGCGTCCCCTTCGCGCGCGAGTACGGCGGCTATCTCGCCAACCGCTCCTTCGGCGGAGCCCAGGTTTCGCGCACCTTCTACGCGCGCGGACAGACCGGGCAGCAATTGTTGCTCGGGGCGTACCAGGCGCTGACGCGACAGATCGCCGCCGGCAAGGTGACGATGTTCCCGCGCACCGAGATGCTCGACCTGGTAGTCGTGGATGGCAGGGCGCGCGGCATCGTCACCCGCGACATGGTGTCGGGCAAGATCGAGTCGCACAGCGCGGACGCGGTCGTTCTCGCCACCGGCGGCTACAGCAACGTGTTCTATCTGTCGACCAACGCCAAGGGCTGCAACGTGACCGCGACCTGGCGGGCGCACAGGCTGGGGGCCGGGTTCGCCAATCCTTGTTTCACGCAGATCCACCCCACTTGTATCCCGGTCAGCGGCGACCACCAGTCGAAACTGACCCTGATGAGCGAGTCGCTACGCAACGACGGGCGGGTGTGGATTCCGGCCAAGGCCGGGGACGTTCGCAAGCCTGGAAGCATCCCCGAAGGCGAACGCGACTACTATCTCGAACGCCGCTATCCCGCGTTCGGCAACCTGGTCCCGCGGGACGTGGCAAGCCGGGCCGCGAAGGCGGTATGCGACGAAGGTCGCGGCGTCGGGCCGGGGGGGCGCGGCGTGTACCTGGACTTCGCCGACGCCATCGAGCGACTTGGGGGTGACATCATCCGCGAGCGCTACGGCAACCTGTTCGACATGTACGAACGCATCACCGACGAGAATCCGTTCAAGGTACCGATGCGGATTTACCCCGCGGTCCACTACGCCATGGGTGGCCTTTGGGTGGACTACAACCTGATGAGCACCATCCCGGGACTGTTCGTGCTGGGAGAGGCCAATTTCTCCGATCACGGCGCCAATCGCCTGGGCGCCTCGGCGCTCATGCAAGGGTTGGCCGACGGTTACTTCATCATCCCCTACACCATCGGCAGCTACCTGGTGGCCGGCAAGTTGGGGAAAGTAGACAAGGAAGGTCCTGAATTCAAGCGTACCGAGTCCGAGGTCGGAGAGCGCATGAAGAAGCTCCTCGGCAACAAGGGCAAGCGCACGGCGGCGTCCTTCCATCGCGAGCTGGGCAAGCTTCTGTGGGAGAACTGCGGGATGGCGCGAAATGCGGCGGGCCTACGGGCGACGCGCGAGCGTATTCCGCAGTTGCGCGAGGAGTTCTGGAACCAGGTCATCGTGCCGGGCAGCGGGAGCGAGCTGAACCAGGCCCTGGAATACGCGGGACGGGTCGCCGACTTCATGGAATTCGGGGAGCTGATATGCCGGGACGCCCTCGAACGCAATGAATCTTGCGGTTGCCACTTCCGCGAGGAGTTTCAGACCGAGGAGGGCGAAGCCAAGCGCAACGACGCCGAGTTCGCTCACGTGGCGGTGTGGGAGCACAAGGGCGTGGACAAGGAGCCGGTCCGTCACCGGGAACCTCTGACCTTCGAGAACGTGCATCTGGCACAACGGAGCTACAAATGAATCCACGGCGTGGGCGCGCGCGGGCTTCGCTTGCCCAGGGAGAACCCTCTCGGGGTTCCGGCCGAGTCCCGCAGGGAGGTGCTGCCCGATGAATCTCGTCTTGTTGGTGTGGCGTCAGGAGAGCCAGCAGGCCAAAGGCCGTTTGCAGCGCATCGACGCCAAGGATATCAGTCCGGAAATGTCCTTTTTGGAGATGCTGGACGTGGTGAACGAGCGGCTCATGGTCGCGGGCGAGCGGCCCATCGCCTTCGATCACGACTGCCGCGAAGGAATCTGCGGAACCTGCGGCGTGGTCATCAACGGCGTGCCGCACGGGCCGCGCCCGGGCACCACAACCTGCCAGTTGCACATGCGCCACTTCCACGACGGCCAGACCATCGTCATCGAACCCTACCGGGCCAAGCCCTTCCCGATCTTGCGCGATCTCATCGTGGATCGGTCCTCGCTTGACCGGATCATGGCCGCTGGCGGATTCATCAGCGCCTCGACCGGTTCGGCTCCCGACGGTAACGCCGTCCCCGTGGCCAAGCCCAAGGCGGACGCCGCTATGGACGCCGCCGCCTGTATCGGGTGCGGGGCCTGCGTCGCCGCGTGTCCGAACGCCGCGGCCATGCTGTTCGCCGGCGCGAAGATTTCGCACCTCGGGCTCCTGCCACAGGGACAGCCCGAACGATGGACGCGGGCGGAGAACATGGTCGCCGCCATGGACCACGAGGGCTTCGGCCCTTGCACCAACATCACGGAATGCTCCGCGGTGTGTCCCAAGGAGATCGATATCGGGGTCATCGCCCGGATGAACCGCGACCGGATCGGCGCGATCTTTCTGGTGGCCAGACGGGCGCTAGCGTCGGATAATTCTTAGAAGAGGAGGGCGGCAGCAATATCGGAGCCGCCTTGCCGGAATTTGCACCCCGGGGGTGACCATGATTTCCTGTACGACTTGCGCGAAGGATTTTCCGAAGGAATACAAGTACTGCCCGATGTGCGGCGTGCCGTTCGTCGACAAGAACGACCCGCACTACTGGGCGCGCAAGGCCATGATGTCGCGGCTCGACGGCGAGGATTTGTCGGTGTCCATCGACGCGATGAAGAAAGCTTGCGAGATGGACACCGACAGCGCCCATTTCGCTTGGAGTCTCGGCAGCCTCTACTACCGTTCCGGCGAGCTGGAGCTTTCCATCGAAAGCTTGAAGCGCGCGGCAACCCTCGAACCGGACTATGCGGATGCGCATTATGACCTGGCGCTGGCTTACTATCGGGTCGGGCAGATCAATCTGGCGATCAAATCGATCGAAAAGTGCGTGGCCCTGAGCAGAGAATTCGTGGCCGCCTACTACTGGCTCGGGATCACGTACTATCACGTGGGCAAGGAAGTCGAGGCGATCGCGGCTTTCCGCCACCTGCTGGCGCTCAATCCCGCCTCGGTGATCGCCAACTACCACCTGGGTGTGAGCTACGCGGCTCTGGGAAAACACGATGATGCCATCGCGAACTTCAAACGCGTGCTCGAGGTTTGCCCCGACGACCAGGCCGCCGCTTACCACCTCGGCATGGCGTATTACAACGCGCAGCGCGTGGCCGAGGCGACCAACGTGTTCCGCAACGCCGTCGAGCGCGATCCGGATGACCGGCGCGCCATGAACATGCTCGAGCTGCTCACCGAGGTGCCGGGCATCTGACCTGAGCCTTGAGGGTCCACTCTCAGCCATGGCCACCGTCACCTCATCCGTAACGGTCATTCCGGGGCCCGTCGGCAACGCCCATCTGCTCGATGCGCGGGTGCAGGTGCTGCGCCAACGATTTCCGAGGAGCATCATCGACCGCTACCTGGAATCCATCCCGCAGTTCGCGGAGGGTGTTCTGCTGGCTCCGGGAGCCGCCGTGGTGGGTGACGTCCGTCTGGGCAAGGACGTGTCGTTCTGGTACGGCAGCGTCGCGCGCGGGGATCTCGCGCCGGTGGTGGTGGGCGATCGTTCCAACATCCAGGACGGCAGCGTGATGCACGTGGGGGACAATTCGCCGTGCGTGGTGGGGAGCGATGTCGTGGTTGGCCATCGCGTCATGCTGCACGCGTGCCGGGTGGAAGATGCCTGCCTCATCGGCATGCAAGCCACGTTGCTCGATGATTGCGTCATCGGCGAAGGCTCCATCGTCGGCGCGGGTTCGTTGGTCACGCAACGGACGCAGATACCGCCGCACAGCCTGGTGCTGGGCGTGCCCGCCAGGGTGGTGCGAACGATCTCAACGGCCATGGCCGACGAACATCGCGCGCTGGCCGCGAAATACGTGCGTCTCAAAGAGAATTACCTGCGCGATAGCCTCCGGCGGGGATAGAGAGAGCGCGCAGCGGGGAGAGGGCACGGGGAGAGCCCTCTGTGCCCCTTGGTCCTCTGGGTTCTCTCAACCGTGCTTGGCCAAGGCCTCGAGCGGCGTCTCCTCGCCCTCGCGCATGACCGTGACATGGCCCAGGGTTCGCTCGGCGATAGAATCGATGAGGGTGTAGGCCACGGGTACCACGACCAAGGTCAGCAGGGTCGAGGTGATGAGACCGCCGATGACCGCGATGGCCATGGGCGCGCGCAGCTCGCCGCCCTCGGAAATACCGAGGGCGATGGGGGCCATGCCGAAGACCATCGCCCCCGTGGTCATGAGGATCGGACGCAAGCGGACCGCGCCGGCTTTGAGCAGGGCATCGAGCCTCGGGATCCCTTTGCGGCGCAAGGTGTTGGTGTAGTCGACGAGCAGGATGGCGTTCTTGGTGACTAGACCCATGAGCAGGATGATGCCGATCATGGTCATGATGTTGAGCATGCTGTGGGTTAGGGCGATGGCGCCGAGCGCGCCGACCATGGACAGAGGCAGGGACAGCATGATGGTGAAGGGGTGCAGGAAGCTCTCGAACTGCGCGGCCAGCACCAGATACACGATGATGATCGCGAGCAGCAGGGCCGAGAGCAGGTAGCCCATCGACTCGCGCATGATGTCGGCCATGCCGGTCCAGTCGGTGGTCATGGTCGGCGGCACCACCTTCTTGGCGATGGCCTCGATCTGTTTGGTGGCGTCGCCGAGCGGGATGCCGTTCAGGTTGGCGTAGACCGTGATTTGGCGCTGCCGGTTTTGGCGCTCGATCTTCGCCGGCCCGGTGCCCCGCACGATGGTGGCCACGTTGGAAAGGTCCACGAGTTGGCCGCTGTTCGAACGGACCTTGAGCGCCATCAGGTCTCGGGCATTGCGACGAAATTTCTCGTCGAGCTTCATGCGCACGTCATAGCGCTCGCCCTGCGACGTCAGTTCCGAGACCTTGTCGTCGGCCATCAGCGAGCGCATGGTCATGGCGATGGTGGCCATGGGGACGCCCAAGTCGGCGGCGCGATCGCGGTCGATGTCCACCACCAGCTCGGGTTTCCCTCCGCGGTAGGACACGTCGAGGTCGACATAGCCTTTCTGGGTCTTCATCCAGTCGATGATCTTGTCCGTGGCCTTGCTGATCTCCGCGTAGTCCTTGCCGCGCACGTTGAACTGGATGACCGCGCTGCGGAAGGCACTGTTGCCTCCACCGACCATTTGGTAGGGTTCTACTGCGAATTTCACGTCCCCGCGTCCCAGCCAGCCCGGCACGAGGTCGCGGGTGTAGGCGATGATGTGGGCCTGCGAAAACGCCCGCTTCTTCTTGGAAACCAGATTGACCTGGATCTCGGCCCGGTTGATCTCCGACAGCGTGGATCCGCCGATGGTCACCAGGGTGTCTTGCACGCCGGGCAAGGCGCGCAGTTTGGTCGAGATGTCTTCCGCCGTCTTTTCGGTCACCCCCAGCGCCGTGCCGCTCGGCAGCTCGAGCTTGACCGCGAACTGGCCTCGGTCCTCGATGGGCATGAATTCCTTGGGCACGATGGCGGCCAGGACGAGGCTGGCCAAGAACACAAGGACGGCGAAGAGGACGGTCAGTACGCGATGGCGCAAGGCCGCGGCCAAGAGCTTGCTGTAGGCGTGCTCGACGGCATCGAGGAAGCCCTCGATGGCTAGGCCGATGCGGCCCTTGCCGGTGTGGGTGCGCAGAAAGCGCGACGACAACATGGGCGTCAGGGTGAAGGCCACGAACAGCGACACCGAGACGGCGAAGGCCACGGTCAGCCCGAATTGCACGAAGAAGCGGCCGATCATGCCCTTCATGGTCGCGACGGGTACGAACACGGCGAGGATCGACGCCGTGGTGGCCATGACCGCGAGACCGATCTCGGCCGTGGCCTCGCCCGCGGCCTTCATGGGCGACTTGCCCATTTCCAGGTGACGGTGAATGTTCTCGATGACGACGATGGCGTCGTCGATCAAGATGCCGATGGAGAGCGACAGCGCCAGCATGGTCATCATGTTGAGCGTGAAGCCCATGGCGTGGATGAAGGCGAAGGTGGCGATGACCGAGACGGGCAGGGCGGTGGCGCTGATGAGCGTGGCGCGCCAGTCGTGCAGGAAGAACAGGATGATGAGGATGGCCAGGGCGGCGCCGAACAGCAGGTCGAACTTGACGTCGCTGATGGCCCGCTCGGTGAAGACCGAGCTATCCGAGGCGACCCGCATGGTCACCGTGGGTACCTGCACCTTCAGCTTCTCCAAGGCGGCCTTCACCTTGTGTGCAACCTCGACGACGTTCGACCCCGATTGCTTGCGCACGAGCAGGGTCACCGAGGACTTGCCGCTGAAGGTGGCGTAGGACCGGCTCTCTTGCTCCCCGTCTTCGACCCGGGCAACGTCGCGAATGCGAACCGGCGAGCCTCCCGCAGCGGTGATGATGATGTCCTGCAACTCGGCCGCGCTATGAACCTGGCCGCGCGTCTTGATGGAAAGCTCGAGCGGGCCCGCGTCCAATCGACCTCCGGGGATTTCGACGTTTTGCGCGGCCAGAGCCTGGGCGACATCGGCGGGTGCGAGGCCGTAGGCATCCAGTTGGCGCGGATCGATCCACACGTGGAACTCGCGCTCTTGCCCGCCCACGATGTCGATGCCGCCGACGCCATTGATAGCCTGCAGCCTTTGTTTCACGGTATTCTTCGCGATGTCGGTGAGATCGCGTTTGCGCATGTCGCCGGCCAGGGCGATGGCCATGATGGGCGCGGCGCCGATGTCCACGCGTTCCACCAGGGGCGGCTCCAGATCGGTGGGCAGGTTCTTGAGCGCGCTCGACACCTTGTCGCGCACGTCCTGCACGGCCTGGTCGGCCTTGCGCTCGAGCTCGAACTGCACGAAGACGAGCCCGACGTTCTCCATCGAGGTCGAGCGTAGGACCTTGATGCCGTTGACGGTGCTGATCGCTTCTTCCAGCTTGTCGACAACGCGCGACTCGATGGTCTCCGGATCGGCGCCGGGGTACACCGCGGTCACGGTGACGATGGGAAACTCGACCTCGGGATACATGTCGATGGAGAGCTGCTGGTAACCCCACACGCCGAACACGGTCAGTACGCTCGCCATCACCGTCGCGAACACCGGGCGACGGATGGAGATGTCTGCAAGTTTCATGGCTATTCCTTGCGCCCGCGCGTGGCGACCTTCTTGCCCTTGCGCGCGCCGGCATCGGGTGCGGCTTCCTTGTGTCCGCCCAGCGTGACCTCGGCGTAAAGACCCGAGCGCAGGGAATGGTCGGCATTGGGCAGTTCGGCGATGGCCGAGAATGTTCGGGTGCGCGGATCCATGGCGGCCACGACCCGGGTCAGGCGCGCATCGAGGCTTTGCCCGGTGGCCGGGAAGCGGACGTGGACGAGGTCGCCGACTTTCGCCCTGGTGAGGTCGGTCGAGGGGATCTGGATGCGCAGGTCGAGCGGATCGACTTCCTCGATGATGACCAGGGGGGTGGCCGGCATGACCGAGGCGTACTCGCCTTCGTTCACGATTCGCTTGACGATGATGCCGTTGAAGGGCGCGCGGATAGTGGCGTCGCGCAGCGCCTTGCGGCCGATGGCCACCGCGGTTTCAGCCTGCAGCACCCCTGCCTTTGCGCCTTTGTAGCGCGCGTCCGCCATGTCGAACTGACTTTGCGACACCGCCTTGTCGGCAAGCAAGGCATTGGTCCTGTTCCATTCGAGCTTGGCCGAATCGAGCTGCACCTTGGCCGCTTGCAGGGCGGCCTCGGCCTGCTGCGTGCGCAGGGCGAAATCCTGGGTGTCGAGCGTGACCAGGGCGTGGCCCGCCTTGACGATATCGCCGTCGCGCACGTGTACGCGAGTGACGGTGCTCGACACCTTGGGGGTCAAGGTGCTACGGCGATGGGCCTCGGTTTGGCCGGACAGGAACGCGCTGCCAGGCCGAGGGGAGATCGTCGCATCGGAAGATCCGGTGGCGCCTCCAGCGGTCGATTCTTCGGCGCTGGCCGCGGTCGCCTTTGCCGCGGCAACCGGTTTGGGAGCCGTGGCCGGCGCGGGCGGGTCTGCCGGCAACCGGGCCACGCCGCCTTGACGGCTGCAGGACGCCGAGAGAAAGAGGCCGAGAAGCAAGCTGGCCGAATAGATGCGCGGCATGGGGTATTTCCTCGAGTGTGGGGTGGCGGTCATTGCGGAGTCTTCAAGGCCGGGAGTCTTTCGCCCATGGCGCGGGCAAGGTTGGACTCGGCGATGAGGTAGTCGTAGATGGCGGCTTGGTGCTGGCCGCGCGCCGTCGTCAACTGCGTTTCGGCGTCGAGCACGTCGAACGAGGTGTTGCTGGCGCTCTCGTAGCGTTTCTGTTCGATGCGGAAATTCTCCTCGGCTTCCTCGACCGCGTGCTTGGCGACGTCCAGCGCCTCGGTCGCCGTGGTCACGCCCACGTGGGCGCTGCGCACATCGAGACGAATCGCGTCCTCGGCCTTGCGGCGGGCTTCGAGTGCTTGCGCGAGCTGGGCCTTGGATTCGTCGATGCCGTAGTAGGTGCTGCCGCCTTCCCAGATGTCCCAGGATGCGGTGGCGCCGATGAACCAGGATTCGGGGAGTGCCAGCAGCGAGCTGGTGGCGCGCGTGTAGTTCGCGACGGCGTTCACCTGCGGGATCATCCTGGATTTGGCCATGGAGACGCCGGCGTTGGCCTGGTCGATATGGGCGGCAATCTCCTTGAGCTCGATGCGGCTGCTGACCGCCTGCTTTTCGGCCTGGTCGTTGGGGATCGGTGCCACGATGTCAGGTTCGCCGGCGAGGTCGACGACATCGATGGGGCTGCCCGGCGAGCGTCCCATCAGGGTGGCCAGCCGCCCACGGGCCAGGGTCACGCCACCTTTGGCTTGGATCAGGCGCTGCTTGGCGGCGGCCAGTCCCAGGTCGGCGCGCAGCACATCGTTGCGCGCGACCGCGCCGTGTTCGAAGAAGGTGCGAGCGCGATTCACCTGAGCGGTGACCTGTTCGACCGATCGTTCCGCCACCTCGGCCATGCGCTTGGCCTGAAGTAGCCGGTAGTAGGCTTCGGTGACTTGGAAGGCGACATCGCGCTGGGCTGACTTGCGCTTGATCTCCGCGACATCGATACCGAGCTTCGCGAGTTGGTTTGCTTCGTGAACCGTCCACAAGGAGGCGATGGGCTGCGCGATGGTGGCGCCGATGGACCACGTCCACTGCGGGCGAAACGTAATCGGATCCATGAGATCGCCCAGCTTGCCGGCAGGCATGCTCGTTCCGTCGGGAAGCGTGATGGTCTGGCCATCGATCGTGTTCCAACTGCAATTGGTGCAGGTCGCGACGACTCCGGCAAACAGGGGCATCGCGAGCGCTCTGTCCCAGCGCTGAATGCCCGCGTCCAAATGTAGCCTCGGACCATAGGCGCCAAGCGCGCTCTTCTTCTTGGCGACGGCGGCCGCGACCTCGTAGTTGGAAGAGACAGTATCCGGACTTTCCTTGAGCGCGATGGACACGCACTGGTCGAGAGTCAGGCTTTCGGGGCGGGCAGAGGAAGGCGCCAGCGTCGCGATACCGATGAGAGTTAGACTAGCATTGGTCAACTTCATTTCTTGCGTGCTCCGGGCTTGGACCTGCCGCTCACTCCGTCGAAGAACAGCTCGGTGATGAGCGGGGCGTGCTCGAGGAAGGGTTCGCGCTCCCGTTCCGCGCCCCAGCGGTGCAGAAGGCCGAACGCCATGCCGAAGAGGGCGCGGGCGAGGATCTCGGGAGGGTGGCCGCCGATGTCTTCCGGCTTGGCGTTTTCCCTGAGCCAGGCCGCCAGCCGGCTGATCCTGCGCTCGAAATTGTCGTGAAAGGCGCGGCCGGTCTCATCGCCGGCACACATGCTTTGGTTGCTGTGGTCGCTCAGGAAGCCCACGAAGATGTTGTGACGCCTGTCGGCGAGCTCCAGCTGGCGTTGCAAAACCAGCTCGAAGCGCTGGCGGAAGGATAACCCCGAAGGGACTGGCTCGTCGAAGACCTTGATGTACTCGTCGGTCAGCATGCTCACCATGGCGTCGACGATTTCCTGCTTGCTCTTGAAGTAGGTGTAGAGCGAGGCAGCGGTGTAGCCGGCCTCGCGGGCGATGTCCTGCATGGTGGTGTTGTGCAGTCCCGTGTTTGCGAAGGCCCGGATGGCCGCGTCCATGATGTCGGTGCGGGTATGCGCGATCTCCCGTTCCCGTCGTTGTCCAGCTCTCATCGTCCCGGTCTCTGATGCATGGTTATTGCCTTCCGAATGCGTATTCATGCTGTCGAATGCATATTCATATGTCAATAGCAATCATTCGACAAAGCAATCCGCTCTGTTTTCCCGCCTTGCCGACAGCTGCGGCGGTCGCCAGCTGTCTTGCCGTGCAATTTTCCACCCGTCGCGCGTGAAGCTCTTGAAGCGCGCGCCGCAAATGTATAGTCTCCCGAGATGCTGCCCGACAGTTCCTTGCGCGAAGCCCTCACGTTCGACGATGTCCTGCTCGTGCCCGCCGAGAGCGAGGTCACCCCCAAGGACGTGGATGTCCGCTCGTACCTGACCGCGAACATCACCCTTGCCATTCCCATCCTGTCGTCCGCGATGGACACCGTGACCGAGGCCCCGACGGCCATCTGCATGGCGCGCGAGGGGGGGCTCGGCGTCATCCACAAGAACATGACCATCGAAGAACAGGCGCTCGAGGTCACCAAGGTGAAGAAGGCCGAGACCGGGGTGGTCATCGACCCGGTCACCATCGATCCGGATCAAAAACTGTTCGCGGCCTTGGAACTGATGCGGCGACACCGAGATCTCGGGTCTGCCCGTGGTCGGGCGCGACGGCAAGCCGGTCGGAATTCTGACCAACCGCGACGTTCGGTTCGAGCGCAACCTGGACCAGCCGGTGCGCGATGTGATGACCACCAACCTCATCACCGCCCCGGAAGGCATGAGCCTGGAGGGCTCGAAGGAGCTCCTGCACAAGAACCGTATCGAAAAGTTGCTGGTCGTCGACCACGCGGGCAAGTTGCGCGGACTCATCACCATCAAGGACATCGAGAAGGCGCAGCAGCACCCGTACGCGGCCAAGGACGATCTGGGGCGCTTGCGCGTCGGCGCCGCGGTGAGCACCAGCTCGGATCTGCAGGCGCGCGTGGCCTCGCTGCTGCACGCGGGGTGCGACGTGATCTGCGTGGATACCGCGCATGGCCACTCCAGGTTGGTGCTGGAAGCGGTCGCCGATATTCGCAAGACCTTCCCCAAGGCCGAGATCGTCGCGGGCAACGTGGCGACGGCGGAGGGCGCTCTAGCGCTTGCCAAAGCCGGCGCGAACGCGGTGAAGGTCGGCATGGGACCGGGTTCCATCTGCACCACGCGCGTGGTGGCGGGCATCGGCGTGCCGCAGGTCACCGCCGTGTCGGACTGCGCGCGTGCCCTGGCCAAGACGGACGTGCGCGTCGTCTCCGACGGTGGCGTCAAGTATTCCGGCGATCATGGTCAAGGCCATCGCCGCGGGCGCCCACACGGTCATGATCGGCAGCCTGTTCGCCGGCACCGACGAGGCGCCGGGAGAAATCATCCTGTACCAGGGCCGCAGCTACAAACTCTACCGCGGCATGGGCTCGGTCGGCGCCATGCGTGCGGGCAGCGAGGATCGCTACTTCCAGTCCGAGGTGACCACCGAGGCCAAGCTGGTGCCCGAAGGCATCGAGGGCCGCGTTCCCTACCGGGGCAGCCTGTCGCAGTCGATCTACCAGCTCATCGGCGGCTTGCGCTCGGGCATGGGCTACTGCGGTTGCAAAGATCTCGACGAGATGCGCACCAAAACCCGCTTCATCAAGATCACCACGCCGGGATTGCGCGAATCGCACGTGCACGACGTGATCATCACCAAGGAAGCGCCCAACTACCGCGTCGAGCAGTAAGGCCCCCAACCGCGATGTCGGCCAAGCAAGTCATCCTCATTCTCGACTTCGGATCGCAGTACACGCAGCTCATCGCGCGGCGGGTGCGCGAACAGAAGGTCTATTCCGAGATCCACCCGTTCGATCTGCCGCTCGAACGCATCCGGGCGATGAAGCCGGCCGGGATCATTCTTTCGGGTAGCCCGTCGTCGGTGTACGGTGACGGCGCGCCGCGAGTTTCGGCCGAGATCTATGCCATGGACGTACCGATCCTCGGCATCTGCTACGGGGTGCAGATCACCAGCTTGCTCCTCGGTGGCAAGGTGGCGCCGGCCGCGCATCGCGAGTACGGACGCGCGACTGTCCACCTGGAGGGGGCGTCGCCGTTGTTCCACGGATTTTCCGCGGGCGAGGACCTGGCCGTGTGGATGAGCCATGGCGATCGGGTCGAGGAGCTGCCCGAGGGGTTCCGCTGCGTCGGCACCAGTCCGAGCTGCTCCTTTGCCGCCGTCGAATCGACCTCGCGCAGATTCTGGGGCGTGCAGTTTCACCCGGAAGTGGCGCATACGCCGCGCGGGATGGAAATCCTGGGCAACTTTCTCTTCCGCATCTGCGAGTGCCAGCCGAGCTGGACCATGGCCAACTTCGTCGACGAGGCGGTGGCCACCGTCAAACGACAGGCGCCGACGGGTCGGGTGATCTGCGGCCTGTCGGGAGGGGTCGATTCATCGGTCGCTGCGTCGCTGGTCCATCGCGCAGTGGGCGACCGCCTGACCTGCATCTTCGTCGACAACGGCCTTCTGCGGGCGCGCGAGGCAGTGCAAGTCGAAGCGCTCTTTCGCGGCGCTTTCAAGATGAATCTGGTGGTCGTGGATGCGGCCGACAGATTCCTGTCGAAGCTGGCCGGGGTCGACGACCCCGAAAGCAAGCGCAAGATCATCGGCGGCGAGTTCATCGCCGTGTTCGAGGAAGAGGCGCGCAAGCTGGGCGGCGCCGACTGCCTGGTGCAAGGAACCCTTTATCCCGATGTCATCGAATCGGTGTCGCACAAGGGGCCCTCGGCCACCATCAAGTCGCATCACAACGTGGGTGGGCTGCCCGAGACGATGAAGCTCAGGCTCATCGAACCCTTGCGCGAGCTGTTCAAGGACGAAGTGCGCGCCCTGGGTGCAGAGTGCGGCCTGCCGCACGAGTTGCTGTGGCGGCAGCCCTTTCCAGGCCCGGGGCTGGCGGTGCGCGTGCTCGGCCCGGTCAGCAAGGCGGCGTGCGATATCTTGCGCGCCGCCGACGTCATCATCGACGAGGAGATCCGCGCGGCCGGCCTCTACGAGAGCATCTGGCAGTCCTTCGGCGTGCTCCTGCCCGTGCGCACGGTCGGCGTCATGGGCGACGAACGCACCTACGCCAACGTTCTCGCCATCCGTGCCGTGCACTCGCGCGACGGCATGACGGCGGACTGGGTACCGCTGCCGCACGATCTTCTCGCCACGCTTTCGTCGCGCATCGTCAACGAGGTGCGCGGGATCAATCGCGTGGTCTACGACGTCTCGTCCAAGCCGCCGGCGACCATCGAATGGGAGTAGCCTGGCTCGTGCCACTTTGCTTGCTCGCGCTGACCGCGCAGGCGCAGGCCGCGCAGCCCGCCGCGTTCAAGCGCTCCGTGGCCGGCGCCGAGGTGGACTTTGGCGCCGGGGTCATCACGGCACAGGCCGGGGCGGCCGCCGACCTTCGCATGCTTGGGGCAAACGCCGCGCGTCCGGGCGCAGAGCGGCGCGCGCGCGCGGCGGCCGAGAGCAAGTTGCAGGCGGCCGTGCGTGCGCTCGGCTTGGAGGGAAGGGCGAAAGACAAGACCGTGCCGGAGCACGCCACCGTTTCCAGGATCGAGTACCAGTCGAACGGCGGCGTCGTTCTCTGGCTCACTCTCCGCTTCTCCGATCTCGCGCCGGCCCGTGCCACGGCGAGGGCGATCGCGATCCCGACCATGCCATTGGAATTTGCGCCCACGCTGGTCGTTGGTGGAAAAGAGGTTGGGGTTGCCTTCGCGACGTACCGCCCGGCCTCGGACTGTCCCAAGGATGCCGTGAAAGCCCGTCGCGACGAGAAGGGACGTCTGGTATTGCCGGCGGCCAGCCCGAACCTGACCGATTCTCTCGCTGGATCCGCGGTTGTGATCTACCTTGGGAAGGTCCAACCATGAGGCGCATGCCTGAAGTAACCAGAGGGATCGTGACGAGGACCGGCCGCCTCGTGGCGGTGCTCTGCTTGCTCGCACCGAACGTCGCCCTCGCGCAGTCCCCGAATCAGGACCAGGACCAACGCGTGATCCGCGCGGAAGCCCCCATCGTGGCCGGCAATGCGGTGAACGCAAAGAAACGCGCCTTGGCCGATGCCTTTCGCCAGGCCGCCGAGCGGTCGCTCGGCGATCTCCTGAAGTTGGGCGAGCCCTTGCCCCAGCCCATGCCGGTGGGCGTGGCCCAACTCAAGGCATCGCTGGCCAACTCGGCGCAGAAGTTCATTCGCAGCTATCGCCTGATCGAAGAGAGCACCGAGGGCGGCGTGATGCGCGTGATGGTGGAGGCAGACGTCGATACGGTTCTATTGCGCCGAGAGCTGGACCGTCTCCGGGGCGCCGGCACCGCGCCAGCCAGAACGGCCGCCGCCGCGCCCGTGGCGGGTTTTTTGCTGGTCGCCGGCACCGCGCCGGTGGCGGCGATGACGGCGAAAGCCCTGGCCGCGGCCGGCGCGCGCGTGCGGTTGGACCCTGCATCGGGCGAAAGCCAGCTTCTGGCGAGTGCGGGCAAGCAGAATGCCTACGCGCTTTACCTGGTCGCGACCAGCGCCAGCGAGGGCATGGTGCGCGGGGCAGGTCGCATTTCAGTGAGGTGCAATGTGCGTTCGCGCCTGTTTCCGGCCGGCGTCCGAGCGCAACCCACCATCGATCGCGGCGATGAAGAGCGGGGATTCGCGGCGCAGGAGAACCTGGCCCGCGAGGCGTGCTTCGAAAGGGTATCGGGCCAGGCGGCGCGGAGGTTGGTGACCTTGCTGCGCGCTCCCACCGTCAGCGCGCCCTTCGTGAGCTTGCAACTGGACATCGCCGACCCCGGCGCGATTCCAACCTTCTTGCAGGCGCTGGCGCGGCTCGGCGCGGTGACCGCCACGGAGGTTCGCCATGTGTCGTCGAGCCAGGCCGAGATTCGCGTGTTCACCCGCATCGGTGGCGTGGCTCTCGGGCAGACCCTGGTGCGCGAGCTTGCCGGCAAGCTCACCTTGGTGCCCACGCAGACCACGAACGGCTCGATCGCCATGCGTGTGCGCGCTCTCGATTCATCCGCTGTGGAGGAGAACCATTGACATCATGAAAGCGTTGGCCATTTTCCTCGTCGGGGTCTTTCTGTCATTCGGGTGCGCCGTGATGAAGCCCGAAGAGAGGGCCACCTTGCACGTCGAGTGCAACGTGCCTGACGCCGCGGTCCTGCTCGACGACGCGCTCGCCGGTCGCGTGTCGGACCTGGCGAAGAAAGGCGTGTCCATCGAGCCCGGCTTCTACCGGGTGGAGATCCGACAACCCGGGTACTACCCCTATTTCGGCGAAATCAAGGTCGCGGAAGGCGGCGTCGCGGCTGTGAAGGCGGAGCTGCACCCGCTACTCGACTAGTGCCGCCTGCCAGAAGTTTCAAAGGGACGCATGGCCAGGGATCCGCTTCAACAACTGCTCGATAGTCTTCGCGCCAAGGGGGGGAGGGCGATTCCCACGTCGCCTTTCGGGCGATTGCAGAAGACGGCCACCATCGCCGCGCGCATTGGCGTGGGGGCCCTGGCAGGCCGGCTGCGCGGGGAGGAATTCAACCTCGGTTCGCTTTCGCCCGAGGCGCTGACGAAGCTGGTCGAGACCTTCGGCGAGCTCAAGGGCGTGGCCATGAAGGCCGGGCAGATCCTGTCGTATGTCGACGGGTCGCTCTCGCCCGAGGCACGTCGTCTGCTGGCGGTGTTGCAGGTCATGTCCCAGCCCACCGCCTTCGCGCACATCCGGCGCATCATCGTGGAGGATCTGGGCGCGCGCGGGCGGGCGCTGCTGGCACGACTCGAACCGGAGGCGGTGGCCAGCGCCTCGATAGGCCAGGTCCATCGCGCGCTTCGTGACGACGGCACGAAGGTCGCGGTCAAGGTCCGACACCCCGGCATCGAAGATGCCTTCCGCGCCGATTTCAAGACCGCCGCGGTCGGCACCTTGTTCGCTCATCTCGTGGCCCCTGGGGCGAACGTCGAGGAATTCGTGGCCGAGGCCGAGGCGCGCTTCTTGGAAGAATGCGACTACGCGCTGGAGGCCCGCCGGCAGGTCCGCTTCGGCGAGATCTTCGCCGGCCACGCCTCCATCACCATTCCCGCCGTGCACCTCGACCTTTGCGGGTCGCGCGTGCTCACCTCCACCTGGCACGACGGCGCCGGTCTCGATGCCTTCCTGGGTGGTCCCATCTACGCGGCGGAGAGAGTCCGGGCGTCGCGCGCGCTTTACGAATTCTACGTCGGCACGCTGTACCGCCACGGACTTTTCAACGCCGACCCGCACCCCGGAAACTTGCTTTTCGCGCCCGATGGCCGCGTGACCATTCTCGATCACGGCTGCGTGCGCGAGTTCGAGCCCGACGTGGTTGCCTGGCTGGCGCGACTTTCGCGCGCGGTCCGTGCGGACGACGCAGGCCGCATGGAGAGTGCCCTGGTCGCCATCGGGATGCGCGATCCGATGCGCGATTTCGACGTCACACGGTCCATCTTGCGCGGCTTCTACGCGCCCCTACTCGAGCCGGGTCAGCACAGGGTCGAGCGCGATCGGGCGATTTCCATGGGCCAGGTGGTGCGGCTCAAGAAGAGTCTGCTGCGCATGCGCTTGCCGGGCAAACTCATGTTCCTGTTCCGCATCCGTATCGGCCTCTATGCCGTGCTGGCGCGCATCGGGGCCAGGCTCGACTGGATCGAGCTCGAGGAAGAGCTGGCCGATCCCGCGGCGCGCTGATTGCGCGGTGCTGCCGAGCATTGACAGCCTCCGCGGCCGGCGCAAGCATGCGCCCATGAGACTTCACGTCCTGACTCTCGCGTTTCTGGCTGGCGCCTGCGCCAAACAGCCGCGAAGCCTGGCCCAGCCGATGCCGACGACCGCGCACGCGACGCCGGCCAAGGCGGCTCCCGCCCCGGAAACCAAGCGCGTCCGGCGCGCGCAGGTTGCGGGTTCGTGGTACCCAGGGGACAAGGAGCACCTCGCTCCTTACATCGATGCGATGCTCGCCGAGGCCAAGCCACCCAAGGTCGCGGGAAACATCATCGCCCTGATCTCACCCCACGCGGGCTACCGCTTTTCTGGCAAGGCCGCGGCCACGGGTTATTCGCTTCTGCGCGGGCGGGACATCAGGCGCGTGATCGTCCTGGCTATTTCCCACCGCGTGCCTTTCCGCGGTGCTTCCATTCCCGACGTCACCCACTTCGAGACGCCGCTCGGCCTCATCCCACTCGACAGCGCGGCCGTGGCGCGTCTGCGCCGCAGTCCGGTGGTGGGCGACAACGAGCGGGCCGAGATCGGGGAACACTCCCTGGAGATGCAACTGCCCTTCCTCCAGCGCGTGTTACCGAGCTTCAGCCTGGTCCCGATCCTGGTCGGAGAGATGAGCGAGTCCGACTACGTCGAGCTGGCGAACCTCCTCTACGAGATCGTGGACGCCCATACCCTGGTGGTGGCGTCGAGCGACTTCACCCACCGCGGGGAGAACTACGGCTACGAGGTTCCAGAGGGTAAGGGAAGCATCCAGGATCGCCTCGCACGCGTAGACGACGGTTCGGTCGAGCAGATCCTCAAGCTCAGCCGACGCGGCTTGCTCGCTCACGCGGAGCAGACCGGCACGACCATCTGTGGACTCCATCCCATCGCGCTCCTGCTGGAGCTCTTGGCGAAGGTCCCGGGCACGCGCGGCCAGGTCGTCAGCCGCTATACCTCGGGCGATGTGACTTCCGATTGGTCGAGTAGCGTGACATACGTAGACATCGTGTTCACGGGCAAATGGCCGGAGACCTCGAAGCTCGAAGCGGCCAGGGCAGGGGGAGAGAAGATGTTTCCACTCAGCGACGAAGATAAGGCGACATTGTTGCGGCTGGCGCGCACATCTCTCGAAGCCTCCGTGCGCAAGGGATCGTTCGACCCCGCGGTCGCAAAACAGATTTCCATCACGCCGTCTCTGGAGCGCAAGGCGGGCGCCTTCGTCACCCTGAAATGCAAGATGAGCGATGGGGGACTCTGCGTCGGGCGCGGGGATGATTTGCGCGGGTGTATCGGTACCATCGAGCCGAGCGATACCGTTTACGACACTGTGGCCCGGCGCGCTGCCAGTGCGGCGTTGGAGGACTCGCGTTTTCCGCACACGGTCGGCGTGCCGGAATTGCCCTTCATCACTATCGAGATTTCGGTATTGACGCCGCCCGTGCCGGTGAAGAGCGCGGATGAAATCGTCATCGGAAAACACGGAATCATCCTCGGCGTCGGATGGCATCGCGCGACCTTCTTGCCCCAGGTCGCGCCCGAGCAAGGTTGGGATCGCGAGACCACGCTGCGCCACCTGGCGCGCAAGGCCGGCTTGGCTGAAGACGCATGGAAGAAGGCGGAATTCCAGGTCTACGAAGCCATTGTGTTCGGCGAAGACGAGCATCGCTGATTCGCTCGGCAACTTCTGGCGAGCAGCGCGGGCAGAATCGCGCGCTATACTGCATGCGTGGCCGGAGACGCAAACAGATCGGATCGTCGTCGTTTCTTGCAGACCTTGGGCGCGGGAGCATTGGCGGTCACCGGTTGCAGCTCGTCGTGCGGAACCGCCCGCGCGGGCAGGACGCAGACCACGGTGGTCTCGACCAAGACCGAGCCCGCGCGCGCGACGTTGCCCGTGGGCAAGCCGCGCGTGGTTGTGGTACGAGCCAAGAAGGCGCTCACCCATGGATACGACGCCGATCGTGGGGTCTTGCGCGCCATGCTGGAAGCCGGGCTGGTCGCGTTTTCGGGTCAGAAGGACGCCGGCGCGGCCCTGGCCAAATACTTCCGCGCCGACGATAGGGTCGGCCTGAAGGTGAACGGGCTGGCCGGCCGCAACGCCGCCACCCACGTGGAGCTTGTGGACGAGCTATCGGTCCTTCTGGGCAAGGCCGGCATCGATGGGCGCCAGCAAATCGTGTTCGATCGCTTTGCCAGGGATCTGACGGCTTCGGGATTTTCCACGCACCCACGCGCCGGCTACCGTTGCGTCGGTAACGATGAAGCCGGGCACGAGGATGACATCGTGCAGATGCCGTCCTCGGCCTCGCGCCTGACCTGCGTGCTCACCAGGCAGGTGGACGGGGTGCTCAACCTTCCCATCCTCAAGCAACACATGCTGGCGGGCATGACTGGCGCGCTGAAGAACAACTTCGGTTGCATCAACAACCCCAACAAGATGCACGTCGACAATTGCGATCCCTACGTCGCCGAGGTCAACGCCGTGCCGGCCATTCGCGACAAGCAACGCCTGGTCATCATGGATGCGCTCCGGCCGGTGATCGACAACGGTCCCTCGTATCAGCCGGGCATGGGCGAGGTCGCCAACCTGCTACTCTTCGCCACCGACCTGGTGGCGATGGATGTGGTCGCGCTGGGCATTTTGGAAGAGTTGCGCGCGAAGCGCGACCTGCCGACGCTGGCCAAGGCCGGGCTGGCGCCGACCTACATCGAGACTGCGGGCAAGATGGGCCTGGGTGTATCCGTTCGGACGCGCATCGACGTGTCGACGATCGAGGTTTGACCATGGTATCGCGACGAGAATTCTTCCTCACTTGCGGCGGCGCGGGCTGCGCCCTGGCAGCGGGCGTTCCCGCGGGCACCGTGTTGCTCTCGCCGGGGCGTGCTTTCGCGGCCAGCGCGCCGCGCGCCTTTCCCGCTCGCTTCTGGAAGAAACTCGAGCTCAAGCGCATCGAGTGCGGGCTCTGTCCCAAGCACTGCAAGGTCGAGGATCGCGAGCGCGGCTTCTGCGGCGTGCGCGAGAATCGCGGCGGCGAGTACGTGACGCTGGTGTGGGGCCAACCCTGCGCCGTGCACGTCGATCCCGTCGAGAAGAAACCCTTCTTTCACTTTCTCCCGGGCAGTCGGGCCTTTTCCATCGCCACCGCGGGATGCAACCTGGAATGCAAATGCTGCCAGAACTGGGACATCTCGCAGTCGAAACCGGAGGACGTGGATTTTCGCTTCATGCCCCCCGAGGAGGTCGTGCGCGCGGCCAAGGACTACGACGCCTGCGTGGCCTTCACCTATTCCGAGCCCATCGTTTTTCTCGAATATTGTATCGACACCGCCATCGCGGCGCGCAAGGCGGGCGTACGTTCGACCATGGTCACGGGCGGCTCGGGCGAGCCCGAACCCATGAAGGAGGCACTGAGGCACCTCGACGCCGTGAAGGTCGATCTCAAGGGCTTCACCGAGGACTACTACCAGCGCATGTGCAAGGGCAAGCTCAAACCGGTGCTCGACACCATCGAGGTGATCCATGAGAGCGGCGTGTGGCTGGAGCTGGTTCACTTGTGCGTAACCGGCCAGAACGACGGCGAGACGGAGATCCGCTCGATGTGCCGCTGGGTGAAGTCCAACCTGGGCGCCGACGTGCCCTTGCACTTCACGCGCTTTCACCCCGAATACCAGATGAAGAACGTACCCCCGACGCCTAACGAGACGCTGATTCGCTGCCGCGAGATTGGCCTCGCCGAGGGGCTGCATTTCGTCTACACGGGGAACGTGCCTGGTCTCGACGGTGAGAGCACCACCTGCCCCCACTGCGGCAAGGTCGTGGTGGGGCGGCGAGGATTCGAACTGAAAGAGCTGCACATCAAGGCCGGCCGTTGCGCTTTCTGTGGCACCGCGATTCCAGGGGTATGGAGCTAGCCAGCGCTTCCGGTGCCATCCGCCGAGCCGTCGCGGCCGCGGGCGCGGCCTCCTTGCTCGCGCAGGTCGTCCTGCTGCGCGAGCTTCTCGCGTCCTCGCAGGGCAACGAGTTGGTGCTGGGCATGGCGCTCGGCCTGTGGCTGCTGCTCACCGGACTCGCGACGGTTGCCGGCGCACGGGTGGTACGCCAGCCGGCGCGCGCGGCGCGATGGCTGGGACGGTTGCTCAACGCCGCCCCACTGTTGCTGTTGGGATCGCTTTCGATGATCCGTCTTGCGGGGCCGGATGCCCTGGGACAGACGCCGGCGATTTCCACCTTGGTCGCCGCGGCGTTACTCGCCTTGGCCCCGGCCTGTTTCCTGGGAGGGCTGTGCTTCGCTTGGGCGCTCACGGCCATGGCGGATCGGGGACGCGCGGCGATTCTCTACGGCGCGGAAACCATCGGCGCCGCCGTCGCCGGACTCCTGTTTCACTTCTTGCTCGCCGACCGGCTGTCGAGCGCGTGGATCATGCTTGTCGCCGGGGCAATCTGCGTGGCCGCCGGCTTTCCCCTGGCCTGGGGCAAGCGATCGCTCGCGCTCGTCGCGGGTCTGTGCGCGCTGGCCCTGGCGGCGCTGGCCTGCCCGCGGGTTTCCGCCGGGCTCGCCTCGGCGCGCTTCCCCGGCCAGCAGGTCCTGTCTTTGCAGCCGTCGCGCTACGGCTTGCTGGCCGTGGTCGCCCGCGGGGAGCAGCGGGCGTTTTTTCACGACGGTGCGCTGATCTTCACCAGCGAGGACCAGATCGCCGCCGAGGAAAGCATCCACTTGCCTCTACTGCTGCACCCGAATCCCCGCCGCATCCTGCTCGTGGGAGGGGGCCTCGGCGGAGGCCTGGTCGAGGCGCTCAGGCACAATCCCGAGCGTCTCGATTACGTCGAGATGGATCCGGGGGTGTTTCCGCTGGCGCGCAAGTACGCCGATGAAGAGACCCGTGCCGCTCTGGCGGATGCGCGCGTTCACGCCTTGGCGGGCGACGGACGTCGGCTGATCCACGAAGCGCATGGCCGTTACGACGTCATTCTCATCGACCTGCCGATTCCGCAAAATGCGCTTCTCGCGCGCTTCTTCAGCCGGGAGTGCTTCGAGGACGCGCGCCGAGCCCTGGTGCCCGGTGGAATCCTCGCCCTGGCCATCCCGGGATCCGACGCCTACCTCGATCCAGGCGCGCGCCAACGCCACGCCTCGCTCATGGCCACGCTACGTACGGTCTTCCCCTTTATCGGGGTGGCGCCCGGAAGCCAGACCATCGTTTGGGCGTCCGACGGGCAAGTCGACGCCCGACCGGTGCTTCTTCTGCGCCGGCTGGACGAGCGCGGACTTCACCTTGCGCAGGTCGGGCCGACCTGGCTTTTCGATCGGCTGCTGCCTTTCCACGCCGCGGACTACCGCCGCGCGCTCGCCACGGCCGTGCCCATCGAGAATCGCGATTTCCGGCCGGTGGTGTATCTGTTCGGCCTGGTCGAAGCCCTGCAACATCTTTCCCCTTCCTTGGCCCGCGCCGCGCTTGCCTTGGTGCGCGCTCCATGGGCGCCTTGGTTTCTCGCGGCACTCGTGCTCGGGATCGCCGCTTTGGTCGTGCTGGTCCATCGTGGGCGGCCGGCCCCTGGCTTCGCCGTGGCGGCGGCGGGCGCGGCGGGCATGACCTTGCAACTGGTCTTGCTGCTCGCCTTTCAAGCCCTGCTCGGGCACCTCTACCATGCGCTCGGCGGACTCATCGCCGGTTTCATGACCGGGATGGCCGCCGGCGCCCTGGCGGCCGGGCGATTTCTCGACCGGCCGCGGGTGCTCGCACGGGCGTGCGCCGGCGCGGCCGCGGCCGGAGCGATGGTTTCGTTCGGCATCGAACTGGCGCGCCTATTTCCTGGATGGGGCGCCGGCATCATCGTGGTCCTGACGGTCCTGGTCGGGGTCAGCGCAGGCGCGGTCTATCCGGTGGCCGTGCATGTGGCCGCGCAGCCGAGCGCGGCAGCGCGGCTGTACGCCTGGGATCTGGCCGGCGCGGCGGGCGCCGCGGCCTTGACCTCTCTGCTGGCGATTCCTCTGCTCGGGCTGATCCCGGTCGCGATTCTGTCAGCGGCCCTTTGCGCCGCGGCCGCCTTGGCGAATCTGAAGGCCATCTGAGGGCCGCCGCCACACGGATTCATGCTTGGCCATCCAGGAAAGGACGCGTTCGAATGCGTCGCCGACACCGAGATCCGCGGCCATGAGGCTGGGCGAGACGTGGCGAAGCCCGGCACTTTCCGTCGAGCGTTGGAAGACGCTGCGGTCGCTCGGCTTTACTAGGATGACGTTGGCGTGGTCGCCGGCCGGGTGCAGTCTGAACTGTGCCACCGCTTCTCGCAGGTCGTCGACGTACACCATGGCGGTATCCGGGAGATCCTGAGCCGCGAGCTTGGCGAAAACGACCTCGCCAGTGAGGGCGTGCAGCAGTCCACTCTGGCCGAGGCGGGTCAGAAAGTCGCGGATGCCGCGCGGGAATCGGTGTCGAGACTCCTCGCCGCGCGATTGCAAGGGCGCGTCCAGCGTCCAGCGTCGGAGCAGCGCTGGCCAGTCGACGCTCTCGATCTTGCCGCGCGGTTGCCGGCGCAAGAGTTCCTTGTCGGCGAGGAAGGCGACCACACGCGAAGCACAGCTCGTCTCGACGCGCGCGTTGTTGGCGAGCGATACGATGGTGAAAGGCGGCCGGACATCGACCAGGGCGCGCGCCACACGTCCGGCCATCTCGCCCGAAAGCGAGCGGGCCGAACGCTCGCCGGCCATGGTTGTGCGAGCGCCCTCGCGCTCGATGCACAGGTCGATGTCGCCGAGTCCGATCTGCGCGTTGCCGGCCAGATCCCAGTGGCCGATACCGAATCCACGCAGCCGTTCGCGGACCAGCGGCGAAAGATAGCTCGACACCAGCAGGGCCGGGTTGTTGGTGTGCGCGGCGCTGGCCGCGATGGCCCCGAGGTCGCGGGATTCGACCCGGCGTCGGGCCAGCACCAGACAGGTAACGCCGTGTCGTTTCCGATTGCGCAGGACGATCCATTCGCCAGCCTGGTCGCCGCGCTTGTTCAGTCCTGAGGGTGCAACCGAGTAGCCATCGGGCATGAGTCTCGCCAGGACCGCAAGACCGTCGCGAAGAAGGGAGTCGGTGGCGGCTGGCATGACGTCCAGATCCTAGGGGCGCGGCAACCCAACCTCAAGTCGGTAGACACGGACAGTGCGCACGGAGGAAATCTAGCAATAGCGTGGAAAAGTCTCCACGACGCGCACGCCAAGGGGTGACAGGCAGGGTTTTGTTAGGCAGGATGGGCGGACCCATGAATGACCAAGTCCTTCGCATAGGCATGCCCGCGGGTTCGCTGGCCGATCCCAACCGCGGCGGGAATCTGGTGCAACTCCTCGAACAGTCCGGCTTTCGTACCTCGGGCTATCAGTCGGGCGGCCCGAGCAAATTCTCGACCGTGCATTTCCTCTATGGATGGGACGGTAGGCCGCAGGAATTCGCCACCCAGCTTGGCATCGGCGAGCTTGACGTGGCCATCGCTGGCGATGACTGGATCCGCGAGCGGGTCCTCGAGCTGAAATACGAGTATGGCCGGGACATCGAGCTGCGGCGGGTGATGTCGCTCAAGCGGGGCAGTGTGCGTTTGGTTGGCATCGTCAGGCCTGAGAAGGAGTTCCCCAGCGCGGTCGAGTTCTTCAAGGATCTCGCCAGCCAGAAGCCGCTCATCACGGCGGTGGCCGAGATGCCCTACCTGGCGCTCGAGTGGATCGGCCGTCGCCTGAAGGATGCCGGCGTGGACGCGAGGTTCGGCAAGTTCTCGGTGCAGAAGTACTCGACGCCATCCAAGATCGACGCTGGCGTTCTTATCTACGAAACCTGGGGCAAGACGGAAGCCAAGGTGAAGAACGGCGGCGCGGACCTGGGCCTCGAGATCACCCAAAGCGGTAGCGCCATCAAGAACTACGGCCTGCGCATCATCGACGAGGTCATGGAATCCGGCACCTCGATCTGGGTGAACCCCGAGATTCGCACCGACCAGCCGAAATTCGAACTGCTACGCATGTTCCTGCTCAACCTGCATGGCGCCATCAACGCCGAGAACAAGGTTCTGCTGCTCTTCAACGTTCCGGTCGAAAACGCCGGCGAGGTCGAGGCTTATCTGGTTCGCAACAACCTGTTCGCCGACGAGCCGAGCCGCATCAGCGGCAAGGCGTACACCGAGTACAGCATCGAGGTGGATACGGCCAGTGCCAAGCTGCCCCTGGCGCAGATTCGCTACCAGTTGGCCGTGATGGGCGCGCGGGGCATCGACACCGTCCCGCTCACCTCCTCGATCCCCGCCATCGGATCCATCGACGAATGGTGACCCTACGGTTGCCAGTTACTGCACGCATTCGGCCCATCGCACGACGAACAGGAATAGCTGACATCGGGCCTGGTCAATTGCGATTTCACCCAATCGTCGCACGCCGAGCCCGAGAAGGTGATGCTGATGCGCCTGGGATCCGAGAAGAACCAGCCGTCTTGACTGCTCCCGCTGACCTGCGGAACCGGGACCGAGCTACCTGCGTAAACCGTGAGGGCTGGGCTTGGTGGCTGGTAGTCGGAGGTCATGAAACAGGCACTTCTCGCGACCGCCGAGAAGATGTCGCTCAGCGCGGTGGTCAGATCGTAGGCGTCGTTCGCGGGGTACAGAGGCTTGGTGTGTGGCGGCAGAGACGATGAGCCGATCTGGCTCACCTGGTAAAGGCATGACCCCTGATCCGGCTGATAGCCCACGCTGAGCACGTACAGGTGCACGCCGGCATTCCCTAAATCGCTCGCGGCATTGCGGGCGTCGGCACAGGCCATGTCGCTTTCGGCGGCGCACGATGGATCCGACGATGTTACAAGCAGGACATATTGGTCGTCGGTGGAATAGCTCGACTTGTAATACTCGCGGACCCGGTCGAGCGCCGCATGGGATGGCGAGTCCGTGGTCGTGAAGGAGCAGGCCCCGCCGTGTGGGTCGCTGCACCAAATGCCGCTGCTCATCGCCGCTCCGTTGGAAAGCGTGGGATCGATGCTGACCGGTTCGGCGCAGCAAGCGCCAGGTTGGCACGATGGATCCGTATCCGCGGCCGGGAACTGTTCGAAGCCGAACTTGATCCTCTTCTGGTACATCCCGATCGCATTGACGAGAGCGCTCTGCGCCGCAGCCTCGCGCGTCGTACCGGCGAAGGGCTTCTGCATCGACGCGGAACGGTCGAGCACGACCATGACATCTGCAGCCTGGGGCGAATAGGTCAGGGTCTTCCATATCAATCCGCAGGTGGCGTCCGGCGCCCACTTGCCATCCTTGCCGGCTCCGAGATCCGGGGAACCGGCATCGCCCACGTCGTACAGCACGACCTGCTCGGTACAAGCTGCGAGGCCGAGCGAAAGGCCGATCAGTGCGGCGCGCCGGACCATGGGCTCACTTTTGATTCGAAAGAGCCTCCGCGGCGCGAAGACGTTCCGCCAATCGCTGCACGTCGAGACGACGCTCGCTGTTCGGGTGCCGTGCGAGGAAGGCATCGGCCTCGGCCAGAGCCGCGCGAACGTCGCCCATTTGCGAGAGCGTCTCGACGATCGACAGATCGGTTTCGGTTCGCAGGAGTCCAGCGGGGAAGCGTGTGCGATATCTGTCCCATAGGGCCACCGCCTGACGCGGGCGGTGGAGATTGTAGCGCGTGATGCGCCCAAGCTCATAGGCCGCGTTCTGCGCCGCGGGGCCGTTCCCCAGAGCCGCTCGCGAGAGGATTTCAACCGCTCTGTTCGGATCGCCGGCCCTCACCGCGGCCTGGGCCTCTTCCAATCCTCGCGACGAGGGCAACGCGGGCTTGGCGTTGGGCACGGGCAGCGGCTTTTCGGCCGGAGGCAGGGTGGCGGACGGAGACCCCTGGGCCTCTTCTGGATAGAGCGGGCCGTTCCACGAGTCGCCAGCCACGAGACGGGTCGAGTGAGAACCACGCCAGACTTCGACCACGCCTTCCGTCACGGCGACCCCGACCGTGCGGTTCGCAACGCGAACCTCGAACTTGGTGCCCACCACGGTGACCACGTACGGTCCAGCAGTGACCGAGAAGCGCCAGCCGGGTGGCTGGTGAGGCACCGAGAGCCGCGCGCTTCCCTTCTCGACCGAAGGTCGATGCTGACTGTCCCAGGTAATGGTCGAGTTCTCGCTCAGCTCGGCTTCGGCGCCACCGCCGAGAGCCACGCGCGCGCGTTCGCCTGCGCTGGTGCGAACGAAGTGGCCCGGCACGCGCTCCGCCTCGATGAGCGCCGACTGGTCTTCGATGACCTTCGTTGCTGCGCCTGCCTGGCCCGGCAGATTCGTCGAAGCGTTTGACGGTGTCGCGGTGGGGTTACCCTTGGCGGCCAACGGCGAAGGCGCGCCACGCACGTGCGTGAAATTCCGGACCTGGGTATAGGCAACCACGCCGGATGCGGCCAGTAAGACCGCGGCGGCACTCGCCAACAACGGGCGGCCGGAAAAACGGCGCTGGGGAGCCTCCATGGCCTCGGAAATCTTGGCCCACACCCGGCGATGGGTCAGTTCATCGCCCAGCCGCTTCGTGGCCTGGTCCAGGCCTTCGCGCACCAGGCGTTCTGCTTCGTCTCGCGGTTCTTCGAGCCACTTCATGGCACCATCCTCCTTGCCGCCTTCACCATTTCAGCGCGTGCGTGATGCAGCCTCGACCATACGGTGTTTTCCGGGCAACCAACGACATCGGAGATTTCCTTGGCGGAAAGTCCTTCGATCTCGAACAGCACGAGAACGGTTCGCTTCTTGGGCGGAAGTTTCGACAACATCCGGTCCAGGGTTGCAACCTGGGTCGAGCGCTCGGAAGGATCCGTTGCGATCGGCGGCTTCTCCTTGAGCATGGCCAAGCGCATGTTTTCGCGCGTTCTCCGTCGGCGGCCGAGGCGAATCGCATGGCGAGCGGCGATGCGATAGATCCAGGTGGAAAGCTGCGCCTCCCCGCGGAAGTGCCGCAAACTTCGGAAAACGGCGATGAAGATGTCCTGTGCGGCGTCGTCGCGTTCGTCCACCGGAACCCCGAGGGAGGAGGCGAATCGATACACCAGTGGCGCGTATCGTTCGTAGAGGTTCTTCCACGCGACGATGTCTCCTGCCCGGCAAGATCGTACGAGCTCCGCATCTGCCAAGGACGACTGGGACTGCGATTGCGATTTGGTGTGCTGCATTTGTCCCATGTTTGCCTTTGCCCTATTAGGGCCGGGTTCGTTGCTCCATCATCATCTGACGTCAGAACCAAATGCCAACGCCGAGGGCGATAGTCAGGTACGCGGGAGGAGACTCGAATAGGGAAATGTCGGTAGCGCTCTGTGTCACTATGTTGTGACGCACAATCGCCACGCAGCCGGACATGTCCACTCTAGCGAAGAAATGGTCCCGCCAAAAGTACTGGTAGCCAGTTCGCAATCCGGCCGCCGGGGCGAAGCGGATTTCCCGCTGCAGACGGTTGTTCGGGTGGGCATCCAGCCACACCATGTCCATCGACACCTGAGGCCCGGCGTAGATCCGGCCGTGCCAGGCGGGCCAGGCGAACAGCAGGGAGAGATCTCCTCCCGAGCGCACCACGTTCGCGTTGCCGGAGTACACGACCGTGGTCGCGCCGGTGGAGACAGGGTAGTCCCAAGACCGATTCACCACCCAGCCGACGATGCCGGCCGAAAAGTCAACCCAGAGGCGTCCGCCACGATGGCCTATCGAGGTGATGTCCGCTCCTGCGGTCAACTTGAACTCGATTCCCCCGAGATCCGTGGCGCCGCCGGGCATTCGCCTGCCCGTGGTCACGGATAGCGCGAACCTCGGCGACTTGGGCGCGGCCGGCTTCGGGGGTGCGGCCGGCTTCGGGGGTGGGGGAGGCGATGGGGGAGGCGGAGGGGGCTTGTTTTCCGGCAAAGCGGGCAGCCTGACCTCTTGAAAGTAGCGATCGACGATGAAGGCGACCGTGTCGGCCAGCGCCGGGCAGTCGCGCCCGAGATCGCTCCGTGGGGGGGACAGCACCCGGTACAGTTTCACCAGCCCGCTCTTGTCGATGAGAGAGATAGTGATCTCTCCGGGCGCGATGCCAGGCGCAAGGGACAGCGTGAGCGACTTGGCGGGGTCGTCCTCCGAGTAACGCAACACCAGCCTGGGCGCATGGTTTTCCAGCGCTGCCTGGACTTGCGCCGAGGAGGGGCACTGCTCCTGCGTCCCTGGGGCTACCGTGACCAGCGCCGCCTGGACGAGAACGACCATGATGCTCGCATGCACTGGTGACATTGTAGCCGCGCTTGCTCCCTGCACCCAATAGCGCGTTTGCCGCCGGGGTCGGCCGAACTGGACGAATCGGTTGACGAAGACTCGCGGCGAGGCAGTAAAATGCGCCCCATGAAGCGCACCATGCCCCCCCTCTTGCTGCTTGTGGTCGCGTGCTTGTTCGGCGCGACCGCCCTCGCCGCGCCCAAGCGTCTCAAACCGTCGGGCAAGGTCACAGCCACCGAAGGCCTGCTCCACGATGCCTTCGCGTTCGACGAATCCGGGAGCAAGCTGGCCACCATCCAATTCACGGCCAAGGGCTCCGTGCAACTCCTCGTCGGTCCGCCCGGGGGCAAGCCGCGCATCTCGGATATCTCCAGCTTTACCGCCACGCCAGAAAAGATCATGGGACTATCCGGATACTGGTTCCTGGTGTCGAATGAAGGTCGACGGCGAGGCGCCATTGTCGACCCCAGTGGCCACATTCGGCGCACCACCCAGAGCTTCGACGATTGCGAGATATCCGTGTCGCCCAAGGCGTTCGTCGCGTATTCGGAAAAGAACGAACCCGGGGGGAACCGGCGCTTCACCATCGAGGCCTACAAGCCGAACGGCGCAACCCTCATGCTCCAGGACATGGTGGTCCAGGGTGACGGCACCATCGTCGGGTCCGGGGGCATGACCTTCCTTGGGTTCACCAATAGCCATTTCTCCGCCATGGTGGAAAAGCCCGGAGCCTACAGCCGCAAGACCGACGTGCGCGGGCCTCCGCAATTCGCCATCTACGATGTCAAGACCGGCAAGACCGGCCCTGGCAAGTTGCCGCCGAAGCTCGACAATTTCCTCGACTACGTCCGCAAGCGGGGGGAGAAGCCGGACCAGCCGGCCGTCATCGTGCTGGCGGAGGGGCAAAAGGGTTACGAATTGGTGGGACCGGGTGAAAAGGTGAGGCCAATCAAGCTCACTTTGCCGCTGCAGGACTACGATCCCACGACGCTGCAACAGCACCAAGTCGGGAGAAAAGTGGTGTTTTCCCTGCTGGCCGACCGGCCTGGGCGAGGGAAGGGCGAAATGGAGGAGGAGTCGCGCTACGCGCTCGATTTCTTCAGCCTCGATCCGGGCAGCGCGCGCGTGACCGTGATCGGCGAGGTCGGGCTGCCGAACAAGCAGTCCTACCCGTGGTCCGCGGGCGGAAACAAGATCGCCGTACAGCGCAAGACACCGGACGGCAACCGCGAAATCCTCATCTATTCGCGCTGACCAGTCGACTGGTTTCGGACGCAGAGCGCAACGCGCAGTCCTCGATGGCCAGTCCCTCGAAGAAGTTGCCGGTGATGTAGACGCGGGATCCGGCGAGGCCTTGGTCGATGGCGCGCACCAGGTCTGGGTGTCCAATGCCGGGCGAGGGCAGGGAGGTTTCGTGTTCGCAAACCTGGACGAAGCTCTTTCGGTCGACCCCTGTGACATCGCGGATGCGGTCGAGCCGCTCGTCGAGGGTAAGTCCGGCGCGAAAGTGGAAGGCGAGGGCGCGCAGACGCTGGTCGGGGATCACGTCGCGGCTGACGGCGGAAAAGAAGACGTCGTCGATGGGCACGAGCCCGGCGAGACGGGGAAGCCGCAGGTCCTTGCGCGCGAACGCCACCCCGGTCGACACCACGGCGGAGGTGTGAATGCGCTCCAGCGCCGCGGCCACCTCGGGCAAGAGCGGCGCCAGCAGGCTGGCCGCGACATCTGGCGGCAGGGCAAGAAGCACGTCGCGGGCAACCGACACCGTTCCGTCCGCGGCAGTCACGGCATAGCCCTGCTCCGTTCGCGCCAGAGAACGCGCCCCCGCGTTCACGCGTAAGGTGACCCCTTCCTGGTGCACCAAACGGTCGACCAGCGAGCCGAGGCCGCCTTTGAGGGTGAAGGTGCGCGGATATTCCTTGCGGCGGGGACGGCGCTTGAACAGCATCTCGGCCGGAAAATCATCGGCGCGCTGGGAAGGCACGGCCGAGAGCAGCGGTGCGAACACGCGCTTCCAGTTGCGCTTTCCCACCAGGCTGCCGTAATAGTCGCCGACGGAGCGGCCGTCCTTGCGCTCGGTAAAAGCGCGCCAGACCGAGGCGAAAAGCTCTCCCATGGCGAGCTGCGACGGGACCGACCGCACCTTGCCGTCGACCAGCAGACGGTAGGGTGCCTTGCGGCGGTGCTCGATGGCGTCCGCGAGGCCCGACGCCGCCATGACATCGAGTAACGATCCGTACGAGTTGTAGAGCGTGTGAGCCCCGAGCTCGAACCAGAAGCCGTCGCGGGTGCGAGCCGTGTGGATGCAGCCGCCGGGCGCGTCGCTGTCCTCGAGGACGATGCAGCGCAGACCCGCGCGGGCACAGTGGTGAGCGGCACAAAGTCCGCTGATGCCGGCCCCCAGGATCGCGACGTCGAAAGAGGATTCCACGTTGGCGGGAAGGCTACGGTGTCGGGACCCGTTTTGTCCACGGTATGTGATGATGAAGTGTGCCGGCGATGGTATTCTCCGCCCGCAGTGATCTCGTTCGGAGGAACCAGGTGTGGGCCATCGCGCGATGGTCCCCCCAGTGCGGCGACGTGGCCTGATTTGGTCGCGCATTTCGTGTGCGATGGGAACGGCGTGGTTCGTTCGTGGAGTCAGGCCGCCGAGCGGCTGCTGGGCCTGGGATGCGCCGAGGCCGTCGGCAAACCCCTGGCCCAGCTCTTTTCGGCCGGCGCGCACGAATCCCCGGCTGTCGCGGCCGGGGCGCCCAACGAATTCTCGCCCGCGCGGCCGTGGAGCCTGCGCGACGGCTCGGGCGAATCCAGGGCATTTCGGCAAACGGTCCTGCCGCTTCCGCCGTGCGGGTGCGGAGATCGGCTGTTTCTGTGCATGGTGTGGCCGGAAGCGAGGCCTGTCGCGAGGGTTGAGCCGAGGCCGGAAGCGACCAACGACCCGATGGCCGCCGTCGCGGCGCGCATCGCCCACGACTTCAACCGTCTGATAGCGCCCGTGCTTGGCAATGTCATCCTGCTCGAAGAGGAGACGCCAAGCACGCATCACTCGCGCCAGCGCTTGGTGGGCATTCGCGAGGCGACGGAGGCGGCGCGTGTTTTCGCCCAGCGTTTGACGGCGCTCGACCCCAGGCGAAAACTCGCGCTCGAATCCGTGAACTTGAGCCATGTCGTACGCGATTGTCTGCCGGCGGTACGTGCGCCGCTGCGCGCGGACATCACGGTAGAGGATTCCCTCGACGCGAACGCCGACAGCGTGCGCGTGAACCCCAAGCAGATCGAACAGGCCCTGGTGCAACTGGCGCAAAACGCGCAGGATGCCATGCCGGCCGGTGGCAAGCTGTCCATTGTCCTCGACATGGTCGAGAGTGTGGGCGGGTCCGTGCCGGCGGGACGCTGGGTACGGCTGCGCGTGCGAGACAACGGTCGCGGCATGGAACCGTCTCTGCTCGATCATGCCTTCGAGCCCTTCGTCTCCACCAAGGTTCCTGGGTGTGGCGCGGGCCTCGGCCTCCCTGCCGTGTCCGCCATCGTTCGCCAACACGGCGGTGCCATCGAGATCGAATCGCAGTCGGGCGAGGGGGCAACGGTTGCCATCTACTTGCCGAGCAACGGCTCGCCCGGCCAGGAGCGAGAGCGCCCGCCGGTCGCGCGCGCCGCCAATTCGGCACCGGCGCCGGCCACGTCGACGGCGAGCCTGCTCCTGGTCGAGGACAACCCCATGGTGCGCCGATCCATCGAAACCACTCTGCGCGGGATGGGGTATCGCGTGCTCGCCGTGGAAAGCGGCGAGTGTTGCATGGAAGCCGTGAAGGATCCCACTGTGAAGGTGGATCTTCTGATCACCGACATCGTGATGCCGGAGATGAGCGGCAAGGAACTCATCGAGCGGGTGCACGCCTTGCGACCAGGGCTGCCGGTGCTGTTCATGTCCGGCTATGACAGATCCACCCTGGCCAGCCGGAAGCAGTCCGTGACCGCCGAGCACTTCCTGCAAAAACCCTTCGATTCCCAGGACCTTGCCCGATCGGTGCGCGCAGCGATCGGGCTTGACGCGGATCCGCCCGGTGTTGGCAACAAGTGAGCGTGAAGTGTAAAAGGGCTTCGATCTTCTCGATGAAGAACGTCGCGCGCATCGTCCTTTGGACCTTGGTTTCAATCTTCGGCGCTGCCGCCTACGCGGTCATTGCCTTGCGCCGGGGCGAGACTCTCAATGCCGCCTGGTTGATCGTGGCTGCCCTGTGCACCTATGCCATCGGCATGCGCTTCTATTCCAAGTGGATCGCGGCCAAGGTGCTGATGCTCGACGATTTGCGCGCCCCGCCCGCAGAGGTTCACGACGACGGTCGCGATTTCGTGAAGACCAACAAGTTCGTCCTGTTCGGCCATCACTTCGCGTCGATCAGCGGACCGGGACCGCTGGTCGGCCCGGTGCTGGCGGCGCAGTTCGGGTACCTGCCCGGCACGCTGTGGATCCTCATCGGGGCGATCCTGGGCGGGGCGGTGCAGGACTTCGTGATCCTGTTCGCGTCGGTCAGGCGCGACGGCAAATCTCTGGCCGAGATGGTGCGCGAGGAGGTCGGAGGAATGGCCGGCACCATCGCCATGTTCGCCATCCTCGGAATCCTGGTGATACTGGTCGCCAGTTTGGGCCTGGTGGTCGACAACGCGCTCGCCGAGAGCCCGTGGGGCCTGGTCACAACCGCCATGACCATGCCGCTTCGCCATGATCCTGGGGGTCTATCTGCGTTACTTGCGGGTGGGCAAGGTGCTGGAGATGACCGGCATCGGGGTGGTGTTCATGGCCGCCTCGCTGCTGGCCGGCTTCATCGTCAACTACCATCCCACGCTGGCGCCCATGTTCACCTTCAGTAAGGAGAATCTCGCCCTCTGCCTCATCGTGTATGGATTCGCCGCCAGCGTGTTGCCGGTGTGGCTGTTGCTGGCCCCGCGCGACTATCTCGTCACTTTCTTGAAGATCGGCGTGGTCCTGCTGCTCGCGGCTGGCATCATCCTGGTCTTGCCGCCTATCAAGATGCCCTGGCTGACCAGTCCGGGCAGCTTCACCGGTGGCATGCGGCCGGTGGTTTCGGGCAGCCTTTTCCCCTTCTGTTTCATCACCATCGCGTGCGGCGCCATCAGTGGGTTCCACTCCCTGGTGTCGAGCGGAACCACACCCAAGATGGTGACCCGCGAGCGCACCATTCGCCACGTAGGTTACGGCGCCATGTGCCTGGAGAGCTTCGTCGCCATCATGGCCCTCATCGCCGCGTGCGTTCTCGATCCAGGCATGTACTTTGCGGTCAACGCGCCGGCCGGACTGGTCGGCAGTACGCCGGCGGCCGTCGCGCACGCCGTCTCGGCGTGGGGCTTTCCGGTCGGGGCCGGGCAAATCGGCGCCCTGGCCAGCGCCATCGGCGAAAAGACCGTGCTGGCGCGCACCGGCGGCGCGCCCACCTTGGCCATCGGCATGGCCAGCATCTTTCGCGCCATCATCGGCGGCGATGCGGCCATGAAGATTTGGTACCACTTCGCCCTCATGTTCGAGGCGCTGTTCATCCTCACCACGGTCGATGTTGCCACGCGCATCGGTCGCTTCCTCATTCAGGAGCTGGGAGGCCGGGTGTGGAAGCGCGCGGGCGACACCAAATTCTATCCCGCCAATCTGGCCGCCAGCCTGCTGTTCGCCGGAGCATGGGGCTATTTCCTCCACGCGGGTGTCAGGGATCCATTGGGTGGGGTGAATTCCCTGTGGCCGCTCTTCGGTATCGCCAACCAGCTGCTCGCTTGCGTGGCGCTGTGCCTGGCCGTGACCATCCTGATCAAGGCGGGCAGGGCGCGGATGTCCCTGGTGGTGCTGTTGCCCTTGCTTTGCCTCGTCGCCGTGACCTTCACCGCCGGCGTCGAGAAGATCGCGCACCCCAATCCGCGTATCGGCTTCCTTGCCATGGCCAACATGCTATCGGCACATCTCGCGGCTGGCTCCGTGCCCGCCGCCAAGATCGCGGCGACCAAGGCCCTCATCTTCAACAGCCGCCTCGATGCCGTGGTGGCTGGGCTCTTTCTGGCCCTGGTCGTGGCCATTCTGGTGGTTTCGGTGCGTGCATGGGTGAGGGTGCTGGCGGGGCGGATACCGGCGGTGCTGCGCGAGACGCCACCCGTGTGGCTGCCCAGGACCATCATCGAGTCGGAACGGCAGCGGCGTTGGTGGCAACTCGGCCCGGCCCTGGTCATCATGGGGGCGCTCTTGCGCGAGCTTTCCGGCGAGGCCGCCGCCGCACGTTCGCACCTCCCGCCCGATCAGGCCCTGGCCCAGACGCTAGCCGACAAGTACGACAATTCCCGGAGCCCAACCCAATGTTGCTAGTTGCTAATCACTCCTTCGGACGCAATGGCTGCCGCCATCCTGGTAAACGCAGGTTCCGGTGGGCAAACACAGGGCGGTCGACGAGTCGCCCAAGGTGCACGGTTGGGGTGCGCAGTAGCTCGATGCGACGTTGGGGGTGGTGGAACTGGCCAACTCGTAACCGAGGTCGCCGGGGGTCGGCTGCACGCAGTTGAGCAGAGGATCTTGGTCGCAGGGAAAATTCGTGCACGGGCGCAGACAGAGTTTTCTGCCGTCGCCGAACACGGCGCAATCCGAGCCGGGCGGGCACGACGCGACATCGCAACTCGCGCTGCACATGCCCTTCGCTCCCAGATCGGCGCATAGGCCGCTGGCGCACAAGTCGTCACGCAGATTCCCCATGCTATCCATGCAGGGATCTCCCACATCGCCAGGGACGTTTGCGAAGCAGCCATGGATCCAGGCGCTGCCCGCCGGCCCGGGAGGCAAGGTCCGGCAACTCAGTCCGGCGGGGCAGTCCTCGTCGACGGTGCACGCGGGCAGGCACAGGTAGGCTTGCCAAGCGGTTGCCATGCCCGCCGGGGGTGTCGCGGTCCGAAGTTTCGCGCACACCTGCTCCGTGTCGTTGCAAATGCCGGCCTGACAGGAAGAGGCGCACAGACCGTGCGCAGGTCCAGGATTGCATGGGGCGCTCGCCGGACACAGACAGAAGAGTCCCTGGTTGCATTGAACGTCCGCATCGCAGGGTTCGCCGATGGCGTTGGCCAGCGCGATCGATGAATCCGGCGTGGCCTTTGCTGACCACGCCGCCGGCCGCGCCGGTTGCCACCACGCTGACCGAGTAGACACCAGGGCGGGTGTAGACGTGGCTGGGAGTGGTTTCGTTGTCCGCCGGCGTGCCATCGCCAAAATCCCAGAAATACTGGGTCACCGTGGTCGTGGCCAGGGGCACGAAGCGAACCAAGAGGGGAACCGTGCCCGAGCAAGTCGGCGCCTTCGGGTCGAGAGAAGGGCAATTCTCGACGGAGAAATCCACCGCAAGGGAAACTGGAACGTCGCTTCGGGGTGGAGCCGTGTCGGGCGAGATCTGCTCGGCCCCTGCATCGAGCACGGGAGGGGGCGCCTTGCCGCAGGCCAGAGTAGTCAGCGTGAGGAGCAGGACGCGTTTCATCCCGGCGCACATTTTACTCGCTCGTGACGTAGACCTGGCAGATTTCCAGGTAGCGCGCTTCGGGCCAGCCTGGCGGGGTGGGAAAGTCGGGGGGCAATCCGCTGACTTCCAGCACCGCGCCATGGCGGCCGGAAAGGCGGATGCCTTCTGCGACGTGGCGGAGCACCGAGGGGCCGCGGCGGGTGTTGGCGGACACCCACAGGATTCCCCCCGAAGGCGGCAAGAGCTTGGTCGCCAGGGCGATGAGCTGCGGGTAATCACGCTTCATCGACCATCGCGAGGCACGCGCGGCGGACACCGTCGGCGGATCGAGGATGATGGTGTCGTAGCGGCATTTGCCCTCGACTTCCCTTTGCATGAATCGGCGGACGTCCGCAACCTCGAAACGGAATCGTTTGTCGCCGTCGGCGAAGCCGGACAGCCGAAAATTCTCGCGCGCCCAGGCCAGCACGCCCGAGGAGAGGTCGACGCTGGTAACGGTGTCCGCGCCGGCACGCGCGGCGGCGATCGATAGGGCACCCGTATAGGCGAAGGTATTGAGCACCCGGCGGCCAGCCACGAAGCGCCCGATCTGTCGACGCTGCTCGCGCATGTCCGGGAACAGCCCCACATTCAGCGCCCCGCGCAGGTGAACTTGGTAAGGTACGCCAAGTTCGTGGACGACATACTTCTCCGGCGGCGGCTCGCCGATGACCTGGTCCTTGTGTGAGCGATCCTGGGGATCCTTGCCGCGCACCTTGATGATCGCGCCACGCAAGCGTGCGTCGACATCCCCAGCCAGCGCCGCCTCGGCCAGGAGGCGCGCGAAGGGCAAAAGCGGGCGGCTGGGAGCGCACACGACGGCGTATTCGCCGAACCGGTCGACCGAGAATCCGGGCAAGCCATCGCCTTCGCCGTTGACCAGGCGATAGGCGGATTCTGCCGCGGTCAACCCGAGCGCGCGCCGCAGGCCAAGGCTGCGGGCGAAACGCTCGGCGAAAAAAGCGGCGTCGAAACCGCGCACGGCTCCGAGGGCGATAACCTGGACCACGCCGTTGTCGGGATCCGCGATGCCGCAGGCGACCAGATCGCCATGAGGGTCGAGCAGCTTGACTTGGCGCCCTGGATCGCAACCGCTGGCGCCGGGCAGGCCATCGAGTGGCAGCACGGGCGCGCCCGCGCTCAATTGCGTTTCGACCCCGTCGGGTAGGGTCAATCCGAAAAAGGCGCCCAAGTTAGATCTACCCCGGCATGGACATTTCTGGGGTGGGCGAGGGGTTTCGAACCCCCAACCCTCGGATCCACAATCCGATGCTCTACCATTGAGCTACGCCCACCAGACCCTCTTGCGAGGAGGCCAAGGTATGCCGTGAAGATTGCATCCGAGTCAAGGAGACAATCTGGAACCGCACCGCGCCGGCTTTTTCAGGTTGACGAGGCGAGCATCTAACCGCGAACATAGGGCCGCAGCGCAACCAGGCGAGGACATCATGACTAGATACGCGACCATGTTCCTGTTCCTGGTCTTTCTCGCGGTGCCGGTCATGGCACGAGCGGGAGAGGCCGACGATCTGCAACGCCAGATCGATTACCTCAAGCAGACCACCACCGACCTCGAACGGCAGGACGACCAGAAGGCCGTGTCCAGCGACATCATGATGATGCGTTCATGGCTGGACAACGCTTGGACCCTCAGATCCCAGGAGAAGTACGACGAGGTCCGCATCGTTCTCGATCGGTGTGAAGCCCAGGCCAACATGGTCAGGCAACTTTTGACGGCGTCCAAGTTGGCGGCCCAGGCGACCGCCAAGGAGGACGAGGTCAAGCGGGCGCGCGCCCATCTCGCACGCACCAAGAAGGCGCTCGAGAACGCCAAGATCCAGAAGTTGCGGTTGGAGGGCAAGGTATGAAAACCGCTGTCACCGGGAGATCGGCAATGACCACTTTGATTCGGGTTTCGCTCCTGTCCGTGTTCGTATCCGGACTGCTCTCCGTGGGGTGCGCGACGCCGCCCAAGCCGCGCGAGCTCGACGCCCTCGAGAAGCTGCGCGCCAACCCGGAATTGCCGGCGGCGCGAAAGAAGGCGCCCGACCTGTGCAAGAAGGGCGACAAGGCGTTTGGCGAGGCCAACGAAAAGTGGCACAGCAGCGATCTGAACGAGTCGGTCAACCACGCCTTGCTAGGTCAGATCTACTACCGGCATGCACTTGCCCTGGCCGATCAGGACAAGTCCAACGCCCGGATCGCTGCAGCCGAGGATACCCTGGCCTCGACCGCGGAGGAGCAGGAGAAGGTTCAGAAGGATCTCGACAACACGAACGAGAAGATCGTTCTTCTCAACAAGCAGGCCCAGAAGAACGAGGAGGTAAAGTCGCTGGAGGCGCAGATAGCTGCGGACAAGAAGACCAACGAGGAGAAACTGGCACAGGAGAAGCTGCGCGCAGAAACCGCAGACAAGGTGTCGGACGCCGAGCTGGCGCTGAAGACCGCCGAAACGGTGAATTCGGCGAAGTACGCACCCGAGCTCTACAAGTCGGCGAAGGAGATTCTCGCCAAGGCCCAATCCGAACTCCAGGAGGGGCAGATGCAGCAGGCCCAGGCCAGCGCCGCCATTGCCAAGAAGACCGCCGATGACGCGGCTGCCGCGGCCAAGCCAAGCTACGCCCGCGATTCCAAGACCGAAGAGAGTCGCAAGAAGGCGGATGACTTGTTCTCCGATGCAAGCAGAATCCCGGGTGTCAGCGTCCGGCGCGACATGCGCGGCTCGCTCCAGCGCATCATCATCTCCATACCCGCGAACCTGCTCTTCGTGAAGAGGCAGACGGTGCTCGCGCCCGGCATGGGAGCCGTGCTCGACCCTATCGCCGAGCTGATCAAGAAGAAGGAATACGAGGATTTCCCGGTGCAGATCATCGGGCATACGGATAGCCGTGGTGGCCGGCAGTCAGCGCTCCTGGCCATGTCCGGAGCGCGTGCCCAATCGGTGTACAACGCCCTGGTCACTCGTGGGGTGGACGTCCGTCGCATGATGGCCAGCGGCCAGGGCGGTGCCGAACCCATCGCCGACGGTCGAACCGCCGCCGGCCGTGCCAGCAACTACCGGGTCGAGGTCGTGTTCCTATACCAATAGTGATGGGAACCCTGGGAGGGTTCCCAAACCCTCCCGCGCTCTGGCTCCGCCGGGCAAAGCCCGGCTTCGCCAACGCGGATGATGGGAACCCTAGGAGGCTCGGCCCCTCCCCGCCGCCCACCACCCGGCTCGCTACGCTCGGCCTCGCCAAACCCTCCCGCGCTCTGGCGGAGGCGCGCGGGTCGCGGCCGAAGGCCGCGAGGGGAAGGGTGGGGAGGTGGAGGTCCCAAGTGCCGACGAAGTCGGCGGGCAAAGCCCGGCTTCGCCAACGCGGATGATGGGAACCTTGGGAGGCTCGGCCCCTCCCCGCCGCCCACCACCCGGCTCGCTACGCTCGGCCTCGCCAAACCCTCCCGCGCTCTGGCGGAGGCGCGCGGGTCGCGGCCGAAGGCCGCGAGGGGAAGGGTGGGGAGGTGGAGGTCCCAAGTGCCGACGAAGTCGGCGGGCAAAGCCCGGCTTCGCCAACGCGGATGATGGGAACCCTAGGAGGCTCGGCCCCTCCCCGCCGCCCACCACCCGGCTCGCTACGCTCGGCCTCGCCAAACCCTCCCGCGCTCTGGCGGAGGCGCGCGGGTCGCGGCCGAAGGCCGCGAGGGGAAGGGTGGGGAGGTGGAGGTCCCAAGTGCCGACGAAGTCGGCGGGCAAAGCCCGGCTTCGCCAACGCGGATGATGGGAACCCTAGGAGGCCTGGCTAGCGCACCCACTTCAGCTTGGGCGAGATCATCACTTGCTCTTTGGGCAGTTTGTCGAGCGCGTCCTTGTAGGTCTTGCTCTTGAACTTCTCCTGCTCCTTTTCGGCCTGTTCGCTCGTCTTTTTGCCCATGCCGATGGTTTGGAAGGTGATCGCGGCGTGGGACGCGATGGTCTCTTGCAGGCGCGCCAGGATATTGTCGAATTGCTGGCGCGAGACCGATATCCTGACCACGGGTTCATCCTTGTAAATGCCGTTGAAGGTCATGGACTTGAGATCCTGGGCGTGGCTGAACATGCTGGTCATGTATTCGGCCCACGCGCCCATGACCGAGTTGGTCTTTAGGTTCGCCACGAACTCGTCCTTTCCCATCTCGAGGAACGGGTAGGTGATTTCGACCGACTGGTTGCCGGCGTCCAGCTTGTAGGTGGTCTTGTGGACGAATTTCTCGTCGTAGCGAGGCTGCTTCTTCCTCTCCGCGATATGGCAGGTATCGTTCAGATCCTCTTGTAGTTCCTGTTCGCCGCGCGTGCTGTGGATGAAGGCGCGGTCGACCTGCTCCGCGAAGTTGTACTTCACGTTGTTTACGCACTTGGGGGCGCGGTCGCTCTGTTCTCGGATGATCTTGGCGATGACGTTGCCTTCACCGCCGGCCTTGGCATCCGCCTCGTTGGCGTAGAACAAGCCCTCGAAATCTATGGGCTCGAATGCCGTGCGCTTCATGGCGTAGGCATAGAGCACTTTCATGGGAGCATACATCTGGTCGCGTTTGACCGGTTGGAGCATGCCCACCCTCATCTTCACCTTTTGCCCATCGGACGGGCCGGTGACGTCGTCGGAGACGACGGCGAACTTGGCCACGCCTGGCGGGATATCGGGCTGTGTGCAACACGTTTGGGGGCCTTGGGTCTTCTTCTCGCAAGCCGCTACCGCAAACATGGTCGAGAGAATCAGCACGGCGAGACCTGTCTTCCCAGTCATCCCTGTCTTCATGGTGGGAACCTCCAGTTCGGGGAAAATAACAAGCAGCGGGCAGCATACACACATGAGGGCCGGGCGGGAACCGGGAAAGGATGGATTCGGCCTCTCGGCCGAGGATCCCGCCGGGGGAAAAAACGCTTTCGCAACGTGGGTTTCCCGATTCGAGAGGTTCGTTCGGAGCTATAGTTGGTGGCCTGGCAAAGGGTTACCCGACAGGCGCGGAGGTTTTGATTTCCGACATGACCAACGACGATTCCACTGCCCTAAGAACCTTGCGACTTCATCCGGAGGACGCCAAGGCGCTAGAAGCCCTCTCTGGGTTCAAACCACCCGAGGCCGCGGACGCCGAATCCGAAGATCTGGCGAAAGCTCTGGCGGCGGAACGGGCTTTTCACGCCGATTCCAACAACTTCGGCCTGTGCCTTCGTCTCCTTGATCTCGAAATTGCTCTGGCGCACGAGCCCGGCGCGCGCGCCGCGCTCCTGGTCGACAAGGCGCGGCTCTTGTGGGGGGAAGTCTGGCAGTGCGAGCCGGCGCGCGAAGCGCTGAAGCAGGCGCTTGAAATCGCGCCCGAGCTTCCCGCGGCGGCGGCAATGCTGCGCGAGCTTGAGGTCGAGGATTCGACCTGGCAAGAGCAGGCGGAAGCGCTTTCGGCGCAGGCCGCGGAAGCCGGTGAACGACCGGCCGCGGCGCCCTTGTTCGTGGCCGAGGGGGAACTCTTGCTCCGCCATCGCAGTGTCACGGAGGCCGAGGCCATGATCCGCCGTGGACTCGAACTCGATCCGCGCAATCGCCGGGCGGACTTCGCGCTCGAGCGGCTGCTACGACAGGCTGGGCGCCAGGGCGAATTGGCCGAGCACCTAGGGCGTCGGTTTGCCAGCGCGCCCACGCCCGAAGACAAGGGCGCGGCCGCGCTTTGCGCCGGCCACCTGGCGGCGCAAATGGGCGACAAGGTGCAAGCTCAGGAATACTACCGGCAGGCGTTGCTGGCGACCCCGGGGGACGCACGACTCTACCAGATCCTCGAGGAGCTATTCTCGGAAGGCGGCGACCTCAACGAACTCGCCAAGACGTTCGAGGCGGCATTGCGGGCGGCAAAACGCGGCCAAGCAGAGCTGCCGGCCGCGCTCGCCCTCGGTGAGCTCTACTGGAAGCGCCTCAACAAGTTGGACGAGGCCGAGCAAAGCTTCCGCCGGGTGAAGAAGGCGCAGCCCTCCCATCCCAAGGTCATCGCCTTCTATCGCGAGTACTACCTGTCGCGCGATGAGATCCCCCAGTTGCTTGCCCTGCTCGGACAGGCGCAGAAGAACGAGACCGACCCCGAGGCGCGCATGCGCATCGGCATCGAGATGGCCACGGTGGCCGAGCGCAGGCCCCAGCTCCTGGAGAAGGCCATCGATGCATGGAAGCTGCTCTTGCGCATCCGCCCCGGTCTTCCCGAGGCGGTCGAGGCCCTGCGCCGGCTCTACAGCAAGGCGGAAAAATGGAATGCCTTGCTCGATCTCCTGAAGGACCGGTGCGAGGCGCTGCCCGCAGGCGAGGTCGACCCCAAGATCGAGTGCTACCTCGAGATGGTACCTATCTACCGCGATCGACTCAAGCTCGAGGTGATGGTTATCAATACCTACGCCGCTATCCTGGCGCTGCGGCCTGACCACGCCGAGGCGCTGGTGGCGCTGGCAGAGCGCTACGAGGCACAGGGCCGCTGGGGCGATCTCGCTGGCGTTCTCATGCGCCAGGCGCAGGCAGTTTCCGACGTGGGCGAGAAGATTGCGCTCTACCACCGCATCGCCAAGCTCTGGATCGAGAAGTTCGGCAACCACCACAACGCCATCGCGGCGCTGGAAAAGATACTCGAAATCGATCCCAAGGACGCGCCGGCGCGAACTACCCTGCGCGAGATCTACACGCACGGCCGTTCGTGGCGGGCCTTGCTGGATCTATTGCGGCGCGAGCTGCCCTTGCTCGACTCGGACGTCCGGCGCAGCCACATGGTGGAGATGGCGGTTCTCGCGGCCGAACGGCTGGCCGATCTGCGCCAGGCCATCGGACTGTGGAACGAGGTGCTGGAACTGGCGCCCGGCGATCGCAGCGCGGTTACCGCGCTGGCCGGACTCTACGAACGGGAAAAGCGCTGGCCTGCCCTCGCCGAAATCCTGGGGCGCCTGGCCGAGTCGGCCGGGGGTGAAGGAAGCCCCGAAGGTTGCGCCTTGCTCGAGAGGCGTGGACTCATCTTGCTGGAGAAGCTCGGCGCGGGACAAGCAGCGCTCGAAACCCTTCGGCGGGTGCACTCGGCGCAGCCCGAGAATCCACGCGTGCTGCGCGCCTTGCGCGAGGCGTATTCGCAGACCGGCGACATCGACGCTCTGGAATCGCTCTATTCCGCACGCCACGCGTGGGACGATCTTTGCGACGTACTATCCGGGCTCGCCGAACGCACGTCTGACATGCGGCTGCGCACGCGAGCCTTCGAACGCGTGGCCGATATCGCGCGCAATCGGCTTGGTCAGACCGAACGCATGATCAAGGCCTACGAGGGAATCCTTGCCACCGATCCGGAGAATCGGGAGGTGGCCCGATTGGCCGCCGAACTATACGAGAAGACAGAGCGGTGGGGGCGCCTCATCGCCACCTACGAGATCCTGCTTGGTCCCGAATCTGCGCCGGCGCTCCCGCCAGAGGAGAGTCTGCCCATCCTGGAGCGTGCGCGTAGCGTGTGCGAGACCAAGTTGCAGGCCAAGGGCCTGGCGTTCAAGTGGTGCGCGCGGGCCTACCGGCTGGCTCCGACCGACGACAAGGTCCGTGCGGATTTCGAGCGATTGGGCGGTGAGGCCGAAGAATGGGAGATGTTGCTTGGGCTCTTCGTCGAGCGCCAGGGCATGGGAGGAAAGGCCGGCCCCGACCCCGAAGAACGTCTCGCCTTGCTTCGCCGCTGCCTCGGCCTGCTGGTGTCCCACGTGGACAGACCGGTCGATCTGCAACGCTTCGCCGAAACCATCCTCGCCGAGGCGCCGGGGGATCCCGAGGCCGAGATAGCGCTCATCAAACTCTTCACGGAGAAGGAGCGCTGGCCGGAACTGGTTGCTTTGCAACAGGCACGGCAGCACCGCGTAACCGATCCCACGCTGCGGGCCGAAGCACTCCTGCGCATTGCTCGCATCGAGGAAGAGAAACTGAGCGACCGCAAGGCAGCCACACGCAGCCTGCAGGAGGCGGTGCAGGTGGAACCGGAGAACCTGCGCGCCTTGCGCGAGTTGGCGCGGCTGCTGGAAGAGCAGGGGGACTTCCGTAGCCTGACGGCGGTGTTGGCGCGCCAGGCAGTGCTGAGCGAGGCAAGCGATCGCGCGGCCGCCTTGCTGCGCATGGGCAGGGTGTACGAACGGGAGCTTGGCGAACACAAGGAAGCGACCACGGCTTATCTGCAAGCCCTCGATCTCGACAATATTGCCAGCGGCGCGGTCGAGGGTTTGGAGCGAATGTTCGCTGCCAAGGCCATTCGCGACGAGGACATCGCGGCGGTAGCCGGGCGGCTCGCGCCCTATTACGAGTTGACCGAGAACTACGTCAAGTGGGCGAGTACGCTGGAGTCCCTGGCTCGCGTCGCCCTGGATGAGGGCGAGCGCAAGGCGCATCTCGAGATGTTGGCCGACCTCTACGCCGGTCCACTCGGCGACGCGGCCGCCGCCTACACCGCGGTCCAGCGCATCTTCGAGATCGAACCGACCAACCATGCCGTGCGCGAGCGCCTGGTGCAGTTGGCCGAGTTGGTGGGCAAGTTGCCCGAGATCGCGGAGAGCGCCCGGCGCGTTCTGGCCACGGCCAGCGAGCCGACGTTGCGCCAAGAGCTGCTCATGCTGGTAGCGGACGTCGAGGAAAGGCAGCCCGAGCGGCTGAGCGACGCGGAGGCGGCGTTGCGTGGCGTGCTCGATCTCGATCCCTTGCACATGGGTGCCTATCGAACCCTATGTCGCATTTGCAAGGATGCCGAGCGCTGGAGTGCCTTGCGCGATATCATCGCGGAGCGCGAAAAGCACGTCCCAGACGTCAAGCAGCGGGTGGAGTTGCTCTGGCAAGTCATCGAGATCGATGAAGGCCTGCTCTACGACCGGGCCGACGCCACGGCAACGTTGCGGCGGATCATCGATCTCGACCCAGGCGATCTCAAAGCCTACCGCATCCTCGAACGCCATTACACCGAGGCGCAGAAGTGGCGGGAGCTCGACAACCTGCTGCAAACCGAAATGTCCATGGTGGCCCGCAACGACATCGCCGATCTCAAGGCGCGACGGGCCGAGCTGGCGTTGATGCGATTCGACGATGCCGCCGGGGCGCTGCACTTCCTGGCTGAGGTGCTGGACCTGGCGCCCGCCCATGCGCAGGCCATTCCCCTGCTCGAACGAGCGCTCGAGATTCCGGCCGAGCGGCATCGCGCAGCCGCCATGCTCGAATCGCTGCACGCTGCGGCCGGCAACTGGTCCCGTCTGGTGGAAATCCTCGATATCGAGAAGGAAGTGCTCGAAGGAGCGGAGGCCATCGACCTGCTCATGCGCAAGGCGGAGTTGCTTGAGAGCAAATTGGAAGCGCCGGCGCAGGCGCTCGAGACCTGGCGGGCCGTCCTCGATCTCGATGCCCATGCGGAGCGCGCGCTTTCCGAGGCCGAGCGCCTGGGGATGGCGCTCGGGCGGCACGGGGATCTCATCGCCATGTACCAAGCCATGGCGGAAAAGCGCGATCCCTCCGACGTAGCCGGAGTCGCCGAGATGCTGTCCCGGGCCGCGCGGCTATGCATGGCCCACGTTCCAGATCGAAAGGCGGCCATCGCGGCCTGGCGGCGCGTGCTCGATCTGGACCCCAAGAGTCCGGACACTGGCGCCAAGGCGGCCGAAGCTCTCGAACTGCTCTATACCGAGGCCGACGACATCGCGGGGCTCGTGCACGTGCTGCGCACCAGAGCCGACTGGTCTAGTGACGCTGGTGTGCGAGGGCGGATTCTCCTGCGCGTCGCCGATCTGCAGGAAAACAGCCTGAGCCAGATTTCCGAGGCCGTGGAAACCCATCGTGGTTTGCTCGATGGGGACGACGAGGTTGCGACCAAGGCCTTCGAGAACCTGGATCGCATATTCCAGAGGACCAACCAGGCGCGGGAGCGCGTCGAGTTGCTGAAGCGAAGACTCGACCATCTGGATGCAGGCGCTCGTCGATCGCTTCGTTTCCTCATCGCCACGATCCTGGAGATGGAGCTTTCCGATCTGGGCGAGGCCGTGGCTGCGGTTCGTCCCATCCTCGACGATCTCCCCGAGGATCGCGAGGCGCTCACCACACTGGCGCGCCTTTACCAGGTCCAGAACCAGCCGACCGAGCACCTGGAGATGCTCGAACGCCTGCTGCTGGCGGCGGCCAGCGACGCCGAACGCATCACCCTGTTGCGCCAGATCGCGGGACTTCTGCAGGGGCCGCTTGGCCGCCATATCGAGGCGCTGGACCGGTGGCGCGAGATTCTGCGTCTAGCTCCAAAGGATCCGGGCGCGATGGCCGAGATGGAAGGCTTGCTCGCATCCGACGACGAGGTCCTGCGCTTTTCCGCCGCCGAAACCCTCGAGCCGATCTACAGCAAGGGCGGTGACCACGCGCGCTTGGCGGGAATTCTACGCATCTTCATCGAGCTGGCCGACGACGGCCACACCCGCGCCGCCTATCGCGCGCGGTTGGCGGGAATCGAGGAGATCCAACTCGGCGACAAGAATGCCGCTTTCAAGACCTGGGCCGCCGCCATCAAGGATGCCACCGGCGATCCGGAATTGGACCGGCTGCTCGACGCCTACGAGCGCCTGGCGAGCGCGCTCGGCCCGGACACCACGCTCGACATCGTGGATCTCTACCGCGCCATCGAGCCCGACATTCTGGCCGATACCACGCGCATGCGCGTACAGCAGACTATCGCCCAGCTAGCCATCAAACTCGGCGACTTGCCGGTGGCGACGGACTACTACAACCGTATCGTCGAGCGCCGGCCCGACGACGATGGCGCGCTCGCGGCGCTCGAGTCCATCTACGAACAGCGATCTGATGACGAACAGCTCTACGAGGTAGTATTGCGGCGGGCCGACTTGGCCCAGAACGCGAAGGCCGAGCAAGCCCTGCGCCGTCGCGCGGCCCTGCTGGCGCAGAAGCTCGGACGCCACGAGGACGCGATTACGGCGTGGGAACGGGTGTGGTCCATGAACACCGGCAACGCCGAGTCGGTCGCGGCCCTCGACGCTCTTTACATCGAGCTCGGGCGCTGGGACGATCTCGCCAACCTGCTCGATCGGCGTCTCGAACGCGGCGTATCGGCGGGGGTCGCCATCGATCTGCGCTTCAGACTGGCCGAGATCCAGCGCCTGCAACTGGCAAACCGCACGAGGGCCATCGAGTACCTGGGCGCCGTGCTCGAGGGCGAACCCGACCACGGCAAGGCCATCGAGATCTTGCAAGAGATGCTCTCCGATCCCGAGGTGTGTGTTGACGCCGCCAACCTGCTCGAACCGGTCTACATCCGGCGCAACGCCTGGAAGGATCTCGTCGGCATCGACAGCCTCCGGTTGAAGTTCAGCGAGGATCCCGCGCTGCGCTTGGCCTGGACGCAACGGATCGCCCAGATTTACGAGGAGCAGATCGAAGATCTCGATGAGGCGTTCAACTGGTATAGCCGGGTCTTCCAGGAAAGGCCGACCGACACGGCCGCGCAGGAGCAACTCCTGCGGCTCGCGCCGAAGCAGAATCGCTGGCGCGATCTGGGACGGTTGCTCGACGACTACCTGAATGACGAGCTGGCGAATTCCGACGAAGTGCTTGCCCTGGTCCGCATCGCCATCCGCGTCTACGACCTGGAGCTCGGCGATCGCGAAAGCGCGCGTCGGCACTACCACCGCTACCTCGAGGCGCTGCCAGGCGATCGCGCCGCCAGCCGGCTTTTCGAGGAGGCCCTCGATCGTTGGGAAGCGTGGGGCGAGTTGCGCGATCTGCTCGACGATCAGGCGGGCCTCGTGGAATCGGCCAAGGACAAGGTGGCACTCCTCCATCGCAGCGCCGCGCTCAGCGACGAGAAACTGGCCGAGCCGGCCGCAGCGATCGACGCCTTGCGAGCGATCCTGGAGATTGAACCGGACGACAATGCCGCAGCCGTGGATCTGGACGGCCTGCTGACCCGCGAGGGGCGCTGGGAGGATCTACGCGACCACCTCGTGTGGATGCTCGCGCGTACCGACGAACCGGGTACCAAGGACAGGCTGACTCTGGAGCTGGCCAAGGTCGAGGCCGAGCACCTCGGTTATCCGTCGATGGCCGTCGACCACTACGGGGAGGTCCTGGCCCGCACGCCCGCCAACCTCGATGCCATCGCCGCCCTGGAAACCTTGCTGGACGAGGGCGAGTTGCGCGCGCGTGTGGCCGAGCTGCTGGAGCCGGCGTTCCGCACCGTCCGCGACCTGCGCAAACTGGCCGATACCCTGGAAATGCGCCTCGAGACGCTCGACGATCCCGGCCGTCGCATCGCGGCCTTGCGCGAAATCGCGACCATCGAGTTGCACCTCGGTCGTTCCGACGAGGCGCTGGCAGCGCGTGGCCGGGCCTGGCTGGAAGACGTGACCAACGCCGAAACCCTGGTGGAAGTCGAGGCGCAGGCCGCCGCACAGGGTGCTTTCGAGCGCTTGGTGGAATTCCTCGACAAGGGCATGGAACGGACGATGGATCCCGACTTGCGCGGGGATCTATGCGCCTTCAAGGCCAACATCCTCGACGCCCGCTTGGCCGCGCCGGGACGCGCCATCGACGCCTGGCGTGACGCCCTGGCAGCCCGCCCGGACCATCAGGACGCCTTCGTGGCCCTCGAACGCCTCCTCGGCGACGCGAATCGCACCGCCGAGCTTTGCGAGACCTTGGAGAAACATGCCGAGGTCGTGGTCGAGGCTCCCCAGCGAGAGGCGCTCACCAAGCGCATGGCCGGCCTCTACGAATCGCCGCTCGGCGATCTGACCAAGGCCATCGCGGCTTGGCGCTCCGTTCTCGATTTGGACCAGGAAAACCTGGAGGCCCTGGATGCGCTCTCGCGTCTCTACGCCGCGACCGAGGACTGGCAGAACCTGGTGGAGATCCTACAGAACAAGATCGGCTGCACGGAGGATCGACAACGCCTGCGCGCCTTGCGCTACGAGGCCGCCGAACTGCTCGACGCAAAGCTCGGCCAGCTGTCGGATGCCGCGGAGCAGTTGCGCCGCATTCTCGATGTCACGCCGGAGGATGCCGACGCCCTGGAAATGTTGGCAAGCATCTTCCTGCGCGAGAAACAGTACGCGGAGCTGGTCGATGTGCTCGACCGGCGCGCGCGCATCGCGACCAATGCAAACGCGCGCGATACGCTGCTATTCCAGGCGGCGCACGTGACCGAGCACGACCTACTCGATCTGTCCGAGGCCATTGCCCGCTACCGCCGCATTCTCGACGGTAGTCCCGGCCACGCCGAGTCTCGCACCGCGCTTTGGGCACTGTGTCGTGGCGAGGACAATCGATTGCTTGCCATCGAGGCGCTCGAACCGCTGCTTCGCGTGGGGCAGGAGTGGCGGCCGCTGTGCGAGATCCTGGAACTGCGCCTGTCGGTCACGGACGTGCCTGCGGAGCGCATCGAGATCCTGGCCGACATCGCGCAGGTGATGGAAGCGGCGCTCGCCGATCCCGCGGCGTCCTTCGCGACCTGGGCGCGCGCCTTGGCCGACGATCCCGGCAGCCAGGAGGCGCGCGCGGCCCTCGAAAGGCTGGCCGAGGCCACCTCGAACCAGAAAGGACTGGCGGAGGTCTACGAAGAGCGCCTCGAGGCGGCGTACGACAGCGAGTTGCAGCGCTGGTTTGGCAGCCGGCTCGCAGAAATCTACGAGTCCAAGCTTGGTAACCCCGAGCGCGCCGTCGAGCTATGGCGAGAGATTGAGGGCATCCCAGGCGCCGAAGGCACGGCCCTGGCCAGGCAAGAGATTCTCCTGCGCAGCCTTGGCCGCATGCAGGATCTGGCAGACGTGCTCGCGCGCGAGGCGGAAGTGGCTACCGATCCGTCGGTTCAGGGGGAATTTTGGGCGACCTTGGGGGAGCTGCGCCTGGGCGCTCTCGCCGATCTCGATGGCGCCCTTCTCGCCTTCCGGTCGGCCGTGGAGTGCGCGCCGAAACAGGAGCGAGCGATTTCCGCTCTGCGCGCCTTGGCTCTCGGCAAGGAACCGCCGGTCGAGGCCCTCGACATTCTAGAGCCCCTCGCGGAGGAGCGAAACGACTACACCGAGCTGGTGGCCCTGATCGAGGCGCGACTGTCCCTGGTGGACGATGCCAGCGACAAGGCCAGTCTCCTGCGTCGGATCGCGGAGATCTGCGAAACCAAGTTGATCGACCTGCCACGGTCGCTGGAGGTTCTGGGCCGGGCCCTGGTGGCCGAGCCCGGCTCACCGGAGACCGTGGATCACCTGGAGCGCGTGGCCGAGCTCAATGGCACGCCGGTCGAGGCTGCGAAGCGGATCGAGGCGGTGCTCGACGCCGTCGAACCTTTGCTTCTTGCGGACATGGCATTGCGCGCCGCGCGGCTTTATACGCGCGCGGCCACCCCGGCCAACGAGGAAGCGGCCTTGCAACTCTACCTTCGTGTGCTGCAGGCCGAGGCCGAGAACGCCACGGCCCTGGAAGCCCTGGACACGCTCTACCGGCAGCGCGGCGATCATCAGCGGCTGGCCGAGGTCATCGAACGGCGCGGGGCGCTCGAGCTCGATCCATCGCGCCGGCTGATGCTGTATGCGGAGGCCGCCAGTCTGCACGAGAGCGGCGGCAATCTTGCCGCCGCCATCGCCGCCTGGCGATCCGGCCGCGAGGGCGATGAAACCAACCAGAGCGCGATGGACGAGCTTGCTCGCCTCTACGAAGCCGCCGGGGAGCGCGAGAGCCAGGTGGAGATCCTGCGCGAGAAGGCCCGCATGCTCGACGACAGCCGGCAGCGCTGCGCCGTCCTGATGAAGGTTGCCGCCATCGCGTCCGGGCCCCTTGGCGATTTGGATGGGGCCGTGGATGCCGTCAAGGAGGCGCTGGATGCGGATCCACAGAATTTGACCGCGCTTGGGGCTCTGGTCGAATTGGAAGAACGCCGCGAAGACTACGTGGCCCTGGAAGATGCGTTGCTACGTCAGTCGTCGGCGCTCGAGGGGACGGAGCAGATCCCCGTCCTGGCCAAGCTGGCCAAGAACGCGGCCGAGCGGCTAGGCGATTCGGACCGCGCGCTGGTTTACTTGCAGCAAATCTTGAGCCTCGATCCGGGGAATCACCAGGCCTTCGAAGAGACCGTGCGGCTTCTGACCGCGATCGAGCGCTGGCACGAGATCATCGAACTGCTCGAACACAAGGCCGACCGCGAGGCCGAGCGTGGCAACCGCGTGGCCGAGCTCGGCTACCGCGTGCAAGTGGCGGCCATCTGGGGCGAAAAGCTGGGTGCCGAGGATAGCGCGCTCGAAGCACTGCAGGCGGTGCTGGCGCGCGATCCACAGCATTTCTCATCGCTCATGGAGGTTGCCCGTATCCATGAAAGCAAGGAGCGCTGGCAAGAGGCCAGCCAGGCTCTCAAGAAGGCGTCGGAGGCGGCGGCCACACCGCAGGACAAGGCCGATGTGTTCTGCCGGCGCGCCGCCATTCAAGGCGCGACCGGGGCCAGTCCCGAGGATCTCGTGGTGCTCTACGAAGTCGCCCTGGTCAACGACCCGACGTGGCTTCCCGCCATCACGGCGCTCGAGGGGTTGGCGCGCAAGGCCGGCAATCACAAACAACTCGTGGCGCGGCTCCTGGCCCGGCTCGAGCTGGAAAAGGACGAGGCCAAGCAGAAGGCGATCCTGTCCGAGGTGGCTTCGCTCTACCTCGGGCCGCTCGCCCAGCCCAAGGACGCCATCCCACCACTCGAACGCTTGGCCAGGCTTTCGCCGGACGATCTACCGGTAAAGGAGAACCTGGGCCGGGCCTTGATTGCATGCGGACGCGTGGACGAGGGGGAATTTGCCCTTGGTCAATTGGTCGAGCAGCTCGGCAAGGCCAGGCGGCAGAAGGACGTCGCGCGATTGCAATGGCTGCTTGGCGGGTTCGCCGAGGCGCGTGGGGATTTGGCCGCGGCGAAGCAGCGCTACTCGCTTCCTACCAGATCGATCCCACCCAGGCCGGCGTTCTGGGGGCTTTGTCGCGCCTGTCAATCCGGCAGCACGACGCCGAATCTGCCCGCCGCTTCCTGCGTACCCTGCTGCTGCAGAGCTTCGACGAGAAAGTCGCCGGCATCACCAAGGCCGAGGTCTACCTGGCGCTTGGCAATCTGCACCGCGAGGCCAGGGAGAACGCGAAGGCTCGCAACATGTTTGAGCGCGGCCTCGAGACCGATCCCAAGAACGAAGCTCTCAAGCAGGCGCTCGCTTCGACACCGAAATAGCGCGGGCTAACCGGCTCTTCTTCCGGCCACGGCCTCGATACGTGCAAGCACCGCACGCGCGTTCATGGTGCGCGCGTACACGTAGAGGGCGGCGGGAGATTCGTCACCGAGGACGTCCTCGCTGACGCGCAGGTGCTTGCCGACCGCGAAGACGATGGGGTGGGGCAGACCGGCCTGGACCAACTCTACCCTTTTCCAGACTGCGGCCCGGCTCCAGAAGCCCAGCACTTCGAGAAAGACGCGCAGGCCGCTTTCGCGATGGACGAAGTCCAGGTCGGGCACACACACGCCGATGCCCGGCAGATCCAAAATGGTGTCGGCCGGGCGAAGCGTCGCCAAGGCGATTGCTACGGCGAGTACCTCGGACTGCAGGGCGGCCACCTCGTCGGGCAGACCGGGCAGGAGTCGACCGCGGGCCCGGACATGCCTTGCCGCGCTGATGGTAGCGCAGAGGACGGCGGTCCTTGCCCCAGCGCAATGCTGCCTCGACATCCCAGGTATCGCAGGCCATGATGGCGGGTAGGGCCAGGGCGAGCTTGAGTCCGTACTTCGTCGTCTGCTCGAACAGGCTGAACGGGCCATCGATGTGGATGGATGTAGCCGGCATCGTGTTCGAGTCTTCTCGATGGTGTAGAGCAAACGATGGAACTTGAGCTCGCGAAAAAGCGTGCGATATCCGGCCGCGCGTGCGCTGCAAACCCGGGCGCGCACGCGTACGGCGCGTAGGAGCACGGCTTGGCGCTGGGCCATTTCGTATCTGGAAAGCAGGCCGTCGGGAGAGGGTAAGTCGGCCTTGCGCAGGACATGCGCGGTCGGCAGATCGGCGTAGAGCGCCTCCTCGACCGCCTCCGCGTCGACGCCGCGACTGCGAGCAATTTCTTGCAACACGAGCGCACGCGAGAAATCACCCGAGGAAGACCGGCGCGCGCTGGCGGCGCGGGTGAAGATCTCGTGGCGCAAGGCGACCGGATCGACGGCGGCACCCCGGTCGAATTCGCAGGCGTCGAGGGCAAGCTTGAACAGGGCGCGGGCCAAGCGATTCTCCGAAGAGGCGATTGCGACCTTTTGCCAGGCTTCGAGTAGCGCCCCACGCGCAAGGCCGACGTGGGACCGCACCAAGGCGAGGGCGGTGGCCGCCAGCTCACGGGCGTGCGGCCGCTCCGGCTCGGTCAGCGCCACGACGTACAGGTGATCGCCACGGCGCCGTACGTGGATCAGGTCAGCGGTAAGCAACGTGGTCGCGACGCCTCATGCTGGTCATGGATTCACTGGTGCCGCCCGTGACGAGCTCGTAGAGCACGGCCCGCTTTCCTTCGCCCATGCGCAGGATGCGACCTAGTCGCTGCACGTGCTCGCGTACCGAGCCGCTGCCCGACATCACGACGGCCACGTTGGCTTCCGGAATGTCGACGCCCTCGTTGAGCACTTTCGAGGTGGCGATGCGCGGCATAGCCGCCCTGGGAGAAGACCCGCAGGATTGCGCTGCGCTCGCTGACCCGGGTGTGGTGGGTGATGGCCGGGATGAGAAACCTGCGCGAAAGAAGATAGACGGTGGCGTTGTCTTGGGTGAAGACGATGGTTCTGTCGTTGCGGTGCTGGTGTAGCAGCCGTTCCACGTAGTCGAGCTTGGCCGGCGCGGTGAAGGCGATCTCGCGTTGGCGGCGGTAGGCGGCGAATGCGCGCTGTCCCTCGGGGGTGCGCGAAGAACGGATGATGAAATCGGAAAAGCCGCGCGGACTGGCCATGGAAATCCCGCTCGCGGCCAGGAATTGGCGGTACATCGCGCGCGCGCTGTCGTATTCGGCGCGCTCCTCGGGGGACAGATCGACGGTGACGCGCACGGTTTCGTAGCTCGCCAGGTACTCGCCCGCCAACTCGACGATGTCCTTGCGGTAGACGACGGGGCCCAAAACCTCGTCCAGGATCGGCTCGCGTCCATCGCTGCGTTCCGGGGTGGCGGTGAGGCCGAGGCGGAAAGGCGCGAGGCATAGACGCGCACCCAGGGCGTAGCTTTCGCCGGGCAGGTGATGGCATTCGTCGAACACCACCAAGCCGAAGCGCGCGCCCAGATGTTCCATGTGCAAATAGGACGAGTCGTAGGTCGTGACGGTGAGGGGTTGCACGTCGTAGTCGCCACCCCCGACGATTCCGATCTTCGTGGCGAAGGTGGCGCGCAAGCCGTCGTGCCACTGGCGCACCAAATCCAGGGTAGGCGTGACCACCAGCGTGCTGCGGCGGCGGTCGTCGATGGCCAAGTGGGCGACCAGGGTTTTGCCCGCCCCGGTGGGGAGGACGACGATGCCGCGGAAACCCGCGGCTCGCCAGGCGGACAGTGCTCCGGTCTGGTAGGGGCGTGGCTCGCGATGCACCAGCGCCGGCGTGGCGAGGGTTTCGTAGCGCCGAGCCTCGTCGCGGTACGGGACTTTCATCTTGCGCAAGGCCAGCACCACCTCCGCATAGCGACACGCCGGCGCGCGCAAACAGGCGCTACGTTCGTCCCACACGCATCCGGCGGGCAGTCCTACCGCCTGCTCGGACAAACCAGCAACCTCCAAGGTGCCCGCCACGAAGCGCAGGATCACCGCGTTGTCCGAGCTCTGTGCTGCAATCACCTCGGTAGGCACGACCGAGAGTCTCGCACAGCCAGTGCGAGGTGCAGCCGAGGATCTTGAGCACTACGACTTGGCCGTGATGTCTGCTTGGCCCTCGATGGTGATGATGTCGTCCACGGGGACGAAGAGCAGGCTGGGCCTCTCGATCTTGTGCGCGGTCAGGCTTTCACCGAACTTGAAGCTGGCGTGAAAATGCGCGCCATCCTTGGTTTCCATGGTGATGTCGATGGGATGATGGACCACCACGCCGTGCAATTCCACGGCGGCTTGCACGGTAACCTTGACCGTGCCACTGGTGGGCAGCTTGAACCCCGGCAGGGCGGCGCGCACGACTGCCCAAGGGTATTTCTCGCCCTCCACGGTTTCCATCATGTGTTCGTCGCGGTTGGCGTTATCGCTGTCGAAGCTGCTGACCTGGGCGCGCGCCATGAGCTTGAGCCCGGACGCGTCCACGGTCCCGCGCACGGCCATGGACTTGCTGACGCCGACAATCTTGTGGAATTTGTGCACCATGCGGTACTCCACCGAACCCACCCCTGACAGTTGCGTGGTCTGGGCGAGCAGGTCGACTGGGGACGCCAAGGTGCCCACTGCCAGCGCCAGGATTGGGACGAATCGTCTGTGGAACATGGGTCGGATTCCTTTCACTTCGGCCAGGATTTCATGGGCGACCAGTGCTCGGCGCGCCTTCGATACCTCTCTTTCCTTTCGGTACCTTGTGCGCGAATGGAACAGGCAGTGCGCGCCCTATGAGGATCCCTATTCCTGGAATAGGATGCCCGGCCGTGGGTAGACGTTGCATGCCGGAGTCCGGCTTTGGCGGCAGATAGCCAGATTCTGGAGCGTCGATTCCGCATATCTCGATGAAACGGGGCGCCTGGATAGCCGCTGTAAGTCTGCTGGTCGTGGCCGTGGCGTGGGACTTCGCGGCGGCGACGACCTTTCTTGGGGACGACTATCTCTTTCGCGCCTTCGCCCGGTTGGAGGCGAACCCATGGGTTGCCTTCGCAGCCGATAAACACGGTGGCGAGTATTATCGGCCACTGCCCATGCTGCTGTGGTGGCTCCTCGAACGCCTCTCGGGCGGTCGGGTGTGGGCATTTGCGCTGGCGGCGTTTGTGGAGCACCTCCTGTGTGCTGGGCTCGTGGTGGTGGTTGGCCGCCGGATCGGGTTTCCCGCTAGGACTGCTGTGCTTGCCGGCTGCCTGTTCTTCGCCGCACCCGCCGAACGCGAGGCGGCGCTGTGGTTCTCCGCCAGCACGGATTTGCTGGCCACCATGGCGGTACTGGGCGCGGTCGCGTGCTTCCTCGCGGACAGGAGATGGGTGCGCGCCTTTTCGCTCGCGCTGGCGGCCGTGGCTTTTCTCTGCAAGGAAACCGCACTGGTGCTGCCCGCGCTGCTGGTGGCGGCCTGCTGGTTCCGCGCCAGGAGGCGCAGGTGGAGGGCAATCCGTGGCGAAGTGCTTCACGCCGGTAGTGCCCCACCTGACCCTCGCTGCTCTCGTGATCGTCGTGCGTTCGGTGGTCCTGCGTGGCCTGGGCGGAGCCAACGACCCGCTTGCGCCCTGGTGGGGTAGGGCCGTGCAACTTCTAGCGGGGCTGGTTCATGCCGTTACCGCCTACGCTCCCTTGCCTGAGTGGGTGGCTTGGCTGGCCGGGGTTGCGTTGCTCGTCTGGGCCACGGTCACCGCGTTGCGCTGGCGCGCCTTGGCCGGATTCGCGCTCTGCTGGGTGATCGTGGCGTTGACCCCTTTGCCGGCGGCCGGGTGGGTCGTGGGCGCCAGGTACTTTTACCTTCCGGCCGTGGGGCTCATGCTGCTCTTGGCCGTCGCGCTGGAAGCCAAGAGCGGACTCGCCTCGGTCTTCGCGGTGGCCGTCTTTCTCGTCCTGGGACTCGTGTCGGGACATCATCGCGCCACCGAAATAGCGCTCTATCGCCAAGCGGTCGCGGCGGCCGGCGCAGGGGTCGCCCAGGGTGTCGCGCAGGGGCACCGGCTGTTCTTCGTGCGGGGCGGGGTCAAGGATCTGGACCTGGCTCTGAAGCTCGACAGCCACGTGCCCAAGGCCGTACGTGGCGCGGTGGTGATCCCGGACGTGCCGGCGTCCTTCATCTGGTTGCCTTCCGATCTGGCCGATCGTCTCGACTTCCTTCTCGCACGGCCGCCCTTGCCCCCGTCGGGCGCCTACCGCTTTGGACATGCCAGGCTGGTCGGGCTGGCGCGACGGGAAGACGCGCCAGACCTCGACGAGCTGCTGACCCGTCTTCCCGAACTGAGAATCCTGCACCTCCGGTACCAAGCGGGCCATTTCAAGGTGGAGGATCAAACCAGCCAATACCGGCTCGGGCGCGAGTAGATGCCGCCTTCTCGCTGGCGGCGGCATGGCGTACCATGAGGCCCGGAGTTCACCATGGCAAAAGGTCAAACCAACCACATCGAACTCGTCAAGGCGGCAGTCACACTGGCGTCCAAGCGAACCTTCGATCATTTACTATATGTCGGCGACCTACTGCTGCCCGAGGAGGTTTTTCGCGGCAAATCACGCGCGCGCAAGAAGCTGGTCCAGGCGGTGGTGAGCGAGGCTCAGCGATCCGTCGTCGAGGCCTCGGGCGTGCACGTCATCCCCTTGCCACAATACGATCTAGGCCGCGCGGAGAAGTTGAAGCTGGCCCTGGTGAGCGGCATTGCCCGCGGCCTCTTCAGCGAGGGAGATGTCGTGGTGGCCCTGTTGTCGGCGAGGCCAGTGGGCAAGCCGGATTCGATTCTGGTGGTCAACGTCGGTCCAGATGACCAGGACGTCGGCTTCGGCTTCTTGCGCAGCGAGGGCGTCTCGCCCGAGATCCTCGAAGCCCTCATCGACTTGGCGGTCACCATCGGCATCGAGGGTTGGGAGGGAAGACCCGTGGGATCCCTTTTCGTAATCGGCGACTCGAGCAAGGTCATGGAACAGTCGCGGCCGCTCAGCTTGAACCCGTTCCAGGGCTATTCCGAGGACGAGCGGAACATGCTCAACCCCGAGGTCAAACGCGCGTTGCGCGCCTTCGCGGTGCTCGATGGCGCGTTCATCTTGCGTGAGGACGGCGTGGTGCTGGCCGCCGGCCGCTACCTCAATTTCGAAGAGAAGGAAGTTCGCATTCCCCTCGGCCTCGGTTCGCGCCACATGGCGGCCGCGGGCATCAGCCACGAAACCGAGGCCATCGCGGTGGTCGTGTCGCAGACCTCCGGCACCGTCCGCGTCTTTCGCCACGGGCGCGCCGTACTGGAACTGGCCTCGCGGGTCAGGCGATCCTAGAGCGCCGCGCTGGGCGCGAACCATCGCGGGAAGGTTTGGAAGCTTCCTCCGCGGTGAAACATCCGCATACTGCGTGCCTTACAGCCTGGCCAGCAGTGTCGCCAGGGCGCCAAGAGGCACGGCCAAGCATAGGGCCCGCAGTGCCCGCTCCGGGGGAGCGAGGAGCGTCTCGCGTGTGATAGCCAGCTTGCCGCCATCTTGAAGGGTCACCTCGCCCTCCACCTTGGTGATGCGCCTTCGCAGCATGCGGGCCTCGGTCGAGAGAATCCGCTGCAAGCGCGCGAGCGCGAAACAGGCGGCGGCGCCGGGCAGCGCGGGCCACGTGAGCGATTCGTTCATCGCCCAATAGGCGGTCAAGAAGGGGAAGGCTCCCCAGAACAGAGCGAAGGTGAGATCGCCGTGAAACCGGCCCTTCGCGAGCTCCAGGTTGTAGGCCAGCACGATGAATGCGCCGACAGCCACGAAGATCAGCAAGAGCGGCGAAACCCACAGCAGACCGGCCACGCCGATCGCGCAGGCCGAGAGCAGCGCCAACATGGCGGCCACGACCAGAAATCCCGTCGGGAGGCTCGTCCGCAGTGGACGACCGCTTGCCTCGTCGAGGAAGTGGGCCGCGACGCCGACCGCCAGAAAGAACGCCGCCAGTGTCGACACCAGGCGATCGATGCGCACGACAGGCGCCAACGCGGCTCCCAGAACGACGAAGGAGAGGTGCAAGCCGGTGTAGGGCAGGTGCAACAGGGTCACGAGATCGCGCAGCGGGCCGGGGCGCAGCGCATAGAAAGCCGGCCGCGTCTCGTTCACGGCTTGCCTCCGGCCGCCGATTTGACTCCACTCATGATGATGCCTCCTCCGGCCGACAAGCGCCGCGTGGGCCCGACCGTGAAGCCCGCGGCCTGGAAGTAACCCTCGATCGCCGACAGAGGGTGCCGTCGGTAGAAGTCGGCGATGCTTTGGCCGAGAAATCCTCCCACGCGCCGCCACCCGGGCGAAAGCAGCGACAGCCCAGCGCGCAGCAAGACACGCGTATAGAGGGTCCACAGCGCGCGCAGGAAGGCTCCCTGCGGAACTCCGAATTCCAGCGACAGCAAAAGGCCCCCCGGCTTCACCAAGCGCCCAAGCGTGGCGATGGTCCCGGGCACGTCGTCGACGTAGCGGAGAAGGTAGCTGAAGACCACCACATCGAACGCGCCGTCTCGAAACGGCGGCGATTGCGCCGCCGCCTGGAGGAACAGCGTCCGCGCGCCGAGGAGAGCGTGATTTCGCCTGGCCTGCACCAGCATGGCTCTGGTCACGTCTACCGCGACGATGGTCGGCGTGCAGCGCGCGGCGATCTCGGCGGCGATGGCGCCGGTGCCGGTGCACATGTCCAAGACCCAAGCCGGTTTGCGATCCGCGACCATTGCCGCCAGTTCGCGCTGCCAGAAGCGATAGCGCCAAAGTCCGAAGATTCGCGCCGGTCGATCGTAGTTCTGGGCGATGCCAGTGAAAATCGCTTGCGCCTGCCTGATCCGCGCTGTGTCCTTGGCCGCCATGGCGCTATGCTGACATTCTTGAAGTCGAGGAACAAACCCTTGGCAGCGTTCGTGTCGCTGGCCGCACTAGGCCAAATCGCGAGTGGTGAGACGCCGGCGAAGTCGACATCGCCGGGGCGGGAGCTAGCGGTCCGCGTACTCCAGTTGTCGGACTCGGAAAGGGTCTACGCGCTGTTGGCGCTGTCCATGGGCGAGCGCGAGGACTTTTATCGTGCGCTCGACTCGGCGCAGTTCATCGCGCTCGGTCGCAAGGCCCTGGCTGGTCTGGGCGTCTACCGGGCGCGCCTCGTGAAATCGGAACGCGTCGGCAAGCGCACCTGTGGACCCGACGTCGTCGAGATCACGGTACGGGAGAATCCGCGCGCGGTCCTGGTCGATTTCGTGGGTGGACAGCACAAAGGGCGGCGGGCTCTCTACAATGTCCAGCTCAGACCGCACGAAATGTTGGCGCGCGAATCAGGGATCCTCGGTCTGTTTCCCTTATGGCTCTCGCTCGACAGTGGCCTTGCCCGCCGAGATACCAATCACAGCATCGCGGAAGTCGGCTTCGGCGCGATGATGGACCTGATGCAAAGGGATCAGACCAACGCGGCGGCGGCCGGTGGCTACCGTCGCCAGAACGAGGGATTCGACGCCCGCGGGCTCTACTGCATCCTCTTCTCCGCCCCGCCGGGGGCGCGCAATCTCTACGCCAAGCGGTTGCGCTTCTGCGTCGACGGTGGTCTCGGCTTGCCCCTCAAGATAGAGATATTCGACGACCAGGGCTTGCGCGAGCGGGTAGAGTATCTGGACCTGCACGCGCACCTGACCTTGCCGAGCGACTTCTTCACGCCCAAGGGGGCAGGTCTCTAGTCTAGTGACAGTCTAGTCCACCGCCTGGCGTACGCGCGCTTCCAGTTCGTCGACGGCGACTTCAGACTGCTGGCGCGTGGTCATGTCGCGCAGGATGAGCTTGCCCGAGAGAAGCTCGTTGTCCCCGACGATGAGGGCCAGGCGCGCGCGCAGGGCGTCCGCGCGCTTGAGCTGCGCCTTGAGGCCGACCTCGCGGTGCTCGATCTCGGTGCGGATCCCTGCCAGTCGCAGCCGATGCGCGATCGGCAAGGCGAACGTGCGCGCCTTGTCGCCCAGGGCGGCGATGAAAAGCGCGAGCCCCGGGTCGAAGCTCTCGGCCGGCGCGGTCATGGCGAGCAAGAGGCGCTCGACGCCCAGGCCGAAGCCCATGGCTGGCACTTCGGGCCCACCCAGCGACGAAACCAGGCGGTCGTAGCGGCCGCCTCCGCAAACCGTGTTCTGTGCGCCGAGTTCCCCGACCTTGGCTTTGATCTCGAAAATCGTGCCCGTGTAGTAGTCGAGCCCACGCACGAGGCGTGGATCGAGGCTGCTCTCGACGCCGAGCGAGGCGAGGTGGCCGCGCACGGCCTCGAAGTGCTGCTTGGACGTCTCACCGAGAAGGTCGAGCAGGATTGGCGCTTTCGTGGCCAGCGCCTGCACGTCGGGATCCTTGGAATCGAGAATGCGCAGCGGGTTGGTGTCGAGCCGCTTGCGCGAGAACTCGTCTAGCTTGTCGGCGTGGGCGGAGAAGAAGGCGCGTAGGGTCTCGCGATAGGCAGCGCGCTCGTCGGGGGAGCCCAGGCTGTTGAGCGCGACCTCGATGTCGCCGCTCTTGAGGTCGAGGTCCGCGAGCAGGGCGACCAGCATGGCGATCATCTCGGCGTCGACGGCTGGGCCGGGTAGGCCAAAGACCTCGGCGCCGATCTGGTGGAACTGGCGTAGACGACCGCGCTGGGCGCGTTCGTGGCGAAACATGGGGCCCATGTAGTACCAGCGCGTGACCGGCTCGTGGTTCCACTGCGAGCGCGCGAGGTAGGCGCGCACCGCCGAGGCCGTGCCCTCGGGACGCATGCTCACCGAACTGCCGTCGCGGTCGTCGAAGGTGTACATCTGCTTTTCGACGACCTCGGTGGCCTCGCCGACCGATCGTGTGAATAGCGGCGTGTATTCGAGGATCGGCGTACGCAACTCGCGATAGGCGAAGGCGTCGAGCAACGAGCGCGCCTTCTCCTCGACGTACTGCCATTTCGCCACCTCGGGTGGCAACACGTCGTTCATGCCCTTGACGCTTGGGGGTAGCTCGTTCACGGCGGCTTTATAGCATTTTACTCGACGCGAAGAACGGCGGGACCGAGGCCGGCGACGACCTGCGCGCACGCCTTCGCCACCATGGCTTCATCGCGGCCGTCGAGGGTAATGAGCACCTTGTGGTCGGTGGCGTCGACGTGGGGATAGGAGCCGATGGCCACCCCGGGAAACTCGGCCGCGGCCTGGTCGAGAACGTGGGCGATGGCGCCTTCGCCGTCGCGAGAATAGACGGCTCGGCTGAAGAAGGGCGGGGCGGCAAAGCGATCGCGAATCATGGCGAACTTGCGCTGCAGGATGGAGGGCACGCCGGGCAAGACGTAGACGTTGCGAAAGGCGACCACAGGCCAGCAGGAATGCACGGCGCCCTCGCCGTAGATCAGATCGGCACCCTCGGGCATGTCAGCCATGCGCAGGTCGCGCTCGTAGAAGCGTTCCCCGCTCACCGCGCGAATGGTCGCGGCCACGCCCGTGTCGCGCACCACGGGTACGCGGAAGGCGGCGGCGATTGCCGCGATGGTCACGTCGTCGTGGGTGGGGCCGATGCCACCGGCTGTGAACACCAGGTCGAATGCCGCGGCCGCCACTCGAACCGAGGACGCAATCTCGGACGGCACGTCCGGAATGACCTCGATCCGGCGCACGGCAACGCCCAGCTTGCGCAGCTCGCGCACGAGAAAGCGGGCATTCTGCTCCTCGACTTTCCCGGAAAGGACCTCGTCGCCAATGACGATGATGGCGGCGGTCGGGGCAGGTGTTGCTTCACCCATGGCGCGCGTCGAATGACCCAGAACTAGGTCTTGCGGGGCTTGGCTTCGAGCGAGGTCTCGACCAGGCGAATTTCGACCATGAGATCGCCTGCCAAGCGTTCGAGCGCCATGCGAAGGGTGCCGAGATCGGCGCTCGTGGGCAGGCGTACGCGGGCCTTGGCCCGGAAGAGTATCTCGCCCGACATCGGGGCGCTGGCGCAATCGGTGGACAGTTCCTCCACGTTCGCGCCGCTGTTGGCCAGGAGCTGCGATATCTCCCGCACGATGCCGGGCCGGTCGAGGCCGACCACTTCGAGATCGAGGATGCGTCCGGCCGCGGCCGCGCCAGTCTGGCTGCTCGGCTCGCCAATCACCTTGAGGCCGCGGGAATCTAGATTCGCGAGGGCATCCAGGAGCGCGGGCGCCTTGTCCCCTGCCACCTCGATACGCAAGATGCCCGCGAACTTGCCCGCCAGGTGAGCCATCCGGCTCTCCAGCCAGTTGCCCCCATGGGCGGAGACGACCTCGGCCACCGCTTCCACCAGGCCGGGGCGATCGGGGCCGATAAGGGTCAAAACCAGATCCGTCATGACGTAGAGCCTCAGACACGCAGGTGAAGGGGATAGTTTTTCTCGATCGACTCGCTGCAGGCGTCGGTGACGAGTTGCCAAATGTTGCGCATCTGCGCCTCGATCACGCTGCCCTCGTCGATTTCCTCGCCGGCCTCGTCATCCTCCTCATCCTCGTCTTCGAATTCCTCGTCCTCGATAGCCAGTTCTTCTTTCATCTCTTCTAGCGTCTCCTGCAAGGCGAAGGCGGATGCCACGCGGTAGTCGCCCACGTTCAGGGGGCCGTCGAATTCCAACGGCAGGTAGATGTCCGCGGCGACATCGTGGGCGTCCAGCCGGTCGAGAAACTCCGTCATGGCCTCCTCGTTCAGGCGCTTGGCGAAGGTGTGGGTGGTGTGGTCGTCCACGGTCGGCAGCTTGGCGCCAGCTTGCTCGAGCAGCCGCCCGAGCGATTTGACTTCCTCATCGTCCAGTCAATCCGTGAGAGGGGCCAGTTCGATTACCGACATGACCCATACGGTGCCGCAGCACGAGCGCGCCGTCAATGTTGCCAGCGGTCTTTTGTAGCGCGAACCCACGGATTCCCATGGCCTGCGTCGCTTCCTCCCAGGTTTCCATCCATGACCATCGGTGACCATGTCGTCGGAGTCGACATCTCATGGTTGACCAGGTATGGATGCCTCATCGGACATGACATCGAGTTCTGGACCTGCCCCGGCTTGGATAACGTCACGCATCGAGTCCGCCCGCGACGCAGCCAGGCGCGGGTTAGAGCAGGGCACGTCTGGTCAAGTGATCGTGGCGGCGCTGACTGCGGCGGTCGAGGCCACAATCCGCGAGGTACTTTCCTACCACTTCGCCCGGGCCAACATCGGTTCGTCGTCCGGCATGGCCGTGCTCGCGACGGGCAGTTTCGGCCGCCGCGAGCTTGCGCCCTATTCCGACCTGGATTTGCTCTTCCTGTGCGCGAAGAATCCGGACAGTCAGGTCGAGGCGCTTGCGCGCTCCATTCTGTTGCCGCTTTGGGATGCGAAGGTCGATGCCGGGCACGCCGTACGATCGGTTGCCGATGGCCTGGGGTTGCCGGCCAATGATTTGGCCGCGGCGACCGCCTTGCTCGACGCCCGCTTTCTGGTTGGCGACGAGCGACTCGCGGCCGACTTTCTCGCTCGCTACCATGGCCGCGTGGCCGGGACCTCGCCGGACAGTCTGGTCGCCCGCTTGCGTGAGGAACAGGTGGGGCGACACTCGCGCTTTGGCGATACCATCTTCATGCTCGAGCCCGACCTCAAGAATGGGCCGGGTGGAATTCGCGACTTGTGCGTGGGCCGCTGGGCCGCGCATGCTGGCTTTCGCGCATCGTCCCCGGAGCGCCTGATGGCACTGGGCGAGATGTCGGCCCGTCAATCCGAGGCCCTGTCGCAAGCCATCGACTTCATGCTGAGGTTGCGTCTGGCCTTGCACCTGACTGCGGGTCGGCGCCAGGACCAGCTTCGGTTCGATCTGCAGGAGCGGATCGCGCCCATCTTTCACCCCGGTGGCAGCCCCATCGACGACGACGACCGCCCCGCGGTCACGCCAGCCGTGGAAGCGCTGATGCACGACTTTCAGACCCACGCACGCACCATTTCGCACGCGACGGAGCGCTTGATGCAAAGGGTGTGCACTCGCCCGGAGGCCCGCACCACGACTCGGCCGGTGATTCTTTCCACCGGCGCCAAGGGGATCCTAGCTTCGTCCTGCGCGGGGGCAAACTAGAGGTAAAGGAAAGCTCTATATTTGAAAAGCAACCATCTGAGATGATAAGGATTTTCTGCGTCTCTCAGGAGTTGGACAAGGCCATCGGTTTGACCACCATGGACCTGCTTTCCGAGCGTGCGGCAAGCCACGGCCACGCCCTGCGTGACGATCCGGACTCGGCCCGAAGTTTCCTCGCCTTGCTCACCAACGTGAAGGACGCGGGCACGCCTTCGCGGCTGGAGCAAATGCACGACCTCGGCCTCCTCTCCGCACTGTTGCCCGAGTGGGTGCCGGTGTCCGGGCGCGTGCAGCACGACATCTATCACGTGTACACCGTAGACCAGCACTCGCTCTACGCCGTGGCGACCCTCAAGGCCATCGCGCGCGGCGAGCTCAGAGCCGACTATCCGGACGTGTGCGACGCCTATCCCGAAGTGGTTCGCACCCAGGCGCTCTTCCTCGGCCTCCTCCTGCATGACGTGGGCAAGCCCTTGGGGGCGAACCATGCCGAAAAGGGGGCGGTGATGGCAGAGAGGATCGCCACTCGGCTGGGGATGTCTCCGGAGGATGTCGACCTGGTCGCTTTCCTGGTGCGAGCCCACCTGGAGATGGGGCACAACTCGCAGCGGCGTGATCTGCAGGACCCGAGCTTGCTCGACTTCTTCGCCCGCACATGCGGCAACGAGGAGAGGCTTCGCCAGCTCTTCATCCTGACCTTCTGCGACTTGACCTCGACCGGCCCCAAGACCATGACCCGGTGGAAATACGAGCTGCTGTACGAGCTTTACCACCGCACGCTCATGTACATTCGTCGTGGTCCTGATCTGTTGGCCGCCGAGCGCGCCGAGCTGGTGGAGGAGCGCCAGCGCCAGGCAGCCGCGCTCTTGCAGGAGGATTCGCATTCGGCCTCCGCGGTGGTGGCCTTTACCGGGTTGCCCGACCGCTACTTCGCCGAGCAGGAGCCTCGCAAGATCGCCGCCCACGTGCGACTCATGCGAGGGCGGAAATCACACTGCGCCATGGCGGTGACCCATGGCGAGCGCGGAACCTTTTCCGAGCTGGTCCTGATCGCGGACGACGAGCCCGGGCTGCTGGCCAAGGTCGCGGGCGTGCTCCACGCCAATCGCATCGACATCCTGGACGCGGCAATCTACTCGCGCGAGCCAGTCTTTCCCTTGCGCAAGCAGGGCGAGGCCCTCGACATCTTCAGGATTCGCAAGGAGCCGGACGGTGCCGTGACCGATGAGAAGCGCATCGAGGCCATCCGGCACGACATGGAGGAGGTTCTGTCGGGACGGGTCACCGTGGAATCCTTGGTTGCCAAACGTCCCCCGCCTTCCGCGCTCTACCAGCGTGCCAAGCCCACGGTTCCCGCCACCGAGGTGAACGTCGACAACGATTCCAGCAGGACGTTCACCATCGTGGAGGTATTCACCGAGGACAAGCCGGGCGTGCTCTACACCATCACCCACACCTTGGCCGGGCAGGGCCTCGACATCCACCGCTCGCGCGTCGGGGTGGCCGCCGACCGCGTGGCCGACATCTCCTACGTGCGCGACACTGCCACGGGCGAGAAGATCGAGGATGACGAACGGATCGAGGCGCTTTCCGTGGCCCTCAAGCAGGCGCTGGCGGGAAGCGCGAGCAAGAACTGAGGTGCCCGTAAATCCGCGTCATGTTTCTGCCGACGGTTGCGCTTGACGGCGCAAGCGAGTCCGTCGGAACCTCTGGCCATGCTGGCGATACAAGGTACGGCCCATGTGGTTCTCTCTGTTCTTCTGGCCGCGGGGCAGGGACTAGGCGGTGCACCCAAGAGCGGCGCGGCCGATCTCGAGCGCGGGGAGAAGCTCTTCAAGGCAGGCGATTTCGCAGGCGCCTTGCAGGCCTTCGATAGCGCGGGCAAGGCCGACCCGAAGGATCCACGGGCGCCCTATCTGCGCGGCGTCGTGCTGGAAAAGAAAAGTGACGGGGCTGGCGCCGAAAGGGCCTACCGCGAGGCCATCGCGCGCGATGGGCACTTTGCGCCGGCCCACAACAACCTAGGCGCCATTCTGCTCGGCAGGCACGATCTCCCCGGGGCGGAAAGGGAGTTGCTCGCGGCGACGGCGAGCGATCCCAAGAATGCCGGCGCCGCGTTCAATCTCGGCCTGCTGCGCGAGGCGCAGGGGTCGCCCCGGGAGGCGGCGGTCGCCTACCGCAAAGCCCTGCGGCTCAGGCCTAATGACGGCACCTGCCACGCCAACCTGTGCTCGGTCCTACGCAAGCTCGGCGATCTGGACGGCGCCATCGCGGAGTGCCGGCAAGCGGCTCGCCTTTTGCCGGGGAGCGCGGTGGTCCTGACCAACCTCGGGTTGTTGTTGTCCGACAAGAAGCAGTTCGACCAGGCGCGCGAGCAGCTGCAGATGGCGACCCAGAAGGACGCCAAGTTCGCTCCGGCTTGGACCGGACTGGGACGGGTAGAGATGCGGCGCAAACAGGTGGCAGCGGCCGTGGAAGCCCTGACCAAGGCGGCCAAGCTCGAGCCCAAGAACGGCGGCGTGGCTGCCGACCTGTGCCGCGCCCTGGTCGCCAAGGACATGCGCGCCAAGGCCACCGAGGTCGAATGCCGGCGGGCCGTGGCGCTCGACGCTCACAGCGGGCTGGCGCACTATGAACTAGTGAAGATCCTGGTGGCCCGTGGCGAATGCGCCGGCGCCAAGGCCGAGGTGGGCAAGCTGGGGGCGATCGAAGGCGCGAAAGGCCAAGCCAAGGCCCAGGCCGAGGAAATCGTGAAGACCTGCGTGCCCGGCAAGGCGGTCAAGCGCGCGGCAGCGACCAAGCCGGGCAAGAAGTAGCGAGGTGGGCGCAGCGACGTGCAGCAGACTCGCGATCGGGCCGTGCGAATTCTCCACCTTGCCGTGATGGCGTGGGTGACCGTCGCGGGTTGCCGGCACCCCGTGCCGGTCAAGCAGCCCATGGCGCTCAGCCACAAGCGTCACATGGAAGCGAACATGAAGTGCGTGAGTTGTCATCCAGGGGCCGAGGATCAGGCGCAGGCGCAGTTTCCGACCCTCGCGGACTGCATGGATTGCCACGGCACGGCGCGCGGGAATCAACCCGACGAGGCGAAGGTGAGGCTTTATGCCAAGCGGGGGCAAGAGATCCCCTGGGTCCGTGTGGATCGACTGCCCGGTCACGTATACTTCTCGCACGCCGCGCACGTGACCTTGGCCAAGATGAAATGCGAGGATTGCCACCAGGGCATTCTGTCCGCGACGCAGGCTCTGACCTTGCCCGATGTTCACCAGACCATGGAAGATTGCATGCGCTGCCACCGCCAACATAAGGCCAGCGTGCAGTGCAAGACCTGCCACAAGTGACCCATGCCTGATTTAGGACGACGCGGTTTTCTGGGAGGCGCTGGCTTGCTGGCCGGTGTGGCGGCGGGGTGCCGGCCGCGCCGCGATCCCTATGCCGTCGAGAAACCGCCGGTGCCGCTGGCGCCGGGGCTACGTGCCGGTAGTGAAGAATACGTCGTGACCACCTGTGGGTTGTGCCAGGCCGGCTGCGGACTGCGTGTACGCGTCGTCGAGGGGCGCGCGGTGAAGATCGAAGGCAACGCGGAATCGCCGGTCAACGGCGGCGGCGTATGTGCGCGCGGACAGGCGGCGCTGGAGGTGCTCTACCATCCCGACCGCATCCGTGGCCCCCGGCGCAGGCTGGGCGCGCGCGGGGAGAACCGCTGGCAGGCGATTTCCTGGGACGAGGCCATTGCGCAACTGGCGTCGGAACTCGGCAAGTTACGCGCCTCGGGCGCCCCCCAATCCCTGGTGCTTATCGACGGTGAAGATGCGGGCACGACGCACGCCCTGTGGGCGCGATTCCTGGAGGTTTTCGGCAGTCCCAACCACATCGGTCACGGTGCCACCAGATGCGGGGCCATGGCCGAGGCCGTGCGCGGAATGACCCGCAAGACGTGCTTGCCGGGCTACGATTTCGAGCGCTCGCGATGCGTGCTGCTGGTCGGAACCGGCGCGCTCGAATCGTCGCCGCATTTCATCCACTTGGCGCGCGCCTTGGTGGGCGAGGCGCGCCCGCGCCTGCTTTGCGCCTCGCCGAGACTGCCCGCCACCGCGGCGCTGGTCGACGAATGGCTCTCCATCGCGCCGGGCGACGCGGAGGCGTTGCTGCTGGGAATTCTGCACGTCTTGCTGCGCGAGCAACTGGGAGACGAATCCGTTCTGCAATCGGCCAGCGGCTTTGCGTCCTGGACCGACCGCGACGGCAACCCGCGGCTCGGCTTGCGCGCGCGGGTCATGGCCGAATTCACACCTCACGAAGTGGAGGCTCGAATCGGCATCCCGGCGTCGAGGATCGAACGCCTCGCGCGCGAATTGGTTGTCGCCCGTCCGTCGGTGGTCGCGATCGACGAAGGACCGTACGATCGAGCGACCGCGTCCGCGGCGCTTGTGGTGAATGCGCTTCTCGGCAGTATCGACGCCCCGGGTGGAATGCTGCTCGATCCTGGCGTGGCGCTGGCCGATCTGGGCGCGGCCACGCTCGACGACACCGCGCAATCCGGCCTGCGCGCTCCTGCCATCGACGGCCGCGACGCCGCTCGGCGTGGTTTCGAGTCGTCGCGTATCTTGGCGCTGCCTGAGGCCTTTCTCTCGGGCAAACCATATCCGGCGAAGGTCCTTCTGCAGAGCTATTCCAACCCCTCCTATTCGAAGCCTGGCGGGCAGCGCTGGCGGGAGGCAATCGCCAAGGTTCCCTTCGTGGTTTCCTTCTCGCCTATCCTCGATGAATCGGCGCTGTTCGCCGATCTCCTGATGCCGGATCGCACCTTCCTCGAACGCTGGGACATCGTGGAGCCCGGCCGTGGAACTCGCGTGCTGTCGATGCGCCAGCCGGTGGTTCGCCCGCTCGATGACAGGCAGCAGACTGGCGAGGTCATCCTTCGCCTGGCGCATGCGTTCGGGGGCGGCATCGCCAGAGCGTTTCCCTGGCCCGACTACCGGCAAGGCGTGCTGGCGAGGCTTGCGCAAATGGACGGTGGCGCCGACGCCGTGCTGGACGAGCTCGGGACCAAGGGCGTGTGGTGCGCGCCTGCCGCGAAGCGGGGACTCTCACGGGAAGATGACGATGCCGTGGGGCCCGGCGACGAGCGGGACCGCTTGATTCTCTTCGACGTACGGGGCACGGCGGCGCTACCACCCGCGCAGCTTTCCGGCGACCCCGTGCGATTTCCCTTCGTGCTGGTGCCATACCGCGGACCGGGCTATGCCGAGGGCGGAATGCGACAGTCGCCCTGGCTGCGCGAGTTGCCACTTCGCGCGGGAGATCCGTGGCTGGAGCAGATCGAGATGGCGGCGGAAGACGCTCAGGCCATGGGGATCGAGGACGGCGATGCGGTCGTTGTGGAATCGCCGATGGCGCAGGTTGCGCTTTCCGCGTGGGTTCGCGCCGGCATCAGACCGGGCGTCCTCGGCTTGCCCCTGGGCGGAGGCCCCGCACCCGCGCGCGACGTTGCGCCGGGGGCGTCCCAGCTGCTCGACAGCGTGGTCGAAAGGACGTCGGGACATTGGCTCGCGTGTGCCACCCGCGCGCAAATCAGGAAGGCCGTATGAGCGAGGACCGTCGCAAGCTAACCACGCGCCGTGAGGCGTTGGCTCTGGTGGCGGCGTCCACGGCCGGGACGGCCCTGGCCAGCGCGGCGAGGGCCGCGGGAAATTCATCGGAGGTCCGCGCGGCGTCTGATGGCGAAAGCCACCGCTGGGGAATGGCCATCGATCTCGATCGCTGTCTACGCTGCCATGCTTGCGTGGTGGCTTGCGCGGCGGAGAACAACATTCCACCGCTTGGCCCCGCGCGCGCGCGGCTCACCCGGCCCATTCACTGGATGGACATGCTGGCCCCCGACGTCGGAAGCGCGGATTCCGAGCTGGGCCAAGTATCCGCGCCTATTCCGTGCATGCACTGCGAGCGGCCGGAGTGCGTGAAGGTTTGCCCGGTGGGCGCGACCTATCGGGCGGACGACGGCATCGTGGTCCAGGTATGGGATCGCTGCATTGGCTGTCGCTACTGCATGGCCGTCTGTCCGTATGGCCGGCGCTATTACAACTGGACCGAGCCCACGTGGCCGGGGAGCGATCCCAGCTCCGTGAATCCCGACGTCGCGGTCAGGCCCGCCGGCGTGGTGGAGAAGTGCACCCTGTGCCAGCATCGGATCAGGGCTGCACTCGATCGTGCCCGCCTCGACGAAGAGCCCTTGACCGACGAGGCGGTGCGCAGGCTCCCAGCGTGCGCCGCCGCGTGCCCCACCGGCGCCATCACCTTCGGCGATCTGGCCGATCCTGACTCCGCGCTGTCCCAGCTGGCCAAGGACGCGCGCGCCGTCCAGCTTCTCGCGTGTCTCGGGACCGGCCCCAAGGTCTTCTATCTGCGAGGAAGGCGGTGAAAGCTCGCCCCTTTCCCGCGCTGGCCGCTGCCGTCGTCACGCTCTTCGCGACGCTGGCCGCGGGGGTGTGGGCATTCTCTCGGCAGATCGCGTGGGGGGATGTCGTCACCGGTATGCGCACCGTCGGCGCGGGCGGTGCCGCGTGGGGCCTGTACGTGGTCATGGACGGTTTCTTTCTGGGCGCGGGGGTCGCCGTCATGGCTTGCGCCTGTGTGGCGCGCTTTTCTCGTGACCGCGATATGGAGGCCGTCGCCCGCATCGCCATGCCCGTCGCCATCACCTGCTTCCTTGGGGCGGCACTTTGCGTGCTGGCCGATCAGGGCCGCCCGCTGGCCGCGCTACGCGGTCTTGCGCTGTTTGTGCGGCCGCGCTCACCCATGTTCGTGACCTTCACCGGCGTCGGCGCGGTTTGTCTGTTCGCGAGCCTGGTCCACTGCGTGCTCTCGCGCCGGCCTGACTTGGCGGAATACGCGAAACGCCCGTCCGCATGGCAGCGAATGCAGCGTCTGTTCGCCGCCGGGTACCGCGGCACCGCAGGTGAACGCTACCGACGGCGAAAAGTGGGTTTCTGGATGTCGCTTTTCATGCTACCGGTGCTGCTGGTGCCTCTCACGGCCCTGGCCATCATCTTCACGGTCAGGTTGACGCGGCCGCTGCCACTGACCCTGCTAGAGGTCGCCATCTTTCTGCTGCTCTCGGGCGCGGGTGGCATCGGCCTCTTGCTTGCGAGCGCCGCTCTCGTGGGTCGACTGGCGGGGGGCCAAGCCGGGCTTGGTGCGCGCGGCTTCGGCCGGCTTGGAACCGCGCTCATGCTTGTCCTTTCGCTGTCGCTGCCTTCCGTCGTCGCGGCTGAAATCGCCGGCCTCTCGTCCGACGAGCCGGCGGTTTCGGGCTACGCGCGCGCGTTGCTTGCCGACGACTACGGTCCACTCTTCTGGTGTGAGCTGGGCTGTCTCTTCCTTGCGACTGCGTTCTTGTGGCGCGGGGCTCGGCGCGGGAGGCTCGGACCTCGTGTGACGGTGAGCGCGGGGTTGCTGGCGCAGGCGGCGGTCTTTCTGCACCATTACCTTCTGCTCGTGGCTTGGCAGACGCACGGGCTGGCCTTGCCCTACCAGCCTGGCGCCTACTCCCCGACCTGGATCGAGTGCGGCGTCGTGCTCGGCATCGTCGCGCTTTGCCTGCTCCTGCTTCTGCCCGCGGTCCGCCTCATCCCGTTCGCTCCGCTGGCCCGCGCAAGCCTACCCGCCGAGGGTAGGGTAGTCGACCGGGGCCGCTCGCTCTTGACCCTGCTGTGGTTCACCGGCGGACTTGCCATCGCGGTCGTCGGGTTCGCGCTATCGGCTCGCGCGGGGACGGAATCGTTTCTGGACCCCGTGCTCGCTGGCAGTCCGGTCGTGTTCATCGTCGGGCTGATGGTGCTGGCCACGACCGGGGCTGTTTACGAGTTGCTTCCAGAGCGGGGGTGGAGGCGCGCCTTGTCGCCAGGGCCCGCGACTACTACTACCACTTCTTCTTCTTCTTCTGCGCCCGCCGTCGCAGCAGAAACGCGCCTACAAGGATGAACGGAGCGTACCAGGCCAGGTTGCCCGTCGGGCCTGGGCCGTCGATCGTGCAACTGCAGCCCGAGCGATGCAGGCGCGCGGTGGTGATGTCGCTTCCTCCGGCGTCGGGGTTGGCGCCGATACTGCCGCCCTTGCCGCTGCCGAGTGTGCCGGCGGATCCGCCGTGGCCGCCCGAGCCGGTGATGAAGCTACCGGATCCTGCGGAGCCGCCTCGACCTCCCGAGCCGATGAATCCACCGGACCCGAGATAGCTCCCGCCACTACCGCCGCGACTGATGACGGTGCCGCCGGAGCCGCCACGGCTGGTGGTGGAGCCGCCGGAGCCGCCACGGCTGGTGGTGGAGCCGCCGGAGCCGCCACGACTGGTGGTGGAGCCGCCGGAGCCGCCACGACTGGTGGTGGAGCCGCCGGAGCCGTAGTAGCCGCCGGAGCCGTAGTAGCCGCCGGAGCCGTAGTAGCCGCCGGAGCCGTAGTAGCCGCCGGAGCCGCCGTAGTAGCAGGAGGGGTCGTACATCGAGCAGGTGCCGGCCCCATCGCAGGTCAGGCAAGAGCCGCAGGACACCTCGTACTGCGGGAAGGCGCAGTTACCGACGCCATCGCAGGTGGACTTGCAGGCCCCGGTACCTTGCCCGCACTCGCCTTGAGGATCCGTGCCCGCGGGGTAGGGGCTGCACTTGCCGACCTGACCTTTCAGGTTGCACGACGCGCAGGTGCCAATGCAGGCGCTGTCGCAACACACACCGTCGGCGCAGGAGCCGGAGGCACAGCCGGCGGCGCTGCTGCACGGCTGCCCGTTGCCGCTCATGCATTTTCCGGCGCCATCGCACGCCTGCCCGTTCGAGCAGCTGCCGGGGACCTCGGTACCGGCCTTGGCTGGAACGCAGGTTCCCTCGGCGCCGGCGACATCGCACGATTGGCACGGACCCGAACACGCGGCAGTCTCACAACATACGTCGTCCACGCAGTTGCCGGACGCGCAGGACGACGCGAAACCGGCAGTGCAGCCCTCGCCATTGGCCAGACCGGTCACCTTGTATTCCCAGGTCTCGTTGCTGTACCCGTAGTTGGTGCTGCCGCCGAACAAGACCACCACGCCTCGCCCGCTATCGAAGGCCATCCCGGCGCTGTAGCGCGAGGATGGCGCGTTCGGCAGCGCGCGCACGTACCAGGTCGGGCCCTTGGCGTCGAGCTCCCAGGTTTCGTAATAGCCCGTGTGATAGTCATAGGCATCGGTGAGCAGAACCTCGCGTTTGCGGATCGAATCGTACGCGGCGTAGATCGAGTACCCGTAGTCGAGCGAGTCGCCGGGATCGCGCAAGGCCCAACCTGCCGAAATTGGATCCCACTCCCAAAAGGCGCTGACGCTCTCCGGGTAGACCGAGATGTAGTTGGGACCGTCGAAGAGAAACATCTTCTGTCGCCCTTGGTCGTAGGCAAGCACCGGGTACTGGCGTGGCATCGGCGTCGCGGTGGAGGCGACCGGCGTCCGGTTGGTCCAGGTGACATTGCCGCCATCCCATTCCCACACCTCGTTACTAATTGGGTACTTGTAGGGGCCACCGGGGTAGGGGCCGCTGTAGTAGTTGTTGGTCATGCCGCCGAAGAGCAGGATCTTGTTGCGCGTGGTGTCGGTAACCATGGCGTGGGTGTAGAGCGGATCCGGACTTGTCGCGGGCTTGAGCTGCGTCCACCCCCTAGGGCTGCTCCATTCCCAGGTGTCGCCGTAGACACTTTGCCCATAGAAGTTGGTTCCCCCGAAGAGAATCAGAGATTTTCTCGCCGGGTCGTAGGCCATGGCGGCGTCGCCTCGCGCGGGCGGGCGCACGTCCGCGGCTACTTGCACCCAGGTCTTGCCGTCCCATCCCCAGAGGTCGTCGAGCGCCTGTCCCATGGCATCGTATCCGCCGTAAACGTACGTCTTGCCCGTCGCCGGATTGTACGCCGTGGCATGGTTGGTGCGGGCGGGCGGCACATCGAGGGGCGCAGTTCGGTCGGTGAACGTGGCCGCTGCAGGTTCGAGCTCCCAAACCTCCTTCGAACCAATCGAGCCGTACAAACCCGGGACCGGGGGCGGAATCATGATGGTGCCTCCCGTTCCCTTCGTCCCATAGGGATCGTAGCCGGTCGCCCCGGCAACGACGTCCAGTCGAGACCTCGAATCGTCGAATACCATCGAGGCGTACATGCGGGGGCTCGGCAGGTTGCTTTCGTTCCCGGTGAGCCGCTCAGTCCAATTGCCGGTGCTGGGATCCCAATCCCACAGGTCGTTCAGACTGCCGCCCGTGGTGATGTCCCATCCGCCGAACACGACCACCTTGCCGCGGCTGCCGTCGAAGGCCATGGCGTGGCCATAGCGGTTGCTGGGCTTCGCCCCTTGCACGGTTCGCTCGGTCCAGGTGCCGGCTTCGGGATTCCATTCCCATGTGTCCTGCTTCGGCACGCCACTGGCGCTGGCAATGTCGGTTTGCATGCCTCCGAAGAGAACGGCCACGTTGCGGGAAGAATCCCAGACCAGACCGAGATCGTGGCGTGCGCTTGGCGTGGCCACCGGCGCCTGCAACGTCCACGCGTGCGTGGCGGGATCGAGCTCCCACGTGTCTCCCAGAGAAACCGAGATGCCGGCGCCGTCGTAGGATGATGAGGCGCTGCGGCCGCCTCCGAAGAGAAGAATCTTGCCTGTCGACTTTTCGTAGACCATGGCGTGCTGGGCGCGCCCCGAGGGGTGGCTGCCGGCGGTCGTTACGTCAGTCCACAAGCCGGTGGCCGGATCCCATTCCCAGGTGTCCTCGAAGTTGTAGCCGCTGCCGGCGCGACCGCCGAAAAGCACGAACTTGTTGTCGGTGGAGTCGTACACCATGGTGGCGCCCGAGCGCGCGTCTGGCGCGGTGCCGGCACCGGTCCGGTTGGTCCACTTGCCGGTCGCCGGGTTCCACTCCCAGGTTTCCTGGCTGGGCGAACCCGTGCCCATGTTCGGGTTCCAGATCATGCCTCCGAACATGACGATGACCTTACGGGCCTCGTCGAAGGCAGCGGCCTGTAGGTAGCGGCCGTCCGGGGTGGAGCTCGATCCGACCTTCTGCCAAGTCGCGATCTCCGAGGGCGGCGCCTTGCCGAGAGCCACGCGGGCGGTTTCGACCTTGGACGAGTCCGGCGCCTGCGCTTCCTCGTTGCACGTCGCGAGCAGAAGCAGGGCGATGATTGCACCGTTTCTGGTTCTCATCGGTGGTCTCCTTGTGGGGGAAAGACTGCACAAGCGATACTGACACGAGTAGACATCGGTGGGAAGTGCCGGCCATCACTACTGGCCTGCGTGTTGGTTCCGCGAGGGCCGAATTACTTACTGAAAGGGCGCTTGGCGGCTTCCCGGTCCAGGTACCAGATCAGCGGCGAGCCAGGATCTGGAATGACGCCGGTCACCGGCAGGGCATGAAAATCCGACGGGTTCTCCGCCGCCCTCTTGAGCGCCGAATTCTTGCTAGCCCCGGTCACCAAGAGGGCAATCAAACGCGCGTGGTTGAGAACCGAATAGGTCATGGTCATGCGCGGCCGAGGTGGCGCCACGCTTTCGCCGTCGTTTAGGACCACGAGGCGCTCGCCTTCGTCCAGGGCGGGCGAGCCGGGAAAGAGACTCGCCGTGTGTCCGTCGGCACCCATGCCCAGCACGACGGCGTCGAGGCGGTCATGGGACGAATCCCGCGTCGCGGCCAGCGCATGGCGGAGATCGGCTTCGTAGCGGACGGCGCCGTCGGCATCCAGCACCGGCATGGGGTGCAGGTTGGCCGCGGGCAGGAGGTCGCTCGCCACCAAGACCTCGCGGACCAGGCCGGCATTGAGCCTCGGGTCGTCGTCGGAGACACAGCGTTCGTCGACCATCCACACATGGACGCGTGACCATTGCGAGGAGGTCAGGGCGCCGCTTTCTGCCAGGGCAGACCCTAGCAGCCTGGCTGACGAGCCCCCGGAAAGCGCGATGTGCGCGACCGAGGCCACGACCAGACGTCGCACGAGATGCTCGGACAGACGGGCCGCCAGCGCTCCGGCGGCCTGCTCGGGGGTAGGGCTCACAATCCTTTCGCCGCGCAGCCCGCGTAGGAAGTCCTTCCCGGCGGAGGTCATGGGCTACGTCCTGTCGCGCTCGACCGACTCGGCGTCGCCCTTGGGCGGCGGCTCCGCGCGCGATCCATCGGTTTCCGGATTGCGCCACTTGCCGAAGGGTTTGATGAGCGCGTCCGCCCCGGCCGGTCCCCAGCTTCCCGAAGCGTAGCTTTCCAGACTCTCGCCGGGATGGTCGCGCCAGTAGTCGAGCACCGGCATGACGATGCGCCAGGCGGCCTCGACTTCGTGCCGATCCTTGAAGTGCGTCTGGTCGCCGCGGATGGCCTCGAGCAGGAGCGTGGCGTAGGCCTCGAAGGGAACCGACTTGAACTGCTCCCGGTAGTCGAAGTCGAGCAGGGCGGACTCGAGGTGAAGACCCTGTCCAGGCACCTTGCCCTCGAAACGCAGGCTGATGCCCTCGTCGGGTTGCACGTTGACCACGAGCTGGTTGTGCCGAGGTTGATGGCGACCATCGTCCACGTTGCGAAAAAGACTGGGCGCGGGTTTGAAGTTGATCGCGAACTGGGTCAGCTTGCGCCGCATGCGCTTGCCCGTGCGCAGGAAGAACGGCACCCCTTCCCAGCGCCAGTTGTCGATTGCCAGCTTGAGAGCGACGTAGGTGTCGCAGGACGAGCTGGCCCGAACGCCGGGCTCCTCGCGATAGCCACCGAGAAGTTTGCCGGCAACTTCGCCGCCTCCGTACTGCCCTCGCACCGCGACCTGGGGCACCTCCGCGTAGGCGATGGGGCGCACGGCTTCCAGGACCTGGCGCTGTTCGCTGCGCAGATCCGCGGCACGAAAGGCGCTTGGCGGCTCCATGGCGACCACCGCCATGAGCTGGAGCAGGTGGCTTTGGATCATGTCGCGCGTGGCGCCGACGCCGTCGTAGTACCCGGCGCGCCCCTCGAGCCCCACGGTCTCGGCGGCGGTGATCTGAACGTTGTCGACGTAGCGGCGGTTCCACAAAGGTTCGAAGAGCAGGTTGGCGAAACGGAAGACCAGCAGGTTCTGCACGGTTTCCTTGCCGAGGTAATGGTCGATGCGAAAGACGTCCTCGTCTTCGAAGACCTGGCCGAGGGCACGGTTGAGCTGCTGCGCGGACGTCAGATCCGAACCGAACGGTTTCTCCACGATGATGCGCTGGCGTGGCGCGGTCGCGGCCGGTGTCTGGCACCAGGTCTTGCCGCCCGTGACCAAACCCGCGGCGCCGATGTTGGCGATGATGGGCTGGTAGATTTCGGGCGCGACGGAAAGATAGAACAGGGTATTGCCAGCGGTGCCGTAACGATCGCATTGCTCCCGCAGTACCTGGGCGATCGCCGGCCAGTCCGATCCGCTGGCGGCGTCCGCGGCGTGATAGTGCAGCCTGCGCGCGAAGTCGCTCCAGGTCGCGTCGCTGAATCCCGGTCGACCCGCGCACCCCGGCTTGCAGCGCTGGCGAAAACCATCGTCGCCGAGGGGGCTTCTGCTGATACCGAGGACGCCCAGGCGCTCGGGCAGGATGCCCGCCTGAAACAGTTCGAACAGCGCGGGAACGAGCTTGCGCCGCGTGAGGTCGCCGGACGCGCCGAAAATGACGAGCAAACACGGGAAATCGTGGTTGGCCATGGCGGCAAGCATAGCGTGCGCTGCGTGCGATGGCAGTCCCGGAAGACTCGCCGCAGGCCCTTGTAGGACTGGGGACTACGGGCCACCGGGCACGCTGCCGACAGGATTATCGGCATGCGTGCGACTGAAAGAGAACCGAAATCCGCCGTACCCTCATCACAGGAATACGAGGGCAACTTGCTGGGTGGGGACGATGGAAGATTCAAGACTTGTGATTGGGCACATAGAGCACAGACGGACTGAGGCGCGCGCTGCGAACGCGGCGTCGCGGGATGGTTTTGCCGCGCGCGGCCGCTATGCGGCGTTCGGGGTTTCCTGGGAGGTCCGTTCGGACGATGTGGCTGCCTACCACCAGCTTCTCGACCGTCTACCGCCTGGAGCTGCTACGTCCACCGGCAAGAGCGCATCACGCATCTACGCTTTCCGCACCTTGCCCTCCAGACTTTCCGAGAAGGACGTCAGCTATCTGCTTTCGGCCGACGGCCGCCCGCTCGTCCGCTCCTCCGAGACCTCCGATATCGCCCAGGCGTTCGAGGACGACCTCAAGGCGCTGGTGGCGGAACGTTCCTTGCGCAAGGTGTTCCTGCGGGCGGGCGTGGTGGGCTGGCGCGATCGCGCGATCGTGATTGCCGGCGGTCCTCGTTCGGGCAAGAGCACGCTCGTGCGTGCCCTGCTCGGGTGCGGGGCGAGCTACTTCTCCGATGAGTACGCGGTGCTGGACGGCAACTTCGTACAGCCCTTCCCGGCCAGACTGCCGATTTGGTCGACGCCCGGCTCGTCGCTGTTCCATTGGTTCGACCAATTCGGCGGCGCACGTGAACCCAAGCCCGTTCCCGTGGGACTGGTGTTGTTCGCCCCCTACCAGCCCGGCGCGGTGTTCAAGCCACGGCTCATCTCGCGCGGCAATTCCCTGCTCGGTATGTTCAAGAACGCGGTGGCGGCGCAACGCAATCCCGAGCATGTCCTGCGCGCCCTCGAAACCGTCTCGCGCCGGTGCAATGCCCTCGAAGGGGTACGCGGGGACGCGCAGTCCGCCGCAACCTACCTGCTCGACCGCCTGGTCTAGAGCACCGAACGGTTTGCCTCCCGTCGTGAAATCGCGCATTTGCGTCGCGTCCCTTCGTTGCTCGTCGGTCAAATACGTCGAGTATTCTCCCTCCTCGCGCCTTGGGCCGCTCGCAACTACGCAATTTCACTCGGTCCGTCAAACCGTTCGGTGCTCTAGCCCTCAAAGTCGAAGCTTCTCGCCCGGGCCTGGAGCCATGACGGTCGGAAAACCGAGCTCCGCCAACTTGGCCATGAGCGCGGCTTGCGCCGGCGGCTCGCCATGGACCAAGACCACCTGGTGCAGCTTTCCCTGGTCGCGCACGGCCTCGGCGAATTCGAGCAAGTCCTTCTGATCGGCGTGTGCCGAAAAACCGTTGAGTAGCACCACCTCGGCGGCCAGGCGTCGCATGACCCCGAAGACCTTGACCTCGCGCTGGCGCTCGACGATGCGGCGGCCGAGGGTGTGCTGGGCCTGGAAACCCACGATGAGAATGGTGTTGCGCCGATCCTCCACGCCCTCTCGCAGGTGGTGCAAGATGCGGCCGGCTTCGCACATCCCGCTCGCGGCGATGACGATGCACGGTCCCGGCTGGGCGGCGATGGCTTTCGACTCTTCCTTGTCCGAGACATAGTGAAGTCCGTCGAACTCGAAAGGCGGATCTCCCCCGACCAGGCGGGCGTAGGTTTGCTTGTCGTAGCACTCGGGATGCATCTTGAAGACGTCGGTCAGCTTCACCGTGAGCGGTGAATCCACGTACACCGGGATAGTCGGCACCTTGTGGGCGGCGCGCAGGCGCTTGAGCGCGTATACGACCTCCTGCGCGCGTTCGAGCGCGAAGGCCGGGATCAGGATCTTGCCGCCACGGGCGACCGTGCGATTCACGGCCTCGGCCAGGGCGTTGTCGACCTCCTCGATGGGGGCGTGCCTGCGGTCGCCATAGGTGCTTTCGGTGATGAGACAGTTGATACCGCCGGGGATCTCGGGATCGCGCAGGATGGGGAGTCCCTTGCGGCCCAGATCCACCGCGAAGGCGACGCGGGCGTGCATGCCATCCTCCTCCACATCGAGCACCACGATCGAACTGCCGAGGACGTGCCCCGCGTCGAGCAGTTTGAGCACGATGCCCGGCGCGATGGTGTGCGCCCGACGGTAGGGCAGGCCAACGATCTGCCCCAGCAGGCCGGTCACGTCCTCATGGGAGTAGAGTGGCTCCACGGGCTCCATGTCGAGTCGGTCGCGTTCGATCAGTTTCTGGATGTGCTTCGCGTCCGCCTCCTGAATCATGGCCGCGTCGAGCAGCATGGGCGTGCACAGATCGCGCGTCGCCGGGGTAGCGTAGACAGGGCCTCGGTAACCCTTCTTGTAGAGCAGCGGCAGCAGCCCGGCGTGATCGATGTGGGCATGCGAAAGCACCACGGCGTCGATCTCGTCGATAGGGACCTGCAACGCGCGGTTACGCTCGTTCGATTCGTGCCTGCGCCCCTGGAACATTCCGCAATCGAGCAAAACCGCGGCCTTCGAGGTGCGCAAGATGTGCTTCGAACCGGTGACGGCGCGCGCGGCGCCGATGAATTCCAGCTCTATCAATCGCCACTCCTTTGGTAGAGGTACGAGGATCGGGTCTTGGCGTAGGCCGAGGCGGAGGCTTGCAACCAGGGCGCGATGCCTCGCTTGAGCGACTCCAGGGCCTCCGTCGGCGTGCTGGCATAGCTGAACAGCGCGAGGTCGCCGGCGCCAATCATGCCGTGCCTCACCAGGGCGTCGAAGTTGATGATCTCCTTCCAGTACTCCTTGCCGTACAGGATGACCGTCATCTTGCCTTCCAGCTTGCTGGTCTGCGACAGGGTCAGGATCTCCGACATCTCGTCGAGCGTGCCGAATCCGCCCGGGAAAACCACCACCGCGCGCGCCAGGTGCGCGAACCACAGCTTGCGCATGAAGAAGTAGTGAAACTCGAACGAGAGATCGGGCGTGATGTAGTCGTTGGGGCGCTGCTCCTCGGGCAGGCTGATGTTGAGCCCGATGGTGCGGCCGCCAGCCTCGGCGGCGCCGCGGTTGGCGGCCTCCATGATGCCGTGACCGCCGCCCGAGCAGATGAGGAAACGCGGGGCGCTGGGCGGCAACTCGTTGGTCCAGGCAGTGTAGAGCCGCGCCAACTCGTGAGCGTCGGCGTAGTATTGGCCGAGGGGACCTTCTTCAGTCAGACGAGCGGAACCGAAGAAGACCACGGTCCCCGGCACCTTCTGCTGCTCGAAGCGATAGAGCGGCTCCAGGTACTCGGCCAGAATGCGCAGCGCCCGGGCGTTGTCGCTGTCGAGGAACTTCTCGTTCTTGTAGGCGAGTGGGTAGCGGGCCATCGAGTCGGGATTGGATTCGTTCATCGGTTACTCCGTTGCATCAGAAGAGGTATCGGTCGATCAGCCAGGACAGTATCGTGCCCGTCGCGCTCCCCACCACGTCCCAGGTCAAGTCTCGCGGGGAGGCGTCACCTCCCGCGACGCGGTCGTACAGCTCCTTGGCGGCTCCCGCGCCGAGGGCAAGGCCGGCGCCGACCCCGATGCGCGTGCCCTCGCGCCTGGTGAACCGCGCCGTCCCCGCGTAGCCGTCACCCGCGAGCATGAAGCAGGCGGAGAAGTGAAGCGCCTTGTCCTGGCCCCACCACGCATCCCGGTCCGCGGCATGACACGGCCGGGAGAAGAGGCATAGGGAAGAGACTGCGAGCGCGATTCTTCCAATGCCTCCTGGTCCCTGGGATTCGCGCACTACCTGGGCATCATAGCCGGCTTTTCGCGTCTTCGCTTCCTCGCCTGCGATCCTGGTCTGTGGCAAGATACCCGCACTACTCGAAGGGGCAAATTTGGCGCTACGCGGAATTGACCCGTTTTGCCCTCCATGTTATCGAAGATAGACACTGGGTAATTGATGGGCAAGCGCATCCTGGTCGCGGACGACAGTCGTACGATTCAACAGGCTTTTGCCATGGTGATGGACGGCTCCGGCTATGAGCTATCCTTCGCCAGGACCGTCGAGGAGGCATTGGCCTCGGTCCGGAAGAATGGCCGGCCCGACCTCGTGCTCACCGATGTCGCGCTCGGCATCGGCAGCGGCTACGATCTCTGCGCGGGCATCAAGGCCGAAGAGTCCCTACGCGACGTGCCGGTCTATATCCTGGCTTCGAGCCACAATCCCTACGACGAGGCCCGCGGGCGCAAGGTGGGCGCGGACGGACACCTGGCGAAGCCCTTCGAAAGCCAGGCGCTGCTGGACGCCGTGGCCTCGGCGCTGACCATCCCGACCCGATCGCATGCGTCCGCGCAACCGCAGTTCTCGGCCGATTTCGACGACAACACCGCGCGCATTTCGAGCAAGGACTTGCCGGTCGAAGACGACGACAGCTATGGCGAGATCACCATCGAGCGGGGTCCCGCGCCGTCCTCCGCTCAGACGGGATGGACCGGAAAGCCGCCGGCTAGACCGACCGGTTCGCGTCCAGTCCCGGCCGCGGCTTCCGCGTCTCCGGCACCGCTGCCATCGCAGCGGCCGTCCTTGATTCCGGGCGCTCGGTCATCGGCGGCAATGCCCGCCGCGCGCGCGGGCATGCCCCCGCAACCGTCCACGGCGATGCCGGCGCCTGGCGTGCCCCGGCCGCCCATGGGCCGGACCATGATGGGATTTCCATCGGTCAAGGCGCCCTTTGCGAGCGCGCCCTCGGCGCCGACGGCGCCGGCGCCATCTCGAGCCACGCCGGTGGCCCCCACGTCGGCCCTGCCCTCCCGCCCGATACTGTTCTCGACGCCGACCGCTCCCACGGCGCCTGTCCCGCCCAGAGCGACATTGCCACCGCCAGCCGGCACGGGCGCGATGCCTCCTGCGTCGGCGCGTCCCTCGGTGCCACGACTCTCGCCGCCACCGCCCGCGGCGGCCGCGCCGGTTTCGCCCGCAGCACTCGTCGCGCGCAGGGCGCCGACCCCCGTGCCCGCTTCGGTCGCCGCCGCGGTATCGTCGGCGGTGGATCAGAAGGTTGCGGCGCTGGCCGCGCGGGGCCCCGAATTCGAAGCCATCGCCAAGCTCTCCCGCGAGATCATCGAGCAGGTCGTGTGGGAAGTCGTACCCGAGCTTGCCGAGACGATCATCCGACAGGAAATCGATCGTCTGGCCAGCGCGAAGAAGTAGTTTCCGCTTCCCGCCCACCGCCCACCGCCACCCGACAGGCCGCCGTCATGACCGATCTCGCCAAGAACTACGATCCCGCACTCATCGAATCGCGCTGGTACGAAGAGTGGCAGAATTGTCGGTACTTCCACGCCGACGCAGCCACGCCCAAGGCGCCTTTCTGCATCGTCATCCCGCCGCCCAACGTGACCGGCGCGTTGCACATGGGGCATGCCCTGACCTGCACTATCCAGGACGTGCTCACGCGCTGGCGGCGCATGGCCGCTTACAACGCCATGTGGTTGCCGGGCACCGACCACGCCGGCATCGCCACCCAGATGGTGGTGGAGCGAGAGCTGCGCGCGACCGAGAAGAAGTCCCGCCACGACCTCGGGCGGGAGGAATTCGTCAAGCGCATCTGGCAGTGGCGCGAGCGCTACGGCAACCGCATTATCGAACAGCTCAAGGTGCTTGGTTGCTCGCTTGACTGGGAGCGCTTGCGTTTCACCATGGAACCCGAGTATTCCCGCGCGGTCATCGAGGCCTTCGTGCGGCTCTACGAGGAAGGTCTCATCTACCGCGACCGACGGCTCATCAACTGGTGCGTGTCGTGTCGGACGGCGCTCTCCGATCTCGAGGTCGAACACGACGAAGGCGCGCAGGGCGAGCTGTACGAGTTCGCTTATCCATTCGCCGATGGGTCGGGTGAGATTGTCGTGGCAACCACCCGGCCGGAGACCATGCTGGGCGACAGCGCGGTGGCCGTGCATCCAGACGATCCGCGTCACCGTGCGCAGATTGGCAAGACCATCAAGCACCCGTTCACGGGGCGCGAATTCCGCGTGATCGCCGACCCCGTCCTGGTCGATCCGAAGTTCGGGACGGGGGCGGTCAAGGTCACGCCCGCGCACGACCCCAACGACTTCGACTGCGGCAAGCGCCACAACCTGCCCTTCGTCTCCATCTTCGACGAGCAGGGCCTGATCACCGCCGAGGGAGGCCCGTTCGTCGGCCTGGACCGCATCGAGTCGCGCAAGCAGGTGAAGGCCAGGCTCGCGGCTCTGGGACTCGAGCGCGGCAGCAAGAAGCACGTGCACGCCGTGGGGCACTGCCAGCGCTGTCACACCATCGTCGAGCCCATGCTATCGACCCAGTGGTTCGTCAAGATGGAGCCCTTGGCGAAGCCTGCCATCGAGGCGGTGGAGCAGGGCAAGACGCGCTTCGTTCCGGAGTCCTGGAGCAAGACCTTCTTCCACTGGATGAATAACATCCGCGACTGGTGCATCTCGCGCCAGCTGTGGTGGGGCCATCGCATTCCCGCGTGGTACTGCGCTGCCTGCAAGGCCCCCACGGTGGCGCGTGAAACGCCCACGACGTGCGCCCATTGCGGCGGCAAGGACCTCACCCAGGACGAAGACGTTCTCGACACCTGGTTCTCGTCGTGGCTGTGGCCATTCGCAACCATGGGCTGGCCGGAGCAAACGCGCGAGCTGCGTACCTTCTATCCCACCTCGGTGATGGAGACCGGCTACGACATCCTGTTCTTCTGGGTGGCGCGCATGCTCATGGCCGGGCTGCACTTCATGAAGAAGGTGCCCTTCCGGACGGTGTACCTGCACACCATGGTCACCGACGAGAAGGGCGACAAGATGTCGAAGGTCAAGGGCAACACCATCGACCCGATCGAGGTCGTGCAGAAGCACGGCGCGGACGCCTTGCGCTTCGCCTTGGCTTGGCTGACCACCCAGGCGGCGCAGGGCAAGAACATCAAGTTCTCATGGAGCAACGTCGAGGACGCGCGCCGCTTCGCCAACAAGATCTGGAACGCCACGCGCTTCGTGCTCATGAATCTCGCCGACTACGATCCCGATCAATTCGCGGATCGCACGACCGAGGGGCCGGACAGCGCCGAATTCGATCTGCCCGAACGCTGGATCCTCTCGCGCGTTCAGCGGGCAACCGAGGAAATCAACACCGCGCTCGAAGACTATCGCTTCGCGGAGGCGGCGCAGGCTGTCTACCACTTCATCTGGGACGAGATTTGCGACTGGTACATCGAACTGGCCAAGGCACGCTTGCAGGATCCGGCGCGCGCGAGCGAGCACTGGAAGATTCAGGGCACGTTGGTCACCGCGCTCGACGCGGCCATGCGCTTGCTTCACCCCTTCATGCCCTTCATCACCGAGGAGCTCTGGCAGAAGCTGCCCAAGCCGCAGGGCGCTCCCCAGAGCATCATGATCACGCTCTATCCGATTTCCGACCCACGTTACCTCGATGACGCCACCGAGGCCTCCATGGCGCTGGTCCAGAAGGTCGTCACGGTGGTGCGTTCCCTGCGCACCGAGAACAAGGTTCCCTCGTCGGCCCGGCCCAAGGTCGTTCTCAACGTCAGCGACGACTACAAGAAGACCATCCTCGACGGGTATCGCAGCCTGGTGTCGGAGCAGGCCCGGCTGGGTGAAATCGTGGTTCGCCGTTCGGGCGATGCGCCCGAGGGTAGGGTGATGACGGCCATGGCGGGTGACGTCGAGGTGCTGCTGGTGGCGGAAAGCAAAGCCGATACCGGCGCCGAGCGGGCCAAGCTGGAAAGGGATCGTACGAGCCTGACCGGCGATCGCGACTACCTGGTGAGGAAGCTGGCCAATCCACAGTACATCGAGAAAGCGCCACGCGTGGTGCTGGACAAGGATCGCGCGCGCCTGGCGGAAATCGAGGCCGCGCTGGCGAAGGTCGAGACGGCGCTCTCGCGGCCGTAGATCGATCTACCTACTCATCGAACAGAACCTGGTCGCTCACGTCGGTGACGGCTTCGTTGCGGGCGCCGGCGAGGTCGGCATTGGTCTTGCGAAGGCGCTGGCCGAGAACCTGGACGAAGCTCCACAACAGCTTGACCGACATGCGGGGGAAGTTGCGGATAAGGTCGTTGAAGTCGCGACGGCGCAGCACCAGCACGCGCGAGGCTTCCTCGGCCGTGGCGCTGACCGAGCGCGGGCCGTTGTCGACGAGCGCCATCTCCCCGAGGTGCGCCCCTTGCCCGAGGTAGGTGACCAGGGCACCCTCCTTGTGCAGCCGCACCTTGCCGGACAGGATGATGAACAGCTCGCTGCCCGGCTCGTCCTCGACGATGATCTCGTCGCCGGGCTGGTAGTTCTTCACCTCGGTGAGGGCGAGAACGCGCAGGATTTCCTTGTAGGCGAGATGCCGGAACAGCGGCATCTGCTTGAGCACCTCGACCTTGCGATTCAGATCTTGCGAGCGCGCGTCGGCAGTCGGGGTGGTGTCCGTGTGGACGCGCAGGACGACCGCGGTGATGTTGTCGTGCCCGCCGCCCGTGTTGGCAAGTTCGATCAGCTTGCCCGGAATCGCGGTGATGGATTCCTCGGCGAGTTGGCGCGTGACCTCTTTCTCGTCGAGGTAGGCGTGCAGCCCGTCGGAGCAGAGCAGGAACTGGTCGCCGGGCAGGACTTCCAGGTCGATGGTGTCGACTTGCACGGTCTCGTACACGCCGAGGGCGCGCGTGACCGCGTTCTTGTACGAGGCGTAAGGCGATTTCGCGAGGGTTTCGCGCGTGACCTTGCCGTGGCGGATGAGCTCGTTGATGAGCGAGTGATCCTCGGTGAGTTGCACCGTCTGCCCGCCGCGCACCATGTACACGCGGCTGTCGCCCACGTGCGCGATGAAGCCACGCTCGCCGATCAGCAGGAAGGCCGAGATCGTGGTGCCCATGCCGCGTTTCTCCGGTTCCTTCTGGCCGCGTTCGAAGATGGCCAAGCCTGCGGTCTGCACCGCGTACTCGAGCACGCCCAGCACGTCGTGCGTGGTGACCCCGGTTTCGTGCCGCGCATAGGCATCGATGATGTCGCGCCGGCTATCGACCGCGCCACGGAACTCATTGACCGCCATCTGGGACGCGACTTCGCCGGAGGCGTGACCGCCCATCCCGTCCGCGACGACGAAAAGGGACAGCTTTTGGTCGACCAGGAAGTTGTCCTCGTTGTGCGTGCGCTTGCGCCCGATGTCGGTTGCTGCCCAGAAGCTGAGATCCATGTTGCTCACCGCGCGGCCTCTGGGCCGCCTGCACGTTGCCTAACCTACACCGATTCGGTGTTCGGGCAAGTTGGGCATTTCTCGGCCGTTTGCACGCAGTCCTTGACAGTCCCGCCGCCATTGCTACAAATGTCATCCCCGGCGGGGCAGCCCGCCCGAAAACCTATTCGGGGATCGTCTAATGGCAGGACGCCAGACTCTGGATCTGGCTATTAAGGTTCGAATCCTTATCCCCGAACCAGCTTCCAAAAGTTGCACTCGGCAACGGCCCCATGGTCTAGCGGTTAGGACGGCGCCCTCTCACGGCGTAATCTCGGGTTCAAGTCCCGATGGGGTCACCACTTTTCTCCACATGGCGCCGCGCCTCGACTTCCTGTCCGGGGCGGAGCGGTGTGGCTTCACACGACCAGTTGCCGGGCTCGTCCTTGAGCACGCCCACAGCTTGTTACCCCTCTTGTGGACGCTGGCCATGTCTGTTCCCAGGTCAGGCGGCCACCTGATGGCGGCCTGATGGGCTTTCGCCGGCCACCTGGTAGTCGCCGTGCTGGTCAAGTCGCAGCGTCAGCTTGAGCGGGTCGGCTGACTTGCCGACGACGGGGTTCGACACGACGGCGCCAGCCAACTCCTGGTCCCGCACGTACAACACGGCCACCATCACGCGCAGCAACCGATCGACCGCAGGGCTGATGCGGTAGGCGCCCTGCTCGTACCTCGATAGCGTCTCTGGCGCTATTCCTAGGCGTGCGGCCACCTGGCGCTTGGTCCAGTCGAAAGACTCGACCAGGAACTTCACCTCGTCAGGCGCCAGGGGACTGTCCTTGACCAGGACCTCCGCAGCGATCTTCCTCTCCAGCGCGGCAGCCTTGACCACGCCGCCCTCGTGACTGCCACACCGCGGGCAGGTGTAAAGCTCGCTGTCCGCGATGGTGACGGCCCACCGCGGGGTGATGGTGAACTTGAACTCGACCTTCTCGGAACGCATGGCCGCGCCACACTCGACGCAGGCCGGCCCCTTCTTCGTCGTTTGTTTCTTTGCCTTCTTCATCGCTTCATCCTCCAGGCGGTCACTACCACCACGTGCTCCTCGGTTCGGAACCTGACCACGACGTAGGCCCAGGACGTGCGGAGGCGGTATCGCCATGTGCCTCGGCGGAGCTCGCCGGGCTCGACCACGCCACCGCGAAGAACGCGCAACACGTCCCGAATGGATAGATCATCGTCGGAAGCATTGATGCTCCATCATTGATGCCACGTCAAGGTGATGAGGCCAGCTCGGGATGCTCGGCCGTGGTCGACGCAGATCCGACGGCGGGTTGGCGCCGTGTATGACCGTCACCGTGGGCCGAGCCTGCGGCGGGTTAGGATCTTTCTGCCCCTTGCGATCAGCTGCCCAGTCCAACGGCCTAGCCACAAGCCGATGATCGTTGCAACAAAGGAGATCGCGATGGCGAATGCGACCCTCCGCGCGACGAGATCCGCAAGGAGGAACAGGCTCCTCAAGCGAACATTGGACCGGGCCAGAGTCCAGACCGTAAGCGACGGGATCATGATGAACCACGCCGAGGTAGCCCACAACGTGAGGTGGAGAACGTAGCGACGAGTGCGCGAATCCGGCCGCAACCACGCAAAAACCATCGCTCCCAACGCGAACCCCGCGGCTACGTAGCCCCACCGGGCGCTGTGGATGAACGCCCAACGGCCGTTCACCGCGCGAATCGACGCAAGTTGGAGGACCAGCATCAACATGACATCCCCAACACGAGGCAGGGGCTGGCGGGAGCCTCCCCCAGGCGAGTTGAAGTTCGCCCTCCCCACCTGGTAGGGGGAAGCAGACTCTTCACGCGATATGGGTTCGACCGCTGGCATGGGGCCAGAGAAGAATATGCTGACGCTGACCGGGCGCCGCCAATTCAAGTCTTGATAGAGTCACCATTCTCTGTCAGATCGCAGGACGGTGCCGCGCCGCGGAGTCGCTGGCCTGCGACGGTGAACCTCTTGCCCGTGCCCGTGGCCATGGCGAGCAGCAAGTTGCGCTTGCGCTCGGCGATGGCCCTTTCTGTGGCCGTGTTCGCCTGTCGCTGGTACAGCCGCAGCCGCTCGCCAGCGTTCGGCAGAGCCAGAAGACGCTGGCAGGCCCCGTCGAAATCGCGCGCCAGCAGCTCGCCCAGCGCCTCTGGCGTATGGAAGTCGGCCACACGTCGGGATCGGCTTTCTGGATTGCGTGCGTCCCTGAACCAAATCTGCTCGCTGTTGGTCGAGTATAGGAAGGGCACGCGGATCCCGTCGAAGTCGAAAGGGCTCACCGAGATCCCATGCCAGGACGTTCTGCGGAATGACGATGTCGTCTACCTGTCTCATCCACGTCGAGGTGGGCACGGCGTTGGCGGTCACGTCGCGCGGGCCGCGTGCCAGGATCTCGCGTGCCACCGCCGCCGGCACGATGATCGTTCTGCGCCGCCTGACGAAGCAGATCCACGAGACCAGCGCGACTCAGGCAAATCAGCGGTGATGCGTTGACAACGGCCTGGTCAGCCATCGGTCAGTTCTCGCCTGAGCGAGTTCATGTCCACCGCGAAGGCTTCCACGCCCTCGCGGGACAGGGCCAGAATGAAATCCGTGCGGTCAAGCCCTGCCACCTGTGCAGCGCGCTCTTGCGAGATGAGGCCGCGCGAATACCAGTGGACGGCGGCGGCAAGACGCAGATCGCCGGCCATTTCGTCGGGCGACCGGCGAAGCGCCGAGAAGATTTCCTCGGGGAGCTGCACTTGAACCGTGACCATGAGCTTGCGACAAGCCTACCACGACTACGCGTCCAGCGTTTCGACGTGGGCACCAGGGTGGCAGCGAACCTTCACCGGGCAGCCCGCGCGCGAAGACGTCTGGCGGCCTCGGCGTGGACTTCATCCGCATCGACCAGGGTCACCTTGCCTTCGGCCACTTCTCGTGAGCGGCGATCGATCTCGGTTGCCCAAAGGGAGTCGGCATTGGGATCGGCGTCTTCGGCGTCCAAGCTGGCGATGAGGTCATCCGTCGCTGGCATGGTCTCGGTCAACCACGCGTCCGGCTTCATGGCAACTCCTCGCCGGCTAAACGAAGCACGGCCGCGCGTGTTTGCGCGTCCAGCCTGAATCGAAGAGCTGCGAGCCGATCGAGAACCGGGGCGACCGCCTTTAGAAGGCCTTTCCGCTTGGCTCTCACCAAGACACCGGCTGTGCCGGTGAAGCGAACACCTAGATGGCCGGCGTAGCGGCGGGCAAGTCCGTCGTCGATGATCAAGATCGAGCCTGGCGTTTCCGCTGCCAGCGCAAGGGCCTCTCGTTCTCCCGGTCCGAGGTCACTCACGGCCGGCAAGATAGCCATGCTCTGCGGACGCACGATGCGGACCCAAGGAAAAACAGTCAGGTCGGGAAGATCGAATCCCAGCGTGCGGCCGGCGCCCAGTTCCTGGACCACGGCCGGTGGCACCAGGATCTCCTCGTACAGGTTCACCAGGAGATCGGTCAGGCCACACTGGTGAAGGTACAGGAGAGGCGACGTGTTCGCGATCGTGACCGGGCGCGGGTCAGGCATTCTGCGCGTCTCGGGCGATCTCTTCGTCGGACAGCTTGAACACGGGAACGCCGTAGTCGGCCAGCTTTGTCATGAAGACCGGCTTGGGCAATCCGGCGAGTTGGGAAGCGGCACCAGCCGAGAGGCGCCCCATCTCGTATAGCTTCACAGCCGCGACCAACACGACCTCGCGCTCGGCGGCGTCCGCGCTCAGCTTCAACGCCAGCAGCGTTTCATCTGGGATGTTCAGGTGCCCGACCATGAAATGAACCTTACCACAGGGCTGATTTACGAGCTGAGGAGGATGCCGTCACGTCCCAAACACCCCATCGGGTCGTTTGCCACGCCCGAAATTTTTGCCACGCTTTTGCCATGAAGTCCGACTTTGAGGCGGATTTCTGCGGATAGCCGCGGTGCAGAACGGAACGACCCCACCGAGTAGAACACTTGAAATTCACTCCGAAAAGCAGCGCAAGGCCGCGTCGCGCCTGGGTTTTTTCTAAATGGCTTGCAGGTGTTTCAAGTCCCGATGGGGTCACCGCGTGGGCATCGATGCTCGTCGCTATGCCTGTCCCGTCGTGCGGGCGAGAATTCGTTCGTCGAAGTCGGCGGAGATGGTTCCGGATGCCTTGAGCGGGCGGATGCCGGGGAGTTTCGGGGGCACGCCTGGCTTGGCCTGTTCGCGCAGGAACGATGCGAGCTGCCGGTCGGCGTCTCGCACGTGGTATTCCACCCAGTCCTCGAGCATGAAGAAGATCGCGGATCTTGATTCCTGCACGGACTGCATTCGGGCAAGACCTTCGGTGATGCTCTTGGCCTCCCCGCGAACCTGGTCGTGAAAGGCGGTGTGAAAGCGCCGGCTGCCATACCCATGCTGCAACATCGCCAGCTCTTCGGCGGCGAAGTGATATTCCAGGAAGGAAACCAAATAGGTTACTGCGCGACGGAACTGTTCGGAACTGCGCGCGAGATCGTCCGAAAAGAGGATCTCGTTGGCCATGGCGAACAGGGTTCGCAGGTGGCCGTCGACGTCTTGGTTTCCCGTTCCGAGGTCTGGCGCAGTTTCGAATCGGTGCATGATGCCCTCCGCGAACCACAGGTCTTGAAAGCCGCGACGGGGCAGCCGACGCATGATCCCAAGCCTAGCCAGCCCCCCCTTCGGTAGTTAAGAGGCTCTTCTTGAGCGGATCGGTGCAGATCTTTTGCGAAACATCGGTGTCACAGCCGCCGAAATAGTGCCGCCCAGGGCTACTCGATGGGACGTGAACGCCGGTTGGTCGGCATTTTCCCTTCTATCCTGCGGTCTTCGCCACATTTCGTGCTAGTTTGACGCCCTTGGTTTCCTCGGCGGGTGGCTTGTCGCTGTTCGTCCGCGGCAACGCATGCCACCTTGCCATTGACGAGAGCGCCCAAACCATCTACGAAAGGCGCTGCATCCGACTGATGAACCAGCCCTGATTCACACGCAAGGAAGGGCGCATACCATGAAGACCATCACCGAGTTTTCCGGAATCCTGCTGCAGAGGGCGGCAGAGGCCCAGCGGGCCTATCTGGCAGAGCACCCGCGGCTTGTCACTCCTGCCATCGAGGATCCCCAACCAGCGCCGACTGCCGAGGATCCCCAACCAGCGCCGGCTGCCGAGGATCCCCAACCAGCACCGGCGGTTGCGGATGCGGTCGATGCGAGCGATGCGGCGACTGAGGTGGAAGCCACCGCCGTGGATGTCGTCGCCTCCGACGCCCCCTCGGAGGACGTGGTCACCAGCTCGGAAGGATCGGCACCGGGCGACGAAGCATCGCCCGGTGAAGGCAGCGCTAGCGACGCCCCGGCGGAACCCGCCCAGGCCGTCGAGCCTGATTTGGGAAGTGGCCCGGAAGCGGAGGCCGTAGGCGCGGCGCTCCAGCTGCAAGGCGACCGGCTTGCGCGAATGATGGAGGCCCTCGATGTCGTCGGCCGACGCGCGTCGCAGGTTCGCCTGGTGCGCGTGATTCAGGGCGACAGCGCGCCCGCGGGCGCGCAGAAGCGTGGCGAGTTCTACTACGTCGTGGATTTGATGCCGAGGCCGCAGACCATGCAGCGAGATGGGTTCGACCAGCGCGACGGCGATCGGCGCCGGGGTCCTGGCGGGCGCGACCGAGGTGGCCCTCCTGGCAATCGCGGCCCCGGCGGTCCACGCGGTGGTGGTGGCCCCGGTAGTCCGCGCGGCAGCGGTGGCCCCGGCGGTCCACGCGGTGGTGGTGGCCCCGGACGTGGGGGCAAGTTCAGCAACGATTGTCCCGGCGGGCGCGACGGCGAGGGTCGCGAGGCCCGCGGGGAAACGCCGCGCGCTGGCGCCGGATGGATGCTGAGCCGCGCACCGGACGAGCGTCGCTATGCCGACGACGTGGGGGCTCCTGGGCGCGGCGATCGCCGCCCGCCGAGGGGACCGCGATTCGACAACCGCGGTCCTCGCCCGCCCATGGGGGCAGGTGGGGCAGCCGGTGCAACAGGTGCAACCGGTGATCGTGCGCCGCGCGGCCCGCGGTCGCCGGGCGCGCCTGGCGGTAGGCCAGGTCCGCGAGGCGAGGGCGTCGGGGATAGACCGCCTTTTGGGGCTCGTCCAAGCTACGGCCCCGCGGCCCCACGGGCGCAAGGCAACGACGGACGCGGGCCAGCTCCCAGGCGGATGGAGGGCGGGAACGGGCGAGGGCGCGACGACCGCAACGATCGAAGCTGGCCCGGACGCCGGCGTGGTGGCTGGGATGAACCAGCTGTGCCCGAAACGACGAATGTGGCGGCGGCGGTGGAAGAGGTGCCTGCTGCACCCGCGGCAGCCGACAGTTCGCCCGCACCGACAACCCAGCCCGACGAAGCCGTTCAGGCGGACACCGGCACCGAGTCGCCGCGGGAAAGCGAATCGTAAATCAGGTCAGGTCAGCGAGCGCGAATGCGAGCGCGGCGGACTGGAAGACGCCGGGAGTCTCGGGCGGAGTTGGCAAGGCTGATCGGGGGTAGCAACGTGGGCTCGCAGGTGTAAACCCGTACTTCACGTCCGCCGCTGGTCGTGAGGCTGAGCATGAACACCTGATCCGCCGGAGCGAGAACCATGGTGTCGCGCGCGGCGTTGGCATCTTCGGGAGGGCTGGACACCGGGCGGGAAAGCGCGAGCGCGGGTGCTGCGTCGTCGGGACGAGGCCAGGTGGGGGACTGGGCGGACTCTTCCCAGGCGCCACCAGTTGCGATCGTCGGCTCCGTCCTGGTCGCGGCACGACCGAAGTAGATGATGGCAAGCGTGGTCTCGTCTTCGATGTTGGGTTTGCGCACGCCCACGCCGCCCCCGTTCGGGTACATGATGGCGGCTCGATTGTCGCTGTGTCCAAGCCCGAGTACGTGGCCGAGCTCATGGGTCAGGACCGACTGCAAATCGAAGCGCCCGGCCGAGGCCTCATCAGGCCCGGTGAAGGTGTGGTCGCACTCGTTGAGCTCCACCGTCGCGGCCGCGACCGTTCCGTCGTGCAGGCTGGCGGTGAATTGCGACTTTCCGAGGTCGATGATGTCGCCGCGCCATCTGCCTCGGCAGAACTTGATGGTCACTGCGGGACCAGGATCGGAGACGAAATGCAAGCGCGGCTGTCCAGAGGGGACGGCATTCCAGGCTTGCGCGGCATGCCGGATGGCCAACTCGACCCCCTCGCGCGCGACAGTCCTGCTCGCGGCGGAAGGTGCGAGACCGACGGTGATTCTCCGGGCACGTCCAGTGCACAGGCGACCCCGAGCGCGTCTTGAGCAGCTCGGTGTTCGCCCCGACGCTCCCCGCGTGCAGGAGCACCACGACGAGGCATAGACGGTGCAACGCTTTGCGCATGCTCGGGCCGATCCATCGGCATGTTCGCGTCCGGACTGAAGGTTCTTGGCTCCCCGAGTCTCACTGCGTTCAACGCCAGCGCTACGCCTTGACGGTGCGAAAACTGCGGGACTTTCTTGCACGGGCGATCTACGAAGGAGCCGTGAGAAAACCAACGAGAATCTCGATAACGCCCGTGGTCGTGGTTGGGGGCACGCTATGTTGCGCGATGGCGACCATGGGGTCCGCAAGCGCGCAGCCGAAGTCGCAATCGGGCGAGGCCCAACGGGTGGCGCAGGCCGTGGAGAAGGCCTTGCAGACACACGGCGCGGACGTGCATCGCTGCTTCGCGAAGGCACTGGCCGACCGCCTTGACATCGCGGGGATGGTCCAGGTCGCGGTCGATGTCGGCAAGGGCGGCAGGGTCACGGCGGCCAAGGTGCGTAAGGTCGACAAGAGCGCTGGGCCGGCGCTCGCGAGCTGCGTGGAGAAGGTCGTTCTGGGCTGGACCATCGAAGGAATCGAAGCCGGGTCGAAGGTGGTGCTACCGTTCTCCTTCAAGGCGCAAGCCCGCCAGTATCTGGTCAATGCCGAGGATGTCACCGAGCGCGTGCCGGGCGCTCCGCCGACCAGCAAGGAGAGGGTGGCTCCCAGGCGACACGCGCCGTTCACGGTCAAGATCCTGGCCGACGAGACCAATGTGAAGGCTGAGGCGATTTCCCTCACCTTGCTCAGCGTGGGGCCCGCCAGCCGCGTGGCCATGCACCGGCATCCTCACAGCGCGAAGATCCTCTATCTCGTGAAGGGACATGCTCGATTGCTGGGCCCGTCTGGCGTCGCGCCGGTGAAACTGGAAGAGGGCGAGGCAGTCTATATCCCGGCCGGGTATCCCCACGTGATCGAGAACATGGGACGCCAATCCACCTGTGAATTTCTGCAGGCGTTCTCGCCTCCCGGGTCCGGAGCGCGTGTATCGCGACCCGAAGGATGCGCGCGGTCGTGCCGATTTCGAGGTGATCCGCGACCCGTCCGCGGCCAAGGCTCCGCCTGCGGGACCAAGCGGTGTGGTGGTAGCGTCCGCCGCCGACGTCAAGGAAGTTCCGCTGCCACGTGGACTTGGCAGCCTCGAGAATCTCATCGTGCCCGGCGCCGGCCGGACCATGTCCCTGGCGCTCCTCGATCTGGCCGACGGAGCCGAGCTGCAAGGCAAGGGCGCGCCCTTCACCGAAGTGCTGTATTTCCTCTCCGGCACCGGCACCCTCAAGGTTGCGGGAGAGACGCTGCCGCTGGCCGCCGAATCGATGGTTTACCTGCCCCATGGAACGCCCTACGCGATCAAGGTCGCGCCGGCCGAAAAGGGCGAGAAGATCGTGGTGGTGCAGTTCAAGGCGACCGGCCCGGCCCAAGTCCGCGCCGTACCCGCAGCGCGTGTCCCAGGTCGAAAGTAGCATTTCACGGGCAACCCAGCCGGAAGCAAACGATGAATTTCGAACTGAGTCAGGAACAGAAAATTCTACAGAAGACCATGCGAGATTTCTGCAACCGCGAGATCGTTCCGCGGGCAGCGCGCTGGAACGAGGAGGCACGATTTCCGCACGAGATCGTCGAGCCGCTCGCGGCGCTCGGGGTGTTCGGCATACAGATTCCCGAACGTTATGGTGGCACCGGCATGGGCATGCTCGACCTCACCATCGCGGTCGAGGAGATCGCACGTGCCGATGCGTCCGTCGGGCTGACCGTGGCCTCGCATAACCTTCTATGCATGGATCACATCTTCCTGGCTGGAACCGAGGAGCAGCGGCACCGCTACCTGCCCCGCCTGGCGAGTGGCAAGTCCCTCGGGGCTTGGTGTCTCACCGAGCCCGACTCGGGGTCGGACGCGGGAGCGGCGCGCACACGCGCCATCCGGCGCGAGGGGCAGGGCGGTGTCGAATGGGTCCTAAACGGTGGCAAGAGCTTCATCACCCAGGGCTCGGTGGCCGACGTCTACGTGGTGCTCGCCTCGACCACGCCATCGCGCAAGCAGAAGGGGCTGACCGCGTTCATCCTGGAGAAGGGGACGCCTGGGCTGCGCCCCGGTCGATTGGTCGAGAAGATGGGCCTTTGGGCCTCCGACACCGCCGACGTCGTCATCGAAGAGGTGGTCGTGCCGGACGCCCAGCGCTTGGGCCAGATCGACAGCGGGTTCTTCGACACCGGCAAGGTGCTCGATCGCGGGCGCATCGGCATCGGCGCTTGGTCCGTCGGCATCGGCCGTGCGGCCTTCGAGGCCGCCCGCGACTATGCCATGCAGCGGGTGCAATTCGGCAAACCCATCGCGGAATTCCAGGCCATCCGGACCATGCTGGCCGACATGGCGACCGAGTTGGACGCTGCTCGGCTTCTGGTCTGGCGCGCGGCCATCATGCAGGATGGCGGTCAGCGCACCACGCGCGAATCCTCGGTGGCGAAGTACTACGCTTCACAGGCGGCGGTGCGGGCTTGCGATGCGGCGGTGCAGATCCACGGCGGCTATGGCTACTCGCGCGAGTTTCCCGTCGAGCGCTACCTGCGCGACGTGAAGCTGGCCGAGATTGGCGAGGGAACGACCGAAATCCAGAAGCTGGTAATCGCGCGCGAGGTGCTTAAAGGTGTGGGCGTGTAGTCGGACGCGCTCCCCGCGCGGCTAGCGAAGCCGTGGATCGGGTGCATAATGGAATAGATGGGCGCCCGTCGGCGGGACGGCCGAGGACAGAATCGTTCCGGGCTGATTGCCGGCCGTTTTCGGCTGCAAGATGTGGTTGCGTCCGGCGGCATGGGCGAGGTGTATCGCGCGCGCGACGTGATATCGCATCACCAGGTTTGCGTGAAGCTCTTGCGCACGGGTGGCGAAGACCGCGACGGGGAACGTTTCGTGCAGGAGGCGAAGATCCTGTCCGCCCTTCAGCATCCATCCATCGTGCGCTACCTGGCTCACGGTACGGTCGGCGGGGATCGCTACCTCGTCATGGAGTGGCTGGAGGGCGAGGACCTGGCCCGTCGCATCGAGCGCGATCCGCCCAATCTGGTCGACACCGTGGTCCTGCTCAAGCAAGCAGCCGAGGCGCTGGCCTACGCCCACGCCCACGAGGTCATCCATCGCGACATCAAGCCACACAACCTGTTTCTCCTCGAACGCAAGATCGATCAGCTCAAGGTCCTCGATTTCGGCATCGCCAGGCTGGCCAACACCGGGCGGCGGCTCACGCGCACGGGGAATCTCGTGGGAACGCCCGGGTACTTGGCCCCGGAAACCGTCGATGGAGGAGACATGGTGGACGGGCGGGCGGACGTCTTTTCGCTCGGTTGCGTGGCGCACGAGTGCCTGACCGGGAAGCCGACCTTTCGTGGTCACGAGCCCGGCGTGCTTCTGGCCAAACTCATGCTGGAGGATCCGCCACATCTCTCCGAAGTCGTCGCAGAGGTGCCGCGCGCCGTGGGCGACCTCATCGCGCGCATGCTTGCCAAGAATCCCGAGCGGCGGCCGACCGCCGCGCAAGTCATGCGTTCGTTGGCAGCCTTGGGCGATCTCCAGAACGGCGCCGGCGTTGGGCACCTGAGGGCGCTGGAAACTCAGCTCACCGTGGTCGAGCAGCGTGTGAGTTGCATCGTCATGGCGACAACGGGATGCGGCCGTTCGGACCCGCCACCGTCGTCGAGCGCGAAGCAGGGAACGCCGCTTCTGGCCTTGCCCGAGCCGCCGGAGCCCCTGGCCGAGCTGGACGCCCGGCTCTCGCTGCGCTTCTCGGCCAGGACTTTTCTGCTGCCCGAGGGAAAAATGGTGGTGACCTTGCCCGAGGGCACCGTGGCCTCCGATCAGGCGGTGCTCGCGGCTCGTTGCGCGCTTCTCGTTCACCAGCATCTGCCCGAGGCCGCGGTGGTGGTGGCGCTCGGCATCGCCAGGCTGTCGCGCAGATCGGCCGTCGGCAGCGTCATCGAGGAAGCCGCCGAGCTTCTGCGGACCACCGAGGCCGGCCGCGTGCGTGTCGAGGATGGGGTCACGCCGCTCCTGGGCGAGCGCTTCGACCTGTCTCACGACGACACGGGCGTGTACTTGCTCGCTCCGCGCGAGACCATGGAGGTCAAGCGTAGCCTGCTCGGCCGGCCCGTGACCTTTCTCGGGCGTGGGCAGGAGCTGTCCTTTTTGGCGGGCCTGCTGACCGACTCGGCGCTCGAACGGCAAGCCACGACGGTGCTGGTGTCGGGCCCCGCTGGTATCGGAAAATCGCGCCTGTTGCAGGAATTCATGACCTGGCTACGGGCCAGGCCGGAATCGGTCATGGTCCTGTTCGGCGTCGGCGATTCGCTCACCGCGGGCTCGCCGTTCGCCTTGCTTGGCCGCGCGGTTCGCCGCCTGGCCGGGATCGCCGAGACCGACAGCGACGACGAGCGGCGGCGTAAGCTCGCGGCATGCGTGGGCAGGCAACTGCCCGACGAGGCGCGGACAGGCGTGACGGCTTTCGTCGGAGAGGTCGCGGGCGTCAGCTTTCCCGAAACCGATCACGAATCCCTGCGCGGCGCGCGCCAGAATCCGGTGCTGATGGCCGATGCCACCCGACGCGCCTTCGAGGAGTGGATGCGCGCGGAGTGCGGAGCCCATCCGGTGCTCATCGTGCTCGATGACATGCAGTGGGGCGATGCCGGGACGGTGGGACTGCTGGACGGCGTGATACGGGGCCTGCGCGACCATCCCTTCATGGTCCTGGCTCTGGCGCGCCCGGATCTCCAGACCGTCTTTCCCAATCTATGGGCGGAGCGCCAAGTCCATGTCATCCAGTTGCCGCCGCTATCCCGGCGCGCGAGCGAACGCCTGGTGCGCGATGCCTTGGGCGACTCGGCCAGCGACGAGGTGGTGGCCAAGATCGTCCAGCACGGCGACGGCAATCCCTTCTTCCTGGAAGAACTGGTTCGCGCCGCGCACGCTGGACGCTCGGGCGAGATTCCCGAACCCATTCTGGGCATCGTGCAGGCGCGGCTCGAGGCCGAGGGGCCCGAGGGTAGGCGGGTCTTGCGCGCGGCCGCGGTGTTCGGCGAGAACTTCTCGCGCGACGGCGTGGCGGTGCTCCTGGGGGGCGAACGTTCCAGCGTCGGCGAAGTCCTCGAACGCCTCAGCGATCGCGAACTGGTGAATCTCGCAGCTTCCTCCATCGCCTCGGACGGCAGCCCGGCATTCACCTTCGCGCACGCCCTCATTCGTGAGGCGGCATACGCCATGCTCACCGACGAAGACCGCTCGCTCGGTCACCGCCTGGCCGCCAAGTGGCTGCTCGAGCACGGCGGCCCGGAGCCCTTCGTACTGGCCGAGCATTTCCGCCGCGGTGGCGACGCGCGTAGCGCCGCCTTCTGGTACCGGCGTGCGGCCGAGCAGGTGCTCAAAGCCAACGATCTCGACGGTGCCATCGCGCGCGCGAGTTTGGGCTTGGCCGCGCTGGGCGACCAGGCGCGCGACCGACAGGCGGGAGAGATTCGCGGCGCGCTCTGGTTGGTTCAGGCCGAGGCCTTTCGCTGGCGGGGTGAGCTTTCGCACGCCGAATCGGCGGGCGTGGCCGCGCTGGCCTTGCTCGTGCCAGGCTCGCCCATGTGGTTCCGGGCCGCGGGCCAGACCATCGTGGCGCTCGGTAGCCAGGGCAAGGTGAAGGAGCTGGGCGCCGTGATTGCCAACATCCGGGCCGTCGAGCCGCAGCTGGAGGCCCGCGACGCTTTCCTGGTCTGCCTGAGCGAGGGTGCCACCCACCTCATCAGAGCGGGCCATCTCGCGGCCGCCGATGCCTTGCTCGATGAGGCCGCGCGACTGGCCGGATATTTCTCGGACATCGAGCCGCAGGCTTGGGGCCTGGTGCACAAGGCGCGCGCCGCGCGCGCCGCTGCCCGGGGAGAAACCACGCGCTGCCTGGCGGAACTGGAAACCGCGTGGGCCCTATTCGAGCAAGCCGGCGACCAGCGCAATGCCTGCGCGGTACGCTCCAGCATCGGTTCGGTGTACGCGGATCTCGGCGACACCGGACGCGCGGTCGAGCTCCTGCGGGAGCTCGCGGCCAACGCCGATAGCCTGGGCCTGCCCGAGATCGCGGCCATCGGACGGCGGGATCTCGCGCGCGTGCTGGGTTGGCGCGGCGAGAACGTGGAGGCCGAACGCCTGGTTCGGCAAGCGGTCGCGGCCCTGGGCGCGCGCGGTGAGTCGCGCGAACAGGGGCTGGCCATGTGCTACCTGGCCGAAATCGTGCTGTCCGTGGGCCGCTTCGAGGAGGCCGCCGCGCAGGCCGAGCGCGCCTCGGCCTGCCTGTCCGCGGCCCCGGCGGAGCGGGCGCTGGCGCTGGCACTCCTGGCGCGCGCGCGGCTTGGACGCGGGAAGGTCCACGAGGCATCGGTAGTCGCGCACGAGGCCTACTACGGCGCCCTCGAATCGCTGGGCACGATGGGCGAGTGCGAGACCGCGGTGCGCTTGGCCTACGCCGAATGCCTCCTGGCCGCGAGCGATAGCGAGGCCGCGCATCCCGTGCTCCTGCGCGCGCGCGAGCGGCTGCACGTACGCGCGGCGAACCTGGGACCGCGCTGCGATCGCGACGCGTTCTGCACCAACGTGCCCTACAACCGCGAGACCCTGCGCCTCGCCGATGCCAATCTGGGGCCGGTGCGTGGCGCGGTCTGCGACGGACAGGCGGTGCGGGGCTCGAAATAGCAAAAGGCCCACTTCCCGTGGGAGGTGGGCCCTTCGTGGGCATTCACGAGGTCAGCGAGAAGGCCCTAGTAGTGACACTGCTTGTACTCGACCGTGTCCTTATAGTTGGGATCCGAGCTTGGAATATCGTCGGTGCAAGTACGACACTGCATGCCTACCATGGTGCCGGGATCGAGCTGAGGCTTGTCTTTGACCTCCTGCGAGGTGCGCAGGACGCTGATCAACTGCCCGTTGATGGGGCACTTGTCCAGGTTGGTGCTGAGCTGCCAGCAATCTTGCTGGACGTTACCATTGGTCGACCCCGCGAGGCACTCCGGCATCGAGTTGGGGTCCTCCTTGTAGAGCACCCTGTTCGAGTTGCTGGGATCCGGATAGGGCGTTCGGAACACGACGCGACAATCGGGCTGCAAGCCCGCCGTGTTGACGTCGGTATCGATGAGCTTGTAATTGACGCACAGGTTCTGCAGGTGCTTGGCGATGGCCGCGCCGATCTTCTGCATCGAGTCCGAGAAGTCGGTCTGGCAGATGCTGTACTTAAGACCATTTTCGCCGAATTCGTCGATGAACGCGGACATGCGCAGGCCGCCGGTGGCGCCAATGCCAGCCGCGGTCTGGTCGAACCCGGTGGCGGAATCCGTGGTCGCGGACGCAGGCTTGTGCTGGGGATCGTAGCAGACCGGCCAGTAGTCGTAGACCGTGGGGTGCGCCTTGTCCTGGATGTTCGGGTTCGGCACCTTGTCGATCTTGTACGTGGCGTTGGCCATGTCCGCGTCAGTGAGCGGCCAGCCGAAGATGCCCGCCACGAGGATATTGTTGACGTCGGTCTTGAGCGACTTGATTTCGTCCGCGAGGTGGTGGATGTCCTTGAGCGGACTGCAGTCGGTCGGCTGAGACGTGTCGGTCGTGCCCGTGCCGTCGGTGGGATTGGGGCAGGCGTCCGTCCGCGCCTTGCAGTCCGAGAAGGGGTGCGAGTAGGCTGCGTCGGTCGGGTAGCCCGGTGGAGATACGGTAAGGTTCCTCCCTTCGCAGGCATGGGCGCGGGTCGCGCAGCGCAAACTGGCCGATTCAGCGCTGACGTCTTTTCCACCGACGGGGCCTTGCCCGAACAGCCCATCGTCGGTGGCGGCGGAGCAATCGTCTTCGTCGCTCAGAAACACCAAGCCGAGGTAGGCCTGGGCGCGCAAGAAATTCTTCTGCTGGTCGTCGTTGCCAACGCCCTTGGCGACCAGCGCCCACTCGAAGGCCTGCAACTGGTGCTCTTCGCCACAGCCCGCGGTGCCGAGATTGGTGGCCAAGCAGGCGAACACCTGGTTGATGTCTCCCGAATAGTTTATCGCCTGGCCCTTGGTGTACTCCAGCCACTTGGCATCGGGGCTGTTAACCCCACAGGCAGTCGCGCCGACCATCATGAACTTTCCCGAGTCCCCCCACGCGCTTCCGCCATTTTCGGTATTGGGAGCGCAAGATAGGCCGTCGTTGTACGCGCCACCCGTGCCGAGATCGCTGTCGATGAGGGCGACGCGCAGGTCGGGCAGGGTTCCGTCGTTGGGATCCCTGAGGGCCTCGATCAGCTTGGGGAACTGCGCGTTCATCTTGGCCTGCTTGGGCGCCATGGACGGCGAGTTGTCGACCATGAACACCAGGTCGAGCAAGCGGTTCGGCGCAACCGAGATGTAGATGTCGGTTTGCTGTTCGGGCGCCGGCTGGGGCTGGGTGAGTGGGTGCGAAGCGCAGGCCCACCAGACAAGCGGCAAGGTCGGAATCGCGATCGCCCAGCGGAGGGTTCGCCAGCTCAGAAGGCGAATGCTGCGCTTTGAATTACGAATCATGGAAATCCTCCTCGTAGAACAGCCATCGTGCTGTGTATCTCAAGGCTACCTTACAGCAAGATACAGGCCGAAGGAAACACTAGAAAACATTTGATATCTCTTGGGGTTATTCGCGCCGAGGGCCAAGGTGGTTGGCATTGTCGGCAACTAAGTTGTCAGCTTGAGGGCCCACCTATCGGGGTTCCATAGAGTTAGTTGCCATCCCCGTGAAGCTTTACTCACGGGCATTGCGGATGTGTATTCTGACCGGCATGAGGAGAGATCGCCAGCGCAGGGGCGAGTCAAGACAGCGCGCCCAGGCCGCCGAGGCGGCGCGGGCCGACCAAAGGACCAGCGCGAAGTGGGCGAAGTGGGATCGACACGCCGTGGTGGCACTCGTCGTCGCCGTTCTGGTTGCCTACTTCCCAGTTCTCGGCGCCGGGTTCACGAATTGGGATGACGACCGCTTCATCACGCACAATCCGCTTTTCCACGGGCCCGTGTCGGCCTATGTGGCAGCGGCGATTTCGCGCGTCCAGTTCCAGGCCTACCATCCCGTGCACCTGCTTTCGTACCTGCCGGACCGGCTCTTGTGGCCCGGGTCCGCGACCGGGTTCCACGCCCTGAATCTGGCCCTGTTCGCGTTTGCCCTTGCGCTGGGCTACTTTCTGCTGCGCCGGACCGTGGGGGTCCTGCCTGCTCTGGCGGCGATGCTGCTGGTCGGCCTCCATCCCCTGGCCGTGGAGTCCGTAGCGTGGATCGTGGGGCGCAAGGACGTGCTAGCGCTCTTGCTGGTGCTGGCGACCTTGCTGGTGGCGGATCGCGAGCCGCGCACGCGTGGGGCAACCATCCTCGCCTGCGTGCTTGCCGTGCTGGCTTGCCTGGCCAAGACCTCGGCGGTGGTGTTGCCCATCGTCCTTTTCGCGTGGCTCCACTGGGCGCGGCAAGTGCCGGCGCGCGCGGCCTTGCGGCGGTGTCTTCCGTTCGCGGCTATCGCGCTCGCGTTCGCCCTGCCGGTTCCCTTCATCTGGAGGCACAACCAGATGATTCCCTCGAGTAGACCCTTGCCCATGGTGCTCGACGTGCTGGGCACGCTGGGCGTCTACGCCGGCCGCGTGCTCGCGCCGGTGCACCTGTCGCCGGTTTATCCGGCCGTGATGCCGGGGCAGGTGATGGCGGGGCTCGCCATGGCGGGCGCGCTCTTGGCCGTGGTGGGGTCGTGGCGCCTCTTGCCGGCGGGCGCGAAGTTCGCGGTGATCGGCTTTCTGGGATGTCTCTTGCCGGTGGCCAACATCACTCCGCTTTACTATCGATTCGCCGATCGCTACGCGCTTTTGGCCCTGGCCGCGCTGGCCTGGCCGCTGGCGAAGCTCTTGGCGTGGCCGCGCATCCGCGTCGCCCTCGCCATCGGCGTGCCGCTCGTTCTCGGGGTCGAGCTGTGGGCCACCATGCAGCTCGTACCGGCCTGGCACGATTCGCTCGCCCTTTGGGAGCGCGCGACCGAGGTTCAGCCCCGGGCCGTTTACGCGCAACTCAAGCTTGGCGAAACCTTGCGCGCGCAGAAGCGCTTTCGCGAGGCCGCGTCCAGCTACGTGCGCGCGGGCGAGATCGACCCACGTGGCATCAAGGGGCCTGCGGGTCTCTTGCGCACCGTGGGCGAGAAGGCCGAAGCCGAGGGCAGGATCCCGACGGGCACTTGCGACACGTGGGAAGCGGTCATCGCCAAGCCGGACTTCGATGCGCGCAAGATGGCGGCGCTCATCGAGGTGCTCGACAAGTCGGATTGTCGCTCGTGCGCCGAGGCCATGTTGTGGCTGGGGCTGCGCATGTTTCCCCAGTCCGACGCCAGCCTGGTGTCCTTCGCGCGCAAGGAAATCGACCGCGGCCGTGCCGACACCGCCATGGTCTACCTGAGCGAGGTGCGCGATCCTAGCACCGAGGGCCTACGTGAAGTCACCCGCCGCCTGCACGCATCGGGCGGGCCCCAGTAGGTTCTTCGCCACATCGAAAGCTATTGCCGCACCCAGAGCGCGACGTCGCCGGCCTGGATCATGCGTTTGAACTGCTTGGCGATCTCCGACTCGACGCCTCCCATATACCCGCACGAGGGGCGCACGACCAAGGCGTTGGCCGACTCCACCTCGCGCAGGACGCCCTGATGAACGCGCTCCTCGGCGAGCTTGCGTTCGGGGGTTCGCTCGACCAGTCCGTGCTGGGTGTAGATTCCGAGGGGTGGATCCCCACCACAGCCCAGCCAGGCAATGCGGGTCGGCTGGGCGGAGAGCGCGGCGTTCTTGGGATTCGCCCTCAGCTTGCTCAGACGTTTGTCGTCGATATTGTCCGGGCCGTCGCCCCATTGGTCGATCGCGCGCGCGAAGCCGGCTTCTCGCGCCAGTTCCTCGGGCGACATGCCGCCCCGGTCTGGCCACCACATCACGTGGGTAGCCCCCAACTTTCGCCACAGGTCCGCGGTAGCGTTCGGCGTCTCCAGCAGCAGGTAGTCGATGGCCCCCTGCCAGCCGACCGTGTCGGAGATCGACTCTCGCATCAAGCCCAATCGGTCGTGGCGCTCGTGAATGAGGACTTTTGCATGCGCGGGCAGGTGCTCGCCCACGGACTGCAGGCTGCCGCTGTGGAGGCGCCGCCGATCCTCGTATTTGCCGCTCTGACCCGCCGCCACCTGGTCGACCAGCGCCTTGAGGAATGAATCGCCAATCATCGAGTGACTGCGGATGAAATACACGTCGCCGCCCCAAAGGATTTGGAAGAGCACCAGCATCGCGACACCAACGCGGACCAGGGCGCCGCTGCGCCATGCGAGAACGAGCATCGCCGCCGTGCAGGCCGCCATCCACGGCAAGAGGGCCTGCAGAAAGCGATCCTCGTGGCTGGTGACGAACCAGATCACGATGGCAACGTGGATCCCCGCGATCATGAGCCACACACGCCTGCGCGCTCGCAAGAACACCAGCGCCGGAATGAGCAATGTGAAGAGCGATCCGAACACGGGTCGGTCGCCGTGAAACCCCCAGTCGTGCGGGATGAACGAGAAGGTCGGCAATACCTCGACGGTCTGGACCACCTTCTGCCATGCCGTTCCCGTGAACGCGAAGCGGCTGTTCCAGAATTCGCGGTCGAGGAGTGGTCCGGCCCCCTGATGAAATGGCCTTGCGGCCAGGACCTTGTGGAGCAGCGGATAGAAAGGGTCGCCGTAGAAGATCCAGTTCTTGAGCCAATGCGCGCTCGAGACCGACAGGCAGGCCAATCCCCACGCAAGGGCGGACCGCACGCGCCTCGTCCGAATGGCCAAATAGAGGACGAGAATCGCGGTCGGGACGAAGAAGTAGCTTCCCTGGTACTTGGTCAGAATGGGGCCGGCGGTGAGCATTCCGGCAAGCACGGCCTCGCGTGGCTCGAACCTCCGGCCCAGGCGGATCAACGCCAAACCCAGGGCCGGCGCCCAGAAGGCGAGCACGTGGTCGGCGCCGGTGATGAGGCTGGAGTCGTAGAGGAAGATCCCCGGAAAGAGAAAGACCGCCGCTGCCGCATAAGGGACCCGCGTACCGCCGAGCAGTCGTCGCGTGAGGGTCGAAACGCCGGCCAGGGTCGCCAGAAAGAGCGCCCATTCGAGGTGCGAAGACAGGGCGACGTGATCGAAGAGCGTACCTGGCGACTGAAACGCCCACGTATAGAGCAAGCTGGCCAATTGTGGATACGCGCCGAGGTACCAGCCTTCGGCAAATGGACGGATGGCCCCGCGAGCAACGTACTCCTCGGCGATGGGCAGGTGATACCAGTAGGAATCGCCCCCGACGTTCAGGGGCGTCATCACCTGCAGGTAGACGGCGACGAGGGAAAGCACCAGCAAGATGCCGGCCGCGGCTTCGACGAATCCGCGCGGTAAGAACAGGCGCGCTCCCAAGCCGCGCAGGTGACGTCGCGCGCGCCGCAGATCGCGCCAGGCCGGCCGCGCGCCGAAGACAAGCATGAGCGCCGGCCATGCGAAGAAGAAGACGCGGCCGAAGAACCCGGCCAAGCCCGCGAGGAACACGCCCAGGGCAAAGACCAGCACGCCGAGGGCGAAGGCCAACGTCAGCTTCTCGCCCAAAGGCGGTGGTTCGGGCAGGATGGCCGCCAGCACGCGCAGGCCGGTGGACAGGCAGGCCAGCGAGAACACCATGGCGAACAGCCAATAGCGCGCGAGCATGAAGACCAGCCATTCGCGAAGCGGGTAATGCGCGTTCGAGCTCCAGACGAATACGACCAGCGCCAGGCAGAGCACGGCGCAGGCACCGGCCGTGCGAGCAAGCTCCCGCGTAGCCCAAGCGAATCGGCCTTTGGGAGCTGGCTGGTCTGGGGTGGGTGGAGGCTGGTCTGCCTGCATGCTTTATCGCAGGGTGTTTCTAGCCACGCAGTGGCAAAAATCGCAAGCGCGGTTCGCAGCGAAGCAGCGCTTCGACACTTTCCGCGCCGCGCCCTCCATGTTCTCGACGATTGCTCAGATCCCGTCGCTGTCGCGCGCACCACCGTCGGGCTCCATCGGGCCCAGGATGGCTTCGGGCGGCGGCGGTCCCTGCGGTACGGTCGACGGCTGTCGCTTGGGCTTATGGGATACGATCCAGTCCGCCACGCGTGCCACGTCGCCGAAGCGGGTGAGGTCGCCCTCGGTGCCGAGGAAGGACATGCCGTAGTCGTGGCCGTCGACGCGGGCGACGAGGACCAAGCAGTAGCGGGCGGTATCGTTGTAGCCGGTCTTGCCACCCAGGATCTGTACGTTGGCGCGCGCGGCGGGATGGTTGGTGTTGACGTAGTGGATGGGGGGACGCGAGACCGGGTGCGCGTCGTACTCGGTCCGCCGCACGATGGGGCCGAGCACGGGGTTGGCCATGGCGGCCCTGAGCAGGGCGATGGTTTCGCGCGGGGTGGATTGATTGTCGCTGGAAAGCCCGGTGGGCTCGCGGAAGCGCGTGTGGCGCAGACCGAGCGATGCCACCTTGCGATTCATCGCTGCGGTGAACTGCGAGGTGCCCAGGCCCACGGCGCGTCCGAGGGCCGAGATGGCGCGATTGTCCGAGCCCATCAGGGCCGAGTGCAGGAGGTCGCGGTTGGACACGGTCATGCCTTCGAGCAGGCGCGACCGGGCACCGCCGCGGGCCACTTCCACATCGACCCTCTTGATGGTCGTCAGCCCGTCGAGATCGAGCTGCCTGTCCATCACCGTCAAGGAAGCGGCGAGCTTCGAGATGGATGCGATGGCGCGGGGTGCGTCGGGCCTGCGGGCAAACAGCTCGTGGCCGGTGTCGAGATCGACGACCAGGCAGCCGAGGGACTGCACGTTGGGCAGGTTGCCTTTCATTGCCGGCACGTGTTTCTCCGCGTGGTGGTGCCTGGGCGGCGGCGCGTGTCTCCTGGCGGATTTCCTGCCGCGCTTACCGTTCTTGCCGTGCTCGCTTTCGTTCTTCTTGCTGTCCCTTTTCTTCTTGGATCCCTTGCCGATGGGCTTGGTCGACTTCTTGTCGGCCTTCTTGCTCGCGCTCTTGGCTTGCGACCTGCCCGCGGCTGCGACGGTGGCCGCCGCGGGCAGTAGCGTGAGCAGGGCAAGGGCCGCGGCGTGGATTGCGAAAAGCGGCGGTCGCTTGCGTCGAATAGCGGGGAAAAACTGCTTCATCGAGAATATCGATCGAGGTGGAATGGCTTTCGTATCACGCCAGGCGCGCCGAACGAAGGCGTGCACGCAACCAATCGACCAGTGGCCGGAGGTAGCGTGACTTTAGCAGCGAAACCCCGAGCATGGCAAAGGTGAGAGCCGCGACGAGGATCGCGGCACCTCGGATGTGGAACCGGCCGCGCAGGGTGTAGACCAGGCTGCCGTAGCAGAATTCGATGTGAATCCAGTAGATGAAGAGCGAGGTGCGTCCGAACTGGCGCATGGCCGAGAAGCGCCCGCGCAGGATCCGGCACCAGAGGAAGCCGGTACCGGCGAGCAGGCCGATGAGACCGAGGCGATGGAAGAAGATGCCCGGCCCCATCTGCATGATGTACTCCGAGGGATAGCGAATGATGGTGGGGTCGATGGCGCGGACGACGACGACGGCGGCCGTCAGAACGGCGCCGACCGCGAAGGTGAGGGCGAAGACGCGTTTGTGCAGGCGCGCATCTCGGCTCGTGGCCGCCCACACGTGTCCGACGACGACGCCGACGAAGGCCCAGGCCGCCCACGGGAAGAGGGGAAACCAGGCCATGGGACGCTGTCCGCCGAGATAGGAGGTGAGCGATCGAGGAAGCCAGGCGGGAAAGTGAGCCGGGCCGACGCTGGTGCCGAAGGCGAGAAAGATGCCGGCCATCACCAGCGAGGGCAGGATTTGCCGGCGGCCCTTGCGCGGGGTCGAGAGCAGCGCCACGACCAACATGCAGGCTCCGATGGCATTGAGGACATCGATGCGCAGGAGCGATTCCCAGCCGCCGTAGAAGCGGGAAAGCAACCATTCCTGCAGGCGAAAGAGGTAGGCCAGTACGACGATCTGAAGACCGCGCCGGGCCAGTCGGCCACGCATGGCGCCGCTCGACAGGCCCTTGGCCAAGCCCGACTCGAATTGAATCGCCGCCGACACCCCGACCAGGAACAGAAACAGCCGGGCCGGAATCCCGCTCGCCACCCGGATGGCGGCGTAGACCGCGCCGGACTTGGCCGCGGGCAAGAGCCACGCGTCCATGCCGTGCGCCAGGATCATGAGCACCACGGCCACGCCGCGCAGCCAGTCCACCGCGTCGATTCTGCCCCCTTGGCCGCTCCTCGACGCCACGCTCGCCGCGACTTGCCTGGCGCCACCCACGCGACTCGGCGGGCTGTCTATTGCTTCGATCGCGGCCCTCATGCTTTGGGCACACTACCAGCCACGCGGCGGAAAAAGGTAGAGTGGTCGGGTGGAAATTTCACTTGCCTATTCGGTCGACGCCGACGATGCGTTCATGTTTCATGCTCTCGCCACCGGTGCCGTCGATGCGCGCGGGCTGACTTTCTCTCACCGGCGCGGGGATACGGAGTGGCTGAACGGACTGGCTGAGGCGCGCGCAGCGGACGTGGTGGCCATCTCGCTGGGCGCCTATCCGCGGGTGGCGGACAACTACCTGCTTCTGCCTCATGGCGCGTCGGTAGGACGTGGTTTCGGGCCGGTAGTGGTATCCAGGCGAGCGATGACGCTGGCGGATTTGGCGGGCCGGCGCGTGGCCATTCCGGGACTTTCCACGACCGCGTTCTTGGTGCTGCGCTTGATGCAGCCGGCGGTGGTGCCGGTGGTCGTGCCCATCGCACCCTTCGCGCGCGTGTTCGAAGCGCTGGAGCGCGGCGAGGTCGACGCGGCCCTGCTCATTCACGAGGGGCGACTCATTTTCGAGCGTCGTGGCTGTCAGGCGGTGGCCGAGCTGGGGCAGTGGTGGCTGCGCGAGACCGGTTTGCCTCTGCCGCTCGGGGTGAACGTCATCAGGCGCGACCTCGGCGCACCAACCATCGCCCTGGTCTCGGACATCCTGCGCGCGGCCATTACGTATGCCCTCGACCATCGGCAGGATGCCATTCGAGCGATCGCAGGCGAGAGGCGCGGGGATGCCGCTCTGTCCGACGCCGCGCTGCTCGACCGCTACCTGGACATGTACGCCAACGACGATACCCGCGCCATGGCCCCGGACGTTCGTCGCGCCATCGACGTGCTGTTCGAGCGCGCCGCGCAGGCTGGCTTGCTGCCCGCGGGATGCCGGGTCGACTGGGCACCGTAGTTGGCAGGTGGGTCAGGTCACTCGTCGAGAAGACAGACTCTTCAGTCCATCGAGTGCGCCCCGGCAAGCGTTTTCGGCCGCGGCCTTTGCGTACCGCTCCCATTCCCGATGTCCGGCCGGGCCTACGCGGTTCGCGATGCCCAGGATCGCCGCGAACGGAACCTTGGCTGCGGCGGCGGCGCGAGCCACGGCAAAGGCTTCCAGGTTCTCCAGGGGACAACCAGACAACCGTGCGGCGGTTTGCGCCGCCTGTTTGGTCGCGGTGATGCCCAATGGACACGCGACGTCGACGCAGGGTAGACCCGTGGCCTCTCGCAAGGCTCGAACCAGCGAGGACGACGAATTTGCCTCGCTGGGCATGATGGCCGGGAGGAAGGCGTGTTTGCCGGGAAGAATCTTCGGCAGCAGGCGGACGCGCCGGACGATGACGGCACTTCCGAGCTCGAATTCGGACGCGTGCGGTGGATAGACGCCGGCCGTGCCGATCAGCAGCACGATCCGAGGCCGGCGTTCGATAATGAGCCGCGCGGTCGCGATACCAGCCTCGACCATGCCCACCCCGGTGGAGGCCAGGATGACCCGCTGCCGCGTCCGGGGAATCAGCGCGGGCAGGCTGGAACGAAGGTGGGCCAACTCCGGCGGCCACGCCGCGAGCACCAGAAAGCGGCTATCCCCTGCGGCAACGCGGGTGGCTGCATTGGTCATGACGTCGCCAGGTATTGCGTTTCGGGTGGCGCTGGTATATTGGCAATTTCCAAGTCGCGCGCGTCCATGCCGCAAGAGATCATCGTCATCCCCGCCTATAACGAAGAGCGTACGATAACCGAAGTCGTGCGCGAGGCGGTGAGGATTGCGGATCGCGTGGTGGTGGTGGACGACGGTTCGCGCGATCGGACCGGTGCATTGGCCAAGGAAGCCGGCGCGCTGGTGGTGCGGCACGCGATCAATCGTGGGTTGGGTGCGGCGCTTGGCACCGGCATCGATGCGGCGATCCGCCTGCACGCGGACGCGATCGTCACCATGGACGGAGACGGCCAGCATCGCGCCGAGGACGCCGTGAAGGTCTTCGGGCGGCTTGCCCAGGGCGATGTCGACTTCGTGCTCGGCTCGCGCATGCACAAGGGCGCGAATGCCGGCAACATGCCAATCCATCGGGTCATCTTCAACACCGTCGGCAACCTTCTCACCTATCTGCTCTTCGGCCGATGGGTCACGGACAGCCAGAGCGGCCTGCGCGGGTTGTCGGAAAAGGCGGCCCGGTCGCTTGATTTGCGCACCAACGGGATGGAGGTCTCGTCCGAATTCATCAAGGAGAGCAAGGACAGACACTGGCGTTTCGCCGAGATCCCCATCCAGGCCATCTACACCGACTATTCGCTGTCCAAGGGCCAGAGTTTCTTCGTCGGTGTGAAGGTGGCCATCCGCCTCATCTACAGGCGCTTCATCGGGTAGTCATGCACGCCATTCAGCTCGTTCTCATCTGCTTTGCCGCCTTCGCGATGTCGCGCGTGGTGATGCGTTACCGGCGCGGCGGCACGCGCATGCTGTATCTCGAGCTGTGGTTGCTTTTCTGGGTTGCCGTCGTGGTGGTGGCTGTGCACCCCGACACGACCAATCGCCTTGCCACTTGGCTGGGCGTTGGCCGCGGCGTCGACACCGCCATGTACCTTTCGATCCTGATGGCCTTCTATTTGATCTTTCGCTCCTTCGCGAAGATCGAGGATCTGGATCGCCAGCTCACCCGCGTGGTGCGGGCCAACGCGCTCCGCGAGATGGAAGAGGATCTGAACGCCCAGGCGGCCCGCGAAAAGGCCAGCGCCTCGAAGCAACCGGGTTCGGGGCCGTCCCCATAGGAACAGCCCTTACCGCAACAGCTTTTCCCCGTCGCTGAGCAGGGTGTTGGCGGGTAGCTTGAACCAGCCCAGGGTGCGTTCGCTGCGCGCGAACAGGACGTCCTTGCTTCCCGCGGAGGCGCTGGCATTGGCCTCGACCTTGCCGATCTCGATGAACCCCAGAAGGTGGCCCCGCAGACTGTAGTCGATGCGCAGGTCGACCTGCGGCTGTCCCTCTGAGGGCACCTCGTCCTTTCCCAGCACCTCGACCGGCCACACGCCAAACACGCGATCGTGCCAGGTCTTGAACGCCGCATCGGGCTTGTCAGGCGTGCTGGCCGGGGCAAGGCGCACGCCGTCTTCGCCGTGGGAGACCACGAACGCGTGCTTGGCACCACCTTCCGAGACCACGATACGGTCGGCCTCCTCCAGGCGGAAGGCATGGGGATGGCGTTCCACCAGGAGCGACGCCGCGGCCTCGAAGTCGGAGAGCAAGGATCGGGCGACGAGGTAAACTCGGCCGCTCTGGTCGTCGCGAAGGTAGGGGGCGGATCCGCCGGCGGGTGCGGCGGCGATGGAGAAGACGCGCTTGCCGTTGCGAAGGACGAGGGTGATGCGCTTCTTGGAGGTGGCGAGCCCCAGTTCCTTCAACTTCGCGTCGGGCAGAATCCCCAGGCTGCGACTGGCCTGAAGTGGCGCGCAGGACGCGAACAACTTCTCGGCCGCGTCGCTGCCGCGCACCAGACGCTCGGGCGTTTTCTTGGTGCCTTCGGACGGTGTCTTTCCCCGCACGTGGATCTCTTGCGGCCCGAGGCGCACGGTAATGAAGGGCCCGGATTCATCGGACGAGCGGCCGAGAACGACCCAGGTGGACTTCTCCGGGTCGTCGAAGCGAACGCTGACGAGGTCGCTCTTCCCGCTGTCGACCACGAAGACCTCGTCCGGCTTCAGCTCGGGGCTGCGTTGCCAGGTGAAGTAGGCGAGGACAAGCGCGCCGAGCGCCAGTCCACCTTGCACGGCAACCTGACGCAAGGTCACGGCTTCACCTCGTGCTTGCGCCGCTTCCGCGTCGCGGCCCATCCGGCGAGCAGGACCAGGGCGGGCGCGAGAAACACCGACGAGTAGAACCAGAAGACGTCCTGCCTGCGCGTGTGGCGTACCGGAACGTCCTCCTCGTTGTTCACGGGACCCGCGCTCTCGGGCTCGCCGAGGAGCCAGCGAATGGCGTCGAAGGCGAGCAGGGCGTTGGCGCGATTCCTGATGAGCAGGTCGGAGAAGGCGTCGGAATCCCCGAGCACGAAGGCCCGGCCGTCTTGTTCGGTCTTCGCCGCCCCGCTCGGCTTGCGCAGGGTGACCGCGGCGGCCACGGGGTAGGATTTGCGGGTCTCGCTGTCCTTGTCGAATTCCAGATTCTTGTTCTTGTCTTCCCAGGTATTGCCGTCGGTGCGGATGATGAAATCGACGCTGGGGGCCGGGTCGGGCGCGACGGTGGTCTTGGACAGGGCGCCTGCGCCGAGGAGCACGACGGGCATTTGCGAACCGAAGGGAGCTTGCGAGGAGAGCGCCGGGTGGGGCGAGTAGTTGGTGGGAACGATGCCCGTGCGGTCGATCTTCTGATGGGTGCGTGCCCAGTAGATCCTGTCGTTGGCCAGGGTCGCATCCGAGATCTGCAGCGAGAGCGCGGCCAGGATGGGCAGAGCGGCTGACGCGGCCTCTGGATCGACGGCGACCAGCAGGCGTCCGCCGCCTCTGAAATAGCGCACGAGTGCCGCCGATTCTTCCCCGAGCATGGACCGTTGCGGTCCCACGAGAAGGACCATGGCTGCATCCGCCGGCACCTCGTTGCCGAGGCCCTGGGCCAAGCCCAGCTCGCGGACGTCGAGGTTCTGCCCGCGCAGGATCTCGCGCAGCAGGCTCACGGTGCCGCCGGCGTCGGCGTCGTGGGGCGCGGTGAAGGCTCTCTCCTCGTGACCTTGCACGAGGTAGGCGGTGCGCTTGCCTCGCGATACGCCGAGGATGCGCCGGTACACCTCCTGGTCGAGGATGCGCAGCTTGGGACGCGCCTGCTCGAGCTTGGGCGGGATCTGAATCACTTCGTGAACGGTGCCGCGGGCGATGACCACGGCGCCATTGGCGGAGACGCCGAGCGCTTTGGCCTTGACCGGGTCAACGGCCTGGTCGACGCGTTCGACCGTCAGCTTGCCCGACGCCCGCGCGAGGGTGGCGAAATACCCGGCCAGCTCCTCGGCCACCTCGTTGCCAGGGGGATAGAACAAGGTGACCTCGACCGGTTGGTCGAGCGCGGCCACGAGCTTTTCGGTCGTCGCGCTGGCGCGCGCGGTGCGGAAGAACGACAGGTCGGCCCTGAGGTTGCGTTCCGAGGCCACGTAGGCGGCGGCGAAGCAGAACACCAGGGCGAAGGAGATGCCGAGGCCCGAGAGCATGGCCGCGCGGACGCGGCGGACGTCGATGAGCGGGGAGCGGGCCATGCCCGCGAGCGCGAATTCCACCAGCAAGACCGGCAGCGTGCCGAACAGCAGGATGGCCGGCCAAAGCACGGCGAGCGCGCCATCCAGCCTCGGCATGCTCACGTCGAGGGCGCGATGACCGAGGAGGCCCGGCAGGGTGGCGCGTGAGAAGTGCAGGGCGAGCGCGACCAGGCCGAGCAGGTAGAGCGACGGGAGCACGCGACCCGCCGGCCTTGCCTTGCCCTGGCGAAACGCGAGAATCAGCGCCGCGATGACGAGGAGAAGTCCGAGCAGCGTGGCCGAGGCGCTGGCGCGCCCCGGGCCAAGCACCCGCTGTCCGAGATACACGGCGCAAAGTCCGGCGGCGTAGACGATGGACGGGGCCTTCTTGTGCGCTAGCGCCATCGTCGGGCCTCCAGCACGCGAATGGACACGAACAGGGCGAAGTAGGTGACGGCCAGGTAGTAGACGACATCCCGCAGGTTGATGATGCCGGCCTGGAAGGGCGGGAAATGCCGGCCCCACAGGGCCAGCGCCAAGAATACGTCGCTCAGCGGCCGTTCGGTCACGGTTCCCAGCATCCACACGACGATCAGGCACACCAGCAGGCAACCGGAGATGATGGCGGCCAGGAGTTGCGAGCGGGCGAGGGTGGAGCCGAGGGTGCCGATGGCGAGCGAGGCGCTTCCGAGCAGGAGCAGCCCGAGATAGCCCACCGCCACATGGCCGAGGGAGAGCTTGCCGTTGACCAGGATCAGCAGGGGCATGAAGACCCCCGCCAGGGTCATGAGGGTCAGGAAGACCAGCGCGGACAGGAATTTCCCGAGGACGATCTCGCGTTCTCGCACCGGCGAGGAAGCGAGCAGCGCCATGGTGCCGCTCTGTCTTTCCTCCGCGAGCAAACGCATGGAAAGAAACACCGAGGCGGCCATGATGAGGCCGCTCGAGTTGAAGAAGAACTCGCTCAGCACTTCGGTCGAAAGGTGGGCGTGCTCGCCGCCCAAGGCGCGGACGTTGAACAGGATGCCGTCCACGAAGAGCACGACGGCGGCGATCACGTACCCGCTCATGGTGCGCAGGTATGCGCCGAGCTCGCGCCGGGCAATGAGCCAGACCGCGGTCATTGCGGGCCTCCCGCGGGGCTCTGGGTGAGGGACATGAAGATGGTCTCCAGGCGCGAGGCACTTCGTTCCAGGCGCAGCAAGTCGCAACCGGAGGTGACGAGCACGCGCGCGACCACCGCGCGGACATCGGCGCTCGACACGATCTCGATGACCGTGGCATCCGCCGAGGTGGAGCGAACCTGCGCCTTGCCGACCGAGGGCAACGCGGCCAGCCGTTCGGCCAAGCCTGCGGGCTGGCCGCGGACCTCGACCACAATCGTGCCGCCGCCTTGGGCGCCACCGCCCTGGCCCGTGGCGGTTGCCAGGTCGCCTTCGCTCCCTTGGCCCACGAGCTCGCCGTTGTGGATGACGAGCAGGCGATCGCAGGTCTGACTGATCTCGCGCAGGAAGTGACTGGAGATGAGTACGGTGTGCTCGCCGTGCAGCCCGCGCAGAAGGCCGCGCATCTCGACGATCTGCGCCGGATCCAAGCCGGCCGACGGCTCGTCGAGAATGAGCAGATCGGGTTTGTGGACGATGGCCTGGGCCACGCCGACGCGCTGACGATACCCGTGGGACAGCTCGCCGATGACCTCGCGGTGCACGTCGCGCAGGGCGGTTCGCTCCTCGGCCTCGGTCACGCGCGCGGCGGTTTCGCGGGCCGGAACCTGGCGCAAGCGGGCGGCGAAGGCCAGGTACGCGCCCACGGTCATCTCGGGGTAGAGCGGCGGAAGGTCGGGCAGAAAGCCAATCCTGGCGCGGATCTCGTAGGGATTCTGGGTCACCTCGAGGCCGTCGACGCGCACGGTCCCCGAGGTGGGCAAGAGCAAACAGCTGAGGATGCGCAGGGTGGTGGTCTTCCCGGCGCCGTTGAGCCCGAGGAATCCCACAATCTCGCCCTTGGCGATGGAAAAAGAGATGTCGCGGATGGCCGCCCGCTCGCCGAAGTACTTGGAGAGCTTGTCCACTTCGATCATGGCTGCCGTGTAGAAGTACACAGCTTTGCGCCGCCAAGCAAGGGGCGGAAATGCGGGGAGAAAAACGGTACAATCCTTGCGTGGTGCGCGCCTTGCGATGGATTCTCGCGGCTCTCCTTGTGTTTGGCATCGGCGCTTGTGCCGAGGTGGACGACCCGGTCGACAGCGGCCTCCTTCCGGAGGCCGGCCCCGTTCCCAAAGACGCCGGCCCCGCGTGCGCGGTCACGAAGGTTGTGGATCTCGATGACAGGCAAGCCGACGTGCTGATCCTGCTCGACCGGTCGGGGTCCATGGATACCGCGTTCGGTTCCGGGACCCGCTACCAGGCGGTGGCGGGTCTGCTTTCCGACCTGGTAGCAACCTACGCGGAGCACGTGCGTTTCGGCTACCAGGAGATGCCGGGGCGGCAAGATTGCGTCCCTCAGGTCGTGCCTGGCTGTTGCGCCTCGCGGCCACTGGTTGGCATCGCGGAGAACGACCCACAGGCTGTCGAGACAGCCCTTGCGTCGGCGTCGCCCATGGACGGCAACACACCTACCGCGGCGTCGCTGCAGGCGGCGCTTGCCTACTACGAATCCCTCGCCGATGGCGTGGAGAGCCGCTACGTCCTGCTGGCCACCGATGGCGCGCCCAACTGCACCCTCGCGGGCGGATTGAGCAGCGGCGATCCGTCTGGCACGGCGTGCACCGACGCGCTCGCCGTGGTGAACGCCATGGTCGCGCTGGGCGTGCGGGTCATCGTGCTCGGGGTAGGGGCCTGGCAGGCGGACGCCACCAGCGGGGACGCCGCCTGTCTCGACGCCCTCGCGCACGCCGGAGGGGCAGCGGCCTCGCCCGGCAACCCGGGTTTCTTCGCCGCTAGCGACCCACAGACATTGCAACTGGCCATCGAACAAATCTTCGGCGGCGTTACGCGTCCGACCTGTGTGTTGCACTTCCTCGCTCCGGTCGCCAATCCGTCGACCATCTCGGTCTATCTCGACGGGCAACAGATCCCGCGCGATTTACCCGATGGTTGGTATCTCGACACCTCGCTGAGCCCACCGAGCGCCCACATCACGGGCGCCGCGTGCGAGCAAATTCAGCGATTCCAGGTCAGCGTCGTCGAGGCGCGCTTCGATTGCCCGCCCTGCGTCGACATTCAGGGCTGCTGACCCCGATTGTCCGCCGCCGAACCGTGCTCGATGCCGATCCGTCACGATCCCGGGGCGCTCGCGAGGAACGCCTGCAACTCGGCGGAGGCCTTTTCCCAATCGGACATGCGTTTGCCCAGAAGCGCATCGAGTTCTCGCTCCTTGTCGGCGAGCTCGTGCAGCTTCTGCCAGTTGCCACCATGATCTTCGCCGAGACGGGCACGCAGGGCCGCGAGATCGCCTTCCACGCGAGCGATCTCTTCCTCCAAGGACGCCACCAGACGCACGAGTCGCCGTTCCCGTCTTTCTCGATCCTTCTTGGCGCCGCGCAAGGCCTCCGACGACGACTGCGCGACCCGGGAGAGAGGCTCGGCCTCGGCGGGCGGGGCTTTCGCCGCGGCTTGCTGGCGGCGATACGCGCGCCAATCGGAGTAGTTGCCGACGTGGCTGTCGAGGCCGCCCGCGCTGAAGACGTAGAGGCGCTCGCAGATGCGGTCGAGAAAGTAGCGGTCGTGGCTGATCACCACCAAGGTGCCCTCGAAGCCGTCGAGCGCGTGTTCCAGGGTTTCGCGCGCAGGGATGTCGAGGTGGTTCGTGGGTTCGTCCATGACCAGGACGTTGCGCGGGAAGAGCAGCATCTTGGCCAGGGCCAAGCGGCTGCACTCGCCGCCGGAGAATCCGCGCACGGTGCGGAACGGATCGTCGCCGAAGAAGCGGAACTTGGCCAGGTACTGGCGCACCACTTCGGGAGACAGATCGTTGCGCACGGATTGGATCTCCTCGATGGCGGTTCGCTCCCCCGATAGCGAGCTCAGTTTCTGATCGAAGTATCCGAGTCGCACGCTGGCGCCGATCTCGACGGTGCCCGCGAGCGGCGGCAGTTCACCGACCAGGGTTCTGACCAGGGTGCTCTTGCCACATCCATTGGGACCGACGATGCCGACGCGGTCGCCGCGGTAGATGTTTACCGTGACGTCCCTCAAGATCGGTTGGTCGGCGTAGCCGACCGTGAGGTGGGGCGCGCGGATGATCTCCTTGCCGCCCAGATCCCCGCCGGCGGAGAAGCGCAGGGCGATCTTTCCCGCGAGCTGCCAGTTGTCCTCGGGTTGCTCCAGGCGGTCGAGTTTCTTCAGCATACGGCGGCGGCTCTGCGCCTGCTTGGTCTTCTGCCCGGCCAGATTGCGCCGGATGAAATCCTCCGTCTTCTCGACGTGCTCCTTCTGGCGCTCGTATTCGACGCGTGCGCGTTCGAGGCGGGCATCGCGCTCGATCACGTATTGGTCGTAAGGGTAGGCGTAACGGACGAAATTCCCGTTCTCCAGTTCGACGATCTCGCGGCAGGTGCGCTGGATGAACGCGCGGTCGTGAGAAACCACGAGAAACGCGCCCGCGTATTCCTGCAGGTGGTCTTCGAGACGTTCGATGGCGGCCAGATCCAGGTGGTTGGTCGGCTCGTCGAGCAGCAGGAGATCCGGCTGCCGCGCCAGCACCTTGGCCAGCTCCAAGCGGCCGCGCTCGCCACCCGACAGGGTGGCGATGGCGCGGGTGAGATCGGTCGCGCACAGGCCCACCTCCTCGGTGAGCGTGCGCACGCGGCTCTCGATGTCGTAGCCGCCCTCGACCCGGTAGCGCTCTTGCAATTCGCCGTAGCGTTTGAGATTCGCCGGATCGGCGGCACCCAGTCGTGCTTCGAGATCGATCATCTCGTCGTGGATGGCGTGCAGGTGGGCGAAGGGTTCTAGCAGGGCGTCGAGCACGGAGCCCTCCTCGCTCTGCTGTTGCGACTGTTGCAAATAGGCTACGCTGGCGCGCCCGAGCACGCGCACGTCGCCCGCGTCTGCCAGCAACTCTCCCGCCAGGAGTTTGAGCACCGTCGACTTGCCGGTTCCGTTCGGTCCGAGGAGGGCCAAGCGATCCCCTGGTCGGATGAGTAGCGATGCGCCGGTCAGGATCTCCTTGCCGGGAAAAGCAAAGTGGGCGTCGGCGAACTGGGCAAGGGACATGAGGAAAACGCTGCTTCACCACAGAGACACTGGGAGAGGGAGAGTCCGGAGACCGGAAAGAAGGGGGTCCCTGGATCTAGAATCCGAACCTTTTCTCCCTCCGTGCCCTCTCTGTTCTCCGTGCTCTCTGTGGTTGCCCGGCCAGCTAGCCGTTCTTCTGCGCGAACTCGCGCATGTGCGCCGCCAGGAGCTGGCAACCTTCGACCGGCATGCCGTTGTAGATCGAGGCGCGGATCCCGCCCACGGTGCGGTAGCCCTTGAGCGCCACCATCTCCTTGGACGCCGCCTCCTTGATGAACCTGTCGGTGAGTTCGTCGCTCGGCAGTTTGAAGGTGACGTTCATGTGGCTGCGCGCGGCCTTGTCGGATACGGTGCCCTTGTAGAACCCGCCCGACTCGTCGATGGCGTCGTAGATGGCCTTGGCCTTTTCGCCGTTGCGTTTTTCGATCGCGGCGAGTCCACCCTGGCGCTCCATCCAGCGGAAGGTTTCGAGCAGCACGTAGATGCCGAAGGTCGGCGGCGTGTTGAGGCAACTCTTGGCGTCGCTGTGCGCCTTGTAGCTCAAGATCTTGGGCACGCTCTTGGGGATGCGGTCGTAGAGGTCCTTGCGCACGATCATCAGCACCACGCCCGAGGGACCGAGGTTTTTCTGGGCGCCGGCGTAGATGATGCCGGTGCGCGCGACGGGATGCGGCCGCGACATGATCTCCGAGCTTGCGTCGACCACCAAGGTGGCGTGCGACGGCCACTCGAGGTAGCGGTTGCCGTGCACGGTCTCGTTCGAGCAGATGTGCAGGTAGGCCGCCGCGGGGTCGGGCGAGATCGGCGCGGGCAAGCGGTCGTACTGGGTTGCCTCGCTGGTCGCGATCACGCGAATCTTCTCGCCGCCGACGCTCTTGCCGATGTCCGCGGCTTTTCTTCGACCACTCGCCGCTGATGACGTAATCGGCGGGCCCGGAGAGGAAATTCATGGGAATGACGGCGAACTGTTGGGTCGCGCCACCTTGCAGGAAGAGCACATCGTGCGTGCTCGGAATTCCGAGGAGGCTCCGGCAGCGTGCGATGGCTTCATCGAGAACCGCATCGAACTCCTTGCCTCGGTGGCTGCATTCGGCGATGCCGAAGCCCTTGCCCTGGAAATCCAGGAGGGCTGCGGCCGAGGCTTCGAGAACCTCGTAGGGGAGGGTGGCGGGACCGGCGGCGAAGTTGTAGACGCGTTTTTTCATGGGGGGAGGATAGTCGAAGCGGCCCTGCCTTGCTAGCCCCGCCAGCAGGGTCGGACGGGAGGCCGAGGGCCGCTCTTGTGCGCCGCGCCGGCGCCCCCGCACTTGCATTTGACAGCGCGGCCCTTCCGTACATAGATAAGCGGGAATTTCCCATGGGGGCGCGCGTTGGCGCACTCCCGCCTCAATCAAGAAGGAGATCTCAATGACCCGTACACTCAAGGCGTTATCGGCTCTGGTTCTCGGTGGAATGCTCCTCGTCAGCACGGCGTGCGAGGACACGGAGTGCAAGAACGCGCTCGCCAAGGCGACGACCGCGTCGGAGGTCGCCGCGAAGGCTCAGGCTTCCATGATGGCCGAGCTCAACGCGACCAAGGCGAAGCTGGCGGCCAAGGACTCCGAACTGGCCCAAGTGAAGAAGGATTTGGAAGCTGCCAAGCCCGCCGCGAAGGCGGAAGAGCCCGCCCCGGCCCCCGCTGCCAAGAAGGGCAAGAAGGGCAAGAAGAAGTAGTCGCGTAACGCTCCTTCGGGAGCGAAAAGAGGGGCCTCACTTGCGCAAGTGAGAGCCCCTTCTTCGTTGGTGAGCCGCGCGCGGAGCGCCCGCTGGCTACTTTCCGGCGCGCCAGGATCCGTTCGCGCAGGTCTTCGTTCTGCTGCCACAGTTCTTCGGGCATGCGCGTGCCGAAGGTTTCGAAGAACTGCCCGATGGCGTCGATCTCCGCCAGCCAGTCCTTGGGATGGATGGCGAGCAGCTTGTTCATGTCCTCGGGCGCGAGATCGAGGCCGGTCATGTCGATGTCCTTCGGGTTGGGCACGAGCCCGATGGGCGTCTCGACGCCCCCGACCTCGCCGCGGCAGCGCGCGAGGATCCACTCGACGATGCGCAGGTTCTCGCCGAAGCCCGGCCACAGGAACTTGCCATTGTCGTCGGTGCGGAACCAGTTGACGTGGAAGATCTTGGGCCGGCGGCGAATGCGCGCGCCCATGTCGAGCCAGTGGCCGAAGTAGTCGGCCATGTTGTAGCCGCAGAAGGGCAGCATGGCCATGGGGTCGCGGCGGACCTCGCCGACCGCGCCGACCTGGGCGGCGGTGCGCTCGCTGGCCATGCTGGCGCCCATGTACACGCCGTGCTCCCAGTTCAAGGCTTCGTAGACCAGCGGGGCCAAGGTGGCGCGCCGGCCGCCGAACACGATGGCCGCGATGGGCACGCCATGGTGGTGCTCGTAGCGGTAGGAGTGGGTCGGGCAGTTGGTGAAGGGCGCGGTGAAGCGGCTGTTGGGGTGGCTCGAAACGACGGGCTTGCCGTCCTTGTCCTTGATGCCCGGCTTCCACGGCTTGCCTTGCCAATCGATGGCTTCGGCGCGGCGGCGGGATCGTCGTGGCCCTCCCACCACACCGTGCCGTCGGGCTTGAGGGCGACGTTGGTGTAGATGGTGTCGCGGTTGATGGTGGCCATGGCGTTGTAGTTGGTCTTGCGAATTGGTGCCGGGCACCACGCCGAAGTAGCCCATCTCGGGGTTGACCGCCCACAGCCGTCCGTCGGTATCGACCTTCATCCAGGCGATGTCGTCGCCCACCGTCCAGATGCGATAGCCCTTCATCTTCAGAGCCCTCGGGCGGCAGCAGCATGGCCAGGTTGGTCTTGCCGCAGGCGCTGGGGAAGGCGGCGGCGATGTACTGGATTCGGCCGATGGGCTCTTCGATGCCCAGGATGAGCATGTGCTCGGCCAGCCACTTCTCGCGCTGGGCCTGCACCGAGGCGATGCGCAGGGCCAGGCACTTCTTGCCGAGCAGGACGTTGCCGCCGTAGCCCGAGCCCACCGACCAGATGGCGTTGTCCTCCGGGAAATGCAGGATCAGGCGGCGGTTCACGTCGAGATCGGCCTTGCTGTGCAGGCAGCGGGTGAACTCGCCGTCGGGCCCGAGGGCATCGAGGACCGGCTCGCCCATGCGGGTCATGATGCGCATGTTGAGCACGACGTAGATGCTGTCGGTCAGCTCGATGCCGATCTTCGAGAACGGGCGAGCCGACCGGGCCCATGGCGAAGGGGATCACGTACATCGTGCGGCCCTTCATGGCCCCGGAGAAATACTCGCGCGCCTTGCGATAGCCCTCGCGCGGGCTCATCCAGTTGTTGGTCGGGACCGGCGTCGCCCTGGAAGCTGGTACAGATGTAGGTCAGGTGCTCGGTGCGGGCCACGTCGTTGACCGCGGTCCGGTGCAGGTAGCAGCCCGGCAGCAGCGTCTGGTTGAGCTCAGTGATCTCGCCGGTCTTGAGCTGCCTCGGCGGTCAGTCGGCGTCTTCTCCTCCTCGGACCCATCGCACCAGTAGACGCTGTCGGGCTGGCACATGGCCGCCATGCGATCGACCCACTCTTGAACATGCGCGTACTTGATCATCGACGGGATTTCTTACATGCGGATCCGATCGCGGTCAACCCGTCGGATGGCGCGGCTGGCGAGCGCAGCCGGCAATGGCCGAGTCAGCGGTGGCTCGCGGCAGATTTGCCTCGGTCGCGGCAGCAGTGGCCGCGGCGGCGGGAATCGACACGGAAGGATCCGTGCTGGTCGTCGCTTCGTGTAGGGCCGCTGCGCCCGGCCCCGGGTCGCAGACCACACCCAGCGCATCGATGGCGATTCGCTTACCGAGGGTCGTGGGTCGGAAAGAAGTTTCACCAGGGCCGAAATGGCCTCGGTACCGCGAATCTCGGCCAGGGCCATCGCCGAATCGGCGATCACACCCTCCAGCGACATATCAGCCTGCGACTCGGCCAGGAGCCGGGTGAGAGCTGCGGCCAACCCGGGCACCGTCTCGGGATCCTTGCGGTCGCCCAGCAGGCGAGCCGCCAGCGAACGCATATCGGCGCTCTCGGCCAAGCGGCCGAGGGTGCGCAGGAGGGGCTGGTGGCCTTGGCCTGGTAGCAGTGGGCGATGCCGACCAGGGCCGCCTGGCGGACGTCGTCGAGGTCGCGCTGGAACGCGCGCATGAGAAGAGGATTTCCCTCCGCGACGCACATCTGGCCGAGGGCCGCGATCTCGGCCCTACGCACTCTCGGCCATGGCTCCTGTTTCGCGCCGGCGATGAGGGCCTTGGCCGACGACTTGTCGCCCCTGCGGCCAAGCGTCTCGGCGGCGGTCTCGCGCACGCGAGGGTCGCCATCCTCCAGGGCCGCCCGCATGGCGGGCACGACGGCATCGCCCTTCGCGCCAGCCAGCTCTTCGATCGCGATGCTGCGCAAGACGCCTTCGCCACCGTGCGCGCGCACGTCGATGAGTTCGTCTACCGCGGCGGGCTCGTGGATCATGCCGAGGCCCTGGATCGCGCGCACCTGTTCTTCGAACGAAGCGGCGTCGTGCAGGGGTGCGCGCAAGGCGGCGATGGCCGCGGGTCGCAATGCCGGTTCGCGCGCGGCCAAGGCCCCCGTGACCAACAAGAGGTCGGCTCGTCTTCCGCTTTCCCCGACGGGAGCGGCCTGCAAGGCGGCCAGGGCCACGGCGAGGGCCGGGCCCTTCAGACGCGAGGCTATTTCACGCAAGGCCTTGCGCAGCGCTGAACTGCCGTGGCCGAGGGCGCCGAGCAGTTTCGCGCGCGCTTCCGGCTGCTTCATGGCCGCGAGCACGCGTGCCGCCCGCACGCGGTCGGCATCGGATCGTTTGTCGTCGGTAAGCACGGCCGCGATGGCGTCGACGGGCGCGCCGGGCATGGTGGGCAGGAGCGCGAGGATCGTCTTTTCCTCATCTGTCGTGGAATGGTCCATGGCCGCGACCAGCGCGGCGGCCGCGTCGTCAGAGGGCCGCGTTCCCGCAGCCACCAACTCGGCCAGGGCCTCGACCAGGCAGGCCCGCCCGCTGCCAGGACCCACGCGGAGAATGGCGGCGGCGACCTTGGGCAGGGCGGGCGCTCCCAGGCGCACGAGCAGGGGCAGGCGCGCAACGCAGGAAATGCCTTGGGCCAGATCGGAAACCAGGCGGTCCGCCGCTCGTGGGCCGTCGAGATCCGTCAGCACGTCGAGATCCGCGATCGACAGCGGGTTCGCATTCGAGGTCATGTCGCGCACGACCACCGTCACGCACGACGAGGCCACGGGCTTGGGCAGGGGGATCCAGTACGGCTCGCGGAAGCGTCGCGCGCCGCCATCCGCGTCTTCCGCCAGGTCCACGTCGACGTTCTGGGCGGGATCGCGGGTGAAAATCAGGGTCAGACGGCGGGGTTTCGCGCTGGTGCGGAAGTCCTGCTCGTTGCTGGTGTCTCCAGGCAGCACGCGCAGCCCAGTGATGGAAAAACCGCCGCTCGATCGGGCGGTGAGGAGCTGGCCGCGACCGTCGCCCTCGCCCGTCCATACCGTGGAGGGGTCGTCGTCGTTGACCGCAACGGGCGGTCGCAGTCCGGTCGCATCGCCGGTGACGCCCGACGAGCCGGAGGCCGCGCTGAAGAAGAAACCTCCGAGGGGCTTGCCCGCGGGGGCGCCTGCCTCGATGCGCGCCTGAGCACCGTGGTCGCGCGCGCGCGGAAGCGCGGGCGGCGTGGCGCGGAAGCTGTGGCTGGCGAAGTCCCAGGTCCGCCGGAAAAGCGCGCACTGGGAACTCCATCGCAGCGGGAGAGTCGCGCCGCGGTCTGGTATTCCTCGACGCCCTGGTTCGAGGCCTCGACGACGAGCGAAGTCTCGCCGTCGGCGTCATGCGCGCCAGCCAGGTCCCACCAGATTACCTTGGCGCCTCGCGGAGGCGCGCTCGGCGATCCACACCTCTTCGCGCTTGGGCGCTTCGCCCAGGATGGGGATGCGGACATCGATGAAGCGCGTGGCCTGAGGCCGTGAAGAAGCGCGCCGTGGCGGGGCCGCGATGATTCCGCGCGGTCTTGGGGACGAAGGTCGCCATGGTCTTGTCGCCGTCTTTGATGGCGATGGCGCCGTCGGCTTGGTTGGCCACGGCCGGCGCGTCGGCGTGGGCTCGCGGCGCATATGCCAGGGCAGCTCCGAGGATTGTCGCGACGATAGCGAGGCGCGTGGAAAGCACGCCGACCCTGCCGGCTCCGCGGGTGGTGGACCGTTTCAATGTTGTGAGGTGCACGATCTCTCGATACTGCCTCACCGGTCGGGGCGTCAAGGTCAGAACGCGCGTCCCAGCGTGCAGCGGTGAGGCTGACCTGGGTGAGGGAGCGTCGTGCCCACCGGCCAGGCGCAGCGGGAAATAGTCGATGCGCGCGAGCAAGGAGATGGTGAAGTGCGGGGTCAGGAGGTAGTCGGTGCCAAGCCCAAGCTGTCCGCCCAGATGCCAACTCGTCGCCGTCCCGCCACCGCGCACGTCGGCCACGAGCGATACCCCAGGTCCGCGAAGGGCACCAGGTTGAGCGCGTCGGCGGCCCAGGTCAGCCCGAGGGACTGCGCCGTGACGTGGCACGAGGGAGGCATGCCATCGGCTGGATACCATGCTGTTTGCAGGCCGAGCCGCGCCGCCCAGGAGTCGCTGATTCCGCGTAGCAACCTGGCTTCGGCCTCGACGCCGGCGCGGGTTTGTTCCCGAAACGCCAGGGCCGGACCGATCCCGCCGGCAAGGGTGGCTTCTCCCTGACCGACCGCGCGGGCCGAGGCGGGGAGCCACCAGAGCACGAGAAGAGGCAACCACAAGCGCATGGGGCTGGCGCACTCTACGCGAAATGTACCCGGCGTCCCAGCTACCGTGACGGGAGACGCACGTGACGGGAGCATTGACCCGCAGAGGTGCCTCTGTTATCTCCACTCATCCGTGGCAAAGAGACTCAGCAAGGAACTCAAGCGACCTGACGAATTCGTCAGCTTCTGGACGCATTTCGGGGCCAAGCTGGCCCAGCACCGCAAGAAGGTCATCGCCGCCGTCGTCGCGGCGGTCATCGGTCTGCGGTGGGGTGGGGCGCCGTCGCCTATCGCAGCAGCCAGGCCGCCAAGGCCACCGTGGCCTTCGCGCGCATCGACCGCATCGCCGCCGCGGATCTCTGCTGCCCGACAAGCAGACGGAAGACGCCAAATCCGCCAAGGCAGCCAAGAGGATCGAGGCTGATGATGTGCCTCGCTTCAAGACCGAGCGGGAGCGGCTGGAGGCCGCGATCAAGGAGGCCGATAGCTTCGTGGCTCGTTTCGGCCGCCAGGGGCTGGGCCGAAAGGCAATCTTCGGCAAGGCCAGCCGCTTGCTCGTCCTGGGTAAGGCCGACGAATCCGCCGCTCTCTATCAAAGTCTCGCGGCAAGCGAAACCAGACCGGACTTGCGGGTGATGGAACAGGCAGGGGCGGCGGCCGCCCAGGAGGCAGCCGGGAAGCTCGACGATGCCCTGCGAGCCTACTCCGCGCTCGCCGACGAAAGCCAGCATGGCGACAGCTTCTACCTGGACCGCGCGCTTTTCGCCAAGGCGCGCATCTTGGAGAGGCAAGGCAAGGCCAAGGACGCCGAGCAAGTGCTACGCGAGATCCTGAACAAGGTGCCGAAGACCTCGCTGCGCCCGCAAATCGACGATCGGCTGGCGATTCTCACCGAGAAATAGGCCGTGGTCTTGGGCCGGGCGCGTTTGGCTTTGGGGATCTGGGCGAACTCCTTCGCTTCGATCGCGTCGGCGATCCTGCTCGTGGACTGCTCGACGGCCACGGTCAGGAGAGAAGACGTCCCCGCGGCATGACTACCCGGCGGGGGTGGCGCAAATGCGCTGGCATACGCGCATCCACGACTATCCTTTGTCGGACGCCCATCCCGAGGAGTGCGCGACCGGTGCACTCGTCGGCTCCCGGCTCGTGCTTGGTTCGCGCGGGGGATCGGTCGTCGGGGTGGATATCGGTTCGGGCGCGGTGACATGGACGACCCCGATCTCGGGAGGCGTCGACGGGGAAGCCCGATACGACAAGGAGCGCGGGCAGGTCTATGTCGGCAGCGACGACGGCTATTTGTACGCTCTCGACCCCGACCAAGGCAGCGTCCGCTGGTCGAGTAAGTTCAAAGGTGCCATCGATCGTGGTCCCGAGATCGGAGGCGCGGGTTTGTTCTTGGCCACAGCCGCCGATCGCGTCTTCGCGGTCGACCCCAAAGACGGCAAGATGCGCTGGCAATACCAGCGCGACACGCCCGAGGGCTTCACCATCCACGGCTATGCGGTCCCCCGCCAGAGTGGCGCGCTGGTCTACGCCGGTTTCAGCGACGGTTACTTGGTTGCGCTGCACGCCGATACGGGCGACTTGCTCTGGTCGCATTCGCTGGCCGCGGCCTCGGAGCAGTTCGTGGACGTGGACGCGAACCCGATCGTCTTGGGGGACAAGCTGTTCGCGGCTTCCTTTTCCGGAGGGCTCTATGCCCTGCGAGCCAAGGACGGCGAGGTCCTTTGGCACCTCCTCATCGACGGCACCAACGCACTCGCCCTGGGCGCGGCGAACCTATACGCGATGTCCTCGCACGACGGCTTGGTCGCCGTCAGCTTGCAAGGCAATATCCTATGGCGCCAGGGCTTGCCCGGTGCCGGCGACCTCACCGTCCCGGTGGAGGTCGGCCCCTACCTGGTGTTCAGCGGCAGTCGCCAGGGCCTGTTCATCGTCGAACGGAACAGCGGGAAGGTGATTCAGATTTTCGATCCCGCGCGCGGAATGTGCGCGGCCCCCACGGTGGATCGAGAGGGCCGGTCGCTGTACGTCCTCGCCAACAGCGGGACGCTCTATGCTCTGGACCTTTTCTGGTAGGCAGAGAGCGCACTAGCACTAGCCGGGTCCGGATCCAGGAAGCGAGAAGCGCTCGCGGTTCGGGCGGTGCGACTTTCTTGGCGAAGCGTCAGCGCTCCTGGGCGATGTACCCGGCCGAGGTCAAACGGCGAACCAGCTCCTTGATGCGGCGGCCCCCGCCCGCGTCGCGGGCTCGCCACTCGATGCCGAAAACGTTCTCCTCGCCGGTCTTTCCCGTCCAGGCCACGCGGCCGATGAAGGCCATCGGCACCTCGGCCCCAGGCGGCGCGATTTCCAGCACAACCTGCGATCCGTAGGGCACGCTGGCCGTCGACAGCACGAAGGCGCCCCCGCGGCCGACGTCGCGCAACTGGCCCGGCAAACCCTCGTTGCTGCCGACCGGTCGCCAGGTGATGGGCAGATCCACCGGGATGCGTTCGTGGCGGCGGCGGCTGCGCACGCTCGATCCGGAGCGGGCCATGTCGAGGAGGTACTCGCACTTCGCTTGCTCGCCGAGCAGGAATTCGACGCCGATGCCGGCGCGGATCTTGAGCAGGTGCCGGCCCGGGCGGCGCCAGGCCACGCGGCCGAAGAGCATCATGGGGGGTTGCCTTCGTCCCAGTCGAACCTTCACCGAGACCGGGTCGCCGACCTGCAACTTGCTCCGCGTCGGACAGAAGACACCGCCGTTGCCACCCGAGGGCTGGTAGCCCGCGTGGAATTCGCGCACGTTCTTGACCACGAATTCCGTCGGCGAATCGGCCAATTCATTCCCGCCTTCGGCTTGCTTGCGAGGGCTTGCTTTTGTGTGGGCAGAAGGCATGCTGGCTCGTGGGAGTGGATATTTTCTGCTTACGGACGATTTCGACTATGAGCTGCCGAGTGGGCTGGTCGCGACGCAACCAGCACTACATCGGGATGCGTCGCGACTACTCATTCTTAGCAAAGATGACGGCGAGCGCAATCACTGCTTTTTTCGCGACTTGCCTCAATGCTTGCGCGCGCGTTCGCTCCTGGTCTTGAACGACACCCGCGTGATCCCGGCCCGGCTTTCGGCCCACAAGCCCAGCGGCGGTCATGTCGAGGTCTTCCTGGTCGCGCCGGCCGACACTGCCAGCCACGGGCACTCGCCTTCGAGCGAGTCGGGAACCTGGGCGGAGCACTGGCACGTGCTCGTGCGTGGTCTGGGACGCGTCGCCGCGGGAACCCGCCTGAGATTCGAGGCTTCGTTTAGCGCCGAGGTGTGCGAGCGCGGCGAGCGCGGCGCCGCGATCCTGCGCTTCTCGGGGACCGGGCCAGATGGCTTGCTCGCCGAGGCCGAGCCCATCGGTGAGATTCCATTGCCACCTTACATCGAAGCGGCGCGACGGCGGTCTCCGGTGCGCGCGAGCGTCGACGACCGTGTCCGCTACCAAACGGTCTACGCGCGCGCGCCGGGCGCGGTGGCGGCACCGACCGCGGGCCTGCACTTCACCGACGAGCTGCTGGCGAGAACCGAGGCCGCCGGGCACGAGATCGTTCGTATCACCCTGCACGTGGGCCCGGGCACCTTCCGACCGGTGACCACAAGCAATCCCTCCCAGCACCGGCTGGATGCGGAGCGCTTCGAGGTCAGCCCGGCTGCCGCGGCCAGCCTCGAGCGCGCCCAAGCGGAGCGCAGGCCCATCGTGGCGGTTGGCACGACCGTCGTGCGCACGCTGGAGACGCTGGCCAGACGTGGGGCCATTGTCGCGTCGACCGGCACCACGGACCTCCTGCTCCTACCCGGCGACGAATTTCGCGTGGTGACCGACCTCATTACCAATTTCCACCTGCCCAGGTCGTCCTTGCTCATGCTGGTGTCGGCCTTCGCTGGCCGCGAGCGCGTGCTTGCCGCCTATCGCGAGGCCATCGCGCGGGCCTATCGCTTCTACAGCTACGGCGATGCCATGTTCATTCGCCCGGGAATTGCTTCATGAGCGAGCATTTCGCGGTTCTGGCCACCTGCGGGCAGGCGCGCGCGGGGATTCTCCGCACAGCCCATGGCCCGGTGGAGACGCCGGTTTTCATGCCGGTGGGCACCCAGGCCACGGTCAAGGCGCTCTCGTCGGACGACCTGGAACGGCTGGGCGCGACAATCATTCTTGGCAACACCTACCACCTGGCCATGCGACCAGGGCACACGCTGATTGCGAAGATGGGGGGCCTGCACGAATTCATGGCCTGGCCGGGCGCCATCCTCACCGATTCGGGGGGATTTCAGGTCTTCAGCCAGAGCGGCCGGCGCACCATCGACGAGGATGGCGTCACCTTCCAGTCCCACGTCGACGGTAGCGCCCAGCGCTTGACGCCGGAATCGGCGATGGCCATCCAGGCCGCGCTGGGCGGTGACGTGGCGATGGCTTTCGACGAGTGTCCGGCTTCGGACGCGGACGGCGAGGTCGTCCGCCTGGCCATGGAGCGGACCACGCGATGGGCGCGGCGTTGCCTGGAAGCGGTGGCGCCGCCGGGGCAGTTGCGCTTCGGCATCGTGCAAGGTGGAACCGACCTGGGGTTACGCCAAGGGCATCTCGCCGAGATCGCCAGTCTGCCGTTCGACGGGATCGCCTTGGGCGGACTGTCCGTGGGCGAGCCTCCGGAGGTCATGCACGCGGTGGTGGGGCAGGTGACGCCAAGGATGCCTGCCGATCGGCCGCGCTACCTCATGGGAGTCGGTCGACCGCAAGATCTGCTCGTGGGTATTGCCTCCGGCATCGACATGTTCGACTGCGTGATGCCCACGCGCAACGCCCGCAACGGACATCTGTTCGTGCCCTGGGGCCACCTCAACATCGCCAACACCGGACACCGCGAGGACCCTCGTCCGATCGACGAATCCTGCCCCTGCGAATCCTGCCGGCGCTACAGCCTGGGCTATCTTTCGCACCTGTTCAGATCGAAGGAAATCCTTTATTACCGGCTGGCTACACTTCATAACCTGCAGTATTACTTGAGCCTTGTTCGGGGCGCCCGGCAGGCCGTCGTCGAAGGCCGCCTGCCCGCCTTCGTCGCCGAGCGACTCGCGCGCATGGAATCGGGCGAATGAAGCGCGCGAGCCTTTAGGAATCCCCCAGGGGTTCATACCTTGGAGATGAAGTCGGGGTTGGCACCGAAGGGCTTTTTCTGCTAGCGGTGTCTGCATGGCAACGCGAGTGGGAGTGGTTCTTTCCGGCTGCGGCCCTGCGGACGGTTCCGAAATCGGCGAAGCGGTTCTTGCCTTGTACTGGATCGAGCGGGCCGGGGGCCGCGCCATTTGCATGGCCCCGGATACCGCGCAAGTCACGGTGGTCGACCACCTGACCAAGGCGCCGGACACTTCGTCTGGCACGCGCCGCGTGCTGTCCGAGGCCGCTCGCATCGCGCGCGGAAGCGTGCGCGACATCGCCACCGTACGCGACAGCGACCTGGACGCCCTCGTGTTTCCCGGCGGCCACGGTGTCGTCACGGTGCTCTCCAACTACGCCGAGAAGGGCGTGGTGTGCGAGGTCCACCCCGAGGTCACCCGGCTGCTCAAGGCCATGCTCCTTCGCCGGCGGCCGATGGGCTTCATCTGCGTGGCGCCCATCCTGGCGGCGCGCGTGCTGGGGCCGGCGGCAGGCGTGCGCATCACGTTCGGGAGCAAGTCGTGCGAGGAGGCCAAGCACGCGGCGGTGATGGGCGCGGACGTGCGGCCTTGTCCGGAACGGGATATCCTGGTCGATCAGAAGAACCGCGTGGTGTCCACGCCCGCCTATATGTACGACGACGCCCGGTTGTCGGACGTGGGCCTGTCCATTGAACGCCTGGTTCGCCAGGTGATTGCCCTGGCGCGTGATCGCCAGCAACGGCCGCAGCCTGGACCTGTCCAGCCGAGAGACGCGAAAGCTCCAGCAGCACCGCGCCCGCCCCAGGGTGGTGTCGTAGTTCGCAAGCCAGGGCAGCACGCGTAGGTATGGGAACCCTCCCCGGGGTTCCATCAGCCGCGTAGGCGTAGGCGGGCTATGCCCGGCGGAGCCAGAGCGCGGGAGGGTATGGGAACCCTCCCCGGGGTCCCATCAGCCGCGTAGGCGTAGGCGGGCTATGCCCGGCGGAGCCAGAGCGCGGGGGGGTATGGGAACCCTACCAGGGTTCCCAAGATGATGGTGCAGGCGTAGGCGGGCTATGCCCGGCGGAGCCAGAGCGCGGGAGGGTTTGGGAACCCTGCCAGGGTTCCCAAGATGATGGTGTAGGCGAAGCCGGGCTATGCCCGGCGGAGCCAGAGCGCGAAGGGGCCGTCCCCGGGTTCCCCACTATGATTCGGACTACCAGCCACGAACCATTCAAAATCGCATTCAGCATCATGCCGCCGATCAGCGGCCTGTCTCATGACCCGTCAAAATACCCCTCGTGCCGAAATGTCCAGCAGGCGCAGGCGTGGCGGGTGGCAGTGAGGGAGGGGACCCGTCGTGCGCGAAGGTCGCGTGCCGCCTGTGCTGCAGGCGCACGCCGAGGTCATCGCTTGGTGCATTTTGCGAATTGAATCGACCGTAGCGCACGACGGGGAGCAGACCCGAGCTGACAGGACCCGCTACGCCGAAGCCGGCGGGTCGCCGAGTCAAACACCCTGGAAGGGGGCTGCCCTCCCGGGTTCCTATCTATTCATCCAGGCGGCGGTTCTTCTTGATCTGGTCGAGCGCCTTCTGGTACTCGACCTCCCAGGTCGCCGTCCCTTCCTCCAGGTTCTTGATACGACGGCGAACCTCGGCATCGATCTCGTCGTCGATCTGCATGTGCTTCTTGAGGATGTCGCTCATGCGCTTGCGTAGGGTGGCATCGTCAGCGAAGACTTCTTCCACGTGGGGAGATTGCATGAACGATTCGATCATCTGGGTCGTCATCCACTCAAGTCCTTCGTCGCCCAGGCCGAAGGCCTTTTCGCCGGCGAGCTGCCGCTTGATCTTGCCAAAGTGCTCGTAGGGCAGGTTGCGTTTTTGCAGGAGATCCTTCGCCTTTTCGGTCACTTCTCGTTCCAGGCGGAGATACTCCTTGAGCACGGCCTGGACGTCCAACTCGGCTTCCCCACGGTCGAGCACCGACAGCTCGTCGCCATCTACCAGGGTCTTGACGATCTCGGCTGCAATGACAGGGATCTTGCCAGTGTATAAGCGCATTCTCTCCGCGGCTTCTATCGGAGGGCGGCTAGGCAGTCAAGGACGACGCGCGCTTGTCGCTTTATCCCTCTCGGCACTTGACAGGTCGTTCGCGGTAAGCAAAATCGGCCGGCGCCTCACCGCGGTCCCCAGGGCCGGCCAAGGGCGCAACCCGGGCGGGTTAGCTCAGATGGTTAGAGCAGGCGTTTCATACGCGCCGGGCCCTCGGTTCGAGTCCGAGACCCGCCACCGCAACTTCATTTCGCGGCAAGCTGCCTGCAGAGTTCTTCCCACTCCGGCCCGGCCGAGGTGACCAGGATCCCGGCCCGCGCGGTGAAGCGCGGGTCGACGTTCTCGGCGGTGTTGCAATGGACGATGATGCCCGAAACCTTGATCTCCTGGGCCGGCTCGTCGAGTTGGACGGTGACGGTGATCCTGGTCCCGACCGGGCGGGAATCCGGCATGACCAAGAGCATGCCACGGTTGCTTGCATTGACAATGCGCGAGTGCATCCCGGGCCCGTGCAGGTCCAAATGGATGATCGCGGTGGCGTCTAACGCCATCCGTGGACCATCCCAGCGTCGGTCGATTTCGGTCAGGGAACTTCTCCGGTCCGTGATTCGTTATGGCTTCTTGGCCTTGGCCTCCGGCTTGGGAGCGCTCCGGGAAGCAGCGTCGGCCGCAGCCGCTGCCGCGGCCGTGTCGGCGTTCGCGGGCACGGCTGCAGTCCCGGATGCTTGGGCGACCTGCGCCCCGGGGCCTCCCTCGGGATTGCGCTCCCACTTGTCGACGCGGCCAGACCCCGTGGTGTCGAAGCCGACACGGTCCAGATGCCCCCCCTCGTAGTACTGCCACTCGTCGATCTTGCCGTTGCCGCTGCGGTCGCGTTCTATGCGCACCAGTTTGCCGCCTTCGTAGTACTCGAAGTAGTCGGGCTTGCCGTCGAAATTCATGTCCTTCTCGGCCCGCACCTTCTTGCCGTCCTGGTAAAAAGTCCGCCCGTTGAACTTTCCGCTGTAGTCCATGGAGTATTCGTCCATGAATAACTCCCCGTTTGGCCCGTAGTACTGGACCAGATCGATCTTGCCGTCGAAGTCGAGATCGGTCTGCTTGCAGACCAGCTGCTGGACCGTATGCCCATCCTGGGTCGTGGCGAGGAAGAGCTTGATGACGTCGGGCTTGCCGTCGCCGTTGGCATCCAAGGACACCACCTGCTTACCTCTGTCATCGCAGCGCGAGCGATCGAACTTGGCGCCGAAATCGGACGGGGACACTTTCATGCCCGCGCCGGGATTGAGCGATTCCTTCTGCTGGCCACCACACCCCATGGCCAAGGCGGAGATGCCCAGTTCAACGACAAGAAGTCGCGCGAGGTACGCGCGGGATCGGCGGTGCGGGGCGTGAAGATGTGGCATGAAGCATAGGCTAGGCCAAGTGAACGATTGCGGCAAGGGTCAGTCAGCGCTTGCGTGCAATGAATCCGCCGCCGCCAGCACACCCGTTCTCTGTCGCGTCGCAGGAGCGCGCGACCCTTCATTGACTAGCGAGGTATGGTCATGCATGGTCTTGCCATGGCACGGAACAAGATCTCGACCACCGTGTACATCACCGCCGAACAGAACGAGCAGCTCAAACTCCTGCACCACAAGACCAAGGTGCCGGTCGCGGAATACATTCGCCAAGGAATCGATTTGGTTCTGGAGAGGGAAAAGGGGCACCTTCCCGGGCAACTCACTCTCGACGTTCTACGCAAGTAGCCCTGGAACCAGCCAAACAAGAAGTCTAGAAAGTCCAGCGCAGTGCCGAGCCCGACCAACCTGATCCGGAATTTCTCCATCATCGCTCACATCGACCACGGCAAATCGACGCTGGCCGACCGCCTGATCGAGTTCACCGGTGCGCTCACCCAGCGCGAACAGAAGGATCAATTCCTCGACAGCATGGACCTGGAGCGCGAGCGCGGCATCACCATCAAGGCGGCCACGGTCAGGCTTTCCTACCATGCGCAAGACGGGCAGAGCTACGAGCTCAACCTCATCGATACGCCGGGCCACGTGGACTTCCACTACGAGGTGTCGCGTTCGCTGGCCGCGTGCGAGGGCGCGCTGCTGGTCGTGGACGCCTCGCAAGGGGTGGAGGCGCAGACCCTGGCCAACGTGTATCTGGCCACCGAGCACGGTCTGGCCATCGTGCCGGTCATCAACAAGATCGACTTGCCCTCGGCCGATCCGGACAACGTGAAGCGCCAGATCGAGGAGGTCATCGGCATCGACGCCTCGGGGTCGATTCTCGCGTCGGCCAAGGATGGCCGAGGCATCGAGGAGATTCTGGAGGCCGTGGTGCGCATGGTCCCGGCACCCGTCGGGGATGCGCAACGGCCACTCAAGGTGCTCTTGCTCGATAGCTGGTACGATAGCTACCGCGGCGTCGTGCTGCTCGTGCGTGTGGTCGACGGAACCCTGCGCGTCAAACAGAAGATTCGGCTGGTGGCCGCCGGCCGCGATTACGAAATCGTCGGGCTGGGAGCCTTCGCGCCCTTTCCCAAGGAGATGGACGAGCTCGGTCCCGGCGAGGTCGGGTTTCTCACGGCATCGATCAAGGAAGTGGCCGACGCGCGCGTGGGCGACACCATCACCGAGGCCAGCAAGCCCTGCGCGACGCCGCTGCCGGGCTTCCAGCCCGCCAAGCCCATGGTGTTCGCGGGCATCTTTCCCACCGATCCAGTCCGGTACGAAGACCTGCGCGACGCCCTCGACAAATTGCGCCTCAACGACGCCTCGTTCAGCCGCGAGCCCGAAGTCTCGGCCGCCCTCGGGTTCGGTTTTCGTTGTGGCTTTCTCGGGCTCTTGCACATGGAGATCGTGCAAGAGCGCCTGGAACGGGAATACGACCTCGACCTCGTTACCACCGCCCCCACCGTGCGCTTTCAAGTCGTGCGGCGCGACGGCACCGTCGTCGAGCTGGACAATCCGGCCAAGTTCCCCGCCGAGGGCGAAATCGAGCGCATCGAAGAGCCCATCATCGCCGCCACCCTGCACACGCCGCCGGAATTCGTCGGCGGGCTGCTCAAGCTGTGCGAAGAGCGGCGCGGGATCCAGACCGGCCTCAGCTACGCCGGCGAGCGGCGGGTGATCATCCGCTACGATCTGCCGCTGACCGAGGTGGTCTTCGGCTTCTACGATCGCATGAAATCCATCTCGCGTGGCTACGCCTCGCTCGACTACGAGCCCAAGGGCTACCGCGCCGCGGATCTAATCCGGCTCGATCTCCTGGTCAACGGCGATCGTGTCGACTCGCTCTCGGCCATCGTCCATCGCGAGACCTCGTACATCAAGGGACGCGATCTGTGCATCAAGATGAAGGAACTGATTCCCATGCAGCAGTTCGAGGTCGCCATCCAGGCCTCCATCGGCTCGCGCGTGATCGCAAAGACCGTGGTCAAGGCCCTACGCAAGAATGTGACCGCGAAGTGCTATGGTGGCGACATCACCCGTAAGCGCAAGCTCTTAGAGCGTCAGAAGGAAGGCAAGAAGCGCATGAAACAGGTAGGCAACGTGGAGATTCCGCAAGAGGCGTTTCTCGCGATTTTGAAGGTCGACTGAGCATGTCCATGAGCATTCTGGGATCCTGGCGCGCGCACCGGCAGTGGCGTCGCGCGAGCGCCGAGGCCAAGCAACTGGTGGGCGAGGCCAAGCGCATCCTGAAGAAGAAGCGCTACCGTATTCCCGAGTCGGTTGCTGCCACCGTGACCGCCGCAGTCACCGAGGTCGAGGCGGCGCGCAAGGACAGAGACCGCGAAAGGCTGCGCCAGGCGATCACCGACATCGACGGCAAGATGGACGAGCACCTGGCGTTCGCGCGCAAATCGGCGACGCGCCAGTACGCCGAATCGATCGGCCTCGCGCTAGGCGTGGCGCTGCTCCTGCGCGCCTTCGTGGTCGAGGCCTTCCAGATCCCCTCGGGCTCGATGATTCCCACGTTGCAGATCGGGGACCACATTTTCGTCTCCAAGTTCTCCTACTCCATCGGCGTTCCCTTCACCAACGCGAAGATCGCGGAGCTGGGCAAGCCGAAGCGTGGCGACATCATCGTGTTCAAGTACCCGCCCGACCAATCCATCGATTACATCAAGCGCGTGGTAGGGCTGCCCGGCGAGACTCTGGAGGTCCGCCACAACGAGGTCTTCATCGACGGCCGCCCCATGCCGCGCGAGCAATTGCATGTGCCCTGCGTGTCGAGCGATGGCGAGGAATTCGAGGGCGAAATGGAGCGCCACCCTTGCGAGGTTTGGCTCGAGCACTTCGACGGCAAGTCACACGAGGTCCATCAGGAACCGATTCGCTCGACCGCCTCCGACTACGGGCCGGTGAAGATCCCTCCGCGCCACTACTTCGCCATGGGCGACAACCGCGACAATTCGAAGGACTCACGCGTGTGGGGCTTCGTGCCGTTCGAGCTCATCAAGGGGCGTGCTCTCATCATCTGGTGGTCGCGCGATCCCTCGCGCGGTGGATTGAGCCCATCCGGGGTCGCCGATTGGTTCGAATCCATTCGTTGGCATAGGTTCTTCAAGCTCATCGAGTAAGGTCGAGTTTCTTCATCGCGGGTACCGTGAACCTGCGACGAGTCCGCCGCCGTCTCACAACTCTTTGATGATTCGCCTCTTGAGCTTCGGCCTTGGTGCAGTGCCGTCATTGCGGTGCAGCACATCGGATGGCGGTGTCGTCCGGGCGGCCTTCTGCCTTCCCGTGGCGGCCGACTCGAAGGGGTCCTCGTCCTCCAGGTGTCGCGCTCGCTTGGCTCGCGACCTGCTTGCGGCGGGCTTTGCACTACGTTCGACAGGTTTCGGCGTCGCTTCGACCTGCGCCGGGGGTGTGGGAGGCGGCGCGGCCGGCGGCAGCGCAACCACAGCGGGCCGGATTGGGATCTCCGCGGGCACGGGAGACTGCGGCCGCGGTCGGAGCAACAGGATGGCGCCCAGTAAAGCCAGGGCACCAGCGATAATGGCCGCGGCCCGAACCGGCGTCAGACCAAGTCTCGACCAACCACCTCTCGGGACGGGGGCGGTGGTCTCGCCCGGGCTTCGTGAAAAGGCGCCGACCTCTTTGGGCGGGGTTGCGGCGGAGGCGGCCGCGAATTCCGAGGTCCTGTTCAAGTCGAAGTCGGCGCTCTCCCGCGAGGCTGAAGGTTGGGACAGCATCACAGGCGCCGGGGTCAGGTCGGCGGGCCGTCCCATGGCGGCGGCCTCGAAGGCGTGCGCAAAATCCCTGATCGAGGGGAACCTATCCCGGGGAGATTTCGACAAGGCCCGCAGCAGCACCTGCTCCGCCTCCGGGGCCAGGTCCGGCACGTGAGGCAACAGCGGTTGCGGACTCAAGTTCATGATCTGGAAGAAGAGAGCGGTCACGTCGTCCGCCTCGAACGGGCAACGGCCGGAAAGCATCTCCCAGGTGATGCATGCGAGGGCCCACTGATCCACCTGATGGTCGATATCGTCGACCCTCCCCGCGGCTTGCTCGGGCGACATGTAGTGCGGCGTCCCCAGGGCAATCGCCGTGTTCGTGAGCTTCACCCCCGCTGCCTTGACCTTCGAAATGCCGAAGTCGAGCACCTTCACGAAGTCGAGCTCGCCGGGGACGTGGAGCAGGAACACGTTGCCTGGTTTGAGATCGCGATGAACGATCCCCTGGGCGTGGGCCGCGGCCAACGCCGAAGCGGCTTGTTTGGTGATGTGGGCGGCAAGGTTGATGGGCAGGGTGCCGGAGTGGCGCAGCCGATTGTCCAGGTCTTCGCCCTCGAGGTACTCCATCACCAGGTAGGGATCGCCCGCCTCCGAGGTGCCGAAGTCGACGACGTTCACGAGGTTCGGGTGCCCGAGATGCGAGGTGATCTCGGCTTCGCGGAGGAATCGTGCGAGCGCTTCGCGATTGGCGGTCAGCTGGCGCGCCATGAGCTTGATGGCCACGCGTTTGTTGAGCCGCAGCTGGACCGCCTCGTACACCGCGCCCATGCCACCCTCGCCGATGAGACGCGTAATGCGGTACGCGCCCTCGAGCACGGTGCCGAGGCGTGCGTCCCATTGAGTCTCAGCCGGCATGACTTGAGGTATGCTCCCTTTGATCGTCCAAGCGCTCTTCTATTATCGGTTGGACCTCTACGGCATGTAGCGGCTCGTTAGAGGATACCACGTTCAGGCTCGCTTGTGAGCCAGACCCTGGGGTTAGGTCGAGGCGGGTAAGCAGCGCGTGTGAGGGCGCGGCCTACACCAGGATCGCAGACCGGGGATCTTCAAGGGCCGGTAACCCATCTTGTCGCGCATGGGCGCAGCAAATCGCCAGCGACTTCACGCTACGACTTGGCGTGCTCACGGGCCTCGCTCCATCGATCGATCGGGCTTCCGGGCTTCCGCCCGGCGGCAGGCAAACGTCGTCGCTCGTCGAACGTCCCCGAATGCTTCCGCGCGAACTCCTCATTTGACGTTCCGGCCGCGAACGGACAGTATGTACGCCTCGCACGGACAGTCAGCATGGGATCGGATTACATCGCAGTTTCTCTCGTCATTCTGGTAGGCCTGGGCGTGGCTTTGCAGTTTCTGGCGCTGGCCAAGTTCCTGGGCGAGCGCAGGCCAAGCGAGGCGAAGAACATCACCTACGAAGCCGGCTCGGATCCTGTGGGCGACCCCCGGGCTCGGTTCCCGGTACGGTTCTACCCCTTGGCCATCCTGTTCGTGGTCTTCGACATCGAGGCCGCGTTCTTCTATCCCTGGGCGGTGAATTACCGCGAGCTCTCATGCGCCGGTGCTTTCCACGGGGGCGTGTGCACGGGCGGCGTCTCCTTGCTCGGGTTCGGTGCGGCGGTGGGCTTCATGGCCGTGCTCCTCGTGGCCCTCGTCTATGCGTGGCGCAGAGGCGTCATCGGCTGGGGTTAGCGCCATGCCACTCACGTTTTACAGCTCGAAACTGGCGGACGCGGTCAACTGGGCGCGCAAGTACTCGCTCTTCCAGTACCCCTTCGTGACCGCGTGCTGCGGGATGGAGTTCATGGCCTTGTGGGGGCCGAAGTACGATGTGGCGCGTTTCGGGGCCGAGTTCCCGCGTTTCTCGCCGCGCCAGTCGGACCTGCTCATCGTCGTCGGCACCATCACCGAGCGGCAGGGACCGGTGCTTCGCCGTATCTACGACCAGATGTGCGAGCCCAAGTGGGTGATCGCCTTCGGCGTGTGCGCGTCCACGGGAGGCTTCTACCAGAACTACTCGGTCATGCCTGGCGCGGATCAGGTCATCCCGGTGGACGTCTACATCCCCGGTTGTCCGCCGCGCCCCGAGCAGGTGCTCGACGCCTTGGTGCTGCTGCAGGAGCGCATCCAGCGCGGGGAGGGGCACAGCCAGGTGGTCTTGAAGCAGGAAAAGGGATTCGACGTACCCCTGTCCGCGATTCGGCCAACGCAGGCGGGCGGCTAGGATCATGGCCAAGAACGTCCTCGATAGATTGCATGAACGTTTCTCCGGCGGCGAAATCGTCGAGACCGGATCGCAGCATGGAGACGAGTGGGCGAGGGTTGCCCCGGCCGCCTGGCGGCAAGTGGCGGAGTTCCTACGCGACGATTCTCAAGCGCAGATGGACATGTTCATCGACCTGACGTGCGTGGATCGGTTGCCGCGCGAACCGCGCTTCGATGTCGTGCTTCATCTCTATTCCGTCGAGAAGAAACATCGCGTTCGTCTCCTGGCCGGGGTTGCGGAAAAGCAGCCGACCATCGACACCCTGGTTCCGGTGTGGCCGGGCGCCGACTGGTTCGAGCGCGAGGCCTTCGACATGTACGGCGTGCGTTTCGAGGGGCACCCCGATCTGCGGCGTATCCTCATGTACCCGGAATTCCTGGGGTACCCGCTGCGCAAGGACTATCCCAAGGAGAAGCGACAGCCACTTTTGCGGCGCCTTCCAGGGAGCGTGTGACCATGGCGGCGGATGCGGACTTGCAGCACGATGCGCGACGTCGGGTCGTATTCGGAGAATCCGACATCTCGGACTTCGACGACGATGCCGATCTGCCTACCGAGGTCATGCCCTTGCAGATGGGGCCTTCGCACCCGGCCATGCACGGAACGGTCCGCATCGTGCTCGAGGTCGAGGGCGAGAAGATAAGGAGCGCCGACATCCAGGTTGGGTATCTGCACCGCTGCTTCGAGAAGGAAGCCGAGAACGCGACCTGGACGCAGATCTTCCCCTACACCGACCGTCTCAACTACGTGTCTCCCATGCTCAACAACGTGGGCTACGCCCTGGCGGTGGAGAAGTTGCTCGATCTCGAGGGCAAGATCCCCGAGCGCGCGCAGTTCATTCGCGTGATCGTGGGCGAGATCTCGCGCATCACCGACCACCTGACCTGCCTGGCCGCGGGCGCGATGGAACTGGGCGCCTTCACGGTCTTCTTCTATTTGCTCAAGGCGCGCGAGTGGCTGTGGGAATTGCTCGAAGAAGTCTCCGGGCGCCCGTCTGACCCACAGCTACGTGCGCATCGGCGGCGTGGTCGCGGATCTGCCGGCCGGCTTTTCCGCCAAGCTCCGCGAGGTCCTTGGCAAGTCGCGCACCGCACTTTCCGACGCGGACAAACTGCTCACGCGTAACAAGATCTTTCGCGACCGCATGGACGGGGTGGGCGTCATCCACAAGGCCGATGCCGCGGGCTGGGGCCTGACCGGTCCGGTGGGGCGCTCGACCGGGCTGGCCTACGACGTGCGCAAGGATCACCCGTACCTGGTCTACGATCGTTTCGATTTCGACGTGCCGGTGGGATCCACAGGCGACAACTTCGACCGCTACGCTTGTCCGCCTGGAGGAGATCCAGCAGTCCATGCGCATCCTGGAGCAGGCGCTCGACAAGATACCGGACGGGCCGGTCATCGTGGACGATCACGCGGGTGGCCTTGCCGAAGAAAGGCGAAACCTACAACACCATCGAAGCCATGATCGCGCATTTCAAGCATGATCATGGACGGCACTGCGCGTCCCGGCCGGCGAGGTCTACTCGTTCACCGAGGGCGGCAACGGCGAGCTCGGCTTCTATCATCGTTTCGAATGGACGGGGCCGGCCGTGGAAGTGCCGCGTGCGTCCACCCTGCTTCGCCAACCTGGCCGTCTTGACCAAGGTTCTGCCCGGACTTTTCATTGCCGACGTGGTGCCGACCTTCGGCATGATCAACATGATCGGCGGCGAGTGTGACCGTTAGATGTCGTCCGAAACTTCTCCACCCGCCGACACCGTCACCGTCACCGTCGACGGCAAGGAATACAAGTTCCCGAAGGGCACCAACCTTCTCGAGGCTTGCCAGTCGGTCGGGGCCAAGATCCCGTTCTTCTGCTACCACCCGGGCCTGTCGTCGCCCGCGGTGTGCCGCCAGTGCCTGGTCGAGATCAAGGGCGCGCCCAAGCCCGTGCCCGTCCTGCTACACGCACGGTCGCCGACAAGATGGAGGTGACCACCAACTCGCCGCGGGTGCTGGACGTGCGGCGGCAGATGCTCGAGTTCACGCTGCTCAACCATCCCATCGACTGCCCCATTTGCGACAAGGCCGGCGAGTGCACGCTGCAGCGCCACTACTTCGATTGGGACGGCATGCTGGCGCGCAACGACGGCGACAAGGTCCGCAAGGCGAAGGTCGTCGATGTCGGCCGGCACATCGTGCTCGACCAGGAGCGCTGCATCCTGTGCACGCGCTGCATCCGCGTGTGCGACGAGGTGGCCAAGTCCACCGAGCTCGACCATGGCGTACCGCGGCAGACCACGAGATTCTGACCACCGCGCCCGGACAGCGAGCTGGACAACCCGTACTCGCTCAACACCGTCGACGTGTGCCCGGTCGGGCGCGCTGACCGCCAAGGACTTCCGCTTCTCGCATGCGGGCCTGGGAACTGTTGTCGACCCCGTCGGTGTGCCCGGGCTGCGCCACCGGCTGCAACATCGAGATTCACGCCTCGCGCGGCAAGATCCGCCGTCTGGTCCCGCGCGAGAACCCGGCGGTCAACAAGCACTGGATGTGCGACGAGGGCCGCTTCGAATACAAGGCCGTGCATGACGGGCGCGTGCTCCTGCCGACTGCCGGAGGCAAACGGGTGGCCTTCGATGTCGCGCTGGACGAGGCCGCGCGCACGCTCCGGGAAGACCTCGCGCGCTCCCCCGGCAGCGTTGGCGTCGTGTTCTCGTTCCAGTGCACCAACGAGGACAACCATGCCCTGCTGCGCCTGGCGCTCGACGGACTCAAGATCGATCGCGTGTACGCGGGGGGCCGTCGTCTCGGTTGGTCGGACACGATCCTGGTCAGCGCCGACAAGAATCCCAACACCACGGGCGTGGAACGCCTGGTGCCTCCGCCGCTGCGGACGCTCAAGGACCTGACCTCGGATCTGGCCACGGGCGTGCTCAGCACGGTGCTGGTGCTTGGCAACGAAAGCCTCGCGGTCCCGGCCGCTACGCCAGCGGCGCTGGTGCTGCTGGCGTCGCACAAGGGGCCGCTCGTCGAAGCCGCCAATGTGGTATTGCCCATCGCCGCCTGGGCCGAGTCGGATGGGTCGTTCACCAACAAGGACGGGCGGGTCCAGCGCATCCATCCCGCAATTTCCTGCTCGGGCGAGGTCGTTCCCGGCTGGCGCGCGCTGGCCCTCCTCGGCTGGCAAGCTGGGCGTGGACCTGGCCTACGCTTCGGCCGGCGAGGTCTTCTCCGAGGCCAGCCATCGTCATTCCTTCATGCAGGGCGCGACCTGGGGGCCGCCGACGCCGCCCGTGCAATTGCGTTTCGGCGAGTCGAGAGGCTAGGGCATGCTGGACAGCATCTACAGTTTCTTCGCGCGACATCTGCCGTATGGCTCGGCCGGCTTCAGCGCGGTCGCGGCGCTGGTCAAGAGCGTGTTCTTCATCCTCATCTTCATCATGCTCTTGGCCGGAATCTTGACCTGGATGGAGCGAAGGCAGTCGGCCATGATGCAAGACCGCGTGGGTCCGAGCCGCGCGAATATCGGTCGCTTCAAGTTCTGGGGGCTCACCCACTTCCTGGCCGACGCGCTCAAGATGATTTTCAAGGAGGACTTCGTTCCGCCCCAGGCGAACAAGCTTCTCTTTGCGGTGGCGCCCGTGCTCGCCCTCGCTCCCGTGCTCATCGCCAGCGCGGTCATCCCGTTCGGCGCCCCCCTCTGCTACGGCCACCTGACCAAGGTGGTTGCGCCCGGCACCTGCGTGGCGCCGGTGGATTTGCAGATCGCGCACCTGGATGCGGGGCTACTCTTCTACTTCGCCATCGCCTCGTTGGCTGTGTATGGCGCGGCCCTGGCGGGCTGGGCTTCGCACAACAAGTGGGCACTCATGGGCGGCATGCGGGCCTCGTCGCAGATGATGTCGTACGAAGTCACCATGGGCATGGCGGTGATGGCGATGTTTCTCGTCTACGGTACGCTCGACCCGGGCGCCATGGTGAAGGCCCAAGGCAATTGGCCCTGGCAGTGGGGCATCGCGGGTGTGCCGCAGTTCATCGCCTTCCTCTTGTTTCTCACCGCCGCCATTGCGGAGAGCAAGCGCACGCCCTTCGACATTCCCGAGGGAGAATCCGAGATTGTCGGCTACTTCGTCGAGTATTCGGGGATGCGATTCGGCATGTTCTACCTTGGCGAGTTCGTCGAGATCATCACCAGCAGCGCTCTCATGGTCACCGTGTTTTTCGGCGGCTGGCGCTTCCCGGGGGCCGAGCACCTGGCTTCGATCTGGCCCAACGCCGTGTTCGTCCTTGTCAGTTTCGCCGTTTGGGCGCTCAAGGTGTTTCTCTTCTGCGCCTTTCAACTCCTCATCCGTTGGTCGTTGCCGCGCCTGCGCGCCGATCAGCTCCTGCGACTGGGCTGGCAGCGCTTGCTGCCGATTTCCATCGCCAACGTGGTCCTGGCCGCCGGCTGGATCCTCTTGCGTAGGTAGAGGCAGCGAGAAGCATGGCAACCACGGTCAAGACAGTTTCGCGCCCGGCGGGGATCCGGCGACAAACCTACCTCATCGGCATCGCCGATGGGCTTTGGGTCACCTTCCGCCACCTGATGAAGAATTGGATCGGCAACCTTTTCGGCCTGCGCCGGAAGACCGACATCGCGACGCTGTCTTATCCCGAGGAGAAAAAGACCTATCCCGAGCGCAGTCGCGGCCTCCACCGTCTGATGAAACGCGACGATGGAGAGGTTCGCTGCGTGGCCTGCATGATGTGTCCGACGGCGTGTCCCGCCCACTGCATCACCATCGTGCCCGAGGAAGCTCCCGACGGTGGCATCGAAAAGCGCCCGCGCATCTTCGAAATCGACGAGCTTCGCTGCGTGGTGTGCGGACTTTGTGTCGAGGCCTGCCCGTGCGACGCCATTCGCATGGACACCGGCGTGCACGCCTGGCCGACCGTCCGGCGGGCCGACGCCATTCTGGACAAGGAGGCGTTGCTTTCCCGCGGCGAAACATCGATCGCCACCCAGGGTGGCGTGGGCACTTTCTGGCGCGAAAAGGTGAAGACCTAGAGCGCCAAGCCGTTCGGTGACTAGCGCCCCGGTCCGAGCGCGGTGAGGGCGGCGCGAAGCGCGGCGACGTGACCCCGGTCGGCCGCCATCATGGCGGCAAGCAGGCGCTTGCACCGCGGATTGGCGAAGACCAGGATTTGGTCGGCGTGCAGGTCGGCCATCGCCTCCTCGAGATCGATGGCTGCAACCAGGGCCTCGTGGGGCGAGGGCGGGTGAAGGCGGTACTCTTCGATGGTGTTTTCGATGGACTGGCGAGTACGGTCCACGACCGATGGGGCGACGAGGGCCGCAGCAACCGTGTCGTTCATGGTATCGAGGAGCAGCGAGAATTGCGCAGCGTGATTCATCTCTTCGCGCGCGGTCTTCTTCCAGAGACGCGCCATGACGTGGTCGTGGTCGTGCAGGGTCGCCAGTTGCTCGTAGAAACCGGCCATCGACAGCTCGAGAGAGCGGCACGCCGTCAGCACCCTGAATACTTCCTGGGTAGCTTCAGCCTGCATGTGTCCAAGAAGCTAGCACGTCCGGGCATACGAGGCCCAGCTGGCGGTGACGCGGAATCTCCGCTGCGCCCGTCGGAGCGAGGTACCATGCCTGCCTACATGCAAGAGCACACTGGCGCGGAGCGCCGCCTTACTCCTCGGGCGCGCGCGCTGACCTTGGAAATCGCGGCCGAGGCACGGGCCGAGTGGGGGTTCGCGACCGATATCCTGGCGCGCGCCTTTCGCGAACGCCGGGACCTGGCCAGTAGCGACCGGCGCATGGTCGCGGAGACCGTCTACGGTCTCGTGCGCTGGGAACGACGACTGGAGTCCATCGCCGACGAGATGCTGGCCTCGCCCAGGGGCCGACGCGAGCCCATCTCGGCGATGGCGCGGCAGGAGCTGAAGTTGCTGGTGTACGAACTGCGCCAGGGCATTCCCGCCGAGGCCCTTGCTGCCGATGCCCGCCGACTCACGGGACACGCCCTTGATCTGGGCGCGGCGGCAAGGGATGACGCTGGCCTGGCTGATCGCGATGGCGTCGACCGCGAGGCCATGCGCGTGTCGTTCCCGACCTGGCTCTACCAGCGATTCATCGAGAGCCATGGCGAAAAAGAAGCGGCCCCGCTGGCCATGGCGATGAACACGCGGGCTCCGATGTGCGTACGGGCCAACACCGTGAAGTGCCCGCGCGAGGATCTGATCTCGCGTCTGGCCGAGGAAGCCATTTCGGCCAAGCCGACGCGCCTTTCCCCCGTCGGACTTACCCTGGAGACACGGGTGAACGCGTTCGCTTTGTCGGCCTTTCGCGAAGGTCTGTTCGAGGTCATGGACGAAGGCAGCCAACTCGTGGCCGAGGCCGTGGCGCCGCCGCCGCGCGGTCGGGTAGTCGACGCCTGCGCGGGGGCCGGAGGCAAGACCCTGGCGTTGGCGGCGATGCTCGCGAATCAAGGTCGCATTCTGGCCCTCGATACCAACGGCAAGAAGCTGGAAGAGCTACGTCGGCGCGCTCGGCGTGCGGGGATTTCCAACCTCGCCGCGCGCGAAGTGCGGGGTTCGGAACTGCCGCCAGAGGCGAAACTTGGCGGTTGGGATCGGGTGCTGGTCGATGCGCCCTGCTCGGGCCTCGGTACCTTGCGAAGGAACCCCGAGGCGCGCTGGCGTCTCTCGCAAAGGACGGTGGATGGTTACCCTCCGGATCAGCTGGCCCTGCTCGTCGCCTATGCGCCGCTGGTCGCGACAGGCGGCCGTTTAATCTACGCTACGTGTTCGGTGCTGCGCGAGGAGAACGACGGCGTCGTCGAGCGGTTTCTGCGCGAACGTGGGGATTTTTCGCTCTTTCCGCTCAAGGAGATTTGGGGCAAGGCACGCGCCGCCGAGGTGGGCGATGGAACCTTCCTGCGTCTGCTCCCGCACGTGCACGACACCGACGGCTTCTTCGCCGCGGTCTTGCGGCGGAGGGACTGACCCACTCCCGCTTAAAGCCCCACAAGCCGGGAGCCGCTCTCCCGGATCTCAACCTTTCAACCCGTTCGGTGTTCTAGCAGCGCCACCGGGCCGATGGCCCGGATCCTTCAAGGGTGAAACTTGGGTAGTTTCAGGCTAGGCCGGTCGGTCCGTGGCCGTCGGGATGGTAAACCAGAACGTGGCTCCCTTGCCCGGTACACTGTGGACGCCGATCTGGCCGCCGTGTGCTTGCACGATCCCGCGCGCGATGAATAGGCCCAGGCCGGCGCCTCCCGAAGGACTGCCGGGAACGCGAAAGAACTTCTCGAACAAGGAATCCTGATGCTCGACGGGAATGCCCGGGCCATGGTCCACCACTTCGAAACGGATGTACCCTTGGCCATCGGGGGGGCCGTTGGAGGCGTCTTTGGCCGGGGCCGTCCCGTCGAGGGCGCGCACTACTATTTCGCTACCGGCGGCGGAGTAGCGAAGCGCATTGCCGAGCAAATTCGTGAATACAAGCTGCAGGCGGTCCAGATCTGCGAAGGCATCGGGCAGGCCGGGAAAGACTTCCGACTTCAACGCGATCTGCTGTGACTTTGCCGCCGGAGTGTGCACGTCGATGGCTAGGTCCACGACAGATTGTGGCTCGACCCTTCGCTTTTGCAGGTCGATGCCACCGGACTCCACCCGCGAAAGGTTGAGCAGATCGTCGACGATGGCCTGCAGGCGTTCGCAGTCGTCGCGGGCGGCGAAAAGGAGGTCCGCTTGTTTTGGGGTCAGCGGACCAACGGCCTCTTCGGTGCACAGGTGGATGGCCATGCGCAAGGAGGTCAGCGGGGTGCGGAACTCGTGCGCCACGGTGGCCACGAGATTGTTCTTGAGCTCGTCGAAGCGGAACAGGCGCGTGATGTCCTGAAGCACGAGGGCGGCGCCCGCGATGCTGCCACTTACACCGTAGATGGGCGTGGCGCGGGGAAGGTAGACGCGCTCGCCATCCGGCGTGGAGACGTGCAAAGCATCCTCGAAGCCCTTGGGGTTGTAGGCGCCTCGGCCACTCACGACGTGGGCGCGCAGGCGCTCCAGCAGCGAGCGCACACCGGGGTCCACGTGCTCGAATGAGGCATTGCCGCGTTCCTCGGGATCGACCGTGAGAGTCTTTCGGGCAGCCTCGTTGCTGCCCTCCAGGCTGCCGGCAGCATCCAGCATCAGTACCGGATCCGGTAAGCTGTCGATGGCGGCCTGCGACGCATGTTGCGCCTGCAACAGCTCACCGAGCGAGCTTCTTCGATAGCGCTCGAGGTGATCGGCCATCGTGTTGAACTCTTGTGCAAGTTGGGCGATATCGTCTTCCCCTTGAATGCGCGCGCGTGCTTGCAGGTCGCCTTGGCCGAAGCGCCGCACGGCGGCCGACACGACGCCCAGTGGCCGCAGCAGGCGCGTGGTAAGGCTGACCGAAGCCAGAAGTCCCAACACCGAGGCCAGAACGACCGCCAAGGTGAGGACGCGCTCGAAGCGGACTCCTCGCTCTTCGGTGCGCCTGCCCTTGCGCACCACTGCGTCTTGGTTGATGTTCAAAATCTCGTCGGCCGCCTGTTTGACCTTGCTGAACGCGGGGCTCAGGGAGGCAAGAGCAATCTCGATTCGGTTCGCGGATTCGGGCGCGGCGTGGAATCGGTCCAGGACGCGCTTGAACTCCGTCCATGCGGCTCGCAGCTTAGCGACGGCTTCGGTTTCGCCGGGTTCGGTGACGTTCTCGGCCTCGACGGTAAGCTCGCGTTCGAACAGCGCAGTGTTGGTGGCAGCCGCGCGCTCCGCCTCCGCCTTGCCTAGCAGATCGAGCAGCGCCGATTCATGGATGCGCTCGATGCTTTCCTTCATGCGCTGGGCCGCGAGCACGCTACGGTAGTTGTCTTTCCAGATGTGGCCGGGCTGGCGGGCCAGCAGGCCTGTCACCATGCCCGAGAGCACGCCGACCGAGGCCAGGGCCGCGACCAGGGGGGCCATGGTCAGCATGAGTTTGCTTCGGAAGGTCAAGCCGTCACCTCGTCTTCGAGGGAGACGATGTGGATGTCGAACTGGGCGGCTTCACGGACCAGGCGGAGCGGTACCGAGCGCCCTAGCAACTGCTTCCACCATGCCTGTTGGGAACGGCCCACGATGATGTGCCCGACGTTGTGCGAACGGGCGAACTCGAGGATCGCTTCCACCGGATCCTTGTGCTTGAGTCGGACGGTTTCGGCGCCAAGCTCCTTCGCCTTTTCGATGTTGGCGAAAAGGTGGCGCTGCAATTCCGCGTCGATCTGGTCGGGCGCCTCGCCTGGGGTCTCGACGAATACGACGAACCAGTCGGTGTTGAAGCGGCCGGCCATGCGCGATCCGCGCCGCACCAGCATGGGCGTGCGCGGAGAGCCCGAGGACACGCAGACCATCAAACGACTGCGCGTGGTGGAGACATAGGGTCCGCTCCCACCCCCAGGCATGGGGCGGCTTACGGCGGATCGCTCGACGCTTTCGGCAACCTCACGCAGGGCAAGCTCACGCAAATGGGCCAGGTTTTGCTCCTTGAAGAAGTGCTCGATCGCCCATGGAATGCGATCGGCGGGGTAGATCTTGCCGGCGCGTAATCGTTCTTGCAGGTCTTCGACGGCCAGATCGAGATTGACCACCTGATCCGCTTGCTTGAGGAAACTGTCGGGGATGGTTTCACGTACCACCACCGAGGTCACGCGTTCGACCAGGTCGTTCAGACTCTCCAGGTGTTGCACGTTGAAGGCACCGATGACGTTGATGCCTGCGTCGAGAAGTTCCAGTACGTCCTGGTAGCGCCGCTTGTTGCGGCTGTCGGGCGGGTTGGTGTGCGCCAATTCATCGACCAGCGCGACCTCGGGCTTGCGATCGAGAACTTGATTCAGGCTCATCTCCTCGATGCCAACCCCGCGGTATTCGACTCGGCGCAAGGGCACTATTTCTAGTCCTTCCACCAGCGCGGCGGTCTCGGCGCGACCGTGGGTTTCGATGAATCCGACGACCACGTCCACATTGCGTTCGCGAAGCGCATGCGCCTCTTCGAGCATGCGGTAGGTCTTGCCTACGCCCGCGGCGAAGCCGATGTAAAGCTTCAGGCGACCGCGCTTGCTCTTGTGAACCAGCTCGAGGAAATCCTCGGCGCTGTGGTGGGAAATTGGGTTGGTGGGGTTGGTCATGATCGGTGGTCTGGCCCCGATTGTGTCAAGCAAGAGCTAGGCCAAACTTCGGGTGCTTTGCCACGTCCCGCACCCGTGGATTTCTCCTTCCAGTGTTTCACGCCGCGTTTGCTCGGGCCACGGGGCTGCATCTTACAACCTCGGTCAGAGGCGTTGTTGCCCTTTGCAACCCCGGATGCCGTTGGTTCCCATATCACCCGCAACACCCGCCCGCACGAACTGGCACGAGCCATGCTGTGGGAGCCGGATGGATGCCATGAACGATCTACTATTCACCATCATCACCGTCGGCTTCTTCGCGGGCGCTTGGCTCTACACCAAGGCCTGCGGAAGGCTTTGACCTAGGCAGGAGAACCTCATGAGTCTCGACTATGCGCTCGGCGGACTGCTTGCGGTCGCCCTGGCCGTGTACCTGGTCTACGCGCTCGTCAAACCGGAGCGTTTCTAAGGAGTCCCATGACAGCGAATGGATGGCTTCAGATCGTATTCTTTCTGCTCGTGATCCTCGCGCTCACCAAGCCACTGGGAGTCTACCTTCACCTCGTGTTCGAAGGCGATAATCAGCCCTTCCCGCGTACGCTCGGCACCGCCGAGCGCTTGCTTTTGCGCGCAAGTGGGCTCAAGCGGCCCGCGGCCCAGGACTGGAAGGAGTACACGGCCGCGCTGCTCGTTTTCAGCGTGCTCGGCGTGCTGGTGACCTACTTCATTCAGCGTCTGCAGCACGTCCTGCCGCTCAACCCCGAGAGGCTGGGGCCGCCAGCGGAGCATCTCGCCTTCAACACGGCGGTCAGCTTCACCACCAACACCAACTGGCAGGCCTATTCGGGCGAATCGACGATGAGCTACCTGACCCAGATGGCGGGGCTGGCCTGGCACAACTTCACCTCGGCCGCCGCGGGGATTGGTGTGGCCCTGGCCCTGGCGCGCGGGCTGACCCACAAGCCGAGTGATAAGGACGACAAGGGCCTGGGGAATTTCTGGGTCGATCTGATCCGCGCTATCGTCTACGTGCTGCTGCCCATCAGCGCGCTCTTCGCGTTGGTGCTGGTGTCGCAAGGGGTGGTGCAAACCTTCCACCCCTATCTGCACGTGAAGAGTCTGGAAGGGGCGGCCCAGGTCATTCCGCTCGGCCCCGTGGCTTCGCAAGAGGCGATCAAGGAACTGGGCACGAACGGCGGCGGCTTCTTCAATGCCAACAGCGCCCATCCATTCGAGAACCCGACGCCCATCAGCAATTTCATCGAGATGGTGCTCATCCTGTGCATCCCCGCGGCGCTGACCTACACCTTCGGCCGCATGGCCGGCAACCAGAAGCAGGGCTGGGTCCTCCTGGCGGCGATGACGGTTCTGTTGGCTGCCGGGATCACGACCGCCTACGCCTCGGAATCCCGGCCGAGCGCCGCCATCTCCTCGTTCCAGCTCGACCACGGGCTTGGCAACATGGAAGGCAAGGAGGCCCGCTTCGGCGTGGCGAATTCGGCCCTGTGGGCGACCATCACCTCGGGGACCTCGTGCGGGGCCGTCAATTCCATGCACGACAGCTTCAATCCCATGGGCGGCATGATCCCGCTCGTCAACATCGAGCTCGGCGAGGTGGTCTTCGGCGGCGTGGGCGCGGGCCTCTTCGGCATCCTCATGTTCGTGCTGATGTCGGTCTTCATCGCGGGCCTCATGGTCGGCCGCACGCCCGAGTACCTGGGCAAGAAGATCGAGGGCAAGGAAATGAAATTGGCCATGCTCTACATCCTGATATTTCCCTTGGTCATCTTGGGTTTCTCGGCATGCTCCGCCGTGGCGTCCTTTGGCACGTCGTCGCTCAACAACGCCGGTCCGCACGGCCTATCGGAGATTCTCTACGCCTATTCCAGCGGCGCCGGCAACAACGGCTCCGCCTTCGCCGGGCTGAACGCGAACACGCCGTGGTGGGACACCACGCTCGGCCTCACCATGCTCTTCGGCCGCTTCTTCATGATGGTCCCGGTCATGGCCATCGCCGGCTCCATGCGCGGCAAGCGCACGGTGCCCGCGGGGCCGGGCACCTTCCCAACCCATGGCCTGCTCTTCTCGGGTCTTTTGGTGTCGGTCATTCTGATCGTCGGCGCCTTGACCTTCTTTCCCGCACTTTCGCTAGGACCGGTCGCCGAGCACTTCGTCGCTGCCGCCGGAAAGGTGTTTTGATGCGTCCTCAAGCTCAAGCCATCGCACTGTTCGACCGCAGCATCCTCAGGGAAGCAGGCAAAGAAAGCCTGCGCAAGCTCTCGCCGGCCAAGGTCATCCGCAACCCGGTGATGTTCGTGGTCGAGATAGGCAGCGTGTTGACCACGCTGATCGCCTTGCGCGACGCCTTTGCGCCGACGGCCAAGTCGGCGCCGCTGTGGTTCACCATCGGCATTTCACTCTGGCTGTGGTTCACCGTGGTCTTTGCCAATCTGGCCGAGGCCGTGGCCGAAGGTCGAGGCAAGGCCCAGGCCGCGAGCCTGCGCAAGATGCGCACGCAGACCACGGCGCGCCGTCTGAAATCTCCCAAGGGCCCCGAAGAGAGCGTGGCTGCCGATTCCCTGCGCACCGGCGATCTCGTGGTGGTGGACGCGGGCGAGCTGATCCCGGGCGACGGCGAGGTCGTCGAAGGCGTGGCCTCCGTGGACGAATCGGCCATCACGGGAGAATCGGCGCCGGTCATCCGCGAAAGCGGCGGCGATCGCTCGGCCGTGACGGGTGGAACGCGCGTGCTTTCCGACCGCATCGTCATCAAGATCACCTCGGATCCTGGCCAGACCTTCCTCGATCGCATGATTGCCCTCGTCGAAGGCGCCAGTCGCCAGAAGACACCCAACGAGATCGCGTTGCACATCCTGCTCGTCGGCATGACCATCGTCTTCCTCCTCGCCTGCGTGACGTTGGTGCCGCTGGCGGCGTACTCCTCGATCCGGTTGTCCGCCACCGTCATCGTCGCGCTCCTGGTCTGTCTCATCCCCACCACCATCGGCGGGTTGCTCTCCGCCATCGGCATCGCCGGCATGGATCGCCTGATCCGCAAGAACGTCATCGCCATGAGCGGCCGGGCCATCGAGGCCGCCGGTGACGTCGACACCTTGTTGCTCGACAAGACCGGCACGATCACCCTGGGCAACCGCATGGCGACGGAATTCATACCCGTGGGCGGCGGCACGGTCGATGCCCTCGCCGATGCGGCCCAGCTCGCCAGCCTGGCCGACGAGACACCGGAAGGGCGCTCCATCGTGGTGCTGGCCAAGGAGAAGTTCAATCTGCGCGGTCGCAACATCGATCAGCTCGGCGCTCAATTCGTGAAGTTCTCGGCCCTGACCCGCATGAGCGGATGCGACCTCGATGGTCGAAAGATTCGCAAGGGTGCGGTCGACGCCATCAAGTCGTGGGTGGAGTCCATGGGCGGCGAGGTTCCGGCGGCCTTGACGGAAATCGCGCAGAAGATCGCCGATCAAGGGGCCACGCCGCTGGCGGTGGCGGAGGGCAAGAGCGTGCTCGGCGTCGTGCGCCTGAACGACGTGGTCAAGGGCGGCATCAAGGAGCGTTTCGATCGCTTCCGCGCCATGGGCATCCGCACCGTCATGATCACGGGCGACAATCCCCGCACCGCGGCTGCCATTGCCAAGGAAGCCGGCGTCGATGATTTCTTGGCCGAGGCCACCCCCGAGGCCAAGATGCGCCTCATCAAGGCCGAGCAGGCCAAGGGGAAGCTGGTGGCCATGACCGGGGACGGCACCAACGATGCGCCGGCATTGGCACAGGCCGACGTGGGCGTGGCCATGAACAGCGGCACGCAAGCGGCGAAGGAAGCCGGCAACATGATCGATTTGGAGTCCAATCCGACCAAGCTCTTGGAAGTGGTCGAGGTCGGCAAGCAACTGCTCATGACCCGCGGTGCGCTGACGACCTTCTCCATCGCCAACGACGTGGCCAAGTACTTCGCCATTCTGCCCGCCATGTTCATGGGGGCGTTCCCCGAGATGGCCCCGCTCAACGTAATGGGTCTGACGTCACCGTCGAGCGCCATTCTGTCCGCGGTCATCTTCAACGCCATCATCATCGTGTTGCTCATCCCGCTCGCTCTGCGCGGGGTGAAGTACCGGCCTCTCGGGGCCGCGGCGCTCTTCCGGCGCTCCATGCTCATCTATGGCTTGGGCGGAATCGTCGCTCCGTTCATCGGAATCAAGATCGTCGATTTGGCGCTCAAAGCCCTTCATTTGGTTTGAGGAACAGGATCATGAAGACATTCGTCGTCGCTCTACGCGCAACCCTGGTAACCCTGGTGCTGACCGGCCTTCTCTATCCCCTGGGAATGACGGCGCTGGCACAAGTGCTGTTCCCGAGCGCGGCCAACGGCAGCCTGGCCAAGGACGAAAGCGGCGGGGTCGTCGGTTCGCACCTCTTGGGACAGGCCTTTGCCGATCCGGCCTACTTCCAGCCGAGACCATCGGCCGCGGGCAACGGGTACGATCCCACGGCCTCGGGGGGATTGAATTTCGGTCCGACCTCGGCCAAGCTGCGCGAGCGAGTGAAAGCCGACGTCGCGCGTTTGCGCCGGGAAAACCCCGAGGCATCCTTGGACATCCCCATCGAGCTCGTCACCGCCTCGGGCAGCGGCCTCGACCCGCACATCAGCCCCGGCGCAGCCAGGTGGCAGGTGCCGCGCGTGGCACGGGCGCGGGGAATCAGTGCAGGTCGCATTACGGCGACGCTCGACGAATTGGTCTCCGGCCGCGAATTCGGATTCCTCGGCGAGCCCACCGTCAACGTCCTCGACCTGAACCTGGCGCTCGACCGCCAGTTCGGTCAGCCCACGGGGCCAGCTGCGATGGCACCATGATGGGCGCGATGAAGAGGAAGACACAGCGGGCACACTGGACACGGAGACCTGAAGGGTTCACCCCGCTTCGTCGTAGCGCTTGCGCTTGCGCCACAAGGTCGAGCTGTCGATGCCGAGGATGGCCGCGGCGGCGTCGAGGGACGGGGCGCGCGCCATGACGGCCAGGATGTGCGCGCGTTCGATGGCCTCTACCGTGTATTCGCCCCCGACGTGGGGACCGCGCTCCTTCGCGCCGGCGATACGTTCCGGGAAGGCTTGCGGCTCCAGGCGCGGAGATGGCCAGAGGATCATGGCGCGTTCGATGGTGTTGCGCAGCTCGCGTACGTTGCCGGGCCACGCATAGTCTTCCAGGGCGTGTTCCGCCGCGGGGGAAAGCTCGGGCACGGCACGGCCCGTGGCGCGGGCAAAGAAGGCCAGGAAGTGTATGGCCAGGGGCAAGATGTCCTCGCGGCGCTCGCGCAAGGCTGGAACCTTCATCTCCACGACGTTCAAGCGGTAGAGAAGGTCCTCGCGGAACTTGCCATCTCTCACGTCCGCCTCCAGGTCTCGGTTCGTGGCCGCGACCACGCGCACGTCGGCTTGCCGTGTCTTCGTCTCGCCGACGCGCTCGAACTGCTTTTCCTGCAGAAAACGCAACAGCTTGGTCTGAAGGTTGCCGGGCATCTCGCCGATCTCGTCGAGGAAGACGGTGCCCCCCTCGGCTGCCTCGACGCGGCCGACTTGATCGCGAATCGCGCCGGTGAAGGCGCCCTTGGCGTGTCCGAAGAGCTCGCTGGCCAGGAGATCCTCGGACAGGGTGGGGCAGTTGACCAGGACGAACGGCCTTTCGCTGCGCTTGCTCTGTCTGTGCAGCGCCCGCGCAAGCACGCCCTTGCCAGTGCCATTTTCCCCGCGCAGGAGGACGGCTGCATCGGACTGCGCTGCACGGGCCACCATCGCCATCACCGCGTGAACCGCGGCGGACGCGGACTCGAAAAGAATGTCCGGTGTCTCGGTGCTGAGCTGGCTCTCGAGGTCGGCGGCGCGTCTCGCCAGCGAGCGTTGTTTGAGCGCACGATCCATGGTGTGTCGGATCTGCGCAGGCGTGAAGGGCTTGGGCAGGTAGTCCCAAGCACCGCGACGGATGGCCTCGACCGCGGTCTCAATGGTGGCGTAGGCCGTGATTACCACGATGGCCAGATTGGGATTCTCGGCGAGCAGGCGAGGGATGAGGTCGAGGCCATTTTGAGTGCCGAGTTTCAAGTCCAGGAAGGCCAGGTCGGAAGTGGTACGCCCCATGACTTCGAGGGCAGCCTCCGCCGAGGAGGCCTCGCTTACGCTTCCGCCCGACGCCTCGATGCACACCCGCAAGGTGTGCCTGATGTTCTTCTCGTCGTCTACGATGAGGACGTTGAGTGGAGCCACAGGGCGCAATTATAGCGCAATGCCACGAAGGCAGCCGCCCCTTCCCAATCACGGTCTCCGTCTCGCTACTTCAGGTTCTGGCTCGCGAAATCCCAGTTGACCAACTTCCAGAAGGCTTCGACGTAGGCGGGGCGGGCGTTGCGGTAGTCGACGTAGTAGGCGTGCTCCCAGACGTCGACGGTGAGCAGCGGCTTCTTGCCGTCCTTGAGGGGCGTGCCCGCGTTGCTGGTCTGCTCGACGGCCAGCGAGCCATCGGGATTCTTGACCAACCACGCCCAGCCGGAACCGAATTGGGTGACGGCGGCGCTGGTCATCTTCTCCTTGAACGCGGCGAACGAGCCGAAATTCTTTCCCAGCGCATCGGCCAGGGCGCCGCTCGGTTCGCCGCCGCCATTGGGCGAAAGGCAGTTCCAATAAAAGGAGTGGTTCCACACCTGTGCGGCGTTGTTGAAGATCCCCCCCGACGCCTTCTTGATGATGTTTTCCAGGGACAACTCGGCGAACTCGGTGCCCGCGATGAGCTTGTTCAGGTTCGCGACGTAGGCGGCATGATGCTTGCCGTAGTGGTATTCGAGGGTTTCGGCCGAGATGTGCGGGGCCAGAGCGCTTTTTGCATAGGGTAATTCTGGCAGCTTGTGTTCCACGACGGTCTCCTTGGTTCTTTCGTTCACAACTAGGATGACGTGAGTGGCAGGTGCGTTACCACGGCTTCGAGTAATTCGCCCATGCGTGCCGCGCCAGCCGCCGCGGCCCCGGTGACGTGCTCGTGGCTGAGCGGCGTGCTCTGCACCCCCGCGCCCGGATTGGCCACCATGGACAGGCCCAGCACCGCGAGTCCCGCGTGGCGAGCGGCGATGACCTCGTGAACGGTGGACATGCCGACCAGATCGGCGCCGAGAATGCGCAGCATGCGCACCTCGGCCGGCGTCTCGTACGACGGGCCTGGCATGGCGACGTAGACGCCCTCGCGCAGCGGCGCGCCGAATCGTTCCTTGGCGACGGAAGCGGCGAGGCCGCGCAGAGCCTGGTCGTAGGGCTCGCTCATGTCGATGAACCTGGGACCCAGACGCTCGTCGTTCGGGCCCACCAGCGGCGAGGTTCCGGTGAGATTGATGTGGTCGCGGATCGCGACAATCTCGCCGATAGCGTAGGACGGCTCGATGGCCCCGGCCACGTTGGTGACGATCAGAGTTTGGGCGCCCAGGGTTGCGGCGACCCGCACGGGGAACGCGATCTCGGACGCTGGATAGCCTTCGTAGGCGTGGATACGGCCGCAGAAGATGAGCACCTTCTTGCTGCCCCACTGGCCGCACAGCATACGCCCCGGGTGACCGGCGACGGTGGGCTCGGGAAAACAGGGTAGGGCCGCGTAGGCTACGGAGCGGGCCTGAAGCAGGCGGTCGGCGGCGCTGGCCAGGCCGGAGCCAAGAATCACGGCGACTTCCGCCCCCTCGGAGGCGAACTGACGGCCCGCGGCCTCGGCGGCGGCGAGCACCCGGTCGTGCAGGCTTGCGGCGAGTTTCATGGCCTGCGCGTCCTCCGGGCGGTGCGCGTCTTCTCGGGTTTGCGCGTGTGCTTGGGTGTGCTCGGGCCGCGGGTCCGCGCCGCCTCCTCGTATTTCGGCTTCTTGGGGTGTCGCTTGTAGAGCAGAAGGGTCCGGCCGAGGATCTGCACCACGTTGACGCCGGTTACGGCCGCGCAGCGTTCGGCGAGGTCGAATCGTGTCTCGGGGCACTCGGCGCCCACTTTCACCTTGATGAGCTCGTGGTCGAGGAGCGCCTGGTCAATCTGTTTGAACACCGCTTCGCCAGCGCTCTGCCTGCCGATTTGCACCACCGGGAAAAGGGTATGTCCCAGTGCGCGCAGGCGGCGGCGCAGCGGTGTCGATGGCATGAGGGACTTCTTGCGCGGACTTGTGGGAACGGGCATGCGGAGAAAATGCCACAGGTTCGCAGGTTCTCACAGCGTGATAACATGCTGGCGGTGTCGGCGGTGGATTTCGGCCGCCCCAATCGGACTTGGAAGTGGATAGAACCTCAGCAGATCGAAACCGGCTCACCACGGGAAGCACCCAGCTCGCCCTGCCGCCGGGTGAAATCATCCCAGGTACGCGCTACCGCATCATCACGCGGGTGGGGGCTGGCGCCATGGGAGCGGTGTACCAGGCCGAACACGTCGACCTGGAAAAGCGCGTCGCGCTCAAAACCCTGCTAGCCAACGTCGCCCGCGATCCCAAGGCCATCGAACGCTTCCGGCAGGAGGCCCGCGCGGCCTCGAAGATCGGCAGCCCTTTCATCTGCGACGTCACCGATTTCGGCGAACTGCCCGACGGGCGGGTGTTCTACGTCATGGAGTTCATCGACGGCCCGTCCTTGCGCCGGGTGCTCGATGTGGACAAGAGCCTCGGCCCGGGGCGCGTGATTTCCATTCTACGCCAGACCTGCAAGGCCCTTGGCGCCGCCCACGACAAGGGCATCATCCATCTCGACGTCAAGCCCGACAACATCATGCTCGCCACCAGTGGCCGGCGCGGTGGCATGGTCAAGGTGGTGGATTTCGGCATCGCAGGCCTCATCAGTGCCGAGCCGCCGCCCGAGGGCGTGACGGCCGAGGAGCACGTCGTTGGCACGCCCGATTACCTTTCGCCCGAGCGTATCCGCCGCAAGGGGTACGACCATCGCAGCGACATCTATTCGCTAGGGCGATGGCCTACGAAATGCTGACCGGATCCTGTCCCTTCTGGCACGAGGATGTGATGACCACCATCACCAAGCACATCACGGATAGGCCCCAGCCACTGCGCCAGCGCGCGCCCGAGTTGGAGATCCCCGCCGAGCTCGAAACCGTGGTTTTGCAGATGCTGGAAAAGAACCCGGCCGAACGACCGCAGAGCATGGCGGTGGTCGAGGCCATGCTGTGCGAGGCGCAGATTGCGGCCCGCATCCAGACCGAATGGGACGACCTGGAGTTGCCCGAGGTCGACGAGGATTGGCAGAAGAAGCTTGCCGAGCGCATGCCGTCGCCGCGTTCGCGCCGGCTGCGGCGCATGGCCCTTGGTTTCGGACTGGTCGCGCTGGTCGGTCTCGGCCTGGCGCTTTACTTTGCAGTGCGCCGCCCGAAGGAAATCGTCACCTATACGCCGGTCTACGTCGAGGTCACCAAGACCGACGAGCCGAAGAGCGTCGCCCCCTGGTTGCGCAAGGCCTGGGTTGCCGCGGGCGCCGAGAGGTTCTTCGAACCGGCGAACGATTCGGCGCTTTACTACATCGAGCAGGCGGAAACCGCGGCCAGGCGGCTGGGCGTGTCCTCGGGCGGCGCCGCACTCTTGCGCAGGCTCTACGGCAATCAGTTCCGCAGCCTTGGCAATTCGCTCTTGGAGGCCAAACTGAGCGATTTGGCCGCGCTGCGCTTCCGCGAGGCCTTGCGTTTCCTGCCGGGAGACGCCGACCTGCGCACCAAGCTCGGGCTCGCCGCCGAGGCGCGAGCGGCCTCGGGATCCCCGGCCGCGACCAGTGCCCCGGGGGGGCGCGCCGTCCCGTGGACGATGCCGCGGTGGCCGCCGCGGACGTGTTTTCGAACCTGACGGCCGGACGTTTTTCACAGGCGCGCGCGGCCCTCGTGCGTCTGCGCCAGGTCGACAAGGAAGGTCGCCAGACGGCGCGGCTGGCGGACGCGTTCAGGCCGCGGGCGCGGACACTTTGGGACGAGGGAAGACGCGGCGAGGCCCGGCGCTACTACCAGATCGTCGCGGATCTGGACGACAAGGATTCGGTTTCCCGGGAGCGGGCCGAGAGCAAGGACGAGGAAAAAACGACTCCGATTCCGGTCTTGCCCGAGCAGCCGGTCCCGCCGCCGGAATTGCCCAAGTCAGTCAAGAAGAAGGGCCTGGCTGCGGCCGAGTCCGCATCGGCACCCAGGCCGCCTGGTGAAGAGGCCGCGCCACGCGATCGCGCCGCATCGGCCAAGGCCGCTGCGGATGGCGCGAGCGCTTTGGGCCGCGGCGACCTGGTGCGGGCACAAATCGCGTTCGACCGAGCCGTGCGGGCCGATGCCAGCAACCCCGACGCAATCGCTGGACTCGCACAGGTGGCGTTCGAGAACGCACGCTACATCGAGGCGCTCGATTACGGCCGGCGCGCGGTTCGCCTGCAGCCCAGGAAGGCCGCGTACCATGTCGTCGTCGGCGACTCGTATTTCAAGCTCTTGCGCTATGACCAGGCCCAGGCCGCCTACCAGCGCGCCCTGGTGCTCGCCCCGAACGACGACGGCATCAAGGCCCGTATCGGCCGCGTAAGGGCTCGCCTGGGCGAGTAGCGGCGGCGTCTGCGGTCAGAACGATCCGGCGATGCCCGCGGCGACGCCCGAGGAGGCCGTTCCCGCCCGTGGCGCGAGATAGAGGAAGACCCCGCCCATGGTGGCCGCCGCCGCGCCCACGCCGATCATGGGGGTCGCCCACCATTTGGTCGATCGCACCCACGGACACCGGCCGTTGGCGTCCTTCTGGTCGGCCGAACAGGCGATCTCTCGGTTGTCCAGGGTCATGGTCAAGATGCCGGTGACGAGCAACACGGCCCCACCCGCCAGGCTTCCCCATCCGGCCGCCCGATACGGGAACTTGGAGGGAATGGCCACCAGATCCAGATCCATGGTTTCGTCGACCCCGCTGACCGCGGTGAACGCGCGCGACGGGGAATCGTGCCCTGCGAGGAAGAGCTGGAGGTGGTGTGGGCCGCCCGCCAGCTCGGCGTCGATGGGCGTGACCCCTGCCGGTCTGCCATCCATGACCACGGTAGCGCCGGCCGGGCGCGAACGGATGATGAACCGAGCCGGCGCCCGCGACATGGTTTCCAGGCGTTCGCGCAATGCGGAAGCGGCCAGTCCCATTTTCTCGCCGGCCTCCTCGGCGCCGCAGGTTTCGCAGCGGTCGCGGTTGCTGGCCAGGACAGCGCCGGTGCGGCCGTTGATGATTTCCATGACCATGGTGTAGGTCTTGTTGCTTTCGGCGACGTGGGCGGTGATCAGGTAGCTGGCGTCGAGGGCGCTGGCCATGGCGGGGTAACAGGTGGCGTCCTGGCAGGTGGCCAGGGCCTGGTTGGGCCCCGCCAGCTTGCGCTTGACGTCGGCATCGGGCAGCACCTCGAAACGCGCCGCCGACAACCCCTGCACCAGACGTTGTGCGAATAGATCGTGGAGCCCCTCGGGGATCTTACCCGCGAACTCCAGCCGCACGATGGCCACCCGTTGCGCGCCGGCAACCGCGCTCTGGGCGCGGGCCGTGGCTGTGGCGGAGGTCACGACGCCCAGGCACAGAAGCAAGTGAGAAAGGGTTGGCATGGCCTGGTCATTTTACAAAGGAACGGGCGCGACTTGCACCCAAACTGCTAGAATTGAAAGATCTGGTCATGGAGAAATAGCTTGAAAACCGAAGGCATTTGCCTGGCAACGGCGGGGTTGTTTCTTGCACTGGTCGTGTCCGGTTGTAGGGAGCGCAACCCCGCGTACATTCAACAGGACGCGAGCCCCGACCTGGCCGCGATCGCGGACGCCCCGATCCCGCCGGACACCACGCCATCCACTGCCGACGGGCCAACGGCCGACGCGACGGGGCCGGAGGTCGACATGGAATCGGACGGGCCCGACGTGGCTGGTGAGGCAGGGCATTCCGGGGACGCCGCGGCGCCGGATACGCGCGATTTTCCTCGCGATGGGCGCGACGCACGCAGGCCCGACGACAACGCCGGGCCCGATGCGATCGCGGACGGCGCGGGCCAGGCCGAGGCTGCGCGCGAGGATGCTGGCGCTGGCGACCTGGGGGTGGATGCATTCTCCCCGCCGGATCTGGGCGAGGGCGCCGTCGATGCCTCGCCTCTTTGCACGGAGCAGGAAACGCGCGCTTGCTCGTCACCCGGTAATCCGCTGCTTGGCGCCTGCCGTGCCGGCACGCAAACTTGCAAGGGCGGGGCATGGGGCGCGTGTGTCGGCGAGACTCTGCCCGCCAGCGCAGAGGCGTGCAATGGCATCGACGACAACTGCAACGGCATGACCGACGAGGGTTGCGCGGCGGATTGCGTGGTGGTGGCTCCCACCGGGGACGACACCACCGCCGATGGCAGCCCGAGCAAGCCGTTCGCCACGCTCCCGGCCGCCATGGCCCTCGCCAATGGGTTGGATGGTGGCGCGCCCAAGCGCGTGTGCGTGGTCGGAGGCGCAACCTGCGCCGCCGCCCATGTGTACGTCATGGACGCGCCACTCGTCATGGCGAGTGGCGGCCGAATTCAGGGCAACTACGCACTGGCCAACGCGGGACTCTCCTACTGCTCCGACAGCCAGCCGCCGACCACGACCTTGCATTTCGGTGCTTCGGAACAAGGGGTGGTGTTCGACCAAGATGTCGCTCATCCGAGTGAGCTGAGTGGATTCGTCATCGAGCGTCTTTCTCCTTCGACGGGCACGGCTTCGACTGGTCCGATCTCCGCGGTTTCCGTCAGCGCAGCCAAGGGGGTCACGCTGAGCGGGATCTTCGTCACCGATGCCCCCGTCGCCGACACGACCTACGGGGTCCAGGTCGAAAGCGGTGGTCAAGTCACCATCGTCGGCTCGGCGATCGCGGGCGGCCAGGGGCGCGCCGTCGCCATCGGTGTGTACGTGAATGGCGGGTCGGTGAACCTGCGCAACAACTGTGATGGCAGTGCAGGGGGATACTGCAATTCCTCTTGCGCCAGCGGAGACGCGGTACTGGGGATCCGCGGCCGCACCGGCGCGGCCGTCGCCGGCGGGGCGGCCGATTCCTCGGCGGTGTACGTGACCGGGACATCCTCGTCGCCTTCGACCATCGTGGCGAACAACCTGTGCGGAGGCGCGGGCAACCCCACCGACAACAGCAAGGGCGCGAATCTGGCCACCCTGCGCTGCGAATCCGGTGCCTGTGCGACCATCGCCGGCAACACCATCAGCGCGGGATCGGGCTCCCAAACCATGGCTGTCGATCTTCTAGGCGGCCCTTCGTTGGTCGATGGCAATCTCATCGTGAGCGGATGTGGAAGCGCCGTCTCGACCGGCGTGGTGCTGGACGATGCTCCCGCCCGCCTGCAGAACAACCGCATTCTCGGCGGACCGTGCACCGGTGGAGCGTCCTCGGCGACCTTCTACGGTGTGCACATCGTGCTGGGTTCCTCGCCTGGAGAACCGGACCTGAGCTCGAATGACATCGATCCCATGGGCTCGGCCGCCGATTGCCAAAGCGCCGGTGTGGCCGTCGAGCGTAGCGCGGGCGATGTGGCGGCGGCCGGCATTCTGCGCAACAACATCATCTCGGCCGGGAACTGCCGCAAGCGCTTCGCGGTGGAGGAGATATCGAGCTCCACAGCGCGTATCGTCCAGAACAACGATCTCTATCCGGGACCCGGGTCCACGGCCCAGGACACGGCGATCCTCTACCACCGCGGCTCCACGGACGCCTCGGACGTGGCGCAGGTCAATGCCCTGGCGGGAGCGGCGGAAAATATTTCGGCCGACCCCATGTTCCTCGCCTCTCCAACGGACCTGCATCTGTCGAGTGGCTCGCCCTGCATCGACCGCGGCACGGCCGAAGGCGCTCCCGCGACCGATGGGGACGGCAATCCCAGGCCCGCGGGCGCCGGGTTCGACATTGGCGCCTACGAATCGCCTAGCCCGTAACCCCCAGAGCGCCGAACGGTTTGAGGGACCGAGTGAAATTGCGCAGTTGCGAGCGGCCCGAGGCGCGAGGAGGGAGAATACTCGACGTATTTGACCGACGAGCAACGAAGGGACGCGACGTGAATGCGCGACTTCACGACGGGAGTCAAACCGTTCGGCGCTCTAGCCAGCGGGCACGCAAGCGCTTGGCTTTCGCAGAGGCCTCGGGATCGGCGGCGAAGATCCACTTACGTTCGGGATTGCGCGCGACCCGGAGCTTGGCCATGCGTAGCCGGTCTTTGCGGAAATAGTCGATCAAGATCTCCTGTCCGGGGGCGTAGTCGGCCAGGCGCTTGCCGACGGTCGCGCCGGTCGCGCGGGTACCACCGATGGCGATCACTTCGTCGCCGAAGGTGACGCCCGCGCGCCACGCCGGCGAGCCGGGGACCACGTTCTTGACGACAGCGCCGGCACGCTCGCCGTTGGCCGCGAAGCTCAGACCGCACCAACCGAGCAGGCGTCTGGCTTTTACCTTGTCGCCTCGTTCGTACTCGGCGGGGGTGCGCGGTCGCGCCTTCACACCCGCGCCACGCAGAAGTCTTGGGACGGGCAGCTCCGCGACCCCATCGATGAAACGGCGAAAGTAGAGCGCCAGCGACCGGCCTGCGATGGCTTCAGCCTCGCGTTGGATGACCGAGGCGTCGATGGCCCGTCGGCGCGCGCCGTGGCGTAACCAAAGGCGCCGGAACAGATCGGGAAGTCCCCGGCGACCGCCAGTGGCCGAGCGCAGGGTGAGGTCGAGCACCAGCCCGGCCCAGCGCCCCTTGTCGTAGTAGCTCACCATGCGGTTGGTGTGGTTTTCGGCCGGCTTGTATTGCTTGATCCACGCCTCGTAGGACAGCTCGGAAAGCGGTGCGAGGTTGCGCCCGGGGCGGGCCACGTAGTGGGTCCAATCATCGGCCAGGTCCTTGAGGTAACGCTCGACCTGAAGCAGGCCCGCGCGCAGGAGGATGAGCGCCTGCATGTGCTCGGTGAATCCTTCATGGAACCACAGCAGCCGGGTGTAGTTCTCCTTGGTGTAGTCGAAAGGCCCGAGGGCACGGTCGTGGATTCGTTTGACGTTCCAGGCGTGAAAGAATTCGTGCGCGGCCAGCTCGGCGAAGCTCTGGTAGCCCTTCTCGTCCTCGAAGGAAAGTCCGGCGATGTCGAGCGTACACCCGTTCGCGTGTTCAAGGCCGCCTCCGCGCATGGACTGGGCATGGATGATGAAGAGGTAACGCTCGAAAGGGAATCCCCCGAAGATGGCGCCGGTGGTCCTGGTGATGGCGCGCAGATTGGCGATGATGCGCGAAAGGTCGGCATTGGTGTGACCCTGCAGGGCCACCTCGAAGCGCGTCCCGCCCACGCGGAATGCGAGCAAGCGGTGGGTGCCGACTTCGACGGGCGAATCGACCAATTCGTCGTAGTCGCGGGCGCGAAGGGTGTGGCGCTGGCCGCGCAGCGCGGGCAGGGCGGTGCTGATGCGCCAGCCGGTGGGAGGCTCGACCGCCAGCACGCACGGTCGAGCGATCTCGCCGTCGACGAAGAAGAACAGGCTGGTGCCGTTGAAGAACCCGCGGCTGTCGTCGAGGAAGGAGGTGCGGACGCTGGCTTCGAAAGCAAAGACCCGGTAGCGAAGGGTGACGGGCCGGCCGCCCGCGCGCAAGTGCCAGCGCAGTTTGTCGATGCGCTCATGGGGAACGGCCACCCCGGCGCGGTCGTGGACCTCGAGGTCGTAAACGTGGCGGGAGAAGTCGCGCACCAGATAGCTGCCCGGCGCCCAAGCCGGAAAGACCACGTCGAGGGTATCTCGCCCCGGCAGCGGGGGGATTTCCATCGTGACATGAAATTCGTGGCTGTGCGGCTCGGGCATGGCGACGCGGTAACGAATGGGCGCGATGGGCATGGCCGTAGCTTATCCGTTCCCGGCGGATGGTGATGGTTTTCGCGCCGTCGTCTCGTCTCAGACCACCGTTTCAGGTGGCGGCGTGGCGCCGGACTTGGGATCGGCGAGGATCGAGGATTCGGACGGGATGGGCAGGAACACCCGGAAGACCGCGCCGCCTTCGGGGCGATCGGCGACTTCCATCCAACCGTCGTGGTCCTTCACGATGCCGTGGCTGACCGGCAGGCCGAGGCCGCTGCCTTCCCCGGCATCCTTGGTGGTGAAGAAGGCGTCGAAGATGCGGGCGCGATCCGCCTGTGGGACTCCGGGGCCGGTGTCGCAGAACTCCAACATCAGGTAGGGCGAAGGGGGCGACAGGTCCAGGCCTTCCTTGCGACGGATGACGTACTGGAGGTTGATGGTCAGATTTCCGCCCTCGGGCATGGCCTGGATCGCGTTCATGATCAAATTCAGGCACACCTGCTGGACCTCGTCGGGGTCGCCCGGGATGGAGCGCAGTTCGGGCTCGCTGTGGAGATCGACGTCGATGTGGTGCTGCTTGAGGTTCTCCTCGACGAATTCCAGGGTTTCGCGCACGGCCTTGAGCACGTCCACCTCGCTCGCGGTGGGGCGGCTCTTGCGAGAAGAGTCGAGGACTTGGCGGATGATCTTGGTGATGCGGTCGACCTGGGTCGAGATGATCTCCGCGTTTTTCTGCACGTTGGCGGGTTCGTCCGCGCGTCGGGCCAGGGTGCGGGCGCGTCCGCCGATCACGTTGAGCGGCGTGCCTACCTCGTGCGCGATCTCCGCCGCCATCTGGCCGATGGTGGCCAGCTTCTCGGCGCGGCGCAGGTGATCCTCGGTGGCCACGCGGGCCGCGGTGGCGCGCGCTTCCTTTTCGCGCGCCTCGCGCAGGTAATTCATCATGTCGTTGAAGCGGCCGGCCAGCGTGCCGATCTCGTCGTCGCGTTCGGGCAGGACCGCGCGCGACATGTCGCCCTTGGAAACCCCGTCGATGGCCTCGACCAGGCGGCGCAGAGGCGTGGCCACCCGGCGCATGAGCATCACGTAGATGGCGATGGCGAAGGTCACGACGAACAGCAGGAGGAGCGGCGCCAGACGCTCGGTGGAAAGCAGGACCTCCTGCCCGATGAACCCGCCTTCGCGTACCAGGCCCAGGAAGGCGACGATCTGGCGCATGGGCTCGCCAGGGGCCGCGTTGTGAATGGGGATCGCCATGGCATAGAAAGGTGGAATCCCTTTCAGGTCGAATAGCCGTCCCACCGGGGCGTCGAGCCTGGTGGCTTCATCGACCAGACCGGCCCATGAGTTGTTGGGACGCTGGCCTCCCCAGGCCACTGCTTCGAGGCGGAAGGTCCCGCCCTTGCTGGTCAGGGCCGCCGCCCTGGCTTTCAAGATGTCGCCTGCCCGATCCGCCGGCAGCGGCTCGATTCCGGCGACGATGGCCTCGGCCAGCACGTGCGCCTCGCGATCCATGTCGCCTAGCTGATCCGCGCGCAGGACGACCAACACGGCGCCCACGGCCGCCGCGAGCACGGCGGCCATGAGCAGCGTGGCAATGACTGCGACGCGAGGACCGAGCTTCATGGCGGGCGCCGATTATAGTACCGTCCCTACGTCACCATGGAGGTGTCCAAATGCGTCGAATGATCCTCGTTGTCAGCACGTTCGTAGTCGCAGCATTCCTAAGCCCGTCCTCTGCCCTTGCCCAGTCGGCCACCGCGAGCGCCGCCATCAGTCCGGCCCCCTCGGGGCACGGGCGTGGCATCGGGGTGGGTGCGATCACCATGCTCAATGGAACCAGCGGAGCTCTCTGCACCTGGGGCAGCTCGGGCGGCGGGTTCCATGTCGACGGCTTCTTTGGACTTCATCACTACAACCCGAATGGAAACAACACGACCAGCTTCAGCCTCGGTGGAAGATTCTGGTATCACGTGCACGCGGCTGCCTTTGCCGATTTCTCGCTGGGCGGCGGTATCGGCATTACCCGCTGGGAAACCAATCCGGGCAACGCAAATAACGACGATAGACTCGATGTGGCCCTGGAGGTCGGTGGCCAGATCCGGGCCTTCATCGTGCCCAACGTGGCGTTGCTCGCGGATTTGGGGCTGGGGGCATACTTTGGCAATAACGATGACATCCTGATCGGCGGTCAGAACATCGGCGGAGGCGATTTCGTCGCTGGTACCCTGGGCATCGCGTATTTCTTCGAGTAGATCTTCTGCTCCAGAATGAAGCACCAGCGCAGCGCCGAAGAGCCCAATTTCGTCATCGTTCGCGGCGCGCGCGAGCACAACCTGCACGTCGACGAGCTGGCCATCCCCAAGCGCCAGCTCGTCGTGTTCACCGGGGTGTCCGGGTCGGGCAAGTCGTCGCTGGCCTTCGACACCCTTTATGCCGAAGGGCAGCGCCGCTATGTCGAGTCGCTGTCGTCCTACGCGCGGCAGTTCCTGGGCCAGCTCGAAAAGCCGAAATACGACCAGATCCGCGGCTTGTCGCCCACCATCGCCATCGAGCAGAAATCGGCCTCGTCGAACCCGCGCTCGACGGTGGGCACGGTGACCGAGATCTATGACTACTTGCGCGTGCTCTACGCACGAGCGGGCGAGCAGCGCTGCCACCTGTGTGGAGGCGAGGTCGCGGCGCGCTCGGCGGGCGAGATCGTGGGCGAGCTGCTCACGCTGCCGGCCAAGACCAAGGTGACCCTGCTCGCGCCCAAGGCGGACAACCGCAAGGGCGAGTTCCGCGAGGTGTTCGACGAGGCACGCAAGGCAGGCTTTGCGCGCGTGCGCGTGGACGGCGTGGTGCGCCGCCTCGACGAGGTCACGGCACTCGACAAGAAGAAGAAGCACAGCGTGCAGATCGTCGTGGATCGCCTCTCGCTCGACGACGCGGATCGGGCCCGGCTGTCCGATTCCATCGAGACCGCGTTGCGGGCCGGCGGCGGTACGCTTCTGGTCGCGGTCGAGGGCGAGGAGCGCGAGCGGGCCTACAGCGAAGAGCGTGCCTGTCCGGATTGCGGTGTGGGCCTGCCCGAGCTGTCCCCGCAGTCGTTTTCCTTCAACAGCCCGCTCGGCATGTGCGTGGACTGCAATGGCCTCGGTAGCAAGCTGGAGGTCGATCCGGATCTGGTCGTGCCGAACGGCGAGCTGTCGATCTCCGAGGGCGCCATCGAGCCATGGGGCGAACGCTTCGCGCGCGAAGAGGGGTGGACCTCGCGCATCGCCGCGGCCCTGGAACGGGAGATGGGCATCCCGCTCAAGAAGCCGTGGAAACAGCTCACGCCGCGCCAGCGCGAGATCGTCCTTTACGGCACGGGCGAGCGCCGCGTGCGGGTGAGCTGGACGGGCAAGCACGGCGGCGGTTCCTGGGCCCTGCGTTTCGAGGGCGTGGCCAACAACATCAAGCGTCGCTGGCGCGACACCCATTCCGAAATGATGCGACAGTGGCTGGGCAAGTACTTTCGCGAGCAGCTCTGTCGGGCCTGCAAGGGCAAGCGGCTGCGCCCGGAGTCGCGGGCAGTTTTTCTCGGGGGCAAGAGCATCGTCGACGTCACGGCGCTGACCGTGAGCGAGGCCGAGAAGTATTTCAGCACGCTTCCTCTGGTCGGCGCGCGCGCGCAGATCGCATCCGAGATCCTCAAGGAGGTGCGTACGCGCCTGGGGTTCCTGCTCAACGTCGGGCTCGATTACCTGACCCTCGACCGCGTGGCCTCGTCGCTGTCGGGTGGCGAGGCCCAGCGCATCCGCCTGGCCTCGCAGCTCGGCTCCGAGCTGTCCGGGGTGATGTACGTGCTCGACGAGCCGTCCATCGGCTTGCACCAGCGCGACAACCTGCGCCTGATCGCGACCCTGCGCCGGCTGCGCGATCTCGGCAACAGCGTCATCGTGGTCGAGCACGACCGCGAAACCATCGAGTCCGCCGATCACGTGGTCGATTTCGGCCCCGGGGCCGGCCGGCGCGGCGGTCACGTGGTGGCGGCCGGGAGCCCCGAGGTCGTGGCCGCGAACCGGGCCTCGCTCACGGGCCGGTACCTGACCGGAGCCGAGCGCATCGAGACCCCGGCCACGCGGCGGGCGCCCTCGGGTTTTCTCAGTCTGCTCGGGGCACGCGAGCACAATCTGCGCAACATCGACGTGCGCTTCCCCTTGGGCGTCCTGCTCGCCATCACCGGCGTTTCCGGCGCGGGCAAATCTTCGCTCATCAACGGCATCCTGCACCCGGCTCTGCGGCGCAAGCTCCTGGGCGGATTCGAGCAGGTGGGCGCGTACGGCAGGCTGGAAGGTGTCGACCAGATCGACAAGGTCGTCGACATCGACCAGAAACCCATCGGCCGCACCCCGCGCTCGAATCCCGCGACCTACACCAAGGCCTTCGACCACGTGCGCGAGCTCTACGCCGGGACCCCGGAGGCCAAGGCCTTCGGGTTCGGCCCTGGGCGATTTTCCTTCAACGTGAAGGGAGGGCGCTGCGAGGCCTGCGAGGGCGACGGGGTGAAGACCGTCGAGATGCACTTCCTGGCCGACGTGCACGTGACCTGCGAGGTGTGCCGCGGGCGCCGATACAACGAGGCCACCTTGCGCGTGAAGTGGAAGGGACTCGACATCGCGCAGATGCTGGAAACCAGCGTGTCCGAGGCATTGGCCCTGTTCGAGAACCACCGCCAGCTCTCGCACATCCTGCGCACCCTCGACGACGTAGGTCTTGGCTACATCGCCCTCGGCCAGTCGGCGACTACGCTGTCCGGTGGTGAAGCCCAGCGCGTTAAGCTGTCGCGTGAGTTGGCCAAGCGCGATACCGGCAGGACCCTCTATCTACTCGACGAACCGACGACCGGGCTGCACTTCGAGGATGTCCGCCGCCTGCTTGCCGTGCTTCAGCGCCTGGTCGAGGCCGGCAACACGGTGCTGGTCATCGAGCACAACCTCGATGTCATCAAGACCGCCGACTACGTCATCGACCTTGGCCCCGAGGGAGGCGCCGCCGGGGGCGCAGTCATCGCCGCCGGCACCCCCGAGGAAGTGGCGGCGAGCGCGCGTTCCTACACCGGCCAGTTCCTTGCCGAGATGTTGCAACCGCGGCGGGTGAGTTCGCGTCGAGCCGGATAGGAGCCCCTCATCCTGGCCTTCTCCCCGCAAGCGGGGAGAAGGAAATTTGGGAGCCCCTCATCCTGGCCTTCTCCCCGCAAGCGGGGAGAAGGAAATTTGGGAGCCCCTCATCCTGGCCTTCTCCCCGCAAGCGGGGAGAAGGAAATTTGGGAGCCCCTCATCCTGGCCTTCTCCCCGCAAGCGGGGAGAAGGAAATTTGGGAGCCCCTCATCCTGGCCTTCTCCCCGCAAGCGGGGAGAAGGAAATTTAGGTGCTTCCCGTTGGAGTTCGGCTGTAAGCCGGGTTCTGTTCCCGCGTTCGTTACCTCGCGCGGGTGGCGGTCATTCATCTGGGCCGCCCGTTGCCGGACGGCTCGAGCGACCAACTTGGAATCTGGGATCGGCGCGGGCCACGCCGGCGGATTGCTCCGCGATCCCTATTCGGTCTTGCTCCAGGTGGGGTTTGCCGTGCCCCTCCTGTCACCAGGAGGGCGGTGTGCTCTTACCACGCCGTTTCACCCTTGCCCGGTCGCGCGGTCGCCCGCTCGGCCTGGCGGTCTATTTTCTGTTGCACTTTCCTTCGAGTCACCTCGACTGGCCGTTAGCCAGCACCCTGCCCATGGGAGCCCGGACTTTCCTCGGAGGCGCGCAGGCGCCGCCGCGACCACCTTTCGAACTCCAGCGGGAAGCAGTGGAAGTATAGCGCAACGGACATGGGCGTGTCCGCTACGACGAAGAACCCGGATTAGGATGGGGCCGGATCGTCCTTCATCAGGTCTTCCCAGTAGACGATGCGATGGCAGTAGGGGCAGGTCTCGATGGAGTTGCCGCGTTGGAGGACGTTGTAGAGCTGCGGCGGCACGTTCATGTTGCAACCCTGACAGGTGCCGTTGCGAACCGTGGTGACGGCCAGGCCGCGGCGCATGCGGATCGCGCCGTAGCGCTTGAGCACGTCGGGTTTGACGCCCGCGGCGACCTTGTCGCGGCCAACCTTGATCTCGGCGATCTTGCCCTCGATCTCGGCCATCTTCTTGCGCGCGACTTCGGCGTCCTTGTCGATGGACTTACGCAGGACATCGAGCTCGGCCGAGCGCTCGGCGAGTAACTTTTCCTTGGCCTCCACCGCCTCGATCAACTTGGCGATTTCCTGCTCGCGGGTTTGCACGCTCTCGCGCGTGGCCTCGATCTCGCGCTGGGCCGCGACGTATTCCTTTGAATTCTTGGCCAGCGAGAGTTTGTGTTTTGCGCCGCTGGCCGTGCTTTCATCGGACTGAAGCTGGCTCTTTTGTTCGGCGTAGTAGCGCTGCGATTCCGCGAGCTGGGTGCGTTCGTTTTCGAGGAGGGATTCCACCCGGGCAAAGTCGCTCTGGGAGGCTTCGAGCTTGACGGGTATCGCCTTGAGTGCGTTGGTCAGTTCTTGAATCTGAGCGTCGTATCTCTGGAGTTCCTCGAGACGCTTAAGCTGATCGCGCAACTTTTCCTCCTGGGCTTTCGTAAAGCCCGCGTATCCGACGTGAGCCGAAGGACGATCCGGCAGGCGCAAGTGGAGTGGGCCCACCTGGATTCGAACCAGGGACCGAGCGGTTATGAGCCGCCAGCTCTGACCGCTGAGCTATGGGCCCAGCCATGCTTAGGATATCCGTGAGCAAGCCGGCGAAGCATACTCAGCATGTCTTCCGCTGTCCAGGATTGTGCGGGAGGAAACCAATCATTTTCGAGTCGATCATCGATGGGAACCCTCAGAGGGTTCCCATGCCCTCCCGCGCACTGGCTTCGGCGGGCAAAGCCCGCCTCCGCCAACGCGACGATGGGAACCCTCAGAGGGTTAGCTTCGCACTCGGCACCCGCCTCCCACCCGCCTGCCCCCGCGCTGCGCGCGGCCTCGCCATGCCCTCGGCACCCGCCTCCCGCGCCAGCACCCCCGCGCTGCGCGCGGCCTCGCGCGCACTGGCTTCGGCGGGCAAAGCCCGCCTCCGCCAACGCGACGATGGGAACCCTCAGAGGGTTAGCTTCGCACTCGGCACCCGCCTCCCACCCGCCTGCCCCCGCGCTGCGCGCGGCCTCGCCATGCCCTCGGCACCCGCCTCCCGCCCAGCCTGCCCCCGCGCTGCGCGCGGCCTCCCGCGCACTGGCTTCGGCGGGCAAAGCCCGCCTCCGCCAACGCGACGATGGGAACCCTCAGAGGGTTAGCTTCGCACTCGGCACCCGCCTCCCACCCGCCTGCCCCCGCGCTGCGCGCGGCCTCGCCATGCCCTCGGCACCCGCCTCCCGCCCGCCTGCCCCCGCGCTGCGCGCGGCCTCCCGCGCACTGGCTTCGGCGGGCAAAGCCCGCCTCCGCCAACGCGACGATGGGAACCCTCAGAGGGTTCCCCCTTCAGGGTGTTCAACGCCAGGACCTGCTGGCTACGGCGTGGCTGGTCCCGTCAGCTCGGAACCTACCCGTCATGCGCGCAGGTCGATTCCCTTCGCGAATTGCACGAAGCGGCGATGTGGGCGTGCGCCTGCGGCACAGGGCACGCGACTTTCGCGCACGACGGGCCCTACCCCGACTGCCACCCGCCACACCTGCGCCTGCTAGACATCTCGGCACGAGGGGGAGGTGGAGTTCTTTGCCTTTCGCCCGGCAGCTCGCGCGTCCGCAGACGAGTTGCGTGTCGAAGACTCTTGTCCGGCTCCCCGTATTGCCGGTTCCTTCCGAAGAGAAACGCGTGCCTCCCAGGTTCCTGGGTCGTCCTCCTCCAATGACTATCTACAAAAAAGATCAGACACTGCTAATCTGACACCCTGTCACATGAAACGACGACTTCGTGAGGCATCTAAAGGCCGTGACTCTGGGCTGGTAAAGACCGACTTGGGGGCGCGATTGAGAAAGGAAGCGGGAGAGACCGCTCTCGCTCGTCTCGCGGCAGTCGGGCCCGATGGCGATCTTTGAATTTTCCCGCCCGGCGGTGAGGGCAAGGCCCAACCGGCGCGCACGACCGTCGCGCTCGGGCCTGCACAGGTCGGACGTGAGGTTCTGGTCTGCTTCGCGGGACGCGCACGCACACCCGTTGTCGTCGGGTTGGTCGCACAGCCCGGCGACCAACCTCTTTCCCTTGATGGCCATGCCGTCGATCTGGTCATCGATCGCCAACGGATTGTCCTCGACGCCCGTCAGGAAGTCCTTCTTCGCTGTGGAAAGGCCTCCATTCGACTGACCGCTGACGGCAAGGTCGTGGTTCAAGGGGCCGACGTCGTGACGAGCGCCGGACGGACAAATCGTATTCGCGGCGGATCTGTCAGGATAAACTGACGGCAATGTGGTCGGTTGACAACAACACGCCTCTTGCGATTGACCGAGGATTCCTTCGCGACCGGCAGGGCGGCGAGGTGTGGATCGTCGTCATCAAGGGAACCTTCGACGTTGGACGAGAAGGCAACCTCCACCTGGCCCCCGAGCAGCCCCCGCCAGCGCGGGTCGCGACTTGGTCGGGCGACCCTGGGAAATCGAGTCTGCTTTGCGATTCGGATTTCGTGCTCGCCAGGACGGGCACCGATGTTCTCGCACGCGGACACGCATACGCACCTTCCGGTCGAAAAGTTGCGACCGTCGAGGTTGGGCTTCGGGCAGGATCGCTCACGAAACGGCTGCGCGTGCACGGCACGAGGGTCTGGACCACGAGTTACGTATCGTCCGCCATCGTGCCCAGCTCGCCGAGGCCCTTCAACAAAGCCCCCATCAACTACGAGAACACCTTCGGAGGCACCGACCTCGGCGGTCCCCAAGGGGCTCCGGGATGCTGTGCCCAGAACCCGGTGGGCAACGGTTTCTCCCACCAACCCAAGTCTCTCATCAACAGCGCTGCACCTCAGGTGGAAAACCCGGACGTTCCGATGCGCGCGGGAGCCCACGATCTCAGGCCGGCTGGGTTCGGTCCCATCGCGCCGCACTGGATGCCCCGGGCCGCTCTGGCGGGAACCTACGACGACGCTTGGAAGGCGACCCATGCGCCTCTTCTGCCCAAGGACTTCGACGAGCGCTTCTATCGATCTGCGCCTGCAGATCAGCAGCTGCCCAGCCCCCTGCTGGCGGGGCAGACCATCGAACTCTACAACATGACATCGGACGGGTATTGGCGCGTCAGAGTGCCCGACCTTCGTTTTCGAATGCGGGTGGTGTTCACCGACAAGGACGAACGGGCCGACGCGGTTCTGCACACGGTGCTGCTTCACCCTGACGATCGTCGAGCACAACTGGTCTGGCACGCCAGCCTGCCCTGCCATGGCCGGGAGCACAGACTCACACGGGCCGCCGTCGACTGGGAAGGAGACCAATCTTGCCTGTCACCGTGAACATCAATGGCCTGAGCGCAATTCACCAGACCAGCAATGGGACGGCGATGGCCACGGTGCCCGATGTCTGCAAAACGCCGTCCGCCGGAGGGCCCATCCCCGTGCCCTACCCGAACGTGGCCATGTCCTCGGATCTGGTGGGCGGCACGACCACGGTCACGGTCGACGGTTCATCGGCTGCCATCTCGGTTTCGAAGTTCATCAAGAGCACCGGTGACGAGCCAGGTGTCGCCGGTGGGGTCGCGAGCGGGGTCTTTGCCATGGAAGCGACCTTCATCTCCTTCTCCCCGACCGTGACCCTCGACGGTAAGCCTGCGTGTCGGCTGACCGACAAGATGCTGATGAACAAGGGCAACACCGTGTGCATGGCGGGCGAGCTGCAAAGCCCGGTGCCTCTGTCGACCCCGGCGGAGATCTCGTCGCCCGAGATTCTTGCCAGCGTACAGCCCGAAGCCCCCAAGCACTGCGTCCTGCGCGGCGTGATCGTGCAGTGCGGGCACGACAAGCGCAAGCTGCAGATCGACCTGTCGAAGCACGACATCCAGGTGCTGCAGGTCGTCAGCGGCGCGCACGAGCCCGATCGGCTGATTGTCGAGTGGGACGGCACCTGCGACTACAAGCATACCTACTGCCCATCGGTCGTGGCTCGCGAGGACGACGAATGGAAGCCCATCAGCAAGGCCAACGGACAGGTTGAGCTCCCGGCGCCGACCTTGAATCTGGTACGCGACTGGGCCTTTATCTTCAAGCTCCTCGTCTCGCAGAAGAACATCAAGCCCGACTACCTCACCATCGCCTCCCGCCTGTGCCTGGGCCATGACCAGGCTGATGTCAACGCCGGACAGTGGCTGCAGATTCAGATCTTTCCCGAGGTCGAGTGGAAGGCCACCGAGGTGTCGATCGCGTATACCCATGAGAACGTCGAAGCGGCCGAAGGAGAGCCGAAGTCCTTTACCTATCGCGAAGAAGCCACCTGGGTCCTGAAAGGGATCTTCGAGACCAAGTTCGGCGCCACGTCCACCAAGCTGCCCTTGCGGGGCAAGCAGATCTCGGACAGCCTGCCATTGGTCGGCCCCCTGCTGCAGAAGGTCGGCTGGTGCGCGAGCGTTTTCGACAGCATGTCGAAGGTCGGCTCCGCCGTGAAAGTGACGCCGCGCTGGCCGAAATGGACCTTCGGTGGTGGCCTCAAGCTGGTCGAGATTCCAGGCAAGCCCACGGTCGGATCCGAGGGAAGCTTCAAGTTCGGCTTCGACCCACTCTTCGGCATCGAGCTGGAAACCAGCATCCTCGACTGGATCATTCGCTTTGCCGGCGCCCTTGCAGGGCCCCCGGGTGTGGCGGTGGCCAAAGCCCTGATCGAGATACGGGAACGCTTTGCCAAAGGCATCGGCGACGCGAAGTCGAAGGTCCAGGCGTCCCTGGACATCGACATCGTGCTGACCGCGGGCGGAGACATCAGAGGCGGACTTGGCTGGAAGCTGGTCGGAGGCAACTGTGAGATGGACTCCGAGGCGGCCAAGATCGACGCCGGAATCGACGTCAAGGTCGAGGGGCGCGTCATCGGCAAAGGCCGCATCTGGCGGTTCGAAGCAGCCGGCGGTGGCAAGATCGTAGCAGCCGCAGCCGAAGGCAACGAGGCCAACGACGAGCCCGAAAAGAAGCCGTGCCGCTTCGGCGGAAGGGTCGTGCCCAAAGGCGGCAAGGATCCCTTGGCCACCAAGGGCGAGATCTTCTTCACGGGACTAGGCTTCTACTATCTTCTTTATCTTGAGGTCGGAATCGGAGGGGCGGAGAACAAGGACAAGCACGAAGATGATGACGGTGAGGACACGACCTGGAAAACCACTCACCGATTGCTCGAAGAGAAAGGTGCCTGCGTGGTGCTGAAGCCCTGGACCTGGCCCAAGGAGAGCAAATGAAGATTTGTCGCATGGTATTGCGTCACCCGCATATCGGTCTGTTACCGACGGTCTTGCTCGCCAGTAGCTTGGCCTGCGCTTGTCGGAATCGAAGGCCGGAGGCGCCATCGCCCAAGCCAACGCCTGAAGCCCCTTCACCCAAACCAACCGCCGCAGCGCCGGTGGCGGCCCGGCCGCTGGCTCTGGCTGAAAGGCCATCCATGTACGTTCCACGTCCCCTGCTCAGTTTCAAAGTCGATATCGACGAGTGTGGTTTCAAGCTCTTCCTCAACGGCGGCCTCGTCACTGCAAATCTCGACGGAATCGCCCACGAGGAGCAGCCGGTGAACCACTGGGTGCGCAACGGCGGCAACCAGATCCAGCTCTACTTGTACAAGCCCGCGGACGAGCCGGACAACTGCGACGTCAAGGTGGCGCTAAGGGTGACCGACAACGACAACGAGCAAACCCAGCCTGCCACCGTGCTCGTGCTGGCCCACTCCGCCAAGGCGGCAGCCGCGGGCGCACCTTTCCGCGGCAGCAGTCCCCCGGGAACCTTCGATTCGCACCACAGCTTCCGGGCCTCGGACAAGGGAGACGTGCGCGTCGGGCCGGTCAAGCTGACACAGCTGACTGGGCGGGCTTCCGTGATCCACGTCCTGAGCCGCACCTTCGACGCTCCCCTGCGGTTCCCCGAATGGGCCTTCTTTCGGGGTGAGAAGCTGAAGCAGGTGTTCGAGTTCGAGAGCAAGGAAGCCAGACTGCCGACCTACAAGGAGATCCTCGGCGCCTACAGCAAGGTCTGGTCGTTCTTGCAGAAGCGCGACGTCGAGGGATTCCTCAACGCCTGCGAAGAACGAAGCCGCGAGCTCGACGTCGCCTACTACAAGACGCCAGGCGAGACCCGTGCGGCCTTGCGCAAGCAAATCGAATCGGCGATGAACGATCCCGACTACGATCTCACGACCGTCGAGAACACGCCAGGAAAGTTCTGGATCTACAACGTCGGCTCGACCGGCAAGTTGATCGCGCTCACACAAGGCGAGCGTTCCTCGCCCATCTTTCGCTACCAGCTCAAGGGCGACACGCCCTTTTCGCTGATCTTCCCGGTGGTCTTCCGCAAGGAAGGCGACAAGTACATCGTGACCCGCTGATGGCGCCTTTGCGTCGCGCGTACGTCGTCGGGTTCGGGGCGGTCACGCCGGTCGGGGCCAGCGCAGCGGTGGCCATGGCAGCGGTGCGGGCCGGGGTTGCGCGTATCTCGATCGCTCCCGACGATGCCGACTTGGACGACGGTGACGCCAGCAACGTAGCTCGCATCTGGACCCTCGCGGTCGACGAACCGGGAGAACGCGGAAGAGATCTGGTCCGGCTTGCGGTCGAGCAGGCCGCCGCCAGCGCGCCCCGCGGCCGCATCGGCCCCATCCGAGTCTGGACCGCGGGGCCGTCCTCGCCCGACAACGCCCTCGTCATTTCGAAAGTCCTCGCTGACCGTCTTCGCCTGGTGCCCGCCGCCGTCGAGCACGTGGGCGGCCACGGCTCGTCCGCCCTTCTCGCCGTCGAACGCGCATGCGCGGCCCTCGGAGACGGCTCCATCGACTGGGCGCTGGTCGCAGGCTTTGACCTGCGCGCGGATCCGGACTCGATCGCGGCAGGCGTCCGGGCAGGACGTGTCATCGGTCCGGAGCGCACCTGGGGCCATGTCCCGGGTGAGGCCGCCGCAGCCCTCCTGCTCGCGAGCGAGCGGGTGGTGCAGCGCCGGGAAACGCACACGGCGCTGCTTGCGGTGGCGTCCGCCAACGAGCCGCAGCCCTTGGGCTCGCCCTCCCCCTGCCTCGGCAAAGGACTCACCGAGGCCGCCAGGCGAGCCCTCGCTGCTCTTCCGCCTGGCACCCGCGCGGCCCGCGTAGTGTGCGACCTGAACGGCGAGCGCTATCGCGCCGATGAGTGGGGCTTCACCGTGACCCGCATCGGGAACCACCTGCGCGATACCGGCGCCTTCGAGGCGCCCGCCGCCGCCTGGGGCGATTGTGGCGCCGCCAACGGGCTCCTGCTTCTCGGATTGGCAGCGGCAGCCGGCGCACGCGGTGAAAGCGCAGGAGAGTGCCTGCTGGTCTGGACCAGCTCGGATGGACCCGAGCGCGCTGCGGCCCTCGTGCAACTGCCCGCCTTGGCGGCCGAAAAGACCGTCTACGGCGCGGACCATGCCACCGTCCGGCCGCCGTGGGCAAAGCATCTCGACCGCGAAATCGTGGTCGAGATGATCGACGAATGCAACTTCCGATTCCGCCAGCGTGCGTATCAGCTCCGCAAGACCACCGGCGACGATCCTCCGTCCGACTTTGCCCCCATCGATCGCATTGAAATGATCCTCGATTCCCTCGCGGTGGGGTTGGCTGAATGTGGATCTCTAGCGCACGAGCAGGCTTTGCGCCTCGTGGACGCCGGCGCTCCGGAAACCGTCTACACCGCCGTGCGCGTTCTTCTCGAAGACGGTCGAAGCTCCGCAGCCATCGATCTTGCCACCCGGCAGATCCTCGAAGCACCCGCAACTGAAGAAGCCGTGCGAGAGGCCTACCTGCACACCTGGCGGCCGAGGGATCCCAAGGACGACCGGGTTGCGGCGCTGCGTTCTGCCGACCCCGCCCTCCAGTGGCTCGCGGTCGAGGTTGCTGCCTTTTCGGATGCGCCGATTCCGGCCGCTTGGCTGGCGAAGCTCGTGCCGTCGGTGCCGGCGGCGCGCGAGGTGGTCTTCCTGAGGGCGCTCGGCCGGCTCGGGGATCCCTCCCTTCGGCCACACCTCGACCGCTGGCTGCGCTCGCCCAATCCGACGGCGCGGCAGGAAGCCGCCTTGGCGGACATTCTGCTTGGCGGCGATGACGCTCGACGTTTTCTTCTGTCCCAGGCGGAAACCGACAACGCGCTCGTCCTGCCAGCGGCGCTTGTCGTCGACTCTCGTCGAGCGCCCTGGCTGCTCTCCCGGGCCAAATCCGCCGCTGATTGCGATGCAGTGCTTGCGGTGGCAATGGCCGGTGATCCTGCTTCCGTGCCCTGGCTTCTCGACCAACTGGAGAATCCATCCGCGGCACGCACGGCCGCTGCCGCCCTCGAGCTCACGCTGGGTGCAGCTTGTTTCGAGGACGCCCAGGTTTCCGACGAGGACGAAACCGCACCCTTGCGCAAGGTGCGAAGGGTGTCATGCCAGCGTCGCCTCTGGGAACCGGTCGCGGCGCGGGTTCTTGCAGGCCACCCTCCGACGGCAAGGTTGCGAGCCGGCATTCCGGCATCGCGTTCGAGCGCCATTGCGTTGCTCGACCGGCCCCACTTGCCCTCGCTTGCCCGCCGCTACCTCGGTTACGAGCTCGCCTTGCGCTGGGGCGCCCCGCGATCCTTCGACGCCACGGCCCCCATCCGCGTGCAACGCCGGTGGCTCGCCACCTTGCAAGCGGCGAAGGACCCGTCCCTCCGAATTCCTCTCCGAGGTTGATTTCCACGCAACAGTCCGAAGTCGGGGCCGAGTACCGGGGATGCCCAAGCCGCGCGAAGTCCTGCCGGGCCGCACGTTCGTGATCACGCGTCGCTGCACGATGAAGCCGGCAAAGAAAGAGCCACTTCACTTGTGCGCAGATGTCCAGCCGGCGCGGGCGTGGCGGGTGGCAGTGAGGGAGGGGACCCGTCGTGCGCGAAGTTCTGTACTTGCGCGAAACCAAGCTCGAATCTACCGACTCATCCCTCCGAGCACGGCGGCAATCAGGACCATTCCCAGGATCACGCGGTACACGACGAACCCGTAGGTCGTGCGCGTGCGCAGAAAGCGCAGCAGCCATGCCACGCTCAAATAGCCGGACACGGCTGCCACCACCAAGCCGGTCACGAGCGCGGTGGTGCCTACCTCGCGATCGTGTAACAGCTTTGGCAGCTCGAAGATGCCGGCCGCGGCCACCGCGGGAATGGAAAGCAGGAACGAGAAGCGGGCCGCGGCGTCACGGCGAAAGCCCAGCAGCATGGCCGCTACCAACGTGATGCCCGAGCGCGAGGTGCCGGGGACGAGCGCGAGCACCTGCGCCAGGCCGACGACCATGGCATCGCGCAGAGTGAAGGCCTCGATGGTGCGCTCGTGGCGCGCGGTCTTCTCGACGATTGCCATCAGGATGCCGACCACGATCAACGAACTGGCGATGACCAGGATGGAGCGAAGCGGGCCTTCGATGGCGTGCCTGGCGGCCAGGCCCACGACGCCGATGGGCACGGTGCCCGCGACGATGTAAAGCAGCATGCGCGCATCGTGATTCCTGCGCGTCTCCGGGCGGGCTACCGCGGCGATCATGCGGGCGAGATCGCGCATGAAGAAGCCGATGACCGCGAGCAGGGTGCCGAGCTGGATGACCGCGGCGAAGGCAGCCCCGCCGTCTGGCCACGACAGGAGCGCGGGAACCAGGAGCAGGTGCGCGGTGGACGAGATAGGAAGGAACTCGGTGATGCCTTGGACGAGACCGAGGATAGCGGCTTGCAGGATTGTCAAAGTGGCGGCAGTCTACCTTGCAAAAGGACCCTGGGAGGGTGCTTTGAGGGTGCTTTCGGCGCCCCGCTCTACCAGGCGACCTCGCCCGCATGCACCGAGATCACGTCGCCTGTGGCGGTCCTGACCAGTAGGGCACCTGCGTCGTCGACGCCTTCCGCGACGCCATCGACCGGTTCGCCGTCGCAGGTGACCGTGCAGGGCAGACCGAGCAGGGCGAAGCGGTTCCACTCGGCCAAGGCGGTGGTTGGTCCGTGCGCGAGGAAGTCGTCGTAGATGGGCTCGAAGGCGGCGATGAAGCTCGCAAGGACCTCGCCGCAATCCAAGGGCGTGCCGCGCACGAGGCAAAGCGAGGTGGCACGCGCGGCGAGATCGCCCGGAAAAGTCCGGGCGTTCACGTTGATGCCCACGCCGAGAACGAGGTGACGCACGCGTCCGGCTTCGCTCGCCATTTCGGTGAGGATGCCGGCCACCTTGCGCAGTCCGTCCGCAGCGTCGAGGAGGACATCGTTCGGCCACTTGAGCCGTGGCGCGAACCCGAGTGCCGAGAGCGACCTGGCCAGCGCCGCACCGGCCACCAGGGTCGTGGGAGCCGCCGGACGCGCGGAGAGGGTGGGGCGCAGGAGCAAGGAGAAGGTGAGGTTCTCGCCCGCGCGCGAATGCCAAACCCGCCCGCGCCGTCCGCGACCGCCGGTCTGTCCCTCGGCCACGACGAGCAATCCTTCCTCGCAGCCGGCCAGCGCACGTGCCGCGACTTCGTCGTTGGTCGAGGCGCAAGTAGGCAAATAGACGAGGTCCCTTCCCAGCCGGCGGGAGGCGGTGGCGGCGAAAAATCGCGACGGGATCGAGATCGAATCCGGTCACGTCTTCATTCCCGCGCCTTGGACGACGATGTCGAGGGCCAGGTCCACCGCCGGTGCGGAATGGGTGAGGGCTCCGACCGAGACGATATCGACCTCGGTGCGCGCCAGGTCGGGCACTTGCCGCAAGGTCACGCCGCCGGAGACCTCCAAAAGCGGGCGAGGCTCGCGCGTGCGCACGCGCGCCACGGCTTTTTCGATGTCGGCAAGGTTGAAGTTGTCGAGGAGGATGATGTCGGCGTTTGCATCCAGCGCCTCATCGAGCTGCGCGAGCGAGTCGATCTCGACCTCGATCTTGAGGCCATGCGGGACCTTTGCCCGGACTCGTCGCACGGCCGCGCCGACCCCACCCGCGACCGCCACGTGGTTGTCCTTGATGAGGACGCCCGAGCCCAGATCGAAGCGGTGGTTGCTGGCCCCTCCCACCCGGACCGCGTACTTCTCGAGCAGACGAAAGCCCGGCGTGGTCTTGCGGGTATCGGCGATGCGCAAGTGCGAACCCGCGGCCGCCTCGACGAAGGCCCTGGCCAGGGTCGCGGTACCCGATAAGCGCTGCACGAAATTGAGAGCGGTTCGCTCTGCCGCGAGCAGCGATGCCGCGTTTCCGCTGAAGCTTGCGGCCCGCCCGCCAGCGTCCATACGATCTCCGTCCTTGGCCAACGCGACCGCCGCGATCGAGGCGTCTACGCGCTGGAAGACCGCCGCACAAAGGCCCAATCCGGCCAGAACCAACGGCCCACGCGCGACCAGATGGGCTGTGGCCGAGGTGCCCGCCTCGATCACAGCCTGGGAGGTGACATCACCCCGCCCCAGATCCTCTTCGAGCGCCAGGTCGATGAGGCGACGAACGGCCGGGGTATCGAGCAACGCGTCGAGCATGGGCACAGCATAGCCTGGCCGGGTGGGTTGCGGAACTGGCGGTGCAGTCAGGCCGATCCCCCACGTTGACTCGCGAGGTGGTCCGCGGTAGGTACGACGCCAATGCGGGTAACAGCCGGTGCCGAACGCGGGCGCAAGCTGCGCGCGCCCCGTGGTGCCACCACCCGGCCCACCGGCGCGAAAGTGCGCGAGGCCATCTTCAATATTCTCGGCCCGCTCTCGCCGAATCCGGTACTCGATCTGTTCGCCGGTACCGGCGCCCTGGGTATCGAGGCGCTGTCGCGTGGCGCTAGTCGCGCGACCTTCGTCGAGCGCGATCACCGCGCGCTTTCCGCGCTGCATCGCAATCTTCGCGAATTCGACTTGGCCGAGCGCGCGCGGGTGCTCGACAGCAAGGTGGCTGTGGCCCTGCAGCGTCTGTCCGAGGAAAAGGGTGGCAAGTTCAGTTGGGTCTTCGTGGATCCGCCCTACGCCGCAGGCGAGGTCGAGTCGGTGCTTGGCTTGCTCGCCGGAGGCAAGGTGCTCGACAACGGGGCCGTCGTGGTGGTCGAGCACGACCGCCACCACTTGCCGCCCGAGAAGGTCGGCGTCCTGGAGATGGTGGATCGGCGTTTCTACGGCGATACCGGCCTTTCCTTTTACCGTTGTCAGTGGGAGCTGGACTAGTGCCCAAACGACCGCGCCTGGTCGCCATCTATCCGGGTACCTTCGATCCCATCACCAACGGGCATTGGGACATCGTGCGCCGCGGGCTGGGTCTGTTCGACCGGGTCGTGGTGGCCCTCGCGGTGAACGTCAACAAGCGGCCGCTCTTTCCCTTGGCGACGCGCATACGCATGATCCGCGACGTGGTAGGCGACAATCCGCGCGTGGAGGTCGAGGCGTTTCGTGGCCTACTCGTGGATTTTGCCCGTTCGCGCGGGGCGAGGTTCCTGATTCGCGGCCTGCGCGCCGTGGCCGATTTCGAATACGAGTTTCAGTTTGCGCACATGAACCGGCAGCTGGCCCCGGATATCGAGACCATCTTCCTGCCCACCAACGAGGAGAACTTCTACGTATCCTCGTCGCTGGTTCGCGAGGTGGGAATGATGGGCGGGGACGTCTCGAGGCTGGTGCCAAGTGCCATCCTTGCGACCCTAAAGAAGAAGTTTAAGAAAGTTCTGTAACATGGTGCTTGGACTTGCGAAGCGTCTGTCGATCGTGGCGCCTTCCATGACCATGAAGGTGACCGCGAGGGCGGCCGAGCTGCGCGCCCAAGGGGTGGACATCGTGAGCCTCAGCGCGGGCGAACCCGACTTCGATACGCCTCGCCACATCAAGGAAGCAGCCAAGCGGGCCCTCGATGCCGGCGCCACGAAGTACACCGCGGTCGAGGGCACGCCGCAACTACGCCAGGCAGTTGCCGCGTGGTTTGCCAAGGCGCACGGTCTGGAGGTGTCCGCCGACGAGGTCATGGTCAGCGCGGGGGCCAAGCAGGTCATCCACAACGCCTTTCACGCCCTCCTGGACCAAGGCGACGAGGTCATCCTGCCCGCGCCCTGCTGGGTCTCCTATGCCGAAATCGCCAAGCTGGCCGGCGCCAAGCCCATTCCCATCCTGGCTCGCGCCGAGGATGGATTTCTGGCCAACCCGGACGCCATCGCCCGGGCCATCACGCCCGCTACGCGCATGATCGTGCTCTGTTCGCCCTCGAATCCGACCGGCGCCATCTACGACGAGGGCACCTTGCGCGCCATCGCCAAGTTGGCCGTGGAGCACGACCTGTGGCTCCTCACCGATGACATCTATCGCAACCTCTGCTACGACGGCGGGCGCTGCGTGCAGCCCGCGACCTTCAGCCCAGAGATTCGCCGACGCACCATCGTGGTCGATGGGGTTTCCAAGACCTTCGCCATGACCGGCTGGCGCATCGGCTTTTGTCTCGCCCCGCCCAGGGTGATCGAGGGTATGGCCACGTTGCAGGGGCAATCGACGACCAACGCGGCCGCCGTCAGCCAGGCGGCGGCACTGGCGGCTATCGAAGGACCGGGCGACGAGGTCGAAGCCATGCGCCTGGAATTCGACAAGCGGCGGAAATACATGGTGGAGGCGTTGCGGGCCATGCCCGGGGTCGCTTGCAGCGAGCCCCGGGGCGCCTTCTATGCGTTCCCTGACGTGTCGGCGTTCCTCGGCAAGAGATCCCCGCAAGGCCGGTTTATCGAGGACGACCTGGCCCTGTGCCAATATTTCATCGAGGAGGCGAGGGTCGCGGCGGTGCCGGGATCGGCGTTCTTCGCCCCGGGTTTCGTGCGCCTTTCCTACGCGACCGCCCAGGCCAACATCGAAAAAGGCCTGTCACGCATCGCGGTGGCGCTGGCCAACCTGAAGTAGCGCGGCTGCGGTGCTCTACGCCGGGGGCATGGCGCTACGCTTGCGCCGCAGCTTCTCGACCAGGGTGGTGCGGTTGAGCCCCAAGAGCTCCGCGGCGCGATTCTTGTTTCCGCCGGTGCGTTCGAGGGCTTCCGCGATCATGCGATCCTCGACCGATTCCAGGATCGCGCGCAGGTCGGTGCCGTTGCTGGGCAGATCGGGCATCGGCGTGACATGGGCCACGCGCCCCTGCGATGCTTGGCGCAGATGGGGCGGCAGATCCGCGAAGGCGATGGTGCCCGTGCCCTTGAGGATCACAGCGCGTTCGAGAAGGTTCTCGAGCTCGCGGATGTTTCCCGGCCAGGGATAGCGCTTGAGCGCGGCCATCGCGTCGGGCGCCAGGCCGGCCACGTTGCGCCGGTTCTTCTCGTTGAAGCGCCGGATGAAGTGGTCGCACAGCAGGGGAATGTCGGTCAAACGATGGCGGAGCGGCGGGACCTCGATGGGAATGACATTCAGCCGCCAGTAGAGATCGGCGCGAAAGCGACCCGAGGCCACGTCGGCATCCAGCTTGCGGTTGGTTGCGGCCAGGAGGCGGACGTCGATGTTTTGATCGGTCTCGTCGCCCACGGGACGCAGGACGCCATCCTGGATCAGTCGTAGCAGCTTGGCCTGCACCGCTAGATCCATCTCTCCGATCTCGTCCAGCAAGATGGTCCCGCCGTCGGCCTCGCCAAATCGTCCCATGCGCGACGAGGTCGCGCCTGTGAATGCGCCTCGCGAATGCCCGAACAGCTCGGATTCCACGAGGTTGACTGGAATGGCGGCACAATTGACCGCCACGAAGGGCTTCTTGGCTCGGGGCGAGCCGGCCACCAGGGAGCGCGCAACCAGTTCCTTGCCGGTGCCCGATTCCCCGGTGATGAGCACCGTGCAGTTGGTGTCCGCCACCTGGGCGAGCAGGGAGAGCACGGTCAGCATGGCCGGGTCGTTGCCGAGCAGCCAGGGCGCGACCTGGTCGCGCCACGCAAAGGGGTCGGGTGTGGCAATCGGTCCGATCGAATTGGAGAAGCCGAGCGCGCTGGCCAGCACATCTTCCAGGCTCTTCAACTCTACCGGCTTGACCAGAAAATCACGCGCGCCGGCACGCATCGCGCGGACCGCATCGGTGACTTCCGCGCTTCCGCTCATCACGATGACCGGGGTCATGGGCGATTTCAGGCGAACAGCATCGATAATGCCGAATCCGTCGACGCCGGGCATGCGCAAGTCGGTCACGACCGCGTCGAAGTTCTCGTGCTCGATCTTGTCGAGTGCCCCAAGGCCATCGGCGGTGACCACCTCGTAAGAAGCCGTGCGCAGAAGGCGCGCCATGCCACGGCACAGGGCTTCTTCGTCATCGCAGAGCAAAACCTTCGCCATACAGGGAGCCTCGAAGCGGCACAGCATTCTACACGCTGGCCCAACCCGAGGGTGAGGAAGCTTGCGGAATTCGAGCCGCGAACCGGAGTAGTGTGACGCATGCGAGGGGGCTGGTCAACAGACGCGGAGTGCCTTGGCGCGCCGGTGCTTGACCGATCCGTTGCGCACACCTCCTGCTCGTATCTCTTGCCTGCGACTTCTTGCCTGCGTATACCCGGTGCATGGCGGACCCCGTACGCACGCTCTTGCTCGAGATAGAGGAACAATGTGGACGAACACCCGGCTGCACCCTCGCCAAGGCGCCGGGGGGAGAAGCGCGGCTCGGCAGATTGCGGGCGCTCTTTCCCGGCTCGGTGTCTCCCGGGTACGCCGCCTTCGCCACTCGCTACGACGGCGGCCGGCTGGCGCGTCCCCCCGAGGCGGCCGGCGAGCCATCGCAGGGCGGCCCGTCGGTCGACTCGCCGGACGAAGGGGTGTATCTGCACCTTCTCGCATTCGAAGAGGCCCAGCGCGTTCTGCACGAGGCCGCGCATCCGCAAGACTGGAAGGGCCTGTGGCCGGTTGCGCGGCGGGGCCTGCGCATCTTCGCGCTCGACTTCGACGCGAGTCCGGACGGCGAGCAGCCCGTGGTGGAGGTCGGCGACCGTAGCGTCGACAGGGTAGGCAGCAGCTTCCTGCGATTCCTATCCGCGTGCCTGGGCGAGATCGCCCTCGGTGAGAGCGCCGAGACGCTGGTTCTATCGCGCGAGCTATGCCGGCGGGATCCGGGACTCGCCGAACACTGGGTGCATCTCATCGACTTTCTGGAGGACGCAGGGCGCAAGAGCGAGATTGACGCCGTGATCGACGAAGCCCTTCGTTGCGCGAGCCCGCCCGGCCCCGCCTTGGTCATCCAGGTGGCGCTGCGTGCGCTCGACAAGGGTGAGACGGGACGGGCGCTGGCGGCCATCGAGGACGCGCTGGGATTGGAACCGCTCACGGCACGCGACGATGACGCCCGCCTGGACGCGGCGGCGATCCTGCTCGTGCTGGCGAGCGAACGCGGAGACGACAAGTCCAAGCAGCGCGCCCTGGAGGCTCTCGGCGGAGCCGCCGCCTCGACGGGAGCCTACTGGCGCGGCGAGGCCCTGCGCGCGCTCGTGCTCGATGATTCGCCGCGAGCCCGGCTCGCCAGCCAGGTGGTCGCGGCGTTGGTCACCGGCGATGAGGATCTGCCACGCATGGCCGAGCCCAGTCCCAATCTGAGCAGTGCCTTGCGGGCCTTGCTCAAGGCTCGCGAGTCGCTCGAACAGGGCGACCTCGACCAAGCCGTCCGCAACGCCCGCGTCGCCGTCGGCGAGAGGCCGGACCTCGGCGTGTGCCAGGCCATGCTCGCGGAGGCCCTCAATGCCACGCGAGATCGCGGGGCGCTCGAAGCAGCCCGTCGCGCGACCGAACTGAATCCCGCGCTGGTCGATGGCTGGCGGGAATTGGGCGATGCGTACATGGAGGCGCGCCAGGCCGGCAAGGCCGAGGCCGCGTACCGCGAGGCGCTGGCTCGCGACGAGAGCTACGCCCTGGCACGCGCCAAGCTGGCGCAGGCGCTCCTCGATCAAGGTCGCTCGCGCGAGGCCCTGGAGATGGCGCTTTCGGCGGAAGATCGCGGGGGAGACGCTTTCCTGGTCGCCGCCATCCGCGGCGATATCCTGGCCGAGATGAGCCGCCACGACGAGGCCGCCGAGTCCTACGACCGGGCACTACACATGGAGCCGGAAGATCACTGGATCCTTCATCAAGCCGCCATCGCCCACAGCCGCGCCGGCAACGACGACCGCGCGGCCGAGCTGTTCGAGCAGGCTCTGCGCTACGACCGCGACGGTTGTCACCAGACCTTGGTCGACTACGGCGACCTTCTGCGCCGGGTGGGGCGCATCGGCGACGCCGTTCGCATGTACCGCAAGGCCGTGTCCGCCGTGCCCAGCGATCCCGACTGGCGCCGCGTCCTGCGCGAAGCCGAGCGCGAGCTCATGGCCGCGCCGAACTGACCACGACTCGACTTTCCCATCACAACGGAGCGCGAGACGGGACTCGGAGGTGGCCGCGCCGGAGCGAACTGGCGCTGACTGCCGTAGCGAACACAGGCACTTACGGCTGCTCGCCTGGGCTGGTGAAGGGCCAGAAGGGCGCTCCGGCCTTCAGCCCTTGAGCATGCGCTCCATCAGGATGTCCTCGAGGTTGCGACGCCCGTCGAGCACGGCGTGGATCTGAACCACATCTTCCCGGCGACGGTAGATGATTCGCCACGAAGGCTCTTGTAGCTCACGCCAGGTGCGGTCCCCGATGGACCGTAGCTCCGGCGGGGTGCGGCCGCAGTTGGGCAGGCTGGCCAGGGATTCGGCGCGCTCCACGATGCGGTCGATGATGGTCGCCGCCCGCAGCGGAGATTCGCCGGCCAGGTAGTAGGCGATGCGTTCCAGGTCAGAAGCCGCAACTGCCGTCCAGACGACCTTCAGATTCCGTGCCTTCATCGCTTGCTGGCGTGCCTGATCGCAGCGTGCGCCCTGCGCCTGACGTCATCGCTCGATAAGGTTTTGTCGCCGCGGGCCAGCGAATCCTGGCTCTGCGCCAGTAGCTTGAGCATGGCCAGGGTCGCCTGGGAATCGTCATGGCGTCTGGCATCGATGACCACCACGCGGGTGCGGCCGTTCTGCGTTATGAGGACCGGCTCACCGCTATGGATGGCCTGGTCAATCACGTCCTTGGTGTGTGTCTTCAGGTCGGTGATGGGGCGAACGCTGGTGGCGCGCATGGATCTGAATCTAGCACCTAATTTAGATCATCGCGTGCACGGCTTGTTGCACGGGTGTGTTCGACCTCGAGGCCAGGGCAGGTCATGGCGGGAAAGAGCAGCGGCAGGCGCTCAAGCCGGGGAAGGTCGTTCCCATACACACCGCAGCGCCCGGGAGATTTGCGCAGCACTTCAAGAACGTGGCGGTGTTTGCCGATGGGGTGGGGTGGGAGGTGTGACCATGACGTCCGGCGACCACCAAACCAACCGGCCTCAGCTCTTGCGTATCGCTCCGACGAGGCGCGGGATCTCGCTGACCAGATAGAAAGGGACCGACAGCAGGGTGAAAGAGCGTGGCGTGCCGATGGGCAGGGAAGTGTGGATCTTGCGTCGCTGTAGCGGCGCCGAGCTGACCCGCACGCCGAGATCGAGCTCCTTCTCGGCCACCATCATGTGCAGACTGCGCAGGGTTCCCGTGGCCCCGGCCTTCACCTCGACGGGAACGATACGGGTGCCGACTTGGAGCACGTAGTCGACCTCCGCATTGCTGTTCTTGGCTTCGCGGACCCAGGTGAAAAGCGCGGGCTCGTCGTTGAACGGGCGGCACGCGCGCAATTCCTGCCCGACGAATTGCTCGGCAAGCTGGCCCTGGTTGACCAGCGTCAGGTCAGGCTGGCTCGCGACGGTAGCGGCGTCGATCCCGGTCTGGGTCGCGTAGAGGCCGGTGTCGAGCAGGCACACCTTCTGATACCGCTCGTCCACCTCGGCAGCCAGCGGAATTCCGTTGGCGGCGCTGCGCTGCACGGGCGTCACCACGCGCGCCAGCGCCAGCATGCGAAAGGCATCCCTGATGGGTAGCGCTCTCTCGTCGGCATCGACCTGCGTGGGCTGGAACTTGCGTCCGACCAGGCGAGGCAGGGCCGCAAAGACCTTCGCCACGCGTGCCGTGTGTACGCCGCGCTTGTACTTGGCGAAGTCGTCGCGAATGGTCTGCAACAGGTCGCGGTGGATCTCGGCGGTGCGAGCGAACGAGTGATGTTCCACCCAGTCGGCCACCGCGGCCGGCATGCCCCCGACCAGCGCATAGGTGCGCGTCAACTGAAGCAAGCGCGGGTGCAGCGCCTCCGCCACTCCGGCATTGGGGGTGCAAGCGCGAATGGCCTTGAGCAGCCGTTCTTCGCCGGTGGCGACGAGAAACTCGGCAAACGTCATTGGCTCAAGATGACCGTAGGTGATGCGCCCCACCGGCATCGAGAAGGAGTGGTCGGCCAGCGCAAAGTCGAGGAGCGAGCCGGCCGCGATGAGGTGTAGCTCCGGCAGCTCCTCGGCGAACCAGCGCAGCTTGGCCAGGATCTCCGGCGCCGCCTGGATCTCGTCAAGGAACAGAAGGGTCTTGCCTGGCAAGATGGTCTGCCGCAGTCGCGCCTCCAGCAGCCCAAGGATCGCCTTCGGATCGTTCGGTGCAAAACAGGCGGCGAGGTCTGGTTCGCGCTCCAGGTTCACGCAGGCCAGGCCACCCGGAAATCCCCCCCCGAATTGCTTGACCAGCCAGGTCTTGCCTGTCTGCCGCGCACCCCGCAGCACCAGGGGTTTGCGTTCCTTCTGGGCCGCCCAGGCGGCGAGTATGCTTTCCGCGTTCCGCACCATGGATAGAAGACTATTGTATTAGGTCCGTTGAAATACTGCAAACATACAGTTATTTGCATACCTTCGCCCGCCAGGATGCGACGCCCGCGCCGACGGCTACCTGCCGGAGCTGGTCAACACCGATGCCGATCTGCTCGAGGTCGAGCGGCGGACATTCTGAGCATGTGGGTCGGCGGCACCGAGCAGAACATCGCATCCGCCTTCGAATCCGCGCTGAGGGATGAAGCCGTTCTGCTGTTCGACGAGGCGGATTCGTTCCTGCAGAGATCGCGCCGGCGCGCAGCGATCCTGGGGCTTTCGCCTGAGCGCGAGACGGGACTCGGACCCGCGACCCTCGGCTTGGGAAGCCGATGCTCTACCAACTGAGCTACTCGCGCATTCTTTAGTTGTCTTGAGGGTTAGGCTAGTCGCTCTACCGGCACATTTCGCCGCGTGGTGGCCATCGTGTGCGCAATCGGGCCGAAAGAACGAAAAAGGGATACCACGTTCCTCGCCGGTTTGGAAAGGTCTACCCGCACCAATGAAAACTTGCCAGGGCATCGCAAGTCACCCGCGACCGCAGACGGTGGCCACGTCTAAAGCTTGATGGTCCCGCCGGGGTCGTCTTCACCCATACGCTTGCGCCGAGCGGCGGAGTCGTCGGGTGGCGGGGAGGTTCGGCCCACCGAGAAGATCAGCCACTCGCCTTCACGGGAATCGTCTGGCAGCAGCGCGCGCGGAACGGCGAAGCTGCGTTCATCGAGCAGCAATCTGGCGCTGTCATCCTCGATCTCGTCGATGAACAAGGTTGTCTTCTTCTCTGCTCGCTCGCTGGTTTTCTCGGTCATGGCGTCTTGAAGACCTCCAGGTGCGCACGGCCGCGCAGGGTGAGTGATTCGCCGTCCATGTCCAGGGTAATGGTGCCGTCGAGGTCGGTGCGAAAGATCCGCGCCCCCACCTGCGCCAAGCGCGCCAGGGTCTCGGGATGGGGATGTTTGGCATCGCCAGCCTCGGTGCTGATGATTGCCGCCAACGGCCTGACCGCTTTCAAGAACCCGAGGGTCGACGAGTGTCTGCCGCCATGGTGCCCGACCTTCAGCACCGTGGCGCGCAGATTGGCGCCACTTCCGAGGAGCCACTTCTCGGCCAGCTCCTCGGCATCCGCCGCGAAGAGTACGCTGCCCTTGCCGTAGTCGAGGCGGCTGACCACGCTGTTGGCATTCACGTCCGAGTCCGCGCCCTCGATGCTGGGAGAAGGTGGGCCGAGGAGGATCAGCCGGGCGCCATCCCCCAGGTCGATGATGCGTCCGCGCTCGGCCTGGCGTACCGGCACCTGCCGGCTTTCGAGCACCCGCAGAAGTTTGGCGTAGATTCGGCTCTCGTGGGGATAGGGTGCGTCCAAGTAAAGGCGCGCGCCACACGACTCGATGATTTGCGCCAGCCCACCCAGATGGTCGGCGTGGCGATGGGTGAGCAGGATCATGTCGAGTGGGCACGCGTTCTTGCCGCGCAGAAACGATACGATCCCTGGGCCTGCCTCCGCCAATCCGCCATCGATCAGCACGGTCTTGCCCGTGGGCGAGGTGATGAGCGTCGAGTCGCCGTGCCCCACGTCCAGAAAATCGACGTGCAGCTTTGCTTTCCGAGAGGGCGGGGCGGCGGCGCCGGCACAGCCCAGCCACGCGCAAAGGCACGCGAGCACGGCAAGCATTCCAAACAGGCGGCGCCGGGTGCTCGTCGACATGATCAGAGGGTAGGGCGAGAGCTACCGTGCAGGCAAGAAAGAGGCAGATGCGCATGCCGTCTTATCGGCAACCGCGCAGCGAAGTTGCCCACCGCGGACAAACTGACGAAAGACCTCATGGATTCCCCCTGATCCTGCCTTGAACCACTTCGAGTACGGTTATAGTGAAGGCACGAGGTGTCCCCGTGCAAGCGCTCGTTACCGGAGGAACGGGTTTGGTCGGCAGGGCGTTGCTGGCGCAACTGTCCGACGCCGTGGTGCTGAGCCGCGATCCGGATCTGGCCGCACGCAAGCTCGGACGGGTTCGCGCCTTTCGCTGGTTGCCCGACGCTGGGCCGTTGCCGGTCGAGGCGCTGCGTGGAATCGACACGGTCTTCAATCTGGCCGGCGAACCCATCGCGGATGGGCGCTGGACCAAGGACAAGAAACGCCGCATCCGGGACAGCCGGCTTCTCGGCACGCGCAACTTGATCGCCGGCATGGAGGCGCTGGACAAACGGCCCGAGGTTCTCGTTTCGGCGTCGGCAGTTGGCTTTTATGGCGACCGCGGTGATGACGAGATCGACGAGGGGTCGGCGGCTGGGCGCGGATTTCTCGCCGAGATATGCACCGACTGGGAGAGCGAGGTGATGGCGGCGACGCGACTCGGCGTGCGCGTGGCGTGCGTGCGGATCGGCATCGTGCTGGCACCGGGCGGAGGGGCACTTGCGCGCATGATCGCCCCCTTCAAGATGGGCGTGGGTGGGCGTCTTGGCAGCGGCAAACAATGGATGCCGTGGATTCACCTCGATGACGTGGTCGGCATGCTTATCCATGCCAGCCGGAAAGGCGAAATTCGGGGAGCGATGAACGCGGTGTCGCCCCAGCCTGTGACCAATGCAGACTTCACGCGGGCGCTCGGCCATGCCGTGCATCGCCCGGCGCTCTTGCCTGTGCCCAGCACCGCGCTGCGGATCGTCTTCGGCGAAATGAGCGAGATCCTGACTTCCTCGTGCCGCGCTTTTCCACGCGTGGCCGAGCGCACGGGCTACCAGTTCAAGTACGCGGAGCTCGACGAAGCGCTGGCGGCGGCCGCGGCGAGGACGAGCTAGACCTGTTCTTGAATCTTCTTAAAGCGCTGCATTCCGTCACGCGGCGAAACAAGGTGCGGGGGACGGGACTCGAACCCGTATGCCGCTTTCGCGACTGCGGATTTTAAGTAGTTCTCGCGTGTCTACATAGCCGAGACTGGTCATACGTGTTCGCGACACGAGCCGCGCCAGCAAGGGGTGCCACTCCCAACGCAACAATGCCGATCATGCGGGTAAGCAATCGCCTCAGCTCGGCGCGCGCAAGCAGCCGATGTTTCTTCGCGCCGTTGCAGGTCGCGCACGCAAGAACGAGATTCGCCATGTGGTTCGACCCGATACTTTGCGCCGGAACCTTCCTCCCTGGAAGGGGAACGACGTGCCGGAGCTCCTTGTTCAGCTTGTCCGACGAGAGTGGAATCAGATGGTCGATCGTGACCGCGCCTCGTCCACCCGTGCACGCTTCTGAGTACTGCAACATGCACAAGGTACCGTGCTTCGCGCGTAGGATTTCCAGCAGCGATGGGCGCGCCACCTGAAACTCGCGGCGCTTCCTTGTCACGTTACGAAAATCGAAAAGCGGCGCGTACTTCTCCAGCGACTCGCCCTCCTCGCATAGGAGATCGCGGAAGAACCTTTGATCCTCGGGATGCTCGAAAGTCACCATAGCCTGCCCAACGATCTGTTGACCTGCATGATGATAAGCGAGGATCGGGCCCGGCGAGAGATAAGAAGTAGGCGACGGTGTGGTACCACTTCGTCTTTGTCATTTCCATGCGGGGAAGACTACACGGTGCGGGGCCTGGAAACGAGAAGGCAGGGCCAGTACCCCTCACCGGCCGCGCTTCGCGCGTCGGCCTCTCCCCCTCCGGGGGCGAGGCGATTCGGCCGCTTCGCGGCCGGGCCTCCCCGCTACTGCGGCTCGCCTTGCCCGGCCAGCGCGCGCTCGATGCGGCGGTCGGGGATTAGCCACAGCAGGGCCACGGCGAGGTAGAGGGCGTTGGCGATCCAGGGGCTGACGAAGGCGAGGGCGATGGCGGCAAGATAGATGAGGGGCGAGAGCTTGCCTTTGAGGTCGCGGCCGATGGCGGTGGCGAGCAGGGAGGCGGGGCCGTGGTGGGCGATGATGGCGCGTTGGAGGATGTAGTAGGCCATGGCGGCCATGAACAGGACGAAGCCGTAGACGGCGGCGGGAGTGGCGGCCAGGTGGTTCTCGCCCATCCAGCCGGTGGTGAACGGGAACAGGGACAGCCAGAACAGAAGGTGCAGGTTGGCCCACAGGATGCCGCCGCTGACGTGGTGAACGGAATGAAGCAGGTGGTGGTGATTGTTCCAGTAGATGCCGACGTAGAGGAAGCTGAGCACGTAGCTGGCGAAGACGGGCAGCAAGGGGCGCAGCACGGCCAGGTTGGTGCCGCGCGGCACCTTCAGCTCGAGCACCATGATGGTGATGATGATGGCCAGCACGCCATCGCTGAAGGCCTCGAGGCGGTTGCTCTTCATACGCTACGAACGCTAGCAGACGCCGGCGCCCGGGCCACGAATAGGTCCTTGCCCGCGCAGAGGAGGCTCTTCGCGCAAAGGGCGCGGACGGTTTCTTGGGTGCCGCCACGCAGGCGAGAGTCGCGCGTGCTACCATGTCGGCATGAGCCCGAAGGACGCCGTGGCGATCTTGAGTCGACGGTTTGCCGAGAAGGCGGCCGACGAGGAGAGGTACGCCCGCGACATCAAAGCGTCGATTCCTTCGGTGGTCGAGGTACTCACGAGGGAATTCGGCGCGCGCAAGGTGATCCTGTTCGGCTCGCTCGCCCGCGGCGAGGCACGGCCGGATTCGGACATCGACCTGGCCGTGGAGGGCCTTGCCCCCGCCGAGACCTTCCGGGCAATGGCCCGCGCCGCGGAAGTGGCCGGCCGACAGGTGGATCTGGTTCCGCTTGAAGGGGTCAGGCCCGAGGTTTTGGCAATCATCCAGCGTGAAGGCGAGGTGTTCTTTGGCGGACCGGCTGGAACGGGCTCTCCGCGCGCTGCTTGAGAAGCTGGAGCTGGACCTCGCGGCGGCTGACCGCCGAGCTGCGGAGGTTGCAGAGGTGTTGCGTGCATTTCCCGCCACTGATCCCGATCGCGGAGGTGTTGCCATCGTGGCAGTGGCACTCGATCACTACTACTCGTCCATCGAGGCCTCCCTCGAAATGATCTCACGCGTATTCGATGGTGCGGCGCCCGCGGGCGCCGACTGGCATCGCTCCCTTCTACATGCGATGAGGCTGACCACGCCGACCCGCCCGCGGGTGGTCGTTGCTCAAACTGCGGACGGATTGGAGGACCTGTTGGCATTCCGTCACTTCCTCCGCCACGCCTACGCAGCTGATTTGGAATGGAGCCGGATGCGCAGCCTGGCGGCGGCGCTGCCGGCATTGCATCAGATGGTCGGGGCCGATCTGGCCGCTCTTAGGGACTACGTGGTCGGTTGTCTCCGTGAGACGGAGCAAGGCCCGTAGCCGCCAGCCGCCTACTTCAGTTGACTGTCCTTGCTGCCGCGCCGGTTGTAGGGGCTGTGATCGACGTGCTGACGGTCGGCCTCGGACTGACAAGCAAGGCAGCGGCGAGCGCCGGGGACGGCCTGCCGCCGGGCTTCCGGGATCTCGTCGCCGCAGTCCTCGCAGTGAGTCAGGCTCTCGCCCGTGCGCAAGGCGCGCCGGGCGCGGGCGACGGCGTCGTCGACGCTCGCATCGATCTGATCTTGCACGGCTCCATCGCGGGCCCAGCCAATGGCCATGTGCTTTAGTGTGGTCCGCCCAAGCCTGGCTGGCCAGCGGCTTACGGCAGGGTGCTGGCTAGCTCCTGGCCGCTGCTGTCAATGATGCCCAGGTGGTCGCCAAAGTCGACGAGCGTGCCCATGAGCTCGGCCGGCGCCTGCCATTCGTTGAGGGCGCGCCAGTCGACCATGGCCCGGTAGACGACGACTCGGCCGCCTTGCGCGGCGACCACGAGATTGGGCGGCCCCAGACTGGGATTGGTGTAACGGGGGCTCTGGGTCCTCTGCCGGCACCAGAAATGACTGGATGGGTGTCATCGTCGTGCTATCATGACACCCATGACCAAGACGCAGGTCTATTTGCAGGACGAGGATCTCGCTGCCCTGCACGAGGTTGCAAAACGGACCAGCCGGCCCGTGGCCGCGCTGATCCGCGAGGCAATCCGCCAGGTCTGGCTTCGCTCTCCGACGAAGGGGCCCGTCGCTCTGTGGGACGGGCAGCCCCGCGCAACCTCCACCGATCACGACTCCATCTACGACCAGCCATGACTCGAAGCCATGACCTAGTCTTCGTGGACACGGGAGCTTGGATCGCGCTCGCACTGACCCGCGATCCCTTGCACGAACGAGCCAGGGCCGCGTGGGAGGATTTGCTTGATAGGAGGGCCCGCCTGGCGACATCGGTCCCCGTCGCGATCGAGACCTTCACCTTCCTCGATCGCAACGCGACTAGGGACGTTGCTCTGGCCTGGAAGACCTCGTTGGACCGCCTGGCGCGATTCCATCTATTGGAGTGCGGAAGCCTCGATCTCGAACGCGCTTGGGCCTACTTCGCCAAACCTGAATTGCACAAGCTTTCCGTCGTCGACGCAACCAGCTTCGTGCTCATGGCGCGCGAGAAGATTCGACAGGCCTTCGCCTTCGACCATCACTTTGCTTCGGCCGGGTTTCGCATGGTGGGCTAGTGAGCGTGGTTCGCCAGGAAGGTTGCCCAGGACTGACCACCGCTTTCGGGTCCGAATGCCTCGCATGTACTTCTGGAACGTGTCTACCGGCGTGAGGTCAAGCACAGCTCAGCCTGCAGGCAATCGCGGGTAGCCGCGGAAGCCGTGCTAGCCTCGTTCCATGAAGCGCCAATTGCACAGTTGTCGCTGGCTCCGTGGGGTTTGGCTTTCCATCGCGATGCTTGCGGCTTGTGGTCGATCGACATCGTCCGACGCAGGACCGAAACCGGATGGGCCGGCAACGATAATCGCCGATGGCGCCGCCGACGCACGCCAGGAAGAGGAGGATGCGGCAGTGTCGGACGTGCAATCGGACATGCAAGCGGACATGCAAAATGAGCCGCGAGACGCGGCCACCGATGCAGCGCCTGGGATGCAGGACGCAGTGGTCGACAGCGCCATCGACGACAGCACCAGCGACGTCAGCACCGGCGACGCCAGCGCCGACACTGGCATCGACGGCACCATCAACCCGGACGGGACTGAACCCGACGCCATGCCATGGGATGCGTCCGCCGACGCCTGGCCGGATGCCATTGCCTCGCGGCAATCCGTGCATTTCGCCGTTGCGTCGCAGCGGGTCGGCTGGGTGGTTACCAGTGCTGATCGCTGTGGCGCTATCAACATCGAACGACAGATCGCCGATGGTACGTGGCAGCCTGTGGTGCTCGGCATTCCCTTCCAGTGCGGCTGCGAATGTCCTCAGCCGCCGGACTCCGCCAGTTTGCAGAGCCTTTCGATCGGACCGACGCTGAGCTGGGACGCACGAGAGCTTGTCGTCGTCACCGAGACCGCGAAGTGCCCGACCACGCCCGGGCAAACCCAGGACGTTCCGGTGCTGCACGCATTCCCGCAGCCGGTCGCCCCCGGACACTATCGAGCACGCGTGGCCGTCCTCAGCTCTCTGCCTTCTGTCTGTACCGTGCAAGCCAGTACAGGAATCGCCTCGTGTACCAATTTCTTCGAGCAGCCCGTATCCTTTCGGCATGCTCTCCGAGTACAACGCCTGCCCGGGTGACCTTACTGCCCGCGGTGAATTCGACCTACCCGAGTCCGGCGACGTCGACGTCTACCTGCTCGTGGGGTGATAGCTGGCATTGGCCCTAACGACCCGTGGAACGCTCCCTCGTGCTGTGCCAGAAATCAGTCGCCGCTTCCGCGGGCCTCTTCTAGGCCGAGTTCACGCGGCCTCGCGGTGGTAGAAGCCCAGAAGGCCGCCAAGGCGATCGCGACGGACCACCTTTCCGGTGCCGGCGCCTAGCCCGAACAAGCAGCTGTTACGTCACATTCGGACCCGATACCCGGTGGACGTTCGCTCGGGAGGGATTGGACGTGCACGCTTGGTGGCCCGCGGCCGCTCTTCGTCGAGGCGGAACTCCAGACTGACAACAGCTTGCGGAACTAGGAAAGGCGTGGATCATGAAGGCGACATGCATCGTTTGGCGCTGCCAACGGTCTTGACCTTCTTGGTCGCGACGGCCATCGGCTCGTCTGCTTGGGCACACGCCATCGTCGTGGTTCGGCCCGACGCTTCCGATGCGATGCTGACCGAGGCCTTCAGCCGGCTGTGTGGCGAGCTGCACATGTACGGGCTCAACGTCAACCTGGCCGACGGCGAGGACGGCGCTTCGTCGTCGGACAAGCAGCTCGCCGAGATCGGCCGTTCGGCCGACGTCGTTGGTCGTGTCGCCTTGCTGCGAACGGCCGGTCAGGCGAGCGCGAAGATTTGGATCACCGAGGCGGCCACCGGGAGGGAAAGCGTGCGCATCACGGTCAGCATCAACGACGCGGATGCGCCGAGCCTCCTCGCGATCCGAGCGGTGGATCTCTTGCGGGCCAGTCTGCGCGATGTCGACCACCCGGAAAACGCGCAGCCCCCAAGACCGCCTGGCGCCGCCCCCGACGTGCCGAGCACGATGCGGGCAGCCCCTGCCGCGACGGTGCAAGGGTTCGGTCGATGGGCCATCCGCGGCGGGGCAAGCACGCTGTGGGAAACCGGCGCCCTGGGCGTGGGATTCGCGGCGAACGTCGGGCTCGCAAGGCGCATCTCCCCGCGGCTGGCGCTGGAGCTTTCGGTCGTGGTCCCCGTAATCGGGCAAGCCTATGCCGGGACCGCGGCGACTGCGCGGCTGCGCGAGGAGCTTGGGGATTCTGTCGGTCGCGTGGCGGCTGGTCGCGAGACAGCGTCTGACTCTCGATATCGTTCAGGGCTTCGGGGCCGTGTATCTTTCCGTCCACGGCGAAGCCCAGTCACCGTGGCTTGGGCAAAGCTCTTCCGCTTGGGCCGCCGCTTCATCGACCGGGGGCTGCGTAGGGCTTCGCCTGTCCGAGCATGTCGGCGTGGGCGTCTCGCTGGCTGCCGTGTTTCTCTTGCCCCGGCCGGTGCTTGAGGTTGGGGATGTCTCGTACGTGGCGCATCAGCCAATGATCCTTGCCACCGGCGGATTGCGGTATGGGTTTTAGGATGCGAGCCGCGAACGCCGATGGTTGGAACGCGGGTTCGTTCCCGGGGCCTGCGTCGACCAAAGCAGCCATGATGCTCCTCGTCGAGGAGATGATTGTTGAGCCCAGCGAGGTGCGAGCGACAACAGAAGAAACGAACTCGATGGATCCGGAACGCAAGAGCCACCTGGTCGCGGTGCCGTCCCCTCTCCCGGCGGACATGACCGATGCCGATCTGGTGTCGGCCGTGGTGGAAGGAAACAAGACGGCGCTGCGGGCCGCGTGGGACCGCTACATCGCGGCGGTTCGGTCGACATTGCGCTCGTGCCTTGGCCGCGACAGCGCAGTTGACGACCTTGCGCAGGAGGTCTTTCTGTCGTTCTACCGCTCCGCCGGCCGCATCCGCGATCCGTCCGCTTTGCGCCCCTACCTTCTCGGCGCTGCCAGCAAGCTGGCGTCGGCCGAGATCCGATCGCGCACACGTCGCAGCCGCTGGTACCATCTGTTCTATTGGTCCTCGATGGCTGGTCGAGCCGCGCGCGGCCCCGACGTGGACGAGCGCGATGCTCTGCGCTCACTGCGCGACCTGTTGTCCAAGGTCTCTGACCGCGAACGCCAAGCCTTCGTGCTCCGCTACGTCGAGGACCTGACCCCGATGGAGGTCGCCCAGGCACTCGGGATCCCCAAGGGGACTGCCAAGCGCGCGATTCTCGGAAGGACGCCGCCGGGTCCTTGCGCGAGCACGAAAGGAACCGGCGCTGGCCGAGTACTTGTTGTCGAGGGAGGGGCGGCTGTGATGAAGAAGTCAGGCGAAAACCCGAGGGATGAAAGTGGCGTCCATCGCCTGGCCGCGCTCTTGCGCAACGACGCGACCCTGTCGGTGGATGGCGGGCACGACCAAGCCGAGTGGCAGCGCCTGCTGCTCGCCGCTCACGCAGCGGATAGCCGCCCGAGGTCCAGGCTGCGGCGGTTGTGGCTGCTGGCACCTCTGACAGCGTGCGCGGCCCTTCTCGCCCTGGGACTGTTTCGTTCCTACTGGGCGCCTTCCCCGTTGCGCTTCACTCTGGATGGCCATGAGCCGGTAGCCGACTATCTCGGTGTCCGAAGCCGGGCAGCCTCGGCAAGTGGACTTCTCCGACGGTTCGAGCTTGGTGCTCCGTTCGTCGGGGCGTTTGCGCGTGACCAACACCCATTCCAGAGGTGCGACCTTGCTACTCGAACGCGGCCGGTTGGACGCCTCGATTCGACACCGACCGTCCTCGCGCTGGCGGCTCGATGTCGGTCCCTACACCGTCCAAGTGGTGGGGACCCGCTTCAACGTGACCTGGGATCCCGACAACGGCGATTTCGGGTTGGCCCTTCTCGACGGTGCGGTGGCTATCCGCGGCCCAGGGATCCCCGCGCCGATCACGCTGGAGGCCGGACAGCTGTTCCGCGCCAACAAAGCGGGCAGCTACACCGTGCAAAGACAGCCACAAGGGGTCCCTGGCTCTCCGGTCGTCGGGTCGCCAGCGCACGAGCCTGCCGAGCCGCCGCCTGAACCCGGGCGCGTGGCCAGCGCCGCAGGACCGGAACGAGCCGCGAGCTCTTCCGCGCTGAACCGGCCCGCGTGCGATTGGGCAGGTCTCGTGTCGAAAGGGAAATTCGAAGCAACTGTCGCCCAGGCCCGACGTCTAGGCGTCGACACTGCGCTTGCCGAGTGTCCGCCCCGAAGCCTGTTCGCTTTGGCGGACGCGGCTCGCTACCTTGGCAGGTTCGAGCTCAGCAAGAGCGCCCTCACCACCCTACGCAAGCGCTCGCCAGACGATGCCGGCAAGGCCGCCTTCTTCCTCGGTCGCTTGGAGGAGGCGCGCGGAAACCTGGAATTGGCGCTAGACTGGTATGCGCGAGCAATGGAAGGCAGCCCCGAACCCCATTTTGCCCAAGAAGCCAAGGCCGGCAAGGTGCGTATCGCGAGGCGGATGCGCAGTCTCGATGCGCACCCCGTTCACCCCGCTCCGTGAGCGAGGGCGCCGAGGAGCTGCGTGCGTTCCTGCTGCAAAGCACTCGCGCTGTTTCTCGCCGTGTGCCTGGCGACAAGCTGCAAGGTGAGTCTCCCCGCCACGCGATGGGGCGGCGGCACGGATGGAGCGACCGCGGACTCAAGCGATACGTCGGCAGACGCCAGGTCCGGCGCGACGATGCTCGACGGTAGCGAACCGTCGAGCATCTTGGGCCTAGCGGTCCTCACGGACACCAACCGCGACGGCGTGGTCGACGACAAGGATACCGCCGGCTTCACAGACTGGTCGTGGAAGGGGCTCGGCGCATTCCTTCTTGCGAACGTGGACGACGACGACAGAAAGGGGAGGGTCGACTCGTCTGACCAAGTCGTTAACGGGCCCAACGACGAGGACGACCTCGCGCCCATCATTGTCAAGCTCTCGCCCGATACCATGGCGAAGACGACAGGCATTCTCGCATCGGTGACCACGGGTGCGGCGCAAACCCACCTGTTCCAGAAGATGAGCACGGGCTGGACACTCGTCAGCGGAGCCCTGCCTGAGTTCGCGTCCCAAATCCAGCTTGGGATCGAAGCCGTCAAGTTCGCCGACACGGACTGGGACGGCTTCGTCACGGTGACGGTGGACGTTCTCGGGCCGAAGCAATCGAGCATCGCCAGCCAACAGGTCAAGATGCGGGTCGCGCCGTGGATCATGCTCCCCAATTCCGCGAAGACCGAGGTGCTCTACATCTCGTCGCAAACTACTCGCCTACGTCCGGACATCAACAAGGTACTCGAAGCCGCCGGATTGCCCGACGCCCAAGCTTCGAGTCGCTCGGATCAGGACATTTGGTTCCAGGACACGATGGAAATCGGGTACACGCAGCTGCCCGGCAGGCCTGCGATGCACGTCGTGATGAATGGGCAAAGGCCGAATGCCGCCGACAACGCGGGGATCACACTGCTCGCACCGAACTTCGGCTTCATTTCCGTCGGCACGCCCCGCCAGCCGTCCAACGACGAGGACTACTGGATGGATTGGATGTCCAACCTCGATGTGACCCATCCGGTTCCCGGTTATCCTCTCGGACGCATCTACTACGGCAGGAGCGATCGGACGACGTTTCACCCGACCATCGTCAAGTTCCTCGAGGCGCAGGAGGTGCAGAAGCCGTTCTCTGTCTACGTCAACTGGCTTCTTCTGCAACAGGTCGACGAGGTCATGACCTTCGTCCCTGACAAGAGCGGCAAGGCCAAGATGATCATCGTCAGCCCGGCGGCGGCCAACGCGGTGATGGGCTCGGGCTACGATGCTGCCAATCAACAGATTCAGAAGTACGTCGATGATGACATCGCCCTGGCGAAGACCGAGCTCGGTCTTACGGACGACGACATCATCCAGTTTCCCACCTTCTTCAGTGGCAGTGGCACGGACTACGCCACCAACTGGTCTAATCCGGTCAATGCCGTCTACATCGACGGCACCCTGATGGTCGGGGCGACCAACACACCGGCGGCAGTCAAGGCCGACATCGAAAAGAAACTCGGCGCTATCGGCGTGCGGGCGGCATGGGTCGACGACAGCGAATATGACCCGTATGGGGGCAACGTCCACAGCGCGACCAACACGACCAAGACCCCGTTGTGCGCGAGCTTTGCCGACTGCCTGCCCTGAGGGTCGCTTGGGTCGATCTCATCCGCCTTGGGCGTGGCTAGGCCGCGAGCGTGCGGTTCCGGCCCTCCGAGCGATGCGGTGCGGAACGGACACTGAGTGCTCGCGTGCCGATCCGCAGGCTCGCGAGCGCGCCCCGGCACGCTCGGGACGCAATTGTTGATCCCGCGAGGGTCGAAACGGCAACTCAAACCTAAGCGAAGCCCGCCGGTCGGCATCATCCACTCCCTCCGACGAACACGAGTCTCGGCGAGCTTCCGCAAACCTCGCACATGGAGATCACGCAATGAACCCAAGTTTCTGGCGATTCACCCTCGTTCTCGCCTTGATGGGGCTGGGCTGCTCGCAATCGAACAACGGCTCGGGTCACTCGACAGGGGGGGCTTCCGCGGGAGTCGGCGGTAACGCAGGGCCCGGCGGTAGCGCGGGAAGCGGTGGAAACAAGAGCTCGGGCGGCTCGACTGCGAGCGGAGGAACTACCGCGAACGGCGGCGCCATCGGGGGCGGCGGTTCTGCGGCAGGAGGCACGGCCGGCACCAGCGCAACCGGCGGCAGGGCGGGAACTGGCGGTTCTTCGCCGAGCACAGGTGGCAGCGGCGCGGGTGGCGCCAGCGCGAATGGCGGCAGGACTGGAGGCGGAGGTTCTTCTGGCACTGCCAGCGGCGGCTCCACGAGCCGTGCCGGCGCTACCGGCACCGGCGGCGCGGCCGGCGGAGGTGCGACAAGCACCGGTGGAACAGGTGCGGGCGGGACAGCAGGAACGGCCGGAGCGACTGCTGGGACCGGGGGCGGAGGCGGAGCGACGGTGGCTGCGGGTGACGACTTCGTGTCCGACGTGAAGGTCGCTGTCGACACCAACACCAAGACCATCTTGGTGGTGACCTGGACGCAGCTCAAGGCGGCCGACAACACCTTGCTCGAGTTCAGCTTCTCCGGCAGCACCGTGATGACCTCGCGTGCGCAGGCCGGCGCGACAGGCTCGCATCGGGACGTGGTCCTCGGCGTGCCCGAGAAGACCGACGTGACCTTGCACATCGTGAGCAAGCAGGGCGGGGTCGACTACAAGACGAAGGACTACCAGGGCACGACCGGCGCGCTTCCCTCCGGCCTGCCGAAGCCAACCTTCGTCTCCTACGACGCCACCTTGGCCAGCCCGGAGCAGTGGATGTTGGGAGCGGTGGAGGATTCGCAAGGCGGGTGCTCCGATCTCATGTCCTGCTACTACAACGGCGTGATGTGGATCTGGATCATGGATCGCCAGGCGCGCATCGTCTGGTATTGGGCGGATCCTTCCAGCAACCTTTCGTCGTCGTACCCGCGCGTCGCGCGCGATGGCGAGTACATCGTGATCGACAAAGCCAAGGCCGGCATGACCCACAGCGGAACCACCGGCGTGGTGAAGATGACGCTCGACCGTCAATACTACCAAATGGTCCCCATCGACGGGATCGACGACGCCATCGATGTCACATCGGATGGCAGCGTCCTGTACGACACCACTGGCGACCTGCACGAGTACACCAAGGACGGAAAGGATCGCGTCGTCTGGAGCTGTAGCAAGACAATTCCCGGAGGGTCGGGCATGATGGCCTGCTACTCGAACACGGTCAACTGGGTTCCCGCCGACGACACGGTCATGCTCTCGTTCCCGTATATCGACACCGTCGCGCAAGTCGACCGAAAGACCGGAACCCTGGTCGGTCAATATGGCAATGCCTCGGGCAGCTATGCGTTCTCGCCGTCGCCCTGGAAGTTCCAGTTTCAGCACTCAGCTACCATCACGCCGCAAGGCACGTTGCTGGTTTCGTCGCACTTGCCCGATTTTCCCGACGGCTCGACGGCGGGACCGAAGCAGCACGCATTCGAGGAATTCACCATCGACCGCGCCGCCAAGAAGCTGACCCAGATATGGATCTACGGCGACGGCGCCGAATGGGCCGGCTACAAAGGATACAATCTCCGATTGGCCAATGGCAACACTCTGGTGAACTACGGGGCAGGCGGTGTCATTTGCGAGGTCACGCCCGACAAGAAGAGGGTCTTTCAGGTGAAGTTCGACGTGCCGACCGGTGACGACTACTACAACAAGATGGTGGGCAACACCGTGCTGGTCAGCGATCTCTATGCCCTCAATGGAGGCGGGCCGAAGTGAAGTATCTCTCCGCGATGATGCGGACTCTGGTCGCCGCCGGCGTGTTTCTCGGCGTGTGCGTCCACGGCGCCTGTGGCAGTAACGGCGGCTCCGGTTCGCAGACCGGCGGCCAAGGCGGAGCCAGCTTCCCGAACACCGCGACCGGGGGGAGCACGGGTGGGCTCGGCGGCGCCGCGGCCACTGGGGGAAGTGCGGGTGGCCAGGGCGGCGCCGCGGGCACGGGAGGGAGCGCGGCTGGCTCTGGTGGCACGAGCCCTGCCGGTGGCGCTGGCGGATCCGGCGGGGGCAGTGGAGGCAGCACGTTCCCCAACGTCGGCGTTTGCGGCGAGAGCGGCAGCGCTACCGCAGATGCAACGTCCTACGACGGCAACGAAGTGCGCTACATCATCGGCGAGCAGGGCTTTGGCACCAAGATTTGCCAGGTCCAGTTCGACCTCAAGCGGGTTGGCGACGCCCCGCCCGGGTGCACGGCGTGCACCTGGAGTCATCTGCTCGAGTACAGCAATCCGAGCGTCGTTACCGACACGGACGGAGTCTGTGCCCAGAGCGATCTCGGTCTCGACACGGCGGCGATCGCGAAAATTGTCGGCTCGCGCGTCGCCATCGGGTTCGCCGAACACTATGGCGGCGCCCATGCCAGTGCGCGCATGACCTACTTCGAGGCCACGAACACCTGGGACGTCGTTGGCAACGCAAACTGGAGCGAGACAACGAAAGCGTTCTCGTACGACTTTCGCGATGGATATTGCAACTACGGACCGTGAGGGAGTGCCCCGCGTCCGAGAAGCCTGGCTCAACCGTCCGAGGGCAGACCTGCGGGCGGCGTGCCGGCAGAGTACATGGTATCCGCAAGGGTGTGGAAGCCGAACACATAGCCGGCGCCGGTGTTCAGCTTCCAAGTCGAGGAGCCGGCGGAATCCAAGCGCTCCATCTGACCGGCCGCTCCCCAGTTGATGAAGGTCGTGCCGTCGTCGAAACGCTGAGGCTCGCCGAACACGAAGGTGTAGACGCTGGGATTCGAGACATAGCTCCACACCTGGGTGGCCAGCCTCTGCTGGAAGTCTAGCTGGTACTCGAGCACTCGCGACTGATGGCCTCCGGCGCCGTCGTTGTCCATGACCAGGATGTGGTCGCCGCGCAGTTGAAACTGATGCTCGTGCATGAAGCGGGCCGAGCCCTGGGCGAAGGTGAATGTCGAGGCGCCCACGCCGAGCACCCATTCGCAGGCGCGGGTCTGTCGATTGATCCTCACAATGCTGCTGAAGTTGCGCATCCCCAGGTAGTAGACGTCCGCGGCTGCGTCGTAGTCGAGCGCGTTGGCGAAGGTCCACCCCAGCTCCGGGTCGTCACCCTGGATCACCGCCGGGTCGAAGCAGTCCCAGGCGCTCCAAACCGTGCGCTGGGTGCCATCCGGTGCGACCTCGACGATCTTGTCGCCGCGCACGGTGGTGCCGGCGACGTCCCGGTCCTCGAACACGATGGCCGCCAGCGTTCCGTCGGGATGTTCGACGAAGTCGTGGGCCAGGTAGGGAATCGGGATCGAGCTTGAGGTGGAGCCGTCGAGCGCGACGCGAACCAACTCGGAGTTCGGCGCCGGGTCCCCCGAGATGTGGGCCGCGTTGTAGAGCAGGCTCTTGCCGTCCACCGAGAGGCGCGCGCGATAGAAGTCCAACTGGCGATCGTCCGTGTGGTACCAGACGACTTGCCCTTGGGGATTGAGAACGATCACCCAGTTCTTGGCACCGATGACCGGCACCACGATGAAGCCCTGTTGTCCCGCGCCGGTCTGCGTGAGAGGTGGCATCCCTACCGGGAGGTTGCCGGTGCGGATGTTTCCCATCTCGCTCGCAACCGTGGCTGAACCGTCTGCGGTAACCACCCGGTAGTAGCAAGAAGTGTCGGCGGTCATGCCGAGCAGAGGCATGGCATGCGCTTTGGTGGGCGCGGCTTCCGTGGGCGTACGGGACCCAAGATCCGGCGTGGGACCGTATTCGACGTAGCCAACCGAAGGTTCCGCCGTCGTCCAACCTACCTTGACCACCGTGACGATCTCGCTGCTGATCTCGGCCACTACCTGCGACGGACGCGTCGGATTGCTCTCTTCACTGCAGGCGGCGAGCAAGAGCACCGCGACAAGGCATACTCGATGCGAGATCATTTCTTTCCCGCGCTCGGTTGAAGAATAGTCAGGATGACCGGGGCAGGGTTCTGGCAGGTGCTGCACGTGAGGGCGAGCAGCCAGACCCCGTCGGCAGCGCCGCCAAAGCCCGCAAACTGTGCACCGGTCTTGCGATCCACGGCCTGGGACAGGTCGGCCGTGTATCCGCCGGCAAGTCCGAGATCCCACAAGGAGGTGGCCATGATCTCGAGGTCGAAGAACTTCGCCTGGATGTCGGCGACGGTCATGCCCTGGTAGTAGCCCAGCAGGAGTTTGTCGAGAGTCGAGTAGATGATCTCGTTGCCTTGCCCATCGGCGGTCACGTTGCGCCAGTCGACGATCCAGGGTCCCGTGACGGGAACCTGGGCCTCCTCACGCGAAGCGATATCCGCGGTGAACTCGAGCGTGCCACACCCAGACGGCGCATCCACCTTGGTGTTGGTCGAGGTGGCCAGCGGCTTGAGGAACATCATGACCCGCGCGCCGATACCGCGCTGCGGGCCGTGCGTGAACAGGAGCAGGTAGGTCTCGTCGGCACTCTCCTGGTACTCTGCCAGCACGTCGACCTTGGTTCCCAGGAAAGAAAACTGCGACAGCTTGGTGCAGGTGGTCTGGTTCTCGGTGTGGAATTCGAGGTAGCCGTCGATCTGAGACTGCGTGATTTCGCCCGAGACCAGCTTGACCTCTGCCTCAGCCTCGGTCAGATGCAGCAGCCGCAAGAACGCCACGTTGTCGATGTCGGCCTGCGGCGCCACCGGGTGGCACTGCATGTCGCTCGCGATATTGGTCCAGCAGATGTCGAGGTCGGCTCCCGAAGCGGTTTCCACCGTCGGCAGGGACAGGCTGGCCGTCGACTGATAGTTGTTCTCGTTCGCGAGGACGATGCTGGCTCCGCCATCGCGTCCACCTCCCGAATCGCTAGACTGTGAGCATCCCACGGCGACCAAGACGACAACTGGGGCGAGGTAGTATGAGTGTGGCTTCATGGGGCTCTATCTCCAGCGCCCGGGGACGGACCAACCCCTCCCTGGTTGGAAGGACTGTTACGGCGCATCAGTGTTGCTGTGGAGCTGTGTTGCCGCTCCCGGCTGTGCGGGATCAACAATCGTATCGCGTTGCCGGTGGGCGACTGGGCGATCAATATCCGTGCGCTCGCGGACGCGCGAACGCCCGCGGGAAACCGCTCGGAAGGAGCGATCTCCCTCTGGTGAATCGGCAGGCTGCGGGGCGTACCAGCTAGAAGCCGCCGTTCGGATCGTACTGATGGCAGTTGCCCGCGTAGACCCTCGCGGGCGCGGCGGTCGAATACGTCGTCGCCCAGACGAGGTCCGAGCCCGGCGGGTTCCAGATGCCGGTGACGGCCGCCGCGACGCTGTCGACAGGCGCGCTCGTCAGGTCGGATTCCGCGTACCCGATGCGGGCGTCCCCGTTGGCCACCGACCCGACCGGCATGTCCGCCGCGCCGCCGACGAGCGCCCCGGCGGAGTCGACCCAGACGCTGGTCACGCGGTTCATCACTTTCCCCAACGGGTCGTCGTTGTATCGCACGAAGCCGTCGAGCTTGTTGAACGTCAGCGCGGCGATCGACGGGTCCGGCGAGGCGGTGAAATAGCCGCCCACGATCGTCAGGCCGCCCGCGCCGTTGATGGCGGCGAGCTCCAGCGTATCGAGCGGGAGAACGCTCGACTGGTCCGACCAGGTGCAGCCGTCGTAGACCCAGATGATGCCGCCCGCCCTCGTGCCCGAGGCATCGAGCTTTCCCCCCACGGCGTAGAAGAGCCCGGGCGACCACCCCCACACGCCGCCCAGCCGGACGTTCCCGGTCACGGCGGGCGTGGACATGCGCTGCCAGGTGCTGCCGCTCCATTGATACACGCCGGCGGTGTACGTCCCGCCGCTCTGACTGTCGACGGCGGCGAACATCGCCGCCCCGGAGCCCCACAGCGAGACCACGCGCGTGTTGTTCCCGGTCGGGATCCCGCTGCTGGCGTCGGTCCAGGCGCCCTGGTTCACGCGCCGGGTGATGGTCGCCGAGCCGGCAATCCAGACGTCGTTCGGACTGGTCCCCCAGACGGCGACGTAGCGGGCGGGTGTGTCGCTGCCGGGGAGACCGCCGACGCTCGACCAGCTGGTGCCGTCGAAGTGCGCGACAGCCCCTCGCCCGCCGGCCGCGCCCACCACGTAGACGTCGCCGGAGGCCGAGCCCCAGATGGCGTCGGCGGAGTCGAAGCCGAGGGCGTCGAAGGAGAGATTGGGGGTCCAGTCGCCAAAGCAGCCCCAGGGCCAGTCTTCGGGCGGAAGAACGATGGCCGGCGGCGGCGCACCGCACACGGCGCCCGCCCCGCCCTGGCCACCGGCCGCCCCGCCCTGACCGCCCGCCGCGCCGGCGCCACCGCCCTGACCACCGGCCGCCCCGCCCTGACCGCCGGCCGCGCCGCCCTTGCCGCCCGCCGCGCCGGCGCCACCGCCCTGACCACCGGCCGCCCCGCCCTGACCGCCGGCCGCGCCGCCCTTGCCGCCCGCCGCGCCGGCGCCACCGCTCTGACCGCCGGCCCCGGCCTGCCCGCCGGCTGCGCCCGCGTGGCCTCCCTCGCCGGCGGCGCCGCCACCCGCCTGCCCGCCCTGGCCGGCTGCGCCCGCGCCGGCCTGCCCGCCGGTGCCCGAGCTGCCTGCCGTCGAGGCGCCGCCCGCGCCCCCGCCCGCGTCCGACTTCGTGGCACCGCCGCCGGAACAGGCCGCGAGGACCAGGGAGGCCACCATCCCGCGGACCGCCGCTGCGGCCACTGTTCGCGCGCTCATCGCAGCACCATCTGGATGGCGTCGTCCACGGTCCAGTAGATCGCCGTGTCGTTGGAGGCGATGCCGTACGGGCGGCTGCGAATCGCGGGGACGGTGAGGAACCCGAGCTCGACCGACGACCCGTCGAGCGCGGCGCGGCTGATCCCGCCGGGATCGTCGGCGCGAAGGAAATAGATGTGCCGATCGTTGACGGCCACTGCCGTGGGCGCGAACGGCACGTTGGGGATCAGGTCCTGGTTGACACCCGTGCCGTCGATGTTCGCGCGCCCGATCGACCGGTGGGGCGTCGACACCGAGGCGGAGCCCTGGTTGGCCCAGTAGAGGTACTGCCCGTCCATCGCCAGCCCGTTCGGGTACGAGCAGCCGGTGATGAAGCCGTAGTCGATGCTCGAGGCGTCGATCGCGGCGCGCCCGATCGTGCCCTCTCCCTGGTTGGCGAAGTAGATGTACTTGGCGTCGACCGCGATCCCCATCGGATAGTCACCGCCGATGTAGCCCTCGATCAGGTTCGTGCCGTCGATGTCGGCGCGGTCGGAGTAGTTGTTGGAAGGCTGGGTTATGTACATGTAGCGAGAGTCGATGGCGATGCCCTCGGGAAAGTCGAGCAGCGTGGTCGTGAAGTCGAGGATCAGGTTGGAGCCATCGAGGTTGGCCCGACTGACCCCCAGCTGCCCGGGCGCCACGATGTAGATGTAGCTCGCGTCGAGCGCGATCCCCTGAAAATCGCGCCCCGCCTCGGCGGTCGCGATTGTCTGCACCACGCAGTTCCCCACGTCGCACCCCGTCCGCGCCGCGCCGCCCGCGCCCCCGCCGGCCGATCCACCTGCGCCCGCCGCACCGCCGGCGTCCCCCGCACCGCCGGTCCCGCCACCGCCGGCCCCGCCCGATCCCGCCGAGCCGGCGGCACCGCCCGTTCCCGCCGCACCGCCGGCGTCCCCCGCACCGCCGGTCCCGCCACCGCCGGCCCCGCCCGATCCCGCCGAGCCGGCGGCACCGCCCGTTCCCGCCGAACCGGCGGCTCCCGCGGAGCCCTGAGCGCTCCCGCCGGCACCGGCCTCCGCGCCTGCACGCGCGTCCGTTCCGGCGTCGGCCGAGGCGGACCGGCTCGATCCGCAACCGAGCGCCAGCGCGCAGACCGCCACCAAGAGCGCAACCCCGCCACCCGCCGACATGCGAAGACCGCCAAGCCGTGGCCCTTCCGTCCGGGTTTTCGACGCCATCACCATGCTTGTTTCGCTTACGCGTCTCTTTATCATCATCATCCTCGTCTCGTAGCCGCGACGCGTCCAGGACGAGTCCGCTCTTCGCTTCTACTTCGCTTCTACTTGCTCCGTCGCGAGGGAAACAAATATACCGTGGCTGCATAGCATGCTCTGCTTCCAGTTTATCGGCGATGGCTGGTTGGACGTGCTTCTTTGCGAGGAAACCATCCGCTAGAGCGCCCATCGCATCGACGGCGTTCAAGTAGGGGCGAACGTAGTCGTCAGGAGGCGCCGAGATGGCGATCCCTACCTGTATGCGCTTCATCGCCGGGCATTCTCGTTTCTGCGCATCGCTCACCACGACACCTGGATTGGCGACGAGAGCGACTTTCCCTACTCTCACGTCTTCTCGAGAATCTCGCGGGACCGGCTCGGGGGCGTTGCTTGGCCGTGGGTGTTGTAGCCCCAGTTTGCGCGTGCTTGCCTTCAGGTTGCGACAAATTCGGAATGGGGCGACCATGGTTCGCATGGCGGCCAGCCAGAGCATCGTCGTTGCTTGTCTTTCCGTCGTGTCTCTTTGCGATTGCGGAGGAGGGATCCGTCACGCCCCAGCCACCAGCCCGGGCGATGCTGCCGTGACCGAAGGGGGCAGCGAGAGCTCCACCGGAGCCGGTGGGGCAGGGGACACGGCCGAAGACAGTGGTATGGACGGCGGCGACGCACCGGCTACCACTGCGCCACAGGGGATTTTCGCACCCACGGGCAGCATGAACGTGGCGAGGTACGCACACACGGCAACGATGTTGGGCAATGGGAAGGTGCTCGTCGCCGGGGGGTTTCTCTACACCAAGCCTGGCTACTATCATGCCATTGCAAGCGCGGAGCTCTACGACCCCACAGTGGGGACGTTCACGGCTACGGAAAGCCTGTTGGCGGAAAGGGCATACCACACGGCCGCCACGCTGCCGGACGGGAAAGTTCTCCTCGTCGGCGGGGTGAGCCTCAGCGGCGATGAGCTGGCGAGCGCGGAACTGTACGACCCGGCGACCGGGAGATTCACGCCCACCGGTAGCCTGACCGTGGCAAGAGAGTCGCACACGGCGACGATGCTGCCGAATGGACAGGTTCTGATCGCTGGCGGGGTCTACGATGGCATCAACCCCACCGCAGGTGCGGAGCTGTACGAACCAGTGTCGGGGACCTTCGTGGTCACCGGCAGTATGACCGTGGCAAGGTACGCTCACACGGCGACCCTGTTGGGCAACGGCAAGGTGCTGGTGACCGGCGGAGATGATGGCACCCGCTCTCTGGCGAGCGCGGAGCTCTATGACCCAGGGAGCGGCACCTTCACGACCACGGGTAGCATGTCAGTGCCTGGCAGGTACCACGCCGCAACGGTCTTGCGGAGCGGCAAGGTGCTCGTTGCCGGGGGAAGTCGCGGCATGAGCGCCGAGCTGTACGACCCGGAGGCCGAGACATTCACGGTTACCGGCAGCATGCTCGTGGGGCATGGCACCTCGGCGATCTTGTTGGCCGACGGGAAGGTGCTCATCACAGGCGGATACGATGGCACCAACTTCCTCAGAGCCGCAGAGATCTATGACCCCGTGGCGGGCGCCTTCACCACCACCAGCAGCATGTCCCAGGCGAGAAATGAACACACCTCGACCCTGTTGCCGAGCGGAGACGTGCTCATCGCCGGCGGATTCGATGGCACAAGCTCTCTCGCGAGCGCGGAGTTGTACGAATAACCAAAGCATGGGAGGCACCTAGCCCGAACAAGCGGCATTTTCGAGATACACGGGCAACAACCAGGCACGCATCGGCATGCGCCATGTCAGGCCCATCTCCTCTGAGATCGATCCTGATAAGAGCTGTTACGTCACCTTCGGCCCCGATACCCGGCGGCGCGGTCGATCTTGCGCCGCACGCACAGGCGATCGCGACGGCCGAGCAAGAAGTCCTCCGGCTTTCGAAGCATGATGCCCAGGGTGGCGCCGATGTCGCGGGCGTTCGTCTCCGCACGTGGTTGTGCCGGTTTGCCATGGCGGACCTATGTGGGCTCCGGTCTTGCCGCCAAGGAGAATCGGCTCTACCATCGCAAGATCATGACCAATGCGATGAAGCTGCTTGCCTTGCCAATACTGATTCTCGCCAACCCCTTGGGATGCAGTTCTCAGTCTGGGTACCCAGGCGACGGTGGGACCCCCGACACAAGCGTGACTGTGAGGATTGGTGCAGGGCCAGCTCCGACGCCACAGGGCGGGGTTATCACCAGCGGCTCGTACGTGTTGGTCGCGGAAACGATCTATGGCACCCTCCCGCCGTCAATGTTCAACCTCGGCATTGGCAGTCCTGGCGATGTCGTGAGCGCCGAAATCACCGTGACCGGTGATATGTACTCGCAGGGATTTCAAATAGTAGGTGAGGGGAGCGGCGGGGGCGGGTACGGACCGCTGGTCCCGCAGGCTCTCAGTATCCCCCAATTGAGCGCCTGGGACGGGAGCACTCCCTATACGGCAAACAGTTCGACGTTGAGTCTGATAATGGTGCACTTGTACGGGAATTCAGGAGTCACGCTCGGCATGTACACCGTCGTCGATGACTATGTGCTCGCCCCCAACGGGGCGGCGATCGGCACCGCACCCCAACGATTGACCGGTATTGCCGGGACAATAGCCTCGCACGCGCGTGACCCGCGCTGTCTAACGACTCTTCCCGATATAGGTACGGCCTGTGACGCAAGTGCGGGGCCGCTTGAGTGCGAGTATGGAGGCGATTCACTCGGCCGCTGCACGCAGAGCACCGCATGTGCGCTGCAAACGGACGGATCTTATCGTTACCTATCTTACCCGAGCATTGGCTGCGATCCGAATCCAGCCAATTGCCCAGCGTCGTACGGCGCCGCAGACGCGACGTCGGGGATCATTGCCGACGCCGGCTATTGCGAGCCGAGCGACGAGTTCTTTTGCAACTACTCCGAAGGCCTATGCGACTGCGGCTCGGTGTCGTCCACGCTTGCATGCAGATGCATCGCTCCGGGGTATGCCTCGGCGTATGGTTCCCAACAGGCAGCCGATGGTGGCAATGTATGTCCCGCGCGGCGACCTCTTTCTGGCGACGGCTGCAGCACCGAAGGCCTTTGGTGCCTCTACGCCGACGCATGCTCGCGTGGGTCTTCGCTTGGCCCGTCGATGGCATGCATTCAAGGTTATTGGGAGCGGTTGGACATATTCCATTCGTGTATTGCAACGACCCAGTGCCCTTGAACTCGATTGGCTTCGCCGAGGATAACTGACGCGACCGGCCTTGCACAGGTTGCCCTGATGGGCACTTCTGGGGCATGCGCGTGCGTGTTGGGCGCTCTATCTTGAGGAGCATAGGCGAAAGAAGCGCCCTTTTGCCTTCACCAGCAACAGGCGCCCCTCGGACCGGCGTTTCAGTACCCTCGGATCGGCGTCCGGATGGAAATATGGACATGATTGGACCGTAGACGGCAGCAGCGCGCGCCCGGCCAGCGCGCGCCCGGCGGTCTACGGCCCGACGGGGAGGCTTTGGCTTGCCACGCGAACGAAGGCGAATTCGGCGCAGCGATTCGCGTCCGTGGGGTTGAGCTCCTTGCGGAACAGGAAGAAGCCCTGGTCGGCGAACCTATGCACGATGCGCACGAATCGTTCGAATGAATCCTCGGCCCACAGATGGAACTCGATGAGGAGTTGCTGTACCTGCAGCGTGGCCAGCAGGTTGTCCGCGAGTATCTGATCGAGCGCCGCGAATTCCCCGCCCTCGATGTCGATCTTCAGGATGTCGACGCGGGCGTGGCCGAGCGACCTGGCGATATCGGCCAGACTCTTGGCCGGGCAGGACTGCCCTTCGATGGTCAGGGTCCACTCTTTCCCCTTCTCGCTGGACACGGGGCCCAGGCCAATCGGATGGAAGAAGACCCGCCCCCGTCCCTGTGCTTTGCCGGACTCAAGGGCCCCGTACCGGCGCTTTACCGACGGCGATGGGTCGAACATGTGGACCTCCGCGCCGAACGTCCCTGCCATCTCATGATCGAAAGAGACCTCGTCGCCGACCCCGAACGAGTAGACGATGGTGGAAGTCGGCAACTTCTCGGGATCGCAGAGCCACTTGCCGCCATCACCCCAGGTCCCGATGCGTAGCGTGGTATTGCAGTCGACAACGGCATCGAACAAGAAGATGCGATCTCGTCCCTGGTTCTTGTTGACGAAGCACGGCGGGCACTCGTCGAAGTCACGAAAGTGCTGCTCCTGGCGAGCCAGTCGCTTGGCTTGGACTTGGTCCTTGGTCATCAGCCTGGAATCGCTTGCTGGGGAGGGCGTGGCCGTCGCCAACTTGGGATCGCCTTTCGGAGGTACCACGGTCCTACAGGCGCCCCCACCCGACACCGCGGCCAGAAAGACAAATGTGGCCAACCATGGCTTGGCGTTCGAGCGACTCGGCCTCAAGGACTCCATGGGGCCACCCTATCGGGCGGGATGGCAACGGTCAATCGGCTGACGGCAACGGACCGGGGCTCCCCGTGGGGCGTCTGAACCGATTGACGGGACCACCTGGTGCACATGCGCCTAGCCCGAACAAGCGGCATTTTCGAGATACACGGGCGCCAACCACGCACGCATCGGCATGCGCCGTGTCATGTCAAGCGCCGATAAGAGCTGTTACGTCACCTTCGGCCCCGATACCCGACGGGTGCGACAGAGCTCTCCTGCGTGCGGGTTGAGCTCGCCGTGTGCGCTCGCGCGTCATGCCGGTTACCGCTGTTACCTCATGCTGCGCCAGCGGAAGTGATGGGACCTTGGAGAATCTCAAACGCGGCATCTATGCTATCATTGATATCAATATGGCACAGCTCATCGTGAGGGACATTCCCCAGCAGGTGGTTACTCGGCTCAAGCAGCGAGCCGCAAGTCGCGGACATTCAGCCGAAGCGGAGCATCGCGAGATCCTCAAGCAGGCGCTGTTCTCGTCGCGAGCACCCTCGTTGAAGACGATGTTGTGCGAAATTCCCGACGTGGGGCGCGACTCCGACTTTGGACGTCCGCGACGCTTGGGGCGGCGAGTTGCGTTGTGAAGGGCTTTCTGATTGATACGAACGTCCTCTCGGAACTACGCAAAGGCACGCGCGCCGACGTCAACGTCCGGCGCTGGTTCGAGGGAATTGACGAGAGCTCGATCTTCCTGAGCGTCTTGGTCACAGGCGAGATTCGCCGCGGGATCGAGTCAATCCGGAAGCGCGATCCGCGCGCTGCCTCGACGCTGGAACGCTGGCTCGACAACGTGATGGAGGCGCATTCTGAGCGCGTCCTGCCGGTCGACGCCGCGACCGCGGACGAGTGGGGGAGGCTCGACGCTCGGCGGAGTTTGCCAGTTGTAGATGGGTTGCTGGCTGCGACGGCACGGGTGCGCGACCTGACGCTGGTCACGCGCAACGTGAAGGATGTCGTCCGTGCCGGCATCGACGTGCTCGACCCCTTCGCACCAACAGCGCATTAGGCCTGTGCTTTGCGCCGATGTTGCGTTCGCGCTCGCGCTACCCGAGGCAAACGGTTGGGGGTTAGGGTGCCGTCGTGGTGATGTCGACCGAGCCCGCCGTGAGCGAGCCGGAGGTCGCCTTCAAGGTAATCGTCCCGGCGGCGGTCGTGGACTGAACGATAGCCATCAGCTTGCCGCTGAACGCAGCGTGCGAGGTGCCTTTGTAGGAATCGTGGTTCGTGGAATCTCCAGCATCGAGGCCCACGAGGGCGCCGGGACCGCTGATCGTGAAGGCGATTGTGCTCTTGGCTTGCGGCACAACCACGCCCTGCGCGTCGACGATGTCCACCTCGACGTAGGACAGGTCGCTGCCATCCGCGGCGATCGATGCGCGGTCGGCCTTGAGCGCCAAGGCGGCGGCCGCCCCAGCGGTTTGAACGGTGTCGGTTGCGACGACTGTACCGCCCTTGGTGGCCTTCGCCTGGAGTGTGCCAGTCGCGAATGGGACTGACCACTGGGCGTGGGCAGTCGTGGCGGAGATGGTCTTCGAACCCTGGGACTTGTCGTTGAGGAAGAGCTCGACGCTGTCCGCATTGCTGTAGACCCAGACGGTCACGGATTGCCCGGCCGTCCAACTCGTCCAGTCCATCGGTACGATGTGAACCATGGTGGGGCCACTGGCGTTCCACTTGCTCTGGTAGAAGTAGAAGATGTCCTTGGGGAAGCCTGCTGTGTCGATGGCACCGAAGTACGAGCTCTTGGACGGCCAGCCGTACGGTGTGGGCTCGCCAATGTAGTCCCAGCCGGTCCAGATGAACTCGCCGGCAATGAAGGCGCGCGTGTTGACGCTCGACCACGAGCCTTCCGCGCTGGTTCCCCACGAGACAACGCTATTGTCGTAGGACGAGCACTGGTTGTCGCTGGATGACAAGATGTTGGTCGTGACCGGCGTCTTGTAGACGTTGCGACTCCTAACCGCGGATGACGACTCGCTGGCGAAGAACTTCCAGGTCGCATGGCTCGAGTGAAGGGAGTCGTAGGAACCTGGGGAGTAGTTGAGACCGACCACATCTTCCAAAGGAGCCGTTGCGCTGCCGGGGGCTGCACCGGCATAGGCCTGACCGATCACACGCGTCGTGTCTTTCGCTTTGACCGCAGTAATGAGCGATTGCTCGACGGTGGCATTGTTGCTGTCGGGGATCTCGTTTCCGGTGCTCCAAATAATGACGCTCGGATGGTTGCGGTCGCGAGCCACCATGTCGCCGATATCGGTCTTGGACCACTGATTGAAGAATCGCCCGTAGTCGTAGGTGTTCTTGCCCTGGTCCCAGCAATCGAATGCCTCATCCATGACGAGAAAGCCCAGCCGATCGGCCATATCCAAGAACTCGGGCGCCGGCGGGTTGTGCGACGTGCGGAGCGCATTGACGCCCATGTCCTTGAGCATCTGGAGGTGTTTCTCGATGGCACGGTTGTTCACCGCGGCGCCGAGGGCACCGAGGTCGTGGTGATTGCACGTACCGTTGAGCTTTACGCTTTGACCATTGAGGGTGAAGCCCTTGTTCGCGTCGAACGCGAAGGTGCGGATCCCGAAAGACGTCGTATAGGTGTCGACCACGGCGCCTCCCGCCGATACGGTTGTCACCACCGAGTAGAGAGTCGGCGACGATACGGACCACAGCTTGGGATTGGACACGGTCGCGGTGTGCGTTACATCGGCGGTCTTCCCGGCGGTCACGGACGTCGCCGCCGAGGAGCCCTTGCCCACCTCCGTGCCCGAGGCGTCTCGAACCGAGCTCGCCACGGTCACCGATTGGTCGGCGGTGGCGTCGTTCTGGACTGTCACGGCGATGTTCACGGTGGCGCTCGTGCTCGAGACCTGCGGCGTGGTCACGAACACACCGGTGTAGGCCACGCGAACCGGGTTCACGGTCTTGAGCCAGGTGTGACGGTAGATGCCGCTTCCCGAGTACCAGCGGCTGCTTGGCTGCTGGTTGTTGACCCTGACGGCGAGCACGTTCGATGCGCCAGACTTGGCACCGGCGGTCAGGTCACATTCGAAGGACGAGAAACCATAGGGACGGGCGCCGACTTGCGTGCCGTTGAGGTACACAGTGCTGTCCATGTAGACACCGTCGAACTGAACAAAGACCTTCTGTCCCGAGCTCGAGGCGGGCAGCGTGAACGTCTTCCGGTACCAGCCCGTGCCCCCATCGAGGTAGCCACCACCACCCCCGGACTTTGAGCCTTGGTTGAATGCCAGCGAGATGCTCCAGTCGTGGGGCACGTTCAAAGAGGTCCAGGCCGAGTCGTCGAAAGTCGTCCCTTGCGCGCCCGTCACGTCGCCGAGATGGAACTTCCATCCCTGGTCGAAGCTGACGGTGCTTGATCGGGCGCCGTCGTAGTTGTTCACAAGGTTCGCGGACGAGCTGCTCGAACCGCCTGCGCCGCCGGAGCCGCCAGAGGTGGCACCCCCAGAGGCCGCTGTCCCACCCGTTCCAGTGCCGGACTGGCCGCCCGTCGCAGCGCCTCCGGCCGCGCTGCCGCCTCTCCCGCCCGCTCCCGTGCCGGACTGGCCTCCCGCTGCCGCCCCTCCAGCTCCGCCACCCCCTCTGCCACCCACTCCCGACCCACCGACCGCGGTTCCTGTTTGGCCTCCCTGTGCCGTCCCTCCAAGCCCGCTGCCGCCCGCTCCCGTCCCGCCGGCTCCAGTGCCTGCGTGTCCTCCGGCCGCCCCTCCGCCGCCGACGGTCCCGGTGTTTCCACCAGCCGCGCCCGGACTAGAGCTACCGCCGGATCCGTTGTTGCTTGGATGACTACTGGTCCCGCAGGCCGGGAGACAAAACATGCTGACGAGCAGGGTGGCGCCCCGTCGCGACAAGATTGAGCTTCTCATGATCGTCCTCTTTGCTGTGTGGAGGTGTTCGGCTTTGTGGCTATGAAGAGTGACCGCGACTGGCGAATAGAACCGGCACGACCACCCATCATGCTAAGCAGTGGGAGCAGCCACGGCAGTCCATCTGCCTTGACGTCATGATGCCCCTGGACTTGACCATCGCGTCGTTCGCGATCGTCGTGCCACCTTGTGACGGCGCTGCGCGACGCGAGCTGCGGTTTTCGCCGGCACCCGCCGTGTATATCGAGCCGCCAGCGTTCGTCGGCGCCCCGCTCGGGCAGGCTCATCGTGATGATCGCTTCGGCGATCAACGACAGGCTGCAGCGAAAGCTCGACTTGCGCGCGCTGTGGGACGAGAACGGGCTGGACAATGCATGGCGTCTGGACGTGCGTATGCTCCTTGATCGGCTTGCCGAAGGTGCCGGGACGGGCCCATCAACTTTGCCCGCCGCCAACGAGGCGAAGCCTTCGCGGCACCCGCTGGTGGGCGAACGCGACAAGCAGGTGAGGTCCGGCATCTAACCGAGCCCCGAGTTTGCGAAGAGAGGCCTCGCGAGCCACGCGGTGAAGGGGGCACGAAATGCAGCCACGACTGCTCCTCCTGCTCCACCGGTACCACCAAGGCTACGCCAACGTGGACCCCAACCGAATGCAAGTCTGCTGCGTCTCCTGGTCAAGCGGGAAACAGCTCTCGATGCGCAGCTCATCCAGCGTCACTTGTTGAGGTGCGGAAAAGACCGTGACTGTCACTAGGAAGGAAACGCGAAGCGCTCCGCGGACAAGCACGATTCGCGTCGTCGGGTGGGATGCCGCCGCGAAGTCTGGCTGTCGCCATTCTGACGGCACGCCTGGAAAGGCAAACAACCGGCCCAGGACCGCAGCCAGGCGCGCATCGCCTCGCTGAAGGTGTTCACGGTGGATGCGCGAGGTCGTGGTTCTGGCCAAATTCTCCCAGTCCGGCATGAACGGTCGCAAAAGCCGCGGATCGAAGAGCAAGTCGTACATGTCGAGGGACGTAGGGAGTGCCTGGGGCTCGGCAATGAAGGCGCTGAAGACCCTGTTCGCGGCCCGGTTGCTGCGCACAACGCGACCATCAATGGAGAGGACTATCAGAGGAAATGGCTCCTGCTGCGCCATCATCCGCGCGATGGCTTCATCGATTTGTGGTGACAACTCGTTCAACGACAAGGACGCATGGCGGGGCTCGAAACCCGCCGCCAGCAGAGCCTGATCCTGCTCTCGCAGTGGAACCGCTTAGAACCGACAAGAGTTGCAGAACCATTTTCCTGCTTGGCTTGGCCCTGTTCGATTCGAGAAAGCTAATGTGGCGTGCCGAGACGTCGGCAGCGAGTGAGAGCTCGAGCTGCGAAAAGCCCCGACGTTCACGCCAGTAGCGCAGCAACGCAGGAAAGAGCAGGCTGGTCATGGTCCGACTCTAGCATTCGTGTTTCGGACAGCGATGACCTCGCGAGGTAATTGCGCGTGGCATAGGATCTCTCCAAGCTCGAACCATGAGTCGAACTACATTCCTCACGCTGGTTGCGATGATCGGACTCGCAATTTCGGCGTTTGCCCTCGCATTTCCAGCGGCACTCCTAGCCGGTAAAGGCGTCGCGCCAAACCCGGCCGCACAGGTATGGGTTCGTGAGGTGGGCGTCCTGATCGCTGCCTCGGCAGTGATGGCATTGCTCTTGCGCAAACATCCTGAGTCGCCCACCTTGCGAGTCTTCCTGATTGCCAATGCCTTGATGCATGTGGGCCTCCTACCCATCGAAATCGTCGCCCGAACAGATACCGCGTGTCACTGGACTTGTCGAACGTCCTTCGCCAAAGGTAAATGGCAATCTCTTCGCTAGCCTGTTCGGACGATCGACGATGGTCTTGTTGCCCGAGCCCGACCGCGCACGGCCCTAGCCCTCGCGGGCGCCTCGCTATTCGATTCGATGGGTAACGGGCGGGTTAGAAGTGACAAAGTCATGTTGCTCGAAGAGGATGATGCAGAAGGCTGCCGAGCTCCGTCGCTGGCTCATGTGCGCCTTCGAAGGCGCACTCGAATTACCCATGAAGGCAACGAAACCTGCGGCCAAGAAGACCGAAGCCAAGATCACGGCGAGCAGGCGGCGAAAGTAGCCGTCTCCGTCAATGCCCCTTGCGGGGCTTCCCCGTAAGCTTGCTGCCCACTACCTCGCCAGGGCCGCTTTCACCTTCGGATGGTTGCGCCAGGCGGGCATCTGGCCCATGTAGGCCAGGGTCTGTCGCTTGGCCTCTTCGGGCGCGAGGTCGGGCTTCTGCCGAGACGTCCATTGCACCATGCGCTCGAAGCGCTCTTCGAAGGGCTGCAAGTTTCCATGCTCGTCGGAGCAGTACTGGCAGTAGACGCCGCTTTCGATGGGCATCGCGCAGCTTTCGCATTGCTTTCGGCTCATGACTTTCTCCTTGGTGGGGTTCTATTTCGGACAGCGGGATCTCGGCTGGCGTCGACCAGGGCTTGCAGGGCTGCCAGCAGATGGTCGCGCACGCTGGGGTGCCGGGGCAGAGCTTCCCCTGACCTCCCGCGGAAATCGCATAGCATGCCCATTTCGGACCCTTTGCACCCGGCCAATCAACGGCGCCGCAGGCGACGGCCCCCCAAAAGGGCGAAGAGAACGAAGACAAAGGGAAGCGACCGGGATTGCTGGAATGGCTTGGATACAGTCCCGCAGCTGCAACCGCTGCTGCTCGACTTATTGCCGGCCACGCTAGCGTCAGCAGGGGCCGCGCTGCCCGTTCCCAACGCGCCGCCCTCGCCGCGATCCCCACCCGTGCCCGACACGGACACGCCGCCTGTTCCCGATGCGCCACCCGCGCCGGCGCTAGCGTCGCCGGGGGAGCCTCCGCTCCCAACGCCGCGTCCGCCGCCACCCCCAGCGCCCGCGTCGATGGCTGCAAGGCCTCCCGTCCCTGATGTGCCGCCCGCGCCGGCGCTGGCATCGCCGGGGGAGCCTCCGCTCCCAACGCCGCGTCCGCCGCCGCCCCCAGCGCCGATGTCGCCGCCCGCGCCTGTTGCGCCTCCCACGCCCGGCGAGCCGCCAGCACCGCGAGTCCCACCGGCGCTCGATGCACCGCCTGAACCGCTGGCAGCGTCGTGTCCCGGCCCGCCATCGTTGCCGAGGCCGCCATCCGGAACGCACGCGCTGGGCGAAAATCCGGTCTGGCTGGTGACCGGACTGCAGATCGCGCACGATCCGTTCGGGTCGGCGGCACCATTTGCGTAGCAGACACCGCCGATCAGGCAGGACGTGTTGGCGATGCTCTGGCCGCAACTGCCATTCGTGCAGGTCGCCTGCGTGCACGCGAGATCATCGTCCGGGCAATCGGCGTCGCTGATACACCCGACATCGTCGGTGACGATGCGCCCGAAGAGTCGGTACCCATTGGCATAGGATCGGGTGAAGGCGACCAGCGCCTGCCCATTGCCCGCCGCCATCGCGACATCGCCCTCGATGAGCTTTGAGTTAGCGATCGCGAAGGGTTTGCCAGGCACCGAGGTCCCGGCCGTGGTGATGCGTCCACCGTAGATATCCCAATTGCCTGGATTGTCATTAGACGTGGTCCAGTCGATCCAGGCCAGCAAAAAACGTGTCCCCATGAAGGCGATGCGAGAGGCATCTCGAGCGCCCGCGACGCCGACGAGAGGGATTCCTTGGTCAAGTTGCACGCCGTCCCGGTAGCGTGCTGCCAGGATGTCGGACCTGTCGGTAGTCGTCCAAGAGAGAAGGTATTGGCCACCACCGAATGCAACCGCCGGGGTGCTCGACGACGTGCAGGTCGGGCATAGGTCCGCCGGAGCCTCGGCAATAGTCCCGTCGGCCCGAACGCGGGCCCGGCCAGCGCGGCCGCCGATCGAGAATGTGACCACCGAATCTCCCGCGCCGTCAGAAGCTATCGACACCGATCGCGCGGCGGCAAATGCGGTGGAGATGCGGGTGGGCGCACCCACGATAGCGCCGTCAAGCCCGATACGCTGGGTATAGATTCCCTGGGTACTACCGACGGCCACGTTATAGGCCAGGACCCACTGCGTTCCGTCGAACGCGACAGCGTTGTCCACGCCACCGGCATAGAAGGCCGTCCCTAGCAGTGCGCCGGCCGGCGAGATCCGCTGGCAGAAACCAACCTCGCACACAAGGTAGGTGCCGCCTCCGTAGGCAAGTCCAAAGCGCGCCGTCGGCAAGCTGCTGTCGGTGACAGGTGTCGGTATGCCGGTTGGGTCGAGCACCGTGCCGTCGGGTGCAGTCCGCGCGAAGTAGATCCGCGGCAGTGAGGCTGGACGTTCGTCCACCCACGCGACGAGATAGTTCGTCCCATCAAACACCGCGGCCGGGGCGGTCTGGCTGTTGGCGATCCCGGACAGAAATGTTGGCGAGGTCTCGGGCAAGGTGCCAGCGACCGCCATGCGGCGACCGTAGATATCGCCGGTATTTGCCGGCGCAACGGTTTGACTCCAGACCATGAAATAGTCTCCCGCCGCGACAGCCGGCGCGGCGATCTGGTTGAAGATCACATTGTTGGGTCCGAAGGGATCGCTGGCGAAATCTCCCGCGCTGCGGCCAGTCAGGGTCGCAGTGTCGACGAGCCAGGCCGCGGTCTGATTGGTCACCAGTAACGAGCTCCCACCGCCCACGATCCTGGCCGGCGCGTAGAATTCCCCGGTGACAAGACTGTTTTTGGCCGTCAACACGGCGCCGGTTGCGTCGACGCGAATCGCGCTGATCGAGGTCGCCGGGATGGTTCCAACGCCCACCGCTGTGAAGGCGCTTCCGTCCCAAACCACGTCGTCGGCGCAACTCTGGAGGTTGGCGGATACGGATCCGTTGGCCACCGTCATGGTGGTTGGATTGAGCAGGGTGGCGGCAGCTCCGCCCCTGCCGTCGGGGGATACTAGCAAGCAGTTCGTCGGCCCACAGGCGATGCGCAAAGAGCCTCCCGCGCCTGGGGCAAGACCCTGCTGCGGCGTCGGATCGAGAACTTGTCCGGTGGTCGAGAAGCGAGCCGCGAAGCTGCGCGCGGGATCGGGAACGACCAGAAAGTTGCTTCCGGTCCAGGCGACGACGGGGTGGAAAACCGATCCCTGCGGCTCAATCGTGCCCGAAGCAATAAGGGTGAAGGTCGTCGCCGGTGTGCCGTCTTGATTGATCAGGCTTGCAATGACAGCCCCGGCATAGTTGCCAACCACCGCGAACTTGCCACCACCAAAGGCCACGCTGGCGAAGTCGCTGATGTCTAGGACGATGCCGTCGGCATCGAGCGGTTGCCCGGTTGCACCCGAGACACGCTTGTAGACGACGCCTTTTTGAGACTGCGACCAGGCGACCAGAAAATTGGTCCCGTCGCTCGCTACCGCGGGGTTGAATTCGTCGCTTGGGTTCGGAAAAGCCACGGGTCCCCCGATGGACTGTTCGGTGGCCACGGTGAGAAACGAATCGGTCTTTGTGACCGTTGCCTCGGGGGGCCTGTCGCGGGTTGCCCCACAGGCTGCGAGCGAAGGCAGAAGCATCGACAGGATTGATCGTCGCCGTGGGTGGTGTCGCATACGATGGTAGTCTAACAGCCATGGCGATTTGAACAATAGCGCCCCACCAGGGTTGCCATTGCGAATTACGAGCGCTTTTCGGCAACGATGAAGAGCTGGACATCCCCTGGTACATCCGCCCAGCCTCGATCACCCGGAGATCGTTGCTTGTCATCATCTCGTCCAAGTCCGATCCCTGAACTGCCGCCGGCCTCGAAGATGACAGTGCTGTCCTTTTGCACGACGCGCTCGTGCTGGACGGACACCAGCAGGTCGAGCAGAGGCCAAACCATCCCTAGAACATGACCTCGATGAATGACGCCTTCGCGGTGAGCCGGATGCGGGAAGACCGCCTGTCCGGATCGATGTTGATGCAAGGACGGGCGGAAACGGTGGGACATCGGACGCCGCACTCGATCTTGCAAGCGGAGGAGCGGGCGGAGGTACGGCTGGGGCAACCTCCTCGGCGCCTAGCCCGAACAAGCGGCATTTTCGAGATACACGGGCGCCAACTACGCACGCCTCGCCACGCTCCATGCCATGTTAAGCGCCGATAAGAGCTGTTACGTCACTTTCGGCCCTGATACCCGGCTCTCGCGCCAACGGGGCGTCAGCCTGGCCTCGGACGCATTCTTCCCCTTTCGCGACAACGTCAATCGCGCCTCGCAGAGCGGCGTGAGGTACAGCTCGCAGCCGGGCGGGTCGGTGCGCGACGACATCGTCATCGCCGCCGCCGACGAGTACGGCATGGTGATGGCCATGTCGAAGCTTAGGTTGTTTCATCACTAGCGACTGGTGGCATGCAACGGGGTAAAGCCCCGGGCACGCGCCCCTTTTGGCATCGAGGTCGAGCCAGCGCAGCATGATGGCGCGGGCTATGCGCTCGCTCGGCGAGCGGCATCGTCAGCATCTACACAACGTTTTCCTGGCCCGCGCTCTGCGCAGAGGTAGCGAAGCTCAACCTGCGGCTTCTCGAAGGCATCATTCTCGACGGGAACTTCCGCAGCCTTGCTACCAAGCGACCCCAACGGGATTTGGTCGTTAGGGAACCAATTCGCGAAGGTCTTGGCTCTCGTGCCGGACCCGCCGACGATTTGTTTGACCGCGTGACGCTGACGTGGCCGGATTCAACGTTTGGTCCTGGCGCAACGGGCACCGACGTCGTAGACGCGGCCATCGGGGTTGTAGCCGGTGCGGTAGGTTGCCCGGAGGACCGAGGCGCTTTGGCTAAGGAAACCGCCGCCACGGTACACCCGGCCTGACGACGCCGTGATATCGGCACAATCATCGCACGGGACAGCATACGACCACGATTGCCAGTCGAAGACCCACTCCCACAAATTGCCTGCCAAGTCGGACTGACCCCACTTCCCGTTGCCTGCAGGCACTGACCCCACCGGCGCGATGTTCATGATCCCGCTGCAAGTGCCCGTCCCATTATAGAAGCAACTCCAGACCGCCAGATTCGCGTTGGCACCTGGATCCGTCGAACCCCAGGGGTACACACGCTCCTCGCTCCCGCCGGCTGCTGCGTATTCCCATTCCGCCTGGGTGGCCAGCCTGCCGCCGTCCCAGGCGCAGAACGCAAACGCCTCGTACCAGTCTATGCAGGTGATCGGCAAGTTCTCATTCGCCCCAAGAGTGTTCGTCCACGTCTGATACTTGGAGTCGCACCGCAATGCCGTCTGCAAGGCTGCCGTATTGGCGGTCAAGCTGGAATTCCAGGTCGAATTCCATCCGGTTCCGGTGATGAGCGGGTTGGCGCCAGTGCCAGCGGCTGGCGGGCTGGCCTGCGTTCCCATGTCCGCGTTCACGAAGGCCCGGAACCGCCCCACCGTCACCTCGTATTTGTCGAGATAGAAGTCGCTCACCGTCGCGGGGTAGGTCGGGTCGTTGCTCAGGTTGAAGGCACCGCCGGGCACCAGCAGCGACGTGCAGCAGTTGTCGTTCTTGGATGGACCGCAGGTGGCGGCCAGCCCCGAACAACTTGGACCGTAGACCGGTCCGGCCGTCCCGCCAGCGCTCGTCGTCCCGCCTACGCCGGTTGTTCCGCCCGTGCTTGTGCTTCCGCCAATCGTCGTCGCATCGCCGGTTCCACCATCTGCCGGCGCGAGGCGAAGGCCGCCAGAATTGCAGGCTGCGCCTGCGAGAATAGCGGCGACAAGCGCGAAAACGTGCGTTCGCATCACCAGGCTCCTTTGAGCTGCCCCGAACCCAGCCCGAAGCCAACTTGCGTGGCCGCACGCTCACCCGTTTCGTTTGACCACAAAACGGCGACTCCCACATGTCCGGCCGACCCCCGGCCTGCGAAGCTGGTGCAGGCGTTGACGATGGGCTGTGAAGGGGTGATTGGGACCACCAAGCGTAGTCTACTCCAGCACCTCCTGCCGGGCTTCACGGCGATCAGTTGAGATGGTCTTCCCCATCCCACGCCGCTCGCTCGGCCCCGGGACCGAGCGAGCCGGGTGCAGGTCCGGGACGTCGGCGGGGCGCGAAGAGGTAATCGTCGACGTGCTCCGCGAGCTGCGGCGCCGCCTTGCCGAGCGTGCGGCGAGGAGCGACACGGAGATCCCCGCGCTCGAAGCCCAGTTTCGGACGTTCAAGGCCGAGATCCCGCCAACCTGACGAGCGCGATCGCTTCTGGCGCCGCCGCACCACAGGCGGCCATTCGGGCGATCTCCGAGCGGGAAGCCACCGCAGCCGACCTGGAAGGGCGGATTCGTGCCCTCCGGGCGGCACCTGGGGTGGTCGGCCTGGAGATGCGCCGAATGGAACGCGAGGCCCTCGACCGGCTGGCTGACTTTCGGGGCTTGCTCGAACGGAATCGAGACGCCGCACGGAAGGTGCTTGACGCGGTCCTGGAAACGCCGCTGAGGTTCACTCCGACTGCCGACAACCACTATGTGATCGAAGGACCGGTGTACCTCGGGGCTTTGTACCCGATTGCGAGCGACCCCAACGGGATTCGAACTCGCTGACGGTCATTGCGCCTAGCCCGAACAAGCGGCATTTTCGAGATACACGGGCGCCAACTACGCACGCATCGCCATGCTCCATGCCATGTTAAGCGCCGATAAGAGCTGTTACGTCACCTTCGGCCCTGATACCCGGCTGGGCCTCGGCGCGTGCGTAGTCGGCCACGGCCTCCAACCGTTCGATTTCCATCATGGGCTCGCCGCCGAAGAACGACAGCACCAGCTCCTTTTCGCGCGAGCGTTCCAGGCCGAAGTCGACCGAGCGTCGGGCGACGTCCATGGGCATGGGACAATCGAACTTGCGACCCGCGTAGCAGTAACGGCAACGCAAGTTGCACTGATGATTGAGAACCAGGGCCAGGTTCACGGGGAGACCTTCTGCATGGCCGCGCTACTTGGACGGCATGGGTTTGCACGCCGCAGTGCCGAGGAGCAGCCCGCCGACGGCGACGAGGCCCCAGCGGGAGAGCGACCCGCGATCCAACTCTGGCAGGCGTGGATAGTCGGGCGTGGAGGAGGGGATAGGTCGCACGCGCGGCGCCGGCATGGTGCCCATGGGCCGGGGAGGTACAGCCGGCGGCGGCGCGGCGGTCGCTTCGCTGGTGCGGACGCCCTTGGTATCCACGTTGTCTTTCTTCTCGGTCTTCTGGGTCTTTTCGGCCTTCTCGGCCTTGTCGGCCCTCTTGTCCGCCGGCTTGCTTGCCTTGGAATGGTCGGCTTTTCCCGGCACTGGGATCGGATCGATTCGCTGTGGCTGGATTCCTCCGGGAATCGGGATCCTGGGCCCGCCGTCAGGGGCCGGGAGCGGTTTGGTTGCATGGGCCGTCTTCGACGGTTGCGCGGTCGGCGACTTGGAATCGGCCTGCGCGGATATGCAACCTGCGTCGCCAGCCAGCAGTCCTCCGAGGGCGATGAGGCCCCACCGCGAGAGCCGGCACGCTCGACTTCGCGCAGACGGGGGTAGTTAGGCACCCAGATACGGGATGGACGGAAGGTCTTCTTGGCCATGGAGTTCTCGGCTACTTCGCGGGCTTCTTGTCTTCCACGCGCGGCATCCGCACCCTGCCCTTGAGTCCCTCGTGCGGCGACACCGGCTCGGTGTCGGCCGCGTTGGCACTGCCCGTGGTGCCCTTCTGCTCCTGGGCGGTCGGGTCCATCTTCCCGCCCTTGTTCTTCTTCTCGGCCTTCTTGTCCGCCCTCTTGGTCTTGTCGGGCTTGGCGGGCGCAGAATCCCTCGACGCGTTGGGGAACCGGTGCACCGCCGGGCATTGGCGGGATGGGTACGCCCGCGTCGGGCGAGGTCTTGGCCTTGCCGGTCGACTTGCTGGCCGGCGCGGTGTTCTCGGCGCGCGTGGCCGGCGGCTCGCCGGGGGGCAACTCGGCGTGCGCAGGCGCGCTGCTCATGAGTAGGCCACCGAGGGTCAGAAGGCCCCAGCGCGAGACCGTGCTGCAATCCACCTCGCGCAGGAGCGGATAGTTGGGCGATGCGGTCTTCTGCGGGCGGAAGGATTTCTTGGCCATACCAGCTCCTCGGATTCGCATTGTCGCACAAACCGCTCGTCGGCACGATTGCAACACGCGCCGCTGGTGCTGGCTCGCTCGGGAGAATCGGCTGTGGAGCAGGGAGGGACACAGGTTGCGGACGCGCCTAGCTCGAACAAGCGGCATCTTCGAGATAGCGGGCGCCAACCACGCACGCATCGCTATGCGACAAGCGCCCAAAAGAGGTGTTACGTCACCTCCGGTCCTCGATACCCGAGCAAGGACGCCACCACCGGCATGACCTTGGCTAAGGCTTCTTGTCCAACTGAAACCGACCTTGTCGGTTCGTGGGCCACCAACGCGCTGGCCTTGAGAGCCTGGCCCGCCGGCAGGTGGACTCGTCCGCCACAAGCCGCGCAATCTCGGCGCGCACTTCAGCGGACGAAGGGCAATCCGTCGGCGCTTGCCAGGACAGGGTGAATGCCTCTTCTTGGCTGGCGCTGGCTGGTCGCGCGCCGCCGCACACGGCCAAGCCCCATCATAGGGCCGGGATAAGGCCGGTGGCGCTTCCTCAATTTGCGACTCGCTTGGGCGCTCCAGGGTGCGTCCGTTCTGACAGCGGGCTGGTTCTTGACCGGCGCTCACGCGACCAGCATGGACCAGACAGCGCGCAGGATGCTAGCGAACCGCCATCAGCGCCGTGATCTCCTGCTTTGAAAGCGCACGCTTGTAGACACGGAAATCGTCCAGCGATCCGTCGAAGAAGGGATCCGTGCTGAATTGCGATCGGCCGAGCCAATTGTTGGCATTGGCGCCGATGTTCGCCATGTGCAAGGTCATGGCGTTGTTGGTCGCCACGGCGACACCGTCGATGTACAACGTCCCGGTGTAGGTCGTTCCGGCAGGAAGCACGATGGCGATGTGGTGCCAGACGTTTGCGCTGAGAGCGTCCTTCCCGATGATGGCTTGCGTCGTGTTGTGCCCGATGTTGGACATGGCGAACTCGACGGGGCCCGCGGCGGTGTCGCCTGACCGTGCTATCAGATTCATCCACTTCATCCCGGTCGGAGAGTCCCCGCAGTCGAGGATTCTCTCCCAGGTCTGGGTCGCGCCGTTCACCGGCAGATAGATCCAGACCGCGATGGTGATGGCATCCGGCGCCAGATCCGCCAGGGAGGGCACGATCACGTATGCCCCGCTGGTGTTAGGGGACGTTGTCGAGGGCGTGAGAACGATCGCGTTCGAATCCCACGCACTTTGCCGTCGAGAAGACCGCGCTTGCCCCCGTGCCGGCCGTCGCTAGCGAGGCGTTTCGAGCAACGCCGCCGAACATGGCCGAATCGGCCGCGATGGTTCCGCTGCTCTCGTCGAATTTGTACCAGAGGACGAGGTCGGGGTCCGGGCCGGGTGCCCCGGTATCACCCGCGCCGCCACCGTCGAAGCCGGCGACATCGGTGTCCCCACCGTCGAAGCCAACGCCACCCATTCCACCGCCGCCACTGCCACCTGCCGCGTCGGCGCCACCTATTCCACCACCCCCGGTCCCGGCATCTGTCGTGTCGGCGCCACCCACTCCGCCACCGCCGGTACCGCCGGTCCCGTTCCCGTCCGGACTACCACCGGTTCCGACCTCGTCGCTTCCGGGGGGGCCATCGCCCGGCGCCGTCCCAGTCTCCGGTACCGGGGTCTCGTTCGCGAAGGACAGATCGATCGACGGCAGAGCACCGTCAGGCTTGGCGACCTCCAGCGAGCTGGCGATATCGGCGAGGGCGTCCGCCTCGTCGAGGGTCTCGACTTGAGCGCTATCACTTTGCGTTCGATCGCCATGGTCATCCGCAGCGTCCGTACCGAGCGCCGCTGGGGTCTCGAGGGCGCCGTCCGCCCCACGTGCTGCCGGCGCACGCAGCTTGCCAGCATCGAATGAACATGCCCCGAGGAGTGTTCCGGCGACACCCGCGAGCAGACATGCGGCGAGGATGGTTCGGTTCGCGACCAAGCAGTGAATCCCGGGTTCGGGTCGAAATCGAGACTTCGCCATCACACGCGTTTTCCAGAACAGCGCCAGTCGACGACGACAAGGAGGCTCGGCACAGTCGGCCGAATGTCATCGGTGCTGAGAAGCTGAGGCGACCTCACGCACATGATGCGTCCTCCCCCGTCAAGGGTCGTGAGAGAGAGTTCGGTAGCTTGGTGTAGCTTCTTGAGACCGCATTCAGGGTGCGCAGGAAGAACAAGCGCCCCTTTCGGATTGTCGCGTGGCAATGGGATTGTGGCCGACAAGAGGTGTTACGTCTCCTTCGGCCCCCCGATACCCGGCGATCGACGGGGGGCGCGTGGAGGTCATGATCCATGTCGCAGTCACTTTGGATGTCCATCGAGCCGCGCCCGGAAGAGGTGCGGCTGTCGTTACACGAGCCTGGGCGAGGCGCGATTTTGCGCGCACACCTACCGCGATGTCCGAGCCAGCCGCGGGCGCTGGCGACGCTGTTGGAGTCATTGGTGGCCTGGTATGGCCAGTCGCTCGTCGCTGTGCTCGATGCGGACGCGCAGGATGTCCACTAGCACGGCGAGCGATCGTTTCCAGGCACCGCGAGGCCGTGCGTGCCGTCACTAGACACGACCTTTGCCTGGGACCTATCCTTCGTGTGTGTTGCGCGCGATGAACAGAGGCCGGCTTATAGTGCTGGCCGTGGTGTGCGGTTCCCTCGGGTGTGGAGGAGCCGGCGGATTGAAGGGCGGCGCCGGGGGAACGGGAGGGACCGGTGGTTCGGCAAGCGGGGGCGCCAGTGGCGGGGGCTCGGCGGGCAACGCGGCGACTGGCGGAACCGGGGCCGGCGGCGCAGCAATCGGTGGTGTCGGGGCCGGTGGGACGGGGACTGGCGGTAAGGGGGCCGGTGGAGCGGGGACCGGCGGCAAGGGGACCGGCGGCAAGGGGACCGGCGGTATCATCGGCGCCGGTGGCGCCGCCTCGGGCGGGATTGGAACCGGCGGCAGTGCCACCGGGGGCTCGGCGGGGACGAGCGGAGGAACGGGGCTCGGTGGAAGCGAGACCGGCGGCGCAGCAACCGGTGGAGCAGGGGCCGGTGGAGCGGGCACCGGCGGCGCAGCAACCGGTGGAGCGGGGGCTGGTGGAGCGGGCACCGGCGGGCAGGCAAGCGGTGGCATGGGGGGACAGTCCACCACCACCAAGGTGATTTGTCCGGTTGGGCCGGTGTGCGATGCGCCCATGATCAATGGTACCAGCGTTGGTATTGGCCCGGACGGTTGCATATCTGACTTCTGCTGTGTGTTGGCGACCTTGGGGACTGGCTCTGCCCGCATGCTCCTTGTTAGCGGCCAGCTCACCTTGGCCATCCCCACCAGCCTGGAGTATGAAGGGATGCAACCGCTCTCCTACTACGTATATGCGAGCTCCCGGAAGCCGGATCAGGCGCAGGCTACGAAATGTGAGAATCTGACGGTCAATGGGCCATCGAAGCTCTTCTGTCCGGCAAGTCCGGACAGCCAGCCGGCCTGCGGCGAGACCGTCCAGCTGCAGGTCGACTATCAGTGGGGCACGATCGGCTGCTACGCCCATACGGATTACTCTTCGTTCCTCACAGCCACCGTATCGGCACCAGTGGAGTGCCTTTTCTGCCCCGGAACCCCACCGGCGTCTGGCGCGAGCGAAGCCAGTCTTCCGGTCGGTACGGAATGCCTCTACAACAATGGCGCCACGGGTTGCCGAGTCGTGCGTCCCAGCTCATACGCGGGTGAGCTGATCTGGGAATGCGCGCCCCGCGCGGGTGCCGACGCTGGCTCCAACCCCAACCGAGGGTAGTTCCAACCCCAACTGGGGTAGTTGTTCTGGGGAACGTCCGGATCAGCAGCGCCAGCGTCAAAAATCTGGGCGTGAAAGTACCCTGCGCCTAGCCCAAACAAGCGGCATTTTCGAGATACGCGGGCGCCAACCACGCACGCATCGACACGCGACAAGCGCCGATAAGAGCTGTTACGTCACCTTCGGCCCTGATACCCGAGCGAGGCGAACCAGGAGGAAGGCGAGCCGGATGATGGCGAGGAGGAATCGGATGCGCCGCCGGAGGGCAAGGACCTCGGCCTGAAGTTCGGCATGGTCAAGGGAGAGTACCTCGGCAGAGACGACGGGCCGGGAGCCGCGCCGAATCCAACTGACGGCCGTGGAGCGTGGAACACCAAGGTGATGGAACAGGTCCGGGTCGCGCTCCTCGCAGACGAGGTCGCGCATCCGGTGGTCGTAGGCACGGCGGCAGGCGGTGGCAGGCATGGCGCATGGTGACCTCAGCCTGACCCTCAGGCAACCATCGGCGATATGGAATCCTTCGCGATTTCGCGCGTGTTGCACTTGCACACGGAAAAGTCTGGAATGTTCTGGTCCGCAGCTGGGCTGCTACCGCGCTCAACACCCCCGGAGGGCCTTCATTCGACTTACGGCCCGCCCAGTCAAAGCGGAACCTACTTCCTGTGGACCGTCCTAAACGACAATCGCGGTGGCGTGGACTTCGCCGAGACACCGATGGTCGTGAATTAGCCGGCTGGAAGAGAAATTGATGTACATCAGGACCCGATATTCGCTATTCTCCCGGACAGTTGCGATTGTTTCGAAGGGACCAACCAATGACAAAGACTAGACTGTTCACTGCTCTTGTTTCTTGCGCTTGTCTCGTTGCCTGTGGAAGCGGAGGGGGCGGAACCAACGGAAACATCGCTACTGACGGGGCCGACAACGGTGCGCGCTCCGACAGCGCGCTCGCACCAACGCCGGACGACACGGACGCGTCACCAGTGGCCAGCGCTGCGGGCGGAAATGTGGGGCTCGACGGGTCTCTGGGAGCAGGGGGATCGCCCGGCGGCGGCGGCATGGTTGGCAGCGACGGCGGAACCGGTTCAGGTGACGGCTGCCCAAGCCTCGCGGGGGCCTACGCAGTCACGACCCAGATTGTAAGCACGACCTGCAGGTTGGGTTTGAACGCGATTACGCCATCGACGTATACCTTCACGCAGACCGCTCCAGGCTGCCAGTTCACGATGACCAACAGTATTTATTCAGGCTCGGTCTACGCGGGTCACTTTGTCATGGCAGGCACGAATGCAAAGGTGATCTGGGATTCTGTGGATCCGCCTCCGACCTCTGTCGGCTACGCCCTCAGCTACACTGCAGAAGATCTGACTCTAACACCCGGCGCGACAGCGGCGGCGTCGACGCTTTTCGGTACCTTTACCTGGCATAGTGCCGCAGAATGTGACGGAACGACAAACGTGTGCAGCGGCACCGTCTCCGCCGGGTGCCCGACGCCGCAATAGCCAGGATGGCGGCCGCGGTCAACCTCGCCGGGGCTTTGGAGAACCACCACGCCTGCTGATTTGAATTCCGCGCGGTATTGGCGATTCTAATGTCCAGTCATTCAGAGGCCAGCTGTGTGCGCGGACATTCCGCACTTTCGTGTACGCAGTTGCGGCACCCCTAATATCGTTGGAGTTTTCGATGGGGTAGTTCGTGCGCCTAGCCCGAACAAGCGGCATTTTCGAGATACACGGGCGCCAACTACGCACGCATCGCCATGCTCCATGCCATGTTAAGCGCCGATAAGAGCTGTTACGTCACCTTCGGCCCTGATACCCGGAACATCGACTTCAGCCCGTCGGCCTTCGCCAAGCTCGACGACATGGCCAAGGGCAGGATCCCGATCACCTGGACCTACGTGGCCTGCGACGTGACCGGGCCGCTCGTCTATCACTTCAAGGACGGCAGCAATCCGTGGTGGACCGCAGTGCAGATTCGGAACCACCGCTATGGCATCGCCGAGTTCGCCTACGTGGACGACAGCGGCGCGTGGGTGGACGTGCCCCGCCTCGACTACAACTACTTCGTCGCTGCCTCGGGCATGGGCCCGGGGCCATACCGCTTCCGTGTCACCGATGTCAACGGGGCGGTGATCGAGGACACCGGCGTCCCGCTGGTCGTCGACGGCGACAGCATTGGCACCAACCAGTTCCCCGCCTGCCCCGCCATCTAGGCCGTGGCCGTGGCCGTGGCCGTGGCCGCGGCCGTGGCCGGAGTGATCTTGCTCGGCCAGGACCACGGCCACGGTAAGCCGTCTACGTCAACGACCACCCGTCATCGCTCCGATGGGGTGCGTGCATCCATCGTGGAAAGGTGTCTCCTTCTGGTACCTTCAGCGTGTTCTCTCTTCTGATCGCGAGATTACGGGATGGTCAGGGCATTGCAGAAAACCCCACGAGCTGCGAAGATCGAGGTATGCGCATCGCCCGTCACGGATGGCGCGAGCTCGCCCTCGCCGCGGCCGCGCTCGTCGGATGCTCGGCCACGGGTGGAAAGCCGGCGCCCGACGGGCCGCCCGCACCGCCGGCCCCGGTGACCTGTCACGACTGGCCCACCGCGAGCACGGTCGGCATCCCCACGGGGACCCCGACGTTGACGGTGATGGCAGAGGCCAGCTATCACACGCAGAGCGACGGCCAAGTCTTCGACGCGGTCGAGCTGCAGGGGCGCCTCTACGTGGATCACGACAATGTGGTCATCCGCCGCTCGCGCCTGATCGGCGACGTCTACTACGCCATCTACTCCACCGATGGCGCCACCGGCCTTGTCATCGAAGATTCGGACATCGTGGGTGGCGTGCTGCTGGGGGACGGCTTCGTGGGCCGCCGCAACCACCTGCACGCCCCGGCCGGCGGCTTTCGCGACGACGGCTGGATCTTCTCGGCCTCGCAGGTGCTGCTCGAAGACAACCTCATCGACGGCCTCGTCGGCGACCAGGGCGCGCACCTCGACGGCGTGCAGGTGATGGGCGGCCAGGGCATCACCGTCCGCAACAACTGGATCGAGGCCGTGTCGCCCCCCATCGACGGCGGCGGCGTCAACGCGGCAATCTTCTTCAAGCCCGACTTCGCCGAGATCGCCGACGTCACCGTGGATTGCAACATGCTGATCGAGCAAGACGGCTACTACCCGCTGCGCATCGACGCGCGCGGCGCGGTCGTGGTCCGCCACAACCGCTGGCGACGCGGCTTCACCGGCACGGCGCCGGTCAACCTGACCAACACCACCGTCACCACCTGGGAGGACAACACCTACGAGGACGGCGAGGCGATCCCGTCGCCCTGAAGCCGGCCGGCTCCTTTCGTCGAAGGCGATTCTGCCGGGCAGCGGGTGGAAGAGCAGGCTGCCATCGGCTTGTCGGGCCCACACGCCGTCCATGGCCAGGGTGTGGAAATGAACGTTGAGTCCGATCGCGGACCCGAAGCGCTGAACCACGGTCATGGCGCCGGTTTCGAGGTCGCCGCGAATCTTGCGCTTGCGCGCCCGGCGGCGAAGATCGCTGGTGATGGCGGCGATGAAGCAGCGGAGCACGGCGGTGGTCAGGTCAGGCGAGTAGGCCATGCGGAATCTAAGACAGACCGGGACACTGAGCACGAATTGCCGAACGGGGACCTTTGGGAAAAGGTGGTCGACACAGAAGGCTGCGGTGTCGGCCATCCTGCGTCCGAGGCAGAAACCAAGGAAGAGTCGGTGCCGGGGACGGGACTCGAACCCGTACGCCGCTTTCGCGACAGCGGATTTTAAGTCCGCGGCGTCTACCATTTCGCCACCCCGGCGACGAAGCAGATTCTACACTGACTTGCGCGTGGGGAGCCTGCCGGCTTTGCCACCGCGCGGTTGTCCGTGCGAACGGCCCCTCACCTGCCGCGCTTCGGGCGTCGGTCTCTCTCCGTTGGACAGAGGCGGTTCAAAGGGAACGTAACCGCGCGTCGGCAAGTCCTGCAGGCGGCGCCACGTGCACGCGCCGGCCTTCCACCCTGACCTGGCCACTGGCCACGGCGCGAACCACGGCGGGGAGCAGGCGGTGTTCTTCGCCGAGAATGCGCTGGCCTAGACTGTTCTCGTCGTCACCCGGTAGCACCGGCACCGCAGCCTGGGCGATGATGGGGCCGGTGTCGGTGCCCTTGTCGACGAAGTGCACGGTGCAGCCCGCGAGCTTGACGCCGTAGTCGCTGGCTTGCTTCTGCGCGTGGGTGCCGGGAAATGCGGGCAAGAGGGCGGGGTGGATGTTGATCACGCGCAGGGGAAAGGCGTCGAGAAAGGCCGCGGTGAGGACGCGCATGAAACCAGCGAGCACGACCAACTCGACGCGGCGGCTCCGCAGCTCGGCGACCAAGGCGCGATCGAAGTCTTCGCGCGCGGCGAAGGCCTTGTGCGAGAGCGTGAAGGTTTCCATGCCCACTTTCCGCGCTCTTTCCAGGGCCTGACAGCCTTCGACGTTGGCCCCGACCACGACCAGCTCGGCTGGTGCAAGCGAACCAGTCTTCCAGGCGTCGATGAGGGCCTGCAGGTTGGTGCCTCCGCCTGATGCCAGGACGCCGGTTCTCATGCGATGAACTCCACGGGCGCGTCCACGTCGTCCGAGCGCTCGACCGACCCGATGGTGAAGACCTTCTCGCCCTCGAGCTCGAGAATGGACTGGGCGGCGTCGGCGGCGCCGGCCGGCACCGCGACGATCATGCCGACACCCATGTTGAAGGTGCGGCGCATTTCCTCGGGCGCTACGTTTCCAAGGCGCGCCAGCATGGCGAACAGGGGGGGCGGTTGCCAGGTACGCAGGTCGATCTGCAGCTTCAACTTCGTCTCCGGCGGCACCATGCGGGTGGGATTCTCGACCAGCCCACCACCGGTGATGTGGGCCGCGCCCTTCATCAGGCCCGAGGCGGCCAATCGGCGCAAGGCGCGCACGTAGATGCGGGTCGGGCACAGCAGCGCCTCGCCGAGCGAAACCTTGAGATCGGCCGGCTTGCCGGCGAGATCCATGCCGGCTTCGTCGAGGAAAACCCGGCGCACGAGCGAGTAGCCGTTGGAGTGAAAACCCGTCGCACCAAGTCCCAGCAAGACGTCGCCTGGTTCGAGCGCGCCGCCGTTGATGACCTTGTCCTTGTCGACTACGCCGACGCAGAAGCCGGCAAGGTCGTACTCGCCCCGCGCGTAAAATCCGGGCAGCTCGGCGGTTTCGCCGCCGATGAGAGCGCAACCGGCTTGCTTGCAACCATCGGCGATGCCCGAGATGACCTGCTCGGCAACCTGCACTTCCAGGTGGCCGGACGCGAAATAGTCGAGGAAGAGCAGGGGCTCGGCCCCGCACACCACCAGATCGTTGACGTTCATCGCCACCAGATCGATCCCGACGGTATCGTGTTTGTTCATCAGGAACGCGAGCTTGAGCTTGGTCCCGACGCCGTCCGTGCACGCGACCAGAAGCGGATTCTTGGTTCCCTTCGGCAGTCCGCACAGACCCGCGAATCCCCCCAGGTTGGTGAGCACCTCGGGGCGCATGGTGCGCCTGACGTGGCCCTTGATTCTTTCGACCAGGGCATCGCCAGCGTCGATATCGACGCCGGCATCGCGGTAGGTAAGACCTCTTCTTGGCTTATCGGAATCGCTCGACATGGCTCACTCCTTCCCCCACAGGGTTGCGACCACGGTGCGGCCGCCGCCGTGGTCGCGATGCTCGCCCAAATAGACGCCTTGCCAGGTGCCGAGGAGCAGGCGTCCACCGCCGACTGGGATGGTCAGCGATGTCCCGTAGATGCCGGACTTGAGGTGGGCGGGCATATCGTCCGCTCCCTCCAACTGATGCACGAAGTAGGGTGCGCCATCGGGAATCGCCTGGTTGCTCCAGTGCTCGAAGTCGGCGCGCACGTCGGGGTCGGCGTTTTCGCTCAGGAAGAGCGAAGCCGAGGTGTGCTGCAGGAACAAGTGCAGAAACCCCATGCTCACCCGCGAAACCTCGGGGATGGCGCCAAGGATCTCGCCGGTCACGAGATGGAATCCGCGCGGGCGGGCCTTGAGTCTGACGATGATTTGATGGAACAGCACGGTCGGTCGACTTTTCGCGCGTCCGTGGTCACTTTGTAAAGAGAGGAGTTTGCGGGAAGAAATCCTGCCGGTTTCCGGTTCTACCCATAGGATGACTTAGCTCGCGCCGCCTGCGTGGTGCGGCAACCCAAAGGATGAGGACAAGGATGAGGATGCTAATGCGTAAAAAGGCAGTGCTGCTTTCGCTGGGACTTGGGCTCTTCGGTCTGGCCGCGGGCCTTGGAATCGGTCTCGAGGCGGCCCCAAGGGCCGAGACGCAGCCGCAGGGGGCGATCACGCCCAAAACCCAGGTGCCACAGGAAGCACGATCGATGTCGCAGGCGTTTGCCAGCACGGCGCGGGCATTGCGTCCCAGCGTGGTCCGGCTGGACATCGAAATGCAAGCCCCCAAGGTTCGCGAAGGCAGGTACTTTCAGCACCAGGAGGTGCCGCCCGGGATGGAGCACTTCTTCGAACACTTCTTTGGCGCGCCCTTCGACGGGTTTCCACCGCCTTCGACCCCCGGACACGGAACCGGCTCGGGGGTGGTCATCGATGCAAAGGGTGACATCATCACCAACAGCCACGTGGCCGAACATGCGGCCAAGGTGACCGTGACCTTTGCCGATGGCCGTGAATTTCCGGCCAAGGTCGTGGGGACCGACCCCGAAACCGACATCGCCGTGGTTCGCATGGTGAGCCCGCCGCCTGGGCTGGTCGCCGCGCGTCTCGGGGATTCGAGGAACCTCGAAGTCGGGGAATGGGTTTTGGCCATCGGCAGTCCGCTTGGCCTCGATCAGAGCGTCACCGCCGGCATCATCAGCGGCAAGGGCAAGGTCACCCGCAACGTCCACATGTCGGGCGAGCGCATGCGCGAGTACATTCAGACCGACGCCAAAATCAATCCCGGCAATTCGGGCGGTCCGCTCGTCAACCTGCAAGGGGAGGTCATCGGCATCAACACCCTGATCAACGTGGGACCGGGCGGTGCCTACGGCTTCGCGATTCCGATCAATCAGGCGTACCAGGTGGCAACCGCCCTCATCAAGGACGGGCGGGTGCACCACGCTTGGATGGGCGTCGCCATCGGCGACGTGAAGAACGGCGTGAAGCTCGGCGACGCCGACGAGCCAGAGCAGAATGGACAAGGAAAGCCCAGCAAGGGCGCGCCCGGGAAAGCCGCATGGGTCAGCCGCGTGATGCCGAACAGCCCCGCCGAGAAGGCAGGCTTCCACGTGGGGGACATCATCACCCAAATCGATGGGCAGAAGATGTCGGGAGCGGGCGATGTCGTCGACTACGTGTCGGGGGAGAAGGTCGGGGCGAGGGTGACGGTTTCCCTCATTCGCGACGGGAAGGCGTCGAAGTTGCGCTTGACCCTGGGGGAGCTCCCCGAGCACCCCTATGCCATGGCCGGCCCCGACATCCAGAAGGAAAAGATCGGCGTGCAATTGCAGACCTTGACGCCTGACATGGCCGGCGGGCTCGGACTCGGTCCGGACGCCAAGGGAGCCGTGGTCACCGACGTCGAGCCGAACAGCGTGGCCGCGAAGGCTGGACTGGTGCCCGAGGATTCTGATCGTGGAGGTCGATCGCAAGCCGGTCACCGGTGCCGAGGATGCATCCGCGGCGCTACGCACAGGTGGCAAAGCCACGCATCTGCTCAAGGTCCGTCGCGCTGGAACCTTCCTGTTCATCACCGTGACCGCGAAGTGATGGAGCAAGGCACGAAGCGCGCGGATCCGCCGGTGGTTCCGTCCGCGCGGGTGTGCTTTCACTCTCCGGACGGTGGGGCCGCCGTCGGCAAGGGATGCGACGACTTGGGCAGGTCGAGGGTGAAGATCACGCGCGCGTCGGCCCAGGTCGAAATGCCCAGGGTGCCGCCCATCATACGCACGACCTCGCGTGCCGGCCACAACTGGACCGCCAGGCGCTCGTAGTCTGATTCTCCCGATGGTCCATAGGCCAGCGTCCGTACCCGCTCGCCGCTGTCCGAAAGCGAGGGCGCATGAGGCAGCATGAATTCGATGCGAACGCGCGCAAATTGCACCAGATCCTCGAGGCGGAGCCGAACCCGCGCGTCGTACCCCTGTTCGCGCGCCGTGCGTATCAGGGAGTGAAACAGCCGCGTCAAGCGCAAACGATCCCACGTTCCCATGATGCGCGCGGTGCCTTCCAGCGCGATCTCGACGCCATCCAGGACATTTTCATCGGTGAGCTCAGCGATGGCCGTGCGAGCGACCTCGACGAGATCGAGGCCTTCTGGGCGCAACACCACCTGCATCTGCAAGAAGCTGGCTATCTCCTCCAGCCCGTGCGACAGCCTCGTTACCGCGGCGAGGTGGTCGCCGCATGTTGCCAGGGCATCGTGGCATTGCTGGAACCGGCTGTCCTTCGTCAGGTTGTCGAGATCGGAGCACATGACCGGCAGAGGACGCGACAGCCAACGCGCGGCGGTGATGATGAGCCGGTCGCGGGCTTCGACCGCGCGGCTGAGCGCGGCGATGTGCAGACGGTGCTCCGCATCGCGTTTGTCCGAGCGCGAACCTTCCACGATCAGGGCCGCGTTCTCGGCTTCGAGCAAGTCGCTGGCTTGGGCCGCTTTCAGGATATTGTCGAAGATCGACGCCGCTCGCTCTGGTCCGGAGGCTACGCTCGAAGCCTTGGTCGTGGACTTGAAGTACGGATTCGGACAGAGGCGCCCCCCAACCAGTGCAACCTCGTGCTTCGACAGCGCCACCTCCAGCGACGATGCGTCGCTGGTGCGCTGGTCGAAGGCGCACAGCCCGGTGGCCCGGGCATCGAGGAAAAGCTCCGAGAGCAAGTCCTCGAAGGCCGCGAGTTGCTCGTGACCGATCGTAGATCTGGTTCTCGAATCGGGATCGCCGGCCACGCGCAAGCCTGCATATCCCTCGGAGCGAGCGGAGATGACGGCGGCGCGAATGGAAGCGCTCTGGGCGTTCGCATCGAACTTGGTCGAACCCGCTGGCATGGCGTCGGTGAAGACCAGCGTCCCGCGCTCGCGGAGCGCGGACACGGGAACGCCTCTCGCCTCCAGGTGGGGCACGAGCGCGGCGAAACCCGCCGGATGGCCCCAATAAATGCAGCGCTCGCCGCGCACAATGCCATCGCAGATGAACCCTGCGATGGAGTCCTGCTTTTCCTCCTCTGTTGCGTACGGCAGACAGACATGACCGCCTGGCTTCAATGACGGAAAGTCATTTGGCGCATCACTCATCCTCACTCCCGTATTCCGCGAATAACGCAGTCAACCAAGTTCGCCGCCGCAGTAGATTAGCAAGGCTGTCGGCCTCGCTACTTGGGTTGATTATCGTTGCGTGAGGCTTCGCCGGTCAAGCGCAGACTGAAACCACATGCCTCGCTCGGCGACGCGCGAGCATCGGAATTGGGCGGAATCGGCGCTATATCGCGGCTCCGGACGTGGATGAAACCATGGCACGTGAGGCGTCGCCCATGGTCTTGGCGGCTGACGGATGGTCGATGACCGTCAGACGTTCCAGCCAGGCGCCCTCTGGCTCTTCGCTCCGTGCAAGCGCTTCCATGAATTGGCGTATGGCGCGGTCGGGACGGATGAGGTCGACGTCGCGGCCGGGCAGGGCGACGGCCACGGAGCGCGCGCCGATTCCTCGCAGGGCATGCAGGCCGCAATCGACCGTCGTGCGAAACGTTTCCTCGGAGAAGGAGGTGCTTTCGCCCGCGCCGACAGCCAGCACGCGCCGCCACGGAACTCGGGTCGTGGCCAGGAGCAGTTTTTCGCGAGCGGCGCCCGACACGCGGCCTTCGCGAATCATCTGCGAAAGTCGGCCGCACAGACGCCAATCGAGCAGTCCCGGCGTCCCGCGCAGGGGACGGACGTCGCTCCACACCGGCACCAACAGGGCATCGCCGCCGGGACCGTGGTCCCAGCGGGACAAATCGACGGGCAAGAACGTGATGGGCGGCGTCCACGCTGACATGCGCACGTACTCGGCTGGGACTAGGGATGCTGTCCTAGAAGCTCCAGGGCGGAATCGAGCAGGCCATTGACGAAGGCCGGCGCCTCCTCGGCCCCGAAGCGCTTGGCCAGCTCGATGGCCTCGCTCAAGGCGACGCGCGCCGGAGTTTCCTTACGGTGGGCCAGTTCGTAGATGCCCATGCGCAGGATGGTGCGATCCACGCGGGCCAGGCGCTCCACGCGCCACTTGCGCGACAGTCGAGCCAGGATCTCATCGATTTCGGAGCGATGCGCGCAGACGCCGCGGATGAGGTCGACGGTCAGCTCTTCATCGAATGGCGCGATGGGAGCGGCATCGTTCTCGATGGCGGCGTAGCGAGAAACCGGATCGGGTGTCAGATCCGTTTCTTCCTCCGGCACTCCGAACTGATGCAAGTGGGAGGTCAGGGCCGCGCTGGGATCGAGCACGTCGGCACCATCCAGGGCGTAGAGCACCTGCAGGGCGACGCATCGGGCGCGGCGGCGTGGGGTCATTTCCTTCGCGTCTTCGCCCCGGCCTTCGCTTCGCCGTTGCTGTCGCCGGCGAGCGCGGCGTAGAGGTTGGCCATCTCGATGGCCGCCATGGTTGCGTCGGATCCGCGATTGCCGCCCTTGCTGCCCGAGCGTTCGATGGCCTGTTCGATGCTGTCGCAGGTGAGAACGCCGAAGCCGACGGCCATCCTGGCTTCGGCCGCGAGACCGGCGATACCGCGCGTGACCTGGTTGACGATAACGTCGAAATGGGGAGTCGCCCCTCGGATGACCACGCCCAGGCACACCAGGGCGTCGAATTTGCCCGAATCGGCAATCCGGCGAGCGAGTCCGGTCAGCTCGAATGCGCCGGGGCAGCGGAAGATCTCGATGGCGTCATCGTCGGCCCCGGTCTTGGCCAAGGCGTCGAGCGCGCCCTCGATGAGCTTGTCCGCGATGAACTCGTTCCAGCGTGCGGCGATGATGGCGAAACGCTTGCCCTTGGCGCTCCAGGTACCCTGATGGATGTGCGGCATTATTTGGCCTCTCTTTCGTGGAGCGAAACCACCTCCGCGGGTGGACCGCTTGGGACGCATTCGACAACGTGTATACCGTAACCCTCGATCCCCGCCAATCGGCGCGGGTTGTTGGTGAGCAGGCGGATCGATTTGATGCCCATCTGGGCAAGCACCTGCGATCCCAGACCGATGTCGCGCAGAGGCGCGCCCGCCGGTTCAGTGTCGACGGGCTCGGCCCCCAGTTCGGAGGCCAGCGAGCGCCCACCGCGAGGCAAAATATAGAGCATCACGCCGCGCCCCTCGCGCTCGATTCGCTTCAGCCATTCGGTGGCTGGCACGGTGTCGCCCGGATGCGTGAAGGAGAAGAGGTCGCGCAAGAGGCTGGCCACTTGCACGCGCACCAGGACGGGATCGCCCGCGGCCACATCGCCGAGCGACAGTGCAAGGTACTCGGCGTCCTCCACCTCGCTGGCGAAAAGGGTGGCGTGAAAGGTGGCTTGAAGTCCGTGCCCGTGCGGCCTGATCTCGGTTTCGGTCATGCGCCGTACGAGAATCTCCTGCGCCATCCGATACTGGATGAGATCCGCGATTTGCACGATACCGAGTCCATGGTGAAGGGCGAAGGCCTCCAGATCCGGCACGCGCGCCATCTCACCGTCTTCCCGCATGATTTCGCAGATGACGCCGGCGCCGGTACGGCCGGCCAAGCGGGCCAGATCCACGGCGCCCTCGGTGTGTCCCGAGCGCACGAGCACGCCACCCCGCTTGGCCTTGAGCGGAAAGATATGTCCGGGCGTGACGAGATCCTCGGGCTTGGCCCCGGGCGTGACCGCCACGCGGATGGTGTGAGAGCGCTCGGGGGCCGAGATGCCGGTGCTGATCCCCGTCTTGGCATCGATGCTGACCGTGAATGCGGTGCCGTGGGGCGAGCGATTGTCGTGGGTCATCATCGGGAGTCGCAGCTTCTCGACCCACTCCTCGGTGAGCGCCAGGCAGATGAGCCCGCGGCCCTGACCGGCCATGAAGTTGATGGCTTCCGGCGTGACCAGATCCGCGGCCATGGTCAAGTCGCCTTCGTTTTCCCGATCCTGGTCGTCGACCACGATGACCATGCGACCGGCGCGAACGTTCTCGATGGCCTGGGCCACCGGGATATGGGGACTAGTGGGCATGGGTCCTTTCGACGAAGCGAGCGACCTGCTTGGCGATCATGTCGGCTTCGAGATTGACACGTCCACCGGCACGAAGCTCGCCGAGCAGCGTGACTTCGAGGGTGTGCGGTATCAACAGAACCTCGAAGGATGCGCCCTCGACCCGGTTGACGGTCAGACTCACGCCGTCGACAGCGATGGAGCCTTTCGTGAAGAGAAAGGGCGCCAGCTCGTCGGGCGCGGCCACGCGCAAGACCAGGGTACTTGCCTGTTTGCGCGCGCTTTCGACGCGTCCGGTTCCGTCGACATGCCCGCTCATCATGTGACCACCGAGAGGATCGCCAAGGCGCAGTGCCGGTTCGAGGTGTACGCGCGCACCTGGGCCGAGAGCACCGAGCGTGGTGCAGGCCAGGGTTTCCGGGCCGACATCGGCCTGGAACATCGACGGGCGCCCCGTCCGGCGCGCCACGATGGTCAGGCACGCGCCGTTGACCGCGATGCTGGCGCCGAGGGGCAGCTGGCCCACCTCCAGGCTCGTCTTTACCGTCAGCCGGCGCGTGTTGCCCGCGCCCGCGCGCATGGACTCGACCTTTCCTATCCCTAGAACGATGCCGGTAAACACGATGCTCGATCCGCTCCTGTTCGCTGACGCCTTTACCGGCGGCGGCGCTGTCCCCGGGTAACGACATCCGCCATGAGCAGGACATCCTCGCCCAGCGCACGGACCGAGAGCGGCCCGAGCATGGCTGGTTTGCGCCAGTCAAGACCCCGGCCTTCTACGACGGGGACACCGGATCCCACAAGGCGCGGCGCGAGAAACACCGCCACCGAATCCACCAAGCCAGCGGCGACGAACGCCCCATGGATCCTGCCGCCGCCCTCGACCAGCAGGGATTGCACCTCGCGACCGGCCAGGTACCGCAGGAGCGCGGTCAAAGAGGGGCGGCCGTCGCGCTCGGCCGGGGCGAGCCAAACTTCGGCGCCTGCGCCTTCGAGCTTCCTGCGCCGGGCGAGCAGTGCTCGGTCGGTCCTTGGCGGCCTGGCTGCGACGATGAGAGGTGGTTTTGAGCCCGATTCGCCGAGCAATGCCGCCGTCGGTGGGGTGTGCAGATGGCTGTCGAGGACGATACGCAGCCGGGCGTTGTCGTATCTGGCGGATGGGCCAGGCAGGCGAACCGTGAGGCGCGGATTGTCCGCGAGGACAGTTCCCACGCCGACGAGAACCGCATCGTGCTCGGCGCGCAGCCCATGGGCTGCCTCGCGTGCCCGGCGCCCCGTAATCCATCGCGCACGGCCTTGCCGTCCTTTGTCCTGGCGGTCGCCGATGCATCCATCCAGGGTGGCGGCGACCTTCATGGTCACCCATGGCCGTTTGCTCTTGACCCAGGTGAAGAACACGCGGTTCTGTCGCCTGCATTCGTCCTTGAGGCACCCGGCCTCCGCCTGCAAGCCGGCCCGGCGCATGATCGCGACCCCACGGCCGCTCACCAGGGGATTTTCGTCGCAGCAGCCAACGACCACGCGCCGGATTCCGGAACGAAGGATGGCTTCGGTGCAAGGGCCCGTGCGGCCTTGATGGCAACACGGCTCCAGCGTCACGTAGAGCGTCGCCCCCGGCGCGCGCATGCCAAGCTGGGCCAGCGCCTCGATTTCCGCGTGGGGCAAGCCGGCGCGCCGATGAAAGCCGCGGGAGAGTACCTTGCCGCTCTTCACCAGGATCGCGCCGACCACCGGGTTGGGCTTGGTCTCTCCGCGTCCGCGTTCGGCCAGGCGCAAGGCCTGGCGCATGAAGCGGCGATCGGACGCGCTGAATCGGTCCTTCACGAGCCCTCCGTCTTCGAACGGATGAGTCGCTGCACCTCGTGCATGATCTCGCCCGCGTCCTTGAAGGGAAGATAGACCGAGGCGAAACGCAGGTAGGCGACGTCGTCGATGTCGCGCAGGCGTGAGAGCACGGCGTCGCCAATCTGGGACGAAGGGATTTCCTTGTCGCCCAACTCGCGCAAATTGCGCTCGATCTCGTCCGCCACCTGATCGATGCGTGCCGCCGAAACCGGACGTTTGTCGCAGGCCTTGTGAAGTCCGCTCAGTACCTTGCTCCGATCGTACGGTTCGCGCCGCGAATCCTTCTTCACGACCATGGGCAGCGCTTCTTCCACTCGTTCGTAAGTCGTGAAGCGCCGACCGCAGCCGATGCACTCCCGCCGCCGTCTGATCAGTTGCTCGTCCTCGGACGGCCGCGTGTCGACGACCCGGTCTTCGGTTGCGGAGCAGAATGGGCAACGCATGGCGATGGTTCCAGGTGCTTTCTATCACCAAGAGTCGCGGCTTGCGCGAGGCTCATCCGGCGCGACGTTTCAATCGCCAGGCATTCGCGGGCCAGAACTAAGCGCGATGTTTTCGTTTGTGCCATTACAGATAGGATCTAGCTCTAAGTGTGATCTCCGTCGCAGGCGCTGGAAGTCGTAGAATTCGTTGCGTCAATCGACGCATCCGCGGCGCGCAATTCTGGTGCTGCTGCAATGCTCGTGACGCTTGACAGAGGCATCAAGCAACGTACTCTGGCCCCCTGGGCACCTCAGACAATTCCGTTGAGGGGCGCCGGAATCAGGACAGATCAGGACAGATAGTAGCAGGAGGTTGTGCATGGCAACTGGCAAGGTGAAATGGTTTAGCGACGCCAAGGGGTATGGCTTCATTGCGCGGGATGGGGAAGACGATGTCTTCGTCCATTACTCGGCAATCGAGGCCGAAGGGTACCGGTCTCTGAGCCAGGGGCAGACCGTGGAGTTCGAAATCACCAAGGGGCCCAAGGGACTGCAAGCAACGAGCGTGAAGAGGCAGGAGGCTCAGAGCTGAGCACCAGAAATAACGCGATGCAAGTCTGATCGTTCCATGACAGCCCGGACTACCTGTCCTCGGCCTGCCACGACATCTGGATGTCCGTACCCAATTCCGCGAGCACCTTCTCTCTGAACTGCACCTTCAACTTCTCCGCGATCTGGCCCATGCGCTGTTTGGACACCCCATAGCGCGCGCCGAGTGCGGCCAGGGCCACAGGCTCGGCGGCGGTGGCGGCGAGGTGCTCGCGCCAGATCGCCCGCTCGCGCTCATCCGACAGTCGACGGTCGAAGTCGTCCATCAACCTGCGAATTGCCTCTGCCAACTCGCTGCGCGCGGCCTGATCCTCGGGTGAAGGTTCGTGGCGGGCAACGCGCTCGGCCAGGGAAACGCCCTCGTCGTAGGGACGAGGCTCGAAGGAGACCTCGCGCGAGGCGAGGTGGTTCGATATCTCGATGAGATCGGCTTCGTTGACATCCAGCTTGGCCGCGAGCAGTTTCGGCGTGGGATCGAAGCCCGCCGACAGAAGTTTCTGGCGCTCTCTTTCCAGACGGAAGAACAGCTTGCGCCCGGCGCGCGTGTTGCCGACGTGGATGAGTCGCACATTGGTCATGAGGAAGCGCAGGACATAGGCGCGGATCCAATAGGCGGCGTAGGAGCCGAAGCGGGTGCCGACCTCGGGATCCCAGCGCCGGACCGCTTCCATCAATCCCACCGAGCCTTCTTGAAACAGGTCGAGCACGCTCAGCCATGCCTGCCGGTACTGGTAGGCGATGGCCACCACCAGGCGCAGGTTGTGGACCACCAGGCGGCGGGCGGCGTCGAGGTCGCCACGCAAGCGGGCCGCGCGTCCGAGCTCGCGTTCCTCGTTCTCGTCGAGGCGGGCATGGCGGCGGGCCTCCTCGACGAAGCGTCGCGCCGGATCGCGGATGGCGACCAGGTGCTTTTCCGGCTCGGGCAGGATTCGTTCGAGCGCGGCTTCCTCGACCGGGGCCGGGGTTTCGGGGGTGTCGGCAATGATATCGGCGTCGCTGTCATTCTCGTCGCCAACCGCGTGGGCCGGATGGTCGGCGCCCGGAGGAGGCGGCGGGGTGGGGGGCGCTGATTTCTTGCCGGGGAACCGTTTCATGGCTGCTAGCCAGGCAGCGCCGCAAGGACGGCGTCGTTTTGCTCCGACGTTCCGATGGTGATGCGGAGCTTGTCGTCGAGCCCCGGCTTGTCGAAGAAACGCACCAGGATGCCGCGCGCCTTGAGCGCGCGATAGACCGCGGCGGCGTCTCCGTCGGGGCAGCGAGCAAGCACGAAGTTGGCCTGCGACGGGATCACCTGATAACCACGCTTGCCAAGCTCGCCGGTCAGGCGGGCGCGCTCGCTGCGCACCGCTTGCCAGGACCGGCGAGCGTGGTCTTGGTCCTCCAGGGCGGCGGTGGCGGCAAGAATGGAGATCGCGTCGCAGTTGTAGCTGTCCTTGACCTTCATCATCTCGGCCACCACCGCGGGTGCGGCGATGGCGTAGCCGAAGCGCAAGCCGGCGAGAGCGTACCCTTTGCTGAAAGTCCTGCAGAGAACGACGTTGGGCAACTCGCGCGCGAGGTCCAGACAGGTTTCATCGGCGAAATCCACGTAAGCCTCGTCGACCAGGACCAGGCCACCGAAGGCCAGCGCCAATTCGCGCACGCGGGATTTCCTGACCAGCGTGCCGGACGGCGCGTTCGGATTGGCGAAGAAGATGGCGCGCGCGCCGGTGGCCAGCAAGGCTGCGATGGGCAGTTCCCAGTTCGCCTCCCAAGCGACGGCGCGGACGCGGTTTTCCCCTTCCTCGGCGAGCACGGGGTAGAGCGAATAGGTCGGGTCCGGATAGGCGATGGCGTCACCGGGCCCGAGGTACGTACGCATGACGATGGCCAGAATCTCGTCACTGCCGTTACCGGCCAGAATCATGTCGTTCGAAACCCCGTGCAGGCGCGCGGCGACGGCCCGGAAGGCATCGGCCTTTGGGCTCGGATAACGGCGCAGGTGTTCCGGGTCCACGGAGCGGATGGCGTCGAGAACGCGTGGGCTCGGCGGGAAGGGATTCTCGTTGGTATTCAGCTTGATGACCTTCTCCCCTGGGCCAGGCTGTTCGCCTGGCACGTAGGGCGCCATCCTGGCCACATTGGAGCGGGGAATTGGAAGGGTCGGCATGGAACAGGCAGTATTTCGCACATCATCGGCCCCTCTGCCAGGTCCGCTACTTGACGAGTGACGGATCGAGAAAGGCCACGAGCGCGGCGGTGATGCGGTCCTGGGCGGCCCGCGCCACGACCGCCGACGGGACCTCGTTCATCAGGATGGAGAAGATGAGCGGCTTGCTCCCCGGCGCGCCAACGATGCCTGACAGGCAGCTCACGTTGGCGAGCGTGCCGGTCTTGGCGCGCACGTAGCGCTCGGAGAGGGAGCCGGCCATGCGGTGGGCCAGCGTGCCGTCGGCGCCACCCACGGCAAGCGAGGCCAGAAATTCGCTTGCGATGCGGAAGTCGCGCATGGCTGCGCGCAGGACCAAGGCGATCTGCTCGGCCGAGAAGCGGCTCGAATCGTATAGCCCGGAGCCGTTCTTCATTAGGTAGGTGCCGGGTGGAATACCCACGCCGGCGAGATATCGCGCGACAACCGCCAGTCCCTTCTGCCAGGTGCCCGGATGGCCAAGGATTTCCCCGCCCAGGGTGCGCAGGAGCTGTTCGGCGGCGAAATTGACCGAGCGCTTGCCGAGATCCTGAACCACCACGGCCAGAGGCTCCGATTCGTGCGTGGCCAGCACGCGCATCCCATCCTTGGGCGTGCTGCCGAAGCGCACGGGTTTGTCGACGGTGATGCCCCGCTTGGCGAGGACCTGCATGAAGGTCTGGGCAAAATAGCTTTCCGGGTCGGTCACGCGGCGCTGGATCGTTCGCGGCTCGGAACCGAGAAGGATGCGGCCTGCGACGGTGACCCGGGTCCGTCCTTTCCCGGCCTCGCTGGTTTCGACCCTGAGGACAGCGGGGCCCCTGGACGCCGTGATCACGGTTCCACTCAGCAGCAAGGCGGCGGACGCCGGGTCGAGCGCGACGCGCGCCGACGCGCCCGCGACCGCGGCGGGCGAGATCGTCACGGTGACCGAATTGTCGTTGAGGGAGGCCGCGGAAGAGGGGGCGCGAAAGGCCGCGGAGTCGTTCTTCTGCTCGAAGGCCGGAGCCACCGTGGCGGCATCGAAGGCGCCCGCGTCGATCACCAGGCCGCCGCGCACCTTGCGCAGCCCGACCGCGACGAGGCTGGCCGCCAGTCCACTCAGGTCCTCGGTCTCGAGCGTAGGGTCGCCCGAGGTCTTCACGTAGAGGTCGCCGTGCAATTCGCCGGCGGGAACTACCTTGCCGCCCCCCGGCGGGACCGGAGCAAGCACCGTGGTCTTCCAGCGAAACTCGGGTCCGAGGAGCGACAAGCTCGCTGCCTCGGTGACGATCTTGACGTTCGAGGCCGCGGCAAGTCCGGACTTCTCGTTCTTCCCGTAGAGGAGCTTGCCACTTTCGGGATCCATCACCACGACCGACAGCTTGGCGTGCCTGAGGTCGCGGGTGCCCAGGATCTCGTCGAGGCGAGCCTGCAGCCACGCGCGGCGCGCCTCGGGAGCCCTCGGTGGAGTCGGCATCGGTGCGAGCGCCGACTGGCTTCCGCCGTCGATGGCATGGTTCGCCTGAGCCAGGGTCGAAACTGGGCTGGCTAGGATGGCGGCGAGGACGAACAGGGAGAGTGGACGGCGCATGCCGAAGCAGCGTCCACCGGCCGCGGCCCGGCGTCAAATACCATCTACGGCCCCAAACCCCTTTGCCCGGCGAACTCCGCCTTCCCTGCGCTCGCGATGGGCCATAATGGGCGCGTGGACCTCTTTGCGCGCGCAGCCGACAAGGAAAGGCGGGGGCAACCCCTGGCCGAACGGATGCGGCCGGCGAGTTTGGCCGAATACGTCGGGCAAGAACACCTGCTTGGACCCGGGCGCTGGTTACGTCGCGCCATCGACAACCAAGAGCTGGCGTCGCTGATATTGTGGGGGCCGCCGGGGACGGGGAAGACCACCCTGGGTCGAATCTTGGCGGCCGAGACCAAGGCGGGGTTTTTCGCGCTGTCGGCGGTCATGGCGGGCGTGAAGGAGGTCCGCGAAGCGGTGGCCGAGGCCGCGCGGCGGCGGGACATGCGTGGCGAGCGAACCCTCCTCTTCATCGACGAGATTCACCGGTTCAACAAGGCCCAACAGGATGCGCTCTTGCCGCACGTCGAGGCTGGCACGGTCATCCTGGTGGGAGCGACCACCGAGAATCCATCCTTCGAGGTGAACGCCCCACTACTCTCGCGCGCCAAGGTCCTGGTGCTAAAGCCGCTCGCGGAAGATAGCTTGCGTACCATCATCGACCGAGCACTGGCCGATCCGCATCGCGGCCTGGGACTCTTGCCCATCGATTGCCCAGACCGCATTCGCGACCAGCTTGCCCGCGAGGCGAGGGGCGATGCCCGGCGCGCCCTGTCGGCGCTGGAATCGGCGGCGGGCATCGCGCTTCCCGGCGCGGATGGCCGGAGGATCGTCGACGAGAAGACGATCGAGGAGGCCTTGCAGCGCAAGACCCTGATGTACGACAAGGCCGGCGACGAGCACTACATGGTGGTCAGCGCCTTCATCAAGAGTATGCGCGGCAGCGACCCGGACGCGGCGGTGTACTGGATGGCGCGCATGCTGGAGGCGGGCGAGGAGCCGCTTTTCGTCCTGCGCCGGATGGTGATCTTCGCGGCCGAAGACATCGGCAACGCCGACCCGAACGCCCTGCGCGTCGCCATGGCCGCCACCGATGCCGTGCGCTTCGTGGGATTGCCCGAGGGCTACCTACCCATGAGCCAGGCGGCCATCTACCTCGCCGTGGCGCCCAAGAGCAACAGCGCGCTCACGGCCTACGCGGCGGCGAAACGTGACATCGAGGAATTCGGCGCCTTACCCGTGCCCATGCACCTGCGCAACGCCAGCTCGGCGCTGGGCAAGTCGCTCGGGTTCGGCCAAGGCTACCAGTACCCGCACAACTTCGACGGCAATTTCGTTGTCGAAGACTACTTGCCCGAAGAGCTCCGGGGCCGGCGCTACTACGAACCGTCGCAATCGGGACGCGAGCGCGACATCGACGAGTACCTGGCGGCCTTGCGCAAGCGCGCAAAGTAGATTGCCGTCTCTCTGTGCCCGCTACACCGGTGCTGTGCGCTGTCTCTTAATCGTAGTACTCGGCGCCGAGGTGAGTGATCAGAATCCTCACCGTGCAGATAGCGCAAGGTGTTCTTGAGCTTCATGAGCTGGATGAAGGTGTCGTGCTCCGGGTAGAGTCCCGGCGCGGTCATGGGGCTCTTCCAGTAAAAAGATAGCCATTCCTGGATTCCCGAGAGTCCCGAGCGTTGCGCAAGGTCCATGAACAGCGCGAGGTCGAGCGCCACCGGCGCGGCGAGAATGGAATCGCGACACAGAAAATTGATCTTGATCTGCATCGGGTAGCCCATCCACCCGAAGATGTCGATATTGTCCCAGCCTTCCTTGTTGTCGCCGCGGGGTGGGTAGTAGTTGATGCGTACCACGTGGCACATCTTGCCGTAGAGGTCGGGGTACAGCGACGGCTGCATGATGTGCTCGAGGGCGCCGAGCTTGGACATTTCCTTGGTCTTGTGCGACTCCGGGTCGTCGAGGACTTCGCCATCGCGGTTGCCCAGGATGTTCGTCGAGTACCAACCGTCGACGCCGAGCAAGCGGGCCTTGAGGCCGGGTGAAATGATGGTCTTCATGAAGGTTTGGCCGGTCTTGAAGTCCTTGCCCGCGATGGGGACCTCGTTCTTCTTGGCCAGTTCTACCAGGGCAGGGGTGTCGACCGTCAGGTTGGGGGCGCCGTTGGCGTAGGGCACGCGGCACTTGAGCGCGGCGTAGGCGTAGATCTGCGAGGGCGCGATTTCCGGGTCGCTGGCACGCAGGCCCTTCTCGAAGGTTTCCACCGTGGCGTGAACCGGCGCGACTTCGTGGTAGGCCTCGGTCGAACCGCACCAGACCATGACCAGCCGGTCGAGCTTTTGGCTCTTGCGCACATTCTCGATGTCGGCGATGACCTGCTCGGCCAGATCCATCTTGGACTTGCCCTTCTTGGCATGCGTGGCGGTGAGGCGTTTGACGTAGGACTGCTCGAATACGGAGGTCATGGGCTTTATGCCGGAGAGAAACTCCTTGCTCTGGGCCAGGTGGTCCTTGGTGAGTACGCCGGCCTTGCTGGCGGCCTGGTAGGCATCGTCGGGAAACAGGTCCCAGCCGGCGAAGCTGATGTCGTCCAGCTTCGCGAGCGGGACGAAGTCCCTGATGAGTGGCGATCGATTATCGGTGCGCTTGCCGAGTCGAATGGTCCCCATCTGGGTCAGCGAGCCGATGGGCTTGGCAAGGCCTCGCCTGATGGCGTCGACGCCAGCCATGAAGGTGGTTGCAACCGCGCCCATCCCAGGCGTGAGGATTCCAAGTTTCCCCGTGGCGGGTTTGATTTCGACTGGCTTCGTAAGTGGCATCGTTCGACTCCTTCCTTTGCGGAGACTTCGCATAGCAAGTCGCGGGCCGGAGGGCCATCCCTAATGAAATCGCATCATTGTGCTTTCATGCTTGGTGAAATGTGGTAAGAACCTGACTCCCTTGAACACCGCACGCTGACCGAGGGGGCCGCGCGTGCCGGGCGAATGACGTCCGGTTTCGGCCCTCGCAGACGCAGCGGAGGAAACCAACGCGAAAGGAAAACATGGACATCACCGATCCCGCCGGCCTTCCGGCCGCCCCTGACCCCGCCATTCCCGCGACTTCGACCGATTCCGCCGTGCCTGCCGCAGCCCCAGCCGAGAATCCGGCGGTGGCAAATCCCATGGCGGCGATAGACACGCCGCTTACCATGCGCGACATGATGGAAGCCGGCGTTCACTTCGGTCACCAGACCACGCGCTGGAACCCCAAGATGAAGCCGTTCATTTTCGGCGCGCGCAACGGCATTCATATCGTCGACCTCCAGCACTCGGTCAAGGCGTTCAAGCGCGCCTTCGACTTCCTGGTGCGCACCGTCGCCGACGGCAAGCCGGTTCTCTTCGTCGGCACGAAGAAGCAGGCTCAGGACGTGGTTCGCGAGGAGTCCACACGTTCCGGACAGTTCTATGTCACGAACCGCTGGTTGGGCGGCACGTTGACCAATTTCCACACCGTCAAGCTCTCGATCGAGCGCCTTCAGTCCATCGAGAAGATGTCCGCCGACGGCACCTTCGAACGATTGACCAAGAAGGAAGTCATTCGCATCACGCGTGAACAGGAGAAGCTCGAGAAGGCACTGGGTGGCATCAAGGCCATGGGCGAGCTGCCCGGGGCGGTATTCATCGTCGACGTGGTGAAGGAACACATCGCGGTCAGCGAGGCGCGCAAGCTGGAGATCCCCATCGTCGCCATCGTCGATACCAACTGCGATCCCGATTTGATCGACTACGCCATTCCCGGCAACGACGACGCCATTCGCGCCATCCGGTTGTTCGCGAGCAAGGTCGCCGACGCCTGCATCATCGGACAGAAGGTCGCGCGTGAGCGCGCGGCCTCCGCCCGTGCCTCGGCCGACGCCGATGGCGAGGGCGCGGTGCAGACCATCCGGGTATCCTCCGGTGGCGAGGGCCCGAGGGTCGAGGTGGTCTCCCGTCGGCGCGGCGAAATGCCGGCGCCCGAGGCGGCCGCCACACCAGAGGACGAGAGCGTTTAGGTCCCCTTTTCGGATTCTTCAGGAGACGTCAGCCATGGCCGAAGTCACGACCCAGATGATCAAGGACCTGCGCGAGCGCACGCAGGCGGGAATGTCCGATTGCAAGAAGGCCCTCACCGAGTGCGACGCCGACATGGAAAAGGCGGTCGAATACCTGCGCAAGAAGGGCATCGCCCAGGCGGCCAAGAAGGCTACGCGCATCGCCTCGGAAGGGGTTGTCATCAGCTACATGCATGGCACGCGTATCGGCGTCATGGTCGAATTGAACTGCGAGACCGACTTTGTTTCGCGCAACCCGGATTTCCAGACCTTCGCGCGGGAAGTGGCGATGCAAGCGGCCGCCATGAGTCCGCAGTATCTGTCGCAGGACGAGATTCCCGCCGCGGTCGTCGAGCAGGAGAAGGCCATCAGGCTGGAGCAGGCGCGTTTGCAGAAGAAGCCCGAGCCGGTGCTGCAGAAGATCGTCGATGGTCAGATGGCAAAGTGGTTCAAGGAGGTCTGCCTCCTCGACCAAACCTGGATCAAGGATCCGGAAGGCAAGAAGGACATCCGCGGTCTTCTCATGGATCTCATGGGAAAGATCGGCGAAAACATCAAGATTCGGCGCTTCGTTCGTTACGAAGTGGGAGAAGGTCTGGCCAAGCGCGCTGACGATTTCGTCGAGGAAGTGAAGCGCCAGGCCGGCCAAGCCTAGTCGGCGGGCGCGAAGACCGTGGCTACCGTCAACCGCAAGGGCAAGGGATCGCGTGAGTCCCGGCGAGCTCTGCTCGACGGGACTCGACGCGGGAGTTCCAAAGAACCCTCCCAGGGTTCTTTGTCAGATTCTCAGTCCCGGCGAGCTCTGCTCGACGGGACTCGACGCGGGAGTTCCAAAGAACCCTCCCAGGGTTCTTTGTCAGATTCTCAGTCCCGGCGAGCTCTGCTCGACGGGACTCGACGCGGGAGTTCCAAAGAACCCTCCCAGGGTTCTTTCTTGGAGAACAGAAAGACCCCGCCCAATCTCTTGCCGGCAACCGAGGCTCTGCTGGACGTTGGCGTGCGCGCGGCGGTGGCCAGCGTATCGCCGGGCATGGCGCCCTACTTGCGTGCGCCCCTGGCCCCTGGAGTGAAGTATCGGCGCATCCTGCTCAAGCTGTCCGGGGAGGCCCTGATGGGTGACCTGGGATTTGGCATCGACCCGGCGGTGCTGGCCCAGATCGCAGACGAGATCATCGACGTACAAAGCCTGGGCGTCGAGATTGCGCTGGTCATTGGTGGCGGCAATATCTTTCGCGGGGTGGCCGGCAGCACCGCGGGTATGGATCGCGCGGGCGCCGACTACATGGGCATGCTGGCCACGGTGATCAATTCACTGGCCTTGCAGGACGCCCTGGAATCGCGCGGGGCCAAGACGCGGGTGATGACCGCCATCGAGATCGCGCGCCTGGCGGAGCCCTACATCCGCCGCCGTGCGATTCGTCACCTCGAGAAGGGCCGGCTGGTGATTTTCGGGGCGGGCACTGGCAATCCATTCTTCACGACCGACACGGCCGCTTCCTTGCGCGCCATGGAGATCGGCGCCGAAATCGTCATGAAGGCTACTCGGGTCGACGGCGTCTACGACAAGGATCCCAAGAAGTTCAAGGACGCGCGCATGTACAGGCGTCTGTCGTATCTCGACGTGCTCAATCGCAATCTGGCGGTGATGGATTCGACGGCCATCTCGCTTTGCCACGACAACAAGTTGCCGATTCTGGTTTTCAACATGACCAAGCCGGGAAACATCCGGCGCGTGGTGCTGGGTGAACCCCTGGGAACACTGGTGGTCGACGAGAGGCGCGAGCCGCGTGTGGCCGACGAGGCCGCACCCATAGCCGAGGAGCACAGCCATGGTGAATGACGTGATCAAGGAACTGCAAGCGGGCCTGGAAAAGGGCATCGAGGCACTCAAAAAGGACCTGGGCAAGGTGCGGACCGGACGCGCCAGCGTGTCGATTCTCGATGGAATCCGAGTCGACTACTACGGCACGCCTACGCCGCTCAATCAGGTGGCGTCGCTGAGCGTCCCCGACCCACGCCTCATCACCATCAAACCGTGGGAAAAATCGCTCATCCCGGAGATCGAAAAGACCATTCGTTCGGCCCAGCTCGGGCTGAACCCCTCCTCCGATGGTGAGATCGTACGCCTGCCCATGCCACCGCTTACGGAAGAGCGGCGCAAAGAGCTCGTCAAGACCGTCAAGAGGATGGCCGAAGAGGCCAAGGTCGCGCTGCGTAGCGCCCGCCGCGATGCCAACGAAATGCTCAAGGAGCTCCAGAAGGACAAAGACATCACCGAGGACGAGGAGAAGCAGGGCCTCAAGAAGGTTCAGGACGCCACCGACGCGGCGGTTTCCAGGGTCGACGAGATCGTCGCCAAGAAAGAAAAGGAGATCCTCGAGGTCTGACTAGGAGAGGGCACAGCGAGGGAAGAGAGGGATCCGTCAGGCCTTGTCTATGGGCTTCCGCTGTGCGCTCTCTTTCTCCTCCGCGCTCTCCCCTTCGTAGGTCACGCGCGCCACATCGACTTGGTTGATGGCAAAGCGCAAGGTCGTGCCACGGCCCTTCAGCAATCCTTCGCGCTGGAATAGGTAGTAGGTGCGCATGCCCTCGCGGACGGGCGGTTCACCTTGCGACTGCTTGCCTGGGATGCCGCTCACGATCAGGATCCGCTCCTCGGGCTGAAGCACGAAGCCCGGATCGATTTGGCCCATGACCGAACCCCGCTTCCCCGGCCGGCTGACGATGACCTGCAAACCTGCGGTGCTGACCGCGGAAGCTCCCCGATTGGCCAGGACGAAGAACTCCTGGTTGACCTTCTTTTTGTCCGGGGCGGCGTGCGCTTCTTCGAAAACGAGTGGCATGGGCCTAGCTTATAGACCGAGGATGCGAGGCACGACAACGCCCATGTGCTAGGACCGGCGACGCAAGCCAGCGGACGATTCTTGGCATGGGGCGTTCCTGCCTTTGCGAAACTCCGTGCTAGACTGCCAGGCGATGAACAAGCTGGAAGTTGACATCGCCCATCGTTTGAGTCGTGACGAGGCTCGCTCGCGCCTCGATCGCGTGACCGAGAAACTGGCGCGAGACTTCAGCGCCGAGTGCAACTGGGACGGAGGCGGCCGGTTGGTCGTCAGGCGCAAGGGGCTGCAGGCGTACTTGGACATCGCGGATGACCGGGTGCATGTCGACATGGAGCTCGGCCTGTTCATGCGGCCTTTCGCGGGCAGCATCAGGGCCGGAATCGTAAGGCAATTGGCCGATATTCTGGCCTAGCCCCCCATTCCAAGCGCGGAGGCTACGAGGACGCTTTACCCTCGATCTGCGCACTGCTATAAAGGCACTCGCTCGCTTCATGCAGTTCGAGCGCAGGCTTCTTCCGGCCCTCACCCGACGGAGAAAAACATGAATGCCCGACAAACCGCGATCGGCCTGACAGTGCTGGCTCTCACGACTGCCGCCGGTGTGCCCGCGCAAGCGCAGGTACCGAATGGGCAGATCGGCAGCGCGCCCGTCGATCTCCAGGTATTTCGTCCCGCCGCCGACACCAAGGGGTATATCACCCTCAATGGCGCTCAGATTCTAGCGCCGCTCGACGTCTCGTTCGGGCTGGTGTCGACGGGAGCATGGCGGCCGCTGAATCTGGACCCCGGGAGGACCCTTGCCACGGGGGGACTGACGCAGTCTTCCTCGCTGACCATGAAGTTCCTGCTGACGACGACGCTGCAAGGGGCCATCGGCATTCTGTCCGCCGAACATCTCGGGTTGCAGTTCGGTTTGGCCCTGCCGATCGGAGTCACGAGCGGGGAAGCACTCCCGTACGACCCAGGCGCGCCGAATGGCGTTATTTACAACGGCGGGACCTTGAGCGGGACCAACGACGACATCCACTACCGGACCAATTACCAGGGCATCGGCGACCTCGCCCTCCTGCCAAAGTTGCGCATCATCAACCCCAGCCGGTTGCCCATCGGTATCTCCATCATCCCCGGCCTGATCTTGCCGACCGGCGACAAGGCGAAGTTCCTTGGCGAGGGCAAGACCATCTTCCAGCCGCAGGCCATCGTCGAAATGAACTGGGGCCGCTACGGCGTGTTTCGCACCGCGCTCAACGTAGGAATGCGCATACGTACCGGTGGCACCTCGGAGTTCGTGGATAACGCGGCGAACTTCCCGCGTCCGGTCAGGCAAGTCGATGGCAATGGCCTCCCTATCGCGGGTACCTCGGTGAGCGGCGAGAACACCAACATGGGAATCAGGGTCGGCAACGAGCTTCTCGCGGGCCTAGGCGCCTCCTGGGGCATCGTGCCCTTCGTGTTCGACATGGTGGGCGAGATCTATACCTTTACCGGGCTCGACTCGAAGAAGATCAATGCCGATGGCAGCGAATCGAGCATGGGGCCGGGAGGCGAGGCAATCTTGGGATTCAAGGCCTACCTGGCTCCCAACTCGTTCTTCGAATTCGGCGGCGGCTACGGCGTGCTCCAGACCAGCTACGGCACCACCCACGGCCGATTCTTCGTCGGCATCGTGTTCGAGCCCGGTGCCGGAGACCGCGACGGTGATGGCTTCAAGGACGACGTGGACAAGTGCCCGGACGATCCCGAGGACTTCGACGGCTTCGAGGACGAGGACGGATGTCCCGATCCGGACAACGACCAAGACGGTATTCCGGACGTGCTCGACAAGTGCCCGAACGAGCCCGGACCGCGTGAAAACGAAGGTTGTCCGATCCACAAGGTCAACGACCGCGACGGCGACGGTATCCCGGACGACATCGACAAGTGTCCGGACCAGCCCGAGGACTTCGACGGGTTCCAGGACGAGGACGGCTGCCCGGATCTGGACAACGACCAGGACGGCATCCCCGACAAGATCGATCTGTGCCCGAACAATCCGGAGGACAAGGACGGGTTCGAAGACGAAGACGGTTGTCCGGATCCGGACAACGATCACGACCGCATTCCGGACGTGAACGACAAGTGCCCGAACGAGCCCGAAACCTACAACGGGTTCGAGGACGAGGACGGCTGTCCCGATAAGGGCCAGGTCGTCGTCACGCGCAGCAAGCTGGAGATCCTCGACAAGATCTACTTCGAGACCGACAAGGACACCATCATGGAGAAGTCCTACCCGCTCCTCGATGCGATCGCGGCGACCATCAAAGGCCATCCCGAAATCGCGCTCATCGAGATTCAGGGCCACGCCGACGAGCGCGGCGACGACGAGCACAACCTGGATCTGACCGATCGGCGCGCACACTCGGTCATGCGGGCACTTGAAGATCGCGGTGTCTCGCTTGGCCGCTTGCGGGCTCGCGGCTATGGGGAAACCAAGCCCATATGCACGCAGCACAACGAGGAGTGCTGGAGCAAGAACCGGCGAGTCGAATTCATCATCCTCCAGCGGGTCGACGAGCCGACGCTCCAAGGCGACGCGGGTCAATGACGCGCGCGCAGAGGGCGCGAGGGGGCTGGACGCGAAAGTCCGCCCCCTTGGCCCCTTTGCGCACGCTGCAACGTTCTATAATCACGGGGGCCGCGGGGAACTCGAAGGTTCTTCTTGACTCGGTCCGCGCGTGAGTTATTAACAACCACCCATTTTTGGTTGGGCGCGGGTTTCATTTGCCTTTGCTGCCACGCGAGAAAATTGACGATGTCCGCGAACGTACGAATATCGTCGACGTCGTCAGGCGATACGTGGAACTCAAGCGAGCCGGCACCGGGAGTTTCAAAGGACTTTGCCCATTTCACGCGGAGAAGACTCCGTCGTTCCACGTCCATGAGCAGCGCCAATTCTTTCATTGTTTTGGGTGCGGCGAGAAGGGGGATGTCTTCTCCTTTCTCGTCAAGATCGAGCAACGGTCGTTCATGGAAGTGCTGCGCGACCTGGCCCACCAAGCCGGGGTGGATATTCCCGAGCACACGCTTACCCCGGCCGAACGCAAGGCCGCGGAGGAAAGCGAGTCGGAGCGCGAGCGGATGCTGCGTGCGGTGGAAGAAGCGACCCGATTTTTCGAGGCGCAGCTCGCGGGTTCCGCCGGGTCTGCAGCGCGCAGCTACCTGGAAAACCGAGGTATTTCCAAGGCCACGGTCGAGCGCTTTCGGGTTGGGTATGCGCCAGCCGGGTGGGACGCCATGCAAAAGCACCTTGCGTCCCGGCACGTGCAGCCCGACCTGGCTGAGCTTTTGGGGTTGGTCGGTAGCAACGAGCGCGGCCGCTACGACTTCTTCCGCGATCGTGTCATGCTGCCGGTCCTCGACCGGCAGAAGCGTCCCATCGGATTCTCCTCGCGCTTGCTCGATCCCGACGCCAAGGAGCGCAAGTACGTCAACTCGCCGGACTCGCCGCTGTTTCACAAGAAGGAGAACCTCTACGGACTGCACGCGGCTGTCGACGCCATTCGCCGCGGTGGAACGGCAGTTCTCGTGGAGGGAAACTTCGACGTGTTGACCCTGCACGAGGCTGGCATCGAGGAGGCCGTGGCCCCGATGGGCACCGCGCTGACCGTCGAGCAGATCAAGCTGCTGGCCCGCATGGCGAAACGCATCGTGGTGGTGTTCGACGGTGACAGCGCGGGTTCGCGCGCGGCGGAGAAGGCCGTGCCCTTGGCCGTGGAGGCCGGACTGTTCTTCGCCGAGGCGGATTCGGACGGGCGGGTGGCTGAGCTGCCCACCGGTCTCGACCCCGACGAATTCGTCCGTGCAAAAGGGGCTGACGCCTTCCGGTCCTTGGTGGCGCAAGCGCGGCCGATGCTCGACCACCTCATTCAGCGCGCGGCCGACGACGCCACCATCCCGGGCAAGGCCAGTACGGCCAAGCGCGTGGCCGAGGTGTTGGCCAAGGTCAAGAATCCGCTGGTACGCGATCTCTACGTTCGCGACCTGGCGGCGAAGCTTTCCGTGCCGGTCGCGCAGGTCATGCGCATGGTGCGAGAGGCTGCGAGCCAGGCGCCTCGCCGCGACGCCGCGGAGCCCGCGCCGCCGGCCGAGGCCATGCCGGCGCAGCGGAGACCACAGGCCGACGAGCTCGATGCCGTGGTTCTGCTGGCCACGCAGCCGAAGTTGGCGAGCAGCGAGGAGGCGCAACGGGTCTTCGAGCTCTTGCGGGATCCTGGCATTCGGGAGATCTACGGCATTGCGCTCGAAACGCTGCGCGCCGGGGGCCGGGCGGACGTGCCAGCCTGGCTCGACGGCGGCCCGGCGGACATTCGCGATCAGGTGAGTGTCGCTCTCATGGACGGGCGCTGGTCTTCCATCGAGACCCTGGACGAGGCGATGCGGGCCCTGCGCGCCCTGATTCTGAAATTGGAACGCCTGCGTGTCGACGCGGAGCTTGCGGTGGCGCAACGCCAACATCGCGAGGCGCTTGCGCGCGGAAACGAGGAAGAGGCACGCGCCATCTCCATGCGGGAGATGGAATTGATAAGGACCAAGTTGGGGCTAGCCAACCAGAGCAAAGGCATGACGACATGATCGAGGATGCCGAAGACCGTTTGAACGATGACAACCAGGACGACGACGAGCTGGAAGAAGTGAGCAAACAACTCGCGACCAAGAAAGGCTCGACCAGCAAGGAGAGCGAGCGCAAGAAACGCGAGCTCATCACGATGGGCAAGGCCAAGGGATTCTTGACCTACGACGAGGTCAACGATCACATGCCGGACAGCATCGTCTCGTCGGATCAGATCGATGACTGGTTGTCGACCCTGGGCGGGGAGGGCATCGAGATCGTCGATGCCTCGTCGCAGGTCAAGGTCGAGGACAAGCCGCCGGCCCCGGAGGCCGAAGAGGCGGAGGCGGAACCGGCACCGCGTCCCGCGGAGGTGGAGGAGGAGGAAGAGGACGACGGCTACTCGAAGACCAACGATCCCGTGCGCATGTACCTGCGCAAGATGGGGTCGGTTTCGCTACTCACCCGCGAGGGTGAGGTGGAGATCGCGAAACGCATCGAGGACGGCGAGCGGCGCGTGCTGCAAGTCGTGCTCAATTCGCCGGTGGCCATCGAGGAGATCCTCGATCTGGGCGACAAGCTGCGCAAACAGAAGGTGCGTGTCAAGGAGGTCGTCAAGGACGCGGACGAGGACGATGAGGAATTCGACGAGGCTTTTCACGTCGAGCGCGTGTGCAAGATCATCGACAAGGTCCGGCGCTTCTACAAGGACCTGGAAAAGTTCGACGAGAAGAAACCGAAGCGCGGACAGTCCGACAGCAGCAAGCGCAGGGCGAAGGCGCAGATCGCGGCGCTCAAGCAGGACCTTCTCGATGCCTTGCAGGAATTGCGACTGAACAAGAAGCAGATCGATCGCATCGTGGCGCGACTCAAGGGCCTGGTTTCCCGCATCGAATCTGCCCGGCGCGAGATCGGCGATGCCGAACACCGAGTCGGTATGAGCGAGAGGGATCTCAAGAAGACCCTGCGCGAGGCGCGTGGCTCCACCTTGCGGCAGAGAACCGTGACCAGACGCTTGGGTCTACGCGTGGAGGACCTGGACGAAACCGCCGAATGCATCGCCAACGCGCGCAAGAAGGTGAAGAAGATCGAGGAAGAAGCCGGCCTGGACGAGACCAGCCTGCGCGATACCGTGCGCGAGATCCAGGACGGCGAGCGGCAGGCCGAGCAAGCCAAGGCCGAGTTGGTCGAGGCCAACTTGCGCCTGGTCGTATCCATCGCCAAGAAGTACACCAACCGAGGTTTGCAATTCCTGGATTTGATCCAGGAGGGCAACATCGGGCTCATGAAGGCGGTGGATAAGTTCGAGTACCGCCGCGGGTACAAGTTCTCGACCTATGCCACGTGGTGGATCCGCCAGGCCATCACGCGCGCCATCGCGGACCAGGCGCGTACCATCCGCATCCCGGTCCACATGATCGAGACCATCAACAAGCTCATTCGCACCAGCCGCTACCTGGTGCAGGAACTGGGGCGAGAAGCCACGCCGGAGGAAATCGCCGAGAAGATGGAGTTGCCGCTCGACAAGGTCCGCAAGGTGCTCAAGATCGCCAAGGAGCCTATCTCGCTCGAAACCCCTATCGGCGAGGAGGAAGATTCGCATCTTGGTGATTTCATCGAGGACAAGAGCATCGTGTCGCCAGCCGACGCCGTCATCTCCATGAATTTGGCGGAGCAGACTCGCAAGGTGCTGGCCACCCTGACCCCGCGCGAGGAGAAGGTGCTACGCATGCGCTTCGGTATCGGTGAGAAGTCGGATCATACCCTGGAGGAGGTCGGTCAAGACTTCGAGGTCACGCGCGAGCGTATTCGACAAATCGAGGCCAAAGCCTTGCGCAAGCTCCGCCACCCTTCGCGCAGCAAGCGTCTGAAGAGCTTCATGGAAAGTTAAACCGAGAGCGCGATCGCCAGCAGGTCGGCGAGGTGAGCGATCTCGTCGGGGCCGAGATCGTTGCTCGGCAGGCGAGGTAGCTGGAGCATGGGGAGGCCAGGGTCGCTATCGAAGCCGGCAACGATGCGGTCGGCGTCGCGTCGGCGTGCCGCCAGGATTGCCACGCCGGCGAGGATCCCCGCCAGCTCGGGGGGGGCAGGGTTTTGGTCATCGACCTGGAGCACTTTGTCCAGACTGGGATCGGTCGCCGCGGCGGGCGGCATGGCGTTGACCACCAAAGGGCCGAGGGGCATGCGCAGGTCGCGTATGTCTCGCGCCAGGGTCGAGGTTTCGCGCGCGGGAAGTTCCTCGGGCAAGGTCACGAGGACCACCGAGGTCGCATTCTCGTCGGACAGCGTGGCGCGGGCTTGGGCCGCATCGCGCGCCAGCGGCCCCTTGGGCATGGCACTCTTGACTGCGTCCGGAATGCGCAACATGGCCGTGGCGTGGCCCGACGCCGGCCCGTCGAGCACGACCAGATCGTATTTCGCGCGGCCGTTTTCTCGCTCGGTCGTGTGCCACCACGCCTTGCCCAACATGGTCCAATAGTCGAGGCCCGGAAATGCGCCGAGAAAACTCCGCATGGGCTTGTTCTCGAATACCGCTCGGTAAAGCGGTTCGTACCTCAGCAACATGACCCCGTACTCGTGGAGGGCCACCTTGGGGGTCATGTTGACGGCCGAGAGCCGCTCGTCGATGGGAGTGACCACGGGGCCGATGATCGCCGGGCCGCCCAGCAGACGGGCCAAGCGTTCAGGCGCATGGGTCTGCGCGAGCAGGACCCGCTTGCCGAGTCGGGTGGCGACTCTGGCGAGCGCTGCGGCCACGGTGGTGCGGCCCACGCCGCCTTTGCCGGCCAAGACGAGCAGTCGCCGGTCGAGCAGGTGTTTCATGCTAGCCTCTCGATCCGAAGGGGATCATCCGTGAAGGCACTTGCGAGCAACATCGAGGCAGGGGTCTATAATGCGTCGATGTCGTACAAACCAGCAACGTCCGCGAGCAGCGCCGTGTCCGATTCTGAGGTCGGGCGTGCCCTGACGCGCGACTCGGCCGCCAAAATCGTGCTGCGGCGTGGGCGGGCTCGGCCGCTGTGGTTCGGTCATCCCTGGGTGTATGCCAATGCAGTCGACCGTGTCGAAGGCGTGGCCGAGCCGGGATCGATGGTATCGCTGCTCGACCACGACGGCCGATTCATCGGCCGCGGTAGCTACAATCCCCGGTCGCAGATCTCGGTTCGCCTGCTCTCGCGCATCGACGAGCCCATCGACGCCGCGTTTTTCGTGAGGCGACTGCGCGCGGCCCAGTCGCTGCGTGGGGCGCTTGCGCTTCCCGGCGCCGCCACCACGGCTTTCCGCTGGGTGAACGGCGAGGGCGACGGATTGCCCGGCCTGGTCGTGGATGTCTACGGGAACGCGGTCGCCTTCCAGATCAGCACTCTCGGCATGGCGCTTTGGCGCGAGGAAATCGCCCACGCCATCGACCAGCTGCTCGCTCCGAAAACCACGTTCGAGGTCGCGGCGGGCAGCTTCGCCGAGATCGAGGGCTACGTTGCTCAGTCGCGCGTCGTGCGTGGCGAATCGTTGGCGCAGGTGCCGTGCCTCGAGGACGGCATCCGTCTGGAGGCCGAGCCTTTGCATGGGCAGAAGACGGGGCTGTTTCTCGATCAGCGGCCAAGTCGCGTGCGGGTCGGGCAGATGGTTGGCGCCTCGCCGAAGGGGTTCGCCCGCGTGCTCGACTGCTACGCGTACGCCGGCGGGTTCGGGCTGCAGGCCGCGCGCGCTGGGGCGGGGGAGATCACCGCGGTGGACAGCTCGGCTCGCGCCATCTCTCGCATCGAGGCCCACGCCAAGGCAAACGGCGCCAACATTCGCACCGTGGAGTCCGATACCTTCCGTTTTCTGGAGACCGCGACACCGCGCTCCTACGACCTCGTGGTCGTCGATCCGCCGAAGTTCGCTCGGGCGAAAAAGGATCTCGCGGCCGCCACCAAGGGGTACGAGCGCTTGAACGCGCTGGCCCTTACGGTATGCGCGCCGGGCGCCGTGCTCGTCACTTGCTCGTGTTCGCAAAACGTCGGCATGGTCGAGTTCGAGCGCATTCTTGCCGCGGGCGCCAGGCAGGCCGGGCGCGAGGTTCGCATCATCGAACGCCAAGGCCCTGGCCCGGACCATCCCCTGCCGCCAGGCTTCAGCGAGGGACAGTACCTCAAAGTGCTGTTCGCCTATGTTTGTTGATGGAAACCCTGGGAGGGTTCCCATACCCTCCCGCGCTCTGGCTACGCCGGGCTAAGCCCGGCTCCGCCAACGCGATCTGATGGAAACCCTGGGAGGGTTCCCATACCCTCCCGCGCTCTGGCTACGCCGGGCTAAGCCCGGCTCCGCCAACGCGATCTGATGGAAACCCTGGGAGGGTTCCCATACCCTCCCGCGCTCTGGCTACGCCGGGCTAAGCCCGGCTCCGCCAACGCGATCTGATGGAAACCCTGGGGGGTTCCCATACCCTCCCGCGCTCTGGCTACGCCGGGCTAAGCCCGGCTCCGCCAACGCGATCTGATGGAAACCCTGGGAGGGTTCCCATACCCTCCCGCGCTCTGGCTACGCCGGGCTAAGCCCGGCTCCGCCAACGCGATCTGATGGAAACCCTGGGAGGGTTCCCATACCCTCCCGCGCTCTGGCTACGCCGGGCTAAGCCCGGCTCCGCCAACGCGATCTGATGGAAACCCTGGGAGGGTTCCCATACCCTCCCGCGCTCTGGCTACGCCGGGCTAAGCCCGGCTCCGCCAACGCGATCTGATGGAAACCCTGGGAGGGTTCCTGGGAGGCCCTATTTGCCCGGCACGACGCCCGTCGGCGAAGTCTGCAAGAACACGATGTAGTAGACCAGCATCGCCACGATCATAGCGAGTGAAAGCCACTCGAAGGGGATGCGTCCGAACAGGAGCGACCGCTTCTTGAAGAAGCGACCACGGGACCGACGATTGATTTGCGCCTGGACGTTCTCTAGGAAGCTGACTGGCGCGGTCCGCTTGAGGGAGTTCAACCGGCCGACGGTGCGACGGAAACGCTCAAGCGCCACCCGGCATTGCATGCATGTGGCCAGGTGCTCGTCGACGTGGGCGCGTTCCGCCGGCGTCAGTTCGCCGTCGACATAGGCGGAGAAATTTTCCGTCGTCCGGTTGTGGCTCTCGCTCGCGTTCACCTGAGTTTCCCCTCGAGCAGATCCTTGAGCGCCATGCGGGCACGGTGGAGGCGTGACTTGACGGTCCCTTCCGGGAGCCCGGTGATCTCGACGATTTCATCGTAGGCGAGTTCTTCCACATCGCGCAAGACCACGAGCAGGCGCTGCTCTTCGTCCAGGTTGGCGATGGCTTCTTGCATGATTCGCTCGGTCTCGGCGGCCTCGAGCACCACGTCGGGCGCGTCGAAGTGGGCCTGCACCGGCGCTTTGCCCTCGTCGGCCATTTCCATCGCATCGGAGCCGTCGCGCAATTCCTGCCCGCTGGTTCGCCGGCGTGCGAGATACTTGATGCGATTCTTCGAGTGGTTGGCGGCAATACGTAGGATCCACGTGGAGAGTTTGGCCTCGCCACGGTAGCTGTCGATGCTCTTGAACACGGTGACGAAGACCTCTTGCGCGATGTCCTCGGCCTCGCTGGGGGAACCCACCAGGCGCAGGACCAGGTTGTAGACGCGGTCGCTGTAGCTGCGAACGACTTCGTTGAAGGCGTCCTCATCCCGTTTGACCAGGCGGCCGAGCAACAGTCTCTCCCCGATGCTCATCTGATACACCTGCAGCTGGCGAAACCGGCGCAAGAAGGTGGCGCGGCTGGGCCCGCTAGAGATACCCGCGCCGGCTGCTTTAGGCAGTGAAGCCTCCACGCTCCTACTGACACCGCGTCGGGCAAATAGTTCCTGGAGAATGACAAACCGCAGAGAGTCTAGCCCGATTACATGCTGGGAACGAAGAGGCGCGCGCTGACGCCGACGATGGTGGACTTCTTCTCGCCGGAGACATCCTGGCGCAGGCCGATGTCGAGAGAGCCAACCTGGGCGCCGATGGCCGAGACGCCGGCCGAGATATAGGTGGTCTTGTTCAGGCCATCGCGGCCTCCGCCGGCGCGAATCGCTGCCGAGGTGGAAAAGGAAATTTCGCCGCCGCCCATGTAGTACATGGCCTTGTCGCGCGAACTATCGCCGTAGACCTTCTCCATGACCGAGTCGAACACCAGAAGCACGTTTGGCACGGGTAGAACGGCGACGCCTCCGCCCACGGCCCTGGGAGCCCAAGGGGTATCGCGGTCCAGTAAGTTGTAGCCGACTGCGCCAACCGACAACAGGCTAATCGGGCGCACCGTCAACCCGGCGTCGAAGGTAAACCCGGTATGGGTCGCATCCGTCGCGTCCGTGAAGTGTATGTATTTCGCGCTACCACCCAGGAAGATCTTGTCCAGGAATGGAAAAGAAAGGGATCCGCCCACCAGGTGACCGGTTTGGGTCGATCCCCCGCTGGGGGTGTCGCGATGGTAGGTGTAGTAGAGAGCGCCGCCAAGATTGAATCCCGAGGTGGAATCCACGGCGGAAACGCGCGCGTCGTGCGAGTCGGCGGCGCTGCCGTACTGGTAGCTACCTTCGACCAGGTAGGCGCGCATGAGCGAGATTCCCGAGGGATTGAGTTGTGGGCCCGCATCACCCGTGGCCATGGCGCGCATGGCTCCGCCCGTGCCCAACGGACGTGGACAGGGAAAGTTGATTCCGTCGGCGTGCGCGGGCGAGGCAATGATCGCGACGCAAGTCGCACAGGCAAGCAAAGCGGAGAAGTTCCTCGATACCATGGGGTGATAATAGGGCGGAGGCGATCACAAGCCAAAAAGCTCTCTCGCGGGCCCGCTGGCGCACCGGCCATCAACACCAGCCGCGGCTGGCAAGGCTGACGAAGCCATCGCTGGCAACCACGACATGGTCGAGTACGATGATGCCGCACAGTTCGCCGACCTGCCTGAGCCGGGTGGTCAGCTCCAGGTCTTGGCGCGACGGCGTTGGATCCCCAGACGGGTGGTTATGGCAAAAGATGACCGATGCGGCGGCGCTGCGGATCAGGGTGCGGAACACGTCGCGCGGGTGGACCTCGACCCCGGTCAGGGAGCCGCGGGCGACACACGCCTCCAGCAGGACGCGATGGCGCACGTCCAGTGCCAGCATCCAGAATTCCTCTACCGGCGAGGCTCCCAGGCGCGCCCGGTAGTGCGTCCAGACGTCGGCAGCATTGCCGAGAAATCGGCCACGTTCCGGGCGAGATCCGGTCACCCGGCGGCCAAGCTCGATGGCAGCCTGGATTACTGCGGCACGCGCAGGACCGACCCCGGGCAACGCACATAGCTCGGCTTCCGCGCTCTCTGCCAGGCCCCGCAGATCACCCGCGCGAGCCAATAAATCATGAGCGATTTCAACCACATTCTGTCCCTGACGGCCGGAACCGAGGAGAATGGCCAAGAGCTCGGCATCGGAAAGGCTGGCTGGTCCCCGGGATAGGAGTCGCTCGCGTGGACGATCTTCTGGAGCAAGGGCGAGTAGTACGGGCATGGCCGAATGCAAAAGCACGCGTCGTGCCACATCATCGTGCCACATCCTCGAAATCTTTTGTTTTGGACAAAGGTCATGCTACGTTAAAGGTGCGTTTTCGCCAGGCGAGCTTGGTACTTGCCCGAACGCGGTGGGGTCGATGGCTACACAGGCTGGCTCCAAGGTAGCCGCGGCATAGGGTTTGATTCGGGCAAGCGCAGGCCGGCACCGAAAAACGCGATTCATTCACGCTGAGAGAGTCTGGAGAGGAGTCGAGACTGAGTACCCCATTAGATGGTGAGCAGGCTGGGGAAGCCGCTTCCGGTGAGAATTTGTCCGTGGACGCCGACAAGGGAGTGCGCGAACCCGAGTCCGAGAACGCTGATGCCGAGCCCACGCTCGTCATTCACCTTTCGGACGATGCGAACGGTGCCGATCTTCCCGGCGGTCCGGCCATTGCCACGCCCGCCTACACCTCCGTGGTTGCGCCCGCCGCCGCCGAGCCCGTGCGCGCGTATTCGCCGGCGTTGCGCGAGGCGCTTGCCCGCGCGAGGTCGATTTTGCACATCCGCGAGTTGCGCCCGGGCCAGGCCGAGGTCATCGAATCGGTCCTGTCCGGACGCGATACCCTGGCCGTCATGCCCACGGGCAGCGGCAAGTCGCTCACCTACCAGCTTCCCTCGCTCTGGTTGTCGGGCCCCACGCTGGTGGTTTCGCCCTTGCTAGCGCTCATCGAGGATCAGGTCGGCAAGATGAAGGCCGCTTCGGTGGCGGTGGCGCGCATAGATTCCACTCGCACCGCCAAGGAACGGGCGGCTGACCTGGAGGCGGTTCGCGAAGGCAAGACGAAGCTGGTGCTGATAACCCCCGAGTCGGTCGTGCTCGCCGGCCGTCCAAGAGGCGCTGGAAGGGGTGAAATTCTCTCTCTTTTGCGTGGACGAGGCACACTGCGTGTCGCAGTGGGGGCACGATTTCCGGCCCTCCTACCTCGGCTTACGGCGTGCCGCAGAAGTGCTCGGGCGGCCGCCCATCCTGGGCCTGACCGCCACCGCCACGCCGGCCATCGCCGAGGACGTGCTGGTCCAGCTCGGCATGAAGGATGCCCATGTCTGCCGCGTGTCATTTCACCGGCCCAATCTGGCCTTCGACGTGCGCAAGGTCGCGGGCGAGGCAGACAAGCTGCGCGTGCTCGGCAAGCTGATCCAGCGACTACGCCGCCCCGGCATCGTGTACTGCGCGACTGTTCGCGCTGTCGACGATCTCTACGTGGCCCTGCGCCACGGCAAGATCCCGGTCGAACGCTACAACGGAAAGATGACCGGCGACGAGCGCGAGAAGGCGCAAGCGTCGTTCATGTCGTCGGGCCGCAAGGTGGTCATGATTGCCACCAATGCCTTCGGGCTCGGGGTCGACAAGCCAGACATCCGCTACATCATCCACTACCAGATGCCCGGTTCGCCCGAGTCGTACGTGCAAGAGGCCGGCCGAGCCGGCCGCGACGGCAAACCCGCGCGCTGCGTGTTGCTCTTCCAGCCCGACGACATCGCGATTCAAGAGCACTTTCTCAAGGAAGCCCACCCCACCAAGACCCAGGCGCGCCTGGTTGCGGAAGGGCTGTATGCGTGGAGCGACGAAGGCAAGGAGGTCTCGGTGCGCGATCTGGCGCTCTCGATGGCCCTGCCCGAGCGCCGAGTGCGCGTGGTTCTGTCGGTGCTCGAGGCCATGGGCGTGGCCAAGGAAGTGCGGGCAGCGCGTTGGGCCGGGGTCGAACCGCGCCCCACGCGCCAGGCCATCGACAAGGCCGCTGGGGTGTTCGAATCGCGGCGCATCTCGGATCGGCGCCGGTTGGCTGCGCTGCTCAAGTACATGAACCTCCAGCAGTGCCGAGTGCAGATGCTCCGCACGTATTTTGGCGAGGATCCGGGGCCGCAGTGCGGTCTTTGCGATTCCTGCGCCGGGCTGGACAGCGAGGTCTTCGACCCTGGAGATGCGGACGCGCGCCACGGGCTGCACGCAGCCACGGATTTCCACGGTAGAGCCCGCCGGCGACGCCGTCGCGGTGGCGACAAGGCGGTCCCTACTCCGGTCGAACGGCAGCGCCCGATGTTCGCGACCGCCATCCCCGAGGTCATGCCGGCGACGGTGCCGCCGCCCTGGGTCCCGCCGCCCGAGAGCGATGCCATCATCGATCAGGCCGTGTGGGATGGAGCGCCGGTGGCCGGTACCCCGGCCGCGGGCGAGATCGTCCTGGAGCCTGGCGAGAGCGAAGCCTGGCTCGCGGACCAGTCGGACTCGACCGATGAGGTCGCCAATCCCGAAGCCTTTGCCACCGGCTGGGCCGCCGTGCGCGATGCCAACATCCGTCCCTTCGTGGAATGGATTGCGCCCTCGCCGGTGTCGCTGCCGGTCGTGCCAAACAGCCGCAACGGTAGTCCCCAGCCCAGGCCCGCTCAGGGCGGAAACCATCACCGCGCGCAGCCGCAGCAGGCCGGGCAGCAAGCAAGCGACGGCAATCACAAGCGCAAACGGCGTCGCCGACGTGGACACCACCGTGGCGAGAAGCACGAAGGCAATCGCTCGCCCAGGCTGCCCGGTGTCTACAATCCCGGTGGGGACTGAGTCGGCGTTCGCTGTCTACCTTCCGCCGAAGATGCGGCGGAAGAGAGACCTCCTCGGCGCCGGTTTCTTTCTCAGCGTGGCCCCGACGGTCTGGTTCCTCCTGCCCGCCGTGAATCGCCTGGTCGTCGGCAGGTAGCCCTTCTTCACGAACGTCAGCTCGAAGGTGATGCCCGGGCGGAAACGCAGGTTCATCGGAGCACGACCAAACACCCGCCTACCTATGCTCACGACTGCCCCGCTGGGCCGCGAAACCACACGCACCGAAACCGGCGCTGGACTCGTCTTGCCTGGCCTGGCGGCCGACTTCTTCTTGCTTGGCACGCCTTCGTCCTCGTCGATGACCCGTTCGTGATCGTCGGGTTCGGCGTTCTTGAGCAGAGCCTCTTCCTCCTCGTCGTTTTCCGTCGTCGCCACGGCGCCGCCGGTGGGCTGCGCGGGTCCGGGCGAGTTGGACGCGAGCTTCGTGCCGGCGTCGATGGCGACCGCGGGGACGGGTTTGGCTTCCGGCTGCGATGCCTTCTTCTCAATCGCTGCGGACCGCCTGGGTGCGACCGTGCGGGCACGTTTTGCCGGTGCACGACTCTTGCCGGGAAACGCAAGCCAGGCGCCCAACGCGACCGCGGCTACCAGCAAGGCGAAGATGACGATGCGCGCGGGGATGCGGCTGGGGCTCGGGCTGGGACGCGAACTCGGCGCACCCGGAGCGTCCGCTTTGGTCCTCTCCTCGGGCTCCGATCGAGGCACCGCAAGCTGGTCGGGGGCTGCGGCGATGGTTGGTTGCATGCCGCTCAGGACATCGTCGATATCGATCACGCTCGACTCGTCGAACACGACTTCCGCGCCTTCCCCGATGTCGAGGCCCTCGCTTCCGCCCCCGGCTGTCTGCGCTACGGACGAGTGCGAGATGGTCGGGCAATGGTCGCGCTGCTGCAATTCCGCCAGCCAGCGCTTGAGCTCCGTCTGCCCGGCGGGCTTGTAGGCCGTGCGCTGCACGGTCTCCACATCGATCAGCATCTCATCCGCGCTCTGATAACGATTAGCAGGCGAGGCTTGCATGGCGCGATGGATGATCTTCACCAGTTTGGCGCTTAGGCCCGGGTTCAATACCTCGGGCGGGGTGAACTTGCATTCACGCACCCGCATGATGGATTCGAGGTCGGTCGGGGCTTCGAACGGGCGCCGTCCGGTGAAAAACAGATACAACATGGTGCCGAGGGCGAAGAGATCCGAACGATTGTCGAGCACCGCGCCCGAGGCCTGTTCGGGCGACATGAAGGCGAGCTTGCCCTTGATGACGCCCTGGTTGGTACGCTCGCGACGGCCCATGGCCTTGGCGATGCCGAAATCCGTGAGCTTGACCTCGCCCTGTTCACTGATGAGCACGTTTTGCGGGCTAACATCGCGGTGAACGATGGCCAGAGGCTGGCCGTCCCGCGAGCGCGCGTGGGCATAGGCAAGGGCGCGGCAGATTTCGGCGACGATGTAGAGCACGATCTCGGGAGGCAGCGGGAAATTGGCGTTGGCGGAGCGCGCGAGGATTTGGCTCAAGTCCCAGCCATCGACCAACTCCATGACCAGGAAGTAGCGGCCGCGCACGTGGCCGAGGTCGAGCACCTGGACGATGTTGCTGTGGTTGAGGCCCATGGCGACGTGGGCCTCGTCGATGAGCATGTTGCGGAACTGCGGGTCGGCCACAAGTGGCGCGAGGATGCGCTTGAGCACGACCGGGCGTTCGAAGCCCTCCATGCCGTGCTGGGTGCCGACGAAAATCTCGGCCATGCCCCCGTCGGCAATCTTGCGGGCGATGTGGTATTTGCCGGCCTTCGGCATGCGGCCACTATCTTACTTCTCGAACAGGCTGCTTGAGGAGACGATCTTGAGGTTGGACGGCGTTACCGGGAGGGGATAGGTCTCGATGATCTTATCTTCGTCGAGGACCTGCGCCGGCGTGTCCTTGGTGTCGTAGACGATGGGGGTGGGCTTGCCGGAGGCAAGAGCCTCGGCCAGTTGCTTGACCTTGTCGCCGACCACGACCACCGCCAGATTCGCGGCGCAGAGGTGCTTGCGCATGGCCCGGTCCACGTCGTCCTTGGTCATCTTGGGCAGGCGCGCCTTGAGCTCGGCGATGATGTCCTTGCCGTAAATGACGGCGTCGATGGCGTAGCCCAGCCGCCGCGACCCGTCCTGGGCCCACAGGTTGATGTAATTGAGCAGAAACGCCCGCGTGGTCTCGAAGCCCGTGGCCGGGATGCCCTCGCGAATGAGCCCTTCGGTGTCGTAGATGGCCTCGCGGATGGCGAAGCCCGCGCTGGCCGGAGGCACCGGGCGCAGCCAAACCTCGAAATGCTGCTGGCGGCGCGGAACGTTGGGCAGGGGGAAGGTCGACCAACCGTCCTGAATGAAATTCTCGACATAGGCGTAGTCGCCGTAGTTGAGCCCGCGCTTCTGGCGCATGTCGATCATCAGAACGCCGGTGAAGGTGCGATGCTCGCCGAGGTACGAGGCCGCGAGCGCGAGTGGGTAGAAGTCGTCGTCGCTTCGGGTGACGTCGATGGGCTCACCCATGGAGATGGCGTTGCCATGGGAGGGCTTTTCCACCATGAGAAATTCCAGACCCTTGCGCGCAGGGGGAGGAGGGAGGTGAGCGCGCGCTCGGCCGCTGACGGGCAGGGAGGAGAATCGGGCCGCGTAAGCGTCGGGAAAGGATTCGGGGTAGCCACCCGCGACGCCCAGGATCAGCCGCTTCCGCGTGAACTCCTCGGTGTAGAAGCGTCTCACGTCGTCGAGAGTGATGGCGGAAAGTCCGGCCACCGTGCCGAGCGTGGGATAGCCGTAAGGGTGTCCGCGGTAGAGCAGCGTCGCAAGGGCCTGCTTACCGAGGTCTTCGTCGTCGTTCCCGCGTAGGGTCTTGGTGATGGCGTCTAGGGCGTTCTGGCGGAGTCGCGTGAAATCCTCGACGGAAAAGCGCGGGGTCAGGATCTGTTCGGCGAGCAGCGAGGCGAAGGACTCCAGGTTATCGCGATGAACCGTGCCGGTGAACACGAAGGCATCCTTGTCGCCGTAATACTGGATCTCGGCGGCCATGGGATAGAGCGCGTCGAGCACCTCGGACCAGGTGCGTTTGCTGGTACTACCTTCGCCCAGCATGGCCGCCGTGAGATTCGCCAGCCCCTCCTTGCCGGGTTCGTCATCGGCCGCTCCGACTTGAAAGACCAAGCGGATGGTGACCAGGGGGCTCGACGGCGATGGCAGACGAACGATGCGGATCGGGGATGTGTCCGTGGCGGTGCCGGCAACGGCCGGCGGAGAGGCGGCGGCGACCGCGATTGCTAGCAGCATGGGCAAGAACCTCCGGAGGGTGTCACGAGAGCGGAAGGCAAGGAGGGCAAGGGTCATTGCGCTTCCGGCTCCAGCACGACGACGGTCCTGTTTTGAGGCGTGAAGTACTTGGCGGCGACGCGTTTCACGTCCGCAACGGTGACCTGGGACAGCAGGGCGAAGGTGTCGTCGATGGACGTCAGTTTGCCGGTGAGGGCGAGGAATTCGGCGCCGACCAGGGCGACCCTGTCGCGGTGGAGAGCTGGCCGGCAAAGGCGTAGCGCGTATGCGACACCACCTCGGCCAGGGTCTTGGCGGTGGTGCCCTGGGCGGCGAGGCGCGCAATCTCGGCGTAGATGGCGCTTTCCACGTAGGGAAGGTCCTTGCTTTGCTTGACTCGGGCCAGGATGGTGAAGAGGTTGGGATCGACGTGGCGATCGGCCGAGCCGTCGATGCTCTCGACCTTCTGTTCCTCGAGAACCAAGCGGCGATAGAGCGGCGAGCGTTCGGCGAAGACCAACTCGGCGAGGACTTCGAGGGCCACGCTGTCGATGTTCACGGTCGAAAAGGCGGGCGTGTGGATAGCCGATGAGCAGCATGGGCAGGCTGGCGCCCTTCCAAGGAACGGTCACGCGCTGCTCGTGCGCCTGCGGGGGCTCGACCGGAATCGCCGGCCGGGCTGGCCCCGGCCCCCAGGCGCCGTAATGTTGTTCGATGAGGGGCATCACCTTGTCGGGCGTCACGTCCCCGACCACGAGCAGGATGACGTTGTCGGGCCGGTAGTAACGGTCGAAAAACTGGCGCGAGTAGGCGAACTGGTTCGGCATGTCCTCGATGTCGCGCAAGAAGCCGATGGTCGTGTGTTTGTAGGTGTGGACCTTGAAGGCGTGATCGTAGAGGGATTCGAACATCGGTTGCAAGGGATTGGACGCTCCCTTGTTGTACTCGCCCAACACCGCACGAGACTCCTTTTGAAATTCCGCCTCCGAGTATTGCAGGTGCTGGAAGCGGTTGGCCTCGATGGTGACGATGGTGGGCAGCGCGCTCACGCCAGCCAGGATGTGGAACACCGTCATGTCGTCGGAGGTAAAGGCATTCGAGTCCGCACCCATGGCCTTGATCGCCGCGTTGTATTTCTCGGTCGGGTATTGGGGCGTTCCGCGGAACATCATGTGCTCGAAGAAATGGGCGAACCCCGACTTGCCCGGCTCGACCTCGTTGCGGCTGCCGGCGCGCACGATGGAATAGTAGGCGACCAGCCCGGGCGAGTCGTATTCGACGACGAAGACCCGCAGCCCATTGGGCAAGGTCTTTGCGGTGGTGGGAAAGGGGAATGCCTTGGCTTCGGCAGTCACGGGGGTACCTCTTGGAATGGGCTTGGATACGGCGCACGCTTGTGTGGCGAGGACGAATGCGCACGCTACCATGGTGGGGATGTGTCTCATGTCACGCAACCGGACTTGGAATAGCACGCTCATGGGGCCTTTGCGGTAACTTGGTGAACGAATCTCGCCAATCGGAAGAGCCGCTGCCATGGCTGCACATCTTGGACGCGCCAGCCTCGCGGCTCGATCCTTCCCTTGCGGCTCTGCTAGAGTGGCACACCGAGCACGAAGGAAATGTCATGAGCGAAGGCTTTCCCCAGACGGCGGCCCAACCCCGCATTACTCGCATCCTGCACCCGACGGATTTCTCGTCGACATCCACACGCGCGCTCGACTACGCGGACCAGCTCGCTCTGTTGACGGGCGCCGATCTCTACCTCGTGCACGTGGTGGTGCCGCCGGACGAGATTCAGGCGTCCGAGAGCGCCCTCAAGCGGGCGGTCCGGGAGGCCGAAAAGCGGCTCGATAGCCTCGCCAAGACCTTGAAGGCGGGACCGAAGGTTCGCACGGCGGCGCGGATCGGTTCGTCCGCGACCGAGCTCATCCGTTACGTCCAGGCCGAACGCATCGATTTCGTCGTCATGGGCAGCGCGGGGCTGCGAGGTGGGGGCGTTGCCCCAGTGAGCAGTGTCGCCGAGAAGGTTGTCCGCGCTCTCAGCGTGCCCGTGCTCATCGTAAAGCCGCCGCCGACGACCAGGGCCCCCGCGGGCCGCCGCTGTACCCTTTGTGGCCGTCCGGCCGCAGATGTCCTGTGCGACGCCTGCAAGGACCGCGTGCAGGGCGAGGCGGTGGCTCGACGGCGACGGTAGTCTTGCCCGATGTCTTCACGCTTGCACCGTCCAAGGTTGGCGTCATCTGCGTGGGGTTCTCAGGCGGTTGCTATTGGATGGTCGAATTCGTGACCTTGATGGGTGTGTCGTCGAAGCACGAGATTTGCGGGTAGGTGGGGTACCACGAGCCGCCGATATTGTTCGTGATCACCGAGCTGTCGATCGCGATGTTGCCGGTGTGATTGTTGGTGACGAAGAAGATTGCGCTGCCGAATGCATTCACCCTGTTGTATTCCATGCGTGTTCCACAGAGGGTCAGGGTCATGGTGTTGCCGTCGTTGTAGATGCCGCCGCCGCTGCCACCCCCCGGGGTGCCGGGATCGGCGGGGTTGCCGCCATTGCCGATGGCTTGGTTGTAGCTGATGATGCTATTGAGCACGGTCCACGACACGCCGATGCTGCTCAACGCTCCACCGTTCGAGCCCAGGTTGCCGGCGCCGTCGGCGCCACCGAAGGTACAGTTCACCACATAGACGGGAAGGTTGTCGTACTGCTCGAAAGTGCGAATCGCCCCGCCTCCCACATCCTGGCCGGTATCGGGACAGACGTTGTTCATGAAGGTCGAATTGATGACCTTGAACCTGCCTCCGCTGGCGAAGATGGCCCCCCCTCCCGCGTCGTCGTTCTCGGTCTCGTTCTTGGAGTTGCCGTCGATGAAAGTCAGGTTCTGTACCGTGAGCTGCGGCGTCTCCTGATTATCGCAGTTCTCGCTGGTCCAGACCTGGTTCTCATCGCAGGTATTCATGTAGAGGATGCGCGTGGTTCCCCCGCCGCTCAGGGTGACCTTGCCGCCACCGTCGATGACAATCTTCGGCCCCTTATCGTTGAACACCTTGGCCGGCCTGTTCAGGGTGATGGTCACCGGATCCGGACCGCAATCGAAGGTGATGACGCCCCCTTTGGCGACGGCGCTGATGAACGCGTCGGGCGTGCAGCTATCCGGGGCGCCGGTTCCGACGACAGTGGTAGGAACGGAAACGTCTTCGAGCTCGGCCTCGGCAGGGATCGCGCACTGGCCTTCGGGGTTGCCAGGCGCCCCAGGTTGGACCTGCGTGCCGCCCGAGCCGCCGGCTTGCGTCCCGCCTGTTCCGCCGGTGGCGGCGGATGTTCCGCCGGTGCCCAATCGCCCGCCCGCGCCCGAGATCCCACCAAGTCCCTGCTTGCCGCCGCTGCCGACCGTGCCGCCACCGCCTACGGCTCCGCCCAGACTCGGGCTGTCCACGGTGCCACCGTCGGTGCCGGTCATGCCGCCGCTGCCCGAGGCGCCACCCGAGCCTGGGCCGACCACGGTGCCGCCGTCGGCGCCGGTGATGCCGCCGCTGCCCGAGGCGCCACCCGAGCCTAGGCCGACCACCGTGCCGCCGTCGGCGCCGGTGATGCCGCCGCTGCCCGAGGCGCCACCTGAACCCAGACCGACAACCGTGCCGCCGTCGGCGCCGGCGACGCCGCCGCTGCCCGAGGCGCCGCCTGAACCCGGACTGACAACCGTGCCGCCCCCACTACCACTGATTCCGCCCAAAGCCTGCCCGCCGCCCGAGCCGCCACCTCCTGCTCCAGTCGGTCCGGCGTTCGCTCCGGAACCGTCGGAACCACCCGTCGGGGAGCCACAAGCGCACAGCAGCATCGCCGAACAAAGTGCACAGGCGAACGCCGCCCTGCCGCGCGACTCGATCATGAATCCGAAAGAGCCTCTGGTCATGACGGGCCTCCCCACAGAGCATAGCAAAGATCCTGGTCGACTCGATTGGCAACGACTTCGGCTCGGAGGTCTTGCGGCACTTGCCATGAGCCACTTGACCTGCCCAGGGCACTGCATGGCCAAGTGTGCGACTTGCAGCAAGAATGGCGCGTCACGCTCGCCACGTCGAAGATGTGGGTAGAATCTGCCAAGATCGAAGGCGATCCGACGATCGCCGGGGAAGCCGACATGAATGGCAGAAAGTTGACCTGGAAACCCTGGGAGGGACTCCAAACCAGTCAACCAGGTGGAGATCCATCTTGAGCATACGAACGATAGCAACGCTGTTCATTCTCGGCGCATTCGCCATGGATTGTTCCGCAAGCGGTTCGGGGAAGGTATCGAAGAAGCCCGACGGCAGCCCGGCCGTGGGGAGTGGAGGCGCCGGCGGCGTACTTGATGACGCCAGCGGGCAGGACGGAGTTTCACCGACGGGTGGGGGCATGAGTAGTGGCGGGGCGACTGGTGCGACCGGGGGAACGGGACTCGGAGGCGCGACCACAGGCGGCGGCGCCTCGGGCTCGGGCGGCATGGCGTCCGTTCCGGACGCAGCGGCCACCGATGGCCGAGCGGATACCTTCGCCGGGGACTCGCCCGAGAACAAGCGCGACGGGGCCGCCGACAGCGCCATTGCTCAAGGTGGTGCGGGCGGAACGGGCGGAATCGTCGCCACGGGCGGATCTGGCGCTACCGGTGGAACGAGCACGATACCAGGCTCGGGCGGAACGACCGGCTCCGGTGGCAGCAAGGCAACCGGCGGCGCGGCTGGGACTGGCGGAGTCACCGGCTGCGCTGGCGCCGCGGGTTCTGGTCCGGTCGGGGTCCTCAGCGGCGAGCTTTCCACGGGCATCAAGTTCATGGATACCGACGGCAAACCGGTGAACGCGCATGGTGGTGGCATCATCCGGGTCTGCGACACCTTCTACATGCACGGGGAGTACTTCCTCAGCACCACCACCGACAACAACTTCAACGGGTTCTCGATGTATTCATCCAAGGATCTCGCGACCTGGAAGAACGAAGGCATCATCCTGCCCCAGCAACCGAGCGGCGAGCTTGGGCCAAACCGGAAGGGCGAGCGGCCGCACATCATCAAGTGTCCCGCGACGGGGGAATTCGTCCTCTACGCCCACGCGGCCGATGTCACCTATCAGGCGGACAAGGAGGTGGTCTACGCGACCTCGCCCACCGTCAACGGCCAGTACAGCTACAAGGGCCCGCTCAAGAACGCGAGTGGACAGATCGCCGCACACAGCGACATGAGCGCCTACACCGACGAGACAGGGGCCTACGTGCTCACCGAGAGCGGTCACGTGTACACGCTTGCCTCCGACTGCCACAGCTGGCTTTCCGACAAGTCGTTCTCGGCCGTCAACGGGGATTCCGGCGGATCGGAATCGCCGACGGTATTCAAGGCCGACGGAACCTACTACTGGATCGGTTCCTACAAGACCGGATGGAGGGCCAACAACAACTTCTATTCCACCGCGCCCGCCATGACCGGTCCCTGGACCTACCAGGGATTCGTCGCGCCGGTCACCGACCCCAGCAACGACATCTCCGACCAGCGGACCTGGCTGTCGCAGAGCACCTGGGTAGTGCCCGTGGTGGGCGGCTCGGGAACGGTCTACGTGTATTGGGGCGACCACTGGTATGGCAACCAGGACACGAGTAATCCCGGGAAGCACAACGACCAGGCGACCTACGTATTTCAGCCTCTCGTTTTAAGCAACACCACGAAGATGTTGATGCCGACCTACCTGACCACATGGAAGCTCGATGTCGGCGCGGGCACCTGGTCGCAATAGGTCCGGCTAGCTGCGGTAGTCGGCGTTCTCGCTGACATACTCGTGGGTGAGATCGGCGCCAAGCACGACGGCGCGGGCGGTGCCGCAGTCGAGGTCGATGTCCAGCTCGACGCAAGATTCGTGCGGCGGAAAGTCGATGGGAGGACGGAAGATGCCGTCGGCGGGCTGCCTGCTCTGGTATAGCTCGGCGTGTTTGAGGTGCAGCGTGAGCTGCTCCTCCAAGTCGGGATCGAGCTGGAAGGTGCCGCGTTCGTAGATGGTCCTCCCGCCAAGGAAAATGCGCAGGTTGGCCAGGTTCACCTCGGGTGCGTGGAGGCCGACGTATTTGCCGACGGCCATGATGATGCGGCCCACATTCGGGTCGTTGCCGGCCAGGGCGCATTTGACCAGCGGCGCATTGAGCACCGCCTTGCCCAGGGCGCGCGCGACCGGCTCCGTGGGCGCTCCGCGCACGGAGGCGCGCACGACGTGGTGGACGCCTTCGCCGTTTCGGACCACGTCCTCGGCCAGATCGCTGCAGACCGTGGCAAGTCCCCGGGCGAACGCTTCCTCGTCGTCGCAAGGAATGGCGCCGGAGGACATCAGGACGACGGTATCCGAAGTGCTGGTGTCGGTGTCGATGCTGATGCAGTTGAAACTGGGATCGACCGCCGCTGGCAGAAGGCGGCGCAGGGAAGCGCGCGGAATGGCCAAATCGGTGAGCAGAAAAACCAGCATGGTGGCCAGGTTGGGCTCGATCATACCGGCCCCCTTGGCGATGCCGACGATACTGCCCTGACCGACGCCGGCGCGGCGAACCTTGGGGTAGAGGTCGGTGGTCATGATGGCCCGCGCGGCATCGAGGAGACTCCTCTTCCCGACGGACTCGGCGGCGGCCGGCACCCCGGCCAGCATGGCCTCGATGGGAATGCGCCAGCCGATGACGCCGGTCGAGCTGGGCATCACCTCGGCCGGCGCGAACCCGAGTGCCTGGCCCACGCTGGCGCAGATACGTTCGGCGTTGGCCAGGTCGTCGGGGGCGCGCACGTTCGACACTTTGTTGTTGATGGCGATCGCGCCCAAGGTCGGCTCCTCCAGGCGTCGCCGACCGATGATGACCGGGGCACCGGGGAGGGCGTTGCGGGTGAAGACCGCGGCGAAATCCGGCGTCGGTTTGTCGAGCGCGAGGAGGGTCAGGTTCATGGCCGCCGGTTTGGGGGCCTCGGCCGGAACGAACTCGATGCGCGTGGTTCCGACGCGAAACCCGGCGGGCAAGATGGCTTGGGTGGAGAGCCAGGCGCGGTGCGCCTCGCGCGAGGCGAAGGTCAGGGTCGTGCTTGCCATCTTGCTAAGCTTGGTAGCTGGATACGGGGGGACAAGCGCAGACGAATTGACGGTCGCCCTGGACGTTGTCGAGCCGGCCGACTGGCGGCCAATACTTGTGACCACGCAAATAGGGCAGGGGATAGGCCGCCCGTTCGCGCGGGTAGGGATGCGACCATTCGCTGGCCAGCAGTGCGGCGGCGGTGTGCGGGGCGTTCTTGAGCAGATTGTCCGCGCGAGGCATGGTCTCGGTCTCGATTTCGTGGATCTCCTGACGAATGGCGATCATGGCGTCGCAAAAGCGATCCAGCTCGGCGCGCGATTCGCTTTCGGTGGGTTCGATCATGAGGGTTCCGGGAATCGGGAAGGACATGGTCGGCGCGTGGAAACCGTAGTCCATGAGGCGTTTGGCAACGTCCTCGGCCTCGACGCCCGCCGATTTCTTGAGCGGCCGCAGATCGACGATGCACTCGTGCGCGACCCGGCCCCGCTTACCTCGGTACACGACGGGAAAGTGATCGTGCAGACGCTCGGCGATGTAGTTGGCGTTGAGGATGGCGAGCTTGGTGGCATGGGTCAGCCCGGCGGCGCCCATCAGGCGCGCGTAGGCCCAGGCCACGAGCAGAATGTTGGCGCTGCCCCAAGGTGCCGCGGAGACCGCGCCGATGGCTTGGTCGGAGTCCGACCTGGATGACCGGATGCCCGGGCAAGAAAGGGACCAGGTGCGAAGCGACCGCGATTGGGCCGGCGCCCGGACCGCCACCCCCGTGGGGGCTGGCGAAGGTCTTGTGCAGGTTGATGTGACAAACGTCGGCGCCCAGGTCGGCCGGTCGGCACAATCCCACCAGGCCGTTCATGTTGGCCCCGTCCATGTAGACCTGGCCGCCATGCTGGTGTACGACCGCGCACAGCTTCTGCACGTCCTCCTCGAACACCCCATGGGTGGACGGATAGGTCAGCATGAGCGCCGCCAAGCGTTCGGCGTGCTTGGCGGCCTTGGCCGTGAGGTCGGTCAGGTCGACATTGCCGCCGTCATCGCAAGCCACCACCACCACACGGTAGCCGGCCATCGTCGCCGAAGCCGGGTTGGTGCCGTGGGCCGAGGACGGAATCAGACACACGTCGCGCTGGCCTTGGCCGTGGCTCGCGTGATACTTGCGAATCGCGAGCAAGCCCGCGTATTCGCCCTGCGAGCCGGCGTTGGGCTGGAGCGAAACGCCGTCGAATCCAGTGATCTCGGCCAGGATCATCTCCAGGTCGGTCACGATGGCGACGTAGCCCTCGGCGTATTTGCAGGGCACGAAAGGATGGATGTTGCTCCATTCCGGCCAGGTGAGCGGTAACATCTCCGCGGTCGCGTTCAGCTTCATGGTGCACGAGCCGAGCGGGATCATGGAATCCGCCAGGGACAAATCCTTGGCCTGCAGGCGATGCATGTAGCGCAGCATCTCGGTTTCCGAGCGATGGGCCGAGAACACCGGGTGCACCAGGAAGGGACTCGTGCGCACGAGCGACGCGGGAATCGCCGGCGTGGCGTCGTCCAACTTGGCCGAGGCCGCGGTGGCCGGCGCTATCACGCGAACGATCGCCTCGACATCGGTGGCGGTCGTAGTTTCGTCGAGGGTGATGGTGAGCGCGGTGGCCGAAAGCTGGCGCAAGCAGATGCCGGAGGCCTCGGCGCGGGCGTGGCAAGCGGCGATCGCGGGGGCGGCGGCGTCCACGCGAACCGTGTCGAAGATCGAGGTCGCGGCGACGCGCACGCCCGCGCTGGAGAGAGCCTGGGCCAAGGTGGCGGCGAGGCGAGCCACACGGGTCGCGATGGCGCGAATGCCGTCGGCGCCGTGGTAGACCGCGAACATGCTGGCCATGACCGCGGGTAGAACCTGCGAGGTGCAGATGTTGCTGGTCGCTTTTTCGCGCCGGATGTGTTGTTCGCGGGTCTGCAAGGCCAGACGAAGCGCGGTATGGCCGTGCGCATCGCGCGACACGCCTACCAGGCGCCCGGGCATCTTGCGCGTGAACTCCTTGCGAGTCGCGAAGAACGCCGCGTGCGGTCCGCCATAGCCAAGCGGCAATCCGAAGCGCTGCGCGCTGCCCAGAGCGACGTCGGCGCCGAATTCTCCTGGCGGGGTCAGCAGCGCCAGGGCGAGGAGGTCGGCCGCGACCGCCACGCGCGCGCCTGCGGCGTGCGCCTTCTCGCAAAACCCTCGGTAGTCGAAGAGTCTGCCGTCGGTGGTCGGATATTGCACGAGAGCGCCGAAGACCCGCGACTCGAACGTGAAGGTCCGCGTGATCGCCAACCACGACCTCGATGCCGAGCGGCCGCGGCGCGCGTACGCACGACCGCGATGGTCTGCGGGTGGCACAGCTCCGAGACGAAGAACACCTTGGCATCGTCGCGCTCGGCCAGGCCCGCGAACATGTGCATGGCCTCGGCGGCAGCGGTCGCTTCGTCGAGCAGCGATGCTCCCGCGACCTCCAGCCCGCACAGATCTATGATCATGGTCTGGAAATTGAGCAGGGCCTCCAGTCGGCCTTGCGAGATCTCGGCCTGGTAGGGCGTGTAGGCGGTATACCAGCCGGGATTTTCCAGGATGTTGCGCTGGATGACCGGCGGCAAGATGGCCTCCGCGTAGCCCATGCCGATGTAGGCGCGGACGCGGCGGTTGCGGCTACCCAGCCGGCGCAGCTCCCCAGGACCCATGCTCGGTCAGCGGCGGGGCCAGCTCCAGCGGCCGGCTGGCACGGATCGCCTGCCGGAAGGGTCTGCTCGATTAGCTCGTCGAGCGAGGATGCACGCACGACTCGCAACATGTCGGCCAGATCCGCTGGCCGCGGGCCGATGTGGCGAAGAAGAAATTCGTCCTGCGTTGTGGCGGCCATGGTGCGCCTACTAGTCCTCGTTCTCTTTCAGAAACGTCTCGTAGGCGGCGGCGACCCATGAGCTTCTTCAGCTCCTCTGGGTTCGCCACCTCGATTTGGATCATCCACCCGCCGTCGTAGGGATCCTCATTCACGTATTCCGGCGAGTCCTGCAGGGTGGTGTTCACCTTCACGACCTTGCCCGAAACCGGCGCGAGTAGGTCGGAAACCGCCTTCACCGATTCCACCGATCCGAAGGGTTCGTTGTACTTGAGCATCTCGCCCTCGCGCGGGAGGTCGACCTGGGTGACGTCACCCAGCTGCTCCACCGCGAACTGGGAGACGCCCACCGTCACCATATTGCCCTCGGGCCGCGCCCATTCGTGGTCCTCGGTGTAGAGAAGATCGTTCGGATACGTGTCACTCATGTTGCTTGCTGGCTCCTTGAAGGGAGGGCCGGTCGCGCGCCCAATCGGCGGTAAAACGGCCCCTTGACAATCTCTGCCTGCGCGGGCTTGCCGCGGCAGTCTACGACGATACGCATGCCTGGCTCGGCGTGGCTGATGGGCAGGTAACCCATGCCGATGTTCTTACCGACCCACGGGCCAACTGTGCCCGATGTGACTTCACCGAGAGGAGCGCCGCTCGACACGTCGCGGATAGGGTAGCCGTGGCGAGCGATGCCCCTTTCTCGCATCTCGAATCCCACCAGCTTGCGCTGCAGCCCCGCCTCGCGCTGGCGCAGCAGCGCCTCCTTGCCGATGAAGTCGCCGGCTTCGAATTTCACCACCCAGCCCAGCCCGGCCTCGAGCGGCGTGGTGGTGTCCGAGAGATCGTTGCCGTAGAGGCTGAGACGAGCCTCCAGTCGCAAGGTGTCGCGCGCGCCAAGTCCGGCTGGTTTGCCACCCACGTGGAGCGCAGCCTCGACCAGCGCGTCCCAAACTGCGGGCGCGTGGTCCGGCGAGCAGAATATCTCGAAACCATCCTCGCCGGTGTAGCCCGTGCGGGCGATCCAGGCGGGATGCCCCGCCACCCGGCGATCGGGCAGGAAGCAGAATGAAGACAACGATGGCAGATCCGCATCGGCGAGACCGGCCAGGGCGGCCGCGGCCTTGGGGCCCTGGAAGGCGATGAGCGCAGTCTCGTCGGATTGGTTGCGTATTTCGCACAGGGCGCCCACATGGTCGACGAAGTGTCGGTGGTCCTTGTCGATGTTGGAGGCGTTCACGACGATGAGAAAGTGATCGCCTGCGACGCGGTAGACAATCAGGTCGTCGACGATCCCGCCATCGGGGTGGCAAGCCACGGCATACATGGCGCGGCCGTCGGTCATGGCACCCACGTCGCCCGTGACCAGCCGCTGCACGGCCTGGGCGGCGCGAGGACCGCGGAAGTGGATTTCACCCATGTGACACACGTCGAAAACACCTACCGCGCTACGGGTGGCCTTATGTTCTTCGATGATGCCGTCCGGGTAGCTGACCGGCATGAGCCAACCGCCAAAGTCGATCAACTTCGCGCCGAGACGCTGGTGTGCGCTGGTAAGGGGTGTCTTTCGAGCTGGGCCGTGGGACGTCATGAGAGGAGGCGATCATGCGGAAAACCTTGGCTGGGCACAAGTGAAACTACCTGCGAACGACCGTCTTGCTTGGTACTCGCGGTTGACGGGCGTGGTCGGCACACCTATTGTCAGGCGCGTACGATAGGTTCGTAGTGGCATGGATGCCGGTACGCGTTCGCTCGGCACCTTTCCACCCGGAGGACATGATGAGCAGCGAAGATCCGGACAGCCAAGCCGAACAGCCCGACCAGGAGCAGATGACGGCCGAGGAATACCGGCAGGTCGCGCGCGTGCTCGCGCGCGAGGAGCGCTGGGAGGATCTCGCCGCTCTCTTCATCGAGCGGGCCGAGCTCGCCACCAACGCCAGCACGCGGGCGCGCCATCTGGCGCACGCGGCGCAGGTCTTCGAGAAGAACCTCGGGGACGCCGACCGCGCGTACATCACCTTGCTCGCTGCTTTTCAGGACGATCCGGAGAACGCGGATTTGGCAGCGGATCTGGCGAGGGTGACGACGTCGCTCGGCCGCTTCCCGGAGCTCCTGGAAGAGTGCATGACGGTAGCCGCGCAATTGACGCCCCCGGAGAAGCAGGCCGCCATGTATGTGGCCATTTCCACCTGGTTCCAGGAGCAGGCCGGGGATCCGACCTCCTCGGAGAATGCGCTCGAGGCGGCGCTGGCCGCCGATCCAGCCAATCCCGCGGCCTTGCGCGCGCTGGTCGACATCTACAAGTTGCGGGGAGATTTCACCCGCGTGGCGGCCTACCTCGCGGGCGCGGCCGCAGCTACGCGCGATACCGATCTGCGCGTCGCTTACAGCTTGGATGCGGCGGACATCTATCGGAACCGGCTTTCCGACGGGGAGTCGGCTGCCGAGATGTATCGCCGCGTGCTCGAAATCGAGCCGACCAATCGGATCGCAGCCACGGCCCTGGCCGAGATCGCCTGGGAGGGCAAGGACTGGACGACGGTCTTGCCGCTCTGTGAAACCCTGGCCACGGCCACCGAGGAGGGCGGGGCACAGGCCGCGCGCATGTTCCAGAAGGCGGGCTGGGCCGCGCAGATGCTCGGGGACAATGAGCGTGCCCGCGTCAACTATCGCAACGCCCACGGGGACGATCCCACGTATTTGCCGGCCCTGTTGCGCTGGGCATCGCTGGCCCTGTCGGAAAAGTGGTGGCAGGACGTGACCATCGCGGTCCCAGCGGTCATGGCACGCACCGATGCCGGCCTGACTCAAGACGAGCAGGTCGAGCACCTGCAGGGGCTCGGCAATGCCCGGCTGGCGCTGGGCGAGCCCGAGGCCGCCGCCGCGGCGTTCACCCAGGCCATCGAAATCGCGCCCGACAACCGCGAATGCCGCGAGGCCCTTGCGCGCGCACACAGCCGGCTTTCGGGCCAGGGCCCGGAAACTGCTCGCGCCATCATCGAGCAACAGCGCCTGCTCTTGCACGGCGCGGTCTCGGCAGACGAACAGTTCGACATCCTCGCGGGCATCGCGCTGAGCGAGCGCGATCAACTCGGGGATCCGAGCGCGGCGCTCAAGACCTATTTCGAGATGCTGGCATTGAGGCCCGACGATCCCGTGACCTTGCACGAGGTGTTCGAGATCTACACCCAGGCCCGGGAGTGGGCGCGGGCCGTCGAGGTTCTGGAACGTTTGGTGCGGGTGGAAGGTGGCAAGACGCGGGCGCGGCTGCTGGTCGCCATGGGTAACATCCTCAACTACCAGCTGAAGGTCACCGAGCGAGCGGTCGAGGTGTACAACCTCGTGCTCGACGAGGATGCCGAAGACGAACGCACCTTTGGCCGCATCGAGCGCATCCTGACCGCACAGAACGCCTGGCGCGAGCTGGCCCGCAACTACCGCCGCATGATCAAGCGCCTCGGCAGCGCGCCACGCGCGGAGAAGCACGCGCAGTTGTTGTCGCTTTGGCGGAAGCTGGGCGATGTGTGCCGACGTCGTTTGCACGAACGGGAATCCGCGATCGCGGCCTACGAGGTGTGCGTGCAGCTCGCGCCGGAAGATCGCCGAAGCCGGGAAATCCTGGCCGACATCTACGAGGTGATGGGCGCGTCCAAGCTGAATGAGGCGATCAAGGCGCGCGAGGCGGTTCTCGACGGCGCTCAAGATTTCGAGGAGATGGCGAAGAACATCCGGGCGCTCGCGCGCCTATTCGGCAAGCATCAGATGTACGACCGCCTGCACTGCACCAGCGCGGCCTTGATCGCGATGGGGCAAGCCATTCCCCAGGAGCAGGCTTTCTTCGAACGGACCGTGGCGCCCGAGATCCCGCGCACGAACGTCGCGCTGGCCGAGAACACCTGGCAGCGCTACGTGCGAAGTCCACGCCAGGAATGGTGCGTATCCCACGTGCTCGCGGTGGTCAGCGCGGGCGTGGCCGTCGCGCGCGCGAGAGACGCCGTCGCTTTGGGGCTCAATCCCGCGCAGAAGGTCGACCTGGCGACCGATGGCTCGTCGGTGGGACAGATGATCAGCTACGCCTGTCGCGCTCTCAATGTCGCACTTCCACCGATCTACGTGTCCCCCGAAAGCGAGGGCGAGCTCGAGTTGCGCATCGTGCTCGATGGACAACAGGTCGTGCCTTCCTTCCTGCTCGGGCGGGACCTCATCGGCGAGCGCTCGGAAAAGGAGCTGGCCTTCTTCATCGCGCGCAAGTTGGTCCGCTTGCGCGCCGACCAATTCCTGCTTTCGCCGGAGGCGGTCCCTTCGCTTGGCGAATTGCGCGTGATCGTCGCCGCCGCGGTAAAGCTCGTTCACCCCGAGTTCGAGCTGCCGGGAACCGACGGTCCATCCGTGCGGAAGTACGTCTCGTTCTTGCAACAGACGGTCCAGCCGTCGACTCTCGCCTCGGCCACGGCCGCCATCGAGCAGATCGTGGCCGATCCGGGAAGGGTCGACATGGAAGTGTGGGCCGCAGGGGCCAACCAGAGCGCGGATCGCGCGGGCCTGCTCCTGTGCGGCGATATCGTGTCGTCGGTACGCGAGGTGCTGCGGGTCGCCGAGGCACAGGGGGGCGACCCGGAGACCGCGGTGAAAAATCTCATCCGCTGGAGCGTCACCACCGACTATCTCGACCTGCGCGAGCAGCTCGGCCTAGTGACCCAGGTTGCCCAGGCGGCGCCCGTGCGCAAGCCCGCGCCGTTCCCTCGCCGGCCCTATCACCCGACCTAGCAGCCCGTGGCAAAAGCCTCCGCGTCGCCGTTCGGGCGGGTTCTAGCCCGTCTGCGGCGTCGCCGCTCGCTTGAATACCTCTAGTATTCGGCGCTTCGCTGCACCTTGTATCGGCCAAACCCACTGCGAACGGCTCGGTCCGACCTTCGCCACGGGCTGCACGCGGTGACCACGCGGCGGGCGAAGTCTGCATAAAAATAGACGTTGGGGGGTGTGCCCATTAACGTCGGTAGCACGTGGCCAACACCATTCGCTCTTCTGCCAACGTGAGCCTGGCGATTCTCACGTCACGCGTTCTCGGCGTGGCGCGCGATTCGATTTTCGCGCGTATCTTCGGGGTCAGCGCCCTCACCGACGCCTACGTCGCTGCCTTCCGCATTCCGAACCTGCTGCGCGATTTGTTCGCCGAGGGCGCCCTGTCGAGCGCGTTCGTGCCGACCTTCAGCGACGCCATGGTCAAGGGTGGCCGAGAACGCGCCTACCGCTTGGGCAATCTGGTGCTCGGTGGCTTGTTGCTCATCACGGGCACGCTCACCCTGGCCGGGATCTTGTGGGCCGATCAAATCGTGTCTCTCATCACGCGTGGGTTCGGGGGCAACGCCGCGCAGGTCGCCACCGGCGGGATGCTGGCCCGGATCATGATGCCTATCCTGACCCTGGTCAGCGTGAGCGCCGTATGGATGGGCATGCTGAACGCCCAGCAGCGCTATCTCGCCCCGGCGTACGCGCCTGCCATGTTCAACGTCACCAGCATCGCGTGCGGCGTGATCCTGTTGGTCGTTCACTTCTCCGAGCGCACCGGTATCGTGGTTTGGAGCGCGGGCACGGCCACGGCGGGTCTGGTGCAGTCGATGGTGCAGATTCCCAGTCTTTATCGCCTGGGTTACCGCATACGGCCGGCCCTGGCCGGGATTCTGCGCGACGTGGATGTCAGGCGCATCGTGCGTCTCATGGGGCCCGCGACCGTCGGGCTGGCCGCCATACAGATCAATGTCTTCGTCAACACGGAGTACGCGGCGAGTTTGGGCCATGGGCCGCTCACCTACTTGCAAAACGCCTTTCGCCTCTTCTACTTGCCGGTGGGCCTGTTCGGCGTCGCCCTGGCCACGGTCACCACCGCGCGGGCGTCGGAGGAAGCGGCACGCGGGGACAAGATCGCGTTGATCGCACACGTGTCCGAGGGCGCGCGCGGGGTGTGGTTGCTGGCCTTCCCGGCGGCGGTGGGGTTGGTGATCCTGGCCAAGCCGGTGGTGCATCTTCTTTTTCAGGGGGGCAAGTTCCTGCCCATTGACACCGCGGCGACGGTCCCCATCGTGCAGGCCTACATGCTGGGGGTCTTGCCCTACAGCTTGGTCAAGGTCTTCGCGCCAGCCTTCTTCGCCGTGGATCGGCCGCGCATACCCATGATCGCGTCGATCACCTCGGTGGCCGCCAACTTGATCTTCAATGGCCTCACCTACCGCCGCCTGGGGGCGCCTGGGTTGGCCCTGGGCACGACCGTGGCGGCGCTGGTGAATCTCGCGATCTTGCGTCTGTGGTTCGGGCGGGTGATCGGGAAGCCACGCGACAAGGGCTGGCTGCGCGACCTCGCGCTGTTGATCCTGGCCAACGCCGTGCTGGCCGCGGTGGTTCTGGGCGTCTGGCATGGTGTCTCGCGCGCGCTCGCGGCGGCACCCATCGTCTGGCCGCGCGGCACCTTCCGCGCCGCCTTCGGCGTCTCGCTCTTGGCTACCATCGCCGTGGGTTTCTTGACCTACGTCGCGGTTCTGCGGCTTTTCCGTCTGCGCGGCGCCGAGGAGTTGTGGGGGCTTCCACGTAAGCTGGCCCGACGCCTCTTGGCACGTTCGCCGCGGTAGCCGCGCGGATCCGGGGTGCGCTTACGACTTGCGTTTCGGGCGCCCGCCGGAGCGGGCGAAAAAGGCCACTTTTTCCAGCGAGACCGTCATGTCGATGTTCTCCACGTAGATTCGCTCGTGCAGGCGAAGGACGGTGGGCGCGAAATTCAAGATGCCGGTGACCCCGGCCGCGACCAGCTGCTCGGCCGCGTGTTGAGCCTGCACCGCGGGAACCGTGATGATGCCGATGTCGATGCCCTTTTCCGCCAGCACTTCGGCCATCTGGCGAACCGAGTAGCAATGAACGTCGCTGAAAGTAAGACCTATCTTGTCCAGATCCACGTCGAAGGCGGCGGCCAACCGGATCTTGTGCGATCGGTTGGCCAAGAAGGCGGCGATCGCGCGCCCCAGGTAGCCCATGCCCACGATGGCAGCCGCGCGGACGCCCTGCGAATCCAGAAACGCCGCCAGCGAAGTGAGCAGCCGCTTCACGTCGTAACCGCTGTTGGGGTTCCCGCTGTATCCGATGGCCATCAGGTCGCGTCGCACCTGCGCGGCGGTGAGCTGGCAGGCATGCGCGAGCTCATGGGAATACACGCTGGGACCGAACTCGTGTTTGCCGTGCATGAGAGCGCGGCGGTAGATGCTCAAGCGCTCGACGCTGCGAGTAGATATCTTTCGCTTCCTCATGGGTTCTGTCGTGTCCCAATCTTCACCGAAGGCACGAAAAACATGACTGCTTTCGTCTCCCAAGCCGAGAAGAAACGCAACGAAAAGATAATACGGACATTCTCCGAATTGACAAGACGGCTCGGCGATCGTGCACGAGCCCGGTGCTAGTGCCTTGGGCCGAGCAGGCGGGGCAATTCGGCGAGGGCATCCTCGATGGTCGCCGCTTCGTCATGATCGCGCGCGCGCAGGCTCTCGACGTCGTCGATGCGGCTGGCCAGCAGGCGGGCCCTGTCTGTCGCCAAACGCATCCCTTGGTCGTCGATCCACGTGCTGGGATCGCCTTCGAGCTGTCCGTCGACCTTCGAGGTGTCGCGTTCTGGCGCCGGTCGTGGCGTGGACGCTGGCACACCACTCGCGGGGGTGAAACGCGCCGGGATGGCCTTGTGGTCGAGCAGGCGTCTGAGCAATGGCCTGCAATCCGGATCCACCTGGAGGAACTGCACCCCCATGCCGTGCGCGCGCTGGGGTTCTTGCGGATCGTACTCACGGACCCAAGTCACTTTTCCGGTGCCGTGCAAAAGTGGCGGCCCTTGCATGAGGGCGACCTCGAATCCGACCACGGCGCCCACGGGGTAGGGGCTGCGGCTCGCGAGAAAGATCCCCCCGCGGGTCACATTGGGGGCGAATCTCTGGATGAAGATCCCTTCATCGGGGTAGCGAAGCTGGATGCGAACGATGGGAATGTCTGGCGTTGGCACGAAGGTGAGTATCGAATAGGGGAGGGCGAGGGTCAACCCACAGGGGGTGCCAGGTCGAGGTTGAAGAGCCTAATCGCGTTGGCCGTCGTCGCTTCGGCGGCCTCTACCAACGCCATGCCGCGGATCTGGGCCAGCGCTTCGAGGGTTTTGACCACGAAAGCAGGCTCGTTGCGGTGACCGCGATGGGGGACCGGCGCCAGATACGGGGCATCGGTTTCGACCATGATGCGGTCGACCGGGGCATAGGCCACCACCTTGCGCAGATCCTCGGCATTCTTGAAGGTGATCACGCCCGAGAAGGAAAGGTAGAGCCCCATGTCGAGGTAGCCGCGCGCGTCGTCGACATTGCCCGAGAAGCAATGAAGGACACCGCCTGCGTCGGGGAGCGGGCCGGCGCGCAAGGTTCGGGTGGCGTCTTCGTGGGCATCGCGAACGTGACAGATCACGGGTCGATGAACCGCTGCCGCGAGGGCGAGAAAACGCGCGAAGACCTCGATCTGCACCGGCCTGGGCGACCGCTGGTAGAAATAGTCGAGCCCTGTCTCACCGATCCCGACCACGCGCGGTGCCGTGGCCATCGCCTCCAAGGCCGGCCAAAACTCTGGCAAAACCTTGCCGGCATCCTGGGGGTGAATACCGATGGCTGCGAACACGTCGGGCTGTTCGGTCGCGAGGCGCGCGGCGCGCTCGGCGGTGGCCAGGTCGCTCCCCGATCCGACACACACCATGGCCACGACGCCGGCGGCCCGAGCGCGCTCGATCACGGCGGGCACTTCCTCGGCGAAATAGTCGCCATCGAGATGGCAGTGTGAATCGACGATGGCCGGCATGCGCGACACGCACGTTAGCGCGAATCGGTCGGCGCGCCAGCTACTCGACGATTTCGATACGTCTGGGAACCTTGTGCGGGGCCAGCCGCTTGGCGCAATGATCGAGCATCGCGCTGGTCTTGCACTGGCCGCCGGGCGTGATGCGCACCACGATGTGGGTCGAGCCTGCGTCGTCGTATTCGACGTGGGCCTGCGCGGCCTTCACGTGCGCGAGGCTTTCCAGGCAACTCTCGATCTCACCCAGGGCAACCGGCTTGCGGTCGACCATGACGAGGTCGTCCTCGCGGTGGCTGAGGTGCAGGCGGTTGGCGCGGTCGAAGTGACCGACGTCACCGGTGCGCAGCCAGCCGTCCACGAGACCACGCCCTACCGCGACTCTCCTCCCGCGCACGGGCAGTGCGGGCAAGAAGGTGGTGGCCACGCCCGCGCCGCGCACCCAGATGGTGCCGGTCGTGCCCGTGGCCAGGGCCGCGCCGTCGCTGCTCGCGATGCGAATTTCGACCCCAGGCAGTGGGGCGCCTACGCTCTCCGGTGCGAGCCCCTCGAAATCGAGGGCGGCCGGGCCGGTTTCGCAACTGTGGTAGCAAGAGAGAACCGGCACACCGAAGCGCTGCTGGCAGGCGCGAGCCACCGAGGTGGGCAGGGGAACGCCGGAGCAGATCAGGCGGGTAGGGCGCTCGTGCAGGGGCTTGGCGTGGGTGACACGCGCGAGCGCGGCGAAGTCGCGCGGGGTCGCCGCGTAAAGATCGATGGCTTGGTCGCCCAGGGTTTTGGCCAAGCGCGGCCCCGCGGTTCCGTCGTCGAGGTACAGCGTCGCGCCGTGCGGGAGCGCGGCCAGCAAACCAAAATCAAACCCTTGACAGTCGTAGAGCGCGGCGGCCCCAAGGATGCGAGAATTGGGGCCGAGCGCGAAAGCCTCGCCAAGCGTGTTGGCGATGCCCCTGCATTGGGCCGAGCCGCGGATGACGGCCTTGGGATCGCCGCCGGAATCCATGGTGAAGAGAACCACCGCAGGCTTCTCCGTGGCTTCGCGCGAGGGCCGGTTCCAGGGGTAGAGCGCGCAGGTGAGCAGGGTGCCCGAGATGCGGTGCCGACTCTCGGCGTTCAAGCGGGGCGGGTGCGGCAGACTCCCGAGGCGCAGGGTTCCCGACGGCGTGGCCAGAGGGTCGATGGCGTTCGGCCGGGTGACGATGGCGCGCAGGGGGGTCGCATCGAGGGTCATGTCGAGGTCGCGCCCGCTGGTCGTAGGATCGATGGGCACGATCACGGCATCCAGCTTGGACAGCGCGAGCGCCAGCACGACGAATTCGGGGTCATTGCCAAGCATGAGGCCAACCCAGTCTCCGGCCTGGATTCCCATGGCCGTGAGCTCGCGGGCTCGCCGCTCGACCCGATGGAGCAGTCCGCGCCAGGAAAGGTAAGTGTCGTGGTAAATGACCGCGTGCCCCGATCCGCCGGCAGCGGAACGGCTTTGCACTGCATTTTCCAGCCACTCGAACAGCAGCGACATGGGGACCTTGCCCGCGATTCGGGTGAGACAGTGTATCAGCCAGACGGGGAAAGGGACACTGTTAGCGGCGGCTGTTAGCGGCGGCTCAGCGGTGCGCGAGAAGCCGACCGGGCTTGCTCGTCCCTCCCAGGGTTTCGAGCGTCAGGTAATCGGCAACCAGGTGGCGGGCCACGGCGTGGGCCTTGACCTGCCAGGCGATCGGGTTGCCGAGAAGCACTGCGAAGGCGATCTTGGGGTGGTCGGCGGGGGTGAACCCCACGAACCAGCTGTAGCCGAGGGGGCCGCCATCGGATGGAGCGGCGCCGGGCAGGCCCGGATCGCCCGAACGCCCGCGGTAAAACAGGGTGCCGGTCTTCCCCGCAACTTGGACCGGCAGATAGGGGTGGCCCCTGCGATCGCGGAAACTCCGGCGCGCGGTACCCATGGTCGTCGTGAGTTGCATCATCCTGCCTACCTGATCGGCGACCGCTCGGTCGATCACGCGGCGGGATCGCGTTCTCGCCAGGACCACGGGCGCGCCCTGCGCATCGACGGCTTTCTCGATGAGGCGGGGCGTCGGCATCTCGCCATGGTTCGCGATGGTGGCGGCGAGCAGGGCGCCATGCAGGGGGGAAAGCGAGCTGTGCCAGAAGCCGGCCGCCGCGCGCGCAAACTCCAGCCGGTTGCGCGGGATCTCGACCTCGGACGGCTCCAGCGGAGCATCGAAGCCGAGGTCCTGCCCGAAACCGAAGGCTGCTGCCATGCGTTCGAGCTGATCCGGGAGGAGGTTACGTGTGGCCAGTTTGGCGATGATGGCGTTTTGGGACTTTCCGATGGCGTAGCTGAGACTGGCGCAACGATGGTCGATGGAGGGCAAGTCGACCAGGTTGTCGCGCAGCACGGCCGAGATGCCGGCGTGATAGCAAACCTGCGTCTCGGGTGCGACGTGCCCCTCCGCGAGCAAGGCCGAGGCGGACACCAGCTTGAACACCGAGGCCGCTGGCGCCCATGGGCGCAAGGCCAGGGTGGCCGGGTCGAGGGTTGGATCGGATTTGGAGTAGCCGGCGAGGACCAGAACCTTGCCGTCTGGGATCGAGATCACCGCGGCAGCAGCGAAGGCAAGGTGGTGGGCGGCAAGCGCGTCCTCCACGGACTTTTGCAGCGCCGGATGGAGCGTGAGTTGAGCCAGGCCGCCGCCCTCGAGATCGGCGACGAAATGGGAACCGCGCAGGGCCGTGGTTTCGAGCACCACCGAGGGCCGCGTGGGGTCTTCGTCTTCATCGAGGCCCCCTTCCTGAGCCCGCGCCCGACTCGACCAAAGTCCTATGGCCAGGACCATCGAGAGAATCTTGGATGAGGTCCGAAGCGCACCGCGAGAGAACTTCATGTATACAAAGTCATACATGTAGGTGTATGTGTCAAATAACCCTTCTCCTTTACCGAGCGGGTGTCCTGCCCTAACCTGGACGAAGGACCCTTGGCACGAACCCCATCCAAACGAGACGACACCACGCCGGACCTGGATCGCGTTCGCGCCAAGACCGTCGTCACCAGCATCAACCGCATCGCCGAGCATCCGCCCACCAAGGAAGCGTGCTTGGTGGTGATTTACGGCCCGGACTTGGGGCGCAAGCATGGCCTGGAGAGTCCCTCCATCACTCTGGGTCGATCCAACAAGTGCGACATCCAGATCGACCAAGAATCCGTCTCGCGTGCCCATTCCAAGATCGTCAATGCCGGACATTCGATCCGCATTCGCGACCTGGGGTCCACCAACGGTACGTACGTCAACGATGAGCTGGTCGAGGAACGAACCCTGGTCGACGGCGACTTCATCAAGATCGGACGCACCATCTTCAAATTCCTCTCGGGTGGCAACATCGAGCGCGCCTACCACGAGGAGATCTACCGCCTGACCACCGTCGACGGGCTCACCCAAATCTTCAACAAGCGCTATTTCTCCGAGGCGCTGGGGCGCGAAATCGCGCGCGCCAGCCGCTATCGCCGCGAACTATCCATGGTGATGTTCGATCTCGACCATTTCAAGGAAGTCAACGACACCCATGGCCACCTTGCCGGCGATGCCGTGCTCAAGACTCTCGCGCTCACCGTCAAGGCGAAGATTCGCACCGAGGATATCTTCGCGCGCTACGGGGGCGAGGAGTTCGCAATCATCTTGCCCGAAATCGACGGCCACAACGCGCATCAGTTCGCGGAGAAGGTTCGTCGCATCGTGGAGACCACCGAATTTCACTTCGAGGCCACCAAAATCCCGGTGACCATTTCCATGGGGGTTGCCACCCTCGACCCGGAGGAACCGACCGCGGCGGCCCTGATCAAGCGCGCTGACGAGCGGCTCTACGAAGCGAAGTCGGCCGGCCGAAATTGCGTCAGAGGTTGAGGTCGATGAGGCGACGGCCTTTGATCTCGGCGGAAACCATGCTGTAGTCTAGGCCGTGTCCGCGGGTCAGCGGGCCGTCACCTAGTCCAGAATGGAATGCCGATGAATCCAGGCAATGCAAGGCGTGGTCTTCTCGCACTCGTAACCGTGGCGCTATGCGCTGCAGCTGCCGGTCCGGCTCGAGCCCAAAGCGAAGCGGAGAAGAAACAGCAGGCCAAGGAACATTACGAGATGGCAACCCGCCTCTACGACGTGGGCAAATACGGGGAGGCCATTTCGGAATACGAGCAGGCGTACCTCCTCATCGAGGACGCGGCCCTGCTCTTCAACATCGGACAGGCCTACCGTCTGTGGGACCGGCCAGAGGATGCCATTCGCGCCTACAAGAATTATTTGCGCCGGCGCCCGGATGCCAGCAATCGCGCCGATGTCGAGAAGAAGATCGCCGATCTCGATAAGCTGGTCGAAGATCGACGCCAGGGCGTGCCAGCGCAACCGCCGCCCCAGCCCATGCCCCCGGCGCAGCCCGCGCCGTCGATGCAGCAGTTTCCGAGCGCCTACCCTGCAATCCCCAGTCAGACGGGAACCCCTGGAGCGCCTGCCCCTGTCATGCCCGCGCCTGTCGCCCCGCCAGCGTCCGAGCAGCAGCCGGCCGGCGTCGTGTTTGCACAGCCGGCGCCGGCCACGCCTGTCGCGCCCAAGAAGAACTGGCTCGCCTACTCGCTTCTGGGTGTGGGAGGCGCGTGCCTCGCAACCACGATCGTTGCGGCGGCCGTCGGGGCCAGCAAGGCGAAAAAGCTGCGGGATGCCTCGCAGAATCGCCAGCCCTTCGACCCGGCGGTGGAAGCGAACGGCAAGACGGCCAATGCCGTCGCCGTTGTCTCGGCCATCGCCGGCCTCGTCACGGGGGGCGTCGGCGGTTACCTCCTGTGGAGTGGGCGTGCTCCTGCCGCGCCCTCGGTCTCGGTCGTACCGGTCGCCGCGCCCGCATTCGCCGGCGGGTCGGCCCAGCTAACCTTCTAGGATGGAGCGGCCAATGACCAAGACCCTCGAATTCGCGCTCGGGCTTTCCGCCCTGCTTGCGCTTGCCGGCTGCTACAACACGAACAGCCTCACGAATGGCGGTCTGGTGTGCGGCAAAGACGGAAGCTGCCCGTCCGGATTTCGTTGCGTGAGCGACGGACCGGTCGGGACGGCCGGGCACTGTTGGAAGAACGGCACCGGGCCGGACGCCGGCGCCGCCTCGGATGCGACGGGTGCCACGGCGGACGCGCAACCCGTGGCGGCCTGCACCGCCGCCCAGGCCACGCCACCTTACGGCCCGTTCGCCGTGTGCAGCGCAAATCGGCCGATCCCGAACAGTACTTGCGACCCAGTCTGTCAAGCGGGTTGTCCGTGCAACCATCGCTGCATCCTCAATGACCAGACCAACTCTTCCTTCGATTGTGAAGCCTCCGCGCCCCCGGCCAATACGGTCTTCAAGAATCCCCTCGAGGCTTGCAATGGTTCCGACACCGAGCTTTGCGCGCCTGGGTCCGTGTGTATCCCCGATAACCTGTGCGGCAACCTTTGCTACAAGCTGTGCAGGACTGACGAGGATTGCGGCGGCAACAGTCGATGCACGACAAGCACTATCGTCGTCGGCGACCAGCCGGTGTCGAACGTGCTCTTTTGCTCGCCACCCATCGAGACTTGCAATCCGGTTGGAGCCGCGGCTTGTAGTCCTGCGCGAACCGACTTCAACTGCGTCTTCCTGGCCGGGCTCACCGGCATCGGCAATACCGACAACACGGTCTGCGACTGCTCCACGCTGCACTACAATGCACTCGGCACCTCCTGCAGCCCGACTCCCGATGACTGCCAGCCGGGTTTGGTGTGCGTCAATGGCACCTGTCACGCGGTGTGCAACCTGAGTGGCACGACGGCGGGCTGTAGCGCGTGCACCGCAATCTACGGTTCCAAGAGCTACGGCTACTGTCGCTAGAGACGCGGCCCCCATCTTGTGGTATTTCGCACTGGACCCATGAACGACCGGGACGGCAAGGAAGTACTAGGCTCCCAGGTGGTGGCCCCGGCCGCCGATGAGGTTCTGGTCGAGCGCGCACGCGCCCAGGACGAGGCTGCCTTCGAGGAACTTGTAGGACGCTACGAGAACAAGCTCTATCGCCTCGCGATGCGTTTCGTGCGCAACGAAACCGACGCACAGGAAATTCTCCAGGATGCGTTTCTCTCCGCTTGGCGCAATCTGCCCAGCTTCGAGGGCCGGGCGCAGTTTGGAAGCTGGATGTACCGGGTCACGGTCAATGCCGCGCTTATGCTCCTGCGTAGTCGCAACCGTCACCCCGAAGTCACCGTGGACGATGTCGAACCCACGGTTTTGAACGATGCAGTGGCCGAGAGTGGCCAGATGAGGGCCAACTCCGACTGGTCCCAGCGGCCGGACGAGCAATTGCAATCCGAAGAGATGCGCAAGCACATCCAACACTCCGTCGACGCCCTGCCCGATGGGCTGCGCACGGTCTTCCTCTTGCGCGATGTCGAAGAGCTCTCGACCGAAGATACCGCCGAAATGCTGGGGTTGTCGGTGCCGGCGGTGAAGACGCGGCTGCATCGCGCACGGCTGGCGTTGCGCGAAGCAATCGGGCGATACTTCGTTCGCTGACCGTCGGGCGGCAATCTTCCGGATAGCCGCTATACTGCGTTCATGTCCGTCCGTCGGTTTTGCCCGCGGGGTCGCCTGTGGGCGACGCTGACGACCGTTCTCGCGCTTTCGTGTCCCGTCTGGGCCGGCGGCGATGCTTTGAGTTCCCATGACAAACGCGTGGGGAGCAAGCGAGCTATGCTCGCTTCGAACCATCGCGGGAGGGTATGGGAACCCTTTGAGGGTTCCCATGACAGTGACCACCTGGTCGAGAGCCAGCGCGCGCGATTCCGGGCGAGTCGCGGCCGACCTGAGGCCATCGCGGCCCTTTCCAGCTTGGCAAGCAGCGACGACTACCTTGCGCCGGAGCGCATGGAAGAGGTCTTGCGCGAGATCGTCGATGGCGATCTGGGAAAGCGCGCCGACCCACTGGTCTCGGCTCAGGCGGCCTACCTCTTGTCGCTGGAAGAGGATCGGCGGGGAGAATTCTCCCAGGCGGAAAAGCGCAGAGCCGCGCTCGGCCTATTGGGTGATTTCTGGGTGATCGGTCCTTTCGATGCCCAAGGACGCAGTGGGGTGGATCGGTCCTTTCCGGTCGAAAATGACGGCAAGACCATCGTTCCTCGGACTGGCCAACGCTATCCAGGCAAGGAGCGCGAGGTCGAGTGGAGGCGAATCCCGGCGGCGGCATTCGTGCAAGGCGCTCTCTTTCTCGATGCGGTTCTCCGTCCGGACGAGGATGCGGTCGCCTACCTGCTGACGTACGTGCGTAGCGACCAGGACCGATGGGCGGCCTTGCGCCTTGGTAGCGCCGGCCCGATGAAGGCGTGGCTGGGCGGAAACGAGGTCCTTGCGGGTGACGTGGTCCGGCCTGCGTCGCTCGATCAGGACGCAGTCGCCGTGCACCTCAAACGGGGCGAGAACCCCTTGTTGATCAAGACCGTGATCACCCGAGGATCGTGGCGGCTGTTTGCGCGCCTGACCGACCTCGACGGTCGTCAGCTTGGAGGAGTTACGACCAGCGCGGAGATTCCCGCGCACCTGGCCATCGCCACGGCGCCGGTTCACCGTCCAAGGGTACGCGATTTGGGCCATCTGCTGCGCGCGCGGGCGGAACGTGCGACGGCCTCGACCTCGGCCCGGGCTTGGCTCGATGAGGCCCTCTACCTGTCCCTGGTTCGGCCGGAGGACAGCGACTCGCGGGCCGTCGAGGATGCGGCGAACAAGGCTGTCCTGCCGCCCGGTGACCGCGTGACCCCGCTGGCCACCGAGGCCCTGCTGCTCGTTGGCCGCGTGGCCCGCGAAGAAGACGCGCGCCGCGCCGCCCTGGAACGCGCGTTGCCCACGCTCGCGTCCACGCGCGAACGGGCGAACGCACTGGCGGATATCGGGCGGCTGTGGCGCAGCCAGCATCGCAACGATGCGGCCATCTCGATCTGGCGACGGGCCATCGCCGTCGACCACGACTGCGTCAAGGCCCAGCTTGCGCTCGCACGCGAGGAGCAGGACGCGGGCATGGCCGCGTCCGCGTTTCGGCGTCTCGCGGCCCTGCCCGAGGACGAACGCGGTTTGCCGCTGGTCCAAGATGCGCTCTCCGATGTCCTCACCACCCTGGGGCGTCTTCCTGAAGCCGTAGCGGCGGCGCGTGCGGCCGAGGGAGCACGCCGGTCCGATGTCGGGGTACTGCGCGAATTGGCAGCCTTGGCCCGTCGGCGCGGGGATCTGGGGGAGGCGGCGCGCCTCGACGGTGAAGCCTTGCGCTGGCGACCGGATCTGACGGCGCTGGTCTTCGAGCAGGCGAGCGCCCTCGAGGGGAAGGGTGATGTACCCGGCGCCCGTTCGGTTCTACACCAGGCAATGCAGCGTCTGCCCGACGATCCTGGCCTGCCCGAGGAACTTGGCCAGCTGGAGGCACGCGCGGGTCGGATCGACGACGCCATCGCCAACATGCGGCAGGCGCTGGAATTGCGGCCGCAGAACCCCACTTTGCGGCGCTACGTGGAGGTCCTGGCCGCTGCTCGCGAGGTCAAGCGTGAAGCGCGCAGCGTGGACGATCTCGCGAGCGACAATGCGGCCGACGTAGAGGCCATGGCGCGGAAGGTCCTCTTCGGGCCTGGCCCCAAGGACGATGCTTCGGCCGAGATTCTGCTCGATCGCACGGTGGTGCGCGTGCACGGCAACGGCCTGTGCGAGCGCTTCGTTCAGCACGTGGTCCAGGTGAGAACCGAGCGCGCCGCCCGTGAAAACCAGGAAACCTGGGTGCGCTTCGAGCCTGGCCGGCAGGAAGTCGAAATTCGCAAGGCGCGCATCTTGCGCCGATCCCCCTCGCAAGGGATCGAGATCTCGGAGGCCACCGGGCGCGACGAGCGCGATCTGTCCGAGCCCTGGTACGGGCTCTACTACGACACCCGCGCCGCCATCGTTTCGTTCGAGAATCTGCGCGCCGGGGATATCGTGGAAGTGCAGTACACCGTCTCCGACGTGGGCTATGGCAACGACCTCGCCGACTACTTCGGAGACCTCGCGATGATCGCCGACACCTCGCCCACCCGGCGCTGGGACTACACCCTGCTTGCGCCGAGCACGCGAGCCTTCTATTTCAACCAGCCACGCTTGGCCGGTCTGCGGTCGACCAGGGAATTGCGCGGATCGACGAGCGTGTACCGATTCGTAGCCGAGAATGTTCCCAGGGTGGAGACCGAGCCGGCCATGCCGGGTTTTACCGAGGTCGCGCCCTACCTCCACGTCAGCACCTACCGAACCTGGGAGGATGTCGGGCGCTGGTATTGGAACCTGGTGGCGGACCAGATGCAGGACGACGGAACCCTGTCGAAGGCCGCCGCGAGGGCCACCGCCGGCCTGACGACGATCCTAGACAAGGTCAAGGCCATTCACCGCCTGGTCGTCGAGAACACCCGCTACGTGGGGCTCGAGTTCGGCATCCACGGCTACAAGCCATATCGGTCGACCGAGGTGTTGCAGCGTCGGTTCGGCGATTGCAAGGACAAGGCGACCTTGCTCTTGAGCCTGCTAAGGTGCGTTGGCGTCGAGGGCGAATTGGTCCTTCTGCGCACCCGTAGCAGTGGCCGCATCGACGAGTCGCCGGCCTCGCTCGCGGTATTCAACCACGCCATCGCCTACGTGCCCGCGCTGGAGCTCTACATCGACGGCACGGCCGAATTTTCCGGTCTGTCCGAGTTGCCGTCCGAAGACCAGGACACCATGGCCCTGCGCGTGTCCGCACGTGGCGCCAAACTCGTGCACACGCCGCTTTTCCCGGCGGACAGCAACCTGGCGTCACGTCGATGGCAGGTGGATATCGAGGAGGATGGCGCGGCTCGCATCGCCGAGGACCTCACCATCAAGGGTCAAGCGGCGCACGAATGGCGCGCTCGCTACCAGACCGCGGGCGAGCGGCGCGAGCGCTATGGCAAGGTTTGGAGTGGACGCTTTGCGGGCGCCACGCTCGAGGACCTCACCATGGATGTCGTCGATCTCGACCGTCCCGTGCATGTGCACTCGACGGTGAAGGTTCCACAGATGGGCGAGCGACTTCCGGGTGGCGAGGTTCGCCTGCCCACCAGTTCTCGCCAGGCCGATTTTACCAGCACCTACGCCCGCCTGGGGCAGCGCCGCTGGCCCCTCGTGCTCGACTATCCGTGGCGCCACGAGGAACTCGTCACCTACCATCTTCCCGCCGGGGCTCGCGCCGAGCACGTCCCGAGCGCGCGCAAGATCGAAAGCCCGTTCGGCGAATTCACGCTGGCCGTAGAGAGCTCGCCCGACGGCAAGGTCGTCACCTTCACCTCCGTGCTTCTGGTGGCCCAAAGTCGCATCGAGCCCGCGAGCTACGGCGCTTTTCGAGCCTTTCTGCGCGACACCGACGCGCTTTTGTCTGAACGGATGGTGATCAAGTTGGGGAGGGCGCCATGAGGTTGGTGGGGTGTGCTTCCGGCACATGCCTGCTGGCGCTGCTCCTCACCGGTTCGGGATGTGCCTCGACCGCGCAGGCGCGCAGGGTGGGGGAGCCGGAATCGGATAGTGCGCGGGGATGGCTGGCCTTGCGCGCCGGTAAACCGGCGGTGGCGGCGAACGACTTTACCCAGGCGCTCGCGCGCGACCCGTGGGATGCGCGCGCGCTATTCGGAGCGGCGAACCTGGCCTACGAGCGCGGGGACTCCCAGGCCGCGCTCGGACACGCGCTCGCGCTGATAGAGGCGGCCAGCCACGGGCGCGACTTTCAGGCCATGGCGCTGGCGCCGGCGGCGCTCGCACGCGTTTCCCGCCTTCTCAAGGAGGTCCCCGATCGCCGCCCCGCGGAGGATCGACTGCTCGCGCTCGCGTCCGAGCGCCTGCCCTGGCAGGCGCAATACGCGCTGGCCCTGATCGCGATGGACATCGCTCGCAAGCGTGCGGACGAAGCCCTCATGGCCAAGGCTTCGGCCCGGGCAGGGTGCGTACCATCCATGAGCTTCGTGGGTTCGGGAGGCAGGTTACCCCTGCTCGATCTCGACGCCGATACCTTCGTGCCCCTGGACCGGCCGAGGCCCCTGGTGGCGGCGGGATGCCAGTTTCAGTTCAATGCCGCCGATAGCCGCAACGGCATCAGGGTGCTGCGCTCGGAGATTGCGTTGCCGCGCGGCCGCTACGATATCGTGCTCGACTTCATCGGGCCGGCCCGTCTGCGCGTGGATCAGGGGCCATGGTTTCGCCACGGTGGAACGCTCGAACGGTACGGGTCGCAGTGGTCCGCAAATCGCATCGAAGTCGCCGCGGGCAAGCACACCATCGAGATACGCATTGGAACGTATGGCTCGACCGCCGACCTGGCCTTGCTGGCCCTTCCCGCGACGCAGGTGACTCCGGTCGCGCCCGTGGACCCGTCGGACGCGGATACGGTCATGGCCGATCTGGCGCTTGGCCTGGTGGCCAATCTGACCGGGGACGTCGAGGCTCTCGTCACCCAGGTCGAGCGCCTTTCCTCGCGCCCGCGCTTCACGCTCGGGCTGGCCGCGGCCGCGCGCCTCGGGGAATCGGATCCGACCCGGCCGTCGGACATCATGCGCGACAAGGCGCGGGCCTTGTGGCAGCAGGCGCTGGCCATCGACCCCGGCATGGCACGGGTTTGGCTCGATCTTTCCAGGCTCGAACGACAAAACGATCGGCTGCGCGAAGCCACGGTAGACGCCGAGCGCGCGCGGAAAACGGCGCCTGCGTGGTGGCCGGCGCATCTGGCGCTGGCCAGTGCCTTGCGCGGACAGGGGCTGGAGCACCCGGCCGATGTCGCGCTGGCCGCCGGCCTCGCGCTGACAGACGACGGCAGGGGCGCTTGCGAGGTGCTGGACCAGGCCTTCCATCGGGCGGAGGCTCGTGAAGACCTTGGCTCGGCGACCCACCTGGTGGCTCGGCTCGGGCGCTGTGACGCCCAGAACGACAGCGCGCGCATCTTTGCCCAGCGTCGCGGCGAGCTCGACAAGGCGCTGTGGTTGCTTCGCAGGGCCCTGCCGACCAGCGCGGAGCCGCTTTGGTTGCGCTCGGAAATCGCCGACCTGTTGGTCGCCCAAGGTCGCCTGTCCTCGGCGCAGAGCGAGCTCGAGGCGCTGACCCTGGCGGCGCCGAGAGACACGCGCGTTCGCATCCGCCTGGCGGATGCGGAGGCTGCGCAAGGCGCCTCGCAGCGGGCCAGCGCCACCCTGGTGGAGGCGCTGCGTCGCTTTCCAGGGCGGGACGACGTGCGGCGGGCGGCGCGCTTGGCGGGGCTGGCGCTGCCGCTCGATGCGTACCGCGTGGACGGCGAGAAGGTCATTCGCGAGTACCTGGCCTCGGGCAAGGCCTACCAGGCGCCTGCCGTCGTGGTGCTGGATCGCGCGGTCGAGCGCGTATTTCCCGACGGCAGCCGGTTGCTCCTGACCCACTCGATCACGCAGGTGCTCAGCAAGGACGCCATTGAGTCCGTGGGTGAAGTGCAGGTTCCCGATGGGGCGGAGATTCTGCATCTGCGCACGCGCAAGGCCGACGGCAGCTTTCGCGAAGCGGAAGAGATCGCGGGGAAATCGAGCATTTCCGTGCCGGATCTCGGGGTGGGAGACTTCGTCGAATCGGAAACCATCGAAGCCAAGGCGCCGCGCGAGGCATTCGCCCCTGGCTTCATCGGCGAGCGCTTCTACTTCCAGTCCTTCGATGCGCCACTCGACCGCAGCGAGTACGTGTTGGTCGCGCCCGCGACCATGCCGCTCGACGTGAACAGCCGCGCCGATGCACCGGCGGCCGTCACGACCGTGGGGCCAGACGGAACCCGTGTGCTCACCTTCAGGGTGCGCAGCAAGCCCCAGGTCTTTCCCGAACCCTCGGCGGTCCCCGCCACGGAGTGGATCCCCTCGGTGCGGGTATCGAGCGGCATCACGATCGAGGCATGGTCGCGCTTCATCGCCGATCGCATGGCTCGCCTTTCCCGCGGCTCGCCGGAGCTGCGCGGGGTGGCCGAGGGCATCGCCAAGCGGGCGGGGCGCGACCGCAGCGCCTGGCCGGAAGCCATCGTCGCCTGGGTGCGACAGCACGTGGAGCCCGAGGTCGATTACGGGGTGTCGGCCACGGTGACGCTGGCGCGCCACCGCGGCAACCGCGCGGTGTTGATCCTGGCGCTGGCGCGCAGTCTCGGCGTGCCGGCCGATCTGGTGCTCGCGCGATCCCTGCTGCAAGCCGAGGCCGATGCGCCCATGTCGCTGCCCGACCTCGACGACTTCCGTGAACTGATGGTGCGATTCCCGGGCAGGGAAGGCGATGCGTTCGTGGATCCACAAATCCGGCGCGCGCCCTTCGCCTATTTGATGCCGGGCTATGACGGCGCCCCGGCCGTGGTGGTCGGAACGAGGCAAGTGGTGAAGGCTGTTTCCGGCGTGAAGAACAGTCGCAGCGTGACCCTGCGCGCGCGCCTGGAATCCGACGGGGCCGCCAAAGTCGCGGTCACGGAACAGCTTTCAGGATGGCCGGCGGTGGAGTGGACCGAGCTGCTCGATCGGGCGGGCAAGGACCGAAGCAAGCTGCGCCAGGAGTTCGAACAAAACTGGCTTGGTCAGCAATTCCCGGGCGCACGGCTCGACACGCTCTCGGTCGAAGAAGGCGCCGGCAGCGCGGGCGCGCGGGTCAGCTACACCTTCCGATCCGCGCGCATGGCTGCCCGGCAAGGAGGCGTGCTGCGTTTGCGTCCGGAGTTCTTCGAGGCCCAGCCCGGCCGGCGCTTTGGCACCGAACCGCAGCGCAAGACGGCGCTGCTGCTCGGCTACGACATCCCCCTCGAGCTCGACGCCGAGATCGCGTTGCCGAGCGGCGCGAAGGTGCTCGATGTAGGGCAGGGCGGGGACGTTCGCATAGGCGGCGCGCGCTTCATCGAGCAGCGTCGGGTGAACAAGGCGGGCGACAACTCGGAGATCATCAGCTTGCGCCGTCGCTCGCGTCTCCCCATCATGCGCGTGCTCCCCAGTCAGTATCGGCACGTGGCGGCCGAGCTGCGCACGGTGGATCCCATCGAGCGAGGCGAGATCAGAATCGCGGTCCCGGGGAAGTAGGACGACGGGAATTTGCGCCAGACGTTACTCGCGCCGGCGAAAGGCGCGCAGGAACCGCGCCGTCCACCATGTGGTCCATGCGACCAGCACGATCAGAAACACCCAAATGCGATGGGACAGGCGCGGAACCTGCATGAGGTTTGCGCGCATCGCCTCGTGAAATACCAGCAACAGGAACAGCAGCACGGCGTTGCCAAATCCGACCAGCACTCCTTGCAGAGTTGCGCGTGTGCGCTCGCGGCGCTCGGGGGCCAGCCAATACTCCTTGTTGGGCAGGTTGATCATGCGCGCGGGCAGGCGCACGAGCAGAGCGGGGATGACCACAAACATCGCCGCTATCGCGCCCACGGCCAGCAGGCACACCCGCAGAAACGCCGCTTTGGGCAGGAAGGCGGTGGCCGCACCTGCAGCGTCGAAGTGCGAGGCCATGCGTGCAGGAAGGCGCGGGTAGTACCAGGCCATCTCGACCAGCGTGGCCGCAAGCAGCGCAAGGAAGACCACATGGGCACGGCTGCCGGGACGAAGCGATTGGCTAGGCAGGTCCGCGGTGGGCATGACTGCGCGATTCAGGGTACGCCTTGGCGCGTGCTCTGACCAGGGCGTCCTGGCCCCTGGCCCCTAGCGACCCAGGTCGATGCGCGCTAGTCTGCATGCGCCCGCCATGTCCAACTACATTCCCGACCGAGCCAAGTTCCTGGACCTCGCCCGCCGAGGCCGCCTTTGCTTCGTCTACCGGGAGTGGTTGGCCGACGCCGACACGCCGGTGTCCGTGTATGCCAAACTGGGCCGTGGCCCGTACTCGTTCTTGCTGGAAAGCGTGGTGGGCGGGGAGAAATGGGCGGCCTATAGCTTCGCCGGCGTGCATCCGCGCGCGGTGATCCGTGCCAAGGGCAAGCAAGTCGAGGTGCTCAAGCCCGAAGGTCACGACTTTCGCGTGGACGAGCGCGTTTCCACCGACAACCCGCTGGCCTACGTTGCCGGCGCGCTGGCCGCGCTGCCGGCCGCCGTTCCACAGGGCCTTCCGCGCTTTTTCGGCGGGGCGGTGGGGTACTTGGGCTACGACATGGTTCGCCACTTCGAACGCCTGCCCGAGCGCGCGCCCGACGAGCTTTCCCTGCCCGACATGTGCTTCGCCCTGACCGACACCGTGGTGGTGTTCGACAACCTGCGCGGCACGCTCAAGGTGGTCGCCTCGGTGGACGTGGCAGAGAAGGATCCGGGCAAGGCCTACGACGAGGCGTGCGCCAAGGTGGACGAGATCTGCGCCCGTCTGACCTCGCCTGCGAAGGCCCTCGCGCCGCTCGACCTGGATGTCGGGTCCGAGACGGCATCGGCGCCGGCCTCGCGCACTAGCAAGGCCGACTACATGGCTGGCGTGGAAAGGATCAAGGAATACATCCGAGCCGGGGATGCCTTCCAGGTCGTGTATTCGCAGCGCTTCGACGTGCCACGCGGCGAGGTCGATCCCTTCGATGTCTATCGGGTTCTGCGCGTGACCAACCCGTCGCCCTACATGTTCCACCTCGAATTTCCCGAGGCGGTGGTGACCGGCGCCTCGCCCGAGGTCCTGGTCCGCTTGGACGGCCGCAAGGTCGAGGTCCGGCCGCTGGCCGGAACCCGGCGCCGTGGCGCCACGGCGGCCGAAGACCTGGCGCTTGGCCAGGAATTGCTCGCCGATCCCAAGGAACGGGCCGAGCACGTGATGCTCATCGACCTCGGTCGCAACGACGTGGGCCGAGTGTCCGTCCCCGGCTCGGTCCATCTGGACGAGACCATGGTGATCGAGCGCTACTCGCACGTCATGCACCTGGTGTCGAACGTCAGCGGTACCCTGGCCGAGGGCCTGTCGGCCAAGGACGTGGTCAAGGCGACCTTCCCGGCTGGCACGCTCTCGGGGGCGCCCAAGATTCCGCGCCATGGAGATCATCGAGGAGTTGGAACCCGCGCGGCGTGGGATCTACGGCGGGGCGGTCGGCTATCTGTCGTATACCGGCAACATGGACTTGGCCATCGCCATTCGCACCCTGGTCACGGCGGGCGAGACCATCCACGTCCAGGCCGGCGCGGGCATCGTGGCCGACAGCCAGCCCGAGGCCGAGCACGAAGAGTGCCTGAACAAGGCGCGCGCCGTGGTGCGGGCCGTGGAACTGGTCCGGCAGTCGTCGAACGTCGCGCGCGGGGGTGCGTAGCCATGCTTCTGGTCATCGACAACTACGATTCCTTCACCTACAACCTGGTCCAGTACCTGGGCGAGCTCGAGCAGACGGTGATGGTCGTCCGCAACGATGAAGTGACGGTTGAGCAAATAGCCCATATGTCACCGGAGCGCATCGTTATTTCTCCTGGACCATGCACTCCTAACGAGGCCGGAATCTCGCTCGAGGTGTTGCGCGAGCTGGCCGGCAAGATGCCCATCCTCGGGGTGTGCCTCGGCCACCAGGCCATCGGCCAGGCCTTCGGCGGCAAGGTGATTCGCGCGGCCGAGGTCGTGCACGGCAAGACCTCGCGCGTGTTCCACGACGAGCGTGGCCTGTTCGCCGGATTGCCGAATCCCTTCGAGGCCACTCGCTACCACTCGCTGGTCATCGAGCGACAAAGCATCCCCGACTGCCTCGAGATCACGGCCAAGACCTGGGATGAAGAGATCATGGGCGTGCGCCACAAGACCCTGCCGGTGGAAGGCGTGCAGTTCCATCCCGAGTCTTTTCTCACCACGGTTGGCAAGGACATCTTGCGCAACTTCATCGCCATGAGGGTGCGGGTGCCGGGATGAGCGGCGCGGAGGCGCAGGCCATTCGTCAGGCGCTGGCCGCGCTGGTCGAGGGCAAGAGCCTTTCGGTCGGCGACATGACGGCCGTGGTCGGGCAAATCATGGATGGCGCCGCCTCCCCGGCGCAGGTCGGCGCCCTGCTCGCGGCCCTGCGCATGAAGGGGGAAAGCGTCGACGAGGTGGTGGGGGCCGCCCAGGCCATGCGCCAGCGCATGGTTCGCGTCGAGACCGACCTCCCGGTGCTGCTCGACAACTGCGGTACGGGGGGCGACGGCTCGGGCTCGGTGAACGTCTCGACCCTGGCGGCCCTGATCCTCGCCGCGTGCGGCGTGAAAGTGGCCAAGCACGGCAATCGCGCGCTCTCCTCGCGCTCGGGTTCACACGACGTCCTGGAGGCCCTCGGCGTCGATCCGGCGCCTGGCCCGGATCTGGCCCGCAAGTGTCTCTCCGAGGTAGGCCTGTGCTTCATGTTCGCGCCCGTCTACCACGCGGCCACCAAGAACGTGGCCGGCCCGCGCCGCGAGGTCGGCTTTCGCACCCTGTTCAACCTGCTCGGTCCCATGACCAATCCGGCTTCTGCTCGCTACCACGTCAACGGCGTGTTCGTGCGCGAACGCTGCGAATTCCTGGCGCGCGCCCACGGGCAGATGGGTTCGCGGCGGGCCATGGTGGTTCACGGCAGCGGGGGACTCGACGAATTTTCGCCGGCCGGCCCGACCTTCGTGGCCGAGCTCGACGAGGGAAAGCTGCGCTCTTACGAGGTCAGCCCCGCCGATTTCGGGCTGGCCCAAGCAAGCCTCGACGGCCTCAAGGGCGGCGATCCCGCGCACAACGCAACCATGCTCATGGACGCCTTGCACGGAAAGGATGGGGCGAGCCGCATCGCCGCGCTCATGACCGCGTCCGCCGGTCTGGTGGTGACGGGGGGCGCGCCAGACCTGCGCGAAGGCGCTGTCCTGGCGGCGGCAGCCCTCGACAGTGGCAAGGCCATGGACGTCCTCGCAAGGCTGCGGCTGGTCACCCCTTTGCCCCAAAGAGCATGATTCTCGACCAGATCCTCGATGAAACCAGGCGCGCGGTCGTGGCTTGCCGCTCGCGCATGCCGCTTGCGGACTTGCGGAAGCAGGCGGCGGCCAGCCCCACGCCGCGCAGCCTCAGGCAGGCGCTACGTTTGCCCAAGGGCGTGGCTTGCATCGCGGAATTCAAGCGGCGCTCGCCGTCGCGCGGCTGGATCCATCGCGACGCCGACCTCGATGCGGTGGTGGCGGCATACCAGGCGGGGGGCGCGGCGGCCGTGTCGGTACTGACCGATACCCCGTTTTTCGGCGGCAGCATCGAGGATCTGCGCCGGGCGCGCGTCGCCACGGGCCTTCCACTCTTGCGCAAGGACTTCATCATCGATCCCTACCAGGTCGTCGAGGCGCGCGCCGCCGGCGCGGACGCGTTGTTGCTCATCGTCTCGGCGCTCGGCGATGGGGAGCTACGCGCGCTGCTTGCCGAGACCGAGCGCTGGGGCATGGAGGCCCTGGTCGAGACCCACGATGCCAGCGAGGTCGCGCGCGCCGTGGCCGCGGGCGCGCGCATCGTCGGGGTCAACCATCGCGATCTGCGAACCTTCGAAATGAACATGGATCTGGCGCTGGCCATGCGCCCGGTGATTCCGCCCGACCGGCTGGTGGTCGCCGAGTCGGGCATTCGCCGCGCGGAGGACGTGCGCAGGCTGCACGCGGCGGGCGTCGACGCCATCCTGGTCGGGGAAACCTTGATGCAGGCGGCGGATCCCGCGACGGCCCTGCGCGAGCTGCTGGGTTCGACGTGAGCTTCCTGGTCAAGATTTGCGGCATCACGCGGCCCGAGGACGCCGAGCTTGCCTGCCGCGCCGGCGCCGGCGCCATCGGTGTCAACCTCTGGCGTGGCTCCAAGCGTTTCGTCGAGGACGCGCAGGCACGCGAGATCCTTTCGGCCGTGTCCCCCGGCGTGCTCAAGGTCGGCGTATTCGTGAACCCGCATCCGCTCTCGGTCAGCGAAAGCCTGGCGAATCTCGGACTCGACATGGTGCAGTTTCACGGAGACGAATCTGCGCAAGCATGGGCGAACCTGGCCGGGAACCAGATTATTCGCGCCATCCGGGTCGCGGACGAAGGCTCCCTGGCCGCGGCGGCCGGCTGGAACCCGCGCTACTTCCTCTACGACGCCTTCGCGGAGGGCTTCGGAGGGACGGGAACGCGCGCGCCGTGGCGAATCGTAGCCAAGGGCGCGCGCCGACCTTTTTTGCTGGCGGGTGGTCTGGATGCGCAGGTTGTGACCGGAGCGATCTTGGCCGTGTGGCCTGATGGCGTCGACGTGGCCAGCGGCGTGGAATCGAAACCCGGCGTCAAGAGCGAAGCCAAGATGGTGGCGTTCATCGAGAACGCGCGCAAGGCAGCCGCGAAACTTCGCTAGCCCGCATTACTCATGAGTTGCACCAAGTTGATGGCTGTGCGGGCTAGCGGATTCGGAGGTCGCAAAGACGCTTCCCTGTGAACCTTCGCCGCGCATCTTGGCTCTCAAGGAAAGCACCCCGTACGCCGCCATGCACCTGTCTCGCTCCACCATTTTAGCCCCCATCGCCGCATCCGATCGGCTGCTGCTGGTTCAACCCTTGACCGGCGAAGTCGCCGTGTTCGAAGGCGAGGAAGCAGAAGCCTTGCGCGGGCGCGAGCCGGGCCAGACCTTGCCTTCCGAGTTGCCCCTGCAGGAAATGCGCGCCGCCGGGTTCGTGGTGGACTCCGAGAGCCAAGAACAAGCCATGCTGGCCGAGGCCTACGCCAACTATCTGGAGGAGATGGAGCGTACCCCGACCCAGCTCATCGTCGTACCAACCTTCGGCTGCAACCTGCGCTGCACCTATTGCTATCAAGAGCCCTTCGTGGAAGGCGCTGGCGGACTGATGGGGCCCGAGCAGATCGCGGCGCTGTTCACCTACATCGATCGTTTTCACGGTGAGGAGCAGCCTCGGCCCTATCTGACCCTGTTTGGTGGCGAGCCGCTGATGGATTCACCGGCCCACCATGATCGCATCGAGCGTTTGCTGGCGGGGGCAGGGGAGCGCGGCATCGGCGTGGCCGCGGTGACCAACGGCTATGATCTCGAAGCCTTCCTGCCTCTGCTCTCGCGCGGAGCAGTTCGCGAGATCCAGGTGACGCTGGATGGCCCGCCCGAGATCCACGATCGGCGCCGCGTGCTGCACAGTGGGCGCGGAACCTTCGTCCGGGTCGCCGCCGGCATCGACGCGCTGGTGGGCGCCCAAATCCCGGTGAATCTTCGGGTCGTCGTCGATCGGGAGAACCTGCCTGCCTTGCCGGCCCTGGCCAGGCTGGCGCAGGAGCGTGGCTGGCTCGACCAGCCCGAGTCGCGCTTCAAGACCCAGATTGGGCGCAACTACGAGCTGTTCGGATGCGCCAGCCGTCAAGGGCGAGAGCAGCTCTTCGACCGGCTGGAACTGTGGAGCGAATACCTCGCGCTGGCCGAAATGCATCCCGAGTTGCGGCGCTTCCACCAACCGCGCTTGCACGGCATGCGCCACCTGGCCGAGACGGGCGAGTGGCCACCAGCCACCTTCGATAGTTGCCCGGCCGCCAAGAAGGAATGGGCCTTTGCCCCCGACGGTGGTCTCTACGGCTGCACCGCCACGGTCGGCCATCGCGCGCACCGCCTGGGTAGCTATGCGCCCACCATCGAACGGGACGAGGCTGCCATCGCCCGCTGGCGCGACAGAAATGTCTTCACCATCCCGGCCTGCCAAGGCTGTGCCGTAGCCACGGTGTGTGGCGGCGGATGCGGTGCCGTGGCGGCTGCGCGCAATGGCACGATGTTGTCCCCCGATTGCCGGCCCGTAAAGGAACTGCTTGGGCTGGGCGCGCGCTACTATCACGTCGGCGCCGACTGAATCGATTCGGCGGTTTCTTTCTGGTGGCGCGCTCGCCCGGCCTCTGCGTCTACTACCAAAACAAGATCGTCAAAAAGCTGGGGAACTTCAGGCGTTGTTGGAGGGACCGAGGAGCTTGCAGCGGGTGGAAAAAGGTGTAAAAGGCACAGCCCGTGAGCAGGAAGAAGGCGGAGCCGCTGGATTCGATGCTGCCGTTGCCGCTGCAGTTCTTGGCAGCGTGGCTGGCGGTGTGGTTCGCGCGTGCTCTGCAGCAACAAGTCGACTACTTGATGACCGAGAACAAGATCCTCAAGGAAAAGCTCGGCGATCGGAAACCACAGCTCACGAATGCTGACCGAAGGCGACTGGCGATTCTTGGCAAGGAGCTGGGCCTCAAGGTGCTGGCCAAGATAGCCACGATCGCGGCACCGGAGACGATTCTGCGTTGGTACCGAAAACTGGTGGCGAAGAAGTACGATGGGAGCAAGCGACGTGGACAAGGGCGGCTCCGTAAAGACGAAGAGATCGTCGAGTTGGTGCTCAGGATGGCGCGTGAAAACGAGACGTGGGGTTATACGCGAATCAAAGGGGCATTGAAGAACCTCGGCTACAAGATCGGACGCACCACGATCAAGCGCATACTGCGGGAGCACGGGATCGATCCGGCGCCGATACGAGGGAAGCGGATGCCATGGGCAAAGTTCATCAAGGCGCACCTGGGTGCGATCGTGGGGATGGATTTCTTTACGGTGGAAGTGGTGACGCTGCATGGGCTTGTCCGATTCCACGTTCTTTTCCTGATCGACATCGCGAGCCGGACGGTGGAGATAGCGGGGATCGGCCGAGATCCCGACGGGCAGTGGATGATGCAGATGGCGCGGAATCTGGTGGACGTTGAGGACGGATTTCTGCGCGGGAAGCGGTATCTGATCCTCGATCGGGATCCGCTGTACACAGCAGCGTTCCGAAGGATGATGAAGGCAGCCGCCGTGAAGGTAGTGCGATTGCCAGCGCGGAGCCCAAATCTGAACGCGTACGCGGAGCGCTTTGTTCTTTCGATAAAGAGCGAGTGTCTGGAGCGCATGGTGCTACTGGGAGAGCAGCACCTGCGATGGGCGATCTCGGAGTACGTGAGGCACTACCACAGCGAGCGGAACCATCAAGGGCTGGACAACACCCTGATTGATGGCATTTCCCAGGACAAGGATGGCCTTGGCCCCGTTGCTCGTCGCGATAGACTCGGTGGTTTGCTCAGCTTCTACTACCGAGAAGCGGCTTGAACGCGTTCGATCGAGTTTTGGTACCGGACGCGGTAACCCACTTCGGGTCCATCGCCCGTGCGCCAGGGCCGGATTCGCCGCCGACGATCACCCAGTCGATCCTGCGCAGGTCGAGCTTCGGCATGAGACCGAGCAGCGGTTCGAGCGACAGGAACTTGACCTGCGCGCCCGCCATAGACGTCCTCGCGGGCGAGGCTCGGCACCTTTTTGTGCCCGTTGCCGAGGTGGATCGGAAGGGTGAACAAGGAGGAAGGGAGGAACGGAGAAGTCGACGGGTTGAATGTTCGTCGGTCAAACGGCCCAACGGATGCGTACTTCGGGGTAGCGGCGGATGGTGTCATCCTTGGTCGCAAGCTCGGCGTCGTGCTCCAAGGCCGTGGCGATGAGCACGCGGTCGATCGGATCTTTGTGAATGTCCGGTAGAAATGCCGAACGTGCCGCGATGGTTGGAGTCAGCGGCAAGAGCACCAGGCCCGCGCCATCAATGGCTTTGAGGAAGAACTCCTCGATCGGAACTGGTAGCGCGATACGCCCCTTCTTCGAAAGCCACGCGACCTCGAGGCGGGATACCGACGCCACGGCAATGGGATCGGGCGAGTTGCTGATGATCTCGCGCATGGCCTGCGGCAACTCGGGCGAGTCACCGCGTATCCACCACAGCCAGGTGTGCGTGTCGAGTACGATCACCCGGCGAAGTTCCAGTCCTGCAAGTCGATCGGGGGGCCTACGACATCGCCCGTGATCTGCAGCTTTGCAAGCTCGGGTGGGGGCGTGCGAACGCCCGCGGCCTTTTCAGGATCGAGCACCAGGAATATGGCTTCCACCTTGGCGTGCGGGGGCAGCGGCGGCACGGCGCCAAGCCGTCCCTTCTCGTCCGTCTCCAGCAATACGCGGTGCGCCTGCATGGGCATGATCGTAGCACGTGTGTCGATTCCAGCCCAGACGCACGATCGAGACGCACAATCGAGCCCGCGGCTCGGGACTACGCCGGCTTCCTGGTAGAGGTCAAGGCCCGCATCCGACGCGGCCAGTACCGGGTGATGCGGGCCGTGAACCCGGAGCTGGTCGGGCTGTACTGGATGCTGCGACCGGCCAAAACTCTCACCGGTGGTGAGAGAAATCAGTTGCGCTCAACCAAACAGCGGCAGCGACTTGGAACGCACCTTGGTATTCGGCCTCGGCTGCGATCTATCCCTCGGCATTTCGTCCCAGGTGCGTCCGTCGAGGAGTCGCCCGGCCTTCTTCTTGTTCGCGCCGCCCCACTGCTTAAGGAAGAACGGCACGCGCGCCCGCCGGCACTGGTCGCGCAAGTCGGTAACCCACCTCGATTTGAGCTTCATCTTGCCCCCACGGCTCGCTCTAAGGTCCGATCGCTCCTATTGGCACGTCGACTGCCCCATCCACGAAGTCGGCAACATCTAGCGTTCCGCCTTCACCGAGAGTGCCGCTGCCGTCAAACAGGCCACCTCCATCGGGAGCATCGACCACGTCCAAAGGGGCAAGCCACATCGTTCCCCGATTGTCATGCCTGATTGATGGCCAAGACGAAACGGTCGATAGACCCGGGCTCTCTGTTTGAATGGCCAAGATGTCGGTTCCTCCCCCAGTCGCCTCTGCGGGAACAGCCAAGTACAGCACACCATCCGAATCGAGAACAACGTGCCCTGATTGGCACTTCCCATTGCTGCCCAGGTCGAGGTGCCATAGCTCCACAAGATTCGGGTCATACGCATAGAGGCGATTCTCTGGTGGGGCGGCATACATGCAATTCACGGTGTAGATGGTGGCATCCGCGCCGACCGCGACAGGCTGCCCTTTCCCCTGCGTCGGGCCCACGACCGGTGTAGCGTTCGAATCATAGAGGGCAATCTTCGCACTGTTTGGCGTCACCAGCGACCCATTCCTTTCCATGGTCACCGCCACGTACCGACCTAACGAGTCGACGGTTCCGGAAGTGATGAAATTTCCCGACCAGCTTGGTGAACCCACCCGACTATTGCCGCAGCTGTCAAATATGTACAGGCCGTCAAAGATCACACCGTCATAGCCCAGTGCCCAATCGGGGGTCCCGCCACTGATGTTCGCACCACGGCTCAGACGAAGGCGCCCCATCACCGAGCCATTTGAAACTCGAAATGCCGCGGTTGCGGCTCCGCCTATGCCTGCGAATAGCGAATCTCCGCTGCCCGCCAGGACCTGTGACCCGTTGTAGTCTTCACCCTTCTCAAGTGCGGGCTTTTCCGCCCAAAGCAGTTGCCCATTTTTGGCTTGCAGCGCGCGAATAGATCCATCGTTAGAAAACACATAAAGCGTGCCTCCGGGATCGAGGGCAGGGGCAGTTCCGTAGGAAGAATTCGCGCCCCCCTCGCCGGTAGGGACAGCCCCCTGCCCGTTCATCCATTTTAGGCTACCATCCGGGTTCATCGCGCGTATTCCGCTCGGCGATGAGAAGTAGAAAGTCCCATCGAGATCGCCTGTCGCCGGCGACGGATAGTCCCAAGCGTAGCCGAGCCATCCGGAAGCCCTCGTAGCCTTTCCGGACTTGTCTACCACGTACACACCGTACGTCGTGGCAATCACAAGCTGCCTGCCCGCAAGAACGACATCGCCGCCAGTCAGCGAGCTAGTAGCCAGGCTGGCCGGCAGGTTCGTCCTCCAGATCAATTCAGGACCGTTATTGGGCAGCGAGGCCTTTGGAGTACTCCCGGAACCAGGCGACGACGGCCAATTTGCAGCACAAGCGGAAAACCCGCCCCCCGCGTCGCCACCAGTTGCCGGTTGAGCTGCTCCCTTGGAGCAGCTCGCAAACGTCATCAACAGTAGTAGCAGAACGCTTGGGCGCCTACACCCATCAGTGGCAATACTGCACCAAAGACGCCTTGAGATTCTTGATAATGAGCGCCTGGTCGTTGAAATCATGTTCGTCCTCGTTGAAGATACCATCGGCGTTAGGGAAGTAGCTCGTACTTGGTGGTGAGAAGCGCTTCTCCGTAACCGGGTCAAACACCTCCTGTAATGTTACAGGAATGTCAGTCTGCGCCACGGCACGAACATTCCCATCGAAGTATGCAAGAGTTAGACCATCAGGAATGTTGGCCCATGCGTGGAAGAAGTTGTTGTAGGCGACAAAGACTAACTCCCGTTCCGAAGGTCGCGGGCTGACGCCATCCCAAAACACATTCCCCTTGGTGAAGGTGGTCAGAGGCGCGCTCAAATTGCCGAAGGCACTACCTGTAAAGGTCATGAAAAAACGGCCACTCACAAAAATTCCCGATCCAGCATCGCCAGGCTGTGGCTCTGGGCGGAACGCAAGACCCAGTCTGCTTGGACCGAGCCCAAGCGTACCGCTCGGAATCGATAGACTGTCTGCAAGATCCTGCAGCAAAGCATCAGGCATCCTATCCCAGGAGGGCAGGGGAATATTGATCGTAACACTGTAGCCCAGAATATTGAGCGTTACCGGGATCGATCTAGTCGTCAGCCGAGCCATCTGAACATGCCCGTGGAATTGCTGATAGAGTAGGTACACAAATTCCGCAGAACTCTCGTTGACAAGCAGCCCGCCGGACTGATACCCGCGAGTTATTGCAGGCGCCACTGTTGGGTCGATAGTCATTGGTGCGCCATCTATGTCGATTTGCACTTCGCCCAGCTTCACCCATGTCGACGTCTTTGGATCGTAGTCCCAACGTGATAGCGGGACCTGTATGTCCCAGCTCACTCCAGGAACACTCGCTGCCGCATACACGCTCACCACCGCGGTCACAGGGTCGACAGTAGCAACAGGTTGTCCAAGGACGGCCGGACCGCCCACGGCCTGCGGCGCAGACATCGCGGAATTGCTCGCCTGCCAAGGGGTGCCCTTCATGTAGTAAAGATCGTACCCTCCTGGTACGCTCTTCGAAGCCGATGTGAACACAACGATATCACCAGCTGCTGCGACAGCAAACGGACCAATGGTTTGCGGCACCTTGACTCCTGTCGGCTTGCTCCAACCCGCGCAGCCTCTGGTTCCTTGATTGGCGCACCTACTGTGGTCGATCTTGGCGAAGTAAACTTGGTTGTCCGTATGCGCCAAGTTCCAAAGGCCGTTGCTACCAACAACCAAACTCGGATTCTTTGCCTGCATGACCCATCCAGTTTCTCGCACGGCAAACGGAGCTCTGTCGCAAGTGCCGTACCCCGGCGCATAGTTGAGCGGCCCCTTGGGCAAGCCCAAGCTGGCCTGTTCCGCCGCAGTCGAGATATGTCCGTCCATAACACGTAAGCGAAAGAAACAGGGCGTTGAGCGCGAAAACTGGGTTGGAAGGTCCTATGCGGGGGCGGTTCCCCTCGTCGGTAGGCAGAACCGGGCGGATGAGAACGCTCGGTAGACGGTGTTCCGGCCGCTATGGATGGTAGTGCATCGCATGAAGAACGCTGCTAGGCAGAGGACGAGCCCGGCAGCGTCGTGAGCGGCTGCGGGGCTAAGCGTCGAACATCTCGGTCTGCGCCTGGGGCTTGCGGCGCAACTCGCGAACCTTCCAGTACGGCGGGGCTCGCGCCGGGGCCAGGGGTGGCGCGGTGGGCTCTCCCAGGTGGCGCAGGAACCTCGCGATGTTCTCGGGTTTCTGCACGAGCGATTTGAGCTTCATCTTGCCCCCACACTTCGGGCAGATGTCGATGTCTTCCTTGAAGGTCTTCTTGGCGAGGATGGCCCACGGGATGTAGGCGCAGCGGTGGGTTGGCGACTTGTCTTTTGGCTTGGCAGCGTCACCGTCGGACGGTGGCGGCGGTGGCGGCACGATGAGAGAGCGGAGCTTTGCGGCGGGGGCGAGAACACCTGCGTAATGAACCACGTGCATCCTTGGGGGAGGAATCGTGGTCGCGAGCCGACAGAGCAGAGAGAGCGGATCCATGTCGACGGCGTAGGTACCGTCTCGAAACGGCTTGCGGAGCGTGATGCGCACGAGACCGTCTGGCAAGAGGCTGAGACGCTCTTGGGCCAGGGGCGGGCGAAGCACGTACTTGCACAGGGCTTCCCGGCCACGAGCGTCTTCGGCGCCAGCGTGGGTGGCAGCATGCAGGGAGAATCCGAACTCGGTGACCGAAAGCGGCGCGGTCACTTCGACGCCGGGATGGCCGCGCAACATCACGGGTTCGGGGCGGCGACGCAGTTCAGGGCCAGCAGGCGGCAGGCCAGACACGGCGGCGGCGGCCAACTGAGCCAGGGCAGGCTCGCGCTGGGGGAAGCCGTCGTCGAGCACGGTCAGCTCCGAGCCGGGCTCGATGATGCCGCGGCGAACGAGGTGTGCGAGCACGCGGGCGCGCACCACCTGGAGCAGGTCGCCGACTTCCTCGGTCGACAGGCGTGGCAGGGCGTGAAAGACGGGCTTGCCGTCGGGCAAGGTCGCAAAAACACCATCGACGAAAATGGCATGTATGTGGGGATTCAGCTTCATGTCGGCGTTGTTCCGCTGCACGACCATGACCGCACCGCTGCGGCCGTCGCGGATGCCTTCGTCGCGCATGCGGCGCCGGTACCACCCGAGAACCGAGTCCATGAAGATCCTTCCGACGGCGCCGAGGGCCTTGCCGTCGTAGGCGAGGCGCTGGCGAAGCTCGAACGGAAATGTCACCACGTATTGTCGCAGAGGCGTTGCTGGTAGCACGTGTGCCAGCCAATTGACCGCGGTCTGTGCCATCCTTCTGCCCGTGCACGAGGGGCAAAATCCTCTGGATTTGCACGAAAATCCCACGACCATGTGCTCGCCGCAGTCCTCGCATCGGAGCGACGCGAAGCCCCGGCATAGTAGGCCGCAATCCAAGTACCCTGCAAACTCCTGGCGCACGAACTGCGGCAACGGGGCCCCGGCGAAGCCCTCCTCGGCGGCGGCGTAGAGCGTCCGGATGTTCTCGCGGACCACCCGATGGAGTGTGCCAAGCTCGGGCTGCCGGCGTGAATAGATAAAGCCCCCGGCACCTGGTTTTGCGACCGAGGTGCCCATGGCAGACGTGGGCGACGGCGCTGAACAGAGCACCGTTGGTTGTTGTCGGTCAGGCTACGGCAGCAGTTGCGCGGGACACCCCAGGGGTTCATGGCGCATGAGCCTGTCTGCCCGACCATGGCGACCATCATCGAGCGGACCTACAAGCTCAAGCCGTAGGGTGAGCGCGGCATCGACAGCACCGATCCCCGAGGCCGGGCGTATCGCGTCTTGCCCAGGCTCGGGTAGATCGGCGGCGGTACGGCGGCCGGCGTTCCCCTGCTCGTCATCGGCGCGGTCCACGTGCTGGGGCGGCAGGCGTAGGCCGGGCCGGCGGGTGACGGTCGTGCGCGTGCCGCTGCCTCCAGGAAGGAGACTTTTCGGCAAGGGGCGGCTCAGAGTTGCCCTGCCCGGTGATCGCGGAGCTGACTACTGCCCCTCAGCCCGGCGAAACTGGTCATCGGCGGCGCGGCAAGAAGGTTCCGGCGAAAGCCCGTGAACGTGACGACCAGGTTCAAGATGCTGCTCATCATGGTGCGCGAGCCGGCGAAGGCGTGACCCGAACAAAGTTGCAGTTCCGGAGAGCTACTTCGAACGCGCCGGCGGTGGCGCCGCCACGCCGCCACCTGCGCCTATGGTGTACATCAGGGGTAGGCCCGGCGACAGGACATCGACTTCGAGGCTGTTGCTGCTCAACAGGGCCTGGGTTTCGAGGACCTCGAAGAGCGCCTTGGCGATGAAAGGCATCTCGGCGATCTGTCCCAATGCCTTGCCCACGATCTGCGGGCGCGTGGCGGCGGCCTTGGCGAATTCCACGGCCGCCTGGCGCTCCGCCGTCGAGCGGATGACGTTCACGCGGTTCGAGCCGTCCTGTTGAATCGCCGCGGTGACCTGGCGCAGGCGGTTGACCACCTTCTGCTCGATCTGCGAGATCATGCCGCGGTCGCGGAAGTGGACCTTGCGAATGTAGATGCTGCCGACCTGGTAGCCCCACTCGCGCGACTTGCTCGATACCTCGCCGCGCACCAAGCGGCTCATGTCGTGCCGGCTTTCCAGCATGTCCGACAGCTTCATGTTGGACAGGCAGCGCACCGTCGCGTTCGAGATGTTGGCGCGCAGCGAGCCGAGCGGGTCGTTGTTCTTGTACAGATAGTCGAGCGGCTCGCTCACCACCATCTCGCACCACACGCCGATGCCCATGGGCGCGCCCTCCTCGGAATTGACCGGCTGGCTGCGCAGGTAGGTCTGATCGATGCGCAGGTCCACGGTGAACTTCTTGCCGAAGAAGGGCAACAGCACGGCAAAGGGGCCCATGCTCTTCCACGGTGTGTGCAGTCCGGGCTCGCTGATGACCGCGCGCACCTTGCCGAAGAGCTCGAAGACCACGGCCTGTCGTTCGCGGACCACTACGTACAAGGCGAACATGCGCGCGATACCGAGGAGGACCGGCATCAGGATGAAGCTGAGCCCGGCGAGCCAAGCTTGCTTCCGGCGTTCTCGGCCTCGACATGTACAACATGCGCGACAAGCTCAAAGCTGCGGGGCTGAGGACCATCGACTGATGGATCAATTCCGCCGAGGCGAGACCGGCACACCACCTTGCCATTCCTTTCGACCAGAGCGCACTCCGCGAAGGCAGCATCATCGGGATCAGGGAGCTCCACCATGTCGTCGGTCCCCACGTCCACCCAGGTCGCCCGAGATCCAATCGCGGCAAGCACATCGTCCACGCAGGTAGGCGGAACAGGGGCCATTTTTCTTCAGCCGCAAAATGTCCGATATAAGGATGTTACGGAACCTACATGTCCCACGGACCCAATCGATGACCCTATACCCAGCGTCCGTCGAGAAGTCGCCCTGCCTTCTTCTTGTTCGTGCCGCCCCACTGCTTGAAGAAGAACGGGACGCGCGCACGTCGGCACTGGTCGCGCAGGTCGGTAGCCCACTTCGGGTCCATCGGCCGCGCGCCGGGGCCAGATTCGCCCCCGACGATCACCCAGTCGATCCTGCGCAGGTCGAGCTTCGGCATGGACGCAAAGGAGAGATCTCGCTACTCGATCCGCATGCTTCGAGACATCCTCGCCGAGTTGTCGTTCGGAGATCTGGCCTCCGAGGTCGGCGTGAGGGACGTCGAATAGGCGCGGCTGCAGCGTTCCGGGCGGTCGCGCTGCCGACGCCGTCCCGAGATCCGTCGGTGAACTGGCCAAACCAAGCTCATGATGGAGTCTCGACAGCTCGGCGGGTCAGGGTTCAAGGTCCCGGTGCTTTCGCTGGCATCTAGCTGAAGCAGAATCGGGTAGACTAGCTCCGCAACGAGGAGTTACACCTCAGCGCGCGAGATCATAGGAACAGGACCATGCACGCACATCGACTTAGAATTCAGATTCCCGAGAATCGCGAGATTCGCGTTCAACTTCCGGCCGATGTCGCTCCCGGTGAGGCCGAGGTCATCGTGCTCGAAACCGGAAATGACGCGGACGGGACGCGGGCCCGCGGGCAAACTGCGGATGAGTTCCTTGCCGCCAGGCTGGTTCCCCCGGCGGGAGTCGGCGCCGTAACCTTGGCTGACATGGAGATCGCCATCGCGAAAGGGGCGACAGGCCGTGCAGGCACTTGATACCAATGTCGTCATTCGCCTGCTCGTTCGCGATGACGAAGCGCAGTGCCGCAGGGCGGAGCAACTCTATCGGCGGGCCATCGCCGCAGGTGGCGTCTGGATCCCTTCGGTGGTAATCGTCGAAACCGCGTGGGTACTCCGGGTTGCGTACACCTTCGAACGTGCCGCGATCGCAACTGCGCTCCGCCGCCTCGTGGGCGCTGAAGGCGTGGTCGCGGAAGATGAGGCCGCGATACTTCGGGCGCTTGCAGCGTTCGAAACTGGCCCCGCTGACTTCTCCGACTATTTCATTCTCGATTGTGCCCGTCGCGCCGAGGCTTTGCCGCTCTGGACATTCGACGAGCAGATTGGGCGAGCAGCCGGCGCAAAGCTTGTGCCGTAGGATCCATGCTTTCGACGCGCTGACGCCGGTGGAGGAGACGCTGCACGCGCTGGACGTACTTCATGACGTCGCCATCCGCGATACAGACCGCGTGACCATCATTCGAGCTCGCCGTGGGCAGGGCCTCTTTGGCGCGAGAGGCTTCATCGGCTTCGAGGACACCGGCAGCTACCTCGATTTTCACTGCGCCAACGTGTTGCTGCAGGCCGCCTGGTGAAGCTGTCTCGCCAAGGGCGACCCTTTGCCACCTACCGTCCTCACGCCCCTTCCCTGCCAAACCCAATCCTCCGCCTCGGCTTCTCCGGTGGCTTCATCAGCTCGCGGATGGCGTCGAAGACGGCGCGGAATTGGACGTCGTACTTCTTTTCCAAAAGCGCGAGCTTGCGGGCCAGGTCGGCGTTTTGCTGGAGCATCTGACGGAGGCGCACGAAGGCGCGCATGATCTCGATGTTCACCTGCACGGCGCGCTGGCTGCGCAGCACGCTCGACAGCATGGCCACGCCCTGCTCGGTGAAGGCGTAGGGCAGGTACTTGATGTTCTTGCCTCGCGCAGGTAGGCGGAACAAGCGCCATTTTCCCTTCGCCGAAAATGTCCGATATAAGGATGTTACGGAACCTACATGTCCCACACACCCAATCGATGACCCTATACCCAGAAAATTCTGCCTGGTCCGCTGCGATCGTCGCATCAAATGCCAACTATTGGGCAAAGCCTTGCCATGTCGCCGTGATAAGCAGTTCACGCCAAGACTTCCACGTATCCGTCGGTGCCATTCACCCGGATGCGCTGTCCATCCTCGATCAGCCGCGTCGCGTTCGCAACGCCGACGACGGCCGGCAGGCCGTACTCGCGCGCGATCACCGCGCCGTGGGTCATCAGCCCGCCGACCTCGGTCACCAGGCCTTTGATCGACACGAACAACGGCGTCCAACTCGGGTCGGTGAAGGTCGTGACGAGAATGTCCCCCGCTTCCAGCTCGGCCTCGCCCATGTGCGAGAGAACGCGCGCCCGCCCGTCGACGACACCGCCGCAGACCCCGAGACCGACGAGGGCGCCGGCGGGGACGTCGGTGCGCCGGTATGCACCGGCGATCATCTCGCCGTCGGACGTGAGCACCCGCGGCGGCGTCCGCTTTCGGTTGCGCTCGTGCTCAGCCTTCCGCTTGGCCACGAGCCGCTGGTCGAGCTCTCGCGTTCGCAACACTTCGCGCAGCTCCGGGAACGTGAGGTAGTCGATGTCTTCGCCGAGCGGGCCGACACGTAAGCGAAAGAAACAGGGCGTTGAGCGCGAAAACTGGGTTGGAAGGTCCTATGCGGGGGCGGTTCCCCTCGTCGGTAGGCAGAACCGGGCGGATGAGAACGCTCGGTAGACGGTGTTCCGGCCGCTATGGATGGCAGCGCATCGCATGAAGAACGCTGCTTGGCAGAGGACGAGCCCGGCAGCGTCGTGAGCGGCTGCGGGGCTAAGCGTCGAACATCTCGGTCTGCGCCTGGGGCTTGCGGCGCAACTCGCGAACCTTCCAGTACGGCGGGGCTCGCGCCGGGGCCAGGGGTGGTGGCGCGGTGGGCTCTCCCAGGTGGCGCAGGAACCTCGCGATGTTCTCGGGTTTCTGCACGAGCGATTTGAGCTTCATCTTGCCCCCACACTTCGGGCAGATGTCGATGTCTTCCTTGAAGGTCTTCTTGGCGAGGATGGCCCACGGGATGTAGGCGCAGCGGTGGGTTGGCGACTTGTCTTTTGGCTTGGCAGCGTCACCGTCGGACGGTGGCGGCGGTGGCGGCACGATGAGAGAGCGGAGCTTTGCGGCGGGGGCGAGAACACCTGCGTAATGAACCACGTGCATCCTTGGGGGAGGAATCGTGGTCGCGAGCCGACAGAGCAGAGAGAGCGGATCCATGTCGACGGCGTAGGTACCGTCTCGAAACGGCTTGCGGAGCGTGATGCGCACGAGACCGTCTGGCAAGAGGCTGAGACGCTCTTGGGCCAGGGGCGGGCGAAGCACGTACTTGCACAGGGCTTCCCGGCCACGAGCGTCTTCGGCGCCAGCGTGGGTGGCAGCATGCAGGGAGAATCCGAACTCGGTGACCGAAAGCGGCGCGGTCACTTCGACGCCGGGATGGCCGCGCAACATCACGGGTTCGGGGCGGCGACGCAGTTCAGGGCCAGCAGGCGGCAGGCCAGACACGGCGGCGGCGGCCAACTGAGCCAGGGCAGGCTCGCGCTGGGGGAAGCCGTCGTCGAGCACGGTCAGCTCCGAGCCGGGCTCGATGATGCCGCGGCGAACGAGGTGTGCGAGCACGCGGGCGCGCACCACCTGGAGCAGGTCGCCGACTTCCTCGGTCGACAGGCGTGGCAGGGCGTGAAAGACGGGCTTGCCGTCGGGCAAGGTCGCAAAAACACCATCGACGAAAATGGCATGTATGTGGGGATTCAGCTTCATGTCGGCGTTGTTCCGCTGCACGACCATGACCGCACCGCTGCGGCCGTCGCGGATGCCTTCGTCGCGCATGCGGCGCCGGTACCACCCGAGAACCGAGTCCATGAAGATCCTTCCGACGGCGCCGAGGGCCTTGCCGTCGTAGGCGAGGCGCTGGCGAAGCTCGAACGGAAATGTCACCACGTATTGTCGCAGAGGCGTTGCTGGTAGCACGTGTGCCAGCCAATTGACCGCGGTCTGTGCCATCCTTCTGCCCGTGCACGAGGGGCAAAATCCTCTGGATTTGCACGAAAATCCCACGACCATGTGCTCGCCGCAGTCCTCGCATCGGAGCGACGCGAAGCCCCGGCATAGTAGGCCGCAATCCAAGTACCCTGCAAACTCCTGGCGCACGAACTGCGGCAACGGGGCCCCGGCGAAGCCCTCCTCGGCGGCGGCGTAGAGCGTCCGGATGTTCTCGCGGACCACCCGATGGAGTGTGCCAAGCTCGGGCTGCCGGCGTGAATAGATAAAGCCCCCGGCACCTGGTTTTGCGACCGAGGTGCCCATGGCAGACGTGGGCGACGGCGCTGAACAGAGCACCGTTGGTTGTTGTCGGTCAGGCTACGGCAGCAGTTGCGCGGGACACCCCAGGGGTTCATGGCGCATGAGCCTGTCTGCCCGACCATGGCGACCATCATCGAGCGGACCTACAAGCTCAAGCCGTAGGGTGAGCGCGGCATCGACAGCACCGATCCCCGAGGCCGGGCGTATCGCGTCTTGCCCAGGCTCGGGTAGATTGGCGGCGGTACGGCGGCCGGCGTTCCCCTGCTCGTCATCGGCGCGGTCCACGTGCTGGGGCGGCAGGTCTTGAAAGATGGTTCAGTACGAAAGACGTCGTTGAATGAAAGGACCAGGAGCTCGTGCTCGCGATTCTCGACGATGTGCGTGATGGGAAGTCGCGGTCTATCCTGCTCTGGAGCCTCCGTGTGGGCTGGCTTTCCTGGTCCTCTTAGATTGGTACCGCCATAAGCCAGAGAAGCCGGCCCGCAGTCAACGCGTGTCACGAGCCAAGCGAGCAGCCCCATGTGCATGACCCCGCCGAATGCCAGCACCTGGCCATTGGCCAGCTCGATGAAGCCGTAGACGTTGTCGAAGAGATTCCCGGGCATGGCTACGCGGTTCAACTTGCCTGATGCCAGGTCAAGCCAATGCGTCGAGCCGCCCCATTCGCCACGGTCTTCTCCTATCCAGAGTCGGCCCTTCCGGTCGAGCATGAAGACACTGGGCCAAAGGTCCTTCAGCTCATGGACCTTCTGGGTGGCGAGGTCCCTTACAACGGTCTTGCCCGACCGAGTCTTGGTCTCGAACGCCACGACCCAACCTGCTGGCCGACGACCAATCCATCGCACCGAGCCCGGGACCGACGCGACAGGAGCGAACGTCAGCGCCGCGGGATCCACCGTCATGATGCGCTCGTCGTCGAAACCCGCGACGATGCCGTTGCTCTGCGTGGCAGCCAGGCAGGTGATGGGAACAGGACCGAAGTATTCCTTGCGGAGGGTGCGTAGATCAGAACCGAATAGCAGCAGATTGCCCGCCTGGGTGAGGCTCAGAAAGCCATCCGCCACCGGAAGCGTGTCTCGCAAAGCGTTTCGGTCGTAGTGATATTCCCAGGCAATCGCAGGGCTGCCCTGCGCGGAAACCCGCCCTCGTGCAAAGGGAGCCGCAGCCGACGCTTTCGAGGTGGGCGTGTCGTGAGCCCCGTCCGCAGCAAGGACAGGGCTAGCGAGGCAGAAGACCAGAGCCAGGGCCGCCGATTTCCACATGGACTTCTATTCTAACGCTCTCTTGCCGATTTCGTGGAGGCGTACATCTCGATTTGCTTGATGTACACTCGCGCTGGTACATGTGGATTCCGACACGCCGTTTGATGGCTTCATCCCGTTTGATATCGATGTCGACGTTGGCGCTTGCGGGGATTGTGGTGCTTGTCCTTGCGGCCGCCGCGACGGGATGCAGGCGCAGGGCCGGCGATACCCAGGTCGCTAGCGACCATCCGACGGAAGCCGACGAGCTCTTCGCATGGGCCACCAGGGATTTGCCTCGTCTCAAGCCGCTTTGGAAGCTGGATGGCGCGTGGTCGCCGCAGTCGCTGCTGGATTCGGAGCCTCGCGGGCGTACCGTGTTGGCATTGGGCAAAGGTCCAGGAAAGGGGCCGAACCTGCTGGCCGTCGATGCCGCCACAGGCCGCATCGAATGGCAAATGCCGCTCTCGTATGGGGAAGGGCTGGGAGGAATGGCTACGCGAGCTATCCGCCATGGCGCTGGCCGAGATGAGATTCGAAGAGGCGATCACCCCGCTCGGAAAGCTCTTGCTGGAAAACCCTATCCCCGGATTCATCCACGAATCAGGATGCTCTCCACTGGCCACGGCCGTCTGCAACCTCCTGAACGAGTCCAGCCGGTCAGAGGCCCATGCGGCGCTCGCCAAGTATAACGAGCGGATAGGAGACAAAGACGCCTGGCGAGCGCTGTGCTTTCCGTCGTCCGACGGCATGTGATTCTGAACGCACGCACGCACGTCGCAAGCGTGCATTCACTCAAATCGAGGAGACTCTTGGCCGCCTTGAACACCCAGCTGCGGATGTCAACGCCGCGAACGTTCCTTCCTAGCACGCCTTCTTGGCCGTTGCGGCACGCCTGGGCGGCAGGCTCACGACCTTCCGCCCGCTCGCAGCCGTCCTTCGAGTCGGCCCAGGACTTCGCCCCAAGGCCGTGCCTCGTTGGCATCAGCAGGCGCTGGCGCCGATCATGGCGAACGACAGACACTGTGAAACATGTTAACTTCAAAAGGTGACTCAGATGACGGTGCGCGATGTGCGCCTGCACTGGCCCGAGGCCGAGAAGGCCTTGGCACGGGGTGAAGAGATCGTTGTCACTCGGGACGCGAAGCCAGTTGCCCGGCTTCTGCCGTTCATCCCGGCCCGCCCGCGCGCACGGCCGCAGTTCGACCCCGCATCGCACATGAAGCGGCTGCGTCGCCTATGGAAGGATCAACCGGTGCAGCTCACGACGGAAGAGTCCCTGGCACTGGACCGCGCCGACCGGGAAAGCTGATTGATCGCGACCAGGACCATGAGTCTTTACCTCGATACCAGTTCCTTGCTCATGAGAGACGATCCCCTTCGTGGTTTGGTAGCGTCGCCAGCCACATGACCGCAACATCGGTGGCCCTAGACCCCAACGCCACGGCCGTCGACGTGCTGGAGGAGAGTCTCGAGGACGCATTGGATTGACGGTTCCTCCAAGCACCGAGCTGCGTGGCGTGGTCGGGAGTTACCCCTTCTACCATCGAGCTGGCGCACCGGCCGTGACGCCGCGATCTTGCCCAGGTCATTGTTGGCTTGTGGTAGGCTTTCTCCGTGGGCCGAATCATCGACATATACGGGGGCAAGGACCCACGGACGCTGCCGCGCTACTCGATCGCGGAGGGCGCGCAGTATGTCCGCGTTCCATTCTCCACGCTCACGACGTGGGTCAAGGGACGGACGGCCATGGCTGGTGCGGGTAGGGCCGAGCCGGTCATCCGTCTGCCTTCCGGCTCGCACCTACTTTCCTTTCAGAACCTGGTCGAGGCCCACATTTTGGGGGCCATTCGGCGCCATCATGGCGTTCCGCTACAGAGGGTTCGTCGAGCGTTGCGGTTCGTGCAGAAGTCGCTGTCGCAGCCGCACCCGCTCATCACCGCGCAGTTCGAAACCGACGGCATCGATCTCTTCGTCCACGAGCTTGGCAAGTTGCTCAACGCTTCCCGGGACGGTCAGGTTTCGATCAAGGAGGCACTCCAGGCGTCTCTCCGGCGCGTCGAACACGATGACGACGGTCTCGCGGCGCGCCTGTTTCCATTCGTGCGCACCGGCGACAGCGACGAACCCAGGTCCATCGTGGTCGATCCTCGGCTCTCCTTCGGCAGGCCGGTCTTGGCGAAAACCGGCATCCCAGCCAGCACGGTGGTCAGTCGTCTCAAGGCTGGAGAGTCCCTGGACTCGATAGCGTCCGACTACGGCATCACCCCCGAACAAGTCACCGATGCCATCCGCTGCGCACTCCCGGCCGCTGCCTGAGCCTTGGGTCTTCTTCCTCGACCGCTCCCTTGGGGGCCGCCTGGTGCCCGAAGCACTGCGCGCCGCTGGCGAAACCGTCGAGGCACACGACACCCACTTCTCCAAGAATGCGACTGACGTGGAATGGCTGAGCGTCGTCGGGCGCAAAGAATGGGTCGTTCTCAGCAAGGATGATCGAATCCGTCTCAACGAAGTCGAACGGAATGCCCTCACTGAGGCAGGCGTGGCCGCCTTCTTCTTGGGGCGCAGCGACCTTACCGGCGCCCAAATGGCGAGTGCGATTGTCGCAGCCCTGCCTGCCATGAAACGCGCACTCAGGCGCTTTCACGTGCCTTTCATCGCACGGATTTCCGCGGACGGCGACGTGTCGGTCTTCGAGTCAGCCGGGCAGAAGTTCAAGCCTCCAAAACGCATCAGACCGTGAGTGGTTCTTACCAACTCCCGCGATGAGTGACGTCGGGCAAAGCCCGCCCTCACTCACGCGCCGTGCGCTTCGCCGAGAATGCGGTGGAGCGAGCGATCCGGCAGGTGGCGCTGCTGGCCCACGGGGCGGACAACAACGCCACCGGCGGACCGGCGTTCAAGGCGCTGTTCCCGAATGGCCTAGGCGTCACCTTGCGCGAGCACCTCAACACCCAGCCGGCCGCGGCCAAGGTCAAGGCGCAAGTGATGGACGATTTCGACAAGGCACTCGCCACCTTCAAGTCGGCCGTCTATTCTTGTTAGGGCCCGCCAAGCCGGCGACACCAAAGTCAGCCAAGCCCGTACCACCCTATGTGGACAATGTGGATAGACACGCGCGCGAGCGCTTCGTCTCCGCCTACGACAGCAACATCGGCGCCATCAGGCAGCTCTTCCCGCGCGACCGCGCCCAGCAAGACCGGAACGAAGGCGGAATCGCCACCAGCCACGCATCGAACAACGGCGGAGGCGGTGACACACCGACCCCACCCACACCGGCGAACGACACAAAGAGCAAGTGATTCCGGCCTTCGCGGGCCGAAGCAAGGAAGACACCTCCGCCTGGCGAAACCGGGAGGAGGTGGCGCCACCGACCATCTCGCTGGCGCACATACAGCAGCCCCGGCAGAATCTCTGGGTGACGAACATGCAGGCCCATCGAGTGCACGTCACCATTCCCGAGGACCACAAGGTCACCATCGAGGTTCCCGCAGACGTTCCCATCGGCGACGCCGAGGTGATCGTGCTGTTCAGCGCATCCGTGGGCGCGCCCCAGCCTGCCGACACAACCTTCGCCGCGCGTTTTCGTCCAAACCCGGCCTTGGGGCCGATCGTGTTCCATGAGGATCCGACCACGCCGGTGTCGGGCGAGGATTGGCCCACGGAACACCGGCCGTGACACCGCAGGGGCAGAACGCTCCTTCCTAGAACGCCTTCTTGGCCTTCGCTGATCCCGTGGGCGGTAGGCTTACGACCTTCCGCCCGCTCGCCGCTTGGCGAGACCTGGCCGCTTCCGCGATCGTGCGCAGGTCATCGTTGGACGTCTTCGCCATCGCCTTCGCGAATGGTGTGAATCTCCTCGACGATGGGATCGGATAGTGGCTTCACCGCCGCCCCTGCCACGAAGCGGGATGACGGTGGAGATGCGTGACCGCGAGTACGGTGGCCGATTCATTCTCCACAACGAAAAAGATGCCAAATGGGAAACGGCGGAGGATCGCTCGACGAATGTCCATCGTCACAAGCGGAAACTGCAGCGCACCGTCCTCAATTCGGCCGACCACGTAACGAACGGCCTGGAGAAATTCACCACCAAGACCCGACTGTTCGCGGTCGTACCACAGCGCTGCCTCGAACATGTCCAACTCCGCTTCTGGGCGGACACGGAGCGCTCTCATTTCGACGAGGCTCGCAGCCGCCCTTCGAGTCGGTCCAGGACTTCACCCCATGGCCTCGCCTCGTTGACATCACCAGCCCGATGAGCGGCCAAGCGTTCCTCAAGGATTTGACGCTGCCACTCATGCAGCGGAACCTGATTGGCGCTGGCCGCGATGCGGTCCCAAAGCGATTGGACGTAGTCGATCTTGTCTTCGACCGTGAGCTCGTCGAATCCTGAAGGCGGCATGGGCAATGGCTGGGCCATGGCCAGAGTATACAGCGCCAGGTTCGTGCAAGGCACTGCCTAACGGGCCTTCGCCACTCCTCTTGACACGCTCCGCCTCTCCCGATAACAATCCGTGTCACTTGCCCGCCACGGAGGCGCCTAAAACCACCTCGCCCCGCGAAGCGGGGAGAGGTCGCCGAGCGCAGCGAGGCGAGTGAGCATCTGTGTTCCTAGTCAAGGTCAAATCTCCGTGGTTTGCCAGCGCGAGTTAGAGCGCAACATGGCGTTGAGGATGGTGAGCAGCTTGTGCATACAAGCGACGATGGCGACCTTCTTGAGCTTTCCTGCGGCGACTAGCCGAGCGTGGAATCTGGCGATGACTGGGTTGAAGCGTATGGCAGCTAGGGTGGCCATGTAGAGGACGTTGCGGACTTCGGTGCGGCCGCCCCAGATGATGCGGCGGCCGCGCAGGGTGCCGCTGTCCCGGTTGAGTGGAGCAACACCGATGAGGGCTGCGATTTGCTTTCGGTTGAGGGTTCCAGTCTCAGGGGCATGGGACAGGATGGTGCGAGAGAGGACGGCGGAGCGCAGCCTTGAACAAGTCCGCGCCGCGTTCGGGAATGTCTTGCTCTGACCATGTCTTCCGTCCTTGGAAATAGGAATTCAACCGCAAGCGGGACTGCAAGGCTATCTCAGGCAATTTCTTGTCCGCTGGACCATTGCTGACCGATGAATTCAATGCGCTGGTGAGAGCGTCAGATTCCCGAGGTCGTCCGGTACCAAAACTCGATCGAAGCCCTTCAAGCTGCCTCTCGATAGTAGAAGCTGAGCAAACCGCCCGAGTCTCTCGCGACGAGCAACAGGGCCACGCCGTCCGTGTCCGGGGAAATGCCATCAATCAGGGTGTTGTCCAGCCCTTGATGGTTCCGCTCGCTATGGTAATGCCTTAGATACTCCGAGAGCGCCCATCGCAGGTGCCGCTCTCCCAGCAAAACCATGCGCTCCAGACACTCGATCTTTATGGAAAGAACAAAGCGCTCCGCGTAGGCGTTCAGATTTGGGCTCCCCGCTGGCAAGCGCACTACCTCCACGCGGGCCGCCCCTATCATCCTTCGGAACGCTGCCGTGTACAGTGGATCCCGGTCGTGGACCAGATACCGCTTCCCTCGCAGAAATCCGTCCTCAGCGTCCAACAGATTCCGCGCCATTTGCTCCATCCACCGCCCGTCTGGATCTCGGCCGATCCCAACGATCTCCACCGCCCGGCTTCCAATGTCCATCGCGAAGAGCACGTGGTACCGGACAAGTCCAAACAGGGTCATCACCTCGACGGTGAAAAAGTCCATTCCCACGATGGCTCCCAGGTGTGCCTTGATGAATTTCGACCACGGCATCCGCTTCCCACGAATTGGCGCGGGATCGATACCGTGCTCCCGTAGAATGCGCTTGATCGTGCTCCGTCCAATCTGGTAGCCGAGGTTCTTCAATGCGCCTTTCACACGCGTGTATCCCCAGCTCTCGTTTTCTCGGACCATTTTCAGCACCAACTCGACGACCTCCGCGGCTTTCCGTGGCCGCCCGGGGCCGCGGCGCTTGCTCCCATCGTACTTCTTCGCCACCTGTTCTCGATACCATCGCAAGATCGTATCGGCCGTAGCGAGCGTGGCCACCTTGGCCAACAGCTTGCGGCCCAATTCCTTGCCCAAGACGGCCAGACGACGTCGCTCGGCGTCCGTGAGATCCAGTTTCCGGCCGCCGAGCTTCTCCTTGAGGATTTGATTCTCGGCCATGAGGTAGTCGACCTGCTGTTGCAAGGCGCGCGCGAACCACACCCCAAGCCAGGCTGCCAAGAACTGCAGCGGCAACGGCAGCATCGAACCGAGCGCCTCGGCCTTCTTCCTGCTCACGGGCTGCCTTTTACAACCTTTCGAGCCAGCTGCAAGTCCATCGCCACCTTCGCCAACCGCCAAAATCCCCTCGGCTTTTCTTCGATCTTGTTTTGGTACCGTACACGGTGCCGTCGGCGGCCAGGGCTGGCGCGCTCGCCCGGCCACCGCGCTCCGCCCGCCTGTCAGTCGTGGCAGCCCGCGACCAGGCGCGAGGCTTTGGCGCAGCATTGCGCCGCCTTTTCCGGCGTCGGCTTCGCGGTGGGGCAGCAGGTCTTCGCCATCGTCTTCGCTTTGGTCAGCTTCTTCATACGGTCTCCTCAGGAGGATAGGGCGGCTGCGAGTCTCTGGCGCAGCTTTCGTGCGCTGTCGCAATCCTCGCAGGGGGCGGATGATTTGGATTTGTTGGTACAGGTGGCGAGGCAATGGTCGAGCGAGCGCAGCAGGAGCTGGACATCGGCGTCTTCGAGCGAGAATTGATGGGTGGCCATGGGGGGTCCTTTCTCTACCGGGTGCCACGCACGGTCAGGCTGCGCACGAGCACACCGCCTTTTTCGTACGGATCGCTACGTTTGATGACTTCGACATTGGCGAATCCAGCCTCGCGAATGGCACTCAGGTATTGAGGTTCCGGGATGGCTCCACCATAACACGCGGCCCAAGCGGCGGGATCGCTGCGCACCGATTCAGGTAGCTCGGAATCCGCGATGACGTCCGAAACCACGAAGCGCCCTGAAGGCCGCAGGACGCGATGGATCTCCCGGTAGACCGCCAGCTTGTCGGCGGCATGGTTGATGGTGCAATTGGAAATGACGACGTCGGCCGACCCATCTCGCATGTCTAGTGCGGCCAGGTCGCAGCAGACGAAGGTCACGTTGGCGAGGAAGGGCGGAACCGTGGATCGCGCCTTCTCGATCATGGCCGTGGTCCGGTCCACGCCGATGGCTGCCCCGTTGGGGCCGACGCGTCCGGCGGCGCGGATCACGTCCTGGCCTCGTCCGCAACCCAGGTCGACCAGGGTCTCGCCCGTGGTCGGGGCGGCGAGGTCCAGTGCTTCACCGCAGGAAAGCGAGCAGCAGGAATCGGCAAGCTCGGTGTAACGCCCTTCGATGGCGCGCCCGAGAATGGGAAGAGAGGGGTTGGTCATGGTGGGTTCAATCACGATCCGTCGTCTTGGAGCCAGACGCGGAAGATAGGATTCGGCAACATCCCTACGAATCTTCGCGAACCAGGAACTTCGCCTTCGCTTCCGCCAGGATCTTCCCGTCCTGGATCAACTCGGCGCGCTGGAGATAGAGAGGATGGCCCGCGGCACTCTCGGTCCAAGCCCTGACCGTGGCAAACCGGCCCGTGATGGCGGGCGCCCGATAGCGGACCTCGAGGGTGGCCGTGACCGCCACGATGCCAATGGCGAACAGGGCATTCGCCATGGCCGAGTCCAGCAGCGCAGACACCACCCCACCGTGCAGGACGTTGGGGTAGCTCTGCAAGAGCGGCTGGCAGTCGAAGACAGCGGCCACCGACCCGTCCGGCTGGACCCTGAATTTCAACTTGAATCCATTCGGATTGTGCGGGCCGCACACCAGGCACATCGGGTGTTCCTTCTCGTGGACATGATCCAGACAGGCCTGGGTGGCCCAAACCTGGCTGGGATCTTGGTTCTTCCCAGGGTGCACGCGCAACGACATGGTATCTCCCACGCGGAACATTAGCAGATTCCGGAGGAAGCGGCGGGGTGTCCGATACGCGAACGCAATCAGAGCACCATCGATGCGCTCCCGTGCATGGTCACCCCGCAAAGGGCCCGCTCAGGAACCTTCTTCGCGCGTATTCGGGATGGCCCGGAAACCATCGCACTTCTGCCCGGCCAGAACCTCCAGCGATTGGACGAGTATGTCCTCGGGCTGCTGCCCCACGAGACGAGCGACTTCCGTACCGGCGCTGTCCAGGAACAGGAAGGTGGGCACGCCCATCACCCCGTGCTCGGCGGCGGCCGCTCGGCCGACCGGCGTGGCCACATCGAGATGCCGAACGCGAATACCGTGCCGCGCGCAATTTCTCTCGGCCGCGGCGACCACATCGCGCATGCGCTGGCAGATGGGGCATCCCGCGGCCACGAACTCGATCATGGTTGGCATCGTCTCCACGGTGGTCTTCGACGCCGAGGCCGCATCGAGAGGGGGCAGGGCGTGTGACAGCCCCGCGCCGCAAGTGGCCGGAGCGGCGGGAGGCAGAGACGCTACGGCGGGAAGCGCGAAATTCGTCGGCTGGCTGGTGGGCATGGTCGCGGATGCGTGCCCCGTGATGAACAGGATGCCAATCGCCGCCAGGAGAGCTCCGCTGGCGATCTCGAATACGCGCAGGTGCCGCTTGGCCCTGTCGAGCAACTGCAATGCCACTTTGGCCATCAATGATACCGCGATGAGGGGCAAGGTCAGCCCCAGCGCGTAGGTAGCGAGATAGAGCGCGGCCCTGGTCGTGCTTCCCGAGGTGCTGGCAAACGCGAGCACCGAGCCCAGCACCGGACCCACGCAAGGACTCCAGCCGAGCGCGAAGGCCGCGCCGAAGAGAAAGGGCCACAAGAGACCGCCACCGCGACCAATCGAGCTCAGCCACGGGCGCGCGTCACGATCGAGCCATGGCACGCGCAGAAAGCCCATCATCTTCAGACCCGCCAGGAAGATGGCCAGGCCCGATAGTTGTAGGACGACAGCGCGGTGGCCCGAGAGCAGGCGCCCCATCGCCGAGGCCGCCAAACCGAGCGTCACGAACACCACCGAGATCCCCAGCGAAAACGACACCGTGGCCAAGAATGGCCCTTTGCCGTGGGAATTTCTTCGCAGCGCCGTCGCGGAGGTGCCGGCCAGGGTAGCCAAGTAGATGGGTACCAGTGGCAAGACGCAAGGCGAGAGGAAGGTCAGTACCCCGGCGAGAAAGAGGGCTGGAATGCTGAAGTTCATGATCTTCCTGGTTGGAGCCGGCTTCGTCGGTTTGGGTTCGCGAACCCTCTGCCATGGGGCATGGCTCTAAACTCCAAAAAGGTCGGAACCGCTCGCTGGCAGAGGCCGACCGAAAATGAAGGAAGGTTGCTATGACACGTCTACTTGCAAAGAACGAACACTCCGTGGAACGCGTGCTGCGTGTACTGCTTGGAATCGGATTGCTCACTCTGGCCTTCGTGGGACCGCGAACCGCCCTCGGTTACCTCGGCCTGGTACCGCTGGCCACGGGCCTGCTCGGTACTTGCCCCATCTACTCCATGCTTGGCTTCTCCACCTGCCGCGTCCCCGCGAACAAGGGTGTCTGAGCCGGTCGAGCACGGCTTTTCGCTCAATCGCCGAAGGTGTACGCGTCCCCTGCCGCCCCCGGACGGACGCGCTCGCCCAGTGCCTTTCGCAGATCCTCGACCACATGATCTCCCGTGCAATGGCAGGGCACGATCATGTCGGGAGCGAGTTCTTGTAATGCGGCGATCGTGCGCTCGATTCGCGCCTCGCTCGCCTCGCGCAGATGAAATCCGCCCAGGACGGCGTGTATTCGGGAAGCGCCGCTTGTCCGCCGAGCATGGTCGAGGGTGTTGATGGCGCCCGCATGGCCGCATCCGGTGACGACGACGAGTCCCTTCCTGGTTCGGATCCAGAGCGCCTGATCGTCGTCGATCCCGTCTGCATGCTTTCCCTCGACGTCGGCGAAGAAGGGGCCACCCACGTCTTCGTAATCCGTGTGTCGCGGGATCGGACCGGTGAGTCCAACACCCGGCGCAATTTCGATGGCGGCTTCGGTGAAGTGCATTCTTTCCGGCGAGAGCCCCGCGAGGGCCAGAGCCGTTGCGCTTGGCAACCCTATCGCCCTGGCGACGCCGTCACGAATCGAGTAGCGAGCGATCTTCGCTCCGGGGTGGCAGTAGACGTGAACCATGGGAGCATTCTCGACGACCAGGGGCACCCCACCGGTGTGGTCATAGTGACCGTGGCTGAGGACCAAGACATCCGTCGAGCGTAGAGCGACGCGGAGGTTGTCCACGTTACTCGCGAGCCCCGGTCCCTGGCCCGTGTCGAAGAGGATGCGCTGGCCCGCGGCCTCGATCCACGCAGAAAAGCCATGTTCGGCAGTCAGCCCTTGCTTGGCCTTGTTGTCGACCAGGATTGTCAGTCTCGGCGTCGTCGCGCAGATAGGCATGGCTTGGTCATCTTTCCGTCGAAGGACTGGTTTTGTTCCATTACACGTGAATCCACCGGACGAATTCTGGCTCTCACATGGCGAGGCGCACATGGGAATCTTCTCGAAACTGTTCGGCCCCAAGGAACCCAAGGTCATGCCGGTCCATGTCGATGACAACAACTTCAAGACGGAAGTAAGAAGATCGCGCATCCCGGTGGTGCTGGACGTGTGGAGTCCCCTCTGCGCCCCGTGCCGGCAGCTCGAGCCAGTCATCATTCGGCTTGCGACGCGCTACCGGGGCCGCGTGAAGGTCGCCGAGATCAATGCCTCGGCGGCACCGCGCACGATGCAGAAGCTCTTCGTTTCCGCCACCCCTACCGTCATCTATTTCAAGAAGGGTCACGAGCTGGAGCGGGTCGAGGGATTTCGAGGCGAGCTTTACCACCAGGATTTCATCGAAAGCGAGCTACTTGGCCCCGCCGGCAGTGCCGGGTCGGATGCTGTGCCGAATGCTGGCTAGCCAGCGTGTTCCTTGCCTGCGACGCCGACTCACCACTGACTCGCTGATGGGCTTTCAGCGCGAGGCATCCGTCCACGCCAGGAAAGCGCGAGTGAGATCGACAAACGACGTGCGGTCGAACGAGCCGGGCGGAACAACTCTTTCGTACCGAGCTTGGGTGGCGAAGAGCGTGAGCATGTCCAAGTCGGAGAAGCGATCTGGAACCGAACAGCCTTTCGCGCTGAGTGCCCGCAAAAGGGTGTCGATGTCGTGCGTGAACTGATACTTGATGTTTCTCCAGGTCAGCAAAGCCTTGGCTGCCTTTTCGACAGCTTGCTGGAGGTGAAAGCCAACGGCCTCGTCATCCATCGGCGGATCGACATTCGCGAGCACGACGGCCGCGTTGAAATCGCCTTGGGCCTTCTTCCGCAAGATATCGGCAACCGCCTTAGACAAGCCGAACGCCTTCCCTCGAGACTTCGTGCTGAATCGTTCCGTATTCGTTCTTCCACCGGGCGAAAGAAGCTTCGTCCTCGACGACGAGATCGAGGCCCCTTCCGAAGCGCATGAGACGGCGTAGGGCGGCCGTTTCCGTCAGCCAGTTCTCGACCGGCTTCCGCTTGATCACCATGATGTCGACATCGGAACGAGGTGTGGCTTCACCGCGAGCATACGAACCGAAGAGGAAGGCTTTGGCGTCGATATCTCCCAGCGCCTTCTTGACGAGAGCGCGAATTTCGCAGACCTGCAACACACCCGCCTTGTGTCGCGCCCAACGTGCTTTGGCCGCGCGCCTGGCGATGCGCGAGCGCTCTTCCGGCGCAAGCGCCCGAGACCTGGCGAGTCCTCCTAGACGTGATCGGTCCATAAAATCAGTCTACCTTCGTAGGTAAGCATAAGCAAGCATCGCCAAGGCGTCGGTCCAGGCCGCCCAGGACGAGCTCTCCTACGACCAGTGGATGCACGAGAACGATGCCCTCTTCCTCCAGGCTCTCGGCGGATTGGGCGTGGCCTGCGCACCCTGTTTCGTTCCTGTGGACGAGGAGACGCGGCCAGCGCAAGATTCGCTCTTGCCGTGGAGGAACCATGCTGGATCAATTGACCCTGAGGAAACTGATCGAGTTCGCTGTCACGACCGAGGAGCTCGGCGTTGCGTTTTACGTCCGCATGGCTCGCCACTTTGCCGATGATGCGGACGTCGGGCCGGTGTTCGCCCAGCTCGGCAAGGACGAACAGATTCACCGCGAGCAGTTCGCCAAGCTGCTGGGCAGCGTGCCCGCGAGCTACGACGACCAGGTGGACTACGAACGCGCGCAGTACCTGCGCGCGATGGCCATCTCCGAGTTCTTCTCCCCTACGCGCGGCCCCCTTGCGAAGGCAGATCAGGTGACCGATGCCGGGCAGGCGCTGACCTACGCTCTCAAGCTCGAGAAGGCCACGCTCGCCTATTACCAGGCCATGCGCGACGAGCTCGCGGACACGAGCGCACTCGAGACCATCATCGTGGCGGAGAAGCAGCACCTGACTCGCCTGATGAAGGTCATCACCACCGGCGCGAGATTCCGCGGTCTTCAGGACGACTGGCCGTAACCCACGCACGGCACCCCTGGCGGAATCACATCTCGCCGCGAACTCCGATCGAGGGCAAGACGATGCGGTAGCTGTTTTCCGACACGGCGTTGGTGCTTGGATCCTGATCCAGGCTGAGCACCGTGCGACTCAGGGACGCGTTGACGATCTCCGCGTACACATGGAGCGTGAAGGCATCGAAGAGGAACTTGCGCTCGGCGCGCAGGTCGAGCTGGTAGAAGGTCGGCAAGCGGACGAAGACTTCGGCTTGGGAGCCCTGAAGCAAGACCGGCCGGCCGGTGTTGACGTGCACGCGCGCGCCGAGGTCGTAGTTGCCGAGCCGGTAGCCCGCGACCGCGTTGAGGATGTGGCGCTGGTCCCAGTCCGAGGGCCCGATCACGCCCCGGCCCAGAGCGCGCTCGCTCTTCGACAGGGTATAGGACAGCCACCCATGGAGGCGCTTGGTCTCGGGGCGGCGGATCATCACTTCGAGACCGTATGAACGCCCGTCGCGGCGAGCGAGGAAGTCCGTGGCCAGCGGATCGTGATTGGTCAGGGTCGGGTCGCGCAGATCGGTCAAGACGAAGCGCTGGATGTAGCCGGTGGCTTCGATCTCGACGGCGCTGGTCGGCTGCGCGAGCACGCCCAAGCAGCCCTGCCACGAGGTCTGCAGCCCGTAGAGCCCCAGCCCGAAGTTTTCCGCACCGGGGATCTGCAGCGGCAAACTCGGCGCCTGCGAGAAGCGGCCACCGCTGGCCGTGAGCCAGGTCTTGTTGCCGACGAGGAGACGCGCGGAAAGGCGCGGCCCGAGATCGGTCTTGGTGGTACCACTGATCGTGTAGCGGTCCAGGCGCAATCCCGGGGTCAGGGTCAGGCGCCGTCCTGCCCGGATGGTCGTGGAGGCATAGGCTCCGGCGAGAAGCGCCGTGCGCTTCGAGCCCAGGTCCGAGGTCTCGGCCTGGGGGAAGCCGACGACGGGTCTGAGCCATTGTGCTTGCCCGTCCACGCCGATCTCGAAGTCCACGCGGCTCGTCCGGCGCTCGTAGCCGAGGCGAGGAATGAGGCTGTAGGCCCCCACGCTGTACGGGTAGCCCTGCACGACGGGCGCGCTGCTGCGGTCGGCGCCGGCCGCGAGTTGCGCCGCGAGGGTGCCTCCTCCGAGCGCGGTGCTGGCGTGAAGGCTGGCCCGGTGGAAGCGAATGAAGTACTCCCGCGGGAAACCCGAGGGCGTGTCGTAGGCGAGGTCATCGCTCGATCCCAGCGCGAGCAGCGAGAGGGTCCAGCCGCCGATTCGCCGATCCGCGCGTAGCTGGTAGTCCCAGTAGGAAAGGTTCAGGTTGTTCTCGAGGAGGCTGAGCAGGGCACCCGTGTACGAGTAGCGGAAGGCCACCGCAACGCCGCCTCGGCCATCGGGCCACGGGCTGGACGCCATGGCGCCGGCATCGAAAAGGCGGACATCCGCGGCTGCATGCCAAGCGTCTTCGGCCGGGGCGCGCGTGCGTGCCGCCACGATGCCCGCGACGTATCGGCCATAGCGGGCGGGATACCCGCCTGGGTAGAAGTCGATGCCGCCGAAGAAGTACGGGTGGATGACGGAAGGTCCGAGCGCCAGATGAAACAGCATCGGGATCTGGACGTCGTCGAGGAAGTAGCCCGTGTTGCCAGGATTCGAGCCGCGAATGGCGTAGATGGGTGCCGGCCATGCCACCGCGGCCACGCCTGGCAGCGATTCGATGATGCGCAAGGGATCGCCGAGCGCACCGGGCGTCGTGGTCAACTCCGGCCCGCGCAGGGTGGTCACGGGCTCGTCCTTCGGCGCCACGACCACCGTCTCGTACACCGGGAGATTCGAGCGCGGTACCAGGTGGACCACCAGGGGCGTCGGGTCCGCACATGGGTCGCGGCTCAGCGAGAGCGACTCGAAACCCTGAGAGCGCACGACCAGCGCATTCGGCCCGCACGGCAGCGATATGTCGAATTGGCCGCGGTCGGTTTCGACTGTCGTCGCCTGGCCGGTCGCGCTGGTCGCCTTGACCTGCACGTCCGACACGAAACTACGCGAGCCCTTGACTTGCACGCGCCCGCGCAGTCGGCCCGTGGCGTGAACGGGGCCGTCGGGGCTCGGGGGTGGCACGAGATCCGCGGCCGCTTCGGCAGGTTGGGCATCCGCAGGTTGGGCGTCCGCGGGCTGTGTGTCCCCAGGCTGGATGTCCGCCGCGCCGCCATCGACATGACGGTCCTCCCCGGTGACGTCGGCGTCCACGCCCGCGTCGGGGATTCGGGCTGACAGGATCGAGAAAAGAAGGAGGATGGAGCTCACAGCAATTCCGTCACCCACAGCCCGTCGTAGGGCGAAGCCAGGCGACCGCGAGAGAGGAACGCGACATGGGTCCCGGGAGCAAGCGCGTCGGTGCCCGGGGGAACGTCGGCATAGCGGCCGGGATCGACCGCGGCCCGGTAGACGTCCTCGGCCAGCAAGATCTTCGCCCCGGTCGCCAGGTCGATCAGGGTAAGGGTCCCGACATCGCGCCCACCATCCCATTCCAGCAGCGCCAGTGCCCGTGTCCTTCCCACCGCAACCACTTGCCCGCCGCCTGCCAGGGTTTGCGAGGTGCCGGCCGCGAGATCCACGAGATACAGCTCCTGGCGCGACTCATTGTCGGCCCACGCGCCCACCAGCAGTCGCCCGTCGCCAATGTCCCAGTACGGCTTCGTCCAGGTGCCCTCGGGATTGATCTGGAGTGCGGGTTGGGCCGGGTCGTCGGCCCACCCGACGTAGACCCGCCCGTCGAGGTTCGAGTTGTAGGCAAACCAGTGCAGGCCATCGCGCGTGAAAACGGAGTACCGATCGGTGCCTTCTTGTGAAAGAGGACAGAGTGCCAATCCCGGGCCCATGGCCACCGCGGTCACGAGGTCGCCGGGCTCCCCGATCTTGAAGGCACCCTTCTCGGACTGTACCCACAGCTCGTCGTGGCCGGGGCGCCATTCCGGAGGGGACGACGTGCCCAGGACCAGCTGGCCAATCACCGCCGGATCCAGGTCCGTGCGTGTCGCCGTGGTCCAGTCGACGAGGGTCATCGTCTGGGACGGAGGCCCCATGGAGCTGGTCGGCGCAGTGGTGCCCAGAAACAGCAGCCAGCGCCCGCTCGGCGACGCGGAAGAGAAGCTGAGATTCTCCAAGCCGGAAGGAAGCGGCGTGGTGGCAAGCGTATCCACGTCGAGCATGAAGAGACCTGGAAGGGGGCTAGCGGCTCCGGCCACCAGCAGCCCATGTGCCTGATCGCCTTGGATGACGGTGCTGTCCAGAAACCCCGACGAGGAGAGGATCGCTTCGGGCACGGCGTTCGGCTTGATGCGGGTGAGGGTCGATCTCGTCGGAGGGGCAAAGGGCGTGTCGGAAGGGGGCACGGCGACGTAGTAGAAGTCTTCCCCGACGAAGGCCGGATCGCGCACACCCGTGAGGGAGCGCGAGCCCTGGTTCTCGAACAGAGTCCCGGTCAGGGTCCCCGTGCTCCCGTCGCCCACGAACACGCGGCTGCGCGAAGGTGAGAAGCGAAGATAGGTGCCGGAATTCATGGGCTCGACGGCCCCGGTGCGCGGGTCGTAGCGCGTGATCTGATAGGGGGGCACTTGCGAAGGCGAGGAGGGCGAATCCTGCCCCTCGAGGGTGGCGAGAAAGAGCCGACCCAGGCTGTCTGTAGCAGGAGCCCTGGCGGTGATGGCATAGGAGAGCGGCGCCAGATCGTCGACCGCGGGCTGCAGGCTCACCAGCGAGTTTACCGCGCCGGCGTCCTTCCCGTACGGGACGTCGTACAAGTCGGTGACCACGTAACTCGAGCCACCGTACGAGGACGCGCCCTCGATGTCTCGGTTGGGCCCGGTACAGAATAGAGAAGAGGGTATGGCATCGGACTCGGACGGGGAAAAGAAGGCGTAGGTCAGGGTACGGTCGCGCACGAGCTGCTGTCCCGCGGGAGGCTCCCCGGCGGGAAGGCATCCAAGCACCATGCACGCTCCGAACGCAGCAACCATCCTGGTCGCCCCTGTCGACTTGCGCCGAGAACGCGGCATGGGGCGGATGATGGCGCAACGAGGTAAACAGGTCAACCCGCGCGGACGACCGGCTGGACGATCTCACGCTGGCGATCTATGGGGCTGCGGGCATGGCCAGTGAAATTCCCCGCGGCTACCCGACTCATCCTGCTCTGCGAGTGGCATTTTATTACTAGCGGCCTGTCGTTGAGCAGCTAAGCTACCGCATCAGCGTCATGTGTCGAACACCAAGTCGCCGTCTGATCCTCCCTCCGAAGCGAGCGGTGGGTCTGAGACTGCTCGCGGTGTTCCTCGTCGCTGCGGTCGGCTTTGCGCAGCTTCTGGCATCCTGGCACGAAGCCACCGTTCGGCACGTGCGCTGTGCGGAACACGGGCAGCTAACTGACGTCGCGCTGGTCTCGAACCGAAGGCCGGCACACCCCCTCAGTCGTACCAGCATCGACTTCTCGGAGAACAGCGCACCCGCCGGGCACGATCACTGCTGGCTCTCGCCCGCCCTCCGAGTAGGGGCGCCCGCTCGCCCCGCGCTGGTAGCCGCTCGCTTCGTCCCCCCGGCGCTTCTCACTCGGCAAGTCAGCAGGCCAGCACCGCGGCCCGGACGCGCATTCATTCTGGCCAGCGCGCCCAAGACTTCCCCACCCTCCGTCTGAACCGCCCCGTCCATCGGCACGGGTTGATGGGCGCGCCTGATTGGCGCTGCTTGCACCTGTGCTGCTGTCGAGTGCTGCCCGCGCTTGTCGTGCACCAGATCCCACGTGGGACTCGGCCGCAAGCCTAGCGGGCAAGAGTGGCGCGCGTGCGCTTGCACGTCGCTACCTGTGGCTGTCCGGGCCTTTCCATTCCCTGCTTGTCGAGGAAATCTCTTGCGCCTATCCCCAACTCCATTTTTTCGTCGGCGTTTTCCAGCACCGTGCTTCGGACCTTGTCTCCCCATCGCGTTTTGCGCCTTGGTCACGATGTCGATCACCGCCCGTGCCGAGAATGCAGAGCCCTCCACCGGTGCCGAGGATGCAGCCCCCCCCGCCGCTCCGGAGGTCGAGCCGCCACAGGTTCTCGAGCAGAAGCAGCCGTCGTATCCGAGCGAGGGTGCTGCCAGCGGCGAGCGTGGCGACGTCGCCGTTAACGTCGAGATCGATACCCAGGGAAACGTCGAAAGCGTGGCGCTCGCACGAGGCGTGGCTCCCGCCCTCGACCGGGCCGCGCTGGAGACGGCAAGCCATTGGCGATTTCGGCCAGCGCGCCGCGGCGGCCTGGCCGTGGCGAGCCGAGTCCAGCTCCTCTTCCACTTCGAGCCTCCACCACGGCCGGCCTCCATGCCCCCGACGCCGGCTGCAACATCCCAGCCAGGGCAAGCGTCGTCGCCACCGGCTGCGCCAACCCCAGTTCCGATAGCAACCCCACTTCCACCCGCTCCCTCCCCCGCGGCAGCGCCGTCCCCTCGACCAGGCGCTGCTGCGCTCGACGTTACCGTGCGCGGCCGCCGGCCGCCTGTCAGTCGAGGCGCGTCCGATTTCCAAGTCCGGGTCGACCAGCTCGCCGAGGTTCCCCGCGCCAACGCCTCCGAGCTACTCACGCTCGCGCCCGGGATCTTGCTCAGCAACGAGGGTGGCGAAGGGCACGCCGAGCAGGTCTTCATGCGCGGCTTCGACGCGCGCGAAGGCCAGGACATCGAGTTCTCGGTCGGTGGCGTGCCCATCAACGAGAGCGGAAATCTGCACGGCAACGGCTACGCCGACACCCACTTCATCATCCCGGAATTGGTCGAGTCGCTCCGCGTGCTGGAAGGGCCATTCGATCCCCGCCAAGGCAACTACGCCGTGGCGGGAAGCGCCAACTACGAGCTCGGGCTGGCCGAGCGGGGACTCACCGCCCGCTACACCAGCGGAAGCTTCGGCACCCAGCGCTTCCTCGGCCTGTGGGGACCGCCCGGGGAGAGCACGCACACCTTCGCGGGTGCCGAGATCTACAAGACGGCTGGCTTCGGCCAGAACCGCAGCGCCCAACGTGGATCGGCAATGGGGCAGTACGAGGGACGCCTCGGCGCCACGGGATCGTTTCGCCTGAGCACGCAGGCCTACAACACGCATTTCCACACCGCGGGCGTGATTCGCGAGGAGGACTACGAATCAGGCAAGATCGGTTTCTACGACAGCTACGACCTGTCGAATTTCGCCCACGAAGCGGTTCCGCAAGGGGGCGATGCTTCCCGGTATTCGCTGGCCGGCGATATCGAGAGCTATCCCGGCGACACCGTGCTGTCGCAGCAGGTCTTCCTCATCAAGCGCGACATGCGCCTCATCGAGAACTTCACCGGCTTCCTGCTCGACGTGCAGGAGCCCCTGCAATCGATCCACGGCCAGCGCGGCGATTCCCTGGATCTCGACGTCCACGAGCTGACCATCGGTGGTCGCGGCTCGGCCCGCCTGCACACCGACATTTTCGGGCTTCGCCAAGAGCTGGAGCTGGGCTACTTCGCTCGCGGCGATCAGGCGAAAGGGACGCAGCAACGCCTGGAGGCCTCTACCGGCGTTCCCTACAAGACCGACACCGACCTCGACTCGCAACTCGGCGACATCGGGCTCTACGGCGACCTCAATCTTCGCCCATTGCGCTGGCTGTCGCTGCGAGGTGGCGCGCGCGCCGAGATCGTCACTTACGACGTGCTCGACAACTGCGCGGCCCAGTCGGTCGCGCACCCATCGACCACCAATCCCCCCATCGACCAAAGTTGCTTGACCCAGCAGAACTACGGGCGACCGCGCGAGCCTGACCAGGTCACGGGGACGTCGGGCGTAGCCTTCCTGCCGCGCGCCTCGCTCATCGCGGGTCCGTTCCGCCACCTGTCGCTGTCAGCCAGCTACGGCAAGGGCATCCGCTCCATCGACCCGAGCTACATCACCCAGGACGTACAGGCGGCCTTCGCCAGCATCACCGCATACGAAGCAGGCGTTGCGTACGCGGGCGAGGTCAAGAGCGCGACGGTGGTCGCGCGCTCGGTGGTGTTCCGCACGCTTGTGGACCGCGACCTCATCTTCGACCAGACCGCGGGACGCAACGTGCTCGGCGTGGGAACCACGCGCACGGGCTGGCTGGGTGCCCTGCGACTCACGGGACGGTTTTTCGATGAGTCCGCGAACCTGACCTTGGTCCGTGCAACCTACAACGACAATGGCAGCGCGGTCGCGTACGTGCCGGGGGTCGTGCTTCGCTCGGACAGCGCCCTCTTTCGAACCCTGCCTTGGACCTTGCTCGGGAAGTCGATTCACGCCTCCTTGGGCGCCGGCATCACCTACGTCGGACGTCGACCGCTGCCCTACGGGGAGGTGAGCGGCACGATCTTCACCATCGATGCCTCGGCGTCCGTGGCGTGGGCCAACTACGAGGTTCGCTTCGCGGCGACCAACCTGCTCGGCACGCAATATCGGCTGGGCGAGTACAACTACGCGTCCGACTTTCATAGCCAGCCGCAGCCGACGCTGGTGCCGGATCGGACGTTCACCGCAGGACCGCCGCGCGCCCTGTACCTGACCCTGGGCTTCAACTTCGGAGGGGTATGATGAAGCGGCTGTACTTCTTGGCAGTGGCATTCGCCGCGGCGTCCGGCTGTGTCGCTCAGACCGGTGGCGAGACGGTGGATTTCCAGGTCGCAGCGGCGGGTCCGGACGACTCGGTGGCGGGACAACCGCTTGCATTTACGACCAGCGCGGGCTGGGACATCGTCCTGACCCAAGCCAAGCTGCATATCGGCGCCGTGTACCTGGACGAGAGCCGGCCCATCTCGGGCGGACAGGCGACGGGCTGTTACTTGACCGGCACCTACGTGGCCCAGGAAACCTCCGCACTAGATGTCGATCTGCTGAATCCTGGATTGCAGCCATTCCCGGCCAAGGCCCACGGCATCACCGAGCCAGCGGCGCTCATCGGACAAGTGTGGCTGACCGGCGGCGACATCAACGCGTCGACCGATGCCACACCTATCTTGGTCGTGGCCGGCACGGCAACCCAGGCGGCGGCGACTGGCGGTCCCAGCTTTCCCTTCATGGGAATCGTCACCATCAGCTCGAACCACCAGTCGGCAAGCTCGGGCGCGGCCGGCGGCGATCCGATCTGCAAGGCCCGCATCGTCACGCCCATCCCCGCCGTTCCCATCGCAACCACTGGTGGCCTGCTGCTGCGGATCGATCCGCGCCGCTATTTCGCGGGCGTCGACTTCAGTCGGTTGCCGGCGGATCCGACGACGGGCGGCTACGCCTTCAGCGACAACCCGAGCAGCGCCGGCTATTCGCCCACGGCATTTCAGCTCTACACCAACCTGCGCCAGACCGCGCCCTACACCTTTTCTTGGACCGACTTGCCTTGAACGAATGACACAAAGGAGAAAGCGATGAGAACCCACAGAATAACAACCATCGGAAGTGCCAGCCTGCTCGCGGCGACAGCCGTCGCGCTCGGGTCTTGCTCGAGCAGCAGCTCGGAGCCCGTGACTTGCGCCAGCAGCGCCGCGCCCGCCACCACGTGGCCCACGCCGAGCACCGGCGCGGTCGCGTTGCAAACCTTCACGCCACCCGCGGATCCGGGGCCGGGCGGCGTGCTCTTCGCGGCCTCGGGGGAGGTCTTGGCATTCACCGGCTATCCCTTCCCGCCCGCCAGCGCGGACGACACCGCCTTCGTCGATGGATGGGGCGTGCATTTCACTCGTCTGCTCGTCACCGTCGACAACATCACCTTGTCGAACGGTCCCAACATCAGGCCGGGCGACGAGTCCTGCACAGAGTCTACGGTTGCCAAGGTGACCGGTCCCTGGGCCATCGACCTGTCCCACAGCAATCCGTCTTACCTTCCCGGCAAAGGTGGCCCAGGCGAGGAGGCGGTCCCCATCGCGGCACTCGCGCACCAGAACTATCCCGCTGGCAACACCGCGGGCTTCGATACCAGCGGCTCCGCGCCCTACGCCTTCGGGTTCGACCTCGTTCCCGCGGCGCCCAATGCGTTGAACGTGAACCTCGACGCTGCCGGCGTGGCCGACTACCAGGACATGGCGACCAACGGTTGCGTGGTTCTCTTCGTCGGCACCGCGACCTTCATGGGCAGCGATGCCACCTGCACCGCGCCGGGCGCCCCCGACACCTACTACGCGACCGAATATGCGACCTGGCCCCAAACCGGCGAAGCCGTCAATTTCCACCTGTGCTTCAAGTCGCTCACCTCGTACGTCAATTGCCAGAATCCCGACAACGGCGGCGAGCCACTTGCGGGGGAGGAGTCCCAGCGCGGCATCTACTTCAAGAACGACCAGTCGGTCATCGCGCAAGTCACGGTCCACACCGATCACCCCTTCTGGGACAGCGTGCTCCACGATGCGCCTTTGCACTTCGACCAGTTCGCGGCGACCGTGGCGGGGCTGGGGCAGAACGGCGTGTATCCGACGGTCACGCTCGAAATGACCAAAGGCGTGCCGTATTCGCCGGTCTACACGGACAGGGCTGGCAATCCGCTCTACTGGCGCTATTGCATCGCCCCGCCTACCGACGTTCACGCCCAGTTCACGGGCCCCATGGCCTTCGACGCGCAGAGCGTGTCCGGCCTCGCCGACTTCTATGATTTCGCGACCTACGATCAAAGCACCCAGGGTCACTTGAACTCCGACGGGCTGTGCTACGTGGACCGTCACTACCCTTCGCCCCAATAGAGGTGGATCTTGAGCACCATCGAAACGGTCAAGCGGATCCTGCTCGCCTCCGGCGCGGGCTGGGTTCTCTGGTTCCTTGGATCGCTGTCGATGGCCAGCCTGGCGCTGGCTGTCGAGCGCTGGCTCTATTTGCGCCGGCGCGGCGGCGATCTGGAGAGGCTGGCGCGCGCTCTCGACGAACACCTGGGGAATGGCGATTTCGCCAGCGCACGGCGTGTGCTCGAAGCCAGTCCCTCGGTCGCGGCTCGCGTGGCGGACGCGGGCCTGCGCCTGGCCGAGCGGGGCACCGAGGCTGCGGAGAAAGCGATGCAAAGCGCGGCGGCTCTCGAACGCGGACGGCTCGAGCGCTGGCTTGCCTTCTTGGCTACCGTGGGCAACAACGCGCCCTTCGTGGGGCTATTTGGCACCGTGGTGGGCGTCATCCACGCCTTCGAAGAGCTGGGCCACGCCGGGTCTAGCCACGCGGCGGCCGCCGGGCAGGTCGCCTCGCAGGCAGTGATGGCCAGCATCGCCGAAGCCCTGGTGGCGACCGCGGTGGGCATCCTGGTCGCGCTGCCCGCGGTGGCGGCCTACAACTACTTGCAGCGGAAGGTGACCTCATTGCTCTCCGGGGCCGAGGTGCTCACCAATCTAGTGCTCGCGTACATCGCGGACGACGCGCGAGGACCGCAAACGACATCGCGTCTGCGCGAGGTGGCAGATGGCAGCACCTAGCGGACAGGCCGCGAACGGAATCATCTCCGGCATCAACGTCACGCCGCTCGTGGACGTGATGTTGGTCTTGTTGGTCATCTTCATCGTGACCGCGAAAATCATCGTGACCCCGGCGGTGCCGCTCAATCTGCCGCACGCGGCCCATGGCGAGGAGGTGCAGGTCATCCTGTCGGTGATCGTTCCGGTACACGGTCCGATGTTGGTCAACGGCGCCGCCCTGGCCAATGACGAGGCGCTCGTGGACAAGGCGCGCGCGGCGCTGGCCGGCGACCGCGATTTGCGCGCGGTCATCCAGGCCGACGGGGACGTGTTGCACCGGCGCGTGGTACACGTGCTCGATTTGCTCAAGGGCGCCGGGCTGACGCGGGTGGCGTTCGGTGCGCTTCCGGACGAGCAACAGAAGCAGTGAGGCATCATTCATGCGCGATCCCGTGTTGACAAGACTCGGCGCCCCTTCATTGCGCATCGTCGATCTCGTGTTTCAGGCCGAACCTACCGGTCGATGGCGACGACTAGCCTTGGGGGGGGTGGTGGTTTTCGCGCTGTACGGCGGGGCGTTGGCGCTGGTGAGTCGACTGGGGAATTCTCTGGCTCCGTGGAGCGTGGAAATGGCCGCGCGCATTCACGACGCCATGGCGATGGATCGTGCGGTCGAGGTAGCGCCGCCGCCACCCCCACCGCCACCTTCTGCGCCGGTCGTGAAGGCATCGCACATCGCAGTTTCTCGATCCGTGCGGGTGGCGCATGCACGACAAGCGCGCGCGACGCCGCCCGCGCAGGCGGGGCAGCTTGCTGCCGCACTCTCGGAGCCGGTCGATTTCACCGGCACCGCATTCATCGTCGGTTCGGGCACCTCCTACGCCGGCGGCACAACGACCAGTCGTGGAACCGGCCGAAAGGCGGCGCTCGGGCCCGCGGCCGTCGAGAGCGTTCCGGCCAGGACCCGCAGTCGAGCCCGTTCGGTCGCGCTCGACCAGTCGGCGTGGAACTGTCCCTGGCCGGCCGAGGCCGATGCTGAACAGGTCAACGAGCAGACGGTCGTATTGCGAGTGACCGTGGGTGCCGATGGCCGGGCCGACCACGTCGATATCCTCAGCGATTCGGGGTTTGGCTTTGGAACCGCCGCACGGCTTTGCACGTTGCGGACACGCTTCGAGCCTGCACGTGATAGGACCGGTCGACCAATCCCCGCGCAGTCACCGCCCATTCGCGTCCACTTCTACAGGTGAGGGCCATGGGCTTGCTCCGTTTGTTATTTCTGGTCCTCGTCGTCTCCGCCGAATTCTCCGGTTGCAACCGACATCCCGCGAGCGTGGACGACTGCAAGGCGATCCTCCACCGCCTCGTCGATCTCGAGCTCAGCGAGTCCGGCTACCGAGACCCCGTCCTTCGTACGCGCTGGCAACAAGACCTGGTCCGCCGCTTCGCACCCGATCTGGAGCGTTGTCGGGGGCAGAAAGTGCGAGATTCACTCCTGACTTGTCTGGCAACAGCGCGGAGCTCGGAGGAGGTTGCCCACCACTGTCTCGACTGATGGCCATCTCCGAGGAGCTGCGAGGGGTGCCTGCATCCAGGAAGTGGTGGAGTTCAGGATGAAGCCCAGCTCCCTCACTCTTCATCGAGTCGCATTTCGAGCCGCACCTCGCGCCCCGGCATCGATGGGATGCGCGGTTCCCTTCTTGGCCATTCTTTCGAGCTCAGCCTCGGGTATCCTTCCCAGGAAGAGTTTCTCTCCGACGAGGAAGCTCGGCGTTCCGGTCAGTTTCATCGCGATAGCGTCTTGCACATCCTTGGCCACGCGCCTACCTGTTACGTGGCTCTCGATACACTGCTTGATCTCCGGGCGATTAAGGCCGAGGCGCACGGCCAGCTCCATGGGGTCCACGTTGTCGGCCTTGGTCGTTTCCTGACTGGAGTAGATCGCATCGTTCATGTCCCAGAAACGTCCTTGCAGGCCTGCACACTCGGCCGCCTCGGCGAAGAGACAAGCGCGGGTATGAAAGGGCCTGATCAGACTCGGGTTGCAGGCCTTGTCGAGCGGCAAATGCCGGTGAACCAGGCGGACCCGTTGCACATTGCGGGCCAGGAAGACCCGTATGTCCTTGTGGGTGGATCGGCAGTGGGGGCACTGGTAGTCCGAGAACTCGACAATCGTAAGCCCAGGGTGACGGGCGCCGATCCAATGGTTCCCACTCTCGTCGATGCCGGAGGGTAGATGCGATAGACTTGGCCAGCCGGGTGTCTTCCAGTAGCGAGGCACGAGGGTCTGCAGCAGGACAACCACAATCAACCCGACGATGACCAGAAGGATGGAGAGATGGGGTCGCGCAACCATCGCCTTGGCATCGAGAGCCAGCAGATCCCGAACTCGCAGGTGCGAGCGCTTCCAGGCGATGCCGGCGACCACCAGCAACCCCGCGTTGATCGTGTACGAGCTCATGCAGAAGAGACAGAGGGAGTCGATCCGCGTCGCTGAAATGAAGGCGAGAATCCCCGACACGAAAGCGGAGAACCCAGCCAGCAGTAGGAGCAGCCCCCACGGCCAAGCCGGATGAGGCCGCCGCTTGCCAAAGGCCCCAAGCGCGAGAGTGCCCATGGCGAGGTAGCCGGCGAGACCCCACAAGGATACCGGAAGCCCCGCGAATACCGAATACGGGGAAAGAGCGACGGTCTCGCAATTGAGCCCCTCGCTGATAGCGCAGACCGAATGGTAGCTGGGGTCGGTATGCGCGAACACATGGATGCGGGTCAGCTCGGTCGAGACCGCCACGCCCAGCAGACAGAGCAGCGCGAATAGACGGGGGAGCCTTCGCGACGGCAGCGTCGTCGACAGTCTCACTTCCGGCATAGCCGCCTTTCGTGCTGCTCGCTTGGCCCGCGACGCGCCTTCTCGTCGGTGTAGGTCAGCATGCCGCGTCCCCAGCTAATGGTCACAAATGTTGGCACCCGTCGCGAGGCGCCCGCCGAGGAACTCGTGCACGATGGACTCCGGCTGCCCACCCGGCACGCCCACCACCACCTGGATGCCGTTCTGTCCGAACAGGCTTTGCGCGCGCGAACCCATGCCGCCGGCGATGATGACCGTGGCGCCCTGCTCGTGCAGCCATTTGGGAAAGGTTCCCGGTTCGTGCGGCGGTGGCGTGAGCACTCGGCGGGCGTCAAGGGGCTTGCCGTCGCTGCCGACGTCGAACAGAACGAACTGTTCGCAGTGGCCGAAATGGGAAGACAGGATTCCCTTGGTGACGGGTACCGCGATCTTCATGGGGGGACCGTCTCTTGCAGGCACCGCTTGTTCTTTGGCGGCGCGGAATTCCGGTTCCAGCAGCGTGCGAACGATGCGACCGAATGCCTTGGCGGCCTCGGAGTGAGGTCGTGATTGCACCATGGGCATGCCGCTGTCGCCCGCCACGACGATCTCGGGTTCGATGGGGATGGACCCCAGATAGGGAACGCCCATCTCCTCGGCCATGGCGCGGCCTCCGTCGGAGCCGAAGATCTTCGCCAGCTCGCCGCACTTGGGGCATGAGAAGCCGCTCATGTTCTCGACTACGCCCAGTACGGGAAGTTCAAGCTGGCGGCAGAACATGATGCAGCGGCGAACATCCTGCACCGCCACCTCTTGCGGGGTGGTGACCACCACGGCGCCGTCGGCCTTCTCGATGAGCTCGACCACAGCCAGCGGCTCGTCCCCCGTTCCGGGTGGCGAATCGACCACAAGATAATCGAGTTCGCCCCACTCGACGTCCTTGATGAACTGTTTGATTACGCCGTATTTTCTCGGCCCGCGCCAGATGACGGGTTCGTCCCTTTCCCGCATCAGGAACGCAATCGACATCACCCTGAGCACGCCGGTGCCGCAGGCAACCTCCACGGGAAACAGGCTCGTGTCCGTCCCCGAGAGCGGTGTGCCCTCGATATGCAGGAGCTTGGGAACGCTCGGCCCGTGAATGTCGACATCGAGCAGGCCGACTCTCTTGCCCGCCAGGGCCAGCGCGGTCGCCAAATTCACCGCCACGGTGCTCTTACCCACCCCTCCTTTCCCGGAAAGGACGACGATCTTGTGCCTGATCTGGCACATTCGCGCCAGCAGTGTCTGCCGATCGAGGTATTCCTCGTCCCGTTCACCAGGGCGTTGTTCCTGCGCCGAGCACTGTGAATCGCCGCAGGTCTTGCATGTCTTTTCGCTGGTCATCTGCTCACCTCGTTCCTCGTTCAAACTGTGATAGGCCCGTCAGAGTCTTGCAGGACCTCGTCGTGGTCCTTTCTTCATGCAATCGCACGCTGCAGCCGACCCCAGAGCGCATGGATGTCCGTGGCGGCGAGGCTCCTCCCGTTCTCGACCACGGCCATTCGCTTGACCTGGGCTGCGGTCACCGATTCGTCGTAGCGGATGCGCCCCAGCACCGGGATACCGAGGGTCGCCGCCTCTGCTTCTATCTGGTCCGAGACCTCGGGATTGATGTCCGACTTGTTGATGCAGATCCCGGCCTTGACCTTGAACTGCCGGCACAGCTCGGCGACCCTCCCAAGATCGTGCAGGCCGGACAGGGTCGGCTCGGTGACGATGAGCGCCAGGCTGGCTCCGGTGATCGACGCCATGACCGGGCAACCGATGCCCGGAGACCCATCGCAGATCAGCAGCTCGCGCCGGTTCGAGACGGCCAGGGCCTTCGCTTCCTTGCGCACCAGCGAGACGAGCTTGCCGCTGTTCTCCTGGGCAATGCCGAGGCGGGCGTGCGCCATCGGGCCGTATCTGGTATCGGAAACGAACCACTCCCCGCTGTTCGAGGCGACGAGGGTGACGGCCTTCTCCGGGCAGGTGTCGACGCAGACACCGCATCCCTCGCACGAAATCGGATCGACTTCGTACCTCGGCGCAGTATCGCCCGCGGACTCTTGAATGGCGGCAAAACGACAATACCCGGCGCAGAGTCCACAACCCGTGCAGCGATCTTGGTCGATGACGGCCGCAGTGCCCGCGGAGAAGGGCCAGCGATGAACGATGTTGGGATCCAGGACCAGATGCAGATCCGCGGCGTCGACGTCGCAGTCGGCGACGGCCGCCCGCCCGGCCAACGCGAAAAGCGAGGCGACGACGCTGGTCTTGCCCGTGCCGCCCTTGCCGCTGACCACCACGATCTCACGCACGTGGTTCTTGCGGCCGATCTGAAGTACTTCCGAGGGCAAAGGGGAACGTTCCCCGCTCGCGGGCACGGCCTCGCCTCGATCCATGGCGCGCTTTCGCGGCGGATGGCCGGCAAGTTCGACGAGCTTCGCGAAAAGTCCGCTGAAGATCGGTCTGAGCCGAGGCAGAGCGGTAACGGCCAGTTCGCCGCGGGAGTAGGCATGGGCGATGGCGCGGTCGTTGGGTATTTCGAGGAGCACAGGAATGTCCTCACGCGCGCAGTAATCGAACACATCGTTGTCGCCGGTGCCGGCCCGGTTGACGGCTACGCCGAACGGCAAGCCGAAGCTCGCGCACCATCGCCACGGCCAGCTTCAGATCGTTGAGGCCGAAGGGAGTCGGTTCGGTGACCAGGAGAACGACGTCGGCGGTCTTGATCGACGCGATCACCGGGCACGATGTTCCCGGAGGCGCGTCGAGCACGAGCACGCGGTCCTTGGGCGCGGCCTTCAGCACCGCGCGGATCACCGGCGGCGCCATGGCCTCGCCGATGTTGAGCTTCCCCTGCAAAAAGGTCACCGGACCCGAGGCGCCCTCGTCAACGACGCCGGTGACTCTCGGCACCTCGCGAATGGCCCCTGCAAGGCAGGCGATCGCGCACCCGCCGCAGCCGTGGCAGAGCTTGGGGAAGGTCAGCACCTTCTTCGGCAGCGCTACGATGGCCGAGTAACGACAGACCCTGCCGCAATCGCCGCACAGGGTGCAGCGCGATTCGTCCACCTCGGGAACGGGGATCGAAACCACCTGGCGTTTCTGGATGGCCGGCTTGAGAAAGATGTGCCCATTGGGCTCCTCCACGTCGCAATCGACGTAGGCGACCGGGACATCCGGTCTCGGCCAGAACGACCGCCAAGTTGGTGGCGATGGTGGTTTTTCCCGTGCCGCCCTTGCCGCTGGCGATGGCGACGCGAATCGGGCTGCCTCATCCGGTGGCATCTCCCACGGCCCTTCGCTTGGCCAGTGCGCGCTGGACGACTGACACTGCCTCGGCAGAACAGACATCGAGGCACTCGCCGCAGCCGGTGCATCGCTGGGCATCGATCGCGGCCACAATGCTCGAGGGAGATGGCCTGGTTCGGACAGAAATTGACGCATAGGCCGCACCCGAGACACCTGACCTCGTCAACCGCCGCGACCAAGTCTGAACCACCGCGCGCCACGGACGCTGGCGGGTCTCCCTGCGTGTTCGCTGGCGAAATGGACGGGACGGCGGCAGTCCTTCCGACCCGTACGCCTCTTCCGAATCCCTTGCCCCGGCCGCAGCCTCGACCGTCGCGTCGCGCCGCGACCGCCACCCCGGCCCACGCCGCGGCCTTTGCCCCAGCCGTGTCCGGCACCGAACTCTCGTCCATTGCTCATCGCCGGCCTCCGCCCATGCCCGCGTGGCTCGCGACGTTGGGTGCGGAAGTGGCGCGGAGTTGTCCAGACTTGAAGCGCTCGACTGCCTCGGAGACCGGTACCGTCGCAACCGACGACAACGTCGATGCCGGCGGCGCTGAGCGTCTGGTGGGCATTGGGGCCGCAGTTCCCGGTCAGGACAATCTTGGCGCCCATCTGCGCCATCCGCTGGGCGGACTTGATGCCCGCCCCGCCGCCGAGCGATGCGCTGGAGTTCTCGATGGCCTCGATGGACATGTCGTCTGTCTCGACCAACACGAACCACGCGCATCTTCCAAATCGAGGATCCAACCTGGCGTCCAAGGATGGCCCCGTGCTGGTGAGTGCTACTTTCATCGTTCTTCCTTTCGTTTCATCTTGTCGTTCAATTCAGCGGCGCTGGTTCGAGCCCCGCCCGCCGCATCGCTCACCCCCCATGCCTCGCCCGCCTCGAAAGCGCAGCCGCTGGCCGCAACACCCCGGCATCGACAGCGCGGGGGTGGGCAGCGCACCTGCGATGAATGCCTTCACGACCTCATCGATTTCGCCTGCCACGAATCCGATGACCTTCACCCCACGCGAAGTCAGCTCCCAGCGCAGCGGCTCGGAGATGGCGCCGCAGATAAGGGTCTCGACCCCAAGCCCGATCAGCCTTTCGATCTTGAGTGGCGCGGTTGGCGCCGCGATGTTCTCGGTGCGGCGCGCCCCCGCAACCCCTTTGTCGATCGTCAAGAGCACCGCCTCCCGGCTCACGTCGAACACCGGGGCAATGCGGCCGTCCCAAACCGTCAGGGCTGCTTTCATGGCCGGTAAGCCTCCATGAGGCCTGTGAGCTGCAGAAAGCGGGCCAGTATTGGAGGTCTCTCCTCGAAGGCGTGGTCCCTTGCAAATGCCGACAGTTAGCTACGGAGGGGCGAAAAGCGTCGCACCAGGGCAGTCGCAGAAGTGCGACTCCGGCATTGTGGACGGTCGCGAATCGGAGACTGTTGGTACTTCGAGACCGATGCCTTGACAGCAAAGAGAGCGAAGTCGGATAACCTGCGCTGTGGAATCCGCGCTGCCGGTAGCAGGGAATGACTCCCATTGGGCAACCGATGGTGGTCCCACCCAGGCAATGCAACCAAAGGAGATTCAAACATGGAAGACACGACTGCGAAGACCCTGCCCCGAATCGGAGAAAAGGCCCCCGCCTTCAAAGCAGTGACGACCCAGGGAGAGATTGACTTCCCGAAGCAGTTCGAAGGCTCCTGGGTGATTCTCTTCAGTCATCCGGCGGACTTCACACCGGTTTGTACCTCGGAATTCATGACGTTCGCATATCTAGAGAAGCAGTTCAATGAACTGAACTGCAAGCTCGTCGGTCTTTCGGTGGACGGCCTATACAGCCACATTGCTTGGCTCCGCACCATCAAGGACAAAATCGACTACAAAGGAATGAAGAACATCGAGGTCACGTTCCCACTTATAGAGGACATCACCATGGAAGTTGCCAAGGCCTACGGCATGATCCAGCCGGGTGAGAGCAACACCAAGGCGGTACGCGCCGTGTTCGTCATCGACCCGAAAGGCGTGATCCGCGCCGTGATCTATTATCCCCTCAGCTTGGGACGCAACTTCGACGAGCTGCTGCGTGTAGTCAGGCCCTCAAAACCGCGGACGAATTCTCCGTCGCGACCCCCGCCGATTGGCGTCCCGGGGACGACGTCATCGTTCCCACGGCTGGCTCTTGCGGGGTCGCCAAGGAGCGCATGGAAAGCAAGGATCTCACCTGTCACGACTGGTTCTTCTGCACCAAGAAGATCGACAAGAACACCGTCCTCAAGGCGATCAAGAAATAGCTCCAAGCCGCTCGATCTCCGCGGCCTCCGCGGCGCGCTGGCAACTACTGTCGCTGCATATCATCGACCGCCGGATGCACCATGACATCGAGTTGAACGTGCAACCCCAGGGCGTTGCTTACGATGCAGTGGGTTTCGGCGAGCTCCATGAGTTGCTTGAGATCCGCCTCCCGACCGGGATCTGTCGAGGCCTCCGCGCGCAGTCGAATAGAAGTGAAGCGAAGTCCCTCCCGGGTTTTCTCTAGCGTGCCCGAGGCCGTCGCGGCGTAGCTCTTGACCGGGAGATCCTTGCGTCGGGCCAGAGCCACCAAGGTCGTCATGTGGCAGCTCGCGACGGCAGCCAGCAGAAGATCCTCCGGGCTGTGATGCCCCGGCCTCCCGTCGAACTGTGGCGGGGGACCTACGCGCACCGGAGGGACATCGGTGGTCACGAGGGACCCTTCGGCGTTTTGCCCGTCATCGAGTCTGACATTGACCTGGTAGTAGTGGGGAAATGGTCTAGGCATGATCCGTTCGAGCCTCCGATCGCGGTGGAAGATTCGGGCAAACTGCAACGTCACCCATGACTTGGTTGCTCCTTGATGTGACAGCGGCCGTCTTCCCCGGGCAGCTCGATGCCAAGCAGCCGCACCTTGCGGAAAAGCGTGCTTTTGTGCATGCCCAGCTCCCGCGCGGCGGCGAGGCGGTTGCCGCCATTTCGATCGAGAGCTTCGCGAATCGCCTGCGCCTCGATGGTTTTGACGGTCTCGACGATGTTCCGGCCGACTGCGCCGGGCCGGGCAACCGGCACGAGGTCGTCGGGCAGATGCTCGATCTCGATCTGTCCCTCGTGCAGCAGCACGAAGGCGTGCTCGACGATGTTCTGCAATTCCCTCACGTTGCCAGGATAGTCATGCGCCGTGAGCAGTCCCAGCACATCGGGACTTGTGCCTGTCACATGCTTGTTCTGGACGGCGTTGAACAGCGCGATGAAGTGCTGCACGAGCAGGGGAATGTCCTCCCGGCGCTGGCGCAGTGGCGGCAGATCGATCTTCATGACGTTGATGCGGTAGTAGAGATCCTGGCGGAAGGTTCCGCTCTCGACCAGGGCGGCCAGATCCCGATTGCTCGCGGCGACGATCCGCACGTTTGCATCCTCCGTGCGGGTTGCCCCGAGTGGCTCATACTGTTTTTCCTGCAGCACGCGCAGCAGACGGACTTGCAAAGCGGGGCTGACCTCGCCGATCTCGTCGAGGAACAGGGTTCCGCCGTGGGCCAGGGCGAAGCGGCCGGGCTTGTCCCTGGTGGCGCCCGTGAACGCGCCGGCCTTGTACCCGAAGAGCTCGGACTCCAGCAAGGTGTCGGGCAGTGCCCCGCAGTTGACCGCCACGAAGGGACCCGCGCGACGCCCGCTTAGGTCATGAATGGCGCGGGCCGCGAGCTCCTTGCCCGTGCCCGTCTCGCCCTGGAGCAAGATCGTACTTTCGCTCTCGGCGATGCGCGGGAGGACTTCAACAACTCGGCGCATGGACGGGCTGTGACTAACGATATCGCCCACCTGGTGGCGCCCCAGGATCTCCTTGCGGAGCTCCTCGACGAGGCTCAGATCGCGAAAGGTCTCCGCGCCTCCCACCACGGTTCCGCGCTCGTCGCGCAGCAACGCGGTCGAAACGCTGATGGGGATGCGCTTTCCGTCCGAGTTGATGATGAACGTCGCCTTGTTGACCACGGCCGCGCCAGTTTCCATGGTGCGCCGCAAGGCGCACTCGGTTTCACACATGCTGGCGCGGAACACGTCGGAGCAGCGGCGACCGATCGCGTCCTTGCGTGGAATGCCCGTGATTTCCTCGGCGGCCCGGTTGAACGACGAAACGCGCCATCCCTTGTCCACCGTGAAGACCCCATCGGAGATGCTCTCCAGGATCGCGTTGGTGGCGATGGGGGCCAGATGGCTATCTCTCGATGTCTTGTCGCGTTCTTTCATTCCATCTTCACCACTTCAGTGACCATGCGCGATCAGCGCGATCGCGCCTATCCCGACGACGACGAGCAGCAGGTCAAGCAAGCTGAAGGCCAGGCTCATCTTCTCTCGCTGGGCCGGGACGAGATCCGCAAGGGCGACATAGAGGAACCCGGCGGCGGCGAACGCCAGCAGATAGGGCAGGGCGGCGTGCATGCGTGAAAGGAAGAAGTAGCCCAAGAGCGCGCCGAGCACCGATGTCAGGCTGCTGACGCTGTTGAGAAAGACTGCGCGGCGCCAGGAGTAGCCGCTGCGCCGGTACACCATGTATTCGCCCAGCTCCTGAGGCAACTCGTGGGCGATGGTCGAAAGCGCGACCGTGATCCCAAGCGGCGTGGCGTCGAGAAAGGCAGCCGAGATCACGACACCGTCGACGAAATTGTGGAAGGAATCGCCGACAAGGAGAAGAGGACCCGCGCTCGCGTGAACGTTGCAGTCGACTTTGTGGCAGTGCCGCCACACCAGCAGCTTCTCGAGCACGAAGAACAGGACGAGGCCCATGAGAACCGTACGGGCGACGGCGGCAATGGGCAATACCTCGACGGCGTGGGGAATCATTCCCAGGAGAGCGGCACCGAGCAATGTACCCGTGGAGAAGCTGACGAGTCGGGGCAGCGCTCTATCCAGGAACGATGCGTTCGCCGCCAGGACCGTCCCAGCGAGGAGAACGGTCGCAAGGCCACCGGCCAGCGAGGCAGCGATGATCCATAGAAGCGTCATCGGCACCTCTCGCGGCCGATCCGATGGCAGATCGAGGCGGCTGGTTGTCCGGTGAAACTTTGGCAGGAAAGCGGTCGCGGCACGGTCGAGCACCCCCACCGGTTATTATTGTCATATGTTCATTACTGTCAAGGGCGCGCGGCGACCAACCTGCTCATTGCGCACCAGCGCAGGGAAGCGATCGCGGAAGCGGCTGCACCGTCAGACGCCGAGAACCAAGAAATACTGGTGCGGAAGCGAATCGTACTCGTTGACCAGCCGCAGTCCCGCGCTGCCGACGTGCTGCAGGCACTCCTCACGGGCGAGCTTGTGGTCCACGGGCGGCCCCACGGGCAGCTCGCGTTTGTGGAAGTCGACGATGGCCAAGCGGCCGGCGGGCCGGAGCGCGGTACGCAGGCGGCGCAGATAGGCGGCCTTGGCCGGAACGTGGTGGAAGGCGTTCACCGTCAGGATGAGGTCGCAGCTTGCCGGTGGAAGCAGGGGATCTTCCGGCAAGCCCAACACGGGGGTCAGGTTTTGCAGGCCTTGGCTGGCGGCGCGGTCGCGCAGCAGCGAGAGAAGCCGTGACTCGACATCCACCGCGTAGACCCATGCGGCCAACTTCGCCAGCCGAAGCGCGAAGTACCCGGTCCCCGTTCCGATTTCGCACGCGATGCTTTCTCGGGTGAGGCCCAAGGCGCCCAGCACGATGTCCGGCCTTTGCCATTCGTTTCGCCCCGGATCGTCCAACCTCGCGATGTACTGGTTCAGATCCTCGGGATTTCCATGGTGGTCACGGTGCTCGTCGCTGGTCATGGCGGCAATCTTGGTCGATCGTTTCCCCTCTGTCATGCCTCTCCTGGCAAATTCCCCACGCCCATGCGAGCATGCGCGCGATCGACGGAGGCGTTTGCATGAAATCCATCTCGACAATCGTGGCGCGCGTTGCCTTCCTGATCTTGGCCCTCTCGTGCCAGGTGGCTAGCGCCAACCCGGCGGCCGTGCGCGAGAAGATCAAGGCGGGCGCGCTGGTGGTCGACGTCCGCACGGCGGCCGAGTTCGCCGCGCGGGCCTACGCCGGCGCGATCAACATTCCCCTCGACCAGGTGGAAAGGCGTTTGGCCGATTTTGGCGACCGCAAGCACGCCATCGTCGTGTACTGCCAGTCGGGCCATCGCGCCGCCCAGGCCAAGGCCATCCTCGAGGCACACGGATTCTCCGACGTGACGAACGGCGGAGGGCTCGGGGACATGCCGCCCCGCTGATCACAGTTGCTTCGGCGAATCGTTTTGCCCGCCGGTGACTCCAAACGTTGGAGCTATCATACGGGCATGAAGAAGCAAATTCTCGTCGTCGGAGGTGTTGCGGCCGGTGCTACGGCCGCGGCACGGGCTCGGCGAATCAGCGAAGAGGCGGAGATCACCGTGGTCGAGCGTGGTCCTTACGTGTCGTACGCCAACTGCGGGCTTCCCTACTTCATCTCGCGTGACATCGAGAAGCGCTCCGAGCTTCTGCTTCAGACCCCCGAGGGCTTCGAGGCCCGCTATGGTGTCCGGGTTCTGATTGAGACCGAGGCCGTCGAGATCGACCGGTCGAGCAGGAAGGTTCGCGTGCGGGACAAGGACGGCGAGAAGTGGCTGACCTACGACAAGCTCATCCTCGCCCAGGGCGGCAATCCGATCGCGCCGGCCTTGCCGGGGGCCGATGGTCCCCACGTGTTCAGGCTGTGGACGGTGCCCGACATGGACCGTATGCACGGCTACATCGAACGCAACCAGCCTCGGTCCGTCGTGGTGGTCGGCGGTGGTTTCATCGGTCTCGAGATGAGCGAGGCATTGCGGAAACGCGGACTTGCCACCACGGTGGTCGAGCTTTTGCCGACCGTGATGGCTGCCATGGACGCGGACTTCGGCCACCAGATCGCCTCGGTGCTGGAGGCCAACGGGGTGACGGTCCTCACCGGCGCCAAGGTCGAGTCGATCATGGACCGAACCGTCGTTCTCGCCGATGGGCGACAGCTGCCGGCGGATCTGGTGCTGTTTTCCGTCGGGGTTCGACCCGAGCTGACGCTGGCGCGCAAGGCGGGCCTGGAAATCGGTCCAACCGGGGGTCTTCTGGTCGACGACCACTTGCGGACGACCGACCCGAACATCTACGCCGCTGGCGATATGCTGGAGATCGGGCACAAGGTCTCGGGCCGCCGCGTGCGCGTGCCGCTCGCGGGTCCGGCGAATCGCCAGGGCCGTATCGCGGCCTCCAACGCTCTCGGCATGGACATGTGCTATCGGGGAGCGCTCGGCACCAGCGCGGTGAAGATCTTCGACTTCACGGCGGCCATGACCGGTCTGTCCGAGCGGACGGCGCGCGAGGCGGGTTTCACCGTGGGCGTCGCGGTCGTCCACAAAGGACACCATGCCGAGTACTACCCGGGTTCCGAGGAGATCTCGCTCAAGCTCGTCTACGACAAGAAGTCCGCTCGTCTGCTGGGTGCCCAGGCCTTCGGTGCTGCGGGGGTCGACAAGCGTATCGACGTGCTGGCGACCGCGCTGGCGGGCAATCTCACGCTTCACGACCTGGCCGAGATCGATCTCGCCTACGCGCCGCCCTATTCGACTGCCAACGATCCGATCAACATGGCCGCATTCGTCGGCCTCAACGACCTTTCGGGGTTCAGCCCGCTGGTGTCGGCGGCGGCGTTCAAGCTCGAGCTTGGAAAGCAAGCGCCGCCCTTGGCGCTTGACGTCCGCACCCTTGGTGAATACGAGGCGGCGCATCTCGCCGGGGCCATGCATCTCCCGGTGGACGACCTGCGCTTCGAGATGGAACGATTGCCCTCGAACCGGCGCATCGTCGTGTACTGCCGGACCGGCTACCGCGCGCACCTCGCCGTCCGCATGCTCAAGCAGCGTGGTTTCGCCGATGTCGCCAACCTGACCGGCGGAAAATTGAGCATGGTCGCCGAGGGCGGTTTCAATTGGGAGACAACGTGAACACACAACAACTGACCTACGTCGCACTGGGAATCCTGGCCGTCATCGTTCTCAGGCGACTTCTCGGAGGAAGCAAAGTGGCAACCAATATCGTGAAGCAGAAACTTGAATCCGGCGCAGTCATCGTGGACGTACGCACGCCTGACGAATTCCGCGATGGCGCCTATCCGGGGGCGAAGAACATCCCGCTTTCCGATCTCGGCCATCGCCTGTCCGAGATCCCCAAGGACAAGCCCGTGGTGCTGTACTGCACCTCAGGCGCGCGAAGCTCCTCGGCGGCGCGGGCGATGAAGCATGCGGGATTCATGGACGTCATCAACGCCGGCGGGCTGGCCGACATGCCCCGCTGATCCTGTCGCCTTCTGCAAGATCTCCCACACATCCCCGCCCGCCGGCAGCTCGTCGAGTACCGCGGTGGCTCCCAGGCGCTGGGCGCGGGCGGCGGTGGACAGGAAGCCGCCGGCTGGAATCAGCACCAGCGCGCGCGTGACTCTTGCGGAAGTGAGGCGCTGGGCGAGCTTGGCGTCTTCCTTCTCCGCGAACAGGCCCCCACACAGGATCAAGTCGAGCGGCTTGCCGGTGCGCTTGGTCGTCTCGTCCAGGCGGCGATTCATGTCCTGGGCATCGGCCGCCTCCAGGACGTCGTGCCCCTGCCGGCGCAGGGCCGACGCCAGCCTCTCGCGCATGGCCGGGTCCGGCGCTCCCACGAGGATGGATAGTCGTTTGTCGCCGGCCGAGACCTTGGTCGTTCTGGCGTTCTCGTTCATGGTGTCTCGGATTGGAGCCGCCCCGCGCGCATTGGGTTCGCCACGACCGCGCAGGAAGCGGCGAATCCTTTCCTCTGGTGTTGGCTCTTACCGCTTGGAAGGAGCGCGAAACATGGCAACCAAGACCCTAACCGAGAGCAATTTCGAAGAGGCCGTGAAGAGTGGAATCGTGCTGGTGGACTTCTGGGCGCCGTGGTGCGGACCTTGCCGCGTGTTCGGTCCGGTGTTCGAAAAGACCTCCGAGGCGAACCCCGACGTGGTGTTCGGAAAGCTCAACACCGAGGATCAGCCGGGGCTGGCAGGGGCCTTTCGTGTCCAGGCCATCCCGACCCTGATGGCGTTTCGCGACGGGATTCTCCTCTTCCAGCAAGCCGGGGCGCTGCCCGGACACGCCCTGCAGAAGCTCATCGACCAGATCAAGGCCCTCGACATGATCGAGATCCGCGCGGAGGTCGAGAAGCAAGCTGCGGCGTCCGGAGCGAGCTAGATCATCCCGGCTTGTGGAACAGCAGGAAGACCTGGTAGGGCAGGGCCAGGGGCGCGTCGCGGTCGAATACGAGACCGGCCTTGGCCGCAAGGGCGATGAGTTTCGGGCGAGGAATCTTGGCGGATTCGGGCGGCCCCTGGGGCAGCTTGCCCTCCTTGAATTCGATGAGCGCCAGCCTGGCCTCCGGTTTCATTTCCGAGGCGATCCGGGAAAGCCAAGCCAGGCGATCGGGAACATGATGAAGCACGTCGCAGATGAATACCAAGTCCGCATCCTTGGAGACAGCCGGATCGTCGGGCTTGATGATCTTGGCCTCGATGTTGCGAATGCCCTCGCTCATGGCCCGATGGTAGATGTGGCGAATCATCTCCGCTTCGGTGTCGTCGGCGATGACCTTGCCGCGGGGTAGGGCCCGGGCGAAGCGAAACGAGAAGTAGCCCGAGCCGGCTCCGACATCGACCAAGGTTTCCGTTCCCTTGAGCCCGAGGGTTTTCACGACCTCGTCCGGCTTCTGCCAGATCGCGCGGTCCGGCTTCTCCAGGAAAGCAATGTACTTCTCGACCTGGTCGAAAGGTCGGAGGTGCAGCGGATCGACGCCCAGCTTGCGCAGCGGGCAGTCGATCGGCGGGTGCTCGGGATCGTGCGCCTGAGCCTGCGTCCCTGGTGGGCTGCCGAGGACTGGGGGCTGAGCCGCCTTGGGTATGCTGACGGGCGCGGCGAGGTTCGCAGCGCGCGTTTGGCTGGTGGAAACCGCGGAGCTCGGGCTTTTGTTGCGGCAGGATCCAACGAGGACGAGCAAGGCCACTGCGGCGAGTCGTGGAAGCCAGAAACGAGCCGGTCCAGCAATGGCAACCATGATCGGATACTAACTGCAAAGACGTGCGGAGTATACGGATCCGCGCGTATCGGGAAGTGTTTCCTCCCCGCTGACGCCTCGATCGAGGACGCGACCAGTGGCTCAATGCGAAGTTGCCGGCGCTGGCGCTGGAGGTGGCTCGTCCAAGGGATCGACGACAGGCACCGTGACCCTGCGATCGAAGATGAGCTTCTCGGCGTTCGCGTAGTAGAACTTGTGCAGGACATCGCTGGGGAGGTGGATGGCATTCACCTTCCAGCGACCCTGGATGGGCGTCGGGTGGTCGATGTTCTTCAGATCGGTTTCGAAGAAGCGGAAGTGCGCCTGGTAGAACTTGACCGCGTCCTCGAATCCCACCGGCGTCTCGGACACCGAGCCGAGCTGCCAGTGGTCTGGTGACATGGCCAAGTCGGTGCCGAACAGGATGCGATCCTGGAACTTGAGGAAGAAACGCCTCACCCGGTCGACGGGATGGCGCCCGATCTCGGGAACCCGGGCCGAGGTGTCCACGTAGGCGTTGGGATGAGCGTCGAGAAACTTTTCCATGTAGTCGAGGTCTTCGGCCATTCCCAGGTGGATGAAGAGGAAGGTCGTCTGGGGATGCCGGCTTACCAGGCGATCGGTCTCCTTCCATAACTCCATGAGCGGTGGATAGTCCTGACCATAGAAGCTCCAGTCGGGCGCCAGCTTGAGCTCGTCGTAGCGTTCGTTGTTTGGGGTAGGGGGCTCGAAGAAGGCCTTGGGGTCGCCGACGTGAATCGCGATCACGGCGTTGAGCTTGCCCGCACGGTCCATGATGGGATCGAAGCGCGGGTCGTCGATGTGAATCAACTTGCCGTCGGCATCGCGGGCGCCAAGCCCCATGGCCTTGAAGAACTTGATGCCCTTGGCGCCGAACTCGACCTCCTTTTCCAAACGGTCGGCCTCGAACTCACCCCAGCCCGGCTCCTCCACGCGATTCCAAGAGACATTGGCGAAAAACGCGAACTGGTCCTTGAGCCGGTGCTTGATGTGCAGCGTGGCGGCAAAAGCCCGCGAGCCGAGGTAGCCGCCGTTCTTGTTGCAGAACTTCACCACGCCCACCCGCTTGAAAAGCTTGAGTGCCGTATCGATGGTCTCGTCGAGTGGCGCGATCAAGGTGTGGGAGTCGATGACCGGGCCACGTGTCGCGGGCTCGCTCGACTTGTGCGTCGAGGTCTTGTGACATGCGCCGGACGCGAGAAGACACAAGGCGAGAGTTGCGGCGCGAGGGCTGGCGGGCATGACAACGACTAGCCTACTCGAAGGGCCTTCGGGAATGCGACAGTTATTGGATCGCGAACGAAAGCACCAATACGGTGTAGCAGGCAGAACGCATCCACGCGAAGCACAGCAAGACGCGCGCCAAAGTACAAGCCGGTGATCGCGCGGGGTTGGGCGCGGCAGCTTTCAGATTCCTGAGACGTGCCTGGGGCCTGGAAGGCGCGATTGTTCGCTGCGTCTGTGACAACCGCGTGCACCCACAACTAGGATCTGGCCTCACCATCGGGTGGCGCTAGGCTTGCCTCAGATTTTCTTGATTTGGAGGCGTCATGGACAGCAAAGCAAAGTCCGTTCCCGAGGGATATCATTCCGTCACCCCCTATCTCAGCATCAAGGGCGCGAAAGAAGCGCTGGCCTTCTACAAGAAGGCTTTCGCCGCCGAGGAGATTTATCGGCTCGACATGCCTGATGGCCGCATCGGGCACTGCGAGATCCAGATCGGCGACTCGCGCATCATGTTCGCCGACGAGATGCCCGACATGCCCGATGCGACCGCAAGCAGCCCGCGCACCCTGCGCGGAACCACCGTCGGTTTCAACCTCTACCTGGACGACGTCGACGCCCGCTTCGAACGCGCCGTCTCCGCCGGTGCGGTCGTCAAGCGGCCGGTGGAGAACAAGTTCTACGGCGACCGCAGCGGCACCGTGGAAGATCCCTTCGGGCATGTGTGGACGCTGTCGACGCACGTCGAGGATGTATCGCCCGAGGATATGAGGAAGCGCATGGCCGCGATGTGAGCGCCGCCGGGGGGCCGGGGCGTCCGGCGATCGATGCTGTCGCAACGCTGCCGCTAAAGACTTCCTTTCTGAATCAGTTGGATGGGTCGAGATTGGGGGGCCAGCGTCGAGCCGTGGCTACGGCTTTCTGCGCGGCCATTCCCGAACGACACTTGCCGCTTGACCAGTAGTGCACCAATGTTCATTATCGCATTTCGAGAGGGAAAGCAGCGATGAACTTCCGTGCGCCCGTAACGCAGGATCGCGCCGTCAAACTGTTCTTGGCTGCTATGTGCCTTTCGCCGGGGTGTGTGAGGGGCCGCTGCTACGCAACCGTCGACTGCCCCGCGCCAAAGGTCTGCGACCTGAAAGGCGCGTGCGTCCTGCAGCACCAGGACGCCTCCACCACGATCGACGCGACGACTGCGCACGACGTAAACGCCAGCGAGGCGCCGTGGAGCCTCACCGATGCCGACCTCGACACGATCCCAGGATGTCCGGCAGGCATGGCCGCCGTCGCGGATTTCTGCATCGACCTCTACGAGGCTTCGCGCGGCGATGCCACCGTGACCAGCGCGGGCAGCGACGGCTCGCGCGCGACCAGCGTGGCGGGCGTCCTGCCCTGGCAGGTTGGCAGCAACGCCGAGGCGGCGCTGGCTTGCGCGGCCGCGGGCAAGCGTTTGTGCTCGCCCGCGGAGTGGCAGATGGCCTGCGAGGGTCCGGACGAAACTGCCTACGCATACGGAGACAGCTACGACGCCAAGACGTGCAACGGCATCGATTCCTTCGGAGGCATCACCTTTCACCTGGCGCCCACCGGCAGCTTTCCCGGATGCACCGACACCTGGGGCGTGTTCGACATGAACGGCAACCTGTGGGAGCACGTGGCGGGCGGCACCGACATGACCGTGCGGGGCGGTGCCTACAACTGTTCGGATTCCGTCACGTATCACCGCTGCGACTACATTCCGACAAACTGGACCCCGTCGGCCAGGGGGTTCCGCTGTTGCGCCGATCGGGAGCCGCCATGACCGCGACGAGACTCGCGTGCGTGGTGGCATTCTTGCTGCTCCTGCCGGCGCCGGCACGGGGGCAGGATGCTCCCCTGGACCTTGACCAGGCTCGCGCCCTGGTTGCCCAGGGCCAGGCGGCGCGGGCCATCCCGTTTCTCAAGGCGGAGATCGAGCGCCAGCCCACGTCCAAGCCACTGCGCCTCCTGCTGGCGCGCGCCTATCTAGACGATGGCAACGACTTCTGGGCCCTGCGCACCGTGGCCGCCGCAGCCGACCTCTATCACGAGGACTGCAACCTTTCGCTATGGCTGGCCTGGATCGAGATCCGCCAGGGGGCGCTCGATCGCGCGCGCGAGGTGCTCGACCGCGCTTGTGCCCACTGGCCTCCCGAGCATGCCCGCCGCGCGCTGCTCTTGGGCATGTTGGAGGAGCGGGCGGGTTCGCCAGCCCAGGCACTGGCTTGGCTTGACAAAGCGCAGGCATCGGCGTGGGTCTATCCTGAGGATCGTGTGGCCATCAGCGATCTGCGCGACAAGCTTCTGCCCGGACATCTGCCACCGATATCGGGCCGCGTGGAGGTGGGGCTGGGCTGGACCGCGAATGCACTCGCCGGTTCGCCGACCGATCCAACGTCGGCCGGAAGAAGTGCGGCCAGTCCGCTAGGACAGACTGCGGTCTGGGTTCGCTTCGCTCCCCCTGGACTGTCCTTTGTGCGCCCCTCGCTGGAGGCTGACCTGCGCGCCGTGGGATACACGGCCGCTGCCGGCAGGGGTTTCAGTTATCTCGCGCTCGGGGGGAGGCCCGGGCTGCAAATCGGCCGAGGCAATCGCAGGGTGCTTCTTGCCTATCACTACGATGCGCTGTTGCTGGCCGGAGGCGACACCTATGAGCAAGGTCCGATCTGGTTCTACGATGCCCATCGCGCAGAGGCGGAATTGGAGGTTGGTTCGGGCGTGGTGGTCTTCGGCGGCGTCGGAAAGCGGAGGTTTCGCGAGATGGGCCGGACCCGGTTCGAGGCCGACGGAGGCGTTGGCGGCGGTTTCGATCTGGGCGCTCGGACGCATCTGTTGGGCGCGCTAAGCGGCCGCGTTCACGATGCCGCGAACGATGCCTACGACCTGCGCGGCGCCTCGCTGCTGGTCGCCGCGGAGATCCGTTTGCCTGGTCGTTGGTCCGCGCGCACCGCATTTCTCGCCAGCGGCGATCTCTACCCGCGCTCGCCTGGCTACTTCGACCCGGCCGCGAACACCACGAATCGGCGGGATCTTCTGCTCAAGGTCTCGGCCTCTGCTTTCATGCCGCCACTTCTCGATCCGATGAAGGTTGGTTTCACCTACGAGCTCGCCACCCGTGGAAGCACCGCCGGGCCTTACGCCTATACGGACCATCGTTTGTTTTGCCGGGTGATCTGGACCTTCAAGGCCGATCCATGGCTACCCGCCGCGCTCTCACCGTCCGATCATGTGGCCCTGGACTATGGGCTCGGGGGCGAGGCGCTGGAGGAACGCGTGCAGGATCTCTTGCGCCAGAATGAAGATGTGCAAAGGAGCGCGGCGTGCCGGGACTAGGACCTTCGGCGCTTCGTCCGGTGCCCGCGTTTGCCCTACGCACGGCCGTGCGCGACGCGCTCGTGGTGCTGGCCGCGTGCGCGGCGGTGGCAGCGGTAACCAATGCCCTTCGCCCAGGTGGCATCGCATTCGTCCAGCGAACCGACTACGAAATTCTGGTTCCCTGTCCTGAAGGCTCGGGTGATGCGCAGGGGATTTCCGCAGACGATCCGGCGGTCTGGGAACCCCGCACTTTACTGATCGACGCGCGTTCGGCGGCCGAGCATGGCCGCTGGCACCCGGGGCGTGCCATCTCCGTTCCCTTCGACTACCTGGAGCCGACTGCTCCCGAACAGGTGCGCCGGATTGCGTCCTCGGGCGCCGCGCAAGTGGTGGTATTCGGCGACGGGGGCGATCCGGACTCGGGCGAACAGCTCGGGCGGGAAATCGCCGGCAAGGGAATCCGCAACGTGCGCTTCGTCAAGGGCGGGGCGCCACTTGTGGAAAAGGCCGCGGCCAAGCGAGGTGTGCAATGAAAGGCTTCCTCGACTGGCGCGGTCACGCCACCATCTCCCTAGCTGCGCGTCTTTATCTGGGGGGAATCTTTCTCTTCGCCTGCGGGCACAAGATCGTGCATCCGGAGGCCTTCGCACTCGACATCGCCACCTACCAGACCTTGCCGCTTGGCCTGGTGAACCTGCTGGCCATCGTGTTGCCATGGGTGGAACTGGCCGCGGGGCTGATGCTGGTGCTGGGATTTCGTACCCGGGCCGCGACCTTGCTGGTGGCGGGGATGATGGTCATGTTCACGGTGGCCATCGCCGTGGCTCTGGCCAAGGGCCTCGACATGTCCTGTGGTTGTTTTGCCTCGCAAGGCTCGGCCGAGGATCCGATCTCCTGGCGAACCGTTCTGCGCGATCTAAGCTGGCTGGTGCTGGCCGGCTATGTCTTCTTCTTCGATCGAAGGCCGTTTGGCCTCGACCGCCTGCTCCACCGGCGCAAGCAAGCCGCCAACCAGATCAAGGAGCCATCATGAAAAAACACTTTCGCATCACGCTGCTGATCGTCGCCGCTGCCTATGTCGGTTCCGCCCGCGCAAGCCTGGCTCAGACTTGCGGTTGCGATGCCTTGCCTGCGGACAAGAAGGCCGTGGCGCAAGCGATCTTCTCGTCCCTGCACCCGTATGCCGGTTGCGACGAAACCTTCGCGCGCTGCCTGGCTGCCAAGCCCCCCAAGCCCGTGGTCTTGCGTCTGGCCGCCGATATTTGCCGGCGGGTGAAAGCGGGCAGGGGGCGCCAGGAAATCGAGCGCGCCCTGTCCAAACGGGCGCAGTCCATGCTGCCGACGGGACCTCGTGCTTCCCTCACGCTGGACGATGCCTTTAGGGCGGGCGCCGCGAATGCGCCCGTGACCGCAGTGGTCTTTGCCTGCACGCGTTGCCCCTTCTGCAAGGTCATGGTCACGACGCTGTACGAAGCGGTCACCGACGGAACCCTGGCTGGGAAGGTGCGGCTTTACATGCGGCCCTTCCCTTTGAAGAGCCACCCGGGATCGACAGAGGGCGGGCTGGCCGTGATGAGCGCGGCCAAGCTGGGCCGGTTCTGGCCACTCACCCTGCTGATCTACAAGCGCTTCGACAGTTTCAACCCGGCTGTCCTTCCCGAGTGGGCCGCGACCGTGGGAATAGATCGCGCCGCCTTCGAACGCACGCTCGCCGATCCCAGAACCCGCGAGGCACTGGTGGCATCCAAGCAGGAGGGAATACGCAACAATGTCGATGCCACACCCAGCCTATTCATTGACGGCCGACCTTACGTCTACGAGATGACCACGGAAGCCGTGCTGGATGTCCTCGAAGAAGCCTACGAAGACGCGGCCCCCGGGGGAAAATAGCCGTGGCATGCCGACTTGACACACCCCAATTCGTCTCCTAAGAACCATTCGATGCCGGAAACGGGCAAAAGCGGTTGGGCGCGACGTCGTGGCATGCACGCAACCAGCTTGGTACTGCTGGCTACCCAACTTCTGATCCTCGGTCACCTGTTGCTCGTACGCCACGTCACCTGTCCCGAACATGGCGACATCATCCACGCAGTACGATCGGAGAGATCCTTGGATGGTCGGCCGGCCGTCGTCGGGGATTCTCCTTATCGACAGTCGGTTGTGGAGACAACATCGCGGGCCCTACGCGTTCATGACCATTGCCTGATCTGCACCGCCACGCACGAGCGCTTCGCGCTCTTCCCGCCCGCCAGTCGGTCCGTGGCGAGCATCGAGGTCGTGGTTCCAGTCGTTCCACCTTCTCAAGCCGGCATGTTCACGCTGGTGGACCTGATCTTCCTTTCGCCCAAGAATTCGCCTCCGGTTGGTTGAGCACCAATGCGGCGCCTAACGCCGCCCACTTCACCAGCTGGGAAGATCGTTCGCGGGAACGTCACGGCTTCCCTTTCCCAAGTGTGACGTTCCTGCTCGATCCGGAAGACCAAGGAGACCGTGCTCATGATCCATCTTGCCTTGACTGCCGCCTTATTGCTGGCACAGCCGCCCGAAGGACCTGCCCCGGAACCAGGCGGAACCGATAGTTCGAATGCCGAAAACAAAGCGTCTGCACCCGAAACCAAGACACAGGCGCCGGAAGCCCCACTAGCCGCACCCGAGACCAAGCCGGCCGCACAGGAAAGCAAGCCGGCCCCCTCCTATGACGATCTCAATCGCCGCCTCGAAGCGCTGGAGACGCTGGAGGCGGAGCGCACGCCGCAGCCTTTGGCGAGCTCGACCGCGGCGGCCTTCATTCAGAATCGCTTCAATCCCGACCTCTCCATGATCGCCGACTTTGCGTTGGTGGGAACGAATCTCAGCGATGCAGCGGCAGAGACACTCACGGTTCCAGGATTCATCGACCCCTCGGATCGCACCGGAAAGTTGCGCGGGATCGATTTCAACTACGTCGAGTTCGCCTTTGCCGCCTCGGTCGATCCGTATTTCGACTTCTTCAGCGTCGTCACGCTGACCCCGGGCGGGTTCGACATCGAGGAGACCTATGTCGACACACGGCAGCTCCCGTTTGGATTTCAGCTGCGCATCGGCAAGTTCTTTTCCGCGTTCGGACGGATCAATGCCATGCACCAGCATGTGTGGGATTTCTACGACCAGCCGCTGGTCTACGAGGCCTTCATGGGTGAAGAGGGCTTCAAGAACCCCGGCGTCAGGCTGTCTTGGACGGCGCCGGTCGATTTTCTCTTGCAGCTCAATCTAGAGGTCTTTCAGGGCTTCTCCGATGAATCCCCGATCTTCAATGCCTCGACCTACGACCTGCCCACCACGATCAACGGCGAGGTCCTATCATCCAACCCACCCTTCGTTCCGTCCATGGTGGTCGGCTCGCTCAAGACCTCGTTCGATTTCGGGGACAACGTCTTCCTCCTGGGCGCGTCGGCAATGTACGGCCACTCGGTCCAGAGCCACATGCAGGGCTTGTCGACCGACACCGCGTTCAGCGCTCCTGGCACGATCCTGTATGACGGCGAATTGACCTACAAGTATCTCATCAGCTCGTACCGCAGTCTTACCTGGCAAAGCGAATACCTGGGACTCTTATCATCCGGAGATCTCGCCCTGGCCTCCGATGGGCTCGTGCACTCGGCCGACAAGAAACAGGGTGGCTTCTACAGCCAGGTCATCTGGCGATTCGATGAACCGGGACGCTGGCGGGTGGGTGCGCGCTTCGACCTGCTCGACCAGAACGCACTCACCATCGACGGGGTGGGGCAGTCGTTCGACAACATGCTGCCGCGCTACAGCACCATGCTCGAGTACAGCCCCACCGAGTTTTCCAGGTTTCGGCTGCAGTATGCCTACGACAAGTCCCGCTATCTCAATGGGGTGCAGAAGGATATTCACGAAGTCTTGCTCCAGATGAACATTGCCGTCGGCCCCCACGGTGCGCATTCATTCTGAAACCACCACGACGCCATCTGAATAGGAGAAGTTCATGAAGCTCATAGTGACAAATCTTCTGGTCGCGACCGCGATCAGCTACACATTCGCCTCCCCCGCGCAAGCCAGGGTCAAGGTCGTGGTCACCTATCAGTACATCGCGTCCCTGGTGGGGGAAATGGCGCAGGACCGGGCCGGCGTCAGCACCCTCGCCAAGGGCGATGAGGATCCGCATTTCGTGGTGCCACGTCCTTCGTTCATCGGCAAATTGCGCCAGGCGGACCTTCTGATCATCAACGGCGCCTCGCTCGAGATCGGCTTCGTACCGCCACTCATCCGACAGGCCAACAATCCCAAAATCATGCCGGGCGCGGATGGCTTCATCGATCTGTCCCAAGCCATGACTTTGATCGAAAAGCCCGACAAGGTGAGCCGCTCGGAGGGCGACATTCACCCCGAGGGGAATCCGCACTTCGTTCTCGACTGGCATAACGTGCCGGGGTTGGCGCGGGCCATCGCCGATGCGCTTCGGCGCGCCGACCCGAGCGGCGGTGGGGCGTACCAGAAGAACCTCGACGCGTTCCTGGCGCGCTGGAAGGTGAAGTCCGCCGCATGGGACAAGGAGGCTGCACCCCTGCGCGGCAAAGCCGTCATCCAGTACCACCGTCTTTACGACTACTTCGCCGCGCGCACGGGAATGAAGATCGTGGGCGAACTGGAGCCCAAGCCTGGCATTCCCCCCACCAGTCGGCACATCGAGGAGCTGATCGAGGCGAATGCCCCCGGCAGCATCTACAAGATCATCACCGACGCCTATCACGAACAGAAGACTCCCGCGGGGCTGGCGCAGAAGTTGTCCGTTCCGTGGGTCGTGCTGCCCCATGATGTGGGCGCGGTTCCGGCGGCCAAGGACATCTTCAGCCTGTTCGACACGCTCTTGGCGAGTACCCTCAAATGATCGATGTCCTTTTCAGCGCCTTCCTTCTCTCGGTCGTGCTTCTCGGCATCCACTCGTACTATGGGATGCACATTATCGAACGCGGCATCATCTTCACGGATCTGGGCATCGGGCAAATGGCGGCCTTCGGCGCCGCCGTCGCCATCCTGGCATTCGACGGCAAGTACATGTATCCGGTGTCGCTCACCTTCTCGCTGGCGGGCGCCTTCCTCATCGCATTGTCGACCAAGCGCACGCGCAACCACGAGGCCTTCATCGGACTTCTGTACGCCTTTGGCATGAGCGCCGCGGTCATCGCCCTGTCTCGCGCGCCACGTGGGGCGGAGGAGATGCAGCACCTGGTCGCCGCGGACATCCTCTTCGTGCCCATGCACGCCGTACTCAAGACCGCGGTGCTCTATTCGGTCATCGGCGCCGTGCTCTGGCTTGCCCTCGGACGATTGCGGGGCACGTGGAGAGAAATGCTGTTTTTCGGCACCTTCTCACTCACCGTGACCAGCTCCGTGAATCTGGCGGGGGTCCTCGTGGTATTCGCCATCCTGGTCGCACCCGCGTTCATCGTCTCGAACCTGAAGGGCTCGTTCAGGACGAAGTTGCTGCTCGCCTGGGGGCTCGGGACGGTGCTCAACCTCATCGCCATCGTGGCCTCCTACTTCCTCGACCTCCCGACCGGGTACACCGTGGTGGCCCTCTATGCGCTGAGCGGCATCGTGTTCACGCTCGTGCGCGGGGCAGGAAGGTCGCATCCGGAAACCGCGTCCCTGCCATCTTGACTAGAAGTCTCCGTAGTGCACCACCTGCGACGAAACCCACCATAGGCCCAGTGCCAGCGCGGTCATGGTCGAAACCAGGATCGCGGCCCCTAAGCGCGCGCAACGAGCCGGCGATGGAGCATCCTTGCGAGCCACCTTGGCAAGGGTGCAACAAACCCACGGCCAGTGAAGCCAGATATGCATGGTCAGCAGGGCCACGGCGACGCACGCCAAATAGAAGTGAATGCTCCCAAAGCCATGTCTACCGAGTCCAAACAGAGATCGCGTGCGCCCGTGTCCGGGAGGAAGGAGCCAATGCAGAATTCCCCCTGTGAATGCCAGACCCAGCATCACCAGGAAGGTGACGATGTCCAACCATAAGTTCGTGCGCGCTCGTTTCATGGTGCCTCGTTCGCGATGGTTCCATGGGTCCACGAAAACCGACGGTGGCTGACGTGGTCCATCATGCCTGGTGGGGACCGAATATTCATGGCATTTGTCCGTGGTGGCAAACACATTCATGGGAATGTCAACGAATGTCGTGGACCCTGCCACCATCAAGGGAGCTCAGTCGTCGACCGCCGTCGAGGTCCAAGGACTGGTGCGTCGTTTCGGTGAATTGGCCGCGGTGGACGACGTTTCATTTACGGTCCCTTCAGGGCAGATCTTCGGACTTCTGGGGCCGAACGGCGCCGGCAAGTCGACGACCATCAAGATTCTTTGCACCCTCCTGCGTCCTTCCGCGGGCAAGGCGTACGTCGCCGGGCACGACGTGGTCGCGGCACCCGCGTCGGTGCGGCGCTGCCTCGGACTCATTTTTCAGGATCCCGCGGTTGATGACCGCCTCACCGCGCGCGAAAACCTGAAGATCCACTGCATGATCTACGGGGTTCCACGCGCCGAGCGGCGATCGCGCATGGATGAGGCGCTGTCGTGGATTGGCCTTGGCGCCGAGGCAGACCAGCGCGTGCGAACCTTCTCGGGCGGGATGCGGCGGCGGCTCGAGGTCGCGCGTGCGCTGCTGCATCGTCCACGCGTGCTCTTTCTAGACGAGCCGACCTCCGGTCTCGATCCACAAACCCGGCGGGCGATGTGGGACCGGCTGCACGAGCTGCGGGAGCGCGAGCGGTTGACCATCTTTCTCACGACCCATTACATGGAAGAGGCGGAGAACTGCGACCGCCTGGCCATCATCGACCACGGAAGACTCGTCGCCGAGGGATCGCCCGAGGCGTTGAAACACCGGGCGGGGGAGGAGAGGGTGACGCTTACCACGGCGGACGATGCGAAGGCCGCACAGGAACTGCGCACGCGCTTCGCGGTCGAGCCGCAAACAACCGAGCGCGGTCTCGAGTTCGCGGTGGCGAATGGCGAGGAGTTTCTGGCTCGGCTCGGTCGTTTCCCCGTCGAGCTGCGCCGCTTGAGCTTGCAGAAGCCAACTCTCGAAGACGCGTTCATCGCACTCACCGGCCACTCGATCCGGCCCGATGAGGCGTCGACTCGCGATGTGCTTCGCCGGATGGTGCGCATGCGGAGGCGGTCATGAACGAAATCGAGGCCGTGTGGGCCCTCACCTGGCGCGACCTGGTACGCTTCTCACGCGACCGCAGCCAAGTCCTTGGTGCAGTCGCGCGCCCGATCCTGTGGCTGGTCTTCATGGGCAAGGGGCTGAGCGGTTCGGTGCGCCTCGCGGGCGGCGTTGGTTATCAGCGCTTCGTATTCGCCGGCGCCATCGCCATGGCCGTGCTGTTCGGCGGGATGTTCCAGGGCGTGACCATCATCTGGGATCGCGAATTCGGCTTCCTCAAGGAGGTCCTGGTCGCGCCAATCTCGCGCACGACCATCGTCCTCGGCAAGACCCTCTCGGGAACCGCGGTGACCATCGTGCAGGGTTGCCTGACGCTGCTTTTTGCCCCCATCGTCGGATTGCATCTCGGGGCCGCCGCGATCTTCGCTCTCCTCGGTGTCATCGCCGTGCTCTCGCTCGGGATGTCGGCCATGGGCGTGGTGCTGGCCACGCGCATGCAGACCTTCGAGGGCTTCGGGATCATCTCCAACTTCGTCATCATGCCGCTCTACTTTCTGTCGGGCGGCGTCTTCCCTGTCGAACACCTGCCTGGGTGGATGGCCGCTTTGGTGCGGCTCAATCCCGTCACTTACGGGGTGGATCTCATGCGCCACGCGCTTGCCCAGCCGAGCGTTTTCGGCGTGGCTCTCGATCTGCTGGTGCTGGTGGGATTCGCGGCGGCGATGGTCGTCCTTGCGCTGGCGTGGTTTCGTCGCGAATAGGGCCTCAAGAATTCTCTCCCGGCTTGGAACCGTGAAATCGCCCGTCCGCGACCATGCGATCGACACCGGGGGCATCGAGCCAGCCTGCTTTCGATTGTGTGTGGGCGTCGAAGTCCGGCACGTAGGGCTTGAGATCGATAAGTGGCGTGCCGTCGAGGACATCGATGTCTGCCACGTGCAGGATCCGCCCTTCCCGCCGCAATAGCCGCACCACGGACATTCCGATGGGGTTTGGCCGACAGGGAGAACGTGTCGCGAAGAGCCCGTGCTCCCGAGTGTCGCGGTACGGGACGACGCGCGTCTTGAAGGTGCTGACACGATCCATCCAGTAAAGCAGCCAAACGCGCTCGAAGCCTTCGATGTCATCCAACGCGCCAAGGTAGGCGTCGTCGACCAGGACCTTGCCCTCGGCGCCGCCGGCGAAGCAGGGCTGAATCGGCGTTCCGAGGGCCTCGGTGAAGGGGCTGTGGATGATGCCCACCGTGCGCAGATTGAGGCCGGTCGGCGCACAATGCTGGTCGGGAGTCACGGCGATTGCCCCACGCCCTAGTGGTGCCCGTGGGCGTGGCCGCCGCACGCCATGCCCGGTTGCATCTTCCTGAGCGTGCCGGCCTTGAAGGACGCCACGGTCTCGGTGACGGTGGGGTGCTCCGCGAGGAAGACGCCGATGCCGGCCGCCATCAGCTTGTTCAGCGCTCCCATCCCGATCCCACCCACCACGATGCCATCGAGGATCTCGCCTTGCAGGGACGCCAAGGGCATGCACATGCCGTGGTTGTGGTGCTGGTTGCGATTGGCGATGGCGCGGCAATCCCCGCTGTCGGTGTCCACGATCAGAAAAGTGGGCGCGGAATCCGAAGTGCGCACAGACTTCGCTTTGGAGTCCCTGGTCTTGGTTTACTGGAATACAGATGCGCATGGTCTCTTCTCCTTGTTGGGTGGTGCCTCGTATGCCGTCGCGTTCAAGGCATGCTCGTACATGTTCGGATCACTTCTTCTTGTCGTGCAACTCGCAGCATCGCCGACCTTCGTGGCGGACGGGGCCGCCTTCGATTCGTAACGCCTTGCCGTGGACCAAGGCATCCGCCACCTTCCGGTGCGCGGATTCGACGATCCGGCTGAAGGTCGGGCGCGATACCCCCATTTCCTCCGCGGCCTGCTCCTGGTAGAGCCCGCCGAGGTCGGCCAGCCGGACGGCCTCGAACTCGTCGAGAGTCATGACGACTTGTTCGAGCTCGTACATCGGAATGCCGGTGGGCTTGAAAATCGCGGCAGCCGGCTTTCCGGCGATGCGACGAAAGCAGAATGGTCTTGGCACGCGAATACCTTCGGAGAGATTATGGACATATGTGCACTATTGTCAAGGAGGTAATTCGCTGCCGGACAGCTTCAGGCGCATGGCGAGCTGGCACGGGCCGGGCGTCCACTCGACGAGGCGCCGGTTGGCGCGGCAGGCTGACGCTGGACATCGCCGGGCACAGGGCCGTCCTGCATTACGAGGCGCGTGCTGGCGGTGACGGTTTCTCCGCCGCGATGGATCTGCCACAGGAAATAGGCATGGATCGGCCGGTCCTCCGTTCCCATGGGGAAATAGAGGTCAAGAACGCCATGTTTTCCCCTTGCAACAGTCAGCGACGAGCCCGTCGCCACGCCGGTCGCGCACCCCGAATACTCCTCGGACGATCCGTCGAAGCTCACCTTCATGTCGCTCGGATCGAGAGTCCATGGTACCGGATCCGTCGCGTTCTCGGCGGTCAGGCGAATGTGCAAGAAAGTCTCGGGTTGCCCTCCCGGCCCGGTCAGCCGTTCACGGCCCATGGACGTGATGGATGCCTTGCCCTTGGGGTTCGCCGCGGGAATCTCGTATTGCGCGATCGCTGTGGCAGGCGACTCGAGTGCAGCCCAGTCCGTCGAGCCGTGGTCTTCGGCCGTCGCTAAGTTCCCGTGAGTGCAGCCTGGCAGGGTCGTCAGCACAACCAGGGATCCGACCAGAAGCCCCTGCGGGTAGTCTTTCATGACCGTCCTTCTTGATGCACGGCAGATGCCAGTCCCTCTGGCCTCCCGGTGGGCGAATTCCTCGATCTTGCCGTGGCAATCTGTCTCGCGTGGCAGGTCGCCTCGCCCGAGATGACTGGAACGGCCCCTAACGCGCGGCTGCGGTGGGGGGCGAGAGCAGCACAGGCGTGGCTTTGGCCCCGGGTCCAATCACCACCGTCTTGGCGTTGGTGGATGCCGCCAATCGATTGAGGTCCTGGATGCGATCGAATTCCAGCATCGGCGAGGTGAGGCTCGCCGCGACGATTTGGTTGTAGTCGGCGATGCCTTGGGCTTCTATGCGGCGCTTTTCCGCCATCGCCTTGGCCACCTGAATCACGTATTTCATTTTCAGGACGTCCTGCTGGGCGGCCAATTTCTCGTCGATGGCGTGGCGGATGGCGTCTGGCAACTCAACGTTACGAATGAGGACCGCTTCGAGAGCGATATGCTTGCCCTCGATCTTCGAACGCAGACCTTCGCGAATCTCGCGCTCGATGAGGTCCCGCTTCGTCGAGTAGATTTCCTCGGGCGTGTAGCGGCCAAAGACTCGTCGGGCCTCTGAGCGCAAGACTGGTTCGAGGATCGTCTTGTAGTAATTCGGGCCGATTTCCTTTTGCAGAGCCACCACCTGGTCCGGTTCGAGATGGTACCTGACCGATGCGTCGAGTTTGATACCGAGCCCGTTCACCGCGATGACATCAAGTACCTCGTCGTGGCTCATCGAACGGAGATCGTAAACGTACATATCGTTCCACGGCGCAATGTAGTGCAGGCCCTCCCCGTAGGCGGACGGCTGCGTGCCATTGGAAGCACGCCACAGGACCGCCACGTGACCGGGATCCACGGTCGTCGCGCAGCCGCCGGAAGCGCCCACGAAGGCAAGGACGAAGAGACCCCTTGCAAGCGAAGCCGGGTGATGTGAGTTCATGGTTTGACCTCCAAGAGGGCACCAACCGGGGTAAACCCATTCTGCCCCATCAGGTAAACTCCTCATGACGTATGGTAAGACCGATTGACATCCCGGGCGGGTTCGGGAATTCTGTCGCGGTGGCTACTCGGGTTCGAAGCGCCGTCAAAGTCGTGCGGCAGCGTTTGCAGATGCGACAGCGGGAGTTGGCCGAGGCCATTGGTGTCAGCCGGCAAACGCTGAGCTCGATCGAATCGGGCGAAACCGTTCCCTCCACGCAGATTGCCTTGGCGCTAGCGCGCGCGCTACGCTGCCGTGTCGAGGATATCTTCGCTCTCGAGGGCGCTGGACACGTCATCGAGGCCGAGTTTGTCAGCGACGTCGGCGGCAAGCCAGCCGGCATGCGCAGGGCGCGCGTATCGCTCGGGTGGATGGGGGAGCGCTGGGTCGCGCGACCACTCGAAGCCGGCGAGGCATGGGCGCTCGGCACACCCGCGGACGGAATCGCGTCATTGTCGCTGCGCGAAGGCAATGTCAGGGCGCGGGTGCGTCCCATGCGCGACACGGAGGCGATCCGGCGCAATCTTCTTGTCGCGGGCTGCGATCCCGCTCTCGGGTTGCTCGGCCGACATCTGGAAGAGCGTTTCCATGGTCCCCGTTTGCACTGGATCGAGAAAGGTAGTCGGGCAGCCCTCGACGAACTGGCGCACGGTCGTGTCCATGTGGCCGGCATGCATCTTTCGAGCGACGGGCAGGGTGGAGAGAACGGCGTGGCCGTGCGCGAGAGATTCGGCGCGGAGCCCATGGTGCTTGCCACGCTGGCGTCGTGGGAACAAGGGTTCGTGAGTCGGCGGGGAAGAGAATACAGGAAGATCGCGGATCTGATGCGCAAGGGCACGCGTGTAATCGCACGCGAGCCAGGCGCGGGCGCCCAGGAATTACTGGAGGGTCTCTTGCACAAGTCAGGCATCGCATTGAAGCAGGTGACGGCGGTGGCGCGCGGTCATCGTGCGCTGGCATCCATGGTGGCGACGGGGGTGGGTGACGTGGGTGTGGCTACCCGTGCGGCCGCAGCCAGTTTCGGTTTGCACTTCGAACCACTGGCCGAGTGTCGCTTCGACCTGATCTTCTCGATGGCCCTCGCATCGGACGTACGCGCACAGGCGTTGCTCGACTGTCTGTCGAGTCCGCGTTTTCGCCAGGACTTGGGCGGAATGGTCGGCTATCGAACCGGGCGCACGGGACACGCGCACACGGAGCAGCAGTCGTGAATCGCCGCGGTCTCCTTTTCTTGTTCGTCGCCGCGGTCCCGTCTGGGTGTGGCGGCGATTCGCGGACCGAGCGGCTCGATGCGGGTGGCCCCGGTGCGACCGTGGACGCGTCCGCGATCGACGGCGGCGTGACCGGTGTCGATGCGGCAAGCGACGGCGCGGTCCTGCCCGCATGCTCGTCGCTAATCAATCCCGTCTACATCATGACCGGTGACTGTCAGGTCCCGGTCTTGAAGAGCCTGGGGAAGCTCTTGCGGGCAAGCGCCAACCCCATTACCCTGGTGTGGTTCGTATCGCCTTCTTGCACGATCGTCGATGCGCTCTATAGCGGCACGCCTCTGCAGCAGATACCGTCCTACATCCCCGACGATGCCACGTGGGATCCGGTCGCGGGCGCGGTACCGAGTTGCGCCTTGGAGAACAGCGGACACAGCATCGACATAGGCATGCCAGTCGGATTCCCCGAGGCCTGCACGAGCACGCCACCGCCGAGCGATGTCGTCGCCTTCAAGGGGCCGGTACAGTCCCTCCTCTTCGTGGTTCCTCACAGCGCCTCGCCGCAAGCCATCAGCTCGCAGCAGGCCGCGCAGGTCTTCGGGACGGGCAGCGCGGCCGCCATCTCGCCGTGGCTCGACGAAGACTTCTACTTCATCCTCAAGCCTGCCATGGCGGTGCAGTTCAGCCTCGGCGCGCTGATCGGCGTGCCGGCCGCCAAGTGGCACGGACAGGCAGTCAACTTGCCGAGCACTCTGGCGACGAAAGTGGCCACCTCGACTTCCCCAGAGGAGACCATCGGCATTCTTGGCGGTGAGATATTCGACAGCGGGAACAATCGGGCAAATCTGAAGGCGCTTGCCTTCCAGGCAGTGGGGCAGACCCACGGCTTTTTGCCCGATTCCACGGCCACGGCCTTCGACAAGCGCAGTCTTCGCGACGGCCACTACGTCCCCTGGAACCAGCTCGTGTATCTGGCCGAGGCGTCGTCCCCTGACGGGGGGCCGGCCCAGGCTACCAATTCGGCCGCCAGGCTGGTGATCGATATCCTGACCAATAGGGCAGATCCTGACATGCCGTCCGGGCTGGATCCGGTCGCGCTGGTGGCCCAGGGGGGGCTCGTTCCCCTGTGCGCCATGGCCGTGACTCGCACCACCGAGGGCGGCGACCTCTCGCTCTTTGCTCCTCCGGATCCATGCGGTTGCCAGTACGAGAGAACGGTCGGCGTCGTGCCGGCCACGTGCGTGGCGTGCGCGACGGGTGCGGACTGCGCCGAGCCCGGGACGACGTGCCGCCATGGCTACTGCGAGGCCGACGACGGTCGCACCTCGCTTGGCGATTGCAGCCCATTGCCCGCGGGAGCCACGCACGCGCAAATCATCAACAATCCATGCGCCGTCAACGCGCGCTTCGAGAGCGATCCAATCCCGTGAGGACGCGACTCCCTGCCGTATCCTTGAGTGGGCTCGTCCTGCTCGGGGTTCTGCGGGTCGCAGCGGCCGCGGATGCCAACCCGTGGTCCGAACCGTCGTCACCGGACCTTGGTGCCGGGATAGTCGCGGCAAGGAATTGGCATCTGGCGCTGGGGGGATTCGTGCAGGCCGACGCCGTAGTCCTGGATCAATCTTCGCAGGACCAGCTCTCTCCCGCGGGTGGAACCCCGCTCAACACCGAGCGGTTTCTCATTCGCCGCGCGCATCTGTCGGTGGAGGGCAACCGCAATGCACTCGGGGCCGTGTTCGAGCTGGAAGGCACCACCCAAAGCGGCATGACGTTGGGCTTTGCCCGCGCAGAGCTCGATTTGAGTTGGGCGCACCCTCGGTGGAGCCTCGAACTCGGTCTTGGACTGACGCGCATTCCCTTCGGTCTCGAGGTTCAGGAATGGTATCCGGATCGATTCTTCCTCGAACGCAGCAACCTCAGCAGGGCGCTCTTTCCCGGGATCATGGACCTAGGGGCGACCGCACAGGGGGGCTGGCGTTTTTTCCGCGCGCAGGTGGCCGTGATGAACGGCAGCCCGCTGGGGGACGCGTCGTTCCCGGCGCGGGATCCCAACGCCGCCAAAGACTTCATCGGAAGACTGGGGATTGATTCCACCATCGCAGCCAAGGTCCGCGTTCGCGCGGGCGTTTCGTCGCTCAAGGGCACCGGGTTCCATCCCGGCGCGGCCGCGACCAAGAACGTTCTGGTCTGGAACGACCAGAACGAGGACGGGATCGTTCAGCTGCCCGAGATCCAGATCATTCCGGGACGCGCGGCCACGCCTTCACGGAACTTCTCGCGTTTCGCCGTGGGGGCGGACAGCCACCTCGATTTCGTGGTGCCGCGGCTCGGTCATTCCGTGGTTTTCGGCGAAGTGGTCTGGGCCGCCAATCTGGATCGTGGGATCCTGCCCGCCGACCCCATCGCCACCGGCCGCGACCTGCGGGAATTCGGCTGGGTCGTCGGCGTCTGCCAGGAGTTCATTTCGCGCGCGGCGCTGGGGGTTCGCTACGACTTCTACAATCCGGACGTGGATGCCTACCGCCAGATGCCCACAGCTTTGGTGCCGAGCGATGTGTCCTTCCGCACCTGGACCTTCACGCTTTCGTGGGGCGGGTTCGCTCGCAATCGCTTGACGCTTGAATACCAGCACAACCACAACGCCCTGGCGGTTTCCGCGAACGGATCGCCCACCACCCTGGCCGCGGACACGATGACCGTGCGTGGACAAATGGTCTTCTGATGCAACGCCGGCGTTACACGTTGCTGCTGTCCGGCCTGTTCGCGCCGATCGCGTGCGGAGGCGTGGCCAGCAACACAGGCCTGGAAGCCGTGCTTCGCGTGACCGGCGGTCAGTTCTATGGCGGTTCCATCGACGCATTGCCTGGCGGCGATGGCCCGGCCGTGGTGGACTTGCACAGCAGTCAGAGTGTGATCACCCCTGGCCTGCAGGACAAGCCGATCTCGGGCCGCCTCGATCCGGGCAGCACCGCCGTGGCCATCGGCCTGGCTGGCGACGTGGGCACGTGGATCCTGCCGGCAGACGTGCCCGATGCGGATAGCCCCACGCAGCCGACCTTCCACGCCAGCCTGTCCTTCTCCCCCTCGCTATCGCGGGCTGCCTACGACCTGATGGTTCGCGCGATCTCAGCCGCCGGCATGATCGGTCCCGCCGCGCACGCGACCCTGGATGTCGAGCAGAGCCTGCCGCCCGCGGGCGCGCTGGTGGTTTCGCTGTGGTGGGACACGGAATCCGATCTCGACCTGCACGTGGTCGACGCGAACGGAACGGAGATCTGGGCGGACAACATCAACGGGTACGATCCGTATGCGGCGAATCCAGCCAGCGACGCCGGTGCTTGGAACGAAAGCGGCATCCTGGACTTCGATTCCAACGCCGGCTGTGTCCTTGACGGCCGCTGCAACGAGAACGTGGTCTGGTCGACGAGCCCGCCCGCCGGCGGCTACGTGGCCCGCGTCGACGCCTTCTCGCTGTGTGGAAATTCCGCCGCGCGCTGGACCCTGGAAGCACTCCTAGGCGACGTTTCCCTGGGCAAGGCGGAGGGCGAGGCGGTGCCGGCCAGCCAGCGTTTCAGCAAGGGCGCTGGCGCTGGTTTGACGGCCCTGTCGTTCACCGTTCCACCGCCATGAGCGCGCGTACGAGAACTCTCGCCCTGGCGACCTTCGCGACCATGTCTGCGCCCGCTCTGTCGGCGTCGCAAACCTATGAGACGGTGGTGATCGCACCGCCATCGCAAGAGGTCGGTCAGGCCAACCTGCCGATGGATCAGTTGCGCCAAGCCCCTGGAGCACAGGGCGATGCCGGCAAGGCGCTCGAAGACCTGCCGGGCGTGGCCCGGCCCCAGCTCGGCGGTAGCGAGCTGGTGGTGTGGGGTGCGGCGCCCGGGGAAACTCGCATCGCGGTCGACGGCATGGAGATCCCGATGCTGTACCACATGGGCGGATTGCGCTCGGTCGTTCACAGCGGGTTCGCGAGCAACTTCTCCCTTGTCCCCGGTGGTTACGGCGCGGATCATGGCCGAGGCCTGGGCGGATTGGTCCGCATCGACAGCCGGGCGCCGCCCCTCGATGGGTACCAGGGCGAGGTGAACGTTGACGTGCTCGACGCTTCGTTCGCGGCGGGCGCCGCGATCTCGAACCGCATTGGCGTGCTTGGCGCGGGCCGGGTCGGCTATCTCGACCGCATCCTGAACGACACGTTGTCGGCGGACACGCGCCGTCTCTTTCCGCTGCCCCGCTACCACGATTTTCAGGGCAAGGTGGTCGTTGGCCTGCGCGAAGGCGAGAGGATCGAGGCGATCGTGCTCACCTCGGCCGACGCCAGCGCGATTTCCCGTTACAGTGCGAGCCCCTCTTCCGTGGCCGAACAAGATCGGCGCCAATCCTTCTCTCGTTTCGGTATTCGCTATGTGCGCGCCCTCCCCGACGGGTCGGGCGCATCGCTGACGCCTTTCGTCGGCTGGGATAGGACGGACCTCGAACAGGTCTCTGGCCTTGCCATGGCGGACGAAACCATCGCCTCCACGGTTCTCGGCTTGCGGGGAGACTACCTGGCTCTGCTGTCACCTGGACTGACCCTGGTTCTCGGATTCGACGGATACCTGACCCTCACCAGCGCGCGGCGTGCCGGATCGCCAACCCTGCCTCCGCGGGAAGGCGATATCGTCGCCTTCGGCCAGCCGATGTCGGGCGCCGCGAGCACGGATTCCTGGCGCGCTTCGATCGGCAACTTGGCCCCGTACTTCGCGCTGGAGATCGCGCGCGGGAGCTGGCGCTTGTCGCCCTCCTTTCGTCTCGACGGTGTCGTCATCGCCACCAATCGCGACGCCCCCAAGACCGCATCCACGCCGCAAGTGGGAACTTCGCAGCTGTCCTTTGCGCCGGCCCCGCGCCTGGCCCTGGCCCATCGGACCAGCGCTTGGTCGAGCGAGAGTCTGGCGATCGGCCTTTACCACCAGGCCCCGGATCCGGGCGACCTGAGCGCGGTCTTCGGCACGCCCACATTGAGCGTGGCACACGCTCTCCACGTGGTCGTGGACACGCAGTTGACGCCTGTCCCGGGTGTGACCGTCCAGCCAACCCTGTTCTATCGAACCCTGTGGAACCTGGTGGCGCGCAATCCGGATGCCAACCCTCCGCTGGCCCAGGCTCTTGTCCAGTCTGGCGTGGGCCGAGCCTACGGCGCGCAGGTCCTCGTGCGCTTAGCCCCGGCCTCCGTCTTTTCCGGGTGGCTGGCGTACACCCTCAGCCGCAGCGAGCGTCGGCTCGCCTCCGCTCCCTCCGCCCGGTTGTTCGATCAGGACCAGACCCATGTGCTGACCGTGGTCGGCAGCGCCTCCTTCGCGGGCTTGGTCGTGGGCGCGCGCTTTCGCCTGGCCACCGGCATGCCGCGAACCCCGGTTGTTGGAAGCTACTTGGACGCCACGACGGGACAGTACCAGCCCATCTTCGGGCCACAGAACACGATTCGCTTGCCGGCCTTCTATGCCCTCGATCTTCGCATCGAAAGACGATTTCGTCGGCGCTCGCTCGACATCGTCCCCTACCTGGAGGTTCTCAATCTCACCAACCACGCGAACGTCGAAGAATTTGCCTACGACGACCAGTTCGCGTCGCGCGCCAACATCACGGGCCTGCCGATCCTGGCCGTGGCCGGCGCATCCCTGAGGTTTCGATGAAGGGTTCCGGGCTTCTTGCGCTGTGGTTGCTTGCCGGCTGCACCCCGGAAATGGGGAACCCCGCCTCGCTCATCACCGGTGAACGAATCATTGCCGTGCGCGCCGAGCCGGCCGAAGCGGGGCCGGGAGACATGGTCCAATACACCAGCCTGGCGGCCTCGCCCGCCGGAACCGCGCAGACACCGGATCTGCTGTGGAGCCTGTGCAACCTCCGCGAGCCCGTCGCAGAAAACACGCCCGTAAGCCAGGCCTGTCTCACCCAGGACTTGCCTCCCTCGGGGCAGGGCGGGCAGGTCGCGATCCAGACCCCCAGCGCCGCGTGCGTGAATTTCGGGCCACTGGCGCCACCCTCGGGCAGCGGAGCTCTTCGTCCCACCGATCCGGATGCCACGGGCGGCTACTACCAGCCCATCCGACTCGACCTCGGCTTGGATCAGGTCGTCTTTCGCGAGCGCCTTCGCTGCGATCCCGCCGGCGCGTCGCTCTTGCTCTCGCAGGAATTTCGCGCCCGCTACACCACGAATCGGAACCCAACCCTGGTATCGCTGTCAGGCATGGTCGACGGAACGGCCGTGTCACTCGATTCTATTCCCGAAGGTCGGCGCATCGACCTGGTCGCGACCTGGTCCGACGACTCGGCGGAAGTGTACCCCGTGTTCGACGCCTCCTCGCAAACACTGGTCGACCATCGCGAGGCCCTCTGGCTTTCCTGGTACATCACCGCCGGCGCCTTCGGCGATTCCACCACCGGACGCGCGGATGACGACCCCGCGACCTGGACGGAGAATCGCTGGCAGTCTCCCACGACCCCAGGCCCGGTCACCCTGTGGCTGGTGTTGCACGACAGTCGCGGCGGGGTCGACTTCGCCTTCTCTACCCTGACGGTGGTTCCGTGATACCCGCGACCGAGCGCGGCTACCCGAGCTTGTTCGACGGCCCGCGGCCTTCGCGCAGGACGGTTACCCAGTCGCCGACCAGGCTAACCACGGTCGAAGGTGGGCCGGAAAGCGTGCCGGCGTCGAGGATGAGGTCGAGTTTCTTGCCGTATTCGCGCTTGATCTCGGCCGCACTGGTCAGGATGTGTCCCGTGGGGGATTTCGCCGTGGCGGTCAGCAGGGGTTTGCCCAGAGCCCAGAGCAGCTTTTCGCACAGGGCGGTGCCCGGGATGCGCACCCCAATGGTGCGGCGATCTTCGTGCACGAAGGGTGCGGGCACGTTGGCGCTGGCCACCAGCTCGGCGCAGTACGGGCCGGGAAAGATCCTTCGCATGACGGCAAATGAAGATTCGCTGGCGACGGCGTAGTGGGGCAGCTCGCCGAGGTCGGGCAAAAGGAAGGTCAAGGGACGCGCCGCGATGTCGAATCCGCGCATGGCCTGGATGCGCTGAATGCCGGCGCTGTCGCCGAAAACGCAGGCGATGCCGTAAAGGGTGTCGGTCGGAATCGCAATGACGCCGCCGTTCCTGAGGATCCCCAGGGTTCTGGCGAGAACGTCCTCATCGGGCTGGGAAGGAGCGACCTGGACGACGGGTGCGGTGGGTGCGGTGGCTGTAGCCTTCGTGGTAGTCATAGATTATGCCCCCTACGGCTAGCGCGGCTTTGCCCGATATGCAAGTCGTGGCACGCCTGGCCTGCTTCCCTCCCACCTGATCTAGACTAAACAGCCACCCCGATGCACGCTTGGTTGCCACTGGTATTTCTCCTTGCCTCGCCGCGAAGTCCGGCAACACCACTCCACAAGATCGAAGTGAAGGTCGCCGGGCCACTGGCCGTGGTCGAGGTCTGGCGGGCGGTGGAGGCGAACACCCGCATCGTCGACAATCGGCAACAGGAAACCTTTCTCGATCTCGACCTACCGGAAGGGGCCGCGGTCCTCGACTGGGAGGTGGTCGACCGCAACGAACGCGTACCTCTTGCGCCACAGACCGAGGTGCAGGCCAGTGCGGGTTTGGAGATCGCGCTCAAGCTGCGGAAGTTGTCGCTGGCAACAGCACAGATGGACGATGGCACCGATTACCGCGTTCACCTCACGCCCATCGCCGACGGCGAGCAAGCCGTCTTGCACTACCGCTACACGGTGGTTGCCGGCTGCGCCGCCGGGCGCCTCCTGCTGCGTATGCCGGAGAACCTGGCGGAGAGCCCCATCCCGGCCGAGGTGACGGTCACCATCGCGCCGCTGCCGGACGGACTTGCCTTGGCCGAGGCCAGCCTCGCATCACATCCTGCCGACATCCATCCGGGTACGCGCCGCCTGGTGATGCGCGGAACGGCGCCTGCGAGGAAGGCTTGGGAGATCGCATGGCGCTATGCCAGGCAGCCGGGGGCCTTTCCCGGACAGGTCTTGGCCGCCGGCGCGCGGGTTCCGCGCATCGACATGACGAAAGGGCGACCTCGGCAGGTTCCGCAGTACGAGCTGGCGGGCCTCGCGTGCCGGGATGTGGCCGCGCCCAGAACGGAAGTTCCCGCGCGCGTGCTCTTGCTCCTCGACCGTTCGCGTAGCGTGGGGCCGGGCGGAATTTCGGCGGAACGGGCCCTGGCGCGCGCCCTTGTGGAGGCGCTGCCACCTTCGGTCTTGTTCGACGCCATTGTCTTCGGTGCGGAGGCCACGCCGGTGTTTGCCTTGCCCCGGATGCCGACGCGCGAGGCGCTGGATGCGTTCTCGGTCGCCGCCGATCCCAATCTGCTGGAGAACGGCACGGATGTCGCCCTGGCCCTCGCCCGAGCTCGCACGATGATTGACCTCGGCGGCGACGGTGGGGCGGGGGTGACATGGGTGGTGTTGCTCACCGACGGTGCGCTACCCGCGGACCAGACCGCCGTGCGCATGCAGAAGGCGCTCGCGGGTGGAAGCGCGCAAAAGCTCAATCTGCTGGTGCTGCTGCTGCGCCAGAGGGGGGACGACGAGGTGCCGGCCAGCGCGATCACGCAGTACGCGCGGTTGGCGCGGAATTGGGGCGGACTCTTGCGCGTGGTCCCTCCCGGCAGTGTCGGGGACACGGCGCGCGGAATCCTGGACGCGATGGCCAGGGGCGGAGACCTGCTCGACGTGCGTCTGGAGAGCCGCAAGCTGTCGGACGTTCTGCCCCCAGGGCGCGGCGCCAGCATCGTGCTCACTGACCCGGCTCGCTTGCCCAAGCAGCGGCGGGTGCGCTTCAGCGCTCGCGGCCTCGACGCCGAGGTTTTCAGCGAGACGACCCCGGCGCAGGCAAAACGGGAATGGCTGGACGCCTTGATCGAGCCCGCCTCGGGGCGGCGCCGTGCTTGGTCGGGCGCGACCTCCGGCATGGCCATCACCGTGCTCCCGGCGATTGCTCGAACCAGCCATTCCAAGGACAGCGTGGTTCACGGCCGGATGGATCCCACGGTGCTGCGCAATGCGCTCTCGCTGGCCTTCATGCCACGCGCTCGGGCTTGTTACCTATCCCGCAAGGTGGCCAAGGCTGGCGATACCTACCTGCGGGGTCGGATGAAGCTGGAGCTCGACATCGAGCGCGGCGAATTGCAGAACGCGGTGGTGCGCAGCTCCACCTTGGGCAACCCGGAGATCGAGGATTGCGTGCGCAAGGCCGCGTGGGCGGTCGAGTACCCGCGGCCCGTTCATCGCGATGCGCCGACCACGGCTTTTCTGAACCTGGTATTTCGGCCGCATACCCCGCAGGAACGCCCACCTGACGCCTCGCCCATGGATCGCGAGATCGACTTGATTCTGGGACCGCTCTCCTTCCCGACGGATTACCAGGATCTCCTCCAGGACAAGGCGCCCGACAAATCGCCGGGCCAATGATTTCTGCAACTTGACCTTCTTGCCGCTGCCGACTATAAACCCACCTCTTTCGAGAGGTTCGCACACCATGTCGCAGAAGATGGGCTTGATCGGCCGCAAGTTGGGGATGACCCGCTATTTCCACGACGACGGTTCGTCGCTCGGTTGCACCGTGCTTGCAATCGGACCGTGCGTGGTCACCGGGCAACGCACCCCGGAGAAACATGGCTACGCGGCCCTTCAGCTGGGCTTCGAGGAGCAGGCCACGCGCAAGATCACGCGGCCGCAATCGGGCTACTTCAAGAAGTCGGGCATCGAGAAGATGCCGGCCGTTGTGCGCGAGATTCGCCTGGACGAGGCCAAGGATGTCGTCGAGCGCAAGATTGGCGACGTTCTTACCGCGGCGCAAATCTTCAAGGCTGGCGACGTCGTGGACGTCGTTGGCGTGACCAAGGGCAAGGGCTACCAGGGCGTCATGAAGCGGCACAAGATGGCCGGTGATACGGATACCCACGGAACGCACGAGTTTTTTCGCCACGGCGGCTCCATCGGCTGCCGCCTGACCCCGGGTCGCGTGCACAAGGGCAAGCGCATGTCCGGGCGCATGGGCACGAGTCACTTCACTTCCTCCGACCTCGTGGTGGTCAAGGTTCTGGAAGCGAAGAACCTGGTCCTGGTGAAGGGCTCGGTTCCTGGGCCAATCAACGGCGTCGTCGTCCTCAAGGGCAGCACGAAGAACGTAAAGAAGTACATCGTGCCTCAGATCATCAAAGAGTCCGAGGGCAAGAACCCGATGAAGGCCTCCAAGAAGGCCGCGGCGGGCAAGTAGCAAGTTACTGGCTTGGGCCAGCTACGCGATCGCAGGCAGCGCCACGACGCCTTTTTCCGCAAGGCGCGCAACGAAGGCTTCGCCGCGCGTGCCGTGTACAAGCTCGAGGACATCGACCGGCGCGCGCGCTTGCTCCATCCCGGCGCGCGCGTGCTCGACCTCGGGTGCCGGCCAGGTTCGTGGCTGCAGTACGCGTGCAAGGCCGTCGGTCCCCACGGCAAGGTCGTCGGGGTGGACCGCCTGCCCTTGCCTGCGCCGGTGCCCGGCGCCCATGTCATCGAAGCTGACATCTACAGTCTTTCCGACGAGGAGCTTTTGTGCGGACTTCCCGCCTACGATGTCGTGCTGTCCGATATGGCGCCCGACACCACCGGAATTCGCGCGACCGATCAGGCGCGCTCGACGAACCTGGTCGAGGAAGCGCTCGCGCGGGCCGAGCGCCTGCTGGCGCCGTTGGGGGCTTTCGTGGCCAAGGTCTTTCAGAGTCCGGAAGTCGAGAAACTGCGCAAGCGCATGGCTCGCCATTTCCGCGAGGTCCGCCTGCTCAAGCCCGAGGGATCGCGGCGGCAAAGCAGCGAGATCTACCTGGTCGGCAAGAACTTCGGCCCCTAGAATCCGCCTCGCCCCGCGCAGCGCGTCGGGTGTGGGGCCGCCTCGTCCCGCTTGGGCCCGAGGCGTTTCTCTTCGCCGCCAGCGGCAAGCTCGCCTACCACGGTGCCATCGACGACAACCGCGCCGATCCCGACAAGGTGACGGCCCACTACCTGCGCGACGCTCTGGAAGCCGTCGTGGCCGGCCGGAAACCGAAGCTGGCGGAGACGAAGCTCGTTCCGCATCTGTCGCAGCCCCAAGAAACTGGGCATCATTCAGATCGAGCGTTCGAGGGATCGGGACTTCTGGTCCCAACCCGTGCGATATGTCCACCGGGTTTTTCGCAACAAGTTGGGCGACCGATTGGGAGAAGCTGTCGAGGGCCGCTACCGCAATGTTGTGCGCCAACCCAGGCTCCTTCTTGGCCTGGTCTGCGGCGTTGAGAAATCGCTCTGCGTCGTCGGCCATACGTTGGGGCAGTGGCGTTCCGAAATGCTCAGCCTTGGCCGGTAGGAGCCGCTCAATCCCGTCAGCGCGGGATCGATAGGGATTTAAGCGGAAGATTGGGTGTGGCACCCCACTCCGTCCAAACCGGCCGCCAACTGTAGGCCCTAGGCCCTAACTAGTTCCCTCACCGACCATTCGAGCCCAGGCTGACGTTGCACCATCTCAGCGGAGATAGCTGTCGGACCGGAAGTAGGGAGGTGGCCGAGCCTCGGCGAGGCCGAGCGGCTTGGTCCACAAGTTCTGGTGGCGGAGGAAGCGCTCGATGCTCTCGCGGTCGCGGACCAGGGCGCGAAGCTTCATGCGGTCCCCACAGTGAGGGCAGGTGTCGACGGGCAAGCCGAGGGTCAGGCGCATGAGATCGGCCCAGGGCCAGTAGCGGCAGCGCGCCCCGTTGCGGGCCTGGCATGGCTAGTCACCTGGGAAGCCGGCCGGCTCTGCCGGCCGCGTACCATCGCGGGAGGGATCTGGGAACTCTCTCAGGCTTCCCAGATCAGTGGCTTGGTGTGCGCCTGCGGGGCGCCCATCCCAAAGTGCTGACCGATCAGCGCCTCCAAGAGCGGGGCCAGGGATAAGCCATGCCCACGACGGCACCCACCGCCAAATTGGGCTTGTTTTCCCCTGGGCATAGGGATATTTTCGGCGTGTAGGTGGATGTGGTTTACGTCTTCTCTGTTATCAGCCATTTTGCGGATGCGATTTGGTGAAGGCAAAATGGCGCTTGAAACGACTACCTGCATGCGGATCCCGAGGGAACGCTGACTACTTGGTCGCAAAGCAGATAGGCGTGCCGACGGCCCACGATGATTGGGCCTCACAGTCCACTTTCTCAGAAGGGTTGATGCTGAATGAACGGTGATGAACTGATGGTCGGCAAAGTGGAAAGCTTCCTGACGGAAAGGGCTGAACGCCTCATCCGAGAGGTCTTTGCTACCCGTTCACCAACCGGAAACGAGGATTGGGCTGGCTGGTACAACAACCTACCCGCAGACAGGTTGGGCAGCATTGGCACCGCGCTTCCGATGCTTTTCCTCGAGTCCATCAGCAAGCCGATCCCGCGTCGCGACGAAATCGTCAACTACCTATTGGCCCAGCAGACGGCTGACGGCGCATGGAACGTGCGGTCCATTCCTGACACAGCTACCGTCGATGCCACCAGTTGGGCACTGCGTGCCCTGGTCAGAGTTGGCGACAACCGCAGCTGGGAAGCCGTCGCACGTGCCAAACTGTGGCTTGTCAACCAGCAGAAGGCGGATGGATCTTGGGGACCCACGAAGCTCGATAGCAACGTTGCAAGAACCATCACGACCGTGAGGGCGTTGCAGGCACTATCCTGCCTATCAGAACAGCCACGCGGTAGCATCGACGCCGGCGTAAGTTGGCTGAAAAGTACGCAGCGAAGAGACGGCTCCTGGGCGCCAATACCCGACAGGCCAAGTACGACTGTCCATACAGCACTGGCGCTCCAAGCACTGCTGCAGGCAGACGTGCCGCCGAGCGATTCTCGCGTTGTCCAAGCAGTGGACTATCTGAAGTCGAGCTGGAATCCCCCTGACAAGGTGGTTCCGGAGCCCTACCACGTCTACCAGAACGCTACTAGATATGTGCTCCAGGAGATGTCTCACCGTACCGATGACGAGGTCGTGCTGGCGCTCGCCCTTGCCCGCAAGCTGGACGCCTTCCCCAAGCTGCTTGCCGCGGTCAAACACCTGACCCAATGCCAACTGCCGACCGGGAAGACTACGATATGGGACGTCGTCCAACCCGCAATGGCGGCAGCTGCGTTTCTACGACAACTACCTATGACTGGGGAAGGGATGATCTCGTTGGTTGGTCAGAACGTAGTGCTCTCCCAAAAGCGTCCGGCGTTGTTTCGCGCGCTGCTTCGACAAGTGTTCCGTCGGAGGCGGCCTCGGTTGGTCGTGCTCGCACTGACCCTTACCGTGCCGGGATACATGATTGTCAGATACGTCCGCGGAGAATCGTCGCTCGAGACAGTCTGGACCGCCCTAATTCTTCCAATAGCGTTGGTGATTCTTGAGCGTTTCTACGACGCGTGGAAGCGCAAGCAGGTTACTCCTTGACTCGATCGATCGATTCAATCCCGTCGCCCACCCAGAGTCTGAGCACTCTCGTCAGATCGACCGATCGGGTGACCGTTGCGGCCGCGATCAAGTTCGACGGCATGCACCTCTTCTCCTCCCCAGTTAAGTTTACCCGTCTGCGCTCGCCGTCGATTCCATTTCATTGTCTTGGAGGTCAATGCCTATCGCGGGAGAGCTGGACGGATGCGCTGCTAAGGGAGCTGCGCGAAGAAACCAACGAGGAGGGTCGGCTGCTTTCCGCCAGAAGAACTCGATTCGTCACCAGTGACGGCGACGGGGATGACATCGCCGTCTCGGACCGCCCACGACCGCTTTGCGTCTATCATCGGACGAGCGCAGCCGACGTCAACTTCCACCACAACTACATTCGCTGGCTCATCGGCTACCGAGGAGCGATCCAAGCCCAGACGCTCAAACCCTGCCGGGAACTCGCGTTTATCCTCCTGCTCTCGGATCGAGCGTTGCACCGGGCCGCGCGAGGAGATTTGACCTACGCCGACGTTGCACGGTGCAAAGACGGGAGCAGAATAGTCATTCGCCGCGGGTTCTCGCTGGATCTCAGCAGGCTAGCCCAACCAGAAGGTTTGGCGCGACTTTTGGCAACGCGATGGAAGGTTGCCGTGGTTCAACGATGGTTCTGAACACCCAAGGAACGCAGCAAGGAGAGAAATGAACGTTATCATCTCGGGTCTGACAGCTGCCGGCAAAACAACCCACTGTGAACTGATGGAGAGCAGGTTCGGTCTTCGGAGGGTTTCCGCCGCAGACGCACTGCTTCAAGCGGGCGGCCTCGCCCCCCCGTGGACTCGCGAGATTCCCGGCTTTGGCTCACCGAAGAAGCAAAGGGGTTGTCAGCGATGAGGAAAGCCACGAGTGCGCTGGACCGCACGGTCGACATGTCTCTGACGAACCTGCTCAGTCAAGGTGACGGGATTGTGTTCGACGCTTGGGCGCTGCCATGGCTCTCTACGTCTCCGGCCGTTCGAATCTGGCTCGAGTCGTCGATGGAGACTCGAGTCATGAAGAGCATGGTGTCGCATCGGAATCATGAAGGCGTAACCCAGAAGAAGATTCGGACACTGCTTCGGGACAAGGACGAGGAAGCGCGATCGCTCTTTTTCAGTCTATATGGCTTCGACATCTTCACCGACAGGAGTGTGTTCGACCTGGTGCTGGATGTCAGTCGGTTCATCTGCGCCCCAACCGTGGTAGCCTCTCGTGAGAGCGTCCGACAAGTAGACTCCATCATCTCAGCCTTTGTGGCCGAACGAATAGGGCTAGGTCGACAGCACATGGCTCTTGCCCAGGAAAATCACCGACACACAAATCGATTGGAGCAATAGCGGTGGGCGGCTCGGACAGTCTCGATGCGTCCGGAATGGCGACGACTTCCAAACCTGCCCAAACTGGCGTGTCGGGTGTTCTGAGCGAGGATGTCAGGCAAAGCATCGTCGAGCAGCACGATGGTTGCAGGCTCTGTTGGGCATTGTCCCGCGATGGCCAGACCCACACCTGCAACGAGTCGTTGTGGAAGTCGAGGGAGTACGTTGTCATCCCGGCCCTCGGCTCATTCGTTCCTTCGTGGGTGTTGCTGGTATCGCAACATCATCGCTCGGCGGCGGCGTGGCTTACCCGCGCTGAACTGTCAAATCTTCGAGTCCGAGTTGACGACGGTCACTGGTCAACTCCGGCGGATTGCCCCAGCGTGGATCTGTTTTGAGCACGGATCCACGAGGAACTCTGGGCTTACTGGCTGTTGTGTGGATCACTTCCATTTTCATTTGGTTCCACTTGACTTGGATCTTGCCTCGCTCCTTTCCGCCAGACTTGGTGTACCCGCGAATCGTCTCGATTCCCTGGGGCAGTTGGCGGAGCTTCGGAGCTGTGGCGACCTCGGGTATTTCATGGTTAGAAATCCCAACGGTACCTGCTACCTCTTGAAAGCACCGAGCGTCTCATCGCAATACATACGGCAAGTGCTCGCAGTCCATTTGGACCGGCGCGACAGCTGGGACTGGCGTAGCCATCCTCTCGAGCGAGAGGCAGAGCAGACCGTTGCTCGATTCCGCATTGCCGCAAGACATCAGGGACAGGGTAGACCCTGACCAGGCCAGCGGAGAACCACTAGAACCCGAGACCGACGTTGAGGGTGAAGCCGTGGCCGTAGTGTCTTGCCGGCGTGGGATTGTCCGACGTCGCGGTGGCACGTTCGCCAAAGGTATTGAGGAAGTAGCCTACCTCGGCGCGAAGCTGGACCGACGACAGCCGGCCGAGGAGCACACCCGCCGTCGGTTGCAAGGTCATGCCGCCCGCGCCCTGACCACCCAGTTGCATGTACGCCAGGCGAACGACCCCGCCGAGATACGGCGTGAAGTCCTCGCGCAGGAGCGGGTAGTACCCACCAATGGCGGCGTCGTAGAAGGCGTGACCCTCGCGACCGCCGAGGTCGAAGGCTATGTCGGCCATCCACGAGCGGGCGTCGTAGAGCCAGAAAATTCCGCCCCCTGGAATCGCGCTGAACGAGCCGTCCGCCGTGGCGAGCGGCATGAGCGTGAACAGGTGCAGGCCGAAGGACTTGTTGGCACTGCGCCGGTTGAGGGTTTGGCCCTCTTTGTCGGTCACGGTGTCGATCTCCGCGCTTTCGCGCACCGGCTTGCCGGTCACCATGGCATGAACCAGCCTTTGCACGACGGTATCGAGCTCGTCGGGGCCGCCCGAGATCGCGATGCTGTCCCAGTACACGACCTGCCCCGATGGCACCGCGTAGGCGTTGAGGCGGATGCGCGCGGAATTCCCGAAATGCGTGATGCGCAGGACGATGGCCTGTTCGGCTCCGAGTGACGCCGCTTCTTGCGCCGCCTGTGCCGCCGTGGGTTCGGCCGCGGCGGGGGATGTAGATGGCGGCGAGACGACGTTGTAAAGGCCGGTCCGCTGCATGTGGTCGATGAGCAACTCGCGCGTGGCCTGCAGGATTTCGGGCGCGACGTTGTCGCCGGAAATCGGGAACACCGCGACCGTGCGCGTGGCCGCCGCAGCAGGTCGAGGCGGGGCGGCGGTGGCGATGAAGGCGAGGCAGGCGAACACGAAGGGTGAATGTCTTGTCATTGGGGCAGCCGATTCAGCTTGCAAACCGTGGACCATGGAAACCTCCGCGTTCAGGGTGCGAAATAGGCGAAAACCGCGACAAATCGGTCATGCTCCAGTCAGGAATGTCGTGACTTCACGGGCTCCCTTTGACGTTGGGACCGTCCGGTGCGGTGGCCGGGGATGGCGGGGCGGGTGGTCGTGTCCCCGCGGACGGGACGGTCGGCGGAGCGTGCGGCTTGGCGAAGGCGCCAGGCGGGGGCGAAACCCAGGGATCATAGGGCGGCTGTTGATAGGGCGCGCCTCCTAATCCAGGCCCGAATCCCGGGCCTGCCGGCTGGCGATAAAGTCGCTGCATCAGCTCGTCCTTGGCTTCCCGGCAGGATGAGGCCTTGTCGTAGCCATAGACCGCCGAGGCGATGAAGAGTGCGGCCTCGCTGGCGGCTATCGCGGCTTCCGTTCTCGTGTTCGAGTAGAGCGAGCTGTCGGCCGACAAGATCGTCACGGCTTCGATCCCGGTCACACCGCCAACCACGAGGTCGACCGTGGGCCATGCCCTGCTCGAGGTGCACTCGAAGTAGGGCAACTGCTTGTGCATGGTAGGCGGCCCATCCACGAACGCGAAGGAGCAGCCTCCGAGGACCATTGTCAAAAGTGCGGCGGAGGTCGACGATCGAGAGGGGCGCAGGGTTGTCATGCCGCCAATCCCAGCAAACATGGTGCCAGTGTAGCCCGATGGGTGTGGTTCGGGGAATAGGCGTCATCGAGGCGGGGATTTGGCGTGGTTTTATGGTTGACAGGCCGGGCGAAAAGGCCTGCTCCCTGCGCCGGCCTACATAGCATATCCTACGTCTACATGGACAAGCCTTCCCCGTCGTCGCAGCCGCGCATTCACGTCTTGCCGCCTACGCTCGCGGATCAGATCGCAGCCGGCGAGGTGGTCGAGCGGCCAGCCTCGGTCGTCAAGGAGCTGGCCGAGAATTCCATCGATGCGGGCGCCCATCGCATCGAGGTGGAAATCGAGTCCGGCGGTCGCCGCCTTGTGCGCGTGGTGGACGACGGCGGCGGCATGACCGCCGAGGAGACGCGCCTGGCGCTGCTGCGGCACGCGACCTCGAAGATCGTGACACCAGACGATCTGTGGGGCCTGACCACCTTCGGGTTTCGTGGCGAGGCGCTGCCGTCGATTGCGGCCGTGTCCCGCCTCACCGTACGCAGCAAACGGCCGGGAAGCGCCGCCGGCTTCAGCCTGGGCTACGAAGCCGGCTTGGAAACCAGCAGCGGCGAGGTCGGCATGCCCGACGGTACGCAAATCGAAGTGCGCGATCTCTTTTGGAATACGCCGGCGCGGCTCAAGTTCATGAAGTCCGAGGCCACCGAGGCCGCCAACGTGGGCGAGGCGGTCATCCGGCTGGCGCTTGCCCACCCCGAGATTCACTTTCGCCTGCGCGGCAACGGGCGCGTCGTTCTGGACCTGCCTCCCCATCGCGACATGGCCGAACGCGTGCGCGCGGCGCTGGCTCGCCGGGGGGCCAGCCTGCTGCACGAAGCCCATGGCGAGGAGTCGTCCGTGGTCGTGCGAGCATTCCTGGCCGCGCCGGAAGAGGCGTCGGCCACGCCGCGTTCGACCTTCCTCTTCGTCTCCAAGCGCTTCGTGCGCGATCGGTCGCTGTTGCACGCCCTCGGCATGGGCTATGGCGAGTTGCTGGAGAAGGGTCGCTATCCCATGGCTGCCCTCTTCGTCGAAGTGCCGGGACAGGAATTGGACGTCAACGTGCACCCGCAAAAGCTCGAGGTGCGATTCGCTCGACCACAGGAGGTCTACGGTGCCGTTCGCCACGTGGTCGGGGCGGCGGTGGCGCGGGCGCCCTGGCTGCCGCCGGCCCCGCTGCGGGCGTACACCATGCCGCCCGAGAACCTGGACGCTCCTATGGACGCCGCGGCCGAGACCTCCGCTCCGGCACAAGGTAAGCGCGACAGCCGAGGCTGGCAAGAGCCGCTGCGCCCGATGTCGCAAGCCCGCCCGCTCGTCCACTCGGTCGATAGTCAGGATTCGTCCGAAGAGGTGGCGTCGGGGCATCGAACCCCGGCGCCGGTCGCCACCAGTGGTTTCTTCGCTGGCCTGGAATACGTCGGACAGGTCCACCTCACCTACCTCATCTGCGAGGGCCGGGACGAGCTGGTGATCGTGGATCAGCACGCGGCCCACGAGCGGGTGACCTTCGAGCGCCTGCGCCAGTCGCACCGCCAACGTCAGGTCGCGCGCCAGCGCCTGCTCTTTCCCATCCCCATCGAACTCGACGACCAAGCCATGGCGACGGTGCGCGAACGCGATACGCTGGCCACCCTTGGCCATCTCGGTTTCGAGATCGAGGACTTTGGTCCCAAGACCTTGCTTCTGCGCGCGGTGCCTGACCTGCTCAAGAAGGTCGATCCCAAGCCGCTTCTGCTCGACGTGATCTCCGGCATCGCCAGCGACGAAGAGGCCAACACGGCCCAGGCCGGCTTCGACAAGGTTTTCGCCACCATGGCCTGCCACGGTGCCCTGCGCGCAGGCGACGTGGTCAATCGCGAGCAGGCGCTGGCGCTGCTGGCCCAGCTCGACGGCGTGGACCTGCGTTCGCATTGTCCGCACGGCCGACCGGTGCTCCTGCGCATGCCCATGGCGGAAATCGAACAGCGTCTTGGTCGAACCTGATGGCTGAGCCCAGCACCGATTCCACCTGCCCACCGCCCGTGGTGGCGATACTTGGTCCGACAGCCTCAGGCAAGAGCGAGCTGGCGCTGGATCTGGCCGGGCGCCTCGGGGGCGAAATCCTGTGTTGTGATTCGATGCAGGTCTACCGCGGAATGGACATCGGCACGGCCAAGCCCACGCCAGCGGAGCGCGCGGCGATCCCCCACCATCTTCTCGACATGGTTTCTCCCGGCGAGCAATTTCACGCCGCCGCCTGGGCCGAGAGCGCCCGCAAGCTCATCGAAAGCGCCGCGCAGCGCGAGCGGCTGCCCGTCATCGTCGGCGGCACCGGGCTCTACTTTCGCGCCCTGGTGCGAGGACTGTTCGAAGCGCCCAGACCCGATCCCGCGATCCGCGCCCGCCATCAGGCCGAGGCCGCCCAGCATGGCATTCCTGCCCTGCACGAGAGGCTACGCCTCATCGACCCCCAGGCCGCCGCCAAGATCCTGCCCGGCGACCTGGTTCGCATCAGCCGGGCGCTCGAGGTGTACGAGCAGACCGGATCCACGATCAGCGACCTGCGCCGGCGCAAAGCCGTCGCGCCCGCGCGCTTGCGCCTCTTCTCCGTGCTCCTCGAGCTCGACATGGATCGCCTGCGGGCGCGCATCGCCGCGCGCGTGGACCACATGATGTCCGCCGGATTCGTCGAGGAAGTGCACGGGCTGCGGGCCGCCGGGTTCGCGTCCGCGCGCGCGATGCAGGCCCTCGGGTACAGGCAACTGGGGCAGTATCTCGACGGTGCCTCGACCTTGGAGGATGCCATCGCCGCGATAAAGTCGGCAACTGCGGCCTATGCCCGCAGGCAGCGGACATGGTTTCGGCGCGAGGAGATAAGCCTGCGCAGCTACCAGCCACTCGTGCCCTCCGCCTTGGCGGACTTGATCCGCAGCCGGCTGCTCACGTGATGGAAAGATCCAAGCCTATGGCATTCCCGCTCTCGTGCATCCCTCGCTGGCCGATGGTATGAAGGCGCGCCCATGCGCCCATGGCAAGTCCTGGAAAGCGTGAACACCGGGGAAGGTGTCCTCGAACTGCGACGGCGGGGCGAGCGCGATTTCCTGATGACCATCGCGGGACGGGTCCTCATGACCAGCGAGCATCATCGATCCGAGGATGTCCTGGCGGAAGTCGCCTGCGCCGCGCTCGACAAGAAGTCTAGGCCCCGCGTATTGCTGGGCGGTCTCGGCATGGGCTACACCCTGCGGGCCGCGCTCGACCGGCTCCCCGAGGGGGCAGCGGTCACCGTCGTCGACCTCAACCCCAAGGTCGTCGATTGGAACCGAGGTCCTCTCGGGCCGCTTGCCGGGTTTCCCACGAGCGACAAGCGAGTAGGGGTCATTGTGGACGATGTCGCCCGAGTCATCGCGCATGCTCGGCCGGGTGGCTACCACGCCATCCTGCTCGACCTTTACGAAGGGCCGCGCGGGGCGATCGATCGCGACTGGCATCCACTCTACGGCGGCGACGCCTTGAAGCGCACCACGGCCGCCCTGGCCCCGGGCGGCGTTTTCGCGATTTGGTCGGAGGAACCCGATCGACCGTTCGAGGCGCGTCTCAAGTCGAGTGGTTTCACGGTCGAGCGTCACAAGTGCGGCAAGGGCGGGCGCCTGCACGTGGTCTACCTCGCTCGAACCCAAGCGCGATGATGCTCGCGCTGCCCGTGCCAAGTTTCACGCTTGAAGAATCCGGGCCAGCGGCCCGGTGGCGACTTAGCTCGACTTCTCAATCTTCACCTTCTTGAAGGTGCGCCACACCAACAAGTCGTAGGCAATCTTGAGTCCGCCCGCGAGCAAGAAGGGCAGGCTGGCCAGCGCCGCGGAAGCGTAAAGGGGACCGGCGAGGAGCGGCGACAGCGATGCGCCCACCGTGCGTGCGATGCCGGTGACGCCGGCGGCGACGGAGCGCTCGCCCGCCGGCACCAACGCCATGGTGTAGGCCTGTCGCGTGGGCACGTCCATCTGCGAGATGCTGAACCGCAAGAGCAGCACCGTGATGGCCAACGGCAAGGTGGGCATCAGGGGAACCAAGAGTAGGAAGATGTTCGACGGGATGTGGGTCGCCACCATGGTGGCGAGCAAGCCGATCCGGCGGGCCACCCGGGAGGCCAAAAGCGCGGACAAGCCGGCAAGCAGGTTGGCGCCGAAGAAGATCGCGCCAAGGACGCTCGGGGAGACATCGAAGCGGCGCTGGAACCAGTAGGCGACGAAGGCCTGCACCACGAACCCGCCCGCAAACGAATCCAAGGTGAAAAGACCGGCCAACTTGAAGACCTTGTCGCGCGAGGTTTCGAGTCCCAGGCGAAAGCCCGGGCCAGCGGCGTGCGCTTCGCCGCGTTTCGCCTCGGGCGCCTCGGAAGCGGGGGAAAGGCGCGAGAACAGTGCTGCCAGGCCGATGCCCAAGAAGGCATAGCCGGCGGCGAGGCCGCGATAGCTTACAAGTGGACTGACTCCGCTGCTTTGCAGGGCGCCGGCCAAGGCTCCGCCGCACAGGCTGCCGAGCGCGGTGGCGAGCGATCCGACCAAGTTGTACCAGGCGAAGACACTGGTACGCCGCTCGGCGGGAATAGCCTGGGCAAGGGCCGCCTGCTCGACCGCAAGAAAAGGGCCGACCTCGTTTCCGCTTGGGCTAATGACCCCGAACGTGGCGGCCAGGAGCAGCAGCCAGAACGAGCGCGTGACGGCGAAGAGCACGCCAGCCAGAACCATCAGCAGTGCGCCAAGCAGCAGCATGCGCCGGCGGCCAGCCCGGTCGGCGCGCGTCGTGATCCCGAGCGATATCGCGGCATCTCCCAGCAATGTCAGGGTGAGCAGGAGCCCGATCTGGTTGTCGGACAGACCGGCGGCCGCCAGATGCAGCACGAGCACGACGGAAACCAGGCCGTAGGCGAAAAGGCGAAGGATGCGCGTCGCGAAGAGCAGGCGGACATCGCGGGACAAGACCGCTCCTCCTGCGGCAGACTGGAGATTCATCAGGTTCGTCTGTTATAGCGCCAAGGGCCGGCCGCGGACGGCAAGTCACATCCAGTCGATTCTGGCTCTTGCGCGCGAAGGTCGTAGAATTGGCAAAAGGTTTGCAGAGTCTTACCCCATGAGCCGGAGGTGGCGTCATGAACAACGCATTCGTCATTGTCTCTTGTTCGATTTGCTTCTCGCTAGTCTCAGCCGGCATGGTCCGAGCCCAGGAGGCCAGCGAGGCGCAAGACTACTACGCAGCCGAGGCCACCCAGTCGGCTGAGCCAGGCGAGCCGCCCACTCCAGTGCAGCCGCCAAGCGCCGCGCCAGAGGCGTCACCGCCCGCGCCGCCGCCAGAGCCGCCAGCGCCACCGGTGCAGGCCGAGGCCCAGCAGCCGGTGTCAGGACAAGCGCCAATTCCGCAGGCGCAAGCGCAAGTTCCGCAGGGCCAAGCCGCGAACGGACAATGGGTATACACGAGCCAATACGGCTGGGTCTTCGTCCCCTACGGCGACCAGTACATCTACGAAGGAACGGCCTACGACGACTCTCCCTATTCCTACGTCTACTATCCCACGTATGGTTGGTTGTGGCTCGAATCCCCGTGGCTTTGGGGTTGGGGACCGTATCCATACTTCGGCGTGCTAGGGCCTTGGAATTTCCGCTGGTACCAGGGTCTGTACCGCGGTGGCTACGGCTGGGGCCACTACCGCGGCGGCGGTTACGGTGGGCCGCGTTTCGGCGGCAGAGGGGGGCGCTACGTGGGAGGAGGCGCTACCGGCCCGCGCAGCGGCATGTACCACAGTAACGTGCGTGGAGCCGTGGGCGCCACTCGCGGTAGCTATCGCGGAGCCGGATCTAGTGGCCCCTCCGGGTTCGGCGCTCGCGGTAGCAACGGCGGCGGGTTCGGCGGTCGCGGCAACAACAGCGGCGGGTTCGGCGGTCGCGGTAGCTTTGGTGGCGGGTCCGGCGGTCGCGGTAGCTTTGGTGGCGGATTCGGTGGTCACGGCAGCTTCGGTGGTGGCCACGGAGGCGGACGTCGCTAGCCACGCATGCGGTCTAGTTAGTCTAGAAGCGTCCAGTCAGGGTTAGGCTGGCGCCACGGTAGCCAACGCTCACGACCGGCAAGAAATTCTGCCATGCCAGCGTTTCTGCGTCGGGCCGGTCGTAGCGCCCGGGGTCGGGGCCCAGGATGAAGAGCGCCACGCCTACGCCGATCAGGGCCACGCCCACGCCGGCGCCCACGATGCCGGCGGTGCGAAGGTTGCGATACTTCGTCACGTTGTTCCGCGCGTCCGCGAGTTTCTGATCGCAAGATGCGATCTGTTCATTGCTCAGCGCCAGGCTGGGATCGCAGGCCCCACCGCCGAAACGAACCGCGTCCTGCTCGACGTTGTGGAGATTGCTATTCGCGCCGGAGATCTTTCCATTGCTCCACAGAGCCAGTCCGGTCGAACCGCCGCCCAGCACCAAACCACCGATCGCGGTGGTCCAGGCCCACAAACGATAGCTGTGCGCCCGCGACACATACGCCTCGCGCGTCTCCGGCGTGGGACGCAGGTCCACCCGCAGAGATAACTCGCTGCCTTGTGGGATGACGACTTGCCGATTCTCCGGCTCGAATCCCGCGCGCTCCAGCCGCACCAAGTGCGGTCCGGCGGGCATGGCGATCTCGCCTCGGTAGAGGCCGTGCGCACGACCGTCCACCGTCACCAGGATCTCCCCCTCCGCGATCTGCAGGCGCAAGCGGCCGCTTTGGGCGGTAGCGGCGGCATCGACTTCCGGGTCGAACGAGAGTTCGCCCCGCGCGCCATCCTGCAAGGCGATCTCGCGTCTTTGCGTGACGTAGCCAGCGCGGCGTACCTCTACCGTGCGCGTACCCGGCTCCGTGGTGATGGAAGCCGCCAGCGGTGTCTTGCCGGCCGGAACGCCGTCCACAAGTACCTCGGCGCCGGGCAGCGCGCAGTGGATCTCGAGGTGCGCCAGGCGTGCCTCGCTGGGACGCAGATTGAGCGCCAGTTCCGCGCGCGTCTGCCCGGCCAGGGTGATCTCGCGGCGCGCGGGCAGATGGCCAGACGCCACCGCCCCGATCACGTGGGTTCCCGCCGACACGCGCAGTGGGGTGGCGAGCGGAGTTGCGCCCGCTTCGATACCATCGACCTCGATAGTGGCGGGTACATTGGTGGTGACCGCGACCAGTCCGATACGCTTCCCTTGCTCTTCCCTCACCGTCTTGGCGCGCGCAAGTTGCTCGGGTTTGAGAGGACCGGCATTCTGCACAACCTTGTCCAGCGTGGCGACGGCTTCCACCGGCCGGTCCATCGCCGCGTACACGAGGCCGATATTGAACAGTACCAGGCGGTTCGGGATCAGCTCGTTGGCGCGCTCGAACTCGGCCAGCGCGCCGCCGTTGTCCCCGCTCTCGAACAGATGCAGCCCGCGTGAGAAGCGTTCACGCGCTTCATTGCGCGCGCTCTCGGATGGGGCGGGCTGAGCCTTGGCCGTCGCGCTCCCACTTGCCAGGATCGCAGCCAAGAGTGTGGTCGACAGCGCAGTACGCATCAGAATGGATTCTCCTCGATGAGCCCCTCGCGGGCCGCGCGCGACGGCTTCTTCTTCACGGGCTGTCCGGCGGCGGTGGACCTTGGGGGCTTCTCGCTCGCGTGGAAAGATGCAGAACGCGACCAAGTCCGCTTGGCCGTCTTGGCGGATTCGGCGGCAGGCTTGGCGGCGGGTGGAGCGGTTGCGGCAGGAACGGTGGGGGAAGGAACGGCCACGGCCATGGCCGGCGGTTTCACCGGGGCGGGCGCGGGCGCGGGCGAAGGCCTTGGCGAAGTCTGGGCGGCGGGTGGCGCCACCGGGCTCCCACCGCGCGTGGCCAGCCATGCGACGAGAGTGCCTGCGAACGCCGCCGCCGCCACCAGCGCCAGCACCCAGGTGCGACGGCTGCCGCGTGTTTCCTTGTCTCGTCCACGCGCCACGCCATCGACGGCGAAGCCCTTGCGCGTCTCCGCCTTGGCTTCGCCCGTGCGGTGGACCGGGGCGTGCACGGCCGTCACCGCGCCTCCCACCTGTGCGACTTCCTTGAGCCGCATGGCAAGTTCGGCGGCCGAGGTTGGTCGATTGTCAGGATTCTTGTCGAGACAGGAGAGGATGAGGTTTTCGAGCGGCGGAGGCAGACTCGCGAACTCGCTGGGCTTGGGCGGCGGCTGGGTGAGCTGCGCGGTCATGACCTCTGCCACCGATTCGCCCTCGAAGGGGAACCTACCGCAGTAGACGCGAAAGAGGATCACGCCGAGGGCATAGATGTCGGTGCGGTGATCGACACCACGCCCCGTGCACTGTTCGGGCGACATGAACTGCGGCGTGCCCATGATCGTGCCGGTCTTGGTGACGTTGACGGCGTCCTGGTCGGCGACCAGCTTGGCGATGCCGAAGTCGAGCACCTTCATGAAGGGCTCGCCGTGCTTGGGGCGCGCGATCCACAGGTTCTCGGGCTTGAGATCGCGGTGGATGATGCCCTCGCGATGCGCGGCCTCCAGGGCCTCGCACACCTGCAGAAGGAGGCGCCGCGCTTCTTGCGGGTCGGGCCGGCCGCGAAGCAGCCAGGCTGCCATGGTCTCGCCTTCCAGGAACTCCATCACGAAGTACTGGCGTCCGTCGGGGAGTTGCCCGAAAGAGAAGACGTCGATGATGTTGGGATGACCAATCTTGTTGACCGCGCGAGCCTCGTCGAGGAAGCGGCGGACCAGGGCGGTATCGCGAGAGAAGAAGGCGTCGAGCACCTTGATGGCCACGCGCTTGCCGATCACCGGGTGGCGCGCGGCGAACACCACGCCCATGCCTCCGTGTCCAAGCTCGCGTTCGATTTGGTATTCCCCGACCTGGGTTCCAGGATGCGGGCCGGCCGACGCCGGGACGGCCGTCTCCATCAATCCAGGGTCGCTATTTTGCCCGTCGCTCACGGCGTGTCCGTGGGGTTGCCGATGAAGGCATCGTGTCCGCTCGCGCGTGCAACCGCCATCGATGGAAAGAGGACCAAACCTGTCAAATTTCGAAGCATGCGACTCTCCGACCTGAACCTGCTGAAGTCTAGTGGACAGTCTTGTCCGCGCCAAGCCCCGAGAAGACAAACCGGCGCCCTGCATGGGGCTCGCCTGGAACCCGCCGTGAAACCTTTACCCCCCACGGATAAAGTGGACTAGGGGCGTCGCACGACGGGGCGCAGGGCAGCCACTGCCCTGGCCAGGGCGCGCATGCGGATGGCATCGCGCACAGTGGCCGCTTGGGGGTCGTAAAAGCCGCCCTTCATGCCCGCGGGCGGGGCGTCCGCCTTGCCCGCGCAGACGAATGCCTGCTCGCGATAGCTCCAGACCCACAGGGTTCCCGCCAAGGTGCCAAGGTAGGTATGATCTTGGATGGAGTACGACTTCGCCTCGCCCCACACCAGAAGGGTTCCGTCGATCTCCCCGGAATCCAATGCGGCCGCCGCGCGCACTCGCCGCCGTACCTCCTCGGGCGCGACCAGGAAGTCTCTCTCGGGCCACGGCACGGTCCAGTTCTTGTCGTCCAGGCGGGTGAAGACGGCGCGGCGGCGTGGCCCCGCGAACCGGGGCAACGCCCCAGGGAAGGCGTCCTCGGCCACTTTTCCGTAACGCCGCAGATTGACGGAATCGAGGCTCTCCCATGCCTCCGCCTGGCCCAGGAGCGCATTCCAATCCCGAGGCGCGTCGACAAACCTCCGCCATGCCCGCCAACTATCAGGGACCCATTCCTCGGGACAGGGGTTGTCGTAAAAGGAAGGCACATGTCCCGCGACGATTTCCGCCAAGGCCCGACGGCGGGGGACGTCCTGCCTCTCGGCCTGCTCGCGCAGGACGGCGCGTTCCACCTTGGCGATGCGACGAGAATTCCACCTGGAATCGGGCAGGAGCAGGATCGCGCCCACCGCCAGCATGGCGACCCCGACCGAGACCGACCACACCTTCCATCGCTCGCTGGGGCCAACCGCCCGCGCGGCCACGGACGGTCGATGCATCAGCAACCAGGCCTCGACTTCCATGGCGGCGGTGAAGGGCAGAACCACCGAGGCATAGTTGCGAACGTCTCCGGCAAGGACGACTTCAGCCCCGAACCAGCTCCCGCCGAAGGGCAGGGGGGCGCCGAGGATCCACGGAATCAACCCGACCGCCACCAGCACCGCCATGCCCAGGCAAGCATGGCCGGCCCATCTCGTCGCCGCCGCGTGCCCGCGTAGGTGGCGCAGGTGTTCCCTGGCCGCGACATAGCCCAGCATCGGCGCGCCAGCCGCGATCGCGTACGCGGCGTAGTAGAAGGCCCAATGGGTGGGGCCGCGCAGCGCGACGGAGAGGGCAAACAGAAAAAACGCTACCCCGAGTTCGTAGCCCAGGGTCAGCCCAAGCCAGTTTGCGAGGGGCGAGTACCTGGGCTTCGGTATGCGATACACCATGAAGGCCGCGACCAGAGGCGCCAGCAGAGCGGCCCCCAGCTGGCTGAATTTCAAGAGCGCGACTACTAGCCACATGATTTGGGCACCAGTCTACCGCCAGGTCGGTCGCGTGAGGAGCCGGCATCCCCAAAAGCGCTCGATATTGCTATGGTTGGCCCTGGAAGACTGAGCATGGTCCCTCGTCGCGCGATCTTCGGAGTCCTTTGGGCAGTGGTTGCTTGTGGGCGCTCCGACCTCCTGTATTTTCCGACGCCCGACGTGGTGGTCGCGGGCGGGGGAGGGGCAGGGGGCAGCGAAACAGGAACCGGCGGCGCGACCATGGTCGGCGGCAGTACGGGGACCGGCGCTGCGGCCGCGACCGGCGGCACGGAAATTCACGCCGTGATCGAGTACCAGATCCCCAGCGTCCGCAGCCAGCCGCGCGGCATCGTCGCCGGGCCGGACGGCAACCTCTGGTTCACCGAATACAACGACGACCAGATCGGCCGTATCACGCTCGCGGGCCAGATCGCCGAATTCCCCACGCTGCTCGGGGACTCCGGCCCCTTCGGCATTACCACCGGGCCGGACGGCAACCTCTGGTTCGCCGAGGTCCTCGCGCACAGGGTTGGCTATGCCACCCCCGACGGGATCATCACCGAGTTCTCCCTTCCCCCGGACTTCAGCCTGCCCAAGGGCGTGACCGTCGGCCCCGACGGCGCCGTGTGGTTCACCGGCTATCTCGGCGATGGCATCGCCCGCATCACGACGGCCGGGATCGATACCGTGCTTTCCTGTGGAGTCGACGGGGTGTGGGTCGGCATCGCCGCGGGCTCGGACGGGTGTCTGTGGCTCACCGGCAATGCCATCGGCAGCATCTGCAGGCTCTCCCTCGATGGCAACGCCACCCTCTTCGATCTGCCGGACACGGCAAGCCAGCCATGGGGCATCGCCGAGGGCCCGGACGGAGCGATGTGGTTCGCGGAGTACGGCGGCAGCCGTATCGGCCGTATCACACCCGCGGGAGTCATCGCCGAATTTTCCATTCCGACTCCCAGCAGCTACCCGGTCGAGATCGTGGCCGGGCCGGACGGAAACCTGTGGTTCACCGAGGACGCCGGGAACAATATCGGCCGCATCACGCCCGCGGGAGTCATCGCCGAATATCCCATCCCGACCCCGCGCAGCGGTCCCGCTGGCATCGCCGTCGGCCCGGACAGCAACATTTGGTTTACCGAACAGGTTGCCAACAAGAATCGGGAGAATCAACCCGTGAGCCGCCGAACCTTCGTAAGATCAGCCGGAACCGCCAAGAGCAGAAGGAGCCTGTCCATGTCCCACAACCTCGTCTCCTGGTCGATGATTTTGCTCATCTCCGGCGTGGCTTGCGGCGGAAAACTAAGCAAGTCCGCGGAGGTGGACGAGCCAGCCAAGGTCACCATGGTCAGCGAAACCACGGGCAAGAACCCCTTCAAGAACGTGCGCTTCTTCATCAACCCCGACTATGTCGAGGAGGTCGAATCGACGGCGCGTAAACATCCCGAGCACGCGGCGACCATCCGCAAGGTCGAGGCGTACCCGACTGCGGTCTGGCTCGACACCATCGCCGAGGTCTCGAAGCTGCCCCACTTTCTCGATGCGGCCAAGCAGCAGCAGAGGGCCAGCGGCCGGCCCACGCTCTCGGTCTTCGTGCTGTGTGACTTGCCCAATCGCGACTGTGCAGCCAAGGCCTCGGCTGGCGAGCTGTCGGTCGAGGCGAATGGCGAAGCCCGCTATCGCAGCGAATTCGTCGATCCCATCGCGGCGCAGTTCGCGGCCCGCCCGGACCAACCCATCGTCGCCATCGTGGAGCCCGACTCGCTGGCCAACCTGACCACCAACATGCACGAGCCCAAGTGCGCGGCCTCGGCCGAGGCCTACCGCAGGTCCATCGTCTACGCCATCAAGCGCCTGGCACTGCCCAATGTCAGCGTGTACCTGGATGCTGCCCACGCCGGTTGGTTGGGCTGGGACGGCAATCGGATCAAGATGGTGACAATCTTCAAGCGCGTGCTCCAGGAGGCCGGCGGCGTCGACATGATTCGCGGGTTTGCCACCAACGTGTCGAACTACACCCACCTTTCCAACCGGGACGGGGCGGCCCTGGCGCTGACCAATCCGTGCCCGAACGAGCTTACCTACGCCAAGATGCTGGCCGAGACCCTGAGCATGTACGGCATGCCGGGCAAGGGCTTCATCATCGACACCTCCCGCAACGGCAGGGGCGGGATCCGGCACCAGTGGGGGAACTGGTGCAACATCAAGGGCGCGGGGCTCGGTCAGCGCCCGCGCGCCGAACCCATTCGCGGCGTCGACGCCTACTTCTGGATCAAGCCGCCGGGCGAATCCGACGGAGTCTCCGATCCAACCCAGCCACGCTTCGACGAGATGTGCGCCAATCGCGACGCGGCCCCGGATGCCCCGCAGGCCGGCAAGTGGTTCGAGGCCTATTTTCTGGATCTCATCCGCAACGCCTCGCCGCCACTTTGAACTACGAGGTCTCCAGGTTACGCTCCCGCGACCAGTTTCATGAAGGAGTCTGCCCCATGTCCACCGGCCTCCGGTCTATCCTGACGTCCACACCAGTTGTCGGCGGCCCGGCTATCCTCGCCCTCGCATCCCTGTTGACCGGCTGCGCGGCGAAAACCGCCGCCCGGCGCTGCGCGCCCGACGTGTCTGCAGCGGCGGCACCGGCGGCGCCAGTTGTCGTGCGCGAGCAGCTCCAGTGCAGCTCGACCACGGATCGGCAGGTCGAGGCTTGGCTCGCCGCCATGACCGAGGACGAGAAGATCGCACTCTTGGCGGGCACGGGGTTCGACACCGTGGGGGTTCCGCGGCTTCACATCCCGAGCTTGCGCATGACCGACGGCCCGGTGGGCGTCCGCGTGGGTCAGGCCACCGCGTTTCCCGCGGGCTCCTTGCTGGCCGCGACCTTCGACCCGCCGTTGGTCGAGCGCGTCGGCGCGGCCATCGCCCGCGAGACCAAGGGGCACGGCAAGAACGTGCTCCTCGGTCCGGGAGTGAACATCGTGCGCACGGCGCTGGGCGGCCGCGACTTCGAGTACTACGGCGAGGATCCCGAGCTCGCCTCACGCATGGCCGTCGCCTACATCCGCGGCGTGCAGAGCCAGGGTGTGGTGGCGACGGTCAAGCACTTCGCCGCGAACAACCAGGAGAAGGATCGCAAGACCGTCGACGCCGAGATCGATGTGCGCACCTTGCACGAGATCTACTTGCCCGCCTTCGAGGCCGCCGTGAAGGAGGGTGGGGTGTGGGCCGTGATGTGCGCCTACAACCGGCTAAACGGCGTATACGCCTGCGAGAACCCCGGCTTGCTCGACCAGGCCTTGAGACGTGCGTGGGGCTTCCGCGGCCTGGTCATGTCGGACTGGGGCGCGGCCCACAGCGTGGCGCCAGCCATTCGCGCCGGCCTCGACCTCGACATGCCGACGGGCGAGCAGTTTTCGCCGGCCGCGATCCGCGGCGCGCTGGCGAGGAAAGAAATCGAACACGCCGAGATCGACGAGATGGTCCGGCGGCAGCTGCGCCCGATCGCCGCCTTGCACTTGGACGACGACTCCATGGACCGCCCCGAGGCCACCGACACCCTCGAACACCGCGCGCTTGACCGCGAGGTCGCGCGGTCGGGATTCGTGCTGCTCAAGAACGATCTTCACACCTTGCCGCTCGACCGTGCCAAGCTGCAGCGGATCGCCGTGGTGGGTCCGCGCGGGGCGCTGGTGGACGGCGGCGGCGGCAGCGCCCACGTCACGGCCACACGCAAGGTCTCCCTGGTCGATGGCCTGCGCGCGGCACTTGGCAACAAGGTTCGGGTCGACTTCGCTCCCGGCGAGATTACGCCCGACGGGCTCGAACCCATCCCCGCGTCCGCGCTCGCGCCCCCGCCTGGTCACGCGGGCCAAGGACTGTTCGGCGAGTATTTCGCCGGCAGCGAGGGCAAGGGCGAGCCCAAGCTCGCGCGCGTCGACGCCACGGTGGATTTCCATTGGGAGCTGGCCGCGCCGGGGCCCGGCCTCCCCGCGGACGGCTTCTCCGCGCGCTGGACCGGCAAGCTCATACCGCCCAAGTCCGGCTATTACGTGCTCGGGCTTCGCTCCGACGACGGCTCTCGTCTGTACCTGGACGGCCAGCGGGTGGTGGACGACTGGGGCAACCATGCCCCGACGCTCAAGACGACCGAGATCGAGCTGGTCGGAGGCAGACCCTACGACCTACGCTTGGAATACTTCGAGGGAGTTCTCGGCGCCTCGGTCGAGCTCTTGTGGCAGAAAGCTGACAAGGATCCGCTGCGCCGGGTGGTCGAGGTCGCGCGCGGCGCCGACATTGTGATCGCCGCCCTGGGCGACGGCATGGGCGACGAGACCGAGGGCGCGGATCGTACCTCCCTGGCACTACCGGGACGGCAAGACGAGATCGTGCGGGTCGCCGCTGCCGCGAACCCCAAGGTCGTGGTCGTCACCACCACGGGCGCGGCGGTCGCGATGCCCTGGCTCGACGAAGTGCGCGCCGTGCTGCATGCCTGGTTTCCGGGGCAGGAGGCCGGCACCGCCTTGGCGGACGTCCTGCTTGGCGACGTCAGCCCCTCGGGCAAGCTGCCCGTGACCTTCCCCAAGCGGCTGGAAGACGAGCCCGCCTTCGGCAACTATCCAGGGAAGGGCGGCAAGGTCGAATACAAGGAGGGAATCCTGGTCGGCTACCGCTGGTACGACACGCGCAAGATCGAGCCGCTGTTTCCCTTCGGGTACGGCCTTTCCTACACCACCTTTGCCTACCGCGACCTCGTCGTCTCTGCTTGGGATCCCGAGCGCGGCGTGAACCTCCGCCTCGAGGTGAAGAACACCGGCACGCGCAGGGGTGCCGAGGTCGTGCAGGTATACGTCCACGCCAAGAGCACCGGTGTGGCGCGGCCGGAACAGGAACTGCGCGCGTTCGCAAAGGTCGACTTGGCCCCAGGCGAGAAGCGCAAGGTCAACCTGAAGCTCCCGGTGCGAGCCTTTGCCTACTACGATCCCGGGCGCCCGCAAGGCGATGGCTGGCGCGCCGACCCCGGCGCATACGAAATCCGCGCCGGCGGCTCGTCGCGCGACATCCGCCTGCGCGACAGCGTGACCGTGCCGGCGAAGTGAAAAGCAATCGAAGGGAAAACAATCAGTCCCCGAATCAGCGCGCACGCCAATGGCCGGGGCGGTAGCGCCAGTGGTGCGGGCCGCGCTCCCAGCGCGCGGGCTCCCACACCCATCCGGTACGGCGCGCTTCCCAATGTCCGGGCGCCCACACGTTCTGGCTGCCGTTCCACTGCCAGCCACCGGCGATCCAGAAGTATCCCGGACCTGGCTGCGGAGGCGGCACTTCGGTGCGCGGCGGGGGCGGTCCGACGGTCACGGAAAATTCGGCTGGTGGTGGCGGCGGGGCCGCGTAGACCGGCTCCGGAGCCACCGGGGTCGACCAGTAGCCCGGCGTGAACACCCATTCGCCCCCTTGATTCACCCAGCGCCCTTCGACCCAAACCTCCCCGGGCTGCGGTGGCAACTCCCAGCGACCCCCAATCCACACATGCCGGCCGCCTTCCCAGCCCCAGTAACCGCCAACCCATCGATGCCGGGGTGAGGGCGCCCGCGACCGAACCTCGTGCCGCATGGGCGGGGGCGCCATGCGTGCGCGAAAGAGCGGTCCGGGGCGGTGATCACGCGCCATCTCGGGCCGCGGATGGTTCATCTCCCGCTTCTGCTCGTGTTCCTCGCGGCGCATCTCGTGGCCATCGCGTTGCACTTCTTTTCGCTGAACACGGTCTTCGCGCCGTTGCTCCTTGACCTCGCGGCGCTCCTCATGGCGCTGCTCCTTGACTTCGCGACGATCGTGGTCTCGCCCCGGCGATCCCGGCTGCGCGCGCAACGTTGCGCCCGATCCTACGAAGAGAAGCATGGATGTGATTCCGACGATGGACTTCATGGAGCCCTCCTTGGCTGGTGGCACTCAGTATAGAGACGTTCCGGGGCTGGGTTCAATTCAAAGCGAGGGCGTTTGTTGCTCGCTGGTGCCGTCCGACCGTGGATCGGTATCTTCCGTACTTGTTGACTGTTGACCGCGACCGAAACAGGATGAGGCGCCCCGCATGCCAAACAGGAAAGACAAGAGTCCCGAGGCCCCGGTCCTCGACTTCGAACGCCCGGTGGTAGAACTGCAGCGCAAGGTCGCAGCGCTCAAGCAGCGCTCGAAGTCACCGCACGACCTTGCCCGCGAGATTCGCCTCCTGGAGCAGCGGGCCGAGGCCTTGCAGAAGCAGATCTTCTCCGAGCTTTCACCCTGGCAGAAGGTGCAGCTGGCGCGACATCCCGGACGACCCTACACGCTCGACTATCTGGCGCGCATAATCACCGACTTTCGCGAGCTGCATGGCGACCGACGCTTCGCCGACGACGGCGCCATGATCGGCGGCATCGGCTATTTCGAGGGCATCCCCGTGGTCGTCCTGGGCCAGCAGAAGGGGCGAAAAACCAAGGAGAAGCTGGCGCGCAACCTCGGCATGGTCAAGCCCGAGGGCTATCGCAAGTCGATGCGCCTGATGGACTTGGCGGGGCGCTTCGGCAAACCGGTTCTGTGTCTGCTCGACACGCCCGGTGCCTTTCCTGGCATTGATGCCGAGGAGCGCGGGCAGGCCGAGGCAGTGGCCAAAAGCCTGGAAGTCATGGCCAGCTTGCCGGTGCCCATCATCTCGGTGGTCATCGGCGAAGGCGGGTCGGGTGGGGCCCTGGCCATCGGCGTTGCGGATCGCGTTCTCATGCTGGAAAACGCCGTCTACTCGGTCATCTCACCCGAAGGATGCGCGTCGATTCTCTTTCGCAGCGACGACCGCAAGGCGGAGGCGGCGGCGGCCATGAAAGTCACCGCGCCCGAAATCCTTCGCTTGGGCGTGATCGACGAAATCATTCCCGAGGCGCCGGGGGGCGCGCATCGCGATTTCGACCTGACCGCGCGTAACCTGGCGGCGGCGATCCGTCAACACCTGGACGAGCTCTTGCCGCTGTCGCCGCAGCGCCTGAAGGACCAGCGCTACGACAAATACCGCGCGATGGGCGTGTTCGTCGAATCCGGCGGGTTGGGAAAACTCTCCTAGTGGGGCGGACCGTGGCGGACGAAGCACAGCAAAAGCCGACCAGACGCAGCGTCAGTCCCGGCGCAGAGGAGATCCTGGGACGCTATTTCCCCGTGCTCGACCACGGATTCGTGGCCCTGGTCGACTACATGGGCAGCGACGAGGACATCGAGCGCGCGGCGCGCGTGAGCTACGGCTACGGCACGCGCAAGCGCAGCCAAACGCGAGGATTGCTCCGTTACTTGCGCCGGCACAAGCACACCACACCCAGCGAGATGGTCGAGCTGAAGTTCCACTGCTCGATGCCTATCTTCGTCGCGCGCCAGTGGATACGCCATCGCACCGCCAACGTGAACGAGATGTCGGGCCGGTATAGCCTGATGCCCATGCTGTTCTACCAACCGCCCGAAGAACAGCTTCAGGCGCAAAGCCCGGGAAACCACCAGGGCCGGGCCGGGATGCCACTCGATGCGAACGTGCGCGCGGAGGCTTTGCGGCGCTGGCAGAGGTTGCGCACGGAGGCGCTCGACACCTACGCATGGCTGAACGCACACGAGGTGGCGCGCGAGATCGCCCGCATCGATCTGCCGCTGTCGACGTACACGCAGTGGTACTGGAAGATCGACCTGCACAATCTGCTGCATTTCCTCACCTTGCGCGTGGACGCCCACGCGCAGTGGGAGATCCAGGAATTCGGCCGCGTGATGGCGGGGATGCTCAAGCGCGTGGCGCCACTTTCCTACGAGGCGTGGATCGATTACGAGGTGTGTGGGGCGCACTTCTCGCGTATGGAACTCGACGTGGTGCGTGCGCTGATGCGTGGCGTGGATGGTGGGGTCGCGGCGGAGGCGGCGCGCCTTTCGCGCGCCGATCTCGAGACGAAGGGTCTGTCGGGACGCGAGATCGACGAGCTACTCGCCGTGCTCGCTCGGGTCGAAGTACCGGACTTCGAGCTCGATCTGTCGCAGGCGAAGCCAGCCGCGTTTTTCGAACAAGAATGCGCCGAGGCCGTCCCCGATGCATCGCCGAAGCCACGCGAAGGATAAGAACGGACCGACCGCGGGGAGCACGTGGTGCCTGGAAGATTCGCATTTCCTACCCGAGCAGGCCGCCGTCGCCGGGGGTGAGATCCGCACGGCTCGTCCGGCCTAGAATCGCGCAGGCGGCACTGACGGCCTCGTGCGTGCCGGCGAGAACCAGAAGGTCGTGCGCGCGTAGAATTTCGTTCGCGGCGGGAAAGACGACCTCGGTGGGGCTGCGCTCGATGGCCAGTACGGTGGCGCCGGTGAGGCCGCGCAGGTCCAGCTCCTTGAGGCTGCGCCCGATGCACATTGCATCCGCCGCAAGGGCCATGACGGTGGGCTCGCCGATGCCGGGAAGCACGGCGCGCAGATCCTCCACGCTCGTCGACGCGGGCTGGCCGCTGCGGCTCTGCGCGACCAAGGTTTCGAGGATCGCCTGCGTGCCCGCACGCACGTGGCCTTCCAAGTTGGTGGCGCTACGCCAGAAGGGCAGGGCAAGCAAGGCGACCCCCACCACGAGCGCGAGGGCGAAGGGAAACGAGGTGGGCAGGAACGGCTGGGTCAGCGCCACCAGGGGCGCGCCGGCGGTGAAGAGGATCGCGAGTTCGAGGGTGGCGCGCAGAGCCCGCCTGGGCGCTTCGGCCAGATCGACGCCGTGGCTCTTGCGCGGGAAGGCCCCTTCCGCCAGCACCAGGCCAAGTCTGCGCGCCGAGCGCAAGGCGGCCCAGAAAAACGGCAGCGCCAGCGCGATGGTCGCCACGGCCACCAGCGCCTGTGCGATCACGGGGTGAATGCGGCCTGCGAGCGCACCAGCCAAGCGCGCGCGGCCGAGCGACGACGCGATGACCAGCCCAGCGATGATGACCACGTCGAGAACCAGAAAGCCGGCCAGACGGCGGATACGCGTCCATTCGCCGGGATGGCCACGTGCTTCGCCCAGGGTCTCCACCCACGAACCGTAGAGCGCGGCGTAGGTTTGCGCCGCGTGTGGAAGTCTGCGATCGACGAAGGCCGCGACGGCAGCGGACTCCCTGATCAGGAACGGCGTCAGCAAGGTGGTGAGGGCCGAGACGGCGATGGCGACCGGCAACAAGAATCCGTGTAGCTTGCCCGCCGCGGCGCCCAGCCCCGCGATGATGAACGAGAACTCGCCAATTTGGGCCAGGCTCATGCCCGATTGAATGGACAGGCGCACGCCGTGTCCGGCGACGAAGGCGCCAAGGGCCACGCCAAGAATTTTCCCTGTCACCACGACCGATGCCAGCACCAGGACGGCCGCCGCGTGGTCGCGGATGGCGCTGGGATCGATCAGCATGCCGATGGCGACGAAGAAGACGCCGGCGAAAATGTCGCGAATCGGCCGCACCAGGCGTTCGGCCAACCTGGCTTCCCCCGATTCGGCCACCAGGGCGCCGGCCAGGAACGCGCCGAAGGCCACCGAGTAGCCCGCCTTCTGCGATAGGTATGCGAGCGCGAAAGCAAGCCCGAGGCAGGCCATGACCAGGATCTCGGCGCGGCCCAGGCGCGCCACCATGCGGACCATCCTGGGCACCACCAGCATGCCTCCGGCGAGCATGACGATGAGGAAGCCGAGAAGGCGAAAGGTGGTTCGCCAGAGAAATCCGGCCGAGACGCCGCCGTCGCTCGTGACTGCGGTCAGCACGGCCAGCATCAGGATGGCGATCAGATCCTCGGCCACCAGCACCGAGAAGACGATCTCGCTCAGGCGACCGCGAATCCCCTTTTCGGCGAAGGTCTTGGCGATGATGGTGGTGCTGGAAATGGCGCACAGGGCGCCCGCGTAGATGCTTTCGGTCGCGCTAAAGCCGAGCAGCCTGCCGGAAAAGTAGCCGAGCCAAGCCACCAGACTGCACTCGATGAGTGCTACCAGGCCGCCGGTCGGGGCGATGCGGATAAGGCGCCGCAGGCTGAACTCGAGGCCGAGGGAAAACATGATCGAGATGACCCCGATGTCCGACAGCGGCGCCGCGAGGCTGGAACTGACGGCAAAGCCGGTCGGCAGGTGCGGTCCCACCAGCAGGCCGGCCACGAGGTAGCCGAGCACGATGGGAAGGCCGAGACGCTGAAAGATCGTGGACAGCAAGGCCGCGATACCCACGATCAGGGTGATATCGGCGAGGGGAGATGCGACTGTGGAAACCGCACCACCCAGGAGGAGGAAACCACTGCGGTCGGTCATGGAAACACCGGGGTCAAGGTGGCTCGTTGCTTTTGGCGATCTGGATGAAAATACGCGCGTCCCCTGGGAACCGCCCGCTTCAGATGGCGGCGGCCTCTCGCACGCAGCGATCGCGCCCGCCTCCGCGACCAAAGTTGCGCCAGCTGCTAGCCTCGTGTGGTTCTACCGCCCGCGCGACGACATCGCCGAGCGTCGCTCCGAATCGTCCGCTGGGTGCGAATCGCCGAGATCGAGGATCGGCAGATCCTGAGTTCGGCGCAGCTTCGCGTTGATGAGATCTTTGAGTTCCTTGCCTGCCTTGAAGAAGGGAAGGCGCTTGGGCCTGACGGCCACGGCGTCCCCAGTGCGTGGGTTGCGCCCCTTGTAGGCGCCGTAGCGCCGGGTTTCGAAGCTTCCGAGACCGCGGATCTCCACGCGTTCGTCGTGGTCAAGAGCTGCCTCGATGCTCTCGAACACCATGTTGACCAGCGCCTCGGCACGACCCTTGGACACCTTGTTCAGTTCCGCAACATGATCGATTAGATCCGACTTTGTCATGGTACTCCACCGTGATACTTCTGGGCCGAGCCGCCGCCGCCGGAACGCCGGCGCTGCTTGGCCGTGGACTTGAGACTAAGGACTCACATCGGCGAAAATCCGTGGAACTTGACTGTTCGCGTATCCGCCCTTGATGAGCCGCGCCGATCGACTTTCTCGGGCATGGAACCCTGCTAGGATACACTGTCAACGGACATGGGAGGCTACACTTTCACGATCGAATTCGTCGCTACCGAAGCCCATGCGTGCCCAAGGAACTGGGGCGTGCTGACGACCGCGCTGGATGCCGGCCACCTCCACGACGCCGACGGCGTGCCGTGGCGCGATGCGCTGGCCGGCGCGAAGATCCAACTTGCGAGAAGGTCGTGAAGGAACTTCGCCGCGGGTCCAGCTTGCTTGCCGCCCTCTCGTGCGTCGCGGGCTTGGCCGGGTGTTCAGTGGGCAAGGGCGTCGGGGCCGCCAGTGGAACCCTCTACGAATACGGTTGCACGAAGAATGGGGACTACTGCTCTTCCCCCGGGGTTTGCGGCACGGAGGCGAGTCCCGTTCCCTACGATCTGAAGCCGAGCTTCTTCGCCGGCGAGCCCATCGACGATCTGCGCGAGTACAGCTCGAGCTCGCAGAATGAGATCATGAGCAACCGGCTCATCATTCGCCTGCAGCGTTCGGGCAAGAAGATCGAACTGAACGACGTTCTCACCTTTGACGTGATGTCTTCCTACGAAGTGGCACGCTGCGTGCGCGGGCGGGTCGATGCGACCACGGGCAACGACTGGGACGAGGCGAACTGCTACCGCGCCAGCGACAACGGGCCGGGGCGCCTGCGCGTCCAATTCGACAGCTCGGTGCTCGCTTCCCTGACGCTCAGGGCGACCTGCACCGCGAACTTGGTGGCGAGCGCCGTCGCCGCCCCCGTGCCAGTGCCGCCCAGCAACTATGCCACGACTCCGAACCCGGTGGTGACGGATGGGGCGTGGGCTTCGTGGGTGGAATTTCAGGAATTCGGCGGGGCTTCGCAAGTGGACAAGGCGCCGCAGGATCGAGACGCCATCAACCCCAAGTTCCGCGTCGAGCTCGGCCAGCGCATCTACGCCACGGCGTTCGCGCTCACCCTGGTCGACAACGAGGTCGTGACCGCGGCCATCGAGAACTTACAGAAGCCGAACTCGCGCATCGGGGGAACGCTGGGCGGCGATCCGACGACGGGCAGATTCGACTTCGACCTTCAGCGCGGTCAGGGCGCGCAGTTCTTCCCCTGAAGCAAAGAGCGCCGGTGTCGCGCGGCAGTCTACCCATCGACCCGCTCCTGGGCGAGATTGCGACCGCGCTCGAAAGCTCGCCTAGCCTGGTCATCGAGGCGCCAGCGGGGGCGGGGAAGACCACGCGCGTACCGCCGGCATTGCTCGATGCCGGGATCGGCGGGGGCGAGATTCTCGTGCTCCAACCGCGCCGTTTGCCCGCCCGTCTGGCCGCCCTGCGGGTCGCGGAAGAATTGGGAGAGGAAGTCGGGCGATCCGTCGGTTACTCCGTCCGTTTCGAGGACGTGGGCGGTCCGCGCACGCGCATTCGCTTCATGACCGAAGGCATCCTGCTGCGTCGATTGCTCGTGGATCGGACGCTGCGGGGCGTATCCACGGTCATCCTGGATGAATTCCACGAGCGCCACCTGGCCTCGGACCTCATCCTGGCGATCCTCGCGCGTCTGCAGCGGAGCGCGCGGCCCGATCTGCGTCTGGTGGTCATGTCCGCGACACTCGACAGCGAGCCGGTGCGGGCGTTTCTGGGCGGCTGTCCTGGCATCCGCAGCGAGGGCCGTGCCTTTCCGGTCTCGGTCGAGTATCCCGAGGCGCCGGACGAGTGCCCACTCGCCGATCGCGTCGCTTCCGCGGTTCGCCGCTTTCACCAGGACGGCTGCCAAGGCGACATCCTGGTCTTTCTGCCCGGGGCCGGCGAGATCCGGCGCGCCTGGCAGGCGATCGAGCCATTCGCCGCGAGCAAGAATCTGCTGATCCTGCCTCTCCACGGTGATTTGCAGCCCGCGCAACAGCAACGGGCGGTGCAGCCGGCACCCCGGCCCAAGGTCATTCTTTCCACCAACGTGGCTGAAACCTCGGTGACCATTCCTGGCGTGGTCGCGGTGATCGATTCCGGCCTGGCCCGCATCGCCTCGCACTCGGCTTGGAGCGGCCTGTCTCGTCTGGCCGTGGCCAAGATCAGCCAGGCCTCGGCGCGCCAGCGAGCGGGGCGCGCGGGCCGCACGGCACCGGGTCGGGCTTTGCGCCTCTATCCCCGCCACGATTTCGAATCGCGCAGGCCCTACGAGATCCCCGAAATCCGGCGCCTCGACCTGTCCGAGTCGCTGCTTGCGCTGGCCGCGCTCGGGGTTTGCGATGCCAGCCGCTTCGAGTGGTTCGAGATGCCCGACGCGGCGTCGCTGGAGGCGGGGAGCGAGCTTCTGCGCAAGCTTGGCGCCGTCGATCGAGAGGGCGGCCTGAGCGACATCGGCCGGCGCATGCTGCGCTTTCCCGCCCATCCTCGCCTGGCGCGCCTCATGGTCGAAGGCGAACGGCGCGGGGTGGGGGAGGACGCGGCCGCCCTGGCGGCCCTGCTTTCGGAGGGCGATATCAGCGACGAGGCCCGGACGCGCTTCGGCGATGCCAGGAATCGCCCGCATCAGCCACAAGGCGCGGACCTGCTCGAACGCCTCGACAGGTTCGCCCAGGCTCGCAGGGTGGGTTTCGACCGGAGTCTCATGCGTGGGCTCGGCGTGGACGCGCGGGCAGCCGAGTCGGCCGAAAGAGCTCGCCGGCAATTCGTCGGCACCTTGGCTAGGGTCACACCCGAGGTTCCAAGACCCGGCGATCCAGAGGACGTGGATGCGGCTCTCGCCATGGCCACGCTGACCGCCTTCCCGGATCGAGTCATGCGCAGGCGGTCACCCGGCGCGAGCCAGGCGGTGCTTGCCATGGGCGGGTCGGCCGAGGTTGGCCCACTGCCGCCAGCGGACCTCATGGTCGCGGTGGACGCGGAAGAACGAGCGAATCCAGGGGGGCAAAGGGCCGGCCATGGCGCCATCGTTCGTCTCGCGGTCGCGGTGGAGGCGGATTGGTTGCTCGATCTGGTCCCGGAGGGTCTCGCGGAATCGCAAACCACGCTGTGGAACCCACACGCCGGGCGGGTCGAAACCGTGGGCCGGCTTTGTTACGGCGCCGTGATCCTCGATGAAACCCGCCGTCCCGCGCCGGCATCGCCGGAAGCGAGCCGTCTGCTGGCCGAGGACGTGCTCTCTGCCGGAGCGAAAGCGGGTGGCATTCTCGCTGGTTCTAGCCTTGCACTTCAAGTGAAACTGGAGCTTCTGCGCGGAGCCTTTCCAGCCCGGAAGATCCCGCTCTTCGAGGGTGAAGAGATTCGCGCCGTCCTGACCGCCGCTTGCCAGGGACTGACGAGCCTGGACGAATTCTCCGCCGTCCCGATCGAGGAGCGCTTGCGGCGGGCGCTTCCGTCCGCGGTGGTCGGGCTCCTGCGCGACGAGACCCCCGATCGCATCGTGTTGCCGTGCGGCCGACAAGTCGTGGTGAACTACGAGCCGGGCCGACCTCCGTGGATCGAATCGCGCCTACAAGATTTCTTTGGCATGAGCGCGGGTCCGGCCATCTGCCAAGGTTGCGTGCCGCTCACCCTGCATCTCCTCGCGCCCAACCGTCGCGCCGTGCAAGTGACGAGCGACCTGGCGGGCTTCTGGCGGAAACACTACCCGGCTATCCGACGTGAGCTTTGCCGCCGCTATCCCAAACATGCCTGGCCGGAAGACGGCGCCACCGCGAAGCCGCCCGCGCCTCGACCGCGCCGCTGAGCCGATCGCAAAGCGAGCGCGAAAGTTCTTGTACGCTCGAATCCGGTTTCTCGCCATGGAGGCGAAATTGGCGCGACAGGGTTTCGTTCTTGTGCCACAACTAGATCACCCATGCCCAAGGTATCCATGAGAGCTGAATCCCTGGTTGGCGTGGCCAACCAGTCCCACGCGCCAATACTCGCGCCCGCAATTAGAAAGCCTGTCTCGCCGGAAGCCCTCTCGCACAGGGAACTGCGCAGCGGCGCCTTCTGGCAACGTATCCATGCCTATGCGAACGTGTCCGAGGCCGAATTCCTCGACCACCAGTGGCAGGCCAAGCATTCGATCACCAACATGCCCAAGCTGCTGGCGACCCTCGAGGGCTTGGTTTCACCCGAGTTCGTCCGCGACGCGGAGGAAGGCTTCCAGCACGCGCCCATGCCGGTGCGTGTCTCGCCGTACCTACTCTCGCTCATCGACTGGTCGAAACCCTACGACGATCCCATCCGCATCCAGTTCATTCCCTTGCTGTCGCGCCGGTTGCCGGATCATCCCAAGGTGGATCTGGATCCCTTGCACGAGCGCCAGGATATGCCCGTGCCCGGGCTTTCCCACCGCTACCCGGACAAGGTTCTGTTCTTGCCCGTCGCCACCTGTCCGGTCTATTGCCGATTCTGCACGCGCAGCTACGCCGTGGGCCTCGACACCGAGGAAGTCCACAAGCTCCAGTTGCGCGTGGACATCGAGCGCTGGCGCGCGGCCATCGCCTACGTGGCCTCGCGACCGGAGGTCGAGGATGTGCTCATCTCGGGCGGGGATGCCTCGCAGCTGCGCGCCGATCAGATCACTCTGCTCGGCGAGGCCTTCCTGGCCATCCCGCACGTCAGGCGGATCCGATTCGCCACCAAGGGTCTGGCCGTCATGCCGCAGAAGTTCCTCAGCGACCACGCGTGGACCGATGCGGTCACGCACATCGTCGAGAAGGGACGCAAGTCGCACGTCGACGTGATGATTCATACCCACTTCAACCATCCGAACGAGATCACCTGGATCACGCAGACCGCGGCCGACAAGCTGTGCGAGCGCGGGATCATGGTTCGCAACCAGACCGTGCTCATGCGTAACGTGAACGACGCGGTGGCCACCATGGGCCTGCTGGTCAAGCGCCTGTCCTACATCAACGTCCACCCCTACTACGTCTACGTGCACGACATGGTGAAGGGGGTCGAGGATTTGCGCACGACGGTGGAGACTGGCACACGCATCGAAAAGCAGATTCGCGGTCTGGTCGGAGGGTTCAACATGCCCACCTTCGTCGTGGACACGCCGGGAGGAGGCAAGCGTGGCGTCCATTCCTACGAGCACTACGACCCGGTTACCGGAGTCAGCGTGTACATCTCGCCGGTGGTCCATCCGGGGGACTATTTTTGTTATTTCGATCCGATACATCTGTTGCCGGCGGAAGGGCGCGAGCGCTGGGCGAGGCCCGAGGAACACGACAAGATTATCGCCGAAGCGGTTGACATCGCTCGGAGCAAGGCGTGAACGAGGAATGCTCGAACCTCGATCAGGGCTGGCGCCTGCTCGATGAAGGGAGCTTCGCCGGCGCCCGCGGGCTGGCCGAACGCGAGATGCGCGAGGATCCTGACAATCCCGAAGCCCTGTTGCTGCTCGCGGCCTGCTTCCGCGGGGAGGGCAAATCCGAGAAGGCCCTGGTTCTGCTCGATCAAGCGTCGGAGGCCGCCGACGATTGGGGAGCGCCGGCCCAGTGGATGGCCGAAATCCTCGCCGAGGATCTGGGACGGCCAGGCGAGGCGCTCGCGTACGCCGAGGTGGCGCTCGATCGCGCCGATGAAGAGGGTGAATTCCTGGACGCGCTGGTGCTCAAGGCCGGGCTCGAACTTCAGCTTGGGAAGGTCAAGGCGGCGCAAGCCACGTTGGCTGATGTGCCGCCCGTCGACGAGGTTCAGCTTGCGCCGGAGATCTCCCTCGACCTGGCCTACCTGTTCCTGGAGGCGGAGGTCACCCCGGAGGCGGAGCGCAGGTTTCGCGCGCTCGCGCAGGCGGGTGGTGAGGATGCGGAAGCTTGGTACGGCGTCGGCCTTTGCGCCGAGGCCAAGGGAGAGGAGGCCATGCAACGTGAAGCGTGGCTGCGCGTGCTCGACCTGGACGCGAAGTCTCCCTTGCAGGACCCGCATATGAGCGAGTCCGACATGGCCGAGGTGGCAGAACAGGCACTGCGCGAACTGCCCGAGGTCGCGCGCAGGCTGCTCGCCAATGTCCCCATCTTGATCGTCGATCTGCCGGAACGCTCGGAGATCGAGCACGGGCTCGATCCTCGCCTTCTGGGAATGTTCGAGGGGACGGGGTATTCCGAAGCCGGGTCGCTGGGAAGCCCGCCGCAGGTCACGCGGATCTTGCTTTTTCGCAAGAACCTTGAGCGCATGGCGATCGATCCCGAGGACTTGCGCGAGCAAATCCGCATCACGCTGCTGCACGAAACCGGCCACTTCTTCGGCATGTCGGAGGAGAATCTGGCCGACGTCGGGCTCGACTGATTGACCGATACAAAAGCGGCGACAGGAAGTCTCCCGTCGCCGTCTTGGGTTCGCTTCGCGCTGGTCTAGAAGGTGAACAGGTCGGGTCGGGCCGCCGCCTTGTCGATGGCCTCCATGAGTTCTTTCTTCCCGCCGGCCAGACGGGCCAGGATCTGGCGGATATTATTGTAGCGATCCTTGTACTGTTCCATGCGCACCTGATCCGGCGAACCGTTCATGACCGCCTCGAACAGCGGGGTCCTCTGGATGGGAACCACCTTGTCGCCTTCCGGCTTGGGACCGACCTTGCGCGGGGACCAGGGCGCACCGGTATTCGAGCGGATCTGGAAGCCCTCGAGTGGATCCTTGTCGCTGCAGCTATCGCCTCCGCTCTTGCAGATCTCCTTGCCCATTTCCACCAAGCTGCCGATGGCCAGCTTCCCGGTGGACGAGAACACGACGCCGTAATTGACCGCCGGCTTATCCGAGTCCTTGCCCGCCATCTTGGCCGAGAAGCTTTCCAGCGTGGCCTTGTCGGCGCGGGTGCGCTTGATGTGGCGTTCGACCGCGCTGTAGAGACTGATGGTGTCGTAGTAGTAATTCATCAGGCGATCGACCGCGAGATCCTCCAGGAGGTAGTAGTTGACTTTGAAGATACGCGAGGTGTCCGGGCGGGGATCCAGCTTCACCATTTCCAAATCGGACATGAGCCTGGGATCGTAGGAGAGGGGATCCTTCTTTTGCGCCGCAAGCCTCTGCTGACTGAGCGCGACGGCACTGCCGATCTGGGTCACGGTCTTCTGCATCTCATCGATCTCGGCCTTGACCCGCTTGGCGCCGAAGTTCGCCGAGTTGTACATGCGACGGCCCACGGCGGAAGCGCCGAATCCGAAGCCGACTGCGCCGGCAACCATCACCGCAATGACCAGAATCACCTTGCCGGCGAGGCCGCCTCTCTGTCGTACGTTCATGGTGGGCCGGCCGTCGTCGGTCGGACGCAGATCGAAGTGCTTGCCCTCGGGCGGGCGCATGGACGCAAAGGGATCGTCGAAAATCGGAGCCGCGGGCGGTCGGGGGGCGACCGGCGCCACCGGCGCGGCGACCGGGCTGGGGAATGGCGCGAGAGGGTTCGGCACCGCGCTCGGCGGCGGAACCACCGGGATCCCAGGCATTGCAGGACCCGGCATGGGCGCGGATCCAGGGGCGGGTCCGCCTCGGGTCAAGCCGAGTCGGGCTTTCAGGTCAGCGATGTCTCTTCCAGGACCAGGCTTCTTCGGTTGATCCAAAGCAGTTTCTCCGTGCTTGAGGGGGCGAGTTGCTCCCGGGTTCTCTCAGTGGGAATGCTTGAAGATATGAGCGAGGACAGGGCACGCCTGTCAAGGGCCGAAGTCAACTAGTGCGAAATTCTTCGCCCATTAGCCGGAGGCGAAACCAGGGCTGTTTCTAGCACGGACTCGCCTCGAATGACCATGGGCTTGCCTCGGACGACCTTGGATTGTTCGACTCGACATCCAAACGCCTCCGCAAGGCGGATGAAACCGCGATCGAGGGGGAGGTCGTCCTAGTCAGGTCGGCGCGCCGCCAGGAACCTGCCGATGCGCTCCGCGGAGACCGCCGGCATGCGCGTGAATCGCACCCCGAGCGGCCCGCCCGTCGGGCTTTTCGCAACGACCTCTCCCGAGGCCGTGATGACATCCCCTTTGCCTGGCAGTTGGAATTGAAGCCCGACGAAACGGGTTGCCGAGCACGCACCACCGACTGGGTGGAGGCGCATGCCGGTTCGACTGATGTCGGAAGCCCGACAGAGATAGGGATAGCCATTGAGGAATCGGTTCATGAGCAGGTCGATTTCGCGCCGTGGGTCAGCACGGCGTTCTTGTCTACTCGGCTCGTTTCCCGTGTCACACGACGATGTACGCATAATCCTACATGTAGGACATGCACTCTCCCGTGTCAAGTTTCCGCATGGGTAATCGACCGCGATGTCCACGACTGCCTTCGCAGGTTGCTTGACGTCGCCGGTCCCTGATGCTGATAATTCGCGCGGCGTTTGCGAGCCCTGCGCGGTTTGTGGGAAGCCATCGCCTGCCTGTTCACTCAGAAAAGCGCGAGGAATCAAATGCACCGTATGAAGATCGGACTCATCGCAGCGGTTGCCCTGGCTGGGCTCACGGCTCTCTTTCAGGTTTCGATCACCACGACCCTCAAGGGATCCATCCGGCGAAACGTCGAATCGCGCGTGGCGCGCGCACAGAGAATCTACCGAAACATGAGCCAGCTGAGCGGCCTCAAGCTGGCGAATCTGGCATCCGCCCACTCTCGCTCGCCCACCGTGCTCGCGGTGTTCGACAAGCCCGAAGCGGCCGCGCGCCAGTCCGCCGCCTACGAGGTTTGCGAGCAAATCAACCAGCAGCTCAAGCAGGAAGGGCACAAGGCGGACATCGTCGCCATTCTCGATACCAGCGGGAAGATCGTCGGGCGCGACTTGAATCCCAACGCGGATGTCGGCATGGAACTTCTGGCCAAGTACCCGGCCGTGGGGCGGGCCTTGCAAGGGGTTGCCGTCAAGGACGTGTGGACCTGGCAGGATCGGGTACATGAGGTCGCAGTCGCACCGGTCCTCAAGGCGGACAACTCCGTGGTCGGCGCGGTGCTGTTCGGGTGGGTCGTCAGTGCGGCGACCGCCCAGGCCAACCGGGATCTGCTCGATACGGAAATCGGTTTTTTCCATGCGGGCAAGGTCTATGCGTCGAGCTTCGTGTCCGACGTGGACAAGTCGAAGGAGGACGTGGCGAAGTTGCAGACCCTGAGTCACCTGCTCTTCAGCGGCGAGAAGCTGGCCGAGAGCGCGCTCGCGCACGGGTCCCCCACGCCGGTCGAGACTTTGGAAATCGACGGGCGTGAATTCGCCGCCGTGGTCGCCCCCATGCCGGGCAATTTCGCCGACAAGACCAGCGGCTTCGTGGTGCTGGCCTCGCTTTCCGACGGCATGGCGGACGTGCACGCCGCGGGGATGCAAGTGGTTTGGCTCGGTCTTCTGGCCATCGTCGTCGCCCTGGGCAGCGCGGTCCTGACGGCGCGCCGGTTCGTCGGCCCCCTCGACAAGATCGAACTCGGCGTGGCCGAGGTCATCAACGGCAACATCGATTACACATTCAAGCCGGTCGGCCAGGACTTCGAGGGCTTGTCGAATAGTTTGAACGTCATGTTGGCGCGTCTTCTCGGGCGCGAGGAGCCGAACGAGGAAGCCGTCGAAGAAGAGGACGAGGGCAGCGCAAAGGCGTGGAAGGCCGAGGCCATGGTGGTAGCGGATAGTGATGGCAGCGCGCCGGCGACCACGGTGGCGGCGTTGGCGGAGGAGGCGGAAGCCGCCTACTACCCGCGCCTTTTTGGCGAGTACCTCTCCACCCTGCGCAAGCTGGACCAGCCGAGCGAAGGCATGACCGTGCTTGCCTTCATGGCCAAGCTGAGCCTGACCGAGGCCGGCCTGCGCGAGAAATGGGAATGCAAGGTCGTGCGCTTCCTGCTCGTCGTGGAGGGCAATCGGATCACCTTCCGTCCGGTCAAGATCTCCTGATTCGCCCGCGCCCGCGCCTTCGTCTAGGATTTGGCCGCGATGGTCAGAACCGGCCTGGATGTACTGCTTGACGAGGGGCTGGCTGGGCTGCGTGGCCGCCGCGTCGGCGTGCTCTGCCATCCCGCCAGTGTGAGCAGCCGGCTGGTTCACATCGTCGACGCGCTGGCCACGGCGCGGGTCAACCTGACCCACCTGTTCGGGCCCGAACACGGCATTCGCGGCGAAGCGCAGGACATGGTGGGCATCGCGGGCAATCGCGATCCGCGCACTGGCATCCCGATCACGAGCCTCTACGGTGACTCGGTCCGGTCCCTGTCGCTTACCTCCTCCGAACTCGCCGACATCGACGTTCTGGTGGTCGATCTGCAGGACGTCGGCAGTCGCTACTACACCTTCATCTGGACCATGGCGTTGTGTGTGCAAAGCGCCGCGCGTGCGGGCGTCGCCGCGATGGTTCTCGACCGCCCGAATCCCATCGGCGGGGTGGCCATCGAGGGCGGCGACGTCGCGCCCTCGGCTGAATCCTTCGTCGGGCTGGGGTCGATTCCCGTCCGCCACGGTCTGACCATCGGCGAGGTCGCGCGCCTTGTGTGCGCCGGGATCCCATGGGGAGGCGCGCGCTTTGCGCTGCCCCTCGACGGTGACATGCAGGTCATCCCCATGCAGGGGTGGAGACGTGGCGATTTCTTCGACGCGACCGGATTGCCCTTCGTGCTTCCTTCCCCCAACATGCCGACCGTGGACACGGCCCTGGTCTATCCGGGGTCGTGTCTCATCGAGGGCACCAATGTCTCCGAGGGCAGGGGCACGACCCGCCCCTTCGAGATCGTCGGGGCGCCGTTCGTCGACGGCTACCGATTGGCCGAACGCCTGGCCGAGGATGGGCTACCGGGCGTACTCTTTCGGCCACTGTCGTTTCGCCCGACATTCCACAAGTTCGCCGGCCAGGTGTGCGGAGGGGTACAGATCCACGTCGTGGATCGCGTGGGCTTTCGACCCTATCTCACCGGGGTGGCCATGCTGCGCGCCTTGCGCGCGGTTGCCGGCGAGGCATTCCGCTGGCGGAGCGAGAAATACGAGTTCGTGTCCGACCGACCCGCCATCGATCTGCTGACGGGCGGGGACGCCATTCGCAATGGCATCGATGCCGGCGCCAGCCTGGACGATCTGCGCGCCACCTGGCAGAACGCCGAAGACGCATTCGCCGACCGCCGCCGTGACTGTCTCATCTATTGAGGTGGGGATCGCCGTCTCGTCCTGGTATATGGTGCGCGCATGCGGGTGGCATTCTTCGGCGGCAGCTTCAATCCGCCGCACGTCGCACACCAACTCGTGTCGCTTTATGTGCTCGAGACCGAGCCGATGGACGAACTGTGGCTGGTGCCTTGCTGGAAGCACCCCTTCGACAAGCCGCTCGCGCCCTACCCGCAGCGACTGCGCATGTGCGAACTGGCGGCCGCTGCCCTCGGCCCGCGTGCGCGCGCGAGCGACATCGAAGGGCGTCTCGGCGGCGAGAGCCGAACCCTGCTCACCCTCAAGGCCCTGCGTGACGAGCGTCCCGACTGCGAGTTCCATCTGGTCGTGGGCGCCGATATCGAGCCGGAGCTTCCCTCGTGGTACGGCGCCGAGGAACTCGTGCGCACGGTGCCGCGCATCGTGGTCGGCCGGGGCGGCTTTTCTGGTGGTGCCACCATCGCCATGCCTACCATCAGTTCCACCGAGGTGCGCCGTCGCCTGGCGGCCGGGCAATCGGTCGCCGGGTTGCTTCCCCATGCCGTGGCGGACTACATCCGGGAACATCACTTGTACCTGGCGTAGCTTGCCTCCGCTCTCGTTCCGGACCTTGCGTGGCTGGGGCAGGCTGCGGACGCAAGCCGTGCATTGTTGAGAGCACGTGCAACCTGCTAGTCTGCGGGAATCTTGCCATCACAGGCTCGCTTTCCGCGTCTTGCGCTTCTCGGGGTCGGCTATATCGGCGGCTCGGCCACGTTGGCCGCGCGCCGGGCGGGCGTGGTCGATCAGGTCTCGGGCTACGATCCGTCGTCCGCGGCCACGCAAGCGGCAACGCGTATGGGAGTCCTCGACATTGCCTGTGACAGCCCGAAGGAAGCGATAGCCGGCGCATCCCTCGTCCTCTTGGCCGCGCCCGTGCGGAGCATGGAGGGCCTGCTGCGTTCGTTGGCCCCCGTGCTGCCGCCCGAAACCACGGTCCTCGACGTGGGCAGCGTGAAGACCGGGATCCTTGCTGCCGCCCAGGCCGTGCTGCCCGCCGGCCAATTCGTCGGTTGTCATCCCATGGCGGGCGCCGAGTTCTCCGGCGTCGAGGCCGCCAGCGCGGACATCTTCGCCGGCCATGTCTGCTTCATCTGTCCGGGGCGCGACCATGGTGCGTCCGCCCTGGAGGCAGCGCACGCGTTTTGGCGCGCCGTCGGATGCCTCACGGTGACCATCGATCCCGAGATCCACGATCGGTTGATGGCGGCGCAGAGCCACTTGCCACACGTCGCCGCGTTCGCGCTCGCGGCGGCGCTCGCCCCGGCCATGCCTTTCCTCGAAAGCACGACCCAGGTGGCAAGTCCCACCACCAGCCTGCGCGATACCACCCGCATCGCGGCCTCGGGACCTGCGGTGTGGCGGGATATCCTGCTCGCCAATGCCGCGCACGTGCTACCCCTGATTCAGGAACTGGAACAGTGCGTGGCTGGAATCAAGTCCGCGGTGGCGACCGGCGATGGCGAAACGCTGGAACGCCTCCTCTCGGCCGGGCAGTCATGCCGAAAGCGGCTGGTCAAGGAATGAGGCGATTGTCGCTCATCCGGGTCTGGTTCCTCGTCCTTCTCGCCGGCGCGTGTGGGGAGACCTCGATGGTGGCGCCGAACGAACCGTCCATGCCTCGTCCAACCCTCGATGACGACGACCTTTTCGCCATGGTTCCCGCGGAAGCGGATTTGCTCTTGTGGGCCGATCTGGCCAAGCTGCGCTCCTCGCCCTGGACGCGCGATAGCTTTGCCAAAGTCGCGTCGACGGAACCGGGAACGCACGATCCTGCCTTCGATCAAATGCGCGACGTGGAACGCGTGGTGTTCGCGAAGGTCCCGTCGCTAGGCGATGGCGCAAGCGTATTGGTGGCGCAAGGCAGACTCGACCGTGCGCGCATCAGCAACGCATTTACCCAAAGTGGCGGCGCCGTCACATCCAGCGTCTATCGTGGGGCGGACATCCTGGTTCGCGGCGAAGAGGCCCTGGCATTTCTCGGCCAACGCACGGTGATCTCGGGGCTGCCCGTCGCTGTTCGCACCGCCATCGATTGCAACATCGGCGTTGCTCGGGCCATCGATACCGAGTCTTGGTTCGTGCGCCTGCGTGGCTTGCTCGATCGGGGCAAAGGAGCTGCGCCACCCGTGGCCGAGATGTACGTCCTCCTGCAACCCGCGACGCGGGAGGCGCTCAAGCGCGAGATGGGCGAAGGCGAGACGCTCGAGGAGTTCGTGGGGCGCGTCGATCTGGGCAGCGACCTCGATGTGACCGCGATCGGCAACGTGCGCACGGAGTTGCAAGCGCATGATCTGGCGGCTCGCATGGCCGAGCGCATCCGCGAGGTGCGCACCCGCCCCATCGTGGCCGCATTCGGCTTGGGAAGCGTGCTCGATGCCATGCACTTTTCCGCAAAGGACACTCGCGTCGAGCTCACCCTCCACATCTCGCAAGAGCAACGCCACGAAATCTCGGAAAGAATGGCCGTGGTGGCGCAAACCATCGCGAACATGCGCAAGCAGCAGCCCGGGAAGAAGGTAGCACCATGACCGCCGGCGCGAGCGAGCCCAAGGAAATCCTTCGCGTGGGCCGCGGCCCGGCCTTACGCGGGGTCTGTCGTGTGCCGGGAGACAAGTCCATCTCGCACCGCGCGCTGCTATTCGGGGCGCTTTGCCGGGGAGCGATCGAGATTCGTGGTCTCGGTCAGGGCGGCGACAACGCCTCGACCGCCGCTGCCTTGCGCGCCCTCGGGGTTGCCGTGCAGGTAGCCGGCTCGACGGCGCTGGTGGACGGCCGTGGATTTTCCGGTTTGCGCCAGGCGCAGGCTGCGCTCGATTGCGGCAATTCCGGCACCACCATGCGGCTCTTCTGCGGCCTGCTGGCCGGGCGGCCGTTCGAAACCACGCTCATCGGTGACCCATCCCTGTCCCGTCGCCCGATGGGGCGCGTGGCCAAGCCCTTGCGCCTGATGGGCGCTCGCATCGAGGGGAGGCCCGATCATGGGCGAGCCGAGGGCCTGCTGCCACCTCTGACCATCGCGGGTGGAAACCTCCATGGCATCGACTACGTCCTGCCGGTGGCCAGCGCCCAGATCAAGAGCGCACTGGTGCTGGCGGGTTTGCAGGCGAGCGGAAGAACGTGCATCGAGGAGCCCGGGCTCTCGCGCGACCACACCGAGCGGATGTTGCGCTTCCTGGGGGCGCCCATCCGCGCCGATCCGGCCCATCGTCGGGTGGTGGTGGATGCGGCGGGGTGGAATGGCAAATTGGCGGGATCCGCCGTCGAGATACCGGGCGACCTGTCCTCCGCGGCGTTCTTGCTGGTGGCGGCCGCGGTCGTGCCAGGCAGCGATGTCACCGTCGAGCAAGTCGGGCTCAATCCCACGCGAACCGGCGTGCTGGACGCCTTGCGGGCGATGGCCGCGAACATCGAAGCAGAGCAGACCTCGGAGTCGATGGGCGAGCCGGTGGGACGCGTGCGCGTACGCTTCGCGGGGCCGCTGCGGGCCGCGCGTATCGCCGGCGATTTGGCGCTGCGGTCGATCGACGAAATCCCGGCGCTGGCGGTAGCGTGCGCATTGGCCGAGGGACGTTCCGAGTTTGCCGACGTAGGTGAGCTGCGGGTAAAAGAATCGGATCGCATCGCTTCCATCGCACGCGAGTTGGCGCGGGCTGGAATCAAGGTCGAACAGACGACCACCGGGTTCTATGTGTCGGGCACCGGCGGTTTGCCGCCCAGGGGCGGTCGTGTCCTGCCCGACCGGGATCACCGCATCGCCATGGCCGGCGCCGTGCTGGGCTTGCTTTCCGACGATGAGACGATCGTCCCAAGCGAGGACATCGCCACGTCCTTCCCAACCTTCGGCGAGATCCTGCAGGCCTTGGGCGCCAACCTGAAGCAGGACGCGCAACCGGCCTAGAACTTCGCACCCACGGCGAGGCTGGCGGGTGTCTTTCCCGGTTCGGACGGCAGGGCGACGAGGACGTAGCAACCCAGCACCGTGGCGCTGAGGCCGACTCCAAGAAGCAAGCCGCCAGCGCCTGGTTGCCAGCGATGGCCCATGGTGCTGGAATTGATCAAAAGTGCGCCGCCGGCCACCGCGGTGGCGAATCCCAACGCGACCCCTACGGCGGCGATGGGACGCCGCCACGACTTCGGGGGTGGCGGCGGCGGCGGCGGTGGCCGCCAGGTGGCGAGCCAGTGCTCGATCGGCTTCTTCATCTCGTCGCCAAGTTGAACCATCTTCTGCCTTGCCTCGTCTGCGGTACAGACGTTGCAAAACCGGGTCTCCGTGTCCACCGGAACGATGGCAGGTGTCGGCTCCTCGGTGCTGAGCAGGCGGGCCGTCATGACGTAGCTATTTCCCGTCACGGTAACCGAAACCCGGATGAGGTGGCTCACGTCCAACAATTGTCCGAAGCGCTTGATGCAGATCGAACCGTCGCACTTCTGCAGCTCGGGGAACGTGTCCATGTACCGGGCAACGTCGACCGAGTCGAGCACATAGATAGGGGCGGTCCGGGTCACGCCCACCACGAAGCCGTCTTGCAGTTCCATGGCCAGCGCGGGAGAGGCGCCATCGCCTTCGACCTTGAACTCGCTGATGGCCACGCGCGCGGCCAGCACGCCGCCGTGGGCCGACGGGGGTGGAACAGGCGCGACAGGAGAAGGTGGAATCGTCGCTGGTGCTGGCGCCGCCATCGCTGGTGCGGGTGGGGGCGCGACCGGCACGGGCGCGACCTTGGCGGGCGCGACCGGCGCGGGCGCGACCGGCGCGGGCGCCGGAGGGGTTGTCGGAGCGGGCGCCGCATGGACCTGGGGCTGTGCCAACGAAACCCCCGCTGCCGTGGTGATCGCGAGAACCACCAGCGACGCAATCGCGCGTACCGAGGAAAGGACCTTGAGCTTCACGTTCACCCGGGATTGTCTCACACCATGGGCGGGCTAGTCCTCCTTCTCCAGGCGTTTTTTCATGCGCTTGAGGAGAGCGTCATAGGATTCCTTGGTGATGATCCTGTTGAATTCGGCGCGGTAGTTCTCCAGCATGCTTTGTTCATCGGTGATGACGTCGTAGACCAACCAGCGGCCACCCTTGTAGAGGAGCTTGTACGCCATCTCTACCGAGACCTTCTTGCCGTTGTTGGTGGTATCCAAGGTCGCGTCTACCGTCGCCCCGCTGCCGTCGATAGCCTCCTTGTGGAAGCGAAGCGCGTAGTTGGGCTGCCCGTGCACCTGCTTGATGTAGCTGCGTTCGATGAGTTCCCGCAAGACAGCGACGAATTCGTTTCGTTGCTTGGGGTTGAGATCGTCCCAGTGGCGCGCCAGAGAGCGGTGCGCGAGCTCCTGGAAATCGAGGAAGCTACTGACGATCTTGCGCATCTCGATGCGCTTGGCATCATGCTCGGGCGACCATGTCGGCGCCTCTCTTTGAAACAGCCTCCTCAGGGCGGCGTTCGACTTTTTCAAATCGGCCATGGGGCTGGATCCCTTGGGAGGCAGCGATGGCGCCGTTTCCACTGGGTCGGGCGCCGGTTCGGCGGGGGCCTTGGATGGGGCGACTTTCGCTGCCTTCTTGGCCGCCCGCGCGGCCCCGCCCGGTGCAGCCAATCCGATGAGGACGAACAGAGAAGCCCCGAGCAGAATCGTGGGGCGTGGAACTACGTGTGAAGCGAACTGCATAGTGATGCATCTATACCGTGCCTTGCGCCTCCAGGGAATACACTCCGCGGTGGGCTCTCGTGCTACGATCCCACCTGTCGATGACGCCGAATTTCGACCCCAAGGCATGGCTTGCCCAACTCTCGGTCGAGATGCGCGACGGGTATGCTCGCACTCGCCGCGTCATGTCCTATGGCGAATACATCGGATTGCTCCACAAGGACATGGCCAGGCAGGCGAGGCCCGCGGCGCACTACCTGCGCGACGTCTTCGACTACTTCGGCACCAGCAAGGTGCGCGGGCCGCGCGGCGAGGCCACGCGCTACCGCCTCTTCGATTGCCCGTTCGACGGCGGTAAGGACTGCCTGCGTGGACAAGAGGAGGTGCAGGGGGCCATCTATCGTCTGATCTCCAATTTCACCCGGGAAGGGCGCACCAATCGCCTGGTATTGCTTCACGGTCCCAACGGCAGCGCCAAATCGACCATCGTCGCGTGCATCGAGCGCGCGATGGAGCGCTACTCCCACCTCGATGAAGGTGCGCTCTACCGCTTCAACTGGGTTTTTCCGATTCAGCACGTCAGCAAGGGCGGCATCGGGTTTGGCGGGGGGCGCGACGGCGTGATGGACGCCGAAACCTACGCCTACCTCGACGAGGATCTCATCGAGGCGAAGATCAGCGACGAGCTGCGCGACCATCCGCTCTTGCTCTTGCCACGTGACAAGCGCCAGGAGCTCATCACCACCCATCTGGCCAGCGAGATCGAGGCCGGTTTCCGGCCGGCGCACACCCTGCTGGAGGGCGACCTATCCCACCGCAATCGTCAGATCTTCGAAGCCTTGCTGTCCGCCCACCACGGGGATCTGGCCAGGGTGTTGCGCCACGTGCAGGTCGAGCGGTTCTTCATCTCGCGTCGCTACCGGCAATCCGTCGCCATGGTGGAGCCCCAGCTCGCGGTCGACGTGCGCACGCGCCAGCTGTCCATGGACCGCTCGCTTGCGTCGCTGCCGTCGACCCTGCAAACCCTGACCCTGTTCGAGATGCAGGGCGAGTTGGTGGATGCCAACCGGGGCCTTTTGGACTTCGAGGATCTGCTCAAGCGCCCGTTCGAATCGTGGAAGTACCTGCTCGGCGTCGTGGAGAACGGGACCACGTCGCTCGATTTCGGCACCCTCGAGGTCGACACCGTTTTCTTCGCCACGTCGAACGAGAGCTTCCTGGCCGCCTTCAAGGAAGTGCCGGAGTTCCAGTCCTTCAAGGGCCGCATGGAGCTGGTGCGCGTGCCCTACCTCCTCGACGTACGCGTGGAGAAGCAGATCTACGACGAGCACGTCGAGCGCGGCATCGCGGTTGGTAGTGGGCGGCACGTTGCGCCCCACGTGGCCTGGGTCGCGGCGCTGTGGGCCGTGCTGACCCGCCTGCGGCGACCGCAGCTCGACAAGTACACGGGACGTCTCGCCAATCTCATCGCTCGGCTCGGCCCGATGGAAAAGGCCATGCTCTACGCCGGGGAGAGCAGCGACATCTTTTCCCACGAGGAGCACAAGGAGCTGCTCGCGGCGGTCGAAACCATCGCCCGCGAGACCGATAGCGAGATGAACTACGAGGGGCGCGGTGGCGCATCCCCGCGCGAGATGAAGCTCGTGCTCATGAACGCGGCACAAAGCCAGAAATACGCATGCGCCTCTCCCTTCGCCGTGCTCGAGGAACTGGACGATCTCGTGCGCGCGACCTCGGTGTACGAGTTTCTCCGCCAGGCACCGGCCCCTGGCGGCTATCACGAAAGCGTGGCGTTCGTCGACAAGGTGCGGGAACGTCTGCTCGCCAAGATCGCCGACGAGGTGAGAATTTCCATGGGACTCGTGGAGGAGCGCCGCTACATCGAGCACTTCGAGCGCTACATCACCCACGCGTCTTACTGGATGAAGCACGAGAAGGTTCCCAATCCACTGACCGGGGTGGACGAAGATCCGGACCAGGAGCTGATGGCCGATGTCGAACGCCTGCTCGGCGTGCCATCGAGCGGCCTTTCCCCAGCCGACTTTCGCGGGGAAGTCATCAGCAAGATCGGGGCGTGGTCGCTCGATAATCCCGGCAAGCGGCCCGACTACGAGCGCATCTTCCCGCGCCCCATCGCCGATCTGCGCGAATCTTTCTTCTCGGAGCGCAAGCGCCAGATCGCCAGAATCAACCAAGACCTGCTCGTGTACCTGGTGGATGGCCCGGAGCAGATGTCCCCGGACGCGGTGACCGCGGTACGCACCACTCTCGACAACCTCAAGCAGCGTTTCGGCTACTGCGACAAGTGCGTAAAGGACGCGGTATTGGCGTTGCTCAAGAGGAGCTAGTCTCGGCGCGGGTGGCCACGGTGAGCGATGTCGGCGGCCAGCTTTCCGCCCTGGTCACGGGCGCCTCGGGACACGTCGGTGCCAATCTGGTGCGCGCGCTGGTGGGGCAGGGCCGCAGGGTGCGGGCGCTGGCGCACGCACGGAGCGCGGGGATCGACGGCCTGCCGGTGGAAATCATGCGTGGGGACGTACTCGACCGCCCATCCCTCGATCGAGCTTGTCGAGGGGTGGAAACGGTCTTTCACCTGGCCGGAAAGATTTCCGCCGGTTGGGAATCGGCCGAGATTGTGCGCGCAATCAACGTGACCGGCACGGACAACGTCGTCGCGGCCTGTCTGGGCGCGGGCGTCCGGCGGCTGGTGCACATCGAGTTCGATCCAGGCACTCTCGCCCCAACCTGGTCAGCCCGAGATCGACGAATCGTGCGCGCTAATCGCACCCGAAGCGCCCAACCACGGTGCCTACGACCACGCCAAGGCCGCAGCCGAGCGCCAAGTCCTGGGGGCCGTCGAACGTGGCTTGGACGCCGTCGTGCTCAATCCCACCGCGGTCATAGGCCCGTTCGATTTCCAGCCTTCGCCTATGGGCGAGGTCTTGCTGGCGCTGGCGCGAGGCAAGTTGCCGGCTCTCGTGGCTGGTGGAGGTTGCGACTTCGTGGACGCCCGCGACGTGGCCCAAGGCTCGCTTGCGGCCGAGCGCCTCGGTCGTTGCGGCCAACGCTATATCCTGGCGGGAACGCGTATGACCCTGGTGGAATTGGCACGGCGATGGGCACTTGCCACCGGCCGGCCGGCACCGCGTCTCGTGGTCTCCATGGGGCTGGCCAGATTGGCCGCGCCCTTCGCTCCCCAGTGGGCGCGTTGGCGAGGGCGCCGTCCGCTCTTTACCTCGGAATCGCTGCGCGTCCTGCGCACACAGCCCCCGACAGGGCACCGTAAGGCCGAAGCCGAGCTCGGGTACCAACCTCGGCCCGTCGAGGAAACCTTGCGCGACACGTGCGCTTGGATGAAAGAACGAGGCTGGCTGTGAATCACGAGATCCACATCTACGCCGTCGTCTGCTGGCTGTGGGCCGGGGCTGCCCTCGCCGTGGTGCCGTACCTGCTCTTCCGGCCGGCGCCCTACGGCAGACATGGCCGAGAAGGCTGGGGACCTTCATTGAACGCGCGCCTGGCCTGGTTCTTGATGGAGGCTCCGTCCCCGCTCGGCATGATCTTGCTCTATCACCTCGGCCGCCGTCCGCACGGCGGCGCCGCCCTCGTGTTTCTCGGGCTGTGGCTCGGCCACTACCTCTATCGGGCTCTCCTGTTTCCGCTGCTTCTCCCAAGAACCTCGCATCCCATGCCGGCCATCGTGGTGGCCGCGGGTGCGATCTTCAACCTCGTGAACGCCTACCTCAATGGCCGCTGGCTGTTTCTGCTCGGGCCTCCGCGGGGACTCGCATGGCTGGCATCGCCCCTCTTCATCGCGGGGGCCACGCTGTTCTTGTCGGGCTTCTGCGCCCACGTGCTGGCCGACCGCGAGCTGCGCCGCCTGCGTCGTGCGTCGGGCGGCGAGCGCGGCCTACCGCGGGGCGGCCTGTTTCGCCTTCTGTCCTGCCCGAACTACTTCGGGGAAATCGTCGAATGGTCGGGTTTCGCGCTCGCCACATGGTCGCCCGGCGGGTTTCTGTTCGCGCTGTGGACAGCGGCCAACCTGATCCCGCGCGCGTTACACCACCGGCGCTGGTATCGCGAGCACTTTCCGGACTACCCTCGTTCGCGACGCGCCGTAGTACCTTTCCTGCTCTGACCCTCGCCCCGGGAGAGCAAGAAAATTGCGGGGCGGGCGCGGCGCCCGGATACTGGTTAACCGAGCCCCCATGAGTCGCAGAAGCCGCATCGGACACGCCTGGATCTTGCGAGGACTGGCGGCGATCGTCCTGGCCGCGACCTTCGGCTACGGGCCCTATTATCTGTACGCGCGCTCCGGGTTTGCCCGCTTTCTGCAGCTGCGCCGCGACCTCCTCGTCACGCAGGCGAAAAACGCGCGGCTGCGGGCCGAGAACCAACGCCTGTCCCGTGAGGCCGAGGCCTTGCGTTCCGACACGCGCGCGATCGAAAACGTGGCCCGCGCCGATCTCGGATGGGTGAGGCCGGGCGAGGTGATCTTCGATCTGGGGCGAAATCCATGAGGTTGCGAAAATCATATGCGCGAGCGGCCTTCGAGATCCGGCGGGCGTTTCGCGCCCTGTGGGGCACGGCCCTGGTTCTTGGCGTGGTGGCGCTTCTGTGGAAGGGGTGGTTCCCCGACCTGCGCCAACCCAGGGCGGATTACGCGCGCGCCATCGTCGCGGCCCTTCTGGCCGGCGCCCTGGCCATCAAGGTGGCGGCGCGTGTCTCGATGGGCGAGCGTCGGCGCAGCCCGCGCCGCGAGATGCTCTCGGATGTCGAGCTCGGCTTGCTCCTTCTGTCAGCGACCTATGTCTTTCTCTCGGTGCTGGGCGGGAGTCTCTCGCCCATCTATCCGCTGGTCTACGCCCTGGTGAGCTTTCTGGTCACCTTCCATCCCTTGAAGACCGGCACCATGCTGGCCGCCGCTGCCCTCGGATTCGAGGCCGTGATGGCGTTCGGCCCCGGCGCCGCGCCCGGCGCCGCCGCCACATTCCCTGGTCACGCGGGCTTCATTGCCGTGTTCGCGGTGCTCAACGTGGCCTTCTTGCACGCCGAGGTGGCGCGCCAGCGCCGCGAGCACCGCAAGCGCCTGGAAGAAGAAGTCCTGTCGATGCGCGAAGAGGCGCGCGACTTTCGCCTCATCTCGCCCGGCCTCGGCGCCGACAGCCGCCTGCGCACGCGCGCCGAAGAAGAGGAGAAACTCTCGCAAGGCTCCATCGAGACCATCCACCAGCAGCTCTTTCACACCGTGGAGCTGTTGCACCGGTCGCTCGGCCTCAAGACCTGCGCGCTTCTGTGGCTGGACAGCGGTGGGGAGAAGTTGAAGCTCAAGGAACTCTCCACTTCGGCGCGAAACCTGGCCGAGGGCGCGCTGTCGGCGCGCGCGGGCGTATTCGCCGCCGTGCTCAAGGAAGGCCGCCCGTGCGTACTGGAGTCGCCCAAACCCTCGCTTCTGCCCTACTACCAGGGGCCAGAGGAGGTATTCGCCTTCGTCGGCGTGCCCATCTTCGAGGGCAAGACCCTGCGCGGGCTCCTGGTCGGGGATCGCGCCACCGGGCCGGCCTTCACCTTGGGTGAGGTCGATCTCTTCGTCGCGGCGGCGGCACAGATCATGCGCATCGTGCAGTCGGAACGCGTGTTCCAGGCGGTCGAGCGTTCCAAGCACGAGCACGAGCGTTTCTACCGCGCCTCGACCGCGCTCAATCGCGCCCTCACCCTGGAGGAGATCTACGCCGCCGCCATCGAGGGCGCGCGCGGCGTGTGCGACTTCGATTTCGTCGCCATCACCGCCTACGACCAGCGCGACGGCAGCCACGTCATCAGCGTGGCGGTGGGCGAGGGCGGCGATGCCTTGGCGGGCACACGCCATCGCGACGCTGCCTCGATTGCTAGCATGGTGGCGAAGAACAAGCTGGCCCTGCCGGCGAGCGGCGAATGGCGCGACCACCACGACACGCACATCTTCGACGCCGGCGAACGTATCAAAGGCTTCGAGTCGCTGTACGTCCTGCCACTCCTGGTGAAGGACGAGGTCCTGGGCACCTTCGCGGTCGCCGCGCGGCGGCCGGGCGCGTTCGCCAGCGACCGGCGCGAAATGCTCGGCGTGGTCGCGAATCAGGTGGCGATCTCGCTGCAGAACGGTCGCATGGTGCAGTCGCTGGAAGAACAGGCCACCACCGACGGACTCACGGGGCTGGTAAACCACCGCACCTTCCAAGAGCGTTTCGCCGCCATGCTCGGCCGCGCGGACCGGCACAAGTTCCGCGTCGCCATGCTCCTGACCGATATCGATCATTTCAAGAAGGTGAACGATACCTACGGCCATCCCATGGGCGATGCCGTGCTACGACGGGTCGCCTCCATCCTCAAGGCGAGTGCGCGCAAGATCGACATCGTGGCCCGCTACGGGGGCGAGGAGTTCGCGCTCGTGCTCGAAGGCACGGACCGGGCAGGGGCACGCCAACTCGCAGAGCGCATTCGCGAGGAGGTCGCGGCGCAGGCGTTCGAGTCGAGCAAGGGCCCATTCAAAGCGACCATGTCGCTGGGCGTGGCGGTCTACCCGGACGACGGCAAGTCCAAGCAAGACGTCATCGCCTGCGCCGACAAGGCCCTCTACGCCGCCAAACACGGTGGCCGCAACCGCACCGTCTGCCACGGCGAGGCCGTGCGCGAGGCCGCGGCCCTCAAGGCGGCGGGGTAAGCTGCAAGGTCACATCGCCGCCACACCGGCGAAATTGCGTAACCCCGCGCGCTAGGCGCACCCGGTGGCGGATCGCCGCCGCCTCCCTTTGGCACTCTTCTTGATGAGCATGGAATGTGATGGCCGCCGCCGAGGCGGTTGCGGGGCGAGGTCTGCAGGGAATTGGGTCGCCGGCCAGGGAAATGGAGGACTTTCATGACCGCGATGGGAATTGTCACCGTGCTGCTCGTTCACAGTGTGGTGGCGGGCGAACTACCCGAAGGGACCGCCGCCAAGTCGCCGCTCGGCCTCGACACGGCACTTTCCCGACCGGTCGAGGTTGCACAAGGTTGGCGCTATCCCCCCTACGGATACGGATGGCGACCGGCGCCACGATACGTCGTGGTCTACCCGGACTACGATCGCTCGCCCAGATACGGCAGCGGCGAACAACCTTGGCGCCCCGTCAGCTTGTCGCTGTCGGCGGGCTTTGCCTATTGTGCGGCAGCAGATGTGGCGATGGGCGAATCGGGTGCGGCCTTTGGCGTCCGCCTGGGCGCCGGCCTGGTCGACCGCCTCTCGCTGACCGTGGCTCTCGAAGGCATCGGCAGCCGGCACGGAGGCCAGGACGACAGCGAGGCAGCCGCGCTCCTTGGCCTGCAATGGTATCCGCTTCCTTTTATGTATTTTCGCGGCGCCTTCGGGGCGGGGGTTGTCAGCTACGCCAATCCAGGGGGTGACTCGGACTACGCCGGCAGCGCGTCCAACGTCGTTCATCCGGCTTTGTCCGCCGCCATTGGCCTCGAAATCGGCGATTCGGCCGGATTCGCCTTCGGACTGGAAGGCGGCAGCACCTGGATCCACGTGCCCGGCAAAGATTGGGGCTCGGTGCAGATCAGCATGGTGGTGAGCTTCTTCTAGACCGATCGTTCGTGGCCCGAAACAGGGCCTCCGGCCAACGCCATGTCAGGGACTCGTGCTACCCGGGAACGCCTTCACGACCAGGCGCTTGGCGCCCGCGTCGTAGAACCACGCACTTTCGGTCGCGCCGTTGACGGCGTCCTCGCTTGCCGAGGGTGCCTGCCCGGCCAGGCCGTTGACCATCACCGTCGTGCCGCAGACTAGGACCGCTGCCGGCGCTTGGTTCCAGCGCTCCACCCGGTAGAGCAGCGGTTGGGAGGGTGCCTCGGAGGTACCCAGGGTCAGGGTGTCGCCGAGCGCGTCGGCGCCGAGCACGATCCAGCGATTCGCGGCGTCGTCGCGGTAGCGAAACCGCGATTGGCCGCTCGGGTAGACGAGGACCGTCAGGCTGCCCGCCGACGCGCGGGTGCCGTGGCCGGTGTAGTCCCGCGACACCTGCATGGGGATGATCGACCCATCCTTGATGAAGATGGGCTCGTGTCCGAGCGGCACCGGATAGGTGATGGTGCCCGAATACGCCTGCGTCGGATCCCAGTAGTCGATCCATGTTCCGGCCGGCAAGGTGACCGGCAACGTGGTCAGCCCGGACTCGGTGACGAACGCCGCGAAGAGCTCCTCGCCAATTTTGGTCGTAAAGCGCACGGCATCCGGTTCTCGGAAGATCGGTTGGTTCGTCTCGAACGCCTGCCAGTCGTAGCTGTGGAGGTAAGGCACCAGCTCGAGGTGAAGCCAGGAGAAGTAGCGATAGTCCTCCAGCAGGGCCGCATCGTAGCCGGGCTCCCACGGGCTCGCGTGCTGCCACGGACTGTGGTCCATCACCGGCTGCAGCGCACCCCAGTGAATGCGCCGAAAGTAGGTTTCCTCGTCGGCCTGCGCGAGGTCGAAGGCCGTGAACTCGTTAAACGGAGCTGGCAGCGTGTCCGCCAGAGAGAACACCCGCTCGATCCCGGTCTTGAGTCCCTCGAAATCCGACGGCAGGTCGTTGACGTAGCAGGCGTGTCCATAAGCAGCGAGCCCTGGCAGCGACGCCGCCAGGTCGATGTCGTAGCGGTAGGCCTTCATCACGACCTCGGCGTCGCCGGGGAACCGCGCCTGGGTCCAGTCGATGGCGGACTTCACCAGCGCATCGTCGGCACCATCGTCGAAGTAGAAACCGGCCAGCGACGCGCCGAGATCCGCATAGGCACGCTCGAAGTCGGTGGTGGAGTTGCAGCCTCCCCAGAAATGCAACAGCGCGCGTATGTCCATCGTACGCAACCTCGAGGTGAGCGCATCGCCGAGACCCCAGCTGCAGTCGCCGGGGCTCCATGCGAAGCCGTCGAAGTGGTACACGGTGATGGGGATATCGTTGGCAGCGAGATGGTCGAGGTCGAAGGCCACCTCCTCGGCCATGGTGGGACCGCCGCTCTCGCAGTCCCCGTAGCGTGGGCAGGGGGTGCCGAAGATCGGACCCAAGCTCCAGCGGGTCGGCGGGAAGTACCGCCGACGGGCCCCGGGGTCGCTGGCCGGGTCGGGCAGCGTGGGAGAAAAGACCGCCGACAAGCACCCGCTAGGGGCGCCGTCTGCGCTGTCTGCCTCACCGGCCACGTCCATGACGCCCCCCTCGGCGGCGACGGCATCCGGAGGTGGTTCGGTGGCCGGGGCGTCCGGCGCGGCGACTTCGGCGACCGGGACGTCCGCGCCGCCGGTTTCCCCCGCCCCATCGCGCGCGACACTGGCGGTGCCGCCGCATGCTGCCAACGCCAAGACACCTAGCAGCCCGGCTCGCGATTGCATAATGTCCCCCCGCGCTCGTGGTCCACGATGACCCCGGAGAATCTAGGCCATCCCAGACCCCAGGTCTACATGCTCCGGTAACGGAGGAGCTTCAGCCGTGGGGCTACGGGGCCAGCAGATGTCCCCAAATGGTGACGACCCTATCGTTGTACGACGCCGATGTCCTCGTTCCAGAGCGACGGATTCTCTCGGATGAACCGCTCCATCATGCGGATGCAGGTCTCGTCTCGCAGGACATCGATTTGTACGCCTCGTGAGCGAAGCCAGTCCTCCTCGCCCATGAAAGTCCTGTTTTCGCCGACGACGACCTTGGAAATCCCGTAGAGCACGATGGCGCCCGAGCACATCGAACAGGGCGACAGCGTCGTGTAGAGGACGCACGCCTTGTAGACGGCAGCCGGCTGTCGGCCCGCGTTTTCGAACGCGTCCATCTCGCCGTGAAGGATCGCGCTCTTCTTCTGGACGCGGCGGTTGTGGCCACGACCGATCACCTTGCCGTCGTGAACGATGACCGACCCGATGGGGATACCGTGTTCCGCCAATCCGAGCTGCGCCTCTTCGATGGCGGCCTGCATGTGCTTGTCCATGGTTCTAGGGCTATCGGCATGGTCGGCAGGAAGATGAAAGCAACGACGCGCCCGAGACGCAGGTCATCCTCTACGACGACCTGGTGGTCGCCACCTTGCGCATCGGTTGCCGCACACGCTGACAGCAACGATCGGATCGAGTCTCTGGCCGAAAGTCCCCGCGCACCCACGACACCTGGGCCTCGGATCTCTGACGCGTACCCCAGACCCCTGCGCGAGGTCCGGTTTTCGATGCTAAGCTCCCGCCACCATGACTCCGGACCTGGCTGGCAAGAACGTCGTGCTCGGCGTGACGGGCGGGATTGCGGCGTACAAGGCCGCGGAGCTGTGCCGATTGCTGGTCAAGGCGGGGGCGCAGGTGCGGGTGGTCATGACCGAGGCGGCGTGCCAGTTCATCACCCCGCTCACGATGCGGGCGCTGTCGGGGCACGAAGTGGCGCGCGACATGTTCGCGCCCATCCCTGGGGGCGGCATCGACCACATCGATATCGCCAGCCAGGCGGATCTCGTGGTCATCGCGCCCGCCACGGCGGACGCCATCGCGCGGTTTGCCGCGGGCATGGCGGATGACATGCTGTCCGCGGTGGTGCTGGCCACCAGAGCGCCCATCCTGCTAGCCCCGGCCATGAACACCAACATGTGGGAAAACCCCATCACCCAGGACAACCTCGCGCGTCTATGCAAGGACGGACGTGCGAGCAGCGTGGGCCCGGATGCGGGTGATCTGGCCTGCGGCTGGGTCGGGGCCGGGCGCATGGTGAATCCGGAGGAGATTCTCCTGGCCGCCTTCGCACGACTGGGACCAGGTCTACCGAATCTTGCCAGGCGCGATGGCAGGGCAGCACGTCGTGGTTACGGCGGGGCCCACCTGGGAGGCGGTCGACGACGTCCGCTTCCTCGGCAACCGCTCGTCGGGAAAGATGGGATTCGCGCTGGCCGAGGCCGCGGGCCGCATGGGCGCGGAGGTCACGCTCATCGCAGGTCCCGTCGCGTTGCCCACGCCAGCCGGCGTCGCCCGACGCATCGACGTCGAATCCGCGCTGGAGATGCGGGAGTCCTTGCAAAAGATCGTGGCCCGTGCCGACGTCGTGGTCATGGCCGCCGCGGTGGCGGATTTTCGACCCGGTGTGCGCGTGCTGGGCAAGCTCTCACGACGCGACGGCAAGCACGTGGCGCCCAAGGCAGCCAAGGCGATTCCGCTGGTTGCGAATCCCGACCTGCTGGCCGAGCTCGGGCGAGCGCGCAAGGGCCGCCGTCCCTATCTGATTGGTTTCGCCGCCGAAGTCGGCGTGTCCGGTCAGGCCCTCATCGAGCGCGCTCGCGCCAAGTTGGTCGAAAAGGACTGCGACGTGGTCGTCGCCAATGAGGTCGGACGCCCGGGCACGGGCTTTGGCGCCGACGAGAACGCGGTGATCTTGGTGCTTTCCGACGGTCGCGTCATCGATCTGCCGCCGGCACGCAAGGAGCTTCTTGCGCATGCAATCTGGGATAAAATGGCCAGCGAATTGGCCGCGCCGGCGCGGAAAATTGCCGTGATAAGCGACACTAACAAAGAACATAAGCGCGCAAACCGCGCGAAGGGAAGTCATGCCTAGTGCCCTGGTAGAGGAGAAGATCAATTCCTATCGACCCAAGGTCATCGAGCGTCTGCAGCGCGCTGGAGACACGTTGGCGTCGCGCCAGGAGATGGGCGGGCATACCCGCGGCAACGTCCCACCCTGGCCGGGCTCCGGGGATGGCGACTTTCACGGCACGCTGTCGGCCATCTGGGTCTGGTCGCGCGGCCAAGACTTGATGGGAGACGATCGCTATTCGCTCAACATCGCGTCGGCATGGAGCTTCGTGGAATCGAACTGGAGCGACTTCATTCCCCGCTCGCTGGGCGCGCACGCCAGCGATGAAGCGGCCTACGACTGCGCCATGGTGTTGCGGGCCTTCTTGGCCGGCGACGGTCACAAGGTCGTCGACGACGAGAGCACGCGCCGCGAGCGCGTCTCCACGGCCGCGCGCCTACTCGGCGCCTACGTGACCGATCTGGAAAACTTCGCCGGGCGCGAGTTCAAGGATCCAGGTTTCCTCGCGTGGACGCTTGGTGAATACGCCCGCGCCACCAGCGACCGCGGCCTCAGCGCCACCGCGCGCCGATTCGTCGACGCCGCCTTCGGCATGAAGAGTCCACCCCCCTTCGCCTCCGAACCCGCTGCCCGGGACGGCCTGTTCGATTTCTCGTGCACGACCGCCACACGGGTTCTCGCGGTCATCGGCGCCGAGGGGCCGATCCCGTTCGTGGGCGCGTGGCTGCGCGAGCGCGTGGCGCCCGCGCTTCCGCAAGGTTTCGTGCTGCGTCCCATGGACGAAAATACCTGGAATTCATGCGCGGCCGCGACCCTCGGTTACGCCTTCTCGATCTCGACCGACGGGACCTTTTTCGACGCCTACAAGCTCCTGATGGACGAGCTGGACGAGCGCGCGGAAGACGGGGTCCTCGGCCGCATGCCGGGATTCTCGGCCGAAACAACCGCCACGTTCTACTACGCGATGGCGACCGCCTCGATTCTCGGGAAGATCTAGCCCTTGCCCGATCCGCGACAAGAACTGCGCGAGCTTGCCGCCGCCTTTCGCACCCACCTCGAGGCGCGCGAACGCTACGGTTTGCTTGGGGTCTCGTTGCGGCCGTCGCCCGGCCGCGCCGGCCGGCCCCCGGCGCCGCCAGGATCTCCAGCGGCTAGCAACGACTCCGGGCCGCCCGGGCCGTATCCAACGCCCCCTCCGGTCCTCTACGACGAGGGCCAGGTGTTGCATAGCGGCCGCGGGCTCAATGCGCTGCACGCGGAAATCGGCGACTGCCAGCGTTGCAAGCTGGCCAAAGGACGCAGACACATCGTCTTCGGAACCGGGAATCCGGAGGCGAACCTGATGTTCGTGGGGGAAGCGCCCGGGGCCGAGGAAGACGCGCAGGGCGAACCCTTCGTGGGCGCGGCCGGACAGCTCCTCACCAAGATGATCAAGGCCATGGGCTACCAGCGCTCGGAGGTCTACATCTGCAACATCATCAAGTGCCGGCCGCCGCAGAATCGTAACCCCGAGCCCGACGAGATCGCGGCCTGCGAGCAATTCCTGCGCAAACAGATCGCCATCGTGCAGCCACGCGTGATCGTCGCACTGGGCAAATTCGCGGCGCAATTCCTCTGCGGCGAGACCACGCCCATCACGCGCCTGCGCGGCAACCTGCGCACCTATCACGAGATCCCGGTCATGCCCACCTACCACCCGGCGTACCTGCTTCGCGACGAAAGCCGCAAGGGCGAGGCCTGGGCCGACCTCAAGCAGGTCATGGCCATGCTCAAAGCCATGGGGCTGCGGTGAAACGATCGCGGATCATCCGATTGACACCTGGGATCGGCAACGATAACTTCCGCGGTGCGCCCGCGCAGAGGAGGACCTGATGGCTAGCGAAGATCCCTGTTTCATCGGCAGCAAGACCACGGTCCGGGGCCAGGTCTCCGGCAAGCAGGATCTCGTGGTGGAAGGCCGCATCGAGGGCAACATCCGGCTGGAGAGCCACCTGACGGTCGAGGAATCGGCGACCGTCGAGGCCGACGTCGAGGCCGACGTCGCGACCCTGAGGGGCGAGGTGCGCGGTCCGGTGGTGGCGACGCGGTCGGCTCTGCTCGCGGCCACGGCACGGGTGACGGGCAAGGTCAAGGCGCCTTCCATCGTGATCGAGGACGGCGCACGTTTTTCAGGTGAGATCGAAATGGATGTCGAGTTGCCGGCGGGCGTCGTGTCCGGGAGCGCCTAGTCGTGCCGAGGACGGAACTCATCATGGCAAAGGAAAAGGAAGCGAAACCCATGGCGAACACGGTCATTGGAAGCAGCATCGTCGTCGACGGCGAGATCAGTGGCGAGGAGCCGCTCACCATCCTCGGCACGGTCAAGGGCAAGGTCACGAGCGCTCAGGGCGTGGTCGTCGAGCTCGGTGCCACCGTCGAGGCGGACATCGAAGGCCAGACCGTCACGGTGAGCGGCAAGGTGACCGGCAACGTGACCGCGCGCGAAAAGCTCGAATTGCGGCCCGAGTCCAAGATGGTCGGCAATGCCAAGGCCCCGCGCATCGTGGTCGCCGACGGCGCCACCTTCAAGGGCAACGTGGACATGGACGTATAAGGCGCCACCATGGCTGAAAAAGAAACTGTGATTGGCGTCGAGACGCACGTTTCGGGTGAAATCCGCGGCGAGGAAGATCTGGTCGTCAAGGGCCGCGTCGACGGAAAGATTCAGTTGTCGCAGGCGCTGACGGTCGAGAAGGGCGCCATCGTGCAGGCCGACGTGGACGTCCGCAATCTGGTGGTGTCGGGGACGCTGGTGGGCGGCATCGTGGCGTCCGAAAGCGTCCGCTTGCTCGCCAGCGCGCGCGTGGTCGGCGATCTCGCCTCGCCTCGCGTGATCATGGAAGCGGGCGCGGCCTACCGCGGACGCGTGGACATGGGCGACATCGAGGTGGCGCGCGCCGCCGTCGCCTCGCGCCCGGTGTCCCGACCCACGTCGAGTAGCGCGGTCGTCGGCAAAGCGCGCCAGGAGCCGCCGCGCGTGGCGCCTCCACCCAAATCGGCGACAATCCCAGCCAAGGCGGCGCCCAGATTCGTGGCGCCATCCTCGGCCAATCGTCAGGCGGCCGCCCCAGCCGCGCCGCCCGTCTTCCCGCGCGTCGCGGGAACGGTCGGCAGCGTGGCCCCGACTTGGGCAAAGAAGAAGGTTCGGCGGCGTTAGGCCGCGGTGGCACGCGCGTCGTGCAACTTGTGACAAATGTGATACGTTTCCTTGGCCCATGTGTGGTGTGATCGGAATTTTCGGCCACCCCGAGGCGTCAAATCTCGCCTACCTGGGATTGCATGCGCTCCAGCACCGGGGCCAGGAGTCGGCCGGCATCGTTTCCAGCGACGGACAGCAGCTGCACTGGGTGCGCGAGATGGGCCACGTCGGCGATATCTTCACCGAAGACCGGCTGCGCCAGCTCCCTGGTTCCGCGGCCATCGGCCACGTGCGCTACTCGACGACGGGGGATTCCGTATCGAAGAACGCCCAGCCCCTGGCCGTGAATTACGTCAACGGGTCGATCGCCGTGGCTCATAACGGCAACCTGGTCGATGCAGCCGACGTGCGCGCTCGCCTGGAGGAGGAAGGGGCCATCTTCCAGAGCACGAGCGACACCGAGATCATCTTGCACCTGCTGGCGCGCTCGCGCGAAGGGGATCTGCCTTCCCGGCTTGCCGATGCCTTGCGCTCGGTGCATGGCGCATTTTCGCTCGCCTTCCTGACCGAGTCCTCCTTGATTGCGGTGCGCGATCCATACGGCGTCCGACCGCTTTCTCTCGGCCGGCACAAGAAGAACGGGTGGGTGGTCGCGTCCGAGACCTGCGCCTTCGAGCTCATCGAGGCCGAGCACATTCGCGATATCGAGCCAGGCGAGATGCTGGTCGTGGATCGCGACGGGGCGCGCAGTCTGCATCCCTTCCCGGCCGCTGAGCCGCGTCGTTGCGTGTTCGAATGGATCTACTTCGCGCGGCCCGATTCCAATATCGCGGGTCAGTCGGTGTATGCCGCCCGCGAGAGCATGGGACGGCGCCTGGCCATCGAGCACCCGGTGCCCGCGGACATCGTCATTCCCGTGCCCGACTCGGGAACGGCCTCCGCCATCGGCTACGCGCGCGAAAGCGGCATTCCCTTCGACCAGGGCCTGATTCGCTCCCACTACATCGGACGAACCTTCATCGAGCCCTCGGAATCCATCCGCCACTTCGGCGTCAAGCTCAAGTTGTCCACGGTGCGCGACGTGCTCGCGGGCAAGCGCGTGGTGGTGGTCGACGACTCCATCGTGCGCGGAACCACCTCGGGTAAGATCATCGGGATGATCCGCGCGGCCGGGGCGCGCGAGGTGCACCTGCGTATCAGCTCGCCGCCCACCATCGGACCGTGCCACTACGGCATCGACACCCCGGATCGCAACAAACTCATCGCCAGCTCGCACTCCATCGACGAAGTGCGCCGGTTCGTGGGCGCCGACAGCCTGGGCTACCTCTCCATCGAGGGGCTTCACGCCGCCGTGTCCAAGGTGCTGACCCAGCACGAACATCGCGGCCTGTGCGACGCTTGCTTCTCGAACAACTATCCCATTCCCATGCCGGCCCCGGTGCGCGCGCGCCAGTTGCGCTTGATCTCGGTGTAGATCCTCTGGCGGCGCCAGCCGCAACGCGAACCGTGCGCTAGAGTTGGTGGGCCACATGGTCGCTTCGCCTCCGTCACAGCCTCCCGCGCCCGTCGGGCTCGTGGCCCGACTGAAGGCCAGTGCCCTGCGTTCTCGGCAAACCCTGGGTATGGTCTGGCGCTCGTCTCCTTGGGGGACCCTTGGGCTCGGCGCGCTGACCATTCTCGCCGCGTCCCTACCGCCGCTGGTCGCGTACGTGGGCAAGTTGATTGTCGACGCCGTGGTCGCGCGCGACGGTGCACGCGCCGTGCGCATGGTGCTTTTCGAACTCGGCGTAGTTTCCGGCCTGGCCCTGCTCGAGCGATCGCTGGGCCTCGTGAGGCAACTGGTCGGCGCACGCCTTGGCATCGACGTCAACCTGGCCATCCTCAAGAAGGCGGAGTCGCTCGAGCTCAGTCACTTCGAGGATTCCGAGTACTACGACAAGCTCCAGCGAGCTCGGCGCGAGGCCTCGCTGCGGCCGCTGTCGCTCATCGAAAGCAATTTTCAGGCCCTGCGCAACGCGCTGACCTTGGCCGGCTACATCGCGCTTTTGGTGCGTTTCTCGAATCTCATGGTGCTGGGCCTCTTGGCCGCCACCATTCCGGCCTTCCTCGCCGAGGCCAAATTTTCCGGCGCGGCCTTCCGCCTGCGCAACTGGCGTTCCCCCGACACGCGCCGCTTGCTCTATCTGGAATACACCCTGGCCAACGATGAGCATGCCAAGGAGGTGAAGCTCTTCGGCCTCGGGCCCTTGTTGCTCGGCCGCTACCGCAGCCTGTCCGAGCGGTTCTATGCCGAGGACCGCCAGCTCGCCGTGCGGCGCGCCGGATGGGGCTACGGCCTGTCTCTCGTGAGCACGGCCGTGTTCTACGGCTGCTACGCCTTCATCGTCGCCACCACCGTCCGCGGCCGGCTCTCGCTCGGCGACATGACCCTTTATCTCGTCGCCTTCCGGCAAGGGCAGCAGAGCTTTCAGGCCATCCTCACCGCGGTGGGCAGCATGTACGAGGACACCCTTTACATGGCGAACCTGTTCGAGTTCTTCGCCATCCCGACGGCGCGAAAGCGTCCGAACGCCATCGCCGCCGTCGCGCCCGAGCAAGGCATCCGCTTCGAGGGCGTGGGTTTTCATTATTCGGGCGAGGAAAGCACGGGGCGCTGGGCCTTGCGCGACATCAACCTGTTCGTGCCCAAGGGACAAAGCCTGGCGCTGGTGGGAGAAAACGGCGCGGGCAAGACCACCCTGATCAAACTCCTGTCCGGGCTCTACCAGCCGAGCGAAGGTCGGGTGCTGCTCGATGGCCGGGATCTCGGCGACTGGGACCAGCAGGCGCTGCGCCGCCGTATCGGCGTCATCTTCCAGGACTTCAACCAGTACCAGCTCGCGCTCCGCGAGAACATCGCCTTTGGCAGCGTGGATCATTTGCAGGACGAGGTTCGTTTGGCCCGTGCGGTGGAGCAGGGCGGCGCGCGCGAGCTGGTGATGAGTCTGGCCAAGGGCATGGAGACGCAGCTCGGCCGCTGGTTCAAGGAGGGCGTCGAGCTATCCGGTGGACAGTGGCAGAAGGTGGCGCTGGCACGCGCCTTCATGCGGGAGGACGCGGACATCCTGATTCTCGACGAACCGACAGCCTCCCTCGACGCGGAAGCCGAGCATGCGGTCTTTCAGCGTTTCCGCACGCTGGCCCAGGGCCGCACCACGCTACTCATCTCGCACCGCTTTCCCACGGTCCGCATGGCCGACCGGATCGTCGTGCTCGAAGGCGGACGGATCATCGAGGCAGGCACCCACGAGGAGCTCCTGGCGGCCGGCGCCCGCTACGCCCGCTTGTTCGCTTTGCAAGCCGAAGGCTATCGATAGTCTGCTAGGGTCCCCGCGCGATGTCCGTGCAACTCCAACCCGCGGTCTCCTGGCGCGGGCTCGCGCATCTGTTCGTGGTCTACGTGGTTTGGAGCAGCACCTACCTGGCGATCCGGGTAGCGGTTCGCCCCGGCGCGGGTTTTCCGCCCTTCGCGCTCGCGGCCATGCGCTGCCTGATCGCGTGTCCGCTGTTGCTCGGGTGGGCGCGGGCGCACGGCCTGCGCATCAAGCCCACGCGCCGTGAGTGGGCCTTGCTGGCCATCTCGGGGGTCTTGCTGTGGGCTTTCGGCAACGGCTTGGTCGTGATGGCCGAACAGCGCGTGGACAGCGCCCTGGCCGCCATCCTCATCGCCTCGACCCCGGTTTGGGTCGTCCTGCTGGAGAGCGTGGTCGACCGGCGCTTGCCTTCGAGGCTGGTGGCCTTTGCCATGCTGGCCGGCTTCGTCGGCACGGGGCTCATCGGCTATCCAGCCTTGCGCAGCGGGGTGCGCGCCGATGCCGTCGCGGTCGTGGTGTTGCTCGTCGCCGCACTCAGTTGGGGCGGGGGCTCGCTGCTGCAACGCCGCCACCCGGTTCGCCTGGATGCCATGGTCAGCGCCGCCTACCAGATGCTTTTCGGCGGTCTCGGGGTCGCGACCTTGTCGCTGATATTTCGCGAGCCCCGCCCCAACCCAACTGCCACCGCGTGGCTGGGGTTTGCCTTCTTGCTGGTGTTCGGATCGCTCGTCGCTTTCACCTCGTTCTTGAAGGCGCTTCGTCTCTTACCCACGCGCTTGGTCTTTACCTACGGCTATGTCAATCCGGTGATCGCCGCCTTCCTCGGCTGGCTCTTGCTCGGGGAGAAAATCGCCGGCGTGACCTTGCTGGGCGCGGGGTTGGTCTTGCTCGGCGTGGCCGGCGCATTTCGCGCGCACGGGTGACCAAGCGCTCCTGGGCTCCGCGTTCGGCCCCCGCCGGCCAACTTCCGAGGATCCGCAACAGGCTCTTGACTAAGATCGCATGATCCCCAATCGTTCCCCCATGCTCAGAATCGGAAGAACCTTGTTTGGTCCCTTGGTCTTGGTTGCAATGGTCCTCTCGTCGGCGGCGGCCCAGGCCGAGCCTGCCCGGGTGGCGGTGGTGGAGAGCGTTCAAGCCTCGCTCAGGCTGAAACTCGGGATTCGCCAGGCCATCGCCAGCGCGCTCGACGATCTTTCGGTCGCCATGGTGCCGCTGGAGGATCTGACTCAGGAAGACGCCACGTGCACCGAGGCCCCTTGCTTCGCGGAGCTCGCGAAACGCGTACAGGCCACGCATATCCTGGTTGTGCAGGGTGTCGCCAACCCGGCTGGCTATCGTCTTACCCTCGACGTGCGCGATGGCGAAACCGGGCGATCCCTGGGCACCGACGGCAAGGACTGTGAACTGTGCTCCGAGGACCAGTTCGTGCCGACGGTTCAGGAGAAGGTGGGCAAGCTCTGGACTCGGGTCATGCAGGAGCAAGCGCCGCCACCCGAGCCTGCGCCGCCGCCGCCGCATCCAACCGTGGTCGTTCCTCCGATGAACCAGAGGCCAGGGGTGGATACCACGACCACCCCTCCTTGGTGGAAGCAGACCGCGCCCATGATGGGGGTCGGCTTCGGCGCGGCCGGCTTATTGGCCGCTTCGTTCGGCATCTACCTCATCGCCGTCGACGGTAACACGGCAACCTCCGACAAGATCAACGGGCAACCAATCCTTCGCCGGGACACCGGGAAATGGGGCTGGAGCCTGCTCGGCGTGGGCGTGGTCAGCCTCGCCGCGGGCTCCGCCATGGTGATCTGGGGCAGGGACGACGGCAGCAGCGTCTCGCTGGCCGTGGGGCCGAATTCCTTGGGTCTGCAAGGGAAGTTCTAGGAGATGAAAGCCATGCGCAAACTACTCGTCGCTCTTCCCTCGCTTCTCGTGCTGGCCGCTGGCTGCGATGCCACCCGCCGGGACTTCAATGTTTGTGACCACGACTATCCATCATGCAACAAGGTGGGCTACTCCTGTAACTTCGCGACAGGCCTGTGCGAACCCGACACCGATGGCGGCACCACCGACGCTCCTGCCGGCGAGGACGGGACACCGAGCGATTCTTCGCCGGCCGAAGCAAACACCCCCGACGCGCCGATCCCCGTCGATGGAGAGCCGCTCGATGCGGCTGCGCCGGATGCCAGCATCATCGACGCGCCGGAGCCCGTGGACGTGGCCGTGCCCGATACGCGTGCGCCCGATGCACCGGGGAGTTGCTCGGTGGACAACGACTGTGTCGGTGCCGCCAGCGGAGCCTACTGCGTGAGCGCCAGGTGCGTTGCCTGCAAGACCAGCAGCCAGTGCAACAACGACGCAGGCGTTCCCTTCTGCTCGGCGGAAAATACCTGCGTCTCTTGCGCTGGCGTCAGCGGCGCCGATGGCGGCAGCGCCTGCCCGGCCAGCGCGCCCTTGTGCGAGCCGACCTCCGGCCGCTGTGTGGAGTGCGTGGGAAATAGCGATTGTTCTGTCGCTGGCAAGTCCTTCTGCGTGCAGAACCAGTGCGTGGGTTGCAACGCAGCAGGGGCCGCTGCCACAGCCCTTGACGGCGGTATCGCCGACGGTGGCGCGGCCGGACCGTGCACCGGCGCGACCCCGGTCTGCGCGACCGGCGGAACCATTGCCGGCCAGTGCGTCCAGTGCGTGACCAGCGCCGATTGCGCCGGCGCCACGCCCATTTGCAACCTCACCGCCACCACGACCATCCCCGCCAACACTTGCACGGCCTGTACCAGCGATACCCAGTGCTCCGACAAGGGTGTCGGCCCGGGCGTGTGCATGTTCCATCAGGATGGTCGCTGCGCGAGCGCCGCCGAGACGATCTACGTCAAGAACCCATCCGGTTGCAGCGGCGGATCGGGTACGTCGTCGTCACCCTACTGCGACTCGCAAGCGGCTATCAACGCGGTCACGAGTAGCAAGCGCGTCATCGTGATGAGCGGAACCAACCTCTATCCAATCACTTCAACCGCGACGACGTCGAGCGGCCTGGTCACCATCATCGGCCAGAGTGCCGCCGCCACCACGGCCGGGGCCTTCGTCGGCATCCACGTGACCGCTGGCGACGTTTACATCCGTGGAGTTACCGTCGCCGGCGGAGGCAACACCGGCGTGACCGTGGATGCGGGAGCCACCCTCAGGATGGACCGCTGCACTGTCAAGGGGAACGCCGGGGGTGGTCTCATCGTGGCCTCAAGGGCCAATTTCGAAATCGGTAATTGCATCTTCGACGGCAACGGGCCAGGCCTAGTTGGCACCACCACGACCTTCGGCGGCATCTATCTCGGCGGTTCGGCGCCAAGCACCGGTCCACACCGGTTCTGGTTCAACACCGTCGTCAACAACCTGGACAGAGGCGTGGTTTGCTACGAGACCAGCCAGGTGCTCACCGGGATGCTCCTGTACAACAACACCAACGGCGATTACCTGAGCTGCGCGTTGGACGCCACGTCGAAATGGTCTTCGGGATCTCCCACGCCAACCTCTGGCTCCAGCGACATTACCAACCCCGCCCTTACGTCAACCGATCGTCTGACATCGACGTCCAAGTGTCGGGACTTCATCGCCGGCACTGTTGCGTCGCCGCCAGACGACATCGACGGGGACGCCCGCCCCAGGCCTCAAGGCGGCAAGCTCGACTGCGGCGCCGACGAATACTGATAGCCTTTCTCTTTCGCGTTGGCCCGGCGGTCCGCCGTGCGTGCGCCGAGATGTGGTCCGGAAACGACGCGTCTGCTTGACCGCGTCGTTTGCGCTGGCGCGACTTCGGGCTCGTGGATAGTATCCGACCGCACTTGCGCGGAGGTCCACCATGGCCGACGACGAACTAGTGGAGCGGGAGAAGGTGGCCATCTCCACGGGCATCACCAAGCCGGAGGGGCGAGGGCGCCGTGTAACGTCTGCCTATCAGTCGCCGGGAGAGTGTGCGGACGAAGATCTTGGCAAGGGCGAGACCGCCGCGCAGCCCGAAGAAGCGACGCCCAGAGAGGTGTTGGCGCCGGGGCAAAAAGTGGGCCGCTACCAGGTCCTTCGACTGGTGGGCGAAGGGGGCATGGGGACGATCTACGAGGCGCTGGATGTCCGCCTCAATCGCAAGGTCGCGCTGAAGATCTTGTCGAGCGCCCTCAAGAGCAAACGCAAGGCAGCCAAACGTTTCACGATCGAGGCGCAGGCGGCGGCGCGGATCGAGCATCCCAACGTGGTCGGCATCTTCGATTTCGATGTGGACTGCGAGATCCCGTATATGGCGATGGAGTACTTGCAGGGTGAAACCTTGGCGTCGGCCATTGCGCGCGGTCCGCTCGCTTTCGACCGCATGGCGGATATCATGCTTGCGGTCTGCGCGGGCGTACATGCCGCGCACCAGGCGGGCATCGTTCACCGCGACCTCAAGCCGAGCAACATCTTCCTGTGCCCGGACTGGAAGGGAAACCAAACTGCTCGCGTCCTCGATTTCGGCATCTCCAAGGTGGGTGGGATTTCCAGCAGCGGTCTGACCCAGACCGGAGACATCGTCGGCACTTCCCAGTACCTTTCGCCCGAGCAGGCTCAGGGGCTTCGTCATGTCACCGAACGGAGCGACCAGTATTCCCTGGGGGTGGTGATGTACGAATGCGCGACCGGGCAGACGCCACAGCGGGGCGAGCCCATCTACACTTTGCTCCGTAACGTGACCGAGGGCCGCCACGCGCCGCCGCGCAAACTGCGCGCGGATCTGCCGCCGGCTCTCGCAGCCATCATCGAGCGCGCCATGAGCGCGCGCCCCAAGGACCGATACCAGTCGGTGCACGAGCTCGGCCGTGCACTGTTTCCCTTCGCCTCCACGGAGGGGCAGCGGCAGTTCGACGATTTCTACAATCGCACCGATCCCGAGGCGAAGTGGCCCGCCGGCTCCGACGGGCAGTGTGAGCGGGGCGAGCCCGACACCCGCGCTTGCGCAACCCAGTCCGTGGCGCGCGAGCCTGTGCCCACCTGGCAACGTCGCACGACCCACACCGCAGCGGGCCCGGCCGCGGGCAGGCGCCGATCGAGCCGGACCTCGTGGGCGGGAAACGAGCCCATGGGTCGTTCGCGTGCGGTGCTCTATTCCCTCGCGGTCGGGGCGGTTCTGGCGGTTGGGGCGCTGGTTGTCGCGGGGTTGGCCATCTGGCCATAGGGCACCTCTGCGCCTCCATTGTTTCTTGCATTCTCGTCGACCCGAGGGCAGCTTACCCACCGTGAAACCATCCGTCCTGCTGTTCGATGTTGACGGAACCCTGGTAACGACGTGCGGCGCCGGCCGGCGCGCTATCGAGCGCACCTTCGAGTTGCGCCACGGCACCAAGGAGAACGTCTCTTTCTCGTTCGGTGGTATGACCGACAAGGCCATCGTGCGCGATGCCCTGCTGGCGCTTGGCCGGCCCTTCGCCACGGATGACGAATTTGATCGCGAGATGGAGGACACGCTGCGTTTCTACCTCGAGGTCTTGGCCGAGGAAGTCTCGCGAACCCGCGTCAGGATTCACGAGGGCATGGAACGCGCCATGGAGATGGCTGATGCGCGCAAGGACGTCGCCCTTGGACTCGGAACCGGGAACATCCGCAAGGGGGCCGAGATAAAGCTCGGCTGCGTCGGCATCTTTCACAGGTTCAGCTTCGGCGGCTTCGGCGACGATTCCATCGATCGCCCGACCTTGCTGATGGCGGGCGCGCGCCGGGGCGCGGCCAAGCTGGGCCTTCCCATCGAGGACTGCCGCATCGTCGTGATCGGGGATACCCCCAAGGACATCGCCGCGGCCAAGGCCATTGGTGCGGAGTCCATCGCGGTCGCGACCGGGATGCACGACGTCGCCGATCTCAAGCAATGCGATCCCACGGCCGCGTTCGCGAATCTGGCCGATCCGCGCGCCGAAGCCGCGCTGTTCGGACGGTAGTCAAGCAGGGGACTTCTCCCCACCTTTTCCTGCTACGTAAAAGGTATCGGTGGGCTCCGCTTTCTCCCCGCCACCCACTGGGCTCGCGCTGTATTGCCGCGGATTGCCTGTGCCCCTGGTCTCAGGCAAATAAGACCCTTAAAGTCGTATTTATGGTCGTTCCGGTTGACATCGCCCGCGAACCCCTCGTAAATTGATACGCAGACATCGCCAGGAGTGAGGATGATGGACTCAAGGTACAGGGTCGCGAGGGCCGCGCAGTGAGGCCACCCACGATCGTCAAGGCTGGCGCGTGCTTTGTCGCCGCCACCGTCACCGCCACCAGCGCGGCGATCCTGGTGTCCATGGGCCGCACCTCGACGGCCATCCCCGGCACCATGGCCATCTTGGCGGCGCTGCTGGTGGCAACGGTGATTCTGAGCGCCGTGGGTGTGAGCTGGGTGCGTGACGTACGGCAGGCGGCGCGCGGCGAGCCGGTGGCGTTGGTCAGCTACCGGCACACCCGTCGGCTCTTTCTCGTGATCGGCCTGGTGCTGGGTGGGGCGCTGGTGGCACGATTCCTGGCGGTGCCGCCCACCTTCGGGGAATTTGGTTACTACCGGGGCGCTGCGGTGGCGGAGGCCATGAGCTTCACGCCACGTCACATCGGCAAGACCGCTTGCGGAGACTGCCATCCCGAGGAGCTGGCATTGCACGACAAGGACGCGCATGCGACAGTGCAATGTGAGGACTGCCACGGCCCCGGTGCGGCCCACGCCGACGACCCGTCCAACGTGGTGCTGGCGAAGCCCAAGACCAAGGCACTGTGTCTAACCTGTCATCAGCGGCTGCAGGCGCGGCCAGGGGCGTTCCCTCAGATCGACTGGCACGAGCACTTCAAGTACGTGGGCGTGAAGGACCCGTCTACCGAATGCATCGCCTGCCACAGCCCGCACGAGCCCCTGTTCATGGACCGCGACCTGCGCACGGCGCGCTTGCACCCCCTGATCCAACGCTGCCGCGATTGCCACCAGGGGGGGATGGCCGAAAGCGCAGTTCGCCCGCCCGACCACCCCTTCATCTTCGAGTGTAGCTACTGTCACGGCGACATCGTTCGGGACGCGGCTCAGCGCAAGCACGCCCATGTCCCCTGCACGACCTGCCACTTGTTCACCAAGGTGTCCGATTTCGCCGGCCGGATCATCCGTGACGCCGATCCGCGCTTCTGTCTGCTGTGCCACCGCAGGACGCCATTCCGAGATCCCAATGTGCGTCCGCTGGTGGACTGGCCGGAACACCTCGAACAAATCGGCGCGAAGGGTAAGGACGCCGAAAAGCGGTGCATAGACTGCCACCAGGACCGCATTCACATGATTCCGCAAGCCGGGAGGGTAGGCCCATGAGCCGCGAAGTCAAGTTGAACCGCCGAGAAGCCATGCGCCTGCTGGCGGCGGGGGGCGGTGGATTGTTGCTCATCCATTGTGGCCCCATTCCGCCGCCGCCCGGGCAGAAATCCGACTATGACTGGCATAAGCACAGGTGGGGCTACGCGGTCGACACCACTCGCTGTATCGGGTGCAACGCCTGCATGCGCGGCTGCCGCGCCGAGAACGGGGTGCCCAAGGGCGTGTTCCGCACCTGGGTGGAGCGCTACGAGATCGATGCGCGGGATCGGGTCTACGTGGACGCTGCCACCCACGACGACTTCGTCTTTCAGCCGTCGGGCGTGAAGGCGGAAAAGGCGTTCTTCGTGCCCAAGCTATGCAACCACTGCGAGAAGTCGGTGTGCAATCAAGTCTGCCCCGTGGGCGCTGCCTACCGAACCGACGACGGCGTCGTGCTGGTCGACCAGGGTCGCTGCATCGGCTGCGCGTACTGCGTCCAGGCCTGCCCCTACGGCAGTCGTTTCATCAATCCGAAGACGCACATGGCGGACAAGTGCACCTTGTGCTACCACCGCATCACCAAGGGACTGCTGCCGGCCTGCGTGCAGGCCTGCCCGCGCGAAGCGCGACTCTTCGGCGACCTGGCGGATCCGAAAAGCCGGCTGTCGGTGATCCTCAAGCAGAATCGCTATCGGGTACTCAAGCCCGAGATGGGCACGCACCCGCACTGCTACTACCTTGGCCTCGACCGGGAGGTGGTGTGATGAACTACGTCTTTCCCAATGAAATGAACGTGGCTTGGACGGTCATGATCGTCCTTTATCCGTACATCACCGGCCTGGTGGCTGGCGCCTTCATCGTGTCGTCGCTCTACCACGTGTTCGGTCGGGAGGAACTCAGGCCGGTGGCGCGCTTCTCTCTTGCGTCGGCCTTTGTCTTCTTGCTTTTCGCCCCCATGCCGCTGCTCATGCATCTTGGCCGGCCAGACCGTAATTTCAACATCATGGTCACGCCTAACTTCTCCTCGGCCATGGCCGGCTTCGGCTACATCTATTCGACCTATCTCTTGCTGGTGATTCTGGAGATCTGGTTCGTCATGCGCGGTGATTTCATCGCGCGCGCCAAAGGGCGGGGGATGGCGGCGTTCATCGCGCGGGTGATCTTGCTGTTCAATCTGCACGAAGACGACGCCACCCGGCGTGGCGACCACAAGATCGCGCGCTTCCTGGCGGGCCTTGGCATACCCATGGCCTGCCTGCTGCACGGGTATGTCGGCTTTCTGTTCGGCTCGCTCAAGGCCAACCCCTGGTGGTCGACGGCGTTGATGTTCGTCATTTTCATCTTCTCGGCCATCGTGTCCGGGATATCGGTTCTCATCTTCCACTACTTCGTGGTTTCTTGGATCAACCGCTGGAAGGTCGACGAGGTCTGCGTGCGCTCGATGGGCAATTACCTGTGGGGCTTCATGATCGTCGCGGTTTCCCTGGAAGCCCTCGAGATCCTGTCCATCGCGTACAAGCAGACCGAGGAGTGGGAGGTCCTGCAACGACTCATTCGGGAGAAGCTGTTCATCTCATACGTGGTGCTTCAGTTCTCGACCTTTTCACTGGTGCCGTTTCTGTTTCTTGCCACCACGGCGCTGTTCAAGTTGCGAACCCGCCTAGCGCACGCGCTCATCTGGACGGCCTCGCTCATGCTCCTCGTGCAGGTGCTGCTCATGCGTTGGAACGTGGTGATTGGCGGGCAGTTGCTGTCGAAATCCATGCGCGGGTTCGCCAGCTATTTCCCGGGGCTATGGCACAAGGAGGGACTCGGATTGGCGGCCGTGATCTTCACCCTGCCTTTCGTGATCCTGTACCTGTTTCATCGTCTGGTTCCGCTCTTTCCAGACAACCGCGATCGCCCCCGACCCGAGGTGTCCTGAACCTCGACCGGACAACCGGGTGATTCATGGATCTGTCGTCGATCCTGGAGCGGTTGCAGGCGTTGGAGGCCGGGGTGGCGGATCTTCAACAGCGGATCGCCCGGCTAGACCGTGCGGCGCCACACGAGGAAGGACCGGCGTCGGTACCGAGTCATCCCCTGTCGGTCAGTTCCGGGGAAGGGATATCGACCGGATTCTTCACCCAATTGGCCGCTGCGGCGTTTGCCCTACTCGGCGCGCTCTCGTTACGCGTGGCCACCCAGGAAGGCCTACTGACCCCGGGTTTGGGTGTGGCGTCGGGGTGTGGCTACTGTGTTCTGCTCCTGGCCACGCCCTGGCTCGGCCGGCGCCTGCGCTGGCTGATGCCCCGTTCATCGCTCCTGCAATACTGCGGCCTCTCGCTGGCTCCACTCATCATGCTGGAGATGGCGCCGCGTCTGGGCGTAGGACCGGGCGGGACGTCGCTCATGCTTGGTACTGTGGGCCTGGCCGGAATTCTGGCCGGACTTTTGAGCCGGACGGGCCGCCTGGCCGGCTACGGGCTGCTGGTCGCGCTCTCGGCGATCGCCAGTCTGGGGCTGGATGCTCGGGACTTGAGCCTGCGCGGGACGGTCGTAGTCGCCCAGATGGCGCTGGCGGGAACGCTGGCCATCTGGAAGGACTGGAGCTATCTGCGCCCCACGGTATGGCCAGTCGGCGCGCTCGTGCTCTCGTTGCTGGTGATTGCGGCACTGCACGGGACTGAGCACGCCTCGAACGGAAGCCCATTGCTGACCGCCCACGTGGTGGCCACTTGGGGCTTGGTGATGGCGAGCTGTAGCTGGCGCGCGAGGCGGCTGGGCGTGGGCGAGGCGTTCTGGATGCCCCTCGCCGGTTTGTGGGCCTTCGGGCTGGCTTCCTATCTGGCACCCTCCGTGGCATTGCCCGCCGGCATCGGCGCGGCGGCGGTCGCGCTCGTCTTCGGGATGGCAAACGCGCGCACCAACAGCGCAGGACGTCCATTCACCGCAGGCCTGATAGCCATGGCATCGACGATCATGGCGCTGGGCCTCCCGGTGCTCGATGCCACCGGCATCGGCCTGGCCACGGTCGCCGTGTTGATCGCTGTAGCGGCGCTTTGGGCAAGCAGTCGACTGTTCATGGCGATCTCGATCGCCCTGTCGCTGGAAGCCGCCGTTCGGGGACTGGTCCGCTGCCTGCTTTTGTCGCCGACGGAAACCTCAAGCCTGGCCATCGCCGTTCCAGGCCTGGGTCTCGCGCTCGCTTTGGCTGGCCACGCCATCGTGGCTGGGGGGCGTCCAAGGGCCGACGATGGACGGGATCCCCTTCGCCGTATCTCCGCCACTCTCTCGCTGGGGGCCTGCGTCGTGGTCTTGAGCGTGTCTTGCCGAGGCTTTCTCGCCACCGTGGCCGAGGCCGGCGAATTGCGCCAACTCCTCGAGACCGTGGGCCTGGCCGCGCTGGCGATTGGCCTGGCCTGCCTGGGCCGCGTCTGGTCTAATTTCGTCCTCCGAAGGCTCGGCCTGGCTACCGTGGTTGTGCTAGCGGCGGTGGTCCTAGTGCGCGATCTGCAAAGCCTCACGGGCTGGCGCTTGCTGGGCGCCGTGGTTGCGTTGGGGACAGCCTTTCTCACCCTCTCGCTCACGGGACGACGGGGTACGAGCACCCGCAAGCCGAGCGTGGACGAGTACCCGCAAGCCGAGCGTTGACTGACCTGAAACTACCCAAGTTTCACCCTTGAAGGATCCGGGCCATCGGCCCGGTCGCGCTGCCAGGGGCTGTCGCACAGACCTTACAGGAAACCGGGCCAAGATGGCTCGCTTTCCGCCCTCCAGCGCGAAGGGTCACTCTGGAATATTGAAGAGGATTCGCTCGCCGTCGACGATCGCCGGGTAGGTGATGAGCGGACGGGGCGGCGGTCCTTCCAGAACCTTGCCCGCGAGATCGAACAGGCCCGCGTGACAGGGGCATTCGATCTTCTGCGTATCGGGTGCGTAGTCCAAATCGCACTGTTCGTGCGGGCACTTGGACTCGGTGCAATGGGCGCTGTTTTGGCCGTCGCGTATCAGGAGTAGTTCCTTGCCACGAATTCGTGCAACCATGGATCCGCCGACTGCTTGAAGCTTGGGTGCCTTGGACAGCGGCACGGCGACCCACGGTTTGCTCGCGGACAGGGCCGCCTTGGGCCAGGCGATCAAGGCGAGGGCGATGCCGGTCATGGTGCCGAAAAAGCCGCGGCGGGAAGGACGCGTCAGCGCGTCATGGTTGGCCGAAGCCGACTGGGAACGGGAACAGGGACAATTGGACATGGTTAGTACTCCCTGGTGATGTTGAAGCCGAGGACGAGCTTGCTCCAAGGTGTGTCCGTGTTGGTGATGTAGCCGTCCGCGGTGAGATACTGGGTGTTGCCACATACCAAGGCGAAGGTGTGGCGGTTGGTGAAGTACTTCACGCCACCGGAGAAGGCCGGATTCTTTGCGCAGTAGCCCGCGCTGCAGGCGACCATTTCGGCGTCGAGCGCGACTGCGGAGGCCAGCCTGAACTCTAGACCCGCGGCGCCCGCGACCGACCACTTGTGTTCCGCGTCCCGGTATTTCTTTCCGGCGGGCGTGCTGGGGCTTGAATTGGAGTGGTACATCACCCCGGCAGTGGCCAGCAAACGATTGAAGAAGAGTCGGCTGGCGAAGAGCTGGGCGAACGGCCAAAGGGCGTCGTCGTGGTTGGGTACGGCGAACCAGGAAAGACCACCACGGACGGACAAATCGATTCTCGTTGTCCTCTTGTCTTAGTGGTTGGAAGCGAGCATCGAATTCGTAGGTGTCGAAGCGCGAACCGTTGACCCTGTAGAGCCCGGCATCGAGGTTGTCGAGGATTCCGTAGCGCAGTCCGAGGCCGACGATGAGGCCAGTGTCGAGACCGGCGAAGTTGTTTCCCATGTCGGCGAAGGGATGGTCGCTATCCTTGTTGTAGATAGGTGAGGACGCGCGATGGTCGATGACGAATTCGAAGCCGCCCTTGTGAACCGTTCGCGCCGTGGGCAAGGCGAGGATGCGGGTGCGTTCGGGAAAGCCCTTGCCATACCAGGCGGTCGTCGGATCCACCGTTTCGTTCACATCGACCACCTGGTCGAGGACTTCGATTTCACTCTCCGGGGGCTTGGCCACCAGAGCCGGCGCGGATGCCGCCTCTGCCGGCTTGGTCTCGGTAGAAGCGGAGACGCCCGTCTCGGCCGCGGGCGCCGGGGTGGCCGGTGTCGCCGTTCCTGTCGCCGCGGCCGGCGTGGCCGTCTCGGCGGCGGGTGTCGCCGTCTCCGCCGCGGGTGTTGCCGTCTCTGTGGCCGCGGCCGGCGCGGCCGCCTCGGCGGCGGGTACGGCTTTCTCCGTCGCGGGGGATTGTCCTGTCCCCACCTTCGGCGAGGGGGCAGCAGCTAATGTCAGTGCGAGAACCAGGAAGGAGATGTTCGTCATGGGCACCCCAGGGATCCAACGTACGGGCGGTTGCTATACATCCTACGAGACCAGATTGGTATGAATTCGTCTAGTTGTCGGGCGTCTTGGCATCAATCCAACTCTGGAATAGAGCCTGGTCGGCGGTCGACAGAGAGCCCCCGGGCGGCATCGTGCCGTCCTTGATAGCCTGATTGCTGGCGCTCGCGGCTGCTTTTGCATCCGCGTAGTTATCGAGCAGAGGGCTGAAGCCCCCCGTGACGTGACAGGAGCACGACTTCTCGAGAAGAGGCATGATCTGCAGCTTGAAGCTCACGGACGTTCCGGTACTGCCGCCGGTGCCGGATGCACCTCCCGCACCGGTGACGCCGCCCGCCCCGGTGATGCCACCATCGATGGCCATGCCACCGTCGATGTCCTCGCCGCCGTCGATGCCGCCGGGTTGAATTGTCCCGCCCTCACCGGACGCGCCTCCGGTCTCGGCGACACCCCCGAGGCCGATCCCCGCGGTACCCCCGGTCGCGGAGGGTGACAAGGGGGCGTTCTTGTCGCCGCAGGCGAAGAACAGGCAAGCGCTGAGTGTGCCGACGACGGCCGCAGTTCCAATCCGAACCATGTAGACTCCTTTTACGAAGATGCACCCCGATCGAGACGCCGACAGGCAACCGGCCGAAGCGACGCCGGTAGTTTCCACAATCAGCCCCCAGGATGCAAGGGCGGAGCCGAGGAATTTAACTGGGACGCGACTGGGATGTTTTAGCTGGCGGGCTCCGTCCGCACCATCACACGACCCAAATTGGGGATCTCGCCGCGCAAGGATCTCTCGACCTTTTCCGTGAAATCGTGGGCATCCTTGACGGAGGTGTTTCCCGGCAGGGCGCAGCGGAAGGACAGGCAAAATTCAGACCCCAAACGCCTGATTTCGATATCCCGCGGGACGATTCCCGCCGCGGAGAACTCGGGCACCCGCACGAGCGCATCGCGGATCCGTGAGGTTTCCTCGGGCGTAGCTCTGCTGGTATCGGGACTCCTGCGCGCAGGCTCGACGTGAATGACAACTCGCGCTAACCGGGGGATCGCTCGTCGCAACTCCTCTTCGATCTCGACCGTCCTGCGATGCGCCTGCGAAAGTGGCAGTTCCGCGTGCAACTCGAGGTGCATCTCCACCACCAGCCTGCCCTCCTCTTCATACACGAGAAGATTGTGAGCGGCTGCGTCGTGCGAGGCCGCGATCCGGCGAGCGGCGCTCAGGAGATCCTCCCCGGCGTCCTCTGCCGGTTCGACATGCACGACGATGTCGGCGGCAGGCAGTTCACGCTTGATGGCCGCTTCCGCGCCGCAGGCGATCTCATGGCTGCTGCGCACCGACTCGGCCCGGCCCACGACGAGAATCAGGTCGATGAAGACCTCGGGGCCGCTGCGCCGCACGCGCACCTGCCGGACCTCGAGTACGCCTGAGACCCGGGCCAGGCCGGCGATGCGTCCAGCGAGGTCCGAGGGCACGGTGTCCAGCAGGGCGTTGACGGATTTCTTGCCGAGGTTCACGCTCACCAGGGTCACCACCAGCGCCACGCCGAGGGCGGCGACCGCGTCGGCCTTGGCAAGCCATGGGATAGCGAGCGCGTGAGCGGCCAGGACGCCAGCGAGACCGAGGAGAACCACCAGGGAGGACCAGATGTCGGTAGCGAAGTGCAGGGCGTCCGCTTCCAGGGCTTGGCTGTCGTACTTGAGGGCCACGCGGCGAAGTGCCCTCGATCGGGAAAAATCCACCGCGACGGAGAGCAGGACCACCAGGAAGGCCCACAGGTTGGCGTCCACGTGAACCTGGGCGCGAAAGAAGAGGCGTGCGACTGCCTCCTTGATGATCCAAACGCTCGTCCCCAAGAGCAGCAGGGTTTCGAACAAGGCCGAAAGATTCTCGATCTTGCCGTGACCGTACGCGTGCTCTTTATCCGCGGGACGCCCGCTGGCGCGTACCGCCCACAAGGTCACCAAGGCCGCCATCAGGTCGAGCCCGGAGTGCACCGCCTCGGCGAGGATGCCCAGGCTTCCCGTCCAAATCCCGACCCCCACCTTGGCCCCGGTCAGGACCACGGCCGCCAGGACCGACACCAGCGCCACGCGGTTCTTCTCCATGCCCGCGCCGTCGCGCAGGAAACCATGGGAGGATGTGCCGTGATCGTGGTCGACCATCGAGATTCAGGGGCGATTGTATCGCAAGGGGCGAAAAAGACATTCCCAGCGGCCTTTTGCAGGTCGAAATAGGTTGCACGAGATGCGCGATGGTTATACTGAGCACGGTCGGGGCAGCGGCGGGTTGTTGGTCTAGATTGTCACGAACCTGTGAGGTTGTGGGACCGCGACCACATATTACCGATCGGCTCATGCGAAACCCCTTCTCGCTACCTTCCATTCTTCCCAAGCGGCTGGTGCAGCCCGGACGGGCAGCGGTGGCGGCCGGGATCGCCGCGCGTCTTCTCGCTGCCGCCAGCGCGGACAACGAGACGCTGATTTTCACCCACGCCACGTCCGCGGCCGGGCTGTCCGCGGAGGAGGCAGAAGGGCGCCTCGAGAAGTACGGCCAAAACGCGGTGGCCCAAGAGGAAGGACATAGCTGGAGCGACCTGCTGGTCATGGCGGTGCTCAACCCGCTCGTGATCTTGCTGTCTCTCCTGGCAATCCTGTCGGCCATCACGGGCGACCTGCGCGCGGCCATCGTGATGTTGCTCATGGTCGTCCTCGGCGTGGCCCTGCGCTTCGTTCAGGAGGCGCGCGCCGATACCGCGGCGGCCAAGCTCAAGGCCATGATCCGGGTCACCGCGACCGTGGTTCGCGACGGCGAGGCGCGCGAGATCGCGCTCGCCGAACTGGTGCCCGGCGACATCGTCAGGCTCGCCGCCGGCGACATGATTCCGGCCGACGTGCGCCTTCTGGCGTGCAAGGATCTGTTCATCATCCAGTCCAGCCTCACCGGTGAGTCCATGCCGGTCGAGAAGTTCGACGCCAAGGATCCCACGGCCTCGGGCTCGCCGCTCGAGCTCAAGAATATCTGCTTTCTCGGCACCAGCGTCGAGAGCGGAACCGCCACGGCGCTCGTGGTCGGCACGGGAACCAATACCTATCTTGGCAGTATCGCCAAGGCCATCAGCGGCCAGCGGGTTCAGACCAGCTTCGACAAGGGGGTCAGCCGCTTCACCTGGTTGATGATTCGCTTCATGATCGTGATGGTCCCGCTGGTGTTTCTCATCAACGGGTTCGCGCGACACAACTGGAACGAAGCCTTCTTCTTCGCGCTGGCCGTGGCCGTGGGCATGACGCCGGAAATGCTGCCCATGATCGTGACGGTGTGCCTGTCCAGGGGCGCCATCGCGATGTCGAAGAAGAAGGTGATCGTCAAACGCCTCAACTCCATCCAGAACATCGGCGCCATGGACGTGCTGTGCACGGACAAGACCGGCACCCTGACCATGGACCATGTGGTGTTGGAGAAGCACTGCGACGTCCAGCTCGACGAGGATGACGACGTCCTGATGTTGGCCTACCTCAACAGTCACTTTCAGACCGGACTCAAGAACGTCCTCGACCGCGCGGTGCTGGCGCACAAGGAAGAAATCCACGATCAATTCAAGGTGCCTTCCCACCGCAAGCTCGACGAGATCCCGTTCGACTTCGCGCGGCGCCTGATGTCGGTGATCGTCGAGACGCCCGAGGGCAGCCCCCGCCTCATCTGCAAAGGCGCGCCGGAGGAGGTCTTCAAGCGCTGCGCGCACTTCGAATACGACGGCGAAGTGCTACCCATGGAAACCGTCCTCATCGAGGATCTGCGCGAGGAATATCGCCGGCTATCCGCCGATGGTTTTCGCGTTCTGGCCATCGCCTACCGCGACCTGGAGCGTAGGACGGCGTACGCGAAATCGGATGAAAGCGACCTGGTTTTGCGCGGCTACGTCGCCTTCTTCGATCCCCCCAAGGACAGCACCACGCCGGCCATCGCGGCGCTACGCGAGCACGGCGTGTCGGTCAAGGTACTCACCGGCGACAACGAGCTGGTCAGCAAGAAGATCTGCCACGAGGTCGGCATTCCCACCGAGCACATCCTCTTGGGCGGCCAGATCGAAGGCATGTCCGACGCCCAGCTGGCCAGCGTGGTCGAGCGAACGACGCTGTTTGCGCGTCTGGCGCCAGCGCACAAACACCGCATCATCCTGGCCTTGCAAAGCAAGGGGCATGTGGTGGGGTTCCTGGGCGACGGCATCAACGACGCCCCCGGATTGCGCGCCGCCGATGTCGGCATCTCGGTCGATTCGGCGGTCGACATCGCCAAAGAGTCCGCCGACCTCGTGCTGCTGGAAAAGAGCCTCCTGGTACTCGGGGACGGGGTACTCGAGGGGCGCAAGGTCTTCACCAACATCCTCAAGTACATCCGCATGGGGGCCAGTTCCAGCTTCGGCAACATGCTGTCGGTGGTGGGGGCCAGCGCCTTTCTGCCCTTCGTGCCCATGGCTCCCATCCAGATCCTGACCAACAATCTGCTGTACGACTTCTCGCAGGTCCCCATCCCGGCGGACAACGTCGATCCCGAACAGACCGTGCGCCCGCGGCCATGGTCGATGAACGACATCACCAAGTTCATTCTCCTCATCGGTCCATGCAGCTCGGTCTTCGACTACACCACGTACCTCTTGATGTACTTCGTGTTCGGGGCCAACGATCCGGCGCACGCGTCGCTCTTCCAGACCGGCTGGTTCGTGGAATCTCTCATCACGCAAACGCTCATCATTCACGTCATTCGGACCAACAAGGTGCCGCTCTTGCAAAGTCGCGCGAGTTGGCCCATGAGCCTCACCACCCTGCTGGTGATGGCCACCGGGCTCTACTTGCCCTTTTCGCCCATCGCGGGGGCCTTGGGGTTCACGCCCCTGCCCGGGCTCTACTGGCCGTTCCTCCTCATCACCGTCGTTTGCTACGTGGCTCTCACGCAAGCGGTGAAGACCTGGTTTCTCAAGAAAGCCTGGACTTCGTCCACGCCGCAGTCACCGGGTAGGCAGGGGTCCGATCTCTAGAAAGGGCGACCCTGGGGGCCCGGCCGTCTTCGCTCCGTGGCTCGCCAGGATGCGCCGCCGGGTCTCGTTCGGGGTAAAAGGAAGAAAGAAGAACACCCGACGGCCTTGCGCCAGTAGAGCATTGACCATGCGGAGCGCATCCGCGCCATGATCGGCGCCGAGCGACAAGAGCACCACATCCCGCCGCATCTTCAGCGGACCGAAGGCGGCGGGATGGGCCGCAAGCAGTGCCGCAGGCGTGGCCGGTAAGATCCAATCGGCAAACCTGGCCTGCGACAGGTTGCCCTCGCGCACCCGACGCGAAGCCGGGAGATCGTCCCCCAGATGCACCACCGCCGCCCACGCCAAACACGCGCCAAGCACCGCGGAAAACGCCCAGCGCGCCTTCCCGGTTCGGCGGGCGACGAGCAGAAGGGCGACGATTCCCGCCGCAAGCAGCAGCGGAGCCTTGAGCAGGGCAAGGTGGCGCGGCCACCCCATGGGGTCTCCGGTCAAGGCAAGACCCGCAAGGCCAGCCCCGAGCCCGGCCCCGAGGGCGAGTTGCTTGAGCGCCAGCGCCTCGGGTAGAACCAGCGGCAAGGTCGCTGCCGCCACGGGCAGAAGCTCGATGAGATAACGTGAATTCGAAACTGCGCCGGAATGCCGGCCGGTTCCTCCTGCGAAGAAGAGCGCGAACACCGCCACCACCGGGAGCGACAGCGCTCGGAGCTCCACGCGCACACGCGAATCGCTGGCTGGTTGTCCTCGCCACCATGCACCAGCGAGGCCAGCGAGTGACAACGCGACCCATGGCGCGGATTGCAGGAGCGCCTTGCGCACGGCCGTGACGCCGATGAAGGCGCCTGTCCGCGCGTCGTGCTGAAAGCCCATGTGGGCCCACATCTCCGTGAATGGCAGCCAAGAGAAGTCGACCACGCGCGTTCCCAAGGAGAGAAAACCGTCGAGCCATGGTCCGGCGGCGCGCGAATGGCCGCTGACCAGGGGCAGGGCGAGGTAGCCATGGCCCTTGGTGACCGGATTGAAGACGCCAAGGCGGACGAAGTTGATCCATGCCGAGGCAAGAAGAGGCAGCGAGAATCCAGCGGCATAGAACAGGGAGGAACGCCATCGGCGATCGCCCCACAGCAGGAGTCCGAGCCCAACCGCGGCGCCGAATACCAAATTCTGGTAGCGCACGCCGGTAGCCAAGCCGACCAGGAGGCCGGCGAAGAGCGCGAGCCAAGAGCTCCCGCCCGTCCGCACACGCATGGCCAAATAGACCGCGCCGAAGCACAGGCTGGCGGCCAACGTGTGCGGCCACACCCCGAGCGAATACTCAACCAGATAACCACACAGCATATACGCCGCGAGGGCGAGCCAAGGCGCCATGACGTCGGCGTCGAGGTGGCGCACGTAGAAGAACACCAGCGCGCCTCCGGCCAGGAACGATAGGATGCTCAGGGAGAAAAGCCCGGACCACCCCATCAGGGAAAAGGGAAAGGCAAGAAAGGCGTAGAGCGGAGGCACCGCGGGGGTGACCGGCGTCGCGGCCACGACGGCCTGGGCCATGGCGGGATCGAAGAAGATCAACTCGCGGCTCGGCGGCAGGCCCGCGGTATCGAGGAGCGAAAAGGAGCCCTGTCGCAGGGCGAGGATGGAAGCCAGATAATTGTCTTCGTCGATGGTGAACACGCCCGGAACGACGGCGAGCCGGAGCGCCACCGCGATCACGGCAAGCACCAGGAGCAGCGCGGCGAGTTCGGCTCGCTTCACCGCCGCACGTTCTCCTCTATGCGGGCATAACACAATCGGATTCTGGAGTCTCGCTGGACTATGCGATGAGACTGGTGATGTCGAGCGCGCCATCGGCCGCGCAGGCCACGCGCAGGCGCACGCCACGGTGCAAACGCCCGGCCACGATTTCACTCGCGAGCGGACCTTCCACCAGCCTCTCGAAGGCGCGGCGAAGCGGGCGAGCACCCAGGCTGCGGTCGGTCTCCAGGCGCAAGACCTCGGCGATGACACTGTCGTCGATCGCAAAGTCGATGCCGCGCTCGGCGTGCAGGCGTAGGCTCGATTCTCGTGCGATGCGGGCGACGACGGCCGCAAGCTCCCTTTCGCAAAGCGGGGCATAACAGAGCACCTCGTCGATTCGGTTCCATAGCTCGGGCGGCAGACGGCTCCGGGCCAGTGCCAGGATGGTGCTGGCCGAGGGCGTGCTCTTGCGCCGGTAGCATTCGCTACCAAGGTTGGAGGTCATGACCACCGCGGCCGAGGAGAAATCCACCGTGCGTCCACGTCCATCGGTCAGTCTACCGTCCTCCAGGATCTGGAGCAGCACGAGCAAGACTTCCCGGTTCGCCTTTTCGAGCTCATCGAGCAGAACCACGGCAGCCGGCCGGCGACGTATCGCCTCGGTCAGTTGACCGCCATCCTCGTGGGCCACGTAGCCGGGGGGCGAACCGATGAGCCGGGCGATGGCGTGGGCTTCGCTGTACTCGGAGAGATCGATGCGTACCAGGGCCGACTCGCCGTCGAAGAGCGCCTCGGCAATGGCGCGCGCGGTTTCGGTCTTGCCCACGCCGGTCGGCCCCAGCAAGAGAAAGGACGCGAGCGGCTTGCGCCCGCGAAAGCCGGCATAGCTCCGACGCAAGACCGATGCGATCTTGCCCCGCGCCTCCGCATGACCGACCACGCGATCGGCGAGACGCTCTTCAAGGGCGCGAAAGCGGTCGTCATCGTCGCGCAGGAGCTGGCCGGGTGGCACCCCGGACGCGTCTCCGACCACGGCGGCGATGTCGCGGGCCGACACCCCGGGCTGGGCGGTGCGCTGGGTCCGTGCCACCGCGATTTCGGCGATGGCGAGGGCGCGCCCCGGTTGCGCCCGCTCGCAAGGGTAGCGCGGGGATAGGCGCAGCAGGGCCGGCGCCACGTCAGGATTGAAACTGATACCGCTCTCGGCCGCCAAGGCGTCCAAGCCTGCTTCGATCATTTCGCACAGCATGGCCGGCTCCGGTGGGGCGAGGACCACCGTTTCCAGGGCGTGGCCGAGATCGGGGCTGCCAAGCTCGACTCGACGCAGATCGGCGGGCGTCAGGCAAAGAATCCAGCGTCTGCCAGCCCCGGCGCAGGCGAGCAGTTGCAACACGCCGTCGCCACCATCTGGCCCGAGCCATGCCGCGCCCTCCAGCACGATGGGCACCGACGTCGGAGCGCGGCGGTGAAACCCTTGCAAGAGAGCGCCCGCCGAAACCGGTGCACCTACATCACCGCTCGGGAAGACCGGCGGCTCCAGGCTCGCAGCCGAAAGCGCGGAAAGCAGGGCCGACCGGCCGGAGCCTGGATCGCCGACGACCGCGATCACACGCGCGGTCTTGGCCTGAAGGAGGTCGAGGAGGCGGCCCACCTCGCGCTCGCGATAGAGGACTGGGACGTGCGGCGGCGGCACGGGAAGTAGATCCCATTGCGCGCCGCCGGACGCATCGCTTGCGGGCGATTCCTCCTGGCGGTCCGTGAGTCGCGCGGCAAGTAGTTCGGCCACCTCCCCCGAGTCCATGGCCGGTGTCCCGAACGACGACGGGCCTGGCTGGCGAGGGATCCTGCGTTCGTGACGCATGCCCGGCCCCGTGAGCACGCGCATCACGACTCCGCGCAGCTTCGCGGGGTCCACGCCGGCCAATTTCAAGGTCTCGGCGGCCGCCCCACCACCGCGCAAGAGGGCCAGCAACAAATGCAGCGAAGATGTTTCTCGCGCCGCCAGTCCGAGCGCGATCTCGCGGCTGGCCTGGGAGAGCGCCGCCGTATCCAGGCCAAGGTCGGGGCGAATCTTCTGGCGCAGGGCCTCGATGGTGGTAACGGTGATGCCGCGCTCGCCGAGCAAGCGGGCAGTCGCTCCCCCCACATGCAACATTCCGAGTAGGACATCGACGCTGGTAATGTCACGACCGTCGCTCTCCGCCAGCCTTGCCGCTGCGCCCACGGCCGCCTCGTAGTCGGCGCTGGCAAGCGGAGGCGAGCCATCGACAAGTGCGGTCGGTGGTGCTTCCGTGACCTTAGAACCTCGCGACATCAAACAACAAGCTAACAGGGCCGGGCCGGCGGTCAAAAAAGCCCTGTTCTTCTGGCCCCCAAAGCGGCTAGATTTAGTCCTCAAACAACTGATCACACGAGGGTTGCGATGTTGAAGTTCAATCGTGTCACGGCAGTCATCCTTGGTGCTTTCCTGGTTTCCTCAGTGGCCCTGGCGGCAAAACCGGAGGACGTCTTCAAGGGCAGGGTCGTCATCATGGACAAGCGCTTGCCCACGCACTTTGCCTCTTCCGGCGCTTTCATTCAGGCGGTTCGCCGAGCATCCATCGACAAGGTGTGGCCGACAGAAGAGAAGGGCAACGATGTGGCCGTGTGGAAACTTGAGTACATCGCGTTCTTCGCGCGGCCTCTCAACGACAACGAGATCACGGTCAAGTTCTGGGAGGTCGGTGGAGGGTCGCAGCGCTACGTGGCGGGCGACGAGCAGTACACGCGGGAGCGTGGTAGCCGCATCTTCTCGGCCAGCATCACCGTGGCGAAGCCGGAATTCGATACCAACAAGGAGTACCTCATGACCATCGAGTCCGGCTCGCGCGTGCTCGCGCAAACCAAGTTCTGGCTGCGCGGGAAGGGCCCGAAGTACAGCGGCAAGGTCGAGTTCAGCGACGAAGAAGCGGCGAAGAGATAATTGTTTCGCCTATTGCCGCCGCCGAGTTCAAGCCGGGCCAGCCGCCTGCCGATAGCACGAGGAAACCTCGTGCGGTGGGCACCGTTGCGTGGCACTGTTGGCAGAACCAGACGGTGAGATCGATCCCGGAGAGGAAAACGTGGAAACGCGAAAACGAACCTTGACTGCGGCTTTCCTGGCGATGGTTGTGCTCGCCGGATGCAGGAGCGGCGGCGAGGAACTGACCAGCCGCCTCAATGAGGCCAACGACAAAGTGGTCGCGTGCAAGAAGGACGTGAACGACCTCAAGAACCAGAACGCCGAGTTGAAACACCAGCTGGCGGAGGCCATGGCCAATCCATCGCGCGTGCAGCTCACCGACCCGGACATCCTCAATCTCATCGCCGAAATAAGGAGCAAGCGCGGCGATGGGACGGAAGGCGGCGACATCGTGCTTGGCAAGGGAGATCTCAATCCCAAGGAGGCCAGCCGTGTCGTCAGGCAGGGAGCGCAGGCATTGCAGAGATGCTACGAGCGTGCCTTGAAGAAGAACTCGGCGCTGCAGATGGAATCTGGCATCGGTGTGTTGCTGGAGATCACGGTCAAGCCCACGGGCTCGGTGCAAACCATCAACCTGTCGCCGCAGGTCGATCGCGACCTCACCGAATGCGTTCGCACCACGGTGGCCCGGTGGAAGTTTCCGCCCTTTGCTGGCCAGCCGGTGGTCGTGACCCAGAAGCTGACCTTGACGCCGAAGACGTAGCAGCAGGCATCCCGGCGCTTCCCCACCAGCGAGCTCGTGCGCAGGGTACGGCTCAGTTCGAACGGGCGGGGTGAAGCTCGGCGGTCGAACGTTCGCTACAGACGGGACCGACGCTGCGGATGGCCTGGCACAACTTCTGGTAGCGTGCCTCGACCGGCCTATCGGCGGTGCGCGGGCGCTTGCCGGGATCGGTGACCGTCAATCGCATGGAGGTCAGCGCCGTCGTGTCCATGTTCATCGCGCGCGCCAGCGCATAGTAGAGGACCGCGATGCGATGGGGATAGTGGCGCGCCGGTCCCCGATCGATATAGTGCGGACCGTGATTGTAGTGCGCCCAGTACGCGTGTGTCTTGTGCGTGCATGGCACCTGCCTGATTTTGGTGCGCAAAACGCCATCGCTGTCGCGCGTGCGAACGGTCACGGCAGTGACGCCGCCGCCGTCGCGCCAGTGGGCAAGCTCGCGTGCGGCGATGTCGATGTTGGTCACCGGATCCATGACCTCCCGCCAGGGCATTCCGCGCACGTTGCCATTGCTGCAGCGGCCTTCTTTGTCGACGATGCAGCGAATTCCCATCAGTCCGCCGTCCTTCGCGTACAACTTGCCTTGCTTGAGCGTCGTACGGAACGCCTTCTCGTTCATATCGCTCTCGTTGATCATGATCGCGAGAAGCAGCGACGGAGGAATTGCGTAGCGCTTGGATGAATCGAGGACAGCGTTCGCGATCAGTTCGCAGTACGCCGGTTTCCATGCGGGTGTTCGCCAGCGTACGCGATCCTTCACTTCACAGATCGTGTTCGCCAGGCACGAGAGGCTGGGCATCTCGGTTGCAGCAAGGGCGACCGCCTTGCCTTTCTCGGCCATGCCAGGATGTGCGTCATGGGTTGGCATGGCGAGCGGAAACGCCATCAATCCTGCGAACGCGGCGATGGCATGGGTAACCGAGGGCTGACCGAAGGCTTGAAACACTCAGAATCCTTGGAAACACCTGGAAGCTGTGACTGCATCGGCGTTGTCGCCGGTATCTCGACACCGGTTCGCCCGTGGCGAAGCCCGGAGGGAAAATCATTCGGTCGGAAAAAACATCTTTACTTTGCCATTTGCTTTCAGTCAACCAGAAAAATCTCTTCCGCGTGGCACGGGGGGATCGATTCCCTTAAGGTCATCGACAACCCGCTGGTTGGTCATGAGCAGAATCGTCGACCTATTCGTTCCTCTAGACGCCGGCGAGGAACCTCTCTCGGCGCTGGTTTCTCGCATGCTCGGAATTCCGCAAGACCAATTGCGGGAGGTGCGCGTGCTTCGTCGTTCGCTCGACGCGCGCAAGGCGCACGCCCTTGGCTATCGCGTGCGCGTGGAAGCATTTCGTAAGGACGAGCGCCAACCGGAGCGCGCGCAGGAGCCAGCACCGCGTGGGTGGCCATCCTCGATCCCTCGACCACGCGTCGTCGTGGTCGGTTCGGGCCCGGCTGGCGCGTGGGCCGCGCTACGTCTTGCCGAGGCTGGCGTGCCGTCGACGATTCTCGAGCGCGGCAAACCCGTGCAACCGAGGCGCCGCGATCTGGCGAGCGTGCAGCGCGGCCACCTCGACACCGATTCCAACTATTGTTTCGGCGAAGGCGGCGCTGGCACCTATTCGGACGGGAAACTCTACACCCGCACCAAGGATCGCGGCGCCGTCGATTCCGTGCTTGCCGATCTGGTCCGCTTCGGGGCACAGCCCGACATCGCCATCGAGGCCAGACCTCACGTGGGCTCGAACAGACTGCCCAAGGTTCTCTCGGCGATGCGGACATTCCTGGAAAGCCGAGGCGTGCGCTACCGATTCTCTTCCGTTCTCGCCGACATCGTCACCACGGGGAAGAGGCTGCACGCCGTTCGCACCAGCGACGGCGAAGAGATTCTCGCCGACATCGTCATCCTCGCCTGTGGCCATTCCGCGCGCGATGTGTATGCATGGGCATCTGGCGCCGGCATCGCGCTCGAACGCAAGGGAAGTGCGGTCGGCGTGCGTCTGGAACATCCGCAGCAGGCGATCGATCGCATTCAGTATGGCAAGGCCGTGGGCGATCGACGCTTGCCCCCGGCCTTCTACCAGGTCAGCGCCATGGGTGCCGGCCGTGGTGTCTATAGCTTCTGCATGTGTCCCGGCGGATTCATCGTGCCGGCAGCCACCGAAGTCGACGGCGTCGTGGTCAACGGAATGAGCCTGTCCCGGCGCGATTCGCCTCACGCCAACGCCGCCATGGTGGTTACGCTGCGGCCTGAGGACTATGGTGCGGCATCGCTCGGACCGCTCGCCGGCATCGCTTTCCAACAACGCATCGAGCGCGCCGCCTTCGCGGCGGGGGGCGGGGGATTCCGGGCGCCCGCGCAACGTCTGGTCGATTTTCTCGCCCGCAGGTCCAGCTCGTCGCTGCCGGCGACGAGCTACCACCCGGGTACTGTCGCCGGCCGTATCGATGACATCTTTCCCGAATTCGTGGTCGATTCGCTGCGCGCGGGTTTGGAAGCGATTGCGCGACGGATGCGAGGATTTCTCCATGACGATGCCGTGCTGGTGGCGGCGGAAACCAGAACCAGTGCCCCGCTGCGCATCGTGCGCGACCCTGTCACCTTGCAATCGCCTGCGCTGCCCGGCCTTTATCCCGCGGGCGAAGGGGCTGGTTACGCCGGCGGCATCGTCAGTGCCGCCATCGATGGTATCCGCGTGGCGCGGGCGATCCTATCGCGCGCGACGTGACCGGCCACCCGGACGCGCGGAAGCCTAAGGGCTCGTCCAAAAATAATCGATACGATTTCGCCGCCGATCCATCCCGGCTGGCTTCGTTGCTCGTCGTCGCAATACGTCGAGTATTCCTCCTCCTCGCGCCTCGCCAGCCGGGCGTCTCATCGCCGAACTCGTATCACTAATTTCCGGACGAGCCCTAAGCCTTGCTTGACGGCTAGGGGTATCTCAGGGAGGGCTCGTACGCTACGGGCGAAACGGATCGTCCTTGTCGTCGGGCGAATTCGCGCCCTGCGCGGCGTTGCCCGCAAGCGACCGCTCGTCTTCCTCCACCGCCTCCATCTCCGCCCCGGCAGGCAGGATGGAGCCGTCGAGATAGCGCAGAAACATGTCGAGGAAGGAAGACTCCTTGCCGGAGAGACCATCGAACATGGCGCCTATCTGGAATGCCCCGGCGATGGCCGTGCACCACACCACGCGCGCGCGCAGGGGCAGGGGTTCCGAGGACGATGTCGGGCCCAGCAAGAGCACGAGTTCGATGCCCAAGCGCTCGCCCGAATCCAGCGCCTGGGTCGTGACCAAGCAGATACCGGTGCGGGAAAGATCGCGTGTGCGCGCGATCAGCTTCCGGCCATCCACCATGCGGACATTGGCTTGCACGTCGACGTGAAAACGTGGGTGGAGGCGAAGGTTCTCGCTCGGTTCAGTCATCATTCTCCTGCTGCTCCTGCTGCTCCTGCTGCCTCTGCTGAATCGCCGGATACGCACTTCGCGAAGGCTCCCGCCGACATCGCGCTCAACTCTGCCGCGACCTCGGCCGCGCGCACATGATGACGGACGATCTCTTCTCGGCTTTCGGACGAGTTCAGCATCAGGCCCCGGCGTTCGAAGTAGAGCCGGTTCATGGTTGTCTCGATATCTCGTCTGAGTTCGGCCATGTGCATTGCTTGTGTCTGTGCCGCGAGTTCCTCGGACGAGAAAACCAACTTGCCTAGATCCCAGGTAGCCCGCGCCTCGTATCGTATGTCATTTACGGTGTCGATCCCAAGAGGGGAAGAAAGGGCGGTCGAGGAGCTGTTGATATCGAGCGACTCGCTGCGGCCGTAGCGCCGCGACACGAGAACGCGCAGCTCGGGCAACCATGCCGTGTGACCGGATCGCGTCACGTAGGAACGAGCCCGCTCGGGCTCTGCCATGGCGAGCTCCACAGCCTTGCGTCTGGCGACTCGCAAGCAGTCGGCATCGGGATCGCGCAGGTCCACCGCGCGCTCCGCGTGCCGCGCGGGCTGGTTCATCGCAGGCGGGCTCTCCTGCACTTGGCCGGCATCCTCCGGGAGTGTCGCGGAGAAAAGGGGAATCGATCGCCCGTTCAATGGGAAGGCCGCGAAGGCCAGCGCCTCCAGCCTATGTTCGCCGGGACTGAAGTTCGCGGCCGCCCGAACCGACACCTTGGGCATCCAGGAAAGCCACGCGGAGGATCGTCGAACAGCATGGGCTCGGTGGCCTGACTGCCTTGCCGGTGACGCGGGCGCTTCCCCGTCGGTCGAGGCGAGAAGGCCCTCATTCGTGGCCAGCCACACATGGTGCGTCGAGGCCGCGATGTCGAGGAGCGCGACGCCAGCAGGTGTGGCGATGGCTTTCCAGTGCCGACCCCGGTCCGCCGACACCAGTAGGCCTTCACCCACGGCCAGCCACGGCATCGCCAGACCTTGCGGGCAAATCAGCCGGCGCGCGTGAAGGTCGCGGGCACGTGTCTCTGGTGGGCCGTCGGGCGGAACGACCAGCAGGGAATCGGCGAGCAAGGCAACCAGGGTTTCCCCGCAGAAGGTCAGATCGGTTACCGCGCCTGCGGGGGTGGAGCTTTGCCTGCCCGTGGAATTGCTGGTCCACGAGATCTCCGTGGGCGTCGCCCATGCCTGACGTCGTCCACTTTCGGACAAAGCGACCGCGTGCGCGTGCCCGCGCGAGGGAATGAGACGGGGAGGGGCGTCTGGCGACGCCAACAGCGCGAGACTGTCTGCTTGCGTGGCAAGAAGGGCTTGCCCCGAGGCTGCCAAGGGGCCGCGCCAACTCTCGCGGCCCGATTCGCGAACCGGAATGCCGTCGACACCCACGCGAAAGAGCCCGCGCGGACCAGCGATCCAGATGTCGCCGCCACTTGCGGCCAGGGCCGGCGGCGTTTCGGGAGGCGAGAGCGCATGCGAGGCGTGGGCTCGTGCGTGCCGCCGCCCGGCGAGGCTCTGTTCGTCGTCGACCAGATCGTCGGCGTAGTCGGTATCGCGGTCGATCTCCGCGATGTCCAGCAGGTCGAGGATGTGTTCGGCTGCCTGTTTGGCGCCTGGCGCGCCCGCCGCCTTCCCCTCACCGCCTGGCTTTGCGAAGCGGCCGACGAGCCTCCCGTCCTCTCCCAGAATGAAAACCGTTCCTCCGCGAAGCACGGCAATGCGGTCCCCCGTGGCGACCACGCGCTCGATCGTGCCGGGCAGGATCTGGACGAAGCCCGCGTGGGCAGACAGGGGCCAGCAGAGGGAATAGATGCTCGCAAGAAGAATGAACGATCGCATGCCCCGGCTCACAGCAACCCGCGTGCCAGGGAAAGCAGCGCTTTTGCGCGCCCGATCGGCCACGTTCCAGCCGATGCGTCCGGCATCCGGACGGACGCCGCAGGTCGGCCGGCTTGCCGTCAGGCCGGTGAAACCGACAGCGTGGCCTCGTCCGGCGCTGCGCGCCCGGGTTCCACGAGCGGGAAGGGATTCACACCCAAGACCAGCGCCGCGACCGTGGCCGCGATTTCCCAGCGGAAGATCTCGGCACCGAGCTCGTGCCGGTCGTGCACGCCGATCTGGATGTAGGGCTGCCCCGCGATGTGCAGGGCCTCCATCTGTTCCGAGGGAATCGCGGGCGCGTCATCGTCGGCCTGTAGGTGGACGAAGATTCGATCCGGCGGATAGCTCGGTTGCAGTGTCTCGCCCAAAAGGGTAACGATGCGTCTCGCGCTCTTTCCCGTCGCGCACGCAAGCACTTGTGCGATCCACGGACCCAGCGAGAGCAAGGACTTCGAGGCTAGCAGGGTCAACTTGTATCGGCCGTGCTTGGCCATGGCGCCGAGAAGAATGCCAAGGCTGGCACCGGGGTTGTCCTCGAACCGGTCCGAGCGACAGGCCTCGACCATGGCCCTGGTTCGCGCCAAGAGACGCGCCGGATCGAGGCCAAGCAGGACCGCGGGAACCAACCCTTCGAAACCGAGCGCGCCGAAACACTCGCCAACGCCATCGGCCGCAGGAAATACCTTGCGGTAGCGGTGGCCCCCGGCGATTTCCGCCAGGCGGTCACGCGCGGGCGCGATGGCCACGAAATGGCGGCCTGCTCGCTTCGCGTCCCCGCCATAGATATCGAGCATCCTGGCCCAAAGCAGGCGCTCCTTGTTTTCCACGGATTTGCGGATTCCGGTCCCGGCAACGATGAGAACCAGCGCGGTTTCGAACGGGACGGATTCTTCGACGGCAGTCAGCGCCGAACGATCCTCGTTCCGTAGCACATGCAAGCGCAACCCTCCCGATTCAGAGCTCCAAATTCGGGCCACGGTTGCGGTCGGGGAGTTCTGTGCGTCTTCCACCACGAGAATGAGATCCTTGAACCGCGCATGGCGGATCTCCGCAGCAAAATGCGTCAGGTCCGCCAGCCCGGCCGTCACGTCGGATGGAAGCGACAGCCAGCCCAGGGAATCCCGGATGGCTGCATGGTCCTGGGCCGAGAAGAGGGCCGGATCGCGGTCGAAGATGCGAGCGGGCACGCCCTGGGCCGCAAGTTCCAGACGTTCGCTGTCGGTGACGAAGGCGACCGCGGAGGCGGTTTCGATGCCGGCAACCTTGGCGATGCGACGGGCATGACGCCCGCCCGCGAAACCAGTCGCAAGCCAGGTGTCGACGATGGCGAAGGCTTCGCCGTCGGAAAGGACCCTGCCACCCAGGCACAGCACATTGGCGTCATTGTCGAATCGCGAAAGTCGCGCCACCTCGACGGTGGCGGGTACGACCGCACGGATGCCACGCACCTTGCCCGCAGCGAGCGCCATGCCCTGGCCGGTGGCACAAACGAGAATACCGACCGACCCCGGATTGCCGCGCACGGCATTACCGACCGCCCATGCGAACTCGGGATAGTCGCACGCGGCATCCGAATCCGGCCCCAAGTCCACGACTTCTCGACCTTGCGAACGCAAGCGTTCCACAAGAGTCTTGCGTAAACTGAAGCCCGCATGATCGCTCCCCGCATAAACTCTCACGGCGTCCTTTCCTCCCTCCCGGTGTCAGCATGAAGATCGCAAGTTGGAACGTCAACTCCATTCGCAAGCGGCTCGACCGCGTTATCCCATGGCTCGCCGACCATCGACCGGATGTCCTTTGCGTACAGGAAACCAAAGTCGAGGACGATGCATTCCCGCGTGCCGAAATCGAGGCTGCTGGCTACCAGGTGCTCTGCCACGGCCAAAGGACCTACAATGGCGTGGCGCTCCTCACCCGCGAGCCCGCGCGGGACCCGATGCAAGGATTCGGGGATGGCGTTCAAGATGATCAGGCGCGATTCCTCGTGGCGAGCGTTGGCCAGGTCAAAGTGGGCACGGTCTATGTGCCCAACGGCCAGGCGGTTGGCTCGGAAAAGTTTCGTTACAAGCTGGACTGGCTCGGACGATGGCGGAAATGGCTCGATGGCCACGCCGACCGTGACGCCGAATTGGCCTTGTGCGGCGACCTCAACGTCGCTCCCGAGGATCGCGATGTCTACGATCCCCAGGCCTGGAAGGATCAGGTGCTTTGCCACCCGGACGAACGGGCCGCGCTGGCCGAGGTATGTCGCTGGGGCCTCGTCGACACGTTTCGCCAGCATCACCCGGAGCCGGGCGTCTACAGTTGGTGGGACTATCGCCAGCTTGGGTTTCCCAAGAACCACGGCCTGCGCATCGACATGATTCTTTGTTCCTCCGCGCTGGCCAGCCGCTGCACGGGGGTCACCATCGACAGGGAAGCGCGCAAGGGGAAAAACCCGTCGGATCACGCCCCGGTGATCGCCGAGTTCAAGTGATACTTGAGATTCATAACCAGTGGCGAAAGGAGTAGGCAAGACGTTCGAGCAGGCGCTCGACCAGCGCCCGATGGCGAAAGTCTTGCCAGCGAATTTCCCTTCCCGCGGCCATGTCCGCTTCCAGCATGGAGGCAACCCAGGCGTTGTGCTCGCGGTCGAGAGCGTTGACGACGAGCTCCAGGTTGTAGACCAGGGATCGGTGGTCGATGTTGTAGCTGCCCAGGGACACGAAGTCCCCGTCTACCAGCAAGGCCTTGGTGTGCACGACCGGATGATGTTGGAAGATACGTACCCCGGCCGCTAGCAGGCGGCTGAAGGTGGCCCGGGAGGCCGAGATCCACGGTTCTGGTGTCGCTGTGCATCGGCAGCAGAACGCGCACGTCGACCCCGCGGTGGGCGGCGTGGGTCAAGCTGCGTAGAAATCCCGGGTCCGGCACGAAGTAGGGGCTCGCCAGGTAGACCCGCCCCAGGCTGGCCCGAATCGCGTGCAGGGCGGCCCTGCGAATGGCAAACCGGTCGAGGACCTCGCGGTTGGCGATGACCGCGAGAGGGACGTGGCCGGCCGGAGCCGGCCTTGCCAAGCGACTTGCCTTCAAACGCAAGGGCCGTTTCACTCGCCAGTTCCAGGTGCGCAGAAACACCGCTTCGATGGCCGCTACCGCCGGACCGCGAACCTCGACGGCGGCGTCGTGCCACCCGGCCCCGCCCTCGTGCTCGGGCGACCAGTTGTCGGAGATGTTGATTCCCCCGGTGAAGGCAAGCTTGCCATCACAAACCAGCGTCTTGCGATGGTTGCGCCGGATCAGGGTCCAGAAATGGGGACGCCAGAAACGGTAGGGGTGATAGGGAATGGCCCACACGCCGGCCTGGCGCATGGCCGCGAAGAACTCGATCGCGGCGTGCCGGCAGCCCACGGAATCGTAGAGCAGGCGAACCTCGACCCCGCGCCGCGCAGCCTGCGAGAGCGCATCGGCGAAGCGACGGCCGGCCCTATCGTCGTTGAAGATATACATCTCCAGGGAGATCCTGCGGCGGGCAGCGTCGATGGCCTCCAGCCAGGCTGGGAAAGCCTCGCTGCCGTTGCGTAGGAGCCGGACGGCGTTGTTGCATAAAAGCGTTTCCGGCTCCTCCACATAGCGCAGGGCCTGCGATGGCAGTCCGATGGGGGTCGGTCGGGACAAGATGAGAGCCAGTGTATCAGCAGCCCAAATGACTGAATTCTCGAATTGACCGGCGAGGGGGGAACGAGTAGCCTCTGGCACCCCCGATGGGACGAGAAGAACACATCGAATTTCAGGGCCGCGTGATAGAAGTCTTGCCCGCCGGCAACTTCCGCATCGAGCTCGAAAACGGTCACCAGGTGCTGGCGCATCTCGGGGGCAAGCTGCGCAAGCATCGTATTCGCATCGTCCTCGGGGACAAGGTCACCGTGGCACTCACGCCCTACGATCCGACGCGCGGGATCGTCGTCTACCGGGGCTGATGCGCCCTTGACGCCGGTCCGTCCGGGGATTCTATAGTGCTAAGGTCATGTCGCCCGCAGTCGTCCTCTTGCTTTCCCTGCTAGCCCAGGCTGCGCCCACACCGGGTGAGCTGGGTGCCTCGGTCGCGCCGCTCGTGGATCGGGTCAAGGCCTCGGTGGTGACCATCCAGAGCACCAAGTTCATACCGCGGGTCGTGAACGAAGACCCGATGATGCAGTACTTTCGCGAGCGCTTCGGGCTCGGCCCAGCACCTTCCCGCCGTGAAACCGAGCGCGGGTTGGGCTCGGGGTTCATCGTCAGCAAGTCGGGCGTGATTCTCACCAACAACCACGTCGTGGCGGGTGCAGATGACGTGCGCGTCGTGCTTTCCGACGAGCGGCGCTTCGAGGCGCGGGTCGTAGGCAGCGACCCTTCGACCGACGTGGCGGTGGTCAAGCTCACCCAGCCACCGGGGGACCTCCATCCCGTTCAATTCGGAAATTCGGAGCAGGTGCGGGTTGGCGACTACGTGCTGGCCATCGGGAACCCGCTCGGGTTGGGCCAGACCGTGACCATGGGCATCGTCAGCGCCAAGAACCGCATGCTCGGCGGCCGCATCACCCGATACGAGGACTTCATCCAGACCGACGCCGCCATCAACAGAGGAAACTCCGGCGGACCGCTCTTCAATTTCAAGGGCGAGGTCATCGGTATCAATTCGGCCATCCTCAATCCGGCGGTAGCCATGAATATCGGCTTCGCCATCCCCATCAACCTTGCGCGGCAGATCGCCGACCAGATCGAGCGTTCGGGCAAGGTGGAACGCGGCTACCTCGGCGTGGGCACCGAGGACATGACGGCGGAGAAGGCGCGACGACTCGGCCTTCCCTACCAAGCCGGGGCCCTGGTGAACGTGGTGTACCCCGGTTCCCCGGCTTCCGCCTCGGGTCTGCGCTCGAACGACATCATCACCAACGTGGCAGGCAGGCGCATCGAGAGCAGCGCCGCGCTCCAGCGGGTCATCCAATCGCACGCACCCAAGGACGTGATCGATGTCGCCTACCTGCGAGGTGGACACCGGGCGGCGACCAAGGTGCGACTGGGGGAGAACGCGGCCTTGGCCGGCTCCCACGTGCTTGGCATGCAACTCGTCCCGCTGTCTTCCTCCGAGGCCTCCGAGGTCGGTGTGCCAGGACTGAAGGTCGCGAGCATCGACAGGCGCAGTCCGGCCAGCGGCTACTTGCAGCCCGGCGACATCGTCACCCACGTGGTTCTGGGACAGCAGGCCAGGGTGGCGTCGCCAGCCCTGCTCAAACAGCTCGAACAGAGGCTGGCGCGCGGCGGGGGCGGGGAATTGGTCATCGTTCGCGACGGCTACCAGCTCGTCTTGACCCTACGCTAGCCCGCCTGGAACAGGGCTGGATGGTTCATGAAGAAGGGGATGGCCTCCGCCATCAGGTCGAGCTCGGGGTCGAGTTGTCGGCCGATGCCCTCGGTGACGGCGATGGCGATGTTGACGATGGTGAAGGCCGGCGCCATGCGGACCCGATGCCGGCGCAGAAGCCCGAGCATGTCGAGTAGCAACTTGCCTGGGTGAACTTCAGCCATGCGCTGGCCCCAGGTACGCGCCATGAAATCCACCACCGCGACACGAAACCGCTCGAAGGCTTCGTGGCCCTCGCTGGGGTTGAGCGCCACCGCGTACAGTAGGTGTGCCATGGTATCGGCGTCACGGTTGGCCCACGCGGCGAAGAAGCGCGCGAAGGTCGCGCGATGGGGAGGATCGAGCTCGCCCACCAGGCCCATGTCGACGATGGCGATGCGGTTGTTGTCGAGCACGAAGATGTTGCCAGGATGCAGGTCCGCATGCACGAAGCCGTCCTCGAAGATCATCTTCATCAAGGCGCGCAGGCCGAGCCGGGCGATGCGTTTGGGGTCGCTCGGACCCTTGCGCGCTTCGAGGATCTTGATGCCTTCGATATGGGTCATGCACAGGATGCGTTCCGAGGAGAACTCGGGGAAAACCTCCGGGAAGACCACGTCGGGCTCGTCGCGGAAGTTGTCGCGAAAACGGCGGTTGTTGCGCGCCTCGACGCGAAAATCGAGCTGCGCGTAGATGGCGCGGCCGAATTGCTCGACCGATGATTCCGGCGCCACCGCGGCCAGCGCCGGGATCTTGCCGAGCAAGTGCGCCACCTTGCGCATCACCGCGAGATCGAACGAGCAAATTTCGAGCACGTCCGGCCGCCGCACCTTGACCGCCACCACCCGTCCATCGAGCAGACGCGCCTTGTGCACCTGGGCCACGGACGCCGAGGCGATGGGGCGAACCTGGAACTCGGCGAAGATTTCTGCGATGGGCCGGCCCAGATCTTCCGCGATGGTTCGCGCGACCGCCTCGAAGGGAAAGGGACCGACGTCGTCCTGCAGATGGGCCAGGGCCTGCGTGATGTGCTCGGGCACGAGGTCGGGCCGGGTACTCATGATCTGGCCGACCTTGATGAAGGTGGCGCCCAGGTGACGGAAGAGATCGAGAAGACATTGGGCGAACCACGCCCGCCGGCGTACGGGTCCGGCAAAGGCCAGCAGCAGGACCAGCCACCCGATCACCCAACGTAGGCCCTGCCCGAGCAGGAGCGCGGCGATGGCCAAGGCCCTGCGCAGGAGACGCAAGTTGCTGAGACTGGCCACGTCCATGGCTTCGGCTATCATTGTTTCACTACCCGCCGATGCCGTCCACCTTGCAGCCATCGCCATACGCCGTTCTCGAGGAAAGGCTCGCCTACCTCTTTCGCGACGCTTCGCTATGCGAAACCGCTCTCACCCACAAATCGTGGATGAACGAATCCCAGGACCCCGACCGCACCGACAACGAACGGCTCGAGTTCCTCGGCGACGCCGTGCTGGCTCTCGTGACCAGCGACCTTCTGATGCGGCGATTTCCCGAGCTGCCCGAAGGCGACCTCTCCAAGGCGCGCGCGGCCATCGTGAACGAGGCGGGGCTCGCGCGCGTGGCCGACATGCTGGCGCTCGGCCAATGGATCTTTCTCGGGCGGGGGGAGGAGCAGGCAGGCGGGCGACAGAAGCGGTCGCTTCTCGCGAATGCCTTCGAGGCGCTGATCGGCGCGATCTACCTGGACGCCGGGTTCACGGCGGCGTTCGCGGTCACCGAGCGCCTGTTCGCGCCCATCATCGCCGAGGTCTCCTCGGCGGCCAGCAGGGACTTCAAGTCGCGCCTGCAAGAGATGGCCCAGGCCAGGCTGCAAATGGCGCCCTCGTACACCGTACTGTCGGAACAAGGGCCGGACCACGCCAAGACCTTCGAGGTCGCCATTCTCATCGGCGAGAAGGAATATGGCAGGGCCTTCGGCCGCTCGAAAAAGGAAGCGCAACAGAACGCCGCCGAGCGCGCCCTCGCCATCATGGAGGGCCAGTAGCGCGCCTTCATGTTCGACGCCGAGGCCATTCCGCCTGACGTCCTCGGCATCTGCCGGCGACTTCGGGAAGCAGGACATTCGGCATTCGTCGTCGGGGGCAGCGTGCGCGACCTGCTCGTCGGCCGCGCACCGGGCGATTTCGACGTGGCCACCAGCGCTCTTCCCGAGGCGACCATGGCCATCTTCGGGGCGCGCTATGCCATTCCCACCGGCCTCCAGCACGGCACCGTCACCGTGCTGGCCGGCAAACCTCCGGACCAGCGCCACGTCGAGGTGACGACCTTTCGCGGCGAAGGCGCCTACCTGGATGGACGGCACCCGTCCACGGTGACTTTCGCGGCGACCCTCGACGAGGACTTGTCTCGCCGGGACTTCACCATGAACGCCATCGCCTACGATCCAACGTCGGGCGCCCTCGTGGATCCTTTCGACGGCCAGGGCGATTTGGCGCGCGGGATCGTGCGCGCCGTGGGCGATCCGGTCCTGCGCTTTGGCGAGGACGGCCTGCGGCCCATGCGCGCGGTTCGCCAGGCGGCCCAGCTCGGCTTTGTCCTCGACCCCGCCACCCAGGCCGCGATTCCACGCACGCTCGATTCGTTTCGCAAGGTCTCGGCCGAGCGCATTCGCGACGAGCTACGCAAGCTCCTGCTCGCGCCAACGCCCTCGCGGGGGCTCGAAGCCATGCGCGCCACCGGGTTGCTGGCCGAGGTCCTGCCGGAGCTACTGCCCACCATTGGCTGCATCCAAAACCGTTTCCACAAGCATGATGTCTACCAGCACACCCTGGCCACGGTGGACGCGGCGGTCCCGGATTTCATCGTTCGCATGGCGGCCCTTCTGCACGACCTCGGCAAGCCCAGGACCCAGGCGCCGCGCGAGGACGCGCCCGGCGAGTATTCCTTTTTTCGCCACGAGCAAGTCGGGGTCGACCTGGCGCAGGACATCTGCATCCGTCTCAAGTTGCCCAGCGCCGAGCGCGACACCATCTGCGCGCTGGTGGGCGGGCACATGTTCTTCTACACGCCCGACTGGACCGACGGCACGGTCCGCCGCTTCGTCAAGAAGACAGGTCCCGAGCTGGTTCCGCCGTTGTTCGCCCTGCGCGAGGCCGACGTCGCCAGTCGAGGCCGGGGCGAAGACCCCACGTGCGAGACGCGCGACTTGCGCGCGCGCATCGCCAAGGTGGCCAGCGAGGACGCGGCCCTGCGCGTGACCGATCTGGCCATCGACGGCACGGACGTGATGCGTGTGCTGGGAATTCCGCCTGGCCGGCGCGTGGGCGAGGTTCTCGAACAGCTCCTGGAAAGGGTCCTCGACGACCCGCAGCTCAACCAGCGCGAGACCCTCGAATCCCTCGTACGCGCCTTTGCCTAGTGTGTGCTGTTCGCCGCCAAGAGCTGATCCACCCCAGCTCCCCGCCAGCCAGTCGAGCCAGGTGTCCGGGACCGCAGTGCCGTCATTGGCGCCGTCAGCGGCGGGCCGTTCGCGCAGCTCCCCGCCGGCGCGAAAGCGCACCAGAGGCCCGCCCAGCACCGTGCCGTCGGTGGTCGCGGCGACACGAGCATCGCCCGTCTAGCGCAGCCCCACCGCGCCGCCGACACCATCGAAGCGATGGAGAACCGGGGGCGCGATTGGGAGCGATACCGACGGAAGAACAAGCTCGACCTGCTTGGCGGCACGTCGGAAGAAATCGCGGTAGGGCCACTTGCCCGCCGGCAGGATGGCCAGTCTACGGCCGACGAAGAAGCATAGGGGCGACCTCGTCGAAGGATTGGTACCGGGCGTTTTCGGCCGGCGCCGGCACCAGCGTGCCCAGGAGATCGGGACGCGGCACCATCTGGCTCGCATCGAGCCCAAGCTGGGCTAGCGAGAGGGTCTCGATCGCCCGTGAGGATCCCCTCTCTGTCACGGGCCACGAATCGATGCTCGAAAGCACGGGCGACGTGGTCAGGACGACCGGCAGTGGGCTTGTGATCTTGCAAAGCCGTCCACCGGAACGGACAGTCGCTTGCACGACATCATTCCTCGCCGGCGGAAATTCTGCGGCCATGACGCGGGCGAAATGCGGCGCGCGCAGGTGATGCGCGATCGCCGCCGGCACCAGCCCCTGACCCTCGCCGTCGGAGCGATCGCCGGCCAAGACCAGGCCGGCCTCGAGGTGCCGTGCGGCCTCGGCGAGGACCATTCCCAGGGTAAGAAAATCCGCCGTGTCCAGCGTCGCACCACGAACCTGGACGACGCGCCGGACCCCCTCGCTCTGGCGAGCCCATTCCAACGACGGACATTTCTCCGCGCTCCCGGCAGAAAGGACCACGACCTCCGCATCGTCGCCCATGCCCCTCGCAAGGCGCAAGGCTGCACGGCTGGCCGGGCTCGGAGATGGCGACTCCAGACACACCAACACGATCACGGGCTCGTTCCTTTCGATCGGGCGCGGGCCAGCGCCGCCGCCAATTGCGCCAAGTCCCCGTCGGCTTCCGTCGCCGTACCAGGCGATCCCGTGGGTTCGGCCTTGCCCCTGGCGTCGGCGCCAATGCGCGTGACCCCCGCACCTGGCACCAGCAGGGGCCAGTCTGTCGCGGCCATCGACTGCGCCGAGGGAAGGATGTACAAGCCGCATGGAACCGCCCATCGAAGGAATGACGCCTCCGCTTCGTCGCCGGCCGCAAGGCAGGTGCCAAGCGGCAACTCGGCTTGAATCGCCTCGACTGTCTCGGAGGAAGTGGTTCTTCCCGCCCATACCGCCGTTTGGCAAAGCTCGAATCGAGCGCTGGCGTCGGATTCGCAATCGACGACGCGCGCTTCGGGAAACCTGGCGTCCGGGCAAATGACCATCTCCACCTCGGCGTAGGGCTCGCCGGCCGGTGGCGGGAAAGCGCCCGCAGCAAGGCTCGCAATCACCGGACGTTCGAGATCTCCGACGTCGATCTTCCGCTGGCCATCTCGCGCCGCTCGCCAGCGAGACACGAGTACCCTCTGCGAAGGCAGTTCGGGTTCGCGGTCCTCCGGACAGATGTCGATGCTGGCGTTGGCCATGTAGGCCGCGCCGATGCGCACGGCCAGAGCCGGTCCAAGCTGATCGCCCGCGCCGCCAGCTGGGAAGAGAATGAGCACCGGTCGCAATTGCTCGGCAACCTGGGCCAAGAGCGCACCGTGCGTCACGTCCAGGGCGGGGCCGGCAAGCACACTGGCCGAGGAGCACAGGACGCGATCCGCCCCGGCGGCGCTGACCTCGGACGCCAATCTATCCATCTCAGCGTGCGAGAGCGATCCCACGGTCAGAAGCGCGAAGACGGAGGCACCAGCGGAATCTGCGATCCGACGCGCCTCGGCCACGACGAAGCGCGACGGACCGGTGATGGCGCCTTCGCGTAGCTCGATGTAGGCGACGATACTAGCCATGCGAGTCGCAAGCCATTGTACCGGCGTCCGTGGTAAAGTGCAGAAGAATGAGTGTTGGTGACAGCCCGCCCGCAACCGACGATCCGCTGATCTCGCAGCTAGTCGCAGATCGGTACCGGATCATCCGCAAACTCGGCGAAGGAGGCATGGGCTCGGTGTATTTGGCCGAGCACATCGTCATCGAGAAGAAATTCGCCCTCAAGGTCCTGGCGCCGGAGCTCGCGCGTCGGGCGGACCTCGTCGCGCGTTTCCTGCAGGAGGCTCGCAGCGCATCGCGTATCGGGCACGAGAACGTCATCGACATCTCGGACTTCGGGCAATCCCCCGACGGTCTGGTCTACATCGCCATGGAGTTCCTCGATGGCGAGGATCTGGGGCAGATCGCGCGCACCCAGGGGGCCATGGATTGGAATGATGCGCGCGGCATCGTGCTGCAGATCTGCCGCGCCCTACGCGCGGCCCACGACAAGGGGATCGTTCACCGGGACATGAAGCCGGAGAATATCTTCCTCATCCAACGCGAGGGCCAACCCCACTTCGTCAAGATTCTGGATTTCGGCATCGCCAAGGTCATGGGGCTCGATCCCAACGGGCCACGCCTGACCAGGACGGGCATGATTTTCGGGACGCCCGAGTACATGGCGCCCGAACAGGCCGAGGGGAAGGACACCGACCATCGCGCCGATATCTACGCCGTCGGGTGCATCATGTACCACCTGATCACGGGGCAGACACCGTTCGTGGCCGAGTCGTTCATGACCATGCTGACCAAGCATCTCATGGAGGATCCGGTCCCGCCCAGTGTTCGCAGGCCGGATCTCACGATCACGCCCGAGATGGACGTCTTGGTCTTGAAGGCGCTCGAAGAAGGATCGCGAAAAGCGCTGGCAATCGATGGCGGAATTGCTTCAAGCGGTCGGCGTGTGCCCTGGACCGGAGACCGCCGCTCCCAAGCCGCCGGGGGGGCAAACCGTCGAGATGGGCGGTGCCCATGCGGCCGCGGCGCTGCAGGTCTTGCGTGCCAAGGCCAGTGCCCCCGAGACGACGCGAGTGTCGAAGCGAGCCGTCGACTCCGCTCTTTCCGACGTCGATACGGATGTGCGGCCGGTCCCCGGTTCGCGCAGCAGGACCCTCGTGTTGGTGATTGCCGGCATCGTCCTGGGAGGCGCGGTTGCGACCTGGTTCGCGCTGTCACATGGGAAAGCGACGCCGCCGCCACCCGCCGCCGTCGCGCCGCCACCGTCGCCCGCCGTGGCTCCGCCGGCCCCGCCGGCAGCGGTTCCCGCGCTCGCAAACGCGGTTGCGGAACCAGCGGTTGTGGCGCCAGCGGCGGAGAAGACGAGTCCGGAGCCCACGCATAGGCGCGGAGCCCACGGCCGCAGGGCGCGGTCAACCCCGGCCACGCCCAAGCAGCGCGCTGCCGGGATGCCTCCAGCCTCGGCACCGGCGGCGGCGACCAAACCATCCATGCCGGCCACGCCCGAGGACCTCAAACCGTTCCCCAAGCTCTGATTCTTCTCAGGGTCGACGTTTGGGCGGACGCGCAGGCTCGCAGACGACGGCGCGGCCATTGTGGCTGCGGCCGCTCATGCCAGCGCACAGCGACTCGGCCGTCTCCCTGGCCACATTGACGTAGCTGTGCGTGTTCATCAACTCCACGTCCTCCGCAGGCACGACCGCGCCGCCTGACGAAAGCATCTCGGCGACGAGCTCCGCGGTTGCGCCGTCCTTGCGACCCAGATTCACGTACAAGCGAACCTGGCCGGAGGCCACCTGGCCCTCGGACCCCGCGCCGGCCACCTCGGCGGGCTGGTTCGGGATCGCGGATCCGACGGGCGGCGTACGGCCGACCTCCTCGCTCCAGACCTCCCAGAATTCGCGACCGTCGTCGCTCCTTGCGGGGTTTCCCGAGGCGGTTGCCGCAGGCCGGGATGAAGGCCTGTCGTTGCCGCGGCTATCGCGCTCGCGACGGTTGCGCTCGCGACCGGGCCGGTCGCGTTCGCCGTAACCCCGTGGCCTCCGCTCGCCGTGGAGACTTCGCTCGTGTCGGTCCGAATCGCGGGTCGGCATCGCATTGTGAACGGTCACGGCGCTCCGGGCGGTCGGCGGAACCTCGGCTTGAGCAATCGCGGGGGCCTCCTTATCCCGACTCTCCGTCTTCGCGTCGGCCAGAACCCCGCGCAGAAGCGCTCCCACCAGTCGCTCGGCGTCGATGGCGACCATGAGCCGCCTGGCCAGGCGGCACCACTCTGGCCCCGGATCGCCGGCTAGAAGCGCACGCAAATGCAAGAGTCGTTCGCCCTCGCGACGCGAGCGCACCTCGGCTTCGGAAGGCAAGGTACGTTCCTCGGGTTTTATCTTATAGAGCAGCTTGAGGTAGTAGAAGGATCCGACCTCGGTCGGGCCGATGAGGGATATCGCGTGTCCATTTCGCCCCGCCCGCCCGGTTCGCCCGGTGCGGTGAATGTAGATTTCGGGAGACTCCGGAAAGGTGTAGTTGATCACGCAAGGCAGGTTCTCGATGTCGATGCCGCGGGCGGCGACATCGGTGGCGACCAGGAATCGGATGTTGCCCGCGCGCATGCGCTGCATGACGTCCTCCCGTTCGGACTGCGAGAGATCGGACGAAATGGGCTCGGCGTTCATGCCTTGCCGGCGCAAGAACTCGGCGACCCGACCCGTCTCTTCGCGCGTGTTGCAGAAGATGACCGCGCGGTCCGGTTCTTCGAAGGCGAGAATGCGCAGAAGCTCGGCCTCGCGCTGGCCGCCTGGGATCGAATAGTAGGTATGGCGGATTTCGTGCACGCCGATGAAATCGGCCGATAGCTTCAGGGTTTCGGGGTCGCGCATGAAGCGGCGGGAAAGCCGCTGGATGCCTTCGGGAATGGTGGCGGAAAAGAGCAGGGTTTGTCGGGTGGGAGGCGTCTCGCCAAGGATATTTTCGATGTCCTCCTGGAAGCCCATGGACAGCATCTCGTCGCACTCGTCGAGCACGGCGCACTTGATGCGGTCGAGGTGCAAGGTCCCGCGGCGGATGTGGTCGAGGATGCGCCCGGGGGTTCCGCACACGATCTGGGCGCCGGCGCGGAGCTGTTCGATCTGGCGCCCCATGGGCGAGCCTCCGTACACGGGAACCACCGCCAACGCCGTATTGGCGCAGATGCGCGCCGTTTCGGCCGCGACCTGCAGGGCCAATTCCCGGGTTGGCAGCAACACCAGGGCTTGAGGAAAAGCATCCTTGGCGTCGGCAATCCAGTCGGCGAAGGGGATGGCGAAAGCCGCCGTCTTGCCGGAACCGGTGCGCGACTGCACCAGGATGTCGCGGCCCTGGCGTACGAGCGGGATCGTGACACACTGGACCTCCATGGGCTCGACGAAGCCCATGTCCGTGACGGCAGCGAGGACCGCTTGGCCTAGGCCGAGGTCCGCGAAGGTCGGTTTGGGTGAACCGTCGGCCGAGGGTTCCGCTGATTCGATCGTGGGGGGATTGCCCGGTGCCTCATCGCTCATGGTTTTGCTCCTGTTGGCGGGCCTGACTTCGTCAGGTGTTCGCCTATCTCATCGACGCGCTTATTGATGCGATCCAGGCGTGGGGCCAGTTCGCTTCCAAAGCGCAAAAGTTCACGCGAGTAGGTGGTCTGGATGCTGCCGAGCTCCTGGTAGGCCGCGGCCATCGCTTCCATATCCTTGTTGGCTGTCTCTGGCCGCTGTTCGCCCATGCGACAACGCTCGCCGAAGACACGCCAGCGCCTGCGCCAAACCTCGCCCTCGCCGGACCAGCGGCGTGCCTCCTCGGAATCATAGCCGGCAAGAAGGTGGTAGGCGTTTTCCAGGTGCTTCTCCAGGCCCACGGCCACGTCGTGCAATTCCTCGAAACACCCGCTGATTTCCTCGGCCGTGAGCCGCGCGCTGACGCGGTCTTGCAACACGACATTGCGCCGGCGCTGCAAGGCGACCGCCACGGACAACAGCAGGTACAGGCTACCTAGCGCGACGAGGATCGAGGATATCCACGCAACCAGTTTCCGATAGCGAGGGAATTCTTGACGGGATGGGGCGGTGGACGATGACAATGGCGACTATTGGGCGAATCCGTTGCGGATCCACCTACGAATGACTCCCAGCGAGGAGCGCGTTCTGCCGGAGCGCCGGCAGACACCGGTAGCGTACGTGCGGGAAGCCGGGAAGTCAAACTCCGCGGGTTGGCGCGAGCGGGGGCTTGCACTAGTGACAGTCGAGCACGAACTGCCAGGACCCCTTCACAAGGAAGTTTCCAGTCGGTACCTGGTCGGGGGGTGACGCTTTGCTGAAGTTGAAGTTGTTGGGGAGTGAAAAGGGCCGATCCGAGACTGCAAGCAGCAAGCGATGGTTCGAGAAGTCGTGCGAGAGCGCGTCGTCGCTGCAGCTGGGAGCGAAATAGATCGGCGCCCTATTGATTTGGTCTCCGCCGGGGAGCTGCAATGGCATCGCCAGGTGCGAGATCCCGTCTTGGTACGGCGGGTAGTCGATGATCCAGCGCACGTAGAGGTTATCCTGCGTGTTCTGATCCGCGAGCCCGACTTCCAGTGACATCGGTGCGCTTCCGTCGGCATCGAGTACCAGTACATCGCCGATGGGCGGGATGGCATAGCTGATGGTGGGTGGAACGTTGGCTTGCGGATCCGTCCATTCCGGACCCACGGGGACCACGCAGCCCAAGCTCGCAGCCAAGAAGGTCAGGAACGCGAGCCTTGTCAGAGGTCGCGGTGTCACGGTTCGTCCAGGAACGGCGGTCCGCCGGAGCTGTCGCCGCCTTCCTCCTTTTCCAGGTGCCGGAAGATGGTGCGCGGATCGACGCCGAGGTCGCGCGCGGTCTTGGTGCGGTTGCCGCCGTTGAGTCCCAAGACCTCGTTGATATAGGAGCGCTGCCAGCGCTCGCGGGCCTCGGCCAAGGGCAGGATCGCCGGAATCTCGTCGGGGCTGATGCCCAGGTCATCCGGACCAAGCATGGTCTTGTCGGCAAGCACGACGGCTTTCTTGATCCGGTTCTCGAGCTCGCGGATGTTGCCTGGCCAGCGGTAGCGCTTGATGGCCACGATGGCCCCGGGCGTGAAGCCGCGCACCTTGCTGCCGTACTCGGGGGCGTAGCGCGACAACATGTAGCGCGCCAGTACCACGATATCGTCGCCGCGATCGCGCAGTGGCGGCAGGAGCAGATGAACCACGTTGAGGCGATAGTAGAGATCCTCGCGAAAACGGCCGTTGCGTGTCTCCACGTCGAGATCGCGGTTGGTGGCGGCGATGATGCGGATGTCCACCGATTCCGGCACGGTATCGCCCACCTTGGTCACGACATGTTCCTGCAGGGCGCGCAGGATCTTGACCTGCAGGGGCTGGGGCATCTCGCCGATTTCGTCGAGGAACAGAGTTCCCTTGTTGGCGGTCTGGAAGCGGCCGGATTTGTTGCTGACCGCGCCGGTGAAAGCCCCGCGCACATGGCCGAACAGCTCCGACTCGAGCAGGTTCTCGGGGATGGCGGCGCAGTTCACGCTGATGAAGGGCCCCTTGGCGCGCGACCGAGCGGTTGTGGACTTCGTGTGCGATGAGCTCCTTGCCCGTGCCGGTTTCGCCGGTGACCAGCACCGTGATATCGGTACCCGCGACGCGCTGGACCTTGCGGAAGACCTCCTGCATCGCCGGCGAAGAGCCAAGGATCTCGCCGAAGCGAATACGCTCGATGCGGTCCTGCAGCGACTGATTGTCGAGCTGCAGTTCATTGACCAGAAGCGCGTTGCGAATGACCAGCGACGCCTGGGCCGCGAAGATGGTCAGAATCTCCAGGGCGGCCTGATCGAAGAGCTGGGCGACGTTGTCATTGCCCACGTAGATGAGCCCGATGAGATTTCCACGCTCGAGCAGGGGCACGCACATGACCGAGGTCAGGCGCAGGTTCATGACCGACAAGGAATTCTTGAAGCTGGTATCGTTGAGCGCGTCCGAGATGATCAGCGGCTGGCGGCTTTCGACCACGCGCTTGATGATGGAGTCGGACAGGTGACGGACGGCATCCGAGATGGTCTCGCGTCGCAGGTTGCGCGCCACCTTGACCACGGGTTCGCCGGATTCGAGCAGGACGATGAAGCCCTTGTCCGCGTTGCTGACTTGGATGACGACATCGAGGAGGGCGTCGAGCAGGCTCGGGATCTCGTAGCTGTTCATGAGCTTCTGCGAGAACTCGAAAAGCGCTTGTAGGAATTCAGCTCGGCCATGGTCTTGGCCGCCACCTCGTCGGTCACCGGTTCGTCGTACAGGGAGAATTCAAGTTCGACGCTGCCCATGCGTACGCGGTCATCCTGGGACAGACGGTGCTTGGTCCGGCGCCGCCCGTTCACGTGTAGATCCGCGTCCCGGTCGGTGGCGGAGATGTTGAAATCGCGGCCGTCGAAGTGAATGTGCGCGTGGGTGTCGGCCAGCAGAGGGTCCTGCAGCGACACATCCACCCCTTCGCCCTTGCCCAGCGAGGTGAGCTTCTTGTAGATGTGGTACACCTTCACGCCGGTTCCGGGCGCGTGGATTCGAAGGGTCGCCATGGCGGGAGTTTGGCTGGTTCTGTCTAGAAACGGAAGGAAAGACCGGAACCGAGTGCGCGATCCATCACAACCGGAGAGAAGCGCAAGGTTCCAGCGCTGGCGGAAGGTTTAGCAGTGTCGGCATGTGAAAGCTGGGTTTCGGGTCGATAGAAATACATCGCGTCAAGGATGCCCCAGGCCACCGCCCCGAAGAACAGAGCGCCGCTTGCGACCTGGACGCGCGTGAGCCAGCGCGAACGATTCTCGTCGGTGTGGTCGATGTCGCTTTCCGGACAGGCCCGGTCCCCGACATCGACGCGGCAGGTGCGCTGTGGGCGCAGTCCGTAGACCGCGAGATTGGTGGCGAACGCTCCTACGGAAACCGCGCCCAGCACCGATTCGCCAACGAGAAAGCCCCAACCCTTCTTGCGCTGCCCGTTTTGGAACTGCCCTGCGCCGAAGGGAAAGAAGTTGATGGTGTACGAATTTCGCCCCACCCGCTTCTCGGGCCCGGCCAGGACCTTCTCGCACTCCTCCCGGTCGCGCTGTCGTGCCCGCTCCATCGCCTTGCGCCTGGCCTCGAGGTCCGCGAGCTCCGACTCATATCCCCTGCGCACGTTGTTGAAGAAATCGACGACCTCCGGTGGGTCCAGCAAGGGATCGAAACGATAGTCCGGGATGAGCTGAAGCAACCTGCGAAATTCCTGCGTGGCATCATCCTGCCGCTTCTCGAAGAGATAGGACACCCCGAGAATACGGTGGGCCAGTACGATCTGTCCCTCGGTTTGCAGGCGGATCTCGGGGTAGATCAAGGGGTGAACGATTTCAACCGCACGTGCGAATTCACCCCGGTCGTAGGCGTTCTTGCCCCGCTGTAACTCGTCGTTGGGCACCGCCGGTGGCGCTTGGAAAAGGAGTGCCGCGAAAAGAAAGCTGGCGCCCAAGACTAGTTGTCCGCGTGGATCGTGACAGGGCGAGTCTCTCCGGCGGTGATCGTCACCTGTTTGCTTGTCGTCTTGTCGCCCTTGAAGACCACCACTTCCAGACTCTTGCGCATCTCATCGCCCGCGTCAAAGGGTACTGGAATCTTTTCGCCCGCTTGGGCTCGGGCGCGCCAGGGTTTGGACTTGGCTTCGTTGACCTCGCGGATGAGCAGGGTCGCGCCGGGGACGGGGGGATCCAGCGTCACCACGAGACGGGCTGGCTTGGGGTCGAGATTGACGAAGAGGTGGTCCCCCGGTGGTCGCAGGACCTGGGGACCGACCACCACATCCTTGCGATTGCAGCAGCTGTCGTTGCGAAACTCCAGCCGATGCGGCCTATCCCAAGGGATCTCGATGCGGTTCTGCTGCGGGCCGAAGTCGAATGCTTTCTTGCCGTCCATCCAGACCTCGACGCGCGCGGGAGTGAACCCCAAGCTGAGCGTGATCGTGGGCAGTGCTTTGGACCCTCCACCAGCCGTGCCGTCCCCCGGCACGGTAGTCCTCAGACCCTCCTCGCCGCGAGGGATGGATTTTTCGCTGGGTTCCGCCTCGTGCCGGCGTGCCTCCCTGACGGCGCGCAAGACACCACTGCCCTGGCCGCGCGTGCCCACCTGCGCGCTGCGCGTGTGAGGCCCGGTTCCCAGCGCCGGAAGGGCAGGGACGGGGACACCCGCGGGCTTTCCAGAGGAGGCCACGCGGGACTTTGCAACGACGCTAAGAGTCTTTCCACTTAGCGCATTGCGGGCTAGGAACAGGGCGCCAGTCGCCATGGCGACCAGGATGGCCAGCACGGTACCGCCAATGGCCCATCGGCGCACGCGCTCGCCGCGCTCGAGGCGCCGCAGCTCGGACAGCACCGCCTGATTGTCCGGCTCGAAAGCGAGCGCGCGGTTCCACAGCTCGAGTGCCCTGGCGCGGTGTCTGGCCGCTTGTTCGCGCACGCCCGAGGTGACCAGGGCCGAAACCATTCGCGAGATGATGGTTTTTTCGTACTCATCCGGCTCGGTGAGGTAGGCGCGAAGCTCGTCTCGCGCGACGCCAAGCCCCGCTTCCTCGGTGTAGCCGCGCAGTTCGTCCACCATGCCCCCGATGGTCGAGTAGCGATCCTCTGGTTTACGCGCCAGCGCCTTCACGATCACGCGAGCAAGTTGATCGGATACCAGGCGATTGACGGTGCGTGGATCGGCGAACTTGCCCTCGGAAACCTTGCGCAACACCTCGTGCGGGTTCCTGCCCGAGAAGGGCAGGCTGCCGGTGGCCATCTGGTAAAGCATCACGCCGACGGAAAACACGTCGCTGCGAAAATCGAGCGTTCGTCCGTCGAGAACCTCCGGCGCCATGTAGGCCGGCGAACCGAGAATCTGTCCGGTCACGGTCATACGCTCGAGATCCACGACCTGGGCGACCCCGAAATCCATGAGCTTGAGCATGCCGTCCTTGCGGACCATGACGTTCTCGGGCTTCAGATCGCGATGGATGATGCCAAGCGAATGCGCGTGGGCGAGCGCCTCGCCAAGCTCCATCACGATGAGGGCCGCCAACTCGGGCACCGGCAACTTGCGGTTGGCCAAGAACTGCTTGAGCGTCTGTCCGTCGATGAACTCGGTGACGATGTAGGACGACGAGGCTTCTTCGCTCGAATAGTCGAAGATCTGGAGGATTCCGTCGTGATTCAGCTTGGCGACCGCGCGTGCCTCGCGTTCCAGGCGAGCCCTGGATTCGGGCTCGGCCAGGAGGTGCGCATGCAGGACCTTGACCGCCACTTCACGGCGCAATTTCTCATCATGGGCACGGTAGACCACGGCCATGCCGCCTTGGCCGACCTCCTCGATGATGCGATAGCGTGATGGCAGGGGTTTGGAAAGCATTGTCCCGAAAGTCCCTGGCGCGGAAGAACCGAAAGACCAAGCTACGGAATCGCATACTACGAGAGGAATCCTTCGGAAACAACCCAAGACGCCTTGCGCACACGCGACGCGAGTCACATGGATCGACTCTTTCGGTTCAGGCCAGGACCGAGTTCTGCCCACGTCGAGGAGACGGTCGGTCTTGATCTGCGCGGATCCGAAGATCACTATGTGTCTTCCATGCCGGCTCGCGACAGCGACGTCCCCACTTCAGCCCCACGTAGCGCGAACAGTATCTGGCGCAGCCGCGTGGGAGAATTTCCCGAGCGAATCGCCTTTCGCTTTCGCCGCGACGGCGCCTGGCAGGGTCTCACCTGGCGTCAAGCCGACCAGGCGGCACGTGAGATTGCGGCAGGGCTGCTTTCGCTGGGACTCGAACCAGGCGACCGGGTGGCCTTGCTTTGCCAGACCCGGTTGGAATGGCTGCTCTGCGATGTGGCGATCAGCATGGCCGGCTTGGTGTCGGTTCCCATCTATCCCTCCACCACGGCCGAGCAATGTGCATTTCTCCTCGGAGATAGCGGCGCCCGGACGGTGGTCGCGGAGAACGACCAACAGCTCGCGAAACTGGACTCGCTTCGGAAAGCGCGACCCGACGTATGCATCATCCGCATCGATGATGCGGCGCCACCACGACCCGCGACCCGGAGCGAGGACGCGGGAAGGACCATACACTCGCTCTCTCGACTTCGACAGATCGGCGCGGCCTGGACAGCCACCCACCCAGGCGATCTCGAGAGCCGGGCTGACGCAGTCAAACCCAGCGATTGCTTCACCATCATCTACACCTCCGGCACGACCGGGCAACCCAAAGGCGTGGTGCTCACACACGCCAACCTGGTGGCCTCGTGTGAAAGCGCGGTGCGCGCCTTCAACCTCAGGCCCGACGATATCCAATACCTCTTCTTGCCGCTGGCCCACGTCTTCGGCCGCGAAGTCGAGTGGGCGCCCATCATCGTCGGCTCCGAGATCGCCTTCGCCGAAAGCATGGGGCGCATCAAGTACGACCTTGGCGAGGTGCGGCCTACCTTCATGGCTGGCGTGCCGCGCATCTTCGAAAAGCTGCATGCGGCCATCCTGGCGGGCACCCAGCAGGGCAGTCGCACCAAGCAGGCGCTGGTGCGCTGGGCATTCGCCGTTGCGGCTCGCCACGCCGCCGCGACGCGGGCGCAGGCATCCATTCCCCTTGGCTTGAGACTCTCCCACGGGCTCGCCGACGTGCTGGTGCTGGGCAAACTGCGCAAGCGGCTCGGTCTCGACCGTTGCCGATTCATGATCTCGGGCGGCGCGCCGCTTTCCAGCGAGATCGCCGAGTTCTTTCACGGCGCCGGGCTGCTCATTCTGGAGGGCTACGGACTGACCGAAACCACGGCCGCTGCCTTCGTCAATCGCTGGAACGATTTCCGTTTCGGTACCGTCGGGTCCGCCATCGATGTCATCGCGTTCAGGCTAGCCGAGGATGGCGAGCTTCTCCTGCGCGGCCCCTCCGTCTTCACATCCTATCACCGCAATCCGGAGGCAACGGCCGAGGCGTTCGATGCCGAGGGTTGGTTTCATACCGGTGATATCGGCGTGGTCGAGGACGGTTTCCTGCGCATCGTCGATCGCAAGAAGGACATCATCATCACCGCCGGCGGCAAGAACGTCGCGCCGCAGAAGCTGGAGAACGCCCTCAAGGCGCACTCGCCGCTGGTGAGTCAGGTCGTGGTGTTCGGCGACAAGCGTTCGCATTGCGTCGCCTTGATCACGCCTTCCGAGCCCGCCGTTCGTCAGTTCGGGGACGGTGACGTCGCCACGGCCGCGAGGTCGCCCGAACTACGCGCGGCCATGGAAAAGGCCGTCGCGGAGGTCAATGCCAACTTGGCGAGTTACGAAACCGTGAAGGCTTTCTCGATCTTACCCGCGGATTTCAGCGAGGAGAGTGGTGAGCTCACACCCAGCCTCAAGGTCAAACGCGACGTCGTGGCCGGCAAGTTCGCCTCGACCATCGCCGGGCTGTACGGTGGGTAGGCGGACCCGCCATCGTGGGGTAGGGTAGGACTCGCCATGAACGGCAGCCTCTTCATCATCGATGCCTTGAATTACCTCTTTCGGGCCTTTCACGCCTTGCCCGGGCTCACCACCAAAGCCGGGCTGCCCACGGGGGCCGTCTACGGTTTCTGTCAGATGCTTCTACGCATCGATCGCGAGCATCAACCGACGCACCTGTGCGTGGTCTTCGATGCGCCCGGGCCAACCTTTCGCGACGAGATGTACGCCGGCTACAAGGCCAATCGGCCCCCGGCGCCGCCCGACCTGATCGCCCAGATCGGTCTAGCCCACCAGGTCGCAGATGCCTTCGGGTACGCCGTGCTTTCGCTTCCGGGCGTCGAGGCCGACGACGTGATCGCGACCTTGGTTCGCAACGCCAAGACCGAGAATCTCTCGGTCGTGATCGGCTCCTCGGACAAGGATCTCATGCAGCTGTGCAGCGGGGAGGTGAAGCTTCTCGACGCCATGAAGAACCGCCTCATGGGGCCCGAAGAGGTCAAGGAAAAGTGGGGGGTGCCGCCCGAGATGCTGGGCGACGTGCTCGCGCTCATGGGCGACGCCGTGGACAACGTTCCCGGTGTGCCCGGCATCGGTCCCAAGACCGCGGCCGAGCTCGTCGCGGCCTATGGATCGCTCGACGGAGTTCTGGCAAACGTCGACAAGATCAAGGGCAAGAAGGGCAAGGCCATCGCCGAGGCCCGATCGACGCTGGCGCTGTCGCGCGCGCTGGTCCGACTGCGCGACGATGTGGCGGTTCCCTTGCAGTTGACCGACCTGCGCCGGGCGCCCGCCTCGGCCGAAAAATTGCGCGAAATCTTCACCAAGCTCGAATTCGGGCGACTACTCGCCCAGTTCTCGAAAGAAAGCGAACCCGCACTGGACCGCTCCGAGCCGCCCGCCACGCCAGCGCCCATAACGGCATCTGCGCCGGGTCCTGCTTCGCCTGTCGACCAGGCGCGGGTGGTGACCGACGCTACCTCGATCGCCTATCTGGTCGGGGATGTCCGCGCGGCCGGAGAGTGCGCCATTGCCGTGCTTCACGACGGTGGATCCCCAGTGCGGTCCGGTCTCGTTGGACTGGCCTTCGCACTGCCTGCCGGTCATCGCTTCTATGTTCCGGTGAGACAGCGATTGCTTGGGGCCGCAGCGTGCCTCTCGGAAGCCGAGGTGCTGTCCGCGCTGGCCGAACTGCTGGCCTCGCCAGACGTGGCCAAGCACGTGCACGACGCCAAGACGCTGGAGGTTCTCCTGCGCGCGCGCGGGCGAGGGCTGGCCGGGGTCGCGAGCGACACCATGCTGGCCGGGTACGTGCTCGACGCCGCCAGCGCCGACTACGCGCTGTCGAGCCTCGCCTCGACGGCGCACCTGGAGAGCGTGATTCCGCGCGTGGCGTGGCCAGGGACCGGGCGCGGGGGGGCGGGCGCGGCCGCGCTTCCAGTCGAAGAGGTGGCTGCCCACATGACCGCGGAGGCAGCCGCCACGCTTGCTCTTTCGCGGTGGCAGCACGAGCGGCTGGCGCTCTCGCACCAGGAAGGTCTGTACCGCGACCTGGAGCTTGCGCTCGAGCCCGTGCTTGCGGCCATGGAATGCTGGGGAATCCGGCTCGACAGCGACTACCTGCGCGGCCTGGGCAACGAGGTGGCGACATCCATCCGCGCCCTCGAATCCGAGATCCACACACTGTCAGGCACGGAATTCAACATCGCCTCGCCCAAACAACTGTCCGAGGTTCTTTTCGGCAAGTTGGGTTTGCCCGTCATCAAGAAGACGAAGACCGGCGCGTCCACCGACGCCGACGTACTCGAGGAGCTGGCGGCCATGCACCCGCTGCCGGCCAAGATTCTCGACTACCGAACCCTGGCCAAGCTGAAAGGAACATACATCGATGCGCTGCCCGCGCTGGTCAACCCGAAAACCGGGCGTTTGCACACGACCTTTCACCAAGCGGTCGCTGCCACGGGCCGACTGTCGTCGAGCGATCCCAACCTGCAAAACATCCCCATCCGATCGGAAATCGGCAAGAAGATCCGCCACGCCTTCGTCGCCGAGGATGGGTTCCAGATGGTTTCGGCCGACTACTCACAGATCGAGCTGCGCGTGCTTGCGCATTTTTCGCAAGACCCGGCGTTCCTCGATGCCTTTCGCGCCGGCGTCGACATTCACCGTCGCACGGCCGCGGAGGTATTCGGCGTCGCCGAGGCAGGGGTCAGTAACGAGCAGCGGCGCATCGCCAAGGCCATCAACTTCGGCCTGGTATTCGGGCAATCCGACTTCGGGCTGGCGCAGGTTCTGCGCATTCCGCGCGGGGAGGCGCACAAATACATCGAGAGCTACTTCGGGCGCTACGCCCGCGTGCGGGACTACATGGATGCCACCATCGCCGAGGCTCGGCGTACCCGGTCGGTGTCGACTCTCCTCGGTCGCACGCGCGCGTTGCCCGAGATCGACAGCAAGCGACCGCAAGAACGTAATTACGCCGAGAGGATAGCGCGCAACACGCCGATTCAAGGCTCCGCGGCCGATATCCTCAAGCTGGCCATGCTGCGTACGGCGCGCGGCCTTTCCCGCTTCCCAGAGGTGAGACTCCTACTCACGGTGCACGACGAGCTGGTGTTCGAGGTGCCGCGCGCAGACCTCGACGAGTTTCGCCCCTGGGTCAAGCACGAGATGGAAGCCGCGTACGAACTGGCGGTGCCCCTGGTCGTGGACGTGTACGCGGGGCCCTCTTGGGGCGACGCCCATTGACCGCGGTGCAGGCGCGGGCGCGATGAATCGCGCCCCTACTTCTTCTTCATGGCGCCGGGGACGGACTTGTCGGCCTTCGGCCCACCGACCAGGCCACCCTTCTGGTGAGCCTCCCAGCCGACAACCTCGGGAGCTTGGCCCTCGAGTCGGATGGTTTGCGCCTCGGGCGGAAGGACCGCGTTGCCCTCGGCCAGCACATTGCCCTGCAGGTCTTCCAGCTTCTTGTGGATGATGAGTCCGTTCGAAGCCGCGAACCCTGTCATGGAATTGATCGAGAAGGTGCCGGTCACGATATACTGCTGCCCAACCTTGGCCTCGAGGGGCTTGGGCTTGCCGGTGTCCCAGTCCTTGACCGGGTAGTCGGCGATGAGGAGAGAGCGCTCCAGCTTGGCGTTGGGTGTGTCGGCCATGAAGAAGTGAGGCTGGTCGCACGGCCGGCAGCCGCCGCGGTCGACCTGGACGTTCTGGGTCAGGGCGTCGCCACCCTTCTTCATCGCCTTGATCTTTTCCTTCTTGGTTTTTTCGGACAGCTCGTCGTTGCACTTGCGCAACTCGGGAGGGCACTCGTAGATTTGGGTCAAATAGGCTTTGACCCGGACGTCCTTGTCCATGTACTTGTCTCTATTCTTGCGCAGCCCGAGCACGGACAGCTCACCCGTGGGGTACTGCGTGGGGACGTTCGATGCGGCAAAGCTCGGGGAGGGCGGAAGGTTAACTTTTATCGGAGCGACTTCGTGACCCTGCGCGTACGTCTTAACCGATAACAGGGAAGCCAGCGCGAACACCGTGAGCAGACAGATTCGGATCATGTGTTTCCCCTCTTCCAAGAACGGCGGCCGACGACCATGCGGCTCGCATCTCTTGTCCCTCAATAACACGGTCAAATCGAGGCGACAAGCCCCGCTCTTAGGCTTCTGTCTCTTTGCCGTGCTGGCGGCTTTGCCCTCCTGCGGTCGCAAGGGCCGAGAAAAGACCGGCAACCACGTGGGCCCTAGGGTCAAAGCCGGCGCCACGGCGTTCCCTTCGCGTTCAGGCCCGACGGCCGCCACGGCCATAAAGTCATTGCCTGAAATACCCCCTCCGATAGAAAAGATTGCCCACCGCGGCGGCGTGCTCAGGGTCCACCTCGAGGCAGATCCCCCGCATCTCGACCCGCTCCTCGACACCGTACAGGTGATCGATCGCGTGGTTGGCGGTGGTTTGGTCTACGAGACCCTCATCCAGTGCTCCGGCGAACACTACCTTCCGGGCCTGGCCGACACGTGGGATCTGTCGAGCGATGGGCTGCGTTTGGCCATGCACCTCAGGGCCGGCGCACGCTGGCAGGACGACAAGATCTTCTCCGGTCTCGACGTTCAAGCCACCATCGAGCACCTGATGAGGTCCCCCAATCGCTCGGCCTTGCTGCACGCGATGATCGCGGATGTGGAGGGCGCGGACGTGCTGCCCGAACGCATGGTCCGGCTGCGTTTCACCCGGCCGTCGGCCCTCACCCTGCGAGCGCTGTGCGAGATCCCGATCCTTCCCGCCGAGCCGCTTCGCGAAGGGGGCGCCAGGCTAGCCCAACTCGGGCGCTCTCCGGTCGGCACCGGACCCTTCCGCGTCGCGGCCTGGGAGCGCGGCAAGCGCATCAAGCTGGTCAGGGCCCGCGCGATCGACTCTCCCGACAGCCCGATGCTGGATGGCATCGACTTCGAAATTGATAGCGATCCCGCCCGCGCCCTGACGCGCGTGCGACGGGGCGAAATCGATATTCTGCCCCGCGTGTCGGAGGTGCACTTCCCCGAGCAGGTGTCGCCGGCCACGTTGCGCGACACCTTGGACCTCACCATGCTCAGGCCCGAGCGCTATTCTTTCATCGCCGTCAACACACGCAGGGGCGCGCTCGCCGATCCCGCCTTTCGTCACGCCTTGAGTCTGCTGTGGAACCGCACGCGATTCGTCTCGGAGTTCCATCACGGCCTGGTTCGCCCCATCGGCGCGCCAACCTTCGGCACGGTACCGGCCGACAAGTTCGACCGGGCCCTTGCCGGCCGCGTGCTGGAACAGGCAGGATTCACGGATACCAATAGCGACGGCGTGCGCGAGGTCGGGGGCGCGCCGATCCGTCTCACCTTCCTGGTGCCGGCCGGCGCGCACGCGCTGTCCGGCGAGGTTCGCGCCTACGCGATGGACCTGCGCCGCGCCGGTATTCTCCTCGACATCAGCAACGTCGACGGGACGACGCTCTTGACTCGCGTGCAGCGTGGCAACTTCGATCTTTGTGCCTTGTCCTGGGAAGGGCGCAAGGATGAAGATCCGCGTCTCCTCCTGAGCAGCCAAGGCGACTTTCAGTACACGGGCTACAAGTCTCAGGGCTTCTCGGCCTTGCTCGACCGTATCCGCGTGGCGGCATCACCGGCTGCGCGGGCGCTGCTGCTGCAGCAACTCGCCGAGATGCTCGCCCAGGACCGACCGGCCCTGTTCCTCTATCGGCACGATGTCCCCATGTTGGTTTCCAAACGTGTGCACGGACTTAGCGCGGTCGGAGACCGACTCGACTTGCGCTCGGTGTGGATCGAACCGTGAATTTCGCGCTGCTACTCGCGCTGTCTGCCGCAACTTGCCCGACGGAGAAGCCGCTGCCCGACGCTCCCGGACTGGTGGCCGTGGGCAAGCTGCCGGCCGCGCAAGCCATGCGCAAGAACGGCGAGGGCAAGCAGCTCTACCGCGAGGAGCGCTGGGAGGAGGCGCGCGCGAAGTACCAGGCCGCGCTCGCCGCCGACCCCGATCTGCTGGGCGCGCAACTCAACGTCGCCTGCAGCTTTTCCCGCCAGGGTCGGTACGTCGAGGCGGCCAAGGAGGCGGCAACGTTGATTCGCCGGGCCTTCGTGCCATGGAACCGCGAGGTAGCGGAGGCCGCCGACCTCGGTGTCCTGCAAGATCAGAAGGTCTATGCCCGGATCCGGCTCGCGCGCTCCGAGGCCGCGCTTCGCTGGGGCAAGGCGGTGGAAGGCGGTATCCTTTTCGTGGCACGGACCAGACCTCCGCTCCACCTGGCCGGCGAAGGGGTTCTCGTGCTCGGGCTGCACCAGGAACTGTTCGCCTGGATTCCCGAGACCGGACGCTACTTCCAGGTCACCGCGGAGGACGGCAAGGTGCTGGCCTATGCCGTCTCTGCGGATCGACGGCGCGTCGCCTACCTGATGGCCGACAAGATCGTGCGCCAGCCCGGTCAGGCCGCGCTCCTGCGCGGGCTTGCCGTGCGGGTGCTCGATATTCCCACCATGGCGCTGGACAAGACCGTGGTGATCCCCGGCGACGTCAGGAAGGTGAGGCTGTGGTTCGCCGCGGTGCCGTTGCTGAAAGTGACGGACGCCGCGGCGCAAGCGTCCACGTTCAGGCTCCTGGGCGGCCGTCTCGAGCCCATCTCCGCCCCGACTGTCAGGGCGCAGGAGGAATCCGTAGAGCTTTCCGGCCACGGTGTGGAACCAAGCACCCGGCGCGTGGCGAGGCGCGATTGCAAGTTCGCGCTCGTCACATTGATGGATTCGCGCCGAGGCTGGCGCATCTCGGTGTCCCGTCATGGCGCAAAACCATTCGCACTGGACGCGCGCTACGGCGCGGGTCTGGCTGGCTTGCCTTTTCCCGCCGAGGCCCCCGCACGGCCACCCGGGACCGAGTCGGACAGGGGCGCGGGCAAGAAATGACATCGATACGGGAAGTGCGCTAGAAAGTGCACTTCCGATGACCAGAATCGTCGTTATCGCCCGAGCAGGTTCATGAGCTGCAAAGTCGTCAGTATGACTGGGTTCGGCCGCGCGCGCGCGGCGATCGGTCCGCGTACGGTAGGCGTGGAGATCCGTTCGCTCAACCACCGTGGCCTCGATATCAAACTGCGCGCCTACGACACCCAGCTGGCGCCCGAAATCGAAAGCGAGATCTTCCGCATGATTCGTCAGAGGCTAGCGCGAGGATCGGTCGCCATTGCCCTGCGCGACGAGACCACGGAAGGGCAGGGGAGCGGTCTCGACAGCGACCAGGTGCGCCAGATGCACGCCGCACTCGATGGCCTCCGTCGGGAAATGGACCTGCCAGGCCCTATCGACCTCGGTGTCGTGGGGGCCTTCATGGCCGCCAGCCGCCCCGGCCCTGCGAAGGAAATCTCGTCCGCCAGTTGGCGCGCCCTGGCGCCGGCCATCGAGGCCGCGCTGGCGGGTCTGTGCGCCATGCGCGAAGAAGAAGGCTTGGCGATCCGTGCCGACCTCGATCGCCGCCTGGCCAGTCTGCGCGGCCTGCTCGATCGGATTGCCGAGCTTTCCCCTTTGGTTCCCGGCCGTGCCGCCAGGCGGCTCGAAGAAAGGCTGGCCACGCTCGTCGCCGGTAATGCTGCCATCGATCCGACCCGCCTCGCCCAGGAGGTGGCGCTTCTGGCCGATCGTCTCGACGTCAACGAGGAAATCGTACGTTTGCGCGCCCACTTCGACCACCTAGCCACGCTCCTCGGCGGCCACGCGAAGGATGCGCCTGGCCGCCGTATCGACTTTTTGGCGCAGGAGATCGGGCGTGAGCTCAACACCCTGGGAGGCAAGATCCAAGACGCCGCGATCTCCGCGCTGGTCATCGACGGCAAGGCGGAACTGGAGAAGCTGCGAGAGCAGGCGCAGAATGTCGAATAGACCGTGGCGCATCCAGGACCAGCCATGACCAAGGAAGTCTCACGCGGCCTGCTCTTGGTGATCTCGTCACCGTCGGGGGCGGGCAAGACCACGCTGGCGCGCCGGCTGGCCGCTGAGTTCGACATCCGTTTCTCGGTTTCGTACACCACGCGCAGCCCGCGCGCGGGTGAGGTGGACGGCAAGGACTACTGCTTCATCACCGACCAGCGCTTCGACCGGATGGTGGCCGGGAATGAATTCGCGGAGTGGGCCGTGGTGCACGGCAACCGCTACGGCACGAGCGTCGCCACCGTCCAGCAGTCCATCGCCCTGGGGAGCGACTGCCTGTTCGACGTGGACTATCAGGGTGGGCGGCAGATCCGCCGCCTGTGGCCGGACGACAGCGTGCTTTGCTTCATCTTGCCGCCTTCCATGGAGGAACTGGAAAGCCGCCTGCGGCGGCGCGCCACCGACGCGCCGGAAGTGATCGAACGCAGGCTTGCCATGGCGTGCAAGGAACTCGAGCACTATGGTGAGTACGATTATCTCGTGGTGAACGACGATCTCTCGCGGGCCTACGACCAGCTTCGATCCATCTATGTCGCCGCCCGCTGCGTGCGGACGCGTTGCGATGCCGTCGCGCGAAGGCTCCTGGCCGAGGCGGCGACCCGCCGGCCTTCGGAAACCTGATGGTGACCATCGACACAATCTGTGAGTCGGCACTAGAGCGCAATCCCAACGCGGACCTGGATTTGCTCCGCCGCAGCTACGCGTACGCGGCCGAGAGCCATGCCGGGCAGTTCCGCAGATCGGGCGATCCCTATCTCGTCCATCCCATGGGCGTGGCCAAGATTATCGCCGATCTCAACCTCGACGTGCCCTCGATCTGCGCCGGGATTCTGCACGACTGCGTCGAGGACACCACGGCCACCCCGGAGGACATTCGCGGCAAGTTCGGTGAGGAAATCCAACGCATCGTCGAGGGCGTGACCAAGCTCGGCCAGATCCCATGGACGACGCGCGAGGAGCGCCAGGCCGAGAACTTCCGCAAGATGCTCCTCGCCATGGCGCGCGACATCCGCGTGATTCTGGTCAAGCTCGCGGACCGCGTGGACAACATGCGGACCCTGCAATTCGTCTCGCGCGACAAGCAGGAACGCATCGCACGCGAGACCCGCGAAATCTACGCACCCATCGCCAACCGCCTCGGTATCCAATGGATGAAGGTGGAGCTGGAAGACCTTGCCTTCAAGTACCTGGAGCCGCAGGAATGGGAGGATCTGCGCGCCCAGATGGAGGGAACGGAAGCGGAACGAAGCGCGTACATACGCGAGGTCTGCGGCAAGCTCTCCGAGGTCCTGGCTGAAAACGAAATCAACGGCCAGGTCAGCGGGCGCGCCAAGGGCTACTGGTCCATTCACCAAAAGATGAAACGCACCGGGCGCGACCTCGAGCAGGTCTACGACATCATCGCGTTTCGCATCATCACCGACAGCGTCCGCGACTGCTACGCCACCCTTGGCACCATCCACTCGAACTGGACCCCGGTGCCTGGCCGATTCAAGGACTACATCGCGCTGCCCAAGCCGAACCTCTACCAGTCCCTGCACACGACCGTGATCGGGCCCGGCTCGGAGAGGATGGAGGTGCAGATTCGAACCCGGGCCATGCACCAGACCGCCGAAGAGGGCATCGCGGCCCACTGGCAGTACAAGGAGAAGGCCCCACTGGGCTCCGAGGATCGCAAAGCCTTCGCTTGGCTGCACCAGCTCATGGAGTGGCAACGCGACCTCGCGGATCCGGCGGAGTTCATCCAGACGGTGAAGATCGACCTCTTCGAGGAAGAAGTCTTCATTTTCACCCCCAAGGGAGACGTGAAGGCCCTGCCCAAGGGCGCCACGCCGATCGACTTCGCCTACGCCGTGCACTCGAAGATTGGCGATCATTGCTCGGGCGCGCGGGTGAACGGCATGATGGTTCCCCTCCGTTACCTGCTGCGCAATGGCGATACCATCGACATCATCACCTCGCCCACGCAAAGGCCTTCGAAGGACTGGCTCAAGTTCGTGGTCACGAGCCGGGCGCAAACCAAGATCCGCCACCACTTGCGCAGGGAGCAGCGCGAACGCAGCCGTCGCCTCGGCCGCGATCTCCTCACCAAGGCCCTGCGCAACCAGCATCGCTCTCTCGCCGTGGCCGAGAAGGACAAGCTGCTCGACAAGGCCGCCGAAACCCTGCATCTCGGCAGCGCCGACGAGATCTTCGTTCATGTCGGCTATGGCAAGCTGAGCCCCGCGGCCGCGGCCCAGGCCGTCTACCCGCATGCACAATCCGCCGAGGCAACCTCGGAGAGCCTGCCCGCACTTGGCGAAGAGGGGCGCGCCCAGCCCAGACGCGACCCCAAACGCTCGGTGGGAGGCGTACGCGTGCAAGGTGAGGCGGACATCGTGGTTCGCTTCGCCAAGTGCTGCAGCCCGGTTCCTGGCGACCCGATCGTGGCCTTCATCAGCCGGGGCAGGGGGGTCATCGTGCACACGCGGCAGTGCCCAAAGGCGTTCAACCTGGATCCCGCCCGCGGCGTCGAAGTAAGCTGGGACGAGGAAACTCGGCTACTGCGCCCGGTTGCGGTGGAGGTCGTCTCGGAGGACAAGCCTGGCATCCTGGCCGCTCTGTCCAAGTGTTTCATGGAGCACGGTGTGAACATCGTGCAGGCCAAGTGCCGGGCTACCGAAGACAATCGTGGCCTCAACACCTTTCAAGTCACCGTCAACCACGTCGACCAACTGAAGAAAGTCTTGCGCGCCATCCAGGGCATCGACGGCGTCCTCACCGCAGAAAGACTTTGAGTCAAACCAGCGTTCTCCATTTGACCTCCACGCCGGGCTCTGCTAGTTGAAGCCGACCATGGCATCGAATTCACGCCAGACCTGGAAACGGCGCTCGCGGCGGCACGCCAATGCTGGCCACAAGCGCAAGAGCAAGGAAAGTCGCCACTCGACTCCGTCCGCGTCTGAGCTTTTCGCCGGACTTGGCGAGCCTGGAAAGACCGCCCCGAAGACCGCGACCAAGTAGCGCCTCGTCGACGCTCGGTGTTATTGGGGCGAGACGATTCTCGCAACTCGACGGAACGAATGTTGATCTTGGGAGGGGCTGTGCCCTAAGATCGCCAGACTTCGCTCCCGCAACGGGTATTCCGTGCGGCCCTAGTGACCTCACCTCCAGGTACCGGATGAAATTCTGCCCAATTTGCAAAACGCAGTACCCCGAGGACGCAAACTTCTGCCCACAGGAGAGGTGTGCGACTGCCGAGGGGCCGCAGCGCCTTCAACCCATTGCCGCACATCCCGCGGCTCGCTTTCAGCCCATCGAGAGGATCGGGGGCGGAAACACCGGTGAGGTGTGGCGCGCCCTCGATAGCCAAACCGGCCAGGAGGTCGCCTACAAGATCGTCGCGCAAGAGGCCGTCGCGACGCAGGCTACGTTGGCGAGGGCGGAACGTGAATTCAAGACAAATCATGCGGGTGAGCAGTCCCAAGGTCGCTACCGTGATCGAGTGCGAGAAGACCTCAGTGGGTGGGCTTGCAGTGGCGATGGAGCTTTGCCCGGGCGACTCGCTCGACCGCATTCTCGCGGCCGGGCTGGTAGAATTCGAGCAAGCGAAGTCCATCGTCGCGCAGGTCGGACAGGCGCTCCTTGAGGCGCAGAAGGCCGGCTTGGTTCATCGCGATGTGGCCCCGAAGAATATCCTGGTGTCCGCCTCGGGCGATGTGAAGGTCATCAACTTTCCCCTCGCGGTGCCCATCAACGACCGGGTTTCGGGCGTGGCTGCCTACCTCTCACCTGAACAGGTCCAAGGCAAGCCGGTCGACCAGCGGTCGAATACCTACAGCCTCGCGGCCATTCTTTACCATCTGCTCACGGGCGGTCCCCCCTTTCAGGGGACCAGCGTGCAGGCCGTGCTGGACATGCAAGTGTCGACGCCGGTATTGCCACCTTCCCAGCGCCGACCTGGCGCAAACCTGCCGGCGGACGCCGACAAGCTGGTCCTCAAGGCACTCGACAAGAGTTCGAGCCGGCGTCACCTGACTTTGCGCCTCTTCCTGAACGAGCTCGAAGCACTCAAGGCACAGCCAGCCGGAGCCGGCAAGACCGGCGCTGAAGTTGGTTTGGCCAAGACCATGATGTTCGGCGGGAATCAGGCCGACATCGCCAGGATGGTGGCCGAGGCGAGGGCCGCCAAGGCCGCGGCTGGAGCGCCCGTTCCGTCGTCGCAGCCGGGAACACCGGCCGTGACGCCCTCTCAACCAAGGCCGCAGGAGGTTGGTCAGACCATCGCTGCGGGGACAATGTCTCCCCGTGCCGCGCAGCACGCACAGCCCTTGGCCACCCGCGCGCCCATTCCAGCGCAACCTCCGCTGGCGGCCACGCCCTTGCCTCAGGCCGCGATGCCGTCGACCCACCCGCGGGCGTTGGATGCCGTGTACCCGAAGACTCCCCCGCCGTACGCCCCCATACCCGCCCCGGTCCAACACGCTCCGATCTCGACGGCACCCGGGGCCTCTGCCAATCCCGGTAGGGTGCCTGCGTCGCCCGCGCATCCCATTCAGCCCGTGCCGGCGCAGCCGGCGGCCATCGTCCCCGGCGAAGCGGGCAGGGGAGCGCCTCCCAAGTCGGGAGCTGCATTCCGCGAAACGCTGTGGTTCAAGCAAGGCGACGTGGAGCAATTGGTCGCCGATGCCAAGGCCAAGATGCAGGCCAGCGGCAAAGCCGGACCGGATGGTTCCGCAATCGGGGAAGACGCCCGGCCGCTCGAGGATCGCTATGTCGACGACGGTTCGGTGACGGTCGAGGACCGCAAGAAGTTCTCGCTGCGAACGGGGGCCACCTCGACGGCGATGCCGACCAGCGGCTCCGACGTTCCGGGCGAGAAGATGGACGAGCGCGAAATCGTGGGTGAGATCAGCGGCGGTCGTCGCACGCTGATTCTCATCGTCGCGGCCGCGGTCGTTCTCGCGCTGGTTGTCGTCATCGCCATGATGGTGAAGGGCAAAGGGAAGGCCAGTTCCAGCGAGCCCGCGCTGGCGCCAACCGGAGGCCTGCAAGGGGCGAAGTCCCCGCCAGCGGTTCCTCCTGCGGCCGGGAATCCGACGCTCGGACTCGGCCAATCGTCACCCGATTCCGGTATCGTCGCGGCTCAGACCGCGCTGCCCGGCTCGCCATCGTCGAGCAAGGAGGCCGCGGTCCGCGGACTTGGCGCTTCCGGCGGCACCGCCAAGACCAGCCCCATTCAAGGGAAGAGAGCCGCCAAGAAGCATCCAGCCGTCAAGCATCCGACCAAGCACAAGCGCTAGGTGGTTCCCGTATCGTTGCTATGGAAACCCTGGGAGGGTTTCCATACCTTCCCGCGATGGTTCGCGCCGAGCAAAGCTCGGCGGCTCCCCACACGACTGCTGCTATGGAAACCCTGGGAGGGTTTCCATACCTTCCCGCGATGGTTCGCGCCGAGCAAAGCTCGGCGGCTCCCCACACGACTGCCTGCTATGGAAACCCTGGGAGGGTTTCCATACCTTCCCGCGATGGTTCGCGCCGAGCAAAGCTCGGCGGCTCCCCACACGACTGCTGCTATGGAAACCCTGGGAGGGTTTCCATACCTTCCCGCGATGGTTCGCGCCGAGCAAAGCTCGGCGGCTCCCCACACGACTGCTGCTATGGAAACCCTGGGAGGGTTTCCATACCTTCCCGCGATGGTTCGCGCCGAGCAAAGCTCGGCGGCTCCCCACACGACTGCTGCTATGGAAACCCTGGGAGGGTTTCCATACCTTCCCGCGATGGTTCGCGCCGAGCAAAGCTCGGCGGCTCCCCACACGACTGCTGCTATGGAAACCCTGGGAGGGTTTCCATACCTTCCCGCGATGGTTCGCGCCGAGCAAAGCTCGGCGGCTCCCCACGCGACTGGTCAATCATCGGCAATCGCGATGGTGAGGCGTGTGGTTTTTCCGTCGCGCAGGAAATCTACGACGATGGCCGGCGCGGTGCGGAGCGACTCGGCCACGTCGAAGGCTTGCTCCGGCTTCTCGATGGACTTGCCGTTCACTTTCTGCACCACATCGCCGCGCCGCAAGTCGATGGCCTGGTAGCACGAATCACCTGGATGCAGGCTCTTGATGAGCCAACCTTGGAAGCGATGGTGGGCGAGCATGCGATCGCCTTCTACCCCTTGCAACCAGCGCGGCAATCCCGCATCGATCAGATGCACCAGCGCCGACCGCCGCACGATGCCCGGCTTGACGAACATCGTGCAGGGTTTGGGTGGCGCCGGTGAAACCTTCGCGGGAATAGAAAGTGGGGTTGGCGTAGAAGGCTCCGCCACAGGCGCCGACGTGGGTACGCGCGCCACCGGCTCCGGGGCCGGGGCGGCGGGGGTCGCGCACGAGGAAACCAGCAGGGCGACGTTCGCCAGCGCGAAGACGAGACTAGAGTGCGGCATGCAGCGATTGTCTCACGAGCGCCCCGGCGACGCGAACAGGGGAGCGATCGTCCGGCACAACGCAGCGGTCACTTCGTCAATGGTCGCGCCACCGTCCAGTACGACCACCGAAGGATCATGGCGGGCGAGGGCGCGATAGTTGGCCGAGACCTTCGCCAGATACGAATCGGCATCGTAGCGCTCGACCGAACGCCCGGCGGCCGCGCGCCTACGTGCCGCGACTTCGACCGGCAAATCGAGAAGAACGGTCAGATCCGGGCGCAAGATCCCGCGGGCCAGGCCAAGCACCCAATCGCGTTGCGCTTCTTCGGCCTGGTAGGCCAGCGAAGAAAGCAAATAGCGATCCGAGATCACGGTCGTTCCCGCGGCCAAGTGTGGTTCGATCTCCCGTTGCAGGTGGTCGACTCGATCCGCGGCAAAGAGAAGGGCCATGGTTCGACCATCCATGGCGGTGCCATCGGACATGGTGAGCCGACCGAGCAGAGATTCTCGCAACAGGCGCCCGATTGGCCCCGCGCTCGGTTCCCGGGTTGGCACGGCGGGGTGTCCCAGGCTGGCGACATACGCCACCGCGCGATCGAGTTGGGTGGTGGTTCCCGATCCGTCGATGCCTTCGAGCACAAGGAATTTCCCGCGCACGATGGACACCATGGCTTGCTCAGGACGGCTCTTGCAACCTATCTTTTCCAAGCGCGCTGGCATCGGTAATCTCGACCTCGATCGCGCCAAGCCTGTCCTATACTCCTGATTGAGGAGATCTCTTGATCCGACCGAAGGCCTTGATGATTGCGCTTGCCCTCTTGCCCCTTGCTGCCGGGGAGGGCTGCAAGCGTTCCCCGGGCGCCAAGAGCAGCCAACCTTCGGGAAATGTGACGCCGGCCCCGCGTGAGGTGCTGTGCATCGAACAGCAGGAGGGCTGCGTCTATTGCACCGGCCGCGACGTCTCGGCCACGCCGTTTCTCGACGCCGACCAGTCGCGCCCCACCATCTGCGACCCCAAGAACGACGACAACTGCGTCGAATTCTGCACCATGTTGGCGCCGGAATGCGCGCTGCCGTGGGCGCCCAAGCCTCACTGCTTGTTCGGATCGGAGATCGAATTCCAGCGCGCGGTCTTCAATCGCGACACCGCGGATCGCCCGGAAATCCAGGGCGCAGGCCGGCTGGTCGACGAGGGAGGGCGCCGGATCGAGGGCGCCCATGTCGACGTGTGGGTGTCGAGAGGCACCCAACTGACCGAGCTTGCCCGGGAGGTTTCCGCCAAGGACGGCACCTTCCACATTCGTCTGCGCACCGGGCCCTGGACCTATTCCCTGCGCCTCAGCCGCCCCGGCCTGGCCAGCGAGATCTTCGAGCGCCTGCCCGCGGAGAGACTGGCGCTCACGGCGGGAAATCAGCCGAGGGTCTTCCGCATGGGACCGGAATCCACCATCCGGGGGCGAATCGTCGACAACTCGCCCAAGTCGGTGCCCGTGGTTGACGCCGAGGTCTCGGCGTTGCGGTCCGCCGAGGAGGGTATCGAAAGCAGCAGCGCCAGGACGGGTGACGACGGCAGCTTCATCCTGGGGGGACTCGAGGCCCGCCGGTACTTCCTGCGCATCACCAGATTCGGTTGGCGTCCGATGGTCATGAAAGGGATCCAGGCTGGATCCGGAGCCCGGGTTTCCATCAAACTGACGCGGGCGACCGTGATCCACGGAATCGTGCGCGACAAGAACGACGATCCGGAGCCCAACGCCACAGTGGCGGCGTTGCTGTCCGACGTTCCCGGCATTCCCACCACGCCGATCTTCTGGACCAGCGACAGCACGGGCGCGTTCGCCCAGGATCGCTTCGCCCCCGGAACTTATTATCTCTGGGCGCGGAAAGGCGACATGCTGGCCTATCCACCCGAGAAGATCGAACTGACCGAGGGAGGGGACGCGGAGGTCACGCTCTCACTCAAGCAAAAGGGATCGCGGGTGACGGGGCAGGTTTTGGCGCAGCCCGGGTTTCGCATTTCCCCCGATGCGCGGGCCTTGCTGCTCAGCCGCTCATCGCCCCTGGCGTTTCCCAGACCAGCCGTCGCGGATCTGGACGACAACGACGGCAAATTCGCATTTACCGGCATTCTCCCCGGGCGCTACGAGATCAGTATTCGCGAGGGAGCCAGAACCCTCGATATCGTCACGGGGCCACGCGAGGTGGAAATCCCAATCGACGCGGACGTGACCATACCCCTCAAGGAGCCCATCACCGTTCGCCCGCGCGTACTCGAATGATCTATCAGTTCAAGACACGGAACCGATTCAAGCAATCGTGAAGAATTTGCTGACTTTCGTTCTCGAAGCCTTCGAAGCGAACCGCCATTCCCGATAGCGACCGGGTCGCGCCACCTAGAACGTAGTTCACGAAGTAGTGGTTCTTGACCTCTCCGACCGCGACGATTTCGGCGGTCTCTTCGGTATTGAGAAAGGAGACGCGAACGCGCGCGCCCAAGGGCAGGGGGTCGCGCATTTCAATGAAGATTCCACCGGCAGAGACGTTTCTGGCCACGCCGGGCAACTCGCCAAACAAGACCGATTCCACTCGTACAGGGAAGACCTTGTCGAACCGGAGGTGCTGACGCTTCTCTGGGTTGGTCGCCGTGGCGGGGGAAGGGGAGAGGCTTTTTGACATGCCTACAGAGTAGTACATGTAAATTAATGAAGTCAAATTACCTACATCTACCTTCATTCGCATCTTCCCTGGTGAAGCCCAGCCCGGCGTTGTGCTTTTGGTCTGCCCGGATTGAAACCGCTTTGCACCTCTGTTACCGTGATTGTGCGAGGGCTAGCGCGGCGAATGCTTCCAAATGAACGTACGACGCGAGATGAAGTCGCCGCGGCACCAGGGGTGGTTGAGGGCCTGATCGTCTCGCCAGACCGGCAGTGCGCGCGCCCTCTGGTCGAGTTCCTTCGCCTGGAAGGCGTCAATGTCCAGGTCGTGAATTCGCTCGATCTTGGCTTTGAGGAAGCACTGCTCCATCGGCCCAACGTCGTGGTCATCGACGACCGCATCAGCAAGGCCGGCGGCGTCGACTTGTGCGAGCGGCTCAAGGGCAACAGCCGAACCCACTTCCTGCCGGTGATCATCTTCGCCCATGGCAAGCAGATCGATCTGCTGCGGCTCGATGCGCTGGCCGCTGGCGCGGATGCGCTCTTCTCGGCGTCCACCAGCAAAGAAGAGCGCAGGGCGCGCCTATGGGCACTGCTCAGGTCCCAGGCGGTCTTTCGCAAGCTCGATTCGAAGCGCCAGAGGCAGACCAGCGCGCTTTGCGACAAGCGCCACTGGGTCCGGGGACTGGTCCACGACATCCAGAATTCGCTCAGTACCATCCAGGCGAATTTCGAATACATCGCGCAACAATCGGAACCACGGGAAAGGAGCTTGCACGAGGAATTCGATGAATGCGTCCACGATACCCGAGCGACCTTCCGCGAGATGGTTCGCAATCTGCGCACCGTGCTCGAGTTCGAGCGTTTCGAGTCCGGAGACGTCGTACTAAAGGAAGGGAAGATCCTGCTTTCCGACATCTGCCAGTCGGTGGCGTCGAGCCTCGCACATACGGCGTCGGTCGGGCGCAAGCAGATTGTGGTCGAGAACGCATCCTATGCGATGCCTGTTCGCGGCGATGGCAACTACATCAAGGAGGCGGTCGCCAACCTCGCCAACTTCGTGTTGCGCCAGCCCGAGAACCAGACCTGCTTTCTCCGCGCGTCGTCCGAGGGCGGGACCGCGCGGTTGCACGTCTACGGTGACAAGCACGAGATCGCCGTCGCCGCCAGACCCGACATCTTCGATCCCTATACCGGAAACGCGAAGGAGCACCTGGCACGCGCTGCTCACAAGGTGGGGCTGGCACTTGCCAAGGTCATCGTCGAAGTGCATCATGGCTCCATCTCGGTGGAGGAAATGCCTTCGGCGGGCACCGCGTTCGCGATTGAGTTCCCGACGCATTGGTCGTCCAAGGGGAAGCGCTCGTCCGAATGACACCTCCTCGCTGGGGCATACCCGCGCTGGCCGCTGGCTTGGCGGCAGTTCTTCTGCTCACGAGCCCAAGGGTTGTTTTCGCCGCCAACAAAGTCGACAGCCTGGCCAGAGCACTCCTCGGCGATCCCAGCTTCAAGGTGCGAACCCAAGCCGCCATTCTGCTCGGCAAGCTGGGTGACAAGGGCGGGGAACCTTCTCTCATCAGGGCCTTGTCGGACGAGCACAAGACCGTTCGTGCCATGGCCGCCCGGTCCTTGAGCAAGCTTGGTGGAGAAGAAGCCGCGGGCGCACTCAGAAGATTGCTCCAGCACGAGTCGGACGGCTTCGTGCGTACCCAGGCCGAGAAGGCCCTGGCCTCGATCCTCACCCGTGTTACAGCGAAGAGCGTCAAAGAGCGAAAGGTTTACTTGAAGCTTGGTCCGTTCACCGGCGGAAGCAAAGCCGCAGACGCACCCCTCCTCGGGCTGCTGCGAGGCAACCTCAAGCAATCGCTCGGGAGTCTTCCACAAGTCGTCGTTGTCGAAGGCGCCGAGGAAAAGAACCTCGGCAAGGGCGGCCGGCTGGCGTTCATCGTGGATGGAAACGTGCTCAAGCTGCAAGACAACAACGCCGGCTCCGCTCTCGAGACGAGTTGCGAGGTCAAGCTGATGGTCGCCCGCTGGCCGTCGAGGAGCGTCATCCTGTGGACCAGCGCGGGCGCGGCAGTCCAGGGGGGAAGGCGGGATCGGGACCGGCAAAACGCCCGACGGGATTGTATCGAGGCCACCGCTGGTCAGTTGGGAAACAGCCTTGCCGAGTACTTCAAGTCCCAGGGAGGCTAGGCACGGATGGAACGAGGCATAGGAGCATATCCATGACGAAACCCGAGCACGTGCAGCAGCACAAGCGCAAGCTGCGCAACTACCTTCTCGACGTCGGTCTTCAGCTCCGCTACACGGTGTTCATCATCGTCGTGGCGGTGTTTCTCACGGTCTTTCTCGGCCGTCGCATCTATGTCGCCACTCAGGAGACCACCCGTATCGTCACCATGACCGCGTCGGTTGACCCCAGTGTCGCGCGGGAGTTGCGGGCGCAATTCGAGGCCAACGACCGCGTGGTCTTGTGGGGCATCGTCGGATTCGGCGTGATTCTGGTGCTCACCGTCACCGGCGCGGGCATCTGGATGACCCACAAGATAGCGGGGCCGCTCCACAACATCGGGTCGGTCTTCGCCCGAGTTCGCGACAACAAACTTTCTCCGGACCTGGGGAATCTGCGCAAGGGCGATGAACTGCACGCGTTTCACGCCGGATTCCGCGAAATGTACGAAGCCATCCGTGCCCGCGTCGTGAGGGACGATCGAGATCCTGAACCGAGCCATCGCCGCCCTCGAAGCCCAGTCCGGGCGGTCTGCGGAGTTGGAGGGGGTGCTCGAAGAGCTGCGCGTGCTGCGGGCCGAGAAGGCCGAGAGCCTGAGCCCGCAGGGACGCTAAGGTTGCGCCAGCAGGTGCGGATTTGCCGCGCGCGGGGAAGTTGACATAATATCTGTTATCGGACATTTGCCTGTAGCAGCCACATGAAAATGTCCCCTTCAAGCCAAGCAGACGTGCAGGAATGGCCGGCGGTTCAGACGCTCGGGGCTCGCCCTTGCAGCGACAAACGCACGTCAGCCTCGTCCGACCTCACCATCATCTCGATGAGCTCCTTGAAGCGCACGCGCGGCGTCCAGCCCAGCTTCGCCTTGGCCTTGCTGGCATCGCCACACAGGTGGTCGACCTCGGTCGGCCGGTAGTAATGGGGGTCGATCTCGACGTACTTCTGCCAGTCGAGGCCCAGGGTGGCAAACGCCACGTCGAGCGCCTCGCGCACCGAATGCGCTTCCCCGGTCGCGACCACGTAGTCGTCGGGCCTTTCCTGCTGGAGCATCAGCCACATGGCTTCCACGTAGTCGCCGGCAAAGCCCCAGTCGCGGCGCGCGTCCAGGTTCCCGAGGTAGAGCTTCTTGTCGAGGCCGTGGCTGATGCGCGCGGCGGCCCGGGTGATCTTGCGGGTGACGAACGGGATGCCCCGCCGAGGCGACTCGTGGTTGAAGAGAATCCCGCTGCAAATGAACATGCCGTAGGCCTCACGGTAGTTTTCGCACAGGTGGTGCGCGAAGACCTTGGCGCAGGCATAGGGGCTGCGTGGCCGCAGCGGCGTGCTTTCGTTTTGCGGCGGCGGCGAACCGCCGAACATCTCGCTCGACGAGGCCTGGTACACCCTGCACTTGCTGCCGGTCTCCCGCAGGGTTTCCAGCAATCTCAGTGTGCCCATCGCGACCGTGTCGCTGGTGTACTCGGGAACGTCGAAGCTGACCCGCACGTGGCTTTGCGCCCCGAGGTTGTAGATCTCGTCGGGTGACGTGGTCCGGATGATGTGGTTGAGCGAGCTGGCGTCCTCGAGGTCGCCGTAGACCAGCCTGAAGCGATAGTCGCTGGTGTGCGGATCCTGGTAGATGCCCTCGATGCGATCGGTGTTGAATGAGCTGGACCGGCGAACCATGCCGATGACCTCGTAGCCCTTCTTGAGCAAGAGCTCCGCCAGATACGACCCGTCCTGGCCGGTGACCCCCGTGATGAGCGCTCGTTTCATAGAACTCCTTTTTTGTGCTCTTCCTCGAAGTACTCGATGGTCGCGCGCAGGCCGTCGGCGAACGACGTCCTGGCTACGAAGCCGAAGCGCTCGCGGGCCCGCGCGACGTCCAGCCGGCGACGAGGCTGCCCGTTGGGCTCTCGCGTATCCCAGCGCAAGCGGCCTTGGAATCCGGTTTTCTCGGCGATGAGCGTGGCCAAGTCGCGGATCGAGATCTCCTGGCCCGTGCCCAGGTTCACCGGCTCGCTCGAATCGTAACTGGCGGCGGCCATGACCAGCCCCAGCGCGGCGTCCGCGGCGTAGAGAAACTCGCGCGTGGGCGAACCGTCACCCCAAAGCACGATCTCGTCCCTGCCCGCCTGGCGCGCCTCGACGCACTTGCGGATGAGCGCCGGGATCACGTGCGAGGACTTGGGGTCGAAGTTGTCGCGCGGACCGTAGAGGTTGACGGGGAAGAGCACGATGCTGTTCATGCCGTACTGCTCGCGGTAGCCTTGCGACAGCACCAGCATCATCTTCTTAGCGATGCCGTAAGGCGCATTGGTCTCCTCGGGATAGCCGTTCCACAGGTCGTCCTCGCGAAACGGCAACGGCGCGAACTTGGGGTATGCGCAGATGGTGCCCACCGCCACCAGCTTCCTCACCCCGGCCAGGCGGCACTCCTCGAAGACGTGCAACCCCATCATGGCGTTTTCGAACATGAAACGCCCGGGATTTTCGCGGTTGGCGCCGATGCCGCCCACGCGGGCCGCGAGGTGAAAAACCAGGTTCGGCTTCACGTCGGCGAGCAGACGCCGGCACGCCTGGCGATCGACCAGATCGTAGTCGCGGCTGCGCGGCACGATGATGTCCCTGGCCCCCCGCCCGCGCAGTTCTTCCAGGAGGAAACTCCCCAGGAATCCGGCGCCCCCGGTGACCAGGATCCGGCTTCGAGAAAAATCGACTGTGCTCACCCGCCTTTCATACCGCGGAAGGCGCGGTGCCGGCTAGATTGCAATTCACTTGGACTTGGTTCCGAGCGCATCGCGCAGGGTCTTTCGCCCGATGCCGACCTCGGCAGCCAGCGCGGTCAACTCGGCGAGCGTCTGTCTCGAGTCCTTCGGCTGCATGGAACAGCCGCCAGGTTTGATGGTGCCTCCGAAGGTGGTCACCACGAAGATGCGGATGACCTCCGCGCGTTCGGCGGGAAAGCTAGCTCCGTAGAGGTTGACCAAGTCGACGATGTCCTTGGGCCCCTTTCCACGCAGGACCGCGCCGGCCCACACCCCGAGGAGCTTGGCCTGGAAGTTTCGGAAGGGGCCAAGAATGGCCGCCGGACTGACATCCTTGGGCATGCGATGGGCCACGTAGGGGGCGTAGAAGTCCTTGGGCGCGACCCGATCTCCCACCGCCCGCGACTGGGCCATGCGGTAAATGACGGTCGCGGCCACGCCGGGAGAATCGACAAGCTGTTGCGCCGGCCGAAGGGCAGATCTGGTGTCGTCGAGGACATAGAGATTTTCGCGTATCTTGCCGAAGATCGCGCGCTGCTCGGGGGTCCCCTGGTCGACCTGGATCACGCCCGCCGGACCCGGGGTGTAGCGCCATTCCCGGGCCACGACTTCCATGGCCATGCGATAGCCATCCACCAGAGCCATGGGCGGCGTGGCCACTGCGTCGAGCAACCCACCGGTCGCAACCAGATTGGCCGCGTAGGCGGCAAATCGCCCGGTGAGGGTTTGAATCAGTGCCTTGTCCCACGAAGGCTCGGCGGGGATACCGACCCAGGGCAGGGTCGGCAACACCGTGGATCCCCCAAAACTGCCCTTGATGGAGAGACCACGCGCGTATGGCATCACGTCCGCTCCCACCACGAGGCAGACGGGCTGGCTGGCCGTGGCGCGCGCGCGGTCGGAGAAGTGCCGTCCATCCACCACGGCATCGCGAATGTACTGATCGGCCAGATACACCGTACGCAACATCTCCGAGGCAAATCCAGACTCGAGCAGACTTGGGATAGGCCGCACGGCCGGTGTCTCGAGATCCGCCCGCTCCACGCGCATCGGCGTGCCGGGGCTGTACTTCCCGTCACCTGGGACGAACAGCAGGTAGGAATCCGACGGCCCGATCGATGGGTTCCGATCCGAGTGACAGCCCGCGGTAGCCGCAGCCATGAGGATCGCGAATACTGAAACACCGAAGAGGCGAGAACCTTGCATGGTAGGACACTCTACCATCGCCGTCGCGGCCCGGGTCACCGACGGCGCGAGCGGCGCATCGAGCGGCGCCTTAAACAATCGCCCCCAAAGTGCCGAGATCCTGCGAGTATCGCAGCATGAACCAGGGTTCCTCTTTCCCGCTTGCGTGGCCGCGAACCGTGGCCCGGAAGAGTGGGCCGGCCGCCTGGCTGGTGGGGGCACTGCTGCTAGCGCTACCCGCAAGCGCCCTGGCCGACACCGTGATTCTTCCCGATCCTACCGCCACTCCCGAGCAAAGCGAGATCGCGGGAGCCGTCTCGCTGCTGGTCAGATCCTATCTCGTGACCGGCCAGCGCGACCTCGCGCCAAGGCGCGAGCTCGCCTTGGCCATCGAGGCGGTGACGGGAAGAACGCCGGGTAAGAACCTGACCGTGTCCAGCGACATCGCCGCGAAACTCATCGAACGCATGGCGGCCGATGGACTGGTCATGTGGGAGTTCCAGGTCGGGCAGAAAGGCACGACCGTGACCGGCATGCTGCTCGGCCCTGGCGGCAAGCGGCAGCTGCGCATAGTCGCGACCGCGGCCACAGGTGACATCGCGGGGCTGGCGAAGCAGGTAGCCACGAAGCTCGCTCCGGCCATCGGGGCCACGTTGGGCAGCACACCGGAGGCCGGTCTGGCCGAGGTGAGGCCGTTTCTGGCCGCCGAGTCCGCGATCATATCTGGCGACTCCGCGTCGGCCTCCCGCGCGGTCGAGCTGGTGCTGCCGATGGTCGTGGGCCGCCTCGCGGAGGCCAAACGCATCTTGCTCGCACTGGCCGAAGATCCCGCCGTACCCGCCCTGCCCCGCGCTCAGGCGAGGTTGCTGCGCGGCGAGTGGGGCGCGACCGTGGAACTGACCGATGCCGGTCTGGCCAACGACCCCAAGAACGCTCCTCTGCGCGCGGCCAAGGTACGCGCGCTGGCTGCACTCAAGGACTTTCCCGCCGCTGAAACCGAACTGGCGGCACTGCGCCGATCGAGGAATCTCTCCGCCGTCGCCCTCGCCGCTGTCGCGCTCGCCATCGAACGCGGGGATCCCGTGGCGAAGAAGGACGCTGCCCTCGCTCCGCTGGCCGGGAGGCCCGCGGCGGAATGGCGCCCGCTCCTGCCGCTCATCGCGGCCACGCCCCCGGGTAGCTTCGGACCACGGGTAGAAGCCGAGGCGCTTGCCGCCGCCGAAAAGCTCGCGCCCCAGGAGCCAGGCCTGGCCTCGACCCTGGCGGCCCGAGCCCTTTCGGCAGGTGGACAGGCGCGGCAGGCGGCACCACTCATCAAGATCGATGAGCTCAGCGCCGAGCAGATCAAGGCCATCAGCGCGCGTCTTAGCGCGGAAGCAGCCGACAGCGCCACAACGGGTCTGACGCAACAACTTAAAGCCCGAGAAGACGAAGCCAAGGCCATTGCCGAGGAAGCTGGCCCCGAGAAGCCGACGGGCCCGCCCAGTACCCTGGCCGTCAACCTCCGCCCCCTCCTCCAGGGATTCGACGGCCTCTACGAGCCGACGCTTTCGGCGATCCAAATCGCCCCACTGCCGGGCAGCGGTCAGCCCTTCTACTGGCCCTTCCTCGTGCGCGAGCAGCACCTCGCGGCAGGCTTGCTGGAAACCCTGATGCGGTCGCCCTGGGAACTGCAGGCGACCCAGGCGAAGATTCAAACCGATGCGCTGCCCCCGGATCGACTGACCGACGAAGGGATCGCCAGCCTGGCCCGCGATCTCGGTTGCAGCGCGCTGCTGCTCTATCGCATCCGGCCCGCCGGACTGGCGCCTTGGGTGAAGGTGGAATTCATCCTCCACGACGTCGCACGCCAGCGCACCGACCACATCGAGGCCTCGCTCATCGGCCGTTCGACCGGACTGGTCATCCTCAACCCCCTGGTGATCGCGCTGGCCGTGCTCGCGTTCCTGTGCGCTCTGGGCTGGGCCGTGCTGATCTCATTTCGCGGCACCATCGCGGTTCGGGTGCAGTGGGACTCGGACGCCAAGGACGAGCTTTTCTCCATTCGCATTTCGCGCTCGCCGCACACACCGACCATCGAGAACCTGACCGCCTACCGCAAGAAACTGGAGTGGCTGGGCAGACGCAAACGCCGCTTCGAAGCCTGGAACGTCGAGCAAAACACGGTCTTTCGCGGCATTCCACGCGGCAACTGGTACGTGCACCTCTACGGCATCTACACCCGCGGTCGCCAGACCATGCTGCTTCGCGAACCCCCGCAGGAAGTCCTGGTGCTGCCGCGCAAGACCACGTTCGTCGCGCACGTCCTCGAAGCCGCGGAAGCCGAGTTCAAGATCGTCGTCATCGACGACAGCGGTCCCGTGGAAGGCGCGCACCTGTGGCTCGACGATCAGAAGACCAAGGCGATTTCCTCCGCCAAGGACGGAAGCGTCAGCTTCAAGGTGCCCAAGGGCTATCACGTCATCCGGGTGAGCGCGCGTGGCATGACCGTCGAGCGGCCCTACCACGTTTTGAAGTCGAAGCTGCACGAGATGACGATCAACCTGGTATGGGAGCGCCGGCAGGAGTACGCCTCGCGCGCCCTCGAGCGCCAGGTCGACGACGCCGCCCCGTACATGACCAAGTCTTCCCGCGGCTCCGGCACGTATGCGGCCAATCTCTCCCCGCCCGCCACGGCCGCCGCGGTTCTTGGTTCCACGGCGATGCACCAGGCCCCGGGCTCGACCGGCATGCCATCGGCCACGAATGGCCACCGCGAGGTCAAGTCACCGGCGGGGATCGAGATCTCTCTCGAGGACACGCCTATCGTCGACCTGGTTTCCCCACTGGCCGCTCCCCGGCCCCCCCAATCAGCCCCAGCCAGCCCCGCCAAGACCGCGCCGCGCGCTTCCGCCGGCCGGCTAACCATGAGCCTCAAGCCTCTGTCGCCGGAGTCCTCCCAGGCCGTCCCGCCAGCGACCGCGCCCAATCCCGCACCGACATCGAATCGCGGCAAGGTTTCACCGCCCGGTGCCGGCGGCGAAGACATCGTGGATCTCCCCATGATGATGCCGCCCGCCGCCGACGAGCCTCCCGTGGATCTCGGGGCTCCGCTCGATCTCGCGGCTATCGGCAAGACCGATCCCAGCCTCTCCCCTGCCCCGCCCAAACCCAGCAAGCGCCAGCCTCAATAGCCTGCGTTTTCCTGTCCGCCCGTAGGGTCGAGAACCGCCACCCTGGCCTAGGCGATTTCGCACGTGCGAGGATGGATCTCTACCGTGAAACAGTCTATCTAAGAGGCACGCAAGGCCCCGTAGCTCAGGTGGATAGAGCGACGGTTTCCTAAACCGTAGGTCGCCTGTTCGAATCAGGCCGGGGTCACGAGATGAACGCAGGGATCGGGCCGAGGTCACGATGATCGTCGTGGTTCAGCGTGTGTCGCGCGCCGAGGTCCGCGTCGACGGCGAAGTCGCCGGCAAGATTGGGCCGGGTCTGGCCATCCTGGTGGGCGTCGAACGCGGTGACGGCGAGACGGACGCCGACGTGCTGGCGCGTAAGCTCTGTGCCTTGCGCATTTTTCCCGGTCGCACGCCCATGGACCTTTCGGTCAAGGACGTCAGCGGCGCCTGCCTGGTCGTAAGCCAGTTCACCCTCGCCGGTTCGACCCGCAAGGGCAACCGCCCCAGCTTCGATCGGGCCGAAGACCCAGCCTTGGCCCGAAAGCTCTACCAGCGCGTGGCCGAGCGGATCCGCGCCGAGGGCATCGAAGTCGCTACCGGCCGTTTCGCCGCCGATATGAAGGTCGAGCTGGTCAACGACGGCCCCGTGACTTTCGTCCTGCGGGCGCGTGATGGAGCGCTTGCTGGGGAATGATTGACTGATCTGGGCACCCGTCGGGAAAGCTGACTCGCTTGGCGCTTCTAGGCCGGCTGCGGTCCGCGTCTTGGCAGCGATTGCAGGCGGTGGGAAGCCATGAACTCAGCGTATGGGAGAGGGCCAAGCAGCCGGATCTTGGCGATGCATGCGGCGCGGTTGGAATTGAAGACCAGGCCGAAGAGCTTGGCGATTGCGTTGTCGAACTTGCGACAAGTCCGCGGATCTTCGTGCGTGCCGCAGTCCGCGCAGGTGGCGTACCCGTGCTCTTGGCAGCAGCTGCGCACCTTGCACCAACTCGCCTTGCTGTTTTGCCGACACCCGGGACACCTGCCCTTCAGGAACTTCGGGCAGGCCCCGCAATAGAGGCCACAGTGGGCGATCAGATCGATGTCGGCGCGGATAGTGTCCATGGAGACTCAGCTCGCCTGACTCGGACCGTCGTCGACCGCTTTCCCCAAAATCGCGACCAGATCGTCGCGCTCCAGGTTCTCGTGCTCCAGCAGGGCGGCGACCAGTCGATCCAGCTCCACGCGCCGCTCCGTCAGCATCACCTTGGCCTCTTCCAGCGCACGCGCCAGAATTCGCCGGGCTTCCTCCTCGATGGCGCCGATGGTCGAGGGGCTGGTCCCGCTGTCGCTGCCCATGCGCTGGCCGAGGAAGGGATGCTCGGCCTCGTGATCGTAGTACGCGGGACCGAGGCGCTCGCTCATTCCGTAGTGAGCCACCATGTGCGAGGCCAGCCGCGTGGCCTCCTTGAGGTCGTTCTCGGCACCCGTCGAGATGCTGCCCAAGATGAGTCGCTCCGAGGCATAGCCGCCCATCAGCACGCGCAGGCGCGACTCGAGCTCCGCTTGCGCCATCAAGTGGCGATCGGCGCCGGGGCTCTGTTGCGTCGCCCCCAACGCCATCCCGCGCGGGATGATGGTCACACGATGAAGCGGCTCGGCCTCGGGCGAGAAACGGGCCACCACCGCGTGTCCGGCTTCGTGAACCGCGACCCGCCGCTTCTCCTTCGCGTCCAGCTTCGCTTCGCGCTGGTCGCCGAGCACGATCTTGTCGTAGGCCTCGGTGAAATCGTCGGCGGCGAGACTGTCGCGGCCCTTGCGCGTCGCCGACAAAGCGGCCTCGTTGACCAGGTTGGCGAGATCCGCGCCCGAGAATCCCGGCGTGTTCTCGGCCACGACCTGCAGATCGACGTCGGGCGCGAGCGGCTTGCCCTTGGCGTGCACGCCCAGGATCGCCTTGCGCGCCACCAACTCGGGCCGGTCGACCAGAATGCGGCGGTCGAAGCGACCGGGACGAAGCAGCGCTGGATCGAGCACGTCGGGACGGTTGGTCGCGGCGATCACCACGACCAGATCGGTGCGGTCGAACCCGTCCATCTCGGAGAGCAACTGGTTCAGCGTCTGCTCGCGCTCGTCGTTGCCGCCGCCTAGCCCGGTACCGCGCGATCGCCCTACGGCGTCGATCTCGTCGATGAAGACGATGGTGGGTGCACTCTTCTTGGCCTCCTTGAACAAATCGCGAACACGCGCCGCCCCCAGGCCCACGAACATCTCGATGAATTCCGAGGCGCTGATGGAGAAGAATGGGACACCCGATTCCCCGGCCACGGCGCGGGCCAAGAGCGTCTTGCCGGTTCCAGGTGGCCCGGCCAGGAGAACCCCGCGCGGGACTTTCCCGCCGAGACGCTGGAAGCGCTCGGGCTCCTTGAGAAACTGCACGATCTCCTGCAGGTCCGACTTCGCCGCCTTCAGCCCCGCGATGTCGTCGAAGGTCTGGCTTACCGCGGTCGCCTTGTCGAATTTCCGGCTTTGGTTCTTGCCGAAGCCACCGAGGATGCCGCCGCTGCCTAGCACCCCCTTGGCCCGTTTGGACATCCAGACCCACACCCCGATGATCAACGCCCAAGGCAAGAGTGTCACGAGCACCTGGACACCGAAGGGCTGCTTCTGACTCTTGACGGTGATTTGCACTCCCTTCTGGTGGAGCAGGGGTAGGAGCTGGGCATCATTGGGAGCGAGGTTGGTTTGCAGACTTTCGATCGAGTGGTCGTTCAACTTCTCGGGGCTTTTCAAGGTGGCGTCAACAACCTCCCCATCGAGCACGACCGACTTGACCTTGCCCTGCTCGACCAGTTGGAAGAACTGCGAGTACGTGGCAGGGGGTTGCCCTGTCCCTTCGGTGGCGGTCTTCCAAAACCACATCGCCAACAGCATGAGTGGGAGCAAGAGCAACATCCGGCGCGAGACCGACGGCCCGGGCGGAGCCCCCACCGGGGGGCGCTTGTCGCTATCATTCGGTCCGTCATCGGTCATCTCGAGTCACTCCTCTTTGGACGGGGGCGAACCTGCCCTCTCGCCATCTTCGCGAGAGGTTCTACCGCTTCGGGAGCCTAATGACATGCGGTCTCGACCTGACGGCGCTAGCCGTCAGGCGTACGCGATCAGCGCTTCCGCCGGCACGTCGCCCAGCCGCGCCCGGCCTTGCAGGAATGCCAGCTCGATGACGAACGCCGCGACGACCACCTGGCCGCCCAGAGCTTGCAGGAGCTTGATGGCCGCCCCCGCGGTTCCTCCGGTGGCCAGGAGGTCGTCGACCACTGCCACGCGTGTGCCGGGCGCCACGGCGTCCTCGTGCACCTCGATGGCGTCGGTGCCGTACTCGAGGGCGTACTCCACCTTGCGCGTCTTCCACGGCAGCTTGCCGGGCTTGCGAATGGGCACGAAACCGATGCCCAGCTCGGCGGCCACGCTGGCGCCGAAGATGAAGCCGCGCGATTCGATGCCCGCGATGACCTGCGCTTTCGACGGCGCGATTTGCTCGCACAGTTGTCCGATACAGGCTCGTAAGGCGGGCCCGTTGCCAAGCAGCGGGGTCACGTCGCGGAAGAGAATGCCCGGCTTGGGAAAGTCGGGAATGTCGCGAATCAAGGAACGAAGGTCGACTTGGGAGGCGGCGCTGGGGCTCATGCCCCAGTTCTACTTCAAAGCGGGCAAAAACTGCATGGGGTCTTGTGGCACCTCCCGGCGCCGGACCTCGAAGTGCAGGTGCGGCCCCGTGGCCCGGCCGGTGTCCCCTACGCGCGCGATTTCTTGCCCGGCCGACACGCGATCCCCGGTGTGAACCATCAACAGCGAGTTGTGCGCATACACGGTCACGAGGTCGCCATCGTGCTTGATCACGACCATGTTGCCGTAGCCGCGCACGCGATCCCCGGCGTAGATCACGTCCCCCCCGGCCGCGGCGTACACCGGCGTGCCGATGGGAGCGGCCATGTCGATGCCTTCGTGGTTTCTGCCCCAGCGCTTGCCGAAGGGCGAGGTCAACCGGGGCGCGGCCAAAGGCCAGCGTAGGGTCGACGCAGATTTTCCGCCGGCTGGCGCCGGACCTATCTCGGGCTGGGGGGCCTCGGTGGAGGCAGCGCTCTCTGCCCCGGCCCTGCCCAGGACGAACACCGGCTGCCCCGGCGCGAGCGCCTCGCCCCTGCGCAGGCCGTTGATCTCGAGAAAATCATCGAGTGGAACGCCCGCCTGCTTCGCGATCGAGCCCGAAGTCTCTCCTGCTGCGACGATGTGCCACGTGCCCGGCAGATTGTCCGGGTGCATGGGCTTTTGCTCGCCGCTACTGCTGGCGCAGCCGAGCGCGGTGCAAAGCAGGATCGCGAGGTGTCGTCGCCCGAGGGCCATGCCTCCTTCACCCCTACAACGTCCGGCGACGGCCGTCCAGCCGCATTCCGGGACTACGTGCCCAGTCGTTCCCCGGGCCACCAGGAGGCCATCCGGTCGAGCATGGGCCGGTGGGTCAGGTCGAGGCCGATGGCGGTCACCGAGACCAATCCTTCTTGAACCGCGCTACAGTCCGACCCGGGCAGGTCCTCGCCCTTCTCCTCCGGACCACCGATCCAATAGTAATTCCGACCGCGCAGATCCTGGCGGACCGAGACCTGGTCCCGGTAGATGCGCCGCCCCAGGGTGGTCGCGCGCAGGCCGCGCACGGGACCGGAGGGAAGATTCACGTTGAGCAGGGTTTCAGGCTCGATCGCGTCGCGGCCGCGCGCGAGGATGTCGCGGACCAGCTCGCGCGAGAAGGCCGCAGCGTGGGTGTAGTCCTGCGGGCTCTGCCGTTCGAGGGACAGGGCGATGGCGGAAACGCCGCGCAGGGCTCCTTCCAGCGCGGCGCCGACGGTGCCGGAATAGAAGACGTCCGAGCCGAGGTTGAAGCCGTTGTTGATCCCGGACAGGCAGAGATCGGGCTTGCGTGGCACGAGGTGGTGCAGTGCCAGGTACACGCAATCTACCGGCGTGCCATCGATGGCGTAGACATTCGGCGCCGCGCGTTCGACGCGCAGAGGGCGGTCGAGGCTGATCGAATGCGCGGCCGCGCTACGCTCGCGGTCCGGGGCCGCGATCACGACCTCGCCGATGTCCGCCAGCGCGCCAGCAAGCGCCCGGATGCCCGGCGCGCGTACGCCGTCGTCGTTGCTGAGGAGGATAAGCGGCTTGTCCGAAGTCGACATGGGAACCCTGGGAGGGTTCCCGAACCCTCCCGCGATGCCTCGCGCCGAGCCGAGCTCGGCGCGAACCACGCGAAATAGTTGTCGGGGCGACTGGATTTGAACCAGCGACCCCCTGACCCCCAGTCAGGTGCGCTAACCAGGCTGCGCCACGCCCCGATATGTTTCGTAGGAGGATGCGAAATGTAGTGGACCTAGGGCTCTTCGACAAGCCCAATCAGCTCGACCACGGCGAGCTTGATCTTGCGCATGGTTTCGACGTCGACCTCCGGCGGCGGGAGCGGTGGCGGCGCCGCCTCGTCATGACCGAGCTCGCGCAGGCGCGTGCGAGCGCCTTCGATGGTGAATCGCTGTTCGTAGAGCAGGTTGCGAATGCGCAGGAGTAGCTCGACATCCTGCCGGCGGTAAAGGCGCTGGCCGGAACGTGTCTTCTGCGGCCGGAGGGAACGAAATTCCGTTTCCCAGTAGCGCAAGACGAAGGGCTTGAGCGCGCACAGCCGCGCCGCCTCGCCGATCTTGAAGAAAGGCTTGTCCGGGATGGCGTTCGGATCGACCGGCGCGACCTTCCGTCTGGGCAACAGCGTCCTCGCGTTCCTCGGTGCCGGAGGGTTACTCGGGCTCGCCGTTGAGCGAGTTCTTCAAGACCTGGCTGGGCTTGAAGGTCAGCACGCGCCGGGCGGTGATGGTGATCTCTTGCCCTGTCTGCGGATTGCGTCCGGTGCGCGAATTCTTGTCCCGGACCACGAAGTTGCCGAAGCCCGAGATCTTGATCTTCTCGCCGCGCTCGAGGGTGGACTTTATCGTGTCGAAGACGGTTTCGACTATCTCCGCCGCCTCCTTCTTGGAAAAGCCCCCGACCTTCTCGTAGACAGTCTCGACGATGTCGGCCTTGGTCATGGCGCTATGTTCCCACAAACCCAAGTGTTGTCAAAGGGTTGAAGAGTAGGTCGGTGCTCAGCGAATCTGGATGGGAAAGGCAGCGGCCAGCGCCTTGACGACCCGCTGGTGGGCATGGTCGGCCTCGGCGTCCGTAAGGGTCCGATCGGACGGCCCGGTAGGTCATGGACCACAGCACGCCCTTCTTGCCTTGCGGGGCGTACTTGGGATCGCGGAAGTCTTCCAGCACCACGAGGTCGCACAGAAGCGGCTCCTGCGCCGACAGGAAGGCCGCACGTTGGGCCGCTGCCGGCGCCGCGAGGTCGATCCAGAACGAGACGTCACGCGAGACGGAGGGGAAGCGGGGAGGCGGCGAGGTGCGCAGCGGGCTCGCCGCGGAGGCAAGCGTTGCCACTTCGATCTCGAAGTAGAAGGCCCTGGCCTCGATGCCGAGCCTCCGGGCAACCGCTGGGTGCAATTCGCCGAGGGCGCCCAGCAGGAGGTCCTGCCTGGTGAGGATCTGGGCCGAAATCCCAGGGTGAAGGAAAGGTAACCGCGCATTCGGCTCGAAGTCGACGTCGCCCATACCGAAGCCGCGCAGGAGATTTTCGACCACGTGCTTGAGATCGAAAAAATCGAGCGCCTCGCCGGGCTTGAGCCAGCCCGCCCGGTGGCCCACCAGGAGCGCGGCGGCGTGGCTGCTTTCCACGGGGGTCGCCCCTTCGCTCTCCCCTCGGCGCACCACCGGCCCCACTTCGAACAGCCACGCCCCGGCAAGGCCGCGCGACAGGTTGCGCTTCAGCGCATCGGCGAGGCCCGGAAGCAGGGAGGTACGCATGACCTCGTAGTCGGCGGAAATGGGATTGCGTAGCGCGATTCCGTGACCGAGCCGCGCATCCTTACCGTCGTCGCTGATGGCCGCCAGTGCGGCCTTGGGCACGAAGGCCCAGGTCACGATTTCCGACAGCCCGGCCCCGGCCAGCAGGAGCCGCGCCCGATCGGCCGGTCCCTCGGGATTCGCCACCTCGGTCGCGTTGCTCGCCACGCGCGCCTTGCGCGCCGGCTTGCTGAATTCTCCCATGCGCAGGATTTCCTCGACCAGATCCTCGGCGATGGTGATGTCCGGCCGATACGACGGAACCGTCACCGAGATGCCGTCAGGCGATACCGTGCACGTCATGCCCAAACGGGAAAGCTGCGCGCCTGCAAAAGCGATGGAGTAATCGTGGCCACTTATGCGCCGGAGCCGCGCCAGGGACAAGCTGACTTGGGTGACCGCCGGCGGGCGCGGGAACTTGTCGACCACGGCGCGCACCAAAACGCCGCCACTCAGCTTGGCCATCAGCGACGCCGCCCGCAGCGAGGCGAAGGGGATGCCATGGGCGTCCACCCCGCGCTCGAAACGGTACGAAGCTTCCGAGGGAATGCCCAGGCGTTTGGCTGTGCGGCGAATACTGCGTGGATCGAAGGTGGCTGCTTCCAGCAGCACCTGGCGCGTGGAATCGGAGACCTCGCTGGTTGCGCCACCCATGACGCCCGCGATGGCCACCGGCCCGCGCCCATCGGTGATGAGGAGATCCTCGGGAACCAGTTCGCGTTTCTGTCCGTCGAGAGTTTCCATGCCCTCGCCCCGCCGCGCCCGACGTACGACGATGGATGCTTCAAGCTTGTCGAAATCGAAGGCGTGCAGGGGATGACCGGTCTCCAGCAAAACGTAGTTCGTCACGTCGACCAGGTTCGAGATGGCACGCACCCCGCAGTAGCCGAGGCGCAAGCGCATGGCGAGCGGGCTTGGCGCCACGGTCAGCCCGGTGAGGAATCGGGCCAGGTAGCGCGGGCACCCCGGCGCGTCCGCGATCTCGACCTCCATGGTCGGCCCGTGGTCTAGCTCGGAGACTTGGTCGATCGCGGGTAGGCACACGCGCGTCCCGAAGTGCGCCGCCAGTTCGCGCGCAATGCCCACATGCGAGAGAGCATCGGCACGGTTAGGCGTGACGTTCACCTCCAGTATGTCGTCGACCGCCCCCACGAATGACGCCACGTCGTCCCCCGGGTTGGCCGTAGTTGACAGAATCAAGATTCCGTCACCTTGCTCGCCCAACCCCATCTCTGGCTCGCTGCACAGCATGCCCGGCGACATCACCCCGCGCACTTCGCGAGCCTCCATGGTCTTGCCGCCGGGAAGCTGCGCCCCTGGTGGAGCCCAGCACACGCGCTGGCCTGGGGGAGGCACATTGGGGGCGCCGCACACGACGTCCTCCTCGCGGCTGCCGGCACGTACGCGCACGATCCGCAGCTTGTCGGCTTTGGGATGGGGACGGATGGCGAGAACCTCGGCCACCACCACGCCGCACAGCTCGCGGCCCTGGGGCGTGATGCCTTCGACCTCCAGCCCCTGACCAGTCAGGGCGCTGGCGACCCGCTCCGCATCGATGCCGGAAGGAAGCTCGACGAGCTCGCGCAGCCAGTTCAAGGAAATCTTCACGATCAGACCCTATCCGACCGGAAATTGCTGAAGAAAACGCAGGTCATTTTCGTAGAATAGGCGCAGGTCAGCGACCCCGTATTTGAGCATCGCCATACGCGAAAGGCCCATGCCGAAGGCGAATCCCGTGACATCGTACTTATCGTAACCCACGGCCGCGAAGACATTAGGGTGGACCATGCCCGAGCCGCCAATCTCAAGCCAGCCTGTGCCCTTGCACAGACGGCAGGTGGAGCGCGCCGGTGCCTTGCCCTGGCACAAGAAGCACGAGGCATCCACCTCGGCCGACGGCTCGGTGAACGGGAAGAAGCTGGGACGCAAACGGATGTCGGTCTCGGGGCCGAAGAAGCGCTGGACGAATACGACCAGGGTGGCCTTCGAGATCCTCGAAACTGACGTCCTTGTCGACGTGCAGGCCCTCGCACTGGGGAAACATGGGCGTGTGGGTCGCGTCGTCGTCGCAGCGAAAGACGTTGCCGGGCGCGATGATCTTCACCGGCGGAGGCCCGGCCAGCATGGTGCGCACCTGCACGGGCGAGGTATGCGAGCGCAGGATGAGGCCGCCCTCGACGAAGAACGTGTCCTGCATGTCGCGCGCGGGGTGGTCGGCCGGGGTATTGAGCGCGTCGAAGTTGTTCCACTCGGTCTCGATAAGCGGCCCGGTGCGCACCTCGAATCCCATGCCGTGGAAGATGTGCTCGATCTCCATGCGCACGCGGGTCAGCGGGTGCAAGGTTCCGGCATGGCGTCCGCGCCCGGGCAGGGTCACGTCCACGGTGCGCGTGAGTTCGGCGGCCAGAGCAGCCCCGGCCATGGCGGCGAGCCTTTCCTCGACCAGGCGCTCGATCGCCTCGCGCGCGCGGTTCGCAGCCACGCCCACGGCCGGCCGGTCGGACTGCGGCAGACGGCCCAGCAGCTTCATCAGCTCGGTCGCCCTGCCCTTCTTGCCGAGATAGCGCGACTGCGCGAGCCGGATCTCCGGCTCGCTGCCAAGGCCCGCGATCTCGGCGGCAAACTCCGCGCTCAAACTCTCGAACGAACGAACGAGATCCTGCCCCGTTCCTGCTCCTTCGCTAGCCATTGCGGCTCAAGCGAAGGTTAGGCCGCCTGCGCGGCTTCGACGATCTTCTTGAAGGCGTTCGGATCGCTGATGGCCAGATCCGCCAGGATCTTGCGATCGATGGCGATGTTCGCCTTGGCCATGCCGGCGATGAGCTTGGAATAGGAAACGCCCATTTCCCGGGAAACGGCGTTGATGCGCACGATCCACAAACCGCGAAAATCGCCCTTCCTCTTGCGACGGTGGAAGTAGGAGAACCGCCACGCGTGGTGGACGGCCTCTACGGCTGCCTTCCAGAGTTTTGAACGCCCGCCGCGGAAGCCCTTGGCAGCCTTGCGAATGCGGTCGCGTCGATGCTTTGTCTTGTATCCACCTTTGGCGCGGGGCATGGGTAACTCCTAGAAACGTCTACAACCCGTAAGGGATCATCGCTTTGATCTGGTGTTCCTGGCTCTTGGCGATGTAGGCGCCATGGCGCAACTTGCGCTTGTTGCCGGGTGTCTTGTTGGTAAGGATGTGCCTCTGGTAGGCGTGCTTACGCTTTATCCGACCATTGGCCGTGAGCTTGAAGCGCTTCTTCACCGCGCTCTTGGTCTTCATCTTCAGCTTGGGCATGAGAGGGGCGCAGTATATCCACCGCGAAAGCGCGCGCAAGCAATTACAGCACTATAGTGCCGCTAGGCCATGTCAGGTGCTGGGATCGGAGGATCCCGGCACGACAGGGGCCGGACCGCTGTCGTCCGGTGACGCGGGACGCGCAGCAGGACCCGGCTGCGCCGGTGTCTGCGGGCCCGTCGCGGGGCGAATGACGCCCGAGCGCGGTCCAAGTACCATGACCATGCGGCGGCCTTCCATCGAGGGCTTCTGTTCGATGACGGAAACCTCGGCGACTTCCTTGGAAACCAATTCGAGCACGGCGTGCCCGGTTTCCGGGTGGACGATCTCTCGGCCGCGGAAGACGATCATGAGGCGCACCTTGTTCCCTTCGCCAAGGAAGCGGCGAATGTGCTTGAGCTTGAAATCGAGATCGTGGGTGTCGGTCTTGGGCCGGAACTTGACCTCCTTGAGGACGACCGTCGACTGGTGCTTGCGCGAGGCCTTTTCCTTCTTGGACTCCTGGTACTTGAACCGGCCATAGTCCATGATCCGGCACACCGGTGGTACGGCGCGCGGGCTGACCTCCACCAGGTCCAGACCCTGATCCTCCGCCATCCTCATGGCTTCGTGGGTTTGCAAAATGCCGACCTGACTGCCGTCACTGCCAATGACGCGCACCTCGGGCACGCGGATGCGCCGCCCCACGCGGTAGTTGTCGGCCGCGCTTCCCGGGCCGCGCCCGGATCCTAGATAACCACCTGGTCTTGGGATGCTCTTTCCTCCTGCTCGATTGCTGACGTCTACGCCGGTTTGGAGCCCACGTCGCCAAGCGATGGAACCGCCGCCTCGGCGAGCAAGGTCTTGGCCACCTCATCGAGTGGCATAGCGGGCAGTTGTTTGCCTTCGCGGGTGCGCGGCGAAACTACCCGCGCCGCCATGTCCCGTTCGCCCACCACCAACATGGTCGGGATCTTTTCCATCTGCGCGCGACGGATCTTCGCGTTGAGCTTGTCGGGCGACACATCGGCCTCCGCGCGCAAACCCGCCGCGAGAAGCACACCCTCGACTTCGCGGGCGTAGGCCTCGGCCTTTTCGCTGACCGAGATCACCCGTGCCTGCACCGGCGCCAGCCAGGCCGGGAAAGCGCCCGCGAAGTGCTCGATGAGCACGGCGATGAACCTTTCGATCGAGCCAAGCAGCGCACGATGGATCATGACCGGGCGCTTGCGAGATCCATCGGCCGCCACGTATTCAAGATCGAAGCGTTCGGGCATCTGGTAGTCGAGCTGGAAGGTGGTGCACTGCCATTCGCGGCCTAGGGCGTCGCGGATCTTGAGATCGATCTTCGGGCCGTAGAACGCGCCGCCGCCTTCATCGACCTCGAAGGGCATGCCGGTGGCCTCGAGCACGCGGCGGATCGCCGCCTCGGCCTGGTCCCATGCGGCGATTTCGCCCATGTAGTCTTGGGGGCGCGTGGCCATGAAAGACTTCACGTCCGCGAATCCGAACAGGCGCAGGATATCCATGCCGAAGCGGACGCAGGCAGCCATTTCGGACTCGATCTGTTCCTCGGTGATGAACAAATGCGCGTCGTCCTGGGTGAAGCCGCGCACGCGCAAGAGTCCGTGCAGCACGCCTGAACGCTCGTAGCGATAGACCGTTCCCAGCTCGGCGTAGCGAATCGGCAGCTCGCGGTAGGAACGCAGTTGCGATCGGTAAATCGCGACGTGAAATGGGCAGTTCATGGGCTTGACCAGGTAGCGCTGCCCCTCCAGCTCGATACCACCGAACAGGTTGTCCTTGTAGTGCGCGAGGTGGCCCGATTTTTCGAGCAGTTGCTCGCGCGCCACGTGAGGGCTGTAGACAGCCTGGTAGCCGTGCCTCACGACCTCTTTGCGAATCATGTCCTCCAGCACGGAACGCACGATGGCGCCCCGCGGATGCCAGAGCACGAATCCCGGCCCGACCAGCTCGTCGAAGGAAAAAAGATCGAGCTGCTTGCCCAGCAAGCGGTGGTCGCGGCGCTTGGCTTCCTCCAGACGCGCAAGGTGCGCCGCCAGGTCTTCCTTGGAGGCGAAGGCGGTTCCGTAGACACGCTGGAGTTGTTGGTTACGTTCGTCGCCGCGCCAGTAGGCGCCGGCGAAGGAAAGCACCTTGAACGCCTTGATCTGCCCGGTCCGCTCGACATGTGGCCCCGCGCAAAGATCCACGAAATCCCCATGCTGATAAAGCGAAATCTCCTCACCCTCGGGGATGCCGCGAATGATCTCGACCTTGTAGGTCTCACCCTTGCTCTCGAAGAGATCCAGGGCCGCCTGGCGCGCGATGGTCTTGCGCACGAAGGGCAAGTCCTGCGCGATGATCTTGGCCATCTCGGCCTCGATGCGCTCGATGTCCTCGGGCGCGAAAGGCTCGGTGTCGAAATCGTAGTAGAAGCCGCTTTCGATGGCCGGACCGATCGTCACTTTGGCGCCGGGGCGCAGCCGGCGGACGGCATCGGCCATCACGTGTGACGCTGAATGGCGCAGGCGGGACAAGGGATCGTCGGGAACATCCCCCTTGTCGCGGGGACGGACGGGTTCACTCACGATGCATGGACTCCAGGCGCGAGGACTCGATGGCAGCACTACTTGGGGCAGCGGCTGGCGCGCGCTTCATGGTCGATGGGTGAAGGGAAATCAACGGCTGCGGACAATAGCATTGCGAGACATGAATTGCTCGGCTTTCCCCGCATTCCCGTCGGAAGCTGGTAGGCACGGGCGGGATTGAACCGCCGACCCCTACCGTGTCAAGGTAGTGCTCTCCCACTGAGCTACGTGCCTGTGCCTTGTTCTTGTCCAGGGCGGCTACCTTAGCGATCCGGAATCGTGTGTCAAGGAAGGAATCATCAAACGGCGCGCGCCAAGGTCGCGACGAGAACCTCGACGGCGCCCGCCGCCAGGAGCGTGCGTGCGCATTCCGTTACCGTGGCGCCGGTGGTCATAACGTCGTCGACGAGCAAAATCCGCTTCCCGTCCACCGCGCTCGGGCGATGCGACGGCGAAGGCATTCGCCACGATCCGACTGCGAAGTGCGGGAGATGCGCGCCCAAGCGTGGGCGTGTCGGCCGTTCGAGCAAGTGCGTCACAGAGAATCGGCAAGCGCCGTATCCGGCCGGCCGCGCGCAGCAGTTCGAGGACCTGGTTGTACCCGCGCTGGCGCAGGCGGCGAGGGTGAAGTGGCACAGGACATACCACGTCAACGCCCTCCCCGACCGGTGCGCCCAGCAGGGGCTCCAGGTAGAGCGCGAGGGGGCGCGCCAAGTGGCGGTGTCCGCCATGCTTGAAACGCAGGAGCGCCTGGGTGAGTGCGCCGCCGTAGGCGAGTGCGGCCGACGCTCGCAGGAATGGCGGCGGCACGTGCCGACACCCGCCACAGAGGCGACCGCCATCGGTCGGCATGGCGCAACCTGGGCAACACGCCCCGAGCGGGACGAGACTCAGATCGCATATGCCGCAGAAAGCAACACCTTCGGTGACGAAGGCGTTGCAGCCAGCGCAGCGTGCCGGCCAGAGGATGGGAAGAATTCGATCGAGCAACACACAAGACACTCGGTCAGGGCCAGGGAAAAGTTGCGTGGCCCCTCCCGTGGAGCCCGTCGGCGCCCGCGACCGCCCCACGCCCTCGCCAAGTCTCGGATGTCGCCGGCACATGTGCCTTGCACTTTCGCCTTCCCCCTCAAACACCTTGCACCATCGGGCAGGGTATGGCGAGGCTGAGGCGGGCGGGGTACTCTGACCCTAGTGTGACCGCGCAGTTTCGACGAAAGATAGCCAAGGCCGTGGCCTACGTCCTGGCCGGCCTGCTCGCCCTGGTCGGGGTCGCCGTGCTAGGCGCGATCCTTTTCGTCCAAGGGGAGCGGCTGGCCAAGATCGTGAACGGCGTCCTGCCCGAGATGAAGGGCAAGATTCAATTCAAGTCCATCCGCTGGAAACCCCGACTGCTCTACGACCTGGTTGCCGACCGGGCCACCCCCATGGTGATCGATGGACTGCTCATCACCGACCCCGAGGGCACGACCGTGCTCGATGTTCCACGCCTGGAAGTGAGCGTGAAGCTCAAGGCGTTAATCACGGGCGGCGGCATCATCCTGTCCGACCTCAAGGTGGGGCCCAAGTCGGTATGGGTCTTTTCCAGGATGACCAAGCACAAGGGCATCGGTTTTCTCGCGGCCTTCGACCCCAAGAAACCGCCTCCCCCACCTCCCCCGCCGCCACCGGGCGCGAAGAAGGAGAAAGGCTTCGTGTTCCAGATCGTGAACGCAGATCTCGACGGCTTTCGCGCGATCTTCGACTTTCCCGGTTCGTGGGGACTCGACTTGCGCGACATCCATGCGCCCGCGTCCGTCCTGGTCGATGGCGACGGGTTCGTGGGCTGGGACGTGACCAATCTGGAGGCACGGCAGGGTGGCTACCTGAAGATCATCTCGGAGGTGCTGCCCTTCGATAGCGTGCTGGTCAACCGCGTGGCCACCACGCGGGAGTGGCCGGACGACATCTTCCTGGATCTGCGGCAGGCCAAGACTGGACGCAGCGAGCTTCTCGGCAAGGGGTTCTTCACCGGCATCTACGGCGCAAACTCCGTGTCGGGGATCAAGATTCACGCCGAATTCGCGCATGCCGCCGATGCCCTGACCGCGGTGGCCAAGCCCCACAACCTCACCGGCCTGCGCCTTTGGGGCGACAACGCCAAGGTGGTCGGCGATCTGTGGGATCCCTACGACACCCTGAAGATCAAGGCCGCCATCAGCGGGCTGGATGCCGGCTTCGACGCCTACGAGGTCCGCGAGCTGTCCCTGCGCGCCGGTCTGGAATTCGCCACCACCGCCCCCACCATGACCGTCAAGGTCGACGAGCTGTCGTTCCAGTCTCCATCGGGGGGCAGGTTTTCGACCAAGTTGACCATGGCCGGTGACGACGTTACCGCCAAGCTGAGCTTCGACCATTTCGGCACCGAGGGGTATTTGCCCAAGGGGCTAAGGCGGCTCGCCGCGGGCAATCTGCACGGGCACATGGGAATCGCCGCCAACATCGGCGATAAGAAGGCCGTGCGACTCTCCGACCTCGACCTGCGCTACCACCGCACCTTCCGGAAGAGCGGGCTTCCGCAATCGGTGCGCATCACCGGCCAGGCCCAGGCTTCGCCTGCGGAGGCAAGCACGTCCGGCCTGCGCATCGCCGTCCCAGGGGCGAGCGCCGCCATTCGCGGCAAGGTCGAACTGGCCAAGAAGCTGGTGAACCTCGGCCTGCGCGTGGGCGTTTCCGACCTGCCCAAGGTGCTTTCGACGATGAAAGTGGGTCCGCTGGCGAAAAGCGCGGCTCTGTCGGTCGACGTGACCGGCAGCATGGAACGCCCGAATGCCACCGGTCGCCTCGAGGTCGAGGCCATCGGCGGAGGTGAGACCGGAATACCCGCCATCGGCGCGTTGGCGAGCGCCTTTCACCTGCGTAACGGCACGCTGACCGTGGAGTCGCTACGCGCGGGCATCGCGGGCGGCACGGTCGAGGGCGAAGGCAGCGCCAAACTGTTCGCAAAAAGCGTGGGGCACATGTTGGCCGCGCCGGTTCTCGATTTCCACCTCGACGGCAAGCAGATCTCGTTGCAGGAGCTGATCGCTTCGGGGGCAGTGTCCGGGCAGGTCTCGTTCGATCTCACCGCCGCGGGTACGACCAAGAAGCCCAGGGTGCATTTTCAAGTACCCCCAGGCACCACCATCGAGGTTCTCGGGCAGGCGTGGCAGCTGGAAGGCATCGACATCGAGGCCGACAAGCGAGCACTCGCGGTCAAACTTTGCCATATCGCCGGAAATGCCGGCGGCGACATACGCATCGAGGGACGCGTCGACCTGGCCAAGAAGCCGCTCGGCATCGACTGGACCATCAAGATCCACGACCTGCCCATCGCCACAATCCTGGCCACCGCCAAGGTCGACGCTCCGATTTCGGGACGCCTGTCCATCGACCTTCACGTCGCGGGCACGGTCGCGGCGCCAGTCGTGGAGGGGACCATCGCCCTCGCCGACGTGCGCGCATTCGACATCGACTTGGGCAGCGCAACCTTGGCGCTGGCGCCAACCCCAGACGGCGGCGTGGCCTTGGGTGGGAATCTATTCAAGCTCGTGGATCTCGACGCAACCGGCGGCTATGGCCCCGCGGGCGCGCGGGCCAAGGCCTTGCTTTCCTTCCAAAACCTGCATGTCGAGGAACTGGTTCCCGATCTCAAGGCACAGGGAATCGCAACCTCGCTTTCGGGTCAGGTGAATTTCGTCATGCGACCGGGACATCTGCCCAGCGTGGACGTCCGCCTCACGCAAATCGATGCCGCGATTACCCGGGCCATCGTGGGCAAGGATGGCGCCACGACCGACGAGCGAATCTGGCTCAAGAACGCCACCGATTTGCACGTCGTCACGGACACGGAGAAGGTCGTTGTCGATCCCGCGCGCCTGATCACCCGCGGGGGCGAATTCACCCTGTCCGGCATGGTCCGGCCCCAGAAGGACGCCAAGGGCGAGGTCGTCGACCAGGCCGTGAATGCCGATGTCTCGGGCAAGTTGGACCTGGAGCTCTTGCAACCCCTGGTGGCGAGCAAGCTCACCTCGCTCGGCGGCGGGATCGGCCTGGAGATCCACGTCGGGGGGTCGGTGAAGAAGCCCGATCTCGATGGCCGCGTCGCCATCCTGCGACCGATCCGGGCCGAGGCACGCGGCTTCGATCAATCCCTGCTCATTCCCTCGGGCGAAGTGCGCCTCACCTCGGCGTCGGTCGCGCTCAGCGATCTGGCCGTGACCATCGGCGACGCCACCATGCGCGTGGCAGGCAAGGTGAACCTCGGCCCAGGTTTCGTCCCGGAGTCCGTCGCGCTCAGCGCCGACGGTGACGTCAACGCCAGCCTGCTCGAATCCATTGCACCCAGCGCGGTTTCGGACGTCTCGGGCAAGGCCTCCATCTCGGCCAAGGTGTCGGGCAGCCTCGACGATCCGAAGGTTGCCGCACGCATCACTCTCGGCGAGATCAAAATGCGCTTGCGCGGGATCAGCCGACACGTCGCGGTCCAGAGTGGCATCGTCGAGATATCGAGCCACGAAGTGCTGCTGACAGACGTGAAGGTCCGCATCGACGACGATGGTGAGTTGCTCATCGGCGCCAAGGGCGTGAGGCCCGGCCGCATCCACTTTCGCAGCCTGCGGCCGGAGTTCGAGTGGGATGCCATCGATCTCCCGCTGGCCGGAAACCGGCTCGGCTACCGCGACACAGGCATTCAGATCGACGATTTGTCGCTGCGGACCGATCTCAAGGGCAATCTCGCCGATGGCCTCACCTTGTCCGGCGACGTTCGCCTGATTGCGGGCAAGTACCTGCAAGACTTCAACGTGCGCAACCTGGTGCTATCGCCAAGCATCGACGAATCGACCTCGCGGCCCTTCTGGGAAGGCCAGCCGCTGCTGGCGAATCTCGCGCTCGCGCTGCGCGTCCGTACCGATGGCGACGGCTTCGTGGTGCAGAACAACCTCGCTACCGAGATCATCATCGACATCGATCTCGGCATCGGAGGAACCCTGTCCTCGCCTAAGCTCTCCGGCGAGATCCGCCCCACCGACGGAAGGTTCCATATCATCGGCCTGCGCGGCGACTTCGACCTCGTACCCAACGTCAATCACGTGACCTTCGTTCCCACCAAGTCGCTCGCAAACGGCGACACGCCGGAGCTGAACATCGAGGCGCAAAATCAGTTCCCTGACGCCTCGGGGGTCGAGCACACGGTCCTCATGAAAATCAATGGTCCCATCAACCAGGCCACCATCGACCTGACGACCACCGACGGCATGGATCGAAACCAGACCATGCTGCTGCTGCTTTCCGGTCGCGCCACCGACACCCTGAGCGGGAATAGCGGGCAGGTCTTCGGGATGAACCAGCAAAGCGGACTCGACATGCTCGGCCAGGTGTCACGCGATACCGTGTCGAACCTGCTCGAGCCCTACATCGACGATACGCTGCAGCTCCTCACCGGGAGGAAGTGGAACCTGCGCCCCACCGTGGGCGCGGACGGATTCGAGGTCAAGGCGCAGGCCCACGCCACTCGCGAATTCGACTTGGAATTGTCCTACCTGCAAGGCTTCCAGAATCAGCGAGACTACCGCGCGCAGGGCAAGGCGTGGTTCCGCGACTATTTCACCGGCAGCATTACCGGCGAGCGCCTGACCTACTCGTTGCAACAGGGCCTGCCCGTACAAACCAACACCTTCAAGTTGGGGCTGACGTTCGAATACCCACTACGATTCCCGAATCCGTGACCGCCTGATACCCTGGTCCCCCACGTGCACCGGCTCCTCACCCTCGCCCCGCTCCTCGCGGCCATCTTCGTCCTGACGTCGCATTGCCGCGCGCACGCACAGCCCGCGCCCTCCGCCACGCCCGTCCAGTCCGAGGCCGCACCGCGAATCCTCGGCACGATGGTCGAGGGGAGTATCGACCCTCCCGGGCACGTCGAGGCCCTGCTGGCGATCTACGCCGAGAATGGAACGCCCTTCGTGGCGTCCGGGCCTGCCGATCGCACCGGCATGCCCATCGGCACCATTCCACGCCTGAAACACATTCTGCAGGTCGTGGGCTACTCGGCCGAGATCACCCCGGTGTCGCAGGCCGGTGGGGTCACCCTCCATGTCCAGCTCCGGGCCTTCGATCGCGTCCGCCACATTTTCGTGTCGGGCAACCAGCCGAATCTCCTCGGAGGAGTACGCCAGGAAGAGGTGCTCGGTAAGCTCAGCATCCGCCCCGGACAGAAATTGCCGCCCGCAGGAGCGGAAAGGGAGACCTTTATCGCCAACGAGGCCGATCACGTGCGCGAATTCCTGCGATCACAAGGCTACTGGGAGGCGAAGGCCCGCATCGAGCTTTCCGACGATGGCAAGCTTCCCTCCGGCGTCACCCTCCTCGTGCGGGTCGAGCTCGGCCCCGCCTATCCGCTCGGCCCCCTCAAGGTGACCGGTGCGACCGCGCTTTCCCCCGAATCCGTCGCCGACGTTTTTCGCCACGGGCTGTGGTACACGGCCTGGATATCGCCCCAGCCGTTCCGGCGCGGCGTCTTACGCCAGGACATCGCCAAACTGGTCGCCCACTATCGCCGCATCGGCTTTCCAGGGGTCCGCATCCAGGACGATTTCGACCCGGAGACCAGCCTTGACCGCCGAGCGAAAGACGTACGCCTTGCCATCGAGATCCGCGAGCGCCGGCACGTCGAGGTCGAATTCGAGGGCAACCACGAAGTCTCTTCCGGCGCGCTGCTCGATCACCTGACCTTGCTGGCCCACGGCGCCTACGACGATGTGGAAGCGACCGCCAGTGCCGTGGCTCTCGAAAATTACTACCACGAGCATGGGTACATGCTGGTCAAGGTGACATGGCGTCGAGAGCGAATTTCCGAACAGTCCGATCGTCTGGTCTTCGTCGTCGAAGAGGGGCCGATGCTCAAAGTGCGCGGCGTCACTTTCGTCGGCAATCATGCGATTTCCTCGGATACCCTCGCCGACCGCATCCGCACGCGCGTCTTTCCCTTCTTGGGTGTCCTGGGTCTCGGTGAAGGCGGGTTCGCTAGCCTGCGCCAGATCGAGCTCGACGTGCAGAGTCTGGTCGATTACTACGCCTCCGTCGGCTATCCCGACACCAAGGTGCGCGCGGAGATCGCTCCACGCCCAGGCGTGTGGCGCCCGCTGACGTCCACGATCGATCGGGCGGAAGAGCCGATCTGGCGCAATTCCGAAAGCCTCTTCGTTCGTTTTCTCATCGTCGAGGCGCCCCTCCTGTGGGTGGCGGGGATGGATTTCGCGTGCGTGGCGCCGGGAGAGAAGCTGCCTCACGACCCCGATTTCTTCCTCGATTCGCTTCGCACCGTTCCCGGCGGCCCCTACCAACCGGCGCTGATCAAGCGCGATGAGGCACGCATCAAACGGGCGCTCGGTGACGAGGGCTATCAGTACGCCCAGGTGGAAGCCCAGACCACCCGGCACGGCAACGAGATGCAGGTCACCTGGCGAGTCAAGCTGGGGCCCCAGGTTCACGTCGGCCCCATCTTCGTGCGCGGCAACTTTCTCACCACCGAGAAGACCATCATGACGTGGGCGGAGCTTCGCACGGGGGATGTCCTGACCACCTACGGGATCGAGCGAGCGCAGCGGAATCTCGCGCTCATCCAGCTGTTCAACAACCCCAATCCGGTGAGCTTCCCAAGCGCGGGCTCGACCGACCCCGTCGTCCCCATGGTCATCGAGGTGGAAGAGCGACACGACCACTTCGGGATCATCCGGCTTGGAGGCGGCGCATCGACGGACCAGGCCACCCCGGGCTCTTCGTTTCCCCTCGGTGTGTACGCAGCGGCCGGCTACGAGCACCGCAATCTCTTCGGACACGGCTGGACGCTCATCTCGCAACTGGCCTATGGCCCGTCCTTGACCAACACCAGCGCGAGCTTCCTGAACCCACGCTTCCTCAGCACTCTGTTTCGCATGGACATCGTCGGCAGCTATGTGAGGCAGGCTACCCTGCGGCTCGGCGATGTCCACTCCGGCAGCGGATCCTTCGGCTTCTCCCGAGAGATGTATCCCGGTGTGGACGCCAACATCCACTACAACCTGCGCAACACCTCTCGCACCGAGTTGCTCATGCGCGGCGCCGAGCCGGGACCTTTCTACGATCAGACCACGGTTCGAATCGGCACCTTCATCAGTAGCCTGAGCGCCGGGGTGGAGTGGCATCGTCTCGACCAGGTACTGGTTCCATCGCGTGGATTCAAGGTTGCCGGAGGCGTCGAGGTGGCCTTGCCCGCCCTGTCGTTCGATGTCGGGCACGACGCCTTCATCAAGCTCTATGCCCGCGGACTTTCCGTGGTGCCGATCCTGTCCTGGCTCAGCTTGCGCTACAGCATCCGCTATGATCAGGGTTTTCCGCTCGGCGGCTCGGCCCTGCTCCCCAAGGTCGAACGCTTCGCCGCCGGCGGAGATACGACGATTCGTGGATACCAGCTCGACTACGCCCTGACCCAAGCCGTCACCGCGCCGGCGGTGTCCGGCGTCAGCTATGTCCAATACCGTCCACTCGGTGGCAACCTGCGCATCTTGCAGAACATCGATCTCCAGTTCCCGATTGCGCGCCCGCTCTACGGGGCGATATTCCTGGATAGTGGCATCGTCGACTATTCGCTCGACGACGTCTCCGCCGCCGGACTTCCGCCACGGTATCGGCTTCTCGCCCTTACTCGTCAAATTGCCCGTCGGTGACCTCAGTCTGTCCTTCGCGATTCCCCTCAACCGCCGTCCTGGGGACAGCACGTGGCGCACCCACTTCAACGTGGGCCTGATGTTCTGAACTATTGAGGTGAAAAATCTGCGACGGCGTTGGAGACTGCCGGTGGTTCACCGCGATGCGAAGTAGGTTCGACAGATTCATCGACATGCTGCACGGAATGGTTCCGGCCTGGCTACGCAGCGAGCGGGCGGTCTTCCTCATCATCCTGGTCGCCGGGTTCGTCGTGCGGGTGGTGGCCCGGCAGAGCGTCCCCAACGGCTTCAACAACGATGAGGCTTCCCTGGGCTACGATGCCTACTCGATTCTCAAGTTCGGCGTCGATCGCCACGGCATCGCCTACCCCGCCTTCCTGATTGGCTGGGGCTCGGGCATGAACGCCCTGGCGGCGTACCTGGCGATGCCGTTCATCGCCGTGTTCGGACTGACCGAAGGCTCGGTTCGGGCGGTCAATCTCCTGGGCGGGCTGGCCTCGTTGCCCATCTTCTACTTTCTGGTTCGTCGAATGGCTGGCAAGTCGACGGCGCAGTGGGGCCTGCTCCTGCTCGCGTTGTGTCCCTGGCACGTCATGATGAGCCGCTGGGCGCTGGAATCGAACCTTCTGCCGAGCGTGTTCCTTCTGGGGGTCTGGCTGCTCGTGAGGGGTACGGAGCAAGCCAGGTTTCTCCTTGCCGCCAGTGCTTGCTTCGCGCTCTGTCTCTACGCCTACGGGACCGCCTACTTCGCCGTACCCCTCTTCCTGTTCCTGGCCTCGGTCTACCTCCTTCGGACCCGAGCGATCGCCTGGCGCGTCTGGGGACTGTCGGTCGCGCTGTTCGGGCTGGTCGCCACGCCGATCGGCGCCGTCGTCTGGGCCAATCAGAAACACCTGCACAGCTTCCGCCTGGCCGGGATCGGCATCCCGCTCATGCCGACCGTCGCACGCTACAAGGTCGTTTCGAGCCTGTTTGGCCGACACGCGATCGATCACTGCATCGAGAACCTCGAGACCCTTTGGAGTTTGCTGGTCAAACAGGAGGACGGCCGGATTTGGAACGCCATCAGCCTCCACGGTATCCTCTATCCCTTCGGCGTGGGGTTCGCGCTGGTAGGGCTTCTCGCGGAGATCCACGGTCCGTGGAAGAAGCGCGCGTTCGACCCGCGCGTGCTCATGCTGGTTTGGCTGGTTGTGGCTTTGGCCTTGGCGGCCATCCAAGAGGGCAACATCAACCGCCTTAACCTGCTTTGGCTGCCTCTCGTCTATTTCGCCGCCGTCGGCCTGCGCACGATCGGCAGGAACCGGGTTCTGGTCTTCGGCCTCGTGACGGTTCACCTGGCTCTCGTCACCAGCTTCGCCTGCGAATACTTCGGACCCTACCGGGATCACACGGCCGGCGCGTTCTATCCGTCCTACGGGGCGGCCATCCGAGCGGCCACCAAGGCCGTACCCGGTAAGATCTGCGTGACCAACAACCCGTGCTTCTCGTATGCGTTCGTCCTGTTTTACGACCGCAGCGACCCGCGCGAGTTCGCCAGGACCGTCGTGTACGAGGGCGATGGCGAATTTCAAGGCGTAAGGTCGTTCGGCCGTTTCACCTTCGGCATCGACCGCTGCCCCGACGATACCCAAGCCTGGATCCTGGACAACGGCGACGTCGACCGCTTTCGCGACCGGGCCGCCAGCATCGAGAGCTTCTCCAACTACTCGGCCGTGATCGCGGCGCGCAAGTAGGAAGGGCAGACCGGCGGCGCCACCCGGCCATCGTCACCGCTGGAACCGCCCTCCTCCGTGAGGTTCCGTCCTCGCTACTTCTGCGCGACGTACGCGATCACGTTGTGCTTCTTCTCGAAAGACTGCTTGGCGGCCAAAGCGTCCTTGGCCGAGGCATAGTCGCCCACGCGCACGCGGTACCACGTGCCCTTGCCGGGAATCTCGGATACCACCATGTAGGGCCTTTCGCCCTGGAATTTCTGCGCGAAGGTCTCGGCCTCGCTCTTGTCTTGGAACGAGCTCAATTGCAAAGCGAAGTGGCCTTTGCTCTTGCCGTCGCCAGCCGGTGCGACGGTCGGGATGGCCACGGGCTTGGACTCCTTGACCGCGGTCGGCTTCTTGCCGGGCGAGGACTCGGTCGACTTCCCTTCCACGGCTCCCTCAGTGGGTTTCTTCTCCGCTTTGACCGCGAGCTTGGCCGGCACCGGCTTGTCTTCCGCACCTGGGGCTACCGCAGGCGCGTGGCTCTCCGCGGGCTTGGCCAACGCGAGTGGCTTGCGCGGGATCGTCTCATGGTCGACGGAAAGCGAACCCTTCTTGGCGTGCCTTTCGCCGGAGGCTTTGCTTGCCATTCCGAACAACGCTTGCGGGAAGGTCACCCCGGACTGGGCCGGGCGTGGGCTGGTCGCCACCTTGTCGAGCAAGGCCAAGGGATCTTCGATCTCCGGCGCAACCGCGCGACCGCGCGACTCCAGAACGCTTGCCTACAATCACGCCCAGAACGAAGAGCATGCAGGCCACCAGGGCGCTGCCAAAGAACAGAAAAAAGACCTGGCGATTGTCGAGGCGAACCTCGATCTTGTCGCGCCAACGTTCGATGTCACGCAGGCCTCGATCTTCCATCGCAGTTCCTGAAGTGTATCCCATGGCTTGCTCCTCGGCGAAATCGGGCAATGAATTGAGTCAGGTTTCCTCCGCCTCTTCGACGGTTTCGGCGCGCTTCATCTCCTGGGGGGAGGAAACCCCCAGCAGCGAAAGCGCGGTTTCAAGCACCTGGCGGATGGCATCCACCCACGCGAGGCGCGCGGCGGTACGCCGCCAATCCCATGTTTCACGCCAGTCCCCTACGCGCTGCCGCTGCTGCGGCAAGATGCTGTCACCGTGCACCTTCTGCAACCGCGTGTAGTAGCTCTGGAAATCGCTCGTCAATTCCTGGATGTATTGCACCAGGCGGTGCGGTTCACGCGCGGCGGCGGCATCGGCCAGAAAGTCGGGAAAATCCGAAAGCCGGCGCAGGATCCCGATCTCCTCCGGCAACCTGAGCGTGCCCAGCAGTTCGGGCGTCACTGGGTGAAGCGGGGCCTCCAGTTCCTGCGCGCGACGCAGCAGCGAGGCACAGCGCGCGTGGGCGTACTGCGCGTAGTAGACGGGGTTATCCATCGATTGCCGCTTCGCCAGTTCCAGATCGAACTCCAGCGGCGTGTCGTGCCGGCGCATGAGGTAGAAGAATCGCGTGGCGTCGCGGCCGACTTCGTCGACCACAGCATCGAGGGTCACGAATTCGCCCTCGCGCTTGCCCATCGCCACAGGTTTACCGTCGCGCAGGAGACTGACCATCTGGATGAGAATGACCGACAGCTGTTCGGGATCGGCTCCCAGGGCCTTGAGGGCCGCTTGCATGCGCGGAATGTGTCCGTGATGGTCGGCGCCCCAGATGTCGCACAGTCGATCGAAGCCGCGCGCCAGCTTCTTCCTGTGATAGGCGATATCCGCCAGCAGGTAGGTCGGAAGCCCGTCCGATTTGACTACCACGCGGTCTTTCTCATCCCCCCATAGGGCCGTGGTACGCAGCCAGACCGCGCTGTCGCGACGCTCGATGAAGCCCGCCTCGTCGAGTTGTTCGAGCGTGGCCTTGACCTGGCCCGACTCGTGCAACTCGCGCTCGCTTTGCCACACATCGAATTGCACGTCGAACCTATCCAGGGTCGCGCGGATCATGGCCAGGCAATGCGCGATGGCGAAGCCCTTGACGGGCTCCAGATCGAGCGGCGGTTCGGCGCCTATCCATCGCTTGCCGTCACGTTCGAGAAGCTTCAGGCCGATGCCGCGAATGTAATCGCCGCGATAGCCATTCTCGGGGAAAGTCACCTCGGGAACGCTTGCGTCGTTCGCGCGGGCCAATTCCATATAACGGGCCCAGACTGAGAGCGCGAGCATGGCGACCTGGTTGCCGGCGTCGTTGAGATAGAACTCGCGCACAACGTCGTAACCGGTGAAGCGCAAGAGTCTGGTCAGCGCATCGCCCACCGCCGCGTGCCGACCGTGGGCGAAATGCAGAGGGCCGGTGGGGTTGGCGGACAAGTACTCGACGCAGAGTTTGGGCCAAGGCTTGGCCTCACCCTCGCCCCATCTACGTCCCGCTTTTCTGATATCGAGGAGGCGCGTCTGCCAGAAGGTGTTGGAGAAGCGCAGGTTCACGAACCCTGGGCCAGCGACCGTCACCTCAGCGAGGTCTGCTGCCCCGATCGCCCGCAGATGCTTTGCAATCGCCTCGCCCAGCACGCGCGGCGGCTTCCCGGCGACCTTGGCCAGGCCCAGTGCCACGTTGGTGGCATAGTCGCCATGCTCTGGCCGCTTCGGCCGTTCGACAGGGATCTGCTCGGGCGCCTGGGCCAGAAGGCCCTCCTCCTGGACTGCTTGAACCGCCCGGAGAAGCAGTTCACGTGCAACGGTGCGAACGCTATCGCTCATTTACCTACAATGTAGGTTAATACCCTACTACTTGTCAACTTCGCTCGCCGAGGGGGAACGGATAAGCACATTGTGGCCAGTCTGGTCCTGGCTGAATGCCGGCCAATTCGGCTCTCATGGTGTAAGGATCGCGCAGGGCCATGGATGCGAGGAATGGGACACCCATGCAGTGGAGGCACACGAACATGAATCGATATCGAAATCACGTTCTCGCGATCGCATCCCTCTCCCTCGGACTGCTCGCTGCCGGCCCGGCGCGTGCGGCGTCGCTGACGCAGGTTACCCCCACCTCCACCTGGTCGGGCGGCGTCACACTGCCCAGCTACGTCCAGATGTGGATCTATGTTCCGGACAAGCTTGCGACCAAGCCTCCCATCATGGTTTCGGCCCACTCGTGCGGATCGACTGCTTCTGGGCAAATGGGCAACATCCCGAAGATCAAGGCGACCGCCGACAGCAACGGCTTCATCCTCATCCTCCCGGACAACCCGGGGCAGAACTGCTGGGACGTGGGGAACCCGACATCCCTCAAGCACGACGGTGGAGGCGACACGCAGGCCGTCGCCTTGATGGTGAAGTACGCGCTCACGAAGTATGGCGGCGACGCAACCCGCGTCTACATCATGGGGGGCTCCTCGGGAGGGATGATGACCCAAGCCATGCTCGCCGTGTACCCGGACGTCTTCAAGGCTGGCTCGGCGAGAGCAGGGGTTCCGGCTGGATGCTGGGCCGATAGCTACGATTACGGCAACCAATGGAGCGGACCCTGCGCCGGGGGCAGCGTCTCCAAGACGGCGCAGCAGTGGGGAGATCTCGTTCGTGCCATGTATCCGGGCTACACGGGACACCGCCCCCGTATTCAGACCATGCAGGGCGAGGCAGATACGACAATCAGCTACAAGAACACGGCTGAGTCCATCAAAGAGTGGACGAACGTCCTCGGTTTGAGCACCACCCCGACCTCGACCGACACGGGGTACAAGGCCGCGAACGCGACCTACGATCGCCAATTCTGGAAGAACGCTTGTGGCTACACGGTTCTAGAGGCTTGGTCATCACCAGGCGGTACGCACTCCATGGCATACGAGGAAGCCGACATCCTGAAGTTTTTCGGTCTCGATGTGGCCGTCGGCGGTCCCGATCCAGAGGATGCGGCCTGCTCGGGTGACGCTGGCATCGCTGGCACCGGGGGCGTGGGCGGCTCAGGAGGAACGACCGGGGCCGGCGGCGGCGCTGGTGGGGCCGGAAGCGGCGGGGCCGGCGGAAGAGACGGCGGAAGTGACGTGGGGATTCCGGGCAGCGGGGGCGCGCAAGGGGGTGGTGGTAGCTCAGGCAGCGGTGGTGCTGGCGGCCGCTCAGGCAGCGGCGGCACCAGTGCCACGGGCGGCGCCACCGAGAGCGGTGGTGCAGTCGGTAGTGGTGGTCGCTCAGGTAGCGGTGGCGCCAGTGGCAGTGGGGGGTCCAGCGGGAGCGGCGGTTCGACCGGATCCGGTGGTAGCGTGGGAAGCGGCGGAAGCTCCGCCAAGGGCGGCAGCGGCGGCGAGGGCTCGGGCGGCTCTCAAGGCAGCGGTGGGTCCACTTCACAAGGCGGCACCTCAGGAAGCGGCGGCTCCACGGACAGACCAGGCGGCACTTCTTCCAACGGGTGCGGCTGTGTCCTCGGCGGTCATGCTGAGCGCTCGGCTTCCCAGGGGGCAGTGTTTCTTCTCGCCGCTCTCGGGTTAATTTTCTGGCGCCAGCGACGAGCGCGTTGCTGACAGCCGATCCGTAGCCTCGGCTTGCAGGAAGATCGCCGGCCATCCGGGATGACCATCACGCGCGACGCGACCGGAAGGACGCGCTTCGAAAAGATCGATTCCAGTCAATCCACTGTGACACTGAATCGAAGAACCAACTGGGCAGGGTTTGGGAGGCCGGTCGCTATCGTGATGGCTCCATCGCCAGAAACCTGCTTGGTCCCTTTGAGTTCTATCTCCAGCCCTTTCCTGATCTCGCCTTGCTGACGGGCTTGGATGGTCTTCACCAGCACCTGCTTGTCGCCGCCCTCCACCTTGGCAACGCGAGGCTTGGCTTGGTCGACGAGCTTGCCGGTCAGCCAGACCTTTTCGACGAAGGCGCCCCCACGCTTGCTGGCCAAACGAACGAACGCGGATTCAAAGGCGAGCAGGCGTTCGACGTCGTACTTGATTTGCAGGGATGACGTCGGATTCTGCTTGTCATTCGAGGCGACCATGATGGTCTTGCTTCCAATCCCTTGGAAGCCGTGCGTGTCGAACGTGACCTCGATTGGTCCGCTTCTCCCTGGTGGAACCTCATGGACCCCGAGGGTTGCCGCGGTACAACCGCAAGAAGTACTGACGTTGGTCAGTTCCAACGGCGAGGTCCCGGTGTTCTTGACCGTGAACACATGCTTGAGTGCGGTGCCGTCGTTCACCACGCCGAAGTCATGCACGCGCGAATCGAAATCGATGGTGGGGCTGCCCTTCTGTAGCGGTGCCGGCGTCTCGACCCGTGGCGGACCGGCTGGGCCAGTGCCCTGCCGGCAGCCAACCAGGGTCGAATGAAGAAGACAGAAGACGGTGAGAACAGGGCCGGGTTGGCGTGGAAGGGTGAGCACGCCGTGCATTCTGGTTTGGTCGGAGAAGAAGCGCTAGGACTTCCCTACTGGATCTGGAAAGGCGTACCGCCAGACAGGGTCGTGTCGAAGTACGAGATCTCGTTGCTGCCAGAGCGCGGGTTGATTCGCAAGATCTGCCCCTTGCTACCGGGCGTGAGCGCCGAACGGCCCTGATCCACCACGTAAAGGTAGGGATAGCTGATGTTTCCAGTCGGAGGATTGCGACGAACAGGGCTTTCGGGAGTCTGGGTCGGCCCGGTGATGATGCGCGTTCCCATGGTCATCATCACCTCGTAGCTCGGAATCTGCACGGTCCAGGGGACGAAGCCATACTGCAACTCGAAATGCAGGTCGAGCAGATCGCCCGCGTATTCGTCGAGGTTCGTCATCACAAAGCGAATCTGCGGGTTCTGGAAGAAGGCGCGAATGTGCGGGTCGCCTGACGGGCCGGCATCGCTTGAGGCCGCCGTATTTCCGTCGGGCTGCGCCCCCTGGTAAAGGCACGGATTGCTGCCACTCTGGGCGGACAGTTGCTGCACGAACTTGGCAGAGCTCGCTGGATCCGTCAGGGGCGAGAAGAAGCTGTCGGGACATACGGGCGCCGACAAAGGAATGCGCGCGACCAGGGATGGATCGGCGGGCACCTGAGGCTGGCAGGTTCCATCGGGCGACACCCGTGCCGTCGAGAGGCTCGGCATGGACGAACCGTAAACCATGAAACCATGGCCGGCACGCACGCTGTAGGCGGTCATGGGCTGGGGAAAACAACGGGGATCGATCGGCGGAGCTTCCACGCACAGGAGACCATTGACTTTGTCGTCCCCGAGGGAAGTCCAGGGAACCGATTCGCAGACGTGTCCCGCGCGGCAATCGGAATCCTTGTCGCATCGCTGGACGCAACGCCTATCTTGCGGGCGCACCTCGATGCACTCGAACGCGCGCCGCCCTCCCCCGTCTGGGTTTCCGATTGAGAGCGATTCGTGATCGGCGTCAGGGCGGCAGTCCGAGTCCTGCTTGCACGGGTTGAGCGCGGTCTTCGGCACTTCGTCGAGCTTGAGTTGAAGCCTGAGCGATGTCGGCGTTGCTTGCGCGATCTCGTAGCGCATGCGACTTCCCATGAACTGCGCGCAGTGCTCGATGAGGGCCGCGCTGACGGTGCCGTCTCTGGGCAAGCACATGCCGCGCGCCCCCGAAACCGCCACCTGACAGGTAAACTGGTCGTCGGGCTGACAATCGATATCCTGCGTGCAACCGGAAAACATGAGCACGTCGCCCGGCAGCACCCCGCTGCTGCAGAAATCGGCACCCGCATCGTCGAGAATCCCGGCCGACCCATCCGTTGCGGATCGCACGATACCGCTCGCCCGCGTGGCCTGCGGCAGCGCACCTTCCCAGATCACATCCCAGGATCGAGAGACCAGCGTATCGCGGTCCGGGTAGTCCAGCCAGTTGGTGGTGATGCCATTGTCGGGGGAAAATGACTTGATGAGCGGGCCGTCGAGCGCCGAATAGGTGGCCGTGGTGGCGAATGCCTGATCGGATACCAGCACCGCGTGCTGGGGCGCGATGGTAATCGCCAGAGGAGTCTTCGCCCATTTGCCGACGTCGCGCGTCTCGCGGAAGGAATTCGTGGCCGTTGCAGTCACCGTGGTTCCGTCCGAGGCCAGCGAGGTTCCGTCCTCACCGATCGGCGCCAGATTCAGTACGTAGACCTGCCCGTTCGATCCAATCAGGAACCCGAACTGGCCACTTAGCGATTGGATGTTGGAGTCGGACGCGGCCGGTTGTAAATCGGCGAAGGCCACGTCGCGTGGAAGCGGAGATGGATTGTCCGGACTGGCAAAGACGGGGATTGGGATGTGGATGCCGGGCCCCTGGGCCAGCGGCCGCCGGTGCGGCGTCCCCACCGGAAGACATCCCTGTGCCTTCTGGTCGGGCGTGGCGATGATGTTCACGTCGCACTCGACCGGCGTCGCTTGGCTCACCTCCAGGACCCGAACCGAATCGTCGCGCGTGAAGGCGTAGAGGAACCTTCCGCGGTTTTGCAGGAACTGCCCCTGTACGATGCCGGTGGAGCCGTCGGCATGCACGACGGTCGAGGTGCGATAGGGATCGACCGCCAACCGCAGGCGCGTCACCCCGACGGGATTCTCCGCGAGCTCCGATCGTATGGGATTCCGCAGACCCGCGGCATCGATGTCGAGGGAAGTGATCGCGGTGTCCATCAAGCTACCCACATAGACCCGCGAACCGTCGGGAACGAGGGCTAGCGGCTGCAGGTACCACGCGCTTTCTTGTCTGCCTGCCCCGCCATCGATGCCGGCGCCTTCCGTCGCCCCGCCGTCCACGCCCGCGCCTTCCGTCGCCCCGCCGTTGACGGCCTCGGCCCCGCCGGCATCTACCTCCGGGGCGCCACAGTCGGTGGGGCACGCCGGTTCCGAGCCAGCCGACAGGTACCCCCCCGGCAGGTCGGGCCGGACATAGTAGGCGCTGGCGATCGTGGCGTCGGAATTCGCGAAGGAAAAATCAAGCAGCGCCACCATATCGCAGGTGGGGAAGGTAACCACGGCCCGCGGCATGACGTCGCCCTGGCACACCTGCGAGGAAGACATCGGAGGAAGGAAGGCAATCTCGCCCGGTTCGGCTCGCAGCACCCTGCCCGCGGGCGTCCGAATGACCAGGCGTCGAGAAGCATCGCCACTTCCGGTGGCCGGCGCGGCCGCCGACGTGCTTGTGGAAAAGGTGGCAGTCAGCAGCCGGGCGGGATCGAGAAGGGTCAGGTCGCAACTTGTCCGATTCGTGGTCGCAACCCAGCAACTATCCTGCGAGGAGGCGACCGCCTCGGGATCGCCGCCAACCGGAAGCATGCCGTAACCCGAGGCCTCGGGTGACAAATCGACCAAGTGGCTGCGATCCATATCGGCGACCGCGAGCTCGTCCCGCCCTGGGCTGGTGATGAAAGCGAAGGTCCCGAGGGTGCGCTGTCCGTTGGAAGTCACCGGTGGATCCGCCACGTCGCGCGTGTGGCAGACATCCATGGGTTGTCCGGACAGGACGGTGGTGCCACCGCTCGTCAGCGGCCCCACTTGCGCCAGGCAAACCATCGTCAAGTCGGTCGGATGCTCGAGATCCTTGGTCGGAATGACTGGCGGAGGCGCGGAACACGCGGCAACCAGAACGGCAAGCCCGAAAATGGCACGTAGGAACGTCATTCGCCGTACCCGTGTGGCAACCCGATGCGCAGGACCACGTGGTTCTCCGTGGGGCTCCCGGGGCTGAGGTCAATCACCGAAAGATGGCTGTTGGCGAAGCTGGCGACATAGGCCACGCCCGGATCGCGGGGCGAGAAGGCCAGGCTGGTCGGACCGGCGCCGGCGTCGATGACCGCCGTGACCACGAGTGCGACCGGATCCACGATATAGATCTGCCCATCGTCGTAGCAAGTCACGTAGATGCGATCTCCCCGCCCGGCGTCGTGCATCTGCATTGCGGTAGGGCCGCCACATACCGCCAGGAAGTCGATAGGCGTGTTGGCGGGAGTGCCATCGGCCAGATGCCGCCGATCGATGACCTCGATGGCCGCGGGATTGGCAGCCGACGTTGCGTCGTTGCGATGAAGAACAAAAGCCTCGGTATCGTCGGCCGAAAAGAGAATTCCGCGGATGTCAGCGCCATTCGGAAGAAAGCCCGACGCAAAGAAATGCTCGGCCGGCACCAAGGTGAGATCGCGTTCCGGCGCGTCGGGTGCCGAGGGATCGCAAAGACCCTGCTCTGGAGAGCGCAGGACCATGCCGCTGAGGGCGGTCGAATTGCGAGCCGTGGCGAATATGCGCGTGGCCGGATCGGCGGGAATCCCCCGGAGACAGCGAGGCCACGGCCTGTGAAAGTGTCCCGGGCAGGAAGGTGGTACGGGACAGTCCCGCGAAGCGCACCGATGTTGCGCTTTGCGGATCGCAGACGTTCAGGCTGGAAACGCCCCCGCCCTGGACCTCCGCGTTCGCCACCACCGTCAGGTGGCCGATGTAGAGGATTCCGAGACTATCGTCGAGGGCCAGCACGTGCGGCTCCTCGGGCAAGACCAAGGCGCCGGGGGTGACCCCGCTTGGGCGAAGGATCTTCCAATTGTCGTCGCAGTAGCCACGCTCCGGGGGGACGGAACCGCCTTGGCGCGGCCCTTTGCACCGCATGGACACGATGCCGCTGTCGACCGTGACGTCGGCGAAGGTGATGGACGGCTCGGCGCGAACCGCCACGAACAAACGGCGGACGACCTCGGCGCCGCGCTGATAGCGTTGCAGCGCGATGGCCCCACCGAAGCTGCCAATCTCGATGGTCGCATCGCTTTGGATGAATTGCGGCTCGTTGCAGTTGATGACGTTGCTGTCGAGCAGATCGCGGCAGCAGAAGTCATCGGCCACGGGTTCGGTTCGCGAAAAGCGCGTCTTGCTGCAAACCGGAGGTGGTACCGTATCCGCCAGGGCGCGGGTGAGGGCCGCCTTTGCTAGATCCACGGCGACCACGGTCCCGGCGTTGAAGCGCAGATCCGAATTGGAGTTGACGACGTAGAGAAAATCGTCGTCGGGGTCGGCAACGACGCCGGCGGGTAGAAAGATCCGATTGGCAGGAGGGCCGATGCCGCTTTGACCGAAATTGCACCCCACCCCACCCGCCGCCATGAACAAGACCAGAGCGGCTAGCCCTCGAAAAACAACCACAGAGGCACGGAGGGCGTGGAGAGCGAAAGAGAAAGTCTTCTTCGGATCCAGTTTCTGGCTCCTTCTTCCTCCGTGCTCTCTGCTCGCTTTGCGCTCCCTGTGGTTCAAGGACTCTACTTCTTCAGCACCGCCTGCGCCGCTGCCAGACGTGCGATCGGCAAGCGGTACGGTGAACAGGACACGTAGTTGAGTCCGACGGCGTGGCAGAATTCGACGGAAGCCGGGTCGCCCCCATGTTCACCACAGATACCACACTTGAGATCCTTGCGGGTACTGCGGCCGGCCTTCACGGCATGCTGCATGAGGTAGCCCACACCCTCTCGGTCGATCGAGACGAACGGGTCGACGGCATAGACATCCTTGTCGAGATACGAGGCAAGCACCTTGGGAACATCGTCTCGGCTGAGGCCGAAGGTGGTCTGGGTCAGGTCGTTGGTTCCGAAGGAGAAGAATTCCGCGGTCTCGGCGATCTTGTCCGCCGTGATCGCGGCGCGTGGAATCTCGATCATGGTGCCGACCAGGTACTTGACCTTGGTCTTGCTCTCGGCCATCACTTGCGCCGCTGCGGCGCGAACCACGGCGGCCTGCAGATCGAGCTCCTTCTTGGTCCCGATGAACGGAATCATGATCTCGGGCTCGGTCTTGATACCCTCCCTGTTGACCTCGACCGCGGCCTCGAGAATGGCCCGCGCCTGCATCTCGGTAATTTCCGGGTAGGTGATGCCGAGACGACAACCGCGGTGGCCGAGCATGGGATTGGATTCGTGCAGGTCCTCGATGCGCTGCTTGATCGCATCGAGGCTCCTGCCCGTGGCTTCGGCCAACTCGCGCATGCCTGCCTCGTCGTGGGGTAGGAACTCGTGGAGCGGTGGATCCAAGGTCCGGATGGTCACCGGGCGACTGCCCATCGCGCGGAAGATTCCGGCGAAGTCTTCGCGCTGAAGTGGCAACAGCTTGGCCAAGGCCGCGCGCCGATCGGATTCGTTCTCAGCGACGATCATCTCGCGCATCGGACCGATCTTGCCCTCGCCGAAGAACATGTGCTCGGTTCGGCAAAGCCCGATACCCTGGGCCCCAAACGACACGGCGGCCTCGGCCTGATCGGGTTGATCGGCGTTGGCGCGCACTTTGAGCTGGCGTACGGAGTCCGCCCACTTCATCAGCTTGGCATACTGCTGGTAGACGGGAGCCTCGTTGGGATCCAGGTTCTTCTCGATGAGCACCCGGATGACTTCCGAGGGCGTGGTGTTGATGCGACCGTTGATGAACTCGCCCGTGAAACCGTCGAGTGAAACCCAATCGCCTTCGTGCAGCGTGAGCGCCCCCTGAGCGGTGTTCACGTTCATGGTGCGAGCGTGGTAGTCGAAAGAGAGGGCATCGCAGCCGACGATGCACACCTTGCCCATCTGGCGCGCCACCAAGGCGGCGTGGGAGGTCATGCCGCCGAAGGCGGTGATGAAGCCGAGCGAGGCGTTCATACCCTCGATGTCCTCGGGCGAGGTTTCGTGACGGCACAGGATGACCGTCTCGCCTCGCGCCGCCCATGCCTTGGCGTCTTCGGCGAAGAACACGATTTGTCCCGTGGCTGCCCCGGGGCCTGCGGGCAGGCCCTTGGCGAGCAGACGGCCCTCTTTGACGGCCGCCAACTTGGCGGCACCGTCGAAGACCGGACGCAGAAGTTGGTTGAGGGCTTCGGGTTCCACGCGGCGGAGCGCCTCGTCCTTGCCGATGAGCTTCTCGTCCACCATTTCGACCGCGATGCGCACGCCGGCAAAGCCGGTGCGCTTGCCGTTGCGGCACTGAAGCATGAACAACTTCTTGTTCTCGATGGTGAATTCGATGTCCTGCATCTCCTTGTAGTGCTTCTCGAGCTTCCTGCGGATATCGAGCAGCCCCTTGTACGCGGTGGGGAATTCCTTTTCCAGCTCCGCGATCTTCTGCGGCGTGCGGATACCGGCGACCACGTCCTCGCCCTGGGCGTTGACCAGGAACTCACCGTAGAAATCGTTCTCGCCCGAGGCCGGATTGCGGGTGAAGCAAACGCCGGTGGCGGAATCGACGCCTTTGTTGCCGAACACCATGGCCTGCACGTTGACGGCGGTGCCCCATTCGGCGGGGATGCCATTGAGCTTGCGGTAGGCAATGGCGCGGTCGTTCTCCCAGGAATTGAAGACCGCCATGATGGCGCCCTTGAGTTGATCGACCGGTGCGGTCGGAAAATCGACGCCCTTGCGCTTCTTGATCTCGGCCTTGAACTCCTCGACCAGCTCCTTGAGGGCCGACGCGGGCAACTCGGAGTCGACCTTCACACCCAGAGCCTTCTTCTTGGCCGACAGGATCACCTCGAACGGATCGTGGTCCTCCTTACGCTCGGGCTTCATGTCGAGCACGACGTCGCCGTACATGGCGACGAAGCGGCGGTAGCTGTCGTAGGCGAACCGCTCGTTCGCGTTCGAGGCGGCCAGGCCAGCCACGGTTTCGTCATTGAGGCCAAGGTTCAGAATCGTATCCATCATGCCGGGCATGGAAGCGCGGGCTCCGGAGCGCACCGAAACCAGCAGCGGGTTCGCCGGATCGCCGAACTTCTTGCCCAGCAGTTTCTCCATCCGGAGGATCGACGACTTCACGTCGTCGTCGAGGCTCCTCGGCAGCTTGCGGCCGTTCTTGAAGAACTCGGTGCATACCTCGGTGGTGATGGTGAAGCCGGGAGGCACCGGCGCGCCGATGTTGGTCATCTCGGCGAGGTTTGCACCTTTGCCGCCGAGCAGGTTCTTCATGTCCTTGTTTCCATCGGCTTTGCCGCCGCCAAAGAAATACACGCGCTTGACGCGCTTTCCGGCTGCTTGTGGTTTGGACTTGGCCTTGGCCTTGGTCGCCTTGGAGGCGCGCGCTTTGGTTGATTTCATGGCTTTGCTTCCAGTCTTCTTCTTGGTTGGCATCGGTGGGGGTTTCTATCAGGGTGCGACGGGGATTGAAAGCCCCGTCGGCGATTGAGAATGCTCGAATGAGGTGGTTGCGCGGGTCAGAGCAACCGGCCCGCGAAGGTTGCCGCAAGCACGGTCGCCCGTAGCCGCTCTTGCTGCATGCTGTCCCGGTCGCGCACCGTGACCGTCTGGTCCTCCAGGCTTTCGAAATCGACGGTAACGCACCATGGCGTTCCAATCTCGTCCTGACGCCGGTAGAGCTTGCCGATGGCACCGGTGTCGTCGTAGACCGCTCGCACCCCACTGCGTTGGAGGTCGCGCTTGAGCCCGCGTGCCATCTCGACCAAGCGCGCATCATTGCGTTTGAGGGGAAACACCGCCACCGTCAGCGGAGCGAGCCGCGGGTGGAGGTGGAGCACCGTCCGGGTGTGCTCCTCGGCGATCTTCTCCCCTACCCCACGCACCTTCTTCATCACCTCGATGGTGGCGGCTTCGGCGTCCTCCATCAATCCGATGAGCTGTGGCAACGTGCCAGGCAACCCTGCGGCGATTCGTTCCGCGCTCGAAACCAGGCGCTGTTTGCTTTCGGCCGACAAACCCTCACGGCGCCCGGCCGAACGCGCGAAGCTCTCGACCAGCTCGCGCAGTTTGGTGGTTTCACTCGCGGGCGGCTCCTTGACCAGAGCATCCTCGTAGGCGTCGCATAGGAAAGCCAACGTGCCGCGATCGGCGCCCGCCGAGGGCTCGATGACATAGGGGACCACGTGCTTCTTTTGCTCCTGATCGAAGTACTTGAGCTCTCCGACCGCGTCAGGGTTGTCCGGCGAACGGCTGTGCGAGCGCAGGTCGAAGTCGGTGCGGTTGGCGATGCCCTCGAGTTCGCTCCAGCCCATGGGGAAGAGGTATTCCAGATCCACGCAACGTTTGGCGTAGTGGGCCAGTTCGTGCTTTTCCTGCTCGCGCACGCGCAGGTTCTCGGCGTGCAGGCCGAGCTTGAGGTACCAGTTCTTGCGCTCGGCAATCCACATCTCGTGCGCGGCCTCGTCCTCGCCGGGGCGCACGAAGTACTCGATCTCCATCTGCTCGAACTCGCGTGTGCGAAAGGTGAAGTTCCCGGGCGTGATCTCGTTGCGAAAGGCCTTACCCACCTGGGCGATGCCGAACGGCAGCTTGCGGCGCATGGTATCGAGAACGTTGCCGAAGTTGACGAAGATACCCTGCGCGGTCTCGGGCCGCAGGTAGACCAGGCCGGACGCGTCGCCAGAATCGACCGGTCCGACGCTGGTCCGGAACATGAGGTTGAAGGGCCGCGCGGGCGTGAGATCCTTCGAACCGCAGTTCGGGCAGGAAATCTCCTTGGCCTCGATGGCCGCGTTGATCTCGGGCAGACCCTTGGGATCGTGACCTTTCTGTGCCGCGAACACGTGATCCGCCCGCGGTCTGGCCTTGCACGACCGGCAGTCCATCATGGGATCGGAAAACGTGGCCTCGTGGCCCGAGTACTTCCACACCAGACGGTTCATCAGGATAGCGGCATCGAGCCCTTCCATGTCGTCGCGCTCGTGCACGACGGAGCGCCACCAGGCACGCTTGACGTTGTTTTTCAGCTCGACGCCGAGCGGCCCGTAATCCCACGTGCTGCCCAGGCCGCCATACACCGATGAGGATGGAAAAACGAATCCGCGCCGCTTGCACAGACTGACGATGGTGTCGAGTGAAGTCGCTGTCATGATGAGGCGGCAATCTAGCGGCCTGGCGTCGGCAGTCAACGGGAACCCGACATGTTGCCCGACATCTTTTCGATGAAATCGAGCGAACGTAGCGGTCCGTGGATATGCTCGCGCAAGAGCGCCAGCACGGCCCTCCGGCAACCCGCCGCCACCTCGCGCTCGACCCCGGCGCCACCGGCGTCGGCCAGCCGGGTCGCCGCCAGCCGTTCGAGCTCCCGGCGCGTGGATCCGGTCATCAAGTCGCCGCGCCCCGAACAGCGGCGGCACACGACCCCACCCCGGTCGGGGTGCCAGCGGACATCTTCCTCTCCCAGATCGCCGCGACCGCAAACCACGCAGCGGTCGAGCGAAGGGCCGATCCCGAGCCCGCGCAAGAGCCCTAGCTCGAACACGCGCAAGCGTTCGGCGGTGGCCGCGCCGGCCTCGATCCGAGCCAGGAACTCGTCCAGCCAAGCAAAGACGGTCCTCTCGGGCTGTCTTGGCGGACAAAGCCGATCGCAAAGCTCGATGGCGTAGGCGGCGTGCGCTGTCTTGGCGACGTCCGAGGCAAGGTTGGCCCTGCCGCTGCGCGCATCGAAGGACTCGAGCACCATGAGTTCCGCCCCCGCCCGATCGCGAAGTCTCGCTTCCCCCGACGCCGCCATACCCAGGCCGCCGGCGAATCGCCGGGAGCTCTTGCGCGCCCCACGGGCCAGCGCGGACACCCGACCGGTCTCTTGCCCCAGCAGCGTGACCACGAGATCCGCCTCCGCATAGGCCACGCGACGAAGAACGATAGCCGGCGTGACGATGATTTGCCTCACGCGACGAGGCGTCCTCAGCCGTCAGGCGCGTCGAGGCGCCGCAAGCGGTGACGAGACGCCGTCTTCGAGGCTCAGTCCTTCACCGGACTGCGGTTGCTGTCGCAAGAACAAGGAAAGCGTGATGGTGGCGATGAGTAGCACGATAATCACGAACACCGCGAGTCCAATACCTCGTCGGGGAGCCTGGACCTCGTCTTCCGCCGGCGCCTCCGTCGGCAGCGGTCTTTCCCGGCCAGGCCTGCGCGTCGCCCTGCTGGCGACGACCAGCGAGGGTTCAGCCGCGCGACGACGCTCGGCTAGGATTCGATCGAGAAGACCGAGAGGCTCGCTGCTCGAAATTCCCAGGGTCTTGGCGTAGGAACGAATGAACCCCCGAACGAAAACGTCGGGGGGCAGAGCGTCCAGGTTTCCCGACTCCATCAGTTTCAGCGCGGAAACCGATAGCTTGGTCGACTCGGCGAGATCCGCCAACGAGACCTGTAGTCGCTCGCGTTCTTGCTTGAGGAATGTGCCGAAGTTCACTGTTTCCATTCGCCAGAACCTTCCTCACTGGATCATCTGCGCGTAGCGCCTGCATTCATCGGCCACGCAGCTTCGAGGTGACATCTCGACGCACGTGCGGAACAACTCGCGCGCCTTCTCCGTATCCTTGCGCCGCTCGTGCAGGAGCCCTCCCAACAAGAAGGCCTCCTGAATGGGGCAGCGTTTGGCGTCCGCGATGAGCGGTGCGATGACTTCGACGGCCTGCTCGATCTCACCGCGATCGAGATAGACCTTGGCCAGGCGGTAGCGGCCCACGCAAAACGCCGGGGCGCGCGACACGGATTCGTAGAGTTCCTTCCACGCGTTCTGCAGGTCTTTCTTGTTGTAATAGGCCCAGCCCAAGTTGGCACGGGCGAAGACCGGCTCATCGTAGGTCGGATCTTTCAGCGCGGTTTCGGCCGCCGAAGCGGCCTCATCCCACTCTTGCAGCAGCAGAGCCACCGCCGACAAACTATTCCACGCCTCGGGGTAGAGGGGACGTAGCTCCACCGCCTTGCGGAAACTCGCCTCGGCTTCCCGCAGCTTCTGATTCTCTTCGCTGCGGACGGACTGCTCATCCACGCCCTTGAGACACGAGAAGGTCTCGGCTTGCGCACCGTAGTCGTAGGCTTGCTTGAGAGCCACGAGGCCAAGCAAGTTATAGGCCTCCGCGTCCTGGGGATCGTCCGCGAGGGCCTTTTGCAGCTGCTCGATGGCGGCTTCCACTCGGTGGTTTTGGAAGTACCCGACGGCGAGCTGGTAGCGTATCTGCGCCTGATCGGGATTCCGCTTGGCACGCGTAGCGCACCCGGGAGCCGTCAGCACCGCGATGCAAGTACCCATTGTGACCAGGAATCCTTTCAAGTGGCCTATGAATTCTTCGCCTTTTCCAAGCATTCTCGATAGGTTAGCCCCCGAGACGCGGCCGGACGCTAACAGGATCGATAGAGCCAAGTCAACTCGAAAGTATGCCGTCGTGGAATGCCAGAACGCTGACGCGGAAACCCGGAGATGGTTCCCATGCCGTTTCGCTCCGATGGCGCGCAGGCCAACAGGCCGCGAGCGCGGCTTGCCGGACCCAACGATGCCGGCTTGTACCATCGCAGGCGGCTGGTCTACACGCCTCTGGCATGCGGTCCCCAGACATACTTGTGCAGTTGCAGGTTCACGCGGATAGGTAGCCGGTCGCGCACGATCCATCCGATCAGATCCCTGGGATCGAGCTTTTCGTGCACGGGTGAAAACAGCACCTCGGTTCGCGCCGCGAGGCCGAGGCGAACCACGTGATCGACCGACCAGCGGTAGTCGCTCTCGTCCGACAGCACGAACTTGACGGCATCGCATGGACGAAGACCCTCCAGCACCTCCCACCTCATGCGCTGCACTTCTCCCGACTTCGGTGTCTTGATATCCACGATGCGGACGGTAGCGGGCGGCAGGCTATCGAGCAGGTGTGCCCCCGAAGTCTCGATAGCCACCCTGTACCCTTCCGCCAACAACCGCTCGGCCAGGAGCGCGATCTCGGCTTGTAGCATCGGCTCGCCCCCGGTCAGCAAGACGAAGGGCAAGGCCAGGCGTTTGACCTCATCGACGATCTGCACGACCGTCATATCGCGCCCACCGACGAAGGCGTAGGTGGTATCGCAGTAGGTGCAACGCAAATCGCATCCCGTGGTACGCACCAGCGTGCAGGGCAGCCCTGCATACTGCGACTCACCGTGAATGCTGGGGTAGATCTCCGAAATGCGCATCGCTTTCGGCGGGGAACTATGATGCTCCGGCCGGGCGGAGTCCATGGTATTTCCGCAGGATGGCTTCCAGCCCGAGACCAGACCTAGAGGCTTCGTTGCAGCGGTCCGGGTGCGCGATTCACATCGAGCACTATCGCCCTCGGGGCGACATGCGTCGAGCCTTGGTCATGGTGCACGGCTATTCCGCCCACTGCGGTCTCTATCGCCACGTGGGCGTTGCCTTCGCGTCCGCGGGGATCGCCGTTACCCAGTTCGACTGCCGCGGCCACGGCCGCTCCGGCGGCCAACGCGGGCACATCGGTGATTTCGACGAGTACCTCGACGACTTGGCCATGATCGTCGCATGGGCGCGAAAGCAGGACACCTCGACTTCCTGGGCCCTGCTCGGCCACAGCATGGGCGGCGCCATCTCCCTCGCCTACGTTCTGGATGAAGCCAGGGGGGAGAAACCCGACCGTCTGGTTCTCGCCGCACCCTGGCTGAAACTCAAGATGAAGATTTCCGCTCCCAAGCGAGCCGCGGCCAACGTGGCCGCGCGGGTCTTGCCCACGCTGTCGATGTCCAACGGGCTCACCGCGGAAAACGTCTCTCGCAATCCCCTCGTGCGCAGCGGCTTCGACAAGGATCCACTGGTCCATCACGTGGCGACCGCCGGCTGGTTCATGGCCACTCTGCGCGCGCAGGCAGGAGTCCGACTGAAGGCGGGGAGGCTGACCGTGCCAACCCTTCTGCTGCTCGCCGGAGACGATCGCATCGTCGCCAACGAGGCCAATCTGGCCTTCGCGCGCCAGTCGGGATCCGTGGTCGAGGTTCGCAGCTACGACCATCTATTCCACGAGCTGTTCCTCGAGCCGGAAGCCGACACCGTGCTGGAAGATATTTCGACCTGGCTCGTGGGCGGCGCAAGCGACAAGAAACCGGCCTAGTCGCGTGGGCCGCCGATCTTTGCTCGGCGCGAACCAATGCGGAGGCCATGGGGACCCTTCGAGGGTTCCCGTCTCACTCGCTTCCCGACGGCCGGACCACTTCCTGGCGACCGACGGGGCTATTTCTTGGGTGTCAAGGCCGCCAGTTTCTCGCGCATGACATCGCCAAGGGTCGCGGTGGGACCACCGGCGCTGAAGCCCTGCGCGTCGGCCACTTCCTCGGCGCGCATGGCGCCGCGGAACGACAAACCGATCTTGCGTTCGGCCCCGTCGACCGAAATGATCTCGGCCTTGAGCACGTCGCCGATCTTGACGAACTGCTTCGGGTCCTCGACACGCTCGTCGGAGAACTCGGAGACGTGGATGAGGCCCTCGATGCCGCGCTCGATCTCGACGAAGGCGCCGAAGTCGAGCACCTTGAGGACTTTGCACTCGACGATCTTGCCCGCCGGGTAGTCGTAGGGGATGCGATCCCACGGATCGGGAACCAATTGCTTGATGCCCAGCGACACCTTGGGCTTCTCGCCGTCGAACTCGATGTTGAGCACGACCGCCTCGACCTCGTCGCCCTTCTGGTAAAGCTCCGAGGGGTGTTTCACCCGCTGGGTCCAGGACAGGTCGGACACGTGCACGAGGCCGTCGATGCCCTCCTCGATTTCCACGAAGATGCCGAAGTCGGCGATGTTGCGCACCACGCCCTTGACCACGGTGCCGGGCGGATACTTTTCCTTGAGCGACGCGAATGGGTTCGGCTCGAGCTGCTTCATGCCCAGGCTGATGCGGTTCTGCGTCGGATCGATGTCGAGCACGACCGCCTCGACGGTGTCGCCGATGGCCAGCATCTTCGACGGGTGTTTTACCCGTCGCGTCCACGACATCTCGGAGATGTGGATCAGGCCTTCGATGCCCTGCTCGATCTCGATGAAGGCGCCGTAGTCCTTCAGCGACACGACCTTGCCGCGCACCACGGTTCCCGGCGGGTACTTCTGCTGCGCATGGGTCCAGGGATCTTCCATCATCTGCTTGAGACCCAGGGACACGCGCTCGGTCTCGGTGTTGAACTTGAGCACCTTGACCCGCACGTGATCGCCCACCTGGAATAGCTCCGAGGGATGGGTCACGCGGCCCCACGACATGTCGGTGATGTGCAGCAGGCCGTCGATGCCGCCCAGGTCGATGAAAGCGCCGTACTCGGTGAGGTTCTTGACGATACCGTCGACAATCTGGCCTTCCTTGAGCTTGTCGAGGGTCTGTTCCTTGAGCGCCGCGCGCTCCTTTTCGAGCAACACCCGACGGGAAAGGACGATGTTGCCCCGCTTCTTGTTGAATTTGATGACCTTGAAGCGGTGGCTCTTGCCGAGCAGATCGTCGAGGTTGCGAACCGGACGGAGATCGACCTGCGAGCCGGGAAGAAACGCCTTGACCCCACCTCGGATGGTGACCGACAGGCCGCCCTTCACGCGTGTGCTGATGGTTCCTTCGATGAGTTCGTCGCGCTCGCATGCGGCCGAGATCTCATCCCAGACCTTGAGGCGGTCGGCCTTCTCCTTGGAAACGACGCACAGACCGTTCTCGTCCTCGCGACTCTCCAGGAAGACATCGATGATGTCGCCTGCCTTGATGGTCATCTGCCCATCGACCATGAACTCCGACGCGGCGATGGTGCCTTCGGACTTGTAGCCGATGTCGACGACGACATTGTCCTTGCCGATGGCAATGACTTTACCCTTGACGATCTCGCCTTCTTTCACCTCATCGCGCTTGAGCGACTCCTCGAAGAGCGCGGCAAAACTCTCGTCCATTTCCGAGGGATTATCCGAAGACGAAGGAACAGCAACCATGAGTATCCTTTGTGACGCTGACAACGCGGCTCCTGCGAGCCGGCTGGTCCGGATCGCGGCGGCGCCCCTCGCGCGACCCGGCAATTGTCTTTCATCGCCTGCCCCGACCATCGGGACAAACGAAGGGCGGCGAAAGCTACCGCCGCCAAACTCGCATGTCAACGGAGGAAGGAAACCGCGGCCTGCGATCGCTGCGCCATGCGGCGACAGCACGGATTGCGGCAGCGCCGAAGCCGGCCTCGCCTACCCTCCCCGCTCCTTGACGATGGCCATCATGCGTACGACGATCTCGTCGGGAGTTGCCCGGGTGGTATCGATCTCGACCGCATCTTCGGCACGACGCAATGGCGATACTGCACGGCCACAGTCGCGCGCGTCCCGGGCGCGCATCTCGGCGAGAACCTCGTCAAGGTTTGCCGGGCGTCCGGACGTGCGCAATTCCAGGGTTCGGCGCTGCGCGCGGGTTTCGAGATTCGCGATCAGGAAGAACTTCGCCGGCGCCCAAGGAAAGACCACGGTGCCGATATCGCGCCCCTCTGCCACGACATCTGCCTGGGCGGCCACCCTGCGCTGCATGTCGAGCAACCCCGCGCGCACCTCCGGCAGGGCCGAAACCTTGGAGGCGCCATCGGAAATATCCGGCTGGCGAATCTCGTTGGTTACCTCGCGGGTGTCCGCCAGGATTCGCGTTCGCTCCCCGTCTCGCGCAAAGACGATAGCCAGCCCCTTGGCGAGCGCCCCCAGACGGGCGCCATCGTCCCAAGGGATTCCCCTGACTTGGGCGACCAGGGCGACCGTGCGATAGAGCGCGCCGGTGTCGAGAAAGGTGTAGCCGAGACGGACCGCCAGGGCGCGGGCGACCGTCGACTTGCCAGCGCCCGCGGGACCGTCGATCGCAACCACGAAATGGGGTGCCCGGGTTGACCTCATCGAGGTCTCCAAGCTAGCAGCGAACCCGCGCGATTTCCATGCTTGCTCGCCCGCGGCATCCTCGATTCTGCTACCATCGTGGCGTGCGCCACCGCACTCCACTTCTCGCCGTGTTCTTTTTGCTCGCGAGTTGTTCCTCAGCCGAGCAAGTCGCCGAGCACGAATGGATCCCTGTCCCGTCTGCCGACCTCGGCCCCGCCCTCGCGCGCGTAGGTCAGGTTCCGATCTTCGCCAAACAAGTCACGGCGGAGGCGAAAAAGACCGGCAAGTCGGCGCGCATGGCACTGGACGATTTGATCGACGCCAACCTACTCGCCGAGGCTGCACGGGCGAAGGGTTACACGCCCGCGAGTAGCGGCGATCCCGACGTGCAGAGCGCGCTCGTCCAGCGCATGGTCGAAAAGGAACTGGAACCCCATATCCGTCCCGAAGACACCCCGGACAGTGCGCTCCGACCTCTTTACGATCGAGTCCGGGATCAATTCGTCCACCCGCGGCTGGTCGAGATCGGGTTACTCGCGGTCTACACCGGCCCCACGATGCGAAAAACAGCTCGGGAAGAGCGCGAACAAACGGGCAAGGATCTCGCTCTCTATCTACGGAAACATCCGGCGAAGACGCTGGAGGAATTCGCCGCCGTTGCGCGTGATACCGCCTGGTCAGCTCGGAAGGTGGTCTACACCCGGATGCTGCAGGGACTGGACAAGCCCCTGGCCGCGGATGTGGGTACCGAAATCGCCAAACTGCATACGCCGGGCGACACGACGCCGCTCATCACGGATCAAGACGGCAGCTTCATCGCTCGCTACATCGGCGAGCGGGCACCGGCGAACGTCACGTTCGAGCAAGCGCGCGCAAAGTTGCTGGCGGGTTACTACGACCACTGGCGCCACCAGAAATTCATCGAGTTCACCACCAGGCTGATGAAGCATCACCAAGTGAAAGCGCACTTCGACCGTCTGTCCACGAACGAACAAGGGCTCTGAACCAATCGCAGGTTTCAGAGCCCCAGGGAGAATGGCGCGAAGGTCAGGCCTTGCGAAAGCGAGACAGGTTCGCTGGCAGCGCGGCCAAGTCGGGTAGGTTCTTGTCGGAGTGAAGCTGCTTGGCGCGCGCGAGCAGCGCCTCCTCGGTTTCGGTGTTGTTGGGATCCGGCACGCAGCATTCGACCGGGCAGACCGCCTGGCACGCCTCGTGATCGAAGAAGCCGACACACTCGCTGCATCGAGCGGGGTCGATGATGTACAAGCTGTCGCCTTCGCTGATGGCGTCGTTGGGACACTCGGGCTCGCAGGCGCCGCAGTTGATGCATTCGTCGGTGATGTGGGTAGCCATGTTGCTCCTTTCCAAAGGACGGTGTGACCGCGAACGCGGAGCCCGTCAGAGAGTTCGTGAGTGTATTGAGAGAGTGTGAAGCCGTCAACCCCGCGCGAAGATCCGAAGCCGCATCAAGCGGAATAGGCGTCTGTCGATCACGCCGACGCAGGCTGACCAAAACCGGCGCTATCGGGCGCCTGCAGGGACGGAGGTGGCTTGGACGGCTCGGGCGCGCGTATCCGGTCGCGCAGATTGACGGCGACAAGCTTGGACACACCGGACTCTTCCATGGTGATGCCGCACAGCCTGTCCGCGATTTCCATGGTGCGCTGGTTGTGCGTCACGATGATGAACTGCGACTGATCGGTCATCTCGCGCACGGCATGGTTGAAACGGTCGACGTTGGCCTCATCGAGCGGGGCATCGACCTCGTCCAAGACGCAGAACGGCGACGGCTTGACTAGGAAAATGGCGAAAAGCAAGGAAACCGCTGTCAGAGCCTTCTCGCCGCCGGAAAGCAATTCGATGTTTTGCAGCATTTTCTTGCCAGGTGGGTTGGCCACGATCTCGACGCCGGTTTCGAGCAGATCGCTTTCGTCGGTCAACGCCAGATGGGCCTTCCCGCCGCCGAACAAATGCGGAAACACTTCCTGGAATTTGGCGTTGACGGTATCGAACACGTCGCGGAACCGTTTGCGCGAGGCGCGGTTGATCTTTTCGATCGCCGTTTCCAGTCGACCCATGGCGGACTCGAGGTCCGCCTTCTGCGCGGTCAGGAAATCGTAGCGCTGCTGAAGCTCGGCGGACTCCTCGATGGCCGTGAGGTTGATGTCGCCCATGCGCTCGACCAGGCCGCGCAACTCGCGAATGCGGCCCTCCTCGATTTCCCCCGCAAGCGGACAAAGGTGGAAGTCGGTCACGATGGAAGCGAGCCTGCCGATCTCCGGATAGCGCTCGCGCATTTGTTCATCGAGCCCCTCGATCCGCATGGTGATCTGCTGGCAGCGCAGATCGAGAGCGCCGAGTTCGTGGCCCAGGCGATCCACATCGGCGCGAAGGGTCTTGAGATCGGCGTCGCGCCGAGCCAGCCCACCACTGCGCTCCTCGACTGCGCTCTGGCGCTCGCCGCACGCGCGGGAACGCTGGGCGAGTTCGGACTGAACGAGCGACGCCTCGTGACGAAGCTGCTCGGCCTGGGCGCGCAGTTCCTCGGCGCGAGAGAGATCTCTTGCCGCCTCCTCATCGAGATGGACACGCTTTGCCTGGTGCTCGGCAATTTCACGACGTAGCCGTTCCAGGTTTTCGCGCGCCGTGCGCTTGCGATCGGCGGCCTGGGCCGCCGCGACCTTCACGGTGGAAAGCCGGCCCAGCAAACCATCGACTCTCTCGGAAAGCGTGGCTACCTGGGACCGCATTTCGTCGGCACTGGCCTCGAAGCCCGACGCCGCCTCCTGCTCCGTCACAAGCTGCGTGGTCGCCTCTTCGAGTGCGCGCCAGGTTCTGATCGGCCGCGATGCCCAAGCTCTGGATCGTCGTCGACAGTTGTACCCGCCGTGCTTCCGCCTGGATTCGCTCGCGGGCCACACGATCGGCATCCTTTTGTTGGGTGGCAAGGTCGAGCTCGTCACGCCGCATGGATGCGACGGTTTCATCGAACGCGGCCGTGGCTTCGGCCAGCGTTTGCTTGCTCTCCACGTGGCGACGGAGGGTTGCCTGGTAGTCCTGATCAAGCCGCGCCACGACCTCTTCCAGCTCGCGCATCTCGCGCTTCTGCGAAAGCACGCCAGCAACCGCGGACTCGCGCGAGCCTCCTGTCACGACACCATGGGGATCGATCACCTCGCCGTCCAGCGTTACAAGGGTCTTTTCCGTCTTCGTCTGCCGCCACAAATCGAGCGCCTTGCGCAGGTCTTCGACGACGATGACGTCCCCAAGCAAATAGCTCGCGATGCGATCGTAATGTCGATCGAAGCCGATCAGTTCCAGCATCGGCCCGCGCACGCCATCGCCGCTAGGCCAAGCCATGGGCACCGGCACCATGGTCGCGGAGGGTTCGATGGCCGCGCCTCCCATGGCATCGTAAACGACGGTTCCCGCTGGGGTCGGGCTGCGCAACGACAGGGGAATGAAGCTCGAACGCCCCTCGCTTCGCTGCTTGAGGAAATCGATAGCCTCCACGCCGACCTCGTGGGATTCGACGATGATGTTGCCGAGCCGCTCGCCCAGCACGGCCTCGAGCGCGGTTTCCAATTCGGGCGGTGGCTGGACGATGTCGGCCACCAGCCCCCGCACCCCCTTGGTTGTCCAGGCCGCACGGTCTGCGCCGGCATCATCGCCATGTCCCTGGGCGGGGGTTGCGTTCGCCTCCCGGACTTTCTGCATGATTGCGCGCACGCCGCGCTGAAAGCTCTCGTAGCGCTCCTGAATCTCGCCCAGCGATTGCAGTCGCGAACGCCGGCGATGAGCCTCCTCGCGCAGAGTTTCGAGCTCGATCTCGCCTCGCGCGACCTCGCCGCGTAACATCGTGGTCTGGGATTCCAGCCGCGCTTTCCTCTCGGCCAAGATCTCGGCACGCGCCCGCAGTTCGCCCATATGCTCGTCCACTTGGGTCGCTTCGCCAGCCAGCCGATCGATGGTCTCGCCCGACGAGGCATCGTCGCACCTGAGTTCTTCCAGACGATGGGCCAGGTCCTCGGCGCGAACCCGCGCCGACTCGATGTCCGATTCCAGGCGTGCGACGCGAGTCCGCGAGGCGCCTGCGCCGGCCACGGACTGATCGAGCTGCCGGCGCGCCGTGGCCAGCTCGTTCTTGGCTTCCGCGCAGGTTTGCTCCATCGTCTCCAACTCGCGAGTGCGCGACTCGGCTTCCGCATCGAGCAGCGAGGCCTCCCCCTCGATGGTGGCGAGCGAGCCCGCGTCCTGCGTGGTGCGCAGGGCAAGCGCATCGCTCTCCTTGCGAGCATGATCGGCGCGCACGACCAACATCGCCGATTCATCCTGACAGTGCTCTGCCCGCTGGGCCGACAACTGCGCCCTGTTGTCGAGGGCGAACAGTTCTTCCTTCGCGGTGGACAGCTCGGCGAGTTCCTCCGCCAGCGTCAACCGTTCGGCCTCGACGCTCGCTTCCTCGGCAACCATCGCGAGGGATGCTTCGTCGTGCTGCGCACGCAGTGCCGCCCGCGCCGCGCGAGCATGTTTCTCCTCGGCCAGCAAGCCGAGATGCTTCTGCGTGGCCAGGCACAACTCGAGATTCTTGAGCTCGCCCTTGTAACGCTTGTAGCGCTCGGCCTTCTGGGCCTGCAGCTTCAGGGATCGGAGCCTGGTTTCGATCTCACCCAGGATGTCCGTCACGCGCAATAGATGCTGGCGCGTGGCCTCCATCCGCCGCTCAGCTACCTTCTTCTTGGCCTTGTACTTCGTGATGCCGGCCGCTTCGTCGATGAGCGCGCGCCGGTCCTCGGGTCGGGATGACACGATAAAACCGATGCGTCCCTGTTCGATGATGGCGTAGGCTTTGGAACCGACCCCTGTGCCGAGAAAGAATTCCACGATGTCCCGCAGACGGCATGGAACGCCTCCAAGCAGGTAGTCGCTCTCGCCGCCGCGGTACAACCTCCGCGTGACCACGACCTCGGCCGGACCGGCCGCTCCCCAAGGCACGCCTCCAGGGGCCATGTCGCTCGCGAGCGAGCCGGTATCAAAGGTAATGGAGACTTCGGCCATTCCGGCGGGGCCGCGCGATTCGGAGCCGTTGAAAATGACATCCTCCATGGCCCTGCCACGAAGATGCTTGGCCGACTGCTCGCCCATGACCCATCGAATAGCGTCCACGATGTTCGACTTGCCGCAACCGTTCGGTCCCACGACGCCCGTGATAGGATCGTCGAATCCGAGAACCGTCCGGTCAACGAAGGACTTGAATCCACAGATTTCGAGCCGCTTTATCCGCATCGAGCACCACCTGATGGCGTGACATTACATGACCATACGAGCCACTTCGTGACACCAGATTGGTACCATCTGGTACCCAGGTTTGTAAAGCCTTTGTCACCTCATGGATTCATTCTCTGTCACCAAACCCGGAAATATCAAAAACATCGCAAGTTCCTCCACGACCCTGTTAAGGTTCCCTGCCCATGGAAGGGGGAACCAGTCCAGACCTAATTACGATTGCGATTGTTGCGGGCGGATTTGTCGCGGCGGTCCTACTGCTCGTTTATGCGATTCGGCGTGCCCGCAAGGTCCGGCAAAGGCAAATCGACAAGGCCGGAGAAGATCGACCAACGCCCAGCGCCAAGCGCCCAAGGGTGGCACTTCGCGCCGAGGACGTCGAACCCGAGGCGAAGCCTCCCGCGCCAAAGGAAATTCCACAGGAAGAAACCCAGCCTTCCGCCTCAGCGCCCAGCTTGCCCCTGCCCGAAACCGTGGCCAAGGCGCAAGAGCCCGCGTCCGAAATGCCTGCGATCGGAGTTGCCATCCCGTCTCCGATCGGCCAAGGAGGTCAAGACTCGGATCGAGCACCAGAGCCTGAACGACGCGAGGGTGACCATCCTCCTCCGTCTCGAGTCACGCTTCCCACCGATAAACCACGTCCGTCGGCGCAGCCGGCGGCCCGGCCAAAGCCGCGCGAGAGAGCCGCGCTTGCTCCCGGCCTTGCCAAGACTCGGGCTGGGTGGGTTTCGCGGCTCGGCCAGATTTTCGCGGGCAAGGTGGATATCGATCCGGCCCTGGTCGGAGAAATCGAAAAAGTCTTGCTGACGGCCGACATCGGGGTTCGAACAAGCCAGAAGCTGCTGGACGAGATCCGCGCTTCTCTGGGCAAGCACGAGCTGGCAGACCCGGGGGCCATCTGGAATTGCCTGCGCCGGCGCAGCATGGAATTCCTGCGCGTGGAAGCCGCCAAGGTTGATTTCGCGAGAGCAAAGCCCTTCGTGCTCCTCACGATCGGCGTCAATGGCAGCGGCAAGACCACCACGATAGGTAAACTGGCATCCAAGCTGAAAGCGGAAGGCAAGTCGGTGGTGCTCGCGGCGGGCGACACGTTCCGTGCGGCGGCGACAGAGCAACTCGAAGTATGGGGAGCGCGGGTTGGAGTTCCAGTCGTGCGCGGCAAGGAAGGCAGCGATCCGTCCTCGGTGATCTTCGACGGCATCAGGCGCGCGACAAGCGATGGGGCCGATGTCGTCATCGCCGACACCGCAGGCCGCCTGCATACCAAAGCCAACCTCATGGACGAATTGCAGAAAGTGCGGCGGGTTGCTTGCAAGGCGCTCGCAGGCGCTCCGCACGAAACCTGGTTGGTCATCGATGCCACGAGCGGGCAAAATGCCATCGCGCAGGCGCAGATCTTCACCCAGACCATGTCGGTGACCGGGATCGTGCTCACCAAGCTGGACGGAACCGCCAAGGGTGGAGTAATCCTGGGCATCGCCGACCAACTCGGAATTCCGGTGCGCTACATCGGCGTGGGAGAACGCGTTGAGGATTTACGTGAATTCGATGCCGAGGAGTTCGTGGAGGCCCTCTTCGAGCACGGCGCGGATGCCTAGAACGACCCATTTTTCCGTTCCTCGCGGGAAACATTCGCTACCAACTGAAATTTTGTTGATTTGCAGAAATTCCCTGTGTTACATTGCCCGCACCTCTGCCTTCATAGCCAAGCCTCTGAAATCAAAGCGATTTTTGTCATGGGGTGAAGGCGGGCCCCAAGCAAGGAAACGCATGAAACGACTTGCCCTTGGCCTCATTGTAATTCTTGTCAACCTCGGCGTCGCAAAAGTGTCTCTGGCCCAAGAACCAGCGGCACCGGCGCCCGATAAGGCTGGCGGCGAAAAGTCTCCTCCACCGGATACGAATCTGGACATCAACGCCAGCGATCTGGATTTCGGGAATCTGGGGGAACCCGGGGCCGAAAGCGCGGAGGCCAAGAAGCCCACCACCGAGGTGGCCGGGGCACCGCGAAAGTCCTGGGAAGATATCGTGGTGGTTCCGCGCAAGGCCTTCCTCAAGAAATCGCGTCTGGAGCTTGCGCCATTCGCCGGAATCACGCTCAACGATCCCCTCATCCGGCACTACTCCTTCGGCGGCGACCTCAACTACTACATCACGGACGTCCTGTCGGTCGGGCTCGAGGGACAGTACTTCATCAAAGAGCTTTCCGAGCGCGAGTCGCTGGTGGGCTTGCAGTATTACCTGGTTCCCACCCTCAACAAGCTGAAGTACCACTACGCCCTAGCCTTCGGCTACGTGCCCGGGTACGGAAAATTCGGTCTGTTCAACAAGTGGATCGTGCACTGGGATCTGACCTTCGCCCTCGGGATCGGGATGATAAAGACGGAAATCATCCCCCGGGCCTTCGGCGACCAATCCTTCACCAACAACGACATCGCTGGGCACGTCGGCATCGGCGTCCGCCTGTTCGTTCTCGACTGGCTGACCCTCAGCCTGACCTTCCGCGACTACATGTACAAGGATGTCTTCGAGTTCGTCGGCCGGCAACCCACCGACGACATCGCCACCGTCAAGACGGATTCACAGAATTCCCAGAGCCAGTTCGTGCAGAACATCATGATGTTCTTCTCAGTAGGGATCTACATTCCACCCTCCTTCACCTATCGAACGCCCCGCTAGCGAGTTGACGTCATGATGAAAAGGACACAAGTCATGCGGAAAGTTATCGCGCTACTCCTCGGCGGCCTCGTCTGTTTGCCGACCGTGGCTCGCGCCGAAAAGCAGCGCAGGAGTCCTCTCACGGACGCGCCGGTCATTCGCAGGCGTCTCGAATTGCGCGACAAGCGTTTCGAATTCGGAGTCGGCGCCGGCGTGACCATCGGACAGGACTTCTTCAATGCCCTCTTGATCATGCCGAAGCTGTCCTACCATTTCACGGACTGGATCTCCCTGGCTGTGGTTGGCGGGTTCAACGCCACGCCGACTTGGAAGAGCTCGTTCGGCAACGATCTCATCGGCGCCCTGCCGGATCAGAATACGACATCGCTCAAATCGCCGCACGCGGGTGACGCCCTCGCCACGATGAACCACATCGGGTACACGGCGCTCGGGCAAGTCGAGTTCATTCCCCTCTCCGGGAAGATCGCGCTGCTCAGCAGCATCTTCACCTACTTCGATTTCTACGTTCTCGGGGGAGCCGGCATCGTGAACCTCGCCGCGTCCGATCCAACGCCGGGAGTATGCTCGACCACCAATGCTACTTTGTGTCAGGCCTTCATCAAGACCGAGTTCACGGGGAATGCGGGCGTGGGGGCGCATGCCTTCGTCAGCCATTGGGCCGCGATCAATCTCGAGTTCCGCGATCTCATCTACAAGAACAACGCCTCGGGCCGGGATGTGAACGGAGACGGCGTCACGGATTCGTTCGATCTGGAATGGACGAACAACTGGATCTTCAACGTCAATCTCCAGTTCTTCATCCCGTTCAAGGCCAAGATCAGCCGCTAAGAGAACCCGATTTCTGGCGAGGCGTGATTTCGCCGGGACAGCGAAGTGTCACAGAAACGCAAGGTCACGCTCTACTTCAATTCCGTCATGCTGGCGGAAACCCAGAAGGAAGCCATCCGTCAGGATAGGTCGGTCTCGTGGATCATTCAGGCTGCTTGGCGAATCGCGCGGGATGAGGTGAGGCGTATGCCGGCATCCGGGGCTGTGGTTGCCCCCGCTGTCCCCGACGTCCAGGGACAAGGCCCCTTGGTCTTGCCTTCGCCCACGGACACGCGATGGCAGGCCTAGCAGTCCTCACGCGCCACTAGTAGCACCCTTGCAGCGCGAGCCCGGCGCCCAGGGGCCGGCAAATGGTCGAGCTGCCGTCGGCCACCGACCGCTCCCAATGGATTTCGACATGGTCCCCCACCTGCCCCTGTAGCGGGTAGGCGTACATCGACCCGTCCGCTGCCGCGCGCTGGATGAGTCCGCTGCCAGCTGTCGCGTTGTAGATGTAGAAGCGTGCCCCGCTGGCCCTCGAATCCGGCGGCGTCGATACCGACCACTCCCCGGAGGTAGCCCCCTCGGTGAAAGTCGGGTTGGGCGGCGGGATGGGGATGAAGGGAGAATTGCAGGCGAAAACCAGCAAATACGACGCGCAGGCGAGGACACCAGCGATCCACCGCAATAGTCGATTGCCTGTTCGTCTGCGGTTCATGCGACCCCCATGGTTTCTGTATGCCATTTCCGGGCCAAGATTTCGGCTCGGGTTGACGCTACTTGGTCGCTCGAATTGCCAACCTCGACTATGCTTGGCGCCAACTCGGTTGACTATACCCCAAGGTTGTATCGACGCAGCTTCTTCTGCAGGCCGAATCGAGACAGTCCCAGAAGCGCAGATGCCTTGGTTTGATTTCCCTGCGATCGGCTCATCGCTTCTCTGATGAGTTGCCGCTCCAGGCGCTCGACCCGATGTCGCAGACGCAAACCATCAGGTTCGTTGCGAACGGTTTCACTTGGGTCCTGTCCGGTCTGAATATGGGGGGAGAGGTCCGAGATTCCGATGCTGGATCCAGCGAAAGCCCCTGCCCGTGCGATCTCGTTCTCCAGCTCCCGCACGTTCCCCGGCCAGCCATAGCGACACAGCCTGGCCAGTGCCGGGGGGTCGATGGTTTTGCAGGCGCTCCCCGTAGACTGAGCGGCCTTTTCGAGGAAGTGTCGCAAGAGCAGCGGGATGTCCTCGCGCCGTTCGCGCAGGGGGGGCAGGTGCAGGCGCACGACGCTCAGGCGATAGAACAGGTCCTTGCGGAACTTTCCGCCATCCACCATGTCGACCAGGTTCTTGTTGGTCGCGACCAACACGCGAACGTCGACTTTCTCGGCCCGCTCTCCCCCTACGCGATGAAACTCCCCGTCCTGCAGCACGCGCAGCAGCTTGCCTTGCATCGCGGGCGACATCTCGGCGACTTCATCGAGAAACAACGTGCCGCCGTTGGCGACCGCGAACAGTCCCCGCGCCTCGCGATCCGCGCCGGTGAAGGCCCCACGTACGTGTCCGAACAGCGCGGATTCGAGCAAGGTTTCGGGGATGGCCGCGCAGTTTTCCGAGACAAATGCCCGTTCCTTGCGTGGCCCGTGAAAATGGATCGCCCTCGCCACCAGTTCCTTGCCCGTTCCACTCTCACCCTCGATGACAACTGGCAAACTCGTATCCGTCACCCGATCGAGGAGGCGAAAGAGATCCAGCATGCACGGCGATTGCCCGACAATCTGCCGGTAGTCGTAGCGTAGTGCCGCCGCCTGCCGGCTCTCCTTGAGTTCGACTCGCGCGTCGCTGAGCGCGACTTCCTGGACGCGCAACTCGCGCTCCAGTCTTCGATTGAGCGACTGCACCTGCTGCTCCCGACGGCGCAATTCGGAAACTACCCGCGCGTTCTCGATCGCGATGGCGCCCTGCTCGGCGAAATCGAGCACCATGGCGAGTTCGTCGTCGCCAAACACCCCCTTGCGCAAGCGATGGTCGACATAGATCGTGCCCACGACCAGGCCCTTGACCGCGAGCGGCACGGCAAGCACGGATCGGAGATGGAGGTCGCTAACCGATAGCAGATCGCTGAACCTACTGTCGCCCGCGGCATCCACGGCGACCACCGGTGCTCCGCTGTCCGCGGCCTGCTTGGCGATGGAGCGGGACAGGGAAGAACCCGCCCCTTCGAGCGTGGTCTCGTCGATGTTGCGCGCCACCTTGACCACGAGCTCGCCGTCGGCGTCCTTGAGCAAGAGAAAGCCCCGCTCGGCATCGGTCAGCTCGATGACGGTGTCGATGATGGTTTCGAGCACGCGCGAAAGCCTGAGGTCGCTGTTGAGCCGCTTGTTGATGCGGAGCAACCGGCGCAGGCGACCTTCCAGAACCGCCGCACGCTCGACCAGCCCGGCCGAATTCTTGCTTTCTCCTGGACGCAATTCGAGGACTTTCGCCTCGCTGTCGGAATCGAGACCTGGCCAGTACTTGGCTGGTGTCTTCATCTTCACCTCCTTGAAACAGACGCGGGCGATCTCCGCCTCGGCGTTGCCGCGGGAATCGCCCGAGCGCGCGAATAGCTGGGATGCCAGGCTGGCGAGCCGCCAGGCCGTGGGAAGCCGCCCGAGATTTCTGGCCTCGTCTGCGCGCTTCGCCAAAAACTCCGCGAGGGCGATCCGTTCGGCTCCGGTGGAGGCGGGATCGGCCAGGGCGAGGCGTGCGCGGGCGATGGCAACCGACTCCGCCTCGGGCGCCGCTGCCTCTTGCACGCCTGGGGCTTCTCCTTGCCCGATCCCCTCTACCCGGTCGAGGATTGCCCGCGCTTGGGCGATCTCCGCCTGCTCTGCAAGCGCCTCGGCCCGTTCGATATCCGCGATCTCCGCCATGGCTTGCATGCCGACGTGCGAGAAGGTCGCCGCCGCCAGTTGATAACTGCGCACGCATTCCTGCACGACACCACGCCTGCGCTGGAGCTGCGCCGTGAGCATGCGCGCGTGGCCCTGAAACGCCTCCACGCGCGAGGTTCGCGCCTCTTCTTCCAGAGACTCGATCGCGCGAGCGACGGCATCCAGATCTCCCAGCTGCAGGAACAACTGCCCGACGTTGAAGACAGCCAGCGCGTGGTCCGTCACGGCCCCGAGCCGCCCCAGCTCGCGAATCGCACGCTCCAGCGCTTCGATGCTCCCGGCGTAGTTTCCAGTTTCGGCCAAGGTACAGCCCAGATTGAAGGCAGCCGAGGCTGCCCCGTGCACGTCCCGCACCTGTTCGTAGTCGCGCACTGCCCGCTCATAGGCCGAGGCTGCCTGCGCGGGCCGGCCGGCCAGTTGTTGCACCAGCCCCTCGAGCGCGGCGACGCGAGCAGCGAGCGAACGATCCTTCGCGTCGCCCATCTCCGAGGTCAAGGAATCGAGGATCCGCCCTGCCGCCTCCAGCTTTCCCGAGTACGCGAGCGCCAGAACGGCCGACTCTCGCGCGGCCATCCCGGCCCCCGAGTGGGCGTGAAATGCAGGCTCAGCGACGGCGAACGCCTCGGCGTACCGTCCGCTCGCGACCAGGATGCGAGCCAGCCGCGCCCGCAGCAGCGGGACGCCTTCGCTTTCGGGCGCCATGCCACGGAGAGCGGCTTCGAGAATGCTTCGCGCCGCCTCGGGATCGCCGCGCCTGCCGAGAATCCATGCCTTGCGTTCGGCAAGATTCGCGATGTCATCTGGCGTCTTCGGCGTGTCACACGCGCCAAGCAGGCCGAGCGCCTCGTCGTAGCGGCCCAAGATACCGAGGGCGCTGGCGAGAGCGAAGCAATCCTCGTAGGTTCCACCCGTTTCGTCCACCTCTCGGGCCCGGAGTCCATACTCGGCCACCCGACTCCACGCCTTCTTCCCGAGGGCGGCGCGCATCGCCAAGCGAAAGCCCGCCGCCGCCTTGCCTCGCTCACCGACGGCGGACTGCACCTCGGCCCTGCGCACATCCCCATCGGGCAACAGGGTCGCGGCGTCGCGTGCCACCCGCTGCAAGTCGGTATCCTTGGCAAGGGCCCGCCAGACGACGGAGAGATGCAACTCGCCAAGCGACCCCGCGCCGCCGGAAGGCACCCAACCGGCGGCGCGAGCCTCGGCTTCGGCTGCCGCGCAAGCGCCGTCCTCCTCCCACTCCCACGAACCTCCGTCGTCCGCCGCGAGAGCGCCCGACACCACGTAGGTCCGCGCGGCCTTGGACAGGGATGCGAAGCTCGCATCCAGCAGGCGAGCCATGTCCGTATCTCCCTCCACCAAACCGCCGATCTGCGACTTTCCCCCGCGCAAGCGCGCGATCCAACTTCGAACCATGATTGCGCAGGCGCCGGCGAGACCGGCCGATGCCGCCGCGATTTCATCGATGACTTCGCCTGGTGGTTCCCTGCCAGCCCCGTGGCGAGCGAGATCTGTGATCGAGGCGCGCGCTAGCGGAGACAGCCGGACGGCGGTGCTACCCTTGCGTTCGATCGCGCGCTCGCAGGGCAGAAGGACGAGTAGTCGACCGCTTGGCGCATTACACGCGATGGCCTGGGCCAGCGCTTCGTCCTCGGGCGACCCCGCGAGAGCCAGACATAGAGGACGCGCCAGCGCCCTTGCTTCCAGGTTGCCGACCAGGCGCGCGAGCTGCGACTGCGCCTCGCTGGCCGGCTCACGGAGCGGCGGAGAGCCTCTTTCGAACGATGTCACCTCGCTGCTGCCGAGGAGATTGGTGCACTCGCTTTCCTCGACATCGACGGCGTCGAGCGTCTGCGATAGCATGGCGAGCCGTGCCGCACGCAGGGCACTCCGGATCAGCGTATGCCTTCCCGACCCTGGCGCACCGACGACGCACAAGACGCTGGTCGTACTCGAACCTTCGGCAAGCCGATCGAGATGTCGACGAAGACATGCCAGCTCCTGCGACCTTCCAACCACCATGCCAGCCAGCGGATCCCCCGCGGGAAAGGGAACCCCCAAGTCCGCCTCCACGGAGGGAGGATGTCCGGGCAACGCGTGGCGGATCTCCCCCAGAGCTTCGCGAGCGCTGACAGGACGGTCTGCCACGTCCGCCGCAAGCAATCGCAGCAACAGGCGATCCCAGGCGGGCGGTAGACCAGGACGCAGCGATGACGGCGGGACTGGCTGTCCTTGCCAAATACGATGGATGGCTTCCATCCCAAGCCCGAACGGCGGGGTTTCGGCCCAGGCGTCGTAAAGCGTCGCGCCCAGGGCGAAGAGATCGCCAGCGGGACCACGCTCGCCCAGAAGAACCTCGGGGGCCATGAAGCCCAGTGTGCCCGAGACCTCCGGCGCAGGTGCGGCAGCGAGGATTTGCAGACGCTGCGCCAGCCCGAAGTCGATGATTACCGGCCGCCCGGATTCATCGCAGCGGATGTTGGCCGGACTGATATCTCCGTGTACGACGCCTTGGCCGTGCAAGTAGGCGAGTGCGTCGGCGAGCGCTTCCGCCGCCAGTGCGAAATGCTTGAACCGATCCTCCTCCGGCAAGTCGGGCGTCAGATACTCGGCCAAGGTCGGACCGGACAGAAAGTCCATCACCATGAATGTGCGGCCGGCGAATTCGCCAGCCGCGAGCACGCCGGCGTCGACCACGCGGACGATGTTGGGGTGGGAAAGCTCGGTCAACCTGGCGAACTCGCCCCGCAGACGCCGAGAGGGAACCTGCTGGGGCAAAAGCTTCAAGGCGTATCGACTGCGCCTGGATGGGTCCTCCACCAGGTAGACATCTCCACAGGCCCCGCTCGAGAGTCGACGAAGCGAGCGATAGCGACCGACGAACGAATCGTCGCGAACCATACCGCGCCCCGATATGACAACTTGGTTGTCCAACACTAATGAAATGATTATATGATTTCATTGTATTTTCTGCAATAGGACTATTTAGTTGTCTTATTTAACACTTCGTGTCTTTCGAGCCTATCCAGGGCCTCCTTGGCCATGGTCCGGATTTCTGCGTCGTCGTGGGTCTCGGCTACGAAGCTGAGGTAGTCTCGGGCTTCGCGTCCTCCCAGGGTGGCGATGGCGTCCAGGATCTTGCGCATTTCCCGCGCGTCTCGCATCTGGCGGGACAGAGCCAGCGCCTTGACGGCGCTTCGTTCCCGCAGAGCGACGAGTGCCCCCAGCGCGGCATCCCTCACGTCTTCATCGTCGTCCGAGAGCAGGAGCAAGACCGCGGGAACTTTAGCGCGCACCTTGCGCACCCCAATGACACGTAGGGCCTCTATCTTCAAGTCGCGATCGGCCGACCGGAGAGCGGCAGCAATTTCACGCGAGCCACCGTCCCAAAGTCTCTGGCGAGCCACGTAGGTCCGGAGGAGATCCGCAGCCGTCCGCTCGGTCAGCCGCTGAAAGGCCCCCCTTGCATCGTCGACCTCTCCCGTGGCCAGCGGAGCCTGGCCAATTGCCTCGGCGTCCTCCGTGAACCTTACTGGGGTCGCACTTGGCCGAACCGTGATTCGCAAGTGTACCTTCGCGCCGAGGACAGGCGTACCCGACCGCAAGGCGCTGAACACCTCGGCCTCCAAGCTGACCTGCGCCGTCGGCCGTTTCGCATCCGGCGGGGCGAAGATCGCCGCATCCTCCAAGACCTTCCTCGACTTCGCGGCAAGTTCTGATACATCGAGGGAAATCCGAGCTCCGCGAAAGTCGATGGGAGGGATGGGCCTCACCGTAACGCCCGCGAGGCTGATCCGTTCCGCGGCGACCTGTGGGGTTCTTGTGTGGCATCCCTTGCAAGCCGAAAGCGAGTGGCACGCGAGCGCCGCCACGGTCAGGATGGTCGCCGTCCGGCCTTCGATCATCGAACATCATCCAGCCGGCGCACGGTGACCGGCGAGCGAAGCCGAAACGCCAACCGTCCTCCTATGCTGGATCACGCGGAACCCGCACCGCCACGTGGCACGGGGGTACGTACCCTCGCGCGCAAGATCGTCGTCTCGGCAAGACTCGAGGGAGCGCCGGCGATGCTTGGCAACTTGGGAAGGACGCTCATGCGTTCCTGCCTGGCCAGGGCCAGTTCCGTGATGCGCACGATTAGATCCCTATAGGAGAGGCCCGCCGCCTTGGCCGCGCGCGAGTATCCGCCGGCCAGATCCGACAGATCGCAATTGGGGTTCACGTCGATGACGTAGGGGATACCGTCCTTGGACAGGCGGATATCCATGCGGGCGTAGTCGCGTAGGCCAACCGCGCGAAAGGCATCGAGTGCGGTCCGCGCGACGGTGGCGCGCAATTCCGCCGACAGACCCCCGCAACGCACCGGCCGCGTCCCCTTGTACTCGATCGAATCCTCGACCCACTTGCCCTCGAACGAAACGATATTGGGGCGATCGCTCGGCATGTCGGAAAAATCGATCTCGAAAAAGGGAAACACCATGGGTTCGGCGTCTAGCTGTTCGAGGATCGAGACGTAGATCTCCCGGCCCTCGATGAACTCCTCGACCAATGCCGGCTGCCGATAGTTCTCCAGAACGTAGGCGACCCGCTGCTCCAGCGCCTCCGGAGTCCCCGTCACCGATGCGCTGCAGATCCCGACCGAGGCGTCCTCCCGCGCAGGTTTGACGATGGCGGGAAACGTTACCCCGATGCTGGCGCATTCCTCGACCGAACCGACCAGCCCTCCCCGCGGTACCGGAACCCCACGGCTGCGCAGAATGTCCTTGACCTTCTCCTTGCGCAGGGCAAGCGAAAGCCCGAAGGGGCACGAACCGGTGTAGGCGATGCTCGCCAAATCCATGAGCAGCGGCATCAGCGATTCGAAACGATTATCGCCGTGGATGGACTCGCATAGATTGAAGACCGCGTTAGCCTTCATTTCGACGAGGGAGGAAATCACGGCCGGAATATCGTTCGTGACACCGAGCTCGCGGGTTTCAAAGCCACTGGCTGCGAGGGCGCGAAGGATGCCCTGTGCGACGTTCTTGACATCCTCGCGCGCTTTGTTCTCAGGGTCCGCTTCGGCTCCCTCGAAGTCGCGATTATAAACAACCACGATGCGCGGTCTGCTCCGTACCTTCACGATAGTGAGTCTATCTTACAGACTACCGTTCGCGATTTGCAATCGCGAAGACGATGCGGAAACTTGCACCATGCGGATGCGGAAGCTTTGCTCGAACGCGCGTGACAAGCTCCCGGCGATTTCTTCCGGCAGGTACTCGATTCCGACGAGCTTCGCCACCGAGGTAACCCCGGCATCGCGGAGGCCACAGGGCACGATGGCCTGGAAGGGCTCGAGGTCGGTATTCACGTTGAGCGCGAAGCCATGCATGGCCACGCGACGGCGAACGTGGACGCCGACAGCGCAGATTTTGTCCGCGCCCACCCATACGCCGGGATGCGCTTCGCGCCACTCCGCCGCGATGCCGAGGAGGCCCAACGCGGCGACGATGCCATCGGCCATGGCCTTCACATGGGCGCGAATTCCGCGATGCAATCGGAAGATCGGATAGCCAACCACCTGGCCGGGGCCGTGGTAGGTGACATCGCCTCCGCGCGAGGTGCCAACCACCGGGATGCCGCGCTTGCGCAGATCCTCCGGCGATGCGAGCACGTTGGCGAACGCCGCATTCCTGCCCAGGGTGATCACCGGGTCGTGTTCGAGGTAGAGCAGGGTATCCGCGGCCCTGCCCTCGGCGACCTGGAGGCGGACTTGCTCTTGCAGGCATAGTGCCTTGGCGTAGGGCACGCGACCAAGCCATGCCCATTCCCCCTCCCGGCGCTGGTTCGCGATCATCCCCAGCCTGCCCCGTTGCTCCCGAGCGCTCTCGCGAAACTGGGATCTGGGCGCGCGGCCGTGAACCCTAGCCCTCGGACAACTCGGCGAAGAAGTCGGCGTCGACAAGGTCGATGGTGACCCCGGCACTGATCACGCCGATGCCGTGGCGCACGCAGGTTTCGGCCATGGCCGGTCCATCCGCGATTTCGATGGGCTGCCCAGGCTGCTTCCACTCGGCGATCGCGTCGTCGGCCAGTCGCCCCGCAAGCAGGAGCAACCCCTCGTCCTGGTTGCGTGCGCGGATGCCCGCGCGCAGTTCGCCGAGCGCCCGCCGACCGGCGGCGGTAACGCCGGGACGCAAGGCGATGAGGCAACGCGAGGGCCGGAAGCCGCGTCCGCGCAAGGCCTCGACGTAAATGGTTCCCTCCACGCGCTTGACGAACGTCGCGGGACCGAAGCCCTCGCGTTGCAGTAGGACACGCGCGACGGCTTCGAATGAAGCCGGCGTCAGCTCACCCAGACGCTGTTCGAGCGCGGCCAGGGTGCGTTCGCGCAAGGCCCGCCGCGCTTCCCCGAAGACGTATTCCGCCTTCTCCAGATCGGCGTCCGGGCTTCGCCTCGACAAGGCAAAGAGCCCGCTGCCGGCGGACTTGATACGGGGCCTGAGCCCGGCCCGCAAACGTTCCTTGGCCTCGGAAGCAAGGGCCGCGCGCATGACTCTCCACGCCTCGTTTGGCTCTCCATGGATGAGTCGCCGTCGGACTGCGCTGTCGGCAATCTGCCGGACATGCACGCCTCGTCCGGGACTCTGTCCTCTGAGAATTTCGATCGCCGCGTCCACCGGAGACATGACCTTGCGAGCGCCTTGAGCGCCGCCATCGGCCGAGGAACTCCCAGCCCGTGCGACTGAACCCGCACCGGTTGGATCGATCACCGGCTCGGACTCGGGGATCGGTGCCGAGGAAGCTTCGTCGCCCTCGGCCGAGGTCTCCCCTGACTCGAGGTTTTGCGTGGCCTCATCATCGGCCAATTCTTGGCTACCATCGACCGACTCTTCACCCGCCGCAATGGCCTCGGGTTCGGATTCGTCGTCGTCGATGTCACCCTCCAGTACGCCCGTCTCCGCGAGCGCCGCCGCACGCGCCTCGGCCGAGAGCGACCCGATTTCCGGCTCCTCTGCGCCGTCCTGGTCATCGGCGTTCGCCAGGGTCGCGCCCTCGCTGTCCTGGCCTTCGGGAAGCATCTCCTTGCCCGGTTCCCGCACGACTTCGGCAGGCCCCTCTTCGCCCCCACGGCGATCTCTGTGACGCCCGCGTCCTCCCCGCCGCCGCCGCCGACTGCGGGCTTCGCCAGCTTCCGCGGGTTTCTCCTCCACCACCGGCGGCGCAGTCTCCGCCACCACGGGCTCGGGAGCGCCCTCGGGGTAGCGCAAGAGCCCGAACACCCCCGGCTTGACCCGGACGAATGGGGCACCTGGAGCCTTCTTCACCGCGCTGGTGAGCTGGGTTTGCATGGTGACCTCCGGGGTGCGCCCCACGAAGGTCAGGAGCTTACGCTCCATGGCTTTTTCGGTCAGCTCCTTGTAATGCAGGGGCTTCCGCTCGCGCTTCAGTATCTCAAGCGCCGCTTCGAGGAATGTCATGGAGCCGTTTCTTTACCACAAACCGCCTGCTCATGGGGGAAGAGCGGCAACCCCAACGATTCGGAGCGTTTTTTTGACGCTGGCCCGAATGAAAGGTACCCGTGGTACATGAGTTCCAGCACGAAGATCGGTGTCCTCCTTGGCGGCCTTTCCGTTGAACGTGACACCTCGATGCGCGCCGGAGAGGCGGTCGCCGCGGCCTTGCGACGGCTGGGGCACGAAACCTGCGGCATCGTCGTGGATCGCGACATCGACGTGGCCCTCCGCCAGACCAAGATCGACGTCGCCTTCCTGGCCGTGCGCGGCCGCTACAGCGCCGATGGCTGCCTGCAAGGATTGCTCGAACTGCATGGCATCCCCTACACCGGATCGTCGGTGCTCGCGTGCGGGCTGGCCATGAATCGCGCGAAGACCAAGGACATTCTTCGCCTGTTCAACCTGCCAGTCGCCCCGGGCTACGTCATGCACAGCGACCACGAAGGGAGCGTAACCGAGATGCACGGTTCGTTCGGTTTCCCCGCCGTGGTGCGTCCGGTGAGCGCGTCGCTGTTGTGGGGAGGCACGCTTGCGCGAGATGAGATGGAACTGGAGAGCGCCCTCGACGACGTGTTCCGCCTGGAAGACCGCGCACTCGTCGAAAGGTTCGTTCAGGGCCGTCCGGTTTCAGTGGGCATTCTCGACGGCATTGCCCTCGGCGTCGTCGAGGTTCCACGGGTCGCATCCTGGGCTGGGCTGCGCTCGGTGGGGACGCGCGGACGGGAGCACTGTGCCCCCATTCGGCTGTCGCGCGAGCGGCGCGACTCGGTGCTTCGCCTGGCGGCCCAGGCCTACGATGCCCTGGGCTGTGAAGGACCCGCCTGCGTGGAAATGTTGGTCAGCGAACGACTCAACGAAACCATCGTGGACATCGACACCTCTCCCTTGTTCCTGACCACCAGTCCCCTGCCCATCATCGCCAGCCAATCCGGCCTCGACTACGACGCTTTCATCGAGGAAACGCTGCGGGGCGCGCGCCTGCGAGCCCACGGACGCTTCGGCAACCGCCGCGCCCACCAAGCCCCTTTCGAAGGCCCCGATCGCCGCGCAACCGCTGTTCCCGAAGCCCATTGAAATTCGCTTCCAACGGTGAAGCCGAGACGGCTTCGGGCTAGGATGGTGCAGATTGCCCCGCACCCGTCGCCTTACGCTCCTCTTCGTCCTCGTGGCGCTGTCGCTGGGATGTGCGACGGCGGTACTGCTGTGGCAGTGGAAAGTTCCGGGGCTGGTGCGACGAAGGCTGGAGGAGATTACGCGACATCGCGTGACCATCGGCGGGGTGTCGCTCAACCACCGACTGGAGATCGTCGCCCGCGATGTGCGCGTCTCCGGCACCCCGCCCTTCGAATCGCAGATCCTGGCCCGCGCCGAGCGTGTCATCGTCCACCTGGGTGGGTCGGGAGGCTTGTGGAGCCCTTCCGAGGTCGTCCTCGATGGGCTGGATTTGGAGTATCTGGCAACCGCTGTCGGCGACAACCTGCACGCGCCGAATCCACGCGCCACGCGAGCCCCCCTGCCCACGATGGGAAATTCCGCGCCAGCTGGAATTCCAAGCATCGTCGCGCGCAACGTACACCTGCACGGAAGCATCGCTCTTGCCCATGCGCCCCGCATCGAGTTCCGAGTGCCACAGGCGGAATTCGAAAGGCGATTGGATGGCACGGTGCAGGCGACGCTTCATCGCGTGGTGGTGGATGCCGAGGGCTGGGGCTCGCTGCGTGCGCTCGCGCTTTCGGGCGAGTACGACCGCCATCGCTTGCTCATTGCCAGCGGGGGCAGCGTGGCCGTCGAAGTGCCCGGCGGAGGAACGCTGCTCGACAACCTGGTCATCGCGGGCATCTTCTCGGGCACGAGAGCGGATGTTGAAATCCACGGCCGCGACACCTCGGCCAAGTCGGTTCTGCTCGCGCTGCGTTGGCAACCGGGAGCCGTCGAGGCCACGATGGATGCAGACGAGGTTCCCCTGCGCGCCCTGGGCGCCGTGGCTACGAAGCGCGCCATCGGTGTCGAGCATGCGAAGGCATCCCTGCACGCGTCGCTCGCTCTCGACGGCGTCCGTGCCGACTTCGAAGTCAGGGGCAAGGTCCGCGGGGTGGACCTCTTGCATCCCGCCATCGACTCGACCCCCTGGCGCGATCAGGCCGGGTCGCTCGCCCTACGCGGGAGCGCCAATCTTGCATCCGGTCGCATCGACATTACCGACGGTGAACTGACGGCCTTTTCCGCGCCATTGTCGCTTACCGGCTGGATGGATATCGAGCAGGCACCGCGCGGATCGCTGGTCCTGTCGACGCCCGCGCACGCGCCACTGTCCTGCAGCGCATTGCTTATCGGCCAACCTGCTCCCGTAAGGGAAGCGCTGTCCGGGCTGGAACTCGACGGCAAGCTGGGCTTCAAGGTGGCCGTGGCGTTCGACGCCAGCGCCTGGGAGGACCTGAGCCTCGACGTGGACGTTCGGCCGCTTTGCCAGGTGAAGCGCGAAGCCAATGTCCTTGCCAATCTCTTGCCCATTCTCCGTACCGCGACCGCTAACACCTCGGCGCCCACCAAGCTCCCGCTCGGTTCTCAGCATCCCGATTTCGTCCCGTTGGCGAGGATGCCGCCACACCTGACAGCCGCCTTTCTGACCTCCGAAGACAGCAAGTTCTTTCACCACCAAGGGTTCGACCTGGACATGATCAGGCATGCCTTGGCGCAGGATCTGGAAAATCGATCCTTTGACCGCGGCGCCAGCACCATCACCCAACAACTCGCGAAGAACCTGTTTCTCACCCACCGACGAACCTTGGCGCGAAAGTTGGAGGAAGCCGTGCTGACATGGCGCCTTCACAAACTGCTCAGCAAGGATCGCCTGCTCGAGCTCTATCTCAACGTGATCGAGCTCGGCCCTGGAATCCTGGGTGTGAAGCAGGCTGCCCGTGTTTACTTCGGCAAGGATGTCGCGGATCTCACTCCCCTGGAATCCGCCCATCTCGCCGCTCTGACGCCGAATCCCCACGTCCTGGCCAGGCGTTTTCGCGACGGCGAGGTGGATGAAGGTTGGCAGCAACGCCTCTACGATCTCCTCGGCATGATGAAGCGCCGCGGCCGCTTGTCGTCGGCAGAACTGGCCCAGGCGCGCGCGAGCAAGCTGGTTCTGCGCGACCTGAGTCATGATCTCCCGACGCGCGACGCACACTAGTGCCGCTTGCCAGAAGTGGTATCCTCATGCTGTCGCATGAGAAGCTCGCGCTGGCCGATGCAAGGGCTGGCCATCGTGGCCTGTGCCGTGGTGGCCTTGCCTTCAGCGGTGGCCTCGCTGATGCGCGCGCTTGATTTGGCCGAGTTGACGGCCGGCGCCGACCAAATCGTGATCGGCGACGTGCTCTCGACGGCAAGCGCATGGGATAGCGCACATCGCAACATCCACTCGACCATCGAAGTCGCCGTCAAGGAGAGCTGGAAGGGCATGCCTCCGGCCGACGGAAAAATCACGATTCGCCAGCTGGGCGGCACGGTGGGTGATATCGAAATGACCGTCTACGGGATGCCCCACTTCGCCCCTGGCGAGCGGGCGCTGCTGTTTCTGCGGAAGTCGCGTGTCGTTGGCATGGGTCAAGGCAAGCGCCGCGTGCACTGGGACGCCACCTCTGACCGATGGTTGGTCGACGCCCCGGCTGGGTCTGGAACCGTGATGGCGCGTACCCGTGCCAATCCTCGCTCTGGCGAGCCCGGAGAGCCCGACACGCTCGATCGAATGCGCGAGAAGATCCGCGCCTTGGTCGGGAAGTGAAACCATGGTGGCACGGGCACTGGTTCTCGGCTTGGCGACGCTCGCGTTGGCGCCCGGGTCCGCGCGGGCCTACGTGCGAGAATTGACCAATTCGGGGATTCCGATCGCGTGGCATTACCCGTGCGTGACGATGCAGATCTACCTGGGCTCTCCCCCACCGGTCTTGACGGCGACGGCGCTGTTCGCGGCGGGTACCCAGGCCGCCGCGGCATGGAGCTATCCCACGCTGGCTTGTACGGACATCCGCCTGGCCATGGTGGCGCAGGCGCAGGCCTCCGCCGACGTCGGATACGACAAGAACAACGTCATCGTGTTCAGGCAGGACACCTGGTGCCGGCAGCCCTCTCCGGTCGATGATGCGGGGAACCCCGAGCCGGACTGCTTTCCCGCGAGCGCGCTCGCGGTCACCACTATTTTCAAGAACAAGGATACCGGCGAAATCCTGGACGCCGACATCGAACTCAATGCCGTGGACTATTCTTGGGGAGACCTGGAGGCCGAACCGGACCTCACGACTTCGACGACCGCCGACTTCCAGAACACCCTGACCCACGAGCTCGGCCACGTGATTGGCCTCGATCACAACTGCTACGCCCCGGGCGACGCCCAGCCAAGGGAGAATGACAATACCGGCGTGCCCGAAGTCGACTGCTATGGAAATCCACAGCTACCCGACGCCATCGCCCAGGCGACCATGTATCCATCCGTGGTGCTGACCGACACGCAAAGGCGCACCCTTTCTCCCGACGACGACCAAGGCGTATGCGATGTCTACCCGCACCTACACGAAGTCTGTCCCGCACTGCCCTCGGGGGGCGGATGCGGCGTCGTCGCAGGTGCCAACCCCGATCGCACCCAAGACGCGATCCTGTGGACTGCCCTCGCGACCTTACTGGCCACCCTGGCTCTCGTGGGCAGGCGCCTCAAGGTTTGAACGACCTCGTCTCGGGGTTATAGTTCAGTCGAGGTCGATTCTCCTTGGCGATGAGCACTGCCCCGATGCCGAGTTCACCCGCGCGCGCCTGGCTCGTAATGGCCGGCCTGAGCGCTTCCCTGGCGAGCCTCGGTTGTCAAGTCGGCGAACCGGACGTGGTTCGCCGCTCGCCCGACCTCGGGCATGGAACGGGCGGTGCGGACGGCCAGGAAGACCCTGCCGTCGACGCGTCCACAGACGACACCACGCTGGGAAGCGGCTTGGGCCTAGACGGAGCGAGTGCGACAATCGACACGCCTTGGAGCGATGGTGCGCTGGCGGACTCCGCCCCGGGCTCAGATGGGGCCGACGTCCCCTACGACGTGAGCCTGGATGCCAACGGCAGGTTCGGTGACGCCGGCAGCGCGGGCGAAGTCTCCGATCCGTGCGGTACGGCGGGCTACGTCTTTTGCGACGGTTTCGAGTACGGCCGAGACCTGTGGACAACCACCGCGGGAACTTGGGTCGTCACCGAGGCCCACGGCGCTTCGGGCGACACCCAGGTCTTTGGCCCCACGACCCCGGCGGCGAGCATCGCCTATGTTGCTTCCGGGGTATGGCAGGATATGACCGTCACAGCCAAGGTGATGGTGACGTCCTTCGGCCAGTCCTCCAGCGCGAATCGCGCCGAGGTTTACGCCCGCTACCAAGATCCCGGTCATTTCTACGCGCTCAGCATACGCGGCGACGGCAAACTTGGTTTGCGCAGGAATGCGAGCGGACTGGGAACGGCCGCCGGCGTGTCGGTGGGAGAGAACGAATGGCACGTGCTCGAGATCAGGGTCTCGGGAAGCACCGACGACGTGGTGGTCGAGGGCTATCTCGACGGTACGCTTCTGACGACGGCAACCGACTCTGGCGGTTCGCCGACCGGAGAGATGGGAACCGTCGGCGTGGGCGTTTATGGCGGAGCGCTGGCGGTGTTCGACGACGTCACGGTGTCATCGCCGTAGCACTCTCGCCGGGCGCGGCACCAGGTTCACCACGCAGGAACCTGCCGCCACATCCGCGTGAACATGGATGGAGAGCGGGGACGCAACCATGAGTTTGTCGGTCTGGGCGCTGAGCGTGTAGTCACCGAGAGGAACTCGCAGGAAGAACTGCCCGTTTGCGTCTGCGGTCGTACGGACAGGCGGCTGCGCGGTTCTACCCGCAAGCCTGGCCTCGACCATCGCGCCCTCGGCCGGCCGGCCTTGGTCATCCAGCACCTTCCCGGCGAGGATGGACCCGGTGACCATGGTCAGGTCGCCCAGTTCGCGCACGTCGCCTGGAACCAGCAACAATGGCTCGCGCCGGAAGGGAAGTTTCGCCGGGTGCAGGATCTCGATGCGTGTCCGTCCCGGCGAAAGCCCGGACACGGCAAATCTCCCGTTCTTGTCCGTCGGACTCGATCGCAGCCCGCCGGGACGAAGCAACCTTCCCACGGGCAACTCGGCCGCCTCGGCTGCCAGCGGCAGCGCCCCTGGGATCACCACCAGATCGTCCCGGCCACCAATGAGGGAAATCGCGAACACCTGCACGCCGACCATCGGGTGGCCGTCCTCATCGATCACGCGTCCGGTGACGCGGGCCGTGCGCGCCAGGCGCAGGTCGAAGGACTCCCTTGCCCGCGCCCCGAGCCGCGGCTCGGGCGCGTCGAGCAGCACGTAGTCCTCCATCCGGGCCAGCACCTGATACTTGCCCGGCGCAACCGGGCCAAGCCGATAGTGCCCATCGCGCCCCGATTGCGTCGAAACCGGCAAATCATCGGAGGGCATCGCCAGGACGTCCACGGTCGCCCCTGCGAGAGCCTTCCCGGTGTCGTCCAGCACCCTACCCTCCACGAACACTCCCGTTTGCAGAGACAGGCGAACGTGCGCCGGTCGCAAGGAAGCCTCTTCGAGCGTGATGACTTCGGGCGCCGAAGCCCGCGTCCCGAGGGTCGCACGCAGGGTGAACCGGCCATTGCCCAGCCCACTCATCACGAACGTCCCATTGGCGTCGCTTTCGGCGGCGCGTGTCCAACGCAGTCCGGGGCTGCCTAGCTTCACCCGTGCGCCGGACAGGCGACGGCCCGCCCCATCGGTGACGACCCCGGTGAGCGTCCGGCTAGCTTCTCCCAGCATGAGCACCGCGGGTCCGTCCTCCGGCACCTGCCGTTCGGTCTGCAACGTGCCCAGCCCGCCGGCTTCAACCAGCAACACCCAGCGGCCGGGCATCAGCCCGGGCAGGATGAAACGCCCGTCGCCGCCGGAGCGCGCCTGCGCCACGGCTTCGCCGCGCTTGCCCTTGGGCCAGGCAATGACGAGCGCGTCGGGGAGCGGAACGGCCACTCTATCCTGAACGACCCCTTCGAGGTTCGTGCGCGTAAAATCTCGCATTGAGCCCGACTTTGCGACACCGCTGCGTGTTTTCGCGACCTCGCCCGAGGCTGGGTGCTTGTGCCGGCAGCCCCACGAAAGGCAAGCCACCAGGACGCCCAGTGCAACCCATGGCCTTGAATGTGCGCTTGCGGAGACCATCAACAGGTGCTAATGCTAGCCCCCTTCGGAGAAACCATGCCAGCGCAGTGTGAAATTTGCGGCAAACAGCGACAAGTGGCCAACCGAGTTAGCCACTCGAACATCAAGACCAAGAGCGTCCAGAGGCCCAACCTGCAAAGGGTGCATGTCCTGGTCGGCGGAATGCGCAAGCACATCCGTGTTTGCACGCGCTGTCTGCGTTCCGGCAAGATTGCCAAGGTCGTCTGAGCGGCGGCATCCTCGTCGGGCTGCGGCTTGCGTTCGCGGGCACCTGGCACGGCTTAGGAGGCCAGCGCGATGACATCGATTTCGACCTGCGCGCCTCGCGGGAGCGCCGCCACCTGGACCGTTGCGCGCGCCGGCGGGGTGTCTGGAAAGTAGGACGCGTAGACGTCGTTCACGGCGGAAAAATTTCCCAAGTCGACGAGATAGATGGTGCTTCTCACCACCTCGGCGAACGAGGCGCCCGCCGCCCGCAACACGGCCTCCAGGTTCTTCATCACGCGGTGGGTTTCCTGGTGGATGTCCCCCGCGCCGGTCATCTCCCCGGTTCGCGGGTCGATGGCGATCTGGCCCGAACAGAAGACCAGTCGGCCGGCGGATGCGATCACGGCCTGTGAATACGGCCCGATAGCCTTGGGCGCGCCATCCGTGGCAACGATTTCGAGCGGCATGGTACGACGATACCGCCCAACCGCGGCGCTTGCCAAGCGGAGCCGCTGGGGTATACGTTTCCGCCGTGAAATCCACAGCGCGTCCCCGCCGCCGCAAGAGCGAGCCCGAACCCGCCTCGGCGCTCGTGTCCACGGTCGTCGGCAAGATAGGCGGGAACTGGCGTGGGCGCGAGCAACGGGTCTTTTCCGTCTACGCCGATATCGGAGGTGATTTCCTGCGCAAGCATACCCGTCCAGACGCCCTGCGCGACGGCACTCTCATCGTGAGGGTATCGAGCTCGGCCATCGCGCACCACCTCACGCTTCTGCGCGGCGAGATTCTGCAACGATTGGCGGACTCGCTCCCACCGGGGATGGTGACCGACATCCGGACCCGCGTTGGACCGCTTGGCTAACTGGCCCCACGATGCGAACATAGCAAGCCGCAGGGACAGCATGGACGCCAAGAGCAGCCCACCCTTTGCCTGGAGAGGCCCCTACTAGCATGGCATCGGAAAGCGAAAGCAACAGAATCTTCAACCCTCGGCGCAGGCTGTGCCCGGACGGGAGTTGCATCGGAATCATCGGTAGCGATGGCAGGTGCTCGGTTTGTGGCACCGTCGACAGGGGCGCCACGGCCCAGTCACCCGATATTCCTCTCCCCCCAGACGACACCCCCGACGATGTGAACGTCGAATCCGATGAAACCGCCACCGATGAAGCCGCCGCCGATGGCTCGACGTCCGGCTTCGACCCCAAGCGCCGTCTATGCCGCGATGACGATTGCATCGGAGTGATCGGCGAAGACGACCGTTGCCGGGTGTGCGGCAAGCCGACCTAGCGCGCCGAACGGCTTGAAAGCCGCTCAATTTGCGGAACGTCTGTCGAAAGCTGTCCGGGCCGAGGTAGAAAGCGGCCATGGACTCGCTCTTTCTCGCCGCCTGTCGCGGACAGTCTACGCCTCGCCCTCCCCTTTGGCTCATGCGCCAGGCGGGACGATACCTGCCCGAGTACCGGGACATCCGCAGCCACGTGACATTCCTGGAGCTGTGCAAGACCCCCGCGCTGGCCGCGGAGGTCACCATGCAGCCCATTCGACGCTTCGGATTCGACGCCGCGATTCTCTTCTCCGATCTGCTGGTTCCCCTCGAAGCCATGGGACTCGAGGTGGTCTTCACCGAGCTCGGTCCCAGCCTGCCCGCCCCGGTTCGCGGCGCGCAGGACCTGGCGCGCCTGAAGGTATTCGACCCCTGGGAAAGCACGCCCTTCGTGTACGAAACCATCCGTCTGCTCAAGGACAAGCTTTCCGGCACGCCGCTCATCGGTTTCGCCGGGGCGCCGCTGACCACCGCGACCTACGCCATCGAGGGCAAGACCGGCAAGCAGTTCCTCGAAACCAAGAAGCTTCTTCACCGCGAACCCGAAACCGCACATCGCCTACTCGCCCTGATCGAGTCGGCGACCCGCTCCTATCTCCTCGCCCAGGTTGCGGCCGGCGCCCAGGCCATCCAGATATTCGATTCCTGGGTCGGCGTGGTCTCGCCGGAGGAATGGGACGAATTCGTCTGTGGTCCGACCCGCTCCCTGGTGGCTGCCATCCAGGCCGCCGGTGTGCCCGTCATCTACTTCCCCAACGGTGCCACGACGATTCTCGATCGCATCGCCAAGGTTGGCGCGGACGTCTACGGCATCGACTGGCGCTTGCCGCTAGGACAGGCGCGCGCGCGTTTGCAAGCGGGCGGTCAGAGTGCCTTCGCGCTTCAGGGCAACCTCGATCCCGCCCTTCTTCTCGGTCCCGAACAGCGCCTGCGCCGCCAGGTCGGCCGGATCCTCGTCGAAGGCGGTGGCAAAGGCCACATCTTCAACCTGGGCCACGGCATCCACCCCGAGACGCCCATCGCCAGCGTCGAGGCCCTGGTTCGCGCCGTGCGCGGCGAGTAGGTGGGGGTTACTTCGGCTGGGCAAAGCAGCGAGGATCGTCCGGCGGCGCCCCGTTCGCGCTGTACGCGAAGAAGGTCAGTATGTCGGGACCGAGCGATGCCCAGGGCACGAGTTGCACCGCACCGGGAGAGCTGCAGATACCCTTGTTGAATTGCATCCCGCCCAGGTTGAGGCCGAACAGGCCAGTATCCGAGTCCTGGTTGGAGTCGAAGAAGACCGCCACCGCGGCGGCGCTGGAAATCGTGGCCGAGCCGCGCGCGATGTTGAAGAGTAGCACTTGCCCCGCTCCGGCCCGCTGCCCTACGGTGGCGCCCGGATCCGCCACGAGCAGTTGTGCCGTGGCCTGACCTGGCATGTAGTAGGTGGCGATGCTCTTGCCGAATCCCGTCGCCGTTGCCGAGGCGATCGTCACGGAGGGGGCGGTCACGTTGTCGAGTGGGCCGAAGTACACGTAGACACGGTCAGGCGGTGCTCCCACCGCCAGATCCTTGAATCCATCGCCGTCGAAATCGCCGGCTGCCAGCGAGGTACCGAAACTGCCCACAGCGCCCAGCGTGAGGATGGTCTTGGGGCATGGAAGCACGTTCGTTCCATCGTACTGAACGAGCACGACCTCACCCTGCCCCGCGACTTGACCTCCTAGTGCGATCTCGTCGAGCCCGCCGGTCAGCAAGTCCGCGACCACCACGGGCCGGGACGCGTAGGGGTCGACCGTGTTGCCCAACTGGACGGTCTGGCAACCGACCGGCGTTCTGGCTGAAGGTGTCGTGGGCGAGGCGCCCAGGAGTTGTACGATGTCGTCCCCCACCGCGACGAAATCTCCACCGGCCAGGCCTGTGATGGACCCGGCGGCCACCGCGATGCCGAGGTGGCTCGTGCCCGTGATGCCAACTTGAACCGCGTACGTCACGCTCCCATCAGCCGATGCAACGGGCGTGAGCATGCTGACTCTCCCGGGAGGAGGGTCTCCGCCGAAACTGGGCGTGCCAACCAGAATGTTGCCGTCAGCGCGCACGGCGCTGCTGTAGACGGGGTAGCCCAGGTTCGATTCGGCGGCGGCGTCCTCGTGAAGAGCCACCTTGCCATTCATGTCGAAGTCGGCCACCCCCAGGTAGTTGTTGGCGTTGCGCGCAATCAACATGCGAGCCGCGACCTTGGTGCCCACGTCGGTAGGTGGCGGCAAGGGCAACACCGAGAGCGATCCCGTGCTCGACCCTGGAGCGCCGAAGTCTACGACCGGCGCCTTGTCGAGAACGGAGTTGAAGTCGCCGGGATTGCAGGCCAGCCAGCCCAAGGCGGCGAACGCGACAAGAACGAATGCCTTGCTGAAGCGCATGTCAGAACCTCCCCGTCGCGGCCAGGCCCGCCCCACTCGGGACGCCCATGGGTGTGAAACTGAAGTTGCCGCTGGTCGGGCTGGAAACGTTGTTGGTCCTGAAGGTGGCCGTGCTTGGTGGCCCCGATTCGAGGAAGTTCCAGGTCGACAACGCTGCCGTTATCAGGCCCAGCCCCAGACAGACGTCCGCGCCGATGTAGTAGTACTTGCCGGTGCTGGTGCGTGAGTCGCTGGTGTTGATGAGCTTGGACGGATCCTTGATGTCCTTGTTGATGTCGTCCTTGACATGGTTACCCTTGACGCCAAGGTAGATGCCACCCGCGAAGAAGGCGGCGGAAAAGACGGCCTCGGTCCAGGCCCTTACCCGCGATGGCTTGGGCGAGTAGCTGACGTCCATGAAGGTTGAATCGGCACGGTTCACGGTGAGCTTCCCGTTGTAGTTTTCCATGTCTTCTTTTTGCACTTGCAGTACGTGCTCGCCGGGCTTGAGCCGCTGCTCGCAAGGCAACGTGCATGCCGGCGTGCCATCGACGATCAGCTTGCCGCCTTCGCTCGCCTTGCTGCCGGCCTTCAAGATACCGTAGGTGACGAGCTCCAAGTTTATCGTGTGGGTGGTCGCGGTGCCTGGCTCGACGTCGATATCCTTGCGCGCGGTTTCATACCCAGCCCTTTGTACCCACAGGGTGTGCTTGCCCGGTTTGAGGTGGCCGGTGAAAGGGGTATGGCCGATGGCGCCGATTTCCTGGCGATCGATGAACACGTCGGCGCCGGGAACATTCGAAATCACCTCGATCCAGCCGAGAAAGTTCTTCTCTGACAGCGAGATGTAGACTTCGAGGATCTTGTCCGTGCGCGGACTTATCTGGCGCTCCTCTGGTTTGAAACCCTTGGCTTCGATGAGCAACTTGACGGGTTTGGGTTCGAGAGAGCCTTGCCAGGGGGTAGTCGCGAAGACGCCCTTCGACTTGTCGTTCAGGTAGATGGAAGCGCCCGAGGGCTTGGAATCGATGATGACAAGCCCCTTGGTCGCGATTTCGGGCAAGACCTGCTCCGCGGGCTTTTCGGCCGCCTTCTTGCCTCCCGCAGGCGGGGGCGCCAGCACGAACTTCAGGGTGTCGATGCGTGACTTGACCTCGGCGGCGTCGCGTGCCTGTGGATCGAGATCGAGGTACTTCTGAAACCCGTCGATGGCCTTGTGGAACTTCCTCGCCTTTTCGTACGCGACGGCGGCGTTGAAAAGGAACGAGCTGAAGGGCTTCTTCTTGAACGCCGCCATGAACTTGACGGCCGCGGGTTCGTACTGCTCCTTGGTATAGAGGGTCTGAGCTTCCTCGAAGTCAGTCTTGGCCTCTTGCAGCGCAAGATCGGAAGCCGCCTCTTCCCGTGGCGCCGCCCCCGCCGGTGCCGATTGCGCCAATGCCTTTCGTGCCGCCGGGCTCGCGAGGCAAGTGACCCCCACGAGAAGACCCGATGTAACCCTAAGTAAACGCATCATGATAGATGAGATTGCGCCAAGCCCCGTCGAGGTGCAAGGGCCTGCTGCAATTCCCGCTACCGGCGATCGTACGACGGCCCCCACCACGTCGGGCGGCGGGGATCTCGGCATTACAAGCGCCGCGCATGAAAAAGGGGCCCGCTTGGGGCCCCTGCCCGAATCCGAAGTTCTCGCAGACTACAGGCCCTTGCCGATGATGTACGAGAGCAACTCGACCGTGCGGTTGCTGTAGCCCCATTCGTTGTCGTACCAGCTCACCAGCTTGAAGAAGTTGGGGTTCAGTTCCAGCGAAGCGCCCGCATCGTAGATGCTGGAGCGCGGGTCGTGAATGAAGTCGCTGGAAACCACCTCGTCGGTGGTAACGCCCAGGATTCCCTTGAGGTAGGTTTCGCTGGCCTTCTTCATGGCCGCGTTGATTTCCTTGAGGCTGGTGGCCTTGGCGGTCTTGCAGGTGAGGTCGACCAGCGGACACGGTCGGGGTCGGTACGCGGACCGACATCCCGGTCAGCTTGCCCTTCACCTCGGGCAACACCAAGCCGACGGCCTTGGCCGCGCCGGTGGTCGAGGGGATCAGGTTGATGGCCGCCGACCGTCCGCCCTTCCAGTCCTTCTTCGACGGACCGTCGACGGTCTTCTGGGTCGCGGTGTACGAGTGAATCGGTGGTCATGAGGCCCTCAGTGAGACCGAATCCCTCCTTGAGCAGGACGTGCACGACCGGCGCCAGGCAGTTGGTGGTGCAGCTCGCATTCGAGATGACGTGGTGCTTGGCGGGGTCGTACTTGCCCTCGTTCACGCCGAGCACGATGGTGATGTCCTCGTTCTTGCCGGGGGCCGAAATGACGACCTTCTTGGCGCCCGCTTGGATGTGGCCTTCGGCCTTCTCCTTGGCGGTGAAGAGCCCGGTCGACTCGATGACGATTTCGACACCAAGCGCCTTCCAAGGCAACTCGGCCGGGGACTTGGCGCTGACCACTTTGATATCCTTGCCGTTGACCACGAGGATATCGGGGTCCTTATCGGGCGCGGACTTCTTCGAGCCGACCGTGCCCTTGAAGTGGCCCTGGATCGAATCGTACTTGAGCAGGTAGGCGAGATTGTCGGCGGGAACGATATCTCCCACCGCGACGACATCCAGTTCCTTGCTGTATTTCTCCGATTCGCACAGCGCGCGGAACACGAGTCTGCCGATGCGTCCGAAACCATTGATTGCAATCTTCGTGGCCATCTTTTCTTGCTCCTTCATGGGGGTGCGGGGCACCAAGTGAATACTCTTGTGAAAGTCGCGGCGGAATCTAGCACACATGCCCCAGCCGCATGACATGGTTTCCTTCCATGTCTTCGTTCCCGACGGAACCTCAGGACTCCGCATCATGGTGCGAATCCTCGTGGTATTTTCCCCCTATGCATCTTCGCTGGCGCTTCGCCTCACTTGCGGCGGTCTTGTTCGCGGCAGGATGCAGCAGCAAGGGTTACTGTCCCGGGCTCTGTCCGATGGAAAACATCTACCCCACCATGACCATCGAAGTCGCCGATGGGACAGCCTCCATTGGCAATGCGCAGGTCACGAGCGGCCCATGCGCGCACCTTCTGGTGCAATCCGCCGGTGAGGCCGGCGCTGCCGCCGGCTACGCCGCCGTACAGGTCACTTACAGCGGGCCCTCCGACCACCCGCCACCGTGCTCGATCGAGCTGACTTCGCAAGGTGGCGAGACTGTCGTCGTGACGGCTTCGGTCAGCGCCACCAGCTACCAGGAACCGTGCTGTCCGTACGGAAGCTGCTGCCCCAAGGCCAGCGCCATCTCGCTTCACGAGCATGTCGTGTTCGACCAACCAGTCCAGACCGTTTCGTTCCCCGGCCCGCCCGATGGCGGCGCGGAGGGGGACACCGCGGATGCCAGCATGCCCATCGATGTCCCGATCGATCGCTGAGGTGAAACCACGCCATGATCCTCGCAGCACGAGATGTTCGCGCCTCCGCGCAGGCTTGCGGCTTCGCGCTGGTCGGACTTGCGCCTGCCGAACCACTTGACCCGGAGCCACTGCTAGAGTGGCTCGATCGCGGGTACGGCGCGGGGCTGTCCGCCATGCGCAAGCGCATCGCGGAGCGACTCGACCCAGGAACCGTGGTTCACGGCGCGCGCACCGTGATCGTCCTCGGCATCCCCTACGATGCCGGCGGTCCCGGCGCGACCGTCGAGTCCTCCATCGCGCGCTACGCCCGCGGCCGCGACTATCACTACGCCCATCGCGACCGCATGCGCGCCCTGCGCGGTCGTCTGCGGGCTCTCGATCCATCGCTGCGAACCTACGCCTGCGTCGATGCCGGCGCGGCCATGGAAAAGGCCTGGGCCGAGCGCGCCGGCGTGGGTTTCATCGGCAAGAACGGCGTGGTCATCAACCGGCGCCATGGATCGTGGTTCACCCTCAGTCTGATGATCGTTGACCGATCCGTGGATGTCTACGACGCACCTCACCCGCGCCTTTGCGGCACTTGCGAGAAATGCCTCGCAGCGTGTCCGACCCGGGCATTTCCCTCGCCTGGGGTAGTCGATGCGCGTCGTTGTCTCTCGTATCACACGGTCGAGAATCACGCGGAGATTCCCGCCGAGATCCGCGCCAGGTTCGGCCGGCAGCTCTTCGGTTGCGACGCCTGCCAGGAAATCTGCCCTTTCAACCAGGGAGAGCTTCCGCCCGGCGATGCGCGCCAGGCGGCCCGCCCCATCGCCCATCTGACCGCGGCCGGGTTGGCTGGAATTTCGCAGGAGGACTTCGAGGGGCTCGCGCGCGGAACCCCCATGCGGCGCATCGGCTACCACGGCCTGCGAAGAAACGCCTGCCTCTCGCTCGGAGCGACTCGCGAACAAGCGGCCACGGAGTTGCTCGATCGATTGACGGCCGACCCAAGTCCTCTCGTAGCCGAAGCCGCGAGCTGGTCGCTGCAACGCCTGCGCGACGACGGCTAACAGCTAACCGGCGCGTCTGCGCGCGGACTCGAGGGTGTTGGCGAGGAGCATGGTGATGGTCATCGGCCCCACACCGCCTGGCACCGGGGTGATGGCCCCTGCCCGCTGGAGGGCGGCGGCGAACTCCACGTCACCCACTAGCTTGCCGCTCGCCAAGCGGTTGGTGCCGACATCGATGACCGTGGCGCCCGGCTTGATCCAGGATCCACGAATCATCTCGGGACGTCCGATGGCCGCCACCAGGATGTCCGCGCCGCCGATGACGGCCGGCAAGTCCCTTGTCTTCGAGTGGCAGACGGTCACGGTGGCATCCGCGGCGGTAAGCAAGACGGCCACCGGCTTGCCCACGATGTTGGATCGCCCGACCACCACGGCGTTCGCGCCGCGGACGGTCGTGCCCGCTTCCTCGATCAGCTTCATGATTCCGTAGGGCGTGCAGGCGATGAAGCGCGGCTCGCCGATGAGCAGACGCCCAAGATTCTCGGGGTGAAATCCATCCACATCCTTGGCCGGGTCGATAGCCAGAAGCACCCGTTTGCTGTCGATGTGCTTGGGCAATGGGAGCTGGACCAGGATGCCGTCGACTACGCTATCCGCGTTCAGATCGCCGACCAGCCCCAGCAATTTCTCTTCAGCCGTGTCGACCGGCAAGTGGTGATCGAAGCACGCGAAGCCGGCCTCGGCGAGGGCCTTGGTCTTGTTGCGCACGTAAATCTGCGACGCCGGGTCGTCGCCGACCAGCACCACGGCCAGGCCGGGACGCACGGAACGCGCCGTGAGCTGTTTCACCTCGTCCGCCATCACGCCGCGAAGCCGCGCTCCCAGTGCCTTGCCATCGATGATCTTGGCTGCCATGCCCATGCCCCTAGCACGCGCGGGTAGCAAAAGGCAACCGCACTCGCCCTGCGGGGCCGTGCTACAGCTCGTTGCCGATGGTGAATTCGAAGACGATGCTGTCCTCGCCGGGCAGCGTCTTGTACGGCAAGCCCCATTCGAAACGCAAGGGGCCGATGGGCGAGAACCAGCGGAAGCCGAAGCCCCAGCTGCTGCGCAGACTGGTGAGCGGGAACAGCTTCACGCACGGGTCCAGCGACACGTCCGCCCATGCCGGCTTCCAGCGGCAGTACTGTTGTTCCAGGTTGTAGGCATTGCCGATGTCGGTGAATACCACCCCGCGAATGCCCATCTTCTCGAAGATGGGGATCTCGATTTCCGCTTTGCCTATGACCTTCAGGTTGCCACCGATCGAGAATGTGCTGAGCGGCGAATCGGGGTCCTGGGTCGCGGGAATGCGGATCTTGGGTCCCAGCGAGTAGAGAGCGAAGCCGCGAACGTCGTAGATACCGCCGATGAAGTAGCGCTCGAAGATCGGCACGCCTTCCGGATCCCGGCTCGTGACAAGCCCCCCTTCCGCCTTGAGACGCAAGGTCATCCCCGCCGGTAGTGGGTAGTAGTAGCGAAGCGCTCCCTCGTAGCGAGTGAACTGGCTTTCGGAAAGAAACGCCGGCTCCGCAAATTCCGCAGACAACGTGTTGTACCAGCCCTGGTGAGGGAACATGCGGTCGTCGCGGGTGTCATGCGCGAGCGAAACGCGCGCGGAGGAAAGGATGCCCGAGTGCAGCAGGTTGGCCAGGGAACCCGCCGGGAGTGGACTGCGCTGGCCGCCGGTGAAGAGGTTACTGCGTCCTCCGGTCTCGATGCCGACATCCTGCAAGGTGTAGGTGAGGTACATGCGTATGGTGTCGGTCAGCATGTAGCCCCAGGTCAGGCTGCCACCCGTCGACTTGCGCGTGAACATCTGGTAGTAGGTCTGCTGGTTGAACAGGTTGAATCCGAAGGTCCATTTCGTGTCGAGGAAGTAGGGATCTTCGTACTGCAGCATATAGAGCCGTCTCAATCCGGATACCTGCGCTTGCAGCGTGGCAGAAGTGCCGCGCCCGAGCAGATTGTTCTGCGAGATTTGTGCTTGGAAGATGAACGACTCCACCGACGAGAACCCGGCGCCGATCTGGAACGCGCCGGTTTGCCGCTCCCCCACCTCCACGTTGACGTCCATGGTGTCGTCGCCGGACCCGCGCTTGGTCGTGAGATCGACCTTGTCGAAGAACCCAAGCGCATTGACACGCCGTTTGGAAATGTCGAGGCCGCGCTGGCTGAATTGCTCGCCCTCGTAGATGCGCATCTCGCGCCGGATGACCTTGTCGCGGGTCTTGGTATTTCCGCGGATTTCGATGCGCTCGAAGTTGACGAGCGGCCCCTTCTGAATATCGAAGGTCAGGTCGACCGTGCGCTTCTTGTCGTCGACGTGGGTTTCCGGCGACGAGTTGACGTAGGCGTACCCCTTGTCCTTGTACAGATCGGCAATGTTCTGCACGTCCTGGGCGACTCCGAGCGATTGAAGATGTCCCCTGGCTTGGCCTGCAGGCGCTGCAGGTAGGTCTCGCGGCTGGCCAAGAGCTCGCCTTTCACGTCGAGCTTGCCGATGCGGTACTGCTGTCCTTCCTCGATGGCGACGGTGATGTACATCGACTGGCGATCCGGCGACAGCTCCATGCGCGGATCGCCGACCTTGACGTTGATATAGCCGCGATCGAAGTAGGTGCTCTGGATGAGCATGATGTCGCGTTGGAAGACATCCTCGCGATAGGTCCCCGATGACGTGAGCGCCGAGAACATGTCGCCGGGTTGGGTCAACATCACCCCTCGCAGCTCGGCATCGGTGACGTGCTTGTTGCCGGTGAAATTGACCCGGCGGATCTCCACCTTGCTGTTCTCGTGGATGCGGAAGTACACGTCGACCTCGCCCGGACTGTCGCGATGGAGCTCGTATTCGACGTCCGCCATGTAGAATCCGCGCTGCAAATAGAGTTCGCGAATCTTCTCGACGTTCTTCTTGAGCTTGGCCAGGTCGAGGACCTGCTCCTTCTTGAGATCGAGCACCTCGTTGATCTTGGTCAGGCCGACCTCGTCGTACCCCGAGACGTAGATCTTGCGAATGGCCGGTTTTTCCTTGACCACGAAGGTCACTACCTGGCCGCCCTCGGCCTGGGTGGCCTCGACCTGAATGTCCTCGAAGTAGCCCAGGCGCCACAGCGCCCGCACGTCCTGCTGAAGCAATTCCTTGCTGAGAACCATGCCGGGCTTGAGCTTGAGATTGGCCCGCAAGGCATCGTCCTCCACCTTGCGATTCCCTCGGAAACGGATGCGGATGACGTTCAGCTTGGGCAGTACGATTTTCGACGTGGACACGTCCGTGGGAGAAACGTCCGGTGCGCGCAGGTGGCTCGGCGCGGCTTGGTTGTCTTCGGCGGCGCGCGCCGCGGCCGATCCCAGGGAGAGGCAAAGGAAAAATACAACAAGCGTCCTTCGCTTCACTTTTCCTCCACCACCTGTCCGTCGATCATGCGCAATCTGCGGTAGGCTCGGCCAGCCAGTTCGTTGTTATGGGTCACCAGCAGGAGGGTCATACCGAGTTCACGATTGAGTTCGAAGAACAGATCGTGCATCGCACGTCCGGTCTTGGTGTCGAGGTTGCCGGTCGGCTCGTCGCCGAGCAGAAGCCGAGGCGAAAGCACGAGCGCCCGCGCCAGGGCAACCCGCTGCTGCTCGCCGCCCGAAAGCTCGCCCGGCCGGTGCGATAGCCGTTCCGCCAGCCCCACGCGCACCAACATGGCCTCGGCCCGCTGGGCGCATTCCTTGCGCCCAAGACGGGCGATGAGCCCCGGCATCATGACGTTTTCAAGCGCGGTGAACTCGGGCAGCAGATGGTGAAACTGGAACACGAATCCGATGGATTGGTTGCGAAACGCGGCCAGCTTTCCTGCCGGCAGCGACGTGACGTCGACGCCATCGAAGGCGATGCTGCCTCGCGTGGGCTCGTCCAAGGTGCCGAGCAGATGCAGCAGGGTCGACTTGCCCACGCCCGAAGCCCCCACGATGGACACCAGGGCGCCCGGTTCCATGTCCAGATCGATCCCGCGCAAGACCTCGATGCACCGTCCGCCGTGGTTGAACACCTTCCACAGATCGCGCACCACCAGATGCGCCCCACCGCGTATGGTGGTTGGGCCGGGTCCATCCGGCGCGTCCGTCGATGTCATGGCGATTCGCACCGTACCGACGCGTTTGTCTGCTGTCAACGCAGTGGATGCCATGTTTACTCGTATCGCAAACCGTCGACAGGCCGCATGCGGGCAGCCAACCATGCGGGATAGACCGTGGCGAGAAAACACAAGACCAAGGCCGAAGCCGCCACGGTCGCGATTTCGCCTGCGCGCATGACCACGGGCAATTGCGTGATGTAGTAGACATCCGTGGGCAATGGCAGCCCGTAGCGCTCGATGAGCAGGCAACCCGCGATCCCGGTAGCAACCCCGGTTAGAAGGCCGATGAGGCCGATGTAGATCCCCTCCGCCACGAACACGCGCTGAACCGCGCCGTCCTCGGCTCCCATGGCCTTGAGAATGGCCACTTCACGCGCCTTCTCGGTCGCCATCATGATGAGGGTCGAGACGATCGAGAACGAGGCCACCAGCGCGATGAAGGTGAGTACCACGAACATCGCGATCTTCTCGAGGCGCAGCGCCATGAATAGCCCCTTGTTCAGCTCTTCCCAGGATTCCGCCTGATAGCCGTTGCCGAGCGCGGACTGAATCGCGGACGCGACGCGGGGCGCGTTGTCGGGATTGTCGGTACGCACGTCGATGCCCGTCACCTCGCCTGGCATGCGCAGAAAGGACTGCGCCTCCTTGAGCGCGACGTAAGCGAGCTTGGAATCGAACTCGTACATGCCGCTGTAGAAGTGCCCGGCAACCCGAAACACCTTGAGACCCGGCATGGGCCCCGACGGCCCTATCTTGCATAGGGGACACACCACGTCCACCAAGCTGCCGCGGAATACGCGCAGGGTCCGCGCGAAGAGTTCCTCGCCCAGGATGATGGTGGGGGCGTCTTTCTCGCTGTCCGGGGTCAGCGGATCGTCTTCGACGCGCTCGGGATGCGCCAAATCCTCGATGTGGCATTCGCGCGTCGTCCGGGCCAGGTCGAGCACCGAGGCCGCCGAGGCCGGGTCGATACCACGCAAGACGATACCCGCCGGAGACGCCCCCGAACGGACCATGACCTCGGCCTCGAGATAGGGCGTGGCGGCTGAAACGCCGGGCACTGCCAGGATCGACTTGCGCACGCTTCGCCACTCGAGGAAGGGGCGGTCGTCCGCAATCGTCACGACCACGTCGGCTTTGGCGCCACGAATCTTGCCCTTCAGGTCGGCCTCGAATCCCGACATGACCGACAGGGCCAAGATCGGCGCCGAGGTTCCCAGGAACACGCCGAAGACGGAGATCGCGGTGAACACGGTGAAGCTCGCCAGCAGGACGCCCAAGAAGGTGACGATCCCACCGGCGATCAACCCGACCACGCCACCGATGTGCAACCATTCGTATAGCGGTTCGGGACGCGCGGTGAAGAAGCCGTTCGGATCGCGCATGGGCGTGCCGTGGACCTTGATGTACAGCAAATCCGCGACGGCCAGCACCAGGATGATCAGCCCGACCTTGAGCGCGATGGCCCGGCCCGAGCGCCGTTCTGGATCGCGCAGGTGGCGCCAGGCGACGAACCATTCAAACCCGGATCCGGTCACCGAGGGCGCCCTCGAAGAATCGTTCGGCCACGACCACGATGTCCGAAGGGTGGAGAGGGATCGCGGGCGCCGAGGCTCATTCGGGCCTCATGAGTGGGAAGAGGATGACGTCGCGGATGGACGCCTGATCCGTCAGCAGCATGACCAGGCGGTCGACACCGATGCCTTCGCCCGCGGTGGGCGGCAGGCCATATTCCAGGGCGCGGCAGTAGTCCTCGTCGTAGTCCATGGTTTCCTCCGCGCCCTTGGCCTTGGCCTCGACCTGGCGCTGGAAACGTGCGCGTTGATCCGCCGGATCGTTCAGCTCGGAAAAGGCGTTGGCGTGTTCGCGTCCGACGATGAACAACTCGAAGCGATCGACCTTGCTCGGATCCGCGTCGTTACGTCGGGACAGTGGCGAGGTTTCGGCCGGGTACTCGACGACGAATACGGGCCTTTCCGGTGGCAGGGCCAGTTCTCCGCCGTAATCGAACAGAGCGCCCACGCGATGACCGTGCGATTCGCACCTCCGCAGCACCGCGGCAAGCTCGCCCTCCCGATCGAGGACGGCCGAATCGGAGATCCATTTCGCCAAGGCCGCTTCGTCGTCGAGCATGGGACGTTCGAGCCCCGCGGGCAAGAGTCCCTTCCCCACCGCCATGAGGATGGCCTCCTTCATGGGAATGCACTCGAACGCGCCCAGGTCGACCTGCGTTCCGCCGTAGGAGACGACGGTGCCACCGCAAATCTCGCGCGCCAGTTCGGCGAACAGCTCCTGGGTCAAGGTCATCAGGTCTTGGTAGGTGGCGTATGCCTGATAGAACTCGAGCATGGTGAATTCGGGGTTGTGCTGGCGCGACAGCCCTTCGTTGCGAAAATTGCGGCCGATCTCGTACACGCGATCGAAGCCGCCCACCACCAGGCGCTTGAGGTGCAGCTCGGGCGCGATACGCATGGTGAGATCCATGTCGAGCGCATTGTGGTGGGTGCGGAACGGCCGCGCCGCCGCCCCCCCCAGCACGGTGTGCATGGATGGCGTCTCGACCTCGACGAAGTCGCGCGCATCGAGAAACCGGCGCAGATGCTTGATGATGGCAGTGCGCTTGAGAAAGACCTCGCGCACCGCGGGATTGGCCACCAGGTCCACGTAGCGCTGGCGATATCGGATCTCCATGTCCTGCAGGCCGTGCCATTTCTCCGGCAAGGGGCGCGTGGCCTTGGTCAGGATTTGGAGTTTCTCGACCACGACGGTGTGTTCGCCCGCCTTGGTGGTCGTCGCCAGAGTGGCCGGACCTTCGACGCCGACGAAGTCCCCGCGCTCGACCAGTTTCCAAAGGTTGAAGGTGCGCTCACCAACGACGTCAAGCTTGACCCAGATTTGAATCTCTCCCGTGCGATCCCGGAGCTTTGCAAACGCCGCCTTGCCGAAACTGCGAAGCGCGACGATCCGCCCGGCCAGCAACAACCTGCCGTCCTTGTCGGTGCCCTGCGGAAGGCATTCCTGACTGGCGCCTTTGTCGAACCAATCATGAATGAAACGCGCGGTCGAAGTCGGTCGAAACCCGTTCGCATACGGGTTCTGGCCCATTTGGCGTAGCTCGGCGACCTTGCGTTCACGCTCGGCGATCAGTTCTCGTTCATCGGACATCGACTAGACTTTCTCCACCATCCATCCACAGGGTGGCGCGGGATAACCTCGCAGAACCATGGTGAATTTTCGTTCTTGTCCACAGGAAATCACAGATCCTTCTCGTCGAGATCTCCGCTGTTGGACTGTGGGTTGGCTGACGGATCGCCGGCCAGGACTAGCAGCATCGCGACCATGAACTGATCCAGATCGCCGTCCAGAACCGCGTCTACGTTTCCTACCTTGAGGCCCGTTCGGTGGTCGGAAACCAGTCGGTAGGGCGCGAGGACGTAGGACCGGATCTGGCTGCCCCACTCGATGGATTTCTTCTGGGCGTGCAGGCCGCCCATCTTCTCTTCCTGCTTCCTCTCCTCGACCTCGAGCAGCTTGGATCGCAGGATGCGCATGGCAGTGGAGCGATTCTTGTGCTGCGATCGCTCTTGCTGGCAGTGCACCGCGATGCCGGTCGGGATGTGGGTGATGCGCACGGCGGACTCGGTCTTGTTCACGTGTTGTCCGCCGGCACCGCCCGAACGCATGACATCGATGCGCAGATCCTTCTCGTCGATGTCGAGCTTGATGGTTTCGTCGATATCCGGGTAGATGAACACGCTCGCGAACGAGGTGTGGCGGCGCGCCTGCGAATCGAAGGGCGAGATGCGCACCAGACGGTGCACGCCGTTTTCCGCACGCAGATAACCGTAGGCCCATTCCCCCGTGATGCCGAGAGTGACGCTCTTGAGGCCGGCTTCGTCGCCGGGCTGCAAATCGAGAATCTCGCATCCGTACCCTCGGCGTACGCACCAGCGCATGTACATGCGTTGAAGCATCTCTGCCCAGTCCTGCGATTCGGTGCCGCCAGCACCCGCGTTGATCGAGAGCAAGGCGCCCTGCTGATCGTAGGGGCCTGAAAGCATGCGCGCGAACTCCATCTTGCCCACGGCATCCTCGGCCGCCGACAAGACGGCCTCGGCCTCGACCGCGGTGGCTTCGTCCTTGGCCTCGTCCGCCAGATCGATGAGCACACGGGCATCCTCCACCGCCGTCATTTGTGCTTCGAAGGCATCCACCGCTGACTTCAGCCGCGCCTGCTCGCGCAGAGTCGCTTGCGCGCGTTCGTTCGCAAGCCAGAAGTCGGGTTGGGTGGCCTCGACATCGAGTTCGCCTATGCGAGATTTCTTCCCGGCGATGTCAAAGATGCCCCCGGAGGATTTCCAGACGGATAGAAAGCTTGGTAGCGCGTTCACGCAGGGGACCGATTTCCATGGCAGCGAAGCTAGCCACGTCGTGGCTCCCACCGCAAGAAGTTCCCGCAACAGGTGCGGTTTTGGCTGCCGCTAACCAGGGTTTCCACCTCTTCGCGTCGGCCTGGGCAGCTTTGCCCGCCGACTTCGTCGGCACTTGGGACCTCCCCCTCCCCACCACCCTCCCCACCCTGCCCCTCGCGCCCTTCGGCCGCGACCCGCGCGCCTCCGCCACAGCGCGGGAGGGTTTGGCGAGGCCGAGCGCAGCGAGCCGGGCGGTGGGCGGCGGGCAGGGGCCGAGCCTCCCAGGGCAGCCGCCGGTCGGAAGGCCCGGATCCTTCAGGCATGAAACGTGGCAGCCCCTCACCCGCCTCGCTGCGCTCGGCGACATCTCCCCGCTGCGCCTCGCTGCGCGGGGCGAGGTGGTTTCAGGGGGTTCCCATTACCCGCGTTGGCGGAGCCGGGCTTTGCCCGCCGACTTCGTCGGCACTTGGGACCTCCCCCTCCCCACCCTGCCCCTCGCGCCCTTCGGCCGCGACCCGCGCGCCTCCGCCACAGCGCGGGAGGGTTTGGCGAGGCCGAGCGCAGCGAGCGGGGCGGTGGGCGGCGGGCAGGGGCCGAGCCTCCCAGGGTTCCCATTACTATGTCGCGTCCCCCAGCATGGCCTCCAACCGAGCTCGGTCGAAGCCAAGAAGCAGGCGGCCACGGACATCGAGAATAGGCACACGGTCGGTGGGCACTCCCAACCTGGCAGCCTTGGTCTGAAGCTCGCGAGCAGCGGCCGGATCGCTCTCGATATCCTTGTAGGCGTAGGGGATATGTTTGGCTGCAAGGTACTGTTTCGCGGCTTTGCAGGCCCCACACCAGGGCGTGCCGTACACGATGACCACCGGTGGTCCGAGGGATCCGGCATCTGGTCCACCACCGCCCGGCTCATCAAGAAGCGGCGGCCCGTGCGGACCGGCGATCAAACTCGATTCACCAGGCGGCAATTGGGCTAGGGCGCCGGTTTCGAATGCCTCGCGCGAGAGCACGTGCGCCACGGCCTTGCCCTTGCCAAGCAGTTCGCCAAGGTCGATGACATAGACGCGGTTGGGGTCTTGCCCCTTGTTCGTCGATTGGGAAGGGTCGACCACGCGCACCAACCGTCGGGCATCCGCGGGAACGCTCTCGGCCTTGTCCGTGGTGGCAAACGTGCCCTTGTCCTCGACGTAGGTGTAGAGGACTGGACTGTCCTTGCGCACTACCAACTTGGGCAGCGCGGCCTTGACCGTGCCTTTGGGCGCAGGTGGAATGCTCTTTCGACATCCCGTGTGCAGCGCACCCAGGGATACCAGCAACACCATCCACGCAAGCGAAGCAGACTTCTGGAGCATCACTTTCCCCTAATGCTTGGACCTGGCCTTCCTGCGCTTACCGGCCCTCTTGTCGTCCAGCCTCGCCGTCGTCAGCTTCACCACGGCGGTGTCGACTGCCTGCTTGATGGCGCTGGAAAGCGCCGTCTTCGTGAAGCGCTCCTCCTCCTTGTCCTTGAGGCGCGCGGAGAAATCGCCCGTCAGGGACGCTTCGCCATCGCCATTGAAGAGCAACTTGTTGCCTGGAATCGTGTGGCCGAAGATTCCTAGCTTCACCTGGATGGACATCTGCTGATCTCGCTTTCCCGGCGCGGGTGGCTTGATCTCTTTCTTCAGATTGACGATACGCAGCGACACCTGGAAGCCCAGCATGCCCTGCTTACGCAACTCGGCGATCTGGGCCTCCTCGCTGTTCGCGTTTCCAAGATCCATGGTGAACTCCGGGCGCGCCGACACCTCCTTTTCAAGCAGTTCCTTGGCAAGCGGAATAATCTTGTGGTCTTCAGACTCTATGTTCGAAACCCTAAAGTAATACTTTGGCTTCTGATGGGCCGCGAGAACGGGCGTCGATAGGGCAAGCGTTGCCGTGGCAAGCAGCGCGGTTCCGAGCGTGGTGGTTCGCATGTTCAGCATCAGGGGCTCCTTGTCGTCGTTGCTATTCGCACCGCCCAAGCTTGGACCGGGGCACACGACATTCCACCACGGATGGCGTACCAGGAGAAGCGCCAGTCCTGACATTCTCCCAGGTCGGCAATGCGTCCTGACAATTCCTCGACGAGCAAGTGGACAAGGCCCTCATTTTTGCATAGCGTTCGTCCATGGTGAATCTGTCGCTGACCGAGAAGGGTGGGAGCACCAACGAACTCAGTTTCGACAAGGATGAAGTCTCCGTCGGACGGGTTCGTGGCAATGACATCGTCTTGTCCAAGGGCAACGTCTCCAAGCACCATTGCCGCTTGATCGTACGCGGCGGTGAGGTCTTCATCGAGGATCTTCGCAGCACGAATGGAACTTACGTCAACGGACGCAAGATCGCCGAGCCGACGCCTGTGTCCATCAGTGACAAGATTTTCGTCGGTGACTTCATCCTCAGGATGACCGCGCTCTCGTCCTCGATGGAGATGATGCGACCCGCGTCTCCGCCCGGACCACCCGAGGCCGGTTCGCTCAGTTCAGCGCTTCCGCGCCGCCCGCCGCCGCCACCGCCGTCAGTTCGTGGCGGCAGTTTGGTCGACGATGCCTTGGACGCCGATCCCCCTGTCCCACCGGCGCTTCATCACGCGGCCCGCGGTCCTCTTCCTCCACCACCGCCTCCGCCGATTCCCGGCAAGCGCCAGAGCCGGATTGGGTCGGCCATCTCCGACCCTTTCCCTCCGCCTTCGGGACCGTCGGATATCAACCTGGACGACGATGATGACTCGCTGAGCACGCCCCACCCCCACTTCACCGTGCCACCGCTAAGGCCCGCCGTCCAGCCCATGGGCTCGCTCGTCGACGTCGAAACCCCGGATGGCTCGGAAAGCAGCACCTCGTCCCTGAAATCGACACGGGAACACGGCGTTTCGTCGCTGGCGATGGAAGAAAGTCCCCCTCCCGAAGCGCCATCGGCCGACGATGACGACAGGGCCGGATCGCACAGCCCCCCTGAGCCCGAAGATGTATTTGGCTCCGTTGGCACGACCGGATCGAGTCCCAAGCGTAAGATTTCGGAGCCTTCCAAGCCGGCCGCGATGCCAAAGCCCAAACCGGGGCATCAGGCCGCTGGCAAGCACGGCTCGCGTCTGCTCAATCGCGACTTCCCCGAGTGGCTAGCCCAGGTGCTCGAAGGCGAAGGCGTCACCGCGGCCTTCTTCACGGGAACGAACCAGGCCGAGGTCCAGCGCAACGGCCGGCGCGAGTCGGCCTCGGTCCCGGCCTCCGACTTGGCCGCGCTGGGTCAGGCGATCCGCAAGTTGGCGAACAAGGGATCGCCCAAGCCCGCCCCGGACGCGGCGGCGATCAATACCACCTTGCCCGACGGCACGCACATCGCGGCCATTTTCCCGCCCGTTGCCGACCGCCTTTGCGTCGCAGTCCGGTGCCCGGTAGCCAGCGGAAAAACCGTCGACGATCTGGTCGAGGAGCAGGTCATCTCGCCCGAGATGCGCCAGGTTCTCGACGCCTGCGTGGTGTCCCGCCAGAACATCCTGGTCGCCGGCGACCGCGCCGCATGCGACAGTCTCCTGCGTGCGATCCTCTGGTCAGTCGACAGGGTGGCGCGCGTCGCGCTGCTGTCCGATTCCATCGCCCCGCCCGCCAGTGCGACTTCCTGGATCAAATTGCAGCCCGAGCCACAACCCACCGATCTGGTCGCTGCGGCCGTCGCCATGCAGCCGGAGTACCTCATCGTCGATGCCAACCACAGCGCGCTCGCCGGCGAAGTGCTGAGCGAATGCAACCTGGGACTGGACGGCGTCATTCTGGCCGTCGTGGCCCGATCGACCAGCGATGCACTTCATCGGTTGCAGGTCCTGACCAGTTCGCCAAACACGATCGGCGCGGACATGGTGGTGTCTTGCATCGACCTCGTCATCCAGGCCTCGGTGCTGTCCAACGGCTCCATGAAGGTCGTGGAAATGGCGGAACCCAAGGCCAGCCTGGACGGACAAGTCTCGGCGCACGCGCTCTTGACCTGGATTCCCGGCGATGACAACGCGGGCTCCTTCACGGTCACCGGCGCCCACTCCTCTCTCGCATCCAAATTGTCTTCCGCTGGCAGTTCGATCCCGCCCGAAATCCTGAACCGCCAGTAGCGGTCCGAGCCGCCGCTTCAGGTCCGCGACCACCATTCGGGCGAGCCAAAATCGAACCGGGAAAACCGGCGCCCAAGAAGCGATGTCGACGCTCCTTCGTCGTCATCGGGGTCGTCAAAGTCGGCTTCGTCTTCGTCGTCGTCAAACTCGGGGAACACCTGAATCTTCCTCGGAATCGAGATTTCTCGCTTCTCGTCCGTCGCAGCTGGATTCGTCATCAGCCCCTCCTCTCACGTGTCCACGCGAAAGCTAGCGCATGGAAGTCGCCGGCAGCGATGCGAATCCGTAACAGCTCTGTCTCATTCTCGTGAACGAACCGCACGCAACCCCGCGACAAACACCAACCAGAGCCTGCAATTGCCAAACAGGGATCTGCAGTCTGTCACACGAAGCTCAGGGCGACGAGGACAAATCACGAAACTCTTCCAGCGGGCTTCTTGCACATGAACGGCGACAAAATCGTCCCAGCCTGGGCACCATTCCATCGACGTCCGCATCGCGCTCACACACCGCGCGACAAGATGGTGCTTCAGAACACGATCTTTCCGTCGACTGCTGCGAACACGTGAAGATTCAGCCACGGAGGCGGCCGGAATCGACAAGCCAATCGACGAGTCAAGGCACTCGGGCTTCGGCCGCTGCCACGAACGCACCCGCGCCATCCTGCCCGCGCACGTAGGCCGCGATTTTGCGCGACCCCTTGGGAACATCCAAGGAAACCACCGCGCCGTTTTGCAGGGTCCGGGTCGCGAACTCCGTGCGCAAGCCTGCTTCGTCCTCCGAATACACGTGAAGCACCGTGGCCGGCTCGACCGAGACCGCCGCGCCACGCAGGGTCACCTGCGCCTTGTTCTCCGTCATCACGATGTGCAGCTCGGCCCGGAGCAGATAATCGACCATGCCCGCGGCATAGCCTTCCACCTCGGGTAGCCAACGCCGCGCCATATCCTCGTGAACCGCCTGGTCGAGGAAGAAGTGCACGCGGTCGCCGTCTCTCCGGTAGGCGAGCACGCGCAGGCCATTGCGGACGAAGTAGCGCGTGCGCCCCGAGGAACGGAGGTCGAGCGTCGTGACCATGGGCTCGGGAAGGCGCAGGGAACGATTCGCCTCCTTGGCGGCCTGGGATGGAGCAAGATTGGGTTCGTAGCGGAGATCCCGTGGCAGGGTTCCAGGCGAGAAGAATCTCCGCTGGGTCGCCTGCGCAAGCCCCTTGCCGTCTGCGGCCACGAAGAAGCTCTCCATGTCCGGACGCGAAATCGGCGGTCGCGCCTGCGGCAGCGCTACCGCGCCGTAGCGATCCGCCACGAAACGTTCGAGAGCGGAGCCCGAGTCGTGCGCCAGGAACTCGACGCGAAAGTCGTTACGAACGAAGGCCGGCTGCCCCATATCCTCCAGGATCGATAACGTCCCGCCCAGCGCCAGCAAGGCGCGTACGAGTGCGGCCTCGCGCTGCTTGGCCTTGGGCGCGCTTGCCGCCAGTGCCCAGTTGTCGAGGAACGCGGCCAGGCCGAGATCGTTCCGCGGCGAGCGGAGCCAATCGAGCGCCGGCATGCCTTCGAGGTCGAAGGCTTGTCCGGTCGCGCAGTCGCGAACCGTCGTGCCATCGTCGAACGCCAAGCGAACTGCGTGCCATGAGCCGGACAGCCCAGGACCATCGTCCAGTCCCGACCGCGTCCGTGGCTCGAAGAAGTGATGGCGTCCGCGTTCAGGCGGCATTTTCGCAAGCACGGCACCAGCCCGCACCCAGGCCGACGCCGTGGCGACTTGGTCGGCGTTCGGGCGATATCCCTGCGCGGAATCGAGCGCTTCCAGACGAGTCTTCAAGCTCCGTCCCACATCAGGACCGAGCGCGCTCAGGTCGAGCTGCAGAGGTTCGAGGCTGCCGAGGGCGCGGCCCAGTTGGTGCGCAAGGGTGGCATGGAGTTTGGAGGCCTCCAGCGCTCGCTCGGTCAAGCCTGCGTGCGTGGTCGCAGGATCCCAGGCTAGAACCGGCCGTGGCATCATGGCCGCGATTCCGGCCAGCAGGACCAGCCCGAGCCTTCGTTGCAGGCTCATGGTTGGCCCCCGGTTTCCCCCTGCGGCGCATCCTCCCGCGGGCTCGCTTGCGACTCCGCCTTGCCTTCCGTCACCGAGCGCAACTCGGCCACGTGACTTTCCACCAGTTTCGCCAAGCGCAAGATCATACCCGCCTCGGTGCACTGAGAAGTGCCACAGCTCAGCTCAATCACCAAACCCTTCTCACGCAACAGAAACGCCAGTCCTAGGACCTCGCCGCCACGGGCGCGCAGAGAATCGGTCACCGATTTCTTCCGTCGCGACAGCGGCGGGCAACTCGCCCATCAGCTTTTCGAACTGCGCCTCGGCCGCCGCGGGCTTCACGGCCCAAACGCGTACCCCCACGTCGAAGGCCTCGGGCTTGCCTTTGGCCTTGAAGTGTCGACTGTCGTAGACGTCGCTGCGAACCCGGTCGCTCAGCCGGCCAACCTCGAATTCTCCCGCGAACCCAGTCACGCCGCGAACCTCTTCGACCGACAGCAGCGGCGAGACGTCGAGCAGCTGCGTGGAGGCGATGGCCTTCGCCTGTGGCGCAGCGACATGTGGAACGGCCTGTCCCTCGTATTCCAGACTCGCGGGCTCGATCTCCCACCCCGCAGCCTTGGCGATGGCCTGGCCGCCGCCCATGAAGGCGAGATGCTGTCGGTGCTCGAGTGAAGGACGCCACTTCTCCAACCTGACCCTATTCCCGAGCTGGCTGAAATCGTGGCGGACCTCGTCGCTGCCGAATTTGAAATCGCTGCGATAGGCGATGTAGCCTCTGCGGTACACGATCAGCGTGAAGCGACGCAAGCGCATCGAACTGCCGGACGGCAGATCGTCCGGCCGAGGGATCTGGTAGCGTCCGTCCGCGCTGGTCTCCAGGCTGAACTCGCGCGTGGCGGCCGGTCCCTGCAAGCCGATGCCGCGCTCGAACGCCCATGAGCCCACGACCGTCGCCGAGGCGATCGGCCGTTCGGTTTCAGCCTCCATGACGACACCGTCGAACGGCCCCAGCAAATCGCCGGACCGCAAGGTATCCGGACGCCTGGTGAACGGTGCATTCTCGACCAGGGGCCCGCACGACGCCAGCCCCAGCGCCCCGAACAGAGCCAGGCTGGCTAGTTTACATCCATGCATGCGACTGGCCCTGCCCGTTCGCGCCGACGTTCTTCGCCGCGCGAAATTGACGCTTCCCGAAATCGCTGGTAGGTTTGGTGACACTGTGAATGGCCGGGCAACACGACCCGGAAAAGCGGTGATGCTGCCGCCAGCCTTTTAGTAGAGGATGGACCGCCTTGCAATGCTTCTCGGGTCTATGCCTAATCTTTCCCCTTCTCATCCCGCGCGGGCCAAAGATGGGTTAGCCTCCATCACCGATACAAGATGCTGACCTGTTTTCAGTGCGGTGGCGTGGTTGCAGACGGTGCTGCCTTCTGCCAGCGCTGTGGAGCGCCTCTGGCAGGCGCATCGGACGTGGGGTCGGCGCTCATCTGCTCGGGATGCGGCAACCGCAACCCCCTCGACACCAATTTCTGTTTCGCGTGTGGCCGGCGACTTGGCCACACCACTCCGATGCGTAGCGACGCATCGGCCGTTCTTGCTGCGGCCGTCGCCGCGCGCCCGTCGTTGGCCGCGGCGACGCGGGCCGGCGGCGCCCGCCTGGTTGCCGTGCGGCGGGACGGAACGGACGGAGAATCCTACGCGCTCATGGGCGAACAAATCGACATCGGCCGCACCGAGGGCGACCTGCGTTTCGACGACAAGCACTTGGCCGAGCGTCACGCGCGCATCACGTTCCGAGCCGGTCAGTACGTCCTCACGCCGCTCGAGAACCGCAACGGCGTCTACATCCGCATCACCGTGCCCACCGAACTGCAAGATGGTCACTACATCCTCGTGGGCAAGCAGGTGCTGCGCTTCGAGGCGGTCCCCGACGCAGAGAAGACCCTGCGACCCGCCGTCGAGCACGGCATGATCCTGTTCGGCACGCCCCTCAAGTCGCCCTGGGGCCGACTGCGCCAGATCACGGCCGCCGGAACCAGTCGCGACGTCTACCACCTGACCAGAAGCGACCTCATCATCGGGCGCGAGCAAGGCGACATCGTCTTCTCCGACGACGAGTTCATGTCCCGCCGACACGCCCTGCTACAGTTCCGCGGTAATCGCGCCCTGATATCCGACCAGGGGAGTTCGAACGGCACCTACGTGCGCCTGACGGGACAGCACGTAATCGACGCCGGCCAAATGATCCGTCTCGGGGATGAGCTCTTGCGCTTCGAGCCAGGTTAGGGAGAAGCTGGTAGCATCATAGGTTCACACCACGCCAAGCTACGACCAGCGGGATGAAAAGCTCCTCGGAAATCAAGGTAACCGCCTTCGGCAAGACCGATGTGGGGCTCATTCGGGAACATAACGAGGATTACTTCCTGCTCGCCAACGTCGATACCGGCATGAGAACGTCCTCTCCCGAGGAGGTTCTCACCTTCTCCCTCGGCTCCAAGGGATTGCTCTTCCTGGTGTGCGACGGCATGGGCGGGGCCGCCGCGGGCGAGGTAGCCTCGACCATGGCCGTGGACTCCATCACGAGCGACATGGAGGCCGGCTCGGCAACCACGCGCGAACGCTACGCCCGCTGCCTGCGTCGGGCTATCGAATGCGCAAACGAAAAGATCAACGTGCAATCGCGCCTCAACCAGAGCGAGCGCGGCATGGGCACCACCTGCACCGCCGTGGGCCTGGTGGACCGAACGCTCCTGATCGGTCAGATCGGAGATTCCCGCTGCTACGTCATGCGCGCGGGCAAACTCGCCCAGGTCACCAAGGACCAATCCCTCGCCTGGCAGCTCATCGAGGCTGGCGCCATGACCGTCGAGGAGGCCAAGAGCTTCGAGCACGCCAACATCATCTTGCAAGCCTTGGGCGTGCAGGAAAAGGTCGATGTCGTGCTGTCGCACGTTCCGCTGTGCCGGGGCGACGTGGTCCTGGTTTCATCGGACGGACTGCACGGGCCTGTTGCCGACGAGGAAATGCGCGACATTCTCCTCGCCGAACCCGATCTGAAGAAGGCTTGCGAAGCCCTCATCGCCAAGGCCAACGAACGCGAGGGGCCGGACAATATCAGCGTGGTCATCGCCCGTTTCGAGGGCGACGGGCTGCCCGAACCCGAGCCCACCGCGGAGGTGGAATTCGCGCTCTTCGACCCCGGCGTGGACCCCGACGATCCCGAGCCTCCCAAACGGGTTGTGCCCGCCCCGGCCGACAAGATCACCGAGGAATTGCCAATTCACGTGGAGAACACCGACGCCACCAGCCCGGGCGCGATGCCGACCAGTCTGGTGAGCCCGACTGCCTCCACCCCCTCGACCAACACCAGCCTGCATTCGGCCGAGGCACAGGCCTCGCGACCGTTTCTGACCTTCGTGCTCGTCACCCTTCTCGCGGCGCTCGGTGGGGCGCTGTTTCTTGCCTTCGAGCACCCGAGACTGCCCGACCTGCCTTCCGTCCCGACCCGCGCGACGGGCGTGCCAGGGTATTTCGCGCCGGATTCGCAGCCCGCGCCCAAGCTCACCGACGCATCCCCCCCGATCCCACACTAGACCATGGTGGCCGCTCGCATCTGCCCCAAATGCATGTCCGCCGCGGACGCGGAGGCCCATTTCTGCGGCGTGTGTGGGACCGCGCTTCCCGCCGTTGCAGCTTCGCCGGGAGTTCCGCGACACCTCGAGCAGCTCTTGGATCGCGTCTCGGGAATGCCCAAGGCGCTGCCGCACGGAAGCCCAGCCATGGGCGTGCCGATCCCGATCGCCGCGGCCCGCTCGGGCTCCATCAGCGGCCCCACGCCTTCGCCTCTCTCGCGCGAGCCGGTCCCGGTTTCCCTGGACAGCTTGGTCGGACGCACCCTCAACAATCGCTACTTCGTCAAACGCAAAATCGGCGAAGGTGGCTTCGGCGCCGTGTTCGAAGGCACCCAGGTCGCTACCGAGCGGTCGGTTGCGCTCAAGATTCTGCACCCGCAAAGCGTGTCCGATGCGACGGTCGTGGCGCGTTTCCGCCGCGAGGCCGAGGCCTGCTCCAAACTGCGCAACCCGCACACCGTCATCATCTACGACTTCGATCAGACCGAGGATGGCGTGCTCTACCTGGCCATGGAACTTGTGCGCGGCCAGAGCTTGCAGGACATTCAGCGTGCCTCGGGCATCATCCCGGTCAATCGTTGCTTGCGCATTCTCGACCAGGTGGCCGACGCCCTCGGCGAAGCCCACGCCAAGGGCATCGTTCATCGCGACATGAAACCCGAGAACATCATGGTCGAGGTCCGGGAAGGCGAAGATTTCGTCAAGGTGCTCGATTTCGGCATCGCGAAGATCAAGTCCGGCGACGGCGGCAAGGATGCTCCCGCTCTGACAGCCATCGGACAGACCGTGGGAACTCTCGAGTTCATGTCGCCCGAGCAACTTCGCGGCAAGCCTCTCGACGGCCGCTCGGACATCTATGCGCTCGGGATGGTGGCCTACGAAATGCTCACCGGCGAGCTGCCGTTCAAGAAGTCGAAGAGCACGACCGAGATCATCCAGTACCACCTGCAGGAACCCCCGCCGCCGCCTTCGTCCCTCAAACCCGAGGCCGGCATTCCGGCGATGGTCGATGAACTGGTACAGAAGATGTGCGCCAAGTCGCGCGACGATCGCCACACCCGCACCGAGGATCTTCGCCAGCACATCGACGAATGCTTCGGGGCCATGGACAAGGGCGCCAACCGCAACGAAGCCAAGCGCGTGGCCGTCGTCATCGGCGCCATCCTGTTCGCCGTCGGTGTTGTGATCTATTTTCTCAGCCGCTGACGCTTGACCAGCGAGACAGCGGTCGCCAGCCCCAGCAAGAAGACCACGATCGCGAGCGAGACCAGGACCGGAATCGACAGCCACGGCGCGAGCACGATCTTCGCGCCGATGAAGGCCAAGACGGCCGCGATGCCATAGTTCAAATAGGCGAGTTTCTGGGCCAACCCGGAAACCAGGAAGTAGAGCGAGCGCAAGCCGAGAATGGCGAAGACGTTCGAGGTGAGCACGACGAAGGCGTCGGTGGTCACGCCAAACACGGCCGGGATAGAGTCGACGGCGAAGGTGACATCCACGGCTTCGACCACGATCAGCACGGCGAGCAGGGGCGTGGCCATGAGCCGCCCTTGCCGTCGCACCGTGAAAGACGGGCCGGCTTCGTCCTCGGCGACGCGCACCAGTCGGCGAAACAACCGTAGAACCGGGTTGCGCGAGGGATCGATCTTCTCATCCTTCTGCAGGATCATCTTGAGCGCCGCAAAGAAGAGAAAGACGCCGAAAAGATACAGGACCCAGCGAAAGCGATGGATGACGGCGGCGCCGGCCGCGATGAAGAGGCCGCGGGTGAGCACCGCCCCCACGATGCCCCAGAAGAGGACCCGGTGCTGATAGGCGCGCGGCACCTGGAAGTACGAGAAGATGAGAAGAAAGACGAAGAGGTTGTCGGTCGACAGGGCCAATTCGAGAACGTAGGCTTGGCTGAACTCCAGGCCCTTGACGGCGCCAAAACGATGGAAGACGTAGATGTTGAAGGCGCCCGCGAGCAATACCCAGATCGCGACCCAGCCTCCCGCCTCCCGCATGCGCATCTCGCGCGCCTGGCGGTGGAACACGCCAAGGTCGATGGCCAGCACGACGATCACCACCAGGGCGAAGGCCCCCCATGCGATGGGCGTGCCTACCGACGACATCGGTGCACCTTCGCCGATGCATCCGGGGGCAGCACGACGCTGGCCCTGATGGTGGCAGAGGTCCGCGCCGGTCCTACCGGGGCCGGGGCGCGAAACGCTTCCGACATGCAGCTTGCGATCGAACCGGTTCGCTGCCGCAGGTAGATGATTCCCGCCAGCGCTGCCAGCAGGATCAGGACCCGGGCCAGACTACGCTTGGGCAGGGTGGCAAGGAGTCCCCGTCGGGGGATCTCGTCTTTCTCGCCCGACCGGTCGTCGTCTCCGGGGACCACGCTCAAGACACGCTCCTCATCAGATGGCGTAAGCGCAGTCGTATCTTGCGATGGCCGCGAAACTCGTCCACCTCGGCCGTGCCGATGACGTCAAGCCGTGCCCCCTGGCCCGGATCCTTGTCGCCCATGCCGAAGGCGATGGCATCGCTGATCACAGCGCCATGGGCCAAGGTGAGCTGCAAGTGAGAGGTTCCCACCACGCGCGTGCTGCGCGCAACCACACCCGGCACCACGATGAGCGGCTCGCCATTTGCGTTTCCGAACGGCGCAAGTCGACAGAGTTCCTCGACCTGGACCATGTCGAGGTCGGACAGGCTGGCCACGGCATCGACCTCGACCGTTTCTACCGCGGGCACCGCGGCGAAGTGGGCGCGCGCCGCCGCCACGAAGGCGGCGCGAAAGTCAGCCAGCTTTTCCCGTGGCAGCGACACGCCAGCCGCCTTGGGATGCCCGCCAAAGACCGACAGGTGCTCCTGGCACCCCGCGAGCGCCTGGTACAGGTCGAAACCGCCCAAGGTCCGCGCCGACCCCCTGCCCTGGCCCTCGTCGAATCCGACGATCACCACGGGTCGCTTGTACTTCTCGACCAGCTTGGCCGCTACCACCCCCACCACACCCTGGTGCCAACCCTCCGCGCCGAGAACGAACGCAGGGTCGTCGCCGCGCAGCTCGGCCGCGGAGACCGCTTCCGACCAGATGCGTTCCTGGATCCTTTGCCGCTCGTGGTTCAATTCGTCGAGACTGGCGGCCAGCTTGCTCGCCTCGGTCTGGTCACTGGCGAGCAGCAGATCGAGCGCGAGCTGCGAATCCCCGAGCCGTCCGGCGGCATTGAGTCGCGGCGCGAGCCTGAAGCTGACGTCGCTGGTTCCGAGCGCGCCCTGTGCGAGTCCCGCGACGGCGGCAAGAGCGGCGATACCCGGCCTGCGCTGGGCCGAGAGCTCGCGCAAGCCGGCCGCAACCAGGATGCGATTCTCGTCGGTGAGCGGGACCAGGTCGGCAATCGTCCCGAGCGCAACGAGATCAAGCCACGCGCGCGGATCGAGATTATCGGCCTTTACGTTTCCCTCCGCGCGCAGCCGGGAGCGCACCGACGCCGCGAGATAGAAGGCCACGCCACAAGAGGCAAGTCCCTTGAACGGGAACGTGTCGTCCTGGCGATGCGAATTGAGCAAGGCGAAGGCCGGGCTCTCGCCTGTCGGCACGTGGTGGTGGTCGATGACGATGACATCGACGCCATGGCTGCGGCAATACGCCAGGGATTCGTGGTCGCTCGTGCCACAATCCCCGGTCAACACCAACCTGCACCCCTGGTCGACGAAGGACGCGCCGTCGCCCAGCGAGAAGCCGTAGCCGGAGGCGCGCTTGGCCATGCGTGAGACCACGCTCAGCCCAAGCGCGCGCAACAGCTCGATGAGAATGGCCGCGCTGGTGATGCCGTCAACGTCGTAGTCGCCGAAGACCGCAACCTTCTCGTTTCCTTGCAGGGCTCGCGTGATACGTACGATGGCGCGGTCGAGATCCGCCATGCCGAACGGCGGACGCAAGTCGGAAAGTCGCGGCGACAGAAACCTCTCTGCACGCTCGGGGGTGGAAAAGCCGCGCGCGGTGAGAATGCGGGCGGTCAGCCCGCGCATCCCGAGGCCCGCCGCGAGTCCTCGGACACTGTCCTCGTCCGCTGGTTTGACACGCCAAGCTTCGGCCATGGCGGGCCCGGCCTAGGTTTCGGCGGTCTCTTCTTCGTCACGACGCGCGGGCTTACGCACGTTGCGCTCGGGACGAGCCGCTTGCCGCTTCTGCATGGCCACGTACTTCTCGTTGAGCCAGATGAGAATCGGGCTGGCGATGAAGATCGAGGAGTAAGTCCCCACGATCACGCCCACGTTCATGGCAAATGCGAAGTCGCGGATGACCCCGGTGCCGAAGATGTTCATGGCCAGCGTCACGAAGAACACCGTGGCGCTGGTTAGAATCGTACGCGACAGGGTCTCGTTGATGGCGCGGTTCACGACCCTGTCGAAATTGCGGTCGCGGTACTTGGCCGCGTCCTCGCGAATGCGGTCGAACACCACGATGGTATCGTTCATCGAGAAGCCGATGATGGTCAGCAATGCCGCCAGCGTGGTCAGCGAGAATTCCTTGTAGGTGACCGCGAAGGCGCCGACGGTAATGACGGCGTCGTGAAGCAGAGCCACGATCGTGCCGGGGCCGTAGCGGAAATCGAAACGGAAGGCGACGTAGATGACGATGAGCAGGATGGCGCCGAGAAGCGCGCGCACGCCGTCGATCTGCAGTTGCTTGCCGGCCTTGGCCCCCACCGAAGAAACCTGTGGGATGGACTTGACTGTTCCAGCGCCCAACTTGGCATCGATGGCCTTGCGAACCACCGCATCCATTCCGATCAGCGTCACCTCGTAGGTGCAGTCCGCCGGCGGTCCGAAGGCTTGCACCTGCGTCGCATCGGTCCCCGTCGCCTCGAGCGCCTGGGAGAGGACCTTGGGTTCGACGTTCTTGTCGAAACGCAGGTAAACCTTGTCGCCGCCCTCCGAGGACTCGAAGGTGCGCAGGTGCGCGTCGCCCACGCGCGCGAGGCCGGCTTCCACCTTCTTGGCCTGCTCCGGCGACATGATCGACACCGCCCCCATACGAATCATGTAGCTCGCCGTCGGGCCGGCCTTGCCGTATCTCACCACGTCGGCGTTGTGCAGCCCGGCCTTCGTCATGGCCTGTCTGATGTCGGAGGCTTCCACCGGCTTGCTGAACTCGACCACGATCTCGGTGCCACCTTGGAAATCGACGCCCCAGTTGAGCATGTGGCCGCGACCCTTGATCAGGTAGGCATTGATCGGAAGCATCGCGAAGGTGAAGAGCACGAGAATGATCGAAGACCCGATCCAGTACTTCTGGTTGCCGATGAACTCGATGGTGGTTCCCGACTTGATGACTTCGAAGAATTTCTGTTTCTCGTCCATCGGTGTGTCTCCTCGAAGCTAGATGGAAAGCGTGGTCTTGACCGAGCCACGGCGGTTGACCAGCAATTGGAACATCCAGTGCGAGATCCAGACCGAGGTGAGCAGATTGGTGACGATGCCGACCAGCAAGGTGACGGCGAATCCTCGAATGGGACCCGAGCCGTAGGAGTAAAGCACGATCCCGGCCACGAAATTGGTGACGTGCGCGTCGAAAACCGTCCAGAAAGCGCGCTGGAAGCCTGCATCAACCGCCGTGCGCGGAGACTTGCCGTGGCGTAGCTCCTCGCGAATGCGCTCGTAGATGATGATGTTCGAATCCACCGCCATGCCGATGGTGAGCACCAAGCCGGCGATGCCCGGCAGGGTCAGCGAGGCCTCGAAGGCGGCCAAGATTGCGATCATGAAGAGCATGTTGAGGGTCATGGCCAGATTCGCGATGAAACCGGCCACACGGTAGTAGATGAGCATGAAGAGCACGACGGCCAGCGCGCCGATACCCATGGAGAACTCGGCCTTGTCGATGGCGTCCTGGCCCATGGTCGCGCCGACCTGGGTCTCGAACGTCTTCTTGAGCGGCGCGGGCAAGGCGCCCGAGCGCAACACGCCGACCAGATCCTTGACCTCCTGCTGCAGCTTGAAGGGATCGCCGTAGCCACCCATGGTGATACGCCCGCGCTCGCCGATCTTCGATTCGATGACCGGAGCGCTGGTGATCTTGTCGTCGAGGACAACCGCCATCTTGCGGCCGACGTTCTCGCCAGTCAGCTTTTCCATCATGTTGGCGCCCTGACGGTTCATGGTGAAAGCGACCTCGGGGCGCCCCATCTCGTCCCAGCTCTCGTCGGCGGCTGCCAGGTACTCGCCCGTCACGCCGGCACGTTTCTTGAGCAGGTAGGTGCGGTAGTACCTATCCGGCGTGCCTTCGCTGACTTCGCGTGGGCTCATCAATTCCAGGCCGATCTCCCGATCGTTCGGAATCGCAAGATCGCCGGAGAGCCCGGCGATGAACTTCGTCAGCGCTTCCTTGTCCTTCTCCTTGGCCCGCAGGTAGACGTCCTCGTGCTGTGCGCCCGAATGTTTCTCGGTCCAGGATTCTGGCACCACCGTGATCGGGCCACCCTTGGGCACCGACGCGGCCACCTTCTTCATGTACTCCGAGCCATCGTCCACGATCTTGAATTCGAGCTGGGCCGTGCGGCCGATGATGCCCTTGATGCGCTCGAAGTCCTTGGACTTGGCGCCCGGCAGCTCGACCACGATGTCCGTGCCCTTCTTGATGATGGTGGGCTCGGCCACGCCGAAAGCGTCGACGCGGCCCCGGATGGTTTCGATGGCTTGGCGCAAAGCCAGATCCTCGACCTCGGCCACGCGGTCCGAATCGTATTTCAGCTTCACCGTGCCGGTCGCCGGATCGCGGCTCACGACATCGAGGTCGCGGCGATAGGGCTTGAGCAAGTCGTCGTCGAGCTTGGCCATTTCGCCCGGCACCTTGAAGGTGATGGCGATGTCGTCACGCCCCGAGCGCAGCACGGTGAAGTCGGCGCCCTTCTTCTTGAGCGCGTCGTCCAGGTCGTTGGCCAGGCGGTCGACCTTGCCCGATACCGCCTTCTCGATGTTCACGGTGTAGACCAGGTGCAGACCGCCCTTGAGGTCGAGCCCCAGTTGGATCTTCTTGTTGAAGTACTTCTGCAAGAAGGCGGGTCGCTTCTCCTCGGGCACCACGGTGGGCACCAGGTAGAGCACGGCCAGTATGATCGCCGCGCCATAGAGCGCAGCCTTCCACCACCACGATCGTTCCATCGAGTGTTCCTTGTACGGCTACGAGGCCTTGGCCTCAGTCTTGGATGACTCCGACGAAGTCTTGAGTCGCCCGGTCACGGCACTGCGCTGAACGCGGATACGCACGCCCTCCTGCACCTGGAGCGTGATCTCGGTGTCCTTGATGCCCGAGATCCGGCCTATCACGCCACCGCTGGTGACCACCTCGTCCCCTTTCTTCAGCTCGGAGAGCATCTTCTGCGTCTCCTTGGCCTTCTTGGACTGGGGCCTTATGACCAGCAGATACATCACGCCGAAGATGAGCAACATGGGAACGAGCATCTGCGAGAGCCCGCCCGCCCCGGACGGCTGTGCCTGGGACGTCTTAGCTGCCTGAGCCAATGAACATAGATATTGAGTCACGAGGGCAAACGATTAGCAGAGGGGGGATCTCGGGTCAAGCAAGGATGCTGCTACGCCTCGTCATCCGCAAATGCCACGACCTCCCGGATGCTTGGCGCGCCCAGGACCAGCATGACCAGGCGGTCGAAGCCAAGCGCGATGCCGCAGGTGGGCGGCATGCGAGGAAGTGCCTCCAGCAGCCTTTCGTCGATGGGATAGTCCGCCTTGCCCCGCTTGTGCCGGAGCGCGGCCTCGCCCTCGAAGCGAGCGCGCTGCTCGACCGGATCGGTCAGCTCGCCGAAGGCGTTGGCCAGTTCCAACCCACCCGCATAGAGCTCGAACCGCTCCACGGTGAGTGGGTCGTCGGGCTTGCGCCGCGCCAGGGCTCCGAGGGGCAGTGGCCAGTCGGCCACCAAGGTCGGACGCGTGACGCCCAGGTTTTGCTCGATGCGGTCGACGAAGATCTGGTAAAAGGCGTCGTCCCAGTCGGCATCTGGCGCGACCTGGCAGCCCGCGCGACGGGCGAGTTCGCGCAACTCGCGATTGCTCTCGTCGCCGCGAAGGTCGATGCCGGCGTGGCGTTGAAAACACTCCCGCACCGTGGTTCGTTCGAAGGGGCCGCCGAGAACCAGGGGGGCGCCGCTGCCTGCACCTCGGCGGTTCGCTGGCACCTGGACGTTCGGCCACGCGCCCGCCGCGCGCGCGGCGGCCTCGACGATGGCTTCGCAGTCGCGCATGAGATCGTCCATACCGGCCTGGGCTCGGTACCACTCGACCATGGTGAATTCCGGCTGGTGAAAGGGCCCGTCCTCGTCCGCGCGAAAGCAGCGGCAGAACTGCACGATGCGCGGAAGGCCACCCGCCACCAGCCGCTTCATGTGGTATTCGGGCGACGTGATGAGGTGACGTCCCCCGCCCGCTGGAATCGCCTCCAGATGCACCTCCTGACCCGGCGAGAGCACGCGCGCCGGGGTTTCCACTTCGAGGAAACCCTGCGCCTCGAAGTAGCCGCGCACCGCCCGCAGGATCGCGGCCCGCGCGATGAGCGCCGGCGTCCGCGCCGCGAGCCGCGCCCGCTCATCCACGCCGGCCGCTCCACGACATCGCTGCAGTCTCACCACGGAGGACACGGAGATCGGACGAGAATGGAATAGCTCGGATGCAGATCCGGGAACCCATTCCTCTCCGCCCTCCGTGCTCTCTGCGTTCTCTGTGTTCTCTGTGGTTCAATCTTTCCGCTGCTCGCCGGGCATTTCGTCATCCGCGGCGAGGCGTCCCGGGCTCAGTCGGCGCCTCTACGCGCGCCCGACGCGTTCGAGATACTCGCCCGTGCGCGTGTCGATCTTGATGATGTCGCCCTCGTTGATGAACAGGGGCACGTTGACGCTCGCGCCGGTGCTGATCTGCGCCGGCTTGGTGACCCCGGTCGCGGTGTCGCCGCGGAAGCCTGGGTCGGTCTTCATCACCTTCTGTTCGATGAAGTTGGGCAAGGTCACGCCGACCGCGCGTTCATTGAAGAACAGCACCTCGACGACGATCTGTTCGGGCAGAAAATTCGCGTCGTCTCCGATGGTTTCGTGCGGGATCTGGACCTGATCGTAGGTGCTCGTGTCCATGAACACGAACGAGTCTCCTTCCTTGTACAGATACTGCATCTGCTTGGTCTCGACGTTGGCCGGTTCGAGCTTTTCACCCGAACGAAGGTTGCGTTCGATGACCCCGCCGGTGAGCAAGTTCTTGAGCTTGGTGCGCGTGAAGGCCGCGCCCTTGCCCGGCTTGATGAACTGGAACTCGACCACCGTGAACGGATTGCCGTCCAGCATGACCTTGAGTCCCTTGCGGATGTCGGAGGTATCGTACGAAGGCATTGGATGGGCGGATTTAGCCTGCCCAGCCGGCCAGGTCAACCCCTACATGTCCGGCACGGGACACTTCGCGTTTCGGGCATGGATGCCGCGAAGCCCCGCCTTGTTCGGCTGCGTTCCGCGCGGCGCGCGTTTGACTGCATCCAGGTACAACGCCGCGGCCTGGCAAGCGTCTCCATGCCCGGCTAGCGCCTTCTCCAACCTTCGCATCGCCAGCTTGAAATCCTTGTCGCGCATGGCGAGAACCCCAAGCACGTAGGAAGCAACCGGGTTGCCCTTGTCGGCGCGCTTCTGCAAGGCCATCAGCTCCGGTTTGGGGGGTCCTCCTTCCTGTCCCAGAGCGGTATACGCGCGCACATCCCAGTCGATGTCCTGGATCCCGGGTGGGAGGAGCTTGAGCGCGGTGGAGAGCCCCTCGGAACCGGCTCTGGCGTAGGCGGCACGCAAGGCCACGAGATCCCGCTCTGGCCCGGCGGGGTGTTCGAGGACGTTCGAGGCTTGCGGGGCCTCTCTTCGGCTCAATCGAATGGCCTGGTCCGCCCATTGCAGCGGCGCATCCGCAGCGTCGGCGACCTTGCGCGCCCGATCGAGAACCCCCTCTGCCGCGTCGGTCTCTCCGAGCAGGGCGAGCAAGAGCGACGCCTGCCCGAGCACCTGGGGATCCTCGGAGGTTTGTGAAATCGCCTTGGCCTTGCGCACTGCCCCGGCGCGATCGCCGTCCAGCCGCGCTTGCAGGGCCGACTCGATGGCGCAGTCGGCGCGTACGCTGTGCGAAATCTTCGCGTCGCTGCGGCAGGCCTTCTCCACGCTCCTCACCCAGTTTGGTTCGCCCAAGGCACGTTCGGCCTCGGCGAGCACGAGCAGCGCCCGCGAGTTGCCCTGGTATTTCGACACCACCGTGATCAGGGCCTGCCGGGCGGCCACGGGATCGCCTCCATCGAGGCGCGATGTCGCCCAATCCACGACCACCGGCGCCAACTCGGGGGACATCCCCATGGCCCGGTCCAGATCCCGCGTCGCCCACGCGGCGTCGCCCGCCAGACTGCGCACCCGAGCCGAAGCCAGCAATGCGAACGCGGGAGGATCAGGCGCGGTCAGGGCTTTGTCGGCAAACTGCTTGGCCTCTGCGCGTTCGCCGGCCGCGTGCGCCAGCAGAGAGCGCGCGGTGGCGACGATGGCGGCCCTTTCCTTGTTGACTCCGGGGCCAGCCTCGGCACGCCGAAGGGCCTCCTCGGCATCCTTTCTTGCTTCTACCGCGTAGTCGTCGACCAGAAAGGCGTCGAGCAACCCGAGGCGTGCCTGAGAATCGACATCGGGCGCGCCTGTCTCGAGAGTCATCCGCGCCACGTCGCGAGCGCGCATGAGCACTTCGAGCGTTCCCGAGGCAAGCGCTCGGTCCAGCTCTTCGCGTGGACTAGGCCGGGGTGGAACCGACTTGCCATACAACTTATAGGCTGCCACCGCGCCCACCGCGAGACCTGCGCACAGCACGATCGCGGCGAAAATTGCCAGGCCGGCACGAGATTTGGGCGCCTTGGGCAGCGATGCCAGGGAGGGGCTGGATGCCGCATCCGCAGCAACCGGGGGTGTCTGGGTGGAAGCGGGTGACGCGGGCTCGCCTGTAGCCGTCCCGACCGCGGGTCGACCGGCTGGCTTTGCGGCCGGGGCCGACGGGATGGCGGCCTGCATGGCCAGGCGGTTCTGCTTGGTTTCGGCATCAGACGGCACGTCGTCGATGGCAGCCGGAATCTCGCGCGTCCGCTGGGCATCGAGCTCGTCCGCATAGTCAAAGAGCGGACGCGCGCGCCGATCGTCGCCCCGCTTGCTCAGGACCATGGCAAGGACTCGAAACGCCTCGGCGTGGTCGGGTTGTTCCTGACACACTTTGAGCATTACCCGCTGCGCGGTATCCAGATGTCCCTGCAGGAGGAGAGTCCTCCCCAGTTCGACTTCCTCGGCGATGTCGGCGTCCGCTGCGATCAACGCAACCATAGTACCCGCTTGAGGTTTGCCAGTCGACCGACAACCGCGCGCGGGCGGGTTTGAAACCGGCCCTTAGGAGCCGCGAAAAGATAACTTGTGCAAAGAGCGCGGCCGAGGCGCTTGGATGGCAAGGAGCGAGGAGCGCGCATACCCGTCGGTATGTAAGCGACGAGCGACGGAGCCAGCCGGGATGGATCGGCCGCGCACCTGCTAAAGTTATCTTTGAGCGGCGACTTACTGGCACTTGGGGAACTGCTTGCCAGTATCGACGTTCTGGCCCTGCGAGCTGCCGGCGGTCACCGTGATCCTTCGTCCTGCGATGTCGGTCAAGTCGCAACTCGCTCCGGGAATGTTTGCGCCGAAGTGCCAGGCGCCGTAGCTGGTGCGCGAACCGTTCTGGCCGCCACAGGTCACGGCCTCAATGGGAAGGATCACGTTCTCGATGTACATCTCGTTGCTGTTGCCGTTCTTGAGGCGGACCACGACGTTGCCATTTATCGGACAAGGAACGAACTTCCAGGGAGCTTGATTCCTGAGCGCCGGGTCGCCCTTGACCCCGGCCGCGCCCGCAGCCGCCGAACTCAGATCGAGGTGGCCGGTGGGATTGGCTGCGCAAGGAGCGTTGTTGCTGCCTGGGTCGTAGGGACACTCGTCGACGATGGTGATGATGGCGTTGCCGATCTGGACGCAGGCTCCGCAGCGATTGCTGGTGTCGAAGTTGCTCGGACTGGCGCCGGGGACGGCGGCGTAGTTCGCGCCGACCGCGATGTTGGAGATGTTGTTGTTGCTGCCGGTATAGCCGCAAGCGGTAGCGGGGTTGGGAAGGTCGTAGGTGGTGTAGGTCGGGCTGCCGGGGGTCCAGTTCGACGGGAAGGGACATGCCGTCGGCCCCGTGCTGCCGCCCGTTCCCGTGGCACCTCCGCTGCCCGTAGCGCCGCCGCTACCCGTCCTGCCACCTGTGCCACTGACGCCGCCAGAGATGGAAACACCCCCAGTTCCACCCCGTCCGCCGGTTCCCGGCGCACCACCGGTCCGCGCCGTGGTACCGCCACCGCCGCTTGCCGTGCCTCCGGTGCCCCCCGTGCTGCCGCCTGCTCCCACCAGCCCACCTCCTGCCCCCCCCGCATCGGCGGCGGCATCGCCGGCATAGCTCGATCCCCCGCTGTCACCGCCGGCCCCTCCTGACGCCCCGCCGTCACCTCCGCCGCCACTCGTGCCGCCGCCGGCAAGGAATCCGCCACCTCCGGTTGCGCCGATTCCTCCCGACCCATCCGAACCGCCCCCCCCTCCTCCGACACCCGTCGAACTGCTCTGACCGCCAGTCGCCGGATTACTCTTGTAGTCACGCCTTGGTGCATATGGCTTACATCCAACCACAAGGAAGACCGTCAGGACAAGACCGAGTGAACTTCTTCGCATCAATGACCTCTTCGGCGCTCGACGAACGATTAGAGCTGGCACGCGCGACGTTCCTTCAATTCGGATTGACAGCAAGGGAAAAACCGGCGCCAATTAGGGATCTGACGTCAATCCGTGGCCGAACATCGTGGGATGCTTCCGCGACGCCGTCAAGGTTTCGTTCGCCCGTATCATTCACTTGCTTTCACCCAGCCATGACTTGACCCCCCACCAGGAATCGGCAATCGACCATGAGCACAGTCACGGAGCTGCTGGCGGCAAAACAACAGAAGACCCCGATCTCGGTCCGCTCCACGTGCGCGGTCGTGGAGGCGCTCAAGGTGATGAGCGAAAAGCAAGTCAGCGCGCTGGCGATCGTCGATGACCCCTGCAAGCTCGCCGGCATCTTCACCGAATGGGATTGCGCGCACAGGATCATCCTTCGCGGAAAGGCCGCGAAGGAAACCACGGTGGCCGACGTCATGACCCCCGCCGCGGGGGTGTACTACGTGCAACCCTCGAACTCCGTCGAAGAATGTATGGTCCTCATGACGACCAAGCAGGTTCGCCATTTGCCCGTTCTCGACCAGGGCAAGTTCGTCGGTCTGGTTTCCATCGGCGACGCCCTGCGCTCGCTCATCGCGGAGAAGGAAACGATCATCGCGCAACTCACCGGGTACATTGCGGCCAGGCAACTGTGATGGCCGGCCCGTGCCAAGCGGTTGTCCCCACGGCCGCCGCATGCAAGGTAGTTCCTCGAATCTCGACCGCATGCGCGACGGGGCTGCGAAAACGAGTCGCTGCCGGGGAACCCTCGTGGGCTAGGCGGCGAATACGTGACGGCGCCACCATGGTCGCCGTCCTCGCGGCCTTGGGGTTACTCCTCGCGAGCACCACCTCCCGAGCCGACGGCGAGGTTGCCCCCGCGTCGGGCGAAATCGTCAAGACTCCGACGCCCCTGCCCACTCCCACTTCCCCTCCGCCAACCAATCCCGCGCTCGATCTGCGAGGGGGGGCGCCCGAGCAACCCTCGCTGCTCCGGCGCTGGTGGTTCTGGACCGCGGTTGGCGCGGCGGTCACTGCCACGGTAGTCATCGTCGTGATGTCGAGCCGAGGCCACGCCCCCCCTGCGACCGATCTCGGCAACCAAGAGTTCCGGCCATGAAACCCTCCCGCCTCCTCGCGCTGGCGCTGCTGTCGTGCCTCGCGGCCTGCGCGGACGACTCCTATGCCGTGGTTTCCGTCCTCGCTCGTGAAGGCAGCGTCGACGGCGTGGCCCAGTTCAGAGTCCACGTGGCAAGCGGATCGTCCGTGGATGTCCTGGAGTATCCTCAACAACCTTCCCGGTCCATGCACCTCGACACCAGCCACCCGATCACGCTCTCGGTGGAATTCGGCGCATCTCGCGCTCGGCCAGGCGACCTTCGAAGTCGAACCCCTCGATGCCCACGGCGCTTCCCTTGCCTACGGCAAGTCTACCGTCGCGATCGCCGAGGGCAGCGTCGTCGACGTCACCGTGCGGGTCGCCCTCGGCGCGCTCCGGCCCGAGTACGGTTCGGACGCGGGCGCCGCCGGAGACGGCGGCGGTAGCCAGCTCTCGTGCAATCCCTATGTGCCAGCCGCGGCCTGCGGCGTCAATCGGACCTGCGCGCTTCTATGCGACGGGGATCAGCCCGCGGTGGGAATGTGCTACGCGGCCGGGCCAGGGAAGCCCGGCGACAGCTGCTCGGAGAACAGCGACTGCGAGCCCGGCTCGCAGTGTTTCACCGCCGCCGGCTGTTCGGTCATGACGTGTCTGCGCTTCTGCGACCGCGACGATGCGATGTGCGGCGAACAGGACTCCTACTGCAACGTCCCCATCGCGTGTGGCACCACGGCGTCGTTTTGGGCCTGCTCCCGTCCCTGCGATCCGACCGCACCGGGCACGACCGGCTGCGCGGCCGGGCTCTCCTGTTTTGTCTATGCCGGGGAGACCACCGACTGCGCGTGCACCGGCCTCGGCGACGTGGGCGCGACTTGCACGCAGAATTCCGGCTGCGGCGACAAAGCCGGTTGCGCGGGTTGCCGGTCTGGGCTCAGCTGCGTGGTGCCGACCGGATCCGCAACCGGTGCTGGCAGCGGCACTTGCCGCCCGGTTTGCAGCCTGGCCACGCTCATCTGTCCGACCGGCACGACCTGTCACGCGTTCGCCGGCTCCACCCGGCTGGTCTACGGGTTTTGCCAGTAACGGCACACGCCGCCTACTATCTCGTTCGCGCTGTAGAACGCCACGGTGGGATTGGCCGGAGACCCCCACAGACGCTTCTTCCAGACGTTCTCGAAGCCGACCTGCAAGGCGAACACATCGCGCATCTGGCGGAGCGCAATGGGCCGCTTGCCGGCGAGGTTCGGTCTGCTCGCGCGGGTCTTCAATCTCGTCGTAAAGCTCGATGCGGCCCACGCCCGAGTGAATCATGCGGTACCGCCCGGACTTGATCCCGCGGGCCATGGTGCCGATCTGGGTCAGGCTGCACGACGGGGAATGCGCAACTTCATCGAAGATGGTGGGCAGGAGCGATTGGCCCTGCATCGAATCGGGCATCGGAAGCCCCGCCAGTTCCAGCATGGTGGGCGTCAGGTCCATGGCCTCCACGTCAGTTTGGATCACGCGGCCGGGGGGCAAGAGGCCAGGCGCGTGAATCATGAACGGCACGTGCACCAGCTCCTGGTGCGGCCCCTGCGCGTGGCCGACATCGCCATGTTCCCAGAATTCGTCGCCGTGGTCGGAGATCACGACGACGACGGACTTGTCGTAGAGGCCAGCAGCCTTGAGATCGGCCAAGAAGACCCCGAAGGCCGTGTCGCTCTGGGTGATCTCGGCGTTGTGCAAGGCCTCGAGATAGGCCTTGTCGGTGTCGTTCACCTTCAGCGTGCCCTTCTTGATCTTGCCGAGCTGGATCCCGGTCAGCACCGGCTTGATGGGGCCGTTATACGGCTTGTCCCAGTACTTCTTCAGGAACTCCTTCTTGGGATTGTAGATGACGTGTGGCTCGATGACGGCCAGGTATACGAACTCCGGCTTTGCCTTGCCCGGTAGGATCCATTTCTTGGCCGTGGCCCACAAATTGTCCGCGCCGTTAGGCAGATTCTCACGCACGAAGTTGCGGTTCTCGTCGAAGCCGCGACCGAAGCCCCACTTGGACGAAATATAGCCATTCGAGGAGAACAGCCCGGTGCGAAACCCGGCCTTCTTGAAGATCTCGGCCGCAAGCGGGACCTGCGCGGCGATCTTCGTGTCCTGCTCTGTGGCCTTGTGGATGCTGGGATATACCCCGCTGAGCATGGAGGCTTGCGACGGCAACGACCAGGTGCCAGGCACCTGCGCCCACGCGAAACGAGTGGCGTCGGTGGCGAAGGCGTCGTAGTTCGGTGTCAGGACGTTGGTCTTGGGATTGTAGACGTGCACCTTGTCGGCGCGGAGCGTGTCGCACATCCACACGTAGATGTGCTCGTAGGTGCGCTTGACGGGCGGCGCCGGCACGGAACCCGGGACGAGCAGGCGGGGCTCGGCCCAGACGATCCCACCCCCGCGCGAGATCAGGTCCAGACGTACGGCCTGCCCTGCGAAGGCGGACAGATCCCACGCGCCGTCGCTGTAGCGCGCCGCCGCCGGCCCCTCGAATAGCACCGTCGGGGCCGCGCCATCGCGTGCGATACGAATCCGCGCCGTCACGCCGGGCTGGGTCGAGCCGTATACGAGCGCCAGCTCGGCCTTGGCCGGCACCTGCAGATAGTACGAAAGGCGTGAAGCCCCCGGGATCGACAGCGCGACCTTCTTGACGCCTGCGAGCGCGACCTCGGCAGGATCGGCGAGACCGTGCGTGGCGCGCGGCGGTGCCCCGCTTGCAGCCGCCTGCGCGGGACCGATCTCGATGCTCTCGATGGCCGCGGCCGAGCGCTTTCCGCCTGCGATGGCCGCAGCGTTGCGGAAGGTAAGACGAACCCGGTTCTCCCCGAGATTGAGAGCGGCCTTGGGCAGCGTGAAGTCGTACGATGCTCGATCCTTCGTGACCTCGACGGTGGTCACCGGCTTCTCGTTGGCGAAGACCGATAGGCGTTGCTTGGCCGACAGCGATCGCATGACGATGGTCATCTGCAGATCGGAGAGCGATGTTCCTGCCGCTCCGTCGCCGTCAACGTCGAGCGGAAAACCGAACGAGGCCGAAACCCCCGAGACGTACGCCACGCGGGTCGCCCCATCCTTGTGACCGAGGATCCACGATCCCTTCCAACCTCCGTCGACGAACTTGTAGAAGTCGACGTCCCCAGCGCTCAGGATCATCCGCCCGCCGAGGTGCAGAATCGCGTGCACGCGGTTGCCCAGGAGATCGTACGCCAGGCGATGGCCCCCGAGATCGACCTTGCTGGGCGCGCCGGCTGCCGCCTGGGCCGTCGATTCCACGCTGCTCGATCGTACGGGCGTAACGTGTCCCGGCGACTTGCTGCAGGCAAGGGCGATGCAAAGCGATGCAAGCGCGGCGGTTTTGATCTTTGGGTTCGGGGCTTTCGAAGTTCGGGTTGACTGCACGAGGACGGAGGTTGCTCGGTCGACTCGCGCTGGTCAAGAGGGGCATCGCTTTTCTTGGCGCGCGCCCCGCCTCGCGAGTAGTCTGCAACCCCAGTTCGATGAGCGAGAGCCGTCCTCCCCGATTCCACCTTCCCACTGCCATTTCAGCCTTCGCCGGTTTGCTCGGCGCGGGAATTCTCGACGCGCTCGTCGTGCTGCTGCGCGGACACCACGCGCGACCCTTCGAGGCGCTGGCGCTCGCGGTGGGTCTCTACGGAAGCGCCGGCCTCCTTGCCGCCCTGCTCCTGGGCTGGGCCGTGGCCACCGCGTCCGGTGCAATCCCAGGCGGCTGGCGTGCCGTGCGTGAAGATGAGGACCTCGACGGGCGCGCCTGCGGCCTGCTCCTCGGCGGCGTGGCGTCCAGTTTGGTGTTGGCCGCGGGCACCGGCTTCGGCTACGCGTGGTTCGTCTCGACCATGAACAGCCGCGCCCTTGCCACCATCGCCAGCGCCGGCCTGACCCTGGTCTTCGTCTTGCCGGCAGCGCTGGTCCTGCTCGCCTCGTGGCGGCTGGCCGCGCGCCTTGCCCGTCGCTTGATTCCACGCTCGGGGGCTCTCGGACGAACCGGTCTCGTCGCCATTGTGTTGGTCGGGCTCGGCCTGCTTGCCTTCGTCGCGGCGCTTTCCCGTGCCGATTGGCGGGTGCTCGATCTCGGCCCCTTCTGGTCCGCCGCCGGCGCGCTCGTGCTCGGCACCGCGCATGGACTCTTCTGGTATCACTCGGCGATCGGGAGACGGCTGCTGGCAAGATTGCCCACGCGGATTCTTCGGCCGGCGATTGCGCTCGCGGTGGTGCTGCTACTCGTGGATGGCAGTCGCATTCGCGAAACCTCGCCGACCTACGCGGCCATCGACGAAAGCGCGCTAGGGCTGAAATTCGCCGTGAAGCTTGCGCGCAGGGCCACCGATCGCGATGGCGATGGCTATTCCGCTTCTTTCGGCGGTGGCGATTGCGACGACAGTCGCGCCGACGTCTATCCCGGGGCCGACGACATTCCCGGAGACGGCATCGACCAGAACTGCGAAGGGGGCGACGCGCCCGCGATCGTCGAGGCCTCCAGCGACACAACCGGAACGCCCGCCGCGCGGGCGCCAGCCGAGAAGTCGCCACGTGCCAAGTCCGTGGCCTTTTCCGGCAACATCCTCATCATCGCCATCGACGCCACCCGCGCCGACCGGCTGGGCGTCGCCGGCTACGGGCGGCCGCCCGGCCATTCCCTGACGCCCAACCTGGACGCGCTTGCCCGTCGGGGCGCCTATTTCCGCCGGGTGTGGGCGCAGGCGCCCAACACGCCGCGCTCCTTTCCCTCGTTCGTGACCTCGCGCTACCCGTCCGAGATCGCCTGGAAAAAGCGCTCGCTCAACTACTCGCCCCTCCTACCATCGAACCACACCTTCTTCGAGACCATGGCCAGCGCGGGCTGGCGGCTCGTCGGCATCTTCTCGCATTTCTATTTCACGGCCGATCGAGGGCTATCCAAGGGCTTCGCCGAATGGTCTGACGACGGCGCCAAGACCATCGCCGACTCGAACAAGGATATCGCCGCCCCGCGCATCGTTCCGCGCGTGATCGAACGCCTGACCAAGGCGGCCCAAACCGGCGAGCGCTTCGTGCTTTGGACCCACCTGTTCGAGCCGCATTCGAGCTACATGCCCCACGCCGAATTCCCCACCACGCTCTCGGGCATCAAGGGACTGGAAGAGAAGTACGACTACGAAATCGCCTTCGACGATCTTTGGATCGGCAAGATCCTCAAGACCTTGGACGAGACCAAGCTGGCCGGCAACACGGCGGTCGTCGTGTTCGGCGATCATGGCGAGGCCTGGGGCGAGCACAAGGTCTACTTCCACGGCCAGAATCTCACCGAGGAGGAGCTCCGGATCCCCCTCATCATCGCGGTTCCCGGGATCGCCCCCGTGGTTTCCGACGACGAGGTCGGGCTCGTCGACGTGGGACCGACCCTGCTCGACCTCATCGGCGTGCCCGCGCCGGATAGCCTGCACGGGCGCAGCCTGCTGCCCGTCATCGAGGGCAAGAAGCTGGCCCCCCGCCCCATCTTCGCCGAGATGCTGCCGTCGACGGCCACGCCCGACTACCAGGAGGTCATCGTAGATCGCGGGCACAAGCTCGTGCACAAGGTGGCGCAACGCCGCTTCGAGCTCTTCGACCTCGAGGCCGACCCCAAGCAGATGAGGAACCTAGCCGACGATCCGGGACACAGGGCCTTGCTCGAAGAACTCAAGACCAAGCTGCTCGCGTTCGAAGAGCACCGCCTACCCGGTCAATAGGCCGGTGGAATTCGGCTAGGCTAGGCCGCGGACGATGCGTGCCGGGAGGGAACCCGGTTGATGAGATTCTTGAGATCCCGCCCAAGCGTGAACACGACAGTGCACTGGGTCGGGATCGCAATGGGCTCTCCCGTGCGCGGATTGCGAACCGTGCGCGAGTTGCGCCGACGCTTGGTGAAGGTGCCAAAGCCGGGATAGCTCAAGCGGGGAGGATTGGCCTGGTTCGCACGCGCGCGAATGAAGTAGTCCCCCACCTCGGTAAAAACAGCGTCGACGATTTGGCCGTAGGCCTTCTTGGTCAGGTTCCTGGGGAGATCCTTGCGACTTGCAACCCTGGCGATAAGCTCGGCCTTGGTCATCGTGGTGCCCTTGTCAGCGATGGGAGAAACAGCGGCCAAGAGTAGAGGCTCACCCCTATCCTGTCAACGGCCCAAACAGTCCGTGTTCGGCGCAAAGGCATGGCCTGCGCCGCGAAACTACGCTGAAGGCGCTGAGAAACGTCTGCGAAACGAACGGTCTGCTATTGCAGGCGCTCGCTCCACCTCGAGTTGCGAGGGCAGAAGATCGTCCGCGACTGGTTCGCTATCTGGGACCACATTCGAGCTGGTCACTTGCACCAGGAGTACTGATCGGGCGAGAAAGCGGCGCTCGCGAGAGGTCGGAGTTGCCTCTTCGCGGGCGCCGTCACGCGACTCCTGCAGGTCTGCGACAACGCGACGATTCAACGCCTCATGAGGCGCACTGTGTTGCTACCCGGACGGCTTAGCCTACATAGGCGGACTAATGCTACAAAGTGGTAGAAATCACGTGATGTCTGCGCGTATAGTGCGACTGCCTACTTAAGAGGTACTCGTGCGCCGTCGCATACTCCTTCTCGCCGCCATCCTCCTCGCTGACTCGGTCGTTCCCGTGCATGCCAAGGCGGCCAAGAACTTCTCTCCCTTGCGCGACCAGTTTCGTTCGCCCACGCCCGACAACCGGCCGATCGTGCGCTGGTGGTGGTTCGGCGTCGCGGTGACCAACGAGGAAATCGAGCGCGAGCTGGCGCAGATGCGCAACGCTGGCTTCGGCGGAGTGGAAATCCAACCCGTCTCGGCGCAGGCCATCTTCGGCCCCCACGACAAGCTCGTCAATCTGCCCTATCTGTCGCGGGAATTCCTGAAGGCACTCGACTTCGCGACGGCGAAAGCCAAGGACCTCGGGCTCACGGTCGACCTCGCCCTCGGCAGCGGCTGGCCTTTGGGAGGGGCGGACGTCAAGCCCGAGCACGGCGCGCGCATGGTCGGCGGCGATCCCTCCAGGTGGCCGGCGGGCGAGCCTACTCGGGAGCAGACGAGAGGCGCCGCCGCCGGCGGCGAGGGCTTGGTCCTCGATCCCTACGATGGCACCGCGGTTGCCGATCACCTGCGCACCGTCGGCGACACGCTGGTTTCTCGAAAGGCCGCCCTGCGTGCCGTCTTCAGCGATCGACCGGAGGCCGCCGGTGCGGACTGGACCAGCGATTTTTCCGCGCAGTTCAAGCGCCGCCATGGCTACGACTTGGGCAGCCAGCTCAACTCGCTTACCAGCAACGCGGCGGACTCGGCGGATTTGCGCCACGACTGGGCCATGACCCTGTCCGATTTGCTCGACGAGCGCTTCTTCGCCCAACTTCAGGACTTCGCCCGTCGCCATCGATTGGCGCTCAGGGGCGATGCCATCGGATCCCTGCCGGCACCCCTGTCGAGCGCCCGGTTCTTCGACATTCCCGAGGGCGACGGCGCGCCCTGGAACGGCCTCACGGCGATGCGCTGGGCCTCCTCGGCGGCGCACGCGTACGGCAAGTCGATCGCCGCGGCCGAGGCGTGGAGAGACGCGCCACCGACCTTCCGCGCCTCCCCGCTCGATCTGAAGATCGATGCCGACCAGTGCTTTCTCTCCGGCGCGACGCAGATCGTGGGACATGGGTGGCCCTACTCACCCGCGCAAGCTGGAAATCCCGGTTGGGCGTTCGACACCAGCGCGGTCGTAAGCGCCCACAATCCCTGGTGGCCGGTCATGCCCGAGCTGACCATGTACCTGCGGCGGCTATCCTTCGCTTTGCGCCAGGGCGACGCCGTCAGCGACGTGGCGGTCTACCTGCCTACCCACGACGCCTGGGCCATGCTCGCGCCGGGCAACGTCGACCTTGCCCAGGCACTGGGCGATCGGGTCGGGCCGGATCTCGTGCCGGCGATTCTTCGCGCCGGCTACAACTTCGACCTCGTCGACGATACCATGGTGCAGAACCTGGCCGAGGCCAGCGGCAAGCACCTGAAGATCGGCCGGCAGCAATACAGCGCGATCATCCTGCCCAACGTGGAGCGCATTCCCCTCGCCACGCTGGAGAAACTGGATGCATTCGTAGCGGGCGGCGGTACGCTCATCGCCACGCGACGGATCCCTTCCCGCCTGCCCGATGCGCGTGCTCCCAAGGAAAGAAGCGAGCTTCTGACGGCCAAGCTGACCGGGCTGTTCGCCGGCGACAACGCCACCCTCGTGCACGACGAGCTGGGCGAGCTGGGCGGCCTTCTGCGCAGGCGTCTCGACCCCGACCTGCGCACGGCCATGGTAGCGCCGCAGATTGGGTTCGTGCACCGGCGCACGGGCGACGTGGATCTCTACTTCCTCGCCAACACCTGGAACGTCGCCTACACGAACACCGTCGAGGTGCGGGTAGCCCCGCGGCCCGCCGAGTGGTGGGATCCAATGACCGGCGACATGTCCCCCGCGGTGGTGGCGTCATCATCGCCCCGCAGCACCACCGTCCAAGTTTTCCTGCCCGCCTACGGTTCGAGCATCCTGGTGTTCGGGTTGTCTGGCCGCGGCCGGCCGCCCAGAGCCCTGCCTGGAAAACTCGATCCCAACGCCGCGCCCCCCGCCAGCCTGGACATCACCCATGGTTGGGACGTCACTTTCGAGGGCACCGTCATCCGGCGCCAAAGCGACTGGCTGACGTCGTGGACGGAATCGGCGGACACGCGTGCCTTCTCGGGCGAGGCGATCTACCGCAAGATCGTGACCGTCACGCAACCCAAGCTCCTGGGGGCGCGCAACGTAACGCTTTCGCTGGGCGAGGCCAAGCCTTCGCCGCCCGCCCAGGGCCCGGGCGAGAGGTGGGTGCAGGCCAGGCTTGAATCGCCGGTGTGCGTGGCTGCCGTCGTGCTCGTCAACGGGCAGCGCGCGGGGTCGGTGTGGCATCCACCCTACGCCATCGACCTGGGCAAGCGGCTGCGCGAGGGCGAGAACCAGATCGAGATCCACGTCTTCAATCTGGGCGTGAACCAACTGGCGGGAAGACCGCTGGGCGACTACGCATGGCTTGCCGCCAAGACCGGCAAGCCGGCGCGCGCCACGAGCGAGGATCCTATCACGCCCCTACCCGCGGGCCTGGTTGGCCCGGTGACCCTGGTCGCCGCGCAGTAGCCTCAGATCGCCAGACGCAGTCCGACTGCGAGGCTGGTCAGCATGGGCGAGCTGGCGGTCGAGTTGACCTGAGCGAAGAAGCGCACAAGGTCCATGATGCTGAGCTGAACCCCGAGGATCTCGCGCAGTCTGGCCGGGCTGGGGTTGACGTGTCCGCCGCCGTTGATGGTCACGGTCCCGAGATTGGCGTACGACGCGCCCAGGTAATTCCCTCTCAGATTGGCGTTCATCACGACCTTCATGTTGCTGCCGCCTCCAAGTTGCCAATCCAGGCCGAGCCCGCCGTACAGCGTGACCAGCGAAAGCAGTCGCAGGCTGGTCGTAACTTCGAGGGGAACGCTGTAGGTGGTTTGATCGACGGTAAAGATCAAGTTGCCCGTGCTCTCGACCGTGACCGGCGCGCCTTGCACGACGTTGAAGGTGGACGAGATCGCCTTCTGGGCGCTCAGCGTGAGGTGCGAATAGTCCACCCCACTGGTGACCGCGATGCCGCCCCAGCGAACCAGCATCTTGACCGCGGAGGACCTGCGCGAGGGACCGAGGAGGCGCAGTTGACCGTGGAACCCCCAGTTCTGATACTTGCCGTCGAGTTGGCCCAGGCTGGCGCTGCCCTTAAACCAGTTGCCGAAAATCATCACGGGGTCGAAGCCGAAAACCCCAAGGCTGAGGCCACCCATGATCGAAAGATTTGCCCCGCCGCCACTGATGGGTGGATCGGTGTACGAGCCCGAGGGCCTGTACGCCTTGTCCACGTTGCTGGCCACGCTGAGGGTGGCGCCTGCTTCGACCAGCGTCGCCTCCGAGGCATAGTCGACCCCCAGTCCCTTGGCCGAGAAACTCTGTGCGTTCTGGAAGTCGCGCAGGAAGGAGGTCACGTTGGAGGTCTGAAACAGCCCATCGACTTGCGAGAGGAGCTGCTGTGCAAGCTGATCGGGCGTCATGCCGATGCCTGTGGCAAAGGCATTGGCGTCGGCGTCTGGTGTGATGCAGACGATATTGAGCGCATCGCACTGCTGGGCAAGAGCCGGGCGGGGAACAAGTGCCAGGGTGACGAACGACACGGCTGCGGCGAGAGTGATTCGCTTCATGGCTCGGTTATCGTAGCACCATCGCGCCGCGGAGTCTTGGCGGCGGCGCGGTCGATTCGGTCGCCACCTTTCACCTCTTTCGTCTTGTCTTGCGCCGAAGGCGAATTCCCCGCCCGCCGTGAAAGCAGAGCAAGCGGGTCGTGATAGACTTTCTCTTCCGCCCCTCGGTAATCCTGCTCATGAAAAGAACCTTCTGGACGCCACCGAACATCGCCCTCGTCCTGCTCCCGATCCTGCTCCTGACCTTGCTCGGAATCAGCATAGGCAATCGCGGTCACGCCGAGCCGCTGTTCATCCACACCGCCTACTACTTCCTGCTGGTCGCGGTGGCTTGCTGGGCGGGAACGTATCTGATTTGCGCCCGCGGATTGACCGGAGGCACGGTGGTGACTTGGGCCAAGGACAACAAGGCCGGCATCCTCATCGCCCTTGCGGTCACCGTGATCACGGCCCTTGCGGTACATCCGGCCCTGCGCGTGCTTTCCGACGAAGCCAACCTGCTTGGAACCTCCAAGAACTTCTTCTTCAGCAAGACCGCGACCTTCACCACGACGGGCAAGTACTACTACGACAACTTCTGGGACGCAGCCGTGGTCATCGACCGGCGGCCGCCCCTGTTTCCCTTCATGGTGAGCCTGGTCCACATCCTGCGCGGCTACTCGTACACCAACCCCTTCGTCCTCAACATCCTGGTACTGCCGATCTTCGTGCTGGTTTCCTACCGGCTGGCCAAGTCGCTCGGAGGCGAGACCTTCGGCGTGGCCGCGGCCCTGCTGGTGGCGTCACACCCCATCACGCTGATCTCGGTTCGTTCCGGCGGTTTCGATTTCTTCGCCGCGTTCTTCACCCTGCTCGTCATCAAGAGCTTCCTCGACCATTGCCGCGCACCCTCGGCCGGTCACCTGGCGGTGCTGTGGATGAACCTCTGCCTGTTCACCGAGATTCGTTACGAAAGCGGGCTCTTTCTTCCCCCGGTCGTCGCCCTTTTGCTGATCGCCCGGCTGGTCAAGCTGGAGTACCTGCGCCCCTACCGGTTCATCTACGCGCTCTCGCCCGCGTTTCTCCTGCCGCGCATCTGGCAGGCCATCCTGCGCGGCAACGTCCCGGAACAGGATCCCGGGACCGTCACCTTCAGCGCCAAGAACTTCTTGACCAACGCCAGGGACTACTTCGAACCCATCTTCACCCCGTTCAACTACCATAACCCGCACGGCGCGCTCATCCTCGGCCTCGGCGTCATCGGCTGCGGCCTCGCTATCTACTGGATGGTCAAGCGGCTCGGGCCGCGCGGCCGACCGATGGCGGAGGCGCAATTCTCCGTCATGGTCGTCGGTTGGATGGTGATGCAGCTGTTCATCGTCTTCACCTATTTCTGGGGCCGTTCGCAGCATCCCGCGGCTGCGCGCCTCATCATCGCCATCGACACCTTCTTCTCGTTCCCCGCGGCGTGGGCCCTCACGGTCCTGCTCCGGCACTTCAAGCCGGCGGTCACCTGGGTCGTATGCGCGGGGCTTTTCGCCATCTACCTGCCCGTCGCGTCACAGTACCGCATCCTCAACGAGCTGACTCTGACCCGTGAGGCCGCCACGACCTGGCGATTCTTCGCGAGCCTGCACGAAAAACGCATTCTCATCATCACGGACCGGCCCGGGCTGTACACCATCATGAACTACGGCGCCGTCGACTTCGACAACGCCAAGCAAGACCCGAACGTGCTCGCTGGTCTGAAACGCCACCTCTACTACGACATCTATCTCGTCCAACAGATCGATCTCGCCACCAACAAACCCTTGCCCCAATTCGCGCTTTGGCCCAAGCAGGCGCGCACCCCGGTGCTCGAATTCCAGAACGACGCCAACGCCAGCGTGCGCATCTCGCGCCTGGAGCATTAGAACTAGAAATCCAGGTACGCGCCGACCCGGCCTTCTACGATCCAGGCCAGCTTCGAGGTCGTGCCGGTCCCCGTGCTGTCGGGAAAATCGCGGCTGCGCGGCAAGGCGCCCACTTCCGCGAACACTCCCATGGCCGGCACGAACCCGATGGACGGGGTGCCGATGCGCACGCCCGCCGCGGCGCCGTAGGCGATCTCGCGCTTGCCGCCGCGATCGAGGAGATTGTTGACCACGAAGATCACGCGCCCGTAGATGGGCAGGATGGGCGGAACGAACGAAATCATCGGTCGCAACTCCATGTTGGTCTTGCTGGCGGACTTGTCGGCGAAGTCGGTCACGATACCGAGTTGCAGGCGGAACATGGACAGTACGGGCAGCGATGGGGCATACCCGGGGGCGATATTCAGGTTGAGCTGCTCCCAGCCCCTTGGGGTGGGCGCTGCTTGGTAACCCTTGCCGAGCGAGGCTTCGACCAGGAACCCCGCCCGCGCCGCGGTGGGGAGCAGAATCAAGGTGCTGAGCGTGGCGGCCACTAGGAACTTGCGCATGTCGATCTCCTCTAAGGTCCTGACGTTGACTAGCCGCGCGGGGAGCCGTCCGGCCATGCCGGTGGCGCGCCATCGCGGGAGGGCATGGGATCCCCTTCAGGATCCCCATCTGAGTTGTCCGGGCATATTCGCCTCATTTTCGGCAAAAAATCCAGCGGGCTATTCCCTTGGCCTGGGCTGGGCCTTTCGCTTGCTGCGATGTGCGCGTAGGGCCAAGCGCAGCGGCGCCCCTTCGAACCCGTAGGCCTGGCGAAGACGATTCACCAGGTATCGGCGGTAGGGGTCGCCGATGGCCTTGGGCGCGTTGGTGCTGACGAAGAAGGTGGGCGGCCGGATGTCGGCCTGGGTAATGAAGTACAGCTTGACGTGCTTGCCAGCCGGGCCCGAGGGGGGCAGTCGACGGGCCACCATTTCTTCAAAGTTCTTGTTTAAATCCGATGTCGGAACCCTACGCGACCATTCTGAAAATATACGTGCCGCAACGTCCGTGATCGCGCTTACGCCGCGCCCGGTGAAGGCCGACATGGTCAGGAAGGGCGCATAGCCGACGAAGTCCAGGACCTCCCGCGCGGCCTCGATGCGCGTGTCGGTTTCGGCGCGACGGATCAGATCCATCTTGTTGAGGATGACGATGGCCGCGCGCCCGGATTCCTCGATGAAACTGGCCAGCCTTGCGTCTTCCGCGGTGGCGCCCACGGCGGCATCGATCACCAGGGCCACCACGTCCGCGCGCGCAAGCTGATCGCGCGCCATCTTGGCCGCGACTGCCTCGGTCTGGGTATCGATGGCGCGGCGGCGGCGCAGCCCCGCGGTATCGACCAGCACGAACTCGCGCCCTCCGGCCTGAAAGGGGGTGTCGATGGGATCGCGGGTGGTACCCGGCTGGTCGTGCACGAGCACGCGATCCTCGCCTAGCAGACGGTTCACCAGGGAGGACTTGCCGACGTTGGGCTTACCGACAAACGCCAGGCGAATCGGCGCCTCGCTTGCCAGGATGGGGGAGGCGTCCGTTTCGGTGGCATCCTCTTCCACGACGGACGCGGGCCCCAGCGCCGAAACGGCGGCGTCGAGCAACTCGCGCACGCCCCGCCCGTGGCTGGCCGATACTCCGAAGACTCGCGTGTAGCCAAGCGCGTAGCCCTCGGCCAGCGCCGAATCGCGCAGGTCGGAATCGACCTTGTTGACCGCGACCAGCACAGGCTTGCCGGTTCGCCGTAGAAGGTCCGCGACATCTTGGTCGACCGAGGTCACTCCCTCCGCCGCGTCCAACACCAGCACCAGCACGCTGGCCTCATCCACCGCGCGCAGGGTCTGCGACCGCATGGCGGCAAGGATGCCCTCGGCATTCGGATCGAGCCCGCCGGTGTCGACTACGCGAAAACGAGCCTTGCCCCACGTGCACAGGCCGTAGCGTCGATCCCGGGTCACGCCTGGCATGTCCTCGACCAGGGCCGGCCGACCGCCGACCAGGCGATTGAACAGGGACGACTTGCCCACGTTGGGACGGCCCACGAGCGACAGCACGGGCAGCCCCTGCACGGGAATCTCCTCGCGTGCCCCTCGACGCCGCATCAGCGATCCTCCTCGCCATACCCGAGCTCCACCAAGTCCCGCGGCGAGGTGGTCCAACCTTCCTCGACCCGAACGTTGAGACGCAGGTGCACTGGGCGCCGCAAAAGCTCGGCGATCTCCCCTCGTGCTGCCATGCCAACATCGCGAATCATCGCGCCGCGCTTGCCGACCACGATGGCCTTCTGACTTTCACGATCCACCACGATGGTGGCGTCGATGACGACATCGCCCTTGGCGCGCTCGTTCCAGCCTTCCACCACCACGGCGGTGGCGTACGGTAGCTCCTGTTTCAGGCGCAAGAAGAGCTGCTCGCGCACCAACTCGCCCGCGAGAAACCGCTCGGTGCGATCGGTGAGCACGTCCGGACCGTACAGCGGCGGCCCCGGCGGAAGCAGGCGCAGGATCTCGCCGATCACGCCATCGAGGCCCTTTTTCCGGGTCGCGCAGGTGGGCACGACGGCGGAAAACTTGCCCACCCTGCCCCACTGCTCGATGAGCGGCAGGATCTGCCCTTTGTCCTTGACCTTGTCGACTTTGTTCAGGCACAGGACCGCGGGCTTGCCGGTCGAGGCCAGCCGTTCGAGGATCCATGATTCCGCCTCCGGCAGTTCGGCCGACGGGGACAGCGCCGCGGCGCCGTCGCGCGCCTCGACCACCAGCAGAACCGCATCGACGTCCTCGATGGCCCCCATCGCCTCGCGCACCATGAATCGGTTGAGTTGCGAGCGCGCCACGTGCACGCCCGGCGTATCCACGAAGACGATCTGACCGCCGAGTGGATGGCCGAGGCCGCTTTGGTCTTCCAGGGTCATGTTCGAGGTGCCGTTCCACACGCCCACGATGCGGTTGCGCGTGGTCTGCGGCTTGGGCGTTACGATGGCCAGCTTCTCGCCCACCATGGCGTTGAGCAAGGTGGACTTGCCCACGTTGGGCCGGCCCAGAATGGCGACAGTGCCGGCGACGGTGCCGCCGACCGCGCGGCCGATGGTGCCGGTCGCTTCTCCGGGTGCATGGGAGGCACCTTCCGTGTCCTCTTCGGATTTCTGCGTTGGGTCTGACACTGGCGGGCTTGTATAGCACAGGGCCTACGCACCACTGCGTCAGATCCTTTTCCTTCCTCCCGCGTTCAAGCCTTCCAGGAGGGTTGCCATGAAGAAGAACATCGCCAAGTCATCCGCCACGTTTCCCCGTTTCCCCCGTCTTGCCATTCTGGTCGCCGGGATGGTTGCCTGCGCCGCGCCCGCGCGCAACGCCGAAAGCCGCCCCCTGCGGGCAAGTGCCGCAGGCTACGAGGTCCAAGTGCTGGTCGACGGGACACCCGCCCCGACCTTCTGGCACGACGGAGAGAACTACGTCATGGGGCATACCGGCGAGCGCTACATCATCCGCGTGCTCAACCACGGTGGCCGCCGCATCGAGGCGGTGGTAACGGTCGACGGCCGCGACGCGATCGACGGCAAGAGCGGCGACTACGCGCACAAGCGCGGCTACCTCGTGCCGGCCTGGGGACAGGTCGACATCGACGGCTGGCGCCTGTCGGAATCGCAGGCGGCGACCTTCCGCTTCTCGTCGGTGGCGGATTCCTATGCCGCGCGCATGGGCAATGCCCGCGAGGTCGGCGTGATAGGCGTCGCGGTCTTCCCGGAACGCACCTATCGACCGCGGCCGCTGCCCGTGGTGCCGCCGTGCTGCTTCGACGGCTACCGCGACGAGGAGCTCGGCTATCGCGGGGCGCCCGCCAGGAACAAGAGCGCCGCCCCCGCGGCCGAAGCCCCGGCCAGCGCCCCGTCGGCCAGCGAGGATTCCCTTGCCGAGGGTGGTGGCCGAGCCTCGGGCGAGGCGAAGGGCAACGCCTCCGCCGGATACGCCCCCGCGCGCCGCGCACGACCCGGCCTCGGCACCGAGTTCGGCGAAGCGCTCGCCTCCAACATCCGAGAAGTCGAATTCGTGCGCGCCAATCCCGCGCATCCCGCGATCATTCTCGGCGTGCGCTACAACGACCATGACGGCCTGGTGGCCATGGGCGTGAACGTCGACGGCATCTACCCCTGGCCCGGCGACAGCGAGCTTCGCCGTACGGCCGATCCATTCCCACTTTCCCCGCGCCGCTATGCCGCGCCACCCGCGGGTTGGCAGCGCTACTGATGGGCTGGCGATTGTCCTCGGCCGACCGTCGCCTGTAGACTGTCGGCCACCCCATGAACGACGAGGTTCTCATGGCCCGCTATCAACAAGGCGACGTTGCTGCTTTCGCCGAACTGGTGGCGCGCCATGAGAAGCGTTTGTGGAACTTCGTGCGGCGGTTCGTGGCGGATTCGGCGACGGCGGAAGATCTCCTTCAGGAGGTCTTCTTGCGCGTGGTGAGGAGCGCGGCGCAGTGGCAGCCCTCGGCCAAGGTCTCGACCTGGCTCTACACCATCGCGCGCAACCTGTGCACCGACAACGCCCGTCGCGGCGCCTTTCGCAAGGCGGACTCGCTCGATCGAACACCCGGCGCCGGCCGCGACGAATCCGGCCCGCACGGCATCGACAGAGTGGCCGCGCCAGACGAGAGCGCGGAGAAGGCAGCCATGGATCGCGAGATAGCAACCCGAGTAGACCGGGCCGTCTCCGGGCTACCGGTGGAGCAGCGGGAGGTCTTCCTCATGCGCGAGGTGATGGACATGTCGTTCGCGGAAATCGCCGCGGCCACCAAGACCAGCGAGCCCACGGTGAAGAGCCGCATGCGCTACGCCCTGGAACGCTTGCGCGGCGCCCTGGAAGAACTTCGCGATGACGACGACGGCGCGGTCATGGGGAGCACGTAGATGAACTGCGCAGAGGTCAAGGAGCGGCTGATCGATTTTCTCTACGACGAGATGCCGCCGGAGGCGCGAGCGGCCTTGGCCGAGCACCTGCAAGGATGTCCCACGTGCCAGAAGGAGGTCGCGAGCTTCGAGCGAACCCTAGGCAGCGCGCGGGCAGCTCTTGGCGGCTCGCTTGCGCAGGAACCGCCCGCGCGCGTCCACCTCGCCGTCCTTCAGGCTGCCAGGGCCGCCGTCGAGCAAGCCCCGGCGGTCGAGCCCAAGCTGACCGCGCTTCGGAAAGAACCGGGGTTTTTCGCGCGTCTGTGGCGCACGCCCTGGCTCCTGCCGGCGTTCGGCGCGGCCTCGGTCGCGGTGGCGGTGTTCCTGGTTCGCGTGCTCAAGAATCCCCAGGTGGTGCCCGGCCAAGAGCCGCATTCCATCGAGGAACGAACGCTGGCGCCCGAAAAGGTGCCCGCCCCCGAACCCGCGGTAGTTCCAACAGCGGGGGCAAGGGAGAAGCCCGAGAACAAATCCGACGAGATCAAGATGACTGGCTCCGCCAGCGGCGCAATGAAGAAGGGAGCCGGGAAGATCCCGGCGCGCGCGCTGGCGCCCACGGCTCCTGGCGAACCCAAACGGAGATTCGTAAACCATCCGCTCGCCGGCCGGAAGCAAGGCGAGAGCCCGGCCGGTGGAGGCGCCCCGAGTCGCTTCGCCGAGCCGCCCCCGCCTCTTCCGGCGTCCTCGGCGCGCGCCCGGCCCGTCGACGAATTGCAAGGTGCGTTCAAAGAAGAGGAGAGCGTGCAACGTCGCATTCCGCCTTCCGTGGCTCCCGCCGGCGCCAAGGCTGCACGCGCTGGTGGTGGCGAGAACCGTCTATCCGGAGTCACGGGCGCGCCCGCGCGCGCCGTCCAACCCACACGCGACCATGCCGCCCCATCCGCCACCAGCGCCCCTGTCTTTGCGGCACCCCCACCGGCCTCAGCCAAGGACAAGGAGGCAAGGGCCGTCCGCGCGGAGGGATCCACGGTCGAACAGAGCGAACGCAAGGCAGACCGCCTGTTTGCCAGCCAGGACTGGTCCGCGGCCGGCCAAGCCTACCGCGATCTCCTCCGGCGATTTCCCGGCCACAAGCACGCACCCGTGTGGCGCGCGCGCATGAACGAGTCCCTCGTCGCCGAGGAGCAGCGCCGAGCGAGGACGAAGAAGGCCCGCCGGAGCAGCGATACCCTTGACGGTCTGAAGCAGTAGCTGTTCCTCGCGGCCCCTCACCCTGTCCCTTACCCTGTCCCTCTCCTCGGCGTCTGACGCCGGGGCGAGGGGACTTGGCCCCTCGTCCCGCGTAGGGTAGAGATGGTTCGCTGCGCGGACCGAGGGAGCGGAGCGGCGCTACTCCGAGGACGAGGTGCGGTAGTTGTGTACGACGTCGGGGGTCTTGCCGAGCGCCTCCCTGCGCGACAGGCGAATCTTGCCCGTGGCGCGGTCGACGCCGATGACCTTGACCAGCATCTCGTCGCCTTCCTTGCAGATATCGTCGACCTGGCGCACGCGCTTGTCGTCGAGCTCGCTGATGTGCACCAGACCGTCGGTGCCGGGCAGGATTTCGACGAAGCAGCCGAAGTCGGCCAGGCGCTTGACCTCGCCCATGTAGAACTCCCCCACCTCGGCCTCGGCCGTCAGGCCCTTGATGATGTCGATGGCCTTCTGGGCCAGCAGCCCGTCGGGCGAAGCGATGTGGACCGTGCCGTCGTCCTCGACGTCGATGGCCACGCCGGTCTGCGCGGTGATGCCCCGGATGGTCTTGCCCCCCGGGCCGATGATGTCGCGGATCTTGTCCGGCTTGACGTTGAGGGTGAAGATGCGCGGAGCGTACTTGTTGAGCTCCTCGCGCGGAGCCGCCAGCGCCTCGGCCATCTTGCCGAGAATGTGGAAGCGGCCGCGCTGCGCCTGTGCCAGCGCCTGTTCTAGGATGGCGCGGCGTCAGGCCCTGGATCTTGATGTCCATCTGCACCGCGGTCACGCCGGTCTTGGTGCCGCAGATCTTGAAGTCCATGTCGCCCAGGTGGTCCTCGTCGCCGAGGATGTCGGAGAGGATGGCCACGCGCTCGCCTTCCTTGATGAGGCCCATGGCGATGCCGCCGACCGGTGTCTTGATAGGCACGCCGGCGTCCATCAGGGACAGCGCGCCACCGCACACCGAGGCCATGGACGAGCTACCGTTGGACTCGAGGATCTCCGACACCACGCGGATGGTGTACGGGAAGTCCTTCTCATCGGGGAGAACCACCGACAAGGCGCGCTCGGCCAGGTGGCCGTGCCCGGTCTCGCGCCGGCTGGCCCCGCGCATGGGCTTGGTCTCGCCGGTGGAGAAGGGCGGGAAGTTGTAGTGGAGCATGAAGGTCTTGTCGAAGTCCTCGCCGAGGCCCTCGATGTGCTGCGCGTCCTGCTTGGTGCCGAGGGTGGTGGTCACCAAGCGCCTGGGTCTCGCCGCGCGTGAAGAGCGCCGAGCCATGCGTGCGCGGCAGCAACGCTGACCTCGGAGGTGATGGCGCGAATCTCATCCGTGGCGCGCCCGTCGATGCGGCGGCCCGTGGTAAGCACCAGCTCGCGCAGGTTCTTCTTCTTGGCCTTGCCGAAGACCTCCTTGATCTCGGCGTCGCGCTCCGGGAACTCGGCCTTGAGCGCCTCGACCGTCTCGTCCTCGGCCTTGTCGAGGGCGGCGTAGCGTTCCAGCTTCTCGCGGATGGCCATGGCGGCCTCGATCTTCGCCTTGGCGAAGTCCGATCACCCGCGCCTCGACGGCCGGATCGACGGTCGGCGAGGTGAAGGCGCGCTTGGCCTTGCCCACCGCCGCGCGCAGCTTCTCTTGCAAATCGATGAGGGGCTGCGCCGCCTTGTGGGCGAACATCAAGGCATCGACGATCACCTCCTCGGCCACCTGCAGCGCCCCGCCCTCGACCATCACGATGGCGTCGCGGCTGGCCGCCACAATCAAATCCAGCTCGGAGGTCTCGCGCTGGGCCACGGTCGGGTTGACGACGAACTCGCCCCCGATGCGCCCAACGCGCACCCCCGCGAAGGGCCCCGCCCAGGGAATGTCGGAAAGATGCAGTGCCGCCGAGGCGCCGGTCATGGCCAGCACATCGGTGAGATTCTCCCGATCGGTCGACAGCACCATGGCGATGACCTGGGTATCGAAACGCCAGCCCTTCGGAAACAGCGGCCGGCAGGGCCGGTCGATGAGCCGCGAGGTCAGCACCTCCACCTCGGTCATGCGCCCTTCTCGCTTGAAGTAGCCGCCCGGAATCTTGCCGGCCGCGGCGGTCTTCTCCAGATAGTCGACGGTGAGCGGCATGAAGTCGATGCCGGGCCGGATGCCGGCCGATGCGACGGCGGTGACCAGCACCATGGAATCGCCGTAGCGGACCACCACGGATCCGTCGGCCTGCTTGGCCATGCGGCCAAATTCAATACTCAGTTCCTTGCCACCAAGGGGTACACCTTCACGAACGAACATGTCTTGCACTCCTCTCGTTTTCGTCGTGGCCCCTGTGGCTTCGTCCCTTGTCTCGCGAATCCGAGGGTGCGCGCGGGCACCAGCCGGATCGGCGGGAGAAAGGATGAACGCAGGCACCGGGGCCTCCGCCAGTGAAATACGGGCGGCGCACCTTGGCCGCCCGCCTGCTGCCTACAATGCCTCTACTTGCGAATGCCAAGCGTCTGAATCAGACTCCGGTAACGCTTGACGTCTTTCTTCTTCAGGTAGTCGAGCAAGCGCCGCCTCTGGCTGACAAGCATCAGCAGACCGCGACGCGAGTGATGATCCTTCGCGTGAACCCTGAAGTGCTCCGTGAGATACGAGATTCGTTCCGACAAGAGGGCAATTTGAACCTCTGGCGACCCAGTGTCGGCGTCGCTGCGGGCGAACTTTTTGACGATTTCTGCTTTTTTGACTACGGCTAGACCCATTCGGTCACACTCATTTCCATCGATTTTTCAACGTTTTTGAGCCCCTAATGTCCTACATCACGAGTTGATAGTCAACTCAAGGGTTCAAAGGGTAAAACCCGCGCATGTCGAAGCTCGTCGTCCAGGCTGGCGCCACCCGCCTGGCAGTGACCGCCCTTCTCTTCGCTTGTCACGGCAAGGGAGCGCACAGCGCCGAAAGCAAGCCTGCGGCCCGCGCACCCGCGACCGCCGAGGGTACCGCACCAGCCCTCGACGAAGCCGGCCCGTCGATGAATCTGCTGACCTCCAGTGCGCTCTGGCACCTCTATGGTCAGGGACTCATCATTCCCCTCGCGAGCGAGGGCTTCCGCAAATACAGCCAAGAGTACAACAGCTCGTGGCGGGGAACGGTCAAGCTCGACGATCGCGTGGGGCGCATGCTGGGCAAGACGGCGGCAAGGTTGCACTTTCCGTGGCGCGAGACCACCGATCCCGCGGCCAACCAGGCGACCATCCTCGTCCGTGTGCACGGCGGCTCGGCGGGGAAGAAGCTGTCCGTGCGTCTCAACGGCCGGGCAATCAAGAACACCGGCCTGGAGGGCGGCTGGCAGCAGGTGGCCATTTCCGTGCCTGCGAACATCCTGGTCAAGGGCGAAAACACTCTCGACTTGGCCGTCGCCAAGAAGGGCGCGGTCTTCCATTCCCTGGAAATCATCCCCGGCGAGGTTGGTGAATCCAGCGAACCCTGGCCGGCTTCTACCCCGGTCGCCACCATCCCGGTCGCCGGCAAGGAACGCCCATGCCTACGAGGGTTCACCCGCCTGATGATGCCCATCGAGATTCCCCGTGACGGCTGGCTGGTCCTCACGACCGCCACCACCGCACACGAGGCACGGTTCCAGGTTTCCGTGACTACCGAGGATCACGCCACCAAGATCCTGCTCGACCAGATGCAAGCGCCAGCGACTTCGATCGAGCGCCGTCTGCCCCTGGGCGAATTCTCCGGCAAGCTCGTCGCGCTCGATCTGTCGATCCCCGCGGGAAGTGCCAGCGACGCGGCCTGGGTCGCGCCACGCATTCTTCTGCCCAAGGCTGCCGCCCTGCCGCGCCCGCGCCCAGCGCGCAACCTGATCATGGTCGTTGCCGACGCCTTGCGGGCGGACAATCTGCCGATGTACGCCAAATCGCGCGTGCGCACGCCCAACATCGGCAAAGCCGCGCAGGCGGACGGCGTGACCTTCACCTCGACCCAGGCCGCATCACCGTCCTCGCCACCATCGCACGCCAGCATCCAGAGTGGGTGCATGCCACGCAAGAGCGGCATCCTGGGCGACAAGAGCAAGGTCAATCCCGGCACCCCCATGGTCAGCGCGATCCTGGCCAAGGACGGCATCGCCACCGATTTCGTGGGCGACGCCTCGTTCGCCATGCGCCGCCTGCTGCCGGTCTCGACCTGGAACGAATTCCATCAGCCGAACGCGGAAGGCAAGGGCGGGGACTGCTCCGCCGTGGTCAAGCTGATCCTCGCCTTCGCCGACAAGCAGGCGGGCAAACGCTTCTTCGTCTCGGCGGTGGCGTTCGAGGCCCACACGCCTTACTTCTATCACCAGGGCACGACCGAACATTACTATGCCGGCGCCATGGATCCCGCCATCGGCAAGAGCCCCGACGGGACCATCTTGAACGCCATCGTGGGTGGGCGGCTCAAGATGACCCCGGAGCGCTGGGCGCAGCTTAGGGGGCTCTACGACGGCGAGGTCGAGCACCTGGACGCGTGCTTCGGCACGCTCGCCGAGGGCTTGCGCGCGCGCGGTTTGGCCGACGACACCGACCTGGTCTTCCTCTCGGACCACGGCGAGGGCTTTTTCGAGCACGGCAGCCTGGGCCACGCCTACGGCCAATACGCGGAGCTGACCAACGTGCCCCTGGTGTTCTTCATTCCCGGTCTGGGCCACGGCCGGAAGATCCCCACCGTGGTCAGCCACATCGATGTCGTGCCGACGATTCTCGACTTGCTCGGGGTGCAAGCCGATGCGCGGGTGCAGGGCGAAAGCCTACTGCCCATGATCTTGCGCCAGGGCCCGTGGATCCCGCGCGTGGAGCCGTCGGAGTATGGGCGCAGCTACTCCCTGCGCTCGCGCTCGTTGCACTACATCGTCGACTATGCCGGCGACGAATCGCTCTACGACATCGCCGCGGATGCGACCGAGAAGACCGATGTCAAGGCGAAGCGTCCCCTGGCCCTACGCTATTTCCGCGACCTCGCCGGCATCTACCTCGCCCACCGTGCGCATTGGCATGAGGCCTCCTATGGAACCCTCAACAACCTGCACGCCGGTTTCGCCGCCGCGAAGGAGTGAGCCTACGGTCTGACCAGCGTGCCCGCGCCCTTGTCGGTGAACAGCTCGACAACCACGCTATGCGGCTCGCGCCCATCGACCACGTGCACCGCCGCGACGCCACCTTCCAGGGCGCGCAGGACAGCCTTGGACTTCACCGCCATGCCGCCCTTGACGGCCTTGCCCTCCTGCAGACGGCCACGCAGATCCGCGGTCGTCAATTCGCTCAGCAGTTGGCCGCTTTCGTCGAGGATGCCCGCGACGTCGGTCAGAAAGATGAGCTTCTCGGCGTGCGCGGCGACCGCGATCTCGGCCGCGACGTGGTCGGCGTTGATGTTATAGGTGCCGCCGTCGGCGCCAAGCCCCACGGGCGAGATGACCGGGATGTATTTCTTTTCGAGAAACATATCCAGCACCTCGGCGTTGATGGATTCGACTTCGCCGACCAAGCCCAGGTCGGGCTTCCCCGGCCGGGGTATGTGCTTGCGCGCGCGGATGAGATGGGCGTCCTTGCCGGACATGCCCATGGCCGAGCCGCCCAGGGTGTTGATGAGCCCGACAATCTCGGTGTTCACCTTGCCGGTCAGAACCATCTCGACCACGCCCATCTCGGCCAGACCAGTCACCCGCTGGCCATCGATGAACTCGCTCTTCTGCCCCAGGCGCTCCAGGGTGCGCGTGATCTCCGGACCGCCGCCATGGACGATCACCGGCCGCAGGCCCGCGGCCTGTAGCAGCACGACATCGAGGGCGAAGCTGCGCTTGAGCTCCGGCTGCACCATGGCGGCGCCACCGTACTTGATCACGGCGCGGGTGCCGGAGAAGCGCTGGATGTACTTGAGCGCCTCGACCAGCAAGTCGCGCCGTAGGGCGAGCGATTCGGTGGGAGCGATGTCGGTGTCGGTCATGGCAGGTGTCCTGCGAGCGCGAGGAGTCCCGTGGTCTCGGGCAGGTCGAACATCAGATTCGCGTTCTGCACTGCTTGTCCCGCGGCGCCCTTGACCAGGTTGTCGATGGCCGCGACCGAGACCACCACACCGCGTTTGGCGTCGACGCTCGCACCCAGAAGGACGCGGTTGGTGCCGACCACCGCGCGCAAGCGGACCTCGTCGGGGGACGCGATGTGGATGAAGGGCTTGCCGACGGCGAATTCCGCCAGGGCCTGCTTCACCGCCTGTGCGAAGTCGTCGCCACCCGCACCCACATGCCATCGGCAGTAGGCCGAGGCGAGGATTCCGCGTCGCACCGGCAAAAGGTGCGGTGTGAAGGTGACCTTGGCGCCAGGCGCCCCGCCGAGGGCAAGCGCGCGTTCGATCTCGGGCTGATGCTGATGTTGAAGCACGCGGTAGGCATGGACGTCATCCGCGAGCTCGGAAAATGACCACTCCTCCGCCGCCCTGCGTCCCGCTCCGGTCGTGCCGCTCTTGGCGTCGATAAAGATGGGATCCGGCTCGATCAGGCCGGCGCGCAGAAGCGGCAGGACCGAGAGCGTGGCCGCGGTCGGGTAGCAGCCGGGATTGGAGACCAGCCTGGCACCGCGCAGCCTGCCGGACATCTCCGTCGCCTCCGGCATGGCGTAGACCGCCTCCCGCAAGAGATCCGGGTTGCCGTGCGCGAAGCCGTACCACGACGGGTAGTCCTCGGCGCTCAGGCGAAAGGCCCCCGACAGATCGATCACGCGGGTTCCGGCTGCCAGTGCAATGGGCGCGAGCTGTACCGATGCCTCGGCCGGGGTGCAGAAGAAGACCACGTCGAGCGTGTGGAGGATCCCCTGCCCCGCAACGTGCGACAGGCAGGTCAGCGCCGCCGCTTCTCCCTCCACCGCCACGAACTGCCCCAGCCGCTTGCCCTGCCACTTGTCCGAAGTCACGGCGGACAGCGCCAACACCGGATGCACGGCAAGGATGCGCGCCAATTCCATTCCGGAATAGCCGGAGACGCCGACGATACCGGCGCGAAGTCTGGTCACATCACCCATGGGCGGAACTTGTCACATCGACAGCCGCAAGATCAATCACCCCGTGTGGCCCAGTGACAAGATCGATCACCCCGTGTGGCCAAACCCGCCTTCACCGCGGTTGGTTTGTGACAACTCCGCCACTTCTTGGACGTCGGCCTGGACGACCGGCGCGACGACCATCTGGGCCACGCGATCGCCCGGCGCGATGGTGTGCGCCTCCTGGCCCAGGTTGACCAACAGGACCACGATCTCGCCGCGGTAGTCGCTGTCGATGGTGCCCGGCGCATTCACCACCGTCACCCCGTGGCGCAAGGCCATGCCGGAGCGCGGCCTCACCTGCGCTTCGTATCCGTGCGGAAGCTCCATCGACCACCCCGTCGGTACCCCCAGACGCTGTCCCGGCGCGATGCTGATCGGCCCATCGGCCGCCGACGCCAAATCCATCCCTGCCGCGCCGTCCGTCATGTAGCGAGGAAGAACCGCCCCGGGGCGCAACCGGCGAAAACGAATGTTGGGAAGAGGAATCACGGGAGCGTGAGAATACCCTCCCCAGTGGCTGTCGACCAGCGAAGGAAGGACGGCCCAGCCCCAAGGGAAAGGAGCCCCTTGTCCCAGCCTTTTCCCCGCAAGCGGGAGAAGGGGCCGGAGGGCTGCAGGGCCGCCGGGTCGCAGCTAGAACTTCAGATTTCTTCGGATGCGCGCCATCGGCTCGTCGAAGTCGGGCACGAACTCGCGCCCGGTCACGAGCTCGTAGAGCGACATGTAGCGGCGCGAGGCTTCGCAACGAACCTCGTCGGAAAGGGGCGGCGGCGCTCCGTCGCCGGTGTAGCCCTGCGCGGCCAACACGTGGCGAACGTATTCCTTGTCGAGGCCGCGCGGCTCGTCCCCGCGCTCGAAGCGCGCCTGGTAGTCGTCCGCGAACCAATAGCGCGAGCTGTCCGGCGTGTGAACCTCGTCGACGAAACACAAGCTGCCGTCGCGCCGGCGGCCAATCTCGTATTTGGTGTCGACCAGGATCAGACCACGCTGCGCAGCCAGGCTCTGTCCGAAGGCGAACACGCGCGCGCACATTTCGGCCGCGCGATCGAATTCCGCCGCCGAGAGCGCGCCCGCGGCGAGAACATCGTCGCGCGAGACCGACTGGTCATGGCCTCCCTTCGCGGCCTTGGTCGAGGGGGTGAGAATCGGGCGCTCCAGTTTCTGATTCTTGCGCATGCCTTCCGGCAGATCGTGCCCACAGAAGCGGCGCGCGCCGTGCGAGTAGTGGTACCAGATCGACGTGGTGGTCACGCCCGTCACATAGGCGCGCATCACGAACTCGACCGGGATGATCTCGCATTCGGTGGCGATGGTCACCGTGGGATCGGGGACTTCGATGATGTGATTCGACGCCAGCTGCTTGGTGACGTCGAACCAGTAGGCCGCGATCTGATTTAGGACCTGTCCCTTGAACGGGATAGTGCCCAGCACGACGTCGAACGCGCTGATTCGATCGGTCACCACGATGATGCGCCGATTGTCCTTGATGTAGCAATCCCGTACCTTGCCGGCGTACTTCTTGCCGAGCACCGGAAAATCGGTGGTTTGCAATGTCTTCACAAGTTGGGCTTTGATGAGATCGTCTGAAATCATTGCACTCCTGCTTCCTCGTACTCACGGGTTCTGGTCGCGAAGCGCACGATCGATGATCGTTCCGCTCCAACGTAAGTGATGCCGCAAATCGAAGGCCTGATCGAGATCGACCGATGCAAGCCGCCCGGCGATCTCCGGATCCGCGCCCAGGCGCGACCGGAAACTGGGCGCCGAGCCCGTGCCGAGATCCTCCGCGGCGGCCAGGGCGTGCTTCTGCACCATCTCGTAGGCAGTCTGGCGAGCCAGGCCGGTGCGCACCAGGGCCAACATGACGCCTTCGCTGAAGTACAGCCCGCCCGTGTGATCGAGGTTCTTGCGCATGCGCTCGGGATTGACCACCAATCCTTCGATGAGCCCCGCGGCCCGGCGGACCATGAAATCGGCGATCCCGGTCGCATCTGGACCGATGACCCGCTCCACCGAGGAGTGCGAGATGTCGCGTTCGTGCCAAAGGGCCACGTTTTCCAGGGCCGAGGCGCCGTAGGCGCGCAGGAGGCGGGCCAGACCGCACAGGTTCTCCGAGAGAATCGGGTTCTTCTTGTGCGGCATGGCCGAGGAGCCTTTCTGCCCCTTGCCAAAGGCCTCGCTGGCCTCGCCCACCTCCGTGCGCTGCCAGTGGCGAACCGTCAGCGCGAGGCGCTCCACCGCAGTCCCCAGCCGCGCCAGGGCCTGAAAGTAGCCGGCGTGCCTGTCGCGCGCGACGATTTGCGTCGGGACCACCTCGGGACGCAGTCCGAGCGAGGCCAGAGCACGGTTTTCGATCTCGGGACTCAGGTTGGCGTAGGTGCCAACCGCCCCGGCGATCTTGCCCACCGAAACCTCGTCGCGGGCCGTGACCAATGCCCGCCGGGCTCGACCCACCTCGCTGAAGAACCCGGCGAACACCAGTCCTGCGACGATGGGCTCGGCGTGAATGCCGTGCGAACGCCCGATCATCACCGTCTCGCGGTGCTCGTCCGCCTTGCGCGCGAGCGCCGCGCGTAGCTGGTCCACACCGGCCAGGATTTCGTCCGCCGATTCCCGCAACAGGATGGCGAACCCAGCGTCGAGAACGTCCGAGGACGTCATGCCCAGGTGCAGCCAGCGCGCGCCCGCACCCGCCAACTCCTCCACATGCGTCAGGAAGGCGATGACGTCGTGACGAGTCCGCTCCTCATGTTCGAGGATGCGCTTGGCGTCCAGCTTGCCGCTGGCCTTGGCCCTCACCTGCGCAGCGCTCCCAGCCGGCACGACCCCGGCTTCCTCCATGGCCTCGCATGCCGCCAACTCGACCCTGAGCCAGGTCTCGTAGCGGCGCGTATCGGACCAGATTGTGGCCAGGGCGGCGCGTGTGTATCTCTCGATCATATGCTTGATCCTGTTTTCAGGCTTCGCGCTCAAGATTGCGCGGTGCAGGCCCGAGGTGCGGAAGGCGTGGTTCTAGCGGAAATGCCCACGCTATTCAATGCCTTGCACGCCGCCTACCTTCCCCCAAACATGGGAATGGTTCCCGTCCCCACGAGAATGGTGAGAATCCCGAAGGTCACGAACAGAAGCACGCGGATGGTACTCGCGTCAAGCAGGCGCATGGCGGGGAGCTTGCCCTTCGGACGCGGCTGTATCAGCACCTGAAGGACCGCGACGGCAATCAGGATAGCCCCGCCGAAAAGAAAGAAGGTGTGCCCGAACGACGTAATATTCATGAGGCCTCGCTTATCAGGCGCCGATAGAGCGCCAAGAGACGACGGGTGACTGGGCCGGGGCGCCCGCTTCCGACGCGCACGCCGTCCACCGTAGTCACCGGCAAGATCCCACGAACCGCGCTCGTAAGGAAGACTTCGTCGGCGCCGCGCAGCCTCTCCGGGGCGAGGAATGGCACTTCCTCGGTTTCGATGCTGGCGCCGCGCGCAAGCAGAAGGACCTTGCCGCGGGTGACACCGCCCAAGATCCCCACCGCAAGCGCCGGTGTCTCGATCTTGCCTCCTTCGACCACGAAGACGTTGCTGGTGGCGCCTTCGGCGACGCCCCCGTTGCTCGAACACATGATGGCCTCGTTCACGCCTGGAAAGCCGCGCCGGGCGTCTGCCATTGCCAGCACGCTGCCCAGGTAGTTTCCCGACTTCACGGCAGGATCCACGCTCGCCAGCGCGTTTCTCGATGACTTCACCGTAGCCACCGCCACGCCCGCTTCGAGCATCTCGGCCGTGGGCGCCCCCAGTGGCTGGGCGATCACGACGAGACGAGGCGATCCCGCGGTCGCGGGATCGAGGTCGACGCCGCCCACCCCGCGGGTGACCATGACCCGGATGCGCGCGCTGTCTTCGCCGGCCGCCGCGATGGTATCGGAAATGGCTCGTTCCACCTGCGCGCGCGAGGGAAGTTCGAGATAGATGCGACTGGCCGAGCGTTCGAGCCGATCGAGGTGCTCCGACAAGAACACGAGCCGACGGTCGATGAGTGCGATGGTTTCATACACGCTATCGCCGAAGAGGAATCCTCGGTCGAACACGGAAACCACGGCGGTATTCTGCGTGCGCATCTCGCCGTCTATGTAGACACGGATTGACATAGGCCTCAGGTGGGACGAAGCTAGTATAGCGAGGGCCAGTAAGCCATAGCGCCGGGAGAGAGGGAGACTTTGAATATTCTCCGTGTCCGCTGTCGAAGCGCTGAAGAATTCAGGAGTCTCTACAGCACCGATCACCCTGATGGTGTGATCTTCTGTCCGACCACGATGGAGGTGCCGCGCGAGAGCCCCGTGGTCGTCGAACTGGCGTGCAAATGGTTGCCCAACAAGGTTCTGCTCCGAGGCATCGTGATGTCGTGGCGTCCGGCCCTGCCCCGGCTGCGCATCCGGGCCGGCGCACTCGTCCGATTCTCCCCGGAGGAAGCCGCGAAACGCGATTTCGTCTTGCAAGCCATGATCGGCGCCCGCCAAGCCGCGCCCAAACGCAAACACGCGCGTATCCCGGTCGGGCTGTCGGTCAGGGTGCGGGTGGGAAATGAGCCGGAATCCATCGAAGCCGAACTGCGAGAGATCAGCGTCAGCGGCGGCTTGGTCGCCACCAGCGTTCAGCCGGCCATAGGCACCGACGTGATCGTGGAAATCGTCCCGCCGGGCGGGATCGCGCCCATGTCCATCTCGGGCCGGGTCATTTACCACGCGTGTCCAGGCCAGACCGGGGTCAAGTTCATGTTTCGCGAGGGCGGTGGCTCGCGCCGCTTGCGCGAATTGGTTCGTCGTTTCAAACTCTCGTAGATTTTTGCTGGCCAAGCCCGCAGGGGGCCAGCCTATAATGTCCGCTGCTACCTATGGACGACGCAGTCTCAATCGATACCAAAGGGGCCTCCGAGCCACTCCCGCTGGCGACCGTTGTTGGTGGCCGATTCCAAATCCAGTCCTTTGTTCGCGCAGAGGCCGGGACGGAACTCTATCTGGCCCTCGATAACCATGACGATGCGACCGCCATGTTACGGCTGTTCCAGTGTCCAGCCGAGATTCGTCCGGTTCTGGAGAGCGACCTTACCCATGCCGCGACGGTTACCCACAAGAACCTTTGCACGTTGATTGCCTGGGGCTACGAGGGCGATCGGGTTTACCTGGCCACCGAGCCTGCGGATGGGGCGACGCTCCGGCAGATCATCAACTCCAGAAAGACGCAGAATCAGGTGGTCGGTCTGCCCCACGCGCACGTGTTGCTCGGCCACGCCGCCAACGGGATCGAAGCGGCGTACCCCCACGTCTGTCACGGCGGCCTCCATCCCGCCGCCATCCGACTGGGCAATTCCGGCCGAGTCAAGGTCGCCAATCTTGGCCTCACGCGCATCCTGCCCTCGCTCGCGAATGCGGATATTCCGGAGGGAGCCACCACCAGTCCTTACCTTTCACCCGAGGTGGTGGCGGGCGCCGCGCCCTCCCCCGCCGCGGATGTGTTTTCCCTGACTGCGGTGCTCTACGAGCTTGTCACCGGCCATGCCCCAAGCGCGCCCCCCTGGCCCGCGACCCAGGTCAATGGCGACCTGCCCAAGGGCATCGACAAAATCATCGACTGCGGCTTGGCGTCCTTGCCCGAGACCCGCTTCGCGCGGCCCTCGCAGCTCATCGCCGAAGTGGGCACGCTGCTTTCCAACCACACCTCGCCCAAGAGGGAGGCGGCTCTCGCGACGCCGCGCCTGACGCTGGGCAAATCGTTCAGCGTGTCCGATGCCGTCCGGATTTCCGAGGAATACGAGCGCTGGCTGATCCAGAAGGATAGCCTCGACTTCGGCCCGTTTTCCCTGGCCCAGGTCATGGCGCAGATGGAAAAGGGGGTCTTTAGCGGGGACCATTTCATCGTCGACGCCGACTCGGGCGACCGACAGAAGATCAAGGATCACCCTCAGCTCGCGGAATTCGCGCGCGTCATCGAACGCAAGCTCGAGGCGCAGCGGCGCACGCGCGCGGAGCAGGTCCACGAACATACCGAGCGCCGCAAGGGCCGCTGGACCATCGGCATCATCGGTCTTGCCGTGCTGCTGGTCGCCGGTGGCATGACCTTCTATCTCATGAACCGCAAGGCGGCCGTGCGCGATGTTCTCGCCTCGCGCATGAGCGAAGCCGACATCGACAAATTCCTCAGTGGCGTCAAGATTCAATTCGCCCATCCGAAGCACGCAGGCGGCAGGCGTGGCCCGGGCGGCGGGATCGCCGGACGGGCCGCAGACTTCACGAACAACATGGACTTTGGCGATGCTACCCAAGGGGGCGGTGACGCAATTCTCGACGAGGGCACCATCGACCGTGTGATGCGTGCCAACTACCGCAGGCTCGTCCCCTGCGCGATGCAGGGCGGACTTCGCACCGTGGAAGTGGATTTCGTGGTTCAGCCGTCGGGTAGGGTGAAGGCCGTGCAAGTCAACGGGCAACGCAGGGGCGCAGTCCCGGTCTGCGTCCTCAACCAGATGCAAAGCTTCGGCTTCCCCTCCTACAAGGGCAAGAACACCATCGCCAGCTGGTCGATGTCGTTCAGGTAGGGAGTGGGCGGAGCCGCTAGCGGCCGAAACCCGTCGTATGTTCGACGGAAGTTTGGGCGGTCTTCAGGTGCACGCCGAGCACGAGATCGTAGGTGAACCAATAGCGCTCGCCCTTGGCGGTTTCCATGCAGAGCACGCTGTCGCGCAGCTCGATCTTGACGACCTTGCCCACTTGCAAGGTTTCACCCGGCCCCGCCACCATGAACGTGACATCCCGTTCCTCTGGTATGACGATGCCGTTGTTTCCTGCCTTCAGTCGTTCTGCCTCGAGGGCGAACACGAGTGTTTCCTTGGTCATGGAGCCCAGTCTACACCGGCCGCAGCGCTTCGCATGCGCGAGCGATCGCGTCCGGCAGGTCGGTTGCGATGAGGTTTTGCGAGCCCAACACACGCGTGGCCTCTTCGGCCGCCTCACCGTGTAGGAAGACCCCGGCACACGCCGCGTCCCTGGCATCGAGCCCCTGGCCGAGCAGCGCGCCGATGGCTCCAGTCAAGACATCGCCGCTGCCAGCGGTGCCGAGCGAGGCATTGGCAGTCGGGTTGACGTAGGCGGTTCCGTCGGGAACGGCGACGATGGTGCGCGCCCCCTTGAGCACCACGACGGCGCCCGATTGCGACGCCAGGCGGCGGGCGTAGCCAACTCGGTCGCTCGCCACCTCGGCGGTCGTGCAGTCGCACAGCCGCGCCATTTCGCCGGGATGTGGCGTGAGAATGCGCGCGCCAACCGCCTTGGCGACGGCCGCCGCGGCTCCGGTTCCGAGCAGGTTGAGGGCATCCGCGTCGACCACCATCGGCAGGGCCAGTTCGGCCACCAGCCGGCGCACGAGATCGGCCATGCCCGGGCCCGTGGGGATCCCGGGGCCCACGACCGCTGCCTTCATGCGTGCCGCTAACGCGACCAGCGTAGCGTAGCTGTTGTCGTCGGCGCCTTCCCCGTGGGCGTAGCATGTGGTCATCTCGGACACCACCTTGGCATCGAGGGCCGCTTGCGCCGGGCCGGTGGTGGCGATGGTGACCAGGCCAACCCCGGTCCGCAGCGCCGCGCGCGCCGCCAGCAACGCTGCCCCGGTTTTTCCGGCCGAGCCCGCGATGACGAGCAAGTGCCCCGCGGTTCCCTTATGCCCAGTCGGCTGGCGAACCGGCAACATGCGGGTGACGGCATCCCGAGCGAGCCAATGGCAAAGCGGCCCTCGATCGAGGGCCGCGGCGAGGACGGTTTCGGCGGCCACGCCCAGGTCCACCACCTCGACCCGTCCCACCGGGGCGTCGGCGTCGATCGCGAGCCCTACCTTCCTGCACCCCATGGTGGCCGTGATGTGTGCCCGTACCGCGCTGCCGCACACCGCGCCGGTATCGGCATCGAGACCCGAGGGAATGTCGACGGAAATTCGCAAGGCGTCTGTGGCGTTCATGCCGGCGATGGCGGCCGCGGGCACGCCCGCGACGCGCGACCGCAACCCCGTCCCGAAAAGCGCATCGACCACGACCGCGGCACCCGCCAAATGTTCTTGCCATGCCCTTGCATCGTTTTCGGACGAGAGATCCCGGATGCAGTCTCCCTCGATCGAGCGCAGGACCTTGGCGAACAAGGCCGCATCGCCGGTCAGTTTCTCCGGCGGCAGGGCCAGGTAGACCCGGACCTTCGCGCCTCGGCGCAGGAGGTGGCGAGCCGCCACGAATCCGTCGCCGCCATTCTGCCCGGCCCCGCACACCACGCGCACATCGAGGCCCAAGATCTCCGGCCGCTCGCGCGCGATGATGTCCGCCACGCCCCGGCCCGCGTTTTCCATCAGCACCAGACCGGGAAGGCCCAACTTTTCAATGACCGCGCTATCGATGGCCCGCATCTGGGCCGCTGTGAGCACAAGCGCCATGGTCCGCGATCCTACCCGCGATGAGCCCCGCGCACACCTTCGTCGATGGCCCGGCGCATGTCCAGCACGGCGCGCTCCAGGCCCACCATGACGGCGCGGGCGATGACCGCGTGCCCGATGCTCATCTCTTCCAGATTGGCGAGACCGGCCACCGGGGCGACGTTGGCGTAGTCCAGTCCATGCCCGGCCGCCAGGCGCAACCCGGCGTCGACCACGATCCGTCCGGCCATCTCCAGGCGGGCGAGCTCGCGGCCCGCCTCCGAAGTTCCAATCCTGGCGTGGCAGTAGTCCCCGGTGTGCAACTCGGCCTGGGTCGCGCCGAGGTCGGCGCTGGCGCGCGCGCTCTCCTCCTCGGGATCGATGAACAGGCTCACGCCGATACCGGCGTCGCGCAGGGTGCGGACGACCTTCGCGATCTCGCCCTTGCGCCCGCGCACGTCCAGTCCCCCCTCGGTGGTGCGCTCTTCCCGCTTCTCGGGCACCAGCGTGCACATGTCGGGGCCGACTTGCAGCGCGATGTCGACGATCGAGGGCACAGCCGCCATTTCCAGATTGAGTCCCCCGCGCACGGTTTGCCGCAGGATGCGGACATCGCGTTCTTGAATGTGACGGCGATCCTCGCGCAAGTGCACCGTGATGCCGTCCACGCCGTGAAGCTCGCAGATGCCTGCGGCGATGACGGGATCGGGGTAGAGGGTGTCGCGCTGCTGGCGCAGCGTTGCGACGTGATCGACGTTGATGAAGAGGCGAACCATGCGAGCTTCCTCCTAGGCCTGCGCCAGCGCCTTGCGCAAGCACTCCGCGATTTCCTCGGCAAACACGCGGATGGTGGATTCATCCCCGCCTTCGATCATGACCCGCGCCTTGGGTTCCGTGCCCGAGTAACGAACCAGCACCCGCCCCTCCTGCCCGAGCTCCTTCTCGACCTTCCTGATGGCGGCCTGCACGCTGGCCAGGCTGTCGATGGGCACCATGCGCGCCACGGGAAAGTTGAGCAGGACCTGGGGATAGCGATTCATGATCTTCGCCAACTCGGAAAGGCCGCGCCCCTCCTGCACCATCACGGAAAGCACCTGCAAGGCCGCCAGGAGACCGTCCCCGGTGGTCGCTTCCTCCAAGAACACGATGTGCCCCGATTGTTCGCCGCCGAACGCGTAGCCGCCCTCGCGCATGGCCTCGACGACGTAGCGATCCCCGACCGACGTGCGCAGCAGCTTGCCCTGCTTGGTTGCCAGGGCGCGTTCGAGTCCCAGATTCGACATTACGGTCGCCACCACGGTGTTGCCGGTCAGTCTGCCCTGCGCAATGAGGCGAGTGCCGAGGATGGCCAGGATGTGATCGCCATCGACGATTTCGCCCCGCTCATCGGTCAGGATGACGCGGTCGCCGTCGCCGTCGAGCGCGATGCCGATGGCCGCCCTGGTGCGCATGACCTCGGCCGCCGCGTTTTCGGGATGGAGGGCACCGCAGGCGTCGTTGATGTTGCGCCCGTCGGGCTCGACCGCGAGGGCGCTGACCTCCGCGCCCAGTTCCTCGAACACCTGGGGAGCGGCCCGGTAGGCGGCGCCGTTGGCGCAATCCACCACGATGCGCATACCGTCGAGCGTGCGGTCCTTGGGAAAGGAGTGCTTGATGAATTGCACGTAGCGGCCCTCGGCGTCATCGAGACGAACCGCCTTGCCGATGCGGGGCTCGGGACCAGGCGTGAGCGGCTCGGGATTGACGATACGTCGCTCGATTTCGAGCTCGATGTCGTCGGCGAGCTTGAATCCATCCGGGCCGAACAACTTGATGCCGTTGTCCTGAAACGGGTTGTGGGACGCGCTGATGACGACTCCGGCGTCGGCGCGCATGCTGGAGGTGATGAAGGCGATGGCCGGGGTCGGCAAGGGCCCGACCAGCATGACGTCCGCGCCGGCCGAAACGATGCCCGCCTCGAGCGCGCTCTCGAACATGTAGCCGGACAGGCGCGTGTCCTTCCCGATCACGATGCGGCAGCGCTTGTCGCGCAGACGAAAGTGCTCGGCTACCGACCGGCCGAGCGCCAGGGCCATGTCGGCGGTCATGGGGTATTGGTTGGCAACGCCGCGAACCCCGTCGGTGCCGAAGAGTCTTCGTTCGGAAGCAGGCTCAGTCATCACGCCCGTCATTGTAGTGCTTTTCCTCGGCGAGGCGAGCGCTTGCGATGGCCTCGGCCACTTTCACCACGTCGCGCATTTCCTTCACGTCGTGGACCCTCACTGCGGCGGCCCCGCCGAGAACCGCCGCCGCGACGGCCGCGGCCGTGCCGAAGGCCCGCAGGTGGACTGGCTGACCAGTGACGTCGCCGATGAAGCGCTTGCGCGACACCCCAACCATGATGGGAGCGCCGAGCCGGTCATGTAGCCAAGGCAAATTGGCGAGCAAGCGGAGGTTGTGTGCCAGATGCTTGCCGAAGCCGATGCCGGGGTCGGCCCAGACTTCGGCGCAGCCGGCGGCGCGCGCCGTCGCGATCCGCACGCCCAGTTCCGCCGCCACTTCATCGAGGACGTTTTCGAAAGACACGCCTTCCATCATGGTCGCGGGGCGTCCGCGCAGGTGCCCGAGCACCACCCCCGCGCCTGCCCGCGCGGCCACCTCGAGAATGGCGGGGTCGAGCGCGCCACCCGAAACGTCGTTGACGACGGTGGCACCGGCGGCCAGTGCCGCCTGCGCCGTCCCGGCCTTGTAGGTGTCGATGGAAATGCGCGCGTGTGGCCCGAGCTTGCCGGCCAGGCGCTCGATCGCGGGCGCCACGCGCCTTATCTCCTCACTCTCGCTCACGGGCACGGCGCCGGGACGCGTGGATTCGCCACCCACGTCGATCCAATGTGCCCCCGCCTCGACCATCGCCAGGCCGGCTTCGACCGCGCCCTCGACCGAGGCAAATCTGCCCCCATCCGAGAAAGAGTCTGGCGTCAGATTGAGGACCCCGGCGATGAGGACCGGCATGGCGTCGCCGCGACCGGGCTCGGGTCACGCCTTTTCGGGCGTGGGTGAAGGAATCGGGTAGTTGGACGAAGACGTGCCGGACCCCTCCGGACGCTGCGCCTTGAGCTGCTCGGAGCTCTTGGACAGGCTCGGGAAAGTAGCCACCGGCGGCGTGTTGTCGAGCTTTCCACCGGCGAACAGCACGTCGATGTCGGTGGCGTCCAGAGTCTCCCGCTCCAAGAGCGCCTCGGCGAGCACCTTCAGTTTGTCGAGGTTCGACAGCACGATCTTCTTAGCACGTTCGTAGTTCTCGACCACGATACGATGAATCTCGCTGTCGATCTCGCGGGCGGTCTGCTCGCTGTACTCCTTGTGCTCGACGAAGTCACGGCCCAGGAAGACCATCTCGTCGTTGCGCCCGAAGTGAAGCGGCCCCATCTTCTCCGACATACCCCACTCGCAGACCATCTTGCGCGCCAGATCGGTCGCGGTGTGGATGTCGTTCGAGGCGCCGGTCGTGATCTGCCCGAAGATGATCTCCTCGGCGACCCGACCGCCCATGGCCACGGCGATCTGATCGTTGGCCAGATCCTTCGAGACATTCAGGCGATCCTCGACCGGCAACTGCTGGGTGAGGCCCAAGGCACGCCCACGCGGAATGATGGTGACCTTGTGAATGGGGTCCGACCCCGTCATCATCTTGCCGACCAACGCATGGCCGCCCTCGTGGAAGGCGGTGACGCGCTTGTCCTTGTCGCTGATGATGAGCGACCGTCGCTCGGGGCCCATGAGGACCTTGTCTTTGGCCTGCTCGAAGTCGTGGCGATCCAGCGAATCCTTGTCGTTGCGGGCCGCCAGCAGGGCGGCCTCGTTGACCAGGTTTTCCAGATCTGCGCCGGAGAACCCCGGGGTTCCCCGCGCCACCACCTCCAGGTCCACGTTGGCCGACATGGGGGTCTTCTTGGTGTGAACCTTGAGAATGCCGGTGCGGCCCTTCACATCGGGCTGAGGCACGACGATGCGACGATCGAACCGCCCGGGGCGCAGCAACGCCGGGTCGAGTACATCGGGTCGGTTGGTGGCGGCGACCAGGATGACGCCATCGTTGGACTCGAAACCGTCCATCTCCACCAGGAGCTGATTGAGGGTCTGTTCGCGCTCGTCGTGGCCGCCACCGAGACCTGCGCCGCGATGGCGCCCCACCGCATCGATCTCGTCGATAAAGATGATGCAAGGCGCGTTCTTCTTGCCTTGCTCGAACAGGTCGCGCACGCGGCTGGCGCCCACGCCCACGAACATCTCGACGAAATCCGAACCCGAAATCGAATAGAAAGGAACCCCCGCCTCGCCCGCGATGGCGCGCGCGAGCAGGGTCTTGCCGGTTCCAGGCGGCCCCATCATGAGCACGCCCTTGGGGATGCGCCCGCCCAGTCGGGTGAACTTCTTCGGATCCTTGAGGAATGCGATGATCTCCTCGACCTCGTCCTTGGCCTCCTCGATACCGGCGACATCGGAGAACGTCACCTTCTTCTGGTTCTCGGACAGGAGCTTGGCCTTCGACTTGCCGAAGCTCATGGCCTTGCCGCCGCCGACCTGAAGCTGGCGCATGAAGAGCAAGAACACGACCGCAACCACCAGAATCGGCAACCACGTGATGAGGATCTGCTGCCAGAAACCACCCTCGCTTTCGCGCACGATTTTGTAGGTGATACCGGCCTTGTCGAGTTTGTCCAGGGTTTGCTCCCCGATGAACCCGGTGGTCACGAACGCCTCATCGTTCTTCTTCAGAGTCCCGCGGAACTCGGCGTTGTTGCCGTTCATGCGGATCTCCAGCGGTGGCGCCGACTTGAAGTCCGCCGGCGACTTCTCGACCTTCTGGATGAACTCCGAGAAGGTCATCTGTTGCTCGACCTGTCTTGGGTTGATGAGTTGCCATACGACGATGAAGGCGAAGATCATCATCACCCAGACCAGTATGGTTTTGTGGCTGTTACGCACCCGGTTTCCTTACGCGGAGGTTGTACACCAGATATTGACACCAAAAGGGGGGCCGTCAACGCAACACGTGCACCTCGATCCACGTCCGCGTCGCCCCGTCGGGACGCCCGATCTCCGACGGCCGCAGGCCGGCAACGTAAAGAACGGCGCCCGCGGCGTCGCACAGCACGGGAAGGGTCGCCCTCTCCCGACGAGGAATCTTGGCGTCGATGAGCATGTCGGAGAGCTTGCGCGTGCCGCGACCGGCACGTGGCGCCATACGATCCCCAGGGCGCAACGCACGCACGCGCAGTGGCCATTGAATTCTGCCGGCATCGAAGCACGCGGAATTCCCGCCCGGCGACGGCCCGGCGGAAGCCGGCGCGATTTCCAGGCCAAGGGCCGGCGGTGGGAAGATTCGGTACCTGCCCGGACCTGGCACGGATTGCTCTGCGCGCACCCGCGCCTCGACCCTGACGGAATCGCCTGGCTTGGGAGGCAACCACGAAACCTGCCCGTAACGAACCACGATCTCGCCGTTGCGTAGAGAAAGCGTTCGCGTGCCGCGCTTCTCCCGGATCAGGCGATCGACGGCGGCCACGGCCCGCCTGGGCAAGTAGAGGTCCGGCGGAAGGGACTCGCGCCACGCCGCGGGCGCCCTGGTCCGGGCCTCGCTCGCCAGGGCCAGGAGGGCATCGACGACGCGGGGGTTCTCCATGGCGAGCATGGGCAACACATCGTGACGAATGCGCGAGCGTGCGTAGTGGCGGTTGGCGTTGGAGGGATCGGTAAAGAACTCGATCTTGCGCTTGGCCAGAAAGGCCAGAATTTGCGCGCGCCGCACGTCCAACAGAGGGCGCACGAACGAACCGCGCCGGTACGGAATGCCTCCCAGCCCCGCGATCCCGGTGCCCCGCACGATGCGGAAGAGCACGGTTTCGGCTTGGTCGTCGGCGGTGTGGCCCAGCGCTACCTTCGCGCACCCGAGTCGCGCCGCCGCTTCCTCCAGCGCAGCCAAACGTACTACCCGCGCGGCTTCCTGCGTGGAGACATGAGCTTTGCGCGCCCGGCTCACGTCCACCGGCAAGATCTCGCAGGGGACGCCCATGGCCCGGCAGCGCAGAACGACCGCCTGCGCTTCCGAGGCCGATTCGGGCCGCAAGCGGTGATCCACGCAGGCTCCCGCGAGCGAGATCCCGAGGCGTGGGGCGACCTTGGCCAAACCGTGCAGGAGCGCGGTGGAATCCGGACCGCCCGACACGGCAACCAGCACCCGGTCGCCTCTGGTCACCAGGTCGTGTTCGCGAATCGTGCGCAAGATGCGAGAAAGCACCACGCGATCCTAGCAGCTGCGACGAGCGATTAGGCTCCCAGCGCGCGAGCGATGAAGTAGACGACGGCGCTGATGGCGGCCGAGACCGGGATGGTGAAGACCCACGCCCACACGATGCGCCCAGCCACGCCCCAGCGCACTTTTCCGGGACTGGAGGTCGAGCCCACGCCCACGATGGCCCCGGTGATGGTGTGGGTGGTCGAAACCGGGATTCCGAGCATGGTCGCCAGGAAGATGGCGGCCGAGCCCCCGGTCTCGGCGCAGAATCCACCGAACGGGCGCAACTTCGTCAGGCGCATGCCCATGGTCTTGACGATGCGCCAGCCGCCCGACATGGTGCCGAGCCCCATGGCGAGATAGCAACCCATGACGATCCACATCGGTATCTGGTGGACACCCGGGAACGCAGCGCCGAGGTAACCCTGGGAGTAAAGCAGCACCACGATGATGCCCATGGTTTTCTGAGCGTCGTTTCCGCCATGGTTGAGGCTGAATGCAGCGGCGGACAGGAGCTGCAGCCGCCGGAACCAGCGGTCGACGCGGCCCGGATTCACCCTGCGTAGGAGCCACGAGCAGCCAATCGTCATGAGCGCGGAACCGATGTAGCCAATGACCGGGGAAACGATGATGAATAGCGCGGTGATGGTGATGTTGCTCCAACCAAGGATGCCGAAGCCAGCCTTGGACACACCGGCGCCGATGAGGCCGCCGACCAGGGCATGCGAAGAACTGGACGGCAATCCCCACCACCAGGTCAGCAGATTCCACGCGATGGCGCCGCCCAGAGCCCCGATGACCACGGCCATGTCGACGATGTTGGGGTCGATGATACCCTTGCCGATAGTGCCGGCCACGTGAAGCTGAAAGACGCCGAAGGCAACGAAGTTGAAGAAGGCCGCCCACAGCACGGCCTGGAATGGCGTCAGAACCCGCGTCGACACCACGGTGGCGATCGAGTTGGCCGCGTCGTGGAAGCCGTTGATGAAGTCGAAGATGAAGGCAGCACCCACGATGGCGCTGACCAGGAGCAGCTTGTGGTCCACGCCGCCTCTAGGAATTCTCGAGGACCACGCCCTCGATGATATTGGCCACGTCTTCGCAGCGGTCGGTGGCGATTTCGAGCAGCTCGAAGATCTCCTTCCACTTGATGACCAAGATGGGATCCTTCTCTTCCTTGAACAGCTTCGCGATGGCCTTGCGCAGCTGGACGTCGGCCTCGTTCTCCAGCCGGTTGATCTCCACGCACTTTTCCAAGATCAGCTCGGGGTGTTTCAAGTTGCGCATCCCCGCGACAGCCTCGCTGATGCGTTCGGATCCCGACTGCAGCACCCGCGCCAGGTCCCACAGCTCGCTGTTGTTGCCGTTCACTTCGTAGAGCGCGACGCGCTGGGCGGCGGCCTCCACGAAGTCAATCACGTCGTCCATCTTCGAGATCAGGCGGAAGATGTCATTGCGATCGATGGGCGTGATGAAGACCTTGTGCAAACGCTCCACGACGTGGTGGGTGATGTGGTCGCACTCGCTCTCGATGGATTTGATCCTCGGGCAGGCTTCGGAGGGGGGAACCTTGCCTTGCGCCATCTCGACGAATGCCCGACACCCCTCGACGGTCTTTTGCGCGTGCTTTTCGAAATCGTCGAAGAAGGATTCTTCCCTGGGCAGGAGTCGCATCTTGGTGGGCTGTATCGCCGAACCGCCCCGGCCTGTCAATGGCAGAAGGGGATCCTTGGTCCCGCCACAAACGCCGCGGGGTAGTCCCTCACGGACCATGGCATAGTGTGCCGGTGACCGAGCCACGCAAGAGTGAATCGAAGGACAACCTCGTCGCGCTTTCTCAGTATCGCGCCCGCCTGGCGCGGGGCCAGCGCGCCCGGCGCGCGGATGAGCTATTCGCCACGCCCGATCCGGCAGCGGCCATTCGCGCCCTGCCGCCCGACGAGTTCTATTACGTCCTCCACGAGCTGGGGTTTCCCGAGGCCATGGAGATACTGGTGCACGGGACTGCCGAGCAGGTGCAGACTGTGCTCGATTTTGCGCTGTGGGATCGCGACCATGTCACCCTGGAAAAGTCCGACGAATGGCTGGCGGCCTTGGTCGAAGCCCCTCCCGAGGTGCTGGGAAAGTGGGCCCAGGGCATCGATGTCGAGCTTCTGGCCCTGCTCTTGCGCCAGCGCGCGCGCATCTACGACCTTTCGCTGGAAGAGGCACCGGACGAGCCCGAAGGGGTGCTTTGGGATACCCCGGACCGACTTTTCACGCTGGAATTTCTCGGCCAGCCAGACCAGGTCCGGGTCGCGCAGCATCTTTGCGACAGCCTGTATCGCTATTCCCCGGTCTTGATGCGCAAGATGCTCGTCGGTGTGCGCGCGGACGACAATGCCGAGCTCGAAGAGATGGCGTACCGCTGGCGATCGGGCCGCATGGCCGACCTTGGCTTCGTCGACTTCTACGAGGCCCTCATCGCCTACCAGGAGCTTGATCCGTCCTCGGTGCGCATCGCGGAGGTCCCGAGCGAAAGTCCGCGGCCGCGCGGAGAATCCATCGACGACATCCACCTGCGCCTGCCCGTGGTCATGGCCGAAAGGCTTTCGGGCAAGTCGCCCTTCGCGCGCGCGGTGGGTGGACTACAGACGCGCGAGGAGACCGCCGATCTGCACTTCGCACTGGTCGCCCTGTGTAACCGGGTGCTCTCCGCCGACAGGATTTCCCCCAGCAACGACGAAGGCATCCGATTCGCGCTCGAACGCCTGTCCGCGACCCTGGACCTCGCGGTCGAGTTCCTGGCCCGCGGCGACGGCGAGCGCGAAACCGCGGCAGTCCGCACCGTGCCCCTGCTCGATCTTCACCGGCTTGGGGTCAGCCTCATCGGCAAGCTTCGGCGCCTGGCCTCGTCCCTCGTGCGAGACAACCCCTTCGCCTCGCTCCGGCCTGCCATCGACATCTTCGAACCCGAGGACGGAGAAATCCTGACCAGCCTCACGCGCGTAAGGCCGCTCTTCCCGCGCATCTTGGACGCTCCGCCCGCCCAGGGCGAGCGCCCCTTCTCCAGTCTGGCCGACCTCGCCGCCGGCACGCGCGCGGTCGAGCGGGCCGCCGCCGCGGTGGCGTTGCTCGCGGGGCTGGGCGTGCGGCCGGAGGCGCTGGTCCCGCAGGCGCTGGAGGCGCTGGCCAAGTCCGCGGGCGGCCGCAGTGGCGCCCTCGATCCGGCCACCATCGATGCCGGCGTGCTGGCGCGAACGGTGCTGGTCGCGAGGCTCTTGTCGGGCCAGCCGGCGCCCTTGGCCACGCTCCCAAGGGCGGCCATTGACAAGTTCAGGAAGAACTTTAACTATGACCAGGAACGGTCCGAAAGCACACGCATCCATGCGATCGAAGTGATCCGCACCTGTAGTAATCTCTCGGCCCTCGATGGGGCCAGGCGCGAGGTCGCTTCCCGCTGGGCGGATAGCCTCTGTCCGCTCGGACCAGTGCTCGGCCATCCCCGGTCGTAGTCGCCATGGCCAGGGCGGGACACCCGATGCACACGCCTTGACATTTCCCTGCATATCGCTGTACGTGAGAACCCCTCAAGAAACCGCAACACTTCGGGAATAAGCCGGGTCACCCATGGGTTAATGCGCCGGCTAATCGAGCGAGGTAGCAATGGCAGATGTGATGATCAAGGTCGAGAATTTGACCAAGGAATACGGATCGAACCGCGCCGTGGACCAAGTGTCCTTCAACGTGCGCAAGGGAGAGGTTCTGGGATTCCTCGGCCCGAATGGCGCCGGCAAATCCACCACCATGAAGATCCTGACCTGCTTTTTGGCCCCCACCTCGGGGACTGCGCAGGTCGCGGGGTTCGACGTGTTCGATCGGTCCCTTGATGTCCGGCAGCACGTGGGATACCTCCCCGAGGACACGCCACTCTACAAGGACATGAGCGTGCTCGAACACCTAGAGTTCGCCGCCAACATGCACGGCATGAGCGGCGACCGGGTCCACGGCCGCATCAAGGAGATCGGAGGCCGGTGCGGGCTTGCCGAGGTAGCCGGCAAGCTGGTAGGCGAGCTGTCCAAGGGTTACCGGCAGCGCGTCGGCCTGGCGCAGGCCATGTTGCACGACCCCGACATCCTCATCCTGGACGAGCCGACGAGCGGCCTCGACCCCAACCAGATCGCCGAGAATCCGCGCCCTCATCAAGGAGGTCGGCAAGGAAAAGACGGTCATCCTCTCGACCCACATCCTGCCCGAGGTCCAGGCCACATGCAGCCGCATGCTCATCATCAGCGGTGGCAAGTTGGTCGCCGATGGCACGCCGGACGAGCTGCGCGCCCGCGAGAAAGCCACACGCTACCGCCTGGTCGTCGAGGCCAGCGGCGCCGCTGCGGACGCCGTCAAAGACAAGGTCGCGGGTATTTCGGGCGTGGCCAAGTGTCAGACCGTTCCTGGCGAGGACGGCGCCCACTCCTTCGCCATCGACGGGGACGCGAAGATGGATCTTCGCAAGCTGCTTTTCCGTGCCGCCGTCGACAACAAGTGGACGCTGCTCGAGCTGACGCGGCAGGCGGCCAGCCTCGAAGACGTGTTCCGCAACCTCACCACCGGGGAAGAGAGCCGATCATGAGCACCGCCGTCACCGTCGCCAAGCGCGAAATCAGGGCCTACTTCAATTCGCCAGTGGCCTACATCGTGGTCACCGTCTTCATGCTCATCGCGGGCTACCTCTACTGGAGCCAGCTCTTCCTGGAGAAGCAGGCCGAGCTTCGTTACTACTTCACCCTGACCCCCCTGGTCTTCACCTTCATCATCCCCGCCATCACCATGCGCCTCATCGCCGAGGAGAAGGGCAGCGGCACCCTGGAGATGCTCATCACCATGCCGGTGCGGGACTGGGAGGTCGTGCTCGGCAAATTCCTGGCCGGCACGGCCATGTTGGCCGCCATCGTGGGCATGACCTGCTTCTATGCCGTCACACTCACCTTGCTCGGTCCAGTCGACCGCGGCCCTCTCATCACCGGGTACGTGGGATTGCTGCTCATGGGGGGCGCGTACGTGGCCATCGGGGTCATGGCTTCCTCGCTCACGCGCAATCAGATCGTGGCCTTCATCCTGGCCTTCGCCATCTCGTTCGCGCTCTTCATCTTCGGACAGGTCCAGCAATACGCCCCGGATTGGATCGCCCCCGTGCTGGCCTTCCTCAGCATGGGAAACCATTTCGACGCGCTAAGCCGCGGGGTCATCGATTCCCGCGACGTTCTTTACTATGTGTCCGTGATGGTGGTCGCCCTGGTCATCGCCACGGCCTCCCTTGAATCCCGCAAGTGGAAGTAACGGAAGAGAGAAGGTCATGTCGATTTCCAGCAAGAAGAAGAGCCACGCATCGAACACCATCCTCTATTCGGTCTTCGTCGCGGGCGCGATCATTCTGGCGAACCTCATCGGCACGCGCGTCTTCGGCAGGGTGGACCTGACGGAGAAGCATATCTACACCCTTTCGCGCGCCTCGAAGGATCTGGTCAAGTCCTTGCCCGACTACCTCACGGTCAAGGCCTACATCTCGAAGGATCTGCCGCCCGAGATCAAGCGCTTGTCGCGCGACGTGCGCGACAAGCTCGACGACTACAAGTCGAGCTCCAATGGCCGCTTCCAATGGGAGGCCGTCGATCCCGGAACCGACAAGAAGATCGAAGATGAAGCCTCGCGCTGCAAGGTGCAGAAGGTCCAGATTCAGAAGGTCAGCAACTCGAAGTTCGAGCTGGGCGCCTACTATCTCGGGCTGTGCCTTCAGTACGGCGACAAGACCGAGGCCATCCCCCAGATCGTCAACGACGCCGGCCTCGAATACCAGCTCTCGTCGCTCATCAAGAAGATGACGGTGAAGAAGAAGAAGATCGCCTTCACCACCGGACACGGGGAAAGCGACCTCAACCAGGGCCTGCAGGCGCTCAAGCAGGATGTCGAGGAAGGGTACGACGTCACGACCGTCAACCCGTCGACGGCGGAGATAGGCGCGGATGTCGACGCCTTGGTCGTGGCGGGACCACACCAGGCCATCGACGACAAGGGACAGCGCGAGATCGACAGGTTCCTGATGACCGGCCGGGGCGCCGTCCTGCTCGATCCGGGCATGGCCGCCCAGTCCGCCGGCGCGCGCGGCATGGAGAGCATGAAGATGCTGCAAGGCAACGACACCGGGCTGGACAAGATCCTGGCCAGTTACGGCTTCAAGATCGACCACGACATCGTGGTCGACCCACAAGGCGCGGCACCCGGCGTGATGGACGTGGGTGGGGGCCGTCGCGCCCTTTTGACCATGCCCGCGTTCGTCGCGGCCGCGACGGACAAGGCACCTGGCCTCTCGGTACTGGAAGGCGTGCGTGGCCTGATCTTCCCCTACGCCAGCGCCGTCGATCTGGTCGGACCACTGGCGGGCGGAAACGTGCCGGCGGGTGCGAAAGTCTGGCGCCTTGCGGCCTCGTCGAGCGCCAGCTACAAACATACTGGATTCGCCATCGTCAGCCCAGACATGAAGTTCGACCCGGGTAAAGAGTTCGGCTCCTACGCCCTCGGCTACGCCTACCTGGGGCCACTCAAGAGCGCGTTCGTGTCCGCGCCGGCGGCGGCGGTGTCGACGGACGAGAAACAACCGCTGGCCGAATCGAAGAAGCCCGTGCGGCTGGTCGTGATCGGCGACGCGGCCTTCGCCAGCGACGAATGGACGCAGCTCGCGCGCTATCTGCCGGTGTACGCGGCGGGCGCGCAGTTGCTCTACAACGCCATCGGCTGGACCGTGGAGGACGAAGCCCTCATTCCCTTGCGGTCCAAGACCATGGACAGCCGGCAAATCCCGGCCGTGTCCGAGGCCAAGGCCAGCGCCATAAGGTGGGTCAATATCCTCGGTCTGCCCATGCTCTTCTGTCTCTACGGCGTCGGCCGCTGGCGCCTGCGCAAGTCCAACCGCCTGAACCAACGACTCTAGTCATTCGAGGTAGACGATGAATCGCAAGACGCTGATAGCCGGCCTCGTCTTCGCAGGCCTCATACTCGCCACCGTTCTCCTGCTGCGCTCCCCGGAGAAGGGCTCCCGTCCCGCCCACGGAGCCATCCGGCCCATCGCCAAGCTCACGGAGGGCAGCTTCGACACCCTCGATGTGACCAAGGGCAAGGCCACGACCGTCATCAAGAAGGAAGGTGACGCGTACAAGATCGTAAAGCCGCTCGACTACCCCGCCGACAAGGACGCGGCCAAGCAAGCCTTCGAGGCTTTGGCCAAGATGGAGTTCGACAACATCGTCTCGGATCAAAAGAGCCGGCAGAAGGAATTCGAGCTGGGCGACGACGGACTTCGCGTCACGGTCAAGAAGGGCGCCACCGTTCTCGCCGACCTGCGGGTCGGGAAGACCACGAATCAGATGACCATGGTCCGGGTCGAAGGCAAGAACGAGGTGTGGTCGACCAGCGGCATCACCAAGTATCAATTCGACAAGGATCCCACCGGGTGGCGCGACAAGTCCATCACCGACTTCGAGGAGAAGGACGCCGACAAGCTGGAGATCACGACCAAGAGCGGCTCGAAGATCGTGCTTTCCAAGCCCGCCCCGCGCGACGGTGGACCATCCCCGGAATGGCAGGTGGTGCAATCCTCGGTGAAGGTCGAGCCGTTCGACAAGAGCGTGGCCACCGGCGTCGTGTCGCAACTTGCCAGGTGGAAAGCCAACGATTTCGCCGACGGGGCCAAGCCGGAGGAAACCGGTCTCGACAAACCTGAGCTCACCGTTACCGTGGGGCTGAAAGGCGGCCAGCAACAGACGGTGCTCGTGGGCAACATGAAAGGCAAGGAGGACTGGTACGTCAAGCGGGCCGAGAACCCGCAGGTGTTCCTGGTCAAGAAATACAACCTGGAGCGCATGAACAAGCGCCCCATCGACTTCCGCGACAAGACCATCTGCAACCTCAAGAGCGACGAGCTCACCGAAGTGGCGGTGACCCACGACAAAGACTCGTTCACCCTGGCCAAGAAGGGCAAGGACTGGAAAGCCATCAAGCCCGCCGGTTTCACCGCGGACGATTCGAAGGTATCGACCATCAAGGGCGCCTTCTCGGAATGGAAAGCCCAGGGCTTCGCCGAGGACAACGCCGCCAAGACGACCGGCCTGGCCAAGCCCATGGCGACCATCGTGGCGAAATCTAGCGTCAAGGGTCACGGGTGCCTGCTCAAGGTGGGTGCCGAGACCAGCGACAAGAGCAACTACTACGTCCAGGTCGACAGCCAGCCGGACATCTTCACGGTGCCCAAGTGGTCGGTCGATCGCGTGTTGGTGAAACTGGACGACCTGAAGAAGAAATAGAGAGCGAGCACGGAGAAGACAGAGAGCACGGAGACTCGAGAGTCCGAACTCTGCGCCCTCTTCGTTCTCTGTGCGCTCTCCTCTACTGCAGTGCCGCTTCGCTGGTAGCGACGATGTCGCGCTCGGGGGCTTGCAGCCCGGCCTCGCGTCGGATGGCAAAGGCTCGATCGCGCAGTCTTTCCGCCGCCTCCCGACGCCCGATCTTCTCCTCGAAATCCGCGTAGCGGAAGAAGGCGCGCCCAAGCTCCAGCTCGGCACCCGACGAGCCGAGCAATTCGATGGCGCGATCGAAAACCTCCCGCGGGCCGCCGCGGTCGCAGTCGCCCGGAGCCCCCGCCGCCAGCGCACTGCCCAAGACCCGCAGCGCGGTGCCGATGAGAGGCGCGGCACCCATCTTCTCTGCCTCGGCCGCGGCCCAAGATGCATGGTCGCGCGCCGCAAGATTGTCGCCGAGCGCGAGGTGGATCTCGGCCAACCCGCGGTCGGACTCCGCGACCAGCCGACGCGCGCCAAACTTGCGCGCGATTTCCTTGGCGGCCTGCATTTCCTTTTCCGCCGCCGCATGCTCTCCCTGGGCCAGCAAACAATCGCCGATCTGCAAGGCGAGGTGGCATTCGGTCAACCGATCGCCCATCGTGGTCGCAATCCCCCTCGCCTGCGACAGCAGCTTCTGCGCCAACTTGGGATGGCCGGCCTCGCGGGTCAGGGCGCCGAGGTCGAGCAGAGTGAACACGATGCCATGGGGATCGCGCGTGGCTTGGCTGATCGCCAGGGCGCGCTCGAAGCTCTGCTGGGCCAATCCCAGGTGTCCCATCTGCGCCTCGACGAGGCCGATCCAGGCCAGGGTCAGTGCCCTACCCCGCTCGTCCTTGAGCTCGACCCTGATCGCGAGCGCGGCCCGGTGGCAACGCAAGGCCTCGTCGGGCTTGCCGACCAGGTAATACACCCGGCCGATGTCGTCGAGACTGGCGGCCACGCCAGGCCGGTCGCCGCCGAGGTCGAACAGCAGGTGGGCCATGTCGAGGTGTTGAACCGCCATGCGGTAGTCTCCCAGCGAACGGTAGATGCGGCCGATGCGTGCATGCGCGGCGCCGCCCTTGCCTGGCAGATCCAGACACCAGGCGGCCTTGAGCATGTCGCCGAAATGGGCCAACGCCTCGTGGCTGTGCCCCAGCCGGGCGTCGATATCGCCGAGTTTGTGCAGGGTCTCGATCTTGAGCAACGAATCGTCGCTGTCGAGCAGTTGCACGGAGCGTGCGTAAAGCGATCGCGCGCGCTCGAAGTCGCGCGCGCGGCACGACTCGTCTCCCGCGGCGATGAACCAGCGGCCGGCCCTTTGCAGGTCTCCGCCTTCCTGGTGGAGGATGGAGATGTTCTCCAGTCGGTCGCTCGACGGCGACTTGCCCGCCCGCGCCTCGATCCACTGTGCCGCGAAGCGCTTGCGTCGCCGCGTGATTTCCGGGTCGACCGTGGCCTCGATCAGCATGCGCTCGTCCGTGTCGGCGAAACACCACGCGGTCTCGTCGCCCATGAAGCTGCAATCGGCCTTCTTGACATACCCACGCTCGGCGAGCAGGCCCACCATGCGCTTGGTTTCCTCGATAGACGGGTCGGGCGCGAACACCAAGGTCGGATCCCAGGGCTCCGCTCCCAGGCGCGCCAACGCGACGAGCCCACCGGTCCAGAAAATGCTGCCCATGGCCGCGGCTCGGGTGAGCAGATCGCGCTCGCTCGGACTCAGCTCGGACACCCGCGCGCTGGCCTTGACTTCCGGCGACAGCAGCGGTCTCTCTCTCTCGGCCCGGTCGCCATCGAAAAGCCAGGCCTCCCTGGTGTCGCAGGCCAGGATGCCGTGCTCGTGATAGGCGCACAAGAGCTCGCTCAAGAGCGACGGGTTGCCCCCGGATTCGATGGCCGCGCGCTCGGCCAGGCCGGGCGCGAGCGTCTTGGACCCAAGCGCGCACTGGATGAATACGTCCATTTCGAGCGGCGCAAGCCCTCCGAGATCCATGCGAACGTGACTTCCCTCCACTCGACTCCAATTGGGCCTTCGAACCAGCAGTTCGGGACGCGCCACCACCACGAAGACCATGGTGGTCTCTCCCAGATCGGCGCGCAGCCTCGTGAGCAGATCCAGCGATTCATCGTCCGCGAGATGGGCGTCATCGACCACACACAGCAGAGGACGTTGGCGCGCATCCTCCTCGATAAACCGACATAGGACCGCCCGGGAAAGTTCCGCCTGCTGTTCCGGCCGCATGGCCAGCGACTGCACCAGCGGACTTCCCGCCGGGGCCATCCCGATGTACGCGCCGAGCAGGCCGGCGATCTCGGAAACCCTGCGGTCCCCGAAGGCCGCCTGAATCTCCTCGCGGAAAATGGCCAGGGCCGAGTCCTTGTCCATGTCGCTGGTGATGCCCATGCGGGCGCGCAACAGGTGCCCTATGACTCCTCCCGACGCGGATCCCGCGCCGCAGCCAGTGGCCGACACGAAGATGCTGCGGAAGCACTCCCGCTCGGCGACTTCCTTGAGCCACTCCGCGAGCAGGCGCGACTTGCCGATCCCCGCGCCGCCGATGAGAGACACGAATTGTGGGGCCTCGAATCGCAGCGTCCGATCCAGGGCCGCATTCAGATTGCGCCGCTCTGCTTCGCGGCCAATTAGCCTGTGAACTCGAAAGTTCGGTTTCTCACCCAGTCGCTCCGGCGTCATACCCCTTGATAAAGTGATTTTCGCCAGAGAGCCAAAAACCCATCACTTCATGACCCAACGTGCCGTGCGGGCCGGGCGTGTCCTACATCCCGATAATGACCACTCCCCGCTCGGGAGCCCGGTCACCCTGAGGGTCGGAAACATCCCCAAGGTCCCCCTCCTGCGGCCATTCCGGTTCTGGCACGGGCAGTTCGAGCTGTGGACGATCACGGCGCCGCCGTTCCTCTTCGCGGCGTCGGATTTCATCGATGATCCACGGCTCCAACATGGGGAAACCTTCACCTATGCTTATGGCTTGCAACATCGCGGCCTGGCAGTCAAGCCGCATACGCAAGGCGGGTTCGATCTTCTCTACTTTCACTGTTTGGGCGCACTTGCCCGCCTGGTTATTCATCGGACCAATGTGGGTTCGACTTGAGTCGGCGCGACAGAAGTGTCGCGGTTTCACCCTGTCCCCTCGCAAAGTTTTCCGAGGCGGCAACTTGGAGGCGGGGCGAGCCGAATAACCCTGCTCGCGGCTTGGGCCTGCGCACCACTGCGGTCTCATATCAGCTGTTGGATGCCCCGTGTCCGCTCAGGTTGCGGACGGCAACGCAATCGACGGGCCAGTGCTAGCGAGGGCGTACGAGGGAAGTCGAATTTGTGGCGCCGATTTTCTCAATAGCCGGGGCAGCGCTGCTGATCTTCAGCATGTAGGGTTGGTTGGGGTTGCCGTCACGTCTGCCCTGCGAAAGCCGCACGAGCAAAGGTTCGCCAAGGCTTGGAACCCCGGCAATCACCACGGTCTGGTGAGCCTTCTTGGCCTCGGCCGACCCGAGCACTTGGCCGTCGCTCTGCCGCACGACCTCCATCTTGCCCCGCACGTGAGCTGGGCAAGTGAGCTCGAAGGTTACTTCGCGCTGCTTTTCGCCGGTGTAGAGGAAGTAGTCGACGTCGCCCAAAGGCAAGAATCCGGTGATCGTGCCGTCGTGAACCGCGGTCGCGCTGGTCGGATTGTCGTTGGGCTCGATCTCTGCACCTTGCCTTATGAGCCCCGTGGTGAGGTGAAGCACGTAGCGCTGGGTGAGGTTCTGACCGAACTCGGCGCGCACAACGACGTAGAGGAACCGCGTCCCCGGTCCGCCGTCGGCCACGGCGGCCGGGACGGTCACGTTGTGCAATGCCAGACGCTCGCCTTTTCGTCCCTTGCCCGCCGCAATCCTGGCGCCGCCGCCATCGAGGACCTCCAGGCCGGCGGCCACCCCTTCCACGGCATCCAGCTCCAGGTCCAAGGCCGACGCAATCTGCGGCGCCGCAATTCGGTAGTAATCCTGGTCATGCGGCCAGCCAAAGTAGCCTGCGAAATCCGCCGCCCCGACCATGGCCAGCGGCTGCGCCGTATCCAGGCCGTCGTTGGGTTCGCGCTCCTCCGAAAGCTCGAAATCTCCCAGTTGGACCGTCAACTTGTATGTGCTGGCCAATGGCTTCGCGACGGCCATCTTGCCTGGCTTGGCGACTGCCTTGATGCGAAAGTAGTAGGTGTGGCCAGGAAGCGCGGCCATGTTGGGCATGCCGGCCGAGCCACCGGCGTCGACCGGGATGGTCTCGATGGATCTGAGATCGTCATCGAGAAGTTGCAGGGAAAGCCCTGCGCCCCCCTGTGCCGCCAAATCGAGCATCAGGCGCCGGGCTGACATGCGCGGGTCCTCGGGCGCGGCGGAATCCTGCGCCGCTGCGAGCCCCACCGGATCCTGGCGCAGCCCCGGCACGAGCAGCTTGTAGACGTCGATGTCCTTGCCTTTGCCGTTGCCTGGGCCGAGAAGCGTTCCCTCCACGTTGATGACCGGCCAGTCCGGATTGATGGCCAGGAGCTGTGCCTGCTCGGGACTGTCATTCGGTTCCAGTTCCTCGACCCTGGGCGGACCGGCCGCATCCTTGCGCGGGACGACGACCACGACCGCGGCGGCATCCCCGCGCGAGGGAAAGCGATGGTGCCGGCACGAATCCACGCCGACGAGCGAGGCCAGGACCATGAGCGCCCTGCCCCACGGCAGGTCATGTAGCCTCGTCAATCGCACCAGAATCCGCCAGCCCTGCATGGTAATGGAACCTAGCCTGCCGTGAGACTCTTGATGGCGGCCACGAACTCGGCTTCCGCGACCACGGCACCGCCCACCTTGGCCTCGCCGCGCATCTTCCACACGGCCCCTCCCTTGCGGAGAGGAACGACCTCCAGAACCAGCGCGTCGCCAGGCACCACCGCCTTGCGAAATTTCACCTTGTCGATGGCCATGAAGTAGATGGCCTGACGGGAGGGATCGAATCCCACCTGTGGGGCGGCCAGAAGCGCCCCGGCTTGCGCCAAGGCCTCGACGATGAGCACGCCCGGCATGACGGGGTTGCCGGGAAAGTGGCCTTGAAAAAACGGCTCGTTCACCGTCACCATCTTGCGCGCGACGATCTTGTCTTCGCTCAGGCTGTCGACGCGGTCGACCAGCAGGAAGGGGTAGCGATGGGGAAGAACCGCCTGGATGGCTGCCGCGTCCATGCCCTCGTTCTCCCCTTGCGGCTACTTCTTCTTCGACCCCGAGCCGGACTTCTTCGCCGCTGTCGAGCCGGTGCCCTTCTCCTCACCGGCGTTGAAGCGGCGAATCACCTCGTTGGTGAGATCCAGGTGCGGCTTCGCGTACACCACGCCCGCGCTCTTGTCGAGCACCATGGTGAAATTCTCCGCCACCGCGATCTTGGCGATGATTCGCTGCAAGCGATCCACGATGGGTTGCGTGGCCTGCTCCTCCTTGGCCGCCAGATCCTGCTGGTGACGCATGTAGGTCTGCTGCACCTTGCCCACGCGATCCTGCAACTCGGCTTCCTTCTGGCGCACGGTTTCGGCGGGAAGCAACGTTCGCTTCTTGTTCAGGTCCTCGATCGCCTTCTTCACGTCCTCCTGCTGTTCGTCGAGCTCCTTCTGCTTCTTGTCGAAATCCCTCTTGAGGGTGGCGCGAGCCTTGCGGCCCTCATCGGTTTCGGCGAGCGCGCGCCTGAGATCCACGAAGCCGAGCTTCACTTCCTCGGCGCGCAGGGGTCGCGCGAACAGGGACAAAAGAATGGTTCCGAGCAGTGCGGTACGAATCATGAATATCCTCTCGACGTGGGCTGATGGACGCCCATCGATACCACAAATGGGCCGGTAAATCTCGCCCGTCGCGCGCGCTCGCTGGCGCTCATGGGACAGCGAGAACCCAGCGCGGTGATAGCCGCGTGCCTAGGTCGCAAAGTCCATGAGCGGCGTCGTCCGTTTCCTGCGTCGAACACAACCGTCACGAAAGGTTTGCGTGCCGGCGGCGGTCGGAGATTTCAAGGTGCGACTCGACATAAAGACCGAATTGGTCGGTTTTCGATGCCGACCGCTTTCAACCCATGAAGTGGAGAAATAGCCCATGATCCAGACACGACCCCATGTCGCCCACAAGGCGCTGCTGGGACTTGCAACAGTTCTTCTGCCAGCGAGCTGTTGGAACGATCCCGCGACAACTTTGGCGACCGTCGAGCAAGGTTCGGCCCATGCCGTCCTGGCCCACGGCGCACCGAAAAATGCCAAGCATCATCATGCCGACAAGAAAGTCATCCTGTTCGTATGGGACGGACTTCGTCCTGATTCGGTGGACCGCCACAATACCCCCAACCTCGCCAAGATGCGCGACGTTCTGGGGGTCAACTTCACCGACAACCACGCGGTCTTCCCGACCTTCACGATGATGAATGCTTCGGCCTTCGCCACCGGCTCGTACCCAGGCACCCACGGCTTCTACGGCAATACGGAATACCAGCCAGGACCATCGGGCAAGAATGCCACTGGCGGCAGCGTCGACTTCAGCCAGCCCGTGTTCACCGAGGACTACGGCATTCTCAAGGCGCTCGACGGTTTCTACCAGTCCATGGACGGCAGCGGGCTGTTCTTGGTGGACACCCTGTTCCAGGCCGCGCACAGGGCGGGGCTCAAGACCGCGGCGGTCGGCAAGAGCGGCCCCGCGTTCATGCAGGACTACCGCGAGGATGGCTCGAACGGCGTGATTCTTGACGAGAACATCGCCTTCCCGCTTTCCTTTGCGCAGGCCCTGCAAGCGCAAGGCTTTGCTCTCCCGGCCAACACCGTCAACGTCCCCTACCCAGATGGGACGATTGCCCTCGCTCCAAGCAATGGCAACCCGACCGCGACCACCGGCTCGGACATCGTGCTGCTCGCGGATGGCGCGACCTCGGATCCGCGCTCGGCCTTGGGCTCGCCACACGACGCGAAAAACGAGTACATGATGAACGTCTACTTGCAGTACATCCTGCCCAAAGTCGCCCCGGATCTAACCCTGATCTGGTTCAGGAATCCGGACTCCACGGAACACACCTTTGGCCCCGGCACGCCCGACTATGTGGATTCCTTGCGCAACCAGGACAAGCTGCTCGGGGACCTGCTCGACAAGGTCAAGCAACTCGGCTGGGAAGACCATACCGACGTCGTCGTGGTTTCCGATCACGGTCACACGACGGTGGCTGGAGACTCCTCGGTGTTCCCCCTGCGCGCGCTCACCGGCGCTGCGGACGGCACCGGGACGGTGGGTGACGCCGATGGCAATGGCTACTCGGTCTCTGGCGACATCCGCACGGCCGACCTGCTCACGCGCGCCGGTTTCGCGCACGTCTACGACGGCAACGGTTGCGTCTACGACCCCGTGCTCTCGGGCATCAAGGCCGACGGCTCGCAGGTTTATCCGACCCAAGTGGACAGCGACGGCAGTGTATGCGGGACAGCCGGCAAGAAATACAACACCGGTAGGTTCCTCGTACCGGCATCGCTGCCCGGCGATGCGATCGTCGTGGCGGCCAACGGTGGCTCGGACTACCTCTACGTTCCAAGCCGCGACCAGGCCATGGTGGCGAACCTCGTGGTCTTCTTACAGCAGAGGCAAGGCTACGGCGCCATCTTCGTGCGCAGCAACTACGGACACCTCGCTGGCACGCTGCCGATGTCCTCGATCATGGTCGAAGGCGCTGGCCGAGCATCGCCCCCCACACCCGACATCGTCGTCAGCTTCGATTGGGACGACCGGGCCGTGACCGCGGCGAGCGCCAGCGTACCTGGCACCGAGTACGAAAGCGCGCAGAACAATCGCGGTATGCATGGAACCTTCGGTCCCGTCGACGTCCACAATACCCTCATCGCCGCCGGGCCGGACTTCAAGCAGGGCTACCGGGATCGGTATCCTTCGGGCAATGTGGATGTCGCCCCCACGGCGGCGGCGTTACTCGGCCTGGCCATGCCCCAGGCGGACGGCCGCGTGCTCGCCGAGTCGCTCGATTACCAGGAGGTCTCGTATTCGGTCAGGGAGCGCACGGTGAGCACGACGCCTGCGACCCTGGACAAGGTGTGCAGCCCCGACGATCCCGACTGCTCCGCCCCGTTGAGCGAAGGTACCTACGGCTTCGACTTGCACGAGAAGATCCTGAGCCTCGGCCCTGATCAGCCGGAGTACATCTACTTCGACATGGCGAAGGCAAACCGGCGAATGGGTGGACATCGGCACGGACACCACCACGATTCACCTTGGGACGATGACAACTAGACAGCTGCACATCAATACCTGATCCACGCAGCTTGGTCCTTCGGGCATAGGGACCAAGCTGCAATTCCCATTGCAACACCGTTGCCCGCAATTACTACACTTCAGGTAAGTCAGCATGAAACCAATAGCTTCATCGCCGACCGGCCACTTTGGCGCGTTGCTTGCGTTCATGACCGCACAGGCTGTCTGGTCCTCGCCGCCGCATGCGCAGGCGTCACCCGTGACGTGGCAGACGGCCTTTCCCTTGCGGGCCTCCGCCGCTGGCGACATCTACTTTTCCGCCAGGTACTTCGAGTCGAGCTCGGGATGGCACCAACTGGAAGTCTGGCGCCACGGCGAGCGCTTCCTGCATCGCAGGACCGATGGCAAATTGGATCTCTACGTCGTGGCCCGCGCCAAAGGACCACAGGCCTACGATTATCGGGTCTTCGACCATCGCAGGCACGTCGCCATCGACGTCGACCACGGCAACCTCTATCGCATCGGGGTCTTCCTCGACTGGTTCGCCTTGGCGCACGTGCTCGACCGTCCGAAGCAATCCCATTCCCTGGCACGGACCGCGGCGCGCGCCGATGAAGTCCGGCGGGGATGCGACTGGATCCTGCTCGAACGTCACCAGAAAAATGCCACTCGCAGATCCCGCATCTGTTGGTCGGCCAAGTGGGGCGTGCCCCTGCGGATCCGCGACAACACCCATGGCGACGTGTGGGAGGATCGATTCGTCATCGAGTCGGTTCGCGCCGTGGGGCAAGGGACGGTTGCCTGGGAGATACCCTCGCTGCCGGCGGGATGGGCCCGTTTCGACGCGAACAAGGAGATCGACCCGAGCCAAGGCGATTGAGGCCTGCCTGGATTCCGCTCATTCGCGGCCATCGAGAACCACCCGGACTTCGTCCCGCCTTCGAGGGCAAGGTCTACACCGCCGTGGCCTCGCTGGGCGTGGTCGGAACCGCCGAGTGAGGTAGCGGCACGAGCCGGCCCTCCAGGTCTTTCCACCTCTCGGGAGCGACGATCACCAGGAAGCGGTCTCCAGCCTGGAGAACCAGGTTCAAGACCGCCCGGGCTCGTCGCACCCGACGAACTCCACGTCGTCGATCCAGATGTCGAAGTCGGCGTCGGGCTGGCTTACCTGCCACTGCAAACCGAACAGTCTGTCCGGCTTGATGGCGTGCGGTCTCGGCGCGCCCCAGTCGGGCTGTTGCTTCAGTTTCCGCCACGGGAACACGAAATGCTGCCAGCTCTCGGTCAGCGTGATGTCGGCGCCGAAGTCGTTGAAGCAATCCCTGCAGATGCCGCCGGCCTTGTGGGTGCTGACGTCAGGAACGTTGAATCGGACCTGGCCGTAGCTGCCGGGGCCCTTCTTGGCCCAGAAGGCGATGCCCTTGTACTTCGAGGCGTCGTAGAGGCCCATGGGATCGACGAAGTTCACACCCACGCCGCCGAAGACGATTTCGCCGTCCGTGACGTGGCCATGGGCGTTGGCCGCGTACTTCGACCCGTGTAGCCCGCCGGACGACATGGAAAACATTCCAACGCCTGCGCCCGCCTCGGACTCGACGGTGGTGCCGTGTCCTTCGGTGAAGGTGTACCAGTACCCGCCGCGCCCGGACACGACCTTGGTCTGGTTGTTCCCGTCCTCGCAGTCGTCGATGAGCCCCTCGGAACCGCACGAGGCGAGGTGTTCCACGGCCGGGATTCGGCCCGGCATGACGCAAGCTGGAACCGCGCAAAGAAGGGTCGCGAGGAGTGGTCCGCCCCTTCCCAATCGGTCCGTCTTCCGCGTGCGCTTGCTGTCCACGGCGATTCAACACGTAGCACCGGGCGGGTGTGAATGTCCACCCCGGCCAAGAGCGCGGTTCCCGGTTGCTTTCCAGGGCCGGAAGCGCAACTCTTCACGGCAACTTCAAGATGACCATGCTCGTACTTCGTGGTGCGCCGGCGTTCACCCCGGCGCGGCTGGCCAAGCGTCTCGGAAAGATTCAGGCGCGGAATCCGTCGCTGCGCGACGCGGTTGCCGAGTTCGTGCACTTCGCGGACATCGCCGAGCCACTGGCCGAGGGCGAGACGCGCGTGCTCGACCGGCTCTTGCACTACGGCCCGCGGGTTCAGACGCGGGCCTTGCAGGGCCGGCGACTCCTGGTCGTCCCGCGCATCGGAACCATCTCGCCCTGGTCCTCGAAGGCGACGGATGTCGCCCACAACTGCGGCCTCGCCAAGGTCAGACGCATCGAGCGCGGGATCTGGTACACCGTGGCCGGAGCCATGACGAACGAGGCCGCGCTGCGCGCGGCCATCCACGACCGCATGACCGAGTCGGTTCTGGAACGCGAGGAGGATGCCGCCCGGCTGTTCCACCACGAAGAGCCGCGGCCGCTTTCGACCGTGGATGTGCTCGGCAGCGGCCGCGCCGCGATCGAGTCGGCCAACGCCTCGATGGGGCTGGCCCTGGCGCCCGACGAGATCGATTACCTGGTCGACAACTTTCGCGCCCTGGGAAGAAACCCGACCGACGTCGAACTGATGATGTTCGCGCAGGCCAACAGCGAGCACTGCCGGCACAAGATCTTCAACGCCGATTTCATCATCGACGGCAAGAAACAGGCGAGCTCGCTCTTCAAGATGATCCGGCGCAGCACCGAGGCCAGCCCCGCCGGCGTCCTGTCCGCGTACAGCGACAACGCCGCCGTGATGGTGGGCCCCGAGGCCGGCCTGTTCTTCCCCGACCCGCGCACCGGCGTCTACGGCTTCCATCGCGAACCGGTCGGCATCCTGATGAAGGTCGAGACCCACAACCACCCCACCGCCATCTCACCCTACCCTGGCGCCGCGACCGGTTCGGGGGGCGAAATCCGCGACGAGGGAGCGACCGGCCGCGGGTCCAAGCCCAAGGCCGGCCTGACCGGGTTCTCGGTCTCCAATCTGCGCCTGCCCGGCGCCGGCCGGCCATGGGAAAGGGATTTCGGCAAGCCCAGCCGCATCGCTTCGGCCCTCGACATCATGCTCGAAGGCCCTATCGGCGGCGCGGCCTTCAACAACGAGTTCGGCCGCCCCAACATCGCGGGCTACTTCCGGACCTTCGAAATGGAGGTGCCTGGGCCAGGCGGTCCGGAGATCCGCGGCTACCACAAGCCCATCATGATCGCCGGCGGGTTCGGCAACATCCGCTTGCCTCTGGTGAAGAAGGGCGAAGTCCCTGCCGGCGCCGCCATCATCGTGCTCGGGGGGCCGGCCATGCTCATCGGCCTGGGCGGCGGTGCGGCCTCCTCCATGGCCTCGGGCGCCTCGGAGGAGGATCTCGACTTCGCCTCGGTCCAGCGCGACAACGCCGAGCTGCAGCGGCGCTGTCAGGAAGTCATCGACCGCTGCTCGGCGCTCGGCGAGAAGAGCCCGATCCTGTCTATCCACGACGTCGGCGCGGGCGGGCTTTCCAACGCCCTGCCCGAGCTGGTGCACGACAGCGGGCGCGGCGCCCGCTTCGAGCTACGCAAGATCCCGAGCGACGAGCCAAGTATGTCCCCGCTCGAGATCTGGTGCAACGAAGCGCAGGAGCGCTACGTCCTGGCCGTGGCGGCCGACCAACTCGGCAACTTCGCGGATCTGTGCCGGCGCGAACGCTGCCCCTTCGCCGTGCTGGGCAACGCCACCGCCGACGGCAAGCTGGCGGTCACGGACGCGCACTTCGGTAACCAGCCCATCGACATACCGCTGTCGGTGCTGCTGGGCAAGCCGCCCAAGATGGTTCGCGAGATCGAGCACGCAAAGGTCGAGCGGCGTCCCTTTGCCACCGCCGGCATCGATCTGCGCGAGGCCATCACGCGCGTGCTGCGCCTGCCTACGGTGGCGGACAAGACCTTCCTCGTCACCATCGGCGACCGCACGGTGACGGGGCTCATCTCGCGCGATCAGATGGTGGGGCCGTGGCAGGTGCCGGTCGCGGACGCCGCCGTGACCGCGACCGGCTACGACGCGCTAACCGGCGAGGCCATGGCCATGGGCGAGCGTACCCCGGTCGCCCTGCTGGACGCCGCGGCCTCGGTGCGGTTGGCGGTCGGCGAGGCCATCACCAACATCGCCAGCACGCCCATCGCCGGCCTCGGCGATGTGAAGCTTTCCGCCAACTGGATGGCACCGGCCGGACACCCCGGCGAGGACGCGCGCCTGTTCGACGCCGTTCGCGCCGTCGGCGAGCAGCTCGCGCCTGCGCTGGGCATCGCCATCCCGGTGGGTAAGGACTCGATGTCCATGAGCACGGTGTGGCGCGAGGATGGCGTGGAGAAGCGCGTGACCGCGCCGCTCTCGCTCATCGTCAGTGCCTTCGCGCCGGCCACCGACATTCGCCGCGCACTCACCCCGCAGCTGTGCACCGATCGGGGAGAAACCCAATTACTGCTGGTGGATCTGGGCGCGGGTAAGAACCGTCTCGGCGGCTCGGCCCTGGCGCAGGTCTTCGGACAGCTGGGCGACGAGCCGCCGGATCTCGACGAGCCCGCGCGATTGAAGGGTTTCTTCGCCGCGATCCAGGAACTTTGCCGTGCGGGAAAGATCCTGGCCTACCACGACCGCTCCGATGGCGGACTTTTCGTCACCGTGCTCGAGATGGCGTTTGCCGGCGGCACCGGCGCAACCCTCGACCTCCCCGCCGGCACGGGCGACGCGCTCGCGCGGCTCTTCAGCGAAGAGCTGGGGGCGGTGGTGCAAGTACGCACCGCCGATGCCGTCGAAGTACGTGCCTGCTTCGCGCGCCACGGTCTCGGCGATCTGGTTTGCCCGTGCGGCCAACCCACGGCGGGCGGCGACATCGCGATTCGCGACGGCGGCCGCGTGCTGTTCGCGGAAAAACGTACGATCCTGCGTGGACTCTGGTCCGAAACCACCTTCGCCATGCAGGCCTTGCGCGACGATCCAGCCTGCGCCGCCGAAGAACAAGACAGCCGTTGCGACGCAAGCGATCCCGGCCTGGTCCTGCGGCCCACCTTCGACGTGCAGGCCGACGTCGCCGCTCCGTTCATCGCGCGCGGGGTGCGCCCGCGCGTGGCCATCCTGCGCGAACAGGGGGTGAACGGTCAGGTCGAGATGGCCGCGGCCTTCCACCGCGCCGGCTTCGAAGCGGTCGACGTGCACATGAGCGACATCCTGGCCGGCCGCATCGAGCTCGCTTCCTTCCGCGGCCTCGCCGCCTGCGGCGGTTTTTCCTACGGGGATGTTCTCGGCGCCGGCGAGGGCTGGGCCAAGTCCATCCTGTACAGCCCGCGCGCGCGGGCCGAGTTCGAGCGCTTCTTCGCCCGCACCGATACCTTCACCCTGGGCGTGTGCAATGGTTGCCAAATGGTTTCCAATCTCAAGGAAATCATCCCGGGCGCCGGCCAATGGCCGCGCTTCGTGCGCAACCGCAGCGAGCAGTTCGAGGCGCGCTTGGCCCTGCTGCGAATCGAACCGAACCCGTCGGTGCTGCTGGCCGGCATGGCTGGATCGCTCTTGCCCATCGCCGTCGCGCACGGCGAAGGCCGCGCCGAATTCGCATCGGCTGACCAGCGGACGGCCCTCGACGGTGCTTCGCTGGTCTCGGCCCGCTTCGTCGACCACCACGGCAGCCCGACCGAGCACTACCCCGAGAATCCCAACGGCTCGCCACAAGGGATTACCGCCATCACCACGCCCGATGGCCGCGCCACCATCATCATGCCCCACCCCGAGCGCGTCTTTCGCAGCGTGCAGCTCTCGTGGCGGCCCCACGACGCCAGCGAGGACTCGCCGTGGATGCGTCTGTTCCGCAATGCCCGCGTCTTCGTGGGGTAAGACCCGATCCACTCCCGCAAGCCTTGCCTGCGCGTCCTCGGGGTGAAGATGCGCCCGTTCCACGGAGGATTCGCGCTATGCTTCGCGCATGTTGGCGACATTCGTATGGACCCTGCTCGTGACTGGTGGTCCCCCCGCGAAGCTCGATGTTTCGGTCAAGAAGGAAATGACCGCGGCGATCGTCGCGGTCAACAAGGCGCTGGGCCTGGAAACCTGGATTGCGCACGGCGAAAAGCCTTGCGTCGACCGCGGTGGCCTCGAGGCCATGGTGAAAGACGTGGGTCCCGAGGAGACACGGCAATGCGCCTCGACCGCCATCGCCACGGGCTTCCCCGGACTGGGCCGGGATTACGTGCTCGGGATCCCGATGGCGGACATCGGCCCGGTAACCGTGTTCGCCATCGGCATCGGAGACACCGATGGCTGGGGCGCATACTCTTGCGACCCATCCCGCAGGTGCAATCCGACCAGGCTGACAGCGACCTCGAAGCAGGCCAAGCGCCTGGTCGAGCGCTACCACCGCGCGTGTCAGGACCCTAAGACGGTGTGGTTTCCCAAGCGCGAGAATGTTTGCGCGGGCACTCCGATGGTCGCCGAGCCCGAGCCCACCCCGGCTCCAGCACCGGCCAAGGGGACGCCCCCTGGTGCAAAGCCAGCTCCCGCGAAACCGACTCCGACCGAGCCACCCGTGCATGAGCCCTGGCCCGTGAAGCAATAGCGCGGTTACCGGCGCGGCAGTTTGGCGCATCCGCATCACCGGGTTTTCCACCAGCGGGCATGCGCTGCCATGCGGTGAACGCGCGGCGAATAAGTATCCCCGATAACGAAATTTGCAGTGGTCATCCACGCCGCGCGCGACTATTGTCTCGGCCCGAACGATTCCCGAAGCACCAACGGAGAAAGCACCCATGGCCAAGTTGACCGGCAAAGCTCTAGTCGCGCAGGGCGGTGGCCCGACCGCGGTCATCAACCAAAGCGTCGTAGGCGTCGTCCTCGAAACACGCAGATTTCCGCAAATCACCCATGTGTACGGCGCCCGCCACGGCGTCAGCGGCGTGCTCAAGGAGGACTTCCTCGACCTCTCCGAAACCACCATGCAGAACCTGGAAGACGTGGCGGTCACACCCGCCTCCGGTCTCGGCTCGACCCGCGATAAGCCCGACGTCGAGTACTGCAAAAAGATGTTCAAGGTCATGCAGGCGCACGACATCCGTTACTTCTTCTACTGCGGCGGCAACGACTCGTCCGACACCTGCCGCATCGTCAACGAGCAGGCCAAGGCCACCGGCTACGATCTCGTCTGCGTGCACGTGCCCAAGACCATCGACAACGACCTGGTCGGCACCGATCACTGCCCGGGCTTCGGCTCGGCGGCCAAATTCGTGGGTCAGGCCTTCGCGGGGGCCAACATGGACAACCGCGCCCTGCCCGGCGTGTACATCGCCGTGGTCATGGGGCGCCACGCCGGCTTCCTGACCGCGGCCTCGGCGCTGGGCCGAAAGTTCGAGGACGACGGCCCGCACCTCATCTACTTGCCCGAGCGCGTGTTCGACGCCGACAAGTTCGTGGCCGACGTGCAGAAGGTCTACGACAAGTACGGCCGCTGCATCATCGCGGTCTCCGAAGGCGTGAGCGACAAGTCGGGCGCGCCCATCATCACCTCGCTCAAGGGCTCGGAAAAGGACTCTCACGGCAACGTACAACTCTCGGGTACCGGTGCGCTCGGCGATCTGCTTGCCGATCTCATCAAGGCCAAGACCAAGATCAAGCGCGTGCGCGCCGACACCTTGGGCTACCTGCAACGCTCCTTCCTCGGTTGCATCAGCAAGAGCGACGCCGAGGAAGCGCGCGCCGTCGGCCAGCGGGCCGTGCAGTTCGCCGCCATCCATGGCACGGCCGGCTCGGTGGCCATCCGGCGCGTGGGCGACTACGCCGTCAGCTACGACTTGATTCCCCTCGAGTCGGTGGCAGCCAAGACCCGCCACATGGACGAGTCCTTCATCAATGCCGAAGGCAACAACGTCACCGAGGCCTTTCTCAAATACTGTCGCCCGCTCGCTGGCGACATGCCGACCCAGGACCGCTTCCAGGCCCCGCAGGTCGCGAAGATACTGAACGCGAAGTAACCACTGGACCAAGGAGCGAAACGTTATGTCTGAGAATGCTCTCTATAAGGAAATCGGACTCGTCAATACCCGTTCTATGTTCAAGGCGGCCATGGCGGGCAAGTTCGCCGTACCGGCCTACAACTTCAACAACATGGAGCAACTGCAGGCCATCGTGCTCGGCTGCGTGGCGTCCGACTCGCCCTTCATCCTCCAGGTCAGCTCGGGCGCGCGCAAGTACGCCGACCAGACCCTCCTGCGCTACATGGCCCAGGGAGCGGTCGAGATGATCAAGGCGGCCAAGAGCCCCCTCAAATTCTCCCTGCACCTCGATCACGGCGATACCTTCGAGCTGTGCAAGTCGTGCATCGAGACCGGCTTCTCGTCGGTCATGATCGACGGCTCGCACCACCCGTACGACAAGAATGTCGAGGAGACCCGCAAGGTGGTCGAGTACGCCCACAAGTACGACGTCACGGTCGAGGGCGAGCTGGGCGTGCTGGCCGGCATCGAGGACGACGTGGTGGCCGCCAAGTCGGTCTACACCCAGCCCGGATCAGGTCGAAGATTTCGTGAAGAAGACCGGCGTGGATTCGCTGGCCATCTCCATCGGCACCTCGCACGGCGCCTACAAGTTCAAGCCCGCGCAGTGCACGCGCAACAAGGAAGGGATCCTCGAGCCCCCGCCCCTCCGTTTCGACATTCTCGAAGAGATCGAGAAGCGCATCCCCGGCTTCCCCATCGTCCTCCACGGCGCCTCGTCGGTGGTGCTCAAGTACGTCGACATGATCAACCAATATGGCGGCAAGCTCGACAACGCCGTCGGCATCCCCGAGACGCAACTCCGCCGCGCCGCCACCTCCGCGGTGTGCAAGATCAACATCGACTCCGACGGCCGCCTGGCCATGACCGCCGCCATCCGCAAGGCCTTCGCCGAGAACCCGAAAGAGTTCGACCCGCGCAAATACCTCGGCCCCGCCCGCGACGAGCTCAAAAGCCTCATCGTCGAGAAGAACAAGAACGTGCTCGGTTCGGCCGGGCACGGCAAAGAGATCTTTTCTTGACGGGAACCCTGGGAGGGTAGCCCTTTCAGGGTGTTCAACGCGGGGACCCGCTGGCTACGGCGTGGCGGTCCCCCCAGCAAGCAGCCAAAGCCCGGTGTCTTTGTCGCCGGTGTGGCATCATGCGCGCATGCAAAGGATGCTGCGTATGCCATGCCGGGCTCTCCGTCTTTCCCTCGGGGTACTCGTGACCGCGCTCGCGCCTCGCGCAGCCTATGCATCCAGCACGCTCGAAATCCTGGGCGCCACCACGGGCGGAAACCAGATCACGGCGCGCGTCCTGTCCCATAGCTCGGCCGCCACCTACTTCAATCCCTCGCTCTTGCCCGAGGCCACGCCCAAACTGGAAGCCAGCTTCTTCGGACTCGCAACCCAAAGCAACATCCGTCTGAAGGCGCGCCCCAATGGCATCGATGCGCCGAGTGTCGACGTGCCGTCCACGGTCTATTCGACGACGATCCCGGTCTCATCGCCCAATGACCCGTATCGCTCCTTTCCCCCCCTGGCTACCGCGGATCTTCCCAATCCACGGGCAGACACCGATGCCGACGACAATGTCGTCTACGCCGCCATCGGCATGGTTCGCCCACTCGCAGGCAAGGCCCTGGTCTTCGGCTTCTACGCCCTCCTTCCCGTGCGCGCCTTCCTCGATCAGAAAGGTTTCTTCGCCGACGAACGCGAGCAGTATTTCTCAAACCAGCTTCACTTCGAGCTGCTCGGAGACCGCCTTAACGTTTCCACCATCACCTTCGCCCTCGGTTCCCAGCTCAGCGACTGGATTTCCGTCGGGGCCGGCATCGACGTGTCCATCTTCACCGAATCGAAGGTGACCGTCTACGTTCCCGACGTATCCGATCAAAGAACCGTACTGCTCGCGCCCGACATCCACACCAACAGCAAGTTCAAGCCCTATTTTGCTGCCACCTTGCACCCCACCGCGCGCAGTTCCGTGGTCGGCACCCTGCATTTTCCCTTCGCCAACACGACCCAGGGCGAAAATGATCTGCGTTTTTGGGAAGCGGATCAGAGTACTACGCAGCAGACGTACACGATCTCACAGGGGAGCGAGCCTCTGCGCGTCGGACTCGGCGGCAGCTACAGCGGCAGGCGTCTGCCCGATGGCCGCGCGCCGTGGGAGGTTGGCGTGCAGCTCCTCGCAGAGCGTTGGTCGCAGTATTACACCCGTCAGGGATTCCATCCGCTCGACCAGTGGAAGAACACCGTCAGCGTCGCGCTCGGCGGCGGATTTCTGTGGCGAGAGAGACACGTTACCGCCGATATCGGCTACGTGCCATCGCCAGTGCCCGACCAGACCGGGCGCACGAACTTCGTCGACAACTCGCGCCTCGTGGCCAGCGCGGGCATCGAGGGGCCCGTGAAATTCCTGGGCCGCGACCTCGAAGCCGGCGTCACGCTTTTTGGCGCCTATTTCCTGCCCCGATCGGTCACCAAGGATGCGAACGTCGCCAACCCGGTTTTGGACGAGCTTCCCGACGACGTCATCGATCTCACGACGAATTTGCCCGCGGCGGAGGGACTACAGACCAACAACCCCGGCTATCCGGGCTGGAAGAGCACGGGTTACATGCTTGGCCTTGGCGCAACCTTCAGAATTGCGAGATAGCACTTACCCGGGGGGCGCTATTCCTGCGCACGACGAGACATCTGACTGGTGACATCGCAGTCGCTATCTGTGGGCGAGGTGCAACCGTCCGGGCAACAGCCGTCGTCGGAAACGCAATCGGTGATGGGGGTGTGGTCGCACGCCACATCGCAGTCGGCAATGCTGCCGGTCATCTGATCGACCGTGCAGGCCATGCCGTCGTCGCAGGAGGCGGGGCAGGATGATTTCGGGTCGCAAGTCTCGCCCGCTTCCACGACGCCGTTGCCGCACTGGGGAGAGCAGTCGGAGTCGCTGTTGGCGTTACATCCGGCCGGGCAACAGCCGTCGTCGGAAACGCAATCGGTGATGGGGGTGTGGCTGCAGGCCACATTGCAGTTGGCCCTGCTGCCGGTCATCTGATCGACCGTGCAGGCCATGCCGTCGCCGCAGGAGGCGGGGCAGGATGATTTCGGGTCGCAGGTTTCGCCATCTTCCACGACGCCGTTGCCGCACTGGGGAGAGCAGTCGGAGTCGCTATTGGCGTTACACCCGGCCGGGCAACAGCCGTCGCCGGAAGCGCACGCGGTGATGGGGGTGTGGCTGCAGGCCACATTGCAGTTGGCCCTGCTGCCAGTCATCTGATCGACCGTGCAGGCCATGCCGTCGTCGCAGGAGGCGGGGCAGGATGATTTCGGGTCGCAGGTTTCGCCATCTTCCACGACGCCGTTGCCGCACTTCGGAGAGCAGTCGGAGTCGTTGTTGGCGTTACACCCGGCTGGGCAACAGCCGTCGCCTGCAACACACGTGGTGACGGAGGTATGACTGCAGGCGACATTGCAGTTGGCCCTGCTGCCAGTCATCTGATCGACCGTGCAGTCGATGCCGTCGTCGCAGGAGGCGGGGCAGGATGATCTCGGGTCGCAGGTTTCGCCAACTTCCACGACGCCATTGCCGCAGCTCGGAGAGCAGTCGGAGTCGTTGTTGGCGTTACACCCGGCCGGGCAACAGCCGTCGCCTGCAACACACGTGGTGACAGAGGTATGACTGCAGGCAACGTTGCAGTTGGCCCTGCTGCCGGTCGTCTGATCGACGGTGCAAGCGTTGCCGTCGTTGCAGGAGGTTGGGCAGGACGATGCCGGGTCGCAGGTCTCGCCAGGCTCCACAACGCCGTTACCGCAAGTCGGTGAGCAGTCCGAGTCGTTGTTGGCGTTACACCCGGCCGGACAGCAGCCGTCGCCTGCAACACACGTGGTGACGGAGGTATGACTGCAGGCAACGTTGCAGTTGGCGCTGCTGCCGGTCGTCCGATCGACGGTGCAAGCGTTGCCGTCGTTGCAGGAGGTTGGGCAGGACGATGCCGGGTCGCAGGTCTCGCCAGGCTCCACAACGCCGTTGCCGCAAGTCGGTGAGCAGTCGGAGTCGGTGATGGTGGTGCATGCGGCCGGGCAGCAGCCGTCGCCTGATATACAGGTGCTCATCGTGGTGTGGCTGCAGACCACGTTACACTTGGCGCTACTGCCGGTCATCAGATCGACCGTGCAGGGGTTGCCGTCGGTACAGGAAATTGGGCAGGCGGATGCCGGGTCGCAGGTCTCACCGGCTTCCACGATCCCATTTCCGCACGTGACTGCGCCACCGCTGCCACCAAGTCCGGGGACGCCTCCGGTCTGTGGCGTACCACCGGTGGCGAGGCCGCCAGCGCCAGACAGTCCGCCGGTCGCCGGCGCCCCTGCGCCGCCAGAGTCGGCTGGCACGATTGACGCGCCACCTGCGCCCCCAGACCTGCCCCCGTCGCCCGGACTCGATGTTGCCCTGGTTCCGCCCTGCCCACCGCGCCCACCCGTCATGGACGCTGCTACATCCGCGTGCGTGCTCGCATCACCGGCCGGAAATCTGGCCGCGTCCCCTCCTCCGGGTAGACCCGCGCCGTTCACGCTGCAGCCCAAAGACCAAAGCAAAACTCCCGAAGCAAAGCAAACTACCTCCAGTCGTTGCATAGACCGACCCCCTGATGTTAGGTGTGCTAGTTTATTACATTGTGGCCCGCGGGTTCGCCAGGGCTGGTCTGCTGTCCTTCGCCATCCCCTAGCGCACCGAAGGTTTCGTGCAAGGTGCAAGCTACAGGGGAAAGAGTATGGCCTCCTGCGCGCGCACCCATTCGCAGCCGATGGCACCGCCGTCGACCCCGCCGTCGTCGATGTCGCCAGCGTCCACATCGCCACCATCCACCGCACCACCCTGGCCAGGCAGATCCGCGATCTTGACCATGGCAAAGGTGCTGCTACACGGCGTGGGATCCGGGCTGGTGGTGCCCGGCTTGGTGAGTGCCTGCCCGACCAAGGAATTGGGATCCGACAGAGACGTGGGGTAGCTACCCAGAACGTTCTGCATCGAGGAGAAGGTCAACGCCCCTTCCACCCTGTCCGGGGCAACTGCGATGGCAAGCACCGACGTCGTCTGTTCCTGAACCACGTACAGGCTGCCCGAGATCGACTGACCATTCAGATTCACGGTAATACCAGGATGACCGTCCCCGTCCTCGTCGATCACTCGGGAATCGCCGGCAGAAGTCGGCAGGGTCGCGTCGGCGGGGTCTGGGACAGCACCGGCAACCTCCACCAGCGGCGGAGAAAAGCTCAAGACCGAGAACCCGTCTCCCCCAAGTGCGAAGGTTCCCGTTCGCTGGATCGTCTTCTCCGTGTGTGCCCATTGGTCGGGGATGACCACCGGCGCCAAGGCGCTGGGGGGATCGATCTCGCTACGATCGCAGTATCGACCGTCCGCTGCAACCACTGTCCCCGTCTGACGGATGGTCATCAAAATGGTGAAGACGCTTTGGGTGTGGAAGGGCGCAACGAAACCAGGCGCGACCACCTGCGAGCCCACCATGCGCACGACCCACGTGCCCGACAAATCCGTCACGCTGCCGAGGGCCGGCTTCGATGTGCAGTAGGGCAAGGGTGCCGCCGTTTCCTGCGCGCCAGCCTCGGTCTCGACCGCCCCCGCGTCCGGGGTCGAACTGCCGCCCCCGCAGCCGACGCCGAAGACGGCAAGAGCCACAAGAAAGAGATTGTTTCGCATGAACCCGCCTACCGCTTGACCGCGGCGAGGACCAACTCGTAGTTGGGCTCGCGGGCAATTTCGGACACCAACTCGGTATGCACGACCTTGTCGCTCTCGTCGAGAACGACCACGGCGCGGGCGCAGATACCGGCCAGGGGCCCGCTGGTGATGAGCACCCCGTAGTCGCGCGCGAAATCGCGCGAGCGCATCATGGAGAGGGTCACGATCTCGGTCAGGCCTTCGCTCGATCGAAATCGTTCCGAGGCGAAAGGAAGATCCGCCGAGACGATGATGATGGCACAGTTCGGAATTTCCTTCGCTCGCTGGTTGAACTTGCGCGCCGACGTGGCGCACACCGAGGTGTCCAAGCTGGGGACGATGTTGAGGATCTTCTTCTTACCCTTGAAGTTGGCGAGGGAAACATCCTGCAAATCCTCGCCAACCAGCTTGAAGTCCGGTGCGCGACTCCCCACGGCTGGCAGATCGCCCGAGGTGCTGGTGGAATTTCCCTTGAGTGTGATGGTTGCCATGTATCTTCCCTTCGCGGCGAGAGAGTACCAGAAACCGAGCCCCGTGAAGCGGGCAAGTCGCAACTGCGCCGAACCCTTTCAGGGTTCCCGCCACAAATGCTAATCTCCGCGCCCCATGTCTGACCGACCCTCCAAGAAGATCCGCCGTGCGTTTCTCGACTACTTCGTGGGCAAAGGCCACGAAGAGATCGCGAGCTCGTCGCTGGTTCTCGCCAACGACCCGACGCTGATGTTCGCCAACGCCGGCATGAACCAGTTCAAGGATGTGTTCACCGGCAAGACCACGCGCGCGATCCCGCGGGCCACCAGCGCGCAAAAGTGCGTCCGCGCCGGCGGCAAACACAACGACCTGGAAAACGTCGGCCGCACGGCGCGCCACCACACCTTCTTCGAGATGCTTGGCAACTTCTCCTTCGGCGACTACTTCAAGGTCGACGCCATTGCCTTCGCGCACGAGCTTCTGACCAAGAACTTGGCCCTCGACCCCAAGCGTCTGGTCTACACGGTGCACCACACGGACGACGAAGCCCGCGCGCTGTGGAAAAAGGTGGCCGGGGTCGAGGATTCACGCGTCATTGGATTGGGCGACAAGGACAACTTCTGGGCCATGGGCGAGATCGGGCCGTGCGGTCCGTGCAGCGAGATCCACTTTCACCAGGGCGATGACATCCCCTGCCCGGAGGCCGCCGCCGGCAACGCCTGCCAGGGCCCCGCGTGCGACTGCGACCGCTGGATCGAAATCTGGAATCTCGTGTTCATGCAGTACGAGCAGCTTCCCGACCGCACGCGCAAGCCGCTGCCCAAACCATCGGTCGACACCGGCATGGGCCTCGAGCGTCTGTGCGCGGTCATCGGCGGCTTCCGCTCGAACTACGAGACCGACCTCTTGCGTCCGCTCATCGCCGAAGTGGAGAAGGTGACGGCCAAGCCCTTCGCACCCGCCGACTACGCGCCTGGTTCGCCCGCGGTTTCCATGCGCGCCATTGCCGACCACGCCCGCTCGGCGGCCTTTCTCATCGCCGACGGCGTGTTCCCGGAGAAGACCGGCCGCGAATACGTCCTGCGCCGGATCATGAGACGCGCCATCTATCACGGTTGGCTCCTCGGCATCGAACAGCCGTTTCTGGCCGGTCTCGCCGGCCGCGTGATCGAGGAACTGGGCGACACCTACCCCGAGCTGGCCGAGCGCAAGAATCTCGTTCTCGAAGTCACCGATCTCGAGGAAAAGCGATTCCGCGAAACCCTCGACCGCGGCATGCGCATTCTCGACGAGGAGGCGGGCAAGCTCGCGGGCAAGACCATCCCGGGCGCCATCGCCTTCAAGCTCTACGACACCTTCGGATTCCCGATGGATCTCACGCGCGTGATTGGTGCGGGCCGCGGGCTCGAGGTGGACGAGGCCGGGTTCGAAAGCGCCATGGACGAGCAACGCAAGCGCGCCGACTTCGCCGGCTCGGGCGAGGCGGCGGTGGAGGCGGTCTTTCAGACCATCCTGAACCGCGTCGGACCAACCAAGTTCATGGGCTACGACTCCGCGCAGGCAAGGAGCGAGATCGTGGCCCTGGTGGCCGACGGCAAGGAGGTCGCGAGCGCGGCCGACGGGCAAAGCGTGGCGGTGATCTGTCGCGAAACCCCGTTCTACGGCGAGCAAGGCGGCCAGGTGGGCGACACGGGGGAGGCCACGGGGCCGCGTGGCAGGTTCAAGGTGACCGACACCAAGCGCCCCCTCGCCGCGCTCTACGTTCACCTCGGCCAGATCGCCCAGGGTAGCCTGCATGTCGGTGACGCCATCGATCTCACCGTCGATAGCGAGCGCCGCGACGCCATCCGCCGCAACCACTCGGCCACGCACCTTCTGCACTGGGCGCTACGCTCGGTGCTTGGCGCCCACGTGGCGCAGAAGGGATCCTTGGTCACTCCGGACCGTTTGCGCTTCGACTTCTCCCACCTGGCGCCCATGTCGCCCGAGGAGCGTCGGCGCGTGGAGGATCTGGCCAACCAGCGCGTCCTGGGCAACCTGCCCGTCGAAACCGAGGTGCTGCCCATCGCGGAAGCAAAGCAGAAGGGTGCGGTCGCCTTCTTCGGCGAGAAGTATGGCGACACCGTGCGCGTGCTGACCATGGGCGAGTCGAAGGAATTCTGCGGCGGCACGCACGCCAGGCGAACGGGCGACATCGGGCTCATCAAGATCGTCGAGGAATCGGGCGTGGCCCAGGGCGTGCGCCGCCTGGAGGCCGTGACCGGCCAGGGCGCGATCGCCTACGTTCGCCGCCTGGAAGACGAGCTTGGCCTCGCCGCGGAGACCTTCCGTTCCGGCCCTTTCGACATCGCGGCCCGGGCAGCCAAGCAGAGCGCCGAACTGCGCGAGCGCGAGAAGGAGATCGCCAGGCTGAAAGCGCAGATCGCATCCGGCGGCGCGCGCGACCCCCTCGCAGCCCGCGAGCAGGTTGGTGACTACTATCTGCTGGTGCATGACGTCGGCGTGGCAGACCCCAAGATCATGCGCGAAAGCGCGGACAAGCTGCGGCCACGCATGGACCCCGGTGTGCTGGTGCTGGCCGGCGCGGCCGACGGCAAGGTGTCCATCGTCTGCGCCGTGACACCCGGCGCGCAGGCCAAGCTGCAGGCCGGCGCCATCGTGGGCATGCTGGCCAAGGATCTGGGCGGCAAGGGCGGGGGCCGCGCCGACATGGCGCAAGGGGGAGGCGCGCTTCCCGCCGGAACCTCGCTCGCCGAGATTCTCGATCGATGGTCGGCGAAGTTGCGCGAACACCTGGAGGCCGCGCGATGAGCAGGCCGACCCGACGCGGCCCGGACGAGCCATGATCGATCCCGCCATCAAGCAGGCCATGGCCGCCATCGCCCAGGCGATGCAGGAGAAGATCCCGGATCCGGCCACCCTGCCCGATTTCGGATTCGACGCCGGTTTCCTAAACAAGACCGCTCCGGTCCTCGAATTCCTGTGGTCGAAATACTTTCGCATTCGCTTGACCGGTATGGAGCACGTGCCCGCGGAGGGTTCGGCGTTGCTGGTGGCCAACCACTCGGGCGGGTTGCCCTACGATGGCGCCATGCTCATCCACGCCACCCACTGCTACCACCCCGCCGCGCGTCCCCTGCGCCCCCTGGTCGCCAACTTCGCCTTTCAGTCGTCGTGGATGCGTCCGGTCGTGGCGCGCATCGGCGGAGTCCGCGCCTCGATGCAGAACGCGTTGGCCCTGTGCAACAGCGGCCAGCTTATCGGCGTGTTTCCCGAAGGCCTGCGCGGCGTCGGCAAACTCTATCGCGAGCGCTATCGCCTGACCCACTTCGGGCGCGGAGGATTCGTCCGCCTGGCGCGCACGGCCCGGGTCCCCATCGTTCCCGTAGCCATCGTGGGTGCCGAGGAAACCCATCCCGTGCTGGCCAAGCTCACGCGTATCGCGCGTCCGCTCGGCCTGCCCTATATCCCCATCACTCCGACATTTCCCCTCCTTGGCCCACTCGGCCTGCTTCCGGTTCCGAGCAAGTGGAGCATCAAGATCGGCGCCCCCATCGTCTTTCCGCCGGGCCCGGACGTGAAGGAAGAAACCCTGGACATGGCGGAAATCGTGCGAAGTCAGCTGGATCGCATGATCGCCGAGCTGCTAGCCGCGCGCCGGTCGGTTCTTTTTGGCTAATTGGCCGGTCTGCCGTGTCTAACCCTTTGAATCCGCGGTCGCGCGGTTGCTTGACGGGATACGGGAAATGCCCCAAGGTATCGAGTGTAGTTGCCTAGTCTAGTAAGGTGGTTGGTCCAGCAGAAAAACCATGATTGCGGTCGGCCAAACGATCGGTAATTACATGCTTACCGCCAAGCTTGGTGAAGGGGGCATGGGCGTGGTTTACCTTGCCGAGCACCCGGTCATCGGCCGCAAGGTGGCCATGAAGGCCATCCATCCCGAGCTGTCGCGCAACCCGGAGGTCGTTTCGCGCTTCGTGACCGAGGCCAAGTCGGTCAACCAAATCGGCAACGAACACATCGTGGACATCCACGACTTCGGCACCACCCCCGATGGCGAGTTCTACTTCGTCATGGAGTTCCTGCAGGGCGAGGCGCTCGCCGATCACCTCAGGCGCAGCGCGCCGCTCGACCTGGGACGCGGCCTCGCCATCGCCGCCCAGGTTGCCGACGCCCTTGGTTCCTCCCATCAGCACGGCATCATCCACCGTGACCTCAAGCCCGAGAACATCTTCCTCATCACCAAGGGGCACATGGCGGATTTCGTGAAGGTGCTCGATTTCGGCCTGGCCAAGCTGACCCAGGGCGACGACAAGGTCTCGCACAAGACGCGCACCGGTTCGGTCATGGGAACGCCGTATTACATGGCGCCCGAGCAGTGCGAAGGCAGGGCGAACATCGACCACCGGGCCGACATCTATTCCCTGGGCGTGATTCTGTTCGAGATGTTGACTGGAAAGGTCCCCTTTGGCGGCGAGGGCTACGGCGAGATCATCGTCAAGCACATCACTGCCGCGGTGCCATCCCCACGCGCCATCAATGCCCTCCTGCCACCTTCCGTCGAAAGCATCATTTTGCGAGCTCTGGCCAAGGCGCGCGAGGATCGCTTCCAGACCATGGACGAGTTCGCCGCTGCGCTGCTCGACCCTGAGAGCTACGCGGCCTCGGCGCCAGCCATTGCACAGAACGCCCCCAGTTCCGGCGGCACAGCGATCATGGATGCTGCCGGAGCGACGCCCGGTTTGCGGGCCGACAGCGTGGTCAGCGGCCAGGTCTTGTTCGGTAACCCAGCCCCCGAGCTGGGCGCGCACTCCGTTCCCCTGCCCTCCACCTTCCGTCATGCAGCGGGCGAACTGACCGACGAAGACGATGACCTGGCCACGCGCCCCCGATCGCGCAAGGTTGGCCCCATCCTCGCCATCCTCGGTGCCGCGGCCGCAGCGGGATTTGCCGCCTATTTCTTCACGCAACCGAGCTCGATCGAGCCCCGCCCCTCCAAGACCGCCACCGTCGCACGGCCGGTGGTTCCGAAAAAGGTGAAGTTGAGCTTCAACTCCGATCCGGTGGGCGCCGCGGTTCTGCGCAAGGACACCAACGAGCAGCTCGGCATCACCCCGTTCACCGTCGAACTGCCATTCTCCCGTGTACCCATCGATTTTCTGTTCAGGAAAGACCGCTTCGGCGACAAGGTCGAATCCTTCGCGCCGGCGGAATCAGGGGAGCTGGTGGTGGCCCTGAAGGCCCCGCCGCCACCCGCCCCAGAGCCGGCGCTCCCTGAAGCCAAGCCTGAAAGGAAACCGGCCAGACCCGCCACGCACCACAGGCCCAGCCGAAACCACAAACGCACCGGCCATCCCATGGACGAGGACGGCGTTCTCGCGCCCTCGTTCTGAAAGTGCGCACCGACCACCCCGCTGCTGCCTGCCAGGCGTGATTGCGCCATTGACACCGGCGCGGTTTGCGATTATCTGCAAAGGACCTCGGGCGTTTAACTCAGCGGAAGAGTGCCACCCTCACACGGTGGAAGTCGCAGGTTCAAACCCTGCAACGCCCACAAGCTAAGGCCGCGAAATCTCGGAAGGTTTCGTGGCCTTTCTTTTTGTGCGCGATGCCAGTGTGCCGGTTTCCAAGGGGCATGTGATGGAATACGTGCCGCATTCGCCTGTCATTCGCCAAAACTCCATCGCCGGAACCCATCGTTGGCTCGTCCACTCTGGTTACATCAACGCAGATCGAGCGAGGATGGCCAGATTGAATTCCTTGCCAGTCCGGCTTTCGGCGCTAGAAGTTCACGGATGGCGATGGGAGCGAAAATGACCGCCCTCACGATTTTGCTGACGGTGGTTGGGACGCTCATACTCGGCGTGGCTGGGGCGCTCGCCGTGGCGTACTCCGGTATGGTCGACGTTGCCGCGACAAAGCATCCATCGGGGCTCATGAGCTGGTTCCTCGGCAAGACTCGCGATCACTCGATTCATGCCCGAGCCCAAGGTATCGCGGTGCCGAACCTCGACGAGCCCCGCATGCTGCGGATGGGTGCCGACCATTACAAGGAGATGTGCGTCGGCTGCCACGGAGCGCCCGGCGTCGAAGCCGGAGAGGCCGCGCAAGGGCTCGATCCCGCACCGCCCGTGCTCTATCAAGGGCCGCCGATGACGAAGGAAGATGCCGCGGAAACCTTTTGGGTCGTGAAGAACGGGATCCAGATGACCGGCATGCCCGCCTTCGGAAAGACACACGATGATGACAAGCTATGGGCCATCGTCGCTTTCATGAAGCGTCTTGACGGCATGAGCCCCGAGGACTACCGGAATGCGACAGCCGCGCAAGGCGGAACGGAAGCCGCTGCCGCCGCCGCGGCGGATGAGCACGCCGAACAGCAACCCGGCGGGCCCGAGCACAGCGACGGGGCGAGCCCATCGGCAAAGCGATAACGATTCCGCTGCTGGTACGCGATCGCTTGGAGGCTGGAGTTGGCGCGAACTGTAGAATCCGAACAATCTGCGCCGCGGTGACCTCGCCCTGGAGCATCTCGGTCACGGCGCCCTTGCCGTCGAGGAAGTAGGCTCACTCGGCGACCAGCAGGCTCTCGGCGAAGGGCCACTGTTCATCGATCCACTGGACCTCACATCGGAAGCCGGCATTCCGCGCCGTCTCGAGGACTTCCTTCGCCGAGTACTTGTGGCTGCTTTCCGTCCAGATCGTCTCGCCTTCCTCGATCTCGACTTCGATTCCCGCCATGGGGATAGTGACGATTTGCCGCCGCCTGGACTCCAGATGCATCTCCACGCTACGCGCTTCGGAGTTGATTTTGGCGACGTGGTGGAACCGAGCCAACTGAAAATCGGCGCCAAGCTCCCGGTTGACCCGGGCCAGCAGATTCATGTTGAACGCGGCCGTCACGCCCAGCTCGTCGTCGTAGGCCCGTAGCAACTGCAAGCTGGACTTCTCCAGATCGGTGCCGAGCAACAGGGAATCCCCCGACCGCAGGATGTGCCGGAGCTCGGAGAGGAATCGGTGCCCCGCTGCCCGTTCGAAGTTGCCGATAGTGCTGCCCAGGAACAACACGAGCAACAGCTGTCCCGGCTTCCGAAACGTGGCCGCTTCCCGCAGTCCATCGAGGTATTCACGCTCCAACCCGACGATGCTGATCGCGTCGATGTTGCTCAGTTCCCGTTCGCACATCACCAGCGCCGCGTGCGATATCTCGACGGGATAGTACGATGTCCGCTGCCGCCGGCACAAAGCCTCCAGCAACCAACGGGTCTTCTTCCCGCTGCCGCTGCCAAGCTCGGCCACCGCCACCGGTCCGGCCACGCGGTCGACAATCTCCCTCGCGTGCCTGCGCAGCAGGCGCTCATCCGCGCGCGTGAGCCCGTATTCCGGCAAATGGCTGATCACCTCGAAAAGCGCGGAGCCGACATCATCGTACAGGTACTTGGACGGAAGCTCCTTCTGATGCGGACGCGTCAGCCCGGCACGGACATCGGCAGCAAATTCACAAAACGCATCGGCAGCTATTGCATGAACCGGCATGGCGCGCTCTCCCCCTCAATCCGTGCTTGCGCAACGAAATCCTGCATACGCGTATTGGTAGTGTGCCTGGAACCAGTTGCGGAATGTTGGTCGCAGCAGGCGGGCCGCCGTTCGCGCCGACCCGCCCTTCATCACGAAGTGTCTGCCATCGAAGAAATCCGCGGAGTAGCCGGGGTAGAAGGAAGACGGTTTGAACCCCGTGAACGGCGCAAAAACCGTAGCAGTCCACTCCCAACCATTGCCTAGCAGACCGGCAACCTCAAATGCACTCCGGCCCTTCGGGTAGGCATTGACCGGGGCCGGGTCCCATCGATGAGAATCGAAATTCCCCCGACTCGGATCGGGAGCCTCGTCTCCCCACGGATACCGGCGTTGCCCATCGCCGGGGGTTCCGTAGGCGACACGATGCCATTGCTCTTCGGTCGGCAGGGTCTTGCCGGCCCAATGAGCATAGGCCTTGGCCTCGGCAAGACTGACATACACCGGCCAATCCAAGGGAAGGTCGGTCTCCTCGAACATCGTCCGGTACAGCCACGCGTCGCCTACCCTCTTCCAGAAGACGGGATGAGCAATTCCGTCCGCTTGCTTCCAATCCCAGTCGTCCGGGCTCCAGAAGGCACGCGTTCCATAGCCTCCGGCTTGCAAGAACTCCAGAAACTGTCCGTTCGTGACCATGGTGCGATCGATCGCAAATGCGGGTATGTGCGCTGCATGCCGTTCACGCTCATTGTCCCAACCGAAGACTCCCGAGTCGCGGGAAAGCCCCAGCGTCACCGAGCCCGCGGGAATTTGCACCATCGAGCTCGGAGCCGGGGAGAGGGCTTGGGAAGGAGCTTGGGAGCGAGCAGCTTGGGGAGGAATTTGGGAAGGAGCTTGGATTGGCGGGTTGGAGGGGCGGATCTTCCGGCTCGGTGGCAACTGGTGGAGCATGTAGGCGAGGGTTTCGAGATGCATCAGCCGGTGCTCGATGGCCACGTTGAGCAGCGTTTCGAGGGGGACGCCGTCGCGCGCTGGCGCGCCCAGGTCAAGGTTTGCCGAGAGTCCGCCATCGAGCCTGGCGCGAACATCGCGAACGTAGTGTCGGATTCCGTCGAGCGCGGGCCAATCCGATGGTTGGTCGGTCGGCAATCCTCTTTCGACCGGATCGATCCCGAAGGCGAACAAGCGGTCGAGCTCCGGAGCGAAGCTTGCGAGGCCGAAAGCCCTCTCGTGGAGCAGATTCCAGTCGAATGCTTCCAGGTGCCCGATATAGAAGACAAGGCGATGGCGTTCCGGGATGGGACGCTCGAAGAGCGATTCCGATCGCACGAGATCGAACAACGCATCGCTTTTCCGACGGGCATCGGACAGCTCCTCGATCAACTTTCGACCGATCGCTGGACGGTCCACCCCATTTCGTGTCGACGCATTGTCGGCCCGGCTCTGCAGCGCTAGCCTCGCCATGATCTTGCTTCTTTGTTCGAGGTTAGATGAGCTGACCCTGGACAACGTCGCGGCGGAAGACCAGCTATCTGCCGGCGCCATCCGGCGGCCAGCACCCCATGCCACGCTGCTCTACGGGTGGCTGCCGGGCGCAAGCGCCGGCCGCGCAGTTGTCGCAGGGGACGGGATCCGGGCGCCGGTGATCTCGAGGTCCGTGCCGCGCACGCCGATCGCGTACGTCTGCACGCTCGTCCTCTCATTGTCGGCGGTGGCGCGCCGGCTGCGTATGCGTGGGCGTGAGGTTGAAGGCCGTGTTGATGAGCCCGACATGCGAAAAGGCCTGGGGAAAGTTGCCGAGTTGGCGCCGGTGGACCGGGTCGTACTCCTCGGCGAGCAAGCCGACGTCATTGCGCAGGGCCAAGAGCCTTGCGAAGAGGGCCTTCGCCTCGTCCATCCGACCCATCAGCGCGTGGCAGTCCGCGAGCCAAAAGCTGCACGCCAGGAAGACACCCTCGCCGGGCGGCAGCCCGTCTTGCCCCGCGTTGGGATAGCGCAGGACAAAGCCGTCGCGCAGCAGCTCGCGCTCGATGGCGGCCACGGTGCCCACCACGCGTGGGTCATCGGCAGGCAAGAAACCGACCTGTGGGATGAGCAAGAGGCTGGCGTCCAGATGGGGCGATCCGTACGCTTGGGTGAACGCCCCTTGGCGCGGGTCGAACCCGTGCGCGCACACCTCGGCGTGGATCTGGTCGCGGAGCTTGCGCCAGCGGTCGGCGGGCCCGGGCAGGCGCAGCGACTCGACGGACTTGACCGCGCGATCGAACGCGACCCACGCCATGACCTTCGAGTGCGTGAAGTGCTGGCGCGGGCCGCGCACTTCCCACAGCCCCTCGTCGGGACCCGCCCACGACCGCTCGAGAAAGTCGAGCAGCGCCGTCTGCAATCGCCACGAGGTCGCGTCCGGGGGCAGACCGGCGCGGTAGGTCTGGTAGAGGGCGTCCATCACCTCTCCATAGACGTCGAGCTGCAGTTGGCAAACGGCGGCGTTGCCCGTCCGGACCGGACGCGAGCCCTCGTAGCCGGGCAGCCAGTCGATCTCCAGCTCGGGCAGCCGCCGCTCGCCGGCGACGCCATACATGATTTGCAGCTTGCCCGGATCGCCCGCCACGGCCCGCAGCAGCCAGTCCCGCCAAGCCGTGGCCTCGCTGACATAGCCGGCCAGGTGAAGCGCATAGAGGGTGAAGGTCGCGTCGCGCAGCCAACAGTAGCGATAGTCCCAATTGCGTACGCCGCCCGGCCATTCCGGCAGCGACGTCGTCGCCGCCGCAACGATGGCGCCGGTCGGCGCGTAGGTCAGCGCCTTGAGCGTGACGAGCGACGCCTGTACCTCTTCCTGCCAGGGCCCGCGGTAATGACACCGCTCCGACCATTTCCGCCACCAGGCAAGGGTAGCCGCGAGGGCCGCCTCGGCGTCGACCGGCGGGGGGGCCGCTTCGTTCGACGGATACCAGGTGAGCGCGAAGGGCAGCCTCTGCTTGGGGCGGACGACGAAGTCCGCCACGGTCGTGAACCCTTCCCCATGCGGCGCGACGGCCGCGTCGAGCACCAGGGCGTCGGCGCCCGCGATGGCGCGCAGCCGCCCGCCGGGCAACTGCATGACCCACGGGAGGATCGAGCCGTAGTCGAAGCGAATCACGAGCTCGAAGCGCATGGGGACCTCGCCGTCGATGCCCTCGACGATTCGCGCCACCTCCAGCCTGCCATCGCGAGGAGACATGAAGTCGACCACGCGCGCGGAACCGTCGGGTGTCACGAAGGTGGTTTCGAGCACGAGCGTTCCCTTGCGGTAACGCCTGCGAGTCAGGTCGGGGTTCGCGTTCCGGGGAGCGAGCAACCATCTCCCCTGTGCCGGTTTGCCAAGCAGGGCGGCGAAACAGGCGCCGGAATCGAAGCGCGGCGCACACATCCAGTCCATGGACCCGTCCCGGCCGACCAGTGCGGCGGTCTGCGTATCCCCGATGAGGGCGTAGTCTTCAATGCGAGAGGCCACGGTCGAGCAGAGTCTACAACTGTCGTGCCGCCGCCTGCCACTTCGGACCGTCGCCTCACAGGTAGCGCGCCACGCGGACTCCCGTCGCGGCGTCGCCGGCAGTCACCAGCTTTCACCTCGGAAAGCTCCGCGCTCGTACCGCAACAAGTCGCCAATGCCTTCGATGCTGACATCCGCGTTCGGGTACCTTGCGAGGTTCCTTGGATCCAGCGCGTAGTGTCCCTGGCGCACGAAAATGGTCGTCACCCGGGACTTCCAGATTCTTTTGATGGCGGTCAGGATGGCCAGCTTGTCGTCAACGATCGCGTAGTGCTCGGCCGGATAGCGGGCCTCCACATCGGCTAGCTCGCGCTCTTTGTGCACATAGATCAGCGTGTTTCCGTGGACTGCTTCGTAGAGTCCGGACCGGTCTACTTTGCGGGGCTGGAACACCACATCGCCATCGGTCAGAAGGACGATCGGTCCCCACCGTCTGAGGTGTTCGATGACGGCAATGGACTTGGAGAAGACCCGTTTGGCAAATGGATAGTCGATGAGATAGCGAGAAATCGCCAACAGGCTCAGGTCGTGCGGATAGTCGCGACGAAAACGCTGCAAAGCTCCCAAATAGTCGGCGTAGCCGAGGTGTGTGCGCAGGTCCTCGAAAATCGTCCAGTAACAGCGCGCACGTCTGGGGCCGATCTCACGCGCGAGATAGACCCTCAAATCGGAGATGACGCGATCATTGTCGAGTAGGGTATTGTCCACATCGAGCAGAAAGACGACGCGGGCGCGGCCCGCAGGCTGGCGCCTGCCCCGTGTCAACTGGCTAGTGGACAAAGCGCCTCTTGGATGGCCGTGCCATATTTCAAGACGATACCCGATAGGCGGCGCGAGCTCCAATTCATTGCAAGAATGCCGTCCCGCTCCGCGACAATTGGTGGACCGAGATTGGCTCTCCGGAGACCATCCTCTCTACAATGCAACGGTTTCATGTCCAAAGCTCGAGGTCCAGTGCTGGGCCACGGGGGTCGAAAAGTGCCGCCCGCCAAGGTAAGCCACGCGAGGATCCAGTTCGTACTCGCTTCCCTCGCGGTGGGCGCCCTAGTGGCCACGGTGGGCTGGCTATCCGACCTGCGAGCCATGTTCCACCTGACGATCATCGTTCTGTCGGTCGCCGCGTTCCTGCCCTTGCTCCTTGCCCTGGCACTCGTGCTGAATGAGTGCCCTTTTCGCGTCGCCGGGTCGCAGCTGCGGCCAATTGGCGAAACCACGCCAGAATCGTCGCCGGCTTGACGAGCTGGCAGCACTTGCGGTGCTTGCCTGCCGGTCCTGGTCCAACGGCTCGATGGTGACGACCGGGCGCATGCCACGGCGTCGCCAAGTCGAAACCTGGAGCGCGCCCGCCCAACCTCGGTCAGCGCGACAACCTCAATGATATCGAGGGGGCCGCAGATGCGTACGGCATTCTCGGGAATGTCCTCGCACGCAGCTGGGCTGGCGTTCGCAGGGAGCGCCGCCCTGGGCTGCGCGTGCGTCGAGCTGGGCTTGGAAAGCCCGCGTTTGAGCCAAGAGCGATGGTACCCACCACTGCCCTCCCAAACCAGGAGATGTCCCATGAAAACTCTGTCTGCATTCTCGGGGATAACGGCGCTCGCCATCTCCGTCTTTCCGTTTGGTCCGGCGTGTAGTCCGGGCACGGTCCTGTCGAGTGGCAGCGGCGGTTCGGGCCCAGGGAACGCAAGTGGCGGCGTGGCTGGCACCACGCAGGGGGGCGGCGGCAGCAGTGGCGGCAGCAATGGCGCGGAGGGCGTGTCCATCCGGCTCGCGGATGCGGCGGCGCCGGTATCGTCCGATCCATCGCTTCCCACCGAAGACGCCAACTGCGGCTTGGTCCCGTTCGATGTATCACGCAAGCCTGCGGATTTGCTGTTGGTGCTCGATCGCTCCGGCTCGATGAGCGAGCACGAGGTCACGGGCGCAAGCGGTGCGCAAGTCACGCGCGCCCAAGCGGCCAAGGAGGCGGTCGACACCATTATTGCGAAAACCGAAAGCGGCATCGCCTGGGGCCTCAAGATGTTTCCCGAAGGCAACACCGCCTATTGCGTCGTGACGGCCGACAAGGTCGACGTTCCGCTGGCGCTCAACAACCACGCGGCCATCGCCGGCGTTGTCAATGCCGACGCCTTCGACGGCGACGGCACGCCCACCGCGGCGGCGGTTTCGGCGGGGCACGGCTATCTTCGAAACCAAGTCCACGATGACAACCCGAAGTACCTCATCCTCGCGACGGATGGCGAGCCCAGCGACGACGACGAGAACCAGTGCACCGGACAGTGGGCCGAGCCCGACGTGAAGACCGCCGCGGTGAACGCCGTTGCGGCGGCGGCCAGCGACGGGATCAAGACCTTCGTCATCGGCGTCAACACCAGCTCCAGCTCGAATGTCACGCTCAATCGCCTGGTCGAGGCCGGGCAGACCGCCGATCCGGCCATCGCGGCGGGCGAGGACGTGTCGAGCTCGAAGGACACCACCCGGCACTATTACGCCGCCGATGATTCGCAGGGGCTGCTCGATGCCCTGGGCAAGATTGCCGGACAGGTGAGCGACTGCACCTTTCCCTTGGGCGAGTCGCCGCCGGTTCCCGACAACGTGGTCGTCAAGGTGACCGATGCTTCCGGCCAGTTGGTGAAGGTTCCGGCGGACCCAAGTCACAGCGCTGGTTGGGACTACGCGGGAGCCGATCGACTTGCCATCACGGTGTACGGATCCTGGTGCGAAATGGTGAAAGCCCGGACGGGGAACAACCACGTATCCATCATCTTCGGTTGCCCGGGACAAATCATCCCCTAGAGGAACCGCCAGCCGCCCGTTGATCGCGGCGGTGATGATTGCGATGACAAACTGCGGGAGCAACCGAAGCACGCGCCGTCCATCTGCCCACTCAAACCCGCGTTTCCAAGCCGCTCATCCTCGCGGATTCGTGCGAGAGCTTCTCCGTGGTACTTCCGGACACCACGAACGCAAGCCCCTGGGGCTACCCGCGCTTCAACTAGCCTGGATGCATTCCCGCACGCCTCGCGGTAAAGAGACGAAGATGAATCGTCTAGTTTTGCTCATTCCCTTGGTCTTGGCCTGCTCTCGCACGCCCTTTGGATTGCTTGCACCCGATGGCGGTTCATCTGGAGCGGCTGGCGCTGGCGGCAGCGTTGTGGTGCCTCCGGGAAGCGGCGGGGCGTCGGGAAACGGCGGATTCTGGTGGCGGCATGGGTGGAGCCAACCTGGGCAGCGGTGGCATTGTCGGAGCCGGTGGCACGGTTGGAGGAGGCGGATCCCCTGTTTCTGGTGGCGTAGGTGGAGCCGGCGGCGTGGCCGGCAACGGCGGGCTGACCGGTTCGGGCGGAGTGGCTGGCAGGGGCGGGGTCGCAGGCACCGGCGGCAGCGTCGGGGCTGGCGGCACCGTGGGCACAGGTGGAAGCTCCAGCGGAGGAGGAGGAGGAGGAGGGGCTTGCTCCAATGTGCTCGCTTGCGGCGGCGACTTGGTCGGAACCTGGACGGTGACGTCCTCGTGTCTAAGCGTGACTGGTCAGATGGACATGGCGGTGCTTGGTCTGGGCTGCACCTCGGCGACGGTCACGGGCTCCCTCCAGGTGACGGGAACGTGGACCGCCAAGTCCGACGGAACGTATTCCGACAACACGACCACGTCGGGCGACGAGCAGCTCAAGTTGCCGGCTTCATGCCTGCAAATCTCGGGGACCATCACCACTTGCGACAGAATTGGTGGAGTCCTCTTTGCTGCAGGCTACGACTCGGTCAGTTGCATATCCGCCGCGGGTGGCGGGTGCACGTGTTCGGCCGCGGTCGACCAGATTGGCTGGATGGGGGTGGTGAACCTTGACGCATCGACGAGCGGCGAATACACGACCTCGGGCACCGTGGTCACCCTCGACGGCGAGGCGAAGTACTCGTTCTGCGTCGCGGGAGACAAGCTGAGCATGACCCCGCAGGGCACGAGCCCGACCACCACGGGCACGGTCGTCTTTCAGAAGAGCGGGAGCACTGGCTCGGGGGGCGCGCCCGCGACCGGCGGCTCGGGCGGCAGGACGGGCAGCGGCGGTGTCTCTGGCAGCGGTGGCGTAGGTGGAACGGGGGGCACGACTGGAAGCAGCGGCGTTTACGGCATGGCCTGCACGAGCAACCTGGATTGCCCGTCGGACGCGGTCTGCTGTGACGGCTCCGACGAGAGCTGCGACGGTTCCAGGCTGCCATCGGGAGATGGCGCAAATCCTGGAGAGTTCGTGGTCAGCGCAGACGGGCTGACCGTGAGAGATACGATTACCGGTCTAATCTGGCAACGGGACACCTCGGGCCTGCGCGCAGGTTGCAGCGATGGCCAGGACTGCATTTGGGAAGAGGCAGAAGCCTACTGCGCGTCGCTGGTGTTGGGTGGACTCTCGGGCTGGCGTTTGCCTGCGGCGAAGGAGCTGGTCAGCATCGTGGACTTCACCGCGAATAATCCCGCCATCGACCCGACGGCGTTCCCGAACACGTCGGCATGGGGCGCCTGGACGTCCTCTCCATGTGTTGGCGCCGAAGGTGCCGCGTGGGCCGTCAATGTTGGCGATGGCAACTCGTACTGCGCGGCGGGCGAAACCTACCAGGCACGCTGCGTTCGCGGCTCACGCTGCTACCCCGTGTCGCGCCTTGCAGCGCAGGATGGCGGGCTGATCCGTGACACGCTGACGAACCTCGTATGGCCGCAGCAGGTGAGCACCACGGACATGACTTGGGAGGAAGCCCAGACTTATTGCTCATCCCTGGGAGCAGGCTTCCGCCTACCAACGGTCAAGGAGCTGGGATCTATTTTGGATTTGACCAGGGCCAACCCGATCTACCAGACCGATTTCCCGAGCGCGGCGGTACTGTCCTTCTGGACTTCCACGACGTTTGCCGGCTCCTCCGGCGCCGCGTGGGACATCGACTTCAGCTACAACACCTGTGGCAGCTCGGGTACCGCCGACGTGGGCAGCAAACTAATGGCGCGCTGTGTCCGCTGAGGACGCGGGCAATTCGACATCAGGCAGCGTGACTGAATCGTCCGGGGAGTGCAGTCTTCCTAGCGCCGCTCTCCCGGATGACACGGACCGGAAGGTCGGTAGACGCCCGCGCGCAGTGGCGTAAAATCCCTTCCCCATGGACATCGTGATTGGCGTTCTGCTGGGGATTATTCTGTGGTTTTTCGCCCGCTACGGGATCGGCGGCTTCTACACCATCGGTCCTAACGAGCGCGCCGTCTTGTGCACCTTCGGCCGTGCGCAGCGCCTGGAGGACGAGACCACGCTCAGCGACCCCATCGCGGAGAAGCTGACGCCGGAGGAGAAGCAGCGTTACGAGTACCCGCAGGTGCGCGTGGTCGGGCCCGGCTTCTACTGGAAGCTGCCCTGGCAGACCCTGCACCGGACCTCCATCGCGACCTCGACGGTGTCCATCGCCTTAGACATCGAAGATCCCTCAGCCAACTCCAACGGGCAGGTCCTGGAGGCGGTGACCAAGGATCAGCTCAACACCGGGCTGTCCGGCCAGATCCGCTTCAAGGTATGCGAGCGTAACCTCTACGCCTTTCTCTTCGGTGTGAAGAAGCCCGTCGCACACGTGCTCGGGTATTTCGTCTCCATCCTGCGCGACCGCATCGCCAACTTCGAGGCGCCCGGCAAAGGGCAGCTACCCGGCTCCGATGCCGCCGTCGATGCCCTCGACATCGGCGGCGTGCAAGGCATCTCCATCAATGACCTGCGCAAGAACCTGCGCGATCTCAACGAGCGCATGGACGCCGAGTGCGAGACCGCGGCCGCCCGCTACGGCATCCAGCTCGACGCCGCCCTCATCACCGGGATCGATCCACCGCCGGAGGTAGACTCGGCGCTGGCCGCCATCAACACCGCCCACAACCACGTGTCGAGCGAGATCAGCCTGGCCCAGGCCGCCGCCGACCAGCGTATCGTCCAGTCCAAGCGCGCGGTCGAGATCGAAACCTTGAACGCGCAGGCCGAGGTCGAGCCGCTGCTCGCGCTCGCGGCGCAGCTCCGCGATCTGGCCGGCAACGGCGGACCCCAGGCCGTCGAGGCCTACGTGCGCAACGCCAAGGTCGCCCTGCGGCGCAAGGCCCGCCATCTGGTCCTCGAGGACGTCGCGGGAGGGACCAAGTGATGGCATTTTTGCAAGCCCTCCTCTACACCTTCGTCGCGAGCTTCGTGGCCATGCCGGTCCTCCTCGGTCTGGCGCGGCTCTTCGCCATGTACGTCGTGGTCCGCGAGCGGCAGTGCGTGGTCTTCGAGCTGTTCGGCAAGGTGCGCACGGTGATCAGCGAGCCGGGGCTGCATTCACCCTGGAAGAGCATGGGCCCCTTCGCCATGCTGGTGCCCTTCTTCGGCAAGAAGTTCTTGGTCGATCTGCGCATCGATCAGACCTACCTGCGCAGCCAGCCCGTCAATTCCGAGGAGGGTGCGCCCATGGGCATCGGCGTGTGGTGCGAGATGGTGGTGGGCGAGCCGCTCGATTACCTCTACAAGAACAACGACCCGCTCGGCTCGCTGCGCGCCAACATCTCGAACGCGACCGTGCGCTGCCTGTCCAACATGAAACTGTCGGACATGCTGGAGAACCGCCACGGCATGAGCGGCCTGGTTCGCCAGGAGGTTTCCACCAAGTCGCGCGAGTGGGGCTACCAGGTCGGCAGCATCTACATCCGCAAGGTCCACTTCCGCGACCGCGGCATGACCACGCAGATCGAGCAGAAGGTCGTCAACCGCCTGCGCCAGGTGACCGCGGCCATCCAGCAGGACGGCTCGAACCGCGTAAACGTCATTCGCTCGACGGCCGAACGCCAGGCCGCCGTGGAATTCGCCAAAGCCGCCGCCACGCGCCCGCAGATCGTCGGCAAGGCGCTCGGCCAGATCGCTGAGACGCCGTTCATCGCCAAGGCCCTGTTCGAGGTCCTCGAGACCCAGGCCTTGCTGGCCAGCAACGGACTGGAAGTCAACGTGGTGCCACCGGGCGTGGAGCTCATCTACAACATGGCCGGCGGGCCGGTGCCGCCCGTGCGCTCACCGTGAGCCTGACCGCGGTCCACTTCCTGCCGAACGCGGCTCCCTTCGGCGACCACCCGACCACCGCCACCTTCGAACGGAGCGGCTCGGCGGGCGACTAAGCGCCTAGAACATGGTCGCGAATTGGGCCAATGCAAGCAGACCGTAACCCGCGCCCTCGACCACCGACTTGCCGAAAGTGGTGAGATCGGCACTGGCGTTGTAGTCGCCGTTGCGCGACAGCGCGAACCAGGTGTCCCCGGCGCTGGGATCGTCATCCCAACCCAATCAGAGTCAGCAGACGGGACATCTTGGCTGCGATCATCGTGTCCAGCGACTGCATCTACGGGTGCGCCGCCACCCAATTGAGCAAACCTTGGTACTTAGGTGCGTTGGCGTTGGAATCACCGGTCGCCATCTTCAAACCCCAGCAACTACCGACATGGGTGTATTGCGTGAAGGGCCCCGACATGCCTGCCGCCATCATGGCGTTCAAGTACGTGACGTAGAGGTCCGCCATTGCAGGATCCGTGGCGACGGCAGAGCAGCTTGGCGCCGCGTAGGAATCTTGTCCTCCTTCGTAGCTGATGAGAGGAATTCCAGTTCCCTTGAGACACGTCACGTGATTCTGGACAAGGGTCACGTCGATCGGAATGTCAGTCGCCAACGCGCTGGTGGTATTCCCTGCGAAATAGGGCGCAATCGCATAGGCGTCGATGGTTTCGCCTTGTGGGTTGACGGTCTTGTCGGCCAGTGACTGCAGATGCCATGCACAGATGGGCGCCGGATTGCTCGCATCGCCGGTGTAGCCGGCCTGGCCTGACAGGACCTTGACCAGGCGTGGGCTGTCCTTGCCAAACACGGCCTCGAAACCCTGGAAGATTTGCACCGAGCGGAACACATACCACGCCCATCCTTGGTACCACTGATTCATGCCGGGCATGTTTGCCGCGACGCCTTGGTCATCCGCATAGGTCGCCTGCGGAAACCCGCCGTTCCACACTTCGTTCGAGTACTCGATGTAGATGCGCAGACTGGGATCCAATTTCTGCTGAATCAATTGCGCGAGCTTGGTCACGTGGTCGTCGTCGGCAAGCGTGGGGACGTTGATCCAGTAGTCGACATGGGCGCGGTTGCACAAATCGATCTGCCATTCGTAGGCCACGCCGCGATCGCCCGGCGCCACGTTCGGCTGCGCACGGGTCGCCCAACTGCCCGCGACTTGGTCGTTGGTCCTGTTCCAGTCCATGAAACGCAACACGTGCGCATAGGGCGCAAGATCGCTGAGCAACGCGGGATTCCACGGATTGCTCGTCGTGGCCCAGTTGACGTTGCTGGCGAAGAAGTCGCTCGCCGGCTCCCATCCTTCGTTCCAGAAGTTTGCGCCGATGAAGAACTTACTACCCGGAGCCGGGTTGACGAAGCTGCCCACGGATGTCGCGCCGCCAGTACCTGGCGCGCCGCCTGTCCCTGACGTGCCACCCGAGACGGTCGTGCCGCCTGTCCCTGACGTGCCACCCGAGACGATCGTGCCACCTGTCCCTGGCGTGCCGCCCGTGATCGTCGTTCCGCCGCTGCCTGTCCTGCCCCCCGTGCTGGTCGTTCCGCCGGTCGCTTTCGTTCCCCCGCTGCCAGTTGCACCACCTCCGCTCATGACTCCGCCACTGGCAGCGCCGCCGGTCCCTGGCGCGCCACCGCCGCCAGTCACAGCGCCGCCGCCGCCGGATGCACCACCGCTGCTCGTACGTCCGCCGCTCCCTACCATCGCGCCACCTATCCCGAGCGCACCGCCGCTGCCGGATGTACCGCCGCTGCTCGGCCGCCCGCCGCCTCCCGATGAGCCGCCGCTGGCTGCCCCATCGCTGTTGGTGGTGCCGCCCGAACCCTGGATGCCACCAGCGCCCACCGAGCCTCCCGTGACCTGCTGGCCACCCGACCCAGCGCCACCCGACCCTGCGGTGGTGCCTCCCACCGCGGGAGCAGCGCCGCTGCCGGTAGAACTGCAACCCAGAAACAGACTCAAACCAAGCCAGGTGGCCAGACGGAACATCTTCGTGGTGCTCATGACGACTCCTCGCCTGCCAGTGTCCGTTCGGTCAGATAACTTTCACCGCTTCTGATGAATCGATGCGTTGGTTTCGCATCGTCCGACGCTCACACATGCACGATTCAACCGTTGACCGTCTCGGCCCGTGCGCGTTAGCTGTGAAGGGTGGAAGAGGTAGCGGTGATCGCCCAGACCTTGCTGCTGATGTTGATGGCGCATCCTCTGGTGCAGGTTTCGGGCACGACCACCTGTCCCGATCCGGTCGAGGTCGAGGACAGATTGCGGCAGTTGCTACCCGACGGCGCCGAGGGGATCCCGCCGGATCGTGCGGTCCTGTCCGCCGACGGGACGAAGATCGAGATCGAGTTGCGGCGCGGGAGTGGTGGTTTACTGGGACGACGCCACCTGCCTGCCTCCGCATCCTGCCGTGATCTTGCCGCCGCGGTGGCCGCCGTGGTCGCGGCGTGGGAGGCCGAGCTCAAGCCGGCGCTGGCTCCCTCGCCCGAGCTCGATCGCCCATCTACTCCCATCCACGTGTTGCCTCCGCCTCGCCTGCCGCCGCCGCGCGCGACCGCCCCGCGACCGGAGCCGCCGGCGGCGCCGCCGCCATCTGAGTTGCCACCACTGCCGCCACCTCCGCCGCCGCTACCACCGCCCGCACAACCTCCTCCCCTACCCTCGGCAGCGTTCGACCTTGGGGCTGGGGCTGGCGTGTCGTGGGCGTCGTCGCTTGCTCCAACACTGGCTCTGCAAGGCTCGAGTGCTCCGGCCGGCTGGCGTTTGGGTTGGCGAGCGGCACTTGCCGTGGACTGGTTGCGCACGTCGCCTCTCGGCTTGGGCAACGCGCGTTGGACGCGAGCCGAGCTTCATGCTGGGCCGCGCTTTCGCGTCGGCAAGGGGCGTTTTCGCATCGACCTGCACAGCGAGGCGATCGCGGCCGCTGCCATCGCGTCAGGATCGGACTATCCGAACGATCTCACTGACTTTGGTCTGGATCTCGGCGTCGGGGCGGGCCTGCGCGCGCTGCGGGTCGGTGGCCACCATGCATTTTGGCTCGACATCGCCGCCTCGGGCTGGCCGCATCGAACCACGCTGCGGATCGAGAGCATCCCGTCCACCAGCTACGCGTTGCCGGCCCTGCGCGTCGGTGCGATCCTGGGAGCAAGCCTGGGACGCTTTTGATGAAAGGTTCAGACCTCGACCGACACGAGACCGGCGGAATGAACTGCGCCGAGTCCACGGTGGTAGCGAACGACGACGTGGGTCCCCTCGACCTCGACGGAGTGTACCGGATCCATGCGCCCGACGTAATGCACTGGATCGCACGGCTGGCCGGGCCGCACGCCGATATCGAGGACATGGTCCATGAGGTCTTCATGGTCGTTCAGCGCCGGCTGCACGAATTCCGCGGCGATGCCAAGCTCACCACCTGGCTGTACCGTATCACCGAGCGCATCGTGTTCGACCGCCGGCGCAAGGATCGCAAGCTGCGCTGGCTGGGCTTGCACCGCGCCGAGGAAGCTGGCCGCGCCCTCAATGCCTCGATGCCCAGCCCGGTCGAGTCGATCGAGCGCCAGCAGTCGGTCGCGCTGGTCTACCGGATCCTGGACACCATGGACGAAAAGTACCGGAGCCTTCTCATTCTGTTCGAAATGGAGTCGATGTCGGGCGAGGACATCGCGAAACTCACGGGAACCAAGCTGGCCACGATCTGGGTGCGACTGCGGCGGGCGCGGGCCCAGTTTCTGCGCGAGCTCGAACGGCTCGAACGGCTCGAAGGGAGGGATGCCCGATGAACGACAGCGGCTCTATTCGCGAGCACTGGAGCGACCGCGTACCGACGTGCCCACCGCTCGAACAGCGGGCGGCCGAGCTGATGCGACAGGCAGCCATGGTGCCGACGAGCGATCCGGATGTCCTGTCTCGGGTTGCGCAGAGACTGCACGACAGATCCCAGCGCCGAGAAATACCCATGCTCCGTTTGGCCCTGGTCCTAGGCATGTTGATCGCGAGCGTAGGGGCCGTGGGAGCCGCCGTGCTTTTGCGCGGTCGGGTCTCGCCGCGAGCCGCGACACCACCAGGTGCGACGGATGCGAGCCAATCGGTCGCGGCGATCACCCCACCACCGGCCCCGAGCAGCATGGCCGAGGAATCGCGTCTGCTGACCGCCGCGCTCCACCTGCTTCGGCAGCAGCACGACGCGCGGTCGGCGCTGTCCGCGCTCGACGAGTACAGCCGGCGATTCCCGCGTGGAACACTCGCGCGCGAGGCAACCCTGGCACGCATCGATGCCCTTCTGGAGCTGGATGATCGCGCGGGCGCACTCGCGATTCTCGACCGGACGCGGTTGACAGATCTGCCGCGGGCGCGCGAGCTGGCCGTTCTGCGCGGCGAGCTTCGCGGAGCCTCGGGCCGCTGTAGCCAGGCCGTCACGGATCTCGGCGTGGCTCTCGATGGCTCTGGCGATGCCTTGGAGGAACGGGCGCTGTGGGGACGCGCGTCCTGTCGATCGCGCTTGGGTGACAGCGCAGGCGCCCGCGCCGATCTCGGGCAAATCATCACGCGTTTTCCGCTGGGCAGCTTCGCTACGAAGGCGCGTCAGGCGTTGCGAGGACGGTAGCCCTGGTGCGTGCGCGCGGATGGGTTGCGCTCGCCTCGCTCGCTCTCGGGGCGTGCGGCGGCGATCTCTATGTTGCCCGAATGGGCGCGGACAAGAGCTCGGCCGGCGTGGACGGTACCTGGCTGTGGGTGCGCAACGGGGACAACTACCTCGGCAGCAATCGCACTGCCGCCGGGCTGGCCGACGGATCGGCCCTCAATCCGCTGTACCTCGAGAAGCTCGGGCAGCTGCGCAGCGTCCGATGGGGTGACACCCTCGATTCGGCCTCGGTCACCGATTGGAACACGCGCACCCAGCTCACCGACGACTGGTTGGATGCCGACCGGGGCGCGCCCATCGAGGTCCTGGTCGAGATCTGCAACCGCGCCCAGGTAGACTGCTGGTTCAGCATTCCGATCCAAGCCAGCGACAGCTACTTGCGCGGCCTGGCGGAGTATTTGCGAGACCATCTGGATCCGCGGCTGATTGCGCGCATCGAGATCGGCGACGAATACTGGAACGGCCGAGCCCAATATGCGCTTGCCCAGTGCCAAGCGCGCTGGAACACGACGGATTGGTGCGCGGCGGAGTGGGACGGCATGCGCCTGGCGCAGGCCTGCGACATCTTCAAGAACGAAGTCTTCGGTGCGACAGGAAGCCATCGCGTCCGTTGCGTCGTGGTGGCCCAGGGCGGAAACAGCGGCGTCGGACAAGGAGCGCTCGAATGCCCCTTGTGGGTGAACGAAGGGAACCAGGCCTGCTGGAAGCACGGTTTCGACGAGTACGCCGTCAGTCGATTCTTCAGCGGCGGCGTGGACACATGGACATCGCTGGCGGCGCAGGGCGCGGCGGGCGTCGAGCAGGCGGTTGCTCTCTTGGCCGCCGACGTGGCCGCCAACATGGCTGCCAATCTGGCCCAGGATCTCGATCTGGCGCAATCCCATGGCCTCGCGTTCACGGCCTATTCGATGGGCATCGACCTGGGATACAACCAGACCGGGACAACGGCCGAGTTCCGCCGCCAGGTGGCGCGGCATCCGGGCATGGAGCAAGTCTACACAGACATGCTGACGCGCTGGAAAGCGCTGGGCGGCACGCTTTTTCACCATTACGTCGATGTTCGCGGCGGTGACGGCAGCGTGTATGGCCTGTTGGAAACGGTCGAGGACGATACGCCGCGCTGGCGAGCCGTGGCCGATTGGAGCCGCACGGTTTCGTGTTGGTGGCCAGGTTGCGCGCGCTGACCCATGAGCGCGGTTGACCAAGGCCACCAACCAAGCCGTGCGGCTGCCCCGTCTGCAAAGAGCCGCCCCTCGACCGCGGCACGTCGACCCGCTGAACTAAAGCGGGTGGTGACGTCGCAAACCGTCACTGGAGAATGCGACCGTACTAGGACATCAATGGCGCGGATCGGTCGATCATGACGGCCGTTCAGGAGGCGATCCGCTGCAACGACGCCACCAATTGCGGTCTTCGAAGGCAAGAGTCTTGCAAGAGCTCGTTGTCGTCCCTGCTGAATACGCTCTCGATTGAACATTTCGTTCGGAGGATCCATGTCGCGCTTGGCTACAACTTTGGCGTTCGTTGCCGCGTCGGTCGGGGCGGCCATGCCCTCGGCGCGCGCGGAAGCGCCGCTATCCGACACGGCCCCGCATCCTCTGCTTCCCAGTACCCCTCCACCTCTGCCAACGTTGCACGCGCCCACGTCACCGGCGCCGCTTCCGTTGACGACCGTACACCGCAGGCGTACCGGGCCACTGATTGGCGGCGCTGTGCTCTTCGGTCTCAGCTGGGGTGGAGCGGTCTTCTTGAGTGCGGCCCTACTCAACTGTAGATGCACGCAAGGCGACAGGGCCATCGAGTTCGCGATTCCGATCCTGGGGCCAGTCATGGCGGGGCCGCGCGCTGACGGCAGCATCTGGTACCTCTGGAGCGCAGTACAGTTGGGTAGCGCCGTTCTTCTTGGTTACGGTATCAAGGGCGAGGAAGTCCCAGTGTCCGGCGAGGTGCGCGCGACGCGAACGGCTTGGTCCAGTCGCTCGAAGTTGCAGCTCGTGCCGATGGTCGCGCGCGATGCGCGCGGGATGACGCTAACGGCCCGCTGGTAATCGCACGTCCGCCAGGGATGGATCGTCGTTGCCGTCGGAATCGGGGCTGGCCGAGGGGGCGTCGCGCATGCCGTGGGTTCCGTTGCCGAGGTCGTCTTCACGCTATCCCCGGAGAATTGCAAGGAAGGTCTATTCGCCGCGCTTCGCGCTCATGCAGGCCTTGATCTCGTCGAGGCTGCGGACCGGATCGAAATCGGCCGTCGGTTTTCCCGCGGCATCCTGCTCCTCAGCGCGGAAGAAGACCCGCCCGCCGCTGCTCATGTCCTCCTGGATGAGCAGTTTCACGACGTAGGTGTGCCCAGCCTTCATGTCGAAGGCAAACACCGCCGTGGGAAGAGTTCCGCGCCAAGGTCCCATGATGAGATTGTTGGATGTGGCGACGATGTGGCATCCGGGCAAGAGCGCAAAAACCGATGGGTCTTTGTCCAAGACGTTTCGGTTGTCGACGGTTTTTATGATCGGCCCTGACGGGGCATCTGGGGACTGGGCGGCCACGCCGAACAGCTTCGCCACCTGGTTGGGTGGCAGCTGTTGCCCCGGGTTGGGATAAAGCGGATAGGCCGGCACGTCGGCTAGACGGCCGCCGCACGCCGAGGTCATGAAGAACAGCACAAGGCCAAGCAACCCGGACAATACAGAATGAGTGCAACCGAGTGGGGACACTGTGACCTCCGCGAAGGTCCATCCTACACCGGCTCCTGGCCGTTTGCTGAACGTCAATGACATTCACAAAGCGGGCGGCTCAAGCATGCGGTGGAGCTGGCCTGCGCGGGCACGCTGGTGGCCGACGATCTCGCCACCCTTGGAACCGTGGGGCCGGGCGAGCCGCCTTGCTGCGACCGCGGGCTTTCGGGCCTCATCGACTTTCCCGATTTCACCGTGCCCCCGGCAGGCGCCGCGGGGTGGTGCCCAACGCCGCCGGGCAGTGAGCAGGGTGGTCACGTTCCGTCCGACGCATGTGTGACCAGTTTTCGCGTGGCCGGAATAGCGCCGCTTCACTTCTGCTGCTGGGCCTCGTCTTGACCGCGGTGCCGGGAGGTGTCACTGTTACACCATGGCGACCAGCATCAGCATCAAACAGCTTCATGAGACCACGGGCGAGCATGTGCGACTGGCCGGCAGGTCGAGCTCTCCGATCGAAGTTACTGACCGGGGCAAGCCCGTTGCCGTACTGGCCAGGGCCGCCCTCCTCGTACCCAAACGCCGACGACGCACGCTGCTGGCCGAATACAAGGCTCTGCTTTCCCGCAAGACATCGGGAAATGTCCTCGACGATCTGGACGCGATTCGCGGCGACCGATGATGGTCTGCGATACCTCGGCGGTGGCCAAGTTTTACGTCCCGGAAAGGGAATCGCGAGCCATTCGCCACTTGTTGGAGCGGGCAGATCAGGTTTGCCTGTCAGATTTGGTGCGGCCCGAAATCATGGCCGTCTTCCATCGCCGCCTGCGCGAAGGGATGTGGGGCCGACGGGACTTTCTCGCGGTAGTGCGCCAGTTCCAACACGATGACCTGGCCGGGTTCTGGACCTGGTTGCCCGTCGATGGCTTCATTCTGAGAGCAGCCGCCGAGACCTTCACCACGCTGCCACCAACGATCTTTCTGCGCTCCTCGGACTGCATTCATTTGGTCACGGCATTGCACCACAACTTCACTGAGTTCCTCACTTTCGACGCCCACCAAACCCAGGCCGCTGCTGCCCTTGGTCTGACGCCGGTGACAGGCTGACGACCAAAGCCGCCAAGGTGGCCTACGGGCCCAGGCGGCGCGCGACGAGGACCAGCGCCCCGGTCAAGGCGTAGCCAGTGGCGCCCATCAGGATCACGACCGAGAAGCCCAGGTTGGTGATCGCGGCCATGGCCCACGCCGCGCCCCACACCGACGACAGCGTGGCCATGACATAGGTGGCGGGCACGGCCGCGCGGCGTCCGGCCTCCACCACGCGCTCTACGCCGAACGGGTAGAACATTCCGAGGAACGTCCCGGCCGGCACCACGCTCAGCGCCGCGCAGAGGATCTTGAGCGGCAAGGGCAGCGAGAGCAGGTGCGCATTGCACAGGTGCGTGGCCAGGACGCCCCACGCGATGGCGGCGATGGTTGCAACAATGCCCGGCAGCATGAGCGTCACCGGGCCGCGGAACACGCGCAGGCGATCCTGCAGGTACGCGCCGAGGCCGTTTCCCGCCAGAAACAGCGCCAGGATCACGGCCACGGCGTAGAGCGGGCTGCCGAGGAACAGCTCGGTCTTGGCGATGAGGCCGATCTCCACGCACATGTACGAGACGCCGGCCACGAAGAAGTACAGCACCCACGGCCAAGGCACGCGCCGCTCGCGGCCGCGCCGCAGGCCCACGAACACAATGACCGCGACCGAGACCGCGCCGAACAGTAGAACGGTGAAGACCTTGATCCAGCTCGAGGCGTAGAGCTGGTCGATGAAGCGCGCCTTCGCGGGCAAAAGCTCGAAATCGCGCCAGCTCACCTCGTGCACGAACGGGCGATCGTCGGTGACCAGAGGCCCGCGCGTGCGCCCCAGGACGGCGTCCACAAAGCTCGGCTCGCCCGCGCCCGAGGGCGCGTAGAGCACCCTCCGCGGGTACGGCCACGACGCCACCTTCCGTTCGATGGCCGCGATCTCTTCTTGCGTGAGCCCGCCCGGCTTGACGACCATGCTGTCTTGCCCGCGGGTCGCCGGGGAGCCGAACGCGAAGACCGCCTTGCCGAAGTCGCCGAGGCCGCGCTCGGCGAAGAGCAGCCGCAGGCTCTCGGCCTTGTGGAGCACGGGCTGGTTCACGAACACCATCATCGAGCCCGGGCCCGGCGCGAGGTGGTCGAGGTACGACGCCATGGCCTCGTAGGTGTCGAGGTATTTCCGCGTGTCGCCGGTGCGCTCGGCGTTGACCGAGCCGTTGGTGGCCACGAAGATGAGGTCGTAGCGCCCGCAGTCGTGGTTGAGGAAGTCGCGCCCCTCGCGCACCACAAGGTGCATGTTGGGCCGCGCGAGGAAGGCGCGCAGGTTCATGCCCGCGAGCAGCGGATCCCGGACGAGGTCGACCACGGCGCGGTTCAGCTCCACGCCCGTGATGTCCGCCCTGCCCTGCGCCAGGCAGTCGAGCTCGACCATGTCGCGCCCCACGCCTGCGAAGAGCACGAGCATGCGCTTCGGCGGATGTCCCATGAGGAACGGCAGCGCGTGGTGCAGGCTGTAGGGCAGGAGATCCGCTGGCTTCGCCGCTGGATCCCAGCGCAGGACCTTCACGTTGCTAATCCCGTCGTCCTGCACGATGCCCCACGCCTCCCCGCCCGCATTGGGGTTGCGGGAGTCGGCCCGCACGAGGCTCGTGCGCGCGAGGTCGTTCCACCGCACGCGCACCTCCTTCATGTCCTCGCGGGCGTAACCAGGCAGCACGTAGCGCGACAGGCGCACGACGTCCGGGTGCTCCTGAAACACGCTCCCGCGGAACGCCAGGAACGCGACCACGCAATACGCCGCCGCGCCGGCGCCTACCGCGAGCCGTCGGCGCGCGAGCTTCCATATCGGCGGTGTCGCGGCGAGGAGCGCGAGCGCGCCGAGGAGCACCGTCATGATGGCGGGTGGCAGCCCCGCCCAGGTCAGCACGAGGGGCAGAAGGAGGCAGCCCGACGCCGCGCCCGCGAGGTCGAAGCAGTACAGCCGCCCGATGCTCTGCGCGCCCTCGTCGAAGTACAGGGCCAGGAGCGCGCCGAAGATCGCGTACGACGGCAGGAAGATGCCCGAGTACGCCAGCATGCGCGCCACGTCCCCGTATGGGTTCTCGAGCGAGACGTGGATGACCGGGAAGAACGCGTTCGCGACGGCGAAGAAGCCCACGAACGCGGCGGCGAGGATCGGCAGCACGAGCGCCTGCAGGATCGCGATCAGGCGGCGCGCGTCCCCCTTGCGCGCGCGGTGCACGAGCAGCGAGCCGAGCGAAAGCCCGAAGAGCGCCACCGGGATGGCGAGGAAGCTCGAGATGCTGCCGAGGAAGAAGGCCAGCATCCGGGTGTGCAGGATCTCCACCATCAGGCACACGAGCCCGACGAGGAAGATCCCGATCTCGACGTGCCGTTGTCGGGCGCGCCGGAGGCGCCCCATCGGCGTTCCGCGACATGGGCGTAGCCTATCGCACGGCGCCCCGGCGGCGCCGGGTAATTCCGTACGACGCCGCCACGGTGATGCGCCTGGAGGAACCCTAGCAGCTCGCAAGAGCGCCCCGACAAGGCAGGGCTCATGAATCATGCGGGCTAGTCAGCGGGTCAGTCGCTTGAGGTCGAGTGATACGCTGCTGGCGTCGCTTCGTAGCTCGACGAACACCAGATCCGTGGCGGTCAGGTGGTAGTCGATCACCGAGCGCACCGCGCAGCTGAGCGCGACTCGGCTCGTGCTCGTGGTGTCCATCCGGTACAGGGCGCCGTCGGCCGCGGCAAGACTGGGAAGCGCGTAATACGTCGTCCCGTCCACGCTGGAGGGATTGAATTGGAGCGGGGTCTTGTCGGTCAAGGTATAGATGACATGGGTCTTGGTCGTGCCCGTGGCGTCGATGCTGTCGAGGCCGAAGCTGGCCCCGCATAGGAAGCCGCCGGCATAGCTCGCCATCCATAGGGTGTTGCCCGAGCCACAGGTCTGGGTGCCCAGGACCGCGCCACTCGGCGCGGTGGCGTTGGCCGGCGTGGAATAGATCGCACCGAGACCGTCCTTGTAGAAGACGGTCGCCCCCACGAGAGCTGGCCACTTGATGCCGCCCGCGCCGGCCAGCGTGGCGATCACGGTCTTGCTCCCGTCGGCGAGCGAAACGCGCGAAATTTCGCTCTGGTCGTTCACGTAAATCTCGGTGGCGCTTGCGGCGAAGACCCCGGCGCTCTGGCCCGCCTCGATGCCGGCGTAGCCGCCACCCAGGATGTTGACGCCGAAACCGGAAAAGGTGCCGGTCCCAACCTGGACCCCGGCGCCGCCGGTGCTGCGGCTGGTGCGGTAGAGGTGGATGGCCGAGCCCGATGGGTCGTCCTCCTCGAAGTAGAGGATGTCCTCGCCGACGGCGGTAGCGCCGTAGAGAAGCGTCGACGGGCTCGGGTTGACCACGATGCCGTTACCCGTGCCATCGAGCCCCACGTGGTGCAGGGCACCCAGGCCTGCGTTGTCGTTGGGGTCGATGTAGTAGACGTCCTGGTCGACCACGCTCAGAGAGAAACCCGGATAGCTTGCCACAATCGTGGTGGGCACTGCCGTGGAGGTGCACGTTTCGGCGTCGGGTTGGGGCGCGGGAACATCATGGCCAGCACCGGCATCCAGCGCGGTCATGGCGGCGCCGTCCAGACCCAGGCCGCCGTCGTGGCTGCCCTCGTTCCCCGGCCCCGTGCCGCTGCCGCCTGAACAAGCCACAAGACCAAGTAACGACAATCCAACTACGACGCGCATCATGCCGGTCTCCACTTTTCAAAAAGGGCCGCGAGGGTCGTCTTTGGATGCAAACCATCGGGCGTGGTCGCGCCCGCCGCCGAAGATTCATCGGCAACCGTTCGATTTCCGTCACTTGCAGGACCCACCCCGCCGGAGCGAGGGCGGCGAGGCCAAATCTGGCATTTGCGAACCTTGGACCACAGCTTGCATTTCGTCCGCTCATGCCAACATCGCGACGCGTCTTTGGGCGGGGACGGAGTGTCAAGGCTTCCCATTTGCTCGGCACCTTGGTGTTGGTCGCCGCCGTCCCCGTTGGCAGTGCATTCGCGCAAGTCGGAACGCCGGATACGGATCCCGTTTCCCTGCGCCCGCGACTGGGCGGCTCGGTAGGTGTCGGCGGGGGAACCATGGGGTTGGGCGCAGTGGCCAGCGCCCGGGCCGGCATTCAGGTCAATCGCTCGTGGGCCGCCAGCTATCAGATCTCGGCTTCCGAGACCTCCAAGTCACTATTGGGTGACAGCGACGACTGGAGAAGCCACACGCTCTTGGTCGAGTACACCTTGCCAGGGACACTGTTCACCCTGGGCGGCGGACCATCGTACGTATCGGGCAACCTCAGTTACTTTTGCGGCTTCATGTGCTCCGCGCCGCCGCCCTCGACCTACACCGGATTCGGCTTCGACTGGCGAGTGGCGCGGACCTTCGGCGCGAATCGCCCATCCATCCGTGGCGGCTTCACCCTCGAGATCGCGGGGCACCACACAGCCCATGACTCCGTCGTCGTATTCGGAATCGGCGCCGATCTTTTCTGAAGCTGGCGCGAGACAGGTTCGGCCGCCCCTTCCCTCCCGCCCGATACTGGCCGTGGGCCGATCTCATGCGCCTCAAGGACGAGCCGAACCGCTGACGACGTGTGGTCAGATGACCGAGGGGCTGTCGCAGCGATCACACGGCCTACACGGAATCGCCGGGCATCGACGAGAAATCGTGGTATTTCCGGGCTCTGGCATACACGAACGGCACGGAGCAAACGACCATGCACAGCAAAGCCTATTTCCCCGTCTTCGGTGTTCTCTGTCTTCTGTTGGCGCTCCCAACTTGCTCGGACAGCAACGGCAATGCTGGCTCGCGCGGTGGTGCGGGCGGAGCAAGCATTGGCAGTGGCGGCGCGGCTGGAGCGGGGGATGCCAGTGTGTCGCCCGACGGGGCCGTTTGCAACCAGCTCGCAGCGACCGCGCAGGCGCAGTTCCAGTCATACCTGGACAGCACTTCCTCGCTGGCATGCCGGGTCGACTCGGATTGTTCTTTCCTGAGCCTGCCATCGCTGAACTGCTTCGCAGCCTGCGGCCTACTGGTGGGAACCGCCGACGTTTCTGCGGTAACCGCGGCCGGCACCACAACCTGCGACCAGTATTTCGGCGCGGGCTGTCCGGAGATCCGGCTGGAGTGTATCCGAATGTCCCCCTACTGCGACGGCGGCCGGTGCAGCGATGCCTTCCGCGCGTCCATCGACGCAGCAGCTAGCGACGCGTCCGACGCCAACGTCGCTCCCGACGCCGCTGTTTGCAATCAACTGTCAGCCACGGCACAGACGCAGTACAACGCGTACCTGGACAGCACGGCGTCACTGGCTTGCCAGGTCGACTCGGACTGTTCTTTCCTGTACCTACCCAAGTCGCTGGCCTGTTTTTCGTCGTGTGGAGATCTGGTGGCAACCGCCGATATCTCCGCGGTCGCGGCAGTGACCGCGAGTGTTTGCGACCCGTACTGGGCTGCGGACTGTCCCATGGTCACGCAACCGCCTTGCCCCCTATCGTTTGGCAGCTGCGCTCACGGTCAGTGTGTAAGGGACGCCGGCGCCGGTGGCTCGTCGGGCAGCAGCGACAGCGGCGTTTCGGATACAGGTGACAGCGCCGGGAGCGATGGTGGCGTTTCCTTCGATTCCGGCGTGTCTTCGAAGTGCAGCGCATGCGGATCCGACGAGCTGTGTGTGGGCTATTACGACGGCATGTGCACCCCCATGAGCTCGCATTGCCTCAAGGTCAGCGCGGCGACCCGAGACAGCATCCTGGTCAAGCACGAGAGCTGCTTCATGAAACCCACCGGCGACGAAATCTGCGGAAACAGCGACGGCGGGGTCTTCTGGGGTTGCGGTGACCCGCGCTGCCCCAACGAGCCACTGGTGTCCGACATCAACTGTTACGGCCCGTAGGAGCCATCGCGAAGCCGCGCCGCCCGCCGCGACTGCTCCGCCCGAGCCGGGGCCGGCGCCACCGATTCCTCCCGTACCACCCCCGAAAATGGCGGCGTCGTGGCTTCCCGAGGACAAGGCGGCTCCGCCGCAGCCCCCGCAAGCTACCAGCCACGCCTTTCGCACGGGTGCGCTGGCGCTGGCTCCAGCGTTCGACCGCCTCGCCGATGAAAGGCCGCGCGCCATCTGGCTTATTCCGTCCGTTCGCGAGAAACTACCGGTCGCCGTCACCTGGACGGCGAAGCACATGAGCGAACCCAACCTTTCGTCCTTCATCTGGTCGGTCGCCGACCTTCTTCGCGGCGACTACAAGCAGTCCGAGTACGGCAAGGTCATCCTGCCATTCACCGTCCTGCGGCGGCTCGACTGCGTGCTGGAACCGACCAAATCGGCGGTGCTGGCCGAGCTAGCCAAGCGCAAAGGGGCCGGCGTCAACCCCGAGCCGTTCTTGCTGCGAAAGTCCGGGCAGCTCTTCTACAACACGTCGGCGCTCGACCTGAAGAAGCTGATGGGCGACCAGGACCACATCGGCGAAAACCTGCGCGCGTACATGCAGACCTTCTCACCCGCCGCGCGCGACATTTTCGAGCGCTTCGAGTTTCACACCCAGATTGACCGCCTGGCCAAGGCCGGCTTGCTCTACCTGGTGACCGAGAAGTTCGCCAACATCGACCTGCACCCCGAAACCGTGGACAACGCCGCCATGGGCGCCGTGTTCGAGGAGCTGATCCGAAAATTCGCCGAGCTTTCCAACGAGACCGCCGGAGAGCACTTCACTCCACGCGAAGTCATCCGACTCATGGTGAACCTGCTCTTCATCGAGGACGACGATGCCTTGTCGAGCCTGGTGTGGTTCGTTCCATCTACGACCCGACCGCCGGCACCGGCGGCATGCTGAGCGTCGCGGGCGAACACCTCGCTGCCCACAACCCCAAAGCCCGGCTGGTGATGTACGGGCAAGAGCTGAACGCCGAGTCCTACGCCATCTGCAAGGCGGACATGCTCATCAAGGCCCAGGACATCGCCAACATCATCTTTGGCAACACCCTGTCCGCCGATGGCCTGCCCGGCAAGACCTTCGACTACGCGCTTTCCAATCCGCCCTTCGGCGTCGAGTGGAAAAAGATCGAGAAGGAAATCCGCAAGGAGGCCGAGGAGCAAGGCTTCAACGGCCGCTTCGGTCCCGGCCTCCCGCGCGTCAGCGACGGCTCGCTGCTGTTCCTGCTTCACCTGATTTCCAAGATGCGCCCTGCCAAGGACGGCGGCAGCCGGTTCGGCATCGTGCTCAACGGCTCACCGCTCTTCACCGGCGGCGCCGGTTCGGGCGAAAGCGAGATCCGGCGCTACGTGCTGGCCTGCCCACGGACATGTTCTACAACACCGGCATAAGCACCTACGTGTGGATCGTCAGCAACCGCAAGCCGGCCGCCCGCAAGGGCAAAGTGCAACTCATCGACGCCAGCGGTTTTTGGCAAAAGATGCGCAAGAGCCTGGGCAGCAAGCGTAAAGAGCTGAGCCCGGACCACATCGAGGACATCACCCAGATCTTCGGCCAGCTCAAGAAGGTCACCCGCGCCGGCGTCCCCATCAGCCGCATCTTCAAGAACGAGGATTTCGGCTACCGCACCATCACCGTCGAGCGGCCCGAGCGCGATGCCAAGGGCAAGGTCGTGCTCGGCACCAAGGGCAAGGGTAAGGGCCAGCCGGCGCCCGACGCCAACCTGCGCGACACCGAGAACGTGCCGCTTTCCGAAGACGTGGAAACCTACTTCAAGCGCGAGGTGCTGCCCCACGCGTCCGACGCGTGGATTGACCACGAGAAGACCAAGGTCGGCTACGAGATCCCCTTCAACCGCCACTTCTACGTATTCAAGCCACCGCGTCCCCTGGCCGAAATCGACGCCGAGCTGAAGGGCGTCACCGACCGCATCATGACGATGATCAAGGGGCTGACGAAATGAGAGCGCCCAGCCCCTTCTCATCCGGCCTCCTCATCCGGCCCCCTCTCCCTCTGGGACATAGGTGCTAACCACTTTTTTGCTAGTGATCTCGCGAAGGTGTACGGGGAGGTATGGGGACGAAACTTCTGGAGTGCGAATGGCCGATGTTGGTCCGGGAGCTTCCTGCCGGGTGGAAGGAGAGCGCGTTCTTAACGGGCGCAATTGTCATGGAGGACGGGCCACTGGCCGACCCGGAGAAGCTGCTACGGTTGCTGTTGGGTAGGGCAGCATCTGACGGATCCCTACGCTCCGTGGTCGCGCACGCTCGGGCAACCGGGTTGTGCGACGTGAGCAACGTAGCCCTGCACAAGCGGGAGAAGCGATGTGCGGACTGGCTGGAATGGATCGCGGACGACATGCTGGCGGAAACCATGGCTGGGCTGCCGTCAAGTCCCTTGCGCATGCGTCTGGTAGACGCGACTTGCGCGAGCCGGCCTGGCAGCACGATGGCCGATTTTCGCCTGCACGTGACTGTGGAGTTGCCTACCCGGCGATTCACCCGAGCGGAGTTGACCGACAACCATGGCGGGGAGTCGTTCGAGCGAATGGCGGTTGAGCCAGGTGATCTCTTGGTGGGTGACCGCATCTATGGGACGGCGAATTCGATCGAGCACGTGACGGCGAGAGGTGGCTACGCCCTGGTGCGCATCAATGCTTCGTCGCTGCCAATGTGGAGTACCTCCAACGGGGCGCGGGTCGACCCACTGGTCGTGGCCAGAAGGCTCGCCCCTGGCGAGATGACGGAGATCCCCGTCGAGATCCGGCCGAAGTCTGGTCAGGCGATCGAGGGAAGATTTTGTATCTATGCCTTGCCCACCGAGCAGGCAGCCAAGGCCCAGAAGCGGACGCGCCGGACCAAGTTGAAGCGCGGCAAGCGACCGGGCAAGTGTTCCATCGAGAGCGCCAAGTACATCATGTTGTTTACGACCGTGCCCTGCAAGATGATGACGACCGCACAAGTGGTCGCGACCTATCGGCTGCGTTGGCAAGTCGAGCTTGCGTTCAAGACGCTCAAGACTGTGCTCAAGTTCGACGAGTTGCCCAATCGCTTGCCGGACACGGGCCGTACCTGGCTGCTCGCTAAGCTGATCTGCGCGCTTCTGCTGCAACGGTTGGCCGGCTGCCACGAGGCTATTCCCCCCTCGGACGTCGCAGCCGCTGCCTAGCCCATCATCCCGGCCAAGCCGGCTTTCTCCATTTCGCGCCATTGCGTTTCTGTCCTGTGCTCTGGCCGATGCCATTCTCGGTCGACTCACGCTGACGGCACGAGTTGCAGCCCTTGACCGCACATCTGAGTTTCGCGACGGCCGCCAGCAGTACCAGATCGACAAATTCGTCGTCCGACCTCGACACCGTCTTGCTCAACGCCTCGGCCTAGTCACGAAAGCTACCTCATGCAGGGCTCCGAGTGGTTAGCACCTATGTCCCTCTGGGAGAGGGTTGGGGTGAGGGCAATTTTGCCGCAGGCTGCGGCACAATTGACGAAACCGAGGATCTGACGACATGAGCGAGCACGCCCTCACCGACGCCGCATTCGGCGAAATCGTCGAGCTGATTACTGCCGCCCGCCAGCGCGCGGTCCAAGCGGTCAACACCGCGCTTATCGACCTGTACTGGCAGGTCGGTGCCATCATCAGCCGCAAGATGGAGGCCGCCGAGTGGGGCGACGGCGTGATCCCCCAGCTTGCAGCACACCTGGCCAATACCCAGCCGGGGTTGCGCGGTTTTACGACGCGCAACCTGTTCCGCATGCGGCAGTTTTACGAGACCTATCGCGACCTTCAAATTATGCCAGCACTGCCGTCACAATTGCCCTCGCCAGACGGCGCCGACCCAAATGTCTCAGCAGCGCCGAGACAAACGCCGGCACGGGGGAGCCTGACCGCGTCACCAGCAGTGCGGCCGGCCGACCCCAACGCGACCGGCCAAATTGTGTCAGCACTGCTGACACAATTGCCCTGGACGCACCACCTCATCATCCTCGGCCAGTGCAAGCGCCCCGAAGAGCGGGAATTCTACCTCCGGCTCGCGGTTCGCGAGCGCTGGAGCAGCCGCGAGTTGGAGCGCCAGCTTGCGGGCGCCCTGTTCGAGCGCTCGGTGCTCCACCCGCCCAAGGCCTCGCAGGCCATCACCAAGAACCACGCCGCGGCCCTGGCGGTGTTCAAGGACGCCTATCTGGTCGAGTTCTTGGACCTGCCCGCCCAGCACGCCGAGTCCGACCTGCACCGGGGCCTGCTGCTCAAGCTGAAGGACTTCCTCATCGAGCTGGGCCGTGACTTCTGCTTCGTGGGCTCCGAGTTTCCGGTCCAGGTGGGTGGTCGCGACTTCGCCCTGGACCTGCTCTTCTTTCACCGGGGCCTCAACGCCCTCTGCGCCATCGAGCTGAAGGTCGGCCGCTTCGAGCCCGAATACCTCGGCAAGGTCAGCTTCTACCTCGAAGCCCTGGACCGCGACGTGAAGAAGCCCCACGAAAACCCCGCCATCGGGGTGCTCCTGTGCGCCAGCAAGGACGAGGAGGTCGTCGAGTACGCCTTGAGCCGCACCCTGTCCCCGGCCCTCATCGCCGAATACCAGCCGCAGTTGCCCAACAAAGAGCTGCTGCAAGCCAAGTTGCATGAGTTCTATCTGCAAGACGCGGCGGAAAAGGACGAGGCATGAGCTTCCCGCGCTATCCGAAGTACAAGGCCAGCGGCGTGGAGTGGCTGGGCGAGGTGCCGGAGCATTGGGAGGTGATGTCGCTTCGGCGTTGTTTGATCGAGCATCGCCAAGGGTACTATTCTGATTCGGCATATGTTGACTCGGGGGCAAAGCTTCTCAGGATCACTGATCTTCGGGACTTTGGGAGAATCGCCTTCGATGAGTGCCCGCGGGTTGAACTCTGTGACGAGCTGACACCGTTCTTCTTGAAGGAGTCCGACTTCGTGTTTGCGCGAACCGGCGGTGCAGGAACGTTCGGCCTAGTAGAAACGCTGGCTGAACCGGTCGTTTATGCTTCGTACCTTATTCGTTTTCGCTTCACCGAGAGAGCTATCCCCAAATTCCTTCGATACTTCTTTCTGTCGTCGGGGTTCCAGGAGGCTGTAAAACAGCACATCCACGGCGGCGTGAACCAAAACATCCACGCCGAAGACATCAAGAACCAATACCTGGTGCTTCCTCCTGCCATCGAGCAGCCGCGCATCGTCGAGTTGCTCGACCGGGAGACGGGGAAGATAGACGAGCTGGTGGCGGAACAGCAGCGGCTGATGGAGCTGCTGAAAGAAAAGCGCCAGGCCGTCATCTCCCACGCCGTCACCAAAGGCCTGAACCCCCGCGCCCCCATGAAACCCTCCGGCATCGAATGGCTCGGCGACGTGCCAGCACATTGGGAAGTGAAGTCACTGAAATATTTGCTGTCGCTCACGAGCGGGGGGACGCCGAGCAAAGAAAACCTCTCCTATTGGGATGGTGCGATTCCTTGGGCATCATCCAAAGATCTCAAGACCGACGAACTCTTCGACACGCAAGATCACATCACACAAGAGGCTCTGGATGACGGCGCCGCTGACCTCGTCCCGCCAGGCAGCATCTTGACTGTAGTTCGCGGAATGATTCTTCTGCACACTTTTCCCGTCGTGGTTACCCGTGTCCCGATGGCAATCAATCAGGATCTGAAAGCGATTCTCCCAACTGCCGGGGTTGATGCCGACTTCTTGGCTTGGCTCCTTCGCGGTGCTTCCGATGAAGTCTTGGGTCGCACCGACGAAGCTGGCCACGGCACCAAAGTGCTTCGCATGGAGGCGTGGCTTGCAATGCAAGTTCCCGTTCCGCCACTGAAGGAGCAAACGCTCATCGTAGCCGACATCATCCAAGGACTCGGCGACCTCGATGCGCTTTCCACCGAGGCCCAAAAGGCCATCGACCTTCTCCAAGAGCGCCGGACCGCCCTCATCTCCGCCGCCGTGACCGGCCAGATCGACGTGCGCAAATTGGCGGCTGCCTGAGCTTCGGCTGTATCCTGGTCCCCGGCCATGCCTGCCAACCTGCATAGGGAAATCAACTTCGAGGTCGAGATTTGCCAGCACCTGGGTGGGCACAGATGACCGAGCGCCAAGTCTCGCTTGTGGACACGCCCGCGGGGTACGCGGACTGGCTGGCGGATCTCAAGGCCAGGATCCAGGCCACGCAGCAGCGGGCTGCGTTGGCGGTTAACAGCGAGCTGGTGTCGCTCTACTGGCGGCTGGGGCGGGACATCTTGCAGCGCCAGGAGAAGGCAGGCTGGGGCGCCAAGGTGATCGAGCGCCTGGCCCACGATCTGCGCGTCTCCTTCCCGGACATGAAGGGCTTCTCGCGCGCAAATCTCATGTACATGCGCGCCTTTGCCGAGGCGTGGCCGGATGAGCCAATTGTCCAACAGCTTGTTGGACGATTGCCCTGGGGCCACAACTTGGTGCTGCTGACCAAGCTCAAAGCCCGCGAGGAGCGCCAAAACTACGCCGAGCGGGCCATCGAGCACGGCTGGTCGCGCAACGTGCTGGCCATCCACATCGAGCAGCGCCTGCTCGCCCGCGAGGGCAAGGCCACCACCAACTTCCCGGCCCGCTTGCCCTCGCCGCAGTCGGATCTGGCCGGCCAGACGCTGAAGGATCCCTATCTCTTCGACTTCCTGCGCATCGGCGCCGAGGCCGACGAACGCTCCATCGAGAGCGCCCTGGTAACCCACATGACCCGATTCCTGCTTGAGCTGGGGGCGGGCTTCGCCTTCGTCGGCCGCCAGGTTCACGTCGAGGTGGGCGGCGAGGACTTCTTCATCGACTTGCTCTTCTACCACCTCAAGCTGCGCAGCTACGTCGTGATCGAACTGAAGGCCGGCGCCTTCAAGCCCGAGCACACCGGGCAGCTCGGTTTCTACCTGAGCGCGGTCGACAGCCAGATGAAGACCGAGCAGGACAACCCGACCATCGGGCTGGTCCTGTGCAAGACACAAAATCGCGTGGTCGCCGAGTACGCCCTGCGCGACTCGAACAAGCCCATCGGCGTGGCCGAGTACCAACTGGTCAGCGCCCTGCCGGCCGGGCTCGAGACCGACCTACCCAGCATCGAGCAGATCGAGAAGGAGATGGGGGAGCCATGATCCGCGCCCTTCGCGCCGCCCTCGCCGCCGAGGCCCACATCGACCTTCTCCAAGAACGCCGGACCGCCCTCATCTCAGCCGCCGTGACCGGCCAGATCGACGTGCGCAAATTGGCGGCTGCCTGAGCTTCGGCTGTATCCTGGTCCCCGGCCATGCCTGCCAACCTGCATAGGGAAATCAACTTCGAGGTCGAGATTTGCCAGCACCTCGCGGGGCATGGGTGGCTGTACGCCGAGGGCGATGCGGCCCAATACGACCGGGCACGGGCGATCTTCCCGTCCGATGTGCTCGCCTGGGTGCAGACCGCCCAGCCCGATGCCTGGCAGACCCTTGAGAAAAACCACGGCAGCCAGGCCGCCGAAACGCTGCTGGCGCGACTGCGCGACCAGCTCGACCAGCGGGGGACGCTCGACGTGCTTCGCAAGGGGATCGAGCTGCTCGGGCTGCGCCAGCCGCTCAAGCTGGCGGAATTCAAACCTGCGCTGGCCATCAACGCCGAGATCCTAGCCCGCCACGCGGCAAACCGGCTGCGGGTGGTCCGGCAGGTGAAGTATTCCCTGCACAACGAGAACTGCATCGACCTGGTGCTGTTCCTCAACGGCATTCCTGTTGCCACCGTCGAGCTGAAGACCGATTTCACCCAGAGCGTGAACGACGCCATCGACCAGTACCGCTTCGACCGCCTGCCTCGTTCCAAAGGCCACCCCGCCGAGCCGCTGCTCGCCTTCCCCAGCGGGGCGCTGGTGCACTTTGCGGTCAGCATG
>CAWAKD010000005.1:0-285984 GCA_963782545.1 uncultured delta proteobacterium
CGTCAGGCATGCCTGCGACACCTGGCGAGAACACGAGGCGAAGCGGGCAGGCGCGGGGCGTGCCCTCGGCCAGCGCGTCCTCAACGATCCCTTCGGCATGGCGAAGAGGGCGCTTCGAGATCCGCGCCGGACGCTCCGCATGCTGAGGGGAACGCTTGGATGGTAGGTGAGCCGCTTCGCATTGTCGTCGTCATCCCTTTCGATCCCTTCTATCAACCGTTCACCATCCGCACGATCATGTTCTGTCGTCACCTGGCGGCGCGGGGACACACGGTGCACCTCTTCTACGTCCCCGTCGCAGAGCGGAAGCGGACGGTTCGAGTTCACGAGGCTCCGCTCGGTTCCTTCGCCGTGTCCGAGTTGAGGCTGTCAGACCTCGACCGGGCCGTGGCGTCCTGTGATGTGGTTCACCTGCAGAAGGCTTTTCCCCGTGCGGCGGTCCCCGCGCTAGCGCTTGCGCGTCGGTACGGGAAGCCCGTGCACTACGACTGGGACGACGACGATTTCGCGTTTTGCGTCGAGGCCGCCGGCGATGCCGCTCGCGATATCGTACGCGGCGGGCGGGGCGTTACTCGTCTCGGCAAGGCCATCGGCGGAGCCTTGGCGATGGGGATCCTCGAGCGGCTCTTGCCTCGCGTGGTCGACACCGTGGGCGTGGCGAGCATCGACTCGCGCGCTCGGTGTGCGAAGATCGGCGTCTCTGCGCGAAGGCTCTACGCGGCGCCGGTCGGGGTCGATGCGGATCTCTTTCGGCCCGACGCACGGGATCCGCGCTTGCGGCAAGCTCTGGGCTTCGAGGGCCCGGTAGTAGTCTACTCGGGCTATTTCGACCTCGCCGACGAGATCGAGTGGTTCGTCGAATCTCTGTCGCTCTTGGGGCAACGGGCTCCCGACATTCGCACTCTGGTAATAGGCGGAGGCTCTGGGCGGGACAAACTGGTCGACATGATCTATCGCCGAGGACTGGGACGATCCGTCGTGCAGACGCCGGGGTTCGTGCCTTTTCAGGACATGCCGCGTTGGCTTGCATCATGCGATGTGTTAGCGATGCCGTTGCGGGACACGCCTCGCAATCGGTCGAAATCGTCTCTGACCGCGATGGAGTGCATGGCGTGCGGTCTGCCCGTTGTCACCCACGACGTCGGCGATATGCCTTGGATGGTAGGCGGTGGCGGAATCGTCGTGCGCGATCGCTCTCCTGCGGCATTTGCCGGCGCCCTTGCATCTCTCGTCGCCGATCCTGGCCGGCGGGCAATCCTCGGGGAGGCAGCTCGCGCACGCGCTCGCGCTCGCTTCCGTTGGGAGCTTACCGTTGACCAGCTCGAGTTCGCCTACCGAGCGGCGATAAGAGAGCGCACAGCGTAGCGTCCATTCACACGTTCATCGGCGGCGGTCCGACAGGATCGGCCACATTCGGCTATCCCGCCGTCATGTTCCAGAATGTCCTGGTAACGGGCGGAGCCGGCTTCGTCGGTTCGACCCTGGGCCTTGCTTTCAAATAGTCCTGCTGCGCGCACGGACAGCTGCGGTATCTGCAGCAGACGTCAGCGAAAGCTGCACCAGCCGCTGAAACAAGTCCCTTGTTGTGGGCGCGTAGAGGCAGGCACGAAAATTGATAGTCCACTGAGCTGGAGGACGTGCCATGACCAATACCCTGACCGCTCTCGCTTGCGCCCTGCTGATTGCCGACGGCGTTGCGTTTGCCCAGGAACGAGAAGACCCGCCAGATCAGTACGGGGCAACCCAGCCGGATGAGGCGCCTTCGGCCACTCAGTCGGCGATTGCCGCACCCACTGAGGCTCCGCCGGCACCGCCCCTTTTTCCCCCGCTACCTCCCGAGAGCGAAGCCCAAGCAGAAGAACAAGTCGTTGCCCCAGCCACCGATGGGACAAAGGCGAGTGGGCAGTGGTTTTACACCGAGTATTATGGCTGGGTCTTCGTACCGTACGGCGATCAGTACGTCTCTCTGGCGACGGACTTCGATCCGGTTGCCTACGCCTATGTCTACCGGCTCGGAGGAGGGTGGGCGTGGCTGGCGGCGCCGTGGCTTGGGGCCGATCCGTACCTGATCATCGGCAGCGTCCAGCCGTCGCAGGTCGGCTGGCATCGAGGTCCCTCGCACGGGGGCCGAGGACAAGGTGCTCACCCAGGCGGTGGACCAGGCGGGCCATCCCCAGGCCCCCATGCAGGTCCGTACCAGCGACCGCGAGGCCCGGCACCCACGCATGACAGCCCTGGCCAGCGACCGCGAGGCCCGGCACCCACCCATGGCAGCCCTGGCCAGCGACCCCAAGCCCCGGCACCCACGCATGGCAGCCCCGGCCAACACGGCCCCAGTGGCATTGCCACCGGGCGCCCGGTCGCCGGGCCTAGCGCACAGGGGCTCTCTGGCAGAGGTCAGGGCGGGACGGCGAGCGGCGGCCACGCAAGGGACCATCACTAAGACTTTGCGTAGCGATCAACGGGCGGGCACGGCCCGCGAGCGCAGGGAAAGCAGGATCAGGCCGAGTGGCAGGAGGTCGAGCGCGCCGGCGAGCGTGAAAGACATGCCGGCTCCGCCGGTAGTATCGTAGAGCGCGCCGGCAAGGGGGAGGGCGCAAACGCTGCCCACGCCGATAACCGTGGTGAACAGGACTTGGCCGGTGGCGCGCAGCTTGGGGGGAACGCAGTCCGCGATCCACGCCATGGCGCTGGCCCAGAACATGCCGAAGGTGAAGGCGTGGGCGACTTGCAGGGCCACGATCAAAGCCGCCGAGCTGGCATAGGCGAACAACCACCAGCGTATGGCCGACACGGCGAAGGCCGCGGCCAGCAAGTGGGTGAGGGCGAAGCGCGCGCGCAAGCGGGAGAAGAGGAGAAAGACCGCGATCTCGGCGACGGTGCCCACGATGAACGCGTAACTGATGACCTTTGCCGGAAACCCGCGATCCTGGAGGAGGACGCCGAGGAATCCGTGGTAGGGGACCAGGGCCGCCCAGTGCAACCCGGCGACGACCAGCAGGAGGCGAAAGCGGCGGTCGCCAAGCAGCTCGCGCACGTCATGAAGGTGTGGGCGCTTGCCCTCGCCATGGCCGGCCAGGCCGAGGGTCGCGAGGAAGCTCAAGCCGTAGCCCGTGCTGACCAGGATGGGTACCAATGCGTCGCCGCCGTGGACGCCGCGCAGGTCGAGACAGAAACCCGCGGCGAGGCAGGTCGCGACGAAGCTGGCCGAGCCGGCGGCGCGAATGCGGCCGTATTGACCGCCGTGACGTGAATTCTCGACGGCCAGCGAATCAGCCAGCGACACGATGGCCACGACGAAGATCTGCTGCGCGAGGTAGATGGCGAACAGCGCCGGCATGGTGCGCACGAAGATGACGGGCAGGCTGGCCAGGAAGGCGCCCAGGCACAAGGCACGCAAGATGAGATCCGGACGGCGGGTGCGGTCCGACACCCACCCCCAAGCGAGCGGCACCCCGAGTTGCAGGGCGGGGGGCACGGCCAGGAGCAGGGACACCTGCCGTCCCGACAGCCCGAGCTGGCGCAAGTACGCTGGAAAGAAGGGAACGGAGACGCCCAGGGTGACGAAGTAGCAGGCGTAGAACAACTTCAGCATGGGCGCCGGTGGCGCTCACCGTATAGGGGATGCGGCGCCGGGGTGCAAGCCGAGGCTTCCGGGAGCCTTCAGGTGGGGAATGAGCGCGCAGTGAAGCCGGCTCGAATCATGGGGCAGGGCGGGTACTCCAGCAATACCTGCTGACCTTCGAGCAAGAGTGGACCGACAATAAGGCTGTTGTCGCCAGTCATGATGGACTCCGCCAGCGCGCGCTTCGATTCCTGCAGCTCTCTTCAGAACCCAGGGGGACATTTCCACTTGGCAGGAATGGGGACATTCCTACTTGGGCCCAACATCCTAAGATGCGATGCGGCGACAGGAAAAGGGCCCTCAAAATGCCTACGCGTACGCGATTGCCCTCCGGACGCCGGCCCGGCTATCCTCGCGGCATGTGCACGCCACTCGCCCGGCTGGTCTTCGGGGTCGCGCTCTCGCTTGCGGCGTGCGGTAACGACGCCGCCGTGCAAGCGCCCTCGGAGCAGGATGCCCTCAGCGCTGCCGCGGATGCCCTGCATGAGCGGCAAAGCACCCTTGTCCCCACCGACGCCAGCGCGCCGGACGTGCCGTTCGACCCAGCGGACGCCACCGCGCCGGACCTGCCGCTCGCCCCCGCGGACGCCGCCGACATGGTTGCCGCCCCGGAGCCAGACGCCGAGCCCGACGTGCCGGGCGGGGTTGCGGGCTCCGATGGGCGCGTGCTTGGCTCCGGAGCGGATGCGACGTACGCCGAACTCTATCCCTGTCGCGACGACACGGATTGCTGCGTGGGGGTCGTGTCATGTCGGGGCGACGATCCGATGGTGACCAGCTACCTCTACAGCCGGGCTCCGGGTGCACCGCTGCCACCGGCCTACGCCGCCAAGCTGAGCTGCGATGCCGGTGGCTATCGACTGATCTGCGACCCCTATCCCATCCAGGTTCGCTGCGTCTCGGGGCAATGCGTGGGCCGATCGGCTGTCAACTGGCAGGATACGGGGACCTCGCTGAACCGGTCCCATTGTGGTCACGTGGACGTGCCGGACGGCGGCCCTGACCTCGACGGGCTCTTCGTCTCGGATCCATCGACCGCGACGGCAACTTCCTGGATATGCTACTTCAATGTCGCGTGAGTGGGAGCCTGCTCGATCTAAGCGCAAGGCCAGGGCCACGATGAGGGCGGCGCTACTCCGTAGGGATAGCGGCCTTCGAGCACAGCGGGGTCACGTTCTCCGCTTCGGCCATGGGCAGGCTGCGAACGGCCGCGGTAGAGATGAACCTTCACACGTCCGGCCTGGTAATCCCAGCTTCGCGGAACTGCTCGTCGAACTCGCCGCGGCGGATGCGGCGGACAATGTCGACGTATGCGTCGTTGCGATCTCCTTCTTTGCGAAATCCGAGCATAAGGACGATGGCCAGTTGTCTTTCCCGAGACGCGAGGAAGAAGACTCTCTGCCGGCCGAGTTTGGCTCGCCTGACGCCCGAGAGATTCACAGGGCCGCGCCGTCCGAGCGCAGTGGCGGCGGAAAACGCAAGGTCTTCGTTGGTGACGATTTCCTGCAGGAGCTTCCTGAGTGCACGCCAGGTAGCATCATGTGCCGAGTTTGGCCTTGCCTCTGCGTTGGCGCGGGCTTGGTTGATCTGCTCGGCTGCGTACCGCGAGGTTTTGAGTTGCAGGGCCACGGTCAGTCGAGGTCGAGGGGCACGCTTGGGCCAGGGGCGCGGACAGCCTCGTCGGTGGGGACTAGGCTGCGCTGAAGGTCGATTTCATCGTCTTCGCCGAGCATGAAGGCCAGCCACGCGATCATCTGCCGGTAGTGGGCGACCGCTCGGTCCTGAAGCTGGATGAAAGCTGCGGCCCGCTCGGGCAGCCCGTTCGCTACCCAACGGCGAAACACACTAGCCTTGGTCCCGCCAAGCAGCTCGAGGGTCTGGCGGCAAGTCTCCAGCGTGGCTTGCCATTCTTCGCGATCTCCCTCCAGCCTGATTTCGTCGGTCGTGGTTTCGAGCAACGGGTGGTCAAGCTCCAACGAGAGGGCGGCGCGAGTCGTGCGTTCGAGGCCGTCGACGACTTTGGCAAGGGTTTCCTTGTCGAGGGTCTCCGCTGGGTTGATCGGCCCCAGCACGGACATCGGGCCGTAGAGGGTCGCGATGTCGATGTGCGGAACGGGCTTGGCTTTTGCGGCCAGGGACATGACCTTATCTTACCCGAGGAGGTGAACGAGCGCACGCCGCTTGGCTTGCCTATGCTCCCTCCGCCCGCCGAAGCGGCAGCACCTTCACGTCCGCCTTCAGCTTGTCCAGGTAGTCCGCCCAAACCGCCATCATCCTGCGCCGCTCCGCCAGGTGCGCCGTGCGGTTGTAGGCGCAGCCGAGCGGATCGCGGACGGCGTGCGCAAGCTGGTGCTCGATCACGTCGGGGCGAAAGCCCAGTACCTCATTGCCGACCCGAGTCGCGGCGATGAACGCTGCGTCCCCAAAGCGGATAGGGCGGGATCGCTCACGCCGGTGCGGTCGCGCGCGCTTCTCCCGCGGAGGCGGCGGCTGCTTCGGCGGCCAGCTCTTGCGCGTGGGCCTTGCGGTGGTCGCGGGCGAACAGGACGTAGATGGAAGGCACCACGAACAGGGTGAACAGGGTGCCGATCGACATGCCGCCCACCAGCGCCACGCCGATCGAGTTGCGCGCCATCGCGCCCGGCCCCGAGGCCAAAGTCAGCGGAAACAGGCCGGCCACGCACGCGATGGTGGTCATGACGATGGGACGAAGGCGGATGAGCGCGCCCGCGTGTACCGCGTCGATCTTGGACAGCCCGCGCTCCTGCTGGACGTTGGCGAACTCGACGATGAGGATGCCGTTCTTTGCGATGAGGCCCACCAGGGTCACAAGGCCCACCTCGGAATAGATGTTGAGGGTGACCGTCCATCCCTGGGTGAGCGCGAAGTGCAGCCCGGGCGGGCCCTGGAACTTCAGGAAGGTGAAGATGAGCGCGCCGAACATGGCAAGCGGCACCGAGCCGCCGAGGATGACGAAGGGATCGCGGAACGAATTGAACTGCGCGGCCAACACCAAAAAGATCAGAACCAGGGCCAGGGCCATCGCGGGCAGGAACTTGCCCTGCTCCTGGCGCAGCTGGCGCGACTCGCCTGTGTAGTCTACGTGGTAGCCCTTCGGCAGGATCTTGGCGGCGGACTGCTCCAGCACCTCGAGCCCCTGCTCCACCGAGCGCGAAGGCACGCCCGAGAGCTTGACCGCGTTGAGCTGCTGGAAGCGATTGAGGGTGCGCGGCTCGACCTCGGTCTTGAGGCTCGCCACCGTACCGAGCGGCATCAGGTGCCCCTGCGGCCCGGTCACGTAGATGCGCTTGAGGTCGTCCGGGGTCAGACGCCCGCTGCGCTCGATCTGCGCGATCACCTTGTAGGCGCGGCCCTCGATGATGAAGCGGTTGACGAAGTTGCCGCCCAGCATGGCCGCCAGGTCGCCGCCGATCTGGCGCAGGCTCAGGCCCATGGATGCGATCTTGTCGCGGTCGAGCACGATCTCGCCCTTGGCCTGATCGATGAGCACGTCGCTGATGGGCGGGAAAGCAAACTGGCCGCTCTGGATGGCCGCCAACTGGAGGCGCTGGGCGAAGCGCAGGATCTCCTCGTGGCTCGCGGTCGAGCCGATCACGAACTCGATGGGGAAGCGGCCGGCGCTGGGCAGGGCCGGTGGCAGGAACACCGGGGCGCGCACCCCGGCGATGCGGGCCAGCTTGCCGTTGACCTCGTTGCTGATGGCGAAGACGCTGCGCTTGCGCTGGTCCCAAGGCTTGACCAGCATCCCGCCGAAGCCCTGGGTGGGCAGGGTGAGCTGGAAGGTCTGGGCAAATTCCGGCGTGTGCATGAAGATATTCGTGACTTGGGCGCGGAAGGGATCGAGCTGTTCGAGGGTGGCATTGGGCGGGACCACCATGGCCCCGAACACCACTCCCTGGTCTTCGTTGGGCGCGAGCTCCTTGGGCGACAGCAGATACATGGGGATCACGGCCAAGGTCAGCACCAGCCACCCCAGGTAGACCGCACCGCGGGCCCGCAAGGTCGCGCCCAGCATCCGGCCGTAGATACGCTTGAACCAGTCGAAGCCGAGGTCGATGTGGCGCGCCAGCCAGCGCGGCTCGTACACCGGGTGCAGCAGCTTCGAGCACATCATGGGCGACAGGGTCAGCGCGACGATGCCCGAGATGAACACGGCGCCGGCCAAGGTGAACGCGAACTCGCGAAACAGAGCCCCGGTCAGGCCGCCCTGAAATCCGATCGGCGCATAGACCGCGGCCAAGGTGATGGTCATGGCGATGATGGGGCGCACCAGCTCGCGCGCGCCCAGGAAGGCCGCTTCGAGCCGGGTTCGGCCCTCGCGCACGTGGCGCTCGCAGTTCTCGACCACCACGATGGCGTCGTCGACCACGAGGCCGACAGCGAGCACGATAGCCAACAGAGTAAGCAGGTTCACGGTGAATCCCATCACCTGCATCAGGAAGACTGCGCCCACCAGCGACACCGGAATCGCGATCACGGGGATGAGCACCGTGCGCAGCGTGCCCAGGAAGAGGAAGATGACCACGATGACGATGGCCACAGTCAAGGTCAGGGTGTTCACCACCTCGGAGATGGCGCTCTTGATGTAGCTGGTGGAGTCGTAGGCCACACCCGCGGTCATGCCGGTGGGTAGCTCGCGCTCGATCCGCCGCATCTCGCGGCCCACTTGCGTGATCACGTCCAGCGTGTTGGCGTCGGGCAATACCCACACCCCCATAAACACCGCACGCTTCCCGTTCATGCGCACGTCTTCGTCGTAGTTGTCCGCGCCCAGCTCGACGTCGGCGACGTCCGCGAGGCGGATGAGGGTGCCGCCCTGCGCGCGCACCACCAGCTTGCGGAACTCGTCGACGGTGCGCAGGTCGGTGGACGCCGTCAGGTTGAGCTGCACCAGCCTGCCCTTGGTCTGGCCCACCGCTGAGAGCGCGTTATTGGCTGCGAGCGCACGTTGCACGTCGGTGGGGCTGACGTTGAGCGCAGCCATGCGGTCGGGCTTCAGCCAGGCCCGCAAGGCGAAGGTGCGGCCGCCGAGGATCTCGGCGCGCTGGACGCCCGCGATGGCGGAGAGGCGCGGTTGCACGATCCGCAGCAGGTAGTCGGTAACCTGGTTGTCTGCGAGAATGGACGAGCTGAAGGTCAGGTACATGGCCGCGGTCTGCGCGTCGGACGGCTGCAGGGTGATAGCCGGGATCTCGGACTCGGGCGGCAGATCCGCGCGCACCTTGTTCACGCGCGTGCTGATGTCGGCCAGGGCCTTGGCGCCGTCGAAGTTCAGCTTCAGGCGCACGTTGATGGTGGACATTCCCTCCATGCTCTGCGATTCGATGTAGTCGATGCCGTCCGCGGCGGCGATGGCCTGCTCGAGCGGCGTGGTCACGAAGCCGCGCACCAGGTCCGCGCTGGCCCCCACGTAGACCGTGGTCACCACGATGCTCGCGGATTCGAGCCTCGGGTACTGGCGGACGTTGAGCGAACGGACGGCCTGCACGCCGGCGATGACGATGATCAGGTTGACGACCACCGCCAGGATCGGCCGCTTGATGAACAGATCCACGAACCGCATGCGGGGCTCAGCGGTTCTGCGGGTGAGGCGAAAGCTGCGGGTCGAGATGGACATGGTCGTTCACCGCCACCGGCGCGCCGTTACGCAGCTTGAACGCGCCCTCGCTGACCACCTCCTGGCCCGGCTTGACGCCATCGAGGATTTCCACGAAGTCCCCGCGCGACTCGCCCGTCTTGACGAACTGCTGGCGAGCGAAGAGCTCGGGTTTGCCGTCCGGTCCTTTGACCACGCCGCCCTGCTCGTCCTTCTTTTGCTCGACCACGAATACCGAGTCGCCGTACGAGGCGTGCACCAAGGCGGTGGCCCCGATCGCGGTCACGGTTCGCTTTTCGGGCAGGACCACCGAGACGTTGACGAACATACCGGGCCTGACCGTCCCGTCTACCTTGCCCATGGCCGCGCGCACCCGGCCGCTGCGGGCCACGGGATCCACCAGGGGTTCGATGGCGGCGATCACGGCCTGCCCGTGCGGGCCAGACAGGCCCTCGTTGATTCGCACCGGCATCCCGACTTGCAGCCTTTCGATCTGCTGCTGGGGCAAGGTGAAGTCCACGTAGTTGGTCTCGGTGGATTCGAGCTCGGTGATGGGCGTGCCCGGAGTCAGGTACTGGCCCACGTTGACCAGGCGGATACCGAGCCGCCCGGCGAACGGGGCGCGCACCACCTTACGCGCGATCTGCGCCTTCAGCGAGGCCACGTTGGCCGTGGCGGTTTCGAGAGCGCTCTCGTCGTTGTCGAGCTGCGCCTTGGGCAGGGCATTGCCCTTGAACAGCTTGCGTGCCCGCTCGGCGGACAAGCGGGCCAGACGCTCGCGCGCCTGCGCTGACCCCAGCTCCGCCATCTCGACCCGCCGGTCGAGCTCGACCAGGACCTGGCCCTGGCGTACATTCTGGCCCGAGTCGAACTTGATCGCTTGCACGGTGCCCGGCATCTCGCTACTCACCGTCACGCCACGGGCGGGCGCAACGGTGCCGACCGAATACAGCCGGTTCTCCCAGGTTTCCGCCTTCGCCTTCATGGTCCCCACCACCTCGGGCGGCGGCCCTGCCGCTCGAGCGGCGTGGCCAAACTTCACCAGGGTCCGGACCTCGCTGGCCTTCACCAGCGCCAGCCCGCCCAGGAGGACACTGAGACCTGCGGCAACGACGATGTATCGCATGTGGGTTTGATGCTGTCCGCGCGGAAGCGGCTCACGATTCCTGGCGTCCTTGGCCATGCGCCTGGCGCAGTCGCGTCATGTTGCCCCGGCGCAGGCGGCGGCAAGCGAAGCTCGACGGACGAGCACCAGGCGGACCAGCCCTATTGCGACGCTCTCATCTGCGCGTAGCGCTTGGCCGCGGCCAAGTCGCGGCGGATCTCGTCGGTGGTCCGGCGCGGACCGTAGCCGGGGGTATCGCGCTGGATTCGCCATCCCTCCCTGAGCGGCCCCGCGTCCACCACGTCGAACCCGAACTGGTCAATGAGCGCGCGCACGGTGGCCTTGGCCTTTTCGTCGTCCCCGGCGATGACCAGGGCTCGGCGGTTCTTGCTGCCGGCGGGCTGGCCCTCGGTGGTCAGCGAGGCAGCGTGGATGTGGTTGAAGGCCTTGACCACCTTGGAAGTAGGGAGGTGCGCCGCCAGAAGCTCCGCCGTGGTGGTCGACTCGTTGTCCAGTTCGGGTATGTGGCCGTCCCGCGCGGGATAGTAGTTGTTGGTGTCGATGACGATCTTCCCCGCCAGCGGTTCGACCGGAATCGCCCGGTAGGCCTTGAGCGGCACCGTTACCACCACGATGTCTCCGGCCGCGCCTGCCTCCGCGGGCGTCGCGGCCCGCGCGTTCGCTCCCAACTCCGCCACCAGGGCCGACAGCGTCGCCGGCCCGCGCGAGTTGCTGATGACCACCCGATATCCATTCTTGATTGCCAGGCGAGCAAGCTGGCTGCCAATCATGCCCGCGCCGATGATGCCGATGGTTGCCATGGCCTTGAAGCTAGCATCCGCACCTGGCTCGGCAAGACCGCAAGAGCCAAGTCGCGGCTCAAAGATAACTTTAGCAGGTGCGCGGCCGATCCATCCCGGCTGGCTGCGTCGCTCGTCGCTTACATACCGACGGGTATGCGCTCTCCTCGCTCCTTGCCATCCGGGCGCCTCGGCCGCGCTCTTTGCACAAGTTATCTTTTCGCGGCTCCTAAGTCCGCGGAGCCTGGCCCCTCAGCTCCATCTCCGCTTCGGCTTGCAGGCTGGCGCGGTCGCGGTTGACGGTGGCCACGGCCAGCCGGCGGTCGCCCCGCCAATATTCCGCGCGGCAGTCGTACGCCTTCGGATCCCCGTCGATGACGATGCGATCCCAGGTCTCGGCGTGGCCGACGTAGGAGATTGTGACGTCGAAGTGTGCGCTCCAGAAGTAGGGCACGGCAAGGAAGCGCTCGCCCGCGCCCAGCATGTTGCGCGCGGCGGTTTGCCCCTGGCGCTGGGCCACGGTCCAGTGTTCGACGCGAATGAGGGAGCCGCTGTGAGGATCGGGCCAGCGCGCGATATCGCCCGCCGCGAAGATCCCCGCGGCGCTCGTCTGCAAGTACGCGTCCACCTTGACCCCTCGATCGATGGCAAGTCCCGCCCGGGCCGCCAGCTCGGTCTCGGGCGCGACCCCCACGCCCATTACCACGGTGTCGGCTGCCAGCAATTGCCCGTCGGACAGCTCGACCTGGGTATCGCGGATGGCCGCGGGCTTTTGCCCCAGGTGAAAGACCGTGCCGCGCGATTCGTGAATGGCGCGGACCATGTCCGCAAGCTCGTCGCCGAGAATGCGCTGCAAGGGGCGCGCGTCGGGGGCGACGATGTGCACCTCGATTCCACGGACGCGCAGCGAAGCCGCGACTTCGAGACCGATGAAACCGGCACCGATGACGACGGCGCGTTTGCCGTTCTTGGCCCGCGCGATCAAGGCGCGACTGTCGGCCAGGCTGCGCAGGGTCAGCACGTGCGCGAGATCGGCGCCAGGAATCTGCAAGCGACGTGGCTCCGCCCCGGTGGCCAGCAACAGGGCGCCGAAGGGCAGGGTTTCTCCTCCTTGCAGCTGCACCTTGCGCGCCTTCACGTCGATGCCCGTCACGCGCGCGCCTGTGCGCAAGGTGATGCCATTTTCCCGGTAGAAATCGCGCGAGCGCAGAGGGATCCATTCCTCGGGCGCGCTGCCGGCGAGGTAGTCCTTGGATAGATTGGGCCTGTCGTAAGGCACTTCAGGGTCGGCGCCCACCAGGGTGATGGGGCCAGCGTAGCCCACGCGGCGCAGGGTCTCGGCGGCGGCGCTGCCCGCGGCTCCGGTGCCGACGATGACGATCGCCGACGGCTGCGCGGCCGGCGTGCGCGTGGGGGTGGGGGTCCTCTTGCCGGTGACCCGGACGTGGTCGCCCGCGCGCTCGACCGTGTATGCGTCAAGGGCGCTGAGGGCCGGTGCTCGCAGCGCCTCGCCATCGCGCAGGGAAAAGCACGCGTGATGCCAGGGGCAGCGCACGCTGTCGCCCACCACCAGCCCATCTTCGAGCGGCGCCCCATAGTGCGAGCAGCGGGCGGCGATGGCCAGCACCTCGTCCCCACGGCGCACGATCAGAACGGGTTCGCCGTGAAAGTGACCCTCGACGCCCACGCCTTCCGCGAGCTGGTCGAGGGCGATGCCCTTGGCGAGGTCAGGACCTTTGGCTGGGGCTGGTTCGAGCATGGGTGTCCTCCACGGCTTGGATGACCGAAAAGCGAAAAGGCTACGCGCGCGTGGGCGCGTCGAGCGCCTCCAATTCGAGCCCCTCGATCTCCTTCAGGCTCTTCCCCGCGATCCCCTGCAGGTCCCCGTACATTCCTACCGTCGCCTGCATGACCTGCTCGATTCTGCTGCTCGCGTTTGGCCCACTGCCTGGTGATGACCTTCTTCTCGCGGTCCAGGTCTTCCTTCATGGACGAGAACGCCTCCACGATGGCCGCCACCCGCTGGCGGAAGCTGGGGCCGGTCAGGTACTGGTAGACCATCTCCATCTTGCCTTGCTGTCCCTCGGCCGCCTTGCGGGCACCTGCGATTTCGATCAACGAGTGGCGCAGGGCGACCGCGACGGGAAGAGTGGCGCGCGGGTGGACGACCCAAACGCCCTCGACCAGGTCGAAGGTCTCGATGTCTTTGGGCAGCGTCTGACTGACGATGACGGAAAGCTCGGCCTTGGCCGTGCGCTGGTCGGCACGCAGCTTGGCCAACCAACCATCGGACCAGTTTTTCGTGCGCTTGGACTCCCACAAGATGGTGCCGCAGACCTGGCCCAGCGGCCCCATGACCTGCTGGAGCACGTCGCCGCCGTGCTCGCCCTTGGGCACGGGTGTGATGGGATCCGTCGGGAACTTCGCCTTCAGCAGTTCCTCCAACTCCAGCTCCAGGACCTCGCCTTGTAGCTGCTGGGAGCCTTGCTCGGCCCTGCGCTGCAGCTCTTCGAGCTTCTGCTTCATCGAAATGATGGTCTGCTCCTTCTCCGCCACTTGCAGGTGAAGGCGTTCCTCTGCTTCCTTGCGCGCCTGCGCCCGGGCGATTTCCAGGCCATCTTGGATCCGCTTCTCGATCGTGAGGTCGAGCTCGCGTTTTGCGTCGTCCAGCTCACGCTGCTTTCGGATCAGCTCGGCCTGGGCCCGCTGCGCCGCGGCGAGCTTGGCCGAGCGCTGCCCCAGCAACGCCTGCAGATCCGCGATCTCCTTCGCTTGCTGGTCGAGGTCGGCCGCCAAGGCCAGCTTGGCCTTTTTTGCCTCCTCTGCGGCAACCTTGGCGCGCTCCAGGCCGAGCTTCTCCGCGACCTGCGCGTCGATGGTGTCCTTGGCTTTGGCCAAACCCTCTTCGCGCGCGCGCAGCGCCTGCTCCCGCTGGGCGACCTCGGCGTCCTTGCTGGCCATGCGGCCCTCGAAATCCCGACGGATGGCTTCGACAAGCGGAGCCGCCAGCGACTCGGTCAGTTTGATTTCATTTCGGCAGTGCGGACAAGTGATGGTTGGTTCGGCCATCGGCTACCTCCGGCCCTTTGGCCGCTTCGCGCGCGCCGCGACGACGTGGGCGAAGAACTTGGCGTGGTAGGGAGTGATGTGCATCGGTGAGGGGGCGCGGCAGGTCGGCGCCAGGGTCAAATCGCAACGACATTGTACTCGTATCGATGCATCGGGCGGGGCGGAATGCCTGGTCGAGTCGAGAAGGGCACTCCACTGAGTACCAGAGGCTTGTGCTGGACGTGCGCAAGCGGAGGCATAGGCGTTAAGGGCTCGTGCCCTAAGCGGCAGCGGCCGGTGTAGACCACCCTCTCCCTTCGGGACACCCCAACCCTCTCCCCGCTTCGCTGCGCTACGCGGGGCGAGGGGGCGGTTCGGGCGAGTCCAAGAGATCCCTTGCCTGTGCAGAGATCCAGCAGCCAGGTCCCCTCGCCCCGCGTCCGCGCGGGGAGAGGGACAGGGTGAGGAGACAGCGAGGTGGACGGCTTCATGGGGCGAAAAAGTGACAGGAATCCGACCTGGCGTACTCTCTGGGCGGGTTTCGAGAAGCTTCTCATGGCCGAGAAGGGCTTCCTGGTAGCGCAAGGAAGATTTGGGTAAGGACGAGTCGGGGGGGCGATCGACAGACGGCCTTGTCTTCGAAACTGCAGGGAGGGCATTCGGTCCCGCCGACTCGCTTAACGCCTATGGGTGGCGGGGGCGCAAGGGGAGGGTGGCCCAGTCCGATATCCGCCCTGGCCGAGCTATAACAGGACCGTGGCTGTCCTCTTTTGGCCGGACGCGCGTGAGCACAAAGAGGACATTCTCCAGTATGGGAAAATTAGTTGGACGGATTTGTGCCGAAGCTCTGGAAATATAGGCAAAGAGCTTGTTTGCGCTAAAGCGGACGCAGATGGTCCGCATACATCGAAGGCCGGTAACCAACCCGCGACGTCGAGCATCGTTCAAAGGATGTTGCGCTAGTTGGCTTGTGGGTTCAGTTGCGGCCGCGGATCGGCCCCTGAAAGGACGGCGTCATGCGAACCACGCATTTGATCCTTTTGTCTCTTCCTCTCACGGTGGCCTGTTCGCGCCCCGCAATTCAGAATGCAGACTACAGCCCGAGCACCCATGCTGGATCGACCGGCGGTAGCGGTGGCATGGAGGCGGCAGCCTCCGGCGGTAACAGCGGAGGCGCCACCAGCGCTTCGGGGGGAAATAGCGGGACTGGAGGTTCAGCCACAGGCGGCAACACGAACACGAATGCGGCGGGTGGAAGCGGTGGTCGGGGAAGCATGGCAGGTTTGGGCAGTGGCGGAGCCAAGGCCGGAGGTTCGGGCGTTTCGACCGGGGGCGCCAGTGGCAATAACGGAGGGGTCGGTGGAGCAACAGAGACTGGTGCTGGTGGGTCTAGCGCGGTGGTAGCGAACAATTGCGACCTCGGTTACTCCGAGCTTCCCGACGGGCACGGTGGACTCAACGTCGAGCAGGTGTGCTACACGCCCGAGACGGGGCTCGACAAGGCGGCCTCGCTGGAGGCGTTCAAGACCACGCTCTATCCGTTGTTGCAAGCCAATTGCTCGGGTTGCCATAACACGCAGAATACCTCGGGCTCAGGCGCGCAGGCGCCCATCCACTCCGATACGGATGTGAACCTGGCGCATGAGTACGCGCTGACCCGGATGAATTTCAAGAGCCCGGCGGATTCCAAGTTCGTGGTGCGCATGGCCGTCAATCGCCACAACTGCTTCGGCAAGAGCTGCAAGGACGCGGCATCCCAGATGCTGGCGGCGGTCACCGCGTGGGCGGACGCGGTTGCACCGAATCTGCAGCCGACCCCCTACCTGGTTCCCAAGGGCACCACGGTCAGCGAGGCCCAGGTCGAGCAATGGATTGCGGCCGACATGGCCAAGACCTCCTCGGCGGACGCGCCCTACATCAAGTACGCCTCGCTGCACGAGTTGCAGAACGCCGGCGTCACTGCTGACCAGCTCAACTGGGTGCGGGCCGGTCTTTCCAAGGCGCTGAACTCGGATGCTCGCTGGGCGCCCAAGATCGTCAACCCGGTCGACATCAGCGATGGCGAGGGCATGGTCTACCGCTTCGACACGCGCGATTACTGGGGCTACAACAAAGGCGTCAAGAAGCTGCTGTTCGGCGGCTCGGACGACGACATCGCCTTCGCGCTCGATGGCAAGAAGGACTACTTGGGCAACCAGATCTCGGCGAGCGAGGAAAGCCGGACCCTCGGCTACACCTCGACCATTACCCAGGACCCGTCTTTCGCCACGCTGGTCTGGGGGCGCATCATCGCCGGCAACGTCGAGGGCGCGCTCGGCAATGCCACCCTGGATCCCAACATCGACGGCTTCCATGGCGACTACGTCGAGGCCAGCCAGCTCGTGTACACCCTGACCCGGCCGGATGTGTACAACGCCATCATGGCGCTGCCCTGGTACGTGAATCAGCTCGAGGACGAGCTGGGCGTCGACAAGAGCAACGGCGCCCTCTCGTACCAGTACGCGGTCGTGTATCAGGCCATCACCGTCGATTCGCGCATGATGTACCGAGCCAAGCTCAAGAACGGTGGCTACTACTGGAAGACCTATGACGTCTTCACCGGCCAGCTGCCGAGCGGCGACGGCACCACCATCGAGCAGGACTACCATAGCGGCGACATTCGTTTCCCATTCTGGGCCAACCCGATTCCCAAGTTCATTCCCAACCCGGCAGGCGGCGGCGGCACCGCGCAGAGCTACAGCTTCGTCGCGACGCTGAACCAATATCAAGGCTCGAATCCGCCGGCGGCTTGCGATGCGCAGGCGAACTTCAGCAACATCAGCGGATTCTACAATTGCCGGTACTACACCGGCGATCCCGGCCTGCAAGAATCGGCCGAGGAGATCATCTTCAGCCTACCCAACGGCCTGCAGGCCTACTTGTTCGGCGGCGCCTTCAACCAGCGCCGCGTGGATGCCTTCACCAACATCGTGCGCGATCCGCGCCTCGAGCTTTCCAACAGCGACACCCAGGTCGTGGACAACATCGACTTTGGCGGCGTGCCCGACCACCGGCTCAACGAGGGCGCCTCGTGCATCAGCTGCCATACCGACGGCATGAACCGGGCCAGCGACAACCTCCGCGATTGGCTGGACGAAAACCCGAACCCGACGCCCACCAGCGAGCTTCCCGTTGCCAGCTTGAAGAATCCGGGACAGCTGCCCACCGGCCCGCATGGCGTGGATGGCTGGATCGACGACGACAACGTAAAGGCGCAAGTGCGCCAGTACTACGTGCCGTCGAGCGCGCTCCACCCGCAGATAGAGGCCGATCGACGTCCCTATCTAAGCGCCATCGCACAGATCAAGAACGGCATGGTGATCGGTCCGGACAAGAACCTCCACGTCGAACCCGTGGTCTGGACCTTCGAATGGGCGCAGAAGCACTACGGCTATCCCCAGGAACGTTCGAACTAGGTAGACTCGACCCGATGCACACCATCGGCGTTCTCGGACTCGGCATCATCGGGGAGCCTTGGGCCCGTCGCTACGAGGCGGCGGGGAGGCTCGTGGGCGCGTGGAATCGCACGGCGAAGCCGAATGCTCCAAAGTGGACGGATGAAGCGCGCGCGGTCGCGGCGGCGGCCGACGTGGTCCACGTCGTGGTCGCCGGCCCGCCTGCGGTCGCGGCGGTGCTCGATGCCATCTTGCCCGCGCTTGGCCCGGGCAAGGCGGTGGTGCAATCGAGCACCATCGATCCCGAGAGCGCGGCGTCCTGCGAGGCGCGCGTACGCACGACCGGTGCGCTCTACGTGGAATCGCCCTTTACCGGCAGCAAGCCGGCGGCGGAGTCGGGCGCGGTCGTCTTCTTCATGGGCGGCGAGACGTCCGCGCTCGATGCGGTCGAGCCGCTCTTGGCCCTGGTTTCCGAGACCCGCTTCCGCCTGCCGACGGTGCGCCAGGCGGCGGCGGTGAAGTTGGCCATGAACCTCAACATCGCCGCGCAGATGCAGGCACTGTCGGAGAGCCTGACCTTTGCCCGCCGAGCCGGCATCGACGACGATCTCTTCTTTCGGGTGCTGGCCAAGAACGCTTCCCACTCCGGCCTGGCGCGCCTCAAGGAGGACAAGCTCAAGGCGCGTGATTTCGCCCCACAGTTCTCGATCAAGCACATGCACAAGGACATGCGCCTGGCCCAAGCCGCTGGCGGCCTGACCTTGCCTGTGCTCGAAACCGTGCGCGAGTGTCTGGCCCGTGCTGAGGCGGCGGGCATGGGAGACGACGATTTCTCGTCGCTCATTCGGTTGTTGGCCAAGGAGTGAAGCCGCGTGGCTACGGAATAAGCAGGACCTTACCCGTGGTGGCGCGCCCGGTGAGCGCGCGGTGGGCGAGGTCGGCTTGCGCCAGGGGAAAGGTACGATCGATGCGCACGCGCAGTCGGCCCGCGGCGACCATCTCGAACAGGTCGCGCGAGCGAGAAAGCAGCTCGGCTCGCGTGGCCGTGTAGTGCTGCAAGGACGGCCGGGTGAGGAAATGCGACCCCTTGGCAAGTCGGGCCAGATCCAGCGCCGGCACGACCCCGCTCGATTGTCCGTAGAGCACGAGGTAGCCACGCGGAGCGAGGGACGCCAGGCTGCCGTCGAAGGTCGTCCTGCCGACCGAATCGTAGGCCACATCAACGCCACGCCCATCGGTGAGGCGCCTGGTCTCCGCGACGAAATCGCTGGCCAGGTAGTTGATGACGTGGTTGGCGCCGGCGTCCTTGGCAAGGACCGCCTTGGCCTCGCTGGAGACCGTGCCGATGACCTGCGCCCCGGCGGCTCTGGCCAACTGGGTGAGGAGCAGGCCGACGCCACCCGCTGCCGCGTGCACGAGTGCGGTGTGACCTGCGCGCAGGGGAAACACGGTCCTTGCCAGGTAGTGCGCGGTCATGCCTTGCAGGAGCAGGGCCGCGGCCACGTCGGTCGCGACACCGTCTGGAACCTGCACCAGGCGTTCGGCCGGCGCGACCACGTGGGTGGCATAGGATCCAGGCGCGGAAGCCCAGGCGACGCGTCCGCCTTGCCGGAGATCCTTCACCTCGCTGCCGACTTGTTCGATGGTTCCGGCGCCCTCGAGTCCGACGAGCAGGGGCAGGGGCAAAGGGTAAAGCCCTGAGAGGTGGTAGACGTCGATGTAGTTGACCCCAGCGGCCTCCACCCGCACCAGGGCCTCGGTGGGTCCGGGGCGCGGCGTGGGGAACTCCGCGAGCACGAGAAGCTCGGGACCACCGGTTTGCATGGGCCGTATCGCTTGCATTGCCATTTCCAGATAGGGATGTCTTACAACATGGAGGCCACATGTGCCCGCTCTCACGCACGGCCGGACGCGGTGCCGTCGCAGTCACTATTTCGTGACCTTGGGCCGCGCGGCATGCGCTAAAGTAGCCGCCAGGTCGTGTCCATGTCCCGTCGCTGGCCCGCCTTCCTCCTCTGGGTATCTCTGCTTGCAGGGTGTCTGCAAGCGGGGCCGGAGCCTGATGGACGTCAGTTGTTTCACGGCCAGAGCATCGAATCGCCCGCGTTCTTCTCGGTGGGCGGTGCGACCATGTTGCGCTTCTCGGACCGCAAGGCCTTCGCCACTTCCGACAAAGGGGGCGTGACCGATTTGTGGATCTCCACCTTCGATGGTGCTTTGCAAGGCAACACGCTCACCCAGCACAAGGTGCTCACCGATATCTCCGACTACTGGTCGGAGCAGGGGCCCGACAATGCCGGGGATCGCTACTTCATGGTCGACGAGCACCAGGTCGCCAGCGTCGGCGGCATGGCGAGGGTGGCCACCCTGGTGCGGCTCGGCCCCACGCTGGAGGAGGAGTTTCACCTCGACGGCATCGCCAGGTACACGCGCTTCACGGTGCCCATCGGCGCGCTCTATGCGGAACCGCAGGCCGGGCGGTCGTGTCCTGGGTTTTCCACCCTGCAGGACAACTGCCCGCAGCTCTTCTACGAACGCCCGGTGGATTCGGGGCAGCAGTACCCCACCCTCATGCTGTGGGATGGCACGAGCCAGATTCCCCTCGGCGCCGACTCGGGTTCCTTCCAGATTCAGACAGCGGGAAATGACGCCTACTTCGTGCTTGGCGGCCAGCACACTCTCACGCGGCTTGCCAGGCCGAGCTATGCCCTCGATTCCCTGCGCGACAACGTCTTGCGTTTCTCGGTTAGCGGCGACCAACGCTACGTGGCGATCGCCGTCAACGACGACAACAAATCGAAGACCGTGGTTCGCAACCTCGAGACTGGGGCGGAGATACCCCTGGCCCGGCCCAACCCGTCCGGGTGGGGGGTCCCCGACCGGGGCCTGTTCGGCTCCCAAACATTCTACTATTCGCAGAACGCGACCTCTTCGGCGCCGGCCGAACTGCATACGCTCGACCTGGTTACCGGCGAAGACACCTTCGACGTCCTGCCGAGCTTGCTCGCGAACTGGGCCCAAACGATCAAGCGCAATGACGATGAGAGGTTGCTCCTCGACAGCGCCGGACATGGCGTCTTCACGGGTGCGAACGACCTCGTGGCCCGGCGGACGCTCGACGGTCCGCTGGTAACACCGGGGTTCTCCCCCGACGGGAAATATCTCATCTATGTCTCGCCGGCGGCGCCCACCCTCTACGATACCTCGGTGCAGGGACCTCTGATGTTCCAGGACGCCGACCTTACAACCGAGCCGGCAGCCATGGTCTCGCCTCCCGGGCTGCTGCTCAGCACCCGGAATGGGGCGAGCTACTTCTTCACCGAGGGGGATGACGGGCCGATTCTCGTGTTCTGGTCGCACCTCGGCCGCGCCAGCTCCGACCTCTATTTCGCCGACTGCCCGGGCGGCGCCCTGCCGACGGGGCTGCGCCTGGTTGCGAAATCGATCCTGTCCGTATCGATTTCCGCGCACAATCTGTTCGGTATCTTGAACATGTCGCAACAGGATGGCGTCGGCGACCTGGTCTGGCGGAACATCGACACGGGCGTGGATATCCGCTACGCGCAGGCCGTGGCGGATGTGGAACAGTGTCCCTCCAACCTGCCTTGTAGCGGCTTGTTCGCTTACATCGTTCGCGGCCGGGCCGACTCCGATCGCTCGGGTCTTTGGCTCGATAGCCTGGCGCCACCCGTGATACCGGACGGGGGCAGCAACTAGCGTGGCTTCTGCATTTCTGTTTCCTCTTCTGGTGGTGCTTTCCATCGACGGCGGGACCGAACCCGGGGATCTGGCCGTGGACGCGGGCGCCAGCGATGGCTCCGCGCTATCCTCCACGCCGTCCGATGTGGCCCCGGCGAGCGCCGACGGGGGCACCGGCGACGCGTCGTCCGACACGCGAGTCCCGGGCCCGTTGCTGGTCCATTTCAAGGGCAAGGTGCTCGCGCGCGGCACGCGCCAGCCTCTGGTCGATGCGTCGATCAGCATTGCGGTCGGCGACGGCACGCGCGCAAACGGCGAAACCGGCTCCGACGGCGGCTTCGATTTGCGGGTCCTGCCCGGCACGCACCAGCTGCGGGTGCAGTGTCCTGGCTACGTTCCCACCACACGCCCGGTGTCCATCTCGGCCGACACCGGGGACTTCGTGGTGCGACTCGATCCGCGCAGCGAGGGCGAGCGCTACGAAACCATCGTCACCGCCGAGGCCCCGGAGGCGCCCTCGGTACCGCTCAAGAAAGAAGAGCTGGTACACACCGCCGGTTCGTTCGGCGACCCCTTTCGCGTTCTGGAATCGCTACCGGGCGTGGCGCAGACCACGTGGCCCTTGCCATTCTACGCCATTCGCGGCGCCAACCCTGGCAACACCGGCTTCTTCATCGATGGCGTGCGCGCGCCCGCGCTGTTCCACTTCGCCCTCGGCCCGTCGGTCATCCACCCGTTCTTCATCCAGGATCTGCAATTTTATCCCGGCGGCTATCCGGTCAGCTACGGGCGCTACGTTTCCGGCATCGTCGCGGCCGATACCGCGACCCCGGCCACGGATCGCTTGCACGTGTCCGCCGACGTGCGCCTGTTCGACGCCGGCGGCATCGCGGCCGCTCCCTTCGACCACGGCAAGGGCACGGTGGCCGTGGCGGGCCGCTATTCCTACACCGGGTTCCTCCTTTCCGCTTTTTCCAACGCCTATTCGCTCGACTACTGGGATTACCAGGTACGCATCGAACACCGGCTCGGGCCGGGCAGCTTGACCCTGTTCGCCTTCGGCTCGGGTGACAACCTCGAGCAGAAGAATCCCGACAAGACCGACTATGGATTCGTGGGCCAGTCGCAGCCCATCGCCCAGACCATCGCGCCGGGACTCGCAAGGCTGACCTTCCACCGCGCGCAACTGCGCTGGGATGGCGCGGCGGCCGGTGGACGCTTCACGGCGGCGACCGTGGTCGGAGTGGACGATTCCACGGTCAGCCTGACGTCGCTGTTCTCGCTGCCGGTAGGTACTCGCATGTACACGCTGGCGCCGCGCATCGCCGAGCGCTGGTCGCCTTGGCGTTGGCTCGACTTCGAGCTGGGCGCCGATTCCGAGCTGCAGCGGGCGCGGCCGACCTCCCTGGTGGCGCTCTCGGGCGGCTTCCTGGCCGACACCTACGAGACCGACCTGTTTCACAACCGGGACATTGCATCGGCCGGGGCGTACGCCGGGTTCACGCTGCGTGCCGGCCACCGCTTGCTCATCTCGCCGGGCTTGCGCTACGACGGCTATTTCGAGCAAGGCACCCAAGCCTTTGCGGCCAGCCCGCGCATCCTGGTTCGCGTCCGTGTCGGCGCGCACGACTGGCTCAAGGCCACGGCTGGACAGTTCTCGCAGATGCCCAGCCTGCCCGTCGGCGTGCCCGGTTTCGAATCGTTCGGCCTTGGCACCTACGGCTTGCAGCGCTCGCGCCAGGCGTCGCTGGGCGTGGAATCGGCGCTGGAGGATCGTCTGGGCATGGATGTAAACCTGGACACGTCGATCTTCTATCAACGTCTTCATTTGACCGATCTCAAGGACACTCTCATCCCCGATCCGGAGGCCAGCGATCTGCTCGAAGCGCGCGAGGGCGCAAGCTACGGACTCGAGGTCATGGTCCGGCGGCCCATGAAACACAAACTCTACGGCTGGCTGGCCTACACGCTGTCGCGTTCGCTGCGCGTGGTGGACGGCATCATCGTGCCCTCCGACTGGGACCAGCGGCACATCCTGAACCTCGTGGTCGGCTACCGCTGGCCGCGCAACTATTCGACCTCGGTGCGTTTCCACTACAACAGCGGCAGACCCTATCCCCTGTACAGCGACATGAGCGGCGACGTCGAGGGTTACATCCACCTGCCGGGGTTTCCGCAACTCGACCTGCGCTGCGACAAGCGCTTCGTGTTCGACACCTTCGTGATGGATGCCTACCTGGAGCTGGTCAATTCCACCCTCAGCCGCGAGGTGTTCGATGTGCGGCATCAGTCCACGGGCGCAGTCTCCGAAAACTACTACCGCCTCGTGCTTCCCTCCGCGGGCGTTCACGTCGAGTGGTAGCCGAGACCGGCTCGCCATTTCCGGCGGTTGACTGAAACTGGCTCCGGGTTGAAGCTTGCAAACCATGAAGCATACGTGGTTGCAATCTGGTGCGTTCGTCCTGGCTCTGGCGCTGACCGGTCCCGCGATGGCGGACGATGCGGCGGTCTACTACAACCAGGGCTTGGTGCTCAAACGGCAGGGCCGGACGGCCGAGGCCATCGCCGAGATAAAGAAGGCCATCGCCGCCCGCAAGGACTACGCTGCGGCCTGGTTCACCCTGGGCAACCTCTATCGTAGGGAGGGCGACTTCAACAACGCCTTGCAGGCCTATGAGAGGGCCACGGCGCTCCAGCCCAAGGATGCGCTTTCGCACGCCAATCTGGGCGCGCTCTACATTCGCATGAAGCGCGTCGACCAGGGCATCAAGGAGTTGGAGACCGCGGTATCGCTTCAAGCCGACGACTACGACGCCCGCGCGACCCTTGGCATGGCCTATCGGCAGAAGGGCGATTACCCGCGGGCCATCCTCAATTTGCGCAAGGCCACCGCGCTCAAACCGGACGAGCCGCTCGGTTGGTCGAATCTCGGGGTTGCCTTGTCGAAGACCGCGGATAAGGAAGGCGCGGTCATGGCGTTCAAGAAGGCCATCGCCCTCGACCCCAAGAACGGACGAGACCACTTCAACTTGGCGGTGGTCTACCGGCAGCAGAAACGCATCGACGACGCCATCCCGGAGTATGAGGAGGCAGTGAAGCTCGATCCGACGCAGTCGGGGGCGTACTACGATCTCGGCCTGCTCTACTCGCAGGATCGCCGCTACGACGAGGCGCTGGCCGCGTTCAAGAAGTACCTCGCCACCAGCGACAGGCGCGATGCCGCTTCCCAGCAGGATGCCCAGGAGCGCATCAAGTCCCTCGAAACAAGCGTGCACCCAAAGAAGAAATGAAGCATGGCGTCCGCCTAATTGCACTCCTGATCCTAGCCGGCCTGTCAGGACTGCCTACCTCCGCGTGCAAGAGCGGCAAGGCGCCCCCCATCGCGCTCCGCGATGCGGGCGCAGAGGTTGCCATCGCAACCGCGATTGGCGGCTTGCCGACGATGTTTTGATCCGATGCGCGCGTGCGCCGTCGGATGTGCGCAACCACACATCAGGGGGCATCGTTCGCCTTGCCCAACGGCCTCGGCAGGGAGTTAACTGAAGGCGGAGCTGGTAATCGACGTAGCGAGGAGACACGCGATGAGGAAGGTGCTGACTGTCCTTGCGACCTTGGGGATCCTGGCTGGAGGTTTGGCAGCCGCGGGAGCTTCTGCTGGCTGCGGATCGCACGAGCCGGCAGGCCGTACCGGAACCGGCGGCGCTGCGGCGATGGGCGGTGGAACGCAAGACAGCGCCGTACCCACGGAAACCGGTGGGTTCGCTCCGAATGGCGGCATCACAGGAACCGGAAGCGGTGGCATCGGCTCCGGTCCGGTGGACACCGGAGGCATTGCCACCGGAGCTGCCGGCGGCGTCAGCGCAGGCGGCATCACAAGCCTAGGCGGTGCAGGCGGGGTCGCCGGCAGTGGCGGTGTGGCAGGCGGCGGCGTTGTCGGCAGTGGCGGCAGCGTGCCTGAACCCGGCGAGGGAGCGCGGCTTGAAGTCAGGCCACCGAGCGTGGACATCGGCACCATCGATCCGGGAGCAACCGCCAGCGCGTACCTGACCGTGACCAACGTGGGTACGGTGACGTCGGGTGGCCTGCATCTCGACTTCGGCCCCGGCGTGACGAACATGGGGCACGCATCGACCGCCCTGGCACCGCAGGGGAAGCTGTATCTCACCGTTGACCTTGCTCCGACCGCCGAGGGAACGTTCAGTACCTGGGCTTCCATCTCCGCCGATCCGGGCACGACCGAGGCCCTGCGCGTTCCCATCACCGGCATGGTTGCCGCCACGGGGCCTTTCGTCGTCTCCCCCCGAGAGGTCTCTCTGGGCGTGATCGAGACCACCCAATGGGTAGAGATAACGATCACCGCGATCGAGCCCATGACCGGTCTGACGGTGACGCTCGAAAGCTCCGACATGAGCATCGATTCGACCACCTGCACTGCGGTCATGGACAAGGGAACCTCGTGCCGCGTAGAGGTGGAGGTCTCCCCCGATCGCTGGGGGTCGTTCTCCAGCGACGTCGTCATCAGCGCAGGCGGCACCAATGGCAAAACAGTCTACGTGCGCATCAGCGCCACAGGGACCGAGTAGGATTCCGAGGCAGGGGCATCAGACCCGCGGTTCACGAACCACACCGCGCCGTCTGGCCCGCGGCCCAGCGACCTGTCTTCGATGTGGTTGGAGGTCCGTAATCGTACGAGATCGACGAGGATGTGGCCGAGGAGTACTGGCGAGACATCCGAGGCTGCGTGCCTCCACGGAGGGGACCGTGACCACGGAACAGGACCAGGCTCGCGCATTTCTCGACCTGCAGAAGCGGGGGCGCGACTTCCGGCTGCTCGACATTCCCGCTTACAAGCGGTGGTCCAAGCGCAAGCTCGACGAGGGCGTGTCGGACGCATTGATCGCTCACCTCGACGCCACCTGCATGTTCATGCGGCCCGTTCGACGAGATGCTCGAAGAGCTGCGCGCGGACATCGGCGATACCGAGTAGGCACCCGCCCCGAATCACCTCCCTGCAACGAGGCGGCACGTCGGAACGGGAACCTTGGCAATCCGCTGCGCCGGCGCCAGCGTGCTGCCGACGAGCACGCCGTCGGCGTAGTACGTGCCGGTGTCGGAGGCCGGCAAGATGTCGTAGGTGTGGGAATAGCGATAGGGAATCAACGCCGCCGAAACGATTCGCACGCCGTCGAGCCGGTCATCCGCGGCGAGGTCGCCCATGGTGCGGCCGTCCGCTAGGCCGAGCGCTAGTGGGGGGCGTAGCGGACGATTAGCTGAGAAGCAATCGAAGCTCGCAATGTGGCCACTCGCGGTCCCGGCAGGTAGGCGGAACAAGGGCCATTCTTCTTCAACCGCAAAAATGTCCGATATGAGGATGTTACGTAACCTACACGTCCCACACGCCCAATCGATGAACCCCCCTATACCCAGGCCTCCCAGCGGCTCGCGGTACGTCGCTAGCACGGCGCCCCCGTCGGCCCGCACGGCGGCGGCCAGCTCGGTCAGCTCCGCGGGCGGCTCGGTCAAAGCCAGGTCCGTGGCGCCGAGGTCCGTCGGCTTGAGCTTGACACCACGGCGCCTGCGCGGAGAGCCGCTCGGCTTCCTGCCACGGGTCTTTGGTGGAGTTCCAGTCTTCGTCGCCGCCATGGGTGAAAGATGCCACAATCTCGGGGCCAGGGACGGCGGCGCCGGTCAGGGGGGCGCGTGATTCGATGGTGCGAGCTTCTCCAGGAAGTCCGAGATCCGCCGGACGATGGACGCGTCAACGGCGTCTTGCGTGAGCCCGCTCGCCTTGAGCATGGTCTTCGTGAGCTCGAGGGAATGGTTCGCACCCTCGACCACCTGAAGCTCGTTGGCTGCGCTCATGCGCGCGCGGACCTCGGCCAGGCGGTCGAGCGGACAAAGCGGATCGCGCGAGCCTTGCACGAACAGGATGGGTGTGCGGAGCGCAACCAGGACTTCGTCGCGAAGCGAGCCACTTTGGCCGAGGAGGGGGTAGCCCAGGCAGACGAGCGCAAGAGCCCTTCTGGGCGTTTGGTCGTTTGCGAGGTGGCAACCGATGCGACCGCCCATGCTCTTGCCGATGAGCACGACGTGTGCGCCTGGATCGAGCGCGTCGAAGGCGGCGCTGTGGGCAGCGACGAGCACCGGCAGACGATCGGGCGAGCGTCTACCGGCCAATTGATATGGATAGTCGAAGCCCTGGACGCGTCCGAGGATCGCCAGTCGTTCGCTGAACTTGCGCATCCAAGGCGACGAAGATGGGGCACCGGCGCCAGGCGCGAAGAGAAATTGAAGGTTCATGTCTCTCCCAGGAATGGAAACTCAAGCGTGACCCGCGGCCCTGTGCAAGCCAAGTCAAACTGCGCTGGACGCCATACTTCCATGATGCCTCCCGAAACCCCGGCGTCGTTTCCAGGTGATGAGCCTGTGCTGCAGCCCAGTCCTCGACGGAATTTGCATAGCTGAGCTTCATGTCAGGAACTCCCGATCCGGCTAGTCGCGTTGGCGAAACCGGGCTTTGCCCGGCGGGGCCGTCAGGTTCAACGGGTTGGGCCGCGATTACGGCAGGTCGGGGATCTGCCGGGACGATCGGAACACGGTCAGAATGTCGGCGCGATCGCCGAGGAGGCGGTAGACGATGCGATAGGGTGGCCGAACGAGTTCCCGGAGATCCCCGCGCGAGTGCTCAGGCACAACTCGACCTGCCTGCGGAAATTGCTCCAGGATGTCGACCGCCGTCACAAGTCGTTCCACGACGAGGTCAGCGTATCGTGGGGAATCTCCCGCAATGAATTCCCGTATCGCCTCGAGGTTTTCGACGGCCTGGGGCATCCAGCGAACGGGGGTCACCTCAGAAACCGCTTCTTGACATCCTCATGCGACAGGCCCAGTCCTGCCTCTGATTGCTCCAGGCCGCGCTCGATCTTGGCTAAGAAGTACAGGCGCTCCATCGCATCCTCCACGGTCGCATCATCCGGTAGATGCTCGACGGTCTCCATGATCTTCTGCTTCAGGCTGGGGGAACCCATGCCTGGAAGATAGCACACGACCGGAGCTCATGCCGGGATGGCTGCTCGTCGGCAGGCCTTGCCGTTAAGCTGCAACGGCCTTATGGGTAGCGGCTTCACCTATCCTTCATCTGCATGGCCGCAACAGCGCTTAGGATTCGCTGGTCGCAGGTCGAGGGCGTAGTTGAATCGAACGGTCCCCAGGAGGTCGAGGCGGTGCGGAACGGCAGTCTCGAGGGACGGGGAAGCGTGGAGGCAAGCGCGCCTGGGGAGTTCTCGGGGGCCAGTTCTTGCGAGGGGGAGTACCCTAGGCCACCGTCGAGCAGACGGCGGCCTCTGGCGGCGTCCAAGGCCACCGCGGGGCTCAAGTGTCGAAGCTGAGCTCTTCTTGTCGGCAGGGGTGAAGGCGGGTCACGGAGCGCTGGTAAGGCGGGGCGCGGGCCGGGGCTGGCTCGTGGGGCGGGGAGCAGAGGCGCTGGTGGCGCAGGAAGCGCTCGATGCTCTCCGGGTCGTGCACCAGAGCGCGCAACTTCATCTTGCCCCCGCAGTTGGGACAGCGCTCGACATCGATGCCGAAGGTCAGGCGCATGAGCTGGGCCCACTTGATGTAGCCGCAGCGGCTGCCGGAGCGAATGGGCTTGTGCGGGGCTGGAGGAGGCGCTTCCGGTGCGAGTGCCTGATCGGTCGAGGCGGCGTTCTCTTGCGGCGGTGGCGGAATGAGCAGGGGCCGCCAGCGAGAGTTGGAAGCGAGCACACCTGCATAGACGACGACGTGCTGCCGGGGAGGTGGCACCGAAGCCGCGAGGCGGGAAAGCAGGGCGAGCGCGTCCATATCCAGCGCGTAGGTGCCATCGGACCATGGGCGCTTGAGGGAAAGGCGCACGCGATGGTCGGGCAAGCGCTCGAGGCGCTCGCGCGCTAGGGGTGGGCGCAGGACGTAGCGCAAGAGGCGGGCGCGCGCGGACTCGTCGAGCGCACCGGCGCGGGTCTTGGCGTGCAAGTTGAAGCCGTGGTCTTGCACGACGAGGTCGCCCACGATTTGCGGGCGGCCGCCGTCCACGATGGTGACGGGGTCGCGTTTGCGCTCGGCGCAACCGGCGGCGACGGGCGCGGCGAAGCCGCGTGGGGTAGGGGTAGGGCGGGCAGGCCCTAGGCCCCGAAGGGGCAGGCAGGCCGGCCACCGCGGCGGCCGCCAAGTGCGCCATCACGGGGTCGCGCGCGGCCCACGCGTCGTCGACCTCGAGCGCGTCGGGCATGACGTCCACGGCGCCCAGACGGGTAAGCGCCTTGAGGATGCGGGTCTTGGCAATCTGCAGGACGTCGGCGACGTCGTCGGTCCGAAGGTGTGACAGGGAGAGAAAGGTGGGCCGGCCATCGGTGCCGGCGACATAGGCGCCATCCAAAGCAACGACGTGCAGGTGCGGGCTCAAGCGTAAATCACCTGAGCAGCGCTGGATGACGGTGAAGAGGCCGCCTTGCGCGCGGCTGGTTTCATCGACGGCCCACGCGTCATGTCCAACATGGCCGTCGACTCGTGGCTGCCCCGTCGCTTCGCCTCGCTCTCCGATCGTCTGACCACGGCCAACGGGATCGTCATCCTGGGCACGGCGGCCCTCATCTTGCTCATCGGAGCGCACGGCAATTTGGACACCCTGGTGGTGATGTACGCCATCAACGTGTTCGTCACCTTCTCGCTTTCGCAGACGGGCATGTGTCGCTTCTGGTGGCAGCGAAGGAAGCGGGTCGAACACTGGAAGCGGGCGTTCACTCTCCACGGGTTCACGCTGATGCTCTGCGTGGGCATCCTGACCTTCACCGTAGTGCAAAAGTTCTTCCAGGGCGCATGGGTCACGCTTCTGGTCACCGCGGCGCTGGTCGTCCTCTGTCTCTGCATCGAGCTCCACTATCGCCACGTCGCGCAGCAGTTGCGGCGGCTCGACCAGGAGCTTGGAGACCTCGGCCTGCTCGAGGGCGAAGGCGGCGAGCCCGATCCCCAGCAACCGACCGCCGTGCTCATGGTGGGCGGTTTCGGCGGCATCGGCATCCACTCCCTGCTCTCCATCCAGCGCAGCTACGCCGGCTATTTCAAGAACGTCATCTTCGTGTCGGTGGCGGTGCTGGACTCGGGAAGCTTCAAGGGCGAGGAAGAAATCGAACATCTGCATGCCCAGACGCGGGCGTCCCTCGACCGCTACGTCAAGCTGGCGCGCGGCCTGGGCTGGAGCGCGTCGTCGCGCATGGGCTCGGGCCTCGACGCGGTGAAGGAGGCGACGGCGCTGTGTTCCGCCCTGGCCCTCGAATATCCGCGGACCATCTTCTTCGCCGGCAAGCTCATCTGGAAGCGCGAGACCTGGTGGCAGCGCATCCTGCACAACGAGACCGCCTATCAGATCGAGCGTCGTCTGCACTGGAAGGGACTGTCCATGGGCGTGCTGCCCATCCGCGTCGGCCTGGAGTCCGAGAACCGTCCGGCCCCGATCACCGCCGGCTGAGGCCGATCCCCTGATGACTGGCTGTCCGCCGCAAATGGTGGCGCGTGGGCCCCCAAGCGCGACACCCTTGGCGCGGTTGGCTAGTCGTGCTCGATGCGGAGATTCCGCTGGTCAGCGACCGCGGGCGCGGGCGACAATAGAAACCCCGGGTTTCGTAGGGCGACTCATGAATCGCTCCTACGGTTTTCCCATCGCGGTGGAGGATTTCATGACGAGAGTCCCGATTCGACACGCCGTCGCTTGCGTGCTCTTTTCTTGCTTGGCTGCCATCGGCGCTGGTTGTTCGTCGTCGAACGATAGCGGCAAGGACGCCGCTCCGACCGATACCGGGGGAGCAAGCGGGCAGGGTGGCATCGTCGGGACGGGCGGCGCGGCATCGAGCGGGGGTGCCGTGGGAACCGGCGGGGCGGTAGGCACGGGAGGGCGGTCGGGAGCGGGCGGCCGGACGGGTGCTGGCGGCCGGACCGGTGCCGGCGGGGCAACGAGCGCTGGCGGGGCAACGAGCGCTGGCGGGGCAACGAGCGCTGGCGGGGCAACGAGCGCTGGCGGGGCAACGAGCGACGGCGGGGTTGGCGCGGGTGGCATCGATGCTGGCGGGGGCAGCACCAGCACCTGCATCGGCAGTGCATTCCTCTCGTCGCTGGGCAAGGACACGGTCCTGGTCGGCGGTTCCATGGACGACGCGACGGCGGCCAAGGCGCCCTTCGATGGCCGGTACTTGTACCTCTCGGGCGGCCTCTTCGACGGCGCGGGACCCTGCGCGTCGTGTGCCACGGGTTGCACCACGGGCGGGTCGTCATGCGCGAACACCGCGGGGTGCGCTTGGTGGGGATGCTGGCAGTACGACCAGGACCCGCCCGGGCAGTACGTGGTCAGCTTCGTTGACGTCAACGAGACAGCGTCGCCCAAGCAGATCCCGATGTTCACCTACTACGAGGAGCTGCAGGCTTCGGGGCTCGGCGAGGGCACGGCCCAGGTCGCGGCGCTCAACGACGCCGCCTTCCTGACCCGCTATCTGGCCGACTGGCGCTTCGTCTTGCAAAAGGTCGGCGCGCACCCGGCCCTCTTGCACATCGAACCCGACTTTTGGGGCTACGTCGAGCAGCTCGACTCGAATCCGCACGCCGTGCCCGCCACGGTGACGACCGCGAACGCAACCGACTGCGCGGGTTACGAGAACAGCGCGAGCGGCGTCGCCAAGTGCATGGTTCACATGGTTCGCGTCTACGCGCCCAACGCCAAGGTCGGGCTGCACGCCTCGGCCTGGGGGACGAACTACGATGTTTTCGGCAACAGCAACGCGAAGCTCGACGTGGTCGGCGAGGCGCAGAAGATGGCCACGTTTCTGACCGCGCTCGGCGCCGGGGACGGCGACTTCATCGTGTCGGATCCCCTCCGACCGCGACGCCGGCTACTACCAGAAGACGCAGGGCCGGGACACCTGGTGGGACGATAGCAACGCCACGCTGCCCAACTTCCACCAGGCCTTCACTTGGACCAAGGCCCTCGCCGAGGCCATGAACCTTCCGATCGTCTTTTGGCAGATCCCGGTCGGCAACATGAGCCTCGACAACACGAACTATCACTACCAGGACAATCGCCTCGACTACTTCTTCGCGCACATGGACGAGGTCGTGGGCGCGCACATCGTGGGCCTCTTCTTCGGCGCGGGCGCGGACGGGCCGACCACGCCCGAAACCGACGGCGGCAATTTCGTCGCGAAGACGGTCGCGTACCGCAACGCCGGCGGTGCGAAGGTGTGCCCGTGAGCAACGATGCACATCGAACCCAACTCCAAGGGTGCGCTCAGAACTTGATCCCCACGAAGGTGCGCACGACCTGCGCGGCGTTTGCGTCCTCGGCGTGCGACCACAGCGGGGCCGAGGGGTCGACGATGGGGCGGCTGAGCGCGGCCATGGGCCAGAACACGCCCCAGGTGGCGCCCGCGAAGATTCTCTCGCGATGGTTGCGGTACTGGAGCCCGACATCCATCTCGACGCCGTAGTTCATCGAGTTGCCCGGCGTGGATACCGGCACGGGCGCGATGCTGTAGATGATCGAGCCCGAAATCCCGATGTCGTGCTCGCGCCGCGAATCCAGGTCCAGCCAGTAGGCGATGCTGGGCTTGAAGTAGATCGCGTTGGTGACGGTGCCGAGGATGCGGCGGAAGAGGATCTCGTCCACATGGTACTCGGGTGAGAAGTGGAAGTCGTTGAGGCTGCGATCCCCGGCGGGCTGGGGCACGAACTTCCAGCGGTAGTTGAGGTAGGGGTAGTAAAGACCAGAGCTGCCCCCCTTCGTGGGATCGTAGGCTAGCTCGGCTTGGTCGCCGGTGGCGCCCCCGGTCTCGAAGCCGATGAAGAGGGAGTCGTCGTAGAGCTTGAGCTGACTGGCCAGAACCCAGCCGGCCTGCAGGATGGTGAGACGTTGGTCGTTGCTCGTGGTCCCGAGGCGCAGGGGGCCGGCATTGCCAAGCTTGCCGGCCAGCATGTTGCCCTCGAATTCCACGGTGAGGGCCTTCCACCCGAGCTTGAACCACAAGCTGGGAATGAAGAGCAGGGCGTTGACGTTGGTGGTGAGGGAGCTCCCGAGATCGCTGCTTGTGAGCGGGTATTGAGAATTTTGACCGCTCGCATTGTAGGGCGAACCGCCATACGGCGATATCGAGAACGTGGCGTAGTCCTGGCTGCGATAGACGAGCTGCGCGCCGTAATTGACCATGACCTCGCCGGCCGCGACGCCCTCGCGCCAGGTCCTGTCGTCGTCGACCTTGGTCAGGGCGGCCATGATTTCCGTGGCGTCGTCCTTTTGCGTGAGATCGAGAGGATAGCCGCCTAGGTTCTTCTGCCCGAGGTCGGTGTAGCCGATGTCGTAGCCCTGGGCGGCGAAGTCCCAGGCGAGGGCGAGCTGGTGACCGTAGATGGTGGTGAGGGCCATCAAGCGATCGACGGTCGTGCCGCCCTCGCAGTCGGCGCAGTCGCCGCGATTGAAGTACATGCCTCGGCCGAAGTGCCAGGGCATGCGTCCGAAGCGAAACGAGCCCAGCTCGGAATCGATCTCGCCCCAAGCGCGTTTGGCCACGATGCTCCCGGTGTAGGTGTTCTGGGTGTTCGACATGACGTCGGTGGGCGCGGCGGCAGTGGTTTGCCCGACGGCGGAATTCTGGTTCGGTATGGTGGGATTGACGAGCGAGTCGGCGGTCGAACCCAGGATCAGGTTGTCGAATACGTCGAACTGGCTACGCACCCGAACTTGATCGGAGATGTTGATGGTGGGCTCGATGCGAAGACGCATGTTGCCGTCGCCCAGGCCCTTGTCTCCGCAACCGACCACGGTTTGACTCGTTCCATTGGTCGACCCGTTGTTCCCGACCGCGCCAGAAGGAAGGCATTCGCTGGGAAAGGGGAAGGGTGGCAAGGCGTTCGGCCCGGGACCGCCGTTGTTGTACCCCTGATCCATGTTCATCTTGTAGAGGTAGTCGGTGCGGACCCGGTAGTAGCCGTCGAACTCGACGACCTTGGTGCGGTGCCGGGCGTTCTCCAAGTAGCTGGACTCGCTCTCCTTGCTGGCCGGAGACTTTTCTTCGGCATCCGGGGCGGCCTCGGCCGGCCCCTCTTCCTTTTCCTCGTGCGGCGACGCGCCACCAGGGTTCCCCATCCCGGGGCTCATCCCGGGGCTCATCCCGCCCATCTGCGCCCAGGCCGGGCTCGCCAAGGTCAGGACGGAGATAACCGGCAGGGCAATCGCCAGCCGAGAACGCAAGTTGCCTGCCTGTTGGGACATTCGGTGAACCTCGATCTTTCGTAGGGTGCGCAAAGCAGGGCACCTTATAGCAAGAGCCCGCCGCGGCGGAAACCCCTAGACGCTCGGTCCGCGATTTGGGGTGCCGGGGCGTGCGCGCGCCCGGAGGTGAAGACGAGCGCCGGTGTCGAGCTTGCCGGCAGGATCTGCCGGGAGGATCGACAAGGGCGTACTTTTTCGATGATGTTTTCTTCCGGTCCGCCGGCCATCGAGTACATTTGGGAGCGTGATAACTTCTAACCTGCGACGTGCCTGCGGACAGCTTTTGTCCGTGGGTTTCGATGGACCGACTGCGTCGCCCGAGCTCCTGGAACGCATCGCCCGTTCGGAGGTCGGCGGGGTGATGCTGTTTCGGTCCAATATCGAGCTGCCGGCCCAAGTTGCGGCCCTGGTGCTCGCCTTGCGCCAGGCTGGTCCTGCCTTCGCGCCTCTCGTGGTCTCGGTCGACCAGGAGGGGGGGCGTGTGCAGCGCCTGCGAGCCCCGCTCACGGAGTGGCCGGACATGGGGTCGGTGGCCGCGGCCGGCGACGTTCAGCGCACGCGGGCGGTGGGCCGCTCGTTGGGAGGGGAGATCGCCGCCCTCGGCATCGGCTGGGATTTCGCGCCCGTGCTGGACGTGCACACCCATCCAAGAAATCCGGTCATCGGCAACCGCGCCTTCGGCAGTCGGGTAGACGCGGTCACGGACCACGCGCTGGCCTTCTGGCGCGGGCTGCACGACGCCGGTGTGCTCGGCTGCGGAAAGCATTTCCCAGGACACGGCGACACCCATACCGACTCGCATCTCGAGCTTCCCCGCGTGGACCACGGCGACGCGCGCCTGCGTGCGGTCGAACTGGCGCCCTTTGCCGCCGCGGCCCGCGCTGGCATGGAAGCGTTGATGACCGCGCATGTCCTTTTTCCGGCCTGGGACGACAAGGTGCCGGCCACGCTGTCGCGCCGGATTGTCCACGACATCCTGCGCGGGGAGCTCGGCTTCACCGGCCTGCTGGTCAGCGACGACCTCGGCATGCGCGCGGTGGCCGACCACTACGCCATCGAAGATCTCGTGGTCGAGAGTCTGTTGGCCGGGGTGGACCACTTCCTGATTCGCGAGCCGGGCGAGCGCCAGGTTCGCGCCTTCGAGGCCCTGGTCAAGGCCAGCGAGACCAGGCAGGACGCACGTGCGCGTATCGAGGAAAGCGCCGCGCGGGTCGCGCGTTTCAAGGCCGGGCTGCGCGTGCCGCTGCCCGTGCCGGCCGAGGCTCTTTCCACCTTGGTCGGAACCAAGGAGAACCGACTGCTCGCCGAATCGTTCGCTCGCGTGGCCGTGCTCTCGGTCGTGAATTCGCCCGTGTCGGACGCTTGACGATCTGGACCGAGACGGGGCGACCAGGCATTGTTGCCCGGTGAATCGCCCCATCTTCTCCCGCCGGCGCGCCTGGCTATGGTTCGGTCTGTGCGCCGCGATCGTAGTGCCGCGGGTCTACGCGGCGATTTACGACCAGGGCATGATCTGGTCCGACGAGATCTTCCAGACCCTCGAGCAAGGTCACCGTCTGGCCTTCGGCTACGGTCTCGTGCCGTGGGAGTTCAGGGTCGGCGCGCGCTCCTGGCTTCTCCCGGGCGCGATCGGGGGTGTGATGAAGCTGCTTGCGGCTCTGGGGGTCACGAGCGGCGTCGGTCTGGCCACATGGGTGAAGCTTCTCTTTGCCGCGCTGTCGGCCGCCACCTTCTATCCCATGTTGCGCATGGCCGAGGCCTGGGGCGGTGCCTTCGCGCTGGTTCTTCTTGGTGTGACCGCCAGTGTCTTTCCCGCGGGCCTCATTTACAGCAGCCGCGCCATGGCCGAGGTTGCGTGCGCGCCGTTTCTTGCCTGGGGTCTGTGGCTGCTCTGGCCATGGGGAATGGGGCGGGCGGGCAAGAACACGGCGTACGTGGTCGGGCCGGCGATGGGCGGTCGCCGGAACGGTCTGGGCAGGCCTATTGCCGCGGGCGCCGTGCTCGGCGTGGCCACCCTCTTGCGCTACCAGACGGGCATCCTGCTGCCCGCCGTCCTCATCCTCGTCGCGGCGAGGCGGAGCCGGCGCGCGGCGGCCTGGGTGGCAGTCGGAATCGCCGCGGTGTTGTTGCTCGGCGGACTGCTCGACTGGGTGACCTGGGGCAGGCCGTTTCAATCGCTCATCGTCTACCTGCGCTTCAACCTGGTCCAGGGTGGCGCGAACCAGTGGGGCGTCGCCAAGCGAGGGTTCTTCATGCGGGTTCTGCTGCGGACGGATGGTCCCGCGGTGCTGATTTTGGCCGTGGGGTTTCTCGCCGGGCTGCGCAGAACCTGGCCAGTCGCACTGCCGGCGCTGCTCTTTGCCGGCGTGCACGCGGTCGTTCCTCACAAGGAGCTGCGCTTTCTCTACCCGGTGCTGCCGATCTTCCTTCTCTGCGCCGCGGTCGGGCTGTCCGTGCTCCTGGCGGGGCTTCCCTTCCCGCGCCAGCGGCGTATCGCCGCGACCGGCGCGCTCGCGCTGGTCCTGTGGGTCACCTTCGCGGCGCGCGCGCGCGCCGTGACCTTCGCGGACATCGGCCAATCGATGGACTCGTACGGATATGGTGGTCCCACTTCGAGCTTGGTATGGGGGGCTTTCGATGAGAGAAATCGCCTGTTCGAGGAAGCAGGAACCCATGCGGACATTTGCGGACTCGCGGCGCCTACCATGAATCCCTACTGGACCGGCGGGTACACCTACCTGCACCGTCGCGTTCCGCTGTTGTGGTCGGGAAGCCGCTCCGATCTCGATGCCGCCAATTACGTTCTCATGGGAGCGGGGCAAACCATGCGAGATGCCCGTTATCGCATCCTCGCCAGGGCGGGCGGCTACCTGCTCTACCGTCGCGAAGGCGGGTGTGGCAGACCGCCGGCCGGGAGCACCGGCTTCGGGCGTCTTACCCCCGTGGGACTCCCCGTGGGAGTGCCAGGAACATGACTGGCGTCGCAACCCGAGCTCGCCTCGCCGCCGGCAGGGTGTTTCGTGGCCATCCCGGACTGTACCTGTTCGCGGCCGTGGCCTGCCTCTACTTCGCGACCATGAGCCGGGAAGTGCCCTGGGGGGACGCGCGGCCGGTCTACGAGGTCGCGCTGTCGATGGTGCACGGCGATGGCGTCTCCGTGCACACGCGCTGGCCATCCGACGCGGATCCTGGCAGGGGCGGCAAGTTCTACGCGGCGCAGCCCTGGCTCCCGTCGCTGGTGCACATCCCAGGCGCCGTGGTGCGCGCGCTGGTGCAGCACTTCAGCATCGGTCCGGAGGTAGCCCATCTGCTCGACATCGTGTCGTGCCATCTCGCCGGCGGGCTGCTTGGCGCGCTGGTGGCGTGGTTGTTCTTCCGCCTCTGTCTCGGGCACGGGGCCTCGCCCCAGGTCGCGCGGTTCGCGGCCATTTCGCTCGCCGTGGGCAGCATGGTTTGGGTCTACGCGCGCTACCCCTTCACCGAGATCGTGCAGGTGGCCTGCTTCACCGGATTCTTCCTCGAGCTCTCGCGACTCGCGCGGCGCCTGGATCGGCGCACGGCCCTTTCTGCCGGGTTGTGGGCCGGCATGCTGCTCAACACGAAATACATCTACGCGCTGTGCTTGCCGGGTGCGCTGCTCGTCGTCGCAGTCGCGCACCGAAGGACCCTGCGCCCTCTCTTGCGCGCGCTGGCGCTCGCTGCCGCGGGCCTCCTGCCCGGGCTGGTCATGGTCCTGCTCTACAACTATCTGCGCTTCGGCAGCGTCACCAAGACCGGCTACACCAAGGTCGGCAGCGTCATGGTCGAGAACGTCTTGCTGAGCATGTGGGGCTTCCTGTTTTCGCCTGGCAAGAGCGTGTTTCTCTACACGCCGCCGCTCGTGCTCGCGCTCCTGGGGTTGCCACGCTTCTGGCGCAGCCAGCGCGCGACCGTGCTGGCCATGCTGGCCACCATCCTGCCCGTGATGCTGTTCTACGCTCGCTTTCCCTCCTGGCCGGGCGACTGGGCTTGGGGGCCGCGCTATGTCGTGTTCGCGGTTCCGGTGTTGCTCCTGCCTGCCGTCGCGTTCTTGTCGTCGGCGCGCTGGCCCGGCCGCTCTCTGGCGTCGGGGCTGCTGGTCGCGGGCCTGTGCGTCCAGATCCTGGGCAACGCCTTCTATTGGGATCACTTCCTGCGCATCGCCCTCGAGGTACGCACGAAATGGCTCGGCCAGCCCAACCGCACCGCTTCGCTGACCGCGGACAAGGGCGGCTTCTGCGAAGGTTGCTTCGAGGACATCTACCCGACAGTCTGGCTGGGGCCGTTTCAACCCATCCTCGGGCACTTGTGGCTTCTGCGCCACGTGCCGTTTGGGGACACCTGGCAGGAGGCATCGCAGGACGCGCCTTGGCGGCGGCACACCCGGCTCGCCATCGACGCCCGGTCCGCCTACCAGCGCGTGCGCGTCGACCACTGGCTCTACGACACCCATCGACATCGCGTCGCGGGGTGGATTGTGCTGGTTCTCCTTGTAGGCGGGTCTGCGGGCGCTTTCGTCATGTTCGTTCGTCGCACGCGTCAGGACGATTCGTGATTGCGGGTTGGATCGCCCGCGCCAAATGCGCGCGGCTTTGCTATGAACGGGCGCCGTGAACGCGCTCATCTTCGACTGCGATGGAACCTTGGCGGACACCATGCCGGCGCACTACCGCGCCTGGATCGAGATCCTGCGGCCCCACGGCATCGCGTTTCCCGAGGACCGATTCTATTCCATGGGCGGCATGCCGACCGGCAAGATCGTGGAGCAGCTCTTCGCCGAGGCCGGCAAGGACCCGGACGTGCAGGCGCTGACTCGGCAGAAGGAAGAGGCCTTCTTGCGCAGGCTCGATCAGATTCGCCCCATCGAGAAGGTCGTCGAGATCGCCCGGCGCGGGCGCGGGAGTACGCCGATGGCCGTCGCCTCGGGCGGTCACCGGCACATGGTCGAGCTGACGTTGCGCCAGATCGGCATCCTCGATTGGTTTCCGGTGCTGGTGGCGGCGGAGGACACCGCTCGACACAAGCCCGAGCCCGACGTCTTCTTGGAGGCCGCGCGGCGCCTGCGTGTCGCGCCCACGGATTGCACGGTCTACGAGGACACCGACCTGGGGATCGAGGCCGCACGACGCGCCGACATGCGCTGGGTCGATGTGCGAAGGATGTAAATTCTTACGCTGCGGATGTTTGTGGTTTTGCGCCCCTGTGCTAAAAAAACCGCTCTTCGGTTGTGGCCACATCTCTTCGGTAGAACATCCGTTGGGCATCGGGAGCGCTTGAGTTTCACGTCATGAGGAGACCCTATGCGAGCTGAGAAATTCTTCGGCTGCCTGACGGCGGTGGCGATGCTGGCCGCGTGTCGTCCCCCTTCTCGGTCCAGCGGCGACCCGGGGAGCACGGGAGGCGCAGGGGGTGGAGGAAGCGATCCGGCGGGCGGGATGAGCGGCTTCGGGGGTGTAGGCAGCGCGGGAGGCGCGACTGACGCGGGCGGGACGACTGGCGTGGGAGGCGCGACCGGTACAGGTGGCGCGACTGACGCGGGAGGGGCGACCGGCGTGGGAGGCGCGACTGACGCGGGCGGGACGACTGACGCGGGCGGGGCGACCGGCGTGGGAGGCGCGACTGGCGTGGGAGGAACGCCTGCCTGCTCATCCACATCCGTGCCATCGAGCTATTCGTGGTCGACCACCAACTCCCTCATGGATCCGGTTTCCGACAGCAGCAGTCACAAGCTCGTGGCCATCAAGGATCCCACGGTGGTTCTCTATGGCGGCAGGTACAACCTCTACGCAACCGTGGTCGACACGGCGGGAAACTCGAACATGACCTACGCCAGCTTCGCGAGTTTCGCGTCGTCGGGCTCGGCCACCGTCTACTACATGGATTACACCTCCGGCTTCAGCGGCACGCGCTACTCGCCGCAGCTCTTCCATTTCTCGTCGCAGAATAGGTGGTACCTCATCACACAATCCGGCGCCCCCAGCTACTCGACCGCCACCGATCCAAGCCAGCCCTCGACCTGGAGCAAACCCACCCCCTTCTTCTCCAGCACGCCGAGCATCGTCACGCAGAACGCCGGAGCGGGTGGCGTAGGTTGGACCGATTTCTGGGTGATCTGCGACGGCGGCAACTGCTACATGTTCTTCACGAACCAGAACGGCACCTTGTTCCGCAGCCAGACCACGGCCGGGAACTTCCCGAACGGTTTCGGCACGCCGGTCGTCGTCATGCAGGGGTCGAACGCCGACAGCCTCTACCAGGCCAGCAAGGTCTACAAGGTCAGCGGCACCGGCAAGTACCTGCTGCTCGTCGAGGCGGTCGGCAGCAATGGTCGCTACCTTCGATCGTTCACCGGGGACACGCTCAATGGTTCCTGGACCAGCCTGGCCGATACCGAGTCCAATCCCTTTGCCGGTGCGAGCAACGTGACCTTTGCCGGGTCCAAGTGGACGGCCGATTTCAGCCACGGCGAGATCGTTCGCAGCGGCTACGACGAAACCATGGCCGTCAGCCCGTGCAACCTTCAGGTACTGTTTCAGGGCAGGGACCCGTACTCGACCGCCGGCGACGCCCTTTTGCCCTGGAAGCTGGGCTTGCTGACCAAGACCGAGTAGGGGCTCTCCCTAATTGAAAGGTTGAGATCCGGGAGAGCGGCGCTCGGCTTCTGCGGGCTTGCGCCAGTAGCGCTTCACCGGGAACGTCCATCTTCGGACGCGCTTTGCGCGTCCATGATGGACTCGGATGTCGGCTGGCGTCCGGCCGCAGACGGCCGGAGCGCCTCCATACGTCCCGGCGGATCGCTCCTGTCCGCCCGCGCGCCGAGCTTACTTCAGGCTGAGCTCGACCTGATCGCACCCAGGCCCCCTTTTCCGCCGGATGCAACTTGGTGCGCTCGTGCAATCGAAACGTCCAGAAGGCTGCCGCCCGGATCGGCCTTTAGCTGCAGAGCCTTGAAGATGCGCCTTTACTGCGGCTCGGTGTAGGGCACGCCGTTCTGATCGCAAGAATAGAACGAGTTGTAAAGGCCCGTGGCAGTGAGCCCTTGGCCAGTGACGTGATCCCGGAAGGCGCAACTGGGCATGCAGCAGTCCTGCATGGTCGAGGTCCAAAGGCGAGTGCCGCTGCCAGACTTCGATCGGAAGGAAGAATTCGCCGCCGCCTGGGCCGCGGTCGTCACGTCTCGGTTGACCGTGGGCAGGCCCTGGGGCGCCAGCTTGCATCCCGTGAGATCGGTCAGGTGGGTCGGACACTCGACCTTCATCGCGTACACGAACCAGTTGAGGTGATAGTAGGCCTGGGGATCGTTCGATTCGATGCAGGAGCGAATCGAATCGGCCGTCGTGGTCGCTGAAGGCGCCGCGATCATGTTGCACTCGGCTTGAATCTTGCTTTGACAGGCCGGCGTCGACAGACTGGCCGTGGTAACCCAACTCACGGCGGTCTTGCACTCGCTGTATTTCGTGGCGCCCTTCACCCCGCCGTTGTCCGCCCCGTCTGGTGGAAAGCTGGTGTAGAGGTACTCGCCGGAATTGGCTTGCGGCTGCCCTTTGGGATCGCACGCGTTGTTCGCGCCAAACCCGCCCGCCGCCATGAATACGTCGAAGCTGTCGGTCGTGGCTCCCATGTTGAAGCTCTGGACGATGAGCGGCGGCGGTAGGGGCTGGATTCCCGACTGTGTGTTATTGGGGTCGTCGGGGTTGGCGCGAGCTTGATTGTCCCGGTCGGAGGGGTAATCGTACACGAGCTGATAGCATTGACAGCATGCACTGTCGGCATTGCCGTCGATGCCACCTTTGTCGGCGTCGTGGCCCACGATCGCGTAATTGAAGGCCGAATTGCCATCGAGACTGGCGGCTTGCTCCATCGCGTCGCTGAACAACATCCATTGCGGGCAGATGAAGGCGACCGGCATGTTCGGCTTGCTTGCGAGGGTATCTTGGCAGGCGTTCACGAAGGAGGTGCAATTGCCACCACAGGTGCTGCTGGCCTTTCCGGTTTCGCATCCCTCGTCTTGAGTGGCGAACTTGTTTCCGCATTGCCTGGGCGGTGGCAGCGTTGTCCAGGCTACGCCCGTGGTTCCACCGGTGCCCGTGCCACCACCGCCGCCGGCTCCGGTGTTTCCACCGCTCGGGGCCGTGCCTCCTCCTCCTATGCCCCCGCTGGCCGTCGCGCCGCCAGCCCCTCCGCCACTGCTTCCGCCTGCGCCACCCCCGCCCCCACTGCCGCTTGTACCGCCGTGACCTGCGTTACCTCCCGTGGTGGTGGAGCCGCCGCTGGCGCCACCAACTCCGCCCGAGGAAATGGCAGCATCAGATTCGCTGTTTCCACCGCTTGCGGTCACGCCACCGGTGCCGGACGAGCCGCCCGAGCCACTTGTGCCGCCCGCACCGGAAGAGCCACCGGCGCTGCCGCCGCTTCCAGCCTTGCCGCCGCCCGGTCCCGCGCATGCGGGCGGGAACAACGCCATGACCAAGGCCCCGGCCGTGCAAAGGGCCATGCGAGTACTGCTTGTCATCATGAAGGTCGTACCTCCGGCCTCTCTTGCCACAACTTTTGCACACCCCGCTTAGGGGAAATCGACGAAGTGGGTGAGCCGGTTTCTCCGCGTGGCACACCCACAGTCTACCTTGGGTAAGGCCGAACGTCGCAGTGAAGTTCCAAGTCGCCGCTACTTCGGCATCAGATCCGCGATGGTGGTGTTGCCGATGCGGGCCTGGCGCGATTCCTCCAGGTCTTGGATCAGCGCCTGAAGCTCGGGAGAGACCGCGCCCTGGGCCGCCTGGAGGTCGGTCGAGCGGAAGGCGGCGAGCACTTCGTCGAGGTAGATCCGGCCGGCGTTGCGGCCCGGAATGAAGCCCTCTCGGTCGCCTGCCACCTGGGCCAACAGCCCCTTGGTCCGCAATCTGGCAGCGATGCGGTCGATGACGTCGACGGACAGCCCAAACTCGCGGCTGAGCGCGGCGCGGTCTAGACCGTGCCCGCCGCTTTCGTAGTTTGACGCGACCAGGGCCAGAAGTTGTGCCGCGACCAGGCCGTTGACGGGCTCGTCCTCGCTGTGCCGGCGCTCCTCCGCTTCGAGGAGCCTGAGGTTCTGGATGGCGTTGGCGATCTCGGCTCCCAGCAGGACCAACCACCACGAGACGTAGATCCAGAGCAGCATCATCGGCACCAGTGCCAGCGGGCCGTACACGCCGCCGTAGCTCGCGAGCAGGGTTCGCTTGGCGAAATGGACGAAGCCCCACTTGAGCCCCTCGAGGGCGAAGCCGGTGGTAAACGCGCCGGCCAGGGCCGCGAACCAACGCACGCGGATATTGGGCAGGAGCCAGTTGATGAGAAAGAGTCCGAGAAACTGGATCATGAGCGGCCCGAAAAAGCGGGCAGCTGGCCCGCTCCCGATGAGCTTGCCCGACCAGTAGAGGTAGGCGCCCGCCAGCACGGGAACGAGAGTGGCGATGGGATAGAAGATCATGAACTTGCGCATCAGGGTGCGCCGCGCGGACACGCGCCAGATGACGTTGAAGGTCCCCTCGATGGTGTAGAAGAGGTAGAAGCAGGTGGCCACGGTGAAGGCCAGGCCGAGTCCCCCCGCGGCGCCTGTCGCCACCTTTTCCGAGAAGGCCTGCAGGTGGTCGACCACACCGTCGATGTCGGGGAGGATTTGATTCGAGATGAAGTTGAGGAGGTGTGATTGCACGTCCAGCGTGTGGGTCAGACGCAACCCCGCGAACACCAGGGCCAGGAGCGGCACCAGCGAGAGGGTGGTCTGGTAGGTCAGGGCCGCGGCCTGTTGCGGGCAGCGGTCGCGCACCCACTGCTTGATGATGCGCACCCCGAGGCGCGAGAAATACACGCCGGCGCGCGCCCGGCGCGAGATGAGAGTGGCCATGTCGCCCGAGGGCATAGCGCCTTCGAGGGCAACCTTGATCTGGTGCAACGTCCGCCGCATCGTCTGCTTAGTTCACCACGGACGCCGGAAAAAGCACGCGGGCCGCGCGCGAAAACTAATACATCAGGGCCCCGGAGAAGCCCATGAACTTGTCGTCCGAGCCGCCGGAGACGTCGCCGCAGACATCGGAATAGTTCGTGCTGTAGTTGCTGTAGCATTGGTGCGAGTAGCTGCGGCCGGTGAAATTGAAGAGTCCACCGATGGCGATGCGGCCGAGGGGAATGAAAAAGCCCGCATTGAATCCGTAGGCCAGTCCGTTTCCACTGAAGGTCGAGTCCGGATATCCGCTTCTGCTGCTGCTCGCGGACATGCCGAAGAACCCCAGCTTGGGACCCACGACGAATTCCAGCCCTGGTAGGTCAAGGTGGAACAGCGGGCTGAAGGCGAGATCGACTTCCGCTCCTGTCGCGCTCTGGCCCGACCCCGCGTCGAGGTTGAGGACGTCGATGGTAAGCTCGCCGTTGAGCGACAGGAAGGGACCGACGTTGAAACCGAAGATGCCGCCCAGGCGGAGACCGGTCGAGACGCCGTTCGAAGTGTCGCCCACCGGAACGTTGACGCCGATGTATGGCATCCAGAGGAAGCCAAAGCGGTAGGGCGGCACCGGCGGCGGTGGCGCGTAGGCCGGAGGTGGCGCATAGGTGGGTCGTCGACCGTAGCGGGGCGGCGGCGCGTAGTAGCCGGGAGGCGGTGGGTTTCCTCGCGGAGCGTAGCCCTGAGGCGGCGGATAGGCCTGGGGCTGTTGGTACCCGGGCTGCGGTTGCGGGTAGCCTTGTGGCGGCTGTTGGTAGCCGGGCTGAGGCTGCGGGTAGCCGGGCTGCGGCTGCTGGTAGCCTTGTGGCGGCTGCGGGTAGCCGGGCTGCGGCTGCTGGTAGCCGGGCTGAGCAGGATACTGCTGTGGGTTGGCCGAGGGCTGCTGCTGGTAGCCTTGCTGGTCTGGACTGACTTGGGGTTGCTGGTATTCAGGTGGGGGAGGGGCCGGCTGCGGGTAGGCCGGCTGCGCCGGGGTCTGCTGGTAGCCTGGCTGAGCCGGATATTGCTGATCCGGCGCGGCCTGCGCTCGTGCCGCAGGTGGCGCCAGCGCGCTTGCCAACAGCAATCCCAGCGATAAAGCGAACGGTCTTACCAATGCGCGCATCGGTGCCTCCAATAGCAGGGGATCCTTTGTATCATGGATTGCAGTCTTGGGCTTCATGCGTGCAGAGCGGATTTCCACGCCGCGAATCCCCCGCCCGCGCGCGCGGCCGACACGGCGGCAAGCCCCTCGGCGAACCCACCCTGGGCCAGACGGTATTCGACCCACGCCCACTTGGGCGATTCCCCGACCAGCTTCACGCGGCCACGCAGCGCCGTGCGCAGGCGCGCCAGCTTGGACTCCAAGATGGCCACGTCCTCGAAGGGCGAACCGTCGAGCGGCGTGTTTCGTTTGGCCACGAAGGCGGCGACGGTGATGACCAGGCGGGGCGCAATGTCCGCCAGCTCCAGGGCGAAGCGAAGCAAATCCTCGACGTCGGCCGTGGTCTCGCCGGGAAGGCCAAGCATCATGTAGAGCTTGAGCGCGGCCATGCCGTGCGCGCGACACAAACGAGCGGCGTTGCGCAGGTTCTCCTCGCTGGTGCCGCGCTTGATCTGGTCGCGCATGCGCTGGGAGGCGCCGTCCGAGGCGGTGGTCAGGGTGCGGTAGCCACCGGCGGCGAGCAGGCCGACCAGTTCGTCGTTCAGGCGATCGGCGCGCAGGCTGGATACCCCGATGGTGCGGCCGGAGTCGACGAGAGCGCGGAGAATTACCGGCAGGCGGGGGTGGTCCGTGACCGCCGCGCCCACCAGGCCGACGCGACGGGCGTGATCGGGAATCTTGGACAGGATACGATCGGGCTCGGCCTTGCGCATGCCACCGTTGGTCGACCTGCGCATTACGCAGTAGGTGCAGGACCGGCTGCACCCGCGCGCGGCCTCGATGAGAAACATGTCGGAGAGCTCCGTGTGGGGCGTGACGATCTGGGAGTACGCGGGCAAACGGGCGTTGTCGGCGGCGAGAACGGTGGCGGGCCGCTCGCCGTGGATGGCGGGCACGAAGAAGCCAGGCCTGCGGGCCAGGCCTTCCAGCAAGGCGCGCTTGTCCGGGCCGTCGCGGAAGGCCTGTACCAGCGCGGCCAGCGCTTCCTCCGCCTCGCCCATCACGATGACGTCGGCCATGGGGCCGGCCGGCACGGGATTGGAGAAGGTCAGCGGGCCGCCGACGACGACCAGGGGCCAGCGTCGGCCGGACAGGTCTCTTTCCGCGGACAGGACCGGAATTCCCGCCAGGTCCAGACAGTTGACCAGGCCCGCCAGTTCCAATTCGTAGCTGAGGGAAAATGCGACGATGGGGAAGTCGGCCACGGGGCGGTTCGATTCGTAGCAGCACAGGGATTCGCGATGTGCGCGTGCTGCGCGCACGTCGTCGGGTAGGAACGCGCGTTCGGCCGTCACGCCGGGCAAGGCGTGGAGCTCGCGGTAGATGGTCTGGAATCCGAGCGAGGACATGCCCACGTGATACGGGCTCGGGTAGCACAGGGCGATGGCCAGATCGGCTTGCGCGTAGAGCGTGCCTCGCTCGGCGGCGAGGCGCTCTTCGCGCAGTTGCCGAAATGCCTTCACTGGCCAGGCTCGATGACGTTGCCGTCGAGATCGCGGCGTTCGACCGCGGCGATCTTGCGCAAAGGGACCTCGGTGCTGGTCCGATCGCCAACCACCACGATGAGCAGGTTGTCCGGCCGGAAATACTTGCGCGCCATCTGGCGCACCTGTGCCTTGTCGACCGCCGCGATCTTGGCGGTGAACTTGTCGAGCTCGGAAGGCGGTAGATCGTAGACCGCCAGGGCGGCCATCTGCGACGCAAGCTGGCCCGCGGTGGCAAAGCGCGCGGGGAAGGCGCCGATGATCTCGTTCTTGGTCTCGGAAAGCTCCTTGTCGGTCACATCTTGCGAGCGCAGCCTTTCGATCTCCTTGAGGATTTCCTCGACGGCGTCGGCGGTGTGGGCGGCCACGAACTCGCCGCTTACGGTCCAGGGGCCGGCGACGCGCCGGGCGTCGAACTGCGATCCCACCCCGTAGCTCCAGCCCTTGGTCTCGCGCAGGTTCATGGCCAGGCGCTTGAAGGTGCCACCCAGGATCTCGTTCGTCACCAGGGCGCGGTAGTAGTCGGGATCCTTGCGCGCGATGCCGGGCAGGCCGATGCGGATCGACGATTGTGGCGCGTTCGGCTTGTCGACCAGAACGATGCGCGGGTTGTCGGGTAGCGCGACTTTGGGCAGCTTGACTTGCGGAATTCTCTTGGCTTTGAAGCCGGCGAGCAGGGGTTCGATCTTGGCGCGCAGTTGCTTTTCCGTGATGTCGCCAGCCACCGCCAGGACGGCATTGTTGGGCGCGTAGAAGGTATCGTAGAAGCGCTTGAGGTCGCCGCGCGAGAGCTTCTCGATCGACGCGGGCGTGCCCATGATGGGCCAGGCGTAGGGATGGGCGTCGCCCCAGAGGGCACGGGCGTAGACCTGTCTTGCAACCACGGGCGGGTAGTCCTTGCGCTTGGCCAGCCCGGAAACGAGATTGTCGGCGACGCGTGCGAGATCGGCCTCGGCGAAGATGGGATCGAGCAGTACGTCGGCCCACACCGGGAGCGCCCGGTCCAGATTCTCGGCCAGCACGGACAGCGAAACCGCGGTTGCGTCCCAGGAGGCGCTGGTGCCGAGCGTGGCACCGAGTTGCGCCAGCTCGTCCGCGATCTGGGTCGCCGTGCGCTTCTTGGTGCCTTCGTCGAGCATGTCGGCCACCAGCGCCGCCAGGCCGGCCTTGTCCTTGCCGTTCGCGCTACTGCCCGTCTTCACGATCAGGTCCAGCCTGACCAGGGGAAGCTTGTGCGATTCGGCCAGGATGACCGGGAGGCCATCTCTGAGGCGAAACCGCTTCACCGCCGGCACCTTGAAGGGGCGCTTGTCTCCCGGCGGTGGCGGCGAGGCCCGGAATGCGGCGTCGGGCGAGGTGCGCAGCGCGATCTTGGCCGGCGGCGGCGCCGTGTGCGCGACCCCGCCGTCGACGGCGGTTGGCTGGTTGGTCGCGGTCTTCGGCGGATTGACCAGTCGTCCCATGATCGGCGCCTTGGGGTTGGGCTCGACCTCGACCACGACGCGAGCGCTCTTGCTCAGAATCTTGCGCGCCCAGGTCCCCAGGTCTTTCGGCGTGGCGCCGTCGTAGCGTTCGACATCCCGGCGCAGGTAGCCCGGGTCGCCCGCGAATACGTCGTAGTAAAGAAGGCGTGCGGCCAGGCCCGACAGGGGTTCCATGCCCTTGAGCAGATCGGTCTTGATGTGGTTTCTGGCCCGCTCGATCTCCTCCGGCGTGGGGGGCACCTTGCCCAGCTCGTCGAGATCTTCGTCGATCACCCGTTGGATCTCGGCCAGGGAGTGGCCCTGCATGGCGGTGTAGACGATCTCGAAGGCACCCACGAACTTGCGGCTTATGTGATAGACGGAAACCGACTGCGCGATCTTGAGATCGTGGACCAGGCGCCGGTACAGGCGTGAGCTTCTCCCGTCGCCAAGCACGTCGGCCAGCAGGTCCAGTTCGGCGTCGCCCGGCGCGAACACGGGCACGGTGTTCCAGGCCATCTGGCCGCGCGGCAGTTGGATGTTGGCCTCCATGGCCAGCCTGCGCTCGGCCCGCGGTGGCGGGATGGCCGGTAGGGCAGCGCGCACGATGGGGGGGCCCGGGGCGATGGGGCCGAAGTACTTCTCGATCATGCCCTTGACGATCGCGGGGTCGAAGTCGCCCGCGATGAGGAGGACCGCATTGTCGGGCGCATAGTAGCGATTGTAGAAGTCCTTGAGATCGGCCACGGACGCGGCATCGAGATCCGCCATCGAGCCGAACACGTCGTGGTGGTAGGGGTGCCCGACCGGGAACAGGGTTGCCAGCTCCAGGCGCGAAACCGCGCCCAGCGGGACGTTTTCCACGCGCTGGCGGATCTCGTTTTTCACCACGTCGCGCTGGTTGGCGAAGGTCTCGCGCAAAGAAGGCCGGTCGAGCAGGTACCCCATGCGCGAGCTTTCTAGCCAGAGGCCGAGCTCGAGTTGCGAGGCGGGCAGGGTTTCGAAATAGTTCGTGCGATCCATGTCGGTCGAGCCGTTGCGCGCCGAGGCACCAGCCCGCGACAGATATTCGAAGTAGGCGTCCTCGGGAATGTGCTTGGTGCCCTGGAACATCATGTGTTCGAACAGGTGGGCGAGGCCGGTCCGGCCGGCGGCCTCGTCCTTGGATCCGACCTCGTACCAGACCTCGATGTGGACGATGGGCGCGCGGTGCTCGACGTGCAGGATGACGTCGAGGCCGTTTTGCAGCCGATACTGGTCGAAGGCGATGTCTGGCACGGCCGCCGACGCGGGCAGGGCTGAAAAGAGGGAAAATATTGGGACGAGGGTAACGGGCAGAAGGCGCACAAGCATGGGCGGCAGTCTATCGCACAAGGGAAATCCGAAGATGGGTCGGCGAAGTCCGAACTTCGCGAGGGGGATCTACCACGCGAGGGGCGTATTTCCCTGCCGCTTTCCCATCATGTGGGGCGGTATTTCCCGTCGGGTCGATATGGGCAACGCTCCGCGTCGGTGGGGTCCGCTGGCCGCTCGGGCCTTCGATCTGCTGCGGTCATCCTTGACGTTTGCCTCTTGGCTAGACTAGGTTGCGCGCCAAATCAGAAGGAGACCCATGAAACCGCTACGTAACTTGTTCGGTGCATTGGGCGGCGCAATGTTCTTGCTGCTGTCCGCTTCTTCCGCGTTGGCATCCGAGAACGATCTCGTCCTGCCGGACCTCTCGTCGGTCAAATTCCACGGCATCCCCGGGAACCACTTGCTGACCTACGGCCTCGTCGTCTGCGTCCTTGGCCTGCTATTCGGCTTGGTCATTTACAAACAGCTCAAGAATCTCCCGGTCCATAAATCGATGCGCGAGGTCTCCGAGCTGATCTACGAAACCTGCAAGACCTACCTCTTCACGCAGGGCAAGTTCATCCTTCTGCTGGAGCTCTTCATCGGCGCCATCATCGTTCTCTACTTCGGCGTGCTCGAACACCTGCCCGGGGTACGCGTGCTGGTGATCTTGCTGTTCAGTCTCCTCGGCATCGGCGGTAGCTACTTCGTGGCCTGGTTCGGCATCCGCGTCAACACCTTCGCCAACTCGCGCACGGCCTTCGCCAGCCTGAAGGGCAAGCCCTACAGCATCTACGCCATCCCGCTGCGCGCCGGCATGAGCATCGGCATGTTGCTCATCTCCATCGAGCTTTTCATCATGCTGGGAATCCTTCTCTTCATCCCGGTCGATTGGGCCGGTCCGTGCTTCATCGGCTTCGCCATCGGCGAGTCGCTGGGTGCTGCGGCATTGCGTATCGCGGGCGGCATCTTCACCAAGATCGCCGACATCGGCTCCGACCTCATGAAGATCGTCTTCAGGATCAAGGAAGACGATGCGCGCAATCCGGGCGTCATCGCCGACTGCACCGGCGACAACGCGGGCGACTCGGTCGGTCCCTCGGCCGACGGTTTCGAGACCTACGGCGTGACCGGGGTCGCCCTCATCTCGTTCATCTTGCTCGCGGTCAACGACCCCAAGGTCAAGGTTCAACTCCTGGTGTGGATCTTCGCCATGCGTGTGGTGATGATCGTCGCCTCCGCGATCTCGTACTTCCTCAACGAGAGCATCGTGAAGGCCAGCGCCGGTACCGCCGACAAGATGAACTTCGAAAAGCCCCTCACCCAGCTCGTGTGGGTGACCTCCATCGTGTCGATCATCTCGACCTTCATCGCGTCCTACCTGCTCATCAAGGATCTAGGCGACGGATCGCTTTGGTGGAAGCTGTCCGCCATCATCACCTGCGGTACCTTGGCCGGCGCCCTCATTCCTGAGATGATCAAGATTTTCACCTCGACCGAATCTCGCCATGTGAAAGAGGTCGTGACCGCTTCGCGCGAGGGTGGGGCTTCGCTCAACGTGCTCTCTGGGCTCGTGGCCGGCAACTTCAGCGCCTATTGGATGGGCGCGGTCATCGTCGGCCTGATGTCGATCGCCTATTTGTTCAGCACGCAGGGGCTCGGTTCGTTGATGATGGCCGAGGCGGTCTTCGCCTTCGGCCTCGTGGCCTTCGGCTTCCTCGGCATGGGGCCGGTGACCATCGCCGTCGATTCCTACGGCCCGGTGACCGACAACGCGCAGTCGATCTACGAGCTGTCGCTCATCGAGGGCATTCCCAACATCAAGGAAGAGATCAAGAAGGACTTCGGCTTCGATGCCGACTTCAACAACGGCAAGCGCTTGCTCGAGGAGAACGACGGCGCGGGCAACACCTTCAAGGCCACGGCCAAGCCCGTGCTCATCGGCACCGCGGTCGTGGGCGCCACCACCATGATCTTCTCGATCATCGTGATGCTCACCGACAAGCTCTCGCCCGAGAAGGTGGTCAACCTGTCGCTCATGCATGCCCCGTTCTTGCTCGGCCTCATCACCGGTGGCGCCGTGATCTACTGGTTCTCGGGCGCTTCGATGCAGGCCGTGTCCACCGGCGCCTACCGAGCGGTGCAGTTCATCAAGGCGAACATCAAGCTGGAAGGCGTCGAGAAGGCCAGTGTGAAGGACTCCAAGCGGGTCGTCGAAATCTGCACCCAGTACGCGCAGAAGGGCATGTTCAACATCTTCCTGGTGGTCTTCTTCAGCACCTTGGCCTTCGCCTTCATCGAGCCGTACTTCTTCATCGGATACCTGATTTCCATCGCGAGCTTCGGGCTCTATCAGGCCATCTTCATGGCCAACGCCGGCGGCGCCTGGGACAACGCCAAGAAGCTGGTCGAAACCGAGCTCAACGAGAAGGGGACCGCGCTGCACGACGCCACCGTGGTTGGCGACACCGTGGGCGACCCCTTCAAGGACACATCGTCCGTGGCCATGAACCCCATCATCAAGTTCACCACCCTGTTCGGCCTGCTCGCCGTGGAGCTTGCCGTGCAACTCGACAACGGCGGCCTCAAGGGCGCGCTCGCGGCCGGGTTCCTGATGGTGGCTTTCGTGTTCGTCTACCGTTCGTTCTACGGAATGCGCATTCCCATCGAGGAGATCAAGGCGGAAGCGGGCAAGCAGTAGTCCGCTCGGGTTTCGCTCGGAACAGCGCGCAAGGGGGCGTCCGCCTGCGCGCTGTCTTCGTCGATCGGTCTGTTGCGGCGCGCGAACTGCTCTCCATCGTGGAATAAGTGCGGTATGGTGCTGGTTCTCGTCGGGAGTACCAGAATCCGCATCCGCAAGGAGGAGTCAGCCTCAGCGTTCATGAAAGCCCCTCGTCGCGCACGCGCGCAATCGTTGGCTCTAATCCTCGCTCTGGGGCTGACGCGACATGGGGCCGAGGCGCGCGAACCCGACGGCGAATTCACCTTGCCCGCGCGGCTCCGCCTGCCAGATGCGCTTCGCCTGTTCCGCCAGCAGGGACTCGACCTGATTCTGGCCGAGGCCGCGGTGGAGGGTGCCCGCGGGGACGCGCTCTTGGCCAGCGCGGCTCCCAACCCCACCTTCTCGGGTGGCATGGGACGGTCGTTCGCTTGCTCCAGCGCCGCGGGCGTGGATTGCTCGGCCCTGGCCTGGAACTTCGGTATCTCGGACGGCGCGGCGGTTTTCGATTCCATCTCCGGAAAACGCGGGCTGCGCATGAGCGCGGCCAATCTGGCGCTCGATGTCGCGCGCAAGGGGGAGGCCGACGCGCGCCGGACCCTCGAGGGCCTGCTGCGCCAGACCTACTTGAATGCGGTCGCCGCGCGCCAAGCCCTCAGCACGCAAAAGGAAGCGCAAGAAACCCTGGCCCACTTGGCCGATCTGATTCGCGCGCGCTATCAGAGCGGTTCGATCTCCGAGGTCGAGGTGCTGAAGATCGAAACCGAGAAACTCGCCGCCGACCAGGAAGTCGAGCGCTCACGGCGCGATCTTGCCGTCGCCAAGTCGGACCTTGCGTTCATGATGGGCGTTCGCGGTCGCGTGCCTGTCTTCGAGGTCGACGCCGCGCTTCCTGGTTACGTCGTTCCCCAGGCCCTGGAGGGCGCGACCGTCGATTCCCTGCTGGAGGTTGCGCGCAAGAACCGGCCCGACTTGGCCGGCGCGAAAGCCAACCGCGATCGCGCGCAGGCGTCGCTACGTTCCAGCCAGCGCCTGCGGTTCCCGGATATCGAGTTGTCGGCCGGGGTGAGCGGGCAAGGCAGCTACGCGAGCGCCATCAATCCGCCGACCTTCGCCATCGGACTGAGCTTGACCCCGCCCATCTTCAACCGCTTTCAAGGCGAGATCGTGAAATCCAAGGCGGATCTGACCGCCCAGCAGGCCCAGCTCGCGAAGACCGAGGCGCAGGTCCTCAGCGACGTGCAGACCGCTTTCACGCAATTCACGTCGGCCGGAAGCCGCGTCGAACGCGCCGAGCGTGAGCTTCTCGAACACGCCAGTCGGACGCGCGATTTGGTGCAGATCCAGTACCAGAAAGGCGCGGCGTCGCTCCTCGAATACCTGGACGCGCAGCGCATCCTGATCTCCACCAAGCTGGACTACGAAAGCGACCTGTCCGACTACTGGCTGGCCGTGGTCCTCATCGGTCAAGCGGTGGGACTGGAGATGAACCCATGAAAAGCCGTGTGCTGCGCCTCATTCTTCCAGTGCTGCTGCTGTGGGTCTTCGCCGGCTGCGGGCGGCAGGCGCCCCGCCGACGTAGCGCGGATCCTCCTTCCAACGAAGTCTGGCTTTGGCAGGATCAGGTGGCCGCCTCCAAGTTGATCGTCGAGCCCTTGGCCCTGCAGCCGGTCGGCGGCTTGGTGGTGACCAGCGGTCGGGTCACCTTCGACGACCTCAAAGTCGCGCACGTCATGAGTCCGGTCACGGGGCGCGTGATCCGCATCGAGGCCCAGCCCGGACAGCGCGTGAAGAAGGGCGACACTCTCGCGGTCATCGAGTCGCCGGACGTGGGCAGCGCATTCTCGGATCTGGAGAAGGCGCAGGCCGATTCGATTTCGGCCGAAAAGGACTTCAGGCGGCAGAAGGAGCTGTTCGACGTACACGCTGGTTCGCAGCGCGATCTCGAATCCGCACAGGCCAACTTCGCCAAGGCGAAGGCGGAACTCCAGCGGGCCAGGAAGAAGGCGCAACTCCTGCGGGCTGGCGCGGCGAATTCGGGCAGCCAGGACTACACCCTGCGTGCTCCCATCGGGGGCGAGGTCATTGCCCGCAACGTGAACCCGGGCGCCGAAGTGCAGGGGCAGTATACCGGGGGCACGGTCCTCGAGCTCTTCACCATCGGCGAGCTCGATACGGTGTGGGTCATGGCCGATCTCTTCGAGATGGATCTGGGTAAGGTCAAGCGGGGAACCGAGTGCCTGGTCAAGGTCGTCGCCTATCCGGGCCGCGTGTTCAAGGGCACGGCGGATTGGGTTTCCGACACCCTGGATCCGACCACCCGCACGGCCAAGGTTCGCTGCAAGCTCGACAACGCGGATCGCGCCCTCAAGCCGGAGATGTACGCGACTGCCGCGCTGGCGGTGGATCAGCGCAGGAGCCTCGCTCTCCCGCGTAGCGCGATTCTTCACCTGGGCGACCAAACCGTGGTCTTCGTCGAGCTGGGCAAGGCGCCCGATGGACGCGTGCGTTTCGAACGGCGGCCGGTATCGGTCAACGAAGAGCTGGGCGGCGACTACCTGCCCGTCATTCGCGGCATCAGCGCGGGCGAAAGGGTGGTCACTTCGGGCGCCATCCTGCTGTCCGGAATGTTCTAGCGATGATCGCGAGACTGGTCGCCGCTGCCGTTCGCGCGCCCCTCATCGTGGCCGCGCTGATCCTGGCGCTGATCGGCATAGGGCTGCGGTCGTACCTCCAGCTCGACATCGAGGCCTACCCCAACCCGGTTTCGCCCATGATCGAGATCATCGGACAGCCCCAGGGTTGGAGCGCGGAGGAGGTGGAGCGCTATGTTTCCGTGCCGATCGAAACCGGCCTGGTCGGCATGGTGGGACTGGAACATATCCGCTCCCAGTCGCTGTTCGGGCTGGCCGACGTCAAGTGCTACTTTGGTTGGGATACCAGCTACGCGACGGCGAAGCAGCGCGTGCTCAATCATCTTGGCTTCGTCAATCTGCCGCCGGGGGTGGCGCCCGCGCTCTCCCCCTGGAGCGCCATCGGCGAGATCTACCGCTACAAGGTCGTGGGCAAGGGCTACTCGCTGACCGACCTCAAGACCGCGGAGGACTGGATTCTGGAGAAGCAGTTCCGGCAGGTCCCGGGCGTGATCGACGTGGTTGGCTTCGGGGGCCTCACCAAGCAGTACCACGTCGAGGTCGATCCCTACAGCCTGCGTGGGCGCGGCGTGGCCCTGGCGCAGTTGCAGTCCGCCATCGCCAATGCCAACCAGAACGTGGGTGGCCAGCGCCTTACCTTGGGCGAGCAATCCTTCGACGTCCGCGGCATCGGACTCATCCGGTCGGTGCAGGATATCGGCGACATCACCGTCGCCGCGGCCAAGGGCGTGCCCGTGCGCGTGCGCGACGTGGCCAACGTGAGCGTCGGTGCAGCCCCGCGCCTGGGCATCGTGGGCCAGGACGACGAGCCCGACATCGTCGAGGGCATCGTGCTCATGCGCTACGGGGGCGATTCCCTCAAGACCATTCGCGGCATCCACGAGCGGGTGGACGTCATTCGGAAGAACCGCGTGTTGCCCCCCGGTATCGACATCAAGCCGGTCTACGACCGTGCCGATCTGGTGAAACTGACCACACACACCGTGATGGAGAATCTGCTGATCGGGATGATTCTCGTCTCGCTGGTGCTGTGGCTCTTCCTGGGTAGCGCGCGCGCCGCCTTCATCACCGCCATCAATCTGCCACTCGCGCTTCTGTTCGCCTTCACCGGCATGGTGGCGAGCGGGACGGCCGCGAATCTCATCTCGCTGGGGGCGGTGGATTTCGGCATCGTAGTCGACTCGACGGTGATCATGATGGAGAGCATCTTTCGCAACTTCGCGCGCAAGGGCGGCACGGCCTTCGACCGCATCATCGCGGCGGCGCGCGAGGTCGGGCCGCCCATGTTCTCGTCGGCGCTCATCATCGCGGTGGCCTTCATCCCGCTTTTCACCTTGACCGGGGTTGCGGGCGTCATCATGTCGCCGATGGCGCAGACCTACGCCTTCGCCATCGGCGGTTCCATTCTGCTTTCGCTCACGCTCACGCCGATGCTGGCATCGCGCATCCTGCCCGTCGGTTCGGACGACCACGAGAAGCAAAGCGCGCCCATGCGCATCGTCGGCAGGGCCTACGCGCCGCTGTTTTCGTTTTCACTGCGCCGCCCCAGGCTGGCTGTGTTCCTCGGCGTGGGGCCGGTGGTGCTTGCCCTCGTCGCCTCGCTCTTCCTCGGCCGGGAATTCATGCCCAAGCTCGAAGAGGGGAACTTCTGGATTCGCGCGACCCTGCCCATGTCGATCTCGCTGGAAGAAGCGGGGCGGTTGGTGGGCCGCATGCGGGCCATCGTGCGTGGCTGTCCCACCGAGGACGGTACCGTCTGCACCGAGAAGGACCGCCGCCGGCCGGAAATCCAGACCGTAATCTCGCAACTCGGGCGTCCGGACGATGGCACCGACGTATCGGGTTTCTACAACATCGAGTTGCTGGCCCCCCTGCGTCCCACGCGCGAATGGCGCAAAGGCGTTACCAAGGCGTCGATGACGACCGAGATGCAAAGGGAGCTGGATGCGGCGTTCCCGGGCGTGGTGTTCAGTTTTTCGCAGGCCATCTCCGACAACGTCGAGGAAGCCATGTCGGGCGTCAAGGGCGAAAACACGGTGAAGGTCGTGGGCCCCGATCTCAATGTCGACGAATCCAAGGCCGAGGACATCGTCGAGGCGCTTAGAGCCGTTCCGGGGGTGGAGGATCTGGGCATCTTCCGATCCCTGGGACAGCCGGCCATTCGTATCACGCCCTACCGCACGCAGATCGGCCGCTACGGTCTCAACACCGGCGATGTGGCGGCGGTGGTTCAGGCGGCCATCGGTGGCCAGGTCATCACCCAGGTCTTCGAGGGCGAGAAGCACTTCGATCTGATCTTGCGCTGGGCCGAGCAGTACCGGCGCGACATGCGCTCCATCCGCAACATCCTGGTGTCGACGCCGGATGGGGCGCAGGTGCCGCTCGGTCAGCTTGCCGAGGTAGTCGAGGAAGAAGGACCGTCGGTGATCTTTCGCGAGGATCTGAAGCGCTACGTGCCGGTGAAGTTCTCGGTGCGCGGGCGCGACCTCGGGTCGACTATCGCCGAAGCACGGGCGCGCGTCGCCCCCATCGTGCGGCAGCTTCCCTACGACACCCACCTCGAGTGGGCGGGCGAGATGAACCAGTTGCGCGAAACCACCCAGCGCCTTCTGGTCGTCGTTCCCATCACCCTTCTGGTCATCGCCTTCCTGGTCTTCAGCTCGGCCAAGAACGGGCGCGACACCCTCATCGTGTTGCTGGGCGTGCCGGTGTCGTGCAGCGGTGGCATCGTCGCTCTCTACCTGACGGGGACCGATTTCTCCATCTCCGCCGCCATGGGATTCATCTCCATTCTGGGCGTGGCCATCCAGGACTCTCTCTTGGTCGTCACCTATGCCCGCGGGTTACGCGAGGCGGGCCACAGTGCCAAGCAGAGCGCGCGCATGGCGGCCGAGCGCTGGCTGCGCCCGGTCCTCATGGCGACCTTCGTTGCCATGCTGGGCCTCCTGCCCGCGGCGGTTTCGCACGGCATCGGCTCGGAGACGCAGAAACCGCTCGCCATCGTCGTGATCGGCGGGGCCATGGCGCTGGCGCTTCTGCCGCGCCTGCTGCAACCCGCGCTTATCACGCTGGCGCACCGCAGGCAGGACGCGGTCCCGCCGCCCCAGCAAGCCTCGGGTTAGTTGCCGTTCACGCTGCATTCGGGCTTCTGATACCCTGGGCAAAGTCGCAGGTGCGCAACATGACGAAGTGGCTGCATCGGATTCTTCCTGTTGGTCTTGCGATCTTCCTCGGTTGCGCACAGGGCGCCACAGAGCCGGGCAAGCGCGACGCGGGCACGAGCGGCTCGGGCGGCGGCAACGGAGGCGCGAGTGGGAGCGGTGGCGCGCGGGCAACCGGTGGTTCGTCCTCGACGGGAGGGACAACTGGAACAGGGGGGAGAGCGGCCACGGGCGGAACGTCGTCGACGGGCGGAACGTCGGCGGTGGGCGGAAGCTCGGCCACGGGTGGAAACTCTGTGACGGGCGGAAGTTCGTCGACGAGTGGCTCGTCCGGAACCGGCGGAAGCGGCGCTCGCGACGCCGGTGATGCGCGGGCACCGGACGATGCTGGCGACGCGCGGGGGGCAAGCGACGCAGGCGGTCCGGAGGCGTTGAAATCCGACGGTCCGCCACCGCCTGGCGATACGGGATCGTGCAAGCCGCCGACTCCGGCACAGGCCCCTTCGGGTGTCACACCCTTTCGCGCTATCGACGGTTTCGTGACCCGCAACGGGTCTTCGCTATCACTTTGCGGCCAGCCTTTTCAGGTCTTCGGCGCCAATAGCTACTACCTGCAATCCTACTCGGTCTACGAGGCAGGCAACCTGCGAACCGTGGCTGACGGACTCGACGACGCGGTCAGAATGTCGCTGCCCGTGATCCGCCTATGGGCGTACTACGACGGCTCGGGCGGCAATGACAGTGCCTACATCCAGACCGCGCCGGGCAAATACTCCGAAACCGCCTTGGTGGGCCTGGATACGGCCATTGCGGAAGCCAAGAAGCGTGGAATCCGCGTGATCCTGACCCTAACGGATTACTGGGAGGGATATGGCGGGTTGCCTCAGTACGCGGCCTGGGCCGGCGCATCGAACGCAGACGATTTCTACACCAACACCACGATGCAGGGCTATTTCAAGGACTACGCCAGCATGCTTTCCAAGCGCACCAACACTGTGACGGGCGTCCCCTACGTGGACGAGCCAGCAATTTTGGCCTGGGAGATCGCCAACGAGCTGCGCTGCCCGTCGTGCCCCGATGCCAGCCCCGTGCTCGCGACCATCGATGACCTGTCGAAGTTTCTCAAGTCGCTATTTCCCAATCAACTGATTGCTGATGGCGGCGAGGGCATGGACGATGCCCCGAGCAACTGGGGCACCTTCAGCAACACATACCCGGTCAGTGGATACGAAGGCACGAGCTACACCGGCATGGTCAAGCTGACCGCCCTCGATATGGCGAGCTACCACTATTATCCGGTGGACTGGGGCATGGCGGACTCGCCGGCGTCCACCGTGGCCAACGACGCGCAGGCGTGGATCGACGGCCACACCGCGCTCGCCACGGCCGCGGGCAAAGTCCCCTACTGGGGCGAATTTGGATACAAGCGGGGTGCCTCGGACGCTGACCGCGCGCCCATCTACGACAGCTGGCTGACGATGTTCTATGGATCGACCGACAATGGCGCCCTGGCCATGTTCTGGCAGCTCGTCCCGCTGAGCCGTGGCGCCGACGATGGCTTCGCCTGCATCCTGGGGCGCGATACCTACACGGTCGAGGTATTCGAGAGGTACTCGGCGCCGCTAGCGCCGCGCTAGCGGCAGGTGTAGTAGCGGTTGATGCCATCGATGGCCCGATAGGCCGTGATCTCGCGGCAGCCGCGCAGGGCAAAATACTCCGCGATGGCGCGACCACTCTCGGGCGACGAGATCTCGACGCAAACCAACTCCGGACGGTGGCGGTCGATGTCGAGGCCGGCCAGCGCGATGGTTTCGGAGCCTTCGATGTCCATGGAGATGAAATCGACGCGGCCGACCCTTTCGCGATCGAGCAGGTCGTCGAGGGTGATGGTCGCCACCTTCCGTTTGCGGTAGACGCCGCCGCGCGGATCGGTGCCGGCCGCGGAAGAGAAGTTGCGATCCTCGCTGACAAAGAAGTCGCGGGCGGTGTCGCTCTTGTCGCCGACGAAGTAGTTGAAGAAGCGCGTGGCGGGGCGCTGGCGTGCGTAGGCCTCGCCGTATTCGGCGATGGCGTCGATGGCGATGCCGGCCCAGCCAAGATGCCTCTCGAGGTAGTAGGTCGTACTGTGCCGAATGGGATCGCCCGCACCCACGTCGAGGAAGAAGCCGCCGCGACGATCGCGAAAGAAGGCGCGAATGAGGGTCTCCTCGTCATCCTGCGAATAGCGGGCCTCGCCGTAGGTCGCTTGCAAGGCCGACAGGTCGACCTTGTCCGGCAGGACGCGCTGCCCGTTCGCGTTTCGCCGGCACGCCGTGGCGAAGACAGCAAGCGCCAGCACCAAGATCGCGGCTCGGCCAAACTGGCGCGGCGTGCGGGCCACGCAGGCACGAAGCCACCGTGCGATTTCCGCGTTCTTGCCCCGCGTGCACTCTTCATGCCCGGTGGTAGGTTTCAAGCTCATGAAATCCACGACTGAAACTCGGCATGGGAAGGCAAGGCGTTTGCCAACTGGTCTGGTTTGCATGGTGCTTGTGGCTGGCGGCTGTGGCGGCGACCTGCCTGTCCGCTATTATGAAGGACACGGAGGCGGCGTGGATGGATCGGCGTGTGGCGGACACGGTCACTCCTGCGGCTGCGTCGATGAGCCCTATGTCTTGCTGGTCTCCCTCGCGCTTGCCGGCGACGCTGGGCTGACCGACATGCACGTGGAATTCTCTCCTCGGCAAGACGTGCCTGCGACCCAGGGTGTGGCGCCACCCGCCAAGGGCTCCCCGGGAGCCGACGGATACTTCATGGCCTTGATCGAGTCTTCGGACGGCGTCGCGCTTTCGACCTTGGTCTTCAAGGATCCGAGGCTCGCTCAAGGCGATGCGGGCCAACCGTGGCGCGCGAAGACCCAGTTCGCGATGGATCTCGCGACGGGCAGCACCACCCTGCACATCGAGAACTGGGACACCGGGCAGGTCCTGGTCGATCTGGATCTGCGTGGCCACGTGCAACTCCTGTGTCTCGATCGGCCCTGCCTGTCGATCTGCCAAGCCGCTGGCGGCGTCGATGCTTCCTCCGCGCCCCCGGCCATGGATGCGGGCGCAGGCGATCATCCGAGCGCCGTGGATAGCCCGGCCGCCGAGGACGCCGCCGGCGCCCTCACGCCGGGCGTGCTGGATTAGGCCTACGACCAAGAACCTTCAGCGCGGCACTGGCGCTCGCGCCCAACGGACGGTGGCGGCCACTGTTTCATTGCCACCGGGTAGGGCGGGGGCCAGAGGGAGCGGCGGGGGCCTTTGCGGGAGGCGGGGCAGGCGCTTGGGCCGGAGCGGGAGCGTACGCCGGAGGCGGTGCGGCCGCGGGAAGGGGAGGCGAGGTCTTGGCAGCGCCTGGCGCTGGCACGGCCGCCGGCGGCGGCGTCGCCGGTTTGGTCGGCGCGGGCGACGCGGGAGCCGGCGAAGGAGTGGGCGCGGGCGCGGGTTTCGCCGCCAGCGCGGGCGGGGGAGGCGGCGTGGGCGCCGCGAGCGTCGGCAGGAGGTGGGGCAGGTCGAAGATTTCCACCTCCGACTTCGAGTACAGCGGGATAAGCACCGCGTTGCGCTTGCGATCCAGGCCGATGGCCGCGGGCGAAGTCACTCCGGGAATGATCTGGGTGAACTCGCCACCAGGAAGGCCGCGATAGACCGCGGAAGCCTGCCAGCTCGAAATCAGCAAGGAGTTGTCGGCGAGCTTCACGATGCCGTCGAGGCTGCCGTCGGGCAGCTTGGTGATCGATCCGATTTCGCCTCGGTAGTTGACGTGGATGAGCTCGTCCGAGCCCAGCGAGACCACCCAGATCCCGGTTCCGTCCGCGAGCACGCCGTTCGGCCAGTGCAGCGCCTTGTTCTGGATGAGGGGCTTCACCGACCGTTTCCGCATGTCGATCTCGTAGATGGCGTCGCCGCCGGTGCCCGTGAAGCTGCCGCCGTCGATCTTGACCGCGCTGTCCGAGACGTAGAGCATCTTCCCGTCGGGCGAGACGGTCAGGGCGTTGAGGAACACGGAATTCTTGATGGCGATCTTGCCCTTGGGCTTGCCCGACCTGCGGTCGAACTTGCGGACCACGTCCAGATCGGCAACGTAGAGAATGTTGCCGGCGATGGCCAGGCCCTTGGGCGCGTTCAGCTCGCTGCCCTTCTTGCTACCGTCCACGAACTTGAGATCGATGACCTTGCCGTCGTGACCGATCTTCGAGATGAACCCGTTCTTGTCCACGGCCGTCGGATCGCCATTGATGTTGCTGACGAAGTAGACATCCTGGTCCGCGTCCCAAAGAACGCACTCGGGTGTCTGCAGGCCGGCGTCCCTAATCGCGATGCTCGGCGGGGTCGCGAGGGCCTCCGGTGGCGGCGTCACGGCGGGCGTGGGTCTGGACATTGGGTTCGGTGCGGGTGATGGCGCGGGCGCGGGTGCTCCGGCCATCACGCACGGTTGTGGAGCAGCGGGCGCCGGCGCCGGGCAGTGGCTACAGCCGGCAGCTAGCATCAGAGCGCCCGTACTTGCGAGGACCGGAATCGAGCGGCTGAAAGGGACCATTCTTCACCTCTCCTGGTTGCGGTTGGCGCAGGGTGTTCGCACTGCGCAGGCCGAGACTAGTCCGGAGGGCGCGCCGCCTTCAACACTTTTCAGGGATCTAGGCTGAGCGTGAACTGGTTCGCGTCGTCGGTCATGGATGCGTCCAGATAGGGCGAGTAGGTCTGCACGTGAGTTTCCTTCCTGCCGTAGTCGAATTCGAGCAGGCGAAGATAACCGCTGCCGCCGGCGTAATCGGGCTTGCCCTGATAAAGCCACTGGTAGTCGGCCAGCACCTGGTACACGCGTGAGCCGTCCGGCCGATAGCTGGTCAGCCTGGCAACCCCATTGTCGTGGCCACAAAGCACCAACCGGACCTTGCGATTGGGCAAGATCAGCTTCTCCCAGATCTGCTCCCCGTCGTTGATGCCTTCTTTCCGGGTGTAGCCGAAAGCCTGCGGCGCAAACCGGCACCGGCTACAAGAACGGCATTGCCTGCGGCTTCTACACCACGTCGACCGGCGCGGTCTGAGCCACCCGGAACTTCAAGTAGCCTCGATTTCATCGAGGTTCGGCGAACCGCGGGCGCGAAACCCGCGCCATCCCGATCGCTATCCGAGCGGAATCCGCGACTTGTTCTGGGACAACCACTTTGCAAAGGTCTGCAGCTCGGGATTGAGCGAGCGTGAAAGCGCAAGATCCCGAGCCCCGCAATACGCGGCTTCGGTTTCCGCCTTGAACTGGAACATGTTCCCCAAGTCGTCGGCGCCGGGGAAGCCGAAGCCCCGGTAGACGTCCGGCGGGACCGCATTGAATGCGACGGGTTGTTCCAACGCGCGGCCGAGGGCCGCAGCCATCTCGGCGCCGGTGAGATGCTCTCCTGCAATGCCCACGGTCTTTCCGATCAGGTCGGGCCGCTTGAAGACTCCGAAGGCGCACTTGCCGATGTCCTCCGCCGCGATGCCTGGCAATTTCTTGTCGCCCATGGGCAGAACGAAGGCCAGCTTGCCGTCCGGCCCCTTCTTGGGCCCCATCCCGAAGCCGATGAAATTGTCCCAATAGAACGAGGTCAGCAGGAACGTGGTCGGCACGCCCAGCTCGCGAAAAAAATGGTCTGCCTCGGCCTTGGCGTCGAAATGAGGCACCTTGTACTTGTCCTTCAACGTCGGCATGCGCGGGTCGCCGAGCGGGAAGGTCTTGCGCGTGTCTTCGAAGGTGGACCAGATGGCGTGCTTCACGCCCGCGGCTTCCGCGGCCCGGGCCAGGGATTGCCCCTGGGCGGTTTCCTTTTCCCCCGAGAAATGCTCCCAGAAGTTGGTCACGCAGTAGGCACCGTAGGCGCCCGAGAAGGCCTTGGTCAGGCTGGCCGTGTCGTCCAGATCGGCCGCCACGACCTCCACGCCCAACTTGGCCAGCGCCTGCGCCTTGTCGCCCGCGGGTTTGCGCGTGATAGCGCGAGCGGCGAACTCGCCGCTCTTGTCGGCGAGGATAGCATGCACCAGCCCGCCACCCTGCGCTCCCGTCGCCCCTGTCACCGCAATGATCTTCTTACTCATCGAATCCTCCGAAATGAATTGCATGGCTCGGCTGCGCCGAGCGCGCACCTCGCGCGGCTCACGTCAGCCTTCCGTAAAAGAGCGCACATCATCCCCCCGCCCCACCCTCCGTGTTGTCCGGTTCACCCTTGAACGCGCCGCCGTAGGCCCGATCCCTGTCCACGATGAGATGCCGGCAGTCGACGACCGGTCCCCATGCCTGGGTCTTCGCGTCGACCGAGGGCACCACCGAAAGGCCTGCGCGCAGCCAGCCGTCGATCCCGTCAGCATAGGAGTAGACATTGCGGAGACCCAGGTGCTCCAGACGGTCGACCGCCTGGGCGGCGAGGCCGTCCTCGGAGCTGGCGGAATAGGTGGCCACGAAAGACTCCGGGTTCATGATGCTTGCGACCCGGAATACCAAGGAGCCCAATGGCGCAGTCTTCGCACCCGGGATGTGGCCCTTTTCGAACTCAATGTCGCCGCGCACATCGAACAGCGCAACTGGTCCCGACTCAAGTCGATCGCGTAGCTCATCAGTTGTAAGGGTCTTCATGGTCTGCTCCCTGTTTGTTTGACGGGAAACCCTGGGAGGGTTTCCAAGCCTTTGGTTCGATGCCGTTCTTATCGATTCGGTTCAGGTTTCGATGGGATTCTGCTCTCACGCTTGAATGAGGATTGAACCGCCTCCGCGTTCATCGCCGAGGACGGCCCAAGTCCAAGCGTGTTGTTTCCCTTCTTGCCCCGCGGCGAAGCCTTGGACTAGCATGCACACGTGTTGCCGGGTTTCCGTGCCCTCCGTCTCTCGCCCGTTTGGGAAACCGTCGCGCCGCTGGTGCTCGCGCCCAGGGGGGAAGCCCTGCAGATGTGCCGCGAAAGAGGCTGGGAGGAATTGCCCGCCGTGCAAGCGCTGCGGGCGTTCGACTGGGGGTATCGCTCGGTCTTCTCGCAGCTCCGGTTCTTCTTGGCTAGTAGCCGTTTGGCACGGCTCGACATGCGGGAGCTGCAGGATCACGAAGTCCGCGAGTTTGTGCGTGGGTGCATCCGCAATGGCGACGTGCTCGTGTTGCGCCAGGGCCGCTCCCAGGCGAGTACACCCAACGAGACTTTGGAATTGCGCCGCTTGGTCGCCCAGATCGAGAGACAAACCCGCGGCAAGCTGCCCTACCGAGGGCGCCAGTACAAGCTGGTTCCAGGAGACGATCTGCCCACGATTCCCGGGCGAGACTCGTACGAGGTCGTGTCCCAAACCGATGCGCGACGGGTTCTCGAAGGTCTCGCCCACGAAGCCGGTGCGCCGGTCGAGCTGCTGGCCAAGGCCGAGGAGAAGATCAGCAAGGATTGGCGCCCGCCCATCTCGCAGCCGGATGGTCTCGCGCTACTGCGGAGGCTGCCGGTCCAGTCCGCCGCGACCAAGGACGATGGACCCGCCATCACGCCGTCGCAGATGAGGGCGCTGCTCGATGCGGAGAAGCCCGTCACGTTCTTCGCTCGTTTCGTGGACGAGTTTGGCAAGGGGCTGTCCGGATTCACGGCCCAGTTGGCGCACGGCTCGGATCCCGACCGTGACATGTCGTTCACCGGCGACGGATTCGCCACGGTCGCCCTCAAGGGCGAAAGGCAGGCGCGGCTCACCCTGCCGGACGATGCTACCGAGGATCTGATCGATGCCTTGAAAGAGCGCTGGCAGGAGATTCGCGGCGAGGTGGACGAGGCGTGGAAAGCCAAGGAAAAGTCGCTCACGGAAGTGCTGTTTCGCAAGGGCACGCTGCCCCGGTTGCAATTGGAGGCCGAAAAGAAGCACACCTTCATGCTCCGGCCGCCCGTGGCGTTGGCCCACATGCATGGTACGTATTGCGATACCAACAAGTGCTTCTTGTTGCCCTCGGCCGTGGCGAGTCTGAAGCGCCTGCCAGAGATCTACGAGTTGCACCCTGATTCCGAGCTACTGATTGTCGGGCACACGGATACTGCAGGCTCTGACGCCTACAACCTCGAATTGTCTGCGGACCGCGCCGATGCAATGCGTGCGTACCTTCGCAACGACGCCGACGCATGGCTTGCCTGGTACGAATCCAGTGTTCGAGAAGGTAAGCGATGGGGCGACCACGAGGATTCCCTCATGATCGATTCGCTGGTGCCCGACGACGAATTCGGCGGAGGCAACCACATTGCGGCCTACCAGACGTGGCACAACGGCGACACAGATGATCCGCGCCAACCCGGCCAGGAGCGAAAGCGCCCCGATGCCTGGGAGGCGCTCAAGGTCGACGGCATCATGGGGCCCAACACCAGGCGCCAGCTCGTCCTCGATTACATGAGCCTCGATGGCACCTCGTTGCCAGACGATGTCCGCGTCGTCACTTACGGCTGTGGCGAGCAATTTCCACTGGTCAGCGAGGACGGCGACGTCGACGCATGCCCCGCTGATGGCCAGGATATCGCCTTCGATCGCCGGGTCGAGGTCTTCTTCTTTGCCAAGCCCTTCGGGATCCTGCCACGCGTGTACGGCGTGGGAGATGGCGAATCGCCCGACGAGGCGGTGCAGGCGCCGCCCGATGACGACCACTACCCGGAATGGCGTTTGCGCGCCACCCATCGCTACGCTATCGATGCCGCGATCGAGGGATTTCGCTTGCGCCTGTGCGACCTCAACCTGGTGCCCTACGCCGAGCGACCGTTCTCCTTCTGTCTCGACGGCTATCCCGAGATCCGTGGCACGACGGATAAGGAAGGATTCGCCATCGTCGACACGCCGCCCGCTGGCGCTCAGGGCACCATCGAGGTGTGGCCCGACGATGCCGAGCCGGACGACAAGATCCGCTGGGACATCAGCATCGCGGCCATCATATCGCCGGCCACACCACGAGGAGCATCCACGCGACTTTTCAACCTGGACTTCTTCGCCGACGATCCGACCAACGAGATGACGGACGAGCTGCGCGAGGCCGTGCGCTATTTCCAGGGCGACTGCGACGGCCTGGAGGTCACGGGCGAGCTCGACAAGCCAACCTGCGAACGGCTGGTGGCAATGCACGATTGCGAAGGCGGTGAGGACGGCGGAGACGACGCCGACAGCGTCGACGATGCAAGCCCCGGTACCGAGGGGGCGAGCACGTGAGCAATCAAGCGCCAGGGAATCCGGCAGCGCCGCGACCATGGTACAAGTCCACGCCTGCGCTCGTCCTGTGGGTCATTATCGGATGGTCGTGGCTGTGGGGGTGGCTGCCCTACGGGGCCCTCGATCGGCTCAATCTCCACTACGAGCAGGCGAAGCGGCGGCGGGCCGAGGGGGCGAGCTTCGGGCTGCTCTCCGACGCGCACATCGCCCTCGCCAAAGAGCTCGACACGCCAGCGCGGCTTGGTGAGCTGAGCGGTGGCTCGGCTCTGCCTGCGGACGCCACTTGCACGTTGGTCTGGACGGACGAGGCGCGCACCTTTTCCAGCGCGACGCGGGCCTGGGATGCCACGCCCGCCGTGGGGTACATGGCCGTCACCCGCGCGGGCAAGACTACCGTGGGCCGCTACGCGATGAAGCTGTGGACAGATTTCTGCAGGTCTGAATGGGACAGCTCGGACTCCACGTACGGAATCGAGTGCACCAAGATCGGGAAGCTTCGTCTGGTGGAACGGTTGGCCGAGCCCGCTTCAGGCCCCATGCCGAGCGTCGTGCCCGGCGCGTGCGTGCTCGGTGCCGTGCCGAGCGCCGGGCCAGTCCGCGACCGCTACGCGATCCAACTGCCAGCGGGCAAGACCGTCACCGTGCGCCTCTACACGATCCCCGCGGATCTGGCGCTGCGGGGGCGTCTTTTCCTTGGTGACAAGGAAATCCCGGCGTCGTCCGGCCACGCCGATACCTTCGTGGTTCCGTCCATGGCGGACTACGAGCTGCAGCTCGATCGGGCGCCGGGCTTTCCCGCCGATGCCACCGGGCGATACAGCTTGCAGGTGCACTGGGGCAAGGCGGTGGGCCTGCGCTGCCCAATTCCCGAGCTCGATCATCGCGACTGCTACGGTCCGCACCCGGAGACGCCGCGATGAGATCGCTGGGTCCAAGACTAAGAAAGCTCCTTGGATGGTGCGGCACCGCGGGTGCCGGTTTGGCCGCGCTCCAGTTCGCCTTCGCGGCGTTCGTCGTGACGGTGGATCGAGTTACTTGCAAGAAGGAGGAGGAACCGCCACCGGATACGTTGCCGGCCGACGAGCGCCCACAGTTCCTAGGGGTCGACAATGCCCTCAACCTCGGCAAGCCGCCCGCAGATCTGGACGAGCTCTACGGTGGCACTCTTCGCGGCGTGTCTGGAAAATGGGTCGGCTGCATGGACGAGTGGACGGATGATAAGCCCATTTTCTCCCGGGCCGGCCGTCATGGCGGAGCCAGGAACGGCGTTGAGATCGTCTTCTGGAAGGCCCTGACCTATCGGGGTAAGACCATCGTCGGGAAGTACGTGGCGGATCTGTATAGCTGGGCTTCTGCGGGAACCGGCGCAGCCGGCTTTCCCTCGGGCGGCAGCTCGACGGCCAATCAGCGCCTCGTCGAGCGACTGCCGCCTCCGGCCCCTCCGCCGCCTGGCTACCGGGCTATCGTGCCGGGCGAGTGCGTGGGCAGCTCGCTCGACGAGGGTCCTGATCGTGTGGTCGGACGATTCATGATTGACCTGCCTGCTGACCGCAGCATCCGGATCTTTAGCCAGACACCAGTGACGCCTCTCGATGTAAGACTAGGGGAGCACTTGCAGTTTGACGGCGTTGAGGTGCCTGCGGAATACGAGAACACAGGTGGTAGTTGGGGGGGCGAGCCCACCGGACGCCTCAAGACGGCCCATGCAGGGCGATATGTGTTGGTGGTCTATCGGACGGACGAGCCTGGCGTAGTCTCGCCGCAACAGATTCGCGGCAAGATCTACACACTGCAGGTGTATTGGGGCACGAATGCCGACTACGCCTGTAGTCCTCAGTCCGCCCGAAAAGACCTGTGTTTCTGAGGCACCAGATGGCGAAATCACGAGGAGTCTTCGACTCGAAAACCATCAAGCTAAACTTGGATCATTTGATCAACCGGAAAGGTAAGCCCCTTTCAGATTCGGTCGACTACCGCATCCCGCCCGAGCTGGCGAACAAGTTCAAGGATGCGGGCGGTCGCCCACGCCACCAGGTTGATCCCAACCAGACTACCACGCTCGCGCAGCCGGCACTGGCCAGCATGCTCTACATGGACGTGGGGTTGTGGGCCGGCGACGGCCCGTCCGAAGACTCGACCGATGCCTCGTGGGCGCGGCGGCGAGATTTCGGCTTGGTCTGCGGCCGGTTGGCCGTGCTGTGCTCCTATCGGCACGGGGACAAGCGTGAGGCCAACGCCGATGCCGTAGCCAGCAACATCCTCACCAGCGGTGGATGGAAGAGGGTCCAACCGTTGCTCGATCACCTCTCGACCCGCCCGGACCTCGGCCGAGTCGTGGTCACGAAAGCCCTCCTCGGCCGCAGCGATCTCGCCCAAGCTCCAACCGAGGACAAGATCCACGTATTCCTCGGCGACCTGCACTCGCCGTTGATGACCAAGCAGGATCACACCTATGCGGGCGTGGAGCCTCATCAGGCCGAATACATGATTCCGCAGGCATCTCCGGTGCCCTCCGCCGGGCCGCGCATTCCGATCAAGACCAAAGAGGCGTCCAAGCACCCGATGAAGGGCCGCTACAACCCGGGTCTCGTAGTGCGCCTTCTGCTACCGTCCATCGCCAACCTCCTCAAGGTCTCCGTGGACGATCTGAACAACGGCAGCACGCGCAAGTACCTCACATTGCCGCTGCTGATCGACAACTGGGAAGAGATTCTTGCGATTCTGGGCGCCGTCTGGGCGGAGACGTCGCTCGACGGATGGGACGATCCCCAACAGGAAGAAGCGGCGATGGTGGAAGAGTGGTTCGAGACCTATCACGGCCGCAAGGGCGGCAAAGGCGCCGAGATCTTCCAGAGTGCTGGCGAGGATTTGAAGAACTGGCTCGAATTACTAGTTGACTATCAGCGGGCGGGCATGTCGCCGCCCATCCGCCTGGCCCAGCTCGGTGATCTTTTCGACCTGTGGATGGGACTCAAGTGCGCGTTCACCGATGCCGGCGCCTGGAACTTCTGCCCCGGCGCCAGGGAATTCGCCGAATTCTGGCGTCACCAGACCGAGTACGAAACCAACCAAAGCCCCACCATTCACATGCTGCTCCATTTCGACGACTGGTTGACGGGAAGCCAGAAGGTCAAGCCGGTCTTCCTTTACGGCAACCATGACAATTACATGGGCACTCTGTTCGGCCTGCCTGAGCAATTTCGCGACGTTGGCATCGTGGCCCAGCACGGGCACCAGGCCGACGACTTCAACAAGAACAGTGGCGCGAAGATAGGCTACCTGCTGACCCAGGCGGCGTTCGCTGTTCAGGCCGTGCGCCTGCTGGAGGATCCGATGTCGGCGCTGGTCGCAGGCGTCAAGCACGGCATCGGCCCGCGTCTGACCTTCACCGAGATGGCACTGGAGGAATGCGTGTTCAAGCCGATCATTGATGGCAAGAAACCCGCCATGACCTTCGTCATGGGACACACCCACGAGCCGGTACTGCAAGAGATCCGCGTGCTCGAATACGTTCCCGCCAATCCGCCGGCCAGTCCGCCGCCCCCGAGCACGCCGGTCCCGGCGCCGACTCAGCACCACAAAGTCGAGGTGACGGTTCGCTTCCTGCAACTGGACGTCGTCAATGACGGTCAATGGGTCGGCGGCACGCGGTGGTGGTGCGCGGGGACGGTCCGGCAATGGAGTGCCCAGCAGACTGGGGTGCCGCGCGCCGATGTCGATCTGTTCGGCAGTCAGCCGGTCAAGAATAGGGACGTGGTTTCTCTCAGCGGCCAGCAGGCGTCCCTGGTGATCGAAGTGGACGCCGGCCTGGTGGTCGAGGCGAACGTCGGTGGCGACGGCAGCGAGCCCGAAGGCGTATCGGTTGCCATCGGCGCCATGACTTGGGGAGGCGTGCGCACAATCGAGTGCAAGGGCAAGCACCACGGCTACAAGCTGACGTTCGAGCTACTCTGGGGAAATGTGCTGCCCTGATTCGTACGGTCTGGCCTCACGCATGATTCCCGAGGATGGCGTGATCGATCTGCGCGTACCGGCAGACGCGGAAAGCGCGACCATTTCGGTCTACTTGCCCGACGACCAGTCGAATGACCCATCGGACGACAGCTCGAAGGCCCACCTCGACTGGACCTTCGCCATCCAAGACCAGCCGCTGACCGAGTCCACGCGCGACAAGGGCCAGCGTCTGGTCAATCTGGGATTTGCCGACGACCTTCCACCCGGCGATGAGGTCACCGACGACATGCGGCTGGCCATGGTCGACTACCGGTCGAGTACGGACGAGGCCGTCGGCCCTGGGCAGGACGATGGCACCTTGCTGGCGCAGGTCGTGTCCAATCACGACGTGACGGATTCCTCCGGCGAGCCCGCGGGCGATTCATCGTCGGGCTCTTCGACGGGTGTGGCATGAAAGCGCGCTCGGTCGTGATCCTTTGCGTGTCGGTGTTCGGCCTGATGTTGTTCTTGGGCCGGAATTTGTTCCAGTGGGGGTATTGGGTGGAGGGGGACCAGCAGTTCTCAATCGATCTTAGCCGCAACCTGGAACCCGAGTGGAACAGGAAGCACCAGGAGAATGAGCAAGCGTTTGCTTCGGAGGTTTGTGGAGAGCCGGTTGCTTTCGACGGCGCCGATCCCTCCGTCTACTACAACTTGTGGACCGAGCAGAGCGAGTCCCGCCACTTCTTCATGTACAGCCCCTTCTCGAACGTCGTGTGGGTCACGATCGGGTCCCCGCAGTACCTGTGCTCGGCCAGGTATCTGGTCACGATGAGGCGACACGACTGCTTCTGGCCCTTCGCCTACTGCAACCAGTGGTCGCACACGGCAATCGAATCCGTGAAGCTCCTGTCGCGAACGCGCGAACGGCCACAAGCGCCGCCGGGCGCGCGGCCGCTGTTGCTCGGTGAGTGCGCCATGGGACGGCTCGAACCCGGCGAATCGACGAAATACCGAACCGAGGTCCCAGATTTTGGTCAGTACCTCGACGTGTCGGCCTATGGCGCTCGCGAGTTCGCGCCCAGCACACCCGAGGAGGACACCGCCTACTATGAGGACATGAGGCGGAAGGGCTACGGGTGGGCGTCCCCGCCGCCTGACGTGACCGTCGAACGGAACGGCAGGTTCGTTGGCAGGTGCTCCGGGGAAGAGGGAGCGCCGTGCCCAGGTGGAAAGGGCGATACGGTCTTGGAGCGGGGCGGGGGCACGTTCGACGTGACCTTGAAGGCGCCCACTAACACCGCCGTGGTGTACAAGCTGGTCGTCACGTGGAACTCCTCGCATGGCCGGGACTGCCCCCACCATTGGGATCTGCGCGACAAGAGCAAGAACAAGAGCTCTCCCTGAAGAAGGTGGGGAAGCATGGCTGACAAATGGCTCCCTGGATTCGACCCAGATTTCCTCGATGCGGCTGCTACCTGCGCGCGCACAGGCAACAACACGGACGACAAGCCCGCCCTGAAGAAGTATTTCGAGACCAAGCTGCGGTACTCCCATTTCGATTGGTATACGAAGCTGGGCTCGCGCCTGGGCAGCACCGTCAAGGCACCCAAGCTCGTGGCGGCCGGACAGGTCAACACCCTGGGCCTTGCCGGGATCCAGTTCATCTACATGGACGTGGGGTGCTGGGCCGGGGCTTCTAGTAAGGAAGCGCACGGCTGGACCAAACACCGGGAGTTCGGCGTGGTGTTCGGGCATTTGGTGTTCCTGTGCAGCTTCGGCTGGGCGCCGCGCTACTACGACCCAGCGCCCGTCCTCTGGGCCAAATTCGAGGACGCGAAGCCGGTAGACAGAATCGACCCGGCCATCAAGATCCATCCGGATTTCCCCAGCGTGAAGGCCTTCCTGGATCACCTGGCAGGCGATACAACCATCGGCGAGTTGCACATCCTCGCCGCCGCCATGGTCAATTCCTGGCTGATCTCGACGCCGCCGAGCAGCGACCAGGATCCGATCCTGGTCTTCATCGGCGACCTGCACGCACCCACCACCACGGGCCTCGGCGACGCCCAGATCGTCGAAAACGGGAGGCAGATGCTGCGCGGCCGGCTCGACATGATTCCACCGGGGCTGGGACCGATTCCATCTTGGGTCATCGACCCGTTGCATGGGCTGGCTAGCTATCCGAGCTGGCTGACCGCGCAGATCTTTTCCACGATGAACTACGACGCCTCGACCAGCCTCGACTCGGTCAAGAAGTGGGTCGCGGACTACCACGCGGATACCGGCGCACGCGCGGATATCTTCCAGGACGCCGGCCAGGATCTCCGCACCTTCGTCGACCACCTTCGCAACTACCACGAAGCGGAGTCGCCTTTGCAGGTCATTCAGCTCGGTGACTTTTTCGATCTGTGGCTTGGCTTTCAGCGCGCTTTCAGGGATTCCATTGACGATCCTCTTCCGTGCGCAAGCGACTTTGCCCATCTCTGGGTCGAGCGAACCTTGCTCGCCACTCGGCAGGGATCACACCTGGCTCATCTTCTGACCCTTTCCCAGACCGCCAAGCCGAACCGGAAGACCGGCGCTCCGCTCTACACGCACTTCGTCTACGGCAATCACGACAACTATCGCCGGCATGGCGGAGGGGCGGACATCGAGCTTCCCTCCGGCAGCGAGCACGGCGAGCTCAAGATTCACGTCTTCAACGCCCCGCCCGCATTGGACCACCCGGGTCTGTGGGCCGAGCACGGCCACCAGAAGGATCCCTCGAATAGCGACGACAGCCCGACCTCCGGCCATGAGCTGACCCAGCTAGCGTTCTTGTATCCTGGCGTGCGCAGCATCGAGGGGTTCGGCACCTGGGGCAGGGCAACGTTTTGGGAAGCCGACTTCAACCAGCTACCGCGGGTCGTGTGCATAAAGCGCGCGATGGACCAATGTCTCCTCAACGCCTTGGATTCCAGCGCTCCCTGTCGCGGCATGTACGTCATGGGCCACTCACACGAACCCATGCTCAAGAAGGTGGAGCTTTGGCCCAGTCCTCCGAAGGGCTAGGGCTCAGCCTGCGACCCCCGCACAGATCGCGCTCGCCTGGCTGCTTGCGCAGAAATCGTGGATCGTACCGATTCCCGGGACCACCAAGCTTCGCCGTCTGGACGAGAACTTGGGTGCAGCCGCCGTCGCGCTGACCCCGGACGACCTGCGGGAGATCGGGGCCGCGGCCGCAAAGATCGCGGTGCACGGTGCGTGCTCGACATAGGCGCAAGTCCGGACGTGCAATTACATTGCTCTCGAACTGAAGTCTCACGAAACCCGTGGATTTCCCGATCTGCGTCGACATCCTGCGGCCAAGAAAACGCGGAAATGGTGATCGAATCCGGTTGGAGTCCGCACCTACGAAGAATAACGTTATTGGAGACCACGCCGGGCTCTCGACGGCTCCATCGCGCTGGCGCCCGGGCGGCGGAGTTCTCGCGCATCAGGAGCAGAATCATGGAGGGACGAATGCACAGAAACCACCTAGGCACCCTCGCGCGATTCTCAACGTTATTGCTCCTGGCTCTCACCCCCGCCTGCCGCTCGGGAAGCTCGGGCAATGCCGGGACTGGAGGGGCCAACGGTGGCATCGGCAGCGGTGGAAACTCGGGCACCGGCGGTACCAGCGCCAGCAGCGGCGGCACCTCGGGCGCCGGCGGCGCCAGCGCTGGCAGCGGAGGTACCTCGGGCGCCGGCGGCGCCAGCGCTGGCAGCGGAGGTACCTCGGGCGCTGGCGGCACCGGCCCTGGCAGCGGAGGCAGCTCGGCGGGTGGTGGCGGCTCGGGCGGAGGCAGGGGTGGCAGCTCGGGCAGCGGTGGTATCGGCGCCGGCAACGGTGGCAACTCGGGCGGCGGTGGCACCAGCGCCGGCAGCGGTGGTAGCCCGGGCAGCGGCGGGACCTCGGGCAGCGGCGGCACCAGCACCAGCAACGGTGGTAGGTCGGGCAGCGGCGGTGCCGCGCCAGCGACCGGCGGCGCGGGGGGGGACACATCGAGCTTCACCGTGAACGTGCAGCTCAGCACCGCGATTCCGACGGTCGGCATTGCGACGTGGTCACTCGCTGCCTCCCTCGACAGCGCCACGATCGACTTCGGTCGCGATCAGTCGAACCTCGAGCTCCAGGCGCCGGTGGATCTCGGGGCAGACAACTACCGCACGCTCTTGCTCGGCATGAAGCAGAACACCACCTATTACGTCAGGGTGACGGCCAGCGGTGGCGGGAAGACTTACGTGAGCGAGGTGGCCTCCATCAAGACCGGTAGTCTGCCGAGCGGGCTTCCGGTCCCGACGGTCACCGACCACGGCGCGAGCGCCCTGTATGCCGGGGGTGGGTTCACCGTCACGTGCATGGGCTACCCCTTGGGTGGCGGCCCCGCCGGCGGTGGCTCGACCGCGAGCTTTGCGTTCATTTTCGACCGCGACGGCGACATCGTCTGGGCTTACGACCTGTCGCAAACCGTGGCTTCCCAGTGCACGCGCGCGCGCATGTCGCGCGACGGAAAGTACATGTGGGCCGGCAACTTCGGCAACACGACGGCAGATGGCGCGCTCATGCGCATCTCGATGGATGGCCTCGGCACGCCCGTCACCTACAGCCTGCCAGGCCGCAGCCACGACTTCGCCATCCTGCCGGATGAGCACATCGTCTACTTCGCGCGCGACAACGGCGGATCGGGGATGGGCCCGGAATCGATTTTCGAGCTCGACCCATCGACTAGCAAGACCACGCTGATCTACAGCGAGCTCACGGACTTCGGTTCGCTCTTCGATAGCCGGGGCGGCCACACCAACCAGGTGAACTACATTCCGGAGCTGAAGGCGATCTCGTTCTCCATGTACTTCATCAACACGATTGCCCTCATCAGCTACCCGGACGGAAAGCTGCTCGCCACGTTCGGTGGAACCAATTCCACCTTCTCCTCCATGAGCTGGAGTGGCCAGCACGGACACGACGTATACCCAGACCACCTTGCCATCTTCAACAACAGCGGCACGAACGGCGGAGCGAGCGTGCTCCGGTTCCAGTACGACCTGCAGGCCAAGACGGCAACCGAGGAATCCGACTACAGCTCCGGGCTAACCAGCCCCGCCTTGGGTGGCGTGAGGGAGTTGCCGAATGGAAACTACTTCGTGACCTATTCGACCTCCGGTGTCATGCAGGAGATCGATCGATCGCTGAAACTGCTCCGTGAAGTGGACACCAGCGTGGCACTAGGGTACACGGAGCACCGCGCGTCGCTGTACGGTCCCCCTCCGCCGTACGACCGGTGACCGCCTCGGATTCGTGCCCTGGCAAGCTCATCGAATCGGGTGGCGCTGTAGCTCCGCGCACGGGGTCATGCTCCGGGCGCAGGTGCTGGGCACGGGAGACGAAGGCGTTCTGATGCGCTGGGCTGGTCGGTCGTTTCGGGTGTTCGTCGAGGGGCCGGGCCGGTCGAGCCGTCACCGGTAGACTTCGCGACGACGGCCGACCTTGACTACAAGAACGAGGACACGTTCATCGACGACTTGGTAGAGAATGCGGTAGTCGCCCACGCGGACGCGCCATGTGCCCTTTGCGCCTTGCAGCTTCTTCGCGCCGGACGGACGTGGGGTGTCTGCGAGAGCATCAATGCGAGCTGCGATACGCCGTTGGATGGGGCTGTCAAGCGCCGCCAACTCGCGCTCGGCGCTCGGCAAGATCTGGATACCGTAGCGAGGCACCTACAGCCCAAGTCGCTTCTTGACGGCTGCCCACGGAATCGGCCTTCCGCCTTTGGTCTTCATCTCGGCTAGAGCTTTCTCGGCATCTTCGGAGTCGATGCGATCCTCCATGGCTTCCAGCCACGCCAGGTCTTCGGCGGGGACGATCGCAGCCAGGGTTTTGCCATAGCGTGTGAGGGCGACGCGCTCTTTGGCATAGGACGCGCGGTTGACCATGTCAGAAAACTGCTTGCGCGCGACGGCCGTCGATACCTTGGTCATACCCAAATTGTACAACATGGGCGACATGGCACAAGGGCTTCGTTTCGGCAGAGACTGTAGGCGGGACAGGGATTGAACCTGCGACCCGGCGCGTGTAAGGCGCCTGCTCTACCACTGAGCTACCCGCCTGGAGGGCGGCAAGTGTATACACGCTGGCGCTAGAAGGTAAACCCAAGACCGCCGCCGCCGGGCAGCAAGCGCAACGAGAGCGGCGGCTCGCCTTCTTCGAGGGGCTTGCTGTACCCGACCATCCCGTCGAAGAGGCCGTAGATATAGGTCGCGGCGAGTGCGCCCACGGCGATCCAGTTCACTGTCCTGAGCGGTCTGGCGATCCGCTGGTGCGATCCGTAGGTGTAACCGGTCTGTTCCCAAGAGTTGAGCAGGACGGTCGAGGTGGTGGCAGTGGCGAGCGAAAGCACGCCGACGCCGAGAATGACCCAGCCCTTGGTGCTGTCGCCGTTCTGGAACTGCCCGAGGGGTGGTAGGAAATTCCAGTACAGCTTGCGGCTCCGCGCGATTCGGCGGTGGCGTAGGCTTTCGAAGAACGCGACCAACTCTGGCCGGGTCGTGGTGGGGTCGAGGCGCGCATTCGGATCCTTGCGCAAGAGCTCGGCAAAGGCGGTTTCCGCGCCCAGGGGACGGTTGGTCAGGTACAGGCCGATGCCGAGCAGGCGAAAGGCCTGGATCTGTTCCTCGGGGGTCGAGGGCAGGGATCCTTCGGCCACCGGGCGGGCGGATTCCACAACCTGATTCATGTCGCCATATTGATAGGCGGCGGATGCGCGAACCAAGGCGCCGGCCGCGTCTTTGGGAGGCTTGTCGGGCATCGGCCTTGGCGGCCCTGAGACGGGCGCTGGCGCCGGCTCGGCCGGCGTTCCCGTCGACTCGGACGACGTAACAGTCTTCTCCTTCGCCGCAAGAGTGGTCGGCGAGGCCAGCCCCACCAGGGCGGCCGCAAGCGTGATCGTTAGCGATGCGCCTCTCATCCGTTCAGCACGACAATTGGTGCAGACCTTGCGCCGCTAGTCAATCGCTGGATTCGACTATTCGCTACCTGGGATGGGCGAGGGTGAGCCGTCCACCTTTCAGGGTCACGGTTCGCTCGATCCTGGCGCCCGGGAGCAGTTCGACCTCGTCGACGAATTCGCGTGGGCTCTGCTTCGTGCGGGAGCAGTAGACCCTGTGCCTGCCCGGGGCGATGTCGCGATACACGGGCATCAGGCCCCCCACCTTGTGGTCGTCGAGGCTTGGGTAGCACAGCCCGCCCGTGGCGAACAGGGCGATGGTTCCGGGACGTGGCTGCACCTCGGGCTTTGGTGGGGGGGCGGGCTCGACGGCCGCTGGGGGTGGCGGCGGTGGGGCGGGCGCGGGAACTGGCTCGGGCTCCACCACGGCGGGCGCCTGCGCCCTGGTCGCGGGTCGCGTCCTTCGCGACGTTCGTGGCTTGGCTGCGGCTGCAGACGGCGGCGCGGCTGGCGGCGCGGGGGACACCTGGGTTGCGGGAGGCTTGACCTCGACTGGTGCGGGGACTGGCCCGGGCCGCGATATCGCCGGAGCGGCGACCGGCGCCACGGGCGCGGTCGACTTGCGCGTGAGCAGCGGCTTGGCCCAAAGGACGATGCCGAGTGCGCCGACCAGGCCGGCCATCACCACCGCTACCTTGATGACCAGTCGGCCGGCGGAGAGCCGTCCGAGAAGCCTCCTGGCGCCGGCGTGATCCGGAACGTAGGCCGTGGCATGGCCAATCTCGGCCAAAGCCCGCGCCAGTTGCCCGCATCGTGCGTGCTGGCGGGCCTTGGCCACGGCCCTGTCGGCCACCCGCGGTCGCAGATCCGCCAGGGCCGCCTGCGGCTCGTCGAGAAATCGGCGCAAGGCCTTGGCCTCGGGAACCAAGCCCGCCGCGCGAGTGAAGGCGCGCAGGTCGGCCGCCAAGACCGAGGCGTCCGGATAGCGCTCGCCCGGGGATGACTTGAGGCAACGCAAGACCATCGCCTCGAAATCCGAGCCGACCGTGGCGATCACTTGCGACGGACGGCGAAAAGTGCCGCGCGAGATCGCCGCGATCATGGTGAAAGGATCCTTGCCGGCGAACGGCACCACGCCGGTAACCAGCTCGTAAAGCATGGCGCCCAGGGACCACAGGTCCGAGGCGGGGGTCACGTCGTGGCCGCGCGACTGCTCGGGCGACATATACGCGGGCGAGCCGACGAGCGCGCCGGTCGCGGTCATGGTTTCCATGCCCGTCATGTGGGCGACGCCGAAATCCGTCAGCACCACGCGGCTGCTTTCGCCGGTGGTTTCGATCATGACGTTGTCGGGTTTCACGTCGCGGTGGATGACCCCGTGCTGGTGTGCCGCCGCCAGGGCTTCGGCCAGGGGCAGGGCGATGAGCGCGGCGATTTCCGGCAACAGGCGGCCACCGCGCTCCTCGATGAACGTGCGCAAGGTCGGCCCCTGGATCAGCTCGACCACGATGTAGCTGGGTTCGTTCTCCGTTGCGTCGACGAAGTCGTAGATTTCCACGATCGCGGGGTGCTTGAGTGAGGCCACCGCGTGTGCCTCCCGGCGAAAACGCTCGCCCGCGCCGCCGCGGGCGGCGTGGACCATGCTCATCACCTTGATGGCCACGTCGCGGCCAAGCTGGGTATCGCGCGCGCGGAAGACGGTTGCCATGGCGCCGTGCCCGAGAACGGCCAGGATCTGGTAGCGGCCCAGGGTCGCGCCAACCTTTGCCGACGCGAAGGTATTGCCAGACGAGGACTTCGTGGCCGATCCCACGTCGTCTGGCCCATGGGATGCCGCGCTCATGGCTACCTTGTCCCCGGTCCGCCGGGTTTGCCCAGAGCTGCCTGGGCCTCGCCGAGCTTCTGATTGATGACGGCCGAGTTGGGTTCGAAGGAGCGCGCGAAGTTGAAGTTCATCGTCGCGCCCTTGTAGTCCTTGCTGCCGAGTGAGAGCATGCCGAGGCGGAAGAACTTTTTGGCCTCCTCGTGCTTGATGCTGTCCTCGGGGCTGTGCGGGGCTCGTGATTCGCGGTCGGTGCTGGTCAGCCGCATCTTGCCTTCGTTCAGGACGCGGGCATAGGCGACGCGCTTTTCCGGCGTGGTCAGTACGCGGTAGCCTTCGCAGATGCGGGCGTAGATGGTTTCCAGGCGTTCCTTCAACTCGTGGTCGTCCAGCGTGTGGTAGCGATCGGGGTGCAGGTCATTCGAAAGGCGGTAGAAGGCCGCGCGGATATCGGCATGGGGTGAGCCCGACGACACGCCGAGCAGGTCGTAGTAGGAAAGCCGATCGAGCTTTCCGTACAACTGCCGGACGAAGGTCTCGAGCTGTTCGGGGGTCTGCCGGGGCATGCGTAACTCCCTACTCCTCTAATTCTCCCTGCAGTTCGGGCAGAAGCGAGCTGTCGGGGGAACTTTCTTGCGACTTCTGACGCTCGACTGCTTCCGCGACCTCCACGTCGGTCATGCCACCACGGACGTTGACGGCGGCCTCGCGTGCAGCCCCGGTGGCCGCATCGCGGGCGCGCACGCGCAGAATGCCGTTGGTGTCCACCCGGAACGTGACTTCGATGGCGATCTCACCTCTGCGAGCCGGGGGAATGCCACTCAGCTCCAGTTCGCCCAAGGGCACGTTCTCCTCGAACCTGCGCGACTCGCCTTGGCAGACTTGGATGCGCACCGTGCTCTGGCCATCGGCGGAGGTGGTGAAGACGCGCGTCTGCTCGACCGGAACCGGGACGTTCCGGTCGAGGATACGTTCGGCGAAGCCGCCGGTCACGGCAATGCCCAGGGCGCGTGGGGTGACGTCGAGGAGGACTGCTTGATTGGCCAGGTTCTCGCCGGAGTGGGCCAGGTTCTCGGCTTGAATCGCGGCGCCCCAGGCCACCACCTCGTCGGGATTGAGGTCGATGCGTGGCGGGCGGCCGAAGTAGCGCGCGACCTCGGCCCGCACCAGCGGCACCCGCGTGGTGCCTCCGACCATGATGATCTCGTCGATCTGCGAGGCCGCGAGTCCGGCCGAGCCCAGCACTTCCTGCGTGGTCTGGACGGTGCGGCCAACCAGGCCGCGAATGGACGTCTCGAAGACATTGCGCGCGATGTGGAAGCGAAGGGCGAGCTGTTCGCCCTGGCTGCTGACGGCGATGTTCTTGAGCTCGCCGCGGGCCTCGGTGAATTCGGACAAGTGGCATTTGACCTGCTCGGCCGCGATCAGCAGGCGGGCGTGGGCCGCCTGTTCCTTGCGCGGGTCGATACCGTGTTCGGCGCGGAACAGCTCGGCCAGGATGTTTTGCAGGGCGGTGTCCATGTCGTCGCCGCCCAGGAACGTGTCGCCGCCCGTGGCGAGCACCTCGAAGACGTCGCCTTCCACCTGTAGGATCGTGATGTCGAAGGTGCCGCCGCCGAAGTCGTACACGGCGATCCGCTGCGACATGTTCTGGCCGAGACCATAGGCCAGGGCCGCGGCGGTGGGTTCGTTGAGCACGCGCAAGACGTCGAGTCCCGCGATGCGGCCGGCATCGATGGTCGCGCGCCGCTGGGCATCGTTGAAATTCGCCGGCACCGTGATCACGGCGCCCGTCACGGTATCCCCGAGAAACAGCTCGGCGCACTGGCGTAGGTAACCCAGCAAAAGACCGGACACCTCGGGAATCGTGTAGGTGCGGTCCGGGCCGACGAAGACGGCTTGCTCGTTATTGCCCTCGCGCAGTTCGTAAGGCAGGCGGGCGACGGCCCTTTGCACTTCCTTCGACCGGAACGAAAGCCCGATGAGTCGCTTGCCCGAATAGACCGTGTTCTTGGGGTCGATGATCCGGCGCGCCACGCCCTCGCGCGAGAAGTACTTCAGCCCGTCGGCGGCGAACGACACGACGGAAGGATGCAAGTAGCCGCCGTGGGCAGCGGGAACCACGACCACCTGGCCGCCTCGCACGGTGGCAATCACGGAGTTCGTGGTTCCGAGATCGATTCCAACTACCGACATGATCTGGTTCGCAAGCCTGGTTACGAAAGGGAAACGCCTGCGCGCATGATACCTCATCGAGCGCCGGGATCGCGACGACGAATATCACGGGCGCGCAGGGTGCCCCGGAGGGTTCGGTGACTAGGGTTGCACGACAGCGTGGGCGATGTCGCCGATCTCTTGATCCGACAACCACTTCTTCTTGTCGCATACCGCGATCACCCGGTGGTAAATGGCCTCGATCTGTTCGCTGCTGAGGGTGTATCCCAAGTGGGCGCAGCGGTCGGCGATGGCGTGACGGCCGCTGTGCTTGCCGACCACGAGCTGGCTGGCGGGAACGCCGACGGACCTGAGGATCCATGATCTCGTATGTCGTGCGCTCCTTGAGAAAGCCGTCCTGATGGATACCGGCCTCGTGCGCGAAGGCGTTCTTGCCTACGATGGCCTTATTGGGCTGGACGGCTACGTCGATGATTTCGGTCAGCAGCTGGCTGGCGGGGAAAAGTTCCTCGGTCTTGATACCGGTGGTAAAGGGCAGGATATCTCCACGCACCTTGAGCGCCATCACGATCTCCTCCAGCGAGCAGTTGCCGGCCCGTTCGCCGATGCCGTTGATGGTGCATTCGACCTGACGCACGCCGGCCTGGATGGCGGCGATGGAGTTTGCGACCGACAAGCCCAGGTCATTGTGGCAGTGGACGCTGACCTCGGCCTGACCTTCGAGGGCATGGACCACCGTGCCCACCAGTTGGCCGTATTCGGCGGGAATGGAGTAGCCGACGGTGTCCGGCAGGTTGACGATGCGCGCGCCGGCGGCGACCACCGCGCGCGAGAAGCGAACCAGCACCTCGGGTGCGGTGCGGGTTGCGTCCTCGGCCGAGAACTCGACCTCGTCGACATACTTGCGCGCCAGTTCGACCGACTTGATGGCGATGTCGAGCGCCCGATCTTCCGTCATCTTCAGCTTGTGCTTGAGGTGGATGGGGCTGGTGGCGATGAAGGTGTGGATGCGCGGGCGCTTGGCCTTCTCCAGCGCCTTGGCCGCGCGCTCGATGTCGCCGGTGTGGCAGCGGGCGAGGGCGGCCACCGTCACCTGGCCGTAGGTGCGGCCGATGGCGTCGACGGCCTCGAAGTCGCCTTCGGAGGCCATGGGAAAGCCGGCCTCCATCACGTCGACGTTGAGATCGACGAGCTTGCGCGCCATTCGCATCTTCTCGGGAACGTTCATGCTGCATCCGCACGACTGTTCGCCGTCGCGCAAGGTAGTATCGAAGATGTGAACGCGGTTATCCATGGGGGCGGTTTCCTTTCGTGGTGAGTTGAACGATGCCAAGTTAGCGCCGTCTTTAGGATATGGCGAATTTATTGTGTTTAGTAATTGTATGAGAATTGATTATATAATAAGGTCCGCTTATACCTGGGCCACACCATGGATCTCTTCACTCTCACGGTCTTTCACACGGTCGCCGCCGAGAAGAGCTTCTCGCGCGCCGCCGTCAAGCTGGGGCGCACCCAGCCGGCGATATCGCTGGCCATCAAGCGGCTCGAACGGGATGTGGGCGAAACCCTCATCGATCGCAGCGGGCGTCAGACCCGGCTCACCGACGCCGGTCAGGTCGTGCTGGACCATGCGCGGCGTTTCGAGAACTTGCGTTCCGATTTGACCCTGGCCCTGGCCGAGTTGCGCGACAACGCCACGGGGCGCTTGCTCATCGGCGCCAACGAGTCGGCCACACTTTATCTTCTGCCCCTCATCAGCCGCTACCGGCGGCGCTATCCGCGCGTGAAGGTGCAGGTCCGGCGCTGCCAATCGAGCAAGATCCCCACGGAGATCGTCGAAGGCGATCTCGAATTGGGCGTGGTCAGCTACGATCCCGACGATAGCCGGCTCACCTCGCGCATCATCTACACCGACCACCTGGCCTGCGTGGTGGCGCCCCAGCACCGGCTGGCACGGCGGCGCTCGGTGTCGATCACGGACCTCGGTATGGAGACCTTCATCGGGCACATCGTGGTGTCGCCCTACAAAGAGGTCGTGGTGCGCGAATTCGAACGTTTGAAGGTTCCCCTCAACCGCGATGTGGAAATGCCGACCGTCGAGGCGATTCGCAAGATGGTGCAGCGGAATGAAGGCGTGGCCTTTCTGCCCCGCATGTGCGTGGAGGACGAGATCGCCCAGGGCACCTTGCGCGAGATCCAGGTCAAGGGGCTCATGCCCGAGCGCAAGATTCGCCTCGTCCATCCAGCCGAGCGCACGCTCTCGCACGCGGCGCGCGCATTCCTGGCCCTGCTCAAGTGACCCTGTCGGCCTCTCCCCGCTCGCGCGGGGCGAGGCGAAACCCAACGCTCTAGCTATCGGCGTCTTCCTCGGGCTCGGGGGCGTCCCCGGAGCGCTCGATGGCGCGGTAGAGCGTTCGCCGGTCGATGCCCAGTTTTTCGGCCGCGCGTTTCTTGTTGCCGCCACATTCGGCGAGGATGAGGGCAATGTAGCGTCGCTCCAGCTCGCCCAGGGTGGGACGATCGTCGATGATGCTGGCGGGGGCAACGGACGCGCCGCCATAGACTTCCGCGGGCAAGTCCGACGGCAGTACGACGTTGCCCTTGGCGACGGCCACCGCGCGCTCGATGGCGTTTTCCAGTTCGCGCACGTTGCCGGGCCAACCGTATCGGCAAAGAACCTCGAGGGACTCGGGCGAGACGCTGGCCAGCGCGCGTTCCTCGCGTTTGGCTATCTTGTTGATGAAGTGGCGAACCAGAATCGGAATGTCGCCGGCCCGTTCGCGTAGCGGCGGCATGCGCACGGTCACCACGTTGATCCGGAAATAGAGGTCTTCGCGAAAGCGCCCGGCCTTGACCTCGGCCTCCAGGTCGCGGTTGGTGGCGCAGACCAGGCGCACGTCGACGCGGATGGTGTCGGTCCCGCCCGACCGGCCGCATTTCCCCGTCCTGCAGCACGCGCAGGATCTGGGCTTGCATCTTCGGCCCCATGTCGCCGATTTCGTCCAGGAACAAGGTGCCGCCGTTGGCGGTCTCGAACAGGCCGCGCTTGGCCACGACCGCGCCCGTGAAAGCGCCGCGCGCATGTCCGAACAGCTCGGATTCGAGCAAGGACTCCGATAGTGCGGTGCAGTTGACGGGCACGAAGGGCTTGCTCGCGCGCGGCGAGCGCTGGTGGATGGCGCGCGCGACCAGCTCCTTCCCGGTTCCCGATTCGCCGACCACCAGGACGGTGGCGGTCGAGGTCGCGACGCGCGCGACCAACTTGTACACGTCGAGCATGCGCTGGCTCTTGCCCTCGATCTCGGCGACTCGACTCTCGTCCGCCCCGACCTGCGTAGTCGCGCCTGCCTCGGCGGACAGGCGCCTGCGCTCGAGCGCGCGCGCCACGGTCAGGCGGAGCTCCTCGATGTTGAAGGGTTTGGAAACGTAGTCGTAGGCCCCGTGGCTGATGGCTTCCATGGCACCGGTCACGTCACCGAAGGCGGTGATGAGGATGACCGGTGTGGTCGGGGATTTCTCGGTGAAGGCGCGCAGCACGTCCAGTCCATCGATTCGTTCCATGCGCACGTCCGACAGCACCAGGTCGTAGCGCCCCTCGCCGGCCCTTTCCACGGCCGGTGCGCCGTCGTCTACGGCTTCGACGTCGAAGCCATCGCCGCGCAGAATCTCGCACAGCAGATCGCGCGCGACCGCGTCGTCTTCGACCACCAGCATTCGCGTCATGCGGTTCCTCCGTTCGAAACCTGTCGAGTGCCCGACTCGAACTTTGGCCCGCCGGAATCTCCCTCGCCAGGCCCCTGCAGCGGCAAATGCACGGTGAAGGTCGAGCCCTTGCCGGGCGTGCTCTCCACTTCGATGGAGCCGCCCAGCGCTTTCGACAATTCGCGGCAGATGGCGAGCCCGAGCCCGGTGCCCTTTCCTCGCCCCTTGGTGGTGTAGAAGGGCTCGAAAATACTGCGCTGATCTTCAGGGGAGATGCCCGCGCCGGTGTCGCCAATCGCGATATCGACCTGGCCGCTCTGGGCCCCGGCCGATACCGTGACTTTGCCGTCATGGGCGATGGCGTCGAAGGCGTTGGAAAGCAGGTTGATGAGGATCTGACGGAGCAGCCCCGGATCGGTCTGGAAATCGGTCGGCTCGTTGGCAATCTCGACGGTCACGACCGGCCTCGAGGACTGTTCGCCACCACCGGTGACCTCCACGGCCTCGTAGAGGAGCTGGCGCAGCGAGGTGGGCTTGCGTTCGGGTTCGAGTCCGCGGGTCGAATCGAGGTAATCGCGCACGATACGGCCGATGCGTGCGATCTCGCGCGAAGCCACCTCCAGGCGTTCGCGCAGGGTGGGCGTGAGGTCGCGTTGCAGAAGCGCGAGTTGCAGGTGGCCGGAAACCGAGGACAGGGGGGTGCCGATCTCGTGCGCGAGCTGAGCCGCCAGTTGGCCGAGCGTGGCCAGGCGAACCTTGGAGGCGTTTTCCCGGCGCAGGTCGTTGAGCAGCCGGTTGAGCTGGCCCAGGGCCATGTTCTTGCGCGACAGATCCTGGGTCGCGAGGTCGATCTCCTGTGCCAGCCGCATGTTGAACTCTCGGATTTCGCGGTTGGCACTCGAAAGCTGGTCGAGCATCCGGTTAAAACCCTGCGACAGCCGCCCGACCTCGTCCGGCGCCGCGATGGCAACCCGGCGGTCGAGGTTGCCGCCCTCGACATCGCGCATGGCGGCCGCCAGGTTCTCCAGCCGCCGCAACACGATCCGGTCGATGAGGAAGCCCATGAGAAGGACCAAGACGATCAAATGGGCGACGCCCAGGATGAGCGACCAGCGCATGGTCACCCGGATGATGGAGAGGACCGGGCTCAGGCTCCAATGCATGAGCAGGTTGCCCTGCCATGGTCCCTTGAGGTCCACGAAGCGCTGAAGAACGTAGACGTCGCCCTCACTGGCCTTGCGCGTGTAGACGATGGGCTCGCGAGGCAAGTAGGGCAGGCGCGTGATTTCGGTCGCCTCGCCGCGCGGGGCGACGATGCGCACCGATGGTGAGCTGGGAGGCGAGGAGGGCGCGTCGTGCTCGACGACGAGCTGGAGGCGCTGGATGCGCGGGTGACGGTTGATGTAGTTCGAGAGCGCGATGGCGTAGTCGCGCTCTTCGGCGTCGGGCTCGAAGCGTTCGAGGCTTTGCTTGATGTCGTCGGCGATCTCGTCGGCGGACAATTGCGCCTGGCGGGTCAGTTCGCTGCGCATCGCATAGATGCGGACCCAAAGGGTGGCGCCGGCGGTGATGGCCGCGCTGGCGGCGACCAGAATCCACACTTTGGCACGAATCGTCACAACGCCATCCTATTCGCATTCATCGGAGCAGTTCACGAACAAACCCATCCGAGCCAAGACACCACACTCGCCGCGGGGCTGGCAGACATTCAGTCCAATCAATGAAAAACCCCCGGAATGGCGATCCCGGGGGCTCTTCGGGAAGAGCCAGGACCATCAGGAAACACCCGACGGCCTGTGCGCTTCAAGGCACGAGCTGAATTACTGGTCCGCGCTCTCCTCGGCCTTCTTCTCGGCCTTCTTCGCCTTCTTGCTGTGCTTCTTCTTGGCCGGCTTTTCGCCTTCGGCGGCGGGATTTTCGTCGCCGGCGGTGGCCAGCGTGGTGGACGCGAATGGAATCGCGAAAGCGAGAGCGAGGAGGATAACGCGAGTCAGCTTCATGGGGATCTCCTTGGTTCGGTTTTCTAGGGCCGTTCGGCCCGAGTTCTCGACTTCCCTATGCAGCGGACATGCCATCCGAGGGCGGACCATGAAGACAACGATATCGACTAGTTAGGTTTCCATCGTCCATCACGTCCGGATGCGGTGTGGGGCGATTTTGTACCGCGCGCGACGGTGGTGGGGAAATGCGCCTCATGGCTTCGGCTCGGACTGGGTGAGGATTGCGATGTTCTTCGCCCCGGCCTTCTTGGCGACTGCCATCAGGTCGACGGCTGCGCCGAGGAAGACGCTCTTGTCGCCGCGCAGAAGCAGGGTTTCCGAGTCCACCTCAGCGAGCGCTTTGTGGATTTCCTCTTCGAGATGGGCCGGGTCGATCTTGCGGTTGTAGAGGTACAGTTCGTTGTTCTTGGTCACCGTGAGGACCGGGTCCGTGCGGCGCTTGGTGACCGTGCCTGCGGCGTTGGCCTTGGGCAGTGCGACTTTCACGCCCGTGCGCGATGCTACCTGGGACTCGACCATCGCCGTCGAGGTCACCATGAAGATGATGAGCAGCACCAGAAACACGTCGGTAAGCGGCGTGATGTTGATCTCCGCGACGATGGATTCCCGGCCTTCAATCTCCGCGTCGGCCTCCGCGCTGGGGTCCTCGATCTGCACATTCATCGCCATGGCCAACTCGCTAGGATGACTGAATCTTGCCGGCCACCTGGATCTGCGCGGGATCGACCTGGGTGGCTTGCGACTTCCCCAGCTCACCCACGGCGAGAAGGAACTCCTCGCAGTAGATCTTGTACTGCACGGCGATGGCACCGACCTTGGCCACGAAGTAGTTGTAGGCGATGATGGCGTAGATGGCGACCATGAGACCGGCCGCCGTGGCCACGAGAGCGGCCGCGATTCCCTGCGACACGATCTTGAAGCCACCCGTGCCCGCCTGGGACATGGATTGAAATGCCTTGAGGATGCCGACCACGGTGCCGAACAGGCCGACGAAAGGCGCCGACGAGCCCACGGTTCCCAGCGCCCAGAGGTAGCGTTTGAATCCGGCGATCGCGACGATGCGCTGGGAATTCACCGACTCGGTGGTCTTCTGTGGTGTCCTCGCGAACACGCGCAGGCCTCGGCCGAAGACCTCGCCCAGTGGATCGGCCGCGGTTTCGCACAAGGCGGAGGCCTTGGCCAAGTCTCCCTTTTCGACCGCCTCGATAACGCGGTTCTTGAAGACCTCGGATTTCGGGAGCACCCCCCACAAGGCATAGAGGCGCTCGCAGATGACTGCCACGCCGGCCACCGACCACGCCAGAAGCAGCAAGAGAATGACCCACTCGTCGTGGATGAGGTTACGGATGGTTTCCCAGGTCATTGAATTTCGTAGCGTGCTTGCTTGGCGGCGCTTTGTCCAGCTTCTCCGCTACAATGCAAACCATGTCACAGGGCGGACAAGGCGCAAGCCTGCCGAGGTTCGGGCGCCAGTTGCTGGCCGTCGGGCTTACACTCGACGCCGCCGAGCTGGTCTGTTGTGGGCTTCCGCTTCTGCTGTGGATGCGGAATCTGCCGTGGGAGATGTTGTGGTTGAAAGTCGCGTTGCCCCTGACGCTGGCTGCTTGGGCGGCGGCCGCGCTTCGCATGGCCTCGCGGCTCCGACCATTGCTGGACCTTGCGGCGTCGCTTCGCCAGGGCGGTAAACCCACGCCGATGGAAGCCGAGGCGGCGCGGGTCGCGCTTTCGCGTGCCCCACGCGAGGTGGCCGTGGTGCATTTGCTCGCCTGGGCTGTGGTCGCTTCGCTACTTCCCGCGCACGCCGTTCTGGCCGGGGCGCGGGACGTGCTGTCGGCCACCGCGCTCATCCAGCTCGTGCTGCTCACTTCGACGGGACTGGCCGCGGTTCGGGCCCTGGTCTTGGATCTCATCTTGGCGCCCATCCAGCCCGCCGTGCTGCCCAACCTGCAGGGCATTCGCGTGTTCGCCGACCGCTATCGGGGAGCGCTCGTGGCGGTGGGGATCGCCCTGCTTGGACTCTGGCAAACGGCGCTGGCCTTCTTTGCCTCTACCATCGCCCGAGCAACGGCGGGGATGCTGACCTCGGGAATGTTCGCGCTTTGGCCGATCCTGACCGTGGGCGCCTACCTCTGGTGGCGTGTCCTGCGCAGGCGCACCCGGCCCATCGAGGAGTACTTCGATCTGACGTTGCGGACCAAGGGTGGCAAGGGCCTGGCGCGCGAAGATCCCAAGGCCGTGGCCGCCTTCATCGCCGCGCAGAGCACGCCCTACGCGCTCGGCGTGGTGCAGGCGGTGGTGTTTCTCGCCGCCTCGCTCTCGGCGGTGGCCTGCCTGGGCGTCCGCGACGGCGTCGATCTGGCCATGGTCGGCCGTCTGCTTCTCCTCGCCCTCCTGGTCTCGCTTTTGGCGACGCTCTATCAGACAATCTTGCTCCAGCGCGTTCTTCGCCCGCTTATCAGGCACCTGGGCTCGCGCCACGCGCTCCCCCTCGACCAGGTGCGCTCCCCCTTGGGACTACGCGCGAAGCTGGGCGCGACCATGGTCGCCGCGCTGGTGAGCGCGTGCGCCTTCGTCTGGCTTGTCGGGCGCTCGAGCGCGCCCTTTGGACCGGTCGCCTTGGCCGTGGCCATGGTGGCGATCCTGGGCGTCGTGATCCTCCTGGTGCGCGACGTGGTGGCACCCTTGCGCACGCTCGAGGAACGTTCGAGCGATATGGCGAAGGGGCAGCTCGCGCGTCCGGTGCCACCGTGGGGTGAAGCGGACGAGATCGGCCGCCTGGCCGTCATCTTCGAAGAGATGCGGCGATCGCTGCGCGATCGATTGCGCTCGACCGAATCCATCAACGTCGATTTGGAACGCGAGGTGCGCCGGCGCACCGAAGCCCTGGAACAGCGTAACGCCGAGTTACACGAAGCGATGGATAAACTGCGGCGCGCGCAGGACAATCTCGTGCGCAGCGAGAAGCTGGCCTCGATGGGACGCCTGGTGGCGGGCATCGCCCACGAAATCAACAACCCAGTCAACGCCGTCATCAATTCCCTCGGCCCGCTCGACGATGCCGTGAAACGGATCGCGGCGGGCGAAGGAGGATCTCCCGTCGAGATTGCCAGAGAGGCAGAGGAAATCCTGGCTGTGGTCCAGCGCGGGGCCGCCCGCACCAAAGCCATCGTTCAGGCGTTGCACGGATACGCGCGGGGCGACGATTCGGTTCAGCGCGAGGTTAATCTGGCGCGAAGCATCGACGAGACACTCGGCTTGCTACAGCACCGCTTGCGCAAGGTCACGGTGGTCAAGGACATTGAACCCAAGGCGCGCATCCTTGGTTTTCCAGGCCAAGTCGATCAGGTTCTGATGAATCTGCTGACCAATGCGGCGCAGGCCATCGGTGACCAGGGCGGCACTATCAAGGTCACCGCGCAGAACCAGGACGCCCAGGTATTGCTCACCGTGGCCGACGACGGTCCCGGGATACCCCAGGACATCCTCCCGCGCATCTTCGACCCGTTCTTCACGACCAAGGAGGTGGGCGATGGCTCTGGCCTGGGGCTCTCCATTGTGCATGGCATCATCGAGCGGCATGGTGGGCACATTGACGTCGAAAGCCAGCCAGGACAGGGCACCAAGTTCTCGATTTCATTCCCACTTCCACCGGCTCCCCGGCCTGACTGATGCTTCCGGTGCGCCCCAATCGCCGCCGGCGTGAGCCGTTTGACGGGGGCCTGTCCACTGCCCATCACGAGGAACAATCAGGCGATTAATCCCCCACGCTCGCACTTCTACTGCAATACCTTCCGAAGCCCATGCCACAATGTATTCGGTGTCCCGGCAGCATTCTCGAGTCGACGATCCCGGAAGGGGGAATTCCTCCATGGCGCGCACGGCTCCGTCCAGGGGACCGGGGGCCGTGGAACCGCGGGAAGAAGGCGAGGGCGAACGTGTTGGATCGAGGACGGACGAAGAGACCCTGGTGCGGGAAACCTTGGCCGGGAAGCGCTGGGCGCAGCGGGAGGTCTGGTACCGCTTCGCGCCCATGGTCCACGGGCTGCTTCGCCGGGCCCTGAGTTCCCGGCACGACCACGACGATTTGCTGCAGGAGATTTTTCTTCGCGTGTTCCGCCGTTTGCACACCCTGGAGAATTCCAGGGCTCTGCGCAGCTTCATCTATTCGGTTGCGGTTCGGGTGGTCAGCGAGGAGATCCGTCACTTCTACGTGCTGAGGCGCGCGCACGACCGATTCGAGATCATCACGCGCGATTCCGGGAATCCGGGGGTCGATTTCGAGGCCCGCGAGATCCTGGGCTGCGTCCAGCGCGTGCTCGATGGGATGAAGGACAAGTACCGTGCCGTGTTCGTGCTACGCCACGTGGAGGGAATGGATCTGCTTGAGATAGCGACGGGGCTCGACATCTCGCTCGCGACGGTCAAACGCTACCTGGTCAAGGCCATGGGGGCGATCCAGCACGCGCTGTCGCGCGACGAGGGGCTGCGCGCGAGGCTCTCTCCGGTGCTGCTGGCGCAGAACCAGGGGGACGGTCCATGAGCGACGGGCGGACGCAGCGGATCGTGGATGCCGTGGCCGGCGTGACCAGAAACGGCCTGGGCAAGATGTCGCCCGAGCAGCTCGACAGCGGGTGGCAGCGACTGGAGAGTGCGCTGTCCGATGGAATGTACCCCTCGGTGCCGATCGTGGCCACCCCCCCGCGTTGGTGGCTGCGAGGCCTTGCGTTCGCGGCGGCCGGGTTGGTCCTGGGATTGGTGACCTACCGAATGCTGCCGCCAAGGCCGTCTTCCCCGCTGCGCTACGTGGTCGAGGGCGCCACGCTTGGGCCAGGCGAAACCGTCGAAGCCGGTGTCGCGGCGCCGGCGCAACTCCTCTTCTCGGATGCTTCGCTCGTTCGCATGGCACCGTCCGCGAAGGTGTCCGTTTTGTCACTCGACGCCCACGGTTCCCGCATCGCGCTCGCCGACGGGGAATTGGACGTGCACGTTCAGCATCGACCGGGGTCGTCATGGAGGTTCGACGCCGGGCCGTTCACGGTGAGGGTGCGCGGAACGGAGTTCCATCTGGCTTACGCGGCGGATCGAGGCCGGCTTGCGCTGCACATGGTGGCCGGCGTGGTCGAGGTGCGTGGCCCTTCCGACGATCGCACGCTGACCCTGCGGGCGGGCGAGTCGCTGGAGCTGTTCGCGCACAGTGGAGAGAAACCCGAGGCTCTTCCGAACGCGCCGGCGCCGGAAACGACGCCCACCGAGGTCGCTCCAGCCTTGTCCGGGCCGGCCACGCCGCGCGTGTCGCCCACTTCGCCAAGGCGTCGGACGCTCCCGGTGGAGCGGGCGTCAGCCGCCCACGAGCCGTACGCCTGGGCCGGCCTCATCGCCCGGGGCGACTTCGCCGGCGTGGTGAGGGACGCCGAACGGCGCGGACTCGATATCGTCCTCGCGAGTGCCGCGGCCTCCGAGTTGACATCTCTCGCCGATGCGGCTCGCTACACCAAGCACGGCGATCTGGCGCGCCAGGCGCTACTCGGCTTGCGCGCCCGTTTTCCCGGCACCGCGCGTGCCGGCGACGCGGCCTTCTTCCTCGGCCGCCTTGCCGAAACGCCGCCTTCCTCCGCCAGCGCGGCTGTGGCCTGGTATGAGACCTACCTGCGCGAATCCGCGAGCGGACCCTACGCGGGTGAGGCGCTCGGCCGGGAAATCGCCCTGCTCGCGCGTACGGATCGCGTGCGGGCACAGAAGATCGCCCAACTCTACCTGCAACGATTTCCGCACGGGACCCAAGCAAATCTGGCCAAGTCTCTATTAGAATCAGCGCCCTAGTGATCTCCACATTGGTGCTGGGTTTGTTCGGTCTGCTTCAGGCCGAGGCCGCTGGTGGTCCCGCCATGGTCGAGCCTGGTGCGAGCGAACCGCCCGCCCTGGTCGTCGTGGCACTGCCCGCCAATGCGAATCGGGCCATCCTCGAGGCGCTCAATCGTTTGCGTGGCGAGGCGATCTCGGTGGGTCTCGAGGTTCGCCTCGTCGAGGCCGCGACGACATCCATGTCGCTCGCACGCCTGACTGAACTGTCGCGTGGGCTGCGGTCGGCCGCGGTGGTGGCGTTCGCCGGACCCGAGGACGGTGCGCCGACCGCGCGTGCCCTCGACGTGTGGTTCCTCGACCGCGCCAGCGGCAAGATCTCGGTTGCGCATCTGACCACGGACGACGACGCTTCCGTGGACCGAAGGGAGGTCGTCCTGGCGGTGCGTGCGGTCGACTTCATTCGCGCGCGCATGTTCGACACCCTCGTCGGAAGGCGGGTCGAGCCCGCGCCACCTCCAGTGCGGCCGGCGATTGCACGAGTCCGGCGCAACTACCTGGCGGCCGGAATCGGCGTGCTGGGCGGGGTGCCCGGCTTCTCGCCCGCACTGATACCACACATCGAGGTGGGTTATCTGTGGAGCGCGTGGAGCCGCGTCGGCGTCGCCGCGTTTGGCTTCGGCACCCGGCCCGGCAACGATGGCGATAGCGGAAGAGTCACGCTGGACACTCGCTTCGTCGGCGCAAGCTTGACCCTACTCGGCCGCTCCTGGCATCGCCTGAAACCTGTCCTCGATCTCGGTGGTGGCGAATGCTGGGTGCTTGTGCGCGGCGAAGCCAAACCCTCTTTCGTGAGTCACGCAATAACCCTATCGAGCCCGGCCGCCGTGGTTGCGATAGGGCTGGAGATGAACATTCTTCCCTATCTCCTGCTGGAGATTCGCGGCGGGACCCTGTGGTTGCAGAGACAGGCACGCATCGACAGTACCGAGGACACATATTTGGGAAGCGTGGGTCGGTCCAGTTGGGTTGGCAGTGCGCGGCTGGGAGCGAGCTTTTAGCCCAATCGAATAGAAATTGCATGGGCGAGGGGCCCTGGTCGATCTTGAGTCGATGCTTTGCCATGGCGCATGATGGAAACCCGCACGAGTATGGCGTAACGCGCTAAAGCGCTGGTAGGTATCTCGCTATTTTGGCGTAAAACTTGACGGTTCCAGGCCTGGGTCTACGGTGGTGATGTAGGTATAGGTAGTAAGAGAAGTACATACCCCGACACACACCAGGGACAAAATGGCCACATTCAAGAGCAAGGGAGAATCAGGCGGACGGCGCTGGGAAATCCTCGGCATCGGACTTCTCGGAATCGGCCTCTTCTCGCTGGTTTCGGTTCTTTCCATGCAGGCCGGCAACAGCCGGCTGATGGGACCAGGAGGCGCGGCTGCTGCGGTCGCGATCTACTCGCTTTCTGGTGTCGCCTCGTATCTTCTTATCGCCGCCAGTCTGGTGGTCGCGGTTCGCCTCTGCCGGGGCAAGCCGGTCGTAAACAGTGTGGTCGGGCCGGTCGGATTTCTGTCGCTGCTTCTGTCGGTGGCCGTGCTTTGCCATTTGCCCTTTGCCGACGGCAAGGTCTTGCTGCGTGGTCCAGGGGGCCTGCTCGGACAGTATCTCGGCCAAATCGTGGCCAGCTTCATCGGCGGGGTGGGGGCGGCCCTCGCGGCCACCACGCTGCTATGCACCGGCGTCCTCCTTCTCACGGACATCAGGGTTGCGGAAGTTCTCGACTCGCTCGCCTGGGCGGGACGCCATACGGGCCGTGCCGCGAAATGGGTGGCTGGTGTTGTCGGTCGAGCAACCGTCGTGGGTGCGCGCGCCCTGGGACGCGTGGTGGTCGCCATGTTTCCGGAAAGAATCGGCCAGCGAAGAGGTCGCCGACCAGGAGGTGGGCATCGAAGGAGGGGATTCGAGCGAGGAAATGAGCGAGGCCGACGCAGCGGCCATGCGCGATGTCGAGTCCGAGCCCACGGCCGATGAGACCTTTGCGGCGCTCGAAGGTGTCCCCGCCACGCCGCTCGGCGAGGCCTATTCGGCCGAGGGCAACCCGCCTGGAACCGTCGAAGAGGAAATCGCCGGCGCCGGTGTCTCCTCGCCCGAGAGCGAAGACCGACGAGCCGTCGCCGCGGTGGTGGCGGAGGTGGCCGCGGTCGAGTGCGCTGCCATGGCCGAAGCCGAAGCCGCCAAGGCAAGGGAGGACGAGCACGTGGAGGCCCAGTCGCCCATCGCCATCATTGCGCCGGTAGGCAGCGTTCTCGACGACGGTCCCACCGAGGCCAACGCATCGGCGCCCGAGGCGGCTGACCTGGCGGGTCCGCCGATCGTTCCGCCGGTCGTCCGACCTGTCGAGGACCGGATAGCCGCAGCGGACGACGCGGACGGCCCCGGATTCATTCGGCTCTCGGAAGGCGCCTTCCAGTTGCCATCGTCCGACCTGCTGGAATACGTGCCGCCCAAGGGCACGGACACCGACGAAGCCACCTTGCGCGCGATGGCCGAGCGACTCGAACAAGCCCTCGGCAACTATGGCGTGCGCGGCAAGGTCACCGCGATCCAGATGGGGCCGGTCATCATCACGTTCGAGTTCGCGCCGGCGCCCGGCACGCGTACGGGCAAGATCGTGCAGCTCGAGAACGATCTGGCCATGGCGCTGGAGGCGCAGTCGGTGCGCATCGTGGCGCCCATTCCGGGCAAGGCCGTGGTCGGCATCGAGATCCCGAACAAGAAACGCGAGACGGTTTACTTGAAGGAAATCCTGGAGGACGAGGCCTTCCGCAAGTCGAGCGCGAAGCTGCAAATCTGCCTGGGCAAGGACACCAAGGGCGCTCCAGTCAGCGTGAACCTGGCCAAGATGCCGCACTTGCTGGTCGCGGGCACCACCGGGTCGGGCAAATCGGTCGCCGTCAACGGCATGATCACCAGCATCCTCTATTCGGCCAATCCCGAGGAGGTGCGCTTCATCATGGTCGATCCGAAGATGCTCGAGCTGTCGATCTACGAGGGCATTCCGCATTTGCTCCTGCCGGTCGTGACCGATCCCAAGAAGGCGGCGCTGGCCTTGCGCTGGGCCGTGGACGAGATGGAACGGCGCTATGAGCTCTTGGCCAAGAGCGGGGTGCGCGACATATCCAGCTACAACGCCAAGATCGAGGCCGCGGCGAACAAGGCCGAGGTGAAGGAGGCCCTGCACGAAACCGGTTCCAAACGCAGCAAGCGCCTCAGGCTGGTGATGGCCGATGCGGATGGGCAGGAGCATGAGGTCGAGGTCGAGGCCGACAGCTCACCCTTGCCCTCGGCCGGCGACGGCGCCATCGGCGAGGAACTGGCCGAGGAGATCTCGGCCCAGGCCGCCGCGGCCCAGGCCACCAGGGAAAACGCCGAGCCACCCGCGCGCAAGCTGCCCTTCATCGTCATCGTCATCGACGAGTTCGCCGACCTCATGATGGTGGCGTCCAAGGATGTCGACACCGCGGTGGCGCGCCTGGCGCAGAAGGCGCGCGCGGCCGGCCTGCACCTCATCCTGGCCACCCAGCGCCCGTCGGTCGACGTCATCACGGGCGTGATCAAGGCCAATTTTCCCAGCCGTATCGCCCTGCAGGTCGCCTCGCAGATCGATTCGCGCACCATCATGGGCCAGCCGGGCGCCGAGACCTTGCTGGGCAACGGCGACATGTTGTTCTCGGATCGTGGGACCAAGCTCAAGCGCATCCAGGGCGCCTTCCTTTCCGACGACGAAGTCCATCGCGTGGTCGACTTCCTCAAGCAGCAGGCCAAACCGATCTACGACATGAACATCCTCACTGCGCGCGACGACGAGGACGGCGAGGGGGCCGCGGGAGCCGACGACTTCCACGACGATCTCTACGATCAGGCGGTGGCCATCGTGTGCGATACCCGACAAGCCAGTGTGTCCTTCATCCAGCGCCGCCTTCAGATCGGCTACAACCGAGCCGCCCGCATGGTGGAACAGATGGAACGAGAAGGACTCGTCGGACCGTCGAACGGCATCAAGCCGCGCGACGTGCTTGCGCCAAGGGGCGAGTACTTGAGCCAGCCGGGGGCGTAGCAACCCACGGCCTACGAGGCGCCGGGTTGGGTATCGGGCGGGGCGTCGCCCTCGAACAGCATGGCCGGCCAGACCCGGGCGAACTTCACCTTGGCCGTATGGTAGGCCTCGCGCAGGGTTTCGGCGTCGGGGGCGAAGTATTCACAACAGCCTTTCTTACGGTCCATGGAGACCCAGCTGCGCAAGCGCTTGATGTTGCGAGCTTGCAAGCAAGGTCCAAGGGCAGCGCCGTTGCCTGCGAGCTGCTCGTTGCTGATGGGCGGGTCGTGATCGTATTCGACGAGTAGGTATGGCATGGGTGCCTCCTGGGTGACGTTCAGGTGCTTCGCGATGATGTTGGTCGAACAATCTTGGCGCGCGTCTGCCCTCGCTCGGCGATAGGCCCATCGCACTCACGCAGGGCGCGCTCCACGGCGTTGCGGGCATGGGCGGACATTCATGCCGGATCCATCGAATTGGCGCGGACGCGGGCCGCCCAGGCCGGCGTGGCCGATCGGGTCGTCTTCGACGTGGCGACGTCGACCGACTACGCGGGCAGCGGCTACGACCTGGTGGCCCACTTCGATTGCTTGCACGACATGGGCGATCCCACGGCGGCCGCGCGCTACGTTCGCCAGACCCTGGCAGCCGACGGCACGTGGATGGTCGTGGAGCCCTTCGCCGGCGACAAGCTGGAGGACAACCTGCATCCCCTCGGGCGCGTCTTCTACGCCGCCTCGACCCTGCTGTGCGTGCCGAACTGGATGGCCGCTGAAGGCATGGCATTGGGGGCGCAGGCCGGCGAGGGTCGCCTGCGCCGTGTCGCCCTGGAAGGCGGCTTCACCCGCTTCCGCCGCGCAGCGGAGACGCCGTTCAATCTGGTGCTCGAAGCTCGCCCGTAGTCGTTGCCTTCCACCTCGACGCGCTCGCTGGAAACGGCGAGCGCGCCGAGGCGCGCGAGGTTGCCGAATCCGCCGCATGCGACTGGTTGGGCGTTCTCCCCCGGGCTTCGTGTCCTCCGCGTCCCCGTGGCTTCTTCGGCCGTCGCTGCGTTTGTTGCGCTAAGCTCCCCCCCATGACCATGCACTTCCTTGCTCTCGTCCTTGCCGCGGGGGCCGCGTCCCCGCCGGCCAAACCGGCCGCCGCGTCCGGGCCGGCCGCCGCGGCCGCCATCCCCGCGAAAGAGAGGCTCGACCTTCACACGGTGCTCGAACGGATGCAGAAGCGCTACGATCAGGCCAAGGACTTTCGCGCCCGTTTTTCCCAGAACTACCGCCGCGCCGTCGTGGGCAGATCCACGCTCTCGACGGGTACCATCACCTTCAAGAAACCGGGCCGCATGCGCTGGGACTACGACAAGCCCGAGGCCCGCATGTTCCTCTCGAACGGCCAGGTACTTTGGCTCTATGAACCGACCGAGAAGCAGGCCTTCAAGCAGGATCTCAAGACCTCGCAACTGCCCGCGGCGCTGGCATTCCTCATGGGCAAGGGCCAGATCGTCGACGAGTTCGACGTGACCTTTGCCAAGGACGACCACCACGGGCGCCCTGGGGACTTTCATTTGGCGCTCTCGCCCAAGCAGCCGCAGTCGGCCTACAAGTCGATCCTCTTCATCGTCGATCCCAAGGATTTTCTCGTGCGCGAGAGCGTCCTCGTGGATTCGCAGGGCAACACCAACCACTTCGTCTTCGACGGCCTGCAGGTGAACGGCAAAGTCCCGGATTCGGTTTTCAGGTGGAGCCCGCCAGCCGGCGTTCGTGTGATCGACACCGGGCAGATGAACAAGTGAGGCGGTTCAGGGGCGGGCAGGATAGACGACGGCACTGGCGCCCGGACGCTGGGTGGCATAGCAGAGCTTGATCCTGGCGTCGCTCGGCTCCTCGGCGGTGACGCGGATCTCGTCGATGGTTCCGGAGATGAAGTAGCCGGTGCTGATTGCCGCGTCGGGAGTCGCCGCGGGCGCCGCCGCCGCGGGCTCTTCTCCAAACCGCCAGTATCCCGAATGGGCGTCGGCACTCGTCATCATGGGGTCGTCAGCCACGGCCTCGCCATCGACGAACAAGTATTGCCCCGAACTGGAAAAGCGCGCGACGATGAAGTGCCAGGCGCCATCGTTGTAGCTGGCGAGGCTGGTCACCGTTGCCAGCGCGCCACCGTGTAATATCGCGAACGACAAACGGCCACCGGCATCCATGGCAATGGCGTGGTCGAAAGAGCCGCCCGCTCCCGCTTTGTTGCCCGCGAAAGTGGCGATTCCTCCTCCCGTCGCGCTGGTGGTCTTGAGCCAGACCGAGATGGCCACGGTCTGCGGCGCCCCCAGCGGCAGCGAGGTGGCCAGGTAGGTGCTGGTGCCGTCGAGCGCGAGCCCAGTGCCGGAGATGCCACCACCGCGCAGGGCGGCAGCAGATTGTGTCTGTATGAAACCGGTGTTGTTGTGTCCCGAGCCGTCATCGATCTGCGTTGCGCTTCCACTCGGACTTTCGCCCATGTGAAAGACGCACATGAAATCCCCAAACACCGATGGGCCGTCCGAGATCGGGGCCGAGAGTGGGTTTCCCCAATACATGAAAATGAAATTGCCGAGGCTGTTACCCGAGATGCGCGGGACCAGCACCCATATCTCCGCCACGGCACCGTCGGCATCCCAGCGCTCGACTTCATAGTCCAGGTTGTTGCCGCCCGCATCGAGGAAGCGAATGTCGGCGCCATCGTGGCGCGCTCCGTCGAAGTTGAAGTTCGTCGCGTTGAGGCGAACCAAAAGGGGGAAATGCGCGACATCCTCGTTCACGTCGGCACCCGTGGCAGTCGTATCGATGCCGATCCGCATGGCGTTTGCCCAGTCGGAACAAACGCCCAGCGTGCATGCACCCGAGAGGCACTGCTCGGACGCGTCGCACCAGGACCCGCCCCCCAGCCCAATCTTCGCGTCGAGATTCGGTGCCGCTGCACTCGAATCTTGGTCCTCCTGCATAGCCGCGTCGGGCGTGCCTGGTCCGACGTCCGGTGATGTTGGCTTGCTCGCGCAGCCGATGACCAGAAGGGATCCCAGCAGTAGGACGGGTCGCGCACTCGGGCCGCGCCCGGCGGGCAGCGACCGCTCGCGGCAGTGAGCCATCGCTAGCGCTTTCCCTCGCCCTGGGAGAGATAGGCGAGGATGACGTCGTCCAGGCTTTGATCGGTGACGAAGACGTTGGGGGCGCCTTCTTGGGGCTGGCGCTTGGGCTCGGCGGTGCGGGGGGCTTGCCCGGCGTCGGTGACGGGAGTCATGGGGCGGGCCGGCGGTTCGGCTCTTCGGCTGCCGGGCGAGGCCGCGACGCTGGCGTGGCTGCCTTCCTTGACCACATAGGGTCCGCCCGAGATGGGTCGGCGGCGCACCGGGGTCGTGGAAGGCTTTCGGGCCGAAGGGGTGGCCGCCCCACCCACGACGACCTGGCGCTGAACGATGATGGGCGTGATGGGACGGATCGGTGCGGGCCGCGTGGCCGCCGCGGGACGAGGCTTCGCCGGTTCGGGACGTGCAGACGCCTCGCTGGTGAATTGTTCGCGCGTAGGACGGCGGAAGGTATAGGTCCCCGGACCGGGAACGGCCGGTTTCGTCACATGGATAGGAAGCGGTTCCGGGGTGCTTGCCCGGTCGGTCGGGGCGGGCGGGATCGCGTCGAGATCGAGCACCTCGACCTCGGGCAACGGAGGCGCCGGGTTGACGTCAAGGGGTACGGGTTCGGGCGTCGTCGGAGTTGCTGGCGCTTGCTCGCTTCCATCGAAGAAATCGTCGGCGCGGAAGGTCTCCCCGCGCAGGGAGAAGAAGCGGGTGATTCGCTCGTCGTACGCCGTCTGCTTCAATTCCTTGAGGATGGCCTTGTGCTGGGCCTGCATCATCAACCGAACCTCGTCCTCCGGGGTCTCGGGGTCGTACTGGCCACGCTTGCTGGCCAGGATGCTACCTTCGAAGAACAAATGCGTGAAAAGATGGGGATTTGCAGGGCCCGAATCCTCCGTCTGAACGTGGAAGATGTGCCCACCGTATTTGACGTTGTGGTTATATCCAAGCAGGGGACTGCGGGGCGGCCTGGCCATCTTCTTCGACAGTATAGCGCTTGCGGCGTTTATGCTAAACTGGGTTTCAGGTTTTCGGCATGGTTAGCATCACGGTAACAAAGATACGTGATAACTCGCGCGATCCTTCCAGCGTTGTCACCCTGGGACGCGCCCTTCAGGGCTTCCTCATCAGCTACCCGACCATAGGTCGCGGCATGGTGATCTTCCGCGAACCGAGTGGGCACCGGATGGTGACGACGCCGGTCCGCCGCGTGCTCGGAGAATTTGGCGAACCCGACATCTACGTCGAGACCGAGAACTCGGTGTACCGGCTGCGCGTGCGCGCTGGGGCCGCCGCGGCGGACAATGTGCGCGTCGCCAGTAAGTAGAACGCGCGTGTGGGCTTTGGGCCCAACCAAAAATCGATGGCACCAAAGGGGTGCGTGACATCCCTATCGTGTTAGGCTCACCGTGCTTTGAGCACAATACGTCAAGCGCTGATCTTGGCCGCCGGACATGGCCGGGCGGTGGCTGAACCCGGGATCGCGAATTGCCTGGCCAGGGTAGGATCTAGCTCGCTCCTCCTGCGTGCGCTGCACGTTCTGGGTGGAGCCGGCATCCGTCGTGTTGCCATCACGCTTGGGTTCGACGCAGAGCGCGTTCGCCGCGAAGTCGAAGCCATGAAGCGAGCGGAGTGCAACCTGCCCGAATTGGTCTTCTTCGAAAATCCGGGTTGGGAGAGACCCAACGGCCTTTCGGTGTTGGTCGCGCGCAGCTTCTTCGGCGAGCGAACCCTGGTCATGATGTCGGATCAGATCGCGGCGCCGCACCTGGTTCGAGAAATGGCGCAGCAACCGCGCGATGGTGAGCTGACGGTTCTGGCCGTCGATCCCGACTTGTCGCGGGTTTTCGATTTCGACGATGCCACCAAGGTGAAGCTCTGGGCTCACAAGAGCCGGGAGAAACGCGTGTCCGCCATCGGCAAGGATCTCCCCGATCACGACGCCGTCAGCGCGGGAATGTTCGTCATGTCGCCCACCTTGGTGGAGTGTCTGGAAGACCTGGCCAAGACCAAGGAGCCGTCGCTCACCGAAGGCGTAGCCGAGGCCGCTCGGCGCGGGCTCGTGGTTGCGCACGATGTCGCGGGCGCCATCTGGCAGGATGTCGATTCAGCCGAGATGCGCCTGCATGCCGAATGGCTGCTGCGTGTGTACGGTGACGAGCTTCTCCATCTTGGCGCCCTGTCGTCGGCGCGCGCGGCCGGCACCGATACCCTGGCGCTCATCGAGAGCCTGCTCGCGGAGAAGAACCTGCCTCGCTACACCCTGTTCAATCCGGGCCCCGTGGTGACTTCGGCAGGCGTGAAGGCCGCCTTGGTTCACTATGATGTCTGCCATCGGGACGAAGACTACGCGGGGGTGGTCCGCCGTCTGCAGAAGAAGCTGCGGCCCGTGTTCGGCGCGTCGGAGGAGCACGAAATGCTCTTGCTCACGGGATCGGGGACCGCCGCCATGGAGATGGCCGTGGCGTCGGTGGTGCCGGTGGGCAAAAAGATCCTGACCGTGACGAACGGCGCATTCGGCGAGCGGCTGGGTGAAATCGCGCGTCTGCACGGGATCCCCCACGTGTCGCTCAGCTGCCCGTGGGGTAGCCTGCCCGATCCGGCAGCCCTGGAGGCGATGCTCGAGGCCGATCCCGACATCGCCGTGGTGGCCATGATCCACCACGAGACGTCGGTCGGGGTCGTCAACCCCGTGGGTGCCGTAGGCCGCATCTGTCGCGCGCGCTCGGTGACCCTGGTCGTGGACGCCGTGTCGTCGCTCGGAGCGGAGGACGTGGACGTGGTTCGCGACAACATCGACGTATGCTTCTCCTCGGCCAACAAGTGTCTGCACTCCGTATCGGGCGCGTCCTTCGTGTGCGTGGCGCCGACCGTGTGGCCGCGCATCGCCGACATCCCACCGCGGGTCTACTACCTGGATCTCAAACGCTATCGGGCCTATCTGACCGAGCTGGCGCAAACCCCGTTCACGCCGGCCGTGTCGTCCTTCTTCGCGCTCGAAAAGGCGCTCGACGAGCTGTACGAACAGGGCGGCGTGCAGGCCAGGCGCGAGACTTATCGCAGGCGGAATCTGCTCATCCGGCGCGTGCTTACCGATCTCGGTTTCCAGTCCTTCACCAACACCGGGCGAGAATCGCATACCATCATCACCGCGCGGGTGCCTTCCTTCATCGGGATCGACACCCTCTATGCATGCATGAAGGAGCGCGGCTTCATCATCTACCGCTGCAAGGGAGCGCTCGGCGCTCATCACGTCCAGATCGCCAACATGGGTGAATTGCCAGACGCCACCATCGATGCCTTCCTGGGCGCGATTGCGGAGGAAGTGGGGCTGGCCCGCGCCGGGGCCGGCGCGAAGGACCGCGAGCGACTGCATTCTCTGTGAGATTCGGCTCGTCGGCGGGCGGCGGGAGCGAGAGGGTACGCATCGGGAAACGCCCGCTTGCATGACCATCGCCGAGGCCGAGGATGCACGGCTGTCCGCTCATGCCGAGTCCACGCTCTCCCGCGAGATTTGTCGCCAGCCCCCGGGCGCGAGATCGGGAGGAAGCTCCAGGGCTCCGAAGGATACCCGGCAAAGCGAAAGCACGTGGCTGCCGAGGGCGGCGAAGATACGCCTTACCTCGTGGTAGGCGCCGCTGGCGATGGTGATGGTGGCGAAGGCGATCGCGCCGGCAGGACGGGGCAGGCTTGGATGGGTGTCGTTCGCTTGCAATTGGCGCAGGTCGAGGATGCGCGGCCGATGCCCGTCGCGCAGAACCAGGGCTGCCGGGAGCGGCCGGAAGGGACGCGCAAGCGCCGAGTGGTAGGTGCGCGGGATCTCGGTGCGCCGGTGGGTGAGCCGGTGCAGCCATTCTCCATCGGTCGTCCACAGCAAGAGACCGGTGGTATCGAGATCCAGGCGCCCGACGGGCCGAAGTTCCGCGAAGAGCGGCGCGTTCCGCAGGTACGCGGCCGCCGTCGTGTGGGCGCGGTCGTGAAGCGCGGTCACGCAGCCCGCGGGTTTGTTGAGCAGCAAATGGAAATCATCGTAAAGTTCCAGGCTCCGTCCCCCGATGCTGACCGAGCATGGAAACTTGCCGGGTGGAACCTCGCGCGGCGACTCGTCCGCGATGCGTCCGACCAGCCGCCGCGCCTCCTTGCGAGAGCACGCGAGGTTACGGGCCAGGAGTTCTTCCAAACTGGGCATGGGAAATGGAGTTCGTGACCGGTCGATACTATGTTCTCTCCACGGCGAAGTCGTGCCCTCTCTACACGTCATCCTGGTCGAGCCCGAAATCCACTGGAACACGGGCAATATCGGTCGCACAACCCTGGCGGCTGGGGCGGACCTGCATCTGGTCGAGCCACTCGGGTTTTCGCTCGAAGATCGCTACTTGCACCGAGCCGGGCTCGATTATTGGCCGCGCGTGCGCTTGCATGTCTGGCCAAACTGGGATGCCCTCGAAAGGAAGCTCCCAGAGCTGGGGGAGCCGTTCTTCTTCGCCGCGCAGGCGCCGCGCCTCTTGTGGGAGGTGGGATTCCCAGACGACGTGGCGCTGGTGTTCGGCCGTGAAAGCGTGGGACTTCCCAAGGCCCTCCTGGCCCGCTACGCGGAACGCACCGTGCGTGTTCCGATGGTCGAGCCCAGTCTGCGCTCGATCAACCTGTCGACCACGGCAGGCGTGGCCATGTTCGAGGTGGTGCGCCAGCGTACCCACACGACCCGTTGACGCGGACGGCCAGTCGTCGGAGGGCGAATTGCAAGGTTCCCCGCGGTCCGTCGATATAATCCCCATGAGAACTTTCAACCAATGAGAGCCCGCTTCGCGCGCCTGGGTCGCTATCTGCCCGAGGCATTGCTCGGACAAGGTGGCGTGACCGTGACCTATCGGGCACGCGCGGTGGAACCTCTGCCCGGTCTCGATGCGAAGACTTTCACGCTCAAGGTACTGCGTCCGGGATCGCATCCCGCCGACATCGCATCGCGCTTCCTCGCCGCTGCACGCGATCTCCAGCGGACATCGCCTCCAGGCACAGCCAGGGTCGTCGAAATAGGGGAGCCCCCAGGTCCCATCTTCGTGGCGTTCGAATTCAAGCAAGGCGTGGACCTGTCCCAGTTGCGCGCGCAAGCTCTGCCGGAGGATGGCCGGATGGATGTGCGGCTCGTGGGCCTGCTCGGGCGCAAACTCGCCGAACGGCTTTCTCCCCTCCACGGGCGGCCGGATGGCCCGCGCAGGCATGGCGGTCTTTCACCAGGGAACGTCCTCGTGCAACCCAGCGGGGAGATCCTGCTTCTCGATTGCGGCCTGGGTGAGGCCTTGCGCACGACGGCGAGCTGGCCGAGCGAAGGCTGGCGCTACGCCGCGCCCGAACAGCTGCGCGGGGAACCGGCCGGGCAGGCCTCCGACTTCTACTCCCTCGGGGCGCTGATGCATTTCCTTTGTTTCGGCCGCCCACCTTTCACGGCGGACACCCCAGAAGATCTCGAGGCGTCTATCGCCCAGGGCGCGCCTGCCTTGGATGGAATTCACCCGGCCGTTGCCGGCATCATAGCCAGGCTTCTGGCCTACCCGGTCGTGGAGCGGCCCAAGTCCGCGTCCGAAACGTTGCGCCAGATCTCGGTGGCCCTGCTGTCCGCGAATGCCGGTCTCAATTTCACGACCCCGGCGCCGCCGACGGGCCAGACGGTTTCGCGAGCGGGCTCAGACTCATCCCGACCCGCCGCCCACGAAGAGGTCGCCAATGCGGCAGCGCCGGAGGCAGCAAGAGATGGCGACGCCGGTGACGAGGACACGCGGCCCTTCGCTCTCGTTCCGCAGGGCCGACCCGCCGCGCAGTCATCTGGCGCGCGCGCGGGTATCTCGGCCGACGATCCCGACGTGGGGGTGGTCTACGACGATGACGACGACGAGGAGGATGAAGTCGAGGTCGCCGCGGACGGCACGGTCAAGCGCCGTCGACGTCGTCGGGGCGTCCGCCTGCTCGCCTGGACCAGGAGCGCTTTCGCGCGCAAGCTCTTTCGCTACGCCTGGGTGCCGGTCGCGGTGGTGCTCGCGGTGGGCGCGGCGGAAGGCTTCTTTTTCGCCCAGAGTTGGCGCGCGGTGCGGGCGCAGAGGCGGCAGAGCGACGAAGCGCTGGCTGCCGCGCGCGCCAAGATCGAGGCTGCGAAGCCGAAGCTGCCGGTGGCCCCGGCGATTCCGTCCGGGAATCTGGTGCTCAAGGTCACTCCTCCAGGGGCGGCGGTCTGGCTGGATGGCAAAGAAGTGGGAAGCTCGCCTTCCACGATCCTGACCACGCCGGGAGCGCACCGTCTCGTGATCACGGCATCGGGCTATCGCATGCTACGGGACGTGGTCGACACCAGCAAAGGGGCGGTCATTGAGCGAGATATGGTGCCGGCGGTCTTTCCCCTTACCGGCAGCGTGGGGGTCAACGTCGCCTGCAGGACGGAGGGCAAGTATCCGGTCTTCGTCGACGGCAAGGAGATTGGCGCCCTGTGCCCCATCTCGGGCGTGCGCCTCGATCCCGGCAAGCACATGGTAGGGATCTTCGTCATCCCGGAAAACCGCATCTGGAGCCTCGACCGCGAGATCGTCGCCGAGCATCCGCATCGCGTGCAGTTCGACTACTAGCGATCCAAGAGGCTATGGGGGGCTGGCTTTCGCCGCGGCCTCCCTGGCGCGTTCCTTGCCTTTGCGGGCGACCGGATCATTGGGGGCGATGGCCAGCGCTCGGTCGAAGGTTCGTTCCGCCTCGACGAATTCCTCCGATGCGAGTTGCACCTTCCCCATGATCACGAACGCGCGCACCTTGAGGTCGGGGGCACCCTTGCGCGCGGCTGCGACAGCCTCGGTGGCGGAGATGCGAGCCGCGGCTAGGCGACCGTCGCTGAAGGCGCTCTCGGCATTTCTCACGGCCGCGGCCGCAGTCGCAGTCTCATCGCTCGAACCCTCGGTGCGGTCTTCCTCCTTGTCCGCCTCGGCCGCAACCGCGTGCATGGCGGTCTTCGGCTCCGCGGCAGGTGCTGCAACCGGCGCGGGTATGCCTACCGTCGAACGGGCGGAGGGCGCGTGTTCGGTCGCTCGACGGCGCATCTTTGCCTGCGTAGTCGGTGGGTTCGTCACCACGGCGGTGGGCGGCGTCGCCGCGGCGGCCTGCATTCCCGCTGGCGCCAGCGCGGGTTTCGCGGGAATGGCTTCCGGTGCCGAAGGAGGCTTTTCCGGAATGGCTCCCGGTGCCGGTGACGGAAGTGGAACGAGCGATTTGTCCTGCCCGGCAACTGCGGCGACTCTGGTCGCAGCAGAGGGCGGCGAAGGGGATTCCGATATGGCACGCGGGCGCGACAATGGCCGGCGGAGGAAATACATGCCGCTCGTTGCGATCACGACCGCGGTTAGGGTTCCGAGTGCAAGCCCCAGGCGCGCTCGCCTCCGTTGCCTGACCTCGCTCAGGATCTCGGTCTGCGAGGGGGATTTCATGCCCATGATGCTGTCGCTCATGGCACGGGCGGCTTCCAGGTGGGCAAGCAGTTTCTTCTTGAGCTCCATGGCGGATCGCGGACGCTCGGTCGGATCACGGGCGAGGCAAGCCAGCACCAGCTCTTCGAGATCCCGCGACAAGTCGGATCGGTATTCGTGCAGCGGGAACGCGTCTTGCGTGAGCTTGTGTTGCCAGATCTCCTCGACCGTCGCGCCTTCGATGGGCAGGCGTCCGCCCGCGAGCATCGTGTAAAGGATCGCGCCCAAGGCGTAAATGTCGGAGCGGAAATCCACCTTGCCTCCGCCGCGGATCTGTTCCGGCGCCATGTACTTGGGCGTGCCGACGGCCGCGTCGGTGAGGGTCAGGTTGGCGCCGTCCCCGGTGTCGTGCAGGAACTTCGCCACACCGAAGTCGAGCACCTTCACCAACTCCTCTTGGTCTTGCGACCGCACGAGCATCACGTTCGACGGTTTCAGATCGCGATGGATGATGCCGGCGCGATGGGCGGCCTCGAGAGCGCGGCATATCTGCGCCGCGATGGTGAGCGCCCTTTCGATGCCGAGCTGGCCGTCGCGCTTGATGACGGCGTCGAGGCTCACGCCATCGATGAATTCCATGACGAAGAAGAACTCGCCGCCCGGCGTGGTGCCGCAGTCGGTAACGTCGGCGACGTTGGGGTGACCGATCTGGGCCGGGGCCAGTGCTTCGCGTTGGAATCGCTTGGCCACCTCGCTCTTGCGCCGCTCGACCTTGTGGGCGATCTTGATGGCGACCCGCTTGCCGATGCCGGTGTGATGGCCCTCGTAGACGCGACCCATGGCACCTTCACCCACCAAACGGCGAACGTAATAGCGTTCGCTCAAGGTCTTGCCGAGCAGGCCATCGGGATCCGGATCGGGCGTGGTTTCGCTGTCGCTCAAGGCTTGGTGGACGAGGGCGGAATCGCTGTGCTCGGCGGCGTTGGCATTATCAATCCTGCCGGCTCTTTCGATGAGGTCCCGCTGTTCGGCAAGCTCGGCGCGCATCTCGGTCTCGAACAGCCGCGTGATGAACTTCGCCGCCTGCATCTTCCCGCCGGGTTCGCTCGGCATCTCGGCCATGAGCGCGGCGCACATCTCTTCACCGGTCTGGAAGCGGTCGGCGGCGTTGATGGACAGGGCCTTGCTCACCACGCGATCCAGCTCCGGCGTCACGTCGCGGGTATGGGCCGAGGGCGGAGGCACCGTCGCGTTCGGCAGACGCGACTCCGTGGGTGGAAACATCTGCCGGCCGGTGAGCAGTTCCCAGAGAATCACGCCGGCGGAGAAGAGATCGCTGCGATGATCGACGGGTTTGCCCATGTACTGCTCGGGCGACATGTAGCTGGTCTTGCCCCATTGCACGCCGACCGCGGTCTGCACGACTTTGGCTTTCCACTTGGCCAGGCCGAAGTCGATGAGCTTGACGCCTCCGGTATAGGTCAGCATGACGTTGGAAGGCGAGATGTCCCGGTGGACCAAGCCTAGCCCTTCCACGTTGGCCGCGTACCACAGAGCCGACACGAGCTCGGCGATGTAGTAAAGGGAGAGGCCGATGGGGAAGCCGTCGTGCCGGGCTGCGCAGCGATTCCAGGTTTCGGTGATGGACTTGCCCTGCACGTACTCCATGGCCAAGAAGCCCTGGCGTTCGTGAATGCCGAAGTCGAAGACGTAAACCAGGTTCTCGTGCGACAGCTTGGTCACGACCTTGGCCTCGTCGAGAAAGCGTTGCGTCAGCTCTTCGGCGTCGCGGCCGGCACGCACCTCCTTGAGGACCTTGAGCGCGCACACGCGTTCGACGCCGGCTTGGCCGGTGAGCGCCATGAAGACGTGGCCCATGCCCCCCTTGCCGAGTTCTTTGAGCAGGGTGAAACGTGGCCCGAATCGGCGCGGATAGCTGGACCTGGAAGCAGGTGGTTCCTGACTACTCAAGTTCAATCCGTCCGAATACTACAACGAAGTTGTTTGCAACGAGCAAAGTTGAGCACAAAGTTCCGGGTCATCTGCGATGGTCATCGCGCAGGCAGAAACTGGAAGGTCGAGCGAGCTTGGCGCAGACTGCCCTTTGGCCATGGACTTCGTTCGTCCGCACCGTCCGGTGATGCTCGCGCTTGTCGCGGGAAGGGGACATTACGAAACCGTGGTGAAGGCGGCGATGAACGCGGAACGCAGCCTGTGGATCGCCACCGCCAATCTCAAGGAACTGATGGTGGAGGACGAGCGAGCGCGGCCTGGCCGTCGGCGCGCCGTCGGCAGGCGGGGTGAGTATCGCTCGGTGCTCGAGGTGTTCGAGGACCAGGTCGCGCGCGGGGTAGAGATTCGCATCCTTCACGCGTCGGCACCCTCGCGGCCCTTTCGCGAGGAAATGCGTCGGCGCCCGGGCTTGCGCGCGCCGATGCGGGGCGCCTTCGCGATGCGCCTGTGCCCGCGCGTACACTTCAAGGCCGTGATCGTCGATGGCACTTTGCTCTATCTCGGCAGCGCCAACTGGACCGGCGCGGGGCTGGGCGCCAAAGGCGAGGGCAAGCGCAATTTCGAACTTGGGCTGTGCAGCCGCGACGACATGCTGCTCGACGAGGTGCAGGGCACCTTCGATCGCGTCTGGCGAGGGGCGCCATGCGGATCGTGCAAGCTACGCCCGCTCTGCCCGCGGCCTTTGGATTCGTGATCGTGATGCGGTTTCGGCCGGATCCCTTGAGGCGGTTGGAATCGGGCTCAAGGTGGTGTTGCACGTTGGGCAGGATGGGTCACGACGACGGATCGGTGACGTGCCCCAAGAACAGCCAGGTCGACGTTGGCTGGTCGTAGATACCGAAGAAGAACGGCCGGTTGACGTTGACCTGCTTCACGTCGGTGGGAAGACCGCTTCCCGCCAGCATGACGGCGGTCGCCGCCGCCGCCTCGACGCCGTGCTCATCCACCGCCACCATGGCTTTGTGAACCACGTCGCCGATGTAGAACGGTTTCTCCTTGGTCATGCCGGTGAAGTCGGCGCTGCTCCGGTTGAAGGCGTCCGCCATTCCCAGCGCAATCAGAGCGCCGCTCAGGCGCACGGACGCGGTCGTGAACACGAACTTCGGCAAGGCCAGCTTGACGTTCTGGACCTCCATGCTGGCCACGAGCGTTTGCGCATGGCCCTGCGCCAGCGAATCCTCGAACTGGGCCAGCGACGAGGTTGCTTGGGGTAGGAAGACGACCAGCTCGACCACGTTGCCGGACAGCGGGATGGCGACCGCCTGGGTCGTGTCGTCCTCCGCGTAGGACCAGTAGCTGGTTTTGTTCATGAAGGGGACGGTCACGGCCGAGCTGCCCGTTTTGGTGAACAACGCTGGGCTCGTGCTGGTCTCGACGAAGGGATCGTACCAGGGCAGCTTCAGGTGGATCGCGTTGACCAGGACGGCCCGCGTGGTCGAATCGATGGCGCCTTGTGGGATGAGGTCGTTGATTCGGTTCAGGGTCTCCTGGCTCACCCACGCATTGATGGCCATGCGCTCGGTCTCCGGCTGGGTCAGAAAGTCCGCCAGGTGGACACCGCTGCCGAAGTCCGTGGCCAGTGTATCCAGGTACGGCTGCTCGAAGGTCAACGTGCGATCGCCCCAACAGGCATTCACCACGTGCAGGCGAAAGTTGGCCGGATCCGGGGCCGCGCCGGCGTCGCCGGTGTACCTGGTTTGCGCCTGTTTCAGGGCGGCGTCCGCCCTGGACTCGAGTTGCTGGTCGAGCCAATTGAGCGAGCGGAAGTAGACGTCATTGTCGGTGGCGACGTGCATCGAGGCCTTCATCTGGGCCGCCGTGTTCCCCGCCGCACCGGCGTAGGTCATGCCCAGCGCGAGCGAGATGCTGGCCGGCGAGAAGGCGAAGTTGTTCGCAGTGGATGGGTCTCCACGAAGCTCCTGCCACAGCGCGAAGGCGAAGCCCGACAGGCTCGTCGCCAGGTCGCTCTTCTCCATGTCGCCGAGCACGGCCGTCTCGCGTGCCAGGGACGAGCTGGCCAGTGCCCCCGGATTGGTTCCCGCTTCGGAGGTCCCGGCGTCTGCCCCACCCTGCGCCTCGACTCCCCCTACGTCCTGTGGATTCACTTGTGCCGCGTCCTGCGTGTCGAGGGGGGCCGTGTCTTGCGGGCTGACTTCAGAGACGTCTTGCGCGGCGTCTGCGACGGCGTCCGGTGGGGTGACGACCGGCCCGTCCTGCCCGCTGGCTGCGGCCGCGTCCTGCCCGTCGCTTGGCAGCGCATCCTGCCTGCTGTCGGCCTGGTCCGATCCACAGCCGGCAGCCACCATGAGGAAGGATCCCAAAAGCGAAGTGATCAGAATAGAAGAGCGCATCGTGTCCTCCTGGAGGTTCTACGTGGTCCAAGCTTGATTCTATGCTCAACCGCGGATCGAGGCGGATTGCATGCGATCGTCGGCTGTGATCGCCCCCACGCCGAGCCCGAGAAAGCCCGCGCGTTGCGCGCCGTGGTGCCCGGGCGTACACTAGAGCCGGTCCGGACTCAGGGAGACGCTGTCCCTTCCCTGCATGTGATGTGGACGTGGGGACGGTGGCGCGGATATCCGCAGGTGTGTACGCAGCAGGGAGGATGTCGTGCAGGCAAAGCGATCCACACGGCCAGCAAAGGTGGCGAAAGTGCGCAAATCACCGACACCGCGCCCATCCGAGAGATTGGCGGACAAAGCCTTCCCCATCGCAGAGAAACGGCTGCCCAGGAAGCGCGAGGGTTCGGCCGCGGCAGCCGCGCCGCCGGATCCCGCGCACCTGGCCCAGGAGCGACAAGTCCACCAGGTCGAGCTGGAGCTGCAAAACGAGGAGCTGCAACGAACCCGGGCAGACCTGGAGGAGTCGCTTGCGCGCTACACCGATCTGTACGAGTCCGCGCCGGTCGGCTACCTGACCCTGGGTCGTGACGGAGACATCCGGCAAGTGAACCTCACCGGGGCGCGCCTGCTGGGGAACGAGCGCGCGCGGCTGGTGGGCAGGCGTCTCGGGCTGCTGCTCGCCGCCCAAAGCCGCCCAGTCTTCCATGCCTTCCTCGCGAGCGTCTTCGCCAGCGGAACCAGTCAGACCTGCGAGGTGATGTCCCGTCCGCAAGAAGGCGCATCGCTGACCTTCGAGCTCACGGGCACGACCAGGGACGCGGCAGACGAGTGCCGGGTCGTCGCGAAGGACGTCGCCGAGCGCGTGCGGTCCGAGGCGGCGCTGCGGAGCGCGAACGAGCGTCTTCGCAGGTTCGTCGACGCCAACATCGTCGGTGTCATCATCGCCAACGCGGCCGGTGCCATTCTCGAGACCAACGACTACTACCTCCAGTTGGTCGGCTACACGCGAGAGGATCTCCAGCAGGGAAGAGTCGACTGGCGGGCCATGACGCCGCCGGAGTGGTTGCTGGCGGACGAGCGTGCCATCGAGGAGCTGCGCACACGCGGGACCTGCACGCCGTACGAGAAGGAGTATGTCCGCAGTGACGGCACCCGCGTGCCCGTGCTCCTGGTCGATGCCCTGCTGCCAGGGCCGGACAAACTGATCGTCGCCTTCGCTCTCGATCTGACCGAGCGCAAGCGGGCGGACGAGGCGTTGCGCGAGAGCGAGCGGCGCTACGGCAGCATGCTCACCAACATCGACCTGGCGGCGGTGATTCTCGATCGAAGCGCGCGCGTCACCTTCTGCAACGACTCCCTGCTGCGCTTGACGGGCTGGCGGCGAGAGGATGTTCTAGGTTGCGACTGGTTCGAGCGCTTCATTCCACCACCACGCGACGAAGTGAGACGCACCTTCGCGGCGATACTGGATGACAAGCCGGAGGCGTGGCGTCACGAGAACGAGATCCTCGGCCGCTCGGGCGAGCGGCGGCTGGTTCGTTGGAGCAACGCCGTGTTGCGTTCACCCTCCGGCGAGGTCATCGGAACGGCGGGCATCGGCGAGGACGTCACCGAGCGCAAGCGGACGGAGGAGAAGATCAGGAGCCAGCTGGAGGAACTGCAACGCTGGCACGACGTGATGCTGGACCGCGAGGATCGCGTGCAGGAGCTCAAGCGCGAGGTCAACGAGCTGTGCCGCCACGCCGGCGAGCCCGCGCGCTATCCCAGCCAGGGAGGCCAGCCGGCGAGCGACGCTGACATAAAGCCGGGGTCATGAGCTGGAAGGTTGCATGACCGAGACCCCCACCATCCTGGCGGTCGACGACACCTCCTCGACGCTGACCTTGCTGGTCGAGCTGCTGACGCCGGAAGGCTATCAGGTGCGTACCGCCAACAGCGGCGAGCTGGCCTTGGAGACAGTGGCGGCGAGCCAGCCGGACCTCATCCTGCTCGACATCCATATGAACGGGATGGACGGGATCGAGGTGTGCCGGCGGCTCAAGGCGGGCGAGGCCACGCGGCATATTCCCATCATCCTGATCAGCGCGTTCGCCGGCGTCGCGGAATGGGTGGCCGGCCTGCAGATGGGCGCCGCGGACTTCATCGCAAAGCCCTTCCAGAAGGAGGAGATCCTGTCCCGGGTCGCGACTCACCTGGCCCTGCGCCGGGCGAGGCTCGCCCTCGAAGAGGAAGCGGTCATGCTCTACCAGACCGCCACGCGACTGGAAGCCGAGATCGCCTCACGCCAACGCATGGAGGACGAGCTGCGCCGGAGCCTGGAGCAGGCCGAGCGTTCCCGCCGGGCGCTGCTCAGCGCCCTGGAGGACCAGAAGCTAGGCGAAAATGCCCTGCGCGAGAGCGAGGAGAAATTCTCGACAGTCTTCCAGACCGCGCCCTACAGCATCGCCATCGCTGGAATGAAAGACGGCTGTTTGGTCGAAGTGAATGGTGCCTTCACCGAGCTCTCGGGGTTCACCCGGGAAGAGGCTCTCGGCTACTCGTCGACCGAGCTGAAGCTCTGGCTCGACGAAGAGCATCGCGAACGTGTGATCGCCGCCGTTCGCGCGGGGCAGACCGTGGTCGGCGAGGAGTTCCGCCTGCGGACGAAGAGCGGCGAGATCCGTACCGGCCTGTTCTCGGCGCGGACAATCAATCTCGCCGGCGAGTCCTGCCTCCTCGCCAGCATCAACGACATCACCATGCGCAAGATGGCCGAGGAGGAGATCCGGAGCAAGACGGCGCTGCTCGAAGCCCAGGCGAACTCGACGCTCGACGGAATCCTGGTGGTCGATCCGCGCGGAAAGAAGATCTTCCAGAACCAGCGACTGGTCGAGCTGTGGAATATTCCGCGGGCCGTTGCCGACGATCCAGATGACGCGCGACAGGTTCAGCACGTCATGCATTCGACCAGGCATCCCGAGCAATTCGTCGAACGGATCACCTATCTCTACAGCCATCCCGACGAAACCACCCGGGATGAGGTCGAGCTGGTCAACGGGACGACCCTGGACAGATACTCGGCTCCGGTGGTGAGCAGGGATGGCGGAAACTACGGGAGGATCTGGACGTTTCGCGACATCACCGAGCGCAAGCAGGCGGAGGCGAATCGGAGACAACTAGAGGCGCAACTTCTTCAGTCCCAAAAGATGGAAAGCATCTGGCGGCTCGCCGGCGGCATCGCGCACGACTTCAACAATTGCGTAAATGTCATCCAGGGCTTCGCTCAGCTCGGCCTGGGCAGGGTGCGCGAGGGCGACCCGCTGGCGGACGATCTGGGTCAGGTACTCAAGGCGAGCGAGCGCGCGGCAACGCTGACGCGCCAGTTGCTCGCCTTCGGCCGTGGGCAGGTCTTGCAGCCCGAGGTACTGAACCTCAACCAGGTCCTCGCCGAGATGGAGAAGATGCTGCGCCGACTCATCGGCGAGGACATCGAGCAGATGCGAGTTCTGGCGCATGACCTCGGCCTGGTCAAGGCCGACCCGGGCCAGTTCGGGCAGGTGATCATGAACCTGGTCATCAATGCGCGCGACGCCATGCCCGAGGGGGGGAAGCTGACGATCGCGACCGCCAACGTCGAACTGGACGCGGACCTCGCGGACCGCTACGAGGGACGGGCGCCAGGGCCCTACGTCATGGTTGCGGTCACCGACACGGGAGTCGGGATGGACAGCCAGACGGTGGCGCGGATCTTCGAGCCGTTCTTCACCACCAAGGCAATCGGAAAGGGCAGCGGTCTAGGGCTATCGACGGCCTACGGCATCGTCGAGCAGAGCGGCGGTATCATCTCCGTCGATAGCGAGGTCGGCAGGGGAACGACGTTCAAGGTCTACCTGCCGCGCGAGCTTTCGGCCACCCTGCCGGCGCCGACCAAGCCCCATCCATCCCCGTGCCAGGCCACAGGGAACGAAACCGTCCTGGTGGTCGAGGACGAGGAGGCCCTGCGCCAGCTCACCGTGCGGCTGCTTGAAAAGGCAGGCTACACGGTGCTGGCCGCCGCGGACGGGGAGCAGGCGCTGCTGGCCTGTGAGCGGCACCCGGACAACATCGATCTTCTGCTGACCGACCTGGTGATGCCGCGCATGGGCGGAAGGCTACTGGCCGAGCGACTGGCCAGCCTGCGGCGAACCCTCAAGATCCTCTACATGTCCGGCTACACCGACGATGCGATCGTTCACCGCGGCGTGCTGGACATGGAAACACAGTTCCTCGCCAAGCCGTTCAGCGAGGCCGAGCTGACGCGAAAGGTGCGCACGGTGCTGGACGGTGTGCTCGTCACGTCCGGCACCGACCGGCCAGCCGTTCCGGACGTCGTCGAGGCCAGGAAGCAACCCCTGGATCGGGAGGCGCTCGGTGCGCTTCCCGACGCTGTCCGCGCAAGCCTTCACGAGGCCGCCGCCGCCGCGAACTACGACGAGATCGTGGAGATCGTCGAAACCATCGCCAGCACGCGGCCGGATGTGGCCACCACGCTGCGGCGGATGGTCGATTGCTTCGACTACGAGGGCATTCGGGAGTTTCTCTGTTGATCGACGGGAGGGACGAAGTGGAAGACGACGTGCAACGAGGTGGACCCGCCCGATCTCCTGCTTGACGTCCGGATGCCGGAGAATCCCAGCTCGCTTCGATTCGCTTACGCCCGTTTGGGCCATTGTGCTACGATGGCCTCCTTCCGATGCGCACTGTTATCCTGCTTCCAGCGTGCCTACTCTCACTGGCCTGGTTACCGCAAGCGCAGGCCAAGAGCAGCCCCAAGAACAATTCCCCGGAAGCCCGGTCTAAAGCTGCCAAGATTGCCTGCGCAGCCGGTGATTTCCGCAAAGGGGTAGAGGTCCTCGCCGAGCTTTATGTCGATACAAACGACACCACCTTTATTTACAACCAGGGTCGCTGCTACGAGCAGAACCATCAGTGGATCAGCGCCATCGACCGCTTCCGTGAATATCTGCGAAAGACGCCGAGAATCAGCGCCGAAGATGCCGCGGACACGGAAAAGCACATTGCCGACTGCAGAGCCTTCCGGGCGGAGGAGGAGAGGCAGACCGCCGCACCACCTCCGGTAGTGACGTCGGCCACGCCGCCCCCGTTGCTACCGCCGTCTCAACCGACAGTGGTGTCGCCCCCTGTGGCTGCCGCGCCGGCCCCTCTACAAGACGGTGGTGGATTGGCTCTGCCGACGATTGGCATCGTGGTTGGCAGCATCGGGCTGGCTGGTATTGCAACTGGCGTTGTTCTCAATCTCAAAGCCAACCAGGCCGCAAACTCGGGCTCGGAATCGAGTCAGCAATCCTACAAAACGGCATCCTTGATTTGCTACGGCGTGGGTGGCGCAGCGCTGGTCACTGGCGTCGTGCTGTACCTGGTCGGTCACAAGCGCGCCAGAGCAGGGATCGGAAGTGTTGCCCTGTCTTCCTTTTGGACCCCCGGTGGGGGAGGCCTAGCCTTGGGAGGAGAACTCTAGATCATGCGACCATTTCGAGGCTTGACCATCCTTGCACCAGGCGTGGTCCTGGTTGCGCTATTGGGCCCTGTGGGCTGTTTCTCCGACGTCAAACATCCGCCCAATTTGGATGCCAACGGGCAGCAAGAGGAGACGTCGACGCCCGATCTGGGCCGCACGGACGTTCCAGCTTACGCGCTGGATGGCCCCGGCGGCACAGGTGGCTCGGGAGGCAGCATGCCTGTGGATGCGGCTGGCGGCTCGGGAGGCAGTATGCCTGTGGATGCGGCTGGCGGCTCGGGAGGCAGCATGCCTGTGGATGCGGCTGGCGGCTCGGGAGGCAGCATGCCTGTGGATGCGGCTGGCGGCTCGGGAGGCAGCACGGTCCCGGACGGGTCGCTCGGAGCTGGGGGCGCGACATCCAACCCCGATGCACCCAACGCGACTGGAGGGGCTGGCGGCGCGATGAGCACAGGCGGTACCATCAGCGTTGGCGGGACTACGGGGACGGGGGGCGTGATTGGTACGGGTGGCGTGACTGGCTCGGGCGGTGCGACCTGTCCCACCGGGCAACAGATGTGTAGCGGGAGCTGTGTGAATCTGCAGACCGATGTCAGCAACTGCGGCGCCTGCGGCACCTCCTGTCCGACGGGGCAGCGGTGTTCGGGAGGAAACTGCGTGTGCGATGCAACCTCGTGTCCCAGCGGTTGCTGCAGCGGAAAGGTGTGCACGGGATACGCGAGCCAGACGGATTCCTCCTGTGGCACCGGCGGCGCGGCGTGCGGCCCTTGCACGGGAGGCAAGACGTGCCAGAGTGGTCAATGCGCTTGTCCCGCGGGCCAGACTTTGTGCAGCAACACCTGTGTCAACACCAACACCAGCAACTCCAACTGCGGCAGCTGTGGTTATGCGTGCCCGAGTGGAACGAGCTGCTCGAACGGCAGCTGCATCTGCCCGTCGGGGCAGACTTTGTGCTCCGGCAGTTGCTTCGACCTAAAGAGCGATCCCTTGCATTGTGGTTCGTGCACGAACAAGTGCGGCCCCAATAAAGTGTGCCTGACTACCGGCAGTACCGGGGCCTGCGCATGTTCCATTCCTCTCCAGTGCGGTGGGTGTGGTAGCTGGAACTTCGAATCCAACTCGGCCGAAGCCTGGGTTGCTCCTGGCTCGGACTATTACGGCAACAACAACGGAGTCTCGGCCAGCATTTCGGCGAGCTCAACTCGCGCCCACGCGGGCAGCTACTCGCTGAAGGTTCCGATTGTAATCGATCAAGTCAATTCCTTCGTCGCCTATGTCTATGTTCCGATTTGCGGAGTAGGCAGCTCCGTCAACCTGGCAAACGCCACGATTTCGGCGTGGATCTATCTGGACGGCCCTACCTTGGGGACATGGTCTACCGTCACCATTGGCACCCCCGATATGCTGGGTGGGGCCGACCCGGGCAGCATTCGCGTCGGACAGTGGTACCAGGTGCAATACGGCAGCTCGGCAACTCAGGCGAACGAGATAGCTATCGAGCTAAACGTGAACACTACGGACGGCGCGTGGTCCGGCACCATGTACATTGACGACGTGCTTATTTCGGGTGCCTAGCCAAGCCGCTGGATGCCTGGGCGCCCAGGCCCTAGGCGTTCTTCAGCGTCTTCTGTTGCTCAGAACTGCGAGAAGAACTTCCAAGTCTCTTTCGGCACCCACCCGTCCGTCCCGTCGGGCGAAGGCGTGTGATCGCCAACGAACAAGCAAGATCGCGTGGGATAGCCCGCCGTGCAGCCCGTGAATTCCAGGCAGACGCCTGCAGTGCTGGTGGGTTGGGGTAATGCTGCTGGTTCTATGGGGCGTCGTGTAAGCTTTGCACGGACAGCGCCTGGAACATCGACCGGAAGAATATGGACCAGTAGGGCCGGGGACCTGGGTGAACCTGGGACAGTCGAGGAGATAGCCGATGATGCGGGCTGCAACCGTGGTCGCGCTGCTCATCCACGTTGCCTGTGCCTTGCAGTGGCTCAACGCTCAGAGCTCCTGGCGCAAGCCCGCAGAAGCCGAGCGCCGCTCTCCTGGATCTCGACCTTTCAAATAGGCACAGCCCCTAGGGGGGCTGTGGGGCAGCGGGGCAGATTCGATCGCGCAGGCCCAAGGCCAGGGCGTATCCGGGGTCAATCTCGAGCGCGCGCGCCAGCGCCGCACAGGCCTTTTCGAATTTTCCGTCCGCCACCTGGGCCGACGCGACGTTGTACCAGAACCGGCGATCCGTGGCCCCGGCCATGGGCAGGAGGCGGCGCAAGACCGCCTTCGCATCGGCCACGCGATTCAGATTCAGGTAGACGACCGCGAGATTGCCCAGGGCGCGACGGTTGGTGGGATCGCGCGCCACTGCTTGCTCGAGCAAGGGCAGTGCTTCGGCGAAGTTTCCACGGGATGTGGCAAGCGTGGCCAGACGATAGAGCGCCGCGGAGTTGTCGGGCTCCATGGCTACTGCGTGCCGCGCCAGGGTCTCTTCGTTTCGCCAGACACCGACCTGCATCCAGGTGACGATCAGCAAGATCCCGCACCAAACGCAGAACGGACCGATCCACAGCGCGCGCGGGACATCGGCCAGCAACTTGGTCACCGCCCGCGTGGCGACCAGGAAGGCCATGGCGAGAAAGAGAAAGGGAAAGAAGACGTAACGGTCCGAGAGAGCGCCAATGCTCCGGACCCCCACGGCCGCCGGCAGAAGCAGCAGCCCCGACGCCGCAACCGCGCCGGCTGCAAGCGCTAGTGTGGAGCGCCGGCCGCGCCGAACTCGACGAAAAGCCAAGACGAACCCGGTCACCAGCAGGGCCAGCGCCACCCAGCCGAGGGCCACGAAGGGCGGCCACAGCTGACGGTCGGGCGAAAGCGAGAATGGCGACACAAAGCTCGTCGCGTAGGCCAGGACCACACCCGGTAGATCCACCACCGCACGCACAAGCGCCTTGTCTTGCGCCATAGGCAGGGAGGCCGATTGCATCAGAAGCTTGCGCAGCGGAAAGTAGGCGAGGGCGCTGGCGAGGAGTGTGGTTGCCGAGGCAGCGGTCGCGCGAAGCTTGCCCCTGGCCAGGGCCAGGGCCAGCACCGCCAGGGGAAGGAGGAAATTGGCCTCCTTCGCGAACAGGGAAAGCAATTGGAAGAAGCCCGCTACTCCGGCCCAAAGCCATCTCGGTCGAGTTCGGCCGGACTCGGCGGAGCGCAGGACTGCCAGAATCGCCAGCAGCGAAAAGATCGCTGCCAGCAGGTCGGAACGGGCGGAAATGTAGGCGAACACTTCGACGTGCAGCGGGTGGAGTGCCCACAGGCAAGGCAACCACAGGCCGAAACCGAGAGCACGGCCCACCCGATAGGCGAGGAGAATTGAGAATAGTCCAAGGAGGAGGTTGTGCAGGTGCATGAGCCCGGCGCGATCGCCAAATAGATGAACGTCGAGCCAGTGGCTGGTCACGCTGACGGGACGATAGCTCTCGTGCATCGGTACGAGATTCTTCGGCATGCGTTCCGTGGCCGGCTCGCTGCGCGCGTGTTCTCCCTTGCGAATCACCTGCGACAGGGCGCCACGCATCAGCGCGCTTTGCGATGAATTCGTGGAGTCGTCCCACACGAAATCGAACCTCACCGCGCGTCCGTAAACTGACAGATAGACCAGCATCAGCAGGGGCAGCGCCCACCACCGTCGCTCCGCGGTTGGTGGGGCCGATTCGGTCGTCGTGGAAACTGGATCCTCCCGACCAAGGTCGGCCGGACGGAACACGTCGGCCATGGCGCGAGTATAGGTTGTCACAACCTTCGCCCGCAAGCATGGGGTTGCGCCGCTCGCGCGGGATCGGCGGAGCTGGCCGTCGAGGTCCGTGCCAGCATTGCAATGGACGGGTGGACGGAGGCACGGTAGACGTCTCGACGGGGGTGTGGTATCAACAGCTCCCGTGCGGATCCGCCACGGCGACACCGTCGAGATCAGCGGTGCCTACCAGTACCAGGCGCGCAAACACGGGCCTGTTGTCCAGCGCTTCTGGCACCAGGAGAAGGAGCGCATGGTTCGCAAGTTCAGTCCGCCCGCGCCGGGCCAGCGCGTGTTGGATGTTGGCTGCGGCTCCGGGGTGGTATCCGATCTGTTGGCGTCGATGGGTGCCGAGGTGACAGGGGTCGACGCAAATGTGCAGGCGATCGACTTCGCGCGTGCGACCTTTCATCGCCCGAATCTGGATTTTCGATGTGCGTATGTAGAGGAGCTTGCCTACGACCCTGCCTCCGTCGATCGTATCTACTGTCTAGAAGTCATCGAACACCTCTACGAGCAGCAGGTGCACGCCCTGCTGGCCACGTTCGCGCGCTTGCTTCGGGGAGGTGGCGTGCTGACCCTGACCACGCCCAACTACCGCGGCTTTTGGCCGGTCATCGAAATGGCCATGGATCGGGCGCGGCTTGCGGCCCCCATGGCGGAACACCAGCATGTGACCCGGTTTGACAGAACGAAACTCCGGCAGGCGCTTGCCGCGGCCGATTGGGAGATCGTCCGTCTCGCGACCTTTTCCACGTTCGCGCCATTCCTCAGCGTGCTGAACTGGCGGCTGGCAGAACGCTGCGCCAAGATGGAGGACCGGATGGATCTTCCTTTCGGCAATCTACTGATGGCGATTGCCAAGCGTCGGAGTCGCGGTGGATAGGCCGACGGATCCTGAACTCTCGGTGGTCTTGCCATCGTATCGAGACGCGGTGCGGGCGCTGGCCTCGGCGGAGGAGTTGGCTTCGTACCTCGAAGGAACCCGCATCAACTGGGAGATCATCCTGGTGGATGACGGCGGCGGCGATTTTTCGCACGAGCCGCGCGTGCCGGAGGCGAGCCGCGGCCGGGTTTCTCTCATCCGATTGCCCGAGAACCGTGGCAAAGGAGCCGCCGTGCGTGCCGGCATGCTGGCCGCCACTGGCCGTTGCCGCGTCTTCACCGACGCCGACTTGCCGTTCGAACTGGCATTGTTTCCCCTGACTGTCGAGTACGTACTGGGCCGGCGTTTTCACATGGTCGTCGGCGATCGGACCCTGCCGACCTCGCGCTATCAGCTCAAGGTCGATCTGGCGCGTAGGCTGGCGTCCTTCGCGTTCTCCCGTTTCGCCAACCACGTCGTCACAGGGGGCTTCTACGATACCCAATGCGGGTTCAAGGGTTTTCGCAACGATGTTGCTGATGCAATCTTTTCTCGATCCATCATCGATCATTTTGCCTTCGACGTGGAAGTTCTCTATCTCGCACTCAAATATCGGTTGGACATCAAGCGCGTGCCGGTGGTTCTGCGACGGAACGAAACTTCCAGCGTGAACCTGGCGCGGGATTCGTCGCGCATGATCAGAGATGTCTTGCGTATCAAGATGCACCAGATGGCGGGTCACTACGCGATCGAGAAGATGCGCGATCTGCTTTCGGACGACATGGCCGAGGATGCGGCACGGCTGGCGAGAGATCCGATTCGCGCACGTTAAGTTCGAACTTGGGCCCCGCACGTCGGGGGTGGTCTACAATGGGCGGCCGTGCCACCGTCGCTGCGCCTGGGCAAGTATGTCGTCGAGGGTCTCCTCGGACCGGGCGGCGTGACGGAGACCTACCTGGTCCGTCTCGCGCCAGGCGCGCGGGGCGAATCCGCAGGGGAAATGGCCGGGCATCTCTTCGCGCTGAAACTCTTGCGCTCCGATCGCGTGCCAACGGACGCCTACGCGGAGGTCGCGCGGCGCTTCGTCGATGCCGGCCGGCAGCTGAGGGACTTTCATCGCCCGGGATTCGGCCAGGTCGTCGATTTGTCGGATGATCCAGCGGCAACCTTCGTCGTGACCGAGTACGTTTCCGGCTACGATCTGGGCAGGCTGGTGGAACTGAGCCGGGGCGTGCGGCAGGATGGCGCCTTGGTCGGTTCGGCCTTGGTGGGGCTCATCGGCTCGGAGATCGCTCGTTTCCTGCACGTCGGGCACTCGGCGAAACCCATCTTGTGCCATCTGGGACTGGCCCCGCAGAACGTGATCGTGACGGAAGCGGGAGAGATCAGGCTCATGGACTCAGGCTTGGCCTCTGCCATACGCGCCATCACCGAGCAGCCGCCGGAACGATGGGCCTTCGTGGCGCCCGAGTTGCAGGGCGTGGACACCACTGCCGTTGGCTTGCGCGACAGGCAAGGCATCGCCGCGGATCTCTATTCGCTGGGCGCGTTGCTCCACTTCCTGGTGACCGGGCGCGCGCCCGCCGCTTCACCCACGCCAACGCGCCCGCCCCGGCGGGAGCCAGCGACCTTGCCCGACATTCCCGGCGTTTCCGGCAGCCTGGGCGCGGCGCTGCGGACCATGCTCTCTTCCGAGCCCGAGGATCGGCCCGAATCCGCGGCCGTCCTCGTGGACTGGTTGGCCAGCGGTATCGACGCGGCTCGCGACCGGAGACAGTGTATCGCCGAGGGGCTGCGCGCAACCGAGGCGGGCGGGGTGCGCGCGAGCGATCCATCGCGTGCGGACAGGGATCGGAATCACGGCGAGGCACCACAGGTCAAGACACCGGTCCCCGCCTCGGGTAACGCAGAGGACGGGCGCAGCACCGGGACTCCCGCGGCGTCCTGGCGGCGTGGCCTTGCCATTGCCGCGGGTTTGGTATTGGCCGCTCTTGTCGCGGCGCTGCTGACACACGGCCCATGGTCTGGCCAAAATCGGGCGCAGGCGTTCCGCAACGGCAACAGGGGCAGGACGCGGATCCCGGAGATGCGGCCGGGTTCGCCCGGATCGCGGGCCGAGCCGGCGCGGACCAGGCAAGGCCAAGGGCCGGGCGCGCCGGCACCCACCCTCGCCGAGTCGGTATTGTCGCGCGTCGCCGGGCACCTGATTGTCGAGACCGTTCCACCGGGGGCCGCGGTCTGGGTGGACGGCGCGTTCGAGGGCAGGACCTTCGCGGATATCGTGGTCGGGGGGGGCGGACATCGCATCGTCCTGATCGAGCCGGGCTACTACATGTTCCGTGATGCGGTGGACACCACGAGAGGGGCCATCGTGCGGCGAACGCTGGTCCCCATCGCCCCGCCCATTCGTGGCGATGCATTCGTCGACGTGGAATGCGGGACCGTCGGAAAGTTTCCCGTGCTGCTCGACGCGGTGGAGACCGGCTTGCTATGCCCGGCCAGGATGATCCCAACCTCCGTCGGCAAGCACATGGTCGGTGTCTTCGTTCCGCGTGAGGCGCACACCGTGCAAGTGGAAACCACGGTCGAGATCGGTTCCAAGCCCGCGGTCGTGACCTTCAGCCAATAGCGACGCCGATGAATTCATCACAGGTGGTGCAGGGTGCTTGACTCGTCCTCGGGGTGTTCCTTGGTCGGTCTCGATCCGATTCGAGACACGAGATCCCTCCAGCCCAGGCCGACCACCAGCGCCAGTGCCAGCACCACGCCTCCGAACAAGATGGCAAAAGCAAGCTTCACGATCTCGCCGCCGATGCGCAGATGATCGAGAACCATCGCGGCCGTGATGACCAGGACCAGCCATTTCACCGCGACGCTGATGAACTGCGCCGACCGCATCTGCAAGTTCACCGCCCCGATGAGAGCGCCACGTGCCAGGAATCGCGCCAGCAGGTTGCCAATCGCCAGCAAGGCCAAGCCCACCAGAATATTGGGCAGGTAGACGAAGGTTTGCACGACGATCTTCGAGGCTAGGTCCGTGGCAAAGCCCGCCAGGCCGACCAGAAGTCCGAACGCGACGATCAGCCACCACACGATCTTGGCGACCAGGAGCGTGGGACTTCGGCGCGGCGACCAATCCGCCAGTCCAGAGAACCCCAGTGCTTCTATGCGATCGTCGAACTTGATCCAGCGCAGCAGCGCGCGCGTTACCCAGCTCACGACCCAGGCCACGGCGCTGGCGCAGAGTAGCGCCAAAAGGAGAACGACCAGACCTGGGAGGAAGCTGACCACTCCCAGCAACACGCGACGCACGCCTTCGCCCAGTGCCTCTTTGATGTGATTCCACATGAATAAGCCCCTTTCTCGCTTGTCGTTTCAGGGATTGAATCGGTCAGGCCAACGCCACCGGGAGATGAGATACGGCTTCTCGGTTTCGAAGGCCATGCAAAGTGCTTCGATTCGCCGTTCCACCTCCTCGGCGCGAGCGCTTTCCATTTCGGCGGCAAACGAAGCCACCCACGCCAGATAGAACGGCGTGAAGGCGCGCAGAAGGTGGTCGCGATTCATCGTGCGCAGACGGTAGCCCATGGCAAAGTCGAATACCGTTCGAACCCAGGCTTGGTCGGGAAACCGGAATTTGCCGCCTTGTCCGGCGGCCATCCTCTTGAGCACGAGCATGGTGGCTGGCGGAAGCACCGCGCCCCACACCGACTGCAAGTTCTTGTAGCCAAGGCAGAACGACTCGATCAGGCGCTCGGGATCGAGCGCGACCTCGCCCAGGGGAATCTCCTCGGCCACGCCGACGACGGGCACGGCTTCCGAGCCACGCACGCGCTGCCAGACCGAGACATCGCGTATGGCGATATCGAAGATCTCGGTCAGGATCTGGGCGAGGGTGACGCTCAAATCGGGAGACGGCTCGCGAAACACGCGCGACATGGCCCCGACCCGCGCCTGGCAGAGCTTGAAGCCGCGGTTGATGGCCTCGGTCACCATCCACAGATCGATGCCGATGCGACCCTTGTCCGAGCCCCAAACGCTGGGCGAAAGATAGTGCGCCGCCAGGGTCGAGGAAACGGCAAAGTCGCCCCCCATGGCCTGGCGAATGCGCTTTCCATAGAGCGCGCGAATCAAGGGATAGACGAGGCCGCTGGTCACCAGGCCATCGAATCGGTGGCGCGTGTACCAAGGCGCCACGAAGTCGAAATGGTCGTCTAGGACGGGGCGCGAGAGTGCCACCACCGAGGCGGGTGAGAGGCCGCGCAGATTGGGTGCCAGGATGACGCACACCTTGGCGTGGAGCCGCTGGGCCGCGCCGAGAATCGCCTTCAAGGCCCCGCTCTTGTCGGGGACGTCGTGCCCCGGAACGATCAACTTCTGGCCCGGAAGCACCGGGTAGGCGATCTGCAGGATGGGTACCTGCGCGACCTCTTCGTTCCTGATTCTCTCGACCGTGTCGTCGGTGGATCCCCCATCCGCGTTGACGATCACGCCACGGTGGCCGGCCAGCGAATCGCGCAATGCGGCTCGGGCGGTTTGCACCACGTGTCCGATGGTATCGGCGTTGTTGTAGGTGGCGATGCCGACGGCGATGTCGGCCGCTTCGAGCGACGCGATCCGTTCCAGGGCACCGGGCGGCAGCGTGGTTTCGTCAGCCATGACCGTCGCCGCCCTCGCCCGGGATTCGTTGCGACTCCGCCCGCCAGTTCTGTACCAGGGAAAGAATCCCGAGCAAGGGTATGCGCACCCAGGTCGGTCGATTGCCGATCTCGTAGGCCAACTCGTAGAGCGCCTTTTCCATTACGTACGCGTCGAGCAGACGTGCCAGGGTCGCGGAGTCCTCGGGCAAGAGCCGCGCGCCTTGGGTTTCGGCACGGTAGGCGCTCAGGAAGACCGCCGAGACGCACCTTTCCCAGAGCGCGGCCCAGGGTTCAAGCGACGCGGCGGACTGGGGGCGTCGCGTGGCGTGGGACATGAAGGCCGTCTGCGCGGCGTAACTGAAGGATCGCAGCATGCCGGCGACATCTTTGAGCGGCGAGTGCATCCCTCGCCGCTCCGCCAAGGGCCGGGCGGGTTCGCCCTCGAAATCGAGGATGACGAAGTCGTTCTTGACCCGTAGTACCTGCCCGAGGTGGAAGTCGCCATGGACGCGGGTCTTGAGCAGATCGATCGGGAGGGTTTCGAACCCGCGAAAATGGGTCAGCAAGGACCGCCTGTGCGCGAGCACCGATCCGGCCAGGTCGGCGACGTCGTCTGGCAGGCGGCCAAAACCCGTCTTGAGCTGTTGGATCACATCGGCCGCTTGCTCTCGCAGCCCAAGGGACAAGCCCTCGAGGTCGCTCGCGGTCAGCGGTTGAGGTGCGAATGCAGCGTCGTCCGTCTGGGCGGCGAGCGCGACGTGCATCTCCGCCGTGCGGCGGGCTAGGTGGGCGGAAGCATCGAGGTAAATTCCAATGGCATCGGCGGCTTCCGTGGGAAGTCCCTGATCGGCAAGCTCCATGATCGACCGCTGGCTCGTCCCTAGCAGATCGGGGGTCACCTGGGATGCGGCGCAAGTTTCGAAGTAGCGCGCCAGTTCCTCCAGGGTCCAGGCCCAGCCGTCGCCCTGATTGTCGATCAGTTCCTGGAGCATGCCGAGCGTCGCCACTTCGCCACCGTCGGATAGAAAGAAGAGCATGCCGCCGAACCTGGGGATGTTCTTGAGACCGCGCTGCTCGCCCAAATATCTGGTGATTTCGCAGTCGGGATTGGGGCCGACCTCGATGTGGCGAAAGAGTTTCAGGATGACGTTGCTGCCGTACAGGATGGAGGTGTTGCTCTGCTCGGCGCCGCTGCGTTGCGCGGCCAGTGGCGCGCTTCTGTCCCCGCGTAAGTCGAAATAGAACTGACCCGCGGTGGCGCGCAAGGAACCCGCGGAGAAATCCAACCGCTCTTCGCGCTCGATCGCAGCGAGCAGCCATTGGCAGAAGCGGTCGTCGAAGGTGGCATCGCAGATTGCCCCCTGGCCGTTCCGGCATTGCGCGAACACGACCTCGGGGTGCTTTTCGGAGATGGCCTGAATCCGATCGGGATCCAGGCGCACGAGTGGCATGGAGTAGATGTCCGAGGCGCCGTTCGTGAAGCGCGTGTCGACCAAGAGCAGAACCGCCTCGCAGTCGGGAACGATCGCCCACGCACGCACGGACACCGTGTCGATGGTGCGTGCCTTTCCGCCGAACCAGCGCTGGCGCATGAGGAAGGCGGAAATCTTGCGGTCGAATTCGGCCCGCTCGGATCCGGTCAGGAGGTCTTCCCAGTCGGTGAACGCGAGACCCTGGTCATCCTCGACCTCCGGTGCCGCGCCGACGACGTTGAACGCGGGCTGCAACTCGAACCAGAGATGACCATAAGGCCCCAAGCGTCAGGGGATAGGGCGTCTTGCGAACTTGCGGGAACTCGACGTAGCCGAGCATTTCGATGGGCACCATGCCTTCGAAGCTGGACAGGTCGAGCTCGACCGGCTGGGCGAAACGCGACAGGTTCGCGACGCAAAGAATTCTTTCGTTTTCGTAGCCGCGCACGTACGCCAGCACCTTTCGGTTGGCCGGGTGGAGGAATTCCATGGTTCCGCGTCCGAACACCCGGAACAGCTTGCGTAGCGCGATCATGTTGCGCATCCAGGTCAGGAGGGACGAAGGATCGCCCTGCTGGGCTTCCACGTTGGTCGACTCGTAGCCGTACACGGGATCCATGATGACCGGGCTGTACAGGCGAGCGGGCGTGGCGCGCGAGAAGCCCGCGTTGCGATCGGCGCTCCATTGCATGGGCGTGCGCACGCCGTTGCGATCCCCGAGGTAGATGTTGTCGCCCATCCCGATCTCGTCGCCGTAGTACAGAATGGGCGTGCCGGGAAAGGAAAACAGAACGCTGTTGAGCAGCTCGATGCGCAGGCGATTGTTTTCCACCAGCGGTGCCATGCGGCGGCGGATGCCGACGTTGACCCGCATGCGTGGATCGGCACTGTACGCGAGATACATGTAGTCCCGTTCCTCGTCGCTTACCATCTCGAGGGTAAGCTCGTCGTGATTGCGCAGGAACAAGCCCCACTGGCAGGTATCGGGAATGCGCGGCGTCTGCGCCATGATTTCGGTGATGGGATGGCGATCCTCAAGACGCAGGCCCATGAAGAGCCGTGGCATGAGCGGAAAATGGAAGGCCATGTGGCATTCGTTGCCATCGCCGAAGTAGGGCAGCACGTCGCTCGGCCATTGATTCGCCTCGGCCAGAATCATGCGGTTCTCGTAGTATTCGTCCATGGCTGCGCGGATCTGGCGGATGACCGCATGGGTTTCGGGAAGGTTCTCGCAGGTGGTGTTCTCGCGCTCCACCAGGTAGGGAATGGCGTCGAGGCGCAGGGCATCGACCCCCAGGTCGAGCCAGAAGCGCATGGTGGCCGTCACTTCCTCCAGGACAGCCGGGTTGTCGTAGTTGAGGTCGGGTTGATGCGAGAAGAAGCGGTGCCAGTAGTAGGCCTTGGCGATCGGATCCCAGGTCCAGTTGGACGACTCCGTGTCGGTGAAGATGATGCGCGCGCCGCGGAATTTTTGGTCGCTGTCGCTCCACACGTAGAAGTCGCGCTCGGGGCTTCCAGGCAGCGCCTGGCGCGCCGCCTGAAACCAGGGATGCTGGTCGGAGGTGTGATTGATGACCAGCTCGATCATGACCTGCATGCCCCGCGCGTGCGCGGCCTCGAGGAAGGATTTGAACTCTTCCAGCGTGCCATAGCGCGGATCGATGCTGCGGTAGTCGGAGATGTCGTAGCCGTCGTCGCGCATGGGCGAGGGAAAGAAAGGCAAGAGCCACAGGCAGGTGACGCCCAGCTCTTGCAGGTAGTCGAGCTTCTGCAGGAGCCCCGGGAAGTCCCCGATGCCGTCGCCGTTGCCGTCATAAAAGCTCTTGACCGGCAGCTCGTAGATGACCGCGTCCTTGTACCAGAGCGGATCGCTGGTGCTCGACCTGGACTTCATCGGAAACGCATCTCCTTCTTTCGGCGGAGGGTTGGAGTATCTTGTTGCGCGCTGGCCATGCTGACGAAGTCTTCCGCCACGTTCGTCGACGGCGGATGCCGGAATGATAGCCCTTCTCTAGGGGAAGGCCAGCTGCAGACCTGGCGCCGTGGGGGATTTCGCGACGACTCGGGTTGAAAAGCCCGATTCTCGGGCATAGGGTTGCCTCATGAGCAAGGCAGCCAACCCATCGCTGGCGCCGGATCGTCCCTACCGCATCGTCGTGGACGGGTTATGGCCGGAGATCGATGGTGGCCGCTGTCCGATCAAGCGTGTCGTCGGCGATGTCCTTGCGGTTGAGCTGGATCTCCTGGCGGATGGGCACGACCAGGTCGATGGCGTTTTGCTGGTCCGTCGGGCCGGCGAAGCGAAGTGGCGCGAGACGCCGCTGGTTTCCACGGGGGGCGACCGCTGGCGCGGCGAGTGCGTCCTCGACGAGCTGGGGCGATGGCAGTACACGGTGGAGGGCTGGGTCGATGCCTTCGCCAGTTGGCTGTGGGGATTCCGGCGCAAGCTCGAAGCCGCTCAGGATGTCGCGATCGAGCTGCTCGATGGCGCGCGCCTGCTGACCGCGGCCGCCGCGCGCACGACGGGCGACGACGCCCAGGCGCTGGCCCGAGCGGCTGCTGCCCTGACGGCCGGGCGGCCCCTGTCCGAGCGAACCGCGGTTTGCCTCGATCCCGCCTTGGCCGCGCTCATGCGCCGCTACCCGGACCGATCGACCGCCGCGCGTTACCCGCGCGTGCTCGAGGTCATCGTCGATCCGCTCCGCGCCAGATTTTCGACTTGGTACGAGCTCTTCCCGCGCTCCTGTGGAGCCGCCGGCCGCCATGGCACGCTCCGCGACGTGGAGGCTTGGTTGCCTTACGTGGCCGACATGGGCTTCGATGTCCTCTACCTGCCACCCATCCATCCCATCGGCGCGACCCATCGCAAGGGACCGAACAACGCCGACGTCGCCGGGCCCGGCGATCCCGGCAGTCCGTGGGCTATCGGCGGCAGCGCGGGGGGCCACAAGGCGGTTCATCCCGAGTTGGGCACGCTCGACGATTTCCGCCACCTGGTCGCCAAGGCCCGTGCGCTCGACCTCGAAGTGGCGCTCGACATCGCCTTGCAGGCCTCGCCGGACCATCCCTACCTGCGCGAGCATCCCGAGTGGTTCGCGGCGCGCGCCGACGGTTCGGTTCGCTATGCGGAGAATCCCCCCAAGAAGTACGAGGACATCTATCCCTTCGATTTCACCTGCGCGGATTGGCGCGCCTTGTGGGAAGAGTTGCGCGGGATCTTCGCGTTCTGGGTCGAGCAAGGGGTCCGGATCTTTCGCGTCGACAATCCGCACACCAAGCCCCTACCCTTCTGGCAGTGGTGCCTCGACACGCTCAAGCGCGAGCATCCCGAGCTGATCTTCCTGGCCGAGGCCTTCACCCGTCCCACCATCATGAATGCCCTGGCCAGGGCGGGCTTTTCCCAGTCGTACACCTACTTCACCTGGCGCACGACCAAGGGCGAGATCACCGACTACTTTCAATCGCTGGCCAAGGGGGAGGCGGCGGAGTATTTCCGGCCCAATCTGTGGCCGAACACTCCCGACATCTTGCCCGAGCATCTGCAGTTCGGCACCCGCGCGACCTTCATCGCACGACTCGTGTTGGCAGGCACGCTGTCGCCCAGCTACGGCATCTACGGACCGCCGTTCGAGTTGATGGAACGGACGGCCCGTCCCGACGCCGAGGAGTATCTCGACAACGAGAAGTATCAGATCCGCGTCTGGGACCGGGATCGGAAGGACAGTCTGCGTCCCGTCATTCGCAGGCTCAATCAGATCCGCCGCGACCTGCCCGCCTTGCAGGCCAACCACGGCCTCTATTTCCATCCCACCGACAATCCGTCGATCCTCTGTTACAGCAAGCAGAGCCTCGATGGAATCCACACCGTCCTCGTGGTGGTCAACCTCGATCCCCACCACGCCCACAGCGCCTGGCTCGATCTCGATTCCGCCGCGCTGGGCTTGCTTCCGGACGAATCCTTTCAGGCCCATGATCTCCTGAGCGACGCGCGCTACGTTTGGCGGGGGGCGCGCAACTTCGTCGCCATCGATCCAAACGTGATGCCCGCCCACATCTTCGCCATCCGGCGCCGTGTCCGCTCGGAACGATCCTTCGAATACTACTTGTGAAGGGCAATCGTGACTGACCAGCGATTCGGCGACATCGACTTCCACCTCTTCTGCGAGGGACAGCACGCGCGCCTCGATGACAAGATGGGGGCGCACCCGGGACAGGTGGCGGGCACGTCGGGAACGCATTTCGCGGTATGGGCGCCCAACGCGCAAAGCGTGGGCGTACTGGGGGATTGGAACGGCTGGAGCGAGCCAGCGCATTGGCTCGACAAGCACGAAGCCTCCGGCATCTGGACGGGGTTCGCGTCCGGCGTGAAGCCCGGCGATCGCTACAAGTACCGGGTGCATTCGCGCTTCGACAACTACCGGGTCGACAAGGCCGACCCCTTCGCCTTCTCCAGCGAAATTCCACCCGCGACCGCCTCGGTGGTTTGCCGGCTCGACTACGCGTGGGGCGATGGGGATTGGATGCGCGCGCGCGCCGCGCGCTCCGGTCTCGGTGCCCCCATCTCGATCTACGAGGTGCACCTGGGCTCGTGGATGCGCATGCCCGAGCAGGGCAACCGCATGCTCACCTACCGCGAGCTTGCCCCACGCCTGGTCGACCATCTCCAGCGCACCGGGTTCACCCACGTGGAGATCATGCCGGTGATGGAGCACCCGTTCTACGGATCGTGGGGCTACCAGACCACGGGCTACTTCGCCCCCACCAGTCGCTTCGGGACGCCACAGGACTTCATGTTTCTCGTCGAGACCCTCCACCAGGCCGGCATCGGCGTGCTGCTCGACTGGACGCCCGCGCACTTCCCCAGCGACGAACACGGTCTGGTCTTCTTCGACGGCACGCACCTCTTCGAGCACGCCGATCCACGCCAGGGACAACACCCCGAGTGGGGCAGCTCGGTCTTCAACTACGGCCGCAACGAAGTTCGCAGCTTCTTGCTTTCGAACGCGCGCTTCTGGCTCGACGTGTACCACATCGACGGCCTGCGCGTGGACGCGGTCGCCTCCATGCTCTACCGCGACTACGCTCGCCGGCCGGGGGAATGGGTTGCCAACCGCTATGGGGGCCGCGAGAACCTCGAGGCGGTCCACTTCCTGCACGCCTTCAACGAGGCGGTCTACCGTGAATTCCCCGACGCGCAGACCTTCGCCGAGGAGTCGACCGCGTGGCCGCTGGTTTCGCGTCCCACCTCCGTGGGCGGGCTGGGCTTCGGGTACAAGTGGGACATGGGCTGGATGCACGACACCCTGGCGTACGTGGCGACCGACCCGCTCTACCGGCGCTACTACCACAATCGCATCACCTTCCGGGGCATCTACGCCTTCAGCGAAAACTTCGTGCTACCGCTCTCGCACGACGAGGTCGTGCACGGCAAGGGGTCGCTGATCGGCAAGATGCCGGGCGATCTGTGGCAACGCTTCGCCAACCTGCGCCTGCTCTTCGCCTCGATGTGGTCCCAACCGGGCAAGAAGCTCCTGTTCATGGGCGGCGAGTTCGGTCAGTTTCGCGAGTGGAACCACGAACAGAGTTTGGACTGGCATCTTCACCACGAGTCGCCGCTGCACGGCCAGCTTCAACTCCTGGTCGGCGAGCTCAACCGCCTCTATCGCGCCGAGCCCAGCTTGCACGAGCTCGACGCCGAGCCGGCGGGATTCCAGTGGATCGATGCCGACGATGCCGACAAGTCGGTGTTCTCGTTCGTGCGGCGCGGGCGATCCCAGGAACAGGAGATCGTGGTGGTGTTGAACTTCACCCCCATTCCGCGTTTCAACTACCGGGTCGGCGTAGACCAGGACGCGCGCTACGACGAAGTTCTCAACACCGACGCGGCCTGCTTTGGCGGTAGCGACCATGGCAACTTGGGTGGCGTCGCGGCGATGCCCGTCCCGGCGCATGGGCGTCCGTTCTCGATCAACCTGACCCTGCCGCCACTCGGTGCGGTTTTCCTTCGCCGCCAGCCAGCCAAGGCTTTGCAGTCGTCACCCAGTCAGGTGTCGAAACGGAAGTGACAACCGCCGACGAAAAGCGCGGCGCCATTGCGGAGGCGCTCGAGATTCTGGGCATCCAGCGACTCGTACTCGGCGTTCACGATGCAAGCTTTCCTGGGCGCGACGACGAGGACATCGGTCGCGGCTCGCCGTATTCGTTCGGCGGCCGAGCCTTCCTGCGCTTCGCCGCCGAGCTAGGTTTCACAGGCGTGCAACTCGGCCCCCAAGGCCGCACCTCGCCTGTCAACGCTTCGCCCTACGACGGGACCCTCTTCGCGAAGTCGCCGCTGTCCGTGGCCTTGGGGCCACTTGCGCGCGACGATAGGTGGCAGGGACTTCTGTCCAAGGAGGCTCTGGCGGCCGCCGTGCGAGGCCGGCCGGCGAACGCCGACCGCAGAGTCGACCACACCCACGTGCGCCGGGCGCAGGATAGGGCCCTGCGCGCCGCCTACGCCGCGTTCGCCCGCCGAGGAAAACGATGGGCGGCACTGGCACAAGCCTTCGCCACCTTCACGCGTGAACATGCCGAATGGCTGGACAGCGATGGGCTGTTCGAGGCCTTGGCCGAGCACCACGGCACGCTGGACTGGCAGCGGTGGCAAACCGAAGAGGCGGAGGTGCCGGACGCGCTGCTGTGGGCGCCTCGGCCGGGCGAAGAGGCTGCCTGCGTGCGCCGGCGGGCCGAGGTCGCGCGGACCCACGCCGACACGATGGCGTTCGCCAGCTTCTGCCAATTTCTGGTTCACACCGAGCACGCGGCTCTGCGCGAGGAGCTCGCCGGACTTGGACTCAAGCTCTATGGTGATTTGCAGGTCGGGGTTTCTCATCGAGACTTGTGGCGCTATCAGAACCTCTTCCTGAGAGACTATCGGATGGGGGCGCCACCCAGCCGTACCAATCCCGCGGGTCAGCCTTGGGGTTATCCGGTGCTCGATCCCGATGGGTATGCGTCGCCAGAGGACTCGGGCACATCCGGCGACGGCCCTGGCCTGCGCTTCGTGCGCGCTCGATTGGACAAGATGTTGAGCGAGGTCGATGGGCTGCGCATCGACCATCCCCACGGCCTGGTGTGTCCCTGGGTCTACCGCGCCGACGATCCCTATCCTCTGCACGCCGTCCAGCGCGGGGCACGCTTGTTCGCCTCGCCGGATCTTCCCGATCATCCCGGCCTGGCGCGATATTCCCTCGTGACGCGTGCGGATCTGGCCCCCGATCCACAGCATCCACGCTACGAGGACGACTGGGTTCGCCACCTTTCCGGCCAACAAGTCGAGCGACACGGACTGCTCTTCGATGCCTTGGTGGAAACCGTCCGAGCGCATGGTGGCCAGGTCGGCGACCTCGCGTGCGAGGTCTTGAGCACGTGTCCGTCGCCGCTGGCGGCGGTTTTGGCCCGACACGGGCTCGGTCGATTTCGAGTCACCCAGAAGGCCGATCCGGAAAACGTTCGCGATCCCTATCGAACCGCCCTTGCCGCCCCCAGCGATTGGGTCATGCTCGGCACCCACGACACGGCGCCGATCTGGCGGGTGTTCGATCGATGGCGAAGCACGGAGCGGAGGTCGGCGTGGGTGCGCTACCTGGCCGAGCGTTTGGAGCCCGTCCCAGAAAGGTGGCCGGCACGCGCCGATCGTCTGGCCAGGGATCCGGTAGAGTTCAGACGCTCCCTGTGCGCCGATCTCTTCGTCGGGCCCGCCCGGAACGTGTCGATCTTCTTCGCGGATCTCCTGGGAATGAAGGAGATCTACAATCGCCCCGGCGAGATCCATCCGGAGAACTGGACCCTGCGCGTTCCCCCGGACTATGCGCAGCTCTACCGCGCGCGCTGCGCGGCCGGAGAAGCCTTCGACCTGCCTGGTGCGCTGGCCCTTGCCCTGCGCGCGCGCTTCTCGCCGCCGCCCGAGTCTCACGCCGCGCTCATCGCGGCGCTGGAACGGCACAGCCAGGCAGTGCCTTGACGGCTCCAAGGGGGAAGTTTCGTCACAGGTCGAACATCACGCCGGCAAACCAGGTGCTGTCCCCGACGTGCAACTTGCCGCCAAGCCCCAGTCCATTGATCGCAGCGTAGTCCCACTCGAAGAACAGCGAGCCGGGGCCGGCGACGGCGCCTGGTTTGACCGCGCCAAGGCCGAGGGAGTTCAGGCCAAGCGCCATGCCACCGGCCACGTGCCAGCCCGGCGTGAGACCGGTGTGGGAGGCGTTATTGCCCGTGCTGGCGCCCGTCCACATCACGACGTCCAGTCCGGCCTTCAAGTATGGAACCAGAGGCACGGACCTCAACCCTGCGAGACCGTCGGCCTTGTACATCGCGGACAGAGAGAGGGGGATGAGGCGCAGGCTGGTTTCGTCCCCGCTGCGCGTGACCCCGTCGCCCTGGAAGGCCGCCCCGGTCACCTTGTAGTAGCCGCCACGCAGGCCCACGCCCCAGGAGCCGTAGCGGTGGCCCAGGTAGCGATCGAGCTCCGCCTCCGTCATGACATGGCGGGAAGATGAGAAGGTGTCGGCGAAAGGGTGGGTTCCGTTGCTGAATTCGCCGTCGACGTCGGGGCGATAGAGCGAGATCCCGAATTCGAATCCCCAATCCGGTGTCGTGTCCCCGCCGGTCGCCGGCGAATTCGCCGACCAATCGTCGACGCCCCGGTCGAACAGGTCTTGCGCACGGGCACTCGCGCTCAGCGCGAGCACGAGGACCACGATGCGCGTGACCTCGCGGGCTTTGCGGCGCCCATTGCGCCGGGGGAAGACGACGGCCGCGGCAAGGACCCACCAGAGGGGCGACGTGCGACCCGAAGGCGGCGACCCGGACAGGGAGCAGCCAGCGGCCGCCCCGCCGTCCTCTCTGTACTTTTCGAAGAAGCCCACGGTCGGCGCGGGCGTCGCCACGGCCTGCGGGGACAGCGCGCTGACACCGCCGCTTGGATCGATGGCGACCACGGCGACGGTGTAGGGCGTGCCATTCACGAGCCCGGCCAGTCGGACCTGCGTAGTGCCGGCGGAGACCTCGGCCGAACAGACTTCGCTTTCGTCAGCCGGGGTCAGGATCGTGCCGGCGGTGGTGGTGCTGTCCAGCCCGCAGCTTTCATAGGCTGGGCTCGCGGCGACGGCCGGAGGAGGCAGGCAAAGCACCTGGTAGCCCGCAACCAGCGAGGTATCCGCCGGCGGGGTCCAGGTGACGAGCAGCCCTTGGTTCGCGGTCAGTGCGGTGACCGCGGTGGGGGCTGCGACCGTGGTCGCGATCACCGGAAGGTCGATAGCTGGAGCGAAGGATAGCGTGACACCGTCTTGAGCGATGACCGCCCACAGGGTCGTCGTCCCCGCGATCAGGTTTGCGCAGTCCACGGTGGAGGTTCCGGCCACGGCTTGGAACACCTGGCCGCTGTCGAAGGTCGGCGATTCGGCCGACTGGGTTGCCGTGAAGGTCACCTGCCCAACCGACAAGCAGGTCACCGGCGCGGTGGGGCAGTTCTCTCCGAGGAGAAAATCGACCGCAAGCGTCGAGGAGCCCAAGTTGGTCTGGCCGGATGTGGTGAGCCCTAGTTGTACCAAGAGCTTATCGGGACAGTCGCAGCGGTGGGCGCCGAAGAAGCCGTTGAGATCGTTGGCGTCGAGCGCGCGCCACGAATTTCCATCCGGGGCGTAGATGGCGAGCGCGACATCGCTCTGGGTCAGCGGCACGGGTGCGGCTTGCGCCCCGGTCTCCGCCGATGCGAGAACCGCCAGCACGAGGAAGACGCGAGCGTCAGCAAACCTGGCGCGCGGGACATGCCGATTCGAGTCTTTCATGGCCGCCCCATCTTGCCACTGTTCCTCCTCGTCATGTCGTCCGATCGGCCTGGGGCGGACGTGGCCCGTTCAAGGCAGCACGGCATTCGGGATTCCATGCATTAGACTATCTTGCAGGATCGAGCGTCACCATGGACACGAGGAGAAAGATGGCAGTTGAACAAGAACCGGCAACGCCGGATGAAAATACAGGCATCGTGGTTCGGGCGGTCAGCACCTACCGGCCCGAGGAGTCGGACTTGTCCCATGCCAGCGACAAGAAATATGTGTTTTCGTACGACATCGAGATAGAGAACCGAGGCATGCGGACAGTCCAGCTATTGTCGCGCCACTGGTGGATCACCGATGCTCGCCAGGATGTCCGCGAGGTCGAAGGCGACGGCGTTGTCGGGCAGCGGCCGGTCATCGCACCCGGTCAAGTCTTCAGATATTCCAGCTGGTGCGTGTTGGCCACTCCCTCGGGTTTCATGCGTGGCTCCTACGCCATGGTCACCAGCGTGGGCGAAACCATCGACGTGCCCATTCCCCCCTTCAGCCTGGCCACGCCTCACGCGCTGAATTAGCGACGTCCCCCGGGCGCCTGCTTCCGACATGTCGCCCGGTCATGACCACCGGGGCATTCTTGTGCCATCATGGGTGCTGGAACATGACCGAGCACAGCGACGTGGGTGGGCACTTTCGAGGCACGACATGACCGCCGCCAGGGGATGGCCGGGACAAGGGCGCGTGCTCCTGGTGGACGACGACGCCAGCTTTCTTGAGATCATGGCGTTTCTACTCGAAGAGGAGGGCTACGAGGTGGTCCGCGCCACGAGTGGTCCGGAGGCGTTCGAGCGCCTACAGACAGGTCCCGTTCCCGTGATGGTGACCGATGTGAAGATGCCGGGATTCGACGGACTGACCCTGCTCGAAAAGGCGCGTGGCCTGGATCCGAACCTCCTGGTCATCGTGACCACGGCGTTCGGCGACATGGCCACCGCCGTGGCGGCCATGAAGGCGGGTGCCTTCGATTTTCTGCCCAAACCTTTCGACCGCGAGCATTTCAAGTTGACCGTGCGACGCGCACTCGAGCATGCGCGCCTGCGCCAGGAGGTTGGCGAGTTGCGCGGCGGTGGCAGCGAGGGCAAGACGCTGGTCTTCGCCTCGCAAGCCATGACCGACCTGGTGGCCGTGGCCGAGCGGGTAGCCGTGGCCGACGCAACCATTCTCATCCAGGGTGAAAGTGGCACGGGCAAGGAGCTACTGGCGCGGCGGATCCACGGGGCGAGTTTGCGCAAGGAAGGCGGGTTCGTGGCGGTCAACTGTGGCGCCATTCCGCGCGACCTCCTGGAGTCGGAACTGTTCGGCCACGCCAAGGGCGCCTTCACGGGCGCGACCAGCGAGCACAAGGGGCGCTTCGTGCAGGCGGACAAGGGCACGCTCTTTCTCGACGAGATCGCCGAGCTACCACTCGACTTGCAAACCCGGCTCTTACGCGTGCTGCAAGAAAAGCGGCTTGAACCCGTAGGCAGCGAGCGATCGGTTCCACTCAACGTGCGCGTGCTGGCCGCGAGCAATCAGCCGCTCGAGCAGCGCGTGAGAGAGGGCCAGTTCCGCCAGGATCTATTTTACCGCCTCAACGTCGTGCCCTTGCTCATCCCGCCGCTGCGCGAGCGCAAGGAAGACATTCTGCCTCTGGCCCGGCATTTCCTGGCCAGGCACAGTGGCGGCCGAGAATGGCGCATTCCGAGGGCGACCGCCGAGCGGCTGGTGCAAATGCCATGGCCGGGAAACGTGCGCGAGCTGGAGAACCTTTGCCAACGTGCCGCCCTACTGGCCGAGGAGCCGGTCTTGTCGGACGAGCTCTTGAGCACGAATTCGGCGCAATCGACCGGGCAGACGCGGCTATCTCTCGACGGCATCGTGTTGCCCGACGGCGGCGTTTCCCTCGTCGATCTCGAACGCGCCATCTTGGTCCGGGCACTGGAAATGAACGATTACAACCAGAGCTCGACCGCGCGTTTCTTGCGTATCCCGCGCCACATCCTGCTTTACCGCATGCAGAAATTCGAGATCCCGGCCAAGGGCAAGGCATGAGCGGCGGGTGGAGGCCGGGTTGGGCGATTTCGGGCCGGGCCTTGCTCTACCTATGGTTGCCGGTGGTGGCGGTTACGGCCGCGCACTTCGCGACGCCACCGACAGAGGCGTGGCTGCACGACGTGCTCCGGCGCCTTTACTACATCCCGATCATCGTAGGGGCGTTTCTCTTCGGCCTACGTGGCGCGCTCCTGACTTCTCTGATGGTCACGGTGCTGTATCTTCCCCATGCTTTCTGGTCGAGCGGTCCGCACGCCCACCACCCCGGCATGCTCCATGCCGATCCGACAGGCACCGCCAACAAGATCCTGGAACTTTTGCTCTATAACGTCGTGGCCATCGTGACCGGCCTTCTGGTCGAGAAGGAGCGGCGTGCTCGCACGGACATCGAGCACAAGATCGCCGAGATGCAGGCCATGGAAAAGCAGCTGGTTCGGGCCGGACGATTGCAGTCTCTCGGCGAAATGACGGCGGGTCTGGCCCACGAGATCAAGAATCCACTCGCCTCTCTGAAGGCATCGTCGGCCATCATCGCCGACGAGATCCCCGAGTCCTCACCGCGCCGGAAGATGGTGATCATCCTGCAGAAGGAAATCGATCGCCTGGCGGCGCTGCTGGAGAGGTTTCTCTCCTTCGCCCGGCCGGGCGATTTGACCCTGGCGGAGGTCAGTCTGGCGCACGCGGTGGAGCAAGCGGTCGCCCTGGTCAAGCCGCAAGCCGATGTCCGGTGCATCGCCATGCAGGTGGAGCTGCAGCCGGGACTCACCATCCAGGGCGATCCCGACAAGCTCACGCAAATCTTGCTCAATGTGTTGCTTAATGCGGTGCAATTTAGTCCTGAAGGTGGCCAGGTCATGGTGTTTGGCCGGCAGCGCGTCTTGCCGCACGGACGCTTTGCCGCCTTGAGCATTCTCGACCAGGGGCCGGGGATCGGAGAAGCCGACCGCGAACGCATCTTCGATCCCTTCTTCTCGACGCGCGACGGTGGAACCGGGCTCGGCCTCTCCATCGCCAGCCGCCTCACCGACGAGCACGGGGGCTACATCGAGGTGAAGAACCGGCCCGGAGGAGGCGCCGAATTCCTGCTGTTTCTTCCGCTGACGCCGGCCGCATGAAACCTTCCGTCGACTGCGGACTCTAAATAGTCAGGAGAGTGCAGCGATGGCACCTACAGCCCTTACGGATGCGGCGTTCAAAGAACAAATCAAGAGCGGGATAGTCCTCATTGACTTCTGGGCACCTTGGTGCGGGCCTTGCCGCGCGTTCGCCCCCATTTTCGAAAAGGCCGCCAGCGCGAATACGGATGTGGCCTTCGGCAAAGTGAACACCGAGGACGAGCCCGACCTGGCGATCGAGTACGGCATCCAAGCCATTCCGACCCTGATGGCCTTTCGCGACGGCGTGCTGGTTTTCGAGCAGGCAGGCGCATTGCCGGGACATGCTTTGCAGAAGTTGATCGACCAGGTCAAGTCCCTGGACATGGACAAGGTTCGCAGCGAGAGCCAGGCGGTGGCATCTTAGGTCTGCTGCGCATTTCCCCTGGCGCTCTAGACCCTGGCTCGTGCGGAGGGGTTGGGGTATGAATTCCGCGACTGGAATCCTCCAGCGCGAAGACCACTCCGACCAATGATCGATGCCAACAGTGGCGGTGACGTAGTCGCCGACGTGGGCGCTGCCTGCGCTCGGGCGCGGGACGCCCAGCCCGGATGGGGGGCCATGCCGCTTCGGGAGCGGGGTCGCCTCCTGCGCAGGCTCGCCGCGCGGGTGCGCGCCGACGAGGAAATCCCCCGGATCATCTCGTCGGAGACCGGCAAGCCGCTGTTCGAGGCGGTCGGGTTCGAAGTTGCCTACCTGTGCGAGGTGACGCGTTTCCTGACCGGGCGTGTCGGCCGGCGAGCGCTGGGCGAGAGCCGACGAGCGTCCCTCATCTTTCCCCACAAGCGGGCACGCGTGGCCTGGCGTCCGCGCGGGCTGGTGGCCGTGATCGGCCCGTGGAATTTCCCGCTTCTGAACAACTTCGGCGATGCGGTAGCGCCGCTCTTGGCGGGCAACAGCGTCCTGCTCAAGCCCTCGCCACACACGCCGCGGACCTCGCGCCGGATGCAGACGTTGTGGGAGGAAACGGGACTCCCGCGGGGGGTCTTCCAGGTGGTGGAGGGCGGCCCTGAAACTGGGGGCGCGTTGGTGGACGCCTGCGATATGGTGTTCTTCACCGGCGGCCACGCGGCCGGCCGTCAGGTGGCGGCGCGGGCCGGCCAGCGGCTCATCCCTTGCGTGGCCGAGCTCGGGGGCAAGTCGGCGATGATCGTCCTTTCCGACGCCGATTTGCAGGCGGCTGCCCGCGCGGCGGTCTGGGGCGCCTTTGCCGGAGCGGGCCAGGTTTGCATTCGCGTCGAGCGCGCGCTGGTCGAGGAGGCGGTGGCCGACGCGTTCGCCCGCCGGGTGGCCGAGGAAACCGCGAAACTGCGGCTCGGCGTCGGTGGGGACGTGGATGTCGGACCGCTCTTGCTGCAAGCGCAAGTCGAACGTTGCCGGGGATTGGTGGCAGATGCCGTCGCCCTCGGCGCGCGTGTCGTGGCGGGCGGTCAGCCGCCGGCGGACCTGCCAGGTGCATTCTTCTCTCCCACCGTGCTCGTCGATGTGCCGCCCGAGGCCGTGGTCGCACGGGAAGAGACCTTTGGCCCGATCTTGCCCATCGTGCGCGTGGCCGACGCCGAGGCCGCCGTGCGCCTGACCAATGCCTCGTCCTTTGGCCTTTCCGGCAGCGTCTGGTCGCGTGACCGCACGCGCGCCCTGGCGGTGGCGCGGAGGCTTGTGACCGGGAGCGTGTGCATCAACGACGTACTCGTGAACTACTTCTTCGTGAGCGCGCCGCTTGGGGGCGCAAGGAGCAGCGGACTTGGCTTCCGCCATGGCGCGGAGGCGCTACGACAGTTCTGTATGCCACTGACCATCGTCGAGGACCGACCCCTGTGGCGTCCGGTCGCGGCCTGGCTTCGCCGCCAACTCGGCTTCCCCTACCGCAGGCGCGTGCTCGACATCCTGCGCTGGCTGCTCAAGGCGATCTACCGATGAGCGAAAGGTGCTCCCCCAGCCCGGATGCCACGCGGGAATGCCATGATTTCATCATCATCGGATCCGGATTCGGCGGCAGCGTGTCGGCCCTGCGCCTCGTGGAAAAGGGCTACACCGTCCTCGTCGTCGAGGAGGGCAGGCGCTGGCGCCAGCAGGACTTTCCCAAGAGCAACTGGAATCTGCGCCGCTTCTTGTGGATGCCGCGGCTTGGCTGTCACGGCATCCAGCGCTTGGATTGGCTCGGCGACGTTCTCGTGCTGGGTGGCGCGGGCGTGGGCGGCGGATCGCTCGTTTACGCCAACACGCTGGTAGCGCCGCCCGCCGATGCTTTCGCCCAGGGCTGGCCGGGTGGCGCGGCGATGCGGGAGAAACTCGCGCCACACTACGCGACGGCTCGACGAATGCTCGGCGCGACCACGCCCCCCGCAACCTGGCCCGCGGAGGAACACCTTCGCGCGTTCGCCCGCTCGCTCGGTCGGGAGGCCCACTTCTTCCAGCCCGAGGTCGGCGTTTTGTTCGGCGCGGAGGGCGGACGGGAGATTCCCGACCCCTATTTCGACGGACAGGGTCCGCCGCGCGCCACGTGCCGATTGTGCGGCGGTTGCATGGTCGGCTGCCGGTACGACGCCAAGAACACCCTCGACAAGAACTATCTTTACCTCGCGGAAAGACTCGGCGCGCGCGTCTTGCCCGAGACCCGAGCCACCACCATCGAACCCGACGGGGAAGGTGGCTACGTCGTCGAGACTCGGCGGTCGACCGCGTGGTCGTCGCGACCGCGGTTGCGCCTGCGCTGTCGCAACGTCATTGTCGCGGCCGGCGCACTCGGCAGCGTCGATCTGCTGCTGGCGTGTCGAGAAAGGGGCAGCTTGCCGAAGCTGTCCTTGGCGCTGGGGAAATACACGCGTACCAACAGCGAGATCATTTGCGGTGCCCGCAGTCGCACGGCGCGCGTGGATCACTCGCAAGGCATCGCCATCGCCAGCGACGTGCAGGCGGATGGCAAGACCCATATCCAGATCGTCCGCTACCCAGCGGGCTCGGACGTGATGGGCCTGCTCGGCACGCTGGCGGTCGTGGGTGGAGGGCGGGTGCCGCGCGCCCTGCGCTGGATCGCCTGCTGTCTGCGCCATCCGTTCGATTTTCTACGCAACGCCATCCCCATCGGTTGGGCCAAGCGAACCGTGGTGGTGCTGGCGATGCAATCCCTGGATAGCGCGCTGACGCTCGTGCGCAAACGGCGCTGGTGGCTCGGGCGTCACTTGGGTACCGCGCGGGCCGTCGGCGCGCCCCCCATTCCGACCTACTTGCCGCTGGCCAACCAGGCGGCGAGGTACGTCGCGGATCGCATGGACGGATTTCCGCTCAATGCCATCAACGAGGTTCTCCTCGGGGTTCCCATCACCGCGCACATCCTCGGCGGCGCTCGCATGGCGGAGTCGCCGGAAGAAGGCGTGGTCGACGGCGCTTGTCGTGTGTTCGGCCATCCCGGCCTGTGGGTTGTCGACGGCGCCGTGATTCCCACCAACCTGGGCGCAAATCCCAGCCTGACCATCGCCGCGGTGGCGGAACATGCCATGTCGCAGATCCCAGCGAAGGGCAGTGCTTCGGTCGCGGATGACGGCGGCTCGTCGGGGAAGACCCGCTCCGCCTGAAAATCCACTCGGCAAACGGTGTTATGCTTGGAGCCAGAGGCACGAAGCCAGCGCACGAACCTCCTAACCGGGCAGAGATCTTGGATGATTGAACTAGACGAAGACACTGCGGCCACCCTCAGGCGGTTCCGTTTCGACGCGGCGGTTTTCGAGCGCATGCGAGCGGCGCTCGCGGGCTCGGGGGGCACGCTTGGCGCCGGGCGCTTGTCGGGATCGGTGACCTCGCCGACCGAGGAGGATCTGGTCGAGCTCGATGCGCGGGATACGGAGGGCGGAAAGAGATTGGCGGAGGTCGGTCGGGCGGCCCTGGCCAAAGGCGAGGTTGGCGTGGTCATTCTCGCGGGCGGCATGGCCACGCGTTTCGGCGGCGTGGTCAAGGCCGTGGTCGAGATCGTGCCCGGCGGCTCGTTCTTGCGTCTCAAACTGGCCGATATCCAGGCGGTGGCCGAACGCAATGCCTGCACCATTCCGGTCTTCCTCATGACCAGTTTTGCCACCAGCGACGAGATCCTGCGTGCCACGCGCGAGCTGGCCTGTCCGAGGACACCCTTCGAGATTCTCGAACAGTCGGTGACCATGCGGTTGACCAGCGCGGGCGATGTATTCCGTGACGCCCAGGGGAGGCCTTCTCTATGCGCGACCGGACACGGCGATCTGTTGCCGACCCTGCGCGCTTCCGGCAACCTGGCGAGGTTTCGCCAATCCGGGGGACGCATGCTGATGATCTCCAACGTGGACAACCTGGCCGCGTCGCTCGATGCGCGCGTGGTTGGGGCGCATTGCCATGGGGGCAAGAGCATTACCGTGGAGGTGGTGCGCAAGGAGGGCGGCGATCGTGGCGGCATTCCCGCGCGCGTCGATGGCCACCTGCAGATCGTCGAGGAATTCCGCCTTCCCCTCGAGTTCGACAGCAGTCAGGTGCCTTTCTTCAACACGAACAACTTCGTGGTCGATGCCGAGGCTGTGGACCGCGATTTCGACCTCGACTGGTTCCCGGTGCGGCGCAAGGTCGAGGGTCGGGAAACCATTCAGGCCGAGCGCCTGCTCGGTCAGGTCACCGCCTTCTTGCCCACCCAGTTCCTGGCGGTCGAACGCCACGGCCGTGATGGCCGCTTCTTGCCGGTCAAGAATCGAGAGGAACTACGAATGCGCATGCCCGAGATTCAGGCGCTGCTCCAGGATCTCGGTATTGCGCCAGGGTGATGGGAACCCTTCCAGGGTTCCCATCTCTATGACCTGCTCGCTGCCTCGACTTGTGCCGCGGCCCAGGCTCGGCGGTCCTGCATCGGCTTCAGCTCAGCCGCGCTTTCGGCCTTGGACTTCGCCAATTCGGTTTCGGCAGCACTCAATTCATGCTGGGCGGCCTCGCGATCGATGTCCTTGCCGTTCTCCCCGCGGTTGACCACCACCTCGATCTTGTCGCCGTCGCTTGCGCGTGCGACCTGCAGGACGCCATCGCCGACCGCCAGGTACTTGACCCCGTCCTTGCCGCGGTAGCTGAGCACGCCGGGCTTGAGCACGGACATGAAGGGGATGTGGCCGGTCAGAACGCCGAACTCGCCCAGCACACCCGGTGCCACGATCTCTTCGGTCTCGACCTGGACCAGGTAGCCGCGCGGGGTTGTGACCGTCAGGTGCATGGTGGGTTCGCCGATCTCCTATCAGTCCTCATTGGCCATCTTCGCGGCGCGCGCGCGCACCTCGTCGATACCGCCCATCATGAAGAAGGCTTGCTCGGGGATGTCGTCACACTTGCCGTCGATGATTTCCTTGAAGCCGCGCACGGTGTCCTTGGTTTCGACGTACTTGCCCTGCTGGCCGGTGAAGGTCTCGGCCACGTGGAACGGCTGCGAGAGGAAGCGCTGGATCTTGCGCGCGCGGGAGACCGTCAACTTGTCGTCCTCGGAAAGCTCGTCCATGCCGAGGATGGCGATGATGTCGACCAGCTCCTTGTTTCTTTGCAGAATTTTCTGTACCTGGCGGGCAACTTGGTAGTGCTCGGCGCCGACCACGTCGGGTGAAAGGATGGTCGAGGTGGAATCGAGAGGGTCGACGGCCGGGTAGATGCCGATGGCGGCGATGTCGCGCGAGAGCACCGTGGTGGCATCGAGGTGGGCGAAGGCCGTGGCGGGCGCCGGGTCGGTGAGGTCGTCTGCCGGCACGTAGATGGCCTGCACCGAGGTGATGGAGCCCTTGTTGGTGGAGGTGATGCGCTCTTGCAGGATGCCCATCTCGGTCGACAGCGTGGGCTGGTAGCCGACGGCCGAGGGAATGCGGCCGAGGAGCGCCGACACTTCCGAGCCCGCCTGGGTGAAACGGAAGATGTTGTCGATGAAGAGCATCACGTCCTGCCCTTCCTCGTCGCGGAAGTACTCGGCCACGGTCAGCGCGGACAGACCGACGCGCATGCGGGCTCCCGGCGGCTCGTTCATCTGGCCGTAGACGAGGGCGGCCTTGGAGATGACCGGCTCGCCCGTGGACAGCTTGGAGTGGGTCATCTCGTCGAAGAGGTCGCGGCCCTCGCGCGTGCGCTCGCCGACGCCAGCGAACACGGAGTAGCCGCCGTGCTTCTTGGCCACGTTGTTGATGAGCTCGAGGATGATGACGGTCTTGCCCACGCCCGCGCCGCCGAACAGGCCGATCTTGCCGCCGCGGCGGTAGGGGGCCAGGAGATCGACGACCTTGATGCCGGTCTCGAACATCTCGACCTTCACCGACTGGTCGACGAACTTGGGCGGCAGGCGATGGATGGGCAGGAACTTGGTGGCGCCGACCGGTCCTCGCTCGTCGACCGGCTTGCCCACGACGTTGATGATGCGGCCGAGGACTTCCTTGCCCACCGGCATGGTGATGGGGGCGCCGGTGTTCTTGACCGGCATGCCGCGGACCAGCCCGTCGGTCGAGTCCATGGACACGCAGCGCACGGTTCTCTCGCCCAGGTGTTGCGCCACCTCGACGATGAGATTGTCGGGCTGGTCGTCGATGGCGGGGTTGGTGACCGAAAGCGCGGTGTTGATCTCGGGCAGGTCGGCGCCGCCGAACTCGACGTCCACCACGGGGCCAATGACCTGAACGATTCTGCCTTGCTCTGTTGCCGTATCGGGGGTGTTCATGGTTTCAAACCTCGGGGGTCGCGACTAGCCCTTGAGGGCCTCTGCGCCGCCCACGATTTCCATCAGTTCCTTGGTGATGGACGCCTGGCGGGCGCGGTTGTATTGCAGGGTCAAACGATCGATCATCTCGCTGGCGTTCTTGGTGGCGTTTTCCATCGAGGTCATGCGCGCGCCGAATTCCGACGCGACCGACTCGAGCAACGCCCGGTGAATCTCGGTTTCGAGGTAGAGAGGCAGGATGTAGTCGAGGATCTGGCCCTTGCCGGGCTCGTACAAAAACTCCGAGGCGCCCGCGTCTCCGCCCGCCGGTGCGGCCGCGATAGGCAAGAGCTGCTCGATCACGGGCCGTTGCGAGATGACGGACTTGAACTGGTTATAGACCAGCCATACCCCGTCGACGGTGCCGTTCAGGAATTCCTCGGTCAGCGCGCTGGCGAGCTCCTTCGTGCGCGCGATGGCGGTATCCCCGGTGACGCCGGGCAGGTCGCGGGTCATGTGCAGCTTGCGGCGGCGAAAGAAGTCGCGTCCCTTGCGGCCCACGACCTCGTAGCGGCACTCGTCGATCGCGCCGGCCCGGGACTTCTCCTCGGCGTGGCGCTGGGCCATCCGGCACAGGTTGCTGTTGAAGCCGCCGCACAGGCCGCGGTCGGATGTCATCACGACAAGGGCGATGCGCCGGCCGGCCCGGCGCTGGAGCAGGGGATGATCCTCGGCCCCGGCGTGCAATGCCACCTCGGCGGTGATTTCCGACATCGTTTTGGCGTAGGGGCGGGCGGCGATGATGGCGTCCTGGCTGCGGCGAAGCTTGGCCGCGGCCACCATTTTCATGGCGCTGGTGATCTTCTGCGTCGACTTGACCGACGCGATCCGAACCCGGACTGCCTTGAGCGAGGGCATGCGTGTTCCTGGTTACTGGACCTGCGGGTTGAAGACCTTGCCGAACTCGGTCAGTGCCGCGCGCATTTTTTCGGCCAGACCGTCGAAGGCCTTGCCATCGGCGCCCTTCTGCGCCAGCTCGGTCATGAGGTCGCGTTTCTGGCCGTCGACGAAGGCGTAGAGCTCACGCTCGTAGCGAACCAGGGATTCCACCGGCAGGGCGTCGACGAAACCGTTGGTGCCGGCGAACAGGATGAGGATCTGTTTCTCCACCGGCAGGGGCACGTATTGGCCCTGCTTGAGCAGCTCGGTGATGCGCGCTCCGCGCGCCAGCTGTTGCTGCGTGGCCTTGTCGAGGTCCGAGCCGAACTGGGCGAAGGCGGCGAGGGCGCGGTACTGGGCCAGCTCCAGGCGCAACTTGCCGGCAACCTTCTTCATGGCCGCGATCTGGGCCGCGCCCCCGACGCGGCTTACCGACAACCCGACGTTCACCGCCGGCCGTTGCCCGGAGTAGAAGAGATCGCCTTCGAGGAAGATCTGCCCGTCGGTGATGGAGATGACGTTGGTCGGGATATAGGCCGAAAGGTCGCCGGCCTGGGTTTCGATGACGGGCAGGGCGGTCAGCGACCCGGCGCCCTTGGCGTCGGACAGCTTGGCCGCGCGTTCGAGCAAGCGCGAGTGCAAGTAGAACACGTCGCCCGGGAAGGCCTCGCGTCCGGGTGGACGGCGCAGAAGCAGCGAGAGCTGGCGGTAGGCGACAGCTTGTTTGGAGAGATCGTCGTAGATGATGAGGGCGTGGCGACCGCTGTCGCGGAAGAACTCGCCCATGGTGACGCCGGTGTAGGGGGCCAGGAACTGCAGCGGCGCGGACTCGGCCGCGGTCGCCGAGACCACGGTGGTGAATTCCATGGCGCCATGTTCGCGCAGCTTGTCCACCACCGAGGCCACGGTCGACTGCTTCTGGCCGATGGCCACGTAGAAGCAATACATGTTCTGGCCCTTCTGGTTGATGATGGTGTCGACGGCGAGAGCGGTCTTGCCGGTCTGGCGGTCGCCGATGATCAGCTCGCGCTGGCCACGGCCGATGGGAATGGTCGAATCGATGGCCTTGATGCCGGTCTGCACGGGCTCGTGCACGCCCTTGCGCGAGATGATACCCGGCGCCTTGATCTCGATCTTGCGCGATTCCTTGGCTTCGATGGGGCCCTTGCCGTCGATGGGCTGGCCCAGGGCATCGACCACGCGGCCGATCAGCGCGTCGCCGACGGGAACTTGCGCGATCTTGCCCGTGCGCTTGACGATATCGCCTTCGCGCACCGTCTCGAAGTCGCCCAGGAGCACGACGCCGACGTTGTCCTCTTCGAGGTTGAGCACCAGGCCGACGACGTTCTTGCCGAAGTCGAGCAACTCGCCCGCCATGGCGTTTTCCAGGCCATAGACGCGGGCGATGCCGTCGCCGGTCTCGAGCACGGTTCCGGTCTCGGCGACCGCGACTTTTTGGTCGAAGCCCTCGATCTCCTTGCGGATGATCTGACTGATCTCTTCAGCGCGAATCTGCATCTTTTTTCCTTCGAACTCTTGCGAGCTTTGGTGGTCCTGCAGAGATGAGGTCTAGTTGAGCAGCCGTTGCTTGAGGGTGGACAGCCGCCAGGCCACGCTGCCGTCCAGTACCAGGCCGGCGACGTGGGCGACCACGCCGCCCAGCAAGCTGGGATCCACGACCGTGGTCATGAGAACCTTCTTGCCCGTGCGCCGTTCCAGTGCCTTGCGAATCCCGGCTTCGCTGGCGATGTCGAGTGGCATGGCCGACTTGACCAGGGCGCGCACGCGGCCGAGCCTCTCATCGCACATTTCCTCGTAGGCCCGCGCAATCGCCGGCAGACTGGCGATGCGCCCGCGTTGGAGTAGCAGGAGAGCCAGGCTTTGCACCTGCCGCGCCGGCGCCACGCGCGGCATGAGACCCTGCAAGACCGCGCGCTTTTGCGACAGCTTGAAGACGGGATTTTCCAGGGTCTGGCGCAGGGCCGGCGAGTCACTCCACAGCTTGGCGAGCTCGTTTAGCTCGCGGCCGAGTAGCTCGAAATTGTCGTCGTCCACGCCGATGGCGAAGATCGCCTTGGCGTAGCGCCGCGCGACGGAGCCCCCCAAGGACGCCATCAGCGCACGGCCTCCCCCGGGGCGGTCGGCCGGTCGAAGCCGGCGACGAACTCTTTCGCAAGTCTGCGTTCGTCGTCCGTATTCATCGCCTTGCGCACGAGTTCTTCGGCCAACTTGACCGATGCGCTGGCGACCTCGGAGCGCAGCAGCGACTCGGCCTCCTTCACCTGCCGGTTCAGTTGCATGCGCATCTCTTCCTGAATCCACTTGGCGCGTTCTTGCGCGCCCTCGATCAAACGGGTCTGTTCGCGTTCGGCGTCTTGTCGGATGGAGGCCCGCAAGGACGCGATCTCTTCTTCCAGATCGGCCACGCGCTTCTCTTGCGCCTCGAATTTTCGCGTTGCCTCGTCGCGCAGGCGGGCGGCCTCCTGGATGTCGCTCTTGAGCTGGTCGTGACGAGCTTGCAGCGACTTGTTCATCGCGCGCCCGCCAAACCGTATCAAGATGAAGAGCAGGATGCCGAAATTCACGAGCTGAAACACGAAGGTCTTGACGCTGAATCCAACATGTTTCTCGTGGTCGGCACCATGCTCCGCCGGGCCGGCGTGAGCCGCGCTGACCACCCCATGCCCGGCGTCTCGCCCGGTCGGGCCGTGGGTGCGACCAGGGCCGCTCTCGCTGCCTGGGGCCGCCGCAGCGCCTTTGTGTTCGGCAGGGGTTGGTTGCGATGTCGGTCTCGCGTTGGCCGCTGGTTGCGCGACCGTCGGCAAGGCAGCCTCGTGCGGCACGGCCGCCTCGTGGCCAAGGGATGCCTCGCGAGGGCCGGCCGGGGGCTGAGCTTCGCCCTGGACGGCCCGAGCACGCCGGTGCCTGTGCCTTCTCTTTCTGGGCGCGATGTTCGTCGTGTCATCGGCTGTTTCCTGGGTTTCGTCCTGGGCAGCCGGTACCTCTTCGACGCGCGCTGGCTCGGTCTTTTCCCTCGCCCCCTCGGCCTCGTCGTGCGCGGCAGCGGTGGAGGGCTCTTCTTCCTGCGCAAGGGCAACGCCAGAGCCCAGGGCAATCAGCGCGGCCACTGCGACGCCGCACTGGAACGGCTTCATGACGCCAACCCCCGGCCAAGCGCCTTCTCGGCAATTTGCCTGCCGAGGAGATTCGTATGCTCTTGCAGAGTGGCTCTTTCAGCCTCTAGAGCGGCATCGAGCCTGGCGCGCGCTTCGATCATCATCTTGCGCGCGGCTTCTTGCGCCTCGGCGACGATCTGCTGCTCGCGCTCCTGGGCCTGGAGGCGCAGCTTGCTCGACTCGGCGATTCCGCTGCGCCGTGCTTCGGTCAAGGCGGCTTCAATGCGGGAAAGTCGCGTCGCCGCGTCGGACTCGAGTTGCTCGGCCTTGGCGCGTGCCCCTTCGACGCGCGCCACGCGCTCATCGCGCACGCGCAGGTACGGACGCCACAGGATTTGCCACAGGATGAATACCAGGACGAGAAAGATGCCCAGCATCACGAACAGGCTGCCGTCGAGATCCAGGATCTGAGGTTCCTCGGATCGCGGAGCAGCCATGAGGAGTGTCGTTGTCGCTTGAAGCTGAGACACAAACGCGTTCACGGCGAGCCCGGTTCGAAGCTAGGTGGAGCTGGAACTGCTCGGATTGCCGCCTGCGCTCGGATTGCTGTTGGCGCCGACGGTGCTGCTCGTGCTCGGGCTGCTGCTTGCGCTCGATGAACCCGACGACTTCCTTCCCCCCGCGTGCCTGGACGACGGCGGAGTCTCGGTCGCGGCGCTGCCGGAGTCCATCTGGCAGTGGCCGTCGAAGAACACGCCCTTCTCGATGAACAAAGACGGCGTGTTGACGTTCCCCTTGACCCGGCCGGGGCTGTGAATCTCGACCGAGCGCTTGGCCGTGATGTTGCCGCGCACGGTCCCCTGGATGACGATGGCCCCCACGGTGACCTCGGCATTGACCTCGGCGCCCTCGCCGACGATGAGCACATCATCGGTGAAGATCTCGCCAGTCAACTTCCCGTCCACGCGAACGGTGCCCTCGAACGATAATTTTCCCTCGAACTCGCTGCCCTTGCCGAGCAATGTGGTTACCGGCTGGGCGCTACCAGGTTCGCTGGAGGTGGGGGATGGCACGGTCAAAGTCATGGCTTTTGGGGGCAAACCCTACACTTCAATGCAGTCAGCCGTCAACGAGGGAAGCGAGCTTTCCGAAGATGGTCGCGGACCGCGGTTTTCTCAGTATCCCGCCGGCTCCCCGCCCGATCGCGGGTCGGCCGCCGCGTCCAGCCCGCCCCGCGAACGCACGATGACGTTGGCTTTGCCGATGTCCTGGCGCGGCTTGGGCTGCTGACCCTTGCCTTCGAGGGCGCGCACGACCTCGTCCGGCAGTCCCGGTTCGTAGCTGAGAACATCGGGCTCCCATTGGTCATGAATGCGTGGAGCTGCCACCGCCTGGCGTGCATCGAGCCCGAACGCGACCACGTCGAGGAGGATCTGCAAGGTGGCGGAGACGATGCGGGGGCCGCCGGCCGCGCCCGTGACCAGCAGCACGCCGTGCTCGCCTAGCACGATGGTGGGCGACATGGACGAAACCGGCCGTTTGCCCGGTGCCGGCCGGTTTGCGCTACTTCCGGTCAAGGAGAACATGTCCGGCCGCTCGGGCGCCGTCGTGAAATCGTCCATCTGGTCGTTGAGCACGATACCGCCGGCCACGATGCGCGCGCCGAATTCGAGATTGATGGTCGTGGTCAGCGCGACCGCGTTGCCGGCTGCGTCCACGACCGATACATGCGCGGTCCCACCGTCGCGCGGTGGCTCGGTAGGTCGTTTCGCCGGGGTTCCATACGCGTCGTGGGCGAGGACCCGATTGGGCTGTATGCGCAGGGCGAGCTCGCGGTGGTAACGCGCATCGAGCAGGTGATCGAGGGGAACCCGCGTAAACGCGGGATCGCCGAGGAAGCGAGATCTGTCGGCGAACCCATGCTTGAGCGCCTCGGCCAGATCGTGTAGGTACGCCGGCGACAGCGGGCCAGACTGGCGCTTCCAGTCCGCCGCGCGATTGGCAAGGATGCCGAGCGCTTCGACGATGATCGTTCCTCCCGCCGAGGGTGGAGGCATGGTCAGTATGCGGTGGCCGAGAAAGGTCGTGGCGAGCGGTTGCCGCCACAGCGGCTTGTAACCTGCGAGGTCTCGGAGGGCAAGCACGCCACCGGAGGCCGATACCGCGCGCACGATGGCGCGGGCGAGTTCGCCCCGATAGATGGCCATGGGGCCTTTGCGGCGCAGCCGTTCCAGCGTCGCGGCGAGACCGGGCCTGGCGACGCGGTCGCCGGCGTGAAGGCGAGTCGCCGCCTGGCGATCGATCGAGAAGATTTTGGCCAGCAGATCGAGGCCGGAGGTGGGATTGCGTTCGACTTCTTCGCCGATCTGCTGGGCCAGCCAGGGCGAGATGGCAAACCCTCGAGCAAGGCGTAGCGCCGGTTCCACGCAACGCGAGAAGGGGAGGGCGCCGAAACGCCGGACCAGCGCGGCCAAGCCGCGCGGTTCGCCCGGCACGCCGACCGAGAGCCCACTCTGTGGCGGGATACCGGTTTCCCCGCCCCAGCGGGCTGAAAGCGCCGCGGGCGCGGTTTCCCGAAAGTCGAGCGCCACCGTTTTGCCGGTCTTGGCCAAGTAGACAAGCGCGAAGCCTCCGCCACCCAACCCGGAAGCGAAGGGGTCCACCACGCCCAGCGCCAGGGCGGCCGCACAGGCCGCGTCGACGGCGTTCCCCCCCGCCCTCAGCATTTCCACTCCCGCGTCCGATGCCATGCGCGAATCCGAAGCGACAGCGGCGTGTCTTGCGTGTAAGAATGACCTGGGAGTCCCCGCCGCCGTGCCGGCAAGACCTAGCGAGCACGCGAGTACCGCGCTCGGCAGTGCCAGTGCCGCGCGCGAAAATCGACCACAGCCTCCTGAACTGGCACACTCTCGGCGAATCAGTAATTGAAGGAAAATCACTCCCAGCGTAACCTCACGTAGCTGAGGCCCAAGGGAAAACCGACATGGACCAGCCGTCAAGTACGGATAGCACCCCGATTACACTTCGCATCAAGTTCAAGAGCGCGTCGCTCGAAGAATTCATCAGCCGATACGGCGCTGATGTGAGTCCCGGCGGGCTCTTCATTCGAACCAAGCAACCGGTCGAAGTGGGCACGACCCTGCAATTCGACTTCATGCTGGCCGATGGTTCCCCGCTTCTCTCGGGGCTTGGGACGGTGGCATGGGTGCGCGAAAGCGACCCCGCGCGCGCCAACAATGTGCCCGGCATGGGTCTGCGCTTCGACAAACTGTCGCCGGAAAGCCAGCACACGCATCTAACGATTTTGGCCGAGAAGGCGCGCAAGGAGGGCAAGGCCTTGGGAACGCCTTACCCCCCGACCGCCTTCGTCGCGCCGGCTTCGCGGCCTTCGCCGGCGCCGGAAGGCGAACCACCTGTGACGCGTGGTGATGAGAAGCCCGCGTCGGGGCCGGCCAACTTCGCCATGACCCGTCCCGCTCCGGCGGCAGTCGTTGAACCGACGCCGCAGGCGGCTTCGTCGCCGTCCGACGCCGCGGCTGAGATCTCGGATGATACCGAGGAATTCGATTCAGCCGGCAAGACCGAGATCAGCGACAAGCCGCTCGACTTCTACCTGAAGGAGGCCGAGCAAGCGTCGGCCATCGGGGGCCCCCCAACCGACACTTCCGCCGAGGAGGGCGCATCCGAGGAAGGCGCACCCACGGCGTCTTCTCGAGGACTTCAACACCGCATCCGAGTTGTTGCCCGTGACCAAGAGCGGTCCGCCTCCCGAGGGCTATGACGTTCAGGAGTCCCCGCCGGCGGCCGCCGGGGAGGAGCCGTCGGCATCGGCCCAGCCACTTTCTGGCGAGCGCAGGTCGGGGAGCAGGGAGGCCTTCACCTCGCTGCTCGACCTCGGCATGGGCGCCGAGTCCGCGGGCGACGAGTCTGCGGCGCCTTCGGAGGAGCTGGAAGAGATTTCGGCCGGGGCGCCCATCGAGGAGGCGATCTCGGAGAAGACCGAGGAGGTCTCGCTGTCGCCGGTGCAGCCGCCGCCCCAAGCGCCCGCGTCCGTCGATCTGGGCGAGACTCCGATGGAAGACGAGCGACCTCCGAAGAGGGGTGGCGAGCCGGTGCCGCAAGGCAAAGGCTCGGGCAAGCGTGTCGCTGTCATTGCCGTAGTCGCGGCGGCTGCGGCGTTCGCGGCCGTGTACCTGGCGAAGACCCAGCCCTGGAAACAGGAAGTTGAGCAGGTTTCACCGCCGCTCGTGGTGGCAAAGCCCGCGCTCCCGCCCCCACCCGCCGCCGCACCGGCCCCTCCCGCGCCCGCCGCGAAGCCCGCGGCCAAGATCGCGAGCCACGCGTCCAAGCCCGCTGCGGCGGAAGTTGCGGCAAAGAAGCACGCGGTCGAGGAAGCTAGGCCCGCCGTGGCCGAGAAGGCAGAACCTGAGAAGGCGGCGAAGGAGAAGCCCGAAGGCGAGAAGCCTGCGCCAGAAACGGCCAAGGTTGCGAAGTCGGAGTCGGAAGCCGCCACCGCCAAGTCCACGGGCAAGTCCGGGGGCAAGACCGCTGCCAAGGCCGGCGAGGAAAAGGCCAGAGCGGACCAAGAAGAGATTTATCGCCTGGTATTCAGGTCGAGTCCTATCGGCGCCGAGGTCCTCATCGACGGGGAATATTTCGGCCGCACGCCGTGCGAGCGGCGCATCCTCGACCCCAAGAAATCCTATGCCATCACCCTCCGGCGCGCAGGCTACGAGCCGCACGAGCGCCTGCTCGGGCCATCGGACAGATGGGTGAAGAAGGGAAACGAGCGGGTTCTGAAAGTGTCGGTCACCCTCAGAAGGGCGAAAGTGTCGGCGAACGCCACGGCATCGAGCAAGGAGCCTGCTACGCCCGAGACCAAGCCCGCTGCGCCGACGCCCGAGCCCGCTATGCCGGCTGCCGCCAACCCAGTCGCCAAGGTAGAGCCCGAAAAAACCGCGGCGGCCAAGCCCGAACCCGAAAAACCTGCGGCGGCCAAGCCCGAGCTCGCGAAGCCCGCGACGGCCAAGCCCGAACCCGCGAAGCCCGCCGCGGCCACGCCCGCACCTGCGAAGCCCGCCGCGGCCACGCCCGAACTGGTGAAACCCGCAGCGGTCAAGCCCGCGCCCGCGAAGCCCGCGCCTGGCGCCAAGCCGACCGTGTCCAAGCCGGCCCCCAGCTTCCAAGAGCCGGCCAAGAAGGCGGCAGAGTAGAATCTTACGGTTGAGCTTGACGGCAAGGCCGGTCTGCACATAATCATCGCCTTCGCATTCCGGAGTAGCTCAGTCGGCAGAGCAGACGGCTGTTAACCGTCGGGTCGGGAGTTCGAATCTCTCCTCCGGAGCAAGTCGAGTTTTCGCGTGCAAGTTCAAGCGGTTACTCGGTTCTCGTGGTTTTCGTCGGCGGACTTGGTGGTCATTCTGGACCCCGGTCCGGACATTGGCGCCAAGGCGCCCTTCGGCGCCGGCAGATCCACCGCCATCGGTCCGATCCCGACCGAGGGTAATTCCCCGATCCAATTCCCGCGGACCGAGGGTAATTCGCGCGGACCGAGGGCAATTCAAGAAAGCAGAGAAGGATCTTCATGCCCGTTGGGAAAAAAGGCGCCGCCAGTCTCTAGCGCAAAACGTTCTCGACCGCCGATCCCGAACAGGGTCCGATCCCGACCGAGGGTAATTCCCCTATCCCGACTGCGGCCGATCCTGACCGAGGGTAATTCCCCGACCCGCGATCCCGGACCGGACCGGCCGATCCCGCCGATCCCGGACCGAGGGTAATTCAAGAAAGCAGAGAAGGCTCTCCATACCCGTCGGGGAAAAAGGCGCCGCCAGCCTCTACTCATGTTACCCAAAACGTTCTCGCGGGCAGCGCATGCGGCGGATTGCCCTCACGCGGAGGAGCACCCCCCACGTCTTCTTGGTGCAATAGCAACCGACTGAGGTCGATTCGGTCCGGCAGGTCGGCTCTCACTGTCAGGCCATCGCTCGCCGCGGATTCGCGCAGTTGAGCGGGTCGATTCACTCCGGCAAGTCGGCCCTTCCCGTCAGAGTTGTCGGTTTCGGCACTTGCCAGTAGACCGTCTTCACGCTGGCACTAACGCTTCACTGGGTGGTGCCATGGGCTCACTCACGGCATCCGCAGCCTCGCAAAGGACGCGTGCGAACCTCCGCATCCAGTAGGTGCCGAAGGGGAACACGACATCAACAGCGCCAGCGATCCATGCCTTGATGGCCAGTCGATATCCTTCAAGGAAGGCCTTCTTGCGGCCGATGGCTTCGATTCTGGGCCACTTGCTCTTGGCGGCAATGCGGGGACTAATATCGAAGCGTGGTTCGGCGATCTTCGGGCTGTCGAATGGTTTCTGCGCAAGGATGGCCTCACGGCCGAGGACCGTCCTGCCGGCGGCGAGGCGGCGTTCGCGGTGTTCGGCTTCCACGGTGCGGACGCGGTCCGTGACGAGAGCGTTCCATTCGCCTTGAGTCAGACCGGCGAAGCCACACGGCCTGCGGACGGGAAGGGAAACGACCTCGGGTTGCTGACCGTCAGGGCGGAAGAAGTACTTGGGTCTTTCGGCGACAAGTCGTTGTGTGGTGAGCGCGGCCTGGAAGCTGCTGACGCCTGGCCATTCTTCGATGGTGTCAACCAAGTCCGCGGCGGCGGGGTTGGCATAGGCGTAGACCATCTTGTCGAGGACGTCGTTGGGTTCGACGAGGCGGACTGCGGAAGTGGGGTCGGAAGACCAGAACGCCTCGAATCTGCCGATGTGGGTGTTCTGGCAACGGGCGAGGAGGGCGTGGAAGTGCTCGGCGAAGATGGGGAAGTTGCCGTCGGGGTCGTGAATGCCCGCGTGGTAGTGGTTCGACATAGCCACGACGAAGAGGATCTCGACCTTGGCTCTCAGAGCGGCAAGGGCGAGGCAGTAGACAAAGGCGTTGTTGGTATCGTCGTCGGGGCGGAGGAAATAGCGCCGCTCGGAACAGCGGCGGGTGATCATGTAGTCGGAACCCGGGAGCACCTGGCGCGGAAGGCTCATGCCAAGGTATCGGTCGGGGTGCTGGAGGAGTTGCTTGGAAACTGCCCTGAAACCACCCTCGGTCTGGGATCTGGGATTGGATTTCGTTTGGGATTTCGGGCGGTTTGGGATTTCTGGATTTACCTTCGGTTTGGAATTTCGGAATTTCGGTGGTTTGGGATTTCGGATTTCGGGATTACCCTCGGTTTGGGATTTGGGCCATCAGGTAACACCCATGGTTGATTGCACCACGCTTTCCGTAAGCCAAGCCGCTCAGGCGCTCCAGGCTGGCCAGCTCAATTCCATCGAGCTGGTCAATGGCATCTTGGAGCGGATCGATAAAGAGAACCCGTCGCTGAACGCTGTCGTCACACTGGATGCAGAAGGCGCTCGCAAGCAAGCGAGAGCCGCCGATGAAGCGCGGCAAGCAGGTCGAGCAGCCGGTCCCTTGCATGGTATCCCGATGACCATCAAGGATTCCTTCGAGACCGCCGGGATGCGCACCGTGAGCGGATTCCCGCCGTTCGCCACACGCATCCCCACCGCTGACGCCCCGCCGGTGGCGCGGCTTCGTGATGCCGGGGCGATTATCCTCGGCAAGACCAATCTCCCAACCCTCGCCAACGGCATCCAAAGCAACAATCCGGTCTTCGGTAGAACCAACAATCCCTGGGATCTGACCCGGACCCCGGGTGGCAGCTCGGGTGGCGCGGCGGCAGCCATTTCCGCCCGGCTCTCTTTCCTGGAATTGGGCAGCGACATCGGTGGGTCGATCCGCATCCCGGCCCACTTCTGCGGCGTCTATGGCCTGAAATGCACCGGGGGCCGTGTTTCAGGGAATGGCCATCTTGCCAGCCCCAAGCGACTGGCCATTCCGAAGGGATGGGAGGCGCTGACTCAACTTGCCAGCATCGGCCCCCTGGCGCGCTCGATCAGCGATCTGCGGTTGGCCTTCCCGATCATTGCCGAGCCAGGTACGCCCGGTTTGGAGCAAGCCCCGGTGAAGCCCATGTCCGCACTGCGAATTGCCTGGACGCATGACTTCGGCAGTGCGCCGCTGGACAGCGAGTCCACCCGATTGATACAAGCCCTGGCGGAACGGTTGAAACAGGCCGGCTGCCAGGTGGAATGCCAACCGAGTGCTGGATTTGATTACGAAGAAGCCTGGTTCACCGCCGGAGCTTGCTTGGGTGCCATCAACACCTTATTCCAGCCGCAAGTGACCCGGTACGTTCGCAAGCTGATCGGGCCCGTGTTTTCACATCTGGGCCGTCCACATGCACTCCAGCGTGGACTCTATTCGGGGATGGCGCTTCGCCCACAGACGATCGCCGACGTCCTCAAACGGCGGGAAACCTTGATCGAGCGGTGTGAGGCCTTCCTGACCGACTGGGATGCCTGGATTTGTCCAGTCTTCCCGACGCCGGCCTTCACCCATCGCAAACCAAGCGCGCCAATTGACGTCGACGGCAAGCCCTTGGCCCAATTGTCGGCCAACCTGCTCCACAGCATCATCTTCAACGTCACCGGGAACCCGGTTGTGTCCATTCCCATCGGACTGACCAGCCAGGGGCTTCCTGTCGGCGTCCAGATTGTCGGACGCAAGTGGCGCGAGATGGCGCTGTTGAGTGCTGCGGAACACATCGCCCTGCAAACCATTGGATACCGGTCGCCAGTCGCCCGGACCGAGGGTCATTCCGGTCGCATATCGAGGCGCGACTCCACCATGGCACGAAGGACAACCTGAAACCGGGAGACCAGCACATCTCGCCTTGACCATGCCCGCCCTTTGTCGCGATAGTGCATGACCCATGGTTCGAACACCGCTCGCGTTCTGCTTCGCACTTGTGCTTCTATCATGTGCCTCGACTCCCGCACGACCGCTGCGGTTCGTGGATTGTACGCAGATGGACTATTGCGAATCGCTCGACGACTGGCCAGACCCATCCTGGTCGGCGAAGCATGAGGCGTTGTACTGGCAAGGGGTCCGGTCCATCCTGCATGAGATGGCGTGCGGGAAGATGGTGGACAGGGGGCGGAGGCTGGCGTACGTGGCGGCCGCTGATCTGTCGGTACCCTGTGCGTCTGGCCCCGCGCAGATTCGACACGTGAAGAATCGAGCCGATGGCAATAGGCTGCTGGCTGCGGGGCGTATCGACTACGTGGTGGAGTTCGAGCGAGCGGATGCATCCAGGGTCAGGGGTGGAATCGAGGTGCCTCTCTCGGCGACCTTCTACGGAAGAACCGGCAAGACAGGAACCGATTCTCGACTGGAAGGCATGGACAACTACCTGATCGTGCAGACCGAAGCCATGACCGAAGTTCGCCTCATTTCGCGGGCCGCGCACGAGTGATCCTCAATCCCCGTCTTGGGCACGGCCTGCTCATGTATCGGTCAGGGCAGCGGGGAAGTTGCTCGGAAACTACCCTCGGTTTGAGCTAGCCGGTTTGGAGCCGAGCCCCCGGAAACGGTGAAACTACCCTCGGTTTGGAGCTCCGAGCTCCAAACTACCCTCGGTTTGAACTCCGTGGTTTGAACTCCGAGAAACTACCCTCGGTTTGGAGCTCCGGGGCTAATCCCCGTCTTGGGCGCGGCCTGCTCATGTATCGGTCGGGGCAGCGGCGAAGTTGCTCGGAAACTACCCTCGGTTTGAGCTAGCCGGTTTGGAGCTGAGCCCCGGAAACGGTGAAACTACCCTCGGTTTGGAGCTCCGAACTCCGGGAAACTACCCTCGGTTTGGAACTCCGGGCTCGATTGCCTGCCGCGTCGCTTCCACCCATTCCGCCAGATGCGAGAATAGGCGACAACAGGTGCGCCACTCTTCCGACGATGCACACTTAGAGAGGAGGGGCAGGCACCCGCTTCTGCCCCGTCTTTGCAAAGGAAAATCCCCGATGCCCTCAACCCACCGACTCCCAGCCATGGCAGGCTTGTTCCTGGCCCTGGTGCTTGCCGCATGCTCTGGAAATCGCCCCACCTCAAACGGGCCTGGCGGAGGTGCGGTTGGTTCGGGCGGAACGCTCGGCAGCGGTGGCACAAGCACCAGCGGCGGCATGACCGGCGCGGGGGGGACGACAGCCAAGGGCGGAGCACCCGGTTCCGGTGGTGCAATCGGTTCCGGTGGAGCGTTCGGCTCCGGTGGCGGATCGTCGCCGGACGCCAGCGTTGCCACCGGCGGAGTCGCGGCGGGAGGCGCAGGTGGCTCGACAGGCGGTGATGCGGGAACCGGTGGGTTGCGGACGGGTGGATCGAGCGGGAGCGGAGGCACGGCCGCGGCGGACGGCCCAGTCGCCAACGGCGGCACCGGCGGCCTCGCCGGCACCGGCGGAAGCGGCGCCACCGCCGTCGCATGCCCCGCCAGCACTGCCACGGGGACGCCAACCAGCATTTCCCTCGACGGTGCCAACATCAAGACGACGAATGTCAACGGCCTCACCTTCAAAGGCTTTGGCGTGCTCAGCGCCAACGGCACCAGCGCCGTGCTGATGGACTACAAGGCCCAACACCCCGACAAGTATGCCGAGCTGCTCAACGTCCTGTTCGGCGGGACCCGCCCGATCATGACCCAGGTCAAAATCGAGATGGGCAACGACCGCAACAACTCGACCGGCCCCGACCCGGCCACGATGCGATTGGCCAGCGAGGCGGCGAATGTCAAACGGGCACCTGGCTTCCAGCTCGCGGCTGACGCCAAGAAACTCAATCCCAACCTCAAGGTCAGCATCCTGCGCTGGAACGCCCCCGGCTGGGTGAAGACCAACGACGACGTCTATACCTGGTACAAGAACACCATCCTAGCTGCGTATCGCAGCTACGGCTATATGGTCGACTATGTCAACCCCGGCGTCAACGAAAGCGCGCCGGATTTGACCTGGACCACGCAATATGCCGCTCGGGTCAAGGCGGATGCCACCGGTTTCAACAATACAACGGAGCAGGCACTGTACAACGGCATCAAAGTCGTGATCTCCGACGAAGCCGGGATCGGCTCCTTTGGCGCCAACATGATCAGCGACGCTACCCTGCGCGGCGCCGTGTCGGTTGCCGGGTACCACTACAACACCGATGACGACAGCGCGGGTGATTTCACCAAGCTGGCAGAACAATTCGATAAGGAAATATGGAACAGTGAGGCCCAGGCTACCTTTAGCAACACGGCCTTTCGTCCAATTTCAGGCTCCGGTATAGGCGGAACGAACGGCCCGCTCGAAATGGGCAACACCATTATCAAGGGGTTCGTCAATTCCCGCCGGACTCACTTCATCTACCAGCCGGCCATCGGTTCCTTCTACGAAGGTGGACAATATTCCTCCAAGGAATTGCTCAGCGCCCGTGACCCATGGTCGGGATGGATCCACTATGACGCAGGCCTCGACATTTTGAGGCATTTCGCTTGGTTCGCGACGGTAGGCTGGGAAAACCAGGGCAATACCGCGGGGATCTGGAGGGTGGTGGCCCAATCCAGCTATACCGGCGCAACCGGCACGAACCCTGTCAACGGGCGCAACGGTACCCCCAGCTATATGACCCTCGTGGCTCCCGACAAGCGCAACTTCTCGACCATCTTCATGAACGACAGCGCAACTACGCAAACCTACAAGATCCAGGCAACCAATATGGCCTACACGGGCAAGCCTCCCCTGGAACTATGGGAAACCCGTGCAGCCGATTCTGGCAAAGCATTCAATAGCAACTACATGCAATATCTCTGTGATGTGTCCACAGATTCCAGCGGCAGTTACACCATCACCGTCAAGCCCTGGTCGGTTCTGACGGCCACGACACTGGTGAATGTCGGAAATGCGGAGTACGACACGCCGTTGCCGGTCGAGAGTACACGCACCGTGCTCGACACCGATGCGACCGGTTCAACCCAAAACACGTCGGACAAGATTCTGTATGCCGATGACTTCGAATATTCCGGCATGACCGTCCCCGTGATCGGGGTAGGCGGGCAAATCTCGGGTTCCGAGGACTTCCTGACCTCGCGGGGCGGCCCGCAGGGTGCGATTCCTCGCTACACCTGCGATCGCAACGGCGGATTCGAAGTCTACCTCCCGAGTGGTTCTACGAACCATATCTTGCGCCAGCAGGTGGACCAATCGGCGATGGGGCTAGGCGGCACATGGAACAATGGGAATCCCATCACAGCGGTGGGAGACAAGCGGTGGCTCAACTACAAGGCGAGTGTTGACGTCTCATTCGAGAGCAACAGCACCCAGAACGGCAACAACTACGCCGCCATCGGAGCCCGGCAACAGGGCGGTGGCAACTCCCACACCCTAAGCGGTACGCCGTATTTACTCAGGTTCTTGTTCGATGGCAGCTGGGCGCTCCTGGTCGACGGCGCCTCCGTGGCTAGCGGGAACGTCGTGACTGGTGCTGGCGGTGCGACTATTGCCGGATTCAAGGCAACCTATGACACCTGGCACAACGTGGCCCTTGCGGTCGTGGACTCGAAGGTGACTGCCTATCTTGACGGCACGACCCTCACAACCTACACCGATGCCAGCCCCAGGTTGTCCGGTCGTGTGGACCTCGCCAGCGGCTACTATTACACGCGCTTCGACAACTTGAAGGTCGAAACCATCGATGGTTCTGCGCCGTACTATTCAGAGCTCCTGGATGATCAGGAAACGACGGATCTAGCTTCGCCGCCGGCTGCCAAGCTGGTTTACGGCGGTACGTGGTCGCATGTGAACGGCCAAGACATGTACGATTACCAACGCACGCTTTCCAAGACCAGTACGGCAGGCGCCACGCTGAAGTACGCCTTCACTGGAACCGGACTGGACATCCTGGGGCCCAACGACGGCTCGGCAAAACTGGAAGTCACGGTGGACGGACAGGTCACGAGTGCTTCCGCGACTACAATGGCGTCGCAGGAAATGTACCAGACATTCACGATTCGCGGGCTGAGCAACGCTGCTCATACCATTCAGGTCAAACTGTTGAGTGGCAGCTTGGTTGTGGATGCCGTGGCGGTTGTGTCGGCCCCGATTCAGTAGGAAGGAATGCTCAATCGACAAGGGTACCAGGGCCTCTTGGGCTCCGGCCTCACGCTACCGTCGTCGAGAATTTTCGAGGCGCATGCCGCCCCCCCGACGTGCATCGGCGACGGGATGACCGCGTAACCGGGGTAACTTTGCATGATATTACTCGCTTCGGATGAGGTAGACTGAGACCTCATGGACGGACAAACGCCTTTCGCCTGCCCTTCCACGGCTGATCTCCTCGAAGCACGCACGGCCGCTGGCAGCTTCCTGTCCACCGCGGTCTTCGCGCTGCTCGCCTTGGCTGGCAGCGGGGCCACCGGCTGTGCCAAGGGCGAGGTCGCTGCAGCAGGGGGCGCCAATGGGAGCGCGACAGGTGGGGCCACCGGACAAGACGCGTCAGGCACCGGCGGCACCATCCAACTCATCATCGACCCGACCCCGACGGTTATACCGTCGAGCGTGGACGCCGAGGTGACGAGCCAGGTGGTGGGCTGCGACGGCGGAGACGGCTGCGTCTGCCCGACGTTGAAGGTCGCCGTGGTGGGAACCCCGGGTCAGTGGGGTGATAGCAGTGACACGGCCTTTCAGGATTGGCTCAACTCGAGCAGTGCTGGAACCGCGAAGGTCGACGACTACCCGGCCAAGCCAACGTTCACGGCGGACTTTTTGGCTGGGTACAACCTCATCATTCTCGCGGGCCTTGGAGGCAACTCCAACAACGGGCCTTGGTGGACATTCAGCGCATCGGAAGTGGCAGCCTTTCAAGATTGGATCGAGAACAAGGGTGGCGGCGTCATCTCGTTGAGTGGCTATTCAAACGATAACAACGAGATAAGCGCCAAGAATGCCCTCCTGGCGTTTTCCGGGATCTCCTACGGTCAGTCGATCAATTCGCCACCATGTGCCATCGCGATGTGCCCCTATCGCTGCGGTAATCCGTATCAGATTACCGAATGGAACCGAAGCGATCCCGTGATCGCCAACCTAAGCGTCGGCGTCACCGTGATAGGAATTGATGGGGGGCGTCCCATTAGTGCACCTGCGGATGCTCACGTCGCGGCGATGACAACAGACGCTACGAGCGTCAGAAATTGGCTAGTGGGAAAGATCACCGGACAAGGGCGCGTGCTCGCGTATGCCGACGAATGGATTACCTACACGGACCAATGGAATGGCCAGAATACTCAGTATTCGAACGACCCTTCGTGTAACGGCTTCTTGCCGCAGGAGCTATACCAGACCGCCCAGTTCTGGTATAATATGATCCATTGGGCACAGCCGACCGCCAACTGCTTCACGATCGTCGACACCACGACGCCCATCACGATCTGGTAGTGGTAGAGAGGTTGCCTCCTTGCTGTCTGGAAGGCAGTCCGGCGGTTGATCCCCAACCGAGGGTTCTTGTTGATCCCCAACCGAGGGTTCTTGTTGATCCCCAACCGAGGGTTCTTGATCCCCAACCGAGGGTTCTTGCGGGAGGAGACGTCCGGACTCCGCCCCCGTAGCGTCCGAACCCCGGACACGAAAGTACCCTCGGTAAGTACCCTAAATACCCTCGGTGCGGTGCGCGGTGCGAAGTACCCTCGGTGGGGAACGCCCGGTGAGGAGCGCCGAGCTGCGATGCGGCGACGGGGAAGGTGGCGCTTGAAAGGACCGCGCGCTAGGTCACCAGTAACCACCCACGCGAGAGGAACCATGACGAGCGCGAGCACGGAACTGGACAGTACCACGCAACCCTCGAAGGGCCTGTACATCGGCCTCTGGATGGTTCAGGGCCTTCTGACACTGACGTTCGTCGGCACCGGGCTCTGGAAGCTGACAACGCCCATCCCGGCGCTCGCGGCGATGATGCCGTGGATGGGGCAGGTCTCGCCGGGCTTCCTGTACGTCACCGCTGTCTTCGACATCCTCGGCGGGCTCGGCGTCTTCCTACCATCCGTCACGCGCATCTGGCCGGGGCTGACCGTGCTCGCGTCGCTCGGGTGCGTCGCGCTCATGGCGAGCGCGATTGTCTTCCACTTTTCGCGAGGGGAGGCGGCCAACACGCCTTTCAACTTCCTGCTTGTAGCGCTCTCGCTATTCGTCGCGTGGGGCCGCCGCTCGAAGGCACCTATCGCGCCACGTTTTTGATCCCCAACCCTTGATCCCCAACCGAGGGTTCTCTTGATCCCCAACCGAGGGTTCTTGCGGGAGGAGACGTCCGGACTCCGCCCGGTAGCGTCCGAACCCTGGACGCGAAAGTACCCTCGGTTGGGAACACTGCAAAAGTACCCTCGGTTGGGAATACCCGGTTGGGAATACCGACGCGAAAGTACCCTGACGCGAAAGTACCCTCGGTTGGGAATACCGGGAATACCGGACGCGAAAGTACCCTCGGTTGGGAATACCGGAATACCGCATTCGCTCCGAGGCGTTATGCTGCGGCCAAATTCAATGAAGCCAACTCCTTGGATGTACCAACGCCTTGCTCTGGCCGCCGCGGCTCTCATCGGCGCCCTGGGGGCCTGCGGAGGCAGAACGCCTTTGGACCGCGCTGTCTCGACGGATGCCGGCTTCGAGGCCCAATTTCGCCCAGATGTTGGCTTCGGCCCAGCCCCCGACGCGTATGTGCCCGACGTGAAAATCGATCTACCGGACCTGGGAATCGACCGGCCGGAGGCGGACGTTGTGAGAGATCGGCCGGAGGTGGCGGACGTTGGGAGAGATCGGCCGGACGCGGGGAGCGATCGGCCCGAGGTGGGGGATACTGGGACCGATCGGCCAGACGTGGCGGGTGATTCAATCCTTCGGTCCGAAGCGGGAACCGACCTGCCTCGGGATCTCGGCTCCGATGCCGGGCTCGAGCTGGTGTCCTTCATTCCATCGGTTGGCGGCACCCCCATTCGCGTGCTGAAACGGGACCACTACGTCTACCTGGGAGATTGGGAAAACCGCGCGAAGCCTACCCCAGGCGCCTCCGATCAGGACGGCACTATCCAGACCTACGACGTCACGGATCCTCTCCTCCCCGTGCTTCGGTCCACCCTGTTCACGCCCGGGGACCAGATCCAGGATTTGGCCATCAATGGCCAATGGCTTTTCGCGGCCAATGATGCCCTTGGCTTGCGCCTGGTCGATATCTCGGAACCGGCCGCCTTGAAGTCAGTCACGAATCGAGTAAACGGCAGCCTCTACGCGACCTCGGTGGCGGTCACCGTGCGCGGGACGGGTGCCAGCCAGCAACTCTACGCCTTCGCCGGATATCTCTACGGTGGGGGACTCGACATCCATGCCGTGCCGGATGGCGGTCCCATTCCGAATCCCATCCACTACACCTCCCCGGCGCTGCCAACCCGATGCGATGTGCACCAAATCCAGATTTCAGGCGACCGTGCGTACATTCTCACCAGCGACGGCGAGAGCGTCGCTTATGTGGAGATCTTGGACATCTCGCAGCTCCCGGCCGTGCCCACTGCTCTCGGCAGGGTCAAGCTGCCTTTCGCTACCTACGGCGGCATCGGCGACATTCGCCTGTCCGGCGACCTGCTCTACTACTCTGCGTCCGACCACACAAGGTCGGCGCAAGTAGGCGGCCTGCGCGTCATCGACGTTCGGGATCCAAAGCAGCCCGCACTGGTTGGCAGTCTCGATCTCTCCCCCAGCGCCGGGAGCATCGACTGGAAAGGGACCGGGCTGGCCGTCGCCGGGCAAGAGGTCTACTTCATCACCTCTTCCGGAGTGAAAGTCATCGACGTGAGCACACCAACCCAGCCCACCTTGCGCATCTCCGCTGCCTTTCCCGAGGCTTTCGGCGTCTGCCAAGGGGGAACCGCCGTCATGGACGCCGACCTCCTCTACGTCGGAGCCTATTGTAGTCCACCGGCCGGGCAGGGCGGCTTGGCCATCTACCGACGTCACTAAATTCACCACCTCTTTGGGGGCACGACCTCTGTTGCGTACAGATTTCTGCGGAATGTCTGCGCACACAGCTGGGCGAGGCGCAGGCACCGTGGGCTCTATCGCGGGGGACGGAGATAGCCATGGCGGTCCTGCTCGATCTTCTGGAGTTCTCACCGCAGATCAGGGCCGCAGGCGGCGCCGGAAAGCTCGTGTTCGCTCAGAACCACGACATCAAGGTAGCGGATGAGTCGGTTGCGCGGAGCCTCTCCGACGCCGCCCGGAACGACCTATCATGGAACATCGATCTTGCGGTCGGGCCACCGGCGGAAGCTGAGGAACGCGAGACGATCGAAGACGGGGAACGCTCAGGAATCGTCTCACCAAGCTTGATGCGTCGAGGGAGGCCTCGGGAAGTGTGGCTCGTCCTCGACGCCAAGGGGATCGCGATTGAGCCTCGAAGGGCTCGGCGTAGGCGCCAGCGGGATTTGACCGCCTTCTGGATCGTCATGAAGACCTTTTTCCCGTCCGTAGTCGTTGGCGCGGTCATTCCGATCAACATTGCGTTCAAGTTCAAATCCCCTCTCCACACGGCCAAGACTGCACACCACAACGTCTCGCAACTTCTCGCCGAGACGCTGGACATCTTCCGTACGGTAAGACAGACCACCGGCACAGGGCGTGGCATCGATGGTCTCGCCTGCTTCGTAGTCGACTCGGGCAATCTTCGCGGATCCAAGGCAGGGCACATGAACCTCCCACCGGCGCCACAAGCAAATGACATCATCCACTACTCGAACATGATCCGTGGTCTGGCCGTGGGACTGGAAGAGAGACTCAGCGCGCTGCCCGCCGGCTAGAGCCAAGCGTCGGCCCGCGCGAGGCTGCGTACGGCGCCGCTTACTTGGTGCCGCCACGCGCTAAATGAAAGCCGATTAGGAGCGCAAACGGGCTGCGCTTCTAGGAGCAAGCAACACTCTTCCCGAGTTGGCCGATGCGTGGGTTATGCGGCATCCGCATCAGCATCCAGACCAGCTAGCGTTTCCTTCTGTCCCGGCCGAGCCGGACAAGTCAAATGCCCGATGCATGGCTGTTGACGGCGACCATCATCTGCGGCACTCTACTGAACACATGTCCAGATCAGCGCCTGCCATCACGGACTGCCGGCGAAGAAAGGAACTCGGCGCGTTTTATACGCCTCGATCCTTGGCGGATCTTCTCGTCCGGTGGGCCCTGCCTCCAGGGGCCAAGAGCGTGCTCGACCCCGCATGTGGCGATGGCGTCTTCCTCGCAGCCAGCCGGGATCATCTGGACCGGGCTAGTGTCGAAGACGCAGTCATCACTGGCGTGGATACGAACGCCGGCGCCATCACTGCCGCGCGGGTGGCTCTCGGCACGGGTGGTTCAGCCATTCACCTCGTGCATTCGGATTTCTTCCAGCTTAGGGACGGGCGCCATCTGGGCGTTCCCCGAGGCGCCAACTACGTAGATGCTGTCGTCGGGAATCCTCCTTACATCCGATATCAGCTAATCGACGCGGATGTTCGTGAACGTGCACTGTTTCGCGCTCGTGAACTTGGAGTTCGCCTGACCCAGCTCTCTAGTCTATGGGCACCGTTTGTCGTGCATGCTGCGAAATGGTTGCGCCCGGGTGGACGCATGGCCTTCGTGCTACCTGCCGAACTGCTGCATTCGCAATACGCTCGCCCGGTGAGGGACTTTCTCCTGAGAGCCTTCCGAAAGGTCACGGTCGTGACGTTCGAAAGCCGGGTTTTCCCAGGTGCTCTAACGGAGATCATCCTCCTCTTGGCAGAAAAGGGGCCGCCAGGAACCGCGGGCATAAAGGTTGTTTCCGTCCAATCTCTCGAGGATCTGCCCGGCGTGGATGATGACGACGGGCTGGCCGTCGTACAGTCAGCGCATGCGGTCGATTGGTCTGGTCTGTTGTCCCCGTCGGCTGCATCTTTGCTGGAGAAGATTGCCGTCGGAGATCGGTTCTGCACCCTAGGTTCCATGGCAAGCGTGGATGTCGGCTCTGTCACAGGCAACAATGACTTCTTCACCTTGACCGCTGCGGAGCTCAGAGACGCAGGACTGCCGGCGAAGGTGATCGTCCCTGTCGTGTGCAAAGCCCGAGACGTCGGCGGTGCGGTCTATTGCAGGGCTGACCATCTGGCCACGATCGACGCTGACAGAAAGGCCTTTCTGCTGGCGTTGTCCGATCAGGACTCCGAGGCGAGCCTCCCACCCGCGGTCAAGGCGTACTTGGCGGCCGGACGCCGCCTTGGGGTGCCTGACGGCTACAAGTGCCGTGTGCGTAGACGCTGGTTCGCTGTACCGGCCACGGGCACACCGACAGCGTTCTTGACCTACATGTCAAATGATGCACCTCGCCTGGTAATGAATCAACTTGGGGCTTGGAGCACCAACACTGTACACGGTGTGGTCGGCAACCCGACGGCCCTACGCTGGGCTGCGGCCACGTTTATCAATACGGTGACCCTCGTATCCGTCGAGCTGTCAGGACGGAGCTACGGGGGGGGGGTTCTCAAACTTGAGCCAACCGAGGCCGAGCGAGTATTGGTAGCCACCAACCGGCCGGCTGCCGCCGTGGTCACTCACCGACTCAAACGCGCGGACGAGATGATCCGCAGAGGCGATCTGCAAACGCTGCGGGACGACAACGATGGGCTCTTGTGGACCGATCAGGAAAAGGAGAACCTGAAAGAGTTGCAACGCGTTTACTCCTACTTGCGGCAACGGCGCCAGCACCGTGGCGACAGGCCGTCAGGCTCGCCTGGATCGAATTCCGCCCAGCCGATACTGGGAGCCAAATAGTGCCCGGTCGATCCAGGACCACGCCTGCCCCGTCCGCGGTCAAGGTCCTGTTTGCGGAAGCTTTGGACCGTGTACTTCATGCGGCGCAAGTGGCCGGTGGCAGATTTGACGTCGTCGAGGCGGACTTTCTGCACACCATGTTCGCGTTCGACAAAATGGTGGCGGAAGGGATTGCTACACAGGGCGACATCCAGAACGGCAAAGGTGACTTCTTCAACGATGTCCTGCAGGTTCTCCTTGAGCGTTGCTCTGAGAAGAGGCTTGGCAAGCGTCCCAAAGTGGCAGGGCTCAGCTTCCCGAGCCACATGTTGGATGTCGCGTATCCCGCCATCGGCAAAGTCACGTTCACGATTGAAACGAAGGCGACCGGCGTACCTCGCCATGCCCGAAACACTCGCCAGAAGAGTCCCGAAGGACGCCCCGGCTCTGCTGATCTCGAGAAGCGGATAAAGGAGGCTGCCTTCAAGAACATAGATCTGAAGGCCGAAGCGGCACGCCGCGATGGACTCGGGGGTGGAGCCACATCGGATCTCACATCCTTTCTTCGCTCCGCTCTGCCGAGATGCTACTTGTTTCTATCCGTCCGCGTTGTCAGTGACATGGATCTTAAACGCGTAATCCATTTCGGGAACATTGGCAACCAGTGGTTCGACGGATGCGGTCTCTATTGCTACGGATGGAACCCAGCGCATGCTGCATACGAGCGAAAACCGGTGGATTCACACCTAGAACTGGATCGTGTGCTCGCACAAGTCTGCACTTCGTTGAGAAACCTGCCGTGACCACGAGGGTGGTCGCCATCTCGACTTTCTCGGATCTGCGCACGATTGCCAGCAAACGCGCGCCGTCCTTCGCCCCGTGCCCAAGTCCCCGCGAACCCTGCGCCTCATGGGACGATGTTCTTGCAGACCTCCGAGCATAGGCTTTGGCCGTTGTCGGCGCCATTGTCGCATTGCTCGCCAAACAGGCTGTCCAGGTGGCCGTCGCCGCAGTAATTCGGCGTAAGGCATCCGGGCCCACAGCCCGTGGTATCGCCGTACTTCGCCTTGTTGACGCCGTCGTCGCACTGCTCGGAGCCGTTCACGATGCCGTCCCCGCAGGAGGGGCCGTATTTGCACTTGGTCGTGCAGCCACCGTAGGCAGTGTCGGAGTTGTCCAGGCCATTGTCGCATTGTTCGCCGAACTGGCCATCCACGTGGCCGTCACCGCAAAAGTGTGGTTTATGGCATCCGGGCCCACAGGCCGTGGTATCGCCGTACTTCGTCTTGTTGACGCCGTCGTCGCACTCCTCGGGACCGTTCACCACGGCGTCCCCGCAGTAGCCGCCCCATGTGCACTGCGTGGTGCAACCACCGTAGGAGGCGTCATCGTTGGGGCCCGAGCACGTGGGGGGCACCGGCGCTGTGCCGTCACCGCAATCGCAATTGTCGGTGCCGTTGACGACGCCGTCTCCGCACCTCGGCGTGCACTGGGTGAACGTGCGGTTGAACTTGCCGAGGGTCAGCTTGTAGCTCGATCGGCTCTGCCGGCGTTCGGCCTGGAACACGACAATCTCGTAGATCTTGCCCACCGTCAGGTTGTAGGTCGTCGCCGCGGCGTCGTCGAGCGCGATAGTGCCGGACGCGGCGACGTGCACCCCGCCGAGATCCACGGCCAGTTGTCCGTTCACGAAGACCCACACGTCGTCATCGCCGGTGAAGGACAGGTTCTCCCCGCCCTGGTACTCGAACCAGTAGCGGACCTCGCTGGTGAAGCTGAAGTTGTGCTCGGCCCGATCCAGATCGCAGGTTCCGAGGAAGGGTATCTCCGGCCCGTCGGGCGGCGTAGCCCAGCCACGATCGTCCAGGGGGAAAAAGGCGGGAGTGGTCCACGCGCCGTTGCGGTAGACGCCCGAGTTGTCATAGACGAAGGTGCCGTCGGCTTGCGGGGTCAGCGTCAAGGTGTCGATGATGACTTTCGAGTAATTGGAGTCGTGGTACCAAGAATTGAAATCGTCGGCGTTGGTGGTCATCGAGATCGTCGTGTCCACGTCCGGGTTGTACACCGGCTCGCGGTCGTCACCCAGCGTGTCCTTGACGATTCCCGTGACCACAGCATTCGACGGCCTGGGCACTTCGAAGTTCGGGTGGGGCGGCGGGTCGGTGATCGTGGCGGTCTGCGGGATCATGTCGCGATAGTAGATGGGGACCGTCGTGGTCGTCTCAACCACGTCCTGGCAGGTCCAGCCGGTTTCCAGCTTGCAGTCCGAGGAGCAACCATCGCCTGACTTCTGGTTGCCGTCGTCGCATTCTTCCTCGGGCAGCTTGAGGCCGTCACCGCAGGGAGAGGCGCAGCCGTCGCTCCCGGTGCACTTGGGCTCGGCCCGGCAGTCCACGGTGCAGCCGTCGCCCGGCAGGGTGTTGCCGTCGTCGCACGATTCGGCGCCTTCCTTGTTGCCATCGCCGCATACCGTCTTGTGACAAGGCTGGCCCGGGTCGGGACAGGCGTACCCGGTTTCCACCTTGCAAGTTGCCGAGCACCCATCATCGCCGTCGGCGTTGCCGTCGTCGCACTCCTCCCCACCGGTCTGGAGGCCGTCGCCGCATTTGGGCTGGCAGGGTGCGCCGGGCGCCACGCACGACCAGCCCGGCTCGACCTGACTGCAATTGGCGGAACAGCCGTCGCCGCTATTGGCGTTGTGGTCGTCGCAGGCCTCGTTCCCGGAGACAATGCCGTCCCCGCACACCACAGTGGAGATGCAAGGGGAGCCGGGTGTCGGGCAGGCCCAGTCCGACTCGAGCTTGCAGTCGCTGGTGCAGCCATCACCCGGCGTGGTGTTGCCGTCGTCGCACTCCTCCCCACCGGTCTGGAGGCCGTCGCCGCAATTGGGCTCGCAGGGTGCGCCAGGCGCCAGGCACGACCAGCCTGGCTCGACTTTACTGCAATCCGCGGAACAGCCGTCGCCGCCGTTGACGTTGCCGTCGTCGCACTTCTCCCCACCGGTCTGGAGGCCGTCGCCGCATTTGGGTTGGCAGGGCACGCCGGGCGTCAGGCACGACCAGCCCGGCTCGATCTTACACTCGTTGGCGCAACCATCACCTCCCGTGGCGTTGCCGTCATCGCACTCTTCGGTACCCTCGAGGATGCCATTGCCGCAGGTCGTGCTGATGCAATAGACCGATCCGTCGACGGTGACACAACTCGTGCCTCCGGTCTCGGACGCAGCCGGGGCATCCGGCAGATTGACCACGAAAACCTGCCCGTCACTAGCGATGTCAGGCCCGAGATCCGGCCCTGCCGGCCCGGCGTCGCGATTCTCCACCACAGTGGGATTGGTGCAGCCAGCGAGTGCGCACCCCGCAAACAGGGCGAGCGCGATTCTTGCTAAGCGCTTATGCATACTCCTGCCTCCTCGCTCAGGTTCGCTTCCGCCGCTCGCAGCGAAACCCGACGATGGACGCTTCTACCACGAATCGACCTTCCGATCATGCGCTCAACCATCTCACAGTCATCTCTGAGCATCGCGGCAATCGCCGACTGGGGCCCCTCGACGTGCACGACCGGCAGACGGCCCTGGTATGCGCTCAATTTTCGTCTGCCGGGAGCGCAGCTCCGATCTACGGCGACTTGGCCGGCCAAAGGTGCGGGATGCCGGCGGGGTCGAGCTCGACCGGGATAACGTCCAGCCCGGGCCGCCCGGCCTGGCCGAAGGTCAGCTTCACGATCCAACCGGTCCAAACGGGCGGATCGTACGGGAAGTAGTCGAACACGAAGTTGCCCAGGCAATAGACGATGGGCCGGTCCTTGTACCACTCGATGGTCTGGGTGAGGTGCGCATGGCCGCCGATGACCGCGTCGGCCCCCGCGTCGACCAGCTTGCGCGCCAGGGCCTGCTGCGCGGGCGTTGCTTGGGCATCCAGGTCCTCGCCCCAGTGCAGGAAGAGCAGCACCAGGTCGGCCTGCCTGCGGGCGGCACGGATGTCGGCGATCACGTCCTTCTCGACGAGCCAGGCCGTGCCGGGTGTGGACGACCCGGCCGCGAATCGCCGCGGCGGGAAGTCGTTGTAGCCCAGGAAGGCCACGCGCCGGCCGCGCGCGGTCAGCACCAGGGGTCTTCTCGCTTCGCGCAGGTTGGCGCCGCCACCGAAGTAGGGCAGCTTCGCGTCCCGCAGGAGATCGAGCTCGGTCAGAAATCCTGGCTTGCCCCAGTCGCCGGAGTGGTTGTTGGCCAGCGACACCGCGGAGAAGTGCTGCTTGAGCAAGGGCAGGGCGCGCTCGGGACCGCGGAAGGTGTAGGGCTTGTCCTCGGCGTGCCCCTTCTTCACGATGGCGCATTCGAGATTGCCGATGGTCAGGTCGGCGTCGGCCAGGGCCGTGGCCACGCCCGCGAAGGGATCGCCCCCGTTGGTGACGATATGCCCGGGCCCACCGTCGAGCATGATGTCGCCGGCGAAGACGACGCGCAGGGGCGGCTCCTCGGCGTGCGCAGCGGGTGGCGCTGGCCAGGGAAGCCATGCGAGCAGGCAAGCTACGATGGGGACCACGAGGCGAGGCATCGGCCCCAGAGTAGCGTACCTCACGCCGAAGTCGCGTTCGCGATCGCTGGTGGTCATCTTGCCGGGGTAGATGGGACGCACTGGTAGCCGGGTTGGCCGCAGACTGGAACCGTGCCACCGCCGTTGCCACCAAGGACCGAACCGTCGATGCCGCCTGGGCCTGCGCCACCCGAGCCGGGGGTGCCGCCACCTCCTGGCACCGTGGTCGTGCCCGCGGCGCCGCCCAATCCGCCACCTCCGGCGCCCACGATGCCGCCGCCACCGGCCGGGACGCCACCGGTGCCCAGGGTTGTCGTACCGCCTTCACTGCCGCCGGGTGACCCAGCTTCGCTCGAAACACCGTTGCTCGACCCGCCGCAACCCTGGGCGCCGACCATGCTGGCACCGACGAGGAGGCAGACCCACGCTAGCGAAAGACGATTTGTCAAGGTCACGGTAACCTCCCAGGGAGAAGCGAGCGAAGGGCCCGCATGCGGCGGCCATCTCGTGATACCCGAGAACGGCAATGTCGGGTTGGATCGGGCCACTCGAATACGTCATGTCAACACCGGTCAGCGCTATCCTCCGGAGAAGCTACTGCGACGGATCCACCACCCGCCCTTGGAAGAGGATGGCGCCGGTCGCGTTGTGGCGGATGAAGAACAAGAACGGTCGGTCCACCACCAAGGTCGGTCCAGGCGTCACGATTACCATCGTCACCACGGTCGTGCCGGTGGCCGCGGCCGCGGTGGTTCCCTTCTCGTCCACGTCGATGATCGCTTTGTGAATGACCCCACCGATCGAGAGATCGCGGCTGCCATCCATCCCGGAGAAGTCGGCGCGAGCCGCATCGAACGCGTCGGTCATCCCCAGCGCGATGAGCACGGCGTTGAGCGGCGAGGGAGTGGAAAACTTGAAGCGCGGCAGGGTAACGATGCCCGAGGTCGGCTGCACCGGCACCAGCATGGCGGCGAGGCTGTCGGCGGTCAGCCCGCGCTCGAAGGCGTCGAAGGTTCCCGCATCCGGAACCACGATCACCATCGCGGCCGTGCCGCCCTCGTACGCGAGACTGGCCGCACTCCAACCGGCACCTGACCAAAGGCTGGCGTTGTCTTTGCTGTTCGACATCATCGGGACGCTCACGTCGCCCGCGGGCGCGTGGAAGATCCCGTTCAGGCTCGTCGGCGTAAACCCATCCTGCCAGCCGCCATGGAAATACACCGCATCGGCGAGCACCAACCGGACATCGGGGCCGATGGTTCCCGGTTCGAACAGCGTCGGGATCATCTGCTCGGTTTGGTCGGAGACCCACTGGTTGATGTCGGCACGCGCGGCTTCGGGGGCGCCGGCGAAATCCTCGACGAACATCCCGGCGCCGTAGTTTTCGGCGAGGAGATCGAGGTAGGAGGGCAACAGAGTGAATCCCCGCTGCAACCAGGTGGAGCTGGCGATGGCGAGGCGGAAGGCGTTGGCATCGGTGCCAGCGGGAGGCGTGGTGAGCGCGAGGTCGAGGGCGTCGAAGGCGGGATGGAGCCGCTCGGGCGGAAGCGTGAAGTGCAGGGCGGTGGCCATCTGCGCGGCGGTGTTGTTGGCCGCGCCGCCATAGACCATCGCCAGGGCGAGCGAGATACTGGGCTGGGAGAAGAGGAAGTTGCCTGCGTTCTGCACGCGAAGCTGCGCATAGAGGTCGAGCCCGAAGGCCAGATTGTCGGCGGCCAACTGCGCGGCATCGCCAGGGTCGACGGTGGGCGCCAGGTTGCGGCTCTTGTCCGAACGGATCTCGCTGGCCGTTCCCGGCGAATTGCCGCCCCCGCAGGAGACGAGCATGCATGTGACTAGCAACCACGGGCGTGCAGCATTGATCATCCTCGCACCTCTTCATTCATGCTAGGGCTGTCCCTGGCGCCTGTCGAGGCCGGGGAGTCGGCCTGGCCATTGGCGTTGCGATCCCGATCACCTGGTGCGCCGCTCGCCGGCCAGTCCCGCCGCCCGGTGTGGCAGGCAACTGCGGCAAGGTCGACCTTGCTTACTTCTCGGAGCGCCGGCGTCGGCGAACCAGCAGCAGGGCTGCCCCGACAAAGAGGAATGGCACGGTGAGCGCCGAATCCGCGAGTCCGCCGTGCCCAAGCTCGCACTGGCAGCCCGAGTGTTTCAGGTTCGCGCCCGTGGCTGCATCGCCCGCTCCGCCATCCCGAGTACCGCTATTGCCGCCGCCACCGGAGATTGGGCTCGTGCCGCCACCGCCTCCATAGATAGGGATCGTGCCACCGCTGCCGCCATAGCCCGTGGTGTAGACTCCGGATCCGCCACTGCCGGGCAGACCATAGCCGCCGTCAGGACCGATGGGGACCGTGGCGTAGCCGCCGGAGCCCCCGAAGCCTCCGTCGCCCACCCGGATGGGCGTGGCGCCGTCACTGCCGTAGGGATTGCCACCTGGGCCGCCGTCGGGGAAGTAGATGCCGCCGTCGAAGCCGTAGCTGCCGCAATAGTAGTCGTAGATCGAGCAGGTGCCCATGCCGTCGCAGGTCAGGCACGTACCGCAGGTCACTTCCGCCTGCGGATAGGCGCAGGACCCTACCCCGTCGCAGGTCGACTTGCACACACCGGTGCCGTTGCCGCATTCATTCTGTGGATCGGTGCCCGCGGGGTAGGGCGTGCACTTGCCGGCCCGTCCCGCCAGGTTGCACGACGCGCAGGTTCCCACACAGGCACTGTCGCAACACACGCCGTCCACGCAGTTGCCGGAGGCGCACACGCTGGCCGCAGTGCAAGCCTGACCGTTCTTGGTCTTGCAAATGCCGCTGCCGTCGCAGGCTTGGCCGGTCGAGCAACTGCCCGCCACCTCGGTTCCTGCCTGGGCCAAAACGCACGTGCCTTCAGAGCCGGCCACGTTGCACGACTTGCACGCACCCGTACACGCGGCCACATCGCAGCATACGCCGTCCACACAGTTGCCAGAGACACAAGAGGTTGCGAACGCAGCCGTGCAGCCCTCGCCATTGCCCAGGCTGCTCACCTTGTATTCCCACGTCTCGCCACTGGCAGCGCCAGTATTCGTGTTTTGGCCGCCATACATGACCACCACACCCCGTCCGCTGTCGAAGGCCATGGTGGCGCCGTATTTCTGTCCGGGCGAACCGGGCAAGGCGCGCACGTACCAAGTAGGGCCCTTGGCATCGAGCTCCCATGTTTCCTGATAATTCGTGCTCGGACTATTGGCAGCCGTGAGAAGAACTTCGCGCCTGCGTATCGAATCGTAGGCGACGACATCGTAGTACCCATAGTCGAGGGAATCTCCGCTAGCCCGGATGGCCCAACCCGCAGAAACCGGATCCCACTCCCAGAAGGCGCCGGGACTGGCGCCGTAGTTCGTCCCATCATAAACGAACATCTTCTGCCGGCCTTCATCGTAGGCCATCACCGGGTATTGACGGCCTATTGGCGCGTTGGTGGACGCGGTTGGGGTGCGATCGGTCCAGGCCATCGTCGTGCCATCCCACTCCCACACCTCATTGCCCATGCCCATGAAAGGACCCATGTAATTGTAGCTGCCCAGGCCTGCGAAGAGCAGGATCTTGTTTCTGGTCGTATCGGTAACCATGCCGTGACCGAAGAGAGGTTCCGGACTGTTCGATGGATTGAGCTCGGTCCACTTTCCGGAGCTTGCCCATTCCCAGGTATCGCCGTACACGTTGCCGTTGGCGCTGTTTCCGCCGTAAAGGATCAGCGATTTTCTCGCGGGGTCGTACGCCAGCCCGGCGGCCGATCGGGCAGGTGGCCGGACGTCCGTGGCCACTTGCGCCCAAGTCTTGCCATCCCACGCCCAAAGGTCGTCGAACAACTGCCCGGTCATCGAATCGTAGCCGCCGTAAACGTAGGTTTTTCCGGTCGACGGATTGTAGGCCATGGCCTGGTCGTAACGGGCAGATGGCACGTCGAGGGGCGCCGTGCGGTTGGTAAAGGCGGGCGTGGCGGGATTGAGCTCCCAGACCTCCCGCGAGCCGGTGGCGCTATAGCCCACACCCGGTGGCAAGATCGGCGGCAAGATATATATGCCTGCATCCGGTCCCCCGTACGAACCGCCGCTGCCGTACGGGCTAGACGCTGCCACGCCGGCGACCAGCTCCAGACGCGCGTCTGCGTCGTCCGCAACCATGGAAGCATACATACGGGGCGTAGGGATGCCGCTTTCACTACCGGTCAAACGTTCTGTCCATGCCCCAGTCGTGGGCTCCCAATCCCAAAGATCGTTCCGGCTTGCACCGGTGCTGATGTCCCATCCACCAAAGACTACGACCTTGTCGCGGACGCCATCGAAGGCCATGGCGTGGGCGTAGCGCTGGCTCGGTTTGTCGCCTTGGGTGGTTCGCTCGGTCCAGGTCGAGGCTACAGGATCCCACTCCCAGGTGTCCTGCTTGGGAATACCCGACACACCGACGAGGTCGATCTGCATGCCCGCGAAGAGGACCGCCTTGTTGCGCGCAGAGTCCCACACCATGCCGAAGTCGTGCCGTGCCGACGGCGCAGAGGCCACCGACAGCGCGCTCCAGGCGTACGTGGTTGGATCGTATTCCCAGGTATCGCCGAGCGAAAGCGTGATTCCGGTCCCGTCGTACGACGCCGAATCGCTGCGTCCGCCGCCGAACAGTAGGATCTTGCCCGTCGACTTCTCGTAGACCATGCCGTGCTGGCTGCGCGCTGAGGGGTGCCCCCCGGCCGCGCTGACATCGGTCCACGCGCCGGTTGCCGGATCCCACTCCCAGGTGTCTTCGAAGTTGGCGCCGCTGCCGGCCCGGCCGCCGAACAGCACGAACTTGCCCCGCACCGAATCGAACACCATGGCCGCTCCCGAACGCGGGGCCGGTGCGTTGCCGGCGCCGATTCGATTGGTCCACTTTCCCGTCGCCGGGCTCCATTCCCAGGTTTCCTGGTTGGGGATGACCGTTCCCGTGCCGGGATTCGAGCTCGTTCCGCCGAACATCACGAACACCTTGCGGGTTTCGTCGAAAGCCAGGGCCTGGAGATAGCGGCCGTCCGGCATCGTGCTCGATCCGACCCGTTGCCAGACCGCAACCTCCGACGTCGGCACCGTGCCCAGCGCTGCTTCGGCTGTCTCGACGTTGGAGGAGATCTCGGTCTCGATCTTTCTCAGTGCAGGTTGCGAGGAAGAGCAGAGCGACGATAGCGCCGTTTCTAAGCTTCATAGTTGGTCTCCTTGTGCGTTTGAACGACCGCGTTGCGGATGCTGACACCGTTGCGTGATTCGCGGAAGTGCTGGCCGTCACAAAGCAGCAAGTTTGTGGCTATCGAGCCAGGCTTCGATCGCACATGCGCATCTCCGAGCCCGCTGGGAAAATTCGCGACATACCTGTCTCGGGTGCGTCGCCCAATCCGGGGTCTCGATCGACGATTAGGCCAGCGGCACCGTGACGGCATGCAAACTGCACCGCATGCGACTTGCTAATGCGGGAAACGACTGCCGAGCGCGCAAAAGACCAGCGGAAGGGGATCTCTGCGTGTGTCTCCACGATTGAGGCATGTCCAACCCTTCGTAACGACACACCATCGGCGGAGGCGCAAGGCCTCGTCGTTCGCCGAGAAATGTTCCGGCCCCGACTGCGGGTGGGGAGTGGCGGAGATCACACTCAGACGCGCAAGCAATCAGAGATATCCCTGGGCATGTTGGCGGCGGCGCGTTCGCTGACCATGGGCGTGCTCGCCATCGCGGCGCTGATCGGATCCGCCTTCTGGCTGAACCAGCACTACCCTTTGCGTGGCTGGTTGGTGTGGACACTGGCAACCATCTGGGGATGGCAATTCCTGCTGGCCATCAGCATGGTCTCGGTCGGCCAAGTTGTGGTCGGTCGGGTGCTCGGGATCCGCTGTTCATCCGTTTTGCAGCGCCTGACCCTCGCGGCACCGGTTGGCGCCGTTGCCTTTGCGATGGGGCTATTCGTCGCCGGCTTTGCCGGGCTCTTGTCCGCCCGCTTCGCGGTTCTCTGGCCGTTGCTCATGCTTGCGGTCGCCGTCTTGACCGAAGGAGGACAGCTCGCTCGCGCTTGGCTGCCGCGGCAGACGCGCACGCCAGGGGCCAGCGGCTTCGCCTATCTGGCAGGCCTGGCTGTCACCGGGGTTGGGCTTCTCGGGGTTGGTCTCATCTACTTGCAAATCCTTTCGCCCGAGTCGCTCACCTACGATGCCACGTGGACCCACCTTACGATTGCCCAGGACTACGCACGTGAAGGACGAATCGTCCCCTTCCTGGCCGATTGGCCCAAGAACCTGCCTCACCTGGGAAGCGTGCTCAACACCTGGAGCTTCCTCGTCCCCGGGCTTGACGCTCCTGTCGCGAAATACATGATGGCGCTCCACACCGAATTCGTCTTCTTCCTGTGGACGCTGGTCGGCGTCGCGGCCGGTATGGAGCGACTGGGTGCCAAAACGCGAGGTGGGTGGGCTGCGATGTTTCTCTTTCCGGCTCTTTTCGCCTATGACCACTGTCTGGGCGGCGGCGCCGACCATTTCCTGGCCTTCTTCGCTGTTCCCGTGTTTCTAGCTTTGCTCGGGACGGTGCAGACGCTGAATGTCCGCTGGTGGACGCTGCTCGCGGTCGTCATGTCGGGCGCGGTGCTGACGAAGTACCAGGCCCTTCTTCTGGTTGCGCCCGCAGCGGCGATCCTGATTTTCGTCGTGCTTCTTGAAGGTGTGAGAAGGGTGCGCAGGGAAAAGCGCCCGCGCAAGGGATCGATTCTGACAGGTCCCGGTGTCGCTGCCTTGGTCGCCGCAGTTCTCACCGCCCCGCATTTTCTCAAGAACTGGATCTATTACGGCAACCCCGTTTTCCCGTTCGGCCAACAAGTGTTCACCGCGAGTCATCCCACCCTGCCCGACGCGGCGCTGTTGGCAGACAACATGCTGAAGACCTGGGGCGCCCACCCACCCGCGGCGTTGTGGCCGCGCCTGAAGATCTTGCTCGAAGCGGTCGCGACGTTTCCCTGCCATCCCAATATTCCCGAGAGCGGCACGCTGTTCGCGGTCGCGCTGCTTCTTGCCCCGCTTCTTCCGCGCGCGCGATTGCTGTGGTTCGGGCTGCTTCTCTGCTGCGGGACGCTGCTGACCTGGGACTGCACCTACCTGCAAGGAAGGAATCTCCAGGGGGTGTTGCCCCTCTTTGCCGTCCTGACCGGCGCATTTCTCGTGCGCGCGTTGCGCCTGGGCCGAATCGCGAGAATCGGCGTAGGTGCACTTGTTCTCGTGCAGGTCGTGGCCGGCATGGACTCCTTCTTCGTGAACCCCGAACGCATCGCCAATGCGGTGTCGCTCATCCGCAGCACGCGGGATGGCCGGGCGGACAGACGCTTCGACGGCGCCTTCCGGCCGTACATCGAGCTGGGCCAAAGCCTGCCGAAACATGCTGTCGTGCTGATGCACGACGATCACCCCAACCTCGGCATCGACCGCCCCATCCTGCACGATTGGCTTGGTTTCCAGAGCCTGATCGACCATCGCAAGTTCCACAACGCACGGGAAATGTACCTTGCCCTCAAGCATCTCGGCGTGACCCACATCGTCTATCAGCCGGGCATCCACACAGCCGAGACGCGGCAGAACGAGGCCATCTTCGCGGCGTTCGTCTCGGCCTACAAGGAACGCGTGCGCAGCTTTGGGCAACTCCGCTTGCTTCCCATGCCGGAAGAGCCGCCGCCGGAGGAGCCCCCCTACGAGGTTCTGCTTTTGGGCATGGCGGGACAGACCGATGGACTTTACGCCGTGGCCGACCTCGCCACCTTGGAGGAGTTGCCCGAGAGCTTGCAGCGCCGGCGTCCTCCGACTGTTCCGCTCGCCGACGCCTCCTTGGCGACGTTGCTGCCCAGCGCGCGGGTCGTGCTGCTAGGTCGTGACGTCTCGCTCGATTCGGCCGCCCAGCAAATCCTTGCTGCGCAGTTCGACGTCTTCATCTCTTACGCCAATTTCTCGGTGCGGGTACGAGTCAAGGCGGATTAGCCGCGATTCGCAGGATCACGGCGAGCGCAAGCGATGGTCCCGGAGGAACGAGGAGTCAGTCGCTCGTGGCGTCGAGGGCGATGAACGCGTACATCGTGCCCGTGTCATCGTTGACGAAGAGCGAGTCCCCCACGACCACGGGCACGGACGTGACCCCACCTGCAAGCTCGATCGATTGCCGGAGATCGCCAGTGGCTAGATCGACCATGTAGAGGTGCCTGTCCCGCGACCCGATTGCGACGAGAGCCGAGTCCTCGATGACGGTGGGCGAGGACAAGATCGGTCCTCCGGTCTGGAAAGCCCAGTCGAGGTGGCCGTCGCGGGCGTCCACCGCGTAGAGCACGTCATCGCTGGACCCGAAGTACACCGTGTCCCGAAAGACGCTCGGAGACGACATGCTGGCGGCTGCTGTGGCGAACTCCAGGCGGGGCTCGCCCGAAGCGATCGCCACGCCCCAGAGCTTGGTGTCCCACGAGGTGATGTAGACCGTGTCCCCGACTACCGCGGCGGTGGACTTGATGGGTCCTCCGGTCTGATACGCCCACTGCTGCCGCCGTCGCAAATAGTCGAAGCAGAAGAGCAGGCCATTGTTGGCGCCCACGAACAGCAGGCCCTTTGCCGCATCGATGGACACCGTGGAATGGGGGAAGTCCCCGAGACTCGGAGTGGCCCAGACCACCTCGCCGGTCTCGGCGCGGACTACGAACACCTTGCCGTCCGGATCTGGATACTCCACGGCGATGAAGACGTAGCCACCGAGCACGACCGGCGATGCGCCAATCAATCCGCCGAGTTGGCGCTCCCAGACCAGCCCGCCGGAAAGCTTGTCCACCGCGTACAGATAGCCCGAGTAGTCGCCGATGTAGACGTTCCGATCATCGAGTGCCGGCGAACCGTGGATGCCAAGGTGGGCCGAATCCGTGGTGGTCAACTCTACCTGGTAGCGATGGGTTTGGAATCGCCACTTGACCGTGCCGTCCCGGCGATCGAGCGCGATGAGCTGGCCGTCATCGACTCCCACGTAGACCCGTTCGACATCCACGGCGGGAGAGGACTTCGAGGCGGAGTAGTTCCCAATGGCGAGGGGCTCGGTTCGCCAGGCCAGGGTCAGATCGGACCCGAGGCTCGTCTGGGGTGGGGACAGGCCGGCGTGAGTCGGATCGAGTCGGTATTGCGGGTAGATGCCCGCGGGAACGGGCGTGATGGTTGTGGGGAAATCCCAGGACGAGTCGTCGCCACACGACAGGTTGCCTGCCATGAGCAGCAGCGCGCAAGCCAGCGGCAAGGAGCTGTGGCCAGGCGGGGTTTGGCTGCCCACCAGCGGCGACGTGTCGCTCTCGCCATCGGGTCGCTCGGCCGCGGGATTGGGCAGGGGCACGGGCCGCATTGTAGCGGGATCTTGCCGGCAAGATCCCGGGAAGGTCGAGCGACCATCGAGATGCCCGCTTGCTTGGCAAGCGGCAAACCCGCGACAGCGTTGTCCGGGGAACCGCGGTTTGTCAGCGGGGGTCCTTGGTTTTTTGACGGAGTGCCCTTGATTTCTCGGGGGTTGCAGAGACGGAATGGCGGCACGTAACTTGCTCGGAAGGCGGAAGGAGGAGAGTGGCATGAAGACCCATCGACACCTGCGGAGCTTGGCCCTGGTTGTGCTCACAATCTCGGCTTGCGGCGGGCTTGAAACCAGGGAATCTGATACGGACGCCAGCTCGGGCAGCGGTGGCAGCGCCGGCAGCGAGGGTGCAAACGACGCGGGTGGGATCACCTTCAACCTTGGCACCGCGGGATCCGCCGCTGGCGTCGCAGGGAGCGCATTCAGTAGTCCAGAGGGCGCTGCCGGCTCGGTCGGTACGCCGCCTCCTTTGGTGCTAGACGGCACAGCCCCCACGGCCATGCCCGCGGACGGCGCGGGAACCTCGGGTATCAGCAGCACCACCACCACCACGGCTGTCGACGCCCAGCCGCCGATCCCGGCGGGGCAACTCACCGCGGGCACCTGGGACGACAATCTCAACTTCAGCTTCTACGCGACCTATCTCGCGGACACGGCTGCGTCGCAATTGCCCGGAATGCCGGCGATCCCTCGCTCGGATCGCATGGTCATCCTGGTCAAGAGCGCTGACGCTCAACCCGTGGCCGGAGCGCAGGTCAGCTTGGACGATGGGCAAGGCCACGTGTGGACCTCGATCACCGGCGCCGAGGGCCGCGTGCTCTACTTCCCCAGCTGGTCAGGCGTGGCCGCTGGCGCGACCCTCGCCATCACCGCCAGCCTGGCCAATCTCAGCGTCTCCGCCACCGCCACCGCCGGCGCTGGCACCGTAGAGCTCGACTTCGCCCAGACCGCCCTGCCCACAGTCGCGGCACTCGATCTCGCGTTCGTCATCGACACCACCGGCAGCATGGGCGACGAGCTTTCGTACATAAAGTCCGAGCTCGATGACATCGTGGGCGGCATCGCGACGCAGTTTCCGGGCGTCGCCCAACGCTGGGCGCTGGTCGTCTACCGCGACCAGGGCGACGACTACGTCGTGCGCAGCTTCGATTTCACCGCGGATCTTTCCTCGTTTCGCGCGAACCTCGCGGCGCAAGCCTCGGCGGGGGGAGGCGACACGCCCGAGGCCGTGGATCAAGGGCTGGCCGCGGCCACACAGCTAGGCTGGAGTGGCGGAGCTACGGCGCGCGTGGCCTTCTGGATCGCGGACGCCCCCCAGCATGTCGGGAAGGAAGGCAACGTGGTCACGGCGCTGGCGGCCGCCACCACCAAGGCCATCCACTTCTATCCCGTGGCGGCTAGCGGCATCGACGGCCTGGGCGAATTCACCATGCGCACGGCGGCCGAGGTGACCGGCGGCCGCTATCTCTTCCTCACCAATGATTCGGGCATCGGGGGCTCTCATGCGGAACCCCACATTCCCTGCTACTACGTCACCACCCTGGAATCCGCCATGCGGCGCATGGTCGCAACCGAGGTGACGGGCGTCTACATGCCGCCCGCGCCGTCCGAAATCCTGCGCACCGGCGGGGATCCGCAAAACCAGCAGTGCACCCTCTCGAGCGGTGAACCGGTCACCATCTGGTGACAGGGCTGCCGTCCGCATTGCCCCAGACGGCCTTGGCCTGGGCCGGCACCCAGCTCCTGCCCAATACGGCTTCGTTTGCCCGTCGACGCGCTACGCCTTGCGCAACCACGGTATGGTGCGATGTGCTATTACGACGCAAAATGTGGAACCGCGGTGAATGACTGAGCTGAAGCCGACTGCGGCGAGACCGAGATGATGTAGACTGGTCCCCGTGGTCAGGACCAGCCTTTCAGCAAGCGGATCGCATGGTTGGGCACGCCTTCGGGTGGGCTTGCTGCCAGCGCTCGCGCTACGGTGGAGGCTTCCTCGCCCCGGCAAAACGTCCTTCGAAGCGAACCATGGAGGGTTCCCATCCCCGGAAGCGTGGCGATGTACCGCGATGCGCTACTCATTTGACAATAAGACGTGCTGTCGGCCCTCTAACTCGGACACGCAACCATCGGCCCCTAGGAGTACCAATGCCCAAATCGAGAGTGATCCCCTTTTGCACCTGCATTGCGACGTTGTTCTGGCTCACTCATTGCGCTCCTAAGGTCACCAACTCGGAGGGAACTTCGCAAGGGGGGACAGGGATGGGTGGTACGACCTCCACGGGCGGTACGTCCTCCGCGGGCGGCATGACCTCCACGGGCGGCACGAAAGCCACGGGCGGCACGACCTCCACGGGTGGCACGACCTCCGCGGGAGGCACCTCCACGGGTGGCACGAAAGCCACGGGTGGCACCACACCCTCCGGCGGCATGACCTCCTCTGGCGGCATGACCTCCTCTGGTGGCACGAAAGCCGCGGGCGGCGCCACCACCTCCGGCGGTACGACCTCCACGGGTGGAACGACTTCTGCTGGTGGCACGACCTCCGCGGGCGGTGCGACCTCCACGGGCGGCACAACCTCCACGGGCGGCACGACCACCACGCTGGACTGCCTGGGGCAGGCCCTGGCGAAGCCCGGTGACTCGACGAGCACGTCCAAGAAGTACTTGAATCTGGGGGACATGCGCCTGATCAACAACCGATGGGGCGCCGACGCGCTCGGCTGCGGCGGTGCTAGCTACAAGGTGTACGTCAATTCCGACAAGACCATCGGTTATGACTTCAACCGCCCCACCTGCGGCGGCGCGAAAGCAGAATCCGGACTTCCCGGAGGTCGAGTTCGGGGTTGCTCCCTTCGGTAACACGAGCTCGCTCTTGACCTCCCCGGCGTGTTCTTCAACGACGTTGCTGCCCATCCAGATCAAGAACCTCACCAGTGCGACCGTGAACATCGAGAACTTCGCAAGCACGTACCAAAACGCGAGCTACTTCGACACCAACTTCGAGTTCTGGATCAGCAGGAACAACCCCGCCACGAGCGCCGACGGGGGCGTCTACGCCGAGATCATCGCGTTCTTGGGCTGGAATAGCGACCGGATGACCTCGCCGAACGGTTGGCCGTGCAAGGTGAGCGCGAGCCTGACCACCGGCAACTACACGCTCTGTCATCAGAGTGATACCTGGTCCAGTGGTTGGCGCTTCTTCAATTTCAACCTCAACAATGGCCCCCAGAACACCTTCTCGGGGAAGGTCGACATCAAGGCTATGCTCGATTCGATCATGAACAATTCCACGTACAAGAACGGATTCACCACGGACATGTGGCTGACGCGCATTGAAGTCGGTACCGAGGTCGACGACAACACGGCCGGCTCGGTCAAGATCAACAACCTCACCTTCGAGATCAACGGTACCTCCAAGTCCATCGAGCTCGCCCAGTAGCGAGCTGGAACGTCTTACTGCCCTCGCCGCACCTCAACTTTCGCCGGATCCTCACTCGGTCTATGATTCATGGGCCGGCGCCGCCGGCTCGATGAGCGACCCGCGCCACTCCAGTTCCCTTTTCGTCGGCGGTTTGTCCCGCCGATTCGCCATCGTGGCCATTGCCATCTCCCTGTTTGGCGGCAGCCTGATCCTCTACGGACCGTCGCTGGGATTCGGCTTCATCGGCTACGACGAAGACGCGGTTCTGCTGGGCCACCCGAACCTGTACCACCAGGCCTCGCTGGCGGCCTCGGCGCGCGAGATCGTGAGCGGCTACTTCCCGCGCGAGGAGCCCCTGTTGGTGCGCGACCTGTCGTGGATGCTCGACGCCCGCGTGTATGGCTTCACCAACCCGCTCGGCTACCACTTGGGCAACATCCTGCTCAACGCGGCCGACGTCGTGCTCTTGTTTCTCTTCCTGCTGCACGCGACGCGGTCGCTCGGGCTCGCTGGGCTGACCGCGGCGCTCTTTGCCGGGCTGGCCATCCACGTCGAGCCGGTGAGCTGGGTCATGGGACGCAAGGACGTCCTCGGCGCGTTCTTCACCTTGCTGGCCCTGTTGGTTCATTCGATCGCCCTGCGCGAAGCCCGTCCTGGCAGGCGCCGCGTGCTGCACGGTTTGGTGCTGCTGCTGTGCCCGCTGGCCATCCTGTCGAAATTCAGCGCCATCGTTCTCGTCCTTGTCCTGGCCGCGCACCGGATCTTCGCGCCTTTTCTCGACGGTACGCGCAGTCCCAGTGCGCGGCTCGATCTCCGTTCGCGCTGGCGTGAGTTCGCGGGTCTGCTACCTCACCTCGCGGTAACGGTAGGGCTCTTTCTGTGGTACCAGCGCGTGCTCAGCGCCTACCAGGTTATCGGCGGGCGCGGTCCGTCTCCGTTTTCGCTCCAGCATCTGAAGACCCTCGCCCTGCTGTTTCCCCTCAGCCTGGCGCAGACCCTGGGCCACATCCGCTGGGCCACCGGGCATTCCATCTCGTACCTGCGCCCCAACGTCGGACTCCCGCTCACCACCGTCGAGATCGCGAGTATCGTGGCCATGGCGCTCGGGTCGGCCCTCGTGCTTTGGGCGACGCTGCGCTATCGGAAGGATCTCTCGTTCTTCGTGGTCGCCTTCTTCCTCTTCATGTTGCCGTACTGCAACCTGGAGTACATCGGGATATGGGTCGCGGATCGCTACGCCTACCTTTCGTCTTTCTGTGTGGTGGCTCTGCTTTCGGCGCTGGCCATCGACGGTTGGCGCAGTCGGCGGATGTGGGGCCGTGGGCTGGCCGCGCTCCTCCTTCTCGTGATGGCGATTGTGGGCGGGTTTGGGCTTGTGGTCGGTCGGACCCATCAAATGGCCTTCCGTGATGCGCACGCCTTCTGGAGCTACGAGTTGGGGCTTGCGCAACCGTCGATGCTGGCTTTCGAATCGTCCGCGAAGACTCTCCTGGTCGATGCCGCCGTGGCCGAGCCGGGGTCTCTCAAGCGCCAACAGGCACTGGAGCGCCTGTCCCAGGTGGCGGATCGAGGCATTCGTTACTTCCGCGCGCTGCCATGGCGGCCGGCGCCAGGCTATTTCAGTCGAGATCGCGCGCGTCTAGCCGGCCTCTATCTGGTGCTGGGGCACGCGGCGACCTTGGCCGGAAGACCACTCGAGCGACGTCTCGACTACTTCCAATTGGCCTACCAGATCATGCCCAACCGGGAGAGCGCCCTGATGCTGGCCCAGGTCCTGCTGGACATGGCACGGCGGGATCCTCCGCGCGAGGATCTCGGTCGCGAATCCTTGAGCTACTTTCGCCTCTATCTTCGCGAGGCGAGCAGCGATCCCTTGCACCGCCGCGGCCTGCGTGGCTTGCTCGGGCAATACACCGCCGCGTTTCCGGACCTGGCCGACGAGGTGAATCGGATCGCGGAGGAGATCCCGAAATGAACGCGAATCCCTACCGCGGGGCGTACCCATGGCTGGCGGGCCGCGCGGGGGTGTGGCGCGAGATCGTTCGTTACGTCCTCGCGGATGCGCCAGGCGCGCGGGTCGTTGTGGAGCTGGGGGCCGGCTATTGCGACTTCATCAACAACGTGCCGGCCGAGACGCGTATCGCTTTCGACATGAATCCGGACATGGCCCGTTTTGCCGCCCCGGGCGTGGATCTGCGGGTAGGGGATTGCCGAGGTCTGCCTGGCCTCGGTGACGGCGCCGTGGATCTGGTCTTTGCCAGCAACTTTCTCGAACATTTCACCGTCGAGGAAATCGCCGCCCTGGTATGCGACGTGCGCCGCGTGCTGCGGCCGGGTGGGCGGCTCGCCGTCCTCCAGCCCAACTTCCTGCGCTGCCGCGCGCGCTACTGGGACGATCCTACCCACAAGACCGCGCTGCACGACCGGAACCTGCCCTCGCTGCTCGCGCGAAGTGGATTTCGCGTGGTCCGCATGGTCCCCGGCCTCATGCCTTTCTCGATGAAAAGCCGTCTACCCAAGATTCCGCTTCTGGTACGCTGGTACTTGCGCTCCCCCATAAGGCCGCTGGCCGCGCAGATGTACGCGGTGGCAGAAAGGGCTTAGGCCATCTGGAAAGGTCAAATCGTCTCCCTCCTCCTGCCCACCTACAACGAGCGGGAATCGATCCGGCGGTCCATCGAGGATTTCGCCGCGACCGGCTTCATCGACGAGATACTGGTCATCAACAACAACGCCGCGCCCGGCACCAGCGATGAGGTCGCGGCGACGTCGGCGCGCGAGATCCGCGAGCCGGTGCAAGGCTACGGCGCGGCCATCAGGCGCGGATTCCGCGAGGCCAAGGGCGACCTCATCCTGGTCGCCGAGCCCGACGGAACCTTTCGCGGCCACGACACGGTGAAGATGCTGGCCTATTCCGACGACTTCGAGGTCGTGTACGGCACGCGTACGGTCAAGGAGTTGATCTGGCGGGGCGCCAACATGGGGCTGTTTCTCAAGTGGGGCAACTATTGGGTGGCCAAGTTGATGGAGATCTTGTTCGACTCGACCTCCCTCACCGATGTGGGTTGTACTCTGCGCTGCGTGCGCCGCGAGGCCTTGCTGGACATGCAGCCACACTTCACCATCGACGGCAGCTTCTTCGGCCCGCAGATGATGGTGCTGTCGATCCTGATGAAGATGAAGATGATCCAAATCCCGGTGAACTACACGATGCGCGTCGGGCACTCGTCGGTCACCGGCAACAAGTGGGTCGCGTTCCGGCTAGGGTTGCGCATGATCCGCATGATCCTGGGCTACCGCCTGCGCGCGTGGCTAAGTCCAGGGCGCTTCCCCCGATCGGACAAGTAGCTTGTGGCCAAGCCTCTCCCCGATGCTCCATGGCCCGAGCGCGGTCGCTGCGCGTACGGGCGGACGTGGTGGCGACCTTCCGTGTCCGAGGTCGATTTCGTTGGCGTGAGCCATCTTGTGCGGTCATAGTGGGTTCGTCCTTGCCTTCGCACCATGCGAAGCGCGCCGGAACCGGTTGGCGGTCTTGCTGTCTGAACGGTTTTTTTGCACGGACCGTTCACATCACCCCTGACCTTCCGCCTTCACGGGCGGGGCGCACCTAGGGTCGGGGGAAATTGCATAGAGGTTCCCCTTTCATGATTGCCACCGCATCCGTCCCCACGGCAGGCCCGGTTTCTGCTCCAGTTTCACCAGACGTCGATCCTGCATCGAGCTCGTCCCTGCCTCGGGCGAGCGCGTTCGCCACGTTCGGCCTGCGTGGTCCCGTCCTGCGCGCCGTAGCGGCCGAGGGCTACACCAGGCCCACGCCCATTCAAACGCAGGCGATCCCCCACGTCATGCGGGGACGCGACTTGCTCGGCTGCGCCCAGACCGGCACCGGCAAGACCGCTGCCTTCGCGCTGCCGCTCCTCCACCGCATGTCGGATCCGGGACAAAGCAAGCGGCGCGGGCCGCGCGTGCTGGTGCTGGCGCCGACGCGCGAGTTGGCCGTGCAGATCGCGGACAGCTTCCGCGCCTACGGCAAGTTCCTGCCTCTCGACTACGGCGTGGTCCTTGGTGGCGTTTCACAAGGCGCGCAAGTCGCGGCCCTGCGCCGCGGAGTCGACGTCCTGGTGGCCACGCCGGGCCGCCTGCTCGATCTCATGAGCCAGGGTTGCGTGCCCCTTGGTGACGTTGCGACCCTGGTGCTCGACGAAGCGGATCGCATGCTCGACATGGGGTTCATCGATCCCATCCGCCGCATCATCGCCAAGCTGCCGGCCCAGCGGCAGAATCTGCTTTTCTCTGCCACCATGCCTGCCGCCATCGCGAGCCTGGCGGGCCAGATCCTGCGCGACCCCGCCAAGGTCTCCGTTGCGCCAGCAGCCACGACGGTCGACACGGTTTCGCAATCGGTGTACTTCGTTCGCCAGTCCGACAAGCGATCCCTGCTGCGCGAGGTGCTGCGCGATCCGGCTCTGACCCGCGCCATCGTCTTCACGCGCACCAAGGCTGGCGCCAACCGGGTCACGCGCGACCTCAACGCGGCCGGCGTGTCGGCTGACGCCATTCACGGCAACAAGAGCCAAAACGCCCGCCAGAACGCCCTCGCTGCCTTCCGCAATGGCCGGGTGCGCGTGCTGGTCGCCACCGACATCGCCGCACGCGGCATCGATGTGGATGGCATCAGCCACGTCATCAACTTCGAATTGCCCAACGAGCCCGAGAGTTACGTTCACCGCATCGGGCGCACGGCTCGCGCCGGCGCACGCGGGGTGGCGCTCTCCTTCTGCGACGCCGCCGAGCGCACCTACCTGCGCGATATCGAAAGGCTCACGCGCAAGACCCTATCCGTGGTCGCCAACCACCAATTCGTGTCTGGCAGCGATGTGGCGACGCCGTTGCCAACCCATCAGGGACGAGGCGGCCAAAGACGCGGCGGCGACGGGGGCAGCCGCCGCTGGCGCCGGGGCTGAGAACTTTCCGGTTTGGACCCCTGCCGTGTCACAATAGATCGCAGCGTCGACGTGCGCGTGCTGGCGCGGAGGTTCCATGAGAAAGATTGTTTGTCTTGTCGCGGTAGTACTGGTCCCGGCTTGCGGCGGTTCGGGTGGCAACGAAGCCGCGCCGGGCGATGGGTCCCCGGTGGATCGCGATGCCGCCGCCGGCGATGTGGGTGTGCCGACCAAGGGTGGATCGGACGCTCAGGTCGTGGCGTCCGGGTGCGACCATGCGGCGGCCATGTGCGCGAAGCTCGATGAGTGCGCACCCTTTTTGCTCGCGGCAGCTTATGGCGACGCCGCCACATGCGCGGACAGATTGACCAAGGCTTGCACCGAACAGTCGCTCTCGTTCGGGAGTGGAATGACGGAAGCCAGCATCCTGGCCTGCGAAGCCTCTCTGGCTGGCGCGGCCTGCGACGCCGTGTTCGCCAACAACCTGCCGGCCTGCGTCTTCCACGGTACCCTGGTCGCGGGCACGACCTGCGGCGACAACAGCCAGTGCGCGAGTGGATTCTGCTCGCTTGCCGGCAACTTGTGCGGGGTTTGCGCGGACAAAGGCGCGGCCGGCGCGGCCTGCCCATCCGGCAGCAACGACGAGTGCCAGACCGGGCTGGTGTGCTCTTCGGGCAAGATCTGCGCGCGGCCCGCCGCGGTGGGGGCCGCGTGCGACGACGCGACCCAGCCCTGTCTTACGGGTTCGTTTTGCACCACCGCGAAGACCTGCGCCTTGACCGTCGGTGCGGGCCAGGACTGTCCGGGCGCCTATATCAATCTCGGCGACGGAACCCTCTGCCTCGGCAAGAGCACCGCGACCAGCCCCCAGACCAGCGTTCAGATCGGAACGGCGTCCAAGGGGGAGCCCTGCGGGCTCGCTCCCGGCGACTCGGTACCGCCAACACTGTGCGCTCCCGGAAGCGTCGCCGCCTGCACGCTGGTATCCGGCTCCATCCAGCTCTTCGGCATGCCGACCAAGGGGATCTGCGCTGCCCCGCTCGAGGACGGACACACCTGTACCGCGAGCGACATTTGCCAACCCGGTGCCCAGTGCATCAGCGGCAGCTGCCGCATTCCATCGGGTAGATATTGCCAGCAGGCGGTAGATGCCGGCGGCTGAATAGGTCGGACGGCCCTCCCTCTGGAAGCTAATGCCAGAGGTCGGCGATGAAGTGCAGCACCTCGGACGCATTGAAAGCGTGGGTCATTCGTCCCTGTTGCACTCGGGCTTGAACGAAATTCAATCCAAGGCTCTCCCTCCGATCGGCCATGCTCTCCGCCGACCGCAGGCGTTGCTCGCGCTCGGCCAGCTCTGCCAACTCGCGTTCGCGTTCGCGCTCCAACCCCCCTTGCTCGACGAACTGGATGACTTCTGCAAGCTCGCCACTATCGAACCAGACCCCGTGGCTCTTGCAAACGTCGACGATGACACCCGAGATGCGGCCGAATGCCTTTCGGTTCATGAACTTGTTGCACACCGGGCACGAGACGTATCGAACCTTGGTCTCGCGCTTCATTTCCCGCTTGGGCAGGACCAGACGCAGGCTCGTCGGCATGTCCCGGGCGGCCACGAGCTTATCCATCGTGTTCGGCGTCAAGAACAGGCCACCGCACTGGTCGCATTCCTCCACGCTCATGTCGCCGTACTCGCGTGCATGCAACTGGCTTCCGCAGCGCGGGCAACGGTAGGGAGCGGCGACGCCGGAGCGCTCGGACGAGGACGCAAGCGAGCGCCCGCAGGCCTGGCAGTGCGCGGCCCCGGCCAGGTTCCAGGCCAGGCATGCGGCGCAGCGGCACGTGGCCACCGTGGAGCCGCAGTAGGGGCAGGCCCGGGAGCCGACGGTGATGGATCCACCGCACCCTGGGCAAAGAATCGACTTCGCCTCCTTGCCGGGCCCGGGACAGCGGCAGACGCGCATCCGCGGACCCGCGTCGGCTGGCGGGTCGATCGTTCCTCCGCAGGCTAGACAGACAACGGGGTCGGACATCGTTGACCCTTCCATTGTAGCGTCTTTCGCGACCTATTGGCACGCACGATCGACCAGCACGATCGGGCGGTCCGAATCACGCCCGGCAAGCAAGCAGGCGGTCCTAGCCAGGAACGTAGATGATCCTTTTGCACGAAGAAGTGCAGTAGCCGTTCAGGCCATTTTCAGCCCCGTCGTCGCACTCTTCGGGACCGTTGATGATGCTGTCGCCGCAATGAGGGCCCAGCTTGCATTGCGGGGTGCAGCCACCATAGGAGCCGTCGAGGATGCCGTCATCGCACTCCTCGGGGCCGTTCATGATGCCGTCACCGCAGTGTGGCGCGTAGATGCAGCTCGGCGCGCATCCACCGTATTCGCCATTATTGAAAAGGGAACCGTCGTCGCACTGCTCCGGAGGCTCGATCTTGCCATCGCCGCATCCGCCAGGCAGGCGGCAAGCGTTGGTGCAGTTGGGATCGTCCGACATGGTCGGTTCGCACTCCTCGCCGTAATCCTCTTGCACTACGCCGTCGCCGCAGCTGGGTGCGGGAGTACAATCAGGATTGCATGTACCGTAGGTGCCGTCGTTGGCGCCATCGTCGCAAGACTCGGTGCCGTTGATCGTCCCGTCGCCACAGTAGCCTCCGCGCTGGCAGTTCGAGGTGCACCCACCATAGGCCATGGCGGGGTCGGTGCTGTCCACGTTCTGGTCTCCATCGTCGCATTGCTCGTCGTAGTCGGTCTGGACGATCCTGTCTCCGCAACGAGCTGGCAGCTTACAGTCCGGTCCACAACCGGAGGTGGATCCATAGTCATCGTCGTTCTTACCGTTATCGCACTCTTCCGCGTCGGTGACCTGTCCATCTCCGCAGTAGGGGCCGAGACGGCACTCCGAGGTGCATTGATTGTAACCACCAAGGTTCTTGGCGTCTCCGTTGTCGCATTGTTCTCCGGGGGCGACCACCCCATCGCCGCAAATCGGACCGCAGGTGCTCGCCTTGTCGTTGAAGCCACTGAGCGTGAGCTTGTAGGTGGAGCCGTACCAGGCCCTTTCGGCCTGGAAGACGGCAATCTCGTAGACTCCGCCGTTGGTCAAGCCGAGGTTCACGGTGCTCTTCGCGGGGGTGCAGGTCGAGATGATACCCGGGGTCGTGCAGGTACTGCCTTCGGTCGAGGTCACGGTCACGGCGGCGTTGCCGGTCCCATTGAGCACAAGCTGTCCTTCCACCGGCGTGTGGATACCACCCAGGTCGACGACCAATTTGTGATTGACGAAAACCCAAACGTCGTCGTCACCTGTGAAATCGAGAGTGTACTGGTTGCTGCTACTGTAGCTGAACCAATAGCGGACCTCGCTGGTGAAGCTGAAGTTGTGCTTGGGAGTCCCCGGTTCGTCCGTCCAGTTGGTGCTGTACATGGGCGGAGTCTTGGCGGCCACGTAATCGGAGGTCGGGGTGATCATGCCCGGGATGTTGTCGACCGGGAAGAAAAGTGGGTTCCCGTCGACCAGCGCGACATTGGCTACGCAGGGGTTCGTGTTGCCGGTGCCCCAAGGCGCGCACTGGGCGAAGCACTTCATCGTGCCGTCATCCACGTAAGGAGGATCGTTGCAATTGCTGCATGTTCCGTCCGAACACCAGCGGACATTGGAATAGGCAGACCACTGCTGGTTGTCTTTCCACCAGTTCACGAAGCCGCCTTGACCGTTGTTGTGCAAGAGGATGGTCGACACGTAGGTGGTGTTGGTCCCCGAAACATCCCGGTACCACTGCTTGAAGCTGTCGGCGCTTGCGATGTGACCGTCGCCGGGCGCGCCGGCGAACTCCGGTTTGCCGGCGCTATCCAGCGTGCCCTTGACGAGGCCAGTCGTGGCGTTGTTGCTGCCTGTGATGTCGTCCTTGTGAAAATCCCCGCCCAGGAGGAAATCGCGGTAGGTGACGGGCACGGTCATCGTGGCGGCGTCGGAAGCCGGCTGACCACACTCGAAGCCCGACTCGACCTTGCATGTCGACGAGCAGCCATCGCCGTCATTGGTGTTGCCGTCGTCGCACTGCTCGTTGACGACGAGCCCATCCCCGCACTTCGAGGTGCAAAGGCCCGTGCTGGCGCTGCAATTGGGCTCGAAGTGGCAGGTGGGCGAGCAACCGTCGTTGGGAAGGGTATTCCCATCGTCGCAACCCTCGGAGCCCTCGACTTTTCCATCGCCGCACTTCGTCTGGTGGCAACTTGGAGGATTGCCCGTGCAGGCCCAGCCATCCTTGAACTTGCAGGTACTGGAGCACGCTTGGTCCATGTTGGTGCCTGGGGCCGCGGGGTCGCATTGCTCCATCGGGCTGAGCACGATGCCATCGCCGCAATCAGGAACGCACGGGGCGTTGGTGAAGGGACAGGCATAGCCGGTCTCGATGGTGCAGGTTCCCGAGCAGCCGTCACCCGCTTTCGTGTTACCGTCGTCGCAGTTCTCGGCGCCTTCGAGGGTGCCGTTGCCGCACTTGAGGGTTGGGCATTTACAAAGCGAGCCTGGGGTGCAAACGCAGCCCGTGCCCTTGGTCTTGCAGTCGGACGAGCATCCGTCGCCGTCCTTCTGGTTGCCGTCGTCGCACACCTCGCTGAGTGTGGTCTGGACGACGCCGTCACCGCATCGCGGGGCCGGCTTGCACGCCGTGCCGGGTATGGGACACACGAAGCCACCCTCGATCTGGCAACTGCTGCTGCAACCATCGCCGCTGTCGGTGTTGCCATCGTCACAATTCTCACCGGATTCGATACGCTTGTTGCCGCACTGTGAAGATCGAACGCAGGGCTGTCCTGGCGTGCATTTATAGGCGGCGTCCTGCACCGTGCAGTCGGAGTTGCAGCCATCGTTGTCCAGGGTATTGCCGTCGTCGCAAACCTCGCCCGGACCGACCTCGCCATCGCCGCAGATGATATTGCGCGTGCAGTGTCCCGCCGGGGGACAGGTCCAATTGGGCTCGACCTGACAGTTGCCGTTGCAGCCATCGCCCGGCAACACGTTGCCATCGTCGCACCGCTCGATACCGCCCTGGTTGTTGATGCCATCGCCGCAGCCCTCGGGCGCCTGGGCCTTGCAGCCAGCCGTGCTGGTGCTGTTGCAGGGGCTTGTGTCCCCGCCTGTGCCGCCAGTCGAGGGAAGGTTAGCCGTGAGATCGAAGGTCACGCCGCCGCCGCCGCCCTGGCCGCCTCCACCCTTTCCCGCGCTCCCGGGGCTCGTGCCGCCTTGGCCACCGCCTGCGTTTTCGATCGTGCCATTGGTGCAGGCAACTCCCGCGAATAGGAAGACTGCCACGAAGCCGACTCTCGGGAGAATGCCCGAAACCTGTGTGCCAGACGGCGATGGTGCATGACGATCTATTTTCATTGACGCGTGCCTCACGGCGAAGGGAAGGTTTCGGCCTCGGTCAAGCGGATAGTTCCTCGAGAAAGTATAGCAATCTTCATTCGCGTTGGTGCGCTGCTTGCGATTTAGAGTGAAGAGGCCGACTAGGTCTTTGGTGGGAGACAATCCCACATCGGGTTATGTGCGGCTGCATGTGGGTCACTTTGGACTGCCAAAGACCCGCGATCGGCATTCCGCTACTTGTCGAGCATCGGCGCCAGATAGGGCTCGAGCGCGTCCATTTTCGATTGGACGGGGGTCAGCCAGTCGTTACCCAGGATGCCGCCAGTGTCACCCGAATTTGGATTCCAAGTATGTCCACGACCACGAGCTAAACGTCGTCGGCTACGCACTAGAGCAGGATACGACGATCCGCACACCTGTGGCGTCTATCCCATAGGCAACTCGACTGCGGATCCAGGTTGCGCGTCCATGGGGCGAGCAAGGGGGCGCGATTTATGGGCCCCTTTTCGCCCCAAGGGCCACTATGCTTGTTGGAGATTCCATGGGTCCAATGTCCTCACGCCTGGTCCGACTGGCGCTGGTGTTTGCTTTCGGGGCCGTTGCCGGGTCTTGCGCGAAAGGCGGCGAAACTGGCCGGGATTCGGCCGTGGGTGGCGTAATCGAGGCCGGGAGCGGTGGTACCGGTGGGGGCGGAGACGGCGGAGCCACCGGACCGAGTGGGGTGGACGGGCAAACGGGCGTGTCCGGGTCGGGCGGAGATAGCGGCACGGGCGGAGCGACGGTTCCGGATGCCGACGCCGACATCGGCACGGTTGGCGGCTCTGGTGGTTGGGGAGGGGCAATCGGTACGGGAGGCGCCGTGGGATCCGGCGGGAGCGGGGCCAAAGGGGGAGTGACCGGTTCGGGTGGTGGCAATGGAACCGGGGGTTCCGCAGGCGCGACCGGGGGATTCGTTGGTCGGAAGTGGAGGCTCCGCCGGAGGGAGCAGCGGCCCGGTCGGCGGGAGCGGTGGTTTCACGGGCGGGACTGGCGGCTCTTTCGGCGGGAGCGGTGGCTCGGTCGGCGATGCCGGCGTGGCCGACGCCGGCATCGACACGGGCCCCAGTCTAGCGGCGGACTCTCTCGCCGTGCGCTTCGCGAATGCCGTGATGACCCGCTGGCCCGACCCGTCGAGCATCACCAGTCCCTCGGCCTGGGAATACAACCATGGCATCGTCTTGCGCGGCATCGAACAGGTCTACCGGCGGACCTCGGATGCGCGCTACCTGGCCTACATCAAGAAGTACGTCGACACCTACGTGAACGCCAGCGGCGTCGTCAACATGCCGGCCGAACACAGCTTCGACAACATTCAGCCCTCGGTGCTGCTGCCCTTCTTGTTCCAGCAGACCAAAACCGCGAAATACCAGACCGCGGCCGACAACATCCGCGCCCGCTACAACAGCATCCCGCGCAATGCCGATAACGGCTTCTGGCACAAACAGACGTATCCCAACCAGATGTGGCTGGACAGCATCTACATGGGCGAGCCCTTCCTGGCCCGCTACGGTGCTGTGTTCGGCACCTGCGGAAACTTCTGCGGGGATACAGTCGTCGAGCAGGTGCTGCTCATCGCCCAGCACGTACGCGATGCAACGACTGGTCTCCTCTATCACGCCTGGGACGACAGTGCGGCCGGCCAGAAGGCCTCATGGGCCGACCCGACCACGGGGCGTTCGCCGGTGATTTGGGGACGCGCCATGGGCTGGTACGCGATGGCACTGGTCGACACGCTCGGGGACTTGCCGGCAACGCAATCGGGGAGGGCTGACATGCTGACCATTCTCGGTTCGCTGGCGACTGGCCTAGAGAGCACCCAGGATAAATCGACCGGCCTGTGGTACCAGGTCGTCGATCAAGGCAGCAAGAGCGACAACTGGCTCGAAACCTCTGCCAGCGGGATGTTCGTCTACGCGCTCAAGGTCGCGGTGGATCGCGGCTACATCGACAGCAGCTACCTCGCCGTGGCCAGCCGTGGGTGGCAAGGGCTGCAGGCGAAGGTCACCACCGATAGCAGCGGCCTGCCCACCATCAACGGCGCCGTGCAGGGCATGGGCGTGCAGACCACCTACGCCGGGTACATCAACCAATCCACCCTGTCAAACTCGCCGCACGGCCTCTGTGCGATCATGCTCGCGGCAAGCGAAATGGAAGCCCGCTGAGCTGGCGCTCGCCAGGCGGGCGGTCGGCGCTACCGCGCGTAGGCGCTGACGTCGGCAAGGCCAAGCCTGCGCACTCGGTCGCAGAAGGTCGAGCGCGAGATGCCGAGGGCCATGGCAGCCCGGCGACGGCTGCCACGGTGCCGGAGCAGCGCCCAGCGGAAAATCGCGGCCTGCATCTCCTCGAATGTCATATCGGTGAGGGTCAGCGCGTCGCTTTCCACCCGCCTCACGGGTGGAATGGGATGTACATCGAGGCGCGGGCCGCTTTGCGGAGCGTCGGCTGCGCGCGAGGCGAGTCGCGCTTCGCACGGTGGCGCGAAGGCTACGGACGATTCGATGCCGAGCAGGGAGCCGTCGATCGTGCTGTCGCTAAGCGCGGCCGCGCGTCTGAGCGTGTTGCGAAGCTCGCGCACGTTTCCGGGCCAGTCATGCGCGAGCAGGCGCGCCATAGCCCCCGCTTCGATGACGCGCGTTCCATACTCGGGCGCCAGTTCGGCGAGAAAATGCTCGACCAGAAGCGCGATGTCTCCCGGACGCTCGCGCAAGGCGGGCATGTGCAGCTCGCACCCGGCCAGGCGATGGTAGAGGTCAAGGCGAAACAGACCGCGGCCGACGTCCCGCCGCAGGTCGCGCAGGGTGAGCGCCACGACTCTCACGTTGACGGCGATCTCGCCCTGGCCGCCCACCCGGCGCAACCGACCGGTCTCGAGCACGCGTAGAAGCTTGGGTTGCAAATCGAGCGGCAATTCGCCGATCTCGTCGAGTGCCAGGGTGCCGCCCGAGGCCTCCTCGAACCAGCCGATCTTGCGCGCGCCGGCGCCGGTGAAGGCGCCGCGCTCGTGTCCGAACAGTTCGCTCTCGGCCAGCTCGCGCGAAAGCGCGCCACAGTTCACGGCCACGAAAGGCCCACCGGCCACTGGACCGAGGTCGTGCACTGCCCGTGCAAGCAGCTCCTTGCCCGTACCGCTCTCGCCCGTGACCAAGACCGGGAGTCGAGTTCGCGCGACGCGGACCGTTTGGGCCAGAACGCGGCGAAGCGCAGGGTCCTCGCCAACGATGGCCTGCAAGGCCGGGGGGAATGATCGGCTAAGTGAGGATTTCGCGTGGTCCATGCCAAGGATTCTCGGATCCCGCGCGCAATAGTTGCCTGGCGCGATTCACTTTCTCGCGAAACCCTATGTGCCTTCGATCATCCCACCTCCGTGCGTCTCAAAGCGACTGTTGCGCGCGATTGCGAAAGATGGCGAGCAGTTCCTTGCGCCGCGCCGGATCGGGAAAGAGCCTTTGACAGCGGTCCAAGGTCGCCTCGGCATCGGCCAGGCGATGGCTCCTCGACTGTGTGTTGGCCAGCCATTCGCATGCCATGCGTAGGTTGGGCTTGAGGTCGAGCGCACGCCGAAAGTGCTGCTCGGCCTCGGGCAAGTGCTTCTCGGCCGAAGCACGCCAGCCGAGCGCCAGCTCGCGCCAGGCCGATTCGGGAGACGGCTGCAAGTGCTCGGGCCGGGGGTGGTCGGTGCGTTCCAGCAGAGCCGCGACATGGTCGGAATAGAGCGTGCGCCACTGGCCGGAATCGCGCAGGACCTCGATCTGCTTATGGTGGCGCTGGGGCCAGAGGAAGAAGTCCGCGCCGCAGTCATCCACGATCTCCTCCCAGCCCGGCGCCATGCCGAGGACATGGCTAGGGTGAGCAGGCCGAGCGCCGGACTGGTGAAGGTCACGCGCGGGTGCTTGCGGTGAAGGCCAGCGGCGAACGTGGCAGCGGCCCTTGCGACCGCGATGTTTGGACACGCGCGGCCGCGACTCTAGAGGAAATGCGGGCGCGAATGAAGCTCAGACGTGTCCGCCCCGGGCCTGGATGACCGCATGAAGCCACGCCTGAAAACGCCAGACTCCGACGAGGGCGACCAGCGCGGGCGAAAGCATCCCGAGCGTGCAAGAAAGCTTGTAGGGCCAGCGCCACTTTTCCGCATGGACGAATAGGTAGACGTAGGCGAGGGGCGAAAGCAGGAAGATGAGCACGGCCCACCAAGGGTGCTGCTGGCGGACGGCGCTGACGATCATCACGACCCAGACGACGATCGCGAAGAGGCCGGCCAGCAAGGAGAACACGAGGATGGTCCCTACCATGTGGCCGAGTTGGGCGCGCTCGGATTCGCCGAGAGGGGTCGTGCCCGCCTTGACGAGTTTCGCATCCACCATCGCGCCGATGATGACGGGAGCAACTTTCCACGGGTTCCTCCCCAGGATGGCCTTGCGCAGGTCCATGGCGGACGTGCGCAGGTGCTCGGTAGCCGGAGGTGTCGCGCCTGGCACAGGCGTGGCGGCTTCTTCCTCCCCGGCGGGCGGCGCCTCGGAACTGTCGTCGGCTCGGTTGGAGGTATCCATCGCGACCTTGGCCTGTGAGCGATACCTGCGCGGGATCTGATCGAACCGGTTGACGTACACGTCCCGTCCGGTGCGCTTGTCGCGGTACTTGTAGAAGGTATCCGCGCGAACCGCCGCGTTCCACATCACGAACGCGATGCATAGGAGGACGCCGGCCCACACTCTCATCCTGCGATTGAACCGCAGCCTTCACCTTTGCGCAACTTCCACTCGCGGGAGGTTGTCGGGCGGGATGGGGAGGGTTCCCCGCCGATCCAGCGCGGCCCGGGCTAGAAACGTAGCTGAATCTCGTAGCGACGGTTCTTGGCCTTCTTGGCCGGCGTGTTGTCGGGCTTGACCAGCGGGCGATCCGAGCCCATGCCCACCGCTACGATTTCGTTCTTGCCAATCCCGCGTGCGATCAGCTCGCGTTCGATGACCGCGGCGCGCCTGCGCGACAGCTCCTTGTTGTGCTCCGGCTTGCCGCTCGAATCGGTGTGTCCGGAAACCTCGAACTTGAAACTGGTCACGCCCGCCACGCGCAATCGCTTCTTGGCCTCAACCAGCGAGTTGGCCAGGTTCTTGAGCTTCTTGTCGCAGCCTGGCACGAGCTCGTCGCTGTCGGTCTTGAAGCTGCACTGGTTCTTGCGCCCCTCGGCCAGGAGCTTGGCGTTCACCTCCTTGACCACCTTGTCGCGCGCCCCCGTGGCCGCGCCACCGGTCGCCTTCTTGGCCAGCCCTCCGAGGTCGAGCGCGTGCACCGAGGAGGGCAACGACATGAGACACAGGCCGAGCGCCAGGGGAAGGGACACGACGAGCTTCATCATGAGCCAACCATTACCCCGAGCGGGGAAGGGGCGCAAGTCGGGAGAACAGGACCCCCCAAGCTCGACCGGCCACGAAGCCCGCTTTTCGATCGCGTGGGGGACAGCCAGACGAGCCAGGTCACAGCGAGCCTGGTGGGCGCGGCCTCTAGTCCGTCGAACGGCTGCTTCGATGGCGCTCCGGCACCTCCATCGCCGAAAGATCCCAGTAAGGTGCTGCCGATCCCCAAGACGCTGATAGATGCGCCGACCAGGAGGAATCCACCAGCCAGGTGGAACAGAGGCTTTTGTGGCTTGGGCGAGATGTGGCAGGAAGGATCCAACCTCTGACCGCTGGCGTGCAACGTGCCGCCTGGAGATGGCCCCTCCTATAACTGACCCAAGTCTTGCAGGTCGATGGCGCGTCGCAAGCCGAAACGCCAGTAGCAAACAGTTTCGCATCGTCGACCTGGATCGAAGATCATCTTCGAGGGCTCGATAGACGATTCTGTACGGAGGGCGAACAACTCCCGAAGGTGGCTTTCCTGCTTACGAGCCCCATGGCAATGTCGGAAAACGAAAGCAGGCAGGTATCGCACATGCTCTTCCTTCTCATAACTTCCGCGGTCATTGTCTCAGCGTGGTTGCCGGCCGGGATGCTGTTGGGCTTCTTCGCCCTTGCCACGACGACTGTGCTTGTCTTGCCGGCACTGGGCGGCCGCGGCGGTGGCGTAATGGGGACAACGCAGCTTTCGTGGCAGGTTGTGCCGTCGCAGGTTCAGCGGCGCGTGTTCGCCCTGAGCGTTTTGTTACCGCTCACTGCCCTGGCCGTCGCCACCACCCAAGACTGGCTTGCTTCGCCAAGGATCGGCGTGGGCCTGAAGTACATCGCGGGGATCGCCCTGGCAGCGGCGTGCATCCTGGCCTCGCATCTCCGCCCGCGCCGCTACTGGCTGACGGACAAGGGACTCTTTCGCGCGACCGCAGCCGTTCTCGGGAATCTGGGAAATCGGTCGGCGACGGCGCGCCCTATCGCGATGTGGGAGGACTTGGTTTCGTTCGAGGTCGAACAAGACGAGACCGTACTTCGCCTGCGAACCGAGGCGCGCAGTGGAAACCATGTCCCGGGCCCGGCAGAGGTGAACGTGCCCCTGGTCGGGCTGACCTCCGATCGCGTCTCCGAGACGAACGCGGACTTGGCAGAGCAGATTGTCGCGCACCTTCGTCAGCACGGCGCCGGGGCCGGCAAATCGGCGCCTGCGGCCCGGTCTCGGCGGGGCAAGGGGCACAAACCCCAGGGAGCCGTGGGCACCCCGGAGGCGAGCCAGAAAGCGCCGGTCCCTGTTGTCCTCTCGCGATGGCAACGCCTGCGTCCCGTGATTCTCGCCTGGGCTTTGCTTTCCGTGCTGACCTCTGCGCCGTACCTGGCCGCAGCACTCGATCCCCCGCCGGGACGTACCTTCGTGGGGTTCTTCTTCTACCCCGGGGACATGCTGCTCACCGCCTCCTACGTGAAACAGGCGGAGGATGGCGCGTTCCTTTTCAAGAACAAGCTCTACTTGGGCGAGCAGCGGGCCAGCTACGTGAACTTGGCGTGGTGGTCGGTGGGGACTATCTCGCGCCTGGTGGGAAGAAATCCCGCTCTCGCCTATCGCCTGTTCGGCTTGGTCATCTCCTTCCTCTTCTTGGCGGCCGTGGATCGCTGGCTGCGGCGGGCAGCCTTGCCTGATTCGCATCGCCTCCCAGCTCTCGTCCTGATCATGACGGCAGCAGGGATCGGCGGCGTGCGCTTCTCCCTGTTACACGCACCGCGTGCCGCCTGCCTTGATTTCATCGCGGGTCTCTTTCCCATCTGGGAGCTCCTCTACGACCCCCTCTTGGTCACGGGCACCACCCTGCTCCTGTGGAGCCTGGAGGCGTTTACGGACGCCCGCGACCGCAGGGGCGCCTTGCGTGCCGGTCTGGTCGTGACCCTGCTCGGACTCGTTCGTCCCTACGATCTGGCCGTCGTCGCCGGGATCCGCGTCGTGTCCGTACTGGCGACGTCCCCTCCGCGCGATTGGCTGCGGCGCCTAGCACCCTTGCTCGGCTTGGTGCCGGTCTTTCTCTACAATGTCATCGTCCTGCTCCTCAATCCCGCCTTCTCCTGTTTTTCGAGTGCCGTCTTCCGACCACCGGCGCCCGAGCCCTTGGTGTGGGCCTTTGCCCCGGCCCTCTGGCTTGCCGCTTCGGCCTTCTGGCTGCGGGGCCGCGCTAGGCCCGCGACCGAGGTGTGGTCCAACCTGGTCGCCTGGATCGCAGTTGGCGCCATGGTGATCGCCGCTCCGCCGGCCAACTACTCAATACAGTTTTTGGCCGGCATGGGCCTGGCTTGCCTCGCGCTGGCCGCGCTGGGGTTGCAGCGCTGGAAGCCGGTGGTGACATGGGCCATCGCTGCACTCATGTCCACGACCGCACTTGCGTGTGTGAACTTCATGCTCAAACGGCCGGCGCCGTGGTTCGTGGCGCAAGAACGGTGGGAGGCAGCTCTCGCGCTCCGTGACTCCTGTCGCTCGGGAGGACGTCTGTGGGCACCCTCGGATATTGGCCAGCTTGCCGGAGCGCTCACCGGTTGCTCTCCCGTCATCTCGCACTTCTCGATGTCGGACTACCCAGCGAAGAAGAAGTTGGTGGAGGCCTTCTACCAGCGGCTCGACCCGCCCGAACGATCAGCCCTCCTGGACCGCTTCCACATTACCCATCTGATGTTGCCAGGCGACGCCGGGCCGCAGCCGACGGCAAGCCTGGGTCCTGACACGCCCTTCCGGCGCGTGGCTCTGGTTGGACACGGCGCGCATGTCATCAGTCTGTACGCCCGTCCCGCGGATCCCTGACAATGCTGCACATTCCTGGCGCTCGGTTCGCATGAGTAGCCGCAGACGGAGAAGTGGAACAGGGCGCCATCGTGACGAAATCCATTTTCGGGAAGCTACATCCGGCCTGTCGGAGGGCGCCTGATTTCTGCGCCTTTGGTGGGTGAACACGACCACAGCGGGGTCAGTGCTTCCTCATCTCTTCCTGAAGACAAACAGCTTCTGGGTTCCGTAATCCCCCGCGGCGGGCAATTGCGCAAACCAGCGATTCCATTCCATGTTGGGATTGGCGACATCCACCGTGGCTCCGCTGGCCTGGGCAAGCAAGGGTTTCAGGACCCGTGTGCCGACATAATAGGTGCTTGCGAAGTCTACGAGCTTGACCAGTTCAAGCCTGGGAGCCAGTACGTTGCAGACGTCATCCTGGTCCAGATATCGGTTAAATGGAGGCATTGGGATTTCTGGCAGTCCCCATTCGCGTCGCAGGGCGTTCAGCTGTCGCCATCCCTGGAGAGTAGCTTCAGAGAGCAACAACAACCCTCCGGGCTTCAAGACGCGGACACATTCCCCCAAGCCCTGTACCTGCCGAGTCCAATCCCCTAGACCAATGATCACCCGGATCGCGACCACCTTGTCGTAGGCGTTGTCAGGCTCGTTCAATTCGGTAACATCGCCGACGTCGAATTCCACGGCGCCGTGCAGCTCGCAAGGGGCCTTCGCGAGTCGCGCGCGCGCCTCCGCGATCATCTCCGGAATGAAATCCAGGCCACGGATTGTGACCTTCCTCCGCGCTGCAAACTGAACGGTAGAGTATCCATTGGCACATCCAATATCCAGGACCCGTTCGCCTTCAGCGAGGTATCTCAAGATCTCGCGAATTTCCATCTCAATGACGTTGACGTCAGACCAGGAAACCGCGGGCGATTGGCCGTGCGCCACCGCCTGTTGTACCCAATATTCGCGGATCTGTTCGAGGGTGAACTTTTCGTCACGCATGGTCTGGCAACCCAATCGCAGATCGGAGGGCGCGCGTCTTGTGTGGCGCGCCTCGAGAAGTCAGGACGGTTGCCAATGGCTCCCTCATGACGTCCGGCCTCGCACGACATAGGGCGGCCGATCCAGTGAGCGTGTGTGGACCCGGGCCAGGTACTCGCCGATAATCCCGAGCGCCACCAGCTGGGCACCGGAGAATATCGAAATGATGGAAACCAGTAGCGGAAATCCGGGTGGGGCGCCTTTTTGGACGAACGCCCGAATGAGCACGTAGGCCAGGACAAGCACGCCGAACGCGGTCGTGCCAAAGCCGAGGAGGCTGGCGAGTTGCAAGGGTAGGGTCGAGAACCCGGTCATCATGTTGAGGGCGTGGGTCATCAACTTGCGAAAATTGTAGTTCGATTGTCCCACGCGACGTGGGTGATGGTCGACGGTAACGATGCCGAATCGACTGGTTCCCCAGGTCAGAAGCACATCCAGTGAGATGTACACACCCATGAAATTGGCAAACGCCTCGCGCACCTGGGTGCGAAAGGCGCGGAACGCATCCACGCGACCGGCAATTTCCGCGCCCATCGCTTTCTGGAGGACCAGCTTGGTCAAGCGGGAAGCAAGGTTGCGCCCGCGGGAGTGGGGCAGCACCTCCGGGACGCCATAAACCACGTCCTGGTCCGCGGTCAGCGCCGTCAGCAGCTTGCCGATTTCCTCCGGGGGATGTTGAAGGTCGTCGTCCATGGTGACCACCACATCGAAGCGCGCGGCACGAATGCCGGCCAAAAGCGCATTGTGCTGGCCGAAGTTGCGCATCAGCTCGAACCCTCGTACGAACGCGTAGCGTGCGGCCAGTTCCTGGATGCGCGTCCAGCTCTGGTCGCGGCTGCCGTCGTTGACCAGGATGACTTCGTAGGAGGCCGCCAGCTTGGGCAAGACGGCGGACAGACGCTCGAGCAGGGTGGGCAGGATTTGCTCACTATTGTACACGGGAATCACGACCGACACCCCGGTTTCAGTCGTCGCCGAGTTTTCCACGGAGGGCGACTCTACACCGGCCCCTCCCACGAGGTCGAGCAGGATGCGGCCCCGCGGGCACGGCAGGCGGGAAGCGCTTGTCCTGCCCCGGGCAGCGGCGGCCTCGACCACGGTGTTACGCGATTGCCGAGACCGGCGCCGAGGCGGCTGACGGCGACAAACCGCCATCGCCCACATGACAGGTTGTGCTAGCGGCCGGGTCCCCACGCCGGACGCGAGCCCATCCAGCCGGAAGGCCATCGCAAGGGATGCGGGCCTCCGGCCGGGCCCGGCGTGCCGACGGAGCGGCGCAAGCAGACCTTCCAGAGACCCCGTGCTGGGGTAGCCTCGGGGCCTGCGGCCCCGGGCTCCCTGGATGATCGCGAGGTGCCCTCGGGTATGGGCAAGACACACGCGAAGTGGCGTATTCTGTCCGGCGATGGCGAGCCAGGGCATGGATACTTCTCGGTCAAGAGCGGCGGCGTGGTATGCCGGCGCTGCGCTTCCATTTGCGGTCGTCATTGCGCTGGTCGGCATTCTCACGGACTTTCACACGCCGTTGAACGACTTCTGGGGAGACCATTACCTCTCGCAGAGACTCGATCTCCGTCACCTGAGCACCTTCTACGACGGCTTCTATCCCGTAGGCTACACGGTGCTCCTGCGGCTGCTGCTGCGCTTCGGATATCCGCCGCTGTCGGCCGTGGTCATCAATGGGGTACTGACCTGGTTTCTGGTCTTCTCGATGCTTGGAGTCTTCCGGCTCCGCGGGCTCGGAATTTTGCCCTCCCTCATTGGCGCCACGTTCGTGTTCCTCTTTCCACAGGTCTTCGAGTACCTGTACACACCGGGCGCCGATGCGGGCGCCATGGTGTTCTTTACAGTGGGCGCGTACTCGCTTTTGCTGGCACTGCTCGCTCCGACGCCACGGACCTGGTGGTATGCCCTTGCGGGTGGACTCCTGGGCATGGCAGCCCTCTGGCGGTACCACGCTCTCCTGGCGGGCGTATTCCTTCTGGTCGCGGCCTCACTTGTCTACCGGAAACGGTTCGCTGGGGTCCTGCTCGCAGCAGCAGCGTGCACACTGGTCTACGGTTGCCAAATAGCCGTGAATGTCCTGTCCGGGCATTCGCCCTTCCAGACCTATCAGGTATTCAACGTCTACCAGCACATGCACCCAGTGAACTGGTATCGTACCGCTGAGATACCTCGGCTGGGCGGGTCACTGTCGATCGTCCTCGCCCACCCATCGGCCTTTCTGTCGTCCTACTTCGGCAGTCTTGTCCGGATCCTTCCGACCCTGTCCGCGCCGCTCATGCTCTGCTTCCTTTCCAAGGACCATTCGTTGCGGCGACCAGCAGCGCTTTGGCTCGGTTTCTGTCTCCTCTACAGTGGTGTCATGGCCGCGGCCGATAGCGGCCGAGCGGTGCTTCTCGGTCTACCCGTGTCTCTGTCCTTTCTTGCGGTTTCGGGCCACGCGCTGTGGGCCAACCGCTTGTGTGGGGGCGCGACTTCCGCATCGTGGCCGCGTCCTCTCGGGTACGTTCTACTGGCGCTCCTGCTTGGCGCCTGTGGGACGAAGGACGCCACGACCGTCGTTGCGTGGTGGACCACCTGCCAGGACTATCGTGCCCTCGAACGGGTTCTGGTTGGCGAGGGAGTCACCGATGCCCATCAGGTCTATTCGACCGACCTCTACCTCTACTTTCGTGGCATTCCGCCGTATCGGCCATCCTACAGCGGCGGCTGGCTCGATCTCCCCATCTACCACGCGAAGGACGACGCGCATGGGATTTCCCTCGCGTCCGAGCGGGCGTTCTTTGAAGACTGCAGGCGTCGCGGCATCCGAATCGTTCACCTCACTCCCCACTGCAAGCGGGCCGCGCCCTTCCTCTATCGAATCTACACCTCTGGTAGCTCGGCGCAGAACATGCACTTCATCGTGCAGTTCGGGAGGTCTCGGCTCTTTCGTCTGGAATAGTGTTCATCGCGGTGACTCCTCGGACGCCACGCGACCGGCCGCGCGACGACCTGCGGATGACCGGATAGCGAAGCCCCGGGGCGCGCGGCAGGCCTTTCGGATGTGAGACGATCGGAGTAAAAGGTGGACGGGGATGGGGAACGTGAGCGCCAAGAAGAAGCCCGGGCCGGCGAGTCGGGCGATGCCCAGGAGCGAAGGCACCTTGCCAGCGGTCGCCGAGCCACGCTCGGTTTCCCTCCTCTGGTGGCTCGCGGTCATCCTGACCTGCTGGTCCTTTGGTTTCACCACGATGCAGGGCTCGGACCTCTGGTGGCACCTGGCTGGCGGCCGCTGGATCGCGCAGACCCGCACGCTCGACTTCAAGGACCCATTCTCCTTCACCAGCCATGGCCAGCCCTGGTTCCATCCCGAGTGGCTGGCAGACGTCATGCTCTACGTTTGGACGCAGCTCTTGGGGACGGCCTCCCTGGTCTGGTGGAAATGGGGCGTTCTGGTCAGCACGTTCGGGTTGCTCTTTCGCCTGCTGCGGAAAATGTGTGGCAGCTCGGGAATCGCCTATCTCGCCACGCTGGCCGCCATTGCCATCGGGGCGCCCTTCTTCGACATACGGCCTCAGCTCCTGACTTTCCTCGGCTTTGTTGTGATTCTCTCGTTCGCGCTGCCCCTGTCGAGCAGGCTGTGGGTTCTTCCCCTGGTCTTCATGCTGTGGGCGAACCTCCACAGCGGCTTCCTGCTGGGGCTATTCACCCTCATCATGGTATTGGCGATTTCCCTTTTCTACGGTGAGGTTCCCCGACGAGCGGTCGCCATCGGCCTGGCGTGCCTGTTGGCTTGCCTCCTCAACGCCAACGGACCCGACGCGATCCTGTGGCCCATCCGGTTTGCCCAGGACACACATTCACCCTTCCTGCGCGTGGCCGAATGGTTGCCGCCGTTTGAGCCGGGCGGCATCCGGAGCAGCCTCTACTTTCCATCGATTGCCGTCTTCGTGGCGTCCGTAGCGATTGTACTGAGTTTGGGCACCTACCGGCGGCAGCCGCGCCTGACACTGTCGAGCCTGGCCATCGCTCTGGTCACTTTGGTGATGTCGCTGAAGAACCGCCGCTTCATTCCGCTCTTCGGTATTTCGCAGAGTCTGCTGCTCGTCCCCGCCATGGTGGTCGTCGTTTCTTGGCTGCGCAAGCGCATCGCATGCGATCTGGCCTGGCTGGACCGACCGCGCGTCTGGCTCTTCGCCCTGCCACTCGTGGCCGTGGTCGGGGGTGGCCTGCGGCTTGCGCCCTATCCGCTTTCCGGCAACGCCTTCCTCTACCTGACCTCTCTCGACAGCTTCCCCGTCGAAGCCATGAATTTCGTCGAGGTGAACCACCTGGCAGGCAAGGTCTTCAGCTTGTACAACTGGGGCGGCTACATCGACCTGCGAACGGCAGGCCGCTTGCAGGTCTTCATTGACGGCCGGGCCGGTACGGTGTTTGACGTGAAGACCTATCGGCAGTACCAACGGGTCGCCAGCCTCCACGAGGGATGGGAGGATGTGATCGCGGAATCCGGCACTGAATACGTCCTCTGGCCCCGCCGCGACCCGAAGCAGATCGAGCGGCTTCGCAAATCCGGAGGCTGGCTGCCGCTGTACTCCGACCACGTGGCAACCTTGCTCATTCGCGAGGATCTTCCCGAACCCAGACCTCTTCTGCCCACGCCCGATTCGCCGTGGCGAGATCTGACGCTCGGTTGGTCGGCCTCCCATGCCCACGAATACGCCGCGGCCGAAGGCCATTTCCAGCGGGCCTTGAGCCGGATGCCAAGCCTGCGCCCGGCATGCGAGTGGCTCGCCAACGCGCGGGCACAACTGGGCCACCTCGCCGAGGCGAAAGCGACCCTGGACCATTGCCAACGGATGTTCCCCGATCGAGCGCGCCGCGAGCAGCTCCTGAATCTCTTCAAGGCCCGGTCCAGCGGCCCCGTGGTGTCCGGAAAATGATCGTGGCGATTCTCGGATGAATTCGAGAAGATTTGGAGCATGGAAGGGTAGGCCTGAGCGGGCAGGGTACTCGGCAGTGTTGCCCCCGACGGCTCACGACAAGCAATGCAACGCCGAGCCAGGTTGTTCCTTTGGGAGTCGCTATCCCCTTCATCGGCATGTCCAGGAGTATCGGTATCCCCGCGAGGACCCGATTAGGACACGGCCGATCTTGCGACACCACTGCCTCCTGCCTCGATGATGTTGGCCAGAAAGGTAGGTGGCTGACTACCCAGCCAGCGCGATCGTTCCACCGCGATCGTTCGCGCCGCATTGGCGGTCACTTTTGCGAATAATTCCCGCTCTGTACCGGAGGAGGGACTCGAACCCTCAAGACCGTAAGGACGGCGGATTTTGAATCCGCTGCGTTTGCCATTCCGCCACTCCGGCTTACGTATGATTTCGCTAAGTTATGAGTTTGTTGTGCGTTGTTCCAGGGGCAGCCTAGTCACAGCGTAGTCAAGAGGCCCCTCTTCCAACTGCGCGAGGGGCAGAATCTTCCCTATCGGCGACGAGAAGTCAACCGGCCGCGAACCGTCAGGAGGGGCGCCAGGCGCGATATCGGTCAAACGTCGGCTGTGCTCGCCGCCTCACGGCTGTTTTTGCGCGGACCATGGAACGTCTCGGCTATCGCCGCAGGCGTCTCAGGAATCTCTAAATCCCTACAGGCACGCAGAAGATACTCCGCCGTGCCGGCATGGGCCGGGTCGTCTCGGCGAAACGCGCGGTAGAAACCACCGCGAATGCCGCGCGTTTGCCGTTGCTTGAAGAGATAGGTGTAGAGACGGTTGGGCTCGCGGTCGATGAGCCAGCGGATGTGCTTGCGCACCTCCGGGAATTCCACCGCGTAGCTGAACAGGCGTTGCAGGTTGGTGACCCGGTCGCGGTCGTGCTTGCTGGGATAGCGAAACGGCGATTCATCGAAATACGAGTACCCCAGGCGATCGTAGTTGCCATCGAAGAGGCCCATGGACTCGGCCCATTCGGCGATGGCCGTGCCGGGGTAGGGCTGCAAGATGGTTGCCGCTGCCAGGTCGATTCCGCAGGCGACGTTGAGGGCCACGGTTCGCAACTCGTCTTCCAGCGTTGCGCCGGGGATCCCGAGCATGCTGAAGGACATGATGCGAATGCCCTTGGCCTTCAGACGACGGCAACCGGCCATGATGTCGGCGTCGCTGGCTGGCCGGCACAAGATTTCTCGGCGGACGCGCTCGGAGCCGGACTCGATGCCCACGCCGACCCCGGTGCAGCCAACCCGGTCCAGCAGGGCGAGAACCCGATCGGTTGCCCTCTCTGGTCGCAACTTGCAGAACACGGGCAGTCCCACCCGCCGCCGGTAGACTGCCACGAAGGATTCCAGCCATGGCACATCGGAGACGAAGTTGGCGTCGAGGAACCAGACCAACTTCAGACCCCAGCGGTCGCGCACGAACAGGATGTCGTCGCACAGGGCTTCGGGATCGCGCGAGCGCAAAAGCGGGCCAAAGGCGCGATAGCGCTGGTTGAGCTGGCGATTGAAACAGTAGGAGCAGCGGAATGGACAGCCGCGGGTGGCGAGAAAGGACTTGTTCGGCTCCCGGCGATAGCGCGGATCCGCGTCGTAGAAAAGATCGAAGGCTGGCGATGGCAGTGCATTGAGGTCGCGCACGGGCGGGCGCATCGCACCGCGCTCGACGGTGCCCTGCCCATGGTGACGGCGGATCCACCACCCGTCGGGGATGGAAGGGAAGCCGGCCTCGGCGAGCTGCAAGAACTCGGGAAAGGATTCCTCGCCTTCGCCGATGCACACGCCGTCAAGTGGCACCTGTTCGATGGCGCGCGGATAGAAGGTCACGTGCGGGCCACCCAGCACGAGAATCTTGTCCGGAAAGCGAGCACGCAGCGCGCGTGCCCAGGCGAGATAGATGCGATGAAGCCCGGTGGTCGCGGAGATGGCCAGCACGTCCGCAGCGGCGGTCGTGGGATCGCCGATGATGGCTTCGATGTTCCTCGCCTGCACCAGGGCGCACCCATGGCCGTGCGCGCGCAGCGAGGCCGCCAACACCATCAGCCCGTAAGCCAAGGGTTCGCTCGCATCGAGAGAGAGAAACGCGATCTTCACCGCCAGCGTCTCCCGGATAGCAGGCTCACTCGCAGATGATGTCCCAGAGATCGGCCTGGCCGGCATCTGCGGGCAGATTATCCGCATCCACCACACCGCCATCGATGCCAGGTGAGCCAGTGTCAGCCTTGCTGGGGGCGTCCAGCTTCAGCTGCGTGCCGGGAGCATCTGCGACCCTGACTTCAGGCGATGCATCGTGTGTCCCGCCCTTGAGACCGCTGCTGCACGCATCGGCCAGCATTGCACCCGCGCTGAGCCCAACCCAGAAACCCAACCTCGCGAACCTGCGCAATGTCGAGAAGAACGCCATCTCGATACCAAGATACCATAATGCCAAGAAGTGAAGCGACTATCGCAGGTGGCGATGCTGTCGAGTGTACCCGCTGGGGCTAACGTACGAGCGGAACACAGGACGCGCCCACCCGGCCGGTCAGGTCGAGCAGGCGGTAGACCAGGTGCTCGAAGGCGGTTTGCAACTCGGCGTCGGTCGCGACGGGGGCGAAGAGACGACCGCCGGCCGTGGTGCCGTGGCCGCCCGACGAGCCATCCGCGCCGATGATCTGGCGCATGAGCGCGCCGGCCCGCCGCTGGCTTGGTTCGGTCCGCATGGATACGTAGATGTGCTTGCCGAACCGGCCGCAGCAGATCACGAACCGGGCGCCCTCGTAGTCGAGCAAGAGATCCGCGACTTCCGCCACCAGGTCGGGATAGGTGATGTCGCCGAGGTTGACGGTGATGACGTCGCCCCAGACCTGCGCCATGCGCAGGGCGCGGTCGAGGGCTTCGTAGTACTGGCGCGGCAGCTTGGGCTGCTGGATGCGGAACATGAGGTGGTGGTCCACCATCGGGATGAGGAACAGGTAGGCGTCGCGCTCGGCCACGGTGGCCTCGCGGCCGAGGTCGCGGGTCTCCGAGCGAATCGCGTAGAACAGAGCCGTCGCCAGGCTGGTGCGAAGTGGAATCTTCAGCTCGCGCAGGTACTGCAAGACGATGGTCGAGGTGGCTCCGAGCTGCGGGCGGATGTCGCACCAGCGCGCGCGGGCGCTTTCCTCGCGGGCGGGATGGTGGTCGATGACGATGTCCACCTCGCGATCGGGCGGCAGCGAATTGTTGCCTGTTCCAGGCTGGCTGTCGACGACGGCGATGGTATCGAAATGATCCGTGTTGAGAACCTCGGCCGGAATGAGGGGAACCTTCAGGCGTTCGACCATGGCGCGGTTTTCCGCGCGGCCGACGATTCCCCCGAGCGCGATGGTCGCATTGATCTCGGTGGTGGCCTCGACCAGACGCTTGAGGCCCATGGCCGCCGCCATGGCGTCCGGATCGGGATTGTCGTGCATGTAGATGAGCAGGTCACTGTGGCTTTGCAGTTGCTCGATGGCCTTGCCCAGGCTGAATTCGGCGACACCGAGGGAGGTATGCGCTCCCGTGTGGGGCTCGGGCGTGAACAGTCCGCTGTTCGAGGAGGGAAACTCGTCGGACGGCCGATCTTCTCTCCCGCCCACGGCTACTCCAAGGGCCGGATCGTCAGGTTGTCGAAACTGACGTCAGCCTCCCAATCGTTGACGGCGAAGAATTCGTGCCCCGGGCCGGCGAGCGGCTGCGGATCGTCCCAGAAAAGGTAGGGAGCGCCGTCGACCTTCCAGTCGATGCGACCACCGCGACGGGTGATGGTGAAGTGGTAGCTGCGTCCCAGGGTCACGAGCGGCTGCGCGCCCTCGCGGTCGCGCGCGGCCTTGACCGCTCCCTCGTGCTCGCCCAGACGGCTGATGATGCTCTTGCTGTTGTTCCATCCGCCCATGACGATCATGTAGCTGGTCGGATCGTAGCGTCCCTTGTCGGGGTCGAACGATTCTCCATCGCCGAAGAGCTCGACTTTGAGGTCGCCCGCCGGGCTACGCGAGACGGCATCGAAATCGATCTGGACGTTGCGCGGAAGCTTGCGCCGCAGCCAGACCGGGTGGTTGTATGCGCGCGCCAGGTCGAGCCTACCGCCCTCGATCTTGGCGTGGTGGCTGGTGTCGAGCCAATCGGGGCCGAGGTCGACGCGCTCGAATTTGTCGGTGAACGGGGCATCGATGACCTGGATGCGCGGCTTGCAGGCCGAAGCAGAGGCCAGCAGGACAACGGAGAGACCAATGACAGCGAGAGGGCGGTGCACGATGACGACAGACAAAGGCTAAAGGTAGAACTGCTCTACCGCAAGGCTGCGGACGAATTGCCTTGGGATCATCATGACGAGGGACAGCGTACACCGCGGCCGGCCAGGGGTGACAATCAGCTGGAAACGCCGAAGGCTTTCTCGAAAAGCAGGCCCCAGCGGATGCCACGGTCGCTGACCAGGATCTCGTCCGCGCGGGCCGAGAGTGCGATTTGTCGCAGGATGCAGGCGCCGCCCAGGATGACGTCCGCGCGTTTGGGATCGAGACCGGCCATCTTCTCGCGTTCGGCCTGGGTCGAAGCGCGCAGCCGGTCGATCTGCCGGTCGAGGGCGGGCAGCGTCAGGTGATGTCCGTGCACGCGCGTGGGATCATAGCTTTGCAGGCCGAGCGACATGGCGGCCAGGGAAGTCACCGTGCCGGCGGTTCCGATGAGGGTGATGGGGCCGGAGGGGAAGGGGACGCTCGACAGCTGTCGCGCGACCTCGTCCGTGACCGCCGCCACCTCGGCGGGCGTCGCCGGATCGTCATGGATGTGCTTTTCCGTGAGCCGGACCGATCCCACCGGAAGACTACGGCGGAATTCCACCCGGCCTGCGGGCGCAACGATGATCTCGGTCGAGCCTCCGCCGATGTCGAGGACGACGGCCGTGCCCTTGGTCTCCTCGGGAAACGAGCGCTGGGCGGCGAGGTACGAGAGCGCGGCTTCGCGGTCGCCGTCGATGACCTCGACGGGCGCACCCAGGATCCGACCGGCCGGTTCGAGGAAGTCGCGCGCGTTGGGCGCGCGGCGCAGGGCCTCGGTACCGACGGCGTGGAGGGCCGCATCGTACTCGCGTGCGAGGGCCACGTAGTCGGTCAGCACCGTGAGGGTGCGCTCGATGCCGGCCCGGCCGAGCCCGCCGTCCGCGCCGATGCCGCGACCGAGGCGTGTGATGTGCGCGCGTTCGGCCAGCACGCGCGCCTCGCCGTCGCCTGCCTCGGCGATCAGCAGCAAGGTCGTATTGGTGCCGATATCGATGGTGGCGAGGCGCACGGATTACCTGGAATCGGTGGGCACCGGCCCCCACGACGTGTTCTTGGCGCCGCCCTTGTAGATCTGGAATTCGCGGTGGGTCTGCAGGTTCATCACGAACAGGCCGCCGCGATTCGATGCGTAGACCACCAGCCGGCAGTCGGGCGACCATGACGGGTCGAAGTTCGATCCTTGGCCTTGGGTCACGCGGTCGATCTTTCCCGTGCGCAGGTCGTAGACGAAGATATCGAAGACGTAGCGTTCGTCCCGGCCCGTGAAGGCGATGATGGGGGTGTCCTTGCGCTGGCAGAAGCGCGGAGTCTGGTTGTAATTACCTTGGAAGGTCAAGCGGCGCGCGGCGCCCCCCGACCCGGACATGAGGAAGATCTGCGGCGTGCCCTGGCGGTCGGACACAAAGGCGATCTGATTACCTCCCGGGGAAACCGACGCCGAGGTGTCGATGCTGGAGGAGTTGGTCAAGCGCGCGAGCACCTTGCCGTCGGCAGCCGAGATCTTGTAAAGCTCGGCGTTGCCCTGGAAGGAGAGCGTGGCGATGAGGGTCTTACTTCCAGGTAGCCAAGTCGCGCCGGTATTGAGACCGGGTAGGCTCGAGATGCGGCGCGCCCGGCCCCCGCCGGCGGAAACGACCCATAGGTCGGCGCCCCCGCGCAAGTAGGAATTGAAGGCGATCTGGCCGCCCGAGGGGGAAAAGGCCGGCAACAGGCACTGCGAGTTCATGTGCGTGACGACACTCATTTCCTTGCCATCCATACCGATGGTGGCGATCTCGGGTCGCCTACCGGTCATGGCGAAGGCGATGCGCGATCCAAACACACCGGGCGTGCCGGTGAACTGGGCAATCACGTCGTTGACCCAGCGGTGCACCAAGGATCGCACGTCCGCTCCACGATAAGTCTTGGTGAGTACGGCCGCGTCACCGCGGCCGACTTGGTACAGCCGTCCCTCGACCAACACCGCCGCCCCTTCGCGCGCGACGCGCACTTTGGCCACGCCCTGCGCGCCAACCTGCGACCACAAATCCGACGAGAAGCCAAGTCCCTCTTTGATCAGGGAATCGGGGAACGACGCGGGGTCGAGCACGCGGAAGAGTCCGACCAAGTCCAAATCGCGACGTTCGACGTCGGTCGCGGTAGCGACGAGGGATCCGTCGCCTATCGCGGTGGGCAGACCGAGGCGAAAGAGGTCCCGGTTGGGATCGGTGATCGTGATCTGAGGTAGGTCATCGACCACGGCGGGCTGATCGGCGGCGCGTGCGGAAACTGTCGAAGTGACAGCCGCGTACAAGATCGAAGCGGTGAGTAGATGCGTCTTCATTCCCGGTCCTTTCGGGGAGTGTCGGTAAGCGGCCATGCCGTTGTCTATCGCGCCAGCTCCTTGCCTTCAAACGTAAGGAGTATTCCATGTCTGAAATTGGGAGGTGGCGGGGGCACTTTGCCCGTGGCTTTCACCGCCTGCATGCATGAATCGTCGAAGTACTGGTTGCCCGAGGACTGCTTGACGGTCGGGTTCGACAGGGTTCCGTCCTCGCTGACGGAGATGCGGATCTTCATCACGAGTCGCGCCAGCTCGGCGTCGGTCACGAGGCCCGTGGGCGTTACCCAATTCTTGCGGATGGCGGTGAAGATGGCGGTGGCGTAGACGTCGCCGCTCGTGCCCTGCGACGAAGTGCCTTCGGGCGACCCCGTGAGCGAGCCCTCGGCCGGCTCCTCGGTGGCTTGGGCCAGGAGCTGGGCGCGCCTCAGCGCGCGCTTCATGTCCTTCGACAGGTCGGCGTCGTCGATCTTGGGCGCCTCTTTCGGGGCCGCAGGGGCATTGGGATCCTCGCTGAGCTTCAACACCGGGGCCGGCGCCTTGGGCCGGGGCGGCTGCACGATACGCGGCAGCCAAAACTTGTCGCGCGGTTTGCCCAGGGTGACGAGCCTGGTGACGATCATGTCGCGCGGCGCTTCGAGGGGTGGCGGCGACTTGACGTGCGCGAAGTAGATCAGCGCGGCCAGGCTCACGTGGATGAGCGCGGTCGCGGCGATGCCGCCGAAGGAGCTACCTCGGCCGAGGGGTCGGATCCGACTATGGACTGCGGCGCTCACGCTACTCCAGTGGATCGGTGATGAGCCCCATCTTGTCGCCCCCAGCCAGCTTGATGGCGGCCATGACTTTCACCACGTCGCCATAGGACAAGTTGGTATCGGCATGCAGGTAGGCCTCGTGGTCGGCTTGCAGCTTGGCGTTGGCGCGCAGCTTGGTTTCGACCTCGGCAAACGGGATCTCCATGCGCCCGATGAACACGCGCTTGTCCTTGGTCATGGTGATGATGAGTTTACCGCTCTCGTCGGGGACGGTCTGGGCCTTGGCATCGGGCAGGGTCACGTCCACGCCGGTTTGCATGATGGGCGCCGTGACCATGAAGACGATCAGCAAGACCAGCATCACGTCGACCAGCGGGGTGACGTTGATCTCGGAAAGCGTCCCCGTTTCCCGCCCGCCGCCCGTGCTCATGGCCATGACTAAAAGAACCTCCTCCGAATGATGTTGAGGAAGTCGTTGGTGAAGGTTTCCATTTCGGCCGATATCACGCGGATCCTCCGCGACAAATAGTTGTAGCCCATGACCGCCGGGATGGCGGCCACGAGCCCGATGGCGGTCGCCACCAGGGCTTCGGCGATGCCGGGTGCCACGGTGGCCAGGTTGGCCGCGCCCTTGGCGCCGATGTTGCGGAACGAGTTCATGATGCCCCACACCGTGCCGAACAGGCCGATGAACGGGGCCGCGCTGGCCGTGGTGGCGAGGAAGGGTACCTTGTTCTCCATTTCGGTGATGGCCATGGTGCGCGCGCGAGACAGGGCGCGCTCCAGGCTTTCGATGTCTCCAAGGCCGCCTTCGTCGGCCTTGGCTCCGGCCTGTGCCTGAGCGTGTCGCTTGCGCAGCTTGATGAGCTCGAGGTAGCCGGCCCGGAAGACCTCGCTGACCGGGGAAGGAGGGGCGGCATCGGCCTCTTTCCACATTTCGTCGAGGCTGCTATCCCAGAACTTCTCCACGAAGTTCACCGATCTCCGATAGGCGCGGGAAAGGTACATCCACTTCGATCCGATGACGTACCAGGAAATCAGGGACATGAACCCCAGCAGGCCGAGGACCGCCTTGGGGACCGCGCCGGCATGGACGATGAGCGAGATGATGTCCAGCCTGTCTCCGGCGCCGCCGGCTTGCATGAGAACTTGAATCATCGAGGGTCTCCTTCGTCTTCGAACTGGATTCGTCTGATGGTCTTGCCAGGAATGCTGATAATCTAACCTCGATCTTATGGATCGCATTACATTGATCGCGCTTCTTTTTTCGGCACTTGGCTGCGTCTCCATCGACGGTGGCGCGGTCGAGGCCAGCTGGGTCGTGGTGACCCACGACGGCCGGGGCATCGCGGACTGCGGCTGCACGTGCCCGCCCATCGCGAAAATCAGGCTGAAACTCGAACCGATAGGGGGCGGCGGCGACGCGTGCGCGGGTCGGACCGCATGCCAGTTCGCGTGCAACCTACAAAGTGGCGCCACACGTTTCGACATCCCGCCCGGCAGCTACGCCATCTCGCTTGTGCCGGTGGGGCAGGACGGAAACGACATCACGAATGGCGAAGTCGGAACCTGCAGCGCCGGGGGTGGCGTCGACCCCGTGGTGCGGGATGTGATCAAGGGACGCGTCACCCAGCTCGATGCCATGGTGGTGCTTGCCGACTGCGCGGCCGATTGCGGCGGCCTGGACAGCACCAAGGTGTGCACGAAATAGGCCGGAGGTCTGTCGCGCGGCCTTCACGCACGGGCGATTGATGCTAGCCTGAAGAGCGCATGATGTATCGCTCCTCTGGTCGAAGGTCCGGGCCGGCCTGGATGCGCCCGATCACCGAACGCCTTTCTCCCGCCATTCGCAATCTCGTGGTCGCCGAGTCCGTGCTGTATGGTCTCTACATCATGGCCGAGCCGCTGCGCGGCCCCATGACCGCGCATCTGGCGCTAGGCCCGCTGGTCGCCTCCGGCGAATGGTGGCAGCCAGCGACTTCGCTCTTCGTTCATCTGGATCTGTGGAGCTTCATCTTCGATCTCATCGGCTTGTGGTTCGTGGGCGCGACCGTCGAGCGCAGCCTGGGCCGTCGGCGCTTCCTGCTGATCTTCTTCGGCGCCGGGCTGGCGGCGAACGTCGTTTCGGCCCTGCTCGGGGTGGCCCTTCGATGGAATGCGGTCTATGGGGGCTGCGGCGATTCCGTGCTCGCGCTCTTCGTCGCACTGGGCGTGCTCTACGGCCGGACCGAGGTGCGCGTATTCGGCAGCCTGGTGCTCCAGGCGCGTATCCTCAGCGCCATCCTGGTCGGGATGTCCGTCCTGTCGGCTCTCTTTCAACGCGCCTGGCCTTCCCTGGCCGGCACCCTGGTCGCCATCGCCCTGGGCTATTTCCTTTCCGGCGGCAGAAGAGGGCTCATCTTCGCGTTCCTATCGGGCTTGCGCCATGGCCGGCGGAGCGGCTTCGAGGTGCTGGAAGGTGGCCGCGGTAAGCGCGGGAAAAAGTATGTGAACTGACCTCGCGATGCTGACGGAGGTTCACCGTTTCGTCGGGCCTTCCGCGGGGTCCTCGCTGGACTTCGGTTCATGGTACGCGGAAAGCAGATCCAGCCATACCACCCGGTCCTCGTTCAAGATGACCGCCAAGCGGTCGTCGCCCGTCTGCAGGATGGTGAGGGGCTTGCCAACTATCTCGATGGGCACAATCGCGTAGAACAGCTTGCGTTCCTCCTCGTCGGCGGCGCGCGCGGTGCCGGTCACGAAGCCCCCCAGCAGACGCAGGAAAGAGGGTTGGCCGGCCAGGCGCGCGATCGCGTTGTCGTCGCTGAAGGTGCGCATGGGCATGGCCTCGCTGCTGCCATCCGTGTGCGAGATGACCGCCGTCCCCGGGGTTCCGAAATCGCGCGCCATTGGACTTGTGCGCAGCAAGAAGGACCAGAGCGCCGGTCCGAGGACCAGCGGACGCGCGAGCTGGCTGACACGTTCCGCCGGGCCCGCGACCACCTGCGAAAGGATGGCGCGCGCGCGCTTTTCGGTGGTCGCGTCGGGTACGGGCGCGCCCCATGGACGATTCGCGTCCACCTGCGCTTTGGCGCCGGGATCGACGACGGTCGCGCGGTTTTGGGCAGTCGTAGGTTGGGCCGCAGGTTTGGCTGCGGGTATGGAATGGGCGCAGGCTCCCAGACAGGCCAGCATCCACAGGACGAAGCCGTGGCGACCGTCCCTGGCAGCGAATCGCGGGTCCAGATTCTCGTCCATGTTCAAGACCTCTCCGGCAGATTACACGCCCGGATCGAGCGTTTCGCACAAACGCCCGCAAACGGCAAGAGGGCTGTGGGCTCAGGTCAGAAATATGCGGCGAGCGGAGACGGTTGATTTCCTATCCGCGCGAAACCCATGATGGGCACGCGCGGCCGCGACACCTACCCCTTCCTCGGCAGCGACCGCGACCGCGCCCGCAACGTCGTCATCGACAGCCCAGGGCTCCGGGCGCCATCGGCGGCTCGTGGTATCCTGCGCGCTTCCAGAATCAGGTGCACGGGCATAGACCAATCGCGGTCACGAACTCGATGATGGAATAAACTTGTTTCCAGCGAAACACCGGATCGGTCTCTCGTCGGCGCTGTTCAGTCTGTTGGCCACAGCGCTGCTTCTATGGGGGTATTACCTTACCTATCTGCATCGATGGCTGGTCAAAGGTGGATCTCCTGGGTGGCGGGAATCGGCCTGCTACTGCTTGATGGTGGCGAGCGGCCTCGCGATCGGGATTGGCGCGCTCACCGTGCCATTTTCGCTCAGTGGGCGTCCGTGGTTGGGGAGATTGGGCAGGACGAGTGCAAACCTGCTGTGCTCCGCGTTGCTTGTGAGCGCATACATCGACAATCGGCTTTACCAAGTGTTGGGTGTCCATCTCTACGATTCCTCGGTGACCGCCTTGGTCGGGCGTGGATCGGTGAACGAGTCCTTGCACGTCACTGTCGGCGAGGTGGCTCTGGTATCGGGCAGCACGGCGCTAGGGGCGCTGATTCTGTTCGGCGTGGGTTGGGCTGGCGCGCGTTGGTTGCGCCCGGCGGCGGAGAAAAGCTGGCTCATCTCGGTTTTGCTTTTTGGGCTGGTCGTCGTGGGTTGGGCCGGATCGAGGCGGATTCCGGCATCGCTTCCGGGCGGACCGACGAGCGTGCTTCCTCTGCACGACCTCCTCTTTGATTCACGTGTGGCGAAACCGGCCGGAGAGGCCTGGATGATTCACTACCCGAGGGTCGACGGCCCGCTGCCGAGGCTGCGGCGAAGACCCAGTATTCTTCTGATCCTGGTCGAGACCCTGCGCGGAGACATGTTAACGCGGGAATTCATGCCCGAGTTGTGGGCGCTGCAATCGGGACCTCTTTGTGCCCGCTCGGCGAATCACCAGGCGTCCAGCCATTCCACCGATCATTGCGTATTTTCGTTGCTGTATGGCCTTCATTCGTACCACTACCAAGTGCTTGGCAAGCGAAGTGTGCCTAGTTTCCCGTTGCGCGTTCTCCGGGAAAATGGCTATCGCGTTCTAGGAGGCTCCTCGGCGCCCCTTACGCATTGGGGCGAGCTTTCCTATATTACCGAGCAGTTCGATGGTTTCTTCGAGGCCAAGGGGGCAAATCCGGTCGAACGCGACCGCGATTTGTTGCGATGGTCGATGGAGACGCTGTCGAATCCCTCCGAAAGCGCCCCGTTCTTCTTGTTTGTCTTCTTTGATTCCACACATCACAAATATTACTTTCCACCCGAGTTCGAAAGGTACAGGCCAGTCCTGGCGGAAGACCACAGCTTGATTACTGGCGACGAGCAAGATCCGGATGTTCGTGCTCGCTTCATCAATCGCTATAGAAACAGTGTCGCCTTTGCTGACGATTGCGTCGGAACACTTCTTCGGAAGTTCATGCAGCTGGAGGATCGCAAGGACTGGATTGCCGCCGTGACCGGAGATCACGGCGAGGAATTCTGGGATCACGGACTGTTGGGCCATGCCTCCGTCAGCTTCACCAACGAACGAGTCAGAGTACCACTGGTGCTGTGCACTTCGGACGAGGCTCCGTCGCAATTGTCATTGACAAGTCACGTGGACATCATGCCCACTTTTCTTGACTATGCAGGTCTCGAACCGGCCGTCGATGCAAGCGAATACAGCAGTGGACTATCACTCCTACGTGTCCAGGATCCCCGACGGATGGTGCTTGTGACCTCGATCGATTTCCCGGCCAAGAACCGCCTCATGGCAGTTGTCTCCCGAACCTCGAAAATTCTCGTGTGGAAAGAGCCTCTTGGGGTTGGAGCATTTCGCGTTCTATCCACCACCGACGCAGAGGATGCTCCCTCGCAATCTTCCGAAGCGGATCGTGGAAAGGCCTTGCAGTTCCTCCACAACACATACATGCGATTTTTCGATCGCTCGCGTTGAATTCCGACGAGCAGCCGGTTAGGTGATGGGGCGCTATGGGCGGTGCAGCTGGACCATGCCGATTTTCGCTCGAGCCCGATTGCCTTGGGCACCATCTTCCTTCACCATGATCGCCGTGCGTTTGCTTTTGCCCCTCGCCCTCGTTTTGCGATTCGTCGTCTTGGTTTCGCCCGCCTTCGCGTCTCCGCGCGTGGCAGTGCAACCCTTCGGCGGCCAGGAAACCGAGCCCCTGCGCAAGTTGGTCGCCAAGATCGTCCGCAAACAGGGTTTTCGCGTCCTCACTTCGCTCCCGCCGGTCAGCGGAACCAGCCAATACCCCGGCTTGGCCAAGGACAAGCACCTCTCGGCGTTCGTCGTGGCGGACGTCGTCGAGAGAGGCAAGCGCGTCAGCCTGAGTTTCTTGATCTGGCAGGGGATCGACGGCAGCGTGGTGGGACGCTGGGAAATCGCTGGTTCCAAGAAGAAGATCGCTCGCAAGCTTGCCAGGGAATTCTGGAAACGCCTGGGCTCGGTCATCAGGAAGGCCATGGCCCCGCCGAGTGACGTGCTTCCGCCCGCGCCTCCAATGCGCATCAACGCTGGAACGCCCATCGAGGATTCAACCGACCCGGCGTAGCAGCTCTTTGCCAGGGCGTGACGCATGCCGCCGCGAAGCGGGAGCGCCACGAGAGATGCTGTCGGCCAGGATGGCGGCGCCACATCTCCGGAGGGTACGGGCGGACAGGGCCTCCTCGTCATAGACCAGAAGGCCCGCGGAGTCCGACGCTTTCGACTGGGGCGACGAAATCGCCCCCTTGGCTGAGGCTACTTCTTCTCGGCCTTGGCCGGCTTCTCGGCCTTCTCTTCCATGGCCTTCTCGGACTTTTCGGTCTTTTCTTCCTTGGCCTTGGCGGACTTTTCGGCCTTTTCTTCCTTGGCTTTGGCAGCTTTCTCGGCCTTTTCAGCCTTGGCGGCTTCAGCCTTCTCTTTGGCTGCCTTGGACTTTTCGGCCTTTTCTTCCTTGGCTTTGGCAGCTTTCTCGGCCTTTTCAGCCTTGGCGGCTTCAGCCTTCTCTTTGGCTGCCTTGGACTTTTCGGTCTTTTCTTCCTTGGCTTTGGCGGCCTTTTCGGCCTTTTCAGCCTTGGCGGCTTCGGCCTTCTCTTTGGCTGCCTTGGACTTTTCGGCCTTTTCTTCCTTGGCTTTGGTGGCCTTTTCGGCCTTTTCTTCCTTGGCTTTGGCAGCCTTTTCGGCTTTTTCTTCCTTGGCTGCCTTGGCCTTCTCGGCCTTTTCGGCCTTCTCATCGGCCGCCGCGGGCTTCTCGGCCTTCTCATCGGGTTTGGCAGCCATGGCGGCTGCAGGCTTGGCTGCGGCCGCGTGGGCACCTGGCGCTGGAGCCGCCGCAGGTTTACCTTGCGCGAACGCAAGCCCTGACAGAGGCAGTGCAGCTGAAACTGAAAGAACCATAAGTAGACGCTTCATCGATTGTCCTCCACGAGTGTGACGTTGGACTGCGGGCGCATCATACAGATGCGTGAGAGTATTTCCATACCTAGAAGCTGAAACTTTCTCTGCCCCGGATCTTTCTGAAGCAGTGTGACGAATGGACACGGTGGTGTGGAAACGCCACGCCCGCCGGTCGGACCTCCATCGACGCGGTCTGTCTCCAGAAATTGCCGCTGCCTAGCTTGCGGTGGCCCGGGGCGAGCCTGCCTTCCCGGGCCACCGCCTTGCTTGAGTGCGCGGCCGGGTTCTGCGACCATGGGCGGCGAAAGGTAGGCAGCGCGTGCGCAAAGTCAAGATCGTATGCACGTTAGGACCGTCGACCGCGGGCGTTCCTCGCTTGGTGGGGCTCATCCAGGCCGGCATGGACGTGGCGCGCCTCAATTTCTCTCATGGTGATCGCGAATCCCATCGGACGATGTACGGCGACGTCCGCGCCGCCGCCAAGCAGGTGGGGCGGCCCATTACCGTCTTCGCGGACCTGTGCGGTCCCAAGATTCGCGTCGGCAAGATGCAGGGCGGGCAGGTCACGCTGGACAGGGGAAAGACCATCGTCCTCTCCACTTCCGACATCCTTGGAACCCCCGAGCGCATTTCTCACACCTATTCCCCGCTCGCGCGCGATGTGAGGCCCGGCGATCCCATTCTTCTCGACGATGGCCTGTTGCAACTTCGGGTGGCGTCGGTCGATGGCGACGAGGTGCTCTGCCGCGTGGTGGATGGGGGCGTGCTCAAGGACCACAAAGGCATGAATCTTCCAGGCTCGGCCCTGTCGGTGCCGGCCCTGACCGAGAAGGACAAGCAGGACATCGTGTTCGGCCGCGAGCTGGGGGTGGACTGGTTCGCGCTGTCGTTCGTGCGCAACCCAAGCGACGTCGAGGAGGCAAAGGCGCTCTCGGATGGTATCCCCATCATCGCCAAGATCGAGAAGCCCGAGGCGGTTAGCAACCTCGAAGCGATTCTGGATACCGCCGATGCCGTGATGGTGGCCCGTGGCGATCTCGGCGTCGAGGCCGGAAACGAGAAGGTGCCGCTTATCCAGAAACGCATCTTGCGCGAGATCAAGTTGCGAGCGAAGCCGGCCATCACCGCCACGCAGATGCTCGACTCCATGGTGAAAAATCCCCGCCCGACGCGGGCCGAGGTTTCCGATGTGGCCAACGCCGTGCTCGACGGAACCGACGCAGTCATGCTCTCCGCCGAGACATCGGTGGGCGACTACCCCATCGAAGCGGTCAAGACCCTAGGCACGATCATCGACGAGATAGAGCGCAACGAGAACTACCTCACCGCAGGAAAGGAGCGTCCGGACGTGCGCGAGCGTACCTTCTCCAGCTCGATCGCCGACGCCGCGGCCGAAATCGCCGAGGATCTGAACTTGGCCGCGATAGCCGTCTACACCGAGAGCGGCCATTCGGCGAATCTGCTATCGGCCCAGCGGCCACTGGCCAACATCGTGGCGTTCTCGCGCCACGAGAAGATTCTCGGCCGCCTTGGCTTGCTCTGGGGCGTGCGGCCACTGCGCGGTGAATGGGCGCAAGGGGTCGAGGGCGTCGTCGCGCAAACCGAGCGCGAGCTCCACCGGCACAAGCTGGCCGAACCGGGGGACAACGTCGTCATCACGTTTGGCATGGTCATGGGCGGCGAGCCCTTTCAAACCAACCTGCTCAAGCTGCACAGACTGAGGAAAGTCTAGGGCCTTGATCAGCCCACGCCCCGTCGTCGCGCCGGCCCGTCGTGCCCTGGTGCTTTCCCTCGTCGGATTGGCCGTGGTCATCTCCCTGGCGTACGTTCGCGTGTTGTTCTTCGACCAGACGTTCGCGGTTCGCGATCATCTGACCTGGACCTTGCCCTCGCGCGCGTTTCTCGCCGAGAGTCTCCGACGGGGACACCTGCCCGAATGGTGGGATGCAGTGCGCCTGGGACAGCGCTTTGCATCCGATCCGAACAACGGCGTGACCTATCCGCTAGCCTGGATGGTGGCATTGCTCGATCCTCTGCTCGGCGCGGACGTGCTGCTCCTGCTTCACATCTTTCTCGCCGGCGTGGGCGGGTTGTTGCTGGCCAGACGTCTCGGGGCAAGTCCGCTCGGATCGTTCTTCGGCGCGGCAGTGCTCACGACCTCCGGGTACATGACGTCGATGATCGCCAATGGCACTATTCTTCTCGCCCTGGGATGGATGCCACTCGTGGCCTGGGCGGCACTTGGCGTGGCCCAGGTCGAGCAACGTCGCGACTACTTTGGCCACGGCCTGGTCTTTGCCGGCGTGCTCGCGGGGTCGGTGGCAGCGGGAAATCCGGCCGGCGCGAACAATGTCGTGCTAGCAGCAGCGATCGTAGTACTGACTGCGCGCCGCAGGCTCTCCGCGCTCATGGTTCTCGCCGCCGCGGGTGTCCTCGGTGCGCTCATGGGAGCTGTCTCCGTGCTGGTTGCTTTACTGACCCTCTCGGATAGCACACGCGCCGGAGGGTTCACGTTGGCCCAAAGCGGCGCGTGGTCGATGCACCCCTTGCGCATGCTGGAATTGATTTGGCCCCACGCCTTCGGGAATGGGTTGATTCCCCAGCAGAACCTGGCCGAGCTCTGGGCCCGCGGCGGAGGAGGTCTGGAAGCGAGCTGGTCTGGCAGCGACTACGTCGGGATCCCCGTACTGTTCTGCGCGGGCCTGGCGGCCGTACGTGACAAGGGCGTCCCGCGGCGTCTGGGCGTGCTCGCGCTCTTCTTTCTCGTCTTGGCCCTGGGCACCTTCACCCCGCTTTACGGCCTCTACCGCGCCGTGTTCCGTTTCGAACGCGTTCTGCGCTATCCGGAAAAGCAGCTGGCCGGTGCCTTGGTCTTGTGGTCGGCGCTCGCGGCGATCGGATTCGATCGTCTGTTCGACCCGCGCGGCAGGCGCGACCGCCTCGTGTGCATCGGCGCCGGGCTGGCTCTGGCGATGGCCGCGCTCTCGTGCACGGTCTACCTATCGCGCGCGAGCCTGGTCGATAGGATCGCCCGCGCCAGTCTCGCCAGCGGCCGAGGCGTTGAGGCCCAGGCCGCGCTTTCCGCGGTGCTCGACGGAGGTCTTGCCGCCACGGCCATCGCCGCGCTCCTGCCATTCGCGCTCTGGCTGTCCGGCCTGCCGCGCCTGGGACGACTTGCGCGTCCCGGATTCGTGGTCGTTGTTCTCGTACAACTCGTCGCGCACGACTGGTCGATGAGCGTCCTCATTTCGCGCGCGCTCATCCGGAAGCTACCCGGCATTCTCGAACCACTGCCCAGGCCTTCCTCCGGCGAGTTCCCGCGAATCCTACGCCGGGCTCGCAACGTCACGCCCGTCAGCACTTCGGCCGAGGCGCGCGCGTGGTACCTCCATCAGCTTGCGGTCGAAAACGAGGCCACGCGCTTCGGTTTCGGGCAGGTACCCGGGTACACCATCGCGGGAACAGCGCGGTTCGAGGACTTGGTGACCGCCAGCGGCCAATCGAACCTCGAGCGGATCATGGATTTGCTCGATATTCGCTACTTGATCATCCAGGCTGACCAAGCGGCCGGCATGGGCATGCCATTGCGATCCCGGGGAACGCTGGCCGGACACGTCGTGCTCGAGAACGAAGAGCGCAGGGCACGCGCGTTCGTGGCCTATCGTTACTGGCACGGCCTCACGGACCGGCAGGTGCTCGATCAGCTCTTCACCCAAAGTCATGCCAAGGTGGACTTCGGCGCGGTCTATCTCGCCGGCGCTGGAGAGACCCGAAGCGAGGCACCCGAGAATCCCGGCCCCTGCACCCTCGATCGCCCGGTACCGGAGCACGTGATTTTGCACTGCCGGGCGCTGCGGGCCGGGTACGCCGTTCTGCTCGACGAATGGACCGAAGGCTGGACCGCGACCGTCGACAGCGTGTCCGCCCCCCTGGAACGGGCCGACGTCGTCTTCCGAGCGGTGGCGATTGCAGAAGGCGATCACGTGGTGGAGATGCGCTACCGCACGCCAGGACTGCGCGCCGGCGCGCTCGTGTCGCTGGGCGGTTGCCTGCTTTACCTTGCGCTCGCGCTTGCGTGGCTGCGCACGCGGCGCAAGGTCGGGGAGGCGATGCTCCGTCGCGCCGGCTCACCCCTTGCGGGTTAGGCTGGCGGCGAGGATCTCCATCGCAGACGCGTGGCCGGCGGAGGTCAGCGCGTAGGACTGCCGCGGTTGCCCGGTGCGCTTGTCGGCGTCGCCAGTGTGGCATTCGACGAGGCCCGAGTCCTCCAGGCTGCGAATCGCGGCCATGAGGCCCTGGTCGTCGAATTCTATCTTCCCATCCGTCCAGTCGCGCACCTTGCGTATGATCTCCGGCCCCTCGGTCTCACCCGTGATGAGCACTCGCAGCAAAGCGGCTTGTGGTGTAATCGAAGGTCCTTGGCTCATGCCATGCCACCCAGGTCTAGCTTCTCTGCTTGCCCTCGTCGTCTTCGTCCGATTCGGTCGATTGGCGGCGGAGCATCTCGAACGTCAACGTGCTTTCGATGGAAGATTGCACCGGTACGGTGATGTCGTCATCCACGGTTTCGCTGGGGGCGCCCTGCGGGGAGGGCGTGCCGCTTTCACGTGAGCCCGGTTCGCGGGCTGGAAGTTCGCGCGTCTTCTCCGCTTGCCGGGGGTGTACGACGAGGGGAATGCCATCAGCCGCGAGCGGGATACGCACGGTCTTCTTCGTCGTCATCGTCTTGCCACCACTTGCATCGGGATAGAAATGCTCAAAGCGATTCTACTACGTCTGGGGCAACGGTGTCGCCACTACCGTCAATCGTACATTCCGTTCTGCAATCCGGCCTTGGAACCGCTGCCGGCTGGGAATCGCCGTCGCCTGGGATCCGCTACCGTTCGGATGGCATGGGGCGCCCCCTGCCGCGGGAGCACAAACGGCGCGTGCATGCCTCACCCGGAACGAGTATGAAGGGGACATGCACGAGAAGGACCAGGATTTTGCTTCCCTGCTGGCGGAGTTCGAGCAGCGCAACCCCGGTGGGGATCGGCTGCAGGCGCGCGTGGGTGATACCGTTCGCGGCCGGCTGACTCGCATCGGGCAGGAATCGGCGGTGGTGGAAATCGCCGGAGGAGCTGGCGAAGGCATGATCGATCTCGACCAGCTACGCGATGAGGATGGCAATCTGACGGTCAAGCTCGGCGACGAGATCGAGGCACGGGTCATCGAAACCATGGGGAAGAAGGGTTGCGTGGTGTTGCGGCGTGCGATGGCGCGCGGACCGGAGGCCAGGTCCGAGTTGATTCAGGCGGCCGCGCTCGGGCTCGCCGTGGAAGGGACCGTGACGGCGGTCAACAAGGGCGGCGTGGAGGTGACGGTTGCCGGCGTGCGGGGCTTTTGTCCCATCTCGCAACTCGATAGCCGTCACGTCGAGGATGCCGCTGAATTCGTGGGCCGCAAATACCAGTTCCGTGTCACGCGCTACGATGTCGATCGCCGAGGGGCCAATCTCGTGGTGTCACGCCGGGTACTGCTTGAGGAAGAGGCGCGCGGACGAGCCGAGAAGGTGCGCTCCAAGTTGGTCGTGGGCGCGGTCCTTCCCGGTGTGGTCGCGGCCATCAAGGACTTCGGCGCCTTCATCGATCTCGGTGGCATCGAAGGCATGCTGCACGTCTCCGAGCTGGGCTACTCTCGCACCACCTCGCCCGCCGAAGTCCTTGCCGTGGGACAGCGCCTCGACGTGCAAGTCCTGCGCATCGAGAAGACCGAGGATCCCAAACGGCCCGAACGGATCGCGCTTTCACTCAAGGCCATGGCGCGCGATCCCTGGGAGGACGTGCGCGCGCGACTTTCGCCTGGAACCCAGGTCGCGGGCAAGGTCGTCCGGGTCGAGCAGTTCGGAGCCTTCGTGGAACTGGTCCCCGGCCTGGAAGGCCTGGTGCATGTGTCCGAGCTGGGCGCGGGCAAGCAAGTTCGCCACGCCCGGGAGATTTGCAAGGTCGGCGACACCCTGACGGTGACGGTGCTGGCCCTGGATCACGAGCGCCGACGTATCTCCCTCGGCGTGGGGGAGCGCGACGACGTGGTCAGCCAGGAGGACATGGATAGGGCTCATGCGGTATCCGGCTCGGGGCGGCTCGGGACCTTGGGCGATTTGTTCCGCGCCAAGAAGAGCTAGTCAGGCCGCCCAAACCGGCGTTCCCAGCGCCGAGGTGGGCATTTGCAATCCATGTTGTAGAATACCTCTGCCGCGTGGGGCGGTTTCATCTGCCTGTCATCGGATTCTCCGGCGACGCAACGCGGAGCGGAGCAGACAATCATGCTGTCAGGCCAAGATTCTCGGCTGGCGTCGATCACGATCGAAGGGCATCTGACGCTGTCGGCCACCATCAACTGGCACCTGTCGGCACGAAGGATCGATCTGCGCGCGCTCCTGCGCGTGATTCTCGGTCCCGCCAAGGTCACGGATCAGGCGCCCCTACTCGAAGCCCTCAACTATCTTCACCAGGCGTACGGGGATCGGCGGCGCAAGAACGGCCCGGCCGCGGTGCTCCACTGCCTTCGCATCGCAGCCATGCTCGCGCGGGTGATGCCGAGTCCCACCACGCTCGACCTCTTGGGCGCGTTCCTCCACGACAAGGAAGAAGATCTCACGCGCGAAGAGCTCGGCCCGGCCGAATGGGATCGCTTGCAGTCCGAATTCGCGCGGGTACTCGAGAAGATCGATTCCAACCATCGTTGGTTTCTCGGCGAGCGCATCGCCCTGTTATGGAGGCAGGCCTCGCAGTCCTATTACGAGTACGTGGGGACCGTGCTCTCAAAGGTGCGCACCATGCCCGACCTTCTGCGCTGCAAGCTCGCGGATCGTCTGGACAACACCATGGACATCGCGGTTCAGCGCACGCCGACCGAACAAAATGCATTCTTCGAGCTGGCATTCGGCATGCTTTTCTTGCCGGGCTATCAGCCCGCGCCCAGCGACGGCACTGCCATCCCCGATGTCGAGGCATGCGTGCTGCTCATCTCGCAGCTCTTCAAGAACATCGTGCTCATGAGCATGATGCGCCAGCAAGAGCTAGACCATTTGGACGAGACGATCGCCCGACTCTTTCGCGCGCTGGCCGCCACCAGCAGCGAACAGGCGCAGTGGGCCGTGGCCGGGTTGTTCTCTTCACCGCGGATCGGATGGGAAGAGCGGCGGGCTCTCCTGCGCGAGATGATGGACTACTGCGCGGGAGGGGGGATGGCGGCCATCCATCGCAAGGACAAGGGCGGACTTCTGGACGGGAGTTTTCTCGAACACTTCGCCCATCCCGACGATAAGACGCGCAAGAAGCAGATCGAATCGCTCTACAACGACAAGCCGCTCGTCATTCGCGTGCTCGTGCTCTACATCGGGATGTTCACCAGTTTCCTGGCCGATCCACGCTATTACTTGCACGGCATCGACCGTTCTGGTCTTCATCCGGTGGACTAGCTCTCTTACAGGACACTAGTTCCGCCCGAGGCGGCGCAGGAATTCAGACTCGTCGATCACCTCGACGCCCAGGCTTTGCGCCTTGGCCAACTTCGAGCCGGGGTCCGCGCCCGCCACCACGAAGCTGGTCTTCTTCGATACGCTCGAGGTGACTCGCGCGCCTGCACGCAGGGCGGCCTGGCCCGCTTCCTCGCGCGAGAATCCCGCCAGCGCGCCGGTGATGACGACGATCTTGTCTCGCAAGGGCTGGGTGCCGGCGGGTGCATCCGGCGCGTCTTCATGCACGCGCAGCCCAGCTTGCCGGAGTTTCTGCAAGAGCTCCAGGTTTTCCGGGGCCTGGAACCAAGCGCGGACAGTTCCCGCGATCTCGGGACCGACGCCTTCGACACTTTCCAGTGAATCGAGACTGGCGGTGGTCAGCGCGGCCAGCGATCGATAGTGCTTGGCCAGGATCTGGGCGACGTGCGATCCGACATGTTGGATGGAGAGTCCCACGAGCAGTCGCCACAGCGGCCTGTCCTTCGAGCCTGCGATGGCGGCGACCAGATTCTGCGCCGACTTGCCCGCGAAACCGGGCAGGGTGGCGATGCTCTGAGGGTCGAGCTGGTAGAGATCCGCCGGGTCGGATACCCAGCCGCGTTCCATGAGCGCGGTGACGGTCTGGTATCCCAGGTGTTCGATGTCCATGGCATCGGGCGAGCCGAAATGGAAGAGCCAGCGCGCCCCCTGTTCCGGGCAACCTTTCTTGTTCGGACAACGCCAATCAACCTCGTCTTCCTTGCGCACGAGCATGGTGTTGCATGCCGGGCAGCGGCTTGGGAATCGCCACGGTTGACTGTCTGGCGGGCGCTTGTCCAGCACCGGCCCCACGACTTCTGGAATCACGTCCCCGGCGCGGCGAACGATGACCGTGTCGCCCTCGCGCACGTCCTTGCGCCGGATCTCGCTTTCGTTGTGCAGGGTTGCCGAGGAAACCGTCACGCCGCCCACCACTACCGGCGTGAGCTCGACATAGGGGGTAACCCTGCCCGTGCGCCCGGTGTTGACTGCGATGCGCCTGACCAGGGTAGTCTTTTCTTCGGGTGGAAACTTGTAGGCCACGGCCCAGCGTGGGGCGTGGCTGGTGGCGCCGAGGTCGGCCCGCTGATCGTACCGGTCGACTTTGATGACGATGCCGTCGATTTGATAATCGATCTGGTGGCGTTGCTGGTGCCACTTCTCGATGAAGGCGCCAACCTCGGCGAGCGAAGTCACCAATTCGATGGTCGGGTTGACAGGTAGGGTCCACTCCCGCAGGCGCGCCAACTCCTCCGAATGGCGCGTAGTGCGCTTGCCGTCGACGACTTCTCCGGGCGTGCCCATGCCGTAGCACCAGATGGCCAGCCCGCGCGCGGCCGTCACCCGTGGATCCTTCTGACGGAGGCTGCCCGCGGCGGCGTTGCGCGGATTGACCAGTACCTTCTCGCCCCTACCAGCGAGGTCGCGATTCAATCTCTCGAACGTGGAGATGGGCAAGTAGACTTCGCCGCGGATCTCCAGAACGGGCGGAAATCCCCGCCCGGGCAAGCGCGTGGGGATGGTCGGGATGGTGCGCAGATTGGCCGAGATGTCCTCGCCGATGTTGCCATCGCCGCGGGTCGCGCCACGGGCGAACACGCCCCGTTCGTAGACCAGGGACACCGCGAGCCCGTCGATCTTCAGCTCGCACACGTACGCGATCGGTCCCTCGGCGCCGTGTTCGAGTTTGTGGGCCCAGGCGGCGAGCTCGCTCTGCGAAAACACGTTGTCCAGGGAAAGCATGGGGGTTGCGTGGCGAACCGGCGCGAACAGCTCGGAGGGTTTGCCGCCCACCCGCTGCGTGGGGCTGTCCTGGGTGACGAGGTCGGCAAAGCGAGTCTCGATGGCGCGCAACTCTTTGGTCAAGTCATCGTATTCGGCATCGCTGATGGATGGCTGGTCGAGAAGGTAATAGCGGCGGTCGTGCTCGGCGATGAGCGCACGCAGGTCCTGCGCGCGCCGCCGAGAGGCAGCGTGCTCGCTGGCCTCCACGGCAGGATTCTGGTTGGGCGGATTTCGTCATGGAGTCTGGCGGCCATTTTGCCGTGGACTCATCCCACGCTCCAGTTCCCTGGTCGCGACGGTCGGCGGGACGAACGAAGGCTACGCCTGGCCTTCGCTCAGGGCGCGTTCGAGATCGGCCACGACCGATTCGCGATTGGACGCGCGAGCGACCGAGAGCTCCTGGATCACCAATCCGCGTGCGGTGTCGAGCATGCGCCGCTCGCCGAAGGACAGCGACTTGGTCTTCTTCAGCCGATGCAGGTCACGGAACACCTCGGCCACCTCGAACAAGGAACCAGACTTGATCTTGTCCATGAACGCTCGGTAGCGGCGGTTCCACGTGTGGCGCTCGAACTGCACCACCTTCTCGCGTAGAATTTGCAGGACTTCTTCGGCATCTGCCTTGCCGGCCACCGGGCGCAACCCCACTTGTTCGGCCTTGTCGATGTGCACGAGGATCTTGAGGTCGCTCGTGCTCAGGCGCAAGACATAGAACTCCTGCACCTTGCCGCCGATTTCCTTCTTCTCGATATCCACGACCTCGGCGATGCCGCGGGACGGGTAGACAGCTTTTTGGCCAATCGTCAGCGTGAGTGCCAAGAGAAGGCTCCTTGTTGTGCGGCCGAGCGGTCGCTCCGTGATTCGTATCCGACGAGACTTTAGCGCATTGTCTTGCCAACCATGCAAGGGATTCGACGTTCGATGAGGCGCATCGCCTGTTTGATGCAGCCATGTGATGGCAGGTGGCAGCGCGCTGAGTCGTCTGCCCCTGCGGAGTTGGGCGCCTTGGTGCACGCGGATCTACGTGGATTCGCGGCTCACTAGGGCCTACAATCGACTTGGCGGACCATGAATAGACGCGAAAGAGGTGTAATTGGAGTTACGCTGGTGGAGCTGATGATCGTCGTCGTCATCATCGGAATCCTCGCCGCGCTTTCACTCGTCGGCTACAAGAAGTACATCGCGCGTGCTCGCCTGTCCGAGGCCACCGCCATGTTGGCCGAGTTTGCGGCCAAGGAGCAGCTTTATTTCCTCGACAATGGGCAGTACCGGGAGGCCCACAACGACACCGTGCCGGCCAAGTACCCGAGCGAAGGCGAGAACCAGGGCGAATTCTGGCCGCAAGACCCCACCAACTCTGGCTTTGATTCAGCCCGTACCCCAGCGCCGGTCCTCAAATCGGATGGTAACATGCCGACGGCATGGCGCAGCCTCGGTTTGCGGCCACGCTGGAGGGAGCTCTTCTGCACGTACATGGTCAACGCCGGAGCGGGAACTCAGGGAAACGCTGGTGAAGCCCTCCCTGGCACCGTGGGACCAACGCTATGGGCCAATACCCCTGCAGTCCCGTGGTTCTACGCAATGGCCGTCTGTAACCTCGGAGGTCAGCCAGGCTGGCCCAACACGGGCGCTCAAAACTACGTGACCGTTCTGGTGCTGACCCACGATTCGCCGGCTGTCCGGACCACCGACGAGAACATGTAATGTGCGATCCCTCGCGAGCGACCCCAGCGAGCGGTGACTGCTTGCGGGACCCGAGGTTGCCTGGGGTGCCAATTTAGGTCACAGGCTGCCAGCCCTCCTGGACGCTTTCAGGATTGGAGCCGAGGCCGCACCAACTCGCTCCGCCAATGTCCAACAGTTCTGGCTGGTTTCATACCATGCATTGAAATTGCCAGCCATTGCCGCGTCGCGACTCCTCACGGTCGAAGGTCGGAGGAGATGGGTTCGTTGGCTGCCCGGTTTTGTTCCTTGCTCCGTGATTCGGCCCATGATTGTCACTCGGAGGCGAACGCAGGAATCTTGACTGGCCTAGTTTTCACGATACAAAGCAAGTGGTTATCTAACATTAGTGGTTCGCATCGAGACGTGGCACGGTGGCTGCATAAGTCGCGAACAGGAGGCACCCAAATGATCAAAGCGCGGAAAAAGAGCGGAGGTTTCACCCTGGTCGAGTTGATGATCGTAGTGGCGATCATCGGAATTTTGGCCGCAGTGGCCATCCCGGCTTTCACCCGGTACGTCAAGAAATCGCGTACCGCTGAAGCCGTCGGTCATCTCAACAAGGAGTGGGCTGGATCGTTGACCTACTACGAAACCGACCATATCCAGGCTGGAGGAACCATGCTGGCCAAGGCGTTCCCTGGTCCTAGTGCGCAGTGGGCGCAAGCGTCGGAGTGTGGTTGTCTGACTGGATCCCGTTGCCCGGGCGGCGCAAGCGTGTGGGGCAGCGATGGTGTTTGGCAGGCCCTGAGCTTCTCTTTGCCCGACCCGCACAACTACCTGCCCGGCTACAGCAGCACCGGCACCGGATCGAACGCCCAGTTCACCGCGTATGCCAAGGGGGACCTGAACTGCGACAGCACACTCGCGGAGTTCAGCCGCCAAGGTGGCATCAACACCAATGGCGACGTGACCGGCAGCTACCAGCCTCTCATCACGAACGAGCTCGAATAGCGGGCTGGCCAAAACCAGGAAACTGACAAGCCCCGGTGTGATCCGCCGGGGCTTTTTCCTATCCGGTGCGCGGGTCCTTGGCCCTCAAACCGAGGGACCGTCGCCGCGGGCAAGGACGGTGTCCCGGGCCAGGCGTTGCTCGTGCTCGCGGTGGTCCAGGTTGTAGTGCAGGCCACGGCTCTCGGGCCGGCGGCGCGCGCTTTCGATGATGAGCTCGGCCACCAAGGCGATGTTGCGCAACTCGAGAAGGTCGCCACCTACCTGGAAATTCCAGTAGTACTCGCGAATTTCCTCGCGAATCATCTGCATGCGGCGAGCCGCGCGTTCGAGGCGCCGGTCCGAACGCACGATGCCGACGTAGTTCCACATCAGGCGCCGGATCTCGTCCCAGGTATGGCTGACCACCACCGCTTCATCAGTCACCGTCGCGTCCCCGGCATACCACGGCGCAACCTGCATGGGCCGATTGACCGAAACTTCGCGAACGTCCTGCGCCGCTCGGGCGGCGTAGACCAAGGCCTCGAGCAGCGAGTTGGAGGCCAACCGGCAGGCGCCATGCAAGCCGGTCATGGAAGCTTCCCCGATGGCGTAGAGATTGCGAACGTTCGTGCGCCCGTGGTCATCGACCAGGACGCCACCGCAACTGTAGTGGGCGGCGGGCACCACCGGGATGGGGGTGGTGCGCATGTCGATGCCCAATTCCAGACAACGTCGATGGATGTTGGGGAAGCGCTCGACCAGGAAGTCGCCCGGCAGATGGGTCATGTCGAGCAGGACATTGTCGTCGCCGGTGCGCTTCATTTCGGCATCGATGGCGCGCGAGACCACATCGCGCGAGGCCAGATCCTTCATCTCGTGGTAGCGCCCCATGAAGGCCGAGCCATCGCGCAATCGCAGGACGCCGCCTTCGCCACGCAACGCTTCGCTGATGAGGAATGACTTTGCCGCGGGGTGATAGAGGATGGTCGGATGAAACTGGAAGAACTCCATGTTGGCGACGCGCGCGCCCACCCGATAGGCCATGGCGATCCCGTCGCCTGTCGCCACGTCCGGGTTCGACGTGTAGAGGTAGACCTTGCCGGCTCCACCCGTCGCGATGATCACGGCCCGGGCGGTGATGGCCTTGACCTCGCCCGTCTTCTGGTCGAACACGTAAGCGCCGAAGACCGCGTTGGGTCCGCCATACTTGGCGGTGGTCAGTAGGTCCACGGCCATGTGGTTGGGCAAGAGGGTGACGCGGTCGCCACATGCACGGACGGTTTCAAGAAGTGCGTTGTGGATGGCTGCGCCGGTCATGTCGCGCACGTGGGCGATGCGCCGCATGCTGTGGCCGCCTTCGCGACCGAGGCTGAAATCGCCATTCTCGTCGCGGTCGAAGGCCACGCCGATCTGATTGGCCAGGTAGAGGATGTGCTCCGGCCCCTGGCGCACGCAGGTTTCGACCGCCGCCCGCGCGCACAGACCGTCCCCCACGCGCATCGTGTCTTCGATGTGCTTTTCGGCTGTGTCGTTGGCCCCGAGGACGCCCGCCACGCCCCCTTGGGCTTGTTGGGTGTTGCTGTCGGTCAACTCGCGCTTCGAGACCAGGACCACGCGACCATGGGCGCTCGCTCGCAAGGCGAAATACAGGCCGGCCAAGCCGGAGCCAAGAACCAAGTAGTCTGTTTCCACGATACTGGGGATCTACCACTTCCCGGCCGGATACTCATCCCGTCCGAGCGTCTTTGCGCTGGAAAGTCCAGGTTGATGGCGGATCGAGACGTAGGCTGTGTTACGATCACCTCGAATGAGGACGCGGTTCGTCCTGACGATGCTGGTGATAGCCCTCTTGGCCTCCGTGGTGCATGCGAGGGTTTGGAAACACACGCGCAAGGACGGTAGCGTGGAATTCACGAGCGAGCCGCGCGGGAGCAAGGGTTGGAACGCGGTCTCCGTGGCGGAGCGTCGAAGGTCTGTCGAGCCCCCCTCGGACGTCATCTCCCTTCCGCACAGGCGTGGAGCAAACGTGGTTTGGACGCGAGAGCGCGACGATGGCACCGTCGAATTCACGAATCTGCAGCCCATCGGCAGGCGATGGAAGGTGCTTTTTCGGCTAGGCCCCGGAAAGGCATCGGCCATTCGCGGCTCGTCCGACCTGGTTCCCGCGCGCGACACCTCGGCCGCGCGTTACACACGCTACGACGACCACATTCGCGACCAGCAGGCCTGCTACGGTATTCCGCAGGCCCTCATCCGGGCTGTCGTCCGCACCGAGTCGGACTTCGATCCGAACGTCGTCTCCAGTGCTGGCGCGCAAGGACTCATGCAGCTCATGCCGGCCACGGCGCGCGCTATGGGCGTGACCAATGTATGGGATCCCCGACAAAACATCATGGGTGGAGCGCGCTATCTACAAATGCTGGCCAAGCGCTACTGCCATACCCCCGCGGTGGGCGGTTCCGAGGGGCGAACCGCGAGCTTCGTTTGTTCGTTCGACGAAGAGATCAAGGTGCTGGCCGGCTACCACGCCGGGCCCGGTGCGGTCGACAAGTATGCCGGCATGCCGCCCTACGAAACCACGCGAGCCTACGTGACCGCTGTACTCCAGCGCTTCGAAGAGTATAGAAGACGGGAAGCGGCGCTCTCGGAATGGTCCGACTCCGTGGCACTCAAAGCGCGGTAAACTGACGTGGCCGAATTGGAAGACAAGGATTCTCTAGCTCTCGGTTCTGCGGTGGGCGGAGGCGCCGCGGTGGTGGAACCCGCGCCCGAGGAAGAAGCCATGGTGGCGCGTCTTCGCCGTACCAGCGAACTGATTTCGTCCCAGCGCCTGCCCGAGGCGGAAGCCGAGCTTTCCGGGGCGCAGCTATTGTCGCCGCGCGACCTGCGCGTGCTCAAACTGCTGGCCCTGGTTCGCTTCAAGCTCGGCCACCTGATCGAATCGCGCCAAGTCTATCGCGAGGCCTCGGAGATCGCACCGGAGGATCCCGCGGTGCGCCTCAACCTCGGACTGATCGCGCTCAAGCTGGAATCTTTCGCCGAGGCGGCGTTGGAGCTCGAAACTGCGGTCCGTTTGCAGCCTGAGGATCGCCGAGCCTGGAGCTACCTTGGCTACGCCTACGCGCGGAGCGCCTCGCCGGCCCAAGCCGCCACGGCTTTCCGTCGCGCGGGGCAGCATGAGTTGGCGGCCGAGATGGAGCGCGCCGCCACGCCGCCCTCGCACACGCCCGATAGCGCGGTCGTTGAGGGGCTCCCGCTGGCATCCCCGGAAGCGCCTGCTTCCGCACGACCCCTCACGTCCACCATGGCCACGCCTCGCCCACTGCGGCGATCCGAGGCCACCCCGGTGCCTGCACGCGGGCCCGGCCCGCAGGAGAAGGGTGGTGTGATGAGTACCCTCGCCGGGTTCACGACCGCGCGCGTGCTCTCTTTGCCTTCGCGATCCGAACCGCTCGCGGCGCTCGGGCAGGGGGTGCTGCGTTTTTCGGCCGGGGACGAAACCCACGTGCGCCAGTCCGCGCTTCTCGTGGCGCTCGGGGGGCAGGGTCTGTCGCTCGCGCACCGCCGGACGCGTGGACACCTGAGCGGCGACGCGCTTGCCAGCGATTCCGATCGCTTCCTGCGCGTCCAAGGTGGGGGCGATCTGCTGCTGTCTTCCACCGATTTGGAACGCGGGCTGGTGGCGCTGTCGCTCGATGGCGATATCTTCTACATCGAGGAGGCACGGGTCGTGGCGTGGGGCGACGAGGTGGTCTGGGAATCGGGCTGCGTTCCAGGCAACGGCAAGCCGCTCTTGCAATTCCGTGGCACGGGACGTGTCGTCATCCTGACCGGGGATGATGAACTGGTCGCCGTGCGCATCGGCGAAGGCGATCGCATGGCGGTGCCGACTTCTCGTCTGGCGGGGTGGCTCGGCCGGGTGGTCGTGCAAGGCCAGCCCGCGCGAGAAGGGGAGGCTGGCGTGCCGGGGCTTCACCATGTCACCTGCGAAGGCGAGGGGGTGCTATTGCTATCCAGGCATGGCGAACATCCGTAGCCAACTCACCAATCTCCCGAACCTCGTGACCATGGGGCGGGTGTTGTTCGTGCCGGGCGTCCTTTACTACATGGACAACTACAGCCCGGTGCGGAGCTTGATCGCGGCCATTCTCTACCTCATCGCTTCGGTCGGGGACGGCGTCGACGGCTACCTGGCCCGCAGCCGGGACCAAGTCAGCGTGCTCGGAAAGTTTCTCGATCCCGTAGCCGACAAGCTGATGGTGACATCGGTCATGGTGTTCATGGTGGCGCTGGGTCGGGTTCCCGCCTGGCTGGTCGTGGTCCTCATCGCGCGCGACCTGGCCGTCACCGGACTGCGCAGTATCGCCTCCAGTGAAGGCATCGTGATCGCGGCCAGCCGGGGCGGCAAGATCAAGACGGCGTTGCAACTCGTGGGACTGACGATGTTGCTGGTTCACTTCCGCTATCCCTTGCTCGGACTGGACATCAACATCGACTACAACAGCGCGGGCTTGGTCGTGCTCTATCTTTCGCTCGGGGCTTCCCTCCTCTCCGGGATCGACTACGTCGTGGTCTTCTTCCGCTCCATCGGCGAAGCCAAGCGTGAGGCGCCGCCGCCCGCGTGATCGCTCATGCCGACCATGCACGGGTTTCCGTGTGGAAAGTCGCGTGGGCCGCTTCCAGACGCCGGCTACCCAGCGTGATGAAACTCGCATGGGCTGGGATGGGTGGAACCACGCTCGTCGCCTGTGACCCGGTTCGCGTGGTGCGCGGCTCGAACGTCGACGAGCTCGCCGACGCGTGGGCCGAGGAGCGCGCCTCATGGAACGGCGTCGAGCTGCCAGGAGTTGCCATCGGCATGGGGTGGCTCGGCTACGGTCTCGGCCGCCGGTTCGAGCGAATTCGCGGTCGCGTGCTTCCGGACTCGCCCTGTCCCGACATCGAATTTCGCTTCTACGATGCACTCGTCGTCTGCGACACCGTAAGAGGACGCACCGAAATCTGGGCCCGCGACGATCGGGCCGCACGCAGGGCAGCCGGGGAGCTTCTGTCGCCGGGTTCAGGGCGTGCGGTGGACGGCGGGTCGGAGATCGAGGGGCCACTCGTAGAAATGGAGCCCGCGGAACAGCACCTCGCGGCCGTGACCCACGCGCTCGACTACATCCAGGCCGGCGACATCTACCAGGTCAACCTGGCACGCAGGCTGGGCTGCGTGTTTCACCCGCGCGCGGGCGAGGCGCCGGGACTGTCGCTTTTCGCGCGCCTCGAGAAGGTGGCGCCCGCGCCCTATGCGATGTGGCTTGGGGATGGGGAGATTGGCGCCGCGCTGGTGGGCAACTCGCCCGAGCGATTCCTACGCCTGGATGTGTCCGGGCAAGTGGAGACCTGGCCTATCAAGGGCACCCGCCCGCGCGACCCATTGGATACCTCGCAGCGTTCCGCAGCCGAACTTGTGGCCAGCGCGAAGGATCGCGCCGAGCATGTGATGATCGTGGACCTGGAACGCAGCGATCTCGGCCGTGTCTGCCAGATCGGCAGCGTCGGCGTGCGGGATCTCTGCCAGGTGCTCACCCTGCCGACGGTGCACCACCTGATGACCAAGGTCCACGGACAGTTGCGGCCCGAGGTCGGATTGGCCACCCTCCTGCGCGCCACGTTCCCCGGTGGCTCCGTGACCGGGGCGCCCAAGATACGCGCCATGGAAATCATCGACGAAATCGAGCCTGCCCGGCGCGGGCCCTACACCGGCGCCACGGGTTGGTTGGGCGCGGCCGGTGACCTCGATCTCGCGGTCGCCATACGAACCGCATCGATCCGCGACCAGTGGTTGACCCTTTGGGTGGGCGGCGGCATCGTGGCTGATTCGCGGCCCACCGCCGAGCTGGCGGAGACCTGGGACAAGGCGCGGGCCTTCAGCCGTGCGCTTGCCCCGCGCTGATCTCGGCGCGCAGGCGAGCGACGGCGCCCAGGGCCTGGGTGTGGACGAGGCCGTTGGAGGCCAGCAAACCACGTGGGTTTGGCAAGGTCAGGCTGGTGTAGCAAAGGGCGTTGCCGTCACTGTCGGTCATCCGGCCGCCGGCCGCGGTCAGGATGGCCTCGGGACCGCAGCTATCCCAGATCTTGGTTTGGCCACCTGGGTAGACATAGAGATCGCGCACCCCTTCCGACACCATGGCGACCTTCAGCCCGACGCTACCCAGGGCGAGCTCGTCGGTGATGCCCAGGGCGCGGCGAAAGCGTTCGTAGTACTGGGATCGATGCGACTTCGATGCCACCAAGCGGATGTCTTTCGCATCCTTGACGTTGGAAACTCGTAGTGGCGCGCGCGTCCCGTCGGCGGTGACCTTCCATGCGCCCGCGCCGACCACGCCCATCCACGAGGTGCCAGTCACCGGCTGGACGACCACGCCTACCCTTGGGCGTCCCTCGATGCATAAGCCGAGCATGACGACATAGCCGGCCTCGCCGCGCAGAAAGTCGCGTGTGCCGTCGATGGGGTCGATCATCCACACGCGCGACTTGCCGAGCCGGGAAGGGTCGTCCGGCAGCTCCTCGGATAGGATGCCGTCGTCGGGGAAGGCTTGACCGAGGCGGCGAACGATGAGCGCGCTTGATTCCAGATCGGCCTCGGACACAGGTTCGCCGCCGGCCTTGTGTTCGACCCCGAGCGGTCGTCCAGCGAAGCTGGCGACGAGTGCCGCGGCTTCGAGCGCCGCCGCGTGCGCGATGTCGAGTTCTCGGGAAAGGTCTTGCGCCATCGCGGCTAACCATAGCAGGTGGAACTGGCGTTGCGCCGCCTAGTCTAGCAGCCCGTGGCAAAAGTCTCCGCGTCGCCGGTCCGACTTTCGCCACGGGATGCTAGGCTTCGTTCCGCTGGATGGCGTCCAGGTCGCGGACCAGCGCGCGCCGGCCGAGCAGCAGAAGAATCCCCGAGAAACCGACGAGCAGACCGGTGCACAGGACTGGGATGCGCAGGCCGATGGCGTCCGAGGCCAGGCCGATGAGAAAAGGCGAGCTGGCGTCGCCGAGCAGGTGAATCGCGGTGGTGTGGAGACCTACGCCGCGCGCTCGCGCGTTGCCTGGGAGCACGTTGACCAAGGCCGCGTTGAGGGGGCCATAATTGAGAAAAAGGCAGAACAGGGTCGCGCCCATGGCCGGCCAGTAAATCGCGGGCCTGGGCGAGAGCACGGCCAGAGCCGTGAAGGGAATCGCCGCCAGGAGGGTGATACCCGAGAAGGTGAAGTGGGCGCCGCGGAACCTTTGCGCGAGACGGTCGCCCACGGGACCGCCGATCAAGGTCCCGACGAACCCGGTGGCGAGCAGGAGGGCACCGAAAATGGTGCTGGCCTGAGCTACGCCGAGGTGCCGTTCACGCACGAAGTAGGTCGGCATCCATACCCCCAGGCCGCCCATGGTGAACGTGTAGATGGTCTGCGCCGCCATGTTGAAAAAGTAGCTCGGGCGCTGGCGCAAGGTACGAAAGAACGCGGCGAGCGGGAGTTTTAGCGCGCGTTCGGGCAGGTTCTCGAAGCGTCCGCGAGGCGGGTCTCGGAGAAAGAGAAGGGCGAGGGCGCACAAGAGCCCGGGCCCGCCCGCAATGAAGAAGGAGGGACGCCAACCGTAACGGGCTCCGATCTGCCCACCCAGGACATAGCCGAGGAAGATGCCGAAGGGCATGGCGGCATAGAAGATCGAAAGTGCGCGCCCGCGCCGAGATGGTGGGTAGTGGTCCGCGAGCAGGGATGGGGTGATCACGGTGTAGCTGGCTTCGCCGACGCCGACCAAGGCGCGTGCAAGCAGCAGCCAGGCGAAGGTGGACGCGAGTCCAGAAGCGAAGGTGGCCAGGCTCCACAGGGCGACGCCGAGCGCGGCGACACGCAGGCGGGACATCCGGTCGCCCAGCCAGCCGGCCACCGGGCAGACCAGCGCGTACACCAGGATGAAGGCCGATTGCAACGAGCCCGCCTGCCTATCGCTCAGGCCGAGCCCGGCGATGATGAGGGGCAGCAAAGGCGACAGCAGAAAACGGTCGAGGTAGTTGAGGGCGTTGAGCCCTGTGAGGACGGCGAGCGCGGCACCCGGCCGTGTGGCAAGCGAGTCTTTGCGTAGCGAAGGCACCTCTGCCATGGGTACCACGAAACCATGTGACGGAGTAAAGTGCGTGCCATGAGCACGCTCAAGGAAATACTGTCACGTCCAGGCGCACGTCCGCAGGTGATTCGCGATTGCGAACAGATCATCGACGAGGAGGTTTCGTCGAAGGGGCTGGCCGGAATCCCCATCAAGGCCGCGCACGCCGTGGTCAAGGCCATCAAACCCGGATTCATTCCCGAGGTCATCGACGGATTGCTCGAGGATTTCGCCGACCGTCTCGATCCGCTGTACCAGGCCGCCAAGGCCAAGAACGAGCCCGTCACGGTCTATTTCAACGCGCACGCGGGCGAAGCCGCCGAGGCTCTCCTGGGCATCACCGACGAGCGCGCCCGGCGCGCGAAGAACCAGGTCGTCAAGACCGCCTACGAAAGGCTGCGTCCCATGGCCAAGAAGCACACGGAGGCGGCCATCCCTCGCGTCGGCAAGATGATCGCCAAGCACGAGTCCGCTGCGGCTCCCGCTGCTTCCTAGGTCGGCCGCCCAATTCGGTAGCTTTCCCCGGCGAGCAGGCCCCCAAGGACCCTTGAGGCGCGCTGCGCCACCGGCGGCGGGAGGGCGTCAGCGGATTGTCGAAGACCGTCAAGTCATACCGTCGCTGAAGACCAGGTTCGCACAAAACGGCGGATTCTCGTGGGGATCCATGCGGCCTGGATCTTGCTCTTACGTCGGGTGGGATCGGCGAATGAGCGATGCGGATTATCTTCGGATGATAGCCCAGACAGACAGCGTGGGCGTACGGCGCTTGCGCACCGTGGATGATTTGCGAATCGGAGACAGCGCCTGCTTCATTTATAGCAACGAGCAGGAGTACCAGGCCGTCATGGCCCCCTTCGTGAGCGTTGGTCTCGAACAGCGTCAGCGCGTGCTCTACGTTCACGACACGCGTTCGCCTCAGGAGGTGCGCGCGATGCTGCGCGATGCGGGCGTGGCCATCGATCGCGCGGAATCTCGCCAGCAGGTCATTTTTGCCTCGACGCAGCAGATGCTCTCGCGGGGCGCGGGCTATTCCTTGGAACGCTTGCTCGATCAATTGCACGCCATGACCGCGATGGCTCTGGCCGACGGCTGGAGCGCCTTGCGCGTAACCAGTGAAATGGCCTGGGCGCCACGGCAGACGCAAGGCACTGAGCGCCTCCTCGCACAGGAAGGCAGCTTGGGCGGATTTTATCGCGAAAGTGCCGCGCTTGGCATGAGCCAGTTCGATCGGGGCAAGTTTCCGGCCAGTGCTCTTCTCGACGTTCTCCTCGCTCATCCCGTGGCGGTCATTGGCACCGAGGCGGTGGGTAACTTCTACTACACACCTCAGGCGGAAGTTTCCGGAGAATGGCGCTCGGAAGCGACCTTGGCGAAATGGCTGTCGAATCTGACGGACCGCAAGCATGCCGCCGAGAATATGCGAGACGTGCTGCAGCTCCATCGCGAGGTGTTCCAGAACGTGGGGTCAGGCATCGTCGTGATGGACCGCGAGGGCCGCGTGGTGCAGTGCAATTCCTTCGTGGAGCGGCTACTTGGCGTCCATGGCCCCGACGTGCAGGGGCGCCGGCTGGCGGAATTCCTCCCGGGCGTGAGCCCGGACAGCTTCGAAGAGATCCTTGCGCGCGTCATCGCAGGAGAGGTCGTGCTTTCTCACGACATGAACATCGTTGGATTTGGCACTTCGAGTGGGCCTTGGGTCCTCGCGACGCTGGCCCCGTACCGCAATCCGCACGGGCGCATCATCGGAGCGATAGCCTCTCTTAGCGACATCACGAGACGCAAGGAAATGGAGGCTGCCCTGCGTTCGAGCGACGAACAGTTGCGTGAGACGCAGAAATTGGAGGCGGTAGGGCGCCTGGCGGGTGGCGTTGCCCACGACATGAACAACGCACTGAACGCCATCATCGCCTTTGCCGATCTCGCCCTACAGAGTGTCGGCGAAAACCAAGGCCTGCGCGCCGACATCGGCGAGATCCGTGTGGCAGCGGATCGAGCGGCGGGGATCACGCGGCGCCTTCTCGCCTTCTCGCGCAGGCAAGTCCTCCAGCCGCAAGTCATCGAACTCAACACCATCATCTGCAGCGTCGAGGACATGTTGCGTCGACTGCTCGGTGAACAGATCGCGTTGTCATTCCGGCTGGCGCCCAACGCGGGGACGATCGAGACCGATCCCTCCCAGATCGAGCAGGTCATCATCAACTTGGCGCTCAATGCGCGCGACGCGATGCCGGAGGGGGGCAGCCTGACCGTCGAAACCGACGTCATGCGGTTGGAGGTCGAGCAAGCGGGAGCGTTCGACCTGATCCCTCCAGGCGACTACGCCGTCCTTCGTATCTTCGATTCCGGATGTGGAATGTCGCCCGAGATTCTCGCACATGCCTTCGAGCCCTTCTTCACGACGAAGGATATGTCCCGTGGGAGCGGACTGGGCTTGCCCGTCGTGTATGGCATCGTCAAACAGAGCGGCGGGCATATCCGGGTCCAAAGCGAAATCGGCAAAGGCACTCGGGTAGAGGTCTATCTGGCTCAGGTAGCCACACCGTCTCCGCCGGAGACATCTGCGGGTACCATGTCAGGCGGTGAGACCGTGTTGCTGGTCGAGGACGAGGAGTTGTTGCGTAAGGTAGTGGCCCGGATCCTCGATCGAGCCGGCTACCGGGTGCTGGTGGCTCGTTCCGGAGACGAGTCCATCGCCCTATGCGAAAAGGCTTCAGTCCCGATCGATGTATTGGTCACCGATGTCGTCATGCCGGGCATGGGTGGCAAGGAACTGGCCATGCGCATGGCAGAGCGATTTCCCGCCATCAAAGTGCTGTTCATGACTGGATACACTGATGACGAGACCCTGCGCAGGGGGATCCTGGATCAGGGGCGGGACATCATGCTCAAGCCGTTCGCCCCCAAGGATTTGCTGCGCCGGCTGCGCGACATCCTGAAAGCGAAATAGCTACTTTCGTTTCCGTCCGTTGCTCCTGGCGACCGGGCTGCTCTTGAGGTTGCGCCGATTCCGCTTCTCTTCCAAGTCGGCGAAGGACTCCGCTTTCTCGACTTTGTAAAGTTCCGCCTCGCGCTCGAAGAAATCCTTTTCGATGGGCGAGAAGTTGCCGCTCTGGTGCCGTTCTTCCGGGGAGGATGGCGCCGGACCGTCGGGGCTTGGGTCAGTCTGCGGCGGCGTTGCCTGCGCCAGCGCCTCCGCAGATAGCGAAGGATCGATGTGAAACGACGACGATACGCGTTCCCGCTTGTCCGCGTCCTTGGCCGTCTTCCCCGACGGAGACACTTGCATCTCTCCGGTCACGCGTACCACGCCCGACTCGGTCGTGGACGGTGCGGGAGACGGCATCGAAGAACTCGCCTTGGCTGGTTCGGGGGCCAGCGAGTCGTCGAGCTGAATCGACCTCTGTGACTGCGCGGGCGTGTTCCGCGCCGTCTTCCGCGATGGCGCTATGTGAATTTCACCCGCGATCCGGGACGCGGCATTTGGGGTCGGCGCCGCCACGGGGGGACCGGGGGAGACTGGCGCTTGGGCAGGGTGACCCGGTACCGCCAGAGGAGCCGGGGTCACGGAATTCGCAACCGAGGGCGTTGCCTCTGGCTTCGAGATCTCGATCTGCGCGGTGTCCACCACGACCGAGGAACGATGGGGCATGGTGCCGGCGCGCGATCGCCGCTCGCCCAACTCGATGGTTCCGCTGGTTTGGGTTGCGGCTGGTGCGGCAACCCTCGGCGCCGGGGCGAAAGGCGAAGGTGCGTTTCCAGGCTGCCTGGGGCTGATTCCCGACAGGGTGCCCGTGACAGGCGCGGATGCCTCGGTTGTCGGCGGCGCTTCGGATGCGGAAGCCGCCTTCACCGCGATTTCCAGGGTCTTCTTGCGAGGGCGTCCCACTCCTTCGCCACGCGCCTCCGATTCCGCACGTGGGGCGGGCTCGGTCGGCCGATCCGCCGTCGCTGCCGGCGCGCTGGGTGGGGGCGCAGGTGTTGCTTGGACGATGAATCCAGGCTGGGAGGTGCGTGCAGGGGTGGAACCCGCGATGCGGGCGGTTTCCCAGAATTCGTCGAGGGGTGAGCGCGCGGTCTTGGTGTTGTCCTCGGGCCTGGGATCGCGGCGCACGAGCAGCGCCAGATCCACAAGGCGACCAAGGACACGCACGGTATCGAGAACGTGAAAGGGACTCTCGTCGATGATGTCCGAGAGGTTTCGTTGGCCATCGCACAGGCGAACCACGGGCGTCACCTCGGCGGGGACCACATCGGGCGACTGCTGAAGGCGCTTATCGTTTCTCGAGTATACGGTCGCAAGCGGTCCGATATCCTTGATGGCGTGCGCGAAATCGCGCTGGAATCGATCGAGCTCCTCGATGAATTCCTGGGCCGACTGGCGTACCTGCCCTCGCCGGACGACCGGGCGCAGGCGCAGGTTGATGATGCCATCGTTCCAGATGAGGAGGCGCTGCACCGCCGCCATGCCCTGCAACGGGGCAGCTTCGGCCGCGGTCACCTCGCCCTCGTGGAACGAGATCTCGCCGCCATGCCCCTTGCGTTCGAGGTGGAGGATTCCGGAGCGACCCAGGCCCATCATGGTGCGAATCAGCCAAACCGTGGTCGTGGGGCCGATGGCGGTCGCGAAACCGGGCTCTTGCCCTGGCTTCGGCGCGTCGGTCGAGCTGGCCTCGACCAGCAACTGGCTCGCGGTCAGGACATCGCGGACGAAGGCGGGAAGGGGCAACAGGTCCACATCGCCGGCATCCTTGAGCGACTTGCGCTGATCCTCGGGGCCGAGCACGAGGATGGGCAAGGTGCTGAGCGGACCCTTGGCGCGAAGCTGGCGAATCAGCCCGTGTGCCTTGTCGTGCTCCGCACGCGACGCGATGACCACGATTTCCGCGCCCGAGGCTTTGACCAGCAGGGACGCGGTCTCGGGCGCCGGACAGGCCGTGATCCGCCAATCCGCGCCTTGGAATCCGTAGACCAAGGCTTCAAGCCCCTTTGGGTCGGAATCGACGATGAGGGCGGCGTGCGAGCTGGACATGATGGTCGGACTAGAGGGTGACTGGCAATGGTAAGTATATCGGTGGGGCTGGTTCGCTGCACGCAGGATTCACGACGAGGCCGAGGTGATCGGGGACACTGCCGTGCCCGAGCTTGGGCGCAAGTTGAATTGCCGGGACTAGGAGAAGCTATGGCTGAGGTGCCGCCCGGATTTGAACCGGGGAATGAGGGTTTTGCAGACCCTTGCCTTACCACTTGGCCACGGCACCGTGACCCCTTTATGTAGCACATCGGGCGCCGTGAGGGTCAACACGTATCGACGTCCGCGATCCCGCGCGCGTAGGGGCTGTCCCTATTTGAAAGGTTGAGATCCGGGAGCTCGGCGCTCGGCTTGTGCGGGCTTGCGCCAGGAGCGCTCCGCCGGGGTTTCCATGTCAGATAGTCTGGCTCTTGTCGGCGACCTCGGGACGGATCGGGGCGCCGGTGCGCAGGTAGCGCGAGGCCATGTCGAATTCGAAGAACGACATCATCTTGGTTTCCACGACCTTGCTCCATAGCGCGTACGCGGCCTCACGTTGGCCATTCGACAGTCGGCGCATGGCTTCGTAGAAATACGCTTCCGCCCGTTTGCCATTGGTGTCGGCCTTGGAGAGCAGCGTGGCGTAGTCGATCTGGCCGACCGCGTACCGGGCGAGATCGGTGTACCAGGCGGCCGCGCGAGGTGGCCGAAGCAGAATCTTGCGATCGGCGATGGCGCGCAGGTAGGCTAGGGCGCCCGCGTCGGGGGCGTTGGCGCTACGCCGGGTAAGGTCGAGAATCCACAGCGAGGCGTAGACTTTCACGTATTCCGACACCGAGCGCGTGGGTTTGGCGATGGCACGGCGATAGATCTCCAGAGCGGCTTCGCTCTCTCCTCGCTGCACCAAGAAGGCGATGGCATCGAGGTAGCTCTGGTCGCGATCCTCGTCTTGCGCGATGGCTTCATCGAACTTGCGAAGTCCCTCATCGCGCCGGCCGAGCAGGTAGTAGAGGCGACCGACCTCGAAGGTGGCCTCGGCGGAATCCGCAAGGTTCTTGCGTCGGATGTGCTCCAGCATGAGACGCTCGAAGCCGCGCGCGGAGGCGCTCCATGCCTTGCGCGCGCCTTCGAGATCGCCCGTGACCTCGTAGGCGTTGCCGAGGAGGTAGGACAGCTTGGCCTGTCCCTCGACGTAAGGAATGGTGTCCTCGGGGGGCGCGTTGCGCTCGCGGAAATCGAGTGTCTGGCGCAGGATCTCGATGGCCTTTCGGGGCTCGCCGCGTTTGATGGATAAGCTGGCCAACAGCCGCGTGACGTCCACGCTGGCATCCGCGTCTCGGCGCGCGCGCAGCAGGAGGGGCCCGGCTTTGTCGATCTGGCCGGCGTCGACCATGCTCCCGGCGAGCGCGAAATCGATGTCGGCGTCGTCCAGTTTGAAGTGGGCGGCGCCGTATCGGGCGCGGGCCTCGGCAAACAGGGTGCGCAGGTGCGCTGCCTCGCGCTCGGACCGGGTGATGCGATCCGGATCCATGTGCATTTTCAGAAGGAGGAATGCCAGGTCCATGCGCTCGGCGGCGAGATCCGCGAGCAGGTCGGCGCTGGCTTTCTGTGACGCCAAGACCGCGGCGGCTTCGTCGAGGTAGCGCAGGGACAGTACAGGCTCCGAGATCATGCGCGCGACCCTCGATGCCAATAGCAAGAGATCGGGGTCGCTGGGAAAGGCAGCGAGTCCGTCGCGCAAGACGCCCATGGAGGACACGGGATCGAGTCGATCGGTGGAGGTTCCGTGCAGAATCTCGTTGCGTGGAAGGAACCGCCTGGCCAACGCCAGGTAATCGGCCGCCTTGGCCTGGGGTGATGCCGCAGCGAGGAGGAGCCGGCGGAAATTCGGGTCGTCGCCGGGCTTGTCCGCGAAGTGCTCGGCCACCTGGCTGGCCTTGGCTAGCTGTCCGCATCCCAGGTAGATGGCGGACGCGGACACCGACATGGCCGAGAGAGCGTCCGTGTCTAGGAGTAGCTCGCTCAGCAGGCCGCGCGCGCCTTCCCCGTTGCCGATTGGACGCCTCAAGATTACGGCGACCTTGTCCTGGCGGGCAAATACGAGTTGCGTCAAGCGATCCAGCACCTCGGGCGTAGGCCATACCGCCGCCACGCTTTCGAGCACGTCGCCAGGGGAATTCAGATGGCGCGGGCCTAGCCGGGTGCCCTCGAGGTGCGCGCCGGCATCGAGCCAGGAGAAAACCTGGTCCAGGCGGGATTGCCACTCGCGATTGGCGGGGTCGATCGATCGGAGCACGAACAGTGCGGTTGCCACCGCAAGTTCGTTGCCACGCGGCGAATAAACCGCCACCATCAGCTTGGCCGAATCCTGCAGGAGCTGGCGCTCGCGCTCGGAAAGCCGCGGCCCACCGGCCGCCCACAAGAACCCGGGGGAAAACAGCGCGAGGGCCTCGCGAAACGAATCCCGCAGGCGATCGAAATCGTCCTCGCTGCCGAGCATTCCGGGGTCGCGGCGTAGTCGAGCGGCATCGAGGGTCGCGATGGGACCGAGGAGGTACTCGATCAGCTTGCCGCGCAGGCGGGCGCGCTCGCCCGTGTTTTCCGGTAGCGCCTGGTAAAGCAGCTTGGCCTCGAAGTAGTCCTCTTCGAAGGCGATGGTCCCGACGCCGCTGGCCTCGCTGACCAGAGCTTGCGAGGTGGGGCTGAGTGCGGCGGTTTTCGCGGTGATGCCGTGGGCGCAACCAGACAGGCCGGCGATGCAGAGAGAAGCGACCAGGCCGAGCCTGAGCGGCGAGTAATTCGACATGGTCGAAGTCTAGCGCGGACAAGTTCACTCGCGCTATAAAGCCACAGCGCGATGGTGTCGCAATCGGTCCGGCGGAGAGCCTTTCTCCCGGCTGGCAGGCATGGGCCTCTGGTCCTCGCCCACCGGGGTGCCAGCGTGCTCGAGCCCGAAAACACCTTGGCGGCCTTCCAGCGCGCCCTGGCCGATGGCGCCGACGGTGTCGAGCTTGACGTCCAGCGCTGTGCCACGGGGGAGGTGGTGGTGTTCCACGACGATGATCTGACGAGGCTGGCGGGTAGGCCCGAACGCATCGACCAGCTGTCCCTCGACGCGATCCGCGAGGTGTCTCTTCCGCGCGGGGGCCGGATTCCGACCCTGGCGGAGGTGCTGGAGGTGTGTGCGCCTGGTGCGCTGGTCGACATCGAAATCAAGCATTCGGGCATCTTTCCCGGTGGCTGCCATGCCCTGGTGCTCGGGGTGGCGGACGCCGTCTCCCGGGCCGACGCAGGCGGGAGGGTGCTCGTCTCTTCGTTCAGTCCCGGCGCGGTCTGGCTGTGGCGGAGGATTCGGCCCGATGTGACCAGCGGACTGCTCTTCGAGCGACCGCGGCTGTTGCATCGGCCCTGGCCCTTGCGCACGGACATCCTGCTGCCCCTTCTTCATCCGGGCGCGGTTCATCCCGAGGAGACGCTGTGCACCCCCGCCAGGGTGGCCGGCTGGCGACGTCGCGGCTACGCCGTGAACGTGTGGACGGTCGATGCCGCCGACCGCATCGCTGAGCTGGCAGCCATGGGTGTGAGCGGCATCATCACCAACGACCCGGCCGGCGCGCGGTCCGCGTTAACCTTGACCCGACGATCCGCGGGTGGCTAACATCCCGTCATGATGATGAGGTCGTTCGTCTTGGCCGCTTTTCCCCTGCTCGCGCTCGCGGCATGCGAAGGCGTCACCTCCGAGCACATCGTGACGTGGAAAGGCACGGTGAAGGGACCGGAAAAGATCGAGGAGGCCCTAGGTAGCGAAAAGGTGCCCGCCAACCTGCGCGCGGAGGCGGCGGCAGCGCTCGTGGACATCGGCCGGGCCGAGAAGGTCGACGAAATCATGGCCACCCTCGACGCCGGCCAGCGCTGGGAGATCCTGAAGACCCTGGTGGAGATCCACATCAAGGGCATGGCAAGTCCCAAAGTTCCCAAGGCCCGTGAAGCGAGGGACGCGCTCTTCAGCGTGCGCCAATACGCTCCGCCCGAGGAACGGAAGCGGATCGACGGTGTGCTTCTGGCCTCGATCGAGAAGGATCTCGCGCAGGGACGTTTCACGGGCGGCCGCCATTCTTTGGATAAGATTCTGGCGGCCATCGGACCGGCCTCGGGGCCGATGCTGGTCAGGGTGCTTGGCGCGCCCACTGCGCCCTACAAGGCCATCGCCGAGCTCGTGGCGAAGGTTTGCGACCAGCAGGCGCGCGACAAGGCGGGCGCTGCCCTGCTTGGGCGAATCGTGCCGGGCCAAACCATCCCCACCGACATGTGGCTGGCCTTGGGCATGGTCGGGGGACCTACGGTCACGGCGTTCCTGGTGGGCAAGATGCGGAAGGGAGCACCCGAGGAGGCGATCGACGCGGCCAAGGCCTTGCAGCAGTCCCGCTTTCCAAGCGTCCTGCCGCTGGCCCTCGAGATCGCCGGCAATGCCAAGGCCAACAAGGAATTGCGCGGCGAGGCCTTTGGCGTGATCGAGAAGATCGGCGGTCCAGAAGCGGAGGAAGGGCTTCTGCGCATCATCGCCAAGGACAAGAACGACATCGTTCGCTACCGCGCCCACGAGGCGGCACTGGAGATCGGCAAGGAGGAGGCCATTATTCCGGCATTGCAGGCGTTTTCTGGCAAGCTTGCGTTCAAGCGGGAAGACGTGGTCGATTTCCTGGTCAAAGACATTTCCAAGGTGGGCGCGAAGGCAAGAGCGCAGGTCCTGGCCGCCCTGGCCTCGCCCTCGGCCCTGGCCCGCATGACGGCGATTTTGGCCCTGGAGGCTCCCTTGCCATCCAACCCCAAGGGGCATCTCGGGCAGCCCGCGGACGCCGGTCCCTTGTTGAAACTTGCGGACGACAAGGCATCGATCAAAGGTTTCCCATCTGGCGTGACGGTTGGCTCGGAGGCCAAACGGGTCGCTTCTTTGTTGCAAGGCAAAGTAAACTAGGGTTTGCCTAAAGGCCAGGAGAGCAAGGCAGGAGAGTAAGGATCGACGATGCCCATGGATCCGAATCGCAAGACCCTCCGTCACTTCTATTGCAGCGACGGCGTATGGCACATATTCGAGCAGATGTCCGAGTCCTTGGACCGCGGGGTCGACGAGCTCGTCAACGAGGCGATGCGAGCCTACGCGGAGCGAAGCGGGTACCTGGCCGGGCCGGACACCGATGCCCAGCCTTCCGGGCTCTACCTCCCGGATCGATCGCGACCGCCGGCCGTGCCGCCGCCCTTGCCCGCCGCACGTATGACCGGGCACTACGCCGCGCGGCCACCCCTGCCGCCGGCGCCTCCCGTGGCCGTACCCCCGCCTGGCGTGGACGGCGGCGTCGTGCCGCCGCTCTATCTCATTTTCGGCAACCAGAAGTTCATCGTCGACAAGGATCAATTCATCATCGGCCGCGGGGCAAAGACCTCCGACTTGCCCATCCGCGACGGCAACATCTCGCGCAAGCACGCCGCGGTGGTTCGGCGCGGTGGCGCCTACTACATCAAGGATCTCGGGTCGACCAACGGCATCGACTACAACGGCGAGCGCATCGAGGCACGAAAGATCGAAGAGGGTGACGTCTATTCGATCTGCGACTACCAGCTCATGTTCACGTTCAGGTAGAAGGCGGCCCGTGGCCGAGGTCCGTGCGCTGTCACTGGACGCCCCGCTGGAGATGTTGCCGGGCGCCGGGCCCGCGACGGCAGCACGTATGTCCGCACGCGGGCTTGGGCGGGTGCGCGACTTGCTCACCTTCTTTCCTCGGACCTACGAGGACTATCGAAGGATCTATGCGCTCGACGAGCTCGGCGGACTCGAACCAGGAACCGCCATCGTGGTGCGCGGGACGGTCGCGCGCGTACACAAATTCTTCCGGCGTATGCTCGAGATCAAGATCGAGGAGGACGGCGCCACTCTGCGCGCGCGCTGGTTCAGGCCGAACCCAGGCATGGCCAAGGCCTTCGTGCGCGGCGCGCGTATCGCGCTGGCCGGCAAGCTGCGCCGAACCGAGGACGGCGGCGCGGAGCTGGTTCATCCCAGCAACGTGACGGCCCTGTTGGCCGCGTCGGCCGGCGCCGGCATCAGGCCGCGCTATGCCAGGATCGAAAAGGTTCCCGGCCGCACCATCGAGAGGCTCGTGGCCGGGGCTCTGTCGGCCGCTGGCCAGGTTCGTGACATCTTGCCGGAGGCCACGCGTACCCGGCTCGAATCTGCCCAGGTGGTGCGCGCCCTGGAGTTCGTGCATCGGCCGCCTGACACGACCTCCGAGAGCGAGCTTGCGGCTCTTGTCGAAGGCACTTCGCCGGCCCAGCGCAGGTTCGCGCTCGAGGAACTCTTCGTCCTGCAAGTCGGATTGGCGCAGGAGCGGGCGCGCGCCCAGAGACAAGGCGCCCACGCCTGCGCCGATGACTGCGAGCCCATCCTGGCCGACCTTCGAGCAGCCTTGCCATTCGCGCTCACGGGTGCGCAGGAGCGTGCGGTCGGCGCCATTTTCGCTGCCATGGCGGCGCCTGCGCCGATGCAGTGTCTACTTCAGGGCGATGTCGGCAGCGGCAAGACCGCGGTGGCGTTCGCGGCCTGCGTACGCGCGGCACGAGCCGGTGGACAGACGCTGTTCATGGCGCCGACGGCCGTGCTCGCCGAACAGCACGGCCACACCTTGCGCGCGTGGGGGCAGCGCGCGCGGTTGCGCACGGGGCTTCTGCACGCGGGACTCGAAGCCGCGCAGCAGAGAAGGGTCCTCGCCGCCGCCGCGGCCGGTGACATCGATCTGGTCGTGGGCACCCACGCCCTGCTGGAAGATCGCCTGCGCCTTTGCCGCCTGGCGCTGGCCATCGTCGACGAGCAGCACCGTTTCGGCGTTCGTCAGCGTGCCCGCCTGCGCCGCCTGGACGCCGGCGAAAACCGCTGGCAATTGGGCCGGCAAAACGGCATGGTCCCGCACCTTCTCGTCCTCTCCGCCACGCCCATTCCGCGCTCGCTCGCCCTGACCCTTTACGGCGATCTCGACCTGGTCACGCTCGATGCCCTGCCGCCAGGGCGGAAGCCGATCCTGTCCAAGGTTTGCGCGGGCGAGGCGGAGCGCGAGATCGCCTACCTGGCGGTCAGGCAAGCGGTGGCGCGTGGCGGGCAAGGAATCGTCGTATGTCCAGCCATCGCCGAGGGGGGAGGTGGCGTCCGCCCGCCGGTTTCAGCGCTGGCGCTGGCGCGGGAGCTGCGCGCGAAACTCCACCCCACGCGCGTCGGGGTTCTGCACGGAAAGCTCGCTCCCGAGCGTCAGAGGGCCGCGCTAGAGGCCTTTCGCGAAGGATCGCTCGACATCCTGGTGTCGACCACCGTCGTCGAGGTTGGGGTGGACCTGCCGCGGGCCCGCATCATGATCGTCGAGGACGCGGATCGTTTCGGCTTGGCCCAGCTTCACCAACTTCGCGGTCGGGTCGGGCGGGGAACGGAAGAGGCGCGCTGCTACTTCCTCACTTCGGCGGACGATCATGATGGGCTGGAGCGGCTGCGCTTCGTGGCCTCCGTGCAGGACGGTTTTCGCATCGCCGAGGAGGATCTGCGCCGGCGTGGCGTCGGTGATTTGCAGGGCACGCGCCAGAGCGGCACACCCGAGCTGCGCTTTGCCGATCTCGGCGCCTATGCCGACCTGGTCGAGATCGCGCGCGAGGAAGCAAGGGCGGTGCTGGCCGAGGATCCCGATCTCGAGCGGGTAGAGCATGCGGAGCTCCGGCGCGCGGTAGGGGAGCGATTCGCGGCCGCGCATCCCATCGCCGAGGAGGGTGGCTAGCGATGGGCAGCGCTCGCCGCGCGATCTTCTCGGGCTTTTGCGGCGGCATGGTCGCCGGCCTGCTCGACGCGCACGCGACGCTGCGCGCCTTCCCGGGCTTGCTCGACCGTAGGATGGAGATTCATCTTCTCGCCATCGACGCCGGGCTGGGGGCGGTCGCGGGGGCCTTGTTGGCCGTGGTGTTCGTCGGCTGGACCCTTGCCGCGCGCCGCGCGCCCTTGCACTCGCGCTGGTTTTCCGCCGCGCATGCCGTGGCCATGCTGCTGGCCCTGCCGGTGGTCGCAGTCGACGCCGTTGCCCTATTCCAGGGGGCGCGGGCCTCGCGCATCCCCGCGCATCAACTGCTGTCGGCCCTTCTCATCGTTGCCGGCGCAGGCGCAATCTGGCTTGCCGTGACGTTGTGGGGGGGACTGCTGGCGCGCGCGGAGCCAGCCCTCGGCGAGCCAGACAACCCCGTTTGGTCGAGGGCTCTCGGCCTGGTCGGCGGAGGCGCGCTGGTGGAGGTCGCGCTCCAGGTCGGCCGCGTGAATCGCAACGTTCTGCCCAGGCTCTACCACTGGTTTCACCAGTCGTTGACGCTGATTTCCCTCGTCGCCTGCGTGCTCGCGGTTCGCCTGCTCTTCGGTGTGCGACGCCGGACTCTCGGCAAGCGCTGGGCGTGGCTGCTCGCCGCGATCGCGGCGGCGGCCCTCGTGGCCGCGATCATCGGCGAGCGTCCGAATCTTGGTGCGCAGCCAGGGCCTGCGTTACTTCATCTACGAGAAGACCCACCTTGCGAGCCTGTTCGTCCGCATCTTGCCCTCGCCAAAGGCGCACGTCTGGCAGGCGGCCGGCGCGTCGGGTCGCGAGCCTTTGCCGGCATTGCCCGCAGGCCCGCATCGCCCGAACGCGGACATCGTGCTCATCACCGTGGATGCCGTGCGAGCGGATCACCTCGGCTGCTACGGCTACACGCGCCCCACCACGCCGAACATCGACGCGCTGGCCGCGCGGGGGGTGCGTTTCGCGCACGCCTACACGCAGGCCCCGCACACGTCGTTTTCGCTGGCCTCGGTGATGATTGGCAAGTACTACGCGACGCTGGCGCGCGTGGCGCCCTCGGACACGCAGGAAACCTTGGCCAAGGTCCTGCGCCGCTACGATTGGAAGACGGCCGCATTCTTCCCACCCGCGGTGTTCTACATCGACGCCCAGAAGATGAAGGCCTTCGAGTCGAGCAACTTCGATTTCGAGTACGTGAAGTACGAGTTCCTCGACGCCGAGGCCCGTATCGGGCAAATCGAGGACTTCCTGCGTTCCGAGAAACCTAAAAGGATGTTTCTGTGGCTGCACCTGTTCGAACCGCACGAGCCCTACGAGCACCATCCGGGGTTCGACTTCGGCGACAGCGACCTCGATCGCTATGACAGCGAGATTGCCTACGCCGACCAAGTAGTGGGCAAGGTTGTGGCGTCGATCGAGCGGCAGCGGCCGGGCGCCGTGTTCATCGTGGCCGCCGATCACGGCGAGGAATTCGGGGAGCATGGCGGCCGCTACCACGGTACGACGCTTTACGAAGAACAGGTCCACGTGCCGCTCATCGTGGTGGCGCCGGGCCTTTTGCCCCACGTGGTTACCGGCCCAACTCAGCTCATCGACATTCCCGCGACCATTCTCGGGCTGCTCGATCTGCCGCAGCCGGCGCGCATGCTGGGGACCGATCTCGGTCCCTGGCTGGCGACGCCGCCCGCCCCCTCTGACCGCTTGCCGCCGGCCTTCGCCGAGGTCGAGGACAAGCGCATGGTCGTCGTTGGTTCCGAGAAACTGATTTGCGACGTGAGCGAGGACTACTGCTCGTATTTCGATCTTCGCACCGATCCGCGCGAACGGCACGACCTGGCCGACCAGCGCCCGGATCGGCTGGCGTTTCTGCGCCAGCGGCTCGCCCGATGGCTCGGACAGCAGGCGCGCTACGAAGCGAAACTGATGGGCGCGGCGGACGGCAGTGGGGCAGTGGCACGTGCCATCGAGCGCGGGCGTCTAGGCGAGGCGGGCGCGGCGAACCCACTGGCGCAGATGCTGCTGGGAAGCGCGCCCATCGAGGCCCGGCGGGAGGCCGCGAGTTTGCTCGTCACCACACTGCAACCCAGGCCGGAGACCCTTGACGCTGTGCGCGCCGCGGCCACCAAGGCCGACGACGAGATGGTTCGCAACTGGGCCGCCGTTGCGGCGATGCGGTTGGGAGCGGGCGAGGCGCGGGATCGCCTGCACGTGATTCTGGCACAGCCAGCAACCGAGGAAAAACAGGGCCTGCGCGTCCAGGCTGCCCTGGCCCTGGCCGAGAAGTCGGACAGGGCAGGGATCCCCGTGCTCGGTGCTGCGCTCGATGCCTGCGGCGGCGATGTCCATCTGTGCAAGCGCATCATCGCCGTGCTGGGCAATCTGCGGGACACGCGCGCCGTGCCGCCGCTGATCGCGCACCTGGAATTCGTGCGCACTCGCCTCGAAACCGTGCAGGCACTGGCCGCCATCGCCGATCCTGCGAGCACGCCGGCGCTCATTGCCTGTCTCGAGAGCGACGAGTACGTGCCCGTGCGCGAGGCCGCGGCCGCGGCGCTTGGGCGCTTCGGCGGGGTGCGGGCGGTCCAGGCCCTGCAGTCGGCGCTCGGCCACGAGCGCGAGGGGGTGGTTCTCGCGGCGGTGCGCAAGGCGCTGGCGGCGAACGGGCGCAGCCGGTAGCAGGTTCGCAAAAAGTCACGCGGGGCTATTGTACGGGCGGGCATGGAGTAAGATGCCCGCAACTTCCTGGGAGTCCGATGATGACAATGGTCCGATTCTTTTCTCGTCGTGTTCGCTTGAACGCATGCTGTCTCGTGGCCTTGGGTGGGTGGTTGTGCATGGGCACGGCCGACGCCGGGACCTGGCAACCGGTCGGCGTGGGGGATTGTCTTGGACGTGATGTAGCGAGCTCGCGCGGGTCCTCCGTACCCGAAGCGGACAAGTGCGATGCGAGCTTCGCGGGCTACACGGCCATCTGCTGGGCCGACGGTTGCAATTACAAGAGCGTGGCGACGAGGTCGTGCACGGGTGGCGCCAGTCCCGGTCAGATGTACACCTGCGTGCCTTCGGCGCCCGCGGCCCCGATCACGGGGTGGGAGTCGGTCGGCCTCGGGGATTGCCTGGGCCATGATGTTGCCGGGACCAGCGGGCCGAACCCGGATCCGACGAAGTGCAGTACCAGCTTCGCGGGCAACACGGCGATCTGCTGGACCACGGGCTGCACCTACAAGAGCGTGCCGACGGGATCGTGCACGGGCGGCGCGCATCCTGGCCAGATGTACACGTGCGGCGTCGCCGCGCCTCCTCCGCCCGCGCCCGCGAGGGTCGGGTGGGAGTCGGTCGGCCTCGGGGATTGTTACGGCCGCGACGTCACGGGAACCAGTGGACCGAATCCGGATCCGACGAAGTGCAATGCGAGCTTTGCGGGCTACACGGCGGTGTGCTGGACCACGGGTTGCACCTACAAGAATGTGCCGACGGGATCGTGCACGGGCGGGGCGCACCCTGGCCAGATGTACACCTGTGGTGGCTACGCGGTCGCGGCGGCGACGGCGCTTCCCCCGCCAACCGTTCCCCCGCCGGCCGTTCCCTCGCCTGTCGCGGGCGGTCGTCACCGTCGGCCGGCAACGAGCGCGCCGCCGACTGAAGGTTGGGAGTCGGTGGGGATTGGGGATTGCCCAGCCCGAGAGGTGGCGGGCACCGCCGGGCCGACGCCGGATCCATCCAGGTGCAACGGCAGCTTCGCGGGCAAGACGGCGGTGTGTTGGGCGAGTGGCTGCAGTTACAAGGACGTGCCGACTGCTTCGTGCAAGGGTGGGGCGAATCCAGGCCAGATGTACACCTGCGCCGCAAACGCCGCGGCGCCGCCACTGCCACCCCCGGCACCACCCAAGGCGAAGGGCAAGCATTACGCCATCGTCAACTACACGGGGGACACGCAAAATCCCCATACCTTCGTCGTGGATTGGAAGACCTGCAAGGTCGCAGAGCTGAGCCAGGAATACGAGCACGGGACCGAGGACATCAATGTGCTCGTGTGCCGTCCAGGCAGCCGGCTGGTCATCAAGGTGGATTTCCGCACCACCGGCTACTGGGTCCAGTACGACTGGATCGTACTCGACAACGGCGCCACCATGGCCGGCTCCTACCGCGATCCAACGACCTGCGGACCCTCGGTGGGAAAGCGGGCAAGGTAGCTGGCCGAGCCCGTCGGCGACCGCTCATGGCGCGCGGGTTCCGTCGCGTAGCCAGGCCAGGTACGGGGCGTTGCCCTCGACCAAAGGCAGGGCGACGATCTCGGGAACCTGGTAGGGGTGCAGGCCGGTGACGCGTTCGCGGACGGCGGAGAAAAGCGCGCGCCGGGTCTTGAGCACGCACAGAACCTCTTCCTCGTCGCACAGGCTGCCTTGCCAGGCATAGATGGACCGCACGCCGGGCAGGATGTTCACGCATGCCACCAGCTTCTCGGTCACCAAGAGCTTGGCCAGATGGGCGGCCAGTTCCGCGCTTGGAACGGTCACGACGACGGCGACGAAGTCGCCCGGCTTGGCTGCGGCGAGTGGGCTCGGGGTCATGATCCCATGCTAGCGCGAACCTCGAAAGCGGGCGAACCGGACCAGGGCAAGTTAGAATGCCGCACATGCCCCCCGCACCTCCCACTCCCATCGTCGGAGATGACGCGCATGCATGAGCTATCCATCGCGTCGGCGATTCTAGACCGCGCCAAGGCCGCGTCGGAGCAGAATGGCGGCGCACGCGTGACCAAGGTTGGCTTGCGCATCGGCGAGATCTCGGGCGTGGACGCGGACGCGCTCGCCTTCGGCCTCGAAGCCCTGAGCAAAGACACGCCTTTGCAGGGGGTGGTTTTCGACATCGAGCAATGCAAGCGCAAGCAGCGGTGCACCGCTTGCGCCACCGAATTCCATCCCGAGGGCTTTTCGACGAGCTGCCCGGCCTGCCATCGCGACGCCAGCGAGTGCGTCGCGGGCCAAGAGCTCGACGTCACGTATTTCGAGCTGGAGGATCCCCCATGCGCGTAGCCGTGGAGGAAAAGGTCTTGAGCGAGAACGACAAGGTGGCGCTGGGGCTGCGCGAGCGCTATCGCGCGCACAAGGTGTTCTGCGTGAATTTGATCAGCGCGCCCGGGTCAGGCAAGACCGCTCTGCTCGAGCGCACGCTCGCAGCCTTGCCCAAGACCGCCAAGGTCGCGCTGCTCACCGGCGATCTGCAGACCGAAAACGACGCTCGGCGCCTGGCCAAGGCTGGCTTTCCGGTCAAACAGATCACCACGGGAGACACCTGTCACCTCGACGCCAGCATGATCGTCAGGGCGCTCGCCGACTGGGATCTCGACGCCGTCGACACGCTCTTCGTCGAGAACGTGGGCAATCTCGTGTGCCCGACCAGCTATGACCTGGGCGAACACGCGAAGATCGTCCTTCTCAGTGTGACCGAGGGCGAGGACAAGCCGCTCAAGTACCCGGCCATCTTCGTCGCGTCCGAGTTGTGCATCATCAACAAGGTCGACCTGTTGCCCTACGTGCCCTTCGATCTGACCCAGGCCATCACCAACGCGCGCCGAGTGCACCCCGGCATGGAAGTCGTGCAGACGAGCTGCACCACGGGGCAAGGGCTGGATGCCTGGATGGATTGGATCGAACGCCGGCGCAAGCGGGCGCTCGAAGGCTGAAGCGCGAAAGGACGTGGCGTCGTGGCGAGGAAGGAACAGACGGCGCTCGTGACCGGCGCCTCGGCGGGCATCGGGCGCGAGCTGGCCCGGCTTGCCGCCATCGACGGCCACGATCTCGTGCTGGTGGCGCGGCGGCGGGAGCGACTGGAAGAGCTGGCCTCCGAGCTGGTCGCGGCCCACGGCGTGGCGGTCACGGTGATTGCCGCCGACCTGTCGGATCGCGGCGCGCCGGCTGACATCGCCGATCGCCTGCGGGCGGCGGGCACGCCTGTCGACGTGCTGATCAACAACGCGGGTTTCGGTAGCTGCGGTCGGTTCTCCGAAGCGGATCTCGAACGCGAAATGGCGATGCTCGACCTCAACGTGCGGGCGGTCATGCAGCTGACCCATCTCTTTCTGCCGGAAATGCTGGTGCGAAAACGAGGGCGCATCCTGAACCTGGCATCGGTCGCGGGATTCGTGCCCGGGCCATACATGGCCACCTACTATGCCAGCAAGGCCTTCGTGCTCAGCTTCACCGAGGCGCTGGCCAGCGAATTGCGCGGAACCGGCGTCACCGCCACGGCGTCGTGCCCCGGCCCAACCCACACCGAATTCGGCGTGGTCGCACGCAGCGTCGACACCAACCTGTTCCGGCGTGGCGCCGCCGATGCCGCCCCCGTGGCGCGCCACGCGTACCGGGCCATGATGGAGGGGAAGGTGGTAGCCATTCCCGGTTTCATGAACAAACTGAGCGCGCAGGCCACTCGCCTCGCTCCACGCGCTTTGCTTCGCGGCGTGGTCGCCTACCTCAATCGCAAGCGCAAGTAGCGCTACGGCGACGACATCGGATCGGGGGAAGTGTAGCTTCGCTGGGGCTGCGCTTGGTAGAGGGTTTGCTTGAATGGGAAGTCGAGCACGTCGTCTCCGATTCGAATCTCGAGCCTCACCTCGTTCGCGGTGAGATCGCGATCGACGAAGACCAATCCGGCGACGCGGTTCCCAGGGAGGATCGTGCTCTTGCGGAAGGCGGCGGTTTCCCAGTTCGCGCGCTGGATCTCGTAGGACGACGCCTGCACTTGCCCTTCGGCCTGGATGGCGCCCAGGGCATCGCCGGCGGCCACAGCGTTGTTCAGGCCGACCGCTGTCGTGTGGTGTTTGCCGCTTGCCGCGCCCGCCACCGTGGTCGCCAGGTCGGGAAAGAGCATGGTCGCGGCGAGGGTTTCCGCGTTGGCGTTGCTCGCCTTATCGCGCGAGTGTCGGATGTCCAGGTCGAGGAGCACCTTCTCGGGATCGACCACGGGGTGGGCAGGGTGACACTGGCGACTGTTGCCGTCGTCGGATCGGACGCACGCGGCGTAGTAGAATTTGGCCGGGTCGATCAGGATCGGGCCGGTTGTTCCGTTCTCGATCTCGACGCGGAAGCCGACCAACTCGTCTTGCGCGCGGGCAAATGCGACGGCCACGCGCGCGGAGATTCCCTTCTTGATGACCGCGGCTGAGCCCCCGACCCAGACCACGTCATTCGATTCCGGGGTTAGGCGAATCACGGGCTCCGCCGTCGCGCACCCACCGGCTACTGCAATGGTCATGGCTACGACGGCCGGCAGGCGCTTCGACATGCCTGCGAGAACAGCAAGCTGCATGCCAGCGGCGAGGACGCGGATTCTCGACTCCACCCGATGACAGTTCGCCCTTTGTGGCATTGGCGCCACAGCTTGGCTCGTTCGAAGGACATACACTGTGGCTGGAAGACCACAATGCAATCCCACTCAGCAGATTCTCGGCAACTGCTCGCCGCTGTGCATGTCGAGGATGCGCTTGGTGCCGATACGGCTTTGCAGGGTGACCAGGGCCGCGGGCGATTCGGAGACGGTGCCGATACGCGTGGCGGTCGCGGAAGTCGGGTGGGCGCGCAGGATCTGCAGGGCGTGCTCGGTCTGCGCGGCGGGAACGAAGGCGACGAAGCGGCCTTCGTTGGCCAGGTAGAGCGGGTCGAGGCCGAGGATCTCGCAGGCGCCGGACACGCTTTCTTCGACCGCGATGTCGCGTTCCACGATGCCCACGTGCAGGCGGCTCGATTCGGCGATCTCGACCAGGGTGGTGGCGAGACCGCCGCGGGTCAGATCGCGCAGGCAGTGCACCTCGATGCCGGCCGCGAGCAAAGCCAGCACGGGCTCGGCCAGCGGGGCGCAGTCGGTTTCGATGGTGGTCTCGAATTGCAGACCTTCGCGCACGGCCATGATGGCCACGCCATGGCGGCCAACATCGCCGCTGAGCAAAATGGCGTCGCCCGGGCGCACGCTGGCGGGCGCGATGTCGAGCTCATGCTCGACGATGCCGATGCCCGCGGTGTTGACGAATATGCCGTCACCTTTGCCACGATCCACGACCTTGGTGTCGCCGGTGACGATGCGCACGCGCGCGGCTTGCGCGCTGCGAGCCATGGAGGCGACCACGCGTTCCAGGGTCGCCATGGGCAGGCCCTCCTCGAGAATGAATCCCGCCGAAAGGCACAGCGGGCGGGCGCCACACATGGCCAGGTCGTTCACCGTGCCGGTGACCGCCAGGGTACCGATGTCGCCGCCGGGAAAGAAGAGCGGGTGTACCACGTAGGAATCGGTGGTGAAGGCGAGACGGCCCTTGTCGACGTTCATCACGGCGCCGTCGTGGCGGGATTCCAGGGGCTGGTTGCCGAAGGCGGGAATCACGATGCGTTCGAGCAGGCCGTGCATCATGCGGCCGCCGCCACCGTGGGCGAGGGTGACGAAGTCTTGATTGGTGATGGGGATCGGGGCAACTCACGGCGAAGGGCGCGTCCGACTTGTCGGCCATGGCTAGCTCCGCTTGCCCAGCGGCGCGAGAAGTTTGTTCGTGGCGCCGATACAGATAGTAGGCGGCGCATGCGCCTTCGCTGCTGACCATGGTGGCGCCGAGCGGGCGCTCGGGCGTGCAGCGCGTGGCGAAGGCCGGACATTCGTGGGGCTTCTTCACCCCGCGCAAGACTTGCCCGCTGATGCACTCGGAGTCCTCGTCGACGTGATAGTCGGCGACGCCGAAGCGTGTCTCGGCATCGTAGGCGGCGAACTCCTCGCGCAAAGCGAAGCCGCTGTCCGGGATCTCGCCCACGCCGCGCCACTTGCGCGGAACCACGCGAAAGACTCTCGCCATCAGGTCCTGCGCCGGGCGATTGCCGTCGCGCTTTACCGAACGCGCATACTGATTCTCGACCTCGGCGCGGCCTTGTTCGAGTTGCTCCACGCACATCAAGATGCCTTGCAGGATGTCGACCGGCTCGAAGCCGGTCACCACGATGGGAACGTGAAATTTCTTCGCCAGTGGAAGGTATTCCTCGAATCCCATCACCGCGCAAACGTGTCCTGCGGCCAGGAAGCCCTGGGTGCGATTGTCGGGCGCGCTCAGGATGGCCGCGATGGCGGGCGGCACCAGCACGTGCGAGACCAGGACCGAGAAGTTCGGGATCTTCTGCGCGTGGGCCTGGAACACGGCCATCGCGTTGGCCGGCGCCGTGGTCTCGAAGCCCACCGCGAAAAACACGACCTGGCGCTGGGGATGGTCGCGCGCGATCTTCAGGGCATCGAGCGGCGAGTAGACGATGCGCACGTCGGCGCCCTTGGCCTTGACCGAAAACAGGTCCCCGCCGCTGCCTGGCACGCGCAGCATGTCGCCGAACGAGCAAAAGATGACCTCGGGCCGCGCCGCGATCTGCAGCGCCTTGTCGATGAGCTCGAGCGGCGTCACGCACACCGGGCAGCCAGGGCCGTGCAGCAGGGTGACGTTCTCGGGAAGAAGCTCGTCGATGCCGTACTTCACGATGCTGTGGGTCTGGCCGCCGCACACCTCCATGATCGACCATGGACGCGTGGTGATGCGGGCGATGGCCGCGGCCAATCGCTCGGCCTCGGCCTGGTCGCGGTACTCGTCGACGAACTTCACGATTTCTTACCCACCTCGTCCAGCTCGCCCATGCGGCGGAAGTCCTCCAGGGTCTGCACGGCCTCGCTTTCGTCGATCACGCTGATGGCGAAGCCGGCATGCACAAGCACGTAGTCGCCGACCTTCGCTTCGGGGACGAAGGCCAGGCACGCCTCCTTGTTGACGCCGCCGAAGCTGACCGTACCCATGCGCGTGGTGTCGCTGCCGCTGACGTCGAGGATTTTTCCAGGGACCGCAAGACACATGCTCAGACCTTTCGCGATTCGATTTCTGCTTGTGCTGCCATGATCTGCCCCAGCGCCAGGCCACCGTCGTTGGGTGGCACGCGCTGATGCCAGTATGGACGATAACCCGCGCCACGCAGTCGGCCAACCATGCGCTCGGTCAAATAGCGGTTCTGGAAGCAACCGCCGCCGAGCACGACGTTCCTCTCGCCCACCCGAACCGCCACGTCGACCGCCATATCGACCAAGGTGTTGTGGAAACGGGCCGACGCACTCGCCGAGTCGGGCGTTGTCTCGGCGAGCAGGGCGCGCACGGCCGGCTCCCAATCCATGCCACCAGGTGTCGCCCTGGTCGCGAATCGCGTAGGGATAGGACCCGACTTCCTGCGAGCCCTCCAGCGCGAACTCCAGCTCCATGGCTGCCTGGCCCTCGAAGCTGGCCAGCTGGCGCAGCCCGACCAACGACGCAAAGGCATCGAACAGCCGGCCGGCACTGGTGGAGACGGGCGCATTCACACGCCGGCGCAGCATGACCTGAAGTATCCGGAGCTCCATGGCGGAAAACGCGCGCACCGTGGGGATAGCGAGGCCGAAAGCCCGATCTGCGAAGATTTCGTAGAGAATGGCCAAGGCCACGCGCCGGGGTTCGCGCACCGCCTTGGCATTGCCGGGCAGCAGGAAGGGGCGTAAATGGGCTATCCGACGACAGCCAGCGTCGGTCACGTGCAGAATCTCGCCGCCCCACACCGTGCCGTCGCTGCCCATGCCGCTGCCATCCCAGGCAATTCCCAGCGCCGGCGGGCGGAGATGATTCTCCGCCATGCAGGCCAGGATGTGGGCGTGGTGGTGCTGCACCCTGACCAGTGGCAGCCCCGAGCGCTCCGCATATTGGGTCGAGAGGTAGTCCGGGTGCAGGTCGCAGGCCATCCGCGTAGGCGCGAATTCGTAGAGGTCGCGGAAGGCGTCTATCACGGACCGGAAAGCATGGTGGGAGGCCTCGGTTTCGAGATCGCCGATATGTTGGCTGATGAAGACCTGCGACCCCACCGCGGCCGCGATGGTGTTCTTCTGCTGTCCGCCGACCGCGAGCACGGGCGCAAGCTCGCCGTCGATCTGGATGGGCAGCGGGGCAAACCCGCGGGCGCGACGGAGCACCAGTTCCCGGCCAGCCACTTCACGCACGATCGAGTCGTCGACGTGGCGCAAGATTGGGCGGTCGTGAACCAGGAACAGATCGGCGATGCCGTGCAGGCGCGCGCGTGCCTCGTGTTCGTCGGTGCAAATGGGCTCCTCGGACAGGTTGGCGCTGGTCGCGACGACCGGAAAACCGAGCTCGCGCAGCAAGAGATGATGCAACGGCGTGCCTGGCAGCATCACCCCCAAGGTCGGATTTCCGGGGGCGACAGCGGCGGCGATGTCGCTCGTCCCCGACCGGCGCGGCACGAGAACGATGGGGCACTCGGGCGAGCGCAGCAGCCTTCGTTCGACCTCCGAGGCCGAGCAAAAACGCAAGGCTTGATCGAGGCTTGGCGCCATGAGCGCGAAGGGCTTCTCCTCGCGTCGCTTGCGCTGGCGCAGCTCCTGCACGGCTTTCTCGTTGCGCGCGTCCACCATCAAGTGAAATCCGCCGATCCCCTTCACGGCCACGATCTTCCCCTCGCGGATCGCGTCGGCCGTCGCCACCAGCGCTTCGTGCACGTGGGCGATTTCCACGCCATCGCGATTCCACAGCGCAAGCTGCGGGCCGCAGACAGGGCAGGCATTGGGCTGGGCATGAAAGCGCCGGTCGGACGGGTCGTGGTACTCGCGCGCGCATTCCGTGCACATGGCGAACCGGCTCATGGTGGTGGCCGCGCGGTCGTAGGGCAGGGCGGCGATGATGCTGAAGCGGGGGCCGCAGTTGGTGCAGTTGGTGAAAGGATACCGATAGCGACGGTTGTCCGGATCGAGGATGTCGGCCAGACACTGGGGGCAGGTGGCCAGGTCGGGCAACACCAGGGCGCGCTTTTCCCCGCCCGTGCTGGCGCGGATCTCGAACCCCGCGTAGCCGGCGGGATCCAGATACGTCGTCTCCAGACCTTGGATGAGCGCGATCTCCGGTTTGTCGCTCTCCAGCCCCCGCACGAAGGCGCGGACGGTGGGTTCAGGACCCTCGGCCTCGGCGAACACGCCCTCGGCCGAGTTGTTCACCCAGCCGCGCAGGCCGAGCTTCTGCGCCAATCTGTACACGAAGGGCCGGAAACCGACGCCCTGGACCGCGCCGCGAATGGCGACGTGCACGCGCACGTCGTCGGGGACGGACTGCTGGTGGGGCGCCACCACGCCAATCTACCTCAAGACGCGCGCGAGTCCGGTGAATACAGGGGCCGCCAGGCTGCGCGTGCTCCGCCCATGCCATCTCCGAGCTTGAGTTTCCTGCAAACGCCCCTGCCTTCGCTCCATGCGAACGGTGGTCGCCGATACGTTCGGCGGCGAAGGCGAGGCGCGGATTCCGCCGTTCGACGCGGTGGCGTTCGACATCGGCGCGCTCTGGGACATCAACTCCCCGACTGGCCAGACGCCCTGATTGCTGGTCACCACTCGTCAAGCTCGCCCGGCTTCATTGGCCCGGGGCGCGGACACCTGCCTCACCGTGCGTTTCCACCAGCGTCCCGTCCCTCGCGCAGGATTCGGATGATCTCCTCGGTAGACTCGCCTTCCCACGGTCCCGCTGCTGCCATGCGGGTGCCGAGTCCGGGCCCCTGGCGCCGCGACGGTGACACCACCCGCAGCTCCACGTCCAGCTCATCGAGGTGCGCACGCACCGGATGCGACGGGTCGTGTCTCAGCCTTGCCAGCGCTTCCTCCAGCGCCTTTGGGATTTGCGTTTGCGGTGTCGCCATTGGACTGTCTCCGTGTCTCAAGCGTAGCACGAAGGCGCGAAGCCATGCGCGCGCCCGGCAAGAGCAGCTGAGGAAAGGAAGTCCCAGGATCTACGATGGGTGCGCTACCCGTCGGCGCGGCGACTTCTTGGCGCCGTTCCCGTCACCGGCCAGTCGTTCCTCCAACAAACGTTTCGCCTCGGCCAAAGGGATGCCGCGTACGCGGCATTCATCCAGGCTCGATCGTAGTTTCAGCCAGAAGCGTACACGACGGGCGAATTCCAACGCCTTGCGCTTCTTCCTTTCAGCGTTTTCCGTGATTGTCCGAGACTTCATCGCGTCGCCTGATCCAATTCTACGACTCCTGAGCTCAGTCGCGCTAGAAGCGCGAGCGGCTGCGGCGCCAGCGATCAGCCGCGACGGGCGCGCGCGCAGCGCGCGGGAGTGGTGGCAGGGTGGGCTGGTCCCTAGCTCCCGAACGGAGAGGCTGCGGCGGGCTGAGAGCGCGCCGTCGACCGAGACGTGGTGCTTGCACCACAGACGTGGTGCTTGCACCACGCCAGCCGGGCCCGTCGCATTGCACGCTGCAGGCCCCCGTGGTGGTGGCAGGGGTTGGCAGGGGAAGGGGCGCGACCGGGGCCCGTGGTCGCGCGCCGTCCCCCCTAGGCGAGCCGGCGGTGGCCGTCTTCGGCCACTCAGATCGCGGGCGAGCCAGAGCGTCCTTCCCCCCTGGGGATTCCTTATCCCAGCGACCGAGCGCAGCGAGGGAGCGAGGGGGGTGCCCAGGTTGGGGGGGGAAGGACGCGGCGGGGGGACGGCGGCCTAAGCGTGCGAAGGGCGCGCGCGTAGCGCGCGTGGGGTGGTGGCAGGGTGGGCAGGCCCGAGTCCCTTCGGGGCCGACGGGCCCGGCCTCGATAGCAGCACGATGCCGGCGCCGAGCCGCGCGCAGCGACGCGTTCTGCACGATCATCGCGCTGGGTCCGTGAGCTGTCGTCGCCGCTTTCCCGAATGCAGCGACCATGCCGTGGCGTCCGATGCGAGCACAAGGTGAACACGGGTCGTATGGCCAGAGGCACTTGCGAGCGAGGCGCCGCGGCATGGGAGCGTCTTCGTGTGCTGCCGCCTTCCCGGATGGAGTCGTGCGCGCGTGCGCGCGGCAGCGGGCACGCGCGCGCGACGGTGCTGGAGAGAAGATCGTCGTGCTGGGCGCCGGGATGGGGGAGCGGACTGGGCCTTGCCAGCGCGAGCACGGCTCTGGCCGTCGCTCATGTGCGCAGCCACGCGCGAGCGCGTGCAAGGACCAGGACGCGGCGACCGTGGCACGGACCGTGGCGCTGCGAGCCGCGCACCGAGGAGATGGAGCGGGCGCCCGTGCGGTCGCAACTTGAGGAAATGCTCTGACCCAGCCGATGGTGGAGCGACGGCATGGGCGCCCGCGGGGTCAGATCACTGTGGAGGGCCGATAAAGAGTCCCTCTGAATCCAACCTGTCATCGAGCCGCTTGCGGGCGTCCAGGGGAGTCCAGTGGAATACAGCCTTGGTGATCCTTCCCTTCAATCGGAGCTCTAGGGTACCCGTCACGGTGTCCGTTTCCCGCACACTTGCACGCCCCTCGAGACGATCCACCACCTGTTGCAGGACTACGGTTTGAGTCCTCTTCTTACCGTCGACAGACTTCTCAAGGACCACGCGCACCTGTCCTCGGATGCTCTTCGGTGGAATGACCTTTTCCTTTTCGTCGAGAAGCCACACAGTGACCAGCCCTTCTCCAACTATTACTTCTACTACGTGCTTCCGATCGAGATGTGCGATCACCCCGCCATGATTGGCCTTGTAAACATGTCCATCCACCATCTGTCCAGCCAGGATGATTGCAAAGACGACTTGGTAAAGATTCATGGCTGCATCACGGTTGCCCGTTCACCACGGGACTCTCGCACTGACTCGGACATACAAAGTCACCGTTCTGATTCGTGCATACGCAGTAAGTGCCCTGGAGTTGGGGGACCCATCTTTTTCTACAAAAGCCTTGGCACTGGCGCTTGTCCTTGAATTGGCATTGGGGCGGGTCGTTCGCATCCGACGAGGGCGCGCCTGACGAGGGCCCATTCGTAGGACCACTACTGGCTTTTCCGATCGGATCAACCAGGTTCACAGAATCGTCCAGGACATAACGGTAGAGATTGCTGTCGCCCCCATCAAACCTGATCGGATCTTTCGCCGTCCATCTGCCCACCATGGGGTCGTAGTCCCTCGCCCCAAACCGCACAAGTCCCGTGTCCGGGTCGTAGATCCCGCCAGCGAAACCGAAGACCTGGAAGCCGGCGCTGCTGTCAGCGATGGCCTGGCCCCACTCGTCGAAGTCCAACCGTTGCCCGACGGTCCCGGTCGTGCTGCTCACCAACAGTCTCGGCGTGCCGAGATGATCCACAACCACTCGATACGAGGTGCTTCCCTTCACGGTCACGCCGTCCAGGTAGCGGGCCAGCAAGGTTCCCGTCCCGTCGAATTCGGCCACGGGCTTCAACTGGTCCTCGTAGATCCAATTCCTCACGACCGCCCCGTTGACCTTCTTGCCTACGCGCCGGTTCTCTGAATCGATGACGTAGTCGATGGCTCGTCCGTCGGGCAGCCCGACGTGGCGCAAGTTCCCCTGACCATCGTAGGTGTAGGTCGTCACCTGGCCAGTGGTCGTGTCCGTCTTGCTTTGCAGGCTCCCGTTCGCCGTGTAGGTGTACGTCAAGGTGCCGTAGGTCAGCAGGCGGTCCTGGTCGTCGTAGGTCGCGGTGCGGGTTCCACTCGGCGTGGCCACGCTGTCGCGGTTCCCGTTGGCTTCGTATCCATAGGTCGCCGTGAGGACGCCGTTCTGCATGACCTGCCAGAGCCTCCCGGCCGAATCGTAGCTGTAGTTCCACACCGTCGTCGTGCCCTGGATCGTTTCCGTCTTCTGCTCGATGCGACCGAGAGAGTCGGGCACGTAGCTGACCGAATAGAGCGAGGTGCTCCCGAACTTCGCCTCGTACGTCGAGAGCTTGCCGAAGCTGTCATAGGTCCGCGAATCCGTCACCTGCCCGAGCGTCGTGTCTTGTGATCAGCCCATTCGTCGGATCACGCATGATGGTCAGGCCGTCCACGGTCTTCGACAGCCCATCGTCGTCATAGGTGAACGACACGCTATTTGCCCCGTTCACGGTCTCGCTCGCTACCCGGAAGTCGTTGTCGTAGGTCCAGCCGACGCTGCCAGCGACATTCCCCGACCACGTCGTCGACGTGACCAGCTTCCCGTCGTATCCGTATGCGAGGCTCTGCCCGTCGCTCGTCGTGACTCCGGTCAATTGCCCCGTCGTCGGACTGTACGTCCTCGTCACCACCACGTTCCCGCTCACCGACGGATACGTCGTCGTGCTCAGCCGCCCCGCACTGTCATACGTGTACGCAATCTGATTGCCGTCAGGTAGATGCACGAAGGTGGGTTGCTTGTCGAGATTGACAAGCAGGCTGCGTTTTTCGGTCCGCGGATCAGCGGTTTTTCGCGAAGCCGCGAAGCTACGCGTACGACGGGATCCACGGGTCTTGGCGAGTGCACTCGGCACGGAAGGGATCATCCTCCCGAAGCCGCCGGCCGGCAAGAGCGGTTGAAGAGGGAAAGCCCGCGGCGGCTACTGTGCTGCCCGCCGTCGCTGCGGCTTCTTGGCGTGCCCCTCGGCGGCCAGGCGTTTTTCCAACCGGCGCTTCGCTTCGGACAGGGGGATGCCGCGTGCCCGGCACTCGTCAAGGCTCGAGCGCAGGCCGAGCCAGAAGCGTGCGCCTTGTGCAAGCTCCAGCGCCTCGCGCTTCTTGCTCGTGCCTTCCGCGATACGCCGCCGCTTCATGGCGCCCGTTCAGAGAGTCCAGTTCTCGACGGTCAGCCCGGGAATATCGCCGGCTAGCAAAGCCGCGTCGTCGGTGACCAGGCGGCACCTCTTCGGCGCGGTGGCCGCGATCAGCAAGTCGATATCGCTTTCCTGTGCCCGCGCGCACGCAATCGCGACTTCAGCGTGCCCCAGCGGTCCGCCACTCGCGCATCAAGAGGCACGATGCCATGCGCTCCAGCTTCTGCCGGATGTTCTCGCGGTTCTCTTCCCACCGAGCCGAGCACTCTGCCCCGTAGATCAGCTCGCCCACCACGACCGCACTCGTCAGGATCTCACCTCGTTCCCGGCCTCGTTGAGCCGGCGCCGTACCGCTGGCACACCATTCAGCGCGTGGATGATGATGTTGGTATCGAGCAGCCACTTCATAGCTTCGGCGGCTCACTGCTGGTTCCGGCAGCGCGCGCCTCGCGGAGGATGCGCGAGATTTCCTCTGTCGATTCGCCCTTCCAGCCCCCGCCTTCTGCCATGAAGTCGCCGAGTCGCATCTTGGGCTTTTCCACCGTCCGCAGCTCCACATCCAGCTCGTCCAGGTGGGCACGCACCGGGCGCGACGGGTCGTGTCTCAGCTTTGCCAGCGCTTCTTCCAGCGCTTGCGGAATTTGTGTTTGCGGTGTGGCCATTGGACTGTCTCCGTGTCTCAAGCGTAGCACGAAGATGCCTTTGCCTGGCGAGGCGCTCACTTGGTCGGCTCCTCGGGCGGGGCCACGTACCGCGCTCCCGCGGGTGGCATCTAGCGTAGGTCTCGCGCAGGTGGCGCAGGGACAGGTGCGTGTAGACCTGGGTCGTGCTCAGGCTGGCGTGGCCGAGCAGCTCTTGCAGGTGGCGCAGGTCGGCGCCGTTTTCCAGCATGTGCGTGGCGCAGGCGTGGCGCAGGCTGTGCGGGGTCACCCGGCGCTCGATGCCGGCGGCGCGCGCAGCGCTGGCCACGATTTCGCCGAGGGTGAGGCGATCGAGCCGCCGACCCGAATAGGACACGAGCAGGGCTTCTTCCTTCAATCGCCCATGCACGAGCTCGGGCCGAACCCAGCGCAGGTACTTGTCCAGCACCTCGGCAGCAGGCCGGCCGAAGGGCGCCACGCGACCCTTGCCACCCTTGCCCCGACGGACGCGCACCACCATGTCCTCGACGGAGACGTCGCCCAGGTCGAGCGCCAGCAGCTCGGCCCGCCGCAGCCCCGTCGCGTACAAGATCTCGATGGCCACGCGGTCACGCACGCCGAGAGCGGTGCTGATGTCGGGTGCCTCGCACATCTTCACCGCCTCCGCGGCAGACAAGATCGTGCGCGGCAGGCGCCGGGGCTCGCGCACGAAGCGCAGGCGCCGCGCTGGATCGTGGGCGATCACGTCGGACTCGCACAGCCAGCGATACATCGCCTTCACCGCCTTGAGCGCATTGTTGAGGTGGCCGGGCGTCGGTGGGCCGTGCTCGGTCGGTGTTTCGGCCAGGTGCTCGCGAAAGGCTTGCAGGTCAGCCACCGACACCCGGCCCGCATCCTCGATGCCGCGCGCCCGCAGAAAGGCAAAGAGCTTGCGCAGCTTGTACACGTAGTCAGCGACGGTGTTCGGCGCGTGCGACAGCCCCAGCCCCTGGGCCAGGGCCACCAGCAGAGGCTCGCCGAGCTCGCGCGGGATGCTCATCTTCGGTATCGAGGATGCGTGCGGGCGTGCACTGCGCGCACGTCGGCCGCGACCACGCGCGTGTAGCGCTCGGTCGTCTTGAGATGTTCGTGGCCCAGCACCTGCGACACCGACACCACGTCGGCCCCGCCGCGCAGAAGCGCCGTCGCCACCGTCCGCCGGAGCGCGTGGCACGACACCCGCCGCAGCCCCGCGGCCCGGCCGTGCTTGAGCAAAATCTGATCGAGCGCGCCCGGAGTCAGCGCCTGGCCGCTGCGCCCGAGGAAAAGCGCACGCACGATCGAATTGCGTCGCGCAGCCCGAGGACGAATCTCCCGCAAGTATTCGCCCAGCCACTTGCACGCCTCGTGCGACAGCGGCACCAGACGTTCACGGTCGCCCTTGCCGTGCCGGACCCGCACCACGCCACCGTCGAGATCCACGTCGTAGACCGCGAGCCCGCACATTTCTTTCCGCCTCAGCCCGGTCGCGTAGCACAGCTCGAGCACGGCACGGTCGCGAATGCCTTGAGGCAAACCGGTGTTGGGCTTCGAGAGCAAGCGGTCGGCCTGCTTCTCTGTCAGCGACGGGCCAGGCAGGATCTTGGGCGCCTTCCATCGCAGCCCAGACATCGGCGACACCAAGAGCCGCTGGGTCTCGACCAGATACTCGAAGAAGCGGCCAAGCCCACGCAGCCAGATGTGCACCGTCGACGGCGCCAGGCCAGCGCTCTTGAGCGCCGCCGCGTGCGCCTCGATGTCCTGCCTGGTGACCGCGCGCAGATCCACCTCCGCGTGCCCAGCCTCGAAGCGAGCCAGCCCGCTCAAGTAGATCGCCACCGTGGCCGGCGAGACCTTGCGCGCCTCCAGCCAGCGACGAAAGCCATCACGCTCGCCAGCGACGGTCATGGCGTATGACTACTTTCTTGGTTTGGAGAGGCCCCCGTATATGCCTCCCCCAGATCCGCGAAGGGTGGGGGTAAACCGAGTCCCTGCGCGCATTTACACTTCGCGGGCCGTTCCGCGAAGTACCGCGAAGTCCGCGAAGTATGCATATCCCGCGTCATTGGCATCATGTCGACAGCTCCTCTTCCGTCGACAAATCCAGCGCCAGCGCCCGGCCTTCCTCGTCGTAGGCCAGGTGATACAGGTACTCCTTGCCCTGGCGCCCGATCACCGGCTCCACCAGCTCGTGCTGTTCCAGCTCGCCGAGATACTGCCGGAGCTGCGTCTCCGACCAGCGCGACACCCGTCGCAGGTCGCGGCGTTTGAAAGTGTACTCGTCCAGCACCTCGCCTTGGGCTTGTTCCTCGCACAGGGTCTTGATCTCGCCCAGCAGCGCCCGCCCCTGCGGCGAGATGTCGTCGAGGGTTCTGGCGAAAGCCGCGCCGGCCAGACGGTTCACGAAGGCCACGTCCGACGGGTGCGCCTCGACGTACTCCACCCGCTCGCCCGCCACATCGATCACCTTCCGCTCGCGCTGATGCTGGTGCACAAACGCCACCGTCTGGATCAGCCCGAGATACTTCTTGTGGTCGCGCCGCGCCCGCAGCGTCTCCGACGGAAAGCGCAGCTTGCGGGCAAATGGGATCACGACCTCGACCGGATCCAGCAGCCGCTGCATGGCCTGGTGCCGCCGGGCCACGGCATCGTCCTCGCGTCGCCGCCGCAGGCCTTCCAGCGTCCCGGCTTCCCGCTGCGCGACCAAGATCCGCGCCGTCGCTGCCTTCGACTCGTCGACGGTCACCACCAGAAATCGACTCTGCGTTTCTGGGTCGAGCTCGCTGGAGGTCGACGTCACCAGGAAGCTCGCGGGGCCCTTCACCTTGTACTCGTCGGTGCGCATGCGCCCGTCGCGTGGATCTTTCGTGGTCACGGCCACCGTCAGCTCGCCCGCCGACTGCAAGGTGCGGATCGAATACGCCGCCTCCTCGGCGCCCGCGGCTTCCTCGATGGCCACCAGCTTGTGCTTGAGCGCGTCCTCTTCCGAATAGAAGAGCGCCTGGCCCGTGACCCGCGTGTACTTGCGCAGATCTTCGGCCGGCACCAGCCGCGTGATGGCATCGGCCAGGTGCGACTTGCCCGCCGCTGCCCGCGACAGCACCAGCACCGACAGCGGCTCGGCCAGCTTGCGCGACAGCGCCGCCAGATACCCGAGCAAGCGGTTGTCCGAGTCGCCGCCGGGCAGCCCGCCCAGGTCGAGGCGGATGCGTTCGAGCAAGTCCGGCGCACGCAGCACGGCCAGCGCCTCGGCCTTTTCCGCCGGCGGCACCTCGACGGTGACAGCCGCCGGCGCTTCCAGCGGCTCCCACGCCTCCGCGTACTCGACCACGCGGCCGAGGTCTTCGTTCACCACGGGCTCGGCCGCGCCGAAGATCGCGGCCGCCGCCCGCACCAGCGCCTGCCGCGACCGCGCCGAGTACAGGTCCAGCGCATCGAGGTGAAAGCGCGCCCCGCGCGCCGCCCGCACCGCGCAGCGCAGGTGCCCGGGCGCCCGCGCGATCCCGCGCACCTCGTACACCCGCTCGCCCCCGAGGGTCACGCGAAAACCCTCGGCCGTGCGCGCATACCCGTGCTTGCTCGCGTGAAACGGCATCGACTGCCGCTCGCCCACCGACGGATCTGCCGCCCGCAAGACCGCCTCGAAGGCACGCCCGCCGCCTTCCTTTACGAGATCCGCGGGATCTTTCCCGTCGGGCAGAGCCACCACGTGCACCGTGATGCCGGCATCGCGCAGCTTCGCCGCCAATTTCTCAGCCGCCGCCCGGCCCGCAGCATCGCCGTCGAGGCACAGGTATGCCTCGGCCACATGCTCCGCTCGCAGCAGGGCCAGGTGTTCCTCGCGCAGGCCTTCGGTTCCGTCGAGGGCCAAGGCGTTCGTGTACCCACACGAGATCAGCGCCAGCGCATCGAGAATGCCCTCGACCAGGATCACCTCGCGCGCCTTGGCCGCGTGCCGATTGAAGATCCCGCGCCGTGGGCCAGGCAAGTACAGGTGCCGCGTCTCGCCTTCCAGAATGCGCCGGCCGTACAGGCTGACCACCTCGCCGCCTCGCCCAGCAGCGGAAAGACGATGCTTCCGTAGAAGAGCTCGACGCCGCGATCGTTGATCACGCCGAGGGTTCGCAGACCGTCGACGATCTCCCCGAAGGCGGCAAGGTCTCGCGGAGCTTCCCCGTGCACAGCCCCAGCCGGTACGTCTCGAAGATCGACGTGTCCCGGATCCCGCGCTGCTCGCGCAGGTAGGCCGCGCCCCGGCCGTCGTCCTCGAAGCTGCGCCGATAGAAGTCCACCACGCGCTCGAGAAGTTTGCTTTCAGCAGGTGTTCGCGGAAGCGGCACCACCGTCGCTGGCAGGTTTTTCTCTTTAACCGCCTTCCTTCCGCCGTAGTGGCGCGGTGGCTCTTGCCGCCCAGCTTGATCGTCGCCTCGCGGAAGCTCAGCTTGTCGTGCAGCTCGACGAAGCGAATCGCATCGCCACCCACGCCGCAGCCAAAGCACTTCCATAGGCCCTTCTCCGGCGTCACCGACAGCGACGGGGTCTTGCCGTCGGCGTGGAAGGGGCAACGCCCCTGCCACGACCGGCCTTTCTTCTTCAGCTCGATTCCCTTCGACTGGATCAGCGCCACGAGATTGGTGCCGTTCTTCACCCGGGCCACTTCGACGGCTGGGATCATGCTGCCTCTCCTTGGTTCTCGGGCTCGACCGGGCTTCCTCATCCGCTCGAGCCAGTACTCGCCGTTGCCCTCGACCTTGCAGAAAGGGCACACCATGTGCTGGGCACCCCAATGATCACGCGGATAGTGAAAAGGTCGGCATCCCTCGATGCACGCGCACACCCCCTCGACGTCCTTCTTCCGCACGTCCATCACCCGCCGGCATTTTCCGCAGATCAGTTTCATCGCGCCCTCCGGGCTGGTGATCGACGGGCCGAATCCGACTCACGAGGGGAGCCGGCGCCTGCTTGAGTCGCACGGCCCAGAAGCCTTCCGGTGCCTGCCACAGCTCGAGCCCGGCTTCGGCCAGCAGATTCGCGAGATCGGGCCGAGAAACCGGTTGGCCCAGAAAACCTGTCAAGACCGTTTTTGCATCCATGTGCAGCCCTCGTTCTTCCTGGACAGAGATGCCTTGGCTATACATATTTGTATATCGCATGTCAACACCTGTCACACTTCCGTTCCACGGGTCGGCCTTACGATGGCTCGCAAATCTCATCGAGGATCTCGACCCCGTGCCCACCTCCAAACCCTCCAAGGAATCGTTCAGCCAGCGCCTGCTCCGCCTGCGCAAGGCCAAGGGGTTCACCCAGCACCAGCTCGCCGAAGCATCTGGTATTTCCCAGCGCATGATCGCCCATTACGAGACGCGTGCCGTGCGCCCGCCCGCCAATGCGGTTCCGGCCCTCGCCCAGGCGCTCGGCGCCACCATGGAGCAGATCCTCGGTATGGAGCGCCTGCGCACCCAACCACCGCCCATCACCAATCTCAGGCTGTGGCGCCGTTTCCAAAAGTTGGAGCAGCTTTCCCCTACGGATCGCAAAGCCGTCCTCAAGGTTCTCGATGCCTACCTTGCACAGCACGACCAATCGCTTGCCCGCAAGGCGGGCTGACGCTCGTGATACGGTGTCACCGTGCCAACCGTGCTGCTGGCCGAGGGTTTCAGGTTCTTCTTCTTCAGCAACGAAGGGACGGAGCCCCCCACATCCACCTCGAGCGCGGCGATGGTTACGCGAAGTTCTGGTTGGAGCCGGTCGAGTTGGCCGACGCGGTGGGCTTAAAGACTCCTGAGCTCAGTCGCGCTAGACTGTTGGTGATCCAGCACCGCATCGATTTTCGGGAGAAATGGCGTGAGTATTTCCGCACCTGAGCAACCAAGGGCTTTGAGCGTCGACGTTGTCGCCGGCGAGCTCGTCGTCCATCTCGAGGACGGCCGCACTGTCGCCGTGCCGCTTGAGTGGTTCCCAAAGCTGCGCGATGCCAGTCCCGACGCCCTTGGCGACTGGCGGCTCATCGGTCGCGGTGTCGGGATCCACTGGCCAAAGCTCGACGAGGATCTCTCGGTGCGCGGACTGCTGCTTCCCGAGCACGTGGTTCAGCGTCGGCAGAGCATGTAGCTCTGTCCCTTCTGGCTGTTCCGGGGCGCGGCGGGGTGGGCTGGGGTTGGGCGGCGAAGCCGCGCATCACTTTGCGTAGCGGCCCGCCGCTTGCCCGAGGCGAGCGGAGTTCCACGGCCGACGAAGCGAGCCGAGTTGCAGGCGGCGGGCCGCGAGCCGGGTGCGCCGTTGCCCTGGCCGAGACGCCGTGGCGGCGGAGAGCGTAAGCGGCAGCGCCGAGGCGCCCAGACTGGCGCCGCGGCGCGTGGCCCAAGAGCGCGCGGTCGGCCGAGACGTGATGCTTGCCCCGCGCCAGCCGGGCCCGTCGCACTGCACGCTGCAGGCCCCCGTGGTGGTGGCAGGGGCTGGCGGGGGAAGGGGCGCGACCGGGGCCCGTGGTCGCGCGCCGTCCCCCCTAGGCGAGCCGGCGGCGCCGTCCGCGGCGCTCAAATAGCCCGCGGAGCCAGAGCGTCCTTCCCCCCTGGGGATTCCTTATTCTAGCGAGCTTGCGCAGCAAGCGAGCGAGGGGGGTGCCCAGGAAGGGGGGTCCACGGGGGGAAGGACGCGGCGGGGGGACGGCGGCCAAAGCGTGCCGACGGGCCCGGCGTGGAGAGCAGCACGATGCCGGCGCCGAGCCGCGCGTCCCACGCGTTCTGCAGGATCGCCGCGCTGGCGGCCGTGATCTGTCGTCGCCGCTTTCCCGAATGCAGCGACCATGCCGTGGCGGCCGATG
>CAWAKD010000006.1:0-471893 GCA_963782545.1 uncultured delta proteobacterium
ATAGCTCAAGCCCAAACCTTCTCATGAGGGATCCGCTTCTGCTTCTTGCCCAGCCGCTCATCGGCAACGCGAGAGAAGTGGAGATCCTCCTGATACTCCAGAGCCTGTTCGATCAAGCTGAGTCCTACACCCGCAACCGACTGGTCTCGCTCGCTCGATAGTCGCTCCATGGCCTCGTAGATTCTGTCGTCGACTGTGATGTTGATCCGCTTCTTGGCTGTTGGCATCTTTTCCGTCTCCAACGGAAGTGTAACACCGGTGCGACACCGAAACCAAGCCGCATGAGGTAATCGCCTCCGTCAAACATGGTTCGAGACCATAGCCCGCAGGCTCAAACATGCCCATCCCGGCGCTCCGCACGAGTTTTCTGCGGCGGACAAGGGGATCAGCAGCGGCGCAGCGCGATGGCGAAAGAACGGAACCACGACCGCCTCCCCACCGAGCACGTTGGGGTCGACGGTCCAGTAGGAGCGGAAATCGCGAATCTCAAGTCCCAGTGTGGCCATGGCACTCCGCTCTTGGTCCTCACGTGCTCGCTGCTTCTCAAACTCGGCGCGCATGGTCGCTGATTGGCTCGCGTAGCTGCTCTTCGGGTGTTCGGCCTCGAAGGTCTGCATGATTTCGATGGCCTCAACGCAACTTCCGAGAAGACCGAGAAACGCCTTCCCACGCGTCTTGATCTTGAAGAATGTAACCCGTCCCAGCACGGTCCCGGCGAGGAAGCTCACGAACAGCCCCACAGCCGAGAGAGACACGAGCGCGCCCACAGTTTCCATCGGGACATCGTAACGCTACGCAGTTCGGGCGTCCAGGTGCGGCGGGCAAAGCCAGAGACATCGGCGATTCTGGGATGCGAAGACCAGAACGAATGGCAGGAGCGTACTCGATTCAAGGGGGTCCGGTGTGCGGAAAAGGGGAAGGCTGGAGCCAAGGCTACGGGCAAACTTGGACGGGAGGGCGCCCCGCGAGGACGAACCCGCGACCCTCGACCTGTAAGCGGTCCCACAATGAGCCCTCGATGGGCAGACCCCGGCCCTGCGGCGGGACGCTCGGCCTACTCGAACAGCTCGACCTGGCGGGTCGGCTTGAGGCGGGTGATGCTGCGGAAGTAGGGCGGCGGCCGGGGCTCGGCGAGGCCGAGCGGCTCGGTCCACAGACCCTGGTGGCGGAGGAAGCGCTCGATGCTCTCGCGGTCGCGGACCAGGGCGCGTAGCTTCATGCGTCCCCCGCAGTGAGGGCAGGTGTCGACGGGGAGGCCGAGGGTCAGGCGCATCAACTCGGCCCAGGGCCAGTATCGACAGCGGGCTCCGGTGCGGCCTGGCTTGGGCGGCGGCTTGGGCGGCTTGGTGTGCGCCCCGGGGGCAGGCGGTGTCTCCGTGGCTGCCGGCTGCGGCAGCGGCGGGATGACCAGAGGTCGCCACGGAGAGGCGGGGGCGAGCACCCCGCTGTAGCGAACCAAATGCAACTTCGGAGGTGGCACCGACGCCGCAAGACGAGCCAAGAGCGACAAGACGTCCATCTCTAGCGCGTAGGTGCCATCGGAACCGGCACGCGGGAGTCATCGCAAATTCCGCCATCCCAAGGGGGTGACCGTGGTGCTTTCCGGGCATGGCGAGCGTGCCGACGCCTTCCCCTACCAGGAACGCCAAGTGCGACGCATGATTGAGGAGAGCCGCAAATGAACACCAAGAGAGAGCGCCAGGCTCGGGAAGTCCAGATTCGCCGTTTGTCGGCGCGGTATCCTCGTTTGATCGAATGGAGCGACGAGGACGGCTGCTTTGTCGGCAGCGCGCCGCCGCTGGTCGGTCAGTGCTGTCACGGCAAGACCGAGGCCGATGTGGCGACCCAACTCGCCACCATCGTGGACGATCTGGTGCAGGACGTGCTCGACGGCAAGATGCCGGCGCCCAAGGGCGAGCCGGGCAAGACTTACAGCGGCAAGTTCGTGGTGCGCATCCCCATGGCGCTGCACAAGAAGATCGCGCTCAAGGCCCAGGCCCGCGGCGAAAGCCTCAACCAATACGTGGCCGAGGTGCTGACGGAGACATAGACAATCCCAATCCGGTGTGTTCCGGGCGGCGGGGTGAAAGTGGGCGGCCCATAGGCGTTTCGAAGGGGGTTTTTGAGCGTTGGAGAACCTTGGCGGCGTGCGGCGGCGCGGCCATGACCGCGTCCGCGCAGCGCGCTTGACCGGGTTTCTGGGGCTTGACGAGGCTGTTTCTGGCACACGGGACGGTCTACTCCGTCCGGCCCTGGTCAGCGTCCGGTCAGTTGAGCCAGCCTCCGCCGTCGCCGCCCGATTCAGACGGAGGCGGTCGTGCGGGAAGAAGTTTGGGCGCCTCCGTGGGCAGGCCCATGGCGGACAGGATCTTCTTGATGGTGTCGTCGGTCTTGATGAGGGCGATGAGGCGGAGGGGGCTTTTGCAGGCAGGGCAGGTCGTGTCGATCGCGAAGGATCGCTTTTCATATTGCACCTCTCGCAGTGGATGTAACAGTTGGTGTTGGTGAAGGACTTGTGGGGATGTCGGATGGCCAGTATAGCCACTCGCCTTTGTCGCTGCATATACGTCCCTTGAGGCGCCCCTTGTTGCGCAAACTACTAACGGTCGAAAGGCTGACGCCGAGCAGGGCAGCGACCTGCTTACTTGTCAGCCAGCCAGCTTCGATGAGTCGTTCCTTGAGACTCTTGAGCTTGGCCGAGAAGCGTACCCACTGGACGCTCACGGCATCGAAGGACTCGCCAGTGCCGGTGCGCATCTGTTGCTTGTTGAGTTGGTTGGCGACCTGAGCGTTGGTGTACTCGTCGAGGAGGGCGTCGATCTGCTGACGGACTTCGGGATGTGTGGCACGCAGTTGCTGGGGCGTGAGTGGACGAGGCAGTGTCAAGGTAGTGGTTGCACCGCCGCGGAAGCGGATCTTCACGGTGATTTCGCGCCGCTTGATCAGGGTGATGTCTTCGATCAGAAGCGCCAGCATGCGCTTGCGCTCGCGCTGGGGCGTATTGGGGTCACGCCAGACGGCGGGGAAATCCGCGATGAGAGCGAGGATGCGCTGGCGTTCATCCTTGCCGACGGCGAGTCGGTCGGCCTCGTGCTGGCGCAGGTATTCCTCCTGGGCCTTGGAAAGCGCACGCAGCTTGGCGTTCCACTCTGCTTCCAGTGAATCCGCGACCAACCGGTTGGCGCCATCCACCTGCATGTAGCGACGGCGGGCGTGGTCAGCCTCGTACTGGGCTCGCTCGACTTGGCGGTGGCGCAGCCGATCGGCCTCGTCGAGGCGGGCCGCGATCTCCTGCTGGATGGCGAGGGTCATTTCGAGCGCCATCGGTGTCACGGCCTCGACCAGCAACTTGCTGACGGCTGCGTCGATTTCCGTTCCCAGAATGCTCTGGCATGAGCCGTCGCCAAGGAGACGGCCGTGTCCGGAGCACACATAGTTGGGAATGAGCTGACCTGAGCGTCGAGTGTTGTAGTGAACGCCCATTCGGCAGCCGCAGAGTCCGCAGATCGTGCGTCCTTGCAACAGGGCTGGACCCTCACGAGGAGATTCCCGGCCTCGCTCCCAGCCGAGGGACTTGGCACTGGCCTGTAAGCGCTGGTCGATGCGCTCGTACTCTTGCCATGAGATGTACGCGGGGTGGGCATCCCGAAGCAGAGCAAGCCACTCGGCGCGCGGTAAGCGTTCTCGTCGGCAGGAGTTGCTTCCGTCCGGTCTTTTTCGCCAGCGGTTTCTACCGAATGCGTACGCGCCCGCATACCACGGGTTGTGCAGGATGCTGGCAGTGCGTGCCAGGCTGAGCGGCGTCCAAGCCAGCTCACCCTTGCTCGCCCCGGCACCCAGACGTGTGGGGAATAGCAGCTTCTCTTGTCGGAAGTACTTGAGCGTGGCATGCGCTGCCCCTGTTCGTGCGAAAGTCGCGAACAGCAATCGCACGCTCTCTTGCACTTGCTTGTCCGGATCAAGGACGACGCGCCCGCCACCGTCGTAGACGAAGCCAACAGGTAGGCGACAATGCAATTCGCCCCGGCGCGCCTTGTTGATGATGCCGCCGCGCAGGCGAGCTCGCAAGACGTGCAACTCGGCTTCACTCATCGTTCCCTTGAGCCCGAGCAACAGCCGGTCGTTGAAGTGCGCGGGGTCGTAGATGCCATCCTCGTCGAGAATCAAGGTGTCGGTCAGTGCGCAGATCTTCGAGCAATCGGTGCCAGTCAGTGGAATTGCGCGCCAGTCGAGAGACCTCCAAGCCAAGCACGATACCAGCGTGCCCCATCCCGACCTCGGCCACGAGCTTCTGGAAACCCACGCGGTCGACCGCGGAAGCTCCTGACTGGCCGAGATCTGTGTCGATGACGATGACCCGATCGTTTGGCCAGCCCAAAGCAACAGCACGCTGGCGGAGAGCATACTGCCGCTGCGTGCTCTCGGTATTCTCAATGACCTGCCGGACTGTCGATTGTCTGACGTACAGATAGGCATCCCGCTTGAGGTGGCTGGTGGTGACTTTCTGATGTCCTTCGGATCTCATGTCGTCATCTCCCTTCGTCCTACTGCCAAGGCCATGTTGGCCAACACACGCACCATGCCGGCGTGGATCTCGTCGGAAAGGACCGGTGCTGTCACGTCACTGTCCCGATCTGCCGTGAGATTTGCCGGCGCCGTAGAAGTCGTTCCGTGGGCTATCCAGGCGACGATCCCTTCGCGGAGAAGAAACAGCTGTCCAAGGTCGCAGTCGCGTGCGCCGGCTCCCGCGAGAACGCGACAGCGCAACTCTTCGTACTCCGCGATGGCGGTGTCGCTGCCACCCGTTGCCGCGGGCGAAAGGATCACCGCCGTTTTTTTTCCTGTCGTGTGAGCGCCCGTTCGACGCTGCGAGGATGAACCTTGCGGCCGAAACGCTCCAGAACCAGGCGTGCCAAGTCCGGCGGGCGCAGCGACGAATCCGTGGACCGCTCTCGCTGTAGAAACTCCATCACGTCCGTGCTCAGCTTGTGCGACCGTCGCGGTCCTGGCTTTCTCGGCACCAGAGCCGCCAGGCCGCCGCGGTCGAGAACGGTTTGCGCTTGATAGAACGCGGGACGTGAGAATCCGTACGCGGCCGCGCTGTGGCTGACAGGCTGTCCGTCCACGCGCACACGCCGCACCATCTCGTACTTGACCTGGACCAGATCGCGGGGGTCGAAGAAGTCGGAGGAGGCGAAGATCGGATCGGCGACCTTGTCCGGATGGGGATTGAGGCAGCCCTGCTGTCGCAGGGCTGCGAGCTTGGGGTCGGAGGGTTTGGTCTTGCTCATGGGCGTCTCCAGGGTGACCGGAAGGCAGTGTAACTCTATTAACGCCGTTGCAAGTAGAGATGTCAACCCAAAATCGCCAGGCAGGGCAGTGGATGCAGACGCTGTAGTGCCAACTCATCGTGCCATTTGAAGTGCCACCCTGACCACACGACGGCATAATCACAATTACACAGACGGCAAAAATGGCCTTACACACTTCCGCCGCTACGCGCGTCGCTCTCACCTGCGGAGCCTCCCCACCAGTGCGGTGAGATCGATCAAATCCCGCACCCGAAACCGAGACCGGCCGGCCGCCACGACAACAAACAGATCCTCGGGCAGGACACTCGTCCAGCGAGAGGGCAGCGACGCTAGGTTTCCGGCTGGCTCGCGGTAGAAGACCCGATCTTCACCCCAGCTGTACCGGCGAACAATCACGTCGAGCTCCTGCCCGAACTTCGGGTGGAACGGGTGGGTGACCCGCACTGGACCTGTCAGATCCTCGGTGTGAGCTGTAGTTGATAGGGTGATCGAACGTTCTCCGGAGCAGACCGCTGCTGCGACTACTGAGCTCGGCCACAGCCGCGCCGTCGCGATGACGGACCGGCCTTGCGCGATCGTCGCCACCGCGGCTTAACGATATTCTGATATTCTAACTGGCATGCGGAGCTGGGTTGCCCTTTGGGCGGTTCTCGCTGGCGGATCAGGAATGGTCGGGATTGGTTGCGGAAGATCCGCCGGCATGTCCCGCAAGGATGCCGGAGCGCCGTCCGATGTCGCGATTGCTTCCGGCGGCGTGGTGGGCACGGGCGGGCTCACCACGGTGGTCGGCTCGGGAGGCGTGGTGGGCACGGGCGGGCTCGCAACGGTGGTCGGCTTGGGTGGCGCTGCCGCTGGGGGCTCGAACGGGACGGCATTGCGCGGCGCGGACGCTGCCGGCTCGACTTCGTCTGGTGGCGTGGGCGGAGATGGCGGTGGGTCCGAGGCTCGCGGCTCGGATGCCGATGCGCCCGATGCGCCCAGCGGCGGAGGGGCGCCCGGCAGCGGCGGGGGGACGAGCACCGGCGGCGCGACGGGCACCGGGGGTGCGACGGGCACGGGCGGAAGCGCAGGCTCGGGTGGGACGACGTCACCTGGCACCGGGCCCTGCGACATCTACGCGGCCGCCAGCCCGGGAGCTCCCTGTGTTGCGGCGTATAGCATGGTGAGGGTTCTCGCGAGCGCATACCGCGGGCCGCTCTACCAGGTCAGGAAAGGGGGAGGGAGCAACAACACCGGGACGGGGGGGACGACCCAGGACATCGGGGCCAAGGATGGCTTCGCCGACTCGGCCGCCCAGGAAACATTCTGCGGCACCGATTCATGCACCGTCTCGATCCTGTATGACCAGTCCGGCGAAGGCAACGATTTGACCGTGGCGAAGAAGGGCTGTGCCACGGGAACTGCATCCGAAGACGACTATGAGTCGAGCGCGAAGAAATCCTCGTTGACGGTCAGCGGTCACAAGGTTTTCGCACTCTACATGAACGCCCACGAGGGCTATCGGAACAACACGACCAAGGGCGTGCCAACCGGGTCCGTGGGACAGGGTATCTATGAGATAGTGGACGGCAAGCATTTTGGTACCGCGTGCTGCTGGGAATTCGGCAATGCCACGACGGACAATTGCTACGGCGGCTCCGGCACGACGAATGCGCTGTTCTTCGGAGCCGGCTATCCGAGCACCAGCGCGGGCAGCCTGCCCATCTTCACGGGCGACTTTGGGACCGGCCCTTGGGTCAGAGACTGCGGAGGAGGCATTCCAGAGAACCCCCCCTGCAACCCGACGGTTGCCTACAATTACGCGATGGGCGTGCTCAAGACCAACGCGACGAAGTGTGCAATCAGATTTGCCAATGCGCAATCCGGCAGTCTAGAAACCGCCTATGACGGCGCTCTTCCCGTCACCCTCGGGTCCATGAAGGGCGGAATCATACTGGGCATCGGCACTGACAATAGCAATTCGTCGCAGGGGACCTTCTTCGAAGGCGCCATTACATCCGGCAGCCCGTCGGATGCGACCGATGATGCGGTCTTGAAAAACGTGCAGGCCATCGGATACGGGAAATAGCGAGGCAGCGCCTCTGGTGCGACAATCGGTGCGCGCCCATAGGCGTTTCGAAGGGGGTTTTTGAGCGTTGGAGAACCTTGGCGGCATGCGGCGGCGCGGCCATGACCGCGTCCGCGCAGCGCGCTTGACCGGGTTTCTGGGGCTTGACCAGGCTGTTTCTGGCACACGGGACGGTCTACTCCGTCCGGCCCTGGTCGACGTCCGGTCAGTTGAGCCAGCCTCCGCCGTCGCCGCCCGATTCAGACGGAGGCGGTCGTGCGGGAAGAAGTTTGGGCGCCTCCGTGGGCAGGCCCATGGCGGACAGGATCTTCTTGATGGTGTCGACCAGAGTCAACGCGCCCGCGTTCATGCGGCGGCCGCCACAGCTCGGACAGAAGCCGCGACCCTTGCAGCTCCAGGCCACAACATAGCGCGCGTGGCAGGTGGGGCAGAAAAGTTGGGCCAGACCTCGCGCCAAGATGCCACAGCCAAGGAAGTCGTGTAGCTCGTCGGTGACGAAGCCGGGCAGCGTGCGGCCGTCGGACTTGTCGAGCGTACTCGATTCAAGGGGGTCTGGTGTGCGGAAAAGGGGAAGGCTGGAGCCAAGGCTACGGGCAAACTTGGACGGGAGGGCGCCCCGCGAGGACGAACCCGCGACCCTCGACCTGTAAGCGGTCCCACAATGAGCCCTCGATGGGCAGACCCCGGCCCTGCGGCGGGACGCTCGGCCTACTCGAACAGCTCGACCTGGCGGGTCGGCTTGAGGCGGGTGATGCTGCGGAAGTAGGGCGGCGGCCGGGGCTCGGCGAGGCCGAGCGGCTCGGTCCACAGACCCTGGTGGCGGAGGAAGCGCTCGATGCTCTCGCGGTCGCGGACCAGGGCGCGTAGCTTCATGCGTCCCCCGCAGTGAGGGCAGGTGTCGACGGGGAGGCCGAGGGTCAGGCGCATCAACTCGGCCCAGGGCCAGTATCGACAGCGGGCTCCGGTGCGGCCTGGCTTGGGCGGCGGCTTGGGCGGCTTGGTGTGCGCCCCGGGGGCAGGCGGTGTCTCCGTGGCTGCCGGCTGCGGCAGCGGCGGGATGACCAGAGGTCGCCACGGAGAGGCGGGGGCGAGCACCCCGCTGTAGCGAACCAAATGCAACTTCGGAGGTGGCACCGACGCCGCAAGGCGAGCCAAGAGCGACAAGACGTCCATCTCTAGCGCGTAGGTGCCATCGCGAAACGGGCGCTTCAGTTCCAGACGGACACGGTTGTCAGGCAGGAGGGTGAGGCGCTCCTTGGCCAGAGGCGGGCGGAGGACATAGCGGACCAGACGGGCGCGCGCGGGTTGGTCCTCCGCGCCGGCGATGCTTGCGGCGTGCAAGTTGAACCCGAGCTCTTGCACGACCAGCGGGCCCATGGGCGTGGGACCCGCACCGTCGGTGCGCGCGAGCTGCACGGGGGGACGGCAGCGCAGCTCGGGACCGGCGGGCGGAAGGCCTGACACTGCCGCGGCCGCAAGCTGGGCCAGGACCGGGTCGGCCGCACCTTGCCCAAGTTCGTGACCGACGAGCTGCACGGGTTCATGTCGTGTGGAATCTTGGGGCGAGGTTTTGCACACATTTTTTGCAAGACCTGCCGCGAATACCAGCGAGAAAGACCCGCTGCTCGCGCGGCTCCTGGCCACGGCTGCCGCCGGCGCCGCCAACCAACGCAAGCCCCTGCGCATCGTGCTCGACCCCGACGAGCGCCCCGTCGGGAAGGGCACGTTATGTGCGCAACCCCAAGGGTTCAATCTTCACGCGGCGACACGGGTCGCCGCCAACGACACACAGGGCCGGCTCGCCCTGTGCCGCTATATCTTGCGCCCACCCCTCGCCAGTCGCGTGGGCAGCCGGCCGGCTTTGCCGGCCGCGAACCATCGCGGGAAGGTTTGGAAACCCTCTCAGGGTTTCCATGTTGACGACCGCCTCAAGATCCTGGACGACGGTGACGTGAGGCTGGAGTTCAAGCGTCCTTGGTCCGATGGCACATCGTCGATCGAGCTTGCGCCGCTCGCCCCCATTGCGCGCTTGGCGGCCTTGGTCCCCCCTCCTCGCAGGCATGTCGTCAGAGACACGGGGGTCATCTCGTCACATAGCTCTCTCCGCAGCCAAGTCGTCCCCGTCGCCGCCGCGGCGACACCCGAGGGAAAGGACAAGCCTGCACTGCCCCTTTCACACTCTATTTCTTGGAGCCAGCTCCTCAAAAGGACGTTCGATCACCCTATCAACTACAGCTCACACCGAGGATCTGACAGGTCCAGTGCGGGTCACCCACCCGTTCCACCCGAAGTTCGGGCAGGAGCTCGACGTGATTGTTCGCCGGTACAGCTGGGGTGAAGATCGGGTCTTCTACCGCGAGCCAGCCGGAAACCTAGCGTCGCTGCCCTCTCGCTGGACGAGTGTCCTGCCCGAGGATCTGTTTGTTGTCGTGGCGGCCGGCCGGTCTCGGTTTCGGGTGCGGGATTTGATCGATCTCACCGCACTGGTGGGGAGGCTCCGCAGGTGAGAGCGACGCGCGTAGCGGCGGAAGTGTGTAAGGCCATTTTTGCCGTCTGTGTAATTGTGATTATGCCGTCGTGTGGTCAGGGTGGCACTTCAAATGGCACGATGAGTTGGCACTACAGCGTCTGCATCCACTGCCCTGCCTGGCGATTTTGGGTTGACATCTCTACTTGCAACGGCGTTAATAGAGTTACACTGCCTTCCGGTCACCCTGGAGACGCCCATGAGCAAGACCAAACCCTCCGACCCCAAGCTCGCAGCCCTGCGACAGCAGGGCTGCCTCAATCCCCATCCGGACAAGGTCGCCGATCCGATCTTCGCCTCCTCCGACTTCTTCGACCCCCGCGATCTGGTCCAGGTCAAGTACGAGATGGTGCGGCGTGTGCGCGTGGACGGACAGCCTGTCAGCCACAGCGCGGCCGCGTACGGATTCTCACGTCCCGCGTTCTATCAAGCGCAAACCGTTCTCGACCGCGGCGGCCTGGCGGCTCTGGTGCCGAGAAAGCCAGGACCGCGACGGTCGCACAAGCTGAGCACGGACGTGATGGAGTTTCTACAGCGAGAGCGGTCCACGGATTCGTCGCTGCGCCCGCCGGACTTGGCACGCCTGGTTCTGGAGCGTTTCGGCCGCAAGGTTCATCCTCGCAGCGTCGAACGGGCGCTCACACGACAGGAAAAAAAACGGCGGTGATCCTTTCGCCCGCGGCAACGGGTGGCAGCGACACCGCCATCGCGGAGTACGAAGAGTTGCGCTGTCGCGTTCTCGCGGGAGCCGGCGCACGCGACTGCGACCTTGGACAGCTGTTTCTTCTCCGCGAAGGGATCGTCGCCTGGATAGCCCACGGAACGACTTCTACGGCGCCGGCAAATCTCACGGCAGATCGGGACAGTGACGTGACAGCACCGGTCCTTTCCGACGAGATCCACGCCGGCATGGTGCGTGTGTTGGCCAACATGGCCTTGGCAGTAGGACGAAGGGAGATGACGACATGAGATCCGAAGGACATCAGAAAGTCACCACCAGCCACCTCAAGCGGGATGCCTATCTGTACGTCAGACAATCGACAGTCCGGCAGGTCATTGAGAATACCGAGAGCACGCAGCGGCAGTATGCTCTCCGCCAGCGTGCTGTTGCTTTGGGCTGGCCAAACGATCGGGTCATCGTCATCGACACAGATCTCGGCCAGTCAGGAGCTTCCGCGGTCGACCGCGTGGGTTTCCAGAAGCTCGTGGCCGAGGTCGGGATGGGGCACGCTGGTATCGTGCTTGGCTTGGAGGTCTCTCGACTGGCGCGCAATTCCACTGACTGGCACCGATTGCTCAAGATCTGCGCACTGACCGACACCTTGATTCTCGACGAGGATGGCATCTACGACCCCGCGCACTTCAACGACCGGCTGTTGCTCGGGCTCAAGGGAACGATGAGTGAAGCCGAGTTGCACGTCTTGCGAGCTCGCCTGCGCGGCGGCATCATCAACAAGGCGCGCCGGGGCGAATTGCATTGTCGCCTACCTGTTGGCTTCGTCTACGACGGTGGCGGGCGCGTCGTCCTTGATCCGGACAAGCAAGTGCAAGAGAGCGTGCGATTGCTGTTCGCGACTTTCGCACGAACAGGGGCAGCGCATGCCACGCTCAAGTACTTCCGACAAGAGAAGCTGCTATTCCCCACACGTCTGGGTGCCGGGGCGAGCAAGGGTGAGCTGGCTTGGACGCCGCTCAGCCTGGCACGCACTGCCAGCATCCTGCACAACCCGTGGTATGCGGGCGCGTACGCATTCGGTAGAAACCGCTGGCGAAAAAGACCGGACGGAAGCAACTCCTGCCGACGAGAACGCTTACCGCGCGCCGAGTGGCTTGCTCTGCTTCGGGATGCCCACCCCGCGTACATCTCATGGCAAGAGTACGAGCGCATCGACCAGCGCTTACAGGCCAGTGCCAAGTCCCTCGGCTGGGAGCGAGGCCGGGAATCTCCTCGTGAGGGTCCAGCCCTGTTGCAAGGACGCACGATCTGCGGACTCTGCGGCTGCCGAATGGGCGTTCACTACAACACTCGACGCTCAGGTCAGCTCATTCCCAACTATGTGTGCTCCGGACACGGCCGTCTCCTTGGCGACGGCTCATGCCAGAGCATTCTGGGAACGGAAATCGACGCAGCCGTCAGCAAGTTGCTGGTCGAGGCCGTGACACCGATGGCGCTCGAAATGACCCTCGCCATCCAGCAGGAGATCGCGGCCCGCCTCGACGAGGCCGATCGGCTGCGCCACCGCCAAGTCGAGCGAGCCCAGTACGAGGCTGACCACGCCCGCCGTCGCTACATGCAGGTGGATGGCGCCAACCGGTTGGTCGCGGATTCACTGGAAGCAGAGTGGAACGCCAAGCTGCGTGCGCTTTCCAAGGCCCAGGAGGAATACCTGCGCCAGCACGAGGCCGACCGACTCGCCGTCGGCAAGGATGAACGCCAGCGCATCCTCGCTCTCATCGCGGATTTCCCCGCCGTCTGGCGTGACCCCAATACGCCCCAGCGCGAGCGCAAGCGCATGCTGGCGCTTCTGATCGAAGACATCACCCTGATCAAGCGGCGCGAAATCACCGTGAAGATCCGCTTCCGCGGCGGTGCAACCACTACCTTGACACTGCCTCGTCCACTCACGCCCCAGCAACTGCGTGCCACACATCCCGAAGTCCGTCAGCAGATCGACGCCCTCCTCGACGAGTACACCAACGCTCAGGTCGCCAACCAACTCAACAAGCAACAGATGCGCACCGGCACTGGCGAGTCCTTCGATGCCGTGAGCGTCCAGTGGGTACGCTTCTCGGCCAAGCTCAAGAGTCTCAAGGAACGACTCATCGAAGCTGGCTGGCTGACAAGTAAGCAGGTCGCTGCCCTGCTCGGCGTCAGCCTTTCGACCGTTAGTAGTTTGCGCAACAAGGGGCGCCTCAAGGGACGTATATGCAGCGACAAAGGCGAGTGGCTATACTGGCCATCCGACATCCCCACAAGTCCTTCACCAACACCAACTGTTACATCCACTGCGAGAGGTGCAATATGAAAAGCGATCCTTCGAGATCGACACCGTCTGCCCTCGCTGCAAAACCCCTCTCCGGCGCATTGCCCTGATCGAGAGCGAGGACACCATCAAGAAGATCCTGTCCGCCATGGGGCTAGCCACCGAGGCCCCCAAACTCTGGCCCGCTCGCCCGCCTCCCTCGCCATCTGGTGGCGAGGGCGGAGACTGGCTGAACTAACGGCGCGTCGACCAGGACCGGATGGAGCAGACTGTCCCGCGTGTTCGAGACAGCCTCGCCAGGACCCGGAAACCCGGTCAAGCGCGCTACGCGGAGGCGCTCATGGCCGCGTTGCCTCATGTCGCCAAGGTTCTCCGACTCTCGAAAAACCGCTTCGAAATGCCTACGGCCTCAATCGGCCAATCCTGCCGTCCACTCCCGCAAACCAGAGGTTGCCATCCGCGCCCGCGGTGATGAGAAGCGGCCAGCTATTCACCGTCGGGATTGGATACTCGGTCACGATGCCTTCCGTGGTGATACGACCAATCTTGCCAACCGAGGATTCCGCAAACCACAGTGCACCGTCCGGCCCGGCGGTGATTCCCGCCGCTCCACACTCCGACGTGGGGATTGGGAATTCGGCAACAGCGCCGGTGGTGGTGATGCGACCAATCTTGTCCGCGTAGTGCTCAGTGAACCACATGGCGCCGTCCGGTCCCGCCGTGAGAAGATAGGGCCCGCCCACGTCCGTCGGAACCGTGAATTCGGTGATCGTTCCGTCGAGGGTAACTCGCCCGATCCTGTTCGCATCGAGCTCGGCGAACCAGAGGTTGCCATCAGCGCCGCTGGCAATCCCGAAGGGCTGGCCGTACGTCGCATATTCGGTGAGACTTCCGGCGGTCGTAATGCGGCCGATGCTGGACTCGTTGGAGACGGTGAACCAGACCGCGCCGTCGCTCCCGGTGGTCAAGTAGAACGGCGTTGGACCGCCGCCGGGAAACGCGTAGTTGCTTAACGTCGTGCCGGTGGGCCCCATCCTGCCGATTGCGGGGTAGAAATTCTCGGGGTTGCCATTGTGGTTCATCTCCTCTGCAAACCATAGATTGCCATCGGGGCCGGTGAAGATCGCCCATGGGTTGTAGCCGCCATCCTGAAGCGTGAAGTAGGTGAGTTGTCCTTCGGAGGTGATGCGGCCAATCACACTGTTGCTCCTCGCGCAGCTGAACCAAAGATTGCCATCGGGACCAAGAACGATGTCACCTCTGGCTGCAGAGCATCCGCTATCCACTGCATCGCCTCCAAACTCGACGATGCCACGGAATTCACCATCGACGGATTTGCCCTCTTGCGATGTTGCATCTTGCGCAAGGTCTTTGCCTGTATCTGCAATCGACGGGGCAGCATCGATGCTCGCATCCTTGTCACCGCTTCCGCCGAATGCGGAAATTCCTCCAGTTCCGCTGCCGCCGCCGATGCCAGTAGCGAATCCGGATATCATTCCACTCCCGCCCGTTGCGTCTCCTCCGGTCCCTGTGTTGCCGCCCATCGTGATGGCAGCTCCTGCGTCGACAGAACCACCTGTTGCTGGCACGCCACCAGTGCCCCTCGTGCCGGGTGGCTGCACGTGTAGGGGGCCCGTGCATCCCGCCACGACCAGCACGCCAACGAGGCGGACGCATGCGAGGAGTCCCAAAGCAGTCCAGGGTTTGTCGGCCACCACGCCAGGCAGGATACTGGAATTGGTGTGCCAGGGAATAGGGAGACCAACCGGATCCGCTTGGGTAGAGGGATAGTTTAGCGGTGTAGGCGTGTGTAGTTGACGCAAAAACTGTTATCGGACATTCTGCAGATGTGATTCGGTCAAGGAGAAATGGCGCTTGTTCGCCATACTTCCATGATGCCTATGCTCCTCTACGCGGACGGGTACGGATTGACGGATTGACGCCGACCACCGAGCCGCCGGGGTAGTATCGGCTCATGCGCTCCACTCGCACGCTCGCGACCGGCCTCCTGCTCGGCCTGCTCGCGTGTACCTACCGGACGGAGCTCCTCGCGAGCAACCCGGCCGTCGGCAGCGGCGGACACCATACCGGCGGGAGCGCGACGATGCTTGGCCAGGGCGGAACCGTGGGGACAGGGACCGGGGGTGCCATCGCGACCGGCGGAACGACCTCGACCGGCGGTTCCGCGGTCCGCAACAATCGGAGTTGCACGAGCAACGACGATTGCGTCCAGTGTCTCTACATCTCCACCCCGAGCAATCCCGACGAGTGCAGCAATCTCGGCCTGGGCTGTTGTGGTGGCCAGTCCATGAACCAAACCGCCTGTGCGACGAACGAGACGGCCTGGCAGGCGAATTGCTCGAATGGCAGCTACGCGCCTTTCCCCTGCCCTTGCATCGTCCCCTGCGGGGATTCGCCCACCTGCAAGAACGGCGAGTGCGGGTTCTGGTGCTACTAGCGCCTTCTTCGATTGCGCCATGACCTGCCCGCCCCCGAGGCTCGCCCGGCGGCCAAGGGCAAGTTGTGCGGCCAGCACGGCGGGTTGCCGTCGCATGCCACTTCACGCAGCGAAGTTGTTCCCGCGCCCACCGAGCCCGTCACCGTCGACGAGAAGGGCAAGCCCGTCCGCAAGTCGAGGTATATCCCGTGGGCGGAGTTGTTGAGAAAAACCCTCGGTTTCGAGATTGTCTGTCGGAAGTGCCAGTCCCAGCTCCACCTCATCGCCCTCATCAAGAGCGAGGAGATCGCCAAGAAGATCCGCACCGCGATGCACCTGCCGACAGATGTTCCGGAGCGTACTCGATTCAAGGGGGTCTGGTGTGCGGAAAAGGGGAAGGCTGGAGCCAAGGCTACGGGCAAACTTGGACGGGAGGGCGCCCCGCGAGGACGAACCCGCAACCCTGAATCCGTAAGCGAGCGAACAATGAGCCCTCGATGGGCAGACCCCGGCCCTGCGGCGGGACGCTCGGCCTACTCGAACAGCTCGACCTGGCGGGTCGGCTTGAGGCGGGTGATGCTGCGGAAGTAGGGCGGCGGCCGGGGCTCGGCGAGGCCGAGCGGCTCGGTCCACAGACCCTGGTGGCGGAGGAAGCGCTCGATGCTCTCGCGGTCGCGGACCAGGGCGCGTAGCTTCATGCGTCCCCCGCAGTGAGGGCAGGTGTCGACGGGGAGGCCGAGGGTCAGGCGCATCAACTCGGCCCAGGGCCAGTATCGACAGCGGGCTCCGGTGCGGCCTGGCTTGGGCGGCGGCTTGGGCGGCTTGGTGTGCGCCCCGGGGGCAGGCGGTGTCTCGGTGGCTGCCGGCTGCGGCAGCGGCGGGATGACCAGAGGTCGCCACGGAGAGGCGGGGGAGCGAGGTCAGGATGATGCGGCGATGGCCAAGTTTGTCCCAGTTGATGTAGGCCGGCTCGGGGAAGACCTGCCGGCAGGCTGTGGTCTTGCCCGCCTGCCGGGGCCCCGACACGAATGCCATCTGGCGATGTCGGGCCAGATGGTCAGTCAGGATCGCGTCGTACGCCCTGCGCATGCTGGCTCCTTCCGAACTGTCCCAAGGATGGACGGTTCTTCAGATCGCCCCTTGAGCTTCGGTCACCTGCAACGTGACGGCCTTGGCGATGCTGCGCTGCTTGGGCTGGTAGTAAAGGTAGACCTCGGCGCCACCATCGCTGGCGGTGACCGGCATGGTGGCTTGCAGGTGGTATTTGAAGGTCTGGCTGCCGGACGCGGGCAGCGTGGTCAGGTAGAGCAGCAACTGCTTGCCAGTGATCTCGTACGCAGACAGGACCTGGCTGGTCTTGTAGGCGTCGAGATCCTCGGTGGCCACCTGGAAACCGGGCGGTAGGCCCAGGGTCACCATGATCATGTTCTGCACGCTGGTGGTGTTGTTGTTCACCACGACTGTGGCGGTCGCGCTCTCGTCCAGCACGAGGCTGGTCTTGTCGTAGGACACGCTCACGCTGAGGGGACCGCTCGGCGTTGCGGGAGCGCTGGCCCAGGGGAGGTTGTGCTGGGCCACCAGGTTGTAGCTGACCTTGCCGGTGCCCGCGAAGGTCAGCGTGACCGCGTGTTCGCCGGTGGTGGCGAGCGTGGACAGATCCACCGTGGTCACCACGTCCGACTGATCCGCGGTCAGCGCCAGGCTGGTGAACGTGGCCCCGTCGACCGCAACGTCGAGGTTGCCCACGGCGCCGTCGCCGCCCTTGCTCGCGGCCAAGAGCAGGGCGCGCAGGGTCCAGATGGTGGCCTGGGTGGAGCCGAAGTTCCCCATCGAGTCGCGCGTGCCGGCGAGGTAGGCGAGCGCTTTGTCCACCGTGTCCTTGTTGCCCCCGGCCAAGAGCAGCGCGTGGGTCGCGAGCGCGGTGGCGGAGGTATCGGCGTCGTTGCCGCCGCCGTAGAAGCAAGTCTGCGTCCCACCCGAATCCCAGGATACCTTGTCCCCATCGACCTTCTTGAGGGCGAGCAGCATATCCATCACCTTGCTGGCCGTCGCATCGTTCGGCGCAGCGGTCTGGAAGGCGTTGGCGATGATGCCCAGCGAGTACGCGTCGAGCTTTTCCGTCTCGAGGTTCTGTTTGACGTAGCCGAGGCCGCTCGTCAGCGCGGGCCCGGTGTAGCCCGCGGAGGCCAGGGCCCACACCACGAACGCGGTATTGCGTACCAGGCTGGTCTGGAAAGTGAAGAACTCGGACCTGTCGCCCTGCCACGACCCGTCCGCGTTTTGCTTGCCGAGCAGCCAGTCGCGCGTGCGCGCGATCATGGCCTCGTCTACCGTCTGCACCTTGGCCATGTCGGCGAACTCCATCAACCCGAACGCGGTGACGGAAAGAAAGGGCGCCGGATCTTGCTCGCCAAACCACGAATAGCCGCCGCCCGCGTGCTCGAAGGTGAGCAGGCGCTGGTACCCGGCCGACATGAGCGACTCGGCCTTCATCTGGATCTCGGGCTTGAGCTGCTTGGTCTGCTGCAGATACGCGGTGACGAGGACATTGGGCCACGCCGTCGACGTGGTCTGCTCGAAACAGCCGTTCGGCACACGCAACAGGCTGTCCATGCCGTCAACCACTTGCGACAGGTAGGCCGGGTAGACGTTGAGGTAGAGCTGCTCTGAGCCTGCCACCGCCGCGGCGGGGAAGCTCACCTTGCTGGTGACCGTGCCTGCGGCCAGGGCGCCGGAAACCGCCACGGGAACCGCCTGGCCGTCGGGGACGACAAGCACGGTGCGCGCCACGGCGTCCGAACGCGCTCCTCCGGTGCCCTTCACGGTCATGGTCTGGCGGCCCACCTTGTCCACGCGCACAGGGAAGCGGACGCCAGCCACCTGGCCGGGGTCGAGCGTCAGGTCGACGCCAGTGGCGCCGAGCGGGGTGAACCAGTCGGCGGGTTGCATCTCGACTCGCACCGTCTGCGCCGTGTCGAGGTAGTTGTAGACCGCGATGGGGAAACTCACCTGGTCGCCCCTGGTCAGGGTGGCGGGGAAGTCGATGTCGACGAAGAACTCCTGAAACACGCGGATCGCGCCCACGCCGCCGCCCATCTTGCCGCTCATGGTGTGCGCCAACGAGGAGACCCGCCACTGGGTAATACTGTCGGCCATGTCGACGGAGATGCTGGCCTTGCCGTCCGCCCCGGTGATGAGCTCGGGGTTCACGTAGAGGGTCTCGGGGAAATCCTTGCGCACGCGTGGCTCGTCACCGCCAGACGCGCCACCCGTGCCCGCTGTGGCGGTTCCGCTCGAACCAGCAAGACCTGCGGCGCCACCGGCGCCGTTGTCGACCCCCGGCACGGCCACGGGACCGAACGCCGGCGGTATCGCGGCGCCTCCGCCAATGGCGAGTACCATCCCGGCATCGGCGCTGGCTACTCCGCCCATTCCCAGGTCGGTCTTCGTGCCTGCGGGCAGGTCGAGCTCGGTGATCGCGAAGGTGAGGGTCTGGTCGTCGATGGTGTTCGCTTTCTCGTCCGGCCCACTGGTCAGTAGCTCCACCACTTCCATGGATTGCGCCCCCGTGCGATAGGGATTGCCCCAGAAGTCGAAAACCTGGCCCGTCAGCCGCCGGGAGACCTCAGATTGCAGAAGGGCGTAGAACGGTTGGTTCTTGGCCGAACAGTAGTAGCTCGAAGGATTGCAGCCCTGGCCCTTGAGCGCGGCGATTGCGGCAGCCGTGGTCTGGCTGACGGTCGCCAGCAAGCGCTGCTTGGCCGCGGTGTAGTAGGGCGCAAGCTGGGTCTTCACCTCGGGAGGGAGCCCGGCCCAGCTCCCCCGCTGCATGCCCGTCAGGCCCCCGTCACCCAGGGCGGCGAAGGCCGCGGCGGCCCGGTTCTGGGCCGCGCTGGCCGCGGTCTTGTCGGATGCCTCGGTCTCGCTGAAGAGCAAGCTGTCGAAATCGACGAGGGGAGGGCGGATCTCATAGCTCGGCTGTGCGAACCCGTCCTCCAACTCGAAGTAGCTGCGCAAGAGTCCTGGGCGGGAATCCACCAGGGCGAACACCGCCTCGTCGACCACCTGCACGCCCAGCGCGGCCACCGCGGGTGCGCCGGTCTCGTCTTTGATCGAGAAGGTGATCTTGGCCGGCTTGCCCGGCTGGTACTGCGGCTGGTCGGTGGTCATCTCCACCGACAGGGCGCCCTGGTCGCGCACGAAGATGGTCCGGCCGGCGCGCACGATGTTACCGTCGCCGCCGACGATGTAGGCATCGATGCGGTTCGTGCCCCGCAGGCTGGTATCGAGGGTGGTCTTGAAGCCGGCTGTCCCATCCACCACATCCAGGGTGCGCATGTCGACGGTCTGGCCGTTGTTGTCCCAGTCGATGTAAACGGTGTTCTCGTCCTTCGCGGTGATGACCTCGACCGCCACGGTGTCACCGATGTTGTAGACGGCTTGATCGGTGCGCACCAGCAGGTGCGCCGTACCGGCCTGGGTGCTCGGCGCGAAGGTCTCGCTGACCGCCACGCCGTCCGGGCCGGTGGCCTTCACCGTCAGTTGTGACAGGTCACCTACGGCCGGGTTCCAGGTGAACGAGAAATGTCCAAAGGCGTCTGTACTACCGCTGCCCACGACGGTAGCGTCGGCGGTGCTGACCTCGACCGCCGCAGCCGCCGCTGGGCTGCCCTGCGGATCGGTCACGAACACGTCGATGTGGTTGTCGAGCCCGGGCACGATGACCGTCCCCTCGGGCACCAGGGCAATGCGCAGGTTTTTGCTTGCCACGGTAAGGGTCTGGTCCTGCAGCACTTTCTGCCCGGCAGTGTCCGTCACCTCCACGTGCAGGTTGACGGCGGCATTGCCGTCGTTGATGGGTAGGCCCACCAGCTGCGCGGGCAGCTTCAAAGAGTAGGCGTAGCGGCCCTTGGCGTCGGTCTTGCCGATCACTTTCTGAAACACGGTTTGACCGATGTCCATCGTCGCCGCCTCGATCTGTACGTCTGCCCCGGTCACGGCCTCGCCGAAGAAGTAGTTCGCGTCGACCGCGCCGGTTACCGTTGCGCCCGGGGTGTACCAGGGCTTGTCCGCGCTCACGTCAACCTTGAACTTGGGTAGCGCGTAGCGGGAAACCTCGACGGTCTTCTCGGATTTGTCGGCGCCGACCGTCACCCGCACCTTGAAGGTGCCCAGGTTCAGCACCTGGCCCAGCGTGAACTTCGTGGCGGCCAGGCCGTAGCTGTCGCTGGTGAGGCTGCGCTTGAGAATCTTGTTCGCCTTGCCGTCTTCGATCTCGAACACCACCGGCTGGCCGGAGAGCGGCTTCTTGCTCAGGTTCTCGAGCGCGAGCGCGCGCAGGTGGATGGTCTGGCCGGGCTGGTAGATGGGCTTGTCCGTGGTGAGCAGGACGCGGTTGCCGGGAGCCTTCACCGTTGCCGAATCCGAGACGTTCACGCTGGTGCCCTGTATGGTGGCCTGCGCTTCGACGGTGACGTCGCCCTCGACGTCGAGCACGACGTCGAACACGATGTCGCCCTTGTCGCCGGTGGTTCCCTCCTTGGTCAAGACCACATCGTTACCCTTGCGCACGATCAGTTGTACCGGCTCGCGCGGGCGGATCTGGTAGGTCACCGGATCCTGCGTGCGCACGCGGTAACTGGCCTGCCGCCCGCGAGTCACGGTGGTGGGGCCCTCGATCCTGACCTCGTAGTTCCCGAGCACGGTCAGCAGGCTGCGCGTGACCCAAAGATCCTTCACCTCGGGGCTGGTGATGCGCACGCTATACCTGACCCAGTCGGCCTGGCTGGCGACGTCGGCAATGGTCTTGAAGTCGACGGCGACGGTGCTGCTCGCGCCGGGGCCGATCTCGAAAGCAACCTTCTGCGTCTCGATGGTCTTTGCCCCGTCGACGCCCACCACCGCAACCACGAGCGAGCCCGCCGATGCTCGGGTGTCGGGGTTCGACACCGGGATCTGCAGGTGCATGCCCCCTCCCGTTACCTGCCCCGTGATGCCCGCCTCGCCAACGGTCAGACTAGCGGTCGTGGGATTGTCAGTCGTTCCTGCCACTGTGGGTGGAGTTCTGTCGTCATCACCTGGGCGCCCGGCGATTCCGCCGCAAGCTGTGACGAGCAGAAGAGCTGGCAATACCATCCGTATGCTGTGAGCTGTGATTCTCCGGGCGAGCGTCATGGTGCCTCCTTACTTGCCCTGCCAACGCGGGCTTTGGGCAAGTTCCTCGGTCCTGGTAGCAAGCGGTGCCGAGGTCTGCCGTCTGCAACGGCCATGCCACACCGCCACAAAGAAATTCAGTCGAGCCCCGGGCCATTCGCCCCTTGGTTCGCCCCTACGGGCTACTTGCTATCAGTTCTCTGACGTTGGGGATCCATGGATGTCAGACAAGTTGCCAGTTCAGTGTGACTGTGACAGCAATGTCACGACTTGTGACCGCGAATCCGAGACGCGCTCGATCCTGGCGGGATGAGAGGTCGGCTTGGGGTCGGGCGCTGTCATGGGTTCTTTCCGATGGCGAAGGCCTGCAGGTTGGCCGCGTGGAGCTTCTCGGGAAGGGCGGCCTGGATGGCCGCGTGCCACAGATTGTCGGCAAGATCGAGGCGGCGAGCAAGGGCGCCGAGCAGGGCCACGTTCAGGCTCTTCTTGATGCGCAGGCGTGCCTGATCGATCGCGCCGGGTTCGATGAGCACGCCCCCGGATTTCAGCATCGGGCGCGCGACCTCCACCTGGTCCGGCGACAGCACGACCAGATAGTCGGCCTCTCCCGGCGGCACCATGGGCGAGAACACCTTGGCGCCGAAGCGCACGTCGCTGGACACCGAGCCGCCGCGCTGGCTCATGCCGTGGATCTCGCTCTTCTTCACGTCGAAGCCGGCGCGAAACGCGGCACCGGCCAGGATATCGGAGGCCTTGAGCACGCCCTGGCCGCCCAGGCCGGCGATGACGACGTTAACGACCTTCTTGTGGCTCTTGTCCTGCATGGCTTTTCTCGCGGATCTTTATGGCGCCCGCGGCGAGCAGGCAGGGACGGCGGGCGATGATCAGCGATAGATCCTCGCGCCCCAGAGCCTCGCGCAAGACGCGCGTGATTCCGTCGGCGTCGAGGATGGGGTCGACCACCTGCACGCTCTTGATGCCGAGCGCGCGCGCGAGGTCTTCGAAGTCGACCTTGCCGGTTGCTTGATGGTTCAGCCGGCGGCCGGTGCCCGGGTGCTCCTGAAGGCCGGTCATCGCGGTGGTGCCGTTGTCCAGGATGACCACGACGTGGCCGGTGGGTGGCGGGTTGTAGACCATCTCGACCAAACCGGTGATGCCGCTATGGACGAAGGTCGAATCGCCGATCACGCTTACCACCCGGCGCGCCTGCTCGGGCGGCAGGGTTTGGCGCAGGCCGAGCCCTACGCCGATGGCCGCGCCCATGCACACGCAGGTGTCCATGGCGGAAAACGGGGGCAGCACCCCCAGGGTGTAGCAGCCGATGTCTCCGGACACGATGCAATCGAGGTCACGCAGCGCCTCGAAGACGTTGCGGTGCGGGCAACCCGGGCAAAGCTCGGGCGGCTTGCCCGCGGCAGGGGCGATCTCGGGCGAGGTTTCGCCCGCGACGATGCGGCGGACGCGCGCCACGTTCAACTCGCCGAAGCGGTACATCTCGGGCTTGCCCTCCACCGCGATGCCCACGGTGCGTGTGGCCTCGTAGAGGAAGGGATCGCCCTCTTCGACGACCAGGCAGCGATCGACCGAGGCGGCGAAGCGGCGTACGGTTTCGACCGGCAGCGGGTGGCTAAGTCCGATCTTGAGCACCCGCGTGCGCGGCGCCGCCTCGCGCACGTGCTGGAAGGAAATGCCCGACGTGATGATGCCCAAGCTGGGTTCGCCCTCGACGACCCGGTTTGGCCCGTCGCTGTCGTTCCACGCCGCCAACTCGGCCAGCTTCTTGCGCAAGCGCTTGTGCGCCGGTCGGGCGTAAGCCGGAATCATCACGCGGCCGGGAATGTCGCGCACGAAGCCTACCGGCTTGACTGGCGGCACGGGATATCCCGGGGTCTCCAGCACCGTGGACGAGTGGCACACGCGCGTGGTCATGCGCAGCAGAACCGGCAGGCGCCAGCGTTCGGACAGCTCGAAGGCGCGCAGGGTGAAGTCGTAGGCCTCTTGCGAATCCGCCGGCTCCAGTATGGGGAGCCCCGCCGCGACCGCGTAGCGGCGATTGTCCTGCTCGTTCTGGCTCGACGCCATCCCGGGATCGTCGGCCGACACGATTGCGAGTCCGCCGGTCACCCCGGTGTAGGCCGACGTGAAAAGCGGATCCGCGGCGACGTTCAGACCCACGTGCTTCATGGTGACCAGGGCGCGCGCGCCCGCGAAGGCCGCGCCGATGCCGACTTCCAGCGCAACCTTCTCGTTGGGGGCCCACTGGGCCGGGCCGCCCAGCTCGTCGAAGGCCTCCAGGATCTCCGTCGAGGGGGTTCCTGGATAGCCGGTGCCGAGCTTGACCCCGGCGGCTAGCGCGGCCAGCGCCACGGCCTCGTTTCCGCTCGCCAACCGTCGGCCGACTTCCTGCTGTTGTGACATGAAACTGCTACCTCGATGGCCGGACCTTGACCCAAGCGAGGGTAGGAGACAAGAGGGTTGCCAGGGGCTGCGCACGCTCCATGGTTGGGCGAGCGGTCTGAGCTAGAGCGCCGAACGGGTTGCCTCCCGTCGTGAAATCGCGCATTTGCGTCGCGTCCCTTCGTTGCTCGTCGGTCAAATACGTCGAGTATTCTCCCTCCTCGCGCCTCGGGCCGCTCGCAACTGCGCAATTTCACTCGGTCCGTCAACCCGTTCGGCGCTCTAGGGCCCGGTGAAGAACCTGTTCATTTCCGCGTCTAGATCCAGGTTCAGGGTGGTGACGATGCTGGGAGGGTTGGCCATGTCGAACAGGACTTCCGCCGACGAGGCGCTGGGATCGAAGCGAAGGATGATGGTCCGACCAACGCTAGGGCTTCTGTCCGGTAGGTTCGTGTCCATTTGCGCTGTGACAGCCCTGCCTTGGCCATCGAGCGCCGTCCTCCAGTAGTAAACCTGAACGGGTATTGGGCTTGGCGGGTATGAAACGTGCTCCGTTATCGTGCCGTCGTAGGCAATGTGCCAACGGCTCATGTCCCCGTCGTCGATTCCCTGGATATCGAGAACCCAGAAGCCGGTTGGCGTGACGCGTATTGCACCAAGGCCCTTGGGACCGCCGACGACAGGGATCTTGCTGCCATCCGGGTTGATGATGCGCAGTCCTGGGTCGGTGATGTTTCGCCCTGTGGCCAAGTATCGTCCTCCCGCGCCGACGGCGAGGACCGTTGTAAGCTCCATGCAGACGCCGCTCCGCTGGTAGCAATAGCTATCCGTCGAATCGGACGGAGAGTAACAGGAGCCGCCTGTGGGCGGGCAATAGTGACACTGGAACAGGGTGTCGCCAGTGTCGGGGGCGACGCTGGTGTACCAGGTGTCGACACGCTGGCCCCCGGGGCAGGTGGGAAGGTCGAGCGCAATGTCGTTCGCCTTCGGATCCTTCGCCAGGTCGGGGTCGGAAACGAACTGGCGGAGGTAGACCTCGCTGTCTCCTGTCGACTGAAAGCCAATGTAGGCGATTGTGCCGTCGGGGTGTACGTTCCCCCAGACCCCCTTGGGAAAGATCGCCGCGAACCGCGAGATGTCGGTGGTGTCGAAGATCCCGGTATAGGTCGTAACAGTGCCGGTCTTGGGGTCCTTCTTATCGAAGTTCCCGGTAATGTAGACAATGCCAGGATCTAAGACCGACAGCGAGCCCACGCCAACCGGTTGGGAAACGGATGGGTCGCCACTGTCTGGGGAGACATCGGGATCGCCATCGGCCGCGCCGCCGGTACCGCCAGTGTCGCTCGGCCCCGCGGCACCGGAATCCGGCGTTCCATCGACGCCGACATCGAACGGCCAGTCCGTGACCAGGCAAGGAGGGTCGTACAACACCGTCGGCGTGTAGTCGTGCGTGCTCGCCAGCGCGGTCATTGGCAGGTCTTCTTTGTACCAGCAGGTTCCCAGGGAGGGGCCGGAAGCCGCGCTTTCTCCGCGCCCGACGCAGATGTAGCCATCGGGACAACAGGCGCCACCGCTGGGATTGCAGGCCACCACTCCGCTCTTGGGTTGTGGATTGAAGCCGCACGCGGCAACCGCCGTGGAGATAGCGAGGCCGACGCAGTTACGCACGCCAATCATAGCGTTCGCAATTGTACCCGCGCAGCGAGATAGTTTGGGGAAGTTTGCTGGCGTAGGTGGACGTGGTTGGGGCTCCTGCTATTTGCCTTCGAGCACGCCTTGCACGCGGATCTCGAGGCCGTTCGCGTATCCCGAAGCCCACGCGAAGGCGAAAGACTCACCCAAGGTGTCCGCCGAGTCGACGAACAATCTGCCCTTGTCCAGCGAGCGCAGATAGTTCGCGAGCGGTGGCTCCGCGGTGGCGACGTCGAGAGCCGTCAGTCCGCCCAGCACGAGCTTTCGCTTGGTGACCTTCCCAGCCCATCCGAGGTCACGCCTTTTTTCGTCGAAGAACCTTGCACCTTCACGCACCACCAACGCCTCGGATGTGTTTTCCATTGTACCAAGTGTCCGCCGGTGGGTGGGGAAGCGCAACCACGAAGGCCAGTTTCTTCCGATCGTCATCGCCATTGAACCGATCGCCGCTTTTGCGCAAGCTGGACAAGCCATGACAACGTTTTTGCCCACCCAAATCACCCATGCGGCGGAGGCTGTCCGCCACGGCGAAATCCTCGCATTTCCGACCGAGACTTACTACGGGCTGGCGGTCGACGCTCTCGATCCGGCTGCACTCGATGCCCTGTTCGCGCTCAAGGGTCGAGATGTCGAGCGGGCGAGTGCGCTTATCGTCGCCGACTTGGCTATGTTCGCCGAGTTGTGCGCCGAGGTGCCGGCGCGGGCGCACGATCTCGTGGCACGGCACTGGCCCGGACCTCTGACCATCGTCCTGCCGGCGCGATCCGATCTGCCGCCCGCCATCGTTCGCGACGGCTTCGTGGCCGCGCGCGTGTCGTCGCATCCACTGGCGCAGGCCTTGGTGGCCAGCGTCGGGCGCCCCATCACCGCAACCAGCGCGAATACCGCCAGCGCGGTCCCGGCGCGGACCGTGGGGGAGGTTCGCGCCTATTTCGGCGCCGAAGCACTTCACGTGCTCGACGGCGGCCAGACGCCAGGCGGACCACCGAGCACGCTGGTGCGGTTGCGCGGCCATGAGATGGAGATCCTACGCAGGGGCGCGATCGCGATCTGAGGTGTGCGGCAGATGGCGAACCGCGTCGAATAGTTTTAACAGATAAAAAATGTATTTGCTATTACATGATTAATATGTAAATATTAGTTCATGAAGTTCACACCGGTCATGGTCGCGCTGCTTGGGATGGCTGCCGCCGCCGCACCGGCTACGGTCTGCGCCGAGGAGCAGGGCTCGGTCGAGGCGGCGCTCCAGGCAAGGCATGCGGAGCGCTGGCCAGTACTCGGCGTGATGGCCGACGTGGGCTTGCCCGATGGTGCTATCGGCTCCCTGGTCGTGAGGCCTTGGCAGTGGTTCCGGGTCTACGCCGGCGCGGGCAGCAATTCGGTGAGCAAGGGCTGGCGCGGTGGACTGAGCCTGCTTCCCTTCGGGGCGGGTCCTTCGCTGTCCCTCGAATATGGCCACTACAGCGACGGCGATGCCAACGGGCTGGTTCGCCGTCTGGTGAGCGGTGATTTCAGTGGCAGTCCGCTGCTGGAGAAAGTCGGCTACGACTACGCCAACCTGCACGCCGGCCTGGATTTCGGCGGCAAGTACGTCACGTTCTTCATCCACGGCGGCGTCTCGATGGTGTGGGCGCAACTTCACAATCTGAACCAAACCATCGGCAGCTCTGGATCGAACACCGTCATCCAGGTCAACCAGGACCCGAAAATCAAGGCCACCGGGTCATCGCTCAAGCTTGGGCTCATCGTTTATCTGATGTGAGGCGACCATGCGCACGACGACAACGACAACCTCTCTGATGCTGGCTCTGGCTTCCCTCGCGGCGACGGCCGCTTCTTGCGCGAGCGTCGAGGCCGACGTCCCCGAGATCACGGTGACGCAAAAATCCGTCGGCTTCCAAGGGATCCCGGCCGGTTGGTCGTCTGGCGAAACCTCGATGACACAGACCTTCGTGCTTTCCTCGGACGATCTGTCTTGGGCGAAGGATCTCAACGCCGAAGTCTATGCCAGCGAGGTGGAGATCAAGGCCCTCGGGGAAATGCAGGATTTGGGATTCATCCACTATGCGCGCATCACCATGTCGGATGGCGCGACGAATTCGACCACGCCAGCGGTCGAGATCGTGAACTACGAGCGTCCTGAGAGCGCGACGTCCAGTCCGGTGATCAGCGCCAAGACGGCGTATCCGATCGACGTGACCAAGGTGTGGGCGGCCAAGAAGGTCGTGATCACCATGCAGCTCGGGGGTGTGTTTCCCGACCATGATTGGTCGGCGGACGTGACCCTGCACATGAGCGGAAAGATTTCGTACAAGTTCTAATCTAACCGCGGACCTGCTTGCGCTGGCTTCCCCGACGGGGCACTCTCCCTGTGTTCACAACCACACAGGAGGACACGCATGATTGGCATCATTGGCGGCACGGGCCTGGGCGAATCGCTGGGCGTGCTCGGGGCCGGACAGGGCCACACCATCGATACGCCCTTTGGCATGCCCTCGGGCCCCATCGTCACCACCCAGGTGGCGGGGGTGCCGGTTGCGCTGCTATCGCGGCACGGGGAAGGACATCTGCTCGGCCCCTCCTCGATACCATTTCGCGCCAACATCTATGCCCTAAAGTCCCTGGGCGTGACGCACATCCTGGCCAGCGCCGCGGTCGGCAGCTTGCGTGAAACTATCGCTCCGCGCGACCTGGTGTTGCCCGACCAGGTGATCGACAAGACCTTCTGCCGTCCGAGCTCGTTCTTCGACGGCATCGCGGCGCACGTCGAGATGGCGACGCCGTTCTGCCCGACCCTGCGTCACCTGCTATCCGCCGTGGGCGCCGGCCTGCCCATCAAGCTTCATTCGCGCGGAACCTACGTGTGCATGGAAGGGCCGCAGTTCTCCACGCGTGCCGAGAGCGAAATGCATCGCGCCTGGGGGGGCGACCTCATCGGAATGACCCTCATGCCCGAAGCCAAGCTGGCGCGCGAGGCGGAGATTTGCTACGCGGCCGTGGCCCTGGCGACCGATTACGACTGCTGGCGAAAACGGCCCAATGACGAAGACAAGGTGCATCTGCTGGATGAGATCATCAGCAACGTGAAGGTGGCGACCCAGAACGCGATCGGGCTGATCGCCAGGGTGATTCCTCAGGTGGCCGCCCAGGCCGAGCGGCCCTGCGAGTGTCAGTCGGCGCTCAGGTTGGCCATCTGGAGCGACAAGGCGGCCATCCCGGTCGAGGTGCGCAATCGGTTGGGGCTTCTCATCGGAAATTACCTCGGGTGAATCGATGAAAGTCGGCGGCAAGCATTTTCGAACCATCCAGCCAATCGAGGACGGTCGCATCGTCGAGGTCATCGATCAGACGCGGTTGCCGCACGAGTTCGCGCTCGTGCGCCTGTCGTGTCTCGACGATGCCGTGCGCGCCATCGCGGACATGATCGTGCGGGGTGCGCCGCTCATCGGCGCCACCGGCGCCTACGGGATGGCCCTGGCTCTGAACGCCGATGCCACGACGCCGGCGCTCGAGGCCGCGCGCGCCCGCCTGGTCACCGCGCGCCCCACCGCGGTGAACCTGCGCTGGGCCGTGGACGAGATCGTGTCGGCGGTGGCGCCTCTGCCCGTGGCCGAACGCGCAGCCGCCGCGTTCCGGTGCGCGGCCGAGATATGCGACGAGGACGTGGCGAGCTGCGCCTCCATCGGCGAGTACGGCAAGCAGATTCTGGCCGAGCTCGCGAAGAAGCAACCTGGCCGGCCCGTCAACGTGCTCACCCACTGCAACGCCGGCTGGCTGGCCACGGTCGATTACGGAACCGCGCTGGCGCCCATCTACAAGGCGCACGACGCCGGTATTCCCGTCCATGTATGGGTGGACGAAACCCGGCCGCGCAATCAAGGGGCCTCGCTCACGGCGTGGGAGCTTGGCCAGCACGGGGTTCCCCACACCGTGATCGCGGACAACGCCGGCGGACACCTCATGCAGCACGGCCGCGTCGACGTCTGCATCGTGGGCTCGGACCGCACCACGTCCAGCGGCGACGTGTGCAACAAGATCGGAACCTACCTGAAGGCGCTGGCGGCCCGCGATTGCGGCGTCCCGTTCTATGCGGCTCTCCCCGGCACGACCATCGATTGGGAGATGACCGACGGCGTGAGAGAAATCTCCATCGAGGAGCGCGGCGCCGACGAGGTTCGCTGGGTGCGCGGGCGCACCGCCCGGGGAGATCTGGCGTCGGTGGACATCCTGCCCGAGGGCAGCGCCGTCGCCAACCCGGCTTTCGACGTTACCCCCGCGCGCCTGGTCACCGGCATCATCACCGAGCGCGGGGTCGGTCCGGCCACGCCCGAAGGGCTGCGGCGGCTCTATCCCGAGCTGGACGCGTGAGCATCGGGCTTGGCTTTCCCGAAGCGCGAAATTAGAGTGCGGGAATCATGCCTCGCATCGTTCCTTTTCGTGCGCTCCGTTTCGATCCGGCGCGTCTTCCCGAAACCGCGAAGGTGATCGCACCGCCCTACGACGTCATCTCGGCCGAGCAGCGGGCCGAGCTCGAAGCGCGGCACGCTCGCAATATCGTGCACCTGGATCTTCCGCGCGGCGAGGGCGACGAGAAGTACGAGCACGCGCGTGCGCTTTTGCAGGCCTGGATGACCGAGGGCAGCCTGCGCGAAGATCCGGCGCCCGCCATCTATCGGTACGAACAGAACTTCTCTTTCGACAGCGGAAGCGGCCCGCGCAGCTACGCGCGCAAGGGGTTCATCGCGCTGGTCGAGCTTTCGCCCTTCTCGTCGCGCGTGGTGTTGCCGCATGAACACACGCTGTCCGGTCCCAAGATCGACCGCTTCAAGCTCATCAAGACCACCGAGGCGCACTTTTCGCAGATCTTCAGTTTGTACCGCGATCCGCGCGGCGAGGCCGAGGCAGCACTCGAGCGCGCCACCACCGGCGTCCCGGACGTCGATGCCGTGGGGCCCGATGGCTGCCGCCACCGACTCTGGGTGGTGACGGATGCGGCGACCATCGCCGCGGTCGCGCGGACGCTGGCGCCCAAGCAGGTCATGATCGCCGACGGACACCACCGCTACGAAACCATGGTCGCCATCCGCGACGCGCTTCGGCCTGCGGGCGCCGCGCCGGGAACCTCGCAGGCGGATTTCGGACCGATGTTTTTCGCCCGCGCGGAAGATCCCGGGTTGCTGGTGTTGCCCACGCACAGGATGGTGCACGGCCTGTCCGACAGATCGCTCGACGCGTTGGCGTCGCGCTGCCAGCCATGGTTCGTCGTCGAAGAAGGCGACGAGCGTGATACCACCAGCCTCGGCGAACGCCTGCGCCGGGAAGGCGAGGGGGCCGTGACCTTCGCCGTGCGCCGGCCGAAGCAGGAGCGCACGATGTGGCTGCGGTTGCGCAAGGACGCGGATCTGTCGCGCCTGGGGCCGCCGACCCTCGGTTGCCTGGATGTGAGCGTGCTGCACGGTCTGATCCTGGACCCCATCCTGGGCATCGGCGCCGAGGCCATGGCCAAGCAGCAGAACCTGACCTACAGCCACGACCTGCGCGCGACCCTCGATCGTGTGGCCACCGGTGCGGTGCAGGCCGCGTTCCTCATGAACGCCACCAAGATCGAGCAGGTGCTCGATGCCTGCGAGGCAGGCTTCGTGCTGCCGCAGAAGTCGACCTATTTCCAGCCCAAGCTGGCCACCGGCCTGGTGATGCAGAAGATCCGGGCCGCCCAGCCGCCGGCCGTTTGATCGTTGGAGTCTGCTTGCCGGTGGAGAGCGACATCACGCGCGACACCCTGCTGCGCGGGCGCGTGAAGCTGCTGCAGCCCCGCCGCGGTTTTCGCAGCAGCCTCGATCCGGTGCTGCTCGCAGGGTTCATCGTCCCGCCCTACGGCCAGTTTCTCGATCTCGGCTGTGCCAGCGGTGCGCTGGCCTTTCTGCTGCTGGCGCGCGACGGGCATGCGCGCGGGTTGGGGATCGAGATCCAGCCGCGATTGGCCACCCTGGCCGAACAGGGGGCCGAGGCCAACGGGTTTGCCGATCGCTTTCGCGTCGCGACCGGGGATGCGCGGGTGAAGGGCGCGGTGACCGCGCAAGGGTTCGATCTGGTCGCCACCAACCCGCCGTTCCGGCCGGTGGGCGCCTTTGCCCTTCCGCCGCTTTCGGAGAAGGCGCTGGCCAATCACGAAGTGACGCTGACACTCTCGGAGTGGTTGGACGTGGGGGCGATGGCCCTGCGTGAAGGTGGGCGGCTGGCAACGATCTACCCCTTCGATCGCTGGGAGGAACTGCGCGGCGGCCTTGCGGTGCGCGGATTCTCGGTGGCGCGATCTCGCTTGGTGGTGCCTCGCACGGGCGAGGCGCCAAAGCGCATTCTGGTCGAGGCCGCGCGCTCGGCGGTCGAGGGCCAGGCCGAGCCGCCGCTGGTGGTCCACGAGGGAGCGGTCTATTCCGCGGAAGTGCGCCGAATGTTGGGCGAGGCGATGTGAAGAGCCGCGTGCCCTATCAGCTTTCCTATCTTCTGGCCATCTGGTTCGGCTGCGGTCGTTTTCCCAAGATGCCGGGGACGGCTGGCACCCTCGGCGCCATCCCGCTCTACCTCCTGCTGGCGCGGGGCGGGCCACTCGCCGTCGCTGCCGGTGCCGCGCTGGTGACCTTGGTCGGGGTCTTTGCCGCGACCCAGGTGGTGCGCAAGACCGGGCTCAAGGATCCCCGAGATCGTGTGCATCGACGAAGTCGCGGGGGTGCTCATCACGCTGGTCGCCGCACCCGACAACTGGAAGGGCATCCTCGCCGGCGTGGTGTTGTTTCGCGTCTTCGACCAGTGGAAGCCGTGGCCCGCGCGCTGGGCGGAGAACCTGCGCGAAGGATGGGGCGTGGTCATGGACGACGTGTTCGCCGGCGCCTGGGGCGTGGCCGTCTTGCTGGTCGCGCGCGGCCTGCGTTGGCTTTAGGGCGGCGCCTCATCGCGGAGGCGGCATCGTGAATGGCCCCGCAGGCGGGACAGGTCCGATCACGGCGTGCAAACCTTGCGGTTTGCCGAGCCGCCGCCAGTCGAACGGCAGGTGAACGAGCTGGAGGCGTACTGCCGGCAGTAGGCCGTGGTGTCGGTGGCGCCGCCGTCGAAGACCGTGGCCTCGCAGCTCAAGAAACAGTAGTTCGCGCCGGTCGACTCGAAGGGCGCGCACAACTGGGGCAGGCCGGTTCTGCATTTGCCCGCCACCGCGCAGCAGTCCGCGTCGGTCTGACAGGTGTGCGTGCAATAGCCGCCGGCCACACTGGTAAGGCACGTCACCTGTTCCAGCGACGACTGGTTCACGCCGGGGTAGCAGTCAGCGACGACCTGGCAGGACTGACCGGTATGCTCGCTGCCAGAACCGCCACTGCAGCCCGCCAGGACCGCCAGTCCCAAAGTGATCGACTTCAGATGAAAATGGCTCATGTTCCCTCGCATCGTGTTTCGCGTATGCGTTCGGCGGCGAACCAGGACATTCGGGGACGCTTCGGTCACTCGCCGGCGAAACAGACGCAGTCGGTGTCGGTGGCGGTGCAGTCGCTAAACAGGCTGTTCACGCAGGTGGTGCCGCCGCAGCACGCAATGCTGATCGAGCACGCCTGTCCGAAGTAGGCGCAGATGGGCGGCGCGGTGTCGGGCTCGGGAACCGCGGCGTCCGGCTCGGGCGCAAGCGCGTCGTCTGGTTGCGGCAGTCCGGTGTCGGCACCCGGCAGGCTGCCGTCGGTGGCAGGAGGTACGCCCGCGTCGTTCTTCGGGGGCGGTGGCGGAGGAATGATGCAGGTGCCGGCCAGCGAGCCCGGGCTGACCTGGCAGAGCGTGCCGATGCAGCAGTCGGCATTGGTCGTGCATAGATCGCCGAGCGGCACGCACGTGCTGCCGCAGGTGAGGCGGCCTGTGATGGGATCGGGCAGGCACGGTTCGTTGTTGCAGCAGTCGCCGGAGAACGCGCAGTTGCCCCCAACCGGCACACAGGCCGCGAGCGCATTGCAACGGGGGATGCCGGTCGGATCGAGCTGGCAGCATTCCTTGCCGCTGATGCAGGCGCAGCAGTCGTTGCGCTTGCTGGTGGTGGAGCCCTCGCAGACCGCGGTGTTCGTAAAGTGGCAGACATTGCCCTCGGGGTTGCACGAGTTCTTGCACGTGGCCGTCCCGTCGGGACAGTTGCTGGCAACCGGTCCCCCGCAGGTGCCGATGCGCGAGCCGTAGGTCGGATCCAGCTCGCACTTGACGAGCCCCGCGCCCGGTAGACCAGACAGCGCGTCGCCGCCGCAGCAGTCCGAGTCATTGCGGCACAGATTGCCTTGGACCCGGCACCCCGAGGCGGGCTGACAAATGTCGGGGCCACCCGCGCCAAACGGGCCGCAGAAGTGGCTGCAGCAAACCCCGCACCCGTTGCATACGGTTCCGTCGACCTGGCAGCTCGTGCTGATGGTGGCGCAGGTGCCCACGGCCGCCCCGCTTGCGATGTTGCATACGCCGGTGCAGCACTCGACGTCTGCGCGGCAGACGTCGCCGGTCTGGTTGCAATAGGAGACCTGGCCAGGCGGCGCGCACTGGTGGTTGGCGTTGCACGAGTGGTTGCAACACTCGCCGTCGGTCGTGCAGGCGTTGCCGGCGGTCTTGCAGGTCGGGTTCAGTGCCGCGCAGACGCCGGTAGCGCCGCACGTGCTGCTGCAGCACTCCCCGTCGCTCGTGCAGGAGGCGCCATCCGACAGACAGGCCGCCACCGAGCAAACGCCAGCCAGGCACGCGAGGCCACAGCAGTCGGCCGCGGTCAGACAAGCAGCACCGGCCAGACCGCACGCCGAGCCGCCGCCGTCGGCGTTGGGTTGAGGCAGACCGGCCTCGGCCGCCGGTGGGGCGTCCGGCATGGGGGCATCCGCACCCGCGCCGATGGGAACGTCGGAGACGGGAATCCCCGGCAGGTCGCCGACACTGGCGAGGTCCCGCGCATCCGTGCCTGTCACCGACCCAGGCAGGTCAGCTCCCGGCAGGGTGTCCGCGACCGACGGTAGGACGTCCAGGAGGACGTCCAGGCCTGTGACCATCGCGTCTGCGCCGCCGTCATTCGCCGACGAGAGCTTGGAGCTCCCACAACTCGAAGCCAGCAAGAGAATCGCGGCGCAGCAGGCGCCGAGGCGAAAGGCCGTATTCTTCATGGAACCTCCCTGGGTTGCGCGGTCCAAACTCCCGATAAGGACTATTGGGGCCATCGCTGCGTTTCCGTCACGAATGAGCAAAAATAATAGGGCGGCGAGCGGCTTTCTCCTCAGCGCGCAACGCACGCACCGTGGGGGTTGCAGGTCATCGTGCCAGTACACTCGGGAGGGTCGTCGGTTTTCTTGACGACTAGACAGGTGCCGGTGCCGCAGGCCTGGCAGGGGCTGGTACAGGCGGTGTCGCAGCAGACACCGTCGGTGCAGAAGCCGGACAAGCACTGGGTGCCTGAGCCGCAGAGCTGGCCGTTGGCGAGGTTGGGTGGCGCGGCGGTGCCGCACGCGCCGACGCCGTTGCAGGTGGCGCCGCTCTGACATTCGATCTCCGGGTCGGTGCCACTCGGGTAGCCCTGGCAGATGCCCGTGGCGCTCGGCTGATTGCACGATCGGCAGGGACCCGCGCAGGCGTTGGTGCAGCAGACGCCGTCGGCGCAGAAGCCGGAGGCGCAGTCCGTGCTGGCCGCGCACAGGGCCCCCTGGGGCAGGTTGCAGACGCCCCCGTCGACACACGTCGCGCTGCCGGCATCGATGGCATCCACGGCGGCGTCGCCGTCGACACCAGTATCGAGCTTGACGCTCACGTCGGCGACGGCAGCCGTATCGGCTCGGGCGTCCGCGACGGCATCGGATGCGGTGTCGTGGGGAAGGTCGATGCCGGCGTCCGTTGCGGCGTCCGGCCCGGAAATGATCGGTGGCAGGTCTACCGGGCTGTCGCGCTTCGTTGCCACGTCGGGGCCAAGGTCGTCGCCCAAGTCCAGCGGCGCGCCCGCCTCGACCGGCACTGCCGGCGCGTCGCCCGGCCCATCCGCGACGCCGACCTCGACGAAGCTGGCGTCCGGCCCCGGCTCGGACCCCGATGGCGCGGGACAACCGCCCTGCGCTGGGTTGGCGGCGCCCAGGCAATCGTCGAGGCTGTCGGGTACATCGTCGCCGTCGCTATCCACGGGGGCCGCCGCCTCCAGCAGTAGCTCATAGGTTCGATCGCCGCTCGCCGGTGAGTCGATTCTGAGAGCGCCGTCCGCGACGCGTGCGCCAACGACGAACCCTCGGACGTGCACCCGAAGCTTGCCGTCGATCGTCCCCGGCTGGATCAAGATCGTCCCGAGGTCCTGCGCGCTCGCGACGACCAGCGGGCCATCCGGGGGAATACGAACCCCGTCCCACAACCGGCCGCCATCGTCATATACCCACGCGCGCAGCTCGTCCGGGGTCGGTGCGCCCGCCGCGCACTTCACGTGCAGAAGGACGGCGCCCGGCTCGGGCACGGTCTTGGCGGAACGGCAGCCCTGCCCCGTGGCCAGAAGCAGGAGAAGAGCAAGTCGTCCGCCACGCATCCCGTGCTCCTACCGTCGTAGCGTCCCCAGAGAGCCATCGTGCAGCGTCGTGGTCTCGGGCGATCGGAGCAGGAGCACGGCCGTGACCGTGCCCGCCACGACGGCGGCCCCGATGGTTCCCCACAGCCACCACCGCGTTCCCGTCTCGGCGACCGGGGCGGGCGTCGCCGTGCTCGTCACCAGCGGGTTGCTCGGCGCTTCCGTCGCGGCAGCCGCGAGCGGCGACAGCTCTTGGCCGGCCGGTGCCGGTCCCCAGCCGCTCCCGCGATCCGGCTCCGTCTTCTCCGGCTTCGCCGCGGGCGGCGGCGCGGCCTCGTCGGGAGCGTCTATCAATTTGTCGAGCTCGGCGATGAGCACCGTCACCTCCGGTACGTACGGCGAGTCGGGCGCCACCATGAGGAACTTGCGATAGGTGGCGCGCGCCTGCTCGAAGATCTCCCAGCCGTCGCTGACACTGGGCGATGTTGATGAGGAAGCCCGGCAGCGGCGCGTGATCGTAGCCGTCCTGATACTCCGCCAAGGCCTCGGCAAAGAGGCCGGCCTTGAAATGAGCCTCGGCGCGCTCGAACGAGCGGCGCGCCTCCTTCTCCGCCGCGGGCGTCGCCGCTTGCGCGCTGCCGCCCAGCATGGCGAACAGCAACCCCAGAGCCAAGACCGGTGGCCAACGGGTCATCGATGCCCCCGCCTGGCGGCCTCCGCGAACGGATCGATGGAAAGCCCCTTGGCGATGGGATTGTCCGCGGCATGGACGCGCGCCCGTGTCGGCCGTTTGCCGGTCCTTGCTTTCGTGGGCTCCGCCGCGGGTGCAGGGGGGAAATCTGCCTGCCCGACCGGCGGCGCGACGACCGGCGCCGCAGGTGCCGCAACGGTCGGAGTCGGGACGGCGGAGGTCGTGGGCGGCGCGGTGGGGGCAGCCGCGCGCGGATCGACGTGGCCCGGGCGCAGGCCCAAGAGCAGCGCCAACGTGACGACCACGGCCGTCGCCGCCACCGCGGCCCACAGGCGCCATGAACGCCAGACCGATTTTCCGGCGAGCCCGGCGGCCCCGACCACTGCTGCGGATCCCGTGGTCGGAATGTCCGGCACGCCTGCGGCGGCCAGCATCTCGGGTGTGAGGCACGAAATGGCGACCTGGCTCGAATGCATCCCACTGCCGAAGAGATCGGCAAGCATCTTGGGCAGCATGCGCGACTTGAACTTGGTCTCGCGCATGACCTCCTCGAGGTCGTCCGCCAGCGCTTGCCCCGACTGGTAGCGCCGGCCCGGCTCCCGCGCCAACGCCTTCTTCACGATGGCATCGAGGCTCGGCGGCACTTCCGGCCGTTGTGTGGAGGGCGCCGGGACGGGCATCTCGAACACGTTCTTGAAGGTCTCGGCGTCGCCGGCTCCCCGGAAGAGGCGGCGGCAGGTGAGCATCTCCCACAACATGACACCGAGCGAATAGAGGTCGGAGCGGCCGTCGACCCGCTGGTTGCGCAGGCGCTCGGGCGCCATGTAGGCCAGCTTGCCCCGGAAGGTCCCCTGCTCGGTCTGTTCAGCCTTGGCCTCGCTGACGGCGCTGGCGATGCCGAAATCGAGTAGCTTGACGCCGCCTTCCCGCAGGCACATGACGTTCGAGGGGCTGACGTCACGATGGACGATGTCCAGCGGGCGGCCGTCGGGCGCGGTCAGCCCATGCGCGTAGGCCAGACAGCCCGCCACCTCGTGCGCGATGAACGCCGCCACGGGAATGGGGAACGGGTGCTTCATGTCGCGCAGCTGCTTGATGATCGCCAGCACGTCGCGACCGCGCAGGTACTCCATCGCCAGGAAGTAGTGACCGTCCACGCTGCCGAAGTCGTAGACTTGGACGATGTTGGGGTGATTGAGCATCGCCCCGATGCGGGCCTCGCGCACGAACATGTCGACGAAGTTGGCTGACTGGCTCAGCTGCGAGAGGATGCGTTTGATGACGAAGGTGCGCTTGAAGCCCTCCGCGCCGGGCATGATGGCGCGAAACACCTCGGCCATCCCTCCTTCGGCGATACGATCGAGCAGAACGTAGCGCCCGAAGGGCTGCGGCTGGACGTCTTGCAGGGCTGCAACCACGGGTCCCAATATCGGCAGAATCGAACCGAGGGTTGAGCCGGAAGTTTTGTAGTTACGCAGGGTTGCCGCGCCTAGATACTACCCAACCGCCGCCGCCTCCTTCTGCTCGCTGTTGCCCCGGAATCCTTGGCTTGCTGCCTTTCCGCTCCGCCAGCGAGCATGGTCCCGCTTCCTACGCGCATGCACAACCGGAACTCACCGCTGAACCGGTGCCTGGCATGTCAGCTCAGCGGCTGAAGCGCTGCTGCAGCTCGGCATACGGGATCGCGCCCCGGGCGAAGCCGAAGGTGCCGTAGTCGGCCATCTCCCGAGCGGCCCGCTCGACCAGGGTGAGGACGGCGCGGGTGAGGGTGCCGCCGACGCTGATCCTGGCGACGCCCAGCGAGCGCAGGATGGCAGCGTCCAGCACCGGCTCGACCAGCCCGGACACGACGTTCACCGGCGCACCGATTGCGGCGGTCAGTCTGCCAATCTCCTCGGCAGCGGTGACACCGGGAACGAAGATGCAATCGGCTCCGGCAGCTACGTAGCTTTCGGCCCGGCGCACGGTCTCGGCGAAGGCGTCCGGGTGCCTGATCATGTAGGCGTCGGTGCGGGCGTTCAGCACGAACGAACCGGCCGGTGCGGCGGTCCGCGCGGCTTCGAGACGCTCGCAGGCAGCCTCGACCGGGAGAAGTTCTCCGGGCTCGGTCACGTCCTCGAGATTGCCTCCGACCACCCCGAGCTCGACCGCAGCGGCGACCGTTGCGGCAACGTCGTCGGCGGTAGCGCCGTAACCGGACTCCAGGTCGGCGCTCACCGGGCACGCGACAGCCGACACGATCCGCGCGATGCAGTCGAGCATCTCGGGCCCCTCCATCGTGCCGTCGGCGGCACCACGGCTGAAGGCGATCCCGGCGCTGGTGGTGGCGATCGCAGCGAACCCGGCCTGTTCCAGGATCCGGGCCGAGCCGCCGTCCCAGGCATTCGGCAGGATGAAGCCGGCGCCCGGCCGATGCATCGCCAGGAACGCCACCGCGCGGTTCGGGGTCTCGGATGCGATCATGCGCCTGATTCTACGGCTGGGGGGCGCCGTCGGGCAGAGAAACTGAAGCAGCCCGAGGCGTCCACGTATTCCTCACCGAGAGGACCCTCGCTGGGCGCCGAAACGGATCGCGTCGATCGCGTGCCCGCCAATCGCGTGGGAAATACAAGCGCCCTTTTCGTATCGTCGTAGCACCCCTACTTCTGAGCCACCAATAGCGTAATGCTGTTCGCCGCTACGGAAAGTCCACCAATCGTCCCGTTGGTTACCGCAGCATCTCCGGCTGCAGCAGGAGCGGCGCCGCCGATGCTCTGGAACACCTTCACGGATGAGGGGGTGAAGTTGTTGACCGCCACGGATAGATTTGACTGCGCCGAGCTACCGACGTTCACCAACATGATCCACAGTTTCGTCGGCGCGGAGGCAGAGTCCGTGGAAGCATACGCGTGCAGGTTCGAGTAGGAGCTGGCCGCCCCTACGGAAATGTCGCCGAACTTGCCGCCGGCACCGTCGTAGTTTCTGAACATCGCCCAGCCATTGTAGACCGGCTTGTGGCTACCATCCTTGTTGTTCAGCGTGCGGAAGTACGACGCCACGCGGACGCCCATGGCGCCGAAACCGCCGAGCAGATCGGCCACCTGGCTCGCCGTCGCAGTATCGGAGCCGTCGTTCGCCACGGTGTACTCGCTAACACAGATGCCGGTCCCGGGGTACGAGCTATTGATCCATGCCTGTTGGTGCGAGAACGGGTTGTTCGTGTCCCAAATACCACTGGTTCCGGATTCCTGGTTTGGATAGTGCGAATCGAGGCAATCGAGAATGCGCTGATGGTTTGATGCCTCATACTGCGCACCCTTCTTCAGGAGCGCGCTCGCTATAGAACTATCCATCGAGTAGGGCCCAGACACACCACACATCTCGCTACTGAGCGAAATGAGCCCCTTGGGTTTCATGGCCGAGAGGAAGAGCACCTGGGACGACGGATCGACTTTCTTGATCGCGGTCGCGTAGGCCATGGTGCGATTCATGAAGTCATCCGTGATGCTCGCTCCCGCTTCGTCGCCGCTGGCAATTGCCGCGTAGAAATCCTGGCAATGCTGTCCCGGCGGGTACAGGGCAGGCATCACGTCCGGACGGAGATCCAACCAGTAATCGGGCTCGTTGTCCAACTGGTAGTATCTTATGCCGCCGCTGGCGGCACTTCCGAAAAGGCCGGTGAGGTGAGTAACCCAGTCCTGCATGTACGAGGTGTCGAGATTCTTCGACCCCTTGTCGACCAGCACGGACTCGCTCGTTCCGATGGACGTACAACAATTCACGTCGCCTGACGATGCGCAGGAGCTGTTGGCCGGATCCTGCGAGGTGATCTTGTTCCCAAGCCATCCGGTGATTGGGATGGTCATCAACGTATCGACGTTCTGGGTCTTGTTCCAGTTGACGAACCGATCGGCCGAGTTGGTGAGGTTTGCCGGCGTCGCGGGCGTGGATGCGGAGGCGTCGAACATCTGCGTGCCGGAGACGTTTGCACACGCCCACCACCGCGCAGGATTGAAGATATCGGCCTTCCAGTTGTAGGATTCGGTTTCGTCGCCGCCCCAACGGTTGAGAGCAGCTAGCTTGATGGAGTCGTCACTGCCTAGCGCTGGGCCGCTGTCGTCAGAAGCCAGGGTGACGCCGTAGACGCCGGGCGATATCGGTGTCAGTTGTGATTTGAGATCGACAACCACACCGGTCGTTTGCGCCTTGCAGGTGTTGTCCGTCCCGCAGAGCTGGCTGGGCGGACACCCGCCGCAGGTTCCGTCGCACCCGTCACTGCCGCATGTCTTGCCCGCGCAGTCCGGCTGGCAGGCCGAGCCTCCGCCACCGGTGCCGCCCGTACTCGTCGTTCCACCGCCGCCGGTACCGCCAGCATTCGTCGTTCCGCCGCTGCTGCCGCCGCCCCCGCTCGCCCCACCAGCCGCCGTGCTACCGCCGCCCCCACCGCCGCCGATTCCCGTTCCCCCCGTGCCCGTCGCGCCACCCGTGCCTGGCCCACCCCCGGCATTCGTTGTCGTGGTGGTGCCACCGGTGTCTGTCGTCAAGGTTCCACCGCTACCGAGCGTGCTGATGACGGTTTGCCCTCCGGTACCGACCGAGCTGTCGGACTTCGTGCCGTTTCCTCCCCCCGAGGTGCTACATGCCAGGAGCGTGAGGACGCCCATGCCAGCCAGAAGGCCGCGGCGAGAAACCAGTTGCCAATGCATCATCGGTGAATTGTCTCCATCGCGACGGTTGGGTCATAGAGCGGGAAGGTCGCCGAATAGGGTGGTATCTTCTCTAGAACTACATGCGATCAGCTGCGCAAGCGTTTCGACCGGCTCAGCCCGCACCTACTCAACAAATCGTAATGCCTGGGTGGGAAGGTCTCGCAGCTCAGGGCGCGTTGAATTACGGAAGCCCGGCGCTCTCTATGTCCAGCGCACCATGTTGGCGGAGAGGGCCTTGCAATCCATGCCTATGATTCGCCTCATCCGTCACGCTCTTCCTCGTCCTCCAGATCGAGCAGGTCCCGCATGCCATCGTAGTCGAAGGCGTCTGCCATCCGCCCAAGCAGAGTGGCTGCTTCCGGCGCAGTGTTCCGGAGCGTCTCGACGATCTCGATGATCTCGTCGTGGCGCGCGGCGATAACCGCCTTGCTGAGCTTTGCCCGCACGTCCGCCGGAATCTCCCGCAGCGCCGCCCTGTGGAGCGGTTCCTCCTCCATGCTGGCGCCGGCCCCGACCGCCGGCTCATAGTCATCGGCAACTTTGATGATGCCATCGTCCAGCACCGTCCGAATCTTTCGCCTCAGGTCGGACGAGGTGAAGGGTTTGGCGAGGAAGTGCGTACCCGCGTCGAGAACACCCCGGTGAACGATTGCGTCGTCGGTGTAGCCCGACATGTAGACGACCTTGAGAGTGGGGCGCGTTTTCGCGATCTCTTGAGCGAGCATTCTGCCGCTCATTCCTGGTCCCTCTTGCCGAGCAGAGCCTCATTCCGCACGCCGGTCATGACCTCACACGCATGGTTCCAGGCGACAATCCGCTTGTTCCGGTCGATCACGAAGGTGGCGTCAGGCAGAAATTCGATGATGCTCGCAAGAAGCTGATCCCCTTCCTGCTCCAACAGGGTCTCGTTCGCCGCGTGAACGCCCTTGAGGAGCGAATTCTGCGGGTCAGCCGCTGGTTTCTTCACTGCTCACGCCTCGCCCCGGGCGGCGATGTCAGGGAAGAATCGGCAGCACTTCCGACCGCTGCGAACGGCCGTCTCCTTCTCCCGGCAACGCTGACCAATCATCTACCCCGCCTCACAAGCCTACCACGGCTTCGTCCCTCGAGGCGGGTCACAAGTTGGAGCGTGACCTGCCGTGGGCTCTTGTCGCCGGCTGCCATCGCGGTGGTATCATCCCGGTCGCATCGGTGACAGCGAGGTAGGAACAAGCGAGCCGCCATGTCGAGCAAAGTGGAGCAGAAGAGGACGTGGGTAACCCAGCGGGTGCGCGACGCGCTGGCGTCGGGGTCCAATGCCGAGCTCCTGAAGGCTTTGGTGGAGGCCTTTCCCGGGAGCTGGTTCTTCACCCGCGTGGACGCAACCTTCGCATTCGTCAATCAGACCGCCTGCGACACCCTCGGCTACACCCGGGACGAGCTGATGGCGCGAACTTTGTATGACGTCGACACGAACCTGACGCCGGAGATCTGGAATGGGCTGCTCGCCATAGGTCCCTTTACCCCGGCCGCAGTGCGCACGTTTCACCGGCGCAAGGACGGCACGGTCTTTCCCGTGGAGGCCTTCGGGTCGCGCATCATTCTCGGTGACGAGAACGTCGCGGTCTCCTACGTCGTCGATCTGTCGCAGGAAGCGCAGACGCGCGCAGCGTTGGCCGAGAAGGAGCTGCTGCTGCAATCCTTGCTCGACAGCGCGCCGGTGATCTTGTGGTTCGTCGACGGCGACGGCCGATTCCAGCTTTGCGAGGGCAGCGCGCTGGCCCTGCTCGGGCGTCTGCCCGGACAGGTGGTCGGCCAGACCATGGCGGAGGCGTTTCCCGATCTCCCGGAGATGGCAGAGGCCGCGACGCGTGCCTTGCAAGGCGGCTCGGTCGAGGGCATCGTGGCGATCGGCAAACACGAATTCGAGTACCGCTACCGGCCGCGTCGCGACGACGAAGGCAAGGTGGTCGGCGCCGCCGGGGTCGCGATCGACGTGACCGCTCGCCGCAGCGCCGAGGATCGTCTTCGTCACGTCGAGAAGATGGACGCCGTCGGCCAGTTGGCCGGAGGCCTCGCCCACGACTTCAACAACCTGCTGCAGGTCATCCTCGGCAATTCCAATCTCTGTCTGGCCCTCGACCTGCCCGAACCGGTGCGCGCGGCGGCCACAGAAATCAGAGAGGCCGGCCGGCAGGCCGCCGGCCTGGTCGGGCAGTTGCTCACCTTCAGCCGAACGGTCGCCACGCCCAAGAGCGTGGATCTGGCCGGCCTGCTGGATCGCATCTTGCCGCTCTTGCGGCGGCTGCTCGGGGAGCACGTCCTCGTCGAGGTCGACATCCGCCGGGGCGGAATCGAGGTTTGGGGGGACGAAAGCCAGCTCGAGCAGATCGTGGTCAACCTCTGTGTCAACGCGCGGGATGCCATGCCCCAGGGCGGCCGGCTGCAGCTGGCGGTCGGCTCGTGCGAGGTTGCCGCCGCCGAAGCGGCGCGGCTGGGTCTGGCTGGGCCGGGCCGCTACGTCGCGCTCGAGGTGACGGACACGGGTTGCGGCATGAGCGAGGACGTCCAGCGCCGCGCCTTCGAGCTCTTCTACACGACCAAGCCTCCAGGCTCCGGCTCGGGGCTGGGCTTGGCCACCGTCTATGCCGTGGCCAAGCGACATGGCGGCGGCGTCGGGGTGCGTTCGCAAGTCGGCCAAGGGAGTTGCTTTCGCGTGTTGCTCCGTCCCTCGGAGCAGCCGGCCGAGGAGCCCGCGCCCGAGGCGAGGCCGGTCATCGCGGCCAGCCGTCGTCTCCGGGTCCTGCTGGCGGAGGACGACCGGGGGGCGCGCGACCTGGCTCGGCGCTTTCTCGAGGAGGACGGGCACGAGGTTGTCGCGGTTCGAGATGGGGCCGAAGCCATCGCGTTGCTCAAGGCGCAAGGCGTGCCGTTCGATCTCCTGGTGCTTGACGCGATCATGCCGCGGGTGAATGGCGCCGAGGTGTACCGTGCGCTGCGCTCGACCAGCGCGACGCCCGTGCTGTTCGTCACCGGCCACGAGTTCAACGCCCTCGATGGGCTGCCGCCCGACCCAGCCCGCGCGCTGTTGCGCAAGCCGTTCAATGCGCCCGAGCTCGCTGCCGCGACCCGAGGGTTGCTCGGCCAGGCATGAGTTGGATCATTGACCAGTGCCGTCCGTGACGATCAGCAGGACAGAGTCGTAGGAAGGAACGCTGGCGGCGTAGCTTGTGGTCTTGCTTCCCAGATCTGTCGCCGTCCAGACGTCCCGAACCGACGCGGTCGCCCCGAGACCAATGTCGGCAAAACGGACGGTGATCGTTGCGGTCGATCCAGTCCGGTTGAGGAGAAGGACGGCGCGTCGGCCTGTCCCGGAGAGCACCTTGCTGTAGACCTGTAGTCCCCCACTATCACTGACCTTCGTCCCCTGGTTGGCAAGGGGATCCTGATCGATCGCAATCACCTCGCTGTTGGTCAAGACGCTCTTGGTGTCGGCGTTCATGCTGTCCAGCTTGTTACCAGCCAACATCGGCGCGCTCGAAGATTGCCCACAGGGCCATGTGGGTTCGGTTTTGCGCGACAGAGAACCCCGACATGCCCACGATGAGCATGTCCGGATCGTTGTAGTGTCCCGGGCTTTGCGCCGTCGGATGTTGGGCCGAGTCGAAGTTGGAGAGGACCTTGTTGATATCGGGCGCACTGCCGTAGTAGATGATGTCCTGGCTGGTACGCCACATGGTCGACATGCTTGGCGCCCAGTTCCATGGGCTCTGGTTCCCCCAGTCGCAAACCGAGAGCACCATCGGTCGCCCGGTTTGCGCCGTGGCCTTCTTGATGGAGTCGCTAATTGCCTGGTACGCGGTCTTTGGGTCGAGGCCCTCCGTATTGCCGCCGCACCAGTCGACCTTGACGAAATCGAAGCCCCACTGCGAGAACTGGAGAAAGTCCTGATCGTAGTGGCCTTCGCTGCCCAATCCGGGCGCCGCCGGACGTCCGGTTGGGTAGTAGTAGCCACATCCGTCTTTGCCGGCGTCGGTGTAGATCCCCGCCTTGAGACCAATCCCGTGGATGTAGGCCGCAATGGCCTGCATCCCGCCCGGCCAATCGGAGGCGACGACCGTGATGTTGCCGGAGCTGTCGCGCGTTCCCTGCCACCAGCCCTCGTCGATGTTGACGTATTGATACCCCGCCGCCTTCAGGCCGCTCGAGACCATCGCGTCCGCTTGCCCCTTGATGATGTTGTAGGTAATCGTGGCCGCAAAACTGTTCCAGGACGCCCATCCCATCGGCGGTCCCGATGAACCGCCGGCGGTGCCACCGGCGCCCGCGCTGCCACCCATGCCCCCGAGGCCGCCGCTATTCCCGCCGGCCACGGTGTTTCCGCCGCTGCCGGAGGAGCCGCCCCCGCTCGTGCCACCGGAGCCGGCGCCGCCGGGCCCGATGGCGCCGCCGCCGCTCGCGCCGGCCGAGCCTCCGGAGCCTGTCTTGCCGCCGCTGCTGGTGGTTCCACCCGATCCGGTGGACCCGCCACTGGCACTGGTGCCACCCGAACCGCCGGAGCCCGTCTTGCCGCCGCTGCCGGTGATTCCCCCCGAGCCGGTGGATCCACCGCTGCTCGCACCACCCGAACCGCCGGCGCCCGTCTTGCCGCCACTGCCGGTGGCTCCCCCCGATCCTGTGGATCCGCCACTGGCGCTGGTGTCGGCCGAGCCACCGGAGCCCGTCCTGCCGCCGCTGCCGGTGGTTCCCCCCGAGCCGGTGGACCCGCCGCTGCCGGTCGTCGAGGAACCGTCCTTGCCGCCCGTTCCAGGGCCCGAAGACCCGCCGGTCGAGCATCCAAGCCCGCTCGCGATTAGGATTGCGACAACTCCGCCGATCCGGACTGTCGTCGAATTACCAATAGAAAGGGTCAGAAACGTGCGCATGACGGCGCTCCTCGGGAAGGGGGCTAGGCCTCGATGGGTCAGGTTCGCTTTCTTTTGCATGCAAACCGCCATGTCACGGCCCCCGACGTCCATTTGTGTTGAACGAGGTCAACTGGAAGAGAAGGATGCGCGCGGTAAATTCGCATTGCGATGGTTGGGATGTTCGAAGTAGGGTCTATTTGTGAAGACCCCACGCTCCTCGAAGTCGATGGTGGCGCTCTGGCGCAAACGGTCGGACGAGGTCCTCGCCTCGGACGTGGTGGCGAGTAAGCATCCCGGACCAGTCGCCCCCCCGGAATGGGGCCCGGCCTTGACCCATCTCACGGAGCTGTCCCGCGCGTCGTTGCCAGCTCCCGGCTGGTGGACGCCGGCGACGGCGTTCTTTGGCAGCGTTGAAACCCGCACCGACCCGACCAGCTACCACTGGGATGGAATGAAGCGGCTGGGTCGCCGGGATGCGCCGCTGGTAATCTTCCAGCTCACCCTGGCCGGCTGGGGGCATTTTCAAAACTACGGACAGCCACCTCGGCGAGTTCCTCCCGGCAAAGGATTCTTCGCGCTCATCCCCTCGCGGCATCGCTACTACCTGCCCGAGGATTCACCCGGCTGGACCTTCGGCTGGGTCGGTATCTACCACCCCTACCTGCTGGCACGGATTGGCAAGCAGGTCGCGGAGACGGGCCCGCTGGTCGAGACTCCGCCTGACGGAGCACTAACCGCCAGCGCCCTGCGACTCGTGCGCGGTGCGATCAAGAAGGACTTCCGCGATCGGTTCGAAGTGGAGCTGGCTCTGTTCGAGTTCGGGCTCGCCTACGAACGGTGGGTGCACCAGTCGAGCGACAGCTCTGGCGAGGGCGAGCGGCTTTTGCAGGCAGTTCGCTCGCGCATCGTCGCGAGCTTGCCCAAGGCGCTTGCCGTCGATGTGCTGGCCGCCGAGTACGGCATGAGTCGCAGTCACTTCAGCCATTTCTTTCGGGCACGCACGGGTTTGACGCCGGCGCGGTTTTCGACCGAGGTGCGCATTCACGAAGCAGCCCGGCTGCTCCTCGACACGCACGCGCCCCTCAAACGAATCGCCGACGCCTGCGGGTTCGCAAACGCGAACCACTTCTGCAAGGTGTTCCGTCGCTTCCAGCATCTGAGCCCCGCGGTCTACCGGCAAGCCCTCGGGTAACACGACAGGCGGCGAACAGCTCGGCCGTTCCCCTCGCAGGCGCGGTAGCTGGCCACGAGCAGTCCCGGCCAGCCGGACGCGCGCGTTGCTAGCGTCCGCGAGTCTCACGGGCATATACTGGGTGTCGCTCGACATTCGAGCGGTCACGAGCAGCAAGCCCACGCTTGGCGCTTATCGCAGGAGGAAATATCATGTGCAACCGCTCGGTCCTATCTCGCTCGCTCGTTCACCTCCATTCGTCGAGACTTGGACGGGTGCGCGCCGGCGCAGCCTTGCTCGGCCTGCTCGCCAGCGGCTTGACTGCAGCGGCTTGTAGTTCGACGGGCCAGGGCGGCGGCGACGCGACGTCTGGCGGAACGCAATCGAATGGGGGGACCACGACTGCGAGTGGTGGCGTCAGGACCGAATCGGGTGGCTCGCCAGCCCAAGGCGGCACTTCCGCCGCTGGGGGTGCGGCGCCGAGTGGCGGTACGAGCAGCGCCGGAAACGGAGGAACGAGCAGTGGCGGCTCCGTTGGAATGGGCGGGACGACCAGCACCGGTGGCGTGTCTACCGGCGGCGTGCTAGGCGCGGGCGGCTCGACGGGTGCCGGTGGTACGATAGCCACCGGTGGTACGCTTGCGGCGGGCGGTACGACAGCCAGCGGCGGGGCCAAGAGTACCGGTGGCACGACGAGTACCGGTGGTACGACGAGTACCGGTGGCACGACGAGTACCGGTGGCACGACGAGTACCGGTGGCACGACGGGTACCGGTGGCACGACTGCTTTGGGCGCTGACCAATGCAAACCCATCGGTTGGGCCACCAGATCCGGGCGAACCGGGACCGCCTTCAATGTCACCGGAGGCGGCGATGCGACTCCGATCGTCGTGAAGACCTTCGCAGACCTCAAGACCTACGCCACGGACGGCCAGGCGCGCGTGATCCACATCGATGGCACGCTCGGTGCTGGATGGTCTGGCTCTTCGGGAGATCGCCTGGAAATCAAGTCGAACAAGACCATCATCGGGCTGCGCCCAGGCACCCAACTCAAGGCGCCGATTCACATCAGTGGCGCCAGCAATATCATCGTACGCAACATCGTGATTCGCGGCCCGGGCTCCAACGAGGATCAGGCTTGGGACAACATCAACATCGAGGGCAGCTCCAAGAACGTATGGATCGACCACTGCGAATTCTGGGACGGCCAGGACGGGAACGCCGACGTCGTCAAAGGCGCCGACACCGTGACGTTCACCTGGAACATCTTTGGTTACTCGCTGCCTGGCCACAGTCACAATCTGTCGAACTTGATCGCGTCCTCCGACGACGAGCCCGAGAGCGAGGGAAAGCTGAATATCACCTACATGTTCAACTGGTGGCAAGCGGCGGCAGAACGGCAGCCGCGGTGCCGCTACGGTTACATCCACGTGGTCAACAATCTCTATACAGCTGACGCAGCGGTGGGCGCTTCGAATTTGGGCGTGACGAACGGCTACTCGTGTAACGTCCTGACCGAGAACAACCATTTCATCAGCCAGAAAGCACCCATCGATCTGGGCAAGCAGGCTGGTGCGGGCTCTGTCCAGCAGTCGGCCGGCAACCTGTTCGAGAGCTGCACCGGGAATCAAACTGGAAGCGGCACGGCCTTCACGCCGACCTACGAGTACAAGTCGTTCATGGTGCCGGCCTCTCAGGTGAAGGCTCTCGTGCAGAAAGGCGCCGGCGCGACCCTCGCCAGCCCGACGTCTTGCAATTAGCGCGTTCGCTGGCTCGCACGCAGGGGGCGGGGTCGGCGGCACGGGGACAACGCCATCGATGGCGGCGAAGACGGGGTGGGCGCCATCGCCGGGCTCCGTGCTCGTCAGTAGCTGCAGATACCGTCGGTGCAGTCGCTGGTGCCGGATCCGCTCGCGGTGTTGGCCGAGCTCAGCTCGGTGGCGCAGGTGGCTTGGATGGTCGAGTCCAAGGTGGTCGGCGTCTTGCCGGGGCAGGTGATGATGGTGTCGCCCGCCGAGGTCACGGCAAACGTCGCGACGGTCGCGCCCGAGGTGCTCTTGAACGTCATGGTCACGTCTTCCGTCGCGGTCACGCTCATGGCCAGCGAGTAGCAGGGCGTCGTGTTCTTCTTCACGCTCACGGACATCGACATGGCGCCCGACGAAGTCGAGGTCACGGCCGCGGTCATCTTCACGCCGTTGCTGTAGCAGACGTTTTCGGAGGTGGTGCCGACCAGTTGTTGTGTGCACGTCCCGCTGGCCGGGCAAGCATTGACCAGGTTGGCAAGGGTGGCCAGGCAAGCGATGCTGCAGATCGAGTTGGCTTGGCCGCCGTCGAGACCGGTGCCGCTGCCGCCTCCGCAGCCGATCAGAAACACGAGCGCCGCCGCTCCGAGGCTTCTCATGGTGCCCTCCTTTGCGCTTGGTCGATGCGAGCGCAGGGAGATTGTCGGTCTGCACCCGGAAGCCGTCAAGTACGGCGTCGATGGGGGCATGTGTGTCTTCGCGCGCAAGATCCGAGGGTTTCTGCCGCTGTCTGCGCCAACCCACATTACCTTACGCCCGCCTTCTTGGCCGCTTCCCACAGGGCGTTCTGTTCATCGAGCGAGGCCGACTTGACGGTGCGGCCTTCGGCTTCCAGGTGTTCTTCCATGGTGCGGAAGCGGCGGCCGAAGCGGTCGGTGGCTTCGCGCAGGGCTTGTTCGGCGTCGAGATAGAGTCTGCGGGCCAGGTTGACGATGGAAAAGAGCAGGTCGCCGAGCTCGTCGGACATGGCCTTGCGGTCGTGGCTGGCGCAAGCCTGGTCGAATTCGGCCAACTCCTCGTTCACCTTGTCGCGCACGCCTGCCTGGTCCGGCCAGTCGAACCCGACTGCGCCGGCCTTTTCGCCCGCGCGCATGGCTCGCACCAGGGCGGGCGCGCTGCGAGGAATGCCGTCGAGCGCGCCCTTCTTGCCCTTCTTGGCCTTTTCCTCCGCCTTGAGCTTGGCCCAGCTCGCCAGCGCCTCGTCGGCGTTGTTGGCCCGGACCTCGCCGAACACATGAGGGTGGCGGCGAATCAGCTTGCGCACGATTCCGTCGATCACCTCGTCGATGCCGAAGGCGCCCTCGCCGTAGCGCAGCTCAGCCTGGAAGATCACCTGCAACAAGAGGTCGCCGAGCTCCTCACGGTGGTCGGCGACGTTGCCCGCCTGCAAGGCATCTACCACCTCGTAGGTTTCCTCGACGAGGTAGGGCAGGAGGGTCGTCAGGGTCTGTTCCCGATCCCAGGCACAGCCGCTTGGGGCGAGCAGGCGCTGCATGAGCCCCACCAGGCGAGGCAGGCCCGCGCCGGTTTGTTTTCCGGGCAGCGGATCGAGGTCCAGGGAAGGCATAGGTGTTTCGTCGCTCACGGGCGCGGAGTCTAGCGCCGAGCCCGCGAGACTGCTGCCTGGTTCTTGCGAGGCGAACGTGCTACAGAGGAGCGCACAGCCTTGAGTTCCAGGTTCTCCGATCATTCGCGTTCCGCCGGCGACGTCGAGTCCGATCGCGTCGTGCTCGACGACAACCGCGTCGCGATGATGCTTTTCGGCGAGCGCAACGCCAACCTCAAGCGCATCGAGCTCGAAACCAACGCCAGGCTGCACTCGCGCGGCAACGAGCTGACCTTGATGGGCAGCGCCGATGCCATCGCCCAGGCCCGGCGGCTGGTCGAGCAACTTTATCGCATGGTCCGCAGCGGTCGGCCCATCGGACCCGAGGACGTGGGGCGCGCCGCCGAGGTCCTGCGCGGGGACGCGAGCGCCAATCTGCAGGAAGTGTTCTCCGACACCATCCTGGTCGGTAGCCGGGCCCGTCCTATCGCGCCCAAGGGCTTGGCGCAGAAGCGCTACGTGGACGCGATCCGCGAGCGCGACATCGTCTTCGCCATCGGCCCTGCCGGCACCGGCAAGACCTACCTCGCGATGGCGCTGGCCCTGCGCGAGCTGCTCGAAAAGCGAGTCAAGCGCATCGTGCTCACCCGGCCGGCCATCGAGGCCGGCGAGCGACTCGGCTTTCTGCCCGGCACGATGGAGGACAAGGTTTCGCCCTACCTGCGACCGCTCTACGATGCCTTGCACGACATGCTGGATTTCGAGCGCACCCAGCAGCTCATGGAACGCGGCATCCTGGAGATCGCCCCCCTCGCTTTCATGCGCGGGCGCACCCTCAACGACTCGTTCGTGATCCTCGACGAGGCCCAGAACACCACCAGCGAGCAGATGAAGATGTTTCTCACCCGCCTGGGCTTCGAATCGAAGGCGGTGGTCACCGGAGACGTCACGCAGATCGATCTGCCCGACCGCCGGCGCTCGGGCCTCACCGAAGCCGAAGCCTTGCTCAGGGACGTCGAGGGCATCTCGTTCTGCTATTTCACCGAGGTCGACGTCGTCCGCCATCCGCTGGTGGCGAAGATCATCCTCGCCTACGAACGTAAGACCGCCGAAGGCGATCCTGGCAGGAGCCTTCCGGCGCGTCCCGAGAGATAGCGGCGGGCAGGGGGCTTGAACGTGGCTGCGGAAAGAATGCCGGCCGACAGTGAGGAGGGCGCCGCGCGCGCCCGCTACGAGCGCGACGAACTGCTCGCCATCGCGCGTGCGATCTCGTCGGAGCGGGATATCCGCAAGCTACTCGATCTGATCCTATTCAAGAGCCGCCAGATCACCGGCGCGGATGCCGGAAGCGTCTACGTCGTCGAAGCCACGCACCTGGACGGCGGCCCAGCCGATGTCTCTCGACAAGACGACGCGCGCGCGTCGGCGCCACGCCAGGCCTCGCACCGGCGATCCGCGGCGCTCGGAGGGGGCAAAAGCGGCGGCGCGGTTCTGCACTTCATGTTGTCGCAGAACGATTCCATGGCGGTCGATTTTCAGGAGTTCACGCTCGCAATCGATGGCTCGTCCATCGCGGGAAAAACCGTACTCGGCGGGCGACCCATCAACATTCCAGACCTTGCCTCGATGACGCCTACCGATATCGAGGGGCTGACCCACAACCGCACCTTCGACCAAAAGACGGGGTACGAGGCCCACTCCATGCTTACCGTGCCGATGACCTCGGCGATGGGCGACGTCATAGGGGTCATCCAACTCATCAACAAGAAGCGGGAGCCCACGAGGAAACTGCAAGCGCCGGCCGATTTCGCCGCCCTCGTCGTCCCTTTCGACAACTTGGCCGAGGAGATGGCGCTGGCGCTCGCCTCGCAGGCCGGCGTGTCGCTGGAAAACGCCATCCTGTACGACGAGATTCGCCGCCTGTTCGAGAGCTTTGTCGACGCCTCGGTCACCGCCATCGAGGCCCGCGATCCCACCACCTCGGGGCACTCGCGGCGGGTGGCGACGCTTACCGTGGCCCTGGCCGAGAAGGCCGATGCCGCCGGTGCCGGGCCCTTGGCCGATTTGCATTTCTCGCGCGACGACCTCCGCCAGCTCGAATACGCCGGCGTGCTGCACGACTTCGGCAAGGTCGGCGTGCGCGAGCACGTGCTGGTCAAGGCCAAGAAACTCTACGACTGGCAACTGGCCGCGGTTTCCATGCGCTTCCGCTACGTGCGCAAGGCGATGGAGGCCGAGGCTTTGCGCGGAAAGCTGGCGCTCTTCGCGTCCGGCGCGACCACCCAAGCGGCGCGGCTCTCCGCCATCGACGCCGACTTGGGCGTGCGCTTGGCGCTCCTCGACGAGTGCTGGCATCTGGTGTTGGCCGCCAACGAGCCCACGTTGATGGAGCGGCCGGCCTTGGTCCGCCTGCTGGAGATTGCGAGCCTGACCTACACGGATGAGGCTGGGAATCCGCAGCCCTATCTCACCGCCGATGAGCTGTCGGCATTGCAGGTGCCACGCGGCAGTCTCACCGCGGACGAACGGCAGCAGATCCAGCGCCATGTCGAACATACCGTCGACTTCCTGAGCACGATTCCGTGGGGCCGCACCTTGCGCGACGTGCCGCGCTTTGCGGGCGCGCACCACGAGCTTCTCGACGGCAGCGGCTATCCAAGGAGCTTGCGCGGCGACCAGATCCCGGTCGAGGCGCGCATGCTCACCATCGCCGACATCTTCGACGCGCTCACGGCGTCGGATCGTCCCTACAAGGCCGCGGTTCCCGTGCCACGCGCCCTCGCGATCCTGGAGAGCGAGGTCAAGGCCGGCAAGTGCGACGGCGACCTGTTTCGCCTCTTCGTCGAGGCCGAGGTCTACAAGCGGGTGCTGTGAACAAGGTCGAGGTGCTGGTCCGGCCCGAGGCGCGCAGGCTGCTTGCCGGCGCGTCCGGCCCGAAACTCGGGGCACGGGTGGGCGAGGCCTTGCGCCTGCTCGATCGTTCGCGCTGCGAGGTTGCCCTGCTGCTCACCTGCGACGACGAGATACGGTCGCTCAACCGTGACTACCGTAAGCTCGACCGGGCCACCGACGTGCTCAGCTTCCACCAGCAGGAACTGCGCGGAGAATCCGACCCTGCCGGTGACGGGATCTTCCTCGGCGACATCGCCATCTCGGTCGAGACCGCTCTCCGGCGCAGCGGCAAGGGCCGGCTTTCCGGCGAGATGGCTCGTCTGGCCATCCACGGCCTGTGCCACTTGTTCGGCCACGACCATCGCCGGCCGCGCGAGGCCCAGGTCATGCGATCGCTGGAGCAGCGACTTCTGCGTGGATCGCGGGCTAGGCATCATCGGCGGTCCTTGCCCTGACGCGCATCCGAGTCGCCCATCCCGCCGGAGTTGACGGTTCGCGGGGCTTGAATCGCCACCCGGCTGCCGCTACTTCGTTCCTGCGTCGATGCCGGCCGCGGCGTCGCGCAGTCGAGCGAGCAACCAGGGCGGCAACTGTCCGGTATAGGTCTTGCCGTCGACGAAAAACGTTGGTGTCCCCTGGATGCCCAGGCGGTTGCCTTCGTCGACGTCCAAGGCAACGGCGCGCGGGCCTTCCTCGCGCAGGCAGGATTCCAAGGTTGCGGCGTTGATTCCGAGGTCGTGCGCGATTTCGCTGTTTGTGCGCGCGTTCAGCATGCGTGCTTCCGCGAAAAGGTAGTCGTTGGCCTGCCAGAAGCGGCCCTGGCGGCCGGCGCATTCCGCGATCGTCGCGGCGAAGCAGGAATTCTCGTGCATGGGAGCCTTGAGCGACGAGTTGCAGCTCTGGTCGAGGGGGTAGTGGCGATGCACGAGGCGGAGCTGGTTGGGATAGCGTTCGAGCAGGGCGCGTAGCTGGGCGTGGGCCTGGCGGCAGTACGGACACTCGTAGTCGCTGAACTCGACCAAGGTGACGGCCGGTTTTTCGGCGCCGATGAAGTGTCCGCCACCTGGTTCGATGCCGGTGGGCAGGGTGGGCTCCGCGGGGCGGTGCCGTTCGGCTTCGTGCTGCCCTTTCCAGTACGATGGGTGGGCTGCCATGAGGCCCAGCGCGCCCACGGCGAGGCCAGCCAGGATGGCGAGCGCCCGTAGCGGTCGGGAGCGCACGGCGCGTATGGGGTCGGCCAGGGCGGCGGCGAGTCCGAAGGGGCGGGCGGCGAGCAGCGCGCACAGAAAGAACAAGACGTTCACCGCATAGGTTGCGATGCAAAGGATACACACCGCGCTGATGAGCAGAACCGAGATTGTCCCGAGGGCGATGCTGGTCATCGCGAAGGCCAACCCGAGGTAGAGGCCAAAGCCGGCGGCCAGTTGGGGCCGATGGCTTCGCGTGCCCCACAGGGAAACCACGGCGGCGATCGCATAGCCGAAGATGCCCCACGCGGCCACCGGGACGCCGAAGAACACTGCGAAGGGGCTGCGTGCGACGAGGTCGCAGTTCACTTTGCGGTCGATGGCGCAGAAACTGTGGAACGAGGGATTGGTGTGAATCTCGAAGTGGATGCGTTCGAGCAGGATCGAGAGACCCAACCCGGCAAGGCAGAAAAACAACGCAAGCCACCATGGCCAGCGGGCTGGTGGCGCGCCTTGGTCGGGAATCGGCCCTGGTTTCATCGAGGCATTACCCCTATCACAACCCGACAGCGAGGCACAGGTTCGGGTTTCGTCGCTTGTCGGTCGCGGCTCACATATGGACGCGGTTTCGGCCGGTGCGCTTGGCGGAATACAGCATCTCGTCGGCGCGCTTCATCAACTCGGCCGCGGTCTCGTTGGTCCGGGCCAGGGCGCATCCGATGGAAACGGTGACGCGCAGGGGTGCGCAGTACGCCTCGCGCAGTCCACTGGTTTCGACCATGGCACGCAGCTTGTCCGCCACCTTGCGCAGGTCCTGCTCGCGAACGTTGGAGATGATGGCGCAGAATTCCTCACCGCCCCAGCGAGCGATGGTATCGAGCGAGCGGCAGTTGGAGGAGAGGGTGCGAGCCACCAATTCCAGGACGCGGTCGCCCACCTGGTGCCCGAAGTTGTCGTTGACTTGCTTGAAATTATCGAGGTCGATCATCAGCACTCCGAATGGCCAACCGAAGCGATTCAACTCCGCCAGGCGCCGGTCGAGCTGGATGTCCAGGTGGCGGCGATTGGGTAAGCCGGTCAGGTCGTCGACGAGCGCGAGGTGGGAAAGCTCTTCGATGAGCTGATCCTGCCGCCGGCTGGCCACGGTGCTGCGAAACACCTCGACCGCGCCTATGATTTGACCCAGCGGATTGCGCAACGGCCAGGTCTGGATGTGGACGGGGACGCGGTGACCGAGCTTGTGTTGTAAGAAGGCGTCATTTTCGTAGGGGGCCTGGCTCTGTGCGACCTGCTTGAGCGGGCAGCCCGTCTCGCAAAGCCTGAGGCCCTGCGAGTCGACGTGGCACAACCCCTGCTCGCCACACGGGTCACCCAATACCTCGTCGCGCGAGAACCCGGTGATGACCTCGGCGCCCCCGTTCCACAGACGGATGCGCCGGTTGTTGTCCACGAAATACACGCCGTCCTCGACGCGATCGAGGATGATCTGGTACATGCTCGCATCGAGATCGAACTCCGGCCCGGTGGAGACAAGCGGCAAGTGAATCCGTCTCGGCGTCTCGCCGACGGAGGGGAGACTCGATGCGGATGGTTCACCTGTTGCCATGGCTGTGTCGCTCTGTTTGGGAACGTGGACCTACCTTTCTCGGCAGATCCAGGGCAGCGGATAAGTCGCAACACCTTCATGCAACGCACCGCTCGCGGCGAGGGTGCTCCTGTAGAGTCGAAAGCAGACGACCGGCCAGGCGGCGCCGCGGTAGCCCTCACGCCGCGCGATGAATCGTGTCAGAGACAGGTCTGAACCCCGGGGGAAGCGCGCCAGCGTGAGATGTGGGGAGAACTCCTGTGTCTGTTTTCGCGCGCCCGTATCCAGGCAAGCGTCGATCTCGCGCTTGAGACGAGCCAGCGGTTCGATGGGATCGAGGCCGAGCCAGAGCACGCGGGCGCGCTTCGTGTTCGGCCCCCCTGGGAAGGTGCCCGCGCCGCGCAATGCCAGCTCGAACGCCGGAGCTTGCACGCGCGCGAGACGTTCTCGGATTTCGGGCAAGTCGTCGTCGGGGGTCTGGCCCATGAAGCGCAGGGTGACGTGCAACTGGTGGGGCTTGACCCAGCGGGCATTCGCCACTGCGGAGCACATGGCGGCGACCTCCTGCCGCACGAGATCCGGCGGATCGACCGCGAGGAAGAGCCGCAGCACGGTTCAGGCGCTTTCCAGGCAATCCGCGATGGCCCTGAGTGACTCGATGCTGGAAACATCGTGGGGCAAGAGCGGAACCGTGGTGATGTCCACCCCGGGGATTCCTGGGACAGGCGATCGAGCTCGCGTTTCTGCGCACGGGCTATCTTGGTGAGGTACTGGGCAAGATCCGCGAGACTACGCGTGGCACTATCCAGATCCTCGGCGGACAGGCCGCGCGAAGAGGGCATGGAGGCGATCTGCTCGCGCAAGATGGCGGTGGGGCACGGCAGTGGTTCCTGCAGGGTTCGGTTGGCGATGTAGCAACATAGCGGAGAGCCGGATTCGCGCAGACGTCGCGCGAAATAGAGGGCCTCGCTTACGGCCGCGGTTTCGGGCGTCATGACCAGAATGAATCCCACATCGGGCTGCTTGAGCACGGCCTCGATGTCCCGCGCTCGGATGAGAAATCCACCCAGCACCTCGCGGATGTCGAGTAGAAACGCGCCGAGGTCGTCGAGAAACTTGCTTCCCATGAGTCTTCCAGCCCGCCGGATGATCATGGCGCCGCCCACCCCCAGGCGCTTGAGGGAAAAGCGTCCGGCGCGCGGGTCGGGGCGGGCGAACCACTGCGTGGCGGGACTGGCGATGGCCGCCGCCAGGCGCTCCGGGGTTTCCAGGAACTCGAGCGCGTTGGCCGTGGGGGGCGTGTCGAGGACGATGAGGTCGTAGCCGCCGTCGCGACGAAGCTCGTAGAGCGCGAGGGTGGACGCGTACTCCTGCGACCCGGTCAGATTGGTCGTGACGTGCCGGTAGAGCGAGTTCGAGAAGATGTGACTGCGCAGCTCGGGGTCGGCCACCTGATCTTCCACCAGGTGCGCGAAAGCGGTCGCGGTGTCGACGCGCATGGCATGGAGCTTGTCGGGCGAAGCAATGCCGAGAGCGGCGGCGGTGGCGGCGCCGATGGCGGTCGGCGTGGGGCCAAGATTCGCCACGCCGAGGGCGTCGGCCAGGCGGGGCGCGGGATCGATGGTGCACACAAGGGTTCGCAGTCCGGCGCGCGCGCCGATCACACCGAGCGCGGCGGCTGTGGTGGTCTTGCCCACCCCGCCTGGGCCTACGCACACCAGGGTCTTCTTGCTGGCGAGCCGCCGTTTCATCGACTCACTCGGACCACGAGTGCGGTGACGTTGTCGGATGCACCCGCGGCATTGGCGGCATCGACGAGGTCGTAGCAGGCCGATTCCACATCTGGTCGCGCGAGGATGATGCTGGCGATGCGGTCGTCGGGCACGCAATCCCACAGGCCGTCGGAGCAAAGCAGATAGAGATCGCCGTCGGCGTAGGTATTCACGTAGACGGTAGGCTCGACGTCGGGCTTGTTGCCGAGGGCCCGGGTGATGACGTTACGGTTGACCAGGGCGGCGATCTCTTGCGGCGAAATCGCGGGCCGTGCGGACTGCATCTCCTCGATGATCGAGTGGTCGCGCGTCAGTCGCGACATGGATCCGTTGCGGATGCGGTAGACGCGTACGTCGCCGGCATGGGCAGCCACCAGGTGGTCCTCGTCCAGGGTGAGGGCCGCGATGGTGGCGCCCATGCGGTACCACGCGGGATCCCTGCGCGACTCTTCCCGGATCCTCTGGTTCGCCACCTTGAGACCCACGCGCAGGAGATTGACCGCCAGTGGAAGACGCGGGTCGAGGGGAAAGGGCCAGGTTTCCGGCGCCGAGGCCCGATGGTCGCGGCAGAAGGCTTCCAAGGCGTCTACGGCGATGCGCGCGGCCACCTCGCCCGCTGCGCGACCACCCATGCCGTCTGCCACCACGAAGAGTCGCTCATCGAGGTAGATCCCGTAGACGTCTTCGTTGATCTCGCGCACCTGGCCGGCGTGGCTGGCTGCGCCTGCCTCGATGCGGGGCGACACCGGGGAGAACTGATTGGATCCGTCGGGTCTGGTTTTGGTTGAGAGAGACATTCAGGACTTCGTCACGGTTTCGCGCCAGCGAGTCATGGTCCGCTCGCGCTCCGCCGCGTCGATGCGTGGGTGGAACGTCGACACACTCAAGTCTGGCTTCTTCCAAGGGTCACTGCAAAGTCCCAGGCCGAGGGCCGCCAGGCGGCCGGCGCCGAGAGCGGTCGATTCGACCATGGACGGCCGGACGATGTCCGCTCCCAGGAGATCCGCTTGCATCTGCATGAGCAGGTTGTTGGCCGACGCGCCGCCGTCGACGCGCAGGGATGTGATGGACCTTCCGGCATCAAGCTCCATGGCCCGCGCCAGATCGACATTTTGCAAGGCCATGGCCTCCAGCGCTGCACGGGCGATGTGGGCCGCGGTCGTGCCGCGCGAGATGCCGGAGATGACCCCGCGAGCCTCGGGACGCCAATGGGGCGCGCCTAGGCCCGCCAGCGCGGGCACGATCGTGACGCCACCCGAGTCAGGCACCGAGGCGGCGAGGGCTTCCACATCGGGCGCGGCTTTGATGATGCCCAGCCCGTCACGCAACCACTGGACCAGCGCACCCGAAACGAAAGCGCTTCCCTCGAGGGCGTAGCTGGTGCCGCCGGAGGTTTGCCACGCCACCGTGCCCAGCAAGCGGTGCTGCGACAGGACCGGCCTTTCCCCCACGTGCATGAGCAGAAAGAATCCGGTCCCGAAGGTACACTTGGCGTCCCCGGGTTCGACGCAACCCTGACCGAAGAGCGCGGCCTGCTGGTCGCCGGCGATTCCCGTGATGGGCGTGCCGTCGGGCAGACCCTCCATGCCTCGGGTGACCGCCAGATTTCCGGAGGACGGACAGACGCGTGGAAGAATCGCCGAGGGCACCTCGAGCAGGCGACACAACTCGGGGCTCCAGGCGAGGCGTGCGAGGTCGAGCAGCATGGTGCGCGAGGCGTTGGTGACATCCGTGAGGTGGCTCTTGCCGTCGGAAAGACGCCAAACCAAGAAGCTGTCGACCGTCCCGAATGCGATTTCGCCCGCCTCGGCGCGTCCGCGGAGGCCGGGAAGATGATCGAGCATCCAGGCGATCTTGGTGCCCGAGAAATAGGGATCGATGAGTAGACCCGTGGCGCGGTGAAAGGTGGGCTCGTGTCCCGCCTGCCGCATCGCCTCGCAGCGTTCGGAGGTTCGACGATCTTGCCACACGATGGCGGGCGCCACCGCGGCCCCGGTTGCGCGCTCCCACATCACCACCGTCTCGCGCTGATTCGTGACGCCGATGCCGGCGATGGTTCCCGCGGGCGCCTGCGCGCGTGCCGTGGCAAAGGCCGACAGAACCGAGCGCCAGATGGCTTCGGGGTCATGTTCGACCAAGCCCGGCGCGGGATAGCTCTGTGGGATCTCGCAATAGCCTCTGCCGCGGATCTCCATTTGTTCATCGAAGACGAGCACCGTCGTGCCGGTGGTTCCTTGGTCGATGGCCAAGATGAAGCGATCCTTCATCGCGTGCTCCCTTGCGCGCCAGCGCGCGCCGCAGAGCTCGCGTGGAGGGTCAAGAAGCGGGTGACGGCCTCGCAGAGCTGGCGGCGCTCGATGTCGACCGCGATCAGGTGCCCCGATCGCGGCAGCCACAACCGTTCGACGACGTCGGAGGCAAGGCTACCCGCCAGCTCGAAGGAGGCGCGCAACGAAACGGTTCGATCGCGTTCGCCGTGCGCGACCAGCGTGGGATGGTGGATGAAGGTCAGATCGCGGCGAGCCACCTCGGCAAGCTCGATCAGCTCGACGATTCCCGCAAGGGGCATTTCGACGAGCCCCGGGTTTTCCGAGCGAATGAGGGCGTCGGTGACGTCGCTACCCCCGCGCTTGCGGATCGCGGCCAGTGGCCCGCGGCGAAGGAAGGTTGGCAAGTGACTCCAGGCGCGGGCCAGCGCGACCTGGTACGCGCGCAGGCGTAGCGGCGCCGACATGACCACCAGCGCCGAGACGAGGTGAGGCCGCAAGCGCGCCAAGTGCAAGGCCAGAAGACCGCCCATGGAGAATCCCGCCAATGCCACCGGCCGATTGCCCGAGGCGGCGCCTAGGCGCGCGAACGCGGCCTGCGCCGAATCCAGCCAGTCCCGCCAGCGCGTGGCCGCGAGATCGGCGGCGCTTGTGCCATGTCCGGCGAGCAGCGGGGCCGACACGGAAAAACCGGCGTTCGCGAGCCCACGCGCCAGCGGCGCGACTTCGTAAGGCGTGCCGGTAAGTCCATGCAGACAAAGCACCGCGGGCCCCTCGCTGGGGGAGAAGATCGGTGACTTGTCGCCGCTGCCGGGCACGCGCATCCTGGCCACGAGATGCCAATCATAAAGGGGGTTGCGCGGACAGGAAAGCCCGCGCCACCGCGTCTCCGCGAAGCCCCTCAGGTCTCGAACCTGAAGGCTGGCTCGGCCACTACCGTGCGCATCAGCGATTCGACCTTGGCGAGCTGGCTCTCGTCGCCTTCGACCGCCAGCCAAACGCAACCTTCGGCGCCACCGACTCCTCCGGACCCCGTCAGCACGGCGCGGGCGCCGGTGGCAAGGAAGATGGCGTCGATCTCCGTGAACGCCCGGCCCGGCAACGGGCAGAGTCTAGGGCCCTTGGCATCGAGGGTGGCCAGGCGGCTCGCGAGGTCGAGCAGGTTTCCCGAAACGCGCTTCTCCAGTCCCACCGGAACCAGCAGTTTCGCATGACGGCCCAAGACCGCGGGAAGAACGACGGCCGTCGGACCGCCATCCGGATGATCGACGAAGTTGGCGGCATGACCGGACGCGACGTCGAGAGCATTGGCGCCCTTCACGATCAGGTCGTTCTCTCCGAGCTCGCTCGCCACGTCGAAGATGGTCTTGGCTCGTTTCCAAACGCCCTTGTCGATGACGACATCGCCAGGGAAACCGCTGCTGTCCGGGAGACGTCCTGACGCGGCCGCGATCCAGGCTGGTGAAACCGTGACGCCACGAAAGAAGTGCCGGCTGGAAAAACCCACGGCTTGTCCGATGTGCGCGAGGATTTCCTCCGCGACATAGCCGTTGGTCGTGCCGGCCACGATGACCACCTGTCCGCCGCGCAAGGCTTGCGTCACCAGTGGGTGCGAGACCAGGGTCTTGGCGATGAGGCGCTTTCCCGCCGCAGGAGTCAGAGGGTATTGCCGAATCATGTTCACCTTTTACCTGTCGGAGCGCGCCAACGCCACGAATCTGCCCGCGCGCACGGTGCCAGCGGCGGCGGTGGCGGAATGGATTGCGGACACCGCGAGCCCCAACCGGCCTGAGGCCGCGTCGAGCGGCAAGAGCTTCTTCTGCGCCTCGATGCCCGCGCTGGTTCTTTGCAGCACGAGCACATCCAGCGCCAGGGGCGAGGTGTCGCCGGGCAGGGACCAGGCGATGGTCACCTGATCCTCGCCCACCAGCACGGCCACGCCCGGGACCGGCGGCAAGGGGATATCCGCGGGCGGGACCTCGGTTTCGCGCAAGGGCTGCCATGTCGATTCCAGCATCTCCATGCGTGCCTGGGCGCGCGCACGCGTGGCCGCGTCGGGAGCGTTCGCGGCGAGCGCGCGGTAGATGGAAATCGCCTCGCCGATGCGGCCTTGGCGTGCGCACAGCTCGGCCATGGTTTCGGTTTCATATAGATGATCCGTCGTCATTTGCAGATCTCCCTCGTGCGCGCGATGTCGCCGCGGATGGCAGCTACCAGTTCTTCCGCGCCCGCGTAGCGCCGCTGCTCGCGCAGATGGGCGATGAAGGCCAGGCGCACCCTGGCGTCGTAGAGATCGCCCTCGAAGTCGAGCAGGTGCGCTTCGACGAATAGCTCGGGATCGCCCTGCTTGCTGAAGGTGGGATTGTTGCCGATGCTGATGGCCGCGGCAAACCACGTCGGATCGCCTTCGATGCGGCGCGCCCGGCCGGCGTACACCCCGGGCTTGGGTAGGATTTCCCCTTCCTGGGCCAAATTGATCGTGGGCACGCCTAGGGTCCGGCCTCGCCCGGCGCCGCGGACGACCTTGCCGTCGAACTCGAAAGGCCGGCCGAGCAGGAGGCAGGCGCCCTCGACCCGTCCCTCGAGCACGAATTCGCGGATCTTGGTCGAAGAGCACACCAAGCCGTTGGCGGTGACTTGCGCAACGACCGAGACCTCGATCCCCAGGCCGCGGCCCAGGTCGGTAAGTAGTTGGGTGCTACCGCGCCGATTCTTGCCGAAGCTGAAGTCCGCGCCGACCACGACGTGACGCGCGCCAATGTCCCTTTTCAGAACCTGCTCCACGAAGTCCTCGGCCGACATGCCCGCGAGCTCGGCGGTGAAGGGCTCGACCAGGACGACGTCCGCGCCGGCCTCCTGCAGAGTCTCGATTCGGCGATGGAGCGGCATCAGCATGGGCGGCGCCAGGCTGGGTGCGAAGAATCGCGCGGGATGTGGATCGAATGTCAGCGCCACGACCTCGCCGCCCGTGGCTTGCGTGATGCGCCGGGCTTCTTGCAGCAAGGCCCGGTGGCCAAGGTGCACGCCGTCGAAGTTCCCGATGGCGACGGCGGGGCTGCGCAGGGGTCGCCCCAAATCTTGGATGATACGGTTGCGGCCGCGAACGGAATGCACTGCTTTCGGGATACCGGGACGGTTCACTTCCGTCAAATATCCCTCATTCTCGACTTCCGAGCCGCTTTCGCATCAGATCGTGCCCATGACCAGGGTTTGCAAGGGCCGAGACTGGCCCATGCTGGATCCGGCACTCTTCGCCGGAGCGCTGCTGCTCTATGCGCTGGCCATGCCGCTCGGCCTGGCCCGCGTCGAGGGCGCTGCCCAGGTCGCATCCGGGATTGGGCTCGATACCACCACGCAACCCGCGTTCTTCGCCCTGTTCGCGATACGCCTCGGCCTGTACCTGCCGCTCGGGGATACGCCCTTGCGCGCCAATCTGGTTTCGGCGCTACTCTGCGCCCTTGCAATCGCCTCGGTCGGCCGCCTTTGCCTGCATGCCTGCGTGCTCTTGCGTCCGCCGACGCACGCGCGCCAGGAGACGCGGCAGTTCGTACATGAGCCCATCGCCGCAACCGGGGCGGCTTTGGCCGCGGCGTTTTCGCTCTCGGCCTTCGACATCGGGGCCACGGCGGGAAGCGCGGCTGCGACCTTCCTGGTGATGGTGGCGGGTTTCTTGCCAGGGTTCGCTCTCCTGCGCGACCACGACCACGCGGCCGCGGGATTCGCCTTTGCGGCCATCGCGGGGCTCTCGGCCGGGGTCGATCCGGTCGCGGGACCGTTGCTCTGGCCACCGCTGGTCGGTCTGGCCATCTGGTCGCTGAGGAAAGGAGCGCGCTGGCCGCTCCTGGCCCCGCTTTGTTTCGTGGCGGTGTGGGGTGCTTCAATGCTTGCAGGTGTCGCGGCCTCATCCGCGCCGGTCACCGCGGCTCGGCTAGTGTCCGGCCTGGGACAACTCGGGATGCGTGGAGGTGGAGATCTCTCGGCCATGGCGCTCGAGCTGGCGGACGAGGTTGGGGTCGTTGGGGCGCTCCTTGCCGTCATCGGGCTGGTGGTGCTTGGCGCGCGCGCGGCCGTCCTCACGGCGTGGTTGGCGCTGACGGTGATCACCTCTTTGCTCTTCGCCCACTTTGCGGTGGGCGCGCCTCCGCCTTGGGCGGCCACGCGCGCGGCACTGCCCCTGGCCATCGGGGTGACTTGCGTTCTCGCGTGCGCCGGCCTCCTGCACGTGTCGAGTAGGTTTGGTCGGGCGCGGGTGGCCGCGGCATCCACGCTCGCGGCCATCCTGGTTCTATCGCCAGCGATGGATGGTGGTCGCAGTCGCTGGTTGCGCCATTCGGATCGGCCCATGCGCTTGCTCGACCACGCCCTCTCTCGCGCCCAAGTGCGTTCCATGGTGTGCCCTGGAACGGCGGAGATGGACGGACTCTTCCGTCTGGCGCGCGCGCAGGGGCTTCGTCCCGATCTGGAAATCGGCCGGTGTCGCGGCAAGTAACCAGCACGCGATGAGGCCGGGGCTCGCGTCCGTGCGCCTTGACCCGGTGGGAGGGGTGCTTACCTGTGTCTGCAGAATTCAGCTACCGCCTTCTGACTCAAACACAAAGGGACGCAAATCATGGGAAAGATTATCGGAATCGACCTCGGGACCACCAACTCGGTCGTTGCCATCATGGACGGCAAGGAACCCAAGGTCATCGCCAACGAAGAAGGCGGGCGCCTGACCCCGTCGGTCGTGGCCTGGGACGACAAGGGCGAGGTCCTGGTCGGTCAGATTGCGCGCCGGCAGTCCATCACCAATCCCGAGAACACCGTGTTCTCGGCCAAGCGCTTCATGGGCCGCCGCTACGAAGAGGCCGCCGAGGACATCAAGCGCATGCCCTTCAAGAGCGTGCGTGGTCCCCACGGCGAGGCGGAATTCGAAATCCGCGGCAAGAAGGTCACCCCGCCCGAGGTCTCGGCCAAGGTGCTCGGCAAGCTCAAGAAGGCGGCCGAGGATCACCTGGGCGAGAAGGTCACCGAGGCGGTCATCACGGTGCCCGCCTACTTCAACGATTCCCAGCGCCAGGCGACCAAGGACGCCGGCCGCATCGCCGGCCTCGACGTCAAGCGCATCGTCAACGAGCCCACCGCGGCCGCTCTCGCCTACGGTCTCGACAAGAAAAAGGACGAGATCATCGCGGTCTACGACTTCGGTGGTGGGACGTTCGATATCTCGATCCTGGAAGTGGGCGAAAACGTCGTCGAAGTGGTGTCGACCAACGGCGACACGCACCTGGGCGGCGACGACATCGATGTACGTATCATGGACTGGCTCATCGCCGAGTTCCGCAAGGACCAGGGCATCGACGTGTCCAAGGACAAGATGGTCCTGCAGCGCCTGCGCGAGGCGGCCGAGAAGGCCAAGATCGAGCTGTCGCAGGTGCTCGAGACCGAGATCAATCTGCCCTTCCTCACCGCGGACGCCGGTGGCCCCAAGCACCTGCAGATCAAGCTCTCGCGCGCCAAGCTCGAGCAGATGATCGACGACCTCATCTCGCGCACCATCGAGCCGACCAAGAAGGCGCTGGCCGACGCCGACAAGAAGCCATCGGAAATCGCCGAGGTCGTTCTGGTGGGTGGCTCGACCCGCATCCCCAAGGTCCAGCAGGTGGTGAAGGATTTCTTCGGCAAGGAGCCACACAAGGGCGTCAACCCCGACGAGGTGGTGGCGCTCGGCGCGGCGGTGCAGGCCGGCGTGCTCTCCGGCGAGGTCAAGGACATGCTCCTCCTCGACGTGACGCCGCTGTCGCTCGGCATCGAGACCCTGGGCGGCGTGATGACCACGCTCATCCCGCGCAACACCACGATTCCGACGAAGAAATCCGAAGTGTTCTCGACCGCGGCCGACAACCAGACCTCGGTCGAGGTCAAGGTCTTCCAGGGCGAGCGGCCCATGGCGGGCGACAATCGCCTGCTCGGCAAGTTCGGCTTGGAGGGCATCTTGCCGGCGTCGCGTGGCGTGCCGCAAATTGAGGTCACGTTCGACATCGACGCCAACGGCATCGTCAACGTGTCGGCCAAGGACAAGGCGACGAGCAAGGCACAGCAGATCACCATCACCGCGTCGTCGGGCCTGTCGGAGGCCGAGGTGCAGCGCATGACCAAGGAGGCGCAGGAGCACGAGGCCGAGGACAAGAAGCGGCGCGAGGCCATCGAGGCGCGCAACCGCCTGGAGAGTCTGCAGTTCAGCGTGCAGAAGCACTTCGACGAGAACAAGGACAAGATTCCGGCCGGCGAGCGCGAGGCGCTCGATGACGCGCTCAAGGAGGCGCGCACTACGCTGGAGGCGAACCGCGAAGCGACGGACGCCGAGGTGTTCAAGGGCGCGTTCGAGCGCTTGGAGAAGGCGTCGCACAAGATGGCCGAAGCGCTGTACAAGGCCGCGGGAGGCTCGGGCGGCGCGCAGGCGAGCGCGGGCGGCGACCAACCTCCTGCCGACGGAGCCGGAAAGAAGGACGACGTCATCGACGCGGAGTACACGGAAAATCCCAAGAATTAGCTCGCTTCTGGGGAACACGGGGCGCAATGAATTGCGCCCCTGCACCCGGGCGGACATCTGATAAAACCAGCGCGATGCTCCAGATCCTCGCGCACCTTCCTTCCAAGCCGCTCTTCGTCCTGGCCCTGATCCTGGCCGCCGCCTCGGCCCTGTGGAACGCGCGCGCCCGTCGACGCGACCCCAAGACGCCGCGCACCTCGACGCCACTTTATCTGGTCGTGGGCGCCTGGCTGCTGCTCGGTCTGCGCGGCGGATCGTGGATTCCCTCGGGAGGCGCGTTTGCCCATCCCTGGAAGTCCGTGCCCATCTTTTCCTACGGCGTGATGCTCGGCACGTCGATGGTCGTCGGTTGGTTTCTGGCACTCCGGCTGGCCAAGCAAGACGGCATTCCGGGCGAGCAGGCGGGCGCCATCTACATGTGGACCGCGGTATGGGCCATCGTGGGCGCGCGCTTGCTCTACGTCATCACCGAGTGGCAGGAGTTCTCCAATCCACTGGACATCGTCTTGCTGAACAAGGGGGGGCTCGTCGCCTACGGCGGCATGATCGGCGGCTTTCTCGCGAGTTGGTACGGCTGTCGCAAGCGCAAGATCCACCTACTGCGCTGGGCGGATGTCTCGGCGCCGTCGGTCGTCCTCGGCACCGCCATCACTCGAGTCGGCTGTCTGCTCTACGGCTGCGACTACGGCCGACGCACCAACGTGCCCTGGGCCATCCGTTTTCCCAGCGCGGCGCCCGCGTGGCAGGATCACGTCGCGAACTTCGGCCTCGACCGCGCGTCGCCGGTGTCGTTTCCGGTGCATCCAACGCAGATCTACGAATCTCTGGCAGGCCTGGCCGTCTTCGCGCTGGTCATGTACTTGCGCCGCGTGCGCAAGTTCTCGGGCGAGGCCTTCCTGGGTTGGGTTATGGGGTACGGAATTCTTCGCCCGATCATCGAAATCTACCGCGGCGATTCCGACCGCGGCAACGTGGGGCCGCTTTCCACGTCGCAGTTCATCGGGTTGCTTTCGGTGGCCGCGGCCGTGGTCCTGCTGGTCTTTCTGCTGAGGAAGTACAAGGAGGACCCAACCGCGTTGCGTCTGTGGGAGCAACCATTGCCCGTCCCTGCGGCATCCGGTCAGCCCCGATCCACCCGGCACAAGCGCAAGCATCGCCCTGGATGATCCAGGCAGGAGACGCGCGGCTTCGATCTGATGTATAAAGCCGCTGCCAATTGATTCGCGGGGGGAGCACATGAGTCTCAAGCGCAGCCATGCCAGCACACGAACGGGTTCCAGTTCCGGCTCCGATTCGGGAGCGAAACTCGGGCGACAGGAGTTCTTCGACGAGCTCAAGAAACACGCTCAGACGGGGCAGGTGTTTACGCCCGTCGACATTTCCATGGCCATCGGCGCCAGCGAGGCCGCGGTTTCGCGCGCCTTGCTGGGCCTTTCCGCCGAGGGGTATCTCGAGAAGGTCGAGGTGGGCAAGTACCGCTCGACGCCGTTCGCCGAAGTTCCGCAGGCCGAGTTCATCAAGGCACTCGCCCGCGCCTCGAAGACCGATTCCACGCGCCAGCGCGATCTGTCCGAGATCGCGCGTCTCAAGCAAAACAACGACGTCATGCGGGGCAAGCTGCTCGGGGCGTTGGCCGAGCGCGATCACTACTTGGCGGCCCTGAGGCAGCATGGCATCGATCCCGGACCTCTGCCCGTGGCCGGCGCGGCGTCCGTGGCCCCAGCCGAGCCACCGGCACCCGCACCCGCGGCGAGCAGTGAAAGCAACGCCGGCGTGGCGGAGGCGCCCTCGGTCGAACCCAGCTCCGATTGATCGGCAGCCCGAACTGCTGGACGGATCCCGGTGCGGCTGCGCTTCTCGATACGCGCGAAGCCCGCGCACGTGCGCGCGGACGCCGACCCAGGCGCGCCCTCGGTCGAGCACGTGGTCGAGATCCCTTTCGCGAGCGGCGAGGCCACCATCGGACGCCGCAAAGGCGCGACCATCGAATTGCCATTTTCCGTCGTCTCGGGGCAGCATGCCCGTTTTTTTCGCGATGTTGGTGGCTATCGTATCGAGGATCTAGGAAGCGCCAACGGCACCCGGCTCGGCCAGCGGCGGCTGGTGCCCCACCTCGCCGAGGCTGTCGCCGTCGGAGAAACCATCGACCTGGCCGGGGTCGAACTACGCTTCGAGGGTGAGCTGTCCGATGCCCGGCCAATCCCGGACGGGGAGGGCACCGCGACCCTCGCACGCCGGCTGGTCCACGACATCTTCGCGGTCTGCCCGCCCGCCGAGTGCGCGCGCCTCATGGTGGTGGCGGGTCCTGGCGAGGGACGAACGCTGACACTTGCCACGAGCGGCCGCGCCTTCAAGCTCGGGCGCGGAGAACAATGCGACCTGGCCATTCCGGACGACGACATTTCACGCGAGCACGCCGCTTTCGAGCGCGGCGCCGATGGCCTGGTGGTGCGTGATTTGGATTCCAAGAACGGCGTCGAGGTCGAGGGACAAAGGGTGGTCGGCGCGCGCCGCCTGCGCGATGGAGAAATCGTGCGCGCGGGACAGACCCGCCTCCGCGTCATCGATCCCGAAGATCGATACTTGCGCCAGATGGGGGAAGACGAAGACCGACCTGACCCGATGACGGAGGCGGCTCATGCTACCAACCCTGATTCTCCCGTATCCACCCCGCACGAATCGCCCGAGGCGGTGCTGTCCGTGCCTCCGGGTGGCCCGCGGCCGCCCGGCACCCTTCCTCTCCTTGCCACCGCCATCGGCGTCGCGGCGCTGCTCCTCGCGCTCGGTCTTGTGCTAGCACTTGCATTCGCGGCCGAGGTGTAGTTCAACGGCTGATCCAAGTTCATGGAAGTTCTCGTCCCGCTGATTTTTCGCCCCGTCTATCAACCCCTGGTCTGGGGCGGACGCCGCATGGAAATGTGGGGACGGGCCCTGCCGGATGGACCCATTGGCGAGGCCTGGGAATTGGCCGATCATCCGCGCGGCATGAGCGTGGTCGCCCAGGGGCGCTTCGCCGGCTCGACCCTGCGCGAATTGATGGATCGCGCCGGCCCGTCGCTGGTCGGGGCAGGCTCCTCGGGGAGCGAGTTCCCCCTGATGGTGAAGCTCATCGATGCCCGCTTGCGCCTCAGCGTGCAGGTTCATCCCGACGCCGCCGTGGCCCGCGCGCTCGGTGTCGGCCAGCACGGAAAGACCGAGTGCTGGGTGTTTCTGGCTGATGGCGGAGAGATCTGCCAGGGGACGCGTCCGGGCATTGGGCGCGCCGAGTTCGAACGTGCGCTGGTGGAACACGGCGTGCCCGCCACGCTCAATCGCTTCGATGCGCGCAAAGGCGATGTATTCTTCCTCCCCGCGCGCACGGTGCACGCGCTTGGGGAAGGGTGTCTGCTTTACGAGGTCCAGCAGACCTCGGACATCACGTTCAGGGTGTACGACTGGGACCGCCTGGGCCTCGATGGCAAACCGCGCCCGCTGCACGTGGCCGAATCGATGGCGACCATCGATTTTTCCCGCACGGACTTTGGCCCCCATGCGCCCGAGGCGTGGCAATCCGCCGGGGTGCCGGGCTGCAAGCAGCGTAGGCTCGCCGAGTGTTCCTACTTCGTGCTGCGCGAGCTCCACGTGCGTGGCACCATCGAAGAGCCGTCCCAGGACACCTGCGCCGTGGTGACCTGCGTGGCCGGGCAGGGGACGCTGTCGACCCCCGGCGGCCAGGTGGCGTTGCCGCCGATGCAGACCGTTCTGGTTCCCGCCGATGCCGGTTCCTGGCGTGTGGAGATCCCGACGGGAAGCGCCGACCTGCTGGTGGCGACACCCAGGTTCTGATTTCTTCACCACCCCCTCGACCCCTGTCTCCTCCGTGCCTCTGTGGTTTTCTACCGCTTCTTGCGCGCCTTCTTGCGCGCTTTGCGCGCGTCCTTGCGCTTGCGCTTCTCCTTGGCGCGGTCGACGTTGCGGGTGGGAGCCTGAAAATGGCCGCGCTCGCGCGACTGCATGTTCATCATGGAGGCCAGCTGGTCCATGTCCATGCCGCCGAGCATTTTCCTGGCCTGGTTGAGTTGCCCGAGTTGCTTGAAGCCCGGGATCTTGCCGAGTAGACCCGACGATGCCCCGAGCTGCATCATCATCTGGCGCATCATCGCGAAGCGATTGAGCAGGTCGGCGACCTCGGATTCCTTGCGTCCGCACCCGCGGGCGACGCGCGCCAGCCGGCTGTGGTCGAAGAACGCGCTGCGCTTCTTCTTGCGCTTGCCGCTCTCGATGATCTCTTCCCAGCTCGTGATGACGAACTTCTCGGGCTGGCGCCTCTCGGCGTCGGTCATCGACGAGATGATGGATCCGATGCGCACCAGCTCGCGGTCGTCGACTTGGATGTTGGCGTCGGCCACGCCCGGGATCTTCTCGACCATCTCGGACAGCGGCCCCATCTTCTTCAGGATCGAGATCTGCTCCAGGAAGTCGTTCATGTCGAACTTGCCCTTGAGCATGCGCAGGGCGTCCTGCTCGGCCTTCTCTTCATCGACGACGTCCTCGAACTGTTGTACGAGACCGACGACGTCGCCACGGCCGAGAATTCGGCTTGCCATGCCGTCGGGACGGAACTCCTCCAGGCGGTCGAGCGACTCGCCCATGCCCACGAACTTGACCGGCTTGCCGGTAACCGCCTTGACCGACAGCGCTGCGCCGCCGCGGGCGTCGCCGTCGAGCTTGGTCAGGATCACGCCGTCGTACTGGAGCCAGTCGTGAAAGGTCTTGGCCGTGGTCACGGCGTCCTGGCCGATCATGGCGTCGATGACGAAGAAGATGTTGGCCGGATTGGTGCGGCGTTTGATCTCCTTGAGCTCGTTCATGAGCGGCTCGTCGATGGCAAGGCGGCCGGCGGTATCGAACAGCACGGTATCGCGGCCCGATTCCGCGGCCACCCGGTGCGCCTTCTCGCAGATGAGCGGCGGACTGCCCCCTGGTTCGGCGTAAACCGGCATGTTCAGGGCCTGGCCCAGGACCTGGAGCTGCTCGATGGCGGCGGGACGGTACACGTCGGCGGCCACGAGCAGGGGGCGGCGCCCCTGCTTTTCCAGGTAGCGAGCCAGCTTGCCCACCGTGGTGGTCTTGCCGCTGCCCTGCAAGCCGACCAGCATGATACCGGTCGGCCCCTTCTTGGAGAAGCGCAGTTCGGTGTCCACGGGCCCCATGAGCAGGACCAGTTCGTCATGGCACAACTTGACGAAGTGGTCCTCGGGAGTGACCCGGCGGACCTTCTCCTTGCTGGTGGCACGCACCTTGACGATGACGCCGAGGGCTTTTTCCTTGACCTGCTTGCAGAACGCTTGCACGACCTCGAATCCAACGTCCGCCTCGAGCAGCGCCGTGCGCACCTCGACCAGCGCTTCGTCCACGGTCTTGTCGTCGAGCTCGGCCAGGCCCTGGAATTTCTGCTTGGCGGACCTGAAACCCTTGGTGAGTGTCTCAAACATCGGGCGCGCAATCTACCACAGGCTCGCCTTGTCGCATCTGGTGCAATCGCGGGGGCGGGAAACCTTCACGCGGGATTCGCGCTCAAAGAGGCGACCGCTCGGGCTACGATCCCTGCTTCTTTTCCTGCCACCACGCGATCCAACGCTGGCGCGCCTCTTCCCGGTCGCGCTCGGGAAGGTCGTAGTGGTAGCCGAAGTACTCGCCGGAAATCTCGTAGAGTTCGTTGGAGGCCAGCAGGCGCAGCTCGGGGTCGCGGTGGGCGAGGGCTTCCAGCAGCCATTCCACCCGCGAGAGGACTCCCATCCTCCCCCACCACTCCAGCCAACGTTTGGATTTCATGCCCAGGTCCTCGCAGGTCAAGGCCACGAGCGCGGCGTGCGCGGCCGTCGCGATGTCGGGGTCCGAAGATTCCAGCGTTTCCGCGATGGCGGGAACGGCGTTCTTGTCGCGCAATTCGGACAGGGCGCGCAGGGCGCCCGTGGCGACCGTGGCATCGCCCTGCGCGGCCTTCTTCTCGAGCGCGTGGCGGAAGGCAATCACGCGTGCGTCGAGCAGGCGTCGGGAGAGTCGTGCCAGGGCCGTCCGTCGCGCGGCGGCGTCGCCAAGGCGCGCGGCTTCCAGCAGGGTATCGATGGGGTCGACCCCGAGCACGAACGGCGTCGGGGTGCGCACGTCCGGCCGCGCGCCGTCGCCGGCCAGCGCGCGCGCTTGCGCCGTGCCGATCAGCTTCGCGAGCAGCGACAGGTAACGCGGCGGCATCGGTGTGTCGTAGATCGCGTGCATCTGGGCCCGGAAGCGCACCTCGGAAACCAGCGCGGGCTCGATGAGCAGCGAGCGCTGTTCGGCCCAGGCCACCAGGGCGTCGTGATCGTGTTCCGGACGGACCAGGACATCGAGAACATCGCCCTGTTTCGCCCGGGGCGCGGCGCCCAGCTTCTGGGCGATGCCACTGTCCATCCATGTGCGCGCCGCCCGGTCCGGCATCGACCCGAGCGAGCTTATGGGCGCGAGTGGAATGCCGATGATTTCGGCCAGGTGGCCGGTCAAGGTCTCCTCGTCGGTGGCGCGCAGCTCGAGGAGCGCGGTATCGAGGCCACCGCCGTAGAGTTTCTTGCGCTGCTCCGCCTCGATGGCGGCATCGCGCGTGATCACGCCACGGCGGACCAGGGCCTGGGCAATCTCGGACAGGGACATGGTTGATGATTCCGGCCCATGGCCATCATCGTTCGTCGAGGATGACGTAGGTGCCCGACAGGTGGTCGTGCAGGGAGCGGCGCTCGCGATCGAAGATGCACCACAGGAAGCCCAGGCCGGCCAAGGCGAGAGAGAGCACCATGGTGAGGAAGCGCACGCTGGCGACGAGCGGACCCGGGGCATGGCCCCGTGAGGAGATCACGCGCAGGCCGAGCAGCCGCTTGCCCAGGGTCTGACCGAGGACGCCGCCGAGATAGATCTGGTAGAGCGCGCTCAGGCCGAAAAGCAGACCGAATGCTCCGGCGGCCATGGGGTTGCGATCGAGGAGGCCAGCCATCACGAAGTCGGGGCCGAACTCCTTGGCCGTCGGCAATTGGATGCCGAGCGCGAGCGCGGCGCCGACCGTGACCGCGACCGTAAACGACAGGACCAGCACAAGGTCGACGAGAGCGGCCAGCGTGCGCCGCGGGAAACCCGCCGCCCTCACGCGCACCACACGCGTCTCGCGGCCGTGGACTTTGGTGCCCTCGGAGGGAGCGACGTGCGCGGGCCGGGGCATTCCGGTGGTTTCGTCCCTGAAGGCTCGCCTGATCGAGAAAGGCCGCGTAGCTGGTCACGCGACCATTTTGCGAAGGCCAGGGCTTGGCCGCAAGTTTATTGCTTGTGGTCCTAGTCGAGGCCGCCGGCGGCGGCCTGGGCCAGGGCGACGGCCACGATGGCGGCGGTTTCCGCGCGCAGGATGCGAGGACCCAGGGAAACCGGCACGAATCCGGCTTCGCTCGCGCCGTCCACTTCGGCGAGGGAGAACCCACCCTCGGGGCCGACCAGCAGGACGACTTCGCGAGGGCCGGCGGCGAGGGCGCCACGCAGGGCTTGGGTGCGCTCGCCCTCCCACAGCATGAGGCGCATTCTCGGCTGGTTCGCGAATCCTGCCAGGGCAGCGCCGAGGGAGAGACAATCGTCGATGTCGGGGACGTCGGCGCGGCCGCACTGCCGGGACGCCTCCGTGGCGATGGTCTGCCAGCGCTGGCGGCGTCCCCGCGCGGGCGGCTTGACCATGCCGTACTCGGTGATGACGGGTACGATGCGGGCCACGCCCAGTTCGGAGGTCTTCTGCACGATGAAGTCCATGCGCTCGCCCCGCGGCAGCGACTGCAGCAGGGTGATGGCGCAGGCCGGGGGGGGCACCGGGTGGCGCCGTCCCAGGGCGATTTCGACCGAGGATTTCCCTACGGATAAGATGCGCGCCTCGATGACCGTGCCGACGCCATCGAAGACCTGGATGGCCGCCCCCGGCGCCAGGCGCAGCACCTTGATCAGGTGGCGGTGGGCGGCCTGGTCGATCGTGGCGCGCGAGCCTTGCAGTTTCTCCGGGGAAACATGAAGTCGCACCATGGCCTCTTCTAGCTCCCTGGACCTGCCTTGCGCAACAACAGGCCGGCCCACTCGTCCTCGTCACGTCGTGCATCCAAGGAGAATCCAGCCCGCGTGTAGGCGGCCAGCACGTCGCTTGCTTGGTCGACGAGGATCCCGGAAAGGATGGCGTGCCCTTCCGGCGCCAGCCTGGCCGCCATCGCCGCGGCCAGGCCGCCGAGCACGTCGGCCTGGATGTTGGCCAACACGAGATCGAAGGCCGTTTCGGCGCTTTGCAGGGTGCCGGTCACGATGGCCACGCTGCCGACATGGTTGCGCGCGAAGTTCTCCTGACTGCACGCCGTGGCCTCTGGGTCGTTGTCGATGGCCAGGCCCGTGGCACCGGGCCAAAGACGATCGGCCGCAATGGACAAGATCCCGGAGCCACAGCCGAGGTCGAGAAAGCGCGTGATGGAAGAGCCCCTTTCCCGCACGTCCTCCGCCAAGGCGATGGCCAGCCGTGTGGAAGGATGGGCGCCCGTGCCGAAGGCCCGCCCGGGATCCAGGTCGATGACGAACTCGCCGGCCGGGGCCGGCCCGGGATCCCAACTCGGCCGAACCGTGAAGCGACGGCCGACGCGCGTTGCGCGAAAGAACTGCTTCCACACATCCCGCCACTCGCTCTCGTCGGCATGGCGTTCGCGGATGGCGACGGGATCGACGGCAAGACCCGAGGCGCGCGCGCTGGCCAGCACCCGGTGGGCCGTGGCAAGCAAGAAATCACGGTCCTCGGGCTTGCATAGCGCTATCACGGCGCTCCGGCCGGGCTTCGTGGAGAGCAAGGTGCCGGCGTCGCGCAACTCGACGCCCCCGACCAGAGGGCCGATCTCGGCGGCCAGGATGTCGGCGGCCTCGGCCTGGGTCTCGATGTGGATTTCGATCCAGGCGCTCAGCGGATCACGCGCCTCTTGGCCTCGCGCCTGCGCCGCTTGCGCGCCTCGCGGATCTTGCGCTTGCGCTTGACCGACGGCTTCTCGTGGTAGCGGCGGCGCTTGATCTCCTGCAGGATGCCCTCTTTCGACATCTTCTGCTTCAGGATCTTCATCGCTTTTTCGATGGAATCCCGAACTTCAACTTCGAGGGGGCGTCCGAGCAGTGTCTCCAAGCAATCCTCCAGGTGGGACAGGTCAAAATCGTGAAGGGTGAGTATTAACCATTCCGGATGCTTGCGGTCAAGGTTCGTCTAGAGGAACCACCGCGTTACTTGAAAGAACATTGTCGTGTGCCAGATTACCCGAAAAAATATGTTTACCTTTTGGCTTTTGCATCGTATTCCAATGTTCACGCGGGTTGTGAGAGAGCTCAGCGAACAGCGTTCTGTAGGACAGTTCGGAAGGAGAAGCGCCAATGATGGGGGCAAAGGTATTTACGGCCACTAAGGCGAAGGACCGCGATGAGCTCGGAGAGGTTCTGACGAGGTGGATTCACGACAACCCGAAGGCCAGGATCATCGACAAGGTCGTGACGCAGAGTTCGGATCGGGAATTCCACTGCCTCAGCATCACGATCTTCTACGAGATGCAGCCCTAAGACTGCTGTCATGCCTGGCGGGGCAGCCGCGCTTCGAGCGTCCGTGGTAGGTGCGGGCGGAAGCGCTGTCGTGCCATAATCGCGCCGATGCGTTTCGGTTTCGTGGTCAGGCAAGGCAATCCCGAGGCGGAGAGTCTCGCCGCCGACCTCGCGGACATGCTGCGTGCGCGCGGCGAGGAGGTGCTGTTCGTCGCGGACTATGGGCAGGGTGCGCCGTCTGGCTATCCTGCCGCGCCCGGCGCGGAGATTGGGGCGCGCATCGACGTGATGGTCGCGCTCGGCGGCGACGGAACCTTTCTCCACGGCGCCAAGTTGGTGGCCGATCACGACGTTCCGCTGCTCGGTATCAACCTCGGTAGCCTCGGTTTCCTCACGCCCTATGCCGTCAGCGAGGCCAGCGCGGCCCTCGCCGATGCGGCCCAGGGTCGACTGCCGGTCGAACGGCGCATGCGTCTGCTCGTCACCCTGCGCGTGCAGGGGCGTCCGGCGGAAAGTCAGAGTGCGCTCAACGAGGCCGTCATCAACCAACGCGAGGTCGCGCGCTTGATGGATCTCCTGGCGACCACCAACGGCGACACCATCACGAGCTACAAGTCGGATGGGCTTATCCTCTGCACGCCGACGGGATCGACCGCCTACAACCTGGCCGCGGGGGGGCCCATCTTGAGCCCGGATTTGGAAGCCATCGTGCTCACCCCCATTTGCCCCCACACCTTGTCCAACCGCCCCTTGGTCGTGCGCGCGGATACCGGCGTCTCGGTGACCAATGTCTCGCCCTACCACGGCGTGGTCACCGTCGACGGGCATTGGAGCCGCGAGATGGCGCCCGGCGATGTGGTCGAGGTGCGGTTGCTGGAACGGCGGCTGCGCGTGTTCCGTCCCGGCCACTCCTTCTTCAAGATCCTGCGCCAGAAGCTCTCGTGGGGGGAGCGCAAGGCCTGACCTGGGGCCGCAAGCAACTTCGACCCTGCCATTGCCGAAACAGAAGTCATGCTGACGCTGCTACGGGTTTCCGGTTTCGCTCTTATCGACGAGGTCGAGCTCGCGCTTGGGCCCGGACTGACCGTCATCACCGGCGAAACCGGCGCGGGCAAGAGCATTCTGGTCGAGGCCCTGGGCCTTTTGCGCGGTGGCCGGGCGCGGGCCGATCTGATTCGTGGCGGCACCGAGGAGGCGCGCGTGGAGGCGGTCTTCGATCTTGCGGCCGATTCGCAGCTGGCCGCGGCATTGCTGGCGGACGGCCGGGAGTTCACCGATGGTCTGGTCGTTCGCCGCGCCATTGCGCGAACCGGACGCGGCCGCATCCATCTCGGCGGTGGGCTGGCCACGGCGGCGGATCTCGCGGCCACGGTGGGCAGGCTGTGCGACATCACCTCGCAGCACGATCAGCAACTGCTCATGGATCCGGAGAGCCAACTGGCGATTCTCGACGCTTTCGCGGGCCACGGGGCCATGGTGGCCGAGGCCAAGCAGGCCTTCGCCACGCTCGCGGATGCGCGGTCAGCACTGGAGGTCTTCGACGCCGACGCGAAATCGCGCGGCGAGCGCGAGGATCTCTTGCGGTTTCAGCTGGGCGAGTTGGCCGACGCGGACTTGCAACCCGGGGAGGACGACGCCCTTCGGGTCGAGCGCGAACGCTGCAAGGGCGCCGAGCGGTTTCTCGGTACATGCACGCGCGGTGAAGACGTACTCTATTCCGGTGAGGACGCGGCGGCCGGGCGCATCGCCGGGGTGGCGCGCGACATCGCAGCCTTGTCCGCGCTCGACCCGGCCCTTGCTCCCGTGGTCGAGAGCTTGCAAGCCGCGCAAGCCCAGGTGGAAGACGCCGCGTCTTCGCTGTCGCGCTATGCGAGCAAGCTTCACTTCGAGCCCGAACGACTGAACGAGATCGAAGAACGGCTGTTTCTCATCGGGCGGCTCGTGCGCAAACACGGTGGCTCGGTCGAAGCGGCTATCGAGCGCCGGGAGGAAATGGCGCGCGAACTGGCGGAGCTTGGATCCCATGAGGAGGGGCTGGCCGCCCGGCGCGCATCGGTGGCCGATGCCGAGCGACGCACGGACGAACTGGCGCGACAGCTTGGCGAAAAGCGACGCAAGGCCGCGCGAACCCTGGCCCGGCGGATCGACGAGACCCTGCGCGACCTTGGCCTGTCCGGCGCGCGCGTGCCCATCGCGGTGGAGGATCGCGGGACCGCGGTCGCCAGCGGGCGCGACCGGGTGCGTTTTCTCTTTGCCCCGAACCCTGGAGAGGAGCCGCGTCCGCTCGATCGCATCGCCTCGGGCGGAGAGCTTTCGCGCGTGATGCTGGCGGTGACCCAGGCGCTCGCGCGGGAGGGTCAGGCCACGACCTACGTGTTCGACGAGGTCGATGCCGGCGTTGGCGGCGGCACGGCCGAGGTGATTGGACGCAAATTGCGAGCCATCGCCCAGCATAAACAAGTCCTGGTCGTGACTCACCTACCGCAGATCGCTGCCTTGGCCGATTGCCACGTCAAGGTGACCAAGGAAGCGACCAAGTCCCGAACCGCAGTGCGTGTCGCACTGCTTTCCGACCAGGAACGGAGAGATGAGATCGCCAGGATGTTGGGAGGCGCCACGGTGACCGCGCAGGCCGCGGCCCACGCCGAGGAGATGCTGCGACGTTCAAAAGCGCTGTGACAGATTCGCGTGGGGAGCCGGCCGGTTGTCGTGCTGAGATGGCCAGCCGGCGCAGGCGTGGCGGGTCGTCGAGTCGAACGCCTTGAAAGGGCCGCCCTTTGAGGGTTCCCATATCGGTCGCGTCGGGTATAGTGGCGAGCACCGCGCCACCCAGTCCAGCCAGGCTCTCTCCAGGTGGCGTTCGACATAGATGCTCAACCTTTCAACCATCTTCCCGCGAGGCGGCGTCCTCGTTCTTGATGCGCATCTCACCCCGGCGGTGAGGCTGCCGTTCCATGGGTTGGCTGACCATCTTGGAGCAGGAACGAATCGTCGGTGGCGATGCATCCAGCAGAGCTATCGCTGAGGGAAGAGAAGCGCGCCCTTCGTCGCGCCATGGCCGAGCAGAGAGACGCGCTGCCGCCCTCGCAACGAGAGGCGATGACCGGGCGAGCAGTGGAACGATTCCTCGATCTGCCCGAAACCCGCTCGGCCAGGACGGTGGCGGGGTTCGTGTCAACGCGCTCCGAAATCGATACCGAACCGCTCCTCGGCCAGCTTCGGCGGCGAGGAGCCGCCGTCGTGCTTCCGCGGGTGAGCACCGGGCTCATCCCACCGCGCCTGCGCTTTCACCGGGCGGATTGGCGTTCCGAGCTGGTTTTTGGAATCTTCGGATTGCTCGAACCTGGACCGGATTGTCCCGAGGTGGCTGCTCACGACATCGACGTCTTCATGGTGCCCGGACTGGCGTTCGACAAGCGCGGCGCGCGTGTCGGATACGGAGGGGGCTACTACGACGAATTGGCGGCCTACGTGCGAGCCCATCCCGACGCCACCAATGCGCGTTTCATCGGCTACTCTTTCGACTTTCAGGTGGTGGAGGCCTGTCCCTCCGGAGAGTGGGACGTGCCGCTCGACACCATCGTCACCGACGAACGCGTTGTTCGCTGCCAAGAATCGAGCCACTGAGGAAGAAACATGACCCCTGGAGCAATCATCGGCGCAATCCTGGCAGCGGCGATAGCCGGGGTGGTCGCGTTCCTGATTGGACGTCTGTCCAAGCGGGATTCGGTGCCGGAAAGCGAAGAAGATCGGAAGCGGGCGCTCGCCGCCGCGACCAGCGAGGCCGACGCCATCAAGCGTCAGGCGCAGGTCGAAGCCAAGGAGGGCGCCCAGAAGATCCGCAACGAGGTCGAGAGCGAAATTCGCTCCCGGCGCCAGGAACTGGATCGTGGCGCCGCCGAGATCCGCGCCCGGGTGGAGGCCGCCGAGCGCCGCGAACGCGAGACGAAGGCCGAGCGCGAGAATCTCTTGCGCAAGGAGAAGCAACTCCTGGCGCGCGAGCAGGCGGCCGAAACCGTGGCGAGAACGGCAGCCACGGCCGCCGCGGAGGCGCGGGCGCGGCTGGAAAAGATCGCCGGCATGGGTGAGGCCGAGGCGCGCAAGCTTCTCGCCGCCGAGGTCCAGGAGGAGGCCCGCGCGGCAGCGGCCAGCGAGGTCAAGCGCATCGAGGAAGAAGCCCAAGCGCAGGCCAAGCAAAAAGCCCAGCTCATCCTGGGGGCGGCGGTCCAGCGCTACGCCAGCGAGTACGTGGCCGAGCGCACGGTGGCCGTCGTGCCCTTGCCTTCGGACGACATGAAGGGGAGGATCATCGGGCGCGAGGGGCGTAACATCCGCGCCCTGGAATCCGCCACCGGCGTCGATCTGATTATCGATGACACACCCGAGGCGGTCGTCATCTCCTGCTTCAATCCCGTGCGGCGCGAGATCGCGCGTCTGGCTCTGACCCGGCTCATCGCCGACGGACGCATCCATCCCACCCGCATCGAAGACATGGTGCGCAAGGCCACCGACGAGGTGGAGCAGCAGTGCAAGGAGGCCGGCGATCAGGCCGCGTTCGATCTGGGCATCGGCCGCCTGCACCCGGATCTCGGCCGCCTTCTCGGCAAGTTGCGCTTCCGTTCGGGAACCGCGCGGAATCTGCTGCAACACTCCATCGAGGTCGGTTTCCTCGCCGGCACCATCGCGGGCGAGCTCGGGTATCCGGTCAAGCTCGCCCGCCGCGCCGGGCTCTTGCATGACATTGGTTGCGGCGTCGACCAGGAGGTGGATGGCTCGCACGCCGTGGCGGGCGCGGTCATGGCGCGCAAGTTCGGCGAGGCGCCCAAGATCTGTCACGCCATCGAGGCCCATCACGGCGAAGTGCCGGCCGAGGACGTGCTGGATCACATCGTGGACGCCGCCAACGTGCTCGCCAACCAGCGGCCAGGGGCACGGCGCGAGTCGCTCGAATCCTACGTGCAGCGACTCGACGATCTGGAGAAGATCGCGTCCAGCTTCGCCGGTGTGGAACGCGCCTTCGCCATCCAGGCCGGCCGCGAGGTGCGCGTTCTGGTGGAGAACACCAAGGTGAGCGACGAGCAGGCGCGCCTTCTGTCCAAGGACATCGCGCGCAAGGTGGAGTCGCAGCTGGCCTACCCGGGTCAGATCCGCGTGTCGGTCGTGCGCGAGACGCGCGCGGTGGACTTCGCCAAGTAGCGATCTCTTTTTTTGACGAACGCCATCTCCGGTCCAAGATCCGTCCATGAACCGTCGCACTGCTCTTCTTGGCGTGGTTGCACTTGCGGGCTGTGGCAGCCAACCGGGTTCCTTGACCCCGGCCGAATACTGCAACCAGTACGCGCAGGACGTGTGCGCGGCAGTTGCGGCCGCGTGTCTCGTGCCGGAGGCCAGTTGTTCGACCGGCCAACTCGTCGCGTGCAACGCCGACGCGCAGAGCAAAGCGGGCCTGGACTTCATCCCGTCGAATGCCCAGACCTGTCTGAACAAGGTGAAAGCCACCTACGGAAAGTTGAACCAGGGCTTGGCGATCCCCGCGGCGGATTTCCAGGCCATGAACGAAGCTTGCAGCCAGGTCTACCGGGGCACGAAAGTGGCCAATGCATCATGTGCCGGTGACGCCGAGTGCATCAGCGGCTTGATCTGCGACAAGGGCCATTGCGGGACGGCGGCTGTGGTCGCGCCGGGGGCTGGTTGCGCCAATATCGGAGAGACGTGCCCGCAGGGCTTCTACTGTAGCGACGCCAGCAGCATTTGGGTGTGCGCGAGCAAGGTCTCTCTGGGCATGGCGTGCGACGATGCGCTCCCTTGCCTGGAGAACCTGCGCTGCGCCGCGGGTGTCTGCACCGCGCGACTTGGCATCAGCGAGGACTGCACCCTCGACCAAGATTGCAGCAGCGGATTCTGCGAACCCTACGCGCTCAAGTGCGCGCAAGAATTACGTTTCGCCAGCGGTAACGTCGATTGCACGGCCATGGGTGGCAGCGGCTGATCTCATTTCCCGCATTCGCAGTCGCTGACCAGCAGGATCTCCGAGCGTAGGGTGGCCGGAGAGAGTCGCGTCGTCATGCAGATGCAACGCTCGGCTTCGCTCTCGATGGAGGAGGCGAAGTCCGACAGGTCATACCTCGATGGAGGGGGCGCGTTGGGGGGGTGGTGCAAGACTTGCGGCACGGTCAAGCGCAGCATCTCAGCCAGGACCAAGGTCGTGAGCATCATGGTCGTCCCTCCGTCGTGAAAGCAAAGAGAATGTTACTCTCCTTGCGCGCGTTCGGCGCAAGTCCTCGATTCGGGCGGGCAGCTCGCCTAGTCGCCGAAGCAGGTGCCCACGGCGCGCGCGGTGCGCACCAGCGGATCGTCGGGCGCGACCGTGCGCTGTTTGCCGGCGACGCTGCAGATGGGGATCTCGGCCAGACGGCCGTCTTGTTGCACGACCAGTTGGCCGTGCGCGCCCGCCATCAAGATCTCGAGTGCATGGCAACCGAACTGGGTGGCCAGGACGCGATCCGCGGGCGTGGGTGAACCGCCGCGCTGAATGTGGCCGAGAACGGTGGCGCGCGCGTCGAGCTTGGTCGACTCCTCGATGTCGGCGACCAACTTGTTGGCGATGCCGCCCAGCCGGATGGGATCGGGGCTGGTTTCCACGCGACGCTGGATCACGACCTCGCCACCCTTCGGCTTCGCGCCCTCGGATACGCAGATGATGGAAAATCGCTTGCCGCTCTTGCTGCGCCGGCGAAGCACGTCGGCGACGATTTCTAGGTCGTAGGGGATTTCGGGTATCAGGATCACGTCGGCGCCCGAGGCCACGCCGGTGTGCAGGGCCAGCCAGCCGGCATTGCGGCCCATCACTTCCACCACCATCACGCGGTGGTGGCTCATGGCCGTGGTGTGGATCTTGTCGAAGCACTCGGTGGCGGTGTCCACGGCGGTGTCGAAGCCGAAGGTGCGTTCGCAGCCCATGAGGTCGTTGTCGATGGTCTTGGGCACGCCGATGCAATTGATGCCACTGTCGATCAGGTTCGCGGCCCCGGTCATGGTGCCGTCGCCGCCGATGCAGATCAGGGCGTCGAGCTCGCTGGCGCGCACGTGATCGATCACGCGGTCGGTGACGTCGACCCACTCGGTCTTGCCGTGGCGCTCGATGGCGAAACGCTGCGGATTGGCCTGGTTGCTGGTGCCGAGGATGGTCCCGCCCAGGGTGAGGATGTTCGAAACGTCGTTCCACTGGAGCTGGCGCATGCGGTTCTGGATGAGGCCGAGGAAGCCGTCCTCGACCCCGACGACTTCCAGCTTGTGCTCGTGGATGGCGGCCTTGGTCACCGCCCGGATCACGGCGTTCAGGCCAGGGCAATCGCCGCCGCCCGTCAGGACACCGATGCGTTTGATGTTTCCCATGGGGCGCGATGCTAGCGCCTACTCTCACCTGCCGTCTAGCAAAGGCGGGATCCCAGGTGAGGTCACATGTCCTCCATGGTCTTGACGATCTCGACCTCGAAACCCGCCCGGATCTCGATGAGCGATGGATACGCCGCGCGTGGCACGCTGAGGATGGCTTCGCCTTCTGGCCCCGAAAGTCCGCCCCTCACATCATCGGGCGTGAATTGCAAGTGCTTGACGGGCACCCAGCCATCGCTGGTGGCCTTGGCGGGGCTGGCGTCCCGCGCGTGGGCTGCGCCGGCAAGCAGCAGCAACGCGGAAAGCGCGACCGTACGGGCAAAGCGGATCATGCCTGTGTTCTTCATGACGTTCCTCCTGCGTGGATCAACGAGCAATCGCGGGTTTCGTTCCGCCGTCCGTGGCGGTCCGGTCCGACGGCTGATGGCGCGTAGAAACGCCGGGTTCCGGAGCGTATGCTCACGAACAAGTTCGTGACCACCCTGCGCGCCCTCCCATCATGATCCGTCGAAGCCTACACTTCGGCGAAGGCCTCGTTCACCGCATGGGAGCGCGGGCCCAGCTTTTCGCGGCGGCCGTTCTCTTCGGATTGCTTGCCGCGCTCACGCGCAGCACGGCGGCGGGGGGCTTTTCCGTGGGGCAGATCTCCACGATTCGATTTGCCACGGGAGCAGTGCTTACGCTCGGCTTGTTCGTCGCCCGGCCCGGCACCTTCGCGCCGGTGAGACACGGGCTTCTCGTCGCGCGCGGTGCGCTCGGCGGGCTGGCGGCGTTCTTGTATTTCGTCGCGCTTTCGCGCATCCCGGCCGGGGAAGCGACACTGCTCAACAACACATTCCCGATCCTGGCCACGGCCCTCGCTTTCATCTCACTGCACGAGCGACCCACCATTCACCTCGCCGTGGGCCTGGCAATTGCCAGTGCCGGCGTGCTCTTGGTACTGGGTCGAGGAACCGCCTCGTTCTCCCTGGGATGGGGCGAGATGGCAGGTATCGCCTCGGCTATCCTGGGCGCGGGCGCGGTCACGACAATCCGGGCCTTGCGTGCCACCGACAACGCCCCCACGATCTTCTTCGCATTTTGCCTGGGCGGTCTGATTGTCTCCATTCCCTTCGCACTCGGGCCATGGCCGACGGGCACGGCGCTTTGGGGTGTTGCCTTGGGTGGCGTCGGGCTGACCTCGTTTGGCGCACAAATGCTCATGACCCATGCCTACGGGGGGCTCACCGTCCCCGAGGCGGCCATATGGCAACAACTCACACCGGTCGCGAGCTACCTCTGGGCGCTGGCCATCCTCGACGAGCGACTCGCCCCGCTTGCCGTGCTGGGCGTTTTCTTGGGCCTTTCGGGCGTCGTCTACGGATCGGTCTGGGGGCGCGAGGGCACGACAACGGCGCCACCCTTCGATGCGTGAATCTTTTCGCTAGTGGCTGTTTGCGCTGGCGATTGGCCGCCGTGCCCACGCGCGGTGGCGTGCGCGAAGCACTGTCCAATTGATCAGCTCCGCCTAATGCAGCCAGGCTGTCCCACGATTGTCGTGGCGAAGGCTAGGCCACGATGAATTGGCCAGCCCAGGACTGCAGGTTTGGATGGCGAGCAGGTCCTTCTGCCCCTCCTCACCTGCTCGCACGAGATAGAGTACGCCGTCGGAGTCCAGCACGGCGTGTCCTGAGGCGCAGTATCCGCCCAGGTCCAGATGCCACAGCTCCGTCAGATCGGGAGTGTAGGCGACGAGCCGGCTCGTCGGTTTGGCTGCGTACTTGCAAAGGATGGTGTAGATGGTGCCGTCGCGGCCGGCGGCAAACGGCTGTCCATCCACCGGCAGTGGCCCGACTCTTCTCTGCCCGTTAGCATCGTAGAGTGAGAGGAGCGAGATCGGTGTGGGGGCAGACGTGCCCTCTGTCCGGAGGGCCGAGGTGACGAGCAGATCGCCCTCGGTGATGATCCCCGAAGGGATAGCCCCCGACGTTCCCTCGACAAAGGAACCGCGCCGCCTGCCGCAGGAATCGAGCGCGAGCGTGTCGGCAAACGAGATGCCCGCTTTCCAGCCAAGACAGAAGCCGGCTAGCCCTCCTCGAAAGTCGTGTCCTTCGCTGACCTTGAACGTTCCAAGATGAGCGCCGGTCTTTGTCTCGTAGACCGCAAAGCCCATGGTGTGCGAGTACACGAAGACCGCGCTCCCCGCCCCGCCGAGAACTTGGGCCGGGTCGGGATACGAGGCTGGCACGCTATGGCTCCAGATCTCTCCCCCGTCTTTGGCCCGAATGGCGCGGAGCTTGTCGTCGAATCCCACGCCATAGAGGACGCCATCAGTATCCAACGCGAGCGGACCGGGGGATGGCGTCATCCCGACTCGCCATGCTCCGTGTGATTTGTGCCAGCCCAGCCTCTTGTCGGGATCCAAGGAAAAGACACCTGCTGCCGCCGCGTAATAGACATTTCCGCCGTCGCCGCCCGTCAGTGCAGAGACCTCAGAGCCCCAGGGAATGCCAGCGTACTCCGTTCGCTGACCCTGCTTGTCGAAGAACACGACCCGCGGTCCAGCCCGAACGGCCAACCGCTGTCCAGCCATGACTGGGCCATCGCAGTCGACCCGAAAGCAAGCAGTGACTCCGCCCGTCTTCCCAACCCAAAGAAGCTTCGGGCAGTCCACGGCCAGGGACGCCTTCTTGGCGGGCTGAAGCGATGGGGCAGACGGCCAATCCGGGATGCATCTGGTCAAGCGGGAGCCTGCAAGGCCGCCTGTCCCGCATCCCCTCCCGCACGAGGAGAGACATGCGGGGCAAAGCAGCGTAGCGAGCAACCCGAACGCGAGTCGTGTCACCTTCGTTGAGCTTGCGTGGGCAATCGAGGACATACCAATGAGCGAACAGACTCAATAGGCCCGCTCGCTACTCCATAGGCCAAGCGAAGCAGCAGGTCATCCTAAGGGGAATATTGCGTCAGAGCCCAAGCCATGTGGTTTGCAATGAAGTCTTCGTCGTCGAAATCGGTCTGGTCGAGGTTGTAGATGCCGTCTGCATTCGGATAGAAGGTGGTCCAGGGGAGGTTTTCCTTGCAAAGAAGCCCCTCGCCTGGGAGTTCCCCATCGGCTTCATTGATCTCCGCCGCCCCCCTGATCTTGCCGTCGAAGGTGACCAAGGAGGTTCCACCTATCGGATTATTGTAGACGTTGCCAAAGTAGGTGGGCGTGACAAAAGCGAGTGCATGGGTGGGACGAGAGCCGGTGCCGTTCCACGGCGCGTTGCCACGCGTGAACGTAATGAACTGAGCCGTCCCCACAACCCCGTTGCCCTTGAACGCCAGATAGAAGCGCCCTTCAGTGCCTTCCGGAAGGAAGGCCAGACTCACACTCCCTGGAACACTTACCCTCACCTGGGGGACAGGCGGGGCTGGCGGCGGAGGCGAAGGTGGAGTCGGAGTAGCAAGAATTCTGTCGAAACCGGGTAAGTCCGCCCAGATACCAGGATCGAGCTTCGACCAAGTCGAGGTGTAGATCTGTTGTCCAGCTATCGGGTTAGGGCCGGTACGCTCCAGCCGCGCGATTTCCATGATTGGAAGAGCTCCGGAGGTAGGATCCGACAAAAGGGAGGGGATGACCGCGAAGATGCTGGTCTGGCCAGGGGGATCGGTGGACAGGCGTCCCTTCGTCACGCCGATGCCGATATCCACTCCAGTCACCGCGATCTTGTCGCCGGTGGACCAGTACTCATCGGCCCCAAAGACGACAACGCTACCGGATGTCAGATCGTACTCCCATCGCTTGAGGTAGTAATTGCCGTCGGGCGATAGGCCTGGCGCGAATATCAGCACTCTGTTACTCAGGTCGTCCTTTATCGCTATTGGTGATGCACTGACCGAGGCGCCGAATAGGGGCCAAAGACCTTGGAAGGCATTCGGGTCGATTTCCGGCAACCCGCCCGCCGTCGTCCACTTGGTCTTCAACAGGTAGAGCTGCCCGGTGCCGTCCGCATAAACGACGACGTCGCCCGCCGCTGTCGGACTGCGAGCCCCGTCGGGAGCAGGCACCATGCCAATTTGAGCCTCTTTGGTGTTGAAGGTCGCACACTTCTCGTGCCCCGGGTTCGCGCATTGACTCAGGTCAACGACTCCCACATACATTTGGCCATTGGGCACTAGTGGGTTCTGAGGGCCTGGAGGATTGGTTACGCAGGCTTCCTGGTCTCGCATGGGGCCAACCACCACCAGCCCCTGATCCATGACAGCAACCGCCCCATGCAGGGCCCGCACGAACCACTTGTTGGCGCGAACGTTGTAGGGGGCAAGATTGCAGTCCTTGGCGCCTTCGTAGTTCAGAACCGCTTGGACCGTTGTGCCCTGTGGAGCGATGTCCCCGTCCATGTTCCAGTCAACCGAGCCGTTCGGCTTGACCTCGCGGTCGAAGTAGGAGGAGGACTGAAGATAGTCGGCCAGTTGGCTCCCGACGTTGGCCACCCCTATGCCGGCGTATTCGTCCAATCGCGTCGGGTTGAGAACGAGATTCTTGTAGGTGCCTGGGGAGTAAGGCCCGAGCACGGCCGAGGGATAGCCGCCTAGCTCCATGGCACCTTGATATCCATAGTTCATCTGGCTCAGATACTGGGGTTTGCAGTTCGCCTTGCCTGACTCCTCTTGTCCACTGTCTGGGATTCCGAAGAAGTGACCGGTTTCGTGGGCAAAGGTCAGGGCATTGCCACCTTCGGTAATTCCACTGCACGCGCCCGTATTCTGGCCAGCACCCCCGTTAAACAAGCGAATGTGATAGAAAGTGTTAGCTCGTGAGGGGGAGAAGCCATCACAGTAGCCCCCTGGGACCGTCAGCAGTTCCGCTCCACCCCAGCTTCCAGAAACCGTAGGATCCGTGGATGACGTGTTGCCCGTGTCGATGTGAACGTTGATGTGGAGCTTGGTACCCTTCCCCATCACCCGATGAATTGCGTCGGCCGCCTGCGGGGTCATCTGGTACCCCTGCTCCCAGTCTGCCTCCACGAAGAGGTCTCGCTGCAGCGGATTCGCGCCATAGTAGTGGAATTTGAGCAGGTTCTTTCTCGTGGTCTCGTGTGCTGGGTCGTCAGCCCCACCTACCACCTCCAAAAGGTCGGGGAGTCCGTCGCCGTCCACGTCATCATCGTCACAGTCAGGTTTGCCGTCTCCGTCCGTGTCCCTGCCGGGGTCGTTTGGATCGCAGGTTCCCACCAGCACTTCCATGGCGTCGCCCATCCCATCGCCATCGCGGTCTGGTCCGGTGTGGCCGCCTTCAGCGTCCCACACCAGAGTTGTGCCGGCGTTGGTCGGGTCGGGCCCCGCAACACCGTCGACTAACTTGCCGGAGCGAACCGCTGCGCGGGCAACGAGGATAGAACAGTTGTTCGCGGGACAATCTTCGAACAGATGGAGCCAGGACATCAGGGCCACGCCGTTGTCGTCGTCGTAGGCTATGGGCACGTCGCCGGCGCCCAGCACCATCAGGATGGTGTCATCGGTGCCACCCTGCTCCTCGAGGGTCGATATGTGGGTCGTGGTTGGCAGTCCCGTTGCAACGGCTGTTATGCTGGATACGCCACTGGGTGCAGGGGAGTATGAGCCGGATTGCAGAGCGACGGAGGTGTCCCCTCCCACGGTGGGGTGAAGCTCCGTCAGGCCATCGAAAATACCACTCGTGCCTGGTACACCCCTTACCACTAGGACAATGGGCCTATCCGCCGCCTGCGCGGGGAAGATCACTTGCGTTGGGGTATCGGCAACGTATCTCGCCTCTTGCAATAGGTCTTCATTCGGATACCCGAATGCGTCGACAATCAGGTCGGGATCGGGATCGGTCGTACCGGCCTTCCAGAACGTGTATGTCGCGGCGGTGTTCGCCGGCACCATGAGGAAATACTGGCTCACGGTGTCGACCCCAGAAAAGGGCACTATTCCGGCCGGCTGGGCGTGAGACGTTCCGGCTAAGAAGAGCAGCGAAATGGCAGAGGCGATCGAGATTATCTTGAGTGTGCGCATGACATTCCTCCTGCCTAGCGAGCGACGAAAACGATGCTGGGATCGGCGATGGGAGTGAAGACTCCGTTGACCTCGGGGTTGGTCCTCGGCATCTGGCTGGCGCTACTGCCGCCGGGCGGTGGTTGTGGAGGCGGCTGGGAACTCGATGGTTGTGCCGGGGACATGGTCACGACGGACTCCTGGGCGATGGGCGTGACGACGGCGCTCTGGTCTTCAGCGCACCCGACGCTAAGCTGAACCCTGGTAGGCCCGGCCTGGGAGTCCCCCTGTTCGGTGTGCAGACGCAGCTTCGTGGCAAGCAGCTTCTGGCCCGCGACGAGCCCGCCTTCACACGACTCGAAGACGTAGAAGCCGGCGTATGCGCGTTCCAGCGGGGTGCTGGGATGTTCCTGCGAGGATCCCCCCCGGTACGTACAAGCCGTGAAGCAGGTCGGGCAGGCGCCGGCTTGCTGGATCGAGAGAATCGTGGTGCCGCTGCCTGACAGACCGTCGATGACGTTCATGAGCTTGGGCACGGTGAACAGCGCGGGCGCCGAGAACTCTTGCTCGCCGTCCGTACTCGCGACGGGGCTGTAGGTCTTGAGTGCCACCAGGTTGACACCGGCGCAGGTCGCGCAGCTTCCGCCCACGCAACTGCCCTTCTGACAGAGCTGGCCTTCGGGGCATCCGGTCGAGTAGTAGCAGTCGGTTCCGTCCGGCACCGGATCGTTCGGGCACAAACCGGTTTGCGCGTTGCAGATCCCAGCCGCGTGGCATTGATCGGAGGCGGTGCAGGTGATGGGGTTCTGGCCGACGCAGATCCCGTCTTGGCACCGGTCGTCGTCGGTGCAGGCACTGGCGTCATCGCAGGGCGTGTCGTCGGAGAGGACGGTGTAGTTACCGCAAGCACCGGTCGACGGGTTGCATGTGCCGGGGCCGTGACAACCGTCGGGCGCAGGACACGCAACCGCAGGCCCTGGCACGCAGACGCCGCCTTGGCACCGGTTGTTCTGAGTGCAAGGGTTTGCGTAGGTACACGGAGTCGTGTCGGGCAGGCCGGTGCACGAGGCGGATGGCGTGCTGCCTGGACAGGCCAGACACTGATAGACTTGGTCCGCGATGGTCTTGGGTGCCACGCCATATGGGAATCTATTGACCCCGCACGTGCCATTGGGATCGTCGGTCGGACCGGTCCCATTCTCGAGGTAGCAGTCAAGGAACACCGTGCAGTGTGTTCGGTCCCACTGCGTTTCTCGCGTGCACCACTGGCCGCACATGGTGTTGCGCCAGTCCTGCAAACAGGCGCCCCCGCCCCCACCGCCGTCACTGGTTGAGGTGCTGGTCGCGGTGGTCGTCACGGTGACAGTGGTCGTCGCCGTCGGGGTCGTCGTCTGCGTCAGGGTTTGCGTCTGCGTCTGGGTGATCGTATCGGTGTGGGCGCCGGTCGCGGTCTTCGTATAGGTCCAGGTTATTCTTCCGCTCCAACCGACCCCAGTACCCGTGGCGAGCATGGTCTTGCTCAAGGCCCCCGCATAGTACGCCGCTACGGTCTTCGTGGTCGTGGCCGTCGCAAAGCTCGAGAACTGCATCGTTAAGGTCGTCGTGCCCGAGCCCGTATACGTCGCACCGCTGTCTGCGTATGTGCCGGTCGCGGTGCCGCTTCCGATGAAGGTCGTAACCGCCGTATCAGCACGGGTCAGGGTGGCGGTCCAGACATATGGCTTGGCTCCAACGTAGTCGTTCCTGAGGGTCACGGTGCCCACGCCCGTGCCCGTAACATTGAGGTAGTTCGCAGTCGCCGTCTTGGTGGTGACGTTGCCCGTTGCCGTCTGTGTATGCGTGGAGGTCGACGATTCGGTGTAGGTCGATGATTGCGTGTAGGTCGAGGTTTGCGTCTGGGTGCCGGTGACGGTGATGACCGAGTCCTTGATACTTGCGCGCAGCCCCCGATGCGAGCCGCCTCCTTCGTCCGGCGGAGGCGTCGAGCCGCACCCCACTGCCAAGGTCTGAGCTACAACCACGAACCACAGAAGGTCTGTTTTCATCGTCCTTACTCCAGCTAAGTCTTTGGTCCAGGAGAACTACTCGGCCGTGCGACGCAAGGCGAGAGGCCATCTATCATGAGGGTTTCCGTGATGTCAATCTGAAGAGTATTCGCCGTTGAGCATCAGGTATCTTTACGAACGGGGCAAAACGTGCCTCGATGATCGTGCGTACCGCGGCCACAAGATGCGCCAAGTACTTGGAAGCTCGGGCGAAGAGGTCGGTGCTGCCACCCTCGCTGTCGATGTCAATCGCCAAAATGGCCTGCCCGGGTGTCAGATCGCGCCTCCTCTTGGCGGGAACGCCCTCGCGCGGAGTCAGGCGCGTTGGCCGGCGGGGCCTTGGGGTGCATAGGGCGCGTCGAAGCGCTTGTTGAAGGCACCGTGCTTCTTGAGCTGCGCGTTCCAGTAGATGTTGGCCAGACCGGAGAAGACGAGCAGACGCACGACCGCGCGGCCGACGATTCCGAAGGTTCGCGTGCCGGCCATGCTGGCAATCAAGCTGGGAGAGAATGCTTTCTTTTCCCCAAGCTCCTTGCCGGCGGCAACGAAGCGGGCTTGAATCTTGGCGACTTGCCTGGGTGGCATCATGCGAATACCTTCGACGCCGCCTCGGCGAAGCGTGCCCAGGTGCTGGAAGCCGAGACGGGTGGAGAGCCGCGCCAGGTACCGCCCCAGCACCTCGGTGTGAATGGCCTCGGGAAAACCCGACTGGATGATGAAGGCAACGCGCTTGCCGCGCATCCGCGCCGGGTCGACGGCGACGAGCGCCTCGAAGAAGCCCTTCACGATCCCGGGCATCGCGTCCGTGTAGAGCGGGAAAGTGAACACCACCTCGTCCGCATCGAGAAACGCCGAAAGGACTTCGGGCCGGGTCGGATCCGGGGCAAGGTCGACGGTGGGGGAAGCCGCCACGCCGGCCTGCTCCAGCCCTTGCCCGATCCACGCCAGGATCTTGCGCGAGTTGCCGTCCTTGCCTCTTGGCGAACCGTTAAGCAGCAAGCGCTTCATGGGCTGCCTCCTCGACGGTGGTGGTGCTGGTCGCGAACAGGCGCAGGCGCGTGCGGGTGTTGCGGGAGAAGCGCTCGAAGAAGGCACGCGCGATGGCCACATCCTCGGCCGTGTCGTCGGCGGCCGGTTCGACGATGACGCCGAGGTCGGCGTTGTGCGCGTAGCGGTGTCGGTGGTGGCACTCGCCGTCCACCAGCTCGATGTAGGGATGGGCGAGCGGGATGAACCAATCCTGCGCCTTCTTGGTCAGGGCGCTGATGGCTCCGAGCACCAGCGGACTGGCCCATACGATGAGGTCGGCCTTCACCATCTCGGGATAGATGGCGCGCATGTCGTCCTTCATGGCGCACAGGCCGGGTGTCTTCCACCAGCAGGTCCAGCACCCGACGCAGTAGCGAATGTTGGCGTCGCGCAGGTCGAAGCGCAGGGCGGTGTGGCCGTTCGTGGTGAGCGCCTGGGCGAATCGCGTAAGGTAGTCGTCGAACGCCGAGGGCTTGGGATTTCCGTTCAGAACCAGACAGTGCATGGGGCCTCCTTCTTTTGCACAATGTTTACGCTGTCAACATCAGGGAACTCCAAGATGTTGACGGTGTCAACATTAAAGTCGAGAATGTCGCCATGGCCAAGAAGAAGCGGTATCACCACCCCGACCTGAAGCAGGCGCTTCTCGACGGGGCGCTTAAGCTCATCCAGGAAGAAGGCTTGCGCGGCTTCTCGCTGCGCAAGCTGGCCATGCTGGCTGGAGTCAGCCACGCGGCGCCCTATCGCCACTTTGCCAGCAAGGAGCAACTGCTGGTGAGCTTGATGCTGGAGGGGCACAAACGGCTGCGGTCCGCGTTGCTGGCCGCGGCTTCGAGCTGCAAGGGGACCGCGGTCGACAAGTACCTCGCGCTGGGCCGCGCCTACCTCGAATTCGCCAGAGAGAATCCGGAACACCTTCGGGTGATGTTCTCACGCGAGGCCATGCAGGCGGCCATGGGCTCGCAAGAGCCCGAAAAGTTCCACCAGCAGGACTACGATTCCTTCGGCGTCGTCGAAGAGATGGTTCGCGCGTGTCAGCGGGAAGGTGCGTTGCCCAAAAAGGGAAACGTCGGCGCCCTCGGAATCCTTGCCTGGGCCGAGGTGCACGGCCTGGCCCTGCTGTGCAACGAGGGGGTGGTCGCGACGATGGCGGAAATGCGTGGAACCAGCGAGAGCCAGGTCATGGGGATGATCTTCGCTTTCATGGAGGCGCGGCTCAAGCGTCGCTAGGCGCGGTTCGGCGCGCGGCCCAGCTCGCGCAGCCAGCGGTAATGCGAGCCCAGGGCGGCGGTGGCGGTCGCGTGCGCGGCATATCGCACGCCGTGGGCCAGGCAGACGCGCTCGACGATCTTCGACAAGGCCGGATAGTGCGTGTGGCAGACGCGTGGGAACAGGTGGTGTTCGATTTGGAAGTTCAACCCACCGACGAACCAGGTCAGCGCTCGGCTCTCGCGCGCGAAATCCACGGTGGCCTCGACTTGATGGGTTGCCCAGTCGCGTTCCATGACTTGTGCGGGAAGCGGCGGCTTGGCGAAGGTAGCCTCGCCCAGGCAATGGGCCAGCTGAAAAACCACGGCAAGCAACAGTCCCAGGATCACGTCGGTAAGCAGGAAGACGGCAAGCACGCCCCACAACGGATGAAAGAACAGGGGCAGCACCAGCGCCAAACCGAAAAAGAGGACCTTGCCGGACCAGAAGAGAAGTTGCTCGTTCCGAGCCGGCCGGGGCACCCGGGTGGAGGCGACCCCAGGCTTGATGATGCTGCGAAAGTCGTCCACCAGTTGCCACTTGATGGCCATGAGCCCGTAGAGAAGCCACATGTACAGATGCTGGAATCGGTGAAACCAGAAGCGTCGGTCATACGGGGTGAGGCGGCCAAGGGGACCGAGGTAGACGTCGTCATCGAAGCCGGCGATATTGGGGCACCCGTGGTGAGCAACGCCGTGCTTGTAGCGCCAGAAGTACGAGCTGCCGCCCAGCAAGTCGAGCGAGAAGGCCATGCCTCGATTGACAGAGGACGAGACGGCATAGGAGCCATGGCCGCCGTCGTGTTGCACGTTGAAGCCGATGCCAGCCATGGCGCAGGCCAGCGAGGCGGCAAGCAGTGCAAATTGCCATGGCTGTTTGGCGATGAACAGCAACAGCAGATACGACCCGACCAACCAGATGGCAAACACCGCGGTCTTTCCCCAAAGTGCATACGAACCTTTGCGAGAAAGGCCGCGACCCTGGAAGAATGCGGCGACCTTCGCATCGAGATCAGCCCGGAAAGCGGCGGGCGGCGCGTACTGAATGCCCACGCGATCCGTATGGCTCGGTCCCCGTCAAGAAGGGACCACGGTTGGGTCACAACTAGGTCAGATATCGCGCGGGACGTAGATTGACGCCGGATTGGCACCCCCCATGGGTCGATCGCAAGGGCAACGCCAGCCTCTTCCAGAACAACATGGCATCGCGTCCGCCGACGGCTAAGCTTTCCCGTCGTGGTGGGCAAGCTTCGCAAGCAAGTCGTGGTCATCGGGGGCGGCTTCGGCGGCCTGGCGGTGACGCGCGCGCTGGCACGGGAGCCTGTCCAGGTGACGCTGGTCGATCGCCGCAACCACCACCTGTTCCAGCCCTTGCTCTACCAGGTCGCCATGGCCGGGCTGTCGCCGGCCGAGATCGCGGTGCCCATCCGCAGCGTGCTGCGTGGGCAGAAGAACGCGCGCGTCTTGCTGGCCGAGGCGATGCGCATCGACATGACGTCCCAGCAAGTGGTGCTGCGCGAGGCGCCGCCCCTGGCCTACGATTTCCTGGTGGTGGCCACGGGTGCGCTGACCAGCTACTTCGGTCACGATGAGTGGCGCGGCGTCGCGCCCGGGCTCAAGGACATCGAGGACGCCGTGGAGATCCGGCGGCGCGTGCTCCTGGCCTTCGAAGCCGCCGAGCGCGAGCCCGATCCCGAGGCACGCCGCCGCCACCTGACCTTCGTCGTGATCGGCGGCGGCCCCACGGGCGTCGAGTTGGCTGGCGCCATTGCCGAGCTGGCAAGCTATGTGCTGGCCCGTGATTTCCGCGCCATCCATCCCGAAGACGCCCGGGTCGTGCTGCTCGAAGGTGGACCGCGCATCTTGAACAACTTCGCGCCCCAGCTTTCCGACCGCGCCATGCGCAGCCTGGCCGGGATGGGCGTCGAGGTGCGCACCCGGGCCCAGGTCACCCAGATCGACGACGTTGGCGTCTTGCTCGGTGGCGAGCGCATCTGGGCCGGCACAGTGCTGTGGGCCGCCGGCGTTGCCGCTGCCCCGCTGCCCAAGGACTTGCAAGCGCCCGTGGACCGCATCGGCCGCGTCCTGGTGGAGGGCGACTGCTCGCTGCCAGGGCATCCTGAAATCTTCTGCATCGGCGATGCCGCCGCGTTCTTTCCATCGGGCGGCACAACCCCGCTTCCGGGGGTCAGTCCGGTGGCCATGCAACAGGGACGATTCGTGGCCCGGCAGATCGGGCGTCGCATCGACGCCCGTCCCGGCGAAGCCTTCGTCTATCGCGACAAGGGCTCGATGGCGACCATCGGCCGCAGCCGCGCGGTGGCCGAGATCGGCAAAGTCCGATTGAGCGGCTTCGTCGCTTGGCTCACGTGGCTGCTGGTCCACATCTACTACCTTGTCGATTTCCGCAACCGCACCTTCGTGATCATCAATTGGGCCTGGTCCTATCTGACCTACCGGCGCGGAGCGCGCCTGATTACGGGCCGCAATGCCGGCCTGGTTCGCGACCGGCGTGAGGACGTGCCAGCTGACCAGCTTCGCGATGAGGTCGCCGACCGCGCGCGTGCCGATGCCCATCTTGCCGGCGGAGAGGATCTTGATCTTGCCTGAAGCGGGGCCGGAAGGTCCTTGCGTGGACGGTGGCGGAGCGCCTCGACCCAACGAGGACGTGCCAGGTGTCGCTGGCCGCTAGCAAGCATCTCGTAATTGCGGGCCGGCCGTTGCTCTTTGCCGGGGAGACCGACGCGTCAGGGGTTGGCGAGCGTTGCCCAGGTATTGGGCGCGGCCAGACCGTTCTTGACGCCCGTCATGATTCCACTGACGATCGTCGATTGAGCCACGGCGCCAGAGTTTCGGTCGAAGAGTGAAAACGACTCGCTGCCCGAGCCCCCGTTGTCCCACCAAATGGGAACGAGGCCAGCCGTTGTGGTGTCTTGAGAATATGCCAAGGCGTGCGCCGCCCGGTTGGCCGTCGCTTGAGCTGCCATCGAGCCCCATTCGCCGATGAAGATGACCTGCGTGGGCAACCAGACGCGGATCTGCTGGGCGATGGAATTCTGCATGTTGGTGTAGTCCGACGAGCTTCCCCAGGGGTAGGGCGTTGTGCTCAGACCGAAATTCGTCGGGTAATAGGTGTGGAGCGAGATCACCAGATTGGGATCCTTGATGAAGCTCACCTTCTGCATCGCCTGGATGCCCGCCTGGATGGGGCTGGCGCCGATCGGTTGGATCATGACGATGCGGGTAGCGTTGGCTCCGCCGGTGCCTCGGATCGCACTGAAGCACGCCTCGAGGTACAGATTGAGATCGGCTTGCGATTGGGCGTTGTTGCTGCCGGTGTAGTTGGGCTCGTTGAAGCACTCGAACATCAGACGGTTGTTGAAAGCTTGGAAGGCCGTAGCGATCTGGGTCCACACCGCCGTGACTTCGGCCGCAACGCTCTGTGCGGCTGAGGTTGTCGTCGGGAAGGTCACCCATCCCCCGTTCCCATCCGAATCGTGGTGGATGTTGATGAAGACGTACATACCGGCATCGATGGCCCACTGTGCGGTTTGCTTGACCTTGCCCATCCAGCCCGAGTCGATGGTGTAGGACGGCCCGGCGCCGATATGGTTGGTCCAGCCGACCGGGAGCCGCATGAGCTTGAACCCCGCTGAATGCACGGAGTTGATCAGGGTTTGACTGGGCGTGGGATTGCCCCAGCTCGTCTCGTTGGGCGTGGAATCGAAGGAGTTGCCCAGATTCCAACCTGGGGACATGAGCTTGGCCGCCTCTTGCGGCGTGAGTTGCCCCGTGCCCGAGCTTCCGCCGGTCCCTCCCACCCCACCGCTGCCCAGAAGCCCCCCCGTGCCCAGCGCGCCGCCGGAGCCTAACGCACCGCCAGAAACAACCACACGCGTGCCGCCCGTGCGACCTCCGCTGCCAATCGCGTCAACGGGACCGCTTCCGCCCATCCCGCCGGCGCCGGTAGCGCCGCCGCTGCTTCCGCCCATCCCACCGGTGCCGGTAGCGCCGCCGTTGCCTCCGCCCATCCCACCGGTGCCACCGGAACTGTTTCCGCCCACCCCGCCGTCACGACCGCTGCTTCCCCCAGCGCCCCCGGTTCCACTATTTCCGCCGCGACCGCCTGTGTCGAACTTGCCTCCGACTCCCGATCCTCCGGTCATTCCAGGTGTGTTCGGCGAACAAGCAGCGCCCGCAATCGCGAGTGCCGCGACCGTTGTACGCAAGAAACGGCTCAATGTCATGCGTTATTTTCTCTTTGCAGCTTCAACGGTCGGCATCTGTCATGGGGTGACCTCGCACTTACGGGGCGAGCATCCAACCCTTCAGGACAAGAGATATCATTATCTACAGTGGCAGGAGCGCCCGAATTCCGTCCTGCGAGTGACCGCGGCCCGTGACGCATGGAGTGGCGAGCTGAGCGGCGATATGGCGACATTCAGATCTCTTTGCGGCGTAGACGCAAGAACACCAGGAACAAAGCAACGAGGGCGGTGCCGAACGGGCTTGCAGTGGGGGTGGTGCTGCAACTGCAGCCACCTTGGGCATTGGTCGTCCCTGCTGTGCCTTCGCTGGTCTCGCCGCCACTCGCGGTGGTACCGCCGGTTGCCGCCATGCCGCCCGATCCAATCGATCCACCGGAAGCGGTTGTGTCACCGGAGCCGGTCATGCCACCCGTGCGCAAAGTACCACCCAAGCCGGTCGATCCACCGGATGCGCTCGTGTCGCCCGATCCTGCCGTGCCGCCGGAAGCGGTGGTGCCACCGGTGTTCGTCGTGCCGCCGGAAGCGCCACCGGTGCTCGGCGTCCCACCGGAAGCGGTGGTGCTGCCGGCATTCGTCGTACCGCCGGTGCTCGTTGTCCCGCCGGTGCTCGTTGTCCTGCCGGTGCTCGTTGTCCCGCCGGTGCTCGTTGTCCCCCCTGTGCTCGTCGTGCCGCCGGATCCGCCGGTAGTACCCCCGGCGCCGCCGGTGGAGGTGACCCCGCCCGTGCCCGGACCACCGCCCGCGCCACCACTGCCGCCGGCAGCATTGTCGACAGGTGGTGTGCCGGGATTGCCCGTCGCATTGTCTGCGGTCAGCGACAACACGGCGATGCCGTTCACGAAGGCGACGTTTTGCGGGCTGTGGGTCGACAGGTTGAAGGGCGAGGCCCAGTTGCCGACCGCCCAACCGGACGGAATGCCCGACGACTGGAAATCCTCGTGCCACTGCACGTTGAAATTGCCGTTGTCGTACGACGAGTATTCCACCCAGCTTATGTACTGGTGCACCGGCAGTGTCGTGTTGTTGATGTTTCCGCCGAAGCTGGAGTTGCCGGGCCAGATGTTGAAGTGGAAGGACATGCCGGCGGTCGCATTCTGGGCGTAGGCGGTGGCGTTGGCGCCGGTATCCCGGCGGATCTCTTTGCCGTCGACCACCCACGCGATGTAGGTCGGCGTCCATTCGAACCGATAGTCGTGGTATCCCGTGCAAATGCTGGCCAGGGAAGGTGTCTGCTGGTGCTGGCTCTTCGGGTTCCCGTAGATGCTATTGATCTGCATGTGGCAATCGGCGCCGACCTTCTCGTAGTCCAGCTCGTTCCAATAGCCGTTGGCCGCGTCGGAGCCCTCTTTCCAAAGAAAGAACGAGCTGACCACGCCGTCACCCGGGGCGAACTGAATGCGTGCATCGAAACGCCCGTAGAAATAGGCCTTCGTACTGTACAGCTCGGCGCTGGCCATGCCCATGGCCGAGGCAGGAACGAGAACGGTCGCAACAACAAGCGCGAGCAGAGCCGACCTTGAATTCATGCGCCAACCATGAACGTCCGCCCCGGGTTTTCCAAGAAGGCGCGGAGAGGAATCCCAAGAAATGCGAAGATCGTCGCTAAAGTCTCCCGCGCCGCGCTTCCAAGCGGGCACGTATGGCGTTCATGGTGTCGCGGGTCAGAGGATAGCGTCCCAGGGCGATGGCGGCGAGAAGCGAGGCCACGGCCGGCACGACCGCGAAAAGAATGCGCAGCTCCGTGATGGTCGTCGCGTCCTGCAAGGCCCTGCGCGGATCGAAGCCGGTCAGCTCGACGAGCGGGCCGGCGGCGAGCAGCGTGAAGGTGGTGCCGAGCTTCAGCACGTAGGAAAGGGTCGAGGCGAAGGCGCCTTCGCGACGTGTCCCACCCTCCAGCTCGTCGAAATCGACGATATCGGCCAGCATCGAAGGTAGCAATACCCAAAAGAAGCCCGAGGCGACGATGCCGAAGAGGCCGTGGCAAACCACGGAGAGAATGGGAGCCGCTGGGGTGTAGAGCACAAAGCTCGCGGCCAGAGCGACGCTCCCGCCGTAGAGCGCACCCTGGAGGGTCTGGCGTTTTCCCACCTTGGCGGCCAGCCATGCCGCGCCGGGGATGCAGGCGGCCCCCAGGATGCTGTAGGCGGTGCCCGCGAGCCCGCCGTAGAAAGCGGCGACGCCGGGGCTGCCGGCTAGTACGTGGTAGTAGAGAACGTACCAGCTGAAGACGCCGACCATCGAGGTCGGTACCGCGAAGAGGACGAGCGTCAGCAAGAGGATGCGAAACGGTGGGCAGCGAAATGTCTGTCGCGTGGTGGCCCGGAAACCGACGCGCTCCTGTAAGCGGGCCAGCGGGTAGTAACGCTCGTGCACGAAGAGGACGTTGCCGATCCCGGCGAGCATGATCACGGCGCCAGCGATGGCACCGGCCCACATGGCGCCGCGGGCGAGGTTGGGGACGCCATCGGCGTCCGCGAACCAGGGGCGGGCGGTGAACCACCAGGCCCAGGCATTCGCCACGCCGGCCAGCGTCTGCACGATGCCTCGCCAGGACATGACGGCCGTACGCTCGTCGGTATCGGCGGTCAGCTCGGCCCCCAAGCTCTGGTACGGCATGTTGTAGCAGCTGAGGATAGGGGCATAGCCGCACGCCGTAAGCAGGACGAACCAGAACAGCGTCGACGCGCTCCAGGTGTGCGAGGCGGCAAAAAGGCACGGCAGGGCAGCGCCGGCGAGGAGCGAGCCCACGAGGATGTACGGTCGTCGTCGCCCCCAGCGCGTCCGGGTGTTGTCCGACCGCCAACCGAAGTAGGAGTCGGTGAAGGCGTCGGTCAAACGGGCCGAGGCTTGCGCGATGCCAAGCAGCGACGGAGAGAGATGCAGGAAGCCGACGAACACCGGCTGCATCAGCCCGAAGTAGAACCAGTGGCCGAAGATGTCGATCGTCCCGCCCAACGCGTAGGCGGCTTTGGTGAGGCGGCGAAGCCTTGGCCCGGTCAAGGATCGTAGGCCTGCTGCATTTGTTCGCGCAACCCCGCTTGGAAGAAGCTACGCGGAGAGCAGCCGAGCTCGGCCTGGAAGATACGATGACACTGAGAGTAGGAGCCGAAGCCCGATGCCTGGGCGGCCGAACTCAGGGTCAGGCCGCCGCCGTCCATCAGGCGGATCAAGTGCAACAGACGCACGCGGGTGCGGTAATGGGCGAAGGTCATACCCACGTCTCGGTGGAAGTAGCGGCTGATTTCGGAATCGGCGGTTCGCAGGCGTCGCGAGAGGGATCGCAAGCCGAGGCCCGGCATTTGACTGACTGCGGACAGCGCCCGGCGTGTGAGCACGTGCATGGCCACCGGTTGGGCCGTGCAGCGCCTCGTCAGCCAGTGCGCGTAATCCCACAGCTCTGCGCACGGCTGGTCGACGCCGTCCCGATCCACGATGGCCGAGGCACGGTTGACCAGCGCGCGGAAATCCTCAAGGCCAAGCCGTAGGTGCAGCGGCAGCATGCCCTCGTCGGTGCGCAAGACGTCCGAAGAGAGGCCCGGCTCCAGGCCGATGGCGAACAGGTACAGGTCCGGCGATGCCTCGAGCAGAACGTGGTCCTGGGCAGGGGAGAAGCCGAGCAGATCGCCCTGCGAAACCCGGACGACGGTCTCGCCGATGCCGAAGGTCGCGTGCCCGGACGCGATGAGGTTGATCTCGGGCTCGACGTGGAAATGCCGCGGACGCCGTCCCCAGTTGACCGGCGAGTACTTCCAGACGAAGGCGCGCGCCTTTCCCTGCGTGGGCAGAAAGCGCTGGTGGATGGCTCGCCGTACTACAGTCATGTCATCTACTCCTACAATGTACAGCACTGGGCCATGGCGGCCAGTGCTTTTCGAGCGCCCTGGCGGCCTTCACCGAATCGCGTCCACAAGATGTCTGATAACGCAGATCACGTAAACCACATCCACCTCTACGCACTCAAACTGTCCTCTATACCCAGGATCGACGACATGTCCGTGGGAAGAGCGTAGCACCGCGCCGGGTCGCGCGTGATGCATGTCACGTTGGGTTGGCCAGGCGCGGGTTTCTGGTGTGGTGCCCCGCCCCCCACGGAATACGATAGGTCCGTGAGATGCCTCGGACAGAAGAACATGTGGTCCGTGACTGCCTCGCGACTCGCGGTCGCGATGTGCTCGCTCTTCGCAGTGAGCTGCAGCGGCAAAGGAGGTGGCCTTTCCGGGACCAATGGCAGAGGTGCAGGCAGCACCGCTGGCAGCAGTGTGACCGCGGCGAACGGTAGCAGCGGTGGCGACACAGGCGGTGTGCCCCAAGGTACCGGCAGCAGCACAGGCGGTCGCACGGGCGGCGCGCTCGGAGGCACTGGCGGTAGCCCGGATCGCGGAACGGGCGGCGCGGCCGAGAGCACAGGCGGCAGCCTCGGCAACGGAACGGGCGGCGCGGCCCAGGGCATCGGCGGTGGGATCGGCAACGGCACAGGCGGCGTGGATCTAGGAACCGCTGGCAGCATTGGCGTCGGCACCGGCGGAATGATCGCGGATGCCGGACCGGACGCGATCGCCTGTTCACGAGGCGCCACCCTGGCCGACTGCCAGCTTTGTCAGGGCGACGTGCCCGCGATCTGCGAACGGGCCTGTCCCAAGGTTGATTGCTCCGTCTATCCTCCTCCGGCCGAGTGTGAACCCATCTGCGCCGGAGGAACCTGTTGCGAATGCCAGCCCTCGCTCGGCAACGAGTACTCCTGGCGAACCCCGCAAGTATCGATCCAGTGCGGCACCAGCTGCACCGACGTGGTTTCGAAGTGGAATGCGCTGGTATCGCAGCCTTCGCTCACGGCTTGTACCGTCGATTCCGACTGTGCCGCGGTTGGCGGCACTGGCAGTTGCAGCTGCGTGCGAAGCCTCTCGGGCTGCGGCAAGGCCGTCAATCTCGCCGCCTACCAGGCGACCGATGGGCCGGCGATCGAGTCCGCCTTCCAGCAAGGCTGCGAGAACACGCTTGCGACTTGCGATTGCGGTCCCGCCTACGTCGGCTGCAGAGCCGGTCAATGCGTGGTCACCGGTTACGGCTGCTGAATGGGCTGCGTCGACGCCGGCGTGAGTGTCTAGGTTGGGAATTCTCTCAAGCCGTTGTCTCCGCCGCGGACCACGTCCTCCGCCTCGAGGCGCGCAGGGTTCTCCACCGTCGGGTAGTCCGAGTCCGAGAAAGCGAGATCCCGGGCGCCTTGGAAGAACCTCGGGTTCGGATTGGATGCGGGGTGCGGACGGCCGTCCGAGCGACCACCCATCTCCCGCACGTAGATTCCTCGCGCCGTTTTCAAGGCGGTATGTCCAGGTCCGTGAACCATCAGATCGCCCAAGCTGACGACGCCTTCGAGATGTCCGACTTCGTCGACCACCAACAGCCGGGAGACTCCCGACGCGATCATCAACTCGCCAGCCGTAGTGACTGGACAATCGCGCCCAATGGAATGGACTTGAGCCGTCATTACTTCTTTCACTCTGGCCTGCGCGGCCGGGAGATACTTCCCGATCGCGCGCAGGGCAATATCGCGATCGGTAATCACGCCCAATGGCGTTCCCTGGGCGCTGCATACTGGTAGAAATCCCAGGTTGTGGAATCTCATTAGTTGCGCAGCACGAGCCACGGATTGGTCGGGCGCAATCCATTGCACCTCATGAGTCATAATTTCCTTGCAATGCATCTTCTTCCCTCCTTGTTAGCAGGGTTCGACAATATGCTTGAGCAAGAGACGGACCAAAGACGCGGACAGGCTCGCGCCACGGCTAGTCACCGCTTCCCGCGCAAGGTTTCGCTCCGCCGGTTCGTCTCCTGTCTGCCGCCTTTCGATCCACCGGCGTGGCGCCATGCCACGGATGGCAGAATGCCACAATGGGAACTACACCACCTGCACAGTCGGGTGGGCGCGTGGTCCCCGGGCAGGGGTGCTGAAGGCATCCATCCTGGACGAACCGATCGTCGGTGTCGACCGACCGCCGAGACCTCGCTAGCGCGTGGCCTTGATGCCTTCTTTCCCTAGCAGGTCTTGCAGGGCACGGAGGTTCTGATCGCAGGCAGTGGTGAGCGCCGGCTTTGTCTGCAAGGACAACTCGAGCGAGCGAACGTTGCTGTTCCGCCGAGACAGCGCCACGATCTGGCGAGAGATGTCCTTGAACCGTTCGAGGGCAGACAACGCGACCGTGAGGGTTGGACGCGCATCTCTGGGAAGCAGCTTGGTCAGCGACTCGACGGCGCTCCTGGCCATCGTGTCGAGGTTGGCCATTTTCTGCTCCATGCTGGTCATGGCGGCGTCCTTGGATGCGGCGATATGGGGGCCGTACAGCACCTGAATCTCGCGAACCGCCAGGACCGCCTTGGCGATCGTCTCCTCGACGCCACAGCGGGCTTGGGGCGGAACTTTGCGTGCGACGGTGCCCAGAGCATCGCGGAACGAGTCTGCGGCCTCCTGCGCTGGACCAAAGGCCAAGCGCTGCGCCTTGAGATTGGTATTCTCGACGGCCAACGCGAGGATGGTACGGTCGATCTCTCGGTACTTGGCGAGGTTCTCACCGAAGTCTTCGAGATCCTGGAGTTCGCGCGGGAAGCTCAGGCTCTGCAGCAGTGGCCTGAGCGCCGCGACCTCGCCGTCGACGATCTGCAGAGCCTTTTCGGCCTCGCGCGCAGACGCAATCGATGCCTCGTCTGTGTCCGCCATGACAGCACGATTGGACGCATCTACTGCTTGGGTAAACTGAACCCTGAGGTCCGCTGCCAACCGTTTCGAATCGGCGAGCTGAGTGAAGTAGTCGCGTCGCCCTCGGCAGCCCAAGGCCAGGCCGAGGACACAAATCAAGACCGCTAGTTGCTGAAGTGTTTGGCGCGCCGGAGCGAGGCCTACGGAATAAAACACGGCGCAAGGGTACCACATGGCCGGAGCGGAACTGCCGGTAATCCGTGCGGCTTCGCCGCTTCCTGTCGCTTTGAGGTTGTCGGCGGCTATCCGGGGTGCCAGAAGATGACGACGTTCACTTCTCCATGACCATCTGGGTTTTCACGATCGCGGTCTTCGGCGGTTCGGTCACCGCCGGGCTCTTGGGTTCCTTGACGGGGCTCGGGGGTGGCGTGGTGCTCATCCCGCTGCTCCACCTGCTCTTCAAAGTTGACATGCGATATGCCATGGGGGCCTCTCTGGTCGCGGTGATCGCGACCTCGTCGGGGGCGGCGGCTGCCTACGTCAAGGAGGGGTTCTCGAACATCCGCATCGGGATGTTCCTCGAGGTGGCCACCACCCTGGGGGCGCTGGGCGGCGCGCTCCTGGCCACCCGGATCCCGACCCACGTGCTGGCCTTCATCCTGGGGGTGGTTCTGCTCGGCTCTGGCTACCTGTCGCGCAAGCCGCGCTCCCACGCGGAGCGCGAGGTGCCGCCCGACGCGCTCGCCACGCGTCTCGGCATGAACGGCACTTTTCCCGGGTCGGAAGGGGTTCGCGCCTACAACGTCACCCACGTGCCCACGGGATTCGCTCTCATGCTGGGAGCCGGCGCCCTCTCCGGCCTACTCGGCATCGGCTCGGGGGCGATGAAGGTCCTGGCCATGGATCGGGCCATGAAGATCCCGTTCAAGGTTTCCACCACCACCAGCAACTTCATGATTGGCGTCACCGCGGCGGCGAGCGCCGGCGTCTACCTTGACCGTGGCTACATCGACCCCGGTCTGGCCATGCCCGTGGTGCTGGGCGTGCTGGTCGGTTCGGTGGCGGGGACGCGCGTGCTGACCCATGGTCAGACCAGGTGGCTGCGCCTGCTCTTCAGCATGGTCATCGCGGCCCTCGGGATCGAGATGATCCTCAAGGGCTTGCAGGGGATCCCCTGACATGAAGACCTCGTCCGCGACCCTCGACAAGCGCGTGGAGAACACCATCGGCAACCTGCTCCGGCTCGGCGTCCTCCTGTCCGCCGGATTGATCGTTGTGGGGGCCGCGCTCTATTTGTGGCGGCACGGCCACTCGCCCGCCGCCTACCACGTGTTCCGCGACGATCTGCCCGAGCTGCGCGGGCTCGGGGGGATCTTGCGCTCGGCCTGGGCCCTCAATCCCCGCGGAGTCATTCAATTCGGGCTCCTCGTCCTCATCGCCACGCCGGTGGCGCGGGTCGGATTCTCGATCTGGGGATTCGCGGCGATGCGGGATCGGACCTACGTGCTCATCGCCAGCCTGGTGCTCTGCACGCTCCTCTACAGTCTCTTCGGGTAGCTGGCGGAAGCCAACGTGCGCCACGTGGCTGCTGCAGCCTGACTCTGCCGGGGAAGAGAGACCGGACAACCGTGGTACTATCGGGCCGTGACGATCGAGGAACTGACTTCACGGCTAGGCCGGGCGTTGCAGGCGCGGCCAGAGGTGCGTCTTGCGTTCCTGTTCGGGTCGTCAGTGTCAAGGGGGCTGGATTCTGCGAAGGATGTCGATGTCGCGAGCGCCTTTGCGGGTCCCCTTACTCTTCTCGAGCAAGGCACCATCGCGACCCAGCTCGAGCAGGTCGCGGAGCGCGAGATCGATCTCATCGACCTCGATGCGACCTCGACCTTGCTGCGCTGGGAGGTCGCACGCAGCGGCGTCGTCCTCTTCGCTAGAGACCACGCCGAGCTGGTGGAATTCCGCGCGCGTGTGCCTCTCGAGTATTTCGATCTCGAACCCTTCCTCGTTCGCGAAGCCGCCGGCCTACGTCTGGCTTTGGAGGAAACGAGATGGTCCAGCTCGAAGTCGTGAGACAGAAAATCGCGCGCATGCGCGACACCGGGCAGTGGCTGAAGGCGTGCCTTCCCGCAGGGTCTGCCGACATGGTTTCCGACCGGAATGTCCGGGATCTCGTCTCGTTCCGCGCCCACCTGCTGGTCCAGGAGGCCATCGATATTTGTTCTCACCTCATCGCCGACCAGGGTTGGGGCCCCGTGCCGAGCCTGCGTGATCACTTCACGTTTCTGGCAGACAAGGGCGTGTTGCCGACCGGGTTGGCCGGCCAACTTGCAGCAGCCGTCAAGGTGCGCAACCTGGTCGGCCACGGCTACGTCGCGGTGGATCCACACAAGATGCACGAGGCGGCGGTGGAGATCGTTACCCTGGTCGATCCGTTTTGCGCGACCGTTTTATCGTTTGCCGAGGGCCACGCCCGCCGAGGCTGAAGCCGATGGCGGGCTGGTGCCGCCACGAACCCAGGTGTGACCGCGCGCGCGGCTAGACCGCAATCCTTACCCTTGGCTCTGGACCTTCCCGGCAAGGCGGTCTGGCGTAGCTTGGTCACCTTCGGGCGAGGAGGAATGGATGAACCCGCGCTACGTACGCACCATGGTTGATCGTTTGCTGGCGGATCTGGAGAAGGATCCACGGCTCGGATCATAGCGCCTTCAAGCGCCATTTCTTCTGCCGCTCGGCCTCGCGCCCGGCCGCCATCTTGAAAGTCTCGACCTGGGTACTCGTCGACCACTGGCTATCCCCGGAACGTGAAGTACGCAGCACCGATCAGGCAGAGGCCGGCCCACAGGTAGTCGAGCTTGATCGGCTGGCGCATGTAGAAGATTGCGAATGGAACGAAGACCGTCAGCGTCACCACCTCTTGGAGAATCTTGAGTTGCGCCAAACTGAGCGCGGTGAAGCCGAGGCGGTTGGCGGGCACCTGCAGGCAATATTCGAACAGGGCGATCGACCAGCTTACCAGTGCGGCGACGTACCAGGGCTTGCCGCCCAAGGTCTTGAGGTGACCGTACCAGGCGAGGAGCATGAAAGTGTTCGACAGACAAAGTAGGCCGGTGGTCCGCAGGAGCACGGAGATGTTCATGGGCTCTGGTCCTACCATGATGGACACGCAGGGGCCGCCCAGCCCGCCGCCCCCCGTTCCACGTAGCCTCGCCAAAACCCATCGGCGGCACCTCCCGCGCACCGCTGGGCCTTCCGTCGGTTCTGGACCTGGCGTTCTCGGCATCGTCAACCAGGCCGCCCTCCCACAAGTCGCGAGGTTCGTGACTTGATCAAGCGAATGGCTGCCGCCAACCTGGGCTGTCGACGTAGAACACGAGCAGCCTTTCCAAAGCGGCGAAGGTGTCGAGCTGATGCAGGTAGAGCCATCCGCGCTTGAGCGAGCAGAGACCACGCGCCAATCGTTGAGTTCGAGAAGCTGACCTCGACCTGGGCGAGCACGCGGCGTAGTTGTCCGAGGCCGAGGAGATCGTCGACCGCGCGGTTGACATTCTCCCACCCGAGTCGGCGACGACCGTGGCCGCATCGCTGCTCGTCGGAAGGTTCTTCGCTGCCTCCATGAGAACCTGGCAGGTGGTCTGTGGTTCTGAAGTTCCGCATGATCCAAGGCGAGGACCTCGGCGGAAACGACGGGGCGAGGCCCACGACGAATCCAACTGACGGCCGTCGAGCGTGGAACGCCTATGTGGTTGAACAGGTCCGGGTCGCGCTCCTCACAGACGAGGTCGCGCATTCGGTGGTCATAGGTGCGTCGCAAGGTGGCAGCAGGCATGGGTCATGGTCGTCACGGCTTGCCCATCAGGCAAGCATGGCTGGTGCCGATTGCTTCTGCGATTTCGCGGGTGTTGCAGCTGCATGCGCCCGAGTCCAGAATGTCTTGGTTCGCAGCTGGGCTAACAGCCAGGCTAACCGTCGTCCACCGCCATCGGAACTGCGCCTCGCCGACTGGGTTGGGCTGGTGTAGGATTTGAGTTGGTTCAATGAGCCCGCACCTGCACTCCGAGGGCGAGGAGATCGCCACCTTTTGTCGCCGCAACCACATCCGAAAGCTCGCATTTTTCGGATCGGTGCTGCGTGCCGATTTTCGTGACGACAGCGACATCGACGTGCTCGTGGAGTTCGAACCGGGCCGTGTCCCGGGCTTCGCCTTCTTCGGTCTGGAGGACGAGCTTGGTCTCCTCCTGGGACACAAGGTCGACTTGCATACGCCCGCCTCTCTCAGCGTCCACTTCCGCGATCGGGTCCTTCGCGAAGCCGAGCCTGCCTATGTCGCAGCATGATCCCCTCATCGAGCTCGCTCAGATGCGCGACCATGCGCAGGAGGCAATGGCCTTCTGGCGGGCAAGAGCCGGGCGGATCTGGAAGCCGACCGTGTTCTTGGCCTCGCCATCGTTCGCCTGCTCGAAATCCTCGGCGAGGCGGCCAGAAGAGTTCCAGGCGAGGTGCAACAATCGCACCCGGGCATTCCCTGGTCCTACATCATTGGGATGCGCAATCGTTTGATTCATGGGTACGACCGTGTCGATCTAGACATCGTGTGGTCCGTGGTCGTCGCAGACCTTCCACCCCTGGTGGCGCAACTCGCAGAAATCACGGCCGGGCGTTGAGCGACGGCCTTTTCACCCCTGTCGCTCTACGAAAAGGGCGGGCGGGTCAAGGTGGAGCTGGCGCTGGTGCACTCATTGGCGGGACTGGGTAAGGAAGTCGGTGATGCGAATCTGCCGAGATGCTGGTGTGCCGGAGGTGTCTGCATCAATCGATGCGCGGGCTTCACGGTTCTTTGGGTGTGGAGTCGAGTGGAGTCGCCGACCGCTGTAGCCGCCGCGCTGGGGCACTCGTCGCCCAGCACGACGCTTCAGAGCTAGGCGACCAGGGAATCGGCGGCGACTGGCCGCCAGAATCGAGTGACCGCGACGTTGCTTAGGGGAAGAGATCGAGGTCCGATCCGAAGGAATATCGTTCCGCAATCGTTCCGCAGAAAGAAAAGCGCCGCCTTGCGGCGGCAAATTCCTTAGTAATATTGTGGAGCTGAACAGGATCGAACTGTCGGCCTCCTGAATGCCATTCAGGCGCTCTCCCAGCTGAGCTACAGCCCCATCGCCCCTTGCGAGGCACGGAGTAACTACCAGCCACGTGGCCAGACGTCAATACCGGAGTCGCGGCGTCACGGCACGGCTTGACAGGGCGGGGCAGGGTGGCAGATTGTCTCCTCCCTTTTCGCGGCGATCTTGCGCCGCGAGGGACGCAACATCAGGAGAATCCATGGCAACGATCGATTTCGGTGGAGTCAAAGAGGAAGTCATCACCCGCGAGGAGTTCCCCATCAAGAAGGCCCTCGAGGTCTTGAAGAACGAGACCATCGCGGTGATCGGCTACGGCGTCCAAGGTCCGGCCCAGTCGCTCAACATGAAGGACAATGGCTTCAACGTCATCATCGGCCAGGCGTCGAAGTTCAAGAAGGATTGGGACCGCGCGGTTCGCGACGGCTGGGTGCCGGGTAAGACCCTGTTCGAGATCGAGGAAGCCGCCGAGAAGGGCACCATCATTCAGATGCTGGTGTCGGACGCCGCGCAGAAGGCGATCTGGCCTGACATCAAGAAGCACCTCAAGAAGGGCAAGGCCGTGTACTTCTCGCACGGCTTCTCCATCGTCTACAAGGATCAGACCGGCGTGGTTCCGCCACCGGACGTGGACGTCATCATGGTCGCGCCCAAGGGCTCGGGCACCTCGGTGCGCCGCAATTTTCTGTCCGGCGCCGGGATCAATTCCAGCTTCGCCGTCGAGCAGGACGCCACCGGACGAGCCAAGGAGCGCACCATGGCGCTCGGCATCGCGGTCGGCTCGGGCTACCTGTTCCCCACCACCTTCCAGAAGGAGGTGTACAGCGACCTCACCGGCGAGCGCGGCGTGCTCATGGGCGCGCTGGCCGGGATCATGGACGCGCAGTACGAGGTGTTGCGCCGAAACGGTCACAGCCCGAGCGAGGCGTTCAACGAAACCGTCGAGGAGCTGACCGAAAGCCTCATCCGCCTGGTGGGTGAGAACGGCATGGACTGGATGTACTCGAACTGCTCGGCCACGGCCCAGCGGGGCGCCCTCGACTGGCGCCCGCGCTTCAAGCAGGCGGTGGCGCCCGTGTTCGAGCTGCTCTACGACCGCGTCGCGTCCGGCAAGGAGACCGCACGCGTGCTCGAGTCCACGGGCGGTCCCGATTACCAGCAGCGGCTCGGCAAGGAGCTGGCCGAGATGGGCAACTCCGAGATGTGGCTGGCCGGCAAGGCCACGCGCTCGCTGCGCCCGAAGGAGTTGGCGCGTACGATCTCCTCCGACACCAAGGGCATCGGCGGCCGTGGCGAGAACTAGCCACAGCGCCCCTCACCCTGTCCCTCATAGGTGCTAACCACTTTTTTGCTAGTGATCTCGCGAAGGTGTACGGGGAGGTATGGGGACGAAACTTCTGGAGTGCGAATGGCCGATGTTGGTCCGGGAGCTTCCTGCCGGGTGGAAGGAGAGCGCGTTCTTAACGGGCGCAATTGTCATGGAGGACGGGCCACTGGCCGACCCGGAGAAGCTGCTACGGTTGCTGTTGGGTAGGGCAGCATCTGACGGATCCCTACGCTCCGTGGTCGCGCACGCTCGGGCAACCGGGTTGTGCGACGTGAGCAACGTAGCCCTGCACAAGCGGGAGAAGCGATGTGCGGACTGGCTGGAATGGATCGCGGACGACATGCTGGCGGAAACCATGGCTGGGCTGCCGTCAAGTCCCTTGCGCATGCGTCTGGTAGACGCGACTTGCGCGAGCCGGCCTGGCAGCACGATGGCCGATTTTCGCCTGCACGTGACTGTGGAGTTGCCTACCCGGCGATTCACCCGAGCGGAGTTGACCGACAACCATGGCGGGGAGTCGTTCGAGCGAATGGCGGTTGAGCCAGGTGATCTCTTGGTGGGTGACCGCATCTATGGGACGGCGAATTCGATCGAGCACGTGACGGCGAGAGGTGGCTACGCCCTGGTGCGCATCAATGCTTCGTCGCTGCCAATGTGGAGTACCTCCGACGGGGCGCGGGTCGACCCACTGGTCGTGGCCAGAAGGCTCGCCCCTGGCGAGATGACGGAGATCCCCGTCGAGATCCGGCCGAAGTCTGGTCAGGCGATCGAGGGAAGATTTTGTATCTATGCCTTGCCCACCGAGCAGGCAGCCAAGGCCCAGAAGCGGACGCGCCGGACCAAGTTGAAGCGCGGCAAGCGACCGGGCAAGTGTTCCATCGAGAGCGCCAAGTACATCATGTTGTTTACGACCGTGCCCTGCAAGATGATGACGACCGCACAAGTGGTCGCGACCTATCGGCTGCGTTGGCAAGTCGAGCTTGCGTTCAAGACGCTCAAGACTGTGCTCAAGTTCGACGAGTTGCCCAATCGCCTGCCGGACACGGGCCGTACCTGGCTGCTCGCTAAGCTGATCTGCGCGCTTCTGCTGCAACGGTTGGCCGGCTGCCACGAGGCTATTCCCCCCTCGGACGTCGCAGCCGCTGCCTAGCCCATCATCCCGGCCAAGCCGGCTTTCTCCATTTCGCGCCATTGCGTTTCTGTCCTGTGCTCTGGCCGATGCCATTCTCGGTCGACTCACGCTGACGGCACGAGTTGCAGCCCTTGACCGCACATCTGAGTTTCGCGACGGCCGCCAGCAGTACCAAATCGACAAATTCGTCGTCCGACCTCGACACCGTCTTGCTCAACGCCTCGGCCTAGTCACGAAAGCTACCTCATGCAGGGCTCCGAGTGGTTAGCACCTATGACCCTGTCCCTTACCCTGTCCCTCTCCCCGGCTGTCGCCGGGGCGAGGGGACCTGGCTGCTGGATCTCTGCGCAGGCAAGTGATCTCTCGACTCGTCCGAACCGCCCCCTCGCCCCGCGTAGCGCAGCGAAGCGGGGAGAGGGTTGGGGTCAGGGTTGGGGTCATAGGTGCTAACCACTCGGAGCCCTGCATGAGGTAGCTTTCGTGACTAGGCCGAGGCGTTGAGCAAGACGGTGTCGAGGTCGGACGACGAATTTGTCGATCTGGTACTGCTGGCGGCCGTCGCGAAACTCAGATGTGCGGTCAAGGGCTGCAACTCGTGCCGTCAGCGTGAGTCGACCGAGAATGGCATCGGCCAGAGCACAGGACAGAAACGCAATGGCGCGAAATGGAGAAAGCCGGCTTGGCCGGGATGATGGGCTAGGCAGCGGCTGCGACGTCCGAGGGGGGAATAGCCTCGTGGCAGCCGGCCAACCGTTGCAGCAGAAGCGCGCAGATCAGCTTAGCGAGCAGCCAGGTACGGCCCGTGTCCGGCAGGCGATTGGGCAACTCGTCGAACTTGAGCACAGTCTTGAGCGTCTTGAACGCAAGCTCGACTTGCCAACGCAGCCGATAGGTCGCGACCACTTGTGCGGTCGTCATCATCTTGCAGGGCACGGTCGTAAACAACATGATGTACTTGGCGCTCTCGATGGAACACTTGCCCGGTCGCTTGCCGCGCTTCAACTTGGTCCGGCGCGTCCGCTTCTGGGCCTTGGCTGCCTGCTCGGTGGGCAAGGCATAGATACAAAATCTTCCCTCGATCGCCTGACCAGACTTCGGCCGGATCTCGACGGGGATCTCCGTCATCTCGCCAGGGGCGAGCCTTCTGGCCACGACCAGTGGGTCGACCCGCGCCCCGTCGGAGGTACTCCACATTGGCAGCGACGAAGCATTGATGCGCACCAGGGCGTAGCCACCTCTCGCCGTCACGTGCTCGATCGAATTCGCCGTCCCATAGATGCGGTCACCCACCAAGAGATCACCTGGCTCAACCGCCATTCGCTCGAACGACTCCCCGCCATGGTTGTCGGTCAACTCCGCTCGGGTGAATCGCCGGGTAGGCAACTCCACAGTCACGTGCAGGCGAAAATCGGCCATCGTGCTGCCAGGCCGGCTCGCGCAAGTCGCGTCTACCAGACGCATGCGCAAGGGACTTGACGGCAGCCCAGCCATGGTTTCCGCCAGCATGTCGTCCGCGATCCATTCCAGCCAGTCCGCACATCGCTTCTCCCGCTTGTGCAGGGCTACGTTGCTCACGTCGCACAACCCGGTTGCCCGAGCGTGCGCGACCACGGAGCGTAGGGATCCGTCAGATGCTGCCCTACCCAACAGCAACCGTAGCAGCTTCTCCGGGTCGGCCAGTGGCCCGTCCTCCATGACAATTGCGCCCGTTAAGAACGCGCTCTCCTTCCACCCGGCAGGAAGCTCCCGGACCAACATCGGCCATTCGCACTCCAGAAGTTTCGTCCCCATACCTCCCCGTACACCTTCGCGAGATCACTAGCAAAAAAGTGGTTAGCACCTATGAGGGTTGGGGTGAGGGGCGATCCTGTGGACCTCTCCAAGCCGCCCTCTTACCGCTGGAAGCCGCCGGTGTAGGTCGCACACTTGGCTTTCTGGGTAAGGACGAGCCCCGATGGGGAGAGGCTTGAAGTGGCCAGGCGTCGCTCTCAGCGCGCTCTGTGGTTAAACTGCGCTGGTGCTTCTCCCCGCGTCCGCGCTCGCATCGAGCATCACCGCGCAGGTAGGTCCCACCAACACCGGCAAGACCCATCGCGCGGTCGAGCGCATGCTCACGCACGAGACGGGCATGATAGGCCTGCCCCTGCGCCTGCTTGCACGCGAGATCTACGACCGGGTCACGGCGCGGGTCGGGGAGGGCGCGGTAGCGCTGGTGACGGGCGAGGAAAAGCGCATGCCGCCGCGGCCGCGCTACTTCATCTGCACGGTCGAGGCCATGCCGGCAATGCGCGAAGTGGACTTTCTCGCGGTCGACGAGATCCATCTGGCGGGCCACGTCGAGCGCGGGCACGTGTTCACGGATCGCATGCTCCACTGGCGCGGCCGGCGCGAGACGTGGTTCTTGGGCGCGGACACCATAAGGCCCATCCTGGAGCGTCTGGTTCCCACGGCGGTCATCGAACGCAAGCCACGCATGTCGCGCCTGTCGTGGGGTGGAAATTCGACCGTGCGCGGCCTGCCGCCGCGCACGGCGGTCGTGGCGTTTTCGGTGGATCGTGTGTACGAGATTGCCGAACGCCTGCGCGCCCGTCGCGGCGGTGCCGCGGTGGTGATGGGCGCCCTGTCGCCGCGCGCTCGCAACGCCCAGGTCGCCCTCTATCAATCGGGAGAGGTCGATTACATGGTGGCGACCGACGCCATCGGCATGGGCCTCAACATGGACGTGGAGTGTGTGGCCTTCGCGGATCTGCGCAAGTTCGACGGGCGCAAGCTGCGCGAGCTTGAAGACGCCGAGCTGGCGCAGATCGCAGGTCGCGCCGGCCGTCACCACAACCATGGCAAGTTCGTCACGCTGGCGCCGCTGCCTGCCCTCCCGGCGTCCACGGTCAGGGCCATCGAGGAGCACCGTTTCCCGGTACAGAAGAGCGTGTTCTGGCGCAACGCCAATCTCGATGTGGCCTCGCTGGAAGCGCTTGCGGCATCGCTCGCTCGCCGACCACCATACCCTTGTCTTGAACCGGCGGCCGATTCCGACGATACCCGTGCTCTCGCGCGTCTCGCAGCCGATACCGAGATCGCCGCGCGCTGCCGGTCGGGCAAGAACGTCGCCCTGCTCTGGCAGGTCTGCCAGATTCCGGACTTTCGCCAGCTTCAGCTCGACGATCACTTCAAGCTGCTGCGGGCCGTGTTTTTGCAGCTCAGCGGGCCGCGCGGCCGCCTGGAAAAGGACTGGATCGCGCGCCACCTCGACCGGCTCTCGGAATTGCAGGGCGACATCGACACCCTGCTCGCGCGCATGGCCTTTATCCGAACCTGGACCTACATCACGCATCACACGCGCTGGCTCGACGAGGCGCGCGCATGGCAGGAACAAGCACGCGCCCTGGAAGACGACCTCAGCGATGCCTTGCACGACAGGCTCGTGGCCCGCTTCGTCGACGCTGGCAGCCGGCGAAGCCGGAGTCGTGCCAGGCCCGACGGCGCCTTCGCGCAGCAACTGCGTGACGCCGTTGCTCGACTGCCGGGCGGAGACTCGCAAAGTCCGCCCGACACAGGCAGGTGGACGGAAGAGCTCGTGGAGGCGGGCGACGACCGCTTCGGCCTGGGTGACGACGGGCTTATTCTCGGCGATGGGCGGGTACTCGGCCGGATGGCTCGCGGCGCGGATCGATTGCGTCCCGAGGTCGCCGTGACCATCGACGACTTGGGTCCTGGCGCAAAGATGCGGCTTCAGCGGCGGCTGGTGGCCTGGACACGCGACCTGGCACAAACCCTTCTGGCGCCACTACGCGATGACCGGCTCGCCAAGCTTGGCCCGGCCGCCCACGGGATCCTCTACCAGATCGAGCGGGGGCTGGGCACTGCCCTGACCAGTCGAGCCCAGACGCAGATGCGCCAGATCGATCAAGCCGATCGCAGCCGACTCGGGCGCGCGGGGATCAAACTCGGGCGGTGGGTGGTGTACGCGACCACGCTCCTGCGCCCCGAGGCAATGCTCGTGCGTGCGACTCTGTGCCGTGCGTTTCTCGGCCCCGGAATCCGGTGCGAAATCCCGGCGGAGCAAACACGCTACTTCTTGCCCGCGCAAGAGGTCGATGACGAGACCTGCCTGGCCATGGGATTTCCGGTCCTGGGGTGTGTCGCGATTCGCGCGGACGAAGTCGAATTTCTCGTGGCGCGCGTTTCCGGCGGGGCTGGCGCCAGCGCCATCGCGCGGCGGCTTGGCTGCGACGCGGAGGTGGCCGCGGCGGTCTTCGCGTCGCTGGCCGAGCGCCGTCGCCGACGGTAGCAGCCGGGCTGTCCTGGTCCGTGTAGACTGCCCCGATGCAGGTCGAGTCTTTCGATGTCGTCATCGTGGGCGCGGGCCCGGGCGGACTCTCGTGTGCGCGGGCGCTGGCGGGTTCCGGCCAGCGCGTGCTGGTTCTGGAAAAGAGCGAGGGCTTGGGCAAGAAGATCTGCGCCGGCGAACTGACAGCCAAGGTGCTACCCGGCGAGGAATTCGACCGTGGCAGGCCGTGGACCGAGATCCACGTCGGTAACGATCACACGAGCCATAGGATCGAGCTTCCGCGCCCGTTCGCCTGGACCGCCGGCCGGCACGCCATCGAGAGTCACTTGATGAAGGGTTGTGACGCCGAGATCAGGTTCGACGAGCCCGTGCAGAGGATCACCTGCGAATTCGTCGAGACCCGCACGGGCCGCTTCGGCTACAAGAAGCTGGTGGGGGCCGACGGGGCAAACTCGATCGTACGCACGCACCTCGGTCTGCCGCGCGAAAGCATCGTGGGTTGGGCCTATCATTTCGTGGTCGATCGTCCGGCCACCGAGTTTCACATCTACTGGCTGCCCCGCACCTTCCCGGCTGGCTACGGATACATGATGTCGCGCAGCCGCGGTCAGACCATGGTGGGGCTGGCCTTCGAGGGCACCGGCTTCGATCGCGACGTCGCGGCGCGCGCCGGCGCGTGGGTGGCGCAGCGCTTCGGCTTGGACGTTTCCAAGCTCCGCCATGAGGCGGCCAAGGGCAACGCCGACTACCGCGGCTGGCGCTTCGGCGACGTATTCCTGGTCGGCGAGGCAGCCGGTCTCCTCAATCCCCTATCCACCGAGGGGATCTACTACGCGATTCGCAGCGGCGAAGGCGTCGGCCGTTTCCTGCGTGGCGATGCGGCGGGGGAGAAACTGATGCGTCACCTCGCCCGCGTGCACAAGAGGCAGGCACGTATCTTCAAGCTGGTGACGAACAGGAAGCTGCCGGCGTGTTGGGTGGTGGATTGGGTAATGCACGACCCACGCAAGGGTCTGCGGCGTTTCCTCTTGCAGTGGGTCCTGTACTGGCTCATGGATCGCTCGGGCTAGCGTCGGTCGACCTGGCGGCTGGCGTTGACGAATTGTGGTTGGTCTGGCCAAGGGCGTGGCAAAATGCGAGGCAATCGGGGTGCGGAGGCGGGTGGGATTTGTGGCTTTCCATGCCTCAAGTCCGGAAGAAAAGCCGACGAAAACTGTTGATAGGACGGGGCGATTGCGCACCTCGACACACTCGCGGCGGCTGGTACGCAGCAGCCCTACACCAGTTCCCCGACATGGGAGGTCTCAGTGAACGTTGTCAAGACTCGTAAGGTTCTCGTGGTCGAGGATTCGCGTCTGATTCACAAGATGTACGAAGTCATGCTTCGGCCCTGCATGCTGATCGCGGCGCACGATGGGCGGGAAGGCCTGGCTCGTCTGAGGAGAATCCGGACGTGGACGTCATCATCCTGGACATCAACATGCCACACATGACCGGGTTGGAGTTTCTCGGCCAGATCAAGGCCCAGCCCGAGTTCGCCGCCATTCCGGTCATCATCGTTTCCACCGAGGGCAAGGAGGAGGATGTCGCACGCGGGCTCCAGGCGGGCGCGTTGGCCTACCTCAAGAAGCCGTTCCAGCGCGAGGATTTGCTCAAGATCATCGGGCGCCTCACTGCCAAGCAACCTTCCCCGTGAAAGTTGGTGATGTGATGGTCGACGGTCCTCGGAAATCCATCTACTCGGCGGAGGAAAGCGCGAGATCCTCTCGCCACCCTGATGCGGGCACGCCAGCTCATCCACGACGCCCAGGCCGCCATCGAGGAGGCCAGCAAATCGGTCGTGCAGCAGCGCACGGCCTCGGCCGAGATTCCCGAGCGCGAGCTGCGGCTGGCCAAGGCCGAAGACGAACGCGAGGAGCTGGCCGCGCGACTCGTCGAGGTCGAGCACCAGGTCGGGCGACTCATGACCTTGTACGTGGCCACCTACCAGCTGCACGCCACGCTCGACCCCGCCGACGTGCAATCGACCATCGCGGAGATCGCCGTGAATCTGCTCGGTGCCGAGCATTTCGCCTTGCTTCTGCGCAACGATGACGACAGCGCCTTGGAGATTCGCCTGCAGGAAGGCTCGATTGACGCGGCCTGGTCGGGGGCCGCGACCTACACCGGGGGGGATCCGCTCATCGATGCCTCTCTTCTCGACGGCATGTTGCGCTTCGGCCCGGCCGACGATTCTCCGGTGCTGGTCGCCGTACCGCTGCGCGTGCAGGACGTTACGGAGGGGGCGCTGGTGATCACGAAGTTGTTCGAGCACAAGGGCAAGCTGGACGAGGACGATCGCGACTTGCTCGATCTGCTTGGGGCGCACGCCGCCTCGGCGCTCTTCGCCTCACGGGTGTACTCGCGGGCCGCGCGCAAGGTGCGAACTCTGGAAGGACTGATCAAGCTGGTCAGGAAGGGGTGACCCGCGGGCGCGTCGCCCAAGCGAGGACGATATGAGTTTCCAAGGGATGATCGAAGACGTCGCGGTTGCCGACGTGATGCAACTGATTCGTCTCGGCGGTCATTCCGGCACGCTGACCGTGAGCAACGGACACGAGGAGAGTTTCATCGGCTTCGAGCGTGGCCGGATCGTGAGCGCATGGAATCCACGCTCGCGCAGGGTGGGGGAGCTTCTGGTCGCCGCGGGCGCGGTCGATGAGGTCTCCCTGGAGCGCGCGCTAGAGGCTCAGAGCACCGAGCGGCCCCGCAGAAGCATCGGGCATTACCTGGTCCGCATGGGCGTCACGACGCCGGAAACCATCCGCGACGTGATGGCGGGCGAGATCGAGCGCGTGGTGGGCGAATTGTTCGCTTGGAAATCGGGAACCTTCGAATTCGCCATCGACGATCTCACGCCGATGATCGAGGTCACCCGCTTTACCGGCGCGCCCAAGGTCGACCTCGACACCCAGACGGTTCTCATGGATGTCTTGCGCCGGATCTCGGATGCCGAGGCCGGGGCCGCGCCTGGGGGCGACGCGGTCGGGTCCGGTGGCGGTGAGGGGGAAGGCGCGGAGAGCCGCCAGCACACCCACAGCAGCGAATTCGAACCGCCCGCGCCGGAAGATGTGAACCAGACGGACGCCGTCGCAGTCTCGTCCCATAGCGCATCGCAAGCGCAAGCTGGCGGGCACCTCGGACGCGAGCCCACGCCCATGCCCGAGGTGGGGGAGCACCTGCGCTTCCAGATCGTGTCTCCCGATACCGAACTCCTGAACCGCCTCAACCAGCTCATGTCCCCTGCGGGCGATCACGTCTCCGCGGTCGCTTTGCGCGACGCGGGCGCATCGCTGCTCGGCGAACCCCCGCCCATCGTGGTGGTCGATTTGCGCCACCAGGTCCATGTCGCTTCCACGCTGTCGGCGCTGTGCCGGTCTCGGCCGCGCGCCGCGATCATCGCGATGTTCGAGGGCCGGGCGCCCCTGCGCGAAATGTACAAGGCAGGGGTGCTTTCGGTCACCTCGACGGCGCCGGAGACCGTCGTTGCCTGCATGCAATCCGTCGCCAGGCAGCGCAAGTACATGGCGAACGAGCACGCCATCACGGAGGGCATCCGCACCAGTTTCGCGCGCCTGCGCCGGATCATCGCCGACCTGCGCTCGGGCCTGCTCGGCACCTCGGTATCGTCGAATCTGATGGCGGCCGTGGCCGAATCCCTCGACCGCGGGGTGCTGTTCGTGCCCCATCTCGATCGCTTGGTCGCGCTAGGGGCGTTCGGCAATGCCGGCTGGGGCGCGCCGCTGGCCAGGACCACGCAGGGGCTCATCATGGCGATCGGGGACAGCGGGGTATTCAAGGACTGCGTGAACGACAGTCGGGCACGCCGCTTGCGTTACGAGGAGGCCAACTTGCCGCAGGCCTTCGCCGAGGCGGTGGATTGTCCGCGTACCGGCGAGATCGCGGTCTTGCCGGTGCCCGGCAGCGAACGTGTGATCGCGGCCATCTACCTCGACAACGGCGCACGGGATCGGGCCATCGGCGATATCGAGATCTTCGAGCTGGCGGCCTTCCAACTCGGCTTGGCGCTGGAAAACGAGTTCCTGCGCCGGGCGCATCCCAAGCAGGACGTGACGTCGTTCGTCTTCGGCGCGCGTGACGCCGGGTAGCGAGGAGGCAAGGCGTGGACGAACTTTTCGCATCCCTGGCGAGAGACTTCGTCGACGAGACAGCACCCATTGCGCAAGAAGTGGGCGGCCTCCTGCTCAAGCTGGAGGAGGTTTTCGCGGCGGGGGACGATGCCAAGCCGCTGCTGCGCGCGATTCGCAGCGGACTGCACACCATCAAAGGCAACAGCGCGATGATGGGCCTTTCGCCCATCGAGCGAGTGGCGCACGCGCTCGAGGATGTCTGCGCGCAGGTCGCGACGGGCTCGACAGCCGGGTATGTCCCGCGGGTCCAGCTGCTTGTCGAGGGCTGCGATCTCCTCGGGGTTCTGATTCCCTCGGTGCTTGCCGGCGACATGGACGCGAGGCCTGCGGACGCGTTCGTGAAGCGTTCGCTCGAAGCGGACGAGGTGGTCGGGCCGCCGGGGGAGATTTCGGCCCCCGCGGAAGACCCGGCACGTGGTGATTCGGCGGGGGGCGAGCCAATCCTCGCGGGCGACGCCAGGGACGGGCGGGGAGCGGCGCGCATCGCCGACCGGGACGTCGACGAATTGCTGGAGCTGGCCGGGGAAGCCATCGTCGGGCAGACCGAGCTCGCGCGTGTGCATGGCCGTCTGGCGCGCGGCCAGTTCGAGGCTGGCGACATCGCGGTCATGGATCGGATTCTGACCGACCTCGGGCGGACGACGCGCGAGATGCGCCATAAGCTGCTGCGGGTGCGCCTTGCGCCCATCGCCACGCTGTTTCGTCGCTTCGCCCGTTTCTTGCGCGATCTGGCCCGCGAACGGGGGCAGGCCGTCGAGCTGTGTATCGAAGGGGGGGAGACGGCCGTGGATCGGGCTATCATCAGCCGTCTTCACGAACCCCTGGTCCACATCGTGCGCAATGCCTTGGCCCACGGTATCGAAACCGCCGACGAGCGCGTGGCGCGGGGCAAGCCGGCCAAGGCCCAGATTCTGCTGAGCGCACGCATGCGCGAGGGGCGGGTGAATGTCTGCATCGCCGACGACGGTCGCGGCCTCGACCTGCGCGCCATCGCGGCCAAGGCCAACAGCCAGGGGGTGGATACCAGCAGTCTTTCCGAGCGCGACCTCCAGCGCTTGATCTTCAAGGCGGGATTCTCGACAGCTCCGCAGGTGTCGAACCTGGCCGGCCGAGGGGTTGGCTTGGACGTGGTGGCGTCCGTGGTGCAAGGCCTGGGCGGCAGCATCGACGTCCGCTCGGCGAGTGGACGAGGAACGGTGTTCGTGCTCGACCTGCCGGTGACGGTTTCCCTGCAAAAGGCCCTCATCTTCGGCGTGGACAGCGAGACCTTCGCCGTTCCCGCGGGCTTCATCCTCGATACCATGGAGAGCCGCGAGAAGGACATGCAGGCGATCAACCGCGTGCTGCTTGTTTCCTGGCGCGGAGATTTCGTCCGTGCCGTGGATGCCGGGCGTCTGCTTGGCTGCCAGGGGTTGGCGCAGGCCTGGGCGCGTCCCTACGCCATTGTCTTGCAGGCGGGTAACAAGCGCGGCGCTCTCCTCGTGGATTGGCTCTCGGACGTACAGGAGATCGTGGTCAAACCGCTCGACGAAACCCTGGCCAAATGTCGCATGATCGCCGGTGCGACGGTTCTTGCACATGGCCGCGTGGTGCCCATTCTCGACTGTGTCGAGGTGGTCCGTCGCGCCAGTGTTGCCCTCTTGTCCGAACCCCCCAAGGAAGCCAAGGTGGAGGCCAGCTACGATGTCTTCTGAGCCCGGTCTGCCTCCCGAACCCACGGGCGGCCATGCCGAGGGCGCAAAGCCCCTACTGGCCTTCGCGGACGCGTTGCTTTCCGCGAGTCCGCGCGAACCGAGTCGCGCCGCCGGCCCGGTACAACAGTACGTGACCTTCTTCTTGCGAGAAGACGAGATCGGCATCCCCATCTTGCAGTGTCGCGAGATCGTTCGCGCCTTGGCGATCACGCGCGTGCCGGAAGCCCCGGCCCACGTGCGCGGGGTCGTGAATCTGCGCGGCCGCATCCTTCCCGCGGTGGATACCCGCAAGTGCCTCGGCTACGAGTCCGCCCCTGCCACCGCCCGGTCGCGCCTGCTCGTCGTGGAGGTCGCCGGCCGCGGCTTCGCGCTTCTCGTGGACCGGGTCGCGCGTATTCTCAAGTTGGCCGCCGAGGACATCGCGGCGGCCCCCGAAAACGCGAAGGTACCGGCCACCCTCGGAGTGGCGCGTGATGGAGATGCCACGATTCATCTTACCGATGCCGAACGAATTCTGAGCGCAGGATCCCCGGTGGCGGCTTCAACCCCCAAGGAGTGAAGAGGCATGAGCACACACGAAAGCAAGGCTTCCTCGACTTCCAGGTCTCCGCGCCCAACCGGAATTGCAGACGCCGCGCGCGAGCAACGGGGCCACTGGTGGCTGGGGCGCATCGAAGGCGCGCCCCTCCTGCGCCACCTGTCCTTGTGGCAGAAGCTGCTCATCATCGTCGTCGTCCTCCTTCTCCCCACGGTTCTGCTGCTGCGCGATTTCGTCAGCAAGAGCAACGAGGAGATCGTGCGTATGCGGCGGGAGCTGTGCGTGGAGAGTTATGCGCAGCAGCTCAAGCGAATCCTGAGTCAACAGATAGCCATGAATATCAGGTCGCTGTTTTCCGGTCCGGACGATCTGGTGAGGGTCTCGAAAGACGTGACCACGGCGGCTTTGGAGGAGCTCGGCACCTTGAATAGGACGGGTTGCGGAGCGAATCCGGACCTGGCCAGGGTGCGCATGCCGGAAACCTTGGCCGAATTGGGCGCCCTGGAGGCGCAGGCCGGGCAGGATGCGTCCCGAAGGGAGGAATTGCAACGACGCATGCGCGAGGCAATCGCCACCTGGTTCCGTCAGATCGCCATGGTGGCCAACGAAGCCCAGATCCTGGATCCCGGCGCTGTCCATCTCGACGACACCACCTTGCGGCGATTGCCGGAGGCGGCCTGGCGCCTCGAGCGGGTCGTGGAACTGGGAGCCGAGTGGTCGGACGGACAGGAGGTTCCGATCGCGGTTCGCGCCGATCTCATCAGCGCCATCGATGGATTCGCCGACGATCTTACCGATATCGAACGCGATCTGCTGGCCGCGGTACGCGCAGGTGGTCCCTCGGCGGCGGCACAATCGCTCGCCAGCGTGAGCATTCCCTTGCAGGAGTGTGTCTCGGCTGGACGCAAGGCCATTGCGGCTGGGAGGAAGCTCGTGGCTGACGCGCGAAGCGCCAAGGACTCCGGCAGCGACGCGACGGTATCGTCTCTGCGGGGCCTGGCCTCATCGGCGCTGGAGTCGCTGTTCGCGACCTTCGATGCCACCCTCGACGCGCGTCGCGCGGACCTCCAGGAAAAGGTAACCGGACACGAGGAGCAACGAAGCCGGACCATCGCGCTCGTGCTGGTGGCCGTGCTTGCGGCGGTGGGACTGGTGTCGGTGATCGTACGCAGTATCACGGTGCCGATCAATTTGGCGGTCGAGTCCGCCAACAGTTTGGCCGAGCAGGACTTCGCCATCGAAATCGGTGAAACCCGATCCACCGACGAGGTCGGCCAGCTCTTGGTGTCGATGCGCAAGATGGCGGCCAACCTACGCGCGACCATCCGCTCGATCCTGGATGCCTCGCGCATCGTGGCCAGCACATCGGAAAGAATATCGATTTCAGGCACTCAACTCGGCAAGGGCACCGAAACGCAGTCCACCGCGACCGCCGCGACCTCGGCGAGCATGGGGCGTATCGCGGAGCAGATTCAGCAGCTTTCGCAGACGGCGACATCGCTTTCCGCCAGCGTGGAGGAAACCACCACCGCCTTCCAGCGCATGTATGAGACCCTCGAACGAACCGCGCTGCACGGTCAAACCTTGCTCGCATCGTCCCAGGAAGCCACCATGCACCTGGCAGGACTGACGAGCAACATCACGCAGGTGACGGCGCAGGCTCGCACGGCCAATGAGATGTCCAAGGCTACTCTCGGGTCTGTCAAGTCGGGCAGCGAGTCGCTGCAGCGGTCCATCGGGGCCATCGGTGACCGAGCTCAGGAAATCAGCAAGATCCTTCGTCTCATCGAGGAGATCGCCGACCAGACCAACCTGCTGGCGCTGAACGCCGCCATCGAGGCAGCCCGTGCCGGCGAGGCCGGGCGCGGCTTCGCCGTGGTGGCCGACGAAGTCAAGCGCTTGGCCGAGCGCAGCGCCCAGTCAACGCGCGACATCGGCGCGATCATCGAAAGCGTGCAGAAGGACGTGGGCGCTGCAGTGACCTTGACCGATGAGGTACTTGTGGGAATGATGGCGTCCATCGACAAGACATCCACCATCATCGCGGCCAGCGCGCTCGCCACGGAAAGTCAGAGCGAGGCCGCTCGGCAGACCCTCAGGGTCGCGGAGAACATGTCCGGGCTGGCCCAACAGATAGCCATGGCCGCGCGTGAAAACGCGGGCAGCGCCGCGGAGATCGTCACGGCCTCACGGCGCATGAGTGCCTTGACCGGCTCGATGCTGGACGCGACCATGGAACAAAAGCGGGGTGGGGAAACCGTGGTCAAGTCGACCGAATCGATCTCCGAAGTCGCCCGCCAGAATCTGCAGGTGGTGGAGCAGCTCAACGTGGCGGCCAAGGATCTGTCGGCGGAGGCAGAATCCCTCCGCCAGCGCATGGAGTTGTTTACGGTCTGATGGAAACCCCCGCACCTGCGCAATCGCTGGACCAGGCGCTGCAGGCGGCGCTGGGGGAGGGCGGCCGTTCGGCTTTCGGTCCGGACTTCGCGGAAGGCACGGGCAGCGTGGAACAGCCGCGCGGATCGCGCGGGAGGAGTGAGGACATTTTGGGCCGCACGGCCCTGCTCGACGCCCTGGCGAGTGGGGGTAGCCAAGGCATATCGGCGCTCGTGAGTGCCGTGCGCAGCGGCGATGACGACGTGGCCATGTACGCGGCCACCGCGCTCGGCGATGCGCGCGATCCGGCGGCGGTTCCACACTTGATACGGTTGGTCCGGCACCCGGATCTCAACGTGGCTCAGGCCGCGATCGATGCCTTGGGCAAGTTGCGTGCGCAATCGGCCGCGGCTTCCATCGAGGCCATGCTGGAGGCCGACCCATGGTTGCGTTTTGCGGCGGCTCATGCCCTGGGCGAGATCGGGCACCCTGGCAGCGTGTCTGCGCTCATGCGCGCGGCCGGAGATCCCACCATCTCGGAATTGGCCATCGAGGCCCTGGGAAAGATCGCCACCGTTTCGGCCGCGACGGCGCTGGCCGACTTGCTGGCCCGCCGGGTGGACGGCGAAAGTTTCGATGAATGCCTACTTGCCCTGGGGACTGCGCTTTCACGCATGGTCGACCTTTCGGATCTCCAAGACTGCTCGGCCTGGCGCCGGCTTGGCTCGACCGAGGCGAGCGCCGTGCACGCACGCCTGGTGGCCGTCCTGGTTTGTCGCGACGTCGCGACCGAGGGCGCGCTCGACCGGCACCTTCTCGGGGAAGCTGCTATCGCGGTGATTCGCGCACTGGCGATTCCCGCGCTTTATCCGGCCCTCATCGACGGCGCGTGGGATGTCACCTTGGCGGAGACGTTGCTCGATGCAGTGCTGTTTGCGGCGCCGGCCACGCATGCCTGCGTCCTGGCGGGCCTCGGCCACGCCGATGCCGATGTGCGGGCCTTCTGCTGCGAAGCCGCGGGCGCCATGGGCATCGAGGAAGCCATCGGCCCCTGCGAGCGCCTGCTCGATTCCAAGGAGGCGTGGGTGCGCGTGGCCGCCGTACGGGCGTTGGCCGACTTGAAGGCCGACCGGGCCCTGCCCGCCATGCTCCGTTGCCTCGCGGATCCCGTTGAACCGGTGCGCACGGCCGCCGTGCGATCGCTCGGAACCATGGATGCGAATCTGGTCACGGGGGCACTGCTCTCGAATGCCGAACTGGCGAGCACCCACACGGCGTTGGCCCTCGAAGTAATGCACATCGCGCCCTGCGTGGCTCAGCGGGAGTACGTTCTCCGTGCGCTCACCGATGCCCGTGACGACGCGCGGCGCGCGGCGGTCGCGGTCATGGGTGCGAAGGAAGACGCAGAGGTCATCGACGTTCTGGAGCCGATGCTCCGGGATCCGTCCAGCGCGGTTCGCGCCGAGGTCGTCCAGGCGTTCGGGCGGCGTCGCTCACCAAGGGCACAGCGCCTGCTGCTCGACCAGTTCGCGTGCGACGTCGAAATTCGCGAGCACATCCTGCGCGCCCTTGGCCATGTCGGGGACGGATGGGCCGCTCGTCGCCTGATGGGTCTCTTTCCCGAACAGGAGCCCGCGATTCGCTTGGCCATGGTCGACGCCCTCGGCGCCATCGCCGCGCCCGTGGCCGAGCCCTTCCTGGCCCAGTTGCTAGCCGATCCCCATCCCGAGATTCGGGGCCGGGCGGCTGTGGCCATCGGCCACTATGCGAGCGATGGCGCCGTGACCCGTCTGGCTCACGCGGCCCGGGATGAGAGCGCGCGCGTGCGTCTGGCGGCGCTGGAATCACTGTCCGCCTTTGCCAGCCGACCGGCTGCGGTCGAGGCCTTCGAGCGTATGTGCCTGGATCCGGTTCCCGCCATCGCGGCACTGGCCCGTCGCTGTTTGCGCAAAAGCTGACTAGTTCTTGGACGGAGCCGACGCGCCTTTGCCACCGCCTCGGCCGAACCGTTTCCACACCACGGCGTCCAGGGAGTAGCGCCCGCAGCCGAGCCAGCAGAATCGTCAGGCTTGCGGCCAGGTAGAGCGCCCACAACTCGCGTTCGTGCCAGGCGCCGGCGTGAAGGGTTGAAAACAGGGTCAAAGCGGCCACGAAGGCAACCAGAAAGGCGCCGACGCGCCCCGCGAGCCCCGTGGCGAGCAGGATGCCACCGAAGAACTCGCCCGCGACCGCCACCATCAGCGAGTATTTCGGGCCGATGCCCAGGGGATCGGGAAAAGATCCAAGCCTGGCGCTGAAGTGGTGCAGTTTGTCCCAGCCATGCAGGCAGGCCATGTTCACGCCCACTACGGCGCGCAGCACGAGGAGGACGACGTTCGAGGGTAGTTCACGGCTGAGGGCCACCCTGCGAGAGTGGCACAAAGGCGCGAAACCCCCAAAAAAGCCGCTAACTCGGGACGCGCCCAGTCGCGTGGGGAGCCGATAGTGTTTGAACTCCGGCTGCCGTGCTAGCATCGCACTTCTGCGATGAAGCACATCCCTAGGACGAAGGATAGCCCATGAAACGCCTCCTCATCACCGCGTCCATCAGCTTGGTGGTTGGTCTCATCCTCGGCGTGATGGCGGGGCGCCGGCTACCGCCGTCGCGGGAGCAGGTCGCCAACTACCTCAGCAACCTCAGCGTTGGGGAGCTCTCGGACTTCACCAAGCGGTTGACCGCACAATGGGGCTTCCAGGCTTTTCCCCAGCACTTCGTTCCGGGCATGCCCGCGGTGCCCGCGGAGTCCGGCAAGTAGCGGCGATCTACCGGCCTCGGAATCAGGACCGCGGGCCGGGCCGCGCCCCGTTCATCGCGGCGACAACTTCTTCCACGGTGGGCAGCGCGGAGCGCGCGCCGATGCTGCGGCACACGAGACCGGCGGCCGCATTGGCGAAGGGGACCGCCTTCTCCAGGGGCCAGCCATGGATGTGCGCGAAGGCGAAGGCGCCCGCGAAGGCATCGCCCGCGCCCGAGGTGTCGGCGATGAATACGTCCAGGGCCTCTTGCTCGACCAGCTTGTTGCCCTCCAGCCCGACCGAGCCGGATTCCCCCATGGTGATGAGCGCGATGCGTGGTCCCAAGTTGAGGATCTCGCGCAGGCTGTCGCCCATGTTGTCGGCAGGGGCGAGCTCGTGAGCGAAACGCTCGGAGCCGATGACGATGTCCGAGAGCGAGAGCAGCTCGCCCATGCCGCCGGAGAGCTGGCTGGCATTGAGGAGCACCGTGATCTCCTTGTCGCGGGCTTTCTCCGCGATGGCGGCCTGCAGGGCCGGCTGGGTCCCGTCGATCACCAGCATGGCCGCGCCCGCGAGCAGTCCGGCCGGGAGATCGCGCGGCGACAGCGGCGTGACGTTCCCGCGCGAGCGCAGGATTCTGCGCCGCCGGGTGAGCTCGTCGATCTGCAGGACGGAAACCGGCGACACCTTGTCCTTTTCGACGGTGAGCATGGAGGTGTCGATACCCAGGTTCTGCATGCTGCGCAGAATGAAGTGGCCGTGCTCGTCGTCGGCGATGTGGCCGAAGAAGCGCGTCTTCTCCCCCATCACCGCCAGCGCGGCCAGCATGTTCGAGGCCGAACCTCCGGCCTGCATGCTGAAGACCGAGGAATCTACCAGGCGCTCGTCGAGGCGTGGGCAGACGAAGAGCAGGTCGACCGTGGCGAGGCCGACGCCCACCACGATGCGCGGCGCGGCGGGCCGCGCCGTTGCGGATTTCTTGCCCCGGCCCTTGGTTCGGGCGCGGGGTGACGGGCGCACGACTCGCTTCTTGGCCACGGCCTCATGGTACCACCTGCGCGGGACTTTGCGATTTTTCCGCAGCTTCACCTTTCGCTGCCGCCTCCTCTTCCAGCTTCGCCGATACAGGAAGGAGAGGCCGGCCAAGGGCTTTCTGGGCGAGGATATAGCGTTCGAGCGTGGCCACGGCCTTGGTGAAGTTGGCGTTGGCGAAGTACGAGCGACCGAGATAGTAGAGAAGCTCCGGACGACGCTTGCAGAACTCGGCATCGTCGGCGAGCGGTTTCAGTTCGTCGATGGCGTCACCGTAGTATTCCGCCTTGTAATCGAGAAAACCGGTGAGCACGGAGAAGTCCTTGCCGAGCTTGCCGCCCCAGGTTTGCTCCGGCCAATCCTCGATCAACTTGAAGGCGCTGGCGTACATGTTCTTCTCGACTTCGGCGGCGACGTCGACGTACTCCTCGCGCACGCGGGTCGCCACGGCCGGCGCCAGGCCGGGCGGTATGACCGGCGGTGTCAGTCCGTCCGCCGGCGCTAGCGGAATTTCCGGGTCGCGGTCCTCGCGCGTGGCCACCAGATCCAGCAGCAAGTGGGTGTGGTCGACATCCGGGTTGGCGACTTTCTGCTCGCGGGCGGCTGCCTCGGCCCGTTCCTGCCAAAGCTTCGACTCGCGCGCCTTGCCGTGCGCCATCAGGCTGCGCGCCAGGTGCGCCATGTTCGAGGCACGATCTGCGTCATCGTAGCCCTCGACCAACCCGGTCAGGTGTCCATAGGGCCACATCGGGCCGTACACCTTGGCCAGGTAGGGATCGTAGGCCTTGTAGCGCAGGAGATCGCGCGGCGCCGCGAACTCGATGAGCGCGTTGTCGTCGGTGTTGACCTGCGCCCCGGCGGTGAAGGAGCGCAATTCGTCGGGGCCCAGCAGGAGGAAGGCCGGCACGTCGTTCGGCGAATCGAAGCCTGCGCGTTTGGCCTCGGCCGCAGTCGTGGGGTCCTTGAAGGCCCTCGCGATCTTGCGGATGTCGAGCTCGATGGGCTTGCGGCTGGCGATGAGGATGGTGTCCGACGAGAGATCCTCCGCCGCGAAGACCATCACGTAGGGAAACTCGTCGGTCAGGGTGCGGTAGATGGCCTTGATGTTCCAGGGCGCCATCTCGTACAGCTGCGCCCATTGGCAAAAGATCCCGCCTTGGGCCAGTCGCGACTTGACGGACTGGAAGTACTCGCGGGTGAAGAGGTTCGAGACCCCCGTGATCCAGGGATTCGACGGCTGGCTGATGATGACGTCGTAGAGGTCGCGGCGCTGGGAAAGAAAGTTGCGGCCATCCCCCACGATGGCCCGCACGCGTGGATTCTCCGTCGGGCGATGGTTCACGTTGTCGAAGAAGTGCGCGGCCTCGTAAATGGCTGGTTCCAGCTCGACGACCTCCAGGCTGGCGATGGGATACTGGGTGACGGCGCCGGCGGTGACGCCGGATCCGTAGCCGATGAGCGCGACCTTGGGCGGGTGGGTGTCGTCGTAGAGGAGCAGGGGCAAAAGGCCGACGCCGATCTGGGTCGGCATGTCGGCGTCGTTCGAGGCGTCGACCTTGCCGTTGTTCTTGAGGGAGAAGACCTTGCCCCACTGGTCGACCGACACGGTCGTGGCAATGCCGTCCCGGTAGTAGACCAGTTTCGGCATCTTCCACTTCTTGCGCTGGTGGCGGTGTTCGACCATGTCGATATAGTCGCTGGCCATGGAAATCCGGAAGAAGCCGATGGAGAAATTGCTGAGGTTCCAGCGGGGAAGGATGAGAGCCACGAGCGCCATGGCCACCGCGGTGCCCATGCCAACGATCCGACGCCTGCGCGGCAAGGCCGGCGCAACGGCGAAGAGCAGAACCGCCAGGGCCAGATCGATGACCGCGGCCAGATAGATCCCGCGTTGCAGGCCAAGGCTGGGCAGGATCACGAAGCCGGAAAAGAACGACCCGACGATGGCGCCCACGGTGTTGAGGGCGTAGGCGAAACCGACGTCGCGGCCCACGGTGGCAAGGTTGCCGGTGACCACGCGCACGGTGATGGGAAAGATGGCGCCCATGAGGAAGGTCGAGGGCAGGACGGTGAGGCAGGCCAGGGCGAACTGGCAGGTCAGAACCGCGTCGGGGCTGACCATGGTCGAGGAAAGCAGGTAGGTGAAGACGAAGGGCAGGCGATCGGTGATGAGGTACGACAGGCCGATGCAGGCCACGATGCCGAGATGGGTGAGGGCGAGCCCGTGCACGGGATCGCGGAAGCGCGTCACCAAACGGCCGAAGACCGCCGAGCCGGCGCCGAGTCCGATGAGAAACGCCAGCAGGATGATGGTGAACGAGAAGATGGAGGAGCCGATGAGCACGGCCAAGGCGCGCGTCCACAGCACCTGCAGGGTCATGGCGGTTGCGCCCGAAACCGCGAAGGCGAGGAGAACCGCGCGCCGGGCCGCGAGTGGGATGCGGGCTGGCGTGGCCGCGGGGACGCCAGGCATACTGCCGCCGGCCGCTGCGGCGAGCTCCTCGAGGGCTTCGCTGGCACGGACCGCTTGCTTGGCCGGAACCAGGCGCCGTGCGACCATGATGGCGATGGCGAGGGACATGTCGAAGCTGGCCGCCACCAGATTGGTCCTGTGGATTCCGATGGTAGGCAGGAAGACGAAGCCGGCGAAGAACGAGCCCGCGACCGCGCCGAACAGATTGACCGCGTAGAGCGTGCCCAGGCGGAGACTGACGCGGCCGAGCTCGAATGGCCTCGATACGAAGTAGCGGGCCAGGATCGGCAGCGTGGCACCCATGAGCGTGGTTGGCACGATGAGCAGCCCGGCCGATGCGAAGAAGCGCAGGACGGAGAGCAAGGTGTAGCGGTCGCCGAAGGTCGACCACAGCCACTGATTGAGCCCCGGGTAGAAGCCGATGATCCAGGGCACGGAAAGCGCGTAAATGCCGATGGCCGCCTCGGCCAAGGCATAGGCGCGCACCGGATCCTTGAGTCGGTCGCTGATCTTGCCCGCCAGGTACGAGCCCAGTCCGAGGCCGCCCATATAGGCGGTCAGCACCGTCGACACGGCAAGCGCGGTCGAGCCGAAGACCAGGGTCAACATGCGCGTCCACAGGAGCTCGAGGATCAGCCCCGAGGCTCCGGACAGGAAGAAGCACGAAAGCACGACGGAGGGCATGACCGGATAGGCGCTTCTAGCACAAGCGGAGTTGTTACCGGCGAGGGGGAAAGCTTGATGCTATAGTGACCGGTCGATGCGCTACGGCATCCTTTCGGACACACACGCGAACATCGAGGCGCTTGAAGCCGTGCTCAAGGCTTACGAGTCCGAGAGCGTGGACAAGTTCATCTGCCTCGGCGACACCGTCGGGTATGGGGCCAGTCCCAACGAAACCTGCAACCTCATGCGCGCGACCGTGGCGCAGACCGTGCTCGGCAACCACGACGCCGCGGTGTCCGGGCGCATGGACTATTCCTACTACTACCACGCCGCCCGTCACGTGCTCGACAAGCACGCGCAGATCCTCGAGCCGCAGAACATGGCGTGGCTGAAGTCGTTGCCCTACGAATTCCGAGAAAACGGCGTGCTCTTCTGCCACGGCTCGCCGGTCAGCGTCGAGGAATTCGACTACATCTTCGCCCGCGATCAGGCGGCGCAGTGTCTCGGCATCTGGGCGCGGTTGCCGCAGCTTACCCTCATCGGACACTCTCATCTGTGCAAGGCCTTCGCGATCAATCCCAAGCACGAGGGCGCCCAGGAGGTGGTCACGTTGAAATTCCAGCTGCGCGACGATTGGAAGTACATCGTCAGCGTGGGGTCGGTGGGACAGCCTCGCGATTTCGACCCGCGCGCCAGCTACACCCTCTACGATAGCGACAGCAAGACTTTCGAGTTCAAGCGTGTGGAGTACGACATCAAGACCTCTGCCAGCAAGATCCTGGCCTCGGACCTCGAACCGAACTTCGGGACACGGCTCTTCCTGGGGATCTGAACGGCGCGACCAATGCGAGGGCGCGATGAATCGCGCCCCTATGGATTGGCGGCGGTCACGTCGAGCCCGGTGGCGCGCGTGAGGGCCGCGGCGGCCACGTTGTAGTCGTACAGGCTTTGCAGGTAGCGGACACGGGCTTGGAAGAAGGCCACGAGGGCGTCGGAAAAGTCCTTTGCCTCGCTCACCCCGATGGCGATGTTCTGAGCGACGGCGGCGATCCACTGCCGGCCCGCTTTTTCACCCTTCTCCATCACCTTGGTCCGCTTGCCGGCCTCCATCAGCTCGGTATGCGCCTTCTCGACTTCGAAGGCGATGCCACTGAGGGCTTCGCGGCGCTTCTGCTCCGCCTCCTTGGCCTCGGCGTGCAGCTTGGCCGCGTGTGCGCTCTTGACGCCCAGATCGAGCGGCATGTGGAATCCGGCCGCGATGCCCGCCCCCAAGGAGTGGAAGGGATCGTTGTAATAGGCGTTCTGGGGGGTGTCCACGCTGCTTGCGTAGGCATACTGGGCGGTCCCGATGAGCACGATGTCGGGGTACTGCCGCCGCGTCTCGAGCTCGGCCAGGGCTCGCTTGGCTGCCACCATGTTGTCCAGGGCCTTGACCTCGGGGCGGGACTCATGCGCCTGGTCTTCGTAGCGCTGGAGCGAACGATCGGGGACGGTGACGGCCTCCAGCGGATCCGTGTCCACGTCGAGGTCCACAGGCGCGTCAGGTCCGATGAGCGCACGCAAGCCGCCTCGCGCCAGATCCTTCATGCGTTGCGCTTCCAGGATTCGCCCGTCGATATCCGCGCGCATGGTGCGCAGGCGCAACCTGTCCGTCACGGAAGCGTCTCCGGTTCCTTCCGCCAGCTCCTCCTCGACCTTCTTTTGCGCTTGGTCCATGTATCCGCTGGCTTCCTTGAGCGTGGCCAGAATCTCGGAGGCCAGCTTGGCGCCCCAGTAGGCTTTGCGCACGTTGAGCTCGAAGATCCGCCACCAGTCCGAATTGTCGGCTTTGGGATGCCTTCACGCCCGACTCGGCGGCGGCCACGCCGGCCGAGATCTTGCCGAAGGTGTAGATAGGCTGTACCACTTTGAGCTCGGTGCGGGTGAATATGCCGGCGGGCGTGATGGCGTGGAGAAAGCCCTTGGTGTCGGCCCCGACGGATTCCGTCTCGATGCAGTTTTGTTCGTTGGCCGGCCCGCCTGAACCGTTTTGGCAATGGATGCTCGGCGCCTGGGCCAGGAGCGAGGTGATCTCGCCGGTGGGCATCCAGTGTCGCTTCGCTTCGAGGAGCTGGGCTTGGATGCCTGCCGTGGCTTGTTCGCCCGCGGCCAGGCCAGGATTGCCCTTTCTCGCCAGATCGAGGATCTCGTCGAGCTTGTACGACTTGGCCTGGGACGGGGCGGACAGGCACGGAACTAGGAGGAGTACGGGAAACAGCTTTGCTTTCATCATGGTGCGTGGCGGGACCTTTCGGGTTTGACCCGCGAGAAAACGCATGATACCGCAATCCATCCATGAAAAGGCAGGTCGCGAAGAGACACACGGTGGCGGCGACACGTGTCGAGACGGCGCAGGCCGTCCTGCCTGGCCACACCAACGCCATGGGCACCCTGTTCGGGGGCTTGGTAATGCAATGGATCGACGTCGCCGCGGCCATCGCGGCCGCACGCCATGCGGGTGGTCCCGTGGTCACGGTGTCCATGGACCGCCTGCATTTCCTCCGTCCCGTGCGCGTCGAGGAATTCGTCATCGTGCGCGCCGAGGTCAGCTTCGCCGCCCACACGTCGATGGAGGTCGAGGTGGATGTCTTGTCGGAGAACCCCTGGACGGGCAAGCGCGCGGTCACCACCCATGCGCTGCTCACCTTCGTGGCCATCGACGAGCAAGGCCGGCCACGATCGGTCCCGCCTCTCGAAACCGAAACCGACTTCGAGCGGCGGCGTTTCCGCCAGGGTGCCAGGCGGCGCAGCGAACGCCTGCGCGAACGCGAGCAACTCCTACGCCGCCCTACGCATCCTAGAAGGCGCAATGGTTGAAGTAGCAAGCCTGCGAGCCCTGCGCGAATCCGCCGTGCTGCTCGACGGTGGGGGGCATGACGTCCTGCGTGCCACGGGCAACGATAGAATCACCTTTTTGCAACGGATCACGTCCGGTGCGATTACGGGAAAGTCGCCAGGGCAGGGCGGTCGCACCCTGCTGCTCGACGTGCGCGGCCGCGTGCTCGCCAGTCTGCTTGCGTTCGTGCGCGCCAAGAGCGTCCGCTTGATGGCGCCGAAGGGGCAAGGCGCCGAGGTGGCGGCGGGTCTCGCCAGATTCGCCGTCATGGACGATTTCCTCATCGCACCCGAGGGGGATGTCACCTCGTTGGCGGTTCTCGGCCCGCAGGCCGCGCAGGCGCTGGCTGGCGTTGGGGTTCCGATCCCCTCGCCGTTACTCGATGCGCCGCTTTACGACCATCTCGATATCGCCAGCGAAACACATGGTCCGCTGTGGATCGCGCATGGCCGCGCTTGTGGCGCGGACGGGCTGTGCCTGGTCGCCAGCGGCATCGTGCGTGATGCCATCGTGGAGGCCCTGCTCGCCCAGGACACGCCCGTGCTCGCGCCCGATACCGCCGAGGCGCTGCGCATCTCGGCCCTGGAGCCCAAACCTGGCAGTGAAATCTCTCCCGACCGATTTCCCGTCGAGATCGGCCTCGGGGCTGCCATCGATCACGGCAAGGGTTGCTACGTCGGCCAGGAAACCATCGTGCGCATGCGCGATCGCGGAATCATTCGCAAGCGACTGGTGCTGCTGCGCCTGGCCGGCGACGAGGCGCCAAGTCCGGGCGACAAGGTTGCGGACGAAACGCACCCCGCAGCCGGCCAGGTCACGAGTGCGGGATGCCTTCCCGGCGAGCTCCCCGTGGCCCTCGCCATCGTCGCCAGTGCGATTCCGGTCGGCGCCGTGGTTCGAATTCAGCGCGAGGACAAATCCTTGGCCGCCCGGGTGGACGCCGAATCTCCGCCGTGGGGATAGGGCGGAATTCTTCGCCTCTTGGCGGCGGTTCGCCTCCGCCTCTCTTGCTACTTTCTTTCCAGCTTTGCGGCGATGGCGCGCGAGCTCAGGGTACGCACAAGTGGCTTACCCCGGATGGTGGCGGCCGAACGCTTGGCGGGGCGAACCTGGAAGTCGCGCCCCATGGCCTTCTTCAGGCGCTCCTGTTCGGCGGTCATCGAGGCCAGCAGGGTTTCTATGTCGGTCTCCTCTATCGCATAGGTGGTCATTTCCCCAGGCGTCGAGCTGGCGTCAGGCTCAGTCTCGTACATCACTGGTGTCGCCACGGGCGTGGGGGTTCGCGGGTTGGCGACGACCGCCTTCTTCATGACGGCGCGGCTTCGCGAGAGCTGTTCCTGCAGCAAGGTCACGCGTCCGTCCAGCATGCGGATGGCATTGAGCATCCGAGTGATGACCGCGATGACCACCAGGAACGACAACATCACGCACACATCGGCGAACCTCATGGTGCCATCATCGCACGGGTCTTGCCGGCTGGGAAATCCCGCCCTGGATCGTGTCCAGGGCAAGAAGCCCGCGCGACCCTCGCATGACGGGGACCGGGCGGGCTTGATGTCGGGTGCAGGGGGCTATTCCGTCGTGGCCTTCTTGGCATGGCCCTTCTTGGCGCGGGCCTTCTTGGCATGGCCCTTCTTGACATGGGCCTTCTTGGCTTTGGTGGAAGGGGCCGGCGTCGCCGTCGAGGTCGGCGGGGTTGGCTTTTCCTCGGCGGCCGGGGACGGGGCGGGCTCTTCGGCTGACGCCGGCGCGGCGTCCGAAGAAGCTGCTGGAGCGGCGTCCGGAGCGGGTTCCGCTGCCGCGGGAGCGATCTCGGTAGCCGGGCTCTGTTTGTGCCCGCAAGCGAGTGTGAGCGCGATGGGGAGCGCAAGAAGCGCGAGGGCCAGTTTCTTCATTTCTGTGTCCTTCCGTTGGCGGATTCGACGGTCGTGGCGGGGAACGTATTCTTAGCCCCGGACCTGGAAAATCGCAATCTGCCCCTTGTTATGGGGGCGAGTCGAATTCGCCACGTCGTCCCCAGTGGGGCGAGCAAGCCCGATGCGCGCGAACAACTTACGATCGTGCTGGCTTTCGTACCGTCATTCAGCGCACGCCGGGACAGTCGGTTCGCAGCAGAGCCGTCGCGGTCCAAAGCAAAGGGGCCTGGCCATGCATGTCGTTCGATCCAAGCGCGATCGAAGCGTAGAACTGCTGTTGCGAGGATAGGGTTCCTGCCGGAGCTGCGCCCGTGCCAGGGCAGACCTGGGAGAGCTGGCCGCTGCCGTTGGTCTTGTTGCCGAGCGCAATCCAGCCCTTCCTGGCAGCCGCCGCGTACTTCGGGTCGGTCAGCCAACCGTTCTTGACGCCGGTGACGAGCGCGAAGGTGAACATGGCCGTGCAGGAGCTTTCGGCGCTCGCCGAGGTAAGGTCTAGCACTTGCCGCCAGCACCCGTCGTCGGTGCCGCCACTGATCTGCACTGCCAGTAGGCCGTCCATCATCTTCGTGTAGGCAGCCATGATGCTCGTGCGATCAGCTCCGCTGGGGAGATCGAGCAGCAACTCCGTCATGCCCGAGGCGACCCAGCCATTGGCGCGGCCCCAATGCGCATGGGAGTCCTTGGTGTGCCAGAAAAGTCCGTTCGATTGCTGGAGAGCCGCGACGTAGGCAATCATGGTCTTGGCCGAGCGATCGAGGTACTTCGTGTCCTTGGTCGCTCGGTAGGCGAACACCTGCAGGCCGGTGATCATGTACATGTCGTCGGCCCAGTAGCGGGCGTCCCTGGTGATGCCGTCCGATGTCGTGTTTGTCCACTGCGCGTCCGCCCGATCCAGACCGAGCTTCTTGCAGCGTGCGTCCTGGTTCTCGATGTAGATCTCCAGGGGCAAATCGCCGAACGCGCGGGTGTCGACGGTCGCGGAAGAGGAATTGTCCGGCGCCGCGGTTTGCCCGGAAGCGTAGGGTTCAAAGCCGCTGATGAGGGTTGCGTTGTTCGTCGTGTCTCCAGTCAGCTTGGTGAACTGGAGGGAACCGAAGTAGGCGAACGTCCAGGCGTAGCCCGCGCCACCGTAGGAGTCTCCGGTGTGCGGTTTGAAGTTGTTCACGGCCAGTTTGCCGATGTCGCTCGGGCCCTTGCCGCTCGGCCAGGTTGTGAAGTCGCTCACCGCGGGGCAGGTTCCCGTGTCGCCGCCGGCTCCGCTTCCTCCGCTGCCGGTCGAACCCCCGCTGCTCGAATTGCCGCCGGTTCCCGTGCCTCCGCTGCCGCCTGGACCGGTTCCACCTCCCGCTCCGCCGCTACGTGCGCCGCCAGTGTTCGAGCCTCCGGTCGCGGTGGTTGCACCACCCCCTGCGGTCGTTCCGCCCGTGTTCGCCAGTCCGCCCGAGCCGCTCGTGCCGCCGGAATTGGCCGTGCCCCCCGAACCCGTGGCTCCGCCAGTTGACGTCGTGCCACCGCTGGAAGTCGCCCCGCCCGAGCCAGTGGTGCCGCCCGAACCGGTCGCCCCGCCGGTTCCCGTCGCGCCTCCGGTGCCCGTCTTCCCGCCAGTCTCCGCCACGCCACCAGAGCCGGTGACGCCGCCGGTCGTCGATTGTCCCCCCATCGCGGACGAACCCCCGCTGTTCTGCCCGCCACCATCGCCAGTGGACTTGCAGCCCCCGGCCAAGGGTGGGATCAAGATTGCCAGGGCGATCCCTGTCAACAGAGCAGAAACTCTTTCAGGTCTCATCGTGTGCCCTCCCAAGCGACTTCAGCGGCATTGGGCCACTCTTCCAAGAAGAACCGTCTTGCTCAAGCTTACCCGGTTTGGTGCTGGAAGGGGCGCGGGGATAGGAGCCGCACGTTGGACTTTTGTGCTCAGGGCGCTACTTGTCGACGGCTAGGCTGACCTTCACCGGCGCCGCCAGCCGGTTGGCCAGGCTCCGTACCTCCGCCGCCCATGCCCCGGCGTCTCGGATTCGGCCCGCCCGATCCCAGGCCGAACCCGCGTAGTACACGAGTCGCCCGTTCGCGGGCAGCTTGGTCACGGCAAGGTAGTTGAGGTCGTCGTGGTGCTCTTCCATGCGTGCATCCGGTTCCAGCACGATGGCGCAGCCGAGATTGCCGCTCTTGCCGCCGTCCAAGGGCTCCCACGTGCGCATCGTCCTATGCTTTACGTCTACCTTCAGGGTGCTGCCGGGATGCTTCGCGATGCCCAGGCCGATCTTCGGGGCGCCTTTCTGACCCGTGAGCGTGCTCTCGAATCGATTGAACTGCGTGCCGGCATCCAGGATCACGCGCTTGCTCTCCGCGACGTGCGCGGAGCCGGCATCCCATGGTGCGTACGTCAGCTCGAATACCAGGCGAATGGGCCCATTGGCGAGCACACGCGAGTAGATGAAGTTCTTCGACACGTGGAGCTTGCCACCGGACCACACGCCGATCCCACCACACCCGCGCGACTTGCCCACGCCGTAGAAATCCGCGCCTTCCCCAGCGTCGTGGTGATAGTCGTCCGTCATGTACCAGTCGTTGATGACGAGCTTGGGGAAACGCTTGACCCAAACGTCCACGCCGCTCGATGTGAGTGGCTCCTTCTTGCAGGTTTCGAGATCCGGGCCATAGACCCGATGAGCGATGAGATCGTTTTCCCAGGCGAAGTCGTCGTAGCGCTCGCGTACGAAGCGGCCGTAAGCCTTGTATTCGTCGCGCGTAGCCGCGCGGCGCTGGCCGGGTCGCAGCGTGAAGCTCTTGGTTTGCTTCGCGCCGAGGTCGGTCTGAAACACGACTTGATCGGGTGTCTCGTCGCCGTCCATGTCCACCAGCTGGGACAAGGTCGGGTTTCCGGCCGTGTCGGTGACCACGTATTTCGTGGCCTCGAAATCAGGCACCATCCTGCGCACCTCGGCGATCGAAACCGCGATGGTTTCCTTCGGCCTCGACGCTGCGAGGGGGTTGGTCACAGTGATGGAGATGGCGGCGGCGGTTTTGGCGGCGCCTGTCGCGACCGGGGAGCTTGGTGCCGCCGCAGCCTGCGGCCGACTTCGCTCCGCGGACGTCGGGCCAGGCGCACCAGGCATGGTTCCTGCCAGCGTGCATGCGGCAACCGTCAGCGTGTAGATGCTCGTCATGGACGCGATTATCGCCAAGGCCTGGGCACGCACAATATGAAAGGTGTGCTCCGGCGTGCGGGCACATGGGTAGCAGCAAATTCCTACTATTGCCAATGCCACCTGCGGGTGGTACCCCAAGACATCATGCGGATAGCAACATGGCGTTAGGCTGGTTCAATCTCGATGGCAAAGTGGCGTTGGTCACCGGCGCAGGCACCGGCATCGGCGCCGCCATCGCCAAGGGGCTGGCCGGATCCGGCGCGGACGTGGTTTGCCACGACAGGGGCGATGAGGCGCGCGAGACGAGCGAAGCCATCCGTGCCACGGGTCGGCGCTCGGTTGCGCTTGCCGCCGACCTGTCGAACCGAACCGCCCAGGACGGTCTCATCGCCGACGCCGTGAAGGCGTTCGGGCGCATCGACCTGCTGGTCAACAACGCTGGCATGATTCGGCGCGCGCCAGCGGTCGACTACTCGGACGAGGACTGGGATCTCCTGCTTGAAGTGAACCTCTCCGCTCCCTTCCGGCTATCGCGCCGGCTAGGCAAGTTGATGATCGAGCAGGGGGGCGGCCGCATCGTCAACATCGCCTCGCTGCTCGCCTTTCAAGGGGGGATCCTAGTGCCGGCCTACGCCGCCTCGAAGGGCGGTGTCGCGCAATTCACCAAGGCGCTGGCCAACGAGTGGGCGGCCAAGAACGTCAACGTCAATGCCATCGCGCCCGGCTACATCGCCACGAACAATACCGCCGCCCTGCGCGCCGACGAGACGCGCAGCCGTCAGATCCTCGAACGCATTCCCGCCGGACGTTGGGGCTTGCCCGACGACATCGCTGGTGCCGCAGTCTTCCTGTGCTCGGACGCCGCCCGCTACGTCACCGGTCACGTCCTGGCCGTCGACGGTGGCTGGCTGGCTCGGTAGGAGGCACGCCAAGACGGCATGCCAGTTGGGCCACGCCTTGAGCCCCCAGAGCTTTACGGCAAGGCGGTCGGCGCTGGAGCTATCGTCGTAGGTCTGCACCTCCGCCTTGCGTCGTACAACGCCCTCATGATAGATTCAAATAACGTTGTACGGAGAAGGCCATGTCTACGGTTACGCTATCGCCGAAGTTCCAGGTTGTCATCCCTCTGCAGATCCGTGAAACCCTCGGGCTGAAGCCTGGGCAGAAGGTGGAGGCGCTGCAGTACCTTGATCGCGTCGAGTTCATTCCCGTCCGGACACCACGGGCGATGCGTGGTTTTTTGAAGGGTATCAACACGACGGTACCTCGCGACAAGGATCGCGTGTGAACGTTGTCGATTCTTCCGCATGGCTGGAGTACTTCGCGGATGGTCCGAATGCGACATTCTTCGCACCGGCGATCGAGGCCACCGATGAGCTGGTGGTTCCGTCGATCTGCCTGCTAGAAGTGTTCAAACGGGTATGCCAGCAGCGAGGCGAAGGCCCTGCGCTCCAGGTCGTGGCAGTGATGCAGCAAGGGCGGGTCGTGGACCTTGATTCCGCTTTGGCACTGATTGCCGCCAAGATTGGAAGCGACACGAAGCTGGCCCTCGCTGACAGCGTCGTGCTCGCAACCGCGCGGCAGGCCGAAGCGACGTTGTGGACGCAGGACGCAGACTTCGAGGGCCTGCCGGGCGTGAAGTTTCGGGCACAGAAGGGCGCGGCTCGGTCTGGCTAACGGCTTGTTCGGCGGCAGTAGGACCTTCAAGCTCGGCCGCTACTCGCAGGAGCACTGCGTGGGAGTTGCTTTCCCGTTCGTCTGAATCAGGCAGTGGCTGGCTTCGGAGGGCGGGTCACACATCATGGATGGGCAATTCTGCGACAGTGGGTCGCATCCTTCCCTCGGATAGCACCTTGGCACGGAGGGTGTGCCTGCGAATTCGAGGGTGACACAGAACTCGCCGTCCGCGCAACGCGCATCCCCGCACGAGCCAGCGTCGCGCCGAGCGCTGTCACCGGGTGCCGCCGACGTTGCTTCGCCATCCCAAGTCCCGAGCGGTGAGCGGCCACACCCCATCGCATGAAGAGCAAATGCCAAGAACACCGTCATGCAAAACCGCGAGGCTCGCCAAGCGCGCTCCATGTGATCCAGCCTCCTTGTGAGCGTAGTAACTTCGAGTGCCAGTCTTGCCATCGTCACAGCGCCTCTCGATATGTCTGAGAACGGATCCTATATCAACCAGCGCCCAAGCAAGTTCCTACTTCCAGTTCTCCACAGCAAGGCCCGGCACTTTCGAGAAGTGCCGTAGGTTGTTTGTTACCAAAGTGCAGCGGAGGGAGGCGGCATGCGCCGCGATCAGAACGTCGAACTCTCCGATGGGCGTACCGCGCTCGGCAAGCACGGTCCCGATCCGTCCGAACTCGATGGCAGCTTCCTCGCCAAATCCAACGACTTCCACTGCGGTCGCGAAGGTGTCGATGAGGGCATGAAGCCTACGCGAGCCCTTCCTGTCAGCACCGTAGCGCAACTCGGCGAGGCTGATCGCGCTAATGCAGAGTTCCGACGGCTTGTGCGCGGTAATCCGCCCTGCGACATGCCCCTCTCCGCGCAGAGCGTAGCTGACCGCGTCCGTGTCCAGGAGGTACTTCATCGTCCCTCAAGTGGGTTCTTGCGGGAACCGATTGGCTGCGCCTGAGGGCGGGGAATATCCTCCTTCCACGCGCCGAGACATCCCAGGAAGTCCGGCGACCAGTCGTCCGCAGGCTCGAGAATCACCTTCCTACCAACTCGTCGAACGACCAACTCATCCTGGCCATCGAACCGACATGACTTGGGTAGACGTACGGCTTGGCTGCCGCCATTCCGAAAGATCTTTGCACGCTCGGCCATAGCCGGAGTATATATCGCCGTATATACTTGTCAAGCATCCTCTCGCAGGCCCATGGTCCGTCGAACGGCATGTTGAACGTCCCAAAGGCCGACTTACTCATCATGGCCGAGTCGATTCGTCTTTGTTGTGCCTTGCGGATCACCCCTAGTTAGAGCGCGTCGGGAAATTCGGTGAGCAGATCGCGATGTCGGGCCGCCCCGCACTGCTGGCGGGCCAACTTCCCGATTTTGCCCGTAGGGGGACCGTGGTCCCCGCGTTTCGCTCATACCGCCAGGGCAATCCCCTTCTTTCCGGCAACGCCCCGAAACAGCTTGGTGAGGTTCAGCCCAAGCACAGCTCGTTGGCCGCACACGCCCATCATTGCGGCTGAGCGTGCCGACGGCCGGTTGAATCCGTATTTGGGGCACTTGATGGTGCCAATCGACCCTTCGACCATCGCCCGCTCTCTGATGAGGCGGTCTTTCACTTTGCCCTCGACTTCCCACGGCGTGCGGCCTCGGGGCGCCAATCCAATATCGCGAACGCCAAGCTTGCGAAGTCGCTTCACGTTCTCTGTGCTGTACCCACCCCGGTCGTAGGCGTAGGCACGCGGTGCCTTCCCGAACATCCCCGCGAGATCTTCGACTGCGCGCACTGCGTAGCTGGAATCCGTGAACTCGGTTTTCGTCCCGGCCATGGTCGCAAGCACGAAGCCGCCGCGCAGTCGTGTGATTCCCCACGACAGACCGAACTCGACCGACTTGCCCACTTTGCCGCGCACGATCGAGTAGACCTGGGGAATGTGCAGGTTGATGATCTTGCCGGCCGCCACAAATCCGGTACGCAGCCAGTGTCGGATCTGCGGAATCAACTTGCCCATCGTGGCGTGTAGTTCGACGAGCTTGCGCTGTGCGACCACGGCATGACCGCGAAGCTTGCGGCCATGTGCCGAGGCCGCCGCGATCGCCTTGCCCAGGTTCTGATTGATTCCTTCGATGATCTTGGTCATCTGCGCGACCATCCGATCCTTGGCAGCCTTGGTCTTGCCTTTGGCAAACAGGCGATACTTGCGCACGTGCTCCTTGGCTGCTCGAAGCTTGCCGTGCACCTTGCCTAGAAAACTCTGAAATCCCTGTCCCGCTCTCTTCGCCGCTGCTGCGATGGATTTCACGAAGCCGCCGAGCAATCCCATCTCGTTGGGATGTGGAATCGCCGCTTCCTGTGCCGTCAGGTCGGCCACTGCAACCTTGGGGTCGGCAAGCCCCAGCGCTACCGCCTGTTTTACCACTGCCTCGTTGATCAGCCTCAATCCGTCTTCGCCCAGAAGCTGCGCAAAATCCTGGATCGTCGTGAAGTCCGGCGTCCAGTCCGTCTCGGTCAATCCGCATAGATATCGCGCCGGCGCGTAGTACCGGATTTGCTCCTCTGCCTCGCGGTAGGGCATTTTGCGAATCGCCATCAGCGTCAGCGCTCCGAGCGTCGCGCGCAAGTTCGGCGGTCGCCCCGCCGCGTTCTTGAGCTTCTTGGTGCGGACCTTCTCGGCCTGCAATTCCATCTCGGTCCAATCCACCGTGTCGGTCAGAACCACCATCGGATGATTGTCGGGCAACGCAATCGCAGGGTGTTTCGAACGAGGAAATAGGTCGGGCTGGCTGTTGCCGCCTCGGCGTCGTGCTGACATCGCAGACCTCCTTGGTCACGCTTTCCATCAGCCACATTTCGTCGCCGTTGTCGATCCCCCACGACGAGAAAATGCACGAAATGCGACTATGTGTTGGGGAGGGTCAGCGCAGATCGGCCAGCGTGACCGGTCGCGGTAGCGTGAGCGCCCAGCGTCTCGCGGCTCGCGTGGGCGGCTTGCATGAGCGTGCGCGTTCCCCGGCCCGCGGAGCGCTCACGCCCTCGCCACGCGCTTTCCGCCTCCCGCGTCCCGCCCACGAACACGCTCACGCCCTCGCCCACGCGGCCCGCGAGCCGCCCACCCGCGGGCCGGCCCTTCGGGCGGCCCGTAATTTTCCGACAAGCTCTAGTTAGTAGTGGCGGCAGCGTCTGTTCCGGCATCCACGATCCCGCCCATGGCGGCGCCGTCAGGGGCATACTCGGTCATGAATCGAGTGAAGGTGTGGATCTTGGTCCCGACCGTAGCGGTGCTCGCCAGCGTGGCCACGCTGTGGGCGTGCATCCATGTCATGCGGGACGCTTTAGGCGTGAGGCTCAGGCTTCGGCGAACGAAATTGCCGATGATATCGAGCTGAGCCTCGAACGCCTCGCCCCCGTGGCTCAAGAGCGCGAGTACGCCATCGAGGTATCCGGCTACATGAACCGTCACCCGCGCATCCAACGTCTGCAACTCGTCCTTGACGATGGCGCCTCTGGTTCACTGCCAAAGCATGCTGTCGAGCCCATCGTCTACGAGCGTAAAGCAGCCAAGGGCGACGTGTATCTCACCCAGCGCGCTGTCAAGCTCAGCGAATCGGGACATGCCACCCTGGCCATGCGCTGGACCTTGGCTGGCTTCTAGGCGAGAGCGAGAGCCCGTCTTCGAGATACCTTCTCACCGGCCTCCGCCGGACGGGCACTTCAAGTGAGAGTCCGTCCAACGCTTTGCCGTTCAGAGGCGCGGGCGCCGCACGAGCGGTTCGTTGATGTTACTTCAATTTCTCTGTGGCGACTGCGTCCGCTGCAACGGCTTTATGGTTCGGCGGCCCAAGTCCCACCGCGACGCCAGAGCGGTCGACGCGGTAGGATGTGCTGGGCAAACTGCGCGAGGAGCCTCATCAGTGATACACTTACCTTGCGAGATGCTCATATGGGAAGAGTTGTATACGGAGGTGGCATTGGCTTGCTACTAACTGTGTTCTGCCTTTGGAGCTGCGGAGAACGGCCGGATAGTAATTCGGATTCGGCAGTCGAACACGGGTCACGTGTCGATACCGGAAGTCTCGAGGCCAACCCGGTCGGGGCGGACGGGGCTGTGCAAGCAACGGGCAACGTGGATGCAGGGATCGATGCCCAGTGCAGCCTTCCCATCGAGCATTGCCCGAACGATACCTCACCGATCGGCAGCGCATGTGCCCGGTCGGGAGACACGTGTTCATTCCAAGTAGGTGCGCCAGCGTGCGAAGGTCGTTGCACCTGCGGCATCGATGGAGTTTGGGGCGGATTTGAGAGTTGTTGCAGCATGGTCCCGTAGTGGATCCGTCGAACGCCTTGCCGTTCAGCGGCGGGCGCCGAAGGCGACCGTCTGCAACGGCTTGTTAGCCGGCTTCCCCGATGCTAGCATAGTGCTAGCAGGTGAAGCCATGGCAACTCTTACCATTCGAAATGTCCCAGAGAAAGTCGCAAAATCGCTGAAAACCCTCGCGAAGAAGAACCGTCGCTCGATGGAGCAGGAGGTGCGCGAACTCATCAGCGAGCACGTCGGCGAGCGAGCTTCGGTCCTGGACCAAATCCAGGCGTCATGGGGGAAGCAGGCACGGAGGCCGACGGCCACGGAAGTCGAGGGATGGATCTCTGCGGGGCGTGAATGAGAGCGGTCGTCGACACGAACGTCCTCGCGTATTTTCTCCTGGGCACTAGGCCTTTCGTCGACGAGGCGAGTCGCTTCTGGCACGCCGTCGATGGTACTGTGGCACCGGCGGTCTGGGAAGCCGAACTGGCCAATGTTGTTTGGATGGCTATTCGGGCAGAGGTCATCCCGGCCGAGGAAGGTCGGAAGCGACTCAGCCTCGCAACCAAGCTGGGCATTCATTCCATCCCAAGTAAGACATTGTGGCACGGTGCTCTTGAACGAGCGGTCCAGTCCGGGGTTGCGGTCTACGACACCTTGTTTGTGGAACTCGCCATACGGGAGAACCTCCCGCTTGTGACCTTCGATGCGAAGGTGCTTGCGGCTTTTCCCGAGGTTGCTGTGCGCCCGCGGATTCTTGTCCCGCAACACTGAGCCAGTCCGGCTAACGTCCTGCCGTTAAGCGGTGTGGGCGCCGCCAAGCCGGCACCGCGATTCTACACGATGTCCCTGCGGCGACCACATCCGCTGCAACGGCTTTATGACGGCAGCCGCGCCGAGGCTGGCATAGTAGCCGCTCGACGACACGCCAAGCACGCGGCAGAGGACGGCAACCGGGAAGGCCACCTTCTTCTCCGAGATGAACGCGAACTTCACGCGCTCTCCTTGGCGAAGAAGGTGGCCGCCTGTTTTAAAATTTCTCGCTCCACGCGGAGGACCTTCACCTCCTTTCGCAGATGCGATAGCTCCTCCTTCTCGGCGGTGGTCAGCGCTCCAGTGGGGCCTCTGCCAACCTCTACTTCGGCCTGCGCCACCCACGTGCGAACCAGGCTGTCTGACAGCCCCAGCTCACGAGCGACCTGGCTGGCATTTCGCCCCCCGCTTCGCACTAGCTGGACCGTCTCGGCCTTGAACTCACGCGTGTGAACGCGCCGGACTCGTTTCTTCTCTTCCTTGGACATGTGGCACCCTTTCTACGCCCTTTCGACTGAGGGCGGGTGTCCACCAAACCGGGTCAAGCCCAGGTAGTCACCGCGGAGCACCAGTTTGCGAAGCGTCGTCTCCATCACCTGAATACCTGGATGCCGACTTCTGGTGATCTCTCGAATCTCCGCGATCTCGTGAACCGCAGGGCCGGCCAAGAAGTCATGTAGCCTGCCGGACCAGCCTGGAAGCAGCCGATTCAGATGATGCAGTCGCTCTTCAAAGGCGTTGGTCACGGGCGAGATTCGCCGCGGGATCGAGTCAATCCGGAAGCGCGATTCACGCGCTGCCTCGGCGCTGGAACGCTGGCTCGACAACGTGCTGCAGGCTCATTCTGAGCGCGTCCTGCCGGTTGACGGCGCGACCGCGGACGAGTGGGGCAGGCTGGACGCTCGGGGGAGCTTGCCAGTTGTAGACGGGTTGCTCGACCCATCCACGCCCACAGCTCAGTAGGTGTGCCGAAAACCGAAGCCCAGAAGGCCGCCGAGGCGATCGCGACGGACCACCTTTCCGGTGCCGTTCACGTCGGCGCTCCCCGCGATCAGCGTGTTGTCCCCGGCGAGGTGGATTTCCCATCGCTCACATGGTCAGTCGTATGTTGTCGAGGCCCATCGGGTTCTGGGCCACGCCGTTCGTCAGGTCGATGACCAGAGTGTCAATCAGGTCTGCTGCGTTTGGATTCGCAACCGTCGCGAAATTTCCAAAGGTGTTCGGAACGGTGCCGGATACCGAGAATACCTTGGTCGAGACCCTGAGTCCGGTGAAGACATACGGGATGGACGTCACGCTCGAATACAGGTCGACGGATACGAAACTGAACACCGAACCCGCAGCCGTCACCTTGACTTGCCCGGTAGCTGGGCCCCCCGCCGATACGTAGAACAGGATGGACGGGGCGGGGTGCCCGAAACTGGTCCGCGCTTGCCAGCTCCCGGCCGTGGCAAGGACGGTGACACCGGACTCGGTGTAGCTCGACAGGGTCTCCTCATCGACGAGCAGTCCGCCGAAGGTGCAGGTCACGACCCCGCCGGCTTCTCCAGGCGACACCGCGCTGCCACCAGCACCATCAAGAGGAGGCGAACACACGAACTCGCATCTTCCACCAACGCAGCCAAGGGTAATCGTCTGCGCCGGAGTGTCGCACATGGTAATGCATGGACAATCGATAAATGTCGAGGATTGGTTGGGGCAATAGATCGCCCACGCGGCTTGATTGGCCTCGCATCGCCTCTTGCTCATCCAGTTTGAGCCGCAGCAATACTCGGCGAAGCATTGGCTCGAATCCGTGGGGGCTGTTGTCCAGGTGCACGAGGTCGTGCAATCGTCATCGCTGATACAAGCGTCCAGGTCCCCGGTGGAGGTCGAACCGACGGAGTTCGAAACTAATCCGCCGGTGCCTGGCATGCCTCCCGTCGCTGGGGCTCCGCCGGTTGCCGCTATCCCGCCAAGGGCCGTCACTCCACCAGCGCCAGGAACCCTCGTACCGAGGCCCGTGCGCCCGCAACAGGGCACGGCGACGAAGATGGAAGCAATCAGGAACGAGGCTAGGCGACGCATCGAACCTGTATCCTGCGCACCGACGGCTCGCTTGCCAATGTAGTGTGGGTGTCGCGGGTCACGTCGGATTTCCAAGCAGCAGGCAGATGAGCCAGCGGTACCGGCTCACAAAACTAGACGTCGCGGCCATGGCGAAGCTGCGACTACCAGTTGAAGGTCATGCCGGCGGCGCCGCAATTGAGCACCTGCTGCTCACCGAGAAACCACTTGTCCTCGGCGCGGAAGTACTCCAAGTCCCAGTGGAGGTTCGGCGTCATGTTGTAGACGATGCCGGCGTTGACGCCCATCTGGTATTTGATCGGGCTGTTCCAAGTTTGGCTCTGATCAAGGGGAGTCAGGAACATACGTACGATGCCCCAGCCAGCGAAGAGGTCGAACTTCCGCAGCACGACCTGGGCCTGCCCGTAGTAGCCATCAGACCAGCGGAGACGGCCATCCGGAGAATCCGCCGCGGAGTAGCTGTTCTCCAAGGCATAGCTTAGTCCCAGCCCCTTTCCGTAGAACCCCGCCACACCCAGGTGGAAGGGACCCGCTTCGAATCGGCCGCCATAGCCCACACCCTCGACAGTCTCCTCGCAGAGCCGCGTCGACGGGTCACATACACCAGTCTGGTAGACCTTCTGGTATACCCCGTCGGCGAACAGGACCACCTTGCCGGTCTCACCGAACTTTCTCTCGAAGGTCAGCTCGGACTCCGGACGCACGTACTTGGTGCCGTTCCAACCCGGTCCCCCGAGCGTGGCCGGGTCGAAGATGCCGACGTTGAGCTGCAGTCCGCCGAGCACCGGCGTTCCATAAATCATGCCGGCGGCAAACCCGCTACCCATGACGCCGAATCCGACCATGCCCTGGGTGGGGCCTTTCAGGTCGACCGTGTTTGGAAACCCGACGCCCCACTTGTGAGCGTAGAGAACGTTGATGTCGGTCGCCCCGCGCGAGAACAGGGTCCTGGTCCTACCCGCGAGGAAGCTGCCCCACGGGCCTTCCAGCTTCGCGTACCCCTGTCTCGCGTCAAGGGGGTTTGGATTGGCCTTGTTCCGCTGGTCGCTTTCGACAAAAGCCCAAATCTGGACGTACCCCGTAACCGTGGTCCACGGCGTGACCTGGCTCCGCACCCCAAGCCCGAGCTGGTTCCCGAGGAACCCGCTGCGAATTCGCATCATGTTGACGGTTCCCGCGGAGTCGGCGCTGTGCGGCTCCGTGGGTATCGGCCACGATCCCCCTGTGATGTTTTCGTTATGGCCATCTATCACCAAGTTTGGGTCCGCCGTTGGAGCATTGTCGCCATGCACCCAGCTCAAAAAGCCCGCGACCCGACCATCCGTGTAGACCTGCCAATCATCGCCTTTGGCGATGACCTTTTCCGCGAGGACCATCCGCGGGACTGCGAGCACTGCCAAGAGCACAAACGGAGCATGGAGACGGGCTGCGCGCGCCCGTGGTCGCGGTGACGTCAAGATTGTTCTCCTGTCGGGGTGAGTGGGTTGTGAGTGGGAGAACCGCCGCTGACCCAGCCGGCGGCAAATGGTCGGCGTTACGGACTGGTCACCGACGTCGCGGCGATCCACATCCACTGTGGATAGTACGTCTTGGTGAAGGTATTAGCGGGTGGCTGCTTTGCGGCCGGGCTGGTGCTGGGCGGCTGCGGGACCATCCCGGACAAGTCGACCGTGCGCGGGGCGCACGGGTCGCTTGAGACTGTGTCCGTACCGCAGTTCATCATCGCCTTGCAGTTGTTGTCGTGGACCCTAAAGAGTAAGGACCCTCCTCCCACGACTTTGAAGCTGGCGGTGTACTTCACCAAATAGCTGGCCTCGCGCTCGCAGTCGCCGCCGCTGGTGGCAGTGTTGGAGGAGTTGTTGAAGTAATAGACGTCTTTGGAAGCGTCACCCGTGGAGGGACTGACGTGGAGCTCGTAAGTATTCCACCAGCCGGTGGAGTTGTACGGCGATCCGCCAGCGTACCACCAATTGTTGTAGCCGGTATCCGAGATCGCGGCGGTCGAGGCTGCCTTTCCCCCCTGATAGCAACGAGTTCCGACTACGCCGCGCACCTCGATGTTGACGGTATACTTCTGGCCCGAGGTTCCCTTCACACTGAGGGTCTTGTCGACATCATTGCCGCTGCCGGGACAGGTTGTGCTCTGGGCGTCCGTCCAGCAGTTGTGGCCCCCTGGATCGAAGTTTCCCATACAGGAGTCTTCCCAGTAGAAACCGGTGGCAAGGTCCGGCACGACGTCCGCCGGGGTGATGGCACCGGAGGAGCCACCCGTGCCGGTCGTACCGCCGGATGCGCTGGAACCGCCAGAGCCCGTCGTGCCGCCCGCGCCAGCGCCGCCAGCGCCCGATGCGCCGCCCGTCACGGCCGCGTCCGGTTTCGTGCTTGTGCCTCCGCTTCCAGTTGTACCGCCGTTGCCGGTCGCCCCACCCGAGGCGCTGCCACCAGCGCCGCCCTTTCCGGTCGCCCCGCCCGAGACAGTGGAACCGCCGTTGCCGGTCGCCCCGCCCAAGGCGCTGGAACCGCCGTTGCCGGTCGCCCCACCCGAGGCGCTGGAACCGCCATTGCCGGTCGCGCCGCCCGAGTCCGAGCCGCCGCTGCCGCCCGAACTCTGACTGCCCCACGAGCTTTGCATCCCGCCCGAACCACTCGCGCCACCTGCCCCAGTGGTGATGCCACCACTGCCGCCCGAACCCTGCGTAGTCGATCCTGGTCCCGACTGCGAACAGCTCGCAGCAAGCATCAGACCAGTACACGCGATCCCAAACAGTACAGCGCGGTTCATTTCGGACCTCCTAGATAGCAACTATGCACAACACTGCGTCACGGTTGGGCTGCCCCCTCATGGCGGCGTTTGCGGACGACATCAGTGTGATAGGACGAATAGAGCCCCTCTATGCAGGTAGTGTCAAGGGTGGGCACGGCGTCAAGCACAGAAAGGATATTCAGGCACGAAGGAACCAGACTCTCCCAACTGGCGGACCAAGCAGTGGCAGTGGCTCTGGCCAGTACAGCGGCCTCAACTTTGGCCCGAAATCTATCTTCGAGCGGTTCCTAACCCGCCGGCACCTCAGCTTGCGTTTTTGGGGACCCGGTTGGTGGCGCCGGGCCCCGCTGCAGCCCGCCGCCACATGCCAGCAATCCTTGTTAGTTCGCAGCCAGATCCCGGGCGCCTCCAGGCGCATCTCGTGAAGAGTGAAAGATAGGCGACTCCTGCTGCCCAACTTCAACACGGGTAGGCGCATCAGTCGTGTCATGTCGCTGGGTTAAAGGGTGCCACACCGGTATCTCAGTCGCCGTGCTCTACTACTGCGGGCAGGCTTCAGAACTGGTTGGCGGTATTGACGTAGAGCTGGTCGAGGTATTGGTACGACGAAATGACACCGACCAGAGCACTTGCCGTACCCGATGGGGTGGTGAAAGTGCCCCATCCAAGGGTCCAATTTGAAGTCTGTGAAATGAAGTAATCCCAAGCAGTGATCGAATTGCCAGAACACCCAGCACCGTCATAGAAGGTTATGTTCACCTCGTTACTACTACCAGTTCCCCCCTTGAATTTTCCACCAAAGTAGTAGGTAGTTCCTGCCACAAGCGGAACGCATTGGCGCGGATCTCGCTGGTCACCGCCGAGGTCGCAATAGATGGAGTTGGAGGCGGTACAACCATCCGAGTCTGTGCTCAAGCTCACCGTTCCGAGGTTAGTCCATCCAGACATTGAGCCATCGAATCCAGGGTTCGTCAGACGGTTTCCTGCACTGGGCTTGCGACACCCGCAGGTGTGGCTAGCAAGGTCGCAGCTTGGCGTGGTGCTCGGGCAGTGCGTGTCCTCGGTGCACTGCACGCAGCCACCAGCGTAGCAACGCGGTGTCGAGCTCGAGCATTTTCCGTCCAAGGTGCCGTCTTGAACATTCTGCGTGTAGTTGCAAGCTCCTGCCGAGCACGTCGTGCTCTGTTTGCACGCGGGAGGCGAGTTGCAATAGATTTGGTTACTGATACACACACCGCCTTGGCAGGAATCGGTGGTGCAGGAATTGTTGTCGGTGCAAGATTGGCCGTCTGCCTTCGCTGGACTGGAGCAGTTGCCCGTCGCCGCATCGCATGTGCCGGCAAGATGGCACTGATCCAGCGCCGTGCAAGTCTTGGGATTTGAGCCGACGCAGGTCCCAGCCTGACAGGTATGCGCCTGGTTGCAAAGATTACTGTCGGTGCGGGTGCAGGGTTGCCCCTCATTCCCCGTCGGGTTCGAACAGTTTCCAGTTGCCGGGTCGCACTGGCCGGCCGAGTGGCACTGGTCAGAGGTCGGGCAGGTCTTGGTCGTTCCCGCCGTGCACGTATGGTTCTGGCAAGTCCTACCGGCAATGCAGAGATTGCTGTCGTTACACGACGCCCCTTCCGCGGGGGAGTAGCGGCACGCGCCGGCGCCATCGCACTTGCCGTCCAGCCCGCAGGTCACGCCCGAGGCGGTGCAGGCGTTGTGGGCGACCTGACCGGCTGCCACGTAGGAACACTGTCCCGCGGCTGCAGCCGTGAGCGGAGCGCCCGAGCAGGCGCTGCAGCCGGTGCACGCCTTGTCGCAGCAAACCCCGTCGGCGACGATGCCAGACGTGCACTCGAAGGGCTGGGCAGCAGTGGTACCATTGGGGTTCTTGGACGTGCAGGTACCCGTCGTGCCGCTCGTGATCTTACAGTAATTCGCGGCTCCGCAGTCGGTCTGGGAGGAGCAGGTCTTCAAGCATCCGGTCGTAGCGCACTGGAAGGCTCCGCAGTCCTCCGGCGTCGCCTCCGCACACGTGCCCGCTCCGTCGCACGTAGACGCAGGCGTGAACATGCTGCCGTTGCACAAGGCCTGCTTGCAAACGTGGCTGCTGCTCACCTTGCGGCACGCGCCCGCGCCGTCGCACATGCCATCGTTGCCACATTGGTTGGTGGCGGTCTCGTCGGCGCAGGTGTTGCGGGGGTCCTGGCCGGCCAGAACCGGGGCACAGGTGCCGTCACTCTTTCCCGTCAGCGTGCCGGCGCAGGCGTCGCAACCGGTGCACGTGGTGGCGCAGCAGAAGCCGTCAATGCAGTTCCCAAGAGCACAGTCGCCATCGCGCGTGCATGGCGAGCCGACCGGGGCTGGAGCCTTCTGGTCGACAGGAGCATCAACCACGGTACCAGTGCCTCCGGCGCCGACGCTCCCGTCTAGTGTTGTGCCCCCACCGCTCCCAATCATCCCACCGGTAGAGGAACTCCCGCCACCTCCCACTACTCCGCCTGTGCCAACGCCTCCACCCGTGCCCACGCCTCCGCCCGGGCCACCGCCGCCGCTGCCGCCACCACCAGGCACCTCGCCGCCTCCGTCGAATCCGCTCACGCCGCCCGTGGAAGTCACGGGGATGTCCCTGGGCGCGTCGGTAGCGGCATCGAGGGGAAGAGCAGTGCCGGCCTCATGAGCAAGATCATCCGGCGCGGTCCCGGAGGTGTCCGCCCCTGCGCCAGGGGCGTCCGCTTGGGGCCCGCTCTTCACCGTGGTAAAGCAGCCTCCCAGGCCGATGAGCAGCGATAGGGCGGAAATCTTTAGGGTGATGGTTGCTCTTTGGGGTTCTCGCATGTTTAGAAGCCTCCGCGTAGGAGCAAGCCAGCTTCACCGGGGCTCCACTTGGGGACGAGGGCCAGGCTTTGGGATTCCGCCGCCCCCTTCGCGTGCCCGAGCAGGTAGAGCGTCGCGCCGGTCAGCACTGCGACGCCACCGATGCCGTAACAGACGATTGCGCCGGTCTTATAGGACTGTTGACTCGACTTCGTCGACGGGTCTTGCGTTCGGTTTGCGTCGTTCGCCAGGCTGTTGGCTTTCAGGTTGAGCGCAATGGCCGTAGCAAGCGTGGCGATACCCGCGCTGCCCACGACGATACCGGTCGTGCGCAACGCAGAACCGGGATGTTCCATGGGTGCCGGCGAAGAGGGGGGCGGTTCGACAAGGACCACGGGCGGTGGCGGCGTCACCAGCTGGGCCGGGGGCGCGGCGGGGGCTGGCTCAGGGGGCGGAGCGGTTCTTGCGGTTTCCTCTTCCTGGAACCGGCGGCAGTCCGCGATATGCTTTTCCACTTCAGCGCTGAGCTTCGGACTGATCTTCTCCTCCTTTCGGAGGTATTCGCGGAATCGATCGATGGCACTTTCCCACTGGTGGTTCTGCTCGTAGCAACGTCCCTGGTTATAGATATGGGTGGGGTCGTCGGTGCGCACGTAGAGATCAGCCAGGATCTCCACGCCCTTGCGAAAATCGCCGGCTGCGCAGGCCTTCTTGGCGGCCTTGTCGGGGGACTCGGCTTTGCCCCTGGCAAAGGCCTGCGAGGCCGACACGCACGAGAACAGCCATGCCAGTAGTACGATTCGAGAGTACATAGGATTGGCCTGCTTTCTATCACGCTCCGCTGGTCGGTGGAAGGCGCACCCCCGCCAGGCACGCCGAGCAGAACTGCTGTCGTGGCCGACTTCGTCTCCTCAATACTTGGGCGCCATAATGTTTCGCGCCATACGACAAGACGGCAGCCCCAACGCCCTGAACTGCTGCCCATGCCGAGCGCAACTCGGCGGGGCGTGGGCCGTCAGGATCACGGGCCCGAGATGACGCCGACGATAGCCTCGCTGAAAGTTTGTGCCGAGCTGTACGTCCCCTGCATCCAGAGCAGCGCGGTGTGGCTGCTATCCCACTTGGGAACGATCGGGCGGATGTTGTCCTTGGTGGAGTTGGCCGTGACCGGCGTCCACTTGAAGGTGGCCCCGTTGTCGCAGGTGGTACCTCGCCAGATCTCGTGCTTGCCGCTGGATCCCATGGCGTCGGTGCTGGGATTGTATGGCGTCGAAATGTAAATGGTCGTCGGATCGTCGGGGACGAGCGCCCCGAGCCCGGTGTAGTCCTGCTCGGAATCGTAGAGCTTGGGTCCCGCCTTGCTGAGATAGGTCAGCTTCCAGGTCGATCCGTCGAAGCGGGCGTAAAGCAGCCGAAGATCCGTGTTGGAGTCCGAATTGCTCGTCGAGCCGACCCTTGCTGTCCAGATGAGGGCGATAGTCCCGTCGTCGTAGCGCACAAGATCGCTATTCCACGCGTTCGACAGCTTATAGCCGCCTACCGTAGAGCCGGTCTTGAAGACCGGCGTGTATGTGTTGATGTCCACCGAGTTGGTGGTTGTGGCGTTGGCGTCCTTGAGGGAGGAGTCCTTCACAGTGCCCATGGAATCGTAGACCTTCCCGTCCTTGATATAGCCGTGGTAGAGGCTGGTGTTGAAGTCGCGCGGGTGGGCTTCGGTGCCGACGAAGTCGATGCGGTCGGTGTTGTTGCCCCAGTACTTGAAGTAGCCGGCCACGTAGCCTGTCTGCTTGGTCGACATCAAGCGCCCGTAGTAGCTCCAGGATTGGCCGTCATCGACGGAAGTAAGGACGGCCGGGTCGGTGCCGACCGAGCGGACGGCGCTATAGATCGAGCTGCCCAGATACCAGGGATTCGAATAGGTGACCATGTTCGTGCTGGCGCCGGCCCATGGACAACCGTCGGGGGTCCAGTCGAACTTGCTCTCCGCCGACCAGCTCGAGCCATTGAAAATGCTCCAACGGGTTATGCAGTCGATCCTGTGGCCGCAGTACATGGCGACGTACTTGCCGTCCGGCCGAATGACGATTCCGGGAGCGTTGTGATCGTCGACGCTCAAATTGCCGAGCTTGGTTGGGCCGATCTTTGTCTTGGCCGCCAGATCGTAGACGACCGCTTCGATATTACCGTTGCGCGATCCGCCGCTCGCCACCGAGCCGATGACCAGCTTGTTGGCCTTGGTGTCCACGACGGCCCGCTCGTCTTGATACCAGCACCAACCCCCGTTGTCATTGAACTGGATCAGGGTGCCGGCTACGGCGTTGCTGCCGCTAAGATTGACCGTCGGCGGCGCGCATGCAGCGGTCGAGCCGCCGGTGCCCGTGGCGCCGCCCGTGCCCGTGGCTCCGCCTGCGCTCGTGGCGCCGCCGCTCCCGGTCGTAGCGCCGCCGCTCCCCGTGGTCCCCCCGTTCCCCGTTGCACCGCCGCTGCCGGTAGCACCACCGCCGCTGGCGCCGCCGCTGCTGGTGGCGCCACCGCCGCTGGAAGTTCCGCCGGCGGCACCACCGACGCTGGCGGTTCCCCCACTCCCGGTAGCCCCACCACTACTGGTCGCTCCCCCACTGCCTGTCGCGCCGCCTTTACTGGTAGCACCGCCCGAACCCGTCGCTCCGCCCGCGTTGGTTGTCCCACCCGAGCCGCTCGTGCCACCGGAAGACGTCACACCACCCGAGCCAGTGGCGCCACCCGCGTTGGTCGCACCTCCGCTACCCGTCGACCCACCTGTCGAGGCGGCGTCCATATTCTTGGGGCCTCCCCCGTTTGACTGCGAGCAACCAGAAATGGGGAGAATGATCAGGGATCCCAGCAGGATTCCCGGGACTAGCCCCAAGGCCCTCTTGGTTTTCATCGCAAATCCTCCGTGGCGTCGATTTCGAAAGACAACGGCAATGTCCGCAGACAGGGCCATCCAATGTTTGACAGATCAACTCAAACCGAGACCGAAGCCCTGGGCTTGTCCACGGTTTGCGAAGCCTAGTGTGCTCTTTAGTGCCGGGTTATCAATAGTCCACTCGTGCTCTCCAGGCGGGCAGGCTGCTACCCCTTGCACGGTGGTGGGCCGGCATCGCCGGGCTCTTGTTGCCGGAAAAAAGCTGCGTCCGACCGAGAGCCCGACTTCCCTTGCGAGCTAGCCCCGTCTGCTATGGGTTCGACGCGTCATGCAATGGAGATGCGAGCCTGGCGCACGACGTTGAGCAGTTGCTTACACCGCTCCGTGATGGCTTCGGGTCCGTCCTTCGCGAGCGACTTCAGGTCGACCACGGCTGCGCCCACGCCAAGCGCGGCCGCGCCGGCTTCGATGAAGCCGGCAGCCGTCTTTACGTCGACGCCTCCCGTTGGGAACAGCTTGACCTGGGGCAAGGGCGCCCTGAGTGCCCGCAGGTAGCTCGCCCCGCCCAGCGCGGAACAAGGGAATATCTTCACCATGTCGGCGCCCGCCTTCCATGCGGCGATCACTTCCGTTGGCGTCAATGCGCCCGGCATGCAGGGCTTGTCTAGGGCCTGCGTGGCGCGAATGGTTTCAAGGTCGAGCCCCGGCGCCACGATGAACTCGGCTCCAGCCGCGACACAGGCGCGAGCCGTCTGCGCGTCGAGCACGGTGCCGGCACCGAGGAGCACGTCCTGCCCGATCTCGGCGCGCAACCGTCGCAGTAGCTCGATGGCGCCCGGCACCGTCATGGTAATCTCGACGACGTCGATGCCGGCGGCGAGCACGGCCCGCGTGGCGACGGCCGCCACCTCCGGCGAAGGGGCGCGAATGATGGGGACGACGCCGGTGATCTCGATGCGTTTGGCAATTTCCGTTCGGTTCATCGGGAAATCCTCGCGTTCTTGCCCTTCATCTGTCGTTCCACTTCCGCGCGCGACGCCATCGACGTGTCGCCTGGCGTGGACATGGCAAGGGCCCCGTGCGCGACCCCACAGCGCAGGGCCCATTCGAGTCCGCGGCCTTCGAGTAGGCCGTAGATGAATCCCGAGGCGAAGGAATCGCCGCCGCCTACGCGGTCGAAGATCTCCGTGTCTTGTTGCTCCACTTCGAAGAACTGACCGTCGAGGTAGCCGATGGCGCCCCAACCGTTGACCGTGGCAGTTCTGGCGGTGCGCAATGTCGTGGCCACCGCCTGGATGTTCGGGAAGGCTTCGACGACACGCTCGATGGTGCGGCGGAAGCCCTGCGTGCTGAGCTGGGAGTAACTCTCGTCGCTGCCCTCGACCTCGAACCCCAGGGCCGCGGAGAAGTCCTCCTCGTTGCCGAACAGGACGTCCACCAGCGGCATCAGTCCGCGATTGATTTCGCGCGCCTTCTCCTGGCCGCCCACGGAGCGCCAGAGCGAGTCGCGATAGTTGAGGTCGTACGACACCACGGTGCCGTTGCTCTTGGCGCTCTCGAACGCGCGCCGCGCGACGGCGGGCGTCGACTCGCTGAGCGCGCAGAAAATGCCGCCGGAGTGAAACCACCTCGAACCAAGCTGGCCGAAGATGGCATCCCAATCGAAATCCGAAGCGGTCATCTGGGACACGGCGGTGTGACCGCGGTCGGAACAGCCGACGGCGGCCCGAGGACCGTAGCCACGCTCGGTGAAGTTCAGGCCATTGCGTGCGGCGCGTCCCACGCCGTCGTACGGCAGCCACTTGACGAGCGACGGATCGACACCTCCCTGCAGCATCAGATCCTCAGCCAGACGCCCGACGGGGTTGTCGGCGAGCGCGGTCACGATCGCCGAGCGCAAACCGAAGCAGCGCCGCAAGCCACGCGCTACGTTGTACTCGCCGCCCCCTTCCCACACGTCGAATCGTCGGGCCGTGTGAATGCGCCCCACGCCCGGGTCGAGACGCAACATCACCTCGCCCAAGGCGACCAGGTCGAAATGGCAATCCGATGCTTGTTTGATCCGTATCATTGCAGCCTTTCCCGCAATCTTTACCCGTCCTCGCTGGTGTTCACCATCCACTGGGAGAATTTCTGCAAGAACTGGCGGAAGCCTTCGAGGTGTTCGGGTGGAAAGCCGAACTCGTCCACGGCGCGGGCCAGGACCCTTTCGAAGCAAGCCAGCCACTCGGCACGCGCCTGCGGCGTGATCCGAAACCCCATGTGGCGGGCCCGCATGCGGGGCGGCCCGTGGCGTTCCGAGTACTCCTGCGGGCCGCCCGTGAGCTGGGCGAAGAAGGCCGCGGACTTGCGCGCGCTGGCGACCATGTCCTCGGGGAACATGGCGCGGATGGGCGACGACTCCAGCTCGCGGTAGAACGCCTCGATCATCCGGTAGAGATTCTCGCGACCCATGCGCGCGTAGATTTCGCGGCTGGGCCCGGCGATGGCCGCGGGATCGATGCTCGGAACGAAGACGTTGCCTGGTTTGTTCATAGGTTCGCGGGGCGCGTGAGCCCAGCCACTACTCTGACGGCAAACCGCTGATTTGCAGGATTGTGCCGCCCTCGCTGCCCGCCTTGTCGGCGTCGACGACGAGGTAGTATTTGCCGGCGGCCAAGCCCCTAAGCAGGTAGCTGCCGGTAGTTGCCCCGGCCGTCGCGGCGCAGTTGAGCAGCTTGTTGGCCTCGCACGGCAGCGGCACGACGTCGGCCTGGTAGAGTACGAGGGCGTGGTTGCCGAACTGAAGCCACCCGATGGTGAGGTCCGTCGTCCCCGGCAGCTCGAATCCGACGACCGCGTCCTGGCCCCCGGATCCGGATGCACACGCGCTTTGGTGTTGGTCGTCCCCCGCCGTCGAGGTGTCAATGGCTTTGGTCAAGATGGAACCATCGAGAGGGAGCAGCCCGAGATCCTCATCGGGCTGGCATTCCAGTTTCTGACAATTGACGTCGTTGGCGCACTTCCGGTCGTTGCAGTCGATGGCGCCGTCGCCATCGTCGTCGATGCCGTTGTTGCAGATCTCGATGGGCCCGGGGTCCTCGCCCAGCAACGTCATGTCCATGGTACCTTCGCCGCCGCTGCTGAACGCTTGCACGATGACATAGTAGACCCCAGGCTGCTCCGGTCCGATGAGGAAGTTGGAGCTGGCGCCTGGCAGGTTGGGGTCGACGCAGTTTCCTTGAAGGGCATTGGCGTCACAGGCGTCGAGGGGTGACGTCTGCGGCAGGAAATCCCACACCTGGTCGCCGGTCTCGGCGAGACGAACATGCAGGTTCATGGCGTGCAACAGGTTGATGCGGTACGCACGGCCATGGCCGCTACCTTGCCCACAGCCCGTTTTGTAGACTTGTGTGGCCGCGGTCAGGTCGGCATGTGCGCTGACCTGGCTCCCCACGTCCAGGTCCCCTAGATCGCCGTCGGGCACGCACATCGGGGCGGTGCAGCTCGGCACGCCATAGCAGTCGGGATCGGCGCAGTCGACCAACTGATCGCCGTCGTCGTCGATGCCGTTGTCGCAAAGCTCTTTGCCTCGGTTGGCATAAGGGGTGAGGGTGATCGAGAGCGTCCCTTCCTTGCCGGCCGCACTGGCCTTGAAGATCAGCAAGTAATCCCCGGGTTCGAAGAACGTCCAGTTGGCCCTCGTGTAGTAGTCGTTCAGCGAGGGGCAATCGCTGCCGCTGGCGCCGGCGTCGCTATCGCACGATTTGCCCTGCGGCGGAAAGCGGACGGGCTGGTAGATGTGTTGGCCCGAAATCTGGTAGATGTCTATCGTGATCCCGACGGTCTCATCCTTGACCGAGAACTGCACGACGATGTCGTTACCGTCGGAACTGCCGGCGCAGTAGGGGTGGTAGCGGTTCTTGCCCTTGGTGGTGTCGACCGTGGCTCTCCGCGAGGGGCCGCCGACCACCAGCGTGCCCAGGTTGATGTCCGCCACACAGAGGTTGCAGCCCGGCGAGCTGGCACAGCCCAGGTCCGCGCAGTCGATGGCCCCGTCCTTGTCGTCGTCGATGCCGTTGTCGCAGATCTCGGTGACGCCGGCCGTGCCGGTCGAGAGCGTGACCGTGGTCGAGCCGGTGGTGCCCGGGTAGGACTGCACCACCAGCCAGTAGCTGCCGGGATCGAGCGCGAGATAGGTTGTGGTGGTGGTGGCCTTGTCGCCCGCGTCCAGGCATTTGACCAGGTTCTGATCGCAGGCCTGCCCGACTCCCGCGCGGAACAAGGACACGACATGCGCCGAGCCCTTGTCTTGTGTGAAGTCCAGCCTGACGTCGGCTGCGGCGGCCAGGCTGAAGCCGGCCACGCGAGCAACGCCGCCGGGTGGCGCGCAAGTGCTGTAGCTGGCGGTCGCGCCGACGGTCGAGACTGTGCGGGTTTTGCTATCACCCGCTGAGGCGATGGTCCCGAAATCCACGTCCTCGACACAGGCCGCCTGCAGGCAGGCCGGGAAGGTCACGCACTTGGGATCGCTGCAATCCGCAAGGCCGTCGCCGTTGTCGTCCCTGCCGTTGTCGCAGATTTCGTCGCCGGGCGTGACTTTGCAGGTCGGGTCGCTCGCGCAGTCGGGATCCTTGCAATCGACCAGGCCATCCTCGTCGTCGTCGAGGTTGTTGTTGCAGACTTCTTTGCCCGGCACCGTGCACGCCTTGTCGCCGAAGCAGGCAGGGTCATTGCAGTCGATGAGGCCGTTGTCGTCGTCGTCGATGCCGTTGTCACAAGTTTCCTTCTTGCGGTCGATGCAGGAAGGCTCGGTCATGCATGCTGGATCCTTGCAGTCGGACAGGCCGTTGCAGTCGTCGTCGGTTCCATTACCGCAAATCTCGACCGCGCCGCAAACCACGGTGTCGGCTCCGCGATCCGACGGCCGGTCCAGGCGCGCGTCACGTACCGAGTCGGCAAGCAGATCGCCCGTCCCATCTCGTCCACCGTCAGCGCGAGCGTCGCCCGGCACCTCGCGCACGCCGGCGTCACCCGCGTCGGCCTTGCCGTCGCGCGGGCCATCGGGAAGGGCGTTGTCGGCGCGCGGCCCGTCGCCGATGGCGTCGCGCTCCGGCGGCGCGGCATCGGCCTGCGGGGTGGTGGTAGTGCCCTTGTGCGGGCCGAGCATGCGCGAACGGAAGCACCCGACGGACGCGAGCGACAAGCCGAGTAGGCTCGCCAGCACCACGCGCGATCGCACGGAAGTCAAGACAGTCGAGGTCGAAGTTCGCATAGCCCGAAACCTTGGCGGCAATACTCCACGAAAATCGCCCCGTTGTCACTGATGCCGACGCGTCAGGCGTATGGCGGTTGGGGGCGGGCCTGGCCCTCCGGCCGCGAGGCGAGGGTTACGTGTTCTGGCCTTCGCTCGGCGTTTCCGTGACTGTTTCCGCCACCGGCGCCTCGGAGGCGGTGGACGGCTGCTCCACCGGCAGCGGGTGCTGCTGGCGCAAGATCTCGCGCGCGGCCTCGCGCGCTGCTTGCACCTGGATCAGCTTGCAAGCGCCACAGATCGTCGGGGCCGCCCAGTTGCCGAGGTGGGTTTGCAGCTGGCTCTCGGGTGGCCAGAAGATCGGCGTTCCGCACTGCATGCAGGGGATCTCCTGGGTCTTGCGGTTGGCCAGAAACTCCGCACAGGCGGCGCAGCGCCGTTCGGGAGGCTGGACCTCGCGCCGGCGTTTGCGTTTGTTCTTCTTGCCCTTGCCTTCGAGGGCGATGTCCTCCGCAGCGGGCCCGGTCTTGGCGGCCAGGTCTCTGTGCTCGCCGCTCGCGGGCTCGTCATGCGACGCCACCGGCGCCGCGGCGGTCGCCACCTCGGTCGTCGCCCCGGTGGCCGGCCCGCTCGCGACTTCATCGGCGACTTGGGCGCTCCCTGTCTCTGGACCGGCGGCGACCTCCGGGGCTTCGGCGGTCGTGTTTTGCGCTTCGCCCGCGGCGGGCTCGCTCGGCGCGACCTCGGGCTCCCGCAACTTGGGCCGCACGCCGGCGGCGAGTTGCTGCTCCTTGGTCCAGGTGAAGGTGCCCGGACAATGCTCGGTCCGGCACGAGATCTCCCGGTCCTCCAGGTCGCCGAGCTCCTTCTCGCAGTTCGGGCACAGATGAGGATAGGGATCTCCGGTCTTGCCGCGCACCGCGCGCGCGAGTTGGGCGCCGCGTTTGTCGAGCCAGGTCCCCTTGCAGCTCGACGAGCGGCGGCACGGCCGCTCGACGTCCTTGAGGGTGTTCCACAGATCGAAGCAGCGCTGACACATGTGCGACGGCGCCTTGGGCGGGGCCTTGTCGGCCACGCAGGCGTCGAGCTGGTCGAAGCGCGACCAGGTCCAGGTGTTCTTGCAACCCGAGGTGCGGCAGCGCACTTCGCGGTCGCCCAGTTTGCCGAATACCGAGCGGCAGGTGTCGCACATCCGGCGCGGCGGCTCGTTGGGCTTGCCGGCCGCGAAGGCGGCGATCTGGTCGTCCGCCTTCCAGACCCACTTGCGCGTGCAGCCGTTGATGCCGCAGTCGACCTCACGGTCCTTGATCCTGCGCGCAACCTGGGAGCAGGGCTCGCACATGGTTCCCGTGAGAGTCACGGCGCCGGGCTTGGCCGGTTCCGGCTCGCTGTCGGGCTGGCCGTGCGAGATGAGCTGCTGCTGCCGAGTCAGGACCGCGGTCCGGGCGCAGCCTGGGACGACGCAGGGGATCTCCTTGTCCTCCAGGCTGTCGAGCAGGGTCTGGCAATCCGCGCACAGGTGCTTGGGCGCGGCCCTGTCCGTAGCGAAGGCCTCGAGCTGTGCCGCGGCTGTCCAGGTCCATGTCCCGGTGCAACCCGGACAATCGCATCTGCGCTCGATATCGTGCAGGCGTCGGGACTTGTCCCGACACGGTTCGCACATGCCCTCGGTCGCGGCGTCGTCGTCGGACGACCCGCGTCCAAGCCCGAACGCTTTGCTGGAAAGTTGGAGCCAAGTCCGCGTGCATCCTGGCACGCGGCAAGGCAAGGACTTGGCACCCAACCGGTCTGCGAGTGTGAATTTTCCGGCAGCCATACGAAGTTTCGTATCGTGGCAACAACCCATCGACAAGGCAAGCGGCAATTCCGCCCCGAAGCTGGAATTGGCGCAAGGCGAGAATGTGACGTTTCGGGTTGACGTAGTGGGCTTGCTCTCTATTCTTGGGCGCTCGCCATGCAGATCACGATTGAAGACATCTCTCCGGTGGAAAAACGGGTCGACTTCGAAGTGCCGTGGCCCGAGGTGGCCGCCAAGCTGGACAAGGCCTACGACAAGCTCCGCCGCGAGGTGCGGCTCAAGGGCTTCCGACCCGGCAAGGTGCCGAGGCAGGTGGTCGAGAAACTGTACAGGGTGCGCGTCGAGGACGAGGTCGCGCGCGAGTCGGTCGAGCTGGCCATCACCCAGGCGGTGCAGGAAAAGCAGATCGCGCCCATCGCCCCACCCACGGTGGAAAAGCTGGATCTCAAGGCCGGGCAACCGCTCAGGTTTTCCGCGCGCGTCGAGATCCGCTCGCAGGTCACGCCCAAGGACTACTCGGGCGTGCGCGTATCGCGCCGGCCGGCCAAGGTCACCGAGGAGGAGATCGACAAGGCGCTCGAAGGCTACCAGCGCCGCTTCACCGAATTCAAGCCCGTGGAAGATCACAAGGAGACGGCATCCGACGACGTCCTCACCGTGGACGTCCACGGAAAGATTGGCAGTCACAAGATCAAGACGCGCACCATCCGGGTCGACTTGGCCGACGAGAACGCGGGGGGCGTGCCCGGTCTGGCCGAGCGGTTGCGCGGAGTGCCCGTGGATGCGCAGGGGCTGGAGATTAAATACAAGGTGTCCGCGGATTCGCCGATCAAGAGCCTGGCTGGAGAGGAGGTCAGCTTGCGGGTCACCCTCAAAGAGGTGAGCAGCCGCAAGGTGCCGGCCCTGGACGACGAGCTGGCCAAGGACAGTGGCGAGGCCGACACCCTGGCCGACCTGCGCGTCAAGGTGCGTGAGCGCCTGATCGAGACGGAAAACCAGCGCATCAAGCGCGAGATGGCCGCCGCCCTGGTCAAGGAGATCGTCAAGGCCAATCCCTTTGAAGTCGCGCCGTCGCTCGTGGATCGTTATGCCGAAGACGTGGTGATGCGCACCAAGTCCCAATTGATGATGATGGGGATCGACGTCGACGCGGGCGGCGGCTTCGACGACGCCGCGATGCTCAAGGAAATGCGCGGGGAGGCCGAGGCCGAGGCCAAGGCGAGCATCCTGGTGCACGCCATCGGCGAGCGCGAAGGCATCGAGGCCAGCGAGGGCGATGTGCAGAAGCGCATCGCCGAGATCGCCAGCGCGCGCGGAGAAAGCTCGAAGAAACTGCGCGCCGAGATCGAGCACAGCGGGCGCATCGCCGGGGTCAAGTCCCAGATCGTGTACGAGAAGACGGTTGATATGTTGCTGTCCCAGGCTAAGATCGTCGACGAAGATCCGGACAGCTTGATCATCACGCCCGACAAGGCGGGCCAAGAGCGGTTGATCGTCACGCCCGAGGAGGCCGCCGCCGAGGCGGCCGGACGCGGGAAAAGGAAATGACACCTATGCGAGATTCCAACAGCGCTTCGTCCGAGGGGACCCCCACCATCGCCAACTTCATCATCCCGACGGTCATCGAGCAGACCCATCGCGGCGAGCGTGGCTGGGACATTTTTTCGCGCCTGCTCAAGGACCGCATCGTCTTTCTCGGTACCGTGGTGGACGATCAGATTGCGAACATCGTCATCGCGCAGCTGCTCTTCCTCGAATCCGAGGATCCGGACAAGGACGTCATGCTCTACATCAACTCGCCCGGGGGCATGGTGACGGCGGGTATGGCTATCTACGACACCATGCAGTACGTGCGTCCCGACGTGGCGACCTTCTGCATGGGGCAGGCGGCGTCGATGGGCGCGTTCCTGCTCGCCGCCGGGGCCAAGGGCAAACGCTACAGCTTGCCCCACTCGCGCATCCTGATTCATCAGCCGCTGGGAGGGTTTTCCGGGCAGGCCACCGACGTGGACATCCACGCGCGGGAGATCCTGCGCACGCGGGAAACCCTGAACCAGCTCCTGGTCAAGCACACCGGCCAGGCCATGGAACGCATCAAGAACGACACCGAGCGCGACTACTTCATGAGCGCCGCCGAGGCCAAGGACTACGGCATCATCGACGAGGTCATCGCCCACAAGGTGCACGGCAAGGAATCGCGCGAGTGAGGCGCGCGCGGCAGTCGCCGGTGGCGAGGACGCCTGCCTGATGCTAGTTTAGTTTCGTGTCACCGACCAGACGCGAAGACCAGACCAGCCTCTCATGCTCCTTCTGTGGCAAGGACCAGAAGGAGGTCAAGAAGCTCATCGCGGGCCCCACGGTCTACATTTGCGACGAGTGCATCGGGCTGTGCAACGACATCATCGCCGAGGAGATCGAGAAGGACGGCGAGAATTTCGGGCTGGCGGCGGTGCCCAAGCCCGCGGATATCAAGACCATTCTCGACGACTACGTCATCGGCCAGGAGCGTGCCAAGAAGATCCTCTCGGTCGCCATCCACAATCACTATAAGCGCATCGACGCCAAGGTCGGAGCCGACGATGTCGAGCTGGGCAAGTCTAACATCTTGGTCCTGGGGCCGACCGGCTCGGGCAAAACGCTGCTGGCGCAGACCCTGGCAAAGATCCTCAATGTTCCCTTCGCCATCGCCGACGCCACCAACCTGACCGAGGCCGGTTACGTCGGCGAGGACGTCGAGAACATCATCGTCAGCCTGCTGCAGAACGCCGACCACGACATCGAGAAGGCCGAGCGCGGCATCGTCTACATCGACGAGATCGACAAGATCGCGCGCAAGGGCGAAAACCCGTCCATCACCCGCGACGTGTCGGGCGAGGGCGTGCAGCAGGCCCTGCTCAAGATCCTGGAGGGCACGGTCTGCAACGTGCCACCCAAGGGCGGGCGCAAGCACCCGCAGCAGGAATTTCTGCAGGTCGACACCACGCATATCCTCTTCATCTGCGGCGGCGCCTTCGTCGGCCTGGAAGACATCATCGAGCAGCGCATCGGTCAGAAGCAGATCGGCTTCGGGGCCAAGATCCAGTCGAAGAAGGAGCGCCGGGTGTGGGAGCTTCTGCGTGAGGTTCAGCCCGAGGATCTGCTCAAGTACGGCATGATTCCCGAGTTCGTGGGGCGTATGCCGGTGATCGCGCCTCTGCACGAGCTCGACGAGGCCAGCCTGGTCGACATCCTGACCAAACCCAAGAACGCGCTGACGCGGCAGTACCAGCGCCTGTTCGACATGGACGGGGTGAAACTGCGCTTCACCAAGGGGGCGCTCTCCGCGGTCGCGCAGGACGCGCAGAAGCACAAGGCAGGCGCCCGCGGGCTGCGCGCGATCCTGGAGCAGACCATGCTCGACATGATGTTCGAGATTCCGACGGCGGTGCCGCCCATCAAAGAGGTCGTGATCAGCGAAGAAACCATCCAGAACGGCGCGCAGCCGCTTCTTCTGTACCAGAAGAGCGTGACCGCCGCCGGAGGCGAGAAGGCGTCGTGAGGACACCTCCTGGCAAAGAAGCCTGGGAGGGTTCTTTGGATTTCCCGCGCCGGGTACATTCGGGCGAAGCCCGCCCGCACCCACGCGGCCTGCGCAAGAGCCTGTTCTGGGTTTCCGCGGTGCTGCTCCTTGTCGCTGCCTACTTCATCATGGCCCCCGACGCACCAAACCTGCCGACCCCACCGGAACAAAGCGAATCCGCCGGCCGCACGGCCTACTGAGCGCTGGTTGCGGATCCAAGATCCGAACCCTTGTCCTCTCTTCGCCCACGGCCTGCTCTGCGCACGCCGTGGTTCCTTCCCTTTGGAAAGGCAGAATTGGCAGGAAATTAGCTGTCCGCTGCGGCCGTTGATACGATCCGTGCCGTGTCCGATCATCGCGAAGACGAACCCATCCTGAAGCGCGTACCACTTCTACCCCTGCGGGACATCGTGATCTTTCCGCACATGGTGGTTCCGCTGTTCGTGGGCCGCGAGAAGTCGCTCGGTGCCCTGGGTGAGGCCACGGCACGCGGAGAGGACCAGGAGATCTTTCTTTCCGCGCAGCGCTGGCCGGAGATTCCCGAACCCGCCCCGGAAGACATCTTCCAGGTCGGCACCCTGGCCAACTTGATCCAGGTGTTGCGCCTACCCGACGGCACGGTGAAGGTGCTGGTCGAGGGCAAGCAGCGCGCGACCATCCGGAGTTTCGTCGAAAGCGAGGGCTTCTTCGCCGTCGAGGTCGAGGCCACGAAAGACGACGACGCGCGGTCGGCGGAAACCACGGCCGCCGGGCGCGCTCTGCTCGCGGCTTTCGAAAGCTACCTCAAGCTGAGCAAGGGCCTGGCACCGGAGCTCATCGAGTCCGTCCACACCATCGAGTCGCCGGGAGAGCTGGCCGACACCATCGCCGGCCAGCTTCAACTCAAGCTGGCGAGCAAGCAAGCGCTGCTGGAAATGCCCCGGCCGCTCGATCGCATGTTGCGTTTGTCCGAATTGCTCCGGTCCGAGATCGAGGTCTTGCAAGCCGAGCGCAAGCTGCGCGGACGGCCGCGCCGCGCGCCGGACAAGCGCCGCGAAGATCCTCTGGCGAGCGATCCGACGCTGACCGCGACCAAGGAACCCGGCGAGCGCGACGAGCTCAAGAACGACCTGGCCGAGCTCGAGGAAAAAACGGCATCGGTCAAGCTCTCGGCCGAGGCGGCCGCCAGGGTCAAGAAGGAGATCAAGAAACTGCGCATGATGGCGCCCATGTCGGCGGAGGCCGCGGTGGTGCGCGGCTACATCGACTGGATTCTGGCCCTGCCGTGGTCCGTGCGTACCGAGGATCGTCTCGACGTGACCGAAGCCGAGCGCGTGCTCGACCAGGATCACTTCGGGCTGCACAAGGTCAAGGAACGCATTCTCGAATACCTGGCCGTTCAGGCCCTGGTGAAAAAGCAGAAAGGCCCCATCCTGTGCCTGGTGGGTCCCCCCGGCGTGGGCAAGACGTCGCTGGGACGATCGATCGCCAGTGCCACGGGCCGTAACTTCGTCCGCCTGGCTTTGGGGGGGGTGCGCGACGAGGCGGAAATTCGCGGCCATCGCCGCACCTACATCGGGGCCCTGCCCGGCAAGATCATCCAGTCGCTCAAGAAGGCGGGCAGCACGAACCCGGTATTCTTGCTCGACGAGGTCGACAAGATGTCGGCCGACTTTCGCGGCGATCCGGCGGCGGCGCTGCTGGAGGTCCTGGATCCCGAGCAGAACAACAGCTTCTGCGACCACTACCTCGACCTCGACTACGACTTGTCCGACGTCATGTTCATCACCACGGCGAACTACATGCAGGGCATTCCAGTGCCGCTTCAGGATCGCATGGAGATCGTCCAGATCCCGGGCTACACCGAGTTCGAAAAACTGGCCATCGCCGGGCAGTACCTCATTCCCAAGCAGAAACGCGACCACGGCCTGGGCGAGCTGGACATCGCCGTGCCCGAGGAGGCCTTGCGCGTGCTCATTCAAGGCTATACCAAGGAAGCTGGAGTGCGCGGCCTCGAACGCGAAATCGCGGCGATTTGCCGCAAGATCGCCCGCGAGTATCTGGCCGACCGAACCACTGCCGCGTGGAGGGTCACTCCCAAGCGCCTGGTGAAGTACCTCGGCCCGCAGCGCTTTCGCGTGGGGCAGCAGCAGAGCAGCGACGAGGTCGGCGTGACCAACGGATTGGCCGTTACTTCTCACGGCGGCGACCTGCTGGTCACCGAGGTTTCCATCGTGTCCGGGAAGGGCAAGCTGGTGCTCACCGGCCAGCTCGGCGATGTGATGCAGGAGTCGGCCCAGGCAGCCATCAGCTACATTCGCGCGCGCGCCCCGTCGCTGGGCATCGACCGCGATTTCTACTCGCGCGCCGACATCCACGTGCACCTGCCCGAGGGCGCGATCCCGAAGGACGGCCCGTCGGCCGGGATCACTATTTGTACCGGCATGGTGTCGGCCTTGCTGCGCACCAAGGTTCGCCGGGACGTCGCCATGACCGGCGAGATCACCTTGCGCGGGCGGGTGTTGCCCATCGGCGGGCTCAAGGAAAAGATCCTGGCCGCTCATCGCGGCGGTATCTCGACAGTGCTCTTCCCCAAGGAAAACGCGAAAGACCTGCGCGACATCCCCAAGCGGGTGTTGAGGAGCCTGCGCTTGGTGCCCGTGGGGCACATGGACGACGTCCTACGTACTGCATTGGCGCTGGACGATCCCGGCGAATTTCCTGAAGGAGCCATCCGTCGCGGTCGATTGGCGCGTCGCCGTAGACCGTCGTGGCGGCGAGCGCCGCGGGGTCGATTCGCGCATCCCCGTGGCGAGCGCGAGACCGCCGAGTCCCGGTGGGTCGGAGGCTCCGGTCTCCACGGCCAAGCGCTCGCCGCGCAGGTGATCGAGCACCTGTCGCATAAATGTTGTAAAAACAGCGCCGCTCGGAGGAGTGGCCGAGTGGTCGAAGGCGACGGTCTTGAAAACCGTAGCGCGCAAGCGCCGGGGGTTCGAATCCCTCCTCCTCCTCATTCTTGGAAAGAACCCTGGGAGGGTTCTTTCAATCTCCCGCGATGAGCTTCGGCGGGCAAAGCCCGCCTGCGCTCACGCGAGGTGTTGGAAAGAACCGTGGGAGGGTTCTTTCAATCTCCCGCGATGAGCTTCGGCGGGCAAAGCCCGCCTGCGCTCACGCGAGGTGTTGGAAAGAACCGTGGGAGGGTTCTTTCAATCTCCCGCGATGAGCTTCGGCGGGCAAAGCCCGCCTGCGCTCACGCGAACCCTCGAATCAGATCCAGACTTGAGATCCGACCGAATCTCAAGTAGTACGTAGGACCTCTGGAGAGGTGGCCGAGAGGCCGAAGGCGGCGGTTTGCTAAACCGTTATACGGGCTTAAACCTGTATCGGGAGTTCGAATCTCCCCCTCTCCGCTGTAATGGGAACCCCGACCTAGAATCACCTCGCCCCGCGCAGCGGGGAGAGGTCGCCGAGCGCAGCGAGGCGGGTGAGGGGCTGCCTCGTTTCATGCCCGAAGGATCAGGGGCTTTCGCCCGGCGCCGGCACCGGGGAGAGTTGGCGAATTCTCCCGCGTTTTGGCGGAGGCGGGTTAAGCTCGCCTCCGCAAACGTGAAGGAACTCAACAGGCGAAACCGACATGGGGAATAGGACTCTTGGGCTACTGGCTGCCGCGGTTGCGGCTCTTGCGGCCGCATGCAATCAAGGCGGGCTGACGGTGCCCGCCGGGTCAGCGGGCCATGGCGGCTCGACGGGAGGTGCCTCGGGCGGAATGGGGAGCGGTGGGTCTGGGGGGTTCATCGTTCAGCTGCCCGACGGTGGACTGTCGGCGCTTCTTGGTGACAGCGGTGTCTTGGGGGGCATTCTAGATGCGCCGCGCGATAGTCTGCTTGGACAGATCATCTGCGGGCCGGAAGCGAAGCTTGGTGCGCCCTGCTCGAGCGACACTCCCGGCTGCCTGCTGCCCAGTCTGGGCGGCGCGTGCGCCTGCGTCGGCGGGACGTACCTGTGCCCGCTAAATACCAGCGCGGGCCCCAGCACATGCCCGCCGGACGCGGCAACGGGCAAGTCGTGCATTTCACCGCTGTCGACCTGTATCGGCGGCTCCGCGAACGGTTGCGTCTGCGGCCTCGGCACCTACGTCTGCTTCTGACCGGCAACAGGCGGAACCAGCTCCGAGTTCATGTGGCGTCGGGCCCACCGTCGGTTCCGCCGTCTGGAAACGTGATGGCCGGACACTGGTTGTCGTAGAGGCAAGCCGATGGGAAGCATCCGCTGACGACGGTGCTGGGAGTAACGGGGAACTCGCAGCAGGTAGCGTTGGTTCCGCACCTCGGATTGGTGGACGCGCAGGCTCCAACGGCCGGGTTTGTGCAGAAGCAGGGCATTCCGACGGGCATCGCAAACCCCAGTCGATCGTCGCACAGACAGCTCAGGCCACCACCGCACTCGTGGCCGTTGCGCGTGCAAGGGCCGCCGATGCCGATTTCATTTCCGGTTCCCGGAGGGCAACCGGGTGGAATTTCAGGCACGAGGAAGGTGAGGTACGCATCGCTCCCGGCCGCGTCGGCGACCCGGCCTCCGCTGTCGTGATGGCAGGAACACAAGGCCAAAACACAAACCGTGATCGCGCCACGCAGCCGCTTCATCGATGCCTAAACATAGCATCACCCGGCGTTATTAGAACACATACGAGAGACGCACCATGACCCCTTCGGTTCCGGAAAACGTGATCACCCCGAAGTCTTGGGCTCCATGGGTCAATCCGAGCCTGCCCGCCACACTCGCGCGATAGCTCTCGAAGTCTATGGCCACCTCCACGTCGAGCATGAGTGCTCTGACATCGTGGAGAGTCGTGTAGCCGGAGTCGGCAACGCGGTTGAGCTGGATGAAGCTCACGAGCCCGAGCGAAAGACCCAACCATTCCATGGGTTCGGCGATGACCGCGTAATGCGACTCCCAGAAATACAAGTTGGGAATCGCGAGGCTGATATTGTCGAACGTCACTACCTTCTCCAGCGTCACCATGCCGAGGAGGGCCTCGTCAACCCTGAAGGTCAGGTGCTTGGACGACGCCAGGGCGACAAGACCCGGGGCAAGGTGCAGGTAGTAGGGGAAGCCGAAGGTGAATAGGTAGCCACTGGCCAGCGTGAAGGTGAATTGCGTTGTGTGGGTCGGCAGCCGGGCACGCAGACTGGCACCCACCTTCAAACTGAAGGACTCGATGGGGATGTCCCACAAATAGGCAACCCCAAGAACGGCGTCACCGAGGGAAAGCGATGCCTTGTCCCGATCCTGACTCGCCGTGGGCAGGTCTTGAAGCGTATCGATGTGGAGACGCGTGTATTGCAGCGGTATTTCGGCGGCCAGGTGGAGCTCGCCAAGTTGAAGATTGCCTCCCAGCGCCAAGCGGAGGTTGTCGCCGTGCCCAGTGACCCAGGAGAAGGTCGACAGGTCGTTGGTCGTCTCGTAGGTGGAGTTGACGTAGAGGCTCGTGCCCAGGCCAAGGGCCTGCGCGGCCGGATAGTCGATGCTGGGCGGATCGAAGTCACGGGACGAACCGTCTGGTGTCGCTAAGGGAGCCTCGGCGTCCTGATCGGCGGTGGGTGAATCCTCGTCCGCCAAGGCCGGCGCGCCGAGGCCGAGCACAAGGATGAGGATTCTCGACTGGAGCCGTTTCATGCCGTCACGCGCCGGGCGGCACTTCTAGCACAGGTACACATTCCGCCGGGCGATGTGTGAAGGGTCACGCGGCGGGGAGTTCCGTCATTCTTTCTTCCATTCCCGTCGGCATCGGCGAATGCGGGGAAGAGAGCACTGCCGGGGCACGAAGCCACCGGCAGTGCTTGGAAGGCGACCCAAACACGGGGAGCTCACCAAGCACGCTCCTTTCTCGCTCCTCGTTTCGCCGTGCAGGGCGTATTCGCCCGGTCAACGGCGGCTCGCCTATACTATGACTGTGAACCCCTGGGAGGGTTTCCAAAACCTTCCCGTGATGGTTCTAGCTTGCTTTGCTACATTGCCGCCGAGGCGCGCGCGTCATCTCGGACCGCGCTCCGGTGATCTTCGGACAGTCTGCGCAGGTGCTCGATTTCCTCCGGCGTCAGCCGCAGCGCCCCCTGGTCGTCCTCCTGTGTCTTTGCATCTTGCCACTCAAGCGAACCCGGACGGATGTGACGTAGCTGCATCGTTACCTCCTGCCGTTTCAGTATCGGGGAGACTTGGTGCCTCGCCTCGCCCCTCTCATCTGCAAGAACAAACCGGAATGAGAGCCCATTCCCACAAAAGCTATTTTTACCCATCCGAGCGTGGTTGGCTCAACAAAATCGACCAACGCTAGGCGTTGACGCTTGCCACTTTCCGAGTTGCGGCAACCCCGCCATCCGGCTCCCCCCACGCGCCGCCCGCCGTGCTAGAAGCCTTCCGCCATGCGACTCTCCAAGATCCTGATTCCCACCCTGAAAGAAGCCCCAGCCGAGGCCGAAATCCCTTCTCATATCTTGATGGTGCGAGGTGGCTACCTGCGCAAGGTGGCGGCCGGGGTGTACTCGTTCTTGCCCATCGGCTGGCGGGTCATCCAGAAGATATCGAGAATTATCCGGGAGGAAATGAATCGTGCCGGGGCGCAAGAAGTCTTTCTGCCTGCCGTTATTCCGGGCGAGCTGTGGCAGGAGTCGGGTCGCTGGGATCAGTACGGCGAGCAGCTCTTGCGCTTCAAGGATCGCAAGGGCGCGGATTTCGTCATCGGTCCCACGCACGAAGAGGTCATGGTCGATCTGGTGCGCGGGGACGTGCGTAGCTACCGGCAATTGCCGCTCAACCTGTACCAGATTCAGTCCAAGTTCCGCGACGAGTTGCGCGCGCGGGCGGGCCTCATGCGTGGGCGCGAGTTCATCATGAAGGATTCCTATTCCTTCCACGCCAGCGACGAGGACGCCAAGCGCGAGTACCAGAACATGTACGATACCTACACCCGCATCTTCACCCGTTGCGGGTTGGCGTTCCGGGCGGTCGAGGCCGATACGGGCGCCATCGGAGGATCGCTGTCGCATGAGTTCCAGGTGTTGACCGAGACCGGCGAGGACGCGCTGCTTGCGTGCGATGCCTGTTCCTACGCGGCCAACATCGAAGAGGCGAAGGCGCGACCGCCCGAGGGCGGCACGCCGTCGTCGTCGGCCGTGGAGAAAGTCGCCACGCCCGGCAAGCGGACCATCGAGGAGGTGACGGCGTTTCTCGGTCTTGGGCCGAAAGATCTGGTCAAGACCTTGATCTACGTTGCCGACGGCAAACCCGTGGCGGTGCTGGTCCGTGGCGACCGCAGCCTGAACGAGATCAAGCTCAAGCGCGCCCTCGGTGCGCGCGAACTGGTGCTGGCGGGCGACAAGGTCGTGGAAGAAACCACGGGCGCAGGGGTGGGCTTCGCGGGTCCGGTTGGACTGAAGATTCCGATCTATTGCGATCTCGAGGTCTGTGCGCTGCCGTCGTTCGTCTGTGGCGCTAACGCAAACCGACGCCCACCTCAAGAACGTCGTCTGCAAGCGCGACTTCGCGCCCACGGTGTGCGGCGACTTTCGCGACGCCGCGGTCGGCGATGCCTGTCCGCGCTGCGAAAAGGGCCATTTCGTCGGCTACCGCGGCGTAGAAGTCGGCCAGGTCTTCTTCCTCGGCACCAAGTATTCCGCGCCCATGAAGTGCAACTTCCTCGACGGCGACGGCAAGGAGAAGCCGATGATCATGGGCTGCTACGGCATCGGCGTCACGCGCATCGCCGCCGCGGCCATCGAGCAGAACCACGACAAGGACGGCATCGTGTGGCCGGTGGCCATCGCGCCCTTCGAGGTGGCGCTGGTGTCGCTGCAGGTGGGCGACGCACAGGTCAGCGAGGTTGCCGAACGCCTGTACGTCGAGCTCGGCAAGGCCGGCGTCGAGGTGCTCTTCGACGACCGCGACGAGCGGCCGGGCGTGAAGTTCAAGGACGCGGATCTGATCGGCCTGCCGTACCGGATCGCGGTGGGCAAGAAGGGCGTGGCCGAGGGCGTGGTCGAGCTCAAGGCGCGCCGCTCGACCGAGGTGCTGAAGGTGAAGATCGAGGAGGTGGTCGCCATGGTCAGCGAGAAGGTCGTCGCCGAGCGGGCAGGGGGCGGCCGGTGAGTGAGCGCGCTCCCATCCCGGCGGCCGAGCGCGTGATTGTCGCCCTCGACGTGCCGAACTTGGCCGGCCTATCGGCCTACCTGGATCGCCTGGACGGGCAGCCGCGCTTCTACAAGGTCGGCCTCGAGTTGTTCCTTGCCGAGGGCGTGCGCGCCGTCGAAGCGACGCGGAGGCGTGGAGGAAAGGTCTTTCTCGATCTGAAGCTGCACGACATCCCCGAAACCGTGGGGCGCGCGGTGGCCAGCGCGAAGAGCCTCGATGTCGAACTGCTGACCGTGCATACGGCCGGCGGTTTCGCGATGATGCGCAGGGCGGTCGAGACCGCCGAGGGCAAGCCCGGCATCCTCGGGGTCACGGTCCTGACCAGTCTGTCCGAGGAGGATCTGCGGGCCGATGGCATCGCGGGCACCATGCGCGAAGCGGTCGTCCGCCGGGCGACGCTGGCCGAGAAGGCCGGCGCCGCTGGCATCGTGTGCTCGCCGCAGGAGGTGGCCGAGGTGCGGGCAGCCAGCAGCAGGCTGGCCTTGGTGGTTCCCGGCGTGCGCCCGAAAGGTGCGGCGCTCGGGGATCAGAAGCGCGTGGCGACCCCGGCCAGCGCCATCGCGGCCGGTGCCGACTACCTCGTGGTGGGGCGTCCCATTCGCGATGCCGCGGAGCCCGCGGCGGCGTTCGCGGCCCTGGTCGGTGAGGTCGAGTCCGCGCTGGGCGCGAAGTAGCTGGCGAGGCGAAGCATGTCGCGTGTGGTTTTCGGGGTTCGTCCCATCGAGGAACTGTGCCGGGCCCGGCCACGCGAGGTGGTGATCGTCTATGTCGCCGACGGCTACCGGTCGAAGGAGATCGAGAGCCGCAGTCGCGGTGGCCAAGGATCGCGGCATCACCGTCGAATTCCGCCCGCGCTCCCTGGTCGCGGATTTGGCGGCCTCGCCCAATCATCAGGGCATGGCGGCCGTGGTGGGCGAGTTTCAGTACGCGCGCGTCGACCAGATGCTGACCGCGGCGAATGCGGTGAACGAACCCGCCTTGCTCCTCATCCTCGACTGCATCACCGACCCGCAGAACTTCGGCGCCTTGGTTCGCAGCGCCGAGGTGCTGGGCGCCCACGGCGTGATCGTGCCAGACAAGCACGCGGCGCCCGTCACGGGCTCGGTCGTGAAGGCATCCGCCGGCGCCAGCGAGCGTATGCGCATCGCCCGTGTGCACAACTTGCTCGGCACCATCGACTGGCTGCGCGAGCAAGGCATCGCGGTGTGGGGCGGTGCCTCGGAAGGCGCGCTAGAGCTCGACCAGGCCGACCTGCGAGGCCCCGTGGCAGTGATCGTCGGCGGGGAGGGCCGCGGGTTGCGCACCGCCGTGGCGCGCCGGTGTTCGTCGCTGGTGCGGATCCCCAGCGTGGCCACGTCGCCTCGCTCAACGCCTCGGTGGCCGGCGCCATCCTGCTTTACGAGGCGGTTCGCCAGCGCGGACGCTGACCTGCTGCTCGCATCCTGCTATATATGCAGGTTCACGTTTCATGGAACCAACCAGAGAAGGAGAAGCACAGATGACCGGTACACTACGCGTTGGGGTGTTGGGGGCGACAGGTATGGTGGGCCAGCGGTTTTTGACACTGCTCGAAGAATCACCCGTGGTTCAAGGTCACGACCTTGGCCGCAAGCGCGAACTCGGCTGGCAAGACTTACAAGGACGCGGTGGCCGGTCGCTGGGCCATGAAGACGCCGATCCCGGCGACCGTGGCAAACATGGTCGTGCTGAACGCCTCGGCCATCGACGAGGTCGCCAAGGGCGTGGACTTCGTGTTCTGCGCCGTGGACATGCCCAAGGACGATACCCGGAAGCTGGAGGAGGACTACGCCAAGCGCGAGATCCCCGTGGTGTCGAACAACTCGGCCCATCGCGGGACCGCCGATGTGCCGATGATGATCCCCGAGATCAACGCGGACCACGCCGCCGTCATCGCGGATCAGCGGAAGCGCCTGGGGATCATGCGCGGCTTCATCGCGGTCAAGCCCAACTGCTCGCTGCAGAGCTACGTGCCGGCCATCGATCCGCTGATGGCCTTTGGTCCCACGGACATTTTCGTGTGCACCTACCAGGCGATCTCAGGCGCGGGCAAGACCTTCGAGACCTGGCCCGAGATGATCGACAACGTGATTCCCTTCATCAAAGGCGAGGAGCAAAAGTCGGAAGAGGAGCCGATGAAGATCTGGGGCAGGCGCGAGGGCGGCAAGATCGTGGCTGCCACCTCGCCGCGCATCTCGGCCCAGTGCATTCGCGTGCCGGCCAGCGACGGTCACATGGCCGCGGTGTTCGTGCGCTTCGAGAAGAAGCCCACGCAAGAGCAGATCGTCGAGTGTTGGAAGAAGGCGGCAGGCATCCCGCAGCAACTCAAGCTGCCGAGCGCTCCCTCGCCGTATCTCACCTACTTCACCGAGGACAACCGGCCACAGACCAAGCTCGACCGCGACGCCGGCAACGGCATGGGCATCACCATCGGCCGCCTGCGCCCCGACACGATCTATGACTACAAGTTCGTGTGCCTCTCGCACAACACGGTTCGTGGCGCGGCCGGCGGCGCGGTGCTGACCGCCGAGCTGCTTGCGTCCGAAGGCTACATCACGGCCAGCTAAGGAGTCGCCCCGGCCGCAAGCAGGGGTGTGGCGCCGGGTGCGCCAATTGGCGGGAATCCGCAATCGAGCGCACAATGTCGGAAGATGGCGAGCAGCGAGGACTCCTGTGGACACCGCAGCGGGCGAAAGCAAGAAACCAGCGCAACCTTCGAACTCCTTCGGCGTGGGGATGGAGGTGGAACTGCGATTCATGCGCCAGTTCTCGGTCAAGTCGAAGGCCGGGCTGTCCGCCGAAAAGTGCCTGACGGCACTGGTCGGAGAAACCAGGAATCTCCGCTTGCGAAGAGCATGCAAGGAGATGCGCGCGCAGGTCACCCGTGGGATCTCGCTTTCGCTGGCCATGCGCCATCAGGCAATCTTCGACCCCGCGGTCATTCATATCGTGGAGGCTGGCGAGCAGGCTGGGAATCTCAAGAGCGCCCTGGCCAACGCCGCTGATTACCTGTCCCGGGTCGGGCGTCTGCGTCGCGCCATGCACGACGCGGTGGTCAAGCCTCTGAACGTGCTTGCCCTTGTCCTTCTGGCGATCTTCATTGCCGCCGTGGCACTGTCCTTCTTGGTGCGGGAGGTGGTGCCGGAAGCCAGCGCCGGCCCTCGCGTGGTGCTGACCTTCGCAGATCGGCTGGCCGCCAAGGTTGCCGAGGTCGTGCGCGCGGCTTGGCCGTACGTCGGGGTCCTCGGTTTCCTGGGTTTCTTGTCGCTCCATCTCCTGCCTCGTCACCCGAGGGCTCGCGCGGGAATCGAAAGGGTCGCGCTGCGGCTGCCCCTGGTGGGCGCGGCAATGCGCGCGACGGCGCGAGCGGACGTCTTCCGCACCGTTGGCATCCTGATGCGAACGGGTGCGGTTCTGGGTGAGGCGATGGAGATGGCGGCCCTGACGGCGCCGAGCCTGTTCATGCGCAACGCCATCCGGCTCACGATTGGAAGAATCGAAGGGGGAAAATCCTACATCGAAGCCATGGTCGAGGACGGACTCCTGCGTCGTCGCGATATCAATGCGGTTGAGGGCGCCGAGCGGCGAGGCGAACTTGGGTTGCTCATGCTGACCCTGGCGGATGACCGCGAAAGAGAGGCTTCCGACAGGGTGGGCACGCTAAAGACCGTCGCCCACACCACGGTCATCATGTTGCTTGGAGTCGTCATCGCCGCGGTCGTGCTGAGCCTCTACGTGCCGGTCTTCGTCTCGCGCTAGAAGCCCAGCCGGTAGCCGATGTCGAGCACGGCCCCCGCAGCGTTGCCCTGAATACGATCGCCGCTCGAAAAGGTATCGAGGTAGATGGCCAGGTAGCGCAAGGAGGCGACGAACTGGCCGTGGCGAAGCCAAAATCCGGTCTCGAGGCCCGCTTCGGCGGCCACGCCGTGACTTGTGCCGACGATGGTGGCGCCGTAGCTGTGGAAGCGAGCCCACGCTATGGCGAAGCCGGCGCCCGCCTCCAATCCGAGGAAAGCCTGGCCCGCACGGAAACGACGGCGGATGTGGACCAGGACGGGAACCGAGGCTTGCGAGGTTCGCGTGATGCCATTCGCATTCTCGGCGACGAACCAGGATTGCACCAAGCCGAGGGAAAGACCCAGTCCGAGATCTGGGTGGCGGGCGCTGCGAAAGGCGATCGCGTCGACGAACAAGGTGGCGCCGGCCGCGTCGTGGAGATTCCAGAGTACTCCGAGTCGCGGGGTCAGGGCGTAGCGCGGAGAGGGGTTTTCGTGCGTAGGCACTGGCCACGGTCGACGTCGTTGAACGCCAATGGGGATGCGCCGAGTGGCGTGGGCCATGTCCAGTACGCCTTCGACCATCACATCGCCTCGACCGACGGCAGGCACCGGCGTCTTCACGACAATCATGGGTTCCCCGTCCGTATCGGCTTTCACCTGGGCAGCCACGCCGTCGATCAGGACGTTGGCGCGGCCGGCGTCGACAGGATTGCCGAAAACGTCCTCCGCACCGAGAAAGACGCGGAGAGAAGACCCGGGCTTTCGTCCGAGGTAGGATGCCTCTGGTTCGAGCGTGAGCCAAGTCGCGCGCCCAGGAACCAGAGCGATCCGATTGACGATCCGGGTCGTGCTCTGGCCCTTCAGCTGCGCCTCGATGCGCAGGCCCTTCTCCCTGAGGATGGAGGGCGGGTGGACGAGAAAGCGCGCCTCGCCCGGGATGCGACCGCCGAGCGGCTGCACCTTGGCGCCCGAGGCTCGCAGGATGAGGCTCGCGCCGTCGGCGGGACGGCCCGAGGGCTCGACCGCGTAGACCGCGACTTCGGCCACCCTTCCGGCCACGAGGGCGGTGGGTGCGGCGAATAGCACGCGCTGGGAGTAGGGGACGCGCAGGTCAACGATTTCCTCTGTGGCCTTGCCATATTGGTTGACGGAACGCGCGGTGGCGAATTCGAGGCCAGGTGGAACCACGATGGGGATGTGCACCATGCCGTCGGCGGGCGCAACCTGGGGACCGAAATCGCGATCGCCGACGCGCAGGGTGACCTGCGCCCCGGGATCGGTGTGCAGAGCGGGCGTGGTGGCGGCACGCAGTCGGATCGTGGCCACACCTCGCAGGTTCCACGCAGGTCCGTCGAATTCAGCCACGATGATGGCGGGCTGCGGATAGCGTCCGGCAGGGAGGATGTAGCGCGCGGTGAAATTCGCCGGTCCTTCACGCCCGAGATCCTCGACCTGGCCCACGCTGCAAAGCACGCGGGGCAGGGGCATCGGAGTCTCGGGGGGGCCGCTGACCACGATACGCAGCAAGGTTTCACCTGTGACGCCGATGACCGGCGAGGGATCGGCCAGGGTCAGGGTCACCGACGGGCGCGATACCTGGTGATGTGCATTCGGCGCGGGTGCTGGGATGGTCTCCGGTTGCGCCTTTGCGACGTTTGCCGCGCACAGGAGCACCAGAAGGAATACGGATTCGGCCCCACGGGCCACGGCCAGAGGAAAACAGGAGTCCTTCGCATTTCGGAAACGAGCCCATTCGAGTACGGTGCCCTCGGTGCTCTTCGTGCATTTCGTGGCTGATTCTTCTCGCCACTCGCCAGAGGTCATGGATTCCACAATTCCTGGTTCGTCGGCTCCAGCGATGGGGCCGGGGCCGCGCGCGTGACGACCCTGTCGACGGTCTTGGTTCGCCCGACGATATCCTCGGCGCCTACTTGTAGATGGTTCTTGCCCACCTTGAGTGGAACGGTTGCGTGGAAGACGCCGTCCGACCCCACCTCGGTCTCGACCCCGTTCACGTTCACCCGCGAGGAAGGCTGGGCCTTGCCCTTGATGCGTGCCTGGCCATCCAGTCGGTCGTCTTCCGGCCAGATCACCGAGAGCAAGATTTCGGGCGGAATCGGTTCGGGATCGCTCGGTGCCTGATCGCGCATGGCCGAGCTGACGCTGCCTCCCGGGACGATGACTTCCTTGCCATTGCCGGCGAACCGGGCCGCGCCCTCGGACGTCGCCACGTTGACCTTGCCCGAGGGGGAAAGCGAGACCACGAAGCGGGCCGCGCCGACGTTGGAGGTCTTGGTGTGCATGGCCGTAATCTCGACGTGCTCCTTGTCGCCGGCGACGCTGGCTTTTACCTTGCCACCGCGGAGCAGCCCCACCCTGGCCGTCTCTTTCTCCAAGTCGTCGAGGCGGAGATCCATGTTGTCGCGTAGCTCGATCTCGACGCTGCCGCGCCGGAGCAGCGCCCGCGCGCCGGACTTGGTCCGCACGACGTCCTTGGTGGACAGGAGATGTCCTATGCGGACCACGTACCACTGGCCGTTTTGCAGGGCTTCGACCTCACCTTGCAACTCGGTGACACGAAAGAGATGCGAGCCGCTTTCTGACGTGGCCGGGGCCACCGGGGGCAGGCCGACCGGCATGAGGGGCTTGCGTTCCTCGAAAAATCGTCGCGAAAATAGCGTGGCGACCACCAATACGGCGGCGACCAGAACCACGACCAGGATCTGGAAACGGACGGCGCGGTGACGGTTCTCGCTGGTCATGTCAGGGGGCTCGTTCCCAGGTCGATGGGGAACGTGATCCAGAAGGTCGTCCCGCTGCCCAGGTTGCTTTCCACCCGGATGGTGCCGCCGTGGTCTGCGATAATCTTGTGCACCACCGACAGTCCGATGCCGATGTCGGTTCGTTGCGACTTGGTGGTGAAGAAAGGATCGAAGATGCGCGCGAGGTGCTCGGGCCTGATGCCGCGTCCGCTGTCCGAAACGCGCACGCGAAACAGTTTCTCCTCGGGCAGGGTGGTTTCCAGGGTGAGGATGCCGCCATCCTCCATCGCCGCGACCGCGTTTTGGATGAGCTGGATGAAGGCGGCTTGTAGCTGCAGGGCGTTTCCTCGCACGGGAGGACTGGTACTGGCGACGCGTTTGACGATCTGGACATTGGCGCTGGCCAGGTTCTGCGTACCGCACAGCTCGATCGCGTCGTCGAGGATGGTGGCGATGTTCAAGCGGTGGTATCCCTCGCCGCCCTGGTGCTGCGAGAAGCGGAGTAGGTTGGCCACGATACCTTGGATGCGTAGGGCCTGATCTTCGATGTCTTGCACCATGGCGTGGGCAGGATGATCCTTGGGCAGATCGGTGAGGGCAAGCTGGGCCAGTCCGAGCACGCCGGTGAGCGGGTTGTTGATCTCGTGGGCGACGCCGGCGCCGAGTGAACCGATGGCGGCCAGGGCGCGCGAGCGCAGGAGGAGATCCTGGGCTTCACGCAACTCCTTGGTCTTGTCTTCGACGCGCTTTTCCAGGGTCTCGTTCCATTCCTTGATTTGCGTGGTCTGTTGCGTGATCTCGCCGCGGGCGGCGTCGAGCGAACTGGCCATGGCGTTGAACGACTTGGCCAATTCGCCCAGCTCGTCGTTGGAGGAGACTTCCAGGCGCATGTCCAGTTTGCCCTGGGCGATGTCTTGCGATCCGAGCATGAGGGATTGCACGCGACTGGACAGCGAGCGGGCGAGGGCGGCGCCGACCAAGGCGGCCACGATCGCGGCGACGCCCACCCAGTAGGCCGTGGTCCAACCCAGACGGCGCGCCGGGCGCAGGGCCACATCCAGCCAGCGCTCGACGACCACGCCGAGCATGAAGGCGGGAGCGGGGACGTAGGCACCGATGACCATGTGACCGCCGCTTTCATATTGGCCGACGAACCCGTTGTCCGGCAACTTGTGTTCCACCCCGTGAGCAAAGCGCTTGAACTCGAACGAAGGCGGCCCCACCGAACGGCCGGAAACGACCACGCGTGCCTCGCCGTCGAGCAAGATGATGTCGCGGTCATTGGTCGACAGGGACGCCAAGTGGTCGGCGATGCGGCGCAGGGACACGGCTGCGGCGATCACACGCGTTCCGTCTTCGCCCGGGCCCTCGTAGCGAACCGCGAGGATGACGTGAGGCGTGCCTTGGGCTCCTGCCCTCATGATGGGCCCCACCCCCGATCCCTCCCGCAACGTTTGCTCGACCGGAACCAGCCCGGGAAGCTGGGCCGCCTGATCGGGTTGCACGATCTCGTGGGAGCCGAAGGAATCATTTCGCGGCGCCGCGGATTGGAAGGCGGAAGGAACGACCGGCTTGCCGTCCCTGTCGAGCAAGGCGATGATGCTGAAGTCGTCGCTCTGGTGATAGACGAGGTGGAGGAATTTCCGCAGGGCCTCTTCCTCGGGCAGGCTGCCCCCGATTCGTGTCAGATCGAGGATGCGGGTTTCCACTGCCATGGTGGAGCGCAGGTTCCCGAGCTGGCTCGACACGTATTCGGCAATCTGTCGGGCCAGCAGGACTTCGTGGCCTTCGATGGCGTCGCGCAGGGCGGCCTGGCTGACCCGGATCGAGGAGTAGCCGGCGATGGCGAGCGGCACGGCGGCGACACCGATGGAGAGCAGGGCCAGCTTGGGCAGAAGTTTCACGGCGTGCTCCAGCCAAACCCGCTCGGCAATTTCGTGAAGCCGAGGGCCGCGTCGAAAGCCCACACCGTGGTCTGTCCGCTGCCCGCGGGCGCCCGACCAACGATCGTGCTGTTGCTTTGAAGAAAGGGTTCACCGAGGGGAACCGCGCCGTCCAGGGTCGTCCCGAAGAAGATTTGGGTCGTAGCGCTGAAGTTCTCGCCGGTGAGCAAGACCGCGGTGCCGCCCTCCGCGGCGCCGACGTTGGGCGTGATGGATTCGACCAATGGTGGTGGCAGGTAGACGAACACGAGGGCCACAGACGTGTTGCCGATGGGGGTGCGAACGATGACCGGCACGGCGCCTTCCGCGTGCGCGGGGACGTGCCCGCTCAAGGTGTTTTCGTTGATGACGATTCCGCCCTCAGGGAACAGCGGGATGCCGTCGATCATGGCCTGGCTGCCGGCAATGAACCCGGTGCCGGTGATCACGACGTCGGTGCCCCCCAAGGTGCCACCGGTGGCCGGCGAGATCGACGCAATGGACGGCATCGCAAGCACCGTGAACGGGAGGGTTTTCTCGCCGCGATTCTGGGCGATGGAGTCGTCGGTGGCATGGGCCGTGATCTGAATCTGCTCGCCCCCGATCAGGCTTTGACTGACTCTGACCTGGAAGGCGCAGTCAGCCTCGGGGGCCGGCAAGGTCGCCCCACAGCTCGTGCCGGGGCGCGTGACGCCGGATTCGCTGTAGCTCCAGTCGAGCTCGACAAGCGCTCCGGGCAGGGCATCGGAGGCGTGAAAGGTCCCGCGCAATAGCGTTCCTGGTCCGACGGGTGTGTTGGCCGCTGGGCTGGTGAACGTGACGATGGGCGATGTGACGTCGGGGCCAAGCTCGCGAAAACCGTTGGGCAGGTCGGCCCGCCGGCCGCGCGGATCCACGATCTCGACATCCAGAAATCCGGTGGGAAGGGCAAGCGCCGAGTCACTCGACAGGAATGCCGTCATCTGGCTCGTCGACTGCCATGCGAGATCGGTTAGCTCCACCCACGACGAGCCATGGCCTACGCGCACACGAAATACGTCGATGGTCGTGTCACGGCTGCCCGTCGCGGGATCGAGCGATGTAGTGGGCAGAAACCCGTTGCCGAGTAGGGTCAGGCCCACGCCGTGATCGCTGTAGGCCTGGCCTGGGTCAACCAGGGTCAGAGCGGGCTCGGGGTTCTCGCAGCCGCAGAACTGGCTGGCGCAGAGGGTGAGACAAGCCCAGCGAAACCGCATTGCGCTCTATCTTAACCCGGCAGCCGTGGCGCCAAGGATCTTCCAGCAGTCTTCCAGCAGTTGACTCTTACCCTCGTGCCTGGAAGATTCCACGCCATGTCAGACTATACAACCATTCGCGACATGGTAAGTCATCGCGTTACCTTCGAATTCGATTCGGGGGCGAAGATCGTTGGCTATGTCGCCGCATGCGCCCCTACCGAGGGCCAAGTCGAATACGCCGTGCTATCCAAGGCCCAAATTCTCGATTCGAAGAACCGCGTGGTTGCGCGCTTCGAGGAACTGCCAGTCGTGCCCAACAGCCTGGTCAGCTTTGCCGTGACCGAGGGGCCACTTTAGTATGACGGGAACCAAAGTCCGCCTTCGCCGACGCGAGGATGGTGATGGGAACCCTGAGAGGGTTCCCAAACCCTCCCGCGCACTGGCTAGGGCGGGCAAAGCCCGCCTTCGCCGACGCGAGGATGGTGATGGGAACCCTGAGAGGGTTCCCAAACCCTCCCGCGCACTGGCTAGGGCGGGCAAAGCCCGCCTTCGCCGACGCGATTAGTTCCGGTTTCCGTGGCGACATCGGATAAGACGCAGGAACGCCGCTTTCATGCGGTGGTGCATGGTCGCGTGCAAGGGGTGGGGTATCGCGCTACGACCCTGGACGAGGCGAGGCGGCTCGGACTGGCGGGCTGGGTGCGCAATCGCATCGACGGCACCGTCGAGGTACTTGCCGAGGGAGCGGAGTCCAAGCTGCAGCTGTTTCTGGCGTACCTTCACCGGGGCCCGTGGGGGGCGCATGTGACCTCGGTGGCGGCGGATTGGGACGAGGCACAGGGGGCTCCGATCCCATTTCAAGTCAAGCGCACGGAGTAGTCCTCGTGCCACCGCCACGGCGTCGCACGGGGATGTTCCCGGCCACTGCTCCGTTGTATAAGTGGGGCCATGTCGCTCGACCCCAAGTTGCTGGAGATCGTCGCTTGCCCCAAGTGCAAGGGCCACCTGGAACTCAAAGCCGACGGAAGCGCGCTCCTGTGTCGCGCCTGTCACCTGGCCTATCCGGTGGTGGACGACATCCCGGACCTGATCGCCGAAGACGCACTGCCCATCGAGGACTGACAGGGCCAGAAATTTGCGGTGTGCGCCTGGTTTCCTTACCATGATCGCATGCAGCTTGAGCGTCGACGGGCGGAACGAGATCGTCGAGAATGTTGGCGGGTTTCCGCCGTGTGCGCGGTTCGCAACACGGTTGGGGGACATCCGCATCTGGGCCAGTCCGAGGACATTGGACCAGGCGGAATCACCCTGCGGCGACCGCGCGACGTGCCGGTGACGCCAGAGACACGGATCTCCTTGACCTTCGATCTCCCCGGCACGCGAACGACCATTGACGTGGATGGTCTCGTGGTTTCGGATCGTCGAACCGGCGCATTTCGTCGCACGGGCGTCCGGTTCCTGGGACCGTCGTCCGAGCAGATCGCCGTTTTGTCCGCTTTCTGCCGCCGGCAAAGCTAGATCTCTTCGATCAGGATTTCGCGTTTGCGGCCTGGCCTGTGGTGCACGGGTTCGGCGATCAACCGCGCCACCCCCCAAGCCGATACGAACTGCCCCTCCCGGCCGAGGCCGGGCAGGTTCTCGTTGCTGGCCAGATAGACGTTCTTGAAGCCGGTGGTGTGCGATGCGCCACCGAGGCCTAGCATGCGCTGAAGATCGCAGCTCAGCGCCGGCGTCATCGCGGTCGGCTGGACGCCGGGCAGACGGCCGCGCTGTCCGGGCTCCACGCGCGCCGCCGGTCCCAGCTCGGGCGGCAGGCCGTCATGCGGCGAAGCGACGACCAAGAGATGCCGGTCGTGAAAAGGCATGATACGCAAGAGCTCGTCGCGCAGCCGGGCCCGAACCACGGACAGATAGCCCAGGCTCTCGCTGGCCGAGGCGGACACCAGGCACTCGATCCAGATGGGGATTTGCCTGGGTTGGCGGGGAGGGGGCAGGCCGACGGTGATGCTGAAGGCGTTCTCCTCCAAGTTGGGCTTGGCCGGATCCTTGACCGCGATCACCCGCGCCCCCATGCCCTCGGGCAAGGCTTCGGGACGCACGAGCATGCAAAGGGTGTAGCGATAGCAAGCTGGCCGGATGGACGAGGCGATTTCCCGCAAGCGACGGGGAGCCTCGCTGCCCGCCAGGGCGACCAGCGAGGCAGCCGAACCGGCCCAGATCAAGCAGCCGAAGCCGATGGTTTCGTTGCGCGGCCGCACCCGCAGACCGTTCAGGTTCCCGCGCCGCCAGACCAACTCGGTGGGAACCACGTGTTCGCGAATCTCGCCGGAGAAGGTGCCGAGCTTGTCGAGGAAGAGGGCGCGCAAGTCGGCCTCGGTGGCCAGGCGGTGGAATCCCCGACGCGTGACATCGTAGGCACGTGCCTGCGCCAGCCCGCCGAGATCCCCCGGGGAAAACCCGCTGGCCAATGTCCCCAGCGCGGCGATGCCTGCGCGCATGAGATGGTAGGGTCCGAGCGGCGCCAGCAAGTCGGCGTTCGAGGGTGGAAGCTGGGCTTGGATCCGGCTGACATCGCGGCGCTCCCAGAAACCCTGCGGAGGCAAGGTTATGTCCGAGCCGAGGAGCGGATCGAGGATGGTGCTGGTGGCGCGCAGGCGGGCAAGGATGGGCTCCACGGTGGCGTGGTCTTCGGGAAACTCGCGCGCGAGTTCGGCGACCACGGACTCGACGCTGGACGCGAATTCGACGCGGTGGTTGGGGAAAACGAACTGCAAGGAAGGCTGCACTTGCGGGGCGCGACGGCGGATGATCTGAGAATGGCCAAGCTCGCGCAGCACGCGCGCCACTGGTTCGGAATCGGGTGGCGGCAGCGTGCCGGGCTCGCGCGCCAAGGTGTAGGGCCCGGCCTGGAAAGTCACGGGGATGCTGTCGTGGCCGCACAAGAGCACGCGCAGTCCGCGCCGGCCGAGCAGACTGGCGGTCATCAGCCCGGTCAGCTCGGAGCCATGCACCACGACATCGAAGTAGTTGGTATCCACGGGAGGGCCAGAGTTTCCGGGACTCGGGTGGAACGAGTCAACAACCAAGTCATGGCAGGTGCGCGGCCGCCGTGGTTGACAGCGCGCCCAGGGCAGATGAAATTGATGGCTTCCGCGCACGCAGAATCCACCATGGCCTGGTACAAGCGAAGCAAGAAGGTAGTCGAGGAACCCCAGACGGAAAAACGCAGCATTCCGGCTGGCGTCTTCACCAAATGCCCAAGTTGTAACGAGGCGCTGCTCACTGCGGATCTGCACAAGAACCTCGATGTATGTCCCTCGTGCGATCACCACTTCGCCATGGCGACGCGCGATCGCATCGCCAGCATCATGGACGAGGGTAGCGCGGTGGAATTCGACCATGGGATCGAAAGCATCGATCCGCTCGGTTTTCGCGATTCCAAGCGCTACAGCGACCGCCTCAAGTCGTCGCGCAAATCGAGCCGTGAGGTCGAGGCCCTCATCGCGCTGGCTGGCCGAATCGACGGCATCGAGGTCGAGTCGGGTTTCTTCGTGTTCGAGTTCATGGGAGGTTCGATGGGGTCGGTGGTGGGCGAGAAGGTGACGCGTGTGCTCGAGCGCGCCCTCGATCGCCGCGTTCCCGCGCTCATCTTCTCGGCCTCGGGAGGAGCGCGCATGCAGGAGGGGATCCTCTCGCTCATGCAAATGGCCAAGACCAGTGCCGCTATCGCGCGCCTACGCGAGGCGCGCGTTCCCTATCTCTCGATCCTGCTCCATCCGACCACGGGCGGGGTGGCGGCCAGCTTTTCCATGCTGGGCGACTTGCATATCGCCGAACCCAAGGCGCTCATCGGGTTCGCCGGACCACGGGTTATCCAGAACACCATGCGTCAGACCCTGCCTCCGGGTTTTCAGCGCTCCGAGTTCCTGCAAGAGCACGGTTTCGTGGACATGATCGTGCCGCGCAAAGAGCTGAAGGCGACCATCGCTCTCTGCCTGCGCTGGTTTGGGGCCCGACCAAGGGTGGGTCGGAACTGATCCGGTCGATGTCGATGATGAACTCGGGGCGCGGGCGGGAGGGCGGCGAACCCTACCGCCGATTCTTGGCCCGTTTGCAGGGGGTGCGCGCGCAAGGGGTCGCGCTTGGACTCGACCGCGTGCTGCTGGCCTTGGAGCGACTGGGCTCGCCCGAGCGGCGCGTGCCGGCCGTGCACATCGCCGGGACCAACGGCAAGGGCTCCTGCGCGGCCCTGACCGACTCCATTCTTCGCCAGGCGGGGTTGCGCACCGGCCTGTTCACCTCGCCGCACCTTCTCCGTTTCACCGAACGCATTCGCATCGACGGTGTGGAAATCGATGGCGATCACCTGGCGTTCCTCGACCAAGCCGTGGTTGCCACCGGCGTACCGCTGACGTTCTTCGAGGTTTCCACAGTGCTGGCGTTTCTCGCCTTCGCCGAGGAGAAGGTCGACGTGGCCATTCTCGAAACCGGCCTTGGCGGCCGGCTGGATGCGACCAGCGCTTGCCACCCTCTGGCGTGCGCGATCACCAGCATCGCGCTCGACCACGAAGCCATCCTCGGCAACACCATCGCCGCGATCGCCTTCGAGAAGGCCTGTATCGCCAAGCCCGGGGTACCGCTCTTTCTCGGCCCGCTTTCCCTTGAGGCAGAAGAGAGGATTGCGGGCGTTGCGGGTTCGACCGGCGCGCCGCTGAGGCGGCTTGGCATCGACTACCCGCCGGCGCCCATCGCGCCGGCCCTGTCAGGCTCGCACCAACTTGCCAATGCGGCGCTGGCGGTGGCGCTGGCCCGCCAGGTGGCGTTGGCACTCGGCCGACCGCTCGGCGACGGCGAGGTGCTGCGCGGGCTGTCCGAGGTGCGCTGGCCCGGCCGGCTCGAACGTATCGGCGAAGTGCTGCTGGATTGCGCCCACAATGTGGAGGGCGCCATGGCGCTGCGGGACGCGCTGCCATCCGCGCCGCGCCAGGTTTTGGTCATCTCGATCGTGCGCGACAAGAACGCCGCCGGCATGCTGGCGGTCTTGGCACCCGAAGTCGACCGCGTGGTGATCACCCGTTCGCACAGCGACCGCGCCGCAGATCCGTGGCGGCTGGCGGAGCTCGTGCCTCGAACGCGGGCGGGGGATCGCCAGGTGATTTGCGTCGAGGATCCACTTGCCGCGCTCGATCACGCATGCCGTTACGCACGAGAGGTGCCAGGAGGGCTTGTCATCGTGGCGGGATCGATCTTTCTCGTAGGTGCCCTGCGGGCGCACCTCCTGGGCGAGGGTGAAAGCGCCGCGGAGGCATCCGATCCTCTCCCCTAGCTCGCCGCTTCATTTGCCACAACCACGAAACCGAGCTTATGATGAGGTTTGGGGTAAAGGCAAAGTGCGCGCAACGACCTATTTCCTGAGCACCGTGTTCGTGGCGTTTGCGGGTATTTCCGCGACCTTGGGTCGGGCTTCCGCCCAGCCCGCCACGCCACTCGAGAAGAGCATGGCCGCCGTGCCAGGTCCGACGCTAGTTCAGAAATACGACGGGGTGATTCCTGGTCCCGAGGGGAGAAATCCCTTGCCCGCGCCACCCAAGGATGGGCCCTATCTGGTGTGGACGGGATTTCAGATGACGCCGACCGGGTCGCGCGTCTTTCTGCAGACAACCCAAACGGTGCAGTTCGATCTCAAGGAAGGACCGACCAAGAAGTCGGGCAAATCGATCCTCGCCGTCCTCCTGCACGGCTGTCGTATTTTCATGGAGAACAACCGGCGCAAGATCGACACGCGCTATTTCGCCACGCCGGTGTCAGGGGTGTCGGCCCGACGGCGAGGCCACGATGTCGAGGTGCGCATCGCTCTACGCGCGCATGCGGAAGCCGTGCCCCACGGCGAGGCCGGGCCTGACGGATCCCAGTTCGTCATCTTGGACTTTCCACCCGGGACCGCTACGCCCGAGCCAAGCGCCTTGCGGGATTTGGCCGGTGCGACGGGAGCTGGTAGCGGTGACGAGTCGCAAGGGACGGACGCTTCCGATTCACCCGCGCCCAGGAAGGTCAAGGGATCCGCGCGCTAGGGGATTTCGCTGCGGCAAGGAATGCCTAGGAAACGAGCGTTGGGGGGCGAAGCGCTCTACACGAGGTGACGGGTACGCGCGGCGGGTGCCGTCACCAGGACTTGATGTCGAGACCGCGGGCTAGGCGTTCGCGTGCGCGCGAGGGCGGCTTGCCATACCAGGCGGTCTTGGCGGCGGGGGCGGCTTCGATCTCGAAGGGAATGAAGAGGAGCTTGAGGAAGCGATTGCGGCCAATCCGCTCCCAGCCCACGACACCGAGCAAGGCTTCCCACATGTAGTCGCCGGGCCGTTTGACTTCCGATTCCCAGAACGGAAACACGAAGAGGTGCGAGGTGCCGGCCTCCCTGCCCAGGCCCTTGCGGTAGTAGACATTGGGGAACACGTAGCTGGCGGTGAAGGTCGGGCGCCGAACCCCGACGTAGAAGGGGAAGACGATGGTGGTGCTGCGCTCGGGGCTCCAGAATCGCCAGAATAGCGGGAAGGCGATGGTAGTGGTGTCGGTGGGGCTGCTGGAGCGAAAGTAGAGCGGCGCGATGGTGGTGCTGGAGCCGCTGGCTTCGTTGCTGTAGCGGAAGAAGAGCGGCAGCACCATCGTGAACCGGCTCTGGTGGTAGGAATGAAAATCGTAGACCAGCGGCAAGCCCAGGGTCATGGACGAGGTGATATTGCTGCGATGCCAGAACAGCAAGAACCACGAGCTGAGCGACCGTTCCGGACTGGCACTCGAATAGTGGAGCAGGGGTGGAACCACCAGGGTGCGCGTGTCGGTCGTCTTGTCGTGATGGTAGAACCACAGCGGGAAGAAAGTGTGGAAGCTGGATCGCGCGGAGTCGCGCCAGAAGAAATTGCCCGCGTACCACCACAGGGCGTCGGACGTGCGCCTGTACCCGAAGGGCAGCGTCAGCACGGTCAGCGAGCGTGGCGAGTGGCGTTCATAGAACAGCGGCAGAACGGCCAGGCTGGCGGACGCTTTTCGTTCGTCGCGCGAGTACCAACCGAGAGGCAGAAGACCGCGCGTCCGCTCGCTCCCCTCCCGCGCCCAGTAAAGCGGGCCGAGCAGTGTCGTCGACGTCTCGGCGCGTCTGTCGGCGAAGTGCCAAAATAGCGGAAACCCGATGGCCGTGCTCTTGTTTTCATCCGAGGCTTGGTACCACAGCGGGAACACGGTGCGGAACTTCTCCTGGCCTTGACTTGACTGATAGTAGAGCCAGGAAAAAATGCGACGTTTCCCGCTTTGGCGATTCGTGTGCGAGACGAAAAGCGGCGTGACGAGCAGGTCGCGCTTGGGGGAGTGAGCCGAAAGGTAGAAGGGGAAAAGCCCCGAGGACGAGCCGCTCGGCGCATGGTGGGTGAAGTAGGGGCCGAGCACCGTGGTATGGGAATTGGGCGAGCGCGACAGCCAGACCAGGGGGAAGAAGGTGTCGAGGCGATAGCCGTCATTCTTGCGCAAACGGAAGTAGGTAGGGAAGACGTAGGTGCCTTGCTCTTGCGGGTTCTGGTAGTGGGCCCAGAAGGGAAAGAGCACCCGGCTGCGGTGGCCTGGGCCATCGAGGGCTACATAGGGGCCCCACATGCGCGTTCGTTCGCCGGTGTCGAGTAGGGTGTGATCGAGGTAGAGTAGCGGAATCCCGCGCACCGCGATGGTTTGGTTGCGATACCAGAAGTAGGGGCCAACCAAGCCGGCCTGCTTTTCGCGCGTGCGCATCCAGGCCGCCACGGGTGAGGCGAAGAGCGAGATGCGTGTGTCCCTGCGGTAGTGGAAGAGCGGAAAGACGGTGAGGCTGGTTTCATCGGCACCGCCGGGCTTGGCCCAACGGCGGTAGTGGAAGATGGGAAAGAAAGCGTCGGTGGTTTCGCCGCCGTGCCGGCGGTGTAGGTAGTTGGCGATCACGGTGGTCGTGCTGTCCTTGGCATCGTCTCGGAACCACCAGAACAAGGGAAACAGGGCGAAGTGGCGTTGCATGCCACCGCCGCCCCAGAAGAACAGCGGCACGATGCCCGCGGCGTAGCCCTTGGGATGGGCGTAGTGGAAGTAGAATGGCGCGACGGTGGTCGAGGTGCCAGCGAGTTGGTCGACGAAGTTCCAGTAGAAAGGAACCTGGATGCGGTGGCTGCCCTGATCGTCCCGCCCGGCGAAGTAGAGCAGGGGAAAGACCATGGTGGTCGCGGAAAGCTTGCTTGACGAGGAATAGTAGAGGGGGAAAAGCAGCGTCGAAACCGCATCCGCCTTGCGGAACCTCCAAAGCAGCGGGAAGACGATGGCGTGGCTGCGATCCTTGCGGTGACCGAAGAATGCCAGGGGAAAGAGCCCTCCGCAGGCGCCGCCGTCGGTGAAGCTACGGTAGTAGAACCACAGCGGGAAAATGCCGGCCGCCGTCAGCTTCTCCTCGGGCGAATTGCGCCGAAAGTAGAAAGGCAAGAGCGAATGCGCGGTGGCGCCACTGGCGGAATCGCGGAAGTGCCAGGAAAGGGGAAATAGCACGTGGGTCGAGCCCGCGGGATCGTCGCGGTGGTAATAGGGCCCGAGGATGGTGGTGCGTGCGTCGTCGGGGATGTCGTGGTGGTGATAGTAGATGAGCTCGTAGTCGGTTTCGCCGGTCTTGTCGCGCCAGTAGAGCAGCGGCGGCACGAGCATGGTGAGGTAGCGCGAGCCAGCCTTGTCGTCGTGTCGGTAGATCCCGGTAGGCCACAGGTGGAAGACGCGAGCGCCGTGATCGGCGCTCCTGCGAAAGTAGAAGGGCGGTATGAGCTGCCAGTTCGTGCCGGCCTTCCTATCGCGCGACCACCATGCCAGGAGGGCGAAGGTGCCGAGCGACGTTCCCCCGCTGCGAAAGTGAAAGAGCGGCGGAAGGATGGTCGTGTTGGCGCCGGGCGAGCGGAAGCTCCACAGCAGCGGGAAGAGGACATCGTAGTTCGAGGTCCGCGAACGGCCGTACCAATAGAGCCACAGGAAGGAGCCGGTGGTCGCTTTATTCTCCACCGACGAGTAGCCGAGCGGTGAAGCGAAGGTTCCGCCGCTTGGTTTGCGATTTCGATAAAAGAAGGGGATCGAGAGCAGGTTCTCGTCGTCGCGGGACCGCCAATAGAAATTGAGTGGTACGGCGTACGTGAAGGCCGAATTCTTGGACCGTGTCGAAATCGCGAAGGGGAAGAGCAGGTCGAACTTCGAGTCGGGGGTTCGGGTCCAGAAGTAGAGCAAGAACCACATGCCGAAGGCTTTGCCGTGGTCCGGATCGCCGACCTTGAAGGAAAGCAGGGGCGGCGCGGCCCAGCCGAACTTCGTGGACAAATAGAACAGCGGCCACACCGCCCAGGAGCGCGCATCGGGCTGCGTGGTCTGAACGTAGGGCGGGACGACGAGAACCACGCGCTGCTTGAGGTAATCCTTCACGCGCCAGTAGAAGGGCGCGACGATTCGTGTGTGGCTCTCGGGGCTCCAGAAATGGAAGTACAGCGGCGCCACCACGCGATGGCCGGGGTTGCCCCGGTTCGAGAAGTAAAATGGGATGAAGGCCGTGCTGCGGCCCTCCTTGCGGTAGAGCAAGATATCGATGGATCGTTCGAAGGGCTGGCAAGTGCCGCTTTCGCAGATGGTATTCGTCGGGCACTCGTCGTCGCGGGTGCAGGACGGCGTATCGTGCGTGGAACCGAGGTTGGATTCCGCTTTCGCCGCGCCCGGCGAAAGCCACGCCATGGCGCAACCGAGCGTCGCGGCCAAGAAGGGCGAGTTGATACGAGGCTTTTTCATCCGTGCGCGAAACCGGTGATGTGGCCCTACCCAATCACTGCGGCGGCAGCATCTTCCATTCGCTGTTCTCGCGCACGAAGGGAATATCCACCGTCTCCGAGTCCTCGCCCTTTTGCCGGGTCACTTTGAGTGTCGCGTTCTCGCCCTTGATCGACGAGCCCTTGAGGGTGAATTTCGTGCCTTCGATTTCCTTCTGCATCTTCTTGAGACCATCGCTCACCTGGCCGAATTGCATGGCCAGCATCCCCTGGAACATGAGCGCGTAGCAGTCGACCACCTTTTCCAGGCTGCCCGCGACGAGCGCCTTGCGCCAGCGCTCGAAGGTCTTCTCCGGGGTCGAAAACTCCGGCCGCGGGGCCGGCAGCTCGAAGGTGATGCTCCTTATCTTCTCCTTGGGCACCTTGACCGTCGAGCCGTGCGCTTCGACCGAATACACACCATCGTAGTAGTGGACGATCTTCGCGTTCATCTTCGTCCTGTCGATGAGCTCGATGACCTCGGCGCGGGCCGGGCGAACCGTCGCGAAGGTGACGAGACCGGCCAGGCAGGCGAGCGGGAAGAGATGGAGATTTCTCGGTGGGGAGTAGCGGAGGATGGTCATGCGATCCTATGGGAGAAGAATGCCGGGAGCCGGGAATCGACGGGTCAATTCCAGAACCTCGACCAGAACCTTGGCCGCCGTGTCGTCATCCGGCTTGCCTACCACGCGGTCGATCCATCCCGCGATCAGTTTCATTTCCGCCTCGCCCATGCCGCGACTGGTGACCGACGGGGTGCCCAGGCGAACGCCGGACGGATCGAAAGGCTTTCGCGTGTCGTAGGGCACGGCGTTGTAGTTGAGCTCGAGGCCGGCCTTGTCGAGAGCCTTGGCCGCGACCTTGCCTGGGACATTCTTGTTCGTGAGGTCGATCAAGATGAGGTGGTTGTCGGTGCCGCCCGAGACCACGTGGAAACCGCGGGCCATCAGCTCGGCGGCCAGCACCTTGGCATTGGCCACGACGTTGTGCGCGTATTCCTTGAAGGCTGGCCGCGCGGCCTCGCCAAGGGCCACGGCGATGGCCGCGGTGACGTGATCGTGCGGACCGCCTTGCAAACCAGGGAATACGGCCTTATCGATGGCGGCAGCGTATGGTTGCTTGCACAAGATCATGCCGCCGCGCGGGCCGCGCAGGGTCTTGTGGGTGGTCGTGCTGACGACATCCGCGTACGGGATTGGCGAGGGATGCGCGCCACCGGCGACCAGTCCCGCGATGTGGGCCATGTCGACCACGAAGCGCGCCCCGACTTCCTTGGCGATATCGGCGAAGGCCGCGAAGTCCCAGTGGCGGGAATAGGCGGTGCCACCGGCCCATAGGAGAAGCGGGCGCTCGCGGCGGGCGAGGTCGCGGACCTCGTCCATGTCGATGCGGCCGGTGTCCCTGCGCACGCCGTATTGAACCGACTGGAAGTACTTGCCGGTGATGGAGACGTTCCAGCCGTGGGTGAGGTGCCCGCCCATGGGCAGGGCGAGGCCCATCACCTTGTCGCCGGGCTTGAGGAAGGCGAGGTAGACCGCGAGGTTGGCGGGCGATCCCGAGTACGGCTGGACGTTGGCATGCTCGGCGCCGAACAGGGTGCAGGCGCGCTCTTGCGCCAGCGATTCCAGGGGGTCGACGTTTTGCTGGCCTTCGTAGTAGCGCTTCTGGGCATAGCCCTCGCTGTATTTGTTCGTGAACACCGAGCCCGAGGCCTCGATCACGGCGCGCGAGACGTAGTTTTCCGAAGGAATCAGACGGATCTTGTCGGCTTGGCGGCGCTCCTCGGCGCGCACCAGCTCGTGGACCCTTGGATCCGAGACGGACAGCGGCTCATCGACGACCTTCATGGGTCGCAAGCTAGTCTGCCAAGGGGGCAGAGTCAACGCGCACGAGAAGCAACTTTTTTTCGGCCGGACCGAGAACCTACCTGTCCTTTCAACAACCATCAGGAGGCCCGACCATGAATCCGAATCGCGAATCTTTCCGCAACGTCTTCTCATCCACCCGTTTGGCTGCCGCGCTCGCGCTGCTGGCATTGTCCGTCGGCGCGGGGTGTGACAATGACCAATCCGCCACGCCCGAAGAGACCGGGCAAGTCATGCTTTCCGTGGGCGAAATTCCCGACGGTGTGACTTGCGTCCGCGTCACCGCGGCGGGGGAGTTCCGCTCCGTGGTGAGCGACTTCGTCGTCGCGCCCGGGGAAACGCTCAGCGAGGCGCTGACTGGGCTTCCCGTGGGCTCGGTCGTCTTCTCCGCCAACGCCTACGCCGCGGCGTGCACAAGCGTCACCAAATCAACCATCCCCATGTGGATCAGCGATTCAAAGACGGTCAACCTTGTGCAAGGCCGCAGCTCCAGCGTGACCCTCACGCTATACAAGAATGGCCGCGCCAAGGTCACGGTTGAATTCGCCGACCAGGAGGACGGTGGCACCGATAGCGGCGCCGCAGGCGATTCCGTGGATGGCGGCACGCCATCGGGAGGCTAGACACCAGGCTCTGGTGGGAACCCTTTCAGGGTTCGCATCATGAACGCGTAGGCGAAGGCGGGCTTCGCCCACGGCTTGGGCGGCTGCAGGGGCAGCCGCCAAGCCTGAAGCCAGAGGGCGCGAGGCCGAACGAAGTGAGCGGGGAGGAGGGTGGTGGGTAGGGGCCGAGGGCATGGGAACCCTTTCAGGGTTCGCATCATGAACGCGTAGGCGAAGGCGGGCTTCGCCCACGGCTTGGGCGGCTGCAGGGGCAGCCGCCAAGCCTGAAGCCAGAGGGCGCGAGGCCGAACGAAGTGAGCGGGGAGGAGGGTGGTGGGTAGGGGCCGAGGGCATGGGAACCCTTTCAGGGTTCGCATCATGAACGCGTAGGCGAAGGCGGGCTTCGCCCACGGCTTGGGCGGCTGCAAGCGCAGCCGCCAAGCCTGAAGCCAGAGGGCGCGAGGCCGAACGAAGTGAGCGGGGAGGAGGGTGGTGGGTAGGGGCCGAGGGCATGGGAACCCTTTCAGGGTTCGCATCATGAACGCGTAGGCGAAGGCGGGCTTCGCCCGCCGAAGCCAGAGCGCGGGAGGGTATGGGAACCCTTTCAGGGTTCCCATCATGATGATAGGTTCATCCCCAGGAGCGCGTCAGCAGTCAGCATGTCAACCACCAAGGATCTCATCGGAAGCCGGCTCGGGCGGTACAGCATCCTCGAGCATCTTGCGACCGGTGGCATGGCAGAGATCTTTTTGGCTCGCCACGAGGCCATGGGCAGGTTCAAGAAGGATCTCGTACTCAAGGTCCTGCAGACGCGCTGGGAGGAATACCCCGAGGTCGTCGACATGTTCTTGTCCGAGGCTCGCATCTCGGCGCTGATGAATCATCCCAACATCGTCGAGGTGTTCGATGTCTCCGAGGAGGAGGGCCGTCATTTCATCGCGATGGAACACATTCCTGGTCGCACGCTGACCGAGCTTGCCAAACGCGCCATCCAGGTCACGAAATCGATTCCAGTCGAGGTCGGCGTCTTCATCGCCGCCGAGATCGCCGGCGCGCTTGCGTATATGTACGACGGCGACGGCGGACTCGGCGAGCCGTATCGCGTGGTCCACCGAGACATTTCGCCCACCAACGTGCTCATCGGTTCGACGGGCCAGGTCAAGCTTATCGATTTCGGCATCGCACGGCAGGGGTTGGCCGTCGTCCAAGAGTCCAGGGCGCGTCCAGGCAAAGTCACGTACATGTCCCCCGAGCAGGTAATGGGCGTGCCCATCGACGGCCGCTCCGACATCTTCTGCTTGGGAACGATTCTGTATGAAATTACCCTCGGACGCCGCTTGTGGCGGGGGCCGCGCGAAGTAGCGGTGAAGCGCATCGTGGAGGAGCGGCCCAAGCCGCCGACCTTCGTTCGTCACGACTATCCAACGGAGTTGGAACTGATCGTTCTGCGCTCGATCGAAAAGAGACCGGAGGATCGCTATCAGTCAGCCAGGGAGCTGCATGAAGACCTCCAGAATTTCCTGGCCAGATCGACTGCCCACCTGCGCAACAACTTCCAGATGGCGGACTACGTGGCCAAGATATTCTCGGAAGAAGCCGACGCGCTTATCTCCGAGTCCGGTCGCCGTCGGGCACAAGCCTTCGTGGAGGGCAGCGATAGCGCAGAATCCGACCAGTCGGATCTGGACTTCGACGTTCAACAGTCCGAAGGCCCAGGCGCGGCCCTGGCGCGGAGCCTGCGTGCCTCGGCCCTTGGTGTGTGGGCTGACATGGGAACAGGAACGCGCGCGGACGGGTCCGTTCGCGGATCCGCCGGGCAGGTACAGGACGCGCGCGGAGTCATCGACAGCGCAGGCGGTCGATCCGACGGTGAACCGGTGCCCCTTTTTACCGAATCCGCAAGCGATCTGGAAGAAGCCGCGAAGGCGGACGCCGCCAAGACGGAGGCAGCCATCGAGGCGGTCGTGGCGGGAGCGGCGGGATCCCACGCATCGGCAATGGAAGTTTCGGACAAGCAAGGGCAAGACAAGGCTCCCCCAAGGGAAGCGAAGGTCGTGGGGGCAAGCGAGCAAGATAGCGCTCCCGATCGCTTGCCCAGACGATGGAACGCAGCCATCGTCGCGGGAGCGGTCGTGGTGGCGGCCATCGTCGCCGGACTACTGTGGTGGCTGCATGGCGGCTGAATCCAAGGACGGCTGTTCGGGGACATTGATGCGTTCACCGCGCGATGGAAATCCGCAACGCTTGCTGTCAGGGATACATCCGTTGCCAAGGGTATGGTACCCTGACCGATTGAGGAGCTTCCGGACCTAGGATGAAGTTCGTCTGCGACCGCTGTCAGACCCGCTATTCGATCGCGGATGAGAAGGTCAGACAGAAAATCCTGCGCATTCGCTGCAAGACCTGCGGGAATGTCATCGTGGTCCAGGGTGATCGTGGGTCGGCCTCGGGGGCAGCGCTGGGGGCCGGCGCTTCCGAGAGCTTCGAATCGGCAAGGACATCGGTGTCGAGTGGCCCCAAGCCGGTTCCGTCGAGTCCCAAGGCATCTCCCTCGAGCGGCCCCAAGTCGACACCGGCAGGCGCCCGCACGGCGGGTCCTACCGCTGGTTCCAAGGTTGGGGCTGCCGGTCCACCTCCAATCCCCACGGCTGGCGCGGGTGGACCCGATCCCCTGGGCGGTCGTGTGCAATGGTATGTGGCCATTGCCGGGATCCGCAGTGGCCCGTTTTCGCGCGTGGAGGCCGCCAAGCGGATACTGGCCGCCGGTCCTGGCGAGACCGCGCACGTGTGGAAGGAGGGCATGCCGGCGTGGAAAACATCCGAGGAAGTCTCGGTTATCGCGCGAGAGCTGAGCCTCTTGCGGCCGCGCCGGCCACCCCCACCGGCACCCAAGCCCGTCAAGGCTCCGCCCTTGTCGCCGCCCGCTGGCACAGCGAAGGCAGCTCCCGTGTTTGCCCCGGTAGCCAAAGCGGCGTCGGCGCTGGAGCCCACGCCGCAACCGATTTTTCCGGGAACGCCGCTAAGGCCGCTGCCCGGGAGCCGTTCCGATACCTTGGACGTGGCCGCGGAGACCGACTTGGGTGTGTTCTCGGACATCACCACCAAGAAGGCGAAGGACATCCACGATCTTGGCAGCGAGTCGGAAAAGGGCGGGTTCGCGGAGGTTACGACCAAGAAGGGCAAGGACCTTCGCGATCTGGCCATCGAACCGGACCATGGCGACTTCGTGGACGTCACGACCAAGGAGGCGAAGAACCCGCGCGATCGGGAGGCTGAACCCCTTGCTCCCTCGAAGCTGGATCAGAGGGACGCCGAAAAGACTCCGCCGCCCGTGCAGCCACTGCCGCCCGTCGTGGTGAAGTTCTCCGATCAGGCGCCAACATCCTCCAGTGCCCACGACTTGCCGGTTGCCGCGCCCTCTGGTTCCTTCAAGTTCCCGGTGATCGAAGACGCGGCTCGTAGTTCTGCCACTCTGTCGGCCACACCGGGCGCTCCATCCAGCCAACCCGGCGTGGGTGGTTTCTCCGAGGTCATGCGAGCCGTGGCCGAGGACGATCAGCCGAGCAGCACGGCACAAGATTTCTTTACCCCGATGGCGCCGACGGTTTCGGCGACAGACCCGTCCCTGCCTCCCTCCGATCTCAGCCTCTCCAAGGGCAGCGGGGGCTCTGGTCTCAAGTATGTGATTGCGGTTTGCGTGATCGTGGCTCTGGTGATCCTGATTGTGATGGTGAGTTTGCGCATGGATAGTCGAAGGGTCGTCGACCCTGCGCCCGCGCCCGTCTCGGCGAAGGAACCATCGCCCGCCGTGGAAGAGCCGAGCGCGCCGAAAGCCGTCGCGGTCGAGCCTCCGAGGCCCGAGCCCGTGACAGAGAAGGCGCTCGTCCCGAGCCCGAGCCCGAGCCCACGCCCGCGCTCTTTCGGTAGGCGCGGCCGGGGGAAGCCGGCGCGCCAGGTGGATCCCGCATCCCAGCATCAGCCCACCCGCAAGCAGTCGGGCAAACCCGCACACGTCCTGCAAGCTCGGCCCAACCCATTCGACGATTCCAGGTCGGTTTCACAATCGCAGATCAGCGCGGTGGTGCGCAACAAGGCGAATCAGGAGGCGCTGAAGTCGTGCTACGAGCGCGCGTTGAAGGTGGACAATCACCTGACCAGCGGACGTATCGACGTGACGGTTTCCATCGGAACCTCGGGGGCGGTGCAGCGGGTTGTCATCAACGCACCGCCAAGCTTCATCCTGGTCGAGCCCTGCATCAAGAGCGCGGTGAGGCGTTGGGTATTCCCTCCGAGCTCCGAGGAATACGCGACCAACTTTCCGCTCATCATGCAAGGCGGAATGTAGTCCAGCGCAGCTACCCGCGTGCGCGCTGCTACACTTCGTCGATGCAACCGCCCCCTCGCCGCCATCCCTACGCCGCCTTTCTGGCCCAGGTCCAGAAACCCTCGCGCTATACCGGTGGAGAATACGGCGAGCGGCGCATCAATCTAGACACGGCACGGGCGCGGGTGTGCCTGGCCTTTCCCGATGTCTACGAAATCGGGATGTCACACCTCGGAACGAAGATCTTGTACGGGCTCCTCAACAAGACGGACGGTATCGCGTGCGAACGCGTGTTCGCGCCCTGGCTCGACATGGAAAAGGAGTTGCGTGCGCGCGCGCTGCCGCTCTGCACTCTGGAGACGGCGACGCCGCTCATCGATTTCGACATTGTCGGATTCTCGATGCAGTACGAGCTGAACGACACTTGTGTGCTCGGCATCCTCGATCTTGGGCGAATTCCCTTGCGCGCGTCTCGACGCGCGGATGCCGACCCGCTGGTGCTGGCGGGAGGTCCGGGCGCCACCCACCCCGAGCCCCTGGCGCCCTTTGTCGATGCGTTCTTCATCGGCGAGGCGGAAGAGCTGTTGCCCGCGCTTTGTCTGGAAGCCGCCGACCTGCGGCGCGCGAAGCTGGGGCGACTGGAACTGCTGGTGCGTCTGGCGCGGAAATATCCACTTTATGTTCCGGCGCTCTACCCGACGGTGCGCGATCGGGAGACGGGTTTCATGCTGGTGGGCGAGCCCAGCGATGCGCGGGCTCCCAGGCGCGTCCGTCGTGCATGGGTGAAGGAGATCGATCGCTATCCTTTCCCGGACGATTCACCACTGCCGCACGCGGAGGCGGTCTTCGATCGCATGGCGGTGGAGATCGCGCGCGGTTGCACCGAGGGTTGCCGTTTCTGCCAGGCCGGCGTGATCTACCGTCCGGTGCGCGAGAGGGATCCGGTGGCGGTCTTGGGCGCGCTCGTAGGTGGAATCCGCAAGGGGGGATACGACGAGACATCGCTGACCTCGCTCTCGCCGGCCGACTACTCCTGCGTGACCCCGCTTCTGCGCACGGCGATGGCCAGGCTGCGAGGCGAGAAGGTTTCGCTGTCGGTTTCCTCGCTGCGCGCTTATGGCCTCGACGAGGAACTTCTGGGCGATCTCGCCGCGGGCGGGATCACGGGGCTTACGTTCTCGCCCGAGGCCGGCACGCAACGCATGCGCGACCTGGTCAACAAGAATGTCACCGAGGATGACATCCTCGAGTCCGCGCATCGCGTGTTCTCGCGTGGACACCAGCGCATGAAACTCTACTTCATGATCGGCCTGCCCACCGAGACCGATGAGGATGTCATCGGCATCGTGGAAACCGCGGCGCGCGTGCAGGCCATCGGCCGGCGCTACCTGCGAGCGGCCAAGGTCTCGGCCGCGGTGTCGACCTTCGTGCCCAAACCGCACACGCCTTTTCAGTGGGTGGCCATGGACGGCCGCGACGAGACGGCGCGCAAGCACGCGCTGCTGGACGAGCACGCGCGGCGCTTGCGCGTGGAGCTGAGGGCGCACGCCAACACGCAGTCGCACCTGGAGGCAATCTTCGCGCGCGGCGACCGCGCCTGCGCGGATCTCCTCGAGCGTGCCTTTCGCCTTGGGTGTCGGTTCGACGGGTGGAGCGAGGCGTTCCGCGAGGATCTGTGGCACCAGGCGATGGCCGAGGAACGAGCGGCACACGGTTTCGATCCCGAGCGCTATCTGGGCGCGATTTCCGAGACCGCCAGGCTGCCCTGGGACCACATCGACGTGGGCGTCGGCGATGACTTTCTACGCAAGGAACTGCGCAAGGCTCTGCGAGATCAGGTGTCCCCTCCGTGCGGAAAGCCGGTCGGCCAACTCTTGCACCCGGCCTGCGTGGCCGACGCGCAGACCGCCACGGAGAGAAAGTTGGTCTGCTACGACTGTGGGGTCGCGTGCGACCTCGACGGCATGAAACGGGAGCGTTTGTTCTTTTTGCGCCGGATGAACGCGTGGTCGCCGCGCGTGCCGCTGCCCGGCCGCCGGCGAGGTGGCGACGGGTCCAGCCGTCCCAACACACCACGCCCGCACACGAATTCGGCGCAGGGCGAGCCCACGCGCTTTCGCCTGCGGTATAGCAAGCTGGGCCCCGCGGCCTACCTCGCCCATCTGGATCTGGTCCGTCACTTGCCGCGCGCCTTCCGCCGCGCCGGGCTCGAGATCCACTACTCCATGGGCTTTCATCCCAAGCCCGGTCTTTCCTTCGGTCCGGCGCTGGGACTCGGAATTCCCTCGCTGGGCGAGTTTCTCGACGTGAAGCTGGTGGACCAGGCCGCGCCCGATGCGATCCTACGCCGTCTTCGGGCTGTCTCGCCGCCGGGCATCGAGTTCATGGCCGCCGCGGCTCTGCGAGGCGGCGACCCGCCGCTCGGCCGCGTGCTTGCCGAGGCCCACTACGCGGTCCACCTGCCGGGCGGTGTCTCTGCCACGGTCGCCGAATCACGCTGGAATGAGGGTGCGCCTCTGTTCGCCACCCGCCGCGAACGCAGCGACAGCCGTCGGCGGGATTGTGGCAAAACCATCGACGTGCGAAAGAGTTTGGTGTTTGCGCGGGCGGCCGCGAGCGACGAGCGGCGATTGCTGATCGAGAAGCTTGGCTGGCCCGTCGAGGAGAGCGCGCGAGCGCTGATCTTCGGTCTGACGGTAAGCGCCCTCGGCAGCGCACGCCCCGTCGAGGTGCTGGAAGGATTCCTCGGGGAACGTGCGGCGCTGGATTGCGAAATCGCGCGAACCGGGGTGTTCGCCAAAGTCGCGCAAAGGCGCGTAGACCCGCTCGACCTCGCGGATTTGCGTCGCAGCGCGGTGGATGCGGCCACGCCCATTCAAGCGCCTGACGAAGACGCCCGGTAACCCTCCGAAATGCACGCTTGACAGACGCGTCGGGGTCGGGCGTTATCCCTCCTGACCGCAATGGCAGGACAGGAGAAACGCGGAAAAATGAAGCTTCGCCCGGCGCCGCCCGAACGCAACTTGGTGGAACGTTCCGAGATCCTGGATGCCGTGGCCATGGCGCGCGTCGTGCGGCGGATCGCCTTCGAGATCGTCGAGCGCAACGGTCACGCCGCCTACTTCGTCGGCATTCGCACCGGTGGCGCGCTGCTCGCCGAACGCATGGTGACACTGCTGGTCGAGGGGGGAGAGAAGCCTCCGGACCTGGGGGCCATCGACATCGCGCTCTATCGCGACGACGTGTTTCTGGGGTTGCCCAAGCCCGAAATCGGCCCCACCGATTTGAAGAAGACCATCGACGACCGCATCGTGGTTCTGATCGACGACGTTCTCTTCACCGGACGAACGGTGCGCGCGGCCATGGACGTGCTCGCCGACTACGGCCGGCCGCGCGCCGTGCAACTCGCGGTGCTTGTCGACCGCGGGCGACGCGAGTTGCCCATTCAACCTGACTACGTGGGGGTGCGTTTGCAGACCACGGCCGAACAATCCGTGCGCGTGATGCTGAGCGAGCGCGGCGAGCCCGACCGCGTGGTGCTGCGCGAAAGGAGCGGACAATGACCTTGGGCCAGGCGTTTTCGCACAAGCATCTGCTCGGCATGGAACAGCTCTCGGCGGAGGAGATCACGACCATCCTCGACCTGGGCGAGCGTTTCCTGGAGATCGCCGATCGCCCGATCAAGAAGGTGCCCACCCTGCGGGGAAAGACGGTGATCAATCTGTTCCTCGAACCGTCCACGCGCACGCGTACCTCGTTCGAGATCGCCGCCAAGCGCCTGTCCGCCGACGGGGTCAACTTCACCGCCGCCGCATCCTCGACCGTCAAAGGCGAAACCCTCATCGACACCGCGACCAACCTCGATGCCATGAGCCCGGACATCGTGGTGATTCGTCACGCGCAGGCGGGTTCGGCGAACCTGCTGACCAAGCACATTCGCGCCGCGATGGTGAACGCCGGCGACGGGCAGCACGAGCATCCGACGCAGGCCTTGCTCGATGCCTCGACCATGCGTGCGCACAAGGGCAAGATCGAGGGGCTCACGGTGGTCATCTGCGGCGACATCGACCACAGCCGCGTTGCGCGCTCCAACATCTTCGCCCTGCGCAAGCTGGGGGCGCGCGTGCGCGTGGCGGGGCCACGCTCGCTTCTGCCCCTCGGCATCGAGAAGCTCGGCGTGGAGGCATTCGACCGCATCGAGCCCGCGCTGGAGGGCGCGGATGTGGTGATGATGTTGCGCATACAGCTGGAGCGCAAGGCCGGCGGCCGATTCCCCAACACGCGCGAGTACGCGCGCTACTTCGGTCTCAATCCGCGCCGCCTGGGCCTGGCCAAGCCCGACGCCATCGTCATGCACCCTGGGCCCATGAATCGTGGCGTCGAGATCCATCCCGAGGTAGCCGACGGCCCGCGCTCGGTAATCCTGGATCAAGTCGCGCGCGGCGTGGCCATACGCATGGCCGTGCTGTACTTGCTAGGCGGTGGTAGTGACAGTGTGGAGTAGCGGTGCACTGGCTCTTGACGGATTCGCTGCCCGCTTCCCATATCAACCATCGCGTGGGGAGCGGGCGAGCTATGCTCGCCGCGGACCATCGCGGGAGGGCATGGGAACCCTCCCAGGGTTGCCATATCAACCATCGCGTGGGGAGCGGGCGAGCTATGCTCGCCGCGGACCATCGCGGGAGGGCATGGGAACCCTCCCAGGGTTGCCATATCAACCATCGCGTGGGGAGCGGGCGAGCTATGCTCGCCGCGGACCATCGCGGGAGGGCATGGGAACCCTCCCAGGGTTGCCATATCAACCATCGCGTGGGGAGCGGGCGAGCTATGCTCGCCGCGGACCATCGCGGGAGGGCATGGGAACCCTCCCAGGGTTCCCATATCAAATGGAGGAACGTTTTCCATGACTGACATTCTTCTGCGCGGTGGCCGCGTGATCGATCCGGCACGCAATTTCGACGGCAGCGCCGACCTGCTCTTGCAGGATGGCAAGGTGGCCCGGATCGAACCAGGAATCGCGGTCCCGTCGGCCCGAGAAACGCGCGTCGTCGACGTGCGCGGCAAGTGGGTCGTGCCCGGGCTTATCGACATGCACACGCACTTGCGCGAGCCCGGCCAGGAATACAAGGAAAACATCGAGACCGGCACCGCCGCGGCCGCGGCGGGTGGCTTTTCCGCCGTTTGCGCCATGCCCAACACGGTGCCACCCAACGACAACCGTGCCGTCACCGAGCTCATCGTTCGGCGCGGCCGCGAGGTCGGGGCGGTTCGGGTCTATCCCATCGGCTGCATCACGCTCGGGCAGAAGGGCGAGACCCTGGCCGAGATGGGCGATATGCAAGAAGCCGGCATCGTCGCGGTTTCCGACGACGGGCACAGCGTAATGAACAGCGAGGTCATGCGGCGCGCGTTGGAGTACGCAAGGGGGCTGGGGCTGGTCGTCATTCAGCATGCCGAGGACACCAACCTATCGGCCGGGGGTCCGGCCCACGAAGGAGCGGCGTCGACGCGCATCGGACTGCGCGGGCAACCAGCCGCAGCCGAGTCGGCCATGGTCGCGCGTGACCTGGAACTGGTGGCCCTCACTGGCGCTCGCTACCACGTGGCCCACGCAAGCTGCGCCGAAACCGTGCGGCTGGTTCGCGAGGCCAAGCGGCGGGGTCTGCCCGTGACCTGCGAGGTCACCCCGCACCACCTCATGCTGACCGACGAGGCCTGCGCCGGTTACGACTCCTCGACGCGGGTGAATCCGCCTTTGCGTAGCGACCGCGACGTGGCCGCCGTGCGCGAGGCTCTGGCCGACGGGACCATCGACGCCGTGGCCACCGACCACGCGCCCCACTCGTCGGTGGAGAAGGACGTGGAATTCGAGTTGGCCGCGCCCGGCGTGATCGGCCTCGAAACCGCGCTTGCCCTCTGTCTGGAACTGGTCCACGAAAACGTCATCACGGAGATGGCGCTGTTTTCGCGCATGTCGACCACGCCGGCAAGGATCCTCGGGCTTGCAGGCGGCACGCTCGCGCCGCACTCGGTCGCGGACGTGACGGTCGTCGATCCCCATGCGACGTGGATCTGCGATCCAGGTCGTTTCCGCTCGCGCGCGCGCAATTCGCCGTTTGCCGGGCGCCGCATGCGAGGTCGGGCTATGCTCACCATCGTGGCTGGCAACATCGCATTCGCAGAGGAGACGCTGGTTGGCTGACGACGCACGGAACTTTTCACCCGCGCTCCTGGCTCTCGAGGACGGCAGCGTCTACCGGGGCTCCGCCTTCGGCGCGGCGGGGGATCAGGCTGGCGAACTGGTCTTCAACACCGCCATCACTGGCTACCAGGAAATCCTGACCGATCCATCGTACCGCGGGCAGATCGTCATGATGACCGCGCCCGAGATCGGCAACGTCGGGGTCAACCGCGAAGACTACGAGTCGCCTCGCCCGTTCTGCGCCGGCTTCGTGGTGCGCAATCTTGCCTCGCGGGTATCGAGCTGGCGTGCCCAAGGAAGCCTCGCCGATTTCATGGTGGAGCACGGGGTCGCGGGCATTTCGGGAATCGACACCCGCGCCGTCACCCGGCGCCTGCGCATCGGCGGTGCCCAGCGCGCGATCATCACGCGCAACGTGGACGACCCTGCCTCTGCGGTGGAGCGCGCGCGCAAACACCCTTCGCTCGATGGTCGCGATTTGGTCAAGGAAGTCACCTCGGCCGAGCGCTATGCCTGGGATGAGGGTTTGTGGCAACCGCCGGGCAACAGGGACAGCGACGCGCCGGTGCGCCACCGCGTGGTCGCTTACGACTTCGGCATCAAGCGGGGCATCTTGCGCCGTCTGCGCGCCGCCGGTTGCGCCGTCGCCGTCGTGCCCGCGCAAACCCCGGCCAAGGAGGTCTGGGCCGAGAAGCCCGACGGGATCTTTCTATCCAACGGACCTGGCGACCCCGCGGCGGTCGGCTATGCCGTCGAGACCGTGGCCGAGCTCTGCCGCACCGGCCGACCCATGTTCGGGATCTGCCTTGGCCACCAGATTCTGGGCCTGGCCCTGGGTGGCAAGACCTACAAGCTCAAGTTCGGCCACCACGGCGCGAACCACCCGGTCATGGATCTCACCACGCGCAAGGTGGAGATCACTTCGCAGAACCATGGCTTCGCCGTCGACGTGGGGTCGCTCGCCGGCAAGGCGGTCCTGACCCACATCAACCTGAACGACAACACCGTCGAGGGCATGCGCCACGATCGCCTGCCCATCTTCAGCGTGCAATATCACCCCGAAGCGTCGCCCGGTCCCAACGATCCCAGCTACCTTTTCGACCGCTTCGTCAAACTGATGGACGAATCCCAGCGGTGACCACACCCGAGCCCTCCCGAGGACGCCGGGATCCCGGCCTCATTCACACCTTGCTCGACGAGCTGGCGTCGAGATTCGCCGGTCCCGGCTATGACGGCGAGATCGCCGCCGCTCGAGAGGAATACTTCACCCGCTCGGGCAAGGTCTTCGAGGACGACGCCGAGGTGTATGAGGGCCGCATGGTCGCGTTCTTGGAGTGGTACGTGATCGAGCGGCCGCTCGCCTCTGGCCAGCCACCCGTGATCGTCGCGCTCGAGGACGCACGCGCGCCGTCGATTTCGGTGGATCGGGCGCAGGCCCTGGCCGGCCTCGCGGGGAGCCATCGCAGCCTGTTCGACATTGCGCACGTAGACGGTAACGCGATCGAGCTGGAGGATGTGCTGGGCGGCGCGCGCTTTCGCGTCGTCGAACGTCGCAGCACCATCGGCTTCGAGGTGGGGGCGCTGGTCGAGACCCGCGTCGTGTGGGACGGGGAGAAATCGGTCTTCGCCAAGACCTTCCTTTTCCACCCGCGCGATGCGCGCAGTGTGGTCCTCGACTTCGTCGACAATGGACTCGCAAAGGGCAGCGAACGCGACGAAATTATGTTTCATCTGGCCCAGCTCTACCTGCGCTGGCACCGGCACGGGCACAGCAACGCGGCTCGCATCTACAAGGGCACCCCGACGATCGGTCCCGTTCCGCTTTGATTCCACGATGACATGTACTAGAAAGCAGATGCTCGCGCATGCGGGCGGAGGACAAGATGCCAGTTGTAGTTGTCGTCGGCGCTCAATGGGGCGATGAAGGCAAGGGCAAGGTCGTCGACCTGCTCACCGAACACGCCCACATCGTGGCGCGCTGGGGGGGCGGTGCCAACGCCGGCCACACCATCGTCGCGGATGGGAAGAAATACGTCACCCACTTGGTTCCGTCGGGGATCTTGCGTCCCGGGGTCGCGTGTGTGCTCGGTGAAGGCATGGTCATCGATCCCAAGACCCTGGTCGAGGAGATCCGTGCCTTCCGAGGTCAGGGCCTACTGGCCAGCGATCGCGATCTGATCGTGGCGGGCCGCGCGCACTTGACCCTGCCCCACCATCGCGATCTCGACCGATTGCGAGAGGTGCGGCCCGGCGCCATCGGTACCACCCAACGCGGTATCGGCCCCACCTACGAAAGCAAGGCCTCTCGCACTGGCCTGCGCGTCGAGGATCTCCTACGTCCCGATCGCTTGCGCCGCAATATCGAGCGCAACATCGATTACGTTTCTGCCGCGCTGGCGAAATTCGGCGCGCCGGTGCCGGATCTCGACGGGCTGGTCAAGGAATACCTGGCCTACGGCGAGGAAATCCATCCCTTCGTGCGCGATGCCTCGCGCTTTCTCTACGACGAGATCCGCAAAGGCAAGAATGTGCTCTTCGAGGGCGCGCACGGCGTGCTCCTCGATCTCGACCACGGCACCTATCCGTTCGTGACCTCGTCCTCGACCACTGCGGGTGGCGCTTGTACCGGCTGCGGCATCGGACCGACCTCCATCAATGCGGTGGTTGGCATCGTGAAGGCGTACACGACGAGAGTCGGCAATGGACCTTTCCCGACCGAGCTTCTAGACAAGTCCGGCGAGCGCTTGCGCGAGGTCGGTCGCGAGTTCGGCAGCACCACGGGCCGTCCGCGTCGTTGCGGATGGCTGGATATTCCGGCCCTGCGGCTGACCATTCGCCTGTCTGGCATCCAATCCCTTGCCATCACCAAGCTGGATGTCCTCGATGGTCTAGACGAGGTCAAACTGTGCGTGGCTCACCGTCTGAACGGGAGACTGCTCGATGAGATGCCGCTCGATCCCGACGACCTCGTGGCGGTCGAGCCGGTCTACGAAACTCTGCCGGGATGGCCGGCGCGTGGGGACAAGTCGGCTCCGGCGACCACGCTGGATGACTTGCCAAGGGCAGCTCGCGACTATCTCACGCGCATCGCCGAGTTGGTCGGTGTCTCCGCAGCCCTCGTGTCATGGGGACCAGGGCGCAATGAAACCATTTTGCGAAGTAATCCGTTCTTGGGGGCTAGTGCTGACTAGCGCAATGCGAGATCCGGGGGTTCGTAGGAGCGAAGACGCAAAGCAGCCAATTGACGCTGGGAATGTCGTTTGCAGGCCGATCTTCTGTCAGAATCTGGCTTGCTACCGAATGACTCCTATCTATAATCGCCCGCCTAGCCGTCCGTCGATATCCGTCGAAACGAGGAGCCCATGAAGATCGTCTGTGATGCCTGTCAGGCTAAGTACTCGATTGCTGACGAGAAAATCCAGGGTAAGGCATTCAAGATCCGTTGCAAGAAGTGCAACCACATCATCGTTGTCAAGACGGTTGGTGAAGGCGCCGCGTCTGCCGCGCGTGTCGCGGCTGCGTCCGAAAAACCCAAGGTCGCCGCGCAGGTGATCGATCAGGCCGCCTGGCACGTCGTGGTAGACGGCGATCAGGTTGGACCACTCATGGAATCCGAGATCAGGGACCGTATTCGCCAGGGCAAGATCGACTCGGAAACCCTGGTTTGGAAAGAAGGATTCGCCGACTGGACCCAGCTTTCGGCGGTACCCGAGCTCACCGCTATCCTTGCCAGGACCACGCATCACCCGGTTGCCAAGCCCGCGGGGCGCGAGCCCATGCTTCGCGAGCCGGCGCGCGTCTCGAGTTCCATGCGCGCGGTGGCTGCACTGTCCGAGGCTGCCGAGATGGAGTCGCTGGAGGCGCCGACGGTCATCAGCCCGCCGGGAACCGCGGATTTGTTTGCTTCGGCGATGGGGTCTACGGCTACACCGGTGGCCGTGGCGCCAGCCCCTTCCTCTCCCTTCTTGTTCGGGGGAGCCGCCGCTCAAACCACGGAACCCATGGTGGCCAAGCCTCCCGGCAATGGCGCCGGCTCGACCCAACTGACCGGTCAGCGCAACGAGAACTCCGTGCTCTTCTCACTCTCGAACCTCGAAGCGCTCGCGATTCCGAGTCAGTCGGGGGGGATTCGATCTCCCTCCGGGAGCTCAAACACCGAGGGCTCCGGCCTCATTGATATCCGCTCCATGGCGGCGATGACGCTGGGCGATGGATCGAGCGGAGAGACCCGCCGCCCGACCGACGCGCTTCCCACGTTTTCCACGCCGCAGTTCTCGCCGGTGGCCCCGGTACTCCTGCCCATGTCCACCAGCGGCCCACCCAAATGGGTCTACCCCGTGCTGGGTTTGCTCGGCATCGGCATCTTGGTGCTCGGCTACGGCATCCTCAAGGTCGTCACCGCTCCGCCACCGGGGCAGCCCCCGGTGGTCGTGGCGCCTGCACCAGCGCAGAATTCGATGCCCCCTGCGGTCAATCCGGCCCCGGCTCCCGCTCCCGCTCCGGAAGTGGCCAAGCCCGCGGTGCCCGAGGAGAAGCCTGCCGCCGAAGCCAATGCGCCTGAGAGGGGCAGGGGTGGTTCGAGCAGGGCCGAGAGGGGACATCACCGGGGTAGCGAGACGTCTTCCAGCAAAGGCAATTCCAGGAAGAGTGCCGCGTCCACCACGCCAACCTCACCGGTCCCATCCCGGCCGTCGGCGCCCGCGTCGAAGCCGGCCGGCAGGAAAGGCAGCGGGTCTCTCGACGACTTGCTCGGTGAGGTTGGCGCCAAAAAGGGAGGCGGAGAAACCGCCAAGCCATCGGTCAAGCTGATCAACCTCACCCAAAGCGATATCGTCAGCGCCATGAAGGGCGTGCAACCCAAGGTTCAGGCGTGCGCCAATCAATTCAGAGTTCCGGGCACCGCGATGGCGAACATCAGCGTGGCCCCGGGCGGGAGGGTCACCTCGGCCAAGGTTACCGGCAAGTTCGCTGGCACGCCCACCGGATCGTGCGTCGCGACCGCAGCCCGGTCGGCGAAATTCCCACCTTGCCAATCGATGACTTTCCCCTGGCCGTTCACGCTCAGCCCTCGCTAGTCCGGTGCTAACCGCAAGAGAGCGTCAAGGCCCAGTGGCCACTGCAGTTCGCGCCCATATCGCCGGCACGGTTTGGAAACTCGAGGTGTCGTTCGACGACGAAGTCGAAGAGGGACAGACCGTCGCGGTCCTGGAATCCATGAAGATGGAAATGCCGGTCGAGGCGCCCATCTCCGGACGTGTGACGGCGATCCACGTGGTGCCAGGTCGATTCGTCGAAGAAGGCGAACCCCTCATGGAACTGGGGTAGGTTGCGTCGGGTTCGGCGCCGCAGCGTCGGGGTGGACCGGCTCCGGCTTGCGCGGTGGCGGCGGTGGTGGTCCACGCTCGTCTCGTAGTCGAGTCAGGAACTTGTCGAGCAACATCTGCTCGTAGCGATGTGGAAGGTCCGGAATCGAAATGGCAATCCGCGTGGCCTCGCGCCCCTGCGGGTCGACGACGTGGATAAGTTCCAGCGATCCCTTGCATGGCTTGGGGCCGTCGGTGTACTCGAAAAGGATATAGCCGGCGTCCTCGTCCTTTTCGTGGATCGGAAAGTCGCGATCGACGCGCATGAAACGCACGGCCGCGGGCCAGACGTCCGCGATCGGATACAGCGCGATCTCCAGCGTGCGCGCCTGGGATGTCGCCGGCGCGAGCCAGCACGCGGCGGCGAGAGCGAGCGGGGCGAAACGATGCCGGCGGCGAAACCCTTCGAGCATCAGTCGCCTCCCTGTTCGGCCGCACGTTTTGACTCGACCACCAAGGAACGCAACGATCCCGCGCTTTCGCCGACGAAAAGCAAGGCGACAAAGCCGAGGGCCACGTACCACACGAACTGAATTCCGTGCAGGGCGATGGCGTAGGCGCCGCCTACCGACGTGAGAACGGATGCCGGCAGATAAGCCGCGAGTGCGAGCAAGACGCCGGCATGAAACTGGCCTACCAGGCCGGGAGCATTGGGCAGGGAAATGAGCACACCCGTGAAGGCCATGGCGGCGAATGCCGCATGAACGGGGATGGGAAGGTGCATGAGCCGGGCCAGCAACCACATGCCAAGGCCATTCGCCCCCCAGTAGAGGACGGTCTGGATCAGGAACGGAACCATGTCGCGCACGTGCCCCAGGGCGCGAAATCCCTGAATCAGGGAGCGCAGTTTGTCGGCGATTTTCTCGGCGAATTTGGGCGAGATTCGTCGCAGCAGGGTGACCCCCAGGGCGAGTCGAATGGTTGCTTCGGGCCAGCGCAGCGCGAAGCCGAGGAATGCCGTGAGCCCGAGAAAGCCCAGCAGCGCGAGCCAGGCGGAAATCGCCAGCATCGGCGGATAGGCGTGCGCGCCGGGCGCGAGCGACATGAGGTAGGTCACGAAAAGCAAGATGGCGATGACCAATCCATCGACGATCCGCTCCACGGCCACGGTGCCGAGCACCTCGCTCATGCGCGATTGTCCGTCGCGAACGACGTAGTAAGGACGCGCGAATTCGCCCAAGCGAAAGGGTAGCGCGAGGATGGCCATGAAGCCCACCGTGGAGATGAGCATCAGGCGCCCGAAGGAGAGCGACACGCCGATGGGCCGCAGAAGGTACTTCCATCGCCAGGCCCGGAAGAGGTGCACCGGAATGATCGCCAGGGCGTAGAGGAACACCACCGAGAGCGGCATGTCGCGTAGCACGGACTCGGTTTGATGAAGGTCGATCTTGTGCAGCGCCAGTCCGATGCAAAATGCGCCGACTGCCAGCGAGAGGGCTATTTTCACCAGGAGTTTCACGATGGTGGTGCGACAGCGCCGATCAAGGCAGCTCTCCCCCCAAGATACGGCGAGGGTTTTCCTCAAGCAATTGTTTGAGGCCCGTGGCGCCCAGGTGCTTGCGGATCCATGCGAGGCCCTCGGCCACGGAGTCCCTGCTGTCGGGGCTATGCATGTCCGAGGCAACGGCATGCGCGAAGCCCTCGTTGAGAAGGCGGCGCGCGGCCTTGCTTTCGGCGCGGTTGCCCGTGCCGGCCACAGCTTCCAAGTCCACGACCAGCGCTGCTTGCCTGCGGATGGTTTCCGCGAATCCGGGTTCGCGCTGAACCGAGAGGTAGCGCTCGGGATGGGCCATGACGGGAAGGCAACCACCGAGCCGGATCTCGAATAGCGCCTCTTCCAGGCGCGGGGGTGGAAGCACGGGATTCACCTCGAAGAGAAACGCGCGCTGCCCATCGTAGCAGGGCACGGTGTGCTTGCGCAGGCGATCGATGAGGATTTCGTCCCAGTAGTTCTCGGCTCCCAGGCCAATGCGCACGGAAGGATGGTGCGACTTGGCCGCAGACCGAAACTCGCCGAGGGCGCGCGTAATGGCTTCGGAGGTCGGGAGGAAAAGTCCATTTCTCTGATGCGGCGTGGCGTAGATTTCGGCGAAGCCGAGGTCCACCAGCGCCTGCAGCATTTCCACGCTGGTTGCCAGGTCGGGGGCTCCGTCGTCCAGACCAGGCAAGAGGTGGCAATGTAGATCGATGTACTGTGTCACGTCAATTTCCGGCGGTGACCATAGCGGATCTTGACCTGGTTCGCCGCAATTCGCCCCATCTGTTGGTCAGGAGAGAAAAATGCTCGGGGTGACGATTGGGGCTTGCGCGAATGGGAACACCGATTGCAAATTCAGCACCTGGAAGGAAAAGGATCTTATGGGCGACAAAGTTGCTCTGCCGAGTCTCAGCTTACCCAAGCAAAAAACCCACTGGTCGGTTGGCGTTGCCGTCGCCGCTGCCACGCTGTTCCTGTTCCTGTGCGCCGCACTTTACGCGGTTCTGCAACGCCAGCAGGCAGCCGAGGAGGCTTTCGCCAAGAGGCAGGCCGACCGCGCGGCCATGATCAAGGCCGAAACCGAGAAGGCCAAGGCGGAAACGGATCGGGCCGTGGCGGAGGCCAAGAAGAAGGAGGCCGAGACCGCCGCCGCCGCTGCTGCCGCGGCAGCCGCTCGGAGCAAGCCCGCCCTTGCAAGCGCTGGCGAATCGAGTTCGAAGAGCAAGTCCAGCAAGAGGCGGAGCGCGCACAAGGGCGGCAAGACTTCGGCATCGAGCGAGCCGTCCCTTGGCTCCGCCCCCAAGGCTCAGTCTCCGAAGGCGCAGCCGTCGAGCAAGGCCAGCAAGGACATCGACGATCTGCTGAGAGGCTTCAAATAGACCAAGCCTGGGGCCAAGCGCCTCCAGGCGAGGGGGAGAGTCCCCATCCTTCGCGTTGCTACCGGCGTTCGCGTCGCGCCAGGATCTCCTCGATGCGAGTGCGCAGATCCCCATCGCGTAGGGTGACCGTCACCGGGTCGCCAGGTGCCAGCCCCTGGTGGCTGCGCAGGACGTTTCCGTCCGAACCGCGGGCCAGGCTGTAGCCTCGGTCGAGAACCTTGAGCGGCGAAAGCGCGTCGAGCTTGCCCGCCATGGTCTCGATCGCGCGCCTCCTTTCCGCGAGAAGTTGCGATCCCGCGCGCGACAGTCGGCGCTCGATGAGGCCGATGGCCATGCGTTGGTCCGCGATGCGACGCTGGGGGTGGGCGCGAAGCAGTCGTCCCTCGACCGTCCGTAGCTCCTTGCGCCGGCGCGTGCATGCGCTCTGAAACGCGCGTGCAGCACGCTCGGCGAAGTCGTCGAGCCCCTGGCGGCGTTCGTCGACGAGGCGGCGAGGATCGCCTAGCCGCGCGCGCGTCCGTTCCAGACCGAGGCGTCGAGAACCTATGTGCCCAAGCAAGCCGCGCCCGAGGCGGCCCGCGAGCACTCGAACCTCCGCGAGCAACTCGGCCGCAACAGGCACCGCAAGCTCCGCCGCCGCCGAAGGCGTGGGCGCGCGCACATCGGCGACGAAGTCCGCGATGGTGAAGTCCGTCTCGTGCCCGATCGCCGAGATGGTGGGAAGCGGGCAGGCGGCAATGGCGCGGGCCAGGGTCTCGTCGTTGAAGGCCCAAAGGTCCTCCATCGATCCACCACCACGGGCCAGGATGATCACGTCCACATCCGGCACTTGGCAAAGCGCGACCAGCGCGGCCACGATGGAGGCGGCCGAGCCCTCGCCCTGAACCGCGGTCGGGGCAAGCAAGATGGGGACGGGAAAACGTCGGTGGGCGACGCGCACGATGTCGCGGATCACGGCCCCCTGGCGCGAAGTGACCACGCCGATTCGCCGCGGAAGAAAGGGCAACGGGCGCTTGCGCGCGCCGTCGAACAGTCCCTCGGCAAGGAGTTTCTGCTTGAGTGCCTCGAAGGCGAGAGCCAGGGCGCCCGCTCCCGCCGGTTCGACAAAGGAAACCTGGAGCTGGAAGCGACCGCGGCCCTCGTAGATGGTCAGCTTGCCTCGGCAGCGTACCAGCTGCCCGTCACCGAGCCGGAACTTCAGGCGGCCGGCATCGCGGGCGTACATCACGCAATCGAGTTGCGCCTCGCTGTCCTTCAAAGTGAAGTAAAGATGGCCGTTGCCCGAGCGCTTGCAGCCCGATACCTCACCCTCGACGCGCACGTCGCCGAAACCGGCCTCCAGGGTTTGCCGCGCGGCACGCACCAGTTCTCCCACTGCCAGGACGCGCGCCTCCTTCGAGGTTTCCACCAACACCGTCGTCGCGCGCGCCGAAAGCGCTGGCCCAGGCGCGGCTGCGGCGAAGCGTTGCTCGAAGGAAAGCTGGGGGCTCGCATCGGGCTGCGCGTGCTTGCTGTCGCTGTTCGCGCCCGACTTGGCGGAGGGAGTTTCGGGCTGGCCGCGGCGTGATTTCACCGCGCGCCTCGCGCGGCCGCGCGCTCGTAGTCCGCGGCATCCGTGCGCATGCGGTCGAGATCGGCACTCGCCGTACGCTTGATTTGTTCGGCGCGAGCGGCGAGGCCGGAGAACCCCCAACCCCAATGGCGGTCATGGGCCTTGTGGTACGAGAGTGTTCCCGCGGCGGTTGCGATCGTGCTGGTGTCTCCCGAGGGCGCCAACTCGGGCAGATGCGAACCCGCCGCCAACAGCAATGCCTGCGTCGAGGTCCACGCCTCCGGCGACAGCATCTTCCCGAAAAGGACTTGCGCGTTCTCGCTGGTGGCCGCGGGTTCGAAGCGCGCGAGCAGGCGGGTGCGCTCCGGCCCTTCCGGGACCACGCTCTGCGTGATGTCGTAACATTCGCGCCACGCACGCTGAATGGCCATCCACGACCAGCGCGTGTCTTGGTCGAGGGCGTTCCACAGCATGGCGCTGTCGTGTGCGGCCACGGCGGCGGACAGGCGCGCGTGCGCCTCGGCGGGGGTGCGGGCGCCGCGCACCCCGCAGCTCCCACAGTCTGCGACGAGCAGCACGAGAAGCGAGAGTAGGAGGAGGTCGGTGGCGGGCAATGGACGAAGCAAGGCCATGCAAGGGTAACGCTAGTTCCGTCAGACCAGGGGCGCAAGCAGTTGTTCCCCGCACGCAAGCAGCCTTTTCCCGCGTGGCATGCATGTGAGCCAGTGGAACGATGCCCGACCGGAGTCAAACCGTTCGCTGCTCCAGTCTAGGCGATGTGTGCTAGATTCCTTCGTTCTCGACGGTGACCGACACAGGCGAAAAAGGATCGAAGCCTCCGCTGGATTTTCCCGAGCTCGAGTCGGAGGGCGGTGCCGCGTCCGCGGACGAGTTTGCCAACGTCCCCTCGCCCCGCGGGCGGCACCCTGCCGTTGCTCTCGCCGCCGCGGCGCTCGCGGCCTTCCTCATCTATCAGATCCACGCCGATCTGCTTTTCGCGCTCTCCCATTCCGGGGCGCGCGACATCGGCGACGCGCGCGCGCTGGCGACTATGCCGCTCGACAAGCTCCCACTCAACCAGTACGTCCGATTGTCGGGGATGGCCGACCGGGAGAGTGGGGTCATCATCGATACCGCTGGGTCCTGGCAGCTCACGCAGTTCTTTCGCTTGCTTGGCACTCGCAGCCGGGTGTTCGTCAGACGCGTGCCCGATCCCATCCCGGTCGAACTGGCCGAAAAGGACGTCTTCGTCGGACGGCTGGTTCGCTTTCGCGATTTGTCGTATGCGGCCGCGATTCGCAAGCACTTCGCGAGCCATGTAAGCGCGACACATTTTTTCACGCCGTCCTTGGTGCGGGACCGGGTGGCCGCGACCAACGGTGGCCCCGTCGTCATCTCCGACATGCTCGGCGAGCGGGTTTCTCTGGCCCCGACCGACGAACTGTCCATCGATGTTGCTCGGCCCGCGGACATGGTGGTCGAGTTGCCGCGCAGGAAGTATCCCGATAGGAAGGCGGCAAGCGCGGCGGTCGAGCAGCAAGGTGGCAAGGTGCTCGACGAGGTGGCGAAGGCAGCGGACGGCAAGAATGTGGCGCTGGTCGTGACCTTCCCCGAGGACAAACGGGATCCTGCCATGCACGCGCTGTCCGAGCTGGACGAGCAGGTGCGCTTCCGTCCCGCGCCCGCCACGCACGCTGTCCGGATATCCGAGTTGACCGCGGACGAGGATGGCCTGCGCGTACAGACGGCCGGGAAAGCCGAAGTGCTGCCGCTAGCGCGGATCCTGGCGATTCGTACCCTGGCCAGTGTGCAGATACCCGCCGACGCCGTCCTCCTGCGTGAGGGCGAACGCCCGCGCGATCACTACAAGGACTTGGTGGTCGCCGCCTTCCTGCTCGGATTCGCGGTGGTAAATCTTCTCGCATTGCGAGCCCGCGCGTAGTCGACTTGCCCATGCAGAGAATCTACGACACGCGCGCGGGAACCAAGGTCGATCTCGATCCGATCGAGCCGGGCAAAGTCGGGCTCTACGTTTGCGGGGTCACGGTCTACGACCTGTGCCACGTCGGTCACGCACGCACGTTGGTCGCCTTTGACGTCATCGTGCGCCACCTGCGCCAGCGCGGCCTGGAGGTCCGCCTGGTTCGCAACGTCACCGACGTGGATGACAAGATCATCCGTCGTGGGCACGCCGAGGGGCGTGGCGCCGGCGAGGTGGCGAAGTTCTACGCGGACGCGATGGCCGCGGACATGGCCGCGCTTGGCATCGCGGCGCCCGACATCGAGCCGCGCGCCACGGAGCACATCGCGGAGATGATCGACGTCATCCGGCGGCTGGAGGCGCGTGGTCTCGCCTACGCCGCCGAGGGCGACGTCTACTATTCGGTCGCCGGGTTCCCTGGCTACGGCGCGCTTTCCGGCCAAAGTGTCGATGCCTTGCAGGCGGGCGCGCGCATCGAGGTGGGCGAGCACAAGCGAAGCCCGCTCGATTTTGCCCTGTGGAAGGGTGCCAAGCCCGGCGAGCCGTCGTGGCCGAGCCCGTGGGGACCGGGACGGCCGGGCTGGCACATCGAGTGTTCGGCCATGTCCCATCGCTACCTGGGCGACAGCTTCGACATTCACGGCGGCGGTTCGGATCTGATCTTCCCCCATCACGAGAACGAGATCGCGCAGTCCGAGGGCGCCTTCGGGTCGTTCGCTCGCCACTGGATGCATTCCGGGATGGTCAACTTCGGCGGTGAGAAGATGTCGAAGTCGCTCGGCAACGTGGTGACCATCCGCCGCGTGGCCGAGACGCACGATCTCGAGGCGCTGCGCCTGTTGCTCATCAGCGTTCACTACCGGAGTCCCGCCAATTTCACCATCGGCAGCGATGACTCCGGCCGGCCGGTCTATCCCGATCTCGACGAGGCCGAGGCGCGCCTCGATTACTTTTACCGCACCTTGGAGCGACTCGACGCCTTTCTGTCGCCGCCGGACGCGTTGCCCCAAGACCCACCACCATCCGCGTTGGCCAAGAACGCCGGGGTGGCCATGGACGACGATTTCAATACCGCGGCCGCCATCGGGCACCTCTACGACGCATTCGTGCTGGCCAACAAGCTGCTCGACGATGCCAAGGCCATGCCCAAGCCGCAGCGGTGGCAGACCTTGGCAGCCATCGCGCGCGACGCCCGCGGACTGGGAGCGACGCTCGGGATCATGCGCAGGCCGCCATCGGAATTCTTGCTGGCGCGGCGGGATCGCCTGTGCCACCGGCGCAACATCGATCGCGCGTCCGTGGAGGTGCGCTTGGCCGAACGGGGCGCCGCGCGCGCGGCCAAGGACTTCAAGCGCGCGGACGAGATCCGCGCGGAGCTCAAGGCGTTGGGTGTGGAGTTGATGGACACGGCCGCGGGGACCACCTGGCGCGTGTTGGGGTAGACTGCGCAAGAGGCCGCCCGCCGCGATTCGTGGTAGAGGTCGAACCCGCGTGATTGGCGTATTCGATTCCGGGTTCGGCGGCCTGACGGTACTGAGGTCGCTGGTTTCGCGCTTGCCGCGCTACGACTATTTCTACCTCGGCGACAGTGCGCGGGCGCCCTATGGTGGTCGCAGCCTGGAGGTCGTGCACAACTTCACGCGCGAGGCCGTGGAGTTCCTCTTCGACGCCGGCTGTCCGCTGGTCCTGCTTGCATGCAACACGGCCTCGGCGCAGGCGCTGCGCACCTTGCAGCAACGGCATTTGCCGGTGCATCGCCCGGATCGCCGCATCCTGGGCGTGGTCAGGCCATCGGCGGAGGCCCTGGCCGGGCTGCCTGCCGGCGCGATCCCAGGGGTGACGCAGCCCTCGCAGGCTGTGGGAACCGTGGCCGTATTGGGTACCGCGGGCACCGTGGCCTCTGGATCGTACGCCCTCGAGCTTGCCAAGCTTGCCCCGCGTCTGTGTCTGGTCGAGCAGGCCTGCCCGCTTTGGGTACCGCTCGTAGAAGCAGGAGAAACTTCGGGACCGGGCGCCGACTATTTCCTGCACAAGTATCTCGATCCTCTATTCGCGCGGTCCGATCCGCCACAGCGCATCCTTCTCGGCTGCACGCACTATCCGCTCTTGCAGGCTGGCATTCGGGCGCTGGTGCCGCCCACCGTCGCGATCATCGCTCAGGGAGACTTGGTGGCCGAGCGATTGGAGGACTGGCTTGTCAGGCACCCCGAGATGGAGCTGCGTCTGTCGCGTCATGGGCGCCGCCGCTACGCCACCACCGATGATCCAGCCTGGTTCGCGGCCCATGGCGAGCCCATCATGCGGACCGCCATCGCGGTCGAGAGAATACGCCTGCCGCACTGGTCGAGCGAGAAGCGCTGAGGCGCTTCGACACGGGGTCACGCCATGAAGAACCGAGGGCACCGCGGAGGACAAGAGGGATCGGATCCGAAATACGGAATCCCCACTGCTTCACGGCCTCCCTTGATATTCTTGCCATTGCTTCCGATGGTATCTGGTAGGAGAAACCTCATGGCGGACCTGCGTTACGCACTTGCCATCCTGGTGTTGGGCAGTGTTGCTGGGTGCAAGCAGCAGCCCAAGTCACTCCACTGTCCGAAGGGCATGGTGGAGGTGGCTTCCCGCACGGACCCGCGCAAGTCAGTCTGGTGCGAATCCCCGGACAAGATCCGAGCTCAGTGGATCGAATGGCATCCTGGAACGACGAAACCGCAGCAGAGCTGTGGCTACCGCAACCACAAGCCCGAGGGATCGTTCACGGCCTGGCATCCCGACGGCAAGCCTTGGGTGCAGGGGCAGTTCGCCGACGGCCAAAAAGTGGGAAAGTGGAAGCAATGGGATGACTCTGGAAATGAGGTTGCCGAGGGCGATTACAGCCGTGGCCGCTTGGTCGCGGGCGCGCCGGTGGCTGGCATGGCGCTCTGCGCGAAAATGGCCCGGCCGTAGACGGAAGCGCTTCACGCCTTGCCGGCGTGGTCGGCGCCGACCGGCTTGAGCAATTCCAGACGCAAGGCGAGTTCGCGCAACGCCTCGGGGTGAGGCTGCCGTCGACGGCGTAGGGATTCCAGATGTTCCCAGACGACCTCTTGCACGCGCCGCCAGTCATCTGTGGCCTGTACCGCTCCCGCACGATTCGCCAGTTCGAGGGCCAGCGGCCAGTCGATCCCATTGCCCTTCTTGCGCGCCTTGCCTCTCGGTAGGGGTTCGAAGCCGCGTTCGAGGTAATCGGCGAGCACGCGCCTGAGCAAACCCGTGAAGGCGGCCTGCTCGCCGGCCGTGCGCGTGCCAAGCTTGTCGGCGACGGCCAGAAAGGCGCGGCAGCCGGCTGTTTCGCCGGCGCCATCAGCCATGCGAACCAGGGCGCCGAGGCGCAGGGCCTGGGCCGCCTCCTCGTCGAGATTGTCGAGGTCGAGTCGTTTTCCGCCGGCGTGGCACACGAAGCCTGACTTGCCATCATGGGTAGCCACGAACGACAGCGTCGTGGTCTCCCCCGTGCGCCGGCCGGTGACCTCGGCCTTGCCCCTGAGCTCCCGCCGCGCGGCTTGGGTGGCGGGACAATCGGTCTTCACGACGAAGCCAGGCAAGGCGGCCTTGCCAGGCGCCATCGAGGCCAGACACGAAAAGGCGGCGCGCGCGACCGCGCGTTCGGGCGAGACGCGATCCTTGCAGGCTCGCGCGAACGCGTCGGCTCCAGTGCCGAGCTTGGGTTGATTGCTGCGCCCCTGGGCGAGTACCTCGACGAAGGCCCTTTCCGGTGGCCTACCACCGAGCGCCTTCCACAGATCGATCGCGTGCGCGGCCCGGCGCAGGGCGAGCGCGGTCTCTGGGCCGGCGACATCGTCGAAGAACCAAGCGCAGCTCGCGTACATGAGCAGGAGCGAGCGCTGCATTTCCATGTGCAGAAGCGCGTGCGTGGACGACCTCCCACGATCTCGGCGCAGGCCCGGGCGGCCTAGTGTCCGCAGAAGTCTCTTGCGCACCTCGGGGGCTTCGTCGGCACATTCGCCGTACGCGTCGCGCGCCTGCCAAGGATCGAGAAACAGGTCACCGGCGCCGTCCTCGAAAAAAACGGCGGCACGGTCGCGGAGGAGATCGAGCGCCTGGCGCAACGGCGCACGCCACGCCTGGCTGCTTCCCTTCACGTCGTGCATCCGGCAGCCGCAGTCGCGTTGCCAGCGCCCAAGCCCGTGCGCGCAGCTCCAGGCGGTGCCCTCGCCGTCGGGGCCGGGACGCAGTCGGGCGTCCCAGGTGGGGGGCGTCTCCGCCAGGTAGGCATCGAGATTCGTGACTTCCATCTCCTGGAGGGGGGCCGCCACGTTCACCGCATAGGCCAGCGTAAGGTCGGCGAATTTCTTGTGGTGGCCGTACAGCTCGCCGTCCGAGGCCGCGAGCACGAGGCGCTTGCCCGCAACCTTGGACCGCTCGGCCGATCGGCGCATGGCTTCGAGGAAACTGCTGGCGTCCCGGGTGGCGTTGCCGAAGGCCAGATCGCGCGAGAGCGGGCCGTCGAAGACAGCCAGGGCAATCGACCGGCCAGAGCCGTCGGGGTGGAGAAAGCGGTAGGCGCGACCCGTGTCCAGGCTTTCACTGGTCACCGACTGCCAGGACCCATTCACAGGGCGCACAGCCTCGATCTGCTCGGGGGCCAGAATCGTGAACCTTATCCCGGCATCGATCAGCGCGGCCAGGGTCGCGTCGTTGGCGGCCGTTTCCGGCAGCCACATACCGGTGGCGCCGCGGCCGAATCTGCGCTGAAAGTCGAACTGTCCCCACAGGATTTGCGTGCGCAGGTCGAGCGGCGTGAGCAGCGGCGCGATGGGATGGCACCACACCTGCGCCATCGCGCCGCCAGCCGCCAGGCGCACCTGCTGGTCGGCGTCGCCTTGGCGCATGCGGCGCACGACCTGGTCGTCGTGGCGCTCGAGCCAGCGTGCCAGGGTCGCGCCGACGTCGAACGACAGCCCAGCGTAGTTATTGACGATGGAAGCAACGCGCTGCTTGGGGCCGTAGATGCGGGCGTAGGCATTGGCCCGGTAGCACTCCGCAGTAATGCGCGCATTCCAATTGGGGAATGGAGCCGCGGTCGGTTCGCGAGACACCTCGTCGGTCCAGGGGTTCTCACGCGGCGGTTGGTAGAAGTGTCCGTGGACGACGAGAGCGATGGGCGGACGCTTTTTCATCGGCAGGCCCAAATGTACCGTTTCCCGCCCCTTCTTGCACGGTCCCAGGGGAGGCCGGAAAGAAAAACACAGAGGACACGGCGAACACGCAGGCTACGGGATCCACAAAGGGGCTCGGATCCAAGATCCGGAAGACCCTTCCTTTCCAGGCTCTGGGTCCTCCGTGTCCTTCTCTTTAGAAATTTCGCGCCCGGGTCAACCAGGTGTCGCGGGCCTTGCCGACGACGGTGATTCCGCCTTGGCTGACGTGATGACGGACGGCGTCGCGCGCCAGGTCGTGTCCAATGTGGTCGCCGGGGGCGACGCGCACGTTTTTGTCGATGATGGCGCGCTGTACGCGCGCGCCCTTGCCGACGTGCACGTTATCGAAGAGGATCGAGTCGCGCACCTCGGCGCCCTCGTCGACCCACACGTTGCGGCTGAGCACGGAGTCCTTCACGAATCCGCCGGCGATCACGCAGCCGCTCGACATGATGGATTGCACGAGCATGCCCCGGCGGCGTTCGTCGTCGAACACCAGCTTCGAGGGTGGATCGGGGTAGTTGACGCTGACGATGGGCCATTCCCAGTTGTACAGGTTGAAATGGGGCTGGACGTTCTTCAGATCCATGTTGGCCTCGTAGAAGGTTTCGATGGATCCGACGTCGCGCCAGTAGGCGAGCTCGCCCTTCTCGGTCACGCCCGGGATGCGGTTGCGTGAAAAGTCGTAGCAGTACACGCGGCCGGTCTTGAGTAGCGACGGCAGGATGTTCTTGCCAAAATCGTGATGGGTGTCCTGCTGGGAGTCCGACTCCAGCGCGTCGTGCAGAGGCAGAGGGGCGAAGGTGTAGTTTCCCATCGACGCAAGGGCGCGCGTCGGATCGCCAGGGATGGTCAAGACGTTGCTGGTGGGTTTTTCCTGAAAACCGATGACCCTTCCGTCGACGTCGGTTTCGACGATGCCAAACTGGGATGCCTCGTTGAGCGAAACCGGCAAGCACGCGATGGTGGCCAGGGCGTCTTTCTCCAGATGAAAATCGACCATCTGGCGCACGTTCATCTTGTAGACGTGGTCGGCGCCGAACACCACCACGACATCCGGGCGGAAATCCTCGACCAAGTGGAAGTTTTGGTGGATCGAGTCGGCGGTGCCGCGATACCAGCTCTCGCCCATGCGCATCTGCGCCGGGACGATGGTCACGAAGTCGGCATGGGTGCTGCGGGTGCCCCACACGTGCTGGATGTGCTCGACCAGCGATTGGGCCTTGTACTGGGTCAGGACGTACATGGCGCGGATCCCCGAGTTGTGCATGTTGGAGAGCACGAAATCGATGATTCGATAGCGGCCGCCGAAGGGGACCGCCGGTTTGGCCCGATCCCGCGTTAGCGGGAACAACCTTTCCCCCTTGCCACCAGCCATGATGAAAGCGAGTAACCGTGGTTCATCCATGTTCTTGGTCCTACGGCATTATATCGCCGAATTGGTTCCATGCCCTCTTTGTGCAACACTCATTTCCGCATGACACCCGCGGAAAAACTTGCGCATCAACTGTACGAGCTATCCATGAACATGTGGTGGGCATGGAATCCGTCCGTCATCAAGCTGTTCCGCGACCTCGACCGCGAGGCCTTCCGGGCCTCGAAGCACAACCCCTTGATGGTCGTCAAGCGACTCTCGCGCGAGCGCATGGACGCATTGGCCAGCGACGCCGCCATGCGCGCGCGGGTGGATCGCATCTACCGCGAGTTTCGCGCCTACATCTCCCCGACCGCGGCGACCTGGGCCGAAACCCACGCGGCTCCGCTGCGCGTTCGTCCGGTGGCCTATCTGTCGGCTGAGTTCGGTATCCACGAGTCGTTGCCCATCTACAGCGGTGGGTTGGGCGTGCTTGCAGGTGACCACCTCAAGACCGCGTCGGACATGGGCTTGGCCCTGGTCGCGGTGGGGCTGTTTTACCGCGAGTCGTACTTTCGGCAGCACATCGACCACGAAGGCCAGCAGCACGCGGAATACGTGAGCGCGCCGGTCGAGTATCTCGCCACAACGCTCAAGACCGGGGCGGATGGCAAGCCGCTCGTCATCGATGTGCCGCTCGGGCACGAACGCTTGCTCGCGCAAGTGTGGCGAGTCAACGTGGGCAGAAACCAGCTTCTGCTGCTGGACAGCGACGTCGAGGGCAACTCGGACGAGAACCGCCGCTTGGCCGCGCGCCTGTACTTCGGCGACCAGCGCGTGCGCATTCGCCAGGAGCTGCTGCTCGGCGTCGGCGGAATTCGGGCTCTGCGTGCCTGCGGCATCGACTGGAGCGGTTTGCATCTCAACGAAGGGCACAGCGCGTTCGCCACGCTGGAATACGCCCGCCTGCGCATGATCGAGACCGGCGGCTCCTTCGAGGACGTGGCCCAGGACGTGGCCCAGTCCACGGTCTTCACCACGCACACGCCGGTGGACGCCGGCCACGACCGCTTCCCGCCGGCGCTGGTCGACGAGTACCTCGAGCCCTTGCGCCTTTCGTTGCGGCTTTCGCGCGAGCAGTTCCTCGGCCTCGGGCGCGTGCGGCCCGAGGATCCGCACGAATCGCTGTGCATGACGGTGCTGGCATTCAAGATGTCTCGCTATGCGAATGCCGTCTCCTGTCTGCACGGCCGGGTTACCCGCCGGGCGTGGCAGGTTCTGTGGCCGCACCATCGCGAGGACGAGGTTCCCGTCGGACACATCACCAACGGTGTACACGCGCGCACCTGGTTGGCGCCCGCCATGCAGGAGCTCTACAGTAGGCGCATCGGTCCCGATTGGGCCGATAACCTGACCGAGCCCGAGATGTGGGCGCGGATCGAGAACGTCCTCGACGCGGAGCTGTGGGAAACCCATCGTGCCCTGCGCGCCAATCTCGTGAACTTCGTCCGGCGCGAGGTGGCCGCGCAGCGCCGTAGCAATGGTCTTGGCGAGGAACTCGTTCTTGCGGCTGCCACCGCGCTCGATCCGGATGCGCTGACCATCGGATTCGCCCGGCGTTTCGCCACCTACAAGCGCGCCAATCTGCTCTTCACGGATATCGAGCGCTTGCGGCGAATTGTGTGCAGCGAGGCGCACCCGGTGCAGATCGTGTTCGCCGGCAAGGCGCATCCGGCCGATCGACCGGGCCAGGAAGTGCTGAAAGCCGTGGTCCAGGCTAGCGTATCTCCCGAACTGCGATCTCGCATTGTCTTCATCGAGGACTACGATATCAACATCGCGCGCCACCTGGTCCAAGGCGTCGACGTGTGGCTCAATACCCCGCGACGGCCGCAGGAGGCGAGTGGCACCAGTGGCGAGAAGGTGCTACTCAATGGCGGACTCAACCTGTCGATTCTCGACGGGTGGTGGGCCGAGGCGTACGACGGATTCAACGGCTTCGCGATCGGCAACGGGGTCTGTCACGTCGACGTGGCCGAGCAGGACCGGCGCGATACCGAGTCGCTCTACAGCGTCCTCGAAAACGAAGTCGTTCCCCTCTACTACACCCAGGACGAACTGGGTGTTCCCCACGGCTGGGTGGCGCACGTCAAGCGCGCCATCCGCACGCTGGGCTGGCGTTTCAACACCGACCGCATGCTGAGAGACTACGTGGTCGAGTGCTACCTGCCCTCAGCCGGCGTGCATAGCTGTGCCATGCGCAAGTAGGATCTCGATTACCGGGGTTCGGCTGTGCTGTCTCGCACTGGTTGTCGGTCCGGGCCTTGCGCGCGCCCCGACCTTTCTTGCACGGTGCTATATTGACCGCGATGCTGCCGCCTAGGGGATCTACGCTAGGATTGTTCGTGTGCGCGGCCATGGTCGCAGCGGCTGGCAATGCCCTTGCGGGCGCTGGCGTGCCGGGCGTGTATCACCTGCTCGTCGATCAGGTCGCAGGCCCGTCCGCGGCCAGTGCCGTCACTTACACGCCTAGGAGGCGACCGGGCGTGGCGAAGCCGGCTGGAGCCGCCCAGGCGAAGCCGGCGCCCGCCGCCACGACCTGGGCCCCGTCCGGGCCATACACTCCCGCGCCGCTATCACCGAGGTCGGGGACTGGCCTGCAGGCCCCGCCCATCCGAGAGACGCGCGTGGAACCGAACATCGGGATCGCCGCCAAGGCTCTTCGAGCCTCGCCATCGGTTCACCGGGTCTTTGGCGTGGCCACGGATGTGGGAATGCCCGACGGGCTGAATCTGGGATTGGTCGTGGCACCGGCTGATTGGGTGCGACTCGGGGCCTCCGTCGGCACCAATTCCGCCAGTCTCGATTATCGCGGGGGACTCTCGCTGATTCCCATGGGATGGGGGCCATCGTTCAGCTTGGAAGTCGGCCACTGCAACACGGCCGCGACCACCGGTGTGATTCGCACCTTCTTCACGGTTCCAGCTTGGGTGCAGCCGTATGTGCAACAACTCGGTTACACCTATGTCAACGCCCACGTGGGATTCGACTATCGCTTGGGTCGCGTCACCCTGTACGTCCACGGCGGCTATTCGTATCTAGCGGGTACCGTGCGGTCGCCCAGCCCGGTCGTCGTGGACAGCACGACGAACACCACTATCAAGATCGTCCAGGACGGGAAAGTCTCGGCCTATACGCTGTCGGCCAAGGTTGGGATCATCACCATGTTCGGAGGCCATTGATGCCACACTCGATGTGCCGGGCGTGGGCGCGCCTCGTCGCTCTTGGGCTGTTGCTTCCGGCAGGCTGCGCGCCCATTGTCGAGGCGAGCTTCTCCGACATCGAGGTGACTCGTCCGGATGTCCCGGTTCCGGCCGGGGGAATTTCCGGGCTCTCCTCGGTGATGTTCTCATTCAGTTTCGACAGCACCAAGCTGGGAGCGAACTCGAATCTCGAAGCTCAGAGTCGGATCGTTGCGGTCAAACTGGAACGGTTGGAGTTGACCGCCAAGGGTGTTGTCACGGATCTGTCCTTCATCCGTACCCTGCACGCCGTGGCCTTCGTGCCGCTCGCCAAGACGAGCTCACAGTCGACACGGCAGGTGGAGATCGCGGACTACTTGCGGCGCGGCGACGAGCCGGAGGGCGCGACCTTTTCCGTGCCGCTGCCACAGCCGGTAGATATCATGCCGCTCCTGAAACCGAGTTCGGCGGAGCAGCGGAAGATCGTCGTGGTCGTGAACCTCGGCGGTCAGCTGCCGAACCAGAGTTGGACCACTGACGTCTCCATGTCGATCTCGGTCGAGATACGCGAATAGTCCATGATCGCCGCCAGATCCGATGCGACGGTAGCCCGCGCGAACAACCACAAGGACCCTCTCAGGATCCTCTTCCCATGCGGGGTTAGGCTAGGCTAGGCGGCGATGCGCGCGGGTCGGCGAAATCCGGCCGCCGGCTGCGCACTCTCGTGCTCGCGGTCGTCCGCGCCAAGCTGCGCCCACAACTTCTTGAGCGCGCCGAGCTCGATCTGGCGCACGCGCTCGCGCGTGAGCGACAGTCGGATGGCGATCTCTTCCAGGGTCATGCCCCCGCGTTCGGCGGCTTCGAGGGCACACGCCTCGCGCACCACGGGCAATTGCATCTGCGCTGGCTTCGCGCCGCGGTTGTCGCGGCGTTCTGTGGTCAGGTTGAAGCGGCACATGGCGTGTGGGCAAGGGCCCGGAAGCTTCCGGCAAGCACCACGCGTAATTTTGTAGAGGTTAATGCGTAGCTCATCGGCCATGGTACACGTCCTTGTCTGTCGGGAGGTCGGGGCGCAAAAACGCGATGACAGTCAGTTCGGCAGAAGTTCTCGCGGGCTTGAGCCCGGGTTGTCTTCAATTCGAGATCTTGCCGCGAACGACCAGGGACAATCCCCACCGCCGCATGCGGGTTTGCCGCGCGACCGCCGTTTCCAGGTTCGAACGTCAGCTCTGGCGAATGGACGCTAGTTCGCGGACTTCTCCGGGATCTCTACCGTGATCTTGGTCCTCCGGGCGAAGACCAGCAAGGCGACAATGCCGACCAGCACGGCGAACCACAGCGTGCACAGGCGCGCGATGAAGGTCGCGGCCGCGGCCACGCCACGGTCGCAGCCGGTAGCTAGTCGCCCCAGCATGGCCAACATGCCGGCCTCGGTGACACCGAGGCCACCGGGCAGAAACGAGAGCGCGCCCGCCACGGTCATCGAGGCATAGATGAAGGTCGCGGCCTGGAGGTCGACCGCTGCACCGGGGAATCCATGCACCACAGCCCAGAAAGCCGCGCATTCGCAGAACCAGCTCGCGACGGCGAGCAACACGCCAAGAACGAGCGGCCGCGGTCGCAGCAACGCGGCGGTGGTTCGGTGCGCCTCTTCGAGCTTGGGGCTCAAACGGCGAACCAAGGGGACCCGGGCCGAAAGCCGCAGCAAGAAGGTGGCGATGGCATCGACCGAAACCACGACCAGGCCCAGGCCGATGAGGCCTGCGCCGATCACCAGGAAGCGTGGATCGGCCTCGAACGTGAAGATGCCCACGCACGCGAGCAAGAGCAATCCCACGAGGTCGGTAAAGCGCTCGGCGATCACGATGGGGGCCGTGCGCGCCGCGGCAATGCCGTGCGATTCGCGCAGAAGCAATGCCTTGACCACCTCGCCGAGTTTTCCCGGCGTCACGGTCAGCGAGAAGCCGGCGAGAAAGACCAGGAAGCTATGCCCGGCCGGCACGCTGAGGCCGAGCACTTTGAGGTAGTAGTGCCAGCGCCCGAAGCGAAGCAGGTAGTTGAGGAAGGCCAGTCCCAGGGCGGCGAGGGCGATCGACCAGTGGAAGTCGGCCAGCGCATGGCCCACGCTGCGGGCATCGGCCCAGATGGAGAATCCCACGTAGACGGCGACCCCCGCCGCGACACCGAGGATAACCCTCCCGAAGAGTCTCTTCACGGCGCGCGCTAAGCCTCGGTGCCTTGGTCGCGCAGCTTTTCGACCCGCTTGCGTTCGTTGTGGTCGAGCAGTCGCTTGCGTAGGCGAATGTTCTTGGGCGTGACCTCGACCAGTTCGTCCTCGTTGATGAACTCCAGCGCAGCCTCCAGGGTAAGCTCGATGGGCGGTGTGAGGAAGAGTTTCTCGTCGGCCGAGGTGGTGCGAATATTGGTCAGCTTCTTGGCCTTGGATGGGTTGACGATGAGGTCGTTGGTGCGCGCGTGCAGCCCGACGATCTGGCCGCCGTAGATGGGCACGGTCGGCCCCAGGAAAAGCGCGCCGCGTTCCTGCAGATAGAAGAGGCCATAGGTGTTGGTGGTGCCCGGATCCTGCGCGATGAGCACGCCGTTGCTGCGCGCCCTTGAACAGGCCGGCGTAGGGCCCGTAGTGGCTGTAGTTGTGGTGCATGATTCCGGTGCCGCGCGTATCGGTCAGGAACTGCGAGCGGTAGCCGATCAGCCCACGCGAGGGCATCGCGTACTCCAGGCGCATGCGTCCCTCGCCCTCGGGGCCCATCTCCTGCATGCGGCCGCCGCGGCGGCCGAGTTCCTCGATCACCGCGCCGGTGTACTTCTCGTCGACATCGATGACCACATCCTCGTAGGGCTCCAGCTTTTCGCCGCTCGGCCCCTCTTTGAAGATGACCTGCGGTTGCGACACCATCAACTCGTAGCCCTCGCGTCGCATGGTTTCGATAAGGACCGACAGGTGAAGTTCGCCCCGCCCAAGCACATCGAAGGTATCGGGCGATTCCGTTTCGACCACGCGCAAGGCGACGTTGGATTTCAGCTCCTTGAACAAGCGTTCGCGCAGATTGCGCGAGGTCACGAACTTGCCTTCCTTGCCCGCGAAGGGCCCGTTGTTGGAGATGAACTGCATCTTCACCGTCGGCTCTTCGATCTCGAGCAAGGGGCAGCACGATGGGACGGGCGATGTCGGTGATGGTTTCGCCGACGGTCAGATCTTGCATGCCGGTGATGGCGCAGATGTCGCCCGCCACGGCCTCCGAGAGCTCGAAGCGCTTGAGCGACTGGTAGCCGAGGATCTTGGCCACGCGGAATTCCTCGCGCTTGCCGTCGCGGTGGATGCACAGCACGCGCTCGCCCTGGCGCACGCGGCCCGACAGCATGCGTCCGATGGCCACGTAGCCGAGGTAGTCGTCGTAGTCCAGGGTGGCCACGTGCATGGCCAGGGGACCATCCACGTCCGCCGCGGGCGGCGGCACCGATTCGAGGATGAGGTCGAGCAGCGGGCGTAAGATCCTTCTTCTCGTCGGTCAAGTGGCGAACGGCATAGCCCTCGCGGCCCGAGGCGTAGATGACCGGGAAATCGAGTTGCTCCTCGTTGGCGCCGAGCGCGCAGAAGAAATCGAAGGTGTCGTTGACCGCGCCGTCGGGATCGCAACCCACGCGGTCGATCTTGTTCACCACGAGGATCGGCCGCAAGCCGAGCGCCAGCGCCTTGCGGGTGACGAAACGGGTCTGCGGCATCGGGCCTTCGAAGGCGTCCACCAGCAGGAGCACGGAGTCGACCATCTTGAGCACACGCTCGACCTCGCCACCGAAGTCCGCGTGGCCGGGGGTATCCACGATGTTGACGCGGATGCCTTTCCATGTGATGGCGGTAAACTTGGCCAGGATGGTGATGCCGCGCTCGCGTTCGAGGTCGTTCGAATCCATCGCGCAATCCGCGACCACCTCGCCAGCGCGGAAGGTTCCCGCCTGGCGCAAGAATCCGTCGACCAAAGTGGTCTTGCCGTGATCGACGTGGGCGATGATGGCGATGTTGCGCACTTCACCGCGGCGTGGGGTGGATTCGGGCATGATGTCGGTCGAAGCAGCGGTACTACTCATACGGGCCGGGAGACATAGCACGAACTCGTGCTACGCGCCTCCCTTCATATTGCGCTACGCTGCGATGATGGAGGACAAAACTGGCGCAGATCCGGAGGCGCGAGGCATCTTGCTCTCTCTTGCTGTCTTGGCAACCGATGAATCGCCGTTCGATCATCTGGACCAGAAGCGCCGCTGTGTCGGGGCGTGGCGGGTGTTGCGTGACGCGGGCGAGCCCGCGCGCACGCGAACTCTGGCCGGGTGGCGAGCCCAGGCTGTCTGTGGCTTGCCGCAGGGCCTGGAGCGTCTTCATCCGAGCTGGATCGACGAGGCGTTGGCGGGCGAGCCCGCGCGTATTCTCCGCCTCCTTCACCGTGGTTTGCCGGAACCTTTGCGCGCGACCGCTGTCGCCATGATCGGGGCCGCGGGCGCGCAGGTCGCAGAGAAGACCGGGCGCTGCCCGGATTCGATGGTGCGGGAGGTCGGGCGCGTGGCGTTCGGCTGGCTCGCACCTCTATGCGAGAGTGCGTGCGGACCCCTTGCCGAAAGCCTGTGCGAGTTCGCCTTCGACGATCTCCTGTCGGAGGCGACCCGACGAGGGGCGCGTGCCGTGGGCCAATCCCTCGCCGGCGCGACGCCGGTCCTGCGTGCCCGCGCCATGGCCGCGGCAGGCGAGCCGTGGGCGCGCATCATCGGCGAAGCGTCGGCGGAGACCTTGTCGGCCGCGGATCGCGGAATCGCCAGGGCCCAAGCTAATACGCGAATCCCCGATTCTGCGCGCACGCCGAGCGAACGTCTGCTCCACCTCGGACTGGCCGTGCTGAAGTCCGAGTTGGTCGCCGAGCACGAGGGTTCGATGCTTCGGGTCGCCGGCCGTCTCCCCGCGGCACTGGGCCGTCCCGTGATAGGCTGGTAGCGCCTCCGCGAACAAGACCGGGGAGGATTTTTCCCGCTCATGATAGCCTCCGCTTATGGCCAAATCACCTTGCCCCCTCTCCAAGACGCAATTTCTGGACAAAGCCGATCCGGTGAAAATCACCATCGGCAGCGTCGAGCTGATTGCCGACAAACGCGAGTTCTCCACCGGCTCCTTCGGCTGGTACTACAACGGCAAGACCACCATCACGGTCGACGGTAAACCTCTGTCCGTGCAGATCGGGGTGAACCTGACCGTGGTCGGCAGCAAGGAAGCGGAACGATAGACCACGCCTTCGGGGTAAAGAATACCCATGGGCCGCATCGTCAAGGCTTTCGGCTCCGCGCCTGGTTCGAAGCCTGCCCATGAGAGCGCTGCCGGGGGCGCGCCTGCCACGGTCGACCGCGAATCCGCTCTGGCCGAGGTGACGGAGTTGCTGGTTGCCGCGCGCGCGGCGGCCGAAGCGGAACGAACCGCGGCCAAGGGCGCGGCCTTGGTGCTCGCGCGGAGGATGGCCGAGAAAATCGTCGGCCGCGCGGTGGATCTGGATCCCTCGGTCATGGGTGAAATCGCGGGTCAAGCCCTGGCGGCAAGCCGGGCGCGCGGCGGAGCGGTGGTGCTGCGCGTGCATTCCGACGATCTCGTGGCGGTGGAACAGGCGCGTCCGAAATGGTCGCAGCGGATCGCGGCCGCGGCCGACGTGCGCGTCGTGGCCGACGATACGGTGGGCCGACACGGTTGCGTGGTCGAAACCCCGGTTGGGCGTCTCGATGCGCGCCTGCAGACCCAGCTCGATGCCTTCGAGCGCGCGTTGCGTGGCATCGGTGGCGGCCACGTCTGAAAGGAATTCGCGTGGCTGACGGGGATGGCGAGCCGGTCTTGATCGAAATCGCGGAGGCACTCCACGCCCTCGATCGCGTGAACCCGATGCGCATCGCGGGTCGGGTGTCCGAGGTGACCGGGTTGGTCGTGCGCGCCATGGTTCCGGGCGTGCGCGTGGGAGAGATGGTCACTCTCGATGTCGAGACCTTGCCCGGCGTGCTCACCGGCCAAGCCGTGGTCCGCCTGCAAGCCGAGGCGGTGGGATTTCGCGGCGACGAGGTCGTGCTCATGCCTCTCGGCCCGGTCGCAGGGATCGGCCCCGATGCGGTGGTGAGTCCCACCGGCCGCTCGCTTGCCATCCGGGTTGGCGAGGGACTGCTCGGCCGCGCGATAGATGGCCTCGGCGAACCGATGGACGGTGCCGGACCCATCGGCGGAACGACCGAGGAATGGCCCGTGGACCGGCCCGCCCCCAATCCCCTGTCGCGGCCGCGCATTCGCCGGCCGCTTGCGCTTGGCGTGCGCGCCATCGACGCCTTCATGACCGTGGGCGAGGGCCAGCGGGTGGGGGTATTCGCCGGTTCCGGCGTGGGCAAGTCCATGTTGCTTGGCCAGATCGCGCGCAACACCGACGCCGACGTGAATGTGATCTGTCTCGTGGGCGAGCGCGGCCGCGAGCTGACGGAGTTTCTGGAGGACGCCCTGGGCTCGGGTGGGCGTGCCCGCTCCGTGGTGGTGTGCGCCACCAGCGATACCCCCAGTCTGATTCGCCTGAAGTCGGCCTTCGTGGCCACCGCCATCGCCGAGTGGTTTCGAGATCGCGGCGGGCGGGTCCTGCTCATGATGGACTCGCTGACTCGCTTCGCGCGCGCCCAGCGCGAGGTCGGCCTGGCCGCCGGGGAGCCGCCTGTCCGCCATGGTTTTCCCCCCAGCGTGTTTGCCCTGCTTCCCCGCCTGCTCGAGCGCGCCGGCAATTCAGCGCGCGGATCGATCACCGCACTTTATACCGTGCTCGTCGCCGGCGACGACATGGACGAGCCCATCGCCGATGAAGTACGCGCGATCCTCGACGGTCACATCGTGCTTTCGCGTGCCCTGGCCGAGCGCAATCACTGGCCGGCCATCGATGTGCTGGCGTCGCTGTCGCGGACGATGGAATGCATCGTGGACGGAGAGCACCGCCAGGTCGCCGCCCGCGTGCGCGAGCTTCTTGCCACCTACGAACAGAAGCGCGACCTGATCTTGCTCGGCGCCTACAGGGCCGGCAGCGATGCGCGCATCGACACGGCCATTGCCAAGTACGAAGCAATTGCGGCGTTCTTGCGCCAGGGGCTGCACGAGGCGGCGCCACCCGAGGAGACTCGCAAGCGCTTGCTCGCGCTGCTATAGAAACCCCAGGAGCCCATCATGAGCGACTGTCTGTTCTGCAAGATCTGCGAGGGCACGATCCCCGCCACCATCACCCATCGCGACGAGGACATCCTCGCATTCAAGGATGTCGGCCCCAAGGCCCCGCTGCACGAGTTGGTGATTCCCATCCGCCACATCGCCAGCCTGGCCGAGGCCAAGGCGGAGGACGCGGCCCTGTTCGGCAAGCTGATGATCGTGGCCAGCCAACAGGCCCGTCGCGCCGGCTTCGCCGAGAGCGGTTTCCGCGTGGTCATGAACGCCGGCCCCGACGCCGGGCAGAGTGTTGCCCACGTTCACCTGCACGTGCTGGCGGGCCGTTCGCTCGGTTGGCCTCCCGGGTGATCAGGGATCGAGGCTGACGGAGAATTGGTTCGCGTCGTCGGTGAGGTACTGGTCGAGATACGGTGAGTACGTCAGCACGTCGATCTCTTTCCGGTCGTAGTCGAATTCGAGGACGCGAAGATAGCCACCGCCACCGTAATAATCGGGCTGATCGATGCGGAACCATTGATAGTCGGAAAGCATCTGGTGGACGACCGAACCGTCGGGCCGGGTGCTGGAAAGACGCGAGGCGCCGGTCATGTGTCCGGAGAGAACCAGACGAACATTCGAGTTGGGCAGAACGAGTTTCTGCCACATTTGTTCGCCATCGTTGATGCCTTGGCTGGCGGTGAAGCCGTAGTATTGCGGGTACCAGTACTGGTAGCTCGGCTGGGTCGAATCCGTTCCAGCAACGGCGACATCGTAGCGGGCCGCATCCAGGTACAAATAGGCATGGGTCACCAGGATGGCCGGTGTGTCCGGATGCGCCTTGAGTACGGCGTCGGCCCAAGTCAGGACGGCGTCGCGCGGTCCAAATTCGATCCCGACCACGAGCCACTTTTGTGGGCCGATGTCGACGAGAGCGTAGTTGTTTTCGATCTGTCCCGCGGTCATGGTGCCAGTGATCCACGGCATGGCCGCGGGGCCGAAGTAGGTGTTGATGGGACCCTGGCGATTGCTGTCGGTATCGTGATTGCCGGGGACGACGACGTAGGGCACGATGCCGTCGAGAGCGTGCATGGCGGAGCTGGCGACGCTCCACTGGTCCGCGGAGCTGGGCGTGTCGACGATGTCGCCGACGTGCAAGACGGTGGCGATGTTCAGGGTAGACTTTTGTTCGACGATCCAGCTCGTTTGCGAGGTGAACACGTCGGGATAGCTTGATGCGTAGTACTGCGTGTCAGGCAGGACCACGACGGTGGCGAACGAAGCCGAAGCCGTCTCGCCGGTCAGTCCGCCGTCTAGGGTCGGCGGCGCCGACTCGGTGTTGTCGGTGTCGTCAGGGCTGCCGCCTCCGGCGCTGTCCGCCGCCTGCGAGGCGTCGCTTCGTCGGTCTTCCAGGCCGCCGCACCCGACACAAACCGTGACCACCAGGATTGCGAGCGAGGATGAACCGATCCGGCGTGCCATGGTAGCCACGCGTAAAGTATGCATACCCCCGTCCTCGGCGCGAGGTCGAAATCGTCTCGCCGTTGCGTCAGGCGTTCCACGAGGTGTGGAACTTCCCTTCTTTGTCGACGCGGCGATAGGTGTGGGCGCCGAAATAGTCGCGCTGCGCTTGCAGCAGGTTGGCGGGCAGGTTTTTCGAGCGGTAACCATCGTAGTAGGAGAGGGCGCTCATGAAGGCCGGCACCGGCAGGCCATGCACGGCGGCGACGGAGACGACCTGTCGCCACGCGGAATGGTTGCCGGCCAGGACCTCGGAGAAATACCGGTCGAGCAGCAGGTTGGGGAGCGTGGGATCGCGCTGGTAGGCATCCTTGATCTTGTCGAGAAACTGCGCGCGGATGATGCAGCCCGCCCGCCACAGCGACGAGATGGAGCCAACACGGAGATCCCAGTGGTATTCCTGGTCGGCGGCGCGCAGGAGCCCAAAACCCTGCGCGTACGAGCAGATCTTGGAACAGAACAGGGCCTTGCGGATCCTTTCGATGAAGGCGGTCTTGTCCCCTGGAAAGACCTGATCCGGGCCTGGCAGCACCGACGACGCGGCCACGCGCTCGGTCTTGAGGGCGCTCAAGGTTCGGGCGAACACCGCATCGGCGATGGTGGGCGCGGCCACGCCGAGGTCGAGCGCGGTCTGCCCGGTCCATTTGCCTGTCCCTTTCTGCTCGGCCGTGTCCAGGATGACGTGGACCATGGGCTGGCCGGTGTCGGGATCCTTGCGCGAGAGAATGTCGGCCGTGATGGCGACCAGGTAGCTAGCAAGCTCGCCCTGGTTCCACGCCGCGAAGATCGAGCTGCTTTCTTCCGGCGAAAGGCCGAGCAGAGTCTCCATCAACCAGTAGGCCTCGCAGATCATCTGCATGTCCGCGTACTCGATACCATTGTGGACCATCTTGACGAAGTGACCCGCGCCGCCGCTGCCGATCCAGTCGCAGCAGGGCGCGCCGTCGTCGGCCTTGGCGGCGATGGCTTGCAAGATTGGCCGAGCCAGTGGCCATCCCTCGGGGTTGCCTCCCGGCATGATGGACGGCCCGTGCAAGGCGCCTTCCTCTCCGCCGCTGATGCCCGCGCCGATGAGAAGGATGCCGGTTCCCTCGAGCTCCCTGAGCCGGCGAACGGTATCGACGAAGAGGGTGTTCCCACCGTCGATCAGCAGATCTCCCGCCTCGAGATGAGGCCGCAGACCGGCGATCACGGCGTCGACGGCCTTGCCGGCGGGCACCATGATGAGCACCTTCCTCGGTGACTCCAGGGCGTCGAGAAACTCGGCCTGGGTTCGAGTCGCGACCAGGTTTCGTCCCTTGGTCTTGCTCGCGAAGCCATCGACCTTCTTGCCATCCAGATCGAATCCGGCCACCGAGAATCCTCGACTCTCGATGTTGAGCGCGAGGTTTTCCCCCATCACGCCCAGCCCGACGATGCCCACATGTTGCTTTGCCATGGATCTTCCCTCGTTCACTGCTTCGCTAGAGCCGGATATCGACGAGAACCCTTTTGCGCAGGTCGCTGAGGTAGATCTTGGTTTGCCGTTCCATCTCGCGCTGGCGCAGGCGAATGCGAATGTCATCCTGGACCTCGGCGAATGGCTTGGGCTTCTTGGCGCGTTTGTCGACCAGCTTGATGATGTGGAACCCCCCGCCGGCTCGCACCGGGCCGCGTATGTCGCCCACGCGCATGGAAAACATCAGTTCCTCCATGGGCTTGGGCAGGATGTCGCGGCCGATGAATCCCAGGTCGCCGCCCTCGGCCCGCGTGCCGGCATCTTCCGAGTATTCGCGCGCGAGCTTGGCGAAGTCCTCGCCCTTCTGCGCGCGCGCCAGCAGGGCCTTGGCCATCTTCTCGCGTTCCATCACCATGGCGTTGTCCGCGTCCTCGGGAATGGTGATGAAGATGTGGCTCGCGCGCACCTGCACGTTGGCCGACTTCATGTGCCGGTCGTAGTAGCTCTGCACCTCGCTGTCCCCGACGTTGATCTTGGAACCAACGGCGATATTGAGCACGCGGTACTTGAGGATCTCGCGCTTGGTGTTCATGCGATAGGCCGCCATGCTCAGCCCTTGCTTGACGATCTCGTCCTTGAGCTGGGAATCGCTGAGGTTGTATTCGTGCTTGATCTGCGCGATGGCGCGGTCGATCTCGTCGTTGCTCACGGTCAGCTTGAGCTCGGTCGCCTGCTGTGACAGCAACTGGTCGTCGATGAGGCGCTCTAGGGCATCGCGCCGGATGGCATTGGCTCTGGCCTCGCGCTCGCTGGGGTTGGCGATGGCGGCGATCTCGGCCAGCGTCGGCGCGGCCCGATCCTCGACTTCGCTTTGCAGGATGAGGTCGTCACCGACCAGCGCGGCGATTTTTTCCACCACGCGGGCGTGCACCGTTGCCGGCCCGGCCAGCAAGACCAGGCCGAGGGCGACCGCGGAGGCGTGAAGGGCTTTCATGGCGGATGTCCTACCACGCCGCCGCGTCGATGTCGGGTCGCCGCACGACCGATGGCAGGGCGGCGCCGAAGCCTGGCGACACCGTGTCACCGGTCGTCGCTGCGCGTCCATCGAGGTCGAGCTTGGCCAACTGGTCTTCATCGATTTCGACCCTGGTGGTCTTGCGCGCGGCTTCGATGAATTCCCTCTTCCTTTTGGCGCGCAGTTCTTCGAGCAGGCGTCTTTGGATTTCGGGCTTCGCATCTTCGAGCGATCGCGAAAGGGCGGGGCGCCGGTCGGTCAACTTGAGCACGACGAATCCCCTGTCGGTTTCGACCGGATCGGAAATGTCGCCGATCTCCTTGAGCGCGAACGCGGCCGTCACCACCGACCGCGGAATTCGGGTCGTGGCCCGGTCGAACAGGGTCAGATCCCCACCGCGTGGCTTCGAATCTGGATCCTCGCTGTATTTCGCCACCAGCTCGCGGAAAGCCTTCATGTCCGACTTGGGCGAGGCCTTGGCCTCGGCCCCAACCTTCAGGGCCTCGGCGCGGTCTTTCACCAGAATCTCGCTTGCCCGCACCGACTCAGGGCGGGTGTAGTCGGTCGCATGTTCGCGGTAGAAATTCTGCACCTCCGCGTGGGAAATGTCCGACGGTTTCACCTTGTCGAAGATCTCCTTCCGGAGAAATAGCCTGACCATCTTGTCCTTGGCCACCCGCTGCACTTCGGGGTCGCGTTCGTAGCCGCGCTTACGGGCCTCGAGAGCCAGGACGTCATAACGGATCAGGCTGTCGAGCAGCTCCTTCTTCTTCTCGATAGTGGAATAACGCGCCAACACGAAAGGTTGGTTGGCGTAGTGGGCCAGTATTTCCTTCACGTCCGTGGCCGTAATGACGATGTCGTCGACCTGGGCAAGGGCCACCTGGTTGGCTTTCGATTCCCTGGCGTTGCCCTTGGCGTTGCCCTTGGAATCGACCCCGGTCTTCCCGCGGCATGCGCACAGGAGGACGGCGATGGCAACGAGGATCGAGCGACGCATGGGACCTGCATGGCACAACCTGGGGCGGCTCGCAACCCCTTTCACGCCGCGACACAAGCGAGGATCTCGCGCAGCCTGGCCCGCGCGACGGCCATCCGATCGCGCCCGTTCCGCCTCCGTGAAGGCATAGCTCACGCGCATGTCGGGCGAGAGTTTCCAGCGGCTCTCCTTGCCCTGGATGAGCTTCATCACCTTGGCCGGATCCAGCCGGGGATCGGCGCCGATGGTGAGCACCAAGCGCAACGGCGCCCAGTTCGTAGCCACGCGCGCCGATCCTGCGCACCAGGGTCTTGTCGATCATGACCTCGCGCAGGAGCAGGGCCTCCTCGGGCAGACGCCCATAGCGATCTTCCAGCTCGGCCTCGATAGCACGGACATCGTCCTCGCCCGTGGCCTGGGCCAAACGTCGATAGAATTCCAGGCGCTGTCCGGTGTCGGGGATGTAGTCGTCGGGCAGGAACGCCGGAACGTCGACCGAGATTTCCGGATCGTGCTCGGTGCGGATGGGCTGTCCGCGCAGTTCGGCGACGGCTTCCTCCAGGATGCGAGCGTAGGTGTCGAAACCGACGGCCGCAACCAGCCCCGACTGCTTGGCGCCTAGCAACTCGCCGGCGCCGCGGATTTCCAGATCCGCGGTCGCCACTTGGAAACCCGCGCCCAGCTCCGTGAAGCGCTGGAGCACGGACAGGCGCTGCTCGGCTTCGGAGCTCATGCGATGGTCCGAGGGAACGACCAGGTAACAGAAGGCGCGCTCGCGCGAACGTCCGATGCGTCCGCGCAACTGGTAGAGCTGGGCCAGCCCAAAGCGATCGGCTTGGTTGACGATCATGGTGTTGGCGCGCGGGATGTCGAGACCCGACTCGATGATGGTCGTGCAGCACAGGATGTCGTAGCGGCCGTCGACGAAATCAATCATCACCTTGGCCAGCTTGCTCTCGCTCATCTGGCCATGGGCCATGGCCACGCGGGCCTTGGGCGCGATGGCACGGATCTCAGCGCGTCCACTTGGCGAGATCCTCGACGCGGTTGTGCACGAAGAAGACCTGGCCCCCGCGGCCCAGTTCTTTGGCGATGGCCTCGCCGAGCAACTCTGGATCGAAATGGCAGACGAAGGTGCGAATGGCCAATCGATCGGCGGGCGGGGTGGCGATGACCGAGATCTCGCGCAGCCCGGCCAGCCCCATTTGCAGGGTGCGTGGAATGGGCGTCGCGGTCAGGGTCAGCACATCCACCTGCGAGCGCATCTCCTTGAGCCGCTCCTTGTGGGTCACGCCGAAACGCTGCTCCTCGTCGATGACCAGCAGGCCGAGCTGCTTGAAGCGCACATCGCGCGAAAGCAGGCGGTGGGTACCGACGACCACGTCGACTTGGCCCTCCTCGATCGCGCGCACGATGGTCTGCTGCTCCGCGGGCCGGCGAAAGCGCGACAGCGATGCCACGCGTACGGGAAAATCGCGGAAGCGCTCGCTGAAGGTGACGAGATGTTGCTCGACCAGGACCGTCGTGGGCGCCAGCACCGCCACCTGCCGCCCACCCAGCACGGCCAGCAGCGCCGCGCGCAGGGCGACCTCGGTCTTGCCGTAACCGACATCGCCGCACACCAGGCGATCCATCGGTATCTCCTTTTGCATGTCGCCCAAGACTTCGCCGATGGCGCGCTGCTGATCCGCGGTTTCGTCGAACGCGAAGCTCTCCTCGAACTCGCCGAAGATCACGTCGGGAGCCGGGAAGGCGTGGCCGGGCAAGGCTCCGCGCTGGGCATAGAGCTGGAGCAACTCCTCCGCCATCTTGCGGGTTTCGGCGGACACCCGGCGCCGTTTCTCCACCCAGGTCGAGCCGCCCAGCTTGTCGAGCCGGACGGTTTCGGGCGAGGCACCGACAAAGCGATGGACGACCCCGAGGCGGTAGACGGGTAGGTACAGGGCTCCCCCCGTGTACTCCAGGCGCAAGAAGTCATGGGTGACGCCCCGGATCGCCAGCCGGGTGAGGCCGCGGTAGCGGCCCACGCCATGCTCCTCGTGAACGATCAGATTCTCCCTCTGACATGCCGGCCAAGTCGCCGAACGACGGGGCCTTGCTCGGCGCGGCCACGTGGTGGGCGCGGGGGCCGAAGATTTCCTCCTCGGAAACGACGACCACGCGGTCGCTCGGTAGCTGAAAGCCATGCGTGAGTGGACCCGCCCAAATGGTCAGGCCCGCGCTTCTGCCGCCTACGCCAAAGAGGGTGGTCAGCCCGGAATCGCCGGCACTTCGGCCAAGCCTGGGGAGAAGCCCCAGGGACGTGAGCAGCGCCGAGAGGCGTTCGGCGTGTGCGCGACCAGGCGCGACCAGGTGGACGCGATAGCCGTCCTCGAGCCACGCGCGCAGCCTGCGCGCAAGAGCCTCGCCTATGTCGCCTTCGCCGCGTGCGCTCAAAAGCTCCGCGCGCAGGCCTGCCGTGGGTACGGCGTCGAGCCGCCCGCGCGGTGGGCGGTCCTCGGAAGGCGCTGCAGCCGGCCGCTCCACCTCCAAGGTGCGCACCTCGATGCGTGGGCGGTCGAGCAGGGCCGCCCGCGCCTCTTCCTTGTCGAGGAGAAACTCGCTCGGATCGAGGGCCAAACGGTGATCCTCCAGCCGACGCTTCGCGTGTTCACGCAGGCGGCTCATCTCCCGCCGCGCTTGTTCCAGGGTCGACTCGGGATCCTCGACGACCAGCCTGGTCCCCTCGGGGAGGTATTCGAAGAACGAGCCCATGCGGGCGTGGAAAGCCGGCGCCAGGGATTCGATCCCGAAGAACGTCGCGCCCTCGTCGATACGTTCCAGGATGCTCCGGGTCTTGCTCGACGGGTAGGCCGCGCGATCGGCCGCAGCCAGGATGCGTTCGCGCGGATCGGCGCCCGCGCTGGCGATGGCTTCCCGTACGGGATGAAAGACCATGTGCTCGATGGGACGCAGGGTGCGTTGCGTGGCAGCATCGAAGAGCCGCAGCGATTGCACCTCGTCGCCGTCGAGCTCGATGCGCACCGGGTGGCGGTACACCGGGGAGAAGACGTCGATGACCGAACCGCGCACGGCGAAGGTGCCTGGATCGTCGACCACCTGGGTACGGCTGAAGCCGATGCGGAGCAGATCGCGAGCCAATTCGTCGCGGTCGATGGCCTTGCCTACGTCGATGGCGCCGCACAGCCCCGCGAAGGGCCCTGGCGGAATCACGCGCCGGAACAGCCCGGCCGCCGACGCGATGGCGACGGGAGCGGACAGGCGATTGGCCATGCGGTAAAGCAAGGCGAGGCGTTGCATGGTGTTGCGCGGGTCCGGCTGCACCTCGGCGTAGGGACTGCTCTCCGGCGCGGGCAACTGCGACACCGGCGGCGGCGTCAGCGGATCGTCTTCGCCCTGCCTGCCGCCGAGGAAGAACTCGACCGCGGCCTTGCGCGAAGCGACCTGTTCTTCATCGGGGACGACGTAGAGGACGGTGTCCCGATGAGTGCGCGCGACGTGCGCGGCGAGCGCCGCCCCGAGTGGCGGGATCGCACCGTGGATCTCGAAGCAGCGCGGCCCTCGTGCGCTGCCACCGGCGAACTCCCGTTCGACCAGGGAAAGCAGCTCTTGCATCGAGATGGGGGCTTGCATGGGGGCGCGCGCAGCTTACCAACGTCGGGGGCTGGCGATACCTGGATGGCGGCGTTTTCGGGGGCAAGAGGCGGCGTGAATATTTACATTGCGTCAGAGCGAGTCTTCGTTGACCGCCCAACGCGTGCGGGCTAAGGTGGCCACCTGACCGAGGAGGAGCCCACATGAAACGTGTCTATCGGCTGGTGACGATCTTGTTCGTACTTGGATTGGTGGCATCATGCGAGGACAACGGGAAGATTCGCGTCGATCGCGTCGATCCGCTCGAGGGGATCACCGCTGGGGGAGATCACGTAAACATTCTCGGCGCCGGTTTCAAGCCCGGCAAGACGCAAGCCCAGGTCATGTTCGGCAGGCACGTGTGCGACCAGGTCGTGATCTCGTCCACCAACAAGATCAGCGTGGTGACTCCCAACGGCGACAAGGGGCCGGTCGATGTCACCATCGATTTCGACAACGGGTCCCGATACAAGATTCCCAACGGTTTCCGCTACGTCGAGCCCAAGCAAACCGGCGACGTTCGCAAGGCGTTCTTCGGCCAGCCCGCCGGGAAGAAGTAGGCCAAAGACGGTCGAAAACGCGTCGATGGAGAACGCCTGTTCGGGCGGGCGGGCCAGTCGGCTACTTGTAGGCGACGCGGAAGAGCTGCTGGCCCATCAGCATGAGGCTACCCGTCGGTACGGGACGGCTCTCGCGCACGCGCAGGAAGGTGCCGTTGGAGGATCCTAAGATCCTTGAGGAAGACGCGGCCGTCGCGCACCGTGATCTCGCAGTGTGCCCCCGAGACGTAGCCATCCTCCGGAAACAAGATGTCGCCGCGCTCGCGTCCCAGCCTAGCCGTCTCGTCGAACAGCGGGAAGGCCGGGCCGTCGAGATCCCGGCCCACCACCACGGACAGCCGGCCCCAATAGCCTGGATTCGGCGTACCGATGATTTCCGTCCCGTCCTCGAGCGGGGTGAGGGGATTGATGGCGTCGAAGCGCAGTAGTTCCTGGCCGATGCGGAAGCAGTCGCCAGATTGCAGCGGCTCCTCCTCCGTAATGCGCACGAAGACGCCGTTGAGACTGTGATGGTCCCGCACCTCGAGCCCCGCTTCTCCGAGGGAAAACTCGGCGTGGTTCGGGGACAGGTAGGGGTCGGCGTCGAACAGCGTGCCCTGCCCTCGGCCAATGACGTTCTGGCCTTCCTGCAACGCGAAGACGCCTCCCTCGGTGCCGTCGGGACGGATCAGGGTCAGGTGGCCGCGTGGTCCGACCCGGGCGGGCGCGGGGGCGACCGCTTCGGCTCGCTGGATTGCGGCCTCGGCAACCGCTCCCGGCGTTGGTTTCATGCGATGCCCGCAGCCACCACAAAAGGCGAACGCGGACGCGACCTGCTTGCCGCAATTGGGGCAGGCAATGGTTTCCGTCGCGGGTGGGGAGAACGGGGACACGTGGGGCGTTTGGGCTGCCGGGACCGCAGTCGCGGGCACGGACGTGGCCTGCATGGGCCTCGCGGGCGGCTCGCCGGCCGTGGGTGTGGCCGCGGCGGGAATTTGCCTCGCGGGCACCTGCATGGGGATCGAGCCAATGCCGATCTGGACCGACGGAATGGCAGCTGGGGCAGAAGCGGCCGGATAATGCTGTCCGAAGGAAGGGGGCGCCGCCGGCATCATGGACTGCGGTGGAGAGGGAGGCACTGCCGTCTTCACGACGGCGGCCGGTGCCACGACCGGCTCGGGCGGCGGCGTGGGCGGGAGCATTTCCTCGGCGGATGCGGGTTTGGGGGCAGGCGCCGCTTGCGCCTGAAGCTTGGCTCCACAACCCAGGCAGAACTTGTAGAGATCCTGGTTTTCCTTGCCGCAACGAGAACAGGTAATCACGAGAGACCCTCCCCGCGAAACGTTGGTGTTGACTGAGGCATCGTGCGCTCCCTGCTAGGTGATTTCCACGCGGAAGAGCTGCTGCCCGACGAAGACATAGTCGCCATGCACGAGCGGAGTCTCGCCTGCGATGCGCACGAAGGTGCCGTTCTTGGAACCCTGGTCGACGATGGTGAAGGTACCGTCGGGGCCGATGCTCACCTCGGCGTGCCTGCCCGAGATGAAGGGATCGTCCGGAAAGTTCACGTCGTTGCCTTCGCGTCCGAGCGTGATGCTATCGCCGCGCGCTCGCACGATGAGGCCAATGTCGCCTCCCCGCAGGCGCTGGATGAGGCGCATCTTCGAGGCGCGCTTGGGGCTGGCGTAGAAGTACGTGCCTTCGGCGTCGGGCTGCGGGCCGAAGTCCGGTGCCAGGGCCTCGACCTGGAGCAGTTGCTCGCCGACTAGAAAGGCAGCGCCGGATTCCAGCGCCGCCGGGGCGTGGATGCGGATGAACACGCCGTTGGTCGATCCTTCGTCCGTCACGAACAGCTTGGCGTCGCGGTATGCGAAGTTGGCGTGGCGAGGCGAGAGTAGGGGATCGTCGGGGAACAGGATCGCCCCCTCGCTACGACCGACCAGGTGTTCGGTTCCACTGAGTTGGTAGGCGACTCCGTCGCCTGTGTCGGCCTTGACCAGAACCAGCTTGGCCATGCCCACGGGCTGGACGCCCGAGAAGAACATGGTCTTGCCGGGTCCCGCCGCCGGCGCAGGGGCAGCACCATCCATGCGCGCGCCACACTGGCCACAGAAACGGTCGCTTTCGGGAACGTGGTTTCCACAACTCGGACAAGTCTTGGTGGACATTAACTCCTCCGGACGAGAGGCGGGCGGACCCGCAGCTGGCAACGGGGATTCTCTTGGCTCGCCGAGGGGCACCTCGCAGAGAGGGCATCGGCTCGCGTCGAGGCCGGTCAGTGCATCGCAGCGGGGACAAACCAAGCCGACGGGCATGCTATTGACGCAATCTTGCCCTTGTCGAACCGTCTGTCAAGCGCGCTGCTCGCCTTGCGGCGGATTCCTCCGCTGTCCGGCCTTGCCGGTGTCGCCGGGACATCCCTAGGGCGCCTTCTTGTAGCGTTGGCGGAGGAAGTCACGAACCTCCCCGCGCACGCGATCGGGCATCTCCAAAGAGAGCGCTTCTCTCGACACCACGGGCGTCTTCTTGTAGGTGTGGAAGAACTTGACGCACTCCGGACAATAGGAGAGGTGGCCGTCGAAACTTTCCCTCTCCTCGGCCGAAAGACTGCCACTCAGGTAGTCCATGCAGTAGTCGACGAGTTGGCTACAGCTGATCCCGATGACTCTCTCGTAGGGTTTCACGGCTCCGTGTCTTTCGTGGCTCCTCTGAACACTATACTTAAGCTAGATGCAACTGGCACACAAGATGGTTCACGTGCCGGGCGGAATTTGGCAGAGCCACGGTGTTTTCTTCCTCGACCGGCGAGGGCGGACACGATGTACCGAGAGGTACGCGACGTGGACGGAAGTGCGTGCGCTTCCCACTTGACATCAAGTGTGGCTTCGCGGCTAGCCTTACTATGCGGTGGAGATGGCGATCGGGACATGAGCACGGGAGAACCAGACGAACCTTGCCGGATCGAACTGAGTGGCAATTCCCGAGCATACGTGGCCGTCGTTCGTCGGGCGGCGCGAGTCTGCCTGCCCGAGGAAATGACGATTGAGTTTCCCGGCCTGGGCGAAGTGGTCCTTCGGTCGGAGGTTCTCGCCGTCGACGCGGCCTGGATCGCGAGCGTTCGTCAGTCGTGCGACGAGACCTCGATCGAGTGCGCCGGAGGCACGGCGTTGCTGCTCGTCGAAAGAGGACTCGCGCTTCACACGGTGAGCTCGATTCTCGGTTGCGAGGGCGTGATAGCGGCCGGCGCCCTTTCGCGCGTCGAACGGGGGATCTTGCAAGGTGTGCTCGCCGCACTGTGCGCGCGCATGGGTCTTGGGCCGGAAGTCCGATTGTGCGCAACTGCGGGCCAAGTTCTGCTTTCAGACCCGATTGCGGTCGAGTTCCGGGTAGAGATGCGCGGAGGTTCGGGTCGTGCCTGGTTGTGCGCGAGCGTCGAGTTTCTGACCGAAGTTCCGATCCCGGAGGCTGCAAGTTCATGGCAGGCCTCGCTGCCGATTCGTCTGGAACTGGGGCGTACCAGGGTTCTGGTTTCGGAGCTGGCCGCGGCTAGGGAGGGCGATGCGGTTCTATTCGAGGGAATCGCCGCATGGCCGGTGGCGGGCCCATGGCCGGTCCGGATCCGCCGAGGCGAGACGGTGGTCCCGGCATGCCTGCGCCGCGACGGCTCGATTGCCATCGCGGGCACGGAGGTCGATGGGAAAGCCCGGGGGGACGCCGTCCGGACCAGGGGACGGACGGCGCGGACTTCCGTAGGTTCCGCAGCGATGGATGGGGCGGGGAGGGCGGTCACCGACGCGGAAGTCGCCGCCGAGGTTGGCCGCCTCGAGGGAGCGACGATGACCGGGCTGCTTCGAGGCACACCACTCGGCAGAAACTGGGAAGACCCGATCCTCTTGCGGGTGGACGACGCGCCTTGGGCCGAGGGGGAGATGGTCGCGATCGGCGGCGAATTCGCGGTTCGAATCAGGCGGATGCTTGCTGGCTGAGCACCAGGCCTTCGAACAGCGCCGCGGTCGCCCCCCAGTGGGGGGCCGCGCGCAGCAGTCGTTTCTGAAGGGGCTTCCAGACATCTGGATTGGGCCGCAGCTCCGCCGCGCGTAGAACCACGGAAACCTGCTCGTAGGCATCGTCCGGCTTGTAGAGCAGGCTGTTGCCAGTTTGCGAAGCGACATCGTAATCGACCATGTAGTCGGCATAGGCTGCGCAATTGGGAACGAGCGGCAGGGTCGCGTAGCGCAAAGCCAGGCCGGCCGTTCGCGCGAGGTGGTTGTCCTTGTCCGCCAGCAGGAGCACATCCGCCCCCGCCAGAATGCGGCGTTCGGCCTCCGGACCAACTTCGGGGTAGATGGCGATCTTGCTGGGGGTTTCGATGGCGATGCGCTTGATCGCCTCCACCAGCGATCGTTCGCCACTACCTGGGACGACGAACGCGACATCGGAATGAATCAACTGCGACAGTGCGTCGATGAGTGCGCGACCGCCCTCGGCGACGGCGAGTGGTGCAGTGGCGACCAGCAAGGTACGCCGGCCAAGGGCTAGCGAGGTCCTGCGCGCAAGCGCTTTCCGGCACTCGGATTTTCCCCCCGGCGCGTCGGACGAGTATCCCGTGATGAGGGAGGGGATCCGTCGCGGGATCGTGGGGCGCCTCGTCGCAGCCGAAGCGGACCGAAACGACCGGTTGGTCCGAGGCCCGGAACGAGAACTCACGAGCGTTCTCGAAGCTGCGGGCCGAGGAAGGACTGGGGAAGACCACCACGTCCGCGTCGATGGCACCCAGGCCGGCGAGCGATCCCTTGGCCATCGCCAGATCCGGCGCGTTGGGATCCAGGGCAGCCCGCTCGGTGGCCGAGAGTGAGGAGCCCCAGGTGCCGGTGGGCAAGACGAAGACGCGCGAGGTGGCTTGGACCGCCGGGAGAACCGCGGCCGCAGCCTCACCCCAGGCAATGATGGCGTCGGGCCGGCAAATTTCGTCGTGTACCAGCGCCGATGCGGCGCTGGCCAGGAAGGCCGCGCCATGACCTCGGTCGATGGGCTCGACGCCGAGCACGTGCAAGGCGGATTGGCTGATGGCGGAGCGACCTTCAAAAAGCGTGCACTCGCGATCCCCGTCGGCCAATCGAGCAAGTACCGTGCGCAGGCGGCGGGCCATGCCAGGCAGGCGCGAGGCGCGCTCCTCGCTGGCGAGGGTCAACATCGTGACTTTGTGCTGAGACGCGGATAACGCACGACCCAGCGCGGCGGCCCCGGTTGCGGTTTCCCCTCCGGCGACGGGTGCAACCTCGTCACCGACTATGAGAATGTCGGCCATGTCTGCGTTGGGCTTTGAGGTTGGACATGCGGCCAGGGCAGGCCACCTGGCTCCGGCAAGGTATTGAAGCGATGGGCGGCAGGCAGAGAGCCCCTATTCCGTGGCACCGCGCTCGTCGTCTTCGCCGGGGAACTCGTTGACGGACGGGTACTTCATGATCTCTTTGCGCGAGATCTTCCACGCCTTCTGCACGATCCACGACAGTGAACGGTCTTGACGCGTAGCCTCTTCCTGGATTTCCTTCAGCATTTCCTCTGGAAAGTAGAGACTTTGTTTCCTCTTGTCAGAACCGGCCATGAAACACCCCGCTTATGGATGAACTCCCCTGTGTGACTTTTCGGCATTTAGGCAGTTATCGGCTAACCTGTCAAGGTGTGGGACTTCCCGAATGGTTTGCACAAGGTGTTGCAAACGGACGCTAGACTAGGCAAATACACAAAGCTATTCTGAAACAAGGGGATACATGGAAGGGACCGGTCTGAAGAAGAAGGACCTCAAACGGTTCCGCGACATCCTTCTGACGCGAAAGAAGGACATCCTGCGGAACGCGCAGCGTACCTTGAACGAGGACATGACGCTCGAATCCGACGACTTGCCCGATGAAATGGATCTGGCTTCCTCGGAATACTTGCAGTCATTCACGTTCAGGTTACGCGGACGCGAAAAGACGTTTTTGCAGAAGATCGACCACGCGCTTGAGAAGATCGAGGAAGGCACCTTCGGACTGTGCGAGCAGTGCGGAGAGCTGATTTCGCTCAAGCGGCTGGAGGCGCGACTCGAAACCACGCTCTGCATCCGCTGCAAGGAGGACCAAGAGCGCATCGAGAAGGCCTACGGGTAAGGGGTGACGGACGTCCGAGCGGCCGTCCGTGCTTTCCCTGGCCGCCCTATCCGTGAGATGGCGAGGTTCCTGCTCTTCGCGAGCACCATCCTGAACGTCACCCTGCTGTCGGGTTGTCTTGGGGTCTATGCGAGCGACGGGCTCAGCGTCTCGGTGGGCTCGTCCAGCAAAGGGGCGCTAGTGCATGGGGTGGCCATGCCTTTTGCTGGGGCCGGCTATGAAGTGCACCGCGATTGGCGTGTGCGCGACCACCGCTACGCGACGGCTGCCGTCGTGCTCTGGCTGACGGAGGTCTTTCGCGAGGTGAATCGGGAGATCCCGGGCAGCACGGCCCATCTCGGGGATATTTCCAGCAGGAGAGGCGGGGATGCGGCGATGCACCGATCACACGCCAGCGGTCGCGACATCGACATCTTCTACTTCGCGATCGACGGAAACGGCCGGCCGCTGCATGACTTGCCGGCCATGCTGCATTTCGGGGGCGATGGTCGAGCCGTTCGCTGGTCGCCGGGGAAAGTGGGCCGTGTCATCAAGGATCCGCTGCCGGACGCGTATTTCGATGCCCGGCGAAACTGGGCTCTGGTGCGGGCGATGCTCGCAAACCCCGCCATCGAGGTGCAGTGGATCTTCATTCATCGCGATCTGGAGGGGCTCATGATCGCCGAGGCCAAGCGCGAAGGTGCGCCAGCCGCCATCATCAACCAGGCGCAAGCGCTTCTCCACCAACCCACGGATTCTCAGCCGCACGACGATCACATGCACGTGCGCGTATTCTGCGATCCCCGGGACCGCGCCTTCGGCTGCGTCGACAAGGCGCCCAAGCGGTGGCTGAAGAAGCACTGGAAATACATGCCCGCGGCCGACCTGGTCTTTGCGTCCGAACGACCTCGTAGCAGCGGTTCCTTCCCAGCCCCCGCCAGCGTTCCGACGTCCTCGCCACGGTGAAAGCCGACGCTGGCTCCGGGCGTCCGCAGGCCGGGATTGGGCCGCGCGCGGACTTGCCGGGGGCGTGAAAGGGAATGGTGACAATACGCATACTGAACAGAATAGTAGGTATTTAGTATATTGAATATATTCTAATGAGTAGAATACAGTAGCCTCTCAAGCATGGAGAAGCGCAAGGGCCAGTCCGCCAGCGAAACCGCGGTTGCGAGAGACCGGGCGGCTGGGTTGTTGGTGGAAGAGGAGTTGAGCGAGATCGAGCGCCAGTGGCCGGGCGGACTGACGTCACGTCAGATCGTGGACCTCTTCAGCGCTCGCGGATTTCGCTTCTCCGAGGCCACCCTGCGCAAGTACGTCCAGCTTGGGCTTCTGCCGCGCTCGGTGCGTGTCGGCCGCAAGGGCAAGCACCGCGGCTCATGCGGCATGTATCCCGCCGAGGTCGTGAGGCGCGTGAATCAGGTGCGCGCGATGATGGCCGCGGATCTGACCATCGAGGAGATCCAGCACTCTTTCGCCCGCTTCAAGGAGGACATCGAGCAGGTCGAAAAGGGCGTGCGCGCGTTGATTGCCGGATTCGAGCGCGAAGCCAAGGGGCCGGCGCTCGATCCGGATCGTCGGGTGACGATCGAATCCGAGATTGTCGCTGCCAAGCAAGCCGCCGGTGAACTGATCCGGCGAATCACGGGAGTGGAAGCAAGCCTTTCAGCTCGCGCCGGTGCGTCGGTTGCGGGCACCGCCGTCGGGAGCGGCACCGATCTGTACTGACGCGGATCCCGATCGACGCGTCCGAGGAAGAAAGCCATGGCCGAAGAGAGATTGGAAGACCAAGTCGAGGCGGACGAGGCTCAAGGACAGGAGTCAGAGCAGGAAGATCTGCCGCAGCCGGAAGTAGCCAAGATCCGATCGAAAGTACACATGTCAAGCGACGGTCGGTTCCGGTCCAAGACCATCGCGCCCAAGCGCCTGACTCGCGACGAGAAGCGACTGGCCTTGACATTGGTCTATCCGGAAGACGTAGAGCGACCGAAGTCGCGCGCGGAGTGCCAGAACATGCAGCGTCCTTGCCCGTTCGTGAGTTGCGAGCACCACCTGTACCTCGACGTGAATCCCCAAAGCGGGGCCATCAAACTGAACTTCCCTCACCTCGAGGTGTGGGAGATGGCGGAAACCTGCGCCCTCGATGTCGCGGATCGCGGCGGGATCACGCTGGAGGAAGTCGGCGCCATCCTCAACCTGACGCGCGAGCGAATCCGCCAGGTCGAGGTCCGGGGCCTCACCAAGATTCGTGTGACGAACGGCGAGGATCTGGGCGCGCCCGCACCGTTCAAGTCGCCGAAGAAGTCCTAGCCTGGTTTGTGTCTCGCGGCGTGGTGATTCCGCTGGTGCCGGCGCCGCTGGCGGGCCAGGATTCCGACCCTGAGGTCGTTTCGTGAAAGGCGAATTGCAATCGGACGCCGCTTCTTCCTACCCCGCCACACCGCTTGACGCCATCGATGCCCGCATCGCGGAGCGCCTGCTCGGCGTCGCGCTCGCCTCGGGCGGAGAGCACGCCGATCTCTACTTCGAGTACCACTCGTCCCGGGACTTTGCCTTCGAGGAAGGCCGCGTGCGCACGGTGGGACGGGCCATCGTCCTCGGACTGGGCGTGCGGGTCGTGCGCGGAGTCGCCTCGGGTTATGCCTACACCGAGGAGCTTTCCGAGGCGCGCATGCTGGAGGCCGCTCGTACGGCGGCGCAGATCGCGGCTCACGGATCGGCCCCTGCCCCGGTGGCGCTGGCTGCGAAGTCGCTCTCCAGTTTCTATCCCGTGCATGAAATCTCGCTGTCGCGATCCGGAGAGGACAAGGTTGCACTTCTTCGCCGGGTCGACGCTGCCGCGCGCGCCTACGATCCGCGCATCGTTCGCGTCGAGGCCGGCTTCGGGGAGGGTTGGTCCGATGTCTTGGTGGTCAGTTCCGACGGAACCATGGCGCGCGATCGGCAACCCATGGTGCGCTTGGGGGTGAGCGCGATGGCGGACGAAAACGGCAAGCGTCAGTCGGGACGGTCGGGAACCGCCAAGCGCCGCGGCCTGGATCTATTTGCCGAGCCGGGGTCGACGCCGGAAGATCATGGGCGAGAGGCGGCCCGGCTGGCTGTGGCCATGCTACACGCCGAGGAGGCACCGGCCGGCCCGATGGAGGTCGTGCTCGCCGCCGGCGAATCCGGGATTCTTCTCCACGAGGCCGTCGGGCATGGTTTGGAAGCGGACTTCAATCGCAAGCAGACCTCCAACTACTCCGGGCAGATCGGGAATCAGGTGGCGTCCAGTCTGTGCACGGTGGTGGACGATGCCACCATCGCCGGCGCCCGCGGATCCATCAACGTGGACGACGAAGGCACGCCTGGTGGGCGCAACGTGCTCATCGAGAACGGTATCTTGGTGGGCTACATGCAGGATCGCATTTCCGCCCGTCATTTCGCCACGAGGCCCACCGGCAACGGGCGCCGCGAGAGTTTCCGCCACCCACCGTTGCCGCGCATGACCAACACCCTCTTGCTCGCGGGCAACGACGATCCGCAAGACATCATCGGCTCGGTCGCCCGCGGCGTGTATGCCAAACGATTCTCGGGCGGTCAGGTGAACATCTCGAACGGGGACTTCGTCTTCTCGCTCACCGAAAGCTACCTCATCGAGGGCGGTAAGCTGACCGCGCCGCTGCGTGGGGTGAACCTCATCGGCAACGGCCCCGAGGTGCTGCGCAACGTGACCATGGTGGGGCACGATTTCCTGCTCTCCGACGGGACTTGGACCTGCGGCAAGGACGGACAGTCGGTACCGGTGGGCGTCGGGACGCCCACGGTCAAGATCGCGCGCATCACGGTGGGGGGGACGCGGGCAGCATGAGCGTCGGGCAAACCAGTCGCGCCGTCGCGGATGCGAAGACGTGTCAGGATCTCGCCGACCAGATGCTGAGCTTTGCCATGCAGGCAGGCGCGGATGGCGCGGAGGTTCTGGTGCGCGACGGGGCCGAGCTGGAAGTCAAGGTGCGCATGGGCGAACCCGAACTGATCAAGGAAGCGGGCAGTCGTGGGCTCGGGCTGCGCGTGCTCAAGGCCGATCGCGCGGCTGTCACCTACACCTCGGATTTCGCCGCGTCGGCGATGCGGAGCTTCGCCGAGGAATCGGTCGCCCTGTGCAGCCTGGCCGAACCAGAGCCACTGGCGGCGCTGCCCGACCGCGAGGAGATGGCGCGAGAGATCCCCGATCTCGACTTGTGGGACGAAACGGTTCTCTCCCTCGATGTGGCCGAAGCCGTTCGCTTCGCCAAAGCCGGCGAGCGGGCCGCGCTGAAGTTCGATTCGCGCGTGGTGAATTCCGAAGGCGCGAGCTTCGGTCGCGGCGTGGGCGCCGTGGCCTTCGCCAGCTCGGCCGGATTCTCGGCGTCCTACCGGGGCAGCAACGTTTCGTTCGTCGTCGAACCGGTGTGCGACGACAGCGAGGGCAAGAAGCGCAACGGCTATCACTACACGTCGAGCCGCTTCATAGCCGGACTGCGGAGCGCCGAGGAAGTCGGGATCGAGGCCGCCCGGCGAACCGTGGCCAAGCTGGGCTCGCGCAAGGTGCCGACGTGCCAGGTACCGGCCGTGTTCGCTCCCGAGGCTGGCCGATCGCTCTTGGGACAGTTCGCGGGCGTGGTGTCCGGGGGCGCGGTCTGGCGCAAGAACTCGTACCTCGCCGAGCGCGAGGGCACCCTGGTGGCCTCGCCGCTGGTGAGTATCGTCGACGATCCGCTGCTGCCCCGAGCGCCCGGCTCGCGGCCCTTCGATAGCGAGGGCTTGGCGGTGCGGCCGAACGTCGTCGTGTCCGAGGGCGTGCTGCGCGCTTTTCTCTGCGACGTCTATTCGGCACGCAAGCTGGGGCGCAAGTCCACGGCCTCTGCGGGGCGGGGGCTAGGCGGCGGGCCGCACGTGACCACCTCGAATTTCATCCTACGACCCGGCAAGAGCAGCGCGCAGGAAGCCGCCAATCTCCCCCGGGGGCTCTACGTCACCGAATTGATGGGATTCGGCTTCAACCCGGTGACCGGGGATTTTTCCCAGGGCGCGGCCGGCTTTTGGATCGAAAACGGCGATCGCGCTTTTCCCGTCAGCGAGGTCACTATCTCGGTCAACTTCGACGACCTGTGGAGGGGCGTCGATGCCGTGGCCGACGACCTCGACACACGTTCCTCGGTGCAGTGCCCGACCTTCCGCGTGGCCCGGGTGACCGTCGCGGGGACGTAGCGGCGAGACCGTGGTGCAGGTCCGGTCTCCGCGGCCCTGGTTCTCCAGGCGCTCACTCTGGTCGAACGGGCCGCGGATGAGCTGACCGCCGCCGCAGGACCGAATAGGTGATGGCCGCGACAACGATGAGCCCCATCGCAATGGCCTGCGCCGACGAGAGGAAAAGCGGATCGCTCGGTGCAAGCCCGACAACCTTGGCCACGGTGGGAAGGCGGACTTCGAAAAGAAAGCCACGGGCTTCGTCGCCGCGGAAGATCTCGACCAGGAAGCGCAGAATGCCGTAGGCGAAGGCGTAGGCCAGGGCGACGGCGCCTGGGAACTTGCGCCGGCGCCATAGCCAGAGCAGACCCGCGAAAATCAGAAGCTCACCGGCGGCTTCATAAAGCTCCGTGGGATGGAGTCCAGGCGTACACGGGGCGCCGACCGCAATCACTCGGTTGGCAAGCAATTCCGAGTAGGCCACGCTGTCGGCGGGAAAGTGAACGCCCCTTGCCCACGGCTGGCCGTAGCAGCAACCGACCATGAAGCACCCGAGTCGACCGAAGACGTGGGCGATGCTGACCGATGGGGCCAACACGTCGGCGACATTGCCGAGGTCGAGGCCTCTGCGCCGGGCGAAGATCAGCGTTGCCGCCGCGGCCAGGACCGCGCCACCGAAGAAGACCAGGCCTCCTTGCCAGAATCGCAACGCCGCCGTGCAGTCGAATACCTTCTGGCCGACCGACCGAGGCGCACCAAGGCCACCACACAGGCGCGCGTACTCGCTTGCGTGCACGAGGACGTAGAGCAGTCGCGCGCCCACCAGGCCGACCACGATGGCATAGAAGGTCAGATCCAGCGTGGCGCCAGGCTCGATGCCGACGGCGCGCCCGCGCCGAACAGCGATCGCGACCCCAACGAGGAGGCCGATGGCGATGAGAAGACCGTAGGAATGGACGGGAAGAGCGTGCGGCCCCGAGCCGATGAAGAAGAGCGTGGGTTTCATGCGGAGGCCGTGGGAGACGGCGTGACGGCCGCGCGGTGTCGCACCAGCAGGTAGATACCGAAGGCGACGAGAGGCACCGAGAGGATCTGAGAGGTGGATAGCCATCCGAAAAGCACGCCGCGGTCGTCGTCGCGCCAGATTTCGACGAAGGACCGAAACACGCCCTTGAGAATGAGCAGCCAGGCGAAGACCTGGCCGTCGAAGCGCTTGCGTCTCCTGACGGCGACGTAGAGAACGACGAAGGTGACGAAGTCGAGCAGCGAGAGATAGATTTGCGTGGGATGGACAGGAAGGGCGGGGGCGTGGTCGCCGATGAGGTGGGCGTCGTGCTGGGCCTCCCAGACGATGCTGCCAATGGGGAAACGAACCGCCCAGGGCACGTTGGTGACCTTGCCGTAGCAGCAGCCGTTGAGGAAGCAGCCCACGCGCGTGAGCGCAAGGCCGAAGGCGACCCATGGCGCGCACAGATCCGCGACCTTCCACATGCCCATGCGATGCTTGCGCGCGAAATAGAGCCCGAACGCGGCGGCGAAGACGAATCCACCGTAGTAGGCGAGTCCGCCGCGCCAGACCTCGAGGACCGCGAAGCAATCGCGCGGCGGGTGGCAGGTGTGGTTCGCCACGTTGCAGACGTAATCCCAACCGCATTCGCTGCTGGCGTTGCAGAAGGCCACCTTGGCCTCCGTGGCGCGCACCTTGAAATTGTCGACACAAAGATTGACGTAGTCGTGAAAGTGGCCATCCGCGATGACGTGCAGAAGGCGCGCGCCCACGATGGCCCAGATCACGATGTAGAGGTTGAGGTCGAGCACGCGCTCCCGGTCGAGTCCCAGGCGTGGCGCCTCCCGATAGGTCATCCACGCGCCGATCACGAAGCTCAGCGTGAGCATGACGAAGTAGGACGGCAGATCGAGGTGCCCGAGCAGCGGGATGTCGATGCCGAAATCAATCAGGACCGGGCGCACCGCCTTTGGCCTCCTTACCCGCCGGTGGGCGCGCGCTCTGCCGGTGCGCGCATGGCCTAGCCTCCGCCGCGGCCCGCGGTTCCAGGCGGCGCCGTGGCCTCGCTGGCGTGACCGCGCTTGTCGAGAAGCATGTCGAGGGCCATGAGCGCGACTCCTACCACCAGGGCGGCATCCGCGATGTTGAACGCGGGCCATTCGTGCGGACCCACGTGCCAGACGATGAAATCGGTCACGCGCCCGAAGGCGATGCGATCGATGAGATTTCCGATGGCGCCACCTCCGACCAGGCCGAGCGCGAGGTGCAGCCGAAACTGTCTCGGATTACTCCGAACGAGGTAGTAGCCGACCAACAGCAGGGCGGCCAGGGCAACGACCGTCAGCCAGATGCGTCCGCCCGGCAGCTTCTGGAACATCCCGAATGCCACGCCTGTGTTCTCGGAAAAGCGCAGATCGAAGTAGTGCTCGACGATGACCTTGCTTTTCCACGGCGCGAGCGGCCGCAGGTGCGTGCGCGCCAGAGCCTTGGTCCATTGGTCGAGCACGATGGAGAGCACGCCGGCGATGCCGAAGAGCAGGTTGCGTGTCCTGGTGGATGTGTTCTCGGTCATGGATGATTCATTGAGCTGACCACGGATGCGCAGCGGATGCAAAGGTTGGCATCCAGGGCATGGCCGGAGGCGCTGCCGGTGCGCCGCCAGCAGCGCGGACAATCCGGTCCGGGAGCCTCGGTCACCACGATTTCCGTCGTGGTCGCGTCGCCAGCGGCCAACTCGACGCGCGACACCTCGCACAGCTCGGGGAGGTGGGTGAGATTCCTCCGCCAAATTTCCCGCTCGGTCGTGGCCGGCGTCACCACGACGCTCGCGTGGAGCGCCTTGTGGCCAGAAGCCCGGAACGTCTCCAACCTGGCTAAAATGGCGTCGCGCAGAGGGCGCAGCTCTTCCACCCACCGTCGGTCCGTGGGCATGACCGGTTTGGGCCAAATCCGGCCGTGCACGTCGAAGGGTGTACCGGTCAGGCGCAAGAGCTCGTCGGCCACGTCCTGCGCCGAGAAGCACAGGATGGGCGCCATCCAGGTTGCAACTGTCTTCACCATTTCGTGCAGCGCCGTCTGTACGCTGCGCCGCGCAGGAGAACTTGCGGCCTCGCAGTAGAGGGCGTCCTTGGCCGGGCCCAGGTACTCGGCCGACACCGTCACCAGATAGTCGACCGTCAAGCGCACGGCATCGTGGAAGCTGTAGCGCTCGAAGGCCTCGCGGATCTGTCCGTCTCGCTCGCGCAGAACGGCAAGCGCCAGACCATCCAGCTCGCGAAGGTTCTCGTCCGGCACCAGATCGCGCGTGGGCACGAAGTCGTACAGGTTCGAAAGCAAGAAACGACAGGTGTTGCGGATCTTGCGATACGACTCGCCCAGCTGATCGAGAATGGTCTTGGAGAACACCACGTCCGACTGGTAGTCGGCGGCCGCGACCCACAGGCGCAAGATCTCGGCCCCGTTCTTCTCCATCCATACACCGGGCTCGACGTAGTCGGTCTTGACGCCCGCCGCGCGCACCCTCTCGATTTCGGATTTCGAATAGACCTTGCCACGCTCGTCGAGCACCCACCCGTGGGTAAGCACCGCCTTGTAGGGCGCGGAGCCGCGCGCGGCCACCGCGGCCAGCAAGGACGAATGGAACCACCCGCGGTGTTGATCCGCGCCCTCGAGGTAGAGGTCGACCTTGCCCCCCTTGGGGACCAGCTTGCCGTCGGCCACCGCGGCCCACGACACGCCGGACTCGAACCAGACATCGACGATGTCGCGGGACTTGTCGAGGTCGGTGCCGTGGCAGCGTGGGCAGGCCGTGCCCACCGGCGCAAGCTCGCTCACCGGCCGGGCAAACCAGGCGCTGGAACCCTCGGCCGCGAAGATCTTCGCCACGTATTCCATGGCCGCGGCATCGAGGAAAGGCTCGTTGCATCTCTTGCAGAGGTAGGCCGGAATGGGCACGCCCCAGACGCGCTGGCGCGACAGGCACCAGTCGGGGCGCACTTCGATCATGCCGCGGATGCGGTCACGACCCCAGGCCGGGATCCACTGCGTGCGATCGATCTCGTCGAGCGCCTGCTGGCGCAGACTCGTGGGGTCGCCGAGCTCGCCGAGGCGCGCGAACCACTGGCTGGTGGCGCGGAAGAGCACGGGGTGCTTGCAGCGCCAGCAGTGCGGATACTGGTGTCTTATCTGCTCGCCGGGCTGGTTGAGCAAGAAGCCGGTCTCGGCGAGGTACGCGACGATCTTCGGGTTGGCCTCGAAGACCTGCAACCCGGCCCAGTTGGGAACCTCCGCGGTGTAGCGGCCCATGCCGTCTACCGGTGCGTACACCTCGAGGCCCTCGCTGCGGCCCACGGCGTAGTCGTCGGCGCCATGCCCGGGCGCCGTGTGCACAAGGCCGGTGCCGGCGTCCAGCGTGGCGTGCGACGCGAAAGCCAGGCGGAAGTCCTTGTCCGACCTCGGTGTGGCGATGAACGGATGCTGGTAGCGCAGGCCGCGCAGGGCGCGCAGCTTGTCGCCCGAAAGCTCGATCCAATCCGTCTTCGGCCCCGCGGAAAGTCCGCACGCGGTCAGAAATCCCTCGGCCAGCTCGCGCGCTACGATCAGGAATTCGCGCGGCTGTCCCGCGCGCTCGACCGGGATCGCGACGTAGGCAAGCGCGGGGTTGGCCACGATGGCCAGGTTGGCGGCGAGCGTCCATGGCGTGGTGGTCCAGATGACCAGCGCGGCGGGGGATTTGCCCAAGACCGATTCCAGCCCGGCCTGTCCGGGCACGACCGGAAAGCGGACGTAGACCGAGGGTGACGCGTGGTCGGCGTATTCCACCTCGGCCTCGGCCAGCGCGGTCTGGTGCGTGGTGCACCAGTGCACCGGCCGCTTGGCGCGGTAGAGCAGCCCCTTGGCCGCGAAGGCCGCCATCACGCGAACGATGGTGGCCTCGTAGTTCTTGTCGAGGGTCAAGTACGGCTGGTCCCAGATGCCGACGCAACCGAGACGGCGAAAATCCGCGCGCATGACGTCCACGAATTTGCGCGCGTGTGCCTCGCAGCGTTGGCGGAATTCCATCGTGTCCTGCTTGGCCTTGGCGCCGAACTGCTTCTCCACCTGCTGCTCGATGGGTAGGCCGTGGCAATCCCAACCCGGCACGAACCGGGCCGCCGCGCCCATGAGCAGGCGCGAGCGGACGATGATGTCCTTGAGCACCTTGTTGAGGAGGGTGCCGTAGTGAATGCCACCGGTTGGGTAGGGCGGTCCGTCGTGCAGCACGTAAGGTTCGGCCTTGGCGGCCTCGCGCGCGGCCAGAACTTTCTCGTACTGCTTCTCCCCGGACCAGCGCGCCAGCCACAGCGGCTCGCGGCGGGCCAGGTCGGCGCGCATCGGAAATTCGGTCTTGGGCAGGTTGAGTGTGTTTTTCCAGTCCACGGAGGCGCGCATACTAGCAGATGGCAGGGCGGGGGTTGCCAGTTCGAGAGTGGGCGAGGGATTGCGTCATGGCTCGGCACGCCGTCGCCGGGTGTTCGCTGGTTCGATCGATGTCTGCTGGCCCAGTAGCTCCAGAAATACCCCGTTGCTCCACCCGAACCCGATTTCGTTGCTGCCGTAGCCGAAACGCAACCCCGCGCTCAGGTCGGCGCTGCGACGGACGACGTCGTACTTCTCCACGATCGTGCCACGTGCTTCGAACACCTCGAGCACGAGAGAAAGAAATTCGTTCGTGATGCGTTCCGCGTCCTCCTCGTAGCCATAGCGGCGTAGGCCCTCGACCGCGAGCAGTTGCAGCGGCGCCCAACCGAAAGGCGCATCCCACTGGCTGCCGCTGACGAAGGTGCTGGTCACGATCCCGCCCGGTCGCTCGAAACGGTAGAGGTTGTCGCGCACTCGCTTGGCCTGGTGAGGGGAGGCGAGCCCGGCCCACAAGGGGTAGAACGTCGTCGCGAAGGGGTAGAAGCGCCGCCGGCCGGTCTGGAAGTCGAAGTCGAGATAGAGGCCGGTCTTTTCGTCCCACAGCAGGGCATCGATGGCAGCGTGTCTGGCTTTCGCCCGGCCGCGGAAGGCGGCAGCGTCTTGATCTCGACCGAGGAGCGTCGCCATTTCCGCCACCTCGACCTCCATGCGGTAGAGCAAGCCATTCAAGCACACCGGCAGGTAGTGAATGATATCCGCGCCGAACGGGCCGAAGCGATTGGACGGGTCGAAGCCGGATTCGCGCATCGACCGATCGCCCTTGTAATAGAGCGGCGTCAGTTGGTCGTGGGCACGGTCGTAGAAGTCGGCGAGCGGGTAGTCGGTGACGGTGTGCGTACGATAGTATTCACGCACGCGATCGTAGTGGGTCCGGCCCTGCTTGTCTCGTTCACCGGCAACCACCTCGGGCGCCGGCCCCTCGCCCAGGTCGAAGTAGCGCGACAGTCCGGACGGCGGCACGAGGTGCGGCTCTCGGACCCATGTCTGGTAGTAGGCGACGACGGCCGGGAAAGCCCGGGCCAGCCAGTCGAGGTCCGAGGTGACGCGATAGACGGCAAGCACCATCTCGGTCAGAAACGGGGGTTGCGATCGCGTGAGGTAGTAGGTGCGATTCGCATTGAGGACGCGACCGTAGTTCGCGACCTCGTAGAGGAAGTTGTCCGTCATATCGCGGGCGAGATCGACCTCGCCGTCGCGAAGCAGTCCGAGCAGGATGAAGTAGCTGTCCCACCCGTACATCTCGTTGAATCGCCCGCCGGGAACCACGTAAGGATGGGGCAAGTAGAGCAATCCCGGATCGGCATGATCGGAAAGCGGTCGCAGTGCGATCTGCTTGCGGGCGGATGCTGGCATTTCCGCGGCGAGCGTGGCCGCGATATGCGCCGGATCCTCCTTGGCCGCGTAGTACACCGGCCAAGGCTCGCCCTTGGCGTGTGGCACCTTCGGGTCGCGGGCGGCGAGCGGGAGATCGCGGTGCGTGCGCTCGAGGCGGCGCCACGCGCTCTTGATATAGGCGCGAATCGGTTCGAGCCGCGCCTCGGACAACCCCGAGGGCGCGCGCGTGGCAACCGGCGCGCCTGCTGGCATGGGTGGCATGGCGTGCGCCGCGGCGCATCCGAGTGCCAGCACCACCAGGCCCAGGATGCGACGGGACCGTGGCGGGGCGGCGGACGAAGGCGCTGTCGCGGGAACCGTGGGCGAAGAAGAGGTGTGGCCCTGAATTGTCTGGGAAGACCGCATGTGCCGGGATGCCCATTCTGCCAGATGCAAGGCGAACCTGGGCGCCTACCGAGAGCCACCTTTTCGGCAAGGCCGGCCAATGTGAACCGCGGAAGGTGAAATGATTCAACACCCTGGCGGCGTCTCCGGCCGATTTTTGGTAAAAATCCCCATGCCCGAGCGAGCTTCCTGGGACGAGTACTTCATGAATATCGCCAGCGTGGTGGCGTCGCGCTCGACCTGCCCGCGCAAATACGTCGGCGCGGTGATCGTGCGCGAAAAGACTATCCTGTCGACCGGCTACAACGGATCGATCCGCGGCATGCCCCACTGTACGGAAGTCGGCCACATGATGGAAAACGACCACTGCGTGGCCACCATCCATGCCGAGAGCAACGCGATTCTTCAGGCGGCGAAGAACGGGGTGATGATCGACGGCGGCACCCTCTACGTCACCGCCAGCCCGTGCTGGAACTGCTTCAAGCAGATCGCCAATTCGGGGCTACGTCGCATCGTCTACGGGGAATTCTACCGCGACGATCGCATCTTCCAGGTCGCGCAGCGCCTGGGTATCGATCTCCTACATTTGCAGACAGAACCAGTAAGCCAGCCCAACAAAAGTTCTATCGAAGGTTGACACACGCCAATTCCCGGCTAACTCTAGAAGGACATGCTGCGGTTGTCGCTGATGCTGTTGACCGTCATGGCCGGCGCTCAAACCGCGGGAGCCCATGAGGATGCCCCGAAATCGGCCGCGTCCAAATACAGCGCGGCGAAGTCGTCCGGTGCCAGCCACTGGACAAGGCGCCACGTCAGGCATCGGGGCAAGCGGATCGGCAAGATAGTCGGCTGGCCTGTGCCGGAAGATGATCTGCTGGCGTCTCCGCCACCTCCGCCATCGGGCAAGCTGCGCATCTATTCAATTGCCTACAAGACGGAAGCCGACGTGAACATCTACAACCCTGACGGGTCGTTCAGCGTCCAAGCCCTCGCCGAAGTCGACCACATCTTCAAATGCCGTCGCAGCGGTCTCGAACACGACATCGACACCCGCCTCATCACCATCCTATCGCATGTCTACGACCACTTCGGTGGCAAGCGTATCGACCTGCTTTCCGGCTATCGCTTCCAACGCCGCACCACCAGCAATCATTTTCACGGAGCCGCCGCGGATATTCGCATTGCCGGCGTCGACCCGCGCAAGATCCGGGACTATGTCGAGACCCTCGACGCCGGGGGGATAGGCGTGGGCTGGTATCCGCGGGTCGAGTTCGTCCATGTCGACGTGAGGAAACCTCCGAGCTACCGCTGGATAGACAATTCTCGGTCGAATCCGCACGCGCGCGACCGGCTGCCGCCCCGTGGGTTCAAGCGCAAGAATCCCCAGAGCTGACCCACCCCCCTTGGCACATAGGTGCTAACCACTCGGAGCCCTGCATGAGGTAGCTTTCGTGACTAGGCCGAGGCGTTGAGCAAGACGGTGTCGAGGTCGGACGACGAATTTGTCGATCTGGTACTGCTGGTGGCCGTCGCGAAACTCAGATGTGCGGTCAAGGGCTGCAACTCGTGCCGTCAGCGTGAGTCGACCGAGAATGGCATCGGCCAGAGCACAGGACAGAAACGCAATGGCGCGAAATGGAGAAAGCCGGCTTGGCCGGGATGATGGGCTAGGCAGCGGCTGCGACGTCCGAGGGGGGAATAGCCTCGTGGCAGCCGGCCAACCGTTGCAGCAGAAGCGCGCAGATCAGCTTAGCGAGCAGCCAGGTACGGCCCGTGTCCGGCAGGCGATTGGGCAACTCGTCGAACTTGAGCACAGTCTTGAGCGTCTTGAACGCAAGCTCGACTTGCCAACGCAGCCGATAGGTCGCGACCACTTGTGCGGTCGTCATCATCTTGCAGGGCACGGTCGTAAACAACATGATGTACTTGGCGCTCTCGATGGAACACTTGCCCGGTCGCTTGCCGCGCTTCAACTTGGTCCGGCGCGTCCGCTTCTGGGCCTTGGCTGCCTGCTCGGTGGGCAAGGCATAGATACAAAATCTTCCCTCGATCGCCTGACCAGACTTCGGCCGGATCTCGACGGGGATCTCCGTCATCTCGCCAGGGGCGAGCCTTCTGGCCACGACCAGTGGGTCGACCCGCGCCCCGTCGGAGGTACTCCACATTGGCAGCGACGAAGCATTGATGCGCACCAGGGCGTAGCCACCTCTCGCCGTCACGTGCTCGATCGAATTCGCCGTCCCATAGATGCGGTCACCCACCAAGAGATCACCTGGCTCAACCGCCATTCGCTCGAACGACTCCCCGCCATGGTTGTCGGTCAACTCCGCTCGGGTGAATCGCCGGGTAGGCAACTCCACAGTCACGTGCAGGCGAAAATCGGCCATCGTGCTGCCAGGCCGGCTCGCGCAAGTCGCGTCTACCAGACGCATGCGCAAGGGACTTGACGGCAGCCCAGCCATGGTTTCCGCCAGCATGTCGTCCGCGATCCATTCCAGCCAGTCCGCACATCGCTTCTCCCGCTTGTGCAGGGCTACGTTGCTCACGTCGCACAACCCGGTTGCCCGAGCGTGCGCGACCACGGAGCGTAGGGATCCGTCAGATGCTGCCCTACCCAACAGCAACCGTAGCAGCTTCTCCGGGTCGGCCAGTGGCCCGTCCTCCATGACAATTGCGCCCGTCAAGAACGCGCTCTCCTTCCACCCGGCAGGAAGCTCCCGGACCAACATCGGCCATTCGCACTCCAGAAGTTTCGTTCCCATACCTCCCCGTACACCTTCGCGAGATCGCTAGCAAAAAAGTGGTTAGCACCTATGCCCCCTTGGCAGTGGTGTCCTTTCTTGATCTCTGCGCTCCGCTCCCGTAGCTTGGGGCGGGGAAGGCCAGGGCCTTGCCGAGTACCATGTCCGGTAAACAGCTAGATCTGCTCGACGAAAACGGGAAAACACCAGCGGTTCCGCCGACGAGAGGCAAGGGCGGAGGTGGGCGTGGGCGCGGCTCGGGTGGAGGCAAGGGTGATGGCAATGGCTCGGGTCCTCCGGTGCCAATCGAAGCCTCCCTGGTCGAGGAAGCCCAGCGGCGCTACCTCAACTACGCGGTCAGCGTGATCACCTCGCGGGCGCTGCCCGACGTGCGCGACGGCCTCAAGCCCGTGCAGCGGCGAATCCTGTTCGCCATGCACAGCGATTTGCATCTTTACCCGGATGCCAGGTTCCGCAAGTGCGCCACCATCGTGGGTACCGTCCTTGGCAGGTATCATCCGCACGGCGATACGGCGTGCTACGAGGCCATGGTGCGCATGGCCCAAGATTTTTCGGTGCGCTACCTCCTGGTGGAGGGTCATGGCAACTTCGGTTCGCTCGATGGCGACGCGCCCGCGGCCTACCGCTACACCGAGGCGCGCATGGCCCCGCTGGCCATGGAGCTGCTCGATGAGATCAAGGAAGGCACCGTCGATTTTCGCCCCAACTACGACGGTACGGCGGAAGAGCCCATCGTGCTGCCGGCGCGCGTGCCGCAGCTTCTGGCCAACGGGTGCGCAGGCATCGCGGTCGGCATGGCCACCAACATCCCGCCGCACAACTTGTCGGAAATCTGCCAGGCCGCCATCGCCCTCATCGACGATCGCAAGCTCGAGTGCAAGGATCTGCTCAAGTACATCAAGGGGCCGGATTTTCCCACCGGCGGCCTCTGCACCAACTCGAAAAAAGAGCTGCGCGAGATCTACGAGACCGGGCAAGGCCCCATCCACCTGCGCGGCGAATGGAAGACCGAGGAGACCAAGAAGGGCGCGCCGCTCATCGTCCTGACCTCGATTCCGTACAACGTCAGCAAGGCCGACCTGGTCGAACGCATCGCCGAGGTCATCATCGCCAAGAAGCTGCCCATGCTGGTGGACGTGCGCGACGAATCCACCGGCGAGGTGCGCATCGTGCTCGAGCTCAAGCCGGGCGCCGATCCCGCGCTGGTCATGGCGTACCTCTACAAGCACACGCCCATCGCTCTTTCGTTCCACGTCAACATGACGTGCCTCGTGCCCACGCAGAACCGTGAGGTCGCGGGGCCCATGCGCCTCAACTTGCTCTCGATTTTGAGTGAGTTTCTCGACTTCCGCGAGGAGGTTGTCACCCGGCGCTTCGAATACGAGCTGGCCGAGCTCAAGCGGCGCATCCACATTCTGCAGGGCTTCGCCATCATCTTCGATGCCCTCGACGAGGCCATTCGCATCATCCGCAAGTCGGACGGCAAGGCCGACGCCGCGGTCAAACTGATCAGGCGTTTCGGCCTCGACGACGAGCAGACCGACGCCATCCTCGAGCTCAAGCTGTACAAGCTGGCGCGCCTGGAAATCCAGATCATTCTCGACGAGCTGGCGGCGAAGCGCGCGCGCGCCAAGGAGATCGAGGCCATCCTCAAGGACGAGCGCAAGCTGTGGAAGGTCATCCGCGGCGAGCTGGAGGACACTTCTAAGCGCTTCACCGACAAGCGGCGCACCAAGATTGGCGGCGCCGGCGGCGACGAGGTCGAGTTCCAGGCCGAGGACTTCATCGTCGACGAGGAAGTTACGGTCATTCTGTCGCGTGACGGTTGGCTCAAGCGCGTGCGCGAGATCAAGGATCTCTCGGCCACGCGTCTGCGCGAAGGCGACGCGGTCCTGGCCGCCCTGCGCGGATCGACCAAGGATTCGCTCGCCATCTTCTCCAATCTCGGCAGTTGCTACGTGATTCGCATCAACGACGTACCGGCCTCGACGGGCTACGGCGAGCCCGTGCAGAAGCTGCTCAACTTCCGCGACGGAGAGCGCGTGGTGGCGGGCTTGGTGGTTTCCGGCAACGGGCCATCGGCCATTCCCGCCGGGACGCTGGCGATCTCGCTCACGCGCAAAGGCTTCGGTTTCCGCTTCAATCTCGATCCGCACCGCGAGCTGTCGACCCGCGCCGGCCGCCGCTTTGCCAAGGTGGCCGACGGCGACGAGGTGGTGGGGGTGTTGCCCGTCGCGCCCAAGGACGTCTTGTGCGTGGTTACCGGCGAGGCGCGCGCTCTGGTGTGCGCCGCCGACGAGGCCGCCGAGCTCGCCAACCCCGGCCGCGGCGTGACGATGATCAAAGTGGCCGACGACGACGCGGTCGTGGGCTTTGCCCTGGGCAAGCGCAAGGACGACGAGGTGCTGGTCGCCGAGCTGGAAAGCGGCAAGAAAGTCCCGGTCGGCCCCGGTCGATACCACGTCACCGCGCGCGGTGGACGTGGCCACGCCTTGGCTCGCAAGGCCAAGGTCGTGCGTGTCCACGTCCCCGTCGAACCGCCCCCCGCCGATCAGCCCAAATTGGTGAACTGAGATGACCCCGCCCGACGCCACTTACAACGCCGATCACATCACGGTCCTCAAGGGACTGGAACCTGTGCGCCGGCGGCCCGGCATGTACATCGGTGGCACCGACACCAAGGGCTACCACCACTTGCTGTGGGAGATCGTCGACAACTGCGTGGACGAGGTCATCAACGGCTTCGCCACCCACCTCGAAGTGGTTCTGCACAAGGATCACAAGTCGGTCACCGTGACCGACAACGGGCGCGGCATTCCCGTCGACATCAAAAAGGAATTCAAGAAGTCGGCGCTCGAGCTCGTGCTCACGGTGCTGCACGCGGGCGGCAAGTTTTCCTCGGGCCAGTACCAGTATTCGGGCGGTCTGCACGGCGTGGGCTCGTCGGTGGTGAACGCGCTGTCCGAGGAGATGATTGCGCGCGTGAAGCGCGATGGTCACGAATGGGAGCAGCGTTATGCGCGCGGCGAGGTCGCCAGCAAGCTCAGCAAGATTGGCACTGCGCGCGGCACGGGTACGTCCATCTTCTTCCGGCCCGATCCGCAGATCTTCGGCAAGCTGGATTTCTCGGCCGATACCATTCGTTTTCGCCTGGAGACCAAGACCTTCCTGCACAAGGGCATGAAGATCACCTTCCGCGACGAGGCCGCTGGCACATCCGAGGTGTTGCAACACGAGGGCGGCATCGCCGACTTCCTGACCAAGATCGTCACCGATCGGGGCAAGGCGCCCACCACACCGCAGATGTTCTACTTCCAGCGTGAAGGTGAAGACGGCATGCGCATCGAGACGGCGCTGCAGTGGACCGAGTCGCACGAGGAAACTTTGCGCTCGTACGTGAACGGCATCCCCACCACGCAGGGGGGATCGCACGAGCAGGGGCTGCGCCAGGCCATCGTCAAGGCCGTGCGTTCGTTTGTCGACGCCGCCGGGCTCGCGCCCAAGAACGTGAACCTCACCGCCGAGGACATCCGCGAGGGTGTGGTCGGCGTGCTGTCGATCTACCTGCACGAGCCCCAGTTCCAAGGTCAGACCAAGGAACGGCTGGGCAACCCGGAGGCCGCGCAGATCGTGGATTCGGCCATCCGGCCGGCGCTCGAAACCTATTTGCTCGAAAATCGCACCTCGGGCGCGACCATCGTCGAGCGCATCGTGCTCGCCGCCAAGGCACGCGAGGCTTCGCGCGCGGCCTCGCAGGCCGTGTCGCGCAAGACCGCCATCTCGCACCGGCTGAACCTGCCCGGCAAGCTGGCGGATTGTTCGTCCACCGATCCGGTCAAGAGCGAGCTGTTCATCGTCGAGGGCGATTCCGCAGGCGGCTCGGCCAAGCAGGGGCGCGAGCGACGCTCCCAGGCCATCCTGCCCTTGCGAGGCAAGGTGCTCAACGCCGAACAAGCGTCGCTACAGAAGGTGCTCTCGAACAAGGAGCTACAGGACGTGGTGTCCGCGCTCGGCTGCGGCGTGGGCGATGCCTTCAACCTGGAGCGGCTGCGCTATCACAAGGTCATCTTCCTGATGGACGCCGATTCCGACGGCCACCACATCGCCACGCTGCTGCTGACGTTCTTCTACCGGCACCTGCGTCCGCTCATCGAGCACGGGCACGTATTCTTGGCCCAGCCGCCGCTCTTTCGCATCGACCACGGCAAGGAAACCTACTGGGCTCTCGACGAGGTCGACCGCGATCGCATCGTCGCCTCGTTGCCCAAGAACGCGCACCCCGACATCATGCGCTTCAAGGGTCTCGGCGAAATGCAGCCCGAGGAGCTCAAGCGCACCACCCTGGACCCGAACTCGAGACGCCTTCTGCGCGTGAGCGTGACCGACATCGCCGAGGCCGACCGCATCCTGACCGACCTCATGGGCAAGGACGTCGAGGCGCGCTTCAACTTCATCATGGAACGCGCGGCGCAGGCTGACTTGGATTTGTAACTCTATCGCCGGCCGCGCCCCCCCATGTGCCCGCCGCCAAAGTGCGCACCGCCGGTGCGAGGCGTAGAGAGGCTGCGTGGAGCGATGCCACCGCCAGGGGCTGGCGCCCTTCCCCGGGGCGCCATGGGGGCGGCCCGGCCCATACCTGCGGGCGCGGGCGAGGTTCCGCGTGGGGGCATCGGTCTCCCTGGGTGAGAGCCGCCCGCTCCATGCCAGGCGCCACCGTAGCGCTGGGGACGTGGAACAGACGTGATCCTCGGAGCCACCCTGTGGCCGCGGAAGAACGCGCCGTGGGCGTAGTACTGTGAATAATGGGTGCGGTAGTAGTAGTGATAGAACGGCCAGTAGGTCCAGAAGAAGGGATCGTAGGGGCCTTCCCAGTAGTACCACGGACCGACCGTGACGAAGAGCGGGGACCAGGGGCGCCAAAAGTGTCTGTGTGGGCCTACCATGAAGCACCAGCCGCCGCCGTAGGCCGGGAGGATGGGATGTGCGCCGTAGTAGCCGTAGGTGGTGCCGACGTAGCCGAAATCCGTCGGATCGCCGATGAAGTAGTAGCAGCCGTTGTCGAAGTTGAATAGACGCAGGTCGAAGGGCGGATAGGCATGGACGTGCCGTCCCGGGGTACTGTCCCAGGTGATACCGGGCTGGATGCCGCTGTCGACGGGATGGGGACCCTCGAAGCAATAACCGCCACCCGCAGCCGGAACGGCTGGACCGTCGACGTAGGGGGGAATCGGAGGCGGGGCTTCTTCTTGCGCCGGCTCGCCGGGCGGAACATCGTCAGGCGGCACGGGCAGCGCGGCCGGGCCATTCTGCGCGACCGCCTCCTCGGCGAATGCGCTAGGTTCCGCCAGCGAGGCGGCAAGCAGGATTGCGATCGATGCGGCCATGCGCGACATTGAATTGCCCAACTGGATACTATTCCGTGGTGAGGCTTCAGCAAGACCGGAGCCAACATTGCAAGCTGCTAACTTTCTGAATTTGCTAGTGTTCGTGCCATCCCGGTGGAATGGATGTGGCGCAAATAGTCGCCACGGGTGTGAATGTGCTTCACGGGGTAACCACGGACATGCGAACTTGCCGGCGGAAACCGGACAGGAGGAGAAGATGTCGATCGAAACCCAGCTACAGGAACTGCTCAAAGGGGCCATGCGCAACAAGGACGCCCGCACCGCGGATTGCGTTCGCATGATCAAGACCAAGCACATGGAGCGGCGGACTGCGGCCGGTTTCAAGGGTGCCCTCGACGACGCGCTCTGGCTGGAGGTCATCACGGCCTACCAGAAGCAGCTGCGCAAGGCGCGTGAGGAATACGCCGGCCTGGGGCCGCGCGGAGCGGAGAATCTGCCTCAGCTCGATTTCGAAATCGAGCTGTGCGCTCGCTTCTTGCCCAAGATGGCCGGCGAGGAGGAGGTGCGCGCGGCGGCCAGGGAGGCCATCGCACGCCTGGCTGTCACCGATCCCAAGCAAGCAGGCAAGGTCCTGGGCGACATCATGAAGACCCACAAGGGCAAGTTCGACCCGGCCATGGTCAAACGCGTGGTCGAGGAGACATTGACTCCGAAATAGTGGGCCTACCCCAGGTTCGCGATGCGCAGGGCGGTCAGGATCATGCGTGTCGCGGGCGACTGATTGAGCGTGTAGAAGTGGATGCCTGGGGCGCCGCCTGCGAGTAGGCCGATGCACTGGGCAGTGGCCTGGGCCAGGCCGAGCTGCATGGTGGCCGCCGCGTCTTCGCGCCGCCGGTCCAGCTCCGCGCGTAGCAGGGGCGGCACGGCGGCGCCGCACATGCGTGTGATGCGCTCGATCTGGGCGGCATCGGTGATGGGCATGATGCCGGGAACGATCGGTATCGTGATGCCGGCCCGGCGTGCGCGGGCCACGAAGTCGAAGTAGTGGCGGTTGTCGAAGAACAGTTGGGTGATGATGAAGTCGATGCCGGCCCGCACCTTGGTCACCAGATTGTCCATGTCGCGATCGAGGTCGCGGCACTGCGGGTGCCCCTCCGGATACCCTGCCCCCGCCAGACACAGCCGGTTTCCGTAGCGCTTCCGGATGAAGGCCACCAGATCGGAAGCATAGAGGAAGCCGCCAGGGGGCTGCACGAAATCCTCGGCCCCGGCCGGGGGATCTCCGCGCAGCGGAATCAGGTTGTCGATGCCAGCGTCGACCAAGCGGTCGACCAGGGTCGTAATCTGTTCGCGCGTCGCTGCCACGGCGGTCAGATGGGCCATGGCGCACATGCCTTCCTCGCGCTGGATGCGCGTGACCAGATCCACGGTGCGGTCGCGCGTCGAGCCGCCGGCGCCATAAGTGACCGACACGAAGTCCGGGGCCAGATCCTTCAGATCGCGGATCGCGCGCGCCAGGTTGGCGGCTCCTGCCTCGCTCTTGGGCGGGAAAAACTCGAACGAGAACAGTCGCTTTCCGGAGGCGAAGAGGTCGGAGATCTTCATGGTCGCGAGAGTCCTAGCGCGCGCGGGGCCTGGCGACAAATTGTAGCAATCTCTCTTGCGCCGTTCCCAACTATCCCGCCACGCCTGTTTCGCCTAGTATCTCGCGTTTGTCGCAGGCAGGACCATGTCGAACTCATCATCGCGAATGCTTTCTCGCTCCACCATCGTCTGGATCGCCGCGGCCTTGCTTGTCACCGCTGGCACGCTGGCCGTCGTGGACTGCTCGAGCGTGGGGCATCAAGGGCCGATCTCGACCGCGCCCTTGCTTTCCGCGGCCACCCGTGCCGCCGGCGTCCCCGCGCCCGACCTCGAGGCGCTGCTCGGTCAGATGAGCCTGGCGGAGAAAGTCGGCCAGATGGCCCAAGCGTCCCGTAACGCCCTGCAAGGCGCCGAGGTGCGCGAGTACTTCCTCGGTTCGGTGCTCAACGGCGCCGATTATCTCGTGCATCCCAATACGGCGGAGGCCTGGGCGGACACCATCGATCGGCTGCAGATGCAGGCCCTTGGAACCCACCTTGGGATCCCGCTCATCTACGGCGTCGATGCCGTGCACGGAGACGGTGAACTGCGGGGCGCGACGGTGTTCCCACACAATATCGGGATTGGGGCCACGCGCAATCCAGACCTCGCCGAGAGGGCCGGCGAGGTCACGGCCGAGGAGGTGTCTGCCACCGGTATCCGCTGGACTTTCGCCCCGTGCATCGCCGTGCCTCGCGACGAGCGCTGGGGTCGAACCTACGAGGGCTTCGGCGAGACCCCGGAACTCGCGGCCATGTTCGCGCCCGCGGTCGTGCGTGGATTGCAGGGCGAGAAGCTGGGATCCCCCGAATCGGTCGTCGCTTGCGCCAAGCATTTCGTCGCCGACGGTGGCACCGACAAGGGCTTCGACCAGGGCGACGCGCGCATTTCCGAAGAGGAATTGCGCGCGATCCACCTTCCCGGCTACGCAGCGGCGGTCAAGGCTGGCGTGGGCACCGTCATGGCCTCCTTCAGTAGCTGGAACGGCCAGCGCATGCATGGGCAGAAGTACCTGATCACCGACGTGCTCAAGGGCGAGCTGGGCTTCAAGGGTTTCGTGGTTTCCGACTGGCAAGGCATCGACAACATGAGCACCAGCTACAAGGAGAACGTCGAAAACGCCATCAATGCCGGGATCGACATGGCCATGGCGGCGGGCGGCTACATGAAGTTCATCCGCGCCGTGAAGTCGCTGGTCAGCGCGGGCCGCATCCCGATGTCGCGCATCGACGATGCGGTTCGCCGCATTCTGCGCGTGAAGGCGGCCGCCGGCCTGTGGGAACACCCGATGACGGATAGGCGATTGGCCGCCGCGATCGGCTCGCCCGAGCATCGGGTGGTCGCGCGCGATGCCGTCCGCCAGAGCGTCGTGCTGCTCAAGAATGACAAGCACGTCCTGCCCCTGAAGAAGAACGCCAGCGTGCACGTGGCCGGCTCGAAGGCCAACGACATGGGCGCCCAGTGTGGCGGCTGGACGGTAGGCTGGCAGGGCGGATTGGGACCGGTGACGCCGGGCACGACCATCCTTCGCGGTATCCAGCGCGCGGTGTCCCCAAACACCCAGGTGACCACCTCCAGGGATGCGGAAGATCCAGGGCAAACCGATGTGGTGGTCGTGGTGGTCGGCGAGACTCCCTATGCGGAAGGCAGCGGGGACAGCACGAACCTGGTCCTTTCCTCCGCCGATCGCGAGGCGATTGCCAATGCCCGCAAGTCGGGCAAGCCCGTGGTGACTGTCCTCATCACCGGCAGGCCCTTGATCATCTCTGACTGGTTGCCCCTGACCGATGCCTTGGTGGTAGCTTGGCTGCCGGGCACCGAAGGGGAGGGCGTGACGGACGTTCTTTACGGCGACTACAAACCGACCGGGAAGTTGCCGCACTCGTGGCCACGTTCGATGCAGCAGATCCCCATCAATTTCGGCGATGCCAACTACGATCCGCTGTTTCCCTACGGTTTCGGGCTGACGTATTAGGTTTCTTCAGCGCCGCGCCAGTCCCTGCGCGGTCCACACCACGTACTCGCCGGGCCGGAAGGGGAGCTGATCCCGGTAGACGAAGTTCCGCAAGCTGCCATCGTCGAAGCGCACGAAGACCTCGAAAGTGCGGCCCACGTAGCTGCCCTGGCTCGAGTTCGCCCCGATCATGGCGCCTTCGGTGGCACCGACGAAGGTTCCGAATCCGCGCCCCCCCAGGGCCGTGCCGAGCACGCCGCCGATGATGGCACCCGCCACGGCTCCACCCGCGGGATCGCCCTGCTCGCGGTGGACGGTCTCTCGGACGTTCTCGACCCGTCCATACAGGACCCAGTTTCCTTGTGGCTCCTGCTCGCCCCAAGAGGTTGTCGTGGTCGTTGTCGCTGCGCAGGCTGGGAGCAGCGCGGCCAACATAATTACCGAAACCAGGGAACGGTTCGCTTTCATGGAATACCTTCTTGTTACGATCATGGCTCTGCATCTCGCGTGCCGGCCAGTGAATCTTCGTGCATGCCGGCCCGCATGGAAATGGCGGAATCGTGTCGGTCAGCGCCCAAACCTCCCTAGCATGCCATGTATATTGCCACGATGCGTCTGTGCCGGTGGCTCACGCCGTGAGGAGGGGGCAACAGAGATTGCAAAGTTCCAAGTTTGGGCTAGGAGAAGCAACGTCGATGAAGTAATCACTGGAGAACTAGACCATGCCCTCTTGGAAGATCGCGAGGCTCGGAGCTGTCATCTGCGCAATGGCGTATCTCGCCACGGCTTGCGCGACGAAGGCGCAGTCGGGGGCTCTGGTTGGCGCGGGTGCGGGCGGGCTTGCCGGGGCGGGCATCGGTGCGCTGGCGGGCGGCGGCAAGGGCGCGCTCATCGGCGGCGCGGTTGGCGCGGCCGCGGGCGCTGGCGCCGGAGCGCTCATCGGCAACTACATGGACAAGCAGGAGAAGGCGCTCAAGGACGTGAAGGGCGCCAACGTCGAACGCCAGGGCGACAAGCTGGTGGTCAGGTTCAATTCGGCCATTCTCTTCGATCCGGGAAAGTCCAAGCTGAAGCCGGCTTCCAAGAAGGACCTCATCGAATTTGCGAAGGTGCTCAAAGAGTACAAGGACACCGACCTCGTGGTCGAGGGCCACACGGACAACAGGGGCAAGAAGGCAAAGAACAAGCAGTTGTCCCTCAAACGCGCGGGCGCGGTGATCGCGCTCCTCGAATCCCGGGGTGTGGATCGCGGTCGCTTGGAAGCGCAGGGTTACGCCGACGACAGGCCCGTTGCCTCCAACGCCACCAAGGCCGGGCGCGCGCAGAACCGGCGCGTGCAGATCCAGATCACCGCCAACCAGGAACTACAGCAGCAAGCCGCGGGGCCTCCTCCCGCGCAAGCACCGCAAACCGCTCCTGCGCCGCAACCTGTTCGCTCGGCGAAACGGTAAGGCAAGCGCAGCGGCTGACGTCGGGTTCACTACCAGATGGCTTCGTCGGCACACCATAGGGATGACTTGCAGCGTGTGGCGCTCCGAGCGCTTCGCGATCGTGGGCTGCTCGACTCCTTCGATGGACGGGTCTTCGAGCAACTCGGCGAGATCCGTGGACCGGCCGAGGATAGCGGCGACCATATTCGTGACCTGCGCGGCCTGCCCTGGTGCTCGATCGACAATGACGATTCCATGGATCTCGACCAGCTTTCGGCGGTGCTGGACCTGGGCGACGGTTCGGCCCGGGTGTTCGTCGCCATTGCGGATGTCGATGCCCTGGTGGGCAGGGAAACGCCCATCGACGTACGCGCGGCCTACAACACGGCGTCGGTCTACGTCGCCGGGCAAGTGTATCCCATGTTGCCCGAGAGACTGTCCACGGATCTGACGTCGTTGGGGCCCGGCGTGGATCGCCTCGGCCTCATCGTCGAATACGTCGTGCGCGAAGGAGGCAGCCTGGGGGAGAGCGAGATCAGCCGCGCCATCGTGCGCAACCACGCCAAGCTGTCCTACGACGAAGTGGCGGCGTGGCTCGATGGAGAGGGCGCATTACCCGACGCGGTGGCGTCCGTCGAGGGAATGGGCGCACAGCTTCGTCTTCAAGATGCCGTCGCCGGGCGGTTGCGCGACCTGCGCCATCAGAGAGGGGCTCTCGACCTTGCCTTGCTGGAGGGGAGGCCGGTCTTCAAGGACGATGTGGTCGTGGGCATGCGCGCAGAGACACCGAATCGCGCCAAGGGGTTGGTCGAGGAATTCATGATCGCGGTAGGCGGCGTGGCGGCGCGTTTTCTGGAGGCCAAGGGTCGGCCGTCCTTGCGGCGGGTGGTTCGCTCGCCCCAGCGGTGGGCGAAGCTCGTGGAGGTCGCGGCCAGGCTGGGCGAGTCGCTGCCGGGGCAGCCCTCGCCGCGCGCCCTCGAGGCATTCCTGGCCAAGCGGCGGGCCTCAGATCCCTTGCATTTTCCCGATCTGTCCCTCGTCATCGTCAAGCTGATGGGGGCTGGCGAGTACGTGGCCGAGCTGCCCGGCGGGCCCCACCTTGGCCACTTCGGGCTGTCGATGGGAGACTATGCCCATGCCTCGGCCCCCAACCGACGTTTCTCCGACCTAGTCACCCAGCGCCTGCTCAAGGCCGCGCTTAGCGACCTACCTTCCCCCTACGGCTTCTCCGAATTGAGCGCGATTGCCGGGCAATGCACGGATCAGGCGGGAAACATCGCCAAGGTCGAACGGCAGGTGCGCAAGTCCGCGGCCGTGCTCTTGCTGGAAAAGCGCGTGGGCGAGACCTTCGACGGCGTTGTCACCGGCGCGGCCGAGAAGGGAACATGGGTGCGAATCGTCGATCCGCCGGCGGAGGGGCGTATGGTGCAGGGAACCCACGGGTTGTGCGTGGGCGACAAGGTACACGCGACCCTGGTGTCGACGGATTTCGAACGCGGATATCTGGACTTCGCGTGCGCGCAGTGACCGTCGCCTTGGGTTGATTTTTCACCATCTTTTCCTAATTCGGAAAGGTGATAGCATCCCCGATCGAGACGAGGAGGGCGATGACATGAGTGACGTGACCGGCAACCCGTATGAAGCGCCCAGGGCCGATGTGAACGCTCAGGCCGTCGAGCCGGGGCCGTCGGGATCCCTTGAAGACGCATTGGCTGGCCGATATTCCTTCGACATCGGCCAGGTCATGAGCGAGGCGTGGGAGCTGACCCGAGGCATGAAAGCGTCGTTCTGGGGCGCGGCTATCATCGTGTACGCAGTGTTGTTCGTGCTCGGGCTCATCGCGACAAGTGTGGCGGGCCAGAGCGCGGTCATGCGCTTCATTCCCAGCATCTTGCTCGGTATCTTGGGCCCCGTGCTGTTCATCGGCCTCATCATGATGGGCGTGCGCCGTGCCGCCGGCTTGCCTGTCAGTTTCGCCACCGCGTTCAGTTGCTTCGATCGTGCCGTGACGGTCCTTCTGGCCAGCCTTCTATCGACCTTGCTGACCTACATTGGGTTGGTTCTCATCATCCTCCCAGGTATCTACTTGGCCATTGCCTACAGTATGACCATGCCGCTCATCGCGGATCGTCACCTTTCTCCCTGGCAAGCCATCGAGACCTCGCGTAAGGCGGTCACCAAGCACTGGTTCCAGTATTTCGGCCTCTTGTTCGTGGTTGGGTTGCTGGTCTTCGTCAGTGCGATTCCACTCGGGATCGGGGTCATCTGGACGGCTCCTTGGGCCATCAACGTGATCGGTGTGGTCTACCGTCGAACCTTTGGCGTCGTCCAAACCATCTAGCGAAGTCCAGAATTGGCGACGACGTGCACCCCACGGTCTTCGACTACTGGCCGGTTTGCTACGATCCCACCCATGTGCCGACGGCCGCGACCACCGATCAGACCACCGGGTTCGACCCGACTGCGGCCGGTTGGGGCGCCACTGGAGGGCTGCGCATGTCCGCGTTCGTCGACGAATTCGGACAGCGACCTCGTCACGCCTGGCCTCCAGCCTGACTGTCGCGTGGTTCTCGGCATTCCCTATCAGGATCCCAGTAACCCGAACAACATCCTCTACACCGAGAGTCCCAACTCGATGCCACAGTGTCCCGCTGGAGCGACCAATGGCAGCGTTACGCAAGATTGCTGGCAACTCCTCTCGGGCCATCAGGCCGCGGGCGGCTGCGAGCTCTCGCCCGACCGATCCCCGACATGCGCCGCGGCGAAAAGACGCCCGCGCACCAGATTGACGTGATCCCGCAGGACGTAGAGCTGATCGCCGAAGGAAGGAGGGGTCCTGAGCTCGCTTACCGCTTTTTCGATGGCCTTGAAGCGCTGGATCAGCTTGGCTTGTTCTTCGGGCGTCTGCTGCGTCAGCATCGCGCGCTCGATGGTCATGAGAGCGCCGTACCATTTGTAGATGCGCGAGCGCATGAGCCACTTGTAGACCGTGGGGACGATTCGGCTGGCCGGGACCAGGATCACGAGCAGCGGCACGACGATCACCACCAAACGATCGAGGAGGTTGGCCAGCCAGAAGGGCAGCTTCTTGTAGAGGTATTGCGCGCCGGATTTGTAGTAGCGCTCGGCATCGGCGCTGATGGGAAAGTCGCGCGCCAGCGGAGCCGGGTATTCGCCGGCATTGCGATAAAGGCCTGGCCCGCCGTGGATCTCGCGGGCGGCGCCGATGAGCAAGTCCGAGATCGCCGGGTGCAGGTTGTTGCGGGCGACCAATTCGACGGTGGGGCCAATCAGGTTCAGTGTCTTGGGCGGCTCGTCTTTGCCCAGGTCGTAGGCCCCCTCCGGAAGGGTCAATTTGGACAGGAAGCGAAACTTGCGCAGGTAGCCGTCCGCCTGGCGGAAATTGGCGATATCGATGTCCTCATTCTTGCGCAGTTTGCGCATGATGGCGAATGTCACCGAGTCCCCCATGAGGAAGGCGGCGTCGATCTTCCCGTCGATGAGCTCGTTGGCGGCATCCTCGCCGGAGAGATCGAGGAGCACGGTGGGGGGACCATCCATATGGTTCGCCTCGAGGAGCTTGATGGCTAAAGACCGCGCGCCGCTGCCCTCGGGCCCGATGGCCAGGCGTTTGCCCTTGAGTTGCGACAGCATCTCGACCGGCTCGCTGTTGCGATAGTAGACCATGAGGGGTTGGGCGAACACGCTGCCCAACGAGAACAGACGGGAGGTGTCCACGCCGTCGGTGAGGCCGCCCTGCACGAAGCCGACGTCGGCCTTCACCTTCGGATCGGCCAGTTGCTTGAGATTGTCGAGCGCTCCGTGCGAGGGCAGGACGATCACCTTCACGCCGTAGCGCTCGACGATCTTCTTGTACTTTTCCGCGATATGACGGTAGCCGCTGCCGTCGGGTCCGCTGAGCATGCGGATGGTGGTCGGCGCGGGATGGATCAGTTTCTGCGAGAGGAGAATTCCACCGGTGAGCAAGGCCACCAAAGGCAGCCAGAGGTAAAGGAAGCCTCGCCAGGAAAGCAGGGGTAGCTTCGATGCGACTCCCAGTTGTGTGAGCCTCGATGCGTTGCTCTTCTTCATTCGTCACCTTCTCCTGCGCGTTTGGTGTGGGCGATTCTACACGGATTCGCGCAAGGCAGGGGTGGCCAGGAACATCCCGAGAATACTCAAGTTTCGTCGAGAGATGCCGATTGATCGAGTTGTGACCAAGGACCGCGCGGGGAACGCAGGCCGAGGTGGCTCAGCTTCGAGAGAGCGAGATTCTGCGACCCCCGTGCGCACGTCGAAGACGCGCGGGTCGAGAATTCTGATCGTGGATGACGATGCCGAACTGGCCCACAGGTATCGGCGCGTCTTGGAGTCGTCTGGCTACGCAGTCGAGTGGTCGGCTTGCGACGAGGGTGCGGTTCGCTTGGCAAGTGAAGGGAAATTCGATGTCGTCGTCGGCGACCTTGACCTGCGCGTGCATGGCGAAGCTGGAACGTTGAAAGGCATCCACGACCGGTGTGGAAATCTTCCCGTGGTGCTGCTATCGAACGGACTGGCCTTCGCGAGCGCGCGTGCGGCGGTGGCGTGCGGTGCTCATCGCTACCTGCTCAAACCCGTGACGGAGGAGCAACTGCTGGAAGTGCTGGTTGAAACCATCCGAGAGACCTCTCGTCGTCCTCACTCGTGACGACGGGCCCTTACTTGGCGATTGAGCACGGGAGAATCACTGACCGTACAATGCGGGCTGCACTGTTGGGTGCCGCTTTTGCGAAGCAAAGGCTCGCCGTGCCGCCGATACGGATTCTCACGATTGGCTTCTTGTGCTCTTTCTGTTATGGGCATTGTTCGATCTGGTTGCCCATTTCATCATTACCCTGCATGATAGCCGGGAACCGAGACCCACAGGAGAGAAGATGCCGAATAAAGACCCAAGCATCACCACGCTGATCGAAACCTTTACCACCGACCTCGTTGCCGCCGTGGAAACATCCATGGCAGAGCGAATCCAAGCCGCCCTTGGCAATGCCTTCGGTGCGTCGCCCAAGCGCAAGCCAGGGAGACCACCCAAACAGGCTACTGCCGTCGCTCCGTCCCCGGCGGCGAAGACAAAGAGGCCCAAGCAACTGTGCCCGGTGCCCGGTTGCAAGAACCTGGCGGCGCCGGTTTTCGGCATGGTCTGCAAGGAGCACAAGAACGTGGCCAAGTCCACCATCAAGAGGTACCGGCAAGAACGCAAGGCGAAGACCAAGCCAGCGGCCGTGGCAAAGCCGACCGCGGCAAAGAAGATTAGGGTCACGCCGAAGGTCACGCGGGCGAGGAAGCTTCAAGGACAGTATCTTGGGGCCTTGAAATCCCTCACTGGCGAAGCGCGCGCCAAGGTGAAGCAGACCGCGAAAGACAAGGGCGTCGCCGAGGCCGTGAAGTTGGCGGGCGCGCTGAAGAAATCCAAGGCGTAAGGCCGGCAAGGCGCCGGAATCGACGGGCTGTCCGTGGCGGCCGTCCACCAGCAGTGCGTCCCGAACTGCAGCACTCGATCCCGGTCGCAAGGTGATGCGGCTCAGCGAACGTGTGCGAGAGCGCCGGCGTCTGGCGTACATCCGTCGGGTGTACGCCCGCTGGCGGGGAGGCCAGGTAGAAGGCCGATTTATTCGTGAACCGCTGCCGATACTGCCTATACTTGTTTTCAGGTTGGCGGGGTGTTTGGCCAGCCTGCCTGCCGAAAGCTCTCGCGCGCGGGCGTTTGCGACTTGGACGAGCCGAAGGATTCCGTCGATGAAGTACCAGCAGCAGTTTCGTTCGCTTCTCTCGTCCCAAGCATCCATTGTCGCCTTTCTTGCCAGCGTCGCGGCCTGCTCGGGGAATGGGGGCGCGGGAGTTTCCCCCTCGCCTACCGGCGGCGGCCTGTCGGCAATGGGTGGCGCACAGGCTGGCGCCGGTGGCGCGCCGGTCGATACAGGGGGCGCAGTCTCGACTGGAGGCACGACCGCGACGTCGGCAGCGGGGGGGGTGCCGACCGGCGGCGTGGCTGGTGACGGCGGACAAGCAGGCACAGGCGGTAAGCCCGATGCGGCGGCCGGCGGAAGAGTCGCCGACGCGAGCGGCTCCGGTGGGGTCATGCCGCTGCCGGATGCGGGCATCGCCTCGGATGCGGCCATCGCCTCGGATGTGCCCGGTGGATCCGACACAAGCGTTGCCGACGCAGGCACCACGTCCTCCGGCGGCTTTCTACACGTCGAGGGAAGCAAGCTGGTGGACTGGCGCGGAAAGACCGTGCGCCTGACTGGTGTGAATTGGTTTGGCCTGGAAACCAACAACCAGGAACCGCACGGTATCTGGGTGCGCGACTACCGCAGCATGGTGAAGCAGATCGCCGACCTCGGCTTCAACGCCATCCGTTTGCCGTGGTCGAACGAAATCCTGCGTAGCGACGCCAAGGCCTCCGACTCGAACGGCTTCGGCCAATCCGGCCCCGATGCCTACGACGGCACCAATCCCATCAACGCCAATCTGGTCGGCAAGTCGCCACTCGAGATCATGGACAAGGTGATCGAGGCCGCCGGGGAATTCGGCGTGAAGATCATCCTCGACAACCACTCGCGCGAGCCGGACGGCTACATGAACGAGCAGGTCTGGTACACCGACAAGACGCCCGAGAAACAGTGGATTGACGACTGGGTGTCCCTGGCCAAACGCTATGCCGGCAACACGACCGTGGTGGCGGCCGACCTCGATAACGAGCCGCACGGCATCGCCTCGTGGGGCACGGGCGACGCGACCACCGACTGGAATTCCGCGGCCGAAAGGTGCGGCAACGCCATTCTGGCCGCAAACCCTGATTGGGTCATCGTGGTCGAGGGCGTCGAGAAGGTAGGCAGCGACGGCTACTGGTGGGGGGGCAACTTGAGCGGCGTGAAGACCGCGCCCATCAAGCTGACCGATCCGAAGAAGCTCATGTACTCGTGCCACGAGTACGGGCCCGAGGTTCACGACCAACCTTGGTTCGACGATGCCAACTTCCCGAACAACCTGCCCGCGCTGTGGACGTCCAAGTTCGACTTCATCATGCAACAGAACCTGGGCCACATCTTGATTGGCGAGTTCGGCATCAAGGACCGCTCTGCGGCGGGCGGAAAGGCCGGCGTGTGGTTCGATACGGTGCTGTCGAAGCTGGGCACGACCTACTCCTGGACCTTCTGGTGCTGGAATCCCAACTCGGGCGACACCGAGGGTCTGCTCGGCTACGACTGGGTCACGCCCGTGCAGTGGAAGATCGACGCCCTCAAGCCGGCCATGGCGCCGATGATTGGGCAGTAGCCGGAACGCACCGGTTTACCTCGGGGCCTTGTACCCGATTGCGAGCGACCCCAACGGGATTCGAACCCGTGTTCATGGCTTGAAGGGCCATTGTCCTGGGCCGGACTAGACGATGGGGTCGTATTCAGTTTTGCGTAGGCGCGGGCAGTGGGCCCAGCAGGAATCGAACCTGCGACCTACGGATTAAAAGTCCGCAGCTCTACCAATTGAGCTATGGGCCCGGATGGGCGGAAAAGGCTAGCTGGTTGACCGGCCGGATGACCGGGCGGGTTGTTGTAGCACGGGTCGCGAGTTTCGCGATGGAAAAAACCCGCGCCAGCACCACTTGACGCGCACGCCGCAATGCGCTGTCAAGGAATTGGTCAACCCGAGGGAACGCGGTAGGGTAGGGCCAGGTGAAGTTGACACGACGAACGATGCGGTCGAATGTTCGTTGTCTTGCTGGGGAGCCCACCGATGTCGCCATATCTGGAAGAACCACGAGAATTGAGGCGATCCGCGCGCATGAAAGTCGAGATCGCGGCCAGGTACGTCAGCGACAGCTTGGTGGTCGACGGGGTGGTGACCGACGTGAGCGCGGACGGCCTCTTCTTTTGTTCGGACTATCTCGATGGCACCGGTGAAACCGTCCGCATTTGGCTCGACATTCCCTGGCGGAACAGCCCGCTGGAGCTGCGAGGCGAGGTTCGTTGGGTCAACGACACCCCCAACATCGGCGGCATGGGGATCAAGTTCATCGACGTTGGCCTCGAGGATCGCATGGTCCTGTCGTCGCTTGGGTTGTCCGACCTGGCCGGTGGCGCTTACGTCACGCCGGGCGGCGAAGCCTAGGGCTTCAGCCTTCCGAACGTGCGAGACGCGCGCAGGGGCACGGGGTAAAGTCGGAGCCCGAGGGATTGCATGAAGAGCCCAGTCAGCGTCAGCATCGCCGGCCATCGTTTCACCCTGCGCAGCGACGAGGATGAGCGTGTGGTGCGCGACATGGCCGCCCACGTCGACAAGCACCTCCGCGATCTGCAGAAACAGACGCGCGCCGCCGATACGCAGTCGCTCGCCATCTTGACCGCCTTGCAGATCACCGAGGAGCTCTGGAAGGAGCGCCGGCGTCACGCCGATCTGAAGAAACGTGTGCGCGACAAGGGCCGCGCTCTTCTGCAATTCATCGAGCGCGAGGGACGCGTCTAGGACCTGCGCCGACCGAAAAAAGCGCCGCCTCGAAGTTGACGTATCGTCGTCGGTGTGGTCGTTATAAGGGGTGGCCCGCCCACTCGTCCCAAGGCGCAAGAAGCGCCGACCGCAGCAAATGCGCAGCTCTCTCGGGTTGGGCGCGCTCCTGGTCGTGCTGACCGCGGTCAACGTCTACTACTTCTTCGTGCGCCACGACACGTCGGTGGGCAGTCTCATGAAACCGGTGTCGACCAGCAAGACGTTGTCCGATAGCAGGCGCGAAGCCCTGGCGGAATCGATCCCGCCGTCGCTGCTCGGTGCCGCCTATGACGGGAAGAAGCCGCAGAAGCAGACCACGACGAAGACACCAGGCGCCGGCGCCGCCGACGACGACAGTACCCTCCTCGGGCAGTTCGGGCCGTCGGACACACTCAGCACGGTGCTTGCGCGCGAAAACTTCGGCAGCTCCGCGGCCAGCGTTACCGCCGCCCTGGTCAAGCTGATCGACCCCAAACTGATCCGGGCCGGCGAGAAGTACCAGGTCGATCGCGACGACGAGGGGACGCCGGAGAGCTTCGAGTACGCGCCCTCGCGGGTGCTTCGTTACCTGGTCACGCGCCGACCCGATGGGACGTGGCAGGCCAAGAAGCAGGAGAAGCCGGTCGAGGTCAGGACCGCGCAGGCCTACGGCACCATCGAATCATCGCTTTACGAGTCGGTTCACAAGGCGGGGGAGTCGGGCGCGCTGGTCAGCCTCATGGTCGACGTGTTCGCCTGGGACATCAACTTCTACACCGATACGCACCCTGGCGATCACTGGAAGGTGGTGGTCGAGAAGCGCTATCTCGGTGGTCAGTTCTACAAGTACGGGAATTTGCTCGCCGCCGAGTACAGTGGCAAGACGGGTACTTTTCGCGGCTTCTACTGGAATCCGTCCGGCCAGAGCGGGCGTGGGCGCTACTACGACGAGAAGGCCCAGGCCCTCGCCAAGAGCATGTTGAAGTCGCCCCTACGCTATGTGCGCATCAGCTCGAAATTCGACCTCAAGCGCTTTCATCCTATCCTGCACCGAATGAAGGCGCATCTGGGCGTGGACTACGCGGCGCCGGTCGGAACCCCGGTATGGGCGCCGGCAAGCGGAAAGGTGGTCCAGGCCGAGATGATGCGAGGCTCGGGCAACACCATCGTCCTCGCGCACGCGAACGGACTGCAGACGCGCTACTACCACCTGTCGCGTTTCGCCAGGGGCATCAGGCCAGGCAAGCAGGTGCAACAGAAAGAAGTCATCGGCTTCGTGGGGACGACAGGACTTTCCACGGGCCCCCATCTGCACTTCAGCGTGGTCAAGAACGGTCACTTCATCGACCCCGCCAAGCTGACCGTTCAACGTGAGCCAGGGCCGCCCAATCGCCGAGCCTACCTCGATGCGATCCGCCAGCGCCTCGCGATTCTCAAATCGCTGCCACCTGTGGTGGCAAAGAACTAGCGCCCCGGATGCACCAGCGGGTCGGCCGGCGTGTCTTTGGCCGGTTCCTTGTCCTGCGGATCCTCGTCGTCGAAAGCGCCCAGCTCGCGCAGAACCTCCTCGTCGGGAATCGTGGGCGATTCTGGAACCGAGGGCTGCCTGGCGCTGCGCTCCTGCGAGCGCCGACGACGGTAAAACAGGACCTCTTCGGCCAGCCCGAGGACGATGTAGGCCAGCACCAGGAACAAGAAGATGAAGGCCTTGGCGAATCCGGCCATCAACCAGGTCGCGCACGCGCCGCTGATGAGCAGGACCACGCCGATGGTCTTGCGGGATAGTCGCAGCTCCTTGAACGAGCGGAAACGCACCCGCGAGACCATGAGGAACGAAAGAACCAACACGATGACGGCGGTGGAACCCTCGCTGACCAGCTTGTACTCGCCGCTGTTGTGGCTGACGATGACCATGAACACCAGCAGGCTGGCCGCGGGCGGGATGGGTAGACCAAGGGTGAACTTGCCCGGCTTCTTGTGCCCGGTGATTTCGTCGCGTCGGGAGAGCACGTTGAACCGCGCCAGGCGCATCGCGCCCGCGCACACGAAAAGCCCGGCGATGAGAATGCCCGTGAAGCCGAAGTCGGTCAGGCCCCACTTGTACATGAGCAAGGCCGGGGCGGCGCCGAAGGTGATGACATCGGCCAGCGAGTCCAGATCGCGGCCGAGGTCGGTTTGCGTCTTGGTGACCCGCGCGACGCGGCCATCGAAGGTGTCGAAAAAGAGGCCGAAGCAAATCGCGAGCGCCGCCAGATAGAGATCCGCCTCGCTGCGGCCAGAGGCACTCAGCGCGAGCGACGCGAACCCACACAGGACCGAGGACAGTGTGAAAAGGTTCGGAAGCAGGTAGTAGGTCTTCCGGAAATCCACGGTGAGAGGATACCATGCTGGCGTGTCTTTCCTCAGAGCCGTCGCAACTGTTTTCTTCATCGCCCTGGTCACGAGTTTGGGCAGCCTGTGGGGAATCGTGCTGCGACTCGTGGACGGAAGCGGGGATCGCGTCCTCGATCTGGCGCGTGCGTGGTCGGGTTGGGTGACGTCATTCGCCGGCGTGAAGATCGTGGTCGACATGCGCGCCAGCCTGGTTCCCGGCAGGCCCTACGTGTTCATGGCCAATCACGCCTCCTCGCTCGACATCTGGGCCGCGTTCGTGGCCATCCCGCGCCGCGTGCGCATGATCGCGAAGAAGCAGCTCGCGCGCATTCCGCTTTTCGGGTGGGCCATGTGGGCCGGACGCTTCATCTTCATCGATCGCCAGAACGGCGTCGCCGCCCGCCGAAGCATCGACGAGGCTGGCCAGCGAATCCAAAATGGAGAGTCTGTCCTTATCTTTCCCGAGGGCACGCGCACCCGTGACGGCACGCTGGGCCCGTTCAAGAAGGGCGGCTTTCACTTGGCCGTCAAGGCCGGGGTTCCCATCGTGCCGGTGGCCTTGCGCGGAACGCGTGCGCTGATGCCACGTGGAAGCCTCCTGCTTCGCAGCGGTACCATCACCGTGGTCATCGGCGAGCCCATCTTCACCCAGGGACTCTCCGACGAGGAGCGGGCAACCCTCAACGATCGCGTGCGCGGCGTGGTGGGGGACCTCCTGTCCAAAGATTCCTAGTAGATCACGCGTACCAGGATCAGTCCGCAGGCCGGAGCGGTCACGCCGGCATGCGTTCGGTCGCAACTTTCGAGTACGTGCGCGACATGGTCGACGGTCATCTTGCCCTTGCCGACGGCGACCAAGGTGCCGGCCAGGATGCGAACCATGTTGCGCAGGAAGGCCGTGCCTTCGACCTCGAACGAGACCAGAACGCCATCCCGCCTGACATCGAGGCGGCGGATGATCCGGATGGTATTCGTGCGATCGCAATCCGAGGAGCGGAAGCCGCGGAAGTCGTGCTCTCCCAGGAGTCGCGCGGCAGCCTCGCGCATGGCGTGCGTGTCGAGCGGGTCGTACACGTGCCACGAGCGCCTGGCGTGTGCCGGCGAGCGCACGGGATGATTCCACACGAGGTATCGGTAGATCTTGCCCCGGGCATCGTGGCGCGCGCTGAAGCCCGCCGGTATGTCGGTGACTTCGAGCACCGCGATCGCGGAAGGCAGGTGGGTGTTGAGCCCGCGCAAAAAGCCCAGCGTTGGGATGCGCGAGGCGACTTCGACGCTGGCCACCTGGCCTTCGGCGTGCACGCCAGCGTCGGTACGTCCGGCGCCGCGCACGAGGACGGCCTGTCCGGTCATGGCGCGCATGGCCTCTTCGAGGCAGCCCTGCACCGTGCGCTGTCCGTCCTGGCGCTGCCAGCCCGCGAAGTCTGTGCCGTCATACGCGACGACCAGCTTGAGCGTGCGCAGGGGAGGGGGCGCGTCCTCCGACGCCATCTCAAAACTCGAACATCAACCCGGCGAACCAGGTGTTGTCGCCGACGCGCAGGACGTCCTTGCGGTAGAGGCCGGAACCATCGATGTGGTCGAGCTCGAAAAAGGCGTAGGTGTGATTCACGCCGGCGTCCGCGTCGAACCCGCGCGCTGCGCCAGGATCCAAGAAATCGAGTTGAAGGGACAGCCCGGCCGCCGCTTGCCAGCCCATCGTGCCGCCTTGCCCGCGACCGCCACTCGGATACGTTGCCACGTTGCCGTCGCCGTTGGTGACCGTCCAGATGGTGTAGTTGAGCCCGAACTTTGCGTAGGGCACGAGGGGGATCTTCCAGTAGTTGGCCGCTTCATCCATCCGGTAGACCAGCAGTGCCGCCAACGGAATCAGGCGCAAGCCGGTGTTGTCGCCCGAGGGATCGGCGCACTGACCATCGGCCGACAGGCCGGACAGCTTGCAGGCATGGGAATTTTCCTTGTAGTAGCCAACCACCCCGCCGAGGGCGAGCGTGCCGAATTTCTGCAGGAATTCCCAGTCGAACTCGATCTGCCACATGGGCCGCTGCTTGCTGCCGAAGGTGTAGAGTTGCGGCTGCGGCGCCGTGTTCCCGCCGCCGAACTCCGAATCGACGTTCGGCGTGTACAGCCCGAAACGCACTTCGATAGCGAACTCGCGCGGGGTTCCGTTCCACGCCTCGTCGGATTGGTCCTGCACGATGAAATCGTCGTGGTAGATGGTTTGGGCGCGGGCCTGGCTGGCGGTCAGGGTGCCCGCGGCGATCAGCAAGACCAGGGTGCCTTTGTTGGGCGGACGCCGCCTCCGTCTGCGGCGCAGGCGCAGCACCAGGCCAAGTGAGGCAAGACCAAGAATGGTCAGCACGCCGGCGGGGGAATGCCGGCCGGCCAGCGCGCAGTAGCCGCCTTGGGCCGACCCGCCGAGGTTTCGATACTCGGAGTAGAAATCGACGGTGGGGATCGGCGTCGCACGGACGACGGCAGCCGGGTCGATCGCGCTGATGTTGCCGAACTTGTCGATGGAGGCGACGCCAACGGTGTACTCGCTTCCATTCTTGAGATTGGTGATACGGTAGCTCGATGCGGTCGGCGGAAGGAGGCCGGAGCAAAGGTACTTCTTGTCGAGCTGAGAAAAGGCGCCATAGGAGGAGGTGGTGGGCGCGGTGTCCGGGCATAGCATCGCGGAAGTCATGTAGGCGGGGGTGTATTTTTTGTCCGCGAAGACCTGGGTATCGGTGCCGAGTGCGCAGAAAACCTGGACCCCCAAGAAGCTCGAAACGGTCGCCGGGTTTTGCCCGGTTGGCCAAGTCCAACTGACGCTCAGCGCGTTGTTGCCTGGATCCGCTGCTACCGATGCCGGAGCATAAGGTGCCTGGCCGACGAGGTTGGCCGATAGGATAGTGGTAGAGTCCTGGAAGTCTGGATTTGTGCTGGAGCCAGTCTGAGCCCAGAAGAAGATCGGCAGTGTGGTCGAAACGGTGCTGCACATGCTGGTCGAGTCGGTTGCGTTGCAGGTGCTGGTGTAGCCACAGGTCGGACTGGCCAAGGCGTTGAAGAGCCACGCCACCGGGATCTCGTTGCTCGTGTAGCTGTTCGAGGTCTCGAAGACGGTCATTTGAAAGCCATCGGTGTAACCGTCCAGAGTCGGCGTCTTCAGATTCGTGCAGCTACCTTGAAGTCCTCCGGTATACGAGCTGGGAGTAAGACAGTTGATGCTGCTGTTGCCCGCGTAGAGCCTCCCGACGCCGCCCGTGGCGGTCAGGTTGGCCTGCAACAAGGTCGAGATCTTCGTGGGTGTGTTGGCGCCCGGCACGATGACGATCTTCACTTCTGCTTCTGGATTGGTATCGCACTCGCAGCGTGCCCGGTTGAAGAAATACTGCTGCTCGCTGGTCGCGTTCATCTGAATCCACTGGCTGCCGTTGTACTTCTCGAAGTACGCGGTGAAGTCCGAGAGGGCCAGGCTTCCCGTGACGCCGCCAGTGCCGGTGGTGATGGTGCCGCCAGTGCCTTGTCCCAGGGCGCGGCCCGACGCGAGGAGCACGAGCGCCGCGATGACGCAGCCGAGGATGGGTTTCGAATTCCGAGCTACTGAACGCATGTGCCAGCGCAGGGCAATGCAATGCGGATGCCGGTCGCTGCCAGGGCTCATCTGGGCGATATCATGGCGGAAATCGCCTCGGCGGCGGTCCGATGGTGGAAAATTCTGATCGGCTGGCATGGGGATGCTCCATCTCTCGCCAACTTGGCAAATCACGGCGGCATCTTAGCATCCCTTGTCAAGCCGATCGTGACTACTCGGACAGGGAGATCTGGCCCGCCTCGCCGCGCATGCGCGCCACGACCTCGTGCGGAATTTCCACTTCGCCGTAATACGCCGAAGCGTAGAGGTCGGTCAGTCGCGCGAGGACGTCACCACCTTCGAGCGGGGAATCCTCCAGGCGCGCCAGGTACTCGTGTGGGGTTTCCCAAGTCCGGCGTGGCAGGCCGGCGGCCGCCAGGCGCTTGACCGTCGCGTGGTAGACGCGGGCGATAGGCCGTTCGCCACGCCCATGCCCGTCCGGGGCGCTCTGCCGCCGGCGCCAGCGCAGGAAATGCTTGCGCTGAGTGATGAGCACGACGGCGAGCACGAAGATGCCTGTGAAGGCGAGGGCCTGCCGTCTGGTGAGGCCGGTGATATGACGGCCGGCCACGAAGGCGTGGCCGGAAAATCCGAGCTTTCGCCCCAGCCGCTGGGCTAGCAGGATTTGTTGACTCGCATTGTACTCCATGACCCAGCGGCCCCAGAACAACTCGGCCGCATCGACGAGCTGCCGAAGTCTACCCATGCGAGAATTGCGGAGGACCGAGGGTGTGGCATCGACGCGCGCCCAGCCCTCGCGACCCAGGTAGGCCTCGACCCATGCGTGGGCGCGGTCCTCCCTCACCGTGATCGCCTGGCGCAGCTCGTTCCATTCGCCGCCCAGGAAGCCGTTCACGTAACGCGTGGGAACGCCGCCGAGGCGCAAGAGAATAGCCGCGGCCGAGGCGAAATACTCGCAATGGCCAGCCTTCTCGGCCAAGAGGAAATCCTCGAGCGGATCCGCGATGTGCTTGTCCCGTTTCAGGTTCGTGGTGTAGCCGTGGGTTCGCTTGAGCCAGGCCACCACCGCTTGCACCTTGGCCGGGGGTGTGTTTTGTCCGGCCATGATTTGCCGGGCCAGTACCGAAACGCGATTGGTGAGCGAGGATGGAACCTTCAGGTAGTCATCGAACGTTCCTTGCGCCAGTTGCACTTCGGCCAGGCTAGGGATCCTGGTAGTGCGCGAGTAGACGCGATAGCGCGCGCCCAGAAACTCGGTCATGGCCTGGCTGCGGCCATAGGGATTGGCCGGATTGACGCGGAACATGCGTAGCGACACTTCGTCGGACCAACGCGCTTCCAGGTCGACCGTCGTGAACGAGCCGACAGGAGGCGGGGGCATCTCGAACATCAACGGGCGGTCGAGGGCGAAGGCCACGGGATGGGACAGGGCGACGATCTCGACGGTTTGCTCGATGGCTCCGCGCATGGCGGCCCTTCGTCCACGCGGTGGATCGATCTCGAAGGGGTCGACCAGCAGGTAGCCCCGGCCGAGGTCCATGGGCGACTGGAAGACCGTGAACTGGGTGCGCGTCTTCTCATCGCGCGAACGCGTCCACTGGCCGTTGCCATAGGTGTCGTAGACGGTGCCGCGCCAATAGAGGGATGAGACGATCGCGATCGCGGGTATCGTCGTCCGCGACCGCCGCGATGGACGGCACCTGCGCACGCAGGACGACGGTCTGGTTGTCGGTGGAAATCGTGCCGTCCATGCCCAGCTTGACCTCGTCGGTGAATCCGGCGACGCCGACCGGGCGCCGCACGCCACCCAGGATGAAGCCGAGGCCGACGCGTGGCACCATGGCGAAGACCAGCGAAGACCCCAGAAGCACGAGCAGGGCTACCGCGCCGGTGGTGGCGAAGAAGGTGGGGCCCACGACCCTGCGTGAGTTGAGCACGCGGGTGGCCGTGACCTGCTCGGCCCGCGATTCGCTGGCGTGGCGGATGATATAGTTCTCCTCGATCTCGCGGCGCAGATGGAAGAGCACCAGGGTCCAGGTTGCCAGCAGGACGTAGCAGCCGAATCCCACGACGAAGACCACACTGACGGCAAACCACGCGGCGGCCAGCATCACCAGGAACGACATGATGAAGATTTGCAGGTAGTCGCGGTTGCCGCGGCGTTGGCACAGTTTGAGGACGAGCAGGAAGAGCACGAAATCGAGGAAGGGCAGGAGATCGACGTCGGGAAAGCTGCGCGCGACCTCGAACACGGCGCCCGCGAGAAAGATCAGGGTGACGACGTTGAGTGCGATGGTGGCGCGGGCCACGAGGTGGCCGAGACGGGTGTCCGGGTCGGCGTACCAGGAAAGGGCGGAAAAGACAGCGACGAGGACCAGCGGCAAGAAAGGCACGGCGCCCGAGGAGGCCAGCGTGGACACCGCGGTGGCGGCCAGCAGATAGGTCGCGAGCTTGTGCACCAGGCGGAATCTCACGCCGTCCTCCGCTTCGCCATGCCGGCGCCCACCTCGAGGCGAGGACGACCCGGCGCCGGAACCACGGTCAGCGTGATCGCCCCGTGCCCGACCCACGCGGGAGGCTCCCCCGCGCTTTGGCCGTCGGTGGTCGGCTCGACGAGGGCCAGGCAGCGAAGGATGTGACCTCCCTGCGCGCCACCCATCGCGGGGGCGATGGTCCACGATCCGGCCAGCAGTCCAACCCGCAGACCACGCCGGACCAGGATCAGGGCCAGCGACGCTGCGTAGGACACGGCGGCCTCGAAAGCCTCGCTGGCGTCGGGCCGCAGCGCGGTTTCGAGGATCACGATGATCGTACGCCCGGCCTCCTCCTCGAACTCACGCACGAAGGGCCGGCCTCGGTGTGCGGACGTCCGCCAGTGGATGCTGTTCGGGTCGTCGCCCGGGCGCAGCTCGCGCAAACCGTGAAACTCGCCACTGCGCGCGCGGGCCGTGGTCTGCCTCTCCCCAAGTTGCGCGAGTCCGGCGCGCAGGTCGAGGTCCGAGACCGGGACCAGGGCTGGGTAGACGAGGAGGTCGGCTGGCGCATCCACGTCGATCGATCGCCGCAGAAGCCCGAAGGGAAAACGCGTGGACAGGCGCAGCCCGGTGAGCCGGTGGATGCCCCGACGTAGCAGGGTTCGCCGGTAGGAGGTTTCCTGCCGGCGAAGGGCCGGGATCTTCAGGAAGAAGCAACGGCGGTCCACGGGCGTCCGGTCGGCGGCCAGATCCTCGACTTCGAGGGAGAACGTGGCGATCTTGCTCTTGTGGTTGCGCACGGCGATGCCCATGAGGAAAGGGCTGCCGGCGTGGATGACGCTCGGCAGCTGCCGGTTCGCCTCCAGGCGGCGCATGGAGGCCTCCGACAGAACGCCGTTGGCCACGAGCAGGCACAGCAGCATGCCGAACATGAGAAACAACAGGTTGATGCCGCCGTTGACGGCGGCGAAGCCGAGCACCAAGGTGGCGCCGATGAACCACTTGCCCTCGCGGGTGAGCCTGAATTTGCGCGGCGGGCGAAACCAGCGCCGGAGGCGAGCGCGCAGGGCTGCCACGTCGACTCCTCTAACCCGGCACCGGCACGCGGCCGAGCACCTCGGTAACGATGCGTTCCGCTTCGTCGCGCGCGCGGCCGGTCGAATCGAGCTGATTGGCCAGGACCAAGCGGTGGGCCAGCGCCGGCAACGCCAGGGTCTTGAGGTCGTCGGGTAGCACGTAGCTGCGGCCGGCGGCCAGGGCCGCGGCCCGGGCCAGGTTGCGCCAGGCAAGCTCCCCGCGCGGCGAAATACCGAGGGAGAGGAAGGGGGAATGTCTGGTCTCGACCGCGACCTCGACGATGTACCTGGCCAACTCGGGCGAAAGATGCACCGCCGCCGCCGCCAACTGCAGCGAGACCACCTCGTCCAGGGACACCACGGTCCGGATCTTGGCCAGCGATTCCTCCGCGAGCGCAGGCGCCTCCAGCAGGAGCGACTGCTCGACATCGGCCGACGGGTAGTCGAGCCTGATGCGCAAGGCGAAGCGATCCATCTGCGACTCCGGCAGCGGATAGGTGCCGTAGTGCTCCTCGGGATTCTGCGTGGCCACCACCAGGAACGGCTGTTCGAGTGGATACCCAATGCCGTCGACGGTGACCTGGTTGTCGTTCATCGCCTCCAGCAGGGCGCTCTGCGTGCGCGGCGTGGTGCGATTGATTTCGTCGGCGAGGACGACGTTGGCGAACAGCGGCCCGGGCTTGAATTCGAACTTGCCGGTGGCGCTTGCGAGCACCGAAACCCCGATGATGTCCGAGGGAAGCAGGTCGCTGGTGAACTGGATGCGGTGGAAGGTTCCGCCGATGGAGGCGGCCAGGGCCCGCGCGAGGGTGGTCTTGCCCACGCCCGGCACATCCTCGACCAGCAAGTGACCGCGGGCCAGCAAGGCGAGCACGCAGTTCCGGATGGCCTCCGGTTTACCTCGAATGACGCGCGCAACATTGCGCTCCAGCCGGTCAATGGACTCGGCCACGCTCTTGGCCTGCTCGGCCGCCATCAATCGGCTCATCCCGCCAATCATACAACACAACGGCAAGAACCGCCGTGCCGGCCCAATTGATGTCGCTATGCTTGGTCCGGGATTCTCGCTACGCCGACTTCAGCTTTTTGATCTCGGCGATGAGCTGCGGGACCGTGGATTCCCAGGTGGCCACCAGGCCGTAGTCCGCGACCTGGAAGATGGGCGCTTCGGCGTCCTTGTTGATGGCCACGATGACCTTGCGAACCTTTCATGCCGGCCAGGTGCTGGATGGCGCCCGAGAGCGCGACCGCGATGTAGAGCTCGGGCGCCACGACCTTGCCGGTCTGTCCGACTTGCAGGTCGTTCGGCACCATACCCGCGTCGCAGGCCGCGCGGCTGGCGCCAAGCGCGCCACCCAGCAAGTCGGTCAGCTCTTCAAGAACCTTGAAGTTGGCCGCTTCCTTCATGCCGCGACCGCCCGACACGACCACCTTGGCCTCGGCGAGATCGGGGCGCGCGCTCTTGGTGGCGTGCAGGGCCAGGAATTCCGAGCCGAGGGAATCGATGGCGCCAACCGCCTTGCTCTCCACCGTGCCCGGGCTCGCGAGGGGGGCCGCGGGCGGAAACTCGGTCTGGCGCGCGGTGCACACGACGATGGCCGTCGTGACTTCGACGTCGGTGAGGGCGTTGCCGGCGTAGGTCGGCCGGCGGAAGGATTTTCCGCCGAGTACCGCGACGATGTCGCTGGCCATGCCCGCGCCGAGTAGCGCCGCGGCGCGCGGCAAGACATCCTTGCCGGTCGAGGTAGCCGAGGCAACCAAGGCGGTGGCGCCGATTTCCTTGACCGCGCTTGCCAGCAGCGGCGCCCAGGTCTCGGCCAAGGCGGCGGACAGGGTCGGGTTGTCGAAGCACAGCACCTCGTCGACGAAGCGGGCGGCGTCGGTGGCGGCCGCGGCGACGTTCCCGCCGATGACGACGCCGATCACGGGGCCGCCGTGATGACCGGAAAGAGTGCGCGCGGCGGTCAAGGCGGGCAGCGAAGACGAGCGCAGAGTGGACGAGGTGGTTTCGAGAAGAACGAGTGTCGCGGGCATCAGATCACCTTCGCTTCCGTGTGCAGCTTGGACACCAGTTCCTCGACCGACGCGAGCTTGATGCCGGCCTTGCGCCCGGGCGGGTTCTCGTTGCGCAGAGTCTTGACCAGGATGCCGCCCGCGACGCCGAGTGACTCGGCGACGATCTCCTTCAGTTCCTTCTTCTTCGCGGCCATGATGCCCTTGAGCGAGGCCAGGCGCTGGGTGTCTTCCCATTCGGTCTCGGGGCCCGACAGGGCCTGGTTGCGCACCGACTTCTTGCCGATGATGCGCAGATCGACGGTGGCGACGGCGGGCAAGCGCACGCGGCGCTCTTCCACGCCGCTGTCCACCTCGCGCGAAACCGTGGCCGACTTGCCATCGGCGGCCAGGGCGATGGCGGACAGGAAGGTCGCCTGCGGCCAGCCCAGGGTGCCGGCTAGGATTTGGCCGACTTGGTTGGCGTCGCCGTCGACCGCCTGCTTGCCCATGATCACGAGGTCGGGCTTTTCGGCTATCCACGACCGCCTTCAAGGTCCGCGCCACCACGATCCGCGTCGAGGTTGCCGCGTCATCGCCGCCGACGAGGATGGCGCGATCCGCGCCCATGGCCAGCAGTTGCCGCAGCTGGGTCGACGTGTCCTTGGGACCGATGCTGACCACGACCACCTCGCCCGAGCGCTCGCCGCCCTTGCTCTTCTCGGTCAAGCGCAGCGCGGTCTCCACCGCGTATTCATCGAAAGGATTCACCTGCCAGGTGGTGTCTCCGAGCTCGACGACGCCACCGGCGATCCTGAGCTTGAGCTCGGGGTTGGGAACGCGTTTACAAGGTACAAGGATCTTCACACAAACCTCCTTCAGGGCTGGTTCTCTTTCGCGACTCGAAACTACGGCGTGGTCGTCTGCAGCGCCTCTTCCAGGTGGGCGAGGATTTGGTCGTTCAGGTCGACCAGCCACACGGTGGACGGGTGCGGCTGCTTGTGGGCCCGTAGCTCGTTGACCATGGCGCGGGCCGCATCGGCGGGATCGGCACCGCCCAGGCCCGTGCCAAGGCCGGGGATGGCGATGACCTCGAAACCATGCTGACTGGCGGCGAGGAGTGCGGCGCGTGTGGCGCGACGAACGCTTTCGACGGCGACCTTGAGGCCCGGTTCTTCCATGGTCGGGGCGTGAATGATGTTCTTCGCCCATAGCGAGCCCGCGTTGGTCACCACGGCGGCGCCGACGGCGATGGGCGCCAGAGACATGGCCTCGCGCTGGATGGTCGGACCGCCCTTGCGCGATAGGGCCGCGGCCACACCCCCCCCATGATGCCAAGCGAATTCGCGGGGCTGACCACGGCATCGACGGCCATCTCTGTAATGTCGGACTTGGCGAGGTGGATTTGCATATAAACAAAGTGCCGCCCAGCCGGACGGCCGAGCCACCGTAGCACCAAGCTCGTACGAGCTTCAAGGATCTCCGAGGGTAGCGCCGCGCGGCAGCATCATCAGGCCCTAAGGCGCAGTGCGCCTTCCAGGATCTCGAACCTGGCGGGCAATCTGCCTGGCGTTTCCCCATCGATTTCCACGGGAATTTCCCCCATGGGGTGGGCCGGGGCGAGATGAAGACGACGGCAACGCACCGAGCATACCTCTCTCATGGAGAGGTGGTTGCCGGAGTAAATGCGGTGGATCTTGGCCAGTACCTCGATGCGGCCGAGGTCCCCGACGGTCACGAAATCGAAGTAGCCGTCGTCCAGGACAGCTTCCGGACAGATCTTCATACCACCTCCGAAAAACCGGCCGTTGCCCACGGCCGCGAGGAGCAAGACCATGCGGCGTGGCTCTCCGTCATCGACCGACACCGTCACCTCCGCGTTGTCGTAGGAGAGAAGCGAGCGCACCACGGCGGAGAAGAACGAGATGCGGCCGCCAAGCCGTTTGGAGCCTTGGTTGGCCCGCCGGGCGACCACGCTGGAGAAGCCCACCGACGTCACGTTCAGGAAATGGCGAGAGGCCTTTGCTCCATCATGAGTCACGAAGGAGACCCGGCCCACGTCTACTTTGCGCGCCTTGCTGTCGCGCACGTGTTTCGCCGCGGCGAAAAGCTCGTTGGCGATCCCCAGGCTGCGGCGAAAATCCCCGCCGGTACCACGCGGGATGACGCCCATCTCGGTGTCGCCCCCGGCGGCGACCAGGCCGTCGGCCACCTCGGACATGGTCCCGTCGCCCCCCAGGGCGACGACCAACTTGCGGCCCTTCTTGGCCTCCTCGTGCGCGAGGGTGCGCGCGTGCCCGGGTGCCTCGGTGAAGCGGGTGTCGAAGATACCCAGTCCGTCCGAGAGCGCGCCGACCAACCCGGCCCAGCGCTTCTCGCTGAGACCACCACCCGAGCGGGGGTTGACGATGACCACCGGTTTATCCACGGCGGGCAAAATAGCACACGAGGAAATGCCGAAGCCGAATCATCGGGTAAACTGCGCGGCCCATGGCCCATCAGTACATCTTCACGATGCAGGATCTCCGCCGCGTTCACCCTCCGAACAAGGAGGTGCTCAAGGGCATCTACCTGTCGTTCTTTCCCGGGCGCCAAGATCGGCGTCATCGGCGGCAACGGCGCCGGCAAGTCGACGCTTCTGCGCATCATGGCCGGCGTGGACAAGGACTTCTTCGGCGAGGCCAGGCCGGCCGACGGCATCACGCGTCGGCTACCTGCCGCAAGAGCCGCAGCTCGATGCCAGCAAGGACGTGCTCGGCAACGTGGAAGAGGCGGTGGCCGGAACCAAGAAGCTGCTGTCGCGCTTCGACGAGGTGAACCTGCGCCTCGGCGAGGACATCACGCCCGAGGAAATGGACAAGCTCTTGGAAGAGCAAGCCAAGCTCCAGGACGCCATCGAGGCAGCCAAGGGCTGGGACCTCGACCGCACCCTGGAAATCGCCATGGATGCCTTGCGCCTGCCGCCGGGCGACGCGGACGTGTCCAAGCTGTCGGGTGGCGAACGCCGGCGCGTGGCCTTGTGCAAGGTCCTGCTCGAGCGCCCCGACCTGCTCCTGCTCGACGAGCCCACCAACCACCTCGACGCCGAGAGCGTGGCATGGCTCGAGCATCACTTGCAGGAATACCCCGGCACCATCGTGGCCATCACCCACGACCGCTACTTCCTCGACAATGTCGCGGGCTGGATCCTCGAGCTCGACCGGGGCGAAGGCATCCCCTGGCAGGGCAACTATTCCTCGTGGCTGGAACAGAAACGCAAGCGGCTGGAGTCGGAAGAAAAGGCCGAGTCCGCGCGCCAGCGCACCCTGGCCCGCGAGCTGGAATGGGTGCGCGCTTCGCCGCGCGCCCGTCAGGCCAAGTCCAAGGCGCGGCTGGCCGCCTACGAGGAACTGCTCGCGGAGGAGTCGCAGAAGCGCGAGGAGACGGTCGAGATCAGCATCCCGCCAGGTCCGCGCCTGGGCGACCTGGTGGTCAAGGCCGAGAACCTGTGTAAGGGCTACGGCGACCGCGCGCTCATCGAGGACCTCGACCTTCAATCTGCCCCGCGGCGGCATCGTGGGCGTCATCGGCGCCAACGGTGCGGGCAAGACGACCCTGTTTCGCATGATCGTCGGCGAGGAGAAGCCCGACGGCGGCGCGTTGCGAATTGGCGAGACGGTCAAGCTGGCCTATGTGGATCAGTCGCGCGACGACTTGAAGGGCGAAAACAGCGTGTTCCAGGAAATCGCGCAAGGGCGCCGAGTTCTTCGAGATCGGCAAGCGCACCATCAACGTGCGCGCGTACGTTTCCGGGTTCGGGTTCAGGGGTCCCGACCAGCAGAAGCGCCTCAAGGATCTGTCGGGCGGCGAGCGCAATCGCGTGCACCTGGCCAAACTCTTGCGTAGCGCCGGCAACGTGCTGCTGCTCGACGAGCCGACCAACGATCTCGACGTGGACACCCTGCGCGCCTTGGAAGACTCCCTGCTGTCGTTTCCTGGTTGCGCGGTCGTGATCAGCCACGACCGTTGGTTTCTCGATCGCATCGCCACCCATATGCTTGCCTTCGAGGGTGACAGCCAGGTGGTCTGGTTCGAGGGCAACTATCAGGACTACGAGGCCGACCGCAGGCGCCGCCTGGGCGCAGAGGCCGCCCAACCCCACCGAATCAAATACCGCAAGCTCATTCACTAGCCAAGGGAGCCCCTTCATTAGGCCCTTCATTAGGGGTTTCCAGGAAGAGGCAAACCCGCTACCCTGATGGGGACATGATTTCGTACGCCGATTTCGATTTCGCGATTACCCGATGGAAGGCCCGCGCCGCCGGCGCGCCCCAGCCCGCGTCTTCCATTGCTTCGGGCACCGTGGCGGCCGAGGTGCCGGTCGCCACCGCGCCGGAGGATCCCTCAAGCCCTGAATCGGGGGTTGTGGAAGGAAGTGCGGAGGCCCCCGTCTCGGGCAATATCCCCCTCGGCGATCCCTCGTTCGAGGATCCGAATCCGGAATCCGAACCTCGATAGCGCCAACGTGGTCGAGCGGGGGGACGGATACGCGTCAGAAGTAGGCGCGAGCGCCCAGCCCGACATCGATGTCGAAGGTGAGAGGTGGGTAGATCCACAAGGCCGGGGCGACTTCCAAGTAGACCTCGAGCCAGCTTGGTCGTCGGAAGGCCAGGTCGAGTCCGATGGGAACCCGGGCCAGGATGGCCACATCATGCCGGCCATCGTTGTTGTAGTAGTCCCAAAACACCATGCGGCCCCCGGCGCCCACATGCCAGTCGAGTCTGACGGTCGATTGGACGATCGGCTCCTCGTATAGGTAGTCGAAGTGAATGCTGTAGAATTGATTGCCGTTGTTGCAGGCGTAGGGATTGCCGTTGCTGTCGTAGCACCTGCCGTAGCCCCAGAACCCGAAGCCGAAATCCAGGGCATCGTCTCGATCCAGAAAGTACTTGCCGATGATGGCGGTGGGGTCGAGAAGCTGAACCCCGAGGCCGAAGGTACGAGAGGTTCCGACCTCGGTGGCTCGGGCCACGCCTGGACGGGTGGCCAAGCCGGCGACGACAAGCGCAAGCACGATGATGACGCGTTTCATGGCCAGCATGATATTCCATCCAGACAAATCTCGCCATGGGACGGCCGGCGCTGGTAGATCCACGAGCCGACGCCGTGGACCGGAATTTCTTGCCGCGCTTCTTCTTCTTCTTCGCCGCAGTGGGGTGCGGGCTCTCCTGCCATGGCGAGGCCACGATCGGCCAGAGAGACGCGACGTCTTCCCGGCCGATCCCGGTTGCGCCTTCCGGGCCGGTCGCGACCGAGAGACGCGCACCTTCACCGCCCAAGCCGGACAGCGATGCCTTGCCCGAGGCGCCCGCCGGGCTTCCCCCCGCGCGCAGGGCGATCCAGGTGGTGGGAGGAAAGGAACGCGTGGTCGACGCGGATGTGGCGCGCGGCCGCGGCCTCACCATCGTGGACCTGTCCGATGACTTCGCCCCTTACATCTTCCAGGACGGGAAGGCCAGCGACGGCGCGCCCTTGCCCAACCGCTATCGGGCCGTGTTCGTGGGGCTGGCCAACGACCGCAGCGACGGGGACGGCGAGCCGCTGCCGCCCGGCGCGCGCAACTACCTCGAACTCTACGGCATTCCACCGTCGCTGTCGGTGTTGCGCAAGCATTTTCTGGAAGACGCGGCACGCACCTGCGAAGGCACGGTAGACACGGCCAAGCTGCTGGCCGTGGACGGCATCCAGACCTGGGGCAAGTCGACCGAGAAGAAGGAGGCCGCCAATCACCGCTTTCGCTCTCTGCGCCTGGAATCCGCACGCAAGAAGGTCGGTGTCGCAACGCTGGAGGAGTTGGCAGTCAAGGATCCCCGCTACGCCCGCGAAGTGAAGGCCCACTTGCGCACGGAGGCCGAGCACGCGGCCTTCGCCGAGGTGGAGAAGCGCCTGATGTGCGAAGGGCTACTCGATGCGAGCAAGCACAAACAAGGCTTCTACGACGGAGCCATGCGTGGGGCGGCCCTGGATTTCCAGCAGAAGAACGCGGTGTTTGCCCAGGCCGATCTAACCCGCGCAACCCTGGAGGCGATGGCGCGTCCCTTGCTGCAAAACGATTTTCTGGCCTTGCGCCGCGTGCTCGCCGAGCGGGCCGCACACGCGGGCAGGATCATCGAGGACGGCAGCGCCATCGAGGCCATGCCCAGGCCGAGGCACAACCGGCCGCGCAAACAGCCCACCTACAAGAGCGCGGAGGGCAAGGACGTGCCGGTCCCGGATCTGGTCGGGCAAGCGAGCGATGCGCTCATGGCGCGCCTCGGGTTGGGCACGGCGCAGGACGCGTTGGCGTTCTTTCGCCGCCATCCCGAGAGTGACTTCCGCTCCCTGCGGGCGGCGGTGCGTTTCCCCGCCCTGCCGGAGTACTACGGCCCGTCCATGGATTTGGTGGCCGAGATCGACCGCGGCGACGTGTGGTACGACTTCCCCTTCAATGCCAAGGGCGAGCGGGTGGGGCAGGGCCGCGACCGCTTTCCCTCGTTCACGCTGTTCGTCAGGTGGCGGGGGGAGAAGGTGCCGCTCGTATGCTGGCGCACCACCATCGGCGGCTGGCGCACGGAAGTCGCCTCGGACGGCGAGGAGTACTATCGCTACAAGGAATCCGACGTAGGCGCGCGCGTGTGGCGCCACATCGTGGCCGCGCCGGTATGGCTGCCGCCAACCTCCGCGCCCCTTTCGTCCATGGTCAAGACCAAATGGGTGGCGGGCGGCTATCCGCACGTCGTGAACTACGACGAGACCGGTCCCGGCTACCTGTCGGCCTACGGGCTCGTGGCCGGGATCCACGAGCAGTTGCGCCGGCACGGGTCCACCCTGGCCTACTTCGACAACGGCATCCGCACCCACGGCTCGTTCGACTACCTTTCCTTGCGCGGCCGCTACTCGCACGGTTGTCACCGGCTGTACAACAACCTGGCGGTGCGGTTGTTTTCGTTCGTGCTCGGGCATCGGCACGTCAAGGTGCTGGGGCCGATGGCGCTCGGGTTCCGACGCACGTTCTACTGGGAGGGCGAGGTCTACGACATGCGTTTGCCTACGCGCGGGTTCTACTTCGAGCTCGATCCCCCCATGCCGGTGCGGACCCTCAAGGGAAACATCAAGGGCAAGCTGAAGCAGCCCATCACCGACTACGTGCAGAAGCCCGGTGTCAAGTACGGCGACGCCAGGCCCCCGGCCGCCTCCGGCGGCCCCGACAGCAAGGCTGGGGGCGCGCCATAGATCCGACGAGCCTTTGTATCCGCTTTCGTCTTGCTGTGTGGCTGCTCGCGCCCGAGCCAGCCCGGCCCATCGCCTACGCACGCTACCGTCGAGAGAGCGCCCAGCACGAGGCCGGCCAGGTCCAGTGCGCCCGCGGCGGTCCCCGCTCCGACGTCGCCCGCGGCCGGCAAGGCATCGACTGGCCTCGAAGACGACAACCTCAAGACCGAGGAGCGCGAGGCCAATCCCTATTCCGAAACCGTGACGCTCAAGCTCAGCGTGACCCCCCAGGTGAAGGCCCTGGTCATGTGGGGCGCGAAACAGATCGCGCGCCTGTCGCCCGGGAGCATGGAAACCGAAATCGCCCGCCCGCGCGGAAGCGGCCCGCTCGATCTGGAGATCAGGGCCGAAGGCTTCATGCCCTACCACACGCGGCTCTACGCCGATCGCAACGACAAGGTCAACGTGCGGCTCTACCGTACCGAGGAAGCGCCCGGACTCCTCGGCTACAAGCCTTCGGCCGAGGACAAAAGGGCAGTCCCCGAGACGCGGAAATAGCCGAGACCGTGGCGCCGTGGGGAGGAAATCGGGTGCAAGACGGTAGTGTGGCGAACCTCTCGCATGCCGCGCCCGCGGTGGTACTCTGACGAGTCGTAGGCATGTCCGATTCGGAAATCGCACCCACCCAATTGGTGAAGCTCGCACGGGATCCCCTCGTCGACACCATCATTGGCGAGCGCTATCGTGTCCTTGGCCGCATCGGTGAAGGCGGGATGGGGACGGTCTTCCGCGTCGAGCACACCTTGATGAAGAAAGTGCTGGCGCTCAAGCTGCTGCGCGCCGAGTTCAGCAACGTTCCGGATGCCGCTCGGCGGTTCGAACGCGAGGCGCAGTCGGCGAGCCGACTCAGCCACCCCAACATCATCTCGGTCACCGATTTCGGTCACGGCGCGGGGGGCGAGCTGTTCCTGGTCATGGAATTCGTGGCGGGCGAGCCGCTGGCGGAGGTGCTCGCGCGCGAAGGGCGCCTGGAGCCCGGCCGCGCCTGTCACATCGCCGACCAGATCCTGCGCGCCCTCGAACACGCGCACGCCGAAGGGGTGATTCACCGCGATCTCAAACCGGCCAACGTCATGCTGGTGAAGGATCCCGACCCGCGCAATCCCGAGACGGTGAAGATCCTCGATTTCGGCATCGCGAAGATGACGCAGGCCCAGGGCAGCGACGAGCCTCTCACGCGCGGGATGATGATCTTCGGAACCCCCGCCTACATGTCGCCCGAGCAGGCCGCCGGGCAGGAGGCGGACAGCCGGGCCGACCTCTATTCCTGCGGCATCATCCTTTTCGAGATGTTGGCTGGCCGAAAACCGTTCGAGAACGAGGATCTGGTCAAGTTGCTCGGCATGCAGATCACGTCGCCTCCTCCTCGTTTCGCCGAGGTGGCGCCCGAGGCGCACATCGAGCCCGACCTGGAAGCCGTGGTCATGCGCGTATTGGAGAAGGAGCGCGACAAGCGCTACGCAAGCGCCGCGGAGTTTCGCGAGGCCCTCGATCGCTCGTCCACGGATGTCGCGGAGCTGGGCGCACGCTTCGCCGCTTCGTCGGTGCGCATGGGGTTCTCCCTCGGCGCGAAGCTCTGGCGGAAGCGCCCCGTGGTGATCGGGGCGGCGCGCCGGGCGTACAGCGGCCTGTCGGTGGTCAAAGGCAAGATCGACGATCTCGCGCATCCCGTGCTCCGGCACCTGCCCGCGGCGCTGCGGCGGTTTGCCGTCCCGGGCGTTGCCTTCCTGCTTCTGCTCGGGCTGTTTCTCGCGCGCAGCGGTGGTCAGAAGGGCGCCTCGCCCAACCTTGCGCCACCCCGGCCGAGACCCATCGCGCCCGAGCTCAAGTCGCCCATCAAGCACATCGAGGAGAACATGGCCAAGGGCCTTCTCACCGAGGCGCGCGTGCTCATCATGCAGCAGATCTCGGCCCATCCCAAGGATGGACGCGTACGCTACCTGCTCGGCAACCTCGAATTCGCGGACAAGAACCCGCGCGCCGGATTGGAGGCCTACGAGGAAGCGCTTCGCCTCGATCCCGGCCTGCGCGGCGATGCGGCCTTGTTCGTGAACGTCCGGTCCCAGCTAGCCGACAAGAACCTGGGCCTGGTCGCCCTCGACATGCTGATCAAACAGATCGGAAAGCCCGCCGGCGACCTCTTGGCCGACATGGCGTCGGGCGATCGACGCGCGGAGTTCCGTCAGGCCGCGCGCGATGCCTGCGAGACGCTCGGATGCCTGAAGAAGGTCGACCTGGTGAACAGCTATGCCCTCGATCTTTCCCAAGGGCACACCTGCGAGGAAAAGCGCGCGGCCGTGCAGAAGCTGGGCGAGACCGGGGATGCCCACGCCATCGAGCCGCTGCAGCGGGCGCGCTCCGAGCGGCGCAGCCTGCTTGGCGGCCTCATCGGAAGGGGTGGCAATTCCTGCATCAGGAAGGACATCGACGCGGCCCTCGCCGCGCTCGGGGCACCGGTCCGCGCGCCCAAGAAACGGCGGCGGCATTAGCCGCTAGTCCAGCAACCTGGGGGGCGGCGTCTCGGTATGGGGATCGGCGAGCGGGACGGGCGGCTCGCGGCCGGTGCGCAGGACCGAATGCTTCACGCCGTAGGTAAAGTAGATGATGAGGCCGATGGCCATCCACGCGAAGAGACGGATGATGGTGTGGGTGGTGGCGGTGTACATGAGCAGGCCTGAGGTCAGTGCGCCGCAGATGGGAACCACGTAGGTGCCGCCTGGAACCTTGAACGAGCGCGGAATGTCCGGGCGCTTGAGGCGGAGGATCATGACGCCCAGGCTGACCAGGACGAAGGCGAAGAGGGTGCCGATACTGGTCAACTCGCCCAGGATGTCGATGGGCAGTACCCCGCCGGCCAGGGCGCACACGCTACCGGTGACCATGGTGGTGATGTGGGGCGTGCCGAAACGCGGGTGAACCTTGGCCGCCACCGGCGGCAGAAGTCCATCGCGTGCCATGGAGAAGAAGATGCGTGGCTGGCCGAGCAGTAACACCAGCATGACGGACGAGAGCCCGGCAATGGCGCCGACCTCGACCGCGGATTCGAGCAGGTGCGATCCGGTCACCTTGATGCCGAGAGCGATGGGGTAGGGCACCGACAGCTTGGTGTAGTGGACCACGCCGGTCAGGACGAGTGCGACGGCGATGTAGAGAACGGTGCAGATGGCGAGCGATCCCAAGATGCCGATCGGCATATCGCGCTGCGGGTTCTTGGTTTCCTGGGCCGCGGTCGAGACCGCGTCGAACCCGATGTACGCGAAGAACACCATGGTCGCGCCTTGCAGGATGCCCGAGATTCCGAAGCGACCGAAGCTCCCTTGGTTGGGCGGGATGAAGGGAACCCAGTTTTCGTGGCGGACGTAGGGCGCGGCCGCGCCGATGAACATCAGCACGACCGCGACCTTGACCAGCACGATGACGCCGTTGAAGCGCGCCGACTCCTTGATGCCCACCACCAGGATGGCGGTTACCGCCAGCACGATGAACACCGCGGGCAGGTTGATGATGGCTCCCGTCGCCTGGAGGTGGTGCGTGGCCTCGTTCCAGACCACGGGCGCGTGCGTCCAGGCGGGCCACAGGTCGCGTCCGGTCAAGTTCTTCACGAACGCGCACACGTAGCCCGACCAGCCCACGCTGACGGTGGCGGCGCCGACCAGGTACTCCAGAATCAAATCCCAGCCGATGATCCACGCGACGAGCTCCCCCATGGTCGCATACGCGTAGGTGTACGCGCTGCCCGCGATGGGGATCATCGAGGCCATCTCGGCGTAGCACAGACCCGCGAAAGCGGAGGCCACGGCCGCGACGCTGAAGGAGAGCGCGACGGCCGGCCCGGCGTTGGCGGCGGCGGCCCGCCCGGTCAGGACGAAGATGCCGGTGCCGATGATGCCGCCGATGCCGAGCAGAATGAGATCGAAGGCGGTCAGGCTGCGCTTGAACCCATAGCCATATTCGGCGTCGGAGCGCAGCTTATCGACGGACTTCGTGGAAAAGAGCGGGTTACCCATGCGGCTTCCGTGCGGAGTGAAGCATGGCCAACGCACTATAGGTTGCCACCCCGATCACCAGCCACAGCAAGTACCCGATGGGGAGATGGCGGACCACGTAGGCCGCCAGCAGGACGCCGGGCACGCCACCCAGGGCCAGACCCAGGGCCGCGCGCGCGGCGTAGCTACCGCGGCCGATGAAACGGATCCCGCTGGTAGGCATGATGAACGCGCAGGATCCCATCATGACGGGAAAGATGGCCTTGAGATTCATGCCCAGGAATCCGAACAGGATGAGGCTCGGCGCATAGGCGCCGATGCCCAGGTTCATGAGCGCGCCGAAGGTGAAATTGCCGATGAGCCCGGCGGCCATGCGCCAGCCGTGCAGGCCCAGGGTTTCCCCACCGCTCGGCAACCAGTGCAGGGCCTTGGCCAGCATCAGCCCCGAGGCGCCCAAAAGGGCGAGGCCCATGCCGATCTGGATCTTGCGCCTGGGCCAGGCGGAAACCACGCCCGCGCCCAGCCACGATCCGAGGATCGAGGCCGCGATGAGCAGGACGAGGGAGGTCATCTCCACCTGGATGATGGTTATGTAGATCACCGCCTGCGCGACGGTCGGCCACATGTGCCCCACCAGCAAGGTGCCCGGGATGCGGCGGTCGGGAACCATGCGGAACAGTTTGAAGACCGAGGTCGTGGTCGCGTAGGACCCGATCCCCAGCGTGTCGAAGAAGTTGGCGACAAATCCGAGGACGGTCTGGGACAGCGACGGTGGGCCGGGGCCGGTGGACACGGGATCCTCGTCATCGCTGCGGTCCGTTCCCGTTCCATCGTCCTCGGCCGGCTGCCGGCGCCTCTTCGCGACATCACGGGCCCACAGGGCGGTGAACGCGGCGCCGAACCCACCTAGCGCGATGAGCAGCAATGGCCGAAGACCGAACATCCGCGCATGGTACACCGAGCCTCCGCGCGTTGGGCAAACGCAACGCTGGGCGGACCGACATCCGATCCAGGGCTCAACTTCTTCACCTTCCCGCCGATGCATCTTCTGACCGGATCCATCTGCTTGGAGGTCAGCGATCAACGTGACATGCGTCGTACATGGCGAGGTCCAGGAAGTGAGCCCCGCACGCACGGGGAGCCGCCCTGCGATCCTGGTCGTGGATGATGACGAGGCGTACATGCGTGCGTGCGTTCGCATGCTGCAGGTCTGGGACTACGACGTGGAGCAGGCCACCTCGAGCGAGGCCGCGCTGCAGATGGCGAGCGAGCGCGCCTTCGACGTGATTCTCACCGACATCAACCTGCCTGGGGCAAGCGGGCTCGACGTCCTGCGCGTCGTGCGCAGCCGCGACAAGGACGTCCCGGTCATTCTGATGACCGGCGGACCGGAGCTCGAAACCGCTCGACTGGCCGTGGAATGGGGGGCGCAGAGCTACCTCATCAAGCCCATCTCCCTGACGCAGCTCAAGGAAGCCCTGGATCGGACGATCCGCGCGCATCAACTGGCGCGACAGGAGCGCCAGATCCTCGCCGTCAGCGAACGCCAGGTGCGCCAGACCGAGCTTCTGCGCGAGCAGTTTGGCCGCGCCCTCGACGCCCTGTGGATGGCCTACCAGCCCATCGTTTCATGGTCGCTGCGTACGGTCGTCGCCTACGAGGCGCTCATGCGCACCACCGACCAGACCTTGCACTCGCCCATGGATATCCTCAAGGCGGCGGAGGCGCTGGGGGAAGTGCACACACTTGGCCACAAGACGCGCGGACTCATCGCCAAGGACCTGGCGCGACACCCCGAGCTTCCGGGCGTGTTCATCAACCTGCACGTCCTCGACCTTCTCGATGAAGAGCTCTATGCCGAGGACAATCCGCTGCGGGCTTTTGCCCCGCGCATTCATTTCGAGATCACCGAGCGCATGGCCATCGAGAAGGTCCCCGACACGCACGACCGCATCGAACGCTTGCGCAAGCTCGGGTACAAGATCGCCGTCGACGATCTGGGGGAAGGCTACTCCGGATTGAACAGTCTCGCGGCGCTGGAACCGGATGTGGTCAAGCTGGACATGTCCCTCATCCGCGGCATCGAAAACGCGCCGACCAAACGTCGCATGGTCCACGCGCTGGCCTCGCTGTGCCGCGAGCTCGGTACGCCGCTCGTGGCCGAAGGCGTGGAAACCCAGACCGAGCTCGACATTCTCATCGACCTGGGCGCGGATTGGATGCAAGGCTACTATTTCGCGCGGCCGGACTATCCCTTCCCGGTGCCGAACCTCTAGTGATTCCCGCGTGATCCGGGCGGAGAAATGAGCGCTCTCACGGGGCGAAAATTGTGTTGCGCCCCACGAGCAGGGGACGTAAGAACAGGGCGCTTCTTTCCCCCAAGCACTTCACGGAAGGACCCAAGAAATGGCTCGCAAGACGGTCACCATCGACGGCAATGAAGCCGTTGCCTACATCGCGCACAAGACGAACGAGGTCTGCGCCATCTACCCGATCACCCCGTCGTCCAATATGGGCGAATGGGCCGATGAGTGGTCGGCGCAAGGCCGGACCAACATCTGGGGCATGGTCCCGGCGGTCGTCGAAATGCAGAGTGAAGGTGGTGCGTCCGCGGCCACGCACGGCGCCCTGCAATCCGGGTCGCTGACCACGACCTTCACCGCCTCGCAGGGCCTGCTGCTCATGATCCCGACCATGTTCAAGGTGGCGGGCGAGCTGACCGCGACGGTGTTTCACGTTTCCGCTCGTACGGTCGCCACACACGCGCTCTCCATCTTCGGCGATCACAGTGACGTCATGGCCGTGCGCTCGACCGGCTTCGGCCTCATCGGCTTCGGGCTCGGTGCAGGAGGCGATGGACATGGCGCTCATCGCCCAGGCCTCGGCGCTGTCGGCGCGCCTGCCCTTCGTGCACTTCTTCGACGGTTTCCGCACCTCGCACGAAGTGCAGAAGATCGAGCAGCTCAGCGACGACGACATCCGCGCTCTCATGCACCGACGAACTGGTGGCTGCCCACCGCACCCGGGCCATGTCGCCCGACCACCCGGTCTTGCGCGGCACGTCCCAGAACCCGGACGTGTTTTTCCAGGTGCGCGAAACCGTCAACAAGTTCTACGACGCGGCGCCGGCCATCATCCAGGCCCAGATGGACAAGTTCGCCAAGGTCGTCGGGCGCGCCTACCACCTGTTCGACTACGTCGGTCCGGCCGACGCCGACCGCGTGATCATCTTGATGGGCAGCGGCGCCGAGGTGGCGCACGAGACCGTGGATTACCTCGGCAAGAAGGGCGAGAAGGTCGGCGTGGTCAAGGTGCGCGTGTTCCGTCCCTTCTCGGTGCAGCGCCTCATCGCGGCCTTGCCCAAGTCGGTCAAGGGCATCGCGGTTCTCGATCGCACGAAGGAGCCCGGCGCCGCCGGCGAGCCGCTGTATCAGGACATCGTGACCGCTATCGCCGAAACCGCGGCCGCGGGCAAGCTGCCCTTCGCCATGCCCAAGATCATCGGCGGTCGCTACGGCCTGTCGTCCAAGGAATTCACCCCGGCCCACGTCAAGGCGGTGTTCGACGAGCTCAAGAAGCCGGCGCCCAAGAACCACTTCACCGTCGGCATCGACGACGACGTGACCCACACCTCGCTCGAGGTGGATCACGGCTTCTCCGACCGAGCCCGACAGCGTGAAGCGTTGCCTGTTCTACGGACTTGGACTCGGACGGCACCGTCGGCGCCAACAAGAACTCGATCAAGATCATCGGCGAGGATCCGCAATTCTACGCCCAGGGCTACTTCGTCTACGACTCGAAGAAGGCCGGCGCGGTCACCGTATCGCACCTGCGCTTCGGGCCCGAGGTGATCCGTTCCAGCTACCTCATCACGCAGGCGCAGTTCCTGGCTTGCCACCAGTGGTCGTTCCTCGAGCGCTACGACATGCTGCAGTACTTGCAGCCGGGCGGCGTGTTCCTGCTCAACAGCGTGTACGGCCCGAACGAGGTCTGGGATCATCTGCCGCAGGAGGTGCAGAAGCAGATCATCGACAAGAAGCTGCGCTTCTACGTCATCGATGCCTACAAGGTGGCGAAGGAAACCGGCATGGGGGCGCGTATCAACACCATCATGCAGACCTGCTTCTTCAACATCTCCGGCGTGCTTCCCCGCCGACGTGGCCATCGACAAGATCAAGAAGGCCATCAAGAAGACCTACGAGCGCAAGGGCATGGAGGTCGTGCAGAAGAACTACCGCGCCGTCGACCAGACCGTGGCCAACCTGAGGGAGGTCAAGGTCCCGGCCGTGGTGTCGAGCAAGCTCAAGATGCCGCCCATCGTGGCCAAGGAAGCGCCCGATTTCGTGCACAAGGTGACCGCGGAGATCATCGCTGGCCGCGGCGACAGGCTGCCGGTCAGCGCCTTTCCCGGTGGATGGCACGTTCCCCACCGCCACCGCGCAATGGGAGAAGCGCAACATCGCGCTCGAGATTCCGGTGTGGTACCCGGATCTGTGCATCCAGTGCAACAAGTGCACGCTGGTGTGTCCGCACGCCGCCATTCGCGCCAAGGTGTGCAACCCCAAGTTGCTCGACAAGAAGCCCGCGACCTTCAAGTCGATGAAGTACAAAGGCAAGGAGTTCGACGGTCAGGCCTACATGATCCAGGTCGCGCCCGAGGACTGTACCGGCTGCACCCTTTGCTTCGAGGTTTGTCCCGGCAAGGACAAGAAGGATCCCAGCAAGCGCGCCTTGCTCATGGCGCCCCAGATGCCGCTGCGCGAGCCCGAGCGCGAGAACTACGCCTTCTTCCTCGACTTGCCCGAGGTGGATCGCCGCCAGGTCAAGATCGACACGGTCAAGGGCTCGCAGTTTCTACAGCCGCTGTTCGAGTACTCGGGCGCCTGCCTGGGCTGCGGCGAAACCCCCTACTACAAGCTGCTCACCCAGCTCTTCGGCGACCGCGCCATCATCTCCAACGCCACAGGTTGCTCGTCGATCTACGGCGGTAACCTTCCCACCACGCCGTTCGCACAGAACAAGGACGGCCGCGGCCCGACCTGGAACAACTCGCTGTTCGAGGACAACGCCGAGTTCGGCCTGGGCTTCCGCCTGACCATCGATCAGCAGTCCTCCTACGCCAAGATCCTGCTCAAGAGGATGGGCGAAAAGCTGTCGGGCGACCTCGTGACGGGATTGCTCGATGCCGATCAGAGCGAAGAGGCCGGCATCTACGCGCAACGCGAGCGCGTGGTCGCGCTCAAGCAGGCGCTGGCCAAGCTGCCCGGCGACGCCGACGCCAAGAACCTGCTCACCGTGGCCGACATGCTGGTCAAGAAGAGCGTGTGGATCGTCGGCGGCGACGGCTGGGCCTACGACATCGGCTACGGCGGTCTCGATCATGTGATTGCCAGCGGCCGGAACGTCAATATCCTGGTGCTCGACACCGAGGTGTACTCGAACACCGGCGGCCAGTGCTCGAAGGCGACCCCGACGGGCGCGGTGGCGAAGTTCGCGGCGGCCGGCAAGCCCACGGGCAAGAAGGATCTGGGCCTGATGGCCATGGCCTATCGCAATGCCTACGTCGCCACCGTGGCCATGGGCTACAGCGACATCCAGACGGTACGCGCCTTCATCGAAGCCGAAGCGTACGACGGCCCGTCCATCATCATCGCGTACAGCCACTGTATCGCCCACGGCATCGACATGGGCAAGGGACTCGACCACCAGCAGGCGGTCGTGGACAGCGGCGCCTGGACGCTCTACCGCTTCAATCCCGGCCTCTACGCCAAGGGCGAGAACCCGCTCAAGCTCGACTCCAAGCCGCCCAAGCTCACCTACGAGCAGTGGGCGATGAAGGAGACGCGGTTCCGGTCGCTCACCCAGAGCATGCCGGAACGAGCGAAGGCGCTCATGGCGAAGGGCCAGCAAGACGCCATCGCGCGCGTGAAGTTCTACCAGGCGCTCGCCGCCACCGGCGGGGTGTCGCCCTTCGCCCCACCCGCACCCAAGCCCGAGGCCTAGCACCCTTCATTCCCTCGTCTACTCGGAGTATCTACTCCGTCTGGCCGAGTTTCCGCTTCCGCTGCACCCACGCGATGGCGTTTCTGGCGGCTCCGCTCTTGCGGTCGCCCCCGGAGGCCCACTTGGTCAGCAGGTTTTCGCATGCGGAGCGGACTTCGGGGTTCCTGTCGTAGACCGCGAAGTGCTGGAGGATGGCCGCGGATTCGGGCTCGCCGATGGCCGCGAGGGCCGCAATCAGGTTGACCTTCCCGCGCGTAGACGCTGTGTGCATGGCGGTTTCGATCTGAGGCACGGCCGGCCTCCCGATCTGGCGCAAGCGAGCGATGGCCGGGCCGGGCAATTCCTCGTCTCTCTGGGTGAGCATGTCGATGGCAGCGCCGATCTCGCGGTAGGATCGGTTGTCACAGCCGGGCAAGGCGAGGAAGATCGCCAAGCACAGGGGAATCAGGCGTCGCATGGTTCATGGTCCTCGGCGCGGTTGGTGCGGCGGCGTGCGTGTCGTTCCTGGCACTTGGTTTCCGCCGTCGGCGCGCGCTCCCGTAGGTCGCTGCCGTGGCTTGCTTCACGCTCCGCCAAGCGGACGAAGAACCCCTCGCCGAGGTCGAGTAGCGCGCCGGGTTCGGTCTCCGCGAAGCAGCGATGGCGCAGATCCGCGCCGCCGAATAGGCCGCGCGAGTACCAGGCCAGGGTCTTGCGCAGCTCGTGCAGCACCATTTTCGGGGCTGCGTACTTGACGACCAGGTCGGCGTGCTTGCGCCACACGGCGCGGCGGTCATCGATGGAGGGAGGCGCCGGCAGGGGCTTCTCTTCCTCGATCGCGCGGATGTCGCGGAACAGCCAAGGATTGCCACGGCACGCGCGGCCAATCATCACCGCGTCGCACTCCGTCTCGCGCTTCATGTCCAGATAATCGGCGACCGAGTTCACGTCGCCGTTGCCGACCACCGGGATGCGGCGGGGCAGGGTGGCGCGCACCTGGGCGATGGGGGCGAGGCGAACGGTTCCCGAGAATCCCTGCGCCCGGGTGCGACCATGCACCGTCACCAGGGCCGCGCCGGCGTCGACCATCCGGCGCGCAAAAGCCGCGGCATTGAGCGACAGGTCATCCCAGCCGGCCCGGTGTTTGACCGTGACGGGGATGTTGTCCGGCAGCGCCGCACGTACGGCGCCGACGATTCGCGCCGCCAACTCCGGCTCGCGCATGAGCGCGGATCCGCATAGTCCGGCGGTCACCTTGCGCGCCGGACAGCCCATGTTGATGTCCACGAGGCTGGCGCCGATGTCCACGGCCATCTGCGCCGCGCGTGCCAGGACCTCGGGTTCGCGTCCGAAAACCTGGACCGCGAAGCGCCGCCCGCCCAGGCTGGCCCACAATCGTCCCGTCGCCTTCGCCGCCCCGCGCGTAAGCGCTTCGGCGGAAAGAAACTCGGTGTACGTCAGAGCTGCGCCAAGCTCCTCGCACACGGTGCGGAAGGGCAGGTCGGTCACCGCCTCCATGGGTGCGAGGAACGCGCCCGGACCGATCTCGACGTCACCGATACGCATGGGGAGCGAACCATAGCACGCGCGATTTTGCAGGGCGGGGTCCGCGTGAGACCGCCAACAACACATCGCGGCTCAAAATGTGCTTCGCGGCGGACCGACACGAGCGCGTAACGCACTTATGGGGTAATGTCCTACCGCCATGGCGTCAGGCAAGCCAACAGAGGACAAGGTACTCAGCAACGCCGCTGCGGTGCTTGGGATCAAGGCAGGTGAGGATCTGACCAGACTCGATCGCAAGGGCCTGCAGGGTTTCACGCAGAGGCAGCTCTTCGAGTGCGCCAAACGTCTGAACCTCAAGGGCGTTTCCAAGCTGAGCAAGGATGAACTTTCCTTACGCGTCGCGAGCGAGTTCGCCAATCGGCGCGCCCCTTCCGCGGCGGATGCCGGGAGCGAAAAGCCGCCCTCGCCGGCCGCCAGCGCCATGCCGGCCGCCGGCGACAAAGCCCTGCCAGCCGCGGGTGACGGGGCCGACTCGTCGTGGTCGCACAAATTCGAGGTGCGCGAGCACGCCGCGGCCGAGCAGCCCGGTACCATCCCCTGGTCTTACGGCAACGATCGCGTGACCGGCATGGCCGTGGATCCGGATCGCCTGTTCGTGTATTGGGAGGTCACCGACGATGCCATCGCGCGCGCCCGGGCAGACCTGGGCAAGGCGGGCAAGGACGCCTGGCTGAACCTGCGCATCTACGACACCACCGATCGCATTTTCGATGGCACCAACGCCCATGCCTACTTCGACCATCGCGTGGAGCGCGGCGACCGGCATTGGTTCTTCCACATCGGCAAGCCGTCCTCGTCTGCGTTCATCGACATCGGACTGAAATCGAACGAGGGCTATTTCGCCAAGATCGTCCGCTCGGGCCGGGTCGAGTTCGCGCGCCGCGAGCCCGCGCCATGGGCGGAGCCCGAGTGGCTGAGCGTGCGCTCGCTGATGGGTTCGATCGAGCTCGCTGGCCGCGGCCAACACCTTCGCCGGCAGGCACCCGGCATCGCCCCGACCACGCCCGCCGACGTGCCGAGCCCGGGACCGCGGCGTCACGTCGCGCTGCTTGCCGTGGGAGGAATCCTTCACCATCGGGGAGGGTGGCCGCAAGGAAATCCTCGAATGGGAAGAGCACATGATCGACGGCACCACCGAGTTCCATCGCGAAACCACCTGGGAAAGCCCGGTCATGGTTTCCGCCTGGGAGGCGGGGCCGTTCAGCTTTCCGGTTTCCGCCCCGGAGCCGGTACGCGAGGACTTCGTGGGGCCCTCGCGCGTCTACCGCGTGGGCGGACGAACGCACATCGTGCACGGTCCATGGCAGGTCGTGATCAGCGGGTATCGGCGCCCACCACGGCCGCAGCGTCATCGCGCGCTGGGAGATTTATCGATCCTGGATCGCCGAAGAGAAAGGCCGAGGCCCCCGGTGGTGTCACGGCAGAGCACGCGATCCCGGGCAGCTCCGAGAGACTACTGACAGGGGCGAGCGAGCGTCGTTGGCGTTACGCCAGCGAAATGCGCCTCGGCGGCGCCTCCGAGGTGTTCTTCCTGGGCGCGAGCGAATACCGGGCGCGCGGGGCCAGCGAACGTCTTTTTATCGGGGCGAGTCAATACAAGATGCGCGGCGCGAGCGAACGCCGTTTCGCCGGCGGCAGTGAAGTGCGCATGCGCGGGGCCAGCGAACGGATGCTGGCCGGGGCCAGCGAATTGCGGCTGGGCGGTGCCAGCGAACGCAGGCTGGGCGGCGCCAGCGAGCTGCAACCGGGCGGCGCGAGCGAACGCAATCTGGGAGGTGGAAGCGAAGGGCGGCTGGCCATGGGCCAGGTCGACGACGTCCCGGCGTCGGGCGGCGACGGCCACTATCCGGCTCCCGAGTCCATCGGGCAAGCGCCGAAGCACAAGGAATAGCCATCATGCCCACCGGATACTTCGCCCTGGTCTTACACGCACACCTGCCTTTCGTTCGCCACCCGGACGATCCGACGGTCATGGAAGAGCAATGGCTCTACGAGGCCATCACCGGGACCTACCTGCCTCTCGTGCAAATTTTCGAAGGTCTGCAATCCGACCACGTCCCCTACCGCTGCACGGTTTCGCTGTCGGCGCCGCTCATCGCGATGTTGACCGACGACATGCTCAAGGTGCGGTACGCCGACCACCTGGACGACCTCATACTCCTGGCCAAGAAAGAGCTCGACCGGACCAAGCACGAGCCGCAGTACCACCGGCTGGCCGAGATGTACCACGGTCGCTTCCTGAGCTTGCGCCACACCTGGCGCTGCCATGATGGCAACCTGGTCCAGGCGTTCCGCAAGCTGCAGGACGCGGGAGGTCTCGAGGTCATCACCTCGACCGCGACCCATGCTTTCTTCCCGCTGCTCGACCGCAACTGGGCGGCCTTGCGGGCGCAGGTTCGCGTCGCGGCCGACTTCTACGAAAAGCATTTCGGATGCCGCCCACCCGGGATGTGGCTCGGCGAATGCGGCTATATGCCCGGCGTCGACGAGCTCCTGCGCGAGTCCGCGATCCGCTACTTTTTCGTCGACAGCCACGCCATCCTGTTCGCCGACCGGCCCCCCGTGTACGGTGTGTACGCTCCCATCTATTGCGCCACCGGCGTGGCCGCGTTCGGCCGCGACACCGAATCCTCCGAGCAGGTCTGGAGCTCCAAGTTCGGCTATCCGGGCGATCCTCACTACCGCGACTTCTACCGCGACATCGGCTTCGATCTGCCCCTCGACTACATCGGCCCGCACATCCACCCGGAGGGCCACCGGATGTACACGGGCTTCAAGTACCACGCCATCACCCACGATAAGCTACACGACAAGTGGGTCTACGATCCGGACGCCGCGCGCGGCAAGGCCGGGCTGCACGCCTCGCACTTCCGCGGCAACATGGAAAAGCAGGCCGAGCGCCTGGCCGAGGGCATGGACCGGCCGCCCATCATCGTCAGTCCCTACGACGCCGAGCTGTACGGTCACTGGTGGTATGAAGGTCCTGTCTTTCTTTCCGACCTGTTTCGCCAGCTACATTTCGACCAGAGCGTGGTGCAACCGATCACGCCCGGCGAGTACCTCGATCGGCACGCCACCAATCAACTCGCCACGCCTTGCGCGTCGTCCTGGGGGCTCAAGGGCTACGGCGAGCAGTGGCTCAACGAGAGCAACGCCTGGACCTGGAGGCACATCCACGCGGCCGGCGAACGCATGGTCGAGTTGGCGCGCGGGCACTGGGGCGCGTCCAATCCACTGACCGTGCGTGCGCTCAAGCAGGCGGCGCGCGAGTTGATGCTGGCGCAAGCGAGCGACTGGACCTTCATCATGTCGACGGGAACAACAGTTCCCTACGCCACCCGACGATTCAACGAACACGTCATCCGCTTCTCCCGGCTTTACGATGATCTGAAGAAGGGACAGGTGGACGAGAAGTACCTGGTATCCGTTGAAGCACAAGACAACATCTTCCCCGACATCGACTACCGGCTCTACGCGTCCTAAGAGCCCCGCGCGCCGCAAGCGCGCGCAGGGCGATGCGGCCGCCACGTTGAAAGTGGGAGGTAGTTCCGCGCCGGAAACCGTGGTGACGCCCGAGCGCGTCACCATCGAACGCGGGGACGGCCGGCTGAAGGTGCTATTCGTCGCCTCGGAAGTGGCGCCCTTCCGTAAGACCGGCGGGCTCGCCGACGTCGCCGGGGTGCTGCCGCGCAGCCTGCGCCAGCGCGGGATCGACATCCGCGTGGTCATGCCGCTGTACCAGGGCATCCAGTGGAACTTGCTCGAACGTTTGGAGGGCACGTTGTCCGTGCCCATGTATTTCGGCCACGCGCGCGCCGGACTGCGCCTGGGGCGGCTGCCCGGCAGCGACGTGCCCATCTACTTCATCGAATACAACCGCTTCTTCGATCGACCCTACGTCTATGGTCCGCCCGGTCAAGCCTACCCCGACAACCTCGAACGCTTTTCCTTCTTCTCGCGCGCCGCGGTCGAGATGTGCAAGACCATCGGCTTCATTCCCGACGTGATTCACGCCAACGACTGGCAGACCGCCTTGGTTCCCGTGTACGTCAACACGGTCGAATGGTCGAAACCCATCCACGGCGCGGGCACGCTGTTCACGATTCACAACCTCGCCTACCAGGGCAATTTCGAGAGCGGTGCCATGTTCATCACCGGTCTCGGCTGGCAGCACTACAACCCGGCGGAATTCGAACATTTCGGCGACATGAACCTCATGAAGGCGGCGATCCGCCACGCCAACCTCCTGTCGACGGTCAGTCCCACCTACGCGCGCGAGATCCAGACCTCGGCCTATGGCTTCGGCCTCGACGGCGAGCTGTCTTCGCGCAGCCAATTCCTGCGCGGCGTCCTCAACGGCATCGACACCACGGATTGGAATCCAAACGCCGATCCGCACATCGCCGCGCCCTACAGCGTCGACGACATCGCCGGAAAGGCGGTGTGCAAGGCGTCCCTGCAGAAGCAGCTTGGCTTGGCCGTGCGGCCGAACGTGCCCCTGTTCGGCGTGGTCGGCCGACTCACCCCGCAAAAGGGATTCGACGTTCTCGCCCACGCCCTCGACAGAATTCTTTCGTGGGACTTGCAAATGGTGCTGCTCGGCGCCGGCGATGGAGAAGCCGAGCACTTCTTTTCGTATCTGGCCAGTCGGCGCAGCGACAGGTTCCGCACCTTCATCGGTTTCAACGAGGGACTGGCGCACCGGATCGAGGCCGGATCCGACTTCTTGCTGATGCCGTCGCGCTTCGAGCCGTGCGGACTGAACCAGATGTACAGCCAGCACTATGGCACCTTGCCCATCGTGCGTGGAACCGGCGGGCTTCTGGACACGGTGGCCAACTACGATCAGGCGACGGGCAATGGGACCGGTTTCATCTTCTGGGATCTAACTCCTGGCGCAATCGCCGACACGGTGGGTTGGGCGCTGTCGACCTATTTCGAGAGGCCCGATCACGTGGTGGCCATGCGCAAGCGGGCCATGTGGCAGGATTTTTCCTGGGATCGGGCGGCCGCAGCCTACGAGCAACTCTACCGCGAGGCCTACCAGATTCGGCGCGGTCACCCGTTCGTGTAGCAGGCAGATCAGCGCAAGGTGGCGGCCTTTTCGGCGGCGCGCCGGCCGAGCTCGGTGCCGGCGGTCAGGGTCGCGATGCGGCCCCAGACCGCGCGCGCCTCGCCGACTCGGCCGAGACCACCCAAGGCCAGGGCGCGGTCGGTGAGCACGGCGGTGTCTTCCGGCGCCACGGCGAGGGCGCGATCGAGGAGGGGCAGGGCTTGCTCGAACCGGCGCGCCGAGACGTCCAGCGCCCCGAGCCAGGCCGAGGCTGCCAGCTCGTGGTCCCGCCCGAGGCAGCCGATGGGCGCGGCCAGCGCGCGGCGGTAGGCCGCGGTGGCGCGATCGCCTTTGCCGCTATCGAGGTCGAAGTACAGATCGCCCAGCCTGAATTGCCATTCGCACCCGGGCACCGGCGAGAGCGCGGGAGGCGCCACGAGCGGGCGGGTCCTAGCCCCATTTTCCACGGTGAACGCGAAGGTCGCCGGTATCTCGAAAGCGGCGATGAAGGCCCTCCATTTAGGCAGCCGGCGTAGGAACACGCGGCTGTCCTTGGCGCGGAAGACCAGCGCCCAGCGCTCGGGATCCCAGAACGCCACGCGGCGGTTGATGCCGGCGTAGTCGAGCAGCGCGCTTTCCACGCCAAGGCCCTCCATGGCCTGACTCCATTCCTCGCGCGAGATGTCCATCCGGCCGAGCAGACGGTGAAACTTCATCGGATAGGCCGGCAGGCGCGGGTCTACGAATACGCGATAGCGAGGATAGCCCTCCCACAGCAGATAGGCGCCGGTCTCGAAGTCGTTGTACATGTGTTCGCGCAGCCCGTGCTCCTCGACGAAGCGAATGGCATCGAGAGGCAAGGCGCTCCGGTCGAGGCCGATGGCCACGAATTGCCCGCCACGAGCGGCTTCGGCGACCCGTGGCGCCAGGGCGGCGGTGGCGAGCACCACGAGCAGCGCGGCCCGGAGCAGGCGCGGGCGTGCCCTCTCGAATCGTCCGGCCAGCGCCGCCAGGGCCGGCGCCCCGACCACGGCCAGTACCAAGGTGGCGTCGGCCCCGAAGCGGACGTGCCACGCGCCGAGCCCGAGCAGCCCGAGCGCGGGCAAGCGATGACGCCATTGCCAGGGCCGCGCAAGCGCGAGCACGACAAGAGAACCCAGGGCGAAGAGAATGAACGGCGCATCCGAACGCCAGGTCGCGCTACGGAATTCGTCGATGGGATGTACGGCGAAGATACCGACGTGAAAGGCGAGATAGCGAAAGATCCCGATTCCGACCGGGGTGGCGAGCAGGGCCGCCCCCGCCAGCGCCGCGAGGGCGAAGAATCGCGCGCAGACCCGCGCTCGGGCGCGGTCGAGACAGGCGCCTGCCCCCGCCAGACCGAGCAGCGCCGCCGCGAGAAAGGCCCCGGCGTGCAGGTTCGCCCAGAGGGCGACCAGCGGAACGAGCAGCCAGGCGCGACGGTCGCCCTTGTCGATCACGGGCAGAAAGCCCAGCACCACGACCTCGCCAAGGAGCGAAAAGATATGCGGCCGTTCGACCAGCCGCTCGCGCATGCACAAGAACGCGAGCGCCAGCAGCAGCGACGAAATCACGGGGGAGGCGCCGGCGCGGCGGCAGACGCGGTACGAGAGCACCGCGATCGACAAGACCACCAAGGTCTTGCCGATGACGAGGGCGGGAAAGCCGCCCAGCCTGCAGAGCAGCGCCGCGCCGGTGTCGAACAGCCATGCGCTGTCGAGGTAGGGAGCATCGGGAAAGGTGAAGGAGAAGAGGTTGCGGTGAAGGATGTGCCCCGTGCGAAGGAACTGCTCGCCCGCGGCGAGGCGAAAAAACAGATCCATCTCTTGCACCGGGCAAAGGCACAGCCCGGCCACGAAAAGCAACAGCCCGGCGAGGGCCATCTTGCCGCTACTTCACGGACTTCGAGAGAACGATGGCTTGCTTCTTGGTGCAGACCCTGGTCGAGGCCGAGACACTGACGAAGTACCCGCGTCCCGCCAGATAGAGGCCGGTGTTGGCATTGACCTGGGCCACCGCCTTCGGCGTCTTCGCCCTGTCGGTCACCCAGACCTTGCCGACCCGCTTGAAGCTCATGAACGGATCGGTGGGCTTTTCGGGAACGTCCTTCACTGCCTGCGTGTAGACCTGCACCAGGGTGTCGTCCGAATTCTCGCCTGGAACCTTGAAGTAGTACCGGCAGGTGTCCTGCTTTTCCCCGGCCTCGCCCAGATAGGTGGCCTCGGACTGGCCGCAGGCCGAGAAGACGGCTTCCTTCTTCAGGTGCAAGATGACATCCGGACTGCAGCACTTTCCGGCGCCGTAGGTCTTGCAGTTACCGGCGGGAGCCGCCGCCGGCAGCGGCCGCCGGAGGGGCGGCGATGCTCGCCGTCTGGTGCAATAGCACCGGGACGGCGAGGGCGGTGGCGAAAACCGAGCTTGCGAGAAGTATGCGCGTGGGTTTCATGGCCCGGTATCCTAGCACCATCATGGCCGAGGGAAAGGTCGGGATGGCAGCCGCCCCGGGGAGCTACTTGGCGCCCCGGTTGACCATCAAATCGAGATCTTCACGCAGGCTTTGCAGGTCCTCCTCGTGCTCGACCTCCTGTTCCAGGATGGTGAGCGCCATGTTGTACGTCACCATGTCCTTGTCCTTGGTGGCGTCCATCAAGCCTTTGTAGGTCGAGATCGCACACTGCTCGCCATCGATGTTTTGGTCGAGCAGGACCGCCACGTAGGGATCCGCGGGCGCGTCGTACTTGCACGGGCTGAGGTCGTACCAATCCTTGGGCGAAAGCACCGGCGTCCCACCGAGCTGGATGATTCGATTCGAGACCAGGACGGCATGATTCAGCTCCTCGGTCGCGTGCAGAGTCAGCTCCGCAGCCACCGCGTCCTTCATCGGCCCCTTGATCACCTTGGCGCCGAGCCAGTACTGGTAGTAGGCGAGCCATTCGCTGGCGTAGGCCTGGTTGAGCAGCTTGAGTAGTTGGTTGACATCGATACCGACGATTTCACGTCCTCGAGTTCCCATGTGCTGGTTCTCCTTGAATTTGTTTACGTCGCCATTCTTACCGCGACTTCGACCACGCGGCGTGCTCGAAATCGCAACAACCTCCAACTCCTTCCCCGAAGCGCCGCGGCGTAGCGCGCTTCCTCCCCAGACCCGACCGGGACGATGGCCGCCCTACCGCCCACCACGCCCCCCTGCCTCCGAAGCCCAAGGCCAAGAGGATAACACGAATAACACAGATCGCGCTACGCGCCGAGCCTTCAATGGGGCCGCCGTCCGAGGACGGCGGAAATGTTGCCCGTGCAGGCTGAGGCCCGGGCCTTCGTTGCGGCTTCAATGGGGCCGCCGTCCGAGGACGGCGGAAATCTTTGCCTTCGCGGTTGCCTTGTCGTGATTCGTGGTTGGCTTCAATGGGGCCGCCGTCCGAGGACGGCGGAAATGCGCATATCGGGTGGCTCAACGGAGAGCGTGACCCTGGTAGCTTCAATGGGGCCGCCGTCCGAGGACGGCGGAAATTCGGCCTACAAGCAGCTGGCCAGCGAGTATTTCGAGGTGCTTCAATGGGGCCGCCGTCCGAGGACGGCGGAAATCTCTGCCGCCTCGACGTGCCGGGCGCCGGCTAAGCTCGCTTCAATGGGGCCGCCGTCCGAGGACGGCGGAAATGCGGCGGCTCCTGCGCCTGTCGGTGAGTTGCGCGGCTTCAATGGGGCCGCCGTCCGAGGACGGCGGAAATCTGTGGTGGCGGGGAGCGGTGATGAGCGGCAAGGTCGGCTTCAATGGGGCCGCCGTCCGAGGACGGCGGAAATATTCTATGGCGTGGAATCGTAACGAGCGAGTCAGCGCGGCTTCAATGGGGCCGCCGTCCGAGGACGGCGGAAATGTTGCCGATCGGCGATGCTGCCGTAACAGCGCCTACCTGCTGCTTCAATGGGGCCGCCGTCCGAGGACGGCGGAAATCAGTTAGCGGATTCCAGGAGCATCACCTCGACACTCAGCTTCAATGGGGCGGCCGTCCGAGGACGGCGGAAATGACTTGGCGCCCCTATCTTGATCGAGCTTCACGCAACACTGCTTCAATGGGGCCGCCGTCCGAGGACGGCGGAAATTCCTCGACACCGTGATCACCATGAGACGACAAGCGGCTTCAATGGGGCCGCCGTCCGAGGACGGCGGAAATTTCACCGACGGCGGACTTGGTATCACGCCGACCAGTACGCTTCAATGGGGCCGCCGTCCGAGGACGGCGGAAATACCTGTCAGCAGGCTCGACTTACTGGCAACGCCTGCGCTTCAATGGGGCCGCCGTCCGAGGACGGCGGAAATCTCTGACACCGCTTGGCATTGTCGACGCTGGTCGTGCTTCAATGGGGCCGCCGTCCGAGGACGGCGGAAATTATCACAGATACCCAACGTGGGGTGGAAGCGTTCACCGCTTCAATGGGGCCGCCGTCCGAGGACGGCGGAAATCTGATTGCTGGAGAGAGGCTACGCGTGGATTGACGAGGCTTCAATGGGGCCGCCGTCCGAGGACGGCGGAAATACCTTGTTGGTTGCTCACGCGAACAGTTGTGTTCTTGCTTCAATGGGGCCGCCGTCCGAGGACGGCGGAAATATTGTCGATGCCACGGCCGGAGTTCTCTATAAGCTGCTTCAATGGGGCCGCCGTCCGAGGACGGCGGAAATGAACGCGCGGTCGTCGCTGTATCCGTCATCGTCAGCGAGCTTCAATGGGGCCGCCGTCCGAGGACGGCGGAAATGAAGCACTTCGCTTACCACATTTCGCGCGTCTTATCAGTGCTTCAATGGGGCCGCCGTCCGAGGACGGCGGAAATATCTCAGATCACTGCGGAAGTTAGGTCAAAACACGCTTCAATGGGGCCGCCGTCCGAGGACGGCGGAAATCGTCCCTGCACAGATTCGGACAACTGTCACTCGCTCAGCTTCAATGGGGCCGCCGTCCGAGGACGGCGGAAATGCAGATTAGCGCGGATAACAGCGCTCCGGAGATCGCTTCAATGGGGCCGCCGTCCGAGGACGGCGGAAATGGAAGAATGCTAAATGGGCGTGCGGCGTACGGATGCTTCAATGGGGCCGCCGTCCGAGGACGGCGGAAATGAGGACGCGCACGTAAGGTGGCGAAGACTGAGCATGTGCTTCAATGGGGCCGCCGTCCGAGGACGGCGGAAATGTCGCAGATGTCGAGAATCAAGTGGTTGAGACCAGGGCTTCAATGGGGCCGCCGTCCGAGGACGGCGGAAATTGGCAGATGACTGCGCAAGGCTCACGAGCACAATCACGCTTCAATGGGGCCGCCGTCCGAGGACGGCGGAAATTAGCTCGGGCGATCAACGTTCGCGAGCTGCAAGCGATGCTTCAATGGGGCCGCCGTCCGAGGACGGCGGAAATGTATGGCCCGCGGCGACGATCGATCGGCTCGCCGAATGGCTTCAATGGGGCCGCCGTCCGAGGACGGCGGAAATCCAGAATCGCAGACTGCACTGACATTGCCCGCCATGCTCGCTTCAATGGGGCCGCCGTCCGAGGACGGCGGAAATAGCGCCGGAATGCTAGCCGACGCAGAACCACTCTGGTAGCTTCAATGGGGCCGCCGTCCGAGGACGGCGGAAATAGCGCGGCCTGCCGCGCCGATGGCCGACTTCACCGACGCTTCAATGGGGCCGCCGTCCGAGGACGGCGGAAATTGAGTGCATGCTGCCTGGCCGCTTCGCCGGTTCAATGCTTCAATGGGGCCGCCGTCCGAGGACGGCGGAAATCCGGCGGAGGCGGGGCTTCCGGTCGATACCGGCCGGCTTCAATGGGGCCGCCGTCCGAGGACGGCGGAAATCATGCCCGCGACGTCGAGACGCACACGCCAGGAAGCCGCTTCAATGGGGCCGCCGTCCGAGGACGGCGGAAATTCCTCGATGCGAAACCATGACGGACGACAGCGCCAGCGAGCTTCAATGGGGCCGCCGTCCGAGGACGGCGGAAATCGATGGAACGTCAGCCAGTTACAGCGCTGCACTCCGTGGCTTCAATGGGGCCGCCGTCCGAGGACGGCGGAAATCCAGCATGGTCCGCGTGCTGTGCAGCCAGTGCAGCTGCTTCAATGGGGCCGCCGTCCGAGGACGGCGGAAATCATGCTCTACAGCTACTGGCCAATGCATCCATCTTCCGCTTCAATGGGGCCGCCGTCCGAGGACGGCGGAAATGGCCAACTTCTTGGCCTTGGCCGCTTCTTTCTCCAGGCTTCAATGGGGCCGCCGTCCGAGGACGGCGGAAATCCAATTCCACGTGAGAGTCGGGAATGCAAGCGAAAAGCTTCAATGGGGCCGCCGTCCGAGGACGGCGGAAATAGATGCTCGAGGCGCGAGCGTAACCGACTAGCTCGGAGCCGTGCTTCAATGGGGCCGCCGTCCGAGGACGGCGGAAATGCGGCAGAGCCGCCAGCTCCCACGGCACTTGATCACGCGCTTCAATGGGGCCGCCGTCCGAGGACGGCGGAAATGGACTCGGCGCGAGGCGCGCGAATCCGCCGAAAGCCCGCTTCAATGGGGCCGCCGTCCGAGGACGGCGGAAATTTCTCTCGAGTGGGCCGGTTCCTCGACCTCCTCATCGAGCTTCAATGGGGCCGCCGTCCGAGGACGGCGGAAATCTGTACGTCGACGCGTACGGCCAGGCGGAGTCAGGTGCGCTTCAATGGGGCCGCCGTCCGAGGACGGCGGAAATCATGCCCGGCACGTCGGCCAGGGCGGTCAAGAAACGGCTTCAATGGGGCCGCCGTCCGAGGACGGCGGAAATGTGCGTGACGCTGCAGACCCCCACGCCGTCAATTAGCGCGCTTCAATGGGGCCGCCGTCCGAGGACGGCGGAAATGTCCAAGAAGCTCTGCGCACCGCTGCCAGAGTAACCGCTTCAATGGGGCCGCCGTCCGAGGACGGCGGAAATCTACGCACCTGTCAATCCACAGCTAAAGACGAATCGGCGCTTCAATGGGGCCGCCGTCCGAGGACGGCGGAAATCGACTTGGCACTGTAACCACCTGGACGATTGGACTCGACGCTTCAATGGGGCCGCCGTCCGAGGACGGCGGAAATTGCGTCCTTGCCCGCCGAAATAGCCGAAAGCAGCTTTGCTTCAATGGGGCCGCCGTCCGAGGACGGCGGAAATCCGATGAAGCGTTGTTGAGCATCCTTGCTTGCTACAGGCTTCAATGGGGCCGCCGTCCGAGGACGGCGGAAATACGTTGCCAGTCTAGAGCGCATGACCGACAAGGTCAAGCAGCTTCAATGGGGCCGCCGTCCGAGGACGGCGGAAATCTGCACGTAGATGACCGCCAGGTGATCTCCGAGCTGGCTTCAATGGGGCCGCCGTCCGAGGACGGCGGAAGATCTGCGATGCTGCTGCGTCGATGAAATGGTGGATGCCAGGCTTCAATGGGGCCGCCGTCCGAGGACGGCGGAAATCTCAACGCAGTCCATCGCCTGAACGAGCAGCAACTTGCTTCAATGGGGCCGCCGTCCGAGGACGGCGGAAATCCAGTTGGCAGGTCGCTTAACTGTTTGCTAACCACTCCACGCTTCAATGGGGCCGCCGTCCGAGGACGGCGGAAATGAAAACTGAGGCAAGCATGACCAACGAACAATGGCTTCAATGGGGCCGCCGTCCGAGGACGGCGGAAATAGCGGGTTCATGTCCACGGTGCGCTGCGGATCACGCGCTTCAATGGGGCCGCCGTCCGAGGACGGCGGAAATTGCTGACATACACGCGCAACACTGAAGGACTAAGGCTTCAATGGGGCCGCCGTCCGAGGACGGCGGAAATGCCAATCGGACGATGTTCATCAGCAGATCTTGCGACGTGCTTCAATGGGGCCGCCGTCCGAGGACGGCGGAAATCAATTCCGCCAGCCGCTTCCGGCGAGACAGCTCCTCGCTTCAATGGGGCCGCCGTCCGAGGACGGCGGAAATTCATGCGCGTCGGCGTGCGCGCAGGAACGCGCATGGGCTTCAATGGGGCCGCCGTCCGAGGACGGCGGAAATAGGTGAATTCGCGACTGTCGTGCCAGGTCGCAAGAGCTTCAATGGGGCCGCCGTCCGAGGACGGCGGAAGATGCTGAGTCGCTATTCGGCTGAGGCTTGATCCAGATGCTTCAATGGGGCCGCCGTCCGAGGACGGCGGAAATTTCGAGACTGCGGCTTGCGCTGATTCCACGCAAAGACGGCTTCAATGGGGCCGCCGTCCGAGGACGGCGGAAATCGGACGGCCTGCGACGATGGATCGCCGTCATGCAAGCTTCAATGGGGCCGCCGTCCGAGGACGGCGGAAATATCGAGTACCGCATTTCTCGCCTTGCACAACTCGGCACGCTTCAATGGGGCCGCCGTCCGAGGACGGCGGAAATCCGCTGGCCGGCATGTCCGCGACTCGGACAGGTCGCCGCTTCAATGGGGCCGCCGTCCGAGGACGGCGGAAATGATTGATACGCTGCCGACATCGAGCGGTCGAAGCGCGAGCTTCAATGGGGCCGCCGTCCGAGGACGGCGGAAATCTGTCATTCGTCGGAGTGCCATGGAAAGGTATCAGCTGCTTCAATGGGGCCGCCGTCCGAGGACGGCGGAAATTTGCCTGTGCACTCCAGTGAGAGTCGGAAGATGCGCCGGCTTCAATGGGGCCGCCGTCCGAGGACGGCGGAAATCTCTGGCCAAGTGCCGAGCGGGTGATTAACCTCAACGCTTCAATGGGGCCGCCGTCCGAGGACGGCGGAAATCTCGCGCACCCAGGTGTCAACCTCAGTCCGCCAGTTGCTTCAATGGGGCCGCCGTCCGAGGACGGCGGAAATCTCGACGTGCGTCGGGAATCTTGCCCGTGCCGATCGAGCTTCAATGGGGCCGCCGTCCGAGGACGGCGGAAATGAAGATTCGGCATGTCGATGCGGTCCAAGGCGCGTCGTGCTTCAATGGGGCCGCCGTCCGAGGACGGCGGAAATTGCCGAGCGGCGAGTCGCGCGCGGTAAGCGACGAGGACGCTTCAATGGGGCCGCCGTCCGAGGACGGCGGAAATCTTCGCATCCGGCCTACGCAGCCACGACTCCCTCGCCCGGCTTCAATGGGGCCGCCGTCCGAGGACGGCGGAAATTCTGCTTGTGCGTCGAGTTTTTCGTCTTCCGCATTGCTTCAATGGGGCCGCCGTCCGAGGACGGCGGAAATGTGCTCGTCAGAGCACTGAAGAAGACTGACAAAGGAGGGCTTCAATGGGGCCGCCGTCCGAGGACGGCGGAAATTATCGACGCAAAGTCGACGGAGGAGTGTAGAGCTACGGCTTCAATGGGGCCGCCGTCCGAGGACGGCGGAAATAGCCAGTATCGGCGAGCTCGTCGCTGGTCACACCCTCCGCTTCAATGGGGCCGCCGTCCGAGGACGGCGGAAATGCTCCGAGTGCAGTCGCTCCGCATCGTCTGCCTGTAACGCTTCAATGGGGCCGCCGTCCGAGGACGGCGGAAATCCTGGCGACCGAAGCCCTGCGCGGACGTGCAGCGCATCGCTTCAATGGGGCCGCCGTCCGAGGACGGCGGAAATCTGCGGCCGCCTTCGTGTTGATCGCAGAACGTGGAATCGCTTCAATGGGGCCGCCGTCCGAGGACGGCGGAAATGCAGATCGCGCCGTTGGTGGCCGCGCGTGCAACGCATGCTTCAATGGGGCCGCCGTCCGAGGACGGCGGAAATAGTAAACACGTCCATGCAACTCGGCCCACGTCAAATCTGCTTCAATGGGGCCGCCGTCCGAGGACGGCGGAAATCGGCTGCGGCAGCGTCGCCGCCGAGTCGCTGAGCGCCGCTTCAATGGGGCCGCCGTCCGAGGACGGCGGAAATCATGCACCGCGCTGCGCCACGTCGCTCGATCATGTCGCGCTTCAATGGGGCCGCCGTCCGAGGACGGCGGAAATGCCCTGCGACGCCGCAGCGACGCGCCCTCATGGAGCTTCAATGGGGCCGCCGTCCGAGGACGGCGGAAATCCATGGCGGCCTGCGGGCTACGCACGGTCGTGGCTGGCTTCAATGGGGCCGCCGTCCGAGGACGGCGGAAATGTGCGAGCGCGATCGCCGCGCCATAGCGCAGAGCCCGCTTCAATGGGGCCGCCGTCCGAGGACGGCGGAAATCGGCAGGAGCCCAGAGCGCCATGCCATCTCGTGGCTTCAATGGGGCCGCCGTCCGAGGACGGCGGAAATGACCACGCACGCCGGGCACGCTTACGTCTGCTTGAGGCTTCAATGGGGCCGCCGTCCGAGGACGGCGGAAATGTCGGTGCCGGCCTGTCGAGCGGCGGGAGACGTCGCTTCAATGGGGCCGCCGTCCGAGGACGGCGGAAATCCCGGGGAACGAGCGATCAGACGGCGCGACACGGGCTTCAATGGGGCCGCCGTCCGAGGACGGCGGAAATGCAGATGCCTGCTCAGATGCGGCAATGGCCGACGCATCGCTTCAATGGGGCCGCCGTCCGAGGACGGCGGAAATCTATCGTCCATTGATAATCGTGTTTCTGTTTGGATGCTTCAATGGGGCCGCCGTCCGAGGACGGCGGAAATTTGCTCTTTTGTTTGCCTGAGGCGTGTGCGAAGCAAGCTTCAATGGGGCCGCCGTCCGAGGACGGCGGAAATATGCGCGTGGTAACCGCGCCCTGGGCACCACGAGCATCGCTTCAATGGGGCCGCCGTCCGAGGACGGCGGAAATACGTGTGCGCGCTCCGCAGCGCGACGCGCAATCGCTTCAATGGGGCCGCCGTCCGAGGACGGCGGAAATCGTCGCGACGACCTCGCCTCGACCCCGAGGGCGCATGAGTCGCTTCAATGGGGCCGCCGTCCGAGGACGGCGGAAATCTACGGAGACCGCGGAGTTCACCCCGTCAACCCTTCCGCTTCAATGGGGCCGCCGTCCGAGGACGGCGGAAATGCGATCATGAGTCGTCCTAGCCACTGTCGATGGCTCGCTTCAATGGGGCCGCCGTCCGAGGACGGCGGAAATGCGTGGCGTCGCATGCCGTCGAGTCCGTTTCCTGCTGAGCTTCAATGGGGCCGCCGTCCGAGGACGGCGGAAATTGGAGGATGTCCCAGGGGACTCCAGGCGAGGTGAAGCGGCTTCAATGGGGCCGCCGTCCGAGGACGGCGGAAATCGCGGAACGACCTGAGCAGCATCGCCAGGTCAGTCGCGCTTCAATGGGGCCGCCGTCCGAGGACGGCGGAAATGGCTCCTGCGAATTCGAGAGCGAATGCGAGGGGTTGCAGGGTGGTTTTCGAGCGGATGCGGGCTTGGTGGGTAGGCGAGGGATACGGGTGGTGGCACCAGTCGAGAGATACCTCCTTGCCGCAACGATTGTGGGGACTTGGTGGCAGTTGGCGCGTGCGAGCGGCTCGGGGAGGATTTGCGCCACGTCGCCGCTCGCGAGCTTGGAAACACTTGAATCTCTGTAGTTGTCAAAGAGCACGAGTCACACGATGACGGCGTGCCGCTCGGGGGCGACGTAGGGCTTGCCGAGCGCGTCGAATACCAAACTGGCTCTTCCATCGGCGGGGCCTATGTCGACGATGAGCACTTGGTCCTCGTCGTGGGCGATGAGTGGGGAAAGCTCGGCGATCATCTCGGCGCGCTCGCGGGCGGAAAGCTCGCAGCGAAAGACCGATAATTGCAGGTGGTCGCCATAGCCGCGCATGGCTTTGTAGACCTTCTTCAGCCGCTTATCGTTGCACACGTCGTAGCACACGAGAAAGACGTTACGCATGATACTACCTCGTGTGGAACCCCGGATAGGCGGGAATTTCACCCGAAAGGAACCGCCCCAGAAGCCTGGCCTGGACCTCCAGCACGCGACGGTAGCTCACGCGGTACCCGAAGACGGGATGGGTGACCAGCTCGTCCATGCGCCGCTCGTAAGGCGTGCATGAAGCGGCCGCGGCCAGCGTCGGACAGGAAGACGGCGCCACCGCGGCCGACGAAGTCATCGCGTTGGACGATGCCGGTGTTGACCGCGCCTAGCACGATCGAGTCGGCGACCAGCGGCCGGAATTCCTCCATCATGTCCAGGGCCAGCGCGGGTCTGCCATAGCGCGGGCGATGGTAGAAGCCCAGGAACGGGTCGAACCCGACTGCCTGCAGAATGACGGTGAAATCCTTGGCCAGCAGCGAGTAGGCCAGCGAGAGCAAGGCATTGACCGGATCGCGCGGTGGCCGCCGGTTGCGGCCGGCGAAATCGAAGGCCAGGTTGCCGCTGTCGTCCGGGCGCTTGAGCAGGCGCGGAAAGTTCTCGAAATACACCCGCGCCGCCGTGCCCTCGAGGCCAAGCAGGGATTCGGCGCAGTCGCACTGTTCGCTGTCCTCGGCCAAACGGCGAAGCATGTCGAGGGCCTGCACGGGGACATCCTCGGCATTCCTGCGCAGGAAGGTGCGGCAGTTGCGGATTTTGGTGGCCACGAACGCGCGCGCCAAGCGCCAGGCTGGTAACCGGCGATTCCGCGGCCCGAAATTGCAGTCGGCGCAGCTCGACGTTTTTGTGCCAGAGCCCGGTGGTCATCCCATAGAACCAACCGCCGAACGAAAAGTAGCAGATCGGGATACTTCGTCCGAGCGCCGCCTCGACAGCCTGCGTGCTGATTTGTACCTGCCCGAACAGCGCGACCTGCGAGGTCTGCCCCAGGCGCGCCGTTTGTTTGGGCCCGTCGCGCGGCACGATGACGAATTCGTCGCCGCTCTTGCCCACGCGCGCGCCGCTGGCCTGAACGTAAAGTGGAAGGGCATCGTCGCGCGCGGCGATGAGCCGGCGGGGCTCGGCGGGTGCGGCGCTTCCTTCTCGGCACTGGGGAAGCCGCAGCAGATTCACCTCGTCGGGCAGGCAAATTCCACACAGCGAACAGCGCGGGCATTTGGGGCTGTCCTGCAGCGGCGGCGGAATCTCGCCTGTGGCCATGACCGTGCGCATGTCCGCCAGCAAGGCCAGGGTTCGCGCGCGCAAATCCTCGGTGAATGGAATCGCCACCCGTTTGCGCGAGGCCACGAAATAGATCACGCCATCGCAGGCTCTGGTACCCGTTCTCCTCCAGAATCAACCCCTGCGCGCAAACCTGCACCCGCTCGGGCTCCCAGGCGCCCTCGGGCACGTCCGGCGCCTCGCCGCGCTTGTAATCGATGGGCGTGACCACGCCGTCCTGGGCCTCGATCAGATCGATGCGCGCGACCAAGCCGATTCGTGGCGCCGAGAGATAGACCGAACGGGCGTGCAAGACGTCGTGGTCCTCGGGTAGACGGTCCGCGGGCGGCAGGTCGCCCGATTCCTTGTCGACGCGGCGGTGCTGGTGGCGGCCGTCCACGGTGTCGGCACTGTCGGCGAAATCGCCCTGCACCCATTCCAAGTAGGCAAGGCGCGGACAGTAGGCGAATTCGTTGAGCATGCGCGCGGGGATCAGATCGGGCACGTCCGGGGGCTGGGCCGGTATTGCCATGGCATTCCTCCTTGCCACCAGGGTACGGAACGGCGTTGTCAGGTAGGGACAAGGAATCGGCGAGAAACGGGGTCGCCAGCGACGATTTTCGCTTGCGCGATGTAACTGAACAAATGTATAGTCTCTGGCATGTCTTCCGTCGAGGAATTGGGTCAGGAGATTGCGAGTCTGTCGGCGCATCTCGATGCGGCGACACACCGGTTGCTCGAATGCGTGCGGCAATTCGACGAGGCGGGTGGGTGGTTCGAACAGGGCGCGGTGTCGTGCGCGCACTGGCTCGCGTGGCGCGTGGGTCTGGACGCGGCCACCGCGCGCGAGAAGGTGCGCGTGGCGCGCGCCCTCGGCAAGCTGCCCGCCATCGATGAGGACTTGCGCGTGGGCAAGCTGTCCTATGCCAAGGTTCGGGCGCTGACCCGCGTGGCCACGCCCGAGAACGAGGCGCGACTGCTGGAGCTGGCGATGGTGGCCACCGGCGCGCAACTGGAACGCATCTGTCGGGGTTACCGAACCGCGCTGGCCGCGGATCAAGAGCCGTCGCCGGAAGACCGCAGCGTGCGCCAGCGGGTGCTGCCGGGTGGAATGGTGAAACTGGAGATCGTGCTCTCATCCGACGAGGCGGACTTGATCCTGCGCGCGGTAGACCGGGCGCGCGAGGTCCACGGGCCCGAAACGCGCGATACCGAGCCTCGCGCGGACAACGCGGAGGTGGGTAGGGCATGCGACGTTTCCGCGGAAAGTGCCTGGCCGTCACGGGCGGACGGCGTGGTAGCACTGGCCGAGTCCTTCCTGGCCGGCAATCCAGTGACCGGAACCGGCGGCGAGCGTTTCCAGGTGATGGTGCACCTGGATCAGGACGTGCTCGGGCCGGACGGAACAATGGCAGGTACACTGGAGGACGGCACCCCCGTTTCCGCGGAAGCGCTGCGAAGGGTGGCCTGCGATTGCGGGCTCGTTGCTGTGGGAACCGGCGGTGAACAACTGAACATCGGCCGCCGCACCCGCACGATTCCGCCCGCCATTCGCCGCGTGCTGATGTTGCGCGACCGCGGCTGCGCATTTCCCGGCTGCACCAACAACCGTTTTCTGCACGGCCATCACATCCGGCATTGGCTGCACGGCGGCGAAACCAGCGTGGACAATCTGGTCATGCTGTGCACAGCCCACCACCGCCTGGTCCACGAGGGCGGCTGGACAGTCGGTCGCGACACTGACGGCGAGTTGGCCTTCGCCTCACCCGCTGGCAAGCCTCTGCCGTCCGAGGCATCGCGCGAGTGGGCCGACAAGGTTTCCACCTGGCTCGCCGAATGGGCGGACGCCCACGGGCTCGACCTCGGACCCGACACCAACATGCCGCTGTGGGACGGTACAAGGGCGGACTACGATCTTGCGGTCAGCGGGCTGCTGGCGGCGGAGTAGGGGCTACTCGCTTTCCAGCAGGTAGTTTCTCAGTTTCACCGCGCCCTTGAGCCGGCGGCGTTCCGAGTCGCCCCGCCGGCAGATCACGACGTCAATATCGAAGCGGGACAGGTCGAAGAGTCGTTCGATCTTCTTCTGCAAGCCGGCCACGGTGATGCTGGCGCGCACGCGGTGATCGCAGGTCGGGATCTTCTCCTCGTCGGCGGGGACATCGCTTTCTTCGGTGCTCCTCATCGTCAGGAACGGCGACCAGCTTCGGGCGCGAGGGGAACAGCGGTCCTTGCGGCGGTAGGCTCGGTGGTAGCGGCGCCGGCGCCGGGATGGCGACCGTGGGCTCGCTCGGGCTCTGCGGTCGCGAGGCCAGCCCCTGACGGTAGCCGTGCTCGTAGAGCTTTCGGGCGAACGACATGAGATCGCCCTCGTTCTCGCGCACGAGGCCTTGCAGTTCGGCGTCCAGGTTCATGCGGCACCTCCGAGGGCGGCGACCAGCTCGCGCGCAAGCAGGCGCGTGGTTTCCTTGCCGCCGCCCGCGATCTTGGCCCGCCACGCGCCGGCAGTCTCGAAGCGGGCGCTGCCGATGCGCTCGGCCCACGGCGCGAGCACGGTGCGCACGGCGTCGGCGCGCGAAGCTCCGCCCACTACCAGGGCGCGCGCCAGAACCTCCGGCGTGATCAGAATGAAGGCCCGCAAGGCCATCGTGCTCTTGATGGAGTATTTCTTGCCGTCCCAGGCCTGGCCGAACACGCGCGCGATTTCCTTGAAATAGGCCAGGAAGAATTCCTTGGCCTCGGACTCGAAACGCGTGACCAGCGCCGGATCTTTGCGCTCCCAGTCGTCGAGCATCTGTTTCATCTCCTGCGCCAGCCCCGCCTGTTGCACGCGCCCCGGACCCACCCCGAGCAACTTGATCTGTCCCGTCAGCGGGCTCGACGCCTGGTTGTTGAGCGCGCGGATCACGTCGTGGACCTTGCCCATGCGGGCGTCGCCGTAGAGCTGGCGCCCGCTCAGGCTGACCAGCAGCGAGGCGTTGAGCCGGGTGTGCTTGGCGTTGATGGTGACGAACATCTCGACCGTCTGGTCGTCGGAGAGACCGCTGAACAGAATCGCCGGCACCTGCAGCCGGCGCGCCGCCGCGCGATCCTCCTCGCTGGTGGCCGGGTCGTGCAGCAGTGCCGCCAGGGCCAGCAAGCGATGCTGGCCGTCGAGCGCGCGCAGGGTGCCTTCCTCCTCGGAGATCTGGAGCAGCCCCAGGAAGGGATTGGCGCCCGCGGCCGTGAACGCCACCTTTTCGTCCGTGGTCAGGATGACTGAGCCCGGGATGGCGGGCAGAGCGTCGCTCTCGCGGCAGCTCGTGTAGTACTGCGCCAGCTCGTCGATCTTCTTGCGGATGATGGGCCGCTGGAACGCCTTGTCGCTGGTGCCCACCTTCTTCTCCAGCTCGCCCCAGTTGACGCCGCTGGCGGCTTTGGTCTTGGTCTTGCGCGCCTGCTTACCCTCGACGCCGGCTTCGCCGAGCACCTCGAAGCGCACCAACCGCTCGACGTCGCCAGCGGAGAGGTTGAGCAGGTAGAATTCCTTGGCGAACTGCTGAATCTTCAGGGCAGGGAGGGTCAGCATGGGGGATCCTTTCGAGTCAGGTGGTCGGCATTTTAGCTGAGTCGAGCCGCGAAAGGACAGGGCATGACGGAAAGCGAATTCGTCCGCCGAGCCGTGCAGCAGCAAATCTGGACCGACGCATTCGACAAGTCCCGCCGCCTGATCATCCCCAAGGCGCGCGCCAAGGGTATCTATACCGACGAAAACGTGTTCAAAGCCGTGTCGTGAGGGTCGTCTGCGACACCAACGTTCTGGTCGCTGGCATCGCTGCCGATGGCCTCTGCCGCGACCTCGCCAAGCGCAGGCTGCCGCAGGTGGATCTCATCACCTCGCCCGCCTTGCTCGAAGAGTTGGCGCGAACCCTGCGCCGCAAGTTCGATACCGACCCGGCCGACGTGCCATTTCTGAAAGCCTATCGCGAGCGCGCGACGGTGGTGCGGCCCAAAGCTCTGCCCAAGCAAGTTTGCCGCGATCGAGACGACGACAAGGTCCTGGCCACCGCGGCCGCGGGGCGAGCCGACGTCATCCTGACCGGCAACGACGATTTGCTGGTCCTGCGCGAGTACAGGGGAATCCGCATCCTTTCCCCGCGCCAGTTCGTGGAGATGATGGATGGGGGCGGGTGAGGGCGGGGCGCCCGACTGGCATCGTCACGCGGAGTCCTTACCCAGGCGTCAGCACGACCGCGTGCTCTGCAGCGGGAGCGAGGTTGACGAGCTCGCGATCGAAGGTGGCGAGCCTGCCGCCGTGGCCAAGAGCAATGGCCAAGAGGTGCGCGTCCGTGACCTGCGAGTGACTGCCCAGGCGCTCCCACGCGATATGCTCGGTGCTGGAAAGATTGATTCTCGTCGGTCCAGAACACGTGCCCTGGCAGCTTCACGATCCGGCGCAGCACGGCGCACGCCTCGCGCGGCGCGCGCGCGAGCGGGATGGCGCGCCGGTTGGAAGAGACCCGCACGAACCCGGACTGGGTCACCGGACAGGTGGCGAACCGCTTCTGACCGACGTCATTGAACCAGGTCAGCGCCGCGACGTGGTGGACATGGTTCGGCCACGCCAGAGCCACCAAGACGTTGACGTCGAGGAGCATCGTGGGCTTGCCCCACGTCGCCAGCGGCTCGGACGCCTTCCCGCTGCCGACCTTGTGGACACAGCGGCCGCTCATTCGTCCTCGAGCGCGGAACGAACCATCTCCGTCGTGATGGGCTTGGCGTCGGCGGCCACGTCAAAAGTCGGAAAGCCGCGCCGGGTGCGATCCGGCGGATGCGGGGCGTGCAGTCCCTTCCGCGCCAGCTCCGACACGACGCTGCCGAGTCCCTGCCCCTTGGCCGCCGCCAGGCTGCGAGCAGCCTGGTACACGTCGCGGTCGAGGTGAAGCGTGGTGCGAACCTGGGCGGCATGAAGACAGTGTGATGTCATGATGCCATGATGTCAAGGCGGGGATCGTTGCGCGGGTGGCGGGATTCCCTTCCCCGGGTTGCTCTTCGTCCAGCCCAAGACCACGGTCGGGGAAGCCATCAGGGCCGTCGCACTCCTGGCGGTTGTACTCACCCCGGAAAAGATTGCGGGATGGATCGGATGGGTGCAGTGAGGGAATGCAGGCAGTGCGATCATGGCCATTTGACATGAGGCTGCAAGGTGCGGCGCGTGTGGGGCAAGATTTCTATTCGACGTTGGGAATGCCAGCCAGTAGACCCAAACCGTAGAACCGACCGCCCCCGATGCACAGCGGGCCAGGCAACGCGACAAGACCGCCCTCAGCGTCTCGCCAGGTGACCTTCACGTGCAGTCGGGAAAGCGCTTCAAGTGGTCGGGGATGCCGTAGGCTTCGGCACGCTCAGTGCCGGGCCAGAACCCCGTCTTGCGCCACTCCAGAGCGGCGTGCTCGGCGAGCGCTGAGGGAAGGCCAGCCTGGACGATGGCCTTGCGGAGCAGCCCGTCGATGCGATCGGCGAGGCGAGCGAGCAGTCGCTTCTGTTGTTCAGCAGCGGTGTCCTTCCTGAGCCGCCGCCGGTAGTGCTCCGGATGATCGAAGCCCGGAAGGACGACTGGGGTGACAGTGGCCCAGGTGGAAGCAGGATGAAGATAGTGCTGGAGCACCCCGTCAGTGTTCGGCAGAAGTCTGAGAAGCGCGGTTGGCGCGTCCTTCTTCTCGTCGATGAGATCCAGCCCGGATAGCGACCGTCGCGCCCAAGCGATTTCATCCTGATGTCCCGGCGTCATGCACGTCAGCATCACTCGCCGCACGCTGCCAACGTGGCAGGCGTGGCCGTCGCCCCGTCTCTCAATGCTTGGAAGTGGCAGGTAGGCAAAGCGAGCAGCCCCCACTGCCTTGTGTTCGGCGGCGCCGGGCGTTTCGCCGTGACCCAGGACGAACGTGTCGATCCAAGACCTGGGCTTCCCAGTCGATTCGGCTGCCATCTTCGTCGCATGTCGGACCATGCCCGCCACGGCAAGTGCCCGTCGCGCGGGATCGAATGGCCGGAATCGGGTCCCATCGAGTCGCAACAATGCGAATGTGGCAGCGGCCCGCGGCTGCGGATTCGGTGGCCCGCCGATACCCGACGACATCGAACACGGTCAGCGGCGGCGGGGGCAGCGAAGGTGGTTCGTCCCCGGTCGTCATTGTGCAGCCGGCTCAGGAACCTCTCATGTCGTCGCACGAGGTCTCCCAGTGTCCCCTCCTTGGGAACGCGGAGCGTTTTCCCAGAGGCCTCATCAACGGGCAGCCATCGTTCGCCAGGGAAGCCTGCGGCATCTTCCTCGGAAATGACCTCGCCATGGGCAACGACCATGTCTATTCCCCACCCCAGCGCGACGACGCTGCGGGCGGTGGCGCAGAGGGTCTCCAAGTGTTCGCGAACCTCGTCGGTGATGGGCTCGGGCAGGGCCCAAAGGTAGCGGATGGTGTCGCCAACTGTCCATCTGATCGGATGAATGGACTTCAGCGTCTTCAATTCGTTCGCCTGCCGGGCGGGTGGTGATCCTTTGGCCCAGGCGAGCCACAAGAGATCGAGGTCGTTGTTCGGAACAGCGATACGGTGTGGTCGACCAATTTGCCAGGTCGCAGGTGTGACCACAACCGGGGGTGGACAGGCCTCGATCCAACGAAACGCCGTTGGGGCGCGACTCTCATGGGACTGCGGCTGCGATCGCAACCTTGCCGTCCAGGCGGCGAACAGCGCCTGAAACACACGAAGAGGCGAAGGCGGCCACTCGGGCTGTCCCCCTTCCGTTTGGCCATGAAAACAGCGGTCCAGAAAGTGGACCGAGACACAGAGTTGCGATGCCATGGGCGTCCCTTGCCATCGGAGCTACTGCGGCTTCTTTCCGCGCTTCGCCTTCTTGCTGTCTGCCACATCTTGCTTCGCGATCTTGAGGTCGAAGGCAACCACCCGGTCGCAAGCAACGCCGAACTTGATCTCTCGGTCGGGATCAATGCCGAAATCCCGCGCTGTGGCCTTCGCATACTCCAGCACCTCCGCTGTTGTCAGTCCGAGAGGCTTTCGTGTTCCATCAGCAGAGACTGCGACGAACTCGCGCGCTTTCTTCGGATGGGATCCTGAACGAGGTTGCACCCCTGTCTGAGATAGCCTGGTTGCGGCGCTGTCAATGCCACCAGTGCGATGCCAAGGATGTAGCGTTGAAGTTTCTCGGTAGCGTCAGGAGTGGCTGCAGTCACCAAGCGCAGCGCTGCCAGATGTAGCGTGGCATCTCGGCGGATGCCTCCGTCCGCGATGATGCCACCGTGGGCACCCGAAGCTGGGACGTGCACGAACCCTCGTTCGGCGTATGCATCCTTGATCTTGTCATCGGCCGGCTCTTCGAGCAGCCCACTCTCGACGTACTCCATCGCAGGAACGTACTGCGCAGAGCGGGTTAGCTTCCGAATGTTGAATGCACGGACTACAGATGCCACCAGGCGGGGTACCTTCGCTTGCGTGTCGCGGGAATCCCACACCCCGAAGACGATCGATGTCGGCGAAATCCGCGCGAGCTGTGTGAAATCGCCGGCTTGGACGGCCTTGAATGCCTGCTGGAGTTCGGCCTTAAGCGCAGAACAACGGGCGATCGCGTCACCGGCACGGTGACCGGCATGAACAAGATTCAGCGTCTTTTGCCCAGCACCGTCACCAGCCTTGATGACGACCTGGGGGATCAGACCTGCGTACGGGGGCTTCGCGAAAAGAGGCTCGATGCGGTTTGCTTGGGAGCCAACGCTGTCGATCAAACAGATGCTCGAGCCGTCGGGGAACTCATCGATGTTGTAACCCCCCTTGAAGGTCCTGTCTTCGCTGGCGGCGAATGTTGCCGGGAAGAGAACGCCGTCGTTGCCTTCCACGGGCATCAAGGGCTCGCGGATGACCAGAGCGGCTGGTCCGGTGTCTTTCAGCCATTCATCATGTGCATTTCGCGATATCGTCATGGGGCATTCCTTTCGAGAGCTGTGGAGAATCCGAGAGCGGCGTAGCTGCCGCGGCTGACGACGCGGCCTAGAAATCGACTTGATGACAATCCGGTAGCCATTCCGGACGCGGGCACCATGGCTGCACAAGGGGCAAGCGGTTGCGCCCAGGTGCCGTAGGTGAATCGTGTCCGATCAGTTGAGACTGCCGGTCGGAAGCGTTGCAGTCCGACGGCTGCCAGCAACTCTACCGCTGGCGACGACGAAACAGCCATCTGCTGCTCATTCGGTGAGAAGCCCACATCTAGGGCATTCCACGCGGCACCCGGGTCGAAGCCAAATCGACCCGGGAGTGGAACACGCCAGACGAATAGATTCTCAAAGGCCTGTTTCGACATCAGAGGTAGTTGGTCTTGGAGTGCGGCAGATAGCGCCGTCCAGATTCGCAGCGAAGTCTGCTGCCCAGACCAGAAATTCCATGGCGGGTTCGCTATTGCCAGCAAATCCCCTCTCACAGCTCTGACCAAGACCCACGCGTCGAGTGTCAGTGCCGCGGGGTTGCCTTCGAGGCTCAAACGCAACGGGGCCAACAGCGGTTTGACGGGAACTCCACCTAGGCGGGAAATCGCGGTAGGTGGTTTTGCCAAGAGCGCGCGCAGGAGGGCAAATCCGTCGCCGTCAGGCTGAATTCTGAAGAGCCCATCCTCGAACCAACCCTCTGCCTCGCCCCACAATCGGTCCGCGAGCTCCAGCAGGCCGCAGCAGGCGAAGAACTGTCCAGGGTTGGACGGATCAACGCGGACGCGGAGGCTCGGCTTGTCCTGCTGGCTCATCGAACACCTCCAGCCGCGTTTCGCGATTCGGAGCCTGCTGACCCGCCGTCATCCACCTGGGATGCGAGGATGTCGGCGGCGCGAAGCAACGACTCAATGTAGGCGAGACCCCAGCGGCCGTAGCGATGCTGGAGCCGAGCGAATCGGCGCGGAGCTTCGCGGGCGGCAGCGATGGCCAAGGGCTCGAGGTGCTCGTTGTCGAATGCCTCGCCCTCGAAGAAGTGCGGCCGAGCGCGACCGTGATGACTGGCGATGAGGTGAAGCACAAGATCCTGCGCCTCTTGCGAAAGGGATAGGAATTGCGCATCCGCCTGGACTTCGAGCAGCGAGCCGAACTCATGGCGGTAGTTGCTCAGGTTGGCAATGTTCATCTTCCCGGCCGGTTTCGCCAGCACAAGCTTGGGATACTCGCGATTCCCGACGGCTCGTTGCCAAATCGCACGGTGCTTCCCTCGATCGTGCCAGCCGGCGGCGAGCACGACGGCAGTCCTGGCCGGGTCGCCAAGCCCGAGGTGGCTGACGATCGTGGTGCCGAATTGGGACGCCCGTGCCAGGTGGGGAGCAAGCTCCTGCTGAGTCACGGCGGTTTGAGAGCCTTCGTCGTCTGCGGAGCGGGGCTGAGCATACCAACGCCACCGGCGCTTGCCGCCTTCTTCTTCGGTTTCTGGCGACTCGTCTGTGTCAGGATCGCAATCGATCGCACATACCAACCGCATTCGATGTGGCGGGGTTTCGTCGTCCCACAGGCGCTTGCGTCGGAGGTCGCCGCGCTCGTCTCTCCACTCGTCAGCGACATCGTACTGGATTCCCTGATCGAACTTGGCCTTGCCGTCTAGAGTTCCTCGATCGCTTAGACCGCCCATCGCGGGCGGCAGAAGAATTGTCATTCCTGCGAGTTGGACACGGTCGTTGTCCAGGATCTCGGCCAGGGAGGTCACCGCGATTTTTCCGTCGTCGTCGCGGAGCCAAACGGGAAGCTGCCTGCTCCCAGCCTTCTTCGCGAGGGTCTTGATCTCCCGCTCGATTCGGCCCGTGACGTCTCGAAGCAGCTCGTGCGGCTTGAGGGGGTAATCATCGAGCAGATCCTCGGGGGCGACTTGCTCTAGGACGCTGCCACGTAGACGGCCGACCTCCTCACGCCACGCGACGTGGGTCTCGGGAGGCTCCCAGGTTGCGATGCCGTGCAGCCAGTCTGCAACGGGAGGCCGGCCCGGCATTCTTCCGCGAACGGAGGTCAGAGCCCAGGCGTCGAAGAGAATGTCGGTCACCGCGGGAATCGCCGGAGCGGGCGTGAACGCAGCCTGGCGGTCTTCGAGCGGCAGAGTTCTAAGTCCGATGGGACTGGCATCGCGACGACCATCGTCCCGTACCCGCAGACGCTCCAGCAGGCGCAAGGTACGGGTGCACGCACGATCGAAGGCTGAGTCGCCGTCGTCCGCAGTCTCGGTTTCGTTGTCCCCCTCACCGACGTTGGCGCTTCGGCCGATTTCGCCCTCGGTTTCGTCTGCCCTGTCGGTACCATTGGTTGGGATCGGAGCGTCTTGCGCGTTGGCTGTGAGTCGGGCGGCCTCGTCGGAGGCGTTGCGGACCGCGTGAACGACGTCGATCTTGGCGTCGCCATTACCAAATCGGTTCACCCTGCCGAGGCGCTGGGCCATGCTGTCGAACGGGGTCAAGTCGCAGACGAGATGGTCGGCTGAGATATTGACGCCGACTTCGCCCGCCGAGGTGCAAACGAGATAGACGGCACCGGTCTCGGGTGTAACGCCCGGCGGAGGTTCTCGAAGGAAGCGTGCGAAGACCGAATCCATGTTGACCAGCCTGTCTCGCTCGTATCCCCGCATCGTGCCGGTGAGAGACTGTGTGCGCCCCTTCGGGAGCCTATCAGCCAGCTTCTCGACGTCGTCCACTTTTCGGAGAAAGACCAAGATGGCCTGGCCGGTGTCTTCATGGGCCTTGGCCAGTTCGAGCACCTTGTCCGGAATCGCGGCTTCATCGTTGACAGGGTGGAAAGCGGCCCCCTTCTTCGCGGACGTGCGCTTCCACACCTCGCGGAGTGGTTCGCTCGCATCTCCAACGGAGCCCGGGTTCTTCTCGGCGTCCGTAAGGCCGGCCGCGGAGCGGTTGTCTCTCGACGTGGCGGTCAACGCCATCACTCGCAGAGGGCGGACGTCGTGGCAGCGGTCCTGTTCCTCCTGAATCGCGCCGATGAGGGCTTGGAACGCGGGTTCAAGGTGAGCCTCGTCGTGTATCAGAAGTGAATCCTGACCGAGGAATCCTGCGTGCAGTGGCCGCGACTTGAAGCCGCAGCCGTAGCCCGAGAAGAGCAGTCTGCTACCGATCATGTCCACCGTTCCCACCACGATCGCCGGTCGGCCCGGATCGATGCGCCATTCCGCGTTGTCAGCGAACTGGCCACGCAGCGTGCTGATGGCCAGGGGATTTTCAGACGCGCTTGCACCCAGCCCACGAAGGGCATGGGCCTCTGGCGCAAGATCCGGAGTCCCCAGCGCCTTGCGCATCTTCTCGGCGTCGCGGGTGGCCTGATCCACCACGGTTCGACGGTTTACGACATAGATCAGGCGCCTGGGCAGTCTGATCTCGTCCCGCTGGGCCTGCCGAGCCAGGGCCAGCAGCCAGAACGCCATCACGGCCGTCTTCCCCAGGCCGGTGGGGATGTCGCAGGCCGACGGGAGGTCGTTCGCGAGGAAGCGCACGAACAGCGCCTCCTGCCAGGGCATAGGGGCGAAACCGAGAAGCCGGTCGAACTTCGCGCGGAAGAAGGGAAGATCTCGATGTTCACTGGATTCGGACATGTTCATGCCTCTCGTGTTCTTCTCATCCCCACCACCCTACGCCCCGCCATTGTCATCTCTGGACAACCTTTCGTCTGCGCGCCGCGCCCTCATCGTACCCTGCCGCCCCGTCGCGCAGCTTCCTCGCCACGCTCTCGCGCAAGGCTTTCGGCTCCAGCACCTTCGCGGCGGGGCCGTAGCCGAGGACCCAGCGCTCGACTTCGGCGAGGCCGGCGACTTCGCCGGTGAGGACGACGCCGTCTCTTCCCTCTTCCACTTTCTGGCTGGCAAGCCAGCGGCGCTCGCGGATTTCGGCGGCGACGTCGGCGGTGAAGGCGATGCGCACCTTTTCCACGCGGTCGCTGCGCCAGACGCGGAACGCTTTCTTCAACGCCGCCACCGACCTGGTCTCGGGGCGGGGTGGGCAGTGCTGGTCGAGCAGGGTGACGGCGAGGAAGCGGTGGATGGCGAAGACGCGTACGTCCTGGCGCAGGCGGCACCAGGCGATGAGGTAGAGGGTTTCCAGGCCGGGATCCCAGTGGAGTTGGCCGGGCTCGAGGGTGCGGCTGGTGACCTGGGAGGAGCGTGCGGCACGGTAGCGGGCTTGCAAGGCCAGACGCTCGCGGGTGGCGCGCTCGATGGTTTCGAGGATGCGGCGGTGGCGGCCGTAATCGATGGCGGTCCAGCCGCGGGTGGCGATCCAGGGCACGGTCTCGATGGGAAAGAGGGCGGCCTGGCCGTCGGTGGAGGAGACGCGGTTCCACAGGGTGTCGAGGGCGCGGCCGAGGGAGGTGTGCTTCCAGCCGGCGGCTTGCTCGCGGGCGAGGTAGAGGGCCAGGCGCTCGTCGGGGCTGGGCGCGCCGGTCAAGGTGGTGACGGCGGCGTCGAGGCGGTAGCGGCCACCGTCGTTGATGATGGGAAAACCGGCTGCTTCCAGGACCTCGACGTCTCGGTAGAGGCTGCGCAGCTTGAAGCCATGTCTTTCGGCCAGGGCCTTGAGGGCGACGCCCCTGCGCGACTCGGATAGGGCTTTCTTCACCACTTCCAGCCGGACGGTGCGGTCGTTCCTCGCCATGGCCCCTGGCGAGTGTAACGCAAGTGCGAAGCGGCGGTGTCGCAAAAGCGGCAGCGCCAATCGCGCCGTGGGCCTATCGCTTGGTCAGGGCTCGCTTGACCCGCAGGGTGTCCTCAAGAATCGGAAGCTGGGCAAGAATCCTTCGGTCGCGCCGAGGATCGCTTCGATGCGATGACGTCTTCGAGGCTAGCGACGACGGCGGTGTAACCGCCAAGAACCAGCGTGAGGCTGCGCGAGCGCAGTGCTTCGAAACTCAGGTCGCCAGGCAATCGATCGAAGATCACATCGACGGGCGCGGCGGGCGCATCGATGCGCAGCACGGGCGAGAGATCCGTGATGGCGCGCGGGCGTGCGCCCAAACGAGCGCCGAGTCCTTGAATCCTTTTTCTATTGGAGGCCGTGTCGCGTACGAGCAGATCCAGGTCCTGGGTAGTGACCGGCGAGCCCTGAAGGACCGCGGCGACGCTGCCGACGAGGATGGCCTCGAGTCGGGTTTCGTGCAGGGCCTTCAACACGGCGAGAACGAAGGCTTCGTCAGAAGATTCGGACACCGGGCCGTACCTCACGCAGGAAGAAGCGGCGGCCCGAGCCGAAGGGGCGGGCCAGGCTGGTCAGTATCAGGTCAAGGTCGCCGGGATCCATGTCGGGCAAGAGCGCGGCGATGCGCTGCTTGTCCCCGGTGAGCTGGGCAAGCGCCTCATCGAGCGTGGGGGGCGCCTGCTGGACTCGAGACCCGGTCATCCCGTCATTGTAGCGCAGCGACGCCGCCGGCTCGATACTATCCGCCGTAGAGCTTTTCCAAAAAGGCGTGCATACGGTCGCGGCTGCCGGTGAGGAAGACACGGCCGACCTGCGCGGCCAGGCGCGCGAGCGGCGGGCCGGACTCGGCGACTCTTTCCAGGGAGATCCTTGGCCGCCTTGGCCTTGGCGATTTGCTTGGGGTCCGGATTGGCCGCTTGCGGCCGCTTGGCCTGAATCACGAGTGCCTCCAGGGCAACCATGCGTCGCACGCTGTCGGCTTCGGAGCCCTCGAGGATCTCGGTCACCTGCACGGGCGAGCGTTCGGCGGCCCAGACCGCGCCCAGTCCGCGCACGGCAGCGGAGCGGACGTCGTAGGCGGGATCGTCGAGCGCTTGTTCGAGCAGGGGCGTGGCCGCCTTGGGATCGCGCTGGGCGATGCGCGCGATGGCCTCGGCGGCGGCGGCGCGCACGGATTCGCCGCGCTGGCGCAACACCGTGCCCAGCATGGCCGTGGTGGCCTCGGCGGCGCCGGACACCTCGCCCAGCGCGAGGGCGCCCGCCCTGCGGGTCGCGGGATCTCCGGCGTGAAGCATGGTTTCGAACACCGGCAAGACCTTGGCGGCGCCGCTACCGGTGGCGGTGGACAGGGCGCGCACGGCCTCCGCGCGCACGAAGGCATCGCGATCTTCGGCACCGGCTTGCAGGATGTCGATCACGATGGGTTCCATCTTGGCGGCGGCTTTCATGGCCGCGAGGCGCATGCTTTCGTCGGCGTCGCGCGCGGCCTGGCGCAGGATGGCCGGCACGTCGAGGCGAGCTGCCACGCGCAGGGCCAGTTGGCGTTCTTCCAGGTCGCCTTGGCCGAAGAAGGTCGAGAGGTTCTTTCCCAGGTCGGCGCCGTGCTTGCCGATGGGAACGTGGGCCTTGCCGCAGGCGATGAGGGCTTCGGCCGCGGCCATCCGCACCGTGCGCTCGCGGTCTTGCAGCAATTCCACCAGCGGCGCAAGGACGATGTCGCGGGCCTGGGCAGCCAGCGCTCCGAGCGAAGAGGCCGCGGCGCCGCGCACGGCCGGCTCGTCGGAGGCCGCCAACTGCACGGCCATGCGCGCGGCACCTTTCGGATCGCCCTCGGTCAAACTGCCGAGGCACGAGGCCGCTTCGGTGCGAACCTCGCGATTGTCGTCGCGCGAGGCGATACGCAGGTAGGGCGAGGCCACCTTCGGCGCCTTCTTGGCGATTTCACAGAACGCATGGGCGGCGGAAACCCGGGTCGGGATCTCTCCTTGCTTGAGCGCCTTTACCAGCGGCGGCAGGACCGCGAACGGACGATTTTGTCCGATCTGTCCCAAGGCCTCGACGATGACCTTGCGCGTGGCCGGTCGCACCTTGACCAGCGCGTGCCCCAGATCCTCCGCCACCAGCGCGGGTTGCCAGACGGCCAGGCGGATCGACGATTCGATGGCGGCGCGAGCGACCTCGGCGCTGGGATCGAGAATCGCCCTGCGCACAAGCTCCGGCCCCTCGCGCTTGAGGTAGCCGAAGGAGCGCGCGGCCTCGGCGCGCACGTCCGGGGATTGATCGTAAAGGAAGACCTTGAGTGGCCTGCTGGCGGCATCGGGTTGCTTGATGGCCACGACGCCCCACAGGGACGCGGCGGTCACCCTTCCGGCGGGCGGACCCTTGGTGGCGGCGGTGGCCAGTTCCTCGACCTGGGCCGGATCGATGAGGCGCGCGTAAATGGGGAGCGCGGCCGTGCGCAACCGTGGCGGCGCGTCGGCGGCGACGGCCTTCTCGAGGGCGGGCTTGAGCGAAGCCTGCACCTCGCCATTTCTGCGCAGGAAGGAAAGGGCGGAGATGCGCGCTTCTTCCGGGGCCTTGTCGTCGGCGGCGATCTGGGTGAGCGCGGACATCGCCTCGCGCGGCTCCGCCACGGCGATGCGATCGAGCAGGTCCAGGGCGGTGCGCCGGGCCTGACCGTCGGAGCTGCCGAGACCCTGGCGGACGGCATCGGTCGCGGCCTTGGGCGAACGCGCGGCCAGGTCCATGACGCCCGCCTCGGCCATGCGACGGAAGGATGGATCCTTGTCGGCGAGGGCGATGGCGAGGATGCTCGCGGCCGTGAGGCCATCGAGGCTCTCGCACTCATGCAGAACCGCGCTGCGTACGCTGAACGAGCTGTCGGCCAGGGCGGTGCGGAGGATCGCGGCGTGCGTGCCCTTGCCCTGCCGGCGATCGATGGCGGCGGCGACCTCGACGCCGCGGCGGCGCACGGCCGGGGATTGATCGTTGAGGGCGGCGGCCAGGATTTCATCTTCACCGGCGCCGCCGGTCCCGACCACCGCAAGGGCTTCCAAGGCCTCGCGGCGCAGGGCCGGATCGACGAACGCTTGCTTGAGCGACACGATGCCGGAGGGATCGCCGAGCAGCACCAGCGAGACGCCCCTTGGAACCGGTCCAAGCCCGTCGAGCACCGTGCGCAGCCAGGTGGGAATCGGGGTGTTGCGATTCTTGTCGAGGGTACCTGAGGCGTGGCCGGAGGCGATGTGGCGGTAAAGATCGGTGGCCACGCCGGTCGTGGCGAAGCCGGTGTCGGCCAGGATGGCGCCAAAGCGCGGCTTCGCGGGCAGGAAGTTGAGGAACGAAAGGCTGCTGCGGCCCCGCAGCACGACCACGCGACTGCTCGGCGAATCCTTGGCCGGCTCGAACGCCAGGGTGTAGGAGGTGCGCAGCTCGAAGACCAGTCCGAAGAAGATCGCGAAGAGCACCACGAGGACGAGTCCGGCGCGCAGCACCGCGCGGCGGATGCTGCGGCGTAGGGCGGTCCCTTCCTCGTCGGACAGGTCCTTGGCGAGGTGGGCGCGGACGTTGCGGATCTCGAGCAAGGTCAGGGCGGTTCCGGTGAGAATTCGGCGACGCAAGGTCCGTCGCGCTTGCTGGACGTGCGCGGTGGCGATGGCGGCGTGCTCGCGTATGCGCGGGATGAGGCAGGGATGGGACAGGGCCAGTCGCCCTTCGCCCTGACCCGAGGTCTCGCGCAAGATCCCGCGCGCCGTCAGCACGTCCACCGCTTTGTCCACGGAGCCCTGGGGCAGCCGGTTGCGCGCGGCGAATTCCCCCACGGTGAGGCGTTCCTTGTCGGTGCATGCGAGCAGCACGCGCATCGCCGCGGTTTCGCCCGCTTCGACGATGGCGCGGTGGAGGAAACCGTAGAGGATGGTGCTGGCGCCGCCCGCCCGTTCGTAGCGGCGCAGGGTCGTCAGGCGCTGCTCGACTGCCGTCATGGCCACGATCTGCAGGTCGGCGGGCAGGCAAGGCTCGGTCCGGCACAGATCCGCGGCCATCATCTCCGCCAGTCCGCCTTCGAAGAAGGTGCCGGTATTGAGCGCGGTCTGTTCGAGAATCTCCGCGGCCTGGGTTTCGGCAAGTCGGCCAAGCTCCATCCAGGCCCCCGCCGCGGGCGAAATGGCGGCGACGTCGTACAAGCGCTCCAGGCGATGAAAGCACGCGGCGTCGATGCAGAGAAGCAGACGCAGGCGACTACCGGAGCCGGCCATGGCCGTCTGCACGAGCGTGGCCAGGGTAGGTAGGGCGGAGGCCGAGGCCGGGTCGGCGCTATCGCCTAACAGGTCTTCCAGGTGGTCGAGCACGAGCAGGGTGCCGCCGGGCGAGGCCCGTGCGACGCTGATCAGGTAATCGGACGCGCTCTCGCCCGGCGTGGGTGGCTCGCCGCGCACGCGTCCGAGCGCTTGCCACAGCTCCTGATCGAAGTTGGCGTAGCCGCCGAGGTAGACGGCAGCCACGCCACGCTCGGCCAGGATGGGCAAGAGGCCGGCGCGTAGCAGCGACGTCTTGCCCACGCCCGGCTCGCCACACAGGGCGGCAACGCGTGCGGCATCTTTGGTGATGAGCCCGAGCAGGGCGTGGGTCTCCTCCGCGCGGCCGAAGAAGAGGCTGGCGCTGCTCTCATCGAATGGACCAAGCCCCCGGAAGGGGCCCAGGGCGGGATGAGCGGATGAGGACATCGACAGCAGAATAGCCGGCCCCGAGTCGGACTGGGCAGGAAAGTTATCTAGGCTTCGCTGGCGAAATCGGACTCGACCACCGCGGGGTCGTTGTCATAGTCCGAGATGACGACTTCACGCATGGTCGCGTCGGTCGACGAGGGCGGAAAGAATCCATCCACCAGATCGGCGACCTCGTCGTGCGAGGTGCCGCGCTTCACGGCCGCCAACGCGTACACCACGTTGCCATCGTCGACGATGGACAAGAACCCCACGCGGCGCCCGTCTTCCACTGCCCACAGATCCCACACCTCGGACGACGCCGTGCGCGTGGTGCGGGTGGCGTAGAAGGTTCGGGGTTCGTGGCGGGTGATGGGCGTAATCTTGGGATCGCGAGGCATGGGGCGCAAAAGGTAGCACGGCTAGCGCCATGGGGCGGGCAGGATCGGCGGCCGTTCCAAGGCGCGGCTCGATCGCTGCAGTTCGATCTCGCTGATGAGCACGGCGGGCGCGACGGTCGATACCGGGATGTAGCCCGATTCGGCGCCGCAGTAGCCGTTGAAGACCCCGGTCTGGTCCGAGGCGGCCACGATGCGATTGAGCGATCCGATGGGCGTGCCCACGAATTCCACCCCGCGCACCAGGGTTTCCTCGCCGGTCTTGCCGTCGACCCGGTACACGATGCGCGGCGCGCCCTTGAAGGCCTGGAAATCGTAGGTCGTGGTGTTGGTCTGGCCGCCGCTGATGTCGGCGACGATGAGGCCAAAAGCCTTCTTTTGCCGGCGGATCTCCTCGAGCAACATCTCCTTGAGCTTGGCGTAGGGAACCACCTTGTCCGAGCGGACGATGGTGTTGGCCATGCGGCCGATGGGATCCAGGATGCCTTCGGAGCGACCGTGACCGTTCGAATGCAGCGAGCCCTTCACGGGGGTGCGGCTCTTGAGGTAGTTGCGCAGGATTCCGTGGTCCACCAGGGTCACCGGCCGTGCCGCCACGCCCTCGTCGTCGTAGCGGTAGTACCCGTTGAGCGACACGTTGCCGACCTTGCGCAGGGTCGGATCGTCGAACACGCTGAGAAAGGACGGGAGCACCGGTTTGCCGATCTGCCCCTTGAACGTGGCGCCCTCCTTGCTGTCGTTTTGACGCTCGCCTTCGAGGCGGTGGCCCAGGGCTTCGTGGAAGAACACCCCGGCGGCCTCGGGCAGAAGGATGGCGGGGCCGTTGAAGGGATCCATCATGGGGGCCGCGCGCAGCCGCTTGACCTCGTCGGCGAGCTGGGAGGCCGTCTGTCGCAGCTCGGTCTCGTCGGGCATTTCCGCCTCGCTCGAGCCGTAGAAACTCTTGAAGTGGTTGATCAAGAACCCGTCCTGCGCGCGCGCCGAGGCGAGGAGCTGGATGGAGTAGATGAGGCGTTCGCTGACGAGCTCGGTGCCCTCGCTGGTCACGAGAAAGCGGGTCTGGTGGTCGACCGACATCTTCACCTGCGAGTCGAAGATGTCGGGATACCGCTTGAAGAGGGCGGAAATGCGGCGCAAACGATCGCTCCACATGGCGCGATCCAGGCTCAGACTGACGGGCGGATCGACGGCTCGCGCGACCTCTTCGCGCGAGAAGCTGGGCATCTTCTCGTCTTCGACCATGTGGGTGACGCGCGTGCCGCGCTTCTTGTGCAAGGCCGCCAGCGCTTGCTTGTAGCGGGTATCGGTTTGCAGCCACATGGTCGCGCGCATGGCATCCACGTCGTCGTCGAGGGGCGCGTAGATCGGGGGTTGGTAGCGGTCGAAATCGTCGAAGTCGAAGAGCTTCTCGGCCGGATCGTTGGCGGTGTTGTCGAACTGGTAGCTGCCCACGCGGACCTCGACCGCGCCCTGGCGCACGTGCTGGTAGCTGTCGTCGAACATGGCGCCGAAGCGGGCGGCGAGGTCGTAGTCGTCGTATTCGCGCACCAGGTAGCGCATGAAGTACGGCGCATCCTCGCCGGGCATGCGCAGCTTGCGCTTGGAGCGTGTCATCTCGGCCGTGAGGGCGCCGAGGACGACCAGCCGCTCATCTTTCTTGACCCGATTCTTGGCCACCGCGGCGCCGGGCTTGGCCGCGGCCGTGGTCGCCACCTGACCGCCGAGGAAGAGGAAGACGAGGAAGAGGGGAAACAAGACCTTGAGGGAGGATGTCATGACGCCCGGGGAGTCTGACCGTTTCTCGGCGGCAAGGAAAGCGCTATGGTTGGTTCGATGGCGACGATCAACACCCATTATCAGAAACTCCAGGCTGGCTATTTGTTCCCGGAAATCGGCAAGCGCATGCGAAACTTCGCGGCGGCGCATCCGTCGGCGCGCATCATTCGTCTGGGTATCGGCGACGTCGTGCTGCCCTTGCCCATGCCGATCGTCGACGCGCTCAAGGCCGGTGCGGACGAGATGTCGCGCAAGGAAACCTTCCAGGGCTACGGCCCGGAGCAGGGCCACGCGTTTCTGCGCGAGGCCATCGCCGAGCACTTTCGCGGCCAAGGCGCCGCGGTCGAGGCCGACGAGATCTTCGTGTCCGACGGCTCCAAGTGCGACACCGCCAACATCCAGGAGATCTTCGCCATCGACAGCGTCATCGCCGTGACCGACCCGGTCTATCCGGTCTACGTGGACACCAACGTGATGGCAGGCCGGACCGGTCCGGCCGACAAGAACGGCTGCTACGGCAAGCTGGTCTACCTGCCCACCACCGCGGACAACGGGTTCGATCCACCGTTGCCCGACAGGCACGTGGACATCATCTACCTGTGCTCGCCCAACAATCCGACCGGCGCGGTCATGCCGCGCGCCTCGCTGGAGCGCTGGGTCGCCTATGCCAGGCGAGAAAGCGCGGTCATTCTCTTCGACGCGGCCTACGAGGCGTTCATCCGCGAGCCCGGGTTGGTGCACAGCATTTTCGAGATCCCGGGCGCGCGCGACGTGGCCATCGAGTTCCGGAGTTTTTCCAAGACCGCGGGGTTCACCGGCACGCGCTGCGCGTTCACCGTCATTCCCAAGGAGCTGTGCGGGCGCGACCAGGCCGGTGAGCCGGTGCCCCTGCACGGTTTGTGGAACCGCCGCCACACCACCAAGTTCAACGGCGTGAGCTACCCCGTACAGCGGGCCGCCGCCGCCGTCTTCAGCCCCGAGGGCAGCAAGGCCGTGCAGGAAAACGTCGACTACTACATGGAGAACGCGCGTATCATCCGCGAGGGCTTGGGCAAGGCCGGCTACCGCGTGTTCGGCGGGGTCAACGCCCCCTACATCTGGCTGCGTGTTCCCACGGGCCTGACCTCGTGGCAATTCTTCGACCGCCTGCTCACCGAGGCCAACGTGGTCGGCACCCCCGGCTCCGGCTTCGGCAGTTGTGGCGAAGGCTACCTGCGATTGTCCGCGTTCGGCTTCCGCGACAACGTCGAGGAGGCGGTGGAGCGGATTCGGAGCAGGGTGAAGGGATAGCTATTCCGTCGCAACGCCGTCGAAGAAATTCACTTGGCCGGTTTCGAGCTCGTAGTCGGCGCCTACGACGGCGAGGCGGCCGGCGATCACGAGATCCTCGATAATTCGGCTGCCGTGGCGCAGGTGATCGGCGGATGCGCGCACGTTGATTCGCATCAGCTCGCGCAGGAGGTTGTCGTCCATCGCCTTTTCGCTCGCCGGCACGAGGGGCGCGATGTGCGGCGTGATGCGGTCGGTGATGGAGCGAATATTGCGCGATTCGGGGCCGTTTCCGGTCTGCAGGGCCTTCACCGTCGCCCCGATCGCTCCGCACCGGGTGTGTCCGAGCACGACCACCAGGCGGGTGCCGAACTGCGAGGCGGCAAACTCGATCGAACCCACGACCGAAGGCGCGACCACGTTGCCGGCGATCCTGACCACGAAGAGAGCCCCGAATCCTTCGTCGAACAGGATTTCGACCGGGGTACGCGAGTCGGAGCATCCGAGCACGATGGCGAAGGGGCGCTGCGGTCGGGTGGCCAAGTCCGGCGAAAAGGTGCGCGCCGCGGGAGACTCTCCCTGCGTGCGGAAGCGAAGGTTCCCTTGCGCGAGCCGCTTGAGCGCCGCGTGGGGCGATAGGGAGTCCGGATCCCAGGTGTGTGGCATACGCGAACCATAGCGCGGCGGGTTCCGGAACGCCGATGCAATGAATTCGCGGATCCTGCGACCGACCCCAGGCGCTAACCGCCTCGGTCAACCGGCGTTCGCTGGCGGCAATGACGTCGTAGATTGCTTTAGCATCGGAACTTGCGTAGAAGGACGTCGGATTTCGTAGAAGTGCATCAGATTGCCTTAAGTCTTACCTTGCTCGCGGTGGCAGTGCTGGCCGGCACCGCGCTTGTTGCCGCGCTGCTGGCCCGATCGGACCGGGCCACCCTCGTCGTCGGGAGTGGGGGCGCTCTGGGCGGAGCCGCCCTCGGCTTGGCGGGCGCCACCCTCGCCCTGGCGAGCGGCGCGGGCAGCGAGCGCGTGATGCCATGGGCGCTGCCCCTCGGAAGCCTTCGTCTGGGTCTCGATTCACTCTCCGCGTTCTTTCTCCTCTGCATCTTCATCGTTTCGGGTCTCGCCGCCCTCTACGGCATCGGCTACCTGGACGGATACCGCGGCAAGCGGCCACTGGCGCCGGTGGTGGTCGGTTTCAATCTGCTCGTGGCCGCCATGGCGGTCGTGGCCATGGCGCGCGACGGGGTGCTCTTTCTGCTGGCCTGGGAGGCGATGTCTCTCGCGGCCTTCTTCCTCGTGACCTTCGAGAGCGAGCGCGCAGAGGTCCGGCGCGCCGGCACCACCTACCTCATCGCTTCGCACATCGGCGTCCTGGTCCTTTTCGCGCTCTTCGCGTTACTCGGCCGGGCTGCGGGTAGCTTCGCCTTCGCGGACATGGCGCGCACCGGGGTGCTGGCCGGAAGCAACCTCTGTTTCATCCTGGCCGTCATCGGATTCGGCACCAAGGCTGGATTCTGGCCGGTGCACTTCTGGCTGCCCGACGCCCATCCCGCGGCGCCCAGCCACGTTTCGGCGGTCATGTCGGGCGTGATGATCAAGATGGGCATCTACGGCCTCCTGCGTGTTACGTCCTTTCTCGGCACACCCCCCACATGGTGGGGCGCGCTCGTGGTGCTCATCGGCGCGGTGTCGGGGATCGCGGGCGTCTTGCACGCGCTGGCCGAGCACGATCTCAAGCGCCTGCTCGCTTATCACAGCGTCGAGAACATCGGCATCATCGCCCTCGGTATCGGGGTCGGCATGCTGGGCCGAAGCTACGGCAATGCTACGGTGGCGACGCTCGGCTATGCCGGAGCGCTCCTTCACGTGCTCAACCACGGTCTCTTCAAGGGCCTGCTTTTCCAGGGCGCGGGCAGCGTGGTCGGTGCCACGGGGACGCGCGATATCGAGTCGCTGGGCGGGCTTTACCGCCGGATGCCGACCACGGCGACGGCCTTTCTGGTGGGTTCGGTCGCTATCTGCGGTTTGCCGCCGCTCAACGGCTTCGTGAGCGAGTGGCTCATCTATCTGGGGGCTTTCCATGGCGGCGCAAGTCTGCACGCGGGCGGGCTTGTGTCGGTGCTGATCGTGCTGCCCGCGCTGGCGCTCATCGGCGGGCTGGCGGCGGCCTGCTTCGTCAAGGCATTCGGGGTGGTTTTCCTGGGCCAAGCGCGCACCGAGCACGCCCAACAAGCGCAAGAGGCCGGCCTCGCCATGCGGGCGGCCATGGTTGCGGGCGCCGTCGCGTGCGTGGCCATCGGCTTCTTGCCCGCGGGCGCGTTGCAACTGGTGGCGGGCGCAGCCACCTTTCTCGGCGGCGCGGCGGTGCCATCGAGCTTGGGTCCGCTCTTCAGTGTCAGCCTGCTCGCCACGGTGCTTGTGGCCATGATCGCGGGACTGGCGCTGCTGCGGGCCTGGCTGCTCAAATCGAGGACGGTGGACCAAGCGGTGACCTGGGGGTGCGCCTATGCCCATCCCACGGCGCGCATGCAGTACAGCGCGACCTCGTTCGCCGATCCCGTGCTGGCTCCCTTCTCGGGAGCATTGCGCATCCGCACGCACGGTAGCCTGCCCGAGGGACTGTTTCCCAAGGCGGCGCGCTTCGAAAAGCACGTGGGCGACATGGCGGGAGAACGCCTGCTGGTGCCCGCCTGGCGCCATTTCCTGCACACGGCGCTTCGCCTGAAGGTGATCCAGCACGGGCGCATGCAGCTCTACCTGGTCTACGTGCTCGTGACCTTGGTGGGGCTCTTGCTCTGGCAGATGGGAGGTGCTCTCGGTGGCTAGCGCCGGATCCATCGCGCTGCACCTCGGCCTGCTCTTGCTGGCGCCGCCGCTTCTGCCCGGGCTCATCGCCAAGACCAAGGCGGTCGCGGCAGGGCGCCAAGGCGCGCCGATCCTGCAGCCCTACCGCGACATCTGGAAACTTCTCGGCAAGGGCGCGGTCTACAGTAAGACCACGACGTGGATCTTTCGCGCCGGCCCCATCGTCACCCTGGCTGCCGCGATTTGCGCCGGGCTGCTCTCCCCCTTGGTTGGCCCGACCTCGCCGCTCGGGTTCGCGGGCGACGTCGTGCTGTTCGCCTACCTGCTCGGCCTGGGACGCTTCTTCACCATGGCGGCGGCGCTCGATACCGGCTCCAGCTTCGAAGCCATGGGGGCAAGTCGCGAGGCCGCGTTTTCGGCGCTGGCCGAACCCACCCTGTTCCTGGTGCTTGCCATCGTGTGCATCCCGGCCGGCAGCCCGTCCTTCGCCGCGGCTTGGGCGTCCCTGCCGTGGCAGACCTGGATCGCCGCCCACCCTCCGCTCATCGCGGCGGCGGCGGCGCTTTTCGTCGTGCTGCTGGCCGAGAACTCGCGCATCCCCGTCGACGATCCCACCACGCACCTGGAGCTCACCATGATCCACGAGGTGATGGTGCTCGATCACGGTGGCCCCGACCTGGCCTTCGTGATCTACGGCGGGGCGGTCAAGTTGTTCCTCTTCGCCAGCCTGCTGGTGCACATCCTGATGCCGATCCCCGCGGGCCTGGGCGGTCTGCCGGTGTTCGCCGTCTCGATCCTCGGCGTGGCCGTCGCCGTGGGCGTCGTCGAATCCATCACAGCGCGCCTGCGCCTCGTGCGCGTACCCCAGTTTCTCATCGGCGCCTCGGTGGTCGCGGCGCTCGGGCTTCTCATCCTCATCTTCCGGGGAACGCCATGAACGCCTACGTCGACCTCTCCCTCGTGCTCGTGCTCATCACCGGCATCTACCTCGTGTACACGAGCCGCCTCGAGGCGTGCATCAAGGCCACGGCCGTACAGGGCACGGCGCTGGCGATCCTGCCCATCCTGCGCTTCGCCCAGGAACCAAGGTCCAGCCTGTTCCACGCCCTGTTGTTCGGCGGCAGCGCGCTCGCGCTCAAGGCCATCCTGATCCCCTGGCTGCTTCTGCACGCCATGCGGTCCGCGCAGGTGAGGCGCGAGGTCGAACCCTACGTCAGCACGCACGTCTCGGTCCTCATCGCCGCCGGGCTGGTCGTGATCTCGTTCGTCCTGCCGCCGGTCCTGGCCTTGCCCATGGAGCAGGTGGCGGCCTTGTACGTGCCTACGGCTTTCGCGACCCTTTTGCTGGGGTTCCTCATCATCGTCAGCAAGCGCACGGCCATCATGCAAGTGGTCGGCTACTTGGTGGTGGAAAATGGCGCCTTCGTATTCGGGCAGAGCGTGGCCGCGCACTTGCCGTTCGTCGTCGAGCTGGGCGTTCTGCTCGACCTCTTGGTCGGCGTGTTCGTGATGGGCATCCTGATCCACAGCATCGGTCGCGAGTTCGACCACATCGATGTCGAGAAGCTGAATCTTCTCAAGGGATGATGGCGGTGGGTCTAGGGCATCTGCTTTGGGTGATTCTTCTCGGCCCGCTGGTCGGCGGGGGGCTGTGTCTAAGGTCGCGCTCGTCGCGCGCGGTGTTCTCCCTATTGTCCGTGGCGGTGCTTGCACACGCGTTTCTGTGCGCGCTGCTTTGCCTGGGCGTCTTTCAGGCCGGGCCGCTCGCCACCGCCCGTGACTGGCTCCGGCTCGACGCACTGTCGGCCTTTCATCTCGGGCTCTTGGCCTTCGTGTTCGCCACCAGTACCCTGTTCGCCGCGCGCTATTTCGCCGCGGCCGAGCTGTCCTTGCGCAAGGCGCGCATCTTCGGCGCGCTCTGGCTGGCCTCGCTGTCGGCGATGACCCTCGTGCTCGTCGCCAATCACCTCGGGCTGATGTGGGTCGGCGTGGAAACCACGACCCTGATGACCACCTTTCTCATCGCGATCCACCGCTCGCGCGAGTCCCTGGAAGCGACGTGGAAGTACCTCATGATCTGTTCGGTCGGCATCGCCATCGCGTTTCTGGGCATGCTGATCTTCGGCGCGTCGGCCATTCGCGTGCCCGACGGCGGCGCGGATGTCATGCTGTGGACGAACCTGCGAGATATCGCTGCTCGGCTCGATCCCAAGCTGGCCAAGCTCGGCTTCATCTTCTTGCTGGTGGGATACGGCACCAAGGTGGGACTGGCGCCCATGCACACCTGGCTGCCCGATGCGCACAGCCAGGCGCCGGCGCCGGTGTCCTCGATCTTTTCGGCAGCCATGCTCAGCACGGTGATGTACTGCCTCATGCGCTACCTGCCCGTGGTCGAGGCGGCGACGGGATACGATGGCTCGGCCGCGCACCTTTTGTGCCTGTTTGGCGCGCTGTCTATGATCATCGCGGCTGCCTTCATCCTGTTCCAACGCGACGTCAAGCGCATGCTCGCCTACTGTAGTGTCGAACACATGGGCATCGTCGCCATCGGGCTCGGCCTCGGCGGGATCGGCACCTTCGCGGCCGTGTTTCACACCGCGAACCACACGCTGGCCAAGAGCGTGGGATTTTGCTCGGCGGGCCGGCTGGGGCAGATGGCGGGCACGCACCAGATGTCGCGCTTGCGTGGCATCATGCGCATGTCCCCACTGTGGGGAACTGGGCTTTGTGTCAGTCTGCTCGCGCTGATCGGCGTGGTGCCGTCGGCGATCTTCATGAGCGAGCTGTTGGTGGTGAAGGCCGCCGTCGACGCCCACGCCACGGGAATCCTCATCGCGTTTCTCGTCGCCGCCGGCACGGTGTTCCTCGGCATGTTCGCCCATGCCATGGCCATGGTGCGGGGCACGCCCGACGAGGACTGTAGACCGTTGCGCGCCAATGCGACCGAAAAGATCCTGGCCGTGGCCCCCATGGTTCTGCTCGTGATCTTCGGCCTGTGGATGCCGGCACCCGTGCGCGCGGCCTTGTCCCAGGCGGCTGCCATCGTGAGACCCCTGCCATGAACGTCTTCCTTCTCGCCGACGCAAGCTGTGGGCTGGACGAAATTCCCATCTACGCGCCGGAAGAATTCCACCGGGTGGTCGTGGCGGCTTGCAAGTCAGGCGCGCGCTTGATCGCGCTGCCGGTCATCGGCATGCGAGGGCAGCGTCACCTGCTGGCGCTGCTGGCGCACGACCAGTCCCAGCGCGTCCAGATCGCGTGCATGGTCGTGCCGGCGGATGGCCGCTACCCCGCGCTCTCGATCGAACTGGCGCAGGCGCAGGCCTTCGAGCGCGAGGTTGCCGAGGAGCACGGCCTTGTGCCCGAAGGCCACCCCTGGCCAAAGCCGTTGCGCCGGCACGCGGATCTGGAGTCGCCGGGCACCCCCGACGGCCACCCGTTCTTTCGCGTGGAAGGGGCGGGCGTGCACGAGGTGGCGGTGGGGCCGGTTCACGCCGGCATCATCGAGCCGGGCCATTTTCGTTTCCAATGCCACGGCGAAACCGTGCTCAACCTCGAAATCCAGCTTGGCTATCAGATGCGGGGAGCCGAGAAGCTGCTGCTCGCGGCCCGGCCCGCTCGCAGGATGGTCGTCGCGGAATCCATCGCGGGTGACTGTGCCATCGGCCATGGCTTGGCCTACGCGACGGTCGTGGAACGGTTGGCCGGCGTGGAGGCGCCGGAGGCCGCGCAATCCCTGCGCGCCGTCGCTCTCGAGCTGGAACGTATCGCGTGTCACACCGGCGACCTCGGCGCCCTGTGCGGCGACGTGGGCTACTTGCCCGGCGGGGCGTGGTTCGGGCGCCTGCGCGGCGACTTTCTCAACCTCCTGATGGAGCTATCGGGCAGTCGCTTCGGCCGGGGCCTGCTTGCCCTCGGCGGCGTGCGCTTCGAGCTTCCGGCCGGCGAGCGCAAGGGCTTCTTGACCAGGTTCGAAACCGCGGTGTCCGACTTTCAGCGCATCGCCGACGTGATCTTCGATGCGCCCTCCGTGGTCTCGCGCTTCGAGCGCACCGGGAGCCTTTCCGGCGGCATGGCCGAGGAGCTGGGCCTGGTGGGGCCGGTCGCGCGCGCCTGCGGCTGCGTGCGGGATGCGCGTCGCGATCACCCCGAAGGCTTCTACCGCCAGGCGAGGATTCCCATCGCTACGCGCGACACCGGCGACGTGATGGCCCGCGCGGAGGTGCGCAGGAACGAGGTCGGGCACGCGGTCGCTTTCATCCGCACCCAGGTGGCGTTGCTGGCGGACGGGGCCCTCGCCGTGGAGATGCCGCCGAAGCTGCGACCATCGTCCCTGGCCGTCGCCACCATCGAGGGCTGGCGAGGCGAGATCGTACATGTCGCTGTCACCTCGGCCGAGGGACAGATTGCAAGCTACAAGGTCGTCGATCCGTCCTTCCATAACTGGTTCGGTCTGGCCATGGCGATGCGGGGAAATCAGATTTCGGATTTCCCTCTGTGCAACAAGAGCTTCAACCTGTCGTACGCGGGGCACGATTCTCTGATGCAGCGGTTTCTCGAACGCCTTCGTCAAGGCCACCGCACGCTGGCGTGGCCGCGGGCGCCCGTGACCCTGCACCCACGCTTCCGCGGCCTGCCGGTTCTCGACGCAAGCAAGTGCCGGGCGGGATGTTCTGCCTGCGCCGATGCCTGCCCGACCTCCGCCATCAGCCTTGCGCCCCTGCGCCTCGACCTGGGCAAGTGCCTGTTCTGTCCGGTGTGCGCGCAAGCTTGCCCCACCGGCGCCATCGCCTTCGGCAACGACTTCCGCGTGGCCGCCAGCACGCGCGCCGACCTGTCCCTCGACGGCAACGCCTTCAAGCTCGCGCATGCGATGGGCGAGAAGCTGCGCAAGCTACTCGGTCGCTCGCTCAAGCTGCGACAGGTCTCGGCGGGGGGCTGCAATGGTTGCGAAGCCGATCTCAACGTCGCCAGCAACGTGGTGGTCTTCGATCTCGGGCGCTTCGGCGTGCAATTCGTCGCCTCGCCTCGCCATGCGGATGGCATTGTGGTGACGGGCCCGGTCACGCGCAACATGGAATCGGCCCTGCGCGAAACCTACGCCGCCGTGCCCAGCCCGAAGATTGTCGTAGCATTCGGCGCATGCGCCATCAGCGGCGGCCCCTTCGCCGATTCACCCGAATGCCGCAACGGCATCCCCGGCGACATCCCCGTCGATCTCTTCATCCCCGGTTGCCCACCCCATCCCATGACCTTCCTCGACGGCGTACTACGGCTTCTGGGCAGGATGCCCCGCGAGAAATAGCCGCGTCGGGCGAGCGGCTACCGCTGGCATGGCTCTGCCGCGTGCAGGGCGGTCAGCGATGCGGTCGCACGCGCATCATCTCGTAGCTCTTCCAGCGCGCACGCTTGAAGCGGATGCTGGCGTCACGGTCGCGTGGTTTGTAGGTGGTGCCGTGTGCGATGTAACGGGTGCCGGGAGCGCCCTCGAAGGTGATGGCCATGGTCGGGCGCACGCGCGCGCGGAAGGACTGGTCGATCTTGTAAGCAACGGCCGTGGTGGCATTGCTGACCGCTTGCTGGGCGCCGAAGTTCATCAGCCCGCCGAGTCCGCCGCTCATGAGGGAGGATTTTGCTCCCTGGGCGACGTTGAGGCCCAGTTCCACCTGGGCCCCGAGCAGCATGTTGTCCTCCTCGGTCAGGGCCTGCGGTCCGAGCACGTCGCGCATGCTGGCGATGATGCCGCGCGTGTAGCCGAGCTGGGAGATCACGAACACTTCGCTGCCGGAGTCGGCCCAGGCCATCGCTTCCTGCATGCCCCAGGCGGCCTCGGCTCGCCCGGCCAGTTGCAGTGCCCAGGCGTCGCCGCCGCCGCGCTTACCGTCGAAGTGTGGCGCGCAGGAGACCATGAAACGGCCGCGGCGGGCGAGATCGGCGTACACGATGTTCATGGGCATGGTGCCCCGTCCGCTGGAGCGCATCTTGAATACGACGTAGCGTTCCTCGCCGTACGGGACGCTGCCCATGCGGACCCACAGGGTTCCGCCCGAGATGATGTAGTCGTAGCCGATGACATCCTCGATCTGGGTGCCGGGCGGGATGGTGAACGCGACCTCGGTGCGGCGCGCGGCGCTGCGCAGGATCGCGCCGGCTTCACGCTGGAAGATCTGCTCGAAGTCGCCCGGCTTGTCCACGTAGTAGTAGTAGCCTCCCGAGGCGTCGGCGATCCCTTGCATGAGGATCTCGTCGTGATCCTGGCCGAAGCCGATGGTGGTCACGCTGACCCCGTGCTCGGCGGCGCGCTCGCCGATGCGGGCGAGCTCGCTGGCGCTGGTGATGCCGATGTTGGGTTGTCCATCGGAAAACAAGATGACTTGGTTGACCTGCCAGTACTGGAAGGCGCTGAACACCTCATAAAGGCCGGCCAAAAGGCCGCCCGAGAAGTTGGTGCCGCCGCCGGCCGCCAGCCCCCGCAGATTGGCGACGGCCATGGCGCGCGTGTTGGGATCGATCGCGATGGGTGGCACGGCCTCGTACACGCCGTCGGAAAACGCGATGACCGAGACGCGATCGCCGTCGCGAAGTTGGTTCACGAAGGTTTCGGCCGCGCCTATCATGTTGCGGAAGGGGTCGCCGGACATGGAGCCCGACCGGTCGAGGACCAGCGCGACGTTGAGCGGGGCCAGGGTCGCGGTCGCTGGACGGCCGCGTACACTCACGGCCGCGTAGAGGTAGCCACTCGTGGGCAGAGGTCCGACGCCGCATGCGACATCGACGGGGGCCGTGGCGGGATTGTCGGGTTGGGGCACCGGCCATTCGGGAGGCGGCGCCATGGAAAACACCTGCTCCTCGGTCAGTCCCTGCAGGCGAGGCGTGGTTGGAATTTGCACGAAGACGGTGCAGGCACTGCCGGAAAACGCGACGATGCCGAGCACCAGCGAAGCGAACATTCTGCGCATCATGGCGCCCGAGTATAGCGCCCTCTAGGGGCAGCAGAAGGTGTTCGTCACGTCCCCGATAGTCAGGGTCACGCAGGGGGAGGACAACATGGTGAGGATGCACCTATAGAAGTGCGGCGGGTACGAACCGACGCACATCGTGGAATCGCTGGCAGGCAACGCGGTGCAGCCGTTGGAATCAACGTCCTGCGCCGCATCCCCGTCGGACCCTTGGATGCACCCGTATCCGATCGGAGCGCACAGACTGGACTCGGCGTTGCAACAGTACTCGCCAGCACCGCAGGTCGCGCTTCCACAGACCACGGCAGAGTCTTGTGCGGCGTCCAGCGTACCGCTGCCGCCACCCGAACCGCCGGTGCCGCCACCCGAACCGCCGGTGCCGCCTCCGCTCGGACCACAGCCGGTGCTGGTCGAAAAGCAAGTACCCGCCGGACAGGCGCACGTGGCAACAGTGTGGCTGCTGGTCGGCGCGCAACCACAAGCGCCGATCAAGCACGAGTCCGGAAAGTCGCCGGAGCTGTTGCAGCACAGCCCGGTGCTGATCGATCCACCGGATGAGGTGCACAGAGCCGCCAGCGCCTGCGCGTCGACGCTCACCTGTGCGTCCGGCGTTCCGGCAGCGTCACTGCCGCCAGCGCCGCCCGTGCCGCCGTTTCCTCCCGCCCCACCAGTCGCAGGCGCACACACCTGACAGCCGTTGGCATCGGTCGTGTAGCCGTAGGCGCAATACACGTTCGTGAGCAGGCATTGGACGGTGTCACTGGCTGCATCACGACCACCATCCGCCCCTGACCCGCCTGCGCCACCGGCGCCGGTTTGAGTGCCGCCCGAACCGCCGCCCTGGCCCGTCTTGCTGCCTCCGGCGCCCGAACCGCCGACGCCGCTCTGCGCGCCTCCTGCGCCAGCGCCACCCGTGCCGCCCTGGTTGCCGCCGAGACCCGCGCTTCCGCCGGCGCCAAGCTTGCCGATCGAATCCGAGTTGTTGCAAGCAAGCAAAGGCAAGGCGGCAAGAAGCAGGGCGGCGAAAGCGAGGCGATGCAGCTCGGATACTGGGCAAGTGAAGCTTTTCATGACGTGTCTCCTGGGTGCGATTTCAACGATGATCTCCTGGTGACGGTTGCCCGGCCAACCTTTCAGGGACAGGTTTCCAAAGCGCGCGCCGCGCGCCTGCTCAAGTCGTCGGCGCCTCCGCCGGCAACCACGCGGGACAGATCCGCGCGGGCCTCCCGGCAGCGCCCGGCATGGGCCCGCAGCTCACCACGTAGGGTTTCGAGCTCGCGCGCCCTCGGCAGGCCGGCCAGCGTCAACGAGTCGAACACCGCGAGCGCCTGATCTCGGCGGTCCAAGGAGAGCAAAATCTCTGCGCGGGCGACCCTGGATTCGACGGAGAGCTCCCCATGGGGAAAGTGGCGCTCATGGGCGACGAGCAGGGCAAGGGCGGCTTCTGCTTGGCCATCACGTCGCCAGCGCGCCAGCGCGTCGGCCAAAGATCGCGCCTCGGCGGACAAAGCGCTCTCGACCGGCAAGGTTTCGGTCAAGGGTGCTCGCGCGGCTGCCGTAGGAGCCACCCGCGACAGTCGGCGTGCCGCTGGCTGCGGTCGCGGCTCGGGCGCAAGGATCTCTGCCGACCGTAGGGCCACCGAATCGGTTGGCACCGCGCTTGCCGCTTTCGCCCGTGGCGAATGCGACGGCGGGGAATCCTGCGACGTCGGCGCAGGGGCGAAGAATGGCAAGCGCGGCCGAAACCCGCCAACCAGTGCCAACCCGCTGCCGGCGGCGAGCAGAACTGCTACGCCGACGAGAACCGGCACGAGGCGAGCGCCTCCGCGCGCTTGCGCCCGATGAACCAGGCTGGTTTCAATCACATCGATTTGCGCATCCGAGATCCCGGCGAGGGGACTCGCCTCGTGCAGAAATGCGCCTGCACGCGCCTCCAACGACGAGGGATGGGCGCCCTTTGCCCCAAGTCGTTGCATCTCCTGCTTGTCAGCCCGCATGACCGTACCTCCCGTCGCCGGTCGTCACGTCGGCCGCGACCATCTCCGATTCGATTTCCTGGAACGCCTTGAGGAACCTTTCGCGCGCGCGGTGCATGCGCAGCCACACGTTCGCCACCTTGATGCCGAGCAGCGCCGCGATCTTCTCGCCCGGCATTTCCTCCAGCTCGAAAAGGATCAAGATCTCCCGATCGCGCTCCGACAACCGTGCGAGGACGCTGTACACCCGGGCGATGCGCTCCTTCTGTTCGAGCCGCTCCTGCGGGCTAGGGCCGGGCGCGGGCAAGTGTCTGGCGGCGTCGCTGGCCGTGCCGGCCAGCCAATGGCGCAGACGATCTTTCCGTCGCCGGTGGCGCACGACCATTTCGGTGATGCCGAAGAGCCAGGTTGCCAGACTCGAATCGCCGCGAAAACCGGGCAGGCGGCGTTGTGCGATCTCGAACACCTCGTGCACCATGTCGGGCAGGTCGAAGCCCGGGCCGGCAAGGCGCTCGGCCCATCGGGCGACGTCCCGAACGTGGGTCCGGTAGATGGCGGACAAATCGAGGACTTCGACAACTCTGCGCATGCCGGCTTCTTCTTGTGACGGCTTGGGCACGAACATTTCGCCTTCGCCCTCTTTACCGGCCGGCAGACCACAACACGCCCGCGCCAAGCGATGCATCCCAGCGCGGCAGATTCGACTGGGTCGTGGCGCCTTCGAGGGTCAAGGTTTGTCTGTCGAGCCAGTAAGCCCCGGATATGAATACGAAAGGCACGAGCGATTTGCGACCGAGGTGAACGCGAACATACGCGCCGACCCCCGGCGTGGCGTGCGTCGCGGAGTGGGTGACGGGTAGGCCCTTGCCGCGTACGATAAGAAGTCCGACTTTGCCGGACAGCCCGATTTCCGCGCTGGCTACGCCGCGCCCGAGTCTCAGCGCCGGGCCTGCCTCCAGCGTCGGACGCACGTAGCCGGCGGTGGCGAGGCCGACCCTGCGATCGCGCTCGGTCGTGGCGGACGCGGCGGCGAATGCACGAAACCCGCCCGACAACGCCAGGCTTGCCGACAGGGCGAGGCCCAAGGCAGGCGCGTTTCCGTCGTGGGCCCCCTCGACGGCCAGTCCGATTTCGGCGGAAGATCCGGCGACACGAGCAGGAGGCTCAGGCGACGAAATGGCCGCCGGTTTCGCTGGCGGCGGGGCAGGCTTGGTCCCGTCGGCCGCCTCGGGCCAGATGCCCATCCAGGTCGCGACCAGAACCGCGGCCACGGTCGCGCGTTCTTGGCACGATTCCGGCGCCGCAACTTCGCGGCTGCCCACGATTGTCCCCGCTTGGCTGCGCAGGACGACGCGCATGACGTTGTCGGCGATGGTGATCTCTGGTCTGGCGCCGCCTTCGGCACCGAGCCGAAGAAGCTCCGCCTCGACCTGGTGTTCCGTCGGACAGGGTGCAGGCGCCGAGACGTCGAGATTGGCGGCCAAACCGATGGCGACGCTCAAGGCGAACCCGACCCACATGGGGCGACCATACAGGCGCCTTGCGCCTCGGGCAACCACCGCTACCAGCCGCGCAAGGTCTTCATTTCTTTCCACGCTCTCCGTAAGAGCCATTGATCCGCTGTCGTCGGGACTTGGCTTTGCGCCGAGCCCACAATCATCAGCGAGCCTCCCGCCGGCGTGGAGCCGGTCCAATCGTAGTAGTCTTGGAAGCCGAAGCCGTGGCCCATTTCGTGCTCGATGACCGAATTGCTCTTGCCCATGGCGTTGGTGAAGTTGCCGACCGGCATGCGCAAACCCCAGTCGCCGCCGACGGCGGCCGCGCCACCACTAATCGAATCGTCCAGCCACAGCCAGTAGTCGGTGTGGAAGGCTTCGCCACCGGGGCAGTTGGGGAAGGTATGCGTCCAGTTGGTGAAGAACGAGCAACTGTCCGGGCACTTGGGCTCGCCGTCGGCGTCGGTCTCCGTGTAGACCTTGATGGACGCATCCAAATCCGACACCCAAGCCGTGTTGCCCGGCTTGACCGCCCAGCCCGTCACCTTGGCCACGGGCGCGATGTACGGGAAACAACCGTACCCATCCAGCGTCGAGAACCAGTCGGTTAACCACTTCTGCACCGCCGCGGCCATGCCGCTCTTCACCGCCGCCGACGGTGCTGCGCTGGCGCCCCAGCGGACGCACAGGTTGATCTGGCCCTTGCCCATCATGATCGAATCTATCAGCCAGTCCTTGCGGCTCTTCACGTTGGAACCCAGCTGGGCGTTCCAGCTTTCGTCGATCCAGGCCGAGACGTTCGACGGCGGATCGGGGAAGGTGCAGGTCGTGGAACCGCCCGCCCCCGTCGCACCCCCTGTGGCAAACCCGCCGCCCGTTCCGGGCGAGCCACCAACCGCCGGGGTGCCACCCGTCGCCGACGATCCACCGGTGCCGCTGGTGCCGCCCGTGGGTGTGGCGCTTCCGCCCGCGGAAACCGTGCCACCCGAAGCAACGGTGGTTCCACCGGCCGCCGTGCCACCCGCTGCTGATGCCCCTCCCACGGCCGATGTCCCACCCGTGGCTGTTGTGCCTCCCGAGCCCGTAGCTCCACCCGTGCTACGCATGCCGCCCATCGACTGGGTGCCACCAGCCCCTGTCCCGCCGGCCGATCCTGGTCCACCGTCAGAGCCGTGCTCGCCGCCCGTCGACTGCGTGCCACCCGCGGACATGGTACCCCCCGACGTTTCGGCGACGCCGCCTGGGGAATTGTCGCAACCCGTGAAAGCCCAGAGCGACAGGCCCGTAACAAAGGCCAGGTAGGCACGTGGACGCGAAACGGAGGTCTTCATTTCCTGCTCCTTTGCACGACATCGTCACTTCGGGCTCGTAGGGCAAATAGGTAAAACGAACTGTCCTGGATGGCCTTCGACTTAAAGGTCGCCAGGTGGGCAGAAAACGGCTCAAATTTAGCATGCACCCCGAATCAGGTGCGCCGCCCCTCAGGCGGTCCCCACCCATTTCCGAAACAGGTTCTTGAGCGTTGGCGAACCTTGCCGGGACGCAACACACCGGTCAGTTCAGGTCACAGGGGGACGCTCCGCAGGCGCAGGGCATTCGTGATGACCGACAGGGAGGACAGGCTCATCGCGGCGCTGGCGATCATGGGCGAGAGCACGAGACCGAAGACCGGGTAGAGCGCACCGGCGGCGATGGGGATGGTCAGGGTGTTGTAGAGGAAGGCGAAGAGCAGGTTCTGGCGGATGTTGGCGACGATGGCGTGGCCCAGGCGGCGCGCGCGCAGGATGGCGTGCAGGTCGCCCTTGACCAGGGTGATGCCCGCGCTCTCGATGGCCACCTCGGTGCCGTCGCCCATGGCCAGGCCGACGTTGGCCTCGGTCAGCGCGGCGGCGTCGTTGATGCCGTCGCCGGCCATGGCGACGATGCGACCTTCGCCGCGCAGGCGCCTGATGGCCTCGCCCTTTTCCTGCGGCGAGACCCCGGCGACGACCTCGTCGATGCCGAGCTTCTGAGCGATGGCCCTGGCCGCGCTCTGGCTATCGCCCGTGAGCATGACGATGCGCAATCCCTCGGCGCGCAGCTCGGCCAGCGCCTTTGCGGCGTCGGGCCTCACCGTGTCCGCGAGGTCTAGCAACCCGGCGGGCTTGCCGTCGACCGCAACCAGGACGTGGGCGTGGCCGAGGCCGCCAAGCCTTTCGATGTCGCCGGCGAAGCGTGCGGTGTCGATGCCCGCGGCCTGCAGATGCGCCTGGTTTCCGGCCAGCACCGCGCGACCCTCATTCCCATCCTTTGCAGTCCTTCGAGTTTTCACGTCAGGATAAGATCGACACCCTGTGGATAGCATCAAATTCAGGGAGAGCTTAGCGCGTCCTAGGCCGCTGCCTTGCCTTTGCTTGAGCCGGGCCAGATGGCTCGCAGAACCGTGCGTGGGGACTTTTCGATTACGGTCAGCAGAACCAACGCCGGACCGTCCGGGGTGCGGCGGCCTTGTTCCCAATTGCGGACCGTTCCAAGGCTGACCCCGAATGCGGCGGCGAACTGCTCTTGGGACAGTCCCAACTTTCCCCGCGTGGCGGCCACATCCACATCGCTGGCCCGCACCTTACGCACACGACCGCGGGCTTTGGAGCCCTTGCTGAACGCAATCGCGTCTTCGAGTCCTTCGGCGATAGCCTGGAATGCTTTCTTACTCATGGTTCACCTCTTGAAATGCTTCTTCAACTCCCCCACCAACGCGGCGAGTTGGTTTCGTTCTGCCATGGACAGATTGTCCTTTTCGTTCTTGGCGAACAGCGTGAGCAGGAAGGTGGGTACGTCTTCGCTGTGGAAGAAGCAGACGACTCGGACTCCTCCGCTCTTTCCCCGTTCCCCGATGGCCACGCGGACTTTGCGAACACCACCGGTTCCCTTCATGATCACGCCGCAGGCCGGATCTCTTGCGATCATCTCTATGACTCGGTCCTGCTCTTCCTGGGTCAGGAGTTTCTGCGCCCGGGCCTGGTAGCTGCGCGTTTCGACGACCGAGATCCATCTTTCCACCACGGCATCGATACTACGCCATTGGCGCATACTCGGCAAGGTCGCCGAGCTGGGCCGGGTATCGGGGGCCGAAGTTGACGTAACACCTCTTATCGGCGTCTGTCGCATGGCGACGCGTACGTGGTTGGCGCCCGTGTATCTCGAAAATGCCGCTTGTTCGGGCTAGGCACCCGTATTTCCGTCGGATGGCCGGGGTCAAGGGCCGCCTGTTCACGTCAAACAGCTCGCGATCGACGGGGCGCAATCGAGGCGCTCCTTCCAGACCTCCAGCATCGAGCACTGACGGGATCTCCATTTTCGCGGCTTCTGCGAGATAGGTCACCTCTTGTGCGGGGCCCCCTTGGCTCGACCTGAGACGAACCACTGCGATCTTCTGCGAGGTCGATGCTACAATTCGGGGTATGCACGACTCGATTCGAGAGAAGCGCTTGGAAATTCTGCGTGTTCTGAGCCTCCATGGCGCCAGAAATCCCCGGATTTTCGGGTCGGTTGCGCGGGGCCAGGCCCAGGCCTCCAGTGACATCGACGTGCTCGTGGACATGGAGCCAGGTCGCACGCTGCTTGACTTGATCGCTCTTGAGCAAGCGCTGAGCGACATCCTAGGTCACCATGTTGACGTGGTCACCGATGGAGGCATCAGCCCCTACCTGCGCGATCGCATCGTGGCCGAGGCTGTGGCCCTGTGAAAGAGGACCGCGTCTATCTGTTGCACATTCGTGACGCCGCGTCTCGCATCCTGGAATACACGAGAGGGGGCCCGGTGCTGTTCCTCGCGGATCCGCGGACCCAGGACGCCGTGATTCGGAACCTCGAGATTGTCGGCGAGGCGGTCAAGAACCTTTCCGAGGCTGCGAGAGCAGGACAGGAAATCCCGTGGCGGCAGATCGCAGGCATGCGCGACAAACTCATCCACCAGTATTTCGGTGTGAACCTCGAACTGGTATGGAAGACCGTCGAGATTGAAATTCCGCGCCTGCAGGAAGCAGTCGAGAAACTGCTCGGAGAGGCTGGGCAGGCGTAGCTCCGAGTCAGGCCTTGGTCGAAAAGGCCCGCTCCTGTGTAACCGCACCTTCCGACGCCGACCACGCGGAGACGGGAGCGAGCCTCGCTCCACGCTTCATGTCTTGCAGCCTGGCAGGTCGCGAGAAACCACGCCATCGTGTGCTGGTCCGCGACGGCGGCATGCGCGGTTTGTGGTGCCGGCGCAATGCCCGGCTCTTCCGCCAGGGCGTGCCCCATTCCCGGAATGATGACCAGATCGACTCGCGATCGATCGCTGTAGCGCCTGGTCAGCGAGACTGCAACCGCAGTGCGGGCTCGATGAATCCCTCGCGGTCGTCTTCGGCCCCGACGATTAGCCGAATGGCTGGTTGTCCGGCACGCACGATGTCGTCCGCGCGAGCCACGAAGTCCAACCGCTCAGCGACACGCATGGCTTCAGGGGTCCACGGGTAGGTGACGTTGTAACGGCGACCGATGGCATCAACCATCGGGTGGAGCTGTGCAACCGGGCAGATCAGCACTGCCGCCGCCACCTCGATGCCGGCGGCCGGAGCAGACTCGGTCAGCACGAGCTCCGCGATGATCGAACCCATCGAGCCACCAACAAGCGCGACAGGGCCGTCATCCAGTCCCAACCGTTCTCGAGCCTCCCTGAGCGCGGAGGGGAACTCCGCGGCGCCCTGATTCGCGATGGGCTGGTATCCTTTGAGCACGGCATCCTGATAGAAGAGCCGCATCAGCGCCTCGGGGCCACCCGGGGGGAGCCGAGTGCCGCACATGGGCAGCCCCAGGTCATTGGTTTCAATTGGTTTCAATTAACAATCGGACGCCACGCCCTCGTCGTGCCAGACGCAGAGCTGGCCCTCGCGCTCCTTCTCCAGGCGCTGCCGCAGCTTGGTGAACGCCGGGCCGTGCTCCTTGGCCTGCTCGTCGCCAAACAGCTTCGCCTCCGTGTGCACCATCTCGTGGAGACGAACCTCGAAAAACGCGGGTCATGCCGAGCTCGGCATAAGCGGCGCTTTCTCGAGATCGTCTCCCGCTAGCCAGCCGTGCGCTGCTCGCGGCCCGCACGTTGACCCTGCAATCAGGGCTGGTGGCGTCGGTTGGATTCGTGGACAATTGCCTGCATGTCTTATCTTCACCGGTGGATCTGCGTGTTGCTGGTTGTTCCGTTCGGGTGTGATGGTGGCACTGGATTGCGTCCGTCGGACTCCGATCCCGGTGCCGGCGCGGACCCCGATGCCACCGGTATGCTGCCCTGTAGTGCCCTAAGGCCGCTCGCCGACCTTCCGGCCCATAGGCATTTCGAATAGTTTTTTTGAGCGTCAGAGAGCCATGCCGGATCGCAGCCTGGGGATCTTGAACGCCTGGGTGGGGCACGCCGGGGCGGCTCTTGCAGCGGTTTCCGGGTTCTGAGGAGGGGCTCGCGGATGCGCAGGAAGGTCCGCACCATCCCGCCTGGTGGACGTCCGGTCAGTTCAGCCAGCCTCCGCCCTCGCCGCCCGATTCAGAGGGAGGTGGTCGTGCGGGAAGGAGTTTGGGCGCCTCTATGGGCAGGCTCACGGCAGTCAGGGCGTCGGGTCGCGAGGTTCAGATCACAGGGGGACGCTCCGCAGGCGCAGGGCATTCGCGATGACCGACAGCGAGGACAGGCTCATGGCAGCGCTGGCGATCATGGGCGAGAGCACGAGACCGAAGACCGGGTAGAGCGCGCCGGCGGCGATGGGGATGGTCAGGGTGTTGTAGAGGAAGGCGAAGAGCAGGTTCTGGCGGATGTTGGCGACGATGGCGTGGCCCAGGCGGCGCGCGCGCAGGATGGCGTGCAGGTCGCCCTTGACCAGGGTGATGCCCGCGCTCTCGATGGCCACCTCGGTGCCGTCGCCCATGGCCAGGCCGACGTTGGCCTCGGTCAGCGCGGCGGCGTCGTTGATGCCGTCGCCGGCCATGGCGACGATGCGGCCTTCGCCGCGCAGGCGCCTGATGGCCTCGCCCTTTTCTTGCGGCGAGACCCCGGCGACGACCTCGTCGATGCCAAGCTTCTGGGCGATGGCCTTGGCCGCGCTCTGGCTGTCGCCGGTGAGCATGACGATGCGCAATCCCTCGGCGCGCAGCTCGGCCAGCGCCTTTGCGGCGTCGGGCCTCACCGTGTCCGCGAGGTCCAGCAGACCGGCGGGCTTGCCGTCGACCGCAACCAGGACGTGGGCGTGGCCGAGGCCGCCGAGCCTTTCGATGTCGCCGGCGAAGCGCGCGGTGTCGATACCCGCGGCCTGCAGATGCGCCTGGTTTCCGGCCAGCACCGCGCGACCCTCGACCACCCCGGCGACGCCGCGGCCGGGCTGGTTCGCGAATTCCTTGGCCTCGGCAAGCGCGAGGTTGCGCTCATTTGCGCCGGCCACGACCGCCCTGGCCAGGGGGTGTTCGCTGCTTCGTTCCAGGCTGGCGCCCAGGCGCAGGATCTCGCTTTCCGCGAAGCCTTCCGCCGCGAGCACCGCCACCAACCGGGGTTTGCCGACGGTGAGGGTGCCGGTCTTGTCGAGCACCAGGGTGTCGACTTGGGCCATGCCTTCGATGGCCTCGGCGTTTCTCACCAGCACCCCGGCGCTCGCGCCGCGGCCCACCCCGACCATCACGGACATCGGTGTGGCCAGGCCGAGGGCGCACGGGCAGGCCACGATCAGCACCGCCACGGCCGCGACCAGGGCGTAGGCCAGGCGTGGCTCGGGGCCGGTGGCCGACCAGATCGCGAAGGACACGGCGGAGGCCGCAACCACCGCGGGCACGAACCAGCGCGAAACCCGATCGGCGAGGCGCTGTATGGGCGCACGGCTGCGCTGGGCCGCGGCCACGCAGCGGACGATCTGCGCCAGGGTCGTGCCGGCGCCGACGCGTTCGGCGCGCATGACGAAGCTGCCGTTGCCGTTCTGAGTTCCCCCGGTCACGCGACTGCCCTCACTCTTGTCGACCGGCAGCGGCTCGCCCGTGAGGGCCGATTCGTCGACCGTGCTGGCGCCGCCTTCCACCACGCCGTCGACCGGCACGCGCTCGCCCGGCCTGACGCGCAGGCGGTCGCCCTTGCGTAGGTATTCCACCGCGAGATCCGCCTCGCGCCGATCGCTGGTCAAAAGGTGCGCATCACGCGGAACCAGTCGCAGCAGGGCTCGAATGGCGCCGCCCGTGGCTCGCCGGGCGCGCCCCTCGAGCACCTGGCCGAGCAGGACGAGGGTGGTGATGACCGCGGCGGCCTCGAAGTAGAGCGGCGGCGGCTCGCCGGGCTGACGGAAGGCCATCGGCAACAGGCCAGGCGCGAGGGCGGCGACCGTGCTGATGGCGAACGAGGCCATCACGCCCATGCCGATCAACGTGAACATGTTCGGGCTGCGGTTGCGCACCGACAGCCACGCGCGCGCGAGCAAGGGAAGGCCGGCCCAGAACACCACCGGCGTGGCCAGGGCCAGTTCCAGCGCGGCCAGCAGACGCGCCGGGAGCAGGTGCATGGACCCGTGGTCCACCACCATCTCCGCCATGCCGTAGAAGAAAAGCGGCGCCGTCAGGACCAGAGCGATCCAGAACCGGCGGGTCATGTTCGCCAGCTCGGGATCGGGCTTTTCGTCGAGGGTGATGGTCTCCGCTTCGAGCGCCATGCCGCACTTCGGGCAGGCCCCGGGCACGGGGCTCGAAATCTCGGGATCCATGGGGCACACGTAGCGCGGGCCAGTCGAGGCAGGCGTGCGCGCGGGGGCGGTGGCCTGACGCATCATGTGCGGCTTGCCCAGGGACACCAATCCGCCACCCATGCCGGCGGGCCGGTAGTCCGGGGCGAGGTAGCGTGCCGGGTCGGCGATGAAGCGCGCACGGCAGGCCGGTGCGCAGAAGTAGTAAGTCGTGCCCTGGTGGTCGTGCTTTCCCTTGGCGCGCGCGGGATCGACCATCATCCCGCACACCGGATCTTTGTGGTTCACGTTGCTTGGAGCCAAAGGCTGGCACGGAGATGCGGGCGAGGACAGCGAATCTGCTATGCCGCGGAAAACTTGTAGATGATGGTGTTCTTGTAGGTCACGCCGGGAACCAATACGACGGGCGGGAAGGACGGCCGATTGGGCGTGTCGGGGTAGTGCCCGGGTTCGATGCAGAAGCCGGTGCGCTTGGTGTAGCGCCACCCGCCTTTGCCCGTGATTGTTCCATCGAGGAAATTGCCCGAGTAGAATTGCGTCCCCGGTTCGGTCGACAGCACCTCCAGGGTGCGGCCGGAGCCAGGTTCGTGCACGCGCGCGACCAGGCCGAGCTCGCCCAGGGGCTTGTCGATGACCCAGTTGTGGTCGTAGCCGCCGGCGAAGCGGAGCTGCTCGTCGGCGAGGCCGATGCGGGCGCCGATGGCGGTGGGTTTGGTGAAGTCGAAGGGCGTGCCCAAAACCGGCCGCAACTCTCCCGTCGGTATCAGCGAGGCATCGATGGGCGTGAAGCGCTTGGCGTTGAGGAACACTTGGTGATCGAGGACGTCGCCCCGGCCAGCCAGGTTGAAATACGAGTGATGGGTCAGATTGACGATGGTCGTCTTGTCGGTCGTGGCGGAAAAATCGACACGCAGGGCGCCGTCCGCGGTGAGCGCATAGCGCGCGGTCACGTCCAGGTTGCCGGGAAAGCCCTCCTCGCCATCCTTGCTGAGGTAGCGCAGCTCGAGGGCCGGTTCCGTGGCGCTTGGCAAGGGGCGGCCGCGCCACACCACCTTGTCGAATCCCTTCATCCCGCCGTGCAGCGAATTTTCACCGTTGTTGGCCGCGAGGGCGTAGCTCTTGCCGTCGAGCGAGAACCTGGCCTTGGCGATGCGGTTGCCGTAGCGCCCCACGAGACAGCCGAAATAGGGGCTCGCCTTCACATAGTCCTCGACCCTGTCGTATCCAAGCACGACATCATCGATCGCGCCGCGGGCGTCTGGAACCCGCAGCGACATGACGATTCCGCCGTAGTTCGAGATCAGGGCCTCCATCCCCGCGGGACCGCGCAGAAGGTAGGTTTCGGCCAGTTCGCCGCGTTCCACAAGAGTCACCGAATTTTCGCTCGCGATGGGTTTCATGACGCTTCAGTCCTCGACAAGATAACGAGTTTTCTATCACGAAGGAAGGTTGCAAGGTTCTTTCAAGTCGAGGAACAGGGGAACACCGACAGCGACGCGCGCATCGACGACGGCGAGGCTGTGCTAAATATCGGCTTCATGAACATCGTCGGCACCGAACCCTGGAAGAAGCTGGTGGAGCACCACAAGGCCATCGCGCCATTGCACATGCGCGACCTGTTCGCGAAAGAATCCGACCCGCTTTTCGACCTTCTCGCTGCGACTCGGGGACCTGCTGCTCGACTACTCGAAGAACCGCATCACGACCGAGACCATGGACCTTCTGCGCTCGCTCGCGCGCGAGGCGGGCGTCGAGGTCATGCGCGACAAGATGTTCGCGGGCGAAGCCATCAACCTGACCGAGGGTAGGGCGGTGCTGCACGTAGCCCTGCGCAACTTCTCCTCCCGGCCCATCGGCGTCGCGGGCAAGGACGTGATGCCGGAAGTCCGCGCGGCGCTCAACCACATGAGCGCCTTCAGCGAATCCGTACGCAGCGGCGATTGGAAGGGCCACACCGGCAAGCCCATTCGCGCCATCGTGAATATAGGCATCGGCGGATCCGACCTTGGCCCGGTCATGGTGACCGAGGCCCTGCGGCCGTACCGGCGCGACGACCTCGATCTTCACTTCGTGTCCAACGTCGATGGCTCGGACATCGCCGAGGTGCTCAAGCGAGTAGACCCCGAAACCACGCTTTTTCTCGTCGCCTCCAAGACCTTCACCACCCAGGAGACCATGGCCAACGCACACAGCGCGCGCGCCTGGTTCCTCGGCCACGCAAAGGACGAAAAGTATATTGCCAAGCACTTCGTCGCGCTGTCCACCAACGCCAAGGAGGTCGCCAGGTTCGGCATCTCGACCGACAACATGTTCGTATTCTGGGACTGGGTCGGCGGCCGCTACTCGCTGTGGTCGTCCATCGGGCTGTCGATCGCGCTTGCCATCGGGTTCGAGAATTTCCACGCGCTGCTGGAAGGCGCGCACGAAATGGACGAGCATTTCCGGACCGCTCCGCTCGACGAGAGTTTGCCGGTTACGCTGGCCTTGCTCGGCATCTGGTACAACAACTTCTTCGGCGCGGAGACCCACGCCATCCTGCCCTACGATCAATACCTGTCGCGCTTCCCGGCCTACTTCCAGCAGGGCGACATGGAATCGAACGGCAAACGGGTCACGCGCGATGGCAAGGTCGTGGACACCCAGACCGGCCCGGTGATCTGGGGCGAGCCCGGCACCAACGGCCAGCACGCCTTCTACCAACTCCTGCACCAGGGCACCAAGTTGGTGCCAAGCGACTTCCTCGCCTCGGTCGAGACCTACAACCCGATCGGCGAGCATCACACCTTGCTGCTGGCCAACTTCCTGGCCCAGACCGAGGCGCTCATGCAAGGCCGCACCGAGGGGGAGGCGCGCCGGGAGCTGGAAGCGGCGGGCCTCGAGGGCGAAGCTCTATCCGCGCTCCTGCCGCACAAGGTGTTCCCCGGCAATCGGCCGACCAACTCGCTGCTCTACCAGAAGCTCGATCCGCGCACCCTGGGCATGCTCATCGCTCTCTACGAGCACAAGATCTTCGTGCAGGGGATCGTCTGGAACGTCAACTCCTTCGATCAATGGGGCGTCGAGCTCGGCAAGAAACTGGCCAGCGCCATCCTGCCCGAGCTGCGCGCGCAAGGTGCGGTTTCCTCGCACGACGCCTCGACCAACGGCCTCATTGGCGAGATCAAGCAAAGGCGTCGCAAGACTTGATCACGGATGCTCCTTGACAGGACGGGCGAGTTTCCGAATAGTGGCGGCTTCATGGGAAAACACGACAACCGCACCTCGATGAAGATGCGTCGCCGCAAGGCACAGAAGAAGCTCAAGGCTCGCATCAAGAAGCAGAAGACCGAGAAGAAATCAGCCCGCGGCCAGGGCAGCAAGGCCGCGAAGAAGCCGCGTCCGGCGCCTGCTCCCGCCAAGGAGTAACCGCGAGCCGGCCCCTTTTCACACGGGGACGAAGGCGCCGTGGGAGGTGAGAAGGATAGCGGAACCACCGCGCTGATGCGCCAGTACCTCGACATCAAGTCGAGGTATCCCGATGCCATTCTGTTCTTCAGGCTCGGGGATTTCTACGAGATGTTCTACGAGGACGCGGTCTACGTCTCGCGCGCGCTCTCGCTCACCCTCACCTCGCGCGACAAGGGCAAGGAAGATCCCGTGCCCATGTGCGGGGTTCCGCACCATTCGGCGCGTGGCTATATCGCGCGCTTGACCGAGCTTGGCCATCGCGTGGCAGTGTGCGAGCAGCTCGAAGATCCCAAGCTGGTCAAGGGCATGGTCAAGCGCGGTGTGGTTCGCGTGATCACGCCGGGCGTGATTCTGGACGAAGAGTCGTTGCAGCCGCGGGCGCCGAACTACGTCGCCGCGGTGGCGGGCGAGGCCCGCGAGGGTTTCGGCCTGGCCTTCGCCGACGTGACCACTGGTGATTTTCGCGCCACCTCGTGTGCCACGACGGAAGGGCTGCTCGACGAGCTGGCGCGCGCGGAGCCGCGCGAGATATTACTGGCTCGGCGCGACGGCGATCTGGCGGCCACCATCCGGCGCGCCTATGGCCATCTGGCCCAGACCGCGATCGAGGCGGTCGACGAGGCGCCGGCGGTGACGACCCTGACCGAGGTGCTGGGCGATGGCTTCGACCGGCCCGCTCTCGAGAAATTGCCCCTGGTGGCGATCGCCGCGGCAAGGGTCCTGCGCTACCTGCGCGCGACCCAGCTCGCCGCGCCCTTGCCCTTGTCGCGCCTGGAATTGTTCCGGCGCGACGACTATCTCATCATCGACGAACAGGCGCGTGCCCACCTCGAGCTGGTCGAAACCATGATCGACCGCCGGCGGCAGGGCTCCCTGCTCGATCTCCTCGACGTCACGGTCACGGCCATGGGCGGCCGCTTACTGCGGAAATGGCTGCTTTTCCCGCTGGTCGATATCGCGCGGATACGCCGCCGCCAAGACGCCGTCGAGCGTCTGGTGGCGCGTCAATCGGTGCGCGAGGCCGCGCGCAAGATCCTGGGTGCGCTGGGCGACCTGGAACGCTTGACCGCCCGGGCGCGCCTGGGTGTCGCCACGCCTCGCGATTTGGCGGTTCTTGGCCGCTCCCTCGCGCGACTGCCCGAGCTGCGCGCGACGCTGCTTTCGGCCAGCGACGAATTGCCGGCGCTCGCGCAGGACACCCGCGCGCCGGGGCAACTGCTCGACCTCGGCCCGGATCTCGCCCAAGACCTCGCCCAGCGCATCGCCGACACCTTGCGGGAGGATGCGCCGGCCATGACCAAGGACGGCGGCTACGTCAAACCCGGGGTCTCGGCCGAACTCGACGAGCTTTCCGCTATCGCGACCGGCGGTCGCGAAGGCATTCTGGCCATCGAGGCGCGCGAGCGCGAGCGCAGCGGCATTCCCTCGCTGAAGGTCAAGTACAATGCCGTGTTCGGCTACTTCATCGAGATCACGCGGTCGCACCTGGCCAGCGTGCCCGCGGACTACACGCGCAAGCAGACGGTGGCCAACGCCGAACGCTTCGTCACGCCCGAGCTGGCCGACTATGAGTCCAAGATTCTCACTGCGGACGCGCGGCGGGTGAGTCTCGAGCTGGCCATCTTCGGCCAACTTCGCGACGTGGTGGGGGCCGCGGCGCGGCGATTGCTCGCCCTGGCGGGTCGGGTGGCGGCCATCGACGTGCTCGCAGCCCTGGCCGAGCAAGCGCATCGCAACGACTACTGCCGTCCCGTGGTGGACGAATCCGAGGTCATCGAGCTCACCGACAGTCGCCATCCCGTGGTCGAGCGCCTGGCCGCTACGGGCGGGTTCGTGCCCAACGACGTGAGCCTCGACACCGAGGGCGAGCAGATGCTGCTCATCACGGGGCCCAACATGGCGGGGAAGTCGACCCTGATTCGCCAGGTTGCGCTGGCGGCCATCATGGCGCAGATGGGCGGCTTCGTACCGGCGCGCGGCGCACGCATCGGCATGTGCGACCGGGTGTTCACCCGGGTCGGCGCGGGCGACAACCTGGCGCGCGGCGAATCGACCTTCTTGCTCGAGATGCGGGAAACGGCGCACATCCTCCGCCATGCGACCGGGAAAAGCCTGATTGTCCTCGACGAGATCGGGCGTGGAACCTCGACCTACGACGGCGTCTCCATCGCCTGGGCCGTGGCCGAATATCTTCACGACAGGGTTCGCGCGCGCACCCTGTTCGCCACCCACTACCACGAGCTGTGCGCGCTGCCGGAAACCCATCCGCGCGTGCGCAACGTCAGCGTGGCCGCCCGCGAGTGGAATGGCGAAGTGGTGTTCCTGCGCAAGCTCACCCCGGGCGGGACCAGCCGCTCGTTCGGCATCGAGGTGGCGCGTTTGGCAGGCCTCCCCGATACCGTGGTGGCGCGGGCGCGCGCCATTCTCGATCACCTGGAAGATGGCGTGGGTGGCGGTCGTGGCCGGAGCGCGGATCCTCATCTCGCCCGTCCGGAAGAGCACCAGGTACCCCAGCTTTCCCTGTTCGACCAACCGGGCAAGAGTCCATCGCCGCAGGCGCCACACGACGCCGTCGCGCGGAACATCCTCGCCGACCTTCGCGCGGTCGATCTGGATGGTCTTTCACCACGCGCGGCGTGGGATATGCTGGCGGAAATGCGAAAGAAGTTGACGACGGCGGGTTGAGCCTTGTCATGATGAGGATGTTTTGTTCCGGCGCGCAGTTCTCGCCATTGCACTCCTCCTGATTCCCGGTGTCGCCCGGGCAGCCACGCATCCAAGGGCGCCCGCGGCCAAGTCCCAAAGCAAGGGATCGAGCAAGCGGCCCAAGAAACCACCGCGCTACGCCCCTGTCGTGCTCTACGAGATCAACACGAAGGAGACCCTGAAGCTGCGTTTTCGGGACGATCGCGGGCAGCCCATCAAGAGCTGGAAGAAGCGCTTCGATAGATTCATGCGCTGCCATCAGACCGGCGCCGTCTATCAGATGGACACGCGCCTGGCCCACATGCTCTATGAGATCGGACGCCACTACGAGGGCCACCGCTTGGAGGTGGTATCCGGGTATCGCCATCCCAAGGTGGCGCGCAATCCGCGCAGCCCGCACAAGAAGGGTCTGGCTTGCGATTTCAGGGTGGTGGGAATCGTCAACACCGCGCTGCGTGACTATCTGCGCAAGACGTACAGCCACGTCGGCGTGGGGTACTATCCCAACTCGGTCTTCGTCCACCTGGACAATCGCAAGAAGGGGCCTTCGGCTTTCTGGATCGACTACTCTGGACCCGGCCAAGTGGCGGCTTACTCGCAAGATCCTCGCGAGGACTTGCGCACCGGCCGGGCCAACCGTATGCGGCCCGCCAGGGAAGACGAGGTCGGTCGAGCCGAAGGCGCGGACGACATGGCGCAAGCCGGTGCGGCCGCGGCTGGGGTCAGGCCCCAACGGCAGGGCGGCCAACCCGCCGGCGTGGGGAGGCGGCCCGTGGAGATCAAAGCCCCCCGGGACCCCTTTGGCGATTGAGCGTTGTGGATCGGCGGGCAGGGGTGTTAGTGTTTGCGAGCCCAAGACCCAAGGAGAATCGCAGATGAGAAGATTCGCACTTTCCCTCCTGGCAGTCCTTCTGGTCCTGACGACCACGCAGATCGCCGTAGCCAAGGGTCACAAGAAGCGGGTCGAAAAGAGCAGAGGGCCCGCGCCCATCGCCAAGGCGGCCGAGATCAAGGAGTTCAAGGGCGCTTACACCTGGGGCATGTCCCCCCAGGCGGTCAAGGAGAAGCTCTTCGCGAAGATCGACGCGAGCTACAAGGAACGCATGGACAAGGTACGTTACGATCCGGCCCAGACCGACAAGATGCGGGATTGGATCCAGGCCGACAAGGACAGGGTCAGCAAGAGCTTCGTCAAGCTGCAGGGCCACATCCCGGGCTGGGAGACCTCGATCATCGACGAGGAATTCGTGCCCAACAACGGCGAGTCCATGCTCGTGTACCGAGAGCCCAAATCAACCCGCTATTTCTTCTTTTCGGGCGATTCCCTCTACAAGATGTTCGTGGCCTTCGACAAGGAAGTAGTCCAGGGCAAGAGTTTCGAGCAGTTCGGCGAGATGATGCAGCAGAAATACGGGCGAGCCCAGCCCGTCTATCGCACCGTCGTCAATCATGGTGTGAAGAGCCAGGTGCTCGATGCCTTTCAGTGGCGCTCGTCCGAGGGTGACGGGTTGCGCTTGGTCGACCGCTCCAAGTTCTACGACGTCTACTGCTTGGTGATCTACGACCGCTCGGTAGAGGACCGGGAGGTCGAGCTCCGCAAGAGCAACGCGGCCAAGGCGCCTACGACTTCGTTCGTCGACAGCGTGATTTCCAACAAGCCGGAAGACCGCGACGAGAACGACAACGTGATCGATCGCATCACCGGCAAGGAAGTCCTCAAACCCGGTGAGCGGCGCGGTGGCCAGCAGAATATCAAGGTGCCGTCGCCGACGGGCGAGATGAAGGCCGAGGACAAGGCGAACTGAGTTTTCGTCGGCAGCCCTTGACAGGCGCCGCTGGCACCAGCAAGATTCGCACCCTTCCCAATGGCGAACATACAATCTTCGGAGAAGAAGAACCGGCAGCGAATCAAGCGTGAGGCGCGCAACACCGGCCAGAAGTCGGCCATGCGTACCGCCGTGAAGAAGCTGCGGGCCGCGATCGCGGCCAAGGATTCCACGCAAGCCGCGACCCTGCTCAAGGAGGCGACGAAACTCATCGCCCGCCTGGGCGGTCGTGGCGTCATCAAGCGTCGTACGGCTTCGCGTGGGGTTTCCCGCCTCACCCGCGCCGCCAATCCCAAGTCGTAATCGCGCCCTAAATATGCGTGCGTATCAGCGACCGCACGCCCAGCACGACGTCGAGAGCGCGAATGCCGGTCACGGCTCTCTGGAAATCCGACTCGGCGACCTCGTGGGTGAAGATGACCAGCTCGACGGACTCGCCGGTGGCTTCCTTCTGCGTGACCGCGCTGATGCTGACGCCACAGTCGCCGAATACCCGGGCGATGGCGGCTAGCACGCCGGGCTGGTCCTTGACCTCCAGGCGCAGATAGAACTGGGTCTTGACCTCGCCCATGGGAACGATGGCCTTTTTCAGCGAACCGAAGTTCATGCGCGGACTGGTTCCGCCATGCGGCTGGTGCATGGCCAGGTCGATGATGTCCCCCACGATGGCCGACGCCGTCGGAAGTTGACCGGCGCCGCGTCCGTAGAACATGACGTCGCCCACGAAATTGCCGCGCGCGAAAACGGCGTTAAAGGAATCATTGACCGCGGCCAGCGGGTGCTGGCTTGGCACCATCACGGGATGGACGCGCAATTCGATGCCCGATCGTCGTCGTGGGCCACGCCGATGGCCAGCAGCTTGATGACGAATCCATAACCCTTGGCGATGGCGATGTCGCTGGCCGAAATATTGCGGATGCCTTCGGTGTGAATCTCGCGGTAGTCGAAGTGGCTGTCGAAGGCCATGGAGGCCAGGATGGCCAGCTTGTAGGTGGCGTCGTGGCCGTCCACATCGGCGGTGGGATCGGCTTCGGCGTAGCCGAGGTGCTGGGCTTCGCGCGAGGACATCGGTCGAACTCCGCGCCTTCCCGGTGCATCTTGGTCAGGATGAAGTTGGTGGTGCCGTTGACGATGCCTAGGACTTCTCGAAGCGGTTGGCGGCCAGGGATTGGCCGAATGCGTTGATGACGGGAATGCCGCCACACGAGCTGACGCCTCGAAGTGCAGGGTCACGTCCGTGCTTGCGCGCCAGGGCAAACAGCTCCGGACCCTTCTTGGCGATGAGCTCCTTGTTGGCGGTGACCACATGTTTGCCCGGCTGCAAGCGCGGCCTCGATGAGGGCCTAGGCGGGCTTGATGCCGCCGATGACCTCGACCACCACGCCGATGTCGGGATCCTCGAGGACGGCGCTGGCATCGCGGCCAGGAGGGCGTCGGGCAGGCCGGTGGAGGCGCGTTTGCCGGGTCGAGGTCGGCGGCCTTGCGCAGTTCGATGGTCACGCCGGTCTTGCGGCGGAGGTGTTCTTTCGCCGAGACGAGCAACTTCACAACGCCGCCGCCGACGGTTCCGCAACCAATGACCCCAACCCCAAGGTTGCGCTGGCCATGCTGTTCTCCTGATTTCGCCGCCTGATTGCTGGCGTTGGTTGTTGAACTGCCGAGGAGAGCGCCGCTATCGGCGCTCGACAGGGCCAAGACCTATCGCCCTTTCGTCCCAAGTTCAACCGCCGAAGTGCTGGCAACGCCAAGCCGCGCGACGGGCTGGCCAGCGATTGCGCTGCAAACTCGGTCGTGCTAAGAACGTTGAACATCATAAGGCACACCCGGACGAAGGGCGGGCCCCCAAGCCCGCCTTTTTTTTGTCCAACGATTTCCCCCGAAAGTGAAACGACCCGGCTACGTAGGCAAAGAATGCGCAAAGAAATCGACGATCTCTGGAGGCTGAGTCGAGCCGCCCATCGAAGGGGCGGGCCTGGAGCTTGTCGAGTTGCAGTGGAATCGTGAAGCCGAGGGATGGGTGATGCGCGTGTTCATCGATCGGCCCGGAAGGTCCGCAAGTTGCCTGGGGGCGAGCAGGAAAGCGCGCCGGTCTTCGATCCCAGTGTACGTCAGTCACGAGGATTGCGAGCGGGTGAGCCGCGACCTTTCCGCCACACTCGACGTGGCGGACTGCATTCACCACGCCTATCGGCTGGAGGTGAGCTCGCCCGGCATCGACCGGCCACTTCGCCGCGAACACGATTTCGCGCGTTTTGCCGGCCGCAAGGCCAAGATTCGAACGACAGATCCGGTGGAGGGGCGACGGAACTTTTCCGGCGTTCTAGCAGGCGCCGCAGAGGGGCGAGGTGCAGATCGATTGCGAAGGCGGGTCGTACCAACTGCCCATCGACATCATCGTGCGCGCCAACCTGGTTCCCGACTGGGACGCCGAATTTCGCCGGTCAGCAGGGGAGGACCCTGCGGTCAGAAGGGCCGCGGCAGTGGGTCCCACACGACACCGAGGAGTGCGTCATGAGCGACGGTACGAGCCTGAGCCTGGTTCTCGACCAGGTTTCAAAAGATAAGAACATCGAGCGCAAGGTCCTCGTCGAAGCTCTCGAACAGGCCATCCTGACCGCGGCCAAGAAGGCTTTCGGCGAAGATCGCGAGATGGAGGCCAGCTTCAACGAGGCCACGGGCAGGGTGGATCTCTCTCAGATCATCATCGTGGCCGATCCGGTCACCGCAGCCGGCGAAGGAAATCTCGCTGGAGGAAGCGAACCGCTTCAACCTGCAGGCCGACGTCGGCGACGAGCTGCTCTTCCAGATTTTCTACGACGACAAGGATCAGGCCAAGGCCGAGGAGCAGGACGCCAAGTACGGCGCCCTGCTCAATCTCAACCGGGCGTGGAAGACCTTTGGACGCTTCGCGGCCCAGACCGCGAAGCAGGTCATCCTGCAGCGGGTGCGCGAGGCCGAGCGCGAGAACGTTTTCAACCAGTACCGCGACAAGAAGGGCGAGCTGATCTCGGGCATCGTGCGCCGTTTCGAGCGTGGCAACATCGTCGTCGATCTGGGTGGTCCCGAGGCGATTTTGCCGGTGCGCGAACAGGTACAACGCGAATCCTACCGGGCTGGCGACCGCATCGTGGCGTTCGTGGTCGACATCGACAAGTCGGCGCGCGGACCGCAAATCATCATTTCGCGCGCGCACAAGGGCCTGCTCGAGAAGCTCTTCGAGATGGAGGTGCCCGAGATCTACGACAAGATCGTGCGCGTCGAGGCCTCGGCGCGCGAGGCCGGGGCGCGTTCGAAGATCGCGGTGTTTTCGCGCGATCGCGACGTGGATCCCGGTGGGCGCCTGCGTGGGCATGAAGGGCTCGCGCGTGCAGGCCGTGGTGCAGGAGCTGCGCGGCGAGAAGATCGACATCGTGCCCTACGATGCCGATCCTGCGCGGTTCGTTTGCAATGCCATCGCGCCGGCCGAGGTTTCGCGCGTGCTCATCGATGCCGCCGGTCACACCATGCAGCTCATCGTTCCCGACGACAAGTTGTCCCTCGCCATTGGCAAGAAGGGGCAGAATGTCCGCCTGGCTTCGCAGCTGACGGGCTGGCGCATCGACATTCACTCCGAGAGCAAGGTCCGGGAAATGGAGGAAAGGGCGCGGGCGTCGCTGGCGGCCATTCCTGGCGTGTCCCCCGACCTGGCCGAGGCGCTCTTTCGCGCCGATTGGCGCTCCGCCGCCGAGGTCGCAAAATCGACACAGGCCGAGCTGGCCGCGGTCCCTGGCATCGGCACGGTCGAAGCGGCGGCTCGGATCATCGAGAGCGCGGCGCAAGCCGCCGAGGAGGAAAGAGCCCGCATTCAGGCCGAGCGCGAGGCAGCAGCCGCGAAGGCCGAGGCAGCCGCCCACATCGAGGGGCAAGCGTGACGGAGGGAAGGCGCCATGCGGAAACCGCCCGAACGGACGTGCATCGGATGCAAAGCGATCTGTCCGGCATCGGAATTGGTCTGTCTTGTCGCGCCCGATGGTCGGGTTTGTCTGGCCCGTCGCGGACCGGGGCAAACCCCGGCGGACGGGGCGGGAAAGAAGCGCGGGCGAGGTGCGTGGGTCCATCCGCGCTGCCTGCCGACCGCCATCAAGGTCCTGGGGCGGGCTTTTCGCCGGCAGGTCGAGATTCCACAAGCAGATGCACTCTTGGCCCAGATGCATGTCGCATCGGGGCGGTCGATCGACGCGCAGGATGATTCACGATGATTGGAAGCGGATTTGATCGAAGAGATCCCAGCGGCGATGGGCCCGGCTCGGGCGCCCCGGCCGCGAAGATACGCGTGTATGAGTTGGCCAAGGAATTCAACCTGGCACCCAAGGACTTCGTGGCGAAGATACGCTCCATGGGCATCGAGGTGGCCAACCACATGTCCAATGTCGACTCCGGCGAAGCCGATCGCATCCGTCGCTCGATCGAGCGCGAACGCCAGGAATCGCTCGTCGAGACGCGCCTCAACGACACGGTCATCAGGCGGCGCTCTCGCCTGCCCGGAGCGGCCAGCTCCCGGCCGCGCGCCGCCACGGATACCGCCAAGCCGGCCGTGAAGACACCGACCGCAGCGTCGGCGCAACCGGCTGTGCCCGAAACCAGGGTAGTGTACGCGGTCACCGAGCCCACCCCTCCACCGGTGGTCGTGGAGTCGCCCGCGGTCGAGGACGGGCCGACCCCGGTGCCCGAGACGGCCGAAGCCGCGACCCCGGCGTCGCCGGCCGAGCCTGCTCCTCCCGTGGTGCACGAAGCGCCGTCCGAGCAGGCCCAGGACAGCACGGCCGAAGCGGTCTCCGTGGCCATGACTCCCGTCGAGGAGGCCCGGCTGGCGGCGTTGCAGGCCCAGGTCATCAAGATTCCGCAGCCGGTGGTCACCGGATCCGCGGCCACGGGGCAGTTCATCCAGCTCCCGGGCATGCCCAGCCGAGACGGCTCGGTTCCCAAGATCGAGATCAAGGACCGCGACGAGGAGTTGCGCAGGCTCGGACGGAGCGGATTGATTTCGCGCGGGCCGGGCGGCCGGGATTGGCGCCAGCCAGGGTCGGCCTCGGGGCAGCGTCCCGGTGGACCGCCCCGCAAGCGCGTCGCCGCCGCCGGCAAGAAGACCAAGCAGACCCAGATCACGACGCCTGCCGAACACAAGCGCGTGATTCGCATGGGCGAGACCATCCCCGTGTCCGATCTCGCGCAGAAGATGGGCGTGAAGGGGAACGAGGTCATCAAGAAGCTGTGGGCGCTCGGCATGATGGGCGTGAACATCAACCAGAGCGTGGACCAGGACACGGCCACGCTCATCGCGAACGAGTTCGGCTACCAGATTGAATCCACGGCCTTCCGCGAAGACGAGATCATCTCCGAGGGACAGGCGGACAATCCCGATGATCTGCTCCCGCGCGCGCCGGTGATTACGGTGATGGGGCACGTCGATCACGGCAAGACCTCGCTGCTCGATGCGATCCGCAAGGCGAACGTTGCGGCCGGCGAGGCGGGCGGCATCACCCAGCACATCGGCGCTTACAAGGTCCACACCCAGACGGGCGACGTCGTGTTCCTGGATACCCCCGGTCACGAGGCCTTCACCGCGATGCGCGCGCGTGGCGCCCAGATGACCGACATCGTGGTCATCGTAGTCGCCGCCGAGGAAGGGCCGATGCCTCAGACCATCGAGGCTATCAAGCACGCGCAGGCCGCCGAAGTACCCATCCTGGTGGCCATCAACAAGGTGCGACAAGCCAGGGGCCAATCCGGCCTCGGTGCGCAGCAAGTTGATGGAACACGGACTGGTGGCCGAGGAGCTTGGCGGCGAAACCATCTACGTCGAGGTTTCGGCCAAGACCAAGATGGGCATCGACAAGCTACTCGAAATGCTCGCCCTGCAGGCCGAGGTGCTCGAGCTCAAGGCCAATCCCAACAAGGCCGGCACGCGGCAACGTGGTCGAGGCTCGCCTCGATCGATCGCGTGGCGCCATCGCCACGGTGCTGGTCAAGGAAGGTACCTTGCGCCTGGGCGACCTGGTGGTCGCGGGCGAGGCCTACGGCAAGCTACGCGCCATGTTGGGCGACAAGGGCCAGGTCATCACCGAGGCTGGTCCGGCGACGCCGGTCGAATTGCTGGGGCTCGAGGGCGTGCCCGACGCCGGCGAGATGTTCAACGTCGTGGCGGACGAAAAGTCCGCCAAGTCCCTGGTCGAGCATCGCCGCGAGCAGCGCAAGCGCAAGGAAGCCAGCGCCAATACCCGGGTGTCGCTTGGAAAACATTCTCGACCGGATCAAGGAAGGCGCGGTCAAGGAAGTTCGCATCGTGCTCAAGGCCGACGTGCAGGGCTCGGTAGAAGCCATCGCCAATGCCCTTCGCAACCTGTCCACGCCGACGGTCGGCGTCAGCGTGCATCTCGTCCGGGGTGGGCGGCATCACCGAGTCGGACGTCACCCTGGCCAAGGCCTCGTCGGCCATCGTCATTGGTTTCAACGTACGCCCGGCGGGCAAGTCGCGCGCCCTGGCCGATCAAGAGGGCGTGGACATCAAGCTCTACCAGAGTCATCTACGACGCCATCGACGACGTGAAGAAGGCGATGGTGGGCATGCTGTCGCCGGTGATGCGCGAAAAGAGCCTCGGCAAGGCCGAAGTTCGCCAGGTGTTCCACATCGCCAAGGCCGGTACCGTCGCCGGTTGCAACGTCGTGGAGGGCAAGATCACGCGCAAGGCGCAGGTTCGCCTGGTACGCGACTCGGTGGTCGTCTTCACCGGCCGGCTGGCATCGTTGCGGCGGTTCAAGGAAGACGCCAGCGAGGTCACGCACGGCTACGAGTGCGGTATCACCATCGAAGGGTTCGGCGACGTAAAGGAGAACGACGTCATCGAGGCCTTCGAGATCGAAACCCTTGTCGCCACGCTCGACGCGGCCATCACCGACAAGTCCGGCCGGCGCTAGTTCGCGTCGGTCCGGCGCCGTTTCCCATGACCGTCGGTATCGCGCGCCTGACCTTGTTTCTGGCCGAGGCGCACTCGCTCAAGGAAAAGCGGATGGTGCTTCGTCGGGTCAAGGATCGGGCGCGCGTGAAATTCAACCTGGCCATTGCCGAAGTCGGCGACAACGACCTGTGGCAGCGGGCGCTTCTTGGGGGTCGCGCTGGTGGGCAACGGCCGGCGTTTCGTCGAATCGGCTCTGGACGAAGTCGTTCGTTTCGTGCGCGCCGAAGCCGAAGTCACCAACGTCGAGCGCGAAATCCAGACCTTCGGCGACGTCCTGGAGCAAAATGATCTAGGGTTCAGTCAACGATGACCCAGCGGACGGAACGCGTGGCCAGCGAGATCAGGGAAATCCTGGGTGAAATCGTCGTGCGCCAGGAAATCAGGGACCCGCGTGTGCGCAACGCCGGCATCATCACCTTCACCCACGTGCGCATCTCGGGCGACTTGCGCCAGGCCAAGGCCTTCTTCACCGTCCATGGCATGGACGACGAAAGCCTGGAACGCGTGCGCCAGGGCCTGGTCAGCGCAGCCGGTTTCATGCGCCGGCGCATCGCGGACCGATTGCGGCTCAAAAGCACGCCTGCGCTCGACTTCGAGGTGGACAGGGTGTTCGAACAGGAGGCTCACATCGACGAGCTTCTGCGCCAGGTCAGCGAAGAAGCCAGCCAGGATGCGAGCAAGAAACCAGATTGACCCTGCTCATTGTCGATAAGCCGAGCGGTCCCTCCTCGTTCGGGGTGGTGAAGCGCGTGCGGGCTTTGCTCGGCAAACGGCGCGAGAAAGTGGGGCACGGTGGCACCTTGGATCCCTTCGCCACCGGCGTCTTGCCGATTTGTATCGGCGAGGCCACGAAGATCCTGCCCTTCCTGCTCGATGCCGACAAGTCCTACGACGCGGTGGTTCGCTTCGGTGTCGAAACCGATACCCTCGATAGAACGGGCAGGACGCTTGCAGTGCGTCCGGTCGGGAACTTGACGGCCGCCGCCGTCGAAGCAGCGCTGGCGGGCTTGCGCGGCCCCATCGAGCAAGTGCCTCCCATGTACTCGGCCCTCAAGCGTGCCGGCCGACCGCTTTACCAGTATGCTCGCGCCGGCGAGACCGTGGAGCGGGCCGCGCGCAAGGTGACGATTCACGACCTCGCGATGGTTGCCTTCCAAGCACCGGACCGCGTCCACTTGCGCGTTCGCTGTTCCAAGGGAACATACATTCGTTCCCTGGCGGCGGATCTGGGGCAGCGCTTGGGGGTCGGGGCGCACCTGGTGGAACTGCGCCGGACGGCCTCGGGACCCTTCCGGCTGGACCGGGCCATCACCCTGGACGAGCTGGCGGCGCGCGTGAGCGAAGGACAACCACTGCCGTCGCTCTCGCTGCTGGAAGCGCTTGCCCACCTGCCCATGGCGAAGGTGGACGAGAACCAAGCGCTGGCGCTCGCGCGTGGCCAACGCTTGGTTTGGACCGATCTGAGCGGGGGGCGCGAGATCGTCGGTCCCGTGTGCGCGGTCGTGGACGGCGAGGGTGGACCGTCGCTCATCGCCGTGGTCGCGCAGAACTCCGACGGCACCGTCAAGATCCTGCGTGGATTCCGCAAGTAGGGATCCTATCCCCACTTCTCGTTGGCGAAGTAGAGACCGGCGAATACCTTGGCGGCGATGACGAGACCCTTGCGTTCCCTCTCCTTGAGCCATGCCCGCGCCTTCTCGATCGGCACGTCGTGTACGACGATATCCTCGCCGTCGATACCACCGCCGGGACCGACCCGGTCGAGGTTCCAGGCCAGCACGAAGTGGACCATTTCGTTGGCCATCCCGGGCGAGGTGGCGGTGCTGGCGACCAACTCGAAGATCGCGCGCCTGGTAGCCGGTTTCCTCGACCAACTCGCGGCGCGCGGCGGCCAGGGGGTCTTCGTCCTCATGGCCGGCCTCGTCGCCCATCAAGCCGGCCGGGAATTCGATGACCTTGCGTCCGAGCGGGGTGCGCGCCTGCTCCACGAAGATGAGGCGGCGCGCTCGGTCGAGCGGCAGGATGGTGACCACACCGTTGCAATTGGGTCGCTCGACGAAAGTCCAGCCCGCGCGTTCGACCATGCGCAGGAAGCGTGTTTCGGCGACGATGCGATCCACCATGGGCAACCCCGCTCTACGCCGGACGCTAGCGTCCGAGGGCCTCGTCGATCCAATCGCGCAGGCTGGCGATATCCAGCGGATCGTCGTACTGGCGGCCGTTGATGTAGATGGTGGGCGTGGCATCGATGCCCATCGCGGCGCCTTCGGACTTGTCGGCTTGCACGCGGCCCTTGACCGCGTCCGATGCCATGTCCGCCCTCCAACGCGCGACGTCCAACCCGACTCCCTTGGCCGCTTTTTCCAGCACTGCGGGCGTCAGATCGTCCGAATTCTCCCACACCTTCTCGTTGAAGGGCCAGAACTTGCCCTGTTTCTGCGCGGCAACGGCCCCTTCGGCGGCCAGCCGTGCGTTGGCATGGGAGCTCAGTGGAAAGTGCTTGAAACAGATCTTGATGTCGTTTGGGTACTCCTCGAGCAACTGTCGCATCAAGGTCTGGGCGTGCTTGCAATGAGGACATTCGTAGTCGGCGAACTCCACCAGGGTGACGCGCGCGGATGGGTTGCCCTTGCAGGGCGCGGCGGAAATGTCGATGCGTGGTTGGGGCGGAACGCGGAAGCGGCTCACCAGCTTGTCGGAGATCTCGGAGTCGGTGAATCCGGAATCGACAAGGTGCGCGACGTAGCGGACGGCGTAGAACGAGGCGCGGCAGCCGCTGTCGTGCTTGACCGAGTAGATCAGACTTTGTCCCTTGCCGCAGGCGGAAGGCTCGCGGTTGACCACGCGGAAAAAAACCTTGCGCTCGAAACTATCGAACTTACTTAGATCGATGCCCGGCGGAGGCGAATTGTCGTCGCCCGAGGAAGGGTCGCCCTTGTCGGCGACCTGATGCGCGCCCTGGGATGCGGGCGCGGCCGCCATGACCGTCGGGATCCGCGCGGCGTTCCTGGCCCCTGGGTAGGCAGCGACGAACGCAATCGCGGCCATGAACCATCGTCGTGTTGGTGATGGGAGCATCGAGGCAAAAGCCTAGGAAGCCGAACGCCTTTAGTCAAACCCGGGCTGGTTTGGCATCTGCCTGTTTCGTTGTTCCAGCGACAGGGGCTAGAATGGTTTGCCGTGATTTGCCGACGATTTGGCAGGACCAACCTCGCGCTTCCGGTCTTCTCCCTGGGAGGCATGCGCTTCCAGGAATCGTGGACTCGGGGCGTGGAACCCTCGGCCACCAGTCAAGAGAACTTGGAGGCGACACTCGACCGCGCCCTGGAGCTGGGCATCTCCCACATCGAGACCGCGCGCGGCTACGGCACCAGCGAGGCGCAGCTCGGCCCGGCGCTGGCTCGCCACCGGCGGGATCGCTTCGTGCTGCAAACCAAGGTCCGGCCGTCGCCGAACGTGAAGGAGTTCGAGGCGCAGCTCGCGGAATCCTTCCAGCTTCTGAAGATCGACACCCTGGATCTTTTCGCCCTGCACGGGGTCAACGACCAGGACTCGGTGGACTGGTCGCTGGCGCCCGACGGTTGCACGGCCGTGCTCGAGCGCTGGCGCAAACAGGGCCGCATCCGGTATCTCGGTTTTTCCACCCATGCGCCGCCGCCGCTCATCATGCGCATGATCGAATCCGGCCGTTTCGATTACGCCAACTTCCACTACTACTATCTGTTCCAGGACAATCGCCCCATCATTGCGGCCCTGCGCGAGCACGACATGGGCGCCTTCATCATCAGCCCCTCGGACAAGGGAGGCCGTCTGTACCGCGCCTCGGCGCGCCTGCGCGAGCTGTGCGCGCCGCTTTCGCCCATGATCTTCAACGACCTGTGGTGCCTGTCCCATCCCGACATCCACACCTTGTCGCTGGGCGCGGCCCGGCCGTCCGACTTCGAGGAGCACCTCGAGGTGCTTCCGCTGCTCGCCAACCCCGCGCCGGTTCTCGATCCCATCGTGGGTCGACTCGAAGCGGCTTACCGGCAGGCCGTCGGCGACGAATTCGCGCAGCGCTGGTTCGAAGGACTGCGCGAATGGAACGAGCTTCCGGGCAAGATCAACGTGCGGCGCATCCTGTGGTTGCGCAACCTGGTTCTCGCCTACGACCTGCTCGATTTTGCGCAGGAGCGCTACATGTCCATGAAGCCCGACGATCTCTGGGTTCCCGGCGGGCATGCCGTCCAGTTCGACGACGCGGACATGATCGCGGCGCTTCCCGATTCGCCGTTTCGTACGCAGATCCCCGGCATCCTGCGTGAGGCACACGAGAAGCTCTTCAATCCCAAGGTCCGTCCACTACCCTGATCCTGGACGCCCGGGTGAAGACCGGCTTGCGCCGCCGAGGCCCGCGGGGGACGGCCTCAGCGTCGGGGGGAAGCTTCCTCGGCCAGTTGCCGCACCAGGCGCAGCATTTGCACGTCCGGATCGATGCGGGATGATTTGAGGCTGCGGTCGGCGCGGTAGAGGTGCATGAAGCTGCGCTTGAGCGCGATCGTGCTCATGCGCCGCGCGGGAATGAGGATGTCGTCGAGGAAGAAGGGCGCGATGCCCACGGCCGAGGCGATCTCGGTGCGCGGCACCGAAGCCGCGGCGAGCTCCTTGGCGCGCCAGATCTGGCGAAGTTGTCGCATGAGCATGAACTGGATCTTGAGTGCCGGTTCGCGGTTCCTCAGCATGTTCGCCACCAGGCCGAGAGCCAGCCGGACGTCGCCGGTGCCGATGGCCCGGGTAAGCTCGAACACGCCGCGCTCGCGCGACTCGGGGATCATCTCCTCGACGTGCGCGCGCTTGATGCGACCACCGGCGAAGAGGGCGACCTGCTCCAGTGCGTGGGCCACCCGGCCGAGATCGGGCCCCGCGAACTCGGCCAGGGCCTGCACCGCGCCGGGCTCGATGTCGAAGCCGCGCCGCCGGGCTTCACCGGCCACGAAGGACACGAGGTCTCGATCCTTGAGCCTGGAGAATTCGTGAAGGAATCCAGCCTTGCGCATGGCCGCGAAGGCGCGCAGGCGACCGTCCACCTTGTCGCCGACCAGAACCAGGCATCCCCTGGGGTTTGGATCGGCCACGTACTTGACCAGGGCTTCGAGATCGGCCGCCTTCACCTGGTCGATGCCCTGGGCGATCACCAAACGCCGCTTGCTGAACATGGGCAGGGTGCGCGCGGCGCCCAGCACTTGCGCGAGCGGCGTCTCGTTGAAATCGAAGACGTCGTGGTCGAGTCCGCTCTCGCCGGTTGCCTTGTCGCCGAGCACGGCCTTGCGAATGGCCGTCAGGCAGCGATCCACCAGATAGCGCTCGTTGCCATGCAGGCAATAGATCGGAGCGAGCTCGCCTGCGGCGATGTCACTCAGGACGTCTCTTGTTTCTTCCCTTGCCACGCGCAACCTCGTACCGACCCTACTTGAGGATATGGATGTTGTCGCCGTCGACCACATACACCAAAGGTGGATCGATGCGGCTGTGATCGGGACCGAAGCGGATGTTGCCGGTCAGACCTTCGAATGTCTGCGTGGACAACATGCGCAAGACGTCGGCACGGCTGCGGGCGCCGCGCTCGACGGCGCCGCGAAGCAGAAAGACGGCGTCGTAGCCGTAGGCATCGGTGGCGCTGGGCGACGTGCCGTAGGTTGCGCGGAAACGTGCCACGAAGCTCTCGCTACGCGGCTCGTCCGCTGGATAGAAGCCCGGGCAGAGCAAGGCGCCTTGCACGTAGCGTTCGGTGTGGCGCAGGAACCGCGGCGAGACGCTCAGTGCCGTGGAGAGGAGCAGGGCTTCTCGGCGGCCCGGTCCCGCGCTGCCCGAAGCGTGGGCAGCAGCGAAGATGGTGCGCGGCGAGCGCGGCCAGACATTCGCCACCGCCAGGGCGGGCGCCACCAACTCGAGACGGCTGGCGTCGTCGGGGACGAACAGGGCTTCGAAGGAAAGCTTGCGCAGGCTGGCGACCTCGGTCGAGAAGTTGGTCGCGCCGGACGGGTACATGATGTTTCCGCGGAGGGTGCCGCCGCCGCTTTCGACCGCGCTCTTGAAGGCGGCCGCGAGGCGCTTTCCCGAGGCGGTATCCGGGCCAAGGATGACGAAACTGCGCGCGCCCAGGGCCAGCGCTTTGCGGGCCAGCGCCACTGCGCGCGCCTCGGCCGAGTGGATGATGGGGAATGCCGTCGTCAGAGCTCCAGGCGAGCGCTCGTCAAGCAGGAGCAGGGGAATACCATCACGCGTGGCCATGTCGATGCCGCGAACATCGGGCGTGCTGACCACGCCTACCACTTTCTCCTCGCGGGCCAACGATAAGATGCCCGCCATGGTGCCACCACCCAGGGTCGAACGCTCGGGCGGCGCGGCGGCATCGCGCAAGAAGAGGTGAAAGGCAGCAAGCCCGCTGCCTTGGGTGTCGGCCGTGACCACCAGCATGGCCCCACGTAGCACCACCTCCCCCAGGCGCTTCTGTGCACCCGAGAGTGGAACCACGAGCCCGAGGCGCATGGGGTCGGCGGAAACGCTCGATGGCAGGGGTTGCTCCAGTCCAAGCTGTCTGCGCAAGGCCTGGGTTTGTCGCTCCAACTCGATGGCGTTCGCCTCGTCGCCCCGGGCGCGCAGGGCAGCCACCGCCTTGCTGCCGAGCGAGGCCCGTGCGACGGCGCCATGGCGAACGGTCAGCGCCTTGAGAGCGTCGGCACCGGTCACCTTGCTGGCGATCTCCGCGGCCCGAACCAGCGCGTACGAGCGTTCTGCGTCGCGGCTCCCCTCGACCTGCCTATAGAGTTCGAGCTGGTCCATGGCGCCGGCCGGGTCCCCCGACGCGGCCAGCGCGTCCGCGAGGGCGATGCGGAGGAGGCTGCGCGCCAGGGGATCGGGAACATTCGGGAAGCGCGGAGGATCGACGTTGAGGTACGGCCTGAGCAAAGCCAGCGCTTGCACGTGATGCCCCAGGCGGCTCTCGCACAGGCCGGCGAAGAAGTCGCGTTCCTGGGTGGCCAGCATGTCGGGGTTCTCGTCCAGCAGCGTCTTGGTGGCCGCCACATCGCCAAGCCCGAGCAGCACGGTTGCCAGCATGGCGACCGCCGCCGGTCGTTGGTGATGGTACGGGTGGTGGACCAGAAACCCCTCGAGCGCGGCCCGCGCGGTGGGGCCGTCGCTGGTCATGGCTCGTCTTGCCACTTGGCGAAAATCCGCGTCACCGCCCAGGTCGTCGCCCGCATTCGCGACCGGTGCGCGCGCGGGGCCAGGGGCCAGGAGCCGAGGATTCTCGACCTTCGGGTTCGCAGAAGCACAGCCAGATAGAAGAACCATCCACCAGGCGGGAAAGCGCATAATCCATTCTTACGCCACTCGCAGCAGGCAGTCGACGGGAAGCTAGCCGCCCGTGCTCGAGGGATCGTCCGGAACGTCGCTGCCGTCGACGCGTGGCGAGGCAGCGTATTCCTCGAGTTTGCGGTACAGGGTCTTGCGGTCGAGCCCCAGGCGCTGGGCGGCGCGGGTCTTGTTGCCGCCCTCCACTTCGAGGACGCGCTCGATGTATTCGCGCTCGAGCTGGTCGAGAGTGAATCCCTGGGCCACCGCGGTGGCCAGGCGATCCTGGCTCTTGCGCTCTTGCATGGTGCGGGGCAGATCCTCGGGGGAGATGAGGTCGCCTTCGGTGAGGGCCACGGCGCGTTCGACCACGTTCTCGAGCTCGCGCACGTTGCCGGGCCAGTGGTGCGCGAGCAGCATATTCTTCGCGCCCTCCTTCCAGCCTCTGACAGGCTTTCCCGAGCGCTCGGCCGCGCGCACGAGAAAGTGGTCGGCCAGCGGCAGAATATCCTCCTGCCGGCCACGCAAGGGCGGCAGATGGATCTGGATGACGTTGAGGCGATAGTACAGGTCTTCGCGGAACCTACCCTCGCGCAACTGGCGTTCGATGTCGCGGTTGGTGGCGGCGATGACGCGAACGTCTACCCGCTCGGCGCGATTCGTGCCGAGGGGACGGACCTCGCCATCTTGCAGGACGCGCAGGAGTTTGGGTTGCAGCGACAGCGGCAGTTCGGCGATCTCGTCGAGAAACAGCGTGCCGCCGTTGGCCTCGACGAAAAGTCCCTGGCGGTCCGCGTTCGCGGTCGAGTGCGCGCCGCGTGCATAGCCGAAGATCTCGCTTTCGAGCAGCGCATCCGGGATGGCGGCGCAGTTGACGGCCACGAACGGTCGGCCCTTGCGCGGGCCCTTGGCGTGAAGGGCACGAGCCACGAGCTCCTTGCCCGTGCCAGACTCGCCGGTGATGAGCAGGTTGGCATGCGAGGCGGACACGCGCCGGATGAGGGCGAAGATCTCTTGCATGGGAGCCGAACGGCCGATGATGTTGTCCATGCGATCGCGGCGGCTGACCTCCTCGCGCAGGCGGGTGACCTCGGTGCGCAGGGCGCGCTCGGCGAGAGCCCTGTCGATGCTGAGGACAAGCTGGTCGATCTTGAACGGCTTGGTGATGTAGTCGTAGGCGCCGAGCTTGACCGCCCTGAATCGCGGTGTCGATGGAACCGAAACCGGTGACGATGATGACGAAGGGCGAGGGCTCGACTTGGGCGATTTCACGCAGCAGATCCAGACCGTCGAGATCCGGCATCTTCACGTCCGACACCACGAGGTCCACGCCGCCCTTCTTCACGCGTTCCACCCCGGCCCGCCCGCCCGCCGCGGTCTCGACCGCGAAGCCCTCTTGTTCGAGATCCTCTTTCACCCACTCGCGCATGTCGGCGTCGTCGTCGACCACCAAGATCGACGTCGGGATGACGCCGAGTTCCCGAGGGTGGGCGTCTTGTTTTCGTCCGCTTTGGCCATGCAGCTTTCGCTCTCGAATCCTTCCCCAACCTTGGCCGCCCCGCAAGCGGTGGTTGCGGACTAGCTCAGCATCAGCGACTTGAGTCCGCCGTTCGGAAAACGTACGAGCAAACTCGAACGGAGAACGGTCTCCACCTTGCCGCGCCCGAACTGCGGATGAGAGATGACTTCGCCCACTTTGTAGCGGTCGTGGACATCGAAGACCCGCACTTGGCTGGTTTCGGCCAGCTCCCTGCCGAGGGCACGCAACTCTTCGGCTTTCTGTTCAGCCTTGCGCGCGGCTTCGGATTCCTTGGGTGCGGCCTCCTTGACGCTCTTCCCGGCGCTTTTGCGCGCCGGTGTGGTGCGGAAGCCGTGGCGAGCGCCACACGCCTGGCACACGACCTGTTTCGGGGTAGCACCAACCATCGCGATGATGTGATGGGTAGTGAGTCCATCGCAGGGGCCGCACCATGCGTCGACCTCTCCGCCGACACGCAGGGCAGGGGGCAGCGTGGTTGCCTGGGCGGCATTGCTGCGCCAGGAGACGCCCGTGATCCTGCGCTCCTGGACCTCGGACGGCCCGGCGCTGGCCTGGTCGCCGGTGTGCTCGCTGGCGATGGCGCCGATGCGAGGAAGCGTCGAGGCCAGGCGGCGAAGGTCGGTCACCCGGCGTCCTAATTTGCGCTCGATAGCCTCTCGCTCGGAATCGGGTCCGCTTGTCGCCAGCTCCCGGTAGTGCTTGGCCAGGCGTTCGACCGCCAAATGCGCGGTCTTGACGATCTCGCGATCCTCTACTCGCTCTTGGGCCGAGTGGACGAGGAGTGCGACTTCTGCGATTTCATCGGTCAATAGCTCAAGTGGCGATTTCATGCTGCCGGGACTTACTCCCACGACCAGCGCAGGAATTCAACTGTTGAGGTGAGCAAATGACTGTGACCTGGGTAACTAACTGGCCAGACGATATCATCACGTCCCGATTGCTTCGCCCGTCAAGCGCGTCTAGCATACGGTCCGTCTCGCCTCCAGGAGCCATACGCATGCGAAACAAGCCCACGTCACTCGTATCCTTCCTCGCAATCCTATTTGTCCCGCTGGCCGCCGCGGCCCAAACCGGTGCTGCGGCGCCGCCTGCGTCGCCCTGGCCTCCTGCCGCGAGCCCCGCGCCCGCGCCGGTGTACCCGGCCCCGGCGCCCGCCCGCCGGCATACCCGGCACCGGCCCCCGCGCCTGCGCCGGCGTACCCGGCCCCGGTACCTGCACCTGCGCCGGCGTACCCGGCCCCCGCGCCTGCGCCGAGCCCCGGATACTGGAACAGCGCCCCCGCCGCTCCGGCGCCTGCCGAACCTCCGGCGGCGCCCGCCCCCGCCACGATGGCACCCGCAGCTTCCCCGGCCGCGCCCGTCCCCGCCGCGCCTCCAGCCCCGGAGCCGAGCGCGCCTGTCGTGGCGCCGGCGCCGCCCATCATGGCGCCGGAAGCCGAGGCCGCGCCCTCCAAGCCCGCGTCCGAAGCAGCCAAGGCAACCTCATCCGCGCCCATGGCCGCGGTTTCGGAGACCGACGAGCGTCCGCGTGGGTTCATTCCCCAGCTGAGCCTGGGCGGTTCGGTAGGTCTTCTCCACATGAGTTCCGCCGAGGTGGGCGGGGTGGGCCAGCTTCGCCTGAGCCTTCACGGCGAATACTTCACCGGCAGCAATTTCTTGATCCAGAGCGACTCGCCACCGGCGAGCGACCGGGACACGCGGCTGCAAGGCGCACTGACCTTCGGTCTCACGCCCATCGAGCACCTGGAGATCTTCGGTGCGGTCTTGGGTTCGGCCAACCGCAATCGCCGCCTTTGCGGCACTGACGCCAGCGGCCGGGAGGTGTGCGTATCGGAGGCCAACCGCACCGATCCCGAGCTCATCAAGTCTTTCGGGGATCTCATCCTGGGGGGCAAGGTGGCTTACCCGGTGGCTCCGGGCTTCTCCGCCGCAGGCGAGCTCGGTATTCGCATGATGTCCTCCATTACCGGCATCTCGTTTTCGCCCGATTCGACCTCGCTGTGGTTGAACGCGATCGGCACTTACGATCTCAAGCCCGAGACCGGCAACGTGCCTCTGCGCTTTCACCTGAATCTCGGGTACTACGTCGACAATTCCAAGAACCTCGTCGATTACTCGACCAATAGCACCTCGGCGTTCTCGCGCTACGCCTCGGAGTTCGCCTACGGGATCTCGGAGAGTCGGCTGCGCATCGCGCTGGGCGCGGACGCTCCCTTCGACGAGGTGGCCGAGGGGTTCTCCTTGCGGCCCCTGATCGAGTACCACTTCGAGTACCTCACCGGTTCCGCGGACCCGGAAATCTATCACCAGGAACACGGGGATCCGGGCAGCCTGAACTGTGGTGTGGCGGGAGCGAGCGCCTGCAAGGACAACAAGGATCTGCACTGGGTGACTCTGGGCGTGCAGGCGCAGGTCCTTCACGGCCTCACCTTCACGGCGGGTCTCGATATCGCCCTGAAATCGCCTGGCTATGCCTACGCTCCGGCGCTGGCTCCTTGGAATCTGCTTTTCGGCATCGGGTACCCGATCGACTTGGTGCCACGCATCGTCCGCAACGTGCCGGTCGAGAAGATCGTGCTCAAGGAGGCCCCGATGCGTGAGGGCCTGGTGGCTGGCCGAGTCATCAGCGCGGCCGGGACGCCCATCGAGGGCGCCGTGGTCGGGGTGAGCGGTCGGACGCATTCCCGCGTGCTCACGGAAGCGGATGGGACTTTCGAGAGCGTGCCCTTGGCGCCCGGCCCGATCGAGGTCGTGGTCGTGGCAAACGGTTTCGAAACCGCCACCGTGAAGACCGAGATCATCGCGGGCCAGACCGCCAACATCGTGCTCCGCCTTACCCCGAAGCCTCCCGCGGCGCGGGTCGTCGGACGCATCAGCGACGACTCCGGCAAGGGGATCGTCGCCTCGATCAAGTTGGCTGGACCGCAGATCGCGGAGGGCAAATCGGACGAGTCGGGCAACTTCTCGATCGCTGTCGTGCCTGGACTCTACGCCTTGCGCGTGGACGCCGAGCAGTTCCTGTCGAAGGAACTGCAATTGACCGTGGCCGAGGGGCGCGAGGGCGCAGTTAGCATTACGCTACGCACGCGTCCCGCGGTGCCGGGCGTGGTCTTCAAGAACGGCAAGTTCAAGCTTCGCCAGGCCATCTCGTTCAAGTCTGCCGGCAAGAAGCCGACGGCGGAGCTGGGTCCCGGCATGCCGCATTTGCTCGACGAGGTCGTGGACATTCTCGTGAACCATTCGGAGATTCGACAGCTTCGCGTGGAGGCACACTGGGACACCAGCCTGCGCCCGCCCAAAGCACAGGCGCTCACCGACGATCAAGCCAAGGCGGTCGCGAAGTACCTCATAGACCAAGGGATCGCCGCGGATCGCGTGGTTCCCGTGGGCATGGGGTCGAAGAAACCGATGGTCCCCAACATCGGCAAGGGCAAGCTGAAGAACCGCCGCGTGGAGCTCGCGGTGGTCGAGTAGGGGGCCAGGGCCAGGCTCCCCTCGAGCCCGGCCCGAGGGCACCTATTCCCGATTCTTGAGCACGAGTAGCCGGTAGTTTGCGTATTCGGCCTGTCCGCAAGAGTAGAGGATCTCGGTGAGCAGCCGATAAGGCGTGCTCTTGTCGGCGATGATGGTCAACTCGCCGTCGAATTTATCGCCGGTCATTTCCGCGACCTTCTTTTCGCGGCGGGCGACCTTGGTGAGGATGTCGACCAGCGGCGTGATGTAGTAGCCGTTGTCGCCATCCCGCTTGAGCTGCGGGTCGATGCGGCCATTGTTGATGGGCGCCACGGCTTCGCCTTCGACCAGGACCACGCGCTTGGTGATGGTGACGGGGACGGCCTGCTTGGCCGCCAGCCGCGTCTGAGACGGCGGCAAGCTCAGGTTCTGGTCCAGGTGCACGAGCGTGGTCGACGAGGTGAAGCTCTTGAGCAAGAAGACCAGGATGATGGTCATCATGTCCATCATCGGGGTGATGTTCAGATCCTTGATGTCTTCCGGGTCGGCGAGCTTGCGCGCGTAGCTGCGGATGGCCTTCTTGCCGGCCAGCCGGGCGGCTGCTTCTGCCGATCGCTTGCTGCCGTCGCTTGCCATCACAAGATGCCCGCCGCGAAAACGATGTCCGGGAACAGCTCTTTTTCGCGGCGGTCCTTTTCGTCATTGTAGGTGCGCATGGCGTCCAGTGTCTTCACGACGATCTCGTAGGGCGTGGCCGCGTCGGCGTTGAAGGTAGCCTTGGTCTCGTCCGGAAAGGTCTTTTTGATCTCGGTCAGCTTCGTGGTGAGCGCCGGGTAGTCATAGTCCCCCGTGGGCAGCTTGGGGATGGGGGGCATGACACCTCCGGAGCCCGCCAGCGTGAAACCCGTGTTGCCCACGGTCACGGTGAGATTGAGTGTCGGTTTCTCTGTCTGGCTGTCGCCGCCGCCCGCCCCGAAGGTTGGCGAAGAAACATTGACCGTGCCCAGGGGCACTTGATTGATGACCGAAGCCAAGAGGAAGATGATGATGTTGGTGACGATGTCCATATACGGAACGAGGTTGATTTCCGTCGGTTTCCTCCTCGGATTCCTCGAACTTCGCCCGCATGCGCCGCATGCGAGCCCGTACCTGGCGTTTCGTCATCGCGTCCTATCCCAAGGGGCAACCCATCCGGGCCGATGCTACCTCGCTTGCTCCCGCGGATTGAGCCGTTTCCGCCAGCAGGTTTTCCAGTTTGAGCGAGAAGGCTTCCAGATCCGAAGCCTGCCGCTTCGACATGGAGCCCAGGATGGCGTGGGCAACGATGCAGGTCACGGCGATGCCGAGACCCATGGCGGTATTGTTGAGCGCCTCGGAAATGCCCTTGGCGAGGAGGGTGCTGCGCTCCTCCGGCTTGGCGGCGGCGACCGCACCGAACGCGCGGATGAGGCCGACCACCGTGCCGAGCAGGCCGATGAGCGTCGCGATGTTGGCCAGCGACCACAGGATTTGAATGCGCTTCTTGACCATGTGGCGTGACGTCGACGAGAGACTCTTCGATGGCCTGCGCCACCGCGATCTCGCCGCGATGCAACGGTTGAGGCCGGCCTTGGCAACCTGGGCCACCGGCGCCTTGGTGGCTTAGCACAACTTGACGGCGCGGTCGAGGTTGTTGGCAAGCACGAAGCTTGCGAATGGTGTCGAGGAAGGCCCGCTGCGTTCACGCTGCTTTTCACCAGGAAGAAGATCAGCCGGTCGACAATCATCGAAAGCACGATGACCGACGTGCCAAGGTTGAAGTACATGAGTGTACCGCCATCTTCCAGGAACTTTGCGAATCCTTGCATCTCATCCTCCGCGGGCCGCGTAAGCCCGCCCTTGCCATCCCGCATACGGGCTCGGCGAAAAGCAACTTTTGTCCTCAGGCTTGTCTCGTATGGGTGGGTATCTTATAGGCAGGCCCTAGCGTGTCAAGCTAGGCGAATGTGAGACACCGAGGTGGAAATTTCCGGGAAAATCGTGGCGGGCCGCGTGGAACCTTCATTTTTTCTTCCGGCGTGACGCCCTCACGCCGGCTATCCTTCGCTCCGCAATGACAAACCCCGACCCCTGGCCGCCACCGCTTTGCGTTCCTGACCCCGCGGTCGTTGCCCAAGGCCGAGACCCTGACAGGGCGGGTAGTCGTTCTCGACATCGCGTTTGCCGCGGAAACCGGGAAGACGTCGTTTTCGACCGTGACCTTGCCGTTCATCACGGCGCTCGGTTCGCGTTTGGCCGCCTGGGTGGACCACCACGACCACGAACGCCACGCGGACTACGCGGGCGACGCGCGGTTCGTTCTCGCCAACAAGGCCGAGCACGGCGCTTGCCCCGAGATGGTGACGCCCGATCTCGTGGCCCGCATCGGGCCGGTGGACACCATCGCCGTGCACGTCGACCTCGACGGGCTCTACGCCGGCGCCAAATGGGTTCTGGGCGGGATCGAGCCCTACGCCGGCGCCGACGCGGACGCCCGAGCCGTCGACACCCGTCGCGGCAAGCCCGGGCCCATCGCCGAACGCATCGATCGGGCCTTGAGGGCGCGTTTTCGCGACGAAACCCTCAAGCACTGCATCTTGCAGTATCTGCTGGCGCGCACCCACGCTCCACATCATTTCGAGGTGATCGATGCGGCGGCTCGGCTGGTGGATCCTCTGCTCGAACAGGCCAAGCGCCTGTCGCAACAGTATCGCGTGGACGGCGAGGTCGCGTACCTCGAGGTCAAGTCCGGCGCGCCCTACGACAAGACCGAGCTTCTGCTACTCGGGCAGCAGCGCGCGGCGGTCGCGGTGGTACGGGATTCGGGATCGCTGGCCATCGCTGCGGATTTCGATTCGGGCCTGGATTTCGTCAAGCTGTTCGATCTCGGCGGCGGAATGCCGACGCGCGTTTCCGTGCCCGATGCCCGTCGCGACGAGGTGCTGGCCAAACTGGCGCAAACCACCGCGCACCTGGCGGCCAGGCGGTAGCGCTACTCGTTCTTGAAGCGTTCGACGTTGAAATCGCCCGTCGCGCCGGCCGTGGCCGGCGGGGGCGTGTAGCCCGAGTGTCCGGCGGCGCCAGGGTTGAAATCCGAGGAAACGCTGCCCCCCTTGCTGACACCGCGAAAGAACAGCGCGAAATCGTCGGCGTTGGTCGCGTTGGAGAGGGCCTCGTCGTAGGTCACGAAGCGGTTCTTGACCAACTCGGTCAGGGATTGATCGAAGCTGATCATTCCGTACGGATCGCGGCCCGTGGCGATGGCTTCGTGGATTTCTCGCGTGCGTCTGGCGTCGGTGATGAGCTCTTTCACGCGCGCCGTGTTGATGAGGATTTCGACGGCTGGAACCATGCCCATGTTGTCGGCACGGGTCACGAGGCGCTGGGAGACCACGCCCTTGAGTACCGCGCAAAGCTGCAGGCGAGCTTGTGGCTGTTGGTGGGGGGGGTAGAGCGCCACGATGCGGTTGATGGTTTCGACCGCGTCGACCGTGTGCAAGGTCGACAGCACCAGGTGTCCGGTTTCGGCGGCGGTAAGGGCGATCTCCGTGGTTTCGAGATCGCGCATTTCGCCCGACCATGATGACGTCCGGGTCTTGGCGTAGCGAGGCTCGCAAGGCGCGGGCGAACGACGTGGTATCAAAGCCGATCTCGCGCTGGTTGATCACGCTGCGGCGATCCTTGAACGCGTACTCGATGGGATCCTCGATGGTGACGATATGAACCGCGCGGTTCGAATTGACGTAGTCGACCATCGCGGCCAGCGTGGTCGATTTGCCCGACCCCGTGATGCCGGTGACCAGAACCAGCCCTCGTTCCTCGTCGGCCAGATCGAGAACCTTGCGCGGAAGATTCAGGCGCTCGAAGGGCGGCACGTTGGGAGGGATGAGGCGCATGACCACGCCCATGGTGCCGCGCTGTTGTAGTACGTTCACGCGGTAGCGGTAACCCTCCTGGGTGGAGTAGGCGAGATCCACGTCCCAGTTCTTGTCGAAGATGTCGCGCTGGCGCGGATTCATCATGCTGTATCCGAATTCCTCGATGGCTTCCTTGGTCAGCGGCGGCACGTTGGCGACGGTGCGCAGGTCGCCCTTGACGCGGAAGATCGGCGGCAGACCGACCTTGAGATGGACGTCGGAGGCGCCGAGCTGTCGAGCCGCTCCGAGGACTTTGTCGAGAACGCTGTTCATGATGGTTGTCCGTCGAGGTTGCCGGCGCACCGCCCGATGGCACGTCGAGCGCCGACAGTACCAGGGTACCACGTGTGGGGCAGTACGCGTCTTTTGACCTTTTGGCGACTCTCCCCTAGGGTTGATGGGTCGTGACTTCACCGGGCACCCAGTCCGAAACGGGACAGGAGATTCTCGTCCTTGACGCGGACGAGAATGTTCGCAAGGGCGCCGAGCGCTTGCTGCGCGAGGCCGGGCTCGGCGTGACAGTCCTGGCCGACATCGAGCGCGCGAAGGATCAAATCGCCAATCGCTTTTTCCCGGTCGTGCTCGCCGATCTCGACACGCCCACCCAGAACGCCGGCATCGATCTCATCAAGTTCGTGCGCGAGCGCTCGCGCCAGACCGCCGTGATCGTGATGAGCCGCCGAATCGGCTTCGACGCGGTGGCTCCAGTGTTTCGCGCCGGAGCGACCGATGTGATTCCCAAGGCTCGCGAGTATGTCCACGACCTGCGCAAGCGGGTGGTTCGGGCGGCCGCGGACGTCAAGGCCGCGATGGGGCGCGACCAGCTTCTCACCGAGCTTTGCGACCTGAACGAGGAGCTTCTGCGCAAGATGATGGCGCTGTCCCGGCAAGCCACGGACGCGGAAGACAAGCTCCTGGCGCGCGAAGGAGGCCTATCGTCCTCGGCGAGCGGCCTCGGGGCGCTCAATCTGCTCCTGGTCGACGACGACGCGTCCCTAGCCGACGCGCTGGAGCAGGAACTGACGGCGGAAAAGGGCTGGCGTTTCCGACATGTGCTAAGCGGTGGCGAGGCTCTCGATAGCGCCACGCAGATCCCCCCCACGGTGCTCGTGGCCAAGGAGAACCTTCCCGATCTCACCGGCAGCATGGTGGTCAAGACCATCAAGGCCTCGGTCCCCAGCCTCGTTGCCATGGTGTTCGCGCCGCCGTCCCCGGGCCAGGCTGGAGAGGTGAAGATCGCCGACCAGAGCCGTCTGCACGTGCTCCTGCCCAAATTCACGGCGCCGATCGAACTCATCGCGCAACTGACGGAGGTCCGGGATGCACTCACGCGCAAGGCTCGCGAACGGCGCTATCTCAAGATTTTCCAAACCCAGTACATGGACGTCTTGCAGAAGTGCCACCGGCTCAAGCAGGAGGTCGACAAACTGACTCGCCCGTGAATGACGCGCCGTCGGGCGCTACTTCACGAGCAGGTGACTCAGGCACACGTTGCCGAGCGCGGCCAGCATGGTTTGTCGCAGATTCGGATGTTCGATTTCCAGCCGGGCCAGCAGGGACTTCATCTGCCTGCGTTGGGTGCTCGGCTGGGATGCGCACAGATTGCACGGCAGAGATCGGGACACTTCGGCTGGTCGCGAAGTCCGACAGGCTTTCCTCGGCGCAGTAGATGAGCGGCCTTATGACCACGTGAGCGCCGTCGTCGCTGGTCAGACGCGCCGGCATGGATGCGAGCTTTCCGGCGAAGAAGAGGTTGAGCAGAAGGGTCTCCAAGGCGTCTTCCCGGTGGTGACCGAGCGCGATCTTGGTGCACCCGAATTCGTCCGCGACCCGGTAGAGAACGGCACGGCGCAGGCGAGCGCACATGGAGCAGGGGATTCGTCCCGCGGGGACGGTTTCCTTCACGATGCTGTAGGTGTCCTCTCGCACGATGCGATGGTCGAAACCGTTTTCGGACAGCCATGCCCGAAGGGGCTCGGGATCGTGCCCCGGCTGGCCTTGGTCCAGGTGCACGGCGAGCAACTCGAAGTCGATGGGCGCGCGGCGGCGCAGGGCTTCGAGCAGGAGCAACAACGCGTAGCTGTCCTTACCGCCCGAGAGCGCGATCATGATGCGATCGCCGGCCGAGATCAGCTCGAAATCCGCGATGGCCCGGCCGGTGTCGTGGAGGAGCTCGCGCTCCGGGTCGGGTACGCGTGGGATAGCAGTTGGGGAAACGATCATCGTGGGCCCGCTGGCGCCAGGGTGTGCGCTACTCTAGGGGAGGTTATCTTGCGGGTCCAGGGCGCGACGCGTGGCGCGCCGAACTGGTTCTGGTTGCGGACTGGAATTGCCGATTAGAATAGTGGGTCAGAGCTGCACATGGCGAGGACTGACTCGGTAAGGCGTGGTCGACGCAAGTCCATCATTCGATGGCTGGCGCTAGCCTTGCTCGTTCACGCGGAGGTCCTCGGGGTGGTAGGCGTGATGCTTTACTTCTGGGCTCCGCGCCAGGCCGAGGTCGATGCCAGGCGTCGCGAGGCCGCGGCGCGCGCGGAGCCGATTTCGGTGAGCACGGTGGACAGCGATACCGCGCGCAAGATCATCGCCGATCTGGAGCGCCAGGAAGAGAAGGCCAAGGAAGCGCAGATCAAGAAGGAAGAGGAATCGCCCAAGGCGCCGGGGCAGGTCGTGGATCTGCCGCGCCCGCGTGACGAACGCCGCCCGGACGAGGCACGTTTCGCCGCCGAGTACGACTCATGGGTCGAAAAGGAAACCAAACGCTACGGCAAGTTCGATCCCAACTCGCAGCAGCGCCACGTCGGCGAGATCGAGCCCCACAAGCAAAACTCGCCTGCGCTCACGCCCAATCCAGCCGAGTTCCCCGCCGCGCCCGGTCCGCTGGCCATGCGCGACCCCAGCGAAGAGAGGCGAAGCCAGCCCACGCGATCGCGCGCGGGCGAGATCGTTCCGAACGCTGTCGAGCCCGGCAGCGAGGAACAACTGGCGAGCGATCCCGACGGCGCCTTCTCTCGTTCCGGAGGCGGCGCGCCCCGCCCCGCGCACACCAGCCCGGCGGAACACGAAACCGGCGGCAGCCCAGGCCTGTATGGGCTCCTACCCTCCGAGGAGCAGATCGCGCGCGCCGTGGGCAGCGGCACCCAGGATCACTTGGCCGACGTCGATGACGGAAACGAGACCGCGCTCAACGCCAAACGTTGGGTCTACGCCACCTTCTTCAACCGCGTGAAAGAGCGCGTGCGCGATCACTGGAAGCCCGCCGAGGAGTACCAGCGTCGCGATCCCACCGGCAAGATCTACGGCGCCGAGGATCGCTACACGCTCCTGCAGGTGAATCTCAAGGCGGATGGCTCGCTGTCCAAGGTCTGGGTCGTGCACACCTGCGGCCTGGATTTTCTCGACGATACCGCCGTCGAGGCCTTCAAGGAGGCACAGCCCTTCATCAACCCGCCGCGCCGGCTGGTCGAGGACGGGCACGGCATCGTGAATTTCGGATTCGGTTTCTTCTTCGAGGTCTCGGGCGCCCCGCGCCTGAAGCTGTTCCGCTACAAGAGCATGTAGCGCAAGCTAGCTGGCGAGCAGGCCGCGCAGCACGTAGTTCAGGATACCGCCGTGCTGGAAGTAGGCGGCTTCTTGCTGGGTATCGATGCGCACCCGCACCTTGAATTCGCCACGGCTACCGTCCTTGCGGGAGAACGTGACGGTGAGCTGCCGGTCGGGTGGGGGACTGGCGATGAAGGCGGGCAGACCCACGGTGGCGTAGATCTCCTCGCCGTCCAGTCCAAGCGTGGCTGGATTTTGGCCAGGCAGGAATTCCAGCGGCACCACGCCCATGCCGATCAAGTTCGAACGGTGGATGCGTTCGTAGCCTTGGGCGATGACCGCGCGCACGCCGAGTAGGCGCGTGCCCTTGGCGGCCCAATCGCGCGAGGAGCCGCAGCCGTATTCCTTGCCCGCCAGCACCACCAGGGGAACGCTTTCCGCCTCGTACCGCATGGCCGCATCGTAGATGGCCATGGTGTCGCCGCTCGGCAGATGGCGGGTGACGCCGCCCTCTGTACCGGGGGCGAGCAAGTTTCTCAGACGAATGTTGCCGAAGGTGCCGCGGACCATGACGTCGTGGTTGCCACGGCGGGCGCCGAAGGAATTGAAGTCCTTGAACTCGACACCGTGGTCGAGGAGGTAACGGCCGGCCGGGCTGTCCTTCTTGATGGCGCCGGCGGGTGAGATGTGATCCGTGGTGATGCTGTCGCCGAGCAAGGCCAGAACGCGCGCGCCCGCGATCTCCTCCACGGCCGGCGCGGTCTTGGTCATGCCCTCGAAGAAGGGGGGGGGTTTGATGTATGTCGACGAGCCATCCCACGCGTAGGTCGCGCCTTGGGCGATGGGGATGCCGCGCCAGCGCGCGTCGCCCTGGAAGACCGTGGCGTAGGCGCTCTCGAACATGCTCTGCTTGACGGCCCGCGAGGCTGCATCGGCGATCTCGGCGGGCGCGGGCCAGATGTCCTCGAGCAGGACCGGCTGGCCGGCCTTGTCCACGCCGAGGGGCTCCTTGTCGAGGTCGATATCGACTCGGCCAGCGAGGGCGTAAGCAACCACCAGCGGCGGCGAGGCGAGGTAGTTGGCGCGGATCTCGGGGTGGATGCGCCCTTCGAAATTGCGGTTTCCGGACAGGACCGCCGCCACCACCAGGTTGCGTTCGGCGATGGCCTGCGCGATCGCCGGCGGCAGCGGGCCGGAGTTGCCGATGCAGGTCGTGCAACCGTAGGCCACGATATGGAAGCCAAGCTGTTCAAGCGCGGGCATGAGCCCGGCCTCCTTGAGATAGGCGGCGACCACCTGCGACCCCGGAGCGAAGGACGTCTTCACCCACGGCTTGCACGCGAGTCCGCGCGCGACTGCCTTCTTGGCGAGAAGCCCGGCGGTGATGAGCAGGGGTGGATTGGAGGTGTTGGTGCAGCTCGTGATGGCGGCGAGCACGACCGAGCCGTGCTGGATGTCGGGGTTGGCCTCCACCTCTCCCTTCGCCACCGCGGCGCCGGATTTCCGCGGCTTGATGAGCGAGGGCAAGGCCGTCGCGAAGTTGCTCGACAAGCGCGCGAGGGGAACGCGATCCTGTGGCCGCCGGGGGCCGGCCAGGCTCGCCTCGACCGTGGCCATGTCCAGCTCCACGATCTTGGTGTAGCTGGCCTCGGTCTGTCCCGCTTCGGCGAAGAGTCCCAGCTCCTTGCAGTAGGTTTCCACCAGACGAACGGAGTCTTTCGGCCGGCCCGTGAGGCGTAGGTAGTTGAGGGTTTCGTCGTCGATGGGGAACAGGCCACAGGTGGCGCCGTATTCGGGCGCCATGTTGGCGATGGTCGCCCGATCGGCGAGCGGCAAGGCGGGAACACCTGGCCCGAAGAACTCGACAAGTTTCCCGACCACGCCGAGTTTGCGCAGGATTTCGGTGATGGTGAGGACGAGGTCGGTCGCGGTCACGCCCGCGCGAAGCTGGCCAGACAGGCGCACGCCGATGACCTGGGGGATGAGCAAGGGGATGGGTTGCCCCAGCATGGCGGCCTCGGCTTCGATTCCACCCACCCCCCAGCCCAGGACACCGAGGCCGTTCACCATGGTGGTATGCGAGTCGGTTCCCACGACGGTGTCCGGGTAGGCCTGGACCACGCCTGGACGCCGACGATCCGGGGCCCAGAACACCACGCGCGCGAGGTATTCGGCGTTGATCTGGTGAACGATACCGGTGTCGGGCGGTACCACCGCCAAGTTGCGGAAGGCGGTCTGGCCCCAGCGCAAGAAGGCGTAGCGCTCTTGATTGCGCCCGAACTCGATCTCGCTATTGCGGGCCAGGGCCCCCGCATGCCCCTGCTCGTCGATCTGCACCGAGTGGTCGATGACGAGCTCGGCCGGAAGCAAGGGGTTGATGCGCGCCGGATCGCCGCCCATGCGCTTGGTCGCCGCCCGCATGGCCGCCAGGTCCACCACCGCCGGCACACCGGTGAAGTCCTGCATGATCACGCGGGCGGGCATGAAGGCGATCTCGGTCGACGGTTCCGCGTCAGGCTGCCAGCGCGCGAGAGATTCGATGTGGCTCTTCGTCACGACCTGGCCGTCCTCGCGGCGGAGCAGGTTTTCGAGAAGAATCTTGAGCGCCAGAGGCAAGCGGGCGACATCGAGACCGGCATGGGCGAGTTTTCCGACGCGAAAGACCTCGTAGTTGCTGTCGCCGACGCGCAGGTCCGAACGGGTCGCAAATGAGTCGATCATGGTCGGTTAAGGTACCAAGGTTCGCGCGCGAGGTCGAGGTGTGCGAAGGCGGATGGAAACGGAGTTTTCGCGAGATTGGGTTATCCTAAGAGGCATCTTGGACGCATTCGGGCGGCAAGGTCGGTTCGACACCGGCGCATTTGCGGGATCCATTGCCAGCAAAGAGGAGACCTCGTCCGCGAACGAAGTCGGGCGCGGCGACATCCTCATCGTCGACGACGGCCTGGACAACTTGCGTGTCCTATCGGAGCTTCTGCGCAGCGAGGGCTACGTCGCGCGCCCGGTTTCCGACGGCGCGTTGGCGCTCCAGCTCGCGCGCGCCGAGCCGCCCGATCTCATCTTGCTCGACATCGTCATGCCCGGGATGGATGGCTTCGAGGTCTGCCGGCGGCTCAAGCAGGATGCGCGCTTACGCGATGTGCCGGTCGTCTTCCTTTCCGCCCTCGATGACTTGGCCGACAAGGTAAAGGCATTCGCGGTGGGCGCCGTCGACTACATCTCCAAGCCGTTTCAGTTTATCGAAGTGCGCATGCGCGTGGAGAACCACCTGCGCCTGCACCGACTGCAGGTCGAACTGGAAGCGAAGAATCGCGGCTTGGTCGATCTCGTGAACGAGCAAGTGCGCGAGATCTCCGACTCGCAGATGGCGACCATCTTCGCGCTGGCTAAGCTGGCCGAATCGCGCGACGGCGAAACCGGGAAGCACATCGAGCGCGTTCAGCTCTACTGCAAGTTGCTCGCCGCCTCCCTGGCCGAGCAGCCAAGCTACGTAAGTCGCATCGAGGCGTCCTTCATCGACAACATCTTCCTCGCCAGTCCATTGCACGACATCGGCAAGGTGGCCATCCGCGATCACATCTTGCTCAAGCAGGGCGAGCTGACTCCGGAGGAATTCGAGGAGATGAAGTTGCACACCACCCTGGGCGCCCAGACCCTGGAAGCGGTGAGGAAGCGCTACCCGCGCAACGAATTTTTGCGCCTCGGCATCGAAATCGCCCGCTGCCATCACGAGCGCTGGGATGGCAAGGGCTATCCCGCCGGGCTCGAGGGCAAGGACATTCCGCTTTCCGCGCGCATCATGGCCGTGGCGGACTCCTACGATGCGGCCAGGTCGCGGCGCTGCTACAAACCGCCATTGACTCACGCCGATTGCCGGAATGCGCTGGCTATGCGCAGTGGCACCTACCTGGATCCCGAGGTCCTGCTGGCTTTCGAGGAGGTACAGGGGCTCTTCGAAGACGTCGCCAACGACTTAGAAGACGGGTAGCGTATGGTTCGTGCCGTATTCGCACGGAAGCTGTGCGGAATTCGCATCTCGGACTTGAGTGCGATGGCAGCAGGGCCGCCAAGTGACTGTACCATGGGGTGGGCACGGGCTTTGCTCGGATGGGTACTCGATGCCCAACCAAGCACTGCCTCACCGTGAGAAAGGATCTCCGAGCACTTGAGGTCTTCACCGGTGTATCTGCGCTGGGGCATGGTGTTTTCCTCGGCGGCGATGGCGGCCGTGCTGGTCGCGGCCGGGCTTTGGGTTTATGCCGGTCTTGGCCATGCGGCCAACACCGTGACCCAGGGTCAGGCGGTGGGGATCGCCTACACCGCCCGTCGTTCGCTGCGCACCGCGCGCGAGGCCAACGCGAAAGTATTGCAGGAAGTCGTCGATGAGCTCGCCTCACAAGGTCTGCGTTACGTTGAAGTGGTGGCCCCAGATCGTTCCTCCGTTCTTTCCGCCGGCAGGTCGGCTCTGGAAAATCGCTGGTCCCGCGCCACCGATTTGAATCCGACCGCGACCATCGCGTTCGGCCCGGGCGCATCGAGCGCTCGCATCGTGGTCAGGCCTTCGGTTGGTTCGGGACCCTCGGCGAATCGCCCGTCGGAGCCTCCTTTGCCGCCGGGGGCGTCAGACAGTCCTCTGCGCGGCATGCAGTTCGTGTTCGAGGTGGATTCGGCGGCGGCGCATGCACTGGCCTGGCGGGCGCGTGTCACCCTGGCCGTCAGTCTCCTGGCGGCCGCCGTGCTGCTGGGACTTTCCGCCGTATTCTGGCGCATCTCCCGCAACGCCGAGAGGGCATCGGCGCAGATCGAGCACGACCGGCAGCTCAAGGTTCTCGGCCAGATGTCGGCCGTGCTCGGACACGAGATCAAGAATCCCTTGGCGTCGCTCAAGGGGCACGTCCAGCTCTTGCTCGAGAAGCTCCCACCCGGCCACGCCGGCCGTAGAGGCGCGGAAGTGGTCCTGCGCGAAACCGTGCGCTTGGAGGAGCTTTCGCGCCAAGTGCTGGAATTCGCGCGCACGGGAGCCGTGGCGTGCGAATCCGCCGATCCCGCCGCGGTGGTTCGCGCCGCCATCGAGAACGTTGGCAGCGCGGATGTCCATCTACACGCCGCTTCGGCCCCCGCGGCCTGGCCCCTCGACACCGCTCGCATGGAAGAGGTCCTTGTCAACCTGCTCCGCAATGCGCGCGACGCCTCACCGGTCGGCGAGGCGATAGACGTCGCCCTCGATATCCAGGCGGATCGTCATCTGGTCATCGAGGTTCGCGACCGGGGCGAGGGCATTGCCGCGGGCGAGGAGGAGCGAGTTTTCGAGCCCTTCTACACGCGGCGAGCGAAAGGCACCGGGCTGGGCCTGGCGCTGGCTCGCCGTATCGTGGAGGGGCACGGTGGGGCGATCACCGCCCGCAACCATCCCGATGGGGGCGCGATCTTTTCCGTGCGGCTACCCCCGCCCACGCCAGGAGTCTAGTCATGGAGCGAGTACTTGTTGTCGATGATGAAGAGGGCATTCGCACCTTCATTGGCGAGGTTCTGGAAGGCGAGGGCCTGCGCGTGACCTTGGCCGCAGATGGGGCCTCGGCCGCGCGCCTGCTCGACCGCGAATCCTTTCACTTGATGATCACGGATCTCAAGATGCCCGGGCTCGACGGCATGTCGCTATTGCGCAAGGCGCGCGCGGAATCGCCTGAAACCGAGGTCGTGGTGCTGACGGCGCATGGGACGGTGGCGGGCGCCGTCGAGGCCATGAAGCTCGGGGCCTTCGACTATCTCGACAAGCCACTGTCGGGCCCCGACGAACTTCGCCTGGTCGCCAGCCGTGCCATCGAGCGCCGGCACTTGCGCGAGGAGGCCCAGCGCATGCGCCCGCCGGAAGACGGCGAGCCGACGGTCGTCGCGCGTGACCGCGCCATGCTAGAGGTCATGGGGCATGTGCGCAAGGTCGCGATCACCGATGCCACCGTGCTGCTCTTGGGCGAAAGTGGCACCGGCAAGGAGGTGCTTTCGCGCGTGCTTCACCGTGAGAGTCGCAGGTCGGCGGGGCCGTTCGTCGCCGTCAACTGCGCCGCCATCTCGGATGCGCTGCTGGAGAGCGAGATGTTCGGGCACGAGAAGGGCGCCTTCACGGGCGCGGTGTCGAATCACCGCGGACGCTTCGAGCTTGCCGATGGGGGCACCTTGTTTCTCGACGAGGTCAGCGAGCTGAGGCCGCAGCTCCAAGCCAAACTCCTGCGCGTGCTGCAGGAACGCCGATTCGAGCGCGTGGGGGGCACGCGCACCATCGAAGTGGATGTACGCATCGTGGCGGCTACCAACAGCGATTTGTCCGAACAGATGCGGGCTGACAGGTTTCGCGAGGACCTCTACCACCGGCTGGCGGTTTTTCCCATTCGCATCCCGCCGCTGCGCGAACGCCTTGCCGACATCATCCCGTTGGCCGAGGACCTGCTGGCGCGCATCGCACGCCAACTTGGCCGTCCCTCCCTGACCCTCGACGCGGCGGCGCGCGCGCGACTTCTGTCTTATGGCTGGCCTGGCAACGTGCGCGAGCTCGGCAACGTGCTGGAACGCGCCGCCATCCTTGCCGAAGGCACGGTTCTTGGCGCCGAATTCATCCTGACTGGCCCTTTGCAGTCGGCTTCCCATGGGCCTGGTGACGCGGCGGCTGAAAGGCTGGAGGATCTGGAGAAGGACGCTATTCGACGCATGCTGGCGCTCACCGGCGGTAACCGGAAGCAGACGGCGGCGCGGCTGGGGATCGGTCTGCGCACCCTCTACGACAAGCTCAAGGTCTACGATCTGTAAATTCCGCCCGATGTGATGTCACTTACAACGGCGCGCGAGCGCGTGCTGGCCGTACATGCCGGGCTCGGCGATTGTTCTCACTTCCGGCCGAGTGAGTGTAAAAGAGAAGGATCATCAGGACCAAGACCCCACCACCATGATCTCAAGAAATCTCGCCGGCCCCGCGTTGCTTCTCGCTCTCTTCCTGACCCTTGGACGACCGCAGGCGGCAACCGCCGCGGAAAGCAAGGCCGACGATGGCGCCGATCCCGCGACGAAGGTGCAAAGGCTGAATCGCTATGCGATGCAGCTTTTCGATGACTTGAACTTCGCGCTGGCCGAAAAGACCCTTCTCGAAGCCCTCGCCATCGTGGATAAGTCGAACCTCGCCAATGGTCCGGCTGGACTCGCCACCAACGGCAACCTCGCGGTGCTCTACAGCGTGGGGCTGAAGAACCCGGACAAGGCTGTCTTCTACTTCAAGAAGGCGCTGGCCATCAAGCCCGACCTCAGGATGAGCAAGCAGCGAGCGACGCCGGAAACCGAGGCCAATTTGGCGCGGGCCAAGGCCGAGATGGCGGGCACCGCTCCGCCGCCCGCGTCTGAGCCCGCGCCCAAGCCAGCCGTCGCGGCGAAGCACGTCGAGGCTGCGGGGGAAGACGCCATCCAGTGTCCGACCGGAGGGGAAGTTCAGGCCGGCGACGAAATCACGCTCAAGTGCGTGACTTCGGCCGACCTTCATCCGGCGGCGGTGATGCTGTACTACAAGCCGAGCGGCAGCGACGAGTATCAGGTCCTGCAGATGACCAAGGCGGAATCCTCGGGCGGGGCGACCACCTGGGTGGCAAAGATTCCTGGCTCGCAGACCAAGGCCAAGTGGATTCCGGTCTACTTCGAGGCCCGCGACGAGCAGGGGGCGACCCTGGCGCTCTCCGGCCGGGAGGACAGCCCGAGCGTGATTGCCATCAAGGGTGGCGAAACCGCCGCGGCCGGTCCCGAGGGGGAGGGCGAGGCGCCGGGCGAGGAGGAGGGTGAGGAAGAAGAAGACGTCGATGAGGAAGAGATCGACGACAGCAATCCCTTGGCCCGCCTGGAGCGCGAGCGCCGGCACGAGCGCGAGGGTTCGAAGGGAACGTGGTGGGTGGCGCTCGGGTTCGGCACCGGTTTCGGTTACGCTTCAGGCGACCACACCGAGGCCTTCGGAAAGAAGTACGGGGTGGGATTCAACCCCGGATTCGCCCTCGCGGGCCTCGGGCAAGCGGTTCCGGAAGTAGGGTATTTCATCGGCAGAAACACCGCCCTGTCCATCACGGGGCGATTGCAGGCCATCCTCCCCAGGGGGCCCGCCGGAACCGCGACGGGTGCCGTCACGGGGCTCTTGCGCATCCTTTTCTACGGCGAGGACGAGGGGAAGATCCGCTGGTATTTCGCCGGCGTGGCCGGGGCAGGCGAGGGGTTTCGCTTTCAGGTCGACGCCTTGGTGATCGATGGCATCACCGGCAAGCCAACCGGGCAAACCGTCAAGGACACCGTCAGGGGCGGACCTTTCGTGGCCGGGATCGGTGGCGGTATGCTGTACAAGCTCGGCCGGCACTGGCGGTGGACAGTCGACACCCAGGGCTTGATCGGATTCGGCAATGTCTCGGCGGTGCTCGATCTCTCCTCGGGAGCCCGCTACCAGTTCTGAGTTGAGGAGGAATCTCCTATGAAATTCCAACTGCGGTCGATCGTTCCCTTGGCGTTCGCGAGCGTGCTGGCCGGCTGTGCTGGCGCGAAGGTGGGCACTACACCGACCCCTGGCGGCAGCAGCGGCAATGGTGGAGGCGGCACCGCCGGGACGTCCGGGCCGACCATCGATCTCGACGCCAGCGTGCAAGGACCGACGACGCCGGTCGATCAGGGCGCCGCGCCCATCGCTTGCGACAATCCGACGGCGTGCCCGGATTTTTCGCTGCCCCCTATTTTCGACGATGTCCCCAACTTGCCAAACCCCGTGCCTTCGAACGCAGCCAGCCAGTTCTCGGGCAGTCCATCGGGGACCGGGCCCTGCGTGACCGAGCCCGAGGACGGATCTCTTTTCCCCTATAACTGGCTGCGCCCGCGCATCAAGTGGACCGGGACCGGCGCCCTCACGCAAATTACCATGCACGCCGACATCGAGGCGGATGACCTGGTCGCCTACACCACGGCGGACCACTGGATCGTGCCCAAGGACGTCTGGAAGGGGCTCTCGCAGCACGTGCACGAGTCGGACATCACGGTCACGGTGCGGGCCGCAGGCGGCGGGGCGACCACGGTCAAGTTCCAGATCGCATCGGCAAGCGCCGCGGGCAACATCGTGTTCTGGGCCGCCGACCCTTCGGCCGTGGGCAATCAGGACGTCTCCACCGCCAAGGACACCGACTCCATGCTCAAGGGTTTCAGCGTGGGCGAGGACAACACCATCGACGCACTCAAGCTGTCCCAGATCAAGCAGGTCAGCATGGCCCAGTCGTTCAACAAGCGAAGCCCGACCTGCATGGGCTGCCACGCGGCAACCCCCGACAAGGGATTCGTGGCCTTCAACGACAACTGGCCATGGAACTCGGTGATCGCCGGCGTGACAGCCGACAACACCGGCGCCCCCCTGACCGATCTCAGCGGCGGCGGGCTGGCGGCGCTCAACAAGCCGTGGGCCGGCGGCGCGACGTTCTCCAGCGCCTTCTGGGAGACCGGCAATCGCCTGATGGTGACGACCTCGGCGCAGTCGAAAGACGATCAGCCGTGGAGCACGGACAACAAGCTTCCCGCCAAGTTGGTTTGGTACAACCTCGATTCGCCCCAGCCCACCACGAAATTGAACGACGGGTACCAATGCGTTCCTGGCCAGCAGTATGGCGAGATCGTCCGCAATGGCGATACGAACGGCGTTGCCTTTCCGACCTGGAGCCACGACGGCCGCACCATCGTCTACTCCTCGACCAACGGAGGGTGCCAAGACGGGCGGCTGCAGCAAGGCGCCACCGACCTGTACAGCGTTCCCTTCAACGACGGCAACGGCGGGGATGCCCGCCCGCTCCCCGGCGCCTCGGACAGTCACTGGGAGGAATTCTACGCGGCGTATTCGCCAGACGACCAGTTCGTCTTGTTCGACCGCGTTCCTTCCGGCGAGATCATGTACGCGAATCCGCATGCGGAGATCTACTTCGTGCCGGTGGGCAACGTCCCCGGTGCGGGCACGGCGATCCGGCTCGATGCCAACGATCCGGTCAAGTGCACCGGCAAGGTCACCCCCGGGATCAACAACCACTTTCCCAAGTGGGCACCGGCCAAGGCCGAGTGGCAGGGCCGGAGCTACTACTGGGTGATTTTCTCGTCCAATCGGGCCGGTCTACCCCTTGGTCACTCGAACTACGACGGCAAGGATCACGAGGTGTCGCAGCTCTACCTCACGGCGATCACGGTCGAGAATGGCCAGTACAAGACCTACCATTCGATTTACCTGTGGAACCAGCCCACCAGCACCCTGAACACGACCCCGGTTTGGGACATCATCGCGATCCCGCCGGCACCGCCCATCTACTGACGCGCGCACGTGAGCCGCGCTTCCAGATCGGCCAGCACGCGCGGGCCAACCCGGCAACCCGTCACGCGACCAGGTTGTCACGTGTTTTCGCAATGTTTGCGAGTGATTTGACCGTGGCCTGACCATTCCCATTGTGGCGGGGCCGGTTGTTCTACGGGTGAGGAGATGCAAGCTGGACTGTCGACAATATGGCCGCGGCGGGGGGGCGCTGACCTGGCGGCGACCCTAGCGATCTCGTGCGACACCGGTGCCACCCAATCCCCACCCGACCGCGGCCTGGCTTGGCCGTGGGGCCGCGCGGAAGCGATGTTTTCCTCCACGGCGGGGGTCGGCTATGCTCCATCAGGCAGCGCCGTGGAAAACCAGAAGGGAAGTTCAAAGGCCGCCGGTGCGAGCGAAACGGCGCTCGGGGCGCTCTACGAGAAGTTCGCGCCCGCCATCTACGCGCACTGCCGGCGCTTCCTTCAATCGCCGGCGGCGGCGAGGGACGCCACGCAGGAGGCGTTCGTTCGCGTGATCGCTCGGGGCGTGGTGCTGCCGCGGGAAGAAGAAGCACTTCGGTATCTTTATCGCGTCTCCACCAACGTGTGCCTCAACTTGTTGCGCGAGCACAACGTTCATACCCGGGCCGTGCCTAACCTCGCCGCCAGCGTGCCCCAAGTAGCCTCGGCCGAGTCCGGGCTGGCGGACCGCGAATTCGTAAGCCTGGTCATGGCCCGGTGCGGAGAGGGTGGCGCGAAGGTGGCGGTCATGCACTACCTCGACGGCATGTCGCAGGTCGAAATCGCGCAAGTCCTAGGCATCACGCGCAGGACGGTCTTCAATCGCCTGCGCAAATTGTCGCGAGTCGCCGGGGATCTGCTGCGATCCGTGCCGCGCCCCGGGGCTTCGGCGCTATCGGAGATATCGGAAGAAGGGAAGTAGGAAGGCTCGAAAATGTCTACCTGCCCGTCTCGCCTCGAACTCTCGCGCTGGGAAGCCCATCCCGAATCCGAGCGTCCCGCCGATCTTGCCGCCCATGTGGGCCGGTGCGGGCGATGTGCCGCGCTGCTTGCCGACATCGCGGCCGCGAGATCGCTGCTGCTTGGCGCCGATCCAACCGAGGCCAGCGCGCGGGCCGCACGGACCATCCTGGAATTGGTCCACCGGAGGCGGAGCAAACGGCGCTGGGTGAGGTTTTTGGCTCCCGTCTTCCTGGTTCCCGCGGCCGCCGCCCTGCTGCTTCTGGCCCGGCCCATGGCGCGCTTCCATGGCCATGGCGAGCCGGCCGGAACCGCCATCAAGGGAGAGTTGCTCATCGAAACCTATTGCAAGCGCGGGGACAAGGTTTTCCCCGCCGTCGATGGCGGGGATTTCTTCGCAGGCGATCGTCTGCGCTTCGCCTACAGCACGGGCAGACCGGGATACCTGCTGGTTTTTGGGGTCGACGACCAGGGTGGGGTGTTTCCCTACTACGACGAGCATGCCCTGGTCGGGGTGCCGGTGGAAGCCGGGGCGAGGGTGTTCCTGCCGGACTCGGTGGAGCTGGACGGCCACAAGGGCTGGGAGCGCATCTTCGCGCTTTGGTCGGAGACTCAGTTCTCCGATGACGCCATGCGCTCTGCGGTTGACGCCGCATTTTCCGCAAAGGATAGTGACGTTCAGCGCATGACAGGCCTTGACCTACCCATGCCACAGGTGTCAATGCTACTAAGGAAACCCTGAGATGCGGTCGTTGTTTTCAGGAATTCTCGCCTTGGCAATCGGGCTTGGGCTCGGCGTCACCCCGGTGCGCGCGCAGCCCAGGCAGGTCCGTCTTGGACTCATGGTCGGGAACAACGTGGGCACGGACTCGTCCCATACCCTTCGTTACGCGGAAGACGAGGTCGGGCGTCTCGCCGACCTGCTCAAGAAGGCCGGCGATTTCGACGATATCGTAACCTTGCGTGGTGCGAACCGCGCCGAAATCGAAAAGGGCTTGGTCGAGGTTCGTAAGAAGCTCGAGCTTGCGAAAGCGGGCGGCGACCAGACCTTGTTTCTCTTCTACTACTCCGGCCACGGCGACAATGAGGCGCTGGAGATCGGCAACGAGCGCCTGCCGTTGCGCGATTTGCGCGCCTACCTCGAACAGCTCACCGCTGCCGATATCCGCGTGGCCTTCGTGGATGCGTGTCAGTCCGGGGCCCTGACGGGGGTGAAGGGCGGCCGGCGCGTGCCTGGCTACGAGGTGCGGCTGGCCGATCCGGGTCAGGTCAAGGGCATGGCCATCGTGACCTCGTCGACGGCCAACGAGTTCTCGCAAGAGTCGGACGACCTCAAGGGATCGTTCTTCAGTCAGAGCATCATGGCGGGACTGCGCGGGGCCGCGGATTCGTCGCACGATGGTCGGGTAACGCTCGGCGAGGTCTACCAATTCGCCTTCAAGCGCACCCTGGCGGACACGGCGGCGAGTTTGACGGGCGGCCAGCACCCGACCTACGACTATCGCATGGCGGGTGCGGGTGACGTGGTTCTCACGCGCACGCGCGCGCGGGATGCGCGGCTGGCTTTCATGCGCGAGACAGGGTCGACGTATACGGTTTTCAGCAGGAACCGGGACGACGTGATTGCCGAAGTGCCGTCGAGCGCCAGCGAAGACCTTTACCTGGCGCTTCCCGCGGGTGAATACCACGTGGTGCGCCGAACCATGGGCAGCGTCAGCGAACGCACCCTCGCGCTCGCTCCGGGCAGTGTCACCGCGGTCGATCCCAGCGGGATGATCGCGGTGCCCCAAGGCAATCCGCGCAACAAAGGGGGCGATGTGGAGTTGCGCAGTCGCCTCGGCGCCTACGTCGGCTTCAGCTCGTCGGTGGTCCCTGGCAGTCCAGCCTATATTGGCACGCTCGCGCTTTCCTACGCGCGCCAGTTCGGTTGGGCTGCCCTGCGCGCGCGCGCCGCCATGGCGTCGTTCAGTTCGCAGCAGGAGGGGTACAGTTCGACGCTCCTGCGTGCCAGCGCCAACCTGGACCTTCTGCTGCCCCTGCTGCTCACGCCTCGCTGGTCTATCCAGATCGGCCCGAGCCTGGGGGTACCGATGGTGCGACAGCGTGACATGCACGGTCTGGTGACCAGTTCCTACGGCTTCGACTATGGTGGCGCGGCGGTCGTGAGCGCGCGAATTTACGGACGGACCTACCTCTCGCTCGACCTCGATGGGGGGGAGAGATCTTCCGCCTCGACGGCCAGCGCGTGCACCGTGCAGCGGGCAGCGCCCTGATGGGCGGCGTGGTGGCCTTCTAGCCGCATCTTCGTTCGTCGTTCACCTGTGTGTGGGCGTGTACAAAAACCGGCACCTCGTGTACAGTGCCGGCGTCGATCTGGTGCTGGCGCTCATTTTTTTTCAGATGGCGGTCGTGTTTCTGGGTTCCCATCCCATGTCATTCGTTTGTTTGGAACGACAAGGATCGACAAAGGGTTGGGCATGAGTCGGAGCAAGAGCACACCTACGATCCAGGACCAGACCATCGGTTCTGATTCACATAATCCTTCGGGGGCTCATCGTCCCCTGTTATCACCTGGGGAGTGACCATGTTGCGTTCAATTCAATCCACGGCCTTTCTCGGAACCATGCTGCTAGCCGCCGGGGCGTCCGCTCAAAGCAAACCGGCCGAGTCCACCAAGGCGCCAGCCGCCGATGAGAAGGCCGGCGAAAGCGGCAAGCCCGCGACGCCACCCGCCGCGACTCCCGCGCCGTCGGCGGCCACGCCCAGCGAAGCCGCGCCGGCCCCGGCGGCCGAGGCCGCGCCGCCGCCGCCACCCGAACCCGAACCCGAAGCCGAACCCGCCGCGGCGGCCAAGAAGCCCAAGGCCATCGGATCCGCCGGTCTCAGTAGCCAGAGCTTGTCTTATAGCAGTGGTACGGAAATGAATGAAACTGCCACGGCGGCAAAGGACTGGGGTTTCAAATTCAAAGGCTACTTCCGCGGCCCCATGCGCGTCGGCCTCGACGACAGCGGAACTCTCGCTCCGGGCAAGCTTCAATTCCATGCCCCGCCGGTCGTGCCCGACGGCAACTACACCCGGTGGAATTTCACCGGTGCCAGTCCCGGCCCGTGGGCCGAGTTGTTCTTCCAATACGGCAACCAGCAGGTCATGATGACCACCACCGTCGCGAGCTACAACATCACCTCGGGCGGATGGCGCGAGCTGCAGGACCAACTGGGTATCGACCGCGCCTTCCTGACCTTGAAGTTTCCCGAGGCCTTGGGCAACCTCGGCGGTATGGCCTGGGACGTGGGTGTGTTCTCGAACTTCTACGGCGCCTTGGGCAAGTACGACGGCGGCGAGTACCAGACCTTCCTGTTCGGCCGCACCCGCATCGCCGGCGCGACCGGGACCGCCGATTTGGAGCTCGCCGACGACTGGAAGGTCGTCCTCGAAGCTGGTGCGGGCGCAAAGATGGACCAGCAGTACCAGACCTACGGCCTTACCCCTCTGACCAAGGACAACTACAACGCCGATACCTACTCTCCGAGTTGGCAGCCGTATCCTGGAGACACACACCAGATCGGAACCACCTTGCTGGCGCACGTCCACGCCGGTTTGGTCTACCAGGGCATTTGGACCCTCACCCTCCACTACATCGATACCTTCGCGCGCGACGCGCGCTTCGATGTGGCCTCCCAAGGCGGCGGCACGATGGCGAACCCCGGCCCAACCCCCGATGCATCGATTCAAGTCTACGGCTTGGACCTGAGGTTGAACGGCGGCTGGATGGGCGACGGCTATATCGGATACTCCAGGGTCAAGGCCAAGAACGCCAACTCGATCGCCGATTCCATCGAGCTTCTGCACTCGCAGGGGGGCTGGCAGCTTGCGCACAACTTCTTCTACGATGGGAATGGCAACATCGACTCGATCGCGGGGCAGTACACCTTCAGCCTGGCAGGGTTCATGATGCGGCCGCGGCCGTTCTGGGGCCAAGGCACGGACCTCACCGTCACGGTCTTTGGTATGTTCAACCATGTTTCCGGGACTACTGGGAACTCGGCACCGCCGATCGGCATGACCCTCCCACCGGCCGACAATGCGAATATGAACAAGCTGAAGTATGGCATCGAGCCCATCTATTCGTTCATGCCCATGATGGCCGTCGGGCTCCGCGCGGACGTCGTCAACCCCAACATGAGCGACAGTGGACAGTCCTTCCAGGTGATCACGCCGAAGCTCATCTTCCGCAGCGAGTTCGTCACCCACGAGATGATCGTCCTGCAAGCTCAGTTCTACCACTATGGAGCCGAGTACCACGACCCGAGCAAGGTCGACTACCTCATGCCGTGGCCCTTCGGCACGGCCGGCACGCTGGACATTGCCAGGTTGAGTCCCAACGGCAATCCGCAGCCTGACAAGTACGTGATCTCGCTCGCCGCCAGCATGTGGTGGTAGGCTCGAATGAAGGCAGGCAGGCTGCTTCCTTGGTTTCTCGGGGTCGCGGCCTGCGCTCCCATCGGGGAGGCCCGACGGGATAACCGGGCCACCGTTCGCCCAGAAGACGCTCCGTCGCATCGCTCGGCCAAGGCCGAGGCTGAACCCAAGATCCTGGTCAATCAGGTCGGCTACCTCACCGGCATGGTCAAGATCGCGACCCTGCTCTCGGATGCGCCCCAACCGCTCGACTGGAAGCTCTTCGCGGCCGACGGTCGCGAGGCAGCCTATGGCAAGTCGCAACCTGCCGGTCTGGACGTTCCATCCGGCGACCATGTGCACGTCATCGACTTCTCGGCGTTCACGGGCACGGGCCGCGGATTCACGTTGGCGGTGGGATCGGATCGCAGCCCGCCATTCGCGATCGGGGCCGACATCTATCACAAGCTGAAGTACGACGCGCTCTCGTATTTCTACCACAATCGATCCGGCATCGACATCGCGATGCCCTATGCCGGTGGCGTGCAGTGGACGCGCCCGGCCGGTCACCTATCGGACAAGACCGTGCCTTGCGCTCCGAGCTCGGGTTGTTCGTACTCCTTGGACGTCGCTGGAGGCTGGTACGACGCGGGCGACCACGGCAAGTACGTCGTCAATGGCGGGATCTCGGTGTGGACCCTGCTCGACCTCTACGAGCGTAGCCTGTTCCTTGGAAAGTCGACTGCGGCCATCGCCGATGGAACCATGAACATTCCCGAGAACAAGAACGGCGTGCCCGATCTGTTGGACGAGGCGCGCTGGGAGATCGCGTTCATGCTCGAGATGCAAGTGCCCGACGACCAACCCAAGGCGGGTATGGTGCACCACAAGATCCACGACAAGGCATGGACAGCCCTCGGTCTGGCGCCGAACGACGATCCGATGCCACGCTTCCTGTATCCGGTATCGACCGCGGCGACGCTCGACATGGCCGCCGTGGCAGCGCAGGCCGGCCGGATCTGGAAGACCATCGACCCGAAATTTTCCGCGCGCTGTGTGGTTGCAGCCGAGAAGGCCTGGGACGCAGCCGTGGCGAATCCTGGGATTTTCGCCAAGCCCGGCGGCGAGGGCGGCGGGCCGTACGCAGACGATCGGGTCGAGGACGAGTTCTACTGGGCGGCGGCCGAGCTGTTCATCACCACCAAGCGGCCCAAGTACCACCAATTCTTGGTTTCGTCCCCGTACTTCCTGAAGCTGCCCTCGCACCTCGGCGGGGGCGAAGGCGAGGGGATTCCATCGAGCATGACCTGGCAGGAGGTGGCTGGGCTCGGCACCATCTCGCTGTCCGTGGTTCCCGGGGCATTGCCGGCGGCCGAGCGGAAGGCAGCGCGCGACGCCGTGGTCGCCGCCGCGGATGTCTACCTCGGTATCGTGAGGCAGCGAGGTTTTCGCGTTCCCATCGACTGGGGCAAGGAAAACAAGGCCCCCTGGGGTTCCAACTCGTTCCTGCTCGACAATCTGATCGTCCTCGGGCTGGCCGCGGATTTGACCGACGCCCACAAGTACCTGAATGCCGTGGTAGCGGGCATGGACTACATCCTCGGTCGCAACGCCATGGACCAGTCGTACGTCACGGGCTACGGCACGAAACCGCTCCTGAATCCTCACCATCGCTTCTGGGCCTACCAGGCGAATCGCAAATTTCCACATCCACCGCCGGGCGCCGTGTCTGGAGGTCCCAATTCGGGGCTGCAGGATCCCCACGTCAAGGCGGCCATGGTCGGCTGCGTTGCCGAGAAGTGCTTCGCCGACAACATCGAATCGTGGTCGACCAACGAGGTCGCGATCAACTGGAACGCGCCGCTGGCCTGGGTGCTTTTCTACCTCGACGAAGAGGGATCGCTGGCCAAGCCGGCGAGGTAGACCGCGCGGGCCGGGCACCGGGCAGCGTGCCGAGGGGAGAGACGCGGGTTCTTGGCCTTCCCGCGAGGTAGACTGCCCGCCGGGAGCCACCCTCGTGTCAACCCGCAAGCCAAAGACCGAACCCAAGAGGCCAGGGGTGTGGCTCGATCTGGGCGCGGAGGAACGCCGGCTGTTCGAGCGCGAGTTCGCCGACGTGGCACCACTCAGGAAAGGCGGCGACCGGGTCTTGCCCGATGGCGGCGGCGTGGTCGGCGGGGCAGCCCGCGCAAGCAAGCAGCGCGAATTCCACGACAACCATGCGCTGGCCGTCGACCGGCATGACGGGATCGTCACCGGGACCAGCCACGGCGTCTCTCGCGAAACCCTGCGCATGCTCGCGCGAGGGGAGATACGCGCGCAAGACACTTGCGATCTGCACGGTCTTCGCGTCGAGGCGGCTCGGCGAAGGCTCCAGCGCTTCATCGAGCAGTCCGCCCGCGCCGACCTGCGGGCGGTTCTCGTCATCTGCGGGCGCGGGTTGCACTCCGGCGGCGCTGGCCCCGTGCTTCGCGATCTTGCGGTCGAGGTATTGTGCGGCCGCGCGACATGCGCGCATGTTCTGGCCTTCTCGACCGCCTCGGCTGCGCGTGGGGGCGAAGGCGCGCTCGCGATTCTACTACGGCGCCCGGTCGCGGCCGGGTGAGCCCTCGTGCGATTCCTTTCGGCGCCCGCTTGTTCATGGAGGTAGATTCCGCCCATGACCACGGATGCACGAAGAAGCCCGACGCGGTTCCACCGTGAGCTTGCCAGCCGCATCTTGCGCATGGGCAGGAAGGCAGGCGAACCGGTTCTCGCCGGGGCCCTGCCGTCACCCGAGGAAATCGCGTCCATCGTCAACGACTTCTTGTCGCTGATTCTTCCCGGCACCCGGCGCACCAGACTGGTCGCGGGGTTTTCCCACGACGACGCTCGCGATCGACTGGCGGAGGTGCTTTCGGATATCGAGACTCGGCTGGAAAGCGCGCTGTACCTGACCGCGCACAGGTCGCACGGTGGCAAGGGCAGGGCAAGGGACACCTGCAGGCGCAAGGCACGATCCAGCACCGCGCGCACACTCGCGGCGCTACCCGAGTTACGCGCCATTCTCGCGCAAGACGTTCAAATCGCCTTCGAGGCCGACCCGGCCGCCACCGGCGCCGATGAAGTGATCGCTTGCTACCCTGGGCTGTACGCCATCGCCATCTATCGCGCGGCGAACCGGCTGCTGCGCGAGGGCGGCGAGCTCGTGCCACGCATGATGACGGAACACGCGCACGCCCGCACGGGCATCGACATCCACCCGGGCGCCACCATCGGCTCGCCCTTCTTCATCGATCACGGAACCGGCATCGTCATCGGCGAGACCACCCGGATCGGGAATTCGGTGCGCATCTACCAGGGCGTGACCCTGGGCGCGCTTTCGATCAAGCGCCACAAGGTCGCGGCGAGGGATGGCGGCAGGCCGGTCGTGCCCCAGCGCCACCCGACCATCGAGGACGATGTGGTCATCTACGCCAACGCCACGATCCTGGGCGGCGATACCGTGATCGGTAAAGGCGCGATGGTCGGTGCCAACGCCTGGATCACTTACTCGGTGCCGCCCGGGCGTCGGGTGGGCGGCGGCTAGACCGAGCGGCGCGAGGGTTCTCCATGCCGATCTCGGAACGATTGCTGGCGCTACTGCGCGAGATTTCGTCGGAAATCATGGAGGCGCACAAACCCGTGCGCGTGCTCCGGTCCCTGGACTGGCCCGACGACGTCGAACGCGAGTTCTTCGCCAAAGGCGCCTCCGTCCTACCCAGCCCCACCTACCAGGTTCCAGCAGGCGTCGCGGAAGCGTGCACCGTCTTCCAGAACCTGGTGCACCGGCTCGACGGCGAAAACGAAATCGAGCGGTTCCTGCGCGAAACCTGCGTGGGCATGTCGACCGCGGCGCGCATGCTGCTCAGTATCGGCAGCCGGGATTTCTACCACCATTCGGTAGAGCTCTACGGCCGGCCCGCCAACCTTTCTTCCGACAAGCGCACCACCAACCTCGATCTGGCGCGCCATTTCGAGCAGGTGATCGCCGGATTCTCGCCGCCCCCATCCGACGTCGATCGGGCCACGCTGGGGGCCGAGGAAGCCGCCGAAGCTCTGCGCGCACGTCTGGCGCCGTACTTCACCGGCCATCCCGTGAAGGTGCGCATCGTCGATCACCTGGCGGCCTCGGCTTCCAGCACGGCCGACGAAGTCAGGCTCAAGTGCGATGCCAGGTTCTCGCCACGCGATCTGCGCCAGATCGAATACCACGAGGGTCAGGTGCACCTGGCGACCACGCTCAACGGCCGCGCCCAGACCATGCTTCCGTTCCTCGGCCTGCCCTCGCCGCGCGCTACGAGGACCCAAGAAGGACTGGCGGTGTTCACCGAGTTCATCACCGGCTCCATCGGCCTTGCGCGGGTCCGGCGCCTGTGCGACCGCACCTTGGCCATCCACATGGCCGAGGAGGGCGCGAATTTCATCGACCTCTATGGTTTTTTTCGCGACCGGGGCCACGACGAGCACACCTCGTTCGACTGCGCCCGCCGGGTGATGCGCGGGGGCCTCCTGGAGGGAGGGGCGCCCTTCACCAAGGATGGCTGTTATCTCGATGGACTGTTGCGCGTGACCAATTTTCTGCGTATCGCGCTGGTCAAGGGACAAAGCCAGCTCGTCAGGATGCTGTTCGTGGGCAAGCTGGCGGTCGACGACACCCCGCTGTTCGACCGCCTGGCGCGCGAGGGGGTGGTGAGCGAGCCGATGTATTTGCCCGCGTGGGCCAGGGATCTTCCCCACTTGACCGCGTTCATGAGCTACGCCGCCTTTCTCGGACGCAGCGATCTCGCTGCCGAGCAGCGGCGCATGGAGGACCAGCTCGCGCGCGCCGAAGTGGACATCGCTTGAGCCGGGGCTGCGCGGCGGCGCTTGCCTATTTTCCGGCGGCGGCCCTGCGATCGAGAACCAATTCGTGCTGGCTGGAAGCGTGGTAGCTGGAGCGGACCAGAGGGCCTGATTCGACGTGTGCGAAGCCCATGGCGAGACCCTCGTCTTTGAGCTGGCGGAATTCGTCCGGGGTAACATGGCGCTCGACCGGCAGGTGCTGTCGTGACGGCCGCAAGTACTGGCCCAGGGTCAAGATGGCCACCCCGGCCGCGCGCAGGTCGTGCATGACCGCGCGCACTTCGGAAAGGCTCTCGCCGAGACCGAGCATGAGTCCGCTCTTGGTCAGTGCCCCGCGCGCGTGCGCGTGCGCCAGCACCGTCAGCGATCGCTGCACGCTCGCTTGCACGCGCACCTGGCGCGCGAGGCGTGGGACGGTCTCGAGGTTGTGGGAAAAAACATCCGGGCCGGCGGCCAGGACGAGGTCGACCGCCGCTGTGTCGCCCTTGAAATCGCTGACCAGCGTCTCGAGGATCATGGACGGGCAGCGCTCCTTGATGGCGCGGATGGTGGCGGCCCAGTGGGCGGCCCCGCCGTCGGGGAGATCGTCACGAGTCACGCAGGTGACGACCGCGTGGGAGAGACCAAGCTCGGCGAGCATGGTCGCCACCCGGGCCGGCTCGTCGGGATCCGGCGGCAGAGGCTTGCCGGTGGGGACATCGCAGAATTTGCACGAGCGCGTGCACAGACCGCCCAGGATCATGATGGTGAGGGAGCGGTCGTTCCAGCACTCGCCCAGGTTGGGGCACGAGGCGCTCTCGCAAACCGTGTGCAGGCCGAGCGCGTGTACGCGCTGGCGCAGATCGAAATAGACCTGTCCCGTGGGCAGGCGAGCGCGAATCCACGGCGGGTGGTGCGGACGGTCGCCGCTCTCGGTCGCCGCCGGGGCGGGCTGACCGAGAACGCGCAGCCTGCGCGAGCGTGTGTCGACCATGGCTCTCACACCCGGAATCTGAGCGATCTTTGGCTTGATGTCGACATCGGAATGGGCGGCGACCCTGCCTGGCTCGACTTTTTGGGTGTGCTGCTATGATGACCCGAGCGAATGCAGAGAACCATCGTCGTTGGCGACGTGCACGGGTGTGCCGAGGAGCTTCGTCTCCTTCTGCGCAAGTGTGGCCACGCCAAGGGCGACCGGGTCGTTCTGGCCGGCGATCTGGTGGCCAAGGGTCCGGATTCCCAGGGCGTCGTGCAGCTCGCGCGCGAGAGCGGCATGCTGGCCGTGCTCGGCAACCACGATGCCTTCGCCCTCGCGCACAAGCACGAGACGGACAAGGATCGTGCGCAAGGTCGTCGCAGCTACCTGCGCAGCCTGGGGCCGGAGGACTGGGCCTACCTCGAAGGCATGCCCCACTACCTCCGGCTTGGTGAGGTCGAGGCAGGTGGCCCCGAGGTTCTGGTGGTGCACGCCGGCCTGGTCCCAGGCGTGGCCCTCGAGGATCAGCGGGAGGAACACCTGCGCAGCTTGCGCAGCATCGCCGACAGCGGCGAGCCCACGAGTCGCTTGCTGGTCCACTATCCCTGGGCGGCCAAGTGGCGAGGACCCGCGTGGGTGGTGTTCGGACACGATGCCGTGCGCGGCTTGCAGCAGTACCCGCTGGCAACCGGACTCGACACGGGCTGCGTGTACGGCAGGCAACTCAGCGCCCTGGTCTTGCCCGAAGGCAAGCTGGTGCAGGTTTCGGCGCTCAAGCGCTACGCCGGCAGGTAGCTGCCCACGCGTGCTAAACTGCTAATGCTTTGCTAGCCGATCTCAAGAAATCCTACACCTTCGAAGCCGCTCACCACTTGCCGCGCGTGCCGCCCGGACACAAGTGTTCGCGCATGCACGGCCATAGCTACCGCGTCGATATCGCGCTTTCGGGCCCGGTCGACCCGGAAATCGGCTGGGTCGTCGACTTCGCGGTCATCGACGACGCCTGGGCGGATATCCACCGCCGCTTCGACCACCATACCCTGAACGACATCCACGGCCTGGACAATCCGACCTGCGAGAATCTATGCGCCTTCATCTGGGATGAGGTGGTCAGGAAGGTTCCCCACCTGTCGGCGGTGACGGTGTGGGAAACCGCCGACTCGTGCTGTACCTATCGCGGGAATGCGGGCCAGGGATAGAGCGCCGTGAGAACCCTGCGTTGCCTCACCCTGAATCTGTGGGGTGCCGAGCCGCCGCTCGAACGGCGCATGGCCGCCGTCGTGGAGGGCCTGCGCGCGTATCTTCCCGACGTGGTGGCCTTGCAAGAGGTTCGGGAAGTGCCGGGGCAATTGCCCAACCAGGCCGAGACCCTGGCCGGGGCCGTCGGCTTCCATCATGTCTTCGCGCCCGCCACGCCCTTCGCCGGTGGCCAAGAGGGCGTGGCGATCCTGTCGCGCCACCCGATCCTGGAAAGCGAGGCGCAAGAGTTACCCCATGCCGAGCCCAAGGAGCGGCGAGTCCTGCTCTCCGCGCGAGTCCAGACCGGGCAGGGCAGCGTCTGGATCCACACCACCCACCTCAACTACCGCCTGACCCACGGTCGGCAGCGCGAGGACCAGGTCCAGGCCATCGAGGCCAGCGTGGCCGGCCGCACCAGCGATTCACCGCAGATATTGATGGGCGACTTCAACGCGCGGCCCGAGGCGGACGAGATCCGCTTCCTGCGCGGACAGGTCACCCTGGGCGGCCGGCGGACCTACTTTCAAGACGCCTGGGAGCGCGTGCATCCCGGAGAGCCGGGTTGGACCTGGCCGCGCAAGAACCCCAACACCGCCAAGCTCGCGTTCCTTGAACCCGACCGACGCCTCGACTACATCTTCGTGAGCCCCATGCGCGGCGACGGGCGCGGAACGGTTCATTCCTGTACGATGGTGTTCGACAAGCCCGGTGCCGATTCCGTGTTCGCGTCGGATCACTTCGGCTTGCTGGCGGAGATTCAAGTGGAGCCCACCTGATGTTCCGACTGGCCCAGGTCAGCGACCCCCATTTTCGCGATTTTCGCGACCTCAGGCCGCGCGATCTCCTCGGTAAGCGCGCCCTGGGCGGCCTCAACGTCCTGCTTCTGCGCAGGCGCAAGCACGACATGGCGCTCTTGCGGGCGCTGCTGGAGGACCTGCCGTCGCGGGCCGTGGACCACCTCGCCCTGACCGGAGATCTGTGCAACATCGCGCTCGCCTCCGAGTGGGACGCGGCCTTGCGCTGGATCGAAGCCACCCGGCTGCCCGCGGATCGGGTGACGGTGATCCCGGGCAACCACGACGCCTACGTTCCCGAGGTCGTGAAAAACGGCGTGTTCGAACGCATGTTCGCCCCTTTTCAGACGGCGGATTTGCGCGCGGACGATGCGACCTACCCCTTCGTTCGTCTGCGCGGTGACGTGGCCCTGGTGTGCACGAGCACCGGCCTGCCCACCGGCGACTTCGGCGCCTGGGGCCGGCTAGGCCCAAGCCAGCTTGGGCGGCTGGAATCGCTCCTGACCGAGCCCGAGGTGAAGCGCCGCCGGCGCGTGCTCCTCATCCACCACCCACCACTCGTGAACCGCCACGGTGAAGAGCGCAACCTGCGCGATCGCGCGGCCCTGCAAGCCCTGCTCGCCCGCGCCGGCGCCGACCTGGTGCTGCACGGGCACGACCACCGCGACTTCTTCAAGAGCCTGCCGGGTCCGAATGGCACGCACATCCCGGTGGTAGGCGTGGGCTCGGCATCCTACGACGGCCCGCCCGACCGGCGCTCACGCTACCACATCTTCGAAATCGGGGACGCGGCCATCACCGCGATCACCTACGCGCACGACGTGTCGAGCGGCAAGTTCGTGGAATTCGCGCGCCGGGCGCTGTAGCGGATCCACGCGATCCTCCAGGGTGAACTGCCCTGCCGACATACTCTGGAAACCTTCACGTGCTTCGGGCGTCAAAAGGGATCATGGCGTGTCGGCATGGAGCTTCGACGCCTCTGTTCGGCGATAAGGGCAGCAGGTACGTGGTGGCGCTGGTGCAGTCGCTTGCCTTTGGCGCCATCGGTGTTGTGACGCCATCGACGGCGCAAGCCCACTTCAAGATCAACTCTCCGGCGAGTTGGATGTCGCAAGACTCCCTCGGCGGTCCGCAGAAGAACGGACCTTGCGCAGCAGAGCCCAATACCGCCCTGGGTGATTCTGCCGGCACGCCGACCAACACGGTCACCGTGCTTGCGTCGGGACAAACGGTTCCCGTGTCCATCACGGCGACCGTCTCGCACCCGGGCTGGTTTCGCATCGCGCTGGTCGAGGGCGCGAGCTCGACCCAGACCCTCGCGACCCTTCCCGATCCGCAAGCCCAGACAGGGACCAATTGCACACCGGCCATCATGAAAGATCCCGTCTGGTCGCCGACCCAGCCCGTCATCGCCGATGGCTTGCCAGCCGGCTCTACCGCGACGACGCAACAAAGCGGCAGCAAGACCTTCCAGGTCACGATTCCCAAGAGCGCATCCTGCACCAGCTCACAGCCCTGTACCCTTCAGGTCATCATGGTGATGACCGACCACCCAGCCAACGATTGCTACTATCATCACTGCGCGGACATTTCGACCGCATCGACGACCGACGCCGGTAGCGATTCGGCCAGCAGGGATGCGTCCGTTGCGAGAGATGCCTCGGGCGGGGCTCAAGGCGCGAGCGGAGCCGGTGGCGGCGGCGGCTCGGGCGGAGCCGGTGGAGGTGGCGGATCGGTCGGCGGAACCGGTGGGGGCGGCGGCGGTGGATCTGGGGGGGCGACTGGTTCGGGGGGGAGCTCGGCGTCCGGCGGCGTTGCCGGCAAAGGCGGCAGCAGCGGATCCGGAGGGCTGACCGGTTCGGGAGGCAGCGCGGGTTCGGGCGGGAGCACGGGCGCGGGCGGCAACAGCGGAGCTGGAGGGCTGACCGGTTCGGGAGGCAGCGCGGGTTCGGGCGGCAGCACGGGTGTGGGCGGCAGCCGCGGATCTGGAGGGCTGACCGGTTCGGGCGGCAGCAGCGGAACTGGAGGGCTGACCAGTTCGGGAGGCAGCGCGGGTTCGGGCGGATCGAGCGGGTCGACGGGCACCCATGCCGGTGCTGGGACGGGGGCTCAGGCGAAGCCCGGGTCGGGTGGGTGTGATCTCTCCTCCGGCGGCGGAGCTTCATGGTTCATGTGCGCCGCGGTGCTCGGCGCGTTGGCTATGCTGCGAAGGCGACGGCGACGACGCTGAAGGGACCCTCGCCGTCCCGGCCCAGGCGGGTCGAAACCAGGCGTGTCCTAGTCTTGGGCGTCTGCGTCCTTGTGGCGCTTTTGGGAATCGTGTTCGCCGTCTCGCTCGCGACCCGGGCCGAGAGACGCTCGTATGTTCTGGCGGCGGCGTCGCCCGTCGATCATCCAGCCCACCCAGCCCGGCGGCAACTGCCTACCCTGGGTGACGTGCCCCCCTTCGCCTTCGCCGACACCGACGGGCGGGTGATCGGCGAGTCGGTATTGCGCGGGCACGTTTGGATCGCCGATTTCATCTATACCCGGTGCACGACGATGTGTCCGATCATCACCGCCAAGATGAGCTTGCTCCGAAGGTCGATACCGTCGGCCGACCTTCGTTTCGTGTCGTTCTCGATCGATCCCGAATACGACACGCCGGACGTGCTCAAGGCCTATGCCGCCAGGTGGAACGAAGATCCGCGCTGGCTGCTCTTGAGCCCACCTGCCACCCAGATAGCCGAATTCGCCAAAGCCATGAAGGTGCCGTTCGAGCACACCTCCATTCCACGAGAGCCGATCCTTCACACCTCGCTGTTCTTCCTCGTCGATCGCGGTGGGCGCGTTCGCGGTATCTACGGCAGCCTGGACGACAAGGCCGTCCTACGCCTGGTGGCCGACGCGACCATGCTCGATGCGGACGGCGAGCCGGTGGCCAAGGCGGACACGAGGCCGAACATCGAGCAGCCCGAAGTCCCCGGAGCGTCGCGCGGGCTGGCCCTGTTGCAAACCATCGGCTGTCGAGGATGCCACGCCGATCCGAAGATCGGCCCCTCACTCGCCGGCTTGGTCGGCCAGACGGTGCGGCTCGCGGGCGGAGCCACGGTATCGGCCGATGACGCTTACCTGCGGCAGTCCATCCTCGATCCGGGGGACAAGGTCGTTTCCGGATACGACCCGCTCATGCCCTCGTACCGTGACTACCTCACGGAACCCGAAGTCGACGACTTGGTCGCTTATCTGCATTCAATCGTCGCCACCGATGGCGCAGCGAACCCGCTGCCCACCGGCGAGGAGGCCAACGTCGAGGTCCAGGACCCAGTGTGCAGAATGAAGATCAAGCGCACCCATGCCGCGTCCCATTCCGTCTACAAGGGCAAGATCTATTATTTTTGCAGCGCTCTCTGCCGCGATCGATTCGTCCAAGATCCGGCACGATACGCGCGATGAGGGAGTGTCGTGCATGGGTTCCAGTCCATCGCAAATCGGCCGTGACTCGGGGTTCCCCTACCGAATCGTGTACTCCTGCCTGATCTCGCGACCCTTCCGCATCAGCCCCAAGACCAAACGAGGAGCTTCCTTGAGCTTGCTGTAGGCGTCCAAGACATGCTCGGGCGTCGCGGTATCGAGCCCGTTGACGGAGACGAGGATATCGTCGTTTCGCAGCCCAAGCTTCGCAAACGGCCCATCGGCCCTAATCGCGAAGAGGCGGAATCCGAACGGCTTGCCATCGCGAGCCTCGGGCTTGACCCGCACCCATCTGGCGAGCAACGCCAGGTTGCCGAGCGCAAGATCGAGCGACCTGCGCTTGATCTCATAGCGGCGCTCGGTGAGCCTTCGGAGCCCCCGATTCAGCTCCTGCGTGAGTGTGACACGCGTCGGATTGTGGGATGAAGCCTGCCGGGCGGGGGCCGCCGGATGCCCCTTGGCGGCCTTTGTCGAAAGCAACGAGGTTGGGGGCGTCTCTGGCGTCGCGCCCTCGGGTGAGGGCTCAACGGCGGATGGAACGCCGCCGTCAGTGTGGATGGACTCTGGGGAAGGCGGCGCTTCATACGTCTTCCTTGTCAGGACTGATATGACTTCGGGAAGATGCGTCCGCACGATAACGGTGGCTGCTAGCCCCAAAAGGGCGGCGCATGCTGCCGAGGCTGTCAGGTACCGGAACCACATCTGCTGCTCGGATGGCGTTGGCCCATCTGGGAGAGAGCCTCTATAGCAGGCGCAGAGCCGGCGATGTCGTGAAATCCAGAAGCCATCGAGGGTCCACGGCATCTCGGCCCGGGCGCCGGAGGAGGAGTAGACTGGACGTCATGGACCGAAGCAGTGCCGCTCCGTGCACACGTGTTTCCTGGGCCTGGATGCTACCACTGGCGGTCTTGGGCGGATGGATGGCCGCGGGCTGCGTCGCGGGCCCGCAGACCTCCACGGCAACGGGCGGAACGCGGGGCACTGGGGGCGCGTCGGCCGGCGGCGGAGGAGAAGGTGTAGGAGGTTTGCAAGGTTCAGGGGGCGGTGGCGCGAGCGGCGGCGCACAGGGCGGGGGTGGTGCGCTCGGCTCGGGTGGCTCACGTGGTTCGGGCGGCGTTCGGGCGACCGGGGGCGCCGGCGGAGGTTCGGGCGGCTCGTCTTCGACCGCGGGCAACCCGGACGCGGCTGGCGATGGAGCCGAGATCGATGCGCCCCTTACCCAAGGGGATGATGCTCGGGACGCCGCAGACAACACGGTGGCGGACGTGCGCAGGCAGGCCCCGCGCCCGGACGCCGGCGCGGATTCGTGTGGGGCTTGGGCGATGACCAACGGCGTGTGCTGCGCGCAGTACTGTAGCAACGACAACACGTCCGAAAGCTGCGACAAGTGCGGCGGTCCGGGCTCCGCGCAGTGCGAGGTGGTCAACGCCAAGGCGTGCACCTCAGGGCAGTGGCCGGAGGTGCATCAGGTCGCCGACAGCGAGGATTGGCACTATTCGCGCTCGACCCACTTCGGGACGGCCCCCAACGGCGCGTGTGCGTTTGGCCTGTATGGGATTTGCTCTACGGCCATGAAGTTCGTGGATACGGCCATGCAAGCGAATTGCGACAAGTTCTGCGCGGCGTATCCCGACCTGTGCAAGGATCCGAGCGACGTGACCTTGCGCGGGAATTTCGCGGCCCCGCAGGGCAATTACTACACGCAGTTCTGGCCCAGCTTGCCTGGCGACCTCGACAACTACCTCTCCTGCGGCGAGTGCTTCGAGCTGGTTCGCACGCAGGACGATGGCAGCGAATACCAGCCGGGCGAGAGTGGCTACACGCCGCCCATCGTGCTTCAGGTGGCCGACTCGTGCCCGTGCTCGGCCAATTCCAAGTGGTGCTGTGGCTCCGGGCGCGACCACTGCGGCGAGGTCGAGGGGGTCTTCAAGTACGGCTGCCAGCTTCCGCCGTCGCCGCCGCCCCCGCCCGTCGATCACGATCCGCTGCCGAACGAGAGCATCCACCTCGATCTCTCGGACATCGCGATGTCGCGTTTGCAGACCGGCGACCCCAACGGCACCATCACGGACGGCGTGATCCCGACGAAGTACAAACGCGTGCCCTGTCCCGTGGTGGGCAACATGTACATCTGGCTGCGTCCCAACGCGGGCGCCTACTACTTCGCGCTCACCGTCGTGAATATGGCCGGACTGGGCTCCGCGGCCAAGGTCGAGGCGCAGTTGCCGTCAGGGGATTGGGTGATGCTCATGCGCGACGCCAACTACACCTTGTCCCGACCGCAGGAGCGCTTCGGTACCTGGGCGCTCCCGCAAGGCTATGGCCCCTTCGACTTGCCCGTCACTCTCCGCATCAGCGACGGATCAGGACGCGCGGTGGTGGCCAAAGACGTCATCAAGGCTTGGGCTCCGACCGACACCAGCCAGAGCCAGACCTGGTTCATCGACACCGGGGTTCAATTCTGACGCCGAACCTTCTCTGACGCCGAGCCTTCGCGATGTCGTGGGCTGGAAAGTCCGCGCTCGCGGCCTATTTCTGGACGACCACGTCCTTCATGGCTTCGAGCTTGGCGAGGTCGAGGTTCGACACGGCGGTCTTGAGGGCAGCGAGGTCGACGCCTTGGCCTTTGGCGCTGACCACGAAGCGATGGCCGAGTACCAGGGTGAACTCGCTCTCGCCACCGTGTTTGGAGCCCTTTTCGTGGACCAGGCGTCCGTTCACGTTCTGGGTGCGTTCGAAGCCGTTATCGTCTTCCTTCTCGCCCTGGACGCCCATCCAGCCGGCCAGACCGAGGAGCGCGGTTGCGCCGCCGGCGTCCGAAACATCGAGCGAAACGCTCTTGTGCGCGCGATCGCCGTATTGCGCCCGCGCCTTGGAAACCATCATGCCCATCGCGCCCGTCTTCTCGGCGCTGCTGCTTAGCTTGGCCAGGCCGGCGAAGGTCTCGGGGATGAAAGGCTTGAGCTGGTCGATGCCGACGGGGTCCACGTGCCTGCCGCCGCCGAGCATCGCGCCCAGGCCGGCCATGGCCGCCGCAGCCTGGGCGTTGGGATCGCCGCTCTTCTTGGCTGCTTCCATCTTCTTGTTGCTTTCCTCGATGGCCTTGCCCATGGCCTGCAACTTTCCCATCGGGGAGTCCTTGTCGAACTGGACCGACGAGGCAACGTGGTCGCCGGCGAGACCGGGAATGCCGCGTGCGCCGAACATTCCCGCGCCGACGATGGCGGCGCCTGTTGCCCCGATCACGACCGAGAGAACAATCGCGCATACCACGACGACGGCGGTGTAGCCGGCGGCTTTCTCTTGGGGGCACTTCATCAAGCGAGGCAGGCCAAGATAGAGAAGATAGAGTCCGTACAGTCCGGCCAGAATGGCGAGCAACCCCAGCATGGGCAGGATTTGCAGCACGCCCGCGACCCACGCCGGGGTGTAGGCATAGATCGCGACCTTGAGGGCCTGGCTGCTGCTCTTTTGGCCGCCGAAGCTCGGCGCCAAGGCGTTGATGATAAGCGACACGATGAAGACGCCCACCAGCGCCATGACGAAGGCGAAGACGGCCATGACCAGCCCGCTCACCATCGGCACGCGGTAGCTGCCGATGAAGGGCAGCGATCGCCCGATGAGGGAGCCGCCGATGAAGCCGGCAATCGCAGGGATTGCCGCCAGCGGCACGGCGTATCCCGTGAAGAGAGCCGCGGTCGAGGTTTCTTCCTGGGCGATCGCGTCCCACTCGGTTTTCGGTTTCAGACAGATACCCTTGACTCGTTCGATTATCGCCATGATTCGCCCCCCTTTGAGTTCCCGGGATTAGCCAACGGGCCGCGCGCAATGTCAACCAACAGACGCCGAACCACATTCATGGGATCTAGAAGTGCGAACCTTCTAGAACCGGCCCGCGACGGCCGGTACGAAGGTCACGCTGCCGTCCGCCTGCTGGACCGGCGCCACCGATGCCGAGTACTTGCGGTACCCCTCCACGAACCCGACCGCCATTCCGAGACAGGTGCCCGAGAGGATGCCGATCGAGCCGCCGAGGAGGATGTGCTCTCCCTTCTTGGAAGAAAGAGCGGCCAGCCCGCCCGCAATGCCGCCCAAGACCGCTCCCAGCCCGGCGCCGTAAAGTCCGTCTCGCATGACGTAGCCGTTGCGCCCGGGCTTCTCCTGGGCCATGTCGACGATGCCCAGGGTCAGGCCCAACACGCTGCCGGTGAGTGCGCCGATGCCCGCGCCGTAGACCAATGGCTTCCAATCGCTCGAACTATTCCATCCGCCGCGCCGGGCGAAGAGATAACCGGTGGCCACCCCGGCCGCTCCTCCGACCAGCAGCCCCTGGTAGGCGCCGTCGAAGACCGTCGGCGGCTGGAGATCCGCGGCCCGGGCCGCTCTTGCCGTCGCAGTGGCCGCCCCAGCGACCAGCGCCACGATGCAAAGGGTTCGCCCCATGGAACGGGTCATGTCTTCACCATGGTCGAGGCGGCGCGAACGATGTTGTCGGCGGTGAATCCGAATTGCTTGATGAGCACGGCTCCCGGTCCCGAGGCGCCGAAGCGGTCGAGACCCATGGCCAAGCCGCGATCGCCCACGAAACGGTGCCAACCCAGGCTGGTGCCGGCCTCGATGGAAATCCTGGCCGGAACGTCACGGGGGATGACGGAGTCGCGATACTCGGGGGGCTGTTCGAGGAACAACTCCCAGCACGGCATCGAGACGACGCGCGCCCGGATGTCGCTCGACTGGAGCTTCTCCTGCGCGGCGAGAGCGATCGCGACTTCGCTTCCGGTGGCGATCAGGATTACCTGGGGTGGGCCGCCCGTGGCTTCGCACAGGACGTACGCGCCCTTTGCCAGATCCGTGGCCGGCGCCATGTTGCTGCGATCGAGGGTCGGCACCTTCTGCCGGGAAAGAATGATCGCCACCGGGCCGTCACTGCGTTTCATGGCGATGCGATAGGCCTGGGCGGTCTCGTTGGCGTCGGCCGGCCGTATGACCCATAGATTCGGGATCGCGCGCAGGGCTGCCAGTTGCTCGACCGGTTGATGAGTCGGGCCGTCCTCCCCGACGCCGATGGAATCGTGCGTGAAGACGAAGATCACCGGCAACCTGCTGATGGCGGCCATGCGGAGGGCGGGCCGTTCGTAGTCGGAGAAGACGAAGAAGGTGGCGGTGAAGGAGCGCACCAGTCCGTGGTAGGCCATGCCGTTGGCGATGGCGCCCATGGCGTGCTCGCGCACCCCGTAGTGGATGTTGCGGCCGATCCCGGTTTCGCCCGAGAAGTCGCCCTGGCCCGGCAATCCGGTCATGGTCGAGCAGGATAGGTCGGCGTCTCCGCCGAGCAGCCACGGTACCTTGCTTGCGATGGCGGCGAGCACCTTGCCCCCGGAAATGCGCGTGGCCATGTCGTCCTTGGGGGCGAAAACGGGAATCGCCGCGTCCCAGTCCGTCGGCAAGTCGCCTCGTTGCGCCAGTCTCCATTCGCTGGCCAGCGCCGGATTGACGGCGGCCCAGGCCTCGAAGCCCTTGCGCCATTCGGCCTCGGCGAGGGCGCCACGTTCGACCGCGGAGAGGAGATGGACTCTGGATTCCTCGGGAATGAAGAACTGCTTGTCGGGATCCCACCCGAGAGCGGACTTGGTGAGCTTCACCTCGTCCGCGCCAAGCGGAGCGCCGTGGGCCCCGGAGGTGCCGGCCTTGTGGGGCGACCCGAACCCGATGGTGGTGCGGACCATGATCAGCGATGGGCGCGCGTCGGCCTTGGCGGCCGCGATGGCCTTGTCGATACCAGCGACGTCGGTGTCGCCGGCCGCGACCTTCTGCACGTGCCAGCCGCAGGCCTGGAAGCTCTGGCCGATGTCTTCGCTGAAATGCAGCGAAGTCGGGCCGTCGAGGGAGACCTTGTTGTCGTCGTAGAGCCAGACCAACTTGCCGAGCTTCAGGTGGCCCGCGAGCGAGGCGGCCTCGTGGGTGATGCCCTCCATCATGTCGCCGTCGCCGAGCAGGGCGTAGGTCCAGTGATCGACGATGCTGTGACCGGGTTGGTTGTAGCGTCCGGCCAGGAACCGCTCGGCCATGGCCATGCCGACCGAATTCGCCGCGCCCTGCCCGAGCGGGCCGGTGGTTGCCTCGACCCCGGGCGTGCAGAAGGACTCTGGATGGCCAGGCGCGCGCGATCCCCACTGCCGAAAGGCCTTGAGCTCGTCCAAGGCGAGATCGTAGCCCGTGAGGTGCAGCATCGAATAAAGCAGCATGGAACCGTGCCCGGCCGACAGGACGAAGCGATCGCGATCCGGCCACTTGGGATTCTTGGGGTTGTGCCGCAGGTGCCTTTGCCAAAGGACGTAGGTCATGGGCGCGGCGCCCATGGGCAAGCCAGGATGGCCGGCATTGGCCTTCTGCACGGCATCCACGGAAAGTAGGCGAATGGTGTTGATGGCAAGTTGGGTCAATGAATCCATCGCTCAGTGCTCCTGGTAAGACTTGTCTAACCGCGTGGGAACCCGACGAGCTTTGCTCGCCGCGCACCATCGCGAGAGGACATGGGAACCCTTCGAGGGTTGCCATATCACCGAGCCGTTTGCTAGCACGCTGACACGAGAATTCCTAGCCGGCATCGGCATATGGCCGGATGGGATGTTCCAATATGGCGTCAGGCGCCCGGCATGACGCATGGCCAAGCGTGATTGCCAGCCTGTATGCGGGCCAAATCCCGCGCATCCATCTTTCCGGGACGCTGCGAGGAACGAAGCGCGTGGCATAGCGCATGCGCCAGCTCATCCGTAGCATCACGAAGGCGCCGGATGGCAACCAAGGCAAACTCGTGCGCCAGGCCTGAATCGTTGGCTGCTTCGCCGTCGAGCAGGGCCAGCAATCGGCGGCGGGTGATTTCCACCACTTTGCCTCGGCCAAGCGCACGCAGGGACACCGGGCACGGCGCGCCGTCGAGCGCAGCCATGAGCGCGAGCACGCTGCCAGGGCCAGAGGTGGCGAGCGCGCAGCGTTTGCCTGCGATGGACTTCTCGATCTCAACCTCACCTTCCGTGATGACGAAGAAGCGGTCGGTGCGCTTGCCCTCCCGGCACAGCAGCGATCGGGCTTTCATGGTTCGCGCATTGCCCGCAAGCAAGAGGACCAGGGCCTCGGGTCGGCGGAAGCCGGGAATCTCGGACTCGGTTTCAGGCGCGTTCAAGCAGTTCCTCGCAGACGCGCGAAACAAACCGCCCAGGGATCCGGCACCTCCTCACGCGAAGGCCGGGACGAATTGGCGTCGCCGCCGTCGGAGTCGTCGCGTCCGGCGTCCAGGTCGCGCCCGATGCGATCGTCGACATCGCGCAGACGCCTGAGAACATCGCGGAAGACCGCTCCGATGAGAGCGGCAGCGGCGCCCGGGGCTTGCTGGCGCATCTTGACCAGGTCGTCGCGCCCAAGTTCGAGGATCGTCGCGGGTTCGCACGCCATGATCGTCGCGGGGCGAGGCGCCGGATCGATGCAGAACAGTTCACCGTAGATATCTCCCTGGCCGAGGCGCGCGATCTCGCGCGGCACATTGTCGGCGCCAGGCACCACCGCGGAAAGCGCGCCCTTCACGACGACCATCATGGTGCTGCCGTGTTCCCCGCGCGTGCACAGAGTCTCGCCGGACGCGTAGCGCTTCTCGTGCATGAAGTGAACGACGTCGGCACGATCTGTCTCCGAGAAGGTCGCGAAGAGCCGTACATTCTGCAGTAGGTAAGTCATTTCCCCCTCAGGTCACCCATCGGCAGGGCTCCTGGGAAACTTCAGGATTGGCCGTCAGGACCATCCAGGCACGTCGGATCGCCACCCTGGGCCTCGCGGAGATCGGGTGGCGTCGAGGTGGCACGGGCCGGTCAAGTCTTGCCCGGAAGCTGCCGTAGTGGGAGAGACATGGCCAATGGTTCCGCGCCATCCGCGCCGGGCTCGCCGTCCGGCGGCGATATCGCACTGCGCGCCACGGGACGGGTCTTGCTTGTCGACGACAGTCCACTGGTTCGCGATTTCGTGGGGGGGCTGATCTCCGACTGGGGCTTCGAGGTCAAGACGCTTGACAGTGGAAAGGCGGCGCTGGACGCGCTCGGCGACGGCGGGTTCGACGTCATCGTCGCCGACATCAACATGCCGGACATGTCGGGCATCGCACTGCTTACCATGCTGCGGATGCGGGCTGTCGAGGCGCCCGTCATCATGCTTTCCTCGGTCATGCGCACCAGCGATGTCTTGCGCGCCATCCACCACGGTGCCTTCGATTACGTGGCCAAGGACGAGGCGATCGAGCCCCTGCGCATGGCCCTTTTCCGCGCCATTCAGCACGTCCGGCTGGTCAAGGAGAACGCGCGTCTTCTGCGCGAGCTCGAGCAGCTCAACGCGGCGCTGGAGACGCGCGTGCGCGCGCGCACCGGTGAACTGGAACTGGCCAACGCGCGCTTGCTGGAAGAACGGACCCAACTCGAGGCCACCCTGGCGCGGCTCCACGAAACCCAGGAACAGCTCGTCCAGATGGAGAAGATGGCCAGCGTTGGTCTGTTGACAGCCGGCATTGCCCACGAGATCAACAACCCCCTGGCATTCATTCTTCCCAATCTCGAAATGGCGGAGGCTTGGATCGAGTCGGCGCGCACGGGCAATGCGAACGGTGGCCAAGCCGGCTTGGACGAACTGGCCAAGATTCTCGGCGAATGCCGCCGCGGGCTCGATCGCATCGCGCGGCTTGTGCGTCAGCTTCGTATCTTTTCCCACCCTGGACGGCAGGATTTCGGCCCGGTCGATGTCGACGCCGTGGTCCGGTCGGTTGCGGCTCTGGTGGCGCGCGAATTCTCCGGTCGAGCGAGCGTGAACGTGTACTCGATCCCTGATTGCACAGCGCGGGCCAACGACGACCAATTGCGCCAGGTGATGTTGAACTTGCTGCTCAACGCCGCGCAGAGCATCTCCTCGCCACCGGGCGAAGGACGGATCGAGGTCTTCGTGGAGCGGCGGGACGAGGAGATCGCGATTCGGGTAATCGACAACGGCTGCGGCATAGCCCCGGAGAACCTTCGACGCGTGTTCGATCCCTTCTTCACGACCAAGGCGGTGGGACGCGGAACGGGGCTAGGGCTGGCCATCTCGCGCGATCTGGTCAAGAAGATGGACGGAAACATCACGCTCGAGAGCCAGATCGGGCGCGGCACGGCCGTATCGATCGCCTTGCGCAGGTGGTGCGAGGAATCGGCGGACCTCCAGGCCGTCGATCCGCCGCGGACGCCCGCCCCCGAGCTGCGGACCCCGACACCTGAGCTGGCGATGTCCAACTCCATGCGGCGGCTGAGTATCGTTATCATCGAGGACGAGACCGCGCTGCTCCTGCCCCTGCGTCGCATGCTGGCCGATCGCCACGACGTCCTGACCTTCAGCGATCCCAGGGACGGCATGCGCTGCCTGACCGAGAGGGAGCCGCCCGACGTGATCATTTGCGACGTCAATATGCCGGAGTTGAGTGGGCTGGAGCTTTACCGGGAGGTGACGCGTGCCCGGCCATTTCTCGCCGAGCGTTTCGTGTTTCTGACCGGTGGCGAGTCCGATGAACTGGTGAAGTTGATGGCCGACTCGCCGCGTCGCATCTTGGAGAAGCCGGTCCACCGGCGCGATCTGATTGCCGCAATCGAAACCGCCGCCGCGCGACGAGGGTAACGAGGTTCGCTCGTCGATTCGGCTTGACTGGAACCATGCATGAACCTATAACTCGTACGCACACGTAAGAGTTAGGTTATGGCCATTCAGCAGGAAATAGAGCGGTTGTCCCTGATAAAGGTCGGCGACTTGGCTCGCCGCACGGGAAAGACGGTTCGCGCCATTCACCTCTATGAGGAGCTTGGGCTGCTTTCGCCCCCGGTGCGGTCCAAGGGGGGGTTCCGCATGTATTCCGGGGATGGCGTAAAGCGCATCGAGTGGATCCAGAAGCTGCAGGACATGGGGTTCTCGCTTACGGAAATCAAGACTTTCCTGCGGGTTTGGGAAGAGAGCGCCACCGCACCAGAGGCCATGGCCACGGTGCGTGAGATATTCTCCGACAAGCTGCGGGAGACGCGAGAAACCATCGCGCGACTTTCCCGTCTGGCCGAAGAGCTGGCCGAGAGTCTTTCCTATCTCGAACGCTGTCGCTCGTGCAGCCCGAACCAGGGCCAGAACGAGTGCTGTGCTTGCGAGAACCATGGCCTGGACCGCGATGTGCCCTTGTTGGTCGATGGCATCGCCAAACACACGAACCCATGACCCTCAAACTGCCAATCTACATGGACTACCACGCGACCACGCCCGTCGACGAACGGGTCCTGGAAGCCATGCTGCCATACTTTCGCGAGGACTTCGGGAACGCCGCCAGCCGGTCCCACGCCTTCGGCTGGCGCGCCGAAGAGGCAGTCGAGTCGAGTCGGGAACAGGTCGCGCGGCTCATCGGGGCCGTGGCCAAGGAGATCGTTTGGACTTCGGGCGCGACCGAATCCGACAATCTAGCCATCAAAGGCGTGGCCGAATTCTACAAGGACCGCGGCAGCCACATCATCACGGCGCAGACCGAGCACAAGGCGGTCCTCGACACCTGCAAGCGACTCGAAAGGCAGGGCTACGTCGTGACCTACCTGCCGGTTGAAAGCGACGGCCGGGTGAATCCCCAGGCGGTGGCCGCGGCGCTGACCGACAAGACGATTCTGGTTTCCATCATGCTGGCCAACAATGAAATCGGCACGGTCAATCCCGTGGACGAGATCGGCGCCGTGGTCAAGGCGCGCGGCGCATTTTTCCACATCGATGCGGTTCAGGGCGTGGGCAAGATCTCTTTCGACGTCAACCGAAGCCATGCCGATTTGGTCTCGCTGACCGCGCACAAGCTGTATGGGCCCAAGGGCATCGGGGCGCTCTACGTTCGGCGCAAGCCGCGCGTGCGTCTGACCCCCATCATCGATGGTGGTGGGCACGAGCGCGGGATGCGTTCCGGGACCCTCAACGTTCCCGGCATCGTCGGGTTCGCCAAGGCCGCCGAGCTGTCCCGTCTGGGGATGGCCGAGGAGAGCGGTCGCGTTCTGGCCTTGCGCGAACGGTTGCGCAAGGGTATCGAGGCGCGCGTTCCGAACACGGTGGTCAACGGCTCGCTCGAACACCGTCTTCCGGGGAATCTCAACATCAGCTTCGCGTTCGTCGAGGGCGAGGCCATGATGATGGCGCTCAAGGACGTGGCCGTGTCGTCGGGCTCGGCCTGCACTTCGGCATCGCTGGAGCCGTCCTACGTCCTGCGCGCCCTGGGCGTGCCCGAGGAGATGGCCCACACGTCGATCAGATTCGGCCTCGGCCGATTCACCACCGAGACGGAGGTCGACTACGTCGTCGATCTGGTGGCCGGTAAGGTGAAGAAACTGCGCGAGATGTCCCCGCTTTGGGAGCTCGCCCAATCCGGCGTGGATCCCAAGAGCATCCAATGGGGGACGCATTGACATGGGAATTCCCCACGCGACGAATTTCGTTTTGGCAACGTGAGGTAATACGTCATGGCATATAGCAACAAAGTCATCGATCACTATGAGAATCCCCGCAATGTCGGCAGCCTCGATCCAACCGAGCCCAACGTGGGCACGGCCTTGGTCGGGGCACCCGCTTGCGGCGACGTCATGAAGCTGCAGATCAAGGTCGGCAGGAACGGCGTGATCGAGGATGCCAAGTTCAAGACCTTCGGCTGTGGCTCGGCCATCGCGTCTTCGTCGCTCGCGACCGAGTGGATCAAGGGCATGACCGTGGATCAGGCCATGACGGTCAAGAACACGCAGATCGTCGAGGAGCTGAGCCTTCCGCCGGTCAAGATTCACTGCTCGGTACTGGCCGAGGACGCCATCAAGGGCGCCATCGCCGACTATCGCAAGAAGCAAGAACAGCGCGCCGAGGGAACGGCCTAGAGGGCCCGGGAGAATCGTCATGGCAATTCAAGTCACCGAGAAGGCAATTCAGGCGATCAAGACCGCGGCGGGCAAGCGTGCAACGCCGGCCAAGGGGCTGCGGGTGGGCATTCGGGGCGGCGGATGCACGGGTTTTTCCTATCTGTTCGAGTGGTCCGACATCGACGCGCGTCCGGAAGACCGCGTGCTTTCTTTCGAAAACGGACAGGTCAACGTCTTCATCGATCCCAAGAGCTTCACCCTTCTCGACGGGTCGACGCTCGATTTCGCCAGCACCCTGATGGCCAGTGGCTTCAAATGGGTCAATCCCAACGTCAAATCGACCTGTAGCTGCGGCGAAAGCGTTCAGTTCTAGGCCGGGCATGATCTGCTGGTCCTGTCAGAAGGCCGCGGGCGACGGCATGCTTTGCGCGCACTGCCTGGCCGTGCAGCCGCCCGATGCGAAGGCGGACTATTTCAGGGTTTTCGGCGTCCCGGCGGCGTTCGCCGTGGACGAGTCGGATCTGGAACGGCGCTACAAGGAGATGACCAAGGTGCTTCACCCGGATCGCTTTGCGCGCGCCGACGCAAGGGCGCGCCGGGCGTCGCTGGAAAGATCCGTGCAGCTCAACGAAGCCTGGCAGATCTTGAAAGATCCCGTTCGGCGCGCGGAGTATCTGCTTTCCTTGAGCGGTATCGATGTCGGCGACATGACTGGCGTGGGCAAGCCAGGCCAGGCCAGCGAGCACGCCACCCTACCCGTGCCTCAGGTTCTGCTCATGGAGGTTCTCGAGCTGCGCGAAGCGCTCGCCGAGTCTCATCACGCCAAGGACGTGGACGAAACCGAGGCCCTCATCGGGAAGGTGCGCAGCCGGCTCGCCACGGTGATGGCTGACGTGGCCAAGGGGTTTTCCGCCTCTCCACCCGACCTGGCGACCATCGCCTCGCGTCTGGTGACCGTGCGCTACTATCGGCGGTTTCTCGATGAAGCCCGCGTCCTGTGGGAAGAGGATGCGCCCGGGCCAGGAGGAAGCGGCAGCGATGCCGGTTGAAGCCCTCTTCGGCATCTCGGAGCCGGGACAGTCCCAGGTCAAACAGGTCTGCAAGGGGCGCGCGGTCGGCATCGATCTGGGGACGACCAACTCGCTGGTCGCGGTGGTAAGGGCCGGGCAGCCCATCTGCCTGCGCGAGGCCGGAAGTGCGCTCTTGCCTTCGGTGGTTCACTATGCCGAGGGCGGCTCCGTGGTGGTGGGGCAGCGGGCGCGCGAGCTGGCCGCCCTGGCACCCATGGATACCATCGCATCGGTCAAGCGCTTCATGGGCCGCGGACCCGGTGACGCCGAAGCCACGCGTAGGTTGACACCTTATCGATTCGCGTCCGAAAGCCCCTTCGACCCGATGGTTCGATTCGCGGTCGCGGCTGGCGCGCGGGCGGTGACGCCCATCGAGGTATCGGCCGAGATCCTGCGTGTGCTCAAGGCGCGCGCCGAGGCCGAGCTGGGCGGCGAGCTGGACGGCGTGGTGATCACGGTGCCGGCCTACTTCGACGACGGGCAGCGCCAGGCGACGCGCGATGCAGGCCGTCTGGCCGGCCTCGAAGTCATGCGTTTGCTTAACGAGCCCACCGCCGCGGCCCTGGCCTATGGACTCGATAAGCAAGCCGAAGGCGTGTTCGCCGTGTTCGACCTGGGCGGAGGGACCTTCGACATCTCCATCCTGAAGCTGGAAAAGGGCGTGTTCGAGGTGAAGTCGACCGGTGGCGATTCGGCCCTGGGCGGCGACGACTTCGACCGCGCCATCGCCGGGCATTTCTTGCAGGCCATGGGACTACCCGGCGATGCGGGTGGAGATCCGGGCGCGGCGCGGGCGGTGCTCGACGCCGCACGCGCCACCAAGGAAGCGCTGACGGACAATCCGGAGACCTCGGTCGCCATCTCGCTTCCCGGGGGCCAGGCTTGGCAGGGACGACTTTCGCGCGCCGAGATCGACCTGCTCGTGCGTCCCGTGCTCGAACGTTGCGCCCCGGCGGTCAGGCGCGCGATGCGCGACGCCGGGGTCGACGGCCGAGCAGCTTTCCGGCGTGATTTTGGTGGGCGGCGCCACGCGCATGCCCATCGTGCGGCGCTTTGTCGCCGGGCTCTTCGGCCGGGAGCCCCTGGCCGACATCGATCCCGACCAAGTGGTCGCCCTCGGCGCCGCGGTCCAGGCCGATCTGCTGGCCAGCGGCGGGCGCGGCGACGTGGTGCTGATGGATGTGGTACCGCTGTCGCTCGGGCTGGAAATGATGGGCGGCGTGGCCGAGAAGCTCATCCATCGCAACACCACCGTTCCCTGCGGCGCGGTCCAGACCTTCACGACCTACGCGGACAACCAGACCGGCTTCGACTTGCACGTGGTGCAAGGCGAACGCGAGCTGGTTGTCGATTGCCGATCCCTGGCGCGCTTCAAGCTGGGTGGCATCCCGCCTATGACCGCGGGCATGGCGCGCCTGAAGGTGACGTTCACCGTGGACGCCGACGGCATCCTCAGCGTGTCGGCGCGCGAGGAGCACACCGGTCAGGAAGCGTCCATCCGGGTCAAGCCAAGCTATGGCCTGACCGACGACGAAGTCGAGCGCATGATCCGCGATTCCTTCGACCACGCCGATGCCGACATGGGCGCGCGCCTGCTTACCGTCGAGCGCGTGGAGGCGGAGCGAATGCTCGGGGCGACGAGGGCCGCGCTCGCGAGTTCCGCCGACCTGCTGGTGACGGGCGAGCGTGAAGCCATCGAGCGGGGTATCGCAGGTCTGGAATCGGCGAAGGCTGGTCCGAACCACCTGACGATCAGGGGCGCGATCCAGACCCTCGACGAGGCCAGCAGGGAATTCGCACGTCGGCGGATGAATGCGGCGCTGGAAAAGAGCGTGCGCGGGCAGGCGCTCGACACGGTGGAGAAGAAGGTGACCTCGCAATGACGGCGCGGATTCGCTTCGAGCCCGAGGGGATCGAAGCCGAGGTACCGGTCGGCACGACCATCCGCGACGCCGCCGAAAGCGTGGGCGCCCAGGTTGGTTCCGCGTGCGGCGGGGTCTGCGCTTGTTCCACCTGTCACGTGTACGTCAAGGAAGGACTGGACGACATCTCGACTCCGGAAGACCAGGAAGAGGACAAGCTCGACGGCGCATTCGACGTGCGCCCGAACTCGCGCCTGGGTTGCCAGTCGCGACTGCTCGCGGATCGGCTCTACGTGGTCGAGGTCTCGCGCGAGAGCCGCGACGCCTACCTCGACGAGCACCCCGACAAGCGGCCGAAGTAGCGAGGCATTGCTGAGTCGCGAGGTCGAGCGGGACGGGGCAATTCGTGTCAGCCGTCCAGCCGGCGGGCGATCTCGACCAGCTTGTCCATGGTCGCGTCGAAGGCCGTGTCCACGACCTGGCGGATCGGGTCGGCATCGTGGTAGGCCATGATTTCTTCGGCCCCGCGCGAGAAGGGGATCTTCGCTTCCCAGCCGGGAACCAGGCGCTTCACCTTGCTGTTGTCGAAGATCATGCTGTGGGTCTTGTCGCCGAGCAGGCTGTCGCCCCATTCGCGGTCGTGCTTGGCAATGATCTCGGAGGGCAGGTGTACGATCTTGGCGGTGGTCCCGGCGGCCTTGGCGAGCAGGAGGTGAATCTGATCCCAGGACAGCCACTCGTCCGAGGTAATGTGGAAGGCGTCGCCGATGGCGCGCGAATGGCCGAGCAACCCGACGAAGGCGCGCGCAAAGTCCTCGTGATGGGTCAGGGTCCATAGCGAGCTGCCGTCGCCGTGGATCAGCACCGGCTTGCCCTGGCGCATGCGGTGGACCACGGTGTAGCCGCCATGCCAGGGAAACAGGGTGCGGTCGTAGGTGTGCGAGGGCCGCACCACGGTAAAGGGGAACTTGTCGTGGCGGTAGGCGGCCAGCAAGGCTTCCTCGCAGGCGATCTTGTCGCGCGAGTATTCCCAGACCGGATTGTCGAGTGGCGTGGACTCGGTGACGGGAAGGCTTTGCGGCGGGGTTTGATAGGCCGACGCCGAGCTGATGAAAACGAACTGACCGGTGCGTCCGCGAAACAGGTCGAGGTCGAGGGCGATGTGCTCGGGCGTAAACGCGATGAAGTCGACCACCACGTCGAACTTCAGATTGCCGAGCGCCGCGCGCGTGGACGCAGGATCGCGGATGTCGCCGGTGAGCACCTTGATGCCGAGCGGAACCGGCCGCCCGGTCTTGCCGCGCCGCAAGTGGGAGAGCTGGATCCCAGCCTCGACCGCGACGCGAGAACAGGCCGAACTGATGATGCCGGTGCCGCCGATGAATAGAGCTCTCATGACAGTTCCGGGTTTACCACTTCATCGCTGTGCCCTCTGTCTCCTCTGGGCTCTCTGTGTTACTCGTCTTCTTCCGCCGCCATCTTGGAGTCGGCGATGACCTTGTCCATGAGGTGGCCAGGCAGCTCGTCGTAGTGGGAGAACTCGATGGCGAACGATCCACGCCCGCCGGTGATCGAACGCAGGTCCGACGAGTACTTGAGGGTTTCTGACATGGGCACCACGGCACGAATCACCTCGCCCTTGCTGGTCGAATCCATGCCCTCGACGCGGCCACGCCGGTGGTTGAGATCGCCGATGACGTCGCCCATGCAGTCGCTCGGACACATGACCTGCATCTTCATGATGGGCTCGAGCAGGCACGGCTTGGCCTGCTTGAACGCGGCCTGAAAACCCTTCGAGGCGGCGATCTCGAACGAGCGCGCGTCGGAGTCCACGTCGTGGTACTTGCCGTCGAAGAGGCGCACTTGCACGTCGGTTACCCGGTAGCCGGCGATGACCCCTCTGGTCATGCGGGTGCGCATGCCTTTCTCGACCGCGGGGATGAACTGGCGCGGGACCGCGCCGCCGACGATATCGTCGATGAACTCGAAGCCGCCGCCGTGGGGCAAGGGCGACATGTCGATGTAGACCACGGCGAACTGCCCGCGGCCGCCGGTCTGTTTCTTGTGTTTGCCTTCGATGTTTTGCGCCGTGCCCTTGATGGTTTCGAGATACGGCACCTTGGGCGCCAGCAGCTCGACCTCGACGCCTGCGCGGTGCAATCGATCGACGACGACCTCGACGTGGACTTGGCCGGTGCCGCCAAGCAGGATTTCCTTCGACTGCGCATCGTGGCTGACCTTCACGGCCACGTCCGAATCGATGATTTCGTTCAACTTCACCGCGACCTTGTCCTCATCGCCCTTGCTCTTGGGGTGCAAGGCGTAGGTGATGAGCGGTGCCGGAATCTCGGGGCGGGGCAGCGCGAAGGGGGCCTTCTCGTCGGCCAGCGTGTCGCCGGTTTTGGTGGACTTCAGCTTGGCGACGGCCACGATGTCGCCTGGATAGGCCTCGGACACGGCCTCGCGAGTCTTGCCTTGCAGGGCATAGAGCTGGCCGAAGCGCTCCTTGGCATCGTGGTTCACCGAGAGCAGGGTGGCGTCGCTCGTCAGCTTGCCGGTCAGCACGCGCAGGACCGAGAGACGACCGATATCGGAGGAAGAGGTCTTCCAGACGTAGGCCGCGACCGGCGCACCGGGATCGGGAGCGCGTTCGGCGGGCTCGCCTGCTTGCGTGCCCTTCCAGGCCGGACGATCGGCGGGGGAGGGCAGGGCTTCGATGGCGAAGTCGAGCAGGGTCTGGACGCCGACGCAAAGCGCGCCGGAGGTGGCGAGCACGGGCACGATGGCGCATTTGCGCACGCCTTGGGCTAGACCCGCGCGCGCCTCGTCGTCGGAGAGCGCGCCCGATTCCAGGTACTTCTCCAGCAGGGCGTCGTCGGCGGATGCGATGGCCTCGTGCAAGGCTTCCCGCGCCTTCTTGGCCGTGTCTTGCATCTCCGCGGGCACGTCGCCTACGGAAACCTCGCGCCCCTCGTTCGAGAAGCGCACCGCTTTCATGGTCATCAGATCGACGACGCCCTCGAAGCTGCCTTCCTGGCCGATGGGCAATTGCAGCGCGACCGCCTTGGTGCTGAGCGACTTGCGAATGTTCTCGAGCGCGGCGTCGAAATTCGAGTTGTCGCGGTCGAGGCGCGACACGGCGATGCAGCGGGGCAGGGAAAGCTCCTCGGCCATATCCCAGGTGCGTTCGGTGTAGACCTGCACGCCTTCGTTGGCCGATACCACCAACACCGCCGAATCCGCGATGTCGAGGGCGATGCGGGTCTCGACCAGGAAGCTGCCGTTCCCGGAGGTGTCGATGAGGTTGATCTTGTTCTTCTTCCACTCCACGTGACCGACGCCGGTCGAGATACTGGTCTTGCGCTTCTGCTCTTCGGGCTCGAAGTCGAACGTCGAGGTGTCATCGTCGACGCGGCCAAGTCGCTGGTTGGTCTTGGTGCAGAACAGGATGGCCTCGGCCAGGGTGGTCTTGCCCGCGCCACCGTGGCCGATAAGCGCAATGTTTCGGATCTCGTTCGCGGCGTAGCTCTTCATGTTTACCTTTCGTCTACGTGCACATCCGGAGTTTCACGATCCGACCCGCCCACCACAGGAAGGTAACACTTCTAAAACACCTGCGTTCCGAAGTCGAGGTGGTGAAGGAGGGGAGAACGGCAGAGAGGAATGAGAGCGCAGCGTTGGCCCCGGTGAGCCCACTGTCTTCTCTGTGCTCTCTGCCCTCACACGGTTCGCGAGAAGACGGGATCGCCGCGCCTGCAGCTTGGCCTCCAGATGGGCATCGAAGCACATGGCGAGGTTGCGGACGAAGACTTGGCCAAGTCCGATGGCGCGCACGGAGTCGGAGTCGATCTGACACATGCCGTCGGTCACGTAGGGCTGCAGCCTGGCGAGCGAGTCGCGCAGGTAGTCGGCGAAGACGATGCCGTGTCTTTCCTCGATGGTCCTGCGGTCCACGATGAAGTTGCACATCAGGGTGTGGATCACGTCGCGGCGGATCTCGTCGTCCAGCGTGCGCTGATAGCCGCGCGCGACCGGCAGGTGTCCCGCGTCGAGCATGCGGTAGTAGGTCACGAGTTTCTTCTCGTCTTGCACCAGCGCCCCGCGCACGTCGCCGATGGCCGAGACGCCGAAGCCGATCATGTCCGCGCCTGCCTTCACGGTGTAGCCCATGAAATTGCGCTGCAGGCCACCTTGGCGCTGGGCAATCGCCAGCTCGTCGGTCGGCAGGGCGAAGTGGTCCATGCCGATGGCCTGGTAGCCGGCGTCCATGAAACCCTCGCGCGCGATGGCCAGCAGTGCGAACTTTTCGTCGCGAGCTGGCAAAGCGGGGCGCGCGATCTGGCGCTGGTGGCCGCGCTGGTTCGGCAGGTAGGCGAACGAATAGACCGCCACGCGATCCGGCTTGAGGGAAATGGCTTGCGCGACGGTGCGGGTGAAAGTCTCCGGGGTCTGGCGGGGCAGTCCGTAAATCAGATCGAAATTCACGCCTTGGAAGCGATGCTTGCGCGCGCACGCCACCAAGGCCTCGGTGGCTTCCATGGGCTGCTGCCGCCCGATGGCGAGCTGCACCTCGGGATCGAAGTCCTGCACGCCAAGCGAAATGCGTGAAAACCCGAGGCCGGCGAGGGCATCGATGTGCGCGGTCGTGGTCACGCGCGGATCCACTTCGATGGCGCGCTCCGCGTCGGGAAGGAAGTGGAAGTGGCGCTGGAAACCGCGCACCAGCCGCTCCAGCTCCTCGGGGCCAAGATAGGTCGGCGTGCCGCCACCGAGGTGGTACTGCGCCACCCGGCGCCGATCGGGCAGAAGTCCTGCCACGCGCTCCATCTCCACCTCGAGATGCGCCAAGTAGGGCTCGACCACGTCGTGGCGGGGCGTGGCGAAGGTGTGGCACCCGCAGAACCAGCAACGTTCGACACAGAAGGGAATGTGCGTGTAGATCGACAGCGGCTCGTCCCCGAGGAGGTTCGCCGCGGCCAGGGAGGCGCGGTATTCCGCGTCGCCGTAGCCGGTGTGGAAGTCCACCGCCGTCGGGTAGGAGGTGTAGCGGGGTCCTACCGAGTCGTAGCGGGCCAGCAATTCGGCGGGGACGGACTGTCTCATTCACTCTCTTTCGACGACGACCAGCACCTCTTCGGCGACCAGATCGTCGTCCGGTCGCAACTCGCGAGGGGCACCGTCGACCAGAGCGTACCCCGATACGATGCTCACCCCGCTCGATGAAGCCCAGTCTAGCAGGTCGCGCAAGGTGAGCAGGTGGATGTTGGCCGATTCGTACCAGTAGTAAGGCAGGCGTTCGGTGACCGGCATGCGGCTGCGCGCCGCAAGGTCGACCACGACGCGGAAGTGGGCGAAGTTAGGGAACGAAACGATGCCGCGTTTTCCGACGCGCAGCATTTCCTGCAGGACCTCGCGCGGGTTGTGCAAGGTCTGAAGGGTCTCCTCCAGCACCACCACATCGAAGGCCTTGTCCGGACACCAACGCAGCCCGGAGCCCAGGTCGGCCTGGATCACGGGGACGCCGCGGTCGACGCAGGAGAACACCTGATCGGGATCGATCTCGACCCCTTGGCCGCGCACGTTGCGCTCGCGGATCAATCGCTCGAGGAGAAACCCATCGCCACAGCCGAGGTCGAGGACCGTGGCGCCCTTGGGGATCTCGCGCGAGATGATCTCCTCTTGCCAGCGCAGGGAGGTCGGGTTGTCGGCCGGGCGAGGGGAGCGCGCCTTCATCAGCGCCACGATGGCGGCGGCGCGCTCCTCGAAGAGTCCTTCGGGCAGGCGGGCGAGTTCGCGATCGGAGACGAGGTCGTGGTCGGCTCTGGGTTGGGTCATGGGATGTCCTAATGGGCGAGGAAGCTGTGCAAGAGGCGTCCGACCTTTTGCGTTTCGACCAGGAACGAATCGTGGCCGAAGCGCGATGGCACCTCGGCATAGGTGACGCGCGTGCCGGTCCTGGCCAGGGCCAGCGCCAGATCCTTGCAGTCTCCCGGGGGATACAGCCAGTCCGAATCGAAGGACACCACCAGCGCGCTGGCGCGCACGCGGCTGCATGCCTCGACCAGGCTGCCGCCTCCCCAGGACGCGGCGGCGTCGTAGTAGTCCATGGCGCGCGTGATGTAGAGGTAGCTGTTGGCATCGAAGCGTTCGACGAAGGCGCGGCCCTGGTAATCGAGGTAGCTCTCGACGGCGAATTCGATGCCGAACCCCGCTTTTTGCTCGGTGTTGCGCTGCAAGCGGCGGCCGAATTTCTCGTGCATGCCCTCGTCGGACAGGTAGGTGATGTGGGCCAGCATACGCGCGGCGGCCAGGCCAGCGTCCGGACCCTTGTCGCAGCCGTAGTAGTCGCCGCCGGCGAAATTGGGATCGTTGAGGATGCAGTAGCGTGCCACGGCGTTGAAGGCCAGTCCTTGCGCGGACAGTCGGGCGCTGGCGGCGAGCACGACCGCACGCTCGACGCGTTCGGGATAGGCCAGGGCCATCTCCAGCGCCTGCTGCCCGCCCAGCGAACCACCCACGACCGCGTGCACGCGCGCGATCCCCAGCGCGTCGAGGAGGCTGGCGTGGAGCTTCACCCAGTCGCCTACTGTGACCATCGGGAAGTGCAGGCCGTAGGGTTTTCCCGAGCGCGGGTCGACGGACGACGGGCCGGTGGTTCCGTAGCAGCTTCCGAGCACGTTGGGACAAATCACGAAGTAGCGGTTGGTGTCGAGCGCCTTGCCCGGGCCGACGACGGAGTCCCACCAACCGGGCTTGCGCTGGCGCCAGGCGCGGCCGTTTCTGTCGGTGTCCTTGTCCCAGCCGGCCACATGGGCATCCCCGGAAAGGGCGTGCGCGATGAACACGACGTTGTCCTTGCGCGGGGAAAGCACGCCGTAGGTTTCGTATTCGACGTCGATGGGCCCCATTCTGCCGCCCAGCTCCAGCTCGATGGGGGCATCGGCAGACACCAGGCGCAGGCTGTGCGCGCTGGTCCAGCCGACCGAATCCGGTGTTTCGGGGCCGCTTCCGCGCGCCCCGTCCTTGTTCTCGGGAGTCATCGCCGCTATCAGTTCACAACCTGGTGGGGCAGCGCAAGGTTTGCGCGATCCAATCAGATCGAGTAGTCCGGGGCGTTGTTGCCGAGGGCGGTGCGGTAGCGGTCGACCAGCACCTGGAAGCTGGCGGCATCGTAGACCGAACTGGCCGAGCGCACGGCCGCCTCCCAGATGGGGCCGAACACGACCTGGGAGGCGTGCGAGCCATTGCCCTGGCTGCCCGCGATGCCGGGATCGGCGAGAGAGCCCTGTACCACGCGCAGGACATCGCCGACCGAGATGCGCCCCGGGGAGCGGGCGAGCACGTAGCCGCCTTCATTGCCCCGACGGGATTCCACCAGGCTGGCGCGTTTGAGCTGGGCCAGGATGGCTTCGAGAAACCTCGCCGGGATGGCCTGAGCCTTGGCGATTTCGCCGATGGACACCGGTCCGTGCCCGAAGCGCATGGCAAGCTCTAGGGTCGCGCGCAGGGCGTACTTGCTTTTTTGCGTGATCGCCATTCGTCAACCTGGGGGATGTAGGGCAATTCCTACTAATTCTATCGTTTATGAAAGAGCGGTCCCTGGTTGTCAAGTGGAGATGAGCTAGTGCGGCTTCGCGCGCTTCAAGGTCAGATAGATCTGCCGATCGTGGTCGGCGCGGAAGGCGACGGCGGCGGGTTCGTAGCCGGGGGCGACGGCGGTCACTTGATGATCCGCCCCATCGCGAGGAATGCGGGCGGGCAGGTCGGTGATTCTCTCGCCATCGAGCAGGATATCGGCCCGCGCCGGTGTCGTCATCACCTCCACGGAGATTAGCTCCCGGCCGAAAAGCCCGAGAACGCTATCCCAGCCGCGCGCGAGAAGGTTCGGAGCTTGGTAGTGAAAGGCAGCCAGGCCACCGGCCAGCGCCATGAGGCCAAGAACGATGAACGGGAGACGCCCCGAAAGACGTGGCTTCGCTGGGGGTTGGTAGAGAGTGGCCGACATGGGTGAGGGGTGAAATTGTACCCCCGAACGGCTTCGCGGATGCTCTCGGGATTCCTCTGCTGGTAGGAGTCGCTATGCAAGCAGGGCTCGCCGGAGCCTGCGCGCAAACCGATAGAGCTTCCATCCGTTCAGGGCCCAGCGCAGGGATCGGCGAGGTCGGGTGACGGCGAAGGCGAGGGCGGATAGCAGCAGCAAGTCCTTTCTCGCCGCCAGGTATCTGATTGCCGCCAAGACGATATCCGCCACGCCGAGAAGCTCGCGTTGGCTATCGAAGAGAGCCCTGACCTCCCCACGCTCGACGCGGGCGCGCTCCACGAGACCGGCGCGATGGCGCCGGATTTCGAGCAGCGACAGGTCCACTAGCGTTGCTCCAAGGTCTGACGATCCTTGGCGAGGACTTCCACGGTTTCGCTGAGGGGGCGCGCATGGGCGCGCGCGACGATGGCCAGGACGACACTACTGACCACCCCGAGGCCGAGAAAGAGGCCGCTGAGCAGGCCCAGGATCGCCAACCGGTTCGAGTCCCAGTAGAGCACGACCAGAAAGACCGCCAGCAAGACGACTCCCAGGCCAAGACAGAAGAGCGTCGCCGCCCCGACCAGCAGGATGCGGCTCAGGCGAACCCGTTCTTCTTGCAGTTCGGTCGCCAGGATGCCCAGGCGCGTTTCCAGCGCGGAAACGAGGACGGCAAGAAGACGGCTAGCCGATGCGAGAAGCCCACGGTTCTCCCCGGGGGCCACGGGTTCGTCCGCCATGAGGTGCTCTAGCGGCGGCCGATGAGCAAACCTACCAGAAGCCCGATGCCTGCGGCGATACCGACGGACCGCCAGGGGTTTTCGTGGACGTAGACGTCCGTGGCGTGCGCCGCGGCCTTGGTTTTCGCGAGCGCCTTGGCCTCGACTTCGACGATCTTGGCCTTGGCTTGATCGAGACTATGTTGAACTCTCTCTCGAACCGCCGCCACCTTCTCGCCCGCTTGCCCGGCCGTGACTTTGAGCAGATCCTCGGCGTCAGTCACCACCAGCTTCAAATCGGCTACCAGCTTGTCCTTCGTTACGATCTCTGTTTCATCCATGGCGAGCCTCCTTGGAAATTCTCCCGACCGTCCACTCCGCGGGGCTGGTCGACCTAACCCCCGACCTGGTGGACGGCTTATTTTCAGGTTAGCGCGCGCCATGGGGCGGGGCAAGCCCGGCCGACCTGCGATGGATGCTATGCTCACATGCCGTGCCCCGTCCATGGACGCCATCCTTGCATCATGTCGATGCATTCGTCGTGAGCCGCGAAGGCGAAGTTTGGCCGTGACATCAGGTCCCACCGATGTCGGCGAGGCCTCCCTCGACGAGACCAGCCCCGGCGCGAGGCCGGCCCCTCTGGTGCGCTCGCCGGCGGACCTGCGGCGTATGTTCTTCCTCATCTCGGTGGGACTGTTCATCACGACCTTGGGACAGCCCGGGATGATCGGGCAGCTTCCCTTTCGATTCCTGTTCAAGAACCAATTTCACTTGAATGCCGCCGAGCAGGCAGATTTTTTCGCGGTCGCGATCTTCGCTTGGTATCTGAAGCCGCTGGCGGGTCTCTTGTGCGACAGCTTTCCGCTCTTCGGCACCCGCCGGCGCGGCTATCTGGTGCTGGCGGCAACCATCGCGGGCCTGGCCTGGTCGTGTTTCGCCTTCGCGCCCCAGTCCTACGCGGCCTTTTTCTGGCTCATGGTGGTGCTCAATGGCGCCATGGTGATCGCCAGTACCACCATCGGCGGTATCCTGGTCGAGGCTGGTCAGGAAGGCGGTGCCACCGGCCGCCTGGCGTCTGTACGCTACGGCATCGATGGCGTCATCTATGTGATCGCCGGCCCCCTCGGAGGCTGGCTGGCGGCATGCGCCTTCGGCTGGACGGCGGGGATCGGGGCGGTGCTCTTGTTCTCGCTGGTTCCGGTGACCCTGTGGCTGGTGAAGGAGCCGCGTTTGGCGCGTCGAGATCTCCGGGTCTGGTCGGCGGCGGCGGCGCAGTTTCGCCTCATCGTCCGCTCCCATGCCATGTGGGGGGCCGCGGCTCTGCTGTTCTTCGTGTACATGGCACCCGGGTTCGGAATCGCCCTCAACTACTACCAGCAGGATGTCTTGCAATTCAGCACGGAGTTCATCGGACGTTTGCAGGCCATGGCTGGCATCGGCGGCATCTTGGCCACGGCCGTCTACGCCTACCTGTGCCGCAAGCTTTCCCTCAAGCCGCTTCTGCTGGGAGGCATCCTGCTCAACGCCATCAGCAGCGTGCTCTACCTTTGGTATCGCTCGCCCGAAAGCGCGATGGTGATCGACTCGGCCAATGGATTCCTGGCCATCCTCGGAATCTTGCCCCTCTTCGACCTGGCCGCGCGCGCGACGCCCAAGGGCAGCGAGAGCTTCGGCTACGCGTTGCTGATGAGCGTCTACAACGTCGCCGTGTTCGCCGTCTCCAATCCCGTGGGGTCGTGGCTGTACGAGCGCCCAGGCCTTGCGTGGCACCACAATCTGACCCGGCTCATCTGGCTGAACACCGGCACGTCGGTGCTCGCGTTCGTCCTGGTTCCACTGCTGCCGCGCATGCTGCTGGCCCGGCGTGAGGGGGAGAGGTCGTAGCCAGTAATCGCGGTTTGAAGGCGACTGGGAATCCGCGCCAAGTGAGCTAACCTTGGCGTCATGGTTGTCCACGATGTCGTAGTCATCGGTGGCGGGCCGGCCGGGAGCACCTGCGCGCGCTTCCTGGCGCGGGCAGGTGCGCGCGTCGCCGTGGTGGACCGCGCCCGATTTCCCAGGGTCAAACTCTGTTCGGGATGGCTGTCGACCCCGATCTGGGACATCCTGGAAAGATCGCCATCCGACTATCCGGGCGGACGCTGGGAATGGCACACCTGCCATGTTCGCTACGGTGGCGAGGATCGCGCCATTCCATGTCACGGGTGGTTCGTTCGCCGCTTCGAGTTCGACGACTTTCTGCTGCGAACGGCCGGCGCGGATCTCCATCTCGGGGTCGCGGTCGGCAACATCGAGCGCGACGGGGACGGATGGTGGTCGGTCGCCGGTCTGCGCGCACGTCACCTGGTCGGCGCGGGCGGAACCCACTGCCCGGTCGCGCGCCTGTGCGAGCCGCCGCGCCCGATGGGACCGGTCGGCGTGCAAGAACACGAATTCCGCGCCGATCCCGCCGCCATTGCCCGCACACGCCTCGGCCAAGATGGCGAGCCCGAATTGCTTCTGCATGATGATCTGTCCGGCTATTCCTGGAACGTGCCCAAGACCGACTGGCTCAATGTCGGCAGTGGCACGGTGGATGCGAAAGAGGTTCGGGCGGCATGGCGTCTGGCGCGCGCGGATTTTCTCGCGGCCGGCCACTTGCCTTTCGAGGCGCACGCCGATCTAGAGGCGATGAAGGGCTACAGCTACTACCTCTACCATCCCGAGCACCTGCGCGGTGCCGCACGCGTCGATGTCGACGGTCGCGGAGGCGCCTACTTGATCGGCGACAGTCTGGGGCTCGCGCAACCGATCACCGCCGAGGGCATCTTGCCCGCGGTGATCTCCGGCCGCCTGCTTGCCGAGGCGATCATCGCCAACCAGCCCGCGAGCTACCCGGCTCGACTCGCGTCGCATCCGGTACTGGCCGACTATCGGCGTATCTTTCGCTTGCGCGAGGCCGCGAGTCGGTTGCGCGGGCGGTTCGCGCCGGCTTCGTCCTCGCGGTCGACTTCTCCCGCCAGCGGGTTCGTCGCGGGCAAGGCCAGGCACGCAGTCAGCGCGGGCTTCGCGTGGATGTTCTCCGGCGCGCGCCTGCCCGCGCCCTATCTCATCGACCGCGCGTTGCAGGGCGCCGAAACGTGGCTCGCCCGCACCGCGACGAAGGCAGCGTGACATGACCCGCGCCGCGAGGATGCTGCTTTCGGCTTTCGACGATCGTCGCGCCGCGGAGGTGTTGCGCGACCTGCTCGATCGCGCCGGCATCACCATCGGCGGAGACGCGCCTTGGGACATCCAAGTGCATGACGAACGGGTCTACCCGCGAGCGCTACGCGACGGCACGCTGGGAGTCGGCGAGGCCTATGTCGATGGCTGGTGGGATTGCCAGGCCATCGACCAAATGATCGAACGCCTGATCCGGGCTCGTGTCGACACCGCGCTTGGCGAAAGCTGGGTTTTGGTGGCGAACGCCATCCGGTCGCGGGTGTTCAACCTGCAGGCCAGTCGCGCCTTCGAGGTTGGCGAACGTCACTACGACGTGGGCAACGATTTGTACCGGGCCATGCTGGGCGGGCGCATGATCTACACCTGTGCCTACTGGAAGCGGGCCGACGATCTGGACTCTGCCCAGGAATCCAAGCTGGACCTGATCTGTCGCAAGATCGGCGCGCACGCGGGCATGCGTATTCTCGATCTCGGCTGTGGTTGGGGCGGGTTCGCGGCGTTCGTCGCCGAACGCTACGGGGCAAGCGTCGTGGGATACACGGTGTCGCGCGAGCAATGGGCATGGGCCAAGGAGCACCACGCGAGGTTGCCGATCGAGATCCGTCTCGCCGATTACCGCGAGGCGACTGGCAGCTTCGACGCCGTGGTTTCGATCGGGCTCATGGAGCACGTCGGCCCCAAGAACTACCGCGCTTACATGGAGCTCGCGGCGCGCTGTCTAGCCCCCGGGGGCACTGTCTTTGTCCACACCATCGGTGGCCAAGAGCCGCGCACGCAGATCGATCCCTGGTACCAGAAATACATCTTCCCCAACGCGGTCATCCCCACCCTGGGTCAACTTGCCACCGCCATGGACGACATCCTGGTCGTGGAGGACGTTCACAACATCGGCCCGGACTACGACCGTACCCTCATGGCGTGGTGGACGAATTTCGAGCGGGCCTGGCCGGGGCTGCGCGCCCGGTACGGCGATGCCTTCTACCGTATGTGGAAGTTCTATCTTCTCAGCAGCGCGGCGCAATTCCGGGCCCGCGCCCTCAACCTCTTCCAGATCGTCGCCACCGCGAGAGGGACACCTCAGCCGTCCACGGTTCGATCGATCTGACGGATCCCGCGCGCTGCCGCGCGGCTGCCCTATGCGCCAGGCGCCAGCGCCACGTGTCTCGCCTGGATGGTTTCGGCCAGGTTGTCGACGGCAACCAGGTCCTCGCTGGTGGGCAGGCCCTTGCTCATGAGCGGGTCGAACATCTCGATCTTGAGGCCCGCCAGCAATCCCTTGAGGGTGTCGACCGTCTTTCCGCCCCAGGCTTGCGAGCCGATGATGACGGCGTGTCGCAGTTTGGGTTTGATGGCGCCGGTCAGGTAGGCGGCGTAGACCGCGGCCGGGTGAGGGCCGTTGAGCACGGTCGGCGTGGCCAGGACCAGGGTGGCGGCGTCGACCAAGGCCATGGCCAGCTCGCCGATGTCGATGGTCGCCAGGTCGAACTGCTTGACGTTGATGCCCTTGGCGACCAGTCGGTCGACCAGGCGATCGACCATGACCTTGGTGCTGCCGTGCATGGACACGTAGGCCACCAGGGCTTCGTTCTTCACGTTGTCCGAGGTCCAATCCTTGTATGCGTCGAGAATGAATCTCGGTCGGCGGTAGATGGGCCCGTGGCTGGGGGCGATGATCTCGGGCGCCATGGCCTCGATCTTCTGCAGGTACGCCGGGTACTTCTGGCGGAACGGCATCATGATCTCGGCGTAGTAGCGCTTGGCCGAGAGGTAGACGTGGTGCTCGTCGTCGGCGTACAGGGTGCCGGTGGCGAAGTGGGAGCCGAAGAAATCGCAGGTGAAGAGGATCTTGTCCTCGCGCAGGAAGCTCAGCATGGTTTCGGGCCAGTGCACCCAGGGTGCGAACATGAATTGCAGGCTGCGCCCGCCCAGGTCGAGCACGGCACCGTCGGTGATGATGTCACAGGCGGAGGTGGGCACGCGCAGGTGGGAGGCCAAGAGGTCCATGCACTTCTGGTTGGTCACCACCTTGGCGCCGGGAAAACGCGCAAGCACCGCCGGAATGCTACCCGAGTGATCCTGCTCGGCGTGGTGGCAGACCACGTAGTCGAGCTTCTTGATGCCCAGCTCGTCGAGGTTGGCCAGCAGTTCCTTGACCAGGCCCGGCTCCACGGTATCCACGAGGGCGACCTTGTCGTTGCCCTGCACGAGATAGGCGTTGTAGCCGCCATCTGCCGAAACCCGTGGTGTCCGGAAATCGGTCGCACACGCAACATCGCCTTGCCGCGCACCGATAGCGGGAGGCAGTGGCAAGCTGCGCGCATGGGCGACGGCCCTGTGCCGATCTCACCGCCGCAACGGGGCGGGGGCCACGGGTGTACGAGAAACACGACCCCTTTGCCCAGGCCTTGCATCGGGTGGTGCGGGAAAACCTGGCGACGTTCTATGCGGCCATCGAAGAGGGATGGCAGAGCGAACTACCGAAGTTCGTGCGAGCGGAGTTTGCGGGATTTCTCGACTGCAGTGTCATGCAACGAGGCTTCGCACACCTTGCGTGCGAAGATTGCGGGCGGCCTCGTCTGGTCGCCTTTACCTGCGCCGGTCGTGGTTTTTGTCCGACGTGCCTTGGCCGGCGGATGAACCAGACCACGCACAACCTGCTTGCGCACGTCGTGCCGGCGCAACCGCTTCGGCAATGGGTGCTCAGCTTGCCCTATGCCTTGCGCGCGCCCTTGGCCTATGAGCCAGGGTTGATGAGCGTCGTGGCGAGGGTATTTGAGGACTCGCTCCTGCGTTGGTACGAACGCCGCTTGGCGCCTGGCGATTCGCCGAGTGAGCGGGCAGCGCAAGGCGGATTGTTGACCGTCATTCAGCGCAGCTCAGGCGACATGAGACTGAATCCACATCTGCACGTGGTCGCGCTCGATGGAGTCTACGTCGCTGGCCCCGACGGCCAGCCGGTCTTCCGCGCGCTGGGGCGCCTGAAGACGGACGAGGTGGCTGACGTGGTTCAGATCGCAAAGATGCGCGTGCTCAAGGCGCTCGAGCGGCGGGGCGTGGTGCGGTTCAGCCCCGAGGCGTTGGAGGTGGATGACTCCTTCGCGACCAGCGACCCGGTGCTGGCTCAACTGGCGGCGGCCGCGGTTGCCGGATTGCCGCCCGCGGGCCCGGCCGAGCGCAAGCGCGAGCCCGTGGTCCTCGCCGCATGTGGTGGCCCCGAGATCGTCAGCGACCTCGTGGTGCAAGACTGCGGTTTCAACTTGCACGCGAAGACCTGTGCGGGTGCCGTCGACGAGGATGCACGCGCCCGCCTTCTGCGCTACGTCCTGCGCCCACCGCTTGCGCAGGATCGCCTAGCCGTCCTGCCTGACCACCGTGTCCGTTTGACCCTGAAGCGTCCTTGGTCAGATGGCACCTACGCGCTCGACATGGACGCGCTCGCGCTATTGGCCCGTTTGGCCAGTTCCGTGCCGCCCCCGAGACAGCATTTGAGCCGCTACGGTGGCGTGCTAGCGGCCGCCGCCCATTGGCGTCCCCTGATCATTCCGCCCGCGCCTGCCGAGTCGTCCGCAAGTGCGGCCCCCGCGCCTCTGTCCCCGAGCACCCCAGGGCCACCGGCGTTCACCAAGCCGTCTAAGCCGCCGCCTTCTGGCAGAAGGTGTCGCTACATCCGATGGGCCCAGCTTCTACGTCTGACGTTCGGGTTGACCGTCGACGAGTGTCCTGCATGTGGGGGCCGCATGAAACTGCGCGCTCTCGTTCGCGACCCAGAAAGCATCGAGCGGTTCTTGCGCCACCAAGGCATCTGGTCCGCACCGGAAGACATTGCGCCAGCGCGTGCGCCACCCTACCACCGTAGGGTGACCCGCCTTTCGCCGACGCCCCAGCAAGACCTCTTCCCCGAGACATGAGCTCGGCCCGGCCTGCACGACAAGCGGCGCGCAGCTACCGGGCGTAGCCTGCCCTGCCGACACCAAAGGCAATCTGGCTTACACACACGTTCCACCCCAATCAGCCAAATCCGCCCAGCCGCTCTCCCGTGGCCCAGGTGAACCGAATGCCCACGACCGGCTGACCCGGCCACCAGACCTTCATTGATGCGATGTGCGACGGCTCAAATCGATTACGGACCGATCATCTTGAGCCGGACGGACTCGTGATCACGAAGCATGGCAAGCCCGTCGCGCGAATCCTCCCTGTCGAGCGAGCGTCGGCGGATCTGATCGGTGCTTTTCGAGATCGCATCCGGGTGAAAGGTGACATCCAGTCCACCGGAGTCACGTGGGAGGTCCATGGTTAATGTTGATACGCATATCCTCGTGTTCGCCTTGACGGGCGAAGTGACGGACCGAGAGCGTCGAGTCTTGGCATCGAACACCTGGAGCGTGTCCGCGATTGTTTTCTGGGAACTGGCAAAGCTCGCGCAGTTGGGTCGAATCGATATCGACCTGGATGATGCAGAACTTACCAGAACCCTTTCCGGCATTCACGTCTGGCCCGTCGACCTTGCCGTAAGCATTCAGTCCACTAGGCTTGATTTCAAGAGCGATCCCGCAGACGAACTGATCGCGGCGACCAGCATCGTCCACCAAGTTCCGCTTCTAACTCGGGATCGCCGGATCAAGCGTTCTCGCCTGGTCAAGTTCGCCTGAACCAACGTCGGTCGAACGGCTTGGCCGACGGCCGCCGAATCGGTTCCCGATGCCCGGCAGTCGCCCGGGGATGTTGGTAGGGCAGTCGGAATCGTGTCGGCTACTGCGTAACCGGGGCATGCTATTCCACGCCGGGTACTTGCTATGGACCTGTCGCGTGATTCCGGCTCGCACCGACTGCCAGTTCAAGCCACACCGGTCATCGGGCCCAGGAAGCTTCATGTCGGTCAGCCTTGGTGCGTGATCCGCTCGACAGCCTCGGCTGGATCAAGACAGGTGACGTGCGCGGAGAAGTCCTTGAAGTCACCCGCGTTCAGGGTGACCACGAGCGGGACGCGGTGGACCATGGCCGCCGCGACGATGTGCGCATCGTGGATCCGCTTGCCCGGGGCGGGGGACTGCGCAAGAAGTCCGAGGAGAGTCGGCAACAGCGGCTTCTCTTCGGGCAGAAGGCGGATGTGCTCGCGAAAACCGGCCAGGCTTTCCAGTGCCTCCAACAGCGCCAGGCCGAGACCGTTGTTGGCTGGCGGGCGCGTGGCGACCACGAGAAACTCGCGGGCGACCTGGGCCGGGAAGACCAGCCCCTCGTGGCGCCCGATCAGCTCGCGTGCGGCGCGGTGCTGGCCACGCGCGCGGTTGGACGCCTCCAGGAGCACGCAGGTATCGACCAGCAGTGCGCTATCGGCCATCGTCGTCGTAGGTCTCGCCGCGCGACCAGGTCGTGCGCGTCGGGATATTCACCGTATGGATCTTGAGCTCTCGGTGGCCTGGCTGCCCCGTTCTCTTCTCAGCCGTGCGTGCCTCCGATTCCAGGATGCGCTTGACTTCGCCCTGCAGGCTGCGGTTGTGACGCCGCGCCCGCGCCTTCAGTCGCGCAACGACCGCGTCGTCCAGGTTTCGGATCAAGAGTGATGCCATAGCAAAACGATAGCATAGCATAGGCAAGCGCGGAGATCGAAACCGCAATCCCTGGGGCGGACGGCGCCTCGATGTACTTGTCCGCCCTACGCTCAC
>CAWAKD010000007.1:0-1866838 GCA_963782545.1 uncultured delta proteobacterium
CGCTCTTGGCTCGTCTTGCGGCGTCGGTGCCACCTCCGAAGTTGCATTTGGTTCGCTACAGCGGGGTGCTCGCCCCCGCCTCTCCGTGGCGACCTCTGGTCATCCCGCCGCTGCCGCAGCCGGCAGCCACCGAGACACCGCCTGCCCCCGGGGCGCACACCGAGCCGCCCAAGCCGCCGCCCAAGCCAGGCCGCACCGGAGCCCGCTGTCGATACTGGCCCTGGGCCGAGTTGATGCGCCTGACCCTCGGCCTCCCCGTCGACACCTGCCCTCACTGCGGGGGACGCATGAAGCTACGCGCCCTGGTCCGCGACCGCGAGAGCATCGAGCGCTTCCTCCGCCACCAGGGTCTGTGGACCGAGCCGCTCGGCCTCGCCGAGCCCCGGCCGCCGCCCTACTTCCGCAGCATCACCCGCCTCAAGCCGACCCGCCAGGTCGAGCTGTTCGAGTAGGCCGAGCGTCCCGCCGCAGGGCCGGGGTCTGCCCATCGAGGGCTCATTGTGGGACCGCTTACAGGTCGAGGGTCGCGGGTTCGTCCTCGCGGGGCGCCCTCCCGTCCAAGTTTGCCCGTAGCCTTGGCTCCAGCCTTCCCCTTTTCCGCACACCAGACCCCTTGAATCGAGTACGCTCCTGCCATTCGTTCTGGTCTTCGCATCCCAGAATCGCCGATGTCTCTGGCTTTGCCCGCCGCACCTGGACGCCCGAACTGCGTAGCGTTACGATGTCCCGATGGAAACTGTGGGCGCGCTCGTGTCTCTCTCGGCTGTGGGGCTGTTCGTGAGCTTCCTCGCCGGGACCGTGCTGGGACGGGTTACATTCTTCGAATCAAGACGCGTGGGAAGGCGTTTCTCGGTCTTCTCGGAAGTTGCGTTGAGGCCATCGAAATCATGCAGACCTTCGAGGCCGAACACCCGAAGAGCAGCTACGCGAGCCAATCAGCGACCATGCGCGCCGAGTTTGAGAAGCAGCGAGCACGTGAGGACCAAGAGCGGAGTGCCATGGCCACACTGGGACTTGAGATTCGCGATTTCCGCTCCTACTGGACCGTCGACCCCAACGTGCTCGGTGGGGAGGCGGTCGTGGTTCCGTTCTTTCGCCATCGCGCTGCGCCGCTGCTGATCCCCTTGTCCGCCGCAGAAAACTCGTGCGGAGCGCCGGGATGGGCATGTTTGAGCCTGCGGGCTATGGTCTCGAACCATGTTTGACGGAGGCGATTACCTCATGCGGCTTGGTTTCGGTGTCGCACCGGTGTTACACTTCCGTTGGAGACGGAAAAGATGCCAACAGCCAAGAAGCGGATCAACATCACAGTCGACGACAGAATCTACGAGGCCATGGAGCGACTATCGAGCGAGCGAGACCAGTCGGTTGCGGGTGTAGGACTCAGCTTGATCGAACAGGCTCTGGAGTATCAGGAGGATCTCCACTTCTCTCGCGTTGCCGATGAGCGGCTGGGCAAGAAGCAGAAGCGGATCCCTCATGAGAAGGTTTGGGCTTGAGCTATCGGATCGAGTATTTGGAAAGTGTCGTTCGAGAAGACATCCCAAGGTTATCCAAGGACGTTCGCAACCGGATCCGCAAGGCCATTGAACAGAAACTCGCCACTCACCCCGTCGAGTTTGGCAAGCCCCTGCGGTACAGCCTCAAGGGTGCGCGGCGGCTGCGTGTGGAGGATTGGCGTATTGTCTACACGATCGAGCCCCCGGACGTAGTGCTCATCGTCAAGCTTGGTCACCGCAGGGAAGTCTACGAGACGTGACTGGAATCGACCGGGGTGAAGCGCGCCTTGACGATCGCGTCGTATGCCGAAAACCGATCATCACCTGTCCGCCGCAGAAACTCGGTCCGGGATGGGGAATCCCAGCGATTCGGCGGGCACGTCTTCTTCCGCACAGCTGCGTAAGCAGACATTCCGCGTTTTCGTGTACGCAACATCGGCACCCCTAATATCGTTCGGGTTTTCGCTGGTGGTTGAGTCCCGGGCGGTGCTGTTCTCGTGATGATGAACAAAATCAAGGACATAGTGTTGGCGCCCGAGAACCGCCACATGGCTCTGCGGACACTGGCCCTCACGCCCAGCGGATTGGCAAGGTCTTCGCCTCGGTCATCACGTGGGCCAAACTCATTCGCGCGCGGCTGGCGTCGGCCGCGGCAACGCGTTCATCCGGCTAAACCCACCGTCGGTGTCCGGGCCACGCAGGCCAACGAAACTTGGCACGTCGACACGACCATCCTCAAGTTGCTCGACGGGACCAGGGCGTATCTCCACGCGGTCATCGACAACTAATCGAGGAAGCTCCTCGCCTGGACGGTGGCTGCCCGACTCGAACCCACGGCAATTTGCCAGCTTCTTCTCGCCGCTGGCCGGCATCTCGATTCTCGTCTTCGCCGGTCGGCCGCTTCTGTACGCCGACTCGGGCGTCGAGAACGTCAACGGCGCGGTGGCGGCCACGCTGTCGAGCGCGTGTTTGGACCGCGTGCTCGCGCAGGTCGAGATTGCCTTTTCCAACTCGATGATCGAAGCGCTCTGGCGCTCGCTGAAGCATCAGTGGCTCTACCTCAACTCTCTCGACTCGATCGAGCGGCCCGCGCCCTCGTCGCGTTCTACGTCGAGCAGCACAACACTCAGATGCCGCACGCCGCCTTCTCCGGCCAGACCCCTGACGAGATGTACTTCGGCACGGCCGCCAACCTACCCGCGAAGCTGGCAGCGGCCTGGGAGCAGGCGAGGGCGGCGCGTCTCGCGGCGAACTGGCAATTCGGTTGCTGCTGAACTTCATGATCTCTCTCTTGTCGATGGCAGTCTCAGACGCCGGCTGCCTCACTTTCGAGCGGCGCCAACTTGGAGATCATGCGTAGCCCGTGATCGTCCGCGCCAGGGGCTCCGTGAGGGCGCGGAAATGAATCCCAAGAAATGCGAAGATCCGTGGCTAGACGCTACCTCGCTGGGTAGAGGGGCGCTTGTTTTCCCTCCGGTAGAGGGCCGCTTTCTGTCTAGTTAACGGAATGCGGCTTATTGGACTTTCTTGCTGGTAAGATTAAAAGGGCGCTTCTTTCGCCTACGCTCCCTTTACTGCAACGTGAACGATTCGTCGGTTTCCTCGAACAGCGTCGTCCCATTCTTCGCGGCTCGCAGGACGAGGTAGCACTTCGTTCCCGAGCTTGGCGCGGTCATGGTTATCGACTTGGTCACCATGGAGGCGAGCGGCACATCAACCGTCAGGGTCCCCGAAGCCCCCATCGTTCCGGTCGCACTGTCGGCATGAACCTCCCAGGTGATGTCGATGGACGTTCCTGCAAAGGTGTCGTTGAAAATGAGGAGGGTCGTCGCGCGGGTTGCGCCCTTTGCGATGGTCGGGACCGATGCGGGCCAATCCCCATTGGCATTGGACATCTTGTTGGCTTCCCAGTAGTCCTTGTCCGCGACGAGCACGGGACTGAAGCCGTGCTGGACACGTCGGATGATCTGGCTCGACCACGGGTCGGGCAAATTGTCTTCGCCGAACACCGGATTTCCGCCTTGCTCGATAGTCATCGTGGTTCTCTTGGTCCCCGGGACAAAGCTAGACCAGCCCGAAAGCAACGTGTAGGGGCGTACGTCCGAGGCATCCTGCCTTCGCATCGCCATCGCCGACGTTCCAAACCACGTCAATCCTTGGCGAGAACTGTCCTTCGACCAGATGTACTCGCCCTGGCCGTAGGGATTGTTGTTGTTGGCGTTCACGTTTTCGGTATACACGCCGAGGCCGCCGATATAGTGGCCGACGACTGCGAAGTCCGGGCTTGGCAATCCATAGTTCGTGCCGGTGCCGAAGGGATCCGTGCTGATTGGCCGCGTACCGTCCAGTTTGGTGATGGCATTGAAGAGGTCGGTCTCGAATTGAGCCGAATCCGTGTCGGCACTGCCCGCCTCGTTGCTTTGGCTCCAGCGAACAATCGCAGGGTGGTTGCGATCGCGAAGCACCATCGCCTGGGCATGGCCGACCATATTGTCGTGTCCCGCAACAAAATCTTGGGTGTTGTTGCTACCCCGAATGGCCGTTTCGCCAATGAGCATGAGCCCGAGCTCGTCGGCGACGTCGATCATATAGGGCGCGGCGAGCTCTTGATGGACGCGAATGACGTTGTAGTTCAGTTTTTGGTAGTTTCGCACCGCCTGCGGCCAACCCGGGTTTTGCGCGGTGGGCGGCATGAATCCTGGAAGCATGTCATAGGCATCGCTCTTGCCGTTGTTGTCGATGCTGTCGTAGTTGGCGCCTTGGAGGTTGTCGCCCCGGTAGTTCACGCGAATGCCGTTCAAGTAGTAGTAGATGTGCTGAGCATCGGCTCGCTTCCGTTCGCTTTGGCGGAAGCCGAAACGGACGACCTTGCTCTGGGTCACCTTGCCGCCGCTTTTCACCTGAAGGGTCAAGTTGTGCAGACGGGCCTTGTAGTCGGGCTGGTACGGAACGTTTGGCCACCAATACGAGGTCGTGCCGAGCCCCCACTTGATCGGGCCGATGGTCTTCTTCGTGGTGGTGCCGGGTGCGGCTGTGACCGTCGTGTCGGGAATCGACGGGTACGCGAAGGTATCGCAGTTCCAGGAGCTGAGCGCGCCGGACAGTGTCACGTCCTGGCTCGTGGTCCCCGTATTCGCGACCGAAACTTCGTAGGTCAGCGTGTCATCGGTGACGCTCGTCTTCACGAATGCGTCGCTGATGTAGACATCGGGATACACGTGCAACAGTGCGGAGCGGAAGATCCCCTGCGGGACGTTCGGCGACCAGTCGGCCGCGACAGGAACGATGAACTTGCCGTTCGTCTTCAGCGCCTGGCTGCCCTTGACCAGCACGGAAATGGCATGCTGCTTGCCCGGCGTCACGAACTTGGTGACGTCGAAGACGGATGGGGTGAACGAGGTCGTATTGGTTCCGACTTCCTTGCCGTCAACCGAGAGGGTCGATTGGAAATTGGCCGCGCCGAATTCAATCAGCGTGCTTTGCGCAGCACCAGAATCTGGGATCGTAATCTGGGTAGCGTAGGTGCCGCTCGATGTCGTGATGCCTTGCTTGAACCAGCCGCCGCCCGGGACCGTGATGGTCCGCTTGGCTCCGCCCGAAGGGGTGAAGTCCCAGGTTCCGGCTATCGATGTCGTCGACGGATCCGTAGCAGTCGACGTTGCGCATTCGCCGCCTGTCGAACCACCGGCAGCTCCGGTGGTTCCACCAGAGCCTACCTGGCCACCAGAACCCGTCGATCCGCCGGCGTTGGCGCCACCCGAGCCGATCCGCCCGCCCGCGCTATTCGCGCCACCAGAGTTGGTCACGCCGCCCGTGCCAGTCGTGCCGCCAGAGCCGGTCGCTCCGCCCGAAACGGTCGCGCCGCCCGAGCCGCGGCCACCACTACCGGTCGCACCGCCCGAGCTGGTCACACCGCCCGAGCTGGTCGCGCCGCCAGAGCTGGTCGTGCCGCCCGCGCTAGTCGCGCCGCCCGCGCTGGTCGCGCCGCCCGAGCTGGTCGTGCCGCCTCTGCCCGGGGTGCCGCCATTGGCGCTAGCGCCTCCTTGGCCGGCAGTACCTCCGGTTCCTGAGGAACACCCGAGGAACCCAAGAAAGAGTGGGAGAGCGACCGCATTGAATCGTGCTACGCGCATGCAAACCTCCAGGTCGAAGCCATCGTGCTCTGCATGGAGCGCTCTGTGCACTGCTCGCCGAATGCCAACGCCGACGCTGGCGCACTAAGCCTGTTCATGGCTACTCTGCAGAAGAACTTCATCGCTCGTGCAGTGGCGCGAGCGTCGCGAATCCGTCCTGGCCCCCGATCCTGGCCTCCCGCGACCCGGTCCTGGCCCAGCTCGCGGCCGCAGCAGTGTCAGGCCTTCCGCCCGCCGGTCCCGAGCTGCGCTGCCGTCCCCCCGTGCAGCTCGCGCGCACCGACGGTGCGGGTCCCACGCCCATGGGCCCGCTGGTCGTGCAAGAGCTCGGGTTCAACTTGCACGCCGCAAGCATCGCCGGCGCGGAGGACCAACCCGCGCGCCAACGCCTGCTCCGCTACGTGCTTCGCCCGCCCCTCGCCAAAGAGCGCCTCACCCTCCTGCCTGACAACCGTGTGCGTCTGGAAATGAAGCGCCCATTTCGCGATGGCACCTACGCGCTAGAGATGGACGTCTTGTCGCTCTTGGCTCGTCTTGCGGCGTCGGTGCCACCTCCGAAGTTGCATTTGGTTCGCTACAGCGGGGTGCTCGCCCCCGCCTCTCCGTGGCGACCTCTGGTCATCCCGCCGCTGCCGCAGCCGGCAGCCACCGAGACACCGCCTGCCCCCGGGGCGCACACCAAGCCGCCCAAGCCGCCGCCCAAGCCAGGCCGCACCGGAGCCCGCTGTCGATACTGGCCTTGGGCCGAGTTGATGCGCCTGACCCTCGGCCTCCCCGTCGACACCTGCCCTCACTGCGGGGGACGCATGAAGCTACGCGCCCTGGTCCGCGACCGCGAGAGCATCGAGCGCTTCCTCCGCCACCAGGGTCTGTGGACCGAGCCGCTCGGCCTCGCCGAGCCCCGGCCGCCGCCCTACTTCCGCAGCATCACCCGCCTCAAGCCGACCCGCCAGGTCGAGCTGTTCGAGTAGGCCGAGCGTCCCGCCGCAGGGCCTTACAGGTCGAGGGTCGCGGGTTCGTCCTCGCGGGGCGCCCTCCCGTCCAAGTTTGCCCGTAGCCTTGGCTCCACCATCGCGGGCGTTACGACGCTGCATCCGGGGATGGAGCAAGCGTGCGCCGACAGCACGGTGCCCTGTCACTTCCTGGATCTCCAGCCACTGTGGACGGGCCACCCCGAATACACCGCCAGCGATGGGGTCCAGCACGTCGTCTACAGCCTCTATCCTGTGATTCCGACTACCAAGAATCTGAACGCGAACATGGGCCCGGGCTATACCGACGCGTGCAAGAATAGCCCGGTGCACTGCGTCCTCGTAGACCTTGAGCCGTTGTTCAAGGGCCAGCATTTTGGCAGTGACAACACCCATCCCGACTCGACGGGCGCCAAAATTATCGGCGATGCCTGGTGGAAGGCAATGCAGGACAACTGTATCGGACAATAGCCTTGCTCGAAGGGTGCTTTTGAACCGGTGATGGCCATAGACCTCACCTGTTGTGAAGGTGACGGGAGGGTGACGGTAGAAAGGATGCGTTTGCCAGATTGCCGCCGGAAAGAGGCCACGGCATTCGTGACTGCTGCCTGCGTCAGCTCGAAAACGCATGGTGCCCTGAAATGATCGCGATCTTGCCGTCACTAATCCGGCACCAACACACAAGAGGTTCCCATGTCGACAAGAACGACCCCCCTGCGTAGGAGACTGATCGCCCCTCGGGGCTTTGCCCTCGCCGCCTTCGGCGTCACGTGTTTCCTAGCAGGTTGCGAATCGGACAACACAGGCCTCCACACAAAGGCCGATGCCGGCAAGTCGGGCGGACAGGACGCTGGCGGGAAGGACGTCCCGACCAGCGATACCTCCGGTGGCACCGGCGGCAGCGGAGCTGGCGGCAAGAGCGGCACCGGCGGCAACAGCGGCAGCGGCGGCAGCACATCGCTGCCTGTCAACTCCTGCACCGAGGCTGGCGGGTCGTGTGTCGCTGTCGCGCCCGGCAGCTGTCCGGGTGGCACCCTGTCCTCTTTGTCCTGCGGTTCGGGGATTGGCTCGACCTGCTGCATGCCCGGCGGGGCCGGCGGAAGTGGCGGATCCGGCGGCAGCAGCGGGCGCGGTGGCAGCAGCGGATCTGGGGGCAAGAACGGAACCGGTGGCCGAAGCGGCACCGGCGGCAGCACCTCGGTCCCCGTCAACACTTGCACCGAGGCTGGCGGCACGTGCGTCGGCGTCCTTCCCGGAAGCTGTGCCTCCGGCACCATGGATTCGTCGTTGTACTGTGGCTCCGGCGTTGGCTCCGCGTGCTGCATGCCCGGTGGAGGCGGACGCGGCGGCAACAGCGGGGCCGCAGGCCAAGGTGGCTCCGCAGCGGGTGGAGCCAACGGACAGGGCGGCACGGGCGGGCGAGGAACGGAACCGCAAGCGGCTGCCTGTGAAAAGGCCGGAGGGATCTGCATGGAACAGGGCACCTGCGTGATCCAAGGCGGCACCGTGGCTGCCGACAGCCCGGGCGGCTGCCAATTCAGTGACGCACCCGCGGAGTGCTGCATCACCCCCGCGCCGAAGCCGAACCCCACCACCTGCGCCGAGGCCGGAGGGACCTGTGCTTCAATCTCCGGATGCCTGATGGCAGGCGGCTACTTCACGGCGACCAACTACGACTGCTCTTTCCCGGTCAGCTGTTGCGTCCCCAATGCGACTTGCGGTGGTGCGACCATCGAGTGCTGTGGGGACGGCGTCCTCTACAATGCTGCCTGCCAGGGAGGACAGTTCGTCTGTGTTGTCGGATCGCCCGTGCCCCGAGGTACCTGCAAGATCTGACCTACGGGCCGACGAGCCGCTGCGGTGATTGGGCGGCTTGATGCCAGCTGTGTGCGCAGACCTATCGCACAAACGTGTACGCAATAGCGGCACGCCTAATATCATTGATGTTTTGGCTGGCCTGGTGAGCCATGACGGGTGAAGCTTTGGCGATGGTGGACACCCCCACGGCCACGCCATGGACACGCTGCATATATGACCACCGTTTTCGCACCCAGGTCGTCAGGTCCGGCACCAGATGCCTGCCCAAGCACATCAGGATCCCGCGCTCGACTGTTTCCACCTGGCGACGACGTGGGCAGCGCCCGGTTGTCACCATCGAACCGTTTGACCAGGACCGCCAGCAGTTGGTCGACACCATCGCGAAGCTTGATCGCCGAGTGGGCATCCTTGCAGCCGTTGTCCGAGTTCTCCTGGCGCTGCTCCGAGCTTCCGGCTTCACCCTCGCTGGCGATCGGCTGCCGGAAGGTGCCGCCAAGGCCGGCATCCTGCGCGCCATCACAAGTGCAACACCATTCCTCCCCCTCGCCGCCCCGTCCAGGTGCTCTCGTCACCGGGCAGCGGAAGGCGGCGGCGATGACTGGGCGAACTGAGCAAGGTGACCTCGGCGAGAGGCCGCTGGGATAGACCGCGCCTTGTGGTCGAGACACGCCTTTGCGGACATGCCCGAGGCGGCCGGCCGTGGGAACGCGGACCGTATGGCGGGGATCGCGGGTGCCCACCCAGGGCCGGCATCGAGCGTCACAATTGGGCCGCCGCTTGGTGTACCCTGAAACGGGAACCCATCTACCGAAGCCCGTGGAGGAGCCGATGTACACAAGACACGTCGAACCAAGGGTCTCTGGCAGCAGAGGGAGCGTTCTGGCCACCTTAGCTGTGGGATTCCTGATTGTCGCCTGCGGTGATTCGGGGGGCGGCACGGCGGCCGATGGGTCGGCGGGCACCGGCGGCAACACGACCGCCGGGACCGTGGAAACGGGCGGCAGCACCAGTCCGGGAACAACCGCAACAGGCGGAACAACCACGAGCACCACTTCTTCGACTGGTGGCACGACGACGGCGGGATCGGGCGGCACGACGATCACCCCGGGAAGCGGCGGCACGACCAGCGCGACCGGCGGCACGACCAGCGCGATGGGCGGAACGACGACCGCCACGGGTGGGCGAACCACCGCGACTGGCGGGACGAACAGTGCGACTGGGGGGGCGACCACTGCGACGGGCGGCACGACCATAGATGCCGGGGTGGACGTTTCTCCTGATGTGATGCACGACGGTCCTGGCAACGTGGCGGATGCCCGCGCGGATGTCCGCGCTGACGTCGTAATCGACGGTCCGGCCGACGACACCCCGCCTGTCGATGCCACGTCGGAGAGCACGATGTTCGTCGCCAACGGACAGATCTTCGACGCAACCGGTGCGCCGTTCCTGCCCTGGGGCGTGAACAAGGTCCATGTCGATCAGTCAAACACCGGGATCGAGCTCACCGGAACCAACGCCGTGCGCGTGAACCTGTATTTCCGCCTGCCCAACGCGACCACGACAAGCCTTTTCGATCGTTTCTACGCCGCGCACATCGTTGTGATCCCTGGGCGCTGGGACGCGACGTGCGTGGGGGACAATACCTTCGCAGCCACGCTCGCCTCCGAGGTGGATGCCTGGGTGGCCGAGGCCGCCGCGTGGAAGAAATACGAACGTGCCTCCATGATCAACATCGCGAACGAGGCTGGTCCCTCGAACTCGACTGTCTGGCGCGACGAGTACATCACCGCCGTCGGGCGCATGCGGGCGGCCGGTTATGGCGGCCTTTTGATGATTGACAGCGGCGGATGCGGGCAGGATGTCGACGATATCGCGAAGTATGGTGCGGCTGTGCTGGCAGCCGATCCGCTGCACAACATCGTCTTCTCGCTTCACGTGTACGGCGAAACTCCCGACGTCACGACACTGAACACCAATTTGGATCGACTCAAGGCAACGGGCCTTGCGTTTCTGGTTGGCGAGTTCGGGCCAGGTCGCAACATCGGGCCGTCGCCGACCAACTTGGCGCCCGCGGACCTGATGGCCAGCGCCCTCGCGCGCGGAATAGGAACGCTCGCCTGGGCGGCCGATGATAACAACCTCGCGAACTCGATGGCGGACGACAACTGGTTTTCGATGTTCTACAACCTCACCAAGGCCTACACCGGAGACCCCGCCGACCTGACGATTTTCGGCAAGGTCGTGGTGAACGACCCCACGGCCGGCCTGATCGTGGTGGCAAAGAAGGCCGGCGGATTCTGATCGGAGCGGTGCTGGCGGCTGCATCACGGCCTGGGCACTGAGGCGATGGGGAGGACCAGGGGGAAGGTCGTCTTCCCGTCGATAGCGAAGCTCAGCTCGCCTTCGTAGTCGGAATCCAGGACCACCAGGGTGTAGCTGCCCGCGGGCGGGGACGCGAAGGAAAAACGTCCCAGTTCGTCGCCGTCGAGGATGGCCAGGTAAGATGCCGCCCCGTCGGACGTTGCTTTCAGTCCGATCCGCAGCTCCGGCATCGTCACGCGAGACGACTGGGGCAGTACCACCCTACCTTGGAACCACGGCGGCAGCGGCCGCACAGGCTGGGGAGGCGGAGGCGGAGGCGATGCGACGACCACCGTCGTGCGTGGCGCGGGACTGGAAGCCTCCGCGATGTACGAGAGAATCCGCCGCGACGCTGGCCAAGGTGGCAACACCATCGAGAAGCGCGAGGAAACCGTGTCCGCCGCCATGATGGCGATGGTGACCGTAACCACCGTGGTGCCCGCTCTGCACATACTGGTTCGGCCCCACGCAGCCCGCAGCCATGAGCAAGACCAACGTGGCCATGAGACGGAAACCCATGCCTCCACGCCGAGCAAGAGCGAGGCCAACGCTACTGCACGAAGAACCCCTCGGTTTCCGGGGGGAGTCAGCGAGGGTGTGTCTTCCGCACCACACTCCATGCCGTGACTGGTCGGCCCACGGGCCGAAAGCCCGCCCTACCCGCCATACCGCGCAGCCGCACGCGCCTTGGATGAGCTTGGGTGTTACCCATCTTCCCCGGTTGCTCACGCGCATCACAGCTTTCCGCTGGGGGATTCTGGCGCTCTAAACACCCATTCTCGACGGCACCAAGTGTCAATCCACTGATACATCTCACCTATGTTCCCAATGACAGCTGAAAATCCCGCTGGCTGGATCTCCACCGCCTGCTTCCCGTGGAACAATGGATTTCTTACCTCGTCATACAAGCGGCTCGTTCGCTGCCACAGGTCCTGGTTGCACCGCCTCAGGCTTACTTCCGGAGATATCAGGCCTGGTAGTGAATGATAGTAAACCTTGCATGTTCCGCGGCCGAGAGAAAACGGCTTCCGGAGCTTCTGTCCGATTTCAGGCGTCCACAGGCCTTTGCGATGCAACGTCTCCCAAACAGCGTACTGAACGTAGCATTCGATGTTGATTATGGACATCCGCATCAACCAGTTCAGTTCATTTTCAATCTCAAACCTGTTATTGCACCAGTGGGTCTGCTTGGAGTTCTGCTCGGTCTTCTCAGCCACCATCAAGTCATTCGCGTACGTCCGGACGTTCTCAAAGTCGAGGCGCAGGTTTATGACCGGTACGTTTTCAAACTTCAGGCCGAACGCTTCGGATCGCATCGTGCTCCCCTTTTGTGCATGCCCCGGTTTGCCGGGGCAAACGGCGAAGGCCGTAGCTGACGATCGATTGTATAGGCTCCAGCGGGGAACTTCGCGGTCATGTTCGCGTGCAAACAGTCGGATGTTCAGCAACAGGACATTCGGCGCGATGGTTCCGATTACTCCGATTGATTCGTCGTGCGCTCTCACGGGCTGTCCGTCGAACGATTTGCCGTTAAGCGGCGAGCGGGCGTCTGCGGCCGACCGTCCGCTTCAGCGGCTTGCTAGGCGGCCCACCGGATCAGGGCGCGCCAGCTGAGTTCCGCGAAAGCCCGCAAGTGCCCGGCCAGAACCTTCAACTTCAACTCGAGGTATTGGCGGTAACAGAAGATGATCGGAAAGACGAGCGCATCGTTGCGCTCGGCCGCGTTCAGCGATGCGATGAGTAGACTGGCGGCATCTTGGTATCCGGTCGCCGCAAGGGAGAAGTCCGTTACGATACAAGCGGCGAGATGCTGATAGCCTCCCGGCTGGAAGAGAGTATCGCCCTTCCTCGGCCACATTTTGTCGATTGGTATCGATGGTACGATTGGTTTCCGAGGCTCGCAAGGACGACAAACCGGCAAGGTGGCGACGAGGACCGCCTGGGCGTAAGCGAAATGGGCGGGTCTGGTGCGTGGGAAAGGGAGGGCTGAAGCGAAGGCGATGGCCAAGCCTGGACGGGAAGGCGAGGACGAACCCGCGAGCCTGGACCTGTAAGCGGTCCCACAATGAGTCCTCGATAGGCAGACGCCGACTCTGCGGCGGCCCTGCGGCGTGGCGAGCGGCCTACTCGAACAGCTCGATCTGGCGGGTCGGCTTGAGGCGGGTTACGGACCGGAAGTAGGGCGGCGGGCGGGCGTCGGCGAGGCAGAGGGGCTCGGTCCACAGGCCCCGGTGGCGGAGGATGCGCTCGATGCTCTCGCGGTCGCGGACCAAGGCGCGCGGCTGAGCCTCGCCGCAGAATCAGAGCAGCACCGCTAATGTCAGTGAACCGAGGACGGTGTTCACGGCGTCGTTGCAGTCGGGCTCTGCCGAGAAGCACCTGTTCTTGGACTTGGAGTAGGCGCGAATGTACGAGAGATCGACGACGACACCCACGGCAAGAAAATGGGTCACGACCAGAAACAGGCCCATCCGGGCGCCGAGCTGCGGACCGTTGACATAGGGGTAGGTGATCTCTCGCGGGTTGTGCCGCAGAACCACAGCCCAGCCCGCCTTCGGACCGAACACCAGCTCGGTTCGAGGCCAGGCGACGTGGCGGAGCAGAGCCGCGCTGGCGTCGAGTTGGACGGCACGGTGGACGTCGATGCAATAGGTCTGATCTTGGCAGAACGAAAAGCTCCAGAGCGAGATGGCCGGCTCGCCCGCGAGCGAGAGGTTCTTGGAGAGGTGACCACCGAGGAGCGTGCCAAACCGGACCCCAGAGGCGATCCAGCCGATGGCGTGGACCGGGAACTGCAGCCCCACATACGGCAAGAGAAGAAATCCCCGCCGGAACTGCGGCAGAGCGTTCTGTGTGCGAGGGAGGGGCTCCATGGCATCGGACGTCGGCATCGTCTTCGGCGCGGCCTGGGGTTGTGCGCGCAGGGCCTCCATCTCGTCGATCCAGCGTTGCACGTCCTCCCGATCTTCCACGGTGATGTGCCCCTGCTGCAAGACCAGGTACTGGCGCAAGTGGCTCAACGCCTCATCGGGCCGGCGCATGTAGTAGTAGCAGACCCCCAGCTTGCGCTGCAGGCCCGCCATTTCGGGATGCTTCCGGGCCAGCTCGGCAAGCAACTTGGCCGCCTCCTCGTACCGACTGGTCTTGTAGAGCTGCGTTGCCGTTTCGAGGTCTGAATCGTCTCGGACGCCCCATGGCGTGGTCTGGGCCGAAGCCTGGATCTCGGGCAGGGCAATGCTCGCGAGCAGGGCCACCGTGACGATGTCGCGCGGTCGAAGCCTCCCTGGTATCCGCAGATTCATCGTCACGCCTAAAGCGACCTTTCGACGGAGAAACTTATCACATGGGTACCTGATTTGAAGGCCCCCACAAGCGTGCCACCGGAGGCGCTCTTCGCTCGAGCTTCCAAGCACTTGGCGCATCTTGGGGCCGCGGTACCCACGATCGTCGAGGCGCGTACCACCTATCCGTGTCCCGTCTGACCCCGTCACGACAGGAAGAGTTCTGCTTCGACACCTGAGCCCCGACGTGGTCCCCGATGCCTCCCAGGGCCGTCGTTTGTCCGACGGTGGACAAGTGTAGCCTCGCTCGCCAAAACTCCTTGCGAAGACCCCACCGGGACAACCCCGCGCAGCTGCGTCTTGACTCAAGATCAACTTTAACTTAAACTGCATCTCATGCCGACTGCGAAGACAGTGTCCATGCTCGATCTGCGAGCCCACGCAAAGCAGATCGTGGGACAGGTGCGCTCTGGCGAAGCCCTCGTGCTCACGTATCGCGGACGTCCTGCGCTTCGACTCGAACCGATCCGGCCCCCGAAGGTGGATGTAGACGATCCCTTCTACCGGCTGGCCGAACTTTCGAAACGCCGAGGCACCTCTCTGACGAACCGCCAGATTGACGACATCGTGTATGACCTCTGAAATGTTCGTTGACACGAGTGGCTTCTACGCTTTGCTCGTCGAGCGAGACGAGATGCACGAACGAGCTGCGCGGATTCTGCAGCAAGGGGAGCGCCGCCGTGCGACGTTCGTGACGACAGACTACGTGCTCGACGAAACGGCGACGTTGCTCGTCGCTCGCGGCTTCGGGCATCTCGTGGATGCTTTCCTTCAGTCCACCTTGCGATCAAAGGCGTGCGCCGTCGTCTGGACGAGTCCAGACACTTTCGCACAGGCTGCGGCCTTCATGGTCAAGCACATCGATCAGGGATGGTCATTCACAGATTGCGTAAGTTTTCAGGCCATGAAGACCCGCCGCCTGCGCGAGGCGATCACCAAGGACGAGCATTTCGAGAAGGCTGGGTTCAAGGCACTCCTTCGGGGTGAACCCTAGAAGCTGTTTCACAACCCGTAGTGTCCGGGAATTCGTCGCCACGGCTCAGGCGGCCTCGCGGACGTAGAAGTTCAGCATTCCACCGAGGCGCGACCGGCAAACGATCTTGCCATGCGCCCCATTCTCGTTCGCCGGGCCGACCGACCGCTGGATCAACTGGCCACCGAGCCCCTGATGAAAGCGTTCGGTATGGTAGTGCGCAATGAATTCCTTGACCACGTAGCGCAGGTGCCGTTCCCCGAAGAAGACGAACTGGTTCAGACACTCGGATTTGATGGCTCTGACAAACCGTTCCGCATGGGGGTTGCAGTTGGGGCTCTGCGCTGGAATCTTCGCGCACTTCACCCCTCGCTCCTTCAGGATGGCCTCGAACGCTGCCGTGAACAGCGGGTCTCGGTCGTGGATCAGGTACTTCGCGCTTCGGAGAAAGCCGCCCACCGGGTCGGTCAGGTTGCGCGCCATCTGCTTCATCCATTCCCCGTCGGGGTCCACGCGTATCCCCGCGATCTCCACGGCGCGCGTCTTCAGCGCGATGACGAAGAAGACAAGGTAGCGAACCGTTCCTCCGAGTCCCAGAGCCTCGACGGCGAAGAAGTCGCACCCATCGAGCGAGTCCCAGTGCGCCTTGATGAACTTCTTCCAGGTTCGCTTCTTCTCCCGCTCCGGCGCTGGCTCGATGCCGGCCGCGGCCAAGATCTCCGCCACCGTGGTACGCCCGATCTCGATCGCAAGACCGGGCCGCATCGCATCCCTGATCTTGGTGTACCCCCAGCCAGGGTTGGCCGTGGCCATCTCGACGACGAGTTTGCGGACATCCTTGGGCTTGGGAGGCCGGCCCCGTCTGGCCTCAGAGCTGTCGTATTTCCTCGCGGCCAATTGGCGAAACCACGCCAGAATCGTCGCCGGCTTGACGAGCTGGCAGCACCTCCGGCGTTCCTCAGGCGTGAGCAACTTACCTGCCTCGGCGAGACGACGCCGCTGCTGGGCGGTGAAGGAGATCTTCTTGCCTCCGGTCAGGGCCTCGACTTCCTCCCACAGGATGCGTCTCTCCTCCTCCACGTAGTCGAGCTTTCGCTACAGCCTGTCGTTGATCGCCGAGGCGATCATCACGATGAGGAACTGCAGCGTGGCGGGCAACATCCTCAGGTACCCTGCCCCCTCATGCCTGCCTTTCCAAGCTCCATATCCCATCGAATTCATGCGAGAATCGCCGCGACCATTTTCCGGACACTACGCCATCGCGCCCTGGTCTTCAGCCAGTTCACCAGTTTTCTCGATCTGGCGCGGCCGCTTTTGACCCAGGCCGGGCTGCGCACCCTGACCCTCGACGGCTCCACGCCGGCGGCGGAGCGCGAGGAGCGCGTGCGCGCCTCAAGGGCCTCGGGTGATGCGTCCAGGCGGCTGGGTGGTCAGCGCGGCGATCTCGACGGCGGCCAACGCCCGCCCCCAAATAGCAATGTCGTCGAGATCACCGTTCAGGATTCGTCCGCCGGCGCCCCAGCGCCCCGCATACAGGGTCGGGTCGCCCGGGGTGATATCGGAGGGTTTGGTCCGTTCATCCACGACCTTGCCGTCGCGATACAGGGTCACGTGATTGGCCGCAGCGTCGACGACCGCCGCGAGATGGATCCAGGCGCCGGTATCCACGCACTCACATCCGGTCACGACGTAGCCCATGAGAGACGGGGACCAGTAGGAAAAGACGAACCGAGGCTTTGGGGGATGGCTGTCGACGTTCATTTCCCATCCACCGGTGGCGAGGATCTCGGTACTCATTATCGTCGCCCACAGCTCGGTATTCGCGGCCATCTGCTCGGGCGACAGCCGAATCCAGGCGGAGACGCTCCAGCTCGGCAGGGCCGCGGGGAAGCTGGGCATTGCCACCGCGTCCCCCGCCCCAAGGCGCAAGGCCTCGCCGAATCTTCCGTCGGGAATCCAGGTCGCCGTCGTGATCTGACCGTCATGACCGTTTCCCGAGTCGTCGGTGGCGATGGTTCCCGCGCCCTGGTCGAAGGTCCAATGGGCAATGAGCGCGTCCGTCAGATCGCGCGGCGGAAGGACGACCGCGTCCATCGGCGCGGCACCACACCCCGACAGGTGCGACGAGAGCAGCAGCATCGCTACCAGGCCAAGCCTTCTCACAGCGTCACCTGCAATGCCAAGCTCAGCAGCAAAGACGGGAAACCGATGGTCGCCGCCTTGGTGTCCACGAAGCGCACCGTGGGATGCGGTGTCGCCATGAGCGCGGCAAGCTCGGTGGTCAGCGCCACTTGTGAACGAAGGGCGAACGCGACGCCCACGCCTCCGGCGAATGCAACCGACCATCGATCGGGCTCGCGGCCTTCGTAGGGCGAGTTGCCAGTACCGGTCACGCTGACGTGCAGGACGCCGGCTCCCAGGAAGACACTGGGACGCACGCGTTTCGCGCGCCTCCAGATCGCGACCGCCTCGATGGTCCCGATGCTCTGGGAAACCGTGGCGGAACCGTAGTCGGTCTCGATCCGAGGATGGGTCCCGAGGCCAGTGATGCTGATCCGGGCGTGCAGCCAACCGGCCAACCGCAAACGATAGCGCCCGATGGGAGCTATCGCGGGCGGTGGGCCGGAGAGGCTGTGAAACATGACGACGCCGGTCTCGATGGCGCCGAGGTCGGTCTCGGCGGAAGGCGGCGCTCGCACTGCGGGTGATGAAGGCGGCCCCTCCCGCCGAAGGTCCGGTGGCGGTACCGAGCGCGGGCGCCGATCCGCCTCGACGGACAGCTCCAGGGCCGTGGCGCGCAAGAGCTCGAGCGCGCGAATCGACAGGAGGTCGGGCATGTGCCCCGGATCGTCGACGACCACCAAGGCTCGACGAACGGCGGTCCGACCCGCCGCTCGCTCGACCACGCACAGCTCGGTCTGACCCGATTCGGGATCGCCGAGCAGGGCAATGACCGCTATCGCTCCCGGATCTCCGGCGGCGCGCTCCATCGTGGGTACCGGATCGCCAGCCACATTCGAGTCGGCCAGCACGACCGTGAATCTGTCCGCCGAGAGCTCGTCCTTGATGCGGGCCAGACTACGGCGGGTGCCTAGCGACGCGATGGTTGGTTGCAGCAGGATCACGAGCTCCGTCGTCCCCGCGGGCTCGGCGATCGCCGGGACGGAATACCACCAGGCGACGGCAATCAATGCAGGTCCGCCGATGCGATGGCGGGCACCCATTGAGGTGAGCTTCATCGTCCGATTACCGCTGCGCCCGAAGCATGGCTCGCGCCGCGTTGGCGTAGGTTCCTCGCGGGAATCTTTGCAAGTAGTCGCGAGCGACGACCAACGCCTCATCGCGTCGCTTGCAACGCTCGAGAACCGTCATCTTCCGTCCTAGCGCATCGGAGGTGCGCGTACCATCGGGCGTCTCAGCCAAGTAGCGATCGTACCAGCCGAGCGCCTCGTCCGGTCCTGCCGAGGCTCCGTCAGCCAACCGCCCCAGCAGAAAGGCCGCCTCGCGCGCCTGTTCCGAGGAAGGAAAGCGCCGCCGCTGCGCCACCAGCGCCAGCCGGGCCAACGAATAGCGTCCCGCATACCGGGCGGCGTTCGCCAGCGCCCACAGATCGTCGCTAGCGGCCTGCTCCAAGACCGCGGGCAGACCCCGCTTCTCCGCCTCGGCGAGCACCACGTTCGCCTTCCCCTCTGCGACGACCACCGCCCAATCTCGGTGGGTCCAGCGGGGCGAAGACGGTCGCGCCTGCGGGCCAACCGGCGACGATGGGACAGCTGCCGCTGGCGGGCTCGCCTCGGTTTCGGCCGGCGGCTCCGTCCCAGGCGAACCACCGACGTTTGCGGCCCCTACCCGTCCGATGGCACTGGTCTCGTCGCGCAGGCTCACCCGCAGCGTCTGCCCGGTACGGAGAGGCACATCGCGCCCCGCGAGCGGCCCGGTCACGGAGACGGCGCCGCTTTCGAGGCGCATCTCGAACAGCGCCTCGGCAGGGTTCCAGGCGACAGTGAAGGAGGTTCCATGCACCGTGACCAGGAAGGGACCGGCTTCGAAGAGCCATTGAGTGCTCGGACGATGAACGACCTCCACCGAGAGCCTTCCCGCTTGCAACGCGAACCGGGCGCCGCGGCGGTTCACCTCCACCACGCGGCCACGCGTGCGGGCCGCCATCCGTACCCGCGACCCATCGGAGAAGGTCAGAAGCGATTCCGCCGATTCCGAAACCGGAACCAATCCTCCGGGCGACGGTATAGCGCCGTCAACCGTGTAGCTGAGAGCCTCGCCCCGCAGGTGCTCGACGAACCTCGGCCCGGCCAGCGCGGCGGCGAAGATGGTTGCGGCACACGCCACCCCGACCACGAACCACGTTCGACTGCGTCGCATCTGGCGATGTTCTGCCAATCGCCGCTCGAATCGGTCGGCGCCAGGCTCGGCGGGTGAGCGCCCTTCCTCGCCACTGCCTACCTGACTGGTGACGAATTCAGCCACCCTTCTGGCCAACGGGTCAAAGCCAGCCTCATCGGAGGGCCTAGGACCCATGGGATCCTCCCTTCGCCGAATCGGCGAAAAAGGACCGCAGGTCCCTGTCGCGCATCACCTGCTCGGCCACTTTCGCGGCGGCGCGGTTCACCAGACGCTTCGCCGTGCTGGCCGAGACGGACAGCGCCAACGCGACCTCCTCGACGGTCATCTCTTCCATGTAGCGCAGGATGAACGCGGCCCGCTCATTGGCCGTCAGGGTCTCGAAGACCCGGTAGCAACGCCGCAGGGCTTGCCGAGCCTCGACGTCGTCGGTCGTGCAGCGAACGTCCGGAAGCACGCCCGTCTTGGACAAGCGCACCTTACGGCGGACCCAGCGGCGACGCACCTCCCACTTGAGCACGTTGGCGGCGACCGAGAACACGAAGGCCCGCAGCGCGGAAGGATCGCGCAGGGAACGAATCCGAACGAAGACCCGCAGAAAGACCTCCTGAATAAGGTCCTCGATCTCCACGCCCGGCCCCAAGGCCCTTTCCAGCAGGCGGCGCACGGCTGGCGAATAGCGATTCCACAGGATGGCCGGAGCTCCGGCGCGATCCGCACGCAGCGAGCACGCCAGGTCGGCGTCGCTTGCCGCCGCGCCGTCATTGCTTTCCGGCACGAGCCGCAAGGCCCGAGCAAAGGGCGGAACAGTTCGAGGCTTCGATTGGATGGCGTCCCTCTCAATGCCGCGCGTGGGAACCGTAGGCACGAGCATAAGGCATCCCATCACGTTTTCAGTTCCAGAATGAGGCCAATGTGGGTCAGGGCTTAGCGGCGCGCGGCAGACGGTTGGCTAACGAGACAACAGCCCAGCATTGAGTTCCGCCAGCGGTGAAATTCGGGTCAGCCCAGGCGACCGCGCCATCATGCCCGGCACTCGGCGCGATAGCGGCCGGGGCCAGTTGGGAACATACCTCGTTTCCCTTTGAACCACTTTGGAGCACAAGCGGAACTCCTATGGCTGGATCTCCGAAATCCGTCTTCCCATGAGGAGAGAGCATGAACAACAAGTCCCCCAGTAACTTGCGCGCAACTCTGACGGTCGCCGCTCTGCTTCTGGCGGCCTGTTCCGGTAAAAGCGGCGGCGGTTCGGGCGGAGCCCAAGGAACCGGGGGCGCCGTGACTGGCAGAGGCGGCGGTTCAGCCGGAGCCCAGGGCACCGGCGGCGCGGGCACGGGCGGCAGAACCGGCGATACCGGCGGCACCACCATGGCTCGCGGCGGGTCTGGTGGCTCGGGCGGCCGCGCCTCCGGGGGCACCACCAGCACGGGCGGGAGCAATTCCGGCGGCGTGACATCGGGCAGCGGCACGGGGGGCCTGGCCTTGGGCGGGAACACCAGTGCGGCAGGCGGCGGGGCCACGAGCAGCACAGCCTCAGGCGGCGCAGCCACCGGCGGCAGGGCTACGGGCGGGATGGCTACGGGCGGCGTGGCGTCGGGTGGGCAAGTGTCGACCGGCGGACAGGCCGGTAGCCCAATTGACGGTGGAGCGTCGTCGGGGTGCGGAATGCCCGCGGCGGTTACCGGGGCGAAAACCGGCCAGACCATCACCGTCGCGGGGCGCGCGCGTACCTATGTGCTCTCGGTTCCGACCGGCTACACGGGCACCACTCCCCTGGCGCTGGTCTTTGCGTGGCACGGAGCGAACATCAGCGGCAGCCTGGCGCGCTCGCTCTTCAATCTCGAATCGAAATCCAATGGCGCGGCCATCTTCGTCTACCCCGACGGATTGCCGATGAACGACGGCGGCATGACGGGATGGGATCTCTCGACGGGAAGCGCCGATTTCCAGTTCTTCGAGAACCTGCTGACGTACATCATTTCGAGCTATTGCATCGACTCGAATCGAATCTTCGCCACGGGCCACAGCATGGGGGCGATGATGACGAACATTCTGGGGTGCTCCTATGGCGATGTGCTGAGGGCGATTGCGCCGGCCTCCGGAACTCCTCCGGGCGGCGGACGTGCGACCTGCACCGGCAAGGTCGGCGCCTGGATCGCACACGGCGAGAACGACCCGACGGTGCCGTTCTCCTCGGGCGAGGCATCCCGGGACTTCTGGATCAAGCAGAACGGATGCTCTACCGAGACCAAGCCCTGGGCTCCCGAGCCCGCCTGCGTCGAGTACCAAGGCTGCCAGACCGATCTGCCCGTGGTCTGGTGCGTACACGACGAGGGCCATTCCTGGCCCAGCCTGACCTTTGGCTGTGACCGTGACGCTGGCGGCACTTGCTTCGACGGCGGCTCGGCCATCTGGGCGTTCTTCTCGAGCTTTCACTAACCGCCTGTCGAGGGAAGGGAGACGCCTGTGCTAGTGAACCATCATCTGAAAATCGTAATCCCGGCGCTGGTGCTACTGGGCAGCGCCTGTTCGCCCCACGGAGGAGGTCCGACGGGAACCGGGGGCGCCTCGAGTCCGGGGTCGGGAGGCACCTCCAGTGCAGGAGGGACGACGGCCAGCGGAGGCGCCATCGGCCAAGGAGGCACGACCGGCTCGGGTGGGAACGGTACTGGCGGTCGGGTGGCCACGGGCGGAGCCACCGGTGCAGGCGGCGTTACGATCACGGGTGGCACCTCCGGCAAAGGGGGCTCGACCGGCACGGGAGGGACCTCGGGCAGCGGCGGCGCCACCGGTGCGGGCGGCACGACGGCAAACGGCGGGATGGCCTCGGGCGGCCGGAGCGGCACCGGCGGTATCACTGGCAATGGGGGAACCGGCGGACCGGACGGGGGGAACAAGGATCTCGCTGGCCCGGAGGCCGGCACGGGCGGCGGGAGCGGGACCTTCGATCCATGTCCAGCGAGTGGGGCGTGCAAGATACTGCCCCTCGGCGACTCCATCACTTGGGGCGTCAATTACGACGGCGGTTACCGGGTCAAGCTCTTCGCCAACACCATCACGGACAAGAAGAACGTCACGTACGTCGGCAAGCTCTCGAATGGCCCGGCGACGGTTTCGGGAGTCACGTTCCCCAAGAACAACGAGGGTCACAGCGGATGGACGATCCAGCAGATCGACGACATCGTGACCGGGAAGGCGACGGACGCCAACTACAGCGGCAAGAAGATGATGGTCGACCAGGCGCCCAACATCGTCCTGCTACACGCCGGAACCAATGACACCTCCCGCAGTCCTACGGGGATGACCGACCGACTGGGGACCTTGATTGACCACATCGTCGAAGACGGTCCCAATGTCCTGCTCGTGGTCACCACCATCATCCCCATCAAGCAGGGATCGTACGGCACTGTCGGCGAGACTTTCGACAACGCGATCCCCGCCGTCGTCCAGAAGCGGATAGACGCCGGCAAGCACGTGGTTCTTGTTGACATGTTCAAAGACTTCCCCAGCGCCGGCCTGAGCAGCGATGGCGTGCATCCCAACCAGCAAGGATACGACTGGATGGCGGGGATTTGGTACGACGCGATCAAGGGCTACCTGCACTGAGTTGCAGCCCCGGATCCGCGCCTACGATCATCGCCAACTAGGGAGGCGTCCATGATGTCGAATCGTGAGTTGAAGATAGCAATTGCGGTGCTTTCTGTCTTGGCCGGCGCCTGTTCGTCCAGCCCGGGCCATCCCAAAGGCAGCGGCGGTGGACCAAGTGAAGGGTCGGGAGGCACATCCGGCACGGGAGGGATCCCGGGCAGCGGTGGCGTGATCGGGTCGGGTGGGCAGACGAGCACGAGTGCAACCGGTGGCGGCACAGGTACCGGCGGCCGCGTTGGCGCAGGTGGCGTGACTTCCGAGGGTGGCGCCGGCGCGCAAGGCACGGGAGGCAGGGCTGGCGCCGGCGGCGGGACGAGCATGGATGCTGGACGCGATGTGCGCGGCACGGGCGGCAACACGGGTATGGACGCGGGGTCGGGCACGGGAGGAGCTGTCGACGCGGCGGCGGACGGCCTGCCCGCCACCGGAGGCGCTGGCGGGGCATCCCCAGGTTGCGGTGCCGGGAGGACCACATCGCCCTGTAGCAAGTCCGGTGGCACGAAATGCACCCTGACGAGCAACAACAAGACCCGAGAGTACTACTTGATTCTGCCGACGAGCTACAGCGCTTCGAAGCCGTACCCCGTGGTCATCATGCTCCACGGCATGATCGCGACGGCCGAGATGGCGCTGAGCTGGTTCAAAGACATCCCGACCAATATGCCCGACGCGATCTACATTGCGCCGCAGGGGCTAAAGCACGCGGAGACCGGGGGAGGCGCCAACGGCCAAGAAGTAACCGGCTGGGCCAACGTCGATGGTGAAGACATCCAATTCATGAAGGACTTGCTCGGTGCGGCCCAAAAGGACTATTGCGTGGATACCCAGCGCGCCTTCGCCGTCGGCTTCAGCTACGGCGCCATGTTCTCCTACGCCATAGGCTGCGAGCTAGGCGGGACCTTTCGAGCCATCGCACCCATGTCGGGGGCGCTCCTCAGCGGCTGCAATTTGAGCGGCAAACCGATCGCGATGTGGGGCTCACACGGCACGCACGATTCGCTGGTCGACATCTCGCTCGGCCGACAGGCTCGCGACAAGATCCTCCAGCAGAACCATTGCGGGTCGCAGACCACGCCTGTCGATCCGAGTCCCTGCGTGGCCTACCAGGGATGCGACGCTGGCTATCCCGTGACCTGGTGCGAGTGGGACGGCGACCACAATCGGCCCCCCTTCGGAAACACCGCCGTCGCGGCCTTCTTCAAGCAGTTCTAGTGCCCTTTCGCCAGCAGGCGAGGGACGCGAACGCGTGCTAACACGTCTCCATGATTTTCCTCGCGGCCAATTGGCGAAACCACGCCAGAATCGTCGCCGGCTTGACGAGCTGGCAGCGCCTCCGGCGTTCCTCAGGCGTGAGCAACTTACCTGCCTCGGCGAGACGACGCCGCTGCTGGGCGGTGAAGGAGATCTTCTTGCCTCCGGTCAGGGCCTCGACTTCCTCCCACAGGATGCGTCTCTCCTCCTCCACGTAGTCGAGCTTTCGCTACAGCCTGTCGTTGATCGCCGAGGCGATCATCACGATGAGGAACTGCAGCGTGGCGGGCAACATCCTCAGGTACCCTGCCCCCTCATGCCTGCCTTTCCACGCTCCATATCCCATCGAATTCATGCGAGAATCGCCGCGACCATTTTCCGGACACTACGGGGCCCATTTGGGCCCTGGCGGCTTGCCTGATCGGGAGTGATCGCGCCTTGCTCGGCGCTGCCGGCCGGCCTACCCAAATCTTCCTTGCGCTACCAGGAAGCCCTTCTCAGCCATGAGAAGCTCCTCGAAACCCGCCCAGAGAGTACGCCAGGTCGGATTCCTGTCACTTTTTCGCCCCATGAAGCCGTCCATCTCGATGGCCCCTCACCCTGTCCCTCTCCCCGCGCGGACGCGGGGCGAGGGGACCTGGCTGCTGGATCTCTGCACAGGCAAGGGATCTCTTGGACTCGCCCGAACCGCCCCCTCGCCCCGCGTAGCGCAGCGAAGCGGGGAGAGGGTTGGGGTTAGGGTTGGGGTGAGGGGCGAATCTCTGGACCTCTACCAAGCCGCCCTCTTATCGCTGGAAGCCGCCGGTGTAGGTCACTCACCTAGCTTTCTGGGTAAGGACGAGCTGCGAAACCGTGGATGCATCTCGGGCTGTGCGCATGGGTCGCCCTGATGGGCGCGTGCGGAGGCGACACATCGAGCTCACTCACCGCCAGCGATGGTGGCGCCGAGGTCTACCTTTACTACCAGCCCAAGCAGCGCAGCGCCGCCAAGGCCGTCACGTTGCAGGTGACCGAAGCTCAGGCGTCGATTCTGAGCCCCAAGGAACGATCGGGTTCGCTTCGGTTTGCCCCCAACCAAGGGTCGGGGCACTGCTCGGCGGCCCTTGCGCGCCGACTCGATCTTGCGGACAATCTGTCGCACGCGGCACTCCGGGCCGCACTTCCAGGAAACCTCCTGCGGCCAACCTGCAGGCCTTCGCCATCGGAAAGAACCCATGACAGCGCCCGACCCCAAGCCGACCTATCATCCCGCCAGCGCGCCCGACTTCGTGCCTGCGGCATTGCTGGGCAAACTACAGCTCGACCGGCTGCAAGCGATCGTGGGGCACGCCTACGAGCGGGTCGAGCTCTTCCGCCAGCGCCTGCGGGATCGCAAGCTCGCGCCCGCGGACATCCAGTCGCTCGACGACGTGGCCAGGTTGCCCTTCACGACCAAGGCCGACCTGCGCGACACCTATCCCTTCGGCCTGTTCGCGAGCCCGCTCAAGGACGTGGTGCGAGTGCACGCGTCGAGCGGCACTACCGGCAAGCCCATCGTGGTCGCGTACACCCGACAAGACGTCGACGTGTGGACACAGGTCATGGTGCGCAGCTTCGCCGCCTGCGGACTGCACCAGGGCGACATCATCCAGAACGCCTACGGCTACGGGCTTTTCACCGGCGGCCTCGGCGCGCATTACGGTGCCGAGGGCATCGGCGCCACGGTCATTCCCATTTCGGGCGGCAACACCGATCGCCAGATCATGGTGCTCAAGGACTTCGGCGTGACCGCGATCTGCTGCACGCCCACCTACTTTCTGCACCTCATCGATCGCGCAAGCCAGCTTGGCGTGGACTTCAAGGCCCTGCCACTGCGCGCGGGCGTGTTCGGCGCCGAGCCCTGGACCGGGTCCATGCGCCGCCGCATCGAAACAGTCACCAACATCCGGGCCTTCGACATCTACGGCCTGTCCGAGATCATCGGGCCGGGCGTGGCCGTGGAATGCCAATGCCAGGACGGACTGCACGTGTTCGAGGACCATTTCTACCCGGAGATCATCGACCCCGAGACCGGCAAGGTGCTGCCCGACGGAGACGAAGGCGAGCTGGTGCTCACCACGCTGTCCAAATGGGCCATGCCCATGATTCGCTACCGCACGCGCGACATCACGGCGCTTCTGCCCGAGGCGTGCCCATGCGGGCGCACCTTGCGGCGCATGCGGCGCATTGGCCGGCGCAGCGACGACATGCTCATCGTACGCGGCGTGAACGTGTACCCGTCGCAGATCGAAACCGTGCTGCTGGAGGTGGAAGGCACCCTGCCCCACTACCAAATCATCCTCACGCGCGAGCAAGGCCTCGATCGGATCGAAGTGCAGGTCGAGGTCACGCCCCAGGTGTTCAGCGATCGGGTGGGAGCGCTGGAAGCGCTGGCGGAGCGGATCGCGGACACCATCGAACGCGTGGTCGGCATCCGCATCAAGATCACCCTGGTCGAGCCGCAGACCATCGCGCGCAGTGAAGGCAAAGCCAAGCGCGTCATCGACAAGCGAGGGCCATCATGAAGATCCAGCAACTGTCCATCTTTGCGGAAAACAAGCCTGGCCACCTCGCGGCGCCTTGCCGCCTGCTGGCCGATCAAGGGGTGGACATCCGGGCACTGTCCCTGGCCGACACCCAGCGCTTCGGGATCCTGCGCCTCATCGTCTCCGATCCCGGCAGGGCGACGAAGATTCTCGAAGCAGCCGGCCACGTGGTGAAGAGCACCGAGGTGCTGGCCATCGCGGTGGCGGACGAGCCCGGTGGACTGGCCCAGGTGCTCACGGCCCTGGAAGACACGTCGGTCAACATCGAATACATGTACGCGTTCCCCTTTGGCCACCAGGGAAAGGCGGTGTTGATTTTTCGCTTCGCGGATCCCGACGCGGCCGTTGCAGTCCTGCGGGCCAAGGGCGTGCCCGTGCTGCCCGCCGACGTGCTCCTCAAAGGCTGATGTCGGTCGCACGCGCCATCGCCCGGCAACTCGAACGTGCCTCGTGGATCCGGCGCATGTTCGAGGAAGGGGCGCGCCTGAAGAAGGAGCGCGGCGAAGCCAACATTTTCGACTTCACCCTCGGCAACCCCGAGGTCGAACCGCCGGCGCCGACCCTGGAGGCCCTGCGCCGAACCGTAGACCGGGCCGCGCCCGGCCGCCACGGCTATATGCCGAATCTTGGATTCCCCGAGGTGCGCGCGGCCATGGCCGACAAACTCCGCCGCGAGACCGGCCTCGAGTTCCGTGCCGAGCACGTGTGCATGACCACCGGCGCCGCGGCGGCCTGCAACGTCGTCCTGAAGTCGATTCTCGATCCAGGCAGCGAGGTCATCCTGCTCGCGCCCTACTTCGCGGAATACCCATTCTACGTCGGCAACCATGGCGGCCGCACCATCGTGGTGGACACCGACGCGACCTTCCTGCCCGACGTGGACAAGATCGCCGACGCCATCACGAAATACACCCGGGCCATCATCCTCAACACGCCCAACAACCCCTCGGGCCGCGTGTATCCGGCCGCGGTGCTGCGCGATCTGCAGGCGATGCTTGCACGCCACCCAAGCCCGCCACTGGTCATCAGCGACGAACCCTACAAGCAACTGGTCTACGATGGCCAGCGACAGCCCGAGGTGGCGGCTCACATCGCACACGCGGCCATCTGCTACTCATGGTCCAAGGCCCAGGCCCTGGCCGGCGAGCGCATCGGATTTCTCGCCCTTTCTCCCCGCCTGCCCGACGTGGCCGAGATGGTAGCCGCCTGCGCCTTCGCCAATCGCACGCTCGGCTTCGTGAACGCCCCCGCGCTTTGGCAATGCGTGATGGCCGAGGCCGCGGACGCCTGCATCGACGTGACCGCGTACGAGCACAAGCGCGACGTGCTGTGCGATGGCCTCGCCCGCGCGGGCTACAACGTGCGCAAGCCCGAGGGCGGCTACTACGTATTTCTCGAAACGCCCATTCCCAACGACGTGACCTTCGTGGGAAAGCTACTCGAGCAAGGCATCCTTGCCGTGCCCGGCACCGGTTTCGGCCGCGCCGGCTACCTCCGGCTCTCCATCACCGTGTCGCTCGACACCATCGAACGCTCCCTCCCCGCTTTCGAGCGCGCGCTTCGCGCAACCAAGCCGGCGCAAAGCCGGTGACACCTTGAACATCCAGCAAGACCTCGAAGGTATAGTCGGACCCATGCGCATCGTGCTTCTCGACAGCTTCGCCGCCGACCAAGGTGAAGACGCCTGGACCGAGCTTCGAGCGCTCGGCGACGTCGTCAGCTTCCCGCGCACCGAGCCGGGTCTGGTCGTCGAACGCTGCGCGGACGCCGAGGCGGCGCTCACCAACAAGGTCGTGCTATCGGCGGAGGTCATCGCGGCGCTGCCCCGCCTGCGCTACATCGGCCTCACCTCCACCGGCACCAACGTGGTCGACCTCGAAGCCGCGCGCGCCCGCGCCATCGCCGTCACCAACGTGCCCGCCTACTCGACGGAATCGGTCGCCGACCTGGTCTTCGCCATCATCCTGCACTTCGCCTTCGATGTCGCCGGCCACGACCGGGCGGTGAAAGCCGGGCGCTGGGCGCAAGGCCCGGACTTCTGCTTCTTCCAGCGCCCCCTGCACGAGCTTGCCGGCAAGACCTTGGTCGTGCTCGGCCTTGGCGCCATCGGGAAGGCAGTCGCGCGCATCGGGACCGCGTTCGCCATGAAGACGATTGCGGCCCAGGTGCCCGGGTCGTCCAGCGAGGGACACATGCCCCTCGCCGAGGCCCTTGCCCTTGGCGATGTGGTGACCCTGCACTGCCCACTCACGCCGGCGACACAAGGCATGGTCGATCGCGCGTTCCTCTCGGCGATGAAGCCGAACGCCATCCTCATCAACACCAGCCGCGGGCCGGTCGTCGATGAAGATGCGCTCCGCGCTGCCCTGCGCGCCGGAAAACTTGGCGGGGTCGGGCTGGACGTGCTGGCGAACGAGCCGCCAGCACGCGACCATCCCCTGCTCGATCCCGCCGCGCCCTGGGCCGGTCGTCTGATCGTGACCCCGCACCTCGCCTGGGGCACCGTCGAGGCCCGCCGCCGTCTGGCCATCGCCGTGGCGCAGAACCTCGCCGCGTTTCAAGTCGGCGCGCGCCTCAACCGCGTGGATTGACCATCCTCGTCGATCTACCGCGCCGCCAAGAGCGCGCGCACCACCTCGGCAAATCCAAGGGCGGATTCGGCCTCCGTGATGAAGGCCGGGAGGTTTTCCCCCAGCTCGCCCAGGAAATGGTTCACGTTGCGCACCCCCACGCTGCTTCCACGGAACCGTGCGAACAGCGATCGGTCGTTGCTGCTGTCGCCGACGAAGAGAATGCTTTCGTTCGCCGTTGCGCATGCCTCGGGCGCGATAGGCAGCAAGGCCGCCAGCAACCCCTCGGCCTTGCCCCAGCCCGACGGCCGCACGTGGATGTGGATCGAGCTCGCCATCACCTCGAAGCCAGGATCGACCAGCCTTTGGCTGGCAGCGAGCGCCTGGGCGTCGAAGCTCGCCGGCCGCACGAAGGCACGCTCGAACAGCCGGAAGACATCGTCGGGTGTGACCTCGAGTGCATAGGCCTTGCGAACCCGCGCGCTGTTCTCGGCCAGCTGCGCGAAAAACTCTGGCCCCCGCCGTGGCCCCAGATCGCGACGCGCGCCACGGTCATCGAACGCCACCAATCCGTTTTCCGCCACGGCGACGCGCACCCCTGGCAGGTAGCCTGCCAACGCCTGCGCCCATCCCGCGGGGCGGCCGGTGACCAGCGCGACGATCACGCCAGCCTTCTCCAGCGCCTCGAACCCCTCAATCGTGCCGGAACAAATCTTCCCGTTCCTCGTGATCGTGTCGTCGACATCGGCGGCCAGCACGCGAACGCGCGCCAACGTAGCGTGACCAAGCTGCGAGAAGGATTGCATGGGAAAACCCGGCGCACACCACGGCCCCGCCAGCAAGGCGAGCCGGGCAATCAGGCAAGGATTCGCCTATTATGCTACAGCTCGAAGCCGTAGGGCTTCTTGCTGTCCTTGTCCTTCTTCTTCTTGGCCTTGCCTTCGGACCGATGTTTCGGTCCGTGCTTTCGCCGGCATTCGCTGCCCCGAGATGAAGCCTGGACTATCCCAGCCTCGGACGCCTCGGCAACCGGGATGGCGAGAGGAGCAAGAAACGAGAGTGCGAGTGTCAGGATTACAACGATTCGTCGCATGGATGGAATTGAGTGTAGCTGAAAAACCTGGCTATCCAGCCGAAAAAAGAGCGGTTGCCGTCGCTCTTCCCGCGCCATGGCCCGAAAGCACCGCCCATCACGGCGAAGACGGCGCGCTGGCCGGGCCGACCATGCCTCGCACGACCTTCGCGATGTTCTCCAGGCTGCCGAGTGGAATCCGGAAGTCACCTTGAAGGGAATTACCGCCACGCAGCGCGAAGGTGAATGGGGCCGTCATCTCGGCGACGCCGGGCATGGCCCCGGCCATGCGTGCCATCTGGTTGCCCGGCAGATCCTTGGTCCCCGCAAGCACGCGCAGCGCGAGCGAAACCACGTCGACCGAAGCCATCGCCTCATCGCCTTTGGTCCGGGCCAGGGTCGCGGCCAAAAGCGGCGCGGCCGCCATCGATCTCGCGGTACCGTAGCCCGAGAGCGGTTTCCGCGCATCGCGTCCCGTGGCCATCAAGAGCCATCCGTCTTTGACCGAAAGTGCGTACTTGATGGTGTCCCCACCCGCCATGGCCCTGGCCACCGCCTGAGCCGTGGGCTCCTTGTTCTCGATCTTCTTCTCGATCTCGACCATGTCGCGCCCGCGCTTGACCTTGAGTGGGCTCGCCTTGCGCCCGTCGAGCTCGGCTTCCCAGGCATTCTGGGAGGTCAGCATCGCGACCTCGGCGTCGAGAGCGGCCTTGCCCCTGGCGCCGGACTTGAGCGCGGAACTGCACAGCGTGGAAAGACCCGAGTCGGACGGGTCGACCACGCAGGACCACCCGCCCGTCATGCTCATCACCTTGTTGGTATCCCGCCACATGGCGTGGCCTGCCTTGCCGGTCGACTCGAACATCTTGCCAGCCATGGCCATCCACGAGCCCCAGTCGCCAATCGCGAACACCGCGGTCCCATCGCTCTTTACCGGCAGGCGGGTGTCGAAGGCGTAGGGTGTCCTGCGCGCCGTGCGCGTGGCGAGCTCGGTGCCCGAGGCCGGGACGAACTCGGCCTGGAGGAGCACCCCGTCGTTCGGCCCGGCCTCGAAATAGAGGTGCACGGCCGTGGAGTCGAGGACCATCTTGGTGACCACCTCGACCATCGCGACGACCATGCGCTGAAGCGCCGGCGTGGTCTTGCCCTGCCCGGTCTGCGCCGTGCCGGCCACCAGCGACGCCACGTGAGCCACGAGGGCGTCGGGGGTCTGGCCGCTGGCCGTGGCGAGCTTCCGGGGCAGGACGGTGAGAGCCATCTGGCCCTTGATCGGTGGAACCTGCTCGGCCTCGGCCAATCCACCCGCGAACAGGAGCGTCTCCGCCGATCCGGACACGAACAACGTGCGTCCCTTGATGCCGCCCCAGATCTTGTCCCCGCCCGCGGACCTACGTTCCTCGATGCCACCCGATCGTTGGCCGGGCGTGCCCATTTCATCGAGGGTGGCTCTGGCTCCCGCGCTGTCCCTGAAGGTCACTGCCGCGCAGTAGCCCTTGGCCTGCGCGCTCGGCGGAAGGACCCAGACCACGGCCGTGGGCGATTCGGGATCCACGCGATCCAGAAGCCGCTGAAATTGCGCGCTATCGCCGGCGATCCCCATGCCGCCGAGAGCCGATAACAACTCGTGCCCGAGCAGCATGGGCAAACGCAGGCGTTGCGAGAGCGTGTCCAGATCTCCGACGATCCGAATCGGCGCGACCGTCGCCAGGCTGCCGACGAGGGCGGCTCGGGCGGTTTCCACCGACGTGAAGTGGGGCTCGGATTCGGCCACGGCGACGGGCTTGGGCGCGGCGGGCGACGCGAGCGCGGCCGGGGTCGCTCCCGGCGCGGCCGGGGCGGCGGTTCCACACGCACCGAGGGGCACCAGCAACAGGCCGAGGGCGGCCGATAGAAAACGGACAGTCGGGGTTCTTGTTCGCATGGTCATGATGAGGTGAGCACGATACGACCGATCGCGCCCGCTTCCAAGCGTGCAGGTTCTCAACCCAAAGCCAGGCAGGACAGGCTATACTGGCAGACACTTGTGATCGGTCGCAGCATCGGAAACTACAAGATCGTCCGTGTACTGGGTGAGGGCGGCATGGGGACGGTCTATCTGGCGGAACACCCCATGATCGGCAAGCGGGTGGCGGTGAAGATGCTACGCCCGGACCTCGGCACCGACCCTGGGCTGGTATCGCGCTTCTTCCAGGAAGCCAAGGCGGTCAACGAGATCCGCCACCCCAACATCGTGGACATCTCCGATTTCGGCCACACGTCGGACGGCATCGTCTATTTCGTGATGGAGCTGATGGAAGGCCAGAGCCTGCGCGACCGGCTCTCGGCGTCAGGCCCGATGGCGATCGATCAGGCGACCACGACCGCGCGCCAGGTGATCGATGCTCTCGCGGCCGCGCACCGGGTCGGCATCATCCACCGCGACCTCAAGCCCGACAACATCTTCCTGGTTTCCGATACGCAGGTGCCAGGCGGATACCGCGCCAAACTCTTCGACTTCGGCGTGGCCAAGCTGCTGGGCGACAAGCAAAGACAGGTCGGGCACAAGACCATCGACGGGGCCGTGGTGGGCACGCCGTTCTACATGTCGCCCGAGCAGGCGCTGTGTCAGGACGTCACGGCCGCGGCCGACATCTACGCCATGGGTGTCGTGATGTACGAAATGGTGACCGGCGCGGTCCCTTTTCGATCCGAACAGCTCGTCCTCCTGCTCAATGCCATTCTGAAACAAGCGGCGCCACCGCCGAGTCGCACCCGTCCCGATACGCCGCCCTGGCTGGATCGTCTGATCTTGCGCTGTCTGGAAAAGGATCCGGAGGCGCGACCGCGCAGCATGGAGGAGGTCAGCGCCATCCTGGCCGCCGGAAGCGCGGAGATGTCGGGCGACGAAGTGGCGCTAGGCGCGACCATGATGGCCCCCGCTGGTCTGACCCCGCCCCCGGTGGCCACCACCCACGCGCCGGTGGCGCGTACGTCGGTTCCTCGCCAGGCGACCGCGGCTGCCGGAGCCGCGGTCATGCATACCGCCGTGCCGAGGCGGGCGGCGTCGGACGGCGACTTGCCCAGACAAGCCGCCGTCCGGGGCGGTATCGCCCGACCGGGCGAACCCGAGGGGCTGGTTGCCCAGGTGCGGGCCTACCTCGACACCCGGCGCGTACAAAGGGTGGCCATTCCCCTCATCGTGGTGGTAGCCGTGGGGGTGGTGGCCAGCATCTTCGTGTCCTCGGCGGCCCAGCGGCCGGTCACCGAGATCGTGCCGGAGGTGGCCCCGCCGCCTCCACCGCGGCCGTCCCATGCCTCCATCCACATCAACTCCGAACCGCCAGGGGCCGAGGTGGTTCGCCTCAACGACAACCGCCTGCTCGGAACCACGCCCCTTGTCGATATCCGACCCGCCGATGGGCGCCAGATCGACTATCGCTTTCACCTCAGTGGCTACACCGACGTGCAGATGCCGCTCCAGGCCGCCTCTCCCGGCAAGTTCGATCTCACGGCGACCCTTTCGCCGATCGAGCGCAGGTCGGAATCCGGCGGACGAGAAAGGGCCAATTCCAGCCATCGCACAAGCCGCAGCCACGAAAGAAGACACGCGGCCTCCGCGGCCACGGCCGCCGCCCCACCGCGTTCCGCGCCCGTGGCGCAGCCACGTTACACGGCGCCGGCCTCCGCGCTACCGCCGCTAGGCGATCGCAACCCGATCAAGCGTCTGGGTCACTGAGGACCCGCTTGACGCTTAGTTTTGGGCGCGGTAGGAAGCCTCGCTCCGCTTGCCGCCCTAGCTCAGTGGTAGAGCATCGCTTTCGTAACTCGAGCGGCGTGACAGGGCCTGACTACTCGCTGTTGTCAGGCCCTGCAAAACAAGAGGTTTACGTTGCATCGGCGTAGCGCATGACAGTGTGGAAAGGTCGATTTTCGGTACACTTGGGCACAGTATGGCCACCATACCGGCGGCCTTAACGACTTTCGCACACGCGACACTACTTCTTCGCCTTTCGTTTCTCGAAAGCTTCCAGCCACTGCCGGCACCGCTTCTGCACCGCCAAGAGCTGACTTCTTGTGAGCTTGGCGCCAATCTTGTTTCGTTCCTCCGCATCGCTCTTTGCGACGGCCGAGGCGAGTTCGGGGTTGCCCTCGGCCAGATCGGGATTGCCCGCGGTGATAGCTGCTGAAAGATTCGCCCAGAAGTAGGCCTCGGTCGCGTTCCGTGGAACACCCCAACCGGAGTCATAGGCCATAGCGATCATTCCCATAGCCATCACGTTTCCGTTACCAGCGGCCATTTTCCACCACCGGGCGGCTTCCGCGTAGTCCTGCGCCACTCCTTTGCCCTCGAAGTACGCCTCACCAAGAAAGGCCTGCGAATAGGAATCTCCATGATCGGCAGCCTTCCGCCACCAGCGGGCCGCTTCGGCAAGGTTCTGCGCCACACCGTTGCCGCGATAGTAGCACTCGCCGACCATCGCTTGCGCATAGGCGTCTCCCTGCCCGGCGGCCAACTTGCTCCAACGGAAGGCCTCCGGGTAGTCCTGTGACACACCCTTTCCGAGGTAGTAAAGCTTGCCGAGAACTCTCTCCGCCTCGGCATTGCCTTGGTCAGCGGCCTTCCTGTACCACTCCACCGCCTTTGCGTAATCTTGCGGTACGCCTTCGCCATCCCGAAAGGCTTCCCCGAGGCAGGCTTGCGCCCACGCGTTCTGACTCATGGCGGCCTTCTCGCACCAGCCGACGGATACTGCTCGGTCCTTCTTCACACCCCAGCCGTGACGGTAGGCAAAGGCGAGGGCCATCTGCGCTCTGGCGGTCCCCTGGTCGGCGGCTTTCTTCCACCAGCGGATCGCCTCTGCGTCGTCCCGAGGCACGCCTTTGCCCTCGTGATAGGCGTCCCCGAGATTGTGTTGCGCCTCGGCCTGGCCCTGGTTCGCGGCTTTCCTGTACCAGCGGACAGCCTCGGCGTGGTCCTGTCGCACTCCTTGGCCAAGGTAGTAGGCGACGCCGAGGCCACACTGTGCCCTTGCCGACCCTTTCGTTGCAGCCCTTTTCCACCAGCGGACGGCCTCGCCGTAGCTTTGCTGCGCTCCTTCGCCGGTGTAATAGGCTTGGCCGAGAAGAGCTTGCGCGTCAGCGTCCCCTTGGTCAGCGGATTTCCGGAACCAACGGACCGCCTCCGCAAAGTCCTGTGCCACCCCCTTGCCGGTGTTGTAGGAATCGCCGAGAAGGTATTGCCCGAACGAGTTCCCTTGGTCGGCGGCCTTCCGGAGCCAGCGGGCCGCCTCCGCGTAGTCTTGCGGCACGCCGTTTCCGAGGTAGTAAGCCCCGCCGAGGCAGGCTTGCGCGATCGCATTTCCCTGGTCGGCGGCTTTCTTCCACCAGCGGATCGCCTCTGCGTAGTCTTGCGGTACGCCGCGGCCCCTGGAGTAAGCCCCGCCGAGGCTGGTCTGTGCCAGGGCGTTCCCATCTTCGGCGGCCTTTCTAGTTGCCTCATCGAATTCGCTGGTGTCCCCCTTCTTGGGGCTCGGAAGCGCCGCTGCGCCCCTCGACGGCGCCATCGGCTGTGTTGCCGGCGGCTCGTTCAAGAGCAAGTCGAGGGAAGGCTGCCCGGTCTGCTCGAATGGCTCAATCTTGACGGGTGGCTCCGTGTCGCCCTTCTTCACCTTCGCCGGGGGATTGGGTCGGGTATCCGCAGCAAGCACCAAGGAAGAAAGCAGCAAGGCGAGTCCGAATCCCATTCGGCGATCTTGCGGCCATCTGTGATTTTCCACAAGCCACCGAAGACAGGCTGCTACCCTGGAGCCGGGCAGCGGATCGGATTGATCCCCGAACCGCGGGCCGGCGCGCATTCCCGCACGGCCCTGCCCGGTTTCCTTCCTCGAAACGGAATGCAGGGAATGCAACCGTGTCGAAGACACCCCCAAAAGCCCACCCCCAGACGAGGCCAGCGCGCGACAGCGCGGCAAACGAGGCGCCGCCGAGTCAAGATGCCGACGGCGGAGCGAGCGCTGCTGAAGGGGCGCAGTCAAGCGAGGAGTGGCTAAAGGCCCAACACCACCCACGTCCGCCTAGGCGATCTGACGATGAAGTGCTAGCCGAACTGCGCGCCAAATATCACAGGGGCGGCCAGGAGAAGCCAGCTCACGCCAGCGCGACGGAGGCGGCAAGCACGGGGCAAGCCAACCAAAACGCGAAGGCCACGCAGAAGAGAGGCGAGAGGCCACCGAAGGGCGAGAGACGGAGCCGCAACGAGATCGGTGTCCTTGATAGGGTGACCGAAGCAGCCCGCGAATTCGTGGAGGCGCGGGAGCCAAGGCAAAGACAAGCCAGGCGGGAAGCTCTGGAGCGCCTTCTCGATGGCCTCACCGAAGAGGAGGAACTGGCGTTCAGGAAGGAGTGGGCCAAGTTGTCGCGAACGGTCCCCGGTGGCTGGGATGAAGCTGCCGCCAAAGGCCTTCTGTGCCGTCCCGAGATGAAAACAGTCAAGAAATGCCAGGACGACTTGCGGGAGGTGTTCTCGTGGCTGGACGGCGCCTACGGTCCAGCGGCTCGACTCATGGAAGGGATCTACCAAGATTCTCTCGCCTTCGAGGACAGCCTGCCCACGCCCCCTCCTGTCCTCGATCCCAAGGCAATCGAAGAGTGGACGGTCAGCCTTCTCCGCAGTCAGGGGCTGCCCGAGGAGAAAGCACGAGAGATTGCCGCGGAGCCCAAGCCCAGCGAAGAAGAGTGGCTGCGGGGGGAACTGCTGGCGATGGGCGGCTGTACCCAAGAGCAGGTTGAGGATGCCGTAGCTCAGTGGCTCCGACAAGGGAAGTGGATCGCGGTTTGCGATGTGGTAGAGCCTGGTGAGTCCGCAACCAGAACTCAAGAACGCGACCAGAAATTGCGAACGGTGGCACCCCAGATCGCGAAGCTAGCTGCCAAGGCAGCCCAAGACCTGCTAGGGCTACTCGTTCCATCGGGCAACGCCGCGGCTGTGAGGGACCAAGTGCTATTGCCTCTCTTTCGTACCCTAGAAGAGGCGCGACTGGTCGCTGACGGTGTCCCTCGGGCTGCGTGGGTGGCCGACTGCATCGCCAGGGGTGAGCCGCCGCCGGACGATGAAATCACACTTGCGGCGCGCGGCCTGGCTGCGGTGGCCAAGGAGGCGCGAGCGCTGGGCGAGAAGCTTGCGCGTGACCGCGGCCAGCCGCCCAAGCTAGCCCTGGACGTCGCCGAGGCACTGAAAAGGAAGATCCCCAATCTGACCTACAGCCAGATCGCGAAGATCCTCGATGTCAAGGGCTTCGGGTCATACACGGCCGAGAACCTTCGAAAATCCATGTTGGCTCGCAGACGCCTCCGCGGAGTCCCCCCCGCTAATTAATGTTTCGGTCGGCAGAGATTTCTTAGCGTCTACCCCGAGGAGCGGCTAGGGGCCACCTTGGGAGCATGACGTTTAGGCAAACGATCACCTTTCCCGCAACGAAGCGCCCACGCTTGCGAGCGTTGGTTACGCGCCTTGGCCCAATGGCACCGCTATTGCTCGATGCCTCTCGCACTTCACTTGCACGCGCGATTGCAGGTTTGCCGGTTCGCTTTGGCAGTGCGCTCGCAATTGAGCAGGCGCTCGATCGGCTGCCCTCTTCGCCCTCGGCGCTCGCTGAACTTGTTGCCACTGCGCGCGCTAAACATCCCGCCCCGACGGTGCAGCCGTGAGCCTCGACGCCGCCTTGGCCGAAGTCGTGGCCGATGCCGTGGCCCCGGTCGTGGCTGAACTCCGCGAGCTGCGCGCGACGGTCGATGCACTCCGGGCCGCGTCGCCGAGCCGACTCGTGACCGTGGCAGATCTCGTGCGGCTCGGCTACGGCAGCCCCGCAACGGTGCGCAGGCGCATCGCGGATGGCACGATACCGTGCATCCGACACGGGCGCAGCGTGCGCGTGGACCTGGCCAGCCTCCGGCCGATTGACCGGGCGACGGTGGCGGCACTTGCCGAGGCAGCGAGGGCGGGACGATGACTGCCCCTTTCGCCACTGTTCCGCTTGTCGATCCCGTCGATAGCTTCGGCGATGATATGGCAGCCAATGGGTTTGATCGGCCGCGCGAGATCATCGCCGACGGCAAGATCCACCGCTTCGGCTCCAACGGAAAGCCTGGCAAGAAATCTCGCTGGTACGTGCTCTTCCCGGAAGGCATCGCGGCGGGCGCCTATGGCGACTGGTGCGAGGGCGAAGACAACTGGCACAAGTGGTGCTCGCGCGCCGATAACAGCCTCTCCGAAGACCAGCGAAAAGTCCTTCGGCTGCGCATGGAAGCTGCCCGCCGAGCACGCGAGGCGGAGATGCAGAAGCATCAAGCGGACGCGGCGGCATCGGCTGAAACCACGTGGGGGCAGTCCGCGAAAGTGTTCGAGCGCTGCCCTGAGCACCTTGACAGCAAACGGGTGAAGTCTCACGGGCTACGCGTGACCACGCGCGACTACGATTTTCCCTGTACGGACGGTGAACACAGTATGCACGTGGGCGCTGGTGCTTTGGTGGTGCCGGTTGGGGACGCAGATGGAAAGCTGACCAGCCTGCAATTCATCGACGGCAAAGGAAAGCACTTCCTTCCGGGTGGGCGTGTGGGTGGGTGCTTCTACTCAATCGGCGACATCAAAGGCGCGAAGCGGATCGGCATCGCCGAAGGCTACGCCACGTCCGCCAGCATTTACGAAGCAACCGGCTTGCCCGTGGTTGTCGCGTTCTTCGCGGATAACCTGGGGCCCGTTGCCGAATCGCTGCGCGCGAGGTACCCGCGGACGCAGTTCGTCTTTGGTGCCGATGACGATCATCTGCGCGAGAACAATCCCGGCGTCACGAAGCCAACAGAGGCCGCGAAGAAGTTTGGCGGGATCGTCGCGATCCCGGACTTCGGGACCGATCGGGGCGAGAAAGACACGGACTGGAACGATTTGGCCAAGGCGCAGGGCTTGGACGTCGTCAAGATGCAGATCGAGAAGGCAATCGCGGCAACGGTTCCGCCGCTTGCGTCGACCGTTGCAATTGCACTGTGGTCCAAGCCACTGCCCTCGCCGATCCTGACACCGTTCTCGCCGTTGAATGATCTGCTTGGGGGAGGCCTACGGGGCGTGAACATTCTGGCCGGCCCGACTGGGCGGGGAAAGTCTGGTCTTGCCCTCCACCTGGCGCGCGTGGCTGCCCGACTCCTGCCCGTCTGTTACTTCTCGACGGAATTGAGCGACCGCCAAGCGCTCGCACGCATCGCCGCGCAGGAGCTTGGCCGACCGTGGCGCCCGCTGTACGAAGGGACCACTCCGACCGGGCAAGTAGTCGCCCACGCCTTGGATCCGCTCAACTTGCGCGTGGTTGTGATCCGTTCGGTGACAGAGCTACTCGACGCCCTGCGAGCGATTGAGCAATTCGAGAGACAAGCGCCTTTCGTGGTGCTGGACTACCTGCAAGGGCTTGCCCGCAACCCGGACGAAGATCGCCGGCTTGCCGTGGGGGCAGTCTCGGACGGGATCACCACATGGAGCCGCACCACGGGCGGCGTTGTGCTCGCCGTGTCGAGTATCGCGCGCGCGAGCTACTTCAACACCGACACCAAGGGCGCCGCCGACTTCGTGAACGCGGCGAAGGAATCGGGCGACATCGAATTTGATGCTTCGTCGGTGCTGTTTCTCGATGTGGCGGCCCCGCCCTTGGGCGGGAAGTCCGAAGGCCGCTTGCACGTCAGCAAGTCTCGATTCGGCACCGTGGGCACCGTGGGAGTCATCTTCGACGGCCCGACCGGAACGTTCGAGGAAGACGCCGCGGGCGGACTGTCCATTGACCAGCGCGCGGTACTCGATGCCGTGAACGAGGGCGCCAAAACCCAAGATGAAATCGCGAAGGCCGCTGGAGTTCGCAAAGCGAAGGTCGGGCCTGCCCTCCGGGCTCTCCAAGACCGCGGGCTTATCGGCAGCCGTCCACGCCAAGACGAGGAGGGCCAACCATGAAGCGTCAGATTGCCCAAGTTGAGTTTTTCCCGCTCCCAGTTCAGGGCAAGACCTTAGTTCCCAGACGCACCAAGACGCCCTATTTTACGGGGGCGCATGATGCGTTGGAAGATGCCCTCGGGAACCGTTCCCGTTTGGTTCCCGCCAGTTCCAAGACGCGCAAAAACGCCGTGTTTTATAGTGGTTCTAGCGGTTCCCGTCCCGGAACTGTCCCCTCGGGTGGGACGTTAGTTCCCACCCCGAAGGGGTGGAGCGGGAACTTCGACGAAAACCCCGAGCCCGTTTCGATGGCTCAAGCCATGGGCACGTCTTGCGATGGCTGCGGGCGTGAAACCTGGCTGGTCTTGGTCACGGACTACGGCGCCCGTTACTGCCGGAGGTGCCACCGTGGCGACTGAGGCTCATGCGCGCGCCCACGCGATGGAGCGATTAGTTCGCGCCACGGGCGGCGCAAGCCCGGAGGCCCACACCATGAGCGCACCACTTACCCGAGGCAGGGCGATAGCGGCCATGTGCAAGGATTGTATCTTCGACAGCACAAGCCCTGGCAACTGGCGCCAACAGGTTTCTGCCTGCACAAGCCCAGGATGTCCGCTTTTCGCCTTTCGTCCGGTGTCCAGGCCCAAGGATAGCCAAGAACCGTCAACGCGGCGCCCGGCGAGCCAGGGAAGCGACCTAGCCGGCAACGGCGAGGCATTAGGGGGCCAGCCATGAACACCTTGGACGATTCGCTACCTACCACCGGCCAAGGAACCGAAACGGCAACGAACGCTCAGGAGGCCGGCAAGGCACGGAGGCTTGCCAATCTTCGGCCACCCTTCAAGAAGGGCGAGACAGGGAACCCGCGCGGCATCAACGGCAGGGCCAAGGCCACCGAGGTGGTCCGGTTCCTGGAAGAACCATTCGACGGGGACAAAACGCGCTTTCGCAGGATCATGGAAGCCGCATTCGACCGTGCCATCAGCGGGGACAGGGGCAGCGACCAGACCATCCGCACGCTGCTGGAATACTACGCCGGAATTCCCGCCAAGGCAGAACGGCCCGTCAGTATTCCCGAGGGCATCAACACCACCCGCAGCTTGCTTGACATCGCGGTAGACGTGTATCGGCATCGACTGGTCAGCGGCGATATGAGCGAGTCCGAATTCGGCGAGATGGTGCGCCTGTTGCTGTCGATAGACCAGGCGAAGGTGGCTCTAGTGCTCAAGCTCCTCGGCAAGAACGTGGCCAACACGTCGCCCGAGGAGATACAGGCGATGATCGACGGCGAGACGCCAGCGCGAGCGGCTACGGCTAGTCCGTCGGTCGTGCAGGGATCTGCGGACGAGGCACAGCCAGAGGCCGGGACCTTGCGAGAAAACGAACCGCCCAAGGCCGGGGGCGAGCCATGACCGCGGCCGAGGCCGACCTTCGCGGCGAAGTCGCCCTTGCCATCATGGCCTATCTGACGTGGGCGCAGTTTCACGGCGGGGCAACGTCGCTCCTTGACGGCACCGTTGACCGCTGGCTTTGTCCTGGCCGACCCTACGACCCGCAGATCGCGAGAGCGCTCACCAACACGCGCCGGGCGCTCGCTCGCTACGTGGGTCACGGTGGCCGTGCGCCCGAGTGGCTGCCGGAATCGCTTCTCGAAGCCCTGAAAGAGCCGCTAGCGGATGCGTGAGCCGATGCTCTATCCCCCTGCTCACCGACGGAAAGCACGCGAAAAGGCGCGACGCTTCGTGGCCAAAGTCGGCCCAAGGTGCCCCGAATACAGGCGAAAACGTGGGCCGTTTCGTTTCATACTTGACTACGTAGCTATACGTTAGTTAAATACACCAATGCTTGCAGTTGAAAATTCGCGACGAACCAAGGTAAGAATGCCCGACGTGGGAAGACCGAGAACGCGCCCGCCTGGCGAAGACACCATCTTGAGTTTCAAGGTGGAGCCCAAGCTAGTCAAAGCCCTGGACGCAGAAGCTATGCGGATGAGCACAGAGCGTCCCGCTGGTAGTGCTCGAATTTCCCGCACCGAAGCGATCAAGGTCATCCTGTACCGCTGGCTCGAAGCGCAATCAAAGCCTCGCCAGTAGTCGCGCGTACCCGCGCCACGCCTCAAGCCTCGCCCCCAAAGAAATGGGGCAGCGCCACGCCAATGGCCTGCCCCGTGGTCAATGCCCCCAAAGAAGGAGATCGACATGGGAACCGTATCACGCCCAAAACGAAACGCACCGCGAGAACGAGTGGCAACCCCGTCAGAACTCGAAGAAGACCGGCGGCGCTGCCTGGCCGCCAAGGCCAAGCCGCCCACGCCAGCGCCAATCGAAGGCAACCTGTGCGCCGTGCTCGTCAGGTTCGCGGCCTGGCGGCCCTGCTGCGTCTGTGGCTCGCTCACGCTGTATGTGAACGAGAACGTCCGGACGGATACAGACTTCGAGTGTGGGCTTTGCAAAGAGATCCGCGAGAGTCTGGCCAAGCTCCTACGCCCGTCTCATCCCCTTCGTACGGCGCTGTGTTTGCGCTCGCTGTTCTCGACCGCGAACGACAACCGCGAGGTGGCCTATGCCTCGTAAACCTCGGCGTCGAACGTGGGGCACGGGTTCGATTGGCGAGCGCGAAGGCCGGTGGTGGATTCGATGGACCGAAGGCGGCCGACGCCGCGCCAAGTCCTTTGGCTCGAAGGAACTCGCAACCGAAGTCTTGCAGAAAATCACGAGCGACATTGAACGCTGCGACGCTGGCTTGCGACCGGACTACGCCGAGGCCCCGAACCTAGATGCCTTGGCGAAGGTTTGGCTCGTACGCAGGGAGAAGACTCATCGATCCGTCAGGGACGACCGTTCACGGTGGAACCTGCACCTTTCCCCGGCCTTCGGCAAAATGAAGCCCCACGAGGTGAACGCCGCCAAGCTGCGCCGATTCATCGAGGACAAGCTGGCCGCGGGGTTGGCCCCGGCCTCGGTAAGCCGCTGCGTTGGCGTGCTGTCCACCTTCTACGCGGACATCGTCGAACAGGGGCACGCCCCGGCCAACCCGGTGGCCTCCCTGCCCCGTTCCACCCGGCGGCTCGTGCGTAGCAACTACGACACGAGGGCAACGCCGTTCTTGCAGACAACGAACGACATCCGCCGCGTGTTCCTGGCCCTGCCCGAACCCTTCAACGTGATCTTTGCCGTCGGAGCCCTGGCAGGGCTGCGCGTGGGCGAGTCGTTGGGCCTTTCGTGGGAAGACATCGACTTTCCAGGCCGACGCCTTCACATTCACCAGCAGCTACAGGACGGGCGGCTCTGTGGCCTCAAGGACGATGAACCCCGCCTTGTTCCGCTTCTGACGTCCCTGGCTCCCATCCTGGCAGAATGGAAGCTAAGGACGGGCGGCCAAGGCCTGCTGTTCAAGCCCGCCAACTTCGCGAAAGGTGGACGGCCCGATCTGGGAAGCCCCGTCCAGTACATCCGGCCCCACACCCTGGCCAAGCACATGAACAAGGCCTTGGACAAGTGCAAGCTCTCAAAGATCACTTGGTACCAGGCGACCCGCCACACGTTCGCGTCGCAGTTTGTCCTTGGCGGCGGTGGTATCGAGCTGCTTTCCAAGATCATGGGGCACGCCAGCATCACCACGACCGAAATCTACAGCCACCTTCGCCACGACCTTTTTGCCGAGAAAGCCTACGACGCGGTGACGGTGGACCTTGCCCGTCCAGCGGGTGACGTGGTATCCATCTCGCGTTCTTCCGGTCCAATTGGGCACACTATGGGAACGGCGCAAGAGGACAACGAAGAACGAAAACTAGCCTAAGTCGGCGTACCAACAACACTTTTGCCGCCCTAGCTCAGTGGTAGAGCATCGCTTTCGTAAAGCGAGGGTCCCCGGTTCAATCCCGGGGGGCGGCTCAGCGACCTAACCATCGATCGCGCGGGTCAGGATCGCCGCCGTGATGCCCGCGATACGCACGGTCTTCTTGCGACCGGACTCCCCGCGCACGATGGTCACCGCCGAGCGCGCGACCTTGAAGGTCTCGGCCAGCGCACGCACCACGGCCTGGTTGGCTTGTCCCTCCACGGGCGGAGCATTGACCGCCACCACCAGGCGGTCGCCCTGCACCGGCCCCACGCGCTCGCGCGATGACCGTGGCTTCACCGCGATGTCGACCGTGACGGCCCCGTCCTTTTCGAACATGCGAAGCGTGGACATGCGCGCTCAGCCGGCGACGATGTTCACGATCCGGCCAGGAACGACGATCACCTTGCGCACCGTCTTGCCTTCGAGGTGCTTGATCACGTTGGGCACGGCCAGCGCCTGCGCGCGGATCTCGCCCTCGGCCGCGTCGCGTGCGATTTCCAGGCTGCCGCGCATCTTGCCGTTGACCTGGATCGCCAGCGTGACCACGGCATCGATGGTCAGGGCCGGGTCGAAGCCGGGCCAGTCCGCGTCGATAAGGAAACCCTTCCCGCCCAGCTTCTCCCAGGCCTCGTCGCCGAGGTGCGGAGCGAAGGGGCCGACCAGCCTGACCAGCGCAAGCAGGTCTTCCCGAGTAACAGCATTCCCGGTCAATGCATTCACGAACTCCATCATCGCGGCGATGGCGGTGTTGAAGGCCATGCGATCGAGATCGCCCGTGACCTTCTTGATGGTCTTGTGGCGCAGGCGCAGGTGCGGGTCGTCCGCGGGCGCCTTCTCGGCGGACCATTCCTCGACCAGGCGCCACGCGCGCTTGAGAAAGCGGGCGCAGCCTTCGATGGCGCGCGGATCCCAGGGCTTGGACAGCTCGAACTCACCCATGAACATTTCGTACAGGCGCAGGACGTCCGCGCCATACTGGGCGACCACGTCGTCGGGGTTGATGCCGTTGAGCATGGACTTGGCCATCTTCTCGACCGAAACCTTCAGCTTCTCGCCCGTGGTCTTCAGGAAGGCGTCGTCGCCGCGCAGATCGACCTCGCCGGGCTCGTGGTAGCGGCCCATGCCGTCCTGGTAGGAAAAGGCCAGCACCGTGCCTTGGTGGCGCAGCTTCCGGAACGGCTCGGGCGTCGAGACGTGGCCCAGATCGAAGAGCACTTTGTGCCAGAAGCGCGCGTAGAGCAGATGCAAGACCGCGTGCTCGGCGCCGCCGACGTAGAGATCCACCGGCTGCCACTGCTTCTCGACCTCGGGCGACCAGGCCGCCTGGTCGCCGTGCGGATCGAGGTAGCGCAGGTAGTACCAGCACGAGCCCGCCCATTGGGGCATGGTGTTGGTTTCGCGCTTGGCCGGCCCGCCGCAGGTCGGGCACTTGGTCTGCACCCACGCCTCGATCCCGGCCAACGGCGATTCTCCCGTGCCGGTCGGTTCGTAGCGTTCGACCTCGGGCAATTTCACCGGCAGGGCCGACTCGGGCAGGGGAACGGCGCCGTGGTTCTGGCAGTGCACGATGGGAATGGGCTCGCCCCAGTAGCGCTGACGCGAGAACACCCAGTCGCGCAGGCGGTAGCTGACCGTGGCGCGGCCGAGATTTTTGGATTCGAGAAAGGCACAAATCCTCTTCTTGGCGTCGGCCGTGCGCAGGCCGTCGAGCAGGCCGGAGTTGACGTTCACCCCGTCGTCGCAGAAGGCCTTACCGGCCTCCGGGACTTTGCCATCGGTGGGCCGCACGACCTCCTTGATCGGCAACCCGAACGTCGTGGCGAATTCGTAGTCGCGCTGATCGTGCGCGGGCACCGCCATGATGGCGCCCGTGCCGTAGGTGGCGAGCACGTAGTCTGCGATCCACACCGGCGTCCTCTCGCCGTTCACCGGGTTGAGGGCGAAGGCTCCGGTGAACGCGCCGGTTTTTTCCTTATTCAGATCGGTGCGTTCGAGATCGCTCTTCTTGCGCGCGCTGTTCTGGTAGGCCAGCACCGCCTCGCGCTGCTGGACCGTGGTAATGCGCTCCACCAGCGGGTGCTCGGGCGAGAGCACCACGTAGGTCGCGCCGAAGAGCGTGTCGGGCCGGGTGGTGAAGACCTTGATCTCCTCGCTGGTGCCCCAGCCCTGCTCGTCGGCGATACGGAAAATGGCCTCGGCGCCTTCCGAGCGGCCGATCCAGTTGCGCTGCATGGCCAGCGTGGATTCGGGCCAGTCGACCAGCTTCAGATCCTCGAGCAGGCGATCCGCGTAGCGGGTGATGCGCAAGAGCCACTGGCGCATGTCCTTGCGCTCGACGCCGGTCCCGCAACGCTCGCAGCGGCCCTGCGAGACCTCCTCGTTGGCCAGGCCGGTCTTGCACGATGGGCACCAGTTGATGGGCACCGTGCCCTCGTAGGCCAGGCCCTGCTTGTAAAGCTGCAGGAAGATCCACTGCGTCCATTTCACGTAGGCCGGATCGGTGGTGTTGACCTCACGCTCCCAGTCGTAGGCGAAACCGACCGAATCGATCTGGCGCCGGAAATTGGCGATGGCCTTTTCGGTGGTGATGCGCGGGTGGATGCCGGTCTTGATGGCATAGTTCTCCGCCGGCAAACCGAAGGCGTCCCAGCCCATGGGATGCAGCACATTGAAGCCCTGCATGCGCTTCCAGCGCGTGATGATGTCGGTCGCCGTGTAGCCTTCGCAGTGCCCCACGTGCAGGCCGGCGCCCGAGGGATAAGGGAACATGTCGAGGCCGTAGAACTTCGGCCGCTTGGCATCGAAGGTCGTGCGATGCAACTTGGCCTCGCGCCAGCGCGCCTGCCACTTGGGTTCGATGATGCGATGTTCGTAGGGCATGAAAGCGGCGGGAGTTTACAACACGAAGTGCGTGCGCGACGCCGTAAATCTGAGCCGGTGACTATCACCCGTGCGGAACCCACGAAGCGAACTTTGGGAGAGCGGCGCTCGGCTGATGCGGGCTGGTTGGGGACGACCCCTCGGCGGCCGCGCGCCATAGGTCGCGCTGCGCGCGTCCGTGGCGCCCTCAGGATCCGGGTCCTTACGCGACCGGCGGACCGGTCGCCTGTCCCGTCTCGCTGGCACCCGAGCGCAGACGCTCGGGGCGCTCGCCTATGCCGCGTCGGAGGCGTCCCCAACCAACCCGCGCGCCGAGCTTGCATCTTTGAGCCCTTTGCCTTTCTACGGCCCGGCCACAACCTAGCCCAGGCAAGTATGCACCGGTGTTGCCCACGGCCACCCCGCCGAGCGCTTGCCCGAGAACGAACGCATCCTTCTCCACGATATTACGGTATTCTCGTCTGCGAACAGTTCCACGACTTAGTCGTTGGCCTGGATCCGGCCATCGTGGTGGCGCCGAAGAAGTTCTATGTCGCTTACAAGACGGCGCAGAATATCGTGTGCATGGAAGTCCGGGAGAAGAAGATCACCCTGTATCTCAAACTGGATCCGAAGAAAGTCGCCATGCCGAAGGGGATCTCGCGCGACGTTTCCGAGATCGGTCACTATGGAACGGGAGATCTCGAAATCACGATAACCTCCCAGCAGAAACTCGATCTTTCGCGTCCGTTAATCGAGCAAGCCTACCGGACGGTGGGAGGATGAGAGCCGAGAACCGATGAAGGTCTCCTTCGGTGACCGTTGGAGGCATGACGACCAGCAACTCGTCAAGCTCGGCGCGCGGGCGGACAGGAGCGCTCCGACGGGACGTATGGAGGCGCTCCGGCCGTCTGCGGCCGGATGCTAGCCGACATCCGAGTCCATCATGGGCGCGCAACGCGCGCCCGAAGATGGACGTTCCCGGGGGAGCGCTCCTGGCGCAAGCCCGCAGAAGCCGAGCGCCGCTCTCCCAGATTACGCCTTTGCGTCGGGGCCCCACCTCTACGGGCCGCTGCTCTCGTCCTCGCTGTCGCCGTAGTCGACGCCCGGCTTGGGAACGTAGGCCTCGATGGGGTGCTTGACCTTGCCCTTGATGTGCCCCTCGGTGACCAACACGGGGATGGGCCGGTCGAGCTCGTAATAGTAGCCGCGCGTATCGAGCAGGTACTCGTATTCCTTGTCCTCGTAGGTGAAGCGCTTGCGCAGGTTCATGGGTTGGTTGCCGACGCGCTGGAAGGGCCGCCGGCGCAGAATGAAATCGAACATGCGGACGGCGCGACTGTTCACCAGGCGATGGCAGCCGTGCGAATAGCGCCGGGCGATCGAGGTGTAGTCGACCGAGCCGTGGGTGCGGATCTGGTTGTCGAAGAGGCTGCTGCCCACCTTGCGATGATGAATCGCCATCACCAGGCCATAGGCCGACTGGAACCCCGGCCCCATCACGTCGGTGTTGACCGCCGTCACCGGCCCCACGTCGCGGTCGAGCGTCTTGCGCGTCAGCAGATCCTTGGCCGGCGTGCCGTCGGGCGGAATCCACACCGGGCTGGCCACGATGTCCTTCCAGATGCGCGGCCCCACGTCCGAGTTCTTGTACTTGTAGTAGACCTTGCCGTTCGGGTGGGTTTCGCTGCGCCACGAGCCGATGGTCGTGCGCCAGTGCACGAGCGGAATCTTCTGCTTCTGCCAAAGCGCGAACACCGTCAGCATCGGGAAATCCACGCGCGGCTGGGCGATGGGCTTGCCCTCGTCGTCGAAGGGGAAATCGTACCAGACATCCCCGCGATCGATTTCGACCGACAGATCCATGTGCGGGCTGTAATAGGGCGGCAGCGGCCCCGGCCGATACGCCACGTGCAAGGTGGCCAGACCCGCGCGCCCCACCCTGCGCAGGAAGGTCTCGACATCGTCGGGCGTCTTGACGTTCAGCGCGGCCAGGAGCGCGTCGGCGTAGTCGCCGATGAGGTTCGGCACCGGGTGTTCCTTTCCGGCGGCGTCTTTGTAGGTCGCCGGCTTCTTTCCACCGGCCGCCGAGCCGTCCTCGAGAATGCCGGCCGAGTCGGCGATCCGTTCCATGAGGATGCGCCGGAAGGTGTCCTTGTGCAGATCCATCTGCGGGCGCTGCAGCGCCGCCAGGGTTTCCCCGCCCAAAAATCCCCAGCCGAAAATTTCGTTCTTGCGCTCCCAGCCCGCCAGGGCCTGATTGGTCGCGAGATCGAACAGGCCGTTCACGTACTTGGTGCGCGGGCTGAGCATGCCCTCGCAGGTGAGGCGCGCCTGCACCGCGCGCACGGCTCGCAGGCGCGCCTGGCCACGGCGATAGCGCTCGATGCGGCTGGCCAGCCTGCGGTCATCACGGGCGATGCGCGCCAGCAGGGCATCGTCACCGTCGTTGGATCCGGCAGTGCCGCCACCGGGCGCCAACTGGACCTTGCCCGTGGTCGCGTCGGCGGCCGACTTGTCCCCGGCCAGAATCTTGTCGACCCAGGCGGCGTCGGAAAGTGCCTCGCGGTATTCGCGCCGGGACTGCTCGCGGCTTTGGTAGGTGACCATGCCGTCGAACGATGCCAGCGCCGGCAAGTCCACCTGCTCGTAGCACTTCTTGCCCCGATCCTCCTCGAAGCGCGAAAGCAAGACCGACAGCGTGGGCGGTATGCCGTAGGCCTCCAAGTAGTTGCGGTCGCGCTGCACGCGCACGGCCCGCTTGGCCTCGGCGATGGCTCGCCTACCCTCGCTGGTTTGGGCGGCGCCCTTGTCGAGCGCGATGCCCGCAGCGGACAGGGCGGCCAGGGCGCCCTGCGGGGTTTCCATGAGGATCTCCTCGGGGCTTCTGCGGTCGTTGGCCAAAGCCACGAAGGTCTGGCGGTAGCGATTGGGTTTGACCGGGCTGTTCGCGCCGTCGGATTCGCTGAAGATGAAAGGCGCCCATTCATCCGAGAGATCCACGTCGAGCAGCCCCTGCGCGCGCGCCTCGGCCACGGATTCCCTGCGCTTGCCCGATTCGTCCAGCGCATAGGTTTCGCCTTCGCCGAGGGGGCCGTGCGGATCCCAGGATGCAGCCTGCGCTCCGGCTTCCACCGTGACTGGAGCGACGGCACCCTGCAAGGCGGGCCGGTCCGCGGGAGGCACCGGCTGGAGATTCCGCTCGCAGGCCGACCCTACCGCCACCGTCAGCGCGACGATCGGAAGAATGGCTGAAATGCGTCCTGGCACCGCACGTTCCAGAGAAGATCACAAGCAAGGTAGCGCCCTGAGGCTGGAGCTGTCACGTCGGATGATGTAGCTTTCGGCCAATTCGTGCATCCTAGGCAAGAGGACTCGGACACCTATGCCATCCATCGCTATCATTGGCGCGTCGAACAACCGGGGCAAGTACGGCAACCGTGCCGTCCGCGCCTACCTGGCCCAGGGCTGGACCGTGTATCCGGTGAACCCCAAGGAGGACCAGATCGAGGGACTCGCAAGCTACCGCACCGTCGCCGACCTCCCCGCGCCGGTCGATCGCGCGTCGCTATACGTCCCGCCCACCGTCGGCATTCAGCTTCTCGATGCCATCCTCGCCCGAGGCGCCAAGGAACTGTGGGTCAACCCCGGCTCGGGCAGCCCCGAGTTGCTGGCGATGGCCGAAAAGATCGGCCTGCTCGCGGTCGAAGGTTGCAGCATCGTGGCCGCCAGCGAGGACCCCGAGTCGTGCGCCGTCGAGCCCTGATCCGCCCGACAGCAACTGGTTGACACTCGCGGCCCATGCGAGTAGATCGTTGCGGCCTAAAACGTTGACCACCAACGTTCTCGGCATGGGGTGGTAGTTAAGTTGGTTATAACGCCGGCCTGTCACGCCGGAGGCCGCGGGTTCAAGTCCCGTCCACCCCGCAAGAAACCCCTTCAGAGAAATCTGGAGGGGTTTCGCCTATTTAGACTAGTTTTAGGATGCATTTGCCGCCCCGCGCGTCGCCCGCCGTGCCGCTATCGTGCCGTAGATTTACAAGTCTACGGGCGCCAAGAAGCTTCAGGATGCGCTTATCAGGGTCGATTTCCCCAGCCGCCGCCTCGATCAGTTCCGGTGGTGTTTCTCTCCGGTGTGCCTCGGCCACGTGGACGTAACGAAAGGTTTCGTCCATGCGCTTGTGCCCAAGCCAGGTCATCAGCCGCCACGGGTTCACCCCGAAAAGCGCGGCGTGGGTCCCGAAGCTGTGCCGTAGCCCGTGCCATCCCCTTTCGGGCAGGCCGGCAAGCCGGCAGATCCGATAGGAGAGATTCTTGAGTTGGTTCTCATCGCTCAACGCCTCGCCGGGCAAATCCCGGACGACCAGACCTGCCCTCGTCACCGGCAACCGCTTGAGTGCGTCCCACAAGACCGAAGTCATCGGGATGGTCCTTCGCTTTCTACCCTTGGGTGTGCCCACCTTCCCTCTTCGGATCTGCTGGTTGATGGTGATGGTGCCGGCCACCAGATCCACGTCCTCTCGCCAGCGAAGCCCGTTGATTTCACCGATCCTACACCCAGCCTCCCCTGCAAGACACGCCGCCACGTACTCAAGCACCCCTAGCTTCTCAGCCGCTGCCAGCAACCTCGCGTACTCCTCGAATTCCCAGAACTGGATCTCGGGCGGCTCCACCTTGAACAACCCCACCTTGGGCGCTTTGGCAATCAGCTCGACGTCTTCCGCGTAATGCAGAGGCTTCGACAAGACCGCCAAGATGTTGTTGATGGACTTGTCCTTGAGCCCCTTCTCCACCAGCGCAGCCCTGAAGGCTGCAATCTCCCCAACCTTGATCTCATCGAGGTGCAGGTGGCCGAATACCGGTTCGAGATGCTGCTCGAAGACACACAGCTTCGCCTCAACTGTTCCCGGTTTGTTTCGCCTGCCGATGACCCACTCTGTCCAGTACCTACCGTTGAACCATACTTTGAATGTCGGAACTTCCTTTCTCTCCATGAGGAGATCATCTCGAAGCTGCCGCTCATAGAGCTCGGCTCCTCGACGTGTTTGGACCGGCGAGATCTTCCTGATCCGCGTTCGCCGGCCGCTGGGATGCCGGTAGTCAATATCGACCATCCAGCGCTTCGTCTTCGCACCCGTCTTGGGGTTGCGATAGGTCCTTCGCAATACGCTCATGTCATCGTCTCCGTGAGGGAGAGCGAGTTGCGCGACCTTGGCCATCACGCAGCCAGTTTAGCACGACGTCTCGGTCGAACCGGAGCTGGCGACCGAGCCCACGGGCGCCTGGAATTTCATGCGCGTCAACCATGCCGTAAACCACGCGCCGATCGACTCGCATGATCTTGGCTAACTCGGCTGCTGTAAGGACCGGAGGGTAGATGAGGCGCGGATCCTTGGCCTGAGTTCCAGTCGAGCTCTCGGAGTTCTGCTCGTTAGTGCCTTCTGTGTTGCTGTCGTCTTTGGTAGTATCTTTTGACATCTCGAACCGCCTCTCTCGCGAGTGCGATTGGGATGTTTTCAGAAGAAAATCTGCGTAGGGCTGGGCTGCGAGAAGAATTATGTTTCGCGTTGTGTCTTGCGTGGTCGTCCGGGTTTGCCGAACCGTCCGCCCTTCCGTGAGCCGGTCAGCTTCTTCCGTCGGTTCGCCACCCTAGCGATCGCAGCCTCGTTGTTCTCGCCCGGCTCTTCCCCGTCGGGAACGAGTTCGGCGATTTCCTCATCAGCGTAGCAGCCAAGGAGCGGCGCTGTGATCTGATCAAGATGGTGCTGGTCTTGCTTTTTTCCAGAGCCGATTCTGATGCTCTCCGAAAGGAACACGTTTGCGATCGAGCCGCCGAGGTTCCCGAGCGATTTCCAGCCTCTGATGAGGTTGTCATGAACGTGGACCACTTCGACGAGCAGGCCCTTCCTATCCTCTGAAAAGCCGGCGGCCTGTTTCCGAAGTTGTCTAACCAAAGCCTTCGTTGCCGGCGAAAAGTCCTTCAGGACCTTGCCCAGACCCATTCGCATGGATTTTACGGCCCTGACGTAGTCGAAGATGACCGCTGCTCCAATACCGGGCGCCCCCTTCTGGCAAGCCAGGAGAGCTTGGGCAAGGCTGTATGCCCGGCAAGTCTGAGGCGGCACCTTGCAAGGCTTTGGCGGCGTCCCCTTCACCTTACCTTTGGGAACTTTGACCGGGGTCACCCTGAAATGCCGGACATGCCTGGACAAGTGGTACATGGCGGCGGAAACAGGCGTCTCCTCGTACTTCTTCGGGACCGGATCCAAGGCTAGGAGTTCCTTGTACAGCCCGTCGGCCACCTTGGGCAGGATGGTTTCGATCCACTCGCTGTTCCTCATGATGTCCTCCTGCCGGTCCCTTCGGGTTGTATCTTGTCACGGGCACAAACGCTTGTTCGCGGAGTTCAGCCCCTGCTCGCAGTCACCCGGTCGCGCCCGCAATGGGTTCAGCTATGGCGTTATCCCCCCTCCACCGGAAGCCGCTGGATTCGTTGGTTCGGTCCCGCGGACGGGCCCCTTCGGCACCACCTTGAGCGCCTCGGCGAGCTTGACAAAGACCTTGCGCTCCTCGCCGTCAAACGGATCGTCCTTGGTTGTGAACTCATCAAACTGCGCTGGCGGCAGCGCACTGACAAACAGGGTGAAGAGCCTGACCGACTTCTCCATCTCGGTCGGAGGTTCAAGAGGTCGGTTCTCCTTGAGGCACGCTGCGGCCCAAGGTAGCACCTCCTTCTTGATCTTCATCACGGCGAGATACCCCGTGTCGTCCGTGAATTTCTCAGACTTTTGGGCGACCGGCGCTGCACCGCCAGCTTTCGCGGGGTGACGTGTGGCCTGGATCTGCTCTGCAATTCTGACGAGGTTCGCCATCTGCTCTGGCTTGAGCACCCTTTGCAACATCGCGACCTGCTCGGGCGTCATGGACTCGAAGACCGCGGCCAACATCTCGTCCCGCGTCGTCGTCGCGCCGGGGGCGGCGTCTTTCCGAAGGAAATGATCTGCGACGAGCGGGATCAAGGGAGCGATTCGCTCTTCACCCATTTTCATCCACATTTGTTCGCGATCGATCTTCGCCACCTCGCGGTGCAGTTCGACCTCGGCTTCCTTTCGCTTGACCTCCACGAGAACCTCGCGTTCGAGCTGCTTGCCCGAAAGCGAATCCATCAATTCGACCTTGTCGAGTTGAAACTGCATCAGCTTCTCAATGGTTCGGTCCTTCATCGCCATCCCTCTCTCAGTCGAGGTCTGGATGTTCATGAACATCCCTGTCAGCATGCGATAGGCTGCGTCTGCATGCCGCATGGCCATCGCTGCCAAGCCACGATGCGTGGCGGGCTCGGAGTCGATAGATGTTCCGGGCTCTCCCGGGAGCAGTTGGTTCGGGAGGTATCTGAGACTCAAGCTACCCAGCTCGTGGCCTTCGGAATCGCGAGCCATAAGCACGTAGTGTTGCGTGCCGAGGCCCATCTGGTTGGCATCCTCGGCGGCTTCGCCGTCGATCGCGTCGACGAGATCCTGAAAATCGTCCCGCTCGGGAACATGTTCCACCTTCCATGTTCTCAGTAGCCGTCGGCCTTCGTCGACGGCAATTTGGAAAAGGGTGAATATGATCACCCCACCGGGCGCGCCGGGGCCGAACACGACGGCCGTCATCCATCGCTGAATCCTTTGAACGTTGATGCCAATCCCGATCATAGGCCTTTCTCCTTGGTTGAGGTTGCGGGACCAAGAAAGTGTGGGCTCGCAGTCAACGGGCACCTGGACACCCGCGCGCTCCGGGATGTCCACCCACCGCCTGAATCCCTGGGATCCTCCCGTGGAATAGCCATCCATTGGCCAGAGGAAGCCGAGTCTGGCCTCACATGGCTCTTGAGAAATCGCGGGTTTGAAGCATTCACTTCCGCCCTTCCGAGAACGAATTGGAGGATCCCATGGCAAACACAGCAACCCTGCTCAGCAGGCGCCAGGTCGCCGCTCTTCTCGGCGTCAGCGAGGCCGAGGTCAAATCCCGCGACAACCTCACCTTCCACCCCTCCAAGGCGGCTGATGGCTCCTACCGGTACGAGCCCCAAGAGGTTGCCGCTGTTCTTCGCGGCGTCGCGGGCGGCGAACCCGGTGCCGAACCCAACGGTGCCGTCTGCAGCGCGGCGTTCGGGCTCTTCAAGGACGGGAAGTCGCTCCCGGAGGCGGTCATCGCCCTAAAACAAGTTCCTTCGGTGATCCGAGGGCTGCGCGTCGAATACGACGCGATGACCTCGTGCCTGACCATCGGCCAGCCCTCGCTTGAAACGCTCACGCAGGTATTCCGGGGCCGACCGCGCGACGAGGCTCACCTGGTCGAGCTAATCACGGCGCTCTCGGAGCAACTTGCGACGGAGTACCGCCGCGGCCACGATGATGGCGTCGCTGAAGCGACCGACCTCGGAGAGATCGTCGACCCAAGCACGGGTAAGAAGCGTCCGCTTGGTCAGGATGACATCGCCGCCGCGACCCGAAGCGTAGCGGAGCGTTGGGCAACCCGGAGTAGCAGCGCGAAGAAGTCACCTGCTGGTGTTTAACTCCTGCCGTGGAAGCGATCACGCACTTCCGCGGTTTCTCGGCCGTGCTGAGCGCGATCGTCGTCCCGATGTAGGACTGCACCGCTACGCGGCATATGACGACGGCGACGGTGAGCCCGTCGTTTGCCGCCAGGCAATTCTCCCATCGTCCGAGGACAGCTCCAGCAGAGCAGCGTGACTGGTCCACCAGATCGGCCCCAGACGAGCGCACATGCCGCTCGAATGCGATTCTAGACTTCGGCCGGCAAGGCATCAGTAGGAGGCGAAGCCATGAAGACCGCCTGATCGTTTCGGCCGTGCTTGTGATGGTGCATTTCGGGCTGCGGCTGTGGGCTCTGCTGCTTCTCGTGAACGCGATCTCGGCGCCGTAACTGCCGGCGGTGTGGTTGCAGATGGGGCAGCGGGCACCAGACTGGCCGCTGGGAACTCGATTCATCGAGTTGGAACAGGTTGGCAAGCTCCTCTTTCGCCTCGGCGCCGGCTAACTCAGGGGCAGGTGCATGCGTACCCGTCGTTGGAGATACAGGTGTACGGGCAGCTCGCCGGACAGGCACAGACTGCCCCGGCGCACACCTTCAGCCCAATGTTGCAGTAGTTTCCGGCTGCACACTGTATAGCCGATGTGCATGTTCCGCCGTTACTCTGCTTGCGTAAGCAAGTACCTCCGCTACAGTAGGAAGCCACGGTGGACACGGCGGAACCTTGGTCGCAGTCGCTGTTCCCGCTGCACTGGGTGGTGCATGCTGTTCCCTTGCAGGCGTACGGCGCGCACGCCTTGCTCGAAGCGGTACGACACGTCCCCGTCCCATCGCACGCTCGCGCGGTCGAGGCGGTGCCCGCCGTGCAGGAGGCACTGGCGCATTCCGTCCCACTTGGCCAAAGACGACAGCCCCCACTGCCGTCACAGGTTCCGTCTCGCCCACACGTGCTTGCCGAATCTTGTGTGCAGCTATCCTTCGGATCGGCCCCTGCGGGGACCGGAGAGCAGTACCCAGCATTGCCCGTCAGGTTGCAGGTCGTGCACATGCTCGTGCAAGCCGTCTCGCAGCAGACGCCATCCACACAAAAGCCACGCTCGCACTGGCTGGCCCGCGTGCATGTCACGCCGAGGCCGAGCTTGCCTGCGGCGTCCGGCGTTGGGGACGAGCCATCAACCTCAGACATATCATCCGGCACGTCGCCGACCACAGCATCGCGCCGGGGCACATCGGCTGGCCCCACTTCGGCAACCATCGGAACATCGGGTGGCGCCTGCTGGGCATCGGATGAGGACGGCAGATCCAGGCTCGGGGAAGCCTTGTCGCTCCCGACCTCCATGACGGTACCTGCCCACTCCTGGCCATTTGTCTCCCTGGGGCCTTCCCCATCCGATGTTACGACCGACGTGTCAAGCTCGAGCATCGGGGAGTCGTCACCCCCATCCGCCAGCTGGATTCCCGGCGTACTGAGTTGTTCGGGATCGAACGTGCAGGAGCCCACGGCCACCAGGAACACGAGCACCAATCCAACGCATGTCCTCATGTCAGTACCTCACGCTCGCGAGAAGGCCCGTTGTTTGACCAGCGAGCGGTACCACGGTCACCGGCCGGCCCTCGACAAAGAACAGGATCCCGGTCGTGACCGCGGCTGCGCCTGCAAGGCCCCAGAAGATGTTGGCGGTGTTCTTGAGGGTGGTGACCGAGTCGATGTTGCTCTTGCTGCATGCGACCGTGCTCTGGCTCGCGCTGCCGCACGAGCTGTGCAGGCTGTCGAACTTCGACTGCATTCGCGCGCCAAAGATTGCCGCTGCTCCGGTGAAGACGATTGTCGAGCCAGCCGCCACCCAGGTCCACTTGCGGCCGAGCCACCATCCCTGGTCCGCTTGGGTCGAGGACGCCGACTGAGCCGGCTGAGCACGCAGGTCGATCCCCGGTGCGGGTGGGGGCGCGACAGCCACGGGTTCGACCCCCGCGCGCAGCCGCAACACCACGGTCTCGACCGTGCCGGCCAGGACATTTACGTCCTTCATCGCGAGTGCTCCGGTCGAGTGTCTCGCGGTCACCTGGTGATTGCCTGGCGTGACCCTGACCGAATTCGCCAGCGGTGCGAGCCCCACTAGTTTGCCGTCCACACCGATCTCCACCCCCGGGGTGGTGCACTCGATGAGCAGGCTACCGACCTTCGTCTTCAGCTCGGTGATCGACTTTCTGGCATCGGCCATCACCTCTGGGGAGGCATCCTTGACCTCGGCCAGAAAACGCTCGAAGGACTCGATCGCCTCGACCGGGCGGCCGAGGTCGCGGTTGGCCTGCCCAATGTTGAAGAACAGCTTCGGGCTCGCGTACTCCGCGTAGGCTTGCTTGAACTTCTCCAGAGCCTCGCCCAGGCTGCCACGGTCGTAGAGCTTCGTACCTTCCTTCACCAGCGCCTGAGCCCGTGCTTTGGCCTCTGGGCTGCCCGTTGGCGCCGCGGTCTGCGCAAGGAGCGCGAGCAGGACGAAGGATGCTGTGGTCATGGTCATAGCTCCTGAATGAGATGTCGTTTGGCACTGGCCTTCTGGGACTTGCGCTTCGTGGTGCTTTCAGCTGGATTGGCGGAGTCGCCGGTCTTTCCAGGGGCCGCGCGGTCCGATGGCGGTAGGGATGGTTCGGGCGATGGCGGCTGGGGAACGACAACGGGTCCACGGACGGGTGCGGGAGGCACGCCCGGCACATTCGCCGAGGCCGGCGCAACCGTCGGCTGACTGGGAGTGGGCTTTGATGTGCCCCCGCGGGACGTGAGCAAGAGGAAGCCGCACACCAACAAGACAAGCCCAACTGCGGCGGCGATGGCGTACACCGGCTTGAACCGCCGTGCCGGCGCGACACCCAGCTGCTCGCCCGCGGTCTGGGAGAATGTCGTGACCTGCTTCGCGGTGTCGCGCAGGAGGTTCTCCGACTGTCCTGCCAACATTGTAGCGCCGGTGCCCGAGGCTGGCGCGCCGTACTTGATCGTACCCTTTATTGCCGGAGTCCTCGACACCAGCACCGGTGGCGGCGTGACCTCTGCCGGTCGCCCCAACGCCGCGACGCCGAACGCGCGAGAGAAGTCGGTGATCGAGGGGAACCTGTCGCTCATCTGCTTGGAGAGCGCACGCCGCAGCACCGGTTCCACCTCGGAAGGCAGGTCGGGTACCCGCTTGGACAGCGGCTGCGGCGCCAGGTTGATGATCTGATAGAGTAGTACTGACAGGTCGTCGGCCGCGAATGGGGACCGACCCGACAGCATTTCCCAGGCAATGCAGGCAAGCGCCCACTGGTCGGTTCGGTGATCGATCTCATCGATCATGCCAGTCGCCTGTTCCGGAGACATGTAGTTCGGCGTGCCCAGGATAGAAAGCGCTCGGGTCAGCTTCGTGCGCGCTGCCTTCATCTTCGATATGCCGAAGTCCAGAACCTTCACGAAGTCCGGCTCGCCCGCCATCTGCAACAAGAAGATGTTGGCGGGCTTCAAGTCGCGGTGGACGACGTCCTTGGCATGGGTGGCGGAAAGAGCCGATGCAACCTGCCTGGTGATGTGGACAGCGGTGTCGATCGACAAGCGCCCATCGCGCTGGATACGGTGCTCTAGATCCTCGCCATCGAGGTATTCCATCACGAGGTAGGGCTCGCCCGTCTGGGCCATCCCGAAGTCGATGATGGTGACCAAGTGGGCGTGCCCGAGCAGGGACGTGATCTCAGCCTCGCGATGAAAGCGCGCAAGCGCCTCGCTGTTGGCCGCCAGTTCGCGTGACATGACCTTGACGGCAACGCGTTTGTTGAGACGCAGCTGGACCGCCTCGTACACGGCCCCCATTCCGCCTTCGCCAAGCAGACGCGTGATGCGGTACGCGCCTTCCAGGACGGTCCCCGCCAAGCTAACCGCTGTCTGTTCAGATCCGATCACCGGGGCGTCTCCTTATCGGGTCATCATTCGTGCCAGACATCGCGTGCAGACCTCGTCGCTCGGCTACCGACCCGCTCGCGCTGTGCTCCCAGGACGATACCCAGACCTACGGTAACAGGCTCTATCCAGCCTCGCAATAGGCTCTATAGCGCCTCGCGCGATTCGCCAGGCGAGGCGATTCCTGGAATATCCATCATGGGAGCACCCCTGCCGATACGTCGCCAACTCGCGAAGATCCTCCGCACGCGCCGGGAAGAGTTGCGCCTTTCGCAGGAGGCGGCGGCATTGCAGTGCGAAATGAGTCCCCGGTATCTCCGTTCCCTGGAATCCGCAAGGTCCGCTGTAAGTGTGGAAGCTCTGGAGCGGCTACTCACGGCTCTCGACTGGACCTGGACGGATCTCGCAGAGGAGCTGACGCCTGGGAGGCTGCAATCACACGCGGCGCCGACAAGCACACACCGAATGCTCGACAAAGTTTGGGGCACTGCGACTCCGCGAGAGCGCGAGGTGATCAAGCGCGTTTTGTCGAGCTTCCGGTAGACCAGAACGGCCTGGCTGGCACCAGAACGGCCTGGCAGTTGCTACCTAGTTACCAGCTCCGGTAGGATCGGGGATAAGTTACCAGTAGTTTGCTCGACCGCAATTCGTGTGGCGTGGGGCTGTCGGGAACCGGCCGGTGTTCCCTTTGCCTGTTCGTCCAGTTGCTTGACGAGAGCCCAGGATAGGGCAGCAAGATCGGAATTGAGGCTGACGGCTGTCCGCGCAGGACTGGGATCGCGTACTCGACACGCTCCGCCGTTGCAACAAGGCCGGCGTCGCTCAGGCTCCTATCTCTCCGCCTTCCGCGCCTCGTGTTCGGCCTGCCCCTTGAGCAGCCATTCCTCGGCTACTGCCGAGTAGGTCTGACGCTTCTCTCCCGCCACGCGCTTGATGGTTTTCACCAGCGCGGCGGGCAGCATCACCATGAATTTGACATGACCGGAGGCTTTCCGAGGCATCGATTCGAGGATACCGAGAGACGGGAAGAACAGCAAGATTACTCACATTTTCGCCATTGTTATTGAATATTCTTGAATCTTCTTGAATTTAGATCTACATTCAATAACGAGGTGTCGAGATGACAAAAGCGTCTGCTGCTCTCCTTCCGTTGAAAGGGATTTCCTTCACCTGGGCACTCGGTCACGCACCCCACTCTTCCTTCACGACCCGGGCAGAGGCCGAAGATGCGATCTTGGAGATCATCGCCCGCGCGACCGAGACGGTCCGCATAGGCTACAAAGTCGAGTGGCAGGACGGCGAGACACCCCAGGCTTACTTCGACACACGCCCCGACATGGTCAAGGCTCGCCACCGAGAACGAAGGCGGTACGTGGTCGGCCCACGATCCAGCCGTGCCTGGTGTCTACGGGCTACCAACCAGCATTCATGCAGTACTGTTGAAACGATAAAGAACACAAGGAGAGCAAGGTCATGATCTACGTCATCGACAACGGGGAAGCGTACAGCAACCACACCCTGTACTTCGTCGAGGCGCCAGACGACTTCGGCACCTGGTTCAACGAGGTCTATCGACCGTGGGTCGAGGGCGCGGAGTATCGTCCACTGATGATCGTCGCGACCACGAACGCGCTGGCGTGGATCCCGCGACTGCCCTTCACGCCGAGGCCGCCTGAGCAATTCGACTTGTCCCTCGAAGACGATCCAATGAAAGAATTCTCGACGATGCCCGTGACCAAGTTCTTGGAGTGCGAGAACGTCATGCAGGAACGGGACGGCAAGCCTCGTCCGCGCTACCGCCTGGAGGTCGCGTGAAGATGCGTGGTGCGAAGGCGAAGGGCGAATCGCACAGCAGGCCGAGCAAACGGGCGAAAGCGCCCAACGCCACGATAGCGAAGTCGGTCGAGGTCATTGCCAAGATCATCGGAGCTGGCGGCGCCTGCATTTCCAAAGGCACTTGCCTCGGGACTCGGGTTGCCTTCCAGCGCTCGAAAAAGTTGCCGGGGCTCCAGGGACACGCCGCATGCATCGGCAAGACCGTCACCTTGTCGCTCCACAATCTGAGCCTAGATGCCGCTGCGGCCGTGCTCGTAACGCTTGTATTTATGCGAAAGGAAGGGAAGCGATGAACGATGAGACACACCTGCGAGCCCAAATCCGCGAGGACCAAGCCGGCGGCTGCAACCTAGACGACAGGCCGGGGGTGGCTGAGCTACTCGCTGCCATCAAGGCGGCCCTCCCTGAGCTGGAGAAGCTGCGCGACGAGTGCGCGAACCGCGCCGACGAGGACGCTGCTTACCGTTTCTACCATCAGTCCAACAAGGTGTATGGGCGCTGTCAAATCTATACCGAAGACATCGTCGCCAAGCTGCGCTCGCTCGCCCCGGATCCAAGTGCCCCTCTCGACTCCTACTTCGAGGAGATAGTCAAAGATGGCACCGGCAAGTCCTGGGAGCTATCGCACAACGTCGAGTGGACGAAACACACACGTCCGATCCTCGAGGCATTCTTCCACGCGAGGTACTTCCTCGACATGCTCATCGCCTACGGCAACGAACTGGAACAGCCGCCCGGCTTGATGGGGTACGGGTGGGCAGCGATTTTGACCCTTTACGGACTTCGCTAGGAGGGCACGATGGACAGGTCGTCTCTTTCCGACCCTTTCGATTTCTGCCTCGCCCAAAGCCTCGGCGCACACCGCACCGGGATGGCTCGCGGCGACATGACCGTCGCGCACGCGAGGCACTTGCTTGAGACCTACCCCGGCCTCTACCGGCACGCGTACTCGCCCGCCGTCGACGATTCGCCGCGGTTCGCTCGCGATGGCTTCGCCTGCGGTGACGGGTGGTTCTCAATCCTCGACAAACTGTCTGCGAAGCTCGTCGCCGACCCGAACCTGGTCGTAGTCCAATGCAAGGAGAAGATAGGGATCCTCGCCATGTACTTCGAGGATGGGCCTGCGACCATCACCATGTACTTCGACGGAGGGGCTACGACCCTCGTCGAGGCCGAGGCGGCTACCGAAGTGTTCTGTAACCCGAGCCGCCCTCAAAACCGCCGTGAAGGATTCCGCCGTCACCTGCGAACTCTGCGGCCAGCCTTCCCCTGGCCCACAGACGAATGTCAACCACTGGGTCACCGTCCGTTGTGACTCCTGCGGCTGGCTCGACGACATGGTTCTGGCGTGTGGCTTCCTCCGCGAAATCGCAGCGGGCAAGACGCGGAAGGTGTTCGTCGCGGACATCGGCGCCGTGGTCATGTCGAAGAACCACATCACCAGGCACCTGGGCGTAGGGGCCGCTCACCAGCCCGAGAAGGTCAGAAAGCGTTTCCCTGCCATCGACTGGGCGAAGCTAGACCTCTGGGCGACAATCGACAGTACTGACAAGATGGAGCAGGCAGAGGGCGACTTCACCAGGGAAGAGCTTGAGGCCATGATTTTCCAGGTGAGCCCGGAAAACATCTGGAAGTTCATCCACGAGGACGTCCCCGTCATCAAGGAAGCGCTTTGGTGAAGAGCAAGATTGTCTTCACCGAGGAGGACGGGACCTGGTCGGCGCACGATCCGAACGTGATCGGTGTCTACGGCCTCGGCCCCACGCGCGCGGCGGCCGAGGCCGACCTGGCGGAGGCCAAGGCCTTGCTCGGCGAATACGACGCCAGCCAGCCCGACAACGAAGACGAAGATGCGGAAGACATCCGCCTCGCCGACGCGAGCCGCGCTGAGATCCGCGCGGGCGGCGTCATGCTCTCGCAAGCTGACGTATCCAAACGGTACGGCGTCGGGGAGGCACGCCATGCCGTCAGGTCCTTACATGTTTCCGCGAAGGTCGGCCTCGTTTCGGACATCCATGGTGATATCGCCGCCCTCGACGCGGCCCTGGGCCACCTCCGCCGCATGGGATGCGCAACGATCCTGTGCCCCGGTGACCTGCTCGATGTCGAGCCATTCGGGGAGGAAGTAGTCCAGCGGATCAAGGCTGAGAAGATAATCTGCATCCGCGGCAACCACGAGCGGTGGGCGCTGGAGCGCCGTCGGCGGCGGCCAGACCCGCGCAAATCTGCCCCTTCCCTGGTCGACCTTCCCGACCTGGTCGGCAGCGGCACCGAGCTATCGCGCGAGGCCTTGGTCTGGATCGCCGCCCTGCCCTCCTCTTGGTCAGCCGAACTGGCGGGCGTGAGGGTGGCAATGTGGCACGCGCGGCCTGGCTCCGACATGGAGGGGATTCGAGCCGACGCCACCGGCCGCGCTTTGCGGCGACGGTTACTCGACAATGCACGGGCGGATGTCCTGGTTGTCGGCCACACGCATGATGCCTTTGAGTTGAGAGCGGGCAAGGGCCGGATCTTGAACCCCGGCTCATGCTGCTCGAAGACCTACGCCTTCGAGCAATCGGGGGCGTTGTTGGATCCTGCGGGCAATCGGCCGGCGACCTTCGGCGTGCTTGAACTGCCATCGAAACGGTTCACCGTGCGTTGTGCGCTTGATGGCATGGAGCCTGGAGATCTGGAAGATATTCGCATTGCCGAGAGTCGCCTGGCCGGAGACTTGGAATCGGGAAAACGCCCAAAAGCAGGCGCAGACGACGGGGAATTCCTTAGCCAGCGCGATCACGATTCCTTCAGTGTGACCGAGAGACCTTTTCGGTCATCGTCGGACGTCCGGTCATGATTACGCTGGTGGTTCACGCCCTGTGGGATCTGGCTGACCGGTTGCTTCTGTGCTTGGTCCCCCCTTGTGGCGCCGGGCTGAGGGCAAGACCCTTTGCCCCTCGCCTATGCTTGGACCGGGCGGCCGGCCCAAGTGCGCAGGGACACGGTGCCAAACGCGCGCATTCCCGTGGGGCCATTGTTCGCGCTCTGCGCGCCGGCCAGACAAGCAACTTCCGTGACCCGATTGCCGAGAAATCCCAATTGTGGAGGCGGCGACATGCGCAAGACCTGCGCCCGGGCATGCCTATGCCCGTCGGTGCCCGGAACAGGAGACCCTGCATCGTCTCGTGCGCGAGCACCTGCGCACGCTCTACGCGGCCGTGGAGCATGGCTTCGAGGGCGCAAGTTTGCCCGACTTCGTGCGTGCTGACCTCAAGGGCTACATCGCTTGCGGGGCCCTCAACCGCGGTTTCGCGCACTTGCAGTGCGAGGACTGTGAGCGGCCCTTGCTCGTGGCGTTCTCGTGCGGCAGCCGCGGGTTCTGTCCGTCGTGCCTCGGCCGGCGGATGTGCCAAGGGGCGGTGAATCTGCTGACGTACGTGCTGCCTGCCGTGCCGCTACGGCAGTGGGTGCTCAGTCTCCCTTCGAGCTTCGTGCGGCCCTGGCCTACGAGCGCAACCTGATGGGCGCCGTGGCGCGCATCTTCGCCGACTCGGTCATGGAAGGTGGGGCGAAGCGCGTGGGTAGGGGGGGGGGAGGCAGGTATCGACGCCGTCTGGCCGAGGGAGTGCCCGAGGCGCGGGGAGGGGCCGTGACGGTCATCCAGCGCTGTAGCTCGGATATGAAACTTAACCCGCACCTTCACGTGATTCTCGTCGACGGTATCTATGTCCCCGGCCTCGACGGCGTGCCGAACTTCCGCGCCTTGCCCAGGCTTGCGACCGACGAGGTTGGCGACGTATTGCAGGTTGCGCGCGTCCGCATCTTGCGCTACCTGGCCCGCCGGGGCGTGGTCCGCCTGCTGCCCGAAGCTCTAGAGATCAACGACGAGCTCGCCGAACGCGACCCGGTGCTGGCCCAACTCGCAGCTGCGGCGGTGTCAGGGCTACCACCCGCGGGTCCCGAACTGCGTTGCCGTCCTGCCGTGCAGCTCGCCCGCACCGATAGCGCCGGCCCCACGCCCATGGGCGCACTGGTCGTGCAACAACTCGGGTTCAACCTGCACGCCGCAAGCATTGCCGGCGCCGAGGACCAACCCGCACGCGAGCGCCTGCTCCGCTACGTGCTCCGCCCTCCCCTGGCCAAAGAACGACTCACCCTCCTGCCCGACAACCGCGTCCGGCTGGAACTCAAGCGCCCCTTTCGCGATGGCACCTATGCGCTGGAGATGGACGTGCTGTCGCTCTTGGCCCGACTCGCTCGCGATGGCACCTATGCGCTGGAGATGGACGTGCTGTCGCTCTTGGCCCGACTCGCCGCCTCGGTGCCTCCACCAAAACTGCATCTGGTTCGCTACAGCGGCGTGCTCGCACCCGCCAGTCCGTGGCGGCCACTGGTCGTTCCGCCGCTGCCCGAGCCGGCAACTACAGAGACACATCCCGCCCCGCAGGCGCACTCCAAGCCGCCTGCCAAGCCAGCCCGCACCGGAGCCCGCTGCCGGTACTGGCCGTGGGCCGAGCTGATGCGCCTCACCTTGGGCTTGCCCGTCGACACCTGCCCCAACTGCGGGGGACGCATGAAGCTTCGCGCCCTGGTCCGCGACCCCGAGAGCATCGAGCGCTTCCTCCGCCACCAGGGTCTGTGGACCGAGCCCCTCGGCCTTGCCGAGCCTCGCCCGCCGCCCTACTTCCGCAGCATCACCCGCCTCAAGCCAACCGCCCAGACCGAGCTGTTCGAGTAGGCCGAGCGCCCCGCCGCAGGGCCCGCAAGGCCGGGGTCTGCCCTCCGACCATGCATTGTCTGCCCGCTTACAGGTCGAGGGGGAAGGGTTCGTCGTCGTGGATCCCTGCACCCGTCCAGGTTTGGCCATCGCCTTCGTTCCATCCCTGCCTTCTCCGCCCTCGACACCCCCTTGAATCGGTTACGCACCGGCTAGGTCGAGCAAGGTCTTCACGGACATGGGGGCCATATAGCGGGGCTGCCCGGATATTCTGGAGTTTTCCGTGTTGGAGGATGGCAAAGCACGCAACTTCACGGGTTGCGATCCCCCGCCGCAACGAGCGGCGGCTTGCACGCCACTCGACAAGCCTTGCACCGGAACCGGTGTCAGCTGGCTTGAGGCTCCCCTGGTCGTGATTGACTGGGCGCCATCAATAGCCTGCGCCACGGGGGTGGCGCTGCACCCGTCTATGAACGGGGTACGAACGTGCGTTGCCATCGGTGCCCGTAGCCCTCGCTTCGCGCCAAGCAACTTCCGTGACCCGCTGACCGACATCCTCCTTCATGGAGGCAGCGGCATGCGCAAAACCTGCGACCGGGTACACCTATGCCCGCCGGGAGCCCGAGAAGACTGCGCTCTTCCAGGTGCTCCAGCAGCACCTTCTGACCTTCGAGCAAGAGTGGACCGACAAGTCCGACGGCCGCACGCTGCCCAGCTTCGTGACCGACGAGCTGCACGACTTCCTAGGGTGTGGCATCTTGGCGCGAGGCTTGGCACAACTTTTCTGCCCCACCTGCCACGAGCGCTTTGTTGTGGGCTGGAGCTGCAAGGGTCGCGGGTTCTGTCCAAGCTGTGGCGGCCGACGCATGAACGCGGGCGCGCTGACTCTGGTCGACCACGTCCTGCCCGAAGTGCCCATCCGACAGTTCGTGGTCACGGTGCCTTTCCCGCTGAGATTTCCGTTGGCCTTCGACGGGAAACTGCTTAGCCAAGTCCTGCGCATCTTCATCGACACCGTGGCGGCCAACTACCGCAAGCGCCTGGCGGATCGAGGCATTTCCGACGGCAAGTACGGCGCGGTTGCCGTCATCCAGCGCGCCAACAGCGACCTGCGCTGTAATCCTCACGTTCACGCAATCTTCCTCGACGGACTTTACGCGCCGGACCGCGACGGGAAGGGTTTCATGTTCCACCCGGCGCCGGCACCTACCCAAGAGGACGTCGAGGCCATCGTCGAGCGCGCGAGCAAGCGCATCCTCCGCTTCCTCCAACGGCGCGGCGTCATCACGCTGGTCACGGCGCCAGGCGACGGTGAGGTCACCGTGGTGACCGACGAGACCATGGGCGAGGAAGATCCGCTGCTCGCTCGGCTCTTGGCCGCGGCCACCGCGGTGCTCCGCCCGCTGGCCCTGCCAACAAGCGCAAGCCCATCCGCATCGTGCTCGACCCCGACGCGCATCCCGTGGCCAAGGGCAACTTGTGCGGGCAGCATGCCGGGTTCAATCTTCACGCTGCGACCAAGGTCGCCGCCAACGACGAGCAGGGCCGGCTCGCCTTGTGCAAGTACATCTTGCGCCCGCCCTTGGCCAACGACCGGCTCAAGATCCTCGACGACAAAGTCGTGAGGCTGGAGTTCAAGAAGCCGTGGTCCGATGGCACCTCCTCGGTGGAACTGGCGCCCTCGGCCCTCATCGCGCGCCTTGCGGCTCTCGTTCCGCCCCCCCGGCGGCATCTCACGGGCTATTTTGGCGTACTCTCGTCGCACAGCAGCCTCCGCAGCCAAGTCGTCCCCGTCCCCGCCGTGGCCGCGTCCGAGGAAAAGGACAAGCCTTCACTGCCGCTTTCGCACTACATTTCTTGGAGCGAGCTCCTAAAGAAAACATTCGACATCGACACGATATGCCCTCGCTGCAAAACCCCGCTACGCCTCATCGCCATGATCGAGACCGAGGACACCATCAAGAAGATTCTCAAGGCCATGGGCCTGCCCACGGAGGCGCCCAAACTCTGTCCCGCACGACCGCCACCCTCGCAATCTGGTGGCGAGGGTGGAGACTGGCTGAACTGACGGCACGTCGACAAGGGCGGGATGGGCTAGACTACCCCGCCTGCTACAGGCTGCGGCCCCAAGGACGCAAAAGCCGCACCGGGGCGCTGCTGGGACGCCACCAAGGTCGCGCTGCTGCGGCCCGGCAAGGCTCTCTAACGCTCAAAAAACAGCTTCGATTCGCCTATGGCCCACCGCAACGCCGACAGCGTTGTTCAGCCAAGTTTTCGCCACCGGCAGCTCTTGGGTCCCGCACCTCTCGGCCAGAGCGCGAAACGAGGCGTTCTTGTGAGGGTTCTTCGACATCGCGAGAACAGGGTCGCCGTTGAAAAACTTGTCTAGCACGTAGTCCCCGACCTCTTGGGCGCCGCGACTCAAGGTAACTGCGATCCTACCCCTGATCCAGGTCACTGCCTCGTCAATCAACTGTTTGTCAACCAGAAGACCTTCAGATCCGTGCTTGGCTGGGGCCAAATCTGGCGCGTACGATTTTCGGCGTATCAGAAAGCTACTGTCCGAGCGCTCGGAAAGTTCGAGGGGTTCCACTATCGAGGGAACCAATCGCCGTGGCCCCGAGGCACTTGTGACCGCTCGTTTCCCGACTGATTCCATGCGAATGCTCCTCCAAGGACTACCAAATTATGCAATGGCTGGGCCAGCTTACGCGCGGTCACAAGACGACGCATTTGCGCCCGAATGGCGAAGAACGCGTACAAGACGCCGGTCAATCCGACCACCAGTTGTCCATTTTCGACCAAGTCTCCCGTCTACTGCCCTGCCGATGGAGCACAACCATATCGGTATAGAGGGTGAAGGAGAGATGAGCCCGAAAATTCACTCAAGATCGTTGCCACAATCCATGGAGAAGGCAACGAAAACAAGCTATGCGGTGAGACTGGCTCGAATTAGCGCGGGTATTCGCTCAGTGGAATACACTCAGAAGCAACCCAAGCCCAAGGAAAGAAAAGGGCACGAAATGCGAAATCAGACCGGATCTTCTGGATCTTTGAACACTGATCGGGCGGGAGGAATACTGGCCCAGGGTCGAATAGAGCGAGGAGGCTACTGTTAGCTCTTGCCGGCCAAACCGCACAACGCGCTTCACGACTTCCTCAGCACTAAATCAGAACTGTCCGAGCGCTCGGACAGCTGAATACCGCGTACTACCGATTCCTACTCGAACAGCGAAATCCCATCCCAGGAGTGGGGATACGGTGAAGGATTTTCGTGTGACTCCATTGCTTGAACAGTCTGAGATTTTGGTGCAACTCTCATTCTGGCGTGCCGTCGGATGGGATATTGGCACGTCATACCCGTTTGGGATCGCGCACTATTCAACCTTTGTTCTTGAACCTGATCTCCTCGTTATGGAGCCCGAAAACGCCACTAAGAAACATCGAAATTACCCGTCAGGATGAGATCGAAACCCTGGGGAAACAGAAGGGAGACGAGATCCAACATGCACATATGGGCCCGATGGCGGAACTGAATCTTCTTGGCGAGGATGCGAAATGCGTTGTCTTTGGTGGGTTGACAAGCCATTGCTCAGTCGATAGCATCCCTAATGACATTGTATTGCTGGTGGCTTCAAGAACCCCAATCCCACGGAGATCCCAAATGAACAGAAAACGAAGACCGGTAGTAGAGTGTGTAGCGGTAGCAGTGAGCCTGTCTCTGTGCCTTTCCCCAAGCCTAGCTTTGGCTTGGCAGAGCACAAACCCAAACAACAAAGTGGGTATTTACGACATCCGATATTACGGTCAGCAGTACGACGCTGCTTCCAGAGGATGGTACAACTGGAAGGATTCCATTCCAGTCAGCGATACGAGTATGCAGGCACAAACACTGTTCGATTCTTTTAATTGTTCGGACACTAATATCTGTGGTTACAACACATCGTTCCGTCTCTACGACAACAACGTGACGGTTTCGAATATGTGCACGTATCCGGGGACGTACAATGCCTCGCAGGCGAGTCTGCTCTTCTTCTACGGTCACAACCTATCGCCCAAGGTCTACGATGCGCTCGCAGGAGCCTTCCCATCGTGGTACCCGTATGGAACGGTGAGCAGCTACCCCTATTCTGTTTGGGGGCCAATCAACGGCAGCTGGCAGCAAGCTTCTCTTTGCAGCGGGTATCCGGGACAGACCACCGGTTGCTACCGGACTATCTTTGACTGGGCCACTACCTACACGCCATACTACTACCACTGGACCAACGGCCAAACTGGGCAGTACGGCATCCGGGACGCAAGCTGGGGCGGAACGAACTATTCGGTCTTCTACGCATACAATCCCCTCACCTCGATGCTCGTTGGGAAGGACTGGACATCGTTGTCATGGCCCTTTGCGAACACAGTCGGGCAGACCAGTCCAACTGGATACGGTCTCGGTGGGCTGGGAACCTCCGCTTTCGGGAGCAACAGTCCAACGAATTTCTTCGTTGGTAATGGCTGCGAGGCCCTTCCCGTCGTTGGCTGGGTGGATCACTATCCGACTGCGAACGGTGCGATCTGGATCGATGAGGGCATTCGCACTTGGAAATCCAGCTGGGGCAGTAACCTCCATGCCGTCATGGGGCACACCGAGGAGACTAGCACCGGAGAACTGCCGAGCATGTACATATTCTACTACTACATGGCGATGGGCCTTGGCGTCATCGAGGGCTATTTCATGGCACATGCCTACGTTTCTTACGATCCGAACGACCCGCTCAACTACGCACCTTCCGCGATTGCACCACGGGCCACCCTTCCGAACGGCCAAGACGTCTACGCCTACGATGCTTGGTACCCGCGCGCGGCACCACCCACAGGGAATCAGGAGGGCGGCACGCACTACAAGGCTTGGTTTCTGCTCCCAACTACCACGCAGCCACAGAGCTACCAATGGTAAGTCCGGGAAAAGATAATGGAAATCAAAGGTTCAATTTCTTGATGAAGGAGAACAATATGACATCGCGAGTCTCTCTGCTATGTGCAATTTGTCTGCCATGTCTTGCGACATTGTTTCTGACTGCTTGGAACTCTAGCTCCTTGGACCAGAAGCAATCATCAACCCCGCAAGAGACCGTATCCCCCGGCCCGCCCATCAAGTTCCTGCCGGAGGTCGAGAGCTATGTCCTCGGCAGTGAGTCGGCCAAACAGTTCGCCGGTGTGGACAAGCTCATGTTTCGCAAGCCAGGTTCTGCGTTTTCCGGGGATACCATCGCTCGGCCGAAGTTTGCGACAAGCACGGCGCCCCAAGCCCTGGCAAGACTGCGAGAGACGGCTGAGCGGTTCTTCCTCGCCACTAGCACACAAGGCGCGACGGTTGACGTTGCCGCGCTGGCGACGGCCAAACCTAAGTCTGGCTTGCCTTTCCTCGCTCTCGGCCTTGGCGACGGTAATGGCGTGGCCGCCGGGGCCTTCCCGGAATCAACGACCTTGCTGCTCCGGCACGCCTCGACCAAGCTACCGCATCTGACCAGGGTAAAGGACTCCACTGAGGCAGTCAACATTGCCCTCGCGTTCATCGCGGACCACTCACTTCTCAGCCTACAGCACGGTGAAGGCCTCGACGTTATCAATGTTCAGGCTCTCTTCCAGAGCGAGAGCGACGAAGCCGGCTTCGGGCCAGTCGAAAAGGTGGCCTACCACGTGGTTTTCGGCCATACTTACGAAGGGATGCCTATCGACGGAGGTATGGTGCTCGTCGTCTTGGACTCGGACGGTAACGTGTCGACGTTCCACAAGGCGTGGCGTGATATCATCGGAGAAACCCGGGTCAAGCTGGCAAGTGAGAGCACAATCCAGTCCCGAAGGGACCCGGGCAAGGTGGCCTACTTGGTTGAGAAGGAGCGGACCTGCGTCCTGACTGAGGATCCAGACCCGGGCGCGATTCACGATGCAGCCGGCGTGGCGTGCAAGTTCGTCTACTTCGATCCCTCCGCAAGAGATTAGTTGTCGCGCTCGGTAGTGGAGTGGGTCAACGCTGCGGACGACGCGGCCATTCCGCTCAAGGGGAGCAGGCCCGCCGTGCCCGCTAGCCTAAGCCTGTAGTTCGACCCTTAAGTGGAGCAGATGCGAACAGAACGTTTTCTCGTCACCTCGTGCATCCTAGGGATGGCCATCGGGAGCGCCAATTGCTCTTCCGGTCACCTCCCTGTCCCCGCGAAAGACGCTGCCACCCTAGATTCGGGCGGCAGCGCCGGACCGGATGCGGGGAGTAGTACCGTACCGGATGGTGTGACCTACGCCATCCCGCCAAGCGACGGTGGTACGTCGCCGACCCAAGGCTGTGAGTCTCCCATCGCCTCAAGCTGCCTTGCAGTGGATGTGCGCTACTACTTCGAGAGGGACCTGGGCAAGTGCGCAGAGACCCAGGGATGTGACGCGACGGGGAATACATTCGCAAGCGTTGCAGAATGCGAAACCGCATGCATTCGTCTCTTGGACTGCTCCTGCACTGCCGGAGCGGGGCCGTGCGACAGCCAGGGCTTATGCGGCACTTGTCCCTCCCCGGACCTACTCGCGGATCTGACGGACGCCGCAAGCGGCCTGGCTTGTCTCAACCCAGGGCTAATCTGTCAAATCAGGGCGGCGGACGCGGTGCTCTGGCGATGCAGATGCTTGGCCGGATCAGACTCCATCGCGTGGAAGTGCGAGATCCCGATCTCGGGATAGCAGGGCTAGATCGGAGAGAACCCTATGAATGAAGGGGGACCAGTGACCGGAAAGACAACGGTGGGACGCAAGCGGTGGATTGCGCTGATAGTTGGTGCCGTGGCGTTGGTGATAGTCATGCTGCAGGGAATTCGATCTTCGTCCCAGAAGGCTCATGTACCTTTGGATGAGGAGATGCAACACGCGGCGCCGCGCTTCGCGCTCCAGAACACGCAGGAGCGGCCAGCGCTAGCGCCCGCGGTCGCACCCGGACCGAAGGAGAGCAACAGCCTAGTGGCGGGGAAGGAAGGCAAGAACCTACTGGAAAAGGAGGTACCGAGATCCTATCAGGGGGCTCTCCGGAGGCAGCAGCTGAGACGCCTGGAGGCGCGATGGCAGGGCGAGCGGGAAGGGCGAGATTGGACGCATGGAGTCAAGCGGAGGTTCCTGGACGAGTTTCAGAAGAGAGACATTCCAGGCAAGCTTGAGCAGCTGGACTGCAGGCAGACCCTCTGTAAGATGCAAATTGCGTTTGACAGCCCGAACCATGCTGCCAAAATCAATGCTATCGAGCATGATGCGGACACTGGCTGGTATGCAGACTTCCGGATCGAGGGAGAGCAAGTAATGGTGACGGCGTATCTCGGTGCCCCAGGTGTGGACCTGAGAACCATCACGGATGATCCTTCCCCTCGCTGATCCTGGCCGAGATTCGGTCAAGGGCTGTTCCGCGGTTAGCCCCCAGCTCACCAAGGGTGCCCGAAGGGGGCAGGGATTATCGCGATGCATGCTCTTGTTCACATCCATCCTGGTCTCTCAGCCGGCTTGCGGTCTCCGCACACCCCTCGACAGGGCCATCCTGGCTGATGATGCCTCGATGCTATGGGATGTGACGCCCAGTCCCGACTCCGCCAATCCAGGTGATTGGCAAGGGAGTCATGAGGATGGGAGCGGCAGTTCGCCGGACGTCGCGCGGTCTGACGGACCGTTGCCGGACATTGGACAGGACGGGAGGCCCCCTGGGGTGTCCGACGGGCCGCTTGCGAACGATGGGCGAGACGCGAGTACACCTGACGCAGCCGATGGTCGGGAGGTTGCGCCCGTCGGTGACTCGCAGGCTTCTGGTAGCTATCCGCTAGCGCAGCCAGGACATGGCCTGACGGATATCCTGCCAGCAATCGTCGAATCAGAGGACTGTTTGCGCTGCGTCTCCGGTGGATGCCCGGCGGCCATCACATGCGCCAACGAGCCGCTGTGTGCCGCAGAGGTCTCCTGTCTTGTGGCTATCTGCGACTCTTCTTCCCCTCTGCTACCGCCGCCTCCGATGTGTGTACCCACTTTGACTTTGCGATGCGGTGGCTTCACCGACATGACCCAGTGCCCGACCTCTGGCTGCTCCCTACCGAGCCCATCGGCGGCCATCACAGGTCTGCAAGCAGCCTCCTGCGTCTATGATCTTTGCTTTCCGCCTTGCGGAGCCCCAGGATATCAGTAGCGTATCCGTTCGGTCTGACCGCTCGCGGGACCGCGGAAGGTGTCAACGTGAATGAGAGCGTGCCGTGAAAGGCAAGTCAACGCAGCCACCAGCAACAGGTCGCCGTTCACGGGCTTGCGCCCGCCACGGCCCGGACTTCCGACGGAGACACTCATGGCACACCTCCAGCGCAAAGGGCGCGCGCCGTGCTCGAACGCGGCGGCGTTCTCGGCGGCGTCGTGGAACGGCGGGGCCCCGCGCGCGCGGTCACCCCGCCCGTTCGCCCCGCCTGTCGAAAGGGACAGCGGGCTCGGCGCGCGGTTCCCGCGAAAGCGCGACTCGCCGTCAGGCGTCTACGCCGGCGCCAGCCAGACGTAGCCCAGAAACTTCCGAAACCGGTCGCGCTGCGCGGGCGGCGCCAGCGGACCCAGCAAGCTCATCAGCACGCGCGCACGCCACGGCAAGGGCGGCCGCCGTCCCACGCGCTTGCTCTCGTCCGCCAGGTACTCGATCGTCCGGGCTGTCCACCCGTGCTCGGCGAAGAACCCGAACCAATCCGCCGGCTGGAACTTGAACTGTGCCTTGCCCATGTGGCGGCCTATCCGGCGCGCGCGCTCCTTGTGGCTCTCGGGCGACAGATAGTCGACGATCCAACCGGCGATGCCCGGCGTCGCGCGCAGGTCGTCCGCCAGCGCGCCCGCCTCGGCAAGATCCAGGTACGGCACGACGCCCTCGGTCAGGACGACCATCCGCTGCCCCGTGGCGCCGAGGCGCTGCAGCAGCGCGCGACGCTGTCCGGCGTCGGCGAGATCGGTGGCGACCCGCTGCACCTGGCAACGCGGGGCCTCGCCCGCCAGGACCTTGTCCTTGTACGCGATCACCGGAGCGTAGTCGGCCTCGACCCAGGTCAGGTCGGAGGGCAAATCCATGCGGTAGGGGCGCGTGTCGAGGCCCGCGCCCAGGTTGACGACCAGGCGAACGCCATCGGCGAGCGCCTCGCGCAGGAACGCGTCTATCACCCGCGTCCGCATCGACACGGCCCAGAACGACATCGCCGGGAACGCGGCGGCCAGGACCCGCCCCTTGTCGCCCGCGAGCTTCGCCGCCAACGGATCCGAGAACAAGGCGTCGGGGCGCGCCGACTCCATCGCCCGCGCTTCCGCGATCAGGAACGCGGTGTCCGATACGTGCTCAACCAGAGGCGCGGCCACGCGGGAAACATCCCAGATGGCGTTGGGGGCCGCAACCGGCGCCCGACCGCTGGCCCCCAACCCTCGGCGCGCGCTGGTCAGCGCGGGGAGCCGTCGGCGCCGGCTAGGTCGAGCAAGGTCTTCACGGACATGGGGGCCATATAGCGGGGCTGCCCGGATATTCTGGAGTTTTCCGTGTTGGAGGATGGCAAAGCACGCAACTTCACGGGTTGCGATCCCCCGCCGCAACGAGCGGCGGCTTGCACGCCACTCGACAAGCCTTGCACCGGAACCGGTGTCAGCTGGCTTGAGGCTCCCCTGGTCGTGATTGACTGGGCGCCATCAATAGCCTGCGCCACGGGGGTGGCGCTGCACCCGTCTATGAACGGGGTACGAACGTGCGTTGCCATCGGTGCCCGTAGCCCTCGCTTCGCGCCAAGCAACTTCCGTGACCCGCTGACCGACATCCTCCTTCATGGAGGCAGCGGCATGCGCAAAACCTGCGACCGGGTACACCTATGCCCGCCGTGAGCCCGAGAAGACTGCGCTCTTCCAGGTGCTCCAGCAGCACCTTCTGACCTTCGAGCAAGAGTGGACCGACAAGTCCGACGGCCGCACGCTGCCGAGCTTCGTCACCGACGAGCTGCACGACTTCCTAGGGTGTGGAATCTTGGCGCGAGGCTTTGCACAACTTTTCTGCCCCACCTGCCACGAGCGCTTTGTTGTGGGCTGGAGCTGCAAGGGTCGCGGGTTCTGTCCAAGCTGTGGCGGCCGACGCATGAACGCGGGCGCTTTGACTCTGGTCGACCACGTTTTGCCCGAAACACCCATCCGTCAGTTCGTGGTCACGGTGCCTTTCCCGCTGAGATTTCCCCTGGCCTTCGACGGAAGACTACTTAGCCAAGTCCTGCGCATCTTCATCGACACCGTGGCTTCCAACTACCGCAAGCGCCTGGCGGATCGAGGCATTTCCAATGGCAAGCACGGCGCGGTTGCCGTCATCCAGCGCGCCAACAGCGACCTCCGCTGTAACCCTCACATCCACGCAATCTTCCTCGACGGACTTTACGCGCCGGACCGGGACGGGAAGGGTTTCATGTTTCACCCGGCGCCGGCACCTACCCAAGAGGACGTCGAGGCCATCGTCGAGCGTGCGAGCAAACGCATCCTCCGCTTTCTCCAACGGCGCAGTGTCATCACGCTCGTCACGGCGCCGGGCGACGGTGAGGTCTCCGTGGTGACCGACGAAACCATGGGCGAAGAAGATCCCCTGCTCGCTCGGCTCTTGGCTGCGGCCACCGCTGGTGCTCCGCCCGCTGGCCCTGCCAACAAGCGCAAGCCCATCCGCATCGTGCTCGACCTCGATGCTCACCCCGTGGCCAAGGGCAACTTATGCGGGCAGCATGCCGGGTTCAATCTTCACGCTGCGACCAAGGTCGCCGCCAACGACGAACAGGGCCAGCTCGCCTTGTGCAAATACATCCTGCGTCCACCCTTGGCCAACGACCGGCTCAAGATCTTGGATGACAAAGTCGTGAGGCTGGAGTTCAAGAAGCCGTGGTCCGATGGCACAACCTCGGTGGAACTGGCTCCATCGGCCCTCATCGCGCGCCTTGCGGCTCTCGTCCCGCCCCCCAGGCGGCATCTCACGGGCTATTTTGGCGTACTGTCGTCGCACTCCAGCCTCCGCAGCCAAGTCGTCCCCGTCCCCGCCGTGGCCGCGTCCGAGGAAAAGGACAAGCCTTCACTGCCACTTTCACACTACATTTCTTGGAGTCAGCTCCTAAAGAAAACATTCGACATCGACACAATCTGCCCTCGCTGCAAAACCCCGCTACGCCTCATCGCCATGATCGAGACCGAGGACACCATCAAGAAGATTCTCAAGGCCATGGGCCTGCCCACGGAGGCGCCCAAACTCTGGCCCGCACGACCGCCACCCTCGCAATCTGGTGGCGAGGGCGGAGACTGGCTGAACTGACGGCACGTCGACAAGGGCGGATGGGCTAGACTACCCCGCCTGCTACAGGCTGCGGCCCCAAGGACGCAAAAGCCGCACCGGGGCGCTGCTGGGACGCCACCAAGGTCGCGCTGCTGCGGCCCGGCAAGGCTCTCTAACGCTCAAAAAACAGCTTCGATTCGCCTATGGCCTTGCCGTTAACCCGCGAAGCCGGCTTCCCAAGCCTCGCCGTGGTGCGTCTGACAATTCCGGGTTGTCAAACACGCTCAAAACGCGGGGTTTTCGATAGGTCTCCCGCATGGAATGCGGCGGCGAGCCGTCGAGAAGTACAAGAATCGGTACACTTGGGCGCGGAATGGCCACCGAGTTGGCCGGCACATGACAACCGAGAGACGTGGGCTGCCAAGCGGAATTGAGCAACCGCTTGGCGAGGCGCCTGGCACCTGAGGCGCACCCGCCCACGACCTCTTCGAGCGGCCACAGGACCGGGCGACCAAGACACCCCGCCAACCCCTCCAAGCGAAGCCAGCTCATGCCAGTGCACGGGAATCGACCTAGGCTAGGTGCTTCGGCAGTCCGGCCCCTCGGCTGCCCAGAAAATGCATCCTAGGTGAGGCTGGGAGTCCGGCGTATCGCCTTGTCACCCTCCCTCAGTCGCGTGGTCGATGTGGAGGGGAGACGTCTGCGCGCCGTTTGTTTCTCCGGCGGCCTCTTCGGCTGGCGTCTGCGGCACGTCCCTGATTTCCAATTCGCACTTGGTCTTTCCGCAGACGTTGGCCAAGTCTCCGCTCGCGAATTCCACGGCAATCCGGATCGCAGACGCATAGGCGCCCACCTCGTGGCAAGCCGGCATAGACTCTGTCGTCTTTTGCGTTTCCGGATTCTTGGCCATGCCAAAGACGCAGACCACGCCGGCGCGAGTCGATACGTTCGTGATACTCAGGTGCCCGGTTGCAGTTGCCTGGTTGAGCCCGTACAAGACTGGCCCCATCGAACTGAACATGAGCCTAGCGGGCCTCTTTGGTTTCAACGCTTCTGCAAGCTGTGCATTCGCCTTTTGCAGTGCCTCGCGCAACTCCGCTTCTCCCCGCCGCTGCTTGGCGTGCGCTAGGGAAAGCGCCAGCAAGACCGAAGCGATCGTGAGCCACAAAAGAAGCCTTCCAAATTTCTCGAAGCGGTCGATCCACAGCATTCCGTCATCCTTTCGCTTGCGAAACCGCTGGTCGGAAAACCAGCAGACGCGTCAGAAACAGGCCGATGGTTCCAGCTTGAGGGTGTCGTAGCCCTTCACGTTGTCGTCGGTCATCAACTCAGAAGTCTTGGTGGCCCCCGGCGCAAGGTCGTTGATGGTGCCATTGGCGGTTCCAAGAATCGTATCTCCCTGCAAAAACGTACCGGTCAACACGCATGTAACCTGCTGGCCGGATACGTTCTTGACCATCACCTTCACTTCAGTCATCCCGAAGTTCCTCTTGACGGTGGGTTTGCCGAACTGGAGAGTCTCGCGCGTTGCGCTGACAGCAACGGGAGCGACCACGGATGGTGCCGGCTGTTGCCGCTGTTCTGCTGCGGCCGACTCATACACGGAAGTACTGGTCCGCTCCTGGCGCTGCTCACTGCCTGCTACTCTGCCAATCAGCCAGATGGTCCCCAATACTCCCCAGAAAAACACGAGAACGCGCGCAACCTTGCTGTAGCTGCGAAGCTGCCCGCCACGCTGATAGTAGATGTTCCCCGTCGCAGCCATCGCTAGGAGTCCGGGCTGGAAGAAAAAGAAGCATACGATTGCGAGCCAGTTCTTCCGGTACCAAGGCACCTGGGCATAGCTCATAGGGGAGATGGTCGCAGGTGAACTGGCTGCTGCGACCACCGAAGGAGCAGCCGAGAGCGTGCTTCCGCAGTGCTTGCACTTCACGGCAACCGCGAGGATCTCTTCGCCGCAGTACGGACACGGCTTCACGTTTTCTGCCATCGGCTTCCGGCTTCCTTTCGCTTGCGAGCGTTGGCGCGGCGTACAGGTGGAACCCGCGTGTGGTCTGCGCCATTGTCTCGCCGAAGAACGGTGACGTCAAACGGACATGTAGGCAAGTGGCGGGTCAGCATGTTGGTCGGGCGGTCGGGCAGCCCCCTCGACCGCTGACGGCCAGTGCCCGCGCGCCGACGGAATCCTGCTTACGAAAAACGGCCACGGTAGCCCAAGGCAGGCCGGCTGCCTTTCTCTGATGACACGGATACGATCAGAACCGACAGGTGTAAAATCGCACGTCTGCAGATGCATTTTGCAACTCGTCAACAAGGTGTACACTGATGCGGCATGGCCGCTGACAGACCTGTCCATCGAGGCGCGCAGTTCGTCCGACAGTGGCGACTTCTGCGCGCGCTAGAGGCCGCGAGGCGTGGCATGACTGCCGCGCAGCTCAAGGATGCCATCGAAGAGAAACAGTCCACACGCACCCTGTACCGCGATCTCGAAGTTCTGCAACAGGCTGGGTTTCCCCTGACCAACGAAGATGGGCGCTGGCGACTCCTCGAAACCAGCGAAAGTTCGTGGGCCATCCCCGTGAACCCCACCGAAGTCGTCGCCCTCATGCTCACTGAGGATCTGCTGGCCCCCGTCGAGGGAAGCTGGCTGGCCGAGCCCCTGGCCAACCTGCGCTCGCGCCTGTCGTCCACGCTGACCCCCACCGGGCGGCGGTACTGCGCCGAGCTTCGCAAAGCCAACGTCGCCACCGTGTTCGGCAGCGGCCACTACGGCGAAAAGCGCGCCGAGCTTGAAGCCATCCACGAAGCCATCGAAAAGCAGCACCGCGTGCGCATCGACTACGCCACGCCCGGCAAGTCCACCGAAGCTCGCACCATCGATCCCTACTGCACCTGGTTCGCCGCGGGGCGCGTCTACGTCGTCGCCTACTGCCACAAAGCCGAAGACACCCGCACCTTCGCCGTCCAGCGCATCAAGCACGCCGAAGTCCTGGACGAAGCCTTCGAGCCCGACCCCAGCTTCAATCCCGCAGCCTTCACCCGCAAGGGCTTCGGCGTGTACCACGGCCCCGTTTACCGCGTGACCATCGACTTCTCTCCCAAAGTCGCCCACCTCATCCGCGAGCGCCGCTTCCACGTCAGCCAGCAAGTCACCGAGGTCGGCCAAGGCGTGCGCCTCAAGATGGAAGCCGCCGGTCTCCCCGAAATCGCCGCGTGGGTGGCCGGGTTCGGCGGGGATGCACGGGTAGTTGCGCCCAAGGAATTGGTGGAGGCGGTGAAGGCGCTGCACCGGCATGGTTTGGAGGTAGTCGAGACAGCCAGGGACGTGACCTCGGATGACACACCACCCAGCTAGATTAGGAGCCCTGCGATGATGATCGATCTTTGGTTTCCCTTGGTCGGACGGACGCTCCCGTCGGATCACGGCTATGGTCTGTACGGTGCGATTTGTCGCGTACTTCCCGAGATGCACGGCGCCGAGTGGTGGGGCCTACACACCGTGCGGGGCACCCGTTCCGGTGCGGGCGTCATCGTGCTGCCCAGACAGCCTCGGCTGGGCATTCGTGTAGCCGCCGGTCAGATAGCCCGCGTTCTTCCCTTGGCCGGACGACAACTTGAGATTGACGGCCATCGAATCTGCCTGGGTGCACCCACGGTCCAGGCACCAACGCCCGACGCGGCGCTGTCTGCCAGGGTGGCCACGATCAAAGGTTTCACCGAACCGGAACCGTTCAAGGCAGCCGTGGAGAGGCAACTTGTCGAGATGGGGGTTATCGGCGCGGTGGTTGAGGTGGGATCGCGAAAGATAGTGGCAATCGATGACCGCAAAGTGGTCGGCTTCTCGCTGCGTGTGACCGGCCTCACGCCAGAGCAGTCGATCAAGCTACAGGACCAGGGCATCGGCGGTCGCCGCCGCATGGGATGTGGCCTTTTCCGGCGGTCGGAGAAGGAGCTGACACCGGACCAACGACCAGCACTCGGGGATGCTGCCCAATGAAGCACGGCCCTGCCGCCCATGCGGCACCTCCGATTCTGCTCGCGAAGAGCATAGTCGGAAGCGTGCCTCCGCGCGGCGCAACCTTGACCGGACACACGGCGGAGGTCCTCGCAGCGGCAGACGTGCTCCTAGCCCAACGGGGGGGGGCCAGCCTCCGCGCTGCTGCTTTGTCGGAGGACCTCTTCGGCCGGCTGAAGGCCATCGTCCGCCTGGGTGCCTTCATCCATGACCTAGGCAAGGCAAGCGCACATTTCCAGGAGTCGGTACGCGGCGTCCGGTCGGTCCCGCAACTGCTCCGGCATGAGGTCGTGAGTCTGCTGGCCGCGACTAGCGAACCACTACGTGCGTGGCTTGAGCCTGCGCTGACGGTTCCGTCGGACTTGCTCATCGCTGCTACGGCAGCACTCGGCCATCACCGGAAGTATCCTGGCCGCGCCTTCGCACCTGACGACAGCGGCGCCGGGACCAGGCTATTGTGCTTTTTCGGACACCCCGACTTCACAACCACATTGTGCCTCGGAGTCGACATCCTCGGCCTTGGGCCGCCGCCTGCGCTCTGCGACACAGAGTTCACGGTCGGCCTCGGCCGAAGCGTGAAAAGGGCACTCGGTGAGTTCGAGGAGGCGCTTGCTGATCTCCTCGTGGCCGAGCCGGAAGCGCGTCCACTCCTGGCCATCGCGAAGGCCCTGCTTCTGGATGCCGATGTGGCTGGTTCTGCGTTGCCGCGTACTGGGGAACATGCCAACTGGATCACGGCTGCGTTGGCGAACAGGCCGACGAACCAGGACATCGAAGCTCTCGTGGCGAAGCGGCTAGAAGGCAGGCCCCTCCGCGCCTTCCAGAACGCCGTGGCGAACTCCTCCGCTCCCGTGACCCTTGTCCGGGCCGGATGCGGTACTGGGAAAACGGTGGCGGCGTATCTCTGGGCCGGCCGCCAGTATCCTGGGCGCCAGCTTTGGATCACGTACCCCACAACTGGCACAGCCACAGAGGGCTTCCGCGACTACGTTGCCAAGGCCGACCTCGACGCCAGGCTCGAATCGAGTCGTGCCGAGGTCGACATCGAGATGCTGGATCTGCGCGGTGACGATGACGAAGGCCAGCGCAGCCTCGACCGACTCGATGCCATTCGTACGTGGCAAATGGACGCCATCGTCGCTACGACGGATACGGTTCTCGGCCTCATGCAGAACCAGCGCAAGGGCATGTACGCATGGGCTGGTCTGTGTGATGCGGCCGTAGTGTTCGATGAGATCCACGGCTACGACGACCGTCTGTTCGGCACGCTCCTTCGCTTTCTATCTTGCCTGCCGGGGATCCCTGCGCTCCTGATGACGGCCAGCTTGCCCGCAGCTCGACTGCGCGCACTCCAAGAATGCGTTCAGAGCCGGCATGGACGACCACTTGCCCAGTTGGACGGACCGCCAGAGATCGAGGCTCTGCCCCGCTATCGCCTCGCACCAGCCGAAGACCCGATGCCGCTTGTCCGCAACGTCGTGGATAGAGGGGGCAAAGTGCTGTGGGTGTCCAACACTGTTGGTCAGTGCATGCGCGTCGTAGACGAGATCGCTGGCACTTCGTCAGAGCCGATTCTCATCTATCACAGCAGATTCCGATATGAAGACCGCGTCGCACGCCATCGGGACGTGGTTAGCGCGTTTCGCGCACCTGGCGCGGTCGTCGCCTGCACGACTCAGGTTGCCGAAATGAGCCTCGATCTGTCGGCTGATCTCCTGGTGACCGATCTCGCGCCAGTCCCTGCACTTATCCAGCGACTCGGTCGATTGAACCGACGGTCCACGCCCGAGAATCCAGCAACAGTGAAGAACTTCGTGGTTCTGCCTGCCCCGGACAAACCTTACGAGCGCGCCGAGATGGCCGAAGCTCAGAAATGGCTGGCAAGCTTGGCGAATCGCGACCTGAGCCAGACGGATCTTGCGACCGCGTGGACGCCAGTGGCGAGTAACGTCGAACACACTGCCAGCGCATGGTGGGACGACGATGCAGCCACTGAACCCCGCAACGTCCGGGAAGGCAACGCGGGCATCACAGTGGTCTTGGATTCAGATCGAGAGAAGGTACAGGCAGACCGACATCAAGGCATCCGTTGTGCGTTGCCGATGCCTCCACCCCCGTGGGCGCTGCGCTGGCAGGACTGGCCACGGGTGCGATTCTGCCCGATACCGCCATCCGGCGTGATCACCTACAATCCAGACAGGGGAGCAGCATGGCGAAAGCAGTGAAGGAAGCTCCGCCCACCGAGTTGCGTATCAGCCTGCACGACCGTGGTATGACGCCCCTGCTTCGCGCAGGGTTGGGTGGCCTCGCTGCCTCGCTGAACGCGGTCGCGAAAGACACACTCGCCAAGCACGGAGAATGGACGGTTGAACCGCACGCGGTAACCTTCCAGTGGCGCAAGCCCGGTCACGCATCGACCTTCTTCAAAGCACTGTTCGCTGAGTGCTTTCGCATCGACAAAGCTGGCCTCGTCGACCTACCAGCCACTTACACTAGCACGCAGGATCTGTCGGTCAGGGCCTGTCTGCAGGATGCCCTTCGCCAGACCTTCCTGCAACACGGGAAGAGCGCAGAAAAGGCGGGCAAGCCACGGCCCTTGACCTTGGAAATAGATGGAGTGAACAGGGCCGTCGGCGTCCAGCCCTACAAGTGGTTTGCCCATCAGGATGCCTATATCGACATAGCGAAGGAACTCGACCGGCCGACCGACAAGCAATCTGCCTTGAAGCTCGCAAGTTGGGCGAACCCCGGCGCGGTCGAGCGGCACGTTGGTCTGGGTGTCACGAAGATCGAGTACACCGCAGCCGAGGCACTTTGTGCCATCTTCTCCCTCATCGGAACTATTTCCTTGCACATCCCGCATGGCGGCGCATTGTTGATCTGCGAGCCGGGTGACTTACTCCACTTCGCACGCGCGCGACCCCGCCTCAGCCCAAAATCGCTTTCCAGTTGCTATGTTGCGGGTGGGGGCGATGCACTTCTCTCGGTCGAAGTTGCGCTGCGTGCAGCGACCGTGCGCGATCACTCAGCGGCGGTCTCGACAGTTACCGCATGGATCCTGCGTTCGACAGCATGGGCTAGCCAGCAGAAGAGCCGAGTGCAAGTCCTGCCTCCAGCCCAGCATTCCGAAGCGACTTTGTCCGCCTTCCAGGATTTGGCCTCCGCGCTTCCAGCGCGAATATTCCCCGTGGCTGCAAAGAAAAGGGGTGAGCTGGACGGTTTCTTTGGCTCGCCGAGCGTTCTTCGAGGATTCACAACGGAGAATCTTGCCCAAGGTCGCCCCTTACATCACGGATTCGCCACCGCGAAGACGGCGGAGGACCGCCCACACTTCATCCACTACTTTCGCGCACGTGAAGGCCTGGGTGCGCTTCGCTTCCCCGACGACAAGAAAGGACTGCAAGTCATGACAGAGCACCTCGATGAATCCGAGTCGACCCTGGTTAGGTCGGTCCACACGGCCCTCCGGCAGCGTTTCGGCGCGATCTGGGACGAAACTCGGACGAATCCAGCAGCATTTGGAAAACGCTGCCAGGGCGAGCGAGAGAAATGGCGTTTGGCCTTTGCCGGCGCAAAGACACGAGACCAGGTGCGCTTCGCCCTTGCTGATCTTTGGAGTCGGGCCGGCACAGTGAAGGAACTTCAGTCTGGGTGGCAAGCCGTTGTTTCTCTCCTGCAGGATGACAATTGGCAGGCAGCCCGCGATCTTGCCCTTGTCGCGCTCGCCAGCTACGAGGGGCGGGGCACAGTCACAGACGAGGCCGCTCCGGAATCCGCGGCAGACGATTCATAGGCAACGAGTTGGAAGAAAGAAAGGAAACGCCATGAGCTTGCACTTCTTCGCAGCATTCGTCACACAGCACGGAACCGCCGCCAACAACCGGGGTGAGAACAACGGCAACACCACGACCCTTCAGAAACTGTTGTGGCATGGGCAGACCCACACCACAGTCAGTGCCGAAGCCATCCGGTTCGCCCTCCGGCGCCACCTGGAAGGCGCCGAGTCGGGCAGTTGCAACCGGGTTTTCAACGAGGAAGCGCGCAAGAACGAGTGGAAGGATGCCGACTTCGCTGGTTGGGCCAAGAAGGGAGGCAAGATTTTCGCTGACGACGACCTCCTCGGCTATATGAAGGCGGAAGCGGGTAAGACCGAGGGTGAAAAGGGAGCCACTACTGCGCGCCGTGCGGTGCTGGAAGTCACGAGGGCTGTCAGCCTAACGCCGTGGCCTGGTGATGTGACCTTCAACGCCGCCAGCCCCGTGGCAACGGCGTCGGCGGCCAAGAAAGGCCACGACAACCCTGTCCCCTACGCAGCCGAAATCCACGCCACCCGATACCAGTATGGAATTGCGCTTACGCCTGATCGGCTGCGCGAACACACCCGCGCAGCGCTCGCCATCAAGGCTCTCTGCGCGTTGGGTGAGGTTGCTGGCAACCATGCCCGTTTCCTCTTCGATTTCAGCCCGGAGAGCGTTGTGTTTCGCATCACCGACGATCCGGCGCCTAGGTTGCTCTATTGTTTTGAGGACCGTGGCGGGAAGATCGCGTTCCCTCAGCTTCTCGACCGAGTCCGAGCTGGCGACATCGCGGCCAGCGAGTTGGTTGTTGGCGGCTCCGTTGTGGCAACGCTGGATGATTCCGCGAAGAGCGCACTCGAAGGCGCGAAGCTCATCGACGGTGTCAGAGCAGCCGCCGACGAGGCTTGCGCGCGGATACCCGCGTGATGATCGGCCTCGGCGTTACCGTTCCCATCGCCTGCTGGCGCAAGGGCCATGCGCGCGAGTACCTCGAAACGGAGGTTTTGCCGTCACCGGCGACTTGCTATGGTTTTCTCCTGTCTCTTGTCGGCGAAGAAGACCGGCATCGCCATCGGGGCGTCCGTGTGACAGCAGGGCTAGTGAACAGCCCTGAGATCAGCGTTGTTTTGCGAACCCTGTGGCGGGTCAAGAACTTGAAGGAAGCGCCAGGAGTCGGGTCAAATGCCCGCCCCGACTATCAACAGCTGGTGGTCAACGCCGAATTGGTCGTGTGGTGCGATAGCGCCACCGAGCCTGAACCAGCTTCCGGGTTGGAGAGCCGAGTCGGGCTGGCCATCAGAGAGCCTGCGCGGATCCAACGGTTTGGTGGGTTGTCGCTGGGAGAGTCAACCCATTTGGTCAACGAAGTCGTGATCCTAGGAAAGGAGGTGCCGCGCTCGCGCACATTCCTCCTTGCGACGGAGGGTGCTTTGACTTTGCCGGTTTGGGTTGACCACGTCGGTTCCGCTCAAACCCGCTTCGCCGTCGGGAGCCTGGAGGAAGTCAACGCGCCGCCGACCTTCGAGCGAGTTCCGCAGATACCGCTCGCGTAGTCGATAGCACCATCGTCGCGACATCTGCGGTCGTGACCTCCGCTGACACGGTCTCGGGCTACGCTGGGGCCGTGGAGAACAACGGTCCAATTCGTGTGATGGCTCTGCACGCGCTGGCCTACTGCGAGCGCCTGTTCTACCTGGAAGAGGTCGAGGAGATTCGCGTCGCCGACGAACGGGTTTTCGATGGGCGCGCCCTCCACGAATCGCTCGATGAAGAAGGCTCGCTTGTCGAGATGACCATCGAAAGCGCCAGCCTCGGTATCAAGGGGAAGCTCGATGCCCTGCGACGGCGCGATGGCAAACTGATTCCCTACGAGCACAAGAAGGGTCGCGCCCGCAAGACCGATGGTGGACCGGAGCCCTGGCCAAGCGATAGGTTGCAGCTCTCTGCCTACGCCATGCTGCTGGAGGAGGCCACTGGCGAGCCCGTTCTGGAAGGACGCATCCGCTATCACGCGGACAAACAGACCGTTCGGGTGACAATCGACGACGATGCACGCGCTGGCGTGCGCGTGGCCATCGAGCGAGCCCGCGAACTGGCCAAGAGCACGACTCGGCCGCCGGTCACATCCAACGAGCGGTTCTGTGTCCGCTGTTCCTTGGCGCCAATCTGCCTGCCGGAGGAAACCCGGCTTTCGCAGGACCCGGAACACACGGCCACGAGGTTGTTTCCACCCGACGATGAGCGACTTCCGTTGCACGTGGTCGGCCATGGCACTCGAACAGGACGCAGCGGTGATGAACTGGTCGTGACCCCGCTTGAAGGCCCGGCCACGCGCGAACCGATCAACACCATTCGCAGTGTGGCCATCCATGGCCATGCGTCCATCAGTGCTCAGGCCCTTCAGATGTGCGCCGACCATGGCGTGGCCGTGCATTGGTTTACCGGCGGAGGCTCGTACCTGGGTTCATTCTGGCGGGATGACCCGGCCGTTCAGCGAAGGATTCGCCAGTACGAGGCGTTGCGCGACGAGAGCATGCGGCTGAACCTGGCACGCACCTTGGTCAAGGCCCGCGTTGAAAGTCAGCTACGGTTCGTCCTGCGCGCCACCCAAGGTGAAGAGCGTGGGGAGAATGGTATTGCCGAGGCTCTCGATGGGATACGGCACATGCTGGGGGCCATCGATAGGGCCACCGATCCCGCAGTTCTTCTTGGTATCGAGGGCCAGGCGGCAGCGCTGTATTTCGCGTGCATCCCTACGCTTCTCGGGCCGCAAGTGGATCCTCGCATGCGCCCCAAAGACCGAAACCGCCGTCCACCACGCGACCCATTCAACGCCATGCTTGGCTTCGGCTACGGATTGCTGTTGCGGGAGGTGACCCAATCCATCCGCGTGGTCGGCCTCGACGGAGCGTTCGGCTTCTACCACCGCCCCCGGTCGAGCGCGCCACCGCTGGCGCTCGACCTGATCGAGTTGTTCCGCGTGCCTGTGGTGGACATGTCGGTCGTTGCTGCTATAAACCGCCAGCAATTCGACGCCGATGCCGACTTCACAACGGCTGGTCGGCAGGTCTGGCTGAGCGAGAGCGGACGCAAGAAACTCATCGAAGTCATCGAGCGGCGGCTGGCCGATGTCTGGCGCCACCCCGTACTTGAATACTCCCTGTCGTACCGCCGCCACATCGAGCTGGAGGTGCGGCTGCTTGAAAAGGAATGGTCGGGTGAGCCAGGACTCTTCGCGACCACGCGGATACGCTAATGGCCGAGAAGCGACAACTGCACCTGATTGCCTACGACATCCGCGAGCCCAAGCGATGGCGCCGTGCCTACAAACTTCTACGTGGCTACGGCGAACGCGTGCAGTATTCCGTGTTCCGTGTGACAGCCACGCCCCTGCAGGCCGCCAGACTGCGCTGGGAGCTTGAGAGAATCCTCGATCCCGAAGATGCCCTGATGATCATCCGCATGTGTCCGAGCTGCGCCAGTCGCGTCCGTGCCACCCACGACGAAGAGCAGTGGCCCGAGGACAGCTCCATCGTCAAGATCGTCGGGTAGCGATGGCCCGTGCGCGCGTGCCATTCATGCACCGTCGCGTGTTTCCTATTCGAGAGAGCGCACGCAGAGCAAAATCCGGATATCATGGAGAAGATCCGTTCTTTGACATCCGAATAGTGAATGAATGCAACTACTCAAGCGAAACTGCTCGTAGATCAACGGTGTCGGGACCGTCCTTCGGAAAGTCGCGCTTCGCTCACATGACGTCCTTGATCTCCCCCAGAAGAAACCTAGTATTTTCAGGCAGTTCTTGGCAGCCTGTCCTCGCCCCCGTGATGCCAATCGGCGTTGAGCACATGCTGGGGGAGGCGCCTGGCGGCGGCCTGCGCGTCGGTCCTCGCCCCCGTGATGCCAATCGGCGTTGAGCACATGGGCGCCAGGTTGTCGTGCCCGGGGCCGCAGAAAGTCCTCGCCCCCGTGATGCCAATCGGCGTTGAGCACGACCCTCGACTCCCTTGCCGACGGGCTTCTTGTAGGTCCTCGCCCCCGTGATGCCAATCGGCGTTGAGCACGTGTGCCCCTCGGAGCACGTGCCGTCGAGCCAGTCGGTCCTCGCCCCCGTGATGCCAATCGGCGTTGAGCACCGGGGTAAACGGGCTTGGATGCCCCTCACGAATAGTCCTCGCCCCCGTGATGCCAATCGGCGTTGAGCACCTCTGGCTACTCGGGAAGCAGTCAGGCGAACCGCATGTCCTCGCCCCCGTGATGCCAATCGGCGTTGAGCACGCCGGCACCTGCAGGACCATGTACGCGAGGATCTTGTCCTCGCCCCCGTGATGCCAATCGGCGTTGAGCACTCTCGCGCGTTCGCCTGAACGGGCCCGATGCTGGGTCCTCGCCCCCGTGATGCCAATCGGCGTTGAGCACCACCCGATTGCCTGTGGAGGGAGAATGGGCGTCTGGGTCCTCGCCCCCGTGATGCCAATCGGCGTTGAGCACGCTCTGTTTGGTCAGCGAGTACACCTGTGACGGTCGTCCTCGCCCCCGTGATGCCAATCGGCGTTGAGCACGCCGCGCCGTCGCCCGCGGTGAGCTGCCCATCGCTCGTCCTCGCCCCCGTGATGCCAATCGGCGTTGAGCACATACAGGTGAGCACCCGGCCATCCCGGAGTCCAAGTCCTCGCCCCCGTGATGCCAATCGGCGTTGAGCACAGCGATGACATCACGTCAGAAGCCTGCCCGAAGGGGTCCTCGCCCCCGTGATGCCAATCGGCGTTGAGCACCCGAGCTCGCCGAGGCGCAGCTCTACGTGGGCATGTCCTCGCCCCCGTGATGCCAATCGGCGTTGAGCACGTCGCGAGTAGATGGTTCATGGTTTCCCTTTCGTGTCCTCGCCCCCGTGATGCCAATCGGCGTTGAGCACTTCTAGATGGCGCTCCGTGTAAGCCGTGCATCACCGTCCCGGCTAGGTCGAGCAAGGTCTTCACGGACATGGGGGCCATATAGCGGGGCTGCCCGGATATTCTGGAGTTTTCCGTGTTGGAGGATGGCAAAGCACGCAACTTCACGGGTTGCGATCCCCCGCCGCAACGAGCGGCGGCTTGCACGCCACTCGACAAGCCTTGCACCGGAACCGGTGTCAGCTGGCTTGAGGCTCCCCTGGTCGTGATTGACTGGGCGCCATCAATAGCCTGCGCCACGGGGGTGGCGCTGCACCCGTCTATGAACGGGGTACGAACGTGCGTTGCCATCGGTGCCCGTAGCCCTCGCTTCGCGCCAAGCAACTTCCGTGACCCGCTGACCGACATCCTCCTTCATGGAGGCAGCGGCATGCGCAAAACCTGCGACCGGGTACACCTATGCCCGCCGTGAGCCCGAGAAGACTGCGCTCTTCCAGGTGCTCCAGCAGCACCTTCTGACCTTCGAGCAAGAGTGGACCGACAAGTCCGACGGCCGCACGCTGCCGAGCTTCGTCACCGACGAGCTGCACGACTTCCTAGGGTGTGGAATCTTGGCGCGAGGCTTTGCACAACTTTTCTGCCCCACCTGCCACGAGCGCTTTGTTGTGGGCTGGAGCTGCAAGGGTCGCGGGTTCTGTCCAAGCTGTGGCGGCCGACGCATGAACGCGGGCGCTTTGACTCTGGTCGACCACGTTTTGCCCGAAACACCCATCCGTCAGTTCGTGGTCACGGTGCCTTTCCCGCTGAGATTTCCCCTGGCCTTCGACGGAAGACTACTTAGCCAAGTCCTGCGCATCTTCATCGACACCGTGGCTTCCAACTACCGCAAGCGCCTGGCGGATCGAGGCATTTCCAATGGCAAGCACGGCGCGGTTGCCGTCATCCAGCGCGCCAACAGCGACCTCCGCTGTAACCCTCACATCCACGCAATCTTCCTCGACGGACTTTACGCGCCGGACCGGGACGGGAAGGGTTTCATGTTTCACCCGGCGCCGGCACCTACCCAAGAGGACGTCGAGGCCATCGTCGAGCGTGCGAGCAAACGCATCCTCCGCTTTCTCCAACGGCGCAGTGTCATCACGCTCGTCACGGCGCCGGGCGACGGTGAGGTCTCCGTGGTGACCGACGAAACCATGGGCGAAGAAGATCCCCTGCTCGCTCGGCTCTTGGCTGCGGCCACCGCTGGTGCTCCGCCCGCTGGCCCTGCCAACAAGCGCAAGCCCATCCGCATCGTGCTCGACCTCGATGCTCACCCCGTGGCCAAGGGCAACTTATGCGGGCAGCATGCCGGGTTCAATCTTCACGCTGCGACCAAGGTCGCCGCCAACGACGAACAGGGCCAGCTCGCCTTGTGCAAATACATCCTGCGTCCACCCTTGGCCAACGACCGGCTCAAGATCTTGGATGACAAAGTCGTGAGGCTGGAGTTCAAGAAGCCGTGGTCCGATGGCACAACCTCGGTGGAACTGGCTCCATCGGCCCTCATCGCGCGCCTTGCGGCTCTCGTCCCGCCCCCCAGGCGGCATCTCACGGGCTATTTTGGCGTACTGTCGTCGCACTCCAGCCTCCGCAGCCAAGTCGTCCCCGTCCCCGCCGTGGCCGCGTCCGAGGAAAAGGACAAGCCTTCACTGCCACTTTCACACTACATTTCTTGGAGTCAGCTCCTAAAGAAAACATTCGATCACCCTATCAACTACAGCTCACACCGAGGATCTGACAGGTCCAGTGCGGGTCACCCACCCGTTCCACCCGAAGTTCGGGCAGGAGCTCGACGTGATTGTTCGCCGGTACAGCTGGGGTGAAGATCGGGTCTTCTACCGCGAGCCAGCCGGAAACCTAGCGTCGCTGCCCTCTCGCTGGACGAGTGTCCTGCCCGAGGATCTGTTTGTTGTCGTGGCGGCCGGCCGGTCTCGGTTTCGGGTGCGGGATTTGATCGATCTCACCGCACTGGTGGGGAGGCTCCGCAGGTGAGAGCGACGCGCGTAGCGGCGGAAGTGTGTAAGGCCATTTTTGCCGTCTGTGTAATTGTGATTATGCCGTCGTGTGGTCAGGGTGGCACTTCAAATGGCACGATGAGTTGGCACTACAGCGTCTGCATCCACTGCCCTGCCTGGCGATTTTGGGTTGACATCTCTACTTGCAACGGCGTTAATAGAGTTACACTACCTTCCGGTCACCCTGGAGACGCCCATGAGCAAGACCAAACCCTCCGACCCCAAGCTCGCAGCCCTGCGACAGCAGGGCTGCCTCAATCCCCATCCGGACAAGGTCGCCGATCCGATCTTCGCCTCCTCCGACTTCTTCGACCCCCGCGATCTGGTCCAGGTCAAGTACGAGATGGTGCGGCGTGTGCGCGTGGACGGACAGCCTGTCAGCCACAGCGCGGCCGCGTACGGATTCTCACGTCCCGCGTTCTATCAAGCGCAAACCGTTCTCGACCGCGGCGGCCTGGCGGCTCTGGTGCCGAGAAAGCCAGGACCGCGACGGTCGCACAAGCTGAGCACGGACGTGATGGAGTTTCTACAGCGAGAGCGGTCCACGGATTCGTCGCTGCGCCCGCCGGACTTGGCACGCCTGGTTCTGGAGCGTTTCGGCCGCAAGGTTCATCCTCGCAGCGTCGAACGGGCGCTCACACGACAGGAAAAAAAACGGCGGTGATCCTTTCGCCCGCGGCAACGGGTGGCAGCGACACCGCCATCGCGGAGTACGAAGAGTTGCGCTGTCGCGTTCTCGCGGGAGCCGGCGCACGCGACTGCGACCTTGGACAGCTGTTTCTTCTCCGCGAAGGGATCGTCGCCTGGATAGCCCACGGAACGACTTCTACGGCGCCGGCAAATCTCACGGCAGATCGGGACAGTGACGTGACAGCACCGGTCCTTTCCGACGAGATCCACGCCGGCATGGTGCGTGTGTTGGCCAACATGGCCTTGGCAGTAGGACGAAGGGAGATGACGACATGAGATCCGAAGGACATCAGAAAGTCACCACCAGCCACCTCAAGCGGGATGCCTATCTGTACGTCAGACAATCGACAGTCCGGCAGGTCATTGAGAATACCGAGAGCACGCAGCGGCAGTATGCTCTCCGCCAGCGTGCTGTTGCTTTGGGCTGGCCAAACGATCGGGTCATCGTCATCGACACAGATCTCGGCCAGTCAGGAGCTTCCGCGGTCGACCGCGTGGGTTTCCAGAAGCTCGTGGCCGAGGTCGGGATGGGGCACGCTGGTATCGTGCTTGGCTTGGAGGTCTCTCGACTGGCGCGCAATTCCACTGACTGGCACCGATTGCTCGAGATCTGCGCACTGACCGACACCTTGATTCTCGACGAGGATGGCATCTACGACCCCGCGCACTTCAACGACCGGCTGTTGCTCGGGCTCAAGGGAACGATGAGTGAAGCCGAGTTGCACGTCTTGCGAGCTCGCCTGCGCGGCGGCATCATCAACAAGGCGCGCCGGGGCGAATTGCATTGTCGCCTACCTGTTGGCTTCGTCTACGACGGTGGCGGGCGCGTCGTCCTTGATCCGGACAAGCAAGTGCAAGAGAGCGTGCGATTGCTGTTCGCGACTTTCGCACGAACAGGGGCAGCGCATGCCACGCTCAAGTACTTCCGACAAGAGAAGCTGCTATTCCCCACACGTCTGGGTGCCGGGGCGAGCAAGGGTGAGCTGGCTTGGACGCCGCTCAGCCTGGCACGCACTGCCAGCATCCTGCACAACCCGTGGTATGCGGGCGCGTACGCATTCGGTAGAAACCGCTGGCGAAAAAGACCGGACGGAAGCAACTCCTGCCGACGAGAACGCTTACCGCGCGCCGAGTGGCTTGCTCTGCTTCGGGATGCCCACCCCGCGTACATCTCATGGCAAGAGTACGAGCGCATCGACCAGCGCTTGCAGGCCAGTGCCAAGTCCCTCGGCTGGGAGCGAGGCCGGGAATCTCCTCGTGAGGGTCCAGCCCTGTTGCAAGGACGCACGATCTGCGGACTCTGCGGCTGCCGAATGGGCGTTCACTACAACACTCGACGCTCAGGTCAGCTCATTCCCAACTATGTGTGCTCCGGACACGGCCGTCTCCTTGGCGACGGCTCATGCCAGAGCATTCTGGGAACGGAAATCGACGCAGCCGTCAGCAAGTTGCTGGTCGAGGCCGTGACACCGATGGCGCTCGAAATGACCCTCGCCATCCAGCAGGAGATCGCGGCCCGCCTCGACGAGGCCGATCGGCTGCGCCACCGCCAAGTCGAGCGAGCCCAGTACGAGGCTGACCACGCCCGCCGTCGCTACATGCAGGTGGATGGCGCCAACCGGTTGGTCGCGGATTCACTGGAAGCAGAGTGGAACGCCAAGCTGCGTGCGCTTTCCAAGGCCCAGGAGGAATACCTGCGCCAGCACGAGGCCGACCGACTCGCTGTCGGCAAGGATGAACGCCAGCGCATCCTCGCTCTCGTCGCGGATTTCCCCGCCGTCTGGCGTGACCCCAATACGCCCCAGCGCGAGCGCAAGCGCATGCTGGCGCTTCTGATCGAAGACATCACCCTGATCAAGCGGCGCGAAATCACCGTGAAGATCCGCTTCCGCGGCGGTGCAACCACTACCTTGACACTGCCTCGTCCACTCACGCCCCAGCAACTGCGTGCCACACATCCCGAAGTCCGTCAGCAGATCGACGCCCTCCTCGACGAGTACACCAACGCTCAGGTCGCCAACCAACTCAACAAGCAACAGATGCGCACCGGCACTGGCGAGTCCTTCGATGCCGTGAGCGTCCAGTGGGTACGCTTCTCGGCCAAGCTCAAGAGTCTCAAGGAACGACTCATCGAAGCTGGCTGGCTGACAAGTAAGCAGGTCGCTGCCCTGCTCGGCGTCAGCCTTTCGACCGTTAGTAGTTTGCGCAACAAGGGGCGCCTCAAGGGACGTATATGCAGCGACAAAGGCGAGTGGCTATACTGGCCATCCGACATCCCCACAAGTCCTTCACCAACACCAACTGTTACATCCACTGCGAGAGGTGCAATATGAAAAGCGATCCTTCGACATCGACACGATCTGCCCTCGCTGCAAAACCCCGCTACGCCTCATCGCCATGATCGAGACCGAGGACACCATCAAGAAGATTCTCAAGGCCATGGGCCTGCCCACGGAGGCGCCCAAACTCTGGCCCGCACGACCGCCACCCTCGCAATCTGGTGGCGAGGGCGGAGACTGGCTGAACTGACGGCACGTCGACAAGGGCGGATGGGCTAGACTACCCCGCCTGCTACAGGCTGCGGCCCCAAGGACGCAAAAGCCGCACCGGGGCGCTGCTGGGACGCCACCAAGGTCGCGCTGCTGCGGCCCGGCAAGGCTCTCTAACGCTCAAAAAACAGCTTCGATTCGCCTATGGCCCCACGATCTATCGATCGATCTGGACGAGTTCCACTTGCGCCACGTCGACCTCGCCATTCGCGACGGCGAGTATCTCGTGCTGCTCGGCCCCACCGGAGCCGGCAAGACCGTACTCGTCGAGTGCGTCGTGGGCCTTCATCGCCGGCACCAGGGCAAGATCCTGATCGATGGGCTGGACGTAAGCCGGCACTTCCCCGAAGAGCGGAACGTCGGCTATGTGCCGCAGGACTACGCGCTTTTTCCCAACATGACCGTGGCGCAGAACCTGGCCTACGGCCTCAAGGCCAAGCGAGCTCCCAGAGCCGCCATCGCCGAAAAGGTGAATGCCATGCTCACGCGGCTGGGCCTCGGGCCTCTCGCCCGGCGCTTTCCCGTGCATCTCAGCGGCGGCGAGCGGCAGCGCGTGGCGCTCGGACGGGCCTTGCTCACCGATCCGCGAGCCTTGCTCCTCGACGAACCGCTCTCGGCGCTCGACGACAGTCTGCGCTGCGAGCTGGCCAGCGAGCTGCACGCCATCCAGCGCGCGGTGGGCGGCACGTTCCTGCATGTCTGCCACAACCTCGACGAGGCACTGGAGGTCGCCGATCGCATCGCCATCATCAAAGACGGGACGCTGGTGCAGGTGGGGACGCCGCAGGAGATCATTCATCGCCCCGCGAGCCTGTTCGTCGCCCGGTTCACCAGGACGCGCAACCTCTTGCCGGGCCACGCCGAGCCATCGCCAACTGGCTCGCAGGTAGAGCTCGACGGTGGTCCCCGGATACACGCGGCCGTGGCCATGGCCGGCCCCGTCGTGGCCGCGTTGCGCCCCGAGCTAGTCAAGCTGGTCGAGCAAGCCGACGGCGCCCCCGGAGACAACGAGCTGTCCGGAAAAATCGTACGCCTCACCGCCAAGCTCGCCCATCTCGAGCTGGAGATCGATGTCGGCGTCCGGTTGGTCATGTACCTCGGGCACGGGCAAGCCGCGAAACCACCGACGGCCGGTTCAGAAGTGCGCCTGCGAATCAGCCCCGAGGCGGTGTGCCTATTCCGGGAGCCGCAGAGCTGACAAGTGCGGTCTGTCTCTCCGCCGGGCTAGTGCACGGGCACGAGCAGCGCAAGCGCGAGCACGGCCAACCCTAGCAACACCACGACAACGGTGGGCCATCTGAGACGGGACAGCATCGATCGGATCCAAGGCCAGTTGACCCACACGTGCAGCGCGACGAGCGAAAGCACGCTGAGAGCCGTGATTGCATGAACCGTCGCCCAATCACGCTTGGCCAGGCCAAGCAGTATCGCGCTACCATCGTCGAGCCTGAAGGCCATCGCAAGTCCGGTGGCTGCGAGCAAGCAGAAGGCAAGGTATAGGACTGCATTGGAGACAGGCCCGATGTCCTTCCGCAATGAGACGGATGGGGTGCTTGGGGGATCTTGGGGATGCACGGGTGGAGTCATTGGAATTCCACAGAAAGCCTAGCAAAACAATTACGTCACCCGCATCCCAATGTCAGCGCCCCGGCGGAAATGTGAGCTTGTCCTGGGCCTTCGTAGATGCGGCCCGCTGTCGGTTCGGCGCGCTTGACACCGGTCGTGCGCAAGACTAAGGTAACACGAATTTATAATTTCGTAGCACTCGGAGGAGATGCGATGAACAGGAACTATCCATTGCTCGCAGTCATCACGACCCAGCTCGTCCTCGCCGGCGCGGGATGCGGCGGCATGGACGAGAAGGACGTTGCCTACGCAAGCATCAAGAACGACTTCAACAATCCGGAGATGGCCAAGAAGCCACAATGGACGATCTGCAAGTCGTCGTACCTGGGCGTCGATTTCGACAAGATCGACCTTGATGCGACCAGCGTAGAAAAGCAGGTAGACGCGGGGCTGGACTACGTGTTGATGGTCGCCGCGTGGGAGGACCCGACTTGTAGTATCGAGAACACGCTCCCCATCGCAAGCAAGAACGAAGAAGAGATCGTGCCCGGCCAGCATCGAACCATCAGTATCAATCTCGCGAACCACCAGGGCGCGTGCCCGCCCGAGGGCGTGGCCCCCCTACCCCAGTCTTTGTACGACAGAATCTTGGCCCGATGGCCGGAATTCGGGTTTCTGGCCTACGACCAGCGCACGCAGAACCCCGAGTGCCTGTAGGCACCGGGGGAAGAGGTGAGGCTCTTGCTGAAGGTGCCTGGCCCCCGCTCTCGGGCGCTCTGTCTCTTCGCGCTCGCGCCCGCGATGCTTGCCGGCTGTGACCTCGTCTATCCCGAGGTTGTGATCGCCAACCACACCGCGGACACCATGCTGCTCAAGAACCCGAGCTTCAGCGGGTGCGTCTGGAATGTGGTCTTGGCTAACGGTGACACGACGGCGCCCAGACGCTGCCTTCCCGGTGACGATCAGGTGCACTTTCAGAGATTGAATGCCGAAGCATACTGCCAGCAACGGGCCAACGATGGCACGTTGCCCGGCGCGTGTCCTTGCGATGGTGGCACGTCCCCGTCGCTGGACGGTGGCACCCTCAATGAAGCCGCCAGCACCGAGCCGATCTGGTTCAACTACCAGACCGTCTCCGTCAGACACGCGGCCTCTGGGCAGTTCTACCTATTCGAAATTACGCTCGACGACATGGAGCAGGACTTCTCCATCCCCGGCCCCTATGGCCACTAGGTAGCACGAACCATGGGGTCGTTCATACAACGCTGGGTTTGCCTCGCGCTCTTCCTGACCGCTCCTGCGTATGCACAAGACGGCGGCCTGCTGGCAGGCGACGCGGAGGTCAGCGATCAATACCCTACCGACGGCGGGCTACCCATCGTGGACGGCGGGGATGACCTGGAGGACGCACCCGAGCTGGCACCCGTGGTCGAGACCACGGACAATCCATCACCAGCAGGCGATGTCGTCGTGACCGCCAGCAGGCCCCTGTCCCGGGATCGAACCCAAGAGACCACCCTCATCCGGGGAGAGCGCGTGCGCGACAGCGCGCGCAGCACCCTGTTCGACGTGCTCTCGCAGGAAGACGCCGACGTCTACGTACCCGGCCACGGTGTCGGCCTGCACGGCGTGGCGAATGGCGCGACCGGCGGGATCAAGATCCGTGGCCTGGGAGGAAGCCCCAACTCCCAGATTCTCCTGGTCGAGGACGGCGTGCCCGACTACCAAGGAATCTTCGGCCATCCCATACCTGACGCCTACGTTCCCCAGCTCATCGAGGACGTGCTGATCGTCAAAGGGGGCGACTCCACCTTGTACGGCACCAACGCCATGGGCGGCGTGGTGGTGCTGCGCAGCCGCTGGCCAGACCAAGACGGATACGAAATGTCGAACGACGCTGGCTACGGCAGCTACTCGACCTTGCGCGAGTCGGCTTCGCTGCTCGGCCGAACGGGAGAGTGGGATCTCGCCGCCGCGTTCACCGACATGACGACACAGGGGCACCGCGACGGCGCAGGCGGAAGCGACATGGTGGGCTCGGCCGCGGTTCGCTATCGCTGGGCACCGAATCTTCGACTGAGTCTGCGCAACAAGGTCGCGCACGTGCAAGGGGGCGACCCGGGTCCGGTGTCGCATCCGACCGTCGATCACTGGTTCGACGTGTGGCGGGACAGCGCCTCGCTGCAGCTCGCCTACGCGGCCGGCAAGGCACGCCTGTCGCTTACGCCCTACCTCAACGCCGGTATCCACCGGCTCTACGACGGGTTCTATTCGCGCGACTACGTCAGTGGCGCGATCGGGGAAATGGATCTGCGCCTGCATCCGGCGGCGAGCCTGCTCCTGGGCCTGGCGGCCGACGGTACCGATGGCCAGGTCGAAAATCGCATCACCGGCGAACGACCCGATGCGCGCGGGCTCGTCAATGGTGCTTTCTACAACCAGGCCACGCTGCGGCCGGTGGCTCCACTCACCGTCGTGCTGGGCTCGCGAGCCCTCTACAGCAGCAAGTACGGCTTCGTGCCCCTCTACAAGGCCGGCGTTCGTTGGGACGCCGGCCACGGCTTCTTCCTGCATGGCCGCATCTCTCGCAACTTTCGCCAGCCCACCATCCGCGAGCTGTATCTGCCCTACCCGACGGCGAATCCGGACTTGAAGCCCGAATACGCAGTCAACACGGATGTCGGTGGCGGCTACTTCTTCGGGCGTTTCGAGCTCGCGTGCACGGCCTATCGCACCGAAGCGCGCGATCTCATCAAGTACTTCGGGGTGTGGCCCGCGGCCGAGGTGGTCAACATCGACCACATCGTGATTCGCGGCGTGGAGGGTCGCGTGGCGCTCCGGCGCTTGGGGCCCGTCTCGGCCTCGATTTCCGCCGCGTGGCAGGATGTCGGCCGCTACACGCGCCAGAACCCCGACGCCAAGGTTGACTTCGCGCTGGAGGCTGCCCAGGAATTTGGGCTGCATTTCCTCGCGGCGAGCCTGACCGGTGAATGGGTGCATGGGCTCTACATGGCGGACTACCGTCGGCAACCCATTGCGGACGTGTTCGTCATGGACCTGGCCGTGCGCTACCGTTACGCCAAGCTCTCGCGTGGCGAACGCACACACGCGCTCGAACCCTACATCCTCTTGCGCAACTTCCTCAACCAGCAGTACGCCTATGTAGCTGGCTACACCATGCCGGGTTTCAATGTCTTCGTCGGCCTGAAGATCACGATCTGAAGAGAGGACCACCGGCGTGCCCAGACACTATTCCCCGCGCGAGCTCGCCTACGCCGGCCTGTTGGGCGCCGCCGCGCTCCTCCTGCCCGTGCTCTTCCACCTGTTCCACCTCGGCCGCCTGTTCTTGCCGATGTACCTGCCACTGCTAACCCTTGCCTTCCTGGTGCGCCCCCTGCCTGCGGCGCTGACCGCGATCATCACGCCGCTGCTCTCGGCCGCGGCCACTGGCATGCCGCCGTTCTATCCGCCCGTAGCGGTCTTCATGGCCATCGAGCTCGGCGCGATGGCCACGGTCATCGCGACGATTCGCGTGCGCTGGCCGCGCGCAAACGAGTGGCTCCTTCTCGCCTTCACCTTGGCGCTCGGCCGGGCCATCGGTTTCGGGCTCATGTACGGATTCTCGCTGATGGCAGAGCTGCCGGCCAGAATCCTGGCCGGGCTTTCGTTTCTCAGCGGCTGGCCGGGCATCGTTCTCATGCTCGCCACGGTTCTCCCTATCGTACGCATCGTCAGGCGGTCGGCGTATCCGGCGCCGGCCCCATCGAAGGAGGTCGATTCATGAGCCTTGTCTCCAATCCCAGAAGCGTGCACTTCGATGCCATCGCCGACGAGTGGGACGGATGGGATGACATGGTCGTGCTCGGGCAACGCCTGGCCGCCGGACTTGCGGCCTTCGGCATGACTGAAGGCGAGACGGTGCTCGACGTCGGCTGTGGCACCGGCAATCTGACACTGGCCATCCTGAAGGCGCTCGGGAGCAACGGCCGCGTGATCGCCGTGGACATCTCGCCCCGGATGATCGAGGTCGCGCGCGCTAAGGTGCGGGATGCGCGGTCCACTTTCCACGTGGCCGACGCCGAGAGCCTGCCGCTCGCCGACGCTTCGTGCGACCGCATCGTCTGCTTTTCCGTGTGGCCACACTTCCCGGACCAGGATGCCGTGGCCCACGAGCTTGGCCGGGTGCTTCGCCCGGGCGGCCACGTGCACGTCTGGCACCTGGCCTCGCGAGAGAAATCAACGCCATCCACGCCAGCGCCGGCGAGGCGGTGAAAGGCGACGTCCTTGCGCCCGCCACGGAAACCGCAAGCCATCTCAGGCGCGCCGGCTTCGTGGTGACCACGGTGGTCGACGACAACGAACGGTACCTCGTCACCGCCAGAACCCGGGTGGAGTAACCGCCTGTGCGCACTTTCTGGCACGACACCTGGGGATGCGCGCGCGGGCCGGTGGGGAGGCTCGCGCCCCAAATCCGCATCATGGCGGGAGCCGGGGTCTTCGCGGCCTGCATGGTCGCCCCCACCGCGACCCTGCGTGGCGCCCTGGTGGCGATTGCGGCCGCCTCGTGCTGGCTTTGCGTGTGCTGGCCGCCATTCAGACTCGTACGAACCATCCTGCTGCTCGGGCTTGTGGCGCTACTGCCCTACTTCCTACTCGTGCCTTTCATCGATCCAAGTTCGGGTCCGGTGGCTCCGCACCAGCCATTCGCGATAGCAATGGGCCTGTTCGTGCGCGGTATGTGCGGACTCCTGGTGTCGGTCGCCACCATCAGCACCTTGCGCGCGAGCGATCTTCGCGAGGCGCTGGTGGGACTGCCCGTGCCCTCCACAGTGTCGGCGATCCTCCTCCAGATCGTCCACCAGACCGCAACACTCGCCTACGAAACCCGTCGGGTGGCCTCTGCCATCGCAGTCCGCGGGGCCTCGACCGGCGGCCTCACCGCGTGGAGATTGCTGTCTTCCTTGCCACACGTTTGGCTGCCCCGCATTGTCCAGCGCGCCGACCGCGTGGCCTCCGCCATGGAATTGCGTGGCTACTGCGAGACCCGTCTCGACACCCACCACCGTCCTCGCCTGAACTGGATCGACGGCCTGGCCCTGGCCATGGGTCTTGGTGTCCTAGGCATCGCGGTCGCGGCTCGATGCTGGAGCGCCCGATGACCGAGCCCGTGCTTTCTTTCCGCCACGTGACGGCAAGATACGAGCCGTCCGAACCGCCCGTCCTGGTCGATGTTTCCCTGGATGTGGCGGCCGGTGAGAGGGTCGGGCTGCTCGGCCTCAACGGTTCGGGCAAGACCAGCCTGCTTCTGGCCACGGTCGGCCTTCTACCTCACGAAGGCATGATCGAGGTCTGCGGCATCGAGGTCGCGCAACGAAACCTGAGCGACGTGCGCAACCACATCGGTTTCTTGTTCAACGTCCCAGAAGACCAGCTTCTCTTTCCCAAGGTGCTCGATGACGCCGCCTTCGCGCTTTCACGTCATGGCGTGCCGCCGGTCGAGGCCGCGGCCAAGGCGATGAGCGTGCTCGATGCGCTCGGCATCGGCGCTCTCGCGCACTCGTCCCTGCACCACCTCTCGCACGGGCAGAAGCAGCGGGTCGCGCTCGCCGGGGCCATGGTTTCCGCGCCTCCGCTCCTGCTGCTCGACGAGCCATCGGCCGCGCTCGACCCGCCGGCCAAGCGGAACCTTGCGCGCTTGCTTGCCGCCCAGCCAGCCGCCATGGTCGTCGCGACGCATGATTTCGATTTCGCCACCCAGGTCTGCACGCGCTTCGTGATGATCGAGGCTGGTCGAATCGTCCTCGACTGCGCCGAGCCACGCGAGATTCGGCGGCACTGGGACGAGGCTTGAGGTCGCCGCTTTCTCGCCGCCGAGGAGCCTGCCCTCCGGGCACCAGGAAGACCGCCTCGCCCGACAGAGGTTGGATGACGAGAGCCGTGTCACGTCCTGGAATCGGCGCTGTGATCGTCCAGCGGGATAGCTTCACGAACCCTTTCCGCCACCTTGGCTCGACCCTAGATCGGCCTGCCTTGTCGTTCCCAGGCCGACAAGCCGCCCGAGAGATTGAAAGCACTCTTGTACCCAAGGGTGCGCAGGAGAACCACCGCCATGGCGGATTGCACGGACCCGTTGCACACGCACACCACGGCGCTCGCTCGGGGAATGCGGGTCTCGACCTGGTCAGGAAGCTCACGCAATGGAATGTGAACGCTCCCTGCAATGTGCCCGTTGAGGAAGGCGCCCTCGTCGCGCAAATCGATGACGACCGGCGCTTGGTCGGCGGCCATCTCTCCCTGTAGCCAGTCGCCCGTGCGCATGAACATGGACGTGTCCATGTTGCGAAGCACGTCGGCCACGCTCATCACGCTTGAAGGAGGCATGCGATTGCCTTGCTATCGCTCAAGCCCAGCGTGCCATCAAGGGTTCGGGCGGCCGCCCCACGTGATAGCCAACGATGATGCCGTTGGCGACCTCGACGATGCTGGGCGTGGCCATGACGTTGAGCGCACGTGCGAGAGGAAGCTCCTCGGCCACATTCACGACGAAGACCGACTTCGGCCGGCGATCGCTCATTTCCTTGAAGCGCGGGGTGAGCGGCTTGCATGCCGCGCAACCCGGGCTGAAGAAGTAGAGCAGGCTCGCGGTCTTCCCAGCCAACCGTTTCGACCAGGGGCCCGAAAGGGCAGGAAGCGGCTTGCCACGCAAAGCCCGGACCTTCAGGCGAATCATGACCTGCATGAGTACCATGAGGCCGACGACGGCGGCCACGATTGCGAGTAGATAGTTCATGTGTAGATCCCTCGGGTGCTTTGAGCCCGGATCAACCGGAAGGATTCGCCCCCTGTGTCGCTTCCTATCGTCGCCCGGTTGACTCGGCAGCACCAGCTGCCGCCGAGGTCGCCGGCCGGCTGCGTAGCGCAAGCACCGAGTGGTGGTCGAACACCCGATCCTTGACCACCAGGGTCGTCACGGGCGCCGCGCATTCCTCTTGCAGAATCAGATCGTGGCCGATGCACAGCCCGACTTGTGCAACCAGATCCACCTGCCGCTGGTTGAGCAACCGGGCCTGTGCGACGGGATTGCAAATCGCGGCGAACTTGTCTGGGTGGGCCTTGGTCAGCCCGATTTCCTCGTAGTCGATGGCGCCGACGCGGCAACAAACCAGTTCGGGCTCGAGCCCGGCCTCGCGCAGTTGTCGCGCAAGCTCCTGCGCTTCCTTGATCAGCGTCACGCAAAACGCGATTCCAATTCGATGCATGCCGCGCGCGTTGGCGAAGTTGGCCAGCTCCTGCGCCCGGTTGCGCTTGCTGCCGTCCTCGGAAAACGGCGTGCTGTCCGCCGCGCGCATGAGCGCGGTCCGTTCGTCATCGAGATAGGGCTTGGCGTCCTTCGCGATATCGGCGTCGGTGCGCGTGGGACAGGTCTTCGGCATGCTGTCGAGGTCGCCGCGGAAGCAACTGGTCTTGGTACAGGTGGCGCATGCGTAGGGCATGGTGTTTCTCAGGTTGCATTCGATTTCTTGGAGCCAGTCCTTGCGCGTAGGATTCGCGCCTTGGAGAGAGCCTTCGTCAGACATCTGCTCGCCCACGAATACCGCATGGAGCCATCGCCTGGCGGACAAGAGCCTCAGCGGAACCGTCGCTAGGATGCGACTCAATCGCGGATTACAGTCGCGAAGAAGGAACCCTCGGCCACGAGGGATTGACCCGGCACCGACCCGCTTATCCGTCCGCGCGCACCAGGATCTCCAACTCGACGTCCAAGCGCAGGGCATTGCTCACGATGCAGTGGGTTTCGGCAAGCCCCACCAGATGTTCGAGATCCTGCTCGCGGCCTGGATCCGTCGCGGCCTCGACGCGGAGTCGAATCGATGTGAAACGAAGGCCCTCCCGCGTCTTCTCCAGCGTGCCCGACGCCTTCGCGGCGTAGCTTTTGATCGGGAGCTCCTTGCGTCGCGCGAGCGCGACCAAGGTGGTCATGTGGCAGCTCGCGACGGCAGCCAGCAGCAGATCCTCCGGGCTGTGATGGCCTGGTCTGCCGTCGAACTGCGGCGGGGGCCCCACGCGCACCGGAGGAGAATCAACGATCAGCAACGCCCCCTCCGCGTTGCCCAGCTCCTCGAGCGTGACGGTGGCCTCGTAGTGGTGGGGAAATGGGCTAGGCATGACGGGTTTGCGCCTCCAATCTCGACGTGGATGAGAGCCAAACGGACGGCCGAAGGATTCCGCGGACTACGGGCAGTTGGTCGCGTTGCAGCCGGCGATGGCCGAGCACGGCGCATCGGTGGGGACGCCTTGTAGACACCCCCACTGGGCCAGCGCCGAGGGCGAAACCACGGCGCAAGTCGAGGTGCAGACCACTTCCACCTGGCCGTAGAGCCCCAGCATTGCCTGCAGCTCCGCCGGAACCGTGGGGTCGTTCTGACACCGGGAATACAAGTCGTGCAGACTCTTGCAGGCGTCCGCGCACGAGAACGTTGCCACCGTGTACGGACATACGCCCGTTTGAGTGCTGGTGCCGCTCGCTCCACCTCCTGACTGCCCACCGGCACCCGCCTTGCCCCCGCTGCCCATCACCCCGCCGCCCCCTACACCACCGCTGGCCGGCTTGCCACCGCTGCCCACGGCACTCCCACCCACGCCCCCGCCACCAGCACCGGAGCCCGCTGGCGCAGAGCTACCGCACGCATCGAGGCTCAATGGAGCGAGGACTACCAAAAACATCACGATCGCGTTTCGCATGTCCATCCTCCTGGATCCAGCTTGCTGGCTATGCAGTGCACGAGCCATGCCAGGCGTGCGAGTTGAACCAACATCTCGGGAACGGATGTCCCGAAAGGCGCGGCCTGCGGCCCGAGTCTTGCTCTTCTCCTTCGCCCGATCTAAGCCAGCCAGAAGTCGTACCTGGTCTTCGAGGTCGGGAACCCAATCGAAAAGGAGAGAGCACATGGAAACCAACCCTCAAGTCGTCGCCATGCCACGCATCGGAGAGAAAGCCCCCTCGTTCAAGGCCATCACCACCCAGGGAGAGATCCAGTTCCCCGAACAGTACGCGGGAAGCTGGGTCATTCTCTTCAGCCATCCGGCGGATTTCACCCCGGTCTGCACCTCGGAGTTCATGACCTTCGCCACGTTGGAGAAGCAGTTCGAGGAATTGAGCTGCAAGCTGGTGGGTCTCTCGGTCGACGGGCTCTATAGCCACATCGCCTGGCTGCGCACCATCAAGGACAAGATCGAGTACAAGGGCATGAAGGACGTCGAGGTGAAGTTCCCCCTCATCGAGGACATCACCATGGACGTCGCCCACAAGTACGGCATGATCCAGCCCGGCGAGAGCAGCACCAAGGCGGTCCGCGCCGTCTTCGTCATCGATCCCAAGGGGCTCATCCGCACCATCCTTTACTACCCGTTGAGCCTGGGCCGCAATTTCGACGAGCTCCTCCGCATCGTCACGGCCTTGAAAACCGCGGACGCCTTCTCGGTGGCGACCCCGGCCGATTGGCGTCCCGGGGATGAGGTCATCGTCCCGACGGCCGGCTCGTGCGGAGTCGCCAAGGAGCGCATGGAGAGCAAGTCGGACATGAAGTGCTACGACTGGTTCTTCTGCACGAAGCCCATCTCCAAGGATCAGGTTCTGGCCGCCGTGAAGAAGAAGTAAGTCCCTCGGTTCGGGAGGACCAGGACCGGCGAACAACTGCCCGCAATGTCCATCGACGCGATGATGCGCAAGCTGACCGCGGAAGCCGTCCCGCCGACCCTGGCCAAAGACGGATAGGGCCGCTTCCCATGCCCCCCCAACATGGATTCCAAGGCATCTCCGTCGACGAATCCGTACGACTCGATCCGGGCGACTTCCGGCAGAGACTTCGAGTCCCTTCTCGAGCGAGCCGCCGACGCTCGTGCCGCGGCCTTCGGCAACGAAGTCGGTCTGTGCGCCATCGTGAACGCCAAGTCAGGCATCTGCGGCGAGGACTGCTCATTCTGCGCGCAGTCCAGCCAGGCGTCGCGCACTGGCGTGCCCGTGCACGGCTTGCTGCCGGCGCGGCGGCTGGTCGAATGCGCGGTGAGCGCGGAGCAAACCAGCGCGACGGCATTCTCGATCGTCACCTCGGGAAGGGGAATCGCCAGCGAGCCAGAGATGGTCGAGCTGGAGAACGGCCTACAAGGCATCTCGGGGAAAACCCAGCTCATGCGCTGCGCTTCGCTCGGTTTCATGGACGAGGCCCGCCTGCGCCGCCTGCGGCGAGCCGGCCTGCACCGCTATCACCACAACCTGGAAACCGCGCGCAGCTTTTTCCCGTCGGTCTGCACCACCCATAGCTTCGACGACAAGCTCAAGACCCTGGCGGCCGCCAAGGCGACGGGGCTATCCATTTGCAGTGGTGGCATCTTCGGGGTTGGCGAGACGCCCGAGCAGCGGGTGGAGTTGGCTGACACGCTCCGGCGGCTGGCTGTAAGCGCGGTTCCCATCAACTTTCTCGATGCGCGTCCCGGGACAGCGCTTGAGCACCAGCCACGCCTCTCGCCCGAGGAGTGTCTGGCCACGATTGCGGTCTTCCGGCTCATGTTGCCGCGAACCGAGCTCATCGTGATGGGTGGACGCGAGGCCCAACTCGGCGACATGCAATCCTCCATCTTCCGCGCCGGAGCCACAGGCACCCTCATCGGCAACTACCTCACCAGTCCAGGCTCCAACCCGCAGGACGTACTGGCCATGGTGGCCGAACAAGGGTTCACGCCCCACCTCACGATGGGTCATGCTGACGGGTAAAGAGCGGGAACGGCTACCACAGGCGTAGCGGTTGTTGGCCAAACGTGCGCTTCCCAGAATCATGGGCTCCATTCCCGCACATGAGAGGATTGCCCGGGCTCCTGGCCGAGCCCGAGGCTATGATTAGGCCGCCATCGCCATGAACCAGCGCAAGAAGGCACCGCCCGTTCCACGTCTGGCCTCCATCGCCACCGATGCGATCCTCGAGAGCATCTCCGATGGCGTATTCACGGTCGATGGTGACTGGCGCATCTTGTCGTTCAACCGAGCCGCCGAGCGGATCACCGGCGTCGCGCGCGAGGATGCCATCGGGAAGCGTTGCTCCGACGTCTTTCGCGCCAGCATGTGCGAAACCGAGTGCGCCTTGCGGCACACCATGGAGAGTGGCGCGGCCCTCGTGAACAAGACCACGTTCATCGTGAACGCTGACGGAATCCGCGTTCCCATCAGCGTCTCGACAGCTCTGCTGCGCAACCGGCACGGCCGTGTGGTGGGAGGCGCCGAAACCTTTCGCGACCTGAGCCTCATCGAGGAGCTGCGCAAGGAGATCAAGGGCCGCTTCCAGGTGGGGGACATCGCCAGCCGTAGCGCGTCCATGCGCCGCGTGCTGGAGATGCTTCCGCGTGTCGCCGAGAGCGAGAGCACGATTCTCATCCAGGGCGAAACCGGCACGGGCAAAGAGCTCGTCGCGCGCGCCATCCACGGACTCAGCGCGCGCCGGGACGGCCCCTTCATCGCCATCAACTGCGGGGCGCTCCCGGACACCCTGCTCGAATCCGAGCTCTTTGGCTATAAGGCCGGCGCCTTTACCGGCGCGACCAAGGACAAGTCCGGACGTTTCGCCCTGGCCCGCGGCGGAACCCTGTTTCTCGACGAGATCGGCGAAGTGAGTCCCGCCTTGCAGGTCCGACTGCTGCGCGTCTTGCAGGAACGGCAGTTCGAGCCGCTCGGGGGCACGCGCACCGAGAGCACGAATGCTCGGGTCATCGCCGCAACCAATCGCGACCTTTCCGCCCTGGTGGAGAGCGGGGCATTCAGGCAAGACCTCTACTACCGCATCAAAGTCATGCAGCTCGACCTGCCGCCCCTGCGCCGGCGCCGCGAGGACATTCCGCTTCTGGTCCAGCACTTCATCACGGTTTTCAACGCGGTTCAGAACAAGCAGGTGACTGGCGTCAGCCCTGACGCTATGGGCGTGCTGACGGCCCACGACTATCCGGGCAACGTGCGCGAGCTACAGAACATCATCGAGCATGCCTTCGTTCTCCTTGGCGAAGGACAGATCGAGCTTGCCCACCTGCCAAGCGATCTCGTCCCGGTTTCGCGCCCGCCTGCCAGCGGCGGCAACATGAGTGAAACGGTGAAGACCGCCGAGGCGCAAGCGATCCGGGAAGCGCTCGCGCGGCATGCCGGCAATCGCCTCGCCGCCGCGCACGCTCTCGGAATGCACAAGAGCACGCTCTTCCGCAAGACACGCCTGCTGGGCATCGAGTTGCCCGAGCAAGATGGGCGCGCGCGCCGCAAGCCCGAACACGGAAGCTCCTGAGTCGCGGATTCGCTACCATCGGACGCCGCTCAGTCGCGAATGAGCGACTGTATCCACATCGCCCGCTGCCCCAGGCGGCACGCAACTGTCGCGGATCGCGAGCGATCCCGCCAGCGCGGCGAGGCCGCAAGGCGATGGCCCAGTTCCTGCTTTGGCTGGAGGCATGGCGGTACACGCAACATGAAGGCTGCCCTCACGGTCTGGGACGGACGCATCTCGCCGGTGTTCGACGTCAGTCGGCAGTCGTTGATCCTGACCATCGAGAACGGCATCACCGCCGCCCGTCATACTGAGAACATCGAGGCGCAAACCCCTGCCGCGAGAATCGAACGGCTGCTGGCTCTGGGTATCGAGACGCTCATCTGCGGCGCCATCTCCCGGCCATTGCACTCCGAGTTGACCGCGAGGGGAGTCAAGGTCATCGCGTTCGTGGCGGGCGAGATCGACGACGTCGTGACGAGCTTCCTCGCGGGCACGCTGCCCACGCCGGCTCTCTCCATGCCCGGGTGCCGCCGCGAGCAGAAACGGCTCCGAGGAGGACGGGGGGGGAGAGGGCGGGGGTGGGTGTGGGTGCAAGAGGCGTCAATGAATGAAAGCAATTGGAAGGGAAGGGAGCCCAAATGAAAGTGGCGGTCAGCGCCACGGGCTCGACCCTCGACGCCACCGTGGATCCTCGTTTTGGCCGCTGCTCGACCTTCATTATCGTCGAGACCGACGACATGAGCTTCGAGGCCATCGACAACGGGAGCAGTGCGCTTTCGGGTGGGGCGGGGATTCAGTCCGCCCACTTGGTGGCACAGAAGGGAGTCAGAACGGTTCTGACCGGGAATTGCGGTCCCAACGCCCATCAAACCCTCAAGGCCGCCGGCATCGACGTGATGCTCGGGTGCAGTGGCACCATTGCGGAAGCGGTGGAGAGTTACCAGGCGGGGCGGCTTCGGGTCGCCGCGGTTCCCAACGTGGCGAGCCACTCGGGCATGGGGGGTGGACGACGATGACGATGGAACGCGGCTTCGGCTGGGCGCGAGGCGGGGGGAAGCACCGTGGGGGCGGCAGGGGCCAAGCCCGAGGCCCTTGCCGACGAAGTGGAGTGGGCACGGATTGGCCCTCCGGGGCTACGCCGCTACCACCCATCTCTCTCGATGCTGCGAAACCGAGCCGGACAAAGGCCACGACGAGCAGCAACCGCGTGTGCGCGGTGGTTCTGGCGGATCGCTGCACGGGATGTGGCATCTGCATCCACGCCTGTTCGGCGGGGGCTATTTCGGTCGACGGCATCGCCACGGTCGATACCAAGCGGTGTCTAGCTTGCGGCACGTGCGTCGCCGAGTGTCCGAATGAGGCGCTGTCGCTCGGCGGCCGGGCTCCGGCGCTCGCAAGAAAACTGGCGGGATGAAGAAACCCCTTCGCATCGCGGTGGCCAGCGGCAAAGGCGGCACGGGCAAGACGACCATCGCCACCAATCTGGCGGTCGCGCTGGCGGAAACCGGCGAGCCGGTTGCCTACGTCGATTGCGATGTGGAGGAGCCCAATGGACACATCTTCCTCAAACCAACCATCACGGAAAGCCTGAACGTATCGACCCTCGTTCCCGCTGTGGACGAGAGTCGTTGCACCCTTTGCGGTGCTTGCGGCCAGGCTTGCCGCTACTCGGCTATCGTGGTGCTACCGACGAAGGTCCTGACCTTCCCCAAGCTCTGCCACGGATGCGGCGGCTGCACGCTCGCATGCACCACGGACGCGATTCGCGAGGTACCGCGAGTCACCGGCGTCGTCGAGAAGGGGGGCTCGGGCCGGCTTGGCTTCCTACAAGGCCGCCTCGACATCGGAGAGGCAATGGCGCCGCCCGTGATTCGCGCGGTACTGGCGGCGGCGCCCGAGGGCTCCACCCTGGTGCTCGATGCGCCTCCGGGGACATCGTGTCCAACTATCGAGTCGGTCAGAACGGCGGATGTCGTCCTCCTCGTCACCGAGCCCACACCCTTCGGCCTTCACGACCTGAAGCTGGCCGTGGCAATGCTGCGCGCGCTGGGCTTGCCGTTCGGCGTGGCCATCAACCGCGCGGGCATCGGGGATGGCGCCGTGCTCGACTACTGCGCGGCCGAACGGATTGCCGTGCTCTTCGAGCTAGCCAACGACCGGGAGATCGCACGCGCCTACTCGCGAGGCGAGCTGGCGATTCATGCCTTGCCGCAACTGAAGGCGCATTTTCTCGCCCTTGCCGCCAAATTGGCTGAGCTGGCGCTCGTGGCGAAGCCCGAGCCCGCGAAAAGAGAACCCGTCCCCGCACTCGAAGCCGCGCTCGAAGCACAAGCGGCGAATACCGTCCCCGGGCAGAGCCTGCGGCTCGGACCGAAGAGCGTTTTCCGCGAGCTCGTGGTCGTGAGCGGCAAGGGCGGCACGGGCAAGACGAGCATCGTCGCATCGTTCTTTGCGCTCGCCGAACGAGCCGCGGTGGCCGACTGCGACGTCGATGCCGCCGACCTGCATCTGGTCCTTGCGCCCACCGTGCTCGAACGCCGGCCCTTCTGCGGAGGCAGCTCGGCCGTCATCGATACGAAGCGCTGCACGGGTTGCGGCATCTGCGCCGCACGCTGCCGCTTCGATGCCATTCGCACGCCGGTCGACGTGGACACAATCGCCTACGACGTCGATCCGATGTCCTGCGAGGGCTGCGGCGTGTGCGTGGATGTCTGCCCGGAGCGCGCGGTGACCCTGGTGCCCACCACCAACGGCGAATGGTTCGTCTCCGAAACCAGGCACGGTCCCATGGTGCATGCGCGCCTCGGCATCGCCCAGGAGAATAGCGGCAAGCTCGTATCGCTGGTTCGAAGGGAGGCTCAGGCGCGGGCCCGGTCGCATCAGCGCGATCTCCTGATTTGCGACGGTTCACCGGGTATCGGCTGCCCGGTCATCGCGTCCATTGCCGGAGCCAGCATGGTGCTGGTGGTGACCGAGCCAACCCTTTCGGGCTTGCACGATCTCCGGCGAGTGCTCGATCTCTGCCGACAGCTCCACGTCAAGGCCAGCGTCTGCGTCAACAAGGCGGACATCAACCCCGAGGTCGCAGCCGAGATCGACGCCGAGGCCGCGCGCATGGACATCCCCGTGCTGGGTCACATCCGCTACGACGAAGCGATCACCCGCGCGCAGGTGAAAGGAATCGCCGTGGTAGAGGACGGCGGCAGCCCGGTCGACGCTGATGTCCGAGTCCTCTGGCGGCAGGTCAGAAGCGCGATGGGAGGAGCACCCTAGATGGCCGTGCATCCCATCGTCCTCTACAGCGCATCCCCCGAGATCCTCCGGCGGAAGAGCAAGCCCGTGCGGGAAGGATGCGGATCCGTGCGCCAGCTCGTGACGGATCTCAAGGACACGTTGCTACGCCACCCGACCGGCGTCGGAGTGGCGGCCCCGCAGATCGGTGTCCACAAGCGCGTCTTCGTGGTGCGTCCGGGCGGGGACCGGGAGGCGTCACCAGGCACTCCCGTCGCCGTCATCAACCCGGTCATCGTCGAAGCAGGCCGCGAGCAGCCGGACTTCGACGGCTGTCTGAGCCTTCCGGGTTTTTTTGCCCAGACCGTGCGTCCCCACTTCCTGCGACTGCACGCGATGGACGAGCACGGCAAAAGCTTCGTCTGGACACTCCAGGGTTTCGACGCGGTGGTCGTGCACCATGAAATCGATCACCTGGATGGGCTCCTGCTCATCGACCGACTGGCCAACGCCTCGTCCAGGAGAAAACCATGAACATGCGAACGATGATCGGATCCCTGAGCATCGCCTGGTTGGTCTTGCTGGCTGCGCCCCGTGTCGGCCTGGCGCAGACGCCAGATTGCGATGCCCTGCCCTCCGACGGAAAAGCGCTGGTGCGCGAGATCTTCGCGGCTCTGCACCCCTACGCCGGCTGCGACGAGACCTTCGCCCGCTGCCTGGCCAGGAAGCCGCCCAAGCCGGTGGTTCTGCGCCTGGCGGCGGACATCTGCCGGCAGGTGAGGGCGGGCGACGACCGCAAGCAGGTCGAGCGCAACCTGGCCAAGCGGGCGCAATCCGTGCTCGCCACCGGGCCGCGGGTGGCCATCGCGCTCGACGAGGCCACGCGAGCCGGCGCGGCGAATGCGCCCGTCACCGCCGTCGTCTATGCATGCGCGCGCTGCCCTTTCTGCAAGGTCGTGGTTTCCGCCCTCCACGACGCGGTCACCGACGGATCGCTCGCTGGGAAGGTGCGCCTCTACTTTCGGCCCTTCCCCCTCAAGAGCCACCCCGGCTCGACCGAGGGCGGCCTGGCCATGATGAGCGCGGCGAAGCTGGGACGCTTCTGGCCATTCACGCTGCTCATGTACAAGAACTTCGACCGCTTCTGCCCGAAGCTCCTCCCCGAATGGGCGGAGGCGGCCGGCATGGACCGCGCGGCCTTCGAGCGTGAATACTCAGATCCCAAGAACCGCGACGCCCTGGTCGCCGCCAAGCAAGAGGGCATGCGCAACAAGGTGAACGCCACGCCCAGCATCTTCATCGACGGCCGCCCCTACCTCTACGACCTGACCACGGAAGCCGTGCTGGATGTTCTCGAAGAAGCGTACGAAGCCGCAAGCACGCCAAGGAAGTAGCCAATACCCATTGATGTTCGAGCGCGCGATACTTGGCCACAAAGATTATGGCTGGCACCTCACCGAAGGGCCCGCAGTGGCAAGCGCCGCCGACTGGAGAATAGCTCTCGCACCGCCCAGCGAAGCCACTGGCCCGCGCGATACTTGGTCCAACGGTAGTAGTAGCCCCACGCCTTCTTCAGCCAATGCCCGACCAGCGGCAGTGGCACGAGCAACGCCCGGCGCGCATTGCGATGTACGAACGCGGCGCCGTTGCCGGAGTCCATGAGGCAGATGATACCCATGTGGTCGAGGTAGCTCTCGTTCGGCGCCTTGTTACGCCCGCGTCGCAGGATGGCGCTGGCGGCCACCCGCGCCATCACCTCGGCCAGGTGCCCTTGTTTGGCGCGCCAGTCCGGCCCCGCGAGCGCGGCCACGTCGCCCACGGCGTAGACATTGTCGTGACCATCCACCTTGCAGGTCTGGTCGATGCGCACGAAGCCCGCCTCGTTGAGCGGCAAACCCGCGTCCGCGAGCACGGGGTGGCCCGCGCCGCCGGGAACGTACACCACCAGATCGGCATCCACTCGTGCACCGCCTTGGAGCTTCACCCCCTGTTCGTCGAAACCCTCTAGCTTCTTGCCGGAATGGATCTGCACGCCCGCGGCCTCGAATTGCTGGCGGACGGTCGCCGCCGCCTTGCCGCCCATCCGTTCCCCGGGATTCGGCATCGGGGCAAAGAAGCTGAGCTCGAACCGCTCGCGCAGGCCGCGCTGCTTGAGCAGATGCAGGATGTTGAACATGACCTCGAAAGCTGGGCCGCCTCGGATCGCCGATGGATCGGCGGGATTGCCGCCGAAGCCGACCGCGATCTTGCCCTCGCCGCGCTCGATGAGCGCCTGCAATCGCGCCGCGAGCGCCACGGTGTCGGCGGGTCACCCCAGATGGTGGCGGTGTTCTCCATGCCGGGCAGTCGCTTGCGCCCGGCGCCCAGCGCCAGGACGAGGACGTCCGCGGCCAGGTCGCGGCCGTCCACGGTGGCGAGCCGCCGGCTCGCATCGACCCGCTCCACTCTGCCAAGGACGAGCACAAACTGGTGCTGCTGGGCCAAATCCTGGAGATCCATCAAGTCCTGCTCAATGCGATGCTCTCCCGTCACCACCCAGATCGAGGTTGGATAGACGAACAGATGGCGGCGTTCCGAGACGAGCGTGACCGCCAGGCCGGCTTGCCTCAAATGAATCGCTATCTCCAGGCCAGCAAATCCACCGCCAAGCACGAGTGCCGTTTGTCTTCCCTTGAGAGTGGCCCCTGACCTACGTGGACTTTCGGGGTTTTCCATCTTGCCGGCTTGGAGCCACGATTCGTCTAGAAGGGTTCTCCTGATTGGACGCGAACTGTAGGTGTTCCAGAAGACCGCCGTCTTCCCGGTGAGCTGCCCGGCCCGCGCATCGGCGGCCAGGGCGGCCAGCGCCTTCCCGGTGTAGGTCGTCTCGAGCCGCAGTCCGTGGGCTGCCGCGAGATCGACCGCCTCCTGCGCTGCGGAGGTGGGCATGGCGTAGCCATCACCCAAGAACTCATCTCGCACCCGCAGTCCCACCTGCTCGGGCTCCAGCCTGGGGAACCCAGGATCGGCTTCGCGCAGCAGGGCCACGGCGTCCTGCACGACTTGCCTGGCGAGGTCGAGATTGGCGATGTCGGCCGGGACAACGCGCACACCGATGACCTGGATCGGCAGTCCGAGCGCCGCGAATCCCGTGGCGAGCCCGCTGGCGGTTCCCATGGAGCCGAACGGGACGTAGATCACGTCGGGGCTGGGCAACTCGCCACGCTCGACCTGCGCCGCCAGCTCGAGGGCTGCGTTGACGAATCCAATCGTTCCTCTGGGGACTGTCCCGCCAAAGGGAATCACGAACGGCTCCACGCCATCCTCGCGAGTAAGCTGATCTTGCAGCTTTGCGCCGCGCTCCACGGAATCCCGGTACGAGTCCGCGAGGTGCAACGTGGCGCCCGCGGCGCGATCGGCGAGGAGATTCGCCTCCAGATAGGCTGTCGTCGGCTGCGGCGTGAGAACGGCGTGCACCTTCAGCCCAAGCTGTTTTCCGTAGACCGCCGTCGCGCGCACGTGGTTGGAACCGCGCGCCCCGAAGGTGAGCACGGACTTCCGCCGTTCGGCCAGCGCCTGGCCGAGCAAGAATTCGAGCTTGCGGACCTTGTTTCCCCCGTAGGCTTCGCCCGAAACGTCATCCCGCTTGACGAAAAGAGAGCGCAGACCAAGCAGCCGGGCCAACTCCGTCAACGGCTCGACCGGCGTGGGCAGGCACGCCAGCGTCACATGCGCCAGCGCCTTGGTTTCCGGAAAGTAACTGCCCAGTGGCAAAACCACGTGATACCCCGGCTCAGGGAGCGAGCGGCTCCAGATGGATGGCATCGCTCGGACAGCACGGAATGCACTGGCCACAGCCGTTGCAACGCTCGGCACAGATTGCCATGCGCGCCGGCTCGCAGGGGACCTCGTAGGTCATGCAGTACTTCACGCATTTGGCGCAGCAAAAATTCATGGGCTCCTCGATCGCGTGCTGTGGACAAGCCGAGACACACAGACCACAGGAGGAGCACTTGGCCGGATCGAGGACGGCCTTGTGCGCGGCGGTCGCCGTTTCGTCTCGCTCCGGCACTTTCGTGGCGAGAGGGCCGTCAGCTCCCGGGAGCTCACTCATCGCGGCTGCTCCCCGCCCTGTCTCGAACCAGGCTTGCCATGAAATCGCTCGTCCGCGACGGTGCGATCCTCACCGGCGGCATCGAACCAGCCGGCCTTCGCTCCGGGATGGCCGTCGAAGTCCGGCACGTAGGGCTTGATGTCGAGAAGTGGCGTGCCATCGAGAATGTCGATGTCGGCCACGTGCAACACCCGGCCCTCCCGGCGAACCAACCGCACCACGGATATGCCGATGGGGTTGGGTCGGCAGGGCGAGCGGGTGGCGAAGAGGCCGTGCTCCCGCGTGTCGCGGTACGGGGTGACGCGGGTCTGGAAGCCCGTCACCCGATCCATCCAATAAATCAGCCACAAGCGCTCGAAGCCTTCGATGTCGTCCAGCGCGGCGGCGTAAGCATCGTCGACCAGGATTTGGCCCTCGGCGCCCTGGGCATAGCAGGGCTGAATCGGAGTTCCCGCCGCCTCGGCGAAGGGGCTGTGGATGACCCCAACGGTGCGAAGCTTGACGGCTGCAAGCTGTGAATCCTGATCGCGTCTCATGGCCGATGCCCTGATCTCTAGACGTGACCGTGGCGGTGGCCACCGCACGCCATGCCCGGCTGCATTGGCGCAAGCGTCCCAGCCTTGAAGGACTCGATAGTCGCCATGACCGTGGGGTGCGCCGCCCGGAAAACGCTGATTCCCGCCGCCATGAGCTTGTTGAGGGCGCCCATGCCGATGCCACCCACCACGATGCCGTCGAGAATCTCGCCCTGGAGGGAAGCAAGCGGCGTGCACATGCCGTGACTGTGATGCTGATTGCGATTGACGATTGCGCGGCAATCTCCGCTGTCGGTATCCACGATCAGGAAAGCTGGCGCGGAGCCAAAGTGAGCCGGCAGCGCGTCACCAGTGAGCATCTTTACGCCTATGCCGAGGTCCTTAAGTGCCGCGATGAGCTCCTTTGCGTCCGGGCGCGGCGGATCGTACAGCGACACCAATCCGACCAAGGCTGGAGGACCCGTCTCTGGTCCGCGCGCCACCGCCAGTGTCCGATAGCCGAGCGCCCCGCCGCAGGGCCCGCAAGGCCGGGGTCTGCCCTCCGACCATGCATTGTCTGCCCGCTTACAGGTCGAGGGGGAAGGGTTCGTCGTCGTGGATCCCTGCACCCGTCCAGGTTTGGCCATCGCCTTCGTTCCATCCCTGCCTTCTCCGCCCTCGACACCCCCTTGAATCGGTTACGCACCGGCTAGGTCGAGCAAGGTCTTCACGGACATGGGGGCCATATAGCGGGGCTGCCCGGATATTCTGGAGTTTTCCGTGTTGGAGGATGGCAAAGCACGCAACTTCACGGGTTGCGATCCCCCGCCGCAACGAGCGGCGGCTTGCACGCCACTCGACAAGCCTTGCACCGGAACCGGTGTCAGCTGGCTTGAGGCTCCCCTGGTCGTGATTGACTGGGCGCCATCAATAGCCTGCGCCACGGGGGTGGCGCTGCACCCGTCTATGAACGGGGTACGAACGTGCGTTGCCATCGGTGCCCGTAGCCCTCGCTTCGCGCCAAGCAACTTCCGTGACCCGCTGACCGACATCCTCCTTCATGGAGGCAGCGGCATGCGCAAAACCTGCGACCGGGTACACCTATGCCCGCCGTGAGCCCGAGAAGACTGCGCTCTTCCAGGTGCTCCAGCAGCACCTTCTGACCTTCGAGCAAGAGTGGACCGACAAGTCCGACGGCCGCACGCTGCCGAGCTTCGTCACCGACGAGCTGCACGACTTCCTAGGGTGTGGAATCTTGGCGCGAGGCTTTGCACAACTTTTCTGCCCCACCTGCCACGAGCGCTTTGTTGTGGGCTGGAGCTGCAAGGGTCGCGGGTTCTGTCCAAGCTGTGGCGGCCGACGCATGAACGCGGGCGCTTTGACTCTGGTCGACCACGTTTTGCCCGAAACACCCATCCGTCAGTTCGTGGTCACGGTGCCTTTCCCGCTGAGATTTCCCCTGGCCTTCGACGGAAGACTACTTAGCCAAGTCCTGCGCATCTTCATCGACACCGTGGCTTCCAACTACCGCAAGCGCCTGGCGGATCGAGGCATTTCCAATGGCAAGCACGGCGCGGTTGCCGTCATCCAGCGCGCCAACAGCGACCTCCGCTGTAACCCTCACATCCACGCAATCTTCCTCGACGGACTTTACGCGCCGGACCGGGACGGGAAGGGTTTCATGTTTCACCCGGCGCCGGCACCTACCCAAGAGGACGTCGAGGCCATCGTCGAGCGTGCGAGCAAACGCATCCTCCGCTTTCTCCAACGGCGCAGTGTCATCACGCTCGTCACGGCGCCGGGCGACGGTGAGGTCTCCGTGGTGACCGACGAAACCATGGGCGAAGAAGATCCCCTGCTCGCTCGGCTCTTGGCTGCGGCCACCGCTGGTGCTCCGCCCGCTGGCCCTGCCAACAAGCGCAAGCCCATCCGCATCGTGCTCGACCTCGATGCTCACCCCGTGGCCAAGGGCAACTTATGCGGGCAGCATGCCGGGTTCAATCTTCACGCTGCGACCAAGGTCGCCGCCAACGACGAACAGGGCCAGCTCGCCTTGTGCAAATACATCCTGCGTCCACCCTTGGCCAACGACCGGCTCAAGATCTTGGATGACAAAGTCGTGAGGCTGGAGTTCAAGAAGCCGTGGTCCGATGGCACAACCTCGGTGGAACTGGCTCCATCGGCCCTCATCGCGCGCCTTGCGGCTCTCGTCCCGCCCCCCAGGCGGCATCTCACGGGCTATTTTGGCGTACTGTCGTCGCACTCCAGCCTCCGCAGCCAGTCGTCCCCGTCCCCGCCGTGGCCGCGTCCGAGGAAAAGGACAAGCCTTCACTGCCACTTTCACACTACATTTCTTGGAGTCAGCTCCTAAAGAAAACATTCGACATCGACACGATCTGCCCTCGCTGCAAAACCCCGCTACGCCTCATCGCCATGATCGAGACCGAGGACACCATCAAGAAGATTCTCAAGGCCATGGGCCTGCCCACGGAGGCGCCCAAACTCTGGCCCGCACGACCGCCACCCTCGCAATCTGGTGGCGAGGGCGGAGACTGGCTGAACTGACGGCACGTCGACAAGGGCGGATGGGCTAGACTACCCCGCCTGCTACAGGCTGCGGCCCCAAGGACGCAAAAGCCGCACCGGGGCGCTGCTGGGACGCCACCAAGGTCGCGCTGCTGCGGCCCGGCAAGGCTCTCTAACGCTCAAAAAACAGCTTCGATTCGCCTATGGCCCCGGCGTGTTCATGAATGGTGCGTTCAACGCCGCCCTGACCCGCGCCGATATGCCGCCTGCCGACCGCCGCCCGTTCTTCGTTTACTGCGACGAATTCCAGAACATCGCCGGCCCCTCGACCGGCGCCATGCTCAGCGAGGTGCGCAAGTTCGGCGTGGGCCTGGTGCTGGCCCACCAGTTTGTCGACCAGCTCGATGAGGAGATCATCGCGGCCGTGCTGGGAAACGTGGGCACCAAGATCACCTTCCGCGTGGGGGCGCGCGACGCCCGTCGGCTGATTGGATATCAACCTGCTATCTCGATCACCGAGCTGATCGGCATGCCCAATTTCGCCGCATTCGTTGAGCTATTGGTCGGCGGCGTCCCAACTTCGCCTTTCACGCTGCGCTGCCTTCCCCCGCCAGATGTCAGATTCCCGTCGGCGATTGCGTCCTGTGCTCAAGGAGATTTAGTATGAGCAACGACTACGAGATCACGGTGCCGCAGCGCTTGTTCGAGAACAGGATCATCTATATGAGTGGCGATGTGACCACGGTTTCCGCGGACTACGTGATCAGCCGTCTGCTCACCCTGGACAGCATCGATCACTACGCCGAGATCAAGCTCTACCTCAGCAGCTACGGCGGCGCCGTGTACGCGGGTCTGGGCATCTACGACGCCATGCAAATGATCGAGGCTCCCGTGGCCACGTTCTGCATCGGTCCGGCGTTCAGCATGGCGGCATGGCTACTGTCCGCAGGGGAGCCGGGCCGCCGTTTCGCCACGCCCAACTCACGCATCATGCTGCACCAGACTTCCGGCCGAATGGAGGGCACCTCGACCGACGTGCGCGTGGCAGCTCAGAACATGCTGCAAACCGAAAGTCTGATGAACGCCCTCCTGGCCCGCCACTGCAAGCGCAGCATCGAGGAAGTTGAACGTACGATTGAGCGGGACCGGTGGATGACGCCCGAGGAGGCGGTGGCTTTCGGTGTGGTTGATTCGATCGCCGAGTTCTGCCCGCGCAAGCGGGTCCCGGAGTCGAACGACGAAGGCTGCAGTCCTAGAATACGATGACCGCTCAGATGATCTCGCACGTCTTCATGACCGAGGGCCAGGTGGTGTGCAAATTGCTCGACCCCGTTGTTTCCCTGGCAAGTTGAGGATCCGCATATGGGAATAGTCATGAATCTCACCGGATGCCGCCCGCCTACCCCGTCATGGATCGAGGATCTCCGTCTCTTGCTGCTGCATCCTCTTCCCAGCGGGTTCACTACGGAAATGGCCAAGGTTGCAGGGATCGACGAGAGCGATCCCGCGATCGGCCACGCAGCCGCAATCAAGAGGCTCTTTGGTGTACGGACAGAAGATTTGGCATGGCTGTTCGTCGAGATCGGCATGCGTTTTGGCGACGCGAAACTTTGCTTTCGAGGAGCCAAGCGAATCGCTGGACTGCTCGACTGTAGCAGCTTGGCCAGAGCTTTGACCGTAGCGCGGTCCAACTGGGAGAAAGATCAAGCTCTCGGTCAGACCGCCCGCGAGACTCTGGTGAAGTGTCACTGTATCGTGACTGAAAAGTACACCCAGGCGTGGAGGCCGCTCGACGAGTTCATGAAGCATGTGGTTTTGCTCATCGAAGCGACGCGCTTGGAGCATTCACCGACGACGAAAACGCGTAGAGGCTTCTTACCACCATCAGGCCCCTGGCAGGTTTCGCCTGAGGCCAACGTCTTGGTGATCGAGAAGACATGACGAACGCACGCTTGAATCTTTATGAACTGATCGAGGCTGCTTCGGTGCGTGCCCTTGTCCAGCTCAGCGAGAATGAGAAGGCGGAGATGGCGAGAATCGTCGAGGAAATCGCCGCGACTTTCGAACGCCATCTGGACCAAGGCAAAATGGTGGAAGACATCTCGAACTATCCGCTGGGCGACGATCCGCTGCTTGCGACCAGCCTGAATCCGGAGCTGATCGGCATGCAGATCCGGCATACCGAGAGCAGTCATTGGGTACCCAACCACGACGTCCTGATTCGCGGTTTTCTCGATGTGGTCCTCAAATTGAAGGAATCGGGTAGAGACTTCCCGGCGTGCGCAAAAGCCTGCACAGTCTACACACTCATCGCGTACGCCCTTCGGCGGCAGATTTCGAACTGACCGGAACCCGACGTGATCGACAAGAGCAAGCATCGAGCGTAGGCGTGGCCCAGATCAAGATATCTGCGTCATTCGCGGCGAGTCTGTGTGTTTCACCGATCCTGGTGAACGCGGCAATACTTCCGCCGACGGACTCAAGCTTTCCGGCCAGATCGAGAGCCTTTGCGTCTAGCTTTCGAGGGCTGTCGCCGCCGCCGCCCGTCACCAAACACGCCTCTGCGAATATCCTTCGCCCATTCCTCCGCTGTGTCGACCACGATCTGGGTGGTTAGCCAGCGCTTCATGCGCAGGCGGTTCTCGGGGTTTTCCAGATCACCAGCGATGGCGAGGATGTGCTCGGACTCCTGATCATTCGCGAAGACCCACGGGTAGTGTTCCGCGAGCATTCGGACACCGGCTGCCGCTACGACCTCGTAGGCTTCCTTTGATTCTTCGAGCCATCCATCAACGCGCTTCCGGCCTCTCCTGACCGCGTTCGTGGACCGGTCGATTTCGACCGGGTTGGCGTCTCCTCGGGCGGCGAAGTCTTTCATCCGCGCCAGGGTGCGATTCCTCTTCGCTTCAGACATCCTCGCTCTCGCCGTCTCGTCGACGAAGACCTCGTTGTCCTCCAAGGGCAGAGCGGTGGCGCCCGCTGCCTCGGCGAAGGTTTCGGCGAGCAGGTAGAGATTCTTGGAGCCAAGCCATGTCTTGGCAGGCGTCCAGCAACTCGCATCCCGGCTCGGGCTCATGCTCCAGACGGGCTCGATGGCGAGCCGTCTCCTCGTCGTCAGCTGGGGCGCCAAGGGCGGCTCGGCGAGGGTCGAGCAGTTTCTTCCGAAATTCGCGGAGCTGCTCCATCGGCGCATCTGCCTGGAGCCACGGTGGGGTTGTTGTTGGCGGCTCGCCGAGCTTCAGCTCGTGGAGCGCTGCCAGGGCGCAACGAAATTCGCTCGCAAGCGCATGAAGGTAGGCCAGAAGCTCCAGGCGATCGCGCACTCGCTTCGCTGGGGGATACGAGGCGATGGCCTCGTGCTGGATCTTCTTGAACTCGGTTGCTGCTGCAACAAAACTTCGTCTAGTGCTGGGCCTCATCGTTGAACCCTCTCTTCGTGATTCGGTCGTCTATGAGTTTGGTGATCTCCTCCGTCGACAAGAAGAAACCTTGCAGTCGCTGGATGCGCCCCTCGTGCAAAAGCAGAAGGTCGCCGGCCCCGAGCAGATCCTCCGCGCCGGGTTCATCGAGAATCAGCTGGCTGTCCACGCGCTGTGGCAGGCGAAACGAGATGCGGGTCGGAAGGTTGGCCTTCACGCGACCAGTGATGAGGTCGACGCTCGGGCGCTGGGTTGCAAGAATGAGGAAGATGCCAGCGGCGCGCCCACGTTGGGCGAGACGAACGACTTGGCGCTCGAACTCGGCTCGCTCTGCCTTTTCTAGGCTTAGACCCAGATCGGCGTACTCGTCGATGACGACTACCAGGTACCTGGCGCCAGTCTCAGGATGGCGAGCGCGGAGTTCGCGGAAGTTCGAGCAACCGGCATGCTGCAAGAGCTGCGTGCGCCTGGCCAGCTCAGACTCGGTCAGCTCTTGTAGAAGCTCGATTGCCTCCTCGGGCTCGGTAATGATGTGGCCCCCGCGCAAGTGGGGCACGGCGGCGAACGGGGCATAGTCGACGGCCTTAGGATCGACGAGCAGGATCTCGAGATCGCTAGGGGCGCCCCCAAGGACTAGGCTCAACAAAGCGGATCGCAGCCAGACGCTCTTTCCGCTGCCGGTTCCGCCTGCGAGCAGGATGTGCGGGAGCAAGGTGAGATCGAGAAAGACCGGTTCGCCGGCCGGGCTGATCCCGATGGGCAACCACAGGGCAGCAGGGTCGTCAGTTGATGGAAGCTGTGCCAGCGCCGACGCCAACGACACCACCTGGCGATCCTTTCGTGGCAGGTCGATGGCCACGCATCTTTCCCCTGGAACCTGCGTCACGAAGACCGTGCTACCGAGGCCGCGGGCGAGATCCTCTGATCGTCGGCGAAGGTGGCGGATACGCTCGCCGGGCGCGAGGTAGACTCGGTATCGCGTCACGGTTGGGCCAACAAGTGGTACCGGGTCGACGTGGTCGACACACACGCCGACATCCTCGATCGCGCGACGAAGATCGGCGGCCTGTCCATCCTCGCGCGACTGGGCGGCCGAGGGCTTCCGGCCCGGATAGCCACCACTTGCCCCCCTGACCGGACGTGGCGTCACCACGGCCGTCGCGTCTGATGCCGGGAGGCTGGTGGCCTCCTCTTCTTCCGGCGACAGCTCCTCGGGCGCCTCGGGCACGAACCCTTCCTTCGGACAGTGTGAACGCGTGGCCATGCCCTTGCCCTTGCCGGTGACGTAGGTGGTGTCAGCCCGCTCAAGGAACCAAAGCCGCCCCTTCTTTGTGTTGCGCATGTGCACCAGAAACCCCTCCAGACGCGCGAGCCGGTCGAGCACGCGGGCAAGTTCCCGGCGATCACGTGTGATGGACAGCAGCTCGGCCTCGGGAATCCACTCGCGCAGCCAAAGCGGTACGTGGATGCCCAAGGTGTCCAGCACCTCGATGAGGAAGTCGCCGCCCGATGCTCGTGATCGCATGCCTATTGCCATCAGATCGATCCCTTCACTGGCGCCTTCTTGGTGCCGTCAGGGTGCCGCAAATCCGTGTTTCTCGATGAATCTCGATGCACCTAGATGCTCTTCCCTGCTCTGTGAATAGCCGAGTGCTTTTGAGAACTTGACGGCCAAAGTCGCGTTCTCACTCGGTTATTGGTTAAGGGCGGCGAGACAGTTCAAGTCCCGTCCACCCCGCAACGCCCCTCGGGAGAAATCCCGAGGGGTTTTGCTTATTTGGACGTCGTTTCGACTCTCCGCGCCGTCGACTGTCACAGCTACTGTCACAGTTCGAGTCCTGTGCCTCGCCAAAATCCGGTCCGCGGCAGGGGACATGTCGGTGGTGATGGTCATGAGGAGAATCGGTGGGTATCGGCAGGCGGATGCAGTCCGGAGAGCCATCGACCAGCAAATCGCAAGTTGGCGAACCTCTAGCAGGCAGATCTTGGCTACCGTCGCCTGGTTCGGACGCCGGTTCCGGTCAGGCCGCAAGGCGCGCGTAGCGATGATGGAGACCGCCGACTTCGGGAAGCTCGACGATCTTGCCCATACCGGGCGGTTGGACGGCTCTCGGATCCGGCGCGTCCTTGCCGAGCGAGAGATGAGTTCGCGACTTGTGATGGTAGGAGAAGTACCTGGTCAGAATCCGACGGAGATGTTGCTCACCGAGGACAATTACGTGATCGAGACACTCTCGGCGTACGGAGCCCACAAGGCGTTCAGCGTAGGGATTCTGCCAGGGGCGAGTGCGGTGCGGTGAGCACCTCGTCGATGCCGATGCCGCTGACCCGACGGCGGAACTGGTCCCCGTAGATGCCGTCGCGGTCGCGAATCATGTACTTGGGCGCGGTGTCCTCGGGAAATGCCTCAACGATCTGCTGGGCGGTCCAGGCGGCGCTTGGAAACTCCGCGATGCTGAAGTGAAGAACACGGCGGCGGTCATGGGCCAAGACGAAGAAGACATAGAGGACGCGAAAGGTGGCCGTGGGCACCGTGAAGAAGTCGATCGAGACCAGCGAGCCGACGTGGTTGTCGAGGAAGGTTCGCCATGTCTGCGAAGGCGGTTTCCGTCGACGCGGCGGCATCAAGCGCTAGACCTCGCGCTCGGAGATCACAACGCCAAGTTTGAGAAGTTCGCCGTGGATGCGGGGTGCGCCCCAGCCCAGGTTGGCGGCAGCCATTCGCTTGATCAAGTCACGGACCTCGCGACTTGTGCGAGGGCGGCCTGGTTGACGATGCCGAGAACGCCAGGTCCAGAACCGACGGAAGGCCGAGCGGTGCCAGCCCACGACGGTCGCGGGTTTCACGACGACCAGGACTTCACGCCAGCGTGACCAGAACCGAGACAGGGCGATCCAGAAGAGGCGGTCAGCATGAACAAGCCGTCGGCACGGGTCGGGGCGCTTGCAGACCGCAAGTTGCTGACGGAGAGCCAGGTTCTCAACGATGAGGTCGCTACGGGTGCGGAGAGCCGAGCGAAGTGCGCCGAGGAAACTAAGAAAGATGGCAGCCATTTCGTGATGATGCTCAAAGTCAGAAGGCAACTGCACATGGCTCAGCGTGATGGGCGCTCGCGTGCCTGACCGTCACTGCCACCGTTGGCGCGGGAGGTGCCCCCGATGGGGTTTTGGCGAGGCACAGGTACGCCCGATCTCGATCGCAAGACCGGGCCGCATCGCATCCCTGATCTTGGTGTACCCCCAGCCAGGGTTGGCCATGGCCATCTCGACGACGAGTTTGCGGACATCCTTGGGCTTGGGAGGCCGGCCCCGTCTGGCCTCAGAGCTGTCGTATTTCCTCGCGGCCAATTGGCGAAACCACGCCAGAATCGTCGCCGGCTTGACGAGCTGGCAGCACCTCCGGCGTTCCTCAGGCGTGAGCAACTTACCTGCCTCGGCGAGACGACGCCGCTGCTGGGCGGTGAAGGAGATCTTCTTGCCTCCGGTCAGGGCCTCGACTTCCTCCCACAGGATGCGTCTCTCCTCCTCCACGTAGTCGAGCTTTCGCTGCAGCCTGTCGTTGATCGCCGAGGCAATCATCACGATGAGGAGCAGCGTGGCGAGCAACATCCTCAGGTACCCTGCCCCCTCATGCCTGCCTTTCCACGCTCCATATCCCATCGAATTCATGCGAGAATCGCCGCGACCATTTTCCGGACACTACGGGGGGTGGCAGCGCCGTGTCGGGCGAGCCCGAGTCGACCTCCGTCTGACCCGACCCGCCAGCAGCCGAGAGCGCGACCATGGACAGGGCGCCAAACGAAGGGAATGAGCTCGGCGATGTCCAGGCCCGTCGACCAATGGCCCAAGTGGGCAAGCCGCTTTCCCAACTCCCAGCCATGATCGTCACGCGAAGCTTGCAGCACACTTCCGGCCCTGTTAGCGTCACCCTCATCGTCAAGTAGACTGTTCGCTCGCTGAGCTTAGGACAGACGCAGAGGTAACCACCCGACACGGTCTGTGAAGAGGGCAGTTGCAGATACGCAACTGCATGGGGCGCAGGCGCCTGGGCGCGCTGCAGTAATCCAGCAGGGAAGGCGAGGCAGAAATCGGTGAGCCAGTTCGCAGGTTTCCTAGCCTCTTAATTATCGAGAACTGGGAAGGAGATCCGTCGTGCAATCCAGATCACTTCTACTGTCCCTTCTTGCAATCGTCATGACCATGGCCGCTTGCGGCACAAACGGAGAGGGATCCTCGGCGTTGGGGAGTGGAGGTGAAAAGGGCTCTGGCGGCACCCAGGGAACCGGTGGTGTGACCCCAAGCGGAGGAACCTCCGCGACCGGTGGCATCCAGGGCACCGGCGGCATCATCGGCCGCGGCGGCTCGGGCGGCCTACCGTCGACCGGCGGCGTGAACGGTAGCGGTGGCGAGCTGTCCACCGGAGGCATCAACGGCTCCGGCGGGCGCGGCTCTGGCGGAGCTGAACCGTCGACCGGAGGCCGAATCGGGAGCGGGGGACAGGCGGGGACGACAACCGCTATGGGCGGAAGGATCGGCAGCGGAGGGAGCACGGGAGCCGGCGGAAACGTGCCGACCGGAGGCTCCACGTCGACCAGCACCGGCGGCGGCACCGGCACCAGCACGACAGTCGACTGCAACGCCGCCATGCCGAGCGGGGGCACGAAACACTCCGGGAATAGCCAGGGTGGTTCCGGGAACCTCGCCTGGCAGATCTGGACGAATTCGGGCACCGGGTACCTGACGACGTTCAGCACGCCTGCCTTCAGCGCGAGCTGGGGCGGAACCGGCGATTACTTGGGCCGTCTTGGCTTCGAGTGGGGTAACGGCGGTAAGCAATACACTTCGTACGGAACAATTACCGCTGACGTCTCCTTCAAGAAGTCGGGAAGCGGCGGCGGGTTCTCGTACATCGGCATCTACGGGTGGTCGAACAATCCGTGCGTTGAATACTACATCCTCGATGACTCGATGGGCTCCTTCCCCTTCAATCCCTACAACTCGAGCCAGAAAGGCACCGCGACCATCGACGGGGAAACCTACAAGCTCTTCTCGAACCAGACCAATGGGACCGGCGGCTCGAGGTGCAATCAATCGAGCTGGGCACAGTTCTGGAGTGTTCGGCAGAAGGCACGCCAGTGTGGAACCATCACGGTCTCGGACCACTTCAAGGCGTGGGATGCCGCGGGCATGAAGCTTGGCAGTATGATAGAGGCCAAGATTCTCGTGGAAACCGGAGGCGGAAGTGGGAGCGTCGACTTCGCCGTCGCCAACATGAAGACCTCGCAATGAAATAGCAGAGCAACTCGGGCTCTCAACGCATCTACACACTGGAAATCGCAGAGGAAAGCAACGAGCCGGGCACTTCTCGGATGGCAGGCCGGCAGGCTTCGCAGGACAGTTCCCGTCCATCGCGAGAACCAAGTGCGGTCGCGGAGTCGGAGATCGTACGACTTCCGGCAAGAAGAAGTCGTCATGCGGCAATACTGTCTAGGCCATGACCTTCTGACGGCCGACCACGACTTCTGGACATGGTGACGCGCTGAGCTTGTCCAGTATATAACGTCTGACTTGACTAGATGGCGGGACTACAGCACAATTCAACGTATGGCAAACCCGAATCTTGCGAGTACCCTGTCGATCTTTTCGGCCACGGTTCACCGGACCAAGAATCGATTGATCGCGATTCCCGCCGCCGAACAACGGCGGTTGGGGCTGTCTCGACGGCCCAACAACCATATTGTGCGCTACTCGATCAGACGGCAAGGACGGGGCCGATGGAATCACCTCTTGGCGGACCTGACCTACGACAACGAATTCGCCGTCCCTGTGGCCGTCACCGGAATCAACGGCGGCGACACGGTAGAAGTGAAGATTCATCAGGTGATTCCCAATCCCAACTCGCCCCTTCCTGGCGGGCCGTCGAGCAGCAGCCCCGGCGCCTTTCTGTCTGCTCTGGCAGGGGAGGCCGGGAGCGATGACCGCAACAACGGCAGTCAGAACGTCGACCAGTACCTTTACGGCAACCGCGATGGCTAAGGCGGCAATCCTTATCGACACGGGCTACCTGGTCGCCCTCATCAATCAGAAGGACTCCCTTCACGCCCAGGCCAAGACCTTGGCTCGGAGTTGGGAGAAGTCTGGGCAACCTCTCGTGACGACCGACGCGGTATTGATCGAGTTTGCGAACTTCTTCGCCCGCAGCCCTTTGCGGGCGCTCGCGGCGTCATGGCTGCGCCGCCTGCGCCAAAGAATGGATGGCTGGACCATTGAGCGCTTGACGCCACACCTACTGGACCGCGCTGAGGCGCGATACGCGTCCCATGCGGATAAGACGTGGAGTCTGACGGATTGTTTGAGCATGGAGGTCATGCTCGACCACACAGCGACCGATGCAGCAACTCCCGATCGGCACTTCGCGCAAGCCGGATTCCGGATTCTGATGAGCGCGCCGTAGGCGCTGACGAGCGATTGCATCTGGGTGTCCTGTCCTTCGCCAATCTGTGATCCGGGCAGCTACGAATCAGGACATTCGGGAGTCTCCGGTGCGCATCTGCAACAACCGCGAGATCGCTGAAGAAACTCACCTCGGCTTGCCTTGCCTCGTAGGTTCGATGGCACGACCATCTCGCATGCCATCCTCCGCCTGTCGCCGCTCTTACGACCACCTGTGCCTCGCCAGATGGTCATCCGTGACGCTCGTTTCCTCACGGTGACGACGATGAGCTTGGAGTCTGGCCTCGGGAGCCAGCTATCGTGCATCATCGCGCGATGGCGGCCTTGTTTATCAGCACCCTTGGCGCGTTGCGCGCGACCTTCCGCTCGCGTGCGGATCTCGCCCTGGAGAACCTCGCCCTTCGCCAGCAGTTGGCCAACCTGCGGCGCACATCGGGATGCCCACGCCTACGCAAGAGCGACCGAGCGTTCTGGCTCGTCCTCTCCCGGCTTTGGTCTCGCCGGGCGGACGTGCTGGTCGTCGTCAAGCCCGACACCGTGGTCCGCTGGCATCGGGCCGGTTTCCGCCTCTTCTGGCGATGGAACTCCCGTTCGCGCAACCCGGCAGAAGGTCACATTCCCGCCGAGGTGAAGACATTCATCCGCCAGATGGCCGCGGCCAACGTCGGGTGGGGCGCGCCCAGAATCCACGCCAGAGCGAATGATGCATCGAATAACGGTCTCCAGGCGCACGATGGCAACGGTATCGAGCAGCTGTGGGAACGCCTTGGTGATCGCCGCGATCGTCCTGCGGTCGCGCGGTCTAAGGTGTGGACGCGACACGTTTCGCCCGAGGACGATGACTTGCTGGCCGAGCAGGGCGTTCTCGGCGACCAGCTCGGCACGTGCGTGGAAGAAGGCGCAGACGACAGCGAGGCAGGCCTGGAGGAGCTCGCGAAACATCGGGCAGCAGACTAGCACGCGCGTTCCAGCGGCTGATCTCGTAGCCCGTACCGGGTTTTTGCGGCGGACAACCCACTTTTCCTGACAACAAAGCCTTCCGCGGAACAGTATCAGGCATATTCGCAGGTGTAGCCTCGCTCGGGCGTGGGGCGTTATGACGCGCCTATTGTCACGGCAGCCCGGATTGTCGGGTTCGGGAAAAGCGAATAATGATTGCCCAATGAGCTGACTAGGCCGAAGCTCCGTGGGCTCGTCTTTGGGTGCCGCGAAAGCCTCGTTCGCTCAGCTTCGACACCGCAGAGAACCCTCTCTGCGCCTTGGCCTGCAAAACCCCGCATCACCCTTCGAGGATTCCAGTGACACAACACAAGCTCGACATTGCGTTCCGCCACGGCGTTCTGATGCTGAGCGGGCTCGGCCTGGTGCTCGTGGCCTGTTCCAACCCCTCGACGTCTTCCGGAGCTGGGGGGAGCAAGACACACACCACGGTCGCCAGTGGCGGCAACGCGGCCGGTTCGGGTGGTTCCTCCACCGGAAAGGGCGGCTCTGGAGGATCGATGTCGGCTGGCGGGTCCTCTGCCAGCGGCGGGTCCGGCGGGAGCGGAGGCGTCGCCGGATCGGGCGGGGCGGCTCGAACGGGGGGCTCGTCTGGGACCGGTGGCTCTTCCGGCACCGGCACCTCTCAGGCCGGTGGCGCGTCTGCGTCGGGTGGGACGAACAGCTCGGGTGGCTCGTCTGATGTCGGTGGTCGGGTGGGCTCGGGCGGGAGCGGGGGTGACGCGGGGGCTGGCGGCTCGACCAACTCGGGAGGCAGTCAATCCACGGGCGGCAGCGGACGAGACGCCAGCGTTGATCGTCGCTCCGACTCCAACAGCGCTACGGGAGGTCAAACTGCCGATGCCCGCCCCACCGGAGGAACGGGCGGCGGCGGAACCGGCGGCTCCGCAACCGGCGGATTGACCGGGTCGACCATCAACGATGGCTGCCTGGACGACTTGGCGAAAGGCATAGCCATCAGCGAAATCGCCGTCTTCCAAGCGGGCAAGATCTCGGTGATGAAGAACGGGAACGCGGCGACTCCCAAGACCACCAACGGCGGGCAGATCATTCAGGGGAAGGACGCTCTGTTCCGCGTTTACGTCACAGTGGACAGCGGGTTCCAGTCACGCAACCTGTCGGCGCGACTTCTGCTGAACGGCCAAACGGCGGGCTACTCTGCGAAGGCCAACATCTCGGCGTCCTCCACGGAGCTCACGGCGACAAATTCGTTCGTGATCCCAGTTCCGGGCAGCGCCATCACCGACAGTTTGGACTACCAGGTGCGGCTCGTCGAGTGTGGCACGGGTTCCGGCACGGACCACAGTCCGGTCTTCCCGGCCACCGGTGCGGCCAGTCTCGCGACGCTCAAGACCGGACCCGAGAAGGTCGTTGCGGTGCCAGTCACTTCGAACGGAAACACGCCGACGCTGGACCAGGCCTTCTCTGACTCCATCAAGAGCTACCTGGACTCCATGTACCCGACCTCGGGGACGCAGGTCTCGCTCAGCAGCACCGCGGTCACCGGGTGCACGATCACGCCAACAACTGCGATGGACGGCACAACGTGGTCTAGCTGCCTCGATAAGCTGTTGTCTCGCCGCCGAGCTGACAAGCCGGCGAACGACGTCTACTACCTGGGTATTCTGATGCCCACGTCTACCCTCGCCAGCTACTGCACCTCGAGCTGCATCATGGGCATCAGTCCGGTGGCGAGCGTCACCGCCGCGAACTCCCGGGTTTCCCTGATCGTCGGCTATTCGGGCTATGCACCGTCGACGGCCGCTCACGAGATTGGTCACGCTCACGGGCTCGAGCACTCTCCAGGCTGCGGCGCGGACCAGCCCGATCCGAACTTCCCCTATGTGACCAATGGAAAAGCTTACATAGGCTGGGTCGGCTGGGACAAACAACAGACCTCGACGAAGTTCTTCGATCCGGCCAAATACACCGACATCATGGCATACTGCAGTTCGCAATGGGTAAGTGACTATGTCTACAGGGAGCTGGGTGACCGCATCATGGCGCTCAGTAGCTCGCTCATGATCGCGGGGCCGGCCCATACATGGCGAATCGTCATCGAAAGCGCGAGTGGGCTTCAGTGGGGCGAACCCGTCACTGACCCGATCCCAGCCGAAGGCGAGCCCGTGGGGATCCGGGTACTCGATGCACAAGGCACAACCATCGCACAGATTGTCGCGTATCGGACGCCCACATCGATCGGAACTGCATTCTATATGGTGCCTGATCGCCAACCGGGCTGGTCTGCCATCGCGATCGGCGAAGGAAGGTTGGCCTTCTAGAAGCGGAGGTCTCCTGTTCGTTGGCGAGCTATGTGCGCAGACCTTCCGTAGAAAAGCGTACGCAACACAGCTGCGTGCGCAGGCACTCCTGAGTTTCTTGCCCGGCTGCGTGCGAAGACCTTCCCGAGTTCTCTGTACGCAAGTGCGCCACCCTCAGAATCACTAAGGATTTCGCTCGCCGAGGCTCGGCGGGCGATGCTCCCGCGATGACGGTCTTCGCGGCCACGCCACAACCTCGCCGTGCCTACGCCTTCCCATCGTGGCGATTCCCCCGTGATTCCAGCGTTGGCGCTGTCGCGTACATGAAAGCGCGGAAGGTCCTCGTACGCAGCTGGGCTGAGGCCGGGAGCACCGTGAACGAGATTCGACGGCGGAGGTTCTACTCTACCTCGGCCTCGGGCCAGCCGTTGACGTTCTCGACGGGTTCCTTGTCTTTCGTCACGTAGCTCGTGCCGTTCCAGCGGTAGACGGCGGGGCGTTTGCTCCAGCCTGACTTGCTGAGATCGCGCAGGCCGCGGGTTGCGGTCTTGAGCACGGAGATGATCGCCGTGCCCTCGTGTCCTTCTTCGGCCTTGTTCGAGGAGCCGTCGTCGAAGTAGCCGTCGTTGTACATCCGCCAGCTATGCATCAGCGTGGCCCACACCTTCTTCACTTCTTGGCCATCCGGGAGGAACAGGATCAAGTACTCGTTGTCGCCGCCGCCACCGACCAGCGGCCAGCTCATCCGGCTGCGGACGCCGAAGGCCAGCTTGTCCCGCGCGAGACGATAGGGTGCGAGGTCGAGGTCGGTTACGTGCCGCTCGGCCATGCTGTCTGCCTGACCCCGGGCCTTGACTTCGGCCTTGGCCCCCGCGGTGCCGCCGGCAAACACCGCCACGTAGAGCGTCGTCTTCACCTCTTCCGCTGCACGCTCGTTCTTTTCCTTCAAGTACGTGACCGTCTCCAGGACCGCCGCGCTCAAGCCAGGCGAGGCGCGCCAGGGCTTGACGAAGAGCAACCAGGGGACTTCCAGGACTTCGTCGTTGACTATGATCGAGTCGGGGAATGCCAGGCTCGCTATCTCGGTGCGGTCGTAGCCGTCGGGCACGCGGCTTTCTTTCGTGAAGCTCTCGCGAGCGCTGCGGATGTAATACCCCGCCCATGCGGGCTCGTCGTCCGCGGCCTGGGCCGACCAGGCCGGCGCGAGAAACACGGCGACGCAAGCGAGCCAGAGAGACCTTCGGAGCAAGGAGAAGATGCCCTTCTTCGGGACGACGACAAGCATGGGGAGAGGATAGAGCATCTGAATCCAGAGGGGTTTCGCTTATTTGGAAGCACCGGCCTCTTTGGGATCAGCTTTGTCTCGCTGTTCTAAAGCAGTATCCGTATCCCAGCTGTGTGCGCAGACCTTTCGTAGAAAAGCGTACGCAACAGCGTCAGCGGGTTTCGTTCACCTGTTGAATCTAGGGGGTGAACGTGCCCCGGATCCCGAATGTCAGCCAGCCGTGCGTGCCTTGGCTGGAGCTCGGGATGTCGCCCGAGCCACTCGATCCCCCGGTAGACGCCGACCCAGAATCATAGTTGCCCACCCGCACTCCGATGAAAGGCCCAAGGACAACTGCTGGGCCTACCCGGAAGTCGCCACCGACCTGGAAGTCGTATTCCAGACCCTTGAGGGTCATGTCCATGGTCTGTGTCCCTGACTCTGAGAGGCTCAACCATTCATAGCCGACCCCAGCCGAGATCCAGGGCGAGAACGACTGCTCTGTCGCAAAATTGAGCTTCGCCGCGAACGCGAGGCTGGTGTCGCCGGCAGAGCATGAGGAGCCAGCGTCACAGTTCTTCGTCGTCAGGAATGCGTATTGAAAGGTGACGTCGAACGACAGCAATTCATTCACCCGATAACCGAGCCCAGCCTCAAGCGGAATCTGACCAGAAATAATGTCGCTCATGGCCCCGTTCTTCAGAGCTTCGCCAAATGGGATCCCGTACCCAACCCCGGCGGAAAGGGTGAAACCCTTGAGATTCGCGTTCGACGGCTCGTCGCTGTACTGAGCCGCGGCCACACTGGGAACGAGAAGACAGACTGCGAGCATAGGCAAGATTCTTGTCAGGGATTTCCCTCCGGGATCTATGACAACACGGAAAGACGCAGTCGTACAGTGTTACTTTAGGGCTGTGCCTTGGCAGATCACACGCGCCAAGGTCAGACCGCAGGCGGCCACGGAGACTCTGGCTTGCGTGCGGTCGCAACCGTGGACCAGGGTCAGGGCTCAACCTGGTCCACAGCTCGACTTGCCTTGGCCGACGGCGACCAATCCGGCTCCGTCGGCGCACTCTGGTACACGAGCAACGACGCGCCCACGATCATCGGACGGGTCACCCTGGACGGCCAAATCTCCACCTTCTCGGTCTCAAGCGCCACCCAGCCCCTGCTCGACATCACCCCGGGGCCCGACGGCAACCTCTGGTTCACCAACAACATCCCGGACCTCATCGGTCGCGTCACCCCCGGCGGGCGTCGTGACCGAGTTCTCGTCACTGGCGAACCCCGGTCCCCCCACGGTCCCCCCAAGCACGCTGAGCGCGCCGAATGGGATCGTCGCTGGCCCCGACGGAAACCTGTGGTTCACCTGCGACGCCAGCAACACGATCAACCGGATCGCGCCTTGAGGCGGCTCGATCCCCGAGCCCTACTCAGCGTGGTTCCCCCGCTCCTCCCATGAAAGGAGCGGAAGTCATGGCCGGTCCTGGACCTGCTCGCGGGTGCGAGCAGCGGGTAGAGGGATGGTTTGGTCCACCGAAAGTTGGACGGACGGAATGAAATCGACTATCCAGAGGCCGCTCGCGCCGGTGGTGATTCTTGCCATGCTGAGCATCGGGTGCGAGCACGTGGTCGAGCAACTCACGCCTCGCACTGCCCGCAAACCTCTCGGTCACACGGGGTAGCCAATCGAGCTGCACGTTCTCCCGGGTTCCAGATATCATCTCGCGCGGATAGCTTCGGTAGCCAGCACGGAGGCACAGGTGACTATTCGGACAGCACGGAATGCGAAATCGATGGTTAGAGCTGCTTGCAGCCTTCCAGCTTTCCAAGCGTAGTGTCGAACGTTCCAAGTGGGCTTTCGGATGCATCAACTACGGTTTCCAGGATGAAGCAGTCGGCGAAGTCGGCCTTGGACTTCTTCCAGGTTTTCAAGGCGGCTTCGAGAACGGCGGGGGCTTGAATATTTAACTCCCTCATCTCCAATAGGGCCTCGACTACTTGGCAGGTTCGCTCCTTGTCCAAACCGTACCGACTCATGAGTACCCAGACCAACTCCAACACGGAAAGCTGGGTGACCAGGACAGGCCGGTGCTCTTCAACGAAGGCGTGTGCTTTCTTGTACTGTGATTCGGCATCCCTGGTCACGAGTCGAACAAGGACGTTCGTGTCGATGGCAGCCACCTTTACGCCCGCTTCGCGTCCAAACGTTTCGTCCGGGAGGCCAGGAATTCCCGCCGAGCCTTCTGAATTTCTCGGTCCGTCAGTCGAACAGTCGAAGGACCAACCACCCGATGGAGGTCTGCCAAGGTGAGACGCTTAGGGCGGACCGTATAGTCTCCATTTTCATTTCGGTCCCAGATCAACTCTGTTCCGGCCCGAATGCCAAGATCCTTTCGGACTTCTGCGGGAACGGAGATTTGCCCTTGGTTCGTAACTTTCGACGTCGCGACGAGCATGTTTGGCCACCTGATTACCAAGGGTAATGCATTGCCTTGATGGATACAAGTCCATCGCATCTACCTGACCGCCGCAGAATTGCCATGCCAACGGGCGGAGGCGATCCCGCTGAGGCCGATACGTGGTCGTGCGCGGCGAAGCTCCGCGAGCTTGCCCAAGCATGTTTCGGGTTGGTTCGCTATCTTTCGGTAGCAAGACCTCACGTGGAGCCCCCGGGATCCTTCCGCTCCGACTTCCCCTGGCCGGGATGACAAGAAGAACTGGTTGATTTTCAACAAGTTCCGACGGCCTCGTACGTGAATCCAGTGGCCACGGGATGGCATTTCCGCGGGAAGATCCCAGGGAGCAGTGCGGCTTATTAAGGCCCACGTGACCACGCAAACCAGGCACGGCCCCCTCCTGTTTCTCGGTAACGAGGGTGGTGGCAGCCAGCGGCCACCTGCCGGCGCCTGCATGCGAAGCCCACGATGAGGGCGTACCTGGTAGTAGCGTAGATACTCACGCAGAATTCGCTCCGCCTGAAGATCGTCGAGTACGATGAGGTTGTCGAGGCACTCTCGCCTGAGCAGAACGCATTCGCCTGCGGTGCTCGTGGCGGTGTGACCAGACGTCGGGTACCGAAGACCTTGACCCGTCGCCGGAACTCGAGGCCGTAGATCGAATCGCGGTCGTGAATCAATGAGCACGCTCATGAGGGCCCGGGCGAGGCTGGTCATCAGATCGTAGACCATCGCGGCAGAGTATCAGCAGATGTTGGGCCGCGGGCATCGGATCGGCCGGCGGTCGCGGATGAAACTGTCGGGTTCCTCATCACAGATCGAGTTCTTGCGGCCGACCGGGATGTCGGCGGTGGGCGCACAGCCGGCAGACCCGCACGACCGCCGGCTGTGATACCCTGGAGGCGCACGTTTCTCGCGGTGACGAGAACAAGATGGGAGAATGGAAATGTCAGGCCCCCGCTTGCGTATCCCTGCCTTGATGATCGCGTCGTCCTGCCTCGTGGTCGGGTGCGGTTCATCGAGGAAGATGGACGTGGGCAGCGCGTGCGTTCGCAAGAGCGATTGCAGTGGCTCCTTGCTGTGCACCATGGGCAAGTGCCACGATGCCTGCCAGAATAGGGCAGACTGCCCGACAGGACAGAGTTGCGTGAAGACGGCCGACTCGGCCGTTTGCCAATTGCCAGCCGAGATCGGTTGTTCGGGAACGGCCCCATGCGGCGGGGGCCTTTCGTGCGCGCCCGACCAGCACTGTCGGACCGGCTGTCCGTCCGTGGCGAACTGCACCCCCGGGCAACTCTGCGCGAGCAATTTTTGCGCTGACCCAGGCGATCCCGATCTGGCAAACGGCCAGATCGTGACGACGGGAGGCTTGGATGTGGGGATCTACGATGCCTCCTCGCCAGACTTGTCGGGTCCGCCCACTGACGTGCCCACGGCAGGCTCCAGTCCCGAGGCAGGTGTGATCTACGATGCCGTGGATACACCAGTCAGCCCGAACGCCCCCGCACCGCCCCTCGACGGTGCCGTGTCACCGAACACCCCAGAAGCCGGTGGTACCTGCGACAACGGATGCGACGACGGCCTCTCTTGCACGACAGATACCTGTGTCGCCGGAGTCTGCCAGAGCACCCTGAATCCCGGCTACTGCCTCATCGACAAGGCCTGCTATATGAATGGCGACTCCAAGCCGGGCGATGCCTGTCAGGCTTGCACCACCGCCACGTCTACCGCGCTATGGACGCCCGAGCCTGAGGGCGCGGGTTGTGGGACCGGAGCCACCTGCGACGCCAGCACGAACGAGTGCCGGGCCGACGGGGCTATCGACATCTCGGGCGGCGACAACACCGTCTGCGCGCTCTTCAGGTCGGGCAGCGTACGCTGCTGGGGAGCGAACGGCCCCATGGTGGGCGCGAGCACGGGTTCCAACGTGGCCGCGCAACCCATCGCTGGGCTGGAGGACGCAATCAGCCTTTCCGTGGGTGGAGGTATTGCTTGTGCTGTCCGCGCCACGGGCACGGTGTTTTGTTGGGGTAGCGCGCTTGCTGGCGGTGGAGTCCTAATTCCCGGCATCACCAACGCCACGCAGGTCTCGGCGGGCCCACACACCTGCGTCCGTACGGCGGATAGCAAGGTTCTGTGCTGGGGCAGCAACAGTGTGGGTGAGTTGGGACTCGGAACTACCAGTACGACCGCGATTTCCACTCCACTGGAAATGTCGGGTGTGACCGATGCCCAGAGCGTCGCGGCGTGTGGTGGCGCCACGTGCATTCTGCGAAAGGGTGGCCAAGTCTCTTGTACCGGTAGTAGCCCAGACAATGGCCAACCCAGCAGAACGTTGACTGCTGTTGACCTGCCCGCCGCTTCCGCCGCCGTTTCGCTGTCATGTTCGACATGGTCGCCCGGCTTGGGTGGTTCGGTTGGCTCCTTCTGGGCCGTCACGAAGAATGGTACCGTTCTCACCTGGGGAGGGAGCCAGGCGGTACCTGGAGACGCGCTGGGCGTAGGACAAGTACTTTCAGCGACGTGGACCACGAATGTCGGTTGCTGCTCCTCTTACCTAGCTATTCAACAGGACCACACGCTTTGGTCGGGGGGGGACAACAGCTCGGGGCAACTCGGCGATGGCACCTTCACGGCCGCTGCGGTTCGCACAATCCCCAGACTCATTCACGATGCTTCATCAGTGAGTAACGTCGTTGCGGTTACAGCAGCGTCGGTTGTCGATCGTGGCGTGGCCACGTGTTTGCTCCGCACCGACGGAAGCATAAGCTGCGCAGGACAAAATGGCGACCCCGGCGGTACTGCGTTGGCTGATGGACAACAGTATCCGCAAGCCCCTCGCGCCTACTTCGTGCCGGTGGTCGGCATCCTTCCGGTGGCCAGCGAGGACGGCCAGTGCTACGACGGTGTGGACAACGATGGCGACGGGAAGGCCGACCTCGATGATCCGGACTGCGCGCAAGACCTCGGCTCGGCCACGGGTCAGCCTGTTGCCACGGTTCCGTTCACCGGCGTTTTTGGCAACTACTTGCGGGAAAGCTGCAATGGCATCAGCGGCAGCTACGGCGGCCCCGAAGCCGTGCTCACCTGGACCGCGCCCAGCGGCGGCACCTACCAGTTCGACACCGACGGCAGCACCTTCGACACGGTCTTCGCCGTGTACAAGGGCAATCCTCTGACTGGCTGCACCGAGGTGGCCTGCAACGACGACGACCCTACCCTGTCGAACGGCGCCTCCGCCGCCAAGGTCCAGGTCGCCACCGGCGACAAGCTCACCCTCGTCGTCGACAGCAAGGTCGCTCAATCAGCGTCAACAACTCCCGCCTCGTTTGTTCTCAACCTCACCAAGCTGTGACCTGTGCTTCGCTCCCAGGCGGGTAATGCGTTTCAGTGGGCGCAAAATGGCGCTCGTTCCGACGCGCCGGACTCGGGCCTTCCCCCCCGCAAGGCGACTTGCGGCTCGCTCCCGGCCGAGGTGGCGCGCGTCAGCCGCGGCTGGCGTGAGAGTCGTGGCCTTGACAATGTTCCCGAGGATCACCGCGGCAAGCGATCTGGCTCTCTTGTCTTCCGAGTCGCGGGGAAAAATTGATGGGAGCGTCGCCCGATCGAGCTTGGCTTCGTTGCGTCGTGGAGAGCTCGGCTGCAGTCTGCCAGACCCGTGATTTCGCGACAAATCCGTCGCAGCCCAGTCGCGGAACTGACCACGATTCTGTGGTTCAAGACGGCACGGTGAGTGCATAACATCGGTGGCATGAACCTGGGAGACCTTCCCGTTGCGCGACCTGGTGACAGCACCGGCGGTCACCCGCCAGGAGAGGGCCACCATCGGGTCCGCGCGCAGGGCGAATCGCCGCAGGGGGAGGTGGGAAGCAAGGCCTCAGCCGAGACCGGCTCCGGCATCGGATCGACATCGGTTCCAGGTAGCCCGTCCGAGAACCAGCGGGGCCACGTCGTGCGCTCGGCGCTGGTGGGCGTGCTCGCACTCGTGGCCCTCGCCGCATCGGGGCTCTGGTTGCACCAGCACCTGGCCCTTCAGGACTGGTTGGCCTGGACGGTGATCGTCATTTGGGGCTGGCAACTCGTGCTCGCCGCCACCCTGCTACTCGCGGGCCACGTCGTGGTGGTACGGTTGCTGGGCATCCGTCCGCGGTCCTTGGCCGAGTGGCTCGCACTCGCCATCCCGGCAGGTGCGCTCGCCTTCGCGATGGGGATGTTCGCCGCCGGCTTCCTCGGATTCCTGCGGCCCCTGTTCGCGGTGCTTTGGCCTCCCGGCTTGGCGCTGTTGGCCCTTTCCATCGAGCGAAATCATTTGAGAGACCTGCGCGGGTGGCTGCGTCGTTACCGGCCGCACTCGGCCGCCCTCGATCCCTTTCGATCGATCGCCACCGGCCTCGGGCTGCTCGCGGTGGCACTCGTGTATCTCGGGAACTTCTCACCGAGCGCCATTACCTATGATGCGAGCTGGACCCACCTGACCATCGCGCAGGACTATGCGCGCGCGGGACGCATCGCTCCCTTTCTCGCCGACTGGCCCAAGAACCTTCCCCAACTGGGCAGCGTCATCAACACCTGGAGCTTTCTCGTACCGGGGCTCGACCAGCCGGCGGCCAAGTGGATGATGGCATTGCACACGGAGTTCGCTTTCTTCCTATGGACGCTGGTCGGGGCGGCCGCGGCCATGCAACGACTGGGCGGCTACCGGCCGGGGGCGTGGGCGGCGATGTTCCTCTTCCCTGCGTTCTTCCTTAGCGACCATTGCCTGGGCGGCGGGGCGGATCACTTCCTTGCCTTCTGGTCTGCACCGGTCCTGCTCGCACTCTATGAGACAGTCGCGACGCGCGCACTCCGCTGGTGGCTCATGCTCGCCATCGTGCTTTCTGGCGCGGTCCTGACCAAGCTGCAGGCCGTGATCATGGTCGCCCCGGCGACGGTCATCCTGACCGTCGTGCTTCTGCGCGATACCGTGCGGTGCTTGCGGGCGCGGCGCTCGTGGTGGGGAATCTGGCGCGACCCGCTGGTCGCCGTGGGCACCACGCTCGTGCTCACGGCGCCCCACTTCGGGGCAAACCTCGTCAACCACCACAATCCGCTTTTTCCGTTTGCCCAGAACATCTTCACCGGCAGCACGCCCACCGTGCCCGACGCGATCTCGCTCGCCGACAACCTCCTGCGTAGCTGGGAATCGCGCCCGCCGTCCACGTTCGTCGAGCAAGTGCGCAGCCTGGCCATCGCGGCGGCTACCTTCCCTTGCCATCCGAACGAACCCGAAAGCGGCGCACTGTTCGCCGTCGCGCTGCTGCTCACGCCCTTGCTGCCGCGCGCTCGGCGAGTCTGGTTCGCGTTGCTGTTTGCCTTGGGTACGCTGGCCGCCTGGAATCTGACCTACCCGCAGGGACGCAACCTCGAGGGCGTGTTGCCCATCTTCGCGGTGGTGACGGGCGCAGTGCTGGTGCGCGCGTTTCGCCTCGGCCGGCTGGCCCGGTTCGGGGTAGGCATGCTGGTGTGCTTCCAGGTCATCGCCGGCCTCGACGCCTTCTTTGGGAGCCCCAGTCGCATCGCCGACGCCGTGTCCTTGGTGCGCAGCAGCCGCGAAGGTCGAGCGACCAAGCGATTCGACCCGTTCTTCCGACAATACATCGAGCTCGGCCGCAGCCTGCCCGACAATGCAGTCCTGCTCCTGCACACCATTCACCCCAATCTGGGCATCGATCGACCCATCCTGCACGACTGGCTCGGCTTCCAGAGCCTCATCGATCCTCGCACCTTTCGCACGTCTCGGGATCTGTATCTTCGTCTCAAGGATCTCGGCATCACCCACGTCGTATACGAGCCCGGTGCTTGTCCGGCGGGCACGCGCCAGGGCGAAGTGGTTTTCGACGTTTTCGCGGCGAGAAATAAGGACAGTACCAGGTCCTTCGGCGACCTGCGGGTGTTTCCGATGCCGGCCGAAGCGCCGCCGCCGGAAACCGAGTACCAGGCGCTCCTGGTGGATATCTCGGAACAGCCTGACGGGCTGTACCCGGCGGGAGACCTGCGGGCCTTGGAGGAGTTGCCCAGCCAATTCCGGGTGCGTGAACCTCCCAAGGAGCCCTTGACGGACTCGAACGCCCTCAGCTCGATCGCGCGCGCGCGCGTGGTGCTGCGGGGTCGCGACGCCAGGCTTGCGCCAGCCATCGAGCAGCAACTTTCGGACAGATTCAACCTTTTCGTTTCCTACAGCGACTTCTCGGTCTTCGTGCGCCGCCCCTGAGCACATCAAGAGACGCTGGGGAACGCTGGAATGTCGTCGAAGAACTGGCTCCATTGCCGTCCGAGTGTCGTGTCGCAAACAGCCTGATCCCATGCGGCACCGCACGTCTCGCTCGCGTTCGACAACCGATCGAGTCGACCTCGGCGGGGACGCGATGGGGTAGACTGCGCCCCGTGGTCGAGACAAGCCTTCCAGGACACGCCAGACGTGCTGCCGGATGTGCCAGGTCATGCGAAACGCGGCCCGCAAGGCCGGCCTGCCGGGTATGGCGACCCGGTACCGCCGCCTGGCGGGCGATGAACGGCGCATCGCCACATCGCACCTCCTCGCCACCCGACCCGTGGTTGGCGGCGGCGGCGATGACACGAGCAACGACTGGCAGGCGGCGCGCACCCGTTATTGAATCCACCCGGTTGGACTGCGGCAAACGGTCCATGGCCCATGAGTAACTTGTCGATTGCCCTCTTCCGACGGTGCACGCCGAGCCGGATGGCTTCTTTGCTGCTCGCAGCACTGGCGCTCTGGCCCGTGTATCAGTTCTTGGGGATCGCCTGCGCGCGCATCGGCTATCCGTTCGAACTCGAGTGGATGGAGGGCGCTGTTGTCGATCATGTGCGGATCGTCCTGTCGGGCCAGATGCTCTATCGCAAACCATCGCTCGAGTTCACGCCCTTCATCTACGTCCCCGGTTACTACTACCTCTCGGCCGTCATGACGAAGATCTTCGGCCTCGGCTTTTTTGCGCCACGGCTGGTCTCGTTACTCGCGACCGTCGGGTGTTTTGCAGCCATCGGGGTTTGGATCCATCGCGAGACGCATAGTATTGTGGGGGCTGCCGTGGGAGCGGGTCTGTTCGCTGGAACCTACGGCCTTTCTGCGTTCTGGTTCGACATCGCCCGTTGCGACTCTTTGTATCTGCTGTTGCTTCTCCTGGGCTATCTTTACGCACGCCGGGCCACGACGCTCGGCCGTGCAATCGCTTGCGGAGTACTGCTGGGCTGTGCGGCTTTCACCAAACAAATGGCCCTCGTGCTCGCGGTGCCAGCGCTGGCGTTCACGGTCGCGCAGTCGCCCAGGCTGGGGCGCTGGGCGGTGGTGGCGTTTGTCTCGTTCGTGGGGCTCACGATGGGGACGTTCGAGATCGCTTCGAGGGGGTGGTTTGGCTTCTACGCGTTTCGCGTACCCGCGGATCACGAAATTCTGTGGCATAGCTGGCATTCGGTACTGAGCGAGCATTTTCTGACACCGGTCCTTCCCATGGTGCTCGGCGCGATGTCCGTTGTCGCCGGCGTCTCCTTGAGAGAGCGATTCTGGGTATGGGCGATGCACGCAGCCTGGATTGTGTCCGCTGCCGCGGTCTCCTTCATGGCCATCCTTCACACCGGGGGATATCCCAACGTGCTGATGAGTTTCCATGCGGCGCTAGCGATTGCTTCAGGCATCACATTCGGAGCATTGTGGCAACCACGGACAACGCGTCTGAGTGCATTCTTGTTCGGCCGTAGAGCCTTTGCCGTCGCCGTGGTAGTTTTGCAGTTCCTCCTCCTGCCGGAGGTCAAGCGCAACGACCTCGTACCGTCCGAAGCCGATCGAGAGGCTGGCCTTGCGATGCTGAGACGGGTAGCGGCATGTCCTCAACCGGTGTGGATGCTGTCGTCCGGGTTCTACCCCTGGCTCATGCATCGAAGTCCGGTGATGGCACATGCCATGGCGATCGGCGACGTGTTCAAGTCCAAGCAGACCCAAGTCAAGAAGGAGCTGCTCGCCGAAATCAACGGCCAAATCCGAGAGAAGAAATTCCAAACCATCGTTCGCGATCGTGCGGACGGATTTTTGCCTGGTGAAATCACCGGCGAAATCAACCGCTACTATCGATTGAAGGAACGGCTGCAGGGCGAAGACGCCCCCCACTTCTGGCCCAAGTCAGGCGCTTGGGTGCGCCCCGACCAGATTTGGACGCCGACCGAGACGCCCTGAAGGCTGGCCGTCGATCGCGCGGACGCCCTACCGAGAGGCCTCGAAGGGGTAGTCAATGACGAACCCCTCCGTTGTCGTCGTGGGCGCCGGTGAAAAATGCGCATCTCGCTTCCGCAGAAAGTACAGCGCTTCTCCGGTCTTGGGCAAAAACACCCGCCCCGCGGCGAAGTCCTTCTTGAAATCGATGTAGCGTCCGATGTTGTCGGTCTGCCAGACGTTGGCGATCACGTCACTAGCAGAGGAAAAGGCGGGCTCGTGGCGGACCATCGGCTGCATGACGTGAAAATACTCCGGCTTCAGCTCTGGGTAACACGCCGGACACGTCCTTCCGTACTGCGGACGAACGCCCTCAGTGTCTCCTCGGGTCGCGATGGTCGCGTTGGCCAATCCCCACGTCTCGATCACCGAGGCGTCCGTGAAGTATGCGAAGATTCCGCCGCAGTCGGTAACCAAGCGGGCGCCGCTCGGCACAGCCTGCTTCAGGAACGCGACCGCGTGCAAGTAGCTCCTGACGTTTGCGGTTTGGTCCGCGAATCCGAACAGCTTGGCCTTCTCCAAACCGCTGTTGAGAAAACGATGGTCCGCGCGCGCGATCGTCAGTCCGAAAAGCGCCAAGGGGGCCACCGAAAACAGCCAACGAAACCGGTTCCGAGCGCGAAAAGAGCTGCGAACCAAATCGGAGTAGGCGGCGCACAAGAGGGCGAGCAACAATGGGACAGTTGGCAGCACGAACCTCCCGAACGACATCCAGTCGCCGCCAACCATGACCACATAGATCCAGTGAATAATGACGTAGCAGCCGACCAGTGCTGCCCCGAATCGGCGGCGCCAAAGCAACCACGGCCAGCCAACCAACCCGCACCACAGAGCGCCCTCAAGGACCTCCCGGGTCACGTACTCGAAGCCGTTGTTGGGCAGGAACTTAGGTATGAGCGCCTTTGCATAGTAGGTACTTGGGAGGAAGAGGCCATAGTAGTGCCAGCGCCACACGAACCACGCTGCGTAGACGAAGATCGCGGGAGCGGTGGCTCGCACGAATCTCCAGACGGCCTTTCCGTCGCCTTGCCCGGCGACAGTCAGGAATGACCAACCGAGGAGCATGCCCCAAGGAACGAAGCCGTCGATGCGCACGAGCGCGACGGCCAAACCACCCCAAGCCGCCCACTTCTGCCAAGCCACGTCGGAGAACGACTGCACCGTCGCAGCGAAAGCAAAGGTGACCAACGCGACGTATGGCAGGGTCTCCATTCCGGTGAGGTAGGCGACCACGAGATCCGTGTTGAAGGACAGGAGCACGAAGCAAATGGCCGCCATCCGTCGAGAGGCTCCGCACGAACGGGCAAGTCGGTAGACGGACCATCCCAAGAGGGCTACGAAGGGGACTGCCATGAGCCTCGCCATCGCAAGCGGCGCAGCACCTCGGGTGAAGACCAGCGGAAGCGCGACCAGTACCATCCACAGGAAGGTTGAGTAGCCCTCGACGCGAACCCCATGGCTGTACACGGGCCCGTGGCCGAGCGCCAGGTTCTTGGAGAACGAGAAGGTGATGAACGCGTCGTCGATCATGACGTTGCCCATCATGATGCAATGGGCGACAAACAGCCCACCCGCGGCGATCGCGAGCAGGGTCAGCCACCATTCTCGGAGACAAGCCCTCATGCATCGGATGAGGAATCCTACGGGCCTCGACATGTCGATCTTCCTCGGCGGCAGTCGTCCATCTGTATCACAGATGTCCACGGCGCTGGACGAAATCTACCCAAGTTGCTTCACGTCGTGTCCGTCCTCGGGATGGATCGAGATTCTTGCTCGTGCTTGAGTGGCCCTTGGTTCCACGCCATTTCGGCCAGCGCGGTAACAAGGCCCAGGCTTAGCGTATTCCGTCCCTGGTCGCGTCCCGACTCTTGCGTTTGGCCGAGATAGCCGGGATGGACATAGTACACCGTCAGCGCGATGGCCCCGTTGCCCAAGCCGTTCTTGAAATAGTTGATGACCGAATCGAATTTGGCCGTATCGGAGCGTAGTTGATTTGAACGCCCACCGTATGGATGCGAGCATGGGCGAACGGTGCCCGCCAGTACTGTCCGCCAGGAGCCGCTTAAGCGCGTCTTCCTCATTGCAACCTTCCTCTCCATCGGCTGCGGGCCCCGCGGCAAGAACGCCACAAAAACCTGCGCAGCCAAATCGCCGCACGGTAGCTTCTTTTAAACGAACGAACGTGGCAAGCGAAGAAATCGCCCCATGAGAGTTGAAACAAACAATGCAAGCACGTCCGTACGTCTGTTGTGAGACGGGCATCGCCTTGAGTAATTCGAGCTTGCAGGTAGTCTCCTCGTTCGAGGGTTGTCGATTGCGCGCTGCATTTGTCATTGCCCTTTGCCTGGTTTGCGGTTGCGGGCCGTCCGCAATGACCTCGCGACCCGACGGCGCCGGCGGCAACGACAGCGGTGGTGTTGACGGTTCGGCCGGCAACGATATACAGACTGGACCGGGCACCGGTTTGCCCGACGCCGCGCAGCCGGGGGACGGTCCGGTGCCTGTCTGCGCTGATGTCCCCTATCCAACAGCGCGGATGTGCTCGGTTCCCATGGAAATTTGCCTGCCGACGTCGGGTTATGATTGCTGCCGCTGCCTGCCGGGGCATGGCTGCGGCGCCGACTACGTGTGGTTGTGCCAGAGCTCGTACATCGACTGTCCGCCGTCGCCGCCCACGCTGGGCGCCGCCTGCACGTTGCCGAGCAACGTCGACTGCATCTACTGCACGTCGCCGGCCGTCAACGTGGGCTGCAACGGCGGCAAGTGGGCAAGCCTGGCCGCCGAGGTCTACTGCTCTTCTCCGTGAGAGGGCGCCGTCGCGTCAGGGTTCGGCAGCCTTCCGGCAGTCCGCCTCGCCCCGGCGCACGATATCCCCAGTGATGGTCAAAGGAACGCAACCCGGCCACAGGGGCAAGGCGTTGAGAAACGGAAAGAAATTGAGCACGGTGCACGCGTTCGAGATCGAGATCGAGAGGTCACGACCGCCTCTCCGCACGATGACGCCACCTGTACGTTGATCTCGTCCGAGATGTCGTACGTCGACGGAATGGTCCAAGACGAGTAGACGAGCCCGACGCGCGTGCGCTGCGCGCTGAAGCTTCCGACCTTCGTCAGCGAACGCCCGTCGTGGAGGTAGCCGTTCTTGTCGCGCACCGCTCCCGAGAGCGACACCGGGTAGTTGGCGCGGTCGGCGCTGACGGCGACGCGTGCGCCGGCGCAACCGCATGCGAGCAGAGCGCCAAGCGCCGCCAGCCGAGCGAGCGCCTCGCTCCTCACCGCCTCCTCCCGTCCCGCGGCTTCTCGGAAGGCGGGCCCGCGATCGGGCTGCAGGTGCCGTTCGGCACGGTCGCGCGGCTCGCCTGAACGTCGATCCACGCGTTCGTCATCCCGAACAGCAGCGGCACGTCGAAGCCCCAGGCTCCAGCGTCGATGCCGACGACGCGAAGATCTTCCCGGCAAGGATCGGAGACAGCCTTCATCGCCGCAACGTCCAAGGGCGCCGTGTCGCCATCGATCTTGTCCACGACCACCGCAATGACGTACTCCCGCTCGCGAACGCCGGCGGCCACCGTCGGAGGAGCCGCACCCCGCGCCGGCCCGGGCGCAGGCGATGCAGGCCACGGGACCGAGCAGAATCGGCGTCCGCGCCTTGGATGCGCGCAGCGAGAACGAGCCGCAGCCTGCACCGACGAGCAGGGCAAAAGCTACGCTCGCGACCGCGGCCCTGTGCGGGACCGGTGTCCCGCGTGCGCCGCTGAAACGCATGTCACGCCCGATCATCGCGTAAGAATCCTACATTCTGAGGCAAGTCCCCTGGGAGGGCCAGCGCAGGCAAGTCGTTCTCGGTACCATGACCTATCGTTCGTTACGGCTTGACGCAATACCGAACGCGAAGACACCCCGTAGTGTTCGGAAAATCGTCGTGGCGGCGCGCGTCTGGCGAAATTCAACTATCCGGCAAGCTGTGACCGAACCCTATGTAGGATGTCGGCATGCCGCCCTCCCTGAATCGCCTGCTCGTGCTTGTCACCCCGAAGGCCCCGTTCGCCGAATGGGCCGCCCGGGCCGATCCGAAAGACAAGTCCCCGCCTACCCTCGCCGATGTACGACGGGAGTCCACGGCTTACCTGATCGAGGAATGTGTCATGGAGCCCGAATACCTCAGCGCCCTCAAGCGCCACTTTCACGAGATCTTCGAGAACGAACTGGTGGGCTGGTATACGCTCGAGGAGACTTGGCCTAAGAATCGGTCGTTCGCCATGTTCCAGGAATGGTTCGACTTCTCGTTCGTCAGCATGATCCACGACCTGGCCGACGAGCCGCTGATGGTCGAGGAGTTCGGCTGACCCTATGCTCGAGGTTCACAGGCTGGTCTCTACGGAGGAGTTTCTCCGGACGTCTCCGCCCGCACATCGAGGTGGCGGCTCGGCTCATGCGGCTTCACGGTGGTAGTAGCTGAGCAGCCCGCCGAGGCGCGAGCGACATACGATCTTGCCGTCGGCAGCGTCCTAACTTCCAGAACCGGCATCCTGCTGGACCAATTCGCCGCCGAGTCCCTGGTGGAATCGTTCAGCGTGGTAGTGGGTCATGAACTCCCACCCCCTTGAAACCGCTTGACGCGACGACCCTGGGAGCTAGCGTGTGGGCATAGCTTCAGCGCGGTCATCAGCCATGGATCTCGATTGCCCATATCTTCCATCGCACGGGCCTGAGCCTGCGAGGATTGCCTCGGCTATTCTGTCTCGGAGGGAATGCTGTCGGCGAGATCCAGAAGTTGGGCGAGCAGCGTGCGTAGATCGTCCGGATCCGCGATGACCTTCACGGCGCGGCCTTCAACCCGAACGGTGCGGCCATAGTCGGCCCATTGGACGAGACAAGTCAGCTCGTAGTGCAGAACATCGAGTTTCTCGACGGCAAGAGGGTTGCCCTTGCGAACCCTGAGTTGATTCAGAATGCCCTGGGTTGCGTTTGGTAGATCGGTCGCGGATTGGCCTCGGAGAAGCTGTCGATGCTCGGGCCAGCGGTGATGGTCGAGGCCTGACACTGTGATTCTGAAGAAACCGGGACTGGAGTTGTCTCCGCCGTCCGGCGTTGGGTACGCCTCGCAGTAGGAAAGATAGGAAACGTGGATGCGGCGCTTGCGGTAGGTGCCGCGCAGGATCGGAGCGTAGGATCGGTATCGGTCGGTGGCAATGTCGATGACGGCCATTCCAGTTGCGCTGGCTAGGGCGTGGAACCCCATCCGTACTTGTTCGTTGTAGAGATCGCGCTTGCGATGGTCGTTTCGTGAATACCAAAGAGCAGCCCCGATCGACCCGCCCAGAACCAGGAGGATCAAGAGAACCTCGGCCGCATTCTCGAGCCATTCGCGAGAGATGTTCTGGGTGAACCCGAAGCCAGCTCCGGCCAGCGCCGCAAGCCCGATGCCGAGAAGGAGTGCCTTGCCTTTTCGCCTCACCATGAAGGCTCGAAACCGAGTGGCCCGATGGGTTGCCGATCGACGAACACCTCGACCCCTTCGAGTAGCGTCGCCATGGTGTCGTCTGGTCGCGGTCGCCGCCCTGGGAGAGGGCGGGGCGGAACCCAGGCAGCATGCCAGACGACGAAGACTCCCATCTCAAGGGTGCTGATGAGGATGCGATGGGGAACTACCGCCAGGTCATGAGCTTTGCCCCCCCAACGAACGAGGACGCGTGGGCGATCGTTCGGAAACTGGAGAACCATGCGACCGTCTGGTGTAAGACCGGTCAATTCGATGGCCTCGTCTCCACGCAAGAGAGGGAAAACCAGAGCCGGAGAGGCAGCGTCGGCGCAACGACCATCCAAGGGGTCAGCCAAGGTCATGGCCGCAACCTTGCGCGCATGGCCTGGGTCGAGCCAGCCCCGCCTTACTTCGGGCACCTGGCGGTCGTCGTCCGGAATTCCCCTTGGAACGCCACGGAAGTGAACAATGCGCGGATAATTCAACTTGGGGAACCAGTTGCAACTCCAAGGCAGGGGCTGCTTCCACCAGTTCTCGGCGTGCCCCACGACCAAGCGATCAGGTCTGAGGATGTCGGTTGGATCCTCGATATTGGGCAGACTCAAACCATCGATTCGCTCGCGCCGATCGAATACGACGTACCCCTTGCCCACAGGATTGCGCGGATATTGCCCAGGATCGAGGTCGAGCATATCGACCAAGTAGACGATGGGCGGTACGGGAACGGTCTCGTCGAATCCGCCGTAGGCATTCTCGTAGCGCATTTCCACGCTCTCGAACGGCTCGGGTTGGGTGAAGGACCAGCTGCCTCTGCCGGCATAGCTGACCCGACGGTCCCCACTCACCCGGTATTGGACAGCCCGTTGCCCGACCCGGATTTGTGCGGTCATCTGTCTCGCACCCTTTCCCCAAGCCTTGGCCATCACGATGAGGTCGGTCCGTCCCTTGAAGGGGACGACGTCGGTCTCGGGAAAGGTTTCCATGTCATCGTGCGAGGTCGGGCCCAGCAAGAGGGGGATTTCGCCCTCGGCACGCGTGCAGCGCCCGTCGGACCTTAGCCGGTAGGTGCACTTCACGTGGATGGAGACGATCTGCTGGCCACTATCATCGGTCGCCAACAGAAACGTTCGACTTGGCAAATCAGAAGTGGCCGGAACTTCGGTGGGTGCATTGTCCATCGGTCACCACCACTTCGCATCGAAAAACTTATAGGAGTAGTCACCCCGGCCGACGGATGATTGGCCGCGGGGCAAACCCGAAACAAGCGGTCCGACGATCCAGCTCTTCGCTACGTGGTCGATGACCTTGTTGCCGAACTGACTTAGGACGTACCTTCCGACCAGCCCGCTGCCACCTTGAAACATCGCCGTGATGACGCCAATGCCTGGTTGCAGCGCGAACCCCAGACCAAGGATTTGTGCCGCCTTACCGCCCGAGAAAGGGCTCAGGTTGAGAAAAGGCTTGAACCCTTCAACCTTCGTCCCCATCCAGCTCCCCTTGAAGATCTTGTTCCAAGCCAGATCCATGGCGGCGTCGATAGCCATGTAGGCAAGCCCCTTGAGGATGTCCCAAACCGATGGCGACGTCCAAACGGTGCATTTGATGAGGAGAACTATCCCCGACGGCAAGGAAGCAGGGTTGCAACAGATCTCACCCAGCAAAAACAAAAGGTAAGTGCCGGCTGGCTTTCCCTGAAGCTGGACGGTGCTGACCGGTATCATCACCTTGTGTTTCGAGAACAGCGTATTCAAAGCGCATAGCGCGTTCATCGGGATCGCAAAGTGCGGAATCATGTACCCGACATCATGGCCCTGCTGGATGCCAGGGGCGCCGTCAACCAGAACCTTCATCGCCTGCTTATGAACGAAGAACCCCGGCGGCCAGCCCATGGTCGCGGGTCCTTCAATGAGCCCGGGCAGGTTTGGAACCGGCGGGATCGGCGGAGCAGCCGCATTGTGCATCGTGAACATGGAGATCACAATTTGGCCACAGCTTGCGTGGAGGATGGGACAGGGAAGCATGGTTGATCCCTTTCAACCTGAAGCACAAAGCGGGAACGCTTCGATAATGTTGGTTAACGGATGCAGCTCGCGCAGCATGGAAAACGGAACCGGCATGCGATCGGGGTGATCCGGGGGAAGGATGGGAACGGTGGCATGTGAGGCAGCCAGTTGAGCGCCGATCGTCGTCGTTGGCGTTTCCACCGTGGTCGGTACACCTATTTCAAGCACAACCTGGCGCGCACGCTCAGGGACATACTGGTACACGAAGGCGCGCCGGGAGACGACCCACAACCGCCGATGGCTCGGGACGATGGCAAGGGTATCCGGCACGAGACGCAGGACGTACTCTTTCGGTCCCAACTGTACGCGCGCCGCCAAATCGAGGAAGGGAAGGACGCATTTCCAGGGTGACTCGGGCGTCATTCCGATGATGGACACCGCCTCCTTCGCCGGATAGCTTGGAAGCAGCATGCGCGGATGAGCCCATTGAAAGTATGCGGGGCTCAATGACGTTCGCTGTTGCTTGAGGTCGGCGGACACGCCACGCAGGCCGCGCAGGGCGCTACTGCGGGGTAGAGGCAAAATTCCCCCGGGTATGGGTCGCTGTTGCCAGGCGGTCATCAGTGCGTCGGACTCCTCCACATTCGGCAAGCGGACTCCCGGAACCTCGGAGGCGAGCACCACGAAACCGCGCCCCAACGCATTATTCGGCTCGGGGCCAACCAGGTCTTGGTCGTAGGTAGCCTCGCCGCCGAATGCCCGCGTATAGTCGAGAGGCATCGTCGTAAACGGCACTGGTTCCGAGGCGCGAACGCCGACAAAGGCCGGAAGCCACGCTCGATCTCCTGTCACGCGCAGGGTTCGACAAAAGCTGCCGACGCGAATCAGGACATCTATACGGTGCACGGCTCTTGGGCTCACGGCCTGGCCATAGACAGCAAAGTCACAACCCTCCTTGATCGGAACGACATCGCTCTCCAGCGTGCCAAACGGTGTCTCCGCGTCTCCCTCGCTGATCGCAAGCTGATCCTCCACAGGGAAAGCCACACCGTCTTTGCCGACCTCGTATGAGGCCTTCACGACGAGAGTCGCCATCGTGAGATCCCGGTAATGGAGCTGCGCTCGGTACAGTCCGGCAGCGTAGGGGGTTCTGTTGGAAAATTGCATAGAGTCAGCGGTTCAGCCAAATGCGTTCACCTTCGACGACGATTTCATCACTCGCCTTTAGCTCCAGGTTGCCCGTGGTGGCGGTGACTTCGACAGAGTGGGCCGCCAGCTTCGATCGGCCAGCCACCTCGACGAGAGAATCCCCTTTCGCACGCTGGCGCATGTCACCTCCACTGCTCATCGCGACTTCGTTTGTCGCGTCGACGACGAACCGCTCGCAGCGCACGGAAACATTCTTCGACGCCGTCAGCTCAAGGGATGCACCGCGAAACTCCAGGATGGGGCCGGCAGCGGTCAGGCGAACCGCCAGCTCGACCGCTCCGTCAGGAGCACATACAACGATGCGGTCGTCCTCTGCATTCGTACAGAGAAGGACTCGGCGTTGTGTATGCAGCGAAGTCCATTCGACGTCCGATGTGGATGGAATCCCCACGAGGTGGACTTCTCTTTCGGCCAGTGGTCTCAGGCTTCTCTTTGCCATGCCTAGTGTCCTAGTTTGGATAGGGGTGTATGCCTACGGAAGAGGTACGTGACGTCTTCTCGCAATAGCGATGGATACTCGTGGCGACATCAGCAAGTGTCAACCCGAGTCTCGCGCGTCAATGCCGCAATGCGTTCTCCTGGCCGCCAAACAGCCCGTGGTGTCCGGGAATTCGTCGCCACGGCTCAGGCGGCCTCGCGGACGTAGAACTTCAGCATTCCACCGAGGCGCGACCGGCAGACGATCTTGCCATGCGCCCCATTCGCGTTCACCGGGCCGACCGACCGCTGGATCAACTGGCCACCGGGCCCCTGACGAAAGCGTTCGGTATGGTAGTGCGCAATGAATTCCTTGACCACGTAGCGCAGGTGCCGTTCCCCGAACAAGACGAGATGGTTCAGGCACTCGGATCTGATGGTTCTGACAAACCGTTCCGCATGCGGGTGCCCGATCTCGATCGGTCCGCATCGCATCCCTGATCTTGGTCTACCCCCAGCCAGGGTTGGCCATGGCCATCTCGACGACGAGTTTGCGGACATCCTTGGGCTTGGGAGGCCGGCCCCGTCTGGCCACGGAGCTGTGGTATTTCCTCGCGGCCAATTGGCGAAACCACGCCAGAATCGTCGCCGGCTTGACGAGCTGGCAGCACCTCCGGCGTTCCTCGGGCGTGAGCAACTTACCTGTCTCGGCGAGACGACGCCACGTAGTCGAGCTTTCGCTGCAGTCTGTCGTTGATCGCCGAGGCGATCATCACGATGAGGAACTGCAGCGTGGCGGGCAACATCCTCAGGTACCCTGCCCCCTCATGCCTGCCTTTCCAAGCTCCATATCCCATCGAATTCATGCGAGAATCGCCCCGATCATTTTCCGGACACTACGGGACCAGCCTTGAGATGCAATGGCGCTTCGCGGACAGCGGCTGGGGTCTCTGGTCCGCCGATCTGTGCAAGACGCGATGATTGCGCCATGCGCGATCCCGAGGTGTCGGTAGGCGCATGACCCGTACCGAAAAAGCCTGCTACTTGGGCGGTGGCCCGTAGAGCGTCGCTCGCTTCTCGATGTACCCGAACGAGGCACCTAGCGGCCAGTCCATTTCTTGCAGGACGGTGCCGTTCGCGTCCACCTCCTGTAGCACGCCCTTCGTCGAATATCCGATCACGGTATTGCCGTTCGGCAGCCGCTGCACGTCGCCCATGATGTCGACTTGAATCGCCGGGTTTGCCTTGTATGACCAGATCTTTGTGGCCTTCTTCGCGCTCAAGTCCAGCTTCATCTCGATCGCGATCGAGCCGCTGCCGTCTCCGTTGACCGTTCCTCCGGTTCCTCCGACCGAGACCCGGCTGTTGTTGTTGAAGATGAGGATGTCTTCGACCCCGAGCAGGTGGAGGCCGTGCTCGCTCCCCGCCCAGGTGTCGCCGGTGAAGGTGGAGTTGCTGCCCCCGCCCAGCACCCAGACGGTGGATCCGTCGCTGCGTTTGACCTTGACCACGACCAGGTTGTCGAGGTCGGAGAAGACCAGGGTATCGTCGTCCTTCGAGTATTGAATGTTGTTGCAGTGGCATGCCCTTGGGGGCGCGCTGCTGTTTTGCGCCTTGCCGGAATTGGCGATGGTCTTCACGTTCCCGGTGGAGGGCGTGTATTCCTTGATGTCATCGCATCCTGCCGAGTCGTTGTAGGCGTAGAAAGCGACGGTTTCGTCGGGCTCGATCGTGAGCTGGTGATTGAGCCCCGTGAGCTTGCTCGACAGGTCCTCCACGGTAGTGCCGTCCATCGTCACCCGGTGGACGCTCGCCGTCCCCTCCGGCACGTTGACGCTGTTGGTCCACATGTGGGTTCCGGCGTAGTCCATGCGCGCCCCGGTCACATCCTTCCCCGGCGCGTACGCCCAAACGATGTCGCCATCCGTGTCCAGGATGTAGGCCGGTGATCCAGACGCCCCGCCACCTTGAACGAATTGTCCGGTGATCAGGAATCCTCCGTAGAGTGCCGAGGCGTTCTTCGTGGTGACCGTGATTTTGGGCAGGCCATTCGCCAGAGCCCCGGTGGTGATGGTGTAATCGTCGCTCGTGCAATCGGTGCTCCCGGTCGACGCCGTGATCCGGTAGTGGTAGGTCTTGCTCTGCTTCATGCCGAGGAGGAGCGTGCGGTAATTCTGCGCGGTGAGGTCAACCGGCGCGGTCATGCCATAGGCGTTGGTCGGACCGAAATCGATGTGGGCAGACTTTAGGTTCGACAGGGTCGTCGACCAGGTGACGATGCCGACGGTGGCGATCTTGCTGCTGAGCGAGGATGACTGGGTGAAGCTGCAGCTCGTCGAGCTCGCGGAGCCGCCGCTGCCGCCCATGCCGCCGCTGCCGCCCGTGCCGCCGCTGCTGCCCCCTGAGACGCTGCCGCCAGCCGAGCCGCCGCTGCCGACCGTCCCGCCGGAGCCGGCAGCCCCGCCGCGGCCCGCTGACCCACCGCGGCCGCTGGTCCCTCCGCTCCCTCCCGAGCCACGGCCGGTGGAGCCGCCGCTGCCGGTGGAGCCGCCGCTGCCAGCCCCTCCTGCTCCGCCGCGGCCGGCAGCCCCGCCGCTGCTGCTGGTGATGCCGCTGCCGCCGGCGCCCCCGTTCCCGCTCGCGCCGCCGTTGCTGCTGGCTCCACCACTGCCGCTCGTGCCGCCGCCGGCGCTCGTCCCGCCGCTGCCCGAATTCCCGCCGCTACTCGACGATCCACCGGAGCCGCCCGAGCCGCTCATTCCTCCCGCACCTGTCGTGGTATTACCGCCCGTTGGGGCACAGCCGAGGCCGGCGATGCAAAGGCAGCTACAGAGTATGAGCAGGTTGGAGAGACGTGGCATGAAAGGACCCCCTTGTGGTGTTCATTGTTGGAGGGCGGAAGGCGGGAAGATTGCCCACGGAAATTCGCGCGCCCGGGATGGGCGACTAGGTGGCACATCCCAGCGTGCCTTTAGGAGGACTAGCCTGGTTACGACGTCTAAGCAAGACCGATCAGGTCCTCTTTTGTCAGCGGCATTGGCGACTCCATTCTCGCAAGATCTTGGCCAACACCCTGGCGTGCCTGAGGCATCGGGAGCGTAGTTGATTTGAACGCCCCTGGGAGCGTGTTGCCGGAGGTTGGGGCGGCTCGGGAGCGCCGAGGGCAGGCCCGCACAGTGCCTACGAGGTCACGGCGGGTGGGGTCTTCGCGAGGAGTTTTGGCGAGCGAGGCTAGGCGGGACACGGAACGGAGGTAAGGCGGGCGCGGGCGGGGGCAAGCTCGCGGGGCTGTGCCCACAGCCCCTGGTGGCGGAGGAAGCGCTCGATGCTGGCGGGGTCGCGCCACCAGAGCAGGCGCTGGACCTCACGGGCCAGTTCCTTCTTGAGCAGCTCCAGGCGTGTCCTAAATCTGCCTCGTGCCGCAGACGCCCTTGTTCCCCGAACCAAGCTGTGGCAATGTCTGGACATCATCCAGGACATATTTTTGACACGAGACTCATCTAACTAGATGTATTTATTTACATTACTGGTGGACAAAAGATCGTGACTAAGACAAGAAAGTACGAGACAAGCCACCCCTGGCTGACCTTTCGCCTGGACGTCGAAAGAATCCCGGCTGCGGTCTGGATTCTGCTCGGCGAGGCGCGGTCGAAGTGCGAGCACTTGGCCGGAATTCCCCTGCGGCCGGAGACAGCCCAGAGCCTGCACAAGATCTTCCTGGTCAAGGGCGTGCGCGGCACTACTGCGATCGAAGGCAACACCCTGTCCGAGGAACAGATCCGTGCCCAGGTCGAGGGAACCCTTCAGCTGCCCCCGTCCAAGCAGTACCTCGGAGAAGAGGTCAAGAACATCATCGATGCCTACAACGGCTTGTGGGCCGATCTCCGCGCTGGCAAAGACATCACCCTCACGACCAAACGCATCCTCGACTTCAATGCCCTGGTCTTGCGCAACTTGGAAACCGCGCCCGAGGTGCGCGCCGGCGAGATGCGAAGCCATTCCGTCGGCGTGCTCGGCTACCGAGGTGCCCCTGCCGCCGATTGCGCCTATCTCCTGGAGCGCTTGGTCGGATGGCTCAACGACCCGTCCTTCCAACCGGACGCCGAGCACGGGGTGATCAAGCCGATACTCGCCGCGATTCTCGCCCACCTGTACCTCGCGTGGATCCACCCCTTCGGCGACGGCAACGGCCGTACCGCTCGCCTGGTCGAGTTCACCATTCTGGTGATGGCCGGGGTACCCATGCCCGCGGCTCACTTGCTCAGCAACCACTACAACGAGACCCGGTCTGAGTATTACCGACAGCTCGACATGGCCAGCCGGTCGAAGGGCGATGTGATCCCCTTCATCCGCTACGCCGTGCAAGGCTTCGTCGACGGCCTGCGCGAGCAGATCAACGTCGTCCGCGACCAACAGATCTTCGTGGCCTGGATCAACTACATCCACGATCAGTTGCGGACCGCTGGCGGTGGCGCGACCGTGGTCAAGCGAAGGCGTGAGCTGATCCTCGAAATGTCGACACCAGGAAACCCCGGTCAGGCACGAACCCTGGAGGAGATCGCGCTGCTTACGCCCGCCGTGGCTGCGATGTACGCCGGCCGGAGTCAAAAGATGCTCCGGCGCGATCTCAACGAGCTGAAAAGGCTGAACGTGGTCGTCACCGATGCGACCGGTCGATTTAAGCCGAACGTCGAGATCATCGCCGCGTTCCCGCCGGCCCGGCGTGCGGTGCAGGCGCCCGTGACACAAGTCGTGCGCGGATAGCTCAAGCATCGCGTAGTGTCCGGGAATTCGTCGCCACGGCTCAGGCGGCCTCGCGGACGTAGAACTTCAGCATTCCACCGAGGCGCGACCGGCAGACGATCTTGCCATGCGCCCCATTCGCGTTCACCGGGCCGACCGACCGCGACGAAGAAGACAAGGTAGTGAACCGTTCCTCCGAGTCCTTCCTCAGGCGTGAGTAACTTACCTGCCTCGCCGAGACGACGCCGCTGCTGGGCGGTGAAGGAGATCTTCTTGCCTCCGGTCAGGGCCTCGACTTTCTCCCACAGGATGCGTCTCTCCGCCTCCACGTAGTCGAGCTTTCGCTGCAGCCTGTCATTGATCGCCGAGGCGATCATCACGACGAGGAGCTGCAGCGTGGCGGGCAACATCCTCAGGTACCCTGCCCCCTCATGCTTGCCTTTCCAAGCTCCATATCCCATCGAATTCATGCGAGAATTGCCGCGATCGTTTTCCGGACACTACGGGATGCGCGCCGAATAGCGCGCCCGCGCCCGCATGGAAGTGGAACGACTCGATCGCCGAGCCCGCGAGCGGGTTGGACTGTCGCTCTACCTGTTCGCAGCCTGCATGGCCGGCAGGGCAGCGCGGGTCAGCGTGCTGCCGATGAGCAGGCCAGCCGCCACGTAGGTTCCGCTCGAGGAGGCGGGCAGGATGTCGTAAGTGAAGGCATGGGCATAAGGCACCACCTCGCGCGCGACGATGGCATCGCCGTCGAGGAGGTCGCCGACGTTCAGGTCGGAGAACCGGCGGCCGTCCGCGGTCGGATGTGGACCGCTGATATCGAGCACGGCGCCCCTGGCGGTCACCAGGTGGACCACGACGTGGCCCGCGGCCGGGCGGCGCACGACCTGGACCAGGGGCACCGCCACGATCGCTCCGTGGTGCTCGCTGTAGACCAGGTCGCCGGGGCGCAGGTCGGCGATGGCTCGGTCTCCCGCGGGCGTGGCGATGGGCGTATCCGGCGCCGCGCACTTGTTGCCGCCGAGGCAGTGAACCAGGCCGGTCGCCGAGTCGACCGTCGTGCAGGTCGTCTGGGAATTGGCGTCCGCGCACAACGTTCCGGCACAAGAGCAATCGAGGGTCGCCGAGCCGCACGGATTGCTGACGCATTTCGCGGTCGCGGAACCAATCGCCGGCCCGGCGGAGACCAGGACGTCCAGGCAAACCTCGCCCGGGTTGCAGACCGCGCCGGCGGGGCCGCAGAAGCTGGCGCTACACTGGGAGGGACAATTGGGTCCCGTCAGCTTCTTGATGCAGCGACCACATTCGGCCGGGCCGCAGCAGTCCTCGTCGGCGGCGCACACCTTGCCGCCGCAGAGCGGGCCGGCCGCCGCGTCCCCGGCAGGTGCGTCGCTGGCCGCCACATCGGTCGGCGACGTGCCGGCGTCCGGACAGACCACGTTCGGATTGGCTTGCCAGTAGCAGGTCGGTGGCCCGCCCTGCCCCGACACGCACTGGCAGAAGAAGGTTTGGCTACAGGCGGGCCCGCCGTCGACACCGACCAGCGGCGCCGTGTACGTGCAGCGCAGCTTGCTCACGGTCAGCTCCGTGGAGCAGCTCTCGGGCGTGTAAGGGTAGACCGGCAGCACGGGCAGGTGAGCGGGACAGACCAGGGCCGAGTCGACTTGACCAGGCCCGCCATCGGGCTGCGCCGGCGCATCCGTGGCGCCGTCCTTCGGACCGTCGCCCGGCGACGCATCCTTCGCGGCGCCACCCGTGCCGGCGCCACCGGTGCCCGGACCACCGCCCGCGCCGCCTCGACCACCGCTACCGCCAGACGTGGTACCACCGAGTCCGGTGGCGCCGCCGGCGCCGGTCGCAACGCCCCCGGCGCCAATGCCGCCGCTGCCACCACCCGCGCCGGCGGTCCTTCCGCCAACTCCCAAAGCGCCGCCGGCTCCGACCTGGCTGTCCGCGGCCCCGTCCGGCCCACGCGAGAGCCCGCTCTTCGAGCTGCATGCCGCGCCGACGAGCGTGAGAATTGCGATGATGCCGAGTCGTGTTGCCTTGTTCATGTGGGGCTACTCCTTGAGGAGGGAGACCAGGGGCACTGCCTTGGGCGGTGCGAGCGTGGAACCGATGAGCACCGAGGCGGCGAAGTAGGCCCCGGTGTCGGAATCGGGAAGGATGTCGTAGGTGAAGGCCTGATCGTAGGCGACGATGCTTGATGCGACGATGGCGACGCCGTCGAGCGAATCACCGCGCGCCAGGTCCCGGAAGGTCCGGCCATCGGCCGTTGGATGCAGAGGACTGACGAGGAGCGCGCGACCGGAGGCCAGCCGCAAGCTCACCATGGTGTGCGAGGGGGAAACGCTCTGGCGGTTGATGCGCTTGATGGGCACCGGCCGAATCTGTCCGTGGTCGACGCTGTAGACCCAATCGCCGACCCGCAGCTCGGCAATCGGCCGCTCGCCTTGCGGCGTGGCGATGGGCGTGGACGGCGCGGCGCACACGCAACCTGCGCATCCGGTTGGGCAAGTCCCGTCCACTGGATCGAAACAGCCGAGCATGCTCGGGCCAAGCGTGACCGTGCAGCAGAGCTGACCGGCGCTGCAGCAGGCGGTGCCACAGCAGGTACTGCCGGCGCCGCAGGTAGTGCCCTGGCAGGGCGGCGTGGCGCACTTCCCGTTGCTGCAGTAGGGATCCGCGCCGTCGCAGATCGTCCCGCAGCCGCCGCAGTTGAGAATGTCGTTCTGGGGATTGGAGCACAGGTTGTTGCAGCACTTGAACCCGGCGCAGTCCGCGTCCGACTGACACGACTTGTGTCCGCCGAAGCCGCCGAGGCCGTTGCCGCCGCTGCCCGAGCCCGCCGCTCCCCCGACGCCGCCCGCGCCGGCCTTCGTTCCGCCGGTGGCCACCCCGCCGTCGCCTCGCCCGCCAGCGCCGGCGCCCCCGCTACCCGGAGCGCCACCCGTCTTCGCGCCGCCGCCGCCCGAGCCCGAGTTGCCGCCCAGGTTCGCGCTGCCACCGGTACCAGAACCCGTGCCACCACCCGATTGGGCGCCTCCGGTGCTCGTCACTCCGCCGGTGGCCGTCAAACCGCCCGCGCCGCTGCCGCCGGCCACTCCACCGGAGGCTGTCGCGCCACCGGTGCCCGTGGCGGTCGATCCGCCACTGCCGGTCGCTCCACCCGAGCCACCCAGTCCGGAGACGCTGCTCCCGCCTTGCCCAGCCGTCCCCCCGGCTCCGACGATTCCGCCGGTGGCGTGACTACCGCCTGTCGCCGTGCCGCCGCTGGCGGCGCCGCCCCGAGAGACGGCGCCATCCGGCCCGCCACCGCCCAGCCCCTTCTTGTTGGTATCGCATCCCGGCGTGGCCATGACGATGGTGACGGACACCAAGATTCCGCTGAACAGCGCGAGGCTTCTCATCATCATATCCCTCTCCCCTGACGCACGTCGATTCTCCAAGGACGCAGATCGAAAGCAAGTATCGTTCCACTCTCGCACCGGCTCGAGCCCAAGGAAACGAATCACGAATCCCGTTGCAGGATTCAGAAACCTGAGGCCCCGCCGACTACTTCGCCACGGAGAATCCAGGCTCGACGCTGTGGAAAGCCCACGTTCCGTCCGCGCTCATTCGATGGTTGCGGCGCTGGCCTCATACTTGCGGAATCGTCTCGCTCGTGACCTCCCCGGACGAACTCGTTCAGACACTCGGATTTGATGGTTCCGTTCCGCATGCGGGTTGCAGTTGGGGCTCTGTGCTGGAATCTTCGCGCACTTCACCCCTCGCTCCTTCAGGATGGCCTCGAACGCTGCCGTGAACAGCGGGTCTCGGTCGTGGACCAGATACTTCGCGCTTCGGAGAAAGCTGTCCACCGGGTCGGTCAGGTTGCGCGCCATCTGCTTCATCCATTCCCCGTCGGGGTCCACGCGTATCCCCGCGATCTCCACGGCGCGCGTCTTCAGCGCGATGACGAAGAAGACAAGGTAGCGAACCGTTCCTCCGAGTCCCAGAGCCTCGACGGCGAAGAAGTCGCACCCATAAAGCGAGTCCCAGTGCGCCTTGATGAACTTCTTCCAGGTTCGCTTCTTCTCCCGTCGTTGGCAGGCGGTCGGCCGGCGGCGCGCCAAACTGGACTGCCGCACGTGATTCTGTGAAGTAGACTGTGGCACCTGACCGAGTGCCCGCGCGGGCACCAGGAGAGACATGGCCCCCCACGTAAGACCCGGAAGCGCCGAGTGAACCCTCGCGCGGCAACGGCATCCCACCGCATGCTTCGCTGGCTCTGGCTTCTCATCTCCATCGGCATCGGTTGCGTCTCGTATACCGGGCAGCCGGGCGGTCCGCGCGACGCCATCGTGGGGGCAGGCAACCTCCCACCTCAGCCGGCCGCCCGCGCGGTGCTGACGGGGAAGGTCGTCGCGGGCAACACGAGTCTGAGCTCAGACACGTCCCCTGCCGCCGGGAGTGAGCAGAGGCACAACGCCGGCCGTCCTGGGAATGGACAACGCGATGCCTCGGGCTGAAGATCAGATGCTCGGGAGGGGAATCCGATGAGAGCGCGACCTGACATGTCTTGTCTTCTGCTGGCCACACAGGTGGCTTGGGTATTGATCGCGGGATGCAGTGGGAAAGGAGCTGGCCCGGCCACAGGCGGTCTCGGTGGTGATGCCGCCGCTGCAGGCAGCTCGGGCAGCAACGCCGGGGGTGATTCTGCCAGCTCCACTACGACCGGCGTGGCCGCTGGCGGTGCCTTCGGCTCCGGTGGTGTCAACTCAACCGATGCGCTTGCTTCGGGCGGCGTTTCGGGCACCAACACGGTCATCGACTGCACCAGCACGACTTGTGCTGCACACGATGATGGCGGCACGGACGGCGTCAGCGGGGAGTGCGGAGAGCCGGTCACGAAAGCGTGCTACGCCGCCTGCAGGGAAAGCAAAGACGAAGCGAGTTGTTCGGAACGAGGCGGGACCTGGCGAACGGAATCCAGCGGCATGGGAGGGACTTGCGTGTGCCCCACGGGCGAAGGCGGTCGCCCATGCACAGCCAGCTCGGATTGCCTTGGTGACTGCAGCGCGTGGATGGATCCCATGCAAGGCAGCGGCACCTGGTGTCAACAATACGTGACGAGCTTCACCTGCTCGTCGGAGGGCGGCAAGCAAGGCTGCTGGTGCCGTCCTGAGGAACCTTTCGCCGTCTGCTTTCCGTGATCGCCCACCCCTGAGCCAACCCGGTACTAGAAAAAGTAGTTGCATGGTGACCACATCGTGCGAATCTTGAAATGGGTTCCATGCCAACGACTGCACGCAAAGCGCTCGATGAGAAGGTCTCGCTGAGAGACGCCAAGGCCAACCTGAGCCGCCTCACCAAGCAGGCTCGGGCTGGCGGCCGGGTGGTCATCACCAAACACGGAACGCCTATCGCGGACCTGGTGCCACACGGGATGGGAACACCGCCACTGCGCTCGCTCAAGCGGCCTGGGCCCTTGCCCAAAGTGGTCCGACTCGACGGGCGAGGCCCGCATGCGGCGACGATCCTTCTGAAGGACCGGGCAAGGTAGCGTGGCATTGTCCCGCGAGGGGTTCGCCCTCTATCTCGACGCTTCGGCGCTCATCAAGTTGTTCGTCGAGGAGAATGGCTCTTCTCTGGTGCGCAGGCTGGCCGGCGAACGCACCCGCGCGGATGTGTTGCTGTCTAGCCGGCTCGGCTACACCGAGGCTGCGGTCACGCTCGCACGCCTAGTGCACCTGGGGAGGCTGCCCACTGCCGACTTGGCTGCTCACCTCAGCGCTCTGGAAGGCTACTGGGAGGAATCCATCCAAGAGATAGATCTTAGCGAACTGGTACTACAGGACGCACGCCAACTCGCCCAACGCTATCCCTTGCGAACCTACGACGCCATTCATCTGGCTTCTGCCCGCGAGGGGAAGCGAATGATGAAGGATGTCTTTGACGGCGAGGTGCAATTTCTCGCATTCGATACCGGTCTCGTTCGCGCCGCACGGCAATTGGGGTTCCCGATCCCGGGGTAGTAAAGCGGTCCCGTCCGGTATCACCATGGCGGCGAGATGCGAAATCGATGGTTAGAGCTGCTTGCAGCCTGGCCAGGAATTCCTGCCGAGCCTTCTGAATTCCTGGTGACTGTTCAGGCGCGCAAAGACGGGGTAACATCCGGCGACTCTAGGGTGGCTTACCCTAGAAACCTTGACGGAATATCAACCAAGGAGTGGTCATGGTCAAACGCCTGACAGCGGAATTCATCGGAACACTCTGGCTGGTGCTGGGCGGCTGCGGAAGTGCTGTGCTGGCGGCGGCCTTTCCGGGCGTGGGCATCGGGTTCCTCGGCGTCGCCCTAGCCTTCGGCCTCACGGTGCTCACCATGGCCTTCGCCATCGGTCCCATTTCGGGTTGCCATTTGAACCCGGCCATTTCCCTCGGACTCGCAGTGGCGGGCCGCTTCGCTTGGAAGGATCTGGTTCCCTACTGGATCGCGCAGATACTGGGGGCCATCGCGGCATCTGCGATTCTCTACATCATCGCCACGGGCAACGGCGCCTCCATCGGTGGATTCGCGGCCAATGGGTTCGGGGAGCACAGCCCGGGCAAGTACGGTCTTGCTGCGGCCTTCGTCACCGAAGTCGTCATGACCTGTTTCTTCCTTTTCGTGTTCCTGGGAGCAACGTCGAAGAAGGCGGCAGCGGGTTTCGCCCCCATTGCCATCGGCCTTTGCCTGACGCTCATTCACCTCATCAGCATCCCAGTCACCAACACCTCCGTGAATCCCGCCCGCAGCACCGCTCCGGCGCTCTTCGTCGGCGGCTGGGCCATCTCCCAGCTCTGGCTCTTCTGGGTGGCACCACTGATTGGCGCCACCATCGCCGGGCTCATCTTTCCCAGGTTGGAATCGGAGTAACACAGTTAAGCTCTCGACCGCGCCGCCGCCACCGCCCGCGAGCAAGACCAGGGATGAAGGAGTCCCACGTCGTCTAGTAATGGTTAGCCGCCCAGCAGGCTCTTGATGCGCACCTGCACGGGCAGGTGCGCATCGAGGTAACCCAGGTACCAGGCCGCGGCCAAGACCAACAGCGCGATCAGGAAGAGATACGTCTTCCAAGGGCGCTTCTTCTCGGCAAAGGGATCGCGAAGCTCGCGCTTGGACCCGCGCGGGAGTCTCGCCACCTGGGTCAGGGCGGCGCCGAAGGGAATATTGATCTTCGCCATCGCGTTCACCGACCAACCGTTGGCGTCGAGAATCGGGCCGATGTTGCGCTGGCGCAGCTTCAGCCCCGCGATCAGCATGGACGGTCCCGAGATGGCGAGGAGAAGCCCGAGAAACCCAACCGGCATCCATAGCCCCAGACCCAAGAACATGGCCACGATGCTGGTCAAGAACGTGGCGATCCCGCCCACGGCCACGCCGATGGCGGCCACGGTGCCCACGTCGATCTTCTTGGGCTCCGGCTTCTTTTGCGGGACCTCGACGCCGCCCTTGTCGGCATGTGCGGTTGCGGTCGCCGCCACCTCTACCTTCTTCTTCGCTTCCTCGTCCGCGGCGGAGGCGCGCTTGGCGACTTGCGCTTCGATCATGCGCACGAAGCTCCTGTAGGGCGACCAGAAGGCCTGGCGGATGCTGATGGGATTCTCGACGATGCGGGTGACGGTGGCGTCCCAGTCGTTGCCCTTGTGGTCGCAGAAGACGCCGTTGCGCCCGACCATCAGGTTGTCGGTTTCGCCGCCCGTGACCGCGGCGACGATGCTGCGCTTCTCGCCCCCCTTGCGCGTGCAATCGCAGTACAGGAGGTAGGCGCGCGCCATCCCGGCAAGGTTGGCGTGCTTGCCCGAGTCCTCGACCGGCAGGCACAGGTCGCAACTCCGCCCGTCGATGAACAGGGTTCCAACTTGGAAGATGGCCCTGCGCGTGCGGTAGAATTCCGAGAAGGTGACGAAGTTGTGCAGCAGGCGCACCAGATCCCGGTGCACCCGAATCAGCTTCTCCACCTGTTCGAGCCGCTGCACCTGGTCGCCACCGGCCACGTCCTGGGCGATGAGGTCGGTGAGGTCCTTGCGCGAGTTACCGGCCAGGAGCTCGCGCACGCGCGCCCCGGGCAACTTCGCCACGTCGGTCGCGGGCTTGTCCGCCTGCCACGCAAAGAAGGGGGCCATGCGCTCCTTGATCGCGACCCACTCGGCCTCGGGCAGGATCACCTTGGCGGCGCCCAGCACCGGACCCACCACCGCATCCGACAAGGCCCCGACGCGCGCGGCCCACGCCGGATTCAGCCCTTCGCCGAGCGGCAGCGGCCGATTCGCGGCGATCGGCGCGAGCGGCAGTTGTGCAATCTCGTCCGCGTTCGCGGACAGGGTCTTGGGGCTGAGCGCCACCAGGGCGGCCTCGCTGGCGTTGAGCGCGACAGCCGCGCGCCCATCGAACGCGGCCAGGCGACAGCGGGTAAAGTAGTCGTCGACCTTGGCCCGCACGGCAGCCAGTGCCTCGGCCGCCACCGTCGTGCCAGGGCCGGCCACCGAGGTGGCGCCATCCTTCTCGCCCTTGTCCAGCCAAGCGACGAAGGTCCCGGCCTCTTCGAAAAACTTGTCGACTGTCGCCTGATCGACACCCGGCTTGCCACTCCGGTCGGTCTTGCCGCCAAGCGCGGCCATGATGTCACGCACCGCCTGCGCCGTGCCTTCGTCGCCCGCCGACTCGGCGGGCAAGATCCCGTCACCGTTGAAGCGAGTGGCAGCGACAATCTTCGCCGTGTCGGCGATGTCGTCGAGGGAAATGACGTCCGCCTCGGGACGCCCCAGGCTTTGCAGGATGTGCCGAGCCTCGGCCAGCAGCTCCTTGCCGAGCGGCGTCTCGTCGTTGATGGCGGCAAGCGCCACCTTGCCCTCGCGGCGGAACACGTCCTTCAGGTTGCGCAGGGCATCGCGCGCCCAGCGAACCACGGCCAGAATCTCGGCCGGCCGAATATGGCCGTCGTGGTCGGTATCGATCAACTCGAGCGTCCGGCCGTCGAATTCGAGACCGCGCGTGGGACACGAGAGCGCCACCCACAACTTCTGATCCAGCTCGTCGAGGTGGGCCAGGTCGTCACCATCGGCCAGGGTGACCTGATCGACGGCGCCGGCTCGGAAGAATCTCCAGCGGTACTTTTCCATGGCGAATGCGACCAGGAGACGGGTTGGCTAGAAGAAGGTGTAGATGAGCGTTGCCTCGGTGAACGTGTCGACCTTGTCGGCGTAGGCCCAGGAGACGTAGGTCGCCGGGAACGAGGTGCCCGCCATCGCGCCATTGGGCACCGGCCGCGCCGCCGGATTCTGGTCGTACTTGAGAGTGAAGCTGAATCCGAAGCTGAGGCTTTTCCATAGATTGGTGGAGAGGCCCACTTTGCCGTTGACCCGAGTATCCTTGAATGCATCGACACCGGTCGTACCGTCGCTGGCGTTGCTGGCCTTGGTTTCCTTGTTGAGGTTGAACAGGGCCTCGACGCTGGCCGTGACACCGGTTTCCTTGCTCAATGACAGGGTCTCGCCGACCAGTGCCCGCGCCGAGTGAATGGCCACCGGATCGAGGGTCTTGTCCGGCTGCTGGACGTACCTTTCATAGGAGAAATCATAGCCGAGCTCGACGACCAGGATGTTCATCTGGTTCTTGAACAATTGGCGGCTGTAGCCGGCCTGCACCCCGCCGAAGAAGGTCTTGCCAGCGATCTTATCCGCGGCTACCTGACCGCTGGCGTAGGCCACGTTGTTGTCGGTGATGAAGCGGTCGTAGCGGCCCTTGGCGGCCCAGTTATTGTTGGTCACGGCCCGCTGGCGGTCGAGCGAAGTGATGGTCGGTTTGGTGGGATCGGTCGTCGAATCGACGTGCGCCACCATGACGTTGGTCGTGCCGTAGTTGATCCCGCCTTCGAGCGCCACCTTGTTGTTGCCCTCCTTGCGATAGCCATTCACACCGAAGGTGAAGCTCTTCGACTGCGCGTTGCCACTGGTGATGAGCAATCCGCCCTTGCTCATGGCCTTCCATTCGACCGGGTTCACGGGCGGCGCGGGCGGCGGAGGCGGGCACGGCGGAGGCGGGCACGGCGGTGGACACTCGCACTTGGTCGGCTCCGCCGGCTTGGCGGCTTCCACGGGTTCCGCCGGTTTGGCGGCTTCCACGGCCTCCGCCGGCTTGGCGGCTTCCTCCGCCTGAGCGGCGGCTGCGGTGCTACCAGCGACCGCCGGCTTCTCCTCCTGGGCCAGCGCGGTCGAGGGCGCGAGCCAGAGTGCGGCCATCACGAGGGTCGGTACAACGAACGCGCGGCGGATCTTCGGGGTCACCATGTCTCTTCCTCCAGATTTCAAGTTGCGGCGATATTGCGCTCTTTGCGCAGGTTTTTGCCAGTGCCAATTCTCTTGGGCCGCGCGACCGGTCGGGCGGCGGCGGTGATACACTACCGCGCCATGCGCTGCACAAGCCACCGCCAATGGTCCCATCCGGCCGACCTCTGGGGCAGGCTCGGCGAGGGAACAGCCACTGGCGACCTGTCCGCGATGGAAGGGGTATTGCGGTAATCCGCGAGCGGCAGGTCACCATCGAGCAAGTGCGCGTGAACCCATTCGCGCTTTCCGCGACTATCCGCGGCCTGCGCATCAGCGATCGCGACGGGTCGCGGGACTTGTCCGCCTTCAAGGAGCTCTACGTCAACGTGCAGCTCGCCTCCGTCTTCAAACGCGGCCTGGTCCTCCAGCAGCTCCGCATCGTCGAGCCCGCCATCCACTTGGTGCGCACGGCCGAAGATCGCTACAACTTCTCTGACATTGTCGATGAGCTCGCGGCCCAGCCGCCCTCGCCTCCACCCCCGCCGGCTCGGTATCGAGGTCGAGACCCTAGGGCCTGCCCGCCCTGCCCCTGCCACCACGCGGCTTCGCCGTGCCCGTCGCCGCGCTGCGGGGGGAAGATGAAGGTCATCGCTCTCGTGCAGGACCCCCAGGGCATCGCCCGCTACCTGCGCCACCTGGGTCTGCCCACGGAAGAGCCCACCATACAACAGGGAGAACCAGCGGAACCGAGTCGATCGAGAGCTCATCCCCCTCATGCAGCTAGTGCGCAGGCGACCAGCTGCAGAATTGCGCAGACGCGCCGATCGCGCCGCGAGTGAACGCACCCTGGTTTCGCCTCTCGTGCCCGCGCCCGCCCCTCGCCACTCCGACCACAACCAGGGTCAGGTGCTTCTCGGGGAAACGCATGAGGGCGAGCGGCGGCACGAGTCGCCGAGGAATTTCTCGAGTGACACCGGAGTGGGCATCCAGTCAGGCAGCCGAGCCCGGTAGCCGTCGAATGAACGCGAGCGCCAAGAGTCCAAGCAGAAGTGTGATTCCGCCCTCCTTGCCACGGCCGTCACCACCTTGTCCCTTGCCGACGGTGCAGCTACAGCCGTTGCTCGTGCCATTCCCACCAGCCGTGCCGCCATACGCCGCTCCGCCGAGTGGCCCATCGGGTCGTCCACCCGCCCCGCCTTCTGTCGCAGCCGAGGATCCCCCTGCTGATGATGAGCCACCAGAACCAGACGGCGCGCCGCCAGAGTTGCTGGCGCCGCCGACTCCTTGCTGGCCGCCCGAGCCCACGATTCCACCGCTGCCAATTGCTCCTCCAACAGCCAACTCTCCTCCGACGCCGGCGTCTCCGCCGCTGCTCGATACGATTGAGGTGGTTCCGCCAGTGCCGACACGGCCACCGGTGCCCGAGGTGCTCGGGGTCGTCCCGCCGGTGCCGCCACGGCCACCGGCGCCTGAGCTGCCGCCAGTGCTGCGGGCTCCGCCACTGCCCGTGACGGTGCCAGAGCAGGACGGCCACGTGCCGAAATCGGGCGTCCAACAAATGTTGTTGCTGGTTATCCAACTGCTAAAAGCGGAGGCGTTGGTTGCGATGTCGTGGACGTTGATGAATTGCGTTTCGGAAACCCCATCGCGTTCGAACAGCTTCGTGGTTATGGCTTTCAAGGTCAGATTGGGCTCGGTACAGGCGTAGGCTATGCCTTTGGCCTGCAGAGCTTTGTAGAAGCTGGTCAACGTGCTGTCTTCCTTCCCATCTATTCCGTAGGTGTGGAAGGCGACCGAAGCGTTGTCCCATGTGATACCCAAATTTGCACACTCAGTAGCAGCTTGAGTCCAATTGTTGGGTTGGGAGTAGGACATCATCATGATATGAGTGTCTGGAGCCAACCCGCGGATTTGGGTATACGCGTTCTTTTCCATCGTAAGGGTGTTGCTATTGTAAGGGGCAGACCATGCCTGCGGCTCATTGCAGACTTCGTAGATGACATGGGTCCTGTCTTTGTAGCGCGTCGCGTAGAAGTTCCAGAATGCCGTAACGAAAGATCCATTGAAGCTCCCGTTGGCCCCACCAGAACCTATGGTCAATACCACGTACAAATCGCTCTGGTCCGCCATGTCGACGACTTTGTCGACCTTGGCGGAATTGTATCCCGCGGCTTTGTTGCTACCGGGATATTCCGCATAGATGTGAAAGGCGTTCAATCCACGGCTGTTCTTCATGGTATCGACATCCGCTTGGGTAGGAGTCTCATCCCAGATGTCCAAAGACACGCGGGCTCCTCTTATCAAGGTGCCCTTGTCGGTCACAATCGTGTTGTTCGCGACTTTCACACGGCCCCTGGTAGCCCAAGCATCTGTTGAAGAAGCCAATAAAATGCCAATTCCAATGGCAACGTTGCAGAGCGCTGGTTTCATCCGGAATGCACTGCAGCATGATCGTGGTATGCCCTTGTTACTCATCGCAACTTCCTTGTTGAACGGTTGCTTTCACCGAAACGCATCAGCTGGCAAAGATCGTTGATATTGGGCAGTGGCTTGAGCGACCGAATTCCGTCTCGCAGAGCCGAGATGTACTGGGCCAGCTATTTTCACCGATGGCGTCCGCAGTCCCAAATACGGACCGAAGGTGAGACCTTCCTAGCTTCCTCGATTCCCCAGAGGCTCCTTTCCTGTCAAGCGCAACGGGGTCGGAGGGCACAGGCGAGAGGTGATCAGAACGTCATGACCGACGAACCGTCGCGGCCTGCCGGCTCTTGCGCTACCTCATCCGCCGCCACGTCGTCGAGGACGCGTGCGGAGCCTGCCGGCCTAGCCGGCAGCGTAGCGCCGCGGGAGGGCATGGGAACCCTTCCAGGGTTCCCATCAACAACGACGGCGAGGGGCAGACCCGATTTCTCGCCGACGACCTCGCCCAGCGCGAGCCAGCCCTGGCCCAGCTCGCCACCGCCGCCGTCTCGGGCCTCCCGCCCGCCGGCCCCGAGCTGCGCCGCAAGCCCCTCACCATCGCCTTGCCCGCTTCCGATGGGCCCAAGGCCGTGCGGCCCCTGTGCATCGAGAACGGCGGATTCTCTCTCCATGCTGCGACCCGCGCCGGCGCCGAGGACGACGTGGGCAGGACCAACCTTCTTCGCTACGTGCTTCGCCCGCCCATCGCCGCCGAGCACGTCACCTTCACCGAGGACGTGCTGGTCGCCATCCAACTGAAGAAACCCTTCCGCGATGGCATGGTCAGCGTCGAGATGGATCCCTTGTCCCTGCCCGCCCTGCCCCCTGCCCCACGCGGCTTCGCCGCGCCCGTCGCCGCGCTGCGGGGGGAGGATGAAGGTCATCGCTCTCGTGCAGGACCCCCAGGGCATCGCCCGCTATCTGCGCCACCTGGGTCTGCCCACGGAAGAGCCCACCATGGCCCCTGCCCGCGTCCCACCGTTCTGGCAAAGCCGCGTTCTGCGCCGCCGCTATGGCGAGCCGCCCGACGCGGGCCAAGCGTAGGCGACCTCCCGGTCCCCATACCGGCTTCCTCCCGACCAGACCGCTCGCATCCGACGACGGAGAGGCCGGCGTCTGCCCTGAGACGGAAAATCGGTACCGACGAGGCTGGGTTCCCGTAGGAATTCGCCCTCGTTCCACCCCTGGGTGATGGCGGCGTTGATGAAATCCAAGCACTCGCCGGCGGTGCGTAACCCGGTGGGTCGTCAAGCTAGAGCGACGTTAACCAAGGCCACAGGTCTCCCGGGACCCAGGAGGATCCGCCGGGGCCGTACAGGGACGAGTTCCCGTCTATCGGAGCGGGGGGGTGACCCGAGCCGTGTACGCACCAACGGAGCGGATGCCCGGCCGAGCATCCGGAGTAGTTGGTACAGGTCAGGTCAGAACTGCGTAAAGAACGGCCAGGTCTCTCCCTTGGTCCAGGTCTTCGCGCCGTCATCGCCGCCGCCATCCACGTTGCCAGGGGTGTGACCGCCATCGAACGCGCACCATTCGACGGGATACTCGGACTTGCAGCCGCTGTACTTCGTGCAAATGTGTTTTCCACTGCCTGCCGACGGCTCAGGCGGGCTCTGGGCAGTGCAGCCGTTGTTCTTGACGAAGGTGTCGCGCATCGAGCGTCCGCCGGAGATGTTCAAGGTACCGTCGCTGATGCCGTGAATCCCGAGGTATGCGATGGGGTCTTTGCCGCCGTCGCAGCCGCTAAGCGTCCCGCCGGAGTAGACCGCGACCGCGCGGAACACCTTAGCCCGGGCACAGGCGATGGCGTAGCTCATGGCGCCGCCGTAGCTGAAGCCGAGGGCGAAGATTCGCGTCGTGTCGATACAGAGGTCCCCCTCGAAGAGGGTAATCATATCGTCCACGAACTTGATGTCAGCACCACCGGAGTTTCCCCAGCCGTTGCTGATTCCCTGGGGCGCAACGAAGATGGTGCTGTCGTTCGCCTGCGCTTGCAGTCCGTAGTACGACCACACGGCGCCGCTGCTTCCACCACCGTCGACATCCTGCATGGTGCCGCCGACCCAGTGGAACGCGAAGATCAGCCGGTACGGGTGGCTGTTGTCGTAGTTGGAGGGAATCCTGATGATGTAGCTGCGGCTGCCAAGCGTCTTCGAGCCGCTCGTCAACGTCGGGGTCTTGCCGCAGCCGGTACTCCCCGCTGCGGTGGTGCCAGGCGAGGTTCCGCTCGTGCCGCCAGTGCCGGTCGCGCCACCACTGCCAGAGCCTCCGGTTGCGGTGCCACCACTGCCAGTAGCTCCAGTTGCGGTGCCACCACTGCCAGAGCCTCCTCTGCCCGACCCACTGTTGCCGGCCGCGCCGCCGCGACCAGAGCCTGTGGAGCCGCCACTGCCCATGCCGCCACTACCCGAGCCGCCGCTGCCCGAGCCACCGTTGCCAGCCGCGCCGCTGGTGCTCGATCCACCGCTGCCAGCCGCGCCGCCGCTACCCAATCCGCTGTTCCCACCATTCACGGCACCGCCGCTCCCGGCTCCACCATTCCCGCCGCCGTTGGTAGAGCCGCCGGCGCCACTCCCGGCTTTTCCTCCCGAGCCGGTGCCGCCCGTTCCCCTGGCCGTGACTCCGCCCGATCCGACGACGCCCCCGGCAGCGGTTCCGCCAGATGCGCCGCCGGTTCCCGGACCTACCCCACCATTGCCTCCATTTGGCATACTACTAGACGAACACGAAGCTCCCCAAAGCGTGAGCGCGACAACCGCGGGCGTGCGTAGAAAGCGGCTCGACTTCATCATTCGTCCCTCCTTGGTTCACTTTCACAAACGGGGGCGCGTGGCACTGAAACCCAACATTACGGATGACGAATTCACCTGGCGATGGTCGCGTTGTCCGAAGTTGGGTCCATATGGGAACCCCGCACGAGCGTGCAGGACAAACCGATTGGCCAATCGAAGCACACCCTGCCCTATCGCATCGTTCGCCGGTACGAGGCTGGGCTGAGGTGCTGAAGGCGTCGGAATACTTTGCTGAAATGATTCGCATTCGCAAATCCGCAGGACGCGGCGATGGCCTTCAGCGGCAAGCGGGTTTCGATGATCATGCGAGCGGCCTCGTGTACCCGCACCTGGGTCGCGAAATGCGCGGGCGTCAGACCGGTGCGCTCGCGGAAGATGAAGCTGAAGTGTTTCCGGCTCACTCCTTCGTGGTTGGCGAGGTCGGCGACGCGAACGGTCCCCGGCAGAGTCGCGAGGATGCGCGCCCGAGTCTCGTCCAAGAGTCGCTGTCCGGCGCCGAAGCTGTCGTGTCCCTGTTCCGCCCAGCGTTCATACGCGACCACGAACTCGAATAAGGCCAGCTCGACCTCGAAGCGGTCGCGGAAATCCTTCTTGATTGCACCGCCCAGGAGCCGCAAAACGCTGGCCGCCAGAACACCGTCGGGCGCGACCTCGACCAAGGGACCGCGAGCCGCGACTTGCTTGGCGAGCCGCGTGACCAGCCAGGGATTGTGAATACCAAACCATGCGAAGGTCCAGCCCGGCGAGTCCGCGGGCAGGTAATAACGATGTCGCGAAGGCACCAGGATGAAGAATGCCTTGCCCGGCCCGATCCGATGTGGCTTCTCACCGTAGAGCTGGAAATGTCCCCACCCGCTCAAGCCGAGCTGGAAGTAGACCACGGGCGGATCATCCGGACCCGGGCGGTTCATCCCGTCGAAGTAGTAGCTGGTCGGATCCATCCGGGTCTCGACGCTTCCGGTGTACGCCGTCTTGAGCGTCCACCACAACGGGGGCGGCACCGGCTTCTGGAGAAGATCCGTCAGATGGCGAAGCGACTTCGCCCACTCCGGTGGGGCAGGCGGTCCGACGTTCCACCTCGCCACCACATCCCCCGTGAGCACCTGATAGCTGCGTCGCCGCCACTCCGCCACCTGCGATTTCGACGGGCCTTTCTTCGACACGGCTATATCTTACGTCGACCGCCACCCCCCTCGCAATGCGCGCTGGCCTGCTCGGTCCTCCGCTCTGCGAGCGCCGACTGAATCTGCGGTTCGAGGCGTTCGAAACGGCCGTAGAACAACGCGGGAAGCAAGGCGAGCGCGAAACAGACGGCCGGGACCCCGACGATGCCCCCATCGATCGCGGCGATCGCGGCAGGCGTCTGTTCTTTGCCCTGAAGGTATCCGCCGGCATGGAGAAGCCACATGGGCAAGGCCCCGCCCAGGCCCGCGCCCACCTTGAAACAGAAGGCACCGCCGATCGCAGTCAGCAGCCCCGCGGCACGTACGCCTCTCTTCCATTCCCCGTAGTCCACGGTGTCCGCCAACATGGAAAATGGCAAGGTCATCGCGGCCCCACTGAACACGAACCCGATAGTCCAGCCAGTCAGGAGCAAACCCAGGTCGTGCCCGCGCACGGTCCCGAGCCAGAGGATCGATTGCCCAAGCACCATGCCCGCCAACCCGAGAGCCCAGAGCCGGGCCTTGGGCATGATTCGACAGAGCCACGGCAGCGGAAGCGCTGTCGCGAGCGAAGCGACATCGAGACCGTTGGCCACACCGAGCAAATCGGGTCGGTGAAGCACGTATTTGAAGAAGTGTGGCGCGACGGTTATGCGGGAGATGAACCCCATCCAGAACAGAACCGAGCTCGCTATGACAATCAGCCACGGCCAATTGCCCTTCATCGCTGCAAATGTCTGGCGAATCGACTGCACCCGCGACTGCACGACCGTCTCTTTCAGATTGCGAAATGCGATCAGGAACAGCGCGACCGAAGCCACGGCGAAGATGGGGACCGCCAGCCGGAAGCCTGTCCGGTCGTTACCGTGACCGAGGTAGTGCACGAGCTCCATGCCGGTGAGGTTCACGACCAGGACGCCAAGCTTCGAGCCGAGCATGCGAAAGGTGGTCAGAGTCAGTCGTTCCTTGGGATCTGCGGTCAGTGCCGGGAGGATTGACGTCACAGGCGTATTGATGCCGGTAAAAAGGATGTTGCTGCCGGCGTAGGTCACGGCTGCATACGCGATTTTGGCTCTGTAGCCGAGGTCAGGCGCCAGGAACGTGAGAACGCCGAAGCTCGCAAACGGCACACACAGCCGGAGGAACCAGGGACGACTCTTGCCCCATCGACTGCGCGTGCGATCCACCAGGATGCCCCACAGCGGGGCGTCCAGCGCATCCAAGAATCGGGTTGCGAAGAGAATCGCCGCCACGGCGGCTGCTGGAATCTTGCAAGTGTCCGTGTAGAAATACGGGACGTACCAGATGATCCAGCAGAAGAGCAGCTGACCAGCGATATCGCTGGCTGCGTAGCTCAGACGTGTGGCACTCGAGGTTCGGTCCTGCACCAAGGAATTCCTGCCGCAAAGTCCGGCAAATAGACCCAAATTCGGGCACCTCGACCGTAGCACTTCCCGACTGTGCTTTGCCAATAATCAAGGGTTGCCATGCGGCACAGGTCGCGTGCCCACCCCGCGGAGTCCACGAGGAGCTACCTCCATGATGACATCTTGGCAATCCGATCGTCGTTTCGTCCTATGCACCGTCGCGCTGTGGCTATCGCTCGCATGCGGTTGCTCGGCCTCGAATTCCTCTGGGAACGGTGGGAAGGGCGGTACGGCTTCCGGGGGATACTCGGGATCGTCGGGTCAGAACGGCAGCGGCGGCAGTGTCGGAGGTGGCGGCAGCGTCGCCGCAGGCGGGACGGGCGGTCAGTCCGGCTCGGGCGGCCAGCCTGGAACCGGGGGCGTCAAAGGTTCAGGGGGCGCGCCCATTTCCGGCGGAGCACCTGGCTCGGGCGGAACAACCGGTTCGGGCGGTGCCACTGGCTCCGGCGGCGCAGCCAGAACTGGCGGCGCAACCGGCTCGGGCGGTACGCCCCGTACTGGCGGAGCTACTGGCTCTGGCGGTGCGGCCGGAGCAGGAGGCACCATCGGTTCAGGCGGCGCCACTGGCCAGGGTGGCGCGACTGGCGCGGGTGGCGCGGGTGGTGGCACGGCCACGGCCGGGGCCATCTACGTTGCCCCGGACGGCGATGATTCGAATCCGGGAACCCTCGCCCAGCCCCTCAAGACGGTGGCCAAGGCCCGGGATCTGGTGCGGACGAAGAACAGCGCGATGACCGCCGACATCACGGTGTACCTGCGCGCCGGAACGTACCAGCAGACGAGCACCTTGACGTTTGGCAATGCCGACTCGGGCAGCGGCGGATTCTACGTCAAGTACATGGCGTACCCGGGCGAGCGCCCGCTCATCACGGGCGGGAAGCCCATCACGGGCTGGAAGGTCTCCGACGCAACCAACAACATCTACTCGGCAAGCGCGGGCACGACCGCCTTCCGGCAGCTCTACGTCAACGGCGTCAAGGCCATCCGCGCGCGTACCCCTAACCTCCTGGCCAACAATGTCGCCAACTTCAACCGACTCTCCGGCTGGGACAAGACCGCGAACAACGTTCAAGTCCCGAGCTCGGCCGTCGCAACCTGGAACAATCTGACCAAGGTCGAGATGCACATCATGATTGCCTGGGGCGACAGCACCCTGCGCATTGCATCGATGACGAACACAGGTGGCACGGAATACGTGAAGTTCCAAAGCCCCGAATCTCCCATGGTCTTCGTGCGTCCCAACCCGCGGATGGATCAGGTAGGTTGGGGGTCGGGGCGCGCCTATTACTTCGAGAACGCGATGGAGTTCCTCGACCAGGCCGGCGAGTGGTACCTCGACGAGACGACCAACACCGTCTACTACAAGCCGCGAACGGGCGAGGACATGGCGACGGCCACGGTCATCGCGCCGATGGTGGAGACCATCATGAGCGTGAACGGCACCAGCACCGCGAGCCAGGCGAGCTACCTGTGGTTCCAAGGTCTGACCTTTGCGCATTCGACGTATATGCGGCCGAGTCAGTACGGCTTCCTGGATGGGCAAGCGGGCCAGTACAACCTGACGGCGGATGCCAACAACAACCAGACCGTGGGCAGGCTGGCTGCTGGCGTCAGCGTCACCAACGCCAATCACATGCACTTCGAAAGGAACTTGTTCACGCAGATGGGGGCGACGGGCCTCGACTTCATCTCGGGTACGCACGATGACATGATCATCGGCAACGCCGTCACTAACATCGCCGGCAACGGCATCGCCATCGGCAAGTTCACCGCATCCGACACGACCGAGTTTCACGTCGCCTACAACCCAAGCGACAAGAACGAGATCTGCACGCGCGACACCATCAAAGACAACTACATCAGCAACGTGACCACCGAGATCCAAGGCGGCGTCGGCATCGCCGGGGGCTACCCGGCTTACGTCGACATCGAGCACAACGAGATCTCGTATGCGAACTACACCGGGATCTCCGTGGGCTTTGGCTGGACCAGCTCGACGACCGCGATGACCAACAACAAGATCAACTACAACAACATTCACCACGTGAATCAGATTCTGACCGACGGAGGTGCCATCTACGTGCTTTCCAACCAAGGCACGAGCGACGAGATGCAATACAACTACATCCACGACTACGCCTGCAGCCAGTGGGCCGACTACGGCTGCAACGGGCTGTACCTGGATGAGAAGACGTCCGGCTATACCGTCGCCCACAACGTGATGGTGAACTGTCCGACCAATGTTGCCCAGAACCAGACCGGGACCAATACCATCACGGACAATGGGGGTAATCCCAGCGGTGCGCAGAACACCATCGCGACCGCCGGCATCGAGGCCGCCTACGCCGACATCAAGACCCTGACCGCCCCCCCCGCCACATTCTGACTTCCACAGTGTCCACCCGGGCATGGTGCCAGTAGGCAAAGTGGCGCATCCGCCGGCCAGCCCTGGCCCAACTCGCCACCGCCGCCGTCTCGGGCCTCCCGCCCGCCGGCCCCGAGCTGCGCCGCAAACCCCTCACCATCGCCTTGCCCGCTTCCGATTGACCCAAGGTCGTGCGGCCCCTGTGCATCGAGAACGAAAATCGGTACCGACGAGGCTGGGTTCCCCTAGGAATTCGCCCTCGTTCCACCCCTGGGTGACGCCTCTGGACTTTTCGGGCACCCTGCCGCTACCCCGGTCATCACGCCCGGAGGCCCCGGGTGGATTGGGTGACCTACCTGGCAACCGTCATGGTGTCTTGCCGGCGGTCGCCGTGGCCAGGTCCGGATCTGCGGCGTGCTCCACGACGATGGTCACGGAGGCGGGGGTCAGGCCGGGCGAGGTGGCCTCGATGGTGATGCTGCCGGCCTTGTAGGAGCGGAACTCAATCGCGGCTTGTCCATCTCTCACGCCCTTCTCCAGGGCGCCTCCTACGAAAGTAATGGAGCTGCCCGTGGGGAACATCCCGAGACCCGACTTGTCGGTTAGTGTGATGTCGGGAGAGTTGCTGATGTGCACGCCGGCGGCGTTCTGGACCTCGACGATCAGATGCGTGTCGCTTCGCCCGTCATCGGTGATGGTACTATTGTCTGCCGTCAGTTGCAGCTTGGCTGCCGTGCCGGCGGTTGGCCAGGTCGGGGGCGCGATCCCGGCGTAATAGTTCCGATAGAAGAAGTAACGGCGAAGCGGCAGCCGCGCATGATCGATGAATCCCATGTTGCCCATGTCGGGATTGGTCGCGACACCACCCTGATGCAGGGCGCTTCCATGGTGAAATGCACACCAGATGCTCACGCCCGAACGCCACGGGAACTGGGTTGGCAGGTCCCCGGTCACGCCGAGATCGGAATTGTAGCAACCATCGTAGGTGCCGGGACGATCGCCCGTGCAACTTCCGTACTCCGTTTGCATGTTCGGCATTCCCGGATTGCGTACCCCTGCCTCGCCTCCGTTGTATCCGTTCACGTCGGCGATGTTCACGTAGTCGGACCACGTGCCGCCGAGCGCCGCTGCTCTCGTCGGATCGGCTTGGTGAGTGTAAGCAATCATCTTGGCCAACAGGTCCTTGGTCTTCTGGTTGACCGAAGTGGCCGTGAACTCGACTTCGTTGCCCATGCTCCAAACGATGACGCTTGGATGATTACGATAGATCCGGATCATCTCGCCGAGCTGCTGTAAGACGTTGGCCTCGAACGGTGCCTGATCCGCTTGATTGGGAGGATAGGCGCTGACATCCCATGGAGAGGTCCCCGGATCGGTGGAGGAGAAGTAGCCCGTACCCCAGAAATTCAGCTCGGACCAAACACAGATTCCCAGCCGGTCAGTCGCTTCGAAAAAGGCGGGATCGTGCGGGTAATGTGATGCGCGTATGAAGTTCATCCCGGCGTCCTTGATCAATTTGACGTCGCGATAGGAGCCGCTGTTGGTCGTCGCGTCTCCCCACCCGGCATGGTCCTGGTGGACATTCGCGCCCTGCAGCCACAGGTGAGTTCCGGTCATGAAGAACCCGTTGTCCTTATCCCACCGTACCGTTCGAATGCCGAGGGGGGACACGTAGTCATCGACCAGGGTCGAGCCGTCGTGGACCTGGGTGTAGACGCTGTACAGGTACGGCGTGGACGGAGTCCATAGATGGGGATTGGGGATCGCGGGGCTGGTCTGCGCAAAAGTGACGAGCGTTCCCGCGGCAATCTCTTGTGACGATTCAACCGATGCCACCGTCGTGCCCTCGGAATCGAGAATCGTGGACGTGACCTTGCAGGTCTTATTGGTCGAAGCGTCGTTGCGAACCTCGGTCTGCAAGGAAATGGTTGCGCCGCTTGTCGAGGCTTCTTGGGTACTGACGAAGGTGCCATAGAAGGGAACGTGCAAAGGATCGGTCACGACGATGTAGACGTCGCGATAGATGCCGCCGGCGAAAATGTGCTCGCCCGCCCGCGGGGCCATCTGGGCGTTCCAGGAACCATCCACGCGAATTGCGACCACGTTGTCGCCGGGTTTCACGTTGCTGGTGATGTCGAAAGTGAATCCCGTGTAGCCGCCTCGGTGCTCGCCCACCAAGGCGCCATTCACGTAGGTTTTCGAATATTGAAAAGCCGCTTCGATTTCGATGAAGATGCGCTTCTTGGCGTCGATGAGCGATTGATCGACCGTGATGTGCTTGCGATACCACCCGACGTAGGGCGGGGTCGCAAACATGGTCCGCCAATAGGGGATCTCGAAAGAGTGGGGCAGGTGAATCGCTTGCCAAGAAGCGTCGTCGAATGCCGTTGCTTCCGCGCCGGAGACATCCTGTTTTACGAACTTCCAATCTCTGTTGATGACTTTCACCAGCCTGGTGGTCAGGACGCCCGCCGGAGCGGTTGCGCCACCGCTGCCCGTCACGCCGCCCAAGCCAGCCGCGCCACCCTCGCCGGGCAAGCCGCCGGTTCCGTTGGTACCAGCGCCACCGTCGCCGAGCCCACCCGCGCCGCCGCCATTCCCAGCCCCGCCCCCTGTTCCACCGGTGTTTCCAGCCCCGCCCCCTGTCCCACCGGCATCCCCCACACCGCCTCCCGCTCCGCTGGTGTTTCCCGCACTGCCCCTCGCGCTGCCGCTTGCTGCCGCGCCCGCCGCGCCGCCGGCATTTCCTGCACTGCCCCCCGCGCCGCCGTTTGCCGCCACCCCCCCCGCGCCTCCCGCATACCCGGCCAGTCCGCCGCCTCCCGTGGTCCCACCCGTGGCGCTCGCCCCACCGCTACTTGGCCGCCCGTTGCCGGCTGGGTGGCAGGCCGCGAGGAGCATAGCCAGAGCAAAGGCTACGCAACGGCGGTTCAATTGTGTACTTGGATCTGCGTCACTGCTGGGCATGGGCATACTACCTCGCTGAGAAGAGCCCCAAGAGCGCGCCTTTGGCTCACGCCCCTTTTGCCATCGAGAATCTCTCCGCCCAATTGGTACATCCAAGAGGTCGGTTGCCGTCGCTCGCGCCAGTGCCATGAGGTCCCATGTGCAGGAACATCCGAACCCTCTTCAACTTCAATCCCCCGGTTACGCCCGACGAGGTGTCCGCCGCCTCGTTGCAGTTCGTGCGTAAGATCAGCGGCTTCGTCAAGCCGTCCAAGACCAACGAGGCCGCGTTCCAGACGGCGGTCGAGGACATCGCCACGGTCGCCACGCGCCTTTTGCGCTCCCTGGAAACCGCCGCGCCGCCCAAGAATCGAGACCAGGAGGCCGCCAAAGCCAAGGCGCGTGCCGCGGACAGGTTCGGCGCATGAAGGCCGCTCGCAAGAACGCAAGAAGCAGCAAGAAGTAGATCGACGTCGACGCGCCGGGAACTTTGCGGCGCTGAAGAAGACGCAGGATACGCTTGCTGGCTCTGCCCACTAGAGACCGAGGGGACGCAAGACATGGAGATCACATCCGTCGACTTGCTGAAAAGAGCGTTTGGCCGTGCGCTGGCCGCCACGTGCTTTATCGGGTTGCTGCAGGCAGCACCGGCGCGGGCCGACTCGACGCGCCTGGCGCGGCCGTTGACCGTCTCGGGTACCGTCAACGCGGTCCTGCCCAGCGTGGGATTGGAGGTGGCCGGGCAGGCGTCGGATCGCGTCGCGTTCGCCGTGCAGTTGACGCAATTGTTGTGGGCGCACGTTGACCTGAGCGTGGGGATGCGGGTGTATGTCGTCGCGAGGGACGAATCCGGTTTCTACGTCGGACCCATCGTGCATGCCTGGTACTCGCCTTTGATTCTTCACGGCATCGTTCCCGTTGGCACCGTCGAGGTCGGCTATGAGCGTCGCGAGCGTACAGGTTACACCTTCGGTGTCGGGGTCGGCGGCGGTGCCATCTGGAACGTCCATGGCGAGAGCGGCGACCGGGAATGGGAGCCCGTCGCTATGCTCAATCTTCGTTTCGGCAAGTCCTGGTAGCGGGTGCCCTCGGCCGGCTACCTGAACGACGCCGATTGCTGCTGGGCCGCGGGTGGATAGGGTGAGCTACCAACCGCCGCAGCCCGAGACGATGATGTCCTGGGTGACGTTGCCGTAGAGGTTGTTCAGGTTGGCCACGTCCGGCGCAAAGGCGCAGTCGCCCGTGGGGCCGGCGCGATCGAGTCCTGCCCGTCGTCGATGTCGACACTACTGCCAGTTCTTGCGCTGCGGATCCATCCAAGGCGAGACGCAACACACGCAGGTGTCGCCCCAGAAGTACTTCTTCGCCCCCGTGTCGCCGTTGATCCAGTAGCGCATCCACGCAATGATCGCCGGCCGCTCGACGCCTCCATTGTTCGACTGGATGTACCCGTGATCGGCGCCCGACACCGTCCCGAAGAACGTCTGGACCTGGGACTTGTCGAAGGTCTGTTGCTGCATGGGCCGTCCGACCGTGTCCTGGTCGCCGCTGGTCTGGAGCAAGGGCCCGTGCATGGCCGAGGTGGCGACGTGGCCGTGGATGGAGACCGTCGTGGCCACGGACGGATCGCCGCCGATTTCCACCGCGGCGGTGCCGCCGACCGAGTAGCCCATGGAGATGGCGCACTTGGTGGCCAGCTTGCCCTGGTAGGTACCGGCCTTGTCGTTCTGCTGCAGCATCCAGGTCAGCGCGTTCTGCATCTGGCTCTTGTTGCCCGGGTCGTTGGGGCCGCCGGTGAGGACACCGGTGCCAATGACCACGTAGCCATGGGAAGCAAAGCTTGTGAGCAGGCCTGAGAGCTGGGTCGCCTGCATGCTGATTCCGGGCCCAAAGACGATCGGCGCATGCAAGAAGCCGTTCTCGCCCAGGGTCTTGGGCCTGTAGATGACGCATTTCCCGTCGGGGCCGGTATTGTTTTCCGTGGTGGTCGCGAACGGCCCCGCGAGGACCGTGTAGTCCGTGATGGCCGGCAGTGTCGAAGCGCACGCTTGGCCGACGCCGCCGTCGATCCCGCCACCGCCACCGCCCGTTCCGGGCTGCCCGCCCGTGCCGGGCGCTCCGCCGCTCGCGCTGCCAGCCGTCCCACCCGCGGCGGTCCGGCCGCCGGTCCCGACGAAGCCGCCGCTTGCCGAGCTGCCGCCCGTGCCCTGGACGCCGCCGGTGTTTCGGGTCCCGCCCGTGCCGACGCTGCCGCCGGCTGCAGGGGCGCCGCCGCTGCTGGTTCCGCCGGACGAAGTCGTGCTCGTGCCGCCCGTGGCCGATGAGCCGCCGGTTGCAGCGCTCCCGCCCGTGCTGCTCGTGCCCCCGGTCGCTACGCTCCCACCCGAGCCCGTGGTGCCTCCGGTGCGTGCACCGCCGGTGGCCGGCGAGCCACCCGTGCCGGGGCTGGTCGTGCCGCCCGTGGCCTGCGCGCCGCCGGTACCGGTTTGTCCGCCTGTCCCCTTCACGCCGCTCGAACCCGAGGAGCACGCGGCTCCCGTCACGAAAAGGCATGCTACGAGAATGCAGGACTCGAATTGCGGTGCGATCGTCTTCGGTGTTTCCATGGCTGCCCTCGCTTTCGAAACCGGCCTGCCGTCGTGTCAAATCCCGCAAAGCGCCCGGCCCATCGGCGCCATGACTAGACCGGTATACCCTGTTCTTGCGTGAAGACGCGCGGAATTGTCGCGGTTTGTCGCCCGCCTGACGATCACCGACCGAGGGTCATGCAGGAAAGCCCGGTTCGGCCTCACGAACCGGGCTCCCTTCGACGATGAAGACGGAGCCGACGAGGCAGTCGCCGACGCCCACGTGATCGTCAACGAAGAGCTGCATCTGCTTCAACGAGCCGGACGCTGGCAGAATCGGGCGCATCCACCCCAATCATCGTGGGCAGCCATGTTCAAACCGACCAGCCCAGCAGGCTTCGAGCGCGCGCTACCGGGCATCGAGCGCAAGACCCTCGTGTACGGCAAGCTCACGCTGGCCACGGAGTTCCGCATGAAGGCCGGCAGCACGCTGCCCCTACACAAGCATCCCTACGAGCAGACCGGCTACCGAGATCCTCGAGAACTCGGTCGCCATCGAGGTCCTGCGGCCCACCCATCGTGACATTGCGGACCGTCGCAGGTCATGACAACGTGCGCGCATGACCGGTCCATCTGCAGGTTCTCCGAACAGCTGTCCCACGTGTGGTGCGCCGCTCGCTGGTCCCGCCAGCGAACGCTGCAACTACTGCGGGGCCAGCTTGCGGTCCCCGGCCGCTGATCTCAATCGCAACCTTGCGAGCGCGACGGCAGCATCGCGCAAGGTTTGGCGACGATCGTGGGTCTATGCCGGCGTGGTTGTGGGAGCGTCACTGCTTGTCGGACTGGTTGGCCAGCTCAGGACCCGCCAAGCAGTTCGCCGTGCCACCGAAACGAACCTGCCATCCACTGGCACTGCATCGAATCGGCGACCCGGAGTGATCGAGGACAGGCCCAAGTCCCACGACTTGTCGGAGCTGCTGGCCACCATCTCGCCAGCGACGGGTGGCACGAGCGTCCTGTTTTCGACGGCACCGCCCGGCACCGTGGCACTCCTGGATGCGACGACCTCCCAGCAGCTTTGGAGTGCGACGCCAGCCAGCGAGCGAATAACCCCGGATGCCCTCGCCGTGGTTGGCCAGCGCATTTTCGTCGTCACCCAGACGAGCCTAGTCGCCTTACACCTTCGCGACGGAAGCATCGACTGGCAGGCCTCGCTGGTGGCCGACTACTCGCAGTCTGGAAATCCCGTCAAGGTTCTGGCCGATCGGTTGCTCGTCCGGTTGCGCGACGGAACCACGCAAGCCTTCGACCTCAATACTGGCAGGACTGTGTGGACGGTCAAGCAACCCCCGCCTTCTACGCAATTGCGTGCCGCCGGCAACGTGCGCGTGGACATCCGGCACAACGACAAGAAGCGCAGAAAGCCGCTCGAGGTGTTTGTCAGCGACGTGGCCACGGGGCAAGAGCGACATGTCTTCGCTCCCCGCTGTTCCACGCATTCGATCATCCCCGCGAACGAGCCCAGGCCCTCGGGGCCTGCGTTGCTCAGCGAAGACGGAAACGACCTATACCTATTTTACGGATTCAATCGCTTCTGCATCGATCACTGGGACCTGCGCTCGGGCAAGCTGGTCTGGCAAACCAACCGGGACAAGGGCTTCGTCGATATGTCGGTGAGGGATTTGCGCATTCTGATGGATGACGGACGCATCGTCTACGTTGGCACCGACGGTGTCTACCAGATCCGTCGCCGCGACGGCGAGGTGGCGAAGATCGTCGATCGCGAACAGAACAAGCTCGTCCCCACCTACCTGAAGGACAACCTGCTCGTGCTCGCCGCCACCGCTTCCTGGGACAGCTTCGAGTGCAAGCGAGCGAAGACGTGTGCGCTCTGGGGCGTGGACCTGGCCAAGCGCGAAGTGCTTTGGCGCTATGTGCTTCCCAAGGTGGGATCGTTCCCGTCGAGCTCGGAGAGGTTCGCCGGGATCTTGACCGCGGACGCGCTTGCTCTGGTGGAGGATGGGCAAGCCGGTCAGATCGTGTTCGACCGCATCGATCCGGCCACCGGGGTCAGCAAGCTTCATCGCGAGGTAAAGCCAGCCTCCACCGAGATGCACTACGTCGGCGCGCCGGAGCTTTCGTTGTCGGGTGGTCTCGTGTGGTTCAACGAGGGCGGCTTTTCTGCAATCGATCTGGCCTCGGGCACTATCCGCTATCGACTGCATTGAACCCTCACGACGGCGAGGTCTCGACCATTCCCAGCTACTGGAGGTAACCGCACATCGTGTTGTAGCGATTGCCTTCGACGGGAACGCCGAGGACGCCGGCTTTGGACTTGATCATCATAGAGAGTTGTCTTTCGAACCCGGCGCCGACGCGACGTGAAGTTAGCTCAGAGACAGCTGGGGTTACATCGGCAGGAGCTACCGTAATCCACTCCATAGGCGGGTCTTGCGCACATGCGGTGAGGATCCCAACAAGAAGCAAGATCGCTCGACGCGTTTCGCCCCGACCCGTGAAGAGGTGAATAGGGGAAAGCCCAGCTAGCCCTTACCTGTCGGTTGAGGAACGAAGTCGTGGGCCAACCTGCCGTCCCGCTCGCAGTGCAGGTTGCGGTAGCCGTAACGGTCGTGGTGACCGATTGCATGTCGAAGAAATAATGCTCGTGCTGTAGTGATCACGGCAGGCCCAGATCCTTGCGGATGGCCATCACCATCGCGCAGTGGCCGAGGAGATCGGCCTCGCTCTTGTAATCGCTCGAGAGGTTGAGGCCGTAGGGCCAGAAGTGCTGCGTGTCCGCGGTCAGGACTTCCTGCCCTTGCTGCTGCCAAACGTCCGGGAGCAGGGCCTGCCGTTGCGCGATCCCGTTCGCGCCTGTCCAAGGCCCCGACCCTCCCCCGTCCGGGATGGCGACGAACGAATGCCAATTGCTCGCGGTTCCGACGCCCACGGTATGGGAGATCTCGTGCATGGCGACGCGCAAGACCATGTACGACTTGTCGCTGCCGAATCGAATCGTCCCGTTGCTGTTGCCGTCAGCGGTGGCCACCGACGAGTCGTATTCCACTTTGTCGGCCTTGGTGATGTTGGTGTAGCAGTTGTAGTAGGCGACGGCTTGGTCCATGGCCGCCGTGATCAGGTTGTCCACGGTCGAGTCGCCGGACTTGGTGAAGGTGTAGCTGACATGACCCGTGTATGGACACGTGCCGCCGTCGGGAACCGCCACGGGTTTCGTGTAGGCCCCCGTATCCGCGCCGAGGTCCCCGGTCCCGTCCGAGGGAAGATCGAGCTTCGCGTCGCCGCCGCTATCCCGGCCGGCGTCGGCCAAGGTACCACCGGCCCCGCCGGTCCCGTGGGCGCCGCCGGTTCCAGGCCCGCTGCCGCCGGCCGTCCCACCAGTTCCTGACCCGCCGCCCGAGCCGGCCGCGAGATCGGAACGACTATCGGCCGCGGCATCGTCCTTCGTCCCGCCCGTCGCGCCGCCGGCGCCGAACGTCCCGCCCGAGCCGGCGCCGCCGCCAGCGCCAGATGAGCCACCAGTGCTCGTGGTGCCGCCGCCAAGGCCACCGCCCGAGCCCAGCGTACCGGATGTGCTCGACGAGCCCCCGCCCCCGGATGCGCCGCCCGCGCTGGCCGCGCCCCCCGTGCCCTTTCCGCCGCTTCCGACGACGGCGGCGTCCGATCCCGGCGACAGCTTCGAGGTCGAAGTCGAATTGCACCCGCCCACGATCACCGCAAGAACAAGCAGACCTCGCTTTGTCATCGTGCGCCTCCCGTCCGGGTTGCCCGGATTGTACCACCTATCCCGTCAGCTACCCTTTGACCAACCCGCGCACCACGCTCAGCAAGCTTGCGCTGCCGGGCTGCACGGAGACAACCGCAGGCGTGTCCTGCACTGGAATATCACCAGCGCCCCCTGCGCGTAGTGGACCGCCCAGCAGATCGTTGAAGCTTTCCCCGAGGACACGGCGCCCAAGTACATGCTCCGCAACAGCGACGGCATCTACGGCGACTACTTCCAGGGTCGTGTCAACAGCGACATCGACATGGATGGCCATCCCTCTGCCCGCAGGAGGAAACCACGTCTGCTCCGACGACGGTCCCGCGCCCCACGTGGGCGTGCGCGCGTGCGAGCACGCTCTTGGTTTCGCCAACCCACCCAGGATCGACCTCCCATCGGCGCCCGGATCACACGTTGGCGAAGGACAAAGAGCCCACCATGGCCCCTGCCCGCGCCCCACCGTTCTGGCAGAGTCACGTTCTGCGCCGCCGCTATGGCGAGCCGCCCGACGCGGGCCAAGCGTAGGCGGCCTCCCGGTCCCCTACCGGCTGTCTCCTCCCGACCAGACCGCTTGCCATCCGACGACGGAGAGGCCGGCGTCTGCCCTGAGACGGAAAATCGGTACCGACGAGGCTGGGTTCCCGTAGGAATTCGCCCTCGTTCAACCCCTGGGTGACGCCTCTGGACTCCTCGGGCACCCAGCCGCTACCCCGGTCATCACACCCGGAGGCCGTTCATACCGATTACGGTCTCCAGACGAAGGTGGCCAGGCTCGCAAGCCCGCGGAAGCGGTGGCGTACACGCACGGCGTTGGTCCACGTCGCTCCCGGCCGCGGGGACAGCGACAGCGGTCATAGCGCGACCCGCGGGTTGCCGCAGCGGCCTCGGCCGATCAGACTTGCCGGCGTGGAGGCCCCATGCAACTCGTTCATGTCTACCTGAACTTCCCCGGCACGACCCGCGAGGCGTTCCAGTTCTACGAGACCGTCTTCAAGACGAAGATCGCCATGATGCAAACCTTCGGCGAGACGTCGTTCATGCCGAACGCGCCCGACGTCGCAAAGCCCAAGATCATGCACGCGCAACTGCCCATCACCGAGGCCGTGCACCTCATGGCCAGCGACGTGGTCGAAGGCTTCAGCCCACCCGTCACGTTCGGCAACAACTTTCACATTTCGATCGTCGCCAACGACAAGACCGAGGCCGATCGGGTGTTCGCCGCGCTCAGCGCCGGTGGCCGGGTCGCCATGCCCCTGGCCAACGCACCTTGGGGCCCGTATTTCGGCATGTGCGCCGATCGTTTCGGCGTTCAGTGGATGGTCAGCCTGCCGCAGCCGGCGTGACGTGAGCGACACCTACCGAGCAGAAACCTACCGGGCGTCCGCCGCATAGCTATCAGCCTCCCGCCGATCGCCTCGATGTGGGCCCTGTGGGCGAGATCCCGATCGATGGCGGCGCGGGGTAGAGTGCTAGGTGCCAGCAGCCAGCCCCAAGTAGATACTGCCAAAACAAGCACTGAGCGGCGACGAATCGGCTACACATCCGGCCCAGATTCCCGATATCGCTGCGACGACCACTAGACACCTCATCAACGGCCGCTCAGTTAGCCAATCTGGCGAAGAGCACGTCGATCGACTACACGCAGTTCACGTCGCAACTCGAGGGTTACCACAATGTGGTCCATGGCTGGGTTGGCGGGACCATGAATAACATCATGGTTTCGCCGTCCGATCCGGTCTTCTGGATGCATCACGCGATGATCGATCGGCTATGGAGCCTGTGGCAGGCCAAGCCTGGAAATGCGGGCAAGAAGCCAACGCTTTCGGGATCGAATGCGACCCTCGATCCTTGGAACAATACCGCGGCGAACATGTCGTCAATCACGGCCTTGGGCTATTCGTACGGCCCGTAGCGCGGACAAGTGGGAGCCGCTGGCCAAGGCGAATCGATGTCGACCACACGGTTCGGGCGCTGACCGGCGCCTTGGCGAGGTGCAGATGCGGTAGACTGTGCCGTACGCGCGAGACAGGCTTGGCAAGGAGCAATCAAGAATGAGGAGCGGTTGAAGATGATTCACTGGGCCCTTGGATTCCTTGTCGTCGCGTTGGTGCCGCTTGCCTGTTCATCACCCCCAACAGCGGATGCGGGAGCCGATGCGCGGGCAACCACGTCTGCCGGTGGCGCCGGCGGAGCGAGTACGGGTGGCACGGACGGATCGACTTCGACGGGCACCGGCGGTACGATTTTGGCCGGAACGGGCGGAACGACCTCGACGGGCACCGGCGGTACGATTTTGGCCGGAACGGGCGGAGCAACTTTGACCGGTACGGGGGGATCGCTCGCGACGGGCAAAGGCGGCACCGGAGGAACGACGGCAACGGGCTCGGGTGGCAAGACTTCAAGTGGGACGGGCGGCGCGACTCCCGGTACCGGTGGAACGGCTCCTGCAGACACGGGTGGAAGCTCGGGCGGTGCGCCGGTCACCGTCTATCAGGTGATCCAGGGCCACGACGGCGATCCCGATCCAGACGACAACCTCGCCCAACTCACGGGCATGATGGCCATCTATCACAACAAGACCATCTACCCGGGGCAGGTTGAGATGATCGGTCTAGTGTACGGCGACACTACCGCCGGGCACAAGAGCAACATGAAGGGATCCGGATCGGGCCACGGAAACTGGCTGTTCTTCCAGCAGTACTCGACGCCGGCCCTGGGCGATTCTTCGCGCTCTTGGTATCTGCCTGCCAACGTTCACGACAGCGTCCAACAAACCTGGGACTTCACCGCCACGCAGGTGTCCCAGTTGTCCACCGGCGGGCAGATGGTCTACCGGACGCTCAAGGCTGCCCTGGACAACACCGACACCAGCAAGAACTATCGCGTGGTCTTCGCCGCCGGCGGCGGACATAACTCACCCTACGAAGCGATCCAGTTGTTGCGCAAGAGCACGACACCCGTCTACTCCGACGCTCAGATTCTTGCCCACTTCGCCATCGTTCAACACAGCGACTGGAACATGGACAACGCGAACGAGGCGGGTGTGCTGGCCGGAACCCTTCCGTTCACCATCCGCATCTCGGACCAGAACGCGACCTCGGGCTCCGGCATGTGTGGAGTAGAACCCACCCTGGCCAAGACCTCGGCTCAATTCGTCAAGTCCTCGCGCGTAGCGCGCGGCGTGCAGGCGCTCGACCAGGCCATGCCGGGCTTCGGCCCGACCACCGATTGCTCCGATGCTGGCGGGTCGGACTTTGCTTCCACTCCATCGCTGATGGAGTCGAATTGGAACACGCGGAACAATCGCGCGAACGCGATCAGCTACAGTGCCTTCAACACGGCAAAGATCACGTCGATTCTGCAGTGAAAAATGCGGGGGAGCTGAGCACGTACAATCGTCGTCGACCCCGCCAGCCGGCCGAAGATAGCGGCGAAGTAACGACCGCGGACGTTGATCTCGCGCGTCCCTTGCGACGGCGTGGTCCCGCCCTCCCGGGGCTGCTGTATCGCCGTGGGGCTCCTCAGTTGACCGCGGCGTCGCCTGGGCCGGCGCAGACGCGTATGCAGTCCGCGCTGCCCGTCGAATTGAACACAGGCGTGCAACCGGCACCGGCAGAGCCCGAATAATCGGGATTTGTGACCACGCATTCCGCGCACACGGGCGCAAGCCCGTCGGTGGTGCCGAGGCAGAGGTTCACGCAGTCGTCCACGCTGCAAGGCGAGCAGATGATCTCTCTCGCGCAAAGGGCGCTACAGGTCGCTTGACAACGTCGGAGGCTCGGTTCGCCGGACGCGCTCCCGCTGCTCCCGCCAGCGCCGCTCGGGCCGGCACAGACGCCCACGCAGTCGGCGCTGCCTGTCGAATTGAACACGGGCGTGCAACCGGCGCCGGCAGAGCCCGAATAATCGGGATTCGTGACCACGCATTCCGCGCACACGGGCTCAAGCCCGTCGGTGGTGCCGAGGCAGAGGTTCACGCAGTCGTCCACGCTGCAAGGCGAGCAGATAATCTCTCTTCCGCAAAGGGCAGTGCAGGTCGTCTGACACCGTCGGAGGTTCGGTTCGCCGGATGGCTCTTTGCTCCCGCTGCTCCCGCCACTGCAGCCGTGCAGCGCCAGGACCACGACCAGCGTACTCGATTTGAGCGAGACTCTCATTGCCTCCCGCCGCTGAGGATCGCCGAAAGCGAGCACGGTGTCAATCGCAAGAGCATAGATTCTAGAGCATAGATTCTTCGTTTTCCTTCCGCGAAGATGTTGCTCGCCCATCAGGCGGCAGCGAAGAGGCCTGGGGTAGGCGACCTCCCTGAGTTTGAGCCCGGTGGTCATGGTTCGGCCGCCGCGCTCTTTCTTGCAGCAGCCGACGGCACAAACACTCGTGCGGCGCTCGAGCCCGCGCAATTGGACGCCTTTGCCGCGCTAGTCGGCGAGTCGACGAGCCCGGTCGCGCAGCGGATACCCACGGACCCGAGCCTGGTGCCTCTGGCCACAAAGGCGGCCGACGCACGCTTGCGGGCCGGAATGCCCGAGAGCCCCTTGCTGCCAACCGGATTCTTGCTGCCGCTGCTTTCAGGTCTAGCTTTTCAGAACGAAGCGAGGTGCAACGCCCGGCCACGGACAAGAGCGGCACCACCGACGACCGTGACGCCTGGTTCGTCGGCTTCACCCTCACCCTGACCCGGGGCGCGCCGAAGATCCGACTGGGGGATTCGTGGCGGCAAGCAGGCCTCGGACCTGGACGTCGGCTTCAAGATCGATGTGCGAGGCCGCGGTGCGGGTGACTCTGGATCCAGAGGAAAGGCCGACACGAAGTCGTTGCCGACCGGGCCAGGATTTTCTCCTTGACACGATCAACGTCTTCACGACAATGAGTCACGCCAGGAGGCCAAGAGCAACCCATCCTCACCTCAGGAGAACAACAGAATGGATACGGATCACAAAAGACTCAACTTCGGGAAGTTCTGGATCGCCACCTGTCTATTATCAGCATGTAGCTCAGTCGAAGGTCCACCCGTTGCGAACCAAGAGGCCTCGATCCAGCCACGAGTAAAGCTAACGAACGGCGTACCACTCATTCCCGGCAGCCAATTTGCCGACGATGTTGTCATAACAAAGGACGGCTGCAGAGGAACACTGTTGACAAACTCTTGGGTCTTGAGTGCAATGCATTGTGAATGGGCGTACAAAGGCGATGGTCAACCGGATTTCGTCTATGTCTACACCGAACCGCAATGCACATCTGACGCGGACTGCCATCGACTCAATACCCAATGCAAGTCGACCCCTAATAGTGACGGTAACAGGTGTGTAGGACCAAACGTACTGCGCGTCTACAGAAACCCAGCCGCCGATCCCGGTGGCGATCCCGGTCTTGGCGATCAGGTGGACCTGTGGCAACTTGAAGCTCCCATTTCGTCCGAGGCAAATCCGGTTCCACACTCCATAGCGCAGCAGATTTGGTACGGTGACAAGGACAGCCTGTTGCATAAGCCCACCACTATTCTGGGGCACTGCGGTCACTGTAGCGTCCGGCAAACACTCGCGATGGAAGATTTCACGATCTTCGACATTTCCAGTCAGTGGTCCTACAGTGTCTCCTCATCGGTAGGCGGATCGACTGAAAGTGGCGACTCGGGTGGGCCGGGCTACTTTTACGAAAATGGCGTCTACTACCTTACCGGAATGACCATGGTTCCCAACAATCAGCATGATTTGGTTGAGTCTTTCCCGGATGATCCAGATCCCAATAGATACAAGAGCTACAAGTCAATGTACGGTTGGATAGATGACACTCTGTTCGACGTCCCGCGCATGTTGACGCCCAACACGCAGGCCTTGGCAATGGCTCTCACTCCCACCGGCGCGGTGCAGACGTTCTTGTCCGGTGACACGTACTACGTCTCCTTCTGCGATGCAGAGCCGTGCGATTCTCGCGGCAAGTGGAGCACCCCGGGCTGGACCCTCCGTTGGGGCACTGGCTACCCGCCCGCAATCGCGGTCGAGGCCGATGGAACCACCGCCGAGGTTGTTGTCCCCCAAGCTGACGGCGTCTGGGTCTTGAAGAACACCGAGGGTGCATTCCTGGGCACGACCAATATCGGCGGCATCTGCACCGGCCCCGCCGCGGTCGATTCGCGGCCGGGCACGAGTCCATCGATTCTGGATGTCGTATGCATGCGGGCGGACCAACAGGTCTGGATCGCGCAGCGCGAACAATCCATCGGCTGGAAGGTCTGGTATTCCCTCGGGGCTCCCACCCCGGGAGTCATGCCCGGGACGGTGCCCGCAGTGGTGTCACCAAGCGCGATCGTCACCCATGTTTTCGTGGTTGGACGAGATGGGCGGGTCTGGTACACGACCGGTACCGCGGCCACCTCCGGTTGGTCCGAATGGACGCCGCTCGTTGGATCGGCTCTGAACCTGCGTTCTGTGGCGGCGACTTCTTACGACCCGAGCCGCATCGACGTCGTAGCGGTCGATGCTTCTGGAAAGCTGCAACACAAGATCTGGGCTGGCAATTGGAGCCAGGACTGGACGCAGATTACGCGAGGCTTGTGGAACCCGACTGTTGCTCCTTTTGCCGCGTCATACTCGGGGAAGTTGGGTCTGTTGAACGTGGGTGGTATTGCCTCAGGGGCAAGCACCGCCTACATCCAGCGTTACAGCGATTGGACGCTGCCGCAGACGAATATCACTTCCCCGGTTTCTGGAGCCACCTTCACGGAGCCGGCCGACGTCACCATCACGGCGGAGGCCAGTGATAGCTATGGCACCATCACCAAGATGGAATTCTACCAGGGCGCTGTGCTCATCGGAGCGGACACCACTGCACCCTACAGCATCATCTGGCCGAAGGTTCTGGCCGGGAGCTACACCCTCAGTACGACGGTCTACGATGACCTGGGGGCGAGCAACGGGTCTCCGCCGCTTACAATTACCGTGAATCCCGACGCCCTGTTCATGGTTCTTGAGTCGAACACGGGCTGGTCGGCAAGCACTGGCGTTCTGGACACGAGCGATATCGCCAGCCAGGGTGCACACTCGTTGGCTCACGTGGGGGGTGGCTACAGTATGATCAACAGCCCTGGGCTCAGCACCCTTCAAGGAGTCACGACAAAACTCGCCGTGGATCTTCGCATGCCGAGTCCGCAACCCAATCCGTATTGGTACGGCGCCTTGCAGCTCTATTTCTCGATCCCCTCGCAGGCGGTCTACAACCAGTACGTTGGCCAGGTTGAATTGACGGGGCTGCCACTCAACAAGTTCAATACGTTGACCTTCACCATTCTGACGTCGTTGGTGGACAAGCTCAAGACTGCCTACTCGGATCTAACCATCAGCCTGGCGTTGAATGTGCCCAGCAACAGCAACGGGAAGTACCTGATCGACAACATGCGGTTTGTCCAATAGCGCCGGGGCCTGCGCCAACAACGCGGGCTCGAGGTCTTCGGCCTCGGCTTCGGCCGGCGCGGGTCATGAAGCTGCGCCGCCCATGACAACCTCAAGCGGTCCTCGCCACGTTCTTCTTGATCAGCGCCGTGAACGCTTTCGCCTGTGCCGGCGACATGTACCGCGCATGACCACATGCCGATGGTCACGGCTGTTCTGGAAATTCGGCGAGTCGGTCTTCCAGAAATCGCAGCTCGGCCGGGGACGAGGTCAATTCGCGAGACCGCGAGAAATGGCGCCGCGCCTCGGTCAAGTTGCCCAACCGGGAATGCAACTCCCCCAGGGTCGCGTACAGTAGATAGTAGTCACGCAGCCGAGGATGCTCGCGAAGTTCGTCGAGGAAAGCCACCGCGTGCTCGGGGCCGCGTGTGTAGGAAAGAATGATGGCTCGGTTCAGATCGATCACGGGATTGTTCTTCATTCTGCCAAGCACGGAGTAGAAGCGGTCCAGTGCCTCCCAATTCGTCGACTCGAAATTCGCGGCCGTGCAGTGCTCGGCCGCGATGGAAGCCTCCAGGTGGTATTCCGTCAGCGTGTCCCCACACGCGGCCGCGTCCAGGTGTTCCAGGCCACGGCGGATCAATTCGCCGTGCCAGCGGTTGCGATCTTGCCGGGCAAAGATGATCAGTGCCCCGTGGTTGTCCATGCGACTGTCGAAGCGGGCAGCGTGCAGGCACATCAGCGCCATCAGCGCACGGGCCGCAGTTTCCTCGGGAAATCGCCCGATGACGAGTCCACACAGACGCATGGCCTCGGAGCAGAGATCCTTGCGGATGAGCGTATCCGAATGGGACGAGTTGTAGCCCTCGTTGAAGAGCAGGTAGATGCACAGATAGACGCTCTTCAGGCGCTCCTCCAGCTGAGGTGACCCGGGAATATCGAGGGGAAGATTCCGCTCGCGGAATTCCCGCTTGGCGCGAAACAGGCGCTTTTGGATCGTTTCTTCCCGCGCCAGGAGTGCACCCGCGATCTCCCGCGCGCCGAAGCCACACAGAATGTTCAGGGTCATGGCAATCCGGGATTCCGCCGGAAGATCGGGATGGCAACACGCGAACATCACACGGAGCACGGCATCGCCCACCTCGGACTCCTGGAAGGCCTCATCTAGATCCATTTCCGTGAACGTCGGCGCATCCCTTGCGGGTGCAATACGACCAAGAACGCTCTCGCGATGGAGGTAGTTGAGCACCTTGCGCTTGGCCACCGTCAGGATCCAAGCGCTGGGATTGTCGGGAATCTCGCCGAAGCTCCACTGGCTCCACGCCGCTATCAAGGTCTCCTGCACCATGTCCTCGGCCAGCGGCAAATGGCGCGAGCCGAACATCCGGGTCAGCAGGGAGGTGATCCTCCCTGCTTCGTGCCGAAAGAAGTGCTCCATCCAAACGGTCGCGGGCCGCTCGGACTTCGCGGGAACTTCCCCGATCACATCTTCCCCAATTTGCGCACCTCCAGCTCGCAGTGGTTGATGAGCGGGCATTCTTTTGCGAAGCGCACGGCTTCATCGAACCCCTCGGCCTGGACGATGACGTACCCGCCAATGATTTCCTTCGATTCCAGAAACGGACCATCGGTGAGAACGGTGTTCTTGTTCTTGACCAACCGCCCAGTCCCCGGCTCGAGGGGCGCTCCGCCCTTGTATCGGCCGCTGGCGGTCATCTTCTCCATCCACGGGCGGTAGGCTTCCATCCGCTTCTGCATCTCCTCCGGGGTCACGTTTGTGTAGTCATAGGCCCGCACGATCAACATGAAGTCTTCCATGGTGTTCTCCCTTGTGATTCGACCCCGATAGGGGGCCGATTCTGTACCATGACAATCGGAACCGGCGTTTTCGGACACGCTCTTTCAAGAAATGTAATCCATGGGCTGTGCATCGGCACGACGGGAAGACGAGTCACTTCGACGCCCTGACGCTCGATCAACTCGCACGGTCGCGCGGTGGCGGGATGCTCTACGGTCGAGGTGACGATGTGGCGCCGTGCAGACGAGCGATCGAGCACACCCCGGATGGCCAGGTTGTTGGCTGATCTGTTGTGCCATTCAAAGCCCGTCTCGACAAAGCATGCACCGTGCCGTCGAAACGCTTCACGGATGGTCATTCGACGGACGCGCCATCCGTGAAATGCCCCCGATTCGCTTCGGCGCGCAGGATCTGGTGGTCGGTACGATACGCAATGCTGGGCAAGGTCTACATCAGCCTGGAAGGGCGCGCTGCGGCGTAGCTGACCGATCAGCGTATTTTGCGGGTGAGGCAAAAGGGGAGTCTTTCACCTATGCTCAAAAGCAGAGGAGAATCATGAGCAAAGTTTTCGTCAACATTGGGCTTAGCCTCGATGGCTACATGGCACCGGAAGGAATGACCATGGAGAATTGGGACAAGCCTGAGTACAAGAACTGGGGTGCCAAGTGGGGTGCGCTGATGGCCTGGATCATCAACCAACAGTACTTCCGCCAGAACCTCAAGCTTGACCCAGGGGGAGAGACCGGCCCGGTCAATGACCTGCTTCGCAGCACCACGGAGCGCATCGGTGCCAACGTGATGGGCAAGCGAATGTTCGCCCAGGGCGAGCGCGCCTGGCCAGAGGAGGCTCCGTTTCACACACCGGTATACGTTCTTACCCACGCGAAGCGCGAACCCTGGGCGCGCCCGGGTGGGACGACGTTCTGCTTCATCAATGACGGGCCGGAGCGTGCCCTTGCGCTGGCTCGGGAATCCGCAGGCAGTCGTGATGTTCGTATCGCGGGTGGAGCCGATGTGATCCAGCAGTACCTGAACCTGGGTGTCGTTGACGAGCTGGAAATCGCCTTGGCACCCGTGCTGTTCGGCGGTGGGCGGCGTCTCTTCGACAACCTACGCGAGCCTGGGCCGCGGTTTCGCATCGACAAGGTTCTTGATGGTCCGGCTGCCACACACTTGCGCTATGTGCGCCAGTGAGGGCGGCCTAACAATCGCTTGCAGCGGACGGTCTACTGCGGACCTGCTCGGTAGCCCCGACAGCATGTAAGCCAGGCGGCCGACAGCGAGAGCGACGACTTCAGGACAGTTCCAAACTGGCGCCCAGGGTGACGACAAACTTGTCCAGCTGATCGAGCATCTCGGGCATTCCACCCTCCATCCCGACGAGTGCACCGTCGAGAGCTTCCTTCGTGGGATAGCGGTCATGCATGACCAGCAGGGTCTTGCCGGCCTTTTCCTCGAAGGTCACCGTGGTCACGGCCCCACCGTCCTCACCTTCCTCGTTCGTCCAGACGAGGCGCGAATAGGGTGTCACGTCGAGGTACCTACCGAAGAATTCCATCTCAGCGGACCACCACGGCCACGTAGGCGCCGAGGTCCCCGACGTTCACCGTCACCGTGCCCGCGTTGTAGGCGAGGGGGGACGGTCTTGTCGGCCGCGAAGTCCGGTGAGGCCAGGGTCACCGAGGAGGGCTGGCTTGCGACGGGGAAGCTCGCGGTGACGCCCGGCTGGGTGACGACGCCGGCCGCATAGTTGTGGTTGATGAGGTGAAGCACGGTGCCGCCGTCGGGAAGGCTGGCGAGCACGGTGGTCAGGTTGGACGCCGAGACCGTGGCGACATCGGCCAGCTCTTGCGCCCCCAGGTAGATCGCCGCGTGGCTGCGATAGTAGGTTTCGAGCTGCTGGAAGAAGCCCATCATGCCGAGCGCGGTGGCGGTGTTGCTGTCGGTGGTGGTGGCCAAGGGCGGCGCGAACAGCATGCCGAGCGCCCAGACCTCCGCGCCGTACAGCCGGAAGTAGTCCTGCCGGCCCTGCGGCGTGAGCCCGTAGTACCGATCCATGGAGGAGGTTGGCCAATCGAGGAAGAGCACGATGGGCACCTCGTGGCCGCCCACCGCCTCGACGATCTGCTTGGAGCGCGCCTTGAAGCCCTCGATCGCGGTCTTGAACGAGCGCGTGCCATCGAGGTCGGCCCCCTGGCGCGGCACCCAATTCACCTCCGTGTTGCCCGGCCCGTCCCGGTTTCCGTCGTACAGACCGATGGTCTGGAAGTCGACGAACGGGAAGGTGCCGTTGGCGCTGATGAGGATCTCGCGACCGTAGGTCTGGCGTGCATAGGTGCGCAGGGCCACCACGATGCGCTGCCAATACACCAGGGCGGGGTAGGTTTCGAGGAACGTCCCGCTCGACGGGTTCGGGCGATTGTTCACGCTGGTGCCCCAGTCGGCGGCCAGCGGGTTGTGCGCGCTGCTCAGCGGGCTCGACTGGGCGCCGTGCCGGGCCAGGTATCCGCGGTAGTCGAAGCCACGCCCGCCACTTTGCCCCGTGCAGTCGAGGTGGTCGTCGGTCGTGACACCGAGCGCGGCCAGCGCCGACGAGGAGCCCGCGTATTTTGCGCACAGATAGGCGCCGAAGTCCGCCACGTGGTAGTCGTCGAAGCCCTCGTTGCCGCCCACCCAGTTGGCGCCGGTGTAGCCGCCGAGAATTTCGTCGTAGTGCAGGCCGTCCACGCCGCCGTCGACCTGGAGCTTGCCGATGTCCACCAATCGCTGCTGGTAGGCGGGATTGGCCAGGGTGGCCCGGTACGCATTCGCCACGATCTCGCCGTGCGGGACCGGCTGGCCCGAGGCATCGCGACTGACCTGATCGGAGAAGTCCGCGGCGCCGACCTCGTCTTGGAAGAGCACCGAGGCCGTGGTGCCACCCATGAACAAGGTGCCCTGCTCAACGCAAGCGCGCGCAAACGCGAAGTCGTAGTCGCCCGGCTTCAGCCCCCAGGTATCCCAGCGCGCCCAGGCGCGCGGCAGCAGGTCGGGGGCCAGGGTGAGCACCTGTGCGTCCCTGTCCGTCGGTGACCACCTGGCTGAAGGCGGGGAAGATCGAGCTTCGACAGATCGGCTTGGCCGAAGGCGCGGGGATCGTATTGGCCCGGCTGGATAGCCGGCAGGTCCGAGGTGTCGTAGTGGGTGAGGTTGCCGCCCGGGCCGTCGCTCGCTCCGCCTGCATCCCCCTTTGGGGGCGTCGTGCCGGGCGTGGCGCCGCCGCCGCAGGAGAGCAGCGCCATCGCGGCACCGAAGGTGGTGGAGGCACGTGACAGACCGCCAAGGCGAAAACGCATGAGCTTTGCTCCTTCGTATAGCAGAGTCGCATGTCGTCCCGGGCGGCTCAGCCGTGCCCCTACGTTCCCATCGCCGCCCCAGATCCTTGGCCGGTCGAACCACGACACGACAAATCCAGGACACGGCTTGATACCTGGGCGGATGTTCAGTATAGTGGCCGTGTGGCATTGGTCAGGGTCGCTCCCTCGGTCGAGACCTCGCTCGCGGCGCTCACGCAGGCGGCTCGCCACGACATGTCCTGCGCCTGCGGCCCCAGCCAGCATCGCCAGCGAGGCGCGGACGGTCTGTGGATCTACCCGGCGGCGCTGCCGTCCGGCCGGCGCGTGCCGATGCTCAAGGTCCTGCAGGCCTCCGGCTGCGAGCGCTCGTGTGTCTACTGTGTCGAGCGCTGTGGCGGGCAGGGACCGGGCGCCATCATCGAGCCCGAGCAACTGGCCGGCGCCTTCGTCGAGCTTCATCGCAGCCGGCGCGTCGACGGGCTGTTTCTCTCGTCGGCCATCCGGGGCGGCGCGGTCGCGACCATGGACCGCATGCTGGGCACGGCCGAGCTCTTGCGCGCGCGCCACGGCTTTCGCGGCTACATCCATTTGAAGGTGATCCCTGGCAGCCGTCCGGATCAGGTCGAGCGCGCGATGGCGCTGGCCACGCGCGTGTCGGTGAACATGGAGGCGCCCAGTGCGGCCCATCTGGCGCGCATCGCGCCGGGCAAGAAGTTCGAGGACCAGATTCTCGCACCCATGCGTCAGGTGGCGCGTGCCATCGCACGCGGGGAGTTCGCGCGCGCTGGCCAGACCACCCAGCTGGTGGTGGGCGCGGCCGACGAGCAGGATCGCGAGGTGGTGGCCGCGGCCGCCTGGAGCTATCGCGAGCTCAAAATGGCGCGCGTCTACTACTCGGCCCTGCAACCGATCCCGGGAACGCCGGTGGCCGAGCGCCCACCCGTGCCCTTCCTGCGCGAGCATCGCCTTTACCAAGTCGATTTTCTCCTGCGCAGCTACGGCTTCTCGGTCGACGAAATCCATTTCGACGAGGCCGGGGCGCTGCCGCTCGACACCGATCCCAAGACCCTGTGGGCGCGCCGCCACCCCGAGCGCTTTCCGGTCGAGATCAACCGGGCCGGGCTCGACGAGCTTGTGCGCGTGCCGGGGATCGGGCCCCGAATCCGCCATGCGCTTGCTCGCCATGCGCCGCGCGCACCGCCTGCGTGACGTGGAGGCACTGCGCGCCGCCGGCGCCTCGTGGAAGATCGCATCGCCCTACCTTCTTCTCGACGGCAAACCGGCCGAGCGCCAACTGCGCCTGTGCTAGAGCGCTCGATCCTCTTCAGCAACCGCTGGGGTTGACGATTGAAATTTCGCGCTTACATTGAACGGACCAATCCGTGAGGCATGGTGCCCACGGACACGAAGACCCCGCCGGGAGCTGAAGGCCTCGGCGAAAGGAGAAGAGAAGATGCAAACTGGAATCGTTTCGTGGTGGCGAGCGCACCGTGGACATTGTGGCAGTGCTTCGGCGTGGAGCTGCAGCCCGGGCGGCCACCGAGGTCATGATTGGTCGGGGGGCGGCGACGGCTTCGGCGGGGGTGGCGATGGCGACGGGTTCGGGGGATTCGGCGTGCGTCGACCGCTGCGCTTCTTCGCCTACAAGCTGGAGCTCGACGACCGTCAAGTCGCCGAGTTGGCGAGGATTCTGGACGAGATCAAGACCGAGCGGGCCCAGGCCGAAGTGGATCGTCGACGCACGTTATCGGCCTTCGCCGATGCGGTGGGGGGCGAGACCTTCGACGAGGTCCGGGTCAAGGAGGCCGCGGACTTGCGCGTCGCCTCCGCGGAGAGGCTGCGTGGCGCGGTCACCAAGGCGCTCGCCCGCATCCACGCCCTGCTGAGGAACGATCAGCGCGAGCGTTTCGCCTATCTAATCCGAACCGGGGTCATCACCCTGTAGGCGGCAGGCAAACGCCGCAGTTTCGTGGGAAGGGCCGCCAAGCCCTCCCCACGAGGGAGGTTGCCATGTCCATGACGACTGCAACAAGCAACGATCGCGAGGACCGCGAGGCGCGCGACTTGCTAGACGCCTACTCACGAACGGTCACCAGCGTGGCCGAGCTGGTCAGCCCGTCGGTGGTACGAATCGAGGCTTCGGGCAGCGGTTCGGGTTTCGTGACCACCCCCGACGGTTACTTGCTCACCAACAGCCACGTCGTCAGTGGCGAGAAGCGTATCCAGGTCACCCTTCAAGACGGGCAGCGCCTGCCGGCCCAGTTGGTGGGCGACGATCCCCACACCGACATCGCGCTCTTGCGCATCGACGCGCCAAAACTGATCGCGCTCGCCTTTGCCGATTCGTCGGCATTGCGCGTGGGTCAATTGGCCATCGCGGTCGGCAATCCCTATGGATTCGACTGCACGGTGACCGCGGGAGTGGTCAGCGCGCTCGGCCGCTCCTTGCGTACGAAGACCGGACGCCTCATCGACGACGTCATTCAAACCGATGCCGCCTTGAATCCGGGCAACTCGGGAGGTCCCCTCGTCGATTCGCAAGGGCGTGTCATCGGCGTGAACACGGCGGTGATCCTGCCCGCCCAAGGCATCTGTTTCGCCATCGCGGCGAACACGGCCGGGTTCGTCATGAGCAAGCTGATTCACGATGGCCGCATCCGTCGATCCCACCTCGGCATCGCCGGTCAAAACGTGCCCCTGCATCGCCGCGTGGTTCGTTTTCACGGACTGGCCAGCGAGAGCGGCATTCTCGTCGTGTCGGTAGAACCCCAAAGTCCCGCCGCGTACGCCGGCCTGCACGATGGCGACCTGATCGTTGCCTTCGGCGACCGTCCCGTGGCCAGCATCGACGATCTTCACCGCCTGCTGACCGCCGAGCGCGCCGGCGGCCCCACGACGGTAACCATCCTTCGCGACCTCGAGAAGCGGATGGTCGAGGTGGAGCCCCTCCTGCGAGAATAGCGGATGGCCTGACGTAGCCCTGTCAGCCAGCCGTCACCGAAAAGTTGGTGACCGCGAACGTGGCGTCCGCGCCGCCGGTCGACACCAACTCGACCCCGTAGTCGATGGCTCCGAGCGTGGAGCTGGCGGGGATCCAGCCCTTGCCGATGATGTAATCGAAGAACGACAGCAGATTCACGGTGCCCGAGGTCACGTTCGTGGTGTCGACGAAGGCGATGTAGCTGCCACTCTTGTAGACGTCGTACGTTTGCCCGTCAAAGGTGACGGTGTCTTGGCGCGAACCCGAGGGCACCTGGTGGTAATTGTCCGTCCAGATCATCACCTCGGTGGAGCCGCTGCTGGCCACGCCGTTGAGCCAAATATCGTAGGCGAGCTCGTAGATTCCGACGTGCGGCGCGGTGTGCGCAAAGCTGCTCGAAAGGGTGGTAAACGAGCTGATCGCGGGCGCGTTGTTGAAGTCCTTGTGAACGTTGGGGTAGGTTTTGACGGCCCCGTCGCCGCTGTCGTTGTTCATCGAGGCGATCACGTACCAGTTGTTGTAGTCGCAGACGTACATGGTCTGCGACACCTGGTAGCCGGCTGCGTTCCAGGTGTCCGTATCCACGTAATAACCGCTCAGCGTGATGCCGTCCTGGGGGTTGGACGCATTCATCGGCAAGACGTGCGTAGGATTCGTGCAAGTCTGCGACACCGCCGAAGTACCGCCGGTCGAGGTTCCAGCCCCCCCAGCAGCGCCGCCAGCGCCGCCTCCCGTCCCGGCGCCACCCATACCGCCACTTCCACCGGAGCTGGACACCCCCACGCCGCCGGAAGCGGTGACAAGGCCGCCGTCCGTCGTGGACGTCGGGTTGGAACCGCCGCAACCGCAGAGCACAGCGAGCGCCGCGAGCAGCAGCGTGGGTCCATGGGGCGGCCGTCTGCGGCCGACCGTCGGCTTCAGCGACTTCTTTGCCGACAGCTCGCTAACGGATTTCACTCTTCCGCCCCCACCGCAGAAACTTGGGGTCGAAACCGAATTTCCAAAACAGCGATTGTGCCTCGGCCAGACGCTGCTCGTCTCCGAGAACTGCTGCGCGAATCGTTATACTCATGTTCGGTTCCTGTCCGTCGAACGCCCTGCCGTTCACCTGCGGGCCCGCCGCACGCGTCCGGCTTCTCGATGATACTACCTCTGCCCACGGAAGATCTCACCATGGCCCCTGCCCACGCCCCACCGTTCTGGCAAAGCCGCGTCCTGCGCCGCCGCTATGGCGTGCCGCCCGACGCGGGCCAAGCGTAGGCGACCTCGGGCCGCTCGCAACTGCGCAATTTCACTCGGTCCCTCAAACCGTTCGGCGCTCTAGGTGGCTGGTGTTTTTCGTTTTCGGCAGGATTCGTGCCAGAAAAACCTGATCAATTCCGATCACTTACGAGGACGACTTTTCAGAAAATGGCGTTCGACACCAGCTACCTAGGAATTCGCCCTCGTTCCACCCCTGGGTGACGCCTCTGGACTCCTCGGGCACCCTGCCGCTACCCCGTTCGTCACTCCCGGAGGCCGTTCATACCGATTACGGTCCAAAGGCCGGCGCGGGTTGTTGGCAGGTCTCTAGGAGAACGCGCCGCCATTGCCGGACCTTCCTCGGCTGGGACCGCGTGGTGCCCGCCGAGAACCTCACGTCGCGAATCCGGCCGGGCGGCGAAGCGTAGGCGGCATACGCTACCTGCCTGCACGGCACCGTCGTCTGCTGGGGCGACAACAGTGACGGCCAGGCGACACCACCATAGCCGAGCTGTGCGTGCAGACATTCAGCACTTTTGTGTGCGCTCGCCACTCCCGCGTCAACGTGGAGTTGCAGCACCCTCGAATGGTGCCGAGATTCTGTGTTCAAACAGGTACTCGCGCGGGGTCTTGCCGAATCGTGCGCGAAACACGCGGTGGAACTGAGCGTAGCTTCCGAACCCGGCGCCAAGCGCCGCTTCCAGCACCGGCCTCGTGTTGATTTGGTTCAGGAACTCCGCCAATCGTAATTCGTTACGGTAGTCCACGATCGACGTGTCTGCGAACCGCCGGAAGGTTCGGGTCAGGTGGCTCTTGCTCACCCTGAGCTGTTTGGCCAGCTCCGCAAAGCTCAAGGATGGGTCGCTCACCAGCAGATGAGCGGCGTTGCGCACCAGCGGATGTTGTGGCTTCCGCTCGCTGGTATCTGGGTCGAAGAAGTGAGCCAGGCAAGGCGCGAGCGCGTGGCCGAGCAGCGCACAGAGCAGCGCCGCTTGGGCCTGTTTACCCTCATCGAACGATGCTCTGGAAATCGCGGTGTCATTGAACATGATTCCGAGCGGCGAGCCGCTGCCTTGAATGATCGTATAGGCGTTCCAGCCCCGCCCGACCGTACGCGACTTTCCCCCTTCGTGCGTGACGAGCGGACAGTCCTGGTAGACCGACCAAGGATACCCGCGTGCGGACCGTGCGAAGAACTTCCGCACCAGATCATTCATATCGTACATCAACTCGTGCTCGTCGGTGGTTCGCCCGGCCATGTCGGTTCCCCAAGCTCCCACCATCGACCGGCCGCCGGGAGCGACGAGGTAGATGGCGACACGCTCGAGCCCAATCGACCTCCGAGCAAACTCGACCGTGTTGCGCAACACCGTATCGATAGCTTGGGCAGAGGAATCTGAAAGAAGCGCCGAGGGGATATGCGCAAGTCCGGTCGCCTCATCCGAAGGCGAATCCAAATGCGCACGTGCGGCATCGGCCCCCTCGATCAGGACCCAGTCTACTCTTCGTCGGCGCTTTCGAGGCATGGGATGATCGTATCTCGCCAGCTCGGGTATCGGGAAGTAGATAAGAGAATCTTGTTCTGACGCCGTCGAAAAGCCTCGTCGAGGCCCGTAACGAGCTGTTGACCTTCTACTGTTTCCCGCAGGCTCTATGGAAAGCCATTCGGGCGACCAACGGCATTGAACGACTGAACAAGGACTTTCGACGACTGCTAGAGCCAAGCATCGTTGCCGACAGGAAACTGTGCTCTCGTGGCCGCCTTGCAGTCTCGTAGCAAGCGGCCAGATTTCCCTGCGATGCGTCGACAGATACGAGCCGATCGGCAATCATGCACTTCATCGACGCTCACTCCGAGGATCAAAGAACTTCTCCTTCGAGCACTATTGGACGACTCGAACCCTATTTGAGAACTGAGCGTCCTTCTTCCTGTCCTCTGCCGAAGGTTGGGCACTGCGGCAATTGATTCTTGAGCCCTTTGGGGGACCTTGATGCTCTCTATACCGATCGCATCGAACGGAATGGAAAGAAGGAAGAAAGGCCCATGATGTGCGGTGGGAAAAAACAGCTCGGCCCTCTTGTCGGTACACTTCTGCTGTGCACAACGGCCTGCACGGATCACGGCGGCGCGCACGGGAGCGGTGGCATCGCGGGCGCAGCTACGGGCGGGGCTAGCGCTGGCGGAACGACTAGTTCAAGAGGTGGAACGACGGGCGCTGCAGGTGCTGGCGGCACCGCGCCCTCTGGCGGTGCGACTACGAACGCCACCGGTGGCGCCGGGGGCAGCGGAGGACGCGCGGACGCCGGCAGCGGCGCTGGGGGCAGCGGAGGACGTGCGGGCGCCGGTAGCGGTGGATCGGGATCTGGCGGCGTGGCAAGCGGAGGCGCCGGCGGAGTTGGCGCGGGCGGACAGCAGGGCGGCAGCGGAGGACGCGCGGACGCCGGCAGCGGCGGATTGGGATCTGGCGGCGTGGCAAGCGGAGGCGCCGGCGGAGTTGGCGCGGGCGGACAGCAGGGCGGCAGCGGAGGTCAAGGCGGCGCTCCTGCAGATCCATTTCCTCCGTGGCCCGCGGCGACGCCAGACAGTTCCTTCACCGCCAACTTCATTTGGCAATCGGCCGACGGTCCGGCGAATTCCTGGCTCGCGTTTCGGAAACACGTGACGCTGACGTCGGCGCCGGCCAGCGCGATCGCCGACATCGCGGCCGACTCGAAGTATTGGCTGTGGATCAACGGAAAGCTCGCTGTCTTCGAAGGAGGCCTCAAACGGGGCCCGAACCGCAGCGACACCTACTACGACGAAATCGACTTGAAACCATTCCTCACGGCCGGCGACAACACGATTGCCGTGCTCGTATGGTTCTGGGGCAAAGACGGCTTCTCGCACAAGAACAGCGGCAAGGGTGGCCTCTTGCTTCAAGCCAACATCGACGGCACGTCCATCGTGAGCGATGCCACCTGGCGCGTTCGCGCCCACGCGGGCTACCTCGCCCAGACCGACCCAGGGCCCAATTTCCGCCTGCCCGAGTGGAACGTGCAGTTCGACGCCCGCCGCGACCTCACCGGCTGGACGCTGCCCGGTTACGACGACAGCGCCTGGACGACCGCAACCGTCAAGGGCAAGCCGCCCGCCGCGCCGTGGACACACCTGTGGAAGCGGCCGATCCCGCAGTGGCGTGATTCCGGCCTCAAGGACTACGTCAACTCCGCGCAGCTTCCGACCGCCGGCTCGGGCGGTGTAATCAACGCCACCTTGCCTTACAACGCGCAGGTCACGCCCTATCTGAAGGTGACGGCATCCGCCGGCGCGGTGATCAAGATTCAGACCGATACGAACGGGGAAGGGCCGTCCGTGCGCGCCGAATACACGACCCGTGACGGCGAGCAAGAGTACGAGTCGCTCGGCTGGATGAGCGGAAATACCGTCCAGTACACGATCCCGAGCGGCGTCCAGATTCAGGCGTTGCGCTATCGAGAGACGGGGTTCGACACCGACTTCAGCGGCTCGTTTCGCAGCAACGACAGCAATTTGAACACGCTGTGGACCAAGGCGCTGCGCACCCTCTACATCGACATGCGCGACAACTATATGGATTGCCCGACGCGGGAGCGGGCGCAGTGGTGGGGCGACGCCGTGATCGAGATCGGGCAGACGTTCTACGCCCTCGATCGCCGCGCCGATCTTCTCACGCGCAAAGCGATCATCGATCTCACCCTATGGCAGAACACCGACGGCACGCTCTATTCACCGGTACCGGCGGGCAACTGGAGCTCAGAGCTGCCGCAACAGATGCTCGCCTCCATCGGTCGTGCCGGGTTCTGGAACTACTACTTGCACACGGCGGACGACGCGGCGATAAAAGCTGCTTATCCCGCGGTGAAAAAATACCTCGGCCTTTGGCAGCGCAGCAGCGACGGTCTGGTCCAACACCGCGGGAGCGACCCAAGTTGGGCAACCTGGGCCGATTGGGGAAACAACATCGACAGCACGGTCCTGGAGAACATCTGGTACTACATGGCGCTGGACGGGGCCGCGCGCATGGCGGACGTCGTTGGCCAAACCTCCGATGCCACCGGCTATCGAAGTCGGATGGCGGAGTTCAAGCCGGCCTTTGTGGCGAAGTTCTGGAACGGGACCGAGCTACGCACGCCGGGACGTACGGGCGGCACCGACGATCGCGGCCACGGGCTGGCCATCGTGGCCGGGCTGCTTGGCGCCGACCAATGGCCGGCGGTTCTCAGCGTCTTGAAGAGCGTGACCGAGTCTGGTCCCTATATGGAGAAATACGTGCTCGAAGCCTTCTTCGTCATGAACGATGCGAAGGACGGCCTTGCGCGTATGCGCAAGCGTTACAGCGCGGAGATTCAGAGCAAATACTCGACGTTGTGGGAGGTCTGGACTCCGGGCGATCCCGCCGTCGGAACCGTGGGTGGCGGAACCATCAATCATGCTTGGGCGGGAGGGCCGCTGACCCTGATGTCCCAGTACGTCGCGGGCATCGCGCCGACCCAGCCGGGCTACGACGAATTCCAAGTGCTGCCCCAGCTCGGGGATCTCACGCAGGTTGCGGCAAACGTGACGTCGAGGAAAGGCGCTATTTCCGCCGACATCAAGCTTGGCCCGCCGTTTAGCATGCAGGTCGTGGTGCCAGCGGCCTCCCAAGCCACCGTCGGAGTCCCGATCGACGCCGTCACGACTCAGGGCTCGGCGCACCTCGAGGTCACGATCGATGACACGGTCGTGTTCAGCGCCGGAACGTCGAAACCTTCAACGTCGGTAACGTTTGCGGGCGAAACATCCGGCTACTGAAGTTCGTGCTGGGTGCCGGAACCCACGCGTTCGCGGCGCGAGAGCTTTGAAAACGAAAAGCGGATCGCGCGGGCACATTGACAGTCGCGCGGTCACAGTGACCCCAAGGAAGAAGAGATGAGAATTATGCTCGTGTTGATTTCGCACAGAGATTCTTTCAGCTTCCACCCCTCTGGTAGCGGCGGCGCCCCTGATCTTGAACGAAGGAGCCGATAGATGACGCAGTTGCGTCCTAATCAGTGCCTGGTCTTTCCAGTCGCCATCATGTTCGCGGTGGCGTGCGGCTCTTCGCCAAGCCCGTTGGATTCCACGGTTTGGCGTCAGCGGAATCGGCCGCAAAACTGGTTATCGCAAATTGAGGGACAACAGTGATGAACAATCTCAAGACTCTGGCGCTCGCGGCGCTCCCACTCGTGGGCCTCGCCTCTCCAGCCACAGCGAAGACGATGATCGACTATTTCCAACCGATCCCCATCAGAGGAACGATGACGACGTCGGGCTGGGGCATCGGAACCTCGGGCCCTCGGGATCCCGACAACGGCATTGAGGACGTCGCCAATTGGCGCTACTGGGACGGCAAGATCCTCAAGGCGGACGATGGCAAATATCATCTCTTTTGCAGCAAGTGGCAGGCCAGCAAGGGCATCGCTGCATGGCTGACCGACTCGGTGTCCGTCCATGCGGTTAGCGACAACGTCCTCGGTCCCTACAAGGAGGTTGGTCTGACCTATAGCTACCAAAACGGCAAGGGTCACAACACGACGGGCGTGAGACTCATCGATGGCACGTACGCCGTCATCGAAAGCGCCATCGTGCCTGGTTGGATCTTCACGTCCAGCTCCTTGGACGGTCCCTTCAACTACAAAGGCTCGATTGCCACGGACAACAATGGCTTCAATGCGAGCAACCTTACTTCCAATCTGCAGATCATGGTCGGGCCAGACAGTCAATACTGGGCCATCTCCGGGTCGGGCTTCATCATGAATGGTGACAACATCCTTGGAACTTACAAGGTGCGCACGCCCAGCGTCTATATGCCAAACCCGGGGACGGACAACGGGAAGGCCGAGGACCCCATTCTTTGGTACAGCGGAGGCTTCTACCACGTCGTCTACAACTACTGGGATGCTCGCAAGGCCTATCACATCATGTCCCCTGACGGTGTGAACAACTGGCAGGACACGGGCGTCGCGGTCGATCGGTCGACAGACTTCTGTCGCTACACGGACGGCACCGTCAATCACTGGGGCAACATGGAGCGCCCCAACGTGGTCATGGAAAATGGGCACGTCACGCACTTCACTTTCGCCGTGACGGACGTGAACAAAGACCAGGGCAGCAACTGCTGCTCGACCGGGAGCAAAGTCATCGTCGTCCCCTTCGACGGCGTCAGCTTCGATGCCGACAACGGCGGCGAGCCGCCAGGCAGCGGCGGTGCTGGGGGCGGCGGCGGAAGTGCTGCAGGCGGCGCCGGCGGCCAGGGGATTGATGCTGGGGGCGGGGGCAGCGGAGGAAAGACAGGTTCGGATGGTGGCGGCGGCACAAGCGCAGCCGGTGGTGCTGGCGGCGGCGGCGGAAGTGCTGCAGGCGGTGCCGGCGGGCAAGGCATCGATGCCGGGACCGGGGGAGTCGCGGCAGGCGGTGGCCGAACAGGTTCGAGTGGTGGCGGTGGCAGGAGCGCAGCCGGTGGTGCTGGCGCCGGTGGCAGCGGCGGGACGAGCGGCGGTTCGTCGGAGACGAGCGGTCGCAGTGGAAGTGGCGGTGCTGGCAGTGGCGGTTCCTCTGGAAACGGTGGCTCTGGCGGACTGCCTGGTGTAGGCGGTACCAATGGCACGGGCGGGTCTGGCAGCGGTGGGGCTTCTAAGGCCACAAGCTCTTCTTCCGGCGGAAGGGCAGGAACATCGACCTCGAGCAATGCCTCCTCCGGCTGTTCCTGTGTCATCAACGAACCGGGAGTCTTTAGCAGCGGTCCGGTTCTGCTTCTAGGCCTCGGCATCGCGCTGGCAGCGCGACAAAGACTCAAGAAAGGACATCGGCGATGAAGCGACATTCGATAGTTTCGCTAGTATTTGGGGCCGTTGCTGTGGCGGCTCTCATAGCCGGTTTCGCATCGACGGTGCGCGCGGCCGTGCAGCAGTGGATGGACTACTTCCAACCGACGCCCATCATCGGTTCCCTATCCTCGACCTGTTGGGGCGCCGCTCAAGTCGGACCTCGAGATCAGTCGAACGGGTTGGAAGACAAGACCATGAAGAGCTACAATTACTGGGACGGCGGCATCATCAAAGACGAACAGACTGGCACTTACCATATGTTCGCGTCTCGCTGGAGCCAGTCGTTTGGCCATAACGGTTGGATGTCCGATTCGCATTGTGTCCATGCCACGAGCACCTACCTTTATGGACCGTATACGGACAAGGGACAGTGCTTTACGGACAACGGTGGCATGTGCCACAACGTGAACCCCCTCAAACTGAAGGCCGGTGACACGAGCGGGAAGAAGTTCGCCATTACCTGCAGTGGATCGGTGGCAGGATCTGGGCGTGTCTATGGCGCCGACTCTTTGGACGGACCGTGGGCGTACCTGGGGGACCTCAAGCTCGATCTGAACGGACACACCGGCGGCTACTCTAGCGGTGACAACTTTCGCACCATCTTGCGCCCCGACGGGCAGGGGTACGAGTGCATCAACGGCCTCATCGGCCTCGCCGACAATGTGCTCGGTCCTTACAAGGCCCAGATGTCGGGCAAATTCACGGATACGGTTCCCGGACACATCGACCCCTCATGCGTGAACAATATGGAAGACCCCTACCTGTTCTATTCGGGCAACCAGTACCACGTCTTTTACAACTGCTGGTCTGCGAAAAAGGCGTACTTCTACAGCTCTACTGATGGCATCAATTGGAAGGCGGAGGATGGCTACGGCTACGATCCGACCTCGAACATGGTGCGCTACACGGATGGCACCATCAACCATTGGGCGTTGCTCGAACGCCCCAGCGTCTACACCGAGAACGGTCACGCGGTGGCCATGACCTTCGCGGCGATCAACGTGCCCAAAGAGCAGGACACGGCCAATTCCGGCAACGGCAGCAAAGTCATCGTCGTTCCGGTCGATGGCCTGTCCTACGATTCCGGAGGCCCCCCCGGCAGCGTGGTCGGCAGTGGTGGGGCAGATGGCGGCCTCGACGTGGGCTCTGGCAGCGGCGGCAGGGGCGGGAATGGCGGAAGCGGCGGCACGGCATCGTCTGGATCGAGCACTGGGGGAGCCAGCGGCACGGGCGGAGCCACCAGCATTGCGACGGGCGGCAATGCCGGAACTTTTGGTCGCGGTGAAGGTGGGGCCACCGCCGCATCATCGCCTGGGGGCGGAGCCAGCGGCACGGGCGGAACAACATCTTCCGGCACGAGCACTGGGGGAGCCACGGGAACTGGGGGAGCCACCAGCATTGCTACAGGTGGCAACGCCGGTACCTCTGGTCGCGGTGAAGGTGGATCGAGCGCCCCGCCGTCGGCTACAGGCGGCGCGCGAGCGTCGGGTGGATCCTCGGGGCACAGCGATGGCGGCTCGGGTGCAGCGGTGGGCGGCGCGGCTGGATCTTTTGGCGGCAGTGCCGGCCATGGCGGAACGGCGGGCACAACCGACAAGAGCAGCGGCTGTAGCTGCACAGTCGGCGCAGGAAGGACAGCGGGCCACAACGCTGTATTTCTTCTCCTTGGCCTGTGTGCACTGGTCTGGGCAGATCGGCAGAGACGGCGTCGCCCGTAAGCGTTCTGGGGCCGCGACGAGCCATAGGGAAAAAAGTGACGAACTGAGTTGGCACATGGAGCGGACATGGGCTGTTGAGGCAAGCTCAGCTTCGCGGGCCTTGAGCTGTTCTCGGCGTTCGGAACACCGCGCGCGGCACCAAGTCAAGCCTGATGGCATTCGAACGATAGGGTAACGACATCTCACCATGCAGGCCCCGGGGAGCTGCCGCCTGTCCCCGATACGCCGCCATCCGCGCCAAGGTCGACCGGCCCAAGGAGGTCGATGTCGCGCGTGGGCCGAGTGTTCGCGCCGAGCCAATGGCGAAGCAGGAGCGCGCCCTTCAGAACGAATTGATCGCGGTGTGGCGATCGTCCCAACCGGTGAAGGAAGCGCTCGATAGCGTACAGCTCCAGGAGCTCGGCGAATGGGCGCCCGCTTTCTTGCGCCTGGTTCTTGAGGCGCGTTTGCACCGAGTGGACGAGGCCGCGCGCCTGTGGCGGGCTTACTGGATTGCCTCCAGGTAGGGCCGCACGATTCGCTCCACGCGGCAGGTGCGGGCCGCGCGCAGCAGCTCGGCCGGCGTGATCTTGCGCTCTCCGATGCCCGTGCGCAGTGCCTCGATAGCGACCTCGATGCCCAGGCGATTGCGAAACCTGAAGCAGTCGGCCACGGTCTTCGCTGCCCCGTACACGCGCAGACCGATGCCGTCGCGCTGGTGGCTCTCTATGCCGAAGGTGAACATCGCCCCCGAGAAGCGGTACACCCGCAACGGGGGCCAGTCGAGCTTCGGACGGGCTGTTCCCTGAGGCAAGGCGATGCTCACCTCGTGAGGGATCTCCGTGGTCAGGCCGTGAAAATGGAGCGCCGAAACCAGGGCGATCACGGCCTTGGGAATGCGCAGAGCGACGGTCGCGAGGTCGGGGTCGGCGAAGGGCCCGAGATCGGACAGGCGGAAGACGCCGCGGCTGACCTGCTCTAGAACGCCAGCGTCGCGCAGGGCGTATAGATCGCGCGGGTGTACGTCCGCGCGCAGTGCCTGGGTGGTGCGAAGGACTCCCCCGGCCTTGCGGAACGCGGCGCGAACCCTTGCCTCGCGCGGATCCTTCTTCATGACGGGATAATATCTACATTACTTGCATACAAGTGCAAATGGTTTTATCCGCGCTCAAGGCGGTAGCCACAAACGTAGGCACATGTCCACAAGTGCCGACGTTTATGGTGCCTACCGGCAGCCCACGCAACCCCCAAGGCCCGGGACCGATAACCGCTAAGGCCTTTGATCCTAATTACCTAGTCAACTCGCGGGGTTGCAGCTCGTAGTTCCACTCGCCATGGAACGTGTGCGGTCGCAATGAGAGCCTGTGCATCTCAGTCTCTGAAACTTCCACGCCAGTACTGTACTTGCGCAGGTCGAGCTTGGCCTTGACCCGCAAGCCTGCTTCCGTTCGCGTATTGCCGATCAAATCCACGATCGTTTCGAAGGTGCGCAATGGCTTGCCACGCCAGTTCTGCGTGATGTGGCAGAAGAGCCGATGCTCGATCTTGTTCCACTTGCTCGTACCAGGGGGAAAGTGGCTGACTCGGATCCGCAATCCGCTGTCGTCTGCGAACTTCTGCAATTCGACCTTCCAGGCGCGTGCCCGATACCCGTTGCTTCCTCCTGCGTCGGCAGTGATGAACAGGTTCTTGGCCTCGGGGTACGCCTGCTGACCCATCGTTTTCCACCACTGCCGAATCGAAGCGACCGCGAACTTGGGTGTGTCGTGATCTCGGCCGACACTGACCCACGCCTCGTTGCGAGCCATGTCGTAGACGCCATACGGAATGGCCTTGCCCACCGAGTCGCCAGGGAAATCGTGTACCAGCACCTTGTCCGGCGTGCCCTTCGGTTGCCATTCCCGTCCGCCATTCTTGAAATCACCGACGAGTTCCTTCTTCTTGGTGTCGACCGATACGACAGGCTGTTTGCGTCGCAGATACCTCTCTGCGGTCGCGTTGATGTACTCAAACTGCTCGTTGCGGTCCGGATGCGAGGTTCCTTCACGGCTCTTCTGCACGGCCTGCAGGCGATAGCCAAGGCCGTGCAGAAGCCGCCCCACGGTCGTAGAACTCACCGTCCAGCCATCCGCCGAGAGCGCCGCAGCCAGCTTCGCTCGGCTCTTGCACGTCCATCGCAGTGGCGACATGGGATCGCCGCGTGTGAGCGGGTCCACCAGTCTCTCCAGCGCCACTTCCAGACCTTGTTGCGTCTTCTTGAAGCTTGGCCGCCCGGCTCCAACGCGACGAACTCGGCCTGTAGCGGAGACTCCCTCCTCGATCTCCAATCGACCGCGACGAACCGTGTCTCGTGCCAGGCCAGTCGCCGCGGACACAAGTGCATCCCCACCATATCCGATCGCACGCGACTCGGCGGCTGCCCAAAGCCGACGCGCTCGCTCGTCAAGCACAGCCGCGATTGCCGAATACTTGCTTACGACTGCGGCCTCCAGTCCCTCGTTGCGAAGCACCCGGCAATATAGTCACACTTTGGCGAAGTTGACGAGTTAATTCTGGTGCATGGCCTAAGGAAGGCAGGAAAGCAGGAAGAAGGAGAACGACAGAACAGATGGGGCTCGAGCGGTTTACGAGAACGCCCTCGCCCTCGAGCTTGCGGCGCGGGGCATTCGCTTTGTGCGGCAGCAAGCCGTGCCGATCTGGTACCGCGGCAGCGAGGTCGGGCTTCATCGCCCTCACCGATAACCTCTAAGTGCCGCCGCCGGGCCGGTGGCCCGGATCCTTCAGAGGTGAAACGTGGCAGCCCCTCACCCGCCTCGCTGCGCTCGGCGACCTCTCCCCGCTACGCTCCGCTGCGCGGGGCGAGGTGTTTTCAGGTCAGGAAGCCAGGAAAACAGGAAGATTTACCTCGACCCCGTGACCTCGCCCAGCATCTGCATGATCTCGGTTTCAAGGCCGCGGACCAATGCCGCTATGTTCGAGCCCCGACGTGTTGAACGGAAGCGGCACTGGAAACTTCAGATGGCCGCCGCGATATTCGTCGCGCTGTGCGGAGCGCGCGCGGTGCCTGGACATGCCGCCGAGGGCGAAAAGGCTGCGGCCAAGGCTCATTACGAGACAGCCACCCGGCTCTATGATGTTCGCGAGTACGCCAAGGCGCTTGAGGTGTACAAAGCCGCCTATCTTGCCAAACCGGACCCGGCGTTTCTGTTCAACAGATGTTCCCGCAAGCCAACCCAGGCAAGCCGATCGATTTCAGCAATGCGAGGTTCGCGCTGACCCTCCCGCACAAGCGAACTGGAGAACTCCATATCGAGATTCTCGGTCTTGATTCGAGCTCGACCCCGGTGGCTACGGGCACAGGCGACACGACCATCGTCGTGGGAGGTATCGCCTACGCGACCGTCAACCTGACCGCGCTGGCAGCGGCCGATGGTGGCAGCCCCGAGGCCGGCACCAACACTCCGGATGTAAGCGGCGCGGGTGGGGGCAGTGGTGGCGATGCGGGCAGCAGAGACGTTCCCGTCAGCTTCGACGTCGGAAGCTTTGGCGGCGCTGGCGACGCCAACGGCTCGGGGGGGAGGGAGTGGCGGCGGGGGAACGGTCGTGGGCTCGGGCAGAGCGCCCGCCACGGGCGGCGCAACCGGCACCGGCGGTACCAGCACGACGGGTGGGGCGCCTGGAACAGGCGGCACTACGAGCACCGGCGGTGTCATCGGTACCGGCGGTGTCAGCGGCAGAGGCGGCGTCAGCGGTACTGGCGGCGTGACCGGTACTGGCGGCGTGCCTGGCACCGGTGGCAATCAGGACGCCGGCAGCGACGGGCCGGCGAACGAGCCCTGCACCCCGAATGCGACCTACACCTCTTCCACCATCTCCCCCACCTCGATTGGCACGATCGGGCCCTACTGCATCCGAGTTCAGGCTGACCTTGTCGGGTGGAACTGTAACAATTTCCTCGGCCGGACCGTGCGCGTGAACGGTGTCACCATGATTTGCGGCACATTGCCCCAACCGGCCAAGATCAACGACTCCTACTACTTCGATATCTCGGCCGGTACCTACGACTACGCCAGCATCTACTGGTACTAACGCCTGCGTTGCTGTGAACCCGACTTCAAGCGGCCGTGATCACATAAGCTCCGGGCGGGGCGCAGGAACCCGCGCCCCCGGACGAACAACCGCCAACGACGGCGGCGAACGCGACGAAGCCGAATACGACTGGGTTCTTGTCCATAGGCGACAGGCTATGTGCGCTTGGAGAAAGGGTCAAGACTGGGCGATGCACGATCGATCTGAAGCATTGCGCATGGCGCTGGACCGTAGTCGGACCGCAAGCATTATGGAAGAATGGCGTCCACGGATGAGTGCGGCGTAGCCGAGGAGGTTGCGGAGGAGATCTGCGCAGGGCCGCACGGCACGGGCCGCAATCGGAACAAAAGCCCTCCGGGCCCGTTGACCGTGGTGGCAGTGCCGCTACCCCGTTCATCACTCCCGGAGGCCGTTCATACCGATTGCGGTCCGGCCGTGGCGTCCGCTGCCCGGGCGGTCTTGGGGTGGGGCGATGGACATGGGACCGCGACAATGCCGCGTGCCCCAGAAAAAGCAACGGGGCTTCGGCCACCAAGCCGGGCTCAGTGGTGGAACAGGCGTAGTTTGGACATCGCCATCACCATGCCGTACTCGTTGGCGGCCTGGATGACGACATCGTCGCGCACGGAACCGCCGGGCTGCGAGAGGTACTTGACGCCACTCTGCGAGGCGCGGTCGACGTTGTCGCGGAAGGGGAAGAAGGCGTCGGAGGCGAGGCTCACCCCTTGCTGGCGCGTGAGCCAGGCCCGCTTCTCCGCGCGGCCGAGCCGCTGGGGCGGCGTGGTGAAGTAAGTCAGCCAATCCGATTGCTCGGCGGCCGAGAGCTCGTCCTCGAGGAAGAGGTCGATGGCGTTGTTCTGCTCGGGCCGGGCGACGTTGGGGCGGAAGGGCAAGCCCAGCGTGCTGGGGTGCTGGCGCAGGAACCAGCGGTCGGCCTTGCCGCCCGCGAGGCGCGTGCAGTGGATGCGCGATTGCTGGCCGGCGCCGATGCCGATGGCCTGGCCGTCGTACGCGAAGCACACCGAGTTTGACTGCGTGTATTTGAGGATGATGAGCGCGAGGATGAGGTCGCGCGCGGCGGCTTCGGGCAGCTCGCGGTTCTTGGTGACGATGTTGGCCAGGTGCTCGGGGCCGGGCACCACCTGGTTGCGCCGCTGCTCGAAGCTGATACCGAAGACCTCGCGGGTCTCGGTCTCGGGCGCCGCCCAGGTCGGATCGATCGCGAGCACGCAGTAGGTGCCGTTGCGCTTGCTGCGCAGGATTTCCAACGCGGCCGGCTCGTAGCCTGGCGCGATGACCCCGTCGGAAACCTCGCGCTTGAGCACGTTGGCGGTCGACACGTCAACCACGTCGGACAGCGCGGCGAAGTCGCCGAAGGAGCACAAGCGGTCGGCCCCCCGCGCGCGGGCGTACGCGGCGGCGAGCGGCGACAGCTCGAGATCGTCGACGAAGGAGGCGCGGCGAACCGCCTCGCTCATGGGCGCCGCCACCGCGGCCCCAGCCGGGCTGACGTGTTTGAACGAGGTCGCCGCCGGCAGCTTGAGCGCCGAGCGCAGCTCGCGCACGAGCTGCCATGCGTTGAGCGCATCGAGTAGGTTGATGTAGCCGGGAGACCCCGACAGCACCTTGAGCGGCAAAGCGCGATCGCGCGTGAAGATCCGGGCGGGGGCCTGGTGCGGGTTGCATCCGTAGCGCAGCTTGAGCTCGTCCATGGCCGCTCTCATAACATCCTTGGCCGGGCGGCGGTAGCCTGGCGAGTCGTCGTCCCACCGAGCCCGCCAAACCGTGAAATAATGAAACGACGTGCTCCGCGGTCTTGCGGTCTTGTTCCTGCTCCTCACGCTCGTGGCGGTATCGGCGGAGCTCTACCTGGAGTCGCCTTTTCTCGCTTCGGCCTGCGATCTCGCGCGCGCCGAGCGGGCCTCGCGCAGGCGTGACCAGGGCGGGGCCACCGCCCTGGCCAGCGTGGCTTGCGGGCGCCGTCCCGCGGAGCCGAGGATGCTGGGCCGCGCCGCCCGGCTCCTGGCCTCGCCATCGCGAGCGACCGTCTGCCACGCAGGCTAGAACGTCACGGGCGACTTCACGGTCCGATTGGTGTAGAGCCAGTCTTTGACAAATCCGCCCTCGTCGCGGGGACCGACGCGCAAGGTCCAGTTGTCGGTGAACATCTTGGGCAACCAGCTATTGCTGGCGCACCACGCGGTCCAGCTACCGCCCAGGGCTTCCAGCCATTGGAGCATCGGCTTTCCGTAGGTCACGGAAATGTCCGGATCCGTTTCGGTCTCGCCCGAGTCGTTGCTGTAGCCCCGCCCCACTCGGTCATCACGACCGGGTTGACCTTTGCGCACGCCTCGACCTGGGACTTGTTCCAACTCGTCGTCCAGTGGTGATAGTACATGTGGACCACGTAGACGATGTTGCCGCCGGTGAGTGGATTGGTGGCCGCGTCGCCCATGGTTTGGTCCCAGCTAGGGCTGCCGGCGAAGATCAGGTTCTTAGGCGCGTAGCCGCGAATCAGGTTGACCCACGCCTGCATGGTGGGCTTGTAGGTTGCCCAACTGTCCTGGACACTCGACTCGTTGAAGGGTTCATAAATGACATTCGAGTAGTCTTTGAACATGGGGGCCACGGTGGTCCAGAAGGAATTGACCGTTTGCACGTTAGGTGGACGTTTAATTGCCGGACCAAACGCCGGTCCCGAGGTTGAGCGACCACTGAGCATAATTGCTCATGCTCATCGTCGTGCCATTGATCGTAAGCGGCAACCAGACATACTGGGACTTACTCAGATTGCCACTATTCCAGCGATCACCGGCGAAAATGTAGGTCGTGGACTGGCTGCCCGCCACGGTGATGATATAGGTGGACTGGGATTGGTAGGTCGTGTCGTCGCCAATGTTCTTCAGTGCGGCCCACGGGCCGGTGATGGAGGTAGCGGTCGAATACGCTCCCTGGTTCGGATTCCACCCCGAGGACCATGAGGTGATCAAGTAGTAGGTCCCGTTGATCTTCACAATCGCGGGGGCCTCGCGCCATTGCCCGGGGAAAATGTCGGTGCCCGTCGAGCCCGACTTCACGCTGAGATAGTCGTCGCTGAGCGGGTAGACCCACAAGTCGCTGTTGTTATTCGCCACCGAGATGAAATAGGCGGTGCCATCATCTTCCTTGAACAGCGTGGAATCGCGCGAATCGTGGCCGCCGGGCTTGATGTGGTCCACGTAGGTGTAGTTGCCATCGATGGTGGGGCTCTTGAAAATGCCGGCGTTGGAGTCGGTGTAGGCCGTGTTATCCCAGTGGGTCCACATGACATACATTTTCGTTTTGTCGTTGTAGATGATCTTGGGCCGCTCGATGATCCGATCCGAAGCGAGTTGGGGGTCCGTGGCTGTGGTGATGATTTTGTTTCGGTGCTCCCAGGTGACCAGGTCTTTGGAAGCGTAGAGGCTGACGGCGTAAAAGAAGCCCGAGCCCCCGGTGTTGGTGGTTTTGTCTTCGCCTACCCAGTACCAGGTGTCGCCAACCTTTAGAAAACCGCCGCCGTGGGCCTGGATGGGCGTGCCTGTGGTGTCGTTCCACGTCCCGCCAGGCTTGATCGTTATGGTCGTCGCAAGGGCATCGGCCCCCGTGCTGCCGTCCCTCGCTGGCGCGTCCGCTGGCCCAGCATCGGGGAGGGGGGCGTCGACGGCTCCGTCGCGCAACCCGCCCGAGCCGCCGCTGCCGTTTCCGGTCGAGCCGCCCACTGCGCTGCCGCCGCTGCCCGTGGCGCCGCCGCCTCCGGTCGCGCCACCCATCGCGCTGCCGCCGCTCCCTGTGGCGCCGCCGCTGGTACCGCCCGTTCCCGACCCCGACCTGCCGCCGCTGGCCGAACTTCCACCGCCAGCGCCTGCCGCCCCGGCTGCGCCGCCCGTGGAGGCACCGCCTTGTGATGCGATGCTTGTACCGCCTGCTGCGGTCCCGGTGCCCGCCTGGCCACCCGTCGTAACGTCCGTGCTTCGCCCACCGACGCCTCCCAACCCGCTGCTTGTTCCACCGGCACCGCCCCGTAGGGTGCCGCCCGACCCGGTAGAGCCACCTCGTGAGCTACTCGGCGCCGAGTTGTTCTGAGCTCCACAGCCGATCTCGAACGCGGCACCCCAAATCGCGATCGAGGTCGCTAGAACGACAATTCGGCTGCTGTTGAACTTCATGATCCTCTCCCTTGTCGATGGCAGTCTCAGACGCCGGCTTCCTCGCCTTTCAAGGGACGCCAATTTGGAGATCATGGGTACACCGCGAACATCTGCGCCAGGGCTTCCAAGAGAGCGCGAAAATAGATCCCAAGAAATGCAAAGATCCGTGGCTAGATGCTGCCTCGCCTCGCATCGAGGCGCACGCGAATGAGAGTCCACTGGCTATTGGGGCACGCGCTGCGGCATGCCCCGGCCGATCTTGCAGATGCGGTTCCACTCGTGTTGCCCTTGGTGCCTATCCGAAACGGGCATGCGGTGATACGCTACGCTGTATGTGCAAACCCATGCGAGTTGGTTTGCGTCGTCGCGCTGCGGTCGGGCTCGTCGCTCTCCTAGTCGCGGCGTGTGGGACGGGCAAGGCAACACCCCGCGATGGCAGCAACGGCAGCGGCGGAACGGGAGGGAGCGGCGCCGAGAGCAAGCGTGCGTTCGTGTCCTACGACATGTTGCAGGGGAACATGGGCGTCGTGGGGGCAGATGCCGCGTGCCAGAAGGACGCAGACGTCTGGTTCCAGGGCCATACGTTCCGAGCTTGGATCTCAACCAGCACCGAAGGCGCGTTGGCACGTGTCGGGCAGGGCCCGTGGTTCGTCGGTAGCGAACGCCTCGGCACGGCCGCCGAGCTCGCAGCCAACCAGCTCGGCACGCCGTTTAATCGCTCGGCGACCGGTTCGGTGTTCGCGACGGGGGAATACGCGTGGACCGGCACTGTCAGCGGTGGCACCGCCGCGTCTACCACGTGCGCCGACTGGTCCAGCAAGGACCTCGGCCTCACCGGCCTGGTTGGACAGATCAACTACGCTGGCGAGAAGTGGACCGCCGCGACCACCCCGACCTGCGACCACGACGGCCACCTTTACTGCTTGGAGCAGTAGCGGCTCTGGTCACGCGGGCATGGGCTCACGCGCGCCTCAGTGGGCACTCCTCGAACAAGGCGCAGCCCTACATAGCCGAGAACCATAGTGCTCGGCCTCCCGAGCACCACTCCAGTGGTCGGTACGGAGTTTTTGCGGCTGACAGGCAATCGAATTACGTCAATCTTCGGAATGTCTGCGTTCTCAGCTAGGATCAAAACGCTGGCCGGTGCATGATCAATCCGCCGTCGCCGACGACCCACACTTCGCCGGCGGCAGTACCGGTCAGGGATGTCAGGTTGCGCGAGGTACCGCTGGGCGATGTGACCCAGGAGCCGCCCGTGCGGTGGAGGATCAGGCCCTGGTCACCGACCACCCAGACGTCGTCGGAGCTGCGTCCCCAGATGGCGTGCAACCGCGCCGATGTTCCGGATTGTACTCTTGTCCAGGCCAGGCCGTCCCAGTGACGAAGATCGCCGCTGTCCCCGACCAAGTAGACGTTGTCGGGCGCGGCCCCCCAGATGCCCCAGAAGGTGCCGGCGTTGCCGTCGCCGATGCCTGTCCACTGCTGGCCGTCGAAGTGTAGCGCTGTACCGGTGCCGCCGACCATCCAGACGTCGCTCGGGCCAAATCCCCAAACCGCGGTTGGCTGGTACACGGACTGCTGCCGTTGCCACACTCCGCTCGTCAAGTGAGCACCAGGGTAGCCAGCGATCCAAACGTCGGTAGGGCTGGCTCCCCACAGACCGCTCGGCGACGCGAGGAAGTCGATGTCCTGCCGGGCGGACCAGGCAGTTCCGTTCCAGCGCGAGAAACCCAGGGACAGAATGCTGGTGGTGACCGCCCACATATCGCCTGGCCCGGCTGTCCACAGCAGGGTGAAGGAGGTCATGGAATCAACCGGAGGCGCGGGCTGCCAGCCGCCCGTGACCTGGTGACGAAGCTGCACGCCACCGACCCAGACGTCGTTCTCGGCAGCCACGGCGATGCTGCGCAGGTTGGTGGTCGGCGCAATCGCGCTGGTGGTTACGTTCGTGAACTGCGCGCCATCGCCGTGCACGATGGTGCCGCCGATACCGACCGCCCACACGTTCGAGGGCCCGGCGCCGGCGACTCAAGTGATTCCGCCAAGACGGGTCAGGCCTATCGAGACCGTGGCCCAACTCAGACCGTCCCAATGTGCAAGCTGCGGATCGGTGGCCGAGATAGGGCTCAGGGCTGCCCACATATCTGATGGTCCAGTTCCCCACAGGTTGTTGATGCCGCTGACGACGTTGACCAAGCCGGTCTTTTGCACCGTCCAGGTGGCACCATCGTAGTGCAGGATGGTGTCGTGGGTGTTTGCCCAAACGTCGTCGGCGCCGTTACCCCATACGCTGTTGATGGCTGCCCCTGCCAGGGGACTTGCGACCTTGCCCCACCCTCCGCCGTCGAAGTGAAGGAAGCTGCCGTCGCGGAGGCCGGCCCAGACGTCGCTGGTGCTGCTGCCCCACAGCGAGCTTATGGTTGCGGTCGTCCCGCTGAGAGCTGCGCTCCAGCTTTGTCCGTCCCACCAATAGAGGGCACCGTTCAGGCCCGCGGCCCAGACGTCGTTCGGGCCGCTGCCCCAAACGGCGTTGAAAGAGACCACCGGTGTCGAGAACGAATAGTCCTGCCACGCCTCCCCATTCCAGTGCAGTAGGGTGCCGATGCCGCCCACCGCCCAGACGTCGTTGGGAGCACTGGCCCAGAACCCGTAGATAGTCCGCGTCCCGGCGTGGGGCGTGCGCCTCCACCGTGTACCATCGTAGTGGATGATCGTGCCAGTGTCGCCGCCGGCCCAGATGTCAGTTGAAGCGATCACCAAAATGGACGACAGATCATTGCCCAGTGGCCACGGGTTCGACCAGCACCAGCAGTCCTCGCTGCACACGCTGTCCTCGGGACCACCGATGCAAGATGGCGAGGCGCCACCGTCCGGTTGGCTGTCGACGGACGGCGATGCGTCCCGTGCAGCGGTACCGTCAGCGGGTGTGTCGCTGGCAGCCAAGTCGCGGCCAGGCGCATCGCCCGTGGGGAGGTCAGCGACGGCGCCATCCGCGGGCTGGACATCAGCAATTGTGCGCGGGCCGTCGATGGACAGGGGGTCGCCGGGTGCGTCCGCGACCGCGCCATCTGCAATTGCCGGATCAGGAACAGTACCCGCGTCATTGCCAAGCGCACTGTCGCCAGCCGGGCCGTACACCGGCGCATCGCCGCCGGAATCCACCAAAACCGTTCCGTCAGCCTCGACACGCCCATCGCTGGCCACGGCGTCCCGATTAGTGGCAACGACCACATCGGCCACACCATCGGGCCGCTCGGCAGCGCTGGTTGCGTCCATCCCACCGTCGACAGCATGGGAGCCGCCTTGTTTGCCCTCACACGCCGCGCCCAACAGCGCCAGCGTGAGGCAAGCGGCAGCCCCACGAGATTGGTAGAAGGATTGCGGCTGTTTGCGCCTTGGCACGTTCATGGTGTTCCCGTCCTGCGCAGAATCCCGCCTGCACAGCCAAGCCAGGCGTCACCGGGCCCGAGGCCGGCTATCGCCTGCACCAGCGAGGCATTCGCGGGAAGATTGGTCCAGGTTGTGCCGTCGTAGTGAATGACGTTGCCACCACCTACGCCCCAGAAATCATTCGGGCCCGAGCCCCAGCCTCGCTGTGCGACCTTGGCGTCAGCCACGGCGCCCCAGGTCTGGCCATCGTAGTGATAGGCGTGCTCGCCAAATGCCCACACGTTCGACGGGCCGGTACCCCAAATGAGCTTGATACCACTGGTGTAGCTGCTGGAGGGGATCACTGTCTCGCGGGACCAGCTTTGACCGTTCCAGAGCATCAATGTGTCGTTGAATCCGCCCGCCCATGCGAGGCCCGGCCCAGCCGTATACACCGCCTGCAGCGCCGTGCTCTCTACACCCTGGTTCTTGGATGCCCAGGACACACCGTCGAAGTGATAGGCAGAGTGAAGGCCGACGGCCCAGATGTCGGTGGCAGAGCTGCCGCCGCCGTCGAGAAACGCATCTGTCCCGGTGTTCTCGGCCAAGGTCCAATGCACGCCATCCCAGTGGATGATCTCGCCACCGGCACCAAATGCCCAAACATCACCAGGACCGGATCCCCACAACACGTTGATGTCGTGGACGCCTGGGCGCGGCGTTACGGATGTAATCGCGCTACCGTCGAAGTGGTACAGGAAACTCATGCTGGCCAGCCACACGTCATTGGCGGCGCTGACCCACAGCGCGCGAACCCCGTAGGGCAGCTGGCTTGGCGCGGTCAACCCGGGGGCGGGCGGAGGCGCCGGGGACCACGTCCGGCCGTTCCAGTGTGCGACGGCGCCGCCCGTGCCCACGCCCCAGACATCACCCGCAGCCGCACCGGATAGGCCATCGATCGAGTACGAAAGCGAAAGCGGCGTCCAAGTATTGCCATCCCAATGCTCGATGCTGTGATAGTAACTGACCCACACGTCGTTCGGGCCCCCGACCCAGATGCCGCCCGCTCCGAACACAGAGTTTCCGTGCACGGTCGAAAGAGAGCCGCCGTTCCAGCGCAGCACGGCCCCATCGCTGCCCGCAAACCAGACCTCACTCGCGGATGTGCCCGTGATGGCCGTGAATGAGCGCGATCCGACGGTGACCACGGCCCAGGTGCCGTCCTGCCATCGCCACAGCACGCCGGCGCCACCGATCCAGACGTCGCTGGACCCGCCGCCCCAAACCGACAGCAAGTCACGCGTCTCGGGGCGCGTATCGCTGCTCTCGGGAATGGGTAGTCTCAGCCCGGTCACCGGCGCCCAGCGCGCGCCGTCCCAGAAGATCACGGTGCCACCCGCGCCCACGGCGTAGACCTGATTGGCTCCGACGGCAGCAACGCCGGCCAGATCCGATTGCGTCCCGGTGTCCGTGATGGTGAAGACGGTGCCGTCAAACCGCGCTGCCAAGCCGGCATCGCCCACAACCCACACTGCCCCCGAGGGTTCGGCGGCAATTCCCGTGATGCGCCCCTCGGTCAGGTTGAACTCCGTCCATACCGTTCCATCCCAGTGGAGCAGCGTCCCGTACCAACCAGCCAGCCAGACGTCCGCGGGTCCGCGTGCTAGCACGGCCAGCAAATCGTTGCCGGTGGGCAAGGGATGCACCCAACACCAACCCGAGGAATCGCACAGCCGCGTCGAACCCACCACGCCCCCGCCGCTGCCGTCGACACCACTGGAATCCAACCCCACGGCATCAAGCGCCCCACCCTCGGAGGCAAGACCGTCGATCGTGCCCGCATCCGGGGCGGGCGGTGGCATCTCCATCGGCACGTCCAGGCTCCCGGGGGCGTCCGCGACCTGGCCATCGGACAAGCGAGCATCGCCGGGCGCAACATCGCCACCTGGCGAGCTCGCTTCGACGCTTGCCGCGTCTGCGACATGGCTATCGGTCAGGCGAACATCGCCGGGCACAGCATCGACCTGGGGTTCGGTGTTTACGGAGGGGCCATCGGGCCCCGTCACATCCGCGGCGTCGGTCTTGACCGTTCGCTCGCCATTGCTACTACTACATCCCGCGACAATAAGCGCGGCGGCCGCGACAACAACGCAAACGATCTTTTCCATCGCGACAGGATATACCTTCGCGATTGCAAGGTCATCAGGGGGGAGTTTTGGATGTTCCTTGCCGATGATTCTCGCGGGTTAGCACTACTGATTGAAATTCGGACCGAAGAGGTGTCCAGGAATTGGAATTCAGGGCTGGGGTTCAAAAGGGTGACGACCCATGGCCGCGAGACGATCGCCAGTGCCACGGAGGAGCAAGTATGCCTCACCCCCGACCCCCATAGACGTTAAGCGGCAGCGGCTTGGTAGCCCACCCTCTCGCTTCGGGACCTACCGAATGGCGTCGCACTACTTCTGGCAGACGTGGACGTAGTCGATCACCATCTTCTGCGGGAAAACCGTGGTGGAGTCGGGGTTGCCCGGCCAGTCGCCGCCAACCGCCAGGTTCAAGATGAAGAAGAATCCATGATCAAAGACCCAGGTCTTGCCCTGGATGTCGGCCGGAGTCTTGGTCGAATAGAGGTTGCCGTCGACGTACCAGCGGATGGCATTGGTTTCCCACTCGATTGCGAAGACGTGAAAGTCGTCGGAGAACTTGGCACCACCGGGAAGGGTGTAAGACGCCGTGGGCCCGGCCGAGCCGGAATAGCCGGGGCCATGCATGGTTCCGTGGACGATCGACGGCTCGCGCCCGAGGTTTTCCATGATGTCGATCTCGCCGGTGTTCGGCCACGAGTTGCCTCCCAGCAGCCAGAAGGCCGGCCACATGCCCTGGCCGTAGGGCAGCTTCATGCGGCCCTCGAGCCGCCCATAGGTGAAGGTCTTCTTGCCCTCGGTCTTGAGGCGCGCGGAGGTGTACTGCTTGCCCTCGCGGGCCTCGTTGCGCGCCTCGATGACCAGGTTGCCGTTGCCGTCCAGCGAGGCGTTGGTCGTGCCGGAGGTGTAGTCTTGAAGCTCGCCGTTGTACCAGTTGGGGCCGGTGTCATACGTCCACTTGCTGGCGTCGGCGGCCGCGCCGACGGCGCCCTCGAAGTCGTCGCTCCAAACCAGCTTCCATGTGGTGTCCGGACACTTGGCGGACGAAACCGCTCCGCCCGTCCCGTTCCCCGTCGTGCCGCCCGCTGCTGCGCCGCCGTTGCTCTGGACACCGCCGGTGCCGCTCCCATCCCCCGAGCCTTGCCTGCCGCCGCTCGCGAACGAGCCGCCCGCCGAGGCCATGCCGCCCGCACCGCTATCGGCGACGGTGCCCCCAGTTGCGGACGAGCCGCCGGCGCCAACCGTGCCACCCGCGCCGGCGCTGGCCCCGCCCGTCCCCGTGACGCCGCCGGTGGGCAACGCGCCGCCGGTGCCGCTGCCGACGCTCGTGCCGCCGGTGGGCAACGCGCCGCCGGCACCGCCGCCGCCGCTGCCGCCAATTCCTACGATCCCGCCGGTTTCTGGTTGCCCACCCGATCCCGAACCTCCATTCCTGGCCGCACCGGATCCACCCGACGTGCAAGCCGCGAGTGCGGCGGACGCCAGTACGAAGAACAGACTGGACACACGTCTTCGCATGAGGAACTCCTTGCATCGAGCATACTGGTCTTCCCGGACCGGATCCTGGAAAGTCGAGCCGTGCTCCGCCTTTTCCCAAGAAAGGCGATGGCGACGGCATCGTGATGAGCGCAGTGAATAGCACAAGGACACGAAGGCCCGACCTCTGACCCATCGCTGCGGCTACATCCCCTGGCAACGCCTCATGCGCCAGCTCGGTATCGACGTCGCTGCCACCTGCGGGAGCGTGGTAATCTTGCACACGAGGAGCACGGCGATGACCCAAGTGGAAGCTCGAGACCTCGTGAAGAGGATCCAGATCCTGCCGGAGACAGAGCAGATCAAGATCCTGTCGCGGGTCATGCAGGCCGAGGGAACAAAGGTGGCGTGGTCCGAGGTGGAAGCGATCCAAAGACGGATGGATAGGCTTGCCGTCGACGATGAGAAGCTGACGCGCGAGATCGTGGAAGCCGTGCGCGAAGTGCGGCGAGAACGTCGGCGCAAGAGCCGCAGCTAGCCTGCCGTTCCTGCTCGCAAGCTACGCGCGGTCCTCGACACGAGCGTGCTCGTGGCCGGTATCCTGCAGCCCAAGGGACCATCTGGGCAGGTGCTGCGGGCTTTCCGGCGTGGACTCTTCACGCACGTCACATCCAGCGCCATTCTCGACGAGATGGTGGACGTCTTGGCTCGCGACAAGCTCCGGCGTGCTTGCATTGACGCAAGCCTCGCGGTTGACGGACCCAATAGACAGACACATCGCGCTGTCATCCTGCTGCGGTCGCGGGAGCTTGGCAAGCGCCTCTTCACTCCCACGACTTGGTCTTGAATCCGAGCGCAGCGGCGTTTTCGGTTGCGGCGCGCTTGGTTTGTTCGGAGGCACCGATATCACCGGAGGGCAGCAGCGTGGCCCAGCGCACCTGGAAGCGCCAAATTACGCGACACCATATCCAAGAAATTCTCGCGTCATTCGCCCGTCGACTGTCTTCCTTCAGCCGCCGAGCTGTTACGGGGCTGTCGAGACTTGCGGCAAGTCTGTATCCAGTTGGTACCACCCTGGGGAAGCGCAAGGGGCGGATGACGACTTGACGAACGACAGGGCGCCGACGGACGCGCCTCCCCATGATATTCTGGTAGATCAGGACGGAGGCTCCCCATGAAGAGAACGGGTAGGTCCGGTTGCGTGGCATTGGTTGGACGCAGGCTCGAACACAATGACCACTTGGGCATTGGCTATCTTGAAGCAGCCTTGGCCACCTCCGCCGTGCAGTGCCGCACTCACGTGCTCAACCATATCGAGGACGTGATGCCCATTGCCCGGGCCGTCTGCGCTCAGCAACCAGACGTGGTTGGTATCTCTCTGCAAGATGGCGGTTCGGCGGTGCTGCCACTTGCGCTCGGCGAGTTGCTCCGACGGAAGGGTTATCGCGGCCACATCACCGCGGGTGGGCCCTTCGCGACGCTCGCGCGGGCGTGGCTACTCGACCGCTACGCTTGGCTCGACAGCGTGGTCCGCTTTGCGGGGGAAGCCCCCCTGCTCGCACTTGTTCGCGCCTCGATCGAAGGGGACCCGATCACCTCTGTCGCAGGCGTCTCGACCCGAGCCGGCGACGGTCCGCCCGCCGACGTCCTGAATCCACTGCCGATGCAACTTGTGCCGGTTCGACACGACGGCATGCGCATTCTCGGCCGCAAGGCGGCCCATCTGTCTGCCACCCGCGGCTGCGCCGGCCGATGCAGCTATTGCGGTCCGGCAGCCCTGCAGGAAGCTGAAGTCCAGGAAGGGCTGCGCGGGGGACATTCCAAGCAGCAACTCGCCGCTGCGGGTGTCGGTGGAATTCGTCGGCGCAGCGTGGCCGATGTCGCTGTCGAGATGGACGAGCTTGCTCGTGCGGGCCACGGCTACCTGTATTTCGTTGACGAGCACCCTCTGCCCTATCGCGAACATGACGCAATTGGCTGGCTCTCGGAGCTGCAGCTTCGCCTTGCGGCCGCCCGCACACCCGCATTTGCCACGGGCTGCATGCTGCGAGCAGAGCGAATGACCCGAGACATCGTCCACAAATTCGCCCAAGTCGGCCTCGCACGCTGCTATGTCGGCGTCGAGTTCCCGAGCGCCGAGCAAGGCAAGCTGTTCAAGCGAGGTTGCCGGCCCGCGCACGCGCTCTCGATGTTGCGCGAGCTCGATGCATGCGGCGTGGCCACGATGAGCAACCTGATGCTCGTCCATCCCTATTCGACCGCTTCCTCGATCGAAGAGGGACTGCGCTTCCTCGATGGCATCGAGCACGGCCTTTTCGAAGCTACGCACATGAAGGCCTACCACGGCACCGTGCTTTTTCGGCGCCTTCTCGAAGAGGGGCGGCTACGCGGCAATCCCCTGCGCTGGGACTACTTACTCGCCGATCCCGTCGCGCAGAAATTCGCCGAGCTTTCGGTGCGGATTCGCATGGAGGTCTTCGGCAATCACAGCCTGGTCCAGCGCCTACATGAGTTGCACACGGAGCTGGCGGTAGCTCGCCGCCTGGGACTGAAGGTCGAGACCGGCGACACAGCTCGGACGCTGGAAGACCTAGGCTCGCGATTGAGCCGTCTTGCTGCCATGGCGCTGCACAAGGCGCTGGAGGTGGCGCGCAGCTCGCTCGACCGCCAGCAGGTGGACGATTTCATCGGCGAGCTGGCAGAACGGGCTGCTCAGTTCGATACCGAGATCGAGCAATTCGAGGTGGACTTTCATCGCGCGCTCGGCGTGACCCAACGGAGATTCTCGCCCGTAGTTGCGGTGGCAGCATCGAGCTTGTTCTTCCTCTTCGCCTCGGCGAGCCCTGGTTGTGCCTCACCGAGATCGTCGAGGCAAGACGCGGCTGTGATGCAAGACGCTTTGACGCTGGCCGATGCCCAAGTCGCTATTCCAAGTTGTGGCACCGAAATCGCGCAAAGTGCAGTTGATCGCGTTGTTGCCGCCGTGCCATGCTTTTCCGGTTACATCTCCGGTTACATCGGACAGAACGCTGCGACCTTCGGCCTGTCCACTAGCATGACCGTCCGCCCTTGTGACGGCAACACCACCGCCCGCTTCTCCCAATTGGAGGACGCCGCAAGCGCCGCTTTGCAGGGACTCGATACCAGTGGTTGCTCCCTGTACACCACGGTCGAGAATCAAGACGATGCCAAGTTGGTGCGCGCAATTTCGTCCTGCGGCCCGGCCGGCTACGGCGCCGGCTACGCCGTCGTCCTCGATGGCAACGGTACCGTCGTCGACGTACGCGCAACAGCCGACGGTGGCACCGACTCCGAAGTTCTGAATTGCATTCTTGCCGCCGTGGGTGGCCTGACCTTTCCGTGCCTGTCCAATGCCCAGATTTGCCCCGAGCAGATTGTCACGGACTACTGACGCCAGCCATGTCGGCCGCCCTGCGCCGCCGCTATGGCGGGCCGCCCGACGCGGGCCAAGTGTAGGCGACCTCCCGGTCCCCATACCGCCTTCCTCCCGACCCGAATGCTCGCCATCCGACGACGGAGAGGCCGGCGTCTGCCCTGAGACGGAAAATCGGTACCGACGAGGCTGGGTTCCCGTAGGAATTCGCCCTCGTTCCACCCCTGGGTGACGCCTCTGGACTCCTCGGGCACCCTGCCGCTATCCGGTCATCACACCCGGAGGCCGTTCATACCGATTACGGTCCGGTCGGGCGAGGTCTACGCGCGCTCGCAAGCGGGCGACGCGGAGATGCTCCTCGTCAACGTGGTCGACGAGGAGTACTACGACCTCGGGCACATCGCCGGCTCGCTCAGGATCCTGTGGGACCTGCTCGCGGGGCGCCTTGGCGAGATCGATCCGGCGCGATACATCGTCGTCTACTGTCGCAAGGGCGTACGCAGCGAATCCGCCTACACCACCCTCGTGGACAACGCCTTTCCCTTGGCCTGGGTGATGGAAGCGGGCATCGAGCGGTGGATCGCCGCGGGCTATCCCACCGCGGCGGATTGACCTTCTCGTGCTGGCTACCGTCCGCATCCGAAAGGAAATCGCCTGAATAGACCGCGCCCACGGGGGGCAGCGGCGGTCGACGTCACGAGACCTGTCGTCGCCAGACCGGTGCTCAAAGGGCTACAGCACGACTATCGAAGGGCAGCGTCAGCCCTGGCCGCCTTGCTTACGGACCATAACAGTTGACATCCGACGGGAGCGTTTCGTTTGGACAAGGTGGTTCGCCGCAACCCCAGAAGGGCTGGCCATCCCGCGTGCCGCAGATTTCGTCGCCGATCGGTTTCGCGAAGCACCTTTCGTGGTTGACCAAAATGGCCCGTCTGGTCTCGGCGCTGACCTTGTTGCACGTCGACTGCATCGGCTTGCACGTGCCATCATAGTAGGCAACACAGAGCTCGTCGGCCGCGCACGCGCTGCATGCGGAAGACACGGCCGCGTCCGAGGGTGCGTCACTGACACCGCCGTCGATGACTGAGCCGCCGTCGATGCCGGAGCCGCCATCGGTCGCACAGGTCACCGAGAGACGGTTGGCGCCACCCGCGCGACACCACGCATTGGTCACGCCCGAGGTGGTCGCGACATAGGCGAGACCGCTGCAATAGTGCGGCGAATCGGCCGACACGGTCTGGCCCATCAGAGCACCCGTGTTACGAGAATAGTGGCAATCGAAGCCGCCTCGACTTCCAAGGTCGACCGACAACACCAGGACAGTGTCGTCCGCGGCGGTGGCGTTGCAACCGGGCAGCGGCGCCAGAGGTGCGCAGTCTCCAAACGATACGGTCACCATCGGCACCGAGCTGCCCAGGTTTGCGGTGCAGACCGGCTTGAGATCGTCTGCCGTGGCTGGCCGCTGCGCGGGACAGGTGAACATGTTGGCTGCGCCCTCATCCACGCAGGGCGCGCAGTAGCTGGCCTCACCCACCTCGCGAAGGTCTCCGCCATCGACCCCGACCCGGCCCGTTCCTCCGGTGCCCGTGACACCTCCGCTGCTCGAGCTGCCCGCGGCGCCGCCGCTCCCGAATATGCCGCCGTCGAAGCACGCCATGACGGTGCACCGGACCAGCGTATCTCCGAGCGATCCACAGGTGCATGTATTGCAGTCGTCTTGGAAGCTCTCCCCGAGGGCGTACGTCTTGCCCTTCCACTCGCATGTGCCGAGGTTGCTCGCACCGCCGCTGCCGGAAGCTCCGCCGGTTGCGCCCGAGGTTCCTCCCGCCTGGCCCCCGGTGCCCAACGCGCTATCGGAAGCGTCGAGCCCGCGGCCCACATCGGAGCCGCACGCCACGGCCGTCACCATGAAGAGAACGAAAGACAGTTGATTGCGCATAGACAAGCTCCTTGGTTTGCATACACCCCCAAGACGTCGAACCACCACCGCCTTGGTCGCTTTGCTGCTGGCTGGTATGCAAGGATGCGGCCGACTCGAAATCCCGCGGAGACCTCCCATGGTCGCGCCAACCCGGACGACATGACCAAGACGGAATTGTCAGGCCATGGCCCGCGCAGCGCCGTCGGGGATGTTCACGCGACGGCCACGCCAGGAGCAATATCCATGCACGTCGCCGCATCAAAGGCCAGTTGGGAAGGATCATGCTGGGTCGCTGTCTACAGCGGCGACGCAACCCTCGGGGTCGACCGGATAGCCACGCGATCCGCGTAGGATGAAAGCACGGCCTGGTTGCTGCCACTCCCTGAGCCATCGGCTCGATGGTAACGACCGGTCGCGAACCACGCCGTCGCCACGTCGCAACGGTGGAGCGCGGGATGGCGAGGTGCTTCGAATGTCCCCGCACACAGCTGACCTACGAGCCGGAGGCGAGCGCCTGAATCTCCTGGGGCGAGAGTGCACGGTCGTAGACGCGAAATTCGTCGATGGCGCCATCCAGGTACGCATCCGCGGAAAACTGTGAGCGACCGATGTAGTTGTTGGGGGTGCTACCGAGGTCGGCCGGGCGCAACGCGATCGATGCGTCCGTGCCGGCCGGCTGGCCATCAACGTAGAGAACGACGTCTGAAGGCCCTAGGACCACCGCGAGGTGGTGCCATTCGTCGGCGGGCAAGGCAGCCTGACCATCGATCCCAAACTCGTGGCTGCCGTTGCCAGCGATGCTGATGCCAAACCTCGGCATCTTGATGGCATCGCCGGTCGTCAGGTACATATACACGGTCGAGTCCCAGCCAAAGTCCCAGACCCTCTGGTAATTGACCTGCGTCTTGATGTTGACCCACGCGGCGATGGTGGCCTCGCATGCATCGGCGAGAATACCCGCCGGCAACGCCGCATACCCCTCATTCGCGGCGGTCAATACCAATGCATTGCCAACCTTCCCGGTCGCGAAGCTGGTCCCACCCGTGCCGCCGGTGCCCGTGACCAGGGTGGCATTGCTGTTGTTGCCCGATAGGTCCGCCAGGGTCGTGCTGGTGGCTTGCTCGCAAGCGTAGTAGGCGACGAGGCCCTGGGACAATCCCGCGTCCGTGCCGGCGTCGGTGCCGAGATGCCCGGTGCAGACGCTCCCCGCGTCGCTCGTCGGGCTTTCGACGCCGCCACCGGTGTCCGCGCCTCCGGTCCCAGAGCCGCCGTAGAACGAGGCCACCGTGTCGGGGGCGACGTGGCAGGCACAAAGGCCGATCGTCAATCCGCACGCAGCAACGAAGGGCTGCAAATCACCGTTCATGGACTCACCGACGGAGTGTAGCCGATTGGATGCTGGTGGGATAGTCGCGCAAGAAGGTGGCGCTTTCCGCATCGGCCTCGCCGTCCCGACCAACCGCCCGTAGCGCCCGGATCCTCCCGTAGCGAGCCTCGCGCTCGAGCGTGCCGCCCACGCGCAAGTAGGCGCTAAAGGCTTCGAGCGCGGCCACCGGGTGGTTTCGCTTGCCGAGCTCGAGCTCACCGAGGGAAATCATGGATACCTTCGACTCCTCGCTGCCGGGAAACTCGGACCACAGCCGGCGATAGACTTGCGCGCACGCGTCGTACGCGCCGCGCGCACGCAACGCTTGCGCCATGGCCAGAAGCCGGCTGGGCAACGGTGAAGGTGCGCCGCGATGAGCGCGCGCCGGTCTGTCGGGCTGTTCTGCCGGCGCCGCCAGCGCGGTCAGCGTGAAGCTCCGTTCGATCGTCCCCCTGTCGGCCGCCGAAATCCACTCGCTCACGGGCGCGTAGCCCGCCATGGCCAGTCGCACGCGCACGTCGGCAGCCAAGACAGTCGATACGGGGGTCCTGCCCATCGCCACGTTGTCGAACGATACGTCAGCTCCCGCCGGAATGCTCGTGACGTGCGCGATCGCTCGGGTTTCCGTGCGCGGCAGTGTCGACAAGTCGGACAACAGGTCGTCGTCCTGGCTCGCCGTCGCGGGCATGGGTGCCACGCGGATGTCGTCGCCCACCTGCGCCTGTACGGGAGCGGCCAGATCGCTTGCCACGTGGTTGGCCGCGCGCACGGTGACCTTGCCTTCGTGCAAGCGCACCTCGGTCTGGCCGTCATCCGAGATGCCCACGGAGAACCGCGTGCCCACCGCTTGCACCTCGGCCTGGGCCGTGCGTACCAGGAACGTTCGCCCCGCCGCCTGGTGATCCAGCCGCGCCAGCAGACGTCCCTTTTCCAGATAAACGATTGCATGCTTCGGGTCCGCGAGCGCAACGGTGGCCGCGCTCATCGCGTCCAGACACACAGTGATCGAGCTCGCGATCGCCATGCAGGCCAAGCCGTCGCCCGTAGCGAACCGCTCGCCGTGCGTAACGGCTTGCCCGGCCTGGGCCAGCCCCGCCCCGAGGCGAGCGTTGCCAGATGCGAAAAGCAAGCGCGCGGTGAGCGGTGGCGCCTGCACTAACGCGGAAGTGACAGTACGACCGCCGCGGTTGCGAGCAATCCCCGCGACGATGGCGACCGAGGCAGCGAGCGCCACGGTAGCGAGGATGGCGATGCGCGCGGGCGAGCGCCGGGCGATCGGGCGCGCGGCGGGCGACGGCACCACCAGCATCTCGGGTCGCCCAACCGCATCCCGCAGCGATGCGTACAAGGCGGCCTCGCGCCCGCAGTCGCCGCAAGCGCGGGCGTGCTGGACGAGCCACACTTGGTCTCGGCCGGACAGGTCTTGTCCCACTGCCGCCTGGTCGGAAAGCGCCACCCAGCGTTCGCAGTCGGCGGACCTCATGTGTTCCCCCTGGATTGGTCGATCATGCGGTCGCGCCGGATCAGCCGCCGCAGCTGCTCGCGTGCATGCAGTAGTCGGTCTTTGACCGTGTTGGGCGAGACTTCGGTCAGCTCGGCGATTTCATCGATCGAATAGTCCAGCATGTGCCGCAGCACGAGCACCTCACGCCTGGCCTCGGGCAACTGCGCCAGGTAGTCGCGCAGATCGCGCGCATGATCGGCGTCGGCGTTCGCCGCATCGCTCGACCAGGCCAAGTTGTCCAGATCCTCGGTCGCCTCGAACCGCAACCCGTGGATGCGGCGCTGGCGTGCGTGCCGAATGGCGGTGCGCACGGCGATGCGGTCACTCCACCCGGTCAGGCTTTCACCACGGAACGAGCCGACGCACTTGAGGATCTCCATCAAGCTGACCTGGGTGGCGTCTTCCGCATCGAGGGCATTGCCCAAAATGGACAAGGCGATGCTTTGCACCCGTCGATGCAGCCGATCCACCAGTCGACGCTGGGCATTCCTATCGCCAGCGGCCGCCTGGGCGGCCAATGCGATGGCTTCGTTGTTGTCGGCTGTACCCATGCGGGGCTCTGAAAGAGTAGTGGCTTGGAATGCGATCGTGGGGCGGATAAAAAGCGTAAGCTATTCAAAACGCCAAGATGTCGACGCCCGCCTCACCGGTGACGCGGACTGGCAAAGGGCGAGCTACGGTGGTGCTGGTCGTTCCGCCCATGATCTGGAAATCATACGGGTCAAGCGGCGCTTCGGCGCCTAGCGCCAGGTGCACGATCAGGTTGCGAAAGATGCGCACCTCGGCGCGCCCGCGCAGCCCGGCGCCCACGACGAAACGGCGGTCGTCCGCCTCGGCCAACAAGGGCGTAGCGACGAACGAGGTGTGGCGCGACACCCAATCCCCCGACAGGAGGACCTCCACCGCCAAGCGCACCCGCTGGTGCTCGGCCGAGGCACAGCCCACGTCCAAGTCGAATGGGTGCCGGCGGACCGTCAAGGTGACGTCCGCTGTGTGCACGTCTTGACCGGACAGAAACGCGTAGTGGGCATTCACGTACAAAGGCGACCAGCGATGTGCAAGGCCCAGCCCGATGCCCTGCTGCACCCCCTGGTCGCGCAAGAAAGTCCCGGCGACGTACGAGACCGCCAATGCCCAGCGGGGATCCGGGCGCGGGGGCGGCGGTGGTGGTGGCGGTGGCGGTGGCGGTGGAGGCGGCGGCGGAGGCGGTTCATTCAAGTAAGCAAGCAGCTCGGCATGCAGGATGAGCGCCAAAGTCTCCGCGTTGGCCGTGGCTGACGCGCCAGCCTCAACCGTGCGTGTGCGCAGTTGGTTCTTCCAGGGGTCGAATAGGTGAATTTTGCGGGTCCCCTTCTCGCGCAAGATCCAGGCGACCAGGAAGGGTTTGGTCTCTTGTCGAGCCTGGGCCAGCAGGGTGTCGCGTACCGCCTCGAAGCTCGGAACCTTCTGGGTGGTGACCCCGATCCCGATCTCGGCGGCGAGCGCCCGCACGCTTGAGAAGAAAGCCGCATCCTCGGCATCCTCGCTCCCCTCCTCGGTCAAGATGACGAGGGGCTGGTTTGTCGCCCGCACTCCGGCAGCCCGCGCGGGGTAAGCCAACGCTAGCGCCAACACGAGCGTGATCGGCAGACGGCACTTCTCCACCCGGCAAGAGTAGCCGGAGTCAGGCCGCAGACCAAGCTACGGCCCGACCAGAACCGGCCCAACCCACGAATCCCAAGGAATAACCGAACCATCTTGGGGACGCCTCATCCGGATACCCAACCAACGGGAATCGAAAAAAGATCCGCCCGCTTCACCCCTGAGCTGACACTACCAGAGCATGAAAAGCAGGCGCGCGGTTGCTTTCGGTCTTCACGGAGGTGATGCGGCGGGTCGGGCGGGTAGCGCCATGACTCAGGAAGGATAGCGTTCATGCAACAATTGAAGGTTGATTCCCAGTTTGTCGTCGTGTCCCTGGCAGTGTCGCTGTCGATTGTGACATTCGCTTGCTCGACATCCAATTCTTCCCGGCCTGCCGGGACCGGAGGCAGCAAAGCCTCGGGCGGCACGACCGGGTCGGGAGGCCAATTGGGGACGGGCGGAAGCTCCAGCAGCGGAGGGGACGTGGGCACTGGCGGGAGCACCAGCAGCGATGGAACCGGGAGCGGCGGCGCTGGCGGAGGTGCCTCGATCACCACGGTGAGCGGCGGCAAGACCCTCGGTTCGCTGACGCCGTCGGAGGCCACCCAGCTCTGCAACGACACCTATTCCTACTACGGAAAAGCGATCAGCGAGGCGACCTTGTGCAAGTCAGCGGGGTTGACCTACGGTCTGTCGAGCAGTCCTGCCACGGACTCTCAATTGCAGCAAAACTGCGCGAGCCAGCAGAGCGCGTGCCTCAATGCCGGTCCCGCCACTACTGGCTGCCGCGCCATCCCTGCCAGTTGCACGGCGACGGTCGCGCAGTACTCTACCTGTATCACCGACGAGGCCTCCGCCTTCAACGACGGGGTGAATGGGCTCGTCGGTTGCGGCACGGTCACGCTTGCCGATTTTGCCGCGATTTGGAGTTTCGTGACCGCCGATCCGCCAGCGAGCTGCACGGCGGTTACCGACCTCTGCGCGGCCCTGGACATCCCGACACCGCATGCGGGAACCAGCAGCTCGGGTGGTTCCGGAGGCAGTGGCGGCAATGCGGGGGCAGGCGGTTCTGGCGCGGGCGGAGGCGGTAGTGGCGGCAGCACTGGGGCCGGCGGTTCGGGTGGCGCTGCGGGCGGTAGCGGCGGAACCACGCGGACGGGTGGCGCGGGTGGTTCCACGGGCGGTGGCGGCGGCACTGCGCGGACGGGTGGCGCGGGTGGTTCTACGGGCGGTGGCGGTGGCAGCACGGCGACAAGCGGCTCCGGTGGTTCCGCGGGCGGTGGCGGCGGAAGCACGGCGACAGGGGGCTCCGGTGGCTCCACCGGCACGAGCACTCTTCCCGGCGACGTGGCGAAGGCTGCGGGGACGCCCTTCGTTGCCGCCCACGCCATGACCCGCGCCCTGTTCGCCGCCTACACGGGCCCGCTCTTCAAAGCCCTGCGCGTCTCCGACAAGCAGGAGAAGGACATCGGCATCGTGGCGTCGACCGGGCTCGTGGACCTCGCAGCCTTGAGCACGTTCTGCTCGGGCACCACCTGCAAGGTGACCACGCTGTACGACCAGTCCGGCAATGGCAACGACATGTGGAGGGCAGACGACCCCAACACGAATCAGCCCGGCACCAAGAAGCCCTGCGACCTGATGGATATCGACTACTGGCAGATGTCGGACGGAACCAAGGTGCCCGTCGTCGTTGAGACCGGGGACATGTGGAAGAGCGTGTCGCAATGCTTGAGGAACCGGGACAAGACCAAGAACATGCCCACGGGGTCGAAGCCTCAAACCGAATACGCCATCTTCCACGCCAAATTCTTGAACAACAACTGTTGCTTCAACTACGGCAATACCAACAACGCCATCGCATACTCCGGCCCCGGCACGTTGACCGCGCTCAACTTTTCGAAGATCACGTTTTGGTCCAAGGGTACGGGAAACGGACCTTGGCCCATGGTCGACTTGGAGACTGGGGTCTACGCCGGCAACACCGGAAAATGCGGCTCTGGCATACCATCCAGTGTTGACTGCACGTCGACGGGGGAGAACGCCAATCCGTCCGTGACGTTCGACATCGTGACGACGTTGTTCAAGCACGATGGCACAGCCCACTGGGCACTTAAGACCGGAAACGCCAAGAGCGGCGCGCTCTCGGTCAACGTCGACCTGCCTGCGCTGCCCAAAGGATACTCGCCCCTCAAACAGCTGGGCGGCCTCGGGCTCGGTGAAGGTGGTGCGGGCGATACCGGCGGTGACGGCGGCTTCTCTGAAGGCGCCGTCATGGCCGGCCAAACGACCGACGCGACCGACGACGCGATTCAGAAGAGCATCGTGAGCGTGTACGGCAAGTAGTTGCCTGATAGACGAAAGGAAGGAACAGAGCGTGAAAACCACTCGCGTGGTCACTTTGGGTATCAAAGCCGTAATCGTTGGTGCCACTTTCGGGATTTGCTCTTGGGGTGCCATGACCGCGCATCCACAGATTCCTCCACAATCCCGTGCAAGCAGAGTCTTTCTTTCCGTACGTATGTAAGGCATGATGAGAGCGAGGAATTTCCCACATCAGCTCTCATTGGTCACAATCTCAGCCACCGCCCCATCCACATCGAGCGCCCCAAAGAACCGGAGATGTCGCAATGAAGCAAATTCACTCCATCATCCTAGCCTCCGTCACCGCAATATCACTTGCCACTGTTCCCGTTGCCTGTGGTTCGTACACGTCAACGGACGGCTCGGGGGGCACCACTAGCGGCGGTTCCGGGGGCAATGCAAGCGGCGGCGCCACGGTGGCGCCAAGCGGCGGCTCCGGCGGCAATGGGACCGGCGGCGCGACGGTGACTCCAAGCGGCGGCTCCGGCGGCAATGCAAGTGGTGGCGCGACGGTGGTGCCAAGCGGCGGCTCCGGCGGCAATGGGACCGGCGGCGCGACCGGCAACGGTGGGAGAACCGGTAACGGCGGCGCGACCGGCAACGGCGGTGCGACCGGCAGCGGCGGCGCGACCGGCAACGGTGGCGCGACCGGCAACGGTGGCGCGACCGGCAACGGCGGCGCGACCGGCAACGGTGGCAGGTCCGGCAGCGGCGGCGCGACCGGCAGCGGCGGCGCGACCGGGGCGGGCGGCAGCACCGGAACCGGCGGCAGCACCGGAACCGGCGGCAGCACCGCCGCCTCCTTGCCTTGCGACATATTGAACGCAGCCGGCCAGAAGTGCGTTTCAGCGCACAGCACGGTGCGAGTGATCGTCACCGGCTACACGGGGCCCCTCTACCAGGTCTGCAAAGGAACTGCGAATGCCGGACCGAGCTCTTGCAAGGGGACGATGCAGGACATCGGGTCCAAGAATGGCTATGCCGACTCCGCCGCGCAAGACACGTTCTGCTCCGGGGGCACCTGCACCATCACGAAGATCTACGACCAGTCCGGAATGAAGAACGACCTCGAACCATCGCCCCAAGGCGGTGTATGCGGTCCCGACAAACCTGCAAACGCCGCGGATCTCAAGGTCACGATCAATGGCAATTCCGCCTACGGCATCCTCATCAAGGCCGGTATGGGCTATCGCACCGGCTGCTCTGGCTGCACCATCAAGACGGGGAACGGGATGGCAAAAGGCGACGAGCCTGAGAGCATGTACATGGTAACCAGCCAGAAGGACCTGATCAATGGGTGCTGCTTCGACTACGGCAACGCCGAAACGAGCTCTCATGACGACGGCAACGGCACCATGGAAACCATCTACTTTGGGGCAGGCGTCGTTTGGGGCACTGGTTCTGGTGGGCAACCGGGCCCGTGGGTCGAGGCAGACCTGGAAAACGGTCTCTATGCTGGCTGGGAAAACAACCAAGACAAGAATATTTCGACCAATAAGCCACTCAAATTCGACTTCGTCACCGCCGTCGTCCTCGGCGATACGAGGGATAAGAACTCGGCGAAGGGCCGCTTTGCGCTCTACGGCGCCGATGCGACCGGCGCCGATGCGACGTACGGCAAGCTGGCGACCATGTACGACGGAATTCGCCCGGCGAAAAACGGCTACGTCCCCATGGCGAAACAGGGATCCCTCATCCTCGGAACCGGCGGCGACAATAGTTGCGGCGCTGGAGGACGCTTCTACGAAGGCGCCGTGGCGACCGGCCCATGTGCGACGCAGGCTACCCTTGATGCCCTTCAGGCCGCTGTCGTTGCCGCGAAATACGGAAAGTGAGGGGTCTGTCGAAATTGCGCGAGCGTCGGTACGCCTTGCCAAAGGGCCGAGCTGTTCGAGCCGGTTCGGATTCCAGGGCAGGTCGTAGTTCACCATCAGGTGCGCGCGCTGCAGGTTCACGCCCTCGCCCGCGGCATCGGTGGCGACCAACACACGGATCTCGGGATCCGAGGTAAAATTCGCCTGTATCTTGCGTCGGTCCTCGCGGTGCGTGCCGCCGTGGATGGTCACGATGGCGCCATCGTTCCCCAGGACGCCGGCGACGCCAAGCTGACCGAATTCGGCACGCCACGCCAAGACAGTGGTCTGACCAAGGGTTGGCTGGCCGACGAAGCCGTGGCGCTCCTGCCTCGGCTACTGGAAATTCTGGGCTGCCCACACGCTACCGCTGGCGGTGGTGTAGAAGCCGCAAGCCACGCCGCTCTTGTACTTGGTGCCGGTCATGTTGATGTAGTGGCCATGGGCTTCGTAACAGGTGCCGGTACACGACGCGGTCGGTGGCGGGCCTTCATCGAACATCATCTGCAAACACTGATCGATCACCTTCTCGTCGGTGTAGCCGCCCCAGTCGGGACACTCGTCTTGCGCGTTCCCCGAGGCGCAGATGCCTGCGATGAAGCCGGCGTGCGCGGAGCTCTGTTGGGAATCGTACTGCGAATCTTGGTCGGCGCACGCCTCGCCCGCGGTCCAGCGTGCGAGCGGTGGCAGGCACACGCAGGCGCGGAATTGATTCACGCGCGCCACGCAATCGGCCGCGGGATCCCCCGTGTTGGGCGAGGTCGGCTTGCAAGAATAGTCGGGTACGCACCCGCCATCGCCCGTCTGTGAACCAGAGTCCGCCGACACCGCTGCCACGTCGACCACTGCGTCCCGCGGGGTGCTGTCATCCGCGCCCCTCCGGGAATCCCTTGTGGCCGAGTCGGGTCCAGCGTCGGGTGACGAAGTGGCGCCGCCGCTGCCAGCACCACCCGTGCCCGCAGGCGATCCGCCCGAGCCAGCAGCACCTCCCGAACCCATGACGCCACCTGAGCTCGTCGTTCGGCTGCCACCTGATCCAGTCGCACCGCCTGTTCCGACGGCGTTGCCGCCAGAGCCAGGCGAGCCACCCGTGCTCGCGCCTGCGCCGCCCTGACCCGAGTCACCCCCGGTCGCCCCTTGACCGGCGCCGCCGCCCGAGGAGGCCTTGCCGCAGCTTGCGCCGAGGACCAAGACGAACATTGTTCCGCACACGAGTCTTCCCGACAGGAACTGACCCTCAAGTCTCATGGATGCTCCTGCCAGTATGTGCCGGGCCAGTCGACAAATGGCTCATCAATTCAGCTTGGTCGTGGCGGTGTGGCACAGACACGACGTGTCTGCGAGGGGGGCTCCGCCGAAGGCGTGATGGTTGGCCTACGACGATCATCACTTGGGTGCCCGCGCCAGTCATCTTGCCGGACGAGACGCCTGCCATGGAGGGAAAATCCTATCACGTCGCTACCCGCGGCCGGACGGCGGCAAGAGCAGGGTCATTGGCGACTGGAAGCAGGCGGCGGGTTGGTTGAACTGGGCCTCGAAACCGCCGTCGTCCGGCCAAATCAGCAGCTCAACGGTTGGAATGTCGCCACCGATGACCCAGTAGTGCAGCAAGGTGTCACTCGATTTCGGATCGAAGTTGATGCTGCTGTAGCCCAGTGGCACGCGGGCGTCGGTGCCGGTGGACGTTTCCACGAGCGCCAAGTCCCGGCCCGAGGCGGAGAAGGTCAGATGGTAGACCGCGCTGGTGTCGAAGCTGCCTGGCGTGCACGTCACCCCGGCATGCCAGGCGGCGAGCGTGGCAATTGCCGCGTCGGCGGGGGTCACGTTGGCCACGATCTCGTAGGAGTTGCCTTGCAGATCCGCAAACGTGGGGGGAAGACCGTCCAGGGGAAGATCATGTCCGGATGGAAGATCGTAGAAATCAAGATCGTGCGCGGGCGGCCCATCGTCCCGTGCCAAGGCCAGATCGGTGGAGACCGGCGATGTGGGAGAATCGCCTTCGTCGGTCGCCGTCGGGACTTCGTTGGCAATGTCGTCCGCTGCCAACCCTCCGTCTCCGACTTCGAGGTCGTGCGCGGGCGGCTCATCGGCCGGCGTGATGGCCAAATCCGTCGAGACCGGCGGCTCGGGAGCGTCCCTGACGTCGGCCGCCGTCGAGACACAATGAGCCTGGATCGATCGTGCGTCAACTGGCCGAGGCGACTACGGGCACCAGCCGCTGGCAGACAAATCCAATCCTCCGCCACACGCAGTTTCGGTGTCCGGGCCTTGGTAGTACGCGGCGATGAACGATGCGAATGCCTGCTTGTCGAAGCAGGTCGCACGCAGCGTCCAGGTCCAAGCGCTGGCGGCCCAGCGGACGCCCACATCCAGGCTGGGATCGGGGACGAGCACGATCTTCATCGGCGCCCCGCCGCAGCCCGGGTCGGGGGCAAGCCCGTCGATCAGCGCCTGCGCTTGCGCGACCTCATCGGCGCAGCCGCCCGGGCAGTTGTAGACGATGTCGATGGCGCCGTGTTCGAGGCAGTGGACCAAGAAGCCCCACGGCACGGGCGCCGCGTAGGTTTTGTACATGGCCCAATCGGGATAGTGCGTGCCCGAGGAGGGCGGATTGGATGCGTAGGTCAAGGGATCGCAGTCATTCGAGTGCAGGTGTCCGCCGTTTGGCTGGTTCTGGACGACGACATTGCAGGTGTTGCCGTCGTTCTGCCCGTTGTCGCTATCCGTGCCGCCGCAGCCCATCAGCCCGGCTGCGACCATGAGTGCCGTCGCAACAGTCGCCCGCGCCAGCTCATCGATGTTTTCTTTTGCCACCAGCACAGGCTAGCAGCCCTTGGCGCATCCACCAGCGGGGTTGGGCGGGTGCCACGGCCGAGACTGGGTACGCGGCCCGGCGGTGAGGGGAATTTCGGTCTCCACATCTTCGTCGACTCGGTGCTTGGATGGTATCGCCGCCGCATGGAAATCGAAGGCGCCTACCATGGCCAAGGCGGCGCCGTGACCGTCGTGCAGAGGACGTCCGCCGACCTCAAATTGAATCCACACATGCACCTCGTCGCCCTGGATGGAGTGTTCGTCGCTGGCACTGACGGCAAGCCCGTGTTCCACACCTTGCCTCGCATCTCCGACACCGCCGTTGCGGCCCTGCTCCAAGTCATCCGCGCCCGGGTTTTGCGCTACCTCATCCGCCGCCACGTCGTCGAGGACGCGTGCGGAGCCTGCCGGCCTAGCCGGCAGCGTAGCGCCGCGGGAGGGTATGGGAACCCTTCCAGGGTTCCCATCAACAACGACGGCGAGGGGCAGACCCGATTTCTCGCCGACGACCTCGCCCAGCGCGACCCAGCCCTGGCCAAGCTCGCCTCCGCCGCCGTCTCGGGCCTCCTGCCCGCCGGCCCCGAGCTGCGCCGCAAACCTCTTACCATCGCCTTGCCCGCTTCCGATGGACCCAAGGTCGTGCGGCCCCTGTGCATCGAGAACGGCGGGGCATCGCCCGCTACCTGCGCCACCTGGGTCTGCCCACGGAAGAGCCCAGGCCCCTGCCCGCGCCCCACCGTTCTGGCAGAGCCGCGTCCTGCACCGCCGCTATGGCGAGCCGCCCGACGCGGGCCAAGCGTAGGCGGCCTCCCGGCCCCATACCGGCTTCCTCCCGACCCGACCGCTCGCCATCCGACGCCCGCCGCTACCCCGGTCACCACACCCGGAGGCCGTTCATACCGATTACGGTCAGAAGCTGGCCGACCAGTTTGCCGCTGGGTGGAGCTGCTTGGCGGCTGGAAGTAGGAGCAGGCGCCTACGGACACGCAGGCGTGAGAATCGAAAGCTCATTGACCGCAACCCACGACGATCCACCGCTGATGGTGAGCGTTAGGCTCGTGTAAGTTCCGGGGGTTACGGCAATGGGATCCAGGATCGTTCCTGTGGTGCCCGCGTCCACGTAGACCGTGCGGGTCGCACTCCCAATGGGGGAGGTGAGAAGATCGGCGCTAATGGTGTAGGTCTCGCTGGTGCTGGGGTTGGCTCCGGCCAAGATGCGCACGCCGGTGAGGTAGATGGGAGAGGGAAACTCCAGCCGCAGCCATCCTGAATACGAGCCGGAGTTCCAACCGGTGGATAGATCGCCATCGATGGCATGAATGGGCAGCGTCGATCCATAACTGGCATTGGCGCTGGGAACAGTGCCGGCCGGAATGCCAATTCCACCGAGGGTCCAATTCCTACATGCGGCGTGATCCACGCTGGCGTCGACTGGCATGGCAGCATCTTCAAACCGTAGCACAGCGTCCTCGGTGCGCGCGGCGGCGTCGTCAAGCTTGGTGGCAACGTCCTCGGTGCGCGTGGCCGCATCGTCGAGTTTCGTAACGACGTCTTCGGTGCCCGTGGCGACGTCATCCGTCTGTGCGGCAACGTCGTCCGTACGTACGGCGGCATCCTCGATCCGGACGCAGAGACGCGAAAGGCAAACCAAACCCGGATCGCATCCACCCCCTGATGTGCACGCGCTCCCTTCTGCCCCAATCTGCTTCGAATTGGCGCTGAGCCCGCTGGAACATCCGGCCAGCAATACTGCCAGGACCACACGTGGCATGCTTCCATTGGGCTGTTTCACAGGAGCGTCACCTCCGAGTGACAAGACTTTCGCATTTGTCGCTCGTTATGTAAAGGCGTGCCGGGCGGGGGTACTGGGTGATCAAGTACGGGTGCCCACCCAGCTGGGTGTCCTGAACGACCAGATAGCCGCCGGGGCGGCCTGCGCGCCACTGGCCAGGTCATGCGCTTCGCCGGCTGCCTCGCCATCTACGCCGAAGCGCAGGACGATGCCAGCCCGGACGACGAGAGCACGGGCAGCCTGCCCGACATTCACCTAGGACGAGACCCTGCGCCTGCTCGGCTGCCAGCCCGAGCAGCACTTCACCCAACCACCGCCGCGTTTCTCGGAGGCGTGGTGCGCGAGCTGGAGGAGAAGGGCATTGGCCGGCCCCCGACCTACACCACCATCTTGTCCACTATTCAAGATCGCGGCTATGCAGAGAAGAAGGAAGGCCGGCGCGCCAAGGTGGAGGAAGGGCATGGTGGGACATCGCTTTCTTTTGAACCAATTCGTGAGGCGTGAGCCGCTGCAGAGCAGTATGGGCCGCAACTATCCGTCCATGCGGAGGAGTGCATCGATGAGAACCGGACATCCGTCGAAGAACATGTTGATCGCCGGGATCCTGACCATCGTCGTGGGCGGCTGCGGCAATTCCAGCCACCTCGGTACCGGTACCGGCGGAAGCTCGAGTCCGGGTGGTGGCTCTGGCGGCGTGGCCTCGGGCGGTGACTCCAGTGGAAGTGGTGGTTTGAGCACCACCATCGGCACGGGGAGAAACGCCTCGGGCGGGACGGGGGTAACGGGCGGAACGACTGGCAATGGCGGTGCGACTGCGTCCGGCGGGGCGATGGGTGGCGCGGGACAGGCAGGCGGGACGTCGGGAGGGGGTGGGCAACCGGGCACCGGCGGCCAAGCCGGACCGGGCACGGGCGGAAGTGGACAGACGGGCGGTTCGACGGGAGTGGGCGGGAAATCCGGCACTGGTGGTCAAGCAGGACAGGCCGCGGGCGGAAGTGGACAGACGGGTGGCATGACTGGGACGGGCGGGCAAGCGGGCACCGGCGGCCAAGCCGGACAGGGCGCGGGCGGAAGTGGACAGACGGGCGGCTCGACGGGAGCCTGCGGTCAGCTCGTCGGCCAGCAACGGCCCATCTCTTTCGGGACGTTGCTCGACTCGCAGGCTGTGATGTGCGTGGCACAGCAACTGGCAAAGTCCCTTGCCAATCCAAGTTCTGCACAGTGGCGGGCAAAGGGTGATCAGCACAGAAGCTATCACTTTGCGGGAGCCAATACTGATGAACCCTACCGGATCTATGTTCCGACGACCTGGGATGGCACGTCGAACTTGCCCCTGGCCCTGTTCCTCCATGGCTCGGGAAGTGACGAGAACTCATATCTGGACATGAACAACAAACAAATGGTGAATCTTGCCCAGCAGCATGGCTACCTCCTGGTCTCCCCATTGGGCGACAAAGGGGCATATGGGAACTTCCTGAGGCTGACGTCCCCATTCGGCGATGAGGCAGATGCGGACAAACTCATGGCCCAGGTCACGACAGACAGCGAACGTACCAATGAGCTCAGTGAAGAGGACGTCATCAACGTTCTAGAGCTGGTCCTTGCAGAATATCCGGTTGATCGTGCCTCGATGTTCCTTTTCGGGCACTCCATGGGAAGCGGCGGGACCTGGTATATTGGCGGCAAGTATGCGGGCTACTGGAAAGGCTTGGCGCCCATGTCCGGACCGTTTGTGCAGGAGACAGGCTATCCATGGGACGACGTCCGCAAAATGTCCCTCTTTGTGACCGAGGGAACCCAAGCGCCGTCTCTGGACGGAAGCAGGGTGTTGCGGGACTGGCTGAAGGCGAACGGCTTCAACTCGGAGTATGAGGAAGTAAATGCGGACCACGCGGGGATGATACCGCTCGTGTTGCCCGACGTTTTCGACTTCTTCGACCGCTCGAAGGCAAATTGAAGCTTGCGGCTGGTTCGGGCGCGCTCGATCGCGCCCAACAGCTTGGCCTTGCCGTCACCGGACGGGGCACGGCCAGCGCTGCCCGCGATGGAAAGAGGCGCGGTCGCATGGACGGCAACGCGACCACGTTTCCATGATACGTTCCACAACCGAGTGCGCTGGTGATCACCTCCGCTTTTTCCACGCTGCTCAGGTCCGCGATGGGCCTGTCCTTTCTCTTCGCCACCGCTTGGATTGCCTATCTTTGGGTCCGCCGGTGTCTCGGGCAAGTTCGGGCGTCCGCGCGCTGGATGGCGACCCTCACCGTGACTCTGATTCTTCACCACGGACTGCTCACGCTTCTCGACGCGTTCGCGCTGCTGCGGCTCCATCTCTTTCGGTCCTGGCTCGCGCTGCCCATGGTCCTCCTCGCGGCGATGCTCGCGCATCGGCGGTTCGACGGTCGTCGCGCGCGCGAGGCCATGCGCGAGGACATCCTGGCGGCAACCGCGTCGATCAAGGAAGTCCTTGCTCCATGGCTGCACCGCGCGCTCATGCTTTGGGCCGCCATCGCAGCCGGCGCGCGCGCCCTGGGTGGCATGGCTTCCCCTCCGCTGACCTGGGACACCTTGACCTACCATGCGCTCAAACCCGCCGAATGGGTGCAGTACGGATACAAGATACGCACTCTCGCCCCGGATCAGTGGGGGTATCTGACCTTCTATCCCGATGCGGCCGAAGTGCCCGGCGCATGGTCGATGCTGTTCTTGCGAAGCGACCTCGGACTGCCGGTGGTCGGCATCGGGCTGTGGGTGGCATGTGCTTTCGCCGTGTATGCCCTCGCCCGGGCGTTGCAGGCCACGCGCAAGCAGGCGTTTCGCGCGGGGATCCTCGTGGCTTTCCTGCCCGCGTTGCTCGTCGAGATGGTGAGCGGCTACTCCGACATGTTCGTGCTTCTGGCGTTTCTCGCCTTGGGATTTGCCCTCGTGCTCCTCTATCGATGTCGCGGATGGGCGGAGGCGGTGCTGGTGGGTGCGACGGCGGGTCTGCTCGCCGGCGCCAAGTTCAGCGGGTTGCCAATTGCCTTTCTGGCCTTTGCCTTTCCGCTGGTCGCACCGGGCTTCGGTTTCCGCGGCATTTCGCGCCTGCGCGCCTTCATCCTCGCGGGCGTCTCGGCGCTCGGTATGGCGGGGCCACACTACCTGGGGGTCTGGATCGAGCGCGGCTCACCGCTTTACCCCTTCAGTCTGAAGATCGGGAGTTGGGTGCTAAGCGCGGGCAACGCCCAGCTTCGCGCTTTGTTCGCCGGAGAGCTGGGCATCACCGACCCTCGGTGGGCCTCGGGAATCGTGCTCCTGCAAGCCCTGGTTCGACCCTATTCGCTGCCCAAGGTGGAGTTCGCCGGATTTGGCCCCGCGCTTCTCATCCTCGCGCCGCTTGGTTGCATCGGTCTTTGGGCTTGTCTTATCGATGGTCGTGCGCGGCGCGAGCGACTCGCGCCGTCGCTCTGGCTCATGATTCTCGCCCTTCTGCCTCTTTTCGGCATCATGTCGAAAGAATTCGCCGGCCAGCGCGCCATGTGGCTGCCCAATCTCGCACGCCTGCTGTTGAGCTTGCCCGCGGCGCTGGCCGTGCTGGGCGCTGGCCTTCGCTCTCGCGTCGCATCGGCCAGCATGAGTGCCGCCCTTGTCATCACCATGACCATGGCCTGGCCCGTCGGCATCGCCAACCCGATGCTCGATGCCATCGGGCAGCTGGCCCCCTGGCTCGCGCTGGCCTTGACCCTCGCGGCTCTTGCAGTGCTGGCATTCAGCCGCCACCCCTCCCTCAGGAACAAGAGCGAATGGGCCATCCCATCGGCCATCGGGATTGCCGCCCTCGTCCTCGTGGTCCCCCTCGCCGAGGTTCGGAAGGAGAGTCGTTATGCCATCTACGAAGCAGCAACCGCTCCGGCGCCCGCCTTCATCATGCAATTCACTTGGCCGAGACACGCCGCGGCCTGGCCGCTGTGGCAGGTGCTGGACGACGGTACCCCGCATCGCATTCACGCTTCCTACGGATGGGACGGGCTGGGCCACAACGACCTGCGATACCCGTTGCTCGGTTCTCGGTTGCAGAACCGAGTCTTCTACATTCCCATCACCGGGGGTCAAGGTCCCATCATCGACTATCAGCAGGCGGATCGCGTGCGGCGAGAAGCCGACGAGGTCGCCTGGCTTGATCGGTTGCGTACGGCGCACATCGACATGGTCTTCCTAGGAGAGCCCTCTCCCATCGAGAGGGAGTTCGTACTTGGCCACCCCGAGAGGTTTCAATTGGTTGGTCGCGGGCAGGGCGGCCTCCACGCACTCTACCGGTTCCTGCCGTAGCCGATGAGCTGCAGGAACGTAACCACTGCGACGGTGAGTTGTGCCCCGTAGGTAGTCCAATTCCTCGAGTCACGCTCCGCCGAGTTACCGAAACGGAAAGCCCATACTCGCGCCACTGCACCAAGGATGAAGATGTTCGCCAGGGGAGTAATAGGAGCCGTGCGACGCACAAGCGCCAACATCGAGCCCCCGTGGCGTCAGGAAACTCGTAACGAGAATTATCTCATGATTCCAATAGGATGGACCTAGGACGCGACGCGCGCGTCAAGGGGGATTCGTCATGCAAGGTTTACAACGCCGTTCTCGCTTGGTCCTCCTTGGGGTCACGCTGTCACTTTCGCTCGCGGCAAACGGTTGCTCGAAGGGATCGGGCGGACCCGGAATCGGAGGTGCGACCGGCGCGAATGGCGCCGCCAAAGGGGGCAGCCAAAGCACGGCTGGAACCGTGGGGGGGGCCGGCGTCACCGGGAGTGGCGGCCTTGCTGGCGCCAAGGGTGGCGGCGGTGCAGCCGGATCAGGAGGGACGGTTGGCGCCGGCGGCACGCAAGCGATGGGTGGTGCCCCTGGTGCAGGCGGGGCTCCCGGTCAAGGTGGCCTTTCATCTAGTGGCGGCAAGTCGGGGACGGCGGGCGCCTCAGGTTCCGGCGGGACCGCGGCGTCGGGTGGAATCACGAGTACTGCCGGCACGTCTGGCATGGGAGGCTCGCCCGGTTCCGGCGGCACCGTGGCGTCGGGTGGAATCACGAATACCGCCGGCACGTCAGGCAAGGGAGGCTCGGTCGGTTCGGGTGGCACGGGCGCCACAGGAGGCACGCCGGCGTCTGGCCCCGTCGAGATGGTCGACGCCACGCACGTACGTTTGCTGTCGGGAAGCCCATTCTACGACCGGCAGGAATTGCACCGCAAAGGCTACCTGGCGCAGCTGGACCCGGACAAGCTGCTCTATGATTACCGCAGCTTCGCCAAGGTACCTCAGGCCAACGGGGTCACCGGCGACTACGGGGGCTGGGAGGGAGCACCGGCTTTCTTCGAGGCCACATGCTCGGCCACTACCTCTCGGCTGCGTCACGCATGGCCGCAGCCACGGGCGACACCTCCTTCCAGACCAAGGCCAACTACGTGGTCAGCGAGCTGGGCAAGTGCCAGACGGCGCTCGGCAGTGGCTACCTGGCCGCCTTTTCGACAGCGGTGTTCGACTGGGTGGAAGGCAAGTCCGGGGCGGACAACGGCGGCATCGTGGTCCCCTACTACATCGTCCACAAAATCATGGCCGGGTTGCTGGACGCCAACCACTACCTTGGAAACCAGCAGGCGCTGGACATCGTGACCAAGATGGCCGACTACTTCCAAGGGCGCCTCGCCGCTTTGCCGGCCGCGACCATCGAGAAGACCTTCCGCACCGACGGAAGTGGCAATCCGCAGAACGAGTTCGGCGCGATGAGCGACGTGCTGGCGGAGCTCTCGGCGGTGACTGGCCAACAGAAGTACCTTGACGAGGCGAAGATCTTCAATCGCTCGTGGTTCATCACGCCCCTGGCCGCGGGCCAGGACAACTTGAGCGGCCTGCACGGCAACTGCCATATCGCGCAGGCGCTCGGCATCGCGCATACCGCGAATCTCAGCGGTGACACGGCCAGCCTTCAGGCATCCGAAAACTTCTGGAAATTGCTCACCGGAAAACACGCTTTCGTCATCGGTGGCGACTCATTTCACGAGTGGCTCGACAAGCCAGGTGTAGAGGCGGGACCATCCATCGACGGCAGTAAGGTCCTGCCGCCCACGACCGCCGAAACCTGCAACACACACAACATGCTGAAGCTGACCTCGGTTCTGTTCGAGAGAGGCCCACGCATGGATTACGCGGACTACTACGAGCGAGCGCTCTACAACCACATTCTTGCCTCGGTCGCGCCCGATACCGGCAACGTGACGTACTTCACACCGCTTTACGGTAATTTTCGTACCTATATCAACGGGACATTCTGCGACAACGGCACTGGCATAGAAAACACGCCGCGCTATAACGAGAACATCTACTTTCAGCAGGGCAGCTCGCTCTGGATCAATCTCTACTTCCCCAATGAGCTGACCTGGGATGCAACTGGGTTGACCCTACAACAGAAAGGCAACGCTGCTGCCGGCGAGGAAGTTAGTATCACCATCACGAAAGGCGGCGACACGACCCAGGCCACCCTCAACCTGCGCATCCCGTCGTGGGTTTCGGGCTCGGCGACGGTGGCGGTCAACGGCACCGCACTGACGCAGCCGGCAAGCGCTTCGACGTACGTTTCGATCAGTCGTCAATGGAAGGTTGGCGACGTCGTCACGCTCACGCTTCCGGCTTCGCTTCGCCTCGAGCATGCGCAGGACGTATCGTCGATGGTCGCGGTGTTCTTTGGTCCCGTGTTGCTTGCCGGTGAGCTGGGCAGCGCGAACATGCCGAACGATTTCGCGGACAAGGACGCCTACCTCAGCACCGCATCGGTCACCGTTCCAACCATTACCAACAGCTCCACCAATCCCGCCGACTGGCTTACCCCAATTGCCGGAACACCGATGGCGTACAAGGCACAAAATGCCGGGTCCGCCACGGGAATCACCTTTCGGCCGCTGTACGATGTCCACCACGAACGCTACTCTGTTTATTGGCCATGGGCTTCGAAGTGAATCAGTTCTGCTATGAAAGACGAGGTCTCAGTCATGCGTGAATCGCACTACCCATTTCCGCCTCTCCCAACGCAATCCGCTCGGCTTTCGGCCGGAATCGCGGCGTCCGTCCTTCTCGCGTACGTCGGCCTGGCTCGAACCGCAAGCGCGAAACCGTTCGAGGACTACATCAAGCCGATGCCCATCGTCTCGCCGCTCAGCTCGGCATCGTGGGGGACGGCGGCGTTGCCGCGCGACCTGTCGAACGGCATCGAGAGCGCCATGGGCGCTGGCGTCCACCCACAGTGGTACTACTGGGACGGCCAGATCATCAGGGCCCAAGATGGCAAGTACCACATGTTCATGAGCACGTTCGACGCAAACTCGAACTTCGGGACGGCCTGGCAGGGCTCCGACGCCTATCATGCCATCAGCCAAACCAACGTGCTTGGCCCGTACTTACGGCAAGACTACGTATACACCAACAACGGCTCGCACAAGGGGCACAACGTCTCCGCGGTCGAGCTGCCCGACGGTACCTACGCCGTCATCGTCAGCGAGATCGTTCCCTTCACGATCTACAAGTCGAGCTCACTCGACGGTCCGTGGACGGGTTGTTCACCCCAAAGCGATATCGGTGCGTCCAACATAAGCATGTTTCCGCGCCACGACGGCAAGTACCAAATCGTGGAACGCCACGGGACTATCGCCATCTCAGACACCCTGTGCGGCCATTACGTGAAGCAGAGCCCCACGTGCGCGTATACACAATCATCAGACGCGGTCGGTACCATCTACCCGAAGCGGACCTCGATACCCGGCGTCTCCAATCCGGCCTACACTTGGCAAGAGGATCCTCACATTTGGCGCAGCGGTGGTACCTACCACGTCATCTATTCGGGTTCTGGAGATCGCGTCGGCTGGCACGTGTATTCGTCCGACGGCCTCAGTTGGAAGGATAACGGGTACGCCTGGTCACCGCGAGATTATCAGAAGATCTTCTGCTACGAGGGAAGCACCACCTGCAACGCATGGTACAAGATGGAGCGGCCGGGTGTCGTTCTGGAAGACGGCCACCCTACTCACATCACTTGGGCCGTATCCGATGTCGACAAGGACAACCAGGTCCTGCCCGGCACCAATCACGGCACCAAGGTCGTCGTAGTGCCCTTCGACGGGGTGGCGTTCGATAACGACTTTGGTACCGGCGGCGGTAGCGGCACAGGCGGGAGCGGCGGAAGCAGTGGAACCGGGGGCGCGTCTGGCACCGGCGGTCGCGACGGCGGGATGGGGGGAAGCGGCTCCGGCGGCGCCACTGGCACCGGCGGTCGCAGTGGGTCCGACGGCGGACTGGGCGGAAACGGGGCCGGCGGCGGGACTGGCAGCGGTGGGATGGCCGGAAGCAACTCTGGCGGGGCAATTGGCAGTGGCGGGCTGGGCGGCGGCTCCGGAGGCGCAAGTGGCAGCGGTGGTCGCTCGGGCGGCACAGGTGGCTCGACCGTAGTCGCTTCGGGCGGCAGCGGCTCCGGCGGAGCAGGCACCGGCGGCGTGACTGCGGGTAGTGGAGGGGGCACCGGAGCGGGCGGCGCAACCACAAGCTCGGGCGGACAGGGCACCGGCGGCGCGAGCTCGGGTGGCCAGGGAGGCGGAAATTCTGGCTCGGGCGGAGCTTCGTCCACGCAGCACGGCGGCTCGACTTCGGGATGCTCGTGTACGATACGAGGACGCGAGCAAGCGAGCGGCAGCGGATCGCTGATGTTGCTCGGATTCGTCCTCCTCTTGCTGGTTCGCCGTCGGCGCTCTGCGAAGACGGCTTCTCTGGTCCGCTGGCGGCCCTCCGCGAAGACGTCGTAACGCATGTCGATCCCGGGCCCTTTGTCGCGCCGTTCCGCAAGCGGTCGGATGGGGTGAGCGCAAGGACGTCACGGCGATCACACGCTTGACGGAATTCAGGTGCTCCCGCCACTGCCGATCACGATGGCTTCTTCCCTGAAGGTTTGGATTCTCGCAAGTGGATCCACCTGGTCCCCCTTCCCTTGCTTGTCTTGTTCGGCGCTTCGCCCCTGACGGATCACCTGGCCCCATAGACGCGACGTCGCCCCATGGCAGGTGCCGGCCGTCGAAATTCCAAAGAGAGAGGAACACATGGCATCAATCCGCTCCTTGCGCACAACGGTTGCCGCACTCGCGATTGCGGGCGCTGCTTGCTCTTCGGGCGCATCGGTCATTCCCACGGGTACTGGAGGATCGGGAGTCGGAGGTAGTCCCGGCGAGGGAGGGACTACCGGGAGCGGAGGAGTGCAGGGTTCGGGCGGCGTCGAGAGTACGGGCGGTGCGACCAGCTCGGGCGGCCAGCCGGGAACTGGTGGCGCGACCAGCGCCGGCGGTCGCAGTGGTTCGGGCGGAACCGGCGGGACGACCAGCTCCGGCGGCCAGCCGGGAACTGGCGGAAGGACCAGTCCCGGTGGTCGCAGCGGTTCGGGCGGGGCAACCAGCTCGGGTGGCCAGCCGGGAACTGGTGGCGCGAGTGGTGGCCGCAGCGGTTCGGGCGGCGCCAGCGGCACCGGCGGGGCTACCGGCGCGGGTGGAAGTGGCACGGATGGCGGTGTCATCAACCCCACGGCCTGTAGCACCGGGACGGCGCAAAGCGGAGACGTGACGGTGAGCCTGTCCGGTCTTCAGCAGAAGATCTCGGGCTTCGGGGTATCCACCGCCTGGGCAGGGAGCTACAGAAATGCCTCGGATGCCGATTACCTGTGGTCCACCACGAAGGGGGCCGGCTTGACGTTACTCCGCATCCGGTACGGCGACGGGCTCACGATTGCCAAATCGGCTGCTCAGAATGGTGTGACGGTGTGGATGACGCCTTGGGGGACGGGTACCAACGGCGCCACGGGCGGCAGCTTCACCACTACCCAAAGCAACCCCAACGGCTGTACCGGTAGCATGCCCGTGCTCAGCGACGCACAAGGCTTGGCGAACGCTCTCGTGACTTGGGTGAACAACGCAAAGACCCAGGGGGTGCCGATCTACGCCGTGTCCGCCGAGAACGAGCCGGATAGCTGCGGTATCAACAGCACGACCTCCTACTCGGCCGCGCAACTGGCCGCATGGATCGACGTCCTCGGCCCTGCCATGGCAGCCATCAATGTGAAGGTCATGGCGCCCGAGACCATGAATGCCTGCGGATTTACCGGCTACTTCAACGCCATCAAGGCCGACACGGCCGCCTGGAACGCCGTCAGCATCTTCGCGAGCCACGAATATGGCTGCGGCACGCTGCCTGCCGAAACGTCGATCACGGCCGCCGGCAAGGAATACTGGGAGACCGAGGTCGACACGGGAACCGGGTCGGGCGACTCGAGCGGCGATGGTATCGCGAGCGCGCTGAAGATGGCCACGACGATACACAACGACCTCACCAAGGCCAACCTCAACGCGTGGCACATCTGGTGGCTGTACAACGCCAGCGGTAACGGCGGCTGCCTCTACGACACGAGCACGAACGTGTGGACCAAGCGCCTCTGGGTCCTGGGCAACTATGCGCGCTTCGTGCGGCCCGGCTACATGCGGGTCTCCACCTCTGGAACCGTACCGTCGGGGGTCTACGTGAGCGCCTACCAGAACCCGGCGGATGGGACCGTGGCCGTGGTGGCCATCAACACCAACAGCTCCGCCACCCCGCTCTCGCTCTTCGTTTCCGGCGTCGTCCCCTGCAGCATCACGCCGTGGGTGACGTCGGCCGCCGACAGCCTCGCTTCCAAGAGCGCCATCACGGTCAGCAACGCGCGTTTCAGCGCATCGCTGGATGCCCAGAGCGTCACGACCTTCGTCGGCAAGCCATGAATACAGTGACAATTCTGAGCCATGACGGCAATTACTAGACACCGGAAGACCAATCCTACTATCTTGCCGCATCTCGCCCTATCGCGATTCTGGTTCAACGAAATCCAAGGAGACATCTGATGAAACTCCGGTCCACCATTCTTGCCTCGGCGACGGCATTCGGAATGATTTTTCTCGGTGCCTGCGGCGCGCCCGATCGAAACGGCGCTGCTTCGCAGAGCGGCGGCGCGACGAGCTCGGGTGGGCTAGCGGATGACAGCGGCGGGAGCTCGGGCGGATCCGGGAACGGTGGCAGCGCCTCAGGCGGCGCAACCAGTCAAGGCGGCTCGGGGGGAGCCAGCAGCTCAAGCACCGCCGGCGCAGGTGGCAACAGCGCGGGAGGAGCAGGCGGCAGCAGCGCCGGTGGCTCCGCCGGCAACGACACCGGTGGCACCACGGCCAAGGGCGGTAGCGGCGGCTCCGCCGGCGCGGGCGGAGGCTCGGGCGGCAACACGACTGCATCTGGCGGAACCACATCCAGGGGTGGAAGCGGCGGATCGGGTGGTAGCACCGGTAGCTCGGCGGGCGGCTCCGGCGGCAACGGCACGACTGCGTCTGGCGGCTCCACGGCCAAGGGCGGCAGTGGCGGCTCCGCCGGCGCGGGCGGCACGAACTCCACGGGTGGAACTACTTCCACTGGCACTGGCCCCACCGGACCCTGCGACATCTATCAGACGGCGAACACGCCTTGCGGCGCAGCCCACAGCACGGTTCGCGCGCTTTACGCATCGTACAACGGCCCCCTCTACCAGGTCCAGCGAGCCTCGGACAAGACCACCAAGGATATCATGGTCGGCTCCGCAGGCTTCGCCGACAGCGCCTCCCAAGACTCGTTCTGCTCCGGCACGACGTGCACCATCCCGATCATCTACGACCAGTCCCCGAACGGAAATCACCTTCGGGTCACGTCCTTTGCGTATTGGTTGCAGAGTGGAGGCAACCCGGCAACCGCCAACGCTGCCAGGATCACCGTGGGGGGGCATACCGTCTACGGCATCAAGAGTGGTACGAACGTTGCCTATCATTCAGGCGTGCCGCTGTCGGGGACGGGCTCCATCACCAACGGCTCGCAAGACTGTCACTTTCTCGAGCCCGCAGACGCTCCCCGCGAACGCGCCGCTCCTCTTTGCCGCGAACGCCAAGGATTGCGTGCCGAACTCATGGCCCAACAACTGTAACTACAAGGCCTACTTCACGGCAGCGGCGATAAATGCCGCGACGACGGTGACGCTGACAGCGGCCTACTCGGGCACCAGCAGCTCCTCGACCGTGGTCTGGAACCATACCACCAAGGGGCTCGCAACCGGTGACGATGCCGAGGCGGAGTATTCGGTGTTCGACGCCAAGACCTACGGCCAATGGTGCTGCTTCGACTACGGCAACGCCGAGATCTACGGCATCGACGAAGGCAATGCCACGATGGAGGCCATCTCCTGGGCGGCCGACACCCAGTTTGGGCAATCCGGGGGCGGTAGCGGCCCATGGGTAGGGGCAGATCTGGAGAACGGCATGTTCGAAGGCTATGAGAACGGCTCGGCGAAGGTCCCGAGCAACACCTCCGTGACCGGCATGTCCTACGTCACTGCCATGCTGAAAGGCCTTTCGGCCAAGGACTGCCCGTCGGGGCTGACCAGCTCGGGCTGCTTCGCACTCAAGGCTGGCAACTCTCAGTCCGGCAAGCTCGAGTGGAAGTGGAGCGCCAGCACCAGCAACTACGGAGCGCGCCCGCCCGGCTACAGCCCGCAGAAAAAGCAAGGCGCCATCATCCTGGCAACGGGGGGCGATGGCTCCAATACTGGCGTCGGAATCTGGTTCGAAGGGGCCATGACGATGGGCGCGCCACCGGATGCGACCGACGACGCCGTACAGGCCAACATCGTCGCCGCAGGATACGGCAAGTAGCGCAAACGTAACACCGACAAATCTGGGACGACATCTTTGGGTTGCCTGTATTGCCAATGTTTCTCGCTTTGGGCGGCGCCGCGCAGGCGGCTCCGGAAGAGGACGAGCCGAAGCCGCCCGCGGAGCCGGAGACTCCCCCTCCGCCCAAGGCTGAGCTTCCCGCCTGCCCTGCCTGTGATGGCCAGTGAAGCACCCACGACGGCCATGTTCGCCTATGCGAGGGCGAAATTCCAGCCAAGCGACATCGGCGTGCCGGTCTGGAATAACGGGCGGCCTCACAACCCCGCAACCTCCGCGGCGGTCAGCGCGCCGTAGTAGATCCGGAAGTCGTCGATGGAGCCATTGAAGTAGGGGTCGGCGGGGTATTGCGAGCGGCCGAGCCAACTTTGGGTGGTGCGGCCGAGGCGGAAGGGGGCTTGCTGGATGTTCGGGTTGCTGCCCACGGCGACGCCGTCGACGTAGAGGGTGCCGGTGGTGCCGGACAGGGTGACGGCGACGCGCACCCATTTGCCAGTGGGGAGCGCAGCCGTGCCCTTGATGGACTGCTCGCCCACATTCAGGTTCGCAGTGATGGCGAAGCGAATCGCGCCAGCGCCGTCGCGCGGGGTCAGCATCATGTAGTGGCTGGTGCCGGTGCCGAAGTCGAAGATGCGCTGCGAGGCGCTGGATGCCTTCCAGTACACCCACGCCGCGATGGTGAAGTCGGCGACATCCGTCAGCAGTCCATCCGGCAGGCTGACGTAGCCGCCGCTACCGTCGAGCGCTACGGCGTTGCCGGTCTTGCCGGTCGTCCAGGTGGTGCCGCCCACGAGCGAAGCGTCGTGGCCGTTGGCGGTACCGTCCACCGCCGTAGTGCCGCTGCTCTCATCGAACGCCAGCTGCGTGTGTAAGGATTCGCCGACCACGGCCCGGACTTCGTTCGAGGTCATGTCCCCGCCCGGCGTGGTCGCGGTGACGACGTAGTAGTAGGTGCCCGGCGCCAATCCTTGGTCGCCGTAGGTCAGCAGATCCGCGATGCCGCTCTTTACGGTGGTATACGGGCCGCCCGCGGTCTGGCTACGCCCCACGTTGTAACCGGTCGCGTATGCCGAGCCCCACCATGACAGAACGACGTTGCCCTGGGTGACACACGCAAAGAGCCCGCTCGGTGGCGCGCCGACGGCGATGGGATCGCGCGTGTAGGTCAGAGTGCCGTAGCCCAGTTGATCGTATCCCCCGCTGTTCGGGCCGTAGTCGCCACCTCCCCCCTCGGGCTGGACTTGCAGCGCGAACTTCTTGGTGAACGGGGCGGCCAGGCCCTTGCGGTTCGTGTAGTGGTTGTAGATCAGCGCCCACTCGGGCCGCACGCTGCCTTGCGAGCCTGTGGCGAAGACCGTGTCGGTCACGCTGCCGTTGCTGTAGGTCGCGAACGGTACCGCGTAGTAGGTGGTGCCGCTCTCGACAAGGTTGCCCTTGGCCACGTACTCGGACGCGGCCAGGATGCGGTTGTTGTCGTAGCCGTAAAGATCGACGCCCTGATTCCACGCCATCTCGGCCAGCGTGGTCAGAAGCGACAGGCTGAGCGTGTTGTGTCCTTGGTCGCGGCCGGATTCTTGCGTCTGGCCGAGGAAGCCGGGGTGCATGTAGTACACGGTCATCGGCAGGGCGCCGTTGCCGAGCCCGTTCTTGAAGTAGTTGATGACCAGATCGAATTTGGCGCGGTCGTCGCACAACACAGCGATGGAGAGGGCAGCCGCCATCGCGCACAAATCCCAGTTCGAGTACACGAGCACGCTCGACGGCTGGCCGGTTAGCATCCCAGAATCCATGGGCCAGAACACATTCAGCATCATTTGCTGGAGGCGCGCGAAGTCCGCCGCGGCCCAACCGGCGTAGTCGCGCATGATCTCGGCAGCGTTGGCGATCTGAAACCCCTGGATGCCCGCCACCAGGCTGCCGTCGTAATGGCCGTCGCTCCAGGTGATCCCGGTCAGCACCGCGGACCAGGCGTTCATGATCTGCACCGACTTGTCGGCGTACCTCGCGTCGCCGGACACCTTCCAGCGCAGGGCACACGCGTACGCCGCGGCGACATCGTTGGCGAAGGTCATGTAGTTGTCGGGGTTCGTGCCGTCGTTGCGGTGGATCTCGGTCTGCGGGTTCGGGTTATACGACAGATTCGCGTGGCTGTTGGCGATGAGCACGTTCCAGCCGTCTATCCAAGGCGAGGCCTTGGCCGCCACCTTTGCCTCCATGCGGTCGAAGTCGGCCTGGGTGTGCAGGAGCCCGGGATGGACGAAGCCGGCCGGGCCGGCCACGTCAAGCGCGACCTCAGGCATGGGAGCCTCGTCTGGCGTGACGTCGGGGGCAAGGTCGAGTGCAGCCGGGGCCGTTTCGACCGGCAGCGCGGTGTCCGCGGGGCCCGCGACGTCCGCGGCCGGACCGGCCACGTCGGGCGTGCCGGCATCATGTGTGGCGACCGAGGACTTGGAGCAAGCCAGGATCTCAAGCAACGACAGTGCGACTGTGCAGCAACGATCGTTGACGACGCGCCTAAGCATTTGCGCTGGCATGGAGAAAAGCCCTCTTGCCGGCCAAGTCCCCAACTATCCCTAGCTGGTGCTAGGGGGTACTCGTCACCTTGAGCATGACGATGCCGTGCGACGGCACGCTGGTTGCCGTGTAGGAGTCGGTGGAAGACCCGAGATCCTTCTGGGCGTACAGATCCCGAACCGTGGCCGCGCCGGCCGGAAGGCCGATCTGGCTCCACTGGACCGTCAGCGACGCAGCACTGCCTGAACGATTGAACAGAGCGACAGCACGTACATTGCTTCCGGAGAGCTCCTTAGACCAGACCTGGTTCGAACCCGATGTCGCCACCAGCGTGGCTTGCTTGCCCAGCGGGTCTTGATTCACCGCAATCACGTCGGCGTTGGTCAGGATGGCTTTCGTAGTCGCGCTCATCGAGCGGATGTCGTTACCGGCGATGAGCGGCGCCGCCAAGATTGCCCACATGCCAAAGTGGGCGCGATCCTCGTCGGCCGACATCCCCCTGCCGACCTCCAGCATGTCGGGATCATTCCAGTGCCCCGGACCGGCGTACGGGGACAGGGGTTTGTCTGTATCGATAAGGCCTGTAAACGATGACCAGGTGTTGGTGATGTCGAAACCGATGCGCCACATGTTCGTGTACTTCACCTCATCGATGGCCGAACAGTTGGGCGGCACGCACGAGCCAGCGCCGTAGACCGGGTTGATGCTGTAGAAGATGGGGCGGCTGGTAGCGATGAGATCGTCGTGCATCTTCAGAAAGCTACTGGTCTGTCCCCCGCAGAGATCGTATTTAAGGAAGTCAACGCCCCACGAGGCGAAGGTCTGGGCGTCTTGTTGCTCGTGTCCCAGGTCTCCCGTTTTGCCCGCACACGTCGTATTGGCAGGCGCTTCGTAGATTCCCAGCTTGAGTCCTTTTCCGTGCACGTAGTCGGCCAGGGCCTTGATGCCACTGGGGAACTTGCTCGCGTCTGCCTGTAGATTTCCGCTCGAGTCGCGGCCACTCATCCAACAGTCATCGATGTTCACGTACTGATATCCTACCGCCGCCATTCCGCTCGATACGAACGTGTCGGCCACGCCCTTGATGAGCGATTCACTCGGGTTGCATGCGAAGGTATTCCAGGAGTTCCAACCCATGGGCGGCGTGGCCCCAAGGATCGTCGAGCCACCCGTGCCTCCAACGCCTCCGGTTCCGGTAGTGCCACCATGGCCGACAGAGCCGCCGGCAGCAGTCGCGCCACCAGTACCAGTTGTACCGCCGGTTCCCGTCGTACCACCTCTACCAGCCACGCCACCATCCATGCTCGCCCCACCCGAGCCCCTCACGCCTCCCGATTCGGAGATGCCACCTGTGCTTGGAATGCCACCCATACCCGTGGCTCCGCCAGCGCCAGTGGTGCCACTGCTTCCGGCGGCTCCTCCCGTGGCGGAAGCACCTCCGGACCCCGCGGCTCCGCCGCTGCCTGAAAATTGCCCGCCAGAGCCGCCGGCTCGTCCACCCGTAGCAGTGGCGCCACCTGGGCCACCTCCTGCGCCGACTGTGCCACCTAGACCCGCGGTTCCCCCTGCGCTGGACGCACCTCCGGATCCGACCGCGCTGTCGCGCTGTTGACCTGCCCCGCCACCAGTGCCACCTGATGGGGCACCGCCGCCCGTACCGCAGGCGACACCCCCCACAGGAAGGAGCAGAGCGACCATCTTGAAGCAACGCAGGCCCATACACGACTTCCGAGGTGAGTCCGTCATGCTCTGCAGTGGCAACGGCGATCGAGTTCCGTCACGCCAACGCGCGGGGGCATGGGATGCGCGATTGCACGCAAGAAAACGCCCAGCCGAAGTGGTCTGGGCGGTTAGGCTAATGTTCGTGATGACGCGTCGCTGTTGCCTGCGTGAACGCTGCAGCTGGCAGGAGAGTGGCAACCGCATTGAGGCGTTCTCGCCAGTTCTGGGCCGCATACCCTAGTTGTTCGGGACCCTCGGACCACCAGTTCTCCTTCGAAAAGTTGAGGGAGCTCAGGGTGCCGGGGCCCGCCCCGCCGACGATCGAGGCAGACAACACCGCGTGTTGTGCAGCGGCGCGCACCTCGCGTTTCGTGCCGCTGATTCAACCTGACGGAAGCGCCACGCTCACGCCACTGCAGGAGAGATGACATGGTTCCGCAAAGCGGGTAAGGGTCGCAAGCTCTGGCATCCGAGACAATTCCATTGGGCTGCCCTCCTCCTCCTTCTCGGATTCCTGGGGTGTGGATCTGGAGGAACAGGAGGCGCGGGCGGCCGAGGAGGTACAAACGGCACTGGCGGCGGCGCAGGCACCGGCGGGGTTGCGGGCAGTGGCGGCGCGACCGGCTCAGGCGGTGCAACTGCTTCGGGCGGGGCGACCGGCAGTGGCGGCGCGACCGGCTCGGGCGGCGCAACCGCTTCGGGCGGGGCTACCGGCAGCGGCGGCGCGACCGGCTCGGGCGGCGCAACCGCTTCGGGCGGGGCGTCCGGCAGGGGCGGCGCGACCGGCTCGGGCGGCGCAACCGCATCCGGCGGGGCGACCGGCAGCGGCGGCGCGACCAGCTCAGGCGGCGCGACCGGTGGTGGCGGAGCGACCAGCTCAGGCGGCGCGACCGGGCGCGGCGGCGCCACTGGCCAAGGTGGCGCGACTGGCGCGGGTGGCGCGCCCGGCGCAGGTGGTGGCACGGCCACGGCCGGGGCCATCTACGTTGCCCCGGACGGCGACGATTCGAATCCGGGAACCCTCGCCCAGCCCCTCAAGACGGTGGCCAAGGCGCGCGATCTGGTGCGCACGAAGAACAGCGCGATGGCCGCCGACATCACGGTGTACCTGCGCGCCGGAACGTACCAGCAGACGAGCACCTTGGCGTTTGGCAATGCTGACTCGGGCAGCGGCGGATTCTACGTCAAGTACATGGCGTACCCGGGCGAGCGCCCGCTCATCACGGGCGGGAAGCCCATCACGGGCTGGAAGGTCTCCGACGCAACCAACAACATCTACTCGGCAAGCGCGGGCACGACCGCCTTCCGCCAGATGTACGTCAACGGCGTCAAGGCCATCCGCGCGCGTACCCCTAACCTCCTGGCCAACAATGTCGCCAACTTCAACCGCCTCTCGGGCTGGGACAAGACCGCGAACAACGTTCAAGTCCCGAGCTCGGCCGTCGCAACCTGGAACAATCTGACCAAGGTCGAGATGCACATCATGATTGCCTGGGGGGACAGCACCCTGCGTATTGCATCGATGACGAACACAGGTGGCACGGAAGACGTGAAGTTCCAAAGCCCCGAATCTCCCATGGTCTTCGTGCGGCCCAACCCCAACATGGCGCAGGTGGGTTGGGGCTCGGGGCGCGCCTATTACTTCGAGAACGCGATGGAGTTCCTCGACCAGGCCGGCGAGTGGTACCTCGACGAGACGACCAACACCGTCTACTACAAGCCGCGAACGGGCGAGGACATGGCGACGGCCACGGTCATCGCGCCGATGGTGGAGACCATCATGAGCGTGAACGGCACCAGCACCGCGAGCCAGGCGAGCTACCTGTGGTTCCAAGGACTGACCTTTGCGCATTCGACGTATATGCGGCCGAGTCAGTACGGCTTCCTGGATGGGCAAGCGGGCCAGTACAACCTGACGGCGGATGCCAACAACAATCAGACCGTAGGCAGGCTGGCTGCTGGCGTCAGCGTCACCAACGCCAATCACATGCACTTCGAAAGGAACTTGTTCACGCAGATGGGGGCGACGGGCCTCGACTTCATCTCGGGTACGCACGATGACATGATCATCGGCAACGCCGTCACCAACATCGCCGGCAACGGCATCGCCATCGGCAAGTTCACCGCATCCGACACGACCGAGTTTCACGTCGCCTACAACCCAAGCGACAAGAACGAGATCTGCACGCGCGACACCATCAAAGACAACTACATCAGCAACGTGACCACCGAGATCCAAGGCGGCGTCGGCATCGCCGGGGGCTACCCGGCTTACGTCGACATCGAGCACAACGAGATCTCGCATACGAACTACACCGGGATCTCCGTGGGCTTTGGCTGGACCAGCTCGACGACCGCGATGACCAACAACAAGATCAACTACAACAACATCCACCACGTGAATCAGATTCTGACCGACGGAGGTGCCATCTACGTGCTTTCCAACCAAGGCACGGGCGACGAGATGCAATACAACTACATCCACGACTACGCCTGCAGCCAGTGGGCCGACTACGGCTGCAACGGGCTGTACCTGGATGAGAAGACGTCCGGCTATACCGTCGCTCACAACGTCATGGTGAACTGTCCGACCAATGTTGCCCAGAACCAGACCGGGACCAATACCATCACGGACAACGGCGCCAATCCCAGCGGTGCGCAGAACACCATCGCGACCGCCGGCATCGAGGCCGCCTACGCCGACATCAAGACCCTGACCGTACCAGCGGCTGCATTCTGACTTTCACAATGTCTAGACGAGCGCATGACGTCCTGGCTGGAGGGATGGCTGACGAAGGAGTGTTGATGATGATCCGCCGACATAACAGGCGCAGCTTTTCCATAAGGGCGATCTCCGGCCGTCTGGCTGCCGTGCTTTTCGCTACGGGGACTGCGCTACCAAGCGCCGCCGCCGCAAAAACCTTCATCGACTACTTCCTGCCGACGCCCACCGCCTGCCCGGTCACTTCCAAAACGTGGGGCGTCTCGGGAGTGCTTCCGCGCGACACCTGCAATGGGATGGAGAATACGAACATTCCACCCACGTACTATTACTGGGACGGCAAGATCATCCCTTCTCCCGATGGCAAGTACTACCTGTTCGCCGACCGCTGGGCTGGTTCAACGGGATTCGGCAACTGGGGAAACTCCCAGACGATCTACGCCGTCAGCGATGCCCTGCTCGGGCCGTACACGGACAAAGGGTACGCGTTCAATAATGGGCCGAATGCGCAAGACCCTCACAAGGGCCACAACGCGTCAGCGTGCGTGCTCCTGGACGGCACCTACTGCCTCTATGTCAACGAAATCGTGCCGTTCACGGTATTCACGGCGGCCTCGCTCGCTGGCCCCTGGACCTCGTGTCCGAATCCGACCGGGGAGTTGATCCAAACGAATGGCGTGACGGTGAATTTTGTTCCGGGTGGTGACAGCCACATGGATTCCAACGTCAGCCTCGTGGTGCGGCCCGACGGGAACTTCGAGGTCATTCAACGGCACGGAGTCATCGCGCTCAGCACAACCGGGATATGCGGCCCGTACAAAGTGCAGCAGCCCAGCAATACGTATCCCTCGAACCAGCAGCCTCCGTCGAACCTGCCCAGTATCTATCCCAACCTGCAGAAACATACTTCGGATGACCCGTATGCGCCTTCAACTGTCGAGAGTACCTACATTTTGGCGGAGGATCCGGTGATCTGGTACAGCGGGGGGCAATACCACGTCCTTTACGACTACCCGGGTGATCGCGTCGGGTACCATCTGACGTCCACCGACGGCATCCACAACTGGACGGACCAGGGGTTCGCGTACGATCCGAGGATGGCCAAACAGCTCTTCAGCACCACCGACGGGACAGTCAACAACTGGTTCAAGATGGAGCGCCCGGGCGTCGTCATGGAGAATGGCCACATCACCCATTTCACCTTCGCCGTATCGGACGTGGACAAGAACAATCAAATCCCGGCCAACTCCAACCACGGGAGCAAGGTTCTCGTGATGGCATTCGATGGAGTGAGCTTCGACGCCGAGACCGGCGTCGGGGGATCAGGCGGGAGTTCGGGGACGGGCGGTAGCGGGGGCACTGGCGGCGGCCCAGGCGGAACCGGGGCAGGTGGGACAAGCGGTAGCGGGGGAATGCGCAGCGATGCGGGAACCACCGGGGCGGGCGGCGGTGGAGGCACGGGCGGCGGCAGTGCGGCAGGCGGGACAAGCGGCAGCGGGGGAATGCGCAGCGATGGGGGAACTACCGGAGCCGGTGGCGGCGGCGGCACGGGTGGTGGCAACGGTGTGGGCGGGACTACATCGTCCTCGGGCACGGGCGGGGCGATGGCCAGCGGGGGCAACACCGGAAGAGGTGGCAGCGGGGCGACTGGAGGCAGCGCGGCTGCAGCGGGAAGCAGTGGATCCGGAGGCGTGGTGACCGGCACGGGCGGGGCGCCGATGGGAAGTGGCGGCTCGGCGGGAACCAGCGGGGATGGCAGCCCGCACGGAGGGGCAACCTCGCAAGGTGGTGCGACGAGCGCACATGGTGCCAGCAATGGATGTTCCTGTGCGCTAGGCAACGGCCGTGGCGCAGGGAGCGCGTACGGCTTTGGGTCCGGGACGGCTCTTCTCGGGCTTTTCGCGTTTGCGCGGACGCGAAGACGGCAGTCGAGAAGGCATTCATGGCAGTTAAGAAAGGGACGATAGAACATGTATCGAAAGACCGGCCGACTGTTGTCAGTCGCAACGATTGTTTGGGCGGCAATGCCACTCCTCACCCAAAGTGAAGAGGCGAACGCCGCCGACGTTACGGTAGATTTGACGGCTGCAAAACAGACGATTCGAGGATTTGGCGCATCCAGTGCGTGGTGTGGAACCGTCAGCACTTCGGTCATGAATTCTCTCTTCAAGGATCTGGGATTCTCCAGGTGACACAGTCGATGCCCTTGCAACAGTAGAAGGTAACGGGGCTATGCCCTTGCAGCCGTAGGCATCGCCCGTAGTCATACCCTTCGCCAGGAGGATTCCGATGTCTCGCGGTCGTGCTTTTGTGTTTGCACTCTTTATCCAAAGCGCCGCTCTTGGCTGGCTTTGCGAACCAGCCATGGCCAACGACGCCATGTTTCCGGCGCAGACCGCTGCGGCAAGCAGCATTGGCTGGAAGAACAACTACTTCGTCGTCAACGGCAAGCCGATCATCGTATCAGCCGGCGAAATCCACTACGCTCGCGTTCCGCGTGAGCTGTGGCGCGAGCGGTTGGTCAAGATGAAGCGCGCTGGCTTCAATACCGTTTCGACTTACGTCTTTTGGAACGCGCAGGAGCCAGCCTCGGGCGTTTTCGAGTTCGGCGACAACCTCGACCTCGATGCCTGGCTGACGACCATCGAGGATGTCGGCATGTACGCCATCGTGCGGCCAGGCCCGTACAACTGTGCCGAATGGCTGGCCGGCGGAATCCCGCAGTGGATCACGGCCAAGGGCATGCAGATTCGCAATACCTCCGCGGACTACCTGGCCGAGGCGGACAAATACTACGAGACGATCATCCCCATCATCGCCAAACACCAAATCCACAAGGGTGGCGGCGTGATCTGGATGCAAATCGAAAACGAGCACCCCGCCGGATCGGGCACCGACGGCGATGCGTACCTCAAGCATCTCTACGACAAGGCGCGCTCGCTCGGGCTCGACATTCCCCTCTACTATTCGAGCCTGCACCACGCGAGCGACCCGGCGGGTGGCACGCCGTTTGGCAACCGCACGTATCCCTGGTATTCGAGCGAATTCTGGTCCGGCTGGTACAGCCTGCCCTTCGGTGAGATGAACGCGGGCGATCTCAATACCCTGACCCGTGGGGCCTGGAAGGTCATCGCGTTCGGAGGGAGCGGCAATACGTTCTACGTCTTTCACGGCGGCACAAACTTCGGCTATGCGGGCGATACCTCGACAACCTCCTACGACTACCGCGCGCCGCTGGGCGAGGAGAGCCAACTGCGCCAGGCCTACTTCGCGGTCAGGGGGCCGGCGTCCTTCTCGCGCGCTTTCGAGGCCTTGATGGCAAACTCGCAGGACGGCGGAAGCGCCACGGTGTCGGGCGGGCTCAAGACCTATGTGCGTAAATCGCCGAGCGACGGGACGGCCGTGTTCCTGGACAATCAAGGCACGGGCTCGGTCCAGACCCAGGTCAAGTTGAGCAGTCCGGCGATTCAGTTCCCGGCCGGGAGCACGCAGATCACCGTGGCCGCGAACGAAATCCGCCCGGTGGTGGTGTCCGCGCCCTGGACGGCCAACGCGACCTTCGCCTACCTGGCCACGAACGTGCTCGGGAAGGTCACGGTTGGCAGCAAGACCATCTATGTCGTGCATGGCCGCTCGGGTGAAACAGGCGAAATCGCCGTGCAGTACGGGACTGCGCCAACCACGACGCCTGCCACCCCCTGGACCTGGGACGCGTCCACCAAGCTCGCGCGCGCGACGTTCACTTACCCGACCGGCGATACCATCACCGAGCTGCCTCTGGACTCTGGCGATGGATCGTCCGCGGTTTTTCTGGTCGTCAATTCGCCCTTGGCCAACCGCACCTGGTTCACGGACAAGGCTGTCTATGTGGGGGCGACCTATGTGGACGACGACCTGAGCATCCAAGTGCCAACGGCGGGCGGCAAGGTCGCGGTCTATTCGGCGGACGGTCGATCGGACGTGACCGTGCCCGCGGTCACGGCACCGCAAATACCAACCATCACGGCCTGGCAATGGCGCGACGCCGCCGCCGAGGCCGCGTCCGGCTACGATGATTCGGCCTGGACCTCATCACCTCAGCCCCAGCCATTCGGGTACTACAACTTCCAGAACGGGTACGGTTGGTACAGGGCCAAGTTCACGGCGACATCGGCTGGTAACGTAACGGCGAGTATCGGTGGCGGGGTGCGCGCATCGGCCATGGCGTTCGCCAACGGGAAGCAGGTGTCTATCAACAACAACAGCTTCAGCTTCAGCACGGTGGCGGGCGACAATACCGTGGCGATCCTCGCCAAGCACGAAGGCCTGGACAAGATGTACAACGTCACCGGCTCGACCGGGACTGGGCAGTATGCCGGCATCTGGGGCAACGTGACCAACGGCAGCGCGGCCCTGGCCTCGTCGTGGAAATTCCGCGGCGGCCTCGGGGGCATGGACGAAACCGCGGTGGTCGGGTTGGTGAAGAACTGGACGACGTTCCTCGGCGGCACGTGGTCAGACACCCAAGCAACGAAGAGCTGGCCGGCCTTCTGGCGCGGGAGCTTCAAGAGCCCGCTCCAAGATGGTGTGTTCGTCACCGTGGGGCTGCGCACGTCGGGGTTGTCGTCAGGGTCTGCGTGGGTCAACGGGCACAACATCGGACGCTTCTCGGGCAATACCTTGCTTTACGTTCCCGAGTGCTGGCTCACCGCCGACAATACCGTCGTCATCTACGATGCCTCGGGCAACTCGCCCACTTCCGTGAAGTTGGAGTACATCGAAACGCGGGCGCGCTACGCGACCGCCGCCGGAGGCGCAGGCGGTTCGGGCGGTGTGGCCGGCGGAAGCGGAGGCGCCACGGGTGCTCGCGGGGCTGGTGGCGCCAATGGGTCGGGGGGCTTGTCAGGTTCGGGCGGCGCTGGCGGCGGCGCGGGCGGCACGCCTGGGTCGGGTGGTGCGGGTGGACAAGGCTCTGGAACATCGGGTGGCACCGGCGGTAGGGGCGGCACGACGGGCCAGGGTGCGGGCGGACTCTCGAACACAGGCGGGACCATGGCGGCAGGCAGTGGCGGTGGAACAAGGGGCCGGTCTGGCACGAGCGCGGGCGGAGGCGCGGCTGGAAGCCCGGAGCAAGGCAGCGGCGGGGCGGGCGGTTCAGGACAGAAGGCAGGCGGCGGCTCCGGCTGCTCGTGCGCCATGGGCGGGCACTTCAGAAGTAGCAGCGGCGTCTGGCTCGCAATAGGCTTCGTCCTGCTCTGGCGGCGAAGGAGGAAGGGGCGCACCATAAGGCCGAGAACTTCCGGCCCGTTCCGTCCGGCATTGTAGCCTCCCACGCTCTCTGTCGGTCAAACTGACTCTCTTGGGTCCAGGAGGTGGTGCCGGCAATTCAAAATCACGGGGCCGCTTTGAGGTAGTGGTTCCTGCCCTACCGGTTAGCGAGCTTTCGAAATCCCTTACCTGCCAGCAGCCGCTCGTCGGCAGTGGCAAGCGCCAAGTCGTAGACCGCGGCCGTTGCGGCGAGGAAGCGGTCGGCAGGATCCTCGTGCCCGACCTTGACGGTCCGGCTGGTCAGGGCGACTTCATGGTTGAGCGGCGCTTCCTGCATGGGCGCTTCGGCCAGGGCAGCGGCAATCCAGTCCGCCGGATCTTCCGGGATCGCGAGCCGCCCTTTCTCGACCAGCACCAGAAACTCCCACAGGCTGATGGGCGAGAGCCAAAGCTCGTTCGCCGGATCCAGGATGTGCTGGGTGAGCCGTTTGCCGATGCGATCAGGATTGAGATGGCTCCAGATCCAGACGTGCGTGTCGAGCAGGATCCTCACTTCTGTGCCTCCCAGTCGACCAGCCCATTGGTGGGGCCGACGATGTCGCCGAGGATCTTTCCAGTATGGCGTCGGGCGCCCAGCCAGTTGCGTGGGGTCGGCGCGGGAGTCGGGGGACGGATCTCGGCGATGGGCTTGCCGAAGCGGGTTACCTGCAAGGGACGTCCCGTCTTGCGCACGCGCTCCAAGGTAGCAAGGCAGGTGATCTTGAATTTTGAGATCGCCATCGAGTCCATGGCGTGGACCATACCATGGTTGCCAACCATGGTCCATCTTGTGGGATGGTTGCCCTTCGCTGAGAGCGCTGCGAACGGGTAGCAGCGCGGGCGGAGTCTCTACGGTGTCCGCGCACACCGAAATCCGAAGCTGTTGAACCGATTGGTCGCATAGAGGCTGTTGCGGTACGACACCAGCAAGGTCGCGTTGCCGCTGGAGAAATACCCGTCTCGGATCACCCGACCGGAGCCACCTGCGAGATACGCACAATCCGTGCAGGGATCGACGTAGGACGGTAAGAACCAGTCGAGATTCCATTGCATGAGGTCTCCCACCAGGTCGAGGTGGCCCCAGCGTCCAGCCCCGAGCGTCGCGCTGCCCACCGGCGCGATACTGGAGATGCCGTTACAGGTTCCCGACCCGTCCGGATAGTTGCAGCCGTAGATCGCATACTGATTGCCCGTTCCCGGGTCCAGCGATCCCCATGGGTACTCTCGCTGCTCGCTTCCTCCCGCCGCCGCGTAGACAAACTCCGCCTCGCTGGGCAGGAACCCGCCATCCCAAATGCAGAACGCATAGGCCTCCCACCAGTTCACGCAGTTGATCGGAAGCTTCTCGTTGCCGCCCGGGCTGTCGGTCCAGGTGGCGCCATCGCTCTTGCATAGGAGATTGTCGCTGGTCGGTGCGAGGTTGGCATTGTCCGATTCGCGCCATCCAGTTTCATAGGCGCCGGCGGCGCCGCTGTCGGCAAGGCCGTTGCCGTCGTTGAGGTGGCTGTGCTTGCCAGACCCGATCGGTGGCGTGTATCCAGAGCCGCCGTCCCATGCCTTCACGAACTGGCGGTAACGGCCCACCGTGACCAGGTACTTGTCCAGGCGGAAGTTGCTGATCGTCGCCGGGTCGGCGGTGTCCTTGGCGCCGCTGCCATCATTCGTGTACGTACGTTCGAACGTACCCCCTGGCACTTCGAGGCTCGTGCAACAGCTCTCGCCGCTTGGACTGCAGTCGGTCAAGCCCGGGCCGCTCGACTGGCAGCTCGGCGGGGCAACGCCGGATCCCGCGGATCCTCCGGTCGCTGAGTCGCCCCCCGTAGCCGCACCGCCCGCGTTGCTCCCGCCTGCATTGCTCCCGCCCGACGACGCGGTGGTTCCGCCCGAGCCGGAACCGCCCGCGCCGGAGCCGCCGGAGCCGCCGGAGCCACCAGCTGACCCACTGCTCCCGCAGGCCAGCAAAGAACACAAACCCGCAAGGCACAGGAGAAATCGCCTCTGCTTCTTCATCGTCGACCGCTCAATATACGCTGAGCTCGGCGATGGCCGGGGCATCCTTGGCCGAATCGATGACCAGGGCCACGGCTTCGGCGCTGGTCCCGCCAAGTTGCCATAACTGACGCTGGCCGATCACGGTGCCCTGAATCTTCGTGCCCGACGTGTCCGTCACCGAAGTCTTCCAGGCGCCGTTCTGTTTGATCTCGATGTGATACTGCTTCACCCGCTCGCCCAGCTCGATAGCCTCGCGGATGCTGATCAAGTTGGCGGTGATCGGGGAGGCCGGGGTCACCTCGAGCCGCGCCGAGGTCTTGCCACTGGCCGCCGCCCAGTAGGTGCAAATGTCGTCGTCCACGGCCTTGTTTGCCTCGAATCCCGCGTTGGCCCACGTCGAATCCGCCGTCGCCGGCTGTCCCTTGAGGAGGTTGGTCTTGTACAGTCCCGCATACCACGTGGCGAATTGCTGGAGCAGGGCGAGATCCTTCGGGTCGAACTCCCCGGTCTGCGACGGTGGAACGTTGAAATTGAGCGTGCAATTCATGCCAACTGTCTGGAAGTAGACCTTCTGCATGTCGGAGAGCGCCATGGGACTCTCGTTGGGATGCCAGAACCAACTCGGCCTGCGGTCCGAGACGTTGCACTCATACGGGCACCACGTGCTCCCTCCCCCGCAGTTCGTCGTGTCGAGGCTGGATGTCGAGCGGGTCCCTTGCCCGTTCTCGTTGCCGATCCACTGCAGGTCCGGCGTCGCGCCGGTCTTGACGATCTCCGGCCCGGCCCAGACGAGGATGTTGGGCTGCGCCTGCTTGACGAATTGAAAGACCGACTTCCAATTCACGTTGGACGTGGGCGCGTTGTACCCGTCGAACTCGATTTCGTAGGCAGGCCCATAGCTGAAAAGCTCCGTGAGCTGGTTCTCGAAGTACGTCTGGTAGTCGGACTTCGAGCTCGGGTATTTCTGGTCCCACGGCCCGAGATAGAGCGCGGATCTCATTCCGGAGGTGTGCATGGCGTCCGTGAATAGCTGCACGACGTCGCCCTTCCCGCTCATCCAGGGGCTGCTCTTGACCGAGTAATCCGTGTACTGCGATGGCCACAGGCAGAAGCCCACGCTGTGCTTCGTGACCAGCATCGCCTGACCGAATCCGGCGGCCTTGAGCGAGCTCGCCCACACGCCGGCCGTTGTCGCATTGAGATTTGTGGGATTGAACATGGAGGCCGGGTCGGACGGGTTTCCCTGCTCGCTGCCGTCGTAGGTCGCCATGCTGTAGTGAATGAACGCCGTCATCTCGGTCCGCTGGTAGGCGACTTGCGCCGGACTGGGGGACGGCTGGCTGGCAGTCGGGGCACCGGGCAGGCTGGGGCAAGCTTGAACGCCACTCGTACCGCCGCTGCCTCCCGTACCACCGGCGCCTGTCGTACCGCCGCCACCTGTCGTACCGCCACCGCCCGTCGTTCCGCCACCGCCCGTCGTTCCGCCACCGCCTGTCCTACCGCCGCCACCTGTCGTACCACCGCCACCTGTCGTACCGCCACTGCCCGTCGTACCGCCGCTGACGGCCCCACCACTACCAGAGCCGCCGGCAGCGGCGCCCCCGCTGTCAGATTCCGCCGCCGGCGCCTCCCCCTGCACGGGAGCCACCGCTGCCGGAGCCACCACCCCCCGAACCATCACTCGTCGCACTGGAGCCACCGCTGGCGGATCCGCCAGCGCCACCAACGGCGCTGCCTCCCGAGCCGCTCCCTGCAGCGCTGCTCGTCATGCCACCGGATCCGCCCACGCCTCCACTGCTCGTCGCAATCGTGCCGCCGGAGGCGCCCCCGCCACCGGGACCGGATCCACCACTGCCGCCCTTCGGTGTGCTCGACGAGCAAGAGACGCTCAGAATCGCAAGTACGGCGACCGTGAGCGTGCCCATTGCCTGGGTAGCCGGCCGGCTGTTCCGGGCGACCGAAGGGCATGGGAACCGCCTCAGTCCTCCCACATCAACAAAATGGCTGGAAGTCATGGAATGTGCCTCTCTTGTCTGATCCTTTGTCCGCACCAAATGGCTCACCCTCGGCACGTGATTTCGCGCAAGCTCGACACCTCGTCCGCCACTTCGCGTTATGGCCACTGGTGCCGAACTCGATGGAGTTGGCGCGCGCCGTACTCAATACGCGCTGAGCTCGGAGATGGCGGGAACGTCCTTTGCCGAATCGATGACCAGCGCAATGGCGTCCGCCGCCGTGGAATTGAGTTGCCAAAGCTGACGCTGGCCGATGACGGTGCCCGCAATAATTGCGCCCGATGCGTCCGTCGGGCTCTTGTTCCAGGTACCGTTCCGTTCGATCTCGACGTGGTACTGGGTCACCCGCTGTCCCAGCTCGATGGGTTCGCGAATGCTGATAACGCCAAACGTGATGGCGGAGGCAGGGGTCACCTCGATCCGCGCCGACCTCGCACCACTGGCCGCGGCCCAATAGGTACCGACATCGTCGTCGACCACGTTGGCTGCGCCGAAGCCCGCGCTCTCCCACGTCGAGTCGGCCGTCGTCGGTTGGCCGCGGAGGAAGTTCGTCTGGTAAAGCGACGCGTACCAGGTCCCGAACTGATCGAGCAGGCTGATATCCGGCGTGTCGAACTGGCCGGTCGTCGCCGGAGGGACATTCAGCATGAGCGTGGTATTCATGCCGACGGTGTTGAAGTAGATTGTCTGCAACGATTTGAGGGACATGACAGCGTTGTTCGGATGCCAGAACCAGTTGGGGTTACGATCCGAGACCGGTGCGTCTGGCGGGTACCATACGTTCGCGGGCCCGCCGTTGGGGACATCTGCCACGCTCGAGGTCGAACGACTCCCTTGTCCGGTCTGATTGCCGATCCACCGGAGATCTGCGCCGGTCGTGGCGATCTCCGGGCCGACCCAGACAAGGAGGTTGGGCTGCAGCTGTTTGGCGAGCTGTGCGATCCCCTTCCAATCGAGGGACGCGGGCGCATTGTACCCGTCCCAAAAGATCTCATCCACGGGACCATAATTGGTCAGAAGCTCGTCGAGCTGGTTCCGGAAGTAGGTCTCGTAGTCAGGGCTCGAGCTCGGATAGTGTTCGTCCCACGGTGACAGGTAGAAACCGACTCGCATTCCGGCCGCGTGCGCGGCGTCGGTGAATTCCCTGACCACGTCCCCTTGGCCGTTCTTCCATGGGCTATTCTTGACCGAGTAGTCCGTGTACGCCGATGGCCATAGGCAAAACCCCGTGCTGTGCTTGACGACCAGCATCGCTTGACGGAAGCCAGCATTCTTGAGCGCGTTCACCCATTGGGATGCATCGAGGTTGGTCGGATTGAACAGCGACGGTGTGTCTTTGGAGGAGTCCCCGTACTCGGTCCCGTCGAACGTGTTCAATCCAAAGTGCATGAATGCCGTAAGCTCGGCGCGCTGGTAGGCGACCTGAGCCGGCGTCGGAAGCGGTCCGAAGCCGGTCGGGCCGCCCGACTGGCTCCCCGTGGACGAGTCACCGCCGACCACATCGCCCGCACCCGCGTCGCCGGTGCCATCGAGATAGAGCGCGTTCACGGAGCTGGAACAGCCATTCCCCGCAAGCAGGAAAGTAGCCAGCGCCATGACGATGCGTGAGGTCTTCATAAGCCGACAGGATACTTTGGCAGATCCTTCGCGTGGACGAAATGGCTCACGCAGAGAAGCCGATCGCGGGCAACTCAAAGCGAAACCGCGATGCCGAGGGCGGCAAGCAGGTAGTAGTCGGTCATCCCAGCCACGGGCTGGCCGTTCACTTCGGCCTTCACGCCCCGGATTACCCCGCCGCTTTCCAGGGTGAGGCTGGGCCGGATCTTCGCTTGCGCCGGAGCCTCGATCGACACACGGAAACCGATGCTGGAAATCAAGTCTGAGCCCGACCCGGTCCGCACCTCGGCGAACGCAGGCTGGCCGCGGATCCAGGCCCACCCCAGCTCGGCGCGCGGCCCGATGTCCAAGATGACGTTCCGGATCGCAAACCGCGGGCCCAGGCCCAAACCCGCACTGGCGCTGAGCAGAAACACGTCCCCAAGCCCGCTCCGCGCGCGGGCGTAGTCTGCGCCCAGGTCGAGGTCGGCGTGGAACATCCGCCTATGCCCCGTGAATCGTGTGCGCCCGCCCCACATGATCGTCTGCCGCGTGGGCAAACCACGGGCCTCGGCCTCGACGTGTATCGACAGTGCGGTCAGCCGCGCAGCTTCGAGCCGCGAGGGCGGCGGCGCGGCGGAAGCTTGGGCGGGAACCGCAATGGCTTCCGACGATTCGCCCCGCGGCCCCAGTCCGAGCGAGCGTATCAGCTCGGCAACCGCGAGGGCCAGCGCCCGCGGCCGGGCCGGTCGTACCACGTCGGCCAGGAAGACTTGCCGCTCGACGGTGCGCGAATCCGCGGGTGAATAGGCAGAGACCTGCACGCGATCCGCATCAGCCACGCAGGGGACGATCTCCACCTTTACGTGGAGCGAGGCACCCGTCGGTATGCCGTCGCCCAGATTCGCCAGCGTGCAGCAATAGAGGCCCCGCCCGGCAAGCTCGACCCGCAGCGCATCGACGAAAGCAGCCAGCGGGAACACGCCCTGCTTACACAGCGGCGGCGATAGCACTACCGATCGCGCCTCGGACGAAGGAGGCACGGACACCGGCGAGGCTTGGCCCCCCTGCGCGGCCAGGAGGAGCACGACGGGCACGGCAAGTCCCAGGCGAGCCCGAAGAGCTTGTCGCCGGGGCCTGGCGTGAATGCTCATCGGAGATGGAGCCAACCTTGAATAGCTCGCGCGTAGCGGCCGCCAGGAAACTCGTCGAGGTAGGCGTCCGCCGCGTGTTGTGCGGCACCTGCGTCCCCGCTGCGAGCGTAGGCTTCCACCAGACGAGCGCGGACGTCCTCGCGTAGGCTGCGCGGAATGCCGAGATCCAGGGCCTTGCGGAAGGCCGAGACGGCCGCCTGCGCGTGGCCCAAGGAATCCAGCTCGAGTCGCCCCAGGGCAAAGGCGGCAAGCGGCGCCTGCGCATCACGCGTGAACTCAAAGAGGATACGCTGCAGCGGCAACACCGCCTCGGCTGGGTGCCCTGAAAGTCGGGCCACGTCGGCCAGAGCCAGCAGATCGTCCACACCCAGCCTCCTCGATTCGCGCCGAACGCCCTCGGCACCCAAGGCCGCAAACGCCTCGTCTTGGCGACCATGTTGGGCGAGAATCCGCCACGCTGGTGCCCCGGTAGTGCGGGCCCTGTCCTTTTCGCGAACATAGCCGCCCACGGCGCTTTCCGTGCCGGCGAGGCCGGAGGGGCCGACAGGCTCGGGCAACGCGAGAGGAGCGCGGGTGCCGGCGCCGTCGGGCGGAGGAGCGTGTGGATCTTCCGCGATTTCCAGACTCTCGCCGGCCGCGAGGCGCCGCGCCCGGTCGGCGACACGTTCCCCGCGCACCAGCACCACGCCCCGGCGCACCACTACGCGCAGCCGGCCAGGCCCACGTTCGCAGGCGAATGCGGTTCCAACCACCTCGACCGTCGCCAGACCACACTCGATGACCCATCGGCGCGGCCCTCCCGGACGGACGTCGAAATCGGCGTGGCCCTGCGTCACGATGGCCGAGAAGGCGTCCCCGGAGCTATCTAGTGGTTCGATGTGCGCCCTGGGCCAGAGCCGGATGCGCGAACCGTCCGATAGAGCGAACTCTCTTGAGGCTCCACCCGCATCCATCCCCACGAGCTCTCGACCATCGGCAAACAACAGGGGTCCGGCATCGCGGTGGATATGGGAAAAAGCCAGGAGAATGGCCGCCACAGCCGTCGCACCGAGCAATACCAGCGGCAAGAGTCGCCGGTGGTGGCGGTCTTGCAGACGCGAGTCTATCTCCTCGGCCATCCGATGGATGGCCTCCTCGTCCACCGGATCCTGAAGGTGGTCCTTCACCGGAAATCGCATCTCGCTCATGTTGTCCCCTCCCGAAAGGACACGTAGCGTTTCACCTCGGCCTCCGCAGCGGTGATACGGCGCTTGGCCGTGGCGATTGAGCAATCGCACGCGGATGCGACTTCTGCGAGAGGAAGCCCTTCGACCCGACGGAGCATCCAGGCAATGCGGAGATTGGTCGGCATGCTTTCGAGCAGGCGGTCGACTAGTGCAAGCTCCGCCCGGTCGTCAGGACGCAGCTCCGGCGCTGCCAGCACCGCCAAGGTCGCGTCATCGAACCCGCGATCCAGGCCAAGGAAGCGCAGCAGTCTGCCTCGGCGTAAACGACGTCGCACCAAGCTGACCGCGATGCGAGCCAGCCAGGGTCGGAATGCTGTTGGGTCGCGGAGGGTACCCATCTGACCCAAACCCACTACGAAGGTGTCCTGCACCACTTCCTCGCCCTCGCTGCGGCTGGATAGCAGTCGGGTAGCAATGGCCAGGAGGTAGTGCGCATGTCGGCGGTAGAGCACATCCCGGCTCCAGCGATCCCCGCCCAGGGAGCGAACAACCAACTCGCCGTCGCTGAGCACGTCGGGCGCGGGCAGAAGGGAAACCTGCTTCCCAGGAAGAGCCATCACAAACATGATACCTGAGCAGGTGCAAATAGCTCACGGTCGAGACGAATTTCGAGAGCTGCCCGGGATTTGAGCATTTGCGTCACGGCCAGGCTCGCTCGTGGCCACCGATCAAATTTACGAAACGACACAACCACGCGCAGCGGGCCTCGAAAAGGCCTCCTCATACGCCGCAGGCCTACCTTCGATAGAGCGCCTCGACCTCCGCGGCGCCGAGCGCGCGCCCGTAGATGCGGACGTCGTCGATTTGCCCCTGCAGAAAGTCGGTGGCGTCTCCGGGCGGTTGCGCCGCGCGGCCGCCAATGGCCCAGATTGCGCTGCTCCCCGCCACGGGCACCGTCGCATCGCTGGTCGAACCGACAAGCGCGCCGTTGCGGTACACGTAGTACGACGCCCCGTCGAATACGCCGCAAAGGTGGACCCAGGCTCCCACGTCCTCGGCGGGAGCCGGAGCGCTCGCCATGTGGTCCACGCTGTCCCAATAGGTGAACTCATACGCTCCCAAGTAGATGCGAAGGGCGAGGTTGTAGCTTGGATCCCACATGTAACCATGGGTTACTACGTTGTGGTAGTTGTCGAGCGTGGCGGGGCGAACCCATGCCGCCATGCTGATGGGGCCGCCGAGATTCAGGATCGCGGGGTTGCCGAGATTGAGCCGTTGATCTGTTCCATTGAACGCGAGGCTGTACGGGTCGTAGAAATGCACGGGCGGCACGTCGGAGGTGGGGGTGGGTGGATTCGCGGACGGCGTCCCTTGGCTGCCGAAACCGGACGAATCGACGGCGATGCTGCCGGGTTGCGATTCGTCCAGCGCCCAATGCGCGAGCAGGCCTAGGTCAGGATCGAAAAGGTCCAGGGTTGAGTCACTGCACCCAGCCACCGAAGAAAATCGCGACGGTGACCAGCATCGCCCTCTCCATGCCATAGGCAGTACATCGTTGCGGCTGGTACCGCGTGTTGTCGTTGGCGTCCATCAGAACCTGAGCACTCCTTCAAGACTACCCGAAAGGACGACGCCGGACAGACTCTCTGCAGGGGCGCCCTGCACGCGAACGTGGATACCATGCGGCGGGAAACCCACGGCCGCGCTCACGCCCAGCGCAACTCGGCTGCCAAGCGCCACCGTGAGCCGCGGTCCAGCGGCGACGACAAAGGCGCCCAGCAGGGCTGTGCGCGTGCCGGCGTCGGCGGGTGCTTCCAACCGAAATCGCACGAGATACTCGTCGGCGTGGAGCATGATGCCCCAACCCGACGTGACGACTGTCCGGCCAAAGCAAAACGCCAGCGGTCGCGCCCGCGAGCGCCGCGCTGGACGAAAGGAGTCCGCCAGGCACGACGTGCTGGGTCCCAGCGCGAGCACCCACACGAAGCTCGGCCACGAACCGGCTACCAAGGTGCGCGCCCACGAACAGATCGCCGCCGACGAATCCGACTCCGCCAGCAAAGTGGTCGTAGGTTGCCACCACACCGACTTGCCAGCGCCCTGGCTTCCCTCTGCGTGCCTGCGCGGGCGGCACGGCTGGCGCGGCAAGCAGCGGCGGCGGGGGGCGGCGAAGGTGGCGGTGGCATGGGAGGTTGAACGGAAGCGATGGCGAACCTTCGGACCAGTTCTGCGATGGCCAAGGCCAGATCGCGCGATCGGGCCTGGCGCACGGCAGGGCTGTCCGAGTCCACCCTGGGCGCCAGTTGGATGGTGCGAACCGCCAGTCGCGGTGGGGATGCCGACGACTCTACCCGGATCTCCTGTAGCTCGCCCACGCAGCGAACGTTCACTGAATTGGGAAGGCGCTGGTCGTCGCCACGACCAGCGACGAGCTCCAAATCCATCACTTGACGAACGGCGGCTTCGTCGACATCGACACATGGATCGATGGCTAGCGTGGGTGCTCGCTCGACCGCCGCAGCGGTTGCATCGCTGCCCAGTGCGACCAGCCCGAGGACTACGGTGATGCCAATCAATGCTCGCCGACTAAGCCACGCATCAAGCTGACGTACCGGCCCGTGGGATACAACGTCTCGTAGTGGCGAGCAGCCTCCGCTGCGCGGCGAGAATCGCCCGCCTTTTGCCAGGCCTCGGCCACGCGTGCCGCCGCATCTTCGGCCAATGGGCCGTGCGGCGCGCTGCGCTCGGCGTCTGCAAAGGCCTCGGCAGCCTGGTGCGGGCGCGCCAGATCCGTGAGCAGCACCCACCCCAGTGTGAAGGCGGCCCCGGGCGTTCGGGGATCCTTCGGGTAACGGTCGATGAGACGCCGCAACGGAGCCACCGCCATTTGCGGGTGACGTGAGCGTCGCGCTTGGTCCGCGGCCAGCAACAGGGCCGCGGGATCCTCGAGGATGCGCGAGCGGGCCTGCCCATGGGACGCCCCAACGAAGGCCATGGCCCGCGCGCTGGCCTGCTCGGGTGCCTTGGGGGGCTCATCTGCGGCAAGCGCCTTCTCGCTTGTTTCGGTGGTGATCGGAAAAACACGGTCGTCGCCCGCGCGCAACTCGACCCGCACGCCGCTGGCAACGGACAGGACCGCCACCCGACCCTCGAAAACGACGACGTGGACTCTTCCCCCGGTCTGGTGGTCAACGCCGAAAGCGGTTCCCAGATCCTCGATCTGAATCGGCCCGGCATCGACTGTGAATACGCGCCGAATGTTGTGCCGGATGCGAAACTGCGCTGCTCCGGATCGCAAGCGCACGGTCGTGCGCTCGGGCGTCTGCTCTATGAGTTGCACCGCCGTTCCCTCGGTGGATGCAACCTCCGATCCATCATCCAAGACGAGCGTCCGCGCCGACGCTGAGGATGCAACCGATACGGGAACCGCCGGTCGTGCGTGGCGTAAGGCCAAGCCAAGTGCGATAGCCGTCGCTACGCCCAGCACGGCCAGCGCGGCGACAGGGCGCACGAGTCGGCGCGCACCGGCCCACCGTCGCAACCTTTCGCCGAAACTCTCGGGCTGCTGCACGCGCGCCAGCACGTGTTCGATCACCGCGCGGTCCAACGAATCGTCGCTATCTCCCGGCGCGATAGATGCCGCAAAGACGCGCGCTGTTTCGACCTCCGCAGCACAGTCAGGGCACGATGCCAGATGGCGATCCAAGACGGCCTGGTCCCGCGCGTCCAGTCCCTCGCGAAGCGCCTGGTCGAGCAGCCTCTCGGGGTGCTTCCGAAGGCCAAGATCAGCGCGCACGAGGTCTCTCCCCGCTTCGCTCGAGCTGGCGGCGAAGATAATGCTTGCCTAGCCGTAAACGCGTCTTCACCGTGTTTACCGAGACACCTGTGATACTCGCGATTTCGCCGATCGAGTGACCGAGCATGAGGCGCAGGCGCAACACCGTCGATTGTGGTTCGCCCAGATCGTCCAGCAGATTGCGCACGAGATTCGCACGCGCCTGGAACCCGTCATCGAAAGCCATCACAGGGGTGGCGCACGAGCTCATCGCTGCATCTCGTTGCGAGCGGACACGCGAGCGTTGCCTGGACGCAATTGCTCGCCGCATTGCGATCTTCGTCACGTAGTGCGAGACATCCGCCTCGAATCGGAACTGGGGCAGCGCCCGCACGACCTCGACCAGGCATTCCTGAATTGTGTCTTCGATCTCGGCGTGGTCTCGGCCCATGATTCCGCGGCAGATCCTGCGGACCTGGGGCGCGACCTCTCGCAAGAACCGCTGCAACGCAAAGTGGCTGCCCTGCAGGGCTTGTCGTACCGCTTCGTTCAGGCTCTCGCTGGCCGTGGTCCGAACGTCCTGCTGCTCGGGCGCGGTCTCGGCACGTCCGGCTGGTTCGGCAGTGCATCCACCGTGCATAGGACAATGTTGTAGCGCCTTCGTCGTGCTGTCAATCGGCGAACTGGTACAGCGGCGTTTGCCGCATGACGCGATGGCTGTCCACTCGACAAAGATCGACAGACCCGATCGCACCACTTCGGCCCCCATCACAGACGAGGTAGGCACCATGGCCGGCATCTCCAGATTCAAGACTGTCGTTGCGTCAGCAGCGTGGGTGACTGCTCGGCTGGAGCAGCAAAACTCTTCCGGAGGAACAATGTGTAGAGACAAGAACGATTCCAAGAGAAACAGGTCGGGAATAGCATTGCTCCTGACCGTGCTGGTCGGCGCTCCCTATCTTGCTTGCAATGGGAGCAGCGGTACCGCCACAGGGACCGGCAGGCGTGCCAACACCGGCGGCACGACGAGTACCGGCGGTACGACGAGCTCCGGCGGCGCTACGAGCTCCGGCGGCGCGACGAGCTCCGGCGGCGCGACGAGCTCCGGCGGCACGGCGAGCTCCGGCGGCGCTACCGGGAAGGGCGGCGCGACGAGCTCCGGCGGCGTAACCGGGAGAGGCGGTGCAACCGGGAGAGGCGGCGCAACCGTGAGCGGTGGAGCACCGGGAACTGGTGGCATCAGCACGACTTCGCCTACCGGAGGCACCGCCGCGGGTGGAACCGGAGGCACCGCTGGGGCCGGAACCGGAGGCACCGCCGCGGGCGGAACCGGAGGTGCGGCGAATGGCGCGGAAATCTATGTCTCCCCGTCGGGCGATGACACCGCCGACGGATTCGATCGACCATCCCCTGAAGACGCTCACCGCGGCGCGGGATTTGGCGGACAAGCGTAAGGTCAACAATACGCCGGTGACGGTCTATCTGCGCGCGGGCACGTACTACCTCGGCGCGCCGGTCGAGTTCGGGCCTTCGAGCTCCGGGACCTCCACCGCGCCGATTGTCTACACCGCCTACGGCAGCGAAAAGCCGGTCATCAGCGGAGGGATCAAGGTGACCCCTACATGGTCGGTCTCTTCGGGTTCCATTCAGGTGGCCACCATCGACAAGAACCTCAAAGTCGACCAGCTATTCTTGAATGGCAAACGGCAGGTACTCGCACGGTACCCGAACTACGACGCCACCAAGATACTCGACGGCCACGCAGCCGACTGCATCAGCTCCACCCGCGTCGGCAAATGGGCCGATCCGACCGAAGGGCCTGGCTACATCCGCGCCGAGCACGATTCGCAATGGGGGGGCAACGATTTCATCATCACCGGGAAGAGCGGCACGACGGTGACCTATAAGTGGGTGGGCGACAACAACCGTGGCAGCGGGATGCACACGAACTACCGCATGGTCGAAAACATCTTCGAGGAACTCGACGCTCCCGGCGAGTGGTACTACCGAAAATCCACCGGGGAGCTGTTCTTCTATCCGCCCTCGGGAACCGATCTCACCAGCTCAACCATCGAGCTTGCCTCGCAAGACGAGCTTCTCCGCGTGGTCGGGACATCAGCGACGGCGATGGTTCAATACCTGACCTTCAAGGGCCTCACCTTCACTGGGACGTACCGTACGCTCTTCAGCAAACCCTACGAGTTCCTGCTGCAAGGAGACTGGGCCATCGCCCGCACCGGCACGGTGTTCATGTCCAACGCCGAGAACATCCGGGTCGACTCCTGCCTCTTCGATCAAATCGGCGGCAACGGCGTCTTCATGAGCGGCCACAACCGGAACAACGCCGTCGTCAACAGCGATTTCGAGGATGCGGGCGCGAGTTGCGTCGCGATGGTCGGCTTGCAAAGCGCGGTTCGTTGCGCGGCCAAGTCGTTCGGCAACGCGCCGTCCTGCACCGACAAGACGCCAGGCCCGCAAACGGACGATTATCCGGCGTCCAATCTCGTCGAGAATAACACCATGAACAATTTCGGCCGGTTCGAAAAGCAGGTGGCCGGAGTCGAGATGTCGATGACGAGCAAGAACACTATCCGCCACAACACCATTCACACGATGCCGCGTGCAGGCATCAACTTCAATGATGGTTGCTGGGGCGGACATCTAATCGAGTGGAACTGGGTGTACGGTGCGGTGCTCGAGACCAGCGACCACGGTCCCTTCAACGCCTGGGGACGCGACCGCAACCTCATCTTCCAGAGCGATCCCACCGCGACGAAACTCGACGCCGTGGACACGACGACGATCCAGAACAACCGTTTCGAAATCGCGTCCCCCATGTTCGGCATCGACCTTGACGACCAGTCGTCAAACTACCTGATGACGAACAACCTCCTAATCGGCGGCGGCCTCAAGGTGCAGTGGAACAGGTACAACACGTATCTAAACAACATCCTCGTCAACGGGGCCGTGGTCGATGTCCACAGCCCCTGGACCCAGGACAACCATGTCGTCAAGAACAACATCATCGTGGGCAGCGTCGCCTATTCCCTCTACGGCATCAGCAATCTGAGCACCGACATCGCATCGAAGGGTCTGACCCTCGATTACAACCTTCTCTACAATAGCGGAAAAGACCCGCAGATCTGTCAGTGGCTCAATAGAAATACTTTCCCCTTCACCTGGTCCCAGTGGCAGGCAGCCGGGCTCGATACCCACTCGGTCGTGGCGGACCCCATGTTCACGAGTCCGACGACGGGCGACTACACCGTGAAGGACGGCTCGCCGGCGCTGACCCTCGGATTCAAGAACTTCCCCATGACCGGATTCGGCGTCACGTCGGGGGGCCAAGGGCCGGTAGCGGCGATGCCGGAGTCGCCGAAGAACTGAAGGGGCCGCGGCGACGGCACCTTTACCAAAGCATCGAAAACGAAGCCCGGGAGAACCACATGATTTCGAGTCACTCTATTCGCAAGCTTGGCGTTGTCACGATAACCCTAGTGGGCATCTCCTGTTCGTCCGGCGGTGGAACGTCTCCCGACGGCAGCGGAGCTGCCGTCGGATTGGGTGGAGTCACAAGCATTGGCGCCGGCGGCAACGGCTCGGCTGGGAAGGCCGGGAGTGGAGCCGGCGGAGCTGCCGACGGCGGCTCCAGCGGTAGCAATGGTGGGTCGGGCAGCAGTGGCTCGGGTGGCGCGGGCGGCGGCAGAACCGGCGCGGGCGGGATGTCCGGAGCGGGAGGGGCGACCAGCGTGGGCGGTACAACCAGCCAGGGCGGCTCGGCCGTCGGCGGCACGACCGATTCGAGCGGCACAACCTCGACCGGCGGCACGGTTGCCACCGGCGGCAGGACCGGCTTCGGCGGGACAACCGCCACTGGCGGCAGGACCGGTTCGGGCGGCACGACGGTGAACGACGGAGCAGCGAGCGGTGGGGCTGGCCCGGCCGGAGGCGCCACCGGGGGGGCTGCTGGAGGCAGTGGCGGCAATGCTGGCGGATCCACAGGCGCGGGTGGCGGAACGGCCGCTGCCGGCCCATGCGATATCTATCAATCCGGCAATACGCCGTGTGTGGCGGCCCACAGCATGGTTCGGGCACTTTACGCGACCTACAGCGGGAACCTCTATCAGGTCAGGCGAGCGGACAAGACCACCAAGGACATCCCACTCCTTTCTCCCGGAGGCTTCGTTGACACGTCCGTGCAAGACTCCTTCTGTTCCGGCACGACGTGCACCATCTCGTACATCTACGATCAGTCCCCGCTCAAGAACGACCTGCCACTTTCGCCGCCGGTACATTGGTTGCCGAACGGAGGCACGGAAGCATCTGCGACCCTTGGCAAGGCCACCGTGGGCGGTCACACGGTCTACGGCGTGTACGTGCAGGCCGACGTCGGGAATACCTATCGGAACAACAAGGCCCAGGGGCTCGCAAAGAGCGACGAGCCTGAGTCGATGTACATGGTGGCAGACGGAAAGCACTACAACGGTCGCTGCTGTTTCGACTACGGGAACGTAGAAACAGACGGCAACGACGACGGCAATGCCACGATGGAGACAATCGAGTGGGGGAATATCCTGAATTGGTCTCACGGCAGCGGCAACGGCCCATGGGTCATGGTAGACTTGGAAAATGGGGTGTATGCGGGAGACCAGAGCACTGGCACTGTTTCGGCCAATACCCCCCTCGTAGCCAACTACGTTACGCTAATGGTCAAGGGGCCATCTGGAAACCACATGACTCTCAAGGGCGGCGATGCACAGTCCGGTCCCCTGGCTGTCAAATATGATGGTGCACGTCCATCGGGCTACAGCCCCATGAAGAAGCAAGGCGCGGTCGAACTGGGAACGGGCGGCGACGGCAGTGCGGGCGGCATCGGTACCTTCTTCGAAGGCGCCATCACAACCGGGGTCTCGTCGGATGCCATCGACGACGCCATCCAGGCCAATATTGTCGCTACAGGCTATGGACGCTGACACCCTATTCCCGAGAGAGCGACGTCTATGAAAATCAAGTAACGCACCTGCAACTCCTGCACCTCGGAGTGAGCCGTTTCCGATCTCCAAAGGCTCCTTTCAAGAACGGGGAATATTCCAGGCCGATCCGATCCCCCGCCATTGATGCCGAAGACAGGTGAGCCATGAGATTCAAGACAGGAAGACCGACGCATCGCACATTGCTCTTTGCAATCGCAACCATATTGTTGGCCAGCTGCAGTCAATCGAGCACCAGCACGCAGCACAGCGGCGGGACAACGGGCCGCGGCGGCGGTGGCGGTGGAACCGCGGGGGCCGGAGGCTCGACCGTCTCCGCAGCAGGGGGATCAGGTGGTCTCACGCAGCCCACCGGAGGCAACCAGGGCGGTGGTGGAAGCGCAGGGGCGGGAGGCTCGGCAGCGGGCGGTGCAGGTGGCTTCACGCAGCCCGCCGGAGGCAACCGGGGCGGTGGTGGAATTCCGGCCGCGGGAGGCAATGCGAATGGTGGGTCGGGTGGCTCAGGCGGAAACGGAGTTGGCGGCATGATTGCCTCGGGCGGTGGCACTGGGACCGGCGGCTCCGCGGGTGGAGGCTCGGGCGGGGCGCAAGCCAGTGGTGGCCAGACCGGCTCTGGCGGATCGGCGGGTACCGATGCGGGGCAAACCAATGGCCCCCGCATTATCCAGAACTTCAATCAGTCCTGGAAGTTCAAGCGAGCCGATGTCTCGGGCGCGGAGGCGACCACCTTCGACGATTCCTCGTGGGCGAACATCGGGCTGCCGCATTCATTCGGTCTGCCCTACTTCGCATGGACGTCGTTCTACGTGGGCTACGGTTGGTACAGGAAACACTTCACCGTCCCGTCGTCCTGGTCGGGCAAGAGCGTGTTTCTCGAGTTCCAGGCAGCGTTCGATCAAGCGCAGATCTACGTCAACGGCAAGCAGGTCGGAGAGCACATCGGCGGCTACAACGGATTCTCGATCGACATCACCTCCGCCATCAAGACTGGCGACAATGTCGTGGCGGTTCGATTGAACAACAAATGGAATGCGCAGATCCCTCCGCTGACGGGCGATCACACCTTCCAGGGCGGCATCTATCGAGACGTCAATGTCGTCGTCACCGACCCGCTGCACATCACCTGGTACGGCACCTGGGTCACCACGCCCACCTTGGCCACGAATTCGGGCTCGTCCAGCACGGTGGAGATCAAGACGGAAGTGCAGAACAGCCGCTCGTCCGCCGCCAGTGCCACGCTGAAGACCGACATCGTGGACAGTACCGGCAAAGTGGTTACCACGGTTTCGTCCCAGCAGCAGATCGCCGCGGGCGCGACGGTGACCTTCGACCAGACCACGCCCGCCGTCAGCGACCCCTCGCTGTGGCACCCCGACCATCCGACGATGTACCAGGCGCTTTCCTACCTTTCCGACGACACGGGGACCGTGGACACCTTCACCACGCCATTCGGATTCCGGTGGTTCAGCTGGTCCGGGTCGCAAGGGTTCTCCCTGAACGGATCGCACTACTGGATGCAGGGCGGGAACGTCCATCAGGATCACGCGGGCTGGGGTGATGGCGTGACCGACTCGGCGCTCTACCGCGACGTAAAGATGGTCAAGGACGCGGGGATGAATTTCATCCGCGGCTCGCACTATCCCAAGGCGCCAGCGTTCGCGGACGCATGCGACCAGCTCGGCATCCTGTTCTGGTCGGAGAATTGCTTCTGGGGCGGCTTCGGCGGGGGCGGCGGGTGGCCCTACAACGGCGCCTACCCGAGCACCTCCGCCGACTACGACACGTTCGACGCCAACGTCCTGGCGAGCCTCACGGACATGATCCGCATCCATCGCAATCACCCGAGCATCATCGCGTGGAGCATGGGCAACGAGGACTTCTTCAACGGCGGCCCCGCGGACAGGGTCATCGCGCTGCTCAAGAAGGCTGTCGCCCTGACCCACCAACTGGATCCCGCGCCCACGGGACGGCCCGCGGCCATCGGAGGCGCGCAGTCGGCCATCGGCGGCACCCAGCCCGACACGCTGGGCGACGTGGCCGGATTCAACGGCGACGGCGTGGGCTACGACAACCCCGGCATGCCCAACATGGTGTCGGAATACGGCAGCGTGTCCTCGACTCGGCCGGGCAGCTACGATCCCGGCTGGGCGAACTTGACGGTGACGAACAACATGCCCGCCCAACCCGCATGGCGCTCCGGCGTGTCCAAGTGGTGCGTGTTCGATCACGGCACGCAAGACGCCGCCTCGTACGGGATCATGGGCATCGTCGACTACTTCCGCATTCCCAAGCGTTCGTACTACTGGTATCGCAACGCCTATGCGAAGGTGGCATCGCCGACCTGGCCGACCTCGGGCACGCCAGCGGGGCTCAAGCTCACGACCAGCACGACCACGCTCACCGCCGTCGATGGCACGCAAGACGCGTGGCTCTTGGTCACCGTCGTGGACTCGAGCGGCAAGCCTCTCAGCAACAACGTTCCCGTGACGCTTGCGATCACGTCGGGGCCAGGGGAGTTTCCGACCGGACCGAGCATCACCTTCACCCCGCCGGGCAGCGGTGCGGCGTCAGACATTGCCATCCTCGACGGCCAGGCCGCGATTGAATTCCGCACCTACTACGCCGGCAGCTCGGTCATTCAGGCCACCTCGCCAGGCTTGACCAGTGCCAGCCTCACGATCACGTCGCAGGGCAGCCCCGCATGGGTCGAGGGGACGACGCCCAAGGCAGATACGCGCCCCTACACTCGCTAGTGGCAATTAATCTAGTTGCATGTCGAGTTGAGCTGCGGCTTGAGCGCCGTGATCAACGACTGGTAGTTGGCCTCCAAGGACGCGCAGTGAGTGAACGCCATGACGCCCGACGCGATGCGCGCGTTCAGCGTGCCTGCCGCGCTTGGCGACCAGTCTTCGTTCGCGTTCGCTCCACACCCGTCGTCGACGAGGATCTTCTTGCCCGATACCTGATGGAGGTACGAATAGGTGGCCGTTGCTCCATTGTAAGTACTAGCCGTGACACCCGTGTTGAAGAATCCGTTGTTGGTCGCCACGCCCGTCGTCCAGGCGAAGTCATAGTTGACCCCGACGCTCTTCATCGTATTCCAGTAGTTGTCGGTCACATCGTTCGTGTTCCACGTGCTGTGATTGAGGGCAACGACAGCATTGGGCATGTTGCCCTTGATGGCACAGGTGATATCCGCGGCCAATTGCGCCAATTCGGGCATCGTCAGGGGGCTCGACTGCCCGCTGTTCGCGAACTGGACGAAGTCGCCCTCGAGCAACCAGACAAGTGGCTTCGTTGGCCACACGGCATACGACTGTTTAGCATAATCTGCGTAGATCTGGAGGATGGTAGTGCGGTGAGCCTTGACAAACGATGCCCCGTCCTTCGTTAGATTTGGGCAATTGGGATTGCTGGAGGGGCACTGGTTTCCGTCAACAATTCCGTTGGCATGTGCGTAGTACCCGATCATGTAGGCGTAGTAGGCTGGAACCAAACTCGTGGATGCAACCTTGTTCGCAAGCCAAGTGCAGCCGCTGCAGCTGCTGAAGGTTCCGCCCGCGGCAATGCCGTATTCCACCCAAAACGTGCTGAATTGCAGGAAGTCGAGGCCATTGAAAGAACCCGACGGATCCGAAAGACCCCAGGCAAAGCTGCAACCAAACGGGTTTTGATTGGGCGTGGATGACCCGCAACTCGAGGCGCTGCCCCCTGTGGCCGTTGCCCCACCGGTGCCACTCGTCGAGCCGCCGCTCCCCGAGCGCCCGCCCGTGGCGCTGCTTCCTCCGGTCGCCCTCGTTCCACCCGCGCCGGTGGCGCCCCCTGTGGTCGTTGTGCCTCCCGAACGGGTCGCTCCTCCCGAGCCGATCGTGCCGCCATTTCCGGTCGCACCACCGGAGCCGAGCGCACCGCCACGGCCCGCCGCGCCGCCCGAACCAAGCACGCCGCCACTGCCCATCGCGCCACCTGAACTGAGCGCGCCGGCCGAGCCAGCCGAGCCTCCGCTGCTCGCAACCCCACCTGCGCCTGCGACACCGCCATTGCCGCCGGAACCTCCTCGGCCGGCAGCAACTCCCGTTCCCGCAGCTCCACACCCCAGGAACCCCAGAAGAAGTGGAAGGGCGATCAAGTGGAATCGAGTTACGCGCATGCAGGCCTCCAAGGTAAGGCTATCACGATCTGCAGCGATCTTCTCTCGCACTTCTCGTCCCCAGTCTTGCGGTGCCGGTTTCCGTCCTGGATGTCGATCTCGCCAAGAGCGACAGGACAATCGCGATTCTTCTTCGCGTCACACAAACCTGTCAGGGATTCGACTTCAGGGCAGCATAGGCCGACTCTAGGCCGGCGGCGCTGACGATGGTCTGGGCATCAGCGGGAAAAGTATCTCCGTTGATTTGGATATTGCCCGAGACCGTGTTGCTTGGGCCGTTAAGTCCCGGGCTGGCGGAGCTTCCCCAGTTGTTGGTGAACGTGATATGGCCCGTGTTATTGGCGGAATTCGCGTTTGCGGTCACGTAGGCACTGAAGTTTGCGTACACGTTCTTCGTCTCTGTGATGTAGGCAGAGCCTTCGTCGTTGTAATCGCCCCAGATGGTCCCGGAAAGTCCAGAGCCCTTGCCCTCGCAGTAGTTTTCCGTAACCACCGTCCCAGGCTGAAAACCCAGGTTGTAGTGGCACCCGCCGTCGTTCATCTGCAGCATCGCCAGGTGGACGTAGTTCGCGGAAATCGTATTGTTCTTGGCGGTGGTCGCGTTCACGTACCAGGGCTGGTAAAGGTAGAGGTTCCCGGTATTACGCGTCTTGTAGTCGGCGTTGCCGCCCGCATCATTGCTGCCCCACCCGTAACCGCTGTTGAGCCCCGAATAGGGCACATTGTAGACTTCGTTGTGAGACACAACGACGTTCGCCGCGTAGGTGAACATGATCCCGGCAAAGTCCCGGTAATCGATGCCGATGTCGTGGACGAGGTTGTCCTTGATGGTCATGTTCTGGTCGATGAGCTTCGACCCCGCATCGCTCGACGCGCACACTTTGTCGCCGCACGGGTGATGCGCCCACGCCCGGACGCCCCCGATCAGGATGCCGCCGCCTGCGATCTGCGAAAAGACGCAGCCGATGACGCTGATGCCATTCGCCCCGAGCCCGACGCCTGTCGTGTGTGCGTTGGCGTCGTTGCCGATCCCGAGGCCCACACTGCCGAGGTCGACGAACCTGTCGCCCACGAACGAGATGTTGTACGCATTCGATACTTGGACCGCGCCCGGCATCTGGCTCCAGTGCGGCCGCGTGGACTCGAACGCGGGGGATTGGCCTCCGCCCGGAAAGTTCGATCTGGGCCCGACCAGGTACCCACCGGTCTGCTGGTCGTTGTATCCGCTGGTCGAATTCGGCTCCAGCCAGCTCGTATACGAGAAGGTCAGGCCGCTGAACGTCAGATCATGCGCCGGCTGCGCGTAGGGGTCACCTCCAGCCGAGGCCGCGTAGGGCACGGCTACTGTTGCATCGCTGCCGGTTGGCTGAACGCAGTCTGCCCCGCCGGTCGGCGTGCCAGCCGGACAAGCGCCCCCCACCGCGAGGAGCATCTGCAACTGAGGCAGCTCGACGTCGGCCGTACTCATGTCCTGGCCGGAAAGCGGGATGTAGTAAAGGGCGCCGGCCGTCGTGTCCTGGTACCATTCCCCGGGTTGATCGAGCAGCGAGTAATCGTTCTCGATGTACATCGGGCCCGACCGATAGGGTCCGTTGCACATGGAGCCGCCCGACGGACACTTGATCACATCCCAGCCCCAGGTGTTTCCCTCCCAGGCAGGCTGTACCATCGTCACCGTGCCGTTCGCAACGCTCTGGATCGGCGCGTACCGATCCGTCCAGGATCCGATCGCGTGCAAGTCCGCGCGTCCTGGCTGTTGCAGGTTGTTCAAGAAGCTCAAGCTGCTGTTGGAGAACGACCAGCCGTTGGTTTGCATGTTCATGTCGTCGCGGCTAATCGAGCTCGAACGGGCGCGGGTGGCGAGCTTGCCGTCGACATAGAGCTGCCGGGTAACAAAACTTGCCGGCGCCGTGGCCTTGTAGATCTTCTTGGCGGAATCGCTGACCGTCCATCCCGAGATCTTTTGCGCGCCGGAGAGCACCGGGTGAGCACCGGTCGCAGCCTGCCAGGTCACCGTGGGGCCGTTGGCTCCCGCGCCGGCCGCAGCGGGCGGCGAGTCGGCCGCGGTGAAGACCAGAACCGCCGTCAGGGTGTAGACCCCATCGGCGAGCTCAACGGTGATGCTGCTTTGCATCGTCTTGACAGCATTCTGCACGACCGTCTGCGCTTGCTTGATCGAGCATGGCGCGGAGCTCGTGCAGTCCATCCCCGTGCCGCTCGGCGAGACATAGTAATGACCGCTCCCGGAGCCCGCATCGGCGGATGTGGCGCCGGCATCGGACACGCCGCCACTTCCTGGAGTGCCACCAGCGCCGGCAGCGCCACCGGTGCCCGCGTCACCGCGGCTGCCCGCAACGCCTCCACTTCCCGCAGCGCCACCACCGCCCGTCGCCCCTCCCCCCGCTGTGCCACCACTCGCCTTGACGCCGCCATTACCCAAAACGCCACCACTACCTGAAATGCCGCCACTGCCGGTAGTGCCACCACCAGCAAAAGCGCCGCCCGACGACGCGCCCCCACCGCTTCCGGTACCACCCGAGCCTGAGTTTCCACCGCTGCTCGGGCGACCACCGCTTCCACCTCCTGCGCCAACGGACCCCCCGGTGGCGGAACCGCTGCCAGAGCCGCCGCCGCTGCAACCCAGAAGAGCGAGAGCGACTATCGAACCGGTAACGACTACTGTTGAACGCATGCTCGTTCTCCGTCACTCGGGCGGGGGGCCTGCCACATCGTGGTCGACGCCGAACAGGCAATTGCTCGACTCTTCGGAACGTGGCATCACTTCGTCGCGTTCGGCGTCTGGCCGCTTATGGTCTGTCCCGTCAACCAAGGCCACACGTCATCCGGGGTCCAGGTACAAGGGCACGAGGTCGAACAGGTCTTGGGAGGTGTCGCGCACGAATTGTAAAGGTCCGAGTTCCCATCAATGGGACCTGGGCCGTGACCCGACTGGCTCACGCACCAGCGGATGGGATGCCCGGCCGAGCATCCGGCGTAGTCGGTACAGATATGGCCCCCGGGGTTCAAATAGGGGGGAGGGTTGGCCGGCTGGGGGGGGCTCTGGGTGGTGCAGCCGTTGTTCTTGACGAACTTGTCGCGTATGGGCGTCGCAAAGCTCATACCAACTGTGGTGTCCGTGAGGCCTTCCACCTGCCACAATGCGATGGGGTCGTTGCCGCCGTCGCACCCGCTGAGCTGCCCTCCTTCGTAGATCACGGCCGCACGGAAGACCTTCGCGCGGGCACACGCGAGCTCATAGCTCATGCCGCCGCCGTAACTGAAACCCGAGGTGATGATGTTCGTCGTGTCGACACAATAATTGTCCTCGATCAGCTTGACCATGTCGTCGGTGAAAGTCAGGTCGTGTCCGCTGGAATTCGCCCAGCCGGCGTTGAGCCCATCGGGCGCGACGAAGATCGCGCCGTTGTTCGACTTCCTCTGTAGTCCGTAATAGGACCACCAGTACCCATTGGTTCCGCCGCTGTCGACTTCCGCGGAGTTGCCGCCGTTCCAATGAAACCCGAAGATCAGCCAGTAGGGCTTGGTGTTGTCGTAGTTGTCTGGAAGCCTCATGGCGAAGCCCCGGCTCTGGCCGCTGCTTTGAATCGTAACGTAGCCTCCCTTGCCGGTGCCTACCTTCGTCCCCGACTCGCCCGGGACGGACGCGAAGGTCAACGTCGAGGTCTTGCCGCACCCCGCGCTTTGCACCGCGCCGGTGCTGCCGCCTGCGCCGGTCGCCCCGCCCATCCCTGTACCGCCGGCACCAGTGCTCGTGGAGCCACCGCTGCCCCCGGAACCGCCACTCAAGCCACCGGTGCCTGTCGCGCCACCGCTGCCCCTGCCACCGGTGCCTGTCGCGCCACCGCTACCCGAACCACTGGTACCTGTCACGCCACCGCTACCCGAACCGCCGGTACCTGTCGCGCCACCGCTACCCGAGCCGCCGGTCCTTGTCGCGCCACCGCTGCCCGAGCCGCCGCTGCTTGTCGCGCCACCGCTGCCCGAGCCGCCACTGCTCGTGGTGCCACCGCTGCCCGAGCCACCAGTGCTTGTCGCGCCGCCACTACCCGAGCCGCCCGAGCTGGACACGCCGCCACTGCCCGAGCCGCCCGAGCTGGACACGCCACCGCCGCCGGGGCTGCCTCCACTACCGGAGCTCTGGGAACCGGAGCTACAGGCGACCGCCATCGAGGCGAAACACACGAGAACCCGCGTCAACACCGGACAGCGCGACGCACGGGCAAGGCATCGATTGTTGTTCATCATGTTTGCAATCCTCCGCTCGGCCAGGTTGTGCTTGCTGAATCTCGATCCCGGTCTGGCTCGCCGGGATGACGACCAACTGCAATCTTTCTTCGCAGAAGGTCTTCATCGTTCGTGCAGTGGCGCGAGCCTCGCGTTTCCGTTTTGCCGATTCGGCCTTTGCACCAATGCGGGTTGGTCGATCTATTTCCGTGACAAGAAACTCCTCTCCGCGACAGTATTCCGGCATGAGCCCTCGATCTGTCCTCGTCCGGACGCTCCTAGCCGCCACCGCCAGTTTGCTACTCGCCTCGCCAGCCGAGGCGGCGTCATTGCAACAGGTCAACAACTGGACGGGCGGCGCGAGCCTGCCATCGGATGTGAGCATGTACGTCTACCTGCCAGCCAAGGTGGCCACGAATCCTCCTCTGGTCACCCTCATCCACTATTGCGGGGGCAGTGCACAGGCCGTCTTCGGCCAAGCGGGGGGGCTCGTCAGCGCCGCCGACCAGTACGGCTTTATCTTCGTCGTTCCTAGCAACGCCAACGCTTCCGGCGCGAACGGAAGGTGCTGGGACGTCACCTCGAGCAAAACCCACACGCGCGACGGTGGGGGCGACAGTCACGCCATCGCCCAAATGGTCAGGTATGCGATCACCCAATACCACGCGAACGCGAATCGCGTTTATTCAACGGGAGACTCGTCTGGCGCCATGATGACGGAGCTTCTGCTCGCCCTTTACCCCGATATCTACAAGGGGGGCTGCGCGTTCGCCGGGGTGCCGGCCGGATGCTCGAACGAATTCGACGGATCGGGCCTGTGCGGACTGCCAGCTCAAACCGCACAGCAGTGGGGAGATCGCGTGCGCGCCATGTATCCGGGATACTCTGGACCTCGCCCGCGCGTGCAGCTCTTCCACGGCGATGCGGACGGGACCATCACTTACAAGAATGTGGCCGAGGCAATCAAGGAATGGACCAACGTTCTCGGCCTGAGCACGACCCCGACGTCGACGCAGACAGGGTTGACACTAGGCAACCACCAAGCGTCGCGGCAAAGCTGGAAGAGCTCGTGCGGTTATGTGGTTCTTGACGTCCTCACGTCGATCGGCGGCGATCACGGGCCTTCGGATGCATTGTTCCAGGCCAATTATGTCCTTCCCTTCCTGGGGCTTGACAGCCAGGCCGCAGCCACGGCGGCGGTCGATCCCGAAGTGGCGCAATGTGGCGGTGATGGTGGCGTCCCCACTAGCGACGGGGGCGGCGACGCAGGCAAAGCGGACGGCGGCAGCGGGGGAAGCAGCGGCAGCGGGGGAAGCAGCGGCAGCGGCGGAAGCAGCGGCAGCGGCGGAAGCAGCGGCAGCGGCGGAAGCAGCGGCAGCGGCGGAAGCGCGGGCAGCGGCGGAAGCAGTGGCAGCGGCGGAAGCGTGGGCAGCGGCGGCGCGACCATAGTTGCTTCTGGCGGTGCAGTAGGCTCCGGTGGAACGGGCACCGGCGGCGTGACTGCGGGCAGTGGCGGGGTCACGGGAGCCGGCGGCTCGACTACAGGCTCGGGCGGACATGGCACCGGCGGCTCGGGCGCGGGTGGCCAGGGAGGCGGCAATTCCGGCACGGGTGGTGCCTCGTCCACGCCGCACGGCAGCTCAACTTCCGGATGCTCGTGTACGATACGAGGACGCGAGCAGGCGAGCGGCCGCGCAGTGTTGCTGTTGCTCGGATTCGTCCTCCTCTCTCTGGTTCGCCGGAAGTCACCGGGCCGCCGTCCGCACCGTGGGTGCCAAAGCCAGCCGCGCCGTCACCCGAGGGCTCGCCGGTAGGATGCCGGGCTCATGTGTTGGAAGCGACGAAATACCTTGCAGAAATAGTTGGTGCTGGTGAACCCGCAGGCGTTGGCGATCTGCTTTAACGGCGTGCGCGTGTCGGCCAGCATGCGCGTGGCCTGGTGAATTCGCACCTCGGTAGCGAAGCGCGCGGGGGTGAACCCGGTGCGCTCTCGGAAGAAATGACTGAAGTGGGTGCGGCTCATGCCGTGCTCGACGGCTAGGGCATTGACGTCGAGGGCCTCGGGTAAGCTCGCGACGACGCGCGCCCGGACCTCCTCCCGCAGTCGCTCGCCTTCGCCCGAGCTGTGACGCGCCATCTGCGCGCACTGTTCGCAAGCCACAAGGAACTCGAACAGCGCCAGCTCGACCTCGAATCGATCCCGGAAATCCTTCTTGATCGCCCCGCGCATGAGGCGCACTGCGATCGCCGCCAGCGGGCCATCCGGCGCCACCTCGATCAGCGGGCCCGTCGCTGCCACTTGCTTGGCGATCCTGGCGAGCAGGTAGGGGTGGTGGATGGAGATCCAGCCGAAGGTCCAGCCGGGCGAATCCTCGGGCAGATAGTAGCGATGCCGCGAGGGCATGATCGCGATGAAGGCCGTACCCGGCGCGACTCGTCGCGGGGGTTGCCCATAGAGCTGGAAATGCCCCCAGCCAGCCATGGTGAGCTGGAAGGCGAACAAAGGCGCGTCCTTGCGCCCGAGTCGCTTCATCCCATCCCAGTAGTAGCTCGACGGGTCGGTTCGGGTTTCGATGCTGCCGAAGTACCCCGTCATCGGCGTCCACCACGAGGGAGCCGGCACTGGTCTACGTGACAGCTCGGCAAGCTGATGTAGGGCCGGTGCCCATTCCGCGGCCGGCGTGGGCCCGGGATTTCGGCTTGCCACCACGTCCGAGGTGAGTACCTCGAACGAACTTCGCCGCCACAGGGCGACATTCGACCGCGGGAAGCCGCGAGCCTTCACAAATTCACCCTACTTCGGACAATCTTACCGTAGCAATAGGATTTTACCGAGTGTAGTAGGTAAGATGATCTGTGTTGGCCATGCACAAATTTATACCAGAGTGCCGACCTGTGAGATTTGGAGGTTCCGCATGAAAGCTGCTTTGTCTCGCTTTGCGCTCGCAGCGGCCTTGATCGGGGTGAGCTGCTCTGGGCAAACTCCCAACGTTTCAAATCCCTCGACCGGAGGATCTGGCGGCGGGACCAACACTGGCTCCGGCGGCGGCCCGGGGAGCGGCGGAATCACGAGCTCGGGCGGCACGAAAGCGACTGGTGGTAGCACGAGCACGGGCGGCACCGTCGGAGGCGGCGGTACCACCGGGAGCGGCGGCAGCTCTGCTGCCGGTGGTGCGACCGGCAGCGGCGGCCAGACCGGGACGGGTGGCCGCTCGGCGGCCGGCGGTAGCTCCGGCGCGGGCGGCACAACTGCGACCGGCGGCACGGCCGGCGCGGGCGGCACAACTGCGACCGGCGGCAGGGGTGGTGCGGGTAGCACGGGGGCCGCTGGCGCTCCGACCGGGGGCACAACGGCCAGTGGTGGCGCCACGGGGACGGGGGGCGTCGCCGACGGTGGCGGCGCCGGCACCGGTGGAACCCGCACGGGCGGTACGACAGGCGCGGGCGGCACCAGCGCAACCGGCGGCACGGGCGGCTCGACCATGCTCGGGGCGACGCCGCCCATGGGGTGGAATTCGTGGAACGCGTTCAATTGCAGCGGTCTGAACGAGACCGTGGTCAAGAGCATGGCGGACGCCTTCGTCTCGACGAGCATGAAGGACGTCGGATACCAGTACGTCAATCTCGACGACTGTTGGATGGATGGGCGCGATGGGAGCGGCAAGCTGAAACCGAGCGCGAGCAAGTTCCCCTCGGGGATCGCCTCGCTCGCCGACTACGTTCACGGCAAGGGCCTCAAGCTTGGCATCTACTCGACGCCCAACACGAAGACCTGCGCCGGCCTTTACGGCGGCTATACCGGCGGAGTCGGCAGCTCCGGTCACGAAACCACCGACGCGCAAACCTGGGCCTCGTGGGGCGTCGACTATCTCAAGTACGACAAATGCCAAGGCTCCATGAGCGGATTCGCCGTGATGCGCGACGCGCTCAAGGCCACCGGCCGTCCCATCTTCTACAGCATCAATCCGGCGGACCAAGGTCCCTATTGCAGCCCAACGAGCTGCTCGATCGACCTGGTTTCGATCGCGAACATGTGGCGCATCGAGTTCGACATCTCCCCAAACTGGAGCGATGTGACTCGGCTCATCGACGCGGACAAGGCCCAGTACGTCGGCGCGGGGCCGGGGCACTGGAACGATCCCGACATGCTGGAAGTGGGCAACGGCTTGAACGACACGGAAGGGCGCGCCCATTTCAGCATGTGGGCGATCATGGCGGCGCCGCTCATCACGGGGAATGACCTGACCAAGATGAGCACGACGACGAAGGCCACGCTGACCAACGCCGAGGTCATCGCCGTCGATCAAGACCCTCTCGGCTACCAAGGTCGCGTGGTGGCCACGCCAGGGACGAGCCTGGAGGTGTGGTCGAAGAATATGTCGGGGACCAATACGCGAGCGGTTGCGCTGTTCAATCGCAGCTCGGCAAGCGCGAACATTGCCGTGCAGTGGAGCCAGATCGGGATCCCCACCGGCGCCGCCACCGTCCGCGACCTCTGGGCCGCGAAGGACCTCGGCTCGTTCACCGGCTCGTACACGGCGAGCAGCGTGCCGAGTCACAGCGTCGTCATGCTCAAGATCGTCAGCACGCCCTAGACCGGATCGCCGGTGATTGCGCGGCTGGGACCGCGAATCTGTGCGGGCAACCCGCCTTGGCGTGCCAGGCGACGAAGATCCCAATGATATTGGCGATGTCGCTCTTGCACACGCCCGAAGGTCATCGTGCGCAGCTGCGATCTGCAATGCGGTAATTTCTGTTCCGCAGATTGAATTGACGATTCCGAGATGCCATCGTACCTCACTAACCGTCGTACCTTGCCAACCCAGAAAACGCATGGAGGTCCTTCCCGGTGAAGGCCTCGGTGTCGGCAACCAAACACATCAACCCGTCACCCGCCAAAAACCGTAAAGGAGCGTTCACCATGAGACTGGATCGAGCCCATAGGCTGTTTTGGATCCAATCCTATCTTCTGGCAGTCGTCGCAGCTTGCAGTCCTCCCCAGAAGAGCGAGTCAGGGACAGGAAGCGGCGGGCTGTCGTCGGGCGGCAGCGGCGGCTCAGGTGGATCGACCTCGAACGGCGGCTCAGGCGGCAGCGGCTCCAGTGCCAGGGGTGGTTCCGGCGGCGGCGCGGGCGGTGGCGGCGGGTCCAGTGCCAGGGGTGGTTCCGGCGGCGGCGCGGGCGGTGGCGGCGGCGGCGCCGCGGCCACCGGCGGCTCCGCTGGCAACAGCGCCGGTGCAGGTGGCAACAGTTCCTCGGGTGGCTCCTCCGGCTCTGGTGGCAACAGGGGCACCGGCGGCACAAGGGGATCCGGTGGCACATCTGGGAGCGGCGGCCGGGCTACCGGCGGGTCCTCCGGATCGGGCGGCAGCAATGCAGCCGGAGGCTCGAGCGGCGGCAATGGCGGCTCTATGGGCTCGGGCGGATCGTCGGGCGCCGGGGGAAACGGAACCGGCGGTGTGGCCACGACCGGCAACTGTTCCTTCACCATCCTCTTCGAGCTCGATCAGCAGCAAGATGGCCACCGTGGGCATCGTTGAATGGTCGACAACGCTGGCGAACCCCAGCAGCGCTCAGATCGTGTACTCGCTCAACAATGCCGGCTCCTCCATTTTGAACAAGGGCGGCACCGCGCCCGTGGATCTGACCAAGGCGAACTATCACACCCTGCTGCTCGGGCTCAAGCCTTCGAGCGACTACACCTTCCACCTCGAAGCCACCTCGTCGAGCGGAAGTACGTGCAAGAGCGAGGACTACACCCTGCCCAAAACCGGCACGCTCTCGGGTGTACCCACCATCACGCGAACCACGGGCGCGAGCAGTGCCGCCCAGGAGCCGGGCTTCATCGTGACCAGCACCGGCATGGGCGCCGGCGGCTTCGGTAGCACCGGCACGGGCAGCAACAGCGCCTACATCATCGATGCCGATGGCACCGTGGTCTGGTCCGCGGCGGCCCCCTCGCAGTGCAGCCGAGCCCGCATGGATTACGACGGCGCCAACATGTGGATGCTGGCGCTCAACGTGCAGAACGGCGGCGGGGAGATGCGCTACCTGTCCATGGACGGTCAGACCGGCCAGAACAACATCAGCGGCCTGTCGAGCGCGCACCACGATTTCGCGGTCCTGCCCGGAAAGATCGCTGCCATGGTCTGGTCTTCCACCGGCACCGACCCTGAAAGCAATCTGATCGAGCGAAGCACGAGCGGAACCTTGACCACCGCCTTCAAGATCGGATCGAATCTATACGCCGGAGGCCAGAGCCTGCTGGGTGGCGGCGGCAACAGCTACCACTGCAATTCGATCCTCTATCACGCCGAGGATGACACGTACACCATCGGCGACCGCAACCCCAACCTCTACGTCAAGGTCAAGCATGACGGCACGCCGATCTGGCAGATTGGCGGCAGCTGCAGCAACGCCAAGGCACCCAAATGCGCGTCGGGCACGTGGCAGGTCAATCACGGCCACCATGTCGCTGCCAACGGCAACCTGCTCATCTTCAACAACGGCAATTCCGGCGCCTCCCACATCTTCGAGTTCAAGCTGACCGAAACCAGTAGTGCGCTCAGTTTCACCACCGTGAAAGACTTCTCCAACGGCACCTCCAGCAGCGTGCTCGGCGACGTGCAACGGCTACCAGGCGGCAACACGCTCGTCACGTATTCCACCGCAGGACAAATGATCGAGGTCGATTCGTCGTGGAATACGGTGCAGACCCTCAAAGGCAGCTTCGGCTACGCGAATTGGCGCAAGACCCTCTACGGTCCGCCCGAGAGATGACGGCAAACGGACTGATGCGGCCTCTGGGGATGGCCCGGGCGTTCGCCTGATCGACGCCCGCGCGCCTACCGGTGTCTCTTGCGGCGTTTGCCAGCGGCGGCGCCCTTCTTCCCCTTCCCCGGCTCGTGCCGATGCTTGAGCGCCGCCTTCGAGATCCGCTTGGGGGCCAGCGACGGCGTGAGTAGGAGCTCGATGCGGCGGTTCTTCGCGCGCCCGGCAGCAGTTCGGTTGTTGGCAATGGGCTGGTATTCGCCGTAGCCGCTGGCCACCAAGCGATCGGCGGGCACGCCGGCCTTTTCCTGGAGAAAGCGCACGACGTTGGTTGCGCGCGCCACCGACAGCTCCCAGTTGGTCGGGTATCGTTGCTTCAGCTTGTCGGAGATGGGCGCGTTGTCCGTGTGCCCGGAAACCTGGATCTGTCGGTCCTCGATGCTGGCCAGCACCGCGCCTACGCGCGCCAGCACGCCCTCCCCGCGTTTGGAGATCGAGGCCTCTCCTGAATCGAACAGGATCTTGTCCACCAGACCTACCCGCAGCTTGCCTCCGCTTTCGGTCAGTTGAATGTCGCCCTTGGCGATCTCGTCCTTCATCTTCTCTCTCAGCCGATCGGTCGTGCCTTTCAGCGTGGCCAGCTCGCTCGACTTCTCCTCGACGCTCTTGGCGAGATTGTCCCGCGCCGAGGCCAGCGCCTCCTTGTCGCTCTCCAGGGCATCCTTCTCCGCCTGCAGGGCCGAGAGCTGGCGGTGCATGGCCTCACCGGCAGCCAAGGCCTCCCGGGCCTTGACCTGGGCCGCCTCGGCCTTGGCCTTGAGGCGTGCCCGCTCGCCATGACCCCAAAAGGCAGCGTACCCGGCGATGGCCAGCACCGCCGCCGTCAGCACCCAGGGCATTCGCGATGGCGAACGAAAGCTGATCGGTGGAAGCGGTGGGGGCGGTGGAAACGGCGGGGGCAGGCTTGGCTTCGGGAGGGTCGGATCTCCTGTATATGGCTGGTATGGCATGCGATCTCCTTCCATGTGCGGTAGCCGCACGCAGTCTACCTCATCCCTCCGCCACCAGGGCGAAGGTGCCACTTTGAGAGCGGCTCGCCACGGCGCGCGCGAGCAGCGGCCGGTAAGGCCGGCACCGGCGGCAGGCCTCAGTGCAAGGAGCAGTCTCGCGAAGCGCAGGTGTTGCTTCCGTTCAGACGCAGAGCCTCCTGCGCGGTATCCGCATCTACCATCGAGTACTTGGCGTGCTATCGTAGGCATTCCGGGTGACTTGTGAGATCGGCCCTTACTGCTCGACCTCGAACGACAAGCGGCATGCAGGCGTACTACCGCGAGCCAACGCGACGGAATTCGAGCCCTGATCCCACTTTTCGGTACAATGCCTTTCCCTCTGGCGCTTTTACGTGCGTAAGAGGACTCCACCTAGTCGCCATTCCCCTTCTTCTTGGGTTCCTAGGTTGTGGAACAGGCAGCGTCACGTCTGGCGGCGCTGGCGGAACCGGGAAGGCAGGCGCCGGAGGCACCGCCGGCCGAGGCGGGTCCAGCGGGGCTGGCGGCGCAATAGGCAGTGGCGGGCTTGCAGCCAGTGGCGGCGCTCCGAACGCCGGCGGTGCGACGGGCGGCGGAGGTCTCACGGACAGTGGCGGCGCTCCGAACGCCGGCGGTGCGACGGGCGGCGGAGGCGTCACGGGCAGCGGCGGTGCTCCTGGCACTGGCGGCGCTCCAGGGAGCGGCGGTAGGGGCGGCACTGGCGGCGGCACCACGGGCATCGGCGGCGCGACGGAGAGTGGCGGCGTGCCAGGCAGCGGTGGTGCCACCGACGGCGGCAGCCGCGATGCAGGTGCGACGGCACGCGACGCGACAGACACGAATGCCCCAGATGCCGGCGAGGGAGGTTCGGGAGGATTCGATCCCTGCCCCGCAACCGGCGATTGCAAGATTCTGCCGCTCGGAGACTCCATCACGGCAGGTGCAGGCGCCCAACCAGGCGATGGTGGGGGATATCGTGTCGAGCTTTTCACCGTGGCGTTGGCGGACGGCAAGCACGTTACGTTCGTCGGAAGCCTGACAAGTGGCCCCAGTACCGTTGGCGGCCAAACATTTCCCAAGAACCACGAAGGGCATATCGGATGGACGATTACTCAAATCAACAACATCGCCACGACGGCCCAGACAGTGTCCGTATCAGGAACATCGAACGCCGGTGCTCTCAGGGACATGCCGAACATCGTGCTCCTGTTCATCGGCACGAACGACGAAGGCTACGCCAGCAGCGAGGCCGGTGCATCGGACAGGCTTGGGTTGCTCATCGACAAGATTGTCGCGGCGCTTCCCAATGCCCTTCTCGTCGTCTCTTCGATCTATCCATTCCCCGGCTGCCAATCAACCAACTACACGCCGACCCAATGCGCTGCCAACGTCGCGACATACGACGCCGCAATACCCGGCGTTATCCAACAACGCGTTGCTCAGGGCAAGCACGTGCTCTTCGTGGACATGTCGACACCCCCAACCGGCGCACTCAGCACAGACGGCGTCCACCCGAATGACACCATCGGCTACCCATGGATGGGCGACAACTGGTATGCGGTAATCAAGTCGTATCTGCACTAGGGACCCGCAGACGAGCTTCCCTTTGCCAGTGGACAACACCTCCGTCGAGTGGTAGTAGTACTGGTCGAATGTGGACTCCGACTTCACAAATCGCAGTCCCATCCTAAGCACAGTCCCACTGACTTGCGCGAAGACTTGGCCTTTTCTTCCTTGGGTAGAGGAATAGCTTTGCCATCTAGTTGTGTGCGCTGACCTGGTATTTCTCGTCAGCGATTGGCGGAGGCGATTCGGTGAAGGAGAAATGGCGACTGAACCGACTATGCGCCCCTAACGAAGGGGATCCCGCAGACGCTGGGTAGACCACTACAGTTGCTGACCGTCCAAGCAGAGAGGAACGCATGACGTCAAGCCGCTTCTTGCGAACAACGGTTGCCGCGCTCGCGATTGCTGGCGCAGCTTGTTCATCGGGCACATCAGGAACAAAGGGGAGCGGAGGTGTGCTCGGGTCGGGCGGCGAGGCGACCAGTTCAGGTGGCCAAACGGGAACCGGTGGCGCAAGCGCTACCGGCGGTAGTAATAGTTCGGGCGGCGCGACCAGTTCAGGCGGCCAGATGGAGACCGGTGGCGAAACCGGTTCAGGCGGCCAGACGGGTACCGGCGGGGCGAGCACAACCGGTGGTCGCAGCGGTTTGCGCGACGCTGGCGCGCCAGACGGAGCGACCAGGTCCGGGGGCCAGACGGGAACCGGAGGTCGCGGCGGTTCGGGCGGCAGTACCGCCGTTGGCGGATCCGGGCCGGGCGCCGGCGGGACGACCGGGCCAGGGGCGGGCGGGAGCACCGGAACGTACGTTGGAACGAAGACGCCGGGGACGGCCCAATCGGGTGATATCACGGTCGACCCGACGAAGACCCATCAGGTTGTGGATGGTTTCGGGTTAGCCGACGTGTGGCAAGGCTCATCCTCGACAACGATGCAAACGCTGCTGTGGGATCCGGTCAATGGGATCGGGTTGAACCTGCTGCGCATCGGTATCGAGAGCGTGTCGGGTAAGAGCGTGCTCATGGGCAACGCGGGAATTGCGGATGGCCAGGCCTGCAAGAAGTTTTCGGGAGATGCCTGCAAGGTATGGGCAGCGCCGTGGTCGCCGCCGGCCAGCATGAAGAGCAACAACAACGTCAACGGGAACAACAGCGGCGGCTGTAGTGCCAGCTCTACCAGCCGCCTGACGACGGGCAATTACGACCCCTGGTCCACGATGCTCGCGGGCTTTCCTGCGACATACAAGGCGCAGAGCGGCGTTGATTTGTACGCCGTCTCCGCCCAAAACGAACCGGATTGGAACCCAAACTACGAGGCATGTTGTTACACCGGCCCCGAGATGGTGAATTTCATCAATGTGCTGGGTCCGAAGCTTGCCGCCCTCACCCCCCCCGTCAACTTGCTCGCGGCAGAGCCTGACAACTGGGGCAACTTCTGGAGCGGTGACAATTACGCCACCGACATTCTGGCCGATGCGAAAGCCAGTGCCAACGTCACAGTTCTCGCAACACACGACTACGGTGGCACTAGCGCAGGAACGTACGGTCGCCCGGCGCCGCCCGCGAGCAACACTCATCACGTTTGGGAAACCGAGTGTACGCCGGGTGACACAGGGCCGATCACCATCGCAACGATGGTCTATGCTGCATTCTCGACCGGTGGATGCAATGGGTGGCACTACTGGTGGACGCAGGCGTTCATCCCGAATGCGAGTAGCCCGCCCGCTCAGTATTATGCTCTAGGGAACTTCAGCAAGTTCGTGCACTCCGGATACTATCGCGTTGATGTCACCGGCGCCCCGACCCCATCTTCATCCAAGCCTCTGGTGGTGGCGTTCTCGAACCTGTCGGACGGGACGGTGTCCATCGTCGTGGTGAACGGAGGCTCGGCCCAGAGCGTTTCCTTCTTCGTCGCGGGCACGGCGTGGCCGGCGTCCGTCACCCCGTACGTCACTACCTCCAGCTCCAAGCTGGCTGCTGGGACGGACATTGCCGTGACGGCGGGACGGTTCAGCGCCTCCCTCGCCGCACAATCCGTCACGACCTTCGTCGGCAAGCCATAGAAGAAGGAAGCTACTTGCCGTACCCGGCAGCGACGATGTTCGCCTGAATCGCGTCTTCCGTCGCGTCCGCTGGGTAGCCGGAGACAATGGCTCCTTCGTAGAAGATTCCCGAGCTGGCGTTGGCGCCACCACTCGGCTTGCAGCAGTCGCCGCCGCAGCCGAGGATGAGCGCACCTTGTTTCTTCATCGGGCTCCATCCCCCCGGGAGGGCGCCCTTGTAATACGTGCTCAAGTTTCCGGACGACGCGTCGGCGCCCCTGAGCGCGTATTCCGTTGTCCCGTTGTTCTTCAGTACGGCGGTGACAAACTGGGCCGTCTGGGTTGGATCGTTCGCATTCTTGCCGTTGTTGCCTTGGGCGAAGAGGCCGTACTCGAGATCGGCCATCACCCATGGACCGGATCCGGCCCCGGTGCCCCATGCGGTGGTCGTGCTGAGGTTGATGGCATCCATGGCGCCGGCGCCATCCGCACTTCGGTCGGTTTCGCTGTTGCCATAGTCGAAGCAACAGCCCGAGTTGGCATGCTTGCTACTCGTCACCATGTACATCCCCTCGGGTTGGGCGGCGGTCGGCATGCCCGAGCTGGAACCGTCGTGCCAGTAGCAATTCCCGGGACTGATATAGACCGAGTAGATCTTGTGGCCGCTGACGGTCGCCGAGTCGGCGGTCGCCTTCGCCGGGCTGCTCGACGGTGAGGCGGGGACCTGCGTCGATCCCTGGTACCACAGGTCGTTCCCCTTCCCGGACTGGTCGTAGACGACGGTGAGGACACAGGTCGAACCGGAGCAGAAGGTGTCCAGCGGCGCTGTGTCGGCGACGCCACCAGCTGCAAGGGTCAGGATGTCCTTCGTGGTGTTGTCCGAGCGCCTGACCTGATAGAGCTTCCCGTTGTACGCGCCGTAGAGAGCACGCACCACACTGTGCGCGGCGACGCACGGTGTGTTGGCAGCGGCATAGATATCGCAAGGCCCGGTGCCGCCACCTCCGCCAGTCGTCCCGCCCGCGGCGGTCGTGCCGCCCCCGCCCGTGACTCCGCCCGAGGCGCTTGTCCCGCCCGATCCACCCTGCCCAGTGAGACCGCCGGCGCCGCCTCGGCCCGTGGCTCCACCTAAGCCGCTCGTGCCACCCGAACCGGCCCGCCCGCCGCTCCCCGTCGCGCCGCCTCGGCCCGTGGCTCCACCTAAGCCGCTCGTGCCACCCGAACCGACCTGCCCGCCGCTCCCCGTCGCGCCACCCGAGCCCGAGCTGCCGCTCTTCTGGAGAACGATCGTGCCCGTCATGGTGGGGTTGGTACTCTGCGGGGTCAGGGTCATCTTGTTTCCCGAGACGCAGTACGAGTACTGCGTGTCGCCCGAGTCGCCCGAGATCGTGATCACGTTGCCCGAGGTCTCGTAGTTGCCGCTTGTCGAGGGGGCCATGGATACGAACCCAATCGTGCCCGTCTGTTCCACCTTGGCCGAGCAGTCGCATCCGCCGCTCGCAGCGGATGGGCAATCGAGCGAGGAGTAGCCTAGGACGCTGGCGAGGAGGTTGGCCGCGCCATCGCACTTGACCGGGGTCGACGAAATCACCAGGCACGAGGACCCCAACGTGATGTTCTCGTCACCCGACGTGACCGTGTCGTCCGTGTAGGTCCCGTCGGAGTTGGCGGTCCACGTTCCGGTCACCTGGAGGGACCCCGTGACCGGCCCGGACGGGCAACCTGCGCCAACCAACGATAGGTTGAGATCACCCGTCACGTTCAGACACGACGACGTCACGGTCCAAGTCCCGACCACATCGCCACCACAGGGCATCACATTGGGGCATGCGCCCGCATCGGCCGGTTGGCTATTGCCGGCGCTCCCGCCGCTGCCCAGAGATCCGCCATTTCCGTTCGAACCTCCACCGGAGACACCGCCATCGCCTCCCCTTCCGCCGCTGCCGGAGCTGCCACCTGTGCCACCAGCACCCCCGCCGCTGGAGCTGCTCTTGCAGCCATTGCTCGCCAGCGTCGAGGCGAGCGCCACCGCGCCTACGAGTCCGATAAGTCTGTTTCGCATGAGACCTCCCTGGAACGTCGCCCTGTCCTCATGTGCTCCTTCTTCCTGTGCTTGGATTGGGGGAGTGCCCCTTGGGAACCGCGGCAACCATTTGCCTCACAACCTCACTACTGTCTCGACGGGGCCAATGTTGTGACGAAAAAGTGCTTCGTCTACGTTCGAGCCGAACTCCAAGAGGCCCAGGTCGCGACTTACCCAGACGGCGCGGGCACGGGGTCGAGTTAACGCAGGAAGAGATATCGGCCCGGACTAGGGTGCCGCCGTAGTGACGTCCACCGAGCTGCCGGTGAGCGACCCGGAGGTTGCCTTCAGGGTGAGCTTCCCGGCGGTGGTCGTGGACTGGATGATGGCCATCAGCTTGCCGCTGAAGGCGGCATGCGAGGTGCCCTTGTAGGAATCGTGGTTTGTCGAGTCTCCAGCGTCGAGGCCAACAAGCGCGCCTGGCCCACTGATCGTGAAATCGACCTTGTTGTTGGCCTGCGGCACGACGACACCCTGCGCGTCGACGATGTCTACCTCGACGAATGACAGGTCGCGCCCGTCCGCCGCGATCGAAGCACGGTCGGCCTTGAGCACCAAGGCCGCCGCCGCCCCAGCTGTCTGCACGGTGTCGGTCGCAACGACCGCACCGCCCTTGGTGGCCTTCGCCTGCAGCGTGCCCGTCGCGAACGGAACCGACCACTGAAGGTGCCCGGTGGTGGAAGACATGGTCTTCGAACCCTGCGACTTATCGTTGAGGAAAAGCTCGACGCTGTCGGCATTGGTGTAGACCATGACCTTCACCGATTGCCCGTTCGTCCAGTTCGTCCAGTTCATGGGAACGATATGGACCATGGCCGGCCCGCTGGCGTTCCACTTGCTCTGATAGAAGTAGAAGACGTCCTTCGGGAAGTACGCGGTGTCGATGGCGCCGAAGTAGGAGCTCTTGGAGGGCCATTCGTAGGGCGTCGGCTCGCCGATGTAGTCGAAGCCGGTCCAAATGAACTCGCCGGCAATCCAGGCCCGCGTGTTGACGTTCTTCCACGACGCTTCCGCGCCCGCCCCCCAGCCGGCCGCAGGAGTCGTCGTAGGACGACTCCTGGTTGTTGTTGTTGTTGTAGATGCCTCGGCTGCGCAGGGCAGACGACGACTCGCTGGCGAACATCTTGTAGCTTGGGTTGGACGTGTGAACCGAGTCGTATCGGTCCGGGGCGTAGTTGATGCCCACGAGGTCTTCGAGGCCGGTGATACTGTCGACGCCGACCCACGCCGCATAGGCCTGAGTGATGGGGCGGGTGGTGTCCTTGGCATGAACCGAGGTGATCAGCTTCTGCACCGTGGCCTTGTCGCCGGCCTGTGCGACCTCGTTGCCGATGCTCCAGATGATCACGCTCGGGTGGTTGCGATCGCGGGCCACGTAGCCCTGGACATCCGTGTCATACCACTGGTTGAAGAATCGCCCGTAGTCGTAGGTGTGCTTGCCCGCATACCAACAGTCGAAGGCCTCATCCATGACCATGAGTCCGAGGCGATCGGCAATATCCAGGAGCTCGGGCGCAGGCGGGTTGTGGGACGTGCGGAGTGCGTTGACACCCATGTCCTTGAGCATTTGCAGGCGTTTCTCGAGAGCGCGATAGTTGGTGGCCGCGCCCAAGGCACCCAGGTCGTGGTGATTGCACGTGCCATTGAGCTTCATCTTGGTGCCGTTCAGCGAGAACCCCGTGTTCGCGTCGAAGGCGAAGGTGCGAATGCCAAACGGGGTGGTGTAGGTATCGACCACGGAGCCGTCCACCGACACGGTTGTCACCACGGAGTAGAGGGTTGGCGAGGAGGTTGACCAAAGCTTGGGATTGGCTACGGTTGCGGTATGCGTCACGTCGGCGGTCTTCCCAGCGGCCACTGACGTCGCCGCCGATGAGCCCTTGCCCACCTCCGTTCCAGCGCTGTCACGAACCGAGCTCGCCACGGTCACCGATTGACTGCTTGATGAGTCATTCTGGATCGTGACCGCGATGTTCACGGTTGCGCTCGAGGTCGAGACCGTTGGCGTCGACACCTGCGTTCCCGTGTATGCGACGCGGACCGGGTTGACGGTCTTGAGCCAAGTGTGGCGATAGATGCCACTGCCCGAGTACCAGCGGCTGCTGGGCTGCTGGTTGTTGGCCTTGACCGCGAGCACGTTCGACCCGCCAACCTTGGCACCTGAGGTCAGGTCGCACTCGAACGAGGAATAGCCGTACGGACGGGCGCATACTTGCGTGCCGTTGAGGTACACGGTGCTATCCATGTAGATGCCGTCGAACTGGACCATGACCCTCTGTCCGGAAGCCGAAGCGGGCAGGTCGAAGGTCTTCCGGTACCAGCCGATGCCGCCATCGAGATAGCCGCCTTCGTAGGTGGCCGCCGAGCTTTGATTGAATGCCAACGAGATGCTCCAGTCATGGGGAACGTTCAAGGAGGTCCAGGACGAGTCGTCGAAGGTCGCGCCCTGGGCGCCGCTGACGTCGCCGAGATGGAACTTCCAGCCGAGGTCGAAGCTGACCGTGGTCGTTCGCTCTCCGTCGTAGGTGTTGACCAACCCGACGGGCGCGGCGCTGCCGCCCGCACCAGTACCACCAGAGGCACTAACGCCACCCGCTCCGGTGCCGCCTTGGCCGGCGGTTCCTCCGCCACCCATTCCCACGCCGCCAGTTCCCCCCCACCCGCTCCGCTGCCGCCCCTGCCGGCCGCTCCTCCGCCACCCGTTCCCGCGCCGCCAGTTCCCCCCCACCCGCTCCGCTGCCACCTTGGCCACCCGCTCCGCTGCCACCTTGGCCACCCGCCCCTGTCGCACCGCCGACGCCGGTGGCTCCGCCCCTGCCAGTCGCACCGCCGGCTCCCCCGGCCCCGCCGGAAGTCGTTGCCCCACCACCAGCGCCTGTGCCGCCGCTACTCGTTGCGCCACCAGACCCGGCAGTGCCGCCGGTCCCTCCGCCGCTTCCGCCCGATCGCTGACCGCCATTGCTCGTGGTACCGCCGGTCTGCTTCGTTTCTGCCGGACCATTGTTTCCGCACGCCGCGACCGCCAAGAGACCAGCAAAACCTACACAATATATCTGGCTTCTCACAGTGGAACCTCCTGGCGGCTGAACATCCTGATGATAGCCACTTGAGCACCGAAGATGCTCAGGGCTACTCCGTACGACATCGTCATCGTTCTTGCAGTGGCGCTAGTCTCGCGTTTCCGTTTGACCGATCCAGCGTATGCACGAGCAGGGACCAAGGAAGCTCATCAGCCAGGTCATAGCGGAACGCCTCGGGCCGGTGCTCTGCGTGATGCCCGAGTTGGTTCCCCGCGTGGCCGCCCGGATGGCGGCTCTCACGACCTACTGCACCCTCAACAGGGCAGCTGATTCACCAAGCTTCTTGCCCTGGGAATCCACAACAGACAGCTTGTAGCTTCCCGCCGTGGTGGGAACCGCAATCGACGTCGCGTCTCCCGCAGCCTTCGTCATGGTGCCGCCCTCCGTAAATGTCGTCGTACCCGCGGGGGCGAACCAAACCGTGTTCGTGGCGCTGCCGCTGCTCCTTATCGGGAGCTTAGCGGTGCCTTTCGGTGCAGCGCAACTCGCCGGAAAGACAAAGTCTGGTGTGGAGACCAAGCTGCTTGGGACGATGCTCCGATAGGCATCCTCGACGCCCGAGGCCACAGCATAGCCGTACTGGGTCACGGGCCACACGGCGTCGGCGACCACGATAGGCGTGTCAATCTGGCTGCTCGGAGGGTTGGCCCCCATCTTGTTGACGGTTGCATACGTCCTCAGAATAGTCAGGTCGTGCTTCGCGCCGTAGTCCTCGCAATTGATCGTGTACGTGACGTTCTTGTCGATGTCGAGGACGTTGTCGTTCTCCGTGATGTACGCGCTCCCCTCGTCGTTGTGGAGGCCATACGTGGGCCCCGAGGTATTGGGCGGAATCCCTTTGACGTAGTTCTGGTTGATGTTGGTTCCCGGCTCCTGCCCGATGGTGTAGACCGCTCCACTGTCGTGCAATCGGGTCATCATGTTGTTGAACCGATTGAAGCTACACGTGTTGTTCTTGCAGGTGGTCGAATCGGTAAAATTCTTCCATCCCCATCCTAGATTGATTCCGTTGTAGGCGGTCGAGTGGATGAGGTTGTGGGTAATCGTCAGCGTGTCCACGAAGAACGCCGTGATCCCCGAATGCCCGCCGAACCCGGGGAGGGTGCTCACGTTGTAGACCACGTTGTTGTTGATCGTATCTTTGGTACAAGCACCCTCGACCCCCTTGGCGTACTTCTCGTGGGTCCCCCCATCCCCGATATAGACATGCTGGGGGTGGCCGATCGTGATGCCGCTGCCAGCGATGTCGGTGATGTAGTTGCCGATGATGCTGGAATTGATGACGTCGTTGATCATCGAAATTCCCTCATTCCCGCTGTGCTTGACCACGTTGCCGACGACGTTGATCGAATCGGCGCTGTTCACCATGATCATCCCTGGGAACGTGTCGACGATTTCGTACTTGCTGCTGTGCCAATCGCCGCTGCCGTAAGCGATGAAGACGGTTGCACCCTGCACGCTCGCCTTGCCGTACGAGTCCCCAACTTTGTAGAGCATGTAGTCCGTGTTCGCGAAGGTGATGCCTTGGATGGTGATGTTCTTGACCCTGTCCGTGGTCGAGGTCCCGGCGATACTAAGCAGGGTCTCGGCCACCGGGGCCTCGACGTCCGCAGTGCTCATGTCCTCACCCGAGCGGGGGTAGTAGTAGAGCGTCCCCGTGGTCTTGTCGAAATAGAACTGCCCCGCAGCGGTCAGCCAAGCGAACACGTTGAAGATCTTGTGACTTCCGGAAACGCTGAAGCCGGAGCTCCAGCCCGGCAACTGCGCGATGATCCCATAGGGCTGCTGCAACATCAGCCCCCTGTTGCCGTCGGAAGCGGTCACCACGTCTCTGGTGCAAACGATATTCTCGTTCCACGTGGTACCGTTGACGATCTCCAGGTCGTCCTTGTTCGTGGTAATGGCTGGCACATCCGAGGCACTGTACTCGATCCCGTCGCTGCCGCTGCCGCTGTTCCACGCCCACGCGGCTTGTCCGGTGGTAACGGAATAGGTCCCGGTCCCGCCTTTCGACGTGACGGTCTTGCTGGTCATGTTGGCTCTGGCGTCGTTCACGTACAGGTTTCGGAGCTTGGTTGTGCGGTTCAACGTGGCCTTATAGATATTGCCACTGCTCACGGTCCACCCCGTGACCTTTGTCGCACCGTTGAGGACAGGTGTCTCACCGGGATAGGCCTGATAGTAGATCCTGTGGTTGCCCGTTCCTGAATCCTTGCTTTCAAGGGCGATCGTGCTCGGGATCCGGTAGTCGCCACCTCGGAGATAGACGTAGATATCGCCGGTCATGTTGGTATTGACGGTGCGAACCACGTCACGGGCCTTGGTGATCGTCTGGAACGGTGCGCTTACGGTCCCGTCATTGGTGTCGCTGCCGGATGGTGATACGTAGTAGCAGGCTTGGGCCTGCGGCTTGGGACACACGTCGGTCGAGCCCCCATTGCCGCCCGTGCCACCGGTTAGGCCGCCGCCCGTGCCGGTGCCACCGCTGCCGTTGGACGCACCTGAGCCGGCGTCTCGACCCGCAGCGCCCCCCGCCGTGCTGAGCCCACCGGAACCCGACTGGCCACCGGCGCCCGAACCACCGGAGTTGCTGGCGCCGCCAGTGCCCGTTTGACCGCCCGAGTTGCTAGCACCGCCGGTTGCAATCGCACCTCCCGCGCCCGTGCGCCCGCCGGTGGCGATCGCACCGCCTGTTGCCTGCTGGCCGCCCGAGCTATTCAGACCACCCGAGCCAGTTGTTCCGCCACTGGCCGCACTCCCTCCCGTACCTGCAGAACCGCCAGATCCTTGGCCAGTCCCGCCGGTTCCTTTGCTGGACGTGTTCGACGAGCAAGCGCCGATGAAGAGCACGAGCGCTGTAACCATTGGGCGCAGAGCGCGGATGGGGATCATGCGTGACTCCTTGCTATTGGAAACCAGACGCTTGGAATCGGGCGGCCGCGATGGTCTGAAGCGTGGTGCCCTCCGGAGTAATTGCAAGTCCCGTCGTCGATGCCGTACGACGCGAAGTGAGCGATGGGCTTCCTGCTGAGCACCGCGCCAGAACATTCCCTCACGGCCCGAAACACGTCCGAGCGATCGCAGGCGATCACGTAGGACATGCCACCACCGCCGTTGAACCCGTCTGCGAAGATACCAGTGATATCGATGCAGACGTTGTTCTCGATTTGCTTGAGGACGTCGTCGGTGAAGACATGGAGCCCGCTTTGTAGAACAGCGTCATCGCTTATGCAGTGGCGCGAGCCCCGCGTTTCCGTTGCACCGATCTGGCCTAACGGAGACGCCGCGCCGACGCCACTGCGCGAAATGAGGGAGGCGGCTCCGCAGGCGGCGGCCATGCGGGCGGCGGTGGTACCGTCGCAGGCACAAGCGGCGGGCGTCCCATTTCCGTTGCGGCGATTCAGCGTGAGCGTCCGGTCCGGCCGCCACGCGGGCTCCGGGGCCTTGCCGAGAATGCCAACGTCGACCCCAGCCACCGAAAAGGGAGGCCATATCGCCGACATGGAAACCGCGGAAGGATTTCCATTCCCTCGGCACCCGCCACCCGGCTGCGCCAACGCGACTCGGGCCGCGGCGGCCGCGGTCGGCACCGATCCCACGTCGGGCGACAGCCCAGTTTCCCCAGTCGAAAACCAAGTGCGCCGAGTAGTCGCACGCGGTCGGCGTCGGTCGGTTTAAAAGCAAGTCGACCGGCACGGACGAGAGCACGACCTCTTGGACTCAACGTCGACATGATCGCCGCTCCTCCTTGTCACGCGCTTCATGCCCGGCGAGAGCATCCTCGAAGGATTGCCTCGCCAACCGGAGCCTCGAATAGGCTGTATTCAGCGGAATTTCAAGCGCCTCAACCACCTCCGGTACCGTCATTTCGAGCACCTCCACCATGATGAAGATCTCACGTTTCGGCTCGTCGAGCTCTGCCAGGACGCTCTCGAGCAGCTCCAGATCGGCATTCCTCTCGGCCATGTCGAGAGGTGATGGAAACGGTGGGCTCGACTCGACCTCGGATCCCAGTCTCGCACCGGCGGCATCCCTGGTCCGCCTGGACCGCCGGTAGTCACTTACCGTACGGCGTACGACACCGTAGATCCAGCTTCGCAGGGCTTCCGGCCGTCGCAGTGTTGCAAGCTTGGAATGGATCACGATGAACACGTCCTGAACCACGTCGTCAATGACGTCTCTTCCCGCGCCGAGGTGTCCGGCCGACGACCACACGAAGTCCAGGTATTCCTTGTAAATGGCTTGGAAGGGAGGCGCAGGGGAAGCCGCACTCGGCGGGATGCCGGGCGCATCAGTCTTTGCCTTGCTTCCCATCATCGTCATCCTCGTATGCAACGGCAGTGGCAGACCGTTCCGCTTTCCGTCACAAGGTCGAATTGACCACCTTGGCTAGTATCGACGGTTCGACCCGTTGCTTGAGCCTCGGAGCAAACGCCGAATCGGCGCGACGGAAAGGCGACGCTCGCGCCACTGCACGAGAGATGAGATTGCGCCGCAGAGTCGCCGCGAGGCTTGCTAGCACTCGAGTTCCGAAACACCCCGGAGGCAGGCCGGCTTTCGGCCGAGCCGCCGCTAATTGAGCGTGATGGCCATGGAGGCGCCGGTGTAGGTCACGGTCTTGTCCGGGGTCGGCGTGGAGGGGTAGCCTACGGCTTTGCCAGAGGCGATGCGGACGACTTGGAATGTCCGGGAAGGCAGCATGCCGGTGAACGTGCCCTTGCGATCGCCGATGGTCAGCGTCTTCGTGGTATCGTTCCATTGCAGCGGTATCTCGCTGAAGGCGGAATTTTCGTAGTCGTTGGTCGTGCCCTGATCCTCGTAAAGGGTAAAGGCACCGTCGGCGCCGGCGTAGACATACAGCGTGACGGGATCGGCGGGCTTCTCACTGGTGTACTGGAGATCCGGACCCAGGGGAACGATAGATCCGGCGCGCACGTACACCGGCATGGCGTCGTAGGGCGCCGGGGCCGAGATGGTTGCGCCGCCTGCCTCCTGAGCCCCGGTCCAGAACAGATACCATCCGCCGGGCGTGGCCGGTAGGTAGACCGACCGCGTGGTTGCTTTGTAGGTGGTGACCGGGGCCACGAGAAAGGCGGGGCCGAACATGTATTGGTCGGCGATGTCACGGGCAGTGGTGTCGGTACGGAAGTCCATGACCAGGGGCCGTAGGATGGTTCCCGCCCGCTGGGTGACTGCCCCGGCCAGCGAGTAGACATAGGGCAGCATGCGGTAGCGCAGTTGATCGAACTTCAGCATGGCTGCGTAGGCGGTGCTGGTGTCGCCGCCGAATTGCCAAATCTCGCGGAAAGGCGTTTGGCCGTGCACGCGCATGATGGGCAGGAAGGTCGCGTACTCGAACCAGCGCGCGTTCAGCTCGCGCCACTCATCGGTGTCCGAGGCGGTCGGCGTGGTGGCGGCAAAGCGGGGCGGAACGGCAAAGCCACCGCTGTCGAGGGTCCAGTAGGGCATGCCCGAAATGGAAAATCCCAAACCGGCGGGAATCTGCTTGCGCATCGCCGTCCAGGTCGAGGTGATGTCGCCCGACCAGGTTACCGCCGAGTAGCGCTGTTGGCCGGCAAATCCGTTGCGGGTCAAGATGAAGACGCGCTGATTGGGGGCGGCGGCGCGCTGGCCCTCGTATACGGCCTGGCTGTTGACCAAGGAATAGGCATTGAGCATGCGCGCGCCCGAGCCGAGAGCCGTCGGATTCATGTGCGTCTGGTTGGTATTCAGTTGCGAGGCGAGACTGGTGAACGGCCCTTCCACGATCTCTGGTTCGGTGGCATCCAACCACCACGCGTCGATGCCTTTCGAGAACAGCGCCGTGTTTATTTGCGACCAGTACATTGCACGGGCGTCGGCATTGAAGGCATCGTAGAAGGTGAAAACATAGCCGACGAAGTCCTTCTTACCCTCGGTGACGTTGAGTTTATAGACGAAGTTCTTGGCGTTCAGAGCCGTGTAATTGGCCGTCGTGGTGTAGAATTTGGGCCAGACCGAAATCATCAGTTGCGCGTGATAGGTATCGTGGATGGTCTTCACTAACCCAGCCGGATCCGGGTAGCGGCTGCTGTCGAACTGGTGCGAGCCCCACTGATCGGCTATCCAATACTGCCAGTCCTGCACGATGTTGTCGATGGGGGCACTGCGATCGCGGTAGCCCTTGAGCACGTCGGTGATTTCCTGCGCGGTCTTGTAGTGCTCGCGGCATTGCCAGAAGCCGAAGGCCCACAAGGGCATCATCGGAGCTCTTCCGGTCAGCTGGCGATAGCCCGCGACCACGTCGTCGAGGCTCGGCCCGTACACGAAGGTGTAGTCGATACCGTCGGCCACCTGGGACCAAAGCGACGTGGTGGGGTTGCTCACGGGTGGCTTCCACAGCAAGCGAACGATGTTCACGCTGGAGTCGCTGGACCACTGCAGCTTGACCGGCACGGCCGTGCCGGCGGTCAAGCGTACGTGCGCGATGTCGTCACTGGGCAGCCAGCCTTGGCGGTAGTGATCGATGACCGTTTGGTTGTTGACCTGGAGCTGGATGGTGCCTGACGAATAGGTGCGGAAGGTGTAGTCGCCGGTCACGGTGGGCGTGACGGTCCCGGACCAGTTGACGCTGCCCGATCCGGGATTGACGTCACCCGATTCACCCGAGGACGCATAGAGTCCGGTAACGCCGGGCAAGGGAACGGGGTCGGTCAGGTCGCCGAAACGCGTGTACGAGGTGTTGTCCCACAGGATGCCGTAACCTCGGCTGGACACCAAATAGGGGATGAAGACTTCGGTGTTGTATTGGCGCAAATCCAGGTCGGTGCCTTTGATGTTGAGGAGGCCCTGCTGGTGCTGGCCCAAGCCATAAAGGGATTCGTCGCTATTGGGGACCCATTCTTGGCGAACACTGGTCGTCGCTTCATTTTGAACGGCGGCCGCGGTCAAGGTGCGGCCACCAGACGTGTTCTCCGCCAAGATGGTTTGCCCGGATGGATCGAGGAACGTAACGGCCCCCGTCGTGTTATCGATCTGGACGGTCAGTCGTGCCGTGGTGAGTTTCGTCAAATTGCCGTCCGTGGTGGTGGCGACCGACGTGGGGACACATTGTTTGGCCGCCGTGGTCAGGCTGGACCGGGTAAAGAAGGCGGTATCTTTGGCGAAAGCCACGCGAATCACGTTGTCCGCGCACACTTCGATCTTCAACGTGCCGCTACCGAGGTTCAGCGTAAGTCCCCCGTTGGTGGATACCCCTGCGTCCCCGGCGCCGCTGCCCCCGCTTCCGCCCCCGCCCGTGCCGGAGGTAGGTGCATCCACGCCCCCGCTGCCGCTTTGGCCGCCGCCGGTCGTTCCGCCGGCCAACATCGTCCCACCACCCCCGGTCGTGCCGCCCGTGCCGCCGCTTGCGCCGGATCCGCCGGCGCCGCCCTTCGCCGCGCCACCGCTTCCAGCCGAACCACCGCCTACCCCGCTGCTTCCTCCGCCTGAAGACGTGCTGCCGCCGGCGTTGGGATTGCTGGTTCCTCCGGTGGAACTTTGGCCCGCGTCGCGGTTGCCGCCGCTTCCCGACCCACCACCGGTTGCCCCAGGGTGCGCACTTCCACCGCCGCAAGCAAACAGCCAACCGGCTGCGAACACGATCACGAGTTGCGGGCGCGAAATTGTATGCATGGGATCCTTTTCTCCGGTGATGGTCGCCGATGCAAGCTGCAAAGGTAGCAGCTGTCTCGCATCGGGCAACGCTGGCCGTCCGCGCAACCCTTCGGGGGGCCCATCACGATCGGTTGCCGCCCTCAGCGGGCCGCCAGCTTCGCGTCGCAGAACTGCTTGGCCCGCGCCGCCAGCGGAGATTGCGGCGCAAGCTCCGCCAGCTTTGCATTCGCCTCGTCGAATCGTCCCAAACCGCACAGCGCCTGCACTCTGGCCGCGCGGTGTTCTTCGCCGAGCAGCCCTTTGGGAAACTTGCGGCGATACTCGTCGAGCGCCTTGAGAGCCTCCGCGGGGCGTCCCGCGCGCAAATCACGGGTCGCGCGCGACAGGATCGCGACCTCGGCAGCCAACCGATCCTGCGGGCGGTGAGCCGAGGAGGCGGGCGGGGTCGCAGCGAGGCTCGTTGGTTGCTCGACCGAAGGAGCCGCAACCGGCACGAAAGGATTCTGTGGCCTGCGTCATCGCAGCGACTGGCGCGACATGCGTCTCTCGCGGCTTGTCCCGTCCCGTCCCGGAACGCAGGGAGAAAAGCAGGGCTCCGCCGAGGATGCCAACGCCGACCACGACCACCGAGACGAGCGGCCAGATGGTTCCGCCCGCGGAGGCCGCGGTCGCAACCTGACCCATGTCGGGCGGCAGCGCAGCGTCGCCCAGTTGGGAACGCAGTGCGCTGGTGAGTCGCACGCGGTCTGCATCGGTCGGCTGGAGAGCACGCCGACCGGCATGGACAAGATCACGAGCTTTGGGACTCAAGTTCGACATGGACGCCGATTCTCCTCGTCTCGCGCTTCGTGCCTGGCGAGCGCTTCCTCGAAGGATTGCCTCGCCATCCGAAGACGCGAATAAGCTGTATTTAGGGGTATTTCAAGCGATTGAACCACTTCCGGAACCGACATTTCGAGAACCTCCACCATCACGAAGACCTCTCGTTTCGGCTCGTCGAGATCGGCCAGGACGCTCTCGAGCAGGTCAAGCTCGGCATTCCTCTCAGCCATATCGAGAGGCGACGGTTGAGACGGTCGAATCGACTTGATCTCGGCGCCGAGTCTCGCGCCCGCGGCATCCCTGGCCCGGCTGGACCGCCGGTAGTCACTCACCGTCCGGCGTACGATGCCGTAGATCCAACTTCGCAAGGCCTCCGGATGGCGCAACGTGGCTAGCTTGGCGTGAATCACGATGAACACATCCTGAACCACGTCGTCAATGGCGTCTCTCGCGGCACCGAGGTGCCTGGCCGACGACCACACGAAGTCGAAGTATTGCTTATAGATGGTTTGGAAGGTGGGCACAGGAGAGAGTGAAAGGCCTGGATCGGGATCTGCATCTGGCACGATGGCAGGAGCATCAGCCTTAGAATTGCTTCCAGTCATCATCATCTCCAGATGCAGTGGCGGACCGTTCCGCTTTCCGTCACAAGATCCACTCCAAGCCGAGTGCGACAGTGAGTGCGGCCGGCGCGAATTGGTACACCGATCCTACCCCCTTGATAGAGATCTGGGGGCGAGATAGTTCGACTTGCCCATCCACGGCTGCCAGCAAGTCGATCCAGCTGGCCAGATAGAGCCGACCCTGGACGCCGGCGCCCGCGGTCATTCCGATCGCATGTCGCGTGCTTGACTCAATGTTCTGTCCAGTGCCACTCGCGGATACGCGCTCCATCCCCGCATCGAGGCATGGCGAGAACCCGAACCAGGAAGATCGGATCTCGCGGCAGGCCCGGAAATCCGCGGCGATTCGATCGACGTCCGCTCCATACCCGGGGAAGTCAGACGCGGGAACACTTTGGCGCCGCCAAGATATGGCCCTTAGCTGCCACTGCCACTTCGCGTACTCGAGGCCGAGCGCTAGTCCGCCGCCGGTAGTCGTCCGCGGAAGGGGGCCGACACCCAGCGCCAAGAGCGGCGCCTGCACCAGGACACGCCAGCGCCGTTGCGACTCCCCCTGAGGTGGCTGCTCCTGTGCTTCGCTCCCGCCTTTCGCTTCGTAGGTCGCCCGCTGGGCGGGGCTCGCGGCGCTGGTCCCCTGCGACGAACGTCCGTCCGTTCCGTCGGCGCCCGATCCCGATGGCTCCGATCCGCTGACGGCCGACGAAGTTGGAGGCTGGGTGCCGGTGTGGTTGGACTTGCCGGCCGCTTCGGCCGAGTGGATCAGCAACCCAAGCTCCACCGCCGCTGCGCCGGCGAGATCCTCACACGAATTCGAATCGATGGTACGTGTTCCAACGAGGTCACCGGCACGCACCACGAGCTCGAGGTGAAAGCGTCGGTCCATTCGCGTGATCGTACCCTCGGCGCGCAGCTGGCTGTCATGTCGACTGGATCCCAGAAGCTTCTGGATCCGGTCGCGCACGTCGCTTTCCTGTGGGCAGCCCGGCGGAGCTTCCCAGCGTATATCGATCGGCGGCTGCTGCTCGGCCATCGCCGGCGCCGTCGCGAGCAGCGCGATGACCATCCAACCGGTCGCGGCGCTCCGCGAGGGCTGCGGTCGTCTTCGACTAGGGAGTTGCGCGAATGGTGACGTCATCCACGTACACGGTAGACTCGGGGGGCTGCAAGGCGCTGGCAAGGTTGCCCACATACCATTGACCCCAGTCGCTATCATCGGTGATCAAGTTCGTGAAATCCACGACCTGCGTTCCGTCTTGGTACAGGGCAACCTCGCCGCTCTTGTCCTTTGCTCGCTTCAGGTAGAGCACGATCTGAAACCAGGACGCAATCGGGATGGGCGGGCCATCACCGACACTGCCGTCCAAGAAGCCGTACACATGTGTGCGTAGCTCACCGCTTGCCCCATTGACCAACGACACGTCCCAAAGCCCGTGTAGCGACGTCGTGTCGGCGTTACCGCCTTGGAAGTGGAACAGATTCCACAGGCCCGTGTTGGTCGCGGTCGCCGGAATGTAGTACCAAGCGCCGTAGTAGGCCGCTGTTGGCAACACACCTTGTCTGACGCATCGCTCTTGTGGTTGCGCGCCCGCGTCAGTGCCGGTCATAATGGTGATTTCCAGCGCGTACTGCCCGGTATGAACCGGAGAGGTGACGAATTGGTAGGACACTGGTGGAAACCCGTAACAATATCCCGCGACCTGCGTGTAGTCGCAGATTTGGTCCTCGAATCCCGTCTCCCAGGGTAGCGAGATTGGATCGGTTGCGCTCGGCGGACTGCCTCCTTCCGTGCTGACAGCAGGGCACTTATACTCCCCGACCACCAGCGTCGGCTTGCACGCCCCAAAGCAGCATACGGCGGCCACGGCGAGCGCCTTGCGCAGCTCGCGCGATCCGGCCCGATTCCGAGAGCGATTCTCGTCCAGGTCGGCCCGAAGTGCATCGATCTCCACGAATGAGACTATCGGCCGGCCTATCCCAGTGGTCAAGGGTTCGCACGAATGTCGTTCTCCTCCAGTCAGCCGATCGTATCGAACACGCGTCATTCTTGCCAAGTCGTCGAATTCGTTGCGCTTGTCGTGCGGCCGTAGCGGCGCTCGACGCGGTTGCCAAGCGGGAACGCGAATTTTAGACATCAATGGAAGTATGTGACGGGCACCTACGAAACGACGTGCTGAACACGAATTCGACCCTGTTGTTTTGATCTGGGCAAAATGTATAATGCCTTACGAAGCATGAGGCGACATGTTCTTCTCCTGACAGGGTTGCTGGTGGTGTCCGCTCTGGGCTGCGCCTCCGAGCCGGAGGTTCGCAAGGGTTCCGGCAAGGACCGCCACGCAAGACGGGCAAGAACCTCCGGGTGGGCGACGGGCGATGTTTCGGGCGACGACAAGCGCATGAGCATGGCGATGTCGATTGGCGTGCTCGACGAGCGAGCCGTGGATCGCGCCCTCAGACCGCATGTGCGCGCCATGTCCGCTTGTTTTTCCAGGGCCGGCGAGGCGCGCAAGTATCTGTCCGGTCAGGTCGTCATGCGTTTCGTCATCGAGGCGACCGGCAAGGTGTCCGACGTGCAGGTGATCAAGAACGGGCTTGGCTGCTTTCCCGTCGAAAGCTGCCTGGTGGCCGAGGGCAAGCAGATCGCATTCCCGGCCCCCGAAGGCCGGCGAGGAACCGACTTCGAGTATTCGATGACCTTCCAATCGACCGGCGAACGCAGCGTGATTCCGTGGAGCGGCGAGGCGATGGCCCGGCACCTTGGCGGCATCTCGACGGGACTCGCCAGTTGTGGGGCCATCGGCAACGCGGACGTGGATGTCATCGCCTACGTCGAGCCAGGCGGCGCGGTCGGTTCCGTGGGTTTCGCCTCGCAGGGCACACTGGATCCATCCGCCGCCGACTGCGCAGTGTCGCTCATGCGCAAGGTGCACATCAGCGATGCACCCACGGGCGCGCGGTCCAGCATCGTGTTGCGGGCCACCTTCCCCATGACCCTGGCGCTCGAACACTCCGTCGGGTTTTCCAGCCACAGGATCAGCAGGCACTCCAAACACCGCGAGTAGCCGAGCCCGAACGCTATTCAGGCGCCTGGCGATGTCCCGCCGGCACGATGCCATCCAGGTGCTGGCTGCCCCTCGGATGGGGACGCGGATGGGTCATGGAATGAAGATAGAAAGGAACGATACAGCCGCAGCGGGAACAATCGGCCTTGGCACCCATCATGCACTTCTCCTTGAGCTGGCCGAGAGCGGTGTAGGCAAACGCCTTTCTCGCGAACAGACAGTCCTTGGTTACCGTGGACGCGGTATCCGAGTACATGAGCCGGAGCGCGCGCTCGGTGACCCGCAAGCTGTCGGGATGGGCTCGGCGGATGGCAAACAACCTGTCGATGATCTGGTCGCGTTCCGGCCAGGGAATCCACAGCGGATCGTCCTTGCCCTCGATGGGCGTGTAGAAATCGAAGGTGAACCCGGCGGCCACTTCCGCCCATTCCTCGACCAGACGTTCGATGCAGTGGGCGTTTTGCCGGGTTATGCAACAGGAGATGGTTACCCGCCCCGGGGCGCAAGCGGTTACGTTCTGTTTGATAAGCCGGTAGATGCCTTTGCGCTGGCGAAGATCTTCATGGACTTCCTCGTCTCCGTCGATGGAAACGTAGAAATCCACGTCGGGCCAGGCCGGCAGGGACAGCGTGCCGTTGGTGACCACCAGGTTGTAGCGAAAGTACCTTCGACAGCGTTCGATGAGCTCCGGACGCAGCAATGGCTCGCCGCCTACCCACGAGCATTGAAAGAACGGAAATTCCCAGCGCGAGCGAGTGCGCTTCCAGTCTTCGAGCAAGTCCACCCATTCATCGACGCTCAAGGCTCGTTCCGGCTGATCGTTCTCGAAGAAGTAGCAGTGCTTGCAGCGCAAGTTGCACTTCTGGGTGACGTCGATCGACCCGAAAGCATTGCGCGGCAACCCGAATAGGCGAAATCCGACCTTGGCCACATCGAATGCCGACGGCAAGGCCCGACGGATCCGACGTGTGACGGAGCTTGAAAAGGAGGCGTCGCAGCTTGACAAGAGCGAGCCCCCTAGTTCGGATCGCCGGCCGGCACCGCGCGCGAGGGTTCCTTCTGCTCCGTGCCTTGGCCAATCGCATCCAGCAGCCGCGGCGCGGCCACCCCTTCGAGACCGACGGCGACGGGCTTCCCGCCGATCTCCTTCCACGAACCACTGCGGGTGAAAAACGGGACGTTGTTCTCCAGCCTACACGAGTGCCTCCACGCGAAGCTGGTGGCCAGGTAGATGAACGGATGATGCCGGTTCACCCAGAAACGGCGAAGGATCTTGGGGGTGCTGTAGAAATTGACCCCGATCTGCCGCGTTCCTTCCTGCAGTTGCTCGGGCGTCATCAGCCTGGGCAGAAACACGGCGGTCGCGCCGTCGTACTTCGACCAGTCGTAGGTCGTGATCCGTGACTGGGCGTGCAATTCGTCGAACAGCCTGGTGCCTGGAAAGGGCGTCAGGGCGGAAAAGGATCCCAGGCCCACGCGGTGGGAGAAGAGGAACTCCCGCGTGCGATCGAAGACGTCCGGGTCGTCGTCATCGAAACCGAAGATGACGCCGGCCATGACCATGATCCCATGATCGTGCAGCACACGGAGGCTCCGGCCCATCTCCTCTGGCGTGCTGACCTTGTTCTTCGCCAGCGCACCCGTGGTCCGCAGATTGGACTCGGAAAGCGACTCGATGCCGACGAAGAGGGATACACAGCCGCTCTTCGCGGCAAGCTCCAACAGGCTCGGGTTGCTGGCGGTAAGGTGCAGCGACGCCTGCCCGACCCAAATGATGTCGAGCTTCCTCAGCTCGGCGAAAAGCGCGCGGCAATAGGGCTCGCTGGAAAAGATGTTGTCGTCGAGAAAGAAGATGAAGCGGGTATTGAGCGCCTTCACCTCGGCGATGACGTTCTCGACCGGGCGGAAACGATACTTCCGACCCGCAAACAAGGTTGCCGAACAGAAGGAGCAATCGTAGGGGCAACCCCGCGCCGCCTGTACCGACCGTAGCGAGAACGACGACCTCTTGGCGAACAACTCGCGCCGGTAAGGCGGAAGCTGGGTCAGGTCTGCGTATTCCTGTCCCCGGTACAAACCGCGCAAGTTGCCGGCTTCCGCGTCCGCCAGAACCTGCGACCAGACAGGTTCCGCTTCGCCCACCACCACGGCGTCGGCATGTTGTAGTGCCTCGTCCGGCCGCACCGAGGGATGAATCCCACCAAGAACCACCTTCTTCCCCGCGCTGCGATAGCCGTCCGCGATCTCGTACGCGCGGCGGGCCTGGATGGTCATGGCAGTGATGCCCACCAGATCAACGCTGGCGTCATCGAAGCGAACGGGGTCACCCAGGTGTTCCTGGACCACGGAGACGTCGTGGGCCTTGGGCGTGATCGCCGCCAGGAGTTGAAGCGCGGCACTCTCGACCTTTCGCCCGCTCAACCCAACGCGTGGATTCGGATCCGGGTAGATGAGTTGAATTCTCACTCCGCTTGCGCCCTCCTTGGCGCCTAGGTCCGCCTTGGACCAAGCCGCCGCAAATCTTTCTTGTCTCAATTATCTCGACCTGCTAGTTCTGTCCACCGGTTTCACCATCTTCGCTGCCGCCGGGCGTCGTGATCCCTGCGGATTCTGCGCGCCACCCACCACCGACCGTCATCCAAGTCCCCTGTCGTCGCCGCCGTCGAATGCGTTTGATAGCCATCGAGTTCCGCAGCTGATAGCGCCACAGAGCCATCGTAATGAGGACTACTTTATGGAAATCAAGAAACAACTCCCCTGGTTCACGCGTTCTTCCCTAGCTGCGAAAACCACACTGTTGACTGCCGCGATCAGGGCTTCCACGCATCTTTCGGACGAACATCTCATCCAGGTGGTTCGCCTTCTGACGGGCTCGAATCAATTCCCCATGGGGCAGAAGTTCCTCGAAAAGGCCCTGGTTGCTCTCAAGCGCGCCATGGGGCAAGCGCATCCTCGTTGCCGCGAAAAGATGATTCAGAACCTCGTCGTCAATGAGATGGTGCGCGGACAAGTCCAGCGCAACTGGATTACGGAGCAACTGGGTTACGAGATACCCTTGTTGTTGGTGGTATCCCCCACCATGCGCTGTCCTCTGCGTTGCTACGGCTGCTACTCGGCCGAGTACGCGCGGGATTCGGACTTGGACTACGAAACCTTCGACCGTACGCTCACGGAGGCCAAGTCTCTTGGCGCCTACTTCATCGTGATGTCGGGCGGCGAGCCCTTCGTCTATGGCGATATCTTCGACCTGTGGAAGAAGCACGATGACATCTGGTTTCAGGTGTACACGTCCGGCGTCACGCTTAACGACAAGACCGTCGAGAAGCTGGCTGAATTGGGTAACGTCATGCCGTGCATCAGCGTGGAGGGTTTCGAGGCCCAGACGGACGAGCGGCGTGGCAATGGTCATTTCAAGAAGCTACTCGCGGCCTTCGCGCGCCTGCGCGATGCCGGCATTCCCTTTGGCTTTTCCGCCACGGCAACCCGAGAAAACAGTGAGATCATCACCAGCGATGAATTCGTGACGTTCTACGCCCAGCAAGGCGCCGTTCTCGGGTGGTACTTCCAGTACATGCCTATCGGCCGCGACCCCGTGATGGATCTGGTTCCCACACCCGAGCAGAGGCTTGCACGCATGCGCCGCATGCTGGAGCTGCGCGAGAGCCACGAAATCCTCTTGGCCGATTTCTGGAATGATGGACCGCTCGTGGGAGGCTGTATCGCCGGAGGGCGCCGGTATCTGCACATCAACAATGCCGCCGACGTGGAGCCTTGCGTTTTCTGCCAGCTCTCGACCGACAACCTTCACCAGAAAAGTCTGCTCGATACACTGCAGACCTCGCCATTGTTGGCGGCCATTCGAAAACGACAACCCTACAGTGACAACTACCTCCGCCCCTGCATGATGATCGACAATCCGGAGGTCCTGAAAGAAGTCATCGACGAGGCCAGGCCCCATGAGACTTGCCGCGGTGGCGCGCTCCGTCTCGTGCATGACCTGCAACCGACGATGCTCTCCTATGCTTCCCGGTGGAAGGCGCTTTCCGATCCGGTGTGGCAAGAGAAATACGCGGCACTCTATCGCAAGCCAATTGCCGAAGCGCATGCCTTGAGTGAAAGCCATGCCCGCCAGCACCCGGAGGCAGCCTTGGCATCTGCAACCGGATCCTCTTCGGTCACCCGAGGGGCGAGCATCGTCACGTAGTACGGATGGCCACCATCTGGATGTTGGTCATCTCCTCGATGGCGTGGCGCACGCCCTCGCGCCCGATGCCGCTCTGGCGGTTGCCACCATAGGGCATGTGGTCGGCGCGAAAGATGGGCGCGTCGTTGACCACGATGCCGCCGAAGTCGAGGCGCCGGATTGCGCGCAACACGCGATCGATGTCGCGCGTGAACACGCTGGCCTGTAGACCGTAGGGGGTTGCATCCGCCCGCGCCAGCGCGGTCTCGAAATCGTCGCATCCGACGATGGCGGCCACCGGGGCGAAGGCCTCTTCCGCGACGATCCTCATGGCTTCATCGACCTCGGCGAGGACCGTCGGCCAGTACACGGCGCCCTCGCGTCGCCCGCCGGCGAGCACGTGGGCGCCCTTTGCGCGCGCCTCGTTCACCCATGCCTCGATGCGGATGGCCTCGCTCACGTCAATCATGGGACCGACGTCCACGCGCTCGTCCCTGGGATCCCCGACCACCATGGCGTTGCAGGCTGCCACGAAGCGATCGCGGAAGGCCGCGAAGACCTGGCGCTGGCAGTAGATTCGTTGCACCGAGAGACAGACCTGCCCCGCGTTGTAATAGGCGCCCACCGCGCATCGCTTGGCCGCGAAGTCGAGGTCGGCATCGGCGGCGATCACCACCGGCGAGGTGTTGCCGAGCTCGAGCGTGACCTTCTTGATGCCGGCGATGGCGGTGATGCGCCGGCCGACCACCGCACTGCCCGTGAACGTCACGAGGCCGACGCGCGGGTCGGCGGCTAGCCACTCGCCGACGGTGCGCCCGGGCCCGACCACGAGGCCAAGCGCTCCCGCGGGCAGGCCGGCGCTCGCGAGCACCTCGGCCAGCTTCATGGCGGTCATCGGCGTGGTCGAGGCTGGCTTCAGCACCACGGCGTTACCCGCGGCCAGGGCGGGCGCCACCTTGTGCGCCACGAGATTGAGCGGAAAGTTGAAGGGCGAGATGGCCGCGACCACGCCGACCGGCCGGCGCAGGAAGAAGCCGAAGTAGCCCTCGCCGGCGGGGACAGCGTCGAGGGGAATGGTTTCGCCGTGGATCCGCTTGGCCTCCTCCGCGGCGATGTGAAAGGTCTGCGCGCCGCGATCGACCTCCAGGCGCGCGTATTTGAGCGCCTTGCCGGCCTCGCCCACGATGGCCTGCGCGAACTCCTCGCGCCGCTCCCGCAACATCGCCGCCGCCCGCCCGAGGATCTCCCCGCGCCGGTGGGCCGGCATGTCCCTCATCGTCGCAGCCGCCGGGCACGCTGCCGCGATGGCGGCGTCCACGTCTTCTCGCCGCGCCGTCGTGACCAGCGCCAGCGCCTCGCCCGTGTACTTGTCGGTCACCGTCAACGGCGCGCCGCCAGGCACCGCCTGGCCGGCGACGAACATGGGATATTCGATCATTGTTTCTCCCTGGCTCATCATTCGATCGAACGCAAGAGTCTACCCTAGCCTGGCCCCGCTGGGTCGCCACCTGGCGCGTCGCGATGCGGAGGTCTCGCTAGCCACTTGCGCCCCCGGAAGGCGCTATATTGCCCTGGACATGTCCAAGGCCCTGCAACGCGCACAAGAGTCATTCGTCATGGAGGAAGCTCCGCTTGCGCCGGCCGGCCTTTTGCAACCGCCACCGCCTCCCGGGCCGACGCTGCGGCCGAGCGACCGCACGCGCATGGCAGGTTCCCTCCTCAAGCGCAAAGTGGCAACGCTGTTTCGCCACTTTCCCTTGGCCCTGACCGGCGACGAGGAGGCCATCCATCAACTCCGTGTTTCGGGCCGGCGCCTGCGCGTGGCCCTGCCCTTGCTGGCGGAGAAGCCGGACGGCCGCCGCGCCGAACGCGCGCGACGTCTGCTGCGGCAGCTGACCCAGGCCGCCGGCAGCAGCCGCGATCTGGACGTGCTGCTCGAATCCTACGACGATCGGCTCAAGGCCCTTCCGGCGCGGAGCGCGGAACAGAAACTCCTGCGCCACCGCCTTGCCAGCGCCCGCCGACGCAGCCGCATGCGCATGGTGGACAACTTGCTCGACCTGGAGATCTCCCGGTTGCGCGGCGATCTGGCCGGCTTGATCGCCCGCGGCGGAACATCACCTTCCATGGTCTGCGAACGCTTCGCGGAACTGAGCGCGCGCGAGTCCCGAAACCTCCACGACGGGTTCACCAGCCTCGGCGCGCACCTGGACGCCGAGAAGTTGCACGCCTTGCGCCGGCGCGCACGGCGCCTGCGCTACGCCGTCGAGGTCTTCGACCAGATTCGCCGGTGTGAAACTTCCGCGACAAAACCATGGAAGAGCTTGCAGGATCTCATTGGCGTGATTCACGATCACCACGTGCTCGCGCAATGGTTCGACCGACAGGCGCAAAACGATCGGAAACGGGGCAAGACCGCCTTGGCGGACGTCGCCAGCGCAGAGGGCGAATGGGCCCGCGACACCATGCACCGCCTGCACCAAGAATTCCTGATGGCAAACCCCATCGCTATCGTCGCGCGCGGCCTTTCTGCCCTGGGGCTTCCGTCCCCGGCGCAATTCGAGTGAGAGCCATGCGCCTGCTCTTCATACGACATGGCATCGCAGCCGCCGCCACCGGAGGCATGCGCGACGAAGACCGCCCTCTCACACCCGAGGGTGAACAGAGCTTCCACAAGACCGCCCGCATGCTAGCCAAGGTGGCGCCCAAACCACGGGCCATCCTGACCAGTCCGCACCTGCGAGCGCGGCAAACCGCGGCGATTGCCGCGCAAGCCTGGGGCGCCACAAACCCCATCGCGGTGTCCGCCCTCGCCGAAGGTGACTGGCCCGGGGTCCGCAAAGCCCTCGCACCCTACCAGGAGGACGATACGGTGGTCCTGGTCGGGCACGAAAGCTGGATATCCTCGATCACCGCGCGCTTTCTCGGCAGCCGCTCTCGCCGCGCCTTCGACTACCGCAAGGGCGGGGTTGCCCTCGTCGACGCCAAGGATCTCGAAGCATGCAAGGGAACCTTGCGATGGTTCATTCCCCCGCGCGTGTTCCACCGGCTGGGATAGTTGCCAAGGTGCCAACCGAGACACCTCTCCCAAATCCCTGCCATTCCATGAGTCAAGGCATTGTAACGGTTCATTGGCAATCCGACCGTCATCGCTGATTTCGTCTTTCTCGCATGCTCGTGCGTTCTGGTCGATAGAGACTCCCCTCGGGGTCGCTTTGCGCCGGATGGTCAGGTTCGCCCGCGTTGGCTTCCGCCAGACGAAAGCCAATTCCGCGCACAGTTTGCAACAGGTCGGCCGCCTTGCCCAGTTTGTCGCGAAGACGCTTGACGTGTGTATCAACGGTTCGGCTCGAAACCTCGGGGTGGTATCCCCACACTTCCATCAATAGGTTCTTCCGCGTACACATCCGCCCCGGCGCCCGCATAAGGTGAAGGAGCAAGCGCATTTCCAGCGCGCTGGCATGAACCTCACGTCCTGCCACGAAGACTCGATGCGCCTTCTCGTCCACGGTCAAGATTCCGACGTTCAATTGCTCGGGTATCGCCGGCCGTTTCTTGCCCTCGTTCTCGATGAGCGTGTCGCGCGTCTTCAGCCGGGCCTCGATGCGCAGGATCAGCTCGCGCACGTTGAACGGCTTGACGACGTAGTCGTCCGCGCCCGCCTCGAAACCCGCGACACGATCGGACTCCTCCACGCGCGCGGAAAGAATCACGACGACCGCTCTTTCGGCCTCGTGCATTTGGTGGATGCGCCGACAAATATCCAGCCCCGACATGTCGGGCAACATCACGTCCAGCAAGACCAGGTCGGGCTTGAACTCGTCGAGAACGCGTAGCGCGCTTTCACCCCGGTCCGCGATCCTCACGTCGTACCCCGAGGCCATCAACGCGTACTCGAGCGATCTGCACAAATCCATCTCGTCCTCGACAACGAGGAGTCGGGCCCGGCGACTCGTCTGAGACTCCATGAATGGCAGCACCATCGCACCCTGAATGTTCCAGTCTCGTGACAAACTCGGAAATCTTCCGCTCAGCCACAGTGCATAAAGAAGAGACCACGATGCATTTGGGAGGTTCGTGCTCGCTAGGGAACCACCTGGATCTGGTACGACCTGTAGTCCGTGCCGCCGCGCGAGTCGCGCAGAACCAACCACAGATAGAGTGTGCCGGCTCCATCGGGCGCGGTCCACTGGTTGCTGGTCGAGGTGGCCGTCTCGTCGAACGCCACGCCGGTGCGATCGTTCTGAAAGGTTCCTCCGGTGATGAACCACGACATGCTCAAGCTCTCCTGCCGATCCACCAAGGTTTGGCTCTGTGGATCGAGGACCGGAAAGACCTCGGCGGATCCCTCCGCGAAGGTCGCCGAGATGGTGACCACGGAACCCGCGGTCACCATCTGCGGTCCGACGTCGAGCGATAGGACATTGCCGGCCGCATCCACGAGATCGGCGTGGTCGATGCCGGGATCGTTGTTGGGCAGGTAGGTGCTGTTGTATTCCTGGATCGCAGCCGAGGGAGCGTTGGCCAGACTGCACCCTATGCGTTCGAGAGCGAAACCGGACAGAGCGCCGGTGGGCAAATTCGGCAGCCAGAGCTGAACCGGCAGGTAGTAGCCACCGGTGCTGTCGGGATCGCGGGGACGTACCGCGGGCTTTCCGGCCGTCGGCGGCGGTGCGATGGGCCCGAATAGCTGACAGGCCTTGGTGGGAATGGCGGCGGTGAAGGTCGGGCCCGAGGAAGTCGTCCCGGCGTCGGGCACGCCGGTGCACTCGCTGGACACGGAATTGCTTTCAGACGGCGGCTTCGGCGTGAGGCACACATCCCACAGCGCATCGGCGTCATTGACGGTCCCATTCGGGGAGACGAGCAAGAAGGAGTAGGTTACGCTCACATTGGGCTTGGCCTCGGCCGGTTCGCCGCGCACCGCAAGCAAGGTGTAGTCCGTGACCAGGTAGGGTGGCTGGCCCACGCTCGGCTTGCAGGCCAGGACGCCGGCGCAAGCGGCGAAGGCGACGATGACGCGTTGATTGTTTGCGAGCATGGCGAAATCCTGGGCTAGAAGTCCAAACGCGCGCCAGCCACGGCCAGGGTTGGCAATCCGATGAGGTAGCTCTTTTGCGTGTAGTCCTGACTGTAGACGATTTCCTCCGGATTCTTGCGACTGGTGACGTTCTGAACGTCCACGAACACGCTCAACTTCATTCGCTGCATCACGAAGGCCTTCTCGGCGCGCGCATCGAGCTGATAGAACGCCGGGATGCGTATCGAGTTATGGGCGCCGAATACCGGCTCGTAATAGCCGGGCGCCAGGTTGACGAGATAGTTGCCGACTACCGGCGTCCTCGGCATGCCGGTGGTGTAACGAAAACGGGCCCCGACCTCGAATCCCTTGCCCAGGTCGTAGCTGGCGAGCAAGGCCAAGACGTGGGTCTGGTCCTGATCGAACAGGCGATAGCCGAGATCGGGATGGTCGCGCCGTTCGCTACGCGACAGGGAATAGGTAAGCCATCCGAAGAAGCCCTTGAAGAGCTCCTGGCGTAATAGCACTTGCAGGCCAAGCACACGTCCGGCGCCGTCCTGGGTAAGCGTCTGCGCCACGGGAGGGGAAGAGTTCTCGCTTCGCGACACCAGATCGTAGAGCTTCTTGTAGAAGCCCACCGACTCGAACACCAGGGTGGGACGCACCTTGAACGAGAAACCGGCCATCACGTGAATGGCGCGCGACTGGGTGATCGAGGGATTGCCGAAGACCGGCGACATGTCCTCGGGATCGGGCGGTTGCCCGTACACGCCGGCGCCGCTGGTGAGGGTGAGGCGCGGGACCACGCGCCAGGCGACTTGCAGGCGTGGATTGGGCAAATCGCGCACCACCGGGACATCCAGCGGGTTGGTCGGCACGGACAGGCGGGAGTAGCCGATCGGGGCCGCAATCGTGCTGTAGGGAAGCCGGTGATCCCCCTCGACCAAGGTGGGTTCGAAGCGCAATCCCGGCGTGATCGTCCATCGTCCCAGCTTCATGTCGAGCGTGGCGTAGCCGCCCACGCTGAGGATATCCACTTTCCAGTGGTCGAACGCCGCTGCCGAGGATGGGCGTTGCCCGAAAACGACGATATCGCCCTCGCGCGGTGGCTGGTTCACGGAACCGTGGCGCGAAAGCTGTATGTTGCTACCTTGCGCGTCGACACCCATCAGAAGAACCGCCGAAGTGCTGACCTTGCGGCGCAGACTGGCGCGAACGGCATATTGCCAGGTGTCGGACCTCACCTCGGTGGTGTCGCTGCCAAAGGTCTGTAAAATGGAATTGGTGTCGTAGCCGATGGATGGTGTCACGCGCACGCTCGATCCATCCGCGAACAGTCGCTTGTAGGTCACGAGCACGCGGCGAAACGAGCTGTCGTCGTTCTCGGTGCGCAAGTCCGCCGGGTCGCTGGCGGGAATGGCCCGGCGCAAGTGATCGTCCGAGGCCAGAAAGGTCGCGGTCACATCCTCGTCCTTGCGCAGGGCCAACGCCGCGCGCGCTTGGTAGTCGTCGTAGCGTGGAATGGGAAAGTAATCGCCGATATCCGAAGACGTCACCTGCGCCATCAATCGATCCAGGTAGCTCACGCGCCCGGCAAGCGCGAAACGCAAGCGCGGCGTCGCGGCCGCGGAAACCTCGGCCGACGTGTCCAGGATGTCGCTCGCCACGTAGCCGTGCACCCCGCGGTCGGCACCTGGGCGAGCTCGATGCGCACCAGCCCCCCGAGACCGCGTCCGTTTTCCGCCCCGTACGCTCCCGGGGCGAGGTCGATGGACTTCACCAAATCGGAATTGACCGTCGAGCGCAAGCCGCCCATGTGATAGAGCGTCGGGATTTCCACCCCGTCGACGTCGACCTTGGTTTCCTTGGGCGACGAGCCCCACACCACCAATTGACCCGAACCAAAGCTGGACCGCCCCACGCCGGGTAGGTTCTGCACGACTTTCAAGGTGTCGCCCTGGGTTCCCGGAACCCTGCGCGCCTCCTCGGTACGGATCCGGGTCTCCACCGCTTCCTTCTTGATGCGCGACGCGCGGACCACGACTTCCTCGTCGACGTCCTCATCCTTCTCCTCGACGTAGTACTTCATGGTGCGCTTCTGGCCGCGCTTGATGGTTTCTTCGGTCAGAATCGTCACCAAGCGCGGGTGTCGGATTTCCACCTTGTACGTTCCCGGCGCCAGATCGGTGAAGGCGAACCTGCCCTTTTCGTCGGTCTTGGTAGCCAGGTCGAGATCTTTGATCTTTACCATCACGCCGGCCATGGGCGTCTTCTTGAAACGGTCGAGTACCACCCCGTCGAAGTTCACCTGTGGGCCCGTGGACACCATCTTGGTCACGATGGTGAAATCGTAGCGGTAGGTGATCTTGACCGGGATGGGCTGTCCGCCCGCCTCGGCCGGGGTAAACACGAACTGGCGCGCGGCGGCCACGGCGGCCTTGTCGAAGTCAGCGCCACCGCTCCTTACGACCTCCACCTCGCCGACCTTGCCATCCTCTCCAATTTCGATCGACAGTAGAACCTGCGAGGTAATGCCCGCGTCGTGCTTATCCTTGGGATACACGGCCGACACGAAATGGACCAAGTGGGGTGGCTTGGTAATCGCCGGAGCCTCTTGCGCACGCAACGAGGTTGCAAAAAGCCCTGCGAGCACGAAGGCCGCCAGCGAGATACAGCGATGTCGCAATCAATCCCCCAGCTCGAAACGACGGGCAATGATGTACGTTCCTCCGGCGACCGGCTTGCCGCAAGCCATGGCGGGTCGAAAGCGCCACTGCTTGACGGCGGCCACCGCCGCGGCATCGAGCTCGGGGGAAACGCTGGCCAAGACCACGACGGACAGCACGGCGCCATCGGCGCCGACCACCAATCTCAATTTCAACTTTCCTTCGATTCCATCAGCTCTCGCCGCCGCCGTGTATTCAATCTCGGTCTTGAACACCGGCTCGGGCTTCGACGGCTCTTCGGCGCAGTGCTCCTCGGCCACGGGCCCACCTGGACCCAGCTCGTGCTGCATCCGGTGTTTGTGCGGCCCGGCCTCTATCGAGGCCACCTTGCTGGGGGCTGCGGCGCGTGCCGGTCGTGCCACAGGAACGACCACCGCGTCGCCGACATCGTCGTTGCTCATGGCCAGATCCATGTTGATCGGTGCGACAGGAAGGTTCGCGCTGGGCGGCGGAGCCTGCACCGGAGCAGGCTTGGGTTCCGCGACCTTGTGTTCAGTGGGGTGCTCGACCTTGGCCAGCTTGGGTTTGGGCGGAACGACCTTCGCCTTCTCCTTCACTTCCTTCTTCTTGGCTTCGGTCATTTGCACGAAGAAGCTCTTGCCGGATGCACGGTGCTGCGAGGCGGTCAGCAGCGCTACGGCGACGCCGCCATGGATAATCAACGAGACTGCAACCGTAGCCTTGTTCACCACAGCACCTCACGGCAAGGGACAGGTAGCCGAACCACCGCTGCCTAGGGCCCCCCGCCTTGCATGACGTTGATAGCGAACTTGGTGACTCCAGCCACCTTGGCGAGATCCATGATGTGGACGACCTGGCCATGCAACGCCTCCTTGTCCGCGCTGACCACCAGGCTCATCTCGGAGTCCGCGGCAACCGCCTTTCGGATGAGCCCCTCCAGATCCTTCTCGCTTACGGGCTGCTCGTTCCAGCGCAGGTCGCCGTTCTTCATGAGTTGCACCGTGCTCGGCTTGTCGGCCGTGCCGTCGCTCATGCGCGCTTTGGGCAGGTGAACCTTCAGGGTTTGCGCCACGATATAGGTCGAGGCGACCATCAAGATGACCAGCAACACCAAGACGACGTCGACCAGCGGCGTGACGTTGATGGCCGCGATGGTCTTGGCCCGTCCGGAACCTGAAACCGCACCGGCCATTAACTGTTCGCCTCCGCGGCACGCAACGCCAGGTTCGTCTCCTCCTCGACGTCATCCATCGGGGTCATCTTGCCCTGCGCCCTCTGCCTCGCCGCGCTGGCAGGCTTGGCCTTCATGACGGCCAGCACCTGATTGGCGAGCGCCGCCGTGTTTTCCTCGATGTCATTGCATTTCTTCTGGAACAGGTTGTAGGCGATGACCGCGGGAATGGCGACCAAGATACCCACCGCGGTGGCGATCAGGGCCTCCGCGATGCCTCCCATGACGTTGCCCATGCCGCCTCCGGTGGCGGCCATGTTGGCCGACGCGGCGCCAAGCTCCTTGAACGCCGCAACGACGCCGAGGACGGTGCCGAACAGCCCGACGAATGGCGCGTTGTTGCCCAGGGTGCCCAGAAAGAGGAGACCGCTTTCGAACACCTTGCGCCGCTGGCGAATCCCCTTCTGTACGATTTCCTGGAGCGAGTCCGGACCGTCGTCGTAGTAGGCTAGCGCGTCTTTCAGTATCTCCGCCTCGATCGCGGGGTTCGCGGCCAGTCTCTTCTTCGCCCCGTCGAGGTCTTTCGCGCGCAGTTGCTTCGCCAGACCATCACCCACCGCCACGAGATCGAGCTTGCGCCGCCGGAAAAACCACCAGCGCTCGATGACCACGCCCACGGAATACACCGACAGGGCCAGCAAGATATAGAGTACCGCTGTTGCGACGTTCGAAGCAACGAGCACCAGTTTTTGCATCAACAACATAGGTCACCTTCCTTCTATAATTGGTAGTCAAAGACCAACGCTTGCACTCCCGCACCTTGGCCGTGAGGAAAGCGCGTGTCCGTGCCGGTCGATTGTCCAAAGGCCTGCAAGATCGGAGACAGCGACCCCTGGGTGAATACCTGCACCCTCCAGCGTGCGGCCACCTCGCCACACAGGGAAAAGGCATCCACCCTCACGATGTACTGTCCGTCGGGCGCCGAGGTCGGAAAAATGACGTTCTCGACACGGCGCCCGTCGATGACGCATTGGCTGTTGGAATCCAGATCCAGATAGCCGGCGGCCATGGCGTCGTCATTCGACGCGCCCTGTGTTCCGACCGACAACCCAGTCGGCTTGCGCGACCAAATCTCGTTGACGCCCCCGTCGGCCGATGGCAACACGACGTGCAGATCCAGGTCGGCCTGGGTATCCCAATCGAGACTGATGACCAGGGAACCATCCGGACGAACCGCTTCCATGGTCATGGGCTGCAATACCGCCGGGCCGACGTGGCCGCTTTTGTCAGTTGCCCGGACGGCCAGGGTGATACCGCCCCCGTCAGCAGTGGCCGTGAGGGGCGAAAACGAGGTCGTACACGAAAAGGTGAAATCCCCAGGCGCATTCTGGTCCACGTCTTTGACCGGGATCACCCAGTAGCCGCTGTCGCCAAGAAGGCCCAGCCAGACACCGGTCGCGCCCGGGCCAACGGTTCCGGAAATGGACTTTCCGGAAACCCCGGGAACGAGTTGGTTGTTCTGGGTGGCCACAGAATGAATCTCCGGCAGTTCGTCGTGGATGGAGGTATCGATTTCGCCGGCCACGAACTGCGCGTTCTCGACGCGCATAAACGCTGTCTGCCCCGAGCTCGGGCTCGTCCCGGAGCACGCGGCAACCGAGAAGGTTGCAAGCAGGGTCGTGAACGGAGATTGCGCGCGCATCAGAACACGGCCTCCGCGCGCAGGGTGAAGGCGTTGCTGGCCAGGTTGGTCGGATACCCGGATTGATCCCGACCGGCATGGTTACGGTTGATGTCGTACTGCAGGAGCAGCCGATTGGTCAGGCCTCCGATATTCATCCGCGCCGCAACCGCCATGCCGAAGGTCGACACGGCCTCGCTCGAGAGCAGCACCGTGGCCGCCACGCGATCGGTGCTATCCTGGTCGGGGTCGTAGTAGTCGTAGCGAATTCCCGCCTGGACGTACTTGCCAAGGTCTTGAACCAGGGCCACGTAGTAGCCTCTTTCCCGCAAGTCGCGGCCCATAGGTCCGTAGGGATCCGCCACCAGGAACGCACGGTCCAGATTCTTGGCCCAGGTCATCTCACCGTAGGCGGTGGTATTGCCGAGTCTCGACGTCCGAGCCGTGACGAGAATGTCGGCACCCAAAGCATGACGGCTGAAATTCTGCGATGGCAAACCCGAGCTGCCCGGAGAAGGAATGAGCTCGTTCGAGCCGATGCGTCCGTCCTCATTGGTGTCGTGCCAACTCACGGTCGGCTTGGTGGATGCGGCGCCCTTGTGAAGGCCCTTCCCGGCCAAGGCCGAGAAGCCCGCCTGGATGTCCACGCCGGCACCCAGCGCCGAGGTCATGCCCAGTCTTCCGACGACGTCTTTCGCCGCGTTCGGGTCGCGTGTGGGAAAGCTGCTCTCCCCCATCGGCTCCCCGTTCTGCACGGCCAGCGCATAGCGCACGAAGCGCCAACCGCCGGCGATCCGCGCCCCCAGGTCGTACTCCCCTGGGAATAGTGCCTTCTCGAGGTTGCTTCGTTCGGCGAACAGCCGCTTATAGTCGCTCTGGCCGATTTCGAATCCAAAAGGGATCTTGAAGATCCCCACCGTTCCGGCGACGTAGGGGACCTCGTCCCCGGGGAGCTTCGCCGTCACCTCGACATTCATAGGCCTGGCTTGCGGCCCGTTGACGGTATTGGCGTCGAGCTCCGCGATGGCCGCCAGATAGCGCTGGTCGACGCTGGCGCGAATGCGCAGACGCTTGATAGCAAAACGATCGTCATTGAGAGGAGCGCCAGTCGACGTGTCGAGCTGGTCCTCCGAGGTTTGCCTGACGTACATGTCGGCCTGCACGAAGCCCGAGAGGGTGAGTCCCTCTATTCCCAAAACCCGCGGGCTCTTCAGCAGCGCTGCATCCACGGCAGCGTCAATGGCGGGCCCCACAGCGGCCTTTGCCTCGTTCACGGCTTTGGTCGCCTCGGCCTGATCGGCCTTGCGGGCCGCGCTCTCTTCACTTAGCCGGCGCTCCAGATCCGCTCGCAATGCCGCGAGCTCGTCCTTCTGCCGTGCGACCTGTTCCTCCAATGCCGAAGTCCGATCCGCTTCCACCGTGTCCGGCGCGTCGGCGTGAGGAGCCCCTGAGGCTTCTGGGGCAGGATTCGACACTTGGGCAGGTTGCGAATCCTGCCCAAGTGCCAAACACGGTGCGATAAGCATGGCGACTATCCCGAGAAGCCCCGCTATGGTTGCCTTCCGGTAGTGGGGAGTGGTTGACCCGGTCCACCGCAGGGCAGGTCGGACATTCGTCGAGGAGCCATCGCTATGCACCGTGGGTTTCTTTCGGTCTAGGGACTAAAGGACGCTGCAGACTGCGTAATCTGGCGGATTGGTGGCTGGTGGAGTTTGCGCCAGCACCGTGGAATCCACGGGGGCGTTGATGATGGCCAGGTTACACTGATCGACAGTAAGGCCAGTGCAGAGGTTGGTGGGTGCGGCAACTTCGCCGCCGAGGCCATCCACAGGGGTGACGACGGTATCCGTGGGCATCGGAGCGTCCGCAGGAGAAGCGTCGATCACGGTGCCACCCGCGCCACCACCATCCAGGCCCGCGCCACCCACGCCACCTGTCGCCATGGGTCCATCGACCGGCATGGAGCCACCCGCGCCGCCGGCGGCGTCGACGCCGACACCTGCTGTTCCACCCGCTCCGCCCATGGCGGCATCGGGACCGACAGTCCCGGCGGTGCCGCCCGCCCCCAGGGCATCTGGACCAAGGTGTCCACCGGTTCCGGTGATTACCGGGCCATCTGTTTTGGTGCCGCTGTCGCTGCCGCAGCCGATGCCGGCCGCGAAACCAAGTGCGAGTACGATCGTTGTAATCTTGAATGAGTTCATGGTTCGGTCCTCCAGTTAGCTACTCGCAATATCCGGTTTGGCAGCGTTTTCCACCCGTGCATTGGGCGTTGGTCGTACAAGGCACGCAGCCCACGGGATCGGTCGTCAACTTGTTCGCGGACTTGTCGAAGAGACAGCCGCAGGAAACCGGCGGCGTGTAGACCGTAAAGGGGCCACCGTCGTAGGAATTCACGACCTTCATGGCACATGGCGGAATCTCGCCGGCCCCCGCGACGGTCTTGGTGTAGCCCGTGTTGGCGGTATCGGCCGGGTCGATGGCCACCGCGCCGGTGATCCAGTCCAGGACCGTCTTGGCGGTCGCCGAGGGCGCGCCGTTGGTCAGGGTGCTGAACAAGTGTAGGGGGCCTTGGATCATATAGTGCCCATCACGCACGTTCTTCTTGTCCAACGAGTTGACGTCCGAGTCCGGGTAGTAGGCCTTGGTCTGCCCCTTGCCTTGAAAAGCGACCGCGTTGAACTTGTTCCGAGCCGGATCGTAGGCATCCGACGCCAGGATTCCGATGGCGGTCTGCGGATCCGGCACCGCGAGGAGCGAGGTGACGAGGTCGCTGCTTCCTTTGTTCTGATTTCCCTTGAAAGCCGTCGGCGGCACTCCGATGGCAGCCGCGACCATGGTCTGCGTGCCCGAGGCCGAAGTGCGCTGTTGAATGGCGGTCTCGTCCGTGAACGGGGTCTGGCCACCGTTGGCGCCACAGCCGTAGATCGCCGCCACCTGCTTATAGGATAGGGCGGTGGTGGTCACGTTGGCTTCCGGTACGATGATGCACATGTCCTGCACCGGCCCGTGCCATTCGCCGACGTTCGCGGGAAGGGAATTGGCTACCCCCGTGCACGAGTCGTAAAAGACGTCAGAAACCCCGACGAGCGCCTTGACGCTGGTTGCTGTTGGGACGTTGCAAGTCTTGGTCGCGACGCCTGTCGCCTGCGTGGCGTCGGCCACGTAATAGTGCGCTGTCCCGGACAGCGCGGTGCTATCCGCGATATCGGACGCCCCGATACATGACGAGGCTGGCTGGTAGATGATCGACATGCCCCGCTTCGCGGCAATCTGTAATGATAGCTGGGCGAGCGTGGGCTCGAAGGCGCTGCTGCCCGCCAGGTACAGCGGGTTCGGAAGGGTGGTGTCGTCACATGAGATGTTCGTGGTTTGCGCCGCGGCCGGCGTGGCGGCTGACATGGCCATGCCAAGGCCAAGGGCCACCGGGATTGCTAGGTGCTTTTCATACTTCATTGATAGGGTCCTCCATCGTCGTTAACCGCCTCGAATGGCTCCAAGCGGCGGGCACAACATAGCGAGCAATACGCGAGCCGTTCGCCAACACTCCGCAACGGAACCGTTACAGTATTGCAACATGCGCAGATGGCCCTTGCGTTCTTGCAAGACCGGCGCTCTCTTTTGAAGTTTGGTTGTAGCCACGTTGTGTACTACTGAAAACTAGGGGCTTGTTCGCAGACCTCGCTCCAATCGTAAGCAGAGGGAGCGGCGCGTCGGGGGAGTTCGTCCTGCCGCAGAGTCTCCGAGGCGAGCAGGCGGTATTTGAGGCCGGCGCCCGTCACCATCAAGACGAGGTCCACGAGGCGCGGGACCGCCGAGAGCACGTTTCGACTAAATCCAGCGCCATAGCGGTCGTGGTGCTCCTGTTCCACGCCGGCGATGGTGATCGCCCACTCGGGACCTGTGGGAACCACCTCTCGCGCCAGGTGGATGAGGTCCCGAACGTCTCTCTCATGGCAGCACCCCGAGGCGACCACGGCGGCGCACTCCTGGGTCACATCCACCACCGTGCAGGTGCCTGGCTCCGCGTTCGCCGTCAAGGCGTCCACGATCACCAGGTGGTCGAGACCGGCCAACTCGTCGAGTAGATCGAGGCACAGACGGGGCACTACCTTGACCTGGATTTCCTTCGGCAGGGGAAGGTCCTGCAGAAGGCGTCCTATCTTGGCGCCGATTCCATCGTCCGATACGAGTTCGTTTCCAAGACACAGGATCAGTGTTCTCATACGTTCTGTTACACGACATTTTTTCGGTTCGCGGGGTGAATAGACTGTGACGTCTTGGAGGCAATCCCGTGAACTCGGTCGGAATTCTGGCTGCCTTGTCGCGCCATGAGGCTGGGCAATTTCGCGAACTCTCGGTGACGACTGCGGTAGGTGCTGTGTCGTCGCCGGCGGTAACTGCTACGCTCGGTCGCCATGATGATCTCGCCCAACGGGAAACGCGCCACCGCTGGTCCTGTTTCGACCTTCCCTACCCAAGCGTCCTGGCCTCTCGCTTTCGTCATCGGTGCCGGAGCCTTGCTGACTGCCTGCGGATCGGACGATTGGCGACTTCCACAACAACCCTGATCGCTATGGCATCATGATCACCCACGCCTACCTCAACAACGACGATCTGCGCTACGACATCACGGACACCGCGGACCCGCAGGATTTCGATCCTCACAATTACGCGACGCCCGGGGTGAACGACGGCGAGGAGCTCTGGCAAAAGCTGATTCGCAAGCACTCCTTCATCATGGTGCTCAATGGACACGTGCTTGGCGACGGCACCGGCTACTTGGCCAGCAAGACCGACACCGGCATCACCTGCCACCAGATGCTCTCCAACTATCAGTTTCGCGACCTCGGTGGTGAGGGCTACATGCGCTTGGTCGAAGTCCAGCCCGACGGCGTGACGGTTAGGGTGTCCACCTATTCGCCGCTTTACGATTCGTACTTGAACGACGCAGACCAGAACTACAGCTTCACCCTCGATTGGCCGCCCGCGCCCTAGCACTTCTGATCGAAAAAGTTGCCACCGTACTCCGCGAAAACCCGATGCCGGGCTGCCGCGTACAAGGCTCAGCTCGCCGCGTTCTCCACCTACTTCAAGAGCGAGATGGCGGCCGTCGCCGACGATGCCCTGGCGCAAGAAGTGACCGTGCTCGACAAGCTGGCGCAGTAGCACGCTCGAGTCGGCGCTCCGAGACGGCACGGGCGTTGCAGCCGTTCGTCCCTATAGGGGCTTTGGGCATGAAAACTCGAAGAAAGCGAAGGGCGCCATGAGATTTCTCGGATCTGGATGTCACAGTCACGTCGCTGCAATTGCCGCCTGCATCAGCACGCTGCTGCTTGCCGGTTGCGGCGCGAGCGAAAGCGGAAGCATGGCCATGGCGGGCGGGTATTCGCCCACGACCTCGACCTCGGGCAGCGGCACGGTCGGGCTGGCAGCGGGCGGCGCCAAGGACGCGAACAATTTCCGCGAGAACATCGCGAACAACTACCTGCCGCTTACCGCCGACATCACCTACGAGGGCGTCTTCTACGACTACTACTTCGACACCGGCGCCGCGGGCCAGTGCGACGCCTTGTTCTGTCCCAGCTACGTGCCCATGCTGTCCACGGATCCGCAGAGCGGAGCGCAGGAGCCGTTCCTTTCGGTGGGCCTGAATTCGGGCATCAAGGAGAGCGACTTCGCGCGCAAGCAGCTCAACCTGGTCGTGGTGCTCGACGTGTCCGGCTCGATGGGAGACACCTTCAATTCCTACTACTACGACCAGAACGGCAACCAGGTGCAGAACACCGAGGATACCGGCAGGTCCAAGCTCGCCATCGCGACCGAATCGATCGTGGCGATGATGGGGCACCTGCAAGCCGGTGATCGTTTCGGCGTGGTGACCTTCACCGATGGCGCGTCCGAGCTCAAGGCGCTCTCCCTGGTCGGGGAGACCGACATGAACGTGCTTGCCCAGCAGATCCTCGCCCTGACCGTGCAGGGCAGCACCAACCTGGAGGCGGGCTACCAGATGGGCGCGGGCATGCTGACCAAGCTGGGCACGGTCGATCCACAAGTCTACGAGAGCCGCATCATCGTGCTCACCGACGCCATGCCCAACACGGGCGACACCAGTGCGACCTCGCTCGCGGGCATGGTCGGCAGCAACGCGAATGCGCGCATCTTCACGACCTTCATCGGCATCGGCGTCGACTTCAACAGCTCGCTCATCGAGCTTCTGACCAAGACCAAGGGCGCCAACTATTACTCCGTCCATAGCAGCCAGCAGTTCAAGCAGCGCATGGACGCCGAGTTCGACTACATGGTCACGCCGCTGGTCTTCGACCTAAGGCTCGCGCTGCAATCGGACGGCTTCGCGGTCAGGGACGTCTACGGCTCGCCGGAAGCCGACCAGGCCACGGGCCAGCTCGTCTTCGTCAACACCCTCTTCCCCTCGCAGACGGAGAACGGCCAGAGCAAGGGCGGCGTCATCCTGGTGCTGCTCGATCACACGGGCGGAAGCAGCCAGATCAAGCTCAGCGCGACCTACCAAGACCGCAACGGCGTCGCGGCCGGCAACGAGGTCGCCTTCGACTACGCCGCCACGCTCGACGAAGCGCCCAACACCGGCGTGCGCAAGGCCGTCCTGCTCGCGCGCTACGTCCGTCTGATCAAGGCCTGGATCACGGCCGAGCGGCAGAGCGCCGCCGCGCAGGCCGGGGCCACCTACAGCTCCTCCTGGGAGCGGACGTCCCTGCCCCTCACGGTCAGCGACGCATACAAGGCGCAGTTCGCCGCCTTCTCCGCCTACTTCAAGGCCGAGATGGCGGCCATCGGCGACGACACCCTCGCGCAAGAAGCAACCGTGCTCGACAAGCTGGCGCAGTAGCGCGTCCCCCCACTCCCTGTTGTAGGATCGCGGCGTATGGCCCGCTCGCGACCCAAGAACCGGCGACCGCGCTCGCTCGACCTCGTGGACCGACTCGCGGCCCTGGACAACCCGGCGATCGCCTACTTCGCGCGGCGGGATCTCTTGGGCGAGGAGGCCGGGCCCGTGTCCGCGCTCTGGGAGCTTCGCGAGGCGCGCAGGATCGTGGCCCGGCAGAATCTCGACGGCTCCTGGCGCTACCCGGGCGGCCAGGCGCGCATCCGCTCGCAGGAGAACTACGATCAGATCGAGACCTTCCGCCAGGTCGCCATCCTGGTCGAGATGCTCGGCTTCGACCGCGAGCACCCGGCCCTGGCCCGCGCGGCCGAATACCTGTTCTCCTGCCAGAGCCGCGAAGGCGATTTTCGTGGCATCTACGGTCATCAGCACGCCACGCCCTATCATGGCGCGATCATGGAATTGCTGGTCAAGGCCGGATACGCGGACGATCCCCGCGTCGCCAAGGGCTTCGCCTGGCTGCTCTCCGTGCGCCAAGACGATGGCGGCTGGGCCGTTCCGCTGCGCACGGCGCGGGTGCCGTACCTGGAAGCCATGGACCTCGGCCGCCACCCCTCGCCCATCGCGCCGGTCACCTCGCGGCCGTCTTCCCACCTCGTGACTGGGATGGTGCTGCGGGCCTTCGCCGCCCATCCCTCGCTGCGCAAGTCCGGCGAAGCTCGCCACGCGGCCGCCTGGTTCGTCTCGCGCCTCTACCGGCGCGACCCCTACCCCGACCGCGGCGCTCCGGCCTACTGGGAGCGCGTCTCCTTTCCCTTCTGGTTCACCGACATCGTCTCGGCCCTCGACACCCTGTCGCGGATGGCATGGGCCATGGAGCCCGGCATTGCCGCCGCCATCGCGAGGCTGCGCCGCCGGCGGCGCAAGGACGGCACGCCCTCGCTCAAGATCGTGCGGGGCGAGCTGCCCGATCTGCCCTGGTGGATCTGCCTGGCGATCTGCCGGAGCTGCAAGCGCTGGGGCGTGACCTTCTAGCGGTTGGAGATGTGGACGATCTCGCGTGGGTATTGACCGCTCTCCAGGATGGAGACCAGGAATTCGGCGGCGGCCTGCCGGGTGAGCGTGCCTCGCATTTTCTCACCCGGCTTGACGGCCAGGACGCCGGAATGAGTCCCCTTGTCCTTGAGCAAGGGCGCGCGAGCCACCGTGTAGTCCACGCCGGATTTCTGCAGTAACTGTTCCTCCGCGGTGTGGTCATCGAAGGCGAACCGGAGATTGCTGTGGCTGACGATCAGCTTGAGAATGAACGGCACGCGCTGCCACGATTCTCCGGCGCCCACGGTACTCAAGGTCACATAGCGTTTGACTCCGGCCTTTGCCATGGCCGCGAGCGCGTTGGCGCACGCTCGGGAAATCATGTCCGCCGGCGCCCTGAGCGCCGCCCAGGGGCTGTCCGAAGTTCTGGAGACGTTGAGCACATTTGCCACCGCATCGCACCCGGCGAGGGCACGCGCGACGGTCTCGTAGTCGTAGGGCGTGCCCGGTACGATCTCGGCCCCGAGACCGGCGAGCTTGGCGGGATCTCTCGCAATCGCGACGACCTGGTGCCCCTGCCTGAGCGCCTGGCCCACGAGCAGCATTCCAGTCCTTCCCGTGGCCCCCATGACGAGCAGCTTCATGCTTCACCTCCGGTTGGATTTATACTTCAGCAACAGTCATGCGAGAGCCCTCTGTCAGGCAAGCAATCACCTGCGGCTGGCTGCTAGCCACCGCCCTCGCCTGCTCGCGAACCCCGCTCGAGAATCCACCGGATCATCCTGCGCCTGCGACACCATCGTCACGCCATCTGGGCCTAACGCCTGGAGCTCCCAGCGACACGTTTGTTACTATGTGAATCGCGATGCTTATGAAGACTACGGCTAGGGTCGGCCTTTCCATTGAAGTCACGTTGGTCATCGCTGCCTGCAGCAGCTCGGGGAAGAGCACGACGGATGCGCCACAGCAGCTTTCGGACGCACGCAACGGCGTTGCGGATCTTGCGGCTGATGCCGGCGCGCCAAGCAGGACTCTCCGATCCACCCTCCTCCCCCATTCCCCGGAACCTTTTCCTCCGCCAGCGGTCAGTGTTCACATGTACCGAGCGCTTGTCATTGCTTGCATGGTGGCGGCTTGTGTCTCCAGTGCGCCGCCTAGCCCGGGGTCTGGAGACAAGACGGCGAAGGAGTGGCCGAGTGGGGGACCGCCGGGGCGGGAGCCGGATTTGGGGCAGGCGTTGTTCTTTGCGCGGGTGCAGGGGGGCAATGGGCAACTGGAGCTGAAGCTCGAGGACTTCGTGGCGCAGGTGAGGACGGGGGCGCAGGCCACACGGACGCACCTTTGGATCACGGTGGCGAACCCGGGCGAGAGTCAGGTCGAGGCGGTCATGCGGCTGCCGGTGCCGGCGGGGGCGGCGGTCACGCGGGCGGTGCTGCACGTGGGCGCGGAGGTGCAAGCGCAGTCCTGCTACCGGGATCTGCTGCTGGCAACCCTGGTCGTCAAGGCGTCGTATGAAATTTGCAGTTTCATCTATCGAACATCTCGTTTGAAAGCTTCTCGCAATTCGACGGCGCGGTCCACGATCGATCGAAGGCGCGCCGGGTCGGTTTCGATGTCGAAATCCGTGAAGTCGGTCAACCAAGCCAGGATGTGCCGATGCGGATTCACGTAAACATGGAGTCCACCACGGTCGAACACGAGGAACTTCGCGTCTCCTGCCAGCTGTGCGACAGCCTCCTTGAGCTGGCGGGGAGAATTGGCTGCCGGCGCTTGCCCGGAGGAGCGAGGAAGATCGATCTCCGCATGGTCTTCCGCCGCAGCCCGCAGCAGAGGCTCCTGTTCGAGGCTCGGAAAATCCACCACCCGAATGCAGGTGCTCAAGGGGGTTCCCCCGTGGTAGCCGGAGAGCCCGATTTCCACCTCGCCGCCGCGATACCTGCCGGTCAGCATGCCATAGGGTTCTCGTCCCGACCTGGCCGTGTCGGGGAGGTCGCGGTAGGCGAGGTGAAGCTCGCCGGCCAGGGCACGCAGGGCCCGGTTGGAGGCCTCGATGTGGGCCGCGGTGGCTCCGGCAAAATGCACGATCAGCGCAATCACCCCTACCCCAATGAGAACCGCCCCTGCGATCGCCGCGACGACCTGTCGCGTCCCGTGGCCTGGGCCCGACCTCACCGACCCCAGAACCACCGCCGCGCCGAACGAACATGCAAGTACCAGAGTGCGGCGCCAGCTCACGTCTCCGCCACCATGCCTCAGGAGTTCAGCAAGATGCGTTCGCCGTCGAGCTTCACGTCGTCGTTGGCGCTCACGTGCACTTCGCCCAGGGTGGCGACGAGCGCCTGCGAGCGAGCCGTGGTCTGCAGCTTGCCGGCGACCTCGATGACTGCATCGCCCTCGCTCCTCAAGCAAACGCCGCTGCGACCGGTGAGGCGCAGATGTTCCGCCTCCAAGTTGAGCGTTCCGGCCGCCCGCAAGGTCAACGAGGCACCATCGAGCGTGACATCGAGGCCCTGGGAAGTAATGCGAACGCTCATCGCCGGCCGCTTGTTTCCTTCCAGAATTCGAACTACCTCCACGTCCGGCTCGCGAACGATCTCGATCTGACGGCCGCCAGCAAGACCGATCGCTTGCTGCTTGGAGCGTATACGACTGCCGGGGCGGGCGCGTCTCGCAACGGCCTTGCTGGTCTTGAGCATGCCCGCACTATAGCACCTCGTGCTGTCCAGAAATCCATCGCCGAGCCTCATGCGGCCTTGCGGTCGACGTGTCCGAGCTCGACGCAGCAAGGATCCCCGACGGCATTTCGACCCGGCCTGCGCCTGCGTTGGCCTGCGTACCGGACCGTAATCGGTATGAACGGCCTCCGGGTGTGGTGACCGGGGTAGCGGCTGGGTGCCCGAGAAGTCGAGAGGCGCCACCTGAGCCCCGCGGTGGCCTTGGACGCAGCCAGAGGCCGCCGTCTGCTCGACGGTGGCCGAGGGTACTCCCCCTCGCAAGAACTGGCCCCCGAGAGCCCCGAGAGCCCCCCAGGCGCGCTTGCCTCCACGCTTCCCCGTCCCTCGAGACTGCCGTTCCGCCCCACCTCAAGCTCCTGGGGCCGTTCGATTCAACTACGCTCCAGCGAGGCCTGATTGGATGGAACCCTTTGCCCGGATGATCGACGCGGCAAAGAAGTACGTCGAGTCGAGCACCCTGTGGGCGAGCGGGTCTGCTTCCCGTTGAAGGCTACGGTGCAGCTTCCCCCTGCCGCGGGCGCCCCCATAGAGCCATGGCCGCTTTCTGCGAGCCTCAACGGCATTTCATGCATCTATTCGTGAAGTACACATAGGTACTCTGGAGGATTCATGTCGAACACACAGACGCTGATGAGCAACGAACAGGTGGCACCTGAAACGAAAGGTATTTCGGTGAAGTTACTCGCAACGGTTGCCCTTGGCCCTGAGATCGAGGGCATGGCAGGGCGCCAACTTCGTATGCGTATGGTGACCATGGAGCCAGGAGGCGTCTTCGGTCCGATTCACGACCATAAAGGTAGGCCAGGCACCGTCTACATCCTGCAAGGAACGATCACGGACCACCGAAATGGAGTTGCTACGGACTACGGGCCGGGAGTCGGTTGGCCCGAGGATAGGAACACCACACACTGGCTCGAGAACAGAGGAACGATTCCGGCGGTGGAGATCTCGGTCGACATCGTCAGGCAAGAGTAGACTCATGCGACCCCTTCGATATTCCATCAACGTCACCTTGGACGGGTGCTGCGATCATGGCGAGGGGATCGCGGACGAAGAGTTGCATCGTCACGCGGCCTGGAACCTCGACCAGGCCGATGCCCTCCTCTTTGGCCGGGTGACTTACGAAATGATGGAGGCGGCGTGGCGGCCGTCGACACGGACGGGAGCCTGGCCTGATTGGATGGAACCCTGGATGGAACCCTTCGCGCGGACAATCGATGCGGCAAAGAAGTATGTCGTGTCGAGCACCCTGGACCGGGTCGATTGGAACGCGGAGATCATCCGCGGGGATCTGGGCCAGGCCGTTCGGCAGCTCAAGCAGGAGTCGGGTAAGGGACTGCTCGTGGGGGGCGTGAAGCTCCCGCTGGCGTTGGCGGAGCTGGGATTGATCGATGCGTACGAGTTCGTGGTGCATCCCAGGCTAGCGGGCCACGGGCCGACGTTGTTCGCGGGGCTATCGAAGCATGTCGACTTGAAGCTCGTCAGCCGGCTGGAGTACGCCTCGGGGGCGGTGGCGCTGCGGTATGAGCCGAGAAGGTAGGCATGGAGTTGGCGGCTCGGTATCATAGCGGCATGACGGGACAGAAGGATCCGCGCGGCGGATCTCGATACGATCTGGTGACCGCGGCTGGCTGGTAAGGGACTGCTCGTGGAGGCCGTGAAGCTCCCGCTGCCCGCTGGTGGTGTGGCTTCACCGAAGCTGTTATCACTGCCCATGCAGCCCGATTGGCGTCGCATCTCTTCTGGCTTGGGGCTCCTGCCGCTCTCAGGCTAGAGTACTGCGTAGGATGGATCTTCCCGCGCAGGAAAGATTTCGTGTACTCGTCATGGCCCTTGCTGGACTGACGCTTGCCGCCTGTGAAACGCACAGACCCCTGACTCTGTCAGGGCAATCCGATGCCGGTGATCGCGCTCCCGATCCCGGCGCCCCAGACGCGCCGACCGACACGGGCACCTGTGACGGAACCACTTGCGTCCAGGTCTGCGCCTTGGCCTGTCCGGACCAATTGGATCAGTCATGCACCGGTAGCGCCAATGTGGGCGCCCTGATCAACTCCGGCGCCAGGTTCATCGGGCAAACCTATACAGCCGGGCGCACTGGAACCTTGTCCGGGGTCGCCATCTCGGTCACCTCCGAGTCGAAGCTCCCCCTGCGCGTAAGCATTCGCGACACCGTGGCGGGCCTACCTGGTAACGCCATCCTGGGCACCACCACGCTCGGCACCGCGGATTCTCCCTTGACCAGCATCATCCAATTCTCTCCCCCTGTCGCACAGCTCAAGGGGAAACAGTACGCCATCGTGGTTGACTACCCAGATGCCCCGCCGCTTGGGCAGACGCAGGGTGCCTGGTCCGGGACGACCACCAACTGCTATTCGGATGGAAACGACGTGGACAGTGAGGACGGCGTGACGTGGAGCGCAGGGCGCGATGATTTGGACTTCAAGGTGTTCATCAAAGCCAGCTGATCGAGGAATCGTCACGCGGCCTGGAACCTCAACCAGGCCGATGCCCTCCTCTTGGGCCGGGTGACTTACGAAATGATGGAGGCAGCGTTTCGGCCGCCGGCGGGAACTACTAGGTGGCTGGTGTTAATCGGGTGATTCTGGAGAGTGAGGGGGCATCCAGGCCAGAGGGCAGAAGGCCGCTCCGCCGTTGAGGCCAAAAATGAGGATCTTGGTCCAGAGGCAATTCTGGGCGGCCAGGTCGCATGGCGACGCGCCCAAGTCGCTTGGTGACGCGACTGGAGCCTTCTGTGGCGGCGGATCAGGCCATCCAGGCGCCGTTGTTGTAGCAAACGCCGAGTGAGGCCAAGCGTCTGAGGTTCTGCGCGGCGCCCAGCAAGGCGAAGTCCTGCCGGATGCGCAGGCAGCCGCGCATCCGGGCACGTCGGCCGCCGTGTCTTCGAAACATGAGGTGCGCCAGTTTCCGTTCGACCTTAGGACGAGTCTGGCGATAGTTGGATTTCCACTCTGGCGATTTCTGTTCTGCACGCTTGCGTTGCAGCGTCGCTTCCTGCGGGTGAATGCGAATCGTCCGACCTTCCTTGTTGGCGGTGCATTGGGACCGTTGTGGACAGGTCGCGCACCTCACGCCGAACGCCGCCAGCCCGCCACCGTCACCGGCTTTGCGGATATGCACGACTGCTCCGGCGGGACAACACACGGTCTGAGCGTCAAGGTCGATGACAAACGCATCTTTGCTGAATCGTCCGTCGGGGGCTACGGGAGCCTGGACCTTGACGTGTGCCTTGGCCCCAGCTCCTTCTATCGTCTCAACCAGGCTCGCTGTCCCATACGAGGCGTCGCCATAGATCTCGTAGGCAGGCTGACTCGGCTGTGCGCTCGAAGGCTCGCTGCCCTTTTCGGCTGGGTCTTCCTCGTCGGCATGTCCCTCGGACGCTCTCGTAATCTCGGCTTGGGACGATGTCGCACTCGACTTCTCCGCCAGCACGTCCATGAGCAGCGATTCCGCAGCGTCGCCGTCGGCCACATTGCCGGGCGTCACCTCCGTCGCCGTGACTATTTCCGACTCCGGGTCGACCGCCACGTGGCCCTTGTATCCATCGAAACCGCGTGCGGCCGTCTTGTGCCCGTGTCGCGCCTCCGGGTCTACCGTCGAGATAATCCGGTCTTTGGCCACGCCTCGAAGAATACGAAATACCCCGTCCGCTCGTTGCTCGATGTCCTGTCCCACCACCGTCGCCAGCAACATCGCCGCTTGCTGCAACTCCGTCGACATTTTGCTGTCGTCAAGTTGAGCCAGTACCGCGTAGGCGTCTCGTGCCAGCGCATCCAGCATGGCTTCGCGCGCGGGGGCATCGTCCCAATCACAGACCGGCTTTCCAGCCGTGCTGTAATCGTCCTCACGTCGTAGACACTTCCGCAATTCGCCGGCCTGGTCATCTTCACAAGCCTGCAGGACCCCGCGTATCGCCGAGCGAATCAGCGTCACCGTGTCTTGGGTCGCCACCGCATCGTAAAGCGGGGTCGAGTCGAGGACCCGCGTGCGTCCCACCAGCCCTGCTTCGCGAGCAACTTCCAGCGCCGTCTCGAAAATCCGATTCGGTCGCGTCGACCGGCGCAACCTTGCCCGCATATCAACCAGCACCGTGTGCACGAACCCGGGATGGTCGTAGGCCAACCCTCCTGCTGCGTATTTCCATCGCAGATCGAAAGTGAACCGGTCCACCGCCTCCCGGTCGCTCAAGCCCTCAAGGCGCTGCAGCACCATCACCACCGCCACGATCCGGGGCGGCACCGATGCGCGCCCGATATCCTTGAACAAGTCAGCGAAGGCCTCGTCCGGAAACAGGCGGTATCCTTCACGGTGCAGCAACCCGTAAATAGACCCAGCCTGCACCCGCTCCCGGCAGAACTCCGTGCTCGTCCGAAACATGTCTTCTTCCGTCGGTGACCGCCCGAGTGTCATCGCCTACAGAAGATCAGATTTTCGCGATCCCGTCGACAAAAATGGGCTGCATCCACATGCCTTGTCCGTGAGGCTCCGCTTTCCGTGCGCGCCAGAGCGGATTTTCCGCATTGCCCGCCTTCACGTGGCGCGCTCGGAAAGCGGAGCCCATCGCCGAGACTCTCGCGCCCTAAAATCACTCCACAAAAAACACCAGCCACCTAGAGCACCGAACGGGTTGACTCCCCAGAGAATCCAACGACTTGCGCGAGCCCGAGCATTTGTATCCCCTCGCCCCGGCGCAGCCGGGGAGAGGGCGAGGGTCATAGGTGCTAACCACTTTTTTGCCAGTGATCTCGCGAAGGTGTACGGGGAGGTATGGGGACGAAACTTCTGGAGTGCGAATGGCCGATGTTGGTCCGGGAGCTTCCTGCCGGGTGGAAGGAGAGCGCGTTCTTAACGGGCGCAATTGTCATGGAGGACGGGCCACTGGCCGACCCGGAGAAGCTGCTACGGTTGCTGTTGGGTAGGGCAGCATCTGACGGATCCCTACGCTCCGTGGTCGCGCACGCTCGGGCAACCGGGTTGTGCGACGTGAGCAACGTAGCCCTGCACAAGCGGGAGAAGCGATGTGCGGACTGGCTGGAATGGATCGCGGACGACATGCTGGCGGAAACCATGGCTGGGCTGCCGTCAAGTCCCTTGCGCATGCGTCTGGTAGACGCGACTTGCGCGAGCCGGCCTGGCAGCACGATGGCCGATTTTCGCCTGCACGTGACTGTGGAGTTGCCTACCCGGCGATTCACCCGAGCGGAGTTGACCGACAACCATGGCGGGGAGTCGTTCGAGCGAATGGCGGTTGAGCCAGGTGATCTCTTGGTGGGTGACCGCATCTATGGGACGGCGAATTCGATCGAGCACGTGACGGCGAGAGGTGGCTACGCCCTGGTGCGCATCAATGCTTCGTCGCTGCCAATGTGGAGTACCTCCAACGGGGCGCGGGTCGACCCACTGGTCGTGGCCAGAAGGCTCGCCCCTGGCGAGATGACGGAGATCCCCGTCGAGATCCGGCCGAAGTCTGGTCAGGCGATCGAGGGAAGATTTTGTATCTATGCCTTGCCCACCGAGCAGGCAGCCAAGGCCCAGAAGCGGACGCGCCGGACCAAGTTGAAGCGCGGCAAGCGACCGGGCAAGTGTTCCATCGAGAGCGCCAAGTACATCATGTTGTTTACGACCGTGCCCTGCAAGATGATGACGACCGCACAAGTGGTCGCGACCTATCGGCTGCGTTGGCAAGTCGAGCTTGCGTTCAAGACGCTCAAGACTGTGCTCAAGTTCGACGAGTTGCCCAATCGCTTGCCGGACACGGGCCGTACCTGGCTGCTCGCTAAGCTGATCTGCGCGCTTCTGCTGCAACGGTTGGCCGGCTGCCACGAGGCTATTCCCCCCTCGGACGTCGCAGCCGCTGCCTAGCCCATCATCCCGGCCAAGCCGGCTTTCTCCATTTCGCGCCATTGCGTTTCTGTCCTGTGCTCTGGCCGATGCCATTCTCGGTCGACTCACGCTGACGGCACGAGTTGCAGCCCTTGACCGCACATCTGAGTTTCGCGACGGCCGCCAGCAGTACCAGATCGACAAATTCGTCGTCCGACCTCGACACCGTCTTGCTCAACGCCTCGGCCTAGTCACGAAAGCTACCTCATGCAGGGCTCCGAGTGGTTAGCACCTATGAGGGCGAGGGTGAGGGGCCAACGTCGAAGAACAAGTGGTGTCCCCTCACCCGCCACGCTTCGCGTGCCGGCCTCTCCCCGCTCACGCGGGGCGAGGCGGAAGCGACCAACTCATGAAGTAGGTGAGCTTGCTCGGCTTTCAACCCGTTCGGTGCTCTAGGGCAGGAGATCGTAACGGAATGGCCGGTAGTAGAGCTCGCTTTGTGCCACGACGGAGTTGGCAACCAAGGTCCCGGACAGGCTGCCCCACTGGAGAGTCGCGTTGGCGTATGAGCGCAGCGGCGAACAATGGGCGGAGTGCTTTCTGCCTCATGGGTATCTCCTTCGAGCTTTTTCAATAAGCTCGGCGGGATCTGAGCCGCGGGGACGTTTCTCGTCAAGCTGAATCGCCGGCAGGAGGCGGCCAGACAATGTCAGAGCGTGCAGGATGATCACCGGAGGACCGGGCGTGAGGGCGCCCCGGCGCCGTGGGACAATGGCGCTAGAAATGACTACCGGCCGTCGCTGCTGCACCTCGCTGGTGTAGGTGGGCGAAGCCCTGGCGATGCGGCTCATGAAGGCGGAGAGCCTGTGGAGCTACCCGGCCTTCTTCGACTACGTGGACCGCTGGATGACCGGCGGGAAGCCCTGTCGCATAAATGGGTTGTGGACTGCGGCTGCACAAGCGCTGATGGCAGATGTCCTTGGCAGCTAGTATGCGCAAGAGAAATTACCGGACTGGCTCACGGCGATGATCTGGCCGTCGATTGCGTACACCAGGTCCAGCCGGTAGGTGGCGCCACCGCACATTTGCGAGCACGCCGAGTTGGGGGACACGACCGCGACCGGCTTGCGCTGGTCGGCGCTGCCCGCGCCACCGACCAGCGCGATACTCGGGTTCGCCACGGTGAAGTCCTGAACGATGGAGGTGCCACTGCTCACGGTAATTGTGGCTTTGGTGAGCTGCGCGGTGTCGCCGCGTGCGCCCGTGATGTCCACGGTCCACATGACGAGAATTGGATCCTCACTGATCACGGGCATGCAGTTCCCATAGGCGTAAACCGACCGCAGCACGACTCTGGCTTGGCTGCCGCCATCGCCGCCGTCGAGGGCAACCATGGTGTCCGGCGCCCCGTCGATGCCGGCATCCGGCGCAGTGTCGATGCCGGCATCCGACTTCACGGTCGACGGCCCGCCGTCGGGCTGTATCGGCTCGCAGATGGTGTCGGAGTATTCGACCGCAAGCACCGGGCTTTGCGGCTGCGAGCAATCGAGCGTGCAGGAGGCGATCCCCTGGCTCGACCGCAAGGTCGCATTGGCCATGACGAGGTCGGTGCACAGCTCGCGACATGGGTCCGGAGAGACGAGCGATCCGTAATTGGCGAGGCAGCCTTGGTAAGCGCTGGACCAGCGGGAGTCGGCCGGGTCGAAGGGCACGGTCGCGATCTTCAGGACCACCCCGTGGCACATCGAGGGCGGCGTGATATTCGACAGAAAGGTCAGAGGGCTCTGGCACACGCTCGGGACGTCAAGGCTCCCGCCACCGGTCTCTGCGAGATTGGGGGGGCCGCCGTCGGGTTCGCTGCGGGCTGCCTCCGGCTGGGCATCGCCCGTCCCACCGTAGGGCTCGCTCCCGGCTCCCTCCAGCCGTGCCTCGCCTGACCTGCTGTCGGTGGCTAGCATGACATCGGCACAGCAGCCGGAGTCGGGCGGTGCGCTCGACGACGACCTGGCCGAGCCACAGCCAGCGAGCGCGAGCATCGGGACGAAGAAGCCGCGAGCAACGACAACGATTCGCAGTCGATTCATGGTCCATCGATGGTACGACGTGCCCACTTGGGAGCAAAGCCGACCCTGGTTGCCTCTGTTACCTTGCGCACAGGAGCCTCTCGGACACTGGGTATTGGGGAGCGCGCTGCGCTGTAGTTTACACATCAGGTATCTCGCGGAAAGGTGGGAATTCGATCGCCGTGAGCGTGATCGCGGTTCTCGACATTGGCCTGGAAGCCTAGGCGATTCAGGCCGTCCGGGGCAGCACTTCACTCGATCGTCATGGCGCCGTTCAAAGCGATCGCTTCCACTCTAGCTCCTGACGTCGTCCCAGCAGCACCGCGATCGGATTGTCCCGGTCCTGTCGCGCATCGGAGACTGATCCTGTCGGAAATGCTGGCCTTCGCCACCGGCTTGGGCCTTGCAGGGACGGGCACGAGGTATACGATGCGGCTGGTCGGCAAGTGTTTGGCATCAAGTCCGGCGAGCCGGACCGCCATGCTGCCCTCCCGCTGTGTCGAGTTTCTGATCTGGTCGTGGCTGTCGTCCGCCGTGGCTTGCGGAGGCGGGCGCACGCCCCTGCTCCCGTCGAGCATTGACGAGCCGCCGACGCCCTCGAAGGAGACGGATGCATCTGCATCTGGTGGCCTGCTGACTTCAACCCCCGGAGTGGTCCGCTGCGGCTCCATCACCTGCTCCTACGGCGACCAATGTTGCTTGCGCGAGCAGGGCAGCCCCGCGAGCAATGGGTGCGACTCGCGGTCGAAAAGTCTCTGCCATGGTACGCCGGACGTTCGCACATGCGACGAGACCGCCGACTGCTACCCCGGCGAGCTGTGTTGCTTCGGGCTCTGGCATAGCCCGCCCGCAACGCTCGGCAGTAGATGTTACGCCCAAACCGCCTGCGACCCGGGGGAGTACATCGGCTGCAGCAGTGATGGCGACTGCTTCGCGGCCTCGGCCCCACCGTGCGTGACCCAGCGATGTCGTGGCGACATTCTGCAAACCTGCGGGTTGCTTCCATCGGGTTGGTGTCCTCCGTGAGCGATCGCGCGCAATCGCCGGTGCGCCGGCGCCACCGTGTAATGTATCTGGCATGGCTGTGGCTGCCGTGCGCCCTTGCGTGCGGAGGCGGGCGCACGCCGCTTTTGCCGGCGAGCCCCGACCACACGATGACGTCTTCGGGAAACCCGGATACGTCCTCGTCGGGTGGGCTGCCGGCTTCGACACTGCCGGACGGATCCTCGTCGGGCGGGCTGTTGTCCTCGACCCCTGGGAAAGTCCGCTGCGGCTCGACCACATGCGCGCGCGAGGAACAGTGCTGCTTGCGCGACCAGGGCAGCCCCGCGTCCATCGGGTGCGAAGCGCACTCGAGCCATGCCTGCGCGAACTCTCGCCTGTGCGACGAGACTGCCGACTGCAACCCCGGCGAGTTTTGTTGTCTCTACGTCCAGAATAGCGTGCCCGCATCGCTCGACAGCTCTTGTTTCGGATCGCCACCAACGTCCTGCGGATTGGACGCATGGGTCGGCTGCGGCAGCGACGACGACTGCCGCGCCGTCTCGGCCCCACCGTGCGTCGCTCAGCGCTGTCGTGGCGACATCGTGCAGACTTGCGGCTTGATTCCGTCGGATTTCTGCCCTCCGTGAAGACCTCGGATCCAGACGAGGAACAAGCGAAGTCTACGGAGTCACGGGCACGAGCGTCGAGTAGGTCGCGGTCCAGCACGGAACTTGGTCGGCACAGGCGAAGTGGGATGACTGCTGCTCGCGTACGAAGCAAGGCGTGGCATTGTCGAGCCAGTCAGTGAATAGGCGGAACAAGCGCCATTTTTTCTTCACCGAATCGAGCCTACAAGCAATGTCCGATAAGACGCATTGGACGAAGCCGCTGCGCGGCAGCGTGGCGGCCGTGCTACTTGGCAGACATAGGGGTGGGGCGGGGCGCATGTTGAGCTGACGTCGTCGCCGGGGCTCTCGGGCGCTTGCGGCGGCAATAGGCGACTCTTTGGCTTTCACTCAAGCCAAAGGATGTAGGCCGCCGTCTGTTCGACGGTGGCCGAGGGTACTCCCCCTCGCAAGAACTGGCCCCCGAGAGCCCCCCAGGCGCGCTTGCCTCTACGCTTCCCCGTCCCGCGAGACTGCCGTTCCGCCCCGCCTCAATCTCCTGGGTGCCGTTCGATTCAACTACGCTCCTACGTTCCCCCCCTATACGCAGTCTTCGGCCTAGAGTGTACTGACAGTACAGCCAGGTTGCTTTTGGCAGTCGGCGACGGAAAGCTGACTGCAAGGTGTCACCGTGCCGGTACAAGGCGCATCGTAAGTCCCCCACGAGCATCCAATGGCCTGGCACGCCGTACTAGACCAAGCGCTATCGCACCCATAAGGTGTTCCCGTGCACGAAGACCAGGTGCAGCCTGCTGCCTGGCAAGTGGCACTCGTCGTGTTGTCCGAGCAAGGAAGCCGCGTGCCCTCGCACCCGCCACTGGATTTCCAAGAGCATCCTGCAGCTTCGCAGGTGCTGTAGTCGGTGGTGGCTGAGCACGCCTCGGGCATGCCGATGCAGGTAGCCGTGGCGCTTTCCCACGTACAACCTCCCCTTGATGAGCACACCGACTCCGCCCAGAAGGAGCACGCTACTGGCGTGCCATCGCAGCCCGACTCAGAGGGGCCACTCCACGCACAGCCGGACAATGCGGCACAGGCGCTGGACGAAGACATGCTTCCGCACGAGGTGACGGATCCCGAGCAGACCCCGTCGGGAGCCCACGCACAACCGGGTTCTCCCGCACAAGCCGTGGATGTCGTGTTGGAACTGCACGCGCGTGGATATCCCAAGCAATGGCCGGAAGTCGGACTTTGGCAGCCAAGCACCGTCGAGCAGAACGATACCCCCAGCGAAGCGCAGGACGTCGTGTTGGGCGTGCCCGTGCAACGCGATCCCGCGCCGCCATCGATCACCGTTCCGGTGTCGCCCGCATCGCCGCTGCCTCCGGAGTTCGTCGTTCCACCTGTGCCCTGGCCCCCGGAGCCCGTCACTCCGCCCGTGGCGGTGGTGCCCCCTGCGCCGCCTTGGACGGCAGCCCAACACTGCTGCATCGCACAGGTCCAGCCGGCCGGACAGTCCGAGGAGGACGTGCAGCCGGTGCTGCTCGTGCCGCCGGTACCCATCGTGCCGCCCTTGCCCGTTGTGCCGCCAACGCTCGGCACACCGCCAGCACCCGTCGTGCCGCCGACGCTCGGCACGCCGCCAGCACCCGTCGTTCCACCGGTTGCCGTCGTGCCGCCCCTGCCGCCCGCGCCGCCAGGCGTGGTTCCGCCGCCGCCGTTGCCCGAACTGCCGGCGAAGCCTCCGCCTGTGCCCGGGGCACCGCCGCGCGCGCTTCTCCCCGTCGATGTCGGCGCATCGGTCGAGATGGCGGCGTCGGACGACGAGGCTTTGCCGCTGCTGCTACAACCCGTGCCGGCGAACGGCAGCGTGCAGCCGACGATGATCAACCACCAAGGGGTGTGACGCAGGTTCATCCCCCAAAGTATCTACGAGGACGCCGGCTTGGACAGCGGGAAGATGCGAGACCGCGTATGCGTCGTGATCCGCCTCACGTCCGCTGCGCTGACACTCACCGAAGGAACGATACCGGCATCTGCCGAGGGGTCGTCGTTCGCCGTCTCCCGCAACCCGGAGTCAGGTGGAAGCAATCTCAAGGGCCGGGGAGAGCAGGCCAGAAGCAATGTGGTTAGCAAAGCGAGACGATTCATTGTGACCGCGCCTGCTCGAACTATACCGGGTACCGAGGACTCGTCACAACCCAAGCCATTGTGATGCGGCCACACAAGTAGTTGCCTTGCCCAGGCATTCGACAGACCGACCGACACGGCATGGAGCGCGGCCACTGCCGTGGCGGCGAACGTGAACGAGGGCCGGGCCATCTCCAGTACGAAGGGAAAGTCGAACCCGCTGGTGTGGGGCTGCTCACATAGGTGCGCTCAAGATCCACGGCCCGGGGGCAGCCACGCGCACCGAATTGGCCGCGATCTGCCATACTGTGCGAGAATTCCTTCTTTCCAATGGCAGCGCCGGCCCTGCTTCGCGCGTGGTCGCCGCCGCGTTCTTGTGAGGTCGCACGATGACATCCTCGCCCTCGACACTTCGGTTTACTTTCGGAATGCTGCTCGCGCTCGGTTGCGGCGCACGCACACCCCTCGGGGCGCAGGCCGAGAATGGCGGCCAGGAGGCCGACGTAAGCTTGGGCGGCGGGGGCCTCGGCCCCGGTGGCAGCCCCGGTTCCGGCGGCCAGCGGGGCTACGGCGGCTCGGTGGGTTACGGCGGCACACTATCGGCGGGGGGACGCCCCGGCAGCGGCGGCAACATCGGCGGGTTCGCGGGCGGCCAGGGCGGCTACGTCCAGGGCGGCTCCCCGAGCGGCGGCTCGGGCGGCAGCGGTGGCCGGCCGCCGAGTGGCGGATCCGGGGGCAGCGGCGGCAGCAGGGCCAGCGGTGGCAACGGAAGCGGCGGCACCAGAGCCACCGGCGGGAGCGGAAGCGGCGGCATTGGCGGCGGCGGCGCGGCAGGGACGATCACCTGTACCAGCCCGGCGCCGTGCGGCGGTGACGTCGTCGCAACCTGGAACGTCATGGCGTCCTGCCTCAGCGTGTCCGGCCCGCTCGACCTGACGTCCTTGGGCCTGGGTTGTCCGGAAGGATCCGTCGCGGGAACCTTGCAGGTGACCGGAGCATGGAGCGCCCGGTCGGACGGAACCTACGTCGACAAGACCACCACGACCGGCAAAGAGCAGATCACGTTGCCGGCCGCGTGCCTCAATATCTCTGGAACCACGACGACGTGCACCAGGATCGCTTCGTTGCTGGTAGCCCTGGGCTACGAGACGAGCTCCTGTGGGGATGCCACGGGCGGTGGATGCACGTGCTGGGTGTCGGTCAACCAGATCGGGTGGCCAGGAATCCCGACCCCCGACGCCATGACCTCCGGCAAGTACGGGACGGCGGCCAACGTGCTTTCGCTCGACAACGAGGCCGACTATGCGTACTGCGTCTCGGGAAGCAGCATGACCTTGACCCCGCAGGGCCTGCGCGGAACCCGGCAAAGCGTGACGGGCTCGGTCCTGTTTCAGAACAGCGCCGTGCCCGGCGATGGCGGCGCGCCCGGCAGCGGCGGCGTGGGCGGCAGCGGCGGCGCGGGCGGCACCAGCACATGCCCTGCCCTGGCGAGCGACGAGGAGCTGATCGACGATCTCAACGACGGCGATCGCTACATCATGCCGGTCAGCGGGCGCGTCGGGGCCTGGAAGGACGCCCACGACGACAGTCCCAACGCGAAGATGTTCCCCGACCCGGCGACCGGTTTCGTGCCGAGCCAGACCGGCGATAGCTGTCGCAAGTACGCGGCCTACGTCTCGGGCGGCGGCTACGTGGACTGGGGGGCGAGCTTCGGGTTCGGCCTGGGCGCGCCCTACGACGCGTCGAAGTACATGGGCATCAGCTTCTGGGCGAGAATCGACCAGGGAACGTCCCAGGTCCTGCGGGTGGCTTTCCCGGACAAGGACACCGACGTGAACGGTGCGCTCTGCCAAGGCAACACGGGCCCGAATGGCTGCTACGACTACCATGGCCAGCGCATCACGTTGACGAGCACCTGGACCAAGTACACCGTCAGCTTCGCCAGCCTGACGCAAGAGCCTTGGGGCCGACAAGCACCCTTCGATCCGGCGACGCTCTACGAGGTCCAGTTCCAGATCCCCTCCGGCGCGGCTGCGTTCGGGTACTGGGTCGACGACATCGCGTTCGAGTGGTCCCATCTCACGTACTAGTCGGGTCGCCAAGTCACGTCTTCGCCGCAGGAAAGCCACAGTTCCTCCCCGGGATCGTTGCCTACCTGTGACCCCGCCGCGTGTGAAGGTGCCGTACTGTGCCCGCATGGGAAGCATGGAAGCCAGGCCCGCTCCTCTCCGGAGCCGCGCCGGTATCGTCCCCTCGCTGCGCAAGCAGCACCATCCACGCCGCGTCGCGGTCACCGGCATCGGGATCGTCACTCCCTTCGGCAGCGACATCGAGGTCTTCTGGGATGCGCTGCGAGCGGGACGTTCATGCGTCTCGAACATCAGCCACATGGACACCTCTGATTTCCCCGTTCACATCGGCGGACAAGTGCCCGACGTATCGCCCACGCCGTTCTTGCCCGAGCAACTCATCCGCCGCAACGATCTATGCACCAACATCGGCCTGCTCGCTGGCGGCCTGGCCTTGGAGTCGTCGGGGCTGGGAGCCCTCGCCGATGGGAGACGACCGATCTCCGTGGTGGTGGGCTCGGCCTTCGGCGCCACCCAAGGGCTTCAGGATGTCTACGCTTCGTTCTTCCTGCGCGGCTGGCGCAAGATGCACCCGCTGGCGGTGCCGCGCAACATGTTCAACGCTCTATCCAGCAACCTCTCGATCCACTACAAACTCGCCGGCAGCCATTTCACGGTATCGGCGGCGTGCGCCTCTGGCGCGGTCGCGATTGGTGAGGCCTTCCAGCGCATCCGCCATGGCGAGGATACCGTCGTGCTGGCAGGCGGTGCCGACGCGCCGATCTGTGGCAGCGTGCTCGCGGGCTGGTCCAATCTGCGCGTGCTTTCGCGCAACCCGGAAGCCAAGCGCGCCTGCCGCCCCTTCGATTCGGCACGGGACGGCTTGGTGATCTCCGAGGCCGCCGCCATGTTGGTGCTGGAAGATTACGACCACGCCCAGGCGCGAGGCGCCCGCTGCTACGGCGAGATCGTCGGCTACGGCGCCACCAGCGACGCCAGCCATCTGACCGCGCCCGATTCCGAGGGACAGAGCCAGGCCATCAAACGCGCCTTGCAGTCCGCGGGGCTCGCCCCCGAGGACATCGACCACGTCAACGCCCACGGCACCTCGACCAAGCTCAACGACGAGGCCGAATCGCGCGCACTGCGCATGGCGTTCGGTGCGCACGCCGACAGCGTCGCGGTCAGCGCCAACAAGTCCATGCTCGGACACACCATGGGCGCCTCCGGCGCACTCGAGCTGGTGAGCACGCTTCTGACCTTACGCGACGGCGTGATCCCGCCAACCATCAATTACGAGACGCCCGATCCGAATTGCGACCTCGACTACGTTCCCAATCACGCCCGCCAGCGCGCCGTGCGCGTGGCCCTCAAGAACTCATTTGCCTTCGGCGGTCAAAACGCCGTGCTCGTCGTCCGTCAACATGAGGAGATGCCACAATGACAAGAGAAGAGATCCACGCGAAGCTCGCCACCATCATTGCCGAGAAGGTCAACTGTCGCGTCGCTGCTGACCAGATTCAATCCGACACCCGTCTGCGCGACGACCTCGGCATCGACTCGCTGGCCGTGGCCGAGCTCATGTACGAGATCGAAGATACCTTCGGAACCACTCTCGAGGAGACAGACCCTGGAACCCTGGTCAGGGTGCGCGATGCCGTGGATGCCATCGCCCGCGAGCTGCGGATGCCCCTGGCCAGCTGACCGGGACCGAGCCAGAGCACCGCCGTTCGGTGCTCTAGGATCGCGTCCGCAGGGACAAGACCGGGGTCGGACCCGGCACGCGTATGTAACTCTCATAGCCCGCGTCGCCCAGGTAGCGACGTAACAATTTCGGCTCGGCCGTGCGGAGATCCACGACAATCAGGCCGTCGATGCAGTTGCCGAAGCTGGCATCGAGATTGAAGCTGAGCAAGAAGGCATTGAGACGCAGGTAGTGGCGCAAGAGAACAGGCAGTCCCTTCCGGTCGGTTTCGATCTCCGATACCAGTTCCGAGATATCGTCCGCGTCCCGCGCGAGCGCCGTCAGGGCATCTCGTTCCTGTCGGGTCAAGCGGTCGCGCAACGGGTTGCGAGGCCTCACCAGCGGGCCCAGCGTGTCGTGGCCGCAGCGCCGCGACAGGAACTCGACCATCAGTCGCCGTGAAAGGCCTGCATATTCCTTGCTGATGCTCACGGGGCCAAACAACACCTTGTAGCTCGGATTACGCACGAGATATTCTCCAATGCCCCGCCAAATCAGCGCGAGCGGCGTGGCCTGGCCCTGGTATTCCTGGCGCACGAACGAGCGTCCGAGCTCGAGCGCCGGCCCAAGCCGTTCCAGCAGGCCGGCCTTGAGCTTGAACAGGGTGTTCGTGTACAGGCCGTCCGCGCCCAGGTCCTCGATGATGCGATCGACTTTTCCCATGCGGTAGCTGCCGATCACCTCGTGCCGGAGCGAGTGCCATAGAAACAGGTGTTGATAGTGGTCGTCGAAGCGGTCCAGATCGCAAGGCAAACCGGTTCCTTCGCCAACCGCCCGGAAGGTCCGCTCGCGTAGCCGTCCGATCTCGGCCCGCAACGTGGGGATCTCGGCGGCGCCCGCCAGGAACACCTGGTATCTTCCGTGTTCGGCCAGGAGCGCCCGCCCCGAGAGGCGCGCCACCTCGGCCGCCAACTCATGCGCCGGCCGCGCCGCCACCACGGGTTGCACGACTTGCTCCGGTGCGCGTGGTGAAAAGCGCGGCCGGATGGGGCTCTCTCGCCACTTCAACATGTAGGTCTTGAAACGAAGATAGCTGGTCAGCGTGCGGTCATCGGGATAACGCCGTACTTTGTGCGGCTCGATGGGCCGACCGATGCGCACGGCCACGCGCGAACCGGTCCGCTTTACCAGCTCGGACGGTAGCAGGGCGGTGCGCAGCTTGGGGTGGATGAGCCCCGACAGCTGAAATACCAGGCTGTTGTGCCCATCGAAAAACATGGTGAGAACCGTCGCACCTGCTCTCCGCGCCAATCTGGCGACACTGGTGTGCCACGTGGGATCGGCAATACAGCCTTTGCGCAATTGCAGATGCGACACGGTGCCGGCCGGAAACATGGCGAGCGCACCGCCTTGCGCGAGCCATTTGGTCGCCAGGCGAAGGTGGGAAATGTTGAGCGCATGCGATTGCGGTCCGCCGAAGACATCGACAGGCAAGATCCAGGGTCGCAGCTCGGGAATGCCATGCAGGAGCTGGTTCGCCATCAGGCGGAAATCCGGCCGAACCTGGGTCAGGACATCGCCCAGGATCAAGCCGTCGACCGCGCCGAATGGATGGTTGGCGACGATCACCAAAGGCCCGTGAACGGGGATCTTCGCCATATCCTCGAGCGCGAGATCGTACTCGACGCCGAGACCGCGCAAAGCCGTGGCGAAGTAGCTGCGGTCCCCCGAAACCGGCGACATGCCCGCGTATAGGCGATTGAGTGCGGACAGCGAGAACAGTCGCTCGATGGGATTTTCGATCAAACGAAAAAAGGTCCGCCTCACGGGACCATGGATGTTCGCGCCCAGGTCCACCAGTCGGCGCGGAACGCGCCGCAGACGAGTTTCTCCCGATACTCGATTCAGCATGGTCATCTCCCCAGGAACCGACGACGGCTAGCACACCCAGAGGGGCATGCCTTCCTCGACGGTGGCAAACCACTGGTCGAGACGCAGCTTGCGCAAACCCTCGTCCAGCTCGAAATCCGCCGGATCGAGCACCGGTTCGGTCTCGCACGCTGGAACGAGCGGATGCTCGGTCGACGCGCGCTCCCGCTTCTCCGGCTTGACCTTTGCCATGTGGACCTCCTCGGCTGAATCCAGCATAGCCATGCGCGTATGGCGAGAGAGTGACAGTAAGGCAACCATTGTGGGCCACAGTCGGCGCCATGAAGCAAATCGAGACCTCGACGCTGCCTCGGGGGAGATTCCTCCCGGTAGACCCTTGCGCCTATTTGATCGGGAAGTATCCGACCTTGGCGACGATCTGCTGGCCCTCGCGCGAGAGCACCCAATCGATGAAGGCCTTGATGTCCCCGGTCGCTTGGTTGCGAAGGTAGAAAAAAAGCGGCCGGGCCAGCGGGTAGCTTCCATCCTGTACGTGCGCCAGGTTGGGCTCGACCGCCTTGCTCTCGACGTCTCTCTTGATGCCGAGTACGTGGATGCCTTTGGCGTAGGCGACCCCGCCGTAGCCGATGCCGTTCTTCTCCCTGGCCACCGCGTTGACCACCGCGGCCGTGCCCGGCATGCTCTGTGCGCGTGGCGTGTAGTCCGCGTTCCTCAGCACATGCTCCTTGAAGAAGACGTAGGTCCCCGAGCTATTCTCGCGGGAGTAGACGATGATCTTCGCGTCCCGGCCGCCCACCTCCTTCCAATTGGTGAACTTGCCGGTAAAGATCAGTCGAAGCTGCTCGACATCGAGATCCTTCACTGGATTCGAGGCATTCACGTACACCGACAAGCCATCGCGCGCCACGGGGATCTCCACGCCGGGTGTCTTGTAGCGTTGGCGAAGAGCGTCCTTCTCTGCCTCGCTCATGGCCCGCGAGGCTTCGCAAATGTCGGTCGTGCCGTTGATGAGGGCGCTGATGCCGGTGCCGGATCCGCCTCCGGTCACTTGAATTGTCTTGCCAGGCACCTTGGCCATATACTGCTCGGCCCAGCGCTGGCCGAGAAGAACCATGGTGTCCGATCCCTTGATCGTGATGCTACCCGCGCTGGCCGCCACGGGGAAAAGCAGCGCGGCAACGAGAAGCAGGATTCTCGTGAATGTCTTCATTCGCCTTTCCTTTCTGGACGCAAAGCTAAACAAAGTCCGTGACAGGCGCGTGACGGAGTCGCAACTTCCTTGCATCATCCAGGCCACCAGTCGACTCCAGGGATGCGCCTGGTCTATCAGTGTCCACGATTCAAGCAGGATAACCGATGGGTTGTCACACAACTGTCACAGTGGTGAGAGTCCATCGCCACGTTCATCTGGCAATGTTTCCTGCATATGAACGGCGACGAGAGCGAGCGGGCACGGCCCTCCAAAGGCCGGGTGCAGCGCGCGGCGTCTGACGCGACCAATCGCGGAGTGGTCGCGATACCGAACGGCTCGCGGGCGGTGGGAAGATCCGTCCGGACGCCACCCGCGCGCGCGCGCAACCTTGCGGGCCGTCGGACTCCGCTTGGCGAGCGGTTAGCAGAGTTGGCAATCCGGACCCTAGCCTATTCGGCCGTGGCGGCGATGATCCTGATCCTGGTCTTCATCGCCAAGGAGGCGTGGCCGCTCCTCACCAGCTCGACCATTCACCGCGAGGTAACCCTGGCCAAGATGTGGTTCGCCCAGACCTGGCCAGGCTACGACGCGCCAGCACACATCTGGCAGCCGGTGTCCGAGATCCCCAAATACGGGGTATGGCCCCTGGTCGTTGGTACCATCAAGGTAACTCTGATTGCCATGCTGGTCGCGGTGCCATTGGCCGTGGGCGCCGCCGTCTTCGTGTCGCAATACGCGGGACGACGCACGCGTGAGATCGTCAAACCCGCCATCGAGTTCCTCGCTGGAATTCCCTCGGTCGTGCTGGGTTTCTTCGCCTTGATGGTGATGGCGTCCTGGTTCCAGGACGCATTCGGGTTCGACTCACGCCTCAATGCGCTGGTCGCCGGCGTAGCGCTCTCGTTCGCGGTCATCCCGATCGTCTTCACGGTTTGCGAAGAGTCGCTCGGCGCGGTCCCGCGCAGCTACGTCGAGGCATCAACCGCCCTCGGCGCCGCTCGCTGGCAGACCATCACCCGGGTCGTCCTTCCCGCGGCCGGCCCCGGCATCGCGGCCAGCATCGCCCTCGGACTCGGGCGCGCCTTCGGTGAAACCATGATCGTGCTGATGGCTTCGGGCAATGCCGCAATTCTTTCCGCCAATCCCGCCGACTCGGTGCGAACCATCTCCGCCACCATCGCGGCGGAGCTGGCCGAAGTCGTGTTCGGCGGGCCGCACTACACGGTGCTGTTCGCGCTCGCCATTCTGCTCTTCCTCGTCACCTTCGGCATCAATTTCATCGGCGACCAGGCCATCGCGCGCATGAAACGCCGCATGGGGGTCGCGTCGTGAATCGGCCCTCGCTGCGGCCGTCGCGCTGGCCTCACGTCGGGGATGCCGTGCTCTGGCTGGCCACCGGCCTGGCGACGCTACTCGTGCTGGCGATCCTAGTCGTCATCCTGGTCGACGTCATCACGAACGGTGCCCCAAGACTCACGCTTGGGTTTCTCACCAAGGCGCCCACCAATGGCATGACCGCCGGCGGCATCTTTCCCGCCATCTTCGGCACCGTGGCGCTGGTGATCCTGATGACCCTCGCGGCCCTGCCCGCGGGCGTGGCCACCGCCATCTACCTGCACGAATACGCGAGACCGACGGCGCTGGGCACCCGCATCGTTCGCATCGCGGTGAACAACCTGGCCGGCGTGCCCTCGATCGTCTTCGGACTCTTCGGCCTCGGGTTCTTCGTCCAGTTCGTCGGCGGCGGCATGGACAAGCTCTTGTGCGGCGGCGACAAGGTCTGGGGACAGCCAGCCTTGATTTGGGCCGCGCTGACCATGGCGATCCTCACCCTCCCGGTGGTCATCGTCGCCACCGAGGAATCCCTGGCCAATGTCTCTCCCGAGGTGCGCCTTGCCTCTGCGGCCCTGGGCGCCACGAGGTTCCAGACCGTCGCACGCGTGGTCTTGCCGCAAGCCGTCCCGGGGATCCTGACCGGCGCCATTCTGGCCATCAGCCGCGGTGCGGGTGAAGTCGCGCCTATTCTCTTCACCGGCGCCGCATACTACTTGCCCACCCTGCCCCATACCTTGCATGATCAGTTCATGCAGCTCGGGTACCACGTGTACGTGCTTGCCACGCAATCTCCGGACGTCGATGCCACACGTCCGCTCCTGTACGCGACGGTGCTGGTGCTCCTCATTCTGACCTTCGCGCTCAATGCTTCCGCCATCGTCGTCCGCGCACGCATGCGGAGACGCCTTGCGAGAACTCGAGGATGATCGCGCAGGTAGCCCCCCTGATCGAGGAATCGCTCGGCGGAAGCCTCGCCATCGATGGCCTAACCGTCTACTATGGGGACAAGCGGGCCATGGGTCCGGTCAGCATGACCATTCCCGGCCGGCAGGTCACCGCGCTCATCGGTCCCTCCGGTTGCGGAAAGTCGACCTTCTTGCGCTCGCTCAATCGCATGAACGAGATGATCCCTGGTTGCCGCGTGGAGGGCGAGGTCAGTCTCGACGGAGAATCCATCTACGGCACGGGAGTCGATGCGGTGGCCGTGCGCCGTCGCATCGGCATGGTGTTTCAGAAGTCGAATCCCTTTCCCAAGTCGGTCTACGACAACGTCGCCTACGGACTTCGCCTGGGCGGGATGAGGGACCGGGCCGATCTCGCCGCCCGCGTCGAACGCGCCCTCCAGCACGCCGCCTTGTGGGATGAGGTCAAAGATCGCTTGTACGAAAGCGCCCTGGGGCTGTCCGGCGGCCAGCAGCAGCGCCTTTGCATCGCGCGCGCACTGGCCGTCGAACCCAATGTGATTCTGATGGACGAACCGGCGTCGGCCCTGGATCCCATCGCGACCGCGCACATCGAGGAGTTGATTCACGAGTTGGCCCGCGACTACACCGTCATCATCGTGACCCATAACATGCAACAGGCGGCGCGCGTCTCGCACAACACCGCCTTCTTCTACATGGGCGACCTGATCGAATTCGACACCACCCAGGTCATCTTCACCAAACCCAAGCAGTCTCGCACCGAGGATTACATCACGGGCCGCTTCGGATAGCGGCAAGGACCAGTGCCATGTTTGGACGCGAACACACGGACAGAGGGTACGAGAACGAGCTACGCCATCTACGCGAGCAGTTGCTCGTCATGGGCAGCCACGTCGAGAACATCATCGGCGACAGCATTCACGCGCTCCTCGAACGCGACACCGCGCTGGCAGACCGGACCATCGCGGCGGACCGGGTCGTGAATCGCATGGAAGTAGACCTGGATGGATTTTGCCTGCAAATCCTGGCCCGGCGACAGCCGGTGGCGTCCGACCTGCGCTTCATCACCCTGGTACTCAAGGTCGTGACCGATCTCGAACGCATCGGAGACCTTGGTGTCAACATCTGCGAGCGCGTGATCGAGCTCAACGCCGAGCCGCCGCTCAAGCCCTACGTCGACATTCCTCACATGGGCACGGAAGTTCAGTCCATGCTCCGCGAAGTTCTGGACGCGTTCGTGGCCAAGGACGCCGAGCGTGCGCGTAAGATCATCGATCGCGACCAGGTCGTCGACGCGCTCTACGCGCAGGTCTTCCGCGAGCTACTCACCTTCATGATGGAAAGCGCGCACAACGTCTACCGGGCCACGCGCCTCCAGTCCATCGCCAAGTACCTCGAGCGGATGGCGGACCACACCACCAACCTGGCCGAGATGGTCATCTTCATGGTCGACGGACAGGACGTCCGCCACCTTACCAGCAGGGAAGAGCCCGACGATCCCAACCGGCCCCGCGACCCGAATTGACGCAGGCTACGATCGCGGGCCGCCGGCCGTCAGGACACGACCATGGGTGGCGGCGTCCGAACCATCGCCTCGGTCGGCTCCGGGGGACGGGCATGCACCGGGCTGGCGTGCAGAAAGACCGCGCCTCCGGACGGTGGATCCTCCTGCGATCGAGGCGTCACGATCCCCTGGGCCCGTTTACGGGCGAAGGCCACGAAACACTCCTGACTCCGCACCTTCGGCGCGTCCTTGTCGGGAACCACGCGCTGGTAGGTGCCGTCCGGAAGCAGCACGCGCGCCCGCACGTTGTCGGCAAGCTGGGTGGCCAGGATCTCATCCAGGATGCGACCACGCAGCAGCTCGTCGTCGATGGGGAACATCACCTCGATCCGGCGCACGAAATTGCGTGGCATCCAGTCCGCGGACGAAAGATAGGTTTCGCGCTTGCCGCCGGCCTCGAAGTAGAAGATCCGGGCGTGCTCGAGGAAACGGTCTACGGTGCTGGTCACGCGGATGTTTTCGCTCAGCCCGGGAACGCCGGGCCGCAGACAGCAAATCCCGCGCACCAAGAGGTCGATACGCACGTTCGCCTGCGAGGCGCGATAGAGCGCGCGGATCACATCGGGGTCGACCAGGGAATTCATCTTGGCGATGATGCGACCCTTGTCGGCAAAGGTGCTTTCGCGCGCAATGAGCTCGATGATGCGTTCCTTGAGTCCTAGCGGAGCGATCTCGAACCGCTTCCACGCGGGTGGCGTGGAATACCCCGTGATGAGATTGAACAAGGCACCGGCGTCGTCGGCAAAATCCTCGCGCGCGGTGAGATACGAGAGGTCGCCATAGGCGCGGGCGGTCGCCGGATTGTAGTTACCGGTGGAAAGATGCACGTAGCGCCGGATGATTCCCCGCTCGCGGCGCACCACCAGGGCGACCTTGCAGTGGGTCTTGAACCCCACCAGGCCGTAGACCACGTGCACGCCCGACTCTTCGAGCACGTGCGCCCAGGCGATGTTGCGGCCTTCATCGAAGCGCGCCTTGATCTCCACGACCGCGGTGACCTGTTTGCCATTCTCCGCCGCGCGGATGAGCGCGCTGACCACCGGCGAGTCCGCGCTGGTCCGGTAAAGGGTCTGCTTGATGGCCAGCACGTCGGGATCGTCGGCCGCCTCGTGACACGAAATCCACCACGTGGTCGAACGACTCGTAGGGGTGGTGTAAAAGGATGTCGCGTTCGGCCAGCACCTTGAAAATCTCGCCCTCGTGCAACTGCGGGACGAGCTGTGGGGCGAAGGGCTCCTCGTGAAAGTCGCCCAGGTGGGGGTGGCTGGCCAGGGAGGTCAGATCGTTGAGGCGCAGCGGCCCGTCCACCCGGTATACGTCCGATGAATCGAGCCGCAAGGCCGCGCGCAGAAAGCTTTCAACCTCGTCCGGCGCGTCGCTGGCGACTTCCAGTCGCACCGCCTGCCCGCGCTCGCGCTTGAGCAACTCGCGCTGGATGGTCTTGAGCAGATCGTCGGCCTCGTCCTCGTCGATGGAGAGATCGAAATTGCGCGTGACCCGGAACGGACTGCAGCCGACCACGCGGAAGCCGGGGAAAAGGCCTCCCACGTGCATCGCGATCAAGTCCTCGAGCAGAATGAAGGCGACCTGCCCGTCGGCGACCGGCTCGACCTCGACCAGGCGGGCCAGCACCCCTGGAACCTGCACCACGGCGAAGATGGTCTGCCGGCGAGCGACGCGCTGGTGCTCCTTGTGCAGGAGAATGGCCAGGTTCAAGCTGCGGTTGCGTAGGGTCGGGAACGGGTGCCCTTGGTCCACCGCGAGCGGGGTGAGAACGGGCCACACGTCGCGGGCGAAGCGAGTTTCCAAGGAGGCTTGCTGGCCCTGGGTCAGATCGCCCGGGCGGACAAAGGTGACGCCAGCCTTGCTGGCCAGCTTCGGCGCGATGTCTCCGCGCCAGTTCTGGTAGAGGGCCCTCACCATGTCGTGCGCGCGCGCACTGATGCGAGCCAACTGCTCCACGGGCAGCATGCCGTCGGCGTTCACGTCCGGGACACCGCCCGCCACGAGTTGCTTGAGTCCCGCGACGCGGACCATGAAGAATTCGTCGAGATTGCTCGCGACGATGCCCTGGAATTTCAACCGCTCGGCGAGCTGAACCGTGGCGTCGCAGGCCTCTTCCAGAACGCGCGCGTTGAATTCAAGCCAGGAAAGCTCCCGATTGAAAAAGGTGCCTGGCTGGTTGTCGGCGGGCTCCGCAACCACTTGCGCCTTCTCCTTGCTCGAAATGCGGGCAGTCAAGAGGGTGAATTTTGGACCGCGGCTGGGGAGATGTCATGCAACATTTTTGCGACGATTTCGCGATTTGGCACTCGATTTGGCAGCGATCGGGTGCCTTGAAACCCCCGCCGTCACGATCAACCTCGCGGCAAAAACCCTCTGAAATAGCTTGGCCTCATGGGCGACATCCCAAATCTCGAGGTCGGCGGGGCCCTGTGTGAACAGGTGCAGCATTGCCCGACCCCCGACAACTTCGGCGCGAAGATTGCTGACGGGCTGCGCATGACTTCTATCGAGCGCATCCGCGACGCGCAACAGGGTCGCCAGCTTGCGCACGTAGCGGGCTTCGCCGGGGGTCAACCCCTCCATGCCGGGATGGTGCAGATCGGGGGGGCTGCGACGATGGAAGCGGGCGATGCGCGCCACGATATCCCGTTCGCGGTCGGCGAGCCCGGGAATGTCGCCGTTACGGACGAGATACTCGGTGTGCCGGTGATGCTTCTGGTAGCTCACCGAGTGGCCGATGTCGTGCAGCACCGCCGCGGCCTCGAGGTAGGGTCGAACCGCCATGGGCAAACGATGGAGCCCCGCCAGTTGATCGAACATCGCGATCGCCAGCGTCGCCACCTGCATGGCATGGGCCTCGTCGAAGAAGAAGCGCCGGCCCATGGTGCGCGCGGCATCGATGAGCGACGAATCGTCCGCATCGCGAAAACGGCGGCGCACCAGATCCACCAAGACGCCGTGCCGGAGACCGCGATCGACCGCGGTGACCGCGTGAAGGGACAGATGATGAGCCAGAGCCTCCAGGATCACGGCCCCCGCGACGATGACCTCGGCGCGTCTGGCATCGAAACGTTTGTGCCGTTCATCGGGATCCATGCGCGCCAACTTCTCCACGGCATGCGAAATCTGTCCCGCCGTGGCGTGCGCGGTGCCCTCGGCGGCGGCCATCGAGACGATGGCCCGGATGGATCCCGAGCTGCCAAGTGCCACGCGGGGGAAACCTCGGATCCCCGGCGGCAAGGATTCCTCGACCGCCTCGCGCGCGAACTCGCGCAACAGGCGAAGCTGCTTGGACGATACCTCGCGGTGGCTCTTGAACATCTCGGTCAGGCGAACCGAACCGATCGCCATGCTCCACAGATTCACCGGCCGGTCGCCGATGGCGCCGGCCACTTCGGTCGATCCGCCACCGATGTCGAGACACAGCGAGCGTGGCTTGGGCGGCCGCCCAGATAGCACCCCCAGGCACATGAGCCGCGCCTCCTCCTTGCCCGAGATGGCCTCCAGCACCAGTCCGGCCTCTCGCTTGGCGCGCCGGATGATGTCGTCCCGGTTCTTGGCCTCGCGCAAGGCACTGGTGCCCACCGCGCGCACCCGCGCCTGGTGTCGCTTGCAGATGATGGCATAGCGGCGTAGCACGCCAATCAGTCGATCCACCACGGGGGAAGGGATGAAGCCGGTCTGGAAGAGCCCCTCTCCTGGGCGGACCGGATCGCGCTCTTGGTGCACCGATTCGATGCTGCCATCGGAGAACCCGCGTGCGATTTCCAGGCGGACGGCATTGGCCCCCACATCGATGGCCGCAATCAAGGTCTCGGTCTTCTTGGGCTTCATCCTGGACATTCAGCGCTGGATGCCTGGAGGTAGACGATGCACCGCCTGGCTTCCATACTTGTAACGAATTCGTGACGAAGTCGCCAGTGCCGGAGTGTCAGCGCGCCTTGCTTTCCTGGACATTCCCTTCCCGCCCGTTTCCGGAATCGGCGAGGTGGTTCGACGTATCGTCGCCGGCGAGCCCCAACGGCACCGCGGGATCGGCCAGACGAAAGCCGACGCCTCGCACGGTTTGCAGGAGATCGGAGGCCGTGTCCAGCTTGTCCCTGAGCCGCTTGATATGCGTGTCCACGGTGCGGCTCGCGACTTCGGGGTGGTAGCCCCAGACCTCGGTCAGCAGTTCCCGACGCGTGCGCATGCGCCCGGGGGAGCGGAGGAGATAGAGCAGCAGGCGCATTTCCAGCGCGCTCACGTGGATCTCCTTGCCGTCCACGAACGCGCGATGGGATGACTCGTCCACCCGAAGATTGCGCAGGCTGGTCGTCTCGGCGCTCTTGGCGGCGCCAGCGGCGGATTCGGCGCTGGCGGTCCCGATGACGGCCTTTCTCGTTCTCAGCCTGGCTTCGACCCGCAACATGAGCTCGCGCAGGCTGAACGGCTTGACCACGTAGTCATCCGCTCCAACTTCGAATCCGACCACGCGGTCGACCTCTTGGGCGCGGGCCGAGAGAATGATGACGGCGGGCTGGTTGGGGCCGGGCGACTTGCGAAGTCGGCGACAAATCTCGATGCCCGACATATCGGGCAGCATCACATCGAGCAAGACCAGATCGGGACGAAAACTATCCAGCGCGTCAAGCGCCAATCCGCCGCAATCGGCGACATGGACTTCGTAGCCGTTGGCACGCAAGGAATACGCCAGCGCGTTGCTGATATCGCCTTCGTCCTCGACGACGAGCACGCGCTCCTTGGGCAACACTTCGGCAACCATGGACGAGCGGAGTATCGTCCGCGTTCGTTGCAATCCTGTGACAGACGTGTGAACTCTCGCTACACGGCAAATTCCACGCAGGTGGCCAACCCCAGCGGCGCGGAACCCCGTGTTGCGTCCAGCCGGCCGGCGTGGACACGAATCTGTCGCGCGGGGTGCCGTGCCCGCACTGGCCCTTGCGAACCGCCACGTTTTGCAACAACATCTGCGATCCCATCGGCGCGCCGGCGGGAGAAGCTATTCGGCCCCACCAACAAAGTTGGAAAGCACCATGAAGAGCATCCTCAAGAACGCTCACAAGTACGCGGCTGCATTTCGTGTTACGGACGGTAAGGGTTTCAGTCTGAAGGATGTCGATCCCGCCGATACCCTCGGCATCAAGTCGGAGGACAAACTCGAGGCCAGCCACGCGCTCCGCCAGGGCGTCGAGGAGATATCTCGGCTGCAAGAAATGCTCTACGCGCAGGACAACTGGGGCGTGCTCCTCATCTTCCAGGCCATGGATGCTGCCGGCAAGGACGGCACCATCAAACACGTCCTTTCCGGCGTGAATCCACAAGGCTGCGACGTCCATTCCTTCAAGGCCCCTAGCGCCGAGGAACTGGACCACGACTTTCTGTGGCGCTGCATGAAGCACCTGCCCGAACGTGGGCGCCTCGGTATCTTCAACCGCTCCTACTACGAGGAGACCCTGGTCGTCCGCGTGCATCCCGAACTATTGGAAAAGGAAAAGCTAGCACCGAAACTCGTGGGCAAGCACATCTGGAAAGAAAGGTTCGAGGACATCCGACACTTCGAGCGCTACCTGTGCCGCAACGGCGTGGTGGTGAGAAAGTTCTTCCTGCATCTGTCCAAGAAGGAACAGCGGCGCCGCTTCCTCGACCGATTGGAGACCGCGGAGAAGCACTGGAAGTTTTCCGCGGCCGACGCCCGCGAACGCGAGTGCTGGGACGACTATATGGAAGCCTACCAGGACACCATCCGCCACACGTGCTCCGCAGAAGCGCCATGGTACGTGGTTCCGGCAGATAACAAGTGGTTCACCCGTCTGATAGTTTCCTCGGTGGTCATCGAGACACTTTCCTCGCTCAAATTGCAGTTCCCGGAGGTCGACAAGGCCCGGCTCAAGGAACTGGCCGCCGCCCGCGCGGCGCTGGAAAAGAACCATCGCTAGCGACCGACGTCGCGACCGAGCGCCTTGCCCAAGACGGCATGCGCCACGCCGAGGCGGCCGCGCGCATCGGCGAGTGCCACATCCGCCTGGTACAGGCGGTCGTTGGCGTCGAGCACGTCGAGCGATCCGGCCACCCCGGCCTCGAACGTCCGTTTCGCCGAAGCGGCCGCTTCGGTGGCGAACGCGCACTGCCGCTGCGCCAGCCGCAAGCGTTCGGCCGCCACGCGAACCTCTCGAACCGCGTCCGCCACCTCTTGCGCGATGGCCAGACGTTGTCCTTCCTGCTTGGCCATGGCGCCCTCGCCTGCCGCTTCGGCCTCGGCGCGCTTGCTCGAACCGTAACCACCGTCGAACAGCGCCCAGGTTGCGTCCAGGGTTAGGCGCCAGCCCTGTTTCTTGCCTGTCGGATACGGCATGTCCGAAGCGAACGCGGCCGCCATGCCGGAAATCTGGGGCAAGAGGCGCAGGCGCGCGGACAGTCTCTCGGCGTCGACCGCCTGGATCCGGGCCGCGTCGGATTGCAACTCGGGGCGATGGCCGAGGGCCTCGGCGACCAGCGCATCGCTTGCGACCGCCAGGTCAAGGGTTGGCTCCGCGCCAGGCAGCACGCTCACGGGTTCGGCCCGGCCGAGAAGAATGCCAAGCGCAAGTCGCGCTTTTTCCAGCTCGGCCCGCGCCCGCACCAGGTCGCTCTGCCGTTTCACCAGCTCGGTTTCGGCCTTGAGCACCGAGAGCGAAGCCTCCTCTCCGGCCTCCACCATGCGCACGGAGGTCTGGCGGAGTTGCTCGGCGGTCTGCACCGCTCGCTCGGAGGCCGCCACGATGTCCTCGGCCGCGGACGCGGCCCATGCCGCCTGCACCAGGACCGCGTGCAATTGCAGGCGAACCGCGGACGCCGTGGCGGCCGCCGCCTCCGTCCCGCGCTTGGCTGCTGCCCGGTCCGCCCAAGCGCTGGGAGCCAGAAGTGGCACCTTGACCGACCCCGAGACCGACCACGCCCCGATCGGCTGTATGTAGAGCGTGCCAGGAAAACCAGGCGGCAGCGATCGCCCCAGCGTCCCGAACAAGTCGCCGAGACCGACCTTGGCCTCGTCGCTGTTGCGCGTATAGCCTCCTCCAGCCACCACCTGGGGCAAGAGCGGCGACGACACCTGTTCCACCAGTGCCCGCGCCTGGGCCACGCGACTTCTCGCCTCGACCAGTGCGAAGTTCTTGGCATCCAGCTCGTCCAGTGCCTGAGGCAAAGTTAGAGTCCGTGCTTCATCGGCCATCGCTGGGCCGGCCACGGCCCAAAGCGCGATCATCGTCATGAGTAGCTTCGTCATCGTGTCTCCCTATGGGTGCCTTCGCGCCGTCAGAATGGGGTACCTCTGTGCAAATTTCACCGCAAATTGCCGGAAAATCGGCTACGGTCTATGGCTCACCGATGTTCTTCCGGCGATCCAGTCTCTACCTGGTAATCCCCGCCGCGCGGAACAGGTGTTTTCAGCCCCAACCCAAGGAGATACGATGCCCAAAGGTCCTCTGTCAAAATCCACACTCATCCAAATCCTCGTCGACAAGCATGCCAACAACCTTACGCGCAAGGATGTCAAGGGGATCCTCGAATCCATGGCCAGCATCGGTCATGCCGAGCTGAAGAAGAACGGCGTCTTCGTCGTGCCCGGCCTGGTTCGCATGCTCGTGGTCAAGAAACCAGCCACCAAGGCGCGCAAGGGCATCAACCCGTTCACCGGCCAAGAGACGATCTTCAAGGCCAAGCCCGCACGCAAGGTGGTCAAGGGTCGCCCGGTGAAGGCGGCCAAGGATGCCGTAGCGTAGATTCCTCTCTTCTGTCCGACTCCGGGACTACACCACGTACGAGGGGGAAGGTATCCTTCCCCCCGCGTGCTATCCCTCGATGAAGCTCTTCAGCCCCAACGTGCGCGACGGGTGGCGAAGCTTGAGCAGGGCCTTGGCCTCTATTTGACGGATGCGCTCGCGGGTGAGCGAGAAGTCCTGGCCCACCTCTTCCAGGGTGTGCTCCGATTTCTCACCGATGCCGAAGCGCATGCGCAACACCTTCTCCTCGCGCGGCGTGAGCGTGGCCAGGACCTTGTGCGTCTGAGCCGCGAGGTTCATCGAGATCACCGCATCGGACGCCGAGACGACCCCTTTGTCCTCGATGAAGTCGCCAAGGTGCGCGTCCCCTTCCACGCCGACGGGCGTCTCCAGCGAGATGGGTTGCTTGGCGACGCTGAGCACGTGGCGGACCTTGTCGATCGACATCTCCATCTTTTCGGCGATCTCTTCCGGGGTGGCCTCGCGCCCCAGTTTTTGGACCAGATGGCGGCGTGTCCACATGAGCTTGTTGGTCACCTCGACCATGTGCACCGGGATGCGGATGGTCCGGCCCTGATCCGCGATCGCGCGCGTGATGGCCTGCCGAATCCACCAGGTCGCATAGGTCGCGAACTTGTAACCTCGCCTGTACTCGAACTTGTCCACCGCCTTCATCAGGCCGATGTTGCCCTCCTGGATCATGTCCAGGAACTGCAGGCCGCGGTTGTCATATTTCTTGGCGATGGAAACGACGAGGCGCAAGTTGGCCTCGACCATCTCGACCTTGGCCTGCTCCGCCTGGCGCTCCCCGTCCTGGATCTCCCTCACCGCCTCGCACAGGTTCTGTTTGGTCATGGTGGCCTCGACCTCCACCTTCTTGACCTTCTTGGTCGCGTTGGCGATGACGTTGGCCAGATCCACCAGCTCGTCCTTGCGCAGGCCCATCTTGTCGCCCATGACGCGCCGGCGCAACGGCGAGTCGCGCATCTCCCGAACGGCCTTGCGAAACGCGTGCTGGGACATGCCGGCGCGCCGTTCACATTCCGCGATCTCGCGCTCGGCGACCTCGATGCGCGACACGAGTCCCTTCATGCGGAAGACGATGCGATCGATCTGCTTCCTGTTGAGGTGCATCCCCAGCAGGGCATCGATGATCGCCTGCTTCATCGCTACGACCCGGTCCTTGACCCTCTTTCGGGTAGTCTTGGCTGCGCTTTTCTTCCCTTCGACCCGCAGCATTTGCTGGTGCAAACGGCGCACATTCTCGATCGCCTTGCACACCCGCTCGACGTGCCAGCTCTCGTCGAAACCGGCGTCATCCTCGTCCGCGTCCTTGACCACCTCCTTGACCCGAATCTTCTCTTCACGCAGCTGGTCGGCCAGATCCAGGATCTCCTCGATGCCGATGGCGGAATTGAGCACCGCCTGCAACACGCGGCGCTCGCCTTCCTCGATGCGCTTGGCGAGCTCCACCTCGCCTTCGCGAGTAAGGAGCGACACCGAACCCATCTTGCGCAGATAGATGCGCGCCGGATCGTTGGACTTGGCGTAGCTGTCGTCCTCCGCTTCCACCTCGGGTACCCGCGTAACTTCCGGCCCAGCCTCTTCCTCCAGGGCCACTTCGCTCGGAGGCCATCTGCCAGTCTCCCTGGCGTGAGACGCAGCCTCCACGACCGGGATGTCCAACGTGGCTACCGTGGTTGGAGCGTCGTCTATTTCCTCGGGCACGCCGACGCTGTCCGCACCGTGAGGGCTGACATCACCGATGACGCTCAGATGGCGCCTGGCGCGTCCGATCTCTTGGTTCAACAGCGAGCGCTTGGCCGCCAGCCTGTCGATGATTTCGACATCCTCGTCATCCTGGTTGTCGTCGCTTGTCTGCTCGTAACCATCGTCGATCATTCGGTCAAAACCTCTCACCTGGAAGCTGGAGACCCACCTTCATGCGTGCGGTTCCGTCGGTCTTGGCAAGGTGGCACGCGCTGCTTGCTTGTCCGATGGGGTACGTCGCGGGCTCCCGGCCTGGTTGTCTGCCGAACGCATAAGGGCGGGATAATACCTCGGAATCTTGGATCGCTGGCACTTTGGTTGACTACCTTTTCGCTGCGGTCAATCGATAGACGCGGCAAATGCGAAAATCCCATGCAATTGCGGAAGGATTCACGGTTTCCACGAACCGGGTCCGCTGTCCATCGTGGGCCTCGGTATCTTTCGCAATCTGCAGGTTGCAACCCTCGGGACCGTCGGCCATGAACATGATTTCGATCGGGTGCCCCGCCCCGGGTGCCAAGCTGCAACATTCGCTTCCGTATAGAGTCGCACGTCTATTTTCGCATAACAGCAAAATGCTTCTGCGTGCATGAAATGAACCCAGCGGTCATCCAACCATCGAATCCCGACCCCGACGCCGGGCGAAGCGGCGGGATCCGTCTCGGCAGCCGTCGCGACCTCGCCGAAGTTACGGCATTCCTGAACGCGAGGTTGGCCCGAGTGGGATTGGCCGACCAAGTCCATCGCACCCAGGTCGGCGGGACGGATGGCCACGGCTTTCTCTTCCGACTGAGGCGCCAGTGTTCGGACGAGCTGGCGCCCGAAGGCGACATTTTGGAACTCGCCAAACACCTCCGCCTCGAATCCGCCACAAGTCGCCAGGATCTGGAGACCGAGATCCTCGTCAGCCTGTTGCTTTCGCCGGTCGCGTTTCGTTTCGTGGATTCGCTGGACCTGGCCAGCGTGGTCCGAACGCGCGCGAACATCGTCGAGTCGGCTCGCAAGACCCAGATCGACTTCCGCACCGACGAGGCCGACCGCCCCGCCGAGTTCTGGTCCTACGATGAAAGCCGTGGGTTCCTGTTGCGGCACGGCCAGCCTCTCATCCCCGCGATCGAGACCGCGCTCTGCCCGACCTCGCCCGGTCGGCGCTACTCCTTCTCCTGTTGGCGCGCCACCGAGTACGTCATGTTGCTGGGCATCGCCCGCGAAGCCGAACACAGCAATCCCGGCCTGCTACGCCAGATGACCCAACAGGCGGAAATTCGCGCACTCAAGGGCACCGCATTCGATCCCGCGTTCGTCGAGAGCTACGGCTCCGACAGCCAGCCGCTACCCACCCACTTCTACGTCCCAGGTGACCGGACCTGGTTCCGCAATCCAGACCTCGAGTCTGCCGAGGTCACCGGCTTCGAGGGCAGCTACACCTTCTATCTGGGAAGCGGCTGCTTCGCCGATTTCTGGGAATCTGGAAGCACCCCCTCCCTGCGCGACAAGTGCATCGAGATCCACTTCTGGCGTACGGCGACCCTACGAAATGCCGACGGGACGCTCCATCTCGACGAGGAACTTGCCAAGCGACTCGCGGCGAAAGCGGCCCAGCAGCCCGCGGTGCTCCGGCAAATCCTCGATGAGACCTTGCGGCTTCAGGCCCCGCCCGGCCACGCTGGCGGCGGATGTGTCGAGCGAACGCGTGACGCACCCCGGAGGGTGACCCCGACGGCCTGCACGCTGGACCTGCCCGACGCGCCCTTCCCGGCCTGACCAGTTTGACATGGTCGATCGGCGTTCGGGTGCGCAAGATCACCTGCACCTCGCACCATGATCCCATCCAGAATCCGAACCAGCAGCGCCGCCGGCACAACGGGCCCAAACGCCACGGATGCCGGCGCGGACCGCACGCAGGCCCTGGAGCTCTTGCGCAGGCACGGGTGGAACACCACTTCGTTCCAAATCCTGGAGCCGGGATTTTCCTTGTGGTTCGCAGACGACACAGCTTGCGTTGCGTACCTGGACACCGGGCGAGCCTGGGTCGCGGCTGGCGCCCCCATCGCCGCCGACGATCGCTTGGCGCAAGTCGCTGAAGATTTTTGCCGGCAAGCTCGGGCGCACGGCCGTCGCGCCGTGTTCTTCGCAATAGGACGGCGCTTCGTCGAGGCGACGAACTACGACGCTATCGCGATTGGCGAAGAACCGGTTTGGGATCCTTCGCACTGGCGAGATACGGTGGTGTCGACGCGGTCGCTGCGCGATCAATTGCGACGAGCGCGAAATGCCGGCGTATCGGTAGAGATCGTCTCCTCGGCCGAGCTCGATGCCATGCACGGAGAGACCCGCATCGAGATTGAAGGGCTGATCGCCCGATGGCTGGGCGAGAAGCACCTGCCCCCTATGGGATTCCTGGTTCGCGTCGATCCCTTCTCGTTCGTTCGCGAGAGACGGGCCTTCGTAGCCAAGCGGGACGGCGAGATCGTCGGGTTCGCCGGCGTAATTCCTGTCTTCGCGCGAAACGGTTGGTTCATCAAAGACTTGATTCGTGCTCCGGACGCGCCCAACGGAACGGTCGAGCTCTTGGTCGATGCGGCCATGCGTAATGCCGCGGAACAGGGCAGCAACCACCTGACTCTCGGACTGTCTCCGCTGGCCGGCGATGTCGGCTTCCTGCTTTCGTCTGCGCGGAAGTGCGGCCGCGCGTTCTACAACTTCAGCGGGCTTCGCGCCTTCAAAGCGAAATTTCGACCACACGAATGGGCGCCGGTCTACGTTGCGCATCCCCCCGGGGGAAATTCGCCCCTTGCGATCATCGACAGCCTGGGCGCATTCGCCCGAGGCGACTTCTTTCACTTCGGGATAGAGGCCCTCATGCGCGGGCCGGGGATCGTGCTCGGCCGTCTGGCGTCGCGACTCCAGCAAAGGCGCTGATGCCGAAGACCCTGGGCTGGGATGGAGAATCGCAACAGGCGATGAGAATACTGCTTGGCTACCGCCACGTGTACGGCGGTGCCGGCGTGTTGTCGGTGCCGGGCGCCACGCAGGTTGCGCTGTCGACGAAGCCGCTGCACGTGCCGGAGGCGCGGCTATATCCCTGGCCTCGGTATTCCACGTCGCCGATCAGCGTGCCGCCGGACAAGCCCTGCCCGGACTCGAAGAAGCCCAGGGGGTAGAAGGTCGTCTTGGCCGTTCCGCTGCTCATGTTGAACGTGAAGCCACCGCCTCTGCTGCCGATGAGCGCGAGCGCGCCCACGGTGCCACCGGAGACCGTGCTACCGTTTTCGACATAGGCGTGGTCCTCGATGCGTGCGCTGGCGCCGACGGTGGCGCCGCTCGCGACCGTGGCGTACGGTCCAACATACGCCGAGACGGTCGACGGCGCACAGCCGCCGCCGCTGCTGGCGCGCGCCAGGCCCGATGGGCACGCGTCTTGTTTGCCGCCCTGGAATCCGTCGGGCCAGGCATTGGCGAGCTGGAGCATGAACGGGTAACGCGGCACCGTACTATACGCCTGGTCCCAAACGATCTGCTGCTGGGTCGAGGGCGTCGCCTCGACCACCAGAAAGAGCGACTCACCCGCGTTGACGCAGAAGTTGAGATCGGCGTCCGAGCCTTTCTGCATGGTGCTGTAGCGCGCCTTGGCGATGCCCGAGTCGGTGGCGACCAGGCCCCAGCGCCAATCAGGGCTGGGCGCGGCCGAGGTCACGCCGCGAAAGGTGACGGTGACGCTGGTCGCGCCGGCATCGGGGTAGAGTCGGATGATGTTGTAGCCGAAGCGTTGGGGCGCCCAGTAGAAGGGCGAAATGAAGCGCCGGTTGTTGGCGTAGTCGGTGTCGAGGGGCTCGACCTTGGTCAGGCGCAACCGACGGATGGTCTGCGAGGTATCGGTGACCAGACCATAGTTCTTGCGGAACAGTGCCCCCTGATTGCCACCCGCGGTGCTCTCGGGCGCCGGGTCCTGATAGTCCCAGGTCACGTTGTGCATGGCCCATTCGCCCATGAAGTCGTTGAGCTGGGTGATGTTCCAACTCTGGTTGTTCATGATGGCGGTGAAAGGATCGTTGACCGCCTTGCCGGTCCAGATGGCGTTGACGGCGCTGTAGCAGTACTTGTCTTTCAGGTACTCCATGAACTGCCAGTTGCAGTAGCGGTCGCGCGTCGAGCCCAGATAAAGGTGGGTCGCATTGGCCAGCATCTCCGAACAGTGCACGCTGCTGGTGTGGTATTCGGTCTGCTGCTGCGCCGCCCAGTTGGCGTGGCTCTCGTAGACCCAGCCGCAGGTATTCGATTGGTTGCAGGCCAGCCCGCCCGCGACCGACTGTACGCCGTGCATGAATTCATGCGCCAGCCCCCAGTGATCGGACAGTCCGCCCGTGCCGATCCACATGCCCATGTGAAGGGAATCCCAGGCGCCGCCGGTCAGGCCCCAATCGGAATGGACGTGAATCGCGGCCTTGTACTTGGTGGCCGAATTGCACAGCGGTTCGCGTTCGTACATAGGGGAGCCGAAGTAGAGGCTCCAGACCGTTTCCAGGTGATCGACGGCCGTCTGCGCCGAGGAGGTGCAGGCTTCGTCCGAGTAGACCGCGAAGTGGTCGGACTCGGAGCACTTCGCGAAGCCGGAGTGATCGGGACCGGGGCCACCGGCCACCCAGGTGCCGGCGGTACAGGTCGCGGGCGGAGCGGTGGGGCAGTTGCTGGCCCAGGTCGTGGCCGACGTGCCTTGATCACAACCACCGACGGTGGTACTGCCGCCGGTACTGGTCGTACCGCCGGTGCTAGTAGCCCCACCGTCAACGGAAACGCCGCCGGCACCAGTGGACGCGCCGCCGGTGCTAGTCGCGCCACCGCTGCCGATGCTGCCGCCGGTAGCTCCGGTTCCGCCGGAGCCGACGACTCCCCCGCCGTTGCTCGATCCTCCCGCGCCGCTTCTTCCGCCGGAGCCCGTCGTGCCGCCGGTGGCCCTGCTTCCGCCGGAGCCAGTCGCGCCGCCAACAACGCTGCTTCCACCCGAGCCGACCGTGCCGCCCGAGCTCGTGTTTCCGCCGGCGCTGGACTGGCCGCCATTGCCAGTCGCTGCGCCGGAACCGTGCGCTCCGCCCGTGCTGCTCTTGCCGGAGCCTCCACCCGTGTTGCAACCAGCAACGAGCGGGACGAGCAGCAGGGTCATGAGTATGGACGGTGAGCGAAGCGTCATCAAAACCTCCCCGTTAGTCACTCTTCGGTAAGAGAGTCGCTGAGGATGCGTTCGACGGCTCATGATTGTTGGTCGCCGAGACAAGAGTCCTCGAAACGAAGCGAATGAGCCGGATTGTCAATTTGGGGGCATCCTAGCAGACCATGGTTCCCGATCCGATCTCGGCAGTGCATCCCGACGACGCCGGCGTACAACGGGCTTCGCGGCGAGGAATTCGACAGCGACTGGATGTTCAACCTCGGCGACGTCTCCGGCGAGGCGAGGTGCACTCGGCGCAAATCCTCCCCGCCAACGCGACTGGACTTATTCGCGTGCCGCTGCCATCTTTGGCCTCGCCAAGATGATCGCCATGCTGACCCGCCAAGGCCTCTTCCGAACCAACCTCCTACTCGCCCTCGCCACGGTCGCCTGCGCCTCCGTCCGGAAGGGCGGGCCGCCGCCGGACGCCCCGCCCGCCCAGGAAGCGACGCTTGTCGTGAGCGGCGGCGGCCTCAGCTTCGCGCCCGGACCGGTTCTATCCTGCGACACCGGCTCGCCCGACTACGAGGTCTTTCCGGAAAAGCCGCTTCAGACGTTGGTCGGCTTCGGCGGGGCCTTCAACGAGAAGGGCTGGGATGCGCTCGGGTACCTCTCCGAGGCCGATCGCGCGGAGGTAATCCACAACATCTTCTCGCCCGGTGCGGGGCTGAACCTTGAGTTGTGCCGCATCCCTATCGGCGCCAACGACTACTCCATCTCCCGCTACACTCTCGACGACGGTCCCGAGGACCCGACGATGGAGCGGTTCTCCATCGATCACGACCGCCAGACGCTCATCCCCTACGTTCAGGCGGCCCAGGCCGCGAACCCTGCCATGCGCTTCTGGGCCTCGCCGTGGACGCCACCGCCCTGGATGAAGACCAACGACGACTACGACGGGGGTGCGATGCGCGACGAGCCGGCGGTCTATGCCGCGCACGCCTTGTACATCGCCCGGTTCGTGGAGGAGTACGGCAAGGAAGGGATCCCGGTCGATGCCGTGGCCGTCCAGAACGAGCCAGGTATCGCGAATAACTACCCGTCTTGTAGCTGGGAGCCGAGCCAATTCCAGACATTCGTCCGCGATTATCTCGGCCCCACCCTTCAGCAGCGCGGCTTGCCGACGCGAATCATGCTCGGGACCTTCAACGACCCGGCCAACCAGAAGCACGCCATGGCCGTGCTGGACGACCCGGCGGCGCGGCCCTTGGTGAGCATGGTCGGCCTCCAGTGGAACGCCCTGCCTATCGCACGTGCGGCGCGGGCCGTCGTGCCTGACCTGCCCATCTGGCACACCGAGACCGACTGCGGAAACCACTACTGGGATCCGGGGTTCAACCCGGATCGGCCGCCGAACGACTGGTCCTACGCCCTCTTCACCTGGCGGAACATGCGGACCTACCTCACCGGTGGCGCAGAGCTCTACAGCCTGTGGAACCTCGTGCTCGACGAAACCGGCAAGAGCATCGACTCGAAACTCCCCTGGCCGCAGAACTCGCCCATCGTGGTGGACCGCGCCGCGCGGACGGTGACCTACACGCCGATGTACTACGCGGTCGCCCACTTCAGCCGGTACACCGGCGCGGGGGCAGTGCTACTCGACGGCCAGGGCTCCGGCGACGTGGTCGCCTTCCGCCGGCCGGACGGCAAGCTCGCGGTAGTCCTCGTCAACCCCGCGAGCGACCCACGGGGTGTGCGCGTCAAGGTCGGCGAAAAGGCGTACTACGCCGAGTTGCCGGCATACGCATTCGCAACCCTACTCATCGAGCCGGCTATCGGCGGCTCACCGGGGATCGACGGCTCGGCAGGGATCGACGGCTCACCGGGGATCGATGGCTCACCAGGGATCGACGGCGCCACGGGCATATAGCGGCCAGCAGACAGCGACTATCCGGACAGATTCGCACTGCACGGTCGCCCCTACAGGGTGCCCGATCTTCCGCTCAGAATTGCTTGAAGAACGTCGCGATAGCGCTACTGCCGAAACTGGGGATGCCGTGCGGACCATCCCACTCGCACCAAGTCACGTCATAACCCGGGTCGCAGCCATCGTATTTCACGCACGGGCTCGGATCCACGGGCGTCGTCGTGGTCCCGCAATGGTTCTGTTGCAGGATCTTGTCGCGCGCCGCGCGGCCATCGGCGATGGGAACCACGGTGTCGCTCAGACCGTGCGATCCCCACATGGCGACGTGAGGGCCGGTGCCTTTGCAGTTGAAGTCGCTGTAAAGCGACCCCGACATGGGCGCGATGGCGCGGAACACGTCACTCATCTCGCAGCCGACCGCGAACGACATCATGCCGCCGTAGCTGAAGCCGACGGAGAAGATGCGCGCGTTGTCGACGCAGTACTTGGACTGAACGTCGGCAAGCATGGCTTTCGTGAATGCGATGTCTTGGCCGTTGGTATTCGCCCATCCCAGGCCGCCAGTGCCGGCCTGCAGTCCCTGGGGCGTCACGTAGATCGCATCCGGGATCTTCGAGTTGAGCTGGTACATGGTCAAGGCCTGGTCGGCCGAGCCACCCCATGGGTGGAACTGGAAGATCAGCGGATATGGCTTGGACACGTCGTAGCTCGACGGCAGTTGCACGTAGTAGGTCCGATCTGTCCCACTGACGTTAAGGGTGCACATGGTTCCCTTGACGCCACAAGACGAGGTGGTGTTCGCCGATCCGCAACCCGCGGACGCGCCTCCGCCCCCCCCTGTCGGGCTGGTGCCGCCATCGACGGCGCTACCCCCGCTGCCGCCCGTGCCCATTCGGCCGCCCGTGCCGTTCGCACCGCCCGCGCCGTTCGCACCGCCCGTGCCGCCAGGCAGGTCTCGACCGGCATCGCGGCCCGACGCTCCGCCAGTGGCGGCCGTGCCGCCCGAGGTGCCGCCCGAGCCAACCCGACCGCCAGCGGCGCTCGTCCCGCCCGAGCTACCGCCACTGCCAACTTGTCCTCCGGTGCCGCTCGTCATGCTGGAAGTGCCGCCGGAACCAGACGGGCCACTGGAAGCTCCACCCGTGCCAACCGCGCCACCGCTGCCCGTCGTTCCCCCTACGCTGGAGGCGCCGCCCGATTCCGGGCCGGGTCCACCACCGGTTCCTCCTGCAATCCCTGAGCTGTTAGATGAACAGGCGCCGCCCAAGAACACCAGGGCTGCGACCGCTGCACTGAAATGGTGACTGGATTTCATGGAATGCCTCCTTCTTCCTCGGAGAATCCTCAAGCTAGGGCAGCGTGTACTTCTTCAGCATCGGCCATACGATGTTGGCGTTCGCTGCCTCATGCCCCCCATTGTTATCCGTGCACAGCGTGACCTGAACGCTCGCGCTGCACTGGGAATACGTTTGGCAGCCGCTTGAATCTGCCGCGCTGGGACTGCCCGTGCATCCGTCGATGCTGGCCCACTTCTGGAATGTGCCCACAGCGCCCAAGAAATCGAGGGCCATTCCTGAAACGAGCGTCGAATGCCCCCCTGCATAGGCCACAACCGTATCATTCTTGCCGCGCCATTCGATCACGGTGATGGGACGCGAGGGCGTGCACTGTGCCTCATTCTGCTGGGTCAAGTCGAACGAAGCTGGCCCGGCGGCGGCGAATACATCCGGAGCTTTGCAGGCGAGCCAATTGGACATACCGCCGCCCATTGAGAAGCCCACGGCATAGATCTGCTTGGTGTCGATGCAGGCGACCTTCTCGATATCAGCCACGACCGCTTTGGCGAAGGCCACGTCATCAACGTCAACGCCATTGACCGGGGAGACACAACAACCTACTACGTTCCAAGCTTGTCCCATCGGACCTGTCAGACCGTCTGGGAACGCCGAGATCACCCCTTCTTTGTCGATGACCGCGGGGTACGGAGATCCCGACCTCCACTGGGAGGCAGAACCGCCGATCGGGTGGAAATCGAGCACCAACGGAACTGCCGTGGTGCCTGTGTACGCGCTCGGCACGTGCAAGATGTATTTGCGGGCCAGTGAGCCGACGGTGAGGTTCTTGGTGGCGTCGGTCGGCTTCGCGCCCGACGGACAGGTGACGGTTCCGGTGCTGCCGCCCGCACCGCTGCCGCCCGTGCCCGCTCCCCCGGAGCCACTCCCACCAGTTCCACTCCCGCCGGTGCTGCTGCCACCTGCGGCTGCATCGCCGCGGCCGCCATCGGTCTTGCCGCCGTCCGAAACCGTTGTTCCGCCACTGCCGGTGGCTCCGCCGCTCCCTTGCACGCCGCCATCACCGCCGCCGCCCGTGCCTGGCCTACCTCCGGTCGTCGTCCCGCCTGCGGCCTTGGTTCCGCCGGCGCTACTTCCACCCGTGCCGACCACGGTCGAGCCCCCGGTTTCCTGAGCGCCACCGCTACCCACCGAGCCACCCGACGAAACGGCTCCACCCATGTTGGTGGTCCCACCCGAAGCCGTGGCTCCGCCCATGCTGGTGGCCCCGCCCGAACCAGTGTGTCCACCGCTGCCTGCGCCACCAGAGCCCCCTGCCGCGCTCGTCGACCCACCGGTGCTGGAGCCACTGCCGTTCGATTGTCCACATGCGTAAAGGCCGATGCTTACCAGGCCGAGCAATAGAACACTCTTGAGAAGATTCCGAGCTGCGAGCGTCATGGATGATTCCCTTGGTGCAAACTAAAGCACGTCGACTCGCAGTCGCGGTGGACGAGGAAACCAGACCAAGAAAATCGTGGCGGAATGCGCGTGGCGTCAGAGGGTGTGCCGCCTGAGCACCGGCCACGCAACGCTGGCATTGCCAGCCTCCAGTCCGCCGCCCTGCTTCGTACAGAGCACCACCTCGACGCCGCCCTGGCACGCGGAATAGGTCGAACAGCCGTTGCTGTCTGCCGCCGATGGCGAGTCCGTACACTGGTCGATTTCCGCCCATTTCTGGAAGGTTGCCTGCCCGCCGAGAAAGGTGACAGGCATGCCTGGCACCACGGAAGAAAGCCCCCCGTCATAGGGCACGAGCGGATCCGCGGTGCCACGAAACGAGATCACCGTGACGGGTCGCGATGGCTTGCACTCGCCGACGTTCTCTTGCAACAGGTCGAACGCGGCCGGCGCCACCGCCGCGAACATGTCGGCCGCATGGCACGCCAGATAGTAGGCCATGCCACCACCAGTCGCCAAGCCCACGGCGTAGACGCGCTTTGGGTCGATGCATGCGGTGGTCTCTACCTGCGCCACCAGATCCCTGGCAAAAGCCACGTCGTCGACGTTCGCCACACAACACGGCCCCACGTTCCAGGCGGTGCCTCCTGGTCCCTTCAGGCCGGTCGGGAAAGCCATGACAACACCCTCCCGGTCGGTCTGCGCCGGATAGGGTGAAGTCGATAGCTCGCTCGAACCCGTGCCGTTCTGGGCGTGGAAATCAAGGATCAGGGGAGCTGGCTTGCTGCCGTCGTACTTCGTCGGAACGTGCAGGACATAGCTGCGGTTGGTGGAGCCCACCAGCACCGTCTGGGTCGTGTCGCCAGCGGCCAGCGCGGGCGACGGACAGGTCACGGTTCCGCCGCCACCGTCACTGCTCTCGCTGCTGCCGCCATCCGTGGCTGGGATGCGTGCGATGGCATCCAGAGTCGCGCGCGAGCAACCGGCCCCCCCCAAAACCAGCCCGAACGGGCCGAGGAGCGCAAGCCACCGGCATCGCCTCATAGCCAGGCTCCCAGGGTAAGGGTCACGAGGAGATTGGGACGCGCGGAGGTCGCGACGACAGTATCGACGAAGCGAATGGCGACATACGGCTCGGCCATCTGTGCATGGGCCGTCGCCACCAGGTAGAACCGATCGCGCAGTCGCAGGGCTGCCCCCAGGCCGCCATCGAGGAGGAACGACCACTGGTCCGCATTTTGTCCCTGGTTGGGCGAGTCGGCGCGGCCCTCGACCGAGGTGTGCAACACGCCGCCCGAGAGGGCGACGAATGGACGCAGCCACCGGCCACCCTTCATCCGGTAGCAGGCACCCAGCACGCCGTATTCCTGGGCTATCTGCGCGCTGTCCGTCCCGGTTTGAACGGTCGGTCGAGTCCCCAGCCCCGCCAGGGCCGCCTGCACGACCAGCCACGAACGCAGAGCCCAGTCGAACCGCACCATGGGCAAAACCGCGGGCCCGACCCCGTCCAGGCCGATGAGCGCGGCCCCTCCCACTTCGACGCCGAAGCGCTCGGGTCGACTCGCCAGTCGTTCCATTTCCACGAAACGAACGACGGCCGGTGGCGGTGCCGCGGCGGATTGGCTGCGCGGCTCGCCAGCCGCCAGATCGATCTCGAGGAAGCTGGAGCGCAAGAGCTCGATGGCCCGAATCGCCAGCGTTTCCGGGGCTCTTGGGGACCGCGGCTCGAAGGGCACGCGCCTGACGACCGATTTTCCAGTCACCTTGTCGATGACCCAGACTTCGACCGAATCGGGCGAGACGTCTCCCACGATGGCGACAACGGCGTCGACCTTGCGAAGTCTCGCCAATCGTTCGAGCCAGGCGCGCGATTGGACGCTATTCCCCCCTTCCCCGGCGGGGCCATCGACGATCTCGGCCTCGAACCCCACCGAGGTCAGCTCGCCGTGGAGCCGGACGAGCGTTTCGGTCATGACCGGCGAGGGATTGGCCGGCCGTACGATCGCCACGGTTGCTGCCCGGGCGGAAGCTGTCCCAATCAACAAAGCCAAGGACAGCATGGTGAGATCGAGCCGACCCACTGGCAAAGCCGTTCAAGGGGCGCGTCGCAATGCCCGCGCCGATCCGGCGTAAGTACCGTTGGGAAAACGCCGCAGATACTCCTCGGCCACCGGCTGCGCCTGCGTAGTCCCCTCGATCTTACTCGTCAGGATCATCTTTCGACCCAGGGCCTCCGAGGCAAAGGTGCCGGTCGGCGCACGGGCCAGATACTCGTCATACCATCGCACGGCCCTGGCCAGCCCGCGCGCACGCGCTTCCTCCACACGACCCAGCAGGAACACGGCATCGAGCGAACGATCCGCTCCGGGGAAGCGTCGGCGTTCCGCTAGCAAGGCTTCTCGCGCCAGATTCATGCGCCGACGATAGCGGGCCGCATCGGCGAGCGCGAACAAATCCTCGTTGGACGCCTTCTCCAGCGCCGATTTCACCCCAGCCCGGTCGACATCGGCGAGGATCAGAATCCAAATTGCCGGTAGCCAGCGCCTCGGCCCACCGATGCTCGCCATCGACCTTGGCAGCAACCGATGGATGAGAGGCCCCCGTCGAGGTCTTTGCGGCTGGCGGACCGGACACGGCCGGCGGCCCCTCCCTGGGCGCCTCCGCGGTGGGCAGCGCGGGACCGGCAGCAGAATCGCCCCAGGCCTCCCCTGGCTTCTGCTCGGTAATCAGGGTTTCGGCTTTGGGCAAATTGACGACCAGCCGCTGACCAGTTCGCAGGGTGATGTCCCCGCCGGACACCGGTCCGCTAACCGTCACCTGACCGTGTCGCAGCCGAAGCTCGAACCTCTCACCGATCGCGTCCCAAGAGACCGTGAAGACGGTTCCCTTGACCGTGACCAGGAAAGGTCCCACGTCGACCAGCCATTTCCCATTGCGCCGTGGCGTGATTTGGAAGGAAGCGGTGCCGTGCTCGATCGCGATGCGCGCGCCGGAACTGTCGATCGTGCGTAGGCGGCCACGCGTTCCCGGCATGAGGATGAATTCCGTTCCCTCGTTGAAGAACAACTTGATGCCGCCGTTGCCCGATTCGCGCAGGTATCCCCCGTCGACGACCCTCCCCCCCTCGATTTTGTAGGCCAATTCGGGCGAGGTCGTCGCAGTCAAACGCGCGCGAGCGAACGAGACGATTTGCAGTACTCCCAACACCGCGACTGCTGCCACCGTCCCGACCAGGGACCAGCGGACCAGCCCCCGCCGCCGCGCTCTTCCGACCGCGATGCGCGTCGAAAGTGCGTGCAATCCCTGACTCAGCTTCGCCGGCGTGGCCGGTTGCACGCTACTGCGAGCGAGATCGGTCAGGTGAGCGAGGACCTGGGTTCTCTTCGGTTCGCCGGAGAATGGTGTCATCATTTCCACCCCTTCCCATCGAGTAGACCGTCCATTCCCGGATCGGTCTCGATCCAGCGCGACAGTTTCTCCGTGGCGTGTCCAAGTGACCGCTTTACCGTCGAGGCCGAGAGCTCCATGCTCGCTGCAACTTCCTCTACCGTCATCGACTCAAGGTGTCGGAGCGCGAAGACGAGACGATCCCGCGGTGCGAGGCGATCGAGAAGCGCGTAGAATTTTCGCAAGAGATCCCGCGACTCGATGTCCAGTGCTTCGCAAGCCAGGTCGACGAAGGTTTCCGGCTGCTGGAATGACAGCCAACTCCGCGTCCTCTTGCGGCGCAGCTCGGTCTTCAGGATGCGGATGGCGAAGGAAAAGATGAAGCTACGTAACCGATCGGGGTCGCGCAGCGTCTTGGCCTTACGGAACACGCGATGGAAGACCTCCTGGGCGATGTCTTCCGCCTCGGATTCCGAACCGAGGGTGCGCGCGGCCATCACGAGAATTATGGGCGCGAAACGATTCCAAGTCTTCGTCGTCGCCCAAGCGGCGCCGGCCGCGAGACCTCGCGCCAGATCGCCATCGCTGACCTCCCGGGAGTCTGGAGCAGCCACCAGCGACAGAGGTATGTGGGAACGATGGGTTGTCATAGCCCAGGTTACAATATTGCTCCTACGCAGAGCAGTCGCAAGGGAGCCCTGGAATGGTTCATTTTCCTGCGGCCCCGTGTGTACTTGGCGACAAGCCTATGCGCTTGTCGGCCTGCACCCACGCGGGGTTCGTCGCCCCGGCAGTTTCGTGGACCGCTTTTGCAGAGCGGTGCAACTGCGTCGTCGCCATGCTGCCATCTGCCCGAAGGGATCCGTCCCGGAGAACCAAGAATCTGCCCAAGACGCTCTTGCTCTCTGCCATCGTGAGTGTGGGCCTTGGCGGCTGCGGCCAATCGAGCGGTGGCGGCGCGGGGGGAACGACGAGTCCCGCGGGTGGCTCTGGCGGCACGGCCGCGGGTGGTACCCTCGGCGGACGCGGCGGTTCTGGCGGCACCACCAGCGCGGGGGGCGCTTCTTCCGGCGGAATGACCGGCACCGGCGCAGCCGCGGCGTCAGGCGGCTCGAAGGGCAGTGGTGGCGATCCGGGGACTGGCGGCACGACGGCAGTCGGCTCGGGCGGTAGCGGTACGGGCGGTGGCAATACCGGAGGGCTTACGGGCGCGACAGGAGGCGCAGGCGCGGGCACGGGTGGAGCGGGGACAGGCGGTCGTGGCAGCGGTGGTGCTGCCGGCGGCGCCACCGGGACCGGCGGGACGACCGGTACTGGCGGGACACTCAGAATCGACGGTGGCATTGGCGGCGTCGGTACTGGCGGGTCCGCCCCGGGAGACGCGGGCGGAACCGAGGCGACGATCGTCCCCGATCCGTCGTGGACCTGCGGCATGCCCGATGGCATTCCGCCTCCCACGGCCGGCACGCTCGCGTTCAGCGTGGCGCTCACGGTCAGCGCCACCCACGATGTCGGCAACACCCAGTTCGGCCACCGCCGCCAGCTCGACGTATCAGGCGGCGCGATCACTGGCGACAAACTGAAGGGCACGGTTCTCACCGGCGGCCTCGATTACGAGCTGACCTTGTCGACCGGCGCCATGGAGCTGGAAGAGGTCCTCATCTGGAAGACCAGCGACAACGTCACCATCTTCACGCGCATCTGCGGCGTCGCCGCTGCGGGAGATTCGGCCGTCCGTATCGTCCCCGACATAGAGGCCCCGACCTCTGGCTCGTATGCCTGGCTGAACACCACCAAGCTGGTCGGCACGCGGGTCGTCGATGCCACGGGTGGCAAGATCCAGCTCGACATCTACGACGTGTCCAAGGTGGCCATCGCAGATCCGAAGATCCAGCTGAAGGATCCGGCCGGCGTTCCCAATGTGTCCTGGGACTGCGTGACCGCGAGCGGAACCGATGGCGCTAGCGTGTTTACCGAGAACGTCACGCTCGGCTCAACTGTCTCCGTCAGCAATGCCAAGCGCGGCAGCCGCAACATCATTCCCATCACCGGGGGCACGACGACCGGCAAAGTGGCGGGCTCGATCCTCAATGGAGGTGCGGACTACCAGCTCGCGGGATCGTCTGGCACCACGCTGGACGCGAGATACACGCTGGCGCCGAGCAATGGCGAGTTCATCATTGTGCGCAACTGCGGGCCGATGAACGGGCTGACACCGGTTTTCGAGGCACGCACGGACGGAGCCTACGCGTTCCTCACCACGGGCAAGTTCCTGAGCTCCGCCCCGGGCGCCGGGTCGGGCGGGGTAAGCATCACCTTCTACGAACGCAAGTAGCGCACAATGGTAAGGGAGTCTGGTTGCGTCCCCAAGGGAAGGCCACAGCCCTCTTATCTGCTGCCGAAGGTATGCGGGTCTTGCAGCATCTGCCACAGGCGCGCGGTGGCGAGGGCACCATCGACGCCGGTGACGAGCCACACATGGCCGTTCGCATCGGGGACGAGCGTCGGGCCGGTGGTCGCATCGAAGGCGCCGGCTGGATCCGGCGCGACTTGTTCGACCCCGACCACGAATTGGGGCAAACCGACCGCGATGATGGAAACGTGGTCGGCTCGGGTCAGGATCTGCTCGACGGCGGGCTGCTGATTGGCAACGAAGGTGCCAAATTCGTTCTGTGGCAGGCTCGAAAGCTGCGCTGGCGTGATGTCGGTGGTCTGGTCGTAGAACGTGCTGACTTGCACGTACCTGAACTTCTGCGCGACGATCCAGTCCGCCCACGGATCGAGATCGCCGTTGGGGGCGCCCATCACGCCGCCCGCCCGCGTGACGGAACCCAGCGACGACACGACCACCACGCGTTCGGCCACAGTGTTGTCGATGAGGTAGGCGTCCGCGACATCGGTGAGCCGACCTCCGGTGACAACGACGAGCGGCCGGTAGGGTAGGTTCAGGCGGGCCGAGGTCTCCACGATCAGAAGGGCGCCTGTCGATCGATTGGGGACAGTGGAATCGATGTTGCCGTCGCTCGGTCTTGCGAGTGGCGAGCCCTGGCTGGCGATAGGATCCGGGAGGTTGCGCATGCCGCTGGCGCGCGCGGCCGCAACCAGCGCCTTCCAATCCGCAAGGCTTCCGTCGGTGTCCGGGGCGTAGGCGCTCCCGTTGATGATGATACCCATGAGGGACGGCCCCCCCGCATTCGCAAACAGCACGGCGTATACGCCCTGCCAGTTATCGTCGTAGTTGTCATTGCTGAGGATAACCGGATTGCGTTCGTCGACGGGGAGAAGGCCGCGCGGACTGTCGGCCCCGACGTCGAGCGTCTGGCCACCGCACGCGACCGCAAGCAACAGAGGCGCGACGACCAACCTCAAAAGGATAGGCATCACGCGCGTGAGATTCACGGCAGCGAGGCTAGCATGTCGTCGATCTTCTGCAGCAAGACGCTGTGGGAAAATCGACGGCGAAATTTCGCGGCCGCTTGACGAGCCTCGCGTCCGCGCCCGAGGCCGACCAGGGCCTTTACCCGCAGCACCTCGCGCTCTTCGGACAATCGCCCAGCGGGGTAAATGCGTTCATGTTCCGCCGCGATGGCGAGCACGGAAGCGTAGTCGCCGCGCGCATCGGATTGTCGCGCGCGATCGAGGAGCTGAAGCTCGTCCACCTCACCGTCGGGCTTGCCTGTGAGAACTTTCCGGCGGCTCGGAACGGATAGCCTCGCGAACGCAGCTTCCGCAGCGGCGGCGGTGCGCGCCGGAGCAGCTTCCGGCGCGCGGGTTGGAGCAGGCTCCGGCGCCGTGGAGGGCGGTGCGACCGGCGGTTGCCGCGCGGCCCTTGGCGTTCCCGGGTTGGTCGGCGGGTTTGGCGTCGGCCGTCCCATCATCTGAAATGCCGCCGCGGCACCGACCATGAGCGTGATGCCCGCGGCAGCCGCGAAAAGCAGCCGGCGAATCCGGGTCGGCGCCGCGCGTGCGGATAGCGTCGCTGCGGGAATCTCGCGCAGCGACTCGCGCGCCCGCGCCAGGGTGCGGGCGCGAATCATCTCGGGTTGAGAAGGGGGAACGCGTTCATGCGCCAGGAGGGCCTCGACGGAGGGCGAAAGTGGCGGGGGCATTCGGCTCGTGTCGTCGGACATCATCGAATGGCGCTCCCTTTCTGCAGGCGCGTGATGGCGGCCTCGAGATCGCGGCGCGCCTTGCGCAGACGTGAATACGCGGTGAAAAGCGGGATGGCGAGGGTCGCGGCCACATCCTGCATGGAAATTTCGTCGAGGTCGTGCATCACCAGTACCACGCGCCGAGGAAGGGGAATCCGCTGGAGGGCGGCGATGACGAGAGCGCGGGCCTGGTTGGCCTCGAGGGCTTGGTCGGGGTACGGTGCGTGGTCTGTCCGGTCGACGATCGCGAACGGCACTTCCCGCCAATGTCGCCGCCGGTGGGACGCGGCCACGCGAAAGGCGATTCCGAAGATATAGGGCCTAAGTGCGCGTGTCGGATCGTACTCGTGCCACGTGCGCCGCAGTACCAGGAACACTTCATGAGCCAGATCCTCCACATCACCCGAAGCGACGCCCAGACGCACCAGCGTCCTCATCAGGTAGTCGAGCTCCCGCTGATAGGCATCTAGGCAGGGATCGTCGATCGTGTTGCGCGACACGGCTCTTAATCTCGGCTGGATTGAGGCGATGTGTAGCTGATTCAAAGAAGCACTTCCACCAATATGACGTTGCTTCGGCGAGGTCCGACTTGTCACCGAAAACGCGCCGACAGGTCGATTCCCGCCAGCGCGCCGAGTCGGGGCATGTCCCACGCGCCGAAATGGTTCAGCTCGACCGTACAGGGCGTGAGCAGCCCAAGCGCGTCGATGTGGGCCGTTGCGGCCCACGGACCGCCGAGATCCATGGTGGCGGCGAGGCGGAGGCCCGCTTGCGCCACGAACCCAGCTGGTGACTTCGGCTGGTCTATGCCCAGACCCGAAACGCGGACCTGGCTTGCCTTGCCGAGCACGCAGGCCGAGAGCGCGCGGTGATGCCCGCAGACTGCGGCGCTGCCGCCAATCAAACTCTGACGAAATCCGGTGCCGTCCCACTTGCGCTCGGTCGACGGATAACTTGCCTCTGCGCCAACCTCGACCGAGAGATCGTTGCGCCGCACCCCGAAGAACAGGCGCGCGCTACCGGTGACGGAGGGTGCGATCCCCAACGCCAGCGAAGGGCCGATGCCAAGCCACATATGCCAACTCAAGGATGTCCGGGCCGCCTCGGGTTCGGCCTCCAAGCGGGCGCCCTCGCTCTGACGACGCCCTTTCTCCGACGGCGCGATTTCCGGCTCCGGCGCGGCTGGAGGAGGCGTGGCCCTGGGTGGTGAGGCCGGGGGCGATGAGGGTGGAGACAGCGAGGCAGGTGGAGCAGCGGCGACGGTTGCCGGGCTTGGTGCAGAGGCAGAAGCGTGAGTGCCGCCTCTTGCGGAAGGAGCGGCTCCGACTCCCACGGGCGCCTTGGGGCGCAACAACTCGATCTGCAGGCCGACGGCGAAGCTGATCTCCGTCAGGAGCTTCGAGCAATTGCCGTCTTCGGCGACAATCCGGCGCTCGCCCATGCCCATGCCATTGGCGTTCCGCCATTCGACCCGGCCATCGACAGCACGGGCCGATCCGCTGATTCGGATCGATACATCGATGGATGCGTCCTCGCGAAACGGATCATAGCCGACTCGGCGAGCGACGCTCTGCCGGAATACTGTCTCGTCCCAACACTGTCGAACCGAGCCGTCAATCTGGTAGCGGAGGCTGACGTAGAAGTCGGCATCGGCCGCAAGGGCGTTCTGGGCAGGCTGGGCTGCGAACGCAAGACCGCCGAGGGCGGCGATCGCGAGCAGGTTCGACCTCCAGTGCATGGATCCGTGAAGGGATAGGTATCGCCGGGGCATGCGTCCACGCCTAGACAGTTCTCGTGACAAGATTTGGCTGCTCCGGCAATCAGGAGACATGTACCACTGATTTGCGCCCGGGACGATACACCTCGGCGCTCATTCGATCCTTGGTTTGTTGCAGGCGACGGGCTCATCGCGTAGGAAGGTGACATGCGAACAGGAATAGCGGCATTGCTCGCAACCGCGCTTCTGATTGGGTGTGGAAATACCCAGAGCAGTCCCCCCCCGCAGGGATCCGGCGGCTCCTCCGCCACGGGTGGAACGCTCGCGTCGGGCGGCGTCGGCGGTGGCAGCGGTGGCGGCGGCGGTGGATCGACAAGCACGGGCACGGGGGGCACGACGGGCAGCAGCGGAGCCCCGGGTGCGGGCGGTGCGGGTACGGGCGGCGCGAGCCTGGGCGGCGCGACCGGATTCGGCGGTTCCGGAACTGCCACCGGGGGTGACGGCGGGAGCGGCGGAGACCGCGGTGGCAGCGGGGGCAGCGGGGGCGCGACGGGGAGCGGCGGGGTATCGGGCACAGGCGGCAGAGGGACGGGCGGCGCGACCGGCTCGGGCGGCACCCCGGGCACTGGCGGGGGCGCAGGCGGACGGGGCGGAGGCGCGGGCGGCGCAAGTGGCACCGGTGGGATCTCGACGGGCGGCGTCGGCGGGGCTCTTCCGGATGCCGGGGGCCCGGACGGCGCCTCGGATGGAGCAGGTGATGCGGGCACCGTGTACATGCCCTGTCCAACCACTGCGGGTACTGCTTGTTCGGTACTGCCGCTTGGTGACTCGATCACCGAGGGTTGCTGCACATCGCCCATGGGCGGCTATCGCATCGAACTGTTCCGCCAAGCGGTATTGAACGGCAAGAACCTCACCTTCGTCGGGTCGCTGACGAACGGACCGAGCACGGTCCAGAACCGCACGTTTCCTCAGCACCACGAGGGGCATGGCGGCTACACCATCGACACGCTTGGTGGCAAGAGCGGGATCTCGGGGCAGATCACCGATCAGGCCCTTTCGAACTACCACCCCAACATCGTGCTCCTGAAGATTGGGACCAACGATATCAACAGCAATATCGATGTCGCCAATGCCCCGACCCGGCTGGGGAAGCTGATCGACGAGATCACCACCAATGCGCCGTCGGCGCTTCTGGTGGTGTCTTCGATCATTCCCACCGCCGACAGCAACACCAACCAGCGGGTGCAGACGTACAACGCCGCCATTCCGGGATTGGTCAACACCCGTGCAGCGGCTGGCAAGCACGTGGTCTTCCTCGACAACTACGCGGCCTTCGCGAAAAATGCCAACTACGCCACAGCGCTGATGGCCGACGGTCTACACCCGAACGACGCCGGCTACGTCATCCTCGGGCAGGCGTTCTACGGCGCGATCGGCGCGCTCCTACCGACGGGACCCTAGCGTAGCAGTCCCTGGTGAAAGTCTCCGCGCCGCGGTCCGGGCGCGCCCCGAACATGAAGACCACGCTGGTGGCCGTCGCAGGGAAGCCACAATCCTACAACAGGTGCTGCATCTCATCTCTTACGCCTGGACACAATTGCATCCAGCGCTCTTTGGGCCGCTCGGTCGAGGGGATCGAGACGCAGGATTTGCAGATACTCATCAACTGCCTCGTCCAGTCTTCCCAGCCCAGCGAGGGTGTCCGCTATCTCGTGGTGTGCGTCGGCCTGCCTTGGAGCTATCTCGGCGGCAGCCCGGAATTCTTTTAGCGCGCCTTCAAGGTTCTGCTCCCGTGCCAGTGTCATACCCATCAGCATGTGCGCTCGCCAGTCGTTTGGCGTTTGTCGCAGGGCCATCGCAAAGGCATCCTCTGCTTGGCGATACTCACCGAGGGTGAACAGAGCCCGACCCAGGTTGAGATGATTCTCCGCCCACTTCGGGTTGAGGTGCGCTGCTTTCCGAAACTCCTCGACGGCCAACCGGGGGTCGCCACGTTGGATCCATTCATTTCCCAGCCGGGTGTGCAACTTCCAGTCATCCGGCGACTGCGTCATATAGTACCGAAGCAGGGTCGGTGTGTCGCGCCAGTGCGATTCATAGCCGCGCGTGGCGCCGATGCTTCCGATCACCGAGATCGCCCCAACCCCAGCCAGGATCACCCGCACGCCAGATCTTTTCAGCCCGCCGACATCCATGTTCCACAAGCGACCGAGCCCCCAGGCAAGTGGCAGCAGCAATCCCACCATGGGCAGATACACGGAGCGGTTGGCCGCGATAGACGATGTGAAACGGATGACGCCCACGGTCGGCAAGATGGCGATGAAGAAGAACAGCCCGCCCGCCAGCCAGGCGCGCGTGCGGCGGACCGACAGAACGATCACCGCGAAGACCACCGTCGCGCCGAGGACGCTGACCAGCACTTGGGTGTTCGCCAGCCCGAAGGGGTTGGGACTCGGGTAGTCGTACACAAGGCCGGTCGGATAGACCATCTTGGACAGGTAGAGGCTGGTGCAATAGCTCATGACCAAAGGCAAGTAGATAGGGTTCATCACTTGCGCACCGCCGGCTTGTCCCGCCCGCGCTTGGGAAATGACTGCCACGACGGCCGACAGGACGCCAACAATTAGAAACGGCACCTTTTCCAGCAAGGTGGTCCAGCTGAGCCGCTTCAGCGGCCAGTAGTCCAACACCAGTAACAGCGCAACGAGTGGAATGGCCGTGGGTTTGGCGAGCAGCGCGCACACATACATGAGCAGAGAAGCGCAGTATCGCTTCCAATCGCCCCGATGTGTCTTGTCGGCATGGCGTACGTACGCCACGAATAGAAGTATCGACCCGAGGGCAAAACACGTGGACAGCACGGTCTTTCGCTCTGCGATCCAGAGCACCGCATCGGCGTTGAGCGGATGCAGTCCGTAGAGCAAGCCCAGTAGGCCGGCTACGAGCCAGTTGCCAAACAGGACGTAGAGCAGAACGATGACGAGGGTAACGTTCAGCAAGTGCAGCAGCAGGGTGGTACGGTGAAAGGGGAACAAACTGCCGGCCGCGCGCGGGTCGAGAAAATCCAACATCGTCGATAGAAGCGACAGGGGCTGGTAGTACCCATTCACCATCGATGGATTGAACACCTCGGTGAAGATCGTCTTGGCCGAGGTCCAACTGGGATGCCGCATGAATGACGTTCCGATATAGAACTTGTCATCCATGAACTGCGCGCCGGCCGAAAGGGCTGGCCAATAGGTTGCCAGGACGATTCCCAGCGCTACCATCATGACTGCAGCCGGCACCATTGGGTGGTTTGTCCAATCACCAAGCGGGGTGCGAAAGGACTGGCCGGGGTTGTCAACCGAGGGACGCCGGAGCGCAGCTCCGGAGGCGACCGGCGGCGGCGCGTTGACTGGTATCGGCTTCTCCCGAGGCTTGGCCTTTCCTGACGTTGTCCGCCTATGGCCTGGCATGAAATCGGAGGTCGAACCTGCCCTTGCGCCGCGGGAAAGACAAGGGGAATCTCCTCTCGGGCACAGGGGAGGTGGCTCGTGTGAGACCTCTTGCCGGCGTTTCTTGATCGCCAGGGCTCGCGCGAATTTGACCCGTTTCTGGAGATGGACCATCTAAAGAACCATGAGCCGCCTCCTGCTCCCCCTGGTGTCGGGCCTGGTCTTGCTTCTCCCCTTGGCGTCCGCGCGCGCGCAGACGCCAGCCCGCGTGGACGTGGTGGTGAGCGGCGCTGGGGCGGGGACGGCGCTCGAGAAGGTGTGGCCGAACTACGGGTACGACGAAGTCAACTACACGACCACCACGCTCGGCCGCGATCTGCTGAAGACCGTCGCCACGATCAACACGGCGCCGGTCCACATCCGCACGCACTTCCTGCTCAATACGGGCGACGGCACGGCGGCACTCAAGTGGGGCTCGACGAACGCGTACACCGAGGACGCGGCAGGAGACCCCATCTACAGCTGGACGCTCATGGACGGGATCATGGACGCCATCACCGGGGCCGGGGCGTTCCCGCTGGTGGAGATCGCCTTCATGCCGCAGGCACTATCCACGCACCCGAACCCTTACCGAAATTCCGGCACCTACACGCTCGATGGCGGCTGCTTCTATCCGCCCACCGACTACGCGAAGTGGCGCGGGCTCATCGACGCATGGGCTCGCCACACGCAGATGCGCTACCCAGGCGCGGAATCGACCTGGCTCTGGGAGCTGTGGAATGAGCCAGACATCGGCTACTGGAACGGCACGGCAGCGGAGTTCGCGCAGCTCTACGACTACGCAGAGGCCGCGCTCCACGGCGTGCTGCCCAACGCGGTCATGGGCGGGCCGGAGACGGCGAGGCCGGGGCCGTTCATGACCAGCTTCCTCCAGCACTGCGCCACCGGTACCAACGCCGTGACCGGCATGGTGGGGACGCGCCTCGATCTCGTCACATTCCACGCCAAGGGCGGCGTCGCCATCACGGACGGGCACGTCCGCATGGACATGGGCAACCAGCTCCGCATTCACCGCGACGGCTTCACGCAGATCGCCGGCTTTTCGCAGTTTAGAGCCACGCCCATCATCATCGGGGAGGCCGATCCGGACGGCTGCGCGGCCTGCCCCGTGAGCACGACGCCCGCCAACGCCTATCGGAACTCGCCGGCCTACGGCGCGTACGAGGTGGAGATGATGAAGCGGACGCTCGAGCTCGAGGCGAGCATCGGCGTCAACCTGCGCGGGCTGCTCACGTGGGCGTTCATGTTCGACCAGAGCCCCTATTTCCCGGGATACCGGACCCTGTCCACGAATGGGATCCACATGCCGGTGCTGAACGCTTTCAAGCTGCTCGGGGCCCTGACCGGCGACCGCATACCGGCCACGAGCAGCGGCGCGCAGGCAATCGCCGATATTCTCGCGAACGGAGTGCGGGGGACGGCCGACGTCGACGCGATGGCCACGCGCGAGGGGGCGCGCCTGCAGGTCCTGGTGTGGAACTACCACGACGACCTCGTCCCCGTGCCGGCTACGCCGGTGCGTCTGACCGTGCAGCTTCCGGCCCGCTTCGGCCCAAGCGCGAGCATCACGCACCTCCGCGTCGACGAGACGCATGGCGACGCTTATACCGTGTGGACGTCGCAGGGGAGCCCGGGAGCCCCGTCGACCGCGCAGCGGGCCGCGCTGGTCGCCGCGATGGAGCCCGCCCCGCTGGAGCCGGCGCGCACCGCCGACGCATCGAGCGGCACCCTCACCCTCGACTTCGACATGCCCCGCTTCGCGGTGTCGCTGGTGACCATTGCCCCCGCAAGCGCTACCACCGGCGCCGGAGGCGCGGGAGCGGGGCCGAGGCAGATTTCGTCGGCGAACGCTGGCTACGGCTGCGAAATCGCGCGCACTGCCGGTGGTAGCGTCCCGCTCAGCCTCGTCGCGTCGCTTTACCTGCTGGTGCTCGGGACGCGGCGACACCGGTGGTAAGAGATCTCGGTGCACGACGACGAACGGACTGCTGACCGCTCGGCACGCAACGCGGCGATCTTGCAGACGCATGCAGGCAACGGGGCTGGGCCAGCCGCGAACTTGCGCTCCACGCGAGATGATTGCCTGAGACCGAGAAACATGATACCCATGAACGGGACCAGGCGTCCGACGTACTTGCTCGGTTCGAATTGCTTAATTGGCGTGACAAGTATTCGTACCCAGCGACAAGTACTTTCGTAATGCGGAAGCTGTAAAATTGTTTGGTGTAACCGTGATGGCCGATCCCCTCACTACGAGAGAAGTTCCCCATCTGGAAGGAGACGTTCGATGAAACTCCAGTCCTCTGTTCTTGCCATGGCAGTGGCATTCGGAATGATTTCAGGTGCATGCAAGTCCGGAGGTTCGACCAACCCACCGGGAACGGGGGGAAGCTCAACGACCACGACAGGCGGATCTTCCAGCGGCGGAGCCACAAGCAACGGCGGAGCCACAAGCAACGGCGGAGCCACAAGCAAGGGCGGAGCCACGGGCAGCGGCGGAGCCACGGGCAGTGGCGGGGCGGGCACAGGCGGAAGCTCGGGCAGTGGGGGATCGTCGTCCTGCACCAATGTGACGGCCAATGTGACACCATGCGGTGGCGACGTAGTCGGCACCTGGACCGTGACGCCTTCGTGTCTGAAGGTGTCTGGTCAGCCGGACATGTCGAACTGGGGTCTAGCCTGCCAGACCTCGTCGGTCACGGGGTCCCTCCAGGTGACCGGAACGTGGACCGCCAACGCCGACGGATCCTATACGGACAATACGACGACATCGGGCGACGAGGTGATCTCGCTACCGGCCGCGTGCCTGGAGCTCTCGGGAACCACCGTCACCTGCGTAAGAATAGGTCAAGTCATCCAAACCGCAGGCTACGACACGATGAGTTGCGTAGACGCTGCGAGCGGCGGTGGATGCACGTGCACTGCCACGATCAAACAGACCGGCGGGATTGGGGTGCTGTCTTCTGACCCGATGACGAGCGGCAACTACACGATCTCGGGCAACGAGCTCACGGCCGATGAAACCGCGCAGTACTCGTACTGCGCCTCGGGCGGAAACAAGCTGACCTGGACCCCGAAGACCACGAACCCGACCACGACGGGCACGATCGTGTTCCAGAAGGGCGGAAGCGGTGGCTCGGGTGGTACGACAGGCTCGGGCGGGGCGACGGGCGGCGGCGGCACGACCGGCGGTGGCGGTGCGACCGGCAGGGGTGGCGCGACCGGCGGCGGCGGCGCGACTGGCAGGGGTGGTGCGACCGGCTCCGGTGGAACGACTGCCGCGGGCGGCTCGACCGGCTCGGGCGGCACGACTGCCGCGGGCGGCGCGACCGGCTCGGGCGGCACCACGGGAACCAGGGGCTCGGGACCCTGCGATATCTATGCGGCCTCCAGCCCAGCGACACCTTGTGTTGCAGCGTACAGCATGATTCGCGCTCTCTGGAGCACGTACAGCGGCCCCCTCTACCAGGTCAGGAAAGGGAGCTCGAGCACGAATACTGGAACGGGCGGCACGACCCAGGACATCGGGATGCTCGGGGATGGCTTTGCCGACTCGGCCTCCCAGGACTCGTTCTGCAGCGGCTCCACATGCACCGTTTCGATCCTGTATGACCAGTCCGGGAAGAAGAACGATCTCCACGTCGCGCCCGCAGGCTGCTACAACGATGGTTCGGCGAATACGCCAGACTATGAGTCAAGCGCGACGAAGAAGTCGTTGAAGGTTGGCGGTCATACTGTCTACGCGCTCTATATGAACGCCCATGAAGGTTATCGGCAAAACAAGTCCACCGGCTTGGCAACCGTGGACGAAGGTATTTATGAGCTCGCAGACGGTACCCACTACGGCACTGCGTGCTGCTGGGACTTCGGCAATGCATCGAACGACAATTGCAACAGCAGCGTCATGAATACCCTCTTCTTCGGAACCGGCTTCTGGGGCACCGGCGCCGGTAGCGGTCCATGGTTCGAGGGCGACTTCGAAGGTGGCGTTTGGGCTTGCGGCTCCGGAGCGTCGACTGCAAATTGCCCCAATAACCCGTCCCTCAAGGTTGCCTACGCCTTCGGCAGCCTCAAGACCACCACCGGGAAATATGCCATTAGGGTCGCCGACTCGGCGACGGCTAGCAATCTGACAACCGCTTACAACGGCACCTCTCCCAAGGGATGGGCCAACAAGGGGGGTATCATCCTGGGCATCGGCGGTGACAACAGCAATCACTCGTACGGAACCTTCTACGAGGGCGCAATCACCAATGGCTATCCGTCGGATGCCACCGACCTGGCCGTCTTGAAGAACGTCCAGGCCGCAAAGTACGGGCAATAGTGCCCGTCGCTTCAGTCATCGGTCCGCACCGGTAAGAACCTCCGGCTGACACGACCTCGGCATTGCCTCCGATGCCGAGGTCAGCAGCTGGCACCTCATTCCCCTACCCGGCGCGTCTTTCCGTCAAGCGTCTTGCGCCCGCGGAAGAAACCGGGGATAAGACACCGACCGAGCCGGATTGCGCCATAGAGAAGGAACGCCCGCAGCGGATAGATCAGCTTTCTGTTCCGGGTCAGCGCGAAACGTGAGACTGCCCGGACGGTACCGTCGAGCGAGGCGGAAGAGAGGTTCTTGAGCCAGACCATCCAGGCCGGGAATTGGTCGGCCATCGTGTAGATCCCGGTACGAACGGGCCCCAGCATGACCTGTTGGAACACCAGATCGGTCGCCGTGTACATCCTGGACCAGACATCAAAGCAAGCCGACAGAGCCTTCTTGCTCGTGTAATAGCCGAGTCCGTAGGGGTTCCCTGCGTAGTTGGCCATGGAACTGATGGCGACCACGTGGCGCTCGACAGGGTAAGCGGGAAGCTGGGTCAGCGGCCCCACGAAATTTAGAACCCCGTAAAGGTTCGTATCGATGACTTCCCTGTAAGGGGAGAGCTGGAACGATTCATCATTGTCCACACGGTTGATCCCGGCATTCAAGATGAAGACTTCCGGCAATTGGCCGGAGGCTGCCAGGCCATGGACAAGCTGAGCGACAGCCTCCGTGGAACGAACATCCGCACATTCGAAACGAACCGACGGATAGTGAGACTCGATCTCCGCGACATGGCGACGGTTCACGGCAATGACCTTCACCCCAGGTTGGGCGTAATGAGCGAGAAGCGCCCGACCGACTCCCGAGGTCGTCCCCGTGATCAGCACGCTCTTGATGTCCACATCGGACATCATGGCCCTCACCTCCCCGCGGCGCAATGAACCGCTCCAGCGGGGAGGTCGCCACTTCTGCCCCTGCCCCAGAAACCGGTGCCGAGGCCATCGTGCTCCAGTAAGATGGCCCGCATTTGCAACGGACATCAGGCCTCCAGAACATGCTCAGATTCCTCGCGCTTCGGCCGAAGACGGCACCCACCTACAGCGTGTCCGACTTGGTCGCCGTGTCCCTGACGGCGGCCGTGGTTGCCGTCTGGGCGGAAGCCGCGGGAGGCTCGTTCTCGCTGCTCGCGCTCGTCGCCTGCGAGGCAGCCTTCCTCGCGTTCTACCTGGTGGGCTCCCTCTTCGCCGGCTGGCGAGCCTTGGCAGCAGGCGTCCTTTTCGATCTTCCGCTGCGCTTGCTCGTGGGATACACCGTCGTCAATACTGCGCTGCTCGTGCTCGCCTTGCTCTCTCCGCTCGGCATCCTTGCCAACTTTGGCATCCTGCTCGCGGTCGCAGCCTCACTGTTCGTCGCCGCGAGACCGGTACGGAGGCAGTCGGACGATTCAGTTGGTCTCTTGGTCCTCGGCCTGTCCCTGGCCGCTGCCACGCTGTGGTGCCAAGACTCGCTCCACCCAATGTCGGTGCAAGGCAACCTGGTCGTCTTCAAGCCATGGATCGACGGCTTCTATCATGCGGTTCACATTCGCATCTTCGGCGCCAGCCACGGGGCGTCCTCCATCGAGGACTTCCGGCTGGCGGGCGTGCCTGCCCGCCTCTACCACTATGGGGTCTACCTGACCCCAGCCCTTATCAAGCAGGCATCCGGAATCCATTCGTACACCGCCTTTGCCGGGATTTTGGCCCCCATGGGGGTCTTCTTCACCGGGCTCGGTGCCTACGCACTCGTCGGATCCTTCTGGGGCACCTGGCCAGGGTTGGCCGCGTGCGCGGCGCTGCTGCTCTTGCCCGACGGCGCGCAGCAGGGAATGCGGAACACGTTCATGTCGTATCACTGGCTTACCCAGATCTCGCCCAGCGCAAGCTACGGTCTGGCCCTGCTGGCTGTCGCCTGGCTCTTCGTCCTGCGCGGGTGCATCCAGGGCAATCGCCTGCAGATCCTCGCAGGCTGGTTGCTGGCAGGAATCCTGGCCTTCTACAAGTTGCACTTCTTTATCGCCAGTGCGCTCCTGCTCTGGCTCGTGCCGCCGCTGTTCTTCCGCTCCGACCGTCGACCGCTCGGGCCGGCCAAGCGAGCGCTGTGGGCCCTCTCTGCCGTCGCAGTCTACGTCGTGACCCTCGTCGCCGTGCAGAAGGTGCCTGGCGTACCCCTCATCCGTTTCGACGGATCGTCCGTCGGCGAGATCCTCAAGCTGGTCAAAACTTTTACCCAGCCGGGGGCCTTACGCGACTTCCTTGCCAATCGCATTGGGAGGGAAAGCCCCTTGCTTTCGAACCTCCTCTTCGGTGTGCCCTTCGTTCTGCTCGCAGCTCTCGGGCTCTTTTTGCCGCTGCTGGTGATTCTTGCCATCCGCCTGCGCCGGCGCACACATCCACTGCTTGTGCTCTTTCCGCTACTTCTCGTAGCCAATTTCCTGGCTATGTTCCTGGGGCTGGCGCTCGACTTCAGAAGCAGCACGCCCGACGAGCTGTCGCACCGGCCGGTCATGGTGATGTACTTTGGCGTCGTGGCGTGGGTCGGCGGGGCGGCTGGCCTGTTGCTGATCGAATCGCGGCGCCTCGGGCGTTTCGCCCGACCAGCGATGATCGGCCTGGCTGTCCTACTGATGGCCGTCCCGGCGTTTCTCGGATCGGGCGTGCAGCGGATGTGGGCCATGCGCAATGTTCTCGCCTGTCCGGGTCCCGATCGGCCTTTATCGAGCAGCCGAATACATGCGCGACCACGGCGGCGCGCGAGACGTGTTCCAGGATTCACAGTTCGATCGGACCAGCACCGTGGCTGCCCTGTCGGAGCGCAGGGCGTACGCCGCACACACGATGACGATTATGCGCTACCACCGAGAACGTGTGGAAGAGCGAGAGGCTGCTATCGACGAGTTCACGCAACTTCGCGGCTCCGCCGCCGTCACCGCCACTGCTCGCGAGCTCGGTCTCCGTTGGTTCCTGCTCGACCCTAGCGACAAGGTCGAATGGCCGGACGAGATCGCCAACCGGCCGGCCTTCGAGCTGGGTGGATACAGACTCTATCGATTCTGAGGCGCTTGGCCAATCGAGCTATTTGCCGTAGCCCGCGCTGACAACGTTCGCTTGGATGGCGTCATCCGTCGCGTCGGACGGATAGCCGGCGACGATGGCCCCTTCGTAGAAGGTTCCCTGACTCAGGGTGGTGTTGCTGTAGCAGCAGTCGCCACCGCTTCCAAGAACGATAGATCCTTGCTTCTTGCTCGGGTTATATCCTGAGGGCACGTTGCCGCTATAAAACGTGCTCAAGCTGCCGGTCGTCGCATCGGCACCCTTGAGTGCGAATGTCCCGGTCCCATTGTTCTTCTCCATGGCGGTGACATACGTGTAGGTCAGGCTCAGATCCTTGTCATTCTTGCCACCGCTGCCTTGGGAGTAGAGCCCGCCCTCGAGATCGGCCATCACCCACGGACCGGAGCCATTCCCCGTGCCCCAGATCGTACAGTTGCTGAAATTGACGGCATCCATCGTGGGTCCTGCGACATAGGTTCGGCTGGTTTCGCCATTGCCATAGTCGAAGCAGCATCCACTGCCAAAGTGCTTGCCGCTCGTCACCATGTAGATGCCTTGGGGAGCGCTGCCAATTGGCATGCCCGACTTGGAACCATCTCTCCAATAAGCTTGGGCGGTCGTCATGTAGAGCGAGTAGACCTTGTGACCGCCGACATTGAACGGCTCTTTGGCCGCGTTCGAGGCGGTCATGCCCGTAACACCGGCCTTCGGACGGACGGTAGGATCCTCTGCGTCCGAGGTCTCGGCCGAGACGAAGTTTCCGTTGCCAGACTGGTCATAGACCTTGGTGATCACGCACGTCGTTCCCGTACAGAAGGTGTCTTGCACGGACGAGTCGGCAATACCTCCTGGGCTCAAAACCCCGATGTCCTTGGTCGTGCTGTCCGACGCGCGCTTGACCTGGTAGAGGGGACCGCTGTACGAGCCGAAGAGCGCGCGCACCGTGCTATGCGCTGCAACACAGGTGTTGCTGGCAGCCTTATAGATGTCGCACGGCCCCGTGGAGCTCGATGACGAGCCGCCTGTGCCGGAGTTTCCACCGCCGCTGGTGCTGCCGCCTGAGCTGGTCGCGCCACCCGAGCCGGTCGCCCCGCCGGAGCCGGTCGCACCACCCCTGCCGGTCGCGCCGCCGCTGCCGGTCGCGCCGCCGCTGCCCGTCGCCCCTCCTGAGCCAGTCCTACCACCAGAGCCGGTGGCACCGCCCGCGCCAGTGGAGGCACCGCCCGCCCCGCCCGCGCCGCCGCCACCCGACGAGGTGCCGTTCTTCTGGAGCACGACCGTGCCTGTCACGGGTAGGATCGTGGGCTTCGGGGTCATGGTCAACGTGCTTCCTGAAACGCAGTATGAGTAATCCACGTAGCCGTCGGCATTGAGCCCGCTGCCCGAGGTCGTATACGTGCCGCTCTTCGCCGCCCAGGGGGATACCACCCCAATGCCGCCAGGTTGGTTTGCCGTGGCCGTGCAGTTGCATTGCCCGCTCGCATCGTTTGCGCAAGTGGCCGCCTTCCAGCCCAGGGCCGAGACGGCGCCTCCCATCTTGGAGCACTCGACGCTGACTGAAGAAACCGTCAGGCACGAGGCGCTCAACGGAAGCACAATGGAGCCCGTCGTGGTCGTGTTGTCCGTATACGTCCCGTCGCCGTTGGCGATCCACGTTCCACTCACCTGCAGGGATCCGGTAACCGGAACGGTCGAGCAACCCATACCGGCCAACGAAACGTCCATGTCACCCGACAAACTCAGACACGAAGACGTCACGTTCCAGGTTCCAACCACGTCGCCGCCGCAGGCTGACCCATTCGGGCAATCGGACGGCTGGCTAGTGCTGCCGGAGCTCCCGCCGCTGGCCGTCGAGCCACCGCCGCCTGTCCTTCCGCCGGACTGGCTGCCGCCCGAGCCGCCACTATTTCCGCCCGAGCCGCCGCTATTTCCACCCGAGCCGCCGCTATTTCCGCCCGAGCCGCCGCTATTTCCGCCTGAGCCGCCGCTGCCACCCGAACCAGAACACGCGGAACCCAGGATAAAGAGTGCGGTGACTATGGTGCGTAGTAAGGTGCGGTGCGACATAGATTCTCCTCAGCGTGAACGCGATATGTGCGGGGCCATTGGTGCCCATGCAGGTCACCTAGGTGCCGTGCCAAGCAGTGGCATCAGGGCCCGAATTCCATCTCTTCTTGACGTACGATTGTGCCGTTGCGCCAATTACACAGGAAATCTGCTTCGGGGGACCTGTCATGCTGAGTCGCGGACGTTCCTGAGCGACCATGATAGGGTTGTCCGACTTCGAAGCCGAAAACGAGCAGCCCGTGACCGATAGCCACCCAAGCCCAACGATGAACTGGGAGCACCGCGCGGCCGAGTACGTGAACCTCGAGGAGCATGTCTTCTCGGTGAAAAAGCGCTTTCTGGCCATGTACAAGAAGGCCCATGCCGGACACATCGGCAGCTCGCTATCATGCGCCGAGATCCTCGTATTTCTGAAGTTTGCGTGGATGCGGGATGACGACACGTTCATTCTGTCCAAAGGGCAGGCAGCGGCCGCGCTCTATTCCCTCCTTGCGGAGGCGAACGTCCTCACCCCGAGCCAGATCGATTCCTTCTATGAAGAGGGAACGCGATTCCCCGCCCTGCCTCCGGTGGGCGCGATCAAGGAGATCCCCTTCGCCACGGGAAGTCTTGGCCATGGGCTCTCCCTTTGTGCTGGCATGGCCCTCGGTGCGATTCTCAACCGGCACGAGCGGCGCTTTTTCTGCCTCACGTCCGATGGCGAGCTCAACGAAGGCAGCGTCTGGGAAGCCGCCCTCTTCATTGCCCATCGCAGGCTGAGCAACGTCGTGTGGCTGATCGACCGCAACCGTATCCAGGGACTCGGCCGGACCGAGGACGTGATGGCCCTCGAACCCCTCGATGCCAAGCTGCGTGCATTTGGCTTCCACGTCGTCTCCGCTGACGGACATGATTTTGCCTCGCTGCTGGCTGCGCGTGACGAGTGCGCGCGCGTTCTAGGAGGCCAAAACCCATCGGTAGCCACACCGGTAGCCATCATTGCCAACACCATCAAGGGTCACGGCATTCGCTTCATGCAAGACACGGTGGATTCCCACTACCTGCCGCTGGACGATGCACAATACGAACAAGCTCTTGACGAGCTGACGCTCGCGCATGGGGCCGCGGTGAGGGGTTACCGCAATGCGGGCTGAATTTGCGCAGGCCATGCTCGCGCTTTTCCAGAAGCGAAGGGATCTCGTGTTCATCACCGGCGACGTCGGCTATATGGCCTTGGAGGGTATCGCCAAGACGTATGCTGAACGCTTCATCAACGCCGGCGTCGCGGAACAGAACGCAGTGTCGCTTGCCGCGGGCCTGGCACGCGCAGGGCATCTTCCGTGGGTGTACAGCACTGCCCCTTTTGTGGTGCTCCGTCCCTACGAACAGATCCGCAATGACCTCTGCCTGCACAAACTCCCCGTCAAGCTCGTCGGGCACGGCGGCGGCTACGGGTACGGCATCATGGGGGCGACCCATCACGCCCTCGAGGATGTGGGTGCCCTGCGCGCGCTGCCCAACATGAGGATCTACGTGCCCCTCACCGCGGCGGATGTGGGGCAGGTCGTGGGCATGATGGCAGAGGATCCCCTGCCCAACTACTTGCGACTGAATACCCCCGCCGAAATTCCGGGAGAGTTTTCCACCTTCGCGCCGTGGCGCAGAATCAAGCGCGGCCGAAGATGTATCGTCATTGGCATGGGGCCAGTCGTGGGCAACCTGTACGACATGGGCGATCAGGCGTTGCTCGACGACCTCGAAATATGGAGTGTGGGGACGTTGCCCATAGGCGACCTCCCTGCCGACCTCACGGCGAGCATCCGGGAGGAGCGGCCGGTCTTGACCATCGAGGAACACCATGGTCCCTGCGGGCTGGGAGAAGCTCTCAGCCACCTGCTTCTGACCCATGCCGTGTTCCCGCGATCCTTCACTAGCCTTCACGCCGCCGGATATCCCAGCGGACGTGACGGCAGCCAACGTTGGCACCAAGAACAGAGCGGGCTGGCTGGTCAAGCGTTGCGGTCACACCTGCAGAAGGTCATCCGTGGCTGAAGTAGATGATCGAGATGGGAACCCTGAGAGGGTTCCCAAACCCTCCCGCGACGCTTCGCTGCCGGCACAGCCGGCAGGCTCCGCACGCGTACGGTTGTCCGCCGTTGTCGCCTGCTACAAGGATGCGCAGGCGATTCCGCTGATGCACGAGCGGCTGACCGCCGTGCTGTCTTCCTTGGCCGTGGACTACGAAATCATCTTCGTCAACGACGGCAGCCCGGACGAGACCGATTCGGTGCTCCAGGAGCTGACGGCCAAGGACTACCACGTGCTCGCCATCGAGCATTCGAGAAACTTCGGCTCACAGAGCGCGTTCGTGAGCGGGATGGATTTCGCCACCGGTGACGCCGTCGTGCTCCTCGATGGCGATCTTCAGGATCCGCCGGAGGTGATCCCCGCACTCTACGAGAAGTGGCGCCAGGGCAACGACGTCGTCTATGGCCGTCGACGCAAACGTGCGGGATCGATGTTGCTGGCGATTTCCTGCAAGGCCTTCTACAAGATCTTCCGTGGCGTCTCCGATGTTCCGATGCCACTCGACGCGGGCGACTTCTCCCTGATGGACAGGAAGGTCGTAAGCGAACTGCTCTCTCTTCCTGAAACCGACCAGTTCCTACGCGGGCTTCGGACCTGGGTCGGCTTCAGGCAGACGGGGGTCGACTATGTCCGCCCCGCACGCGCATTCGGGCGCTCGACCCATAGCTGGCTGAAGAACTTCTGGTGGGCCAAGAAGGGCCTCTTCTCGTTCAGCTTCCTACCGATCGAACTGCTGGGCTACGCAGGAGCCGCGATGACGGTGCTTTCGCTTCTGGCTGTCATCTACGAAATCATCGACAGGCTGCGCCACCCGGAAATTCCTCATGGCATCGCCACCATCATCGTTCTCATTCTGTTCTTCGGCAGCCTCAACGTGCTCGCCATTTCCATCCTTGGAGAGTATCTGATCAAGATCTTCGAAGAGACCAAGCGGAGACCCAAGTTCATCAGGAAAGCAGTCCGGCAGGGCGGAAAGCATTTCGACACTGCGACTGAAATAGAGAGCTTCCTGGGGAGTCGCAAAACGGCGGCGCAGCGACCATGAACAAGCCAGTCTGGACACCGCCGAAGATCGCTCTGGTTCTGCTGCCGACGGCACTCTTGGCCCTGCTCGCGATCGGCGTCGCGCAGCCCAGTTACACCGAGCCGCTCTTCGTCCGCACGGCCTACTACTTCCTCATGGCCACGGTGCTGTGCTGGGCCGGCACCTACCTTTATGCCGCGCGCGAGATGCGCTGGGCGGCGGCCGTCACGTGGGTGAAGGAGAACTGGCCGGGCCTGGTCATCGCGCTCGGCGTGACGATCGTCGCGGGGCTCGCCATCCATCCCGCCCTGCGGATTCTGTCCGACGAAGCGGGCCTGGTCGGGACATCGAAGAATTTCTGGGCTTCCAGGACCGCTGCCTTCACCGTTTCCGGGAAGTACTACTACGACAGCTACTGGGACATCGCGGTGGCGGTCGATCCTCGGCCGTCGATGTTCCCGTTCCTGGTCAGCCTGGTCCACGTGCTCTTCGGCTATTCGTACAAGAACGTCTTCGTGTTCAACCTGCTGGTGCTGCCGGCTTTCGTGCTCGTGTCCTACCGGCTGGCCAAATCGCTGGGCGGTGAGACGTTCGCCATCGTGGCCGCCCTGCTCGTCGTGGCCCATCCCGTCACCCTGCTTTCGGTCCGTTCGGGCGGGTTCGACTTCCTTGCCGCCTTCTTCGCCCTGCTGGTCATCAAGAGTCTGCTCGACGAAATTCGCGAGCCCTCGCCCGAGGGGCTGGCAATCCTGTGGATGAATCTGTGCATGTTCGCGGAGATCCGCTACGAGAGCGCCCTGTTCATCCCCCCGGTGGTGGCGCTGCTGCTTCTCTTCCGGATGGTCACCTGGAGCGCCCTGCGTCCCTTCGCCTTCATCTACGCTCTCACGCCCGCGTTCCTCATACCCCGCGTCTGGCAGGCGGTGTTCCGCGGCAGCGTGCCGGAGCAGGAACCCGGAACCATCGTCTTCAGCTTCAGGAACTTCTTCGACAACGCGTGCGACTACTTCAAGCCCATCCTGTCACCATTCGCTTCCCAGCCGTCGCACTCGGCCATCGTGATCGCCCTTGGCGTGGTCGGGTGCATCCTATGGCTACGCTGGCTCTACCACCGGCTGCTGGCGCGCGATTGGAAAGCTCCCCAGGTGAGATTCGCCGTCCTGGTCATCGCCTGGATGTTCGTGCAGGCGATTCTCGTCTTCACCTACGTATGGGGACGCGCCCAGCAGCCGTCGGCCGCTCGCCTGGTCATCGCCATCGATACCTTCTTCGCGTTCCCCGCCGCCTGGGTCTTGACCCTTTGGCTCAGGCGCTGGAGGCGCATGGTTGCCATCCTGCTGGCCACGGCAGTCTTCGCCTTCTACCTGCCGGTCGCCTCCCAGCATCGGATGCTGAACAAACTTACCCAGACCAGAGAGGCTGCCACCACCTGGGCTTTCTTCGAGAGCCTCCACCAGAAGCGCATCATCATCGTCACCGATCGTCCCGGCCTTTACACCATCATGGAGTACGGCGCGATGGACTTCGAGACCGCTAGGCATGACCCCGTCATCTTCGAGGCCCTCGCCCGCGGCCTGTTCTACGACATCTACTTGGTGCAGCGGATCGACCTGACCACGAAAGAACCGTTTCCCGGGTATGACATCTGGCCCACGCGCAGCCGGCAGACGATGCTGGAATTCCAGAACGATGCGAACGTGATGGTTCGCATCTCGCGCCTCGCCCATTGAAGACCGGCGCTCGGCGAACCCGCCGGGCCACAAGGCGATCGAGGACAACGCGATGCGGTCGCGGGCTTCAGCGCCTGAGCTCACCGGCGCAGCGTCAGCCCGGACATGCGTTACTTTGCTAGTGATTGCTCGACAACACTACGATTTGTCAAGAAAACTGCGACAAAGGTGTTGCAGGGAGCCACCGACACTCCTTGCCCGATGTGTGGGCACCTCGCGCTCTCGAGATAGCGGATGGCCCGGATCCATAGTCCCCTCGAATAGCCCATTTTTGAGCGCATTCGGTTCGTGGAACCGAGCGTCCCTGATGGTGTTCTGCTGTTGACTTTGGGGGCGCTTTTCTACATCGTGCTACCGCCTGACGGCCAGAGGTCGGGCAATCGGGGTAAGTGTCGACCCGGTTGCGCGAACGCCGCTGGGCCAGGAGGAGAAGATCTCATGGCGAAAAAATACCACCCGGAAAGCATCGCGCGTGGCGCCGCCTGGGAATTGGGGATCGACCTCGGTACCGACTCGGTGCGAAGCATCGTCGCCGACACGCCCAGACAGGCCGGTTCCACAGCACCAGCCCTGGTGCGTGGTATCGCCGTGGATACGACGGGTTCCACTCCCGTGCTGGCAGACTGCTCAGGGAGGTAGGGATGACGTCGAGCTACGGCGAGCTGAAAGAGCAGGCATGGCACGCGAACATGGAGATCCCGCGCCGAGGCCTCGCCATTTACACGTTCGGCAATGTCTCGGCGTTCGACGCCGAGCGAGCCGTTTTCGCGATCAAGCCGAGCGGTGTCGCTTACGAGAGTCTCACAGCTGCTGACATCGTCGTCGTCGACCTCGATGCCAAGGTGGTAGAGGGCACCTTGCGACCTTCCTCCGACACGAAGACCCACGCCGCCTTGTACAGAGCGTTTCAAGAAACCGGCGGGGGCATCGGGGGGATCGTCCACACGCACTCGACCTATGCCACGGCCTGGGCGCAGGCCTGCATGCCGATCCCGCTCTACGGTACGACCCATGCGGATCACCTTGCGGAGGATGTTCCTTGTACGGCCATCATGACTGCCGATGCGGTCCGCGGAGACTACGAAGCCGAGACGGGGACGCAAATCATCGATTGCTTTCGCACGCGCGATCCACGCGAAATTCCCATGGTGCTGGTGGCGGGGCACGGCCCGTTCACCTGGGGCAAGACGGCGGAGAAGGCGGTATACCACGCTGTCGTGCTCGAGGAGCTTGCCAAGATGGCGTCCATCACGCGCACCCTCGCCCCCCACGCCGGTCGACTGCCGGATTACCTGGTGCGCAAGCACTTCGAGCGTAAACACGGGAAGAGCGCCTACTACGGACAGTAGCGCCTCGCGCTTCGTGGATACAAAGCTATAGCCACTGTAACACACGAGAGGAAAGGCCAACCATGCGACGAGTATTGCAGCTATCCGGGCTATCGGGACTGTTGGTGACGGGCTTGTTGTCGACTCAGGCGTTCGCCGAGGAACCCACGGACGCCGAGGCCCAACAAGCCACTGAAGGACCCAAAGCTGAGCCGGAACCAAAGGCTGAGCAACCTGCACCCGCTGCGCCAGCCGCCACGGTCGTTGCGCCAGCCGCCACAGTCGTTGCGCCAGCCGCCACAGCCGTTGCGCCAGCCGCCCCAGTTGCTACGCCGGTCGCCAAACCCAAGGTTGGTGATTTTACCGTACACGGATATTTCCGGGGCGGCTTTGGCGCGAACGTCCACGAAAGGGGCCGCATGACCTGCTTCCAGCTCAACCTTGGAGGATTGCTGTCAAAGTACAGGCTTGGCAACGAGTGCGAGGTGTGGGCCGAGCTCGACACGACAATGGTGGTCTTTGCCGGAGAAGATGGCGTCGTTGCGAGATTGCACGTCATGCCGGTCGCCTACATCCCGAACACGTTCACCGGCTACACTCCGACCGGCGCCACCGCGTCGGACTCGGGTTCCGCCGCAACCGGGGCGGAGGTCGCCTTCCCCAATCTGTACGTTGACTTCAAGAACATCCCTTGGCTTTACGGAGGGACACCCTGGGTCGGTACCCGCTACTACAAGCGCGAAAGCATCTACATCAGCGACTTCTTCTACTGGAACCCCTCGGGGGTGGGCGCTGGGATCGAGGACATCGCCCTGAGCAAGATCTGGGATTCTGCGCCGGACGTCCTGCGTGACCTGACGTTCAGCTACGGTCTGTTTGCGGTCGATGGCGAGCCAACTGGCACCGCGAACTTGCCACTCCGAATCGACCTGGGGCTGCGAAACGATTTTCAGCTTCGTGGGATCCGGCCCTGGTGGGGCGCCGACTTGCAGCTCGGCTTCCAATACATCAAGGACTGGAGCAACCATTACAGCGAGGCGACCGATCCCGTTACCGGCAATACCTACATGAAATCAAGTACTCATAGCGGGTGGGGCGCGACCTTCCAATGGGTACAAGACGTCGCCATCGGCAACAACAAGGCGGCCGTCCAATATGGCAAGGGTGGCGGCACCGGCTTTGGAACACTCTCACGATTCTATTACCCAGATTTCTCGCTGTCGTTCGAAACCACCGAGTGGCGGTTCCGCGCCCTCGATGTGCTGACCATTCAGCCCTTCGACTGGCTCGGTCTGCAGGCCAACGTGGTGTTCCAGCGTGACGAGAACTCGACTCCGTCCCACGGAGATTGGATCTCCGCCGGCACACGCGTGAGCCTCGCGTTCACCGAGCACGCCAAGCTGCTCGGCGAGGTCGGTCACGACAGGCTCAAGGCGGCCAATGGGGGCAACCGTCAGCTCACCAAGTTCACTGGTGCCCTGGCGATCACCGCTGGCAAGGGCTTCTGGGCGCGCCCGGAGCTCCGTCTCTTCGCCACCTGGGCGATTTGGGACGAGAATGCGGCGCAGGCCGGCGTCGATACCAAGAGCAACGTCTACAACGTTCCCATCCCCAACACAGATGTGTTCAAGTTGAGCGGCACCATCGTCGGCCTGCAAGCCGAGACCATGTGGTAGCCGCGACGAGGAGGATCCCAGTCATGGCCATGAAATCTATCCTGTCCGTCCTTGCCCTAGCCTTCACCCTGCCGATGATGGCGTCTGCACCGGCATCGGCCGCGTCCAGCAAGAAGGCCGAGCCATCGGTCGCCGAAACGCCGTTCGGTACCCTCGACGACGGCGGGAAGGTGACCCTCTACACGCTCACCAACCCATCCGGCGCCGAGGTGAGGATCATCAACTACGGGGCCCGTCGTCGTATCGCTGAAGGTTCCGGATCGTCAGGGAAAGCTCCGTGACGTCGTTCTCGGTTACGACGATCTCGCCGGGTACGTGAAAGACAAGAGCTTCTTCGGAGCCATCGTCGGTCGCTACGGGAACCGTATCGCCGCGGGCAAGTTCACGCTCGACGGGAAGACCTATCAGTTGGATCTGAACGACGGGGCGAACCACCTGCACGGGGGCGCAAACGGCTTTTACAAGAAGTTGTGGAAGGGGGAGCCGGTCAAGGGCAAGCAAGGCCCAGGCGTGAAGCTCACCTACGTGAGCAAGGACGGCGAGGAAGGGTATCCCGGCAAGGTCACCCTGACCGTGACGTACACCCTGACTCGCAACAACGGCCTCCGCATCGACTACCGCGGGACGACCGACAAACCGACCATCCTCAACCCGACCAACCATTCCTACTTCAATCTCAGCGGAGACCCGACGCAGACGATTCTCGGCGAAGAGCTGACCATCGACGCCGACAAGACGACGCCGGTCGGCCCAGGCCTCATTCCGACGGGCAAGCTGGCGGACGTCGCCGGCACGCCGATGGATTTCCGCAAGCCCACCAAGATCGGTGCCCGCATCGACGCCAAAGACGAGCAGCTCGAGCTCGGCAAGGGCTACGACCACAACTGGGTCCTGCGCAACCCCGGCAAGAAGGTGCGCAAGGTGGCCGAGCTTTACGATCCGACCAGTGGCATCGACATGCGGATCCTCACCGATCAGCCGGGCTTGCAGTTCTATTCTGGCAATTTCCTGAATGGCACCATCCACGGTAAGCAGGGCGTGGTGTATAAGCATCGCACGGCGCTGTGCCTGGAAGCACAGGTGTTCCCGGATGCGCCCAACCATCCGTCTTTCCCCAGCGCCGTCCTCCGACCGGGGCAGCACTACACGCAGACCACCATTTACGAATTCTCCACGCGATAGACAGGAGCCAGCCCCATGAGCACGCTGCGGACTTTGGATCGGATCCGATGACACCAAACCCTGTCAATACGGGCTCGGTCTTCAATAATCTGGACTGGGTCGTCATCGTCCTGTTCCTGATCGGCATGGTCGCCGTCGTATGGGCGTCCATGCGGAAGAAGGCACAGTCCGGGACCGACTACTTCTTGTCCGGCCGCGAGGCCGGATGGCTCCAGATCGGCAGCTCGATCTACTCTTCCAACATCGGGTCCGAGCACCTCGTGGGCCTGGCGGGCTCGGGCTTTGCGACGGGCATGGCCATGGCCCACTGGGAAATGCAGGGCTGGATCATCTTGATCCTCGGTTGGGTCTTCGTGCCCATCTACGACCGAATCAAGGTCTTCACCATGCCGGAATACCTGGAGAGACGCTTCTCTCCTGGTTCACGTTCCATTTTGAGCCTCCTCACCATTGCGAGCTTGGTGCTCACGAAGATAGCCGCGACACTCTACGCCGCCGACGTGGTCTTCAAGGTCCTCCTCGGCCGCGAAACCATCGAGATCTTGGGCCACAACGTGGACATGTTCTGGATCATCTCCCTGGGGCTTGCCGTCGGCACGGGTATCTATACGGCCCTGGGCGGCCTGCGGGTGATCATGTACACGGCGGTTCTCCAGACGCCGGTTCTCCTCTTCGGATCCATCTGCATTCTTTACATCGGCCTTCACAAGCTGGGCAGCGGCAGTCTCGTCACCGGTTGGCAACACATGATCAGGGCCGTGGGCGACAACGTTCACCTCATCCGCCCCAACAGCGACAAGGACTGGCCCTGGCTGGCCGTGCTTCCGGGTTCCGCCATCATCGGCTTTTGGTACTGGTGCACCGACCAATACATCGTCCAGCGCGTCCTGGCCGGAAAGAACCAGCAAGAAAGTCGCCGCGGCAGCATCCTGGCCGGTTACCTCAAGCTCACGCCGGTCTTCATCTTCCTCGTGCCGGGTATGGTCGCCTACGCACTGACGAAGACCGCCCAGCTCCAGACCAACGGGGACCAAGCCTACACCAGCCTCGTGGCCAACATTCTCCCCCATGGCATCCGCGGCATCGTGGCCTGCGGAATGCTGACGGCCCTCATGGCTTCCCTGGCCTCCAAGTACAACGCCTCGGCCACCCTGGTCACCATGGACTTCTATCAAAAGTGGCGACCCAACTCGACGGGACGGACCCAAGTCTACGTGGGACGCCTGGCCACGGCAGGCATCGTCATCGTGGGTATCCTCTGGGTGCTCGTGATGAAGAGCCTGGGCCGAAACCTCTACGAATACCTCCAGAGCGTTCAGGGCTATTTGTCCCCGGCCATCGCTGTGCTCTTCGTCCTGGGTATCTTCTGGAAGCGCGCCACCGCGACAGCCGCTTTCTGGGCCTTCTTGGTAGGCGCCCTCGGCGGTTTCTTCCGTCTCGCTCTTGACCTGATTATCACCCGCCCAATCAACGAGCTGGGCGCTCTCCTCAAGACCAATGCCATCACGGCCGCCGAGCACGCCGACAAAATCGCCGCCATCAAAGAGAAGTGGGGAATCCTCTTCACGCTGCAGGACTTCCATTACCTCTACTTCGCCGAAGGGCTTCTGGTCCTCAGTCTCCTCCTGGTCTTCGTCATCAGCGCCTTCACCAAGGCGCCCCCGCCCGAGACCGTGCGCTACACCTATTACGGCGCTACGGCAGAGGAAAAGGCCGCAACCCGCGCGAGCTGGAACGGTTGGGACATCTTCCACTCAGCCGTCATCGTCGGCTGCGTCATCGCCTTCTATATCTACTTCTGGTAGGCCCGCATTCCGTATTCCGCAAGGCCCCGGTCGCCGCCGGGGCCTTCCAGTGCCTCTATCAAAGCCCGAGCCTGTAGCCGATCTCGTTCCAGCGGATCTCCTTGCGGAGCTGCTCGGGGTCGGTCTTGGCGTCGATGACGAGGCATTCGATGCCGGCCATCTCGGCCCAATCGCGCATCCAGTCGGTCTTGACCACGCGCGAGTAGGCGGTGTGGTGGGCGCCACCGGCGATGATCCAGCACTCCGCGGCGCGCTCGAGGTCGGGCCTGGGCTTGAGGAGCACGCGAGCCACGGGCAGCTTGGGCATGGCCTTGGCCTCGATAGCGTCGACCTCGTTGACAATCAACCGCATGCGGCCGCCCATGTCGACCAGGGTCGCGTTGAGGGCGGGACCGGCATCACCGGCGAAGACGAGCCGCGCGGGATCGTCCTTGCCGCCTATACCGAGCGGATGGACCTCGAGCCTCGGCTTGCCCTTCGCGATGGAGGGACAGATCTCGAGCATGTGCGAGCCCAGGACCGCCGGGGCGGCCGGGTCGAAATTGTAGGTGTAGTCCTCGAGGAAGGATGCGCCTCCGAGCCCGGTGGCCATGACCTTCATGGCCCGCACCATGGCCGAGGTCTTCCAGTCGCCCTCGGCGCCGAAGCCATAGCCGGCGGCCATCATACGCTGCGTGGCGAGGCCCGGCAGTTGGGACAGGCCGTGGAGATCCTCGAAGGTGTCCGTGTAGGCGCCGAAGTTCCCGGCCTCGAGGAAGGACTTGAGGCCGATCTCGATGCGGGCTTGCACCTTCACCCTCTCGAAGCCCGCGCCCGACTTGGCATCGGCAGCGATCTCGTACTCGCTGGCGTAGGCCTTGACGAGCTTGTCTACCTCGGCGTCGGAGACTTCCTTCACGACCTTGACGAGGTCGCCCACGCCGTAGCCATTGATGGACCAGCCCAGCTTGATCTGGGCTTCGACCTTGTCGCCCTCGGTGACCGCCACCTCGCGCATGTTGTCGCCGAAGCGGGCGACCTTGAGGCTGCGCCCGTCGGCGAAGGCGGCCGCCGTGCGGGTCCAACCGGAAAGCTTCTCGAGGACGGCGGTCGTCTCCCAGTGGCCTACCACGACCTTGCGCGGCAGGCGCAAGCGCGCGCCGATGAAGCCGTGCTCCCGGTCGCCGTGGGCCGACTGGTTGAGATTCATGAAGTCCATGTCGATGGAATCCCAGGGGATGTCGCGGTTGAATTGGGTGTGCAGATGGCACAGCGGCTTCCTCAGCTCGATGAGGCCGGCGATCCACATCTTCGAGGGGCTGAAGGTGTGCATCCACGTGATGATGCCCGCGCAATTCGGATTGGCGTTGGCCTCGCGGACGAGGGCGAGGATGGCGTCCGGCCCCTTGACCACGCTCTTCCATATGAGCTTGCAGGGAAGTTTCTGGTCGAGGGCCTGGACCATGGCCTTCGAGTGTTCGTCGACTTTCTTGAGGGTCTCGGCGCCATAGAGGTCCTGGCTGCCGGTCACGAAATAGAACTCGTACTTTTTGAGGTCGATCATTTGCGCATCTCCTTTTCGGCGAAAGCCCCGAGGGCCTTGTATTTCACATAAATCTTGTCGTAAGCGGCGCGACGCGCCGGATCGGGCTTGTAGACATGCTCCACGGGGGCACGCATGGCGGCCTGGGCCGAAAGGGCGTCGGGATAGAGCCCGGCCGCCGCCGCGGCAAACATGGCGCCGCCGAGCGCGACGGACTGGTCGTTGGCCGAGACCGAAATATCCATACCGAAGACGTCGGCGCAGATCTGCATCACGAGCGGGCTCTTGCGAGCGACGCCGCCGATCGCGGCCACGCGCTCGACCTTCACGCCCTCGGAGCGCAGGCGCTCGATGATCGCGCGCGAGCCGAAGGCGGCTGACTCGATCAGGGCGCGGTAGACCGCGGGCGCGTCGGTGCCGAGGCTGATCCCGGCGAGCGCGCCGGTGAGGGCCTGGTCGGCGTCGGGAGTGCGGCGGCCGTTGTGCCAGTCGAGGGCCACGAGGCCCGACTCGGCCGGGTCGATCTTGGCGGCCTCGGCCTCGAGGGCGGGGAGGAGCTTGTCCTCGATGGCCTGCGGATCGCCGAGGCCGGGGAGAGCGCGGGCCGGCCAAGCGAGGATCTTGCGAAACCAGGCGAAGACATCGCCGAAGGCCGACTGCCCCGCCTCGTAGCCGATCATGCCCTCGACGACCGAGCCGTCGACCTGACCGCAGATGCCGCGCACGAGCTTCTCCGCGCCCGAGGGCTTGGGCCCGATCATGATGTCGCAGGTGCTCGTGCCCATGATCTTGAGCAGCGTGCCGGGCGCCACGTCGCCGCCCACCGCTCCGATGTGCGCGTCGAAGGCGCCGACCGACACGACCACCTCGGTCGATAGGCCAAGCCGCTTGGCCCATTCCGGGCTGAGCTTCCCGAAGGGCGTCTCGGCCGTGTAGGTCTCCGTGCCGAGGGAGGCAGCAAGCGCTGACAGCCCTGGGCCGAGCTTGTCGAGAAAGGCAGCAGGGGGATACCCGCCCCACGAGGCGTGCCACATGGCCTTGTGGCCGGCGGCGCAGCGGCTGCGCTTGTACTTTCCCAGGTCCTTCGTGCCGGTGAGGAGGGCGGGCATCCAATCGCAGTGCTCCACCACCGTGCGGGCGGCGGCAATGGCTTTGGTCTTGTTCTCGACCAGCTTGAGCACTTTGGCCCAGAACCACTCGGAAGAATAGATGCCCCCCTCGTACTTGGTGAAGTCCTCGCCACCCCAGCCGCGGGCGAGATCGTTGATCCGCTCGGCCTGGGCGACGGCGGTGTGGTCCTTCCACAGGACGAACATGGCGTCGGGCTCCGATGCGAGCTCGGGCTTGAGCGCGAGCGGCGAGCCCGTCTCGTCGGCGAGGCAGGGGGTGGAGCCCGTCGTGTCGATGGTGATACCCCGCACCTTGGCGGAGACTGCGGCGCCCGCCTCGGCGAGGGCCCGCTTGGTGGCGTCCTCGATGCCCTCGACGTAGTCGAGAGGATGCTGGCGGAAGCGGTTGGACCTGGGGTCGCAGAATTCCCCCTTGGCCCAGCGCTTGTACGCGCTCACCGCCGTGCCCGCGCTCGACCCGTCGGCCGCGTCCACGACGAGGACCCGTACCGAATCGGTGCCGAAATCGATGCCGAGGACGTAGTCTTGTCCCTTCTTCACGCTCATGCTGACTCCTTGTCTGGGATGTTCTCCTTGAAATACACTTCGAGGGGAATGGTCGCGGGCGAGCCGTCCACCTCGCCGCGGACGACCGCCTTGAAAAGCCTTTCGAGCCCCTCGCGCGCCTGCTCGGCGGGTCGCTGGGAGACCACGCAATCGATCTTGCCCTCGCGCAGTGCCCGGGCGTTGGCCGGCACCAGGTCCCAGGAGACGACGGCGCAGCTTCCCTTGGCGCCTCGGGCGGCCAGCCACTCGCCCGCGACATGGCCCGAGGAATTGGCGACCAGGACCCCCGAGACGTCGGGATTAGAGCGGAAGATTTCGCCCAGGGCGCGATCGCAGTCCTCGGCGCTCTCGAGCTCCGGACATTCCGTCACCATGACCCTGCGCGATCCGGTCCCCGACACCTCATCGCGGAAGAAAGCCTCGAAGCCCTCGATGCGAAGGCTGATGTGCCGGTCTCCGGCGTGGGCGCTCACCGCGACGAGGGGCCCCTGCCCCTGCGCGAGCAAGGACATCATGCGGCCGGCGAGGTAGCCCGCTCGGAGGGCGTCTTGACCGATGGCCGCCACGGGACTCGCGCCCTGGGCATCGCAGTCGAAGAACACGTAGGGCACGAGGCCGCCCGCGCCGCCCCCGCTGGCGCCGCCGTTCAGGCTGCCCAAAGCCGGCACGAGATCGTCCGACAGCACCGGGGCTATGAGGAGACCATCGCAGGGCTCGGCGACGATGTCCTTGAGCAGGGCGCCGTACGAGGCACGGTCGTAGCGATCGAATTCGTCCACCCTCAGCCTCGTCCCGTAGGGTGCCAGGTCACGCTCGGCGCGGCGGATGCCGGCGAGGCAGAGGGACCAATAGCCCGAGTCCTGGTCGGCACGAGGGAGCACTGCGCGGAAGGTGTAGACTCGGTTGCGAGCGAGTTGTCGGGCTAGGATATTGGGCTCGTAGCCCAAGGTGGCGATGATCGCGTCGACCTTCGCCTTGGTATCGGACGAGACTCCGCCTCTACCGTGCAGCACTCGATCTACGGTCCCGATGGAAACGCCCGCAAGGCGGGCGATTCCCTTGACGGTCGCGCGTGTTGTTTCCATGCTCCGTGTACGTACACGGTCTCACTCATGTACCATCGCCAGGGCCTTCCGTCAACCCCCAAAACACCGATTACCACGAGGTTGCAATCGCGTGGGAAGTCGGCGAGCTCTGCTCACGGCATCCAGGCCTGGGCACCATCGTCGCACGTCGCGTGGAAGAGCAAGCCAGAATCGTCGATCCCGCCGGCCCCGATCTGACATTCCCGTCTATCCCGAGGAATTGCCGTGACAAGATTCCGGTGCGCAGGGCAAGATATGTAGGCAAAGTTTGTCTATCCGCACGTATGGAGGTGTGCCTCGATGAGAACAAGAAGTCTTTTGAATGAGCTTTTGCTGGTCGCAATCCTCGGCATTTGCTCTTGGGGCTGCCAAGTCAAATCAAGTGCGGGTGGCTCGGGCGGCGACAAGGGCAGCGGCTCGGGCGGCGACCAGGCCGGTGGCGCGGGCGGAAATAGCGGCGGATCGAGTGGTACTACTGACTCAGGCGGCGCTACGGGCTCCGGTGGCACAACCATGACGTTTGACCCCACCAAACCGCCTTGCGATATCTACGCAGATGACGGCGGCCCCTGTGTAGCGGCCCACAGCACGGTTCGGCGTCTCTTGAGCACGTACAACGGGCACCTCTACCAGCTCAGGATAGGGGGCTCGAAGAGCGGCACTGGGGGGACCACCACGGAAATCGATGCTGGCGACGATGGCTTCGCCGACTCGGCCGCCCAGGACACGGCCTGCGGCACTGGCGCGTGCACCATCTCGATAATTTATGACCAGTCCGGAAAGGGCAACCATCTCACCTTTGCGCCCGCGGGCGGTCAAAAGACGACGCCCGACTACGAAGCAAACGCGAAATCTGCCCCGATCACCATCGGTGGCCGCACGTTCTACGGCGTCCACATCGCGCCTGGGGTTGGCTATCGGAACAACGCGCCCAGCGGCACCGCAACCGGTGATAGCGCGGAGACGGAGTACATGATTGCAGACACCACCTACTACAACTCGGGGTGCTGCTTCGACTACGGGAACATGGAGACCAACAGTAGGGACAACGGCGAGGGCTCGATGGAGGCAGTTTATTTTGGAAATTGCACCATCTGGAACAAGGGGGGTGGCGACGGTCCGTGGGTCATGGGGGACCTTGAAAACGGCCTCTGGGCAGGAGATTCGACCCCCTACAACGCAAACGGGTCGATATCCGCGGATTGGAAATACGTTACAGGCGTGGTGAAGGGCGACACGGCCGGTAGGAACCACTGGACCATCAAAGAGGGTAATGCGCAGTCCGGCGGCCTGACAACGCCGTTCGACGGACAGCGCCCCAGCGCAAGGTACAATCCCATGAAGAAGGAGGGTGCCATCGGCCTGGGGACTGGCGGCGACAACAGCAACTCCGCTCAAGGGAACTTCTTCGAAGGGGTCATGACCGCCCACTACTCGTCGGATGCGGCCGACGACGCCGTGCAAGCCAACATCGTCTCCGTCTATGGGCAGTAGCACACGCCCGGTATCAGGTTTCGTCCCACCCATTCCAACCACGCGCGCCCGTTTTCCCCGCGCGGTCTCCGAGCCGAACTAGCGGTGACAGCCCAGGTTCAGCGCGAATGCCTGCGTGGTGGCGCTGTACTTGCCGGCGGTTCCCGTCGAGGCCAGACCAGCAGCCTCCAGGGTCCCACTGTTCAGCATCAACGTGTACGAGAAGTCCACATCGAGGGCGCGCGTGATTGCGATGCCAGCACCGGCGCTCACCAGGTACGTGGGCGCGGGTGCCCCGCCAGTGGCAGCGTTCACGTAGGCGCTTTCGCGGAAGTCGTCGAACACGCCGACGCCCAATCTGAGCGGCAGGCCCGGCCTCGCCCGAAACTCTCCGCCCAGGCGAACGATGTTGCCGTCCCGGAAGTGCTGGGGATTACTCACGCTCCCGGCGTCCGAAGCCACGACGATATCGCGGGACCGGCTATAGAACTGCCGCTCGTAGTCGAGCGAGGTGAGGAGTACGCCCGCAATCCATTCGTAGGTCGCACCCGCGAGCAGCTTGTCTACGTTTCTCACCCGCGCGGTGACGTCCATCTCGGATAGAGTCGTCCCGGTGGCTCCGTCCATCACCCTGGTCTTTCCCGCCAGGTCGACCGTGATGGGTGTGCGGTATGCAAGGCCCAGCTTGAGCCGTCCCACTGGATTCGCCTGCACGCCCACCTTGAAACCGGTGAAGTCGGTGCCGCTCATGCTGGTTTCGGCGTACGCGGGGCTGCCGCCCGCCAGAGACGACGGATCGTAGCCCTTGAGGCTGCCCCGGATCCAGGTCACGCGGTACGCGACCCCGAAATCGATCCGCCAGGGCAAGCGGAAGGCCAGCGCGGGTCCAGCCTCGACGTCGTACATCGCGAGGCCGAAGGGACGGGGTGGAAGGCCTGGAACACCGTAGTTCACGCCCTCGAACGTGCCCCCCGCGCCCGAGGGCGTGTAGAAGAACAGACCCGCGGAAACTCGATCGGCCACGCGATACGCGGCGGTTATCATGGGCAAAGGGATGAACGAGGTCGCGCGCACGACAGTGTCTGGGCCGTTGGCTGGCGCTTGGCTCCTGCCGTACAGGCCCACGAACGACACATTGGCGTCCAGTTGCCGCGTTTCCATCATTCCCGCCGGATTGACCACGGCGGCGGTACCCCCGCCCACGTGCGCCGAGCCCGCGCCTCCCATTCCGTTCAGCTTGGCGCCAGCGTTCACACCTATTTCGAGGACATTGGCCGATGCGTAGCTGCTCGCCAGAGACATCCACACCGCAACGGCACGCCGCGCAGACCGTCGCCTCGTGCCTATAAGTCGACGTTGCATCAAAGGGCGGAACACCGCACTCAACCCACGCCCGTGCGTGTGAGGGGCAGGCGAAGGAACCCGATCTGGGACTCTGTGGTATTTCAATTCGCTGGTAAGGGTGATTGCAGCAATAGTATGGGCCGCAAGCACCTGCGCTGCAAAGCAATCCCTGTGGTTCGCAAGTACGCCGTCGCCGCCACCGTCCGCGCCGGCGGTGCCAGTCCATCGCCAAGATCCCAAGCCGCGCAGGCAGCGAGGCTCTCGTAGCGGCGGTGTAGGTCGGAGAAGCTCAGCGGCCGAGGAAGCTCATCAGCCAGGTCAACGCAGCGCGCTTCGTGCCGCTGTCCGTCATGAGCCCGGTGTTGCTTCTCCACGTCCGGCCGACGATGTAGCCCCAGTAGGTGAAGCCTTTCACGTTGTCGTTGCTCCACAGCGGCGTCACGACATCCTTCATGATCGTGGCCTGCTGGGTGTCGTCGGCTATCCCGATGTCCATTTCCGTAATGTAAATGGGCAAACCCGTTTGGCTGATGATACTATTGGCGTAGTTCGTAATCGTGCTCACAGAGACCTTGGCCACGTCGTGGCCTTGGCAGCCAACCGCGTCGATGGGCCCGCCAGCCTTCTTGACGGCGTTCACCAGCGAGATGATCCTGCCGTTTTCGCTCGAGTACTCGATGGTGTTGTATTCGTTCACCAGCAGGACCGCGTTCGGACACGCTTCGCGCGCCCACTTGAGAGCATTGGCGATCCAATCCCAGCCGCTGCTGCCGGCGCCGCCAATGCCGTCTCTGTAGGCCGGCGTGGTGTGCAGCGGCTCGTTCACGACATCGATGACGGCGGTATTGGGGTAGCGCTGGCAGAACTGGGTCATCCAGTTCTGGACGGCGGCCTGCCCATTGCTGTTGTTCACCCAGCTCGGCTGCTGCGAACCCCAGATGAAGTTGTGCTGCTTGAAGACGATATTGTTGTCGGTGCAGTACTTGTACATGGCGTCGAGCGAGTTCCAATTGAAGCTGCTTTGCGAGCTCCCCTGCACCGAGCCCCATTTGCCGGCGTTCTCCGGGCTGAACTGATCCCACATCGTCTTGAAATCCGTCCGGATGGAGCCGCTGGTATCGATGTTGCCGAAGAACTTCTTGACCGTACCAGGGGTCACAGTCGAGCCGCCGGCGCCAGAGGCTCCGCCCGCGCTGGTCGAGCCGCCGGTTCCAGGTCCCCCGCCTGTGGCGGCTGGCCCGGAATCCCGCGTGCCGCCACCGTCCCGTCTGCCGGCGTCGCTCACCGCTCCGCCATTGCTCGTGGTGCCGCCCATCCCGGTCGTACCGCCGCCCCCGGTGGTGCCGCCCGCACTGGTTGCCCCGCCGGAGCCGGTCTTGCCACCGCTCTCCGTCGCGCCACCGCTTCCCACCGTCATGCCGCCGGTTCCAGTCGCGCCGCCGTTGCCGACCTGGCCGCCGCTTTCCGACGCGCCGCCCGTGTCAGGTTGGCCACCGCTGCTCGAAACCGTGCTTCCTCCGCTTCCCGCCTGGGTCACCCCTCCCGATGGCGAGCAGGCAAACGAGGATACAGCGAGAAATCCCGTCGCAACGCTAAGAACCAGACTCGATCGACAATGCATTACCAACCTCCTTGCTTGTCTCGAAATTCGTTAGTCTCGGCGCATTATAGACAGACGCCTTGAGTTCAAGGCATATCTAACAGTGACGGATCCTCCAAAAACTAGTCCAAAGAAAAGCAATCCTGCTGCCCGCTAGAGCGGCTCCTCCCCCTGGAACGAGCCGCAGCGAATAGTGCAACGGCTACCGGGACGAACGTCCTCCTAACCGGGAACGTCGAGCCCTTTGCCTACGAAGGCCGAACAGCGCCGCGGCAAGCCCAACAATCAGCAGGGTTCCGGACGGCCGATCGCCATTGTTGCCGATGCGGCAAGAGCAGCCGGACGATCCCCCGCCGCCCGTGGACGAAGATCCGCCTGAACCGGAACTGCCGCCGTTGCCGGAGCTGGTGTTTCCGTTGCCACCTTCGCCGGCATTTCCGCTGCCGCCCGAACCGCCGTTTCCGTTGCCAGCCGCGCCGCCGCTCGCACTGCCACCTGCGCCACCGGCCGCGCTCCCGCCTGTGCCGCCATTGGCGCTTCCGGCCGCTCCGCCGGCCGCGTTGCCAGCCCCGCCACCGCTTGCACTGCCGCCCGCCCCACCCTTCGCGCTGCCACCTGAGCCGCCGTTGGCGCTGCCACCAGAACCGCCAGGCGCACTGCCGCCCGAACCACCTACCACGCTCCCGCCCACGCCGCCGACTGCGCTGCCACCCGAGCCTCCGGCGGCGCTGCCACCAGCGCCACCGCTCGTTCCACCCGCACCGGCGCCACCGCTCCCCGGCGGGTTGCTTCCCGCTTGGAACTTCAAATAGTTGAGGTGGATCGCGCCGGCGGCAACCACGTACAACTTGGACACGCCGGTCACCGTCTGGCTGAGCGTGCAGTCCTGAGTGGCCCACGCGTTGGAAGTGGAGCTTACCTTGCAGCTACCCAGCAGGGTGCCAGTCTGAGTGTCCTGGTGCAATTCGAGGGTCGTATCAGCTCCGGACTTCACGCGCAGCTGCACGCTGCTCACGCCGTCGTCGGTGTAATCGACGTTTTCGAAGTAGACCCAGCCGCCGCTGGCAAGCGATATCGATTGGCCGAGGGTGGTGCTGTCACCACTGGTTTCCTTGGTCGCGCTTGACTGGCCGTCGAAGTCCTCACCCTCGATCTCCACGAGGGCGTTGCGGCCGGTCAGCGGCCGCTTGGCGCTGACGATGATCAGCGTTCCCGCTTGCCTATTTAGCGTGAACGTCGTGCTGAACGATGTGGTGACGGTCTGCGTGTCACCCACTTTAGTACTGGGATAGAGCGCCAGGTGCTGCGCCGCGTGCATGGCTTCCCACTGCGTCTCGCTCGGGTTTCCGGGCTTGCCCTGACTGGACCAGACGCTGTAGGGATTGCTGTGGGTCTCGTCCACCAGGAACTGGGTGACGTAGACCTTCTGGTTCGCCAGCGCGGAGGGCAGGTTACTGACGTTGACGGTCACGCTGTCCCCCGAGCCGCTGGCGGTGTTGAGGGTCTTGTAGTAGTTGTAGACTAGGATTTGGAGCGAATCGCCGGAATCGGAGCTGGTGGCCATGGCATCGATCCCGTCACTGCCCGTCCCGCCGCTGGACTGCAGGCGCTTCGGGCCGGTGTAGTTGAGCAGCTTGAAGGCATTGAAGGCGGCCTTCCGCATGCCCTGGTAGGTCATGAGACCGAACACCGTGCCAAAGGGTGTGTTGCCGCTGTTCACCGATGTCATGTGTATCCCATCGGTACCGCCGTCCTCGTCGAAGACGTCCGTCAGCACCCAGTACGAAAACACATCGAGCGGCGGCGTGTCGCCCGAGTCCTTGTCGGAAAGCAACTTGGCGGCCTTGAGGATGAACCCGACATTCCAGTGGTTGTCCATGCTCGTGACTGCGTCGCCGGTGTTGCCTCCCTGGCCGGAATACGACGAATTCCATTCGGTGTTGAACGACTTCACGGCAGAGGTGGTATAGCCGTTGCCGGTAATCGCGCTGACTCGACTGTTGTTGTCGCTGACGAGCGCGGCGGCGTCTGCACTTGTTCCGGTGTTCGAGCCGCCGGGGTAATTGTGGGACGAGACAAAGGTCACGCGCGTTCCTGCGCTCTTGCAGTGAGCCAGGAAAGCGGAAACCGGGCCGGACTGGGTCGTCGCCGGTCCCCCGACCAGCGCGTTGGGCAGCACGGAGGTGATGGCGGCGACCGTATTGTCGTAGAGCGTGTAGTACGTCGACATGTCCGAGGACCCCGTCCAGAATCCAGGGTAGTCTGGCTCGTTCCAAATCTCCCAGTACCAGGTTCCCACGTCGGCCGCGCCGTACTTGTCCACGCAGTGCTGGACAAGCGCCGAGATGAAACCCTTCCAGGCGTTGTAGTCCTTGGGCGGGCTGTGCATGGCATCGCTCGACGAACTCGCGAGAGCCGTGGGCATGAAGTCGGTCTCGATGAGGGGGCGCATGTTCGCCAGGGTGATGGCCGACAGGTACGTGTCGAGATTCGTCCAGTCGTAGGATCCGGCGGCTTTGTAGAGGTCCATCTCGCCTGAGTTGAAAAGACCGTGACCGCGGACCCGCTGCGCGCCCAGCTCGCGGTTGCCGATCTTGACGTGCGTCTGCCAATCCGCCCGTAAAGCCAGCTTGGCCTTGCCGGTACCGAAGGTGGACGACCAGAAGTGCGGATTCCCCGTGGTCTGCTTTGACGCGTCCACGGTGATGGTGGCTGCCTTGGCCCCGCCCCCCGCGGAAATCAGAAGCGCGAGCCCCGTCGCAACGACCGCCAGGACGCGCCTTGAGCGCGGGCGGTGGTTCTTGCCCGTTACCATCGGAGAGTACGTGTTGGAACAGAATGGGGTCATCGCCTGCTTGCCTCCGTGGAAAAAATGCTCCCGCTGGGTCAGTTACAGATCGCGCCAAAGATGGCTCGTTGAAGTAAGCACGAAAGTAGCATAAAAATCTTCGCGACCGTGCACTTCAAGTAATACGTGGGACTACGGCGACCAATCCGTCTACCAATCTTCTCCTCGCACTTCCTCTCCTCGCACTTCCTCGCAATGACTTCTTGCATCCTCGCAATGACCCATCGCAATGACAATCCCTCCTCACCGGATGTCACTCCCTCGGAAAATAGCTCGACTCCTCGGGAAATGGCTCGCCGCATCTGCACGTTAGGGGACAATCTCAAGCATCATGTTCGATCGGTGCGTTATGCTCTTGCCGAGCAGGTCGTTTGACCTCACAATTTGCCTCTACGGGTCAACTCGGTAGACTCAATAAGAAATTCGTGCGGAATTCTGGGCCCGCTGTCGCCCTTCAGCTCCTGACGGCCACGCCGGCCTTTGCTGGAAACAGGCACATGCGCAGTCCCTGAACTGCACCTTGACGATGAGAGCGCCTCCTTGAGGCAGATCGCAATTCCCTTGCCAGAAACGGGCGTCTCGCACCAGAATTCGCCGCTATGAGCTATCGCACAAGACGCCTATCTATAGCCGTGGCCGCGCTCGCCCTTTCTGTCCTGCTACCAGTCAAGCCGGCGTTCGCCGCCAGCCGCCAGGCGCAGGAGCGGGCAGCGCGAAAAGCCTGCCTTACAGGCGACGCCACCAAGGGGGTATCCATCCTCGCGGACCTGTTCCTCGACACCAAGGACCCCACTTACATCTTCAACCAGGGGCGGTGCCTCGAGCAGAACCGAAAGTACGAAGACGCGATCGCGCGCTTCGAGGAATACCTGGTCACTCCTGGCGCCGTCTTGAGGCGAGAGGACAGGGAAGCGGCCAAGAAGCACATCGCTTCTTGCAGAGAGAACCTTGCCCTGGAGCGCGGCGCCTCGTCCGCGACTACGCCCCCGCAGCCATCCATCCCTCCATCGCCCCCACTAGTTCGGGCGCCGGAACCCACGCCATCACCAGAGCCGTCGAGGCCAATCGTGATCCAGCCACCGCTGGAGTCCCAGCCTCCAGCTACGCACGGCAATGCAGGCTTGCGAACCGCCGGAATCGTCACCGCTTCGGTCGGCGTGGCGGCCGTGGTTGCCGCCATTGTCTTGAATGTGAAGGCAAACAGCATGGTCAACGAAATCGAGACCACGAGCAACGGGTATTCGCCCGCCAAGTTGAATGACCGCGACACCTATGAGACACTTTCGTGGGTGGGCTACGGACTCGGAGCCGCTTGCGTGGCAACGGGAGCTGTCCTGTTCGGTATCGGTCTCAGATCAGGGGCAAGCTCGTCGACTAGCGTCGCTCTCCTGCCGGCCCTTGGCCCGGGTCAGGCAGGCGCATTGTTGACAGGAGGATTCTGATGAACGCCCGATTGGTCAGGCCAGGCCACCTCCGAACCGGAGCGCTCTTCGCCGTTGCCCTGCTCTCTGTGAGCAGCGCGGCGTGCTTTCGCACCTTGGACGTATCAAAGCTTCATTGTATCAACAACAGCGGCTGTCCAAGCGGCAACTTCTACTGTGCTAATGGACGTTGTCATGCCGGGCAGACGCCCGTGGATGGCGGCAACGCGGATCTGCCTTCGTCCGGGCTGGACGGCCCAATTGGCGTTGACGGAACGCAATCGAAGGGCGGGGCCGGTGGGGGCGCCGCCGATGGTCCTCTTGGCGGGGCTGGTGGTGGCGTCGCCGATGGCCCTCTTGGCGGGGCTGGTGGTGGCGTCGCCGATGGCCCTCTTGGCGGGGCTGGTGGTGGCGTCGCCGCCGATGTTTTTCTTGGCGGGGCTGGTGGCAGTGTCGCTGATGCTCCTCTTGGCGGGGCCGGCGGGCGCCAACTCGATGGGGCCCTTGGCGGGGCTGGTGGCAGCGTTGCGGATGGTCCTCCTGGCGATGCTGGGGGCTGCATTACTGGCAAGACGATGTGCTCGGGCAACGGTGTTCAGACCTGCAGCTCTTCTGGAACATGGGGGACACCCGTCATGTGCGCGAACCAGGCATGCGTGAATGGAGCATGCACGGGTGTCTGCTCACCGACCTCCACAAACTGCTCTGGGACCACTCCGCAAACGTGTAACGTCCAAGGAACTTGGGACAATGGGACCATCACCCCGGGACAGTGCGGCGCCGTTTGCAATCCGACCGTCGAAAAATCTTGTAGTGGCAACACCGCCCTGACCTGCGACTCGACGGGGAAGTGGCCAACGTCAGGCACAGTGTGTCCGTACGTGTGCAGTGGGGGCACGTGCTCGGGCAGCTGCGTTCCCACTCATACCCGGTGCTCCAGCAACACGTCGCAGACATGCGATTCGACCGGAACCTGGAACTCAGGGACTCCGTGCACGTACACCTGCGACAGCGGCACAGGACTATGTGCCGGAGAGTGCAGTCCCGGTGCGAAGCAATGTTCGAGCACCACACAATATCAAACTTGTGGATCCGGCTACACGTGGGGTGGTGCTGTAGGCTGCGGGGCCGGACTGGGATGTTCGGGCGCGGGAACCTGTTCTTGCACCACGAGCTCGTGTTCCGGGTGTTGCGTGAACAGTACGACGTGTCAGGCGTCGAAGTCGACGTGGTATCGCGACTTCGATGGCGACGGCCACGGCGATCCCACAAGCAGCACCCAAGCTTGCACACAACCGACAGGATATGTCTCAAATAGCGACGACTGCTGCGACAAGGACTCCCACACCTATTTGGGGTCCAATTACTGTTCCACGAGCCTGAACAGCTGCTCATCATTCGACTACGACTGCAGCGGGCAGGCAACCGAGTGCAACGCCCCGGTTGGGAACTGCCCCGCGGCCATGTGCTCACCCGGGGGGTTCTGCAATTACGATAGTTGCGTGAGTTATGAGTACAATTTCAGCGGGTTTGGGTGCGGTGCCGGGTACACCTACCTGGTGTATACAAATTTCTGCTCTAATGATCCGACTTATGGCTGCTCAGCCGCCGGTCAGAATGCGAGCACGGGCAACACCATAGCATGCCACTGACGGGCGGACGTGGAGAGCGGGTAACCAGACCGCCGCGCCTTAGTTGGGGCGGTCGCCCGTGGAGTTCGGTAGCCCCGGAGGGATGCATCTCACGGTTCGTTGCCTAGATCATGCGCCTTGACGCTTCGTGTTCGTCCTTCCAACACGTACTTGTGAGTGAACCGCCCGAGGCCAGAGGCTTGGCGGACCGTGCCACTTTGCAGGCATCCACTGCACCGGCAGCCCCGCGCCAAACTCGCATCGCGGGCAGACGTCGCTCGCAGAAGCGACGTGCCACTTTGTCAAGGGTCAAGGTCGCAGCACCAACACTCCGGGTAGCGGGCTGCTTTTCGTCCACTTCTAGTTGACCCTGGGAATAGCCGGGAGTCGAGCGGAGCCGGGGACGGATTCTCGCATTCCCGCAAACCCGAATTGGACGGGGCCGCCTGCACGGCAGTTTGGCGGCTATGCAATCGTTATTGGTTGCGGGCACTGTGCAAATCGTCAGAAGGACACTGGTGCCATCAAGCACTGGCAGCTACGGACAGACGGACGGCCATGACATCACGAGAACCTGTTCCGACTTCGGTCTGGATCATGTGCTTCGATGCTTCGCGCTCATCCTTCCAACACGTCCTTGGGAGTGAACCGCCCGAGGTCGGCGGCCTGGCGGACAGTGCGAGTTTGCAGGCATCCACGACACCGATAGCAAGAGGATCGCCCCGCACCAGACTCACGTCGCGAGCAGTCGCGGTTGCCTTCGTGGTTCGTTGCGATCTCGGCGAGCCCGAGGTTCAGAACTGGCTGAGGAACGTCCAGGCTTCTTGAGGACCCCAGCTACTCTGCGGCTGGCCGTTGTCCGGGTACGCGGTGTGGCCGCCGTTGAAGGAGCAAAACTCCACCGGATACCCTGTCTTGCAGCCCGCCATCTTCGTGCAGACGTGAGTCCCACTCGTGACCATGGTAGGAGTCTGCCAGGTGCAGCCATCGGCAGTGGCCATGTTTTGGGTTAGCGTCACCCCCCCACTGTAGGGCAGCACCCCATCCCCATTATTCCCGCCAGCGGTTCCGTGCGTGGCGTAGTAGGCAACCGGATTGGTGGCGGTGGGCTTGCAGCTACCGCTCAGCTGGGCTGCCGCGTAGACGGCGACAGCGCGGACCCCCCAGCCATTGGTAGCGGCCTGCTCCAGCGGCCTTTCGCACGCGATCTCGTAAGACATGCTCGCCCCGTAGCTCCAACCCGTCGCATAGATGCGATTCATGTCGACGCAGAAGTTGTCCGTTACTTGCTTTACCACTGCATCCATGAGCTGCATGTTGTTGTTCCCGGCCGGCCATCCGCAACCCGTTTCCCCAATCCCGGTTCCGGTACAGGGGGCGTTGTTAAGCACCCCGTTGGGGGCCGCGAAGATCACGGTGTTGTTGGACAGCGGCTGAAGATCGTAGTACTTCTCGTTGTACTCCGACTTGTCGTTGCTATCGCGAGCGTGAAGGGTGAGGATGAACTTGTACGGCTTGGTGTTGTCGTAGGGCGTCGGCACGCTGAGGATGTACCGACGCTGGCTGCCGTTCACCGTAATCGAGATGGGGTTGCCGTTGTTGTACTGGCTGCTCGTGATGGTGGACGTCTTGCCGCAACCCGCGCTCTGACCCGACGGAGAAGTTCCGCCAGCGTCGACAGCCGTGCCACCGCCAGCACCGCCCGCCGCAGGGCCACCGTCCCGGCCTGTGTTGCCACCGGCGGCGGTGGTGCCACCCGTGCCGGGCTGGCTGGTTGTTCCACCCGAAGCACTGCGGCCGCCAGTGCCGGGCTGGCTGGTTGTTCCGCCCGAAGCGTTGCTGCCTCCCGTGCCGGGCTGTCCGCCCGAAGCGTTGCTGCCTCCCGTGCCGGGCTGCCCGCCCGAAGCGTTGCTGCCTCCCGTGCCGGGCCGCCCGCCCGAAGCGTTGCTGCCTCCCGTGCCGGGCTGCCCGCCCGAAGCGTTGCTGCCTCCTGTGCCGGGCTGCCCGCCCGAAGCGTTGCTGCCTCCCGTGCCGGAAAGGCCGCCGCTGGCGGCCGGCCCGCCCCCGCTTCCCGCAGGTGTTCCCGACGTGTTCGAGCACGATGCCAGCGCCGTGACCAGGCCCAGACCTAGGACCGGGATTGCCAAGAGAACGTTCTTCATTTGTGTGTCTCCTTGAAACAGCCGTCGAAAAGCGTGGGACGCCAGGACAGTCTAGTCGCCCTGGTGACACAGTTCCAGCCAACACGTATTTGGGCTCACCATCCGCGCGTGACGCGCCCGACTGCAGTTGCGCTACCGCACCGCACCTATTACGGCCGGCGTCACGAGTCACCGTCGAGCGCCAACGGCGATCTCGGTCGCTGCCGCGGTATTTCCATTGGCTGCCCGGGCTTCCAGCCGAACATAGCGCGCTGCCACGGGGCCGAACACGACGGTCTTCATCGCGGTGGTCGGCGGCCAGGTTCCAGTCGTCGCTACCGTGAAGTTGTTGTCGTTGCCGCTGGTGAGAACGGCATAGGATGTGATTGCACCGTCGGCACTCGGCAATTCCCTGCCGGAGTAGAGGGGCACGTAATTGAGAATCCCAACATCGGGGCGCACGACGCCGAGGTCCAGGGTAATCGACTGCGGCAAGGGGCCCGACGGTTGCCATACCGAGTAGGTGTTGTAGGTGTCGACGCCGTCGATCGCGTTCGCCGCATTCCCACTGGTGGCGCTGGCGCCCACCGGCGTGTATGGCAGCTCGTTCTGTGGCCCTTGCGCCGGCAGGGGACTTCGCGAAAGATCGGGGCTCCAAAGCGAGCCGATCTGGGTCAAGATGGCCACCATCGAGGGGTCCAGGAGGCCATCGCGATTGGGCGGACAGTTGAGCAGGAAATTCGTCCACCGCCCCTCGAGAACCTGCAGGTGGTTCTGGACGATGTCGGTGGCAGTCATCAGGCCGCCGATGTCCGTACCCCAGAACCAGTTGTTCCCGCCGCTGCTATTGATCTTTTGCATCTGGGTCGAGGGCAACGTGTTGTCGGCGGGCGAGGTGATGCCCCAGGTCTCATCGTAGAGTGCTGCGTCCACATCCCACAGATTCATGAGCTGCGTTTGGTCGAAGACCAGACAGGTCGGCTGCAGCGACTTCACCAGTTGGCGGATCTCCTGATAGGGCACTGCATTGTGGCCCATCTGCCAGGCCCAGCCCGTGAAAAGGACGTACGATACCGTACCGTAGTTCGACAGCAACTCCGTGAGCTGTGCCTTCAGGTAGTCGATCTGTGGACGCGTAATCGTGGTGTTGCCCACGCCGCTGTTGCCCAGGCCTTGGGTGGCGTCCCACATCGAATACAAGAACCCGACCTTGAGCCCACGGGCGCGAAAGGCGTCGACGAATTCGCGCACCACGTCGCCCTGACCGTTCCTCCAGCTGATGGCGCCCACGTCGAAGTTGGTGGTTGCCGTGTTCCATAGGGCGAAGCCGTCGATGTGGCGGACGCTCAGGATGGCGAACTTCATTTTCGCGGCTACCGCGGCACTGGCCCACTGCGTGGTGTCGAGCTTGGTCGGATTGAACTGATTGATGGGAAGATTGGCATCGGCCCAATTGCCGGTGTAGGTGAGGATTCCGAAATGGATGAGCATTCCGAACCGCAGGTCGACGTACGCTCGCTGCAAGTCTTCAAGACTAGGTGGTGAACCGGCGTCAATGGCTGCGTCGTACGCAAGTGTGCCGCTGTCGTACGCGCTGCCACCGCTGTCGTATGCGCTGCCACTGCTATCGTAGGCGCCACCGCCGTCGGAGGGTGGCAGCCATTCGATGACGTCTAGATTGCCGCGCGAACAACCCGCCAACGCGATGATGAACGCAACCCTCGGCCATGCACGGTTCATAGCCAAGCCCCTAGGGTCAAAGTGAAGAGAAGGCTCGGACGGGCGGACGTGGCCACGACCGATCTGTCAAAGCGGACGGCGGGATACGGATCGGCGATTTGTGCATGGCTCGCGATTACGACTTCGAACCGCTCGGCAAGCGCGACCCCGATGCCGACGCCACCGTCGAGCAGAAACGACCAAAGAGCAGCCTCGCGGCCGTGGTATGGCGAAGCGGCTTCGCCTTCGGCGCGGGTGTGAAGCACGCCTGCCGCGAGGGAAACGGCGGGGCGTAGGTGCCGACCGAGAATGAACCGGTAGCGTGCCCCCAGCAGCGCAAACTCTTCGGAGACCTGGGCGCTACCTACGTCGTCTCGCACGCTGGCATGCGAGCCATACCCAGCCACGGCAACCTGGGCGACCAGCGAGGGGCTGATGGCCCAGCCAAGGCGCAGGATTGGCAGGATCGACGGCCCGATGTCGCCCAAGCCGATGACGGCCGCGCCACCGATTTCGACGCCGAAGCGTCGCGATCGAACAGTTGGCATCTCGCTATCGACGAAATGCACGACCGCCGTAGGAATTGACTTGGCGTCACGAGGGCGGCTACTCGGCATCAGGTTGATTTCCAGAAAGCTGGCGCGCAGAAGCTCAAGCGCATGGATCGCGAAGGTCTTGGGTGCGCGGTCGGATTGCGGCTCGAACGGTATTCGCCGGACGACCGTCTTTTCGGTCACTTGATCGACCACCCAGACCTCGACCGAATCCGGCGTCTTATCGCCGAACACGGCCACCACGGCATCCGCCTTGCGGGCCGCCGCCAGTTGTTCCAGCCAACTCCGCGATTGCTCGCCCTTCGGCCCATCCATGACCTCCACCTGGAAGCCTTCGGAAATCAGCTCGCCGCGCACGCGTACGATGGCCTCGGCCATGGCAGGTGAAGGACTCGGTGGCTGCACCAGAATCACATTCGCCGACCACGCGTCGACCGTCCAGAAGAGCACCGCCAGCAGGACGACGTCGATTGCCAACCGGCGCACGGCGGAACCGCTCACGGACGAAGCAACAGGGCGCGCGCGGTGCCGGCATAGGGACCGGCAGGGAAACGTCGTAGATACTCCCTGGCCAGGGATTCGGCTGTAGAGGTCCCGCGGAGTTGCTTGGTTGCCATCATCTTTCGTCCCAGCGCCTCGGAGGCGTAGGTGCCTGCGGGCGCTCCAGCAAGGTACGTATCATACCACCGAACCGCCTCGCCAATCTCGCCTTGTCGCGATTCCGCCAGACGGCCGAGCAGAAACGCAGCATCCAGGGCAGAGGGGGAACTGGGGAAGCGATGGCGTTCGGCGAGGAGTGCAGCACGCGCCAGACCAGCCCGCCGCCGATAGCGGGCGGCATCGGCCAGCGCCAGAAGATCCTCGCTGGAGGCGTGCGCCAGGGTGTGTTGCACGCCGGCGCGATCGACCTCGGCGAGGACACGGTCCCATTGTCCGGCTGCCACGGCTTCCACCCAGCTTTGGCCCGCGAGGAATCTGGCATCGACGGCTCTCCGTTCGCTGGCCGACGCGGGATTTCGACCTGTGGGCCGGCCCGTCACCGGCGCACGCCGCTCGGAGGCGGAGGCTTCGGTAGGGGCCGCTGTATCCGAGGAAGGTGCCCTGACCGAACCCTGCCCCACTCCGTCGTCCTCCTCCGTAATCACGGTTTCCTTCTTGGGAAGATTGACGACCAATCTCTGACCCGCCTTCACCGAAATCTCGCCGGTAGAAATCGGCCCGGTCACCGATACCTCGCCACGATGGAGCTTCAGATCGAGGCGTTCGCTGACCGCATCCCACGAAACCGTGAATACGGTTCCCCTTACCGTGACAAGGAAGGGCCCGACGTCGACTTGCCACCTCGCCTCGGTTCGTGGCGTGACACGGAAGGCTGTGGTGCCATGCTCGATAGCGATGCGGGCGCCCAAGCTGCTGACCGTTCGCAGACGTGCGCGGGTTCCCGGCGTGAGTACGATCTCCGTACCCTCGGAGAATCGAAGCTTGATCGCCTCTGAGCCCGACTCCCGCAGGTAGCCGCCGTCGACGACGGTACCGCCTTCGATGTCGTAGCTGAGGGCTGCGCGCGGCGCCGCGCGCTCCGGAAGACCTCCGAGCCGTGGCAGGCCCCAAGCCGCCGCCACCGCCGTCGCCACAACACCAGCCATCGAGAGACGAACCAGGGTTCTGCGACGAGCCTTCTGCGAGGCAATACGCGTCGAAACCACCGCCCACTTGGCGTCGAACTCTGCGGGGCTTAGCAAAGGAAGTTGGTCACGCGCCTCGCGGGCCAGCTCGGTCAAGATGGCGAGCGAGGAGGTCTCGGACGGACCATCGACGTCAAGTCTCATGCCGTCCACGCTTTCTCAAGAGCAGGCCCGTTAGCTCGAAATCGGTTTCGACCAACTCGGACAGCTGTTCCGTAGCCCGCTCCTGCAGCCGTTTCACCGTCGACACCGAGATGTCCATCGCCTGCGCCGTTTCCTCTATCGTCATCGACTCGATATGGCGCAGGGCATACACGAGGCGCTCGCGCGCGCCGAGCCGAGACAAGAGCGCATAGAATCGCCGGAGCATGTCGCGCGATTCGACGTCGAGAGAGACTCTGACCACGTCTGCGAGCGCTTCCGCAGGTGCGAAGGTAAGCCAGCCTTGCACGCGCCTCCGACGTGACTCCCATTTCAGGACGCGGATAGCGAAAGAAACGATGAAACTCCGGAGGCATTCCGGCTTGCGGAGGGTCTTGGCCTTTCGGGCCAGCCGGCAAAAGACCTCCTGGACGATGTCCTCGGCCTCGGAGGACGAACCCAAGGCGCTGACTGCCATATTGTATACGGTGGGAGCAAAACGGTTCCAGGTCTCCGCGTAGGCCCACGCCGCGCCCGCAATCAGAGCACGCGCCAAGTCGACGTCGCTCAGGCGGTCCCGCGTGGGAGGGCCGACCAGGGCCAGCTGTATGTGGGTGCTGCGAATCGGCATGTACCTTCAGGTTAGCTCCTCAGAACACCAGTTCCCAGTGTCCCACGGAAGGGCTCACAGGGAAACTGCGAATCTGAACAGGTCACCGCTCGAATGATTCATCCAGCAGCCCGACGCGAGCGCCGCGTGCTGCGATACACCGGGCGCTGCGATGCCTTGATCAGCAGCAGCCCAACACCTGAGCCGAAAGGCCCCTATGAAGTGACTGAGTCTTGTGTGGGATCCCCACCCTAAAACCTGCGGAGGCACGTCGTGAGTCGAAGTCCGCTCGTCAGTAATGTTCTTCCCGTTGGTTGACATGAGCACGCTGCCGACTGAACTCCTTGGTGCGGCTTGAGAGCGCGATGCTTCCGAACCCTGCAGCCGTGATCACATGTACCGCCGCCGCGGCGATCAATTGACGTGTATGTGCATGTCGCAGTCAATTACAAGGTTACCCTCACGATCGTCCACCTCGCGGATCCGTACTGTGGCATAATTCTATTCGGTTCGCAGCTGGGGTCTGATGCAGGCAAGAGCTGTACTTTCTCGGAAATTCATGATGAAAACGACAGGCACACGTGCTCCGGATTGCTCCATGCCTCGCGTCGAGGGCTCGTGCGCCAGATGCGCTGCCAGCCCGGGGAGCCTGACAAGAATTCAGGTCCTCTGCTTGCTAGCCGCGCTCGCGCCGCTGGCTGGTTGCGTGGATCTCACCAAGCCGCCGGAGCTGAGCAATCTCAATTCTGGAGGCGACTTCGTCTCGCCCGCCGACTCTGGTGGCGCCGCGGGCATGGGTGGTGGGCTTGGTTTGGGCGGCATTCCCGGTGCGGGCGGCATCATCGGGCCCGGCGGAAGTGGCGCGGGCGGGGCCGTGGGAGCTGGCGGTGTGGTCGTGGTGCCCGACGCCGCGGGCGGAGCCTCCGGCGTTGACAGCGGCGAGCCGCCCGACGTGCCAATTGGCGCGGGTGGCGTGCCGGGCAAGGACGGCGGCTCCAATGCCGGGGGAGCGCCAGGGTCAGGCGGAATCGTGTCTGGCACCGGCGGCACTACCATCAAGGACGGAGGCACCGAGGCAGGCGGCGCGACCGGCACAGGCGGCGCCACCGGCACGGGCGGCAAGACCGGCACGGGTGGGGCGACCGGCACAGGCGGCGCCACCGGGAGCGGTGGCAAGACCGGCACCGGCGGTGCGACGGGCACCGGCGGTGCGACCAGCACCGGTGGCGCGACCAGCACCGGTGGCGCAACCAGCACGGGCGGCGCGACCGGGTACACTTGCGCGAGCGCGATCAAGCCGGCAAACGGCTACGTGACCAACTTCACCGACTGGAACGCCACGACCAACAGGTGGGGCACGGGCACGCTCATCGGAACTATCGCCGCTTACGCCAGCACCAACCCCGCCGCGACCATGACGGCGAAGGTGGAGGGCTCGCCCCCGGGGCTACACCTCGTCGGCTCGACGTCCTCGACCGGTTACGCTGGCGGCATCTTGACCTTCTTGTCGTGCGTGACGACGGCGTCGTTCACGAGTATCTCGTTCGACGTCTACGGCAGCGCCACAGGCTGCACGATCGATCTGCAGCTCCAGACCTTCGATCAGCGGCCCAACAATGCTACCCCGCCCGGCGGCTGCGACCCCAGCGGGACCTGCTATGCCTTCCCCCATAAGAGTCCGGCTGTGGATGCCACGACGCTTACCTCCACGCCCAAGACGGTGACCACGACATTGAACACCATGAGCAACTGGACGGCGGCCGAAGGCGCTCAGATCGTCGGCGTACAGTGGCAGTTCACAGGCAGCAGCTGCACGCCCGGCGCGACCTTCACCAACATCAAGTTCCAGTAGGATCCTGCTGCAGCCTGACCGACCGGAATTGCGTGCGCGTCACCAAAGTGCTCGCGACCTGCCCGGGCCTGGACCGGGGCAGTGGTGCGTGGAAGTGGTGCCTGTGGCATATTCAGGGGCACGTTCAGGGAGGCACGATCATGAAAGCAGCAGACGTATTGACTCGATCGATTCTGGCTGCAATTGTCGGGATCTGGGGGTGCAGCAGCACATCGAAAGGTGACGGCGGTGTTGGCGGATCAACAACCGCAGAAAGCGGTTCTGGCGGTGCACCGTCGGGCGGCACCAGTGTGAGCGCGCCAAGCACCGGCGGCAGCGTGTCAGCCACCGGCGGTAATGCGGCGTCAGGTGGCGCACCCGCCACGGGGGGAAGTGGCGCGCCTACGGGTGGCGCAACGGGCGGAACGAGGGCGGGCAGCGGAGGCGTTGCCACCGGCGGCGCAACTTCTGCCTCGTCGAGTCAGGGTGGCACTTCGGGCGGGGGCTCCACCGGGGCGTGTGCGATGGGTACGTGGACCACGGCTGATCCATCCAAAGCTGGGCCGTTTGCAACGACGACCGAGAGTAACGTGGGTCCACAGGCGGGCGTGGCTTCTGTCGATGGTGGAGCGCCACCGCAATTCAGCGTGTACCGTCCCACAGACCTGGCGCAGGGCGGCCTCTGCCATCCCCTGATCACGTGGGGCAACGGCCACGGCACGACGCCGAGCACGTACAGTGCCCTGCTCACGCGCCTCGCGTCGCACGGGTTCGTGGTGATTGCGTCCAACAGTTCGACCGTGTCCCAGGGAAGCCCGGCACCGATGCTGGTGGGAGTGACCTGGATGCTGGAGCAGAACGCAGATCCGACGAGCGAGTTCTATCAGCGTATCGACACGACCCACATCGGGGCGACGGGACACTCGGAGGGCGCCATGGCGACGGCCAGCGCGGGCGCGGACAGTCGCATCCTCACCATTGCGCCGATTTGTAACGGGAGCAACGCGAGAAACCTCCACGGGCCGGCGCTGCTCCTGTGCGGCGGCCAGGACACCACTCTCCCTTGCAGCGGTAGCGTGTCGGCTCTCAACTCCCTCACAACCCAGCCCGCGATGGCGGCGGATTACCTCACGGCTACTCACACCAGCTGGATGACTTTCGGCAACGCAGCTCTCAGCCCGGTGGAGCTCGCCGTCGTGGCGTGGATGCGCGTACAGCTAATGGGCGACACCTCATGGCGCCCCATGTTCTACGGCACGAGTTGCACGCTGTGCACGGATTCGGCCTGGCAGATCACGCAGAACAGCCTGATGAGTCAGTGAGTCCGACAGCCGAGACTCGATCGGGATAGGGGCGCGAAGACCCCGAATTGTCGCACCGCTCAAAAAGGGCGCTTGAAACCATGGACATCCAAGGGGAGATTTGCGTCTTGGCTGCTCTTCCCGGAATCACTTCACAGGAGGTTTCTAATGAACCATCGGCGCGATTTTCTCAAGACAGCAGCGGTCGGCGCGTCTCTCGTTGCCTTCGGATCCACCCGCAGATCACTGGCGGCGGGCAAATCCAAGTACACAAATATCGTATTCACCAAAGAGAATCCCGGGAGATGGAAAGGAAAGGAAGCCATTCATGTTCCCCAGGTGACGATAGCCGGCTCAAAGGTGCTTGTAGTCACCAAGCATCCGATGTCTCAGGAGCATTACATCGTCAGGCACACGCTGGTTCTCGAAGACGGTACACTCGTGGGCGCAAAGACGTTCACTCCTGCCGACAAGCCAGAATCCTCGTACGAATTGCCCCATGGGTACAAGGGAAGATTCTACGTCACCAGCTTCTGCAATCTACACGACTTCTGGCTGCTAGAAGCCAAGGCCTAGCAGCCCGACCGCGAGGTGTCGGTAAATCATGGGTCGATCGGCCGGGTGTGAGCTGCATCGACGAGCCTGAGGCCCTGCTTGCCGGTGAGGTTTTCGGGGTTCTTGAGAAAGCGCCAGCGGGCATGCTTGAGCACCGGCTCGTAGCCTGGCGGACCAGTTCGCGGGGCCTCCTCGCTGGCCGGTAGGCATGCTATCCTGCCGGCACCAACGCGAAAGGGAGGTCTGAATGATTACCTGGCGACTCTTGACTTGTGTGCTGCTCGGGGCGATCGCACTCGGCGGCTGCGGTTCCGGCAACAATGGCCCTACGGCCGTCGTAGACTTCCCCTACGAGGGTTGTTACGCGGGGGACATCTGCTCCGATAGCCTGGCCTGCGTCGATACGAACCTTTCCCTGTCTTCAGGCGCCGCCCAAGGGTTCTACTGCACCTCCGGCTGCACTTACGATTCCGACTGCCTCCAGGTTGCGGGGAACGACCCCGCCATTTGTTTCAACAGTCAATGCTACCAGAGCTGCCCGTCCGGCGATGTCGCCTGTCCCTTGGACCAAGGTTGCTACACCTTCGACAGCACCCTCGGCCCCGTCGATCTCTGCGCGCCCTAGCTGCGCCTCTCGACCTCGGCTCGGGACTCCACCTGGACACGGCGCGGTCCACGCCCGGTCGTCAGTATCGAGCCGGCAACGCGTTCATCCGGCCAAACCCACCGTCGGTGTCCAGGCCACGCAGGCCAACCACCTCGTGAGGCGCGTCGATCCGGGAATTCCAAGGACTTCCGCAAGTTACACGCGCCGCGAGTGGACCCGAGTGGTCAGGAAGGGACAAGGAGCCGACAGGATCCGTCCCTCATTCGTCCCTCATGAGGGACGTTCCTCATTCGCGGTGACGTTCCTCATTCCGGACCCGCCGTAGCAGCCTCCGGAACGATAACGTTGAATCCTTCCAATTCTGCGACCCGAGCCAGCTGAACGTCCCCAGTCACGAAGGGCCAGTGCGGGCGATCCTTCGAGAGTACCAATGCGGCGGCCAGTTGAAGAGAATCGGCGGCTCGAAGTGGATGGACGGCCAAGATGCGCTCGGCCCGGGAGCGAACAGCGTCGAGGCCATCAACCTCGAGCCAATGCGCAGACAGCGCATCGAGCCGCCGTATGGCCTGTAGGGCCCCGGCGTGTTCCAGGTCACCGGCTCGGACCCGACGCCATATCGCAGACAGCACCTCCATCCTGGACAGGGCCCAGGCCCCGATACCAGGATCGGCGCGTAGGAGGCGACGACAGGTTGAACTGCCGGCCTCTTCAACGATCAAGGGAACGATCGCGGACGAATCCCAGAATCTCATTCATCGACCCGCCCGGCGCTCGTCGAGGAGGGTGGCGGCCAGGCCCTTCCCCCGTACGGATGGGCCTGGCTTGAAGATCAGTGCAGGCATCCGACCGCGGCCTCTGCGGACGAGCCCTGCCCTCTCCAGCGCTCGCAAATCGCCCTCATCAGGGTTGCCGGATGACTCGTCACTGATCGGGACCAACTCGGCCACGGGTACACCGCGCACTTGGATACGCACCGACTCGCCGTGCCTGGCTCGCTCCACGTGTCGGGACAAGTGTGCCTTCGCCTCGGACAAACTGACCATCTTCATCAGACCAATCTAGTCAGATCACGGCTGAGGATTCAAGGACTACAGGGCGGCGAGAGCGAGCACGACCCGATCTTGGGCGCGGATGCGGGGCTTTTGCACGGAACGACGCAAGACGACAACATGCTGGCGAAGGACGACATTATCCGCGAGGAGCGCGGCGCGGGATTGGAAGATAGAACGCAGTGCACTCAGCACGGTATCGCCAGCTACTTTGGTAACCCTCAAGAGTCGCATCGGCACCAAGCGCATCCTCGACCTGCACAGCGGCGGGCAGCTACCGCGTATCTGTTGAGCTTGGTCTCGCATCCAAGCTGTCATGGAACCCTGACAGGGTTTCCATCCCTTCCCGCGCCGAAGCGCGTCTCTTTCTGCGTGAGGGGACGCCTTGCGCAGAATTCGTTGCAAGAATCTTCAATCGCCTTTCTTTGCACGACTTCGCGTGCACGCACACACCTAACCCAGGGAAAGGGAAGGAGGCTCCGGTGAACATCTACTACTTCATCCTGTCCCTGCTGTCTGTGCTCCCGGCGGGTGGCGACAGCGAAACTCAGCGGGCCGCGTTGCCATCCTACTCGGCACAAGCACCCTCGAGCGCGGTCATCCCCGAGCCGATACCGACCGAGTATGCGCGACTCCTGCCGCGGCCGGAGCCGACGTCGCGAGACTGGATGTTGTCGGTGGAAGGCGCCACCCGCGCACCCGTGGACATAGGCGCTCAAGTCACCCTGGAGTCTCCGTTCCATGTGCGATTCTCCGCCGGCTACGGCTGGGTTCCCACTACATACAGCAGCCTGTTCACCGGGCTTGCGAGCGCAGCCAGTGGCAATACCACCGAGGCCGCCGTGTTGAAACACACGAGCTACCAGGGCCGGACTTTCAGAACCGCCATCGGCGTGCGTCCGTTTGCCACAGGCGGTCTTCACGTCGACGTTGGCTACGCCAGGTTGAGCCTCGATGGCACGCTGGACCTTGCTTCCAGCGGCGTGGCCGGACCGGAAGGCCAGGGAGCCTATCTGGCGCACACCACGGCGGATGCGTGGTTGGTCGAGGTGGGCTCGCAAGTCGAGGGATGGGGCATGGTGTTCGGATTCGCATTCGGGCTGATGCGAACCTACGCCTCGCAGACCACCATCAACGCCGCCAATGGTGCCTCCACCGCCCCGTCGCTCGCCCCGACAGCACAACAGATCGATGCTGCCTTGAGCTCATACGGCTACGTACCCACGCTGACCCTGCGCCTGGGATTCGACCTGCTGTCGATGCGCTCCTGGGCTTCGCATCCTGGATAGCGCGAATCGCCGCGCCCGGCGAGCATTGGGCGTGGGCAGTGGCGCTGGAGCCGGTCCGTTGGCGAGAGAGCAACGCTTCGGGAACGCGCGGACTGAGCATGACCTGGCGGGGGCCGGACTTGTCCTCGGCACCTGGCGCAACATACGCTCGCTGTCAAGACTCGGTAGACTCGCTCGAATTCGAGGGCCCGAGAGCGCATGCTAGGCTGAGGTCGGCCCATCGATCGGTTGACCAGGGAGAGGGAGACCAGCATGAAATACAGTGCGGAGAGCGCCCGCACGCACTTCCAAGAAGCTCGTCGACTCGCGCGCAACGAGGCGGAACGCCGGTTGCTCGAAAATCGCATCGAGGAATGCACGCTCAATGTCTTCGCGCGCAGCTGCGCGAATCCTGCGCTTCCTGGCCCTGCAGCGCAGGTCGCTGGAGATGGCGGCGACGAAGGCACGTAGAACGGCGCTGGCCAGCCGGCTTCCGATAGCGGGCCAGGGCGGCGGCGACCACGATGAGTCCCGCCAACGGCACGGGGTTTGTCGGCCGGCCCACCGAACACGAGCAGCCGGAGCTGGACGACCGTGTCGTCGTGGTGGTGGCATCCGTGTCACCTCTGCCAGAGGCGCCGCCCGCGGCACTTCCGCCCGTCGTTGGCTCTCCACCTTTCCCGCTCGTCGTTCCTCCGGTGGTTACGTTGCCGCCGGCCACGCTGCCACCACTGGATAGGGCGCCTCCCGAGGAGACCGCGCCACCCGAGGACACGGTCCCACCCGAAGACACCGTGCCGCCCGAGGACATTGCACCACCCGTCGCAACCGCACCGCCCGTTCCTTTCATGCCTCCGGTTCCGTCCGCGCCTCCCGTCGAGATTGCTCCTCCCGTTCCCCCCGTGCCGTCCCTCGAGTCGCGGTTCCCATTCATGTCCCCGGGCGAATCGAGTGAGGTGTCCAAGCCTATATCGGGGCTGGCGTCAGCTCCTCCATCGGGAATGGCGCCGGTGCCAACCGAGAAGGTCATCTGCGGGCCGTTGGCGCTGATGTCGTAGATACGCAGTCCCGAGGCAGAGCCGTTGTTCCAAGTGCTTGCCGGCTTGGTGGTTGCGCTGATCTCGCCGTTGTTGCCCTTGTAGAAGAAGTCCGTTGCCGCGGTGCCCGGGCTGGGCCACGTCGTCTCCGACAGGATACGCGTGCCCCCGCCTTGCACCACCGCTAGCTCCAGCGTCGCCGGGGGGGAATTCCCATTGATGGAATGGTCGAAGTGCCACAGCAGGATCCCGCCGCCCTTGAGAGACACCCACTCTTGCGCGGGCTGCACGTTCGACCAGAGAAAGTACTCACCGGTCTTGGCGGAGTTGACGTAGCGATAGGCAGGAGCGTCGGGCGCCGTCGTGTAGCTCGCGTTGGTGCTCTGGTCGATATCCACCACCTCCAGCCAGCCTTGGTCGACTCGGAACACATCGTTGATGCCGACCGGATTGGTGTCGGAGTCCCGGTTGGCCATAATGCAGTAGTCGCCCACACCATAGAGGTCCGGCCATCCGAACAACATATGACCGCTCTCGTGAGCAAAGACGTAGTTGGTCGGCTGCGTGTGCAGGGCCGTCATCATGTACCGGTTCAGCACCACGCCGTCCTTCTTGAGGTTCGAGCTCGAAGCGTGCGGCCAAAGACCCACGCCGAAGGTGCCCTCACTACCCGCGTAGAGCAAGCTGATGGCGTCCGTCTTTCCGTCCTTGTCGTTGTCGAAGGTGGAGAAATCGATCTCGCTGTCCATCGCGGCGATGACCTCCGACCACAGCTCGTCGGCCCGGGCGTAGTCACTGCCACCGTCGTAGTAACTCTTCGGCTGTTTCGCGCGGTAGTAGCCGTGCACCTCGTTCTGGTAGTCCACCATGCCGTTGGACTGCCCCAGGTAGTAGTCGCGGATCGAACCGGTCAGGCCATACTTGTTGTAGCCTTTGGTATTCAGCCACGCGTCTATCTCGTCCTTGGACATGGTCGCCGGCACGTCGCTGAAGTCGACGAGGACCACCAGCCCTTTCACCACGCCCGACGGATGGGGAAAGAGGTGGATTGGCCCGAGCTGGTCGTAGAGTATCGAGGCGTTGGCCGGAGGTTGCAGGTCCGGCCACGCCGGCACCACCTTGCCTTGCCACACGATGGTGGCCCAGGCTGGAGAAGGCAAGAGTCCGACAGCCAGAATCCAACAGGCAGGCAGTATCAAGTCACGCCGAGACATCGCACTCCTCCTATCATTCAATCATCTCCATAGGCAAATGTCCGGGAACAGGTGGAGCTGTTGCCGTGACAGCCGAAGACAGGGAATAGAAGAGCCATTGGCTTTCTCCCATACGTCTTCGTTCGAGGCAATCCCTGCCACAGCTCGGCAGCGTTGTTCGCATTTCTTGGGATTCCTTCAGGATGGAGCTCGAAGACGGTAGGCAAACGATCATGGGTTCGTATGTTGTTGCGAAGGAGGCAACGCATGATCCGCAGATGGACGACTCTCATCCCATTGTGCCTGTTCGCGACGATTCCCGCGAGGGTGATGGCCATGGGCAGCGCCGAGTTCTACAAGACCCAGGCCTATCGCTACGGACGCTTCGAGGCACGCATCCAGCACGCGCCCGGTGACGGCGTCGTCAGCTCGTTCTTCCTGTGGAAGGACGGTTCCGAGGTTTCGGGTGCGTACTGGAACGAGATCGACTTCGAAAAGGTCGGGGCCGACTGCCGCATGCAGACCAACGCCCGATATGGCACGAGCGCCGCGAACCACGGGCAGTACAACACCATGCCGGGCCAGAGCTGCGCCGAATACCACGACTACCGAATCGAGTGGACGCCAGACTACATCGCATGGGCGGTCGATGGCTCCGAGTTCCGCCGTGACACGGGCGATACCGCGACGGCATTCAGCGAGAATGCAACGGCCGGTATGACGATTCACTTCAATATTTGGCCGGGCAACTCCAGCTTCGGCGGGAACATCAACAACACGACCTTGCCAGTTCACGAGTACATCGCCTGGGTGCAGTACTCGTCCTATGACAGCGGGAGCTTCAACGTAGAGTGGCGCGAAGACTTTCAAGCTTCAGCTCTCCCGGCTGGGTGGGCAACCGGTAACTGGGGATCCGCCTACAACTTGTCCACCCACAACCCGCAGAACGTGGCCTTCGTCGACGGCATTGTCGCCTTGTCTCTGACCACGGATGCTGCAGTAGGCGCCCCCGTGACTCCCCACGCTGACGATGGCACCACCGACGTCTCGGGCGCTGGCGGTGGGGCCGGTGGAGCGACGAGTGCGACGGGAGGATCCTCAGGCTCTTCGGGTGGCTGCAGCATTGCGGCCCCGTCCAGAAGCATCGGCGTCGTACTGTTGCTGCCTTTCGCGGCGGCAGTCTGTCTTCGCCTGCGCAGACGCCGGCTCTGAGGCTGCGGCCCAGTCTGTCGTCGACCATCACCTTCCCGCAACCGCGGCCACGCCTACCGAGGTGACGTCCTCCCGGTCGATACGCAGCACCGACTCGCAATGCAGAAATATCCCCTTCGATTCGCCTAGGTACTTGCAGTTGCACCGGCACAGGCCCCGGCGATGTCCCCGTCACCGTCGACTGCGGTAACAGCGCGTGCGGCTCCGACCACTACGCCGATGCGTGCATCGCCTCCGGCTGGTCATGGACCGGCAGGCTTGTACTGGCAGCGGCGACGCGCCCGCCCGGTAGCTACACAGGCACCGGCCCTGGCGATGCGCCAGTCAATTTCGATTGCGCTACCAGCCGGCGCGGCACCGACTTCGCATTCCAACAAGCCCAAGAAACGCGAAGACGCCCCCGCGCTTTGCCTCTATGTTACGGCTGCATGAATCACAGGTCGGTCGTCGCCTTGGCTGCAATCTGCGTTGCAGTGTCGTTCTGCGCGTGCTCGCCATCCAGCACGGGTAATGGCTCCTCCTCCGGCGGCAAGGTCGCCGGGGGATCGTCTTCGGGCGGCGCAACGGCAGCGGGTGGCGGGACAGGCAGCGGCGGAAGGCAAGGAAGTGGCGGCAGCGCCGCAACGAGCGCAGGCGGAGGCGCGGGGGGATCGTCCGACGGCGGCCGCGCCACGGCAGGCACGGTGGGCTCGGGTAGCGCGGCGGGCAGCTCGGTCGGGTCGGGTGGCACCGGCGGCGGGGTCGCCGGATTGGACGGCACCGGGGGCCGCATCGCCGGATCGGGTGGTGCTACCAGAGGCACGGTCGGCTCGGGCGGCGCAGGGTCGGGCGGGGCCGCTGGCGCTGCCAGCTCCGGTGGTGGGGCGCGAAGCACTGGCGGAGCCAGCGCAAGCGGCGGTTCGGTGGGGGGCGCCGGAGGCGGCACAGGCGGCAGCTCAACCGGCGGAGGCGGAGACGGGGGCCGCGACGCGGCCGTCGCCGACTCGCCGCCGAGCCGAGATACCGCTACGGATGGTCCCGATCCCTTCGTCTTCGGGCAGCCGCCGGCCGCTGCCGGGCGCTTCAAGAAAGGCATCAACCTGGGCAATCGCCTCGAGGCCCCCAACGAGGGCGACTGGGGCGGCAAGGTGCTGGCCAGCGACTTCCCCTTCATTGCGAAGCGCGGCTTCGATCACGTACGCATTCCCATGAAGTTCAGCGGGCACGCGCAAACCAGCTCGCCCTACACCATCGACGCTGCGTTCTTCACGCGCATCGATACCGTCTTGGAGCAAGCGCTCGCCGCGGATCTGGCGGTCATCGTCGACATGCACGCGTACGACGAAATGGCCAGCAATCCGAGCGGTGAGCGCGAACGCTTCCTGGCCCTCTGGTCGCAAATCGCAACTCGCTACCAGGACCGCCCCGATACGGTCGCCTTCGAGCTCTTGAACGAGCCGAACTCGCAGCTCGACAGCTCCTGGAACGACATCGCCGCTGCCGCCATCTCGACGGTACGCGCGACCAACCCGCGTCGCCTTCTGGTCGTGGATACCGTGTTCTGGGCCGACCCGAGCAAGATCGCATCGCTCACGCTTCCGAACGACGCGAACCTGCTCGTGGCCGTCCATCTCTACGAGCCCAAGCTCTTTAGCATGCAGGGCAAGAGTTGGATGGGTCCGGAGTACATGACCACGGGTGTGATCTTCCCGGGTCCTCCCGCCTCGCCGATTACCCCCGTCGCGGCGGCCACGGCCGCGTCCTGGGCCAAGCAGTGGTTCGACGACTACAACACGCTTCCCGCCGCGACCAATCCGTCGGGCCCGGCCACCATCACCGCGCAAGTTGCCTACCTCACGAGCTATCAGAAAGCCCAGGGACGCACCGTCTACAACGGCGAGTGGGGCCCGCAAGACGGCGGCGCCATGGACTCGCGAGTGCGGCTGGTGACGGAAGTCCGCAAGCAGTGCGAACAGGCAGGCATCGGCTGGGCCATCTGGGACGACCCGGTCAACATGAACCTCTTCGACTCGGCCGCAGGAACCTGGGTGTCGCAGATCGTCGACGCCCTGTTGCAGTAACGCCTGCTACGAGCCCCGCTGCCGCCAGCGTCGGAATACTGCCAGGCCGAGCAGGCCAACCAGCAAGGCGAGCCGGCCGAGGCCAACGCGCGAAGTGCGCGCGATGTCGCACGAACACCCCGAGCTGCTGCCTGCCGGTGCCGTGGACGTTCCGGTCGTGCTGTGTCCACCCTGTCCGGCGCCACCGCTGCCGCTCCCGCCCGCGCCTCCACTCCCGACGCTGCCACCGGCAGCGCTCGTGCCGCCGGCCCCACCCGTCACGCCGCCCGTGCCGGTCGCGCCGCCCGTCCCAAGCGCCCCGCCGGTGCCGCCAGCCGTGCTGCCCGCCGCTCCGCCGCTGCCCGAGTCCGCACCACCTCGACCACTCGAGCCTCCGCTGGCCGATGCCCCCGCAACCCCCCCGCTGTTCCCCGAGAGCGTGCCCCCCGTGCCCGAGCTTCCTCCAGCAGAGGTGGTGGACGTCCCGGTGGCGCCGCCGCGCCCGCCGGAGGTCGAGCCGCCCGTGCCGGCGCCCCCGCCCGCGCCGCCCGTGGTGCCGGCGCCAGCGTCGGATCCGTCACGGCCGCCGCTGCCGCCAGCACCGGCGTCGGCAGTCGGCGCTGGGCCCGTCCACGCATTCTGTAGCTGCGCCAACCCGGACTGATTCGGAACGGTGAGTACCAAATTGGCGCCGGTTCCGCTCCGGGTGGTCATGCTGTACCAGTCGCCGTCGCGGAGGCCGGGCCAGTAGAAGCTGCCCATGTTCCAGGCGCGCAGCTGGCTGCTCATGCCGCGGATGTAGGCTTCGAAATAGTTCGTGGGCGACTGGCTGTAGTCCAAAGCCCCATAGCTGACTCCGTTCTTACTCCCGGGGGTCATGGGGCCGCCCCATTCCGTGCAGACGGTCCGGTCGGAGTAATTGCCGACCTCGCCCTTGAAATGACTTACCCATTGCGACTCCGTGGTCCAGGTATCCGAGCCAAAGAAGCTGTAGTCGTGCACCGCCAGCAGACAACCGTCGAGCGAGCTGACCGAACCGATATCGGGAACATTCTGCGCGTTGCCGGTTCCGTCGAGAATGACCCTGGCTTTCGGCACGGTCGAAAACTGCGTCATCCAGCTCGTATACAGCGCAACCAGATCGTCCTTGCTGTACATGTTCGGTTCATTGAAGATCTCGAAATAGGCATTGTCGTTGCTGCCGTACTTGTCGACCACCGTCTTCCACATGTTCCAAAACGCGTTCATGTCCGGGGGCTTGTTGCTCTTGGCGCTGTCCCAATAACACAGCACCACCGTGCCCTTGGCCAGGACCGCGTCGATCGCGCCTATGTAGGTGTTCCAGAACGTCGAGACGGTCGCCTCGTTGATGGGCATGCGGACGGCGTTCGCGCCGAGCTTCGACACGAACTGGGCCATGACGCTGGTTCCCGTGGCCAGCGCCGAGTCGTAGGTGTCCGATGAAGAGAGGCCAGAAACGTACAGGACGCCAGACTGGAAGTTGTCGCGCGAATCGGCCCAGTTGACGCCTCTAAACTGATTGGTAGTAGCCGATGCGCTCGAAGCGAAGAAGGCCGAGACGGGCGCAGAAAGACCCGAAACCAAAACCAGCAGTGAAATCCTATTGTGCCTCCGCATGGTTAGGAAACGATAACTATCCTCGATCACCCATGTCAATGATCCAAAGGTCTGAAGTGGGGTCGATTTGAACGATCGAGGCAGACCGGGCCGTTCTCCTGCAACGCGACGACCAACGGGGCGCCGAGCCGTCCTGGCCCGTAGCCTTTCGCCAGATCGCCATCCGGGAGCCCGATGACGGTCGTTCCGCGGTGGAGTGGTCGCTGCGGTAACGGATGACGCTCGCGCCAGCAGTGCGGTTGGGGCAGAGGGTGCCCGGAATCGCGGGCAGAGACGCTGGTCGCGGATCGCGGTCAGGCAGCTCGGCCACGTTGGCCACGGCCATTTGGCGAATGATCTCCTTGACCTCGGCGGAGACGTCGCTCTCCGCCGGGAGGCGCGAGCGGGACTTCCAGCGCCAGAAGAGACGGAAACCGGCGCGGTGCAGCGGACCATGGTAGAGCAAGGCGATTTAGATCGTAAGACCGCGAAAGGATTGTAGCGGGGCCAAGATTTGAACTTGGGACCTTCGGGTTATGAGCCCGACTCGTGGAGCTTGGCAATCCAACAATTCCAACGACTTCCACAAGTTACACGCACCGCGAGCGGCCAGGAGCGGACAGGAAGGGCCAGGAGCGGACAGAATCCGTCCCGCATTCGTCCCTCATGAGGGACGTCCCTCATGCTCGGCACCCGTTCCTCATTCGCCCGAGCCAGCAGCCCAATTTCCGTGGCAAGGAAGCCAGAGGACTTGCTCAATTGTGCTACATATAGCACAATCCATGTTCATGAAGACCGCAGGTATCCGTGAAGCACGCCAAGGACTATCGTCCTTGGTTGAGGAGGTGCGCAAGGGTCGAGAGGTCGTGCTGACCGAGCATGGACGGCCGGTGGCACGACTGGCTCCGCTGCGCGATGAGGCTCCTAGCGCCTTCCGAAGCCATCGCCGCTTCAGGTTGGTCGTCGGCAAGGTAGGCACGCCAATCTCGAAGGCATTGGCGGAGGACCGTGCGGATCGAATCTAGTCCTGTGTACCTGGACACGAGCGCGCTCGCCAAGCTCTACGTTCAGGAGGCAGATAGCGATGATCTTGATTCGGCCTTAATCGGCCGGCGTGACCTGCTGATCTCGGAATTGACAAGGACCGAATTGACTTCGGCAATCGCTCGACGAGTTCGAGAGGGCGTGCTCGAAGCCGCCATCGCGCGGCGTATCTACCAGCAGCTATTCCGGGACGTACGGACCGGCGAATACAGGTTGCTCGACTTGACCTCGGCCACGCACCGGGAGGCTGAGCGCCTCCTCCTGACCATAGGACGTCATGCACCGATTCGAGCGGGAGATAGCCTGCACTTGGCGACAGCGGCCCTTGCCGACGCTCGCACCTTGATCACGTATGATCGGCAGATGCACGCCGTCGCTTCAGCCCTCGGTTCCTTCGAGGTCCTGCCCCAGGTGTTGCCCTCTGCGTCGACGTAGGGATGTAACCCAGCTGCGACTCAGGACATTGCAGACATTTCATCGTGCATTTGCAACACGCCGGAGATTGCAGAGAAATCCGAGGTGCTGGGCGTCTCTCGGACAGGTGGCCGACAAGCTTCACAGGACAGCCCGATTGAATTTCATACGAGCCTCTCGGGCACGTGCGCGGGCCGCGGCGAGGTCGGCGGGAACTTGGTCGCCGCGCCCGAAGTAGATCTCGTCTGGCGTTTGGCCAGCGAAGGCGGAATGGGGAACGACGGTATTGTGTTGCTCGACGTAGAATGCGATCAGCCTTTCCAGCGCCGCGAACGTGTCGAGCTGGTGCAGATACAACCAGCCGTGCTTCAGCGATCTCCACAGAGCCTCGCTCGGGGAATTGGAATAGCTGACCTCGACTTGGGCGAGAATGCGGCGGAGTTGCCCGAGACCGAAAAGGTCGTTGACCTCGTGGTTCACGTTCTCGCCGCCCGAGTCGGCTATCACCGTGGCGCCATCGCCGTTCTTGAGATTCGCCGCGGCCTCGATGAGAATCTGACACGTGGTTTGCGGTTCCAGCCGCAGCGAACGCAGGCTCATGTGGCGGTAGTCTTGGGAGACAACCATTTCCCGCATGTCGGAAACCTCGTTGGCGGTGAGCTGGGTTGGCGATGTATGGGGGCAACTCGAACGATCATCGAGGGAGCAGTCCTGTTGGCGCCTGTTCCAATCGTGATACCGAGCAGCGGACAGGCACAACAGCCGGAGGGCCACGGCAAGGGGGATAGCCTTCGTGGCGTGCGCGACGGCGTCCAAGATGGAGCGCTTGGCGGCGCCAGCGGGCACGTGGTGGGAATCGAGACGGAAACCGGAGAGGCGGACGAGGAGGAAGGCCAAGCGGATGATGGCCAGGAGGAACTTGATCCTGCGTTGACGAGCGAGGACCTCGGCCTGGAGTGCGAGTTGGTCCAAGGCAAGGACCTGAGCGGAGACGACCGGGCGCTGGCCGCGGCGAATCCAGCTTGCGGCGGTAGAGCGCGGGACACCGAGGTGATGGAAGAGCATGGGGTCACGTTCTTCGCAGACGATGTCCCGAAGTCGGTGGTCATACGCATGACGGCAGGGCGAGGTTGACATGCGTCAAGATTGTTCGCGCTGGCCTCTCCGGGCAAGGCAGCCGAGGGGCAATTCCTTCAGGGGTTTCGCGGTTGTTGCACTTGCGTGCAGAGGAGTCCAGAAGGTCCTGGCTCGTAGCTGCGCGACGTGCATGAGGGACGACGCGACGCGCGTCGGCTTTCCGCACCAAGTTCAAACTGAGAGTTCAAACCGGGTCGGCGACGCAACGCTCGGTTCCTCATTATTCCCTCATTCGGAATGAGGAACGTCGGAGCAAGGCGATTTAGATCGTAAGACCGCGAAAGGATTGTAGCGGGGCCAAGATTTGAACTTGGGACCTTCGGGTTATGAGCCCGACGAGCTACCAGGCTGCTCCACCCCGCATCACGTTGGAGAGGCAAGAAAGTGCAGCATCGCGGCCAGCTCGTCAAGTGCGATCGCGTGAAAAGCTAGAGCGCGACGCGCAGGCCCACGCCCAGGTCGAAAAGCGCCGGCGGAAGGTGGTACCGAATGACCGCGTCCGTGCACGGGGCGTCGAGGTCGATGTCGATGCCCATGCGAAACTCACCGTTCTTCTGGCCATAGTGAACGGCACCATAGGCTTCGAAGCGCACGTGGGTGAGCACAATCAGCGAGTAGTCGATCCGGGCGATGCCCGACAGATCCGACAAATTGGCCAGCGTGGAAAGCGTGAAGGTGGTGTTGTCCCACGAATAGGGAGCCGGGGCTGTCGCGAAAACTCCCAGGTACTGCCGCCCAAGGTAGAAGAAAGTCGCGGGATTCGTCAGAGGCTGGGCGCGTGGGAAGAACAGGCCAAGGTAGTCCTTGGCGTTGGCGTAGCCGAGTCCGTTGTAGAAGTACTCCGCGCCCACGGTGAAGGTGTCTTTGTCTGCGTACTGGCGCGTGTACGACACGCCACCCGTCACCTGCGGCTTCCATCCCGAACCGCGGGCCACAGGATAGTACGCCGCGACCAGGTCGGCTTGCGTTGGGGTTGGATTGCCCAGCGTGCAGTCGGTCGGAGGCTGGTCGGCCTGGTAGTGCACGAAATCCACGTCGCCCGCGTTGCGGAGCGCCGCTTCGCCGTAGAAGTCGAGGTCCCACAGCCCGAAAGAAACGTCGCCCGCGAACTTGGCCTTGCTGTTGCGTTGCCCGAACACGCCCAGACCTACCTCCAGGGTGTCGTATACGATGTCGGCGCGCAGCGCGCCCGCGATATCCCCCGTCGTCGACGTCGCGCCCGGACCCTCGGGCAAGGCATAGGCGTAGAAGTTCACCCCAGCTCCTCCCACGGCACCTCGACTTTGAGCATGGTGGTTCCGGTGCGCGCATCGAACGGAAGCAAGGGATTGCGCGGCTGCAGATGCAGATAATCCGTCGGCGCCCAGAAGCGCGCCGTGCCCCAGCGCACGTGCTGCTTGCCTGCGGTCACGAAAGCGGTGTGCAGGATATCGAAGTTGAGCCACATCTGATCGAGCGCGACGTACGGCCCGCGCGTCTGCTGCCCGAAGAGGGTGCTTACCGAGTCACTCCCCTGGGCCGAACTGTCCAGAAGCGCCGCTGGTCGCGGAGGTCGTTCCGTTGGGAGGCAGGGTGGGATCGTAGCTCATACGACCGAGCACGAAGGCGCGAACGCGATCGTTGGGTCGGGCATCCATGTACACGTCCAGCAAGGCAGGAGCCGACAAGCTCCAGTTCTGGGGCCACTGTCCCTGCCTGCCCGTGCTCATGGCCCGCCAGTAGAACTGCCCACCCATGCGCAAGGGGTCCTCGGGCGCGACACTGGCAGAGAGCCGCGGCGTAGCCTCGGGATTTCCCAGATTCAAGGTGTCGCGCGAGTCGACTGGGGTGCCGGTCTGGGTTCCGGTTCCGCCGACCGCTCCCGCACGCGCGTTCGTATCCGTGGTGGTCGTAGCTGTAGTCGTAGTCGTGGTTGTGGTCGTGGCCGTGGCCGGCGTCGTGGCAGGCGCTGATTTCTCACCCTGCCCCGTCCCCCCGAATATTTCATCGTCCGCCGGGCGCTCCTGGGCAACTGCAGTGCCAGCGAAAAGGACAACCATCGCAGGGAACGCGACGACCACCGCGCGGAAGGTGGTGCCCCTCATGCTGTCCTTCTCCCCGCAAATCCGGGAGAAGGGACTCACGAAGGCGCGACCCGGGCTCATCGACTCTTGCTCTCCAACCAAGCCTTGGTGAACAAATTCGGCGCGAGTGGCCTCATGTCCACGCTCTTGACCAGAATCAGCGTCGAGTTCGCCTTCTCGACCTCGTCGTAGAAGCGCATCTCCTCCGGGTACCAGACGTCCATATTCTTGGATTCGCTATAGGCCTTCTTCCACTTGGGATAGTACGGACGTGCGCAGCAACCGCCCCGACAGCGCGAACTCCTGCCGCTTGAGCACGTTCTTGGTCTCCTTGTCGACCCACAGCTTGATGACCGGAAACGCGAGATCGATGCCGGGCTTTCCCTTCAATGTCATGACCTGGGCGGTGTACGCGCCCAGCTTGGCCTCGCCGTCGTCTCGGGGATCGTACTCCTCCGCCAGCCGTGATTCGTCGAAGTCCGAACGCCGCGAGTTGGTACCGCCGATGCGCTCGCGCTCGGTCCGGCGTTCCCACTTGCCCACCGACGGGTCGTAGAACCAAAGGTTCTTGTCGATGCGGAGGTAGCCCTGCCCTTGCGAGGCCTTGGGCTTGGTGAACAGGATGATGAATTTTTGATCCTGGCTGCGCCGGAAGACCAACGCCTCGTAAGCCACGTCCACCTTGCCCTTTTCCTTCTGCTCCATGTACACGACCGAGCGCCAATCGCCCTGATTGCGCTGCCGGTCGTCGACGGCCTTGAGCAGATCGACGAGCTCCTGCTTGGTGAGCGCGTGCGCGATGCCCGGCAGGACAAGCGATGCCAGCACGGCCGCGGCCACGAGGGAAATGCGAATTCGAGACATGGGGAGCTCCTTGAAGATTCCGTGACTAGCCGAAATGAGACATGGCGGAAACGGGCGGCAAGCGCGCCGCCCGGTAGGAGGGATACAGCGCGGCCAGGGTCGTGATGAGGGTGATGGAAGATGGCCGATTCGCGCCAGCGCCGGCGCGTGCATGGCCAGGTGAAGTCGATCCGACATGAGGAAAAGCTGCACCGACAGCGGCACCGCGAATCTTGGCCGCGTTGACGAGGGCCGCGATCCCCGCCCCCGCCAAGCGCGCCCGCGCAAGGTGCCAATGAGCCCCATCTGAAACGATTCGAATAGGAACATGCGCAGTACCCCCCACCGCTGCATGCCGATGGCGCGCAGGGTGCCGATCTCGCGCGTGCGTTCGCGGATGGCGATCCACATGGTGTTCATGATGCCGGTAATCACGATGGCGATGAGGATGGTGAGCAGCACCGCCTTGAGAGCATCGATGACCTTGAGGGTCCAGGTCAGGAAGGAAACCTCGTCCTCCCAGGTGGTCACGTCCAGCTTCTGGCCGGTCCAGTCTTCGCGATTGACGGTCTGGAACTTCATCCAGAACGGATTCGGCATCGGCGTCCATGACCCGGCTAGCCGGCGTTTTCCAGGGTCACGCGCAGGCGCCCGCGATGGCGCTGACCTGGGACACGAACTGCGGCTTCAAGTAGAGTTGAATGACCCCGGTGGTATCGGGGCGAAGCTGGTAGAGGGCCCGCGTGGTATCGATGGGAACGAAGGTGCCGAACTTGCTCATCAGGCCCATGTCCTTGGCGATGGCGACGATGCGGCAGTCGACGGTGTTGGCGGCACCGCGGTTGGTCTGCGCCGAGATCGTGACGGCGTCGCCAACCTTGACCTTCAGGCGCTCGACCTGCGACTCGAACACCAGCATGGTGTTGGGCTGGTCCAGATCCTCGATGCGACCACTCACGACGCTGATGACGCGTTTGAAGTCCGGCTCGTTCTTGATGTCGATGCCGGTCACGCCGGCCTGGATCGAGCCGGAATCCGAGACGATCTTGGCCCAACCCCGGCCGCGATGCACCCAGTGCTCGCATCTCCGGCACGCTCTTGTCGACCACCTCGACGACCTTCGCGAAGTCGGTCACCACGGGGCCCGCACTGGCTCGAGTCACCTTGAAGAATCCACCGACGTTGACGTGTCCGCTCGACAGGGTGGTCGCGGCCCGGATCATGGTCTTCGCTGACCCCGGTCGACAGCGCATTCAAGCAGCACGAGAAGGCCGGTGACGCTGGCGATGGCTGCCACCAGAAAGAACGTGCGCCGGCCGTGTTGAACAGGCTGCGAAGCGCGATGCGAAAGTCGAGAAAGAGATTGCTCATGGTCGTCACTCGTCGCGATTGCATGGCCTGGCGTGGGCTGACCCGCATGGCCAGGAAACCTGGATAGAGGCTGGAGCGCGCCACTTACCACGAGCACGATGGCCAGGGCGATGGCGACGTTGGCCACCGAGAGGCCGGGATGCAGGCGTGGGCCCGAGAAGAAGAAGTAGAAGATGTCGTTGATCGCGGGAATGCCGACGACGTGCATGACGGCGACGATGCCCGCGCCCAGCGCCGAGCCCCAGGCCACCGAACAAGGCGCCCACCGCAAGGGCCTCGACCAGGAGCATGCCCGAGCAGAAACCGGCGCTGCGCCCCAACCGCGCGCAAGGTACCGATTTCGCCGATGCGCTCCAGCGTTGCCATGACCAAGGCATTGTTGATGATCACCAGGGCCACGGCGAAGATGATGAGCACCGAGATATAGAGTACGGCGCGGATCATGGTCACGAACTGGCCCACGATGCCCGAGGCCTTCTGCCAATCGATGGCCTTGAGGGTGAGCCCGGCCTTGCGTGCCCGCGGCCTCGATGTCCGCGATGGTCTGGCGAATTTCGTCGCGGATTCTTGACGATCACCGCGGCATTGAGCACCACACCTTGCCGCAGCTGCGCGGGATCGTACGGCGCGTCTTCGCGCCTTTCGCGCTTGCTCCGGCCCGCAAGGGCGCGCAGCAGGGCATCGGCATTGACAGGCGCCTCGGCTGCGCTTGCCGGTTGGTCCGCCGGCGCGGCCTTGCTGCCGAACAACTCGGCTTCGGCCTTGTCGCGGTCGATATCCTCGAAGCCCGCCTCCTTCTTGAGAGCCTTGATCTCGCGCGCGCGTTCGGGGGTCGAAAAGCCGTAGAGCTCGCGGAAAGAAACCAGGTCCATCATGTTGAGCGCGCCCGCCAGGTGGGAGTCCTCCAGGCCCTCGAACGAGAAGGTGCCGTACACGCGCAGGTTCACCGACTGCACGTAGCCGGACTTGGTGAAGGCCTTGATGGTCAGGGTGTCGCCGACGCGCACCCGATAGAGGGTGAGTGAAGGCGCCAGCTCGTCGTAGAAGAAGCGGTAGCGTCGCATGATGTTTCCGTCGTCGACGCGGAAGAACTCCGCCAGCAGCTTGCTGACGTCGTCTTCCTGGCTGCCGAGCTCCTTCTGCAGCTTGGTGCGAAACATCGCCGTTTGCTGGCTGTCGAGCTGGAGCATGATCTCTTTCACCTCGGTCGAGTTTTGCTTGATCGAGGCGCTGCAGATCGGGATCCGTGGCGATGTTCTTGTCGCGCTTGAGGATGGCGTCGCGAATGTTGTCGAGCCGGTGCGCGGTCTTGAGCTTCACCTGCTCCTCGTAGATCCACTTCGAGAATAGGAAGCCTCGCTTGCCCTCGGGAATCGCCGTGCCGTCGACGATGCGCATGCGATCGAAGGACTTGGCGAAGGCCGCCGGATCGGTGCCGATGTAGCGCAGAAAGAGCATGTCCGCGTCGGTGGCGAGAGGCGCGATGCGGTTATCGAGAAACTCCAGCGTACCCAGTGGATCCTTGTCGAATTCGTTCCAGAAATTCGGATTCGCCGTGGCGCGCGCGATGGCGGCCTTCTCCTCGGGCGACACGGCCTTCTCGGTCAGGACCTTGCCGACGTTGGCCATGTCGGTGGCCAGCACGCTGACGATCTGTCGCACGTGATCCTTCTGCGACTCGATGGCGGTCTTCACGTCCTCGCCCGCCTGTTGGCGACGGACCAGGTCGCGCAACTTTTCCAGCACCACGTCGACGGAATTTCCCGCCGGCACCATGGCGCCCGAGAGCCCCATCGGCACCACCGCCTTCACGTTGGGAACCGAAAGCAGGGCCCGGCGCATGGTCTTGAAATCGTCGATCTGCTCGAGATCCGCGCCTTCCATCTGGAAGTTGCCCATGACCGCCAGCTCGTCCGCCGACTTCGCGTTGTACACCTGGATGTGGCCGGTCACGGAGCCGATGATGCTGCGACTCATGGAAGCGTCCACGCTGTCCACCAGGGCGGTGCCGACCACCACGAGCATGGAGCCGAACAGAATGATGCCGCCCACGATGAGCGTCTTGAGACGGCTCGCGAACAAGTTGCGGAAGGCGATCACGACGATCACCTTCAGGGTATCGAAGTAACCGCGCATCTAGGTCGCCCTCGCGCTCGCCTGACCGGGCACGCCGCCCGCGCGCACGGCCTCTTCGGCACTGACCCGATCCACGATCTGTCCGTCGGCCAGGCGCACGACCGAGCTGGCGTAGGACCACACGCGGGCATCGTGGGTGGAAAAGATGAACGTGGTCTTCTCGCTGCGGTTCAGCTCCTTCATCAGATCGAGGATGTTGGTGCCGGTGACCGAGTCCAGGTTGGCGGTGGGCTCGTCGGCGAGCACGAGCTGCGGCCGGGTGACCAGGGCGCGCGCGATGGCCACGCGCTGGCGCTGGCCGCCGGAAAGCTCGCTCGGCCGGTGACTGGCGTATTCGCGAATGCCGACCCGGTCGAGCAATGCTTCCACGCGGGCCCGGCGTTCTTTCGCGCTGGCCGAACGCTGGAGCAAAAGCGGCAGCTCGACGTTCTGGAACACGCTCAGCACCGACACCAGGTTGAAGCTCTGGAAGATGAACCCGATGGTGTGCAGGCGCAGCCGCGTGAGTTGGCGCTCGGACATACTGCCGGTGGGATTGCCGGCGATGGCGACCTGCCCCTCCGTGGGGGTGTCCACACAGCCGATGAGGTTGAGTAACGTGGTCTTGCCGCTGCCCGAGGGTCCCGCAATGGCGAGGAATTCGCCCTCCTCCACGTCGAGCGAAACTCCGCGTAGGGCGGGCACCACGAAAGTGCCGAGGGTGTAGTTCTTGAAGACCTGCTGGACGGAAACGATGTGTGTCATGGCATGCCAGTCGGTGAGCTGATGTTGTGCGGGTGTCTACTCGTCGCCCTCTTCGGGGATTTCGTCGGCGAGCAGACGATAGAGCGATCTGCGGGCCTGATGGAGAGTCTTCTGCGCTTCGGAAATCTGGTGGCTCGAACCGGCGTGGGCGACTTGAATCGTCGCGGCCGCGATGTGCTTGAGCTCGCCAAATAGTCCTAGCACAGGATCGTCGCCGGCGGTTTGCTTGGCCGCTTCCCATGGTGCCTCGAACTCATCCGGATGTTCCCCGACGTAAGTTCGGCCCCGTTCGGTCAGGCCGAAGGTGCGCCCTCCGCCCGTGCTCTCGGCGCGAACCAGTCCCTCGTCCTCGAGCTGCTGCAAGGCCGGATACACGGCCCCCGGGCTCGGCCGCCAGGATCCGCGGCTACGCTGCTCCAACTCCTGCATGATCTGATAGCCGTTGAGGGGTTTCTCGGCGAGCAGCGACAAAATAGCCGCTCGCACGTCCCCGCGCTTGGCCCTCGCCCGCCGGAAAATATTCCAGGGGAATCCGCCAAAGGGCGGAAAGGGTGGGAACGGCGGAGATCCCCCGCCCGACCCGCCGGGCCCAGGCCCACAGCCAAAGCCAGCGAAGCTGAACGAGCCACCGCCGTGCTGCCCGCGCTGTCCCGCAGCCCATGCGGGGCGGGTAAAGGCCCGGTTCCAAACCCAGTCGCTCGATCCGTTCATCGAATACTGTCGAAACTGGTCTTCCGGCATGTCTCACCTATGGCGCAAGATTCTCGCGATCGTTATCGATGCATCGCAGATATATCGTTATATTCTATTGGGTCAAGCAAAAAGCGTCAGCGGACGCCAGGCGGCGGCAGACTCGAGCGAATCTGTCGACGACCGGCCCCGCTTCCAGTAGAAAGCGCGCATGTCGGAGTTTCTCAAGGACTTGAAGCGTACCCATGACTGCGGTGCACTGCGTGGCGCCGACATCGGCTCCACGGTCGTGCTCTTCGGCTGGGTTTCGTCCCGCCGCGATCATGGCGGCTGCGTGTTCATCGATCTGCGCGACCGCGCTGGCATCACGCAGATCGTGTTCGAGCCGCACACCAACGCCGAGGCGCACGCCCTGGCCAGTGAGCTGCGCTCGGAATTCTGCATCGGCCTGCGTGGCGTGGTTCACGACCGCGGCGAGCGGCGCAACCCCAACCTGCCCACCGGCGAAGTCGAGATCCACTGTACGGATTTGACCATCTTCTCGCGCTCGGACACCCCACCCTTCGAGATAGGCGACAACACCAACACCAACGAATCCCTCCGGCTCAAATACCGCGCCCTCGATCTGCGCCGGCCATCGCTGCAGAAGAACTTCCTCCTGCGTTCGCAGATCTACCAGACCGCCAGGCGCGTGCTCACCCAGCACGGGTTCCTCGAAATCGAGACGCCGTTCCTGGTCAAGTACACACCTGGAGGCGCGCGCAACTTCTTGGTGCCGTCGCGCCTTTCGCCCGGCCAGTTCTACGCCCTGGCCGAATCGCCGCAGCTCTTCAAGCAGCTCTTCATGGTGGCGGGCTTCGACCGCTACTTTCAGATCGTCCGCTGCTTTCGCGACGAAGACTTGCGCCAGGATCGCCAGCCTGAATTCACGCAGATCGATGCCGAGATGAGCTTCGTCGTCGAGGAGGACGTGCAAGGCGTGTTCGAGGATCTGATGTCCGCGCTGTGGAAGGACATCCTGGGTATCGATATCCCCACGCCGTTTCCGCGTCTGTCCTATGCCGAGGCCATGGACGGCTACGGATCCGACAAACCCGATCTGCGTTTTGACTTGCCACTTTGCGATGTCACCGAGGTCGTGCGCAAACACGACGGCGGCAATATCGAGATGCTGAGGCAGGTGATTTCGGGTAAGTCCGCGGGTGGCGAGGCGCCGGTGGTCAAGGGCTGGCGCCTGCCGGCGTCCGAGGCCTCGAAGATGTCCAATGCCGAGATCGACAAGCTGGAGGATTTCGTCAAGGGGCTCGGCGCGCGCGGCTTGGCCCGCGCGCGCATCGGCGCCGCTGGGGCGTGGACGCGCTCGCCCATGAAAACCATGAGCGAAGCCCTGCGCGCGGATCTGAACGCGGCGGCCGGCTTACAGGAAGGCGACGTCTTCTTCCTGCAGTTCGGCGCACGCAAGCTCGTCTATTCCGTGCTGGGCGCGCTCCGCCTGCACGTGGCCAGCAAGCTGGGCATCATCCCCGCCAATCAGTGGAAGTTCTGCTGGATAGGCGCGTTCCCGCTTTTCGAGCGCGGCGACGACGGCAAGCTGGTGGCCGCTCACCACCCTTTCACGTCTCCGGTAGCCGACGACCTCGACCGCCTCGAATCCGACCCGGGCTCCGTGCGCGCCCGCGCCTACGACCTCGTGCTCAACGGCAACGAGATCGCCGGCGGCTCCATCCGTATCCACCAAGGCGACGTGCAGTCGCGTGTCTTCCGTGCCCTCGGCCTCTCCGACGAAGATGCGCGCAACAAATTCGGATTTCTGCTCGATGCCTTCCGCCATGGTCCGCCACCTCATGGCGGCATCGCGGCCGGACTCGACCGTCTCGCCATGCTCCTGTGTGGCGCGGATTCCTTGCGCGACGTGATCGCGTTCCCCAAGACCCAGAGGGGAACGGATCTCTGCACCGATGCGCCTTCTACGGTGGCGACCAAGCAGCTCGACGAGTTGCACATCGCCCTGGTTGGCGCGGCAGCCAAATAATCTTCGCGCTATAGCGTCAACGCCATGCCCGTGGCGCAAATGAATATTCTTGAGCCGACATGCCGAAATGGCGTTGGCGCAAACCGGGTTGGTAACATCGCAGGTACCGATGCGTCACTGACTCCAGCGATTCTCGGAACGCCTGCGAATGTGACTACGCACCTGGGAGATGGCAATTGCGACCTTGTGCTCCTGCGAGGCCGCAAACGGTGGCGCTGTCTGCGTAGACTCCTTCGCGGCAAAAAGCGCATTGCGCGAGCCGGGCTTGTCTTTTCATAGTGTTACGAATATGTGCCAGGAGTGTGTCGCCTGGCACACGTCCTGCTAAGGCCAGGGGCAACCTCTTGGGAGGAGGAAAAATGTCACAAGCCCTGGCAACCACGCAGACTGAACCGCCAGTCATCAATCGAGAGCGCGCGCTGCGAATTCTTTCCAAGTCATTGTATCGCGACTTGCGTCAGAATGGCTACGAACCGAAACAAATCGTGGCGTTCGCAAGCGAACTCATTGCGCAAGTCACCACCGACATCACGGATCAGAGCACACTGGCCTAACCACTTCTTCCTTTCAATGCATTGCGAAGGGGACCCTCGGGTCCCCTTTTCATTTTCAACGCATTTACCTCCCAAGCCTAAAACCCTGGAAAAACGCCGTTCTTCCGTGTAGAAGCGGCCCTCTCATGGCGGCAAAGACCATTGCCGATTTGGACCTACAGGGTCGTAGGGTGTTCCTACGCGTGGACTTCAACGTCCCGCTCACCCCGGCCGGTGGCGTGTCCGATGCGACCCGCATCCGCGAAAGCCTGCCGACCATCACTCATGCCATCGAGCGTGGGGCTCGCCTCGTGTTGGCGTCCCACCTCGGACGGCCGAGCGGCCGCCCAAAGCCCGAGTTCTCATTGCTCCCGGTTGCTGCTTATCTCGCCGAAGCCCTGGGGCGCGATGTGGTTTTGACCGACGAGCCGGCTGGCGACGGGGCGAAGAAAGTCGTGTGCGACTTGCGCGACGGCGGGGTGGCCATGCTGGAGAATCTGCGCTTCACACCCGGCGAGGAAGCCAACGACGAGATCTTCTCGCGCGCCCTCGCCACCTACGCCGATGTCTACGTCAACGACGCCTTCGGCTCGGCCCACCGAGCCCACGCCTCCACGGTCGGCATGGTCAAGTACGTCGCCAGCAAGGGCATGGGTTTCCTGATGGATCGGGAAGCGAACATGCTGGGCAAGCTCCTCGGCGATGTCCAGCGACCTTTCGTGGCCGTCATCGGCGGTGCCAAGGTTGCGGACAAGATCGGGCTTCTCGAAAGCCTCCTCGGCCGCGCCGATGCCGTGTGTTTGGGTGGCGTCATGGCCAACACCTTCCTTTGCGCCAAGGGCGCCACCATGGGCCGGTCGCTGGTCGAGGAGAAAAAGCTGCCCATCGCGCGCGCCTTCCTGGCCAAGGCGGAAGCCAGCGGCGTGCGCGTCCTTCTGCCGAGCGATCTGGTCGTGGCCGAGGATGCCAGGGCAAGCGCGGGGCAGGTGGTTGCCGCCAGCGAAGTTCCCGACAATCGGGCGGCGCTCGACATCGGTCCGGAATCGGCCGCGGAGATCGGAGCCGTGCTGTCTCGGGCCCGCACCGTGTTCTGGAACGGCCCCATGGGTGTCTTCGAGGCCCAGCCCTTCGCGGCGGGAACCCTCGCCGTGGCCAAGGCGATGGCGCTGGTGATCGGTGGAACCACCGTGGTAGGTGGGGGAGATTCCGTGGCCGCCGTCCACCGGGCTGGCGTCGCCAGCAGCATCACCCATATTTCCACGGGCGGCGGCGCCTCGCTGGAATTTCTCGAAGGAAAGAAGCTCCCGGGGCTTGCCGCCCTGGAATCTTGAACTAGAAAGGAGTCCCGAAGACCATGTCTGATGTGCGCATCCCTCGACCCTTCTTCTGTGGCAACTGGAAGCTGTGGGGCTCTCTGTCCGAATCCATCGCCCTGGCGACTGGCGTGCGCGACGCGACCGCATCCGTCGACACGGTGGACATCGCGGTTGGGCCGGGATTCGTGGCTCTTGCCACCGTGGCCGAGAAACTCAAAGGCAGTGCGCTTGGCGTGGCGTCGCAGGATGGGTACTGGGAAGTGAAAGGCGCGTTCACCGGCGAAGTGGCCATGGCCCAGATCGCCGATGCCGGGGTTCGCTACGCCATCGTGGGACACTCCGAACGCCGCCAGTATTTCGGGGAGACCGATGAAACCGTCGCGCGCAAGGCGAAGGCCGCGCTCGCGCATGGACTCATCCCCATCATCTGCATCGGCGAAACCCTGGCCGAGCGCGACGCTGGCCGGGCCCTCGCGGTGGTGGCCAAGCAACTCGACGGGGCCACCTCCGCATTGAGCGACAACGAACTGCTCAAGTCGGTCATCGCCTACGAGCCCGTGTGGGCCATCGGCACGGGCCGCGTGGCGACGCCTGGGCAGGCTCAGGAAATCCATGCCTCTATTCGCACGAAGCTCGTGCAGCGGCTGCAAGCAGGCGCGCAGCAGATCCGAATCCTCTACGGCGGCAGCGTGAAGCCGGACAATGTCGCCGTGCTCATGCACGAGAAGGATATCGACGGCGCCCTGGTGGGCGGGGCGTCGCTTACGGTAGATTCGTTCGCCAAGATCGTGAAAGAAGGGGCTCTAGCGTGTACACGTTCCTAACCGTCCTCCACGTCGTCGTCTGTATCTTCCTGATGCTCGTCGTCCTGCTGCAGGCTGGGCGGGGTGGCGGCATCGGCCTGGCCTTCGGCGGTGGTGGGGGCAGCCAGAGTGTGTTCGGATCGTCGGGTGGCGCGACCTTCCTGACCAAGATGACCGCGGTGTGCGCCATCGTCTTCTTCGCCAACTCGCTCGCGCTGGCCTACCTATCGAGTCAGTCGGATTCGCGGCGCCTGGAGAGGCTTGCCGAGAAGAACGCGCAGACCAAGAAGGCCGAGGAAGCCGCCAACAAGAATCTGCTGAAGGACATCGAGAAGCAGCGCCAGGAGCAGGCCAAGGCCGAGGCACAAAAGAGCGTGGCCGTGCCCACGAGCGCGCCCGCGGAGGGAACGGCCGGTGAGGAAAAGGCCGAAGACAAGGAGCCTGCAAGCACCGACAAGACGGCCGTCAAGCTGCCCAGCCCCGCGATCCATCTCACGCTTCCCGAGCAGGGCGGACACAAGGCCGCGCCCGGCGGGGCCGGGAAGCTCGCGGCGGACTTGAAACTCGGCAGACCCGAGAAGCTCGGCGCGGCCGGCAAACCGGGAAAGCGCGAGAGGACGGCCGCCGGCGGGAAGTCTCCCGGTGCCGACCCCGTTCCCCGGAACAAAGCCGCGGCCGAAAAGGCCACCGCCGAGAAGAAGTCCGACGAAACCCCCGGCGAGAAGCCCGCAACCGAGTAGTCCAGCGTGCTAGGGTTGGCGAATGGCCCTCTTGCCATTCGTGAAAGTGGAAGGACTGGGGAACGACTTCCTGGTGGTCGATTTGCGACCGGGCAAACCGGCGTGCGCGCAAGCCGATCTCGCCACCGACCCGGAAACCGTGCGCGCCCTGTGCGACCGCAACTTCGGCGTCGGCGCCGACGGCGTTCTGGCGATCCTGCCCAGCAACCAGGGCGACGCGCGCATGCGCGTGCTCAACGCCGACGGCAGCGAGGCCGAGATGTGCGGCAACGGTATTCGCTGCGTGGCCAAGGTTCTCCACGAGCGCGACCCGGCCCTGGGGCGCGAGATCCTGCGCATCGAAACCGGTGCGGGCCTGCTCGCCTGCAAGATCGACGTGCAAGATCGGCGCGTGGTGAGCGTGACGGTGGACATGGGGGCGCCGCAACTCGCGCCGAGACTGGTCCCGGTGGCAAGCGACGCGCCTCGCTTGGTGCGTGCCCCTCTGCGCGCCCAGGGTCGCGACTTCGCCTTTACGGCGGTCTCGATGGGCAATCCCCACGCCGTGATCTTCATCGAAGATGCCGCCGCTGGATTGCGCGACCTGGCCCTTCGCTATGGCCCAGGCATCGAGCACGATGCGCTCTTCCCGCACCGGACCAACGTGGAGTTCGCGACTGTCCGAACCAGCGCCGCGGGCACGCGCGAAATCGATCTGGTGGTGTGGGAGCGCGGATGCGGCATCACCCTCGCCTGCGGAACCGGCGCTTGCGCCACCGTGGTGGCAGCGTGCCTGGAAGGGCGCATTCCACCAAACCGCGAGATCCCGGTGCACCTGCCTGGCGGCACGCTCTTCGTCACGGTGGCAAGCGCGGCCGAGCCTGCCGAGGAACCGAGCTATTCCGGCGTGGCCATGCGCGGCCCGGCCAACGTCGTGTTCGAGGCCGCCGTCGACCCCTCGGCGATTCACCTTCCCGAGCGGCGCTGAGCGGAATGCGTTCGGCCTAGAACAGACTTCCCTGCCCACTTGCATTGCGATTCGGCAACGGGAGGTGCAAGTGCTCGAAGGCCAGGGGCGTGGCCTGGCGGCCGCGCGGGGTACGTACGAGAAAGCCCTCTTGAATGAGGTAGGGTTCGTGCACGTATTCCAGGGTGTCGCGATCCTCTGCCAGGGCTGCGGCCAGCGATTCTATGCCAACCGGGCCACCGTCGAATCGTTCCAGGATGGCGCGCAGGAACCTGCGGTCTCCTTCGTCGAGGCCACGCACGTCCACGCCCAGGCGCCGCAGGGCATAGTCGGCGGCCTCGCGCGTGACCTTGCCGTCCCCGCGCACCAGCGCGAAATCGTGCACCCGGCGCAGCAGCCGATTGACGATGCGTGGCGTGCCGCGCGCTCGCCGGCCAAGCTCCTCGGCGCCCTCGTCGTTGCAAGCGATGGCGAGCAGCTTGGCCGAGCGCCTGACGATGGTGGCAAGCTCGGCCGGCGCATAGAAGTCGAGCCGCTCGACGATGCCGAACCTCGACAGGAGGGGCGAGGTGAGCTGCCCGGTGCGCGTGGTCGCGCCCACCAGGGTGAAACGTTCGATGGGCACCGTGATGGCGCTCGCGCCCACGCCGGCCCCGGTGACGATCTCGATGCGGAAATCCTCCATGGCGGGGTAGAGGCTCTCCTCGATGATGGGCTGCAGGCGATGAATCTCGTCGATGAAGAGCACATCCCCCCGCCCGAGCGAGGTGAGGATGCCGGCCAAGTCGCCCTTGCGTTCGAGCGCCGGGCCCGAGGTCACGCGCGCCACCGTGCCCATCTCGTGCGCGACCACGTGGGCCAGGGTCGTCTTGCCAAGGCCGGGGGGCCCCGAGAGCAGCACGTGATCGAGCGTTCCCGAGCGCTTCTTGGCCGCGGCGACATAGACTTCCAGATTTTCGGCCACCTTGCGCTGACCGATGAACTCGGCGAAGGAGCGCGGGCGGAGCGTGGATTCCTCGTCGCCCGGCATCGCCTGGCCATCCGTGATCTTTTCGGAGGAGACCATGGGCTCGGCCGCTGGCGCACCCGCAGTGGATCCGTCATCATGCCGCCGTCGCGACACTACTTTCTCCTCAGCGCCGCCAGCGCCTGCTTGATGAGATCCGTCACGGGATGGCTGTCGTCCAACTTGGCCAACACGGCATCGAACTCCGAGGGCTTGTAGCCGAGGGCGGTGAGGGCAGCGTGCACCTCACCCATGCGCCCCTCCGGGACCGAACCGGGTAGTGGGGAACCACCCTGGTTGCCTTGGCCGCCGCCCAGCCCGACCTTGTCGCGCAGTTCGACCGAGATGCGCTCCGCGGTCTTGCGCCCCACGCCGCGAATCCTGGTCAAGGTTGCGATGTCGGCCGCGCCGATGGCGCGCACCAGCTCGCCGATAGGCAGACTGGAAAGGATCGCCAGCGCCACCCTGGGCCCCACGCCCTGCACCGAAAGCAGGGTCTGGAAGATGCGCCGTTCTTCGGCATCGGCGAAGCCAAAGAGTTGCATTGGCCCGTCCTGCACCGGATGGGTGTGGATGAGCAGGAATGTGGTCGCCCCCAGGGGGGGCAGCGCGCGCTGGGCGGCAGCTGTGATGGTCACGGCATAACCGACCCCGCCAGCCTCGATGACGACCGAATCGGGACCACTTTCGAGCAGGGCTCCGCGCAAGGACGCAATCATGACGTCACATCATCGCACGCGCGGGCGCCGAGGTCGCGTTTCATGTTCTGGGATGACCGGGGTGCGATGGCGGGCGTGGCAAATGGCGATAGCCAGCGCGTCGGCGGCATCGGGTTCGGGAACCCGGCGCAGGCAGAGCAACGCGCGCACCAGGTACCCAATTTGCCCCTTGGTCGCGGCGCCATGCCCGACGATGGTTCGCTTGACGCGCGCGGGGGCGTAGCCGGACAGCGAGAGTCCTTGATCGCACACGATGAAGGTGACCGCGCCTCGGGCCTCGCCCAGGGCGAGGGTCGACTGCACGTTCTTGCCATAGAATGCCTGCTCCATCGCGACCTCGTCGGGCGACAGCTCCTCGAGCAACTCGCGCAAGCCACGGCCAATGGTGGTCAGGCGAAGGGCACGCTCCATGCGCGGTGGTGCGACGATCACGCCGCACTCGACGTAGCTGAGCTGGGCCGGTCCGACGCGATCGATCACGCCGTAACCGAGGCGCAGCGATCCGGGGTCGATGCCGAGAATGCGAACGCGGCCGGCCGCCGACATCGAGTGGACGCTCCCGGCTAGGAAACCTTCTCCAACTCGGACTCGTCGACGTCCAAATTCGAATACACGTTCTGCACGTCGTCGTTGTCTTCCAGCGCATCGAGAAGCTTCAAGGCGACCTCGGCGTCACGACCGGTGAGGTGAACCTTGTTTTGCGGAATCATGGTGACCTCGGCGGAAACGGGATCGGGCATGCCCGCGGCCTTGAGGCCGTCGCGGATACGCTCGAATTCCTTGGGTTCGGTCACCACCGTGAGCAGGTCGTCCTCAGTGCGCACATCGTCTGCGCCCAGCTCGATGGCGGCCTCGGTAACCTTGTCCTCGTCGACCGCGGATTTTTCGTAGGCCACCACGCCCAGCTTCTTGAACATGTAGGCCACCGAACCCGAGCTCCCCAGGTTGCCGTTGTTCTTGGTAAGCAGCGACCGGATCTCGCCCGTGGTGCGATTGCGGTTGTCGGTCATTATTTCCATCAGGATGGCCGTGCCGCCCGGTCCATAGGCCTCGAAGTTGAATTCCTCGTAATTCACGCCCGCGAGCTCGCCGGTGCCCTTCTTGATGGCCCGATCGATGGTGTCGTTGGGCATGTTGACGGAGCGAGCCTTGTCGACCGCGGCGCGCAAGCGGGGGTTTCCGGAGGCGTCGCCACCCGACCGGGCGGAAATGGTGATCTCCTTGATCACCTTGGTCCACACCTTCGACTTCTTGGCGTCGGAGGCGCCCTTCTTGTGCTTGATTTTCGACCATCGGTTATGACCGGACATGGCCGAGTATTTAACACCTTTCTCGGGAAAAATCGCCCAAAGCCACGCGCCTCTGCCTTTGGCGCAAATCGTCGCGCGGCCTACCAACCCGGCGTGGGCGCACTCGGGGTCTTGCTCCATGCGTCCGGTCCGTCGCAGGCCTCGGGACTGATCCGCTTGACGCTCTTGCCCGACCAGGCCGTGGCGCTGACGTCGACCCAGCCGCCGTACTGGCTGATGACAAAGCCGTCGGCCGTGAGCAGGGTGACCGGCTCGCCGGCATTGGCCAGGCCGTCACCCGCCAGTCGTCCTGGCACCAGAACCACGACGGCACCGTTGCGAAAAGCTGGATCCTTGCCATCGGCGGGATCGTAAGACTCGGCCACCACCACGGCATAGGCGCCGGCGGGCAGAAGAGCCTCGGGCAACACATCGCTGCCCGCCTTGTCGGCCAGATGTAGGCCGGCGAGGTCCTCGGTATCGCCGCCCGCGTTGTAGATCTCGACGAACTCCTGCGTGTTCTCGGAGCCCGCCGGATTGGCCAGGACCTCGGTGATCGCCAGGCGTGGGAGGGCTGAAGGCAGAGCCAGCGCAACGGGCGCCGAGGTCGCGCTGTTGCCGGCCCGATCGACGATGCGAAGAACCGCCTGGGCGCCCGCTCCGGCAGGCAGGTCAGGCAGGCGTCCGGCAAGGTCGAAGGTCGCGGCGAAGGCATCCACCGCTATCACGGCCTTTCCGTCGCCAGCCGTCACGTCAATTTCGGCGCGCACCTTTTCGTCGGAATCCACGTGCGCCGACAGACACCCCTCGGCGAGCTGCACCGTGAAGCCCTGGATGCGCGGTGCGAAGAGGTCGGCCTGTGCGTCGGTCGTGAAGGAACCAGCGCTTCCGGCCGGTGTCGGTTTTCCATCGAGAAACTGCAACGCGCCTGGCGAGACTTCCAGGGTGTAAAGGGTCGTAGGCGCGAGCGCACCGCCAGGCATTATCTGGTAGCAACTGCTGGCGCAAGGCACCGCCTCGCCCAGCGGCAGTGGCAGTCCCTCGCCGGTCGCCGGCCTGAGCAGGAAAGGCAAGTCCGCGCCCGCGGCCTGCACCTGCTCGGTGAAGCGCACCACGATGGTGGCGAGGTTGGTAGGAACCGCCACCGAGCCAGAGGGTGGATCGACCAACACGGCAGCCAAGGGATTGGACGCGGGGCTCGAGAGTTGGCCGCTGGCGCCCTCGGGGGCGGCAGCCGCGACCTGCTCGTTCTGCAAATCCGTCTCCGGCGAGCAGGCTGCCACAACGAAGCACAGGACCAGGCACTTGAATGAGCGCATGCCCGGACTATCGGCAACGAGCGCCAGGAGTTGCGTGGTGATGGGGTGCGCTCGGGACTATCCTTGGGTCGCTTGCAGACTCGATCAACCTCGCCCACCGAGCAAGATCTCGATCCTTCCCGCGGCGCCAGCGACCTGTCGCGCCCGCTCGGCGTGTACGTGCACTTTCCCTTCTGTGGCTCACGGTGCCCCTACTGCGATTTTGCCGTGGCCATCCGCAGTCGCATACCGCATGACGCGTACGCCGATGCCGTGCTCTCCGAACTGACGGCGCGCGCTTCGCGCTGGAAGGGCGAAAGCGGTCCGCGGTTGGCATCAGTCTATTTCGGCGGCGGCACGCCGGGATTGTGGCGGCCGGACGCGCTTGGCCGTGTGCTGGCAGGAGCGCAGCGAATGTTCGTCGGCGGCAGCGACCTGGAAATCACCGTCGAGGCCAACCCTGGCGATCTCGATGGCGCGAGTCTGATCGATTTGCGAGCGCTAGGTGTGAACCGCTTGTCGTTCGGCGCGCAGGCATTTCAAGATCGTCTGCTCGAACGCATCGGACGCCATCACGAAGTCGCGGCCATTCCACGGGCCTTCGCGGCGGCGCGCGATGCCGGCTTCGACAACCTGTGCGTGGATCTCATGTTCGGGTTGCCCGGGCAAACCATGGGCGACTGGCGGGCTTCGCTCGCCGCACTTTGCGCGCTTGGTCCCGAGCACATCACCGCCTACGCGCTGAGCGTGGAGCCGGGGACTCGGTTCGGCGCGCTCGATCGAGCGGGGAAACTCGAACGCCCGGGAGACATCCTGGTCGCCGCCATGTACGCCGCGGGCCACGAGATCCTGACCGGTGCCGGCTACGAGCACTACGAGATCTCTTCCTACGCAAGACCCGGTCGTCGCAGCGTACACAACAGTCTCTATTGGACCCTGGGCGCATACCTCGGCGTGGGGATGTCGGCCTCGTCGTTCCGGCCGCTGGCAAACGGCGAGGGCTGGCGCTTTTCCAATCCCCGCTCGGTTGCCACCTACCTGCGCCAGGCGCACACCTTCGCCGGCGCCGTGCCGCCCGAACAGGTCGAGCTGCGCTCGCGCGCGCAGCTCGAAGACGAGGCCCTCTGGCTCGGCCTGCGCATGTCGGACGGCGTGGACCGGCCCGCCCATGAGCGCCGCCACGGCCACGACCCGCTGGCCTTGCCCGAGCGCGCGGCCGCCGCCGAGGCGTGCGCCGCGGCCGGCTGGCTGGAGATCACGAGCGAGCGCCTCCGCCTTACGCCCGCCGGCTTCCTGTTTGCCGACGAGGTGGCGGTGCGTTTGGGGCGAAGAACCTGACCGGGCGAGCGAGGCGCGCCCGCGCGTCACCGGCCATCGTCCTTGGCGGCAGTGCGTTTTTGGGGTTAGATCATAGGCGTGAACGACATCGGCATACGCGCGAAGAAGGTCCTGCATGCCGTCGTGTCCGAGTACCTTGCCACCGGCGAGGCGGTCGGATCGCAGACCGTGGCGCGCCGCTACGCCCTCGACATCTCGCCCGCCACGGTTCGCTCGGTGATGGGCAATCTCGAGGAGGGAGGCCTTCTGCGCCACCCGCACACCTCGGCGGGCCGCATTCCCACCGACCGCGGCCTGCGCGTCTACATCGACACCCTCCTGCGCGTGCGTAGCCTGTCGACCTCCGAGAAAGAGGACATCCGCGGCCGACTCGGCCCCGGCAGCGAGCTCCAGGAAATCATGCAGCGCGTGGCGCGCCTGCTGCGCGAACTCTCCCACCTGGCGGTCATCGTCCAGGCTCCGCGCCCGGAGACCGACGCGGTTTCGCACGTGGAGTTCGTGCGCCTGCGCGAGGAGCAACTTCTCGCGGTGATCGCGACCGCCAGCGGGCAGATCCAGAACAAGCTCATCCACATCGATTTCCCTTTGTCCCCAGGCGACCTCGATCGCATCAACAACTACCTCAATAGCCTGGTGGCCGGGCTCACGCTCGATCAGATGCGCCGGCGCGTGCTTTTGGAAATCGACCGGGAGCGAGAGCGCTCGGCCCGCGACCCGGTACTGGCCCACGCCCTGGGGTTGGCCGTCGCCGCGGTCCCGGCCGAGGACAGCACCAGCGAGATCCTGCTCGACGGTCAGTCGAATCTCGTCGACAAAGCCACGGATCTGGATCGTGCGCGCTGCGTGCTGCGCACCCTCGAAGAGAAGGATCAAATCGTGAGGCTGCTCGACCGGACGCTGGCCGCGCCGGGCATCTGCGTTTTCATCGGCGCCGAGGCCAACCTGGCCGACCTGAACGACATCTCGGTCGTGGCGTCGAGCTATGGCGGCGACGATCACCCACTCGGCAGCATCGGCGTGATCGGTCCCTCGCGAATGAATTATTCCAGGGTCATCCCTCTGGTAGACTTCACCGCCGACGTGATTACAGAGATTCTCCCCAGGATCTAGGCAAGGACCCACGCGTGCCTAGGACCTAGGCCAGGAGCTTTCCATTCATGAGCGAAAACCAAGACAAGCCACCCATCGAGATCGATCTGACCACACCGGAGGTGTCCGCGCCGGATGCCGGTGCGGATGAAAAAGCCGCCGCCACTGCGGCCGAGGCCCCCGCGCCACCGTCGAATGAAGAGCGCATTGCCTTGCTCGAGACCGAGAAGTCCGAGATCAGGGACCGCATGCTTCGCATCGCCGCGGATTTCGACAACTGGAAGAAGCGGGCCAGAAAAGACCAATCCGACGGGGAGATGCGCGCCAAGGAGTCCGTCCTGCGCGACTTCCTCGAGATCGCCGACAACCTCGAACGCGCGACGGCGTCGTGGACCGAGGGCAAGGACAGCGACGCGAAATCGATCCGCGACGGCGTCGAGCTGGTGTTGCGCCAATTCCGCTCGAAGCTCGATCGTTACCAGGTAAGGCCCATCGATTCCCTCGGGCTTGCGTTCGACCCGCGCTTCCACGAGGCCATCTCGCAGGCACCGAGCGCCGAGGCCAAGCCCGGTTCGGTCTTGCACGAGCTGCAAAAGGGTTACCTCATCGGCGAAAAACTCCTTCGTCCAGCCTTGGTGGTGGTGGCGTCGGCCGCGCCCGCGGAAAGGCCGGTGGAAGAACCGGCAAAGAGCGATGCTGCCACCGACAGACCCGCCCCCGGCAACCCGGAAGGAGAAGACTGAAACCGTGGGCCGAATCATCGGCATCGATCTGGGCACCACCAACTCGTGCGTGGCCGTGGTCGAGGGTTTGGAGCCCCTGGTCATTCCCAACGCGGAGGGTTCGCGAACGACACCGTCGGTGGTCGCCTTCACGGGCGAAGGCGAACCCCTGGTGGGCCAGATCGCCAAGCGCCAGGCGGTGACGAATGCCGAGCACACCATCTCCGCGGTCAAGCGACTGATGGGGCGCAAGCTGACCGATGCCGAGGTCAGCCGACACGCGAAGAACTCGACCTACGAGATCGTCGCGTCCGACAACGGCGACGCCTGGGTGAGCGTGCAAGGTCAGGGCTTCGCTCCCGCGCAGATTTCCGCCTACATCCTCGACCGCATGAAGCGAACCGCCGAGGAGTACCTCGGTGAACCTGTCACCGATGCCGTGGTCACGGTGCCCGCGTACTTCGGCGACAGCCAGCGCCAGGCGACCAAGGATGCCGGCCGCATCGCCGGGCTGAATGTCAGGCGCATCATCAACGAGCCGACCGCCGCCGCACTCGCCTACGGACGACTCTCCACCGCGCCCGAGGCCAAGATCGCGGTGTACGATCTGGGGGGAGGGACGTTCGATATCTCGCTGCTCCACCTGCACGAAGGCGTGTACCAGGTCAAGGCGACCAGCGGGGACGGTTTCCTCGGCGGCGAGGACATCGACGCGCGCATCATCGGCTACATGGCCGACACCTTCCAGGCCCAGCACGGGGTCGACCTACGCACCGACCGCATGGCCTTGCAGCGCTTGCGCGAGGCCGCCGAGCGGGCCAAGCACGAGCTCTCCACCAGCCTGGAAACCGAGATCAATTTGCCCTTCATCGCCGCGACCGGCGACGGGCCCAAGCACCTCATGCAATCGCTCACGCGCGGCAAGCTCGAAACCCTGTCGGAGGATCTGGTCGGGCAAACGCTGCCGTTGTGCGAACGCGTGCTCACGGACGCCGGCTGGACGACGGCCGACATCGACGAGGTCATCCTGGTGGGCGGACAAACTCGCATGCCGCGCATCCAGGAACTGGTGGCGGCCTTCTTCGGCAAGAAAGGCTCACGCGCCATCAATCCCGACGAGGCAGTGGCCGTCGGCGCGGCACTGCAGGGCGCGGTCCTCTCCGGCGAGCAGCCCGACGTCCTCCTCCTCGACGTGACCCCGCTCTCCCTGGGCGTGGAAACCGCCGGCGGCGTCTTCACCCGCATCATCCCCTACAACACAACCGTTCCAGTGCGACGATCGAGCATCTTTTCGACCGCGGTGGACAACCAGCCCTACGTCAACGTGCACGTGTTGCAAGGAGAGCGGGAGATGGCCGCCGACAACAAGAGCCTCGCGCATTTTCAATTGACCGGGATTCCACCCGCGCCGCGCGGGGCCCCCCAAATCGAGGTTTCCTTCGACATCGATTCCAACGGCATCGTCAGCGTGTCGGCCAAGGATCTGGGAACCGGCAAGGCCCAAGGCGTGATCGTACAGCCCACCTCCGGCCTGAGCGAAGCTGAAATCAAGAAGTTCATTGCCGAGGCGGACGCCAACCGGACGGCCGATCAAGCCAAGAAGGAACTGGCCGACCTGCGCAACAACGCCGAAACGCTCATCTATGGCACGGAGAACACACTGCGTGAATACGGCGACAGACTCGATCTGACTGCGCGCGAACGTGTCCAGTTGGCGCTCGACGAGTGCAAGTTCGTCGTGGAATCGGAGGCCGAGAACGCCTCCCGGCTGCGCGAGTCGTTGGATCTCCTGCAAGTCGAGGCCCACGCCCTATTCCAGACGCTGCAAGGTGGTTCGCCGGGCGAGGGCGGAACCGGTAGCACCGGAAATCAGTAGTCTGCCGTATGCGAGGTACGCCGACACGCGATCCTTACGAGGTCCTGGGCGTCGATCGCCAGGCCACGGCGGCCGAGATCAAAGCTGCGTACCGCCAGCTCGCCTTGCAGCACCACCCCGACCGCAACCCAGGCGATCGCGCGGCCGAGGAGAGGTTCAAGGAAGTCTCGATGGCCTACGCCGTGCTGGGAGACGAAGCCAAGCGCGCCCACTATGATCGTTTCGGCGGGATTGCCGGCGACTTGCCCTTCGGCGCCGAAGCCGACCTCGGCAAGGTCACCGATTTCTTCGATGCCGTCTTCGGCGACCTGTTCGGCACCGGACGCAAACGCGCGGCCGGCCACGACCTGCGCTACACCCTGGAACTGACCTTCGTGGAGGCCGCGCTCGGGTGCGAGAAGGAAATCCACTTCACCCGCACCGGCGATTGCTCCGTCTGCCGTGGCACCGGTGCGGAAGGCGGAGCGGCAGGACTGACCCCTTGTACCCATTGCGAGGGCCAGGGCTTTCTCCGTCAGAAGTCGGGATTCCTTGCCGCGCGCCGCGAATGCCAGGCCTGCGGTGGTTCGGGCGAGGTGGCGCGCGTGCGCTGCCAGGCCTGCGCGGGATCGGGGCTGACCGAATCCGAGCGGGCGTTCACGGTGCGCATTCCTCCCGGCTCGCAGGCCGGGAACACCCAGCGCGTGGCCGGGGAAGGCTCGCCCGGCCGGCGCGGCGGGCCCGCCGGCGACTTGCACATCATCGTGCGCGTGAAGCCCGACCCGCTCTACCGGGTCGAGGGCGATATCCTTGTGTGCGAGGTGCCGCTTTCCGTCGATGAGGCGGCCCTGGGCACCGAGATCGACATCCCTTTGCCCGGCACACGCGTGCGCATGAAGATCCCCGCCGGCACTCAGCCGGGCAGCCTGTTCCGAGTCCGGGGCCAGGGGCTGCCTCGTGCCGCCGGCGGCGGGCGCGGCGACGCTCACGTCCGCATCAGCCTGGAAACACCGGTCGGGCTGTCCGACGAAGCGCGCGATCTCTTGACGAAACTCCGGACCACACTCGACGACTCGGCCTACCCACGGCGCAAGGCCTTCCGCGGACGGGCGCGCGGCACGGGCGAAGAGTAAAACAAGACCATGCCAATCCTGAATGTCGCCCTGTTCCTGACGACCCTGCTGACGACCACCGTGCAGGGGGCCATCATGGAGCACGGCAGCGGTGGTATCTTTCCCCTGGCCGACGGACTCAGCTTTTCCATTCCCCTCATGGCCATCCTGCTCTGTCACGAGATGGGGCACTACATCGCGGCCAGAATCCACCGCGTCCCGGCCTCCTTGCCTTACTTCGTTCCGCTGCCCCCGGGTATCGGGCTTTTCGGCACCATGGGCGCCGTCATCTTGCAATCGCGCACCACGGATCGGCGCAAGCTCATCGATATCGGCGCCGCCGGTCCCCTGGCCGGCCTCGTGGTCGCGATCCCGGTACTGATTTACGGTCTCTACCTTTCCCCGGTCGGCCCCATCGCGGGCGGATTGCAAGAAGGCAATTCCCTGCTCTACGCCGTGCTCAAACGGCTGGTGTGCGGGGCTTGGCTACCCAACCGTGGCATCGACGTCAACCTCCATCCCATCGCCTTCGCGGGCTGGGCGGGCCTGTTCGTCACCATGCTCAACCTGATTCCCATCAGCCAGCTCGACGGCGGACACGTGGCCATCGCATTCTTCGGCAACAGCTACGGGCGCGCCAGCCAGTTCCTGCGCAAGATGCTCCTGCCTCTTTCGCTGGTCGTGACCTTGGTGGTCTATTACAACACCGCCCACGAGCTGGCGCGCGCCGACCTTCTCGGCAAGTATTCCCCCTGGGAGGTGGCCATCCCCGCCGGCATCCAATGGCTGGTTTGGTACGTCATGTTGGGCCTCCTGCGCCGGCTCTCGGGCGGGATCGATCATCCGCCGGTCGACGACCGTCCGCTGCCACAAAGCAGGGCGCGCTTATTCTGGACCGTGGTGGTGAGCTTCATCCTGATCTTCATGCCGGTCCCCATTCGCACCAACGTCGGCCAAGCGACAAAGACGCAACTCGAGACAGCGGCGTCGACGCGGTAGAGCTCGCCCGCCCCTACCCTCTTCGACCACCGCCGGGACCCGTGGAAGCCGCGCCGGTGGTGAAGGTCCATTCGAAGTGGACGGTGGTGGAGGACGTCGAACCGTCGATGGTCACGCGGTAGGTGGTGTTGGCGGTAAGTGGCGCGTCGGTATAGAGCACCTTGGCGCTCGAACCGAGCGTGCTGTCCCCGTCGAGCCACTGATGCAAGAGCGGCGCGGTCGTGCCATCGACGACGATCTGGTGGGCGCTGACCGTGATGCCCTGGCCATAGAGCGTGATGGGATAGCCGCTCGGCCAGCCCGTCGGCGGCACGGGAGGCGTGGGCCCCTCGTTGGCGCCGTTGAAGGACAGCGGCACGCCGGTCTGACCGTCGTAGGGATAGAACGCGGTCACGGTCTTCGCGCTGCTGGCCCCTGGACCGAAGTCGATGGTGTCGCAGCCCGTGCCACCGCCGTAGCCCATGTCGCGATACCAGGGCGAGAGCACGGGTGTGCGGTGGTACACGGAATCGATGAAGGTCTTCACTGCGCCCGCGGGGTTGCCAAGGAAGGCCATGCACTCGCTCCACCCGTTGCCGCTGTAGCCGGCGGCCTTGATGCGAGCGCCGGGATCGGCGCCGGTATACTGCGGACATCCCGAGATCTCGTTGTGGGCGCTCGGCGCCTGGCAGGTCGCGCTGCCCTGGTTGGTCGTGTAATAGTCGCAGTGATTCTGCGCCGATGTACATAGCGTCAAGACCAGCGAAGCACAAGGGACGCCCATGGCTACGCGCGCGGCGTTCTCCGTGTTGAAAGCGGTAATGGCGTCAGCCGGGGCATCGGCCGGCGGCGTTGGGCACTCGGCCGGCGCGGCGACTTCCGTCGCGCCCGAGCCCGCGTCGCGGACGCCGCCGGTGCCGACCGCGCCGTCCGGGCTCCCCGTCGCCGTCGAGGAACCGCCGGTACCACCGGTCGATGCCGCTCCGCCCGTCGACACCACCCCACCCGCTGCCGACGCGCCGCCGCTGGCTGGCGCGCCGCCACCGCCCGCAATGCCGCCCGTGGCTTGCGCTCCGCCTGTCAACACGGCGCCACCGGTCGATGAAGTGCCCCCGGACCCAGAAGACGAACCGCTCTGGGTTCCCCCACCACAGCCTATGAGCGCCAGTCCTGCCAAGACCCGCAGCAGGGATTCCAGACCGTGAGCGCTCGGCTGTCTCATGTGCAATCCTCCACGATTTGCACGTTGGGGCATCTCAAGTCAGAGAATCGAGCATAACACGTCGCGTCCCGTCGACGCATAGGCGAAGACCGGGACGTGTACGGCGCCCGATCCCCGTTTCCGGCGGTCCCTGCCGCCGCATTCTGGAAGGCTTGACCTTTTGCGCTTATCATCCTCTCGATGCGTCCGCGCTTGGAGAGCGCACCCCCCTGTGGCGGCCAGAAACAACCCCGGCGGAGGCGTGTGCCTTGAGCGAGTCCACGCCGACGACCGCGGAATTCTGTCCCAAGTGTGGCAAGCAGAAACAATCCGAATCCTGTCCCCGCTGTGGTCTGGTCTTCGCTCTGTGGAAGGCGGAGAACGGTCCCGCCCTCGTTCCCCTGGACAGCCGCGGAAACGAGCTATGGCAGGAGGTGCGAGCCAATTGGAGCGACTCGGCTCGCCACGAGACTTTCCTCAAGCACTGCCTGCAAACGGACTTGCTGGCGGCCGCCGGCCGGATGTACCGCGAACGCCTGGACGAGAACCCGCGGGACGCCGTCGCCGCGCAGATGCAGGCTCAGGTCCTGGCCAAGGCCACGCTCAACCTGAGCATTCACAAGAGCCAGCCGCGCGAGGCGATGACCCGAACGCGCTGGTTCTGGGCGGTGGTTCTGATCGCCATGGCGCTGGGAATCGCAGGCGGCCTCTTCTGGCGGCGGTTCCGCTAGCCCGCATTATTCACCACGGTCGGATTGCCGACGGCCATGATCAGACAGAGTGTCTCAGATTCAAGGAAGGGACGGCGGGCTGGCTCTCGCGCCCCCACACGGTTACACTCTCGCCCCTTCATGAAGGTTCCTGGTTTCGACATGTCCCTGGACGAGGTGAGGGCCAGCCTCGAACCGCTGCGCCGTCCGCTCAGCATCGCCATTCTGCGTGCGCGCAACCCCTTCAACGTCGGCGCCATCATCCGCGTGGCCCATTCCTTCCTGGTCAAGCAGATCGTCCTGGTTGGCGACGAGCCCTTCTACCAGCGCGCGGCCATGGGCATGCAGCGCTACGAGAACGTCGTCTACCTGCCCGACGAGGCCGAGCTGGTCCCGTGGTCGCGCGAGCGCGACATTCCCATGCTGGTGTTCGAACGCGAGCACGCCCGCGTCGACCTGTGGCACGCCGAGCTGCCCGAGGAGTGCCTGATGGTCTTCGGTAGCGAGACGACCGGTGTACCTGGCTCGCTCATCGACGCCGCTCACCAAGTGGTCGCCATTCCCATGTACGGCATCAACAATTCCTTTCCCGTCACGGTGGCCGCCGGAATCGCCATGGCAGAATGGACGCGCAGGCACTTCGTCACCCACCCTTCGGGAGGCATTCCGTGATCCCCTATTTTGCGCAGCCCAACCTTCACCTTGGTCCCATCACCATCCATGCCTTCGGCGTGCTGGTGGCGACCGGCATCCTGCTCGCATTGCGCATCATCCGACGGCGCGCGCCCAGGTTGGGGCTCGACCCGGTGCTGGCCGAGCGGCTGGCCATGCGCATGGTCGTCGTCGGCTTCATCTCCGCGCACATCGTGGATCGCATCGCCTACTACCCGCGCGACGTGCTCGCCAACCCGCTCAGCCTCCTCTATATCTGGGAGAGCCTCAGCTCGTTCGGTGGTTTCCTGGGCGCTACGCTGGTCGCGGTATGGTTCGTCCACCGCACGCGCGTTTCCGGTCAGGGATGGCGCTATCTCGACCTCATCGCCTATGCATTTCCCTCGGCTTGGCTATTCGGCCGCCTGGGTTGCACGGTCGCATTCGATCACCCAGGCTTCCGAACCACCTTCTTCCTCGCCGAACGCTACACCGACGGTGTCGTTCGCCACAACCTCGGGCTCGACGAGGCCCTCTATATCATTCCTCTGATCTTGCTCTTCCGCTGGCTCGACCGTCGTAAGCGGCGCGGGCCGGGTTTCTACGTTGGTCTGCTCCCACTCGCGTACGCTCCGGTTCGATTCCTCCTCGATTTTCTCCGCTGGGACGACGCCCGCTATTTCGGATTCACGCCCGGGCAGTACGGCTCGGTGCTGCTCGTGGCGGCGGGACTTCTGGTACTGCGCCGGGCAGCCCGGAACGCGCCGGCGCCCAGCAACGAAATCGCCGCGCCGGCCGCGGGCCCCTGACATCATGGGGGCATGGGCCGTCCTCCTCCAGCGAGTCAGCCGGCCAGCTTGTCCTGCTTCTCTTTCAAGTAGGTCGACAGCCCTCTCACTGCCTCCATCATCTCTACCGGTATCGCCAAGACGACCGTGTTGGAAGCGGTGGGGCCGAGGCCGTCGATGGTCTGGAGGGTGCGCAGCTGCATGGCCCCGGGGCTCTCGGCCATGGTCTTGGCCGCAGCGGCCAGGTTCATGGCGGCATCGCGGTCGCCTTCGGCCTTGGTGATGGTGGCCCGCTTTTCGCGTTCCGCGGAGGCCTGCCGCGACATCATCTTCTTCAGATCCTCGGGCATGTCGATATCTTGGATGCGTATGCCCTTCACCTCCAGCCCCCACTCCTCGGTGTCCTTCTCCACGTTGGCCTCGATGGCCTTGCCGATCTCTTCGCGTTCGCCCAGGAGTTGATCCAGGGTCATCTGCCCGATCACGTCGCGCAGCGAGGTCTGGGCGTATTGCGAGATGGCGTAGCGATAGTCCTGCACCTTGATGATGGCGTCGGCCACGTTTTCCACTTGGAAGAACAGAACGCCGTTGATCCTTACCGGGACGTTGTCCTTGGTAATGACCTGTTGGGTGGGAATGTCCATGGTCAGAACGCGGGTGTCGATGAACCTGGCCTGATCCACGATCGGGATGATGAAGAAGAGACCAGGTCCCTTGATGGAGGAGTATTTGCCCATGCGGAACACGACGACCTTTTCCCACTGGGCGGCCATCTTGATGCCCGAGGACAGGATGACATCGGCGAGGAACCACGAAAGCCCGATGATGCCCGCCGCGACCGGCTCGGTCTGGGCGACGAGCCCGGCGATGGCCGCGCCCACCGCCCCAACGACGATAAACACCAGAATCGAGATGTAGTTCACCATGGTCGCCTCCTGGGTCTGGTGGGCCGTGCCCACACGCATCGAACCTTCCGCGGGTCGCATCGTAGCACGCAGGCCAAACCGATGGTGGAGCGAAGGCCGGAGGCGCCTGGCGCTCGTTCCAGCACTCGGAAGCGCCCATGTCGACCGCCGCGCCACACGGCACCGGGATTGAAATCCCGTCTCCCTGGACCTACCGTTTCAGGGCGTGGGTCCGACCGTCATCATTCACCTGGACATGGACGCCTTCTATGCGTCGGTCGAGCAGCGCGATTTTCCCGACTTGCGTGGCAAACCTGTGATTGTGGGTGGTCATCCGCGGCGAGGGGTCGTGCTGGCGGCCTCGTATGAAGTCAGGCCCCTGGGCGTGCGTTCGGCCATGCCCATGGCAGTTGCCATGCGGCGCGCGCCCGCAGCCATCGTCGTTCCACCGCGCATGGAGGCCTACGCGGAGGCAAGCGACGCCGTCTTCGCCATCTTGGGCAAGGTCACGCCGCTCATCGAGCCGCTCTCGCTCGACGAGGCGTTTCTCGACGTGACCGCATCGCAGAAGCTGTTCGGCGCTCCGGCCAAGATTGCGTCCGACCTGCGGTCCCGCATCGCGGCCGAGGTGGAACTTCCGTCGTCGGCCGGGATCGCATCGGTCAAGTTCGTGGCCAAGATTGCTTCGGACTTGGCCAAGCCGAATGGTCAGTTGCAAGTCGCGCCGGGTGAGGCCCGCGGGTTTCTCGCGCCATTGCCCGTCGGACGCCTATGGGGCGTGGGCGCGAAGACCGAGGCCGCCCTGGCCAGGCTCGGACTTCGAACCGTGGGCCAGATCGCGGCTGTCGACCCCGACCGCCTGGAAAGTCAGGTCGCTGGTGGGCGGGGCTTGTGGGAGCTGGCGTGCGGGATCGATCCGCGAAAGGTGGTGCCCGACCGCGAAGCGAAGAGCATCGGCGCCGAGGACACCTTCGATGAGGATATCGCCGGGACCGAGGCCTTGCTGCCTCACCTCCACGCGCAGGCCTTGCGCGTGGGCCGGCGCCTGCGCCTGGCGGGTAGAAAGACAACGGTGGTCCAGCTCAAGCTGAAGCTGGCGGATTTCACGCTGCTCACGCGCCGGACGACACTCCACGAACCGACCGACGACGGCCAGGCGCTGTATCGCGCGGCTAGTGCGTTGCTGCGGGCCGAGCGTCCGCGACAAAAAGTCAGACTCACGGGCGTCTCGGCACAAGCGCTGCAGTCTGGCGAAGGCCAGTTGTCGCTCTTTGATTCCGACCGCCGCCCTGGGCGGCTCAACGCCGCACTCGACCGTATCCACGACAAGTTCGGCCCGGACGCGCTGACCACCGCAGACTTGCAGGAGACGTCGGACAAAGAGCCGCATTAAGGGCAAGGCCAGCGACCGCGGTCGACAAGAAAGCCGGCGGGTTCCGACGGGGACGCTCCCGGCACCGCCGCATCAACGCCTCCCATCGCCCTCGCGCCGCGGTTCCGAGCGGGTGGCGTCATTGACGCCGCCGGATTGGTGCTTCCATTACTGCCATCATGAATCTTCCGAGAACAGCTCCAACCGCCAATCCTACCGTCAACCAAGCTCGCGTTGTGGTCGACGTCGTCTCGCTTCCGAAAATGCATCGCCTGCTTGCCCAGGCCGCGCAACTCGCCGCCGGCGCCGGTCTGCCTCCTGATGCCTTCGCCAGCCTTGCCTGGCAAGCCTACCTGCGAGTCTTCCCAGGACTGGCCGAACAATTGGCCGACGCGCGAATGGATGCCGGGCTGGAGGAGTTGCGCAGTAGCGGCCGCTTGGCGAAGGCATAACAGCGCCCGCGCGGTCTACGAATCGGCGTTTCATTCCTCCTCAGTTGGTGAAGGTAGCGCTCCCCTGGTCCTTGATCGTCGAAGCCTGAAAGTCCATCAGCCAGTCCTCGATGTTCTTGGTCGCGAAAACCATGTTCATCTCCTGGAAACGAGGCTGTCGTAGTCCATCTCGCCCTCTGGGTTCTCAGAGCGCGGGGCTCGATAGGTTGTCAAACTCATCCGCCCCTTTCGATTTCCTGCCTGGCGAAAGGATTCAAGATCTTGTAGCAATGCAATGCGCTTCCATGGACACGACCGAGATTCCGGGCGAAAGCAGGCAAACCCATTGAGCGGTGAGGAAGCTGTATCCATGGCTCGCTCTCCCTTGCAAGTCTGCAAGCGGTTGTCGCGCCCCTCGCTTTTCCCAAGAGGGAGCCCTGGTGGGGTTCTCTGCGTCTCCCATGTGGAGTACGGCCGGACAGAACCCGTCGGCGTCCGCGTGCTGTGTCGCATCTTGCTGGCGGTCATCTCCATCGGGCCCGGTGCGGCCTGCCGGTCGGGTTGCGATGAAGCCTCCCGTCCAGCGAGCCCCCGAGCTTCCGAGCCCACCTCGTCGACGACGGCCGGAAGGCCACCGCTCGCGCCACCGATGCAGAGCGCGAACCTGGTTCCCTCCCCCGTGACACTCTTGAAGCTCGACAAGACCGCCTACCACACGAAGCTCGATCTAGCATCGGATGCCATCTATCTGCTGACCATGGAAGGGGCGTTCCGGTTGGGCCAAGGTCAGGCACCGCAGGAAATGAAGCTGGACTTGGGCGACAGCGCGGTGGCCACGCCGTCGGCGATCATCTTCTGGTCGAAGGGCTTTCTCTGGTTGGCGCCGAAGCAGGGGGGCCCACCCGGCCCCCTCGCCAGCGTGAAGAACCGCCCTCTATACATCGTTGCGGTCGAGGAGCGTTTCGCGTGGATTGGGCCCGACGAGGAAGGCCATCACGCGATCTTCGTCCTGCAACGTGGCAAGCCCCACGCGGTGTACGTCGTGTCGGGCACGGTGGCGGCGGCGACGATGGTGGAGGACCGCGTGTTTTTCATCGAGCGAGTAGGAAGCGAAAGCTGGCGTCTGGGCTCTGTCCCCAGGAGTGGGGGACCTCCCACCTTCACGGCGACCCGGAAGGGCCGCTACCCCGCGATGCTCGCCGCAGCCAGCGACGTGTACTACTACTACTTCGACGACAAAGACACCTCCGAGGTGCGGGCTGTCTCACCGGACTTGCGGACCGAGCGGGTGGTGGCGAAGAACGTCATCTGCTCGCCCTTGGCCGTGGCGGATCGGGTCTTCTGCGCCAACCCCGAAGGGCTGTTCGAGATCTCACCCACGAGTGGCTTGCCCAAGCTCGTATTTCCGAACGTCGCTTTGTCGATCACGACTATCGGCGTGGATCAGAATCGGGTCGTCTGGGTCAGTGACGTCGGTCGGGAAGAGCTCGAAGTCAAGCTCCTCTACCGGAACGCGATTCCGCCCCGATAGTCGCCCACGCGCCTAGCGCGGCGGACGTCCGCGTCTGTCCGCGAGCCGCTTCATGCGGAGGTGGGACTGGCCGGTCTCCCCTGCGGCACAAGAAAAACCGGCAACGCCAAGGGCGCCGGGTTTTCGCTGCCCGGTTGTATGGAGCCAGGGCTAGAACTTCATGCCACCGCCGAGGGCGATGCGGAGGAACTTGGTCTTGACGTCCTGGTCGCTGCCCCCAACCGTCATCTTCTGGAAGGCCATCTGGTAGCCAACGCCGAGATTGGCGAAAAACTGGTCGGTGATGTCGTACGCCGCTCCCGCGCCGAAACCAAGCACGAGACCCTTTGGGCTGGGCGGCGTTTCACCCAAATAGGTCGTACCACTCGGGAAGGAGATAATGGAGTATCCAGGCAGGAATTCGGCGTATACGGCGAGCTTGGGGATCACGAAATATTCGTACGCAATCCTCGCCAGGAGGTCCCACTCCTTCATGGACTTGCTTGCATCCTTGCCTTTCACGTGGAAGAGGGCCTGAGGAGCGATGCCTACGATTAGGCCTGCAATGACGTTGTAGCCAAACGAGAGGCCAACGCCGTAGGCGGGGGACAAATCAAACCACGTGTCGTTGCCAGCGTCCCCCTGCCCCCCCCTGCCGAGGAGCATCGGCAGGAAGGCGATGCCGGCCTGCATCTTACTTGCCGGAGCAGCGGACTCGGCGGCCGGGGCAGCGGGCTCGGCGGCCGGGACAGCGGGCTCGGCGGCCGGGACAGCGGGCTCGGCGGCCGGGACAGCGGGCTCGGCGGCCGGGGTTTCGTCCTGGGCGCGGGCGGAGCCGGCCAATGCAAACAACGTCAAACCAACGAATAGACTCAGTTTTCGCATCTCCCCTCCTCGATCGGGTTTTGTGCCTTGCGGCAGGTCGCGCCATCCTAGCCGATACGGCGTCGTGGGGTGAAAAAAGTGGCACTGGTCCGTCCGTGGTGTCCCGCCCCGAGGCGCGGTGTCGCTCGCGAATTCGACCTCAACGGCCGAGGAAGCCCATCAGCCAAGTCAGCGCCGCACGCTTCGTGCCGCCATCTGTCATGAGCCCGGTGTTGCTTCTCCACGTACGGCCGACGATGTAGCCCCAGTAGGTGAAGCCCTTCACGCTGTCGTTGCTCCATAGCGGCGTCACGACATCCTTCATGATCGTGGCCTGCTGGTTATCGTCGGCCACCCCGATGTCCATTCCCGTAATGTAAATGTGCAGGCCCGTTTGGCTGATGATGCTATTGGCGTAGTTCGTAATTTACTACTGTCTGCGACTGAACCAAACGCCGGGTATTGGGATGAAATTGTTCGAATTTCTGTTGCCGGACGTGCCGAATGGAATTGTTGCGGCCCACAGTCGATTCGTGCGAATTTGTGGGAATCTCGATGCCCAGGTCCCTCAAACCCAAAGAGGCCGACTGTGCGTAGTCTCGTGTTCTTGGAGGAGTGTGCATGCGAATCAGGTTCACGGTTCTCTTGTCCGCGTTGGCGGGCCTCACCGCAACCTTCGCGCTCGGCGGAGTTGGCCACGCGGCTACCATCAACTGGAAGGGCCATACCTGGAACGTGACCGCGGGCGGCATGGCCGGCGTCTGCCAGGGCAACGCGGCCAACATCTCGGTCGATACCGACGGGTATCTGCACATGAAGATCACCAACAACGGCAGTACGTGGACTGCAGCGGAGATATTCACGGCCGACAAGATCGGGTTTGGCACCTACCAGTGGCAGATCGACGGGCCGGTCGACAAGCTCGACAAGAACGTCGTTGTCGGGCTCTACCCGTACGGGCCTCAGGCGGGCATCGGGGCCGATGGCCAGAACGAGATCGACATCGAGTACGCACGTTGGGGCAACGCGAGCTACCCGAACGGCAACTATACCGTGTATCCGCCGACCGGGACGAGCAGCAGCGAGATCACGTTCGACTTCACCCTGACGGACACCTACACCACGTCGCGGTTTACCTGGAGCAGCACCCAGATCGATTTCGCTACGATGAGCGGGTTCGAGCCGTTGGGCAGCAACGCCGGGCTGATCAAGGCTTGGACGTTTGCGCCCACGACCCCGGCGACCAAGGTCCCGCAGCAGGCGCTGCCTCTCGGTATGAACCTGTGGTGTTTCCAGGGCACGCCGTCAAACGGGCAGAACGTCGAGATCATCGTCAGAGACTTCACCTTCGTGCCCCTGGGAGCGGTGATCGATGCAGGCGTGGGCGACAGCGGATCCGCGGGAGGTGCCGGCGGGACGGGCGGAACGGGCGGCTCGGGAGGCTCGGGAGGCTCGGAAGGCTCAGGCGGCGAGGGCGGTGCAGCGGGAACCGACGCAGCGGCGGGCAACGGAGGAACCGCAGGCGCCTCGGGATCCGGTGGCTCGAATGGCAACGGCGGGATTGCGGGGACTGGTGGCGGGGTGGGTACTGCGGGCGCAGGCGGGACCGCTGGCTCGGCAGGCACGGCGGCGATCGCCGGCAACGGCGGTACCATCGGCAACGGCGGTGCGGCCGGCGCGTCGACCGCCCAACCCGCCGCGCAAAGCTCCGGCGGGTGCAGTTGCTCCACAGTGGCAGCAAGGGGCGCGATCAAAGGGCAGACATCGATCGTTTTGGCCGGCGTGCTCTTCGGCGTCCGGCGCGGCGGCAGGCGTCGTCGAGCCGCGCAGGAGGGCGGCGGCGGCAGAATACAGAGCGGGGACGGCCGGCGGTAGCCAGTGGGTGGCTGGGTGTCTGGGCCCTTCCTACAGAATAGTGGTATTAGAGAATTCGTTTGCCCGATAACGCGCTCCGTGCGTTAATACCGGACGTTGTCTAGGGCCGCAAACCAGGCGGCTTTACAAACCAGGAGGACGTTCATGCGCTTGAAAATCGAATGGATTGGGATGTTCCTGATGCTTGGCTTGATGGTGGGTTGTGCCACCTTGCGGGGCATGGGCGCGAAACACGAGCATATCGAAACGCAGACCAAGAATTACGTCTACAACCAATCCGCCCAATCCGTCTGGCCGGCCGCCCGGCAACTTCTTTTCGAAAAAGGATTCGAGGTGAAGAACACTGGCGAAGCCGGGATGTTGACCGCGGAGTCCGAGTGGAAGTACGAAAACAAGAAGCGGACGCGCTATCTGGCCCAAGCCACGCCGGTCTCTGATTCGCAATGCAAGATCGTCTTCACCAAGATGGAAAGCGACAAGGATGGCAGCGACACGACCCGCGACCTGGCCTTGGAATGGGAGCTGATCCAGCGAGTCGAGCCCGATCGCGCAGCCCAAATCAAGGCCGAGGCGGAACAAAAGGGCGAGGCAGCCAAGAAGGCCCCATAGCGAAATCCCCAAGCGGAAGAAGCCCTCTCGGCGATGAGCGAGAGGGCTTTCTTGATTCTCCAGATCCCCAATTAGCTGAGCCCAACGGCCTATACTCTGCAGGAAAGCTGGCTCACCCGCTCGCGCTCGCTCTCAGCGCCAGCCGCTTGGCTTGGTAGAAGATCACCGGGTACACCAGCAGCTCCATCACGAAGCTGGTGGCAAGTCCGCCAATCATGGGGGCGGCGAGGCGGCGCATGGTATCGGCGCCGGCGCCGGTTCCCCACAAGAGGGGCACGAGGCCCATGAAGACCACCATCACGGTCATCATTTTGGGGCGGATGCGCTGCACGGCTCCATCGTGGATGGCGAGCCGAAGGTCGCTCTTGTCGCGCATCTTGCCCTCGACGCGGAAGCGCTCGAAGCTGTGGTCGAGGTAGAGCAACATGACCAGGCCGGTTTCGGCGTCGAGACCGGCGAGCGCGATGACCCCAACCCACACCGCGAGCGAGAGGTTGTAGCCGAGCAGGTAGGTGAGCCACATGGCCCCGATCAGGCTGAAGGGAACCGCCAGCACCACGATGCCGACGCGCAGCCAGCTTCGCGTGGCCAGGTAGAGCAGGAGGATGATGCTGATTGCGGCCAGTGGCACCGCCACTTCGAGTCGCTTGCGCGCGGCCTCCATATATTCGTACTGCCCCGACCACACGAGGGTGTAGCCGGTGGGCAGCTTGACCTCGGCCGCGACCGCGCGCTGGGCGTTCTTCACGTAGGTGCCGACGTCGATGCCGGCGATGTCGACGTAGACCCAGCAGGTTGGCACCGCGTTTTCACTTTTGATCATGGGCGGCCCTTTGTGAATTGCCAGGGTCGCAAGCTGGGCCAGGGGAATGTGCGCGCCACTCGGCGTGGGAACCAAGGTCTGGCGGAGCGCGATCGGGCTGTCGCGCAGCTCGTGGGGGTAGCGCAGGTTGATGGGGTAGCGTTGCCGCCCCTCGACGGTTTCGCCGATGTTCACGCCGCCGGAAGCGCTCATGATCACCTCCTGCACGTCGGCCACGGTCAGCCCGTAGCGCGCGATCTCCTCGCGGTTGATATCGATATCGAGGTAATAGCCTCCCACGCTCTTTTCGGGAAAGGCGCTGACCGTGTAGCCTCCAGTGCCTTCCGCCGTGCGCACCACCTCGGAAATGCGCTCGGCCAGCCCCGCCAGGGTCGCCAGATCGGGGCCGAGAACCTTGATGCCCACGGGGGTCCTGATCCCCGTCGACAGCATGTCGATGCGGGTCTTGATGGGCATGGTCCATGCGTTGGTCAGGCCGGGAATCTGCATGACTTCATTGAGCCCGCGCGCGTGCAGGTTGCCCGGTAGGTTGTATCCATAGATGAGCTCGTTCAGGGTGATGGGACGCGTGTCGGGCCAGAGCCGGCGAAACGGCGCTTTCATCACCTCGGGTAGGAAGTCGTAGAAGCGGGCCACCGGGACCTGGCGCCACTCCGACTTGTCGCGCCTCAGCACGATGGTGGTTTCCAGCATGCTCGGCGGCGCTGGATCGGTCGCGGTTTGCGCGCGGCCAGCTTTGCCGAACACGGTCCTGACCTCGGGGAACTGCTTGATGAGCGCGTCGGTCTGCTGGAGCAGTTCGCGCACCTTGTCCATGCTGATGCCGGGATCGGTGGTGGGCATGTAGAGCAGGTCGCCCTCCTCCAGCGGCGGCATGAACTCGCTGCCGAGCCGGCTCAAGGGCCACGCGGTCGAGGCGAGCAGGAGCGACATTCCGCCCGCGACGAAGATGGGATGGGCCATGGCGAAGCCGAAGGCGGGGCTGTAGCCGCGCTGGAGCAGGCGACTCGAGCGGATGCTTGTCCTCGGGATGGATCCGCTGCGGCAGCAGAATGATGGCGGCGAGCACCATGAAGCCCACGGCCATGGCCGCGCGGTAGTGCGCAAGGTGGGGCAGCGGCACCAGCGCGAGCAGCAGGGCCGGACCCAGGATCCCGCCGAGCAGCATGGCCAGCCGCCGCCGCGGCGATACCGTCATGGGGATGGTGCGCTCCGAGACCAGGTAGACCATGAGCACGGGGATGATGGTCACCGCAAGGAGGGCGCCGAAGCCGACGGCGAAGGTCTTGGTGTAGGCCAGCGGCTTGAACAGTCGGCCGGACTGTTCGCCGAGGACGAAGATGGGCAGGAAGGAAACCGTGATGATGAGCAGGCTGAAGAAGAGCGTGGGCCCGGTCTCGGCGGCCGCCTCGACGATGACGTCGACGCGTGAGCGCGGCTTGGCCCCGCCGGCGACGTGCTAGGGCCTCGTGGTCGAGGTGCTTGTGGGCGTTTTCGACCATGATGATGGCGCTGTCGACCATCACCCCGATGGCCAGGGCGATGCCTCCCAGGCTCATGATGTTGGCGTTGATGCCGAGCAGGTTCATGACCACGAGGCTGCCGAGCACGCCGATGGGCAGGGTCACCACCGCCACCAGCGAGCTGCGCGCGTGCAGCAAGAACAGGAGAATGACCAGCGAGACCACGGTCATCTCCTCGATCAGGGTGTGCGACAGGGTGTGGACCGCGCGATCGATGAGATCCGATCGGTCGTAGGCCGTCTTGATCGCGACGCCGGGGGGCAGCCCGCGCTCGAGATCGGCCAGCTTCGCGCGCACCTTCTCGATGGTCTGGCGCGCGTTCTCGCCGAAACGCATGATGACGATGCCGCCCACGGTTTCGCCGCGGCCGTTCCATTCGGCCACGCCGCGACGGATATCCGGTCCGGTGCGGACTTGGGCCACGTCGCCGAGGTAGATGGGTTTGCCCTCGGCGTTCGCGCCCAGGGACACGAGACGCAGCTCCGCCAGCACCTTTTCGTTGCGCACCTCCTCGATCGACTGCCCGGCCGCGCGCGCCTCGGCGATCTCGCGGTCCGTGAGACTGCCAAGGTACCCCACCCCCCGCAGCATGTACTCGGTCTCGCTCATCTCGATGAGGCGTCCGCCGACGTCGATATTGGAGCGCTGGATCGCGGTCTTGACCTTGCCGAGCGGGATGTTCAAGCCGAGCAGCTTCACCGGATCGACGACGACCTGGTACTGCTTGACGAACCCGCCGATGGGCGCCACCTCGCTCACGCCGTCGACCGCGGTCAAGGCGTAGCGCAGGTACCAGTCCTGCTGGCTCCTGAGATCCGCGAGGTTGAGCTGGCTTCGGCACGAGCGGCGTGCCGTCGAGCGGGCAGGTCTGGTACGAGCGGCCGAATTCCAGACGCTTCAGACGAGGGCGAGCCTCTGGCGGCGCGTCCTCGACGGAATCGTAGCGCCTGTTCTCCAGGGCATCGACGTAGACCACGCGCGCATCGAGAAAGATGCGATGGTGGACCAGGCGCGGCCGCACATCCGCGGCCGCTTCATCGGGTGACGCGTACCACTTGTCCAAGCTCGGGTCGTGCCATGCCCCGTCGGGATGAGAGGCGCAATACTTGCCCGTGACGAGGGCGTATTCGTAGACCCAACCGACGCCGGTCGCATCGGGACCGAGCTGCGGGCTCGCGCCTTTGGGAAGCCGGCCGGTGACCGAGCTGAGCTGCTCCAAGACCCGGCTGCGCGCCCAGTAGAGATCGGTGCCGTCCTGGAAGATGATGTAGACGAAGCTGGTGCCGAACATGCTGTAGCCGCGCACCACCTTCGCGTAGGGGACCGCGAGCATGGCCGTCGTCAGCGGGTAGGTCACTTGATCTTCGACGATCTGGGGCGCCTGCCCGGGGTACTCGGTGCGGATGACCACCTGGACGTCGGACAGGTCGGGGATGGCGTCGACGGTAATGTGGTACACGCTCCATATCCCGGCCAGCGCCAGAAACGATGTGAGCAGAAGGACCAGAGCCCGGTTGTGGGCGCACCAGCGAATGAGCCGCGCGATCATCGCGCCACCGCGAGCGGGCGCTGCCAATCGGTGCAGGTCGAGCATGGTCGTTCCGAAGTAGGGGTTGCGAATGGCGCCGGCGGCCTGGATCCACACCGAGCCCTTCCCGTTGCCGTTCGGGTACATGGGGCAATGGGCGTCTTCGAGCTTCTGGCCGTAGCTCTTGGGAACGCCCGTGTCGTGAAGCAGATTGGACAGCACGGCGCTGAGCGAGGCGAAGGCACGGCGAGCGTCGTCGAGGGTGCTCGCGGCGGCGAGATCGAGAGCCTTCTGTTTTACCTGCGCGGCTTGGCCCTGCCCGTGCCAATTGGGGATCGACATCGCAGCCAGAGCGTCGATGGCATCGGCGACCTTGCGGGCGGAGACGCCCATATTGGTGGTGGTGTCGCTCGACAGCGCCTTACCCACGGCCAGGTAGCCGTCGATCGCGGCGCCCAGGGCCGTGTTCGCGGCCGCGGGCAGGGCCATCGTGGTGGAGGCCGCCGAGGCAGGCGCAGTCGCGACGGGCCCCGCGGCCGTGGTCTCGCCCACGGGCGTGCCTTTCATCATGCGCGCCAGGGCTTCGCGCATCCTGGCCTCGCTGTCGATGAGGAACTGACCGCTCACCACCGCCAGATCCCCCGGATTGAGCCCATCGAGGATCTCCACCTTGCCATCGTCGGTCTCGGCGCCCATGTGCACCGTGCGAGGCTCGAAGCGCCCCCCGCCCAGGGCGACGAAGGCGATCTGGCGCTCGCCGGTGTCGATGACCGCGGATCTCGACACGAGCAAACGCTTCTGCGTCTTGGTTCCCTGGAACACGACGGTAGCGTACATGCCGGGCTTGAGGCGCATGCGCGGATTGGGAAAGTCGAGGCGCACGTTGATCTGGCGGGTGTGCTGGTCGAGGTAGGGATAGACGTAGTCCACCTTGCCTTCGAGTTGCTCCCCCGGCAGATAGGTCAGGGTCATGGTCGCGGGCTGCCCGACCTTGATTTGCCGGCTCTGGTACTCGTACACCGTGGCCATGACCCAAACGCGCGACAGATCCGCGATGCGATAGGCGGTCGTTCCGGGCGTCACCTTCATACCCTCGAAGGCCTGTTTCTCGATCACCACGCCGCTCTGCGGGCTGCGGACGGTCATGTTCTTGGCCGGCTTGCCGCGCGCTTCCAGGGCCGCGATCTGCGCCTTGTCGACGTCGAGGAAGGAAAGCTTGGTGCGCGCCGGATCGAGCAGATCATTGCCCAGGCCCATGCTCGCGCCCGACGCGACAGCGCCGCCGACCCGTTGCGAGGCCCGCTGGGCGAGCAGATATTCTTCCTCGGCCGCGTAGAGCTCCGGCGAGTAGATCTCGAAGAGCGGCTGGCCGCGTTTCACCGGCGCTCCCAGGTAATTCACGAAGAGCTTCTCGATCCAACCCGAAACCTTCAGGTTGACGTCGGCCAAGCGGGTTTCATCGTAGGTCACGGTACCCACGGTGCGTATCGAAGCGGTCTCCGAGCCGAGGGCCACTTTCTCGACGCGCACGCCGATGTTCTGCGAGACCACGGGGTCGATGGTGACCTCGCCCGAGAACTTGGCGGGATCGAGGGGAACCAGCTTCATGCCGCAGATGGGACAGTTGCCCGGCTTGGGCTCGATGACCCAAGGGTGCATGCCGCAGGTGTAGTAGTGATGGCCACCCGCTTCGTCCTTCGCTTCTCCCCCGGAGCCCGACACGGCCGTCCAGATCTTGTGCAGGCCCGCGCCGATGGGTGGACCGATCTTCGCTCCCAGATAGAGCGTGAAGAGGATTCCACCCGCCAGCCCCGCGAGGCGTTTCCCGCTCATTGGACCTTGCCCCCGACGATGGCTTCGGTGGCCACCCGTGCCAGGGCGACATCGATTTCCGCCGCACGCGTGGTGCGCTCCAAGTTGAGCAGCTCGACCTCGGACTGGAACAGCGAGGCGAAATCGGCCCGCCCCACCCGATACGACGCGAAGGTCGCATCGAGGCTCATGCGCGCCTCCGGAATCAATTCCTTGCGATAGGTGCTCGCCTTCTGCGCCGACCGCTTCCAGTCCGCGACGGCGCCGCCGAGCTCGCCACGCATGCGATCGAGGGCGGCTGCGCGCGCGTCCATGGCCGCCGCGGCCATCTTCGCGTCCTGCCTTTCCTCGCTTCCCCAGCGTCCATCGTACGAGAGCGGCAGTGGCAACGATAGGCCGAGCGACACGAAGTCCTTGCCAGGGTCGGCACCGACCTGCGTGCGCATCCGGTATCCACCCCAAAGTGTGATATCGGGATAGCCCTCTCGTCGTGCTCGGCGGGCCGCGGCCTGGTAGGTTTCCGCCTCGGCGCCCAAGCGCTTGAGGAGGGGCCGATCTCGCTCCGCCCGCCGAGCCAGCATCTCCGCGTCCGCAACAGGCTCGCGCACCACGGTCTGCGCGGGCGTTGGCACCTCCACATCGATGGGCCGGTGCAACGTCGCGTTGATGACCGCGGTCAACGACGCCTCGTCGCGATCGAAAGTCTTGAGGTCGTCCTTGAGCTGGTCGACCAGGACGCGCAGCCGGAGCAATTCGTGCTGGGCACCGACGCCGGTCTCGACCTTGATGCGGACGACGTCGATGAAATTGCTCACAAGTTCCACGTGCTGCCGGGTCACATCGCGCAGTTGCCTGGTCAGAGCGAGCCGGTAGTAGGCACGCCTCACGGCCGCCCGAAGCTGCACCTTTTGCTCGGCCAGACTCAACTGCTCCTGCAGAACCTGGCTCTTGGCCTCGTCTTCGCGAGCGCCAACCTTGCCGGGCCAGTAGAAGGTTTGCTTCAGCATGAATTGGATCCCGCTCATGGGATGCTGGCCGGGAGCCGGATCATCGAGGGGCATGTTGCTGTACTCGGCCGAGAAGGTCGGGTCGAGCCAGACCCGCGCCTGTTGGACTTTTTCCTCCAGCGCCCCGACACGGTCCTCGATCGCTCGGATGCTGGGGTTGGCGCGAACGGCATCGTCACCGAGCGTGTCCGAGATGTCCGAGCCGTAACCAAGGCTGGCGGGAACATCCACCTTCGCCGGCCTGCCCGGTTGGGCTGCCATCTCGGCCGCCACACCTGGCGCCGGAAGCAACCCCGTGGCGACGAGCGCGACGGCGGCGAACGCGGTCGCCCAGATGAGTCCCGTGGTCTTCATGTTGGCTTGCATCCGGGAATCCGAGGACCCCAGGGCGCCCCTACTTGGTGTACTTCTCGGGATTCTTGTCGAAGGCTTTCTTGCAGCCGGGGCAGCAGAAATACACGTACTTGCCCTTGTATTCGGCGTGAATGGTGTTCTTGCCGATGACGAATTCCTCGCCCGTGACGGGACAGGTTGCCTTCGTGCCTAGTTTTTGCGGGGAATCGAATACCTTGGGCGCAACCTGTCTCGCCTCGGTCTTCGCGCCGTCCGCGGCCTTGGCATTGACGGACGGGGCGACACTAGAAACGAGACCTGCAAGGGCGAGCGCGGTGAAGATGGACTTCATGATTCTGACTCCTTGATGAACGTGGGATTGTGGTGAACGCGATCACCCCGAAGCGTAGCAAGGTTCGGGCCACGCGCGCGGCCCCGGCTGGGAGGCAGATTTCCGGGAGTTTTCGCCCCAGTCCCATCCGGCAGGAAGCCACCTGTGGAATAGTCTTCACCTGATTGCCGAATAGTCTTCGGACCACGGACGCGCTCGATTTCGTCGGCTGGAGCCGGCCCTTCACATTCTCAGCGGGCTCGTCGAGAGACGGGCTCTGGATCGGGCGAGCTACTCGCGCCCGGGGCCGGCCTTGGGCGCGGGGCTGTCCGGTACGGCGAGATTGGTCACGGCAACGGGGCGTTCCAACGTGGAGGCCGTCTTGGCACAGGCCAGGGTGCGCGCACCTCCGGGAAACTGTACGTCCACCTTCCCTGGGCCCGGTGTCGCGGCCACGACGCCAACGCCGAAGGTCGCGTGAATCACGCGTTCGCCGGGTACATAGGAGCCCTTGGGAGAGTAGCCGCGCGGTGGCTTGGCGGGATCGAAGTCGGCCATGGCTGGTGCCGGGGTAGCAGATGCGCGGCTTGCCTTGCGCCGGCGCGGCCGGCCCCAGGAGCTTCCCCCGCCACTCGGCGCGGGCACATTCTTCTCCCCGCGGTAGTTGTGCTGGCTGCCGCACAGCTTGCACACGACCTTGGCGACTCGTTCGCCGAGCTTGGCCATCACCACGTGCCAGGTATCCCCACAGCGCGTGCAGATGTCCTCGATATCCTCGCCTACCCCTGGAGTCGCCATGTTGAGTTGCTTCGCGGCCTCCTCTTACTTCTAGCCCCTGATTCTAACAGGCATCGGGGCGCGCCGCTGACTACTTTTTCAGCGAGGCGGCATACAGCACCAGCGCGTCGACCTGCTCCGGTTTGAGTCTGTCCTTGAACGGCTTCATTTCTTGTTCCGTGCCGTTGGCGACCCGCTTGATCCCTTCCAGGACGGACTTGCGCGCGCCTTCGAGCGTCAAGTCCTTCCAGTAGGCCGCCTTGGTCATGTCCGCGATGGCCATGTCGCTGCCCAACTCGGTCTTGGCGCGCCCATCATCGCCATGACAGGTGGCACACTTGGCCTCGAAGAGCCGTTTTATCTTCTTGCTCGGCCGGTAGCCCGCTGGCGGCGCCAGTCCCTCCGCGAAGGCACCCTGCGAAAGCAACATCGTGAAAGACAAGCTCACAAAGGCGAGAAACCGAATCATGGGGTACTTCCGTCCTCGATAGAAGGCTTCCTGCCCGAGGGCCAGTTGTCAAGGGCAGGCGAACTCCGTGCCGTCTGCGGCGAAACTACGGCTGCGCGCCGCAGGTGGAGTCGGAAGTCAAGCAAGGCACGAAACCGCAACTGGTGGTGATATCCCCCGAGGTGTTCAACCTCGCCAGTACCCCTTGGCCCTGGATGGCGGCCGCACACGACAGGCCCGGCGCCAAATTGTTTTCGATGGTCACGAAATCGAGGGTGGTCTGGCCACTGGTGGGCAGGCTCTCGACGCGAATCCCGCCCCAGATCGTGCCGCCCGCCGTCTGCCCCGGTCCATTGCCGGTAACCGTGCTGTCACGGATGTCGAAGGCGGCGCCCGCGAGCAGGATGCCGCCGCCAGGGTTGTCCATGATAGTGCAGCGGTCCATGTGCAGAACGACGGTGTCCCCTGTCGCGGCCTGGGCGCTGATACCGATACCGGTGACACCCGACGGATTTCCCGCCACGGTCAGACTACGCAGGTAAAGCTCGCCGCCGGTGATGCCGATGCCGTCTGCATAGTCCAGGGGCATGATGATCGCATTCTTGCCGACGATGGTGAGTGGGGCCGAAAGTGTGACGCCGACGAAGCCGCCTTGGATCTGCCCCATCAGAACCACGACGTGCTTGCCACTGGTGTTGGCCGCGCCGACACCCGTCTGGGCCGAGCAGTAGGGCATTTGCGCGGAGCCCCCACTGGTCGACGAGGGGGCACAAGTGCCCGTCGCGCTCGTCCCGACGTAGACGGTCTCGGCATCGGTCGCGCAGTGGCCATCCAGGTTGAAGAGGCAGACGCCGGGCCCGCCGGACTTCGCCAGGCATTGATCATCGCTGGTGCAAGGCACGCAGGTGTTGGCGAGGGTATCGCAGACCGGCTTCGTGGCAACCGTGCAATCCTCGCTCGCGGCGCATTCGCCGCAGCGAGCGCTTTGCAAACACACCGGCCGCGCGGGATCCCGCACGGCACAGGCAGCAGCGCCGGCCAGCGCGCATCCCGCGCAGGTTCCGGCCACGCAGAATGACTTGGCCACATCGCGCGCGCAATCGCCGTCGCCCAGGCACTCCACGCAACGACCGGAGTCCACCTCGCAAACAGGCGTGGCCGCCGGGCAACCGGCGTCGACGGCGGCGCACGACACGCAGGCATGGCCGTCCGAGCAGATGGGCGCGCCCGATGGGCACTCCTTGTCCGTCTTGCAGGAAACGCATCGACCTTGCACGCAGTAAGGGGAGTCCATGCCTGGGCAGTCGCTGTCGCCGGCGCACGTCCCCGGCCCGTCGACCGGGCTGGTATCGACGGCTCCGACCATGGCGAGGTCCACCGACGCGTCCAGCTCCCCCTCGACCGCACCATCGACCGACCCTACCGAGAGAGGTACGTCGTCGCCGGTATCGATGGACCAGACCAGATCGGGTGCGGCTCCATCGACGGGCCACGAAGCCGGCGCGCCGTCGCCGGCAGGAGGGGCATCGTCCGACCCGGTATCCCACGAGCCTCCATCGACCCGGGGCACGCACTGGTGGTCGGGCGAACAAACCAAGCCCGCTCCGCAGTCCCTGTGAAAGCAGCTTCGCGAGTCGACGCGAGTGGCGTCGCAGCCGACGGCAAAGACGCTGGCCGTGGTCAAGACCATCGCAAGCCCGCAGCCAGGAAGTCGTGTCTTCGGAGTCGCCGGCCGATTCATTGAAATCGCCCCGCCAGCAGCAAACCCGCAGGCCCCACCGCCACCTCGGCATGCGCAGGCCGGAAACTCCAGACCACGAGTCCCGCGCCGCCGGCCAGAGTCAACCCGCCCGCGATGGCGATGGGCCAACCATACTTGCCGGTATCGCGTACGCGGTCGCACTGGAAACATGCCGAATTCCCGTCCACGCCGATGTAGTACGCGCCGACCACCAACGTCGTCAGACCCGCCACCGCCAAGGCGAAGCCGGCGTACCCGGCAAGTCTGCGCGAAGTCCTGGGTTCGCTCTGCGGGACAGCCAGCTCGACCGCAGGCGACGCCCGCATCGGAATCCGAGGCACGACTGCGGCGGCGGTATGAACCGTTGGCGTGGGCTTCGGCGGTTCGCGCAAGGATCGCTCGATCAAGCCCTGGGTGATGAGCGCCGCCGATCCCCACAGATCCTGTTCGTCGCAGATAGGACAATCGCGCCCAGCCTCGCCGAGCAGTCTCCCTTCATCGGCATTCCATAGATCGACGGTCAACTTGAAACTCTCCTTGGCGAATCGCGCCTGCACGCGCAGCACCAGCGCGGCGCCCGATGCCGCCGCAATCTGAGGCAGGCACCCTGGAATGTCACAGTGGAGCAATCTGTCGGGCAGGGAACTGGTCGGGACCTGCGTGATACCGCTGCGGGCAACGACCTCCGCGATCGAGGTACGCAGTCGCTCCCTTGCGCTTCTCGACAGTTGGCTGCCCGATGACGGCTCGATCACGACGAGACGTTTCTCGGCCACCGTATCCGCCGCGTGGACCGGCGAAAAGCCACACAGCATGGTCCACACGAGCCCGGCCAAGCACGAGAAGCGAATGCGCATGGTGGGACGTTTTCCGATCGCGCGAGGGCAGTCAAGATTCTTTGCCGATGGGCCGGCCAGTCTGGCGCCCGCGGCCCTGGTCGGCTAGCGCGGAACGACGGCTTCGCGCGCGCGAACGTGAGCGATGCGCAGGCGCTCACGCAAGAGCGCATTCGCGGGCGCCATCGTCATGGCCTTCGCGTACTCCTGCTCGGCCTCGGCGAAACGCCCCATCTTGAAGAAGGTATTGCCCACGATCGTATGCGCCTCCGCACCACCGCCCGCGCTCACGGCTCGCCGCCCCTCCTCCAGCGCGCGCGCCCAATCGCGCGCGTTGAAGGCCTCCCGCGCGAGTCCGAGGTGATCCAACTTCGCGACGGAGACCGGCGCCTCGGTGCTGCCCGCTGCGGGCTTGGCCGCCACCCCCGCGGGCTCAGCATCCTTCACCTCGACCCGGGCGGGCGGAGCGTTGGACGGTGGTGCAACCGTGGCCGGCGTGCGCGGCTTGGCCGGCGCGCGAATCTCGGTGGGCGGCGGCACGCGTGCTGCCTCGGGTCGGGATTGCGGAGCGTGCGATGCCGGCCGAGCGACCCTTGGCGCGGACCTGTCACCGTCCGTGGCCAGACGGAACCAGAGAAGCGCGAAGAGGCCCACCAACGCCCCAATCGCGACGGGCGCGATCCACCGCAACCTCTGCTTGTCTCGAACCGCGGCCGCGACGCCGATGGGCTTGGGCAAGGATCCGACTCTTCGCAACCCGCCTCTCCGGACCCGCGTCGTCGAGCAGGTGACGTGCCGCCTCGACCATCCGCTGTCGCTCCGACCTTTCCCGCTCGGGCGAAAAGAGCTCCTTCATCGCAAAGGACAACCAAACCTCCGGGTGAACCCCCGCGGGGATGAAGGTCTCCAGCGAACGGCGCAACTCGTCCGCGCTGGCGAATCGCTGCTCGGGAAGCACGCTGGTCGCCTTGCCCACCAGCGCATCCAGTTCCGGGGGCACTTCCGGATTGAAGGCGGACGGAGGCAGATGCTGTCCGCGCGCGAGCCACACGAGAATTTCGCCCTCGGTTTCAGGCAGTCTGGTTTCGCGGCCATTTTCCACGACGGTGCCGACCGGCCGCTGCGTGAGCAGTTCCCACAGCACCACCCCGAGCGCATAGATATCGGTTCTCCGATCGATCTTGGCGTCCGGCCGAAGTTGCTCGGGCGCCAGGTGCCACAGCTTGCCGCCGGCCTGATGCTCGCCGGCCCTCTCGCCGTGCAAATTCGACGAGGCGATGCCGAAGTCGAGCAGTTTCACCTCGCCGGAGTAGTTCACGCGCACGTTGGGAGGATTGATGTCGCGGTGGACCAGGTCCAAGTTTTCGAATGCGTGTGCATACGATAGTCCGCGCGCGATCTCGCTCGCGATGTAGACCGCCACCGGGACCGGTAGCACGCGGTGGCGCGCGGCCAGCTCATCGAGCAGGTCGGAAACGTCGTGTCCTTCGACGAATTCCTGAACCAGGAAGACCTCGCCGTCGACCTCGCCGATATTGTGCGTGTGGACCAGATTGCCGTGGACCAGGCGCCGAGCCAAATCCGCCTCATGCCTGAAGCGGCGCACGTGCTCGGGCTGGGACTGCAGCGAGGGCAGGAGCCGCTTGACCACGCACAGGGTTTCGAGATCGCGGTGTCCCGACATGGCCAGGTACACGGCCCCCATGCCACCCTCTCCAAGTGGCCCGAGCAGGACGTAAGCCCCGATTTTTTCCGACGGACGCGACGCCAAACCGCCCTATTGTAAGCCCGCCCGCCCAGCCAGGCATGTTTTCGCCACCTTCTCGTTTCGAGACGCGGATTTCCCGTGTCAATGATCCGCAGCTCGAAGGCCCCGATGACCTGGCCTTCTCGTCTGATCACCAGACCGTGGCCAGCGGATACTGCTTGATCAATGGATCCGGCGTAAGCAGCGTCAGGTTGCCCGTGATGGCCTGGCAAATCAGCATACGATCGAATGGGTCCTTGTGCAGCTCGGGTAACTTGCCGCTGAAGAAACCATCCCTATCGCCAAAACCGCCGCTTTGCGCAGGCCTGGCTGCGATCTCAACCGGGGATACCCCCTAGCGCAACACCGCCACCCTATCCCCGAACACCTGCTCCAACCTCGCCAGAAGCTCGTCCGACGCCTCGACATTGAACTCGTCGCTGAGGTCGAATACGGTTTCGCTCCGCTGTGGGATCTCGAACCGCAGTCGCGTGCGGCACGACCCGGGGAACTGCTGCAGCAGCTTCTGCAAGGCCACGAGTTGATCGCCGCTCAACAGATCCGCGTTCAGGCGCACGTCCATCATGGTGCTGCGCTCGGCGCGAATCGACGTGAGCAGCTTGGCGTCGACGAAACGCAGTCGCTCGCGCGGATTTTCGCTGTCACCCCAAGGCACGTCCACCGTGCCGGTGACCAGCAAGGGATCGCCCTTGGTCAGCACCTCACGGTATTCCTCCAGCTTGGACGAGGCGACGTGGAATTCAATCTGGCCGTGCTGATCCTCCAGCTTGAAGAAGGCGTACTTCCCCGTGCCGCCCTTGATCTGGCGCTCCTGGTAATCCGAAACCACACCACCCAGGATGACCTCCGCGCGCCCGCCACGCTCGGTGCAGTTGCCGGTGATGGCGTTGGCGAAACGGCGCAATTCCCCGGCGAAGCGATCCAGGGGATGCCCGCTGATGTAAAATCCCAGGCTTTCCTTCTCGAAGGCAAGGATCTCTTTGGGCGTCCATTCCTCGCCCTCGAGATAGATGTCCTCGGCCGGTGGCGGCGGCTGTCCCGGGGAACCGCCACCGAGCAGGGACAGCAACGACGTCTGGCCACTATCGCGCTCGCGCTGCATCGCCGCCGCGGTATCGATGGCGGGTCCAATGGCCAAGAACATCTTGGCTCGGCTGACCTTCTTCCCCTCGGCGATGCCATCGAACGCGCCCGCCTTGACCAGCGCCTCCAGCACCTTGCGGTTGACCTTGCGCGTGTCCACGCGCTGGCAGAAGTCGACCAGGGAAAGAAACGGCCCGCCAGCCACGCGTGCGGCGCGGATGACCTCGACCGCGCCCTCGCCCACGCCTTTGACCGCGGCCAGACCGAAGCGAATCGCCTTGCGCAAGGGCCCGGACGCCTGCGCCTCGGCCTGGTTCTTGCGCCGCCCGCGCTTGGGTTCGGACGGCGCCGCCTCGGCGAGAACGACGGTGAAGTCCGCGTCCGATTCGTTGACGTCGGGCCGCAGGACGCGGATACCCTGCGATCGCGCCTCGGCGATGCACTTGACGATTTCCTCGGTCTTGTCTTTTTCGCAGGTGAGCAGGCCCGCGAAGAACTCGACGGGAAAGTGGTGCTTGAGGTACGCGGTCTGGTAGGTCAGGAGGCCGTACGCCGCCGAGTGGCTGCGGTTGAAACCGTAGCCGGCGAACTTCTCCATCAGGTCGAAAACGCCCTCCGCGATCTTGGCGTCCACCAGCCTGGCCTGCGCGCCCGCCAGGAAGCCAGCCTTCTCCTTGGCCATGACCTCGATCTTCTTCTTGCCCATGGCGCGGCGGAGCAGATCGGCCTGGCCGAGCGAGTAGCCCGCCAGCACCGAGGAGATCTGCATGACCTGCTCCTGGTACACGATGACGCCGTAGGTGTCCCTGAGAATCGGCTCGAGCGCCGGGTGGGCGTATTCGACCTTCTTGCGCCCGTGCTTGCGCTCGACGAAGTCATCCACCATGCCACCCTCGATGGGCCCCGGCCGATAGAGCGCGCCTGCGGCCACGATGTCCTCGAAACAGTCGGGCTTCAGCTTCTTGAGCAGATCGCGGAAGCCCGACGATTCGAGCTGGAACACCCCCGTGACGTCGGCCCGGGAGATCATGGCGTAGACCGCGGCGTCGTCGAGCGGAAACAGCGCGGGATCGAGCGGCTCCTCGCCTCCTCGCTTGCGCTCGGCATTGACGAGGGCGACGGCCGTCGCGATCACGGTCAGGGTCTTGAGACCGAGAAAGTCGAACTTGACCAGCCCGACCTTCTCCACATCCGTCATGTTGAACTGGGTGGCGATGGTCTCGGTGTCCTGACCGGCCGGTCGGAAACAGGGCACGTACTCCCAAAGCGGCTTCTCGCCGATGACCACGCCGGCGGCGTGCGTGCCGGCATGACGGTTCAGCCCCTCGAGGGTCTTGGCGATGTCGAGCAATTCACGATACGGGCCCTGGTAGAGCTCCCTCAGCCGCGGCTCGTCCTCGATGGCCTTGGCCAGGGGGGGCGATTTGCCCTGGATGGGTTCCGGCACAAGCGTCGCGACCTTGTTGCCCTCGGCGGGGGTCATGCCCAGGGCGCGCGCCACGTCGCGGATGCAACTGCGCGCCTTGAGCTGGTGCATGGTCACGATCTGGCCGACGTTGTTCTTGCCGTATTTGCGCGTGACGTAGCTGATGACCTCCTCGCGGCGGTTCATGCAGAAATCGATGTCGAAGTCGGGCATCGAGATGCGTTCGGAGTTGAGAAAGCGCTCGAACAGCAGCTTGTTGACGATGGGATCGATGTCGGTGATGCGCACGCAGTAGGCGACCAGCGAGCCCGCGCCCGACCCTCGCCCAGGACCCACAGGGATGCCGTGCTGTTTGGCGTAGTTGATGAAATCCCAGACGATGAGGAAGTAGCCCGAGAACTTCATCGACTGGATCACCCCGAGCTCCAGTTCCAGACGCTCGCGGTACTGATCGGGGTCGAACTTCTGGCCGAGGCGCGCAGCGGTGGCCAGGCGTTCGGACAGGCCCTTGCGCGCCAGCTCGGCCAGATAGGAATCGGCGTCGTAACCCTCGGGAACCTGGAACTGCGGCAATTGGGTTTCGCCCAGCTTCAGCTCGACGTTGCACATGTCCCCGATTCGCTCGGCGTTCTCCAGCGCTTCGGGCAAATCCTTGAACAGCACGGACATCTCCTCAGGCGAGCGCAGATAGTAGGCGTCGGTCGGGTGCTGCATGCGCTTGCTGTCGTTGACCGTGGTTTTCTGACCCACGCACATCAGGATCTCGTGCGCGCGCGCATCCCCCCGTTCGAGATAGTGACAGTCGTTGGTGGCGACGATGGGAATGCCGGTCTTGCGCGAAATCTCGATGATGCCGGCGTTGACCTTTTCTTGGTCCGGCAGGCCATTGGCCTGCACCTCGAGAAAGTAGTTTCCCCGCCCTAGGATGTCGTCGTATTCGCGCGCCGCCTGTTCGGCCGCCGGCATGCCACTATGAAGAATCGCGCGCGATACGGCGCCGCCCAGACACGCTGACAGCGCTACCAGCCCCTCGGAATGTTCGCGCAGGAGCTTCCGGTCGATGCGCGGGTTGTAGTAAAAACCCTCCAGATACCCCATCGAGTTGAGGTAGGAGAGATTCTTCCAGCCGACGAAGTTCTTGGCCAGGAGCACCAAGTGATGGCTCTTGCGCTCGGAGCGGTCGAAACGATCCTCGGCCACGTAGGTTTCGCAGCCAAGGATGGGCTTGATCCCGTGAGCCTTCGCTTTCAGGTAGAAATCGAGCGCCCCGAAGAGGTTGCCATGGTCGGTCATGGCGACCTGTTTCATGCCCAGCGCCAGGGCCCTGGGAAAGAGCTCGTCGAGGCGAATGGCGCCGTCGAGCAGGCTGTACTGGGTGTGAAGATGCAGGTGCGTGAAGCCGGCCATGGGTTGAACCTGGGTTTACTCGTACGATGCAGGAAGGTCAACGAGCGCAACTCGTGCTAGCGTAGCGCGCGTCCGTGGCCCCATGATTCGTTCGTCGCGCATCGTGCCCTTTGCCTCCTGCCTGGCGGCTGCCTTTGCCGCAGCCGGTTGTCGATCCGACGCGCCCCTGCCCTTGCCCGACGCCGCACGAACCAGTGGCCTCAGCCTGAGCGCCACGCCCGACCCCTTGGTCATCCGGCCCGGCAGCAGTGGACGCATCCAATTCACGTTACGCGACGAGCAGGGTGCGCCGGTGCCTGACTATCCCCTGTCCTTCGCCATCGTGGACGACGGCAGCGAGGCTGGCATGGTGCAGGCGCGACTCTCGTCGGACCTAGGCCTGACCGACGGCAACGGCAAGGCCGTGTTGGAGATCATCGTCGGCGCTCTCGCCAGCGACAACAGCTCCGCGTCCCTCACGGTCACGGCAACCTGCCAGGGCTCGGCCGGGGCTCGAGCAGACATCACGGTAACGACCAATACCTACTCGGTCGAAATACTGCCCGTGCCTGCCAGCGACCTGCTGAGCTCCGTGTCGATCGTGAGCACGCGCCTGCTGTTCTACGACGACGCGACCTGCGGGACGCTGGACCTCACCAACCTGGATGCCGCGACCGCGAAACCGCGCCCCTCTGCCCGCTATACGGACGCGCTCAATCCGACGGTCGTATTCCCTGGGGTTGCGGCCAGCGCCAGCCACGCCGTGGTTGGCCTCGGGCTCGACGGAAGCGGCGTGATTCAGATCGCCGGTTGCGTCGACATTCCAGGCCCGGCCCTCCTCGAATCGGAAACCATTCGCGCCACGCTGCTCATGGACCGACTGTTTCCAGTCCCGCGAGGGACTTACCAGGTCGCATCCGACTTTCAGCTCTCCCCTCCACCCGCGGCGCTGGCCGCGGTCCGATCCGTGTGGGGGGAATGGAACCGATGCCCTCTAGACCCGGCCCGCCTGTGGATCGATTGCGCCCTGGACGCACTCGCGACGGACCCGGCCACGGACCCACTCGACTGCGTTCCCATGCCGGGTGCCGAGGGGCCCTTGGGCGATCGGCTTTTCCCGCTGCGAGGAGAAGAGGTCGCGCCGTTGAGTGGAACCCCCGCCGACCCCTCCGCCACGCCCTGTCGCGGTCAGACCGACGGCGCTGGCAACCCCAGCCTCGAGTCGGTCGTCGACGCTCTGTTCTCCGGCACCCGCGACCAGCTCCGTGGGGCCAAGCTGGGAACGTTCTCGGACGAGATTGCGGCGCTGCTGGGAATCATTCACATCGATTCCCAGATGACCATCGCGGCGACAAGCGAGGTCAACAGTTACGCGGTCGAGCACGACCTGCTGGGCATCACCTTCCCGGGTGCCATCCCCCCGGTGTCCTTCGAGCTGTCGGACCTTGGCCTGCCGGTGTCGAGCGCCGCGGGAATACTGGCAACGCGCAAGGCGGACCAGTTTTCCCTTCCGAGCCACGGATTCACCCTTCGGCTGGGCACCACCGCGCGCTACGCCTTCGAAGCCAGCAACCTGGAATCGCGGGGGGCCGAAAACAGCCTCAAGCTGGTCGCTGCGGTCTTTGGACTGGCCCAGTGGACCGACCAAGGGGATGTGCTTTCTGGATGTAGTGCGTTTGACGCTGCCGTCTGCGAACAGATTCGACCAGGCCAAGGGCTGCCTGCTGCACGCCTGCGACAATGCCCTCACCGCGCTCGCCACCAAGCTCACCCATGCGTTCGACGTCCTTGACGGCAACAGCCTCGATTTCTTCCTTTCCGGATCCGCCCCCGTCGTCGATCTCGATGGGGATGGACTCGCTGATGCGCTCGGCATCGGTGGGTCCACTGCCGGCCTTTTCGCGGGTCCAGGGCTTTGGTCTGCCATTCTGGCCACGCACTCCGGCGGCTATGTCACGTATGGCTCTTGGACCTCCTTCCACCCCTGAATGCGCGTAGGACTAGCCCCGCACTGCCTCCCGTGCGATGATCTAGGGTGGATAGGGGATATGGCTCGCAATCCTGGCACCGAAGCAGAAGCGGCGGCGCTCCGCACAGGCAGCGCTTTGACCCCAAGTCCTGTCGCGACTACAGCCGCCGATCCCTCTTCTTCGGTCACACCTGGACCCGCACCCGGTGGCTCGCAGACGCCAGCCGCTGGGCCCCCGGCACTGGCCAAGACGGACCACGCGGCCGATCCCTTGTCGACGCCCCTGCCCGAGCCCATGCCCGCGGTCAAGTCCGGTCGCGGGCCAACTTACGCAACCACGCCAGCCTCTGGGCGCTCGCCCGTGGTCAAGACCGGGATCACGAACTCGCAAGCCCTCGCCGGCCGCTCCCCGGCTCCTCCCGCGAAGAATGGACCCGCTGCGGAGGAATTCGAGGAGCCTGCAACCCTCTCCACGCGCGCCCCAGCGTCCCCGGTGTCGATGGGACTGCACGCGCCAGCCAAGACGCCTGGGCCGGTGGTGCAGCAGTTCGTCACTCTCGGCCGCTACCAGTTGCTCTCCCGCCTCGCGATCGGGGGCATGGCCGAGGTGTACTTGGCCCGTCAAGGCGAGTTGTCCGGTTTCAAGACCCTGGTGGTGGTGAAGAAGGTACTGCCCCACTTGGCCATGAAGCCCGACTTCATCGCCATGTTCCTCGACGAAGCTCGCATCGCCTCCATGCTCGACCACCCCAATGTCGTGCGCATCACCGAGGTTGGCCGCACCGAGACCGAGTACTTCCTCGCCATGGAGCTCGTGCAGGGCAAGCCCCTTGCCGCGATCCTGCAACAATCCGAGAAAGCGAGGACCCCGCTGCCGCACAACTTGGCGGCGCTCATCGTGGCCAACGCGGCGGCCGGCCTGCACCACGCCCATCAGCTGACCGATGCCTCGGGCGCTCTGCTCGGCCTCGTCCATCGTGACGTCTCGCCTCAGAACATCATGGTGTCCTTCGAGGGTTCGGTGAAGGTCATCGACTTCGGCATTGCGCGTGCCCTGGGCCGTCTGGGGGACACCAATTCGGGCTCGCTCAAAGGCAAGCTCGGCTACATGGCCCCGGAGCAAGGCCGCGGCGAGCCGGTAGATGCGCGGGCGGATATTTTCTCGCTTGGCGTGGTCCTATGGGAATGCGTGGCCGGGCGGCGTTTGTTCCTGCGCGAAAACGACCTCGCCACCCTGCGTGCGGTGATCACCGAGCCCATTCCGAGCGCCAGCAGATTCGCGGAGGTCGACCCAGCGCTGGACGCCATCGTGCGCCGGTCAGTTGCCCGAAACGTGAAAGAGCGCTTCCAAACCGCCGAGGAGATGCGCGTGGCCCTCGAACGATGGGTCTTCTCCTCCGGCGGCGCCAGCACGCATGATCTCGCGGCCCTCATGAAATCCTGGTTCCCGAGCGATCACTTGCAGTGGCAGCGCGCCGCCCGACTCGCCCTCGACATGCAGGAGTCCGATCCGCCCATCGATGTGGCGTTTCCCGGTCTCGCCGCCAGTAGGACCGGGCATTCCAGGACCGGGGCCAGCCGACTGGTCGGGATTGGTTCCGGCCCGAAGGTTCGCACGGACTCGTTCAGCCGGGCATTCGGGCCCCCGTCCAGTCCGATCTCCGGTGTGGACATGGTGGATCTTCGCCCGAAACCCTTGCGGCGATTCGCCATCCCCGCGGCCGTAGCGCTCGCGATTCTTGCTGGCGTCGCCTTGATCCTCTCTCTCTCTCTCAGAAATCCGCCCGCCGTTTCGACTCCTGAGACGGAGACCTCGGTGCCCGTCCGGCCCATGGTCGAAACCTTGCCAACCGTCGCGGGCACGAAGGTGAGGGGCGTAACCAGGAACGACAAGGGGTCCGACACATCGGCCGGGCATGGGGGCGAGGCAGCCCGATCGGAGGAGCGGGCGCTTGGTGGGTCATCCCAAGGAACGGGGTTGGGAAAGAAAAAAAACCGGTCCTCCTCGGCGGAAAAACGCGCGATACTGCACGAGCAGAGGAGAGTCGAAGGCGGATCGAGCTATCGCCCGAACTCGCTGGCCAAGAAGTCAAATGCCAAGAAAATGAAGGCTCCTCGCCCAAACCCGTTCTAGCCATCCGGCACCGCCATGAAGCACATCACCTTCGCACGACCACTTCCTCGACGGCTTGCCGTCACCTGTTTCGCAGTCCTGGTTCTCGGCCCTGGTGCCGCGCGCGCTGCGGAGTGTCCCGAATCCTCCCCCACGGATCCGCAGGAACGCCGCACCCTGGCCAAGGAATGGTTCGGCTACGCGGAGGCGGCTGAAAAGAGCGGCGACGACAGTGAGGCGACGCGCGACTACGCGTGCTCGTACAAGATGGTCGCGCACCCGTTCACCGCCTACAACCTAGGGCGCGTGGCCGAGCGTAGCGGCGACAACGAGCTGGCGCTCAAGATGTTCAAGGCCTATCTGACGCTCAAGCCCGACGCCCAGGACAGGGAAGATGTCAAAGCGAAGGTCAAGGACCTGGAAGAAAAAATGGCCGCCAGAACCGAGGGCACCACGCCCGAGCCTTCCCCTACCCCCAGCGAAGAGAGCACCGAGCCGCCCGTGCAGCCGCCCCAGGAGGCACTAACCCCACCGCCCGAGCCAAAGCCGGCCCCGGTCGTGCAAATAAGCAAGCCAGTGCAGCCTGAACCGCAACCCCATTCCCACGTGCTGCCATGGGTCATCGGCGGAGCCAGCGCGGCGGCGCTGGTGGGTGGGTTCGCCCTCAACCTCGCCGCGCGCAGCAAGATGAGCGCCTGCCGGGCCGATGCGGACAAAGGGAACAACGAGTCAGCCAATGCCGAATGCAACTCCGCCCGGCCGCTGGCCTACACATCCTATGCACTTTTTGGCGTTGCAGCGGTGGGGGTGGCGGTCGACGCGACCCTCCTCATCCTGCGCCATGGGAGCGGCGGCGCATCCTCCTCGGACGAAGAGGGAGACGATGATTCATCGGTTGGCTTCCTTGTGCTACCGGGTGGCGGTGGACTGACCGCGCGAGGCAGATTCTAGCTGGACGGCCGCCACGCCACCCCGGATCGCGAAGCCCTGCTTCGCCACGCACGAGCCCTCCTGGGTGCGACGCTGGCGGAGATTGCCGACGGACTGGGAATGCCGGTGCCGGTAGGTGCGGCCCGAACCAAGGGCTGGTCCGGTCAGCTTATCGAGCGCGAGCTCGGCGCGGGCGATGGCTCCGTGCACGGCCCGGACTTCGCCTCGCTCGGCATCGAGGTCAAGACCGTGCCGGTGCATGCCGACCTGATTCCGCTCGAATCGACCGCCGTCTGCCATATCGACCCCATCGCCATTGCGGCCGAATCCTGGGCCACGAGCTACGTGCGCCGAAAATTGTGCCAAGTCCTATTCATCGCGCTCGAGGTTCCCAAGGGCGCCCGTTCGGTGGGGGAACGCCGCGTGGTCGCGGTGAAACTATGGAAGCCCTCGCCCGAGGAAGAATCCGCCCTGCGCGCCGACTTCGAACTGTTCGTGCGCGACTACTTCCGCCGCGGGCGCTCCGCGGACATCACTGGACACCTCGGTCGGGTGATGCAGGTCCGACCGAAGGCGAGAGATTCGAACGAACTTCGTGCCGCCTTCGGCCCGGACGGCAACCCGGTGCGAACGGGCAAGAGTGGATTCTACCTTCGCCCGGCATTCGTCCGCGGCCTCCTGCGCGGAGGAGATGCGACATCGTGATGGGGGCCTCCCGCGCGGTCGTTCGCTCGGGCGAGGTGCGCACGCCTCGGATCACGGGCGCGCCCCGAACCGCACCTCATCCATCATCGGCCTGTGCCGGTGCTCGAACAGCGATCGGCGCACCGACATGGTCAGGTCGCCTTCCTCGTCGATCAGACCGCGCGCCCGTGGGCCGTCGTCCGGCCCATACCCGAGTCGCTCGAAAAGGCGCACGGAAGCGCGGTTTCCTGGAAAGATGGTCACGTACACGCAGTCGAGCCCGAGCCCGCGAAGAGCCCACGCGTGTAGCATGGTCGTGAATAGCTGGCCGAGGCCTCTGCCCTGAAGATCGCGCGCGCCGATCATGACGGCGTATTCGGCGGAATCTCCGTCGAAGTGGCGAAAGTCCGCATCCCCCACCAGCACGGAGTCGCGCTCCAGCAGGAACAGGCGGCTGCCCCGCTCGCGCGATTCGCGGTAGTGCTCGCATACCTCCCGGGCGGACATGTCGCACTGGTTGGTCAGCATGGCGCGGTTGTGAGCGTCGTTGTAGTAACGCGAAAGCTGCGCAGCGGCGGCGCGCACTTCCTCCGGGCTCGGCTCGAAGGCTCGCAGCAGGTGGTTGTGCGCGTCCCGGTATTCCACCTCGAACAAAGCCGCGGACATGGCGCACATGCTAGCGGACACCGCGGAAAAGCGCGACCCTCAGCCTGGCGACGGACAGGTCTCGTACCAGGCGTCGCAACCGCCGCTCGGGCCGGGAACCTCTCCCGCGGAATCGTCGTCGGGATCCGCTTCGCTGAAGTAGCCGTCTTGGTCGCGGTCGACGCGTGGGGGATCGCTGGCCACGAACCAATCGCCATTGACGGAGTAGTCGATGCCGGTCGAGGTTCGCACGACAACGTGCCCCACGACCTTGCCTGCACGCAGGTCAGTGCTCGGATCTCCGCGCTCGGTCAGATACAGAGCCGAGGTGCCGAGCAGGCGATCGACGGCGCTCTGGGTGGGGTGGCCATTGCCGTTTCCGTCGGCGACTTGAACGATAGAAACGCGCGGTTGCATTTCGGCCAGCAGGGTAGCATTCGAGGCGTGACTGCTGCCGTGGTGGCTCACGCGGTACACGTCCACATCCTTCACCTGGGCGGCCGTTCGCGTCTCGATGTCGTGGTAGGAATAGCCGCCCTGCGCGGAGATCAGCATCTCGCCGGACATGTCACCGGCGGTGAAGTAATCGAGCCTTCCCATGCGCAAGAGGGCTGCCACGGAGTAATCGTTCTCGTCCGGAGGCGCCGAGTCGGCCGCGAAATCCCCGGCGGGAAGGTCGCCGTTGCTGTCGACGGCGACGAAGGCGAACACCACCCCGCCTCCGAGTTGCACCTGGCCTGTGCCCAAGACCGCGACTGCGGGGCTCATAGCGCGGGCATCGTCGCTCTGCAGGTAGGCACGCCAAGCCTGCAGGGTATCTCCGCCCGCGCCGGCGTAACGACATAGATCGCGATGAAGGAGCCTGCCGACCGCGAATCCCTGCTCGTGCACGAGGTGCCAGAGGCCCCCGTGGCCGGGATAACCGACATGGTCGAGATGGAAATGTGAAAGCACGACGTAGTCGAGGCGCGCGCAGCCAAGCACGGAGCGAACGTAGGCACCCACGACCTTCGCCCCATCGTCGCCGTCCCAACTGGCCTCGCCGGCGTCGATGAGCATGGTGCGCCCGATGGGGCTGACGATCAAAGTCGAGACCGCCTCGCCAGCGTCGATGTGGTGGATCTCCAGCCATCCCGGGTTCCACGATCCGCTCCCACATTCGCCCGAGCCTCGTCCCGCCGAAGCACTTTCGGACTGCCCGCCACCTGAGGAGGCATCCGGGAGCGCGGGCAGGCACGAGACCACGAACGGGATCAACGCCATGAAGACCATTTGGGGAGCCATGCCTGGTTCTCGGCATGGCAAGGGCAAAAGTTGCCTGGGAACTCGAACACGAAGGACCCAAAGCGCGCAGCAAGCACGGAAACCAGGAACTCCTGGCCTCCGTGGGCTTCGTTGCTGCTGCGTGCGGGGGAGACTACTTCTCGGGCTCGGCGGTCGGGGCGCCCTTCTTCTCTTTCTTGGCCTTCTTCTCTTTCTTGGCCTTGGTGGTCGGCTTGGTGTCGCCGGCCTGAGCAACCTTGTGGGTGGCGTGCGTGGCCTTGGGCGCCTTGGCTGCGGCAAAGGCCGAGGTGCTGGTGAGGGCGGCGATTCCGAGGGCGATGAGGGTGTTCTTCAACATGGCGTCTTCTCCTTCTTCGTGTTGCGGGTCTCGCCAAGCACTACTGCACCGGGCGTGCCAGTTGGCCTCCGGTAAAACAGCCAGCGAAACCGCCCCCCTCGCAACGGACTCCGTTCCCTCGACGCCATCTTGCCTCGCATGCGCCTGCAAAACCGCACACGCGAAAATTGGCGCGTTTGGCGCAAGCGGGAGAAGGTGAGTGCATGGGCGCGTTCCTGGGCGCATTTCGCAGCAAGCGAGTCTTGGTGATGATCGGCATGGGCTTCGCGTCCGGATTGCCCCTCGCCATGTCCGGTTCGACGCTGGGTACATGGATGACCGAGGTCGGCGTCAATCTGAAGATCATCGGGCTGTTCGCGCTGGTCAGTCTTCCCTACTCGTTCAAGTTTCTCTGGGCGCCCCTGCTCGACCGCTTCAGCCTACCCTTGCTCGGTCGGCGGCGTGGCTGGATCGCCTTGACCCAGCTTGGTCTTGTCCTCGGCATCTGGGCCACCAGCACCCTGGATCCGAAATCGGCGCCCGTCGCCGTGGCGGCGGCGGCGCTGGTAGTCGCGCTGTTCTCGGCAAGCCAGGACATCGTCAGCGATGCCTACCGCACCGACCTCCTGCCCGCGCAGGAACGCGCCTCGGGCACCTCGACTTTCGTGCTCGGCTATCGCATCGCCATGCTGGTCTCCGGCGCCGGCGCGCTGGCCCTGTCGGATTATCTGCCCTGGTCCACGGTGTACAAGATCGTGGCCCTGCTCATGCTGCCCATGATCGCGATCACCTGGCGCGCCCCCGAGCCCGAGGCAGTCCGGCCGCCGCGCACCGTGGCCGACGCCTTCACCAAGCCGTTCTTCGACTTCTTCTCCCGCAAGGGCGCCTTCGTCGGGATCGCCTTCGTGATGCTGTACAAGCTTGGCGACTACGTCGCGTCCGGCATGATCCAGCCGTTTCTCATCAAAACGGGTTTCTCCGGCACCGAGATCGCGGCCTGGTACAAGATTGTGGGCTTTTCCGCCATGACCGTCGGCGTCCTGCTCGGTGGCGGCATGGTGAACAAGCTCGGCGTGCGCAAGGCGCTGCTGCTTTTCGGCATCCTCGCCTCGGTGACCAACAGCGGCTATCTCGCGCTGTCGTTTGTCGGAAAGAATCACGCCTTGCTGGCCGGGGCCATCGCCATCCACAACCTGTCGAGCGGCATGGCCGAAACGGCCTTCATGGCGTTCCTGATGTCCCTGTGTAACAAGTCGTTCTCGGCCACCCAATTCGCCCTGCTTTCGAGCGCGTCCACGGTGGTGGGCCGCACCCTCGGTGCGGGCTCCGGCTATCTCATCTCCTCGGCGGGCTGGTCCGTCTTCTTCGCCACCACCATGGCCATGGCCGCCCCGGCCCTGGTCCTGCTGTGGTTCTTGCCGAGAGAAGAATCCGGCGAACTTACCCGCGCATGAAGACGTGGGGCGGGACGGGCTCGTGGTAGGCGCCGCGCAGCTTGAACTTGCGCTCCAAGTCGGCGATGGCGGCGCCAGCCAGATCCACACCATAGATCTCGTGCATGTTGTGTAGTCCCCCCGGCGCGAAGACGTTGATCTCGAGGATCTTGTTGCCCGCGATGTCCAGCCCCACGAGATACAGGCCGTCGGCGATGAGACGCGGCCGGATGGTTTCACACAGCTCGCGCTCGGCCTGGGTCAGCCGGCAACCGCGCCGCGAGGCGCCCTGTTGCATATTGTTGCGCATGTCATCGCTCGCGTGAAGGCGGCGGTACACGGCCACGCGACCGTCGCTCTCGATGGGGACGCCGGCGAGCAGCAGCACGCGCTTGTCCCCGCGGGCGGCGGCCGGTACGAACTCCTGCACGATGAGGTAGCCACTGCCGCGCACGGTGGAGATGATCTGCGCGAGGTTCGAGGTATCCCCGCGTTCGACGAAGAAGACGTTGCGCCCCCCATACCCGTAGAGCGGCTTGATGACCGCCGCGCCATCGATCTCGCGCAGAAAGGCGCGTACGCGGTTGGCCGAGCAGGTAATGAGCGTGCGCGGACGGATGGCCGTTGGAAAACCCGCCAGGTACATCTTCGATCCCGCGCGGCGCAGGCCATCGGGATCGCTGAGCACCATCACGCCTGCCTCCTTGAGCCGGCGGCCGAGCTCGATGGCGGGATTGACGCGCACCGAGTGGCCGTCTCCCACGTGCGGGTTGTTGCGCAAGAGCACGATATCGAATGCGCCGAGCCGGACATTGTCCGAACGCGCCCCTGACTCGCGCATGGAGGCGAGCACCGATGCTGGATTCCCGTGGGGGTTGGGCGCGAGGCGAACGATTCGCCCGGTGACCTCGCGCTCGTGCGCGAAATCGTCGACGGAGATGAAGGCCACCTCGTGGCCGCGCCGTTGCGCCGCGGCGGCGAGATAGACCGTCGTGTAGGTCGGGCGGAGGCTCCTTGGATTGTTGACGACGAAGAGAACGCGCATTCGGCGGAGGCGGGCCGCCGCACTGGCAAACAGCCCGACCCAGGCTCAGATTGGCCCGGCCAACGCGAACGCGCAACACCCCACGGAACGGATCATGACCGGCGCCTGGCTGCTTCCTTCCCCGCCTGGTAATCTGATTGAAACCCATGGCCGGCTCCAAGACCAGATTTGGCTTCCTCGGCAGCGGGGAAGAGCCCCCTGAATCGGGTGAACCCGGATCGGCGCGTACAGTATTAGGCCACGATATTCACCTGCAAAGACTGCCGTCCGGATTCCTCGCACCCGGGACGCACCCCAAGCCCACGCCGGTGCCGCTCGCCCATGTCCCGGTCACGCCCCTCCCTCGCGCCGCCGTGATGGCGCCCATGCAGGATTCGATCACGGAACCGGTCCGGCTTGGACGCCGGTACACGCCTCGACAGAGCCGTCTCGCTCGCTTCCTCGGCCGCTGGACCAAGAGCGGGCGATTCGAGTCGCGGAGCCGGCTTGGCGATACCGGCCGCATGGACGATGTCGTCGACGACGACCTGGAGGTACCCCGCGACACGACAGGCCGCAATGTGCTCTTGTTCCTCGCGGTCGCGCTCCTCACCTTTCTGGTCACCTTCGCCATCGTGAAGCTGCGCCAGGGGCGAGGATCGTCCCAGTCGGCGGCGAGCACGCAGGTCATGGAACCTCGATCCGGCCAGATGCCCGGGTCCCCGTTCCCGGCCCCGTCGGCAGCTTCCCCGGTGCGCCTCGCGGCGCCAGCCTTGCCCGCGGCGGTGCCACCCCCCTCCCTGCCGCGCTTGCCGCCCTCCCCTTCCGCCCGCGCGGCGATCGCGCCAGAGGCTGCCCACAAGGGCGAACTGCTGCCACGCCCGCCCTGAAGTCGACCGCCGAACTTGCTCGGGCACCCCCGGCCGTGCTACGGCATGCACACATGGAAATTCGCCTAGAGCAGATCGACCCCGACGCGTTAAGGGTCGTCCAGCGCTTGCTTCACTACAAACACAAGGCCTACCTGGTTGGAGGCTGCGTGCGCGATCTCCTGCTCGGCCGCAAGCCCAAGGACTTCGACGTCGCCACCTCGGCCACGCCGAACGAGATCCGGCGCTGCTTCCGCAACTGCCGAATCATTGGCCGCCGTTTCAGACTGGCCCATGTCTTCTTCGGTCGCAAGATCATCGAGACTGCCACCTTCCGCGCCAATCCGCGCACCGCGGAGGATGAGTCCGCCGAGGCGCCTGCCGAGGAGAAAAGCAACGATCTGCTCATCCGGCGCGACAACGTGTTCGGCACCGAAGAGGAAGATGCACGGCGCCGCGATTTCACCATCAACGGGCTCTTCTTCGACGTCGACAGCGCGAAAGTCATCGACCATGTCGCCGGCTTGCCGGACCTCGAAGCCCGCCTCGTGCGCACCATCGGCGATCCCGACATCCGCTTCCGCGAGGATCCGGTGCGCATCCTGCGTGCCGTCAAGTTCGCGGCCCGCTGCGACCTCGCCATCGAACCAGAAACCTATCGCCGCATGATGGAGCACAAGGCCGAGCTGGCCAAGTGCGCGCAGGTCCGCGTCACCGAGGAGTTCTATCGGTTGCTTCGCGCGGGCGCGGCCCGGAGATCCTTCGAGCTCCTGGTCGAAACCGGATTGCTCGAATTCCTCTTGCCCGAGCTGGCGCAGGCCTGGCGAGGCGAGCAGGACGATCCCGAGGTCAAGCTGCGCATCGAGCGCTTCTGGTCCTACCTGCGCGCCCTCGACGAGTCGATCGTCGCTCGCGATGCCACCCCGTCCGATGCCATGATTCTGGCGACCCTGCTCCTGCCGCCGCTGCGCGACGCCATGGCGCCCGCCGCCGTGCCGACGCACAACATTGCGAAAGTCGTGTCGCAATCGGTGCAACCGATACTCGATCGCCTCAAGGCCTCGCGCCGCGACTCCGAGCTGTGCCGGCAGATCCTTCTCTCCCTGCGCTACCTGCTTCCCACCAGCCACCCCATGCGCCAGCGCGGGCGGCTCGCCAATCGGCCCTTCTATCAGGATGCCTTGTGGCTGGCCGGCATCGTGGCCCGCGCGGAGGGCATGGAACCCACCAACGAGGCCGACGCGTCGGCGGTCGAGGCGCCCACCGATGGCGCTGCCCTCGACGAGGAACTTCCACCCGAGCTGCTGGCCGAAATCGATGGAGAATCGAGCCGCGGCCGGCGCGACCGGCGGCGCGGGCGGTTCCCTCGATCCGAGTCACCAGCGCCGGCCAACGGACCGGCCCCAGCGCGGGAACCGCGCGGCGAGAGTCCGCCGTCCTGGGCCCCAGGACCGCCGATTCACACGTCCATCCCCGACCTCGACGATCTCCGCACCTTGCCGCCTCCCAGGCCGGCCTTTCTCGGCCGGGGCAGCTTCGGCGGCCGCTGGGCCGCCCGCTCGGACTAGGGCAAGCGGAGGGTGGTTTTCAACCCCGCCCCAACCCTCGATAGCGTGTTGGATCCCGCTGGGCCGCTTGCTCGAAACCTAGCCGGCGCAGCACGCACGCATCGCACGACCCACAGGCTTCGCCGGCCGCCGTCGGGTCGTAGCATGAAAGCGTCATGGCGTAGTCGACGCCAAGAGTGGTCCCGGCGCGAATGATGTCCGCCTTGCTCATGGCCACGAGTGGAGCGATCAGTTTCACCGGCTGTCCGGAGACCCCGATCTTGGTGCCGAGGCGAGCAACCTCCTGCATGGCCGTCAGCCATTCGGGGCGACAGTCGGGATAGCCGGAATAGTCGAGCGCGTTGATGCCCAGAGCAATCTCCTCTGCCCCCATGGATTCCGCCAAGCCGAGCGCGTGGGCGACGAAGAGCGTGTTGCGCGCCGGAACGTAGGTGGCCGGAATCCCTTCGCCGATGAGCTTGGCGTCGCGCCCCTTGGGGACCTCGCCCTGCCCGGTCAGGGCGGACCCGGCCAGACACCGTACGTCGATCGAACAAATCCGGTGCGAGGCCGCGCCCAGGCGCTGGGCCACGCGCGCGGCGGCCTCGAGTTCGACCCTGTGCCTTTGCCCATAGTCGAAGCTGAGCGCGTGACATTCCCTGCCCTTGTCCCGGCACATGGCGAGCACCGTAGCGGAATCGAGCCCGCCGGACAGCAACACGATGGTCTTCATCGCCCAAGGTTATTGCATACTCGCGCCCATGACGAAGGACCGGGATCGATTCTCCCGCGCGGATGCGGAAGCAGGCTGTCGCGAGCCCTTCCTCGACGCCGAGCTGTACGACCTCGAGTACCGCCACCGCCGCGCCGACATCGCCTTTTACCGGCGACTTGCGCGCGACCGCATGGCGTTCGCATCGGGCGCGATCCTCGACCTCGCCTGCGGCAGTGGCCGGCTGCTGGTGCCCCTGGTGCGCGACGGACACACCGTGGTGGGCCTCGATCGCTCGGCGGAGATGCTGGCCGCGGCGGCACGACGGATCAGGCGCTTGTCCGGGAGTCGCAAGCGGAACTGCGCGCTGGTCCGCGCCGATCTGCGCTCGTGCCAATTTCACGCCAGGGCCACCCTGGCCATCGCCGCTTTCCACAGCGTGCAGCACCTCATCGACGACGGGGACTTCCCGACCTTCCTGCGCGCCACGCGCGCCAGCCTCATGAAGGGAGGCTGGCTGGCCTTCGACGTGCTTCCGCCCGATCCAGCCTGGCTCGCTCGCGATCCGGATCGGCGCTGGGGCCGAACCATGCTTCGTCACCCGGTGACCAGGGAGCGACTGGTCTATACCACCAACCACGTCTACGACCCTGCTTCGCGCCTGCTGCACATGCGCCTCTACTACCAACCGGTCGACGAGAATGGGCTTCCATCCGGTCCGGAGCGCATCCTCCGCCTTTGCCATCGCCAGTTCTGGCCCGACGAGGTCGAGGGCAGGTTGCGGAGCGCCGGTTTCCGCCCCATGGAGACCTTCGCCGGATTCGACGGCCGCCTCCTGGTCGACCATCCGCGGGACGCCGACGAGCACGTGTACGTGGCTGTGGCTGTATGAAACTCGACCTCTCCGTCGGAAAGCGCTTGACAGCACTTGGCCCGCAGATACCATGCAGGTGATCTCCTTTTCGCCACAACTCAGACGGAGGGCGGAGTAATGGCCGAGAAAGTCAAGAAGACAGGGATTGTTCGCAACAAGGACTTCATGCTGTATGTGAAGGACGGGGATGTATGGCAGGTCCGTCGCAAGCAGCCGGGAGTGCCCAAGGGCAAGCCTGAAAAGGTAGCCGAGGGCGGCTTCGAGATGGACAACAACTACATCTACTTCGTCGACAGGGACGGCGACGTCTCACGCGCCAAGCGTGCGGTCGGCGGGCAGAAACGCAAGAAGGCCGCCAAGAAGCCGGCCAAGAAGAAGGCCAAGAAGCCGGCCAAGAAGAAGGCCAAGAAGAAGCCGGCCAAGAAGAAGGCCAAGAAGCCGGCCAAGAAGAAGCGGCGTTAGTCGACCGCTTCTTCTCTCGGGTGACGCCCATCGGAAAGCTGGGCGTCACTGCGTGCGCTTTCCTTCTCACCCGGGAGGGAGGGCGAATTCGTCTTCGTGAATGACCTCACATCGTGAAGGTCATTCCTTGTTTGATGTCCTTGTCCCGCGATCGTCACGGATCGCGGCGTTGCTGTTAACGGCGGCGTTTCCGTTTCCCGCCGTGCATGCGACGGTCGAGGCGTTCGCGCCAGACCGGCTGCGTGGCCTTTGTCTGGGCGCCATCGTCGTCGGGCTCCTCATCCACCTTCTTCTCCTCGGTGGGCGTGGCTGTCGGCTGGGCGCTCGCCGGCGCCAGGGCGGCCTGCCTTGCAACCATCATGTCCCAGGCGATCATCACGAACCCAAACAGCGTCGCCAGGGCCATCCAGGTGTACTGCTCGTCGAGACCAGTAGGCATGCCGAAATTCTTGATCGCCGCCGCGTTGCCGATCGAGGACGGCAGAATCTTGCTCAGCCAATTCGGCATGCCCTGGATGGGCGCCCAGCCGATGAACTGGGTGAATGCCGTCACCCCCATGAGCCACCGTCCCGCCACCTCGTGTTTGGCGTAGAGCAAGGCCACTACGAGGATGAAGGCATAGTAGTAGCAGGTCAGCTCGACACCGAACGCGATCAGGGTCGCGGATAGGGCCGTAGCCACCCACGGGTCGACACCGCGCACGGCAAGCCCCATGAGCACGAGATAGCAGATGATGATGCCGATGTAGAGCGGCCGCGCCTCGTGGAAGCTCTTGGTGCGGGCTTCCTTCCAGCGGCTCCACGGATCCACCAGTTGATCGTTGCGCATGAGTCGCCCGACCTCGGAGGGCCGGTAGTCCACCACGGTTCGCAGCCCCATGTAGTTCGTCAGCGGGGTTTCCGAGTGCTTGATGGTGTTGTGAATGAACGCCGGATAGGCCTTGAGCCCGCCCGCGGTGACCACGCTGATGGGAACGAGAATCACCACCGCGAGCGCGGCGCCCATGAAGAAACGCAAGAAGCGACGCTCGATCTGGCGGTGCTTGATGTAGTGGTAGCCCGCCGCCATGAGCGGCGCCGCGAACATGAAAATGGGAAAGATGCGCAGCAGGGTCGAATAGGCCAGGGCCATGCCGCCGTAGAAATAGTGTTCCTTCCTGAGCAGGCAGACCGCCGCCGTCATCCAGAACAGCCAGTCCCAGCGCAAGAGCGAGCCGCCCGTCCAATACCAGCGCGATGGGAAATTGGTGGAGAACGCGATGAGCGCGACCGTGAGCGTGCGCCAGCCGAAGGCCCACCAGACCATCAGCGAGAGCAACACCACCAAAGCGCAGTCGATGCTGTCGAGGATATGGACCTGGGTCGAGTTCGCCGGTCCCAGGTTGGTGAGGAGCGTCCCCGCGATATTCCAGACCGGCGTGCCGTTGTAGCCGTGGTCGGTCTGGGCGTCATCCCAGCGTCGGGCGTTTTCTAGCGTGCGGAAATAGCGCAGATCGTGCTTGAACGATTGCCAGCGCGCCGCCGTGAAGTGGCTTTTGCAGCGGTCCGGATGGGCCAGGATGTCGGCGGTGGTCTCGACGACGTTGTTGACCAGGTTGGTCATCTTGCGCAGCTCGACCCGGCGGCGCAGGCCCGGTTCCTCGCTGTCGGCGACGGCCACGCACTCGTACAGGCGGTCGTAGCTGAGCTCCTTGAAGTACTTGGACCCGATGTAATAGTGGAAGGTATCCCAGCCGTGTATGAAGTTGGGGAAGTGGAAGAAGCCGAAGTTGAAATAGGTGAAGAAGGCCAGCACTCCCATGACGCCCACGAGTGCATTGCGTAGGCGCTTCTTCGCCGCCATCCGTCCCGCATCGCTGAGCTTGCGTTCCCACCACAGAAACCAGATGCCCAGGCAGGCCAGAATCAGCTCCCAGCGGGCGCTGGTGTCGTTGTTCCAGTAGTCGATCAGTTTCTTGGGTGGCACCGCCGCGGCCGGAGCGCTCACGACCTTCATCGAGGGTGGAAAGGGCGACGGCACCTGGCAATAAGCGGCCACTTCCGAAAGCGAATAGTAGCTGTCGCCGATACCCTCACCGACGCGGATGAAGCGCGCCGCCATGCCGCCTACGTTGAGGACGCGGGTGCGCAGACCGTGATTCGGCACCGGGTCGATCTGGCCGAAGACCTTGTAGTCCTTGCCATCAAGCGACCCCCACACGGTGTAGGTGTCGTTGGCATCGGCCTGGATGACGAAGGAGCGCAGGTTGGTGATCTCGCCCAGGTCCCAGGTCACCGTCGACGCGGCGGTGTCGAGGATGACCGCGGGTGCGGAATCCCACTGCGAGCCCTCGGGCACCACCGATTCGTCCGTGAGCAAACCGAGATCGCGACGCACCTCCTGCCAACTCACGGGCTTCTTGTGTGCCAGCAGGTCGCCCGGTGGACAGGCGGGCATCCCCGACGCATTCTGTGCCCGCGCCAGCGAGGGTGAAAGAAGGGTGAGAAGCAGGGGCAGAAAGCCCAGGACAGAACGTCGCATGACCGGTCAGTCTATCCTGCCCGCGGCTTCGGCGTAACCCACCGCGAACGCCTTCGTGTAACCCAGCGCACTGTAGTACCCTGCCGCAATGCCCAGTCCCACCACGATGCGCCCGGCATGCCCCAGGTAAGGCTCGGCCGCGGGCAGGATCGCGCTGGCCGACAGATAGGTGGGAAAGAACCCCCACATGATGAGATTGGTCTTCACCTTGCCGGCCAGGCTGCTCGGAATGTTCATATGCACGCCGGCCATGAATCGGCGCAGACACATGACCCAGAACTCGCGAAAAAGGTAGAGGAAGATGATGTACGGGGGGAAGAAACCCTGGAGGGTCGCGATGATGAGGATGAACGCCTCGAAGCAGAGGTCGCAGAACTGATCGAGGATCTCACCCAGGCGCGTCACCTGCCCCGTGCGACGAGCGATGTAGCCGTCGAGGTAGTCGGTCACTCCCGCGAGGATCGCAAGGGCGATGCCGACGCCGTGCGAAACGTAGAAGTAGACCAATACGCCTAGCCAAAGCAGCACGATCCGCGACAACGTGATGACATTCGGCACCGTCCGAAGGTCGGTCCTGATGGTCGAGCCCATGGCCCCTTGATACCACGAACTCGTCGTAGATTGACCGAACCCGGCCTCCTGCCTGTACTCTTAGGGGCATGTTGAAACCGAGCACGGCTTTGCTCCTGGCCGCCCTGATGGTGTTGGCCAACGCCTTCTTCGTCGCCTCCGAGTTCGCCATCGTGAAGATCCGACCCACCCGGGTCAAGGAGCTGGCGGGGACCGGCGGGCGGCGCGCGCGTGTGCTTTCGGGCGTGACCCGGCACCTGGACAAATACCTCTCGGCCAACCAGCTTGGAATCACCCTGGCCTCGCTGGCGCTGGGTTGGATCGGCGAGCCAGCCTTCGCGCACCTCATCCGGCCCTACATGACGACGCTCGGCCGCGTGACTGGAGCTGCCACCCATTCGCTGGCCTTGGGTTGCAGTTTCGTCGTCATCACCTTCCTGCACGCCGTGCTCGGCGAGCTGGTTCCGAAGGCCATCGCGCTACAGGAAACCGAGCCCGTGGCGCTGTGGGCGGTAGCGCCACTGCGCGTCTTCGCCATCTTCACCTTCCCCTTCATCTGGGCTCTGACGGCGAGCGCGAATCTATTTCTGCGCACCCTGAGGCTGCATCCCGCGTCGGGCGCCGAGATGCTGCACTCGTCGGACGAGCTGCGCATGGTGCTTCAGCACGTCGAGCTGGATCCCGGTGCGCGCCGCCTGATCGACCGGGTGTTCGACTACACCCACCGGGTCGCGCGCCACGTGATGACCCTGCGCCGGGATGTCTCCGTCCTGGAAGAGGGCCGGTCGTGGCGGGACAACATCGACATTGCGTTGGCCAACCAGTACACCCGCTACCCGCTGGTCGAGCCCGGCACCGACAAGGTGGTCGGCTACATCCACATGAAGGACATGATGGCCGCCCTGGCCTCGGGGCACGAGCCGAGGCGCATGCGCGAGCTTGCGCGCGAACCCATCTACTGTTCGGAGGAAACCCCGAGCGAATGGCTACGCCGCGAGTTCCAACGCCGACGCGTACACATGGCCATCGTGCTCGGCGCGGGCAACAGCTTCGTCGGCGTGGTGACGCTGGAAGATCTGCTGGAGGAGTTCGTGGGCGAGATTCAAGACGAGCAGGACGTCGGCGAAATCCAGCCTATCGTGCGCGGCACCGAGGGCCGCTTCGAGGTCGACGGCCGCCTGACCCTCGACGTGGCGGAGCGCGAGCTTGGCATCGCGCTGCCGCCCATGCCCCCGGAAATCGACACGCTGGGCGCCTATGTGCAGTCGCACCTGGGTCCGCCGTTGCGACCCGGTCGCGCCGTGGAGATCGCGGGGTTTCACTTCACGACCATCGAGATCCGCGACGGGCGCATTCGCCGCCTGCGCGGCGAGCCCCTGGTGCGCGAGGAAGCGGAGGATTCCGGGGAGGGTTAGCGAAGACTCACGACCCGCTCCCTGTCTGCACGTTGTCGCCGGCGCAGATCCCGCCGTAGGGCTCGAACACCAAGGAGCAATCGGGCAGGCTATTGACGATGGGTAACGCCGGGCTGCCCGGAGACTGGGATCCGGCCCTGAGTCTTCCGGGGGTTACCCCGAAATTCCTCCTGAAGACCTTGCAGAAGTAGCTGCTGTCGCTGAAACCGCATCGCTCCGCAATCTGTTCCACCGTGTCTCCGCCTGCCCTCACCAGGCCCAGCGCCCTTTCCAACCGCCGGAGGTCGAGGTATCGGCCGGGTGAAACTCCCCAGGCCCTGCGGAACAGACGTGTGAAGTGAAATCTGCTCATATTCGCGACACGTGCCATGTCCTCGACGCCAATGGGACGCGCAAGGTTTTGTCCACAAAACTCCTCGACATCGGCGAATAGGGTGCGAACGGCCGGCAGCGGAGGCGTTGGGCGTTGCGCCTGATTCATGTTCTCGTCCAACACTTCCATGAGGATCCCGTAGGCAAGCGCGGAACCATGGTACGGCGACTGTATCTTATGCTCCAGGGCATCGGCGCACGTTTGAGCTGCACGCCACAGTGTCGGCGAATCGGCCGCCAAGGCTACGACCGGGCCGACCTTACCTGCAATTTCGTCGACGCGCTTGACCACTTCATTTCCTGCCAGTGTGAGGTAGAAGAATTCCCACCGCTCGCCTTTCGCGATCCAGTACCGGTGATCGCGAGAAAGGAAGACCAACATGAGCTGCCCCGGCTCGACGTAAACTTTTCGATCGCCGTGGCGAAGTATTCCACGGCCACCTAGTGCATATAGGATTACTGCCAACCCGCCATCGCCTCGATGAACGCGATCCAAATCGTGACTGGGCCCGTATTCCTCTTGAAACCCTGCGCCATAGATCTGCGCGCCCAGCGAAAACATTGGGCCTGTGAACAGGCTGGACTCCAGATGCCCCAATCTTCGAAGTCGGGCAATACCGGGGACATCTGTCGCGAGGTGTCTAGTCATGGAAACGGGCCAACAACTAACCAGTGCCATGGATGCCCGTTTTTTAGCTCACGCGGGCTCCATCGAAGAGGTGCCCGGGCAACCCGCTGGGCTTGAGCCGACTTCAGCTATTTGCGAGCACTAGGAGGTCTGGTGAAATTCCATGCATCGCGAGTCATACGCCTTGGAATCTGGATGGCGGTTGGCACGCTGGGCTGCTCGCAGGAATCGGACGGCATCCCATCGGCCCTAGATGGTGGCGCGCAACCATCGAGTTGCTCGATCACCGTCGAGAGCGCATCCTATAGCCCCACGATTGGAACCGTGGGCGTCGTCACGTGGTCGACAACCCTCCAAAATGTCGACCGCGCCCAGATCGAGTTCGGACTCGACACCAAGTACGGAATGACGGCCTCTGTCGATCTGACCGCGGCGGAATACCGGACGCCGCTCTTGGGAATGAAGCAAGATGCCGGCCCGTATCACTTCCGCATCGTCGCGGAATCGGGAGGCCGGACCTGCACGGGGCCAGACAACGTCTTTGCCGGCAAGACCGGAACGGCCCCGAGCGACCTCGAAGCGCCGACCATCACCACGTATGACAAGGGCGCTCTCGATGGGGGCTTCTTGGTGACCGTCGGCTACAACGCCGACAGCCCCGACGATTACGCCTTCATCCTCGACGGCGACGGCGACGTCGTCTGGTGGTACAAGCCCGCCGGCTTCGGCGACCTGACCGCCGCCCGCATGAGCTACGACGGCAAGCACATGTGGATCGCTCACGCCAACGTGCCGCGCGTCGAGGCCAGAGTCGGCCGCGTCACGATGGACGGCACGGCCTGGGAAGACCTACGCAGTCAGTTCGAGAACCAAGACCACGACTTCGCCGTGTTGCCCGACGAGAGCATCGTCTATCTATCCTACCAGTGGAACGAGTGTGACGACGTCGTCGAACGTTCACCGGACGGTACCAACAGGACCATCATCAATTCCGCCCAAGCGTTCGGAAACGCATTCATCTGCCATTGCAACGCCATTCAGTACTCGCCCTGGGACGACACGGTCGTCGTGTCCGACGACGATCACAGCGGGTACTTCAAGGTCGATCGGCAGGGCAACATCAAATGGGTTCTGGGCGGTGGTGAATCCAACAGCTTCGACAAGTCAGGGGGAGGCGCTTCGACCTGGATCGGCAACCACAACCTGCACCTTCTCGGCCTCGACGACTTGTTGTTCTTCAACAACGGCGTCGACGGGGTGACCGACGGTGTGCCGGCGGTGGCGAGAGAGCTGAAGCTCGATTTGAAGGAGATGACCACGTCGGAGGTCTGGAGCTACAGCGCAAATCCGAGCATCTCGGATCCGATTCTGGGCGACGTCCAGCGGCTTGCGGATGGCAACACGATCGTGGCCTATTCCTCGCAGGGCATCGTGCAGGAGGTGGGCGCAGAAGGCACCTTGCTCCAGGAGATCTCCTGGGGATCCGGGAAGCCGCTTGGATACATCACCAAACGGAAGTCGCTGTACGGACCGCCACCCAGGTGAACCGCTCGACCCCGCCTGTTCCGAAACCGGTCCTGCCACTGACGTGCATTGGTTTCCAACCGCCGGCAATGCCAGGCGGGTGGACGCGGTGCTACGCTCCCCTGGTCAGCTCGCTACGGCCCGCCCCGGCGCCAAGCTGGTTCCGCGGTATCAAGAGCCCGTCCGGCGGGCTGTCGGCGGCACGCGATGAATGGGGTCTGGACAAGGAGCTATCGACCCTGAATCTTCCAGGGGTTACCCCGAAATTCTTCTTGAAAGCTTTGCAGAAGTAGCTGCTGTTGCCGAAGCCGCACTGCTCGGCAATCCGTCCAACCGTGCAACCGCCGGCTTTGACCAGACGCATCGCCTCCTGCAAACGGCGCAGGTAGAGGTATCGGCCGGGCGAAACACCCCAGGCCTTGCGAAAAACTCGCGAGAAGTGAAACCTGCTCATGTTCGCCACGCGTGCCATGTCCTCGACCCCAATGGGACGCGCCAGACATTCCTGACAGAACTCTTCGACATCGGCAACGAACGCGGGCACAAGTGGCGCAGGAGGCCTCGGGTCCCGCGCGTGGGTCCTACTCTCGCTCAACAGTTCCTTGAGAATCTCGTTGGCGAGCGCGGAGCCCTCATAGGCCGACCCTATCTTGTGTTCCAGGGCATCCGCACATACTTGAGCCACACGCCACAGTATCGGCGAATCAGTCGCCAGTGTCATGACCGGGCCCACCCTACTTGCAATGCCTCCGATGTGCCGGACCACTTCTCTCCCGGACAGGGTGAGGTAGAAGTACTCCCACCTCTCTCCTCTTCCGATCCAATATCGGTGATTGCTTGAAAAGTAGATCGACATGAGCTGGCCCGGCTCGACAGTCATTTGTCGATTGGCGTGGCGGAGTCGTCCACGCCCACTCAGCGTGTACAGGATCACCGCCGACCCGCCGGCGCCTCGATGAATGCGGTCCAAATTGTAACTTGGCCCGCGCTCTTCCTGGAACCCCGCGTCGTGGATCTGCAAGGGTAGTGAACCCGAGGGGTCGGGAAACGCGCTGGACTCCCGATGCCCCAACCTGTGGAGCTGGGCAATACCAGGTACATCTTCCAAAAGGCATCTAGTCATGGCTGCGCGCCAAGACGAACGGACGTCCTGGCGTCCTGTACCCGTGTCCACGACCAGCGCCTTCCGGCTCATGCGAGCTTCATCGAAGAAGCGCCAAGTCAACCTAGGACGCAGATGCCCGCCGTCCCGCCGGAAGGACTGGCTCGCGGCATCGTACGCGCCGGGCTAAACCGTCCCCTACTTCGTGAAGAGCGTGAGGTCTACCGTATCACCCATCTTCTGGTAGCCCGCAGGCCCCGGGTGCAGACCATCTGCGCTCCCCTGGGGATTGTTCGGGGTCCAGGCGGCGTAGGTCGACTGCAACGCTGGAGGATTCTTGCCATCCGTGAGCGCGGCATCGAAATCGATGACACCGTCGAACACCCCGCTCTTGATGTACGTGTTGACCTGCTGGCGGACGCTCTCGTGCGAGGTGGTGTAGTAGCTGTTCCCGTAAAACGGAAGAATGGTCGCTCCATAGATGAGCACGCCTTTGGCGTGTGCGGCGTCAATCAGCTGCTTGTAGGCACTCTGCATGGACGCGGCAGATGCGCCACCAGCGATGTCGTTGACCCCATCGAAAACGATCGCGTACTTGACGCCACTTTGGCCTAACACGTCCCGGGCGAAGCGCCCCTCCGCTCCAGTGCCGGACCCGATCAGATTGGTCGCGCCGATCCCCTGATTCATCGTCGCTACATTCGCGGTGGCGGCATTCGCCTGCAGCCGTGCGGCCATGATATCCGTCCACCGATTGTTCTTGTTGTTGTCCGTGCCCCGGCCGTCGGTGATGGAATCGCCTATCGCGACGACGCCCTTGGCCGAAGCATCGGCCATGACGTCGATGCCGGAGATGTAGTACCAGTGCTCGAACTTCGTCGCGGACGTCATGCTGGCTGCGTCGACGGTCGTGCTGTTGGTTTGCAGGTAGGACGTGGTCCTCGATCCCGAGTGGCCACAGACCTGGCTTGGAACGGTCCCGAAGGCGGTGGTGATGGTGATGTTCCCCTGATTGAGGACGGTGAAGTCAATCGGATCGGACCAGACCTCCTTGCCTTGTGCGATGGTCACGGTTTCCGCTCCCGAGAAAGCGAGGGCCTTGTCGGTCGCGGTATCGATGGTGCTGTCCACTGCGGGAGTGGCTTTGCACAGCGCTATGTGAGCCGAATCGATCGTGACCGATCCATTGCCGAACAGGTTTGAAAACTGCACACGAATCTGGCTACCGCCCAGTGAGACATGCGCGACCTGACGAAGCACGCTCTTCGAGAGCGACGCCGGAGGCTGGTTGCCCGAGTCATAGTAGGGCGAAGCGGTCCACGTGCCCACCCAGTGCATCGCGCCGGTGCCACCGCCGCTGCCCGTCGCGCCGCCGCTGCTGGTCGCGCCGCCACTGCCACCCGAGGCGCCACCCGCGGAGACGCCGCCGGTCGCGACCGTGCCACCGCTGCCGGTTCTTCCGCCGGTACCGGATCCACCTGCGCTGGTCGTCCCGCCGGTGTTACTCGCTCCGCCGCCTCCTCCGGCCGCGGTTCCGCCCGTCCCGCTGCCGCCGCCGGCACCGCCGGCTGGCGAGCTTCCCCCCTGTCCGCCCACGGTCCCGCCCCCGCTGCCCGACGCACCTGCCATGGAGGTTCCGCCCTGCCCGATTCCGCCGTTGCCTTGGCCACCTGTCCCCGACCCGCCGCTGCCTGTCGCGCCGCCCGTCGAGCGTCCCCCCGTTCCTGCCGTGCCGCCGCTGGAGGTCACGCCGCCGGTCCCAGTCTGGCTGCCGCCGCTACCGCCAGCTTGTGAGCCGCCGCTCGACTGTACGCCGCTGCCTCCCGTACCGCGCGGAGGGCTCGATCCTTGGTTGGAACAGCTCGCGAGTACCGCCGAAGCGGCGAGAGCGAGTATCGAGCGGTGACTCCTCATTTGACGATTCCTTCTGCTGGTTGGAGCGACCCCGGCTCTTCGCTCCCAATACGCGGGACGAGCGCCAGGCCTTGTGGTCTTGGTTAAGTGCTAGTTTAGCGTGGGAGCGGTCCAGTCAACCCACTTCGTCATATCGACCGTTCCGCCGCTGCCGCCGAACGTGGTCGCCGTGACGTTCCACACCTTGGTGGCCACGGAGGACTGACCGAGCAGGAATTTTTTGATGAATGCCTGCAGATCCGGCAGCTCCGCGCTGTCGAACGAACAATGGGCGTGCCCGTGCTGGTCGAACCCCATGTTGTCCTTGACGCCGAGGCTCTGGAATATCATCTGGGCGGCGTTGGCGTCGGTCACGCAGCTGTTCACGCCGAGCCATTGGTACTGGGTGTTCTCGATGACGAAGAGACCGCGCGGAGCCACCATGCCCAGGAGCTCATGGTGATCGTAGGGCAGCTTGGCCGCCGCCTTGTTTTGGGCGAACTGGTTGAGGGCGGTCCCGAACCAGTCGTTTTCACCCACGATTTCGCCAAGGGTCTGGACGATGTTCTTGCCTCCGTCCTCAGCGTCGGAAACGCGCCACGATGCCGTGCCGCCCGATCCGGATTCCTGCACGATCGTGAGAGCAACGCGCTCGTCGAACGCGCCCATCGCCAACGCGCCTTTGCCGTTGCGCGAGCAACCGGTGACGCCGATGTGCTTGGGATCGATCTTCGCGCTGGGCGTGGCCTCGAGCGCATCGATGATGCGGCTCGCGCCCCAGGCCCAGGCGATCAAAGACCCGGCCCCGCCGTCGGAGCCGTTCACATCGAAGAAGAAGCCCTTTCCGCGGCCGCCCGTGCCACTCTGGTCGCCCATGGTGGCCGTGCTCAAGTTGATCATGGCAACACCCATCGACGTGATTGAAGACGTCGGGAGGGAGCCCCCGTCCAGCGCGATGATGGCGGGGTAAGGAGCCGTGCCACTGCCTGGCATCGTGATGCTGACCGTGAACGACTTGCCGCCAACCGTGACGGTAAGAGTGCTACCCGAGATGCTGCCCGTCACCGTGCCAGGGGCCTTCGGGTTCTTGATGCCCATCTCGTAGTTCTGCAGCTGGGCGTTGATCTCGGCGCGACGGCATTCCCACTCGCTTAGCTTCGAGATCCGCGTGCCGGACATCATCATGAACGGATCCGGCAGCTTGGCGTTCGAGGTGAGCGCCGAATAGGCAGGCAAGGTCGGAATCGTGCAACTCGTGCCGCAGTCTTCGGACGTGCAGCCGCCAGTACCGCCGCCGCCCGTCGTGCCGCCATCGCCGGTCGCGCCACCAGTTCCGGTCGTACCGCCATCGCCGGTCGCGCCGCCATTGCCGGTCGCGCCTCCATTGCCGGTTGCGCCGCCGCTCCCGGTGGTGCCGCCGTTGCCACTGCCGCCTCCGGTGCCAGTCCTGCCCCCAGTGCCGGTCAATCCGCCGGAGCTCATGCCCGCCGCACCACCGGTCCCCGTGCTTCCGCCCGGGTTCAATCCACCGCCGCCGGTTCTTCCCCCCGTCGCCGAGCCACCGCTACTGGTGGTTCCGCCCGTGGCGGATCCGCCGCTGCTGGTGATTCCTCCCGTAGCCAATCCGCCGCCGCCGGCCGCCCCGCCCATCCCGGAGCCACCAACGCCGGTGCTTCCGCCCTTACTGGTAGCCCCGCCCGAGCCCGTGGCCCCGCCGCTGCTGGTCGTACCGCCACCGCTCGTGGCGCCGCCGGCTTCGCTGTTTCCTCCGGCCCCGTTTTGCTTCGGCTCCGTCGTAGAGCTACAGCCAACCAGACCGGCGCTGGCCAAGATTGCCAGGGAAGATGTGTAGAGAACCAAAAGACGGATTTTCATGAGAACCTCCTCGGGAGCGGCAATGCCATGCACCGTTGCGCCGTGCGCTTGCTGGAAGTGCTTACAAGGCGGGCTTTTCGGCTCACCAGCGCGCTTCCCAGGGAAAACCCCACGGGGCCGGGAAAACCCCACGGGGCACCCCGGCATGTCCGAGACGCCCTCGGCCAATGGCAACGGTGTCTATCGCGGTGTCGCGTCGGGCAGGCCGCCGTCGACAGGAATGGTCGCGCCGGTGGTCGGCGTCTGGTGGGTCAGAAAGAAGAGCACGGCGCGCGCGACGTGCTCGGCGGTGACCTGGGCCTTGAGTAGGTTGCGCGAGCGGTAGTATTCCTCGAGGCCGCGCTCGTCGAGGCCGCGCGCCTTCATGCGGTTCGGGCCGACGGTGGCCCACAAACCCGAACGCTTCCCCCCGTGGGAAAAGACCGCGTCGGGCGCCACCATGTTCACGCGCACCCCGAGCGGGGCGAGCTCGAGGCTGGCGATGCGTGCCAGTTGGTGGCTGGCGGCCTTGGTGGCGCTGTAGGCGCCGAAACCCGCGCCGGGCGCAAACACGTTCTTGGTCGAGACCAACACGATGTCGCCGCCCGTGCCTTGCAGGGCGAAGCGGCGCCCGGCCTCGGCCAGGGTAAGCAAGGTGCCCTCCACGTTGACGGCCTCGAGTTTGCGAAATACGTCGAGTGCAAGCTCGGTGAGCGGCGCCACGTGGGCGATGCCGGCGTTGACGATGACGGCGTCGATGCCACCCCATGCGCGGACGGCCCGCGCAAAACCCGCCGCCACCTGGGCCCCGTCGGTCACGTCCATGGCAGCGGCCACCACCCGGGAAGGATAGCGGGATCCGAGATCCTCGACCAGCGAGTCCAAGGCGGTGCCCGCAAGATCGGAAGCGGCGACATGGCAGCCCCTTTCGAGCAGGGCCTCGCAGATGCCGGACCCGATGGCCCCGGCGGCGCCTGTCACCAGCGCCACGCTGCCACGCAAGCCCCGAGAGCTGGTGCCATCGTGGGACGCGCGCTTGGCCTGCTGGTAGGCGCGAAACTCCATGTCGTAAAGGTGCTCGTCGTCGAGAGGAACGTACTGGGCGCCCGCTTCGTAGATGGCAGTTTTCACGCGCAGACCCTGCAAGGTGATGTCGCGCACCATGCGCGCATCGTCCGCGTCTTTTCCCACGCACACCATGCCGAGTCCCGGAATCATGATCGCCCGGGGCAGGAACGCGCGTCCCTCGTCGCTGACCTTCTGCCCGTGCGCGCTGACGTAGTCGCGGTACTCGGCCTGGTAGGCAAGAACCGCCCGCGCGAGCTGCTCCTTGAATGCCTTCGCGTCGCCCAACACCGGATCTTCCAGCCACAGCGGCAGGCGGCGCGTGCGCACCAGGTAGTCCGGGGTAAGCGGCGGCGACAGCAGGAGCCCCTTGCCCAGCGGAGAATCGAGCACGCGGGCGATCTCGGAATCGAGCGAGGCTTCGAGAATCACGCGCTCGTCGAGCGCGTCTGGATCCCCGGGACCCAGCGTTCCGCGAATGACCGGAGCCAGCGCGAGATAATTCCGCTCGCGATCCGGGACGGACGCCCCCGGCGCGGGCAAGGGATGCACGCGGCCCTTGTCCACATAGGCCTCCGCGCGACCGACCAGCTCGATGGTGGCGTCGTAGGCCTCGCGGGCCGTCGCGCCCCAGGTCACGAGCCCGTGTTGCATGAGCACCAGCGCCCGCGCCCGCGGCGAACCGGCTACGGCATCGCGCACGGCGCGCGCGAGATCCAGGCCCGCCCTGGCGTAAGGCACCATCGCGATTCTCGTCGCCGAGCGCCGCAGCTATGGCCTCGGCACCGCGCGAACGGTTGGTGAGGGCCAGGATGGCGCTCGGATGTGTGTGCAGGACGAACGGATGCGCAAGCACCGCGTGCACCAGCGACTCGACGGATGCGCGGCGGTTCGTCGGGCGCAGGCCGCGACAGGCGAACTCGCCGGCCATGGCTTCGTCGGACAATGCGGTCAAGTCGATCAGCCGAAGCAAGTAGGCGAGATCCAGGGCGACGAAATCGCCCGCTTGGATGCTGGCGAGATCGACGCCGGAGGGCTTGATGAAGAGCGCGGACTGCTCCTCACCGAGCGCGTTCGCCAGCGTGCCCTTGCACGAGGTGTTGCCGCCGCCATGCATGGCGAGGTCCGGATCCGCGCCGAGTAGGCGCGAGGCGTATACGAGCACAGCGAGCTGCCTCTCGCTCGGCTCGACGCCAGCAAGCCCCGCGGCCTCGGAATCGGACCAACGATTGCGCATCGATGGCCAGCCGCGCTAGCGGCCGCGTGGTGCAACCTTGGCGGACCGATAGAATCTCGAAGGCCTGCTCCGGACTTGCCCCTTCGTGGACCACCTTGCGCACGGCCTGGATCATCGCCACGGGCGACTCGGCCTGGAAGATGTTGCGGCCCATGTCCACGCCGGCCGCGCCCTGCGAGATCGCCGCGTAGGCCATCCGCAGTGCTTCGAGCTCGGGCAACTTCTTACCGCCCGCCATGACCAACGGCACCGGGCACGAGGCCGCCACGGTCTCGAAATCCTCCGGCACGTAGTAGGTCTTCACGAAAGCCGCGCCCAGCTCGGCGCAGATGCGGCAGGCGAGCCGCAAGTACTTCGCGTCGCGGACCATGTCCTTGCCCACCGCAGTCACCGCGAGCACCGGGATGCCGTAACGATTGCCCTCGTCCACCAGGCGAGTCATGTTGGCGACCGACTGGGTTTCGAACTCGCCGCCGATGAAGACCTGGACCGCGACGGCCGATACGTTCATGCGGATCGCGTCCTCCATGCTGACCGCGATCTGCTCGTTGGACAGTTCCTTGAGAATCGAGGGACCGCCGCTGGCGCGCATGACGATCGCATTGGGCGAGGCGGGCGGGATCACGCTGCGCAAGATTCCACGCGTGAGCATCAAGGCGTCGGCGAACGGCGCCAGCGGCAGGATGGTGAGGTCGACGCGTTCGAGGCCGGTGGTCGGGCCTTGAAAATAGCCATGGTCGAAGGCCAGCATCACTGCCTTGCCCGAGCGCGGGTTGAAGATACGCGCCAGGCGGTTGTTCATGCCCCAGTCGTGCGCACTCGATCCCTTGAGGAAGAAGCCGGGGCTCTCCTGCGGCACGTTCACGTGGAATTCCTTCTTCGCTTTCGACGCGACATCGACTTCGGGCATGATTTCTCCTTGGCACGGGGCCAGCCGCGCTGGCCGGGCAAAACCGTAACACAGTTTACCGCCAACTCATCTCAACGACTTGCGAGATCCAGAATCACGGTATTGTCCGGCGGCGGCAGATCGGTCCAGATGCTTCGCAACATCGTGCCCGCCAGTTCCTCGGTCACGTCGCTCGACGACAGCAAGGTCTGAATGTCGGTCTGGGCATCGGTGGTCATGACCTCGTCGCCCGCGTAATGAGCCACCAGCCCATCGCCGAGCCAGGGTGCGATCTGGCCGGCAACGGTCGGGTCCATCGAGTACGGCGGCGCCTCGATCAAGCTGGCGATGAGTCCTTCGAGCCCGATGCGCAGGCTGCTGCGCGCGTAGGTCTGAAAATCGGAGGCGCCGCCCAAGTCGTAGTCGATGTCGGTGACGTGCTTGGTGGTGATGGCCAGGGTGTCGTCACTGAGATCGACGACTCGGTACGGGCACGGGTAGGTCACGGTCGAACCCGTCTCGACGTCGTAGATCGACTTGTTCGAACCGCTCGGGATTCCCTGGCTGATGTCGTTGGCGTGGAAGTGACCGGTGAAGACCACGCCCACGTTGCCTTTCGAGAGCAAACTGCCAACGGCGTTCCGATCGTTTACCAGGTACTCGGGAAAGATCAGCGCCTGGTTGGCGAAGTGCTCGATCACCCCGTGGTGCATCATGGCGATCACGCGGACTCCCCGCCGTTTCGCCTCGTCGAGCCGGGCCTGAATCCACGCCTTGGTGCCGTCGAGAAACCGTCCCGAGGTCAGCGACGATCCCGGGGCATCGCCATAGATGCACGAATCAAGTGCCAGGAGCCACAGCCCCGGCACGATCTCGGCCACGTAGCTGAGGGAATTGCTGTCGCGATCGATGGCGTCGCCATATCCCAGATCCTTGTAGATATCGGCGAATTCACCCGCCGAGATGGCCGGCACCGGGGTGGCGGTGTTCCCCGAGTAGCTCGATGCCGCTCCGTTCTCGATGTCGTGGTTGCCCGGCACCACGAACACCTTGCGCCCGCCCGCCTTCATTTGCATCAGGTAGGCAGCCATGGACTGGTGCGAAAGGGCCTCGCCATCCTTGGTGAGATCGCCGGGAACGAGCACGACCTGCGGGTTTTCGGCCGCGACCAACCCGACCATGGCGCGCATGATGGCGTCGCTCTCGGCGATCAGTTTGCGGTCGTGCGCCAGGTATTCCTCGAAGGCCGAGCCGCTCGTGCCAAGCGAAGGATCGAAGTAGTGCGGGTCGGAGAACACCAGCATCTTGACGCTGGGGTGGTAGACCGGGATCTCGGCACCTGAGTCGTAACAGGATGACGAGGCCGCCAGCAAACAGACAAGCCAGATCCGTCGGGGCCGACGGGAGTGCGGAATGATTTTCAACATGGGGTTTCCTATCGGGCCAACTCTACGAACGAGATGGCTCGCGCGCCACATGGTGCCGCGACTGAAGCTCTTGCCCCTGGCACGCTGTCCCTGGAATAATGCGTGCAGCGGCAGTGCCAGTCCGCACAACCTTCTACGAAAAGGACCCCATGGACGCGAGCATGCTCAAGCAACTCACCGCCATCTGCGGAATCGATTGCTTCAACTGCGAGTTCTTTCACACCAACATCGAAAGGTTCTTCGACACTATGGAGCCCGAGAGGAAGCGCGCCTTCGACGCACGGGGCATGACCATCGAGAAATTACGCTGCAACGGGTGCCGCAATGGCGGCTGCACCATCATCGGAGGGAAATGCGACACGCTCGAATGTGCGAAGCAGGAAGGCGTCGACTTCTGCTACGAGTGCAAGAAATTCCCATGCCACAGGCTGCAGCCGCTGGCCGAGGGCGCGGAGAGGTACCCGCACAATCTGAAGGTCTACAACCTCGCGACCATCAAGAACAAAGGCATCGAGGCGTGGGCCGCGGAGGTGGGTGAGATCAGGTGGCGCTATTTCCGAGGGAAGTTCAAGATCGGGGCGGGCCCGCAGATCAGTGAAGGATGACTACGACGTATTCCATCTAGAAGACAAACCGCGACAGCCGCTACCAGGGATCGGCCGGATGACCGCATTGGATGAACACCTCCGCGCGAATAGGTGGGCGTGACCCGCAACGGAAAAACTATACCACCCGGGTGAGGGCTGCCCGCGAAGCGAACCCAACCGCCCGTGGCCCGAATCACAGCGAGGCAACGCTCATTGGTCCGGGCTGCGCAGCACCGTACCCAGATTGCCGAGGGTGGTGGCGTCGAGCCCGCATTTCAGCCCACTCCCGGACCTGCCGATGTACTTGAAGACGGGGTTTCCGACCCAACCTTCGTACTTCTGTCTTTCAATCCGTGGACACCATGGAGCGAGGAGAGCCATCATGACGATGATCGGTAAGCTGTTCACCGTGGTTTCCGCGGCCTGCGCGCTTGGCTGCGGAGGGACGGGCTCGGGAGCCGGGAACAAGGGCGGATCAGGTGGCGGGCCTTCGGCCGGCGCCGGCGGAGCGGCCTTGTCCGGTATCGACGGGGCGCCTTCCGCCGCCGTCGATGCGACGGCCTTGGCCGGCAGCGGCGGCACGGGCAGTGATGGGGCCGTCCTACCCGGTGCCGGCGGGGCCGGTATCGACGGGACCGTCTTGCCCGGTGCCGGCGGGGCCGGTATCGACGGGGCCGTCCTGCCCGGTGCCGGCGGGGCCGGCTTGTCCGGTGTCGACGGAGCGCCCTGGGCGGGAGCGGGCGGAAATCCTCAACCGACAACGTCGTTAGACGCCAGCATTGCCACTGATGACCCGGGCGGGACATGGGTCGTACCAAGCGAGGGTGGAACCACGAAACCCGGCAAGGGTACGGGGGGAGCGGGCGGAAGCGCCGGCATCGATGGCTCCGCCGGCGCGACCTGCGAGCCCGGTGTGGTGGGCGCCATCGTCACCGGCTGTGGCTACCCCTATGCCAGCGACAATGCACTGACCAGCGTAGACTTCAACGAGAGCGAGGTCCTGCGCGCGATCCGGCCGTCCATCGCCGACAGCGGGGGTATCGTGAGCCTGCTCTACAACGACGAGCACGCCATGACGCTGGGGGTGCGCCAGGTGGTGATCAAGAGCGCGAGCGGCACGACGACGACCGATTACCCGGTTTCGCCGCTACCGGCGAGCCCGAGCAGCATCTTCAACCCACAGACGGGCACGAACGAGCTGGCCGGCGATACGAGCGGTCTCGATCCGTCCCTGCGGCCGCTGTGGCCGGTTCTCTACGTTACCGACATCACGAAAAACCCGGCCAGCCGCGCGGGGGATTGGCAAATGGGCGGCCGCCCACTCAACCCCGATGCCGTGTTCGGCACCTGGAAAGCCGCCGTGCGGACGGTCGACAACACCACGACGCCGCCGACGACGTCGGTCACTGCGGATGCCGATCCGGCCAAGAACAACTGGAATCTGATCGTGAATGACCCCGTCCCGACGGGCATCAAGGACGAAGGCTGGAGCGCGGAGGTGCGTTGGGGAGTGAAGTTCCAGCCCGGGCATTCGTATCGCCTGCAAGTCATCGTTCACGACGGTGACCAGAACAAGGTAGGCGGCGATTGCGGCGAAGCGTGCGTCGTCTTCTGCGCCGGTGGTAGCACGACCACGCCGCCGACCTGCACGGACCCGACGCAGGTGTGCGGCGAAGGCATGGGAGAAGGCGGCGGGTACGCATCCTGTGGCGAAGGCGCGAGCTGCCTCGATGGCTGCTGCACCACCCTTACCTGTCCCGTCGACGTCGAATCTTGCGGGCAGATCGGCGCCGAGGGAGAGATCCTAGGCTGCAATACCGGCTTCTCGTGCGTGAGCGGCTGCTGCATCGCCTCTCCGGTCATCCCGTAGGCGGGCGACAGGAGATGCCCAAGTTCGTGACCGACGGGCTGCGCATCACGCGGCCGTCGCCCGGCGCACCAAGAATGCAACCGGCGCGGACATGGATGCGGCTTCGAGTTTGATGGCCGGGTGCGATGCCTTCCAGACGCGGAAGACTTCGTCCGCGAAGCCCTGACCAATCTCCTCGACACCCGAGAAGTCCAGCACCACGCTGCTGAACTTTTCCAGGTTGGCCAGTACGCGCCGAGCCTCGGAGCGCGAGATGAAGCGCACGCCGATGGTGAACAATCTGACCACGATGCGGGTCTTGGTGAATGCGAAGTCCTCGGTGTACTCGGCGAACAGTTTGGCCAGTGTCCGGCGCGGATTGCGGGCAACCTCGACGCGCACGACGGTTCCTCGCCGTGCGGGGGACGAACCCGCGGCGGTATCACCGACAACGTTGTCGACAATCCACCGCAGCCCATGGCTTGACATCTCGAAGATCCGGGCCGCTTTGGAGGTGAAGAAGATGCCTTCGCCGGTATGCCCGGCGGGCAAAGTCGTAAGTTTGCCCTTGGAAAGCTCTTGCAGAGCCACCAGGTCGGATTCCAGGTGCAGCATCTTGCGCAGATTCGCGAACGCGCCCACGCCGTCGTCCGCGATGACGAAGGCAAGACCGTCCGGCGCGCTTTCGAACCGCACCTCGATCTCGTGCCCCCGCGAGTGCTCGATGGCGTTGTTTAAAATTTCAGTGAACGCGTACTGCAGGATCGACCGCGCGGGTTTGGCCAGCGCCCCCACTGCGCGGCACGCGCTGGATACATCGGTCCAGACACGATCCTCTGCGATGACCGCGCGTGGGTAGCGCCGCACGAAGGGCAGACCGCCGCTGTCGTGGTAGCTGACAGAGCGTCCCGCTCCACTTCGGACCAGGAGGCCATCATCGACCAGTCGGGACAGGATCCGGTGCGCCATTTGTCGGGAAATCCGGAGGCTGCGCCCAACCATCCCCGCGGACATGGGGTTGCCTTCGGCTGCAAGGGCCAGGATCTGTGCGCGCCGGTCGGGTCCTGAGGGCCGAGAAATCGTAAACCTCCAGTTCGTAAATGTAAATCCAAGGCCTGGAATCGTCAACCCTTGGCTCGCGCAGGTCGCGTGCGTGTCAGAATTGTGCATGAGACTGCCCTACCTGCCCACGCTACCGGCCGAAAACCACGGCCTCCCGCTCTGGCCTCCTCTGGTCGCATCTTGCGGGCCTGGCTCTCGAAGCAACCTGCACGCTCACCATGCCATGCATTTCGTGCTCGGGATCGACGGCGACCTCCGCGTACGCACCTCGCGCGTTGGCGCGTGGCGGCCGGCGGCCGGCGTGCTCACGGCTCCGGATGTCGACCATTCCATCGACGCGCTCGGGGTGCAGGTCCTGCTCGTGTTCCTCGATCCGGAAAGCAGCGTCGCTGCGACACTGCTGTCGCACCTGACGGGAGCCGTGCGGGCCATCTCCCGCGAGGAATGCGCGCGCTTGGTGCAAGACGCCGATCACTTTGCACTCATGCGCTCCGAGGGAGCGGAGTGGGCTCGTCAGGCGGTGGAGGTATTGGGGGGCGGCGTACACCTGCCGCTGCGCCTGCCGGTCCATCCGCGCGTGAAGAAGGCGTTGCGGCTTCTGCGCTCTGGTGCCATGGAGGGTGGCACCTCTCTCGAAGCGCTGGCCGATGCGGTGGCACTTTCGCCCGGTCGGCTGATGCACGTCTTCACGCAATCGATCGGAATCCCAATCCGGCCCTACCTGACCTGGCTCAAGCTCCAGCGGGCGGCGTCGAAGATCGTGGCCGGTGCGCCCTTGTCTGAAGCAGCCCACGCGGCCGGCTTCTCCGATGCGTCCCACATGACCAGGACGTTTCGGCGCATGTTCGGCGTGCCACCATCCACGATCAGGCCGATGTCGAAGGCAGCCAGTTGATTCAAGCCGTGCCTTCCTCCGTTGTCTATCCTGGAGCCATGAACGACTCGGCTCGCATTACGCCCTTCCAGGTCATCATGCCAGTTGTCTTGGCAATCACGACCGTCGCCTGCGCTGCCACCGCGGAATGGGCAGCCCCCAAGAAGAAGGCGACGGCGCCAACCGCGCGCAAGCCGTCGGCCATCGAGGCCGATGCCCTCATGTGGCAAACCTTGCACGCCGGAAATTACCAAGGGGTCGCCGACGTCACGCGCGCGCTGACCGCCGCATACCTGGAGAATCCCATGGATGCGACCACAGCCGCCCACGTTGGCTTCATGCACGCGTGGCAGCTTTCGGAGCGGGCGCGCCTCGACCCAGTTCCGTCGACCATCACCGACCACGCCGTGCTGGCACGCAAGTACCTCGAGGAGTCCGTGCGCCTGGATGGCAGGGACGCCCGAATTCTGGGCTTCTACGGGGCGCTGTTGCTGGCGGAGGCGACCATCCACAAGGATGAAAAGCTGACTCGTAGGGGCTACTACACGCTGCTCGACGCGATCGACGCGTGGCCCGAATTCAACTACTTCACGGCCGGCTACGCGATGTCCTCACTGCCGTACGATTCCAAGCGATACGCCGAAGCCCTCGGCGATCAATGGCGGAACTTGGACGTGTGCGCGGGCAAGAGGATCGATCGCCGGCGGCCGAGCTACTCCGAGTTCATGGTTCAACAAACCAAGGAAGGCCCCAAGCGCGCCTGCTGGAACTCATGGATTGCCCCGCACAACTTCGAGGGCTTCTTCCTGAACATGGGCGACATGCTGGTGAAGGCCGGTAGAACCGACACGGCCGAGCAGATCTATGCCATGGCCCGGCTGTCAGCCGACTACGGGACCTGGCGGTACCGCGACGTGATCGAGGCTCGCATCCGCGAAGCCAAGAACAATGTTCCCCTGTTTCGCCAACCCATCCCAACGCCAGGGAAACCGCGCCTCATGGTCCAGAGCACCTTCGCATGCACCGGTTGCCACGAGCAGTAGCCGCCTAAGATGCTACGGATCGCGAAGGCCTGCATCGCCGAACGTGCGGCCGATGATGAGACCGCTCGAAGTCGTTTCGTCTTGATGTTTGGTCGTGCCTACGGTTTTCCCGAAACCTCGCCGAGCGTAATCCCGAGCGCCTTGGCCACGCCTTCGCCGTACGCCGGATCGGCCTTCAGGCAATTACCGATGTGGCGCACCTTGATCTCCTTGGGTGCATCGCCCATGGCGCGGGCGGTATTCTCGAACAGCACCTTCTGTTGCTCTTTGTTCATCGCCCAAGGTGTGGCTGCCGTAGCCGTTCATGTGTCGGTACGAGTACGGAATGCCTCGATCGCTCATGGTGATGGTGATCTGATGGAGCGCCTCGGGTAGCTGTGTCCAGAAGTCCCAGTTGTTGCGCGCGCTACGCAGGTTGGTCCTGGGGTCGCGCTTGACCGCGTGGTTGAGATCCGGAAACTTGAGCGGGTCGCGCAGAAAGAATACCGGCGTGTTGTTGCCGACGAGATCCCAGTTACCCTCCTCGGTGTAGAACTTCATGGCGAAGCCGCGGATGTCGCGCTCGGCGTCGGCGGCACCTCGCTCGCCGGCCACGGTGGAAAAGCGCGCGAAAAGATCGGTCTTCTTGCCCACCGCCGAAAAGATTTTGGCCTTGGTGTACTTGGTAATGTCGTGTGTGACGGTAAAGGTGCCGTAGGCGCCCGAGCCTTTGGCGTGCATGCGCCGTTCCGGAATCACCTCGCGGTCGAAATGGGCGAGCTTCTCTTGGAACCAAACGTCCTGAAGCAGCCCCGGACCGCGTGGCCCCGCGGTCATGAGGTTTTGGTTGTCGACAACGGGCGCACCCGCATTGGTGGTCAGCTTGGTTGGATCGCTCATGTCGTGTTCCCTCCGTTGGGATGGTATCGGGATGTCTTGCCTTGCGTTCGGCGGCGCTGACGCTAGCCCGGATGAATGTATCTATTCACGTTCCAGATCGATGGCAAGCCACAAAGACGCTGGTTTCGCGATCTAGCGCGCGCCGAGGTCGGCCGGGCCAAGGTGCCCAAGGCGGCGGATGCCGTCGCCACCTTGACCCTGGTCTACGACCACCACAGGGGCAGATCTGATCGGCTGAAGAGCATCGCAGACCGCCTGCCGGCCTTGCGGGGGGGGTGAAGCAGGGGGGCATCGAGATTGTGGCAGGTCCTGGTGATTTGGGACACGAGCACAGCCACGGAAGCGTCAACCGCTCAGCGGCCTCACGGAAGCCGCCCGGTCAGTCCTGAGCCAGCGAAAACCGAACCGGCACGATCACCTGGCTTGTCACCGCGACGCCCGAGGCTCGCGCGGGTTCGAAGGTCCAAGTCCTGACGGCGTCGATGGCGGCCTGGTCCAACCTGGCGTGGCCGCTGCTCTTGGCCAGGGAAATGTGCAATGGCCTGCCCTCCGGGCTGACCCTGACGGCCAGTCGAACCTCGCCCTCTTCGTGTCTTCGCCTGGACGCCATGGGGTAGTCGGGGCGCGGGTTGCTGCGATAGCGCGGCGATGCGAGGACGGTGATGGGGCCGGATCCTCTCCCGGCTGCCGGCGGGGGTGGGCTTGGCGGGCTTGGATTCGCGATCTGGCCGGCTTTGTGTTGCGCGCTTTCGGCGGTGGCAGGCAGCGCGACGTCGTCGGCTGTTGCCACCTCGGTGGAAGGCTTCACCGCAACCTCAGGTGGGGCAGCCTGCTCGCGAAGCCGCGGTTTGAGATGCGCTCGCGTGGATGGGCGTCTGGCGACGGCAGGCCAAGTGGGCGAGAGGTGATCGTCGGGTGCCACGGGCGGAACGTCGCGGATCGGGTCGGGCTTGGCTTGCACGAGACTCACCTCGACAGTTTCGACCGCGGACGGCTTTCCCGCGTGACGAGTCAGCATGAGCGCGCCTACTCCGAACAGCAGCGCGTGGCAGATCGTCGACGTAGCCAGGCTGATGGCGTTTCGTCTACGTACGGCGGAGACATCGCGTGCGGCGGCCATCGGCCTGACGTCAGTAGTGGACGGTCAGCCCCGCCCGGACCTCGAAGGGCTCGACGGGGTGAATATGCACGTCGTTCACGCTGGCCGACTCGCCCCGTAATTGCGATTCATAGTAGTACGCGATGTCGTCGGACTTGGAATCTAGCAGGTTGAGGATGTCGACGGCGACCTCGTAGCGGTCGCGGCGATAGCCCAATTTAGCGTCGATGATCATCGAGTCCGGCTCGCGTACGCTGTTGTCCTCGATGAGCGGTTGCGAGCTGAAGTAGCGCAGGCGCGCGCTGCCGAAGATCCCGACGGGCGCCTCCACGGTCGCCACCCCCGACACCACGATGGGAATGGAATTGGGGATGTACGCGCCATCGGGACCGTCGACATAGCGAGCGTGGGTCAGCGCGACGTCGGCCGCCAGCGTGAGCCAGGACATCGGTTTGTAGAAGTTCGCCCACTCCACACCGTATTTGCGGCTTTGCGAAGTCGCTTCGGTGTCGCCGGCGTCGCCCGCGAAGGTCAATTCCGAATCGGATTGCAAGTACCAGAGCGAGACCGTGCTGACCAGACCTGGCAGGATGGAGGTGCGCGTTCCGATCTCGGCACCTTTGGTGCGGACCAGCAGCGGCACTTTCGACTGTGGCGCCAGATCGGCGGCGGATACCGTGGCGGTCGCACCGCGCGCGTCGTTGCTGTGAAAGCCCGAGCCGAGGTTGAGATAGATCTCGGTCTTCTGCCACGGGCCGAAGATCAAGCTCGCCTTGGGGTTGACGATGGCGGACGTCTTGTTTCCGGAATTCTCCGGGATGTTCTGGCTGGTCACGTCCACGGCAAAGAGATCCGCGCGCAATCCTAGGTTGGTGCGGAACCACTCGGACCACTGAACCTGATTGTTGCCGTAGACGCCGGTGGTGAATTCTTCGATGCGGTCGTCGATGTACACACCAATCACCTGTCGGTTGGCGGTGTGGTCGAGTCCCGACAAAGGCAGGTAGTCGTTGCGAATCTGCACGCCCAGGGCGTTCTCGACGTCCTTGCCGAGCCAGGTTCGGTTCCATGTTCGCCTCAGGTTGGCGCCGCCGACGTAGCGCCGGTCGATCTGCTCGAATTGATCGCCGTTCACCGGATCATCGAGGAAATAGGTGAAATTCGAGAACAGATTGAGCCGGTAATAGAACCCGTAGAGCGTCAAGGTCGTCGTACCGTCGTCGTGTCCTCGCGTCCAGTTGAAGGTCAAGCCGCCGCGGCCCGTGTTGCCTCCGTCCGAGGGATCCAGGGTGCCAAAGCGAGAGATGAGCCCTTCGTCGATGGCTCGCTGGGCGACGTGATCCGTGGAATGCCAGTCGGGGGCCGCGTAGAGGCTGGCGGACAGGGTGTATTGGTCTTTCGCGCGGGCCCAGTGGTAGCGCAGAAGTCCGTTGAAGCGGTTGGAATCCTCATGAACCACCCACGGTCCGTCGTAGTGGTTGTATTCGAGGGCGTAAAGCAAGGTTCCAGGCCCGACGGTCGGCGAGCCAGCCACCAGGCCGCGCGCGAAGCCGAACCTGCCGCCCTGCAGATTGATGGTGCCTTGCGGAAGGCTGTTCACCATGTGGACATTGGCCGCGCCAGAGCCCGAGAAGTCGCCGATGTCCGCATAGAACGGCCCTTTCTTGTATTCGATGAAGCTCACCAGCTCGGGGATCATGAAGTTCAGGTCGGAATACCCCTGCCCGTGCGCGTGGGAGGGCAGGTTCACCGGCACGTCATCCACCGAAAAGGCGAAGTCGGTGCCGTGGTCCAGGTTGAAGCCGCGCAGAAAGTACTGGTTCGCCTTGCCGTCGCCCGAGTGCTGGGTGACTACCAGGCCGGGGACGGTTTCCATCAACTCCCCACGTCGTAGCAAGGGCAGGTCTTTCAAGTCCGCTTCGCCGATGGCGCCTTCGGACGCGCCGAGCGCGACACCCAGGATGTCCTCCGCGCGTCCGCGTACCACGACCGCGGGCATTTCGGTGGGGACCGCAACGGAGGCAGGGGTGCTCGCTTCAGCGGGCACGGCGGAGGGCTGCGCGCTCGCAGTGCCCGCTTCGACAGCCGCTGGCGCTTCTGCATCGACTTGGCCGCCGTCCTGGGCCCACGCGTTCGTGCCGACGGTCAGCGCGCCCACGGCCATGATCGGCATGGTCAAGCACTGTCTTCGGCGGGGGTTGCAAACGTTTCGCATGCCCTATGAGTAACACGAATATTGATGTTGGTGCTACACGTATCGCGTTGGCTTCCCGGGAAGCCCGCTTAGAAAAACGGAACCGCGAGTCGCACGAAGACGCGCCGTAGCGGACCGTAGGCGCTTCCGACGTAGCCGGTGGCAATTCGATAGGCGTAGACTTGGTCGAACAAGTTGAGAACGTCGATGGCTATCTCGGGGTGCAGATGCGAGAAGATGTTGGAGAAGATGTCGAAACGGTGGCGAAGCGTGAGGTCGACGACCACATGCGACGGCACCGTTTCGTCGCTGTCGGGGCCGGTACGCATCCCACTGCCATAGTTCAGCAGAGCCGACACGTGCGTGCTCGCGGGGGCGTCGTGAAGATCAATCCCCACGTTTGCTGTCCACGTCTGCACGTGATCCAGCATCACCCAGCTCTTGTCGGCGATCTCGTCCGGAGCAAACAGGAATTTTTCGGAGCTGATGCCCGAGCCCTGCGCGAGCTGCCATCCTAAGTTGGCGAACCCGTCGACGTTGTCGCCGCCGCTGAGCCTGCACGAGGCTTCGGCCCCAGCGGCACGCCCGCGTTCGAAATTGTAGCTGGCGACGAGGTTGGTGGTACCCACGTTCACGCGGTCGAGCTGATCGCTGGCGATGCGGCCCCAACCGGTGAAGTCCAAGGTCAACCCGGGCAGCGGACGTTCGGTGATGCCCAGCTCCGCGGACCAGTCCTTTTCTGCCTTGATATCGACGGGAAGAGCCTGCCCAGCGAGGGAAGGAATGAGGATGCGAGCTGCGACGGGCGCGTCGATCGTGCTCGGCGGTTGCCACAGGTATCCGGCAAACCCGTGCAACGTGAGGTTGGTCGTGACGACGTAACCAACACCCAGCCGCGCGCTTGGCCCGAGGAGGAACAACGACGGCTCGTCGCTGTGAAGGAAGGACGCGCTCTCGATGTCGAGCCTGGCGCCGGCGAGGATTTGCCACTTTCCGAGCCGGATTTGGTCTTGCAGGAATGCCCCCGCGTTGAGCACGTTGGTGATGTCACTGCCTGACAGTGTCTGCGCCGGATCCGCACCGCCGGAAGGAGCGGCATCGTCGCGGAAGTAGGCTGTGTAGTCCACGTTGCTGCGGGCCGCATCGACAAGCAGACCTGTCTTCCAGATTTGCCGCTCGCCTTGTGCCCACGTGAACGAGGCCAGCCCACCTCCGTGAAGGACATCCCTGCGGACATCGCCGCAGGCAGCGCCGGGATCCGCGTTCGGTCCCAACGAGCCAGCGGGATCGCAGGTGAGCTTTCCGTAGGCTTCGCGGAAAAGGGGGGCAACCTGCAACGTGCCCCCAGCACCGGCATGCTTGTAGGAAACCGCCGCGAAGACATTGCGTTCGGTCTCGACGGGGTTTGCATCGTAGGGCACGAAGGGCGGAGGATCGTTACCATAGGCGTCGGCCCCCCGGACCGCTCCTGCTGGGGCTTGGGAAAGAGGCAGCAACGTCGGGTCGATCGGGATTTGAAACCGACTCTGATTGAAGGTCGTGACGAGCTCAATATGGTCGGTCTCGCGAAGTTGGTAGTCCAGGCGCAAGAAGCCGCTGCCCGAGGTCATGCTGTCGTGAAGGATGGGGGTCACCGACGGCGGGTCGAATCCGCGCTTGGTGTTCTGGAAATCGCCGGCCACGAAGAGGCTGAGCTTTCCGATCTCCTGGGAATAGTTGAGGGCGTAGTTGGTCGTGCCATAGGATCCGTACGCGGCTTCCGCTTCCCCAGATGGGCCACCGAGAGCGTGGCGCGTGGTTATGTCGATCACGGCCCCAAGGCCAGAACCGAATTCTGCCGGAAAGCCGCCGGTCAGGATGCGAAGCTTCTGCACCAACCTTGTCGGGATGAAGCCCTTCGTGGCGTCCCATTCCCCGAGCGGGGCGGCCAACAGAGGAATGCCGTCGATCACGTAGAGCAAGCCTCCATCTGCGCCGCGCACGTGCAGCCCGAAACCGAAGGTATCGGCGACGAACCCGGGCTGCGTCGCCAGCGCGTAGGCAAGCGGTTGCGTGTCACCTCCGGGGAGGGATGCAATCGTCTGTCGCGATAGGACGGATTCACTCGTTCCGGTCGTCCTTTCCCTCTGGCCAAGCACCATGACATCGGGGGCCGGGGCCGGCTCCGGCGAAACAGCCGTCGACGCTGCCGGCGAGTCCTCCTTCGTGGCCGCGAAGCTCCCCGGCTCCGGCGAAACAGCCGTCGACGCTGCCGGCGTGGCGGCTTCCTCCGCGGCCGCGGAGCTCTCCGGCTCTTGCGCGACAGTCGGAGCTGGCGGCAAATCGGGATGGCCGCCGTCCGGGCTTGCTGCCAACGGCTCGGGCGCAGGCTCTTGCCCTCCGTCGAGCGGTTCTTGGGCTGCGGCTGGACGGGGCCAGCAGGCGGCCAAGAACAATCCGACAGTCGCTCCGAATCGCACATTCGTCCTCATGACGCCTCTTCGGCGGCCGCGTCTGAGGCGTTGTCCGTGGTTGCCGCATCCGTGCTCGCCGCAGGTGGGCAACCGCCATCCAGGCTCGGGTCGCCTCCCTCGGGACACACCCACGGCCACCGCTGTCCCGGGACGGGCTCGCCCAGGTCATCATAGCTGCCAAGCCCGCAGCCGACGCCCCACCCGATCAACACGAACCCTACCAACAGAACAACTGCTACCTTCCACCAGGTTGTCTTGCGTGCGGATGACGATTGCTTCTTGGGTCGACGGACCGGGAAGGTTTGCATCGCGCGCACAGTAGCCCTGCTATGCGGGTCTGATTTGCGACTAATTGGCGACGGTTCCGCAACAGAATATGTTTCGTAGTCATTTTGAGCCGCCCTATCTCGGCGGAGCAACGACGCCGACCAACCTGGCCAAGAGAGCGAGCGCGTCCATGTCGCGCGCGTGAGGCAGAACGAGGGGCTGGCCGAAGCCGGGCCTCGAGCCCCCGGCACTTGTTTTGCTTGTGTCTTACTTACCGTCGGCCTTCCGGAGGTTGCGCGGCCCGTCCTTCAGAGGCGCAGGAACCTCAAATCGAAGCTCCGCTCGAGGACCCAGATGAAGCCTAGCAGGCCGTCTGGCCCCGCGACGAATACACCGTCGAGGGCGACGATGTGTAGGTGGCCCCGCTTTGCGTCAAGGCTGCCACTCGATGCGGCCAGAACCCGAGGCCGTGTCAGGCCAGAACGTAGCCGACAGTCCCCTTCTTCACCTTCCCAAGGTTAATCAGCCAGAGCAGCCGGAAATTCACTTGTGCGAATGTGGTCCATTCGATACCAAGGTTCTCCTTTAGGAAGGCCAGCACCGTCGCTTCGGTTTGCGGCTCTCGTGCGGTCTTCAGAAATTCCATGATCTCCTCGATTCCGAGGATGTTCTTGGAGAATACCGAGTACAGGAGGCCACGATCTCTCGATTCGCGGACTCTCCGACCGTCATCGGTGAGGCGGGTTTTTCCGTCCACAATCTGTGTCAGACCGATTGCGCGGGGAACGTTCACGTAGCCACCAGCCGTCTTTTCACTCCTGACCTGAGGAAACTCTTTCATGATCCACTGAACCATCTCTCCTCTGGGCGGATTGTGGTCGCCGACCGCATCGAGGACCCGGAACAGCGTGTCCACGTATGCATCGATTCCACCTGGCAGTGGCCACAATCCTCGCTTCTTGCTTGTTCCGGCGTCGTCATCTTCTTCGGTGCCCGCGTTGTCGAAGTAGTCGGAGGCAAGCGAATAGACCGGCATGGATTCTCTCTTCACGCCTATCTCGTGCTTCAATAGTAGATCGAGCAGCTTCTCGCCGTTGACCAACGCCACCGGCATCTTGTTCGGAGCGACAGACTCGTTGACGCCTTCCTTGGTGAAGTCGGAGGTCGTGATTACAAGACCACGTTGGTCGACTTCGGCACTCCCTCGCAGCTGGGCAATGACTGCTCCGGAAATGTTATTCCCAACCTTGTACCGTTTGACCTGCACAACCGTCTTCACGCTGGTGATGCCGCCCATGGTCAAGGTCGCCACGATGTCGATCCCCTTGTCTCCACTTTGTCCGGTTACTCGGACGCTCTCATACCCCAACTCTTCAAGAAGCTCGCTGACCAGCACCTCGAACTGCGCCGGTTCCATGCTCAACAGCTTGGTCCGAAGCTCTTCGCGCACGGCTCGATTCTGGTTCGCGATGAAGACCTCGGCGGAGGCCGTGGCACCGCGGGCCTCCTTCAGCGTAAATTTTCCCCTGCCAACCTTGATAAATGGGGTGTTCGGATTGTCGCGGATATCGAGGTAAAGTTGTGCCCCCATCGTCGCGTCAGGCGTCACTCCTTCTGTTTCGATCAACCCGGTCTCCAGCGCGCGCTCGACGATCTCCTGGGGAGACAACGGCCGATCCGCATCACGAAGAATGCGTTCCGCAGCTTTCTTGAATGAGCGAATTGGGGGTGCCATGCCTGGATTGTCTCATGTCGGATCAGAACCGATCCGAGATCGACAGGGGACGCTCCGACCGAAAATCGCATCGAATTTCCATTGCAATTGCACCTGAACATCTGTATAGTATTGCCCATGTTTACCGTCGAGGAATTGGGGCAAGAGATTGCGGAATTGGCGGTTCACTTGGATGCGGCCACGCACCGGTTGCTCGAATGCATTCGCCAATTCGATGCTGAGTGCGGATGGGAACCGCAAGGTGCCGTGTCGTGTGCGCACTGGTTGTCTTGGCGAATCGGGCTCGACCCGGCCACCGCGCGCGAGAAAGTGCGCGTGGCGCGTGCGCTCGGCAATTTGCCCGCCATCGACGCTGCCTTGAAGTCGGGCAAGCTGTCCTACGCCAAGGTGCGTGCCCTCACCCGCGTGGCCACCCCCGAGACCGATGCCAAGTTGCTCGACGCCGCCATGTACTCCACCGGCGCCCAGCTAGAACGCCTGTGCCGCGGCTACCGCATCGCCATGACTGCCGACAATGCGCTCCCGCCACCCGAGCGCTCTGTGCGCCGCCGCGACTTGGCTGGCGGCATGGTCAAGCTCGAAATTGTTCTAACCCCCGACGAAGCCGATCTCGTGCTGGGCGCGCTCGACCGGGCCCGCGGACTCGAGCACAAGGTTGACGAGCACAGAATAGAGCAGCCCGACCCCAAGCGGCCTTCCCGCGCCGACGGCATGGTCGCCCTGGCCGAAAGCTACCTGGCCGGCAACACAGGCACCGGCAACGGCGGCGAGCGCTTCCAGGTCATGCTTCACGTCGATCAAGATCCGCTTGCACCCGACTGCGCGTTGGCCGGAACCCTGGACGACGGCACCCGCGTTTCCGCGGAAACTATCAGGCGCGTGGCCTGCGACTGCGGACTCGTGGCCGTGGGCCACGACAAGACCGGAACCACCCTGTCCATTGGCAGGCGCTCGCGCTCCATTCCTCCGGCCATTCGCCGCGCCCTCCTCCTGCGCGACCGCGGTTGCGCCTTCCCCGGCTGCACCCACAACCGATTCCTGCACGGCCACCACATCCAGCATTGGTTGCACGGGGGCGAAACCAGCTTGGACAACCTTTCTTTGCTGTGCTCGCACCACCACCACATGGTCCACGAAGGCGGTTGGTCGGTCGAGCGAACCGCGGACGGGAATTTGTGCTTTCGTGCGCCCGACGGAGCCGCCTTGCCCGCCGTACCCGCGCGCCAAGCCAGCGAAGACGCACTCGTGCTTTTGCACGAATGGGCCGAGGATCGCGGGCTGGACATCGGGGCAGATACCAACATGCCGCTTTGGGATGGGACACGGCCAGACTACGATTGGGCAGTGGCGGCCTTGGTGTCAGAGGCGGGGGCGTGAAAGGGGATTGGGATGCATGCGGCCGCCCAGTCCTCGTACTCGAGCGCAGCGATGTCCCCGGCTTCGGGACCGTCCGGTGTCCGTGAGTTACACGAGGATTCTCCGTTATGGACCCCGAAAACCTGTCAAGATCGCGCTCGGAACGGGTCAGGAGTGCGCGCGGATGGGGTCAGAGTGCAGGACGGTAGTCACCCGAAACAGACCTCTGGCACCGTATGATGGCAGCCGCAAGTGTCGTCCAAGAAAGCTCTCGTGGACGCACATCTGATGCGAGCCTAATCCAGTTAGGCTGGTGCATGCATATGGGAACCAACGAGACCTTTGATCCGAGCGCATTTGAGTTTGCGATGAGGCAGATCACAGACGGAAACGTCTTTGAACGCTTCGGGCAGGACCTCTTTTGCCAGATACTGGGCTACAACTTCGTGACCTTGGGAGGCCACCACGATCGGGGTATCGACGGCCTTGATCGCTGCTTCAAATTCCTGCCGAAAAGACGATATTCCAATTCTCGATCGAAGAGAATCCGGGAAGCAAGATCCGTAAGACCCTAACCGCCCTTCGCAAGAACAGTATCGACTGCGGACGACTCTTCTACGTGACTAACCGTTCGGTGCCGGATCAGGATTCCAGAACAATCCTGACTGTTTATGCCATACGCGCGAAGAACGGGGAACGCGCCGATACGGGGATTTTCGGATTCAGGACTTGGTGGCTCTCAAAGGATACGCTTACCCACAGGTCGGTAGAGAGCTGCTTCGGGAAGGAGTACGAACCCAGCTGCTATATGCGACCAGATTTCCTCTACAACTACATCGCCCTTGGCACGTCCCATGACGAGGCGAATCGCGTTTTCGATGTCATGTTTCCCTCGCTGTTGGGGGTGAACGTTTCCCATCACATTCCGCCTGAAGTCGGAGCCGTAGTGCACGCTGCGGTGAGAGACCACGGTGAACGGGACCCGGCACGTGTCCGCGCGCTGCTTCGCACGCTAGGCGAGCGACTCCGCACTGAGCCAGGTGTCAAAGGGGGAGACTTGCGACATTTTCTTGACGAGGAGCTGCGCGCGCTCAACCAGTTGCCATAGACCGAGGTGGACCAGATTCTTCCGGCTCCGGTGACCTCGTGCCACTGCTCAAGCACCTCCTCGAGGCTCGGCTACCTCTGACACTGCACCGGCGACAATCCCGCCGCCCAATAGGGAGTCTGGGCGGGACTCACCACTTGCAAATCGAACTCGGCCATGGTGTCGCAGTAGTCGCACGGAACGCCGCTCCCTTGACCCGAGCCCGAGTCGGCAACCTTCCACAGGCTCTTGTCCACGAGCGATGGGCTCGCAATGAGAGGCTCGGTCATGACCTCGAAAGTCCAGGTCAACGCGTTCGACGTGTTCGTGAACTTGATGCGCGCCGCTGGGAAGGTGACCGAATCGGGCGATTCCCCTTCGGGGGGACTGAAGACGACGTTGACACCGACATCCACCGGGTCGCGTGGCGCGCGCTCCGTGCAATTAACGCCGATGAAGGAAGGGGGCGAGTAGTTGAAGGTGACGTTCACGCGGCCGCTGGCATCGCTCGCGATCCCGCCGCTCACGCTCGCATCGCTCGGGGTCAGGCCAACATTTCCCGCCTGGCCGCCGTTGGCGTTGGTACCTACGCCGGCGTCGTGGGCGGTCGGCACTCTGAGTCCGCCGGAATGGCACGAACAAAGCGCGAATACGCACGAGAGCACGATGCGGAGCCCTGCGACCATGTGGATGATGATGGCCCCATTCAAGAATCGCTGCAAACCCGACTACGACCGGGCGGTGGGCGCGGTGCCGATGAATTGGCGGCGTGACAGGACGCTCCCTGGTTGGCTGACGCCCGGCAAGTTCTAGGAGGACAGACTGGACGTTCAGCGGGCGTGCATGGGCGTATACTTGGACGTGCTCCATGGCGGCCCCGTGACCGACAAGGCTCGCCGTGGGCCATTCCGTACAGGCGCAAGGGGAAAGCGGCATGAATGCAGGCAACCGAGAAACCATGCAACCGGCTCTATCGACGACCGGCAGATGGCATCTCTTGCTTGCGGTTGCTCTCACCCTGGTAGCGTGCGGCGGAAAAGGCGGGCTGCGTTTGACCGGCAGGGATAGTGGTCAGGGCGGAGGTGTCGTATCAAGCGGAGGTGCTGGTGGTGAAACGACGAGCGGACTCGGTGGCTCAGGCGGCGGCAGCACGGAAGAAGTGGGCGGCAGCACCAGCACAGGGGGAATGGCAAACACCACCGGAGGTGCGACATCCCAAGGTGGCAGTGCGGGTACGGATCAAGATGGGGGAGGAAACGACAGCGTGGTCGTGGAATCGCCCGATTCCTCGGGCGACGATTCAGTCGTCGTCATCGACGCAGGCACTGGCTGTCCACCCGCGCCGCCCATTTCCCCACGATACCCGAGCCAGCTTCTGACTGATCCCGCGACCGGCTGTGTTGTCTCCGTCTTTTACACAAACTCCGACGCCGGCGTGAACTGCCCGCCGTTGAACCTTCCCCCCACATTATGCATCTCTTCACTCTTGCCCGTGACTGATCCAATAACCGGGTGTGCCACAGGCTTCGAATGCGCCTTTCCGTCTGACTGCGTACTGGGTGCTGGCTGCCCGATAACCGATGCTGGAGTTGCCTGTCCGCCCGTGGTCTTTCCGACCCAATTTTGCATTGTGCTTCTCACCGTAGTTGACCCCACCACGGGCTGTGTCGTGGGCTTCACGTGCAAGTGGCCTGGGCCGATATAGCGCGGTCGCGTGCCCGACGGGACAGCGCTGAAGAAAATGCTAGATGCGCTTGCTAACCCTGCCCACGAGAGACTCGATGTCTTCCTGCGAGGGCGCGGGGCGCTTGTCTTACTTACCGTCGGCCTTCCGGAGGCTGCGCGGCCCGCCCTCTCAGGGCCGCCGCCAGGCGGAGGGGGAGCCGATCCTCTCCGAGGGTAGTAGTTCACAAGCACTGAGGGTAGTTCACAACCAACTCTTCAGGCTGGTGACCGACGTCGCCAAATGGGCGAAGAAGATGAAGGCTGCCCGTGGCTCGCGCCCCGGGCCGAACGTCGTGCAACTGTTCGTCGATGGTGCCCGCTTGCACATTCGCACGGGCTTCGGTCCGTGGCCGGCAACCGCGTCAGTAGGGGTAGAGACCGATGAGGCAGACGTTGAACGGTTGTTCGGTCCCATTGATTCCGGGAACCAGAAGCATGACTTGTTCGAGTGGGGTCTGGCCGTCATAGCCTGGGGGTACGCTGGGCGCCCAGCACATTGTGTTGAAGGTCGACCAGGGGACAGAGCCGCTGCTTGAGCCGGAGATGTCCGCGCACCAGGTTTCGTCAGGCCAGCCCTTCGCGCCTTGGATTTGAATTCTGAGCGGCGAGCCCCCTGGATTGCTGACCTCATACTTGAGGCCCTTGCCAGTGACCGCCCATGTTCCCAGGGACTGATTCACGTCCCCGTTCATGCTTTGATTGACATTGAAGCCGAGCAACCCGACCGCGCTGTCATCACGAGCCAGCACCCCCCTAGCGCAAAACGGTAGCCCGCTAGCGGACGCGAAATTGGAGGGAGATATACTGCTGCCCTGGTCAGGCTCTGTGGCGAGAGCCCAGGCGTAACCGTTCCACGGGCCGCAGTGGAGGTAGCCGGGATGATTCGCGTCCATGGCGCAGCCGCTGCTCGGCGGGGAGCTACCGGTCCCTCCGGATTCGCCGCTCGTTCCACCGTTGCCGACAGCGCCCGCAGTGCCTATCACACCACCCGTGAGAATTGCTCCGCCGGAACCGGTCAGCCCGCCACCACCAGCCCCGCCCGTGAGAATCGCTCCGCCGGAACCGGTCAGCTCGCCACCACCAGCCCCACCCATGCTGACCGACGGGGCCGTGCCGGGCACGTCGAGAGCGGTTTGGAAGCCACATCCGGTCGTAAGGAGCAGCCAGAGCGCCCGGCGGCGCTGAGCCAAGGCTTTCGGAACATGCTGGAAGCCTTTGGGAAAGGCCGACATGGCGGGCATGGTCTTTCGACTCCCTTCCGTTTCCCGAGATTCTACCGGATCGAGAGCCCTGGGTAGAGGGATTTAGAGGAATCGCGCACCCAAGACGGCAAGACCGACGCCACCAACGACGTTGGCCTCATCTCTTGTCCTGGCCGCGGTGAATCGGCGCGGCCCCATGGCAGCCCGAGACGGCCAGAAGTCTTCTGCTTGGCAGCGCCTTCACGATCTCGAAGGCATCGTCAACCTCGGCGGTAAATCAAGTCGCACCAACCGAAGGCAGACTTAACTTCAACGATGCCTTCATCGCCGTCCTGCAAAAGGAAGGTCGCATCGGCCCGGTCGCGACATTCGACGCCGGATTCGATGCCGTTCCCGGATTCGTGCGCGTTCCGTCCGTCGAGCGCACGCGTGGCTAGTTGCCCGCGGATACCACTTGCGGTGACGGAGGCCCGGATCCTATGGGCATGACACCGTGGCAGCCCCTCACCCGCCTCGCTGCGCTCGGCGACCTCTCCGCGCTGCGCGGAGCGAGGTGTTCTCAGCTCAGAGCCACAGGAACCTCAAGTCGAATCCCCGCTCGAGGACCCAGATGAATCCCAAGAGGCCAATGGCGGCCGAGGCGGCGATGGTGATCTTCCGGGGCGCGATGAGCGCGGCGAGGAGGCGCAGCAGCGGGAGCAGGGTGGCGAAGATCATGAGCTGCCCGAGCTCCACGCCGACGTTGAACGAGACCACCGAGCCGACGAGGTTCGCCCTCCCGACGATCAGGTTCTGCAGGACGCTCGCGAACCCGAAGCCGTGGACGAGCCCGAAGCAGAACGTCACGAGCCAGCGGTGCGTGACCTTTTCCCGAACCAGATTCTCGACGGCGACGTAGCAGATTGAGACAGCGATGGCCGACTCGACCAGCCTGGAATCGAGCCTGACCACGCCCAGGGCTGCCAGCAGCAGGGTGATGCTGTGAGCCGCCGTGAAGGCGGTGATGATGGGCAGGACGGCTCTGAGCGACGGCGCGACGAGCACGAGCGCCAAGAGGAACGCGATGTGGTCGTACCCGGTCAGGATGTGCTCGATACCGAGCACCACGAAGCGGCCGACATTGGCGAGGGCTTCCCGCCACGTCGAGCGGGGCGACGGAGGCGCCTGTGCTGCTCGCGTCGCGGTCGGCGACACGCTCGCCTTCGCGCCGGGCCGCATGACGCTGGGCCGACCTCGTGACGGGACGGCTGTGCTCGCCGCCCCGGTCTTTGCAATGACCGGCGGAACCAGCGTCCAGACGTGCGCCGATGACCCGAACGTGAACTGCATCGCGGGTGGTGAGAAGTCGAACACCGACTTCAGAGCGTCTCCGGTGGCATCGGACGCGTATCCGTAGGCGAGATTTATGTGTGCCTGCTGGGTCTCGTCGAAGAGCAGCCTGTAGTCGATGGTGACGGGACGGCCCTGGTCGAGCGGGATTCTATCGACCAAGATCCAGATCGTGTAGATGTCCCCGTTGCTCACTATCCTGTCGATCTTCACCGGGTACGCTTTGCCGTCCTCGGTGACCGACAGCTTCTCGTCGAGATACGGCTGCAGGACTTGGGTCGTTACTTGGCGCATCTGCTCGTCCGACAGGCCTCCGACGAGATCGAGCCCCTGCATGCCCTTGATGGCCTGAAGCAGCGGCGGGTTCATGTCGATGTTGGCGACGATGCGGTTCCGACCGAAGCACCAGCGCGATCCTCCCACGGGCGTGTTGTGCGCGAATGCCGGCACCGGTCCGGCCAGGAGCGTCAGCGCCGCAAAGGCCGCCAATCGCCGTCTACGCATGCTCACGCTCCACACCGCGCTTGCTCGTCGCCGCCGCGAACGGACACTCGGGATCGGGGGCGAAGGCATCGCCGGCGATGAAGGCGGCCACCGCGCGACAGCCCCCCTTGCAGATGTCCAAGTAGTCGCAGGAGCGGCACGGCTCCGGCGCGCGCTCGATGAAGCCGCGCAGGCGGCCGAGGTGCTTCGAGGTCCGCCAAAGCTCTGGCAAGTCGAAGATGGATTCCTCGCCCGACAGAAAGGAGCACCCGGCAAACCTGCCGTCAGAACGCACCCCGAGAAGGACATTACCGGCCTCACACCCGTAGACCGAGAACTTTTCCATGAGGCTCTTGTCCGGTCGGTGCCAGCAGAACATCGGAACGAACGAGCAGTCAATCTTCACCGGGAAGCCTCCGTGCTTCAAGGACAGGTCCCGGATGAACGGGAAGAAATTCTCGTTCTGAGCCCGGGTCAGTCGCCGCTCGAAGTAGTCCCCTTTTCCACGGCCCGAGGGCTTGAGCCGAAGGAGCTCCACGTCGACGAGACCTCGCTCCTTCGCGAACGCGATGAGGTTCGCCAGCCCATCGAGCCCTTCTCGGGTCACGACGCAATTGATCCCGACGCGGATCCCCGCTTCCCGCAGAAAGTCCACCGCGGCCAGCCGCGCGGCCTGCGCGCCTCCGTCGAGGGAGTCGATGCTGACGTTGACCTGACCAAAGATACGGCATCGCTCGGCTGTCTCCCTGTTCAGAAGAGCGCCATTGGTGGTCAAGTTGGGGACCATGCCGCGGTCGCGCACATAAGCGGCGAGCTCGAAGAAGTCGGGCCGCTCCAGTGCCTCTCCGCCCCCGAGCGCAACGTGGAACACGCCCATCTCGGCGAGCAGGTCGATGGCTTTCCGGAGCTGCGCCGACGACAGCTCGCCGGCTTCGTTTGGCCCCGAATCCATGTAGCAGTGGCCGCAGCCCTGCGAGCAGGCGTTGGTCACCGAGAGGTGAACTTCGAGCGGTGCGCTGAGAAGCCCTGTCTCCGACTCTTCCCAGGCCGAGCAGGCAGAATGGCCCAGGCTGCGCATGAAGTCGCGGTCCACGTGCACGAGCATCGGCGGATCTTCCAGGGCCAGGATTCCGCCGAAGGACTCGAATCGATGTCGGATCGCGCTCACGCTGTCTTCCCCACTGTCGTCCCTTCTGTCGTCCCTTGCATCGTCCCTTGCTCGGCCTCCCCCGGTCGCGCGCGCTGCTTGACGTGCATGCCATCAATCAATGTCGCGACAATGTTGAAGAGCAACGTCATCCCCGCACCAATGGTGAAGAAGGCGACCATGTCGACCCCGATGCTGCTCGAGTTCGGGTTGTAGCCGGTCTTCACTTTCAGGATTTTTCCCGTCATCGTTCCCCCTTAATGTGCAATGGTCGCGGCGGTCGGCGGCCCGCCCACGGCTGGCTTCTCGTGCGCTTGGGCGCTGGGTGCTACCGGACCGTCGGGACGTCTCAACTCCTCGGCCCAGCGCCGGTACACCATAGGGAAGACGTCGATGATCTGTGGCCCGTTCGGCTGCCCGATCACAATCAGATAGAAGACGGACGTGGTCATCACGATGACGAGCACCGGGCTCGCGACGAGGCGCACGGCCCTCGACCAGCGTTGCCAGAACGCCGCACGCCGAAGCAGGAAGATCCACACGAGCACGGTCAGGTTGAGCCCGACGATCGTGTAGACCACGGTGTCGGGAATGACGATGGGATAGCCCGTCGTCTCGATCTTGTAGAAGCTCGGCATACGAACCGCGTTCAGCGCCACCCACGCCAGCGCCACAATAAGGAGCTTCCAGAGCGAGCGTCGGGTGATCCGCCTCCACGGCTTCCCCCAGAGCACCACGCCCCACAGCCCCAGCACGATGCCCCACGCGACAAGGCCCCAGCTCGAGGTCTCGTGAAAGTGGAGGGCGGCCTCCTGGTAAGCCGCCATGTGCTCGGCGGACAGTGGCTTGCCGCTGCTCTGCGACAGCGCCTGGAACGCGAGATAGCTCTTCTTGTGCTTGTCCATGCGGGCGTATGCGTAGCCCAGCTCCGCCTGGATCTTGTCCTTCAGGAGAAAATCGGGATGCTCCTTCAGCAGGGCCTCGAGCTGCTTCACCACAACCTCGTCGCCAAGGTTGGCAAAGCGAATCTTCTGGTACGTCGCGAAGACTTCTTTCTGCGGGAGCAGCTGCTCGAGCGTGGCGAGCTTCTTTTGGTAAAAAGGTGCCTGCCGCACGTCGGCGTACTTCGCCAGGAACTCCCGGTCCCACTGGATGGCGGCGCGGAGGTCGACGACGTTCTCCTCGTAGAGCGTCCCCAGCATCTGCACGGCGTAGCGACGCGCCGGGCTCTCGGGGGACTGCGCGATTTCGAGGTTGAGAGCAATCGCCTCGGCGAACTGCTTTTCGATGTAGGCGCGCTGAGCCTTCTGCTGCAGAGCGCTCACGGCCGGCAAGGCCGGATCGTCCTTTGCAGCACTCGCAGCGCGGGGCGCCGGCGACAGCACGCAGAGGGTTACGAAAATGGTGAGAAGGTTGCGCATATCCATTCACAAAAAATGGGGGACGGAGGCCCGAAGGCCCCCGTCGTCCCGTCCTCCGACCTACTTACTGCTTCAGGATCACTGGGGTGAAGAAGCTGGCGCTGTTCGGGTCGATGCCCCCGGTGCCCATGTCGAGCTCCAGCGGAACGACGATCTGGCCGCCGGCCAGGACGCCGCTGGTGGTAGCCGAGATCATCGGCTCGCCGTTGTTCGATCCGGTCGCATTGACCACCGTGACGGTGGTCGCCATTCCGGTGTTCTGGGCGATCTTCGAGCTGAGCATCGGGCTCGTGGTGCTGTACTCGTTGTCTGCATCGCCGATCCCGGCGAGGTTCATGATGCCGTCCAGCACGACGTCGATGGTTCCGACAACATCTGCACCAGTGTTGGTGAGGGTCACGTTGCCCATGTAGTGGCCGGTCGTCGGGTCTTGCACGAACGTGCTATTGGTCGTCGTGAACTGCGACGAGACGTTCTTGAAGTGATTGAGGACGATGGTCTCGATCTTCGAGAGGCCGAGCGCGGATGGCGGCTGGATGGCCGTCAGGCTCACGTTGTTGACCTGGTAGGCGGTCATGGTGAGAATGTTCTCCTTCACGTCGAAGGTCATGAACTCGAAGGAAGGCCACGCCGTGATGACGTGCGGGAAGGCGCCGGTGTTGGTCATGTCAGGCTGATAGACGGGCGCGCCGCCGCCGCCGCTGGTGATGTGCGGGACGTTGAGGGCAATCTGGTCGCCCTTGGCCTGGGCGAGGTTGTAGGCGCCGGTGCGGGCGTAGTTGTGGCTGTGACCGGCGTAGATGAGGTCCACGCCGTACTGGGTGACGAGGGGCTCGAGATTCCTGGCGGTAACATTGTCGCCGTCCTTGCCCGCGGAGTAGGACGGCTCGTGGTAAACGAGGATCTTCCAAGGCTTCGAGGTGGTGGCGAGGTCGTTGACGAGCCAGGTGAACTGCGCCGAACCGGGCGAGTAGTCCGAGTACTCGTCGACGAACGTGAAGTGGACCGGGCCGTAGTCGACGGACCAGTAGAGGTTGTTGTACGTGTTGGTGGTCCCGCTCTTGAGCGTCGCGTTCGGGTACGGGAAGGGGAAGTACTTCGGGAAGGTGACGCTGTAGCCCGTAGCGTTGTCGTGGTTGCCCTTGACCCCGTCGATGGGCGTATTGGCCGTGAACGCGACGATGTCCTTCTTGGTGGGATCGAACCACTGGCTCGTCCAGTAGCTCTCGCCGTCGGTGCTCACCCAGTCGCCGTTGTGGATGATGAAGCGCTGGTAGTCCTCGTTCCCGGGCTGGGAGTAGAAGGTACGCATCGCCTGCATCAGGTTGTCGAGCGCGAACGGCTGGCTGCGAGAGTCGCCCATGGCGAGGAAGCGGATGGACGTCACGTCTTCCGCGGGCGCGGTGATGAACGAGCCGGTGCCGTAGACGCAGGAGGACTGGTCCTTGACTTGGTAGTAGTACTTCGTGTCCGGCTGCAGCCCGGTGATGGTGTAGGTGTGCTGCTTGTCGCCGAATTCGGGCGCGACCGCGCTGCCGAGGCTGTAGCTCGTGTCGGTTCCCCAGAGAACGCTATTCGTCTCGCCGGCGTTGTTGTCCTGCCAGACCACCTGCATCTGCGAGTTCTGGCCGGGGTAGATGAGGTAGGGGCTCTTCAACACGGCCGGCACCGCGCAAGCCGTGACCGTGAAGTCGAGCTGGGCGCTCAGGCCTAGGGCGTCGGTTGCCACGGCCGACACGATGTAGGTCGACGAGACCTGGGCGGGAGCGGTCCAGGTGATCTGCGACGAATCGGCGGTGTCGGTCTGGCCCGAAACGGCGCCCGAGAGAGCAATCCAGGTGAAGGTCAGGGCGCTCGCTTGTGGATCCGCGGCGGTGACCGAGAAGGTCACGCTGTCGCCGGCGTTTACGCCGGTGGCCGACTGCACGCTGGCCGTGAAGGTCGGAGAGCTGACCGCAACCGGAGCGCCGACGGGCACAGTGGCCTGACCGCTGGTCGAACCACCGCGATTGTCGTTGACCGCGACGTCGAACGCGCAGGTGGTGTCGGTCGCCGTGGTGGGCAGCGTGAAGGTCGTGGCAGCGCCGGTCGCGGCCGTGAACGTCCCCGAGGCGCAGGTGCTGGTCCAGGCGTAGGTCAGCGGGTCGCCATCCGCATCGCTGGCAACCGCGGTCAGCGAAATCGGTTGGCCAAGGACGATGTAGCCCGGGGCCATGACCAGGTTGGTGACCACCGGCCAGGTGTTCGTGCTGACCGTGACGGCGGCCTGACCCGTGCCGTTCGTTGCAGACACGTGCACCACGACCGACGCCGACGCCGTCGCGCCATGGCCGTCGGTGACCGCGATGGAGAGGGTGAAATCGCCCTCGGTGGCAGCAGAGGTCCAGTTGGTGGTCGCAGCCGTCGGGGCAGAGAAGCCGTCCGACGACGGATCGGTCGACCACGCGAAGGTGAGCGCGTCGCCAGTATCCGGATCGTGCGCGGTCACGGTCGCCGTGACGGTAGCCCCCGGCGCGATGTTGGCCGAGGAGACGAGCAGCGAATCGATCACGGGAACCGAGTTCTGGAACGGATTCGGGGCGGTCGCCTGCTGAGCCGTGATGAGCACGGTGGTGGTCTGGTCCTTCAAGATGTTGACGCCCGTCGCGGAACCGGAGTACAGGATGTTGCCGGCTTGGTCGTTGGCATTGGCCGTGAATACGTAATTGGTCCCCACGGGGAGGGAGCCGATGACTGCGCCCCACGTGCCGGCGGTGCGTGGCGAGAGCGTGACGGTGCGGGGAGCGGCGAGGGCGGCTCCGGAAATGGTCGTGGTCACGGTGGCCACGTCGGCGGCGCTCAGCAGGGCCTTGACGCTCAAGTCGGCGCTGCCTGTGTTGGCCGGGGCCTCGTGCCGGCCACAGCCGGCGAAGACAGCAAGGGTTGCGAGGGCTCCGAGCGGGAGCAATTGCGATAGAGAGAATCTGCGATGATCGAGCAACATGGGGACCTCCTTCATGGGCGGCGGTGACCATACAGAGGTTCTCGTGTGCGGATCGTCACCGCTCGGCGACGGTTTGGTTACGGCGATTCCCAACAGCAGCAATGTAGTGCTGAAATTGTCTATTCCCCCACCCCGAGCGGTGATGCGGCCAACCCGATCGGCGCTCAGCCCCGCGACCGATGCTTCAGGACGGGTCAGACGATTGGCCTAGCCTCTGGTCATGAACGCCAGCGAGGACGCTCGCCGGGGATGCATCGACCGGTCTGTTCGTCCAGCTCATGTCCACGGTATGCGGTCCTGACGCCGGCAGGGGACGATGGCACGCCATCGACAGCGAGACCGACATCAGCTCCTTAAGATAGGCGGGCAAATGAGTGGCGCCGGTGCCAAACTTCCACCATGGAGCAACGCGGACTTCCGCCGGTGGGCGCGCCGCATATGTCGATGCGCTTTGCGCGGTTCGAGGACATCTCGGGAATTCTTCGGCTGATCGAGCGCGCTCTCGAGCACGGTTGCCGCGACGCCTACGACGAGGTCCAGCGCCGTTCGGTCTACGTGGCATACGCGTCTTCGCTCTTCATCGAAGCACGGGGCCCGTTCGAAACCCTGGTGGCGGAAATCGGCGGACGCTTGGTCGGTGTGGCGCAAATCGATCCCAGGACCGGTTTGTTGCGCGCGCTTTTCGTAGACGGCGGTTTTCAGGGGCAAGGCGTGGGGCACGCGCTGCTCGGGGCCGTCGAATCGCGTGCCCGTGCCGCCCACTGCGAGCATCTCTGCGGTGCGATGTCCTTGAACGCGGTCGAGTTCTACCGACGGGCCGGATTCCGCGCGCGGGGCGCACCGCAGCGCCTCCCCGGCACCCGGACCTGGGTGCCGGTACTATGGATGGACAAACCTCTGGGTAAGTAGGGTTGTAGTACGATCCTTCACCACCGAGTTACCCAGCATTGTGTTGGGAACTACGACTGTTGTCCGAAGTCGGGCCTGGAATGGCTCGGCAGCCGGGAGCACTATCCGGCTGTCGAGACCGTGCCCTTTACGCAGACCAGCGATGCCTCGGTCGATGGCACGACGGGCATTTCACCAATCGACGTCGCTGCCGGCCTGGATGGAGGCGGGCAGTGGCGTCCATGGCGCTGATGGTGGGGCGCCCGACGCTACGATCGTAAGAGGCTCGGCAAGCCGTGCCGGCGGCGGACTTCCGCCGAGCCAGTGCCCGGACGGTGAGCACGGCCACAGCCAGACGCGTGTCGCGGTATGCAGGCCGTGAGAATTGGAGGAAGATCTCAATCATGAAGACGCCCCTGCGGGTGGAGCTTCTCGCAAAGGATCCAAGACCATGCGTACGACACAATCCCGTAGCTCTCGGCCAATTCGCGGCGTCTTCCTGTTTCTGTTGCTCGTCGTTCAGATGGCCACGCCATGCTCGTCGATGGCCTTCACTGACGAGGCTGGCACCCGTTTGGATCTAGGTGTTCTCTTCCGGTTCATGCCGACTGGTTGGATACGCGCCTCGGAGCATTCGCCGCCTGACATTCGGGCTCTGCCTGCCCTGGGCGGCGCGCTGTTTCTCGACTATTCCTTGAATCCATTCTTCTCTATCGGCGCCTCGCCCGAGCTCACCCTGAATGTCATTCCCAAGGTGCAGGGCAGCTATCCGGTGTCCGCGTCGATCGCAGGGTCGCTCCGCTTCAGGGCCCAGTACCCGAGATGGCGTCACGTCGTGCCCTACGTGCTGTTTGCCCCCGGCTACTCGGTCATCTCGAGCTACGAGAACGCGGGACCAGGATGTGCTTGTTCCGACTATGTCGAAAACGGAAACTCGCATGGGTTCATGCTTGCGGGCTACGGCGGTCTGCGCGTCCGAATCACGTCTCGCCATGCCGTGGTTGCGGAGATGGGCTATGTGCACGGCTTCCAAGCGGAAGGGGGGAGGACTTACGCTCCGGCTTATCTGGTGGCGGCACTCGGCTGGCAGGCGGCACTGTGAGACGCGCCGCCTGCCGAGCATGTGGAAACTACACACTTGTTCAGGTATCGGGGCAAGGGGGAATCGGACGAGACCACGCCAGGCCGAAGCGTCTCCCGGATCTTCCGCGGCGGCACGCGTCCGCCCGAAGATGAGCTTGTGCCAGGGACCGCCGCCGAGCGCATGCAGATGATGTGGCCACTGACCGTCGATGCGTGGGCCTTTCGTGGGGAGCCGATTGAACCGCGACTACAACGACATACTGTCCGCATTGTGCGCGGAAGGCGCTGATTCCTGATCGTCGGCGCCTACGCGGTCGGCGCGCACGGCATTCCACGCGCGACTGGCGGCATCGATATTGGGGTGCGGCCGACCCGCGAGAACGCAAGACAGGTCATGCGGGCATTACGACAGGGCGCGGCGAGCACCCGCGGGGTCGCGGCTACGGGTCGCGACGCACGATCAACGGGCCGTTGCCGGCCAGGAAGACGGTGCCGTCGGCGGTCACCGAGATCGAGTAGAAGATGCCGAACAGCCGCGCCGAGCGCTCGGTCCAAGCGGTGCCGTCCCAGTGAAAGGCGTAGGCGCCGGGCATGACGGCCCAGGCATCGGTGGGGCCCGAGCCGCCGACCGCGTAGATGGTCTCGTTCGAGACGGCGATGGAGGGCGATAGGCTGAACAGCTTCCAGGTCGACCCGTCCCAGTGTTGGACGCCGCTGTCCCCGCCGATCCAGACGTCGCTCGGCGACGAGCCCCAGATGGTCTGCAGGGCGGTGCTGGCGCGCGAGGTGACCGTCCAGGTGCTCCCATCCCAGCGCAGCACGGCGCCGGCCCGGTTGACTGCCCACAGATCGCCGGGACCACTGGTCCAGGTGTCGATGATCGGATCGCTCGCGTTCGCGGGGAACGCCACGGTCGTCCATTGCGTGCCGTCCCAGTGATGGAACGCCAGCGAGCCGGTCAGCCAGACGCTGTCCGCCGCGCTGCCGGTGATGAAGTGGCCGGCCTCTTGCGTGGCCAGCGCGCCGGTCACGCTCGTGACCGCCGAACCGTTCCATCTTTCCAGTGAGCCGGAGCTGGCGGGTCCCTCCGTGGGTCCCACCAGCAGCCAGACGTCGTCTGCTCCGCTGCCCCAGACGTCGACGTACGGCTTGCCGGTGGTGCCCGGGACCGGCGTCCACGCGGTTCCGCTCTTGCGTAGCATGCCGTCGCTGGTCACGGCCCAGACGTCATCGCGACTGGCGGCCCAGATCGATTTCACGGACTGAAGGTCCGGCGTCATCTCGGTGGTGGCGGTCCAACTGTCGCCATGCCGACGCATGAGCAAGCCGTTCTTGCCGCCCGTCCACAGGTCGCTGGGTCCGGCCCCGATGAGGAAGAAGCGGTTCACTTCGTCCCGTGGCGCGAGCTCTGTCCAGCGGACGCCGTCGTAGTGATGGAACAATCCGTAGTTGCCGATGCCCCAGACGTCGGTCGGCGAACGGGCCCAGACGGCCGCCAGCCCGTCGTCGGTGGCACTGGTGGTCATGCTCGACCACTGCTGGCCGTCCCAGTGCCAAACGCCGGTGTCTTGGCCGGCGTCGATGGCCCAGACGTCGTCCGGCCCGCTGCCGGAGAGCCCGAACACGTAGAGGTCGAACGGCGCGAATGTGGTGCCGTCGAAATGAAACAGCTTGCCGCAGGCAATCCAGACGTCGCTCGGGCCCAACGCCAGCACCGAGTTGCAGCCGAAATCCTCGTCGGGTAGCGCGGTCTCGGTCCAGACGCGACCGTCGTAATGCTGGACGGCGCTGTTGAGGTACATGACCGCCCAGATGTCGCCGGGCCCGGTGCCGCTGATGCTGGTGGCCTCGTAGGGCCCGGTCACCTGCGTGAAGGCCGTCCCGTTCCACCGGTAGGTGGTGCCGTCACCCCCGACCCACACGTCCTGCGGGCCGCTCCCCCACACGGTCCAGAAGTCCGTGCTGACACCCGGGATCCGCCGCGACGTCCAGGCGCGCCCGTCCCAGTGCATGATGATTCCATCGTTGCCGACCGCCCAGACGTCGTCGGCCGCCGCCGCCCACGCCGCCATCAGGGTGCTTCCCTGCGGTAGCGGTCGTTCCCAGCACCATCCGTTCTCGACACAGATGCTGGTCAGCGGTAGCGGGGAGCCGGCGTCGGGCTCGACGGTGGCGGCATCCACCGGCGCATCGCCGGGCGCCGGGCCATCCGACGGCGGCCGGGCATCGCTGCCGCCCGCGTCCGGCAAAGCGCCGTTGCTTGCCGAGCCCGCACATGACCAGCAGGGGAGCAAGACCGCCAAAGAGAGCCACCGCAGCAGCGCCATGCGGGCATACTCGCACAAACTGGGCGGCACGAAGCCACTTGAAATCTTCCGCTCCATCGGGAGCCGTCTCGCTCCAACACGGCGCCACACGATGTAGAATATTCCCATGCGAGCACTGCCGCGCGTTGCCTCGATTGCCCTGGTCTTCGCTGCCGCCGCGCCGGCCTGTGGGTCAAGCGATGGCGTGGCATCGCCGGCGCCGGGCCACGCGGCCGACGGATCGGTGAGCGTCGCGCCGACCTGTACTGCCTCGCCAACCGTGCACCAGGGCGAGGGCACCTACTACACGTTCGCGGATGGATCGGGGAATTGCATGTTCCCCGCCACGCCGGACGACCTCGACATCGGCGCGATGAACCACGTGGATTACGCGGGCTCGGCCGCGTGCGGTATGTGCGCGCACGTGGTCGGCGCCAAGGGAGAGCTGACCATCCGGATCGTCGATCAGTGCCCCGAGTGCCCCGCCGGCAACATCGACTTCAGCCCATCGGCGTTCGCACAGCTCGACGATATCGCGAAGGGCAGGATTCCGATTACCTGGACCTACGTCGCCTGCGCGGTGACCGGGCCGATCGTCTATCACTTCAAGGACGGCAGCAATCCGTGGTGGACGGCGGTGCAGATCAGAAACCACCGCTACGGCATTGCCAAGCTCGAATACCAGGACGACAGCAGCGCCTGGGTGGAGGTTCCACGGCTCGACTACAATTACTTCGTCGAGGCCTCGGGCATGGGCTCGGGTCCGTACACATTTCGGGTCACCGATGTGAACGGCGCGGTGCTAGAGGACACCGGCGTACCACTGGTCGAGAACGGCGATAGCGTGGGGACGAACCAGTTTCCCGCCTGCTCGACGCCTTGAGCCCGGCACCCGGGTAGCGGCGCCCATGGGCCGGGCCGTTGCCGGAGAAGACGTGCAAAGGCGCGTCCAAGCGGCTGGGCGAGAGAATAAGCGAGGCACGGACGATTTCGCGAGCTGGTTGCGGCTGGCCAAGCCTCATAATGGGCAGTCGAGCGATGCTCTCTTCGTCTTCCCTACGGCTGGTTTCGGCGGGCGTGGCCCATCCAGGAGCGGGATCTGCGCTGGAGCAGGCCTTTCGCGCCCACGCCCCACAGGTGGCCACGGTGGCCCTACGCATCCTTGGGCGCCACGAGGAGGCCGACAATCTGGTGCAAGACGTGTTCATGAAGGCAGGCCGGTGGCTGCCCAGGCTGAACGACCCCGCGGCGGTCCGGACCTGGCTGCTCAAGGTGACAGTACGGCTTGCCTGGCGGCGACTGCGCATGCGGCGCTGGCGGGTGGCGCTGGGTTTCGACGGTTCGTATGACTACGCAGAGGTGGCCCGCAAGGGCTGTCTTTCGCCCGAGGACTCGGCGTTTCTGGCCGAGGTGTACCGGATCCTCGACCGCATGCCGGCGCGCGAGCGGCTGGCCTGGTCACTGCGCCACGTGGACGGCGAGAGACTGGAAGACGTCGCCGAACGCTGCGCATGCTCGCTGGCCACGGCCAAGCGCTGGATTGCCACGACGCAGGCGCGACTTCAGAAGGAGATCGGCCATGTCTGATCTGACAGAGCGTGTCCGGGCCATCGGCGAGCAGGTGGACGCCGGGTATGATGCTCGGCGGACGGAGGCCGCGCTGGTTGGCTTGCGTACGAAGCTGCACCGGCGCCGAGTCAGCCGGATTGCGCTGGGCTCGGCCATGGGAATGCTGTGCCTACTCGTGGTCGGGTTCTGGGCGCTTCGCGCTCGGCACGAGACGCGCGTGCAGACCCCCGGGGCGCGCCCCGGAGCGCTGTTCGCCCTCGGTGATGGCTCGGTGGTCATGCCCCTCGATGCGACCAGCCGTCTGGTGGCCAAGAGCGTCTCGCCCCGGCTGGTGGAATTGGAATTGGTGGCCGGGAGCGCCCATTTCGACGTCGCGCCCAATCGCGAGCGCGAATTCCGGATCGGCGCGGGACGTGTCGAGATCGTGGTGGTGGGAACCGAGTTCTCGGTCGAGCGGCAAGGCGTCCGAACCGCCGTTGCCGTCCAACGCGGCAGCGTACGCGTGCAATGGGAGCGCGGCCAGCAGCTCCTCCATCCCGGCGAGCGGGGCAGCTTCCCACCGTTCGAGACGGCCAGCACGGCGCCACCCGCCCGCGCGCCGGAGGCCCCCGCCGTAGAGCCGCGAGACATGCCGGCGCGCACGGGAACCGATTGGCGCGTGCCCGCCAAACATGGCGACTTCACGGCCGCCTATCGCCTGCTGCGCGTGAGGGCCAAGCCCGTGGCTTGGGCCAACCTCGACGATCTCCTGCTGGCCGCGGACGTGGCACGCGGGTCCGGACACGCGGCCGACTCGGTTCCCTATCTGGAAAGGGCGCTTGCCTTGCACCAAGGCGACGCGCGGTCCGCCGTGGTTGCCTTCACCCTGGGCCGCGTTCGACTGGTCGATCTGCACGATCCGGCAGGTGCCGCCGCCGCCTTTGCCCAGGCGCGAGCTGCGGCCCCCCAGGGTCCGCTGGCCGAGGATGCCCTGGCCCGCGAGGTCGAGGCGAGGTTCCGCAGTGGCGACCAGCTCCGCGCTCACGCCCTGGCCGAGGAATACCTGAAGACCTGGCCGTCGGGGACCTGGCGGCGCGCGGTCCGGCACTTCGGGGGCCTGCCCTAGTGCCAATCGGCGTGCTCGCCCTCTTGGCCATGGCAGCAGCGCCACCCGGCCGCGCGCCCTTGCGCCTGCAATTCGACAATTGCCCGGACATCGATCAGGCGACGGTCGGGCGAGTCGTGACCACGGAGCTGGAAGCCCCGCTGGCGGACGAGAGACGGGACGGCGCGGTCACCACGGCGAATGCACAGTGCACCGATGCCCGAGTGCGCCTGACCATCGACGATCCACTCACCGGCAAGAGCACGACGAGATCCTTGGATCTCGACGACCAACCGCGCCGACTACGCTCGCGATTGTTGGGCCTGGCTATCTCCGAGGCCGTGCTGGCCAGCTGGATCGAATTGCAGCTGACGCCCGAGCCGCCCTCGGCGCAACCAGCGGTGGCACCGCCCGAGACTCGCCGCGAGGCCGCTCACATTGCCGAGCGGCGCTTGCAGGCTGCGTCGCCGGCTCGTTCACTGGCGTCACGAGAGATCGTAGCCGGACCGGCGCTACGCTGGTTCTCCTCGGGCTTGCTGACTTTGGGACTTTCGGGAGGCGCCAGGCATTGGCTCGACCACCACCCGCTTGCCGGCGTCGGGCTGGATCTCGACGCCAGCTATGGCGAGCGGTCCGTGCCCAACGTGGCTCGCGCCAGCGCAACCAGTTTGTCCTTGGCACCTTGTCTGCTCATGCGCGGCGCCTTCGGCAGCAACGTGGTCACGGCGGGCGCCGGGTGGCGGGTCGGTGCGGCTCGGCTTTCGGCCGAACCCGCCAGCCCGCGCCCGGGCCGTGCCGCCTGGCGCGGATGGACCGGCCCCTTCCTGGCGGTGGATTTCAGCGTGCCCTTGTCCGACTCGCTCTTCTTGCGCGCCAGTGCGGAGAGCGGGTACTTGCTCGTTCCCGCCCGTGGCCGCGTGGGCAGCGTGGGCGTGATTGCGCTCGACGCCTCTTGGCTGGGCGGCTTGCTGTCTCTGGGGACGAAGTTGTAATCAGCGTGAGCCGATCCATCGCGGCCAGGTCTCTAGTGGGCATCGGGTCCCGAGTCTCAAACTGGCGTACGCAAGCTGATCTCAACCACAGAAGAGGTCCATCATGGCAAAGAGCACGGTTTCAATGATGCGGTATTGGCTTGCGACGAGTCTCGTATGCCCGCTCTTCTTCAGTTGCGGCTGGATCGACCTTGGCGGCGACCAAGCCATCGGCCGCCCTTGTGAGCTTTCTGGAAACCCAGGACCCAGCCAGGGCGTATTCACCACCGGCGCCAGCGAGTGTCCAAGCGAGCTCTGCCTGAAGCCAGCGGTCCAACCCGGTGCCAGCGGCGCTGGCGACACGGGCCCCACCTGTTCGGGCGAGTGCGGTGTCGACAGCGACTGCGGAGGTGAGCTGCGCGACCCGACCAACCCTTTGGACACCAGGTGCGCCAAGGGCTTCTCCTGCGGCATTCCGTTCGTCAAGGGCCCGCTCTGTTGCAAGAAGCTTTGCGTGTGCAGGGACTTCCTCGGGCCGGCTGGACTACCGACACCCATCGCCTGCCAGGGGTCGGGCGCCATGAGCTGTTCGGGGCCGACTGCCGAGCCCACAGGCGTGGAAGAGGTGACGGATGCGTACATAAGCCTCGCGCCGATTCGCCAAATCGACCTCGTCACCATGGTGGACAACTCGCCAGGCATGGCACCGAAGATCGCGAAGCTGAACGCGCAGTTCCCGACGCTCATCGCCGCGCTCAGAGATCCCACGGACGGCACCCTGCCCGACCTTCGGGTTGCCATCATCGACAGCGATCTCGGGACGGGCGGGGCATACAACGACGGCCTATCCTGCGCTCCCAATACCGAAAATGGCGGAAGCGCTTGGGGGGACTCGGGAAAGTTCATGATGGTCGGCGCGACCGGCTGTGGGGTTAACAGCCCCGATGCCAAGTGGCTCGAGTACACCAACGGCCAAGCGGTGAATTACACCGGGGACATCAACCAGGTCTTCGCCTGTTTGGCTACCAATCTCGGCGTTCAGGGCTGTGGCGAAGAGCACCAGTTGCAGGCCTTCGAGTGGGCGCTGGCCGCGAAGGGGGTCGGCAACGACGACCAGCAGAGGAATTTCTTGCGCGCCAACGCTACCCTCGGCTTGGTATTTTTGAGCGACGAAGATGATTGCTCCGCCGCCACCGACGACGGGCTGTTCGGGCAAGGCCCCATCGGTGGGAACGACGTCAGCGGCGAATCGGCGAGTCTGCGCTGCGCGACCCGCGCCCATGCCTGTGGCGGGAGAAATCTCACGGTATCTCCGCCGGGCTACCCGACCGACGCTCCCTACTCGCACCCCTTCTCGGACTGCATTGCCCGGACCGACTCATGCCCCAATCCAACCGACGGCACCGGCACGACCGACACCGCAAGGCCGACAGACTGTAGCCCACTCAAGGACATCCGTCACCTCGTGGATGAAATCAAGTCGCTCAAAGCCGACCCGGCCAGCCAGATCCTCGTGGCCGGCATCTTCGGCTGGCCGCTCAGTGACGCGGACATGGCCACGGCCGAGTACAAGATCGCGCCGGTGCCGAGCTCAAACACCGCCGACGCCACACACCCCACGGTCTTCGATTACTGGCCGGTGTGCTACGACCCCAACCACCTTCCTTCGCCCACCACCACGGATCCTGTCACGGGCTTCGACGCCACGGCAGCGGCCTGGGGCGCTACCGGGGGCCTGCGCGAGTCCGCCTTCATCGACCAGTTTGGCGCAAGCGGCATGAAATTCAGCATCTGCGAGCCTGACTTCTCAACTTCGATGCTGAGCATCGGCAGTGCCCTGGCGCGCAAGATGCGGAACGAGTGCTTCGACCGCAAGCTCGTCGACGCCGACCTTGCCGCTGCCGGCATCCAGCCCGACTGCCGCGTGGTCCTCCTGACCCCCAAGGTGACGGTGGGCTATGTGACGTATGCCGAATCTCCGGCGGCCCTTCCCCAGTGTGCTCCAGGCGAGACCAGTGCCAGCGCCGCGATGGACTGCTGGCAGCTCACGTCCGACACGAGCCAATGCCCCGCGACTGGGCAGCGGATTGCTCTCGTGCGTACTGCAGCGGAAGTCGCCGCTCAGCCGCAACTCGATCCCGGTATCGAGCTCAAGATGGAATGCAGGACCTGCCCCGACCTACCCGCAGGTTCCGTCGTCATGGCTGGGTGCGACTACTAACTGCCTGTCGGTCGCCAATTCCCGGAGGGCGAGGGGGGCGGGGCGTCGTTGCCGGGGACCCTGCTATGTTCCTCGGCCTGCACCGACCCCACGCGCTGCCACCGGACTCTCTTGGCGGATGTCATTCACCGCCGGCGGATCCGTACTAAGGTGGGACAGGGAGCGCCATGAGCTCATATCAAACTCGCAAGAAGATCGTTGCCTACGAGATCACGTCCTTTCTCGCGTTCGGCATCGCCGCGCTTGGCGCGGCCCTTGGCTACTCCGGTTTGGCCGACCGGAATTTCCTCGAATACGGTGACCGCGCGGCCCTCGCGATCTGCCTCGAGGATCCCACCATGCATTGCGACCCGAGGCGATGGTGGGTGCTCGCCATCGTGGGCGCGGTGTTCCTGGTCCTTGGACTCTTCTTCCTTGTGCGCCTCGTAACCAAGTTGAGGCGTCTGCTCCGCAAGGGGCCTGGCAGGTAGACTCTGGGTGCCGACGCCGGTGCCGGAAGCTACCAACCGAGAAGCGTCTTAAGCTCGGCGGTCAGCAGGGTGGCCATACGGGAGCACGTTCCCGCTCGAGTGGCTGCGCCTGACCGTCGACCCGCACCAGGACGCCCCCACCAGCGACACGGCCTTCGGCTCGTTCAGCTGGGAACGCGAGATTCAGTAGCCGGGCACCCCCACGCAATGGGCTCACGGGCGAGGAATCGGTCGTACACCAAGAGCGCGCACGGGGCGGACTGCACGCTTGCTTCAATCAGGGTGAACAATCGGCGTTCGTGAAGCACGCCTGCACGTCGGTCTCGACCTGGGTTAGGGTGTTGCACTAGACGGCCGCGCTGCAGTTCACGAGTTGCGTGATCTTCGGGCACCCTCCGTTCGTACACCTGGCTATGCAGGTATCCACGGTTGCGTAGTTGGAGCCGAGCAGCGTGCTGGGTGCGACCCCGAGCTTGGCTCCGCAGGCAAAGAGGTTATTGCAGGCGTCCGAGCAGGTCTTGTCGGAACCGCCACCGCAATCAGCAACGCCAATGAAAGCGACAGCGGCGAACACGGCCAACAAAGAGCGAAAAGACCACGAATGGGACATGGTTCCTCCGAGCGTGAGCATTTGGGGAGCCCGACTATACCCCCATCCGTGCGAAAGAGGCAGATGGTCTCGCTACCGGATTGCCACGGAACCGCCCAAGCTACTGGCGGCTCTTTGTTTCGGCGACGCGTGCCTTGATCAACTTGCGGACGAGCGTCGCCGGTAGCGGTTCGTCGGGATGGAAATGAAGGGAGGACTTGGTTTGGCTGTACGCGCGAAGCTCATCGGCCAGGGCGCCCAACGTCGACCCGCTGAACGGGAAGTACGAACAGCCCTTCGCCGTCGCGCAGAATCCGGCGACCACGACCCCGTCGAGGCGGAACGCCGGGATTCTGTAGCTTATGCACTCCTCGGCCTTGGGAAGAATCGATCGAATCGTGTGGCGGAGCTTGCCGAGCGCAGCCCGCTTCTTGCCCTTCAAGGGTGCAAGGTACTCGTCTATGGTCTTCGGTTTACTCGACATCGGCAACGGGGAGTGTAGTTGCTTCCGCCGTGATGTCGAAGCGCGGCGCTTTGTCACGGAACGACACTGAACGTGATCCTTCCGGGGCGGCCAGGAGCGCCAGCGGAGCCGGAAGCCCCATCCGAACCCGCGCTTCCGCTCGACCCCGGACTGCACCCCGGATCGTCCGTGACCGTGTTGCCGTCCGAGTCGATGTGGCTGGAAGGAGAGCGTCCCGTGCCACCCGATCCGCCCGGACCGCCCGCGCCCCCGGCGCCGCCGACGCCACCCGGTCCGCCCACGCTGAAGATGATCTGCTGGAGGAGAGTGACCGTATCGAGGCATGGGGCGCCGCCACACGCCACCTCTACAACAACCTCTCCCCCGTCGCCACCCGGCCCACCGTCCCCGCCCTCTCCACCGTCGCCGCCCCGTCCGCCGTCGCTGCAGTCGGAGCCGGACATGCCCGGGCTGCCCGACGAGCCGGACCTACCATCGGATCCCTGCGCCCCGCGACTGACGACGCGGAAATCATGGATGTTCGCCGCCTCCACGACGGCCGAGTACGAGCCCTGCGGCGAGTTCACGGTGAAGACGAAGTGGGTCGCAGTCGGTCGATTCACGCGAACGTGGAGGTACGGTCCCGCACCACCCGGACGTGTTCCGCCAAAGGCCAGATCTTCCGGTCGCTCATAGAAGAGTCCCCACACGAGCGACACGGCTGGCTGTCCCCCTATCCTCACCGGAAGCAGGAAGTTGGCATTGTTGGCCAATGCGGTGACTTGGCTCATGCCGACGTTGTCGGTGAAGTGAAAGACCCCTCCCTTGTCGAGGTACGCGAATGGATTGTCGAGAGAGACGTCGGTTGCGGCGATACACGGGCTGGGATCCAGCTCTCTCTTGTGTGAGCACAGGCTCACAGGCCGCGAAACCGACTGAAGCTGTGCCCACAGGACCCCGCGAAACGAGAGCTCGGGGAGGACGGAGAGGTCGGACCGGCCCTGGGCGTAGCCCAGCAGCATCGCGGTTCCGGCCCACACGCGTTGGCGGACCAGGACACCCCGGATCGGCGTCTTGCTGCCGTCAAACGTGGCGCTTACCAGCGGGTGGTCCTTGAGCGCGACGCGATTGTGCCCCTCGCGGAGGATGGTTTCTTCGACCGCGGCCGCACCCTCGCGCACCTCTGGGAAGGGGGAAAGGGCGATGTGAATACGAAGGATCCTCCGCCGCGCCTGCTCCCGAAGCTCGGCGGAAGGCAGGCGTTCGACGAAGCGCGAGAGCGTCATCTCGTTGCCGCTCCCGGCGAGCGCGTCCATCATGGCCGTATCCACCACCCGCCCCTGCCACCGGCCATTCTCGACATCGATGGTCGCGACAAGCTCTTGGCCGAAGTGGGACGCGACCGGGCCGAGCTTGCCCTTGCTGAGCGCCGCGCGCAGCTCTTCGAGCAATGGCTCGCGCACTTGGGGGTTGCCGTCCAGTCCGGCTGGACGCTCGAGATAGAGTCGGTGGAGCGTGGCCAGGCGCGCCGAGAGCGCAGGGCTCTTCTCGAGATCGGAGTCGGTCAACATCTTCCGGTACGCGCGCCCTACATCGTCGAACCAGGGCGGAACCTCATCGCGCGGAAGTCTCTTGAGCAGGACATCGACGCAGCGGCGCCACAAGATTGGCTCGATCTTCCCTTCCACCAATCCGTTCAAGAGCGAGGAACGGATGTCGGGATTCATTCTTTGGATATGAGGGCCGCGCGCGTGCAGGTCGCAGACGATCGGGCTCGCATCCGATTGGGCAAGATAGGCGACAAGCCCCGGCCCGGAGTCGACCTGGGCCAACTGGCCGGCGGTCATGGGCACGAGAAAATGCGCGCCGCAGCCGCAAACCAGGAATCCAATCAGCACCCATGTCCGCATGCGAGATCCCTAGATCTCCCGGACGGTGACGGCGAAGGAGTAACGGTACTCTCTCGACTCTCTGTGGACAATCATCGGCACCACCAGCTCGAAGTGGTTACCTTGGTAGCTGGCGGCCTCGCCTCCAGTGCGGGGTAACACGAATGGAACAAGTCGCGTGCTGGTCGTGGCCCCAGGCAGAATCCAACCGAGATCTTCCTGCGGGCGCAGCGAAGTTGCGGTACCGTCGGAGCGCCTCATCGTGATGTGGGCCCACTCGACCTGAAGCACTTGGTCACTCTTGTTGGTCAGGTCGAAGAGAATGGCCCGCGCAGAGGTCGGATCGAGAAGGATCTCCGCCCGCACGTCGGCATCCTCGATTGCCTCGCCTCCATGCGGCTTCTCCGCGGCGCGAGCACCCTGGTTTTCAAGATGGAAGGTGTACGCGTACGGCGTGGCGCAGCCCACGGTTGCGGGCAGCAGACTCAGGACCAACGCGCGGAGCACGAACGCCAAGTTGATCACGGCATGACAGGATAGCTTGAGCCGAGCGGAGCGACTACGACCTATTGCGAACGCGCTCCCCGCGACCTATTCCCATGGCTGCTGGCGCCGCGCTCAGTCGCGCCTTCGACGGTGTATGCGTCGCGGGCTCCGACGGCCAGCCGGTTTTCCGAGCCCTCGGTCGCCTGAGGACGGACGAGGTGGCGGACGTGGTTCAGATCACACCCGAGACTTGACCGCTTGGGCGGGCCGGCACCAGAGGCCGACCCGCGGCCCCGGCCATCAGGCGTACCCTACCCTGCCGCTGCCAAAGGCAACCTAGCTTACACACACGTTCCACCCAAATCCGCCCTACCGGCTTCCCGTAGCCCGGTGCACCGCCCGTTCACGACCGCCGAGCCCGCTCGCCAGACCCTCCTCGGCACCATGCGTGACGGCTCAAATCGATTAGGGCCGCACCAAATCGATTACGGCCTAGTGGCCGCGCGCACAGGCCGTTTCCCTGTGACACGCGCAAAGCGGAATCTGCTTGAAAGAATTCCGGTCCGTGGCTTTCGTGGCGGCATGGACCATCGTGCGACCCTTCTTGCCCGCTCACTCGCCGTTTGCTCCGTCGTGTTGCTTGCCGGTCTCGGCGGTTGTTCGAGCGGCTCATCGGACAATCCGAACGACGCGAACGGCGCGAATGCCGACGCCGGCACCTATCCGCTGCCCGTGGATGCCGGGCAGACCGGCTTTCTCACCTGGACCTATAACGGCCAGCCCGTCGGTTTCTACCTGCCGCCGCCGACCGGCGCGCCTTTGCCGGTCGTCATGTTCCTGCACGGCTGCACCAACAACCCGGTCACGCCGAACTGGTGGATCATCGCCGCGCTCAACCAAGTCGAGCCGTGCGCCGTGCTGTTGCCGTTCCGGCCCGCGGACGAAAGCCCCACCTGCTCGGCCTGGGGCGGGACCTACGACGACGACCTGCGCCCCGCCATGATCGACGCCCTGGCCGGCCTCGACAGCGTCATCGCGCAGTTCGGGCTCGACGGCAAGCGCCAGTACCTCTATGGCGAGTCCATGGGCGGCGAAGGCGTGCTCAAGCTGCTGGTGGAATTCCCCACCCGCTTCGCCGGTGCCATCGTCGCGGCCGGCTACACCCTCGACACGGGCGCCGAGCAGATGGCCGAAACCCCGCTGTGGCTCATCCACGGCACCGCCGACACCATCAACCCCCCCGAAAACATCGAGACGATTCTATCAATCCATCTTGAACGCCGGTGGCACCCTGGTGAAGCTCACCCTCTACGACGGCCTGGACCACTCCCCGGCCATCGTGAAAGCGCGCAGCGAGCCCGGCCTGCTCGACTGGCTGCTCGCCCAACGCCACGACGGCATCATGCGGAACCCCGTCATCCCAACCGAGCCCGATGGTGGCACGAGCGCGGTGGGAACCGTGACCCTCGAGATGATGGACGTCGACGCGGCCTACGAGGGCAAGCCCATGTCGGTTGCGCTCTTTGCCGGCGACGCTGATTGCAGGTCGTGGGCCAGTACAACCGCCACCAGCAGTGGTGAGGCAACCGTGGCCGCCGGCGCCTGCGAGATCTCCATCCCGTTCGTGCCCGCGGGTTCTTACACGGCCTGCGCGTTCGTCGACGCCGACGGGAATCTCCAGCCGAGCCCCGGCGATCTCGCCGGCCAGCTACCCTTGGTGGTCACAGGTGACGCGCAAGAAATCTGGAGTGCCTCCGACTGGATCGCGATTTAGCGGCGCCCGATGCCTTGACCAGCTGGGCGAGCAATCTTGGCGATTGCACCTACCGCTAGATTATTGCAGAGTTCGAGAAAAGCGTCGTCTGGCTGCGCGCGTATCCAATGTTGTTGATCGCTTGTCCAAGGCTGCGGCTACTTGTGAGGTACCATGAAGAATCTCGGTCCCCGTTCGTCGCATCACCGCGTGACCGTTGCGTGGCCCTTTCTTGTCTTGGCGCTCGTTGCTTGCGCGACGCTCCTCGCATGCTCGCCGGCCGTCGAAAGTCCGGTGGGCGTCGGCACGGGCGGTGGCGTCGGGTCTGGCGGAAGCGCGGGCCAGAGCACCGGCGTTTCAACCGGCGGTGGCGGAGGAATGTCGCTCATTCTCCCGCAGACAGACGCTGCCGTCAGTGCCGACGCTTCGCAAAGCACGTGCGGTAACGGCATTCTCGACGGCACCGAACAATGCGATGACGGCAATACGGCCAGCGGGGACGGCTGCAACAAGATCTGCCAAATCGAAAACAACTACGACTGTCCGAAGGCCGGCCAACCTTGCAAGAATCTCGCGGTCTGCGGTAACGGCTTCCTTACCTCCGACGAAACATGCGACGACGGTAACACGAAAAGCGGCGATGGCTGTTCCGCCGACTGCCAGAACGTCGAGTCGGGCTGGCAGTGTCGCGTTCCCGGCAAACCCTGCACGCCCAAGTGCGGCGACGGCATTCGAAACGACACGGAAGCATGCGACGACGGCAATGCCGCCAACGGCGACGGCTGCTCGACCGCGTGCAAGATCGAGATCGGCTGGAAGTGCGACAGCAGCCCCAGTATTTGCTCCCAGACCACCTGCGGTGACGGCAAGAAGGAAGGCGCCGAAGGCTGCGACGACGGCAACACCATGCCCTTCGACGGTTGCTCGGAAGACTGCCAGGTCGAGCCGGATTGCTCGGCCGGCGCCTGCAGCTCGAAGTGCGGCGACGGCATCGTGCTAAACGAGGCCTGCGACGATGGCAATGCCGCCAACGGCGATGGCTGCTCGAACAGCTGCAACGTCGAGGACGGCTGGACCTGCCAGCAGCCGGAGCTGGGCGACAAGATGGTCGTGCCGGCCATCTTCCGCGATTTCAAGATGCACACCCCCAGCGACTTCGAACCGAGCGACGACGTCGGCTGCGCCACCGATGGCAACGGCGATCAGAAGTGCATCGGCATGGTCAAGGACACGCTCGACAGCGAGGGCAAGCCCGTCTTCACCGGGGCAACCGACCAAGGCGTCGACGTCGAGAGTGCAGACACCTTCAAAGAATGGTACCGCTCGACCATGGACGTGAACCACGCCAACGCCAGCAAGTTGGCCCTGTGGAAAATCAGCAGCGGCGCCTACGTCAACCGCTACGGGGCCAACGGCGAACAGTGGAAGACCGGCGTCGACGGCAATCCGCTCTTCTTTCCCATCGATGACGATCCTTTTTCTGCTTCCGAGCTCACCGGCGCGCAGATTCCCGCCCTATACGATCCGGCGGTTTCCTGGGACGTGGACGCCGGCGGCAACCGGCGCCTGCACAACTTCAGCTTCACGAGCGAAGTCCGCTACTGGTTCAAGTACGATGCCTCCAAGAGCTATAAGCTCGACTTCGTTGGCGACGACGATTTCTGGGTCTTCATCAACAGGAAGCTGGCCGTCGACCTGGGCGGTCTGCACTCGGCAACGCCGGGCTCTGTGACGGTCGACGCAACGACCGCGGCCAGTTTGGGAGACCTGAAGTCGGGCGACGTTTACGAAGTAGCCGTCTTCCACGCCGAGCGCCACACCACCGCGTCGACGTTCAAGCTGACCCTTACCGGGTTCAATGCCGCGGCCACTGTCTGTACGCCCACATGCGGCGACGGCGTCGTGGTCGCCGACGAGGAATGCGACAACGGCAAGGACAACAGCGACAGCGCGTACGGCGGCTGCACCACCAACTGCACGTGGGGACCGTTCTGTGGCGACGGTGCCGTCAACGGCACCGAGGAATGCGACAACGGCAAGAATAACGGCATGCAGTACGGCGAAGACGGCTGCACCTTAGGCTGCACCAAGGCGCACTTCTGCGGGGACGGGCACGTCGATACCGATCGCGGCGAGGAATGCGACATGGGCAGCAAGAACGGCGCGACTTTGGATCGCGACGGGTCACCTTCCACCGCCGCGAGCGCCGTCATCTACTGCACGAGCGCGTGCAAGGTCCCGGCAGGCGTCGTGTATTGATTGCGAGCCTGCCCCGACCTGCCCGCAGGTTCCGCCGTCATGGCTGGGTGCGACTACTAATTGCCTGTCGGTCGCCAATTCCCGGAGGGCGAGGGGGGCGGGGCGTCGTTGCCGGCGACCCTGCTATGTTCCTCGGCCTTCGCCCTCGAGCTCACAGCCCTCGGGGTCCAAGCCCGGCAGGTAGACTCCGGGTGCCGACGCTGGTGCCGGAAGCTACCAACCGAGAAGCGTCTTCAGCTCGGCGGTCAGCAAGGTGGCCATCTGGGCGTTGGTCGCGGCGTTGGGATGCCAGTCGCACCCGTAGCCGTCGCTGCCGGTCTGCACCGGGAATTCGAGGAAGGCCAACTTGGAATCGCCCTCGCTCTGGCGGGTCTGAATCACGGCCTGGAGATGCCCCTTGATGGCGGCCAGGCTGTCGCCCGAAAGCATGGGCCCGATGGTCAGCACGAACTGGGTCGAGGGGTATTTCTGGCGCAGGGTGCGCACGAAATCGAGGTAGGCGGTTCGGAAGGGCGTTCCGGGATCGCCGTTGGTCGAGGCGTCGTTGGTGCCCAGGTTGATGACCACCGCGTCGGGCTGCCAGCTATCGAAAGACCAGACGCTGTCAGTTTGGGTGGGCAAGGTGCGCGCGTACACCGCAGGCATGGCATCCGCCGAGGCCGAGGATTCCCCGTAGTTGCGGTACATGCCGATGCCCGACCAGGCCACGGTGTGCAGCTCGGTGTTCAGGGCGCGCGCGGTCAGGGCCCCGTAGGTCAGGTAGTGGTCCTCGGTGTCTTGGCTGAACGAGCAGTTCGGACCTTGGCCATCCAAACCGTAGCCGGCGGTGATCGAGTCGCCGTAGATTTCGATGCGGCGATCGGGGGCCGCCGACGGAGCCAACAATTGTCCGCCGGCTACGTCGATACCGAGGAAACGGTTCTCGCCCTGGTTGCCCTCGGTCCGCTTCCACACCACCAGGTCGTGCGAGCCCGACGCCAACCCGGATGCCAGCGCGTACTGGGTCGTGCCGCTCGCCACCTTCAGCACCGGCGACATGGCACCATCGACCAGGACCGCGAACTGATTGGGACTACCGTCGATGCGCAGCGTGGCCCCGGTGCCCTGGAAGCGGGCGATCATGGCGCTGCCCGACCAGCCGAATCCAGGACGCGCAGAATCGGTGACGTCGAAGCGGCCCATCAACTGCACCGAGCCTGGTCCCCCTCCCGTGTCCGCAACCGTGCCTGCATCCGGCGAGGACTGCGTATCCGTCGTCGGGTTGGTGCTGTCGGCGGATGACGTATCCCGGCGGACATCCCTGGACTGGTCCGGTCGCAGGTCAGGGCTTGGTTCGGCGCCGGGGGATCGGTCGCTTGCCGCATCGGCGGTGCCCAGCCCGTCGGCTGCGCTGTCCGATCGCGCGCTGTCCGTTTGCGCGCTGTCCGCTTGCGTGCTGTCCGGTCCTGCGCTGTCCGCCTGGGAGGCGCCGCTGTCCTCCCCGGTCCCCGGGCCCTTCGGACCGCTGCTGCAACCGACGACGATCATTGCGGCGCCAAGCCCGTAAACCATCAAGGCCGAAAACCGTCTGGTCATGCTTTCACCCGAAGTGCGGCCGATTTTATCACGGACCGTGCAGACATCAGCGGCTCTTTGAACCGGCCGCCTTCCCCTAACTAGAGAAGCGACAATTGGCGCGGCCGGCGGCGGCGCGCCGCCGCGTGCTGGTCGAGCAGCAAGCCCGGCGGCAGGTCGTCGAGGAAGGGACAGGCGCGGCCGTCGACCGTGCGGCCGAGGAGACTGCGCCGCCGGGCGGACACCAGAACCAGTCTCTGCTTGGCGCGGGTCATGCCGACGTAGAGCAACCGCCGTTCTTCCTCGAGGTCGGCAGGCGGCAGCCAGGGCAGGCGCAAGGGCAGGATGCCGTCCTCGCATCCCGCGATGAAGACCAGGGGAAACTCCAGCCCCTTGGCCGCGTGCAAGGTCAGCAGCGAGACCTTCTGCGGTGCCTGGGCCAGATCGGCGTCGCGCCAGATCGCGATGGCTTCGAGGAAGGCGTCGAGGTCGCTGGCGAAGGGCAAGGCAAGCGTACACAGAAGCTCGACCGCGCGTTGGCGCCGCGGATCGATGGCGGCCTCGGGATCGAGCCTGGCGATGGCGTCGGCGAGCGGGATGGTACCGTCTCGCTCGACGGCGCGCCGCAGGCGTGACAACAGGTCGGCGACGTGCGGCCGGGCCGTCAGCACCTCGTCGCCAGCGCGCTGACAGGGAATCGAGGCGTGCCCGAGCGCCTCCTCGATGACGTCGGCCTGGGCCGAAAGGCGCGTCAGCACCGCGATGTCGTGAAAGGCCAAGTTCCCCATCTCGCCGTCGGCCGCGCGCGCCACGCTCGCGGACACCATGCTGGTGCCGCCCACCGCGTATTCGATCTCGGCGGCGATCAGATCCGCCTCGGCACGGTCGTCGGCGACGGTGTGACGGACGACCTCTGGGCCGGGGACGCGCGGCACGATCGCCCGTCGGGCTCGGCGCGAAGTCGTCTTGTCGATCACCGCCGCAGCCAAGCGCACGATGGGCGCGGTGGATCGGTAATTGCGCGCCAGCGTGACCGTGGGACTCGCCGGGTAGTCTTCGCCGAAGCGGGCGAAGTACGCGGGGTCCGAGCCGCGAAAGCCGTAGATGGCCTGATCGGGATCCCCGACCGCGCACAAACTGCCCGTCCCATCGCCTGGCCAAAGCAAGCGCACGAGGCGGTATTGGCCGTGGTTGATGTCTTGGTATTCGTCGACAAGCAAGTGCTGGCACCGTGCGCGCGCGGCGACCAGCGCCACCGCGTCTCGTTCCAGCAAGCGTAGGGCGCGTGCAACCAAATCGTCGAAGTCGACCGCGCCGACCTCCGCCAATGCTTTTTCATAGCCCGCGAAAACTTTGGCGACCTCTTGGGGAAGATCCACCTCGTTCCCGTCGGCCTTGGCGCGCGAGATGGCGTTCGCGAGCCTGCCGGTGTCGCCTTCGAAGCCAGCTTGCCCCGCGACCCGCTTGACCAGCGCGTGCCGTCCAGCCTCGTCGAGCAGGTGGAATTCCGCCGGCAAGCCGGCCGCCGCCGCGTGTGCGCGCAGCAGCGACAGGCCGAAGGCATGGAAGGTCACCGCCAAGACCGCCTCGGCGCGGGAGCCGACCGCGGCTAGAAGTCGCTCGCGCAGCTCGCCCGCGGCTTTGCGGGTGAAGGTGATGGCGGTGATGGTCGCGGGGGCCACGCCGTCCTCCGCGATCAGGCGGGCGATGCGCGCTACCAGAGTGCGCGTCTTACCCGCGCCGGGGCCAGCCACGACGAGCAGCGGGCCACGGGCGTGCGCAATGGCGGCATGCTGGTCGGCGTCGTCGCCGACTTCGGCGCCCGGCACATCTGTGATCGCTTTCTGCCCGGGCGACGCCGGCAAGATCTCTTTCGCCGCCCTGCCCTTCGGCGCCGCGGCGGCGAAGGCGAAATGCGTTTGCGCCAGCAAGCGCTTGCGTTCCTCCGCATCGAAGACACGCACGATCCCGTACTCGCCGTCGAAACCGGCAATCCGTTTCACCTCGCCCGCGCGCATGCGCCGCAAGGCCTCGCCGAGCAGAGGCGGTCCCTCGCGTTCGGCGTCCTCCACGGGCCATTCCGTCAGCAGCGCGAGCTCGCTGCCCGCGCCGGCCAGCAGCTTGTCGTAGCAGTTGCGCACGCGCCCCGAGGCGGCTCCCACGCCGAGGATTTCGCCCAGGATCTCGACCAGCGGAACCAGGCTGGTGAAGGGCTTGGCGCCCTCGGGGCGAAAGCCCTCGGGCCGATCCGCGAGTGCGGTGACCCGGCTGGCCACGCCGCCGGTGAGCGGCTTGCCACAGCTCGGGCAGACGTGGCCGACGGCCGCGGCCTGGTCGGGCGGCAGATTCACGGCGCAGGCGCGATGGCCTTCGTGGTGGTACTTGCCTTCCTCGGGGAAGAATTCGATGGTGCCGAGAAACTTGGGGCTGCGCGCGCGCAGGGCGTCGCGCATGGCGAAGTACGACAGCTCGCAGTCGAAGCGGTTGGCCTCGCGTCCGAGTTTCTCCGGCGAGTGCGCGTCCGAGCTCGACACCAGGCTGACACGGTCGAGCGCGGACAGGCGCCAGTTCATCGCCGGATCCGACGACAAACCAGTCTCCGCCGCGAAGATGTGGCCGGCCAGATCGCCGAAACATTCGTCGAGAGAATCGAACCCGGATCTTTCGCCCAAGGCGGAGAACCACGGCGTCCACACATGCGCCGGAATCAAGAACGCATCGGGTGAGGACTCCAGGGTGATCTCGAGCAGGTCGCGCGAATCGAGTCCCAGGATGGGGCGTCCGTCGGATTCGATGTTTCCGATGCGGGCCAAGCGCGAGGCGATGCGCGCCGCGGTTTCGAAGTCGGGCGCGTAGAGCAAATTGTGCACCTTGCGCACCCGATCCCCGCGCTTGTAGATGCTGCTGATCTCGACCGACAGGAGGAAGCGCACCGGCGCACGAGCGGCCGCCTGCACGCCCTGGTCGACCACAGCCGCCAGATCGTCGCGCAAGCGGTAGAGCCCGCCACCCGCCGGCACCAGTTTGTCGCGCAATTCCGCGAACCAGCGCGGGTGGGTAAAATCGCCGGTCGCGACCACCGCGATGCCCTTGCGCTGCGCCCACGCGTGGATGTGTTCCAGATCGAGCGCGCGGCTGGTCGCCCGCGACAGGTAGGAATGGATATGGAGGTCCGCCACGAAAGGCACGGCGGGAATCTAGCAGCATGATCGGGTCCCCCTGGTGGCCTTTCACAACCGCTCGCCGCGCCGCCCGTGCCAGTTCATGGCTTGGCCGCAGCGGCTTCGGCAGCCCGATCGATAGCTGCGAGGGCTTGGCGGGCCTCTTCCTTTGCGATCTCGTGCCCGCTATCCTCGTAGATGGTCAGATTCGTGGCGAACCCTGCGGATTTGAGCGTGGCGATGGACTTGCGGCAAGCGGCATAGGGAACGACACGGTCGAGCTTGCCGTGAAAGGCCTCCACGGCCGGACCGGGAGCCGCGCCGCGCGCCTCCGGAAACATTGCAGGCGGCAGCCGTCCGGAGATGGCAACCACGGTGCCGAGCCTTCTGGGCTCGGTGATGGCCAGGGTCAGCGCCATGATAGCGCCCTGGGAGTATCCGACGACGATCGGCTTCCCCGCGATGGGGCGATTCGCGAGCACCTGGGCGAGAAAGGGTCTCAGCCGTTTAGCCGCGCGCCTCGGCCCGGGGGCACCGGCATCGGTCGAGTTGCCTCGATACCAGCTCCACAGCCCGTTTCCCTCGTCGGCTGCTGGCAGGATGATTCTGACCTTCGCCTTGAGCCCGCCGAAGAACGACAGGAAGTCTACCGGCGGGTCACCTTGCGGATGCAGCGCGATGATCAAGGGCAGGCGACTCGGCGCTTGCTCGCCCGCGGTCACGGTCTCGATGAACTTGACGCCGGCGAGCACGCCCTCGCTGACCTTGGGGCCGGCATCACCGGCATGCGCCTGAGGCGACATGGCAGCCAAGAACAACTGGGCAATCGCGATCGTCCGTGACATGGCCGCAACCATCGATGACCCAGGAATTCGCCCGTGGGCTCAGGGCGTGTAGCTCGGCAGCTCCACCACGTAGCTGTCGACGTTGTTGCCGTTCCCCCAATCGCTGGCGAACAGGGCGCGCGTGCCGCTGGGGGAGGGGACGGTGTGAGGCTCGGCCCAGTAGCTGTCGAGCGTGGTGAGGGTCGTGTTGGTCTTGCCCCAGCTCCGATGGCGACCGATGCGGCACACGACGCCGGTGTTGGTGTTGGCGATGAGGTTTTCGAGATCGAGGAGCCCCGGCGTTGGTGGCGTGCCGGTGCCGTCGAAGCCGCCCACCCAGACGGTCGAGACGAATACCCAGCCCGGCTGCCGGTAGGCCATGGCCGAGATGTGACCGTCGGGCGGATAGGGATAGCCCGTCTTCGGCCCGATGACGGCGCCGCCGGTGCCGGTGACGAGATCCCAGGTCACCAAGATGCCCACGTTGCTCTTGGCGTCGTCGTTGCCGTCGTCGTAGACCGCGCCGTTCCATGTGTCGTCGCCATTGGCCAGTTGCCCGAGCGAGGCGTGATTGTCCGGCGCTTGCAGCGTCAGGGAACGGACCAGCTGCAGTCCGGGCACGCTGAGGATCTGGCCCATGCCCGCCTCCAGGTAAGCCAGGGTTCCGCTCGGCGCGACCTGGGCGGGTGGGGTTCCGCTGGGCGCAATCGGCCCCATCACCGTGTCGGTCGCGCTGTCGTAGACGAACATCTTCTGTCCGCAGACCAGCCCGAGTCGATGCGAATCCCAGGAGGTGAACATCGGATCGCCGCCATTGCCGGGTTGGTTGGAGCCACACAGACCGGAAAAGTCGTGCACCTTGTCCTTCGTCCCCGTGCCGACGTGGTAGCGAATGAATGCCTGCCCGTCGACGTAGTACAAGAGGTCCGGGTCCGAGGTGTCCCAGTAGACCTGCTCGACGTCGACCGGGTTGATGGCGAGCGTGTGCAGGGGTTGGTAGCTCTTGCCGTCGTACAGCTGATGGCCCGAGCCGATCTGGTACAGAATCAGGAGCGATTCGTCCGCGTTCCACGCCGAGATCGTCGAGTACATGGGAACGATGGCCTGATTGGCGCCGGGAACGGCGCTGATGCGACGGATGGTGGTGCCAAACTGAGGATCGACCACCGTGGCGTCCAGCGCCGGCTTGTCGAGTGCCGTCATCGGATGCGGCTCCTTGTCCGTCACCAGACCCGCGCAGAGGTCGACGTTCAACGTCGTGTAGTGGCCACCCGCCCCACCGCTCCCGGTCGCCCCGCCCGTGGCATGGATACCGCCGGTCGCCGTCGCGCCCCCTGCCGCAAGCACGCCGCCCATCCCGTCGCTTCCCCCGGCGGCGCCCGGCGCGCCAGCTCCGCCGGTTCCCGACGAATCGCTCGCTGCTCCGCACGCCGCCACCAGCGCCAGCAGACCCATCAAACCCATCAATCCGAGCCGCGCCATGCGGACCATCGTACCACCAGCCCAGCCACGCCAGGTACCGGTTGCTCCGGCGTGCCGCCATGTCACCTGCGAACGGGTGTTGGGTCCGGCTGGCGCGGTGGCGTACGGAATGTCAGCATTGCGCAGATGGGTCTATTCCTGGAGCGTTCATTCCCGTGAGCTAAATTAGGGACCGGTATGGGATCAGGTGCGGGCAATACGACGGTGGCGACGACCAGCGCAAGTTCGCCGAGCGCGGTCAATTCGTCGGATTTGGTGCTCGCCTGGATGTTCCCGCAACCCTCCCAACCCGCGGTCGGTTTGTATTTGGCGGATGAGGGAGAGCTGGTCATCGGACGCGATGAAGGATGTGCGGTTCACCTCCCTGGAAACGACGTTTCACGCCGCCACGCTGCTCTGCGAAGAGAAGCCAGTGGCATCGGCGTCGAAATTGTCGATCTAGGCAGCCGCAACGGAGTTCGCGTCAACGGACAGCAAGTTCCCGCGGCGCATCTTCGGCGAGGGGATGTGGTCCGTCTAGGCGGCTGGCTGGGCGTGGTGACCGAGGCCGCCGGAGAATGGAAAGAGATCGCGCCTGGCCTATTCGGGGGCGCGACGCTGCAGTCGGTGTTGGCGCCGTTGCGGCGCGCTGCTTCGAGCGATCTCCCCATCATCCTCGAAGGCGAGACGGGAACCGGCAAAGAGGTAGTTGCCCGCAGCCTACACAAGTGGAGCGGGCGCTCGGGACCGCTCGTCGCGGTCAATTGTGCGGCGTTGCCCGAGGCGCTCGCCGAAGGCGAATTGTTCGGCTACCGGCGCGGTGCCTTCACCGGCGCAGACAAGCCGAGTCAGGGGTTCTTCCGCAGCGCCGAGAGCGGAACCTTGTTGCTCGACGAGGTGACGGAACTGCCCCTTCCGTTGCAAGCAAAACTGCTGCGCGTTCTCGAAGAGCACGAAGTCCAGCCCCTGGGCGAGACCCGCCCGATCCCGATCGATGTCCGCGTCGTGGTCGCGGGGCAGCAGTCGTTGCTGGAGGCTTCGCGCCAGGGGCACTTCCGACCCGATCTACTGGCGCGGCTTGATGGTGTGACCGCGCATTTGCCGCCCTTGCGCAGCCGGCGCGAGGATGTGTCGCCGCTGTTTTCCCATTTCCTGACCGAGCTGGGACAGGGCACGGTACCGTCGGTCGAAGCCGATTTCATCGAGCGTCTGTGCCTGCACGACTGGCCTTTCAATGTCCGGGAGCTCCTGCTGCTCGTTCGCCGGCTCATGGTCTTGCATGGCGGCGAATCGACGTGGAAAGCATCCCACCTACCCGCGCGAATCGGCGACCCTTCGCCAACCCGAGCGGCGGCGGCCGAAACGTCGCGGCCTCCTCCAGGCCCGCCAGGGGCAGCCGTCAAAGCGGAGCCGGTCGAACCCGTGGAGCTTCCGGCGCTGGTCGCGGCCTTGCGCGCCTCGGGTGGCAATGTCGCCCGCGCGGCGGTGATGTTGGGGATCTCGCGCCAGCGTGCCTACCGCTTGATGGAGGGTCAAGCTGTCGATCTCGAGGGGTTGCGCGGGCAAGAGCGCAAGGAGGCCGGGCGGTGAGTGCCAAGTCGCAGACCGGCCGAGTCGGCGATCTCGTGGGGGAAAAGTACCGCATCCTCCGGGTCATAGCGGAAGGCGGAATGGGTGTGGTCTATGAAGCCCAGCACGCCGTGGTCAAGCGACGCTTTGCCGTCAAGTTCCTGCGCCCCGATCTCACCGACCGCCGCGATCTCCTGACCAGGTTTCATCGCGAGGCCCAGGCCGCCGGGGCGCTGGAAAGCGAAAACATCGCGGCGGCCATCGACTTCGGCATTCTTGCCGATGGCACTCCGTACATCGTCATGGAGCACTTGGTGGGTGAGAGCCTGGGTTCCTTGTTGGCGCGCGAAGGGTGCCTTCCGGTTTGGCGGGCCGTCGATATTTGCATGCAGGCTTGTCGCGGGATGGAGGCGGCCCATGCCGCCGGTATCGTCCACCGCGATCTCAAGCCGGAGAACCTGTTCCTGTGCCGGCGCGAGGACGGGACCGATCTGGTCAAGGTGCTCGACTTTGGCATCGCCAAGCTGGAACAGGTCGAGCTCAACAACGCGGCCACGCGCACGGGAACCATCCTCGGAACCCCGGCGTACATGTCACCCGAACAAGCGCGGGGCGACAAGAGCATCGATCATCGGACCGACGTGTACGGACTGGCGGCGATCTTGTTCGAAATGCTCTCGGGCAAGCCGCCCCATCCGGGCGATTCGCACAATGCGGTCTTGCACCATATCGCCACGCAACCCGCCCTATCCTTGCTTTCCATTCAGCCCGATCTGCCTGCACCGCTGGTGGACGCGGTCGAGCGCGCGCTGTCGTGCGATCGGAGCCAACGCCACGCCTCCGTGCAAGCCTTGGGGCTCGAGCTGGCGCCGTTCGCGAAACGCGAGGTGTGGCCCCCGCCGAAGAGCACCGACCCTATTCCCGTCGTGGTCGACGTGTCCCCAGCACCAGGTTGGCAGTCGGCCGATTTCGCCGCCGCCACCATCCCCGCATCGGGTCGGCCACCACGGAAGCGTCGGCGACCGCGAACGATCGTCGCAGTCACCGCCGGACTGGTCGCGACGGTCGCCATCGCGATGACGATGGCAGCGAGAAGCTCCCACCACTCGAACGTGACTGCGACGGCTCCCGATTCCGAGAGCCGTCGCGCCTTGCCCAAACGAGTCCAACTTCCAGAACCTCCACCAGCTCATTCCTTGGCTTCGCCAGCGCCTTCGCCACCGCAGGAAAGCAGTGAAGGCAAGGATCGCAATGCGAGCGGTCGGGCGTCAACAACGGTCGCCGATCGGGCATCCGAGGTGGCTGTTCATCCGAAGCTCGCACGGAATCACACCGGACGTCCGCTTGGACGTCACGCCGGACGTCCGAGAGCGTCCCAGGACCCGGCGCCCAAACCTTCGGTTGCCGTTCCACCCCTGGGTGTCACCGAAGCGCGCTCCCCGCGGGGCGTGACTTTCGACACGCAGAATCCTTATGGAAACTGAGGTGGCATGGGACGTGCTCACTACTTCCAACTGGTGCGTATGTCGCGGATTCCGATGATCCTGCTCCTCGTGCTCGGCTGGACGATTCCAGCGAGAGCGGCCGAGCAGTCAACTGCCGAGCAGCCATCCGAAGATGCACGCGAGGTTGCAAGGCAACACTTCGCCCGGGGACTCGAACTGGCCGGCCAGGCCGACTACGAAGGCGCCTTGCAAGAGTTCACCGAGGCTTACGAGGTGAGCCCCAATTTTGCCGTCCTCTACAACATCGGTCAGGCCGAATTCGCACTCGGCCGTCCCGCGGAAGCGATACAAAGCCTCTCCAAGTACCTGCGCGACGGTCAGGAGCAGGTTCCGCCGGCCCGGCGCCAGGCGGTGCAGTCTCAAATCGCACTTCTTGAGTCGCTTTTCGCCGAGCTCACCATCACCGCCGACCAATCTGGAGCCCTGATCACCGTCGATGGACGCGAGGTCGGTCGCGCGCCGCTCTACCAGCCAATTCGGCTAGCAACCGGAACCCACAAGGTCTCCGCCACCATGGAAGGAATGGCCGCAATCAATCGAACCGTCACTCTCGCGCCGGGCGACCGTCAGGTATTGAACCTGGAGATGCCCGCTGCCCACGAGGGAGCGGCGAAAGTCGCCGAGGCTCAACCGCTGCATCCCGTCCTTCCCAATGCAGGCGTGCTCGGCCAGTCCACGCCCACGACGAACGCGAAGGCTTCGCCGGCTGCGATGCTCGAGCAACGACGCGAGCCCGACACACGACGTCGACGACGCACGATGGCCATCGTGGGCTATTCCGTCGCCGGCGTAGGTGCGGTGCTTGGTGGCGCGGCGCTTGGCGTGTACCTCTGGAATCGTGGGCGCTACAGCGACTGGCAGAACAACAACGCGGCCCTTCAGCAAGACAAGGGCGCGATCGACTTCCATGGTCGTCAGATCGCGAACAACCAGCTCGCCGACTCGCTCACGCGGACAAACCACGTCATCGTGGGTCTTTCCATCGCCAGCGGACTGTTGCTGGCTGGAGGTGTCACATTCTGGGTCCGCGACCGGCTGCGTGGCGCGACGGAAGCAGAGCCCTCATCAAGCAAGGCAGCTACCGGCGTCAGCATGGGATACGCCTGGCAGGGCCGCTCCTCGGCGAGCATTTCCTGGAGCGCACCATGGTAACGAGACCTCAACGGCTCCTACTCGCGAATGCCGCGGCAGGAGCGCGCAGAATCGCATTTCTCCTGCCCGCGCTCGCCCTACAGGCCTGCTTTGATGTGCACCAAGTCGATCCCGGGAGTGGCCGATTCGTTATCGACGACTTCGAGGATGGCGACCCGCTGCCCAAAGCTACTCCTCTGTTTGGCCAATGGCATTGCTACACGTACAATCCGAACATTGGGCAAGATCCCGCTCAAAGCGTGAATTGTGACCTGGAGAGACCTGGTGACGCGAGCGGTTACGGACTGTTTGCCGCATTCACGCTGCACGACCCACCCAATGGACTACCGGAGTTCGGTGGGGCCGGCTTGGCCACAACCACCGACCCAATGGTCGACTTCAATGGCTACCGGAATCTCGTTTTCAGCATGAGAGTCGATTTCGGGAACCTTCCTTCAGCCAGCTTTGCCTACGTAGCCCTCGACTGCGACTCGGTCATGGCGGAAAGTCCTAAACAGGCAGGGGAGTACTTCCAAGTCGAGCAACAGATCGTGGCCACAGGTAGCTGGTCGACCTATTCGTTGGCATTGTCGAAGTTCACCCAGCCCGAATGGCAGACGAACCGCTTCGCTAGCGGAATCCAAGCGTGTCTTGCAGTGATCGACAGCGTCAATTTCGAGGTCAATGGCCAACTCAAGGATGGCCAATCTGGGTACGGGGTCATTCACCTTGACGATGTCTATCTGGAGTAGTCTCGTGACGTGCCACGTGTGGAGAGCGACCCTTCAGGCGAATGACGGTTGCAAATTGCCCATGACCTGCGCTAGCTCGGCTCAGAGCGAGGCGCTTGCACTCGCAGTCTTCCTTGTGTTCGGAATCACGGCGTGCTCCGCGGGCGGGGCAACAGACGCCAATTATACGAAGATCGACGACATGGAAGGCACCAGCGGACTGATCGAGTGGACACCACCGGCAGGCAATCCCGGAGCTTGGACGTCGTACACCGAAACACAGTGCGACCGTCTCCTGCCGGTGCCTGTCTATGCCGGTGGCGTGTGGTCGTATGAGCCGGTGCCGTCGCCGTACCAGACCTTCCCAGGGATCACCAGCACAACCGCCGCGCGCCTGCGGACCACCTCGCCGCTGGTCAACCAATTCGGTGCGGGCATTGCGTTCGATTTTGCAGACCGGACCCAGGCGCCTTATGACGCCGGTGTGTCCGCAAGTACATGCATTCCTTTCTATCAGTACAAGCTGGACACTCCAGCCGTGACAGTCGATCTTACCGCATACAAGGGTGTCTCCTTCTGGGGTATGGCCAGCCCAGGCGCGGGTACCGTGCGAGTCTATCTGGCCATCGTTGACAATCAGTCCGATCCACGTGGCGGTTCCTGCGTTCCAGACCCCACCAGCACCTTAGGTTGTAACAGCTGGTCCCGGTTTCCTGTGGACCTCACCAGCACCTTCACACAATTCACCGTGGATTTTTCCCAGCTGAGGCGAGACATAGGTTGGAGCTACCACCCCACCCCCGACACGCTCGACCTGGAGAAAGTCTATTCTATGTCGTTCCAGGTAGAGAACCCCGGCGGTAACTGTCCATATCCATCAGTTTGCGCAGGAGAGCCGCCGAATCTAACCTTCGACTTCTGGATCGACGATCTGTACTTCGTCAACAAGTGAGCGCCAAACCGAGACCCTGGTTGGTACGGCTATTGCTTCTAGGGGCTACAGGAGGAATTGGACATGACGGAGCCAGACTTCGATAGAAATCAAAGCCGAGCGCCGGACACCCTTGCACGAACCATTTCGCTCGTGTATCGACTCTTGCTTCTCACCGAGGTCGCGGCCTGCTCAAGCCAGCCACTCGCGAGCGGCGACGGCGGGGACTCCGACATCGCTGTCCAACCGACCACCGGCACCGTCGTCGTATCCGCCGCCACCCGCAGGCCGCGCACGACCACTTTGTCGGTGAATTACTGGAACTGGATGCCGAGCTACGAGGATGACGTCAGCGGGACCGAAGCCGCCATCGCGCCGCTCCGGCCGGCCATCATGCGCGTCGGCGGGTACAACAACGACGCGAACATGGCCGATCCCTTCGACGACGCTCAATTCGACAAGGCCGTGGCGTACGCGCGTGCCATCGGCGCCGAGCCCCTCATCCAGGTGCCCCTGCTCGCGGACATCGACGGCAACCCAGCGACCGCGTCGACCGCGGCCGCCATGGTGAGCTATGCCAACGTCACCAAGGGCTATCGCATTAAGTACTTTTCCATCGGCAACGAGCCCGACCTGTACGCGACGCAAGGCTCGCTGACCGACTCTGCGAAACCCGCCATCCCAGGCTACCAGCCCTCAGATTACTGCGCTTCGGCGCGGGCCTATGTGACCGCCATGAAGGCAGTCGATGAGACGATAAAGATCGTCGGCCCCGATCTGTCCTGGCACTACATCCCCGGCAACGATTGGTTGACTCCGATTCTTCAGGGCTGCGGCGATCTCTTCGACATCGTCTCCATCCATCGCTATCCGTTCAACGCCAAACAAGCCACGATCGAGGCCGCAACGGGCGATGCGACCATGTTCGCCAACACCCTCGCGTCGGTTCGAGCGCTCATGCAGGCCGTCGGTTACGGCGACAAGCCGCTTGGGCTCACGGAAATGAACATCGTCTACGATGCGACCGCCTGCCAGCTCGGCGCATCACCGCGCACCATCGGCTCCGCGCTGTGGTTGGCGGATGGGCTAGGAACCGCGATTCAAAACGATCTCTGGACCTCGGCGATTTGGGACATCGGCGACAACGACCTGTGGGCGTTCGGGTTGGTGGGGCCGCCCCCTCTGCACACGCCCAGTCCGGAATACTACGCCTATCAGCTCTATGCCGATCACTTCGGCCCAACGCTCCTGGAAATCGCACAGTCACCGACGAATATCCGTGCCTACGCCAGTCGCAACCAGGCCGACAGCGCGACCGACATCATCGTCGTCAACTGGAGCGCGATTTCCGCTCCACTGGCCTTCCAAGTGACCGGGTTGACCACGGCACCGTCGCCGGCCACCTACACCGTGCCTGGGTTGTCGATCTCGGCGGTGGAGATCCCGGACAACGGTGCCACCCTGGCGTGGACCTACAGCGAAGAGCAGCACCAGGCCGGTCAGGGGCCCGTCCCGCTCGCGCAAGGCGCGAGCGCCGCGAGCGATGGTGGCCTTCCTCAGTTGACCAACGCCTGCTCCGCCGATGCTTCTTTCGTCTGCCCGAAGGTCGTGCTTTCGAGCCCAGCGATTACGACCACGGGTACGACCTCAGGAAACACCCTACTATTTGGCTCCCCACCCTACCAATGGCAATCCTACACCTACGGCTCGAATGGACAGACCGCACCTATCGCCTCGGTGACGCCCGACGGAAACGGCATTGCGATCGCGGGTAGCTTCGTTCCACCGGTCAGCCAAAATTGGATGGGCGCGGGGCTCTTCTTTAACGGCACAACCTGCATCGACGCATCGACCTTCACCGGCGTGCAGTTCGATTTCTCGGGAGACCTCGGCGGATGTACCTTGGCGCTCGGTGCCAACTTCAGCGGCGACTCGACCTCGACCGACGCACCGGGCCTCGGCAGTTGTCCTTTCGCCAGCGACTCGAATTGCTACCCACCGATGGCGGTGGTGACGCCACCTTCGGCTCTGGACGCCGGCCAATCCGCTATCACGACGTTCAAGGTTCCGTTCACCTCCATGGCTAGCGGCAGCCCGGCCACCGAGGTCGATCCATCGACGATCCTGACCGTGCAATGGCAGCTCAACGCACAAAGCGGTGGTCCAGGGTGCTCGGCGAGCTTCACAGTAAAGAACGTCGCCTTCTATTGAAAGCATCTGGGTGCCGCGGGACCATTGAGAATTGCCAAAGATGTTACAAAGAGTTTACATCCCGCCGCTGGCAGATTCTCGGGCGTTCGTCATAACTTGGCTGCCGGTGGACGTCGGCCGGACGTCGAGTGGACGTCCACGACGAGGCCACGGCTTGCGGAACCACGCGAATTCAGCTAAATAGGCAGGCGGCCCCCGGGAGCCTTCTTGAAAGTTCAATCCCCATTCTGGCCCGGCTATTGCTGTGGTCAGGTTGTAGTCAGGTGAGATGAGTCACCACTGCTCCGTGGCTCGGTCGCGGAGAGGGCAGACGAAGATTCAGCTGTTTCGTCACCGTCTGCACTCCTCATCAATCGTGATTCGGTCACGTGGCATGGGTGCTCGCCGTTCAAACGCAATGACAGAAAGGACATAACAATGAGAATACAAGCCATGACAGGAATGATCGTCCTCGGCCTTTCGCTCGGGACATTCGGATGCGACAGCGAGATGCCAGGGACGAGCGACCTGGGAACAACGGCTAGGCGGGCCCAGACGCTGCACCAAAACACGAGCCGCAACCTCGACAAACGAACCGAATTCTACGCACCCGATCCGGACGATGCAGCGTTGGCGCAGGTGCGGGCGCTGCTGAAGGCCAGGGATCGCAACGACGCACGCAAGTTGACGGCCTTGATCGACACGCCCCATGCGGTCTGGTTCACGGGGGGGACGCCGTCCGAAGTGACCAAGACCGTCCACAAAACTATGAGGGATGCCGACTGCGCACATCGCGTGCCCGTCCTGGTTGCCTACAACGTCCCTTACCGGGATTGTTCGCAGTACTCGTCCGGCGGTGCGACCGACACGGCCGCGTACGAAGCGTGGATCGATGGCTTCGCGAAAGGCATCGGCAAGGACAAGGCGGTCGTCATTCTCGAGCCGGATGGTCTCGGTATCATTCCCTACAACACGACGATCAATGGCTCGGCGGATTGGTGCCAACCCACCGTGACGGATTCTTCCGGCAATACCGTCCCCGCACCCGGGGCGAGCCCCGCGGAACGCTACGCGCAGATCAACTATGCCGTCGACAGCATCGAGAAGCACGCACCCCAGGCGGCGGTCTATCTTGATTCGGGGCACAGCGCCTGGCTGGGCGTGGGGGAGGCCGCCTATCGCCTGACCAAGGCAGGCGTGGCGCGAGCGCAAGGGTTCTTCCTCAACGTATCGAACTACCAGCTGACCAGCGACAATATTCAGTTCGGCACGTGGGTGTCGGACGCCATCGCCGCGCCCTCGGGAGCACCGTCGTGGGCCTTCGACCTCGACGGCAATTTCCACTTCGATTGGCTGCCAAGCCAGTACGATCCAGCCACGAATTACACCCAGGTCAACTACAGCCCGGACTATGCGGCAACGGTGACCGCGGGAATTCAGTCGTACATGGGCAGCGTGGTGGCGACGACCCATTTCGTCATCGATACCAGCCGCAACGGGCAAGGACCGCTCGATACGGCACCCTACGCTCTCGCGCCTTACAATCAGTCCGCCGCCGTCATCGGCGGACTCAATTCCGGCAATTGGTGCAATCCCTTCGGCGCAGGCGCTGGGCTACCTCCTTCGGCCAAGACCGGCGTTGCGCTCCTGGATGCCTATCTCTGGGTGAAGGTCCCCGGGGAATCCGACGGTAGCTGCGATATCGCCGGAGGGGCGCGCGCGTGGGACTTCACCGCGTACAATCCTTGGGGGCTCAGCGGCGACGCGGAAAACCACTTCGATCCGCTGTGGGGCATGGTGGACCCGGCGGCCGGGGACTGGTTCGCGGCGCAGGCGCTGCAGCTAGCGCAGAACGCCAACCCAAGCTTGCACTGATCGGGAGGTACGGGAATGGCTCTCGCGCGATGTTGGAGGCGCGAGAGCCACCCGCTGTCGTCCGGCAGACTTGAACTGGTCGGGGCGGCCGGATTTGAACCGACGACATCCTGCTCCCAAAGCAGGCGCGCTACCAACTGCGCTACGCCCCGGATCCCGCCGGAGACCGGCGAGAGGGCGCAGATACTAGCAGAACCTCGCGCGTTTGCTCGGCGGCCTTGCTTGGGCTGTCACTTTTTCGGCGGCAGGGCACGCAGAGCCTGGGCCAGGGCGCGAAAGGCGGAGGCGCGGTGGGAAAGGCGGTTCTTCTCGGCTAGGTCGATCTCGGCCATGGTTCGGCCGAGCGATGGGACCAGGAACAGGGGATCGTAACCGAACCCCCCGGTGCCGCGCGCCTCGGTCAGGAGAACGCCTTCGCAGGCGCCCGAGCGGACGATCTCCAAGTTCCGCCGCACGTCCACGAACGCGGCGGCGCAGCGATAGCGAGCGGTGCGCTTCTCGGCCGGCACCAGCGCCATCTCGCGCAGCATCTTCTGGTTGTTGCGGCCGTCGTCGCACGGCTCGCCTGCCCAGCGCGCCGAACGTACGCCGGGCGCGCCGCCGAGAGCATCCACTTCGATGCCCGAATCGTCGGCCACGGCGGGCATGGCACAGGCCAGGCTGGCCTGGCGGGCCTTGGCCAGCGCATTGCCCTCGAAGCTGTCTTCGTCCTCGATCAACGCGGCGTCGGGCGCCACCTGGTCGATGGTGACGGCCTCGATTTCCAATCCCGTCTCGGCCAGCAGCACCGCAATCTCGCGCACCTTGTGCCGGTTGCGGGTCGCGACCACGAGCTTCACGGCTGCTTGGCCTCGGCGAGCGCGCGCTTCTGGTGCGCGAACAGTTCCTGCGCGCCCTTTTGCGCCAGGGCCACCAAGCGCTGGTAGTCGTCGGGCGAGAACGGCTCCCCTTCGGCCGTGCCCTGGATCTCCACGAAATTGCCACCGTCGGTGAGGACGAAATTGAAGTCGACGTCCGCGGAGGAATCCTCGGCATACGCCAGATCCAGACGCGCTTCGCCCGCGACGATACCGGTGGAGACGGCGCACACCGCCCGGCGCAGGGGATCCTTGCCGAGGTTCTCCTTGCGCACCAGGCGGCGCACGGCGAGCGCCAGCGCTACCCAACCGCCGGTGATGGCCGCCGTGCGCGTGCCGCCGTCGGCTTGGATGACGTCGCAGTCGACCGTGATCTGCCGCTCGCCGAGGTGCTTGGTGGCGATGGCCGCGCGCAAGGCTCGGCCGATGAGGCGCTGGATCTCCTGCCCGCGCCCGCCCGGATTGCGGCCCGAGCGCGTGTGCGTCGCGCGCGGGAGCATGGCGTACTCGGCGGTGATCCAGCCCTTGCCCTGCCCCTCCAGAAAGGGCGGCACCTTGCGCTCGACGCTGGCGGTGCAGATGAGCCTGGTCTCGCCGAACTCGACCAGCACGGAACCTTCGGCGTACCGGTTATAGTCCGGGGTAATCCGGATCGGCCGCAACTCGTCGGGCTTTCGTCCATCGGGGCGCATGGCCAGGCAGGATGGAAGCTGGCTGCCCGGCTGTCAACCGCGCCGGCGAAGAATCCTCCGTTCGATCCGGCGCTACGGCCCCTGGCGGGGCATGCACTGGTGGTAGGGGAACCCGCCCGGCGGGGCAGGGATCTCGCGACATTCTTCCGTGCGCGGGCAATCGGGATCCTCGGTGCAGGCCACGCCGACCGCCAGCCAGCCGCCGGCCGCGAATACCGCGACGGCGCCCAGCGCGGTGGTCGCCATGCCAGCGACGGCCACCTGATTGTGATTTCCGCGATCGCCCACGATCCAGGTCGTGCCGCCCGCGGCCAGAAGTCCGGCGCCCAGCGCGGCCAAGGTCTTCGGCCCGGCGTAGGGCCGCGCGCAGCCGGCGCCCAGCACCCCCGCGATGGCGAGCAACAAGAACGTCCGTTCGAGATGGCGATGAAGGCCCATGGCACGAGCATTGTGCCACGGAATCGGCGCACCACCGCGGCTTCAGATTTCCAAAACACGTCAAAAGGCGACGGCGGGCTCGGCCAGGCACGCGTCTTCTTGGACCGTGGACCGGAACGACCTATGCTGGCGAGCGTGCGCTCCGCCGGCCCGGCCCTCCCCACCGCAAAAATTGCCCCGCGTGGACGAGCGCGTCTGATGAGGGGCCACCCCTGGATCTACCGCCAGGATGTGATCGCCGGACCGGCGCACGATGCACGCACGGACGGCCCGGCCGTGGTGCACGTGGTCGACGAGCGCAACCGGCCGCTGGCCGTCGCGACCTGGTCGGCGGAATCGCCGGTGGCGTTGCGCATTCTCGATCGCCTATTTCCTCTTGTCCCCGCCAAGCCGGGACAGGGGCGCGGTGAAGGGCTGCCCGACCTGATCGATCTCGTCGAAGCTCGCCTCGAACGCGCGCGCGCGCGCCGCGCCGGCCTGGGCCTCGATCGCGATGCCTTTCGCGTGATCCACGGTGAGAGCGACGCCCTGCCCGGCCTGTTCATCGATGTGTACGCCGACGCCGCCGTCATGCAGACGACCTCGGTGGCCATGAACGCGCATCGATCGGAGATTGCCGCCATCGTGCAGAAGCTGCTCGGGGTTCGCCTGGTGATCGCCCGCGACGACGGATCCGCGCGCGACTTCGAGGGCCTGCCGCGCAACCGAGAGATCCTGTGCGGCACGGGAACCTCCGAAATCACCTACCGGCTCGGCCGCAACCGCCTGACCGCCGACCTGCTCGCCGACAGCAAGACCGGCGGCTTTCTCGATCAGGCCGACAACCACGCGCTGGTGGCCGGTCTCGCCCCAAAGGGCGCGCGCTGCCTCGACGCCTTCACCTACCACGGAGGATTCGCGCTCGCCCTCGCGCGCAAGGGCGGACCGGTCCTGGCCACCGACGAGGACGCGCAAGCCGTCGCGCGCGCCCGCGCGAACGCGGCCGGCAACGATTTGCCCAATCTGACCGTCCGACAGGACAATGCGTTCGATCTCCTGCGCACGCTGGAGGCGGAGGGCGAGCGATTCGACGTCGTGGTGCTGGATCCACCAGCCCTGGCCAAGCGCAAGAGCGGCGACCGCGCCGCCGAGCGCGCCTATCGCGAGATCGTCCTGCGCGGGCTGCGCCTGGCGGCTCCCGAGGGCCTGGTGGTGGCGTGCTCGTGCTCGGGGCGAATCTCGCGCGAACAATTCGACGGCCTGGTCGGCGAGGCGAGCGCGGGCAGCGGGCGCGTCGTGCAGATCCTGGCTCGCATGGGTGCGGGACGCGATCACCCCGAGTTGGTCGGGGTTCCGGAAACCGGCCACCTCAAGTGCTGGATCCTCAGGGTTCTCTAGTCGGCCGTTCAGTGGTTCCTGTCGGATAGCGCACGCAACGCCTACCGTTCCATCGCCCGCTACGGCTTCATCATCCTGATCGCTGCGACCTGGATGCTCCCAGGACTCTTCGGCGCCTACCTGGCTGTCACGGTCGCTCCGATCTTCGCCTTGCTGACCGGCGGGCAATAGCGACTCGCCGCCCTCTCTGCCCTTGAATCAAGCTGCTCATCTGTCGAATTTCGTGAGAGAATTTTCGCCACGATGAGCTTGTGGACAGGGCTGGCACGGGCCGGCGAAGAAGGAGCCGATTGACGGTCAGCACCGGTCAGGAGGACACCAAGCAGGCGACTCAGCCGTCGCGTGAGCCCGAAGGACAAGCCATGGCCAGCCAGGCCTCGACTCGAATCGGAGAAATGGTCGGCGGCAAGTATCGAATCTCGCGCCTTCTTGCCGAGGGAGGCATGGGGGTCGTCTATGAAGCGCAGCACGAGATCGTGAAACGACGATTCGCGGTGAAGTTCTTGCGGCCTGACTACGCGCATCGGCGCGAGTTCCTGGGTCGATTCCATCGCGAAGCCGAGGCCGCCGGAGCCCTGGAAAGCGACCACATCGCTTCTGCTGTCGACTTCGGCATTGCTGCCGATGGCTCGCCCTTCATCGTGATGGAGTACCTGGTCGGAGAAGATCTCACATCGCTGTTGGAGCGCGAAGGTCGCCTGCCGCTCGAACGGGCGGCCGATCTCTGCGTACAGGCCTGCCACGGGGCTGAGGCGGCGCACGTGGCTGGCATCGTCCATCGCGATCTCAAGCCAAAGAATCTGTTCATTTGCCGACGCGAAGATGGCACCGACCTGCTCAAGATCCTCGACTTCGGCATCGCCAAGCTGGTGCCCATGCGATACGACCACGCCACCACCGATGCCGGTACAGTGATGGGGACGCCCGCGTACATGTCACCCGAGCATGCGCGTGGCGAGAGGACGCTCGATCCCCGATCCGACGTCTATGCACTGGGCACCATTCTCTTCGAGATGCTGTCGGGCCAGTTGCCGCATCCCGGGGATTCGCCCAATGCGATCCTGCACCATATCTCCACGCGCACCCCGGTTTCCATCGCAGTCGCGGCCCCTGGCCTGCCTGGCGCACTCGTCGGGACGGTGGACCGGGCTCTGGCGACCGACCCGGACGCACGACCCCAATCCGCGAAGGCACTGGCGCTGGAGCTGGTGCCCTTCGCCAAGCGCCGGGTGTGGCCCGACCTGCACGGTGGAAAGCCCATCAACTCGCAGGCCGGCGAAGAGAAGGAGCCTTCGGCGGACTCGACCCTGGCCAAGGTCGCGGTCGCCGACGCCGGTCGAGCGCGCAGCTGGAGGCGGGGTGCTCTGCTGGCAACTGCTGCCGTCCTTCTTGCTGGAGTAGCCGCCGCCACGATCACGAGTCACAAGACGAGGACGGCGCCCAAGCCGATGATCGCGCCGCAGCCGACGCGTACCGAAGCCTTTTCAGCAGACGCTCGGGCAGCGTTGCGTCCAGCGATGGCCAATGCGCTAGCTCCACCACTTCCTGACGCTGCTCCGCCTTGGGTCGCGCCTTCAGGCCTGGACAGGCAAACATCGGTCAAGCCTTCGACCGCGAAGCGCCTGCACGCAGACGGACGTCCGAGCGAACGTCCGAACGGACGTCCGCACAAACGCCCGAACGAGACGTCATCCCAGCGTGCTCCGGCGGAGCAAACACCCACCCCACGACCAACAGAGCTCTCGATGCCGTTGCCGGCGATTGACCGAGGAAATCCCTATGCGAAACCATGAACGGTGACTTGGACATGGAATCCCTGCTTTGGACGCTGGCACGCGGCATGCAGCTGCGAGGGTCCGTGCGCATCGGCTCCTATCTCGTCGTTGCCCTCCTGATGCTCAACCTGGGCACGGCACGGGCAGACACCGACGGCCCCTGTGCTGATGAAGCGAGAGTGCTCTATCAGCGTGGTCTTGAGCTGTTCGATCGGGGCGACCACCTTCGCGCACTGCAAGCTTTCAACGATGCCTACGCCGCATGCCCGAACTTCGCCGTCCTGTACAACATCGGCCAGGTTCAGATCGCACTTGGTCGGCCCGTGGAGGCAGCCGCCACGCTATCGCGCTACCTGCAGGAGGGCCAGGACCAGGTGCCGCCCGAAAAGCGCCGACCGGTCGAAGACCAAATCAAGCGGCTCGACTCTCTCCTGGTCGAGCTGGACCTGACCACAGTTCCCTCCGGCGCCGTCATCAGCGTCGATGGCCGCAAGGTTGGCCCCACGCCCCTCCCGGAGCCGCTTCGGGTCACGGCCGGAACGCACAAGGTCACGGCCATCCTCGACGACGGCGCGACCGCGGCAAAATCCGTCGCACCTGGCCCAGGGCAGAGCCACAATGCCTGCCCGCAAAAACCAGACACGACTCCTATCATCGAGGTCGCCAAGCCGGTCCCTGCCCGCAGCGGCTTGCGAATGGCTTTGCCCTATATCTTGGGCGGCGTCGGCGTGGCACTCGGCGGAGGCGCCCTCGGCGTCTATCTGTGGAACAGGAGCGAATACCGTCGGTGGCAGGCCGGCGAGGCTGCATTGCAGAACCTGCCCCCCGCTTCACCAGACTACGAGACGCGCATCGCGGACCAACACCGCATGGCCGATTCGCTCACCACCGCGAACCACGCCATCCTGGGCCTCGCCATCGCTGGCGGTGTGATGGTCGCCGCCGGAGGTACACTGTATGTTCTCGACGCAGCGTCGGCGCGTAGATCCCCGACGGTTTCCCTCGCTTGGAGCGGAGGCGCATCGGTGTCGGCCGCCTTGAGGGGCTTCTGGTGATGACCATCTCGCGCTTCGCGCCGTTCTTGGCGTTGGTCTCCGCCACAGGTTGTTTCGACGTTCACGGCGATCCGGCACCCCTGCTCATCGACAACTTCGACGACGGTGTTCTCCCCGCCGATCGCCATTTCGACCAGTGGCGCTGCGGAGAATTCAACCCCAACACGAAGCAGAATTGCGAATGCGGCTATGATCATGCTACCTATCAAAGCGCCCCATACTCGATCTATCTGGAGGCCACCGTTGCAGAAGAGGGAAGCCAGAAGTCTGCCGGTGCGCAACTGTACACGCAGGCCGACGTTCCGGAAGACTTGTCGCCCATGAACGAGATCGTATTCAGTGCCAAGTTCGACCAAGGCAATCACCCACTTCCGACGGATGCTCCCTTCTACGTGGAGCTTCACTGCTCCCTTGCTTATGTCGGGGAAGGCTCGTCGCCAAGCGACCTTTACGTGCATTACCCGATTCAGAATTGGCAGACGAGCGGTTGGAATACGTTTGTCCTCACGCTGTCTCAGTTCTCCTCTCCTTGGGTAGGAATCACCACGATAGCGTGTCTTGAACACGTCGACGGCATACACTTCAGCGTCAATGCGGGACTTTCTCTCGGAGACACGGGCAGCTTCCTCCTGCACCTTGACGACATCTACTTCCAATAGTGGAGGGAAACCATGCTCGGCAAAGACTCCAGAAAGTCGCATCTGTTCGCCGCGTCTTTGCTCGCTGCTGCTTCTGTCTCCTGCGGAAAGGCGGACAGTCAAGGCGCGCTCCCGGGCTACACCAAGATTGACGACATGGAGAGCCAAACCGGACGTATCGACTGGACATTCCCGGGCACGCTTCCGGGCATCTGGTCAAGCTCAACCGACTGCACGCAGGAGGACCGCATTGTCCCCGAGCCGTACTTCTTCAATAACGACCGTACCCAATGGACCGACTATGTGCGAGTCTCGGACTATGAGACCATGCCCCACGTCGTCAGCCACTACGCCCTATTCCTGGGCACCAACCCCAACACACAACCTCTCGCTGGTCTCTGGGGTGCAAACATCGGTTTCGATTTCGCCGACATGCCCGATACCGGCATCGACGCCGGCTCCGCCGTCGATGGGTCAGCCTGCAGACAGGGATCGGCGAGGGACTTCAGCGGTGTCGCAGTAGACCTCGGAGCCTACTGCGGCCTCGCCTTTTGGGCCAAGGCTGCAGCGAGCGGAAGGCAGGCCATCCGCGTTCAGATCAACGACAGACAGACGGATCCGCGCGGAGGTCAATGCAATTCCGGAGATCCCAGTGCCGACGCGGGGAACTGCTACAACGGGTTTGGGAAGGACATCATGCTCACCGACGCCTTCACGCAGTACCGGGTCGACTTCTCCGATCTGCATCAGGCGCCAAGCTGGGGCTATCGCTCCGTCTCTGGTGCGCTCGACCGCGCGAATGTTTACGAGCTGAACTTCGAGGTCGAGCTGCCGAGCTGCGCAACCGATCCCTATGCCAACTGCGCTGGCGATCCTGCGCAAGTGTCGTTCTACATCTGGATCGATGACCTCTACTTTGTGAACTGCGAGTAGTAATTCGCCGCGATCTCACGACGATGCCGGCGCGGCAAGTCTCCGTCGACTCCTCTTGAAGCGCCCAGGAGGGAGTGAGCTGTTGTCAGGGGATCCCCAGCAGCCGGTGACGTGACCCGTCGTGCTTGCGCGAACGCTGGAACCGGGCGCGGGACGGGCGCTGTTCCTCGCCTGTCTTTGGGGTGGCACACGGCTTGCTGCTCTTTCGATGAAGACGATGTTACACAGCGGCCAGGTAGGCAGATTGGACACCAACAATGCGCCCTGGTCGCGAAACGAGAAGACCGTTTTTCGCCAAACCGGGGAGATGTCGGGCATGGAGCTCGTTCGGCAATCAGCTCTTTCTCTTAGCGGCAAGGTTGGCCGAGCCGACGGGGTGGAAGGCAAGAAGGCAAGGGGGCCGGCGGCCCGAGTCGACGAGACAACACTCACCGACCTGTACGCGAACTATTTTCCGTCCATCTACAGCCATTGCTGCAGATTCTTGCAATCCTCGGCGGGCGCACGGGACGCCACACAGGAGACGTTCGTGCGAGTCATGGCGAGAGGTATTGTCGTGACATGCGAGAAGGGAGCGCTTCGCTACTTGTATCGCACCTCAACCAACGTTTGTCTCAACATTTTGAGCAAGCAGAAGATGGAGATGCGCGCTGTGGCGGCATTGGCGATGTACGCTCCCTATGCCCGATGCTCGGGATTCGCGGATCGCGAATTCATTCTTGCCCTGCTAGCACGCTGCGGAGAAGACGGCGCACAGGTGGCGATCATGCATTACGTTGAGGGAATGTCGCAGGTCGAGATCGCAGAAGTTCTCGGCATCACGCGCAAGACCGTCTTCAATCGCCTGCGGAAAATGGCGTTCATTGCGAGGGCACTACTGCGGGACGACAGGGGCGTAACCGATTCTACGCACTACCGATTGAAATTCTCCCGTCGCTGTCGCTGCTGCGACCCCCGTCCTGTCCAAAAAGCCGTCGCCGAGATTCTCCCATGAATTCGCGTCATAAGGAGCTTGGAAAGGGCTGCCACGCGCGAGCAATCCGGCCCCTGATGCTGCCCATGACGTTGCAATTCATCATCGTGATGATCGGCACCGCGATCAACGATCGGCTGCAACGCAAGCTCGACTATGTCGAGGAAGAAAGGCGCATCCTTCGGGAGAAGCTCGATGCCGTGAGGCCGGCCACCACTTTGGCCTGGTTCCGCCAGCTCGCCGCGAGGAAGTACGACAGCTCCGACGTTAGACGAGGCCGTACTCGGCATCGAAATCAGCCGTACCACGGTCGCGAACATCCTGGCCGAGGCTGGCATCGAGCCGCCGCCGGAGCGGGAGAAGTCTCGCACGTGGAAGCAGTTCATGAAGGCGCATTGGGATTCGCTTTGTGGTGCGACTTGGTGGGCAGCTGATCGAGGTGAAGGCCGGGGCGACCAGCACGAAGCCGCTGATCAAGAAGCTGGTCAAGGCGACGGTTGTGGAGAAGCAACGAAACAAGCGGTAGTGCGGTGGCCCGTCATTTTGCTTGGCCGAATGGGGGAAATCCGCGAAGCTCCTTCGCACCCATGGAAGCGCCCCACGGCCACTCTCGGCGCATGCGTTTCGCCCTGTATGCGGCCACGGTTGTCGTGGCGCTGATCGGAATGGCCTGTCTTGGCGGCAATCGCCGCTCGCTCTCGGGGACTTTCGACGAAAGCAACCATCTGGCGGCTGGGCTCGAGTGGTGGCAATTCGGCACCTACACCATGTGGACCGAGAATCCGCCACTCGCCCGTCTGGCCATCGCCGCCCTGCCCTTCCTGCACGGCATGCGCCTGCCCCCACGGGAGCAGTGGGAGCCCAAAACCCACGAATGGGATCGGAGCTGGGAGGTGGGGACCGACTTGCTCTACGCCGGGGCGGGGTTCGAGCAGAATCTCACCCGGGCGCGGCTTGGCACCCTGCCCTTCTTCCTCATCGCGCTGCTTTCGGTGTGGGCGCTGGCCGATGGCCGGCGGCGCCCTTTCGCGGGCCTGGTCGCGGTCGGGCTCATCAGCACCTTCCCGGCTTTTATCGCCCATGGGGCGCTGGCCACGACCGACGTGGCCTTCGCGGGAATGTTCCTGCTTGCGACTTTCACCTTGTGGCGTTGGTTCGAGGTGCCGAGCTGTCCCCGAGCTCTGGCTCTCGGCGTAGCCCTGGGCCTGGGCTTGCTCACCAAGTTTTCCCTGCTGCTGTTCTTTCCGGTCACCGTTGTCGCCTTTTTCGTCGCGCGCTGGATCGCCAAGCAACCGGTCCGCCCAGTCATCCATGATCGCCCGCTTGGTTGGACTTCCCTGGTCGGCCAAGTCGCCATGGTGACCGTCGTGGGGCTTGTGGTGACCTGGGCCGGTTATCGATTTTCAGTGGGTCGCATGGACAGCCTCGCACCTGACGTCAAGGACTGGCTGCATATCCTGCCGCCAGTTGAAGAGCGTACCGGGCTCGCCGGCCTTCTTCTGCGCACCACCCTTCCATGCCCGAGCTGTTTCATGGCCCTCGCTTCCTGGCGGCACATGATGTCGTCGGACACGAAGCCTATCTCTTGGGTAAAAACTCCGAGCACGGCTTTGTGGCCTTTTATCCCGTCGCCCTGCTGGTGAAGACACCCTTGCCGTTTCTCGCTCTTTTGTTGCTAAGCTCGCCGTCTCTCATACGCCGACGGCCAGCCCTCTGGCTGGCGCAAGCCCTGGCCCTGGCCGCGCTCGGCATCCTTCTCGGGTCGCTGCGCAGTCATGTGAACCTGGGGATTCGACATGTCTTCGTGATCCTGCCCCTGCTGGCCGTGGCCATGGCTCACGGGGCTGAACAAGCTCTCTCCCGGTGGCGCGGCCTGAAACAGGCTTTGGCCGGAGCCATCGTAATTGCGCTTGTCTGCACGCAGACCGGTATCGCGGTCGCCTCTCGGTCGAAGGAACTGGGATATTTCAACGCCCTGGCGGGCGCGGACCCAGCCAGGATCCTGCTCGACTCCGATCTGGACTGGGGGCAAGACCTGTTCGGACGCCCAGATCCCGCCCAATCCCTTTGGCTGGCTAAGGAAATACGCCCCGGTAGCGATAGTTGGCAGTTCTATCCGCCTCTATCATCTTCCTCAGCCGTCGATTTAGTGAGCGTCGGGAGGCCAGTGCCGTAGGCGGTCATCACCACCATGCGGTACTTGATCAGACATGCGCGCAATCGCTATGAGGAGGTTACTCGAAAACATCGGAATCGCCGTCGTGGCGGTCGCTATGGCTGGCAAAGCGCGCTCGTTGTCCATGAAAAACTAACTCGTAACAATATTTTTTCATGGTACTATTGTCCGGCCATGATCGATCGCGCGGAGCATATCGATAGGCTGCGCTGGCTCTTTCGCACCTTTCCGGTCGTCGAGCTCGTCGGCGCGCGACAGGTGGGCAAGACCTGGCTGGCGGGACGGCTTGCCGACCAAGGCGGAAAAGAGGTCACCCGCTTCGACCTGGAGAATCCGGCGGATCTCGGCCGGCTCGCCGATCCGCTCCTCGCCCTCGAGGGTCTGCGCGGGCTCGTCATCATCGACGAGGTCCAGCGGCGCCCGGATCTGTTTCCGGTGCTGCGCGTGCTGGCCGATCGTCCTCGGCGTCCGGCCCGCTTTCTGATCCTGGGCAGTGCAACACGCGATCTCCTGCGCCAGTCCTCGGAGACGCTGGCGGGCCGCATCGCCTACCACGAGCTGGGCGGCTTCGCTCTCGCGGAGGGCGGGGCCAGGCACCTGCCGCGACTGTGGCAGCGGGGTGGCTTTCCCCGCTCGTACCTGTCCCGGAGCGAGGCCGCGAGCGTGGTCTGGCGCGAAGAGTTCGTAGCCACCTTCATCGAGCGGGATTTGCGCGCGCTCGGTTTCGATCTACCTCCTGCTACTCTCGGGCGGTTTTGGACCATGCTGGCGCACTACCATGGTCAGATCTGGAACGGGGCCGAGCTTGCGCGCGCCTTCGCGCTCTCCGAGCCGACCGTGAAACGCTACCTCGATGCGCTGACCGGGACGTTCATGGTGCGGCAGCTTCGCCCCTGGTCGGAGAATCTGGCCAAGCGGCAGGTCAAGACGCCCAAGGTCTACTTGGCCGACAGCGGAATTCTGCACGCGCTCCTCGGCATTCGCGATCGCGCCGCGCTGGAAGGGCATCCCAAGATCGGCGCCTCGTGGGAGGGATTCATGCTGGAACAGATCGCGCGCCACCTCGGCGCGACTGCCGACGAGTGCCACTTCTGGGCGACTCACCAGGGCGCCGAGATGGATCTCCTCGTGGTGCGCGGGGACACGCGGCGCGCTTTCGAAATCAAACGCACGAGCACGCCAACCGTTACCAAATCCATGCGCATCGCCATGACCGACCTCGGGATCGATTCCTTGGATGTCATTCACGCAGGCACGAGCACATTCCTGCTGGCGCCCGGGATCAGAGCCGTGGCGGCAACCAGGGTACTGGAAGACGTCAAGAAACTGTAGCCACGGTATACTCCGACTATGAAAGCCATGGCGGCTTCCGAGTACGGCCCGCTCGAACACCTCAAGCAAATAGACGCGCCTTTGCCGATACCTGGGCGCGGCGAGGTTCGCGTTCGCGTGGTCGCGTCTGCGCTCAATCCGGCGGATTACAAGGTCTTGCTCGGCAAGATGAAATTTCTTCACGGCCGCAACCGCCCCCTCATCGTTGGCTATGACTTCTCGGGCACCGTCGAGGCGGTCGGGCCCGATGTCGCCGGAATTGCGATGGGCGACGACGTATTCGGATTTCTACCCTACGGTCCCTGGAGCAAGCGTGGCGCTTTCGCGGAAGCCGTCATCGCGAAATGCGACGAAATCGCGGTGAAACCGCAAGGCGTCTCGCACGAGATCGCGGCGGCGTCCGCCACCACCGGGCTTACGGCGATCCAGGCCCTGCGCGATCTGGGACGGCTGCCGGCAAGCGGTGGGCAGGTCTTGGTGACCGGGGTTTCGGGCGGGGTCGGATCGATCAGCGTCGGCATCGCGCAGAAGCTCCATGCATCGGTGACGGCAGTGGGCTCCGGCATCGGACTCGAACACGCCCGGCGACTCGGCGCAGGCGAGGTCCTCGACCGAACCCAGCGCGACCTGCCGGGAGACATGCGCGGGCAATTCGATGTCGTCTTCGATGCCGCGGCCTCCTACCGCTGGAGCAAGTGGCGGGGGACGCTCAAGCCTGGAGGCGCCTTCGTGACCACCTTGCCTTCGCTCGGGTTTGTAACCGACAAGCTGGTCAGCCTCTTTACGCGCAGCCGGGTTCATTTCGTCAACGTGAAATCGCGCCCCGCCGACCTCGGCCTTCTCGCAGGATGGCTTGGCGAGGGCCTTGAGGTACCGCTGGCAACGACGATCCCGGTGCGCGATGTGGCCAAGGGGCTTGCCCAACTTCAAAGAAGCGGCGGTCGCATTTCCGTGCGCGTCGCCGACGGATTTTAGGATCTCAGCCGCTTCGCGCGTTGACTGCGGCAGCTCCCCCGAAATCACTCGGCGACTGCCTGAACACCCAGTCGTCGTAGGTTCCGGGCTGACCCACCTACGCGCGCTTCTCGGCGGTCACGAGCGTCGACGGCATGCCAATGCCCGGGGAAAATCCCACATCGCCAAGTCCTGCTTCGCTCAACCAGCGACGATAGTCGTTCCTTTGCGCGTCCACGTGAGCATCGTCGTGGGCACGCGGGGGCACGCCGGGGCGGCTCTTGCCACCGTTTGAGGGTCCTGGCGAGAACACGCAGGACGGTCGCGGCCTGCCTGGGGCCTATGCGGGAGCGTGGTCTTTGGGTATATACGTTCGCGCATGAAACGCGCCCTCGTCGTCATCGATGTCCAAAACGACTACTTCGACGGGAACCTTCCCATCGCCTACCCGGATCCCGCGCTGTCGCTGAACAACATTGGCCGGGCCATGGATGCCGCCCGCGCCGCCGGCGTCGCCGTCGTCGTGGTGGAGAGCGTCTTGCCCGAAGGCGCCCCTATCTTCGCCAAAGGCACGCACGGCGCTGCCCTGCATCCCGCCGTGGCGGCGCGCCCACGCGACCTCCTCGTGAGCAAGCCTTTGCCTAGCTGTCTTGCACGAACGGAGCTTGGGGCGTGGCTCATTCAACGCAACGTCGACACTGTGACCCTGGTGGGCTACATGACCCACAACTGTGTCGACGCGACCGCCCGCCACGCCAGCCACGCCGGCTTCAAGGTCGAAGTCCTCTCCGACGCAACCGGCTCACCTGCCTACGCCAACTCCGCGGGCCGAGCCACCGGCGAGGATCTCCACCGCGTCTTTCTCACCGCCATGCAGGCCCGCTTCGCCTCCATCCTCAGCACCAAAGCGTGGACGGCCCTGCTGCCCGCCAATGCTGCGCCACCCTGCAGCGGCATCTGGCAGTCGGCGAAGGCCGCCCGGTGACCTACGCAGGAAAGCGGGCTTCGAAGGCGAAGGAGGCCGTCGCGCGCCGGTCGCTCGGTTGTTCGCGGTCGCGGTAGGGCTCGGGGAGGTCCTCGCGGCGTCCCGGCCGCCCAACCGCCACCATGCACTGGACGGCGTGGTCGGCGGGCAATCCAATCACCTGGGCGGCCCGCTCGTAGTCGAAGCCTTCCATGCCGTGAGCCACGAGCCCGAGCAGGTGGGCCTCGAGAGCCAAGCTCACCCAGGCCGCGCCCGTGTCGAACGCATGCGTGCGCGCGGGACGTCCGTCATCGCGGATCATGCGTGCGGCGACCAGGAAGAGCACGCTTGCCTTCTCGCACCAGTCGGACGTCCCAGTCCGCGGTTGATGAGAGCCTGATCGACGAGATGCTGGCGCTCAGCCCGCGAGAAAGGCTGCGGCACAACGACCGTATGATCCGCAGCATCGAGCTGCTTCGTAACGGCGTCGCCGAGATGACCGGAGAGAATGGCCGCTGATCTGACCACGCTGCTCGAACGCCTGCTGGCGGCAGACGTGGAGCGTCCAAGCGAACCAGCGCGGCACTTGTCGCATGGGCCATGACGGCATAAGGTGTGGCGCAGTCACCTGGGAGAGCGAACCGATGAATACCGTCGAGATCATGGACTTCGTTCGTGCCAACCCCTACTGTGCCTTGGCGACGATCGAGGCCGGCGAGCCGCGCGTCCGCATGGTCATGATCTTGCGCGCAGACGAGCGCTGCATCCTGTTCAACACGGGCGTGACAAAGGATCTGTACAAGCAGATCGAGGCCAACACGGCCGTGGAGTTGTGCTTCTTCAGTCCCGCGGATCGTTTGCAAGTCCGGATTCGCGGGCGCTTCGCCCTGCAAAAGGATGCGGAGACACACGCCCTGGTGCTAGAAAAACTCCCGTTCCTCAAGCCCATGGTCGAGGCGCACGGGACCGAGCTGCTTGCGCCTTACGTGCTCAAGAATGGCCGAGCGACGGTCCGGACCATGGCGACCAACCTCGAGCCCAAGACCTTCGTTCATGAGGACGCCCATCGAGGTCTGGAAGGCGCTGTCTTTCCACGCGGACGTTCGTCCCGCGGTAGGCTCGGAGTAGCATCAAGTTCTCCACGCTGCAGAGGGCAGTTTGCCGGGCCGGCTCGGTTTCGATAGATTCATTGACCGCATCGCGATCACAGCGCGGTAAGTCTTCCAGAGCGGCCCCCCAAGAACCAATGTTGTCGCTGGCGTTCGCACACACCGCAAGCATCGTGACTGGATTCTTGTGGCATTGGTACCAACGGTAATTGCCATGGGTGCAGAGATTCCCGATCGCAATCGAACAGTCGTGAGCGACCACCCCAGGACACGTGACGCGATAGAGGGGCCGCCCACGCACCTCGGCGAGCGGCTCGACATCGACTTTGAAGGGAAGGCAGGTGGCCCCCGCGATGCCCACCACGAGCACCAGGCAAACCTCGACAACGACGCTTGTCTTTTGATGGCTCACAATCCGATGCCTCATGGCCTAACTGCCCCTTCGCCGGCCTGCAGGTGTTTCAGCGCTTGAACCATGTAGTTGAACTCTGCCAGAGCCGTTGGCCCCGCTGCGGTCACCCCGATCTGCGCGGCCCTGCGATAAGCGGGGCCGAACAACTGCTTGCTGGTCGCGTCTTCGATGAGCTCGGCTTGGCGTTCCGCGCTCAATCGGCCCCAGGATGTTGTTGAGATCTTGGAGGAGGTGGGACCGGTGTGTTGGTATTGCCACACGTGCGTCGATTCCTGAGCAAGGAGACTCGGAGTGGCGACGTTATGTTTCAAGTATCTCACGTTGCCCAGTGTGAACGGTCGGTCGCTCGCCGAGAACAACCCGGAGAATCCTTCCTTATCCGCATGACATCATAGTTTAACGATGTGCCGAAAACCTTCCTTAGTTCGGCCTTCTCTGTTGCCGTCAGTGCCCATAGCCGTTTCGAACGGGGTTTTGAGGGGGCAAAGAACCATGTCGGACCGCAGCATGGCGATCTTGAGCGCGTGGGTGGGCACGCCGGGGGCACGCCGGGGCAGATCTCGAACGTTCTCCGGAGCAACTCGCTCCATGAAATATAGTGCGAGAGATATCATCGACCTTCAGGATCACGCTGAGCGGCTTCAACACCGCACCCAGCGTCTGCCGCCCGAACTGAGCCATCGCATCTCGCGACGTGGCGCGGAACCCTGGTGGGTCAGGGCTGCTTCCTGCCAATTCCGTGAGCGAAGACCAGCTCTCCTCCGTACCACCCACCGATCGTCAACACCAGCGCTCCGGCGACATCCATGGCGACGGTCCCCAGGCGTGCCATTCCATGCGGAGGCGCGGCGCCTCCCCGCACGAGAAGACCGATCCCGAAGAAGGTGACCGCCGTCAGCATCAGCAGCATATGGGTCATTCCCGTCTTCGTCGCCGGATGTCCCTCCTTGATGGCCACATAGTCGACAAGTCCCGCGCCTGCGGTGGGGAGTGCGCCACACAGGCCAAGGACCACCGCCCAGAACGAGGCACGCCACCAGAAGTCGTCGCTGCTCAACAACCCGACGCCATCGGCAAGAACGGAAACGGAGAAGAGCGCAAGCGGGAAGGCGGCAAGAGCGGCATGGGCCGGGTGTCCAAGCACGCGCAACCCGTCTGGTCGTCCGGGTTGCGCGTCAGCCACCACCGTACAGTCCCATCACGAGAAGCGCAAAGGCCACGACTGCGACCCCGGCGTGGATCAACATGACCGGTATCGGGATGGCCTTGCGACGTGCGTGGAACGAGAAGAGTACGAAACCGCCCAGAGCAGCAATGACGAACAGTGACAGCGGTACCTTGGCTTTGAGACCCGAGGCGAACACCGCGACGATGAGCGCGACCAGACCGGCAGCCGCGACTGCACCGTGGACAAGCGCGACGGGCATGGGTAGGGGCTTCCCCTGCAAGCGCAAAATGGCAAGAACAATGCCCCCGACGGCCGCGGCGGCAAACAAGACGATGGCGATCATGGAATCCTCCTGGTGGTTGCGCACCCGCTTCAACAGGACGGGTACACAGCCCAGAGTTGCCAGCAGCCAAGAGGTTACCTGCCCAAACCCTTTTCTTTCTTCGTCACCTTCGCCCGCATGCCAACCCTCTGCAGGTCCAAGCGATACCGAGCCGCCCCGCTGCCGGCTCTTGGGCAGCACACGCCCGCTTCGATCCCGAAGCGCAGGCCCGGGGCGGGAGTGTGCCTGCCCGGGCGGGCTCGCGGCTCTTCAGCGCAGGACCGGGCTCTTCAACCGTGCGAGCACGCCTGCAACGACGCGATCGCAGCGCTCATGGCCGAACGAAAAGGCAACCTCCAACTGCTCTCCAAGCTGTTGCTCGATGAGCTCCCGCAAGCTGGACCGCGCTCGGTGCAGTCTGGTCTTGACGACCGTTTCATCCACATCGAGCACGGCGGCCGTCTCTGCGGTGGTCATCCCTTCAATCTCGCGCAGGACGAGAACCGAACGCGCCACCTCGGGGAGACGATCGATCGCCTGCTCGACCAAAAGCTGAAATTCTCGACCACCGGCCAATCGCTCGGGGTCGATGTGCTGCGGTTCCTCGAGGTCAGTCATGGACTCCTCGCTCGCTTCATCGAATGACACGAACCGGCCGCGCTGTTTTACTCTTGCCAGGGCCTCATTGATGGCGATGCGACAAAGCCAGGTAGACCACCGGGCTGTGCCTTGGAATTGGTCGAGATGCATGAAGGCCAAGAGGTAAGCCTGTTGCATGACGTCTTCGACCTCGGCCGAGTCGCGAAGCACGGAACGCACGACCCGGTACACGCGCTGATTATGTCGACGCATCAGGAGCTCGAAAGCCGAGGGATCGCCGTCGCGAGCCCGGACGACGAGTGCTTCGTCCGTGAGCAGATCGTTCGATTGGACGGCGGAAGTACCTACGAGCTCTGGCTGAGTCTGCATGAGAACCCTTTGCTGCTCAGATGAGGCAGTCGTCGCGAGGTAACACGAAATCGTAGCCGTCCAGGACAAAAACGACCATCTTTCGGACCCACCAATGCCGGTGCAGACCGCCAGATTGGCCCAAGCCAAGACCATCATTCTTGGGCCGAGTTACCAAAGCCGACGACGTAGGAAAGACCGGCCATCGGGATGGTGAACCGTTCGTCGGTTATCAGCGCGCGGGTGTCGTGGTCGTACTTGCGGTGCAATCCCGACCAAATTCCGATGTCGACTGAAAGCATCTGTTGTCGGCTGACCCCCAACTTCACACCCATCCCGACCCGGCCGTAAAGAAAGGCGAGCGACCTATCACCAATCAAACAGGCGCTTCCACCCACTCTGGGCTTGACCCGGTTTGGTGGACACCCGCCCTCAGTCGAAAGGGCGTAGAAAGGGTGCCACATGTCCAAGGAAGAGAAGAAACGAGTCCGGCGCGTTCACACGCGTGAGTTCAAGGCCGAGACGGTCCAGCTAGTGCGAAGCGGGGGGCGAAATGCCAGCCAGGTCGCTCGTGAGCTGGGGCTGTCAGACAGCCTGGTTCGCACGTGGGTGGCGCAGGCCGAAGTAGACGTTGGCAGAGGCCCCACTGGAGCGCTGACCACCGCCGAGAAGGAGGAGCTATCGCATCTGCGAAAGGAGGTGAAGGTCCTCCGCGTGGAGCGAGAAATTTTAAAACAGGCGGCCACCTTCTTCGCCAAGGAGAGCGCGTGAAGTTCGCGTTCATCTCGGAGAAGAAGGTGGCCTTCCCGGTTGCCGTCCTCTGCCGCGTGCTTGGCGTGTCGTCGAGCGGCTACTATGCCAGCCTCGGACGTTCCGTCTCGCGACACGCTCGCCGTGACGAGGAGCTTTTGAAGCGGGTCAGGTCGTCTCACGTCGCGAGCAAGCGGCGCTATGGGAGTCCTCGCGTCCACGCCGACATCAAAGCTTCTGGGGAGAGAGTCGGTCGCAAGCGTGTGGCCAGGCTGATGCACGAAAACAGGCTGGTGGCGCTCACGCGTCGGCGATCTCGTAAGACTACCGACTCGAAGCACGACTTCCCGATCGCGCCAAATCTGCTGGGACGCGACTTCACCGCAGTCAGGCCGAACGCATCCTGGGTCACCGACATCACGTTCATCTGGACGCTGCAAGGATGGCTTTACCTGGCGGTCATCATCGACCTGTTCTCCAGGCGCGTGGTGGGGTGGGCGACCAGTCGGAACGTAGACCGTCATCTCGCCCTCGCTGCACTCGACATGGCTATTCGCCAGCGCCATCCCGGCTCCGACTTGGTTCATCACTCGGACCGCGGCAGCACGTACGCCAGCGGCGACTACAGGAAGGCGCTGGAAAAGGAAGGCATCGAATGCAGCATGAGCCGGAAGGGTGATTGCTGGGACAACGCCGTGGCCGAAAGCTTCTTCTCGACTCTCAAGCGCGAGATGGAGAACATCGACCACCCCGAAAGCTGGGAGGCCGTCAACATCGCCATCGCCGAGTACATCGACGGCTTCTACAACCTTCATCGTCGCCACTCGGCGCTCAATTACAGCAGCCCGATCGAATTCGAGCTGATACACTCAGTGAAGAAAGCAGCGTAACGAAACCGTCCACCAAATCGGGTCAACCCCAGTCTGGAACCACCAGCAACATGGAGAGACGATCGTCTTGATAGGGCAGGGACACCGCGGCGAAGCCGTCGCCTTGCAGGGCCGGCACGCTGGCCAGGCTGCCGCCCATGAATTTCGTCGTCACGGTTGTCCCATCGACGAGATTGAAGACTCCGTCGCGGGTGTTCACGGGATCGAATGGCTGTAGCCAAGCGGCGTTGAAATAGACGGCGTTGGTCAAGACCAATCGCGTGGCCGAGTTGAGCGAGCCATCGGGCAGAAGATCCTGGATCTTGTTCTCGGTTTGGTTGGCCACCCAGGCATTGATGGTCAAACGCGCGGACTCGAATCCGTTGATGAAATCCACAAGGTTGAGCCCGGCGCCGTAGTTCATGGCGAGGGTGTCGAGGTAGTCGCTCTTGAAGGTGTACGTGCGCTCACCCCAGGCGGCGTTGACCACGTGCAAGCGCATGGGGCCACCATCGGCGCCCAGCTTGCCTTCACCGCGCGAGGCCAGCGCCAGATCTAGGGCGTCGAAGGCCGGGTGCAGGCGTTCGGGCGGCAGGGTGTAGTGCATGGCCGTGGCCATTTCACTTGCCGTGGTTCCAGCCGCTCCGGCATAAACCATGGCCAGCGCGATGGAGATGCTGGCCGGTGAGAAGACCAGGTTGCCGTTGCTGGCGGTCAACTTGTGATAGGCGTCCAAGGCGAAGGCGGCGTTGTCGGTGGCCAAGGTGATGGTGTCGTCCGCGGAGACCTGCGGGTCGGTCACGCGAAGGGCGGATGATTTCGCGGGTTCGATCTGCTGTGTGGCGCCTTGCGAGCCGCAACCCTGAAAAACCATGGACAAGAGCGAGAAGGATATGAGCCCGGTCGTGAGCAAGCGGTTCATGGTGGTCCTCCGTGCAAGTAGCTGAGTCTCCCAGCAGCAACCTTCGGGCCACCTACTCGAAGGCCAGATTGGGGGTTTGATCGAAGGATTCCATGGCTTTTTCGTGGATCTTCTCAGAATTCTGAGGTGCCGGTGCCAGCTCGGTCAGGCCGACGCAGGCGACGCGCCGAACCTGTCCGCCTACTGGGCCATCAGGCTGTTCTGCTCGACCTTCACGCGGCTGTCGGTGCAGAAGGTGCAGTTCGCGCCATAGAAGTACTTGCGGTTCGCGGTGTCGTTCATCAGATGAACCCTGAACCACGCGGCCGCCATGGAAAGCGAGACGCCGCTGGCTCCCTGGTACACCCACCACCCGTGGTCCGAGGCCAGCTCGTCGATGAGGATGGCAGGCTGGTCCGTGACCGTGAGGAATGTGTTCCTGGGGCCATCGCAACCAACCACGGTGTCCTTTCCACCGCAGTAGAACAGGAACGGGGTGTGAACCCCCTTGAGCGTCGTGGTGCCGCAAATCGAGGCGAGAGCCTTGTAGCGCGGCTCGGACGCGGACATGCAGGTCGACATCGCGCCCTCCGAGTGACCGAGTTGGCCGATGTTGGTCGTGTCGAGGTGGTGATAGTAGGGGCTGGTCGGATCCTCGGCCTGCTGGAGGATCCAGTTCAAGCCGGCGATGGTGGGTAGCGGGTCGCCCTTGGACGTGGTGGTGCTGAGCGACGCAACCACCAAGAAACCGTGCGAGGCGAGATGCTGCATCAGCGGCAAATACTGTCCACACCACTTGTTGGCGGCGGAGTCAGTGACACACAGCGGGGGATTCGGTTCGGGATTATCCGTGTGACCGTTCGCCCAGATCAGGATGGGGTGGCAGTACCCGCTGGTCGCGAGGTTCGACGGGCGATAGACGTTGAACCTTTGTTGTTGGTCTCCGTAGATCGGATCGGGGGTATAGCCAGCCAAAGGCCCCACGCCCTTATCGGCCGCAACCGTGAACGGGCCCGCGGCGGCGGGGTTGGCCGTCGTCCATTGCTTGCTGGCGACGCAACCACTTACCACGCCACCATCGACCCCCGTGCCACTGGTGCCGCCGGCCTGACCGCCAGACCCGGTGCTCCCCGCTTGGCCGCCAGTCCCTCCGGACTTCCCACCGGTCGCGCTTCCAGTCGTTCCACCGGTAGCCGTTCCTCCGCCTCCTCCGGTCACCCCTCCCAGGCCCATGGTTGAGCCTCCGGTTGGCGTGGTGGTGGTACCACCCGTCGCAGTCCCGGTTGTCCCGCCCTTCGGACTGCCAGCCGTCCCGCCGGTCGAGCTACCGGTGGCTCCACCCTTGGGACTGCCGGTCGTCCCTCCGTTGGTCCCCCCGGTCGAATCACCGGTCGTCCCGCCGGTCGAATTGCCAGTGCTCCCGCCGGTCGAATTGCCAGTGCTCCCGCCGGTCGAATTGCCAGTGCTCCCGCCGGTCGAATTGCCAGTGCTCCCGCCGGTCGAATTGCCAGTGCTCCCGCCGGTCGTCCCACCGGTCGGATTGCCAGTGGTCCCTCCCTTTTGGCCACTACCACCAGCGCCGGAGGAACCGTTGCCCCCAGAACCGCACGCGGCAATCAACAAGGCAAGACAGATTCCGGTACCCGATTGTCGTATTTGAATCATGGTCAATCCTTCTAGGTCGCAGTTCCGCCCAATCGACCTTTTGGTTCAACACCTTTCCCAATCCGAGAAAGCCCGTTCGGCGGGGATCCTGGGCAAGGCAGTGTCTGCCGATGGCTCCATTAGACTAGCGCAGCTCGACCGGTTTGTCGACACGACGTTCAAGAGGCGCCCGAGGTTCCAGAGGTGCCAGAGACTACTCCCCCGAGGTTCCAGAGGTGCCAGAGACTACTTCCCCGCGGACCGAGGGTCAGGTTACGCGGCTTCGTGACGTGGACCCTCGAACCGCCGTGGCCGGACGTCGGGGTTACCCTAGTCAGGCCTACGGAATCGCTGGGGGACAGGGGACGACGTCGGCGGGGCAGGTCGCCATCAGGACGTTGCAGGCGAAGGTCGGCGTGCATCCCGCCACGAGCTGGTCGAGCGAGAGCTGTCCGTTCGCGCAGGGGTTGCTGCCAAGCGGATAGACGCACCCGTAGGCTTGTCCGCCGCTTTCCTGCTCGCGAAATGCCGCAACCACACACTGTCCGCCGCGGGTGCCGCACACGCGGAAGCTTTGACTACCTTGACCGAAGTACACGTCGCCGTTGAACGCGGTGCAGGCATTGGCGGCGTCGCAGAGACACTGCCGCGCTTGTGGATTGTCACCCCCGTCCCGGCCGCAGTACGTCCAGGACGTGTAGTCCACGCGGCCCGACGCGCCGCCGGGGCCGCCGCCGACACCGCCGGTACCCGCGCTGGCCCCGCCTGCGCCGCCACCCGTACCGGTGGATCCCGCGCCACCGGAGCCGTTCCCGCCGTCGCTGCCGCCGCCTGAACCCGGCGTGGCGCCGCCCGTGCCCGGGGTCCCTCCACCACTGCCCGCCGCGGGGTCGTCGCCCCCTGTTCCCCCCGCCGCCGAGGTGCCGCGGTTCCGACACGAGGACAGGGCGACCGCCGAAAGAACCACGACCGCCAGGATCGCGATTCGCCTCCACCTTTTAGTGGCCCGCGTCCAGCGCATGTGCGCGTGCCCCTCGATGTGGCGGTTTCGAACGATAGGCGGCGACATCGATGCCGTGCTGATTCAACCACCGGCGGGTAGGCGGAACAAGCGCCATTTTCCCTCGCCGACAAGATGTCCGATAACCACAATTACTACAGCGCAGCGCGCTCCCCCCAATACCCAAGCAAGCGGCGCATGAACGAGGTCGCTATCGTCGAGGACGCGAAGGCAGCCAGCCGCACGCGCGAGATGGATGCGGTTCCCCGGCGCAAGATGAGGCTCTTGCCCGTGCTACTAGGGTAGTCAGATGCTTGCCGAGAGTAGCCTCAAGGCCATGAAGTGCACAATCGAAAGGCAGCCATGCGTGCTCGGGCGCGTTGGCTTTTGATCCTGACAAGGGCCGCAGGCGCTTCGAGTTCTCACGTCGATAGCAGGGAGGCCAGCTACGAGCGGATTTTGGGCGCCGCTTGGTATTCGCGGGCGAAGTGGACTCTATGGCCAACAGGTTCCCCAGTCCCCGCGGAGTTCGAGGTCCAAAAAATGAGGCCACGCTGAATGCGTCGAACTTCGCTGCCGAGGATGGCAAGGGCGGCTATTGGCTGATAGCCGGGAACGGGAAGCGCACTCACATCCAGCTTGGGGTGGCGAGCGCGATCCATGCGCCTCCCAAGTGGCTGTCTCTTTGGTGATTACTTCGCCTGTCTGGTCTATGGCGGCGAAGCTGCAGTAGCCTCGGTTCTGTCGGGTCTTGGAACGTTTGCGGCGGGCGAGAGCATGCGCGGCAGCACGCGGACCGGGGCGGCATTCGGCGGAGCGATGGCGGGTGCCTTCGCTGGAACGCTGTCGGCGGCTGTTCTGAGCATCGTGGTCAGTGAGATTCTCCCGGACGGCATTACCGTGGGCATGGATCTCGGGTTGATGGGCTCCGGAGCAACGATTGGCTATCAATGGACGGGCCGAGAGCCGAGGCGGTAACGATGGAGCGCAGCAGACGAACTCTTCCGATTTCAGAAAGGTGCCGCATGGCGAGTTGGACAATTAGCGGCACGATTACAGTCGTCGACGACAACAATCAGCCGGCCCGCGGCCAGAGCGGTGCCGTGACCGTCGTGCAGAGGGTTTCCGCCGACCTTAAATTGAATCCACACCTACACCTCGTCGCGTTGGATGGAGTCTTCGTGGCTGGTCAAAGCGACGGCAAGCCGGTGTTCCGCGCTTTACCTCGCATCTTCGACACCGGCGTCGCGGACCTGCTCCAAGTCATCCGCGCCCGCCTCTTGCGCTACCTCATACGCCGCCGCGTGGTTGAGGACGACGAAGGGGAAACCCGCTTCCTCGCCGACGACCTCGCCGAGCGGGAGCCGGCCTTGGCCCAGCTCGCCGCCGCCGCTGTCGCGGGCTTGCCGCCGGCTGGCCCCGAGCTGCGCCGCAAACCCCTCACCGTCGTCTTGCCTGCCTCGGTTGGCCCTAAGGTCGTGCGTCCTTTGTGCGTCGAGGACAGAGGATTCTCTCTGCACGCCCATACCCGCGCCGGCGCCGAGGACGATGTCGGCCGGACCAACCTTCTCAAATACGTGCTTCGCCCGCCCATCGCCGCCGAGCACGTCACCTTCACCGAAGATGGCCTGGTCGCCATCCAACTGAAAAAACCCTTTCGTGATGGCACGGTCAGCGTCGAGATGGATCCCCTGTCCCTGGTCTCCCGCCTCGCGGCCGCCGTCCATCCCCCAAGGTTTCACTCGATTCGCTATGGCGGGATTCTTGCCCCGCACGCAAAGTGGAGGCCCTTGGTGGTTCCGCCGCCACCGCCCGAGGCCACCGCCGCCCCAGGCGCGGAAGACGCTTGCCACTCCCTGTCCATGGCCAAGCACCCGAAGCCTCGACCGTCCACCCATCGCTGCGGCTACATCCCCTGGCACGTGCTCATGCGCCGGCTCGGTATCGACGCCGACCACTGCGCCCGCGCAAACGACCGGCGGTCCGTTTTCCGACCTCAACCCCAAGTACCTGTGCTCGGGTTTGATCCCGGCCTCCGCGACCAGCTACAAGATCACCGGATTGCAGAATGGGATTCCCTACGGTGTTGGCGTCGCGGCCGTAGACAAGTACGGCAACATCGGCGCCATCTCCGACGTCGTCTACAATTCCCCAAGTGCTGCCGCGGGCGGCTCCGACAGCGCGACGTTCGGTGGCGGTTGTTCTTTCTATGCTCGCGGAAAGCATGAGCAAACGGAGACCCTGGCAAGCTTGTGGCTTGCCGTCCTGACCTTGGCGTTTCTCCGGCGCAGGCGAGGCGCCAACTAACCCGCGCAAGGCTGGTCGAGCAAGGGTTGGTAGTTGCCGTATGTGCAAATCCATGGATTTGTCATCCCGTCGGGTTCCCACTTGCCCCACCTTGACCCGCAATCTCGATCGGGTCCAGGGAGCGCGCCGGGGCGGCTTTTGCTACCGTCTCCGGGTGCTGGGGCCTGTCTGGAAGCACGCGGGGCAGTCTACTCCATCCCGCCCTGGTCGACGTGGCGTCAGTTGAGCCAGTGTCCGCCCTCGCCAGGAGATTCCGAGGGAGGCGGTCGTGCAGGAAAGAGAGCGGGCTCCTCGGTGGGCAGAGTCATGGCAGACAGGATCTTCTTGATGGTGTCCTCGGTCTCGATCGGAGCGATGAGGCGCAGCAGGGTCTTGCAGCGCGGGCAGGTCGTGTCGATCTGGAACGTCCTGCGGGGGAGCTGACTCCAAGAAATGTAGTGTGAAAGGGGAAGCGAAGGCTTGTCTCTTTCCTCAGGCGTGGCCACGGCGGGGACGGGGGACGACCTGGCTGCGGAGAGCGCTGTGGGGGAGCGCGCTGCGCCGCAGTTTACAGATCACCTCTGATCGGCGTCTGTCGCATGGCTTCAGACAGCGATCAACAACTCGAACGGCCGGTTCTTGCCCCAGCGGTAGATGCGGAAATCCCCGTCGAGAGTCAGGATTCGGCCGGCGCCTAGTTCCGTGGCGAGGTGAACCAGACACGCATCGGCGAGATCCATGGGAACCTGGGCATACTTCTTCATCAATGCGCGCAGCGACGGCGCGGACTGGTCGATGCGGAAGGGGATGCTGAACACGCCACGCCCTACGTTTTCCAGAACCGCATCGGCGGCGCCGCGGAGCTTGCGCAGCAGATAGCATGCTTCCGCGATGACTGGCTCGCAGGTGACCAGCGGGAAGCTGGTGTCGGACACCGCCTTGGCACAGGCCTCGTGATGGGTCTCGCTGCGATCGAGTAAAGCCACGATGCAGCCGGTATCCACGAGTACTGGCATCAACGGGCGCCGAACCCCGCAAGGTGTCGCTTGTTCGAACCCAGGTCGGGCAAGCCCGATGCGAAGGCACCCAGACCGGCGATGCGCCGCCCGCCGCGGCCGCCCTGCATGAGGTCGAAGGCCCGCAGCCCGCGGCGCAGAAGCTCCGAATCGGAAAGCCCGGTGGCGCGACGCAAGCGGGCGAGCGTGCGCTCGCTTCCGTCGTCGAGCCGTGCGTGAACCATCTTTGCCAACTTGGTGCCTCCGTAATACAAAATGCATTCTGTATGACAGAAGGGTCTTCGTCAACAGCTATCGACACTACGTGTGGTTCGCCAGGTAGTTAGCAGCGCTACCTGCTTTCCGAGGATGGCGCTGATTTGCGAGTTGGTCAGGGGGCGGAACGAGGCATTATCCCGACGGTGACGACACCCGCTGCACCTGCGCTTCAGTGCCTAGCCGGAACAAGTGCCATCTTCTAGATGCACAAGCGCCAGGTGCCCCACTCCCCGGAAGCGCCGATATAGGGCATTACGTCGCCTTCGTGCCCCATACCCGGGGCTTCTGCATCCGATGACGCACATCTATGGTGTGCATATGAATAGACCGGTTGCGCCCCTCCTGTTGCTGCCACGCGGACTATTCCTGGCAAGCGTGGCGCCGATTCTCATTTGTCTGTCCGCGTGTTCCACCACCCACGTCGTCGGACGGCCGCTCACTGCGGACACTGTTCAACATCTCAGGCTTGAGGCACTCAACAATCCCGTGACTGTCGACTACGCAGCTAGTGGCACAACGAAAGTGTCGCCGGGAACCTCACCTCGTCCACAGCCTGTCGAGAGCGAACAGATCCGATCCGCCAGGACCGTGCTGGCGGGAGTAAGCCTGGACTGGCTTACGTTCGGCACGGCGAAGGATGGTTACCAGCGGATTGCCTCTTCGCGCGTTCGGCGCATTAGTGTCAGTGATCATGGGCGAAGCGCCATTGACGGCCTTTTCTACGGTTTGCTCAGTGGCGTGGCGGCTGGCGTCCTGGTAGGCGCCATTGCCGCAAGTGGAGGTTGTAGACAGACCAGCAACGGCTATTTCACCACGACCAAGTGTCCCTCCAAATGGAGCTCGATGATGGGATTTGGGATCCTAGGCGGCCTGGGCGGCAGTCTCGTCGGTGTGCTTACAGGGGCTGCCGTCGGCTATCGGACAACATTCGTGTTCTGATCACACGGTCTGTCTCCCGGCAAATCTCCATTCACGCGCGCCGCCGAGGAAACCACCCGCTGCTACCTCTGCCACCACAAGATGGAGATCGAAGGCTATGTCCACTGCGGGCTATTGCAACGAGGCTTCGCACTGGTCGCTTGCCGGGACTGTGGCGAGCGCCACCTGGTGGCGTTCAGTTGTCGGTCGCGCTCGTTCTGTCCGTCGTGCATGGGTCGTCGGATGGCCGCCACCACCCTCAACCTGCTCGCTCACGTGGTTCCCTCCGTCGGGCTCCGACAATTTGTCTTCACGGTGCCGCACGCCTTGCGCGCGCGACTCGCATACGATGGCCGCTCGCTGGGCGAGGTCTCGCGCATCTTCGTCGACTCTGTCCTCGGGTGGTACCGCCGCCGCATGGAGATCGAAGGCGCGGCCCGCGGCCAGAGCGGTGCCGTGACCGTCGTGCAGAGGGTTTCCGCCGACCTTAAATTGAATCCACACCTACACCTCGTCGCGTTGGATGGAGTCTTCGTGGCTGGTCAAAGCGACGGCAAGCCGGTGTTCCGCGCTTTACCTCGCATCTTCGACACCGGCGTCGCGGACCTGCTCCAAGTCATCCGCGCCCGCCTCTTGCGCTACCTCATACGCCGCCGCGTGGTTGAGGACGACGAAGGGGAAACCCGCTTCCTCGCCGACGACCTCGCCGAGCGGGAGCCGGCCTTGGCCCAGCTCGCCGCCGCCGCTGTCGCGGGCTTGCCGCCGGCTGGCCCCGAGCTGCGCCGCAAACCCCTCACCGTCGTCTTGCCTGCCTCGGTTGGCCCTAACGTCGTGCGTCCTTTGTGCGTCGAGGACGGAGGATTCTCTCTGCACGCCCATACCCGCGCCGGCGCCGAGGACGATGTCGGCCGGACCAACCTTCTCAAATACGTGCTTCGCCCGCCCATCGCCGCCGAGCACGTCACCTTCACCGAAGATGGCCTGGTCGCCATCCAACTGAAAAAACCCTTTCGTGATGGCACGGTCAGCGTCGAGATGGATCCCTTGTCCCTGGTCTCCTGGGCTTGCGCCAGGACCCCAAAGGACACCTCCAGGGGACGACCGCCTACGCCGGCCATCGTCAGGACCGTGAGCGGCTCACTCAAGCTCTTCAGCTGGGAGGGGAACAAGCCGGCCTTCGCCAAAGCTGACGTCGAAGAGCTGGACGATGAGCAGAGGAAGAGCGTCCTCAGGTCGGCGAACGTCCTCATGGACAGGCTGAAGGACTTGGTCAGCAAGCTCAAGAAGGCTTGACGGGAGGATGCGGTGATGTCGGCGGTACTGCGCATAGACGATTCTCCCTGAGCACGAATCTCGCTTTTTGATGAGACACCGAGCACGGAAAGTGAGGGAATTCCCGATTCCCGTGCCCGTGCGCAGTAGGGGCGACGGGAAGCGGAACCGCGAAGCAGACGAGGCGAAGTGGGTGACCTGGCCTTTGAAGCGCCATTCTCGAATCGGTCCGTCTTCGGTCGGACGCATACGGCTGCGTGAATAGGTCACCGAACTTACGGGCTGCTAGAGTCCCACTTCAATTCGCTTACGCCCCGGAGCGGTCAGCGCTAACTACGGTAGCGCTTCGTTGATCTCCGCCAGGCTTGCGTCGAGAAAGCCGTCCACGCTCGCGTCGAGGCCGGCGAAGAAGCTACTGCCCACACTGAGCGGCTGAACTCTGATGTTTGCTGGGTACGCCGGCCCATCGACCTCGTAGGCGAGCAACTCCCCACTACTGTAGTTCGTCGGCCGGAGAAGGCCAGCCCTTCCCTGGTCCAGCGCAGAGCTCACGTACGGTATCTTCTCGCGCTCGCCCAGCAGTGCGGCCAACTCGGCCGACCCTATGCTGATGATCACGTAAATACCTCCCTCGCGTCGAACGCCAGCCATGGCCTGGTACTGGGTTCCGGTCACGATGGGCACTTCCCAGTAGTCGATGAACACGAGCTGGGGACCTTTCTCGACGGTGAATACGCCGTAGGGCCTGCCCACCTGGACGCCTTCGGTGGGCGTCGATGACGTCAGAGTGTGGAGCCAGTCGACGACGTAGGGGCTGATGTCCGCACGGAGCGCAGCCTGATCCATACCCGTCTGTAGAGTCTGCGTTGCCGGCCGCGCCACCTCCGAGCATGCCACCAACGGGCAAAGAGCCATCAGGGCGATTGCGCCCGCTGCCATCATCGTGCGGATCATCATCGGCCTCCCTATACGTGCTCTTGGGCCGTAGTCGTTTGGAGCGCCACTTCCGCATCGCCCCATCGCAACCCAGGATCTCTGACAATAGCTCCTCATCCTTGCGATTTCATGCAAGAATCTCCGCGATGGATTTCTGGACACCACGGGTGAGGGCAATGGTCAACCCCGTGGCTGCGGGTTGAATAGGCGACGCTTTCGGACGACGTAGAAGGCAAACGCCCACCAGCAGGCCAAGAGCACGACCGTCTCCATGCGTTCGGCATGCACGATCGTGTCCGAGTCGATCAGGCTCCCCAGGCCGTCCGTCCCCGACATGAGCCCTTGCAGCGCGGAGGTCGACTGGCTGATCGACGCCAGGATCCCCGCCTTGTCGAATAGGAGCGCCAACCGATCGATGGTGTAAAGTCCCGTACCGGCAAGCAGCACCGGGATCCCCCACGGGCGCAACATCAGCAGCCCCAGACCCATTGCAACGTACGCCGCGGTGAAGAGCAGGTGATACGTGACCGCGATCAAACCAGTGCGAACCGCGCCCGCCAGCGGGACACCTGCGGTCATCGAGTACGCCTCGTAGGCGGCTGTGATCAAGAAGAAGGCGCCTGCGAGACGGAGGGTAATTGCACCCCTTCGCTGGGCGAAGGCGGACCTCCCGACGCCGTCGGGCGGTCGCCAAAGTTCCCCGCTCCGCGTCGCACCGCAGAACCGGCACAGGATCGCGGCGTCCTGGATTTCCTCGGCGCAGAACGGGCACTTCATCTAGCGCATCTTACCTCCTGAATCTCGTGCGCGAGCGTCAGCCTACGCGCGAAGCTGCCCGAATACCTTGCCGCCATCCGAGGCCGCACTACTTCTTCATCGGCCCACCGACGATGGCGGTGGAAAGCCAACGTGGCATTATCTCCAATAGCACGCCGTTCAGTTTCATGAAGCCAGTCTTTTCGTGATGAGCGACCTCGTGGAACTCGGTGGCCGTGAAACCAGGACAGGTGCTGGTGATGCTCACGCCGATGCCAGCCAGCTCGCGGTTCATGGCATAGGAAAACGAAAGCACGTAGGACTTGGCCGCCGAGTACGCCGCGTACATGGGTGGAAACGATGTCGCGGAACGGCGCCACGCCGATCCCGAGGAACGCGGGCTCAAGTCGCTGGAATCTCCTGGAATTGCCCGGTACTGTCGAGGGCTGCGATCGCGGCCCCCGCGATCGATTCCCGCGCACTCCCCGTGATCGTCTCCAACGGAGGTTTCGCCGAGACGTCTCTTGACCTCGCGCCTCGGGACAAGTGAGGCAATGAAGATGCCGCGTCCTGGATTGTACGGCAATTCCAACCCGTTTGGCCGTTCGCCCTCATCGCTCTGACGAGGTTTTGAAAGGGCTTCTAGGGCACCGAACGGGTTGAAAGACGAGCAAGCTCACCTACTTGCATGAGTTGGTTGCTTCCGCCTCGCCCCGCGTGAGCGGGGAGAGGCCGACACGCGAAGCGTGGCGGGTGAGGGGACACCACTTGTTCTTCGACGTTGGCCCCTTACCCTCGCCCTTACCCTCGCCCTCTCCCCGGCTGCGCCGAGGCGAGGGGATACAAATGCTCGGGTTCGCGCAAGTCATTGGATTCTCTGGAGAGTCAACCCGTTCGATGCTCTAGGTGGCTGGTGTTTTTTGTGGAGTGATTTTAGGGCGCGAGAGTCTCGGCGATGGGCTCCGCTTTCCGAGCGCGCCACGTGAAAGGCGGGCAATGCGGAAAATCCGCTCTGGCGCGCTCGGAAAGCGGAGCCTCACGGACAAGGCATGTGGATGCAGCCCATTTTTGTCGACGGGATCGCGAAAATCTGATCTTCTGTAGGCGATGACACTCGGGCGGTCACCGACGGAAGAAGACATGTTTCGGACGAGCACGGAGTTCTGCCGGGAGCGGGTGCAGGCTGGGTCTATTTACGGGTTGCTGCACCGTGAAGGATACCGCCTGTTTCCGGACGAGGCCTTCGCTGACTTGTTCAAGGATATCGGGCGCGCATCGGTGCCGCCCCGGATCGTGGCGGTGGTGATGGTGCTGCAGCGCCTTGAGGGCTTGAGCGACCGGGAGGCGGTGGACCGGTTCACTTTCGATCTGCGATGGAAATACGCAGCAGGAGGGTTGGCCTACGACCATCCCGGGTTCGTGCACACGGTGCTGGTTGATATGCGGGCAAGGTTGCGCCGGTCGACGCGACCGAATCGGATTTTCGAGACGGCGCTGGAAGTTGCTCGCGAAGCAGGGCTGGTGGGACGCACGCGGGTCCTCGACTCGACCCCGCTTTACGATGCGGTGGCGACCCAAGACACGGTGACGCTGATTCGCTCGGCGATACGCGGGGTCCTGCAGGCTTGTGAAGATGACCAGGCCGGCGAATTGCGGAAGTGTCTACGACGTGAGGACGATTACAGCACGGCTGGAAAGCCGGTCTGTGATTGGGACGATGCCCCCGCGCGCGAAGCCATGCTGGATGCGCTGGCACGAGACGCCTACGCGGTACTGGCTCAACTTGACGACAGCAAAATGTCGACGGAGTTGCAGCAAGCGGCGATGTTGCTGGCGACGGTGGTGGGACAGGACATCGAGCAACGAGCGGACGGGGTATTTCGTATTCTTCGAGGCGTGGCCAAAGACCGGATTATCTCGACGGTAGACCCGGAGGCGCGACACGGGCACAAGACGGCCGCACGCGGTTTCGATGGATACAAGGGCCACGTGGCGGTCGACCCGGAGTCGGAAATAGTCACGGCGACGGAGGTGACGCCCGGCAATGTGGCCGACGGCGACGCTGCGGAATCGCTGCTCATGGACGTGCTGGCGGAGAAGTCGAGTGCGACATCGTCCCAAGCCGAGATTACGAGAGCGTCCGAGGGACATGCCGACGAGGAAGACCCAGCCGAAAAGGGCAGCGAGCCTTCGAGCGCACAGCCGAGTCAGCCTGCCTACGAGATCTATGGCGACGCCTCGTATGGGACAGCGAGCCTGGTTGAGACGATAGAAGGAGCTGGGGCCAAGGCACACGTCAAGGTCCAGGCTCCCGTAGCCCCCGACGGACGATTCAGCAAAGATGCGTTTGTCATCGACCTTGACGCTCAGACCGTGTGTTGTCCCGCCGGAGCAGTCGTGCATATCCGCAAAGCCGGTGACGGTGGCGGGCTGGCGGCGTTCGGCGTGAGGTGCGCGACCTGTCCACAACGGTCCCAATGCACCGCCAACAAGGAAGGTCGGACGATTCGCATTCACCCGCAGGAAGCGACGCTGCAACGCAAGCGTGCAGAACAGAAATCGCCAGAGTGGAAATCCAACTATCGCCAGACTCGTCCCAAGGTCGAACGGAAACTGGTGCACCTCATGTTTCGAAGACACGGCGGCCGACGTGCCCGGATGCGCGGCTGCCTGCGCATCCGGCAGGACTTCGCCTTGCTGGGCGCCGCACAGAACCTCAGACGCTTGGCCTCACTCGGCGTTTGCTACAACAACGGCGCCTGGATCGCCTGATCCGCCGCCACACAAGGCTCCAGTCGCGTCACCAAGCGACTTGGGCGCGTCGCCATGCGACCTGGCCGCCCAGAATTGCCTCTGGACCAAGATCCTCATTTTTGGCCTCAACGGCGGAGCGGCCTTCTGCCCTCTGGCCTGGATGCCCCCTCACTCTCCAGAATCACCCGATTAACACCAGCCACCTAGGGTGCCACCGTTGTGATGTCCACCGAGCTGCCAGTCAGGGACCCGGAGGTTGCCTTCAGCGTGACCTTGCCCGCGGTTCCCGTGGACTGAACGATGGCCATCAACTTGCCACTGAAAGCGGCATGGGATGTGCCCTTGTAGGAATCGTGGTTTGTCGAATCTCCAGCGTCAAGGCCGACAAGGGCGCCAGGCCCGCTAATCGTGAAGTCGACCTTATTGTTGGCCTGTGGTACCACCACACCCTGAGCGTCGACAATGTCCACTTCGACGTACGCCAGGTCGCGTCCGTCCGCCGCGATCGACGCGCGATCAGCCTTGAGTGCCAAAGCTGCCGCCGTCCCGGCGGTCTGGACGGTGTCGGTCGCGACGACCGCGCCACCCTTGGTGGCCTTGGCCTGGAGGGTGCCCGTCGCGAATGGAACCGACCACTGGGCGTGCGCAGTCGTGGCGGAGATGGTCTTCGAACCCTGGGACTTGTCGTTGAGGAAGAGCTCGACACTGTCCGCATTGCTGTAGACCCAGACAGTCACGGATTGTCCGGCCGTCCAACTAGTCCAGTCCATCGGCACGATGTGAACCATCGTCGGCCCGGCGGCGTTCCACTTGCTCTGGTAGAAGTAGAAGATGTCCTTCGGAAAGCCTGCCGTATCGATGGCACCGAAATACGAGCTCTTCGACGGCCAACCGTAGGGCGTGGGCTCGCCGATGTAGTCCCAGCCGGTCCAGATGAACTCGCCGGCAATAAAAGCGCGCGTGTTGACGCTCGACCACGAGCCTTCCGCGCTGGTTCCCCATGAGACAACACTGTTGTCGTAGGACGAGCACTGGTTGTCGCTGGATGTCAAGATGTTGGTCGTGACCGGCGTCTTGTAGACGTTGCGACTCCTCACTGCGGATGACGATTCGCTGGCGAAGAACTTCCAGGTTGCATGGCTCGAGTGAAGGGAGTCGTAGGAACCTGGGGAGTAGTTGAGACCGACCACGTCTTCCAGAGGAGCTGTCGAGGCGCCAGGGCTTGCCCCAGCAAAGGCTTGACCGATCACGCGCGTGGTGTCCTTGGCCTTGACCGCCGCGATGAGCGATTGCGCGACGGTGGCGTTGTCGCTATCGGGAATTTCGTTTCCGATGCTCCAGATGATGACGCTTGGATGGTTGCGGTCGCGAGCCACCATGTCGCCGATATCGGTCTTGGACCACTGGTTGAAGAAGCGTGCATAGTCGTACTGGTTCTTGCCCTGGTCCCAGCAGTCGAACGCCTCATCCATGACGAGAAGGCCCATCCGATCGGCCGTATCCAGAAACTCGGGCGCCGGTGGGTTGTGCGACGTGCGTAGCGCATTGGTGCCCATGTCCTTGAGCATCTGAAGGTGCTTCTCGATGGCGCGGTTGTTCACGGCGGCGCCGAGGGCACCGAGGTCATGGTGATTGCACGTGCCGTTGAGTTTCACACCCTGACCGTTGAGCGTGAAGCCCTTGTTCGCGTCGAAGGCGAAGGTGCGAATTCCGAAAGGCGTCGTATACGTATCGACCACGGCGCCCCCGACCGACACGGTCGTCACCACCGAGTAGAGGGTCGGCGACGATAGTGACCACAGCTTGGGATTGGACACGGTCGCGGCATGCGTAACATCGGCAGTCTTCCCGGCGGTCACGGACGTCGCCGCCGAAGAGCCCTTGCCCACCTCCGTGCCAGAGGCGTCTCGAACCGAGCTCGCCACGGTCACCGATTGGTCGGTAGCCGAGTCGTTCTGGACCGTCACTGCGATGTTCACCGTGGCGCTCGTGCTCGAGACCTGTGGCGTGGTCACGAACACACCGGTGTAGGCGACGCGAACCGGGTTCACGGTCTTGAGCCAGGTGTGACGGTAGATGCCGCTCCCCGAGTACCAGCGGCTGCTCGGCTGCTGGTTGTTGACTCTGACTGCGAGCACGTTCGACCCGCCAAACTTGGCACTGGCGGTCAGGTCGCACTCGAAGGAAGAGAATCCATACGGACGGGCGCCTACTTGGGTGCCGTTGAGGTAGACGGTGCTGTCCATGTAAACCCCGTCGAACTGGACAAAGACCTTCTGTCCCGAGCTCGTGGCCGGCAAGGTAAAAGTCTTCCGGTACCAGCCTGTGCCTCCATCGAGGTAGCCACCGCCGCCGCCGGCTTTTGAGCTTTGGTTGAACGGCAGCGAGATGCTCCAGTCATGGGGCACGTCCAAAGAGGTCCAGGCCGTGTCGTCGAAAGTCGTGGCCTGCGCCCCAGTTACATCGCCGAGATGGAATTTCCAGGCAGAGTCAAAGCTTACGGTGGTCGTTCGCGCGCCGTCGTACGTATTGACCAAAGTGGACGAGCCGGCACTTCCTCCGCCTTGGCCACCGGCACCAGTCCCCCCAGCGCCACCCACGCCGCCCGTTCCGTTGCCAGTCTGGCCGCCCGCACCTGTGCCACCTGTTCCGGTGCCAGTCTGGCCGCCCGCACCTGTGCCACCTGTTCCGGTGCCGGTCTGGCCGCCCGCACCTGTGCCACCCGTTCCGGTGCCGGTTTGGCCGCCCGCTCCTGCGCCACCCGTTCCGGTGCCGGTTTGGCCGCCCGCTCCTGCGCCACCCGTTCCGGTGCCGGTTTGGCCGCCCACGCCTGCGCCACCCGCTCCGCCCCGGCCAGTCGCGCCGCCACCTCCTCCAGCCCCACCAGAGGTTGTCGCAATGCCACCGCTACCCTGGACGCCTCCCGTTCCGTTGATGCCGCTGGATCCTCCCCCGCTTCCACCTGATCGCCCACCGCCACTGCCGGGAGCACCGCCGGTTTGCGCCGGTCCCTGACTCTTGGCGCTGCAGGCTGCGAGAGCCAAAAGACCGATACAACTCAATGAAAAAACTCGGTTTATCACAGAAGGACCTCCTCGCAGGACAGTTGGGCAAACAGCAAAGTCGCGTGCCAACACCTCGACTGGTCAGTTGGGGATATGCGACAACGCATTGGATACTGGGATTGCCGTTTGGATGCCGATGGCGACCGAGAACGTCGCATCAAATTTCTCGAGCTCATCGAGCGCGCTGTCGGAGCATCGGCAAACAAGCGCCCCTTTTGCCTCACCCGCTTCGCTATCAGCGATCGGTATTTCTGTTCCGTGCGGGGGCTCGACCTTCCCCAACCGCTCGTACCTGATGGCCGCCACGTCCTTCGGCCATCTCAGCACCAGCGACAGCTTCCCGTCGTGCCACGAGAGGATAGGCCGGTAGTCATTTCTAGCGCCATTGTCCCATGGCGCCATGGCGGCGCAGAATGTCTGCTAGGGCCTGCCCGCCCTACCCCTGCCCCACGCGGCTTCGCCGCGCCCGTCGCCCGCCACCAGAACCTGTGGACCAAGCCGCTCGGCTTGGCCGGTCGCGGGTTCATCCTCGCGGCTCGCCTTCCCGTCCAAGTTTGGCCGTCGCCTTGGCGGAAGCCTTCCCCTTCTCCGCGCACCAGCCCCCCTTAAATCGAGCACGCTCAAACGTCAAAAAGCCGTAATGTTGGGCGTGTATTTGTTTACGGTCGGGTCGTTCAACCACGTCCAGATGTCATCCGGCGTCCAGGTGCAAGGACACCCGGGCGAGCAGTTGCCGTGGGGGTATTGTGAGGTGACGTTCGCGCATTCATCATAGAGGCTCGAGCTCCCATCCGTGGTGGCATTACCGTGTCCCGCCTGGTCGGCGCACCAGCGAACCGCGCCGGCCGAACATCCGGTGTAATTCGTGCAGACGTGGCCTCCCGGGTTTATGTATTTGCCGGGCGTAGGCGGTTGGGTGGGCTCCTGCGAGACCGTTCCGGTCGCCGATGCGGCCACATTTCCGGTTTCTGACGTCCATCCCGTGCATCCATCGCGGTCGGTGAACCAATTGCGGACAGTCTTCGAATCGTCAAATCCACATGTGCCGTCTGTTAGGCCGGCCTTTTGCCAGATTTGGATGGGGTCGTGGTTTGGACAAGTTCCCTGAACGAGAAAGCTGCATGCTTCGAACATCACGGCCGCTCGGAATTTATAGCCGACCGAATTCGTGTTGGTATTCGCACGGCTACACGCCAGGGCATGGCTCATTCCACCGCCGTAGCTGAAGCCGCTAGTGATGATGTTAGCCATGTCGACACAGTAATTGGTTGAAATCGTCTTGACCATGTCATCGGTGAACGCCAGGTCCCCCGTGCCCCACCCGCCACCGCTCCATTCCGGAGCGACGAAGATCGCACTGTTCTTCGACTCTCTCTGCAGTCCCCAATAGGCTGTGAAGTACCCATTCGCTCCGCCGGTGTCCATGCCCGCTGCGTCCTCGCCGTTCCCATGGAAGGCGAAGATCAACCAATAGGGATGGGTGTTGTCGTAGTTGTCGGGAAGCCTCAGGGCGAAGTTCCGCGACTGACCGCCGCTCGTAATGGTCACCCAGCCGCCCTTGCCGGTGCCGAGGCTCCCCCCGCCCGGCGTGGCATTGGCATTCTCTCCCGTGACCGTCCCGAAGGTCAGCGTCGAGGTCTTACCGCAGCCGCTGCTACCGACTGCAGTTGCCGTGCTTCCGCCCGTGCCTGCTGCGCCACCACTGCCGGAGCCTCCGGTTGTAGAGCCGTCGCTGCCCGTGCTTCCACCCGTGCCTGCTGCGCCACCACTGCCGGAGCCTCCGGTTGTAGAGCCGTCGCTGCCCGTGCTTCCACCCGTGCCTGCTGCGCCACCACTGCCGGAGCCTCCGGTTATGGAGCCGCCGCTGCCCGGTCTTCCGCCCGTGCCTGCTGCGCCACCACCGCCAGAGCCTCCGGTTGTGGAGCCGCCGCTGCCCGGTTTTCCACCCGAAACGGTTGCGCCGCCGGAGCTGATGGTGCCGCCGCTGCCCGAGCCGCCATTCACGGCACCGCCGCTCCCGGATCCGCCTCTACCGCCGGAGCTGGATGTGCCACCGCTGCCCGAGCCGCCGGTCACGGGTACGCCACCGCTGCCAAAGCCGCCAGTGCCAGATGCGCCACCACTACCCGAGCCACCGGTGGCGGAGCTGGACGTGCCACCGCTGCCCGAGCCGCCTTGACCGCCAGAGCCACTAGAATTGTTGCTACATGCGGCCGCCATTAGGGCGAGGCACACGGGAAGTCGTGCCAGCGACCGAGAGCGCCACTTACGGAGAAGTGTTTGACTTTTGTCCATTTCTGCCATCCTGAAGAGCGCCCGGCTAGGATATTCGTGCCAATGCAGCGCCGAAGCGACATCATCACTTTCACAGACTAGGCCCCCTGGCATTTCGGTTCAGAAATCGTACGCTCTCATTTCGTCCCTTCCGGAAGGATGGAGCCGATCATCGAAAAACGCGGGTCAGCGATCAGGGCGAGCGCGGCGAGATTCTCGCCCAAGTGCTCGAATCTGCTATTCGGATCTTGGGATGACGGTCGCGCTCAGCGCGATCGCAAACCCGCGGAAACGCGGGATCGTCTCCAAACCAGGCGGAGACCACGCTTGTTGGCCACTCGACGCCGGTTGCAATAACCCGCGGAGCTTCCGGCAGTTGCCCACCGCCCCCCCGGCGCCCAGGGGCTTCGGGCTGCAATTCCCACGGGAATTCCTGTGCATCTTCTCACAATTTGGCGCGACAGTGTTGTTTCATCAGCATCTCGTCTCATCAGCATCTTCGAGGAGCAACATGCGACACATCATCGGTACTTTCCTTCTGGGCCTCGCCCTTTTTGCCTGCTCGGGCTCGGGTGGTAGCGACTCTCAGGGTGGGCAGGGTGGCAAGGGGGGGACGATGAATAGCAGCGGAGGAAGCGCCGGCCAAACGACACTCGGGACCGGCGGCCGTCAAACCACGACGACGGCAACGGGAGGTACGTCCGCAAGCGGCGGTTCCGCAGCGATGGGAGGGCGCGCCACGGGGGGAACCATGCAAGGCGCCGGCGGGATGGGAGGTTCCTCGAGTGGCGCTGGGGGCATCGTGACCGGCGGCACGACTGCGGGCGGGACATCAGGCACAGGCGGGACCACGGGCAGCGGCGGCGCGACGTGCAAGCCTGCATGCACCAACAAGACTTGCGGCAGCGATGGTTGCCAGGGTACGTGCGGTGGCTGCCCACCCACGCAGATGTGTGGCCCGAGCGGCACCTGCCAAACCAGAAGCGGTTCGGGCATCGTGGTCGATGCGACCGCTCAGCTCACACCGATTTCGCCGGACATCTACGGAATTGCATTCGCGGACGATGAGTCGGCCAAGGTCACCACGCTCAATCGCGCGGGGGGCGATTCGGCCGAGACCTACAACTGGGAAAAGGACATCACGGGCAAGGGCGCATGGTGGAACTGCGCCAACTACGCAGGTACGGGCAGCCCCAACGATACGGACACCTTCGTGCAAACGAACAAGTCCAAGGACATGAACACGCTGCTGACGATTCCAATCACCGGCTGGGTCGCGAATGTTGCCACGTCGTCGGATAGCACCTACAGCTCGCTCCTCGGTCAGCCCCTTAGCTTCTGCAACTACCCCCAGAACGCCGACGGAACGCTGGTCCCGTCGCTGACCTGCTGCCAAGCGATGGGCACGAAAGAGTCGGTGCTGGTCGACACGGGTTCCAAGAACCTGGACACGAGCTTCATGGGCAACTGGGTCGCACATCTCGTCTCGACGTTCGGGACCGCAGCCAATGGCGGCGTAAAGTACTACCAACTCGATAACGAGCCCGACAACTGGCAAAACAACCGACCGGACATCTACCCGGCGCTGTATCCCCCTGGTACGAGCTGCCTGGACTACTCCGTCTCGATTACGTCCGGCAACGAGGCAGGCGTGTCGCCGAACGATGACATCATCAATCGCTCGATTGCGTATGCGTCGGCGGTCAAAACCGCGGATCCGACCGCGCAGGTGCTGTTTCTGTCGGTCATGAATCCCGACGATCTGGTCAACCTGATGCAAACCGAGTGCGGCGTGGGCACGTGGGATCCGAGCCAGAAGGTTCCTTACAGCATCACGAATTCCTATGCCATGGCGATGATGGCGAAGGCAGCGCAGTACGAAGCCACCAACCACAAGAGGATCTTCGACTGTCTGGACACGCACTACCCGTCAGACGCGAAGGACTTCTGGCAAAGGGACTCGTTGTCGCATGTGCCAGGCTGGATTCAGTCGACGTACCCGGGCACGGGGATCTGCGTGAGCGAGTACAGCGTCTCGAACGACGCCACCGACCCCACCGCCACGACCCAGCAAGCCGACTTCCTTGGCACCTTCGGCGTGGTCGGCGTGCGACTCGCGGCGTACTGGGGCAGCCTGGTCGCCGACGACAAGACAACCCACAAGCCGGTGTACAACGCTTTCCTGATGTTCCGGAACTATGACGGCGCGGGCGGCAAATTCGGCAGCGTCTCGGCCGGTGCCCAGAGCGCCTATGCGAACGTCCATGCCTATGCGGCGACGGACGCTGCGACCGACCCGACGAAGTTGTGGCTGATGCTGGTCAACAGAGGCACCAGCGCGCAGAGCAACATGACGATCGCGATCAACAATTTCGCCGCTGCCTCGACCGCCAAGGTGTATCAATCCGTCAACGGCGCCGTGCCCGCGGCGGCTGCCGACGTGACAATTTCGAACGGCACGATTTCAGGGCTTTCGATTGCCGCAAACACCATCACGCTGATTGTGGCTACGCGCTGAAAGGGACAGGTGCGGGATGTGCGACGCGCATTGCGAGCAGTACATGCACAGCAACCGGATAGGGTGAGAACCTTCCGGTGTTCGCCACCGCGATGTCGGTCATGACGGTCCACCCCTAGGTGGCTGGTGTTAATCGGGTGATTCTGGAGAGTGAGGGGGCATCCAGGCCAGAGGGCAGAAGGCCGCTCCGCCGTTGAGGCCAAAAATGAGGATCTTGGTCCAGAGGCAATTCTGGGCGGCCAGGTCGCATGGCGACGCGCCCAAGTCGCTTGGTGACGCGACTGGAGCCTTCTGTGGCGGCGGATCAGGCCATCCAGGCGCCGTTGTTGTAGCAAACGCCGAGTGAGGCCAAGCGTCTGAGGTTCTGCGCGGCGCCCAGCAAGGCGAAGTCCTGCCGGATGCGCAGGCAGCCGCGCATCCGGGCACGTCGGCCGCCGTGTCTTCGAAACATGAGGTGCGCCAGTTTCCGTTCGACCTTAGGACGAGTCTGGCGATAGTTGGATTTCCACTCTGGCGATTTCTGTTCTGCACGCTTGCGTTGCAGCGTCGCTTCCTGCGGGTGAATGCGAATCGTCCGACCTTCCTTGTTGGCGGTGCATTGGGACCGTTGTGGACAGGTCGCGCACCTCACGCCGAACGCCGCCAGCCCGCCACCGTCACCGGCTTTGCGGATATGCACGACTGCTCCGGCGGGACAACACACGGTCTGAGCGTCAAGGTCGATGACAAACGCATCTTTGCTGAATCGTCCGTCGGGGGCTACGGGAGCCTGGACCTTGACGTGTGCCTTGGCCCCAGCTCCTTCTATCGTCTCAACCAGGCTCGCTGTCCCATACGAGGCGTCGCCATAGATCTCGTAGGCAGGCTGACTCGGCTGTGCGCTCGAAGGCTCGCTGCCCTTTTCGGCTGGGTCTTCCTCGTCGGCATGTCCCTCGGACGCTCTCGTAATCTCGGCTTGGGACGATGTCGCACTCGACTTCTCCGCCAGCACGTCCATGAGCAGCGATTCCGCAGCGTCGCCGTCGGCCACATTGCCGGGCGTCACCTCCGTCGCCGTGACTATTTCCGACTCCGGGTCGACCGCCACGTGGCCCTTGTATCCATCGAAACCGCGTGCGGCCGTCTTGTGCCCGTGTCGCGCCTCCGGGTCTACCGTCGAGATAATCCGGTCTTTGGCCACGCCTCGAAGAATACGAAATACCCCGTCCGCTCGTTGCTCGATGTCCTGTCCCACCACCGTCGCCAGCAACATCGCCGCTTGCTGCAACTCCGTCGACATTTTGCTGTCGTCAAGTTGAGCCAGTACCGCGTAGGCGTCTCGTGCCAGCGCATCCAGCATGGCTTCGCGCGCGGGGGCATCGTCCCAATCACAGACCGGCTTTCCAGCCGTGCTGTAATCGTCCTCACGTCGTAGACACTTCCGCAATTCGCCGGCCTGGTCATCTTCACAAGCCTGCAGGACCCCGCGTATCGCCGAGCGAATCAGCGTCACCGTGTCTTGGGTCGCCACCGCATCGTAAAGCGGGGTCGAGTCGAGGACCCGCGTGCGTCCCACCAGCCCTGCTTCGCGAGCAACTTCCAGCGCCGTCTCGAAAATCCGATTCGGTCGCGTCGACCGGCGCAACCTTGCCCGCATATCAACCAGCACCGTGTGCACGAACCCGGGATGGTCGTAGGCCAACCCTCCTGCTGCGTATTTCCATCGCAGATCGAAAGTGAACCGGTCCACCGCCTCCCGGTCGCTCAAGCCCTCAAGGCGCTGCAGCACCATCACCACCGCCACGATCCGGGGCGGCACCGATGCGCGCCCGATATCCTTGAACAAGTCAGCGAAGGCCTCGTCCGGAAACAGGCGGTATCCTTCACGGTGCAGCAACCCGTAAATAGACCCAGCCTGCACCCGCTCCCGGCAGAACTCCGTGCTCGTCCGAAACATGTCTTCTTCCGTCGGTGACCGCCCGAGTGTCATCGCCTACAGAAGATCAGATTTTCGCGATCCCGTCGACAAAAATGGGCTGCATCCACATGCCTTGTCCGTGAGGCTCCGCTTTCCGTGCGCGCCAGAGCGGATTTTCCGCATTGCCCGCCTTTCACGTGGCGCGCTCGGAAAGCGGAGCCCATCGCCGAGACTCTCGCGCCCTAAAATCACTCCACAAAAAACACCAGCCACCTAGAGCATCGAACGGGTTGACTCTCCAGAGAATCCAATGACTTAAGCGAACCCGAGCATTTGTATCCCCTCGCCTCGGCGCAGCCGGGGAGAGGGCGAGGGTAAGGGCGAGGGTAAGGGCGAGGGTAAGGGCGAGGGTAAGGGGCCAACGTCGAAGAACAAGTGGTGTCCCCTCACCCGCCACGCTTCGCGTGTCGGCCTCTCCCCGCTCACGCGGGGCGAGGCGGAAGCAACCAACTCATGCAAGTAGGTGAGCTTGCTCGTCTTTCAACCCGTTCGGTGCTCTAGCCTGAGCTTTTTGCCGGTGGGCAGTCGCGCTTGCCGACATCGCCGCGCAACTTACCGGGTTCGTAGGGAAACGAGGCGGGCTCGACTTGGTAGCACGCGTCGGGAGGTGCATTCCAAACCTTGGCGGCAAGCTCGTGTTGGAGCGATTCCACTTCCGCCATCAGATCGGACGGGCAGGCTGCGGCACGCAAGGCGGATTCTCGCGCGCCGAGCGAGATGGGCTTCACGCCGGGACGCAACGCAACCCGGACAGCCCGGTTGGCTGCACGTCGCAGAAGAATCCATTCATCTCCCAGATTGGTGTCGACCACCATGGATCCGTAGCGATGCCGCGCGCCCGTCAAATACCCGGCGACGTCGCCATAGCAGACCGAAGCGTTGGTCGCGGCGGCCATGTCAGTTCGATCAACGGGGCCGCCGTCGAACAGCTTCGCGAGACCGAAGGCAATGCCGCGCGCGGCGACCATCAAACCGTCGCAGGCGTGCCCGTGGTAAAGAACCAGGTCGCGCAGACGAACCACCCCGGGAACAGTCGACCGTGGCGACAGGCTACCCGCGGTGTCGATTGTGAGAACCACGATCTGGTCCATCAACGACGATGGGAATGGCGACGAGAGCCCACGGTCGGCGGCGGGTGTTGCTCGCGACTTCAGCTGCTGGACCGCACAGCCAGCGGCGAACAGGGGAAGCAACGTGAGGATCTGCCGGCGATCCCTTTGGGTCGATTCCATCGCGCCCTCATCGAACGAAGGCCGCGGCGTGGCGGCTTCACTTCGAGATCTGTGCTGGCTCATCGTGGTCACCTCATCGTGCAGACTTTGGAATTCACTCCTGGGAGGGCTGGGCGACTCGGCCGAGCCCGTCGATGTCCATTCCTTGCAGCCGGCCAGGACCGATTCGGTGCAGCACTCCATCCGCGGCGAGCTTGGAAACCGCGCGGGAGAACGTTTCCGCGCTCACGCCGATGGCCGCACCGAGCTCCGAGGCCGACAAGGGCAATTCGACCAGAATCGCTGCGCTGGAAGACGCGTCCGATGGTACCAACGCGTGGATCACGGAGGGAGCACCGAACGCGCTCGCTGCGCGAGGCCGGAGAGGGTCGCAGCCGCCATCATTTCCCGAGGACGTGGCCAATCTGTTCTGCGGTGACCTCGCCCTGGAGCAATCCGGTCACGACGCCCTTGCCATCGAGAAAGTAAATCGCGGGCAGGGCCATGATGGGCTTCTGTTGCCGATAGGGCTCTACCTTGTCGCCTTGCGTGTCGACCTGAAGTCGCTCGACCGCAACGCGTGCCGGTGTGCCGAGTGCCTTTTGCAGGGCGGCCCAGCCGGCGTCGAGGGCCTTGCGGGTGCAGTCGCAAGGGTGCTCCTTGCCCACGAAGACAATCTTCGTCACCTTTGTGCCGGTAGGCTTCGCGGCTGCTGGTTGTGAGACGCTGGTAGCGCTCGCCGTGGTCCGTGCGGTAGCAGCGCTCGATGTCCTGTTGCAACCGGCGGCTACGAGCAAGAGGAGGGAGGCTGATAGAAATGTCACGAGATGCTTTGTCTTCATTGCAGTCCTTTGTACGCGAAGTAGGTCCCGACGAGCACGATGGCTGCGCCCGCGCTTCTGCGCAGGAGCTCCAGCACGCGGGTGGCCTTCTTGTTTTCGATGAGCTCTCTTGCGGCGCCCATGGACGTCCCGGCGATCAGGACGAGAACGCTGTGGCCGAGGGCGTAGACCAACAGGAGCATTCCGCCCCAGGTAACCGACGAGCCCGAGCCGGCGAGGTAGGTCAGCAGCACCACCAGGATGGGAGCCGCGCACGGTGCCGACACCACGCCGAAGAGCAGCCCCAGCACGAGCGCCCCGAGCAGCCCGCGGGTCTTGGGCTGCAGCTTGCCGCCTAGCGAGGGGATGGGGATCGTCAGCACACCCATCAGGTGAAGGCCCATCGCCACACACACCGCTGCGACGGTCCAGTTCCACGCGCCCGATACGTCCCCGTACATTTTGCCGGCAAGCGCGGCGATCATGCCAAGCACGGTGAAGGTCACTGCCAGACCGAGGATGAAGACCAAGGAGAACAGGAAAGCCCGTACTACCCCTGGCTTCTCTTCCTTGCGGCCGGCGACGAAGCTCATCATCAAGGGAATCATGGCCAGCACGCAGGGGTTCGAGGCGGTGAGGATGCCGCCCACGAACACGGCCGCCAGCGCCAGCCACGGGTTGGTGTGGATGTACTGGCTGGCGTTGGCTACGAAGCCGTCGAGCATCCCGTCACTTGGATGCCGTTGCTGCCGCCGTCATGATCCACGAAACGATCTCCGCGGCAGGCGGAATCCGTCCGCTCGACTTGACCTGCTCGTCGATCACCAGGGCCGGCGTCATCATCACGCCGTACTTCATGATGTCGTCGATCTTCTCCACCTTCTCCAACCCCACATCCATGGCCGCCGTGGCGATAGCCTTCTGGGCCTCGGCATAGAGCATCTTGCACTTGGAACAGCCGGTACCTAGCACTTTGACTTTCATTTCTCTCTCCATCTGGTCACAGAACGATGTTGAACAAGTAACCCACGATCAGAATGCCCACGCCGACCACACCGGCGAAGGCCACGATGAGCGGAACCTTCAGAACCTTGCGTAGAATGACCATCTCGGGCAGAGATAGCCCGATCACCGACATCATGAACGCGAGCACGGTGCCGAGGGCCGCGCCCTTGCCGAGCAGGGCCTGCACGATGGGAATGATGCCGGCCGCATTCGAGTACATCGGGATGCCGATCACCACGGCGAGGGGCACCGACCACCAGGTCCCCTTGCCCATGATGGATGCCATGAAGTCTTGCGGGACGTAGCCGTGAATGCCGGCACCGACGGCAATGCCGGCCAGCACGTAGGGCCACACCTTACCGACGATGTCCTTCACGGCGTCCCGGCCCGCGCGCGCCCTATCCCCCCAAGTAACTCGCGACTCCTCCGGTGCAGCACCTGTCTTGATCGCGTAAACCCAACCCTCGACCCAGCGTTCGAGGTGCAGGCGCCCGATGAGCCACCCGGCGACGATGGCGATGACAAGTCCGGTGCCCATGTAGAGCGCCGCGACCTTCCAACCAAAGAGCCCGAACAGCAGCACCAGCGCGACCTCGTTGATCATCGGCGCCGCGATGAGGAACGAGAACGTCACCCCGAGGGGAACGCCGGTCGTGACGAAACCGATGAAAAGCGGAACCGCAGAGCAAGAACAGAACGGCGTCACCACCCCGAGCAGGGACGCCAGGACGTTGCCCACGGACTCTCGTCTGCCGGCGAGGATGCGACGGGTTCGCTCGGGCGTGAAGAACGAGCGAACAATCCCGACGCCGAAAACCACCAGGGTCAGCAGCATCAAAACCTTGGGTGCCTCGAAAACGAAGAACTCGACGCCCAAGGCCAGGCGGCTGCCCACGGCCATCTTCAGCAGGGCGTAGGTGAACCACTTGGCCAGCGCGTCGAGGCTCCGGTACAGCATCCACCACGCTGCGGCACCGATCGGCACGAGGGCCAACCGCCACACGACTCGCCAACGCCGGGAAAGAGGGGCGTCGGCTGGTAGCTGCGCTCGAGTCTGGAGAGTCTCTTCCTGCATCGCTACGACCTTGCAACGTGGCGACTTGGCCACATTGACAATATTGGATCAAAAAAAAGCGTCCCGCGGCTCATGCGCGCTCCTTCAACACTTGCGTAGCGCACGAGAAGAAATTCATCACGCACGGCGTGAGCAGCGTGTAGTACACGACGTTCCCTGCGCGGCGATCGAGCACAATGCCGTGGGCGCGAAGGATCGCCAGGTGCTTCGAGACGGTCGTTCGGTCCGAGCCCACGAGGTCGGTCAGCTCGCCGACGGAGCACTCTCCCGTCGACAGGCGATCGACGATCTTGAGGCGCGATTCATTCGCGAGCGCCTTGAGTACCCGCGCCTGCCGCCTGAAAATATCGCCGCTTCTTGCCGCCATAGTGATGTCCGATGAGCTCTTTGAGAGTATGTGGCGACTTGGCCATGTTGTCAAGCGTTCCCGACAGCCCGCCAGATTTGATCCTAGGTCGTGGACGTAGTTTTCGGGAGGGCGGGAGGCGGGGTGGCCTTGCCACCGGGAACAGGGGCTCGCGTCAGCACCGCTCGCAGCGCCCGCGTCAGCCAGTACGGCGAGCCGTCGTGCGACCGATGCGCTTTTTGCGCCGTGCCTTCAGCGTCGTGCTCAAGCGCACCGAGTCCCTTGCCGTCGATGGCGACGACCCCGCACGGCAAGCTGACCGGTGTCAGCGACTTGCTCCGCCATGCTGCCCGCATCTGCGCTTGGTGCTTCGCGCGCAGCTCCCTCGGATCGAGCTTGCCGATGACCTGCCATAGCGTCGTGTCCGGCACCCGGCGGGGCACGTACTTCCGCCCCGCCGGACTCATCTCCTCGGTCATTTTCTCCACATCCCTCAGCGTGGGGCAGTTTGCCAAAAGCCCGGCCAACGCCCCGTTGATCAGATGTTTCAGCGTCCATCGCCGCCCGCGCCGGTGCCGCGGATCCGTGAGGTCATCCCATGCGCAGCCCGGCGTCTTGAAGACCCGGTCGAGCAACTTCTGGACCAGCAAGTCTGGTGGTTGTACCTTCATCTAGCCCTCCTTCTGGAACGTGGCCGCCCAGCCGCGCTCCGGTTTCTTCTTTGCTTGGAGGGCATTTTCCATTTTTGGCCCCCGATTGCGAATGTGCGGGCAGAAATCCGGCACGGCCGGATTTCCGCTCGCCCCGTCGGAGCCCCAGTGCGGTCCATTGAACTGGCCGACGACTACCGGTCAATCCTGGCGCGGCCCCCACGACGCTTGCGCGCCACTGGTTGACGGCATAGCCTGGCAAGAGCATCCCGTCCGGGGTCCACGTGGTAGGCCAAGAACCTTTGCGCGGAGGAGATTTCACCCATGTCTGAAGTGCTAACGTACGCTCTCATCATCACCCTGGACGTTCTTGCAGCTGCAGCGGTGGTTTTCGTGACGGCCAAGCTCAAGCGGGGTGGCATCGTAGGTGCGATAGCCGGCCTGGTGGTCGAAGGCGTTCGGCTCCTTTGTGCCATGGGGATCACGAAGGCTGGCGTGGTTGCCGACAGCGAAATCTTCGGATGGCTTGTGAACCTTCGCGTGTACAACATCCCTATTCTCATCGGCTTGGGTTTTTTTGGCGGCAGCGTTGGGGCGCCGCAGGCGAATCTCAAGAGTGCAACATGCCCGAAGTGCTCCGCGAAGCTCACCCTTGACCCCGCTGCGATGCAGGCGAGTGCGAATGCGGACCTCACGAACAGGAGGTGTGCTTTTTCCTGTCCGAAGTGCGGTGTCGGCCTGGTGGCCGATGTGGATACCTTTTCGGTCGCTGAAGCCCCCCAGCCCAACCTCGGTGGATCACAAGCGTCTACCGAGGTTGCTCCGGAAACGGAGCGACCGAATTCTTAGTTTAGATGGGATCGAGTGTACGGCGGATCGGAATGTACACGGTCGAGATCGCCCACGACAAAGACCCTCCGGGCGTGTCGAGTGCGGAGCATAGGCATCATGGAACTACGGCTTCCGCAGGCAACCACGGCCTGCGAGGGTAGCACCCCTGGACAGAGACATGTGTGCTTCGAGAAAGGGACCCGGAGTGGATGGCTTTACGAGATTCTAGAACCGCACGCAGTCGAAGTGGTCGTGGCGGGAGTAAGGGCTGGGTCGCGAGGGCCGAAGGACGACAAGCGGGACGCCTTTCTGATGGCGGAGGACCTGGTGACGCGGAACTCGAAGTCTTCACCTTCATCGAGAGCTACTACAATCAAACCAGCCCGCATTCACACAACCGCTGAAACCACGAACGAGGCCGAAGCCGGCCTGCGCGATGGTGCGCTGGCGGCATGAACCAGGTGTCCACGGAATCGGGGCAAGCTCACACTGCCGAGTCCAAGTGAACGGACGGACGACGCTCCTGTACTTGTGCTGATATCAGACACTCATTCGGAGGAGGTATGGTTATGGAGCAGACGAAGAATGGCGTTCCGGTCTTCTCGAAGTTGCATCTCGCCGAGCAATCAAGGCAAGGAAAGACCCCTGCCGATGCGTTTCGTCACCTCATTTACCTATCCGCGATGGCGGCTGTCGCGTTGGCCGTCACGTCTGGCGTAACCTACTGCGGGGGCGGGGTTCTACGGGACACGCGCTCAGACGAGCGAATGCACTCGAGTGCGGAGATCTTCTTCACAGTGGTCCTCATGGTCCTGGTTCTGGCGACGTTGGTCTCCTTGGTTCTCACCGTGGTTGGCGCCATGAAGCTTCTGGCACCGCGAAGGAATGTGACTTGCCCGAGGTGTCACAATGTCCATCGACTTTGGCGGTCGGTCACCTTCTACGCCTGCCCTGCTTGTGCTCTGCCCCTGAACCTAGTCGCTGGCGCCGAAGACCTGCGACTATCTGCCTGTACATTCTGCGGGTTCTCGTCGGGAGTATGTGGGGGCGTCATACCCTCCCGGTGCCGCAACTGTGGAGTTGAGCCAACGACCGGACTGACCTCGCAGTGCTCACAATGCGGTGCGCAACTGGCGGCCGGTCTCTTTGAATGCCCGAGTTGCAGACGGCTCGTCAGAGGCATCGATCCCATCCTCGCCGATGCAACCACCGAGGCCCAACTGTCGAGGGATGCCTACGGCCTCACGCTGAATGTCCGGGCGCAGTTGGCTGGCTTTGTGCTGTCCTGTCGCACAATCCCAGCGGCACAGAAGGGAGCTGCATACTTCTGCGATCTGTTGGACAACATGGGTTCGATAATCGGACACCTGGTTCGTATTTGGGCAAATGCCAGCCATTTGCTCGAGTCTGGTGCGATCAGGCGCACTCTCAAGGAGATAGACCAAGCATACGTGACGTGCCTGTCAGGAATGCACGCCTACATCTCAAGCAACAGTGGCACTTGGTACACGGAGGGCGTGTTCAGTTCTCTTGAGCGGAGCCGACATTCGAAGGCCAAAGACCGAGTGATCGCGGCGGTGCAAGATCTCGCAGCTCGGTCGAGGTACGAGCTGGGCGATGTTCCCCTGCACTCGTGGGCTACACCCCTTCTCGGCAAGCCCGCCTTTCAAACCAAGAAGGCGACTGACGGCAAGCTCAACTACTTGTTCCAAGATATTCGCCCTATCCTGGCCGAAGTAGCTCGATTCAACGGGACGGATGCGGGCGCTCCGGTCTCACCCACATCGACGTCGCAGCCGGCCGGTGATAGTTCCTAGCAGGTGCGGCGGGCTCCGGCCCGTGTTGGCTACCTTCCGCGTCCAGAAGGCCTGCCCGAATGTCTTTGTGCTTCATGTCACCCGAGCGGGCAGGCATAGCTGCCCGGGGCGTCGCGGGCCACACGGCTTGGGAGTGGAGCGCGACCGGCAGCGACGTGGAGCTTTTCGGCACGCTGGTCGATTACCTCACCAGCACCTACTGCATCGATCGCGACCGCATCTTCAGCACGGGCTTAAGCGACGGCGCCTTCTTCACCAACGCCCTCGGCTGCTATCGCGGCGACGTGCTGCGCGCTATCGCCCCGGTGGCTGGCGGGCCGCCAAGCTCGTCCAACTCCAGCCCGGTCGCCTGCACCGGGAACGTCGGCGCCTGGATCGCGCAGGCCTCGAACGACGACAGCGTGGACTTCACCCAAGGAGGCATCGCCACGCGCGACTTCTGGATTGCCAGGAACGGCTGTTCGACGCCGCCGGCACCGGTCGACGCCACCCCCAGCGGCTGTGTTGAATACCAGGGCTGCCAATCCGACCTTCCCGTGGTCTTCTGCGTGTACACCGAAGGCCTGGCCACGGTCGGACAACTGTCTGGACGGCGTCGTAGTCGCCAGCGTCGATCACCCATGGCCTGGGGGCCAGGGGCGCCACCATCGGCTCCGGTCGCAATGGCCCCCGGGGAATCCGGGCGGTAGTGGGCTGTAGAGAGACTGGCAAACACTTCCGCAAGCCAACAGGAGCCCGCTAGAGGGGCGGATTGGCGTTGTGGACCAGATCCATGAAGTACGCTTCGAACCACTTGCCGGCCTGCGGGGCGTTCTTCGCGGCGTTGGGACCGGCGCACATGGGGTCGAAGCGCGGGGCCGACGGATCCGACGAGCCGTCCGACTCGCCCGGGGGCTTGACCCAGAAGTAGGCATCGATGCCCGGGGCCGGCTCCGCGCGCGGGCGCTCTCCCAGGCCGGCGCCATGCACGTTGCACCAGTCGCCCCAGCGGTTGCGGATGTTGCCCTTGCCGTTGCGAGAGGTGTCGATGATGAAGCCGTGATGGGTGAAACCGTACATGGCCAGCGTCTCGCGCAGTAGCCTGGCGTAGGCGAGCTCGTTCGGGCAGGGATTGGTCGGTTCGAGCACGGCACCGTCACGGTTCGACAGGTTGGTGTAGTTCGACGTGTTGAGCGCAAAGCCGCGAATCATCCGTGGCCCGCCGGCATCGTTGACCACGGTCTTGAAGATCTTGGCGATCTTCGCGCGGTTGTCGTCCCAGCCTAGCCAGCCTGCGTGAGCCGCGTCGAGATACACGCTCACGTTGGGTAGGTGGAAGCTCTTGATGGCGTAGACGACGCCGTTCTTGTACGCGGAACGTGCCTCTTTACACCTCGGCAGGGCCATGTTGGTGGCCATGTTGCCGAGTGAATCGGGCTCGAGGACGACCGCGATGGGCTGGCTTCGGTGGGCGCGAAATTGCGCGGCGATGGGATCGATGAATTCCGCGCGATAGCGAGCCTCGCCGTTCGCTTCGAGCTTGAGCTCCCCGCCCGACGATTCGGCCGCGCAGTCGCGGTCGGGCAGGTCGTAGACCACGATCACGGTCATGGTCGGCTTCCCGGTCTCGTCCTGTTGCCGCTTGGCCTCGTCGAGCCAAACTTTCAGATTCCCGACGGCCTTGATGTCGCTCAGCCACACCCCGGTCGGGTATTGCGCCACCTTGCGAATCAGCGCGGCCTCGGCCGGATGGTTCTTGGCCGTGTCCTCGACGGAAGCGGCGTATTCGGGGTTGAGGAAGAAACGGACGCCCTTGAAGGGATTGGCCTGCGCGGGATCCGCGCCGGGTGGGTCGGACGAGCCGACCGCGCCCAGGCCGCCGGCACAGCCGGCGACGGCCAAGAGCAAGCTCACGGCGGAGCTGGAAAGAGTCTGCTGACGCATGGCTGGTACCTCCTCGAAGGTCTGACGGTGATGTGCGGGATTCCAGCCGTCAGCACAGCAAGGGCCGTACCAGATGCGCCGAGCCCGCTGGCCCCCGCAAACCCCTCGATCCCTGCGAGCGCCGAGCTTGGCCTTGGCACAAGTGCCCGGGCCGGGACGTCCGCGCCGGACGTCCGCCGTACGCCCGCGTCCGGCTTCGCGCTCAGGGCAGGAGCGACGGCTGTGCCCTTTGCGCCAACTCGAGCGCCTGTTCGGAACGTACTCCCACCCTGACCGCGAAACCCAAAAGCTCGCCTTCCCGCCGCGCCTGGGGACTCTCCATCACCGGGGCACGCCCTCTTGACCACGAATGGCTTCCAGGTCCACGGCGTGGCTTTCCATCAGGCGATAGGCGCGCTGCCGGGTGATGCCGAGCATGGCCGAGGCACGCGCGACATTGCCGCCCGAGGCGCGCAAAGCGACGAGCAGGGCCGGCAGCTCGACCGGCTCGTTGGCTGCAGGCGGGTGCGCCGGCCCGGTCCGTACGCTGCCCTTTGCCCTGGTTCCAGTCGGACCGGGCTCCGCCGGTAGCGTGCCGATGCGCTCGGGCAGGTGCTCGGCGCGTAGCAAGGGCTGGTCCGGATGAAGCACCAGGAGCTGACGCACCAATTGAACCAGCTCCCTGACATTGAAGGGCCAGTCGTGGATGCACAGGCGCTCGACCAGGTCGCCCTCGACCGCCGGCGCGCGGTTCCGGCTGATCTCGCGCAGCATGTGAGAAAAGAGCTGAGGCACATCTTCCTTGCGCTGGCGCAGCGGCGGCAGGCGCACCGTGATGCCGTCCAGGCGCGCGAGCAGGTCGGGACGGAACCGCCCCTCTTTCACCGCGTCCATGAGCGGCTGCTGGCTGGCCACCACGATGCGCACGTCGACCGGCACCGGGCGCGTCTCCCCGAGCGGCTGCACCTCCCCCTCCTCCAGCACGCGCAGAAGCTTCGCCTGCAAGGACAACGACAGATCAGAAACCTCATCGAGCAGCAGGGTTCCACCCGCAGCGCTGCGGAAGAAGCCCGGGCTGGCACGGTCGGCTCCGGTGAAGGCCCCACGCCGATAACCGAACAGCTCGCCCTCGGCCAGGCCCTCGGGCAAGGCCGCGCAGTTGACCGCGACCAGTGGGCCGGGCCGGCCGCTCCACGCGTGCACGCACCGGGTGACGACCTCCTTGCCGGTTCCGGTCTCGCCCTCGAGCACGATGGTCAGACTGCTTGCCGCCGCCTGGCGCAGAGGTGCCGTGGCGGCCTGCAGAACCGGGCCACCCAAGAGCCCAGGCGCGATCTCGCGCATCTCGCCGGCCGCCCCGACCACGATCCCCACCCAGCCGCCCACCCGAACCACGTCGCCCTGCCCGAGCTCGGCAGTGGCGACGGCCCGGCCGTTCACGCGCACGCCGTTGCGACTCTTCAGATCGAAGAGGCGCGGAAGACCGGCTCCGGATGCGTCCCACCGGATAGCAGCATGCCTGCGCGAAACATCGTTACCATCGAGACAGATGGTGCAATCGGGTTCGCGACCGATCACGATCTCGGCGTCGCCCTGCCCCTGCAACCTGGTCGCAGGTAACCCGGTACGCGGGAATAGCCACACCAAAGCGAGATCCACCGGCCTCCCTCCATGGCTTGGAACGCAGTTTTCCGTAATCGTGGTCGTGTTCGCATCCTGGGGCATGGCGAAGTGCCAGCATTCATAACATAGCTCGGCTCCCACGCCCTCTGCGCATGGTCGGATCGAGACGGCGCTGGATCGCGAAAGGAGCTTGGGAGAGCGGCGCTCGGCCCGCCCGCGCCGCATTACCGGTAGAACTTGATGTCGTCGATGGCGACACTGGCCGTACACGCCGGCGTGGCGCTGCCATCGTCGGCCGCAACTGGGACGATGAATTGCCACAGCGTGAAGATCAGCTTGGTGGGATCGATGGGGATGGGTGGGTTGCCCTGGATGTCGGTGCCGACGAAGGGCAGCTTGATCGTCCGCGGCGTCGAGCTCAGATCGCCAGCCGCGATCTTGTACTGTGGCACATACGAGCCGGCCGGTCCGGAGGCGAAGGTCGAGCTCTTCGTGACGTCTTCGTGCTCGACGTCTCCGGTGGCGTAGGTCAGCGAGCAGCCGGAGAAGGAACCACTGAGGGTAAACTGCACACCTGTGAAAGCGCTGGCGTCGACGCAGTTATTGAATTGCACCATCGTGCCGAGCAGCTGCGGATGCGAGGTTGCCGGCGCACTGACCTTGATATGGAGACTGCCTCCGCTTGTCGTGTGACTCAGGGATCCGGGGTCCGCGAGCTTGGGGATCGAGTAGGTGACTATCTTGCCCGGGATTTGACTCCCCTTCCCGCTGGGGCCGCTCGCGGCGGAGAAGTCTGTGACCAGGCCGCTTCCGGGCGCCGTCAGGGTGCTGGCCGGCGTGCAGAGGCCGCGCGTGCGATGGGGTTGACCACCACCATCGGGGCTGTTCGCCACAAGTCCCGCTGTCTCGGTGGTCTCGCCGATACCGCTGGTACCACATGCGGCGGCAAACACGAGGGTGCCGAAGAAGGCGATGGTGGCGAGGTGGCTGTTCATGGAGTCTCCTTGGTTGGGGTTCTTGCCGCGACCTTCAGCCTGGCAGGTGTGCAACACGTGGGCCACCCATTTCCCTGGGCAACACAGTCCTGAGCTCCCGGTAAACCGGGACCATTGCGATCCCGGCCTTCCCCCTCGATCGGGCCGGCCGGCGTGCCGGACGCCGTGTCGGACGTCCGCCGGACGTCCGTGAGCCGCGGGAGTGGTGCCTCGGGAGTGGCGTGCGCCGTGCGAGGCGATCCCTGCGCGTCGATTGCGCCGCGTGTGCGTGCGTGCAACCTGTCCGTCTTGTCCTAGGATTCAGGTGTCTGATTCGAGTAGAGGGCACATGGCGGAAGACATCCCGCCTTCATCGCAACGCAAGGATAGCTACTGGCTGACGCGGTTCGTTCTACTGCGCCTGCTGGGGTTGGTCTATGCCGTGGCCTTCCTCGCGACGGCCAAGCAAATTCTCCCTCTCATCGGCTCACACGGTCTCTTGCCCGTGGGGCCGTTCCTCGCTCAGATGCAACGAGATCAATCGGGATCGCGGCTGGCCGCTTTCTTTCAGCTGCCCTCCCTGTTCTGGCTCTCGTCCTCCGACTCGATGTTGCGAGGAGCGGCCTGGGTTGGCTTCGTTCTCGCCTGCCTGGTTGCCGCCGGTTACGCCAACGCGATCCTCATGACGGTGCTTTGGGCGCTGTACATGTCCTTCGTCCACGTGGGCCAGGATTGGTACGGGTACGGATGGGAAATCCAATTGCTCGAAACCGGATTCCTCGCCATCTTCCTGTGCCCCTTGCTCGATGGCCGCCCTTTCCCGAAACGCGCGCCGCCCAGGGTGGTGATCTGGCTCTTTCGCTGGCTCATCTTCCGCATCATGCTGGGCTCGGCGCTCATCAAGCTGCGCGGCGACCAGGTCTGGCGCGACTTGACCGCACTCTTCTACCACTTCGAGACCCAGCCCATTCCCAACCCTTTGAGCCGCTGGTTTCACTTCCTGCCGCATTGGATCTTGAAGGCGGGAGTGCTTTTCACCTTCCTCGCCGAGCTGATCGCGCCGTGTTTCGTCTTCACACCCAGAGTCGCCCGGCGTACCGCTGGCGTCGTCATGGTGCTGTTCCAATGCACGCTCATCCTCGGTGGAAATCTCTCCTTCCTCAATTGGTTGACCATCGTGCCGGCATTGGCTTGTCTCGATGACGGCCTGTGGGCCAAGATCCTGCCCAATAGACTAGTGGCCCGCGCAACCGCCGCCGCCACCAACGCGCGGGAGAGCCGGCCCCAGGAAGTGACGGCCTGGGTGCTGGCGGTACTGGTGGCACTCCTCAGCATCGACCCCGTGCAGAACCTCATCTCCTCACGTCAAGTCATGAACACGTCCTTCATTCCGCTGGACCTCGTCAACACCTACGGTGCCTTTGGATGGGTGGGCAAGGAGCGAACGAATGTGGTGTTCGAGGGCACCGACGCCAACCAGCCCGACGACCGCGCCGTCTGGAAGGCCTATCCCTACCAGGCCTTGCCGGTGGCGCTGGATCGGCGGCCCCCGCAAATCGCGCCCTATCAGCCTCGGCTGGACTGGCAGATGTGGTTCGCGGCCATGTCCAGGCCGGAAGACTATCCTTGGACTCTCGACCTCGTGTGGAAGCTGCTGCACAACGATCCTGGTGCGTTGAGCCTGCTCGGACCGAACCCCTTTCCGCAAAGGCCGCCCCATTACATACGAGCCGTGCTTTTTCGCTACCGGTTCGCCCCGCCTGGGAATCCACAAGGGCACTGGTGGACAAGGGAAGTCCTGGGTACGTGGCTTCCGCCCCTGTCGGTATCGAGCCCCGCCTTGCTCGACTACTTGAAGAGCGAGGGCCGGTTGGAGCAGTAAGATATGGGCATTCTCAGCCAAGCTATTCTTTTCGCCGCGATCCTCGTCGGTGCCACGGCAGCCGCCCTGGCCCTCTATGGCCGCCACCACACCCTGCCTTCGATCTTCACGGGTCCCCAAATTTGCCGGCTGGAGGCGGGCGGGTGCCAAATTCTCTTCCGCACCAAGAACGCCGCGCTGCTGGGGATACCCAACTCCGCCCTGGGGGTTCTTTATTATCCCTTCCTTGCCATGGGCCTTCTATTTCACGGGTCGTTTGCCGCTTGGACCTTTTGGCTGCTTTTCGCAGCCTCCACCTCGGCCTTGGTCATGACCTTGGTGTTGGCCTGGATTCTCCTGCGGGACAAGCTGGAATGTCGCGTGTGCTGGACCGGGCACATCTGCAACGTCTTGATCTGGCTTCTGCTACTGGCGCACGCCATCTCACCGGGATTTGCTCTTGGATCGCGTCGATCAGTGTTTCCGGACACGACAGCGTGTAAGGTTTCGTGCGTTCGGGGCGTGAGTACAGGGAGCGGCCCCCAGCATGAAGCCACGACTAGCCATAGCCAAGGAAACTGCCGGGACAAGCGCCGCCCCGGCGGACCCCGTCGATGCGCTTTACCAGGGGCATCTGAGCCAGGTGAAACGCTGGGCTCGCCAGTTGGCCGGGCCCGCGGCGGACCTGGAAGACTTGGTTCATGACGTCTTCCTCATCGCCTTCAGGAAGGGTTTCCAGGATCGGGGCGAGGCATCGGTCGACACGTGGCTGTTCCGCATCACCCACCACGAGGTCCGGGCCAGGCGGCGTCGAAGCCGGCTCAGGCGTCTCTTGCTCGGTCGGCACCAAGACACCCTGGTGCCCCCGGCGCCCAACACGCCCCAGCAAGAAATGGAGCGCCGGGAACGGCACGCGCGCTTGTACCAGGCCTTGGATCGTTTGCCCGATTGCTATCGAACCACGCTGATCTTGTACGAAATCGAAGAGCTCTCCAGCGAACGGGTGGCGGAATTGACCGAGACCACCGTCGGCGCGGTTTGGGTGCGCTTGCACCGGGGCCGGCAGCGGCTGGTCGAGATCCTTGTCCGGGAGGATCTGGCATGACCAAGGCAACACCCGATTCCCGCCGGCTTTCCCAGATGTCCCCACACGAGGATCCCCACCATCTCGCGGATCTTTTCCGAAGCGCGAAGGCCGCGCCCGAGGAAGACCTTCCGCGCCTCCGCTGGCGGCTGCGGGCCAGCCTTCGGCATCGGGCGACCCGGCCCCGGCGTTTCCTGCGCATCGCCCTGATTACCGGCGTGGTGTTTCTCACGGGGGGCATGGTGGGCGCGGTGGTCGCGCCGTATTGGGAACGCAAGTCGACAGGACCTGTCCCCAAGGCCGAGCCACCAGCCAGGGCCGCGCCGCAACCAATCCGGAGAAGGTCCGTTTCCGCTCCCGCCGAGGCGAAGCCGGCCGAGTCGCTGGCCGCGCCGATGGAGGATCTCACCGTCGAGAACGTGCCCGCGCCCGTCGCCAGCCATCGCGCGACGCAACGGGTGGCCGGCCGACGAGCACTCACGCCTGCCCCAATCTCCGATTCAGGTCCCCCAACCGAAGTCCCCGCGGCACCCCCGCCGCCTTCGCCCGTCGAGATCGAACAAGCCCTGCTCGGCGATGCTCTGAAGTCGCTGCGCAAGCAACATGATCCCCAAGCCGCGCTTGCCATGCTGGACGACCATGCGAGGCGATTCCCGGACACCGCGCTTGCCCCCGAAGCAGCCATGCTCCGCGTGGAATCCTTGCTCGACCTTGGACGGAATGCCGAGGCGCTGTCCGTACTCGATCGGGTTGCGTTCGGGTCGGCGCCCAACCAGGACGAGCGGTTGGTTCTAAGGGGCGAGCTCCGCGCCGCCGCGGGACGATGGCGGGAAGCCCGGGAAGATTTCGAGGCTTCGCTTTCGGACCTGGCGGCAGCGAAGATGGATTCCAAGTCCCGCGATGCGAGCGAGCGCGCGCTTTGGGGGCGAGCCTCGGCGCGCAGCCACCTGGGTGACGAGGCGGGGGCCCGCGCCGAATCTGGCCCTGTATTTGCGAACTTTCCCCTCGGGACGATTCGCCGCGCGAGCGGCGGCGTTGCTCCGAGGTTCCCCATGAAACGGCAAATCCGCGCGCTGGTTGCCGCCATTCCTCTGGCCGTCGCGGCCGCCCCCGGCGCCGACGCGGAAACGAACCTGGAAACGAACCTGGTGGTCCACAGCGACAGTGACTGTCCCAGTGGGCAGGCGGTCGCCGAGGCGCTGTGGGCGATCCGCCCCGACAGCGAGTGGCCCGCCCTCACGGCCACCATCCACATGGTCGAGGATCGGGTCCAGGTCACCCTCGGAGAGGATCGAAACCACCGACGGGAAATTGCCGTGCCCGCCGACTGCGCGGATCGCGCGAACCGGGTCGCCTTGGTGATCGCGGTTTGGTCCGGCGAGCTTCCCGCGCACGCCGCGGGTGCGCCGACTCTCTCCGTCGCCGTGCCGGCTCCCAAGCCTGCCCCCACGCCGCGGCCGAAGAAGTCGGCGATGGTCACCGAGCTGGGCCTCGCCGGCTTCTATTCCGCGGTGGGTGGCTGGGTGCCCGGCGGAAAAGTCGAGCTCGGCCGGTTCCGCCGCGACGGTTGGTGGGGTCTTCGCGCCTTTGGCGCCTACCAATCGGCGAAGTCCCTTCGGGTAGACATCGGAGACAGCCCCTATGACCGCACGCTACTGGGCGCCGCCATGGTGCTGCGATGGGATCGCCCACGCCTCTTCCTTTCCAGCGATTGGGGCCTGGTGGGGGCGCTCACGCGCGCACAGGGGAATGGGTATTCGCAGAATCAATCCGCTTCGGGCCTGAACGCCGGGCTTGCCGCCGATGGCCGCGTGGGCCTGCGATTGGGGGCATCGCGCGTTTGGGCCGAAGCGCGCCTGTATCGCTGGCTCCGCAAGGAAACCATCCAGGTGGATCCCGTGGTCACCGGGGCATCTACCACGTCTACGCTACCCGCTTGGGACGCACACTTGGGGATAGGCGCCAGCATGGCGTTCGACTAGGGGTTCGTTCATGACCAAGCAACGAATCCTAGGAATTGCGGTCCTGTTTGTGGTGCTGCCTACCGCTTGCGAGCAGACCCTGCGCACGGGCAAGGTGGGCAACACGACCAATGCACCGAACCCGGATGGAACCTGCCCGACCGGCCTGACCGTGTGTGGAAAGGGTGCCTTTGCCCAGTGCCTGGATCTTCAGAACGACCACGAACACTGCGGGACCTGCGACAATGCCTGCGTCGCCGGCATCGCCTGCGCCTCGGGGACCTGCCAGCAGATCGCCTGCACCGGCCCGGTCACCGTGTCCACGCAAACGACACCTACGGGTTCCGGCTATCCTCCAAACGAGGCGATTCTTGCGGACATCAATGGCGACGGCCGTCCAGATCTCGTGTTTTGGGTGATCCCTGCAAGTACCGAAAGCGTGTTCCGAGTCGCGCTAGGCGGAGCAGGCGACGGTTTCGCTGCAGCGACGACCTATCAGACTTCGTGGTACCCGTATTCTATTGCGGCTGAGGATTCCAATGGAGACGGATTTCAGGATCTGTATGTCACCCTCTGGAATGTGTCCTCCTGTAGGGTGGATCTGTGGCTGGGCCACGCCGACGGTATCCTCACATTGGCCAGTAGAGGGACAGAGATTGCGGGATGCCAAATTGAGACCGTTGCCGATCTGAACGGGGACGGAATACCGGATCTTGTCGCCACAGTGTCCAATTCGGCCACCCTATCTAATCGGAGTGGACAGACCGTGTTCCTTGCCGACGCCAACGGGGCCTTCCATCTTGGCACCACCGGATGCACCGCGAGCGAAGCGCTGGTGTGGGATTGGAATGGGGACGGCTTTCCCGATCTGGTCAACCTGGTCCCAACCCTTGGCGTGTGCTTGAACAAGGGGAACGGTACCTTCGACGACGCGATGGATTGTGCGGTTGCAACCAGGTCTTGGCAATACATAGGGCCGCCTAGCCAAGTAGCGGTAATTGGGGACTTCAACCGGGATGGACATCCTGATTTGGCGACTGCGATGGACAACAGCGTCGATGTCCTCCTGGGAATGGGAGGGTGCCAATTCCAGGCCATGATGGAATACCCACTGACCGATGCGGTCCAAGTGCTTGCGAGCGGCGACGTGAATGGGGATGGCCTTCTCGATCTGGTGGCCTTGACGATAGACGGCACGCTCTCCCTCCTAACCGGCGGACCAGATGGGGCGTTCCAGGTTGTCCCATTCTCCGTCGGAGGCACCCTCGGCTACCAAACAGGCGGCAGTCTGCTGGTGGGCGATGTCACTGGGGACGGCAAGGCAGACATCGTGTTTGTTCCCGGGCGTGACCAGGTAACTGTCGAGGACGAGCGAATTACGACTGGGGATGGCAGCGTCGAAATCCTGGAGAACACCTGCCCATGACCTTCGGAAGTCAGGGAGCTGTTGCCTCGTCCTCGGTTGCGCTGTGCGCGCCCGTCATCGTTGCCATTATCGTCGTGCTGGGATGGCTCACCCAGGGATGCGGCCGAACCTCCCTGCTGGCCACGGACGCCCGGGACTCGTCGGAAACCCGGACCTCCACTTCCACCCTGACATCCATCGGTGGAGCCAACGTTTCCCCCGCCCCGTCTCAGCCAACCACCGATGGCGGATGTCCCACGGGATTCACTGCGTGTGGCAAGGGGGCGGCCGCTCGCTGCTACGACCTCAGCCGGTCCGTCGACCATTGCGGACAATGCGGAAGTGCCTGCGCACCAGGTATCGTGTGCCAGTCGTCCAGGTGCCAGCAGTATCTTTGCAAAGGTGCTCTTACCTTCAAGGCCCTGCCCGCAATCCCCACGGCTCCTTCGGACCCCAGCTCCAGCGGTCTCTCCTCCTACCTACCGGTCCTTGGGGACTTCGATGGCGATGGCACCTTGGATTTCGTCGGCCAATCGGAGATTGGCGCTCCCATGGGACTCCTGCTCGGCAAGGGCGACGGGACTTTCCGCGCACACGCCGTGGCTTCGGCATTCTCGAGAACTTGGAGTGCGGCGGCGGCGGACTTGAATGGGGATGGGAGGCTGGATTTGGCGAACATCAATGGGGATGGGATGCCGTATGCGTGGCCGTATTCGCCGAGCATCAATATTGAGGAGGATGCCGCGGTAACCGTACGTCTGGGTAATGGCGACCCGGCCACGCTGTTCGAACCCGCGACGACCTACCCAACCCCGTCTCCACCAGGCGGCCTGATCTTGGCGGACCTGGATGACGACGGGCACGTGGACATGGTGGCCGCCGAGACACAGCACCTGACCCTGTGGCGAGGCGCGGCCGACGGACGACTCGCCGAGCCCGTCGATATCCCCGTGGGGTTGGCTACGGCCGAGAGCTCCTTTTCGAGTCAGTACCTACTCCTCGCTGCGGATTGGAACCAGGACGGCGTGCTGGATCTTCTATTCGGTATGGCTACTCTGCGCATGTTGCTCGGGCGTGGCGATGGCACCTTTGACAAAGAGATCGCCTGTGGTCTCGCTTTGCAAGGGAGTTGTCCATTCGCCATACTTGCAGACTTCGACCACGACCAGAAGCTCGACATGGTCATGAATTCCTTCTTGGGTGCGCAGGCCTTCCTGGGCATGAGTGGCTGCAACTTTTCCACCTTGGTATCGATTCCCTACGCGCCGCCTTACCGGGAGGTAGATTCTCTCGGGGTGGCCGACCTCAACGGCGACGGCAACCCCGACATCGTCATCGCGGCGGCCTATTCACCCCCGGTGCCCCCGGGGGCCAATCATATCGACGTATCCCTGGGCGATGGACACGGCGGATTCGCTTCCCCCCTCAGCTTTCCAAGCAGCGTCTGGCAGCCGTCCGGCAATTTCCTCATGGGTGACCTCAACCACGACACCAAGCTGGACATCATCATGACTCGGCCGGATGGCTGGCAGGTACTGCTGAACACCTGTCCCTGAGGCTTGACGAGCTGATCGGGCTCGGCTTCGGCCGATCCGACAAACATCCAATCACGGCGCAGCGCCGGGACCGGAATTGCAGTATTCGTTGAATCGGTTGCCACTCGCGCTGTAGGCGCGGCCCGATGTCGCGGCCGCCGCCCAGGGAGATGTCCGATTGATGTGCGCCCCCAGGGTCGATTCGCGCACCACGGCCTGACCGTTGGGCGTGGGCGTCGTGCTGCTTTGATCCCACGACCGTGCGAGGGCGATCTTGTTCGCCGGCGCGGTCGCGTCCGCGGTGAAGTTGCACCCGGCGAACAGGAAACCGTAGTTGTTTCCGACCGAGGTGCTGGGGGCCGCGTACACGCCCGAGCCCGTGCCCTTGCGCGACGACAGATACTGCAGCGTGCAGCCGTCGAACACGGCGGTTGCCCGGCCGAAGATGTAATCGGTGTCCCCCTCGATGAAGCTGCCCTTGACGTACACACGCGCCACTGTGGTCGCCGACGGTGAATCGACATACATCGTATCCTGGAATCCGTGCAGACGGACGTTCTGCAGGATGGTCTTGTCCCCCGTCGTGTAAAGCGCGACCGCCTGAATGTTGCTGCCGCTGGAAGGCGTCGCGAAGTCATTCGACACGGTCAGGTTCATCATCTGGAACCCGGCGGATTTGATGGTGACCGTCGCGCTCTGTGCTGTTCCTCCGGCGGATCCGGCGGACTGGTTGTTGACGATGACGACCCTGGTCGCGTCCGTGGCAGCACCGTACAACGTGACAGGCGTGGAACCGCTATACGAGACGATTTCGCGATACGTCCCGGGTTTGACCAGGACGTAGCGGCGCGCCGATCCCGAGGCGGCGCTCAGCGCCGCCTGCACGGTGGTGTGCGTTCCGCTGCCGTCGGCCGCGACGGTGAAGCTCGCGGTGAACGAAGCCGCGTCACCAAGGCCCGCGGTCGGATCCCAAACGTCTGGCTGGGCGAAGTATTTGGCGATGGTGTAGTTCGCGGCCTCGGTGCTGCTGAGCTGGGGTCGCGTGGCCGTGGCGGCGACGTTGGCGCAAGCCTGCATGGCGCCGCCAGCGCCCGCGCCACCCGTGCCCGCGCCACCCGTGCCCGCGCCGCCAACGCCCGCGCCACCCGTGCCCGCACCAACCGTGCCCGCGCCGCCAACGCCCGCGCCACCCGTGCCCGCGCCACCCGTGCCCGCACCGCCAGCGCCCGTACCGCCAACGCCCGTACCGCCAGTACCCGTACCGCCAGTACCCGTCATGCCACCGCGGCCACCCGCACCGGAGCCGCCACCCGTTCCGACGGTGCCTCCGCCCCCTGTCCCCCCGGCGGTTGCTCCAGCGCTTCCGCCGCCGGTCGACGTCGCCCCTCCGCTACCTATTCATCCGCCGGTGCTGCTGCCGCCGCTGCCGCCGCTGCCAGGTACACCGCCGAAACCGACCGCTCCCCCCGTCGACGAGATACCGCCGCTGCCCGCGGCGCCTCCCGACCCCGCGCCCGTCGCGCCGCCCGAACTGGCCGCCCCACCCGAACCGGGGGCACCACCTGTCCCGGAAGGCCCCCCAGCCGACGTTGAGCCGCAGCCCAAGCCCAAGGCCAGAACACACGACAGCGAAACGCACCCTGCCCATCCGTATCGGGATCGGGACCAAGTCGTCACTGGACGCGAGCCACTCACTGATGCGCGGGGGCACATGCAAGCAATGCTGCTCCACACCCGGCCGGGGATCAAGGTTGCCGCCTGACGTCGGGCACAGGGGCCCGCAAGCTGCCCCTTGCTAGGACGACGATTCTGGCGAAAAAGAGCACGATCCCCTCGGAAGTCGTGTACTAATTATTGATAGTCATCAAGGTGTCGTGACATGCCGAGAGATCGTTCGTCCCATGGTCCAGTTCTTCGCGACGCATCGGCGGGAGCGACTTTCCTCGCGCTCTTCGGAGTGGCGTTGATGACCGCAGCCGCGTGCAGCAGCGCCACAGTCGTCACCGGCGGCCAGGGCGGAGACGGCGGAGGAAATGGACCCTCTGGTGGCGGTGGGGCTGGGACCAGCGGTGGACCGAGTGGGGGTGGAGGGTTCATCGTGAATCTCGACGCTCTTCCTCCCAAAAGCGATGCGAGCGTGGACCGGCCGGGCGGCGGAACGTGCGGTGACGGCATTATCGAGCGTAGCGAGCAATGCGACGACGGCAATACTTCGAGCGGCGATGGCTGCAGTCGGATTTGCCAAATAGAAGCCAACTGGGACTGCCCCGTCGAGGGAGAACCCTGCAAGTACTTCGGGAATTGCGGAAGCGGTGTCTTGACCACGAACAAGGCCTGCGACGACGGTAACGCGGTCAGCGGCGATGGCTGCTCCGGCGATTGCCAGACCGTCGAGACCGGCTTCATCTGCCGGGTACCTGGCAAGCCCTGTTCCACGCGCTGTGGTGACGGCATCGTGAAGGGCTTCGAGACCTGCGATGACGGGAACACCGACAGCGGCGATGGCTGCTCGGCGACGTGCAAGATCGAGCCTGGCTTCGACTGCACCGGCAGCCCGAGCACCTGCAAGCCGACCGTCTGTGGCAACGGGGTCAAGGAAGCCGGCGAAACCTGCGACGACGGCAACACCCTGCCCTATGATGGTTGCGCCTCGAACTGCCAGAGCGAGCCCAAGTGCGGCACGGACACCAGCGCGGTGGGTGCCTGCAAGAGTACGTGCGGAGACGGCATCCTCTGGCGCGGCATCGAGGAGTGTGACGACGGCAACGTGGCCGATGGCGACGGTTGCTCTCACGACTGCAAGATCGAAGCAGGATGGACTTGCAAGTCCTTCTTCGACGATCCGCCCGCGCAGTTGCAGATCCCGATCATCGCCCGCGATTTCGAATCGTACTCGAGCGGCCCGCCGCCCACCGGGCATCCCGATTTCGGAACCTACTGCTGCGACGACAGCCTGCAGAAGGGCAAGGGCGTCCTGCGGTCGACGCTCGACACCAACCACAAGCCGGTCTGGGCATGGCCGGGAGCGGATACAGTTCCGGATCCGACGCAAGTGGGCTTCACGGGCAAGACCTACTTCGACCAGTGGTATCGCGACGTCAGCGGCGTCAACATGACCTACTACGAAACCTTGACCTTGTTGCAAAACGCGACCAGCAAGACCACCTACGCGATGAACAGTGACACCGACCAGCCCTGGTACGATCTCTGCGGTTTCTTCCCACTCGACGATCTCACCAAACCGCTCATCGATCAGAACACCGGGCAGGCAGTCACCTACCACTATGACCAAGGACAGCCGGACGACCGCACCTGCCACGCCTACCAGGGGCTGGGATTTGGCAACAGCTGGGCGAACCACAACTTCTCCTTCACCACCGAGCTGCGCTACTGGTTCCAGTACCAGGGCACCGAGCAACTCAAGTTCACCGGGGACGACGACGTGTGGGTGTTCATCAATGGCACCATGGCGATCGAGATGCCTGGGATCCACAACCGGGCGGTAGGAACCGCAATCCTCGATGCATCCAATGGAACCGCTCAGGTCGGATATGGCGAGCCCCCGTCAAGTCGTATACGACCGTCGATCTGAAGATGACCATCGGCAGCGTCTACGAGGTCGTCGTGCTCCAGGCGGAACGTTGGTGCTGCGGTTCGAACTACATGCTGACCCTGGCGAACTTCATCGGGGGCAAGAGCCAGTGCGTCCCCACCTGCGGCGATGGCGTGACCGTGGCCGACGAGGAGTGCGACTGCGGCGACGGCACGGGTCCCGTACCCGCGGGCTGCCCCGGGTCCAACAGCGATACCACCTACGGCGGTTGCACCACGCAGTGCAAATGGGGTGCCTTCTGCGGCGACGGTACCTTGCAGGGCCCACCCGACGGTCCGGAGGAATGCGACCTGGGCAAGGAGAACGGCGAAGGCGGGAGCCAACTGCAGCATCGCGTGCAAGGCGCCTCGCTCTTGCGGGGACGGCAAGGTGGACACCGATCTCGGCGAGGAATGCGACTTAGCCGGCAACAACGGCGTCAAGCTCGATAGCCAGTTGCAGCCGGTCAGCGATCCCAACGATCCCGCCGCTCAGGTGTACTGCACGACCGACTGCACGATTCCGCCGGGAGTCGTCTACTAGAAGTACTGGGTTCGTCAGAAAGCTGCGGTCAGACCAAGTCCCGCTTGCTGGGGGCCAAGCGATGGCGAAAGGGCCCAGCGCATGGCGGATTGTCGCTGGGCCGAGGCCGACGGGCGGAGCGCTTGGCTCTTGTTCACAGTAGGCGATTCCCGGGTGTCGTCCGTGGGCGGCGCGGTCCAGCGGTAAAGGCCGAGGATCGAGATCGACAAACCTGCAGCAATACTTACAATACCCGTGACTTCCATCGCTTTGCCCGCGTAGCCCCACCCGCTTGTCACACTCCCCTTGCCTTGTTCATAGGTTAAGTCTGAGGCCAGCGCCTGCCCGACAACCAGCAAGACGACACCGGCTCCGGTCATCAAGCCCCCGGCCGTTACCATGCCGGGGCCGCTCGGAGCCTTCTCAGTGTACGCTTGGGTCAGGGTTTGGTTTCGCTGATGGCGATCCCAAATCAACCAGTACTCGTCCTCCTCGCTCAGGCCCAGCTTCTGGGCGACGGCGATGGTTTCCACCATGTCCCTGCCAAACGGCGCAAGCTCGGGATACTTGGTCTTCATGGCGTTGTATTCCCGATACGCAGCGACGAAATCCTTTCCGACAAACCCTTTTTGCCCCAGCCTGTCCGCCATCTCCATATCTTTGGCATCCAGGCTGGCCCCGGCGCTCCTCAGATCGGCCAGCTGCGCCTCGGTGAGATGCATGGCTCCTGGACTCGCAATCGCCGCCCCACCAGGCGCCGGTGGTGTCTCTCCAGGTCCCGCCGCTGCCGCCGGCGCTCCCGACTCCGCGGCATATGCCGGCGGCATGGCTGGCGCCGGTGCGCCCGCAGGAGGGACGGTCGGTTGAGCAGAGTCCGCGACTGGCACGGCCGACGTGGTGGCCGCCCCTGGTGAGGCAGCTCCTGACGGACCCTGTGTCCCGTCCGCCGGAGCTGGGTCAACACAGCGGCCCTTCTCGCAGGCGCGTGCGCCCTTGCACTCCGAGTCCTTCGTGCATCCCGCACGCGCGGGTCGTGCCTGAAACATCGCCAGCATGGCCGAAGTCCCGGCGAGAATTGCCAGACTCTTGCGGTGGGAGCCTCTCGTCAGCATCGTCACAATGTCCTCCTTGGTCGCGTCGTCGACATGGCTCACGGTGGGGCGGCGAGAATCAATGCCCCGTCGCCCACGAGGGCGAGCTTGCTGCCAATCAGCAGCCTCCACCCCATTGAGGTCTCGGTCAGCGGGTAGCGCCCAACGAGAGGGTAGCCGCCATTCGTGACCGCGTAGGCCCGCAGCTCCGTGTAGGTGAGAGTTCTGTAGTTCCTATAGTCCTCCCAGACGGAGCCGGGCGGCGGCGCCAGGGGACCGAGCGCGTCCGGACCGAGGGCCTCCACATAGACCCGCTCGCTGTCTGCGCCGAGCAGCGAGCACTGGACACAACCCGTACCCCCCACCTCGACCGTACCGGAGGCGGGGTCGAAACGCAGGATCTCGCCCGCGTCGGTCGTGGCAAACCAACCGAGGTCGGCGAGCAGGAAGGTCTTGGCGGCAGCGACGAGCGACGGCAAGGCTATGCGACCTTGCTCGCTGCCGTCGAGGTTGAAGATGATGGCCTCCGCGCTGTCGAAAACCACGAGCTTGTCGTTCCACAGGTATCCCGTGTAGCTCGCATTCGTCGGCAATCCGAGGGGCATCGAGACAACGGTCGCCGCGTGTGGATCGAGAAGCGACAGGGTCGGAGAGGAGGCCGACTGGAGCCCGGGGGCGGGCGCGAACCCGATCATCTGGCCGCCGCTGACACCAAACCAGTCGGTGTACGGATCGAGACTATCGACCGTGGCAAGGGCGCCTTGCGGATTGCCCGCATCGAAGATGGTCGCCGAAGAGGACTGGAAGTCGACGGCCAACAGCTTATCGATGGCCACGATGCGGTCTCCGACCCAGCCGACGGAGTCAGGGTACCCCACCGGCCCGCCTCCCTTGATCGTATCCGTGCCGGTGTCGAGATCGCGAAACACCCACCCCTCCTCGCCGGGTAGAAGCAGCGTATGACCGTCGGGGCTGAGCGCCCCGGCCGTACGCGTATCGTTGGCGGTGTCTTCCACCGGACAATGGACGGGCGGCAACGAATCCGGCGAAAACCGCGTTCCCGGAAGCCAGCCACTGACCACGAACGCAGCGCTCCCGTCCAGCGCATCGAGACGGTTCAGGCACGCGCTGCCCGCGATCTTCGAAACCGAATAGGGCTCGAACGCGCCGCGCATGTCGTACGCGATGGTTTTCGCGAGATCTTGCGACTCCGCCTCGTAGAAGAATCCCGAGTTGGACCAAAGGTACGGATGGTAGAGCTGCTCGTGGCGGGCGACCTCGACCGGCACGGTTCCGCCGAGGTCGTACAGCCCCACGTCCCAACCACTGCCGCCTGCAGCGGGGACCACCAACCGCAGGCCATCCATGGCATACACATCCGTATCCCCGAGCGGTATGGAAGCCCACAGCGCGCCCGTATTGGTCGTTGGATCGAGACGATAAACCTTGGCGCTGCTCGACACAATCGTGTCGCCCGAGATGAATTCGGCACCGATGTTCGGGAGGCAGAAGGATTCCACCGGCGCCAGCGGGTTCGAGACGTCCAGGAACGAGACACCAAGGCCGGTGCTCAGCACGAGCTTGCCACGCCAGCTTCCCACAGGGCTGCCCGCCGAGGGCCACCAGACAGTCGCCCGTGGCGCGGAAGGATTCGTCGAGATCGAGAGCCGCAAGATTCCAGTACCCATCGCGCACGAACGCCGTGTTTCCGACCACGGCCGTTGACTCGTAGCTCCAGGTGGCCGGCAGGGGCACGCTGCCGAGAAGAGACAGGTCGCTCCACTTGCGGATTTCGGCGAAGGATCGGCCGGTCGCGAGCACCATGTCCGATCCTAGAGGGAACGTGTCGTACGCGTAGCTAGGCGATGGCACCGGGACGAACCCCATCGGTTGGTCGACGGGCACGACGGGGATCTGCTCCTGGCACGCCGAGAAACAAGTGAGCGTCTCACAGAGCGACTTCGCGTCGACCCGGGCCGTAGTCCCCCCCTGCCCGTCGACGATGGGCGCGTCTGCTTCGAATGACTTCCCAGCGGTGTCGCCGCTGCCGGTGCCGCCGTCCCGGTCGCTGCCGCTGGAGTCGGGATTGCTGCACCCCACGGCAAGGAGCGGGCCGCACAGCACAAGGGAAGCGAAGAGGCTGCGATTCTTCGAGGGATGTCTCATCGCGTTCCTCATGGCATTCCTCTTGGGTCCTCTGCATGCCTAGTGCAGGCACAGCGCAAAACGTTTCAAGGGCAATGAGCCAGTGCCTGGGTGGCTCGTTTGGCCAGGCCGTCGCTCATGTCCTTCTCGAGAACAAGGCCGAGATCGGCCTTGGCGTCGCGGCAGCGTCCCGCCTTCACCCGCAACTCGCCACGAAGCGTTTGCAGCTCCCGTGCACGCGGAACCCCAGACAGCGACATGCCATCCAGCATCGACAGGGCCAGGACGCTCCGTCCCTGGGCGAGATAAGATCTCTGCCCGCAAGACCCGAGCATCGAGCCACATGCGACCCACTGGATAGCGCTGCTCGTAGGCATCGAGCAGGCCGAGGGCGATGCCGGCGTCGTGCTGTCGGTGCCAAGACTCGATGACCATCGCGAAAGACCTGCTCTCCGCCACGATGGGATCCTCCGCGGCCTCGCTGCGCGCGGGGGCTTCCGTCCCGCGAGCCAGGGCATGTTCGCGCTCGCGAGATGCCGAGGGCCGGAGATCTCGCAGAGCAACTGTTCGCAGCGGTTCGCGATGAGCCTCGGCGGGCGGCTTGCCTGACCGCGTGACTGGCGCCGGTTGTGGCACGGCCCAACCAAGCCCGCGACGAGATTCCGCCTGCTTCGGTGCCGGCGCCGGCCTCAGCGAAAACAGCGACCCCACGATGGGCAGCGCTCGTAGGCCCCCCTGTGCGACGGCGAGGGTCGCACCCGCCACCGTCACCAAGGCGATGGCTGTCAGTGCCGGCCACAGCAACGCGCGCGCCGGCCGGGTAGCCGCCGGCTTGCGCAGACGACGAGCGATCCGTTCCACCTGGCCAGAATCCAGGTCGCGTACCTTGCGCGCCTGGTGCAGAAAATCGAGTCCCTGCCGCTCAAGGTCCGCACCAACATCGGAGGCGTCTCTATTGGTCGGCATTTCTGCACCTCTTTGACATGGGAACCTCGGAAGGGTGCCCTCCCTCGATGGTGTGTAGGCCAACAGGCCGTCGGCGAAGCCGGCCGGGTTCCGACACGACTGGGTTCGGTTGGACGGGCGGAAACTCGCGCCGATAGGCGCGCAGAAAACGCGCCCGCGCCCGGTGCAGGCGCAGCCGCGCGTTGGCCGCCTTGATGCCGAGCAGCTCACCCACTTGCTCGGCGGCCAGTTCTTCCAGCTCGAAGAGAACCAGGACGCGCCGATCGCTTTCTCGCAGCCTGTCGAGAATGCGGTACACACCTCGCGCGGCCTGGACCTGTTCGAAGGCCTGCAGCGGATCCGGCCCCGAGGCCGGGAGATCCCCAGCGGTTTCGTCGGCGCTGCCCGACAGCCAGCGCCACCCGCGCTGTTTTCGCCGGCGGTGGCGCACGACCTTGTCGGTGATGCCGAAAAGCCAAGTGGCCATGGTCGAATCGGCGCGAAAGCTCGATAGCCGCGCGTAGGCGATGGTGAAGACCTCTTGCACCGTATCCTCCACATCCATCGCTGGCCCGCCCAGGCGCACGACCCAACGCCCCACCAGACGCACGTGCATCCGGTAGATCGCGTCGGGGTCAAGTTGCTTCGCCGTGTCTGTCACTCGTCAAGACCTGGTGACGGCCGTCCCATAATCGTTTCACCGGATCGGTTCGTCAGAAAGCTGCGACAAGACCAAGTCCCGCTTGCCGGGGGCCAAGCGATGGGGAAAGAGCCCAGCGGGTGGCGGACTTTCGCTGGGCCGAGGCAGACGGGCGGAGCGCTTGGCGATTGCTCCCAGTATGCGCTCCCTGAGTGTCGTCCGTTGGCGGCGTGGTCCAGCGGTACAAGCCGAGGATCGTGATCGACAAACCTGCGGCAACACCCACACCGCCCGTGATTGCCATGGCGTTGCCAGCGTAGCCCCACCCGCTTGTCACATTCCCTTTGCCACTTTCATACGTTACGTCACCAGACAGCACCAGCCCAACCGCCAGCAAGACTGTGCCGACTCCGGTCGTCACGCCCCCGAAGGTTACCATGCTGCGGCCGCGCGGCCCCCTCTCATTGTGCGTTTGGGTCAGGGTTCGGTTTCGCTCGTGGCGATTCCGAACGAGCCAGTACGCGTCGTCCTCGCTCAGACCTGGCTTCCCGGCGACAGCGATGGGTTCGACCATGCCTCTGCCGGACGCCGCGGTCGCTGCATCTGGCAAGCCGGAAGCGCCGGCCGGTCGGGGCGCCGATTCTGCCGACGCTGGTGGTCGCGTCGGCTCGGGAAACGAGCCCGCGCTCCAGGCGCCGACCCAGGCAGAAATGAGGACCGCGGCAACCCTTGCGCGCTCGGCACAGGAGGCAGGCGCGGCGACCTCCCGCGCACCAGAAACGGCACCGTCGAGCCCGCGCAAGGCCACTTGCATTCGTGTCCCCTGGACTGTGACCTCCAGTGAGCCGATCGCAGCCACCGCCACGGCGGTTCCGAGCCGCTGCAGCTCGGTGGCGATGGCGTCGCGGGCAGGACAGCCCGTGCCCGTCGCTGGCCCGGTGGCGACTGCCACCAAAAGGATGGTAAGGGCCAGCGAAGGCATCGCCGTACTATCGCCCAACTCCCCGACCGGTGCGAGCCCAAGCGCAGACTACCTCACGCATTATGGCGGCGGACGGGTCAGCGATTGGCTACGGCTTGCCGAGAGGGCGGTGGTTAGCCCTTCCTTTCCGGCGCGGCATCAGTCGATTCCAGACCTCCTTCAACGCGTCGTCATTCACCGAGCCGTAATGCCTCTGCCGTGCTTTGCCGTGCCCGTCGAACAGAAAGGACGCCGGCAGGCTCCCGCTCCATTCCGGATCGAGGGCGTGGATGAAGGCCTTGTCGTCACCGTGTTTGATCCAGGTCGTGAAATCGACTCCTTGCGAGGCAAGAAAGGCGACCACCCTGTCGCGATTGGCCTCGTCGTCGACCGAGAGCAGAACCAGGCGCAACCCCTCAGCGCGGTGCTCTCGAAAAAATCTCAGCAAGCTTGGCATCTCGTCGCGACACGGCTCGCACCATGTTGCCCACACGTTGACCAGCACCGCCTTGGCACCGGGCTTTCTGATTTCGGCGAAAATCGTCTTGACGTCGGCCTTACGAAGCGACGCCTCGGCGGCCTGCGCGGACGCCGACATCCCCGGCAAGGCGAACGAAATCAGACATCCGAGGAGCACGCAGGCCGGCCGGCCAATTTGGAAACCCTCCCTTTGGAAACCCTCCCAGGGTTTCCATCTCACTCGCGTGGGGAGCCGCCGAGCTTTGCTCGGCGCGAACCATCGCGGGAAGGTTTGGAAACCCTCCCAGGGTTTCCATCTCACTAGCCTGGGGAGCCGCCGAGCTTTGCTCGGCGCGAACCATCGCGGGAAGGTTTGGAAACCCTCCCAGGGTTTCCATCTCACTAGCCTGGGGAGCCGCCGAGCTTTGCTCGGCGCGAACCATCGCGGGAAGGTTTGGAAACCCTCCCAGGGTTTCCATCTCGCTAGCCTGGTAGCTGTTGCTGCAAGTCGCACCTGGTGATCCTTTCGACAAGAACGATGCCCGATTTTGGCTCCTACTCCCCCGGCAACGACCTGTCGACCGCGAAAACACGACCTTGGGAGGCCCGGACGACTTGGCGAAGCACATCGCTGTTATGAAATGCCGTGCGCTAGCGTCATAAAATTCCCTCTTGACGAAGGGGCCCGATCTGGAGTTACGCTAAGAAAGATTCTCTATAATGTGTATCCGTAGACACAAAGGAGATCCAATGAAAAACTGTCTGGGTATCGGTGGTCTGGTGGTCTTGTCGTCGTTCGGCCTGCTGCTGTTTGGCTGCGAGGGAAGCACGGCACCGGTCGCTCGTGAAGCGCAGGTGAAGTGCGAGAGCACCGACCGGTGGTCGCCGCCCGGCAGGAACGAGGCCCTGCCCGAACGCCTCGAGGCGGAGGATCTCTTCGCGTGGGTTCCATTCAAGGCTGTCCAGCGCGTCGAGAAGGACAATCTGGCGAGCAAGAAGCGGGTCCACGTCGTGCGCTTCAAACAGCCGAATGGGGCCTACTCCTACAGCTTCAATCCCCACATCAAGGCGGACGTCGAGGTCTGGCTCCGCTACCGCACAGGCGACGATCAGGGAATCTGGAATGCCTGGGTGAACGATGACGAATCCGCCAAGGAGACGGTAGATGGATACGGCAAGTCGGCCACCTTCGCCGAGGTCAAAGTGGGAACGATTCGCGGCACCCGCTATCACCGACGGCCCTGGCAGACGGTTCATATCGCACTGTCAGGGAAGAACCCGAAGAGCTCATCCTTCGGGGTCACCATGGACTTCGTCGAACTGCGCGAGATAGCCACGCCCTCTCCTTGCGAAAACCAACCCGATGGAACCAGCTGCGACGACGGCGATGCCTGCACCCATCCAGACACCTGCCAAGCCGGCGTCTGCGTCGGCGGCACCCCCGTTGTCTGCACGGCCATGGACGCTTGCCACGACGTCGGCGTCTGCGACTCTACGACAGGCGCATGCTCGAATCCCGTCCTGCCCGATGGCACTGCTTGTGAGGATGGCGACCTCTGCACGCAGCAGGATAGTTGCCAGGCCGGAAGCTGCGTGGGCGGCACCCCCGTCACCTGTCCCAGCGCCCCGAACTGCCTGGTTCAGAGCGCGTGCGTCCCGGCGACCGGCGTTTGCTCGGAAGCCCAGGGCTGCGCCCAGTGTGGCAATGGCCAACAGGATCCTGGCGAGGAGTGCGACGACGGTAACACGTTCTCCGACGACGGCTGCTCCTCCACCTGCAAGAACGAGTACTGTGGCGATGGCGTCGTCCAGGGAACCACCATCCAATCCTTGACCTTCCACTATCTCGGCCGGTCGTGCAATGCCGGCAGCGCTGCGCTCATCACCTTCTTCCTGAACGGCGTCGTCGTCGCCCAGGAGCCGCTGCCCGAGACCTGCGACTGCGAGCCCGGTATCCGCACCTTGACAATTACGGATCCCGCCCTGCGCGCGGCCAGCGTGAACGGCACCAACTGGTTCGAGATGTCGATCGATGGCGAGCTGGCCTGGACCCTAGCCTCCATCCGCACACGGGACATGAGCTTGAACACGTCACTGTGGGATTGGGGCGGTGGCAACGATGCCGTGAACATGAATCCCGACCTCTGCGCCGCTGGCGCCCTGTCTGGCTTCAGCCTCGGCGCGGCAATCGACCTCTCCGGCGGCGAGACCTGCGACGATGGCAACAACGTTGACGGAGACGGCTGCAGTAGCACCTGCCTGGCCACGCCTTGATCGGTCAGGGCGGTGGTGCCCGGAAACGCGACCCTAATCGAGGACGGTGTCGCCCATCAGGTAGCGGTCGATGCCGATGGCAGCGTCCCTGCCTTCGGCGATGGCCCATACCACGAGCGACTGGCCGCGCGACATGTCGCCCGCGGCGAAGACGCCGGGCACGCTGGTTTGCTTGTTGCCATCCACGGCCACGTTGCCGCGCCCGTCGAGCTTCAGGCCGAGGTCACCGAGCAGGCCGTCCTTTTCGGGGCCGAGAAAACCCATCGCCAAGAGCACGAGATCGGCCGGTAATTCCCGCACGGTACCCGGCACTTCCTCGATCTTGGGCGGCCCACCGGGACGCGCGACGAAGCGCACCTCCGCCACCTCGATGGCGCGCACATGGCCGTCGTCGCCGCCGACGATGCGTTTGGTTTGCACCTGGAACTGGCGCGGATCCTTGCCGAAGATGGCGGCGGCCTCTTCCTGCCCGTAGTCGACCCGAAAGACCTTCGGCCATTGCGGCCAGGGGTTGTCCACGGCGCGCGTCTCGGGCGGGCGCGGCAGCAGCTCCAGTTGCACCAGGCTCTTGCAACCGTGACGGAGCGAGGTGCCAACGCAATCGGTGCCGGTATCGCCGCCACCGATGACGATCACGTGTTTGTCCTTGGCGGAGATCAAGCCCGCCGCGGCTCGACCGCCGTCGAGCAGGTGCTTGGTATTCGCGGTCAGAAACTCCATGGCGAAGTGCACGCCGCCGAGCTTGCGGCCCTCGACGGGCAGATCGCGTGGCACGGTCGCGCCGCCGCACAGGGCAATAGCGTCGAATGCCTGGCGTAGTTTCTCCGTAGGATAGTTTTTGCCCACCTCGGTGTTGACACGAAACTCGACGCCCTCCTCGGCCAGAAGCCCGATCCGGCGCTGGACGATTCCCTTGTCGAGCTTCATGGCCGGAATGCCGTACATCATGAGGCCGCCGATGCGGTCCGCGCGCTCGAACACGGTAACGTGATGACCGGCCTGGTTCAGCTCGGCGGCGCAGGCCAGGCCGGCGGGACCGGAGCCGACCACCGCGACCTTCTTGCCGGTGCGGAAACTCGGCGGACTCGCGACCACCCAGCCCTCGTCGAAGGCCCGATCGGCGATGGCGCACTCGTTGACCTTGATGGTGACCGGGGGATCGCTGATGGCGAGCACGCACGAACCCTCGCAAGGCGCGGGGCACACGCGGCCGGTGACCTCGGGGAAATTGTTGGTTCGGTGCAGGCGGTCGATGGCCTCGCGCCACCGGCCCTTGTAGACGAGATCGTTCCACTCGGGGATCAGGTTGTGCAGCGGACAGCCACTGGCGAGACCGTCGATGATCTTGCCGGTGTGGCAGAAGGGTACGCCGCAGTCCATGCAACGCGCACCCTGCTCGCGCATCGTGCTTTCCGGCAGATGCTTGTGGAACTCGGCGAAATCCCCGACGCGTTCGCGCGGCGGCCGGTCTTCGGGTACGGTGCGGGAGAACTCCAGGAATCCTGTTGGCTGGCCCATGCCTGTCACTTCCCGTGAATCCGGGCGGCGTCCTTGGAATTGAGCTCGAAGGCGGCCATTTCGGCCTGCTCGCGCGAAAGCCCGCTCGCCAGCATCCTGTCTTGCGCCTCCATCACGCGACGGTAGTCGTGCGGAATCACGCGCACGAACAGCGGCCGGAACAGCGACCAACTGACGAGCACGTTGTGGGCGCGCTTGCTGCGTGTCAGCTCGCGGTGGCGGCGGAGCATGGAAAGGACCAACTCGATCTCGGCGGGATCGTCGAGTGGCCCGGTACCCACCATCTCGTGATTGCAGTTGCGCCGCAGCTCGCGGTTCTCGTCGAGAACGTAGGCGATGCCACCGGACATGCCGGCGGCGAAATTGCGCCCCGTCGGGCCCAGCACCACGACCCTGCCGCCGGTCATGTATTCGCAGCCGTGGTCCCCTACCCCTTCGACCACGGCGTTGGCCCCGCTGTTGCGCACGCAGAAGCGCTCCCCGGCCAAGCCGCGAATGTAGGCTTCGCCACTGGTCGCCCCGTACAGCGCCACATTACCGACGATCACGTTTTGTTCGACGACGAAGGTGGCTTCCGTGGGCGGATACACCACCAGCTTGCCACCCGAAAGCCCCTTGCCGAGGTAGTCGTTGGCGTCGCCCTCGAGGGTGAAGGTCACGCCCCTCGGGACGAAGGCCATGAAGCTTTGCCCCGCGGACCCTTTGAAGTGAACCCGGATGGTGTCCTCGGGCAGGCCCTCGGGTCCATAGCGCCGGGTGATCTCGCTGCCCAGCCGCGTTCCCACGGTGCGATTCACGTTGCGGATGACGAGGGTCGCGCTTACCTTCCGTTTCTCGTCCAGCGCCGGCCGGCACATGGGGATCAGCTTCATGTCGTCGAATTCGTCCTCGAGGCCATGCTTCTGCGCCATCGTGCAGTGCCGGCCCACGCTGTCCGCGACCCGCGGCTGGTGCAAGACGGCGCTGAGATCCACGCCCTTGGCCTTCCAATGATCGAGCGCCTGGCGCATCTCCAGGCACTCGCTGTGCCCCACGGCCTCGGCCAAGGTGCGAAAGCCGAGCTGGGCGAGGAGCGCGCGCACCTCCCGCGCCACGAAGCGCATGAAATTGACCACGTCCTCGGGCTTGCCGGCGAAGCGACGGCGCAGCTCGGGATCCTGGGTGGCGATGCCGGCCGGGCAGGTGTTGAGGTGGCACACGCGCATCATGATGCAGCCGAGCGAGACCAGCGGCGCCGAGGCGAAGCCGAACTCCTCGGCGCCAAGCAAGGCCGCCACCACGACGTCGCGCCCGGTCTTGAGCTGGCCATCGGTCTCGACGGCCACGCGGCTGCGCAAATCGTTGAGCAGGAGGACCTGGTGGGTTTCCGCCAGCCCCAGCTCCCACGGTCCGCCCGCGTGCTTGATGCTGGTGAGCGGCGACGCGCCCGTGCCGCCGTCGTGCCCGCTGATGAGGATCACGTCGGCCTTGGCCTTGGCCACCCCGGCCGCGACCGTGCCCACGCCCACCTCGGCCACCAGCTTCACGCTGACGCGCGCCCGATCGTTGGCGCACTTGAGGTCGTGGATGAGCTGGGCGAGATCCTCGATCGAGTAGATGTCGTGGTGGGGCGGCGGTGAAATCAATCCCACGCCCGGCGTGCTGTGGCGAACCTTGGCGATCCAGGGGTAGACCTTCTTGCCTGGAAGCTGCCCGCCCTCCCCCGGCTTCGCACCCTGGGCCATCTTGATTTGCAGCTCCGAGGCGTTGGTCAGATAGTCGCTGGTGACGCCGAAGCGTCCCGAGGCCACCTGCTTGATCGCGCTGCGCTTGGAATCGCCGTTCGGCAGTGGCTTGAAGCGCTCGGGATCCTCGCCGCCCTCGCCGGTGTTGCTGCGACCGCCGAGGCGGTTCATGGCGATGGCCAGGGTCTCGTGCGCCTCCTTGCTGATCGAACCGTAGGACATGGCGCCGGTCTTGAAGCGCTTCACGATGTCCTCGACGGGCTCGACCTCGTCGACGGCAATCGGCGTACGCGTGGACTTGAATTCCATCAGGCCGCGCAGGGTGTTGAGGTTCTTCGACTGATCGTTGATGAGCCGGGAGTATTGCGCGAACACCGCGAAATCCCCGGTGCGAACCGCGTGCTGCAATTTGGCGATGGCTTCGGGACTGAAGAGGTGGTTCTCCCCATCGCTGCGAAAGCGGTATTCGCCGCCGGGATCGAGGCCCGGGCGGCGCAGGGGACGGCTGGGGTAACCCTTGGCGTGGCGGCGGCGCGCCTCCTCGGCGATCACGTCGAGCCCGACGCCCCCGATGCGCGACGCGGTTCCGGTGAAGTAGCGATCCACCACGTCGGCGCGCAGTCCGATGGCCTCGAACACCTGCGCCCCGTGATAACTCTGCACGGTCGAGATGCCCATCTTCGAGATGACCTTGACCAGACCCTTGACCGCGGAGTTGATGTAGTTTCTGCGCGCCTTCTCGGGCTTGGCCTTGACCAAACCTTGGCGGACGAGATCGTCGACGGTTTCCAGCGCCAGGTAGGGGTCGATGGCGCTGGCGCCGAAGCCGATGAGCAAGCAGAAGTCATGCACCTCGCGCGGCTCGCCGCTCTCGACGACGATGCAGGTCTGGGTGCGGGTCGCCTCGCGCAACAGATGGTGGTGCACGGCTGAACAGGCGAGCAGCGAGGGGATGGGCGCCATCTCGCGGTTGTGCTCGCGGTCCGACAGGATGACCACCGCGCAGCCCTCGCGCACGGCCCCCGCGGCCTTGGCGCACAGCTCGTCGAGCGCCTCGCGCAGGGCTGTCTCGCCGCCCGCCGCGCGAAACAGCGTGGGCAGGGTGCGCGATCGGAAGCCGCGGCTCTTGGCCGAGCCGTCGAGGGCACGCAGCTGCTCGCTTTCGGCGTTGAAGAGCACCGGCCCCTGCAGGTCGATCTGGTGGGCCGACTCGGGTTGCGGGTCGAACAGGTTGCGTTCCGGACCGATGGTGGTGCCCGCGGCCATGATGAGCTCCTCGCGGATGGCATCCACCGGCGGGTTGGTCACCTGCGCGAAGAGCTGCTTGAAATAGCTGAACAGATTCGGCGAGCGATTCGACAAGACGGCCAGCGGCGTGTCGGTTCCCATCGAGCCGATGCCTTCGCCACCGATCTCCGCCATGGGCACGATCAGGCGGATGTCCTCGGCGGTGTAGCCGAACGTCCGCTGGCTGGTTTCGAGCGCCGCGGGATCGAGGGGCGGCTTGGACTCGCCCGGTGGAAGCTCGAACAGGAACACGCGCTGCTGGTCGAGCCACTGCTCGTAGGGTTGCTCGGTCGAAATCTTCTCCTTGATTTCCTCGTCGGCGATCAGGCGCTTCTGCGAGGTGTCGACCAGGAACATGCGGCCCGGTTGGATGCGCCCCTTGTAGGCGACCTCTTGGGGCGGAATGTCGAGCACCCCGGTTTCCGACGCCATGACCACCATGCCGCCCTTGGTGACGGTGTAGCGCAGGGGCCGCAGGCCGTTGCGGTCGAGCACGCAACCGATTTGCACCCCGTCGCTGAAGGCCACCGCGGCCGGGCCGTCCCAGGGCTCCATCAGACAAGAATGGTATTCGTAGAAGGCGCGCTTCTCCGGGCTCATGGTCTTGTGCTTGTGCCACGGCTCGGGGATCATCATCATCATCGCGTGCGGCAGCGAGCGCCCGCCCAGCACGAGAGTTTCGAGCACGTTGTCGAACATCGAGGAATCGCTGCCGGTTTGATCGACGACCGGATGCAGGTGCTCGATGTCCTCGCCGAAAAGCGGCGAGGCCAGCATGCTCTCGCGCGCTCCCATCCAGTTGACGTTGCCACGCAGGGTGTTGATTTCCCCATTGTGCGCGATCATGCGGTAGGGGTGCGCCCGCGACCAACTGGGGAAGGTATTGGTGGAAAACCGCGAATGTACGAGGGCCAGCGCGGAGACCACCGACAGCTCGGACAGATCGGGGAAATACGAATCGAGCTGCTCGGCCGTGAGCATGCCCTTGTAGACCACGGTCCTGGCCGAGAGACTGGCGACGTAGAAGAGATCCCGGCCTGGGATATCGCTCTGCCGCACCACCTTTTCGGCCGCCCGGCGCACCAGGCACAGTTTGCGCTCGAAGTCGACGGTGTCGGCCAGACCTGGACCGCGCGCGACGAAGACCTGGCGAATCGCAGGCCGCGAAAATATCGCGCTCGCCCCCAGTCCAGTCGGGTTGACGGGCACATCCCGCCAGCCAAGGACCGACTGCCCGAGCAAGGCAACCGCCTGCTCGAACAGCTGTTCGCAGCGCTCGGCATCCTGGGTTTCCTGGGGCAAGAAGACCATGCCCACGCCGTACTGCTCGGGCCCGGGCAGCGAAATGCCCAGGGAGCCCGTTACGTTGCGCATAAAGTCATCAGGTATCTGAAGCAGAATTCCTGCGCCATCCCCGGTGTTTTCCTCGCAACCGCAGGCGCCGCGATGAGCCAGGTTTTCCAAGACCTGGATCCCGCTGCGCACGATCGCGTTCGACTTTCTGCCCTCGACGTCGACGACCAAGCCGACCCCGCACGCGTCGCGCTCCTGACTCGGATGGTAAAGACCTTCCGCCTTGGGCGGTGAAATGCGGGTCCACTCGCTTCTCGAATTGTCCCTATTGTTCATCAATGTGGTCGCTCTGTCTGACTCGGTTGCATCCTTTCTATATACCCGCTGTAAACCCTAGCGTCCGGGCCTATCGTCGGCAATTTGCAGCCATGGCGGCGACACGAAGGTTTCCAGATCGGAAATGGTTACGAAACAAGGTAGAAACAATACCTCGTACCATCCGCCATCACGAAACATCAGCGATGGCGCGACTGCCTAAAACAACTGTCGTTTCAAGTTCTGCTGGGATATGTTTCGTAACCGATGCGTTCACTTGTCGTCACTTCCAGACCACAGCTAGGCGCTTCCGAACCTGACTCCCCTGCCGCGGCATTGCGAGAGCTTGGATGCGAGGTCGTGGCCGTGGGTTATGACATGGACGACCTCCCGGACGATATCGAGCACGTGCGACCTTCCGTGGTCGTGGTGGATGCCGGGCCCCACCTCGAGGTCGGCCGCGCGGTAGTCAGGCGCGCCAAGCAGCTTCCAACGCTGGCCGACATCCCCATTCTGCTTTGCATCGAGGTATCGCGTCTGGCTGGTCTCGATCCGGAGCTAGGCATGGACGATTTCATCCTGTCGCCGATCGTCGGTCCCGAGCTTTACGCGCGTGTGCGCCAGCTCGACTGGCGCCTCTCCTCGTTCTCGGCCGCGGGACGCATCAAGCTTGGAGATCTCGTCATCGACACGGTGGCGGTCGAGGCCACTTTTCGCGGTCGCGTGTTGAAATTGCCGCGGCAGGAGTTCCAGCTTCTCAAGTTCCTCGCGGCCGGGACCGGCCGCGTGTTCACCCGCGAGCAGCTGCTGTCACGGGTATGGGGCTATCGCTACACCGGCAACACGCGCACCGTCGACATCCACGTGCGCAGGTTGCGCTCCAAGCTCGGCACGGGCGCCGACATGATCGAAACCGTGCGCCACGTCGGCTACAAGATGAAGTCTCCCGTCACGACCTAGACGCGTCGGCGATGACTCGACTTGCTGGCAAGAAGAACCACGAGATTCGCGTCGCCTTTCAGGGCGAGCGTGGAGCCTTCTCGGAGGAAGCGGCTCGCCGCATTCTGGGCGACGCCATCGAGCCACGTCCCAAGCGCGAGTTCGATCAGATGTTCGAGTCGGTGATTCGCGACGAAGCCGATTGCGCCGTGGTGCCCATCGAAAACACCCTCGCCGGTTCGGTCATCAAGAATTACGACCTGTTGGTGGAAAACGACCTTGAAATCATCGGCGAGGTGGTGCTGCGCGTGGCGCACAACTTGATCGCGCCCGCGGGAACGAAGATCGAGGCCGTACGACGGATCTACTCGCACCCGGTCGCCCTGGCCCAGTGCGAGGACTACTTGCACAAGCTGCGCGCGAATGCCCCGACGCTCGAAGTCCTGCCCGCCTACGACACGGCCGGCGCGGTCAAGATGGTGGTCGAGAATCGCCGTCGGGACGAGGCCGCCATCGCCAGCCGCAGCGCCGCCGCGATCTACCGCGCGCGCATCCTCGCGGCGGGCGTCGAGAGCAACCCGCAGAATTTCACGCGCTTCTTCCTCATGGCGCGGCCCGACCGGCGCAAGCTCATCCGGCTCAAGCGTCCGTCGAAGGCGCTCAAGACCAGCATCGTCTTTCGCACCACCAACAAGCCCGGGGCTCTGTTCCATGCCCTCGAAGCCTTCGCCAAGGGCAAGATCGATCTGACCAAGATCGAGTCGCGCCCTATCGTCGGCCGGCCCTGGGAATACTCCTTCTATCTGGATTTCCTGGGCGACCGCAATACGCCGGCCGCGCGCCGAGCGCTGGCCAGCCTAACCCACGTGGCCGAGAGCCTGCGCATCTTCGGCACCTACCCGCGCGCCGAGCAGTAGTCCCCACGCAGGCCTTGACCTTGGCAAGCGCTCCGCGGAACCTTTGTCGCCATGTTGTCGATTGACCTGCAAAGAAAACGCGCCCTTGTCGCCGGCGTGGCAGATGACGCCGGTTTCGGGTTCGCCATCGCCAAGGTGCTCGCCCAAGCCGGCGCCTCGGTGTGCGTCGGGACTTGGACGCCGGCGCTCGGGATATTTCAGACCATGCTCGAACGGGGAAAGCTCGACTCATCGCTCGTGCTCGAAGGCGGTGACAAGCTGTCGTTCGAGCGCATCTACCCACTCGACGCCGACTATGACGTCGCAGGCGACGTGCCCCCCGAGGTCCAGTCGGGCAAGCGTTACCGCGACCAGGGCGACGTTAGCATCCAAGGGCTGGCCGATCGCCTGAGCGCCGATTTCGGCAGGCCTTGCCTCGACATCGTCGTGCACAGTCTCGCCAACGCCCCGGAGGTGAAGAAACCACTGCTCGAAACCAGCCGGCGAGGCTACCTGGCGGCGATCGGCACCAGCACCTACTCTTTTGCCTCGATGCTGGCCAGACTTGGCCCGCTCATGCGACCAGGAGGATCCTTTCTCGCGCTTTCCTATCTTGCGGCGGAGCGTGTCGTGCCGGGCTATGGCGGCGGCATGTCTTCGGCAAAGGCCGCGCTCGAAAGCGATGTGCGCACGCTCTCCTTCGAGGCGGGACGAAAGTGGGGCCTGCGCGTCAACGCCATCTCGGCCGGCCCCGTGGCGTCGAGAGCGGCGAACGCCATCGGCGGCATCCAGGACATGATCGCCCACTGTCGCGACGCGTCTCCACTGCCCGAAGCCATCGCTACGGCAGAGGTAGGGGCCGCCGCGGCATTCATATCGAGCCCGCTAGCCTCGGGAATCACCGGCACGACCATTTACGTGGACAAGGGCTACCATGCGATGGGCGTGTCCGGGACCGGACTCCCCACATGTCGGCCCCTGTAAGACTGGCTCCCCAATTTCGACATAAGGAGTATAGTGTGCGCAGGAGTCGCCTGTGCTTACCCTGCACCGCCTGTTCGGGATCGTGGCCGCGGTTCTGGCCGCCTTTCTCCTTGCCCCGGGCAACGCCCGGTGCTCCGAACCAGCCGCCATCAGCGAAACCGCGGTTGACCGCATGATTGGGCTCAACAAGCAGGCGTACACGGACATTCTCGATCAACACTTTCAGGCCGCCAAGTACTGGCTGTCCAAAGCACTGGTAATCAGCGAAACCGCCGGACTCGAAAACGACGAGATGACCGCGCGGACCTACGTTCACCTGGCGGTCGTGTCCCTCACCGGGCTCAAGGATCGCGAGGAAGCAGTCCAACAGTTCATGCTTGCGCTCAGGATCAATCCGAACATCACCATCACCCACGGGCTGGAATCGCCGGCGCTCAAATCGGCCTACTTGGAGGCGCGCGAGCAAATGGGGCTGCCTCCCAATCCGGACACGACGGTGCCGCTCCCCTCCCCGCCCCTTTCGCCCCCGGCGCCCCCAAACACGCAAGCGAAGGTCGAGCCCATGGCGCCGTCCGGCGCGGCGAGCCCGATCGTGGGGATCGAGGATCCCGACCCGCCGGCGAGCGTCCCGTCGCCTTTGTACTGCCGCCTGCCCATGGACACACCGCCGGGGAAGGACGTGGTGGTCCGCTGCCTCACGCAGAAGCAGCAGAGAAGATCCAGCGCAACCTTTCACTACCGCCCCTCGGGTTCCGAGGGAGAATTCGCGGGATTGCCCATGGGGCGTACCCCCAAGGGTTGGCTGGCGGTCGTGGTTCCAGGACGCGCCATTCACGGCAAGTCGCTGTCGTATTATGTGAAGGCGGAAATCCCCGGCACGAGCGACGCGCTCTATCTTGGCCATCCCGAGGCGCCCGATGAGTTGATCATCCGAAAACCGTCGAGTCCCGAGCGGGCCAAGGACGCCACGGGAGAACCCGGGAGCGCCGCGGGAGCGGCGGCGGCAACCGCGGGCAGGAGTAGTAACACCGCCCCGAGCCGCTTCCGCGCACCGGGCTCGATCTGGATTTCCCTGGGGGCCGGAACCGGCGCCGTCTACCACGGGCGCGAGGTGGTCGACGAGACGCCCGTCCACGTCCAAGCCGGATTCTCCTTCGCCGCGCTCTTCCAACTCGAACCGGAGAATCGGCTATCAGGTGAGCAAGCGGGTGTCGATTTCAGTCATGGGCAGGTACCAGTACGCGCCGAAAGACGCCCATGGATACCCGATTCAATCCACGGCATTCTCCGGCTTTCTGCGCGGCCAATTCGTCTTCATCAATAAGGGCGGGTTCCAGAGCTACGCCTCCGGCGGCGCGGGGCTGGGCACCAGCTTTCTCGCGCTCGTCAGCAAGGACGACGACAGCTACACGCTTCACGGTGGCGCCGTCGGCTTGACCGCCGGCGCGGGCGCGCTCTACCAACTGGGCCGCGACGTCGGCCTCTTTCTCGAGGTCAAGGAGATCGCCACCCTGCCCAAACCCATGGCGTTGACCGAGATCGGAATAGGCCTGATCCTCGCGCACAGATTCGAGGGCTCGGACGCTCGAAAACACGCGGGTTCCATGGGCCGCGCGACCTGGCGATGATGGGCACCGTGGATTCCTTGTGCCTCGTTCGTGCGCGGGTACTTCCCCAATTCCCCAACTGGGAAGACGCAACCGTGACGCCGCTTGGAAGCGGCCTCATCAACCGGACCTATCTCCTGGTCGCCGATGCCCGGCGCTCGGTGCTGCAGCGCCTGGCTCCGATCTTCTCGCCTCTCATCAACGAGAACATCGCCGCCGTGACCGGCGCTCTCGCCGCGGCGGGCATCGTGACCCCGCGCCTTCTGCCGACCCGCGACGGGCGCTTGTGGCTGGACCTCGGTGACGAGGATGGCGTCTGGCGTCTACAAACCTTCGTGCCGGGGGTAACCTTCGACAAGGTGCGAAGTCCGGCCCAGGCCCACAGCGCGGGCGCCTTGGTTGCGCGCTTTCATGACGCTCTCGACGGCCTCAGGCACAGCTTTCGCGGCTTGCGCGAAGGCGTGCACGACACCGCCAAGCACCTGGCGCGCCTGCGTGAGGCGCTGTCGGCGTATGCGCACCACCACCTGATGGCAGAGGTCGCCCCGCTGGCGGAAACCATTCTCGCCCGCGCGCAAGCGCTGGATCCCTTGCCCGCCTTGCCGTCGCGCCTCTGCCACGGCGATCTCAAGCTGAACAACATCCTCTTCGCCGGCGAGACACATCCGGATTGTGAGGCAGCCGTCTGTCTCATCGATCTCGACACGGTCGGTCCCATGCCGCTCGGCTACGAGTTGGGCGACGCCTGGCGCTCGTGGTGCAACCCGAGCGGCGAGGACACCGCGGCCACGCGCATCGACTTGGCGATCTTCCGCGCTTCCTTCGCGGGCTATGCCTCGGGCGTCGGACGCCTCCTTGGCGAGGACGAACGCCACGCGCTTCTGGGCGGGGTGGAGTGGATCAGCCTCGAACTGGCCAGCCGCTTCGCCGCCGACGCACTTTGCGAAAACTACTTCGGCTGGGATCCCCGTCGCTTCCCTGGCCGAGGCGAACACAACCTGGTTCGCTGCCGCGGGCAACTGGCCCTGCACGAGGCTTTCGTGGCGACGCGGGCGGAGCGCGCCACGATCCTCGGGTTGTGAGAAATTCCCTGCCCCTCGCCCACCCCTTCGCCGGTTGATGCTACACGCGCACGCGGCCGAGGCCGTCCATCAGCGCCGCGAACTCGGGGTAGGTCAGGCTCTGGTCGCCGTCGGAGAGGGCCTTGTCCGGGTCGGGATGCACCTCGATGCATACGCCGTGCGCGCCGCACGCCCGCGCGGCCCACGCCATGGGCGCCACGTAGGCGCGCCTTCCCGTCCCGTGGCTGGGGTCGACCACGATGGGCAAGTGGGTCCGTTCACGCAGCACCACGACGGCCGATAGATCGAGGGTGTTGCGGGTGGCGCTCTCGAAGGTCCGGATGCCACGCTCGCAAAGTACAACCTGTCCGTTGCCCTGAGCCAGGATGTACTCGGCGGCGGCCAGCCACTCCTCGATGGTGCTCGACATGCCACGCTTGAGCAGCACCGGCCGGTCGACCTTGCCGACGGCATTGAGCAGGGCAAAGTTCTGCATGTTGCGCGCGCCGATCTGGAGCATGTCGGATTTCTCGGCCACGACGCGCACCATTTCGGGCGACATGACCTCGGTCACGGTGGGCAGGCCCGAGGCCTTTCCGGCCGCGGCCAGCATGTCCAGCCCTTCGAGGCCCAGGCCCTGGAAGGAATAGGGCCCGGTGCGCGGCTTGAAGACCCCGCCGCGCAGCATGTGGGCGCCCTTGTCGCGCACGTAGCGCGCGGTCTTGTCGATCATCTCCGCCGACTCGACCGAGCATGGCCCGGCCATGACCACGAAGCCGTCACCGCCGATGAGTAGATCGCCCACGCGAACGATCGTGTCCGCGGAGCGCGTGGCCCGGTCCGCCAGCCTGTAGTGTTTGGAAGCGCGCACCGCGGCCTTCGCGGGCGCCGGCGCCGGTTCGATTGGCGCGGCTGCATTGGTCGGCTTGATCTCGGAGGCCTGGGCCTCCTGAGGCGTGGCCTTGGCCGGATAGCAGCCGAGCACCTTGAGATAGAGCGCTTCGGTGCGCAGGGCTTCGAGCGCGGTCGCGACGCGCGGCTCGGCCACATTGCCCTCGAAGTCGACGAAGAACATGTACTCCCACGGCCGGTTGGGACGTGGTCGCGATTCGAGCTTGGTCATGGAAAGACCGTACTCGCCGAGCACCTGCAGGCAGCGCAAGAGCGCCCCCTTTTCGTGCCGGGTCGACAGGATGAGACTGGTCTTGCACGAAACCCGTTCATCGACCGGCACGGGCGCTCGCGCCAGGGCCACGTAGCGCATGAGGATCTCGTCCTGGTTGCCGATCTCTCCGCGCAGGATGGCCAGGCCGTGAGCGCGCGCCGCCTCGGGGGAGCCGATGGCCGCCAGGGTGGGATCCTTGGATTCGGCCACCGCGCGCATGGCATCGCGCGAATCCGCGAAAGGCGCGGTTTGTACCTGTGGCAGTCCGTCGATGAACGCCGAACACTGTTCGAGCGCGAGCGGATGGGACAGGATGCGGCGCAGGGCCGGCAGCGGACCGTCCGCGACGGCGGCCAGGCACAGCTCGATCTTGAAGGAGTCCTCGCCCACGATGTGCAGGTCGCGCTCGCGTAGCACGTCGTAGACCTGGTTCACGCTGCCGGCGACGGTGTTCTCGATGGGCAGGAACGCCAGATCCACCTGGCTCGAGGCGAGTTGCTCGATGACCTGGGTGAGCGAGGGCAGCCCCACGAAATGTCCGGTGAGGCCACGGCTCGCGACGTACTGTTCGGCCGCGAGTTGATTGTAGGTGAGCGGCTGCCCCTGGTAGGCCATGGTGACGTGGCGGTGTTCGCCATCGACCAGCGAGGCGACCTGACGGCTAACCGAGTAGTCGATGACCTCGGAAAAGATCTTGCGCGCGAGCGGCCCGGAGATGCCGAGGGAATTGGCCAGGGTTTCGACCCGCGCCAGGACCTCGCGCTCGCGCTCGGGATCGCGAATCTGGGTCGATCGCTCGGCCTTGGCCTTGGCGATGAGTGCGACGGTATCGAGCCGGCGCGCGAGCAAGTGGACGATCTCGTCGTCGGTCTTGTCGAGTTGTCGGCGGAGATCGGCGATGGACGGTGCAGGGGGATCTGTGCTCATGAGGAACAATCATCTTAGCACCAGAAAAGCTTCACTACAGAGGCACGGAGTTCACGGGGGCCGGAGGGAATGGGTTTCCCAAATCGAGAATCCAGACCATTTCTTCTCCGCAATCTCCGTGCCCTCAGTGCCTCTGTGGTGAAAAAAAGGGGTATGCTTGTCCCAACCATGAAGAACGAAGTCCTGATTTTCGACACGACTTTGCGCGACGGCGAACAGGCTTTGCCTGCCAGCCTGTCGGTGGGACAAAAGATCCGCATCGCGCGCCAGCTCGCGCTGCTCAAGGTCGACGTCATCGAGGCCGGCTTTCCTATTTCATCGCCGGGTGACTTCATCTCGGTCGAGACCATCGCCAAGGAGGTCAAGGGCCCCATCATCTGCGGACTGGCCCGCGCCGTGGAAAAAGACATCCTGGTTTGCGCCAAGGCCGTGCGACAGGCCAAGCGGCCGCGCATTCACACCTTCCTCGGGACCTCGACCATCCACCGTGAAAAAAAATTGCGCCGCTCACAGGACGAGATTCTGGCCATGGTCGCCCACAGCGTGAAGCTGGCGCGCGGCAAGTGCAGCGACGTGGAGTTCTCCGCCGAGGACGCCGGCCGCACCGAACGGGATTTCTTGTGCAAGGTGGTCGAGACCGCTATCAAGAACGGTGCGCGCACGGTCAACATTCCGGATACCGTGGGCTACACCACGCCCGAGATCTTCGCCGCGATCATCGACGACCTCATGAATCGCGTGCCCAACGTGGACAAGGCGGTCATCGCGGTCCACTGTCACAACGACCTCGGCCTGGCCACCTCGAACTCGATCACGGCGGTCAAGCACGGCGCCCGCCAGGTCGAGTGCACCATCAACGGCATCGGCGAGCGCGCAGGCAACGCGGCCCTCGAAGAAGTCGTGATGATCATGAACGTGCGACACGACTACCTCAACGTCACCTGTGGCGTGGACACCACCGAAATCATGCGCACGAGCAAGCTGGTGCGCGACGTGTGCGCCATGCCGGTGCAAGCCAACAAGGCCATCGTCGGCAGCAACGCCTTCGCCCATTCGTCCGGCATCCACCAGGACGGCGTGCTCAAAGCCAACTCGACCTACGAGATCATGACCCCGCAATCCATCGGCCTCAAGGAAAGCAGGATGAACCTGACCAGCCGGTCGGGCAGCCACATGGTGCGAAACCGCCTGGAGAGCCTTGGCTACCGCGAGAAGGACATCGACATCGAAACCTTCCATCCCAAGTTCAAGGCCCTGGCCGACAAGAAGGGCACGGTCTACGACGACGATCTGGTCGCCCTCATGGAGGCCGACACCATCGAGGATATGGCCGACGCCTATCGACTCGAGTACCTCAACGTGACCGGAGGCATGGGGGTGATCCCGACGGCCACCGTGCGCATCGCCTGCGACGGCAAGGTCCGACAAGAGGCGGCCAGCGGGGACGGCGTGGTGGACGCCACGACCAAGGCCATCGACCGCGTGGTGGGTTTCGCGATCAAGGTCAAGGACTACCACCTCGACGCGATCAGTGAAGGGCGCGAGGCGCTGGGACGCGTGAAGATCGTGGCCATTGCGCCCGAAGGCACTTTCACGGGGATCGGGACCAGCACCGACATCGTCGAGGCCTCGGCCAAGGCCTACATGGACGTCGTCAACAAGCTGTCCCGGATGCGCAAATACGCGCCCAAGTTGCGCGGCAAGCGCGCCAGGGCGGAGCTTTAGGACCCGCGTAGCAATTCCGTGCTCCGGACCCGTGCGATTCGAATCTTCGCGGGTGAGCTGTGATAGGAACCAACCCATGCGTGACAGGGAACAGCTGGACTGGTTCGTTCATCAGGTGCTCATGGGCGCGGTCCTGTGTACCTTGGTGATGCCCGCTTGCTCGAGCAAAGGAGGCTCGGCCACCGGCGCGGGTGGCAGCGGCGGCAGCGTGGGCCTGGGCGGATCCGGCGGTGCAACGGCCACCGGTGGGGCGAGCACCGCCTCCGGTGGTGCGGGCGCAGCGACCAGCGGCAGCACGGATGCCGGTGGCATGGTTGGCAGCGGCGGCAACTCGCACACGGGCGGCGTGACTGGCACCGGCGGCACGACCGGATCGGGAGGGTCGGAATCGGGCGGCACCGGTGGCACAGGCTCTGGTGGAACCGGTAGCGGTGGCTCCGGCTCGGGCGGCGTCAGTGGGCCGAGGGATGCGAGCGCGGGCGGAGCGACCGGAGGCTCATCCGCGGGCGGCACGGCCGGAGGCCCCGACGGCTCGGGCGGCGCGGGGACCTTGGGTGGCACCACCGGCTCGGGCGGCGTCACCGGCGCGGGCGGCGTCGCCGGCGCGGGCGGCGTCGCCGGCGCGGGCGGCGCTCCTGGTTTCGGCGGGACCGGCGGCGGCGCGGGAGGAATCGCGAATTGCGCGGGTCGCGCGATATCGTTGAGCGCCAACGGCACCGGCACGAGCGGCGACTCGGCCTACGCCCACGTCGAGGTCGACCTCAAGACCGACCTTCCCGTCGGCAATGCGAGTCGAACCGTCGAGTTTTGGGCCTTTATCAAGACCACGGACTGGGTCGGCGAAAACAACCAGATCTTCTATTACGGCGGATCGGACTCCACGGGTTCGTTCGGGCTCGATTTCGGCACAAACAACGTGACCGGCGCGACGACCAATCACGCCACGCTGAATCCATTCACGGGTAGTGTCATAAGAGACGATAGCGGCAAAGATCTTGGCATCGACTCGAGCAGCGATCAGTGGGTTCACATCGCGATGACTTGGAACGGATCCGTGCTCACGACCTACATCAACGGCCTACCCGAGATCACTGCGCAGGGAAGCGGCAGCTCGACGACGCTGAACACGGCGCAGTCCGTGTTGATGATTGGCTGCAATCCCACCAACCACAACTGTTTCAACGGCATGTTCGACGAGTTCCGCGTCTGGAACGTGGCTCGTTCGGCGAGCGAAATCAAAGACAACTACAACAGGCCCGTGGTGGGCAACGAGGCCGGCTTGGTCGGCTACTGGAAGTTCGACGAAGCGCCGGGGACAACCACCACGGCGGACGCCGTGACCGCGGCCGGGCATACCGCGCATCCCGGCACCCTGAAGGCCGACACCGCCGCGCACGACCCGACCTTGGTCACGCCCAGCACCCCGGTTCCCCTGGTCTGTCCATAACCGCCCGCCAGCCGCGTTGCCGAGCCACCGTCCACCTGCGTACGCGACGGGTTCGCGTGTTTCATCTGGCCGATCCGCGCAGGTGTGCCGCGCGCGAGAGAGCGGCGGCGATCTCGGGATCGCCCGGAACGATGGCCTTGGCTTTTTCCAGCCAGACCATAGCCTGGTCGAGTTTGCCCGTCTCGATGAGCGCGCTAGCGAGACGAAACATCAAGGGAGCCAGCCTGGGATTGAAGCGTAGCGCGGCTCGATACTCGGCGATGGCTTCGGGGTAGCGCTTCTGTTTCGCGAGCGCATCCCCGAGGTTGGCGTGCGCGAAGAACTGCGCGCTGTTGAGGCGGATGGATTCGCGATACTGCGCGATGCCCTCGTCGACCTGTCCTTGCGACACCAGCCCGATGCCGAGGTTGTTGCGGCCATCCGGATCGTCAGGCTTCAGACGCACGGCGCGCGCGAAGTGAAGGGTTGCCGCGCGGAAGTCCTTGCGCGCGAGCAGGGCCGCGCCCAGTCGGTTCTGCGCCTGCCACGCGTCGGGGTTCTTCGCGACCGTGTCCGTCCAGAGAGTGTATTCGCTGGCATAGTCCGCGGCGCGCGCGAAGGTGCATGTGGCATAGGTGCCGACGACGGCGACCGCGACGCCGGCAACCAGCCAGTGTCCGCGCGTGGAGGTCTTCCTCCAGAGCAGCCCTCCCGCAGCGCAACCGAGCGCGATGATGCCCATGTCGGCGAGGTACTGAAAGTGGTCCGCCACCCAAGCAGCCCGCATGTACGACATCTTGACCAGGCCCACCACGGGCAAGATGGCGATGAGGAAGTAGGCGAGCGCGAAGAACGCGCCTCGACCTCGTCGCTTGCGCTGGCTCGCGACCCAGGCGAAGAGCGCAACCACGGCGGCAGCGGGAAAAAAGTCGTACCAGACCGGCGGCGTCACACGCCAGCGCGGATAGATGGTCATGAGCGGCCACGTGGCGAGCCTTCCCATCGGCCATGCCGGCGCAGGATTCGCCGCGCGCGTGCCCGCGAGAACAGCCTTGGCCTCGGGCTCGGTTTCGATAGGACGGTCCGGCATCTCGTACCAGACGATGACCGGCGAGATGGCCTTGAAGAGATACCACCACGTCGCTTTCCCGGCGTTGGCCACGCGCGAAGGCAGACCACCGACGGGAAGCTGATACTCGCCGATGGCGCGGCTGTATTGAAACCACACCGTGATGGCCCCAAACAGAACCGCGAGCTGGAAGAACGCCAAGGTGCGCGGGATGGATCGGGATCGCAGAAACCCGCGCGCGAGGGAATTCGCCAGGACTCCGAACGTGCCCGCACCGAGACACAGGACAGCGATCCACCACAACCCGGACGCGACCTGCCCCGGACGAAGCTGGCTGCTTGTCGACGCGAGGCGACAGGCGACGAGACCCGCCATGATGACGATCCCGCCCACGACGAGGTTGATGGCACGCAGCAGGCGCCGTTCGCGCTCGCGGTCGACGGTTTCAGGCGGATGATGGCCCCGCTGCCACCAGGTACAAAGCACCAGCACGAGGGGCAGGATGACGACGTGGGTCTTGCACAACAACCCGCCCACGAAGAGCACCAGGGCCGAGACGTAGTGGCGCGCTCGCCGCTCTTCCTCGTAACGGAACCAGGCAAGGATGGACAACAGACCGAACAGGGTCGAAAGGGTGTTTTTGCACTCCGAGACCCAAGCCACGGATTCGACATGCGTGGGATGGATCAAGAAGATCAACCCAGCGAACCAGGCGCCCGGTATCGACAGGCGGCGCAGGACCCGCCACAGAAGCACGGCGTTGGCGGCATGGACCCCGACATTGAGGACGTGATAGGGCGCCGCGCTCGCGCCAAAGCACCGGAAGAGGAGCCACAACACCGTGGACTTGAGCGGGAGGTAGTCGGGCTCGTCACGCCCGGTCCAGATGTCCCAAATTCCACCCCACGAATGCATTGCGGGATTGTTGGTGATGGCCCTTCCATCATCCCAGATGAAACCTGCGCCGAGCGCAGGTTCGTAGACCAGGAACGCCATTGCCACGATGATCGCGATGCCGCCTAACTCGCTCAGCGCCACCCGACGGTCCAGTGGAATCTTCCCGATAACCGCCGCTCCCGCGGCCGCTCCCAGCGTGCCGCCGAGTAAGAGCTTGCCGAAGGCACCGGTACCCAGGAGCGAAAGCGTACGCACAACGCCGCCGCTCCTCAGAGAAGCGGAGACGGCGGCGACCTCGCCGGCACTGAGAGCCACCAGCCGAACCACGAGGGCGCCGAGCAAGAATCCCGGCAAGCACGATGGCGGCCTCGGTGCCTGCCCGTGAGGCCAGGGGAACGGCCGCAGGGGCTCGCTGCGGCACTTGAACCTTTTTTCGCCTCTCGCCAGGCATCGGGGCCTGCGACTCTACCCCGCGACAGGGGAAAGCCCATCGCTTTCGAAGGGTTAGAGTGCGGTCGGGGAGACTCGAACTCCCACAGCCGTAAAGCCACCAGAACCTGAATCTGGCGCGTCTACCAGTTCCGCCACGACCGCGTATGAATGTTTTTCGAGAAGCTTTGCTGCGTTGCTTGCCAACTAGGAGGGCTCTTGTAGCACAAGTGTTCATGACCACCAAGCCCTTCTCTTCCCGTGGCGAGCGGTGGTACCGCGGCTGAGGTACACTGGTGGAGCAGGTGATTGAAAGGATGTTGCGCCAAGGCAGGGGCTTCCCGGGGATCGCGGGTTGGGCCACTCTGTCTTTGCTCTGCCTGCTTGCCGTGACGGAGCACCAGGCAAGGGCGGAAGCAGCGCAAGCCTCGGGGATTCGCACCGCGCTCCGGTCGAGCGGGAGGCCGCCCGGCAAGCCGGCCTATTTGTGGCTGTGGTACGCCGACGGCACTCCCACGCCGACGGATGGGCCGTATTGCGTGGGCATGCGCCCTTCGGCCTTCAAGTGCAATTACGGCGCGACTATCGAGGACTGCCAGCGGCAAGTGCAGACCTACCTCGATGCATGGTACGCGGACTTCAATCTCGTATTCTCGCTCACTCGCCCGGCCAGCGACGATTACTACACCACGATCATCACCAGCACGGGAATCTGGTGCAGCCAGGATGACACCCAGGCCGGTTTTGCGCCTCCCAACTACTGCAACGACACCCCTTTACAGACGACTTATGTCTTCGAGTGCGGCTACAGCGCCCACGCCTGCGCCGCCATGATCGCCCACGAACACGGGCACGCGGTCGGCCTCCAACACACGGACAGCACGACCGACGTCATGAACCCGTACATCCTGCCAACGGCCGCCGGTTTCGACGACCTGACGAACGCCACGTTGGACGACCAGTGCGGCCGGCCCACGCAGAATTCCTACCAGCAGATGTTGTCCGCGCTCGGAACCTGGCCAGGCGGAGCCAAGCCTGGCCCGTTTGCCACTCTTCCCGACGCTGGCGCGCCGGATCTGCCCCCGGCCTACCGCGGGGACGCCCCTGCGGCGAGCGGTTCGGTCGGTCCCGGAACGACCGGTGCCGCCAATAGCGACGGCGGAGTGACGAGCGTGCCGGGATACGATGCCCTGGCCCGCCCGCCGCTTCCCACCGTGGACGGGACGAGCGCCCAAAACTCCGAACCATCTGGCGGGTGCAGCCTGGCGCACGCGCGGGCCAGCGCCCCTGTGTCCGCCATGGTTCTCTTGTTCGTGCTTGCCCTACTGGCTCGCCGAACCGGCCTACGCCGGTCCACGGCCAGGGCCAGCCGTTTTCGCGCGCGCCGCCCGTAGCCTCGCCACTTCCTTGCGCAGGGCTTGCACGCTCGACTTCTGGCTTTCGACCTCGCGGTTCGCCACTTCGATCTCGCCCTCGATCGAGGCTACCTTGCGCCGCAGTTGCTCTCGATCGAGAGTCAGCAGTTCACGCGCCGCCGACTCGTCGCTTATCTGACGTAGGAAGCGTTCGATGTCTTTGCGCATGGCCGCAACGGTGCGACCCAACCGCTCGACACGATCCTGCAGCATCATCTGCCGCTCGCGCAGCTCGTCTCTTTCCCGAGTGATGGCGGCATTCGTGGCGGTGAGCCGCTCGACCTCGGCGCGCCATGCGCCGAGCTCCCCTTCGCCGGCCTCCCCGCCGTCGCCGGGGCCCGTGGGCACGAGGAGACTCTCGGATAGGTGCCAGGGCCGCTCTGCGGCGGCGGTGCACAAGGCGATGAGGTGAGAGGGCCTTCCGCCCACCTTCGACATGGCCTCGCTCACCGCCAATTCATCGCTACCCGGGGTGAAATACGAAACCGCGCGAAAGGGAGTTTCCTCGACGATGTCCACGGTCGCGAAGTGCTCGAGCGCCATGTCGGCCAGCACGGCCCGCACAGATACGCCCGCCGCCGCCTCCTCCAGGTCGGCCGCCGCCACACGCACCAGACACATGCCTTCGCGACGCAAGACTCGCCGGATCTCCCCGAACAGGGCCGTGCGACGGTGATCGTCGGTGACCTCGGCCGCGGACAGAGCGCAGATCAGTAGATCCGCGCCGCCGTCAGGGAATGGCAACGGCAAGCCCACCCGAGTGGGAGAGAGCACCTCCACGGCGCCTGCGTTGCGCAACATTTCCGCGCCCGGGCTGCCACCGGCCGACAGGTCAACCACCACCTTTCCAACGCTGAACGGCTCCACGAAGAGGTAAAGAGGTAGACCCCACGGCGGATCGCCGGACGGATGCTCGGCCGATGACTGGGAGGCCCGCGCGGAGTCCGGGGCGAGAGGCTTCGATCCCTCGCCCTGGGCAGGGGGTGAGGTGACAGAACGGCTGTCCTTAGCGTAATGAGTCATTTCATTCGGGGATCCGGCCCTTCAGTGTCACCCCGGGGTGACGAATACACAAGAAGGTCATGTCTCTCGAATCCGGCTCCAAGGCGGAAGCGTCCCACGTTTCGTGCAATAGTGGGCTACCTATGCGCAAGAAGATTGGGCCCGTCATCGGCTGGGTCGTGACCGTCGCCATCCTGGTCTATCTCTTCCGGACCATTCACCTCGCCAAGATCGGGGAAGCCATTCACACCGCGTACTGGTGGGCCATCCCCGCCAACGTGGTGCTTGTGCTCGCGGTCTATCTGGCCGATTCGTTCGCCATCCAAAAGACCTTCGGTTGGTTCGTCGCGCCGCTGACCTACCGGGAAGTCCTGGTGGTCCGCGGCGCAACCTATCTCCTGGCCTTGGTCAACTACACGGTCGGCCAAGGGGCCATCGTCTACTTCGTCAACCGCTCGCGGGGCGTGCCCGTCTTGCGCGGAACCGCGGCGGTACTCCTCATCATGGGCGTCAATGTGCTCATGCTGCTTTTGCTGGCAAGCGTCGGCTTGGTGGTCGCGACGGACGTTCCCCCGATCCTCAGGCTGGTCGTCCTCGTCGCCTACGTCGGGTTGGCGATATACATCGTCCTGGTAGCCATCAAGCCCCGCTGGCTGTCGAGCCGACCGATTTTCGATGTCCTGCTTTCCGCCGGCATCGGTGGGCACCTTCGCACCATGGCCGTGCGCGTCCCCCATATCCTCACCTTGATGATGCTGACCTGGTTCTCCCTGGCCGCCTTCGGCGTCGTGATCCCCGTCGGCAAAGCCATCTTGTGCCTACCCATCGTGTATTTTGTGGCCGTACTGCCCATCTCCTTCCAAGGCCTCGGCACGTCGCAGGCCATGCTGATTCATTTCTTCTCCAGCTACGCGCCAGGGCCAACCGACGAGGCTCGTTGGGCCGCGGTTCTGGCGGCCAGCTTGGTTTCGCAGGCCATCGCTTTCATCCTCCAGGGTTCCATCGGTCTCCTCTGCATGCGGAACCAGCTTGCGCGAAGCTTGGGACATGCGCAGGAAGCCGCGGTCACGACCAGGGAGGGGAGCCCATGAGGTACCGAAAGCCACACACGCTGAACGTCGTAACCTTCATGCTTGTCGGGGGCGCGGGCCTCGTGGCCTATCTTCTCGTGTGCCTGTGGCCGGTGTACTCGGCGATGTCTCGGGCCAAGAACGTCCTTTACGACCAGGTTCCCGCCTTCTACAAGGCCAACCTGCGCTCCGACGACGTCGCGCGGGAAATGATGGAAAACATCAGGACCAATATCGCCGCGGGACTGGACAAGGCAGGCATCAACAGCAGCCAGGCGAAGATATTCCTCTACCGCGGCGAGAAGGAGATCGGCCTCGAAGTTCGCTTCAAGGCCAAGGCCCACTTCCCCCTCCCCGACCGGACCTACGAGTTCGAGGTTTCGCCCAAAGTCGTCTCGGACGCGACACGGATCGACTGGTAGGGACGCGGGCGTGATACAATCCTGCGGCTAGGTATGGCGAAGATTATCGTTCAGAGTAGCGAGGACCGCCGCGAGTTCGAGCTGGGCCCCGTCACCACCATCGGCCGACATCCACATAACGCGGTTCAGATCCTGGATCGCATCGTGTCCAAGGAGCACGCGCAGATCATCCGCCAACCCGATGGGCACTTTCTGTATCGCGATCTCGGCAGCCTGAACGGATCCTTCATGAAGGATCAGCGGGTGAGCGATCATCTCTTCGCGGACGGGGACGAGATCACCCTGGGCGGAACCGTGCTCGTCTTCGTGGAACTATCCGAACAGGCCCAGCAGGCCGCCCAACACGTGAGCATCCAGCAGCCGGCGCCGAGCGATGGCGCCTTCATCCAGCAGAAGGTTTCAGCCAGCGCGGAGTTCCTGCCGGAAAGGGAAATCTCCGACGTGGAGGCCCTGCGCGCCGACTATGAAAAGCTACGTCTGGCGCACGAGCTGGGGCGTTCGATCGGGCTGGAGGTGGACATCGACGGTTTGCTGGAGAAGATCATCATGAAGGCCTTCGATCTCATCCCCGCCGATCGGGGCGTCATCCTGCTCATGGAGGCCGATGGCCCCAAGCCGCGCGTGGCCAAGACGCGCGACGGCCGCAACGAGCAGATTCTGCTCTCGCGCTCCATCCTGTCCGAAGTGGTCCAGCACAAGACCGCGGTGCTCTCCTCGGACGCGAGCGCCGACAGCCGATTCCAGGGCGCGCGATCGATCATCATGCAAGGCATCCGATCCACCATGACCGTACCGCTGATTCACCAGGAGCAACTGCTCGGTATCATGCACCTGGATTCGATGGTGGCCGCGAATGCCTTCGGTGAAAAGGATCTGCAAATCTTCGTCAGCATCGGCAACCAGGCCGCGGTGGCCATCCACAACGCGATGCTGGCGCTGAAAATCGAGCACGAGGCCAAGACACGCGCCCAGTTCCAGCGGCTGCTGTCGCCCAACCTGGTCGAGCAAGTGGTGTCCGGCAACCTGCAACTCGAGAAGGGCGGCGCAATCACCGAGGTCACCATGCTGTTTTCCGATATCCGGGGGTTCACCGCCATGAGCGAAAAGCGCGCGCCCCAGGAGATCGTGCGCCTACTCAACGAGTACTTCGAGCTGATGGTGGACGTCATCTTCAAACACGAGGGCACGCTCGACAAGTTCGTGGGAGACGAGATCGTGGCCCTGTTCGGCGCGCCGGTGGCGCTGCCGAACGCCGAGATCAAGGCCGTCGAATGTGGGCTCAACATGCTGACCGTGCTGGCAGACTTCAACCGCATGCGTGCGTCCGAGGGCAAGGAGGAGATCAAGATAGGCATCGGCATCAACACCGGAGCCGTGGTCACGGGCGCCATCGGCAGCTCGCGCGCGCTCCAGTACACGGCTATCGGCGACGCCGTGAACACCGCTTCGAGGCTGTGTAGCGTGGCCAAGTCCAACGAGATCTTGGTTTCGGAAGCCACCTACGCCCGCGTGCAATCGGTGGTCGGCGCCACCGCCCTCACGCCGGTTCGGGTCAAGGGCAAAACCGATGCGCTACGTGTCTGGAACGTCACCGGCATGCGCTCGCCCGACTGGCGCGCCGAAACCACCAAGCCCTTCTGACGCATGCGCGCGCAACCGTCGCGACTGGCCGGCATCAAAACAAGAGGCTAGAATTCGTCTGGAAGGAGACAGCATGTCCCAAGTGGCAGAAAACAAAGAAGAGTCCCCGGTCGTAGAAAACCAAGAGCTGGTCAAACTGACCACGCGGGCCGCGGAAAAGGTCAAAGCCATCCGTACCGAGGAGAAGATCGAAGACAACTACGGGCTGCGGCTCAAGGTCATGGGCGGCGGATGTTCGGGGTTCGCCTACGATCTATTCTTCGATCAGGTCCAGGACGTCGACCAGAGCTTCGAATCGCAGGGCGTGCGCATGGTGTGCGACCAGATGAGTTTGATGTACCTGGTCGGCACCGAAATCGACTACGTCGAGAGCGTGCAGGGCTCGGGGTTCAAGTTCACGAACCCGAACGTCAAATCGACCTGCGGCTGCGGGTCTTCCTTCAGCGTCTGAGCACGTTCGCGCGGACCCGCCGTCAATCCACGACGACTCCATCCTCCTCCTTCATGCGGTTGATCTTGGTCAGACACTGATCGCGGATCACGCCGCGCATCATCGGACTGGGATCCTCGACCGATTCCTTGAAGACGCTCTGGTAGCTGTTGCACCTCGTGACGTCGACGGACTTCTTGCAGAAGTAGTCGCGCACGCGCTCGCAAGGGTTGCGGCTTGCCACGGCCATGCGGATCGCGACCCAGACCACGGCCGTGCAAAAGGCCAGCGCGACCACGGTCATGGTAACCCGGTATCGCCGACGGTATTTGTGCGGATCGATGCGCTCGGCCTCGCGCCGTATCTGATCGAGTTCCTCGGGGGTTTCATCCATTGCAATCCGATTACAGCCTAGTCGAGGCCAGACCGCAAACCCTGATCGCGATCCACTCGCAACACGTATGCTAGATCGTGGCCATGCCAAGATTGCCCGCGTCAGCGCCCCGCGCACGCAGAACCACCAAGAGCACACGCAAGCCGTCGCGCACGGCTTGGCCGCCGCAACAGCGCCGGGTGGCAGCGATCCTGCGAGCATTGGATCACCTGTACCCGCGCGCTGATTGCGAGCTGGTTCGCGGCGACCCTTTTCAGCTTCTGTGCGCCACGATACTGTCCGCGCAGTGCACAGACGAGCGCGTCAACATGGTCGCGCCCGGCTTGTTCGCGCGCTTTCCCACGCCCGCCGCCATGGCCAAGGCACTACCCGCCGAGATCGAAGGCATCATTCGGTCCACCGGATTCTTCCGCAACAAGGCCAAGAACCTGATCTCCTCGGCGCGCGTGCTCGACGAAAGGTGGGGCGGCAAGGTTCCGCGGTCGATGGACCACTTGCTCGAACTTCCCGGCGTCGCGCGCAAGACCGCCAACGTGGTGCTCGGCACTGGGTTCGGAATCGCCGAAGGCGTCGTGGTCGACACCCACGTCGCCCGCTTGTCGCAAAGGCTCGGTCTCACCCGCAATCGGGCGCCCGAGGCTATCGAACGCGACCTCATGGCAATCGTCCCACGCCCGCGCTGGACCCTCTTCGCGCACCAGATCATCTGGCATGGCCGCCGCGTCTGCCGCGCGCGCAAGCCCAATTGCGACGAATGTCCCTTGGTCCCTCACTGCCCGAGCGCATTCCGCGAGGCGTGATCGGGTTCGGCTAGTCCTCCCATTTCTCGGCGCGATGAGCTGGAGCCGCAGGCGGCTTGTCGGCCTGTTTCGCGCTTTCCTGAGCCGGCTGGCCCACCCCGGCCGCGGCCGGCGCAGCAGGGGGGGCGGCCTGCTCCTCTGCTTTCAGGGCTTTCACGCGCGCTTCGACACTGGCGTGATTGGGCGCTTCCGGCATGTCGGCGAGAAACTGCTCGTAGTCCTTGATGGCCTCCGCCACACGGCCAAGCTGGCGCTGGCACTCGGCGCGATTGAAAAGAAGCGTCGGATCCTTGAGCGCTTTGTAAGCCTTGGTGAACTCGACCACGGCGCTCTTGCACTTGTTCTTCGCCGCAAGCTGGTTGGCCTTGGCGGCGTGCCTGCGCCCCGTTTCGCTACTATTCGCGGCGAATGCGGGCAATTCCCCGAGGGCAATGGCGAACAGGATGACGATGGCAAACGAAGATTTGTTGGCGCCCAAGATCGCTCTCATTTTCCAGCCTCCAGCCGATTCCCGCCCCCGGCGACGGCGGGCCGATCGACGTCTGCGCTTTGCTCGCGCAAAGGTTCCGAGCACGCACGCGGCTGCCCCGCCCGCGTTTCGCAGGTACCGCCTTGCTCCCGATTCGCTCCCTCGCGGATCTCTTGCGTGATCTTCATGGCACAGAAGGCCGGCCCACACATCGAGCAAAAATGCGACTCGCGGGCTACTTCGGCCGGCAATGAGCCATCATGATAACTGCGTGCGGTCGGCGGGTCGAGCGAGAGGTTGAACTGGTCTTCCCAACGAAAGGCGAAACGCGCCCGCGACATGGCGTCGTCGCGCTCACGCGCGCCGGGGTGTCCCTTGGCCACGTCGGCAGCATGGGCCGCGATCTTGTAGGCGATGACGCCGGCCTTGACGTCTTCCCGATCGGGCAGGCCAAGGTGCTCCTTGGGCGTGACGTAGCAGAGCATGGCGGTGCCATACCACCCGATGAGCGTCGCGCCGATGGCGGAGGTGATGTGGTCGTAGCCAGGCGCGATGTCGGTGACCACCGGACCGAGGGTGTAGAAAGGGGCGCCGTGACAGGCGGCGACCTGCCGGTCCACGTTCTCCTTGATGCGATCGAGCGGCACATGCCCGGGACCTTCGATCATCACCTGCACGTCGTGTTTCCACGCGATCCGGGTCAGTTCGCCCAGGGTTTCGAGCTCCGCGAATTGGGCCGCATCGTTGGCGTCGGCAAGCGAACCCGGCCGCAGACCGTCGCCAAGAGAAAACGCCACGTCGTACTTCTTCGCGACCTCGCACAGGTCCTCGAAGTGCTCGAACAGAAAACTCTCCCGCTGATGGCAGAGGCACCACTTGGCCATGATCGAGCCACCGCGCGACACGATACCCGCGGTGCGCCCGGCCGTCAGAGGCACGTGCGCGCGCCTGAGCCCGGCGTGGATGGTGAAGTAGTCCACCCCCTGCTCGGCTTGCTCGGCGATGGTTTCGAGGAACAAGTCGATGCCAAGGTCCTCGATGCGCCCGCCCACCTTCTCCAGGCACTCGTAGATGGGCACGGTGCCGATGGGAACCGCAGCGTTGCGCAAGATGCCTTCGCGCGTCCCGCGGATGTTCGCGCCCGTCGAGAGGTCCATGACCGTGTCTGCACCCCAACGCGTGGCCCACTGCAGTTTCTCGACTTCCTCGGCGATGGACGACGAAAGCGCCGAGTTTCCGATATTGGCGTTCACCTTCACGAGGAAGTTACGGCCGATGATCATGGGCTCCAGCTCGGGATGGCGAATGTTGGCCGGGAGGATGGCGCGACCCGCGGCGATCTCATCGCGCACGAATTCCCCCGTCATACCCTCGCGCAGAGCCACGAAGCGCATCTCTTCGGTGATCTCGCCTCGGCGCGCGCAGTGCAGCTGAGAGAAGTTGTCGTCCCCACGTGCGACTCTGCGCGCACTCCACGGCGCGCGCAGCTTGGGCAGCCCTGCAAGCGTGCCGAAGCCTTGTGGCCCCGTAGTGTCGTACAGGCATACGGGCGGCTCCCCTCCGCCAAGGCTGATCTCGCGCACGGGAACGCGGATTCCGTCCGCTTCGCGATACACCTTGCGGGATCCGGGATGCGCGGCCTCGGCGGGCCATGGCCCGGCGCTAGATTTGTCGCTTGTCACTCGTGGGTCCTCCCTACGCCGGAATTGCCCGGATCAGGTTCCAGGGGTCGCGCCACATCGCGGCGCCTCTCATCCACCACGGCTCCCCCGGACGCAATATTAGGGAGAAGGACGCCGATTGCAAACCCGATGGTCGGTAACCCCAGGTGTGGTCTTGCCCCGCGAGCCGGCGGTCACTGCCCGCTGACGCATGAACCCGTGCACAAGACCGACGGGCTTTTGCGCGGTCCCTCGACCCTGGCGGCTCGCGTGCGTTTGGACCTTCTGTCTCTCTTCTCACGCTCCCCCGCGGTGCCGAAGACGTTCCCGCTTTGCGGACACCACGAGGCGCTGATGCGCTGATGCCGGCGCTGCAGCAAGGCAACTCCATAGCCTCCTTTGTGGGCGGCGAGGCCGCGCATGGCACTCATGACGACCGCGTTGCGCATGGTGGGGTTCCAGAACAAGAATCCGTCGCTGCCCGCGCGCTCGGCCGCCAGCACCTGCTCGGTGATGAAGTCGGGCCCCCACATCTGCTCCACGCCGTTGGAGTAGCCTTGCAGGTAGGGCCGGAGCACGATGCCCTTGGCCTTGTAGCGTCCACGCTGAAGCCCGCACTGGATGAGTTCGATCACGTGCGGGGTGATGTGACGGTTGCGAAAATAGGTATCCATGCCGTTGGCGTACATCATGGGCGAGATCGCCTCGATGTACTTCGACATGGATTCGATATACTGCCCGAGGTCACGCGGATCGCCGTCGACCAGCGTGGTCAGGCCGAACACATCCGCGGAAATCGGCAAGGTGAGGGCGCGGTCGACCTTCTCCAGGAACCCGGTGATCACGCTGGCGTGCGAACGAGGCTTGTCCCCGGCGTGCAACCAGACGGCGCGCGACGAGGGACGTCCGCGCGGAAAGCGAATGTAGTCGAACTGGATCTCGTCGAAACCGAAGGACTGCATTTCGAGAGCGATGTCGATCAGGTAGTCCTGCACCTCTGGCGAATAGGCGTCGAGCCAATTCTCGCCGACCGAATACAAGCGATCGGCGCGAGCGCCGATGCGTACGGCGAGATCGGGACGCGCGTAGGGCAGCCGGCTGTCCTTGAAGGAGACGATGCGGGCGATGACGTAGATTCCTCGCTCGTGAAAGTCCTTCACCATGGCCGTGGGATCCTTGATGAGCACCCTTATCTGCTTCTGCCCAAGTGGTATCTTCGAGGGATAGGTGAGGTGGCCGAGGTCATCCTTCATGTCGATAACCACGGCGTCGAGATGGCCGCGTTGCATGGCCGCCGCCGTACGGGCCGGGCCCAGCCCGTGCAGATACATCGGCGTGATGTAAAAGCCACGCGCATGGCGGCCCTGCTCGGTCATGGTGTCGTCCAGTCCGTGGTCGGGATAACTCTTGGGCGAATAGGGCTGCGTCTCACGGCTAAGGTGCTTGCTCACGCACCCGGGAAGCGTGCTGCGCGCGGTACACGGCGAGTAGGGAAAGGTGATGCGACTCTTTCCGTACGCGGCTCCACTCGCGACCACCGTTCCCACCAGCAGGGACGAAAACGCCGCAAGCGCGAGGGATGGAAATGTGGCGAAGCTAGAATTCCGACCGAAACCAGCAACGACAGCCGTACCCATGGAGTGCTTCCATTCTTGTCGCGAAAGGTGCCCACGTGAATTTTCGCGACCTCTATTAGATTCCCCGAAACCGAGCGATTGCGCAATAGGAATTGCGTAAGGCTCGGCACTCTTTTCAAGATCTAATCTTCACCGGACCGGTGCGGCAGCGGGTACTAGCTTAGGCTTCTCCGCGCCGGGCCTGTCGGTCCTGCTCTTCGGCAGGAAGGTCGAGCGCAGCCCCTTGATGATTTGGTCCTTGGCGGAATTCGGATCCCGACGCATGTCTATGTTCTTGATGCGGTCGAGCGTGTTCTTGAGGATGACCATGCGTCCGTGTTCGGCGTCGTCGCAGTGGACGACCGAACCGTCTTCGCACAATGTCAGGGCACGCAAAGCCTCGCCGTAGGCATAGCCGGCTTCGAAGTGATCTACGAAGGCCAGGCTGCGCGCCAGGTGAATGCGATGGTCGTCAGGGTGCGCCGCCAGGGCGGCATCGAGGGTGGACAACGCCCAATCGGGATGGCCTACGTCCATGAAGACGCCGGCCAGTTCGAGAGCCGTGGCCGCGTCCGCCGGTGTGGCCATGAGCTTGGCCTGCAGCTCGGCAATGCGGGGCCTGGCCGGCGAGTTCTCGGACAACATCGGTTTCACCTTCACGTCGGGACGGGGCATGAGGATGGCCACCGCGAGCAGTACCAAAATTGCCAAATCGAGAACGCGCGTTACCACGGTCCTCTACTCGTACCGCAAACCAGCCACAGGGTCCAGCCGGCTTGAACGCGGTCCATGTTTCACGCCGCACCGGATAAACACCGCGTCGAGTCTCAACCGCACCAATTCTCCACGGACTGTGGTAAAAAGCCACGGTCCTCACGATGTGTTCTCCTGCAACATACCAAGATTACACGGTAGACATAAGTCTTCCGCTGTGGCATTTGAAATGCACCGTAGGAGTCCAAGCCTGTTCGGGTGGGGCGTTTGGCGTCGGGGGCGAACCTAGTTTCTATTCAGCTCCAATCCGCTTTTCTGTTTTCGCTGGTCGGTGGTGAGTGTGGCCAGAAGAGCAGTGCCCGCATCACCGACAAAAGACCGAAGGAGGAAACCATGACCGTTCTGAAGCTATTGGCCGATGCCTTCCACGAAGGCGGATGGGGAATGTGGCCCATCCTCATCCTTCTGATGATCACGGTGTCCATCATCACCGAGCGCGCGGTCGTCTTGCGCAAGTCCGTCATCGACAAGGACAAGTTGCTCGCTCTGCTTCGGTCGCAGATCTCGCAAGGCAACATCCAGGGCGCCATCAAGGTTTGCTCCGGCAATCCGACGCCGCTCACCCGCATCGTGCAGACCGGCCTCATGCGCGCCAACCGCTCCGAACCCGAAATCGTCTCGGCCATGGAGGAGTCCTCGCTGCGCGAACTGCCGGCCGTCGAGAAGCGGACCGGCTACCTGGCCATGCTGGGAAACCTGGCCACGCTCGCGGGACTTTTGGGCACCATCACCGGCCTCATCAAGGCTTTTGCCGGCGTCGCCGGCGTGGATCCGTCGCAGAAGGCGACGCTTCTTTCCAAGGGTATTTCCGAGGCCATGAACTGCACGGCGTTCGGCCTCAGCACGGGCATCATCGGCCTGGCGGCCTTTGCCTGGTTGAACGGCAAGACCCAATCCATTCTCGATGACATCGCGGAAATGAAGAAGAACGTGGTCAACCTCGTCGCCAGCGCCAAGGCTGCGAAGCACGGGTAACCGTAAACCAGTTTCGAAACGCCAAGGAAAAGGAGAACTCGCAATGTTTTTGTTGGAAGGCTTCAAAGAGGGCGGCTGGGGCATGTGGCCGATTCTTATTATCTGCATCATCACCATCTACTTGATCGTAGAACGGGCCACGTATCTCGCCAAATCCAAGATCGACGTCGACACTTTCATCAGACTGGTCAAGTCGCAGGTTGTCCAGGGCAATTTGCCGGGCGCCATCTCCAGCTGCGACGCCACCCCGACCGCCGTGACCAAGATCGTCGCGGCCGGTCTACGCAAGGCCAACACGGGCGGCTCCGAGCACGAGATCCAGCAGTCCATGGACGAGGAAGCCCTGCGCGAGTTGCCCAAGATCGAGAAGCGAACCGGCTACCTGGCCATGCTGGGAAACCTGGCCACGCTCGCGGGACTCTTGGGCACCATCACCGGCCTCATCAAGGCTTTCGCGTCGGTGGCCGGCGTCGACCCCTCGATGAAGGCGACCATGCTTTCCAAAGGTATCTCCGAGGCCATGAACTGCACCGCGTTCGGCCTTGGCACCGGTATTTTGGGTTTGGCGGCCTACGCCGTGCTCAATGGCAAGACCCAACACATCCTCGACGGCGTCAACCAGGCCTCGGTCGAGGCGCTCAACCTCGTCGTCTTGGGCCGCGAAGGCGGCCGCCGCTAGACCAGGTAAACAACTCGAGGGTGGCGATGCGCCGCCCTCGGACGGAGCAAAACCATGAGCGTTTCAGTCGACACAGGCGGCAAGAGTGGCAAGAAGCCCCTCAACGCCGAACTCAACCTCGTTCCCTACATCGACCTGCTTACCTGCATGGTCGCGTTCCTCCTCATCACCGCGGTGTGGACGCAGCTTGCGCGCTTGCAGGCCCAGCAAAAGGGACAAGGCCAGGCCGGTGAGGAAACCCCACCCGAGATGCAGGTCAAGGTTGTGGTGTTGGTGAACCAAGAAGGCTTCAATCTGGTCGTAGGCCAAGATCAGACCCCGATTCCAAAGAAGGGCTCCGACTACGACTTCGAACGACTCGCAGCCGAGCTCAAGAAGGCCAAGGATTCCCACCCGGACAAGAACGATGCCCAGGTGGCTTCCGAGGACACCATCAAGTTCGACACCCTGGTCCACACCATGGACACCGCGATACAAGCGAGATTTCCCGACATTTCGCTCATCGATAGCGGCGCGGCCGGAATCTAGGGGGACCGACCATGCCAATCGAATCCCCAAAGGCGCACCTTTACCACTCCATCCAACTCGAAGTGGCCAAGCTGAAACTGGGCCACGGTGGTCGCAAGGCCACCAACGCCGCGCTCAACCTCGTTGCCTACATCGACATGATGACGATGCTCGTCATCTTTCTCCTCATGTCGTTCTCGGCCTCAGGTGAAATCCTCTTCGTGCAGAAGAACATCACGCTGCCCGACGCCCAGAATTGGAGCGACCTCGAACGCGCGCCGGTCATCGGCGTGACCAGAGATGTCGTCACTCTTGACGGGAGGCAAGTCGCCACCGGCGATGAGCTGATGAAGGACTCAGCCACCGGTGACATGAAGATCGAGGCGCTACACGACGAGCTTGTCACGGACAAGAACAACTACAAGCTGCTCCACCCGGCCGAGGACTTCAAAGGCGTCTGCATCATTCAGTCCGACAAATCGGTCGAATTCAAGATGCTGCGCAAGGTGATGTTCTCCGCGGCTGCTGCGGGCTACCAGAACGTAAACTTCGCGGTTCGTCCCAAGCCCAAGGGGGGCGCCGCGGCGCCAGCCGCCGAGTAGTGGAGGACCAGGCCGTTCCCTTCGGGGGATCCTGCCTTCCACACAATCTGTCTCGTCGCGGCCGGCTCCTTCAGGGGTCGGCCGCTGGTCTATGTGGAGTTTCCTTTTTCTGGGGAGGTGCCTAGATGCATATCCGAAAGCTAGCCGTAGTATCCATGCTCGCCGGTCTTCTGGTCTCGGCCTGTACTGGGGATCCCAACGATCCCATGACCTGGGCCAAGAAGCTCAAGAACATCCGCGACCAGCAGGAAGCGCTCAACCAGCTTGCCCGCATGGGTGTCGAACGTGCCAGACCGGCGCTGCCCTACCTCATCGATCTCTACAAGGAAACCAAGAAGCCCGAGCACCTTGATGCGCTTGTACGCTTCAAGGACCCGCGCACGATTCCCCTGTTCATCGACGCGCTCGATTTCACGGAGGATGACTTCGACCGCGCCATCGTCGCAGCCGGCGCGCTCGGCGACATGAAGGAGAACGCGGTCGAGGCCGTCCCAGCTCTCATCAAGGCCGTCGAGCACCAACTCCCGATCAAGTCGCGTGCCAACGGCGTGCGCTTGGCGGCCATTCGCGCGCTGGTCAAGATCGGCGACAAGCGCGCGGCTCCTGCGCTGGAGAATATCCTTACCACGTCGGCCGACGAGCAGGACTTCCTGCTCAATCAGAAAGCCGCCCTCGGCCTGGCGGAACTGCGCGATCCCTCGGCGATTCCGGCCCTCATCAAGGGCATGTTCATGACCGGCCGAGGGGCCAACATCTTCCAGGAATGCCGGCTGGGCCTGGTGCGCATTGGCGAGCCAGCAGTGGCCCCACTCATCCAGCTGCTCAACGAGAAGAATCCCGAAATCAACGCGATGGCGAAGAAGCTCCAATTCGACAAGTACAGCCCCGGCATCGTGCCGTTCAAGGCCGCCATGCTGCTGGGCGACCTGCGGGCCGCCAAGGCGGTGCCCGCGCTCGCGGCGCGCCTCAAGATCCCGGCCAAGTCGGGCGAGCACAAGTCCATCCTGATTTCCCTGGGCTTGATCGGAACCAAGGAAGCCGTGGACGTGCTGCTCGACACCTTGAAGGACAAGAAGGCGGACGCGCCCACGCGCGCCGCTGCTGAAGATGGCATCTACCTTTCGGGCGACAAGCGCGCCATCCCCATTCTGATGGAAACCGCCAAGTCGGGCTATGTCGTGGTGAATGGGGAGAAGGCGTCCGATCTTCGCGCCAATGCGGCCATCGACCTGTCCCGCATCGCTGGGCCCGAATACTACGACCAGTTCAAGGCCCTCGCCGACAAGGAAAAGGAAGTCCAAGGAATATTCGGCGAAGCCCTCGACCGCATGCAGGTCGCCAAGGAATGCAAGAAAGACATCGCGTGCTACGGCAAGCATCTTTCCGATCCATCGTGGACCCGCGCGGAAAAGGCGGCCTTCTGGATCGGCTTCTCCGGCGACGCCAAGCGCGGCCTGCCGCTCTTGGTAGGTGCTCTCAAACCCGTGGCCAGCTTGACTCCGGATCGTTTCCCCGTCCACCAGGCCATCCTCCAGTCGCTGGCCCGCCTGGCGAATAGGAACGACAAGAATGTGATCGACGCCCTCGAAAAGCAGATCGATCGCGACGAAACCGCGGTTCGCATTCCTGGCGCCCGCGACCTCCTCGGCGAAACCCGCGTAACCCTCGCGGTGATTCAGAACAAGGGCTGATGTTCGGACGGGTGGTCGACAGTCTGCCAGGGCAGTCGAAAACCGACTGTCGACTACCCCTTGCCGCCACCATAGTCGGCAATCACCACAGTGTGGATGCCGCCGCGAATCTTGAAGTCGCCCTCGACGCGCGCCCGCCGCGGTCTGACGGCTGCCACGAGGTCGTCGAGGATCTTGTTGGTGACTGCCTCGTGAAACGCTCCTTCGCCACGGTAGGACCAAAGGTAGAGCTTCCACGATTTCAGCTCCACACAAAGTCCATCCGGAACATATTCCACGCGGATTGTCGCGAAGTCCGGCTGGCCGGTCTTCGGGCACAGGCAGGTGAACTCGGGACATTCGAAGCGAATGATGTAGTCCCGATCCGGGCTGGGGTTGACGAAAGTCTCGAGGCTCTTGCACGCGGTCGATGCCATGGAATGGCCAAGCATACCAGGTCACGGCGTGCAAGGACCGCGGCCCCTTCTATCCACCACGGAGGCCTTGCCGGATGACACATCCAAAGAATCGCCATCTATCGCTCGTCGTCGGTGCCCTGGCGGCCGCGCTCGCGTGGCAAGGGTTGGCCAGTGCCGCCACCGTCAGGGGGACGGTCAGACTCCCCGAGGAACTGCGGACAGGACGGCGCTTCATGGGTCACTGGCGGGTCGAGAACACCAACGTGGCGATCACGCGCGCGAGCCTGCGCGGCGGTACGGTGGTCCTGCTCGTGGGACCGCAGTACCAGGCCGTCCCACCGAAGGACGTGTCGGTCGAGATCTCCAGTCTGCAAGCCAACCCGGCCGCGATCGTGGTGAGCGAAGGGACGGTCGTCCAGTTCAGGAATATGGACAAGGTATCGCACGACCTGTCCACTCCCGGCCAGCCTCAGGTCATGCCCCCCGAACGCCTGAGTTCCGGCACGGTACGCAAGCAGCGTTTCGCCACCGCCGGCGAGTATCTCGTGCGCTGCGCGGAGTACCCGCACATCGTCATCTCGGTCATCGTGACCAGTTCCCCGCTGTTCTCGGTCGTCGACGACAGGGGCGGGTTCAAGATCTCGGATGTTCCCGAGGGCCACGCGACACTGAAGGTGTGGAGCAACGGAGGCTGGGTGCAGGAACAGAAGATCGACGTGCCAGCGAGCGGCCTGGACCTTACCGTGAGGGTAGCGAGCCCGTCTTCCTCCAAGGAAGACGCGGAGTAGGGAGTAGCTAGCCATGTTCCTCTCCAAGATCTGGTTCGTTCTGGTAGGCCTTCTGGCAGGGGTCGCGGTCACGGCGGCCTTCGTCGCGCCAAGGCCGGCCGATCGCCGCATCGAGCAGCTCGAGGGCCAGCGCATGGATCGGGCTCAGTATGCGGCGGAACAGTTGCTGAAAAACGACGCCCGACGGTGGATCGACTACGTCGCCAAGCTGGGCACGGACGGCAAGCTGATCGATGCCCTGGATGCGGCCACGCGCGCGACGACCGAGTTGCGATCGATGCACGATACCGTGCGCAGCCGTTTGCACCAACTGGTCCCGAATCGCGAGGCCATCGGCGTCGAGTCGGTCGTCGCGGTCGATGCCAGGGGGCGGGTCGTGGCCCGGGTGGGCGACGACGAAGGCGAGTTCGGCGAATCCATCGCGGGGGCGGAGGTGGTGGCGGACGCGCTACGCGGCTATCTGTCCGACGACGTGTGGGGCGCCAACAACCGCATCCGTCGCATCGGCGCAGCACCGGTGCTGTCCAAATCCCATGACCGCATCGTTGGCGCCCTGGTGGTCGAGGTGGAAACCGGCAAGCACCTGGTGGAAATCTGGAAGCGCAACCTGGGCGTGGATGTGGCCATCGTGCTGCGCAAGACGGTCCTGTCCTCCACCTTGCCGGAAGCGCTGCTTACGCAGCTGCCCGAGATGATCGCGGAGCATGCGGCCGAGATCAGCCGCAGCAACCGAACTCGCGCCTTGCCGCTCTACATGGGCAACGAGCGCCTGCTGACGGTGGCCGCTCCCTTCACCGGCGAGGCATCCGAGCAACACGCGTATTACGTTCTGATGACCAAGAAGTCACCAGAATCCAACCCTTGGGCTCTGCTTTCGAGCACGTCCTCCGACGACCTCAAATGGGGAAAGTTCCCCTGGTTGCCTCTTGGCGGCGGTTTCGTGGCGATCATCGTCATCGGGCTCTTCCTGCAGCGCATGGAGGTCGAGAATCCCCTCAAGCGTATGCGCGCCGAAGTGCACAGCCTGGCGAGGCAAGAGATATGGAAGATTGACGACACGAAATATGGAGGAAAGATGGGCGGGATCGCTCGTGACATCAACGCCGCGATCGAGCACTTCACGCACGCGCCACTGCCCAAGAGCGAGACCGCCAAGAAGGATATCGCGGCCATTCTCGATCCCAAGGCAGGTTCCGCCGATGGTAAGTCCTTCGATGTTTCGAACAGCGCCCTTGCCAAGTCCGCGGTTCCCCCGCCCGCCGCCATGGCCGCCTCGCTATTTGGTACCCCTCGTTCCGCCCCCAGCCTGGGGGGCAGCCCACCGGTTCTGCCAGCCGCGCCTCCACCCACGCCATTCATGGCTCCCCCCGAACCAGCACCTCTCGTCTCGCCCTCGCCGCAACGCTCCGTCTCCGCGGTACCGCCGCCCGTGGCCTCGCATCACCTGCCGACCGCGCGTCCAGTCCCGCCCTCGTTTGCCAGGCCGACCAAGGCCGCCGTTGGAAAAAGTTCGGTCGACGCCGAGGCGGATGCCGACCGAGCGCACTTCAGTCGGGTGTTCGAAGAGTACCTGGCAGTGAGGCAGAAGTGTGGCGAATCGACGACGGGGCTCTCGCTCGATAAATTCACGGCCAAGCTGCAAAGCAACCGACAGCAACTCGTCGCCAAGCACAAGTGCAAGACAGCCCACTTCACCGTGTACGAAAAGGACGGCAAAGCAGCCATCCGAGCCGTCCCAGTGCGTGAGTAGGGGCGGGTCCCAAGAACCGCCCTTACCGAGTTGACTCTTTGTCCGACGGGAAGGCACCTGTCCGTACGTCGGCGACGTAGGAGGAAAAGGCCGCAAGAACTTCCTTGCCAAGCTCGGCATAGCGGCGCGCGAAGCGCGGCGACCAGTCAGGATCAAGACCCAGGAGATCGTGCATGACGAGCACCTGCCCGTCGCAGGATGGGCCAGCGCCAATGCCGATGGTGGGAACGGAAATGGCTTCGGTGATGGCAGCGCCCAATGCCGACGGAACGTGCTCGACCACGACGGCGTAGGCGCCAGCATCGGCCAGGGCGCGTGCCCCTGCGAGAATCGACTGGGCTTGCTCGTCGGTGCGCCCTTGCAGCCTGAACCCGCCGAACTTGTGTACCGATTGCGGCGTCATGCCAACGTGGCCCATCACCGGAATGCCTATGCAAACCAGGCGCGCGACCAGATCCGAGACCTCCTCCCCCCCTTCGAGCTTGACCGCCTCGGCCGCGCCCTCCTTCAGCAATCGCCCCGCCGCCCGCACGCCGTCTTCGACTGACGTCTGGTAGCTGAGGAAAGGCATATCCACGACAATCTGGGCGTGCTCGGCGCCACGCGCCACCATGCGAGAGTGGTAGATCATCTCGTCGAGGGTGACAGGCAGGGTGTTGGACAAGCCCTGCACGACCATGCCCAGGGTGTCACCGACGAGCACGATGTCAACCCCGGCACGATCCGCCAGCCGTGCGAAGGACACATCGTAGGCCGTCACCACCGCGATCTTCTCGCCCCTGCCCTTGCGCTCGCGCAAGCTTGCGCTGGTTACTTTCTTTGCCGTCGCCATGCAGCGCTGATTGTACCAGGGACTCCGGTCTCTGCGACTCGCTTGGTGCCTATGCGCTCCGGGACTATCTTCGGCTCCAGTGGTTGATGCCAACGTGGGTCTTGCCGATCACGTCGAGTAGCGCCGCCCGATCATCCGGGTTGCCAACGAAGTCGATCTCGGAGGCGTCGATGATGAGCAGGGGGCTGTCACCATAGTTGAAGAAGAATTCGGCATAGGCGCGCGCAACCTCGCGCAAGTAGTCGGGACGAATGGGCTTCTCTTCGGGCCGCCCGCGCCTGTCGATGCGAGTCAGGAGCACGTCAGTGCGCGCCTGCAAGTACACCACCAGATCGGGCGTCGCTACCCGCGGGCGCAGCGCCTGGTAGACTCGGTCATAGAGCGCCATTTCCTCGGACGACAGGGTCAGCGTGGCGAACAGGCGATCCTTGGCGAAGAGGTAGTCGGAGACCAATCCGCCCTGCTCGAAGAGCCCACCTTGCAGGAATTCGGCCTGCTGGCCGTAGCGCTGAAGTAGAAAGAAGAGCTGGGTCGAGAGGGCGAAGCGCTTCGGATCCTTGTAGAAGGAGGCAAGGAAGGGATTCTCTCCTGGATTTTCGCGCACCAGGCGCGCTCCCAATTCAGCCGCGAGCAGTTCGGCCAAGCTAGACTTGCCAGCGCCGATGGGGCCCTCCACCGCGATGTAGCGGGACCGTTTGCGCGGCGGCCTTGGCGGCACTTCATTCATGGCTGTCCACCTATGGCTAGCACAACTTCGATGCGCATCGAAGTTCTCTGCGGTCGAATGCGTGCGGCCCCTTGGACGAGCAGCTTCGCCTCGTGATGAAAAGGCATCAGGGTGCCGGTTTCACGTTCCACAACATGAACACGTGATCCTGGTAGTCGCCGTTACCCACCTCGTCAAAGGCGACGACGTACGCGTCCGGCACGGGCATACGCCCGCGACTGCGCAAGGGAAAGGTCTTGGCCAGATGCTTGTGGACGCCGAAGTTGCGACGATCGTCGGAATAGAGGGTGTGCTTTCCGATCCTGAGATACAGCCCGAACACGGTCTCGCCTGGATCGAAGCTGGTCTGGCTGTCGCCCGCCAGCTCGGGATTGAGGGTCTGGTTGTGTCCTTTGGCCGCGCGGCCGATGGGCCTCATCACCGGCTTGCCAGCCTCAACCGCGTAGTATCCGAACGACGTGTCCTCATCGCCGGTGTAGCGCGCGATAAGATAGAGGCCAACACTGCCCGGTTTGGCGCGCATGAAAATCGGCGCCGCGATTTCGTCGCCGGCGACCCTTGCGGGCAAAACCAGCCCGGTCCCGCCGGCATCCACGTCGTAGCCAAGGGCCTCCAAGATCTGCTGCAAGGGTGGCTCGTCGGCCGGATCCTGCCCCTTGGTCACAAGTCCCGTGAGATCGCATGGCGGTCCGTCATCATCCTCGGTGCGCACGATGCGAACCCGCGCGTGGTGAACGCCGGGTTCGGCGTCCTCGGCAGGCTCGAACCCCACGGTGAACGAAGAGGACGCGGCGGGCGGAAGCACCGTCGGCAGAAGCGGCGCGTTCACGATCTTGAACGTGGCCGCGCTGGGGCCCACGATCCGGATGTCGGAAACCTGGACATCTTCGTCACCGGTGTTCTTGATCGCCACCGACTCGCTCGCCTTGGTCGTGCCGCGCAGGCCCGAAAAGTGGAGCTCGAGTGGCGTCACTTCGAGGGGCTCGCGGACCTTCACCACGCGCGGTGCCGGCAACGCCGTTGCGATCTTGGGCGCCGGCTTGGGCGGGGGCTTGGTAGCGCACCCTCCGAGAAGAAGCCCCACACAAAGGATACTGCAGAGCGATGACCTGGTTCCCATGGTTTACCCCTGGGACCAGGGTAAATCCACTCGCGACGAACGGCCACAACAAGCTTGAGTGGATCCGGCCTTCTTCCGACTCCGTGCCCTCGGCGACTTTGCTCCCCGTGGTTTGCTTTCCCGGTCACTGGCTTAGCAATGTCGGACCTTGGTCGCGCTCTGACATGGAAACCCTAGAAGGGTTTCCATGCTTTCCCGCGATGGTACGGGCCGAGCGAAGCTCGCCCCGTACCACGCGACTAGTTGTTCCCGTGCGGGAAGAAGCTGTCGCTGTAGGCGAAAACGCCGCCGAAACGGTCGAAGACGATGGCGCCGAACAGATTCACCGCGACGCCGAAGATCACCAACGTCTTGAACAGCCAGGTGAACTTCCGCCCTCCCACGGCCAGCAGCATGACCAGGAAAATGATGTAGTCGAGGCTGAAGCGATAGCCGAACTGCACGAAGCCGGAATTCTGGTAGAGCAAGGAGGGAATCGCGGTGGCCAGGATGGAAAACCACAGGCCGCGGGCGAGCGGACTGCGCTCGGCCGGGGCCACCGTATAGGCCAAGGTCGGTGTGGTCACCAGCATCGACATGCCGTGTTCGCTGATCTGGACGAAGGGGTAGTGGTTCAGGATGCGCGGCAGGAGCAGCAGCGCGCAGGTGAGGTTGCGCGAAAGGAAGTGGTAATTGAATAGACCCCAGCGCTGGATACGGTTCTGCCAGCCGATGTTGAGGTACTTGTGCCCGAATTCGGTGAACTGCTGGAAACGCAGGTAGTTGTGCACGAGCAGCACTACCATGATCGCGACCGAGGGAACGCCGAAGCGCGCTAACTTGGACAACAAACCCGGTGGAACGCCCTCCTTGCGCAGCTTGCGCAGGCGTTCCCAGCCGCCGCTGGCGCGCACGGCTTCCAGGACGAAGAATGGAACCATGAAGCCAAGCGGCGTTCGACTGGCGAAGCCAAGCCCGACGCAAAGTCCGGCCAACGCGGGATGGGCCGCATCGAGACTGGCCCACGCGTAGCCGATCACGCACGTGATTGCGACGACGTGCGCGGTGAACCACACCTGACCGATTACCGACGAGAAGTAGTAGACCGACCCCACTCCGAACATGACCGTGAGCCACAGATCGTCCCCGACACTGCGCTTCGAATACCCTCGCGTCTCAAGCCGCCGCAGCAGCAGGAACAACAGCATGGGATTGAGAGCGGCCCAGATCGCCGTGAACAGGACATCGTTGAATTTCAGGTGCACCAAGGCCACGAAGGGCAGCATGAGCACGGCTGGAAAGGGCGGGAACGAAACGAAGCGAATGTTCGAACGCCAGGCGATCTGGTCGTTGCTGATGGTCAGCGACGAACCGCGCAGGGGATAGAAGCGATCGATGGGGCCGGTCGTTCCGAACATGCCCTTGAGCGTGCGGCCGTCCTTGAGGTGCAGAACCTCGACCCGCGCCCAGTCGTTTTCGTTGGGCGGCGGCACCGGCATGTCCAGGCGGCCCTTGAGCCACCCTTCCGCCAGGTAGACGAAATGGTTGTACAGCGAGTGCTGGCGCAACCGCCCGCCCGAGGCGCCGAGGTAGGCGCCCAGAAAGGCGACGTAGAGCACGACCAGACCCCAGCGACTTGCAAACAGACGTTCGAAACGGTTCATGGCAAAAAGGACTCCGACCGTGGTGGCTGCGCCGCGTGGCGCTGGTAGGCGATCACGAAGGGCACCCCCTCGTGGGTATAGACGATGGACGGCCGCGTGGTTCCGTACGCTTGCCACACCAGGCCTTCATAAACTGTGAAGTGTTTTTCCAGGATCACGACGCCAAGATCCGAGCGTTCCACGACTTGCTCGCCCACACCCACGTCCCCAATGCCGAGCGGTAGCCGGCCGTCGCGAATATACATGACGACCGCGTCGTGGAGAACGTCGTGCCAGTAGATGCGATTCGAGGCTGGCCGGTGCGCGACCATCCAGGGCAAGATGGGCAGCGCGGAGTAGCCCCAGAACTGCCGGTTCATGCCCATGCTGGCGCCACCGGCGTAGCCGCCCGCCAGCAGGTTGTAGTAACCGAGCCCATCGGGATGGGAGCGTACGGTTTCAGCCACCGCGGGCAAGCAAAGAACACCCGCAAGCGCCGCTGGCAGCGCCCGCGCGAGGCGCGGCGCCCGGAATGCCCTGCGGGCCAGATCGATGAGCCATGCCGCGCCGGCGCCAACCACAACGCACAGAAACGGCATCGCCGGCAGGAAGTGCTTGACCCCGCCAAAGATGGGAACGCTGGGCAAGGCCAGGATGGCCATCGGACCTGCGATGTGAATGGCGAGAAAGACCCCAGGCGCGCGGTCCACATCGGCGCCTGGCCGCACCCACGACGGTCGTAAGGCGGTAGGAGCCTCGTCCAAGAGCACTTGCGCGGCTTCTCCACGTCGGCGTCGGCGGCGCGCGAACACCACGGTGCCGGCCGCCGCGAGCGCCAGGGTCGTCACGGGCAAGGTGAAGAAGGTCTCGACGAACGGAAACGTCATGCGCAAGAGCTCGAGCCTCGGCTCGGTGGGCGGCAGATTCCAGTTGCGTCCCAGGTATTCGAAATTGTAGTGCTCGTGCTGCATGTGCCGATGAATCCAGGCGAGGGTGCGATTCACCGGCGCATACCACAGCCACGGCCACAAGACGTAGAGCACGAGGGGACCGATTGTCGCCATGGACACGAAGGCCAGCGGAATGCGCGGCAGCCGAAAGCGCCGCAGGTCTCCTCGGCGTATCCACAAGTAGTGCGCGAGGAGGAAGATCGGGAAAAGCCAGGCATTGTGCTTGGTGGCGAGCGCCAGTCCCCAGAATACGCCGCACAGGATACCCCAGCGTCGGGAGCGCAGGGATTTCCAGTACGCCAGTGCCACCAGAACCGCCATCACCGTGATGGGCACGTCGAAGCAGGAGATCTGCGCGTGAAAGAAGTAGTGCGGCTCGGCCACGGACAGCACCGCCGCGACGGCCGCCGGCACGGGTCGCAACATGCGCCGGGCCAACCAATACACCAACGCCACGCCCAGGCCGGCGAGCAGGATGGCCGGAAAGCGAAAGGCGCTCGAGTCCCGCTTGAAGAGCGGCAGGGTGACGTGGCGACCGGTGATCGGGATGGGATGCAGTCCACGCTTGGGCCCCATGCAATCGCAGGTGTGGAACAGACGCCAGGACACGCCGAACAGTATCTTCATCAGCGGCGGGTGCTCGTGGTTGTCGTCCCAAGACCCATCTACCGAGGCGCGGGAAAAGGCACGCCCGACGTGTCCGGCGCGCAGGTCGTTCCAGACCAAGTCGAACCATCCCCAGTAGCGCTCGCCGGCGCGAAAATACTGGGACTCGTCGCGACCGATACCCTGCCGTCCCTCGACGGCTAGCATCCACGAGGAGGTGGCGAGCGCCAGCAGGAGGGGCAACAGCCATTCGTGCCGCAGTCGGGATGGGGTCGAGGAAGGGACATGCGGCTGGACGGTCACGGGTCGCGGGCCTCCGCCGTGAAGCCGAAGTGGCGCGACTTTGCCTTGTCGACCGAGATCTCGAAGCGCACCTTGCCGGTCTTGCCAGCCGATTCCGAGGTATCGAACCTGCGCAGGGCAAAGCCGCTTTCGTTCGTGGCCTCGACCGTGCCCAGCGCGCGCCCATCCAGCAGCACGCGCATGCGCACCTTGCCGTCGCCTGCTTTGCGCAGCCACACGTTGTGCAAGCCGGAGGCGACCACCAGCGTGCGAGCCAGCAGAACCTCCGGGTACTCGATTGCCAGGGTCGCGCCCTCGACCGGGTCGACGGCCAGCCCGTTGCGCAAGGTGAAGTCGATCTCAAGCAACTCGGGTTTGAGCGAGGCCCCGACGCACGAAAAGTGGTCCGAGTCCAAGCTGCATGGCGTTTCCGCGCCGCCGGGGCGCACGACGGACATGCGGGCACGACGCCACTCGGCCAGGAAATCGAAAGACACCCGCGCGGGTGTCTTTTCCCAACGCTTCACCGCGAGGGCGCCGTGGCGAGAAGATTCGGCAAGGTGCGTACCCACCGTGTCGGCGGCGCGTGCACCCCGCTGTGAAATCTCCCAAATCCGACCGTAGCGGGCGGCATCCATCCGTCCAGCGACGGACATGGGGACGAGGTCTCCAAGCTGGAGTCGCAGGAGCGGGTCGGCCCAGGCGGGAGCCACGACGATCAAGTCGCCAGGACGAAACCCAGCGCGCACCTTGGCCGCGGCCGCCACCCAGTCCTTCTCGGTAGGGGCACGGAACGGCGCCACGAAGGCATTCACGGTTTCGGCCAGCGCGAGCAGAACGATCGAGGCCGCGGCGAGGATGGACCACCGGCGGCGGCGCAGCAAATCACGGTCGAGAGATGCGAGGGAAAACACCTGCCTGGCAAGTTACCTCAAGTGTCCCCTCGGTAGGGGCGCGATTTATCGCGTCCAGTCTCTTGGCCCTGGAGATTTTTGCGCCTACCGCGAATCCACTTCGAAGGACGACCGGCCGATGAGCTGGGAGGATTGGTCGGTGAGCAGATCCACGCGCCACGACCCGATAGCCGGCCCGGTGTGGTAGGTCCAGGTGCGGAAACCTTCCTTGCGGCCGCCCTCGACCGTCGCACGCAGCGGGCCGCCCACCTTGACGCCCTCGTGGTACCACTGGAACGCGACGTGCTGGCGATCGCGCTTCGGCAACGTCACCGCGAACCAGACGTACACCCGCGAGGGCTCGCGCGGAAAGTGCGTCGCCCGTCCCACCAGCTCGTGCCGGACCACCGCGTTCCCGGCGCCGTGGTCGTGGCAAATCATGGGCACGGGGGGGAAGATCGGCGCCAACCAGGCAAGCAAGCCGGCCGCCGGCAGGGAGATCTGCGCGACCGAGCGGAGGCCCTTGCGCGAGAAAAGACTCTCGTTCGGTGCCAGCGCGATCCAGGCCACGGCCGAGGCCAGAAGCGCCGAGATCGCGATGGAAGTCCGCGGCGAGGTGAACGCCACCACCGCAGTGGCGGGTACCAGGGCCGCGAAAAGCACGACGGCGGTCCACAGCACGCGCACGCGAGGTTCGTCGAGCACCAACTCGCGATAGGGACGGGTGAAACACGTGAAGAGCGCCATACCCGCGAGGAGAGTCGGCACCAGGATGTTGATCGACCCGAAATTCGCCGATCCGAACCAGATGGGAACCAGGAAGAACAGTACGTTCCTGTACAGCAAGACCGTGAGCGTGGGACTCGCAGTGCGAAGAAAGTGATGGAACCAGGACTCGCGAGCCCCCTCGGAGGGAGCGTGCAACCAGCGCGACGCCGCCAGCGGCAGGAGCCACGCCAGCGCGACGATCGCCACGGCCTTGGGGGCGAAGTCCACGCCCTGGTGGCTGAGGCTGCGGGCCAGCACACCCAGGGCGAGCGAGATCCAGGGCGCATAGCGCCCGTGGAACTTCTTCGCTTTGTCGAGCAGATCTTTCGTTTGAGGTGATGAGGCAATGATTTGGGGCCGAAGTCAACCGCCCCGTCACCACGCGCCGCCTACCGGCGCGGTACCGCCGCTCCAGGTGCCGAGCCCAGGTGGCAAACCACCTACCCTCGCGGAGGTTCCCAGGTCGACGTGACCCAGCCCCAGACGTGCTCGGCGTATGCGCCGGTCCTCGGCAACCTGCCATAGCCCCACACCATCCCTATCGCCAGGGCACTGGCCAGGACGAACAGGAAGGCTGGGTGACGGATACCGCGAACCAGGAGAGTGGCGCAAACGACGAAGGCGAGAAGGTAAAGTGGCAAAAGCGACCACAGACCGTGCAGTCCGAGCAACGTCCCGAGTGAATGAACGGCGTAGCCTTGGGCAAGGAGCCGGAAGGTCAGCTCGTAAAGGGGGTTCTTGAGGCTATCCGGCCAGTGCGGATAGGTGGTTGCCGAGCTGACGAAGACCACGCCACCGAAAAGCACCGCCGCATACGAAAGCACGCGTGTGACGAGAAAGCGCCCTGCCACCTCGAAGCCCGCGACGGCGAGAAGCCCGGCAAAGGGCAGGATGGCGACGAGTTGGCGCGCCCCCGCCGACCACCCGCCGCGCGCCATGTACGGTAGCATCGACCCCACGAAGAGAATGTAGACGGTCATGATGCCCACGCACAAAAGGGCTTCCGGCCCCGCACGTAATCTGCGCCTGCGCTGGACGAGGATCGCGACGGCGCCGACGAGACTCAGCAGCACCCAGGGTGAGAGTGCGATCAGACCGTTGGAAGGCACGAACAAGGTGTCGCGGAAGGAATCCCAATTGGGCCCGATGAAACCCAACAGCCCCTTCTTGGGTGCCGTGTCCAGGCCGGCAGCATAGCTGATGCGGAAAGGCGAACCGAAGCAGACCTTGTGGTAGGCGAGAATCCCGAGCAACGGAGGCAGCGCGCCCGCGGCAAAGAGAACCGCACTGCGTAGGCGCGGTCGCGCGCGCGCGAGCACGTAAAGCCCGATGAGAGGCGCCACCAGCGTGGCCTGGTAGTCCATCGCCGGGGCCATCCCCGCGAGAAGCCCGGCCAAGATTGCGACGAGCACGGGACGTCTCGGCCGACCGCGCGCGAGGTACACGGAGGTCGCGAACGCCCCCCCAAGGCACACGGCCGCAAGAACGTGCGAATACAGCAGCATCGAGTAGGGCACGGCCGGCGAGGCCAGGGCATAGGCAGCCAGCGCCGCGCTCCTGGCGTTCTCGTCGTGGCCGAACCATCCGGTCAACCGGTAGAAGAAGGGAAGGAACAATACGGCCGGCAACGTGATGGCGCCTGCACGCAATAGCCACATGGCACTGCGAACGGAAAGCCGGCCGAACAGCCTTGCGATCGCGTACACCGGGACTGCGACGAAGGACGGTCCTGGCGACTTGTTCGCATAGTAGTGCCGGTCCGGCCCGACCGATAGGTCGTTGCGCGAACCCATGTCGCCAAAGCGACCGTCCATGGTGAGAGCTCCGTGATCGACGATCTGCTCCGCCAGCAACAGCCGAGGCATCTCCTGCGCGCTTCGCAGCCTGTCGAAGTAGGGGAAGGCATAGAGGTAGATCACGGCGAAGAGCAGGAAGTGCCACCAGCGCAGGGGACGCGTCGGACGCGCCCTTCCCGAAACCGAGAGGCTCGCGTAGGCCCGTTTGACCATTCGCATGGCCGAGGCCCGGCCGTCAGGGTCATCTTTGTCGGCGATTGCCGGTGTATCTCGAACCATGCCGGGCGAGAGATTGCCCCAGATGGTACCCCTTGTCGAGGCGCTGGCCCATCACACCGCCGTACACCAAGCCCTATACTTGGCGACCCGGCCGCGGACCACGTCGAAAAACAGCGTGCGCAGTTTCTCGGTGACGGGCCCGAGCTGGCCGCTGCCCACGGAACGGTGATCGATGCGCGACACCGCGGTGACCTGGGCCGCGGTGCCGGTCAGGAACACCTCGTCGGCGACGAACAGCTCGCCGCGCTCCACCGGGCGCTCCTCGACGGCCAGGCCGAGCTCGTCGCGCAGCAGGGTGATGAGCGACCGGCGCGTGATGCCCTCGAGAACGCTCTGGTTGAGCGAGGGCGTGACCACCACGCCGCGGCGGACGAGGAAGATGTTCTCGCCCGAGCCCTCACTGACATAACCGTCGTGGTTGAGCAACAGGGCTTCGTCGAAGCCCGCCAGCTCGGCGTCGCTCTTGGCGAAGGCGCTGTTGGCGTAGCTGCCCGTGATCTTGCCGCGCGCCGGGATCACGTTGTCCTCGGGCCGGCGCCAGGAGGACACCGTGCAATGGGCTCCGTCGGCCTTGTCGATGTAAAGGCCGAAGGGCACCGCAACGATGCCGAGATAGGGCGTAAGACCATGCAAACGAACACCGATGGTCTCGTCGCCATAGAAGGCGAGCGGCCGGATATAGCAATCCTCGCGCAGCCCCTCGGCGCGCAGCAGATCCAGCACCGCGCGCGCGGTAGCGTCTTCGGAAAGCGCCAGGTTCATGCGCAGAAGCCTCGCCGACTCGTGCAAACGACGCACGTGGTCGGTGAGGCGAAAGACCAGTAGCCTACCCTCTTCGTCGTTCCAGTAGCCACGGATGCCGGCGAACACGCCGGTGCCGTAGTTGAGCGCGTGGGTGAGCAAGCCAACCTGCGCCTCGCCATAGGGAACGATGCGATCCTTGAAAAAGGCCATACGGGGAAGTTTGGTCGCCACGGCGCACCTCCTGGAGTCCACTTATCAGTCCAATTACCATCCACTGAGCTAACTTCCTTGAAAATGCGTCAGGGATGGGCGACATTCAAGTACCACTTGCCGGCAAGTGGACTTGCCCCGAGAAACCATGGCAGCAATCGGCAACCTGGCCAAGGCGCTTGGCGACTTCCCCCACGGGGAAGGGCCCCTCTACCAGCAGCTTGCCCAAGCCATCACCCTGGCCATCGAACGGAGCGACCTCTTGCCCGGCACGCGCCTTCCACCCGAGCGAACCCTGGCCCAGGCATTCAAGCTCAGCCGCACCACGGTCGTGCAGGCCTACGCTCGCCTGCGCGAGGCGGGCGCCATCGAGAGCCGCCATGGCAGCGGTACCTGGGTGCGCCGTGCAGGAAAGACCGCCTGGCCCAGTCCGCAAGAGCACGAGGTTTCGTCGGCTTTCCGCCGCAATGTCGTGTTCCGCAGCTTGGTCGAGCGCAGCGGTGACGCCATCAGCTTCGTCAGCGCGCAACTTCCGCCCTTGCCCGAGGTGGATGAAGCCGCGAGGGCGGTGGCGCGCAAGGGAGTCGCGACACTCGGCCATGGCGAAGGCTATTTCCCCATGGGGCTGCCGGCCTTGCGCCAGGCCGTCGCGCAACACTTCGCGGCTGGCGGACTGCCCACGCGCACCGAGCAAGTCCTGATTACATGCGGCGCCCAGCAGGCCATCAGCTTGGTCGCAGGCCTGCTGGTGGCGCGCGGCGAGGCCGTGGTCACCGAGGACCCAACCTACATCGGTGCCATCGACGTGCTGGTTTCCGCCGGCGCGCGCGTGCTGGCCGTGCCGGGCGCGGCGGACGACCTCGACCTCGATCGCTTGCGCGCCCTGATGGCGATGCGCCCGCGTCTGGTCTTCCTCGTGCCCACCTACCACAATCCCACCGGCGCCCTCATGCCCGAGCGCACCCGCCGCGAGGTCGCGCGCCTCGCCGAGGAACTTCAAGTTCCGGTGATCGAGGACAATACCCTCGCCCAGATCGGCATCGCGGGCGATCCCCCCCGCCCATCGCGAGCTATGCCAGAAGCGCGCCCATCTTGACCATCGGATCGCTCGACAAGCTCTTCTGGACGGGCCTGCGCGTGGGCTTCATTCGCGGTCCCGAGGCCTGGATCGTGCGCCTCGGACGGTTCAAGGCGCTGTCCGACCTGGGCGGTCCACTGGTCTCACAGGCTATGGCCGCGCTGCTCCTCGACCATGCAAAGGCCGCGGGCAAGGCCCGCCGTCTGGAGGTCAACGCCAAGCTGGACGTGCTGACCAGACTGCTTGGGGAACATCTGCCCGCGTGGACCTGGAAATCCCCGAAGGGCGGACTGCTGCTGTGGGCGCGCATGCCGGCCGGCGATGCCGACGAGCTGGCGCAAATCGCCGCTCGCCACGGCGTCACCCTGGTGCCCGGCTCGGCCAACTCGCCCGATCATCGCTTTACCGACCACATCCGCCTGCCCATCGTCGCGGAGGCCGCCACCATGAGAGAAGGCATCGTCCGTCTGGCCCGCGCCGCCGCCGACTATCAGCCCCGCCCGCGTATGACCGGTTTCGACGTCATCGTCTGACCCCCCGCGCGCGGGGATAGGAGCGCCATTCACATCCAGCGTCGAGCTTCAGCCGCTCTCGCCGCCGCTTGCCCGCTCGACTTGGTCCGCAGGCTCGAATTCGAGCAACTTGACCAGGCGACTTGCGATGAAGTCGACGTTGGACTCTTGCAGCATGCTCGAGTGCCCCCCTGGCGCATCAATGACCTCCAGGGCGCGCGTGGATCGCTCGGCCCATCCCAGCAACGGATCGACCACCGCTTCCGTTGCCGGAATATCGTCACCATCGCCTTCTCCAGCCCGCACCAAGATGAGGCCGGCGTTTACGCGCCCTGGATCGTATTGGTCGCGGGCATTGGCGTAGATCTCGGGCACGCTGAGCGGTGGGATCCAGGCTGGCCATTCTCGCCCGCTCGTGAGGATGTGCTTGAGCAAGCGAAGGCGCCCCGCGACGGATGCCGATTGGACGACCTTGAAGCCCTCGTACTCGACCAGGTTCTTGAGCTTGCGCAGGATCTCGCTCGCGATGCCGTCCGCCCCTTCGGTGGGAGTGGGGCTGGTATCGTGCGGACCCGGCGTACCGCCTTGCTGCGGCTGCCACGCCCGGCGCAGGACACCGGAAAAACGCTTCCAGCGCTGGGCGGACACCCGCCATCGTTTCGCGGCGGTCGTGGGCACGATCGAATCCAAGAGAATCACACGGTCCACCTTTTCCCCGGCCTCCTGGAGCTGTTCCGCCATGGCAAAGGCAATGACGCCGCCAGCGCACAGCCCGCCGATCGTGTAAGGACCGTTCGGCTGGCGCCGCCGCATTTGCTCCACGCAATGCTTGGCCATGTCGGGCACGGACAGGTGCGCGAGCGGAATTCCCGGCAGACGGCGGGGCAGGATTCCGTAGACGCCGTAGTGCGATGGCAGCCGCCGGGCCAGGTTGAGGTAGGGGATGACCTCCCCAAAGCCGTCGTACACGAAAAATAGGCGCTTGCGGCCACCTGGCTTGATCTCGACGATCCCGTTCTCCTCCCCGAGCACCACATCGGGCTTGGGTCCCGCGATGGTGTCGATGGCTGTCGCCAATCCCGCGATGGTCGGAGAATGCAGAACCTGCGAGAGAGGGAGATCGACTCCCATCTGCTTCTTGATCTCGGCGACCAGCATCACGCTGAGCAAGGAGTGCCCGCCGACATCGAAGAAGTTGTCATCGAGGCCTATGCCGTCACGCTTGAGCAACGCCGTCCACACCGCGGCGACGCGCTTCTCCGTGACCGTGCGCGGGGGCCGTACCGGCGCGGGCGCCGCTTGCAGGTCCGGCGCCGGCAGGGCCTTGCGGTCGACCTTGCCGTTGGGCGACAGTGGGAAGGCGTCGAGCGCGACGAAGTGCGAGGGCACCATGTATTCCGGCATCACGGCCCGCAGCCGTGACCGCAACTGATCGAGCAGGTCGGATGGCGGATTCTCGGCGACGAGGTAGGCGACCAGTCGCATGTCGCCGGGCACGTCCTCCCGCGCGACCACGACCACTTGCCGGATCGCCGGGTGTTGCGCGATGCCTGCCTCGATCTCGCCCGGCTCGACGCGGAACCCTCGGATCTTGACCTGGTGATCGCTCCGGCCCAGGCATGTGATGTTGCCGTCGGATCGGTAACAAGCCAGATCGCCCGTGCGGTACATCCGCGCGTCCGCTCGATCCCGAAAAGGATCTGGTACGAACTTCTCGGCCGTCAGCTCCGGTCGTCCGAGATAGCCACGCGCCAGCCCATCGCCGCCGATATAGAGCTCGCCTACCGCGCCGACAGGGACCGGACGTCGATTCTGATCGAGGATGTAGCATTGCGTGTTGGCCACGGGCCGGCCGATGAGGACGGGCGCGTCGCCGTCGCGGACCTCGTATCCGGTGGACCAGATCGTGGTCTCCGTGGGGCCGTACAAGTTCCACAGTCGGCGCACCCTGGGCAGGAGCAAGGCCGCCAAATCTCGCGGCATGGCCTCTCCCGTGCACACGATCTGCAGGTCCGATTTTCCCTTCCAACCAGCCGCGAGCAGAAGGCGCCAGGTAACCGGGGTCGCCTGCAGGAAGGTGATGCCGTGCCGATCGATTTGTTCGCCCAGGCGCTCGCCATCGACCGCCTCCTCCCGACTCGCCACCACCATGCGCGCCCCGACCAAGAGGGGCAGCCACATGTCCACCCCCGCGATGTCGAACGAGATGGTCGTGACCGCGAGCAGTCGATCCGCGGCGGTCAGCCCGAGCCATTCGCGCATCGACCACAGAAGATTGGTGAGCGCTCCACGCGGCACCTCGACGCCCTTGGGCTTACCAGTCGAGCCCGAGGTGTAGATGACATAGGCGAGCTGCTCGGGCGCGACAGCCACGCTCGGGTTGTCACGGGGCCGCGAGCGCCAGCTCGGGTCGTCGACCGAGCACGGGCTCCCCGCGAACGCCGGCAAGGTGGCCCGCAGGCTGTCCTGGGTCAGCACCAGCGTGGTCCCGCTGTCCTCGAGCATGGTGCGCAGGCGCTCCGCCGGCAGGAACGGGTCAAGGGGCAGGTAGGCCCCGCCCGCTTTGATGATGGCCAACAGCCCCACCACCAGATCGAGCGACCGCTCGATGCAGATCCCCACCAGGCGATCCGGCCCCACCCCGCGCGCGCGCAGCTCATGGGCCAACTGGTTGGCGGAGGCGTCGAGCTCCGCGTAGGTGAGCGCCTCGTCGCCGTAGACCACCGCCACCGCCTCCGGGGTCCGCGCCACCTGCGCTTCGATAAGCTGCGCCAGCGGCTCCGCGCGGGGATAGTCGCTCTCCGTGCGGTTCCATTCCACGAGGAGCTGCTGGGTGTCGGCCTCGGTCAGAATCGGCAGGCGGCCGATGGGTTGGTCCGGGCGGTGGGCAAGCCCTTCCAGCAGCACACCGAAGTGCCGGCACATGCGACGAATGGTCTCGGCCTCGAACAGGTCGGTGCTGTACTCCATCCTGCCCACCAGACCGTCCTCGGTGATCGAGATGAGCAGCGTCATGTCGAACTTGGACGTGCCGGTTTCCAGCTCCCGGCGGTCCGACAGGATGGAGCTCCGCGAGGCACTCTCGGGGTCGAACAGCACGAACATCACCTGGAACAGGGGCGTCCGGCTGGGGTCGCGCTCCGGCGCCAGGGTGGCGACCAGGCGGGCGAAGGGGATCTCGGCATGGGCGAACGCGCCCAGGGCCCGCTCGCGCGTCTGGTGCAGGAGGCTGCGGAAGGTCTGCCCGTCGTCGAGCTGCGAGCGCAACACCACCGTGTTGAGGAAGCATCCGACCAGATGCTGGGTTTCGCTCTGGGTGCGGCCCGAGATCGGGGTTCCCACCAAGAGGTCGCTCTGGCCGGAATAGCGGTGAAGCAGACTGGCGAACGCCGCCTCCAGCACCATGAAGAGAGTGGTCTGCTCCTGCTTACCGAGCGTGCGCAGCTCCTCGAGCAGCGTCTTAGGCAGGACGAACTGCTCGGTCGCCCCCCGGAAGGTCAGGGCCGGTGGCCGGGGCTTGTCCGTGGGCAAAAGCAGAACGGGCGGGGTCCCCGCCAGGGCCTCGCGCCAGTAGTCGAGCTGGGCCTCCAACTTCTCCCCCTGGAACCATTCGCGCTGCCAGCAGGCATAGTCCGCGTACTGCACGGGCAGCTCGGGCAGCGAGAACGGCTGACCGCGGGACAGCGCCGCGTAGGTTTGCTTGACCTCCTCCTGCACCAACCCCATGGCCCACTCGTCCCCGACGATGTGGTGCAGGACGATGAGCAGCCGATGCTCGGTGGCCGAATGATGAACCATGGCTGCCCGGAGCAAGGGCGGCTGGGCGAGATCGAAGGGCTGGCGCCCTTGCTCGCGGACGACCCGGTTCCAGGCGTCCGCCCGCTCGCCCTCCGGCAAGGCGGTCAATTCGATTTCCGGGACCGGCAGCTCGTCGGCCGGCAGCACCACCTGCCGCAGCCCTTCCTCCTCGACGGTAAACGCCGTGCGCAGAATCTCGTGGCGCCGGACCAGCTCGCGCAAGGCGCCTTGCAAGGCCTGCGCGTGGTAGGCCCCGTCGAGGTCGATGACGTCCACGACATTGTAGGCCGGGCTACCCGGTACCATCTGATCGAGAAGCCAGAACTGCTCCTGAGCAAAGGACAGCGGATAGGGGCCAGGCTGCTTGCGTGGCTCGATTCGCCGGACAGGTGAGGTCGCACCCTTGGCCTTCATCACGGCAGCGGCGATGCCAGCCACCGTCGGGTCCTCAAACAGCCTTCGCAACGGAAGATCCACATCGAGCGTGTCGCGGATACGCGACATCGCCTTGATGGCCAGTAGCGAATGTCCCCCAAGCTCGAAGAAGCTGTCGTCGATCCCCACCTTCGCAACGCCCAGCAGCTCGCTCCAGATCGACGCGAGCAACGCCTCGGTCTGGTTGCGAGGTCCGATGGTTTCGCGGCTGCCGACTGCGTCTTCACCTTTGGGCGCGGGCAGTGCCTTGCGATCGACCTTGCCGTTGGGCGACAGTGGGAAGGCGTCGAGCGCGACGAAGTGCGAGGGCACCATGTATTCCGGCATCACGGCGCGAACTTGCCTGCGCAACTGCTCGATCAGGTCCGTCGGCGGCTCTTCCGCCACGAAGTAGGCGACCAGGCGCTTGTCCCCGGGCACGTCCTCCCGCGCGACCACGACCACCTGGCGGACGGATGGATGCCGCGCGATCCCCGCCTCGATTTCACCAAGCTCGACGCGGAACCCACGGATCTTGACCTGGTGGTCGCTTCGGCCCAGGCACACCAGGTTGCCGTCGGATCGGTAACAAGCCAGATCGCCCGTGCGGTACATCCGCGCGTCCGCTCGATCCCGAAAAGGATCCGGTACGAACTTCTCGGCCGTCAGCGCCGGTCGTCCGAGATAGCCACGAGCCAGCCCATCTCCGCCGATATAGAGCTCGCCTACCGCGCCGATCGGCACCGGACGACGATTCGCATCGAGCACGTAGCACTGGGTGTTGGCCACAGGCCGGCCGATGAGGACGGGCGCGTCGCCGTCGCGGACCTCGTATCCGGTGGACCAGATGGTGGTTTCCGTGGGGCCGTAGAGGTTCCACAGCCGGCGGCCCAGGGGCAGCAGCGCGACCGCCAAGTCCCGTGGCATGGCTTCACCCGTGCACACCATCTGCAGGTCCGCCTTCCCCCGAAAGTCCGCCGCGAGCAGCAGCCGCCAGGTCACCGGCGTGGCCTGCAAGAAGGTGATACCGTGGCGCTCGATTTGCTCGCGCAGGATCTCGCCGTCGACCGCCTCCTCCCGACTCGCCACCACCAAGCGCGCCCCGACCAATAGGGGCAGCCACATGTCCACCCCCGCGATGTCGAACGAGATGGTCGTGACCGCGAGCAGTCAATCTGCGGCGGTCAGCCCGAGCCAATCGCGCATCGACCACAGCAGGTTGGTCAGTGCCCCGCGCGGCACCTCGACGCCCTTGGGCTTACCGGTCGAGCCCGAGGTGTAGATGACGTAGGCGAGCTGCTCGGGCGCGACAGCCACGCTCGGGTTGTCACGGGGCCGCGAGCGCCAGCTCGGGTCGTCGACCGAGCACGGGCTCCCCGCGAACGCCGGCAAGGTGGCCCGCAGGCTGTCCTGGGTCAGCACCAGCGTGGTCCCGCTGTCCTCGAGCATGGTGCGCAGGCGCTCCGCCGGCAGGAACGGGTCAAGGGGCAGGTAGGCCCCGCCCGCTTTGATGATGGCCAACAACCCCACCACCAGATCGAGCGAGCGCTCGATGCAGATCCCCACCAGGCGATCCGGCCCCACCCCGCGCGCACGCAGCTCATGGGCCAACTGGTTGGCGGAGGCATCGAGCTCCGCGTAGGTGAGCGCCTCGTCGCCGTAGACCACCGCCACCGCCTCCGGGGTCCGCGCCACCTGCGCTTCGATAAGCTGCGCCAGCGGCTCCGCGCGGGGATAGTCGCTCTCCGTGCGGTTCCATTCCACGAGGAGCTGCTGGGTGTCGGCCTCGGTCAGAATCGGCAGGCGGCCGATGGGTTGGTCCGGGCGGTGGGCAAGCCCTTCCAGCAGCACGCCGAAGTGCCGGCACATGCGGCGAATGGTCTCGGCCTCGAACAGGTCGGTGCTGTACTCCATCTCGCCCACCAGACCGTCCTTGGTGATCGAGATGAACAGCGTCATGTCGAACTTGGACGTGCCGGTTTCCAGCTCCCGGTGGCCCGACAAGATAGAGCTCCGTGAGGCGCTGTCGGGGTCTAAGAGCACGAACATTGCCTGGAACAGCGGCGTCCGGCTGGGGTCGCGCTCCGGCGCCAGGGTGGCGACCAGGCGGGCGAAGGGGATCTCGGCATGGGCGAACGCGCCCAGGGCCCGCTCGCGCGTCTGGTGCAGGAGGCTGCGGAAGGTCTGCCCGTCGTCGAGCTGCGAGCGCAACACCACCGTGTTGAGGAAGCATCCGACCAGATGCTGGGTTTCGCTCTGGGTGCGGCCCGAGATCGGGGTTCCCACCAAGAGGTCGCTCTGGCCGGAATAGCGGTGAAGCAGGCTGGCGAACGCCGCCTCCAGCACCATGAAGAGAGTGGTCTGCTCCTGCTTACCGAGCGTGCGCAGCTCCTCGAGCAGCGTCTTAGGCAGGACGAACTGCTCGGTCGCCCCCCGGAAGGTCAGGGCCGGTGGCCGGGGCTTGTCCGTGGGCAAAAGCAGAACGGGCGAGGTCCCCGCCAGGGCCTCGCGCCAGTAGTCGAGCTGGGCCTCCAACTTCTCCCCCTGGAACCATTCGCGCTGCCAGCAGGCATAGTCCGCGTACTGCACGGGCAGCTCGGGCAGCGAGAACGGCTGAGCGCGGGACAGCGCCGCGTAGGCTTGCTTGACCTCCTCCTGCACCAACCCCATGGCCCACTCGTCCCCGACGATGTGGTGCAGGACGATGAGCAGCCGATGCTCGGTGGCCGAATGATGAACCATGGCTGCCCGGAGCAAGGGCGGCTGGGCGAGATCGAAGGGCTGGCGCCCCTGTTCGCGGACGACCCGGTTCCAGGCGTCCGCCCGCTCGCCCTCCGGCAAGGCGGTCAATTCGATTTCCGGAACCGGCAGCTCGCCGCCCGGCAGCACCACCTGCCGCAGCCCTTCCTTCTCGACGGTGAACGCTGTGCGCAGAATCTCGTGGCGCCGGACCAGCTCGCGCAAGGCGCCTTGCAAGGCCTGCGCGTGGTAGGCCCCGTCGAGGTCGATGACGTCCACGATATTGTAGGCAGGGCTGCCCGGCACCATCTGATCGAGGAGCCAGAACTGCTCCTGAGCAAAGGACAGCGGATAGGGGCCAGGCTGCTTGCGTGGCTCGATTCGCTGGACAGGTGAGGTCGCGCCCTTGGCCTTCATCACGGCAGCGGCGATGCCAGCCACCGTCGGGTCCTCAAACAGCCTTCGCAACGGAAGATCCACCTTGAACGCATCCCGGACGCGCGACATCGCCTTGATGGCCAGGAGCGAATGTCCCCCAAGCTCGAAGAAGTTGTCGTCGATCCCCACCTTCGCAACGCCCAGCAGCTCGCTCCAGATCGACGCGAGCAACGCCTCGGTCTGGTTGCGAGGTCCGACGCCTTCGCAAACGACGACCGCGTCGTCACCGCTCGGCGCGGGCAGGGCTTTGCGATCGATCTTGCCGTTGGGAGACAGCGGGAACGCTTCCAGGGCGAGGAAATGCGAGGGCAGCATGTACTCGGGCATCAGGGCGCGGACCTGCCTGCGCAATTGCTCGACCAAGTCACTCGGCGGCTCCTCCGCCACGAAGTAGGCAACCAGGCGCTTGTCCCCGGGGACATCCTCGCGCGCTACCACCACCACCTGGCGGATCGACGGATGCCGCGCGATCCCCGCCTCGATTTCACCAAGCTCGACGCGGAACCCTCGGATCTTGACCTGGTGATCGCTCCGGCCCAGGCATTCGAGTATCCCGTAGGCACGCCAGCGTGCCAAATCGCCCGTGCGGTAGAGGCGCGCGTCCGGCGCGAACGAGCTCGGCACGAATCGTTCCTGTGTCAGCTCGGGACGGTACAAATATCCACGCGCCAGCCCGCTGCCACCGATATACAGCTCGCCCACCACGCCAGGCGGAACGAGCTGGCCGTTCCGGTCGAGCACGTAAGTCTGCGTGTTGGCGATCGGCCGCCCAATCGGCGCCTGGGACTCTGCGGACGTGATCCGGTACACGGTCGACCAAACCGTGGTTTCGGTGGGGCCGTACATGTTCCACAGCTCGGCACAACGAGGAAGAAGCTCCCGCGCCAGGTCGAGCGGCATGGCTTCTCCTCCACACAAGGCTTTGAGGCCTGGCGACCCGCTCCAACCGGCGGTGAGCAATGCCCTCCAGGTCGCTGGCGTCGCCTGCAACATCGTGCAACCGTGCTCGCGCAACCGATCCATCAGCCGGTAGGGATCCATGGCATCGTCGCGACTCGCGATGGCAACCTTGGCGCCGCTCACCAGCGGCAAATAGAGCTCGAGTCCCGCGATGTCGAACGACAGCGTCGTCACCGCGAGGATCGTATCCGCGGCGGTGAATCCCGGCTCGCGCTGCATGGAGAGCAGAAAATTCACGATCGCGGAGTGCGGGATTGCCACCCCCTTCGGCACCCCTGTCGAGCCCGAGGTGTAGAGCACATAAGCAAGATGACTTCCACCGAGACCTAGGGGCACCGGCGTGTCGACGCCATGGTTGGCGATGGCGTCCCGATCGAGATCGAGCCTGACGATCGCGGAGGGATGAACATGAAGCATTTGCGCCAGCTCGCCCTGCGTGATGAGCACCGGCATCTTGCTGTTCGACACCATATGGTCCAAGCGCTCGCTCGGAAAGCCAGGATCGAGCGGAACGTAGGCACCGCCCGCTTTCAGGATCGAAAGCAACGCCACCATCATCTCCGCAGAGCGTTCGACGAGGAGACCAACCAGCACATCCGGCCCGACGCCCAGCTCCATCAAATGATGGGCAAGCTGGTTGGATCGCCGGTCCAGCTCGCCATAGGTCATGGCGTCTCGCCCATCCAGCACAGCCACGGCCTCGGGAGTTCGCTGTGCCTGTCGCGTGAACAACTCGTGCAAGCACAGTCCGGCCTCTGGGAAGACCGTATCCGTATCGTTCCATTCAACCAGGAGTTGCTGCCGATCGGCCTCGGTCAACATCGGCAGACGGGAGATCGGCTGGTCCGGATCGCCCACCAGGGCCTCCAGCAGAACGCCGAAGTGTCCGCACAGGCGCCAGATCGTTTCGGCTTCGAACAGGTCCGTGCTGTACTCGAACATACCCTCGAGGCCGTCTTTGGTTTCGGCAGCAAGCAGTGTCAAATCGAACTTCGACGTCCCAGTTTCGAGCTCCCGGTGCCCGAATACCTTTGACGCCTGCGAGCCGCCGTCGGCGTCGAGGAGAATGAACATCACCTGGAACAATGGTGAACGGCTCGGGTCGCGGTCCGGCCCCAGCGTCGCGACCAGACGTCCGAAGGGAAGTTCCGCATGCGCGAACGCGCCCAGGGCTCGCTCGCGCGTTTGCCGTAGAAGAGCTCGGAAGGTCTGGCCGTCGTCGAACTGCGAACGCAACACGACCGTGTTCAGGAAGCATCCGACCAAGCGTTGCGTTTCGCTTTGGGTTCGACCGGAGATGGGTGTTCCCACCAGGATGTCGGCTTGACCGGAATACCGGTAGAGCAGGCTGGCAAAGGCCGCCTCCAGCAACATGAACAGGGTGGTCTGCTCCTTGCGGCCGAGTGCGCGGAGTCGCTCCAGCAGCGCCTTGGGCAAGGCGAAGTGCTCCGTCGTCCCGCGGAAGGTCTGCATCGCAGGGCGCGGCTTGTCCGTCGGCAGCGCCAGGACGGGCGACGCCCCCGAAAGTACCTCCTTCCAATAGGCGACCTGCTCGTCTAGCTGCTCGCCCTGGAACCACTCCCTCTGCCAACAGGCAAAGTCCGCGTATTGCACGGACAACTCCGGAAGCGACGACGGCTGCTTGCGAGACAGCGCCGCATAGAGCTGCTTGGCTTCGTCCTGAATGAGTCCCATGGCCCATTCGTCCGCGACGATGTGATGAACGGTCAGAAGCACCCGGTGATCGCTCGCCGAATGATGAATCACGGCGGCCCGGATAAGCGGTGGTTCGGCCAGGTCGAACGGCCTCCGGCCTTCCGCGCGCACGAGGCGTTCCCATTCGCGCCACCTTTCCGTGTCGGGCAAGGCACTCAAGTCGTACTCTGCGGGCGACACGACGATCGTCGGCGAAACCACCTGCAGCAGTTGCCCCCCGGTGAGAACGAAAGCCGTGCGCAGAATCTCGTGACGCCGCAGCATCTCGTTCAGGGCGCCCGTCAGAGCATCCGCGTCGTAGTCGCCCTGGAGGGTGATCGTATCGACGATGTTATAGGCAGGGCTGCCCGGAACTGCCTGATCCAGAAGCCAGAACTGCTCCTGAGCAAAGGACACTGGGCAGGGGCCGCCCTGCTGGCGTCGCTCAATTCGCGGGCGCTGCGTGGTCGAGCCCTGGGCCTGCATCACCGCGGCCGCAATGCCAGCCACCGTCGGGCTTTCAAACAACCGGCGCAACGGGAGATCCACCTTGAACGCATCCCGGATACGCGACATCGCCTTGATCGCCAGCAGCGAATGTCCCCCAAGCTCGAAGAAATTGTCGTCGATCCCCACTGTCGCAACGCCCAGCAACTCGCTCCAGATCGACACCAGCCACGCCTCCGTCTGGTTGCGAGGGCCGACGCTTTCGCGGACGACGACCGCGTCATCACCGCTCGGCGCGGGCAACGCCTTGCGATCGACCTTCCCGTTGGGCGACAGCGGCAAGGCTTCCAGGGCAACGAAGTGCGAGGGCACCATGTATTCCGGCATCAGGGCGCGAACCTGCCTATGCAACTGCTCGATCAGGTCGGTCGGCGGCTCCTCCGCCACGAAGTAGGCAACCAGGCGCTTGTCCCCGGGGACATCCTCGCGCGCCACCACGACCACTTGGCGGATGGACGGATGCCGCGCGATCCCCGCCTCGATTTCACCAAGCTCGACGCGGAACCCTCGGATCTTGACCTGGTGGTCGCTTCGGCCCAGGCACACCAGGTTGCCGTCGGATCGGTAACAAGCCAGATCGCCCGTGCGGTACATGCGCGCGCCCGCTTGGTTCCGGAATGGATCGGGAACGAACTTCTCGGCCGTCAGCTCCGGTCGTCCGAGATAGCCACGGGCCAGCCCATCGCCGCCGATATAGAGCTCGCCTACCGCGCCGACAGGGACCGGACGTCGATTTTGATCGAGGATGTAGCATTGCGTGTTGGCCACGGGCCGGCCGATGAGGACTGGCTCGTCGCCGTCACGTACCCGGTATCCGGTAGACCAGATCGTGGTCTCCGTGGGGCCGTACAAGTTCCACAGTCGGCGCACCCTGGGCAGGAGCAAGGCCGCCAAATCTCGCGGCATGGCCTCTCCCGTGCACACGATCTGCAGGTCCGATTTTCCCTTCCAACCAGCCGCGAGCAGAAGGCGCCAGGTAACCGGGGTCGCCTGCAGGAAGGTGATGCCGTGCCGATCGATTTGTTCGCCCAGGCGCTCGCCATCGACCGCCTCCTCCCGACTCGCCACCACCATGCGCGCCCCGACCAAGAGGGGCAGCCACATGTCCACCCCCGCGATGTCGAACGAGATGGTCGTGACCGCGAGCAGTCGATCCGCGGCGGTCAGCCCGAGCCATTCGCGCATCGACCACAGAAGATTGGTGAGCGCTCCACGCGGCACCTCGACGCCCTTGGGCTTACCGGTCGAGCCCGAGGTGTAGATGACATAGGCCAGATGGTCCGGCTTTGCGGCTACGCCCAGGTTGTCCCGCGGATTCGACTTCCAGCTCTTGTCGTCGAGCAAGAGCACCGTCCCCGAAAACGCGGGCAGCGACGCCCACAGACTTTCCTGGGTCAGGACCAGCCTGGCGCCGCTGTCCTCGATCATGGTGCCGAGCCGCTCCGGCGGCAGAAGCGGGTCCAGGGGCAAGTAGGCCGCCCCGGCCTTCACGATGGCCAAGAGCCCCACCACCATGTCGACCGAACGCTCCATGCAGATTCCCACCAGGCGATCGGGTCCCACACCACGCGCCCGCAACTCGTAGGCAAGCTGGTTCGACCACGCGTTCAACTCGGCGAAGGTGAGCGACTCGTCGCTACACACCAGCGCCACCGCGTCCGGCGTCCGCTCCACCTGGGCTTCGATCAATTGGGCCAGCGGCACATCGCGCGGATACTCGCTCTCGGTGCGGTTCCACTCTACCAGGAGTTGCTGGCGATCGGCCTCGGTCAATAGCGGCAGGCGGGCGATGGGCTGGTCGGGATCGCCGGCGAGTGCCTCCAGCAGAACACCGAAGTGTCCGCACAGGCGCCGGACGGTATCGGCCTCGAACAAGTCCGTGCTGTATTCCATCTCACCCGCGAGGCCATCCTCGTTCATGGAGAGAAACAGCGTCAGGTCGAACTTCGAGGTACCGGTTTCCAGCTCCCGGTGCCCGGCGACATTCGAAATCCGAGAGGCGCCGTCGGGGTCGAAGAGCACGAACATCACCTGAAACAATGGCGTGCGGCTCGCATCGCGATCCGGTGCCAGCGTCGCGACCAGGCGCCCAAAAGGAAGCTCCGCGTGGGCAAACGCGCCCAGAGCCCGGCCACGCGTCTGCCGCAAAAGGGTCCGGAAGGTCTGGCCGTCATCGAACTGCGAGCGCAACACGACCGTGTTGAGAAAACATCCGACGAGACGTTGGGTTTCGCTCTGGGTTCGACCGGAGATGGGCGTTCCCACCAGGATGTCGGCTTGCCCGGAATACCGGTAGAGCAGGCTGGCAAAGGCCGCTTCCAGCAACATGAAGAGGGTGGTCTGTTCCTTGAGGCCAAGCGCGCGCAATCGCTCCAGCAACGCCTTGGGCAAGGTGAAGTGCTCGGTCGCGCCGCGGAAGGTCTGCGCCGGCGGGCGTGGCTTGTCCGTCGGCAGCGCCAGGACGGGCGAGGCGCCCGCAAGCGCCTCCTTCCAGTAGGCGATCTGCTCCTCCAGCCTCTCTCCCTGAAACCAATCCCGTTGCCAGCAGGCAAAGTCCGCGTATTGCACCGGCAGCTCCCCCAGCGGGGATGGCAGCTTGCGAGAGAAGGCCGCGTAGATTTGCCTCACCTCGTCCTGGATCAGCCCCATGGCCCACTCGTCGCCGACGATGTGATGAATGACCAGGAGGAGCCTGTGATCGGTTGCCGAATGATGAACCATGGTCGCCCGCAGAAGCGGGGCCTCTGACAGGTCGAACGCCTTGTGCCCTTGCTCGCGAACGACACTGCTCCATGCAGGAGCCCGTTCGGGTTCGGGCAAGGAGGTCAGGTCGAACTCCAGCAAGGGGAGTTCGGTCGGTGGCAGAACCACCTGCATCAACTGTCCGTCGCCGGGAGAAAAGGCGGTACGCAGAATCTCATGGCGTCTCACGATCTCGTTCAGGGTGCCCTTCATGGCCTCCGCGTCGTATTCCCCCCGAAGCGCGATCACGTCCACGATGTTGTAGGCGGGGCTGCCGGGAACCATCTGATCCAGGAGCCAGAACTGCTCCTGGGCGAAGGAAAGGGGGCAAGGACCGGCTTCCTCGCGCGGCTCGATCCGCCGGACATCCTGGGACGGCTCTTCCGCGGCATCGCCCTTGGCCTGCATCACCACTGCGGCGAGGCCTGCCACGGTCGAGTTCTCGAACAGGCTCTGCGGGGGGAGATCCACCTGGAGCACGTCGCGGATGCGCGACATCGCCTTGATCACCAGCAGCGAGTGTCCGCCCAGCTCGAAGAAGTCGTCGTGGATACCGATGGACCCGACGTTCAGCAGCTTGGCCCATATGTCAGCGAGCGCCCTCTCGGTATCGTTTCGGGGAGCGACGGTGGTTTCGCCCGAGATCAGGTTGGCTTCGGAGGGTGCGGGCAGCGCCTTGCGATCGACCTTCCCGTTCTGGGTGAGCGGCAGGGACTCGAGCAGGACGAACTGCGCCGGCACCATGTACTCGGGCAGCCGCATTTTCAGGAAATCGGACATCCCTTCGACAGCCGGCGTTCCTCCGCCTCGCGACACCACGTACCCCACCAGTTGCTTGTTGCCCGGGGAATCCTCACGCGCCAAGACCGCGCAGGACTGCACCTCCGGGTGGCCGGCCAGGATGGCCTCGATCTCTCCGAGCTCGATGCGGTAGCCGCGGATCTTCACCTGATTGTCGACACGCCCCAAATACTCCAGGATCCCGTCGGGGCGGTAACGCGCCAGATCCCCAGTCTTGTAGAGGCGTGCGCCATCCCGCCCAGAGAATCGATCGACCAGAAACCTCTCTTGGGTCAGCTCCGGCCTGTTCAGGTACCCGCGTGCCACGCCGGCCCCACCGATGTAAAGCTCCCCCGTCTCACCCAGCGGGACCGGCTGCATGTCCGGGTCCAGGATGTAAAGCTGGGTGTTGGCAATGGGGCGACCGATGGGGATCGAGCCACTGCGCGGATCGTCCGGCTTCACCTCGTACACGCAGCACCCCACCACCGTCTCGGTGGGGCCGTACTCGTTGATGAGGCGCGTACTCGGAGCGAAGTCGCGCCACACTTGCACGCTCTCGGCCAGCAGGTTCTCGCCGCCGATCACGAAGGTCTTCGTCAGCTCCGCTATCTCATCCGATCTCAGCTGCTGGCCGAGCAGGTCGAGGTGTGCCGGGGTGATCTTGACCAAGCTGCGATTCCCGCAGCGGCGCAACGCCGCCAAAAGGTTCTGCGCGCCGGCATCCTCGGGCAGAAGCTCGGCGTGGCCGCCGGCCAGCAAAATCGGATACAGACTCGTCACCGTGAGATCGAAGGAGATCGAGCTATGGACTGGAACCGATCCTCCCGCCTGAACTCCATACGCCTGGATTGCCCAGCAAAGGTAGTTGACCAATCCACCATGCAAGATCATCGCCCCCTTGGGTTGACCGGTCGATCCCGAGGTGTACATCACGTAGGCCAGGTTCGAAGGCACCGCGCCCGCACCGGGATTGCCGGCTTCCTCCTGCTCGATGGTGGGCCAGTCGGTGTCGAGACAAACGGCCTTGTCGCCGACCGAGGGGAAGAGCGGTTTGCAGGAGGCATCGGTCAGTAGCATTCGGACCCCGGCGTCGCCCACCATGAATGCCAGCCGTTCGGGTGGATAGGCGGGATCGAGCGGGACATAGGCCCCGCCGGCCTTCCACACGCCGAGCAGAGCCACGACCAGCTCTGGACAGCGCTTCAAGGAGACGCCCACCAGCGACTCGGGGCCGACCCCGTGCTTGCGCAGAAAGTGCGCCACCTGATTCGCGCGTTGGTTGAGCTCCCGATAGGTCAGCCGCTGTTCCTCGAAGATGAGGGCGACCGCGTGCGGGTCGCGATCCACCTGCCGCTCGAACAGCTCGTGCGCGCAGACATCGGGGAACTCCACGCGGGTGTCGTTCCAGGCGACCAGGATCTCGTTGCGCTCGGTGTCGGACAAGGCTGGCGCAAGCGCGGACGGGAGCGACTTCTCTTCGCTTTCACCGCTTACAGGGACCACGCGATCATCTCCTTCATGATCTCGTTCGTGCCGGCGTAGATGCGCTGCACGCGGCAATCGGTCCACATGCGGGCGATGGGGTATTCGAGCATGTAGCCGTAGCCGCCGTGCAACTGGACGCACTCGTCGACGATGTGGAACTCCCGATCGGTGAGCCAATGCTTGGCCATGGCGCTGGTGACGGGATCGAGCTGGCCCTTCATGAAACGGACGATACAACTATCGAGAAAGACACGGCCCACGTGCGCCTCGGTCTTGCATTCGGCAAGCTTCATGCGCGTGTTTTGAAAATCGAGCAGTGGCTTGCCGAATGCCACGCGATCCTTCACGTACTGGGTCGTGATGTCCACTGCCCGCTCCATGGTGGCGACGGCGGCTACCGAAACCGACAGGCGCTCGTAGGACAGATGTTCCATCATTTGGAAGAAACCCTTGCCCTCGGTGGAACCGAGCAGCCACGAGCTCGGGACACGCACGTCGTCGAAAAACAGCTCGCAAACGTCCTGGCCGTGTCGACCCACTTTCTCCAGCGGGCGCCCGACACGATAGCCTTGAAGGCCCTTGGTATCGACCAGTATGAGAGAGATTCCCTTGGGGCCTGTCGCTTTCGGGTCGGTCTTCACCGCCAGACAGACCAAGCCGGCCTGCCAGCCATTGGTAATGAATGTCTTCGAACCGTTGATGACGTAGTGGTCGCCGTCGCGCCGGGCGACGCACAGAATACCCTGCAGATCGGAGCCGGCTGCCGGTTCGGTCATGGCGATCGCGCTCACGACCTCGCCGTGCGCCATGCGCGGAAGCCATGTTCGCTTCTGCTCCTCGCTGCCGTGGATCAGGATGTAGCGTCCGACGATGCTCTGCACGCTGGAACCGAAGTGGACGCCCAATCGCGCGAGCTCTTCCAGAACCACGGCCTCGTGGGCGAAGGTCCCTCCCCCGCCCCCGTATTCCTGGGGAACGTCGGGGAGCAGCATCCCGATCCCGCCCGCCCTGGTCCAGGCCTGCGCATCGGCGTGCTGTTCCTCGCGCCAGCGGGCCTGCCGGGGCACGAATTCCTCCTCAATGAATTGGCGAACCGACTTGCGAAAGAGTCGCACGTCGTCGCTCGTCCACGGGGATTCATAGGTTAGATTCATAAGTCCTCGATAGCACTGGAAATCACTCCATGAGTCAAGCCGCGATCTTAGGCGGCGAACCGATTACGCGCAACCTGGGCTGGCCGGACTTCGTCGACTGCGAAGGCACGGAGTCGGAAGGTTTCCTTGTACCCGAACCCTATCCGCCCGCGCGACTCTCCGGGTCAACCGCACTGGGGTCGTGATGGACGCTCAGCACCGCGCGACCCGAGGGATCGGAATTGCGCGCGAAACTCTCGTCCCACGCGATGGCGGTAGGGGTACTGCACGCGATGCTGGGACCACCGGGCACGCAGGCCGCCGCCGCTTCACCCGGGAAGTGAGACTCGAAGATGTCTCGGTAAAGATAGGCTTCCTTCGTGGTGGGAGTGTTATAGGGAAATCGATAGCGCGCGTTCTTCATTTGCGTGTCGGCGACCAGCTTTTCGGCGTTGGCCTTCAAGGAATCGATCCAGCCGTAGCCGACGCCATCGGAGAATTGTTCCTTTTGCCGCCACAGGATCTCGTCCGGCAGGTATCCCTCGAAGGCCTTGCGCAAAGGATGCTTTTCCATTCGACCAGGACCCACCATCTTCTCTTGCGGATTGAAGGACATCGCTACATCGAGAAACTCCCTGTCCAAAAATGGCACGCGGATTTCTATCCCCCACGCCGCGGATGATTTGTTGGCGCGCAAACAATCGTACTTGTGCAGACTGGCCAACTTCCGCACGGTCTCTTCATGGAATTCACGCGCATTCGGTGCCTTGTGAAAATAGAGATAGCCACCGAAAACCTCGTCGGCCCCCTCCCCCGAGAGCACCATCTTGATGCCAATGGCCTTGATCCGGCGCATCATCAAGTACATCGGCGTCGAGGCCCGGATGCTGGTGACGTCATAAGTTTCGATGTGGTAAATGACGTCGCGAAGGGCGTCCAGTCCTTCTTCTATCGTGAAGAGGAACTCGTGGTGAACCGTGCCGATGGCCGATGCCACCTTGCGAGCCTTGGCCACGTCGGGAGACCCTTCGAGGCCTATGCAGAACGAGTGCAAGCGCGGCCACCAGGCCGCGACCTTGTCGCCTTCTTCAATACGGTTGGGGGCAAAGCGTTGCGTGATCGCCGAGATGACCGAGGAATCGAGTCCTCCGGAAATGAGCACACCATAAGGAACGTCGGACATCAATTGCTGGTGCACGGCGGATTCGAGGCTGCTGCGTAATTCACCGAGATCGAGTTGCTTGCTTTCCGCGCCACGGTATTCGGTCCACGAGGGATTGTAGTATCGCACCGGTTGTTGGGTTTGCCGGGTCAGGTAGTGCCCTGGTGGAAAGTCGTCGATTTGACGGCAGAACTTGATGAGGGCCTTCATCTCCGAGGCGACGTGCAAATTGCCGTGTTCGTCCCGGCCGGTGTAAAGCGGAATGACGCCGATGGGATCGCGGGCGACGAGAAAATCGTTGTTCCGCCTGTCATAGAGCACGAAGCCGAAGATGCCACTGAGCCGGTCGAGGAAATCCGGTCCGTGACGCTCATAGAGCGGAATGATGGGCTCGCAATCGGAGCTGGTCTTGAAGGGGTAGCCCTCGAGCTCCGCCCGCAGGGCCTTGTGGTTGTAGATCTCGCCATTGGCGGCGAGCACCAGGTTGCCGCCAGCGTCCGTCAGTGGTTGGGCGCCATGCTCGACATCGACGATGGAAAGCCGCTCGTGGGCCAGGACGGCGTTTTCGTCCGCGAAGACGCCGCTCCAGTCGGGCCCCCTGTGTCGCAGCAGGCGCGCCATGGCAACCGCCCTTTCACGGAGTGCCGCAGGATCGCTTTGGATATCTAGAATGCAGGCAATGCCACACATGGTGAGCCTCCTTTGCAATATTGAAACTACTTGGTATTCGGCGCCGGCCTCCACTCCTGGGCTGGCGCAAGCGTCCGGTTGACCTTTCGAAAAACGCTGTAGTGAAGGAGGTCGCGGGTGAATCGGGGCACGCCTGCGCGCCCTCGGCCTTTCAGTCTCTCCTTCGCCTGTCCCACCACACTGGCGAGAAGAAGCGCGGCGTCCGTCGCCATGGCGTAAGAAAGGCCGTGGTTCTTGGCGAAGTACCTGCGCCGCGACTCGAACCAGTAGGGGGGTAGGCGCCTCTGCCCCTCCTGCTCGCCGGTCACGCCCGTGCTCTGCCCGGCGATGTGCATGACCCTGCTATCGGGAACGTACCAGATGGTCCAACCCGCGCCTTTGACCTTGAGACAGAAATCGGTTTCCTCGTAGTAGAGAAAGTAGGCTTCGTCCATCCCGCCGACATCCTCGATGACCTTGCGCCGAACCATCATGGACGCGCCTGGAAACCAGTCCACTTGCTCGGAAAGATCGCCCATCGGCCTCGCCACGATGTGCCTGTGCAAGAGCTTGCTCACCACGCCCACCCGCAAGCCGTGCTCCACCTCGCCAAGCAGGCTGGGATAGCGAAAAGCGAAGGGCCAGCGCGTGCCGTCTCGAAGCTCCAGGCCGCTGCCGACGATCCCGGCGTCGGCATGGCGGTCGAGGAAGTCCACCAGCACGCGGACGGCCCCACCACGCACCTCGGTGTCGGGGTTGAGCAGAAAGAAGAAGTCTGGCACGGGCGCGGATTCGAACCCGTGACGGAAGCCCAGGTTGTTACCGTAGGCGAAGCCGCCGTTTCGGGGTGCCGAAATCACGTCGATCCAGTCCTGGCCGCCGGATTCGGCTATCGCGCGCCGGATCGGCTCGTCATCGCCCGAGGCATTGTCGATGACGACCGCCCGAAGCACGATGCCGTGGGCGGCCTCGGTGGTTCTCTCTTGGGCCAGCGAGGCAAGCAGACTCTTCACCAGGTCCGAGGTCTTGTAACTGACGATCACGGCCAGGACCGTGCGCGGGAAAGCGGCTGGGGATGCGTCAATCGAAATCACGGAACCTTTTCTAGTTCAGTCTCGATACGCATCACCTTAGCGCTTGATCCGCCCTTGTCGAGCGAACAACGCGCGACGACCAGCGCCCTGCGCTCCCCTGGTGCCAGCATGGGACACTGCGTCCAAAGTCAGTATGCAAGTCCGGTGGTGTGTCAGTCCCCCGGGGTCCATCCGCGCCATCGTCACTTCGACCGAGCTTTTTCCCAGCTAGCGCCGCCGCCTTGATGTAGACAAGCGGCCGAGGAGCCCCCATGCGTCTTATCCCGATCCTTGCCTTCGCACTATTGCTCTTGCCAACCTCCGCAATCGCACAGAGCCCGGGCGTGCCTGCCGGCATGCCCCTGGTGGTGGACATGAGGAAGGTCGACCTTGGTTCGTGGGCCGAGTACACCATGACCATGGGGAGCATCACGCTGTCGTCCCGCTGGGCACTGGTGGCCCGCGACGCCAGGTCGAACACCCTGGAAATGACCACCACGGGCGGCCCGGTGGCCAAGCCCGTCGTGCTGCGCATGGTGCTGGCGGCGGATCCGACCAGCGACAAGAAGCCGCCCAGGCCCATGGTCATGCAGTTCGGCAACGAGGCTCCCATGCTCGTTCCGTCGGACACCCCGGTGCAGAAGTTCCAGCGACCGGATCCGAAGAACCTGGTTGGCAAGGAAGAGATCAAGGTCGCGGCCGGCACTTTCAAGTCCACCCACTACCGCGACAAGAACGCGATGGGTACGGTCGACGTCTGGGTGGACGAGAAGGTATCGCCCCTGGGCCTGGTCAAGGTGATCACCGCGCCCGATGTCGACAAGAACGCGCCGGAGGCCATGCGCATCCCGGCCGCGACCATGGAGCTGTCCGCGACCGGCAAGGGCGCCAAACCCACCATCACCAAGAAGCCCAGGCCGTTCGATGCGAAGAAGATGAACGGCTTGGTGGGCGCCGGCGGAAAGTAGACCGCCTCGCCCGCAGCGGGGCGCGCGGCAGGACAACGCACAGTTGCAATCCTGTTGCGAGAGTGACAAAAATTTCCCGCTACGGTGTTACCTAGGTTCGTTGCTCCGGTATTACTCAGGAAGAAGTCATGAACACGAACGCTGCCGAAGGTCTAGTCCAACGTCTGCTCTCCTTGCCTGTCTTTCGCTCCGAGTGGGTGCTCTGGCTCCTGCTCGGCCTGTCCCTGCTGTCCGTGGCGGTGATGGTCGAGCGCTGGTTCTTCTACCGGCGGCGCAAGATCGATTTCGACGTCATCAAGGATGAATTCTCCAAGGCCCTCGACAAGGGCGATTTCGACGCCGCGGCCAAGCTGCTCGCGCAGCACGACAGCCTGGAGACCAACGTCACCCTGGCCGGGCTGCGCGGCTACGACAAGGGGCCCGACTCGGTCGAAGACCTCATCGCGGGCGCCATGAGTCGTGGCAAAACCGAGTACGAGCGGCGCCTGTCGATCCTGGCGACCTTGGCGTCGAACGCGCCTTACATAGGCCTGTTCGGCACCGTGCTCGGCATCGTGCACTCGTTCAAGGAGATGTCGAAAGACATCGCCAACGCCAGCGCGGGCGTCATGTCCGGCATCGCGGAGGCCCTGGTGGCGACCGCGGTCGGCCTCCTGGTCGCCATTCCCGCGGTCGTGGCCTACAACGTCTTCAAAGGCATGGTGAAGGACGCCGTGACCAACACCGATGGCCTCACCCACGTGCTCATGGCCGAGCTGAAATCGGCCGGCAAGACCGCGAAGGAGTAGCCATGGCCGCCGCGCAGAATGGCAATGGCGAAGAAGAAGGGCCGCTCGCCAGCATCAACATCATCCCCTTCGTCGACATCGTGCTGGTCCTGCTCATCATCTTCATGCTGACCTCGATCGCGATCGTGCGCGCCAGCATGGTAGTGAATTTGCCCAAGGCCGCCACCGGCGGGGCGCGGGTCGAATCTACGGTGAACATCGTGTGCTACAAGGACGGCACCCTCATGCTCAACGGAGCGCGCTCGACGGTCGAAGCCATCGGCAGCTTCGTGAAGCGCGAGAGCGCGACCAACCCGAAATTGCAGGCCGTGATCGGCGCTGACAAGGGCGTCGAGTACGGCCGTGTGGTCGACCTCATCGACCTAGTCAAGCACAACGGGGTTTCCGCCTTCGCGCTCGACGTCGAACGCAAGTCGGCCCCGACTACGCCCTGACCAACACCCGCTGCCAGCCACATTTCCCATGAAGGCCACGCCCTCCTCGCAACCCCCGAACGGGCAGCCCGGCCGTGTCACGCGACCGGCTCGCCGCAATCCGTTCGTCGAGAAGCGCGCCCTTCGCCGCCAGGTCGCCCGCGCGCGCGCCCTATCCCATGTCCGCGTGCCCATCGCCGCCGAATTTCACCCGCGGCGCGAGCAGCGGCGCATGCCGGGGTGGTTGCGTGCCGGCATCGGCATCCTGGTCCTGCTGATTTCCCTAGGACTTCACGTGGGTTTCGTCATCATGGCCTTGGGCGTGGGACGGCTGGGCACGCACAAGGCGCAAGAGCGCGAGCGGGTGGCCATCGAGATGCGCGAGCACGAGGCCAAGCCCAAGCCGCCCGAACCGGAAAAGCCACCCGAGCCGAAGAAAGAGGTCGAGCGCACGGTGGCGGTGAAAGCGCCACCAGCGCCAAAGATCGAAGAGCCGCCCAAGGAGCCCGAGAAGAAGCCCCCGCCGCGCATCGTGGGTCTCAGCTTCGAATCCACCGTGGGCGAAGGCAACGGCGAGGGGCCAGCCTTCGCCGTGGGCAACACACGTCTCGGCGAAACCGACAAGTTCGCGGTCAAGAAGGAAGACGTGCCCAAGGAGCGTCCGGGCCCGGTGCATGGCACGGAAAAGCCGACCACGGTGAACCAGGTCGCCACGCGCATTCCCAGCAAGGGCGTCACCTTCACCGAGGCCAAGTACCGGGGAAAGCCTCCCAAACCCGATTATCCGCCGACACTGAAAGCGCAAGGCGTGGAGGCCGACGTCGAGGTCCTGGTCTTCATCGGTGCGAGCGGCAAGGTGACCTCCGTGAAGATCCTGCATGAATCGCCCTACCCCGAGTTCAACGAGGCGGCCAAGAAGGCGGCCTTGGCCACCGAGTGGGAGCCGGCCACCCGCAACGGCGCGCCCATGGCATCGACCAAGAAGTACTCCTATCGCTTCAGACTCACGGACGAATGAACATGCGAAAAGCTATCTTGCTCGCCAGCGTGCTGGCACTCCTCGGCTGTAGCAACGGCGACTTCAACCGGCCCGAGCTGCTCAACCGGCCGCGCATCCTGGCCATCCAGGCCGAGCCGCCCCAGCCGACCCTGGGCGCGTCGACCACGCTGCGTGCCCTAGTCTACCTCCCGCCCGCGCCAGCCGCGGCCGGGTCCTGCGCCACCGGGAGCGCCAGCGCGACCTACCGGTGGTCGTGGTGCCCGTTGCCCACCACCTCCAGCAACGGCTACGTCTGTCCCATCGATCAGAACGGGATGGATCAGCTCTTCTCCGCGCTCGGTTTGGGACCGGCGCCGCTTCTCGACCTGGGCACGGGCGAGACCGCGACCTTCGTGAATCCTTTCCCGGCCCAACTGCTCTTCGGGTTGTGCCGCGGCGACGTGAGCCTTCTTCCCGCATCGACCGATGCGGGCGCGGCGGTGGGCGGGTCCGGCGCCCGGCAATCGTCGGCGTTCACCTGCGACCTATCGGCGGGCGACGATACCAGCCATCCGGAAAGCAGCCGCCCCGTCGGATTCCCCATCACCATCAGCTTGACCGTCACCCCACCGTGCGCCACGACGACGCTGCCCGCGGTCTTCACCATGCATCTGCCGACGGACGACTCCATTCCCGGCAACCAGAATCCGGTGCCGCGCGGGATCTCGGTGGCGAGCCACTGGTCGGACGCGGCGGTCCCCGCGGCCGATGCAGGAGCAGGCCCGGTGGACAGCGCCATCGGTGGCGGCGAGGATGCCTTGCTTGCGGAGGACGGAGGGGCCGCGCTCGGCGAGGCGGGCAACCCCGGCATCGACGGTGGCGGCGCCAGCGAAGCCGGCGCGCCCGTGACCGAGGACGCCGCTCCGGCCGCGCCGGATACGGCGTCGCCGCCCGAGGACGCGTCGGCATGGCAAGACACCACGCCCGGCTTCCGCTTGGACGACACCGGCTCGGTATCGATTCAACGGCAGCAACACGTGGGGCTGACCCTGGCCATGCCGATCGAATCGTCCGAGTTCCTGCCCCGGCCGGGCACGCTCGATGTCCTCGACAAGGAGGGGACCCAAATCATTCATTTCGAGCGCCTCAACTTTTCCTGGTTCGCCGAGGCGGGCGACTTCGGTAGCGACGGCCAGGGCGGTCATCGCACCGGGTACCTTCCCAATCCTCCCGCCGCCGGGGATGATCCCACCGTGCGCTTGCCCGCCGACAGCGACGGCTTCGAGCGTGCCATCAGCAACACCTGGAACCTGCCCAAGGTCGAGGACTACGCGAATTCCACCGCGCGCATCACGGTGGTGGTCCGCGACGGGCGAGGCGGCGTGGCCTGGACCACGGGAGTCGCGTCCCTGGAGGATCGGCCGTGAGAGGCCTCGGATTGTCGTGCCTGGCCCTGGTGCTGATCTTTCCCCGCGTGGCCGGCGCGGCGGAGGAGAGCGGAAGCACCGAGAACCAAGACTCGGCCGAGCGCGCCGGGGAGGCGACCACGGCCGTCAAGAACTCCATGAGCATCGAGGCGGACCAGCTCAGCAAGCAGCCCAAGCTGGTGAAGCAAGCCAAGGTCACCTACCCGAAGGAGGCCATCGGCAAGGCCGGCGATGTCGAGATCACCTTGGCGGTCGATCTGGATGACAAGGGATCGGTGGTCGGCGCGGCCGTGATCGAGCCCAAGACACCGACCGGGCTCGGCTTCGAAGAGGCGGCGCTCACGGCCGCCTACGACCTCGGCTTCGAGCCCGCCGAAATCGCCGGCAAGCCGGCTCCGGTGCAGATCATCTACAAGTTCAAGTTCCTCGCCCCGCGACCTCCCAAGCCCGAGCCCGCCAAGCCGGAGTCCATGCCCGTCGCGGTGGCAAAGCCCAAACCGATCCCGATTGAGAACTTCGCCGGCAAGCTGGTCGAGCGCGGCACCCGCCTGCCGCTCGTGGGCATTCTGGTGACGGTGTACCGCAGCGAGGGTGACAAGCCGATCGGCTTCGAGAACGTCACCGACGCCAAGGGTGCCTTCCACTTCTTCGACCTCGCGCCGGGCACCTGGAAGATCCGCATCGAGCCGCCCGCGTACTATCCCTTCCGCACCACCGAGGATGTCGTGCAAGGCCAGCGCACCGAGGTCACGTATTACCTCGAGCGCGGATCCTACAACCCGTTCGACGTCGTGGTCGAGGCCAAGCGCGAACGCAAGGAGGTCAGCCGCACGGTCATCGAGGCCGCGGTCATCGACAAGCTGCCTGGCGCCATGGGCGATCCGCTCGCGGTCATCCAGAACTTCGCCGGCGTGGCCCGCTCCGAGGCCGGCTCGGGCCTCATCATCGTGCGCGGCTCGGCCCCCTACGACACCGCCTTCTTCTTCGATGGCACCCTGGTTCCCAATATCTATCACTTCGGTGGCATCCGCAGCGTCCTGCCCACGGGTATGATCGACAGCCTGCAGTTCTACCCGGGCAACTACTCGCCCTACTACAGCGGGGCCACCGGCGGCATCATCGACGTCGACATCAAGAAGCTCCGCCCCAAGAAGGTCGGTGGCTACGTCGACGTCAACCTGCTCGACGGCGGCTTCTACCTGGAGGTCCCCTTGGGTCCGAAGGCCGCGGTGGCGGTGGCGGCCCGGCGCAGCTACATCGATTACATCATCAATGCCGTGCTGCCGTCCAACGCGCCCATCACGGCCGTCACCCTGCCCCGCTACTACGACTACCAACTGCTGGCCAACTACCGTCCCGCACCGGCGCACGATTTGCGTCTGTTCATCTTCGGCTCGGACGACCGGTTCAAGATCATCCTGAAGAATCCAGGCGCCGCCGGCACCACGCTGGTCGGCAACCAGTTGCAGCTGTCCACGACCTTCTACCGTGCCTTGGCCACCTACAAATACGTGCCGAACGACCACTTCGAAAACGTCGTCCGCCTGTCGCAGGGCCGTGACATCCAGGATGCCCAGTTCTTCAATTGGATTTTCAACTACACCATGGACCTGACCCACTTCCGGGACACGGCCCGCTACGAATGGTCGAAGCGCTTCGCCCTGCGGGCCGGCCTGGACGTTCTCTACGCCCGTGTCAACGGCGTCTTCAACCTTCCGCCTCCCCCGCAGGAGGGCCAGAACCCGAATGACACGCTCTCCGCCCAGCCCCTGCACGAGGAGCTGTCCGGGGCCAACTACTACATCCCCGGCTTCTTCGCCGAGCTCGAATGGCGCCCCATCGAGGCGCTGCTGCTCCTCCCGGGTGTGCGCTTCGATTATTGGTCCGAGGTCTCGCAATACACGGCCGCCCCACGCTTGACCGCTCGCTACGACCTCACGAAGCGGCTGACCCTCAAGGGAGGAATCGGCCTCTTCTATCAACAACCCACCATCGACCAGGCCGACAAGGTGTTCGGCAATCCGGCGCTCACGTGCGAGCGGGCGATTCACTACTCGGCCGGTGTCGAATGGAAACCCTGGGCCCATATCAACTTCGACCTTACCGGGTTCTACAAGGATCTGCAGAACATGGTCAGCCCCAACCCGGCGTACAACACCGACAAATCGGTCCCGCTCTACGACAACAACGGCAAGGGACGCGTCTACGGCTTGGAGCTCGTCGCCAAGCACGATCTGACCCGCAAGTTCACGGGCTGGATCGCATACACGCTGATGCGCTCGGAGCGCAGGGATTCGGGTGCCACCAGCTACCGCCTGTTCGAATACGACCAGACCCACATCCTGACCATCCTCGGCACCTATCGGTTGCCGCGCAACTGGCAGATCGGGACGCGCTTCCGGTATGTGACCGGCAATCCGGCGACGCCCGTGGTCGGGGCTGTCTTCAACGCCTCGACCGATCTCTACTCGCCGATCTATGGCACGCCCTACAGCACGCGCGTGCCAGCCTTCCAGCAGCTCGATATCCGCCTCGACAAGCTGTGGGTCTACAGGACCTGGATGCTGAACGCCTACGTGGACCTGCAGAACGTCTACAACCGAACCAATCCCGAGCAGCTGGAATACAACTACAACTTCCAGAAGTCCCAGTATCAATCGGGCTTCCCCATCTATCCCATTCTCGGCCTGCGAGGAGAGTTCTAATGAGGTGGGTCATGACCAGAGGATCGATCACCGTCGCGCTCGCCTGCCTCGCCGGACTGCCGTTCGTTCTCGGCCCGCGTGCAGCGCACGCCGACGACGCGGGCGACTCGCAGCCGCGTCTCGATGAGCCGCGCTCGCGCCAGGGTTACTGGATCGGCTTCGGGGTCTCGGGCGTGGCGGCCCAGCTCAACGAGAAAGGCAGGAACCGTGGTATCTACCCGGGCTACACCGGCACCTTCCGCATCGGACAGCTCATCACGCCTCGCCTCGGGTTGGGCCTACTCGTGGAGTACGTCGGCGCCGTCCAGAAGAACTCCGACAAGGGGGCCGTGGGCGGGCTGACGCTCGAAGGAAGCTGCCTGGTCTGGCGCGATCTCTCCATCCATACCGGCTTGGGCATCGGGTACGTGATGGTCAGCGACAGCAAGGCCCTCGACACCTCCCTGCGTGGCGGCGGCGGCTCCTATTTTCTGCTCGGCGCAAGCTACGACATCTTTCCCTTCAAGAAGAGACTGACCGGCGGCTGGGCCTTGACACCGGTGGTTGACTTCCACGTCATGCCGGACGGGAACATCAAGTACTTGTCCGTCATCGCCGGGCTTCAACTGACCTGGTGGTCGGGGCTTCCAAACCACATGCTTCGCCTCCCGGAGGAGTAGGCGTGCTTGGGCTTTTCCGTGCGTAGTTCGTGCACTTCTCGAATGTCTCGGGCAGACTGCGGATGTGGGGCGGCAAAGCCCAGTGATGACCAACCCATCTTCCCGCGCAAGCGACCCGCAGAACTCCGATTTGCCACCGCCCAGGCAGTCGGTGTTGTTGCGTGCTACCGCAGCCGAAGTCGTCGGAGCCACCACGCGGGTCGCAGGCCTCTCGGTCGTCGAGCGTTCCATAAGGCAGATCGACCGCATGGGGCTATCTATCATCATTGCCTCGGATGGCAGCTGCCCGTTGCCGAAGTACTTGCCGCCCTCGGCGATCGTGCGCAAGGTGCCGAGGCCTGACGACCTCGCGGCTCTGCGCGAGGAGCTACCCGACGCAGTCGAGATCGGGGCCAACGAGGTGCGCCCATCGAGTGCCTCGCTGGCGGGCGGGTTGCGCGTCGTGGACTTGGCCTCGCGCAGGCGCGCCGAATCCGCTGTCTTCGCCGAACTGATGCGCGGTGACTTGGGATTCGTCGCGCGCTACCTCAACAAACCGGTGTCCTTCTTCATCACGCGCCATCTGTTGTGTCGTCTGCCCGTGCATCCCAATCAGGTGACCATCGGTGCCGCGATCGTCGGCCTGTTTGGTGCCCTGCTCATCGCCAGCGGCAACTACGCCTTCATGATCTGGGGATTCTTTCTCGCCCATGTGCAATCGATCCTCGACGGCTGCGACGGCGAACTGGCGCGCGTCCGCTTTCAGCAGACCGCTATCGGCGAGTGGCTCGACACCATGGTCGATGACGGGCTCAATATCGTCATCTTCGCGGCGCTGGGCGTTGGACTCTATCGCGCCACCGGGTCGTCCCTGCTCTTGGCCGCCGGGCTGGGCGCCTCTGCCATGCATGCCTTTTACGACTCGATTGCACTCGGCGAAATCCGCCGGCAGGGCGAAGGTGGGGAGATCATCAAGGTGCGTTGGCGTCTGACCGGTAGTGCCAACATGAAGACCAGGCTCTCCGAGAAGCGCAAGGACGCGCTGGCCAGCCCGATGATGCTGGTTTACACCATGGGCCGCCGCGACTTCTTCGTGCTGGCCTTCCTCGTGTACGCCCTCCTCGGCGTGACGAAATTGGCGCTCGTGCACGCCCTGCTCATCGCGGGCCCGCTCGCGGTCATCGCGCTCGTGCAGCTGCAGTGGCGCCTGCGCGGCAGTCCCGAGTGAGCGATCAATAGATGATCTGCTGGCCCGGATCGGCGGTCGGCGGCACCGTGATGGTGAAGCACCACTGCATGGAAGGAACCGACCAGCGGAACACGTTGTACCAGAACTGCGGCACGCTATAGGAATTCTTCGGGGTATATGGGACACACTGTTGGTAAGTGGCAGCGTCGTCATACTGTCCGTCCACCAACCCCCACTGGCTGGTGTACGTCACCCACTCATCGCCCCAGGCCAGGACGTGCCCGTTTTCGATGACTTTCGCCACGCCCACATTCCCTTGCGTCGCATCTTTGGCAAAGATCTGGCAACTGGGGTCGCTGCAGTTGATTGCCCGCCCGTGGAAGACTCCAACCTTCTTGAGACTGCGGGTCAGCTGGTCGTAGTCCGCGTAGTCGGTGGTCCAACCATCGAACCCAATGGCGCTGTACGCGCAATAGCACATGTTGTCGGGACATGCCGTGAAGGTGTCGGGGAGAGGAACGTAGGAGATTCCGGAGAAGGACAAGAGTTGGTTGAGAGGGGTAGTCTCGTCGGAGTTTCCACCATAGCCGGTCATCGTGATGAGCGCTCCGCCGGCCTTCACCCATTTAGCCAAGGCGTCGGTATCGCTCTGTGTGTAGGTCCACAGCCCGGTGTACTCGCTGTCTTCCAGCGCCTGCAGGATCACCACGTTGTATTGATTCAGCAACGCATCCGTCAGCGGCGTGAAGGTCTTGATCATGGTCATGCTTGAGGTCGTGCCGGTATTGGCATTCTGCGTGTAGGTGTTCATGAAGGTCTGAAAGGCGTCCGTGCTGTCACCAGTGCCACTTTGGTTGCCATAGTGGGCGGGCTGCCCCAGCGAGAGAATCGCGAGGCAAATGGCGTTGCCGTTCTCATCGACCTTGAACGGAAAAGTATCCGGTGGCAGATCCGCCTTGCGTGTATCCGGCTTATTGATCGCCGCGTCGAGGTTGAAGGTGACGCCGCCTCCACCACCGCCACCGGCCCCACCGTCCCCGTCCTGGGAACCGCCACCGCCGGGCGTGGTCCCTACCTTGGCCCCGGCACATCCCAACCAGAGCGACGATGCGACGATCCCGATGAAGAAAGCTCGATGAGATTTCACGACCAATAAACAACCTTGTTCGGGTGAAGGGGAATACCCCTGGAAAAGATACCATGCATGAAGCCACGCTGTCGCCCGGGGACGTGCGCTGGCGCACGCCGCTAGGACCGATCTCGCCGCCGGGAGGCTCGATCCAACCTCGATGCTGGCACTCGGTCGCGGCGTCATCGTGAAGACCCCGCAGCTGGGACCTTTCCCATCGCGACAAGGTGGACTATCTTCACAGCTTCGCCATGTCAACGACCCGCATCAAAGCCAGTACCCACCTCGCCAACGTCCGCTACGAAATTCGTGGCCCGCTGGCCCGTAGGGCTGCGGAACTGGAGAAGGCGGGACACGAGATCATCAAGCTCAACATCGGAAACCCGGGCGCGTTCGGCTTTCGCGCCCCAGAGACCATGCGTCAGGCGATGATCGAGAACCTGCGCGACTCCGACGCCTATTGCCATCAGAAGGGCATCTTCCCCGCGCGTGAGGCCGTGGTCATGCAGCAGCAAAACCGCGGCGTGATGAACACCACCGCGGACGACGTCTTCATGGGCAACGGAGTCAGCGAGCTCATCATCTTCTCCCTGCGCGCCCTACTCGACGAGGGCGACGAGGTGCTGGTGCCCAGTCCCGACTATCCGCTGTGGACGGCCGCCACCCATCTCAACGACGGCAAGGCCGTTCATTACCCTTGCCCACCGGCGCTCAACTGGCTGCCCGACCTCGAGGCCCTGGCCAAGCTCGTCACGCCGCGCACCCGCGCCCTGGTCATCATCTCGCCCAACAACCCCACCGGCGCGGTCTATCCACGCGAGGTCCTGCAAGCGATGGTGGACATCGCCGAGAAGCACGAGCTGGTGGTCTTCACCGACGAGATCTACGACCAGATCACCTATGAAGGCGCCGCATACACGCCCGTCGCCACCCTCGTCAAACACACCCTGTGCGGCACCTTCGCGGGCCTGTCCAAGGTCTATCGCTCGTGCGGATTCCGCGTGGGCTGGCTCAGTTTTTCCGGGGAGAAGGAAGGGGCGCAGGAATACCTGCTCGGCCTGGACACCATCGCGTCGCTGCGCCTGTGCTCGAACGTGGTTGGACAGTGGGCGGTGCAGACCGCGCTCGGCGGGTATCAGTCCATCCACGATCTGACCAGACCCGGCGGCCGACTCTTCCAGACACGGGCCACGGTGATCGAAAGCGTGAAACGCAGCAAATACCTGACCTTGTTGCCACCGCGCGGGGCCATCTATGCCTTTCCCGGCGTCGATCTTACCAAGCTACCCGATTTCGACGATCAGAAGTTCGCCATCGACCTGCTGGAACGCAAGCACGTACTCGTGGCGCCCGGGTCCAGCTTCAATGTGCCCTATCGCAACCACTTCCGCATCACCTTGCTGCCCGACGAGAAGACCATGGCCGAGGTCTTCGATCTCATGGAGGATCTGCTCGACGAGTACGCGGCGGTCGCATAGCCCGTCCGCCGCTCAGCAACACCTTGCGCCGGAGCCTCCTTTCCCATGGCAAAGCCATCCCCCACGCCGCCGCCCTTCGATGCCCCTGCAAGCTCCATCCTCGGACTCATCGGCAATACCCCCATGGTGCGCATCCAGCGCCTCTGTCCCAACCCCAAGGTCACCCTCCTGGCCAAGTTGGAGGGCTTCAATCCCACCGGCAGCATCAAGGATCGCATCGCGCTCAAGATGATCGAACAGGCCGAACAGGAAGGCTCGCTCACGCACAAGAAGACCATTCTCGAGCCGACCAGCGGCAACACCGGCATCGCCCTGGCCATGATCGGAGCGGTCAAGGGCTACCGGGTCGAGATCGTCATGAGCGAGGCGGTCTCGGTCGAGCGGCGCAAGATGATCGCCGCCTTCGGCGCCAAGGTGACGTTGACCCCGGCCAACCTGGGCACCGACGGCGCCATCATGACGGCGCGCGAGCTGGTGCGGGACTTCTCCTACAAATACTTCATGCCCGATCAGTTCTCGAACCACTACAACCAGCTCGCACACTACCTCGGCACGGCCCAGGAGATCCTGGGCCAGACGGAAGGCCGCATCGACTACTTCGTGTCGTCGCTCGGTACCAGCGGCACGCTCATGGGGGTCGGGCTCGCGCTCAAGGAAAGGCTGCCATCGGTGAAGATCGTCAGCGCCCACCCGGTGCGCGGCCATTACATCCAGGGGCTCAAGAACCTGGACGAGGCCATCGTGCCGGCCATCTACGATCCCGCCAAGATCGATCGTCACATCATGATCGAGAGCGAAGACGCCTTCGATCTCACGCGCCAGATCGCCCGCGAGGAAGGCATCTTCGCCGGCATGAGCAGCGGCGCCGCCCTGTTCGCCGCGCGCAAGGTCGCCTCCGAGATCGAATCGGGAACCATCGTCACCATCTTTCCCGACCGCGGCGAAAAGTACCTGAGCACGGAACTGTTCCGGGTCTAGCTATAGCGTCCCAGACACCGCCGGCTATGGCTGTCGAGCTTCTCCGGTTCGGGTACGAGATAGCGCATGCCGTGGGAATCGGTGATGACGTGACGGCCGTCGTCGAGGCCGCGGATGTTGTCCTCTTGATCCACCACGAAGACGCGCGCCCCCCGATCGGTCTCCACATGCCATTCGGACCAGGTCGCCTCGTGCCGGACACGCTCGATGCGCGTGACCTGGGGCAAGAATTCATGCTCGCCGAGCGCGCTCCCTAGTGCCCGGCGGGTGTCTTGGTCGAGGGCCTCCGGATCCTCGATGCACGCGCGGTCGCGGCCGTGTTCGTCGACCAGGCACACGAACGCGTCGGGATGCGTGAGAGGAAAACAGCGCCTGGGAACGATGCGCGCGCGATCCGCTCGGGATGATCGGTCGATGGCCCACAGGCTGCCGTCACCGTCGCGCTCGATGGCGAGCCTTTCGACCGCGATGCGCGGCAAGTCCTCGGTCCCGGATTCCTCGGGCTCCGGCTCGCCGCTTCCGGCGACATCCGCGTCCGGCCGCCCCACCGCCGTGGTCTGAGCGCGATGAAGTCGCGCGTATTCTCCGTCGAGCGCGAGCAACTCCGCGTGGGTTCCCCGCTCGGCCAGGCACCCATCCTTGATTACCAGCAACAGGTCCGCCTTGCGCAAGGTGCTCAGGCGGTGGGCGATCGCGATGGTGGTGCGGCCGGCGACGACATTGTCGAGCGCGCGCTGAATCTCGCGCTCGGTGTGCGTGTCCACCGCCGATGTGGCCTCGTCGAGCAGGAGAATGCGCGGGTCGACCAGGATGGCGCGCGCGATGGCGATACGCTGGCGTTCGCCGCCCGACAGCGACTGCCCGCGCTCCCCCACCAGCGAGTCGTAACACTCGGGAAGCTTGAGGATGAAGTCGTGCGCGTGCGCGGCCCGCGCCGCCTCGACGATTTGCCGGGGAAGAGCGCCGGGCTGACCGTAGCCGACATTGTCCGCGATGGTGCCGAAGAACAAGAACGGCTCTTGCAACACGATGCCGATGTGTCCGCGGTAGGCCTCGATGGAAAAACGACGAATGTCATGGCCGTCCACGCGCACGGCCCCGGCCGACACGTCGTAAAAGCGGCAAAGCAGATTGGCGACGGTGCTCTTGCCCGAACCGGTGTGGCCCACGATGCCGATCATCTGGCCGGGCGCCACGGAAAAGCTCACGTCGTCGAGCACCAGCCGGCTGCCATAGCGAAAGGACACGCGATCGAACTGGATCTCGCCGCGCATGTCGCCGATGGGAACCGGATCCTTGGGATCGAGCACGCTTGGCACGCGGTCCAGGATCTCGAACAGGCGTTGCGCCGCCGCGGAGGCGCGCTGGGTGGAGGTCAGCATGCGGCTCATGCTCTCGACGCGCGTATAGAACCGGCTGATGTACGCGATGAACGCGGTCAGCACCCCCACCGTGATCTGATGGTGCAGGACCTGTCGCGCGCCCACCGCCCACACCACCAGCAAGCCGACCTGGTTGAGCAGCGCCACCAAGGGCCAGAAGAACGTCCACAGGGCGTTGTTGCGGTTGTTGACCTCGACGATGCGCTGGTTGATCCGGGCAAAACGCGCGATCTCGCGCCGCTCCTGCGAAAACGCCTTGACCACGCGAATGCCGGGAATGGTGTCGGCCAGGATGTTGGTCATGGCCGACCACACGCGCCCGCCCCGCAAAAAGCCGTGCGTCATCTTGCCGCGAATGCGACTGATGAGCCAGGCGATGGGCGGAAAGGATACGATGGCCGCGAGCGCGAGCAGCGGATCGAGCGTGATGAGGACGATGCAGGTGCCGACGATCATGAGCATGTCGGTCACGAAATCGATCAGCGTGTCGGAAAGGAACGAACACAGGTGATCGGTATCCGAACTGATGCGCGCGATGAGATCGCCGGTGCGCTTGCCGCCGAAGTATTCGAGGCTGAGCCGCTGCAGGTGCGCGAAGGTGCGGTTGCGCAAATCGGCCGCGACCTTTTCCGTCACGAAGGCGAGCAACGCCCCTTGCGCCCACTCGAGGAGCCAGGCCACGACCGCCGCGCCGCCCAGCCCCCCGAGGTAGAGCACGACCTTGGGCAAGGCGGCTTGCAGAGTCAGTTGGCCCGCCTGCCCTGGCACAAGCACGCGGTCCACGAGCGGCATGGTGAGGTACGGCGGAATCAAGCCCGCCGCCGTGCTCGCCAAGGTGAGGGTAAAGCCCAGCAGCACCGCGCCCAGGTGCGGACGCGCAAATCGCAGCAGCCGCAGCAAGGGGAATTTGCCACTGACAGGGCGATCCGGAGGGTCTTGGTCGTCGGCGGGCGCTACCGGCCGCGGCCGTGCTCGGGCGGCCCCCTGCTGGGCCTCGAATGCATCGAGGAACTGGGTCGCACCTTCCCCGGCGGCAAGGGTGAAAAAAAAGCGGGCCAGGGCACGCGTTCCGTCGAGGAGGCGCAATTCGCCGAGCCCGGCGAATTCGCGGTGATGCAAGGTCAGGGCGGGCGACAGTGCAACCTCCGTCCATGCTGTCTCCCGGGCCTGCCAGCAGATCCGATGCGAGGTCAGGGCCACCATGCCGATGGCGTAGTGCAGGCTCTGGTCGAGGTCCGGTTGAAAGACCGCGCGCAGGGTCTCCCCCTGCGCGAGCGCAAGGCCGGGCAACTGCGTCGAATTGCTGTCTTGGGCAACCATCGTGGGGGGCTGGCGAGAGCGGCCGAATCCCAGGGACTCTACCAGGGCGGGCACCCGCCGCGCGAATCCGAACTGGCGCTCGTTCGCTTGCAAGGGCAGGATGGCGGCCCCGCAGGTCGTGCGGCGATTCCGAACCATGAACATCCGCAAGATTCTTCCCTTGGTGGGCCCGAACATCTGGGCGAACTACCCGGTGCTCGAAGCGTGGGTCGACCTGGGCGACTTCGAGTCCCAGCCTTCGAACACCCTGCCTGGCTTCGTCGATCGCCTGACTGCTTGGTTGCCGTCGATGATCGAGCATCGCTGCAGCGAGGGCGTGCGCGGCGGTTTCTTCATGCGCCTGCGCGATGGAACCTGGCTCGGTCACGTTCTCGAACACGTGACCCTCGAGTTGCAGTCGCTGGCCCACCTGCCGGTGGGTTTCGGACGCACGCGCGAGACCAGCGAACGCGGCCTTTACCGCGTGGTCGTCAAGTGTCTCGACCACGACTTCGCCGAGGCCTGTTTGCGCACCGGCCGCGAGCTCATCCTGGCGGCCGTCGACGATCGGCCGTTCGCGGTCGAGGGGCAATTGCGCCGCCTGCGCGAGCTGGCAGACAGACTGTGTCTGGGCCCGAGCACGCAAGCCATCGTCACGGCCGCCGAGGAACGCGGGATCCCCTGCTTGCGCATGAGCCACGGCAACCTCGTGCAGCTCGGTTATGGCAAGGCGCAGCACCGGATCTGGGCCGCCGAGACGGCCAAGACCTGTGCCCTGGCCGAGTCCATCGCGCAGGACAAGGATCTCACCCGGCAGTTGCTCTATTCCGTCGGCGTTCCCATGCCGGCGGGCCGCGCGGCGCAAAGCCGTGAAGATGCCTGGGAAGCCGCCCAGGAGCTCGGCCTGCCCGCAGTGGTCAAACCGCAGGACGCCAACCACGGCCGTGGTGTCTCCATCTGCCTGGAGGATCGCGAGGCGGTCGAGGCGGCCTTCGACATCGCCTCGCGCGAGGGCAGCGGCGTGCTGGTCGAGCGTTTCGTCTCGGGCGCGCAGTACCGGGTGTTGGTGGTCGGCGACAAGGCCATCGCGGCCAGCGGCGGCGAAGCCGAACAGGTGCTGGGGGATGGCATGCACACCGTCGGGGAGCTGGTGGCCAAGGCCAATTTGGACCCCAAACGTGGGGACGATTCGGCCCTGCCCCTGACCACCCTGGTGCTCGACGAGATCTCCCTCGAGCTACTGCGCCGCCAGGGCCTGAATCGAGACTCGGTCCCAGCCGCCGGCCGCGCGGTCATCATCCACTACAACGGCGATCTCACGGTCGACGAGACCGACCGCATGCACCCGGAGGTCGCCGCGAGTTGTGTGGTCGCGGCGCAGACGGTGGGGCTCGACGTGGCCGGGATCGATCTCATCGCCGAGGACATCGGCCGACCGCTGGAGACGCAAAACGGCGCCGTGATCGAGGTCAACGCCAGCCCAGGTCTGCTCATGCACCTAAAGCCGCTGGTCGGAAAGCCGCGTCCGGTCGGCGAAGCCATCGTGACCCACTTGTTTCCGCCGGGCGAGTCCGGCCGTGTTCCCTTGGTCGCGGTGTCCGGAACCAACGGCAAGACCTTCGTGGCGGCCTCGATCGCGTCCATGCTGGCCGCGGCGTCACACAATGTCGGCGAGGCAAGCTCGCGCGGGCTTCGCGTCGGCAGGCGCGTGCTTTCCAACCAGGACGGCGCAAACCCGACGAGCGCGCGCCGCCTGCTGGTCAATCCGTTCGTCGACGCCATGGTGGTCGAGGCCGGTGAGCTCGAGGTCATCCGGGAAGGTCTGGCCTTCGATCGCTGCGACGTGGCCGTGGTGACCAACCTGGGCTCGGGCGATCACATGGGAGCGCAGCACGTGGACGACCGCGCGCTGGTGGCCAAGGCAATGCGCGCGCCTGTCGACGTGGTGCTGCCGGAAGGATGCGCGGTCCTCAATGCCGACGAGCCGGAAGTGGCCGCGATGGCGGAAAAGTGCCGCGGCCGCACCGTCTACTTCAGCCACGACATGCGATCGCCTTGCGTGCGCGAGCACCTCGGCAAGGGAGGCTGGGCCGTTTCCATCGCCGAGGGCGCCATCGTGGCGATACGCGGAGAGCACGCTCGGCCGGTGTTCGAGTTGGACCGCCTGTGTTCCCGGCCCTTCGGGGCGCATCCCATGTTGATCGAGAACCTGCTGGCCGCGAGCGCTGCTGGCGCAGCGCTCGGTCTGTCGCCGCACACCATCCGAAAAGGCATCGAAGCGGTGCTGGCCGAGGAGGGCGACGCGCTCTACCAAGTGGATGGGCGGCGGGTACTCGTGACCGCCGCTCGCAACCCTTCCGCGCTTTCCGCCTGGACGCGCGTCATCGAAGGATCGTTTGTCAATCTACGGCGCCACGCGGTGGTCGAGGTGGCGGGGGATTGGCGCGTCGAGGACGCGACCGAGTTAGCCCGCCTGCTGCGCGAGGGGTTCGCCACGCTGGCCCTGGTAGCAGGCGATGACGCAACCGCAACTATCGGAAATCTATGCAGATTCTTCGAGCACCCCGCAGTGTCGCGGGAAAAATCGATGACCTGTGCCATGGATAGAATAATCGGCGAGGCCGGTGCGTCTGACTTCATATTCGTCGGGCCATCTTCGCGCTCTGGATGCGACCTGGCGAATTCGCACTGTAGCCAATCGAACATGGTTCGCCTGCGATAAGTCGACGGCGGCCGTGGAAAGCACCTGATGAAAGCAGACCACCTTCGCACCCTCCGCGGCCCCAATCTCTGGTCAGACGACACCCTCCTCGAGGCCATCATGGTCGTGGATGCCGACCTGATGACGCCCGCGACGCTCGGTCGCTTGCGTGGTTGCCTGCCCAAGGAGCTGGCGGACATGACGCAGTCGGTTTGGGACCAAAGCGAAGCCGCCGAATCGCACCACGGCGAGGCCTGCCTCATCGCCGAGCTGACCGCTGCGCTGGAGCGCGCGGCTGGCTGCGAAGTCGGCGCGCCCGTGGTTCACGAGCTGGACGGTGGCGGCGTGTTCCGCATCCTCGTGCAGTACCAAGAAGAAGAGGTCGGGAAGAGGGCCTTTGCCCTCGCGGTCGATCTGCTCGCGGCGGCGCGCGCCGACCGGCACATCGACTTGCAGTCCGCGCTCAAGGATCTGCGCAGCCTCAATCAATCGGTTCGACTGGGTCCGAGCACGGGCGCCATCGTGCGCGCGGCCGAAGCGCGTGGAATCCCGGCCCGTCGACTGACCGACGGCAGCCTGGTCATGCTGGGCCACGGCTCGCGCCAGCGTCGCATCTGGGCGGCGGAGACGGATCGCACCAGCGCCATCGCCGAGTCCATCGCCCAGGACAAGGACCTGACCAAGTCGCTGCTGGCCGCCATCGGCGTGCCCGTCCCGGAAGGCCGACCGGTTGCAAGCGCGGCCGACGCCTGGACCGCCGCCGAGGAGATTGGCGTGCCCGTGGTGGTCAAACCGCGCAAGGGCAATCAGGGCCGCGGCGTCTCGGTGAGACTGCGCACGCGCGAGGCGGTCATGGCCGCGTACGCATTCGCCGCCGCCCAGGATGATGAAGTCCTGGTCGAGCGTCACGTGGAAGGGCGCGACTTCCGCATGCTGGTCATCGGCGGCCGCCTGATCGCGGCGGCGCGACGCGAGTGTCCCACCGTGGTCGGCGATGGCCTGCACTCCATCACCGAGCTGGTCGAGGTCGCCAATCAAGATCCGCTGCGCGGCGAGGACCACGCCACGGCGCTGAGCAAGCTGCGCCTGGATGCCATCGGCCGCGAGATGCTGGCCGAACAAGGTCTGACCGTCGACACCGTTCCCGCGGCCGGCCAGGTCGTGGTGTTGCGCCGGAACGCGAATCTCAGCACGGGCGGTAGCGCCATCGATGTCACCGACGAAGTCCACCCGCTGGTCGCGGAACGGGCCATCGACGCCGCCGCCATGATCGGCCTGGACGTGGCCGGCATCGACATCGTGGCCTCGCGCATCGACCAACCGCTCGACGTCACCCGTGGCGCCATCGTCGAGGTCAACGCGGCGCCCGGTCTGCGCATGCACCTCGAACCCTCGCACGGCACCCCGCGCCCGGTGGGCGAGGCCATGGTCAATTCCATCTTTCCTCATGGCGAGAGCGGGCGCATCCCCATCGTCGCCGTCGCCGGCACCAACGGCAAGACCACGACCACCCGCTGCGTGGCCCATCTGCTCCAGCGCTCCGGTCGTCGCGTCGGCATGACCTGCACCGACGGGATCTACGTGGGGAACCGACGCATCGATACCGGCGATTGCAGCGGGCCCAAGAGCGCGCGCGCCGTTCTCGGCAATCCTCGCGTGGATGCAGCCGTCCTCGAGACCGCGCGCGGTGGAATCTTGCGCGAGGGCCTCGGCTTCGACTGGTGCGACGTCGCTGTCGTCACCAACCTTGGCGAGGGCGATCACCTGGGTTTGGGCGGCATCGCCACGGTCGAGGAGCTCGCGCGTGTCAAGGCCGTCCCGGTTCGCCGTGTGTCCGCGCAGGGCGCCGCGGTTCTCAATGCCGACGATCCGCTGGTGGCCGCCATGGCCAAGCTTTGCCGTGGCAGCGTGATCTTCTTCAGCCCCAACCCCGCCTCTCCGGTCCTCGCCGCCCATCGCGCCAAGGGCGGCAAGGCCGTCACCGTACGCGACGGCGCCATCGTGATCGCCACCGGCCGCGATGAACGTCGGGTGGCGCGCATCAGCGAATTGCCACTCACGCACGGCGGGCGCATCGCCTTCCAGGTCGAAAACCTCCTCGCCGCGGTCGCCGCCGGCCACGCCCTGGGCATTTCCCTCGACGGCATTCGTAGCGGAATCGAAACCTTCGCCAGCGATCTCGAGACCGTGCCTGGCCGCTTCAACGTGGTCAACCATCGGGGCGCCACCGTGATCCTCGACTACGGCCACAATTCCTCGGCGCTCCTCGCCCTCAACCAAGCCATCGAAAGGATGCCGCACCGGCGGCGCAAGATCGTCTACACCGCGGCCGGCGACCGGCGCGACGAGGACATCATGCGCCAGGCGACGATCATCGGCGACTTCTTCCACGAGATCTACATCTACGAGGACCAGTGCACGCGCGGGCGTCCCGCCGGCGAGGTCATGCGCCTCATGCGCGAGGGCTTCGCCGAAGGCGTGGGCAGCGCCCGGATGGATCGCGTGGTTCTACAAGAGTCCGGCGAGCTTGCCGCCATCGGCGCCGCCATCGCCAGCCTCAAACCAGGCGATCTGCTGCTCTGTCAGGTCGACCAGATCGAACTGGCGCTGGACTACGTGATGGGCATCTGCCGACCAAGCGAGCCCCTCGTCGCAAGCGTTCCCCCGGCGAAGCGCAAAGCGCCCGCGACCGCAGTGCCCGCGACAGCTGGCTGAATTTGGCGGCGCGCGACACCGCGGGCACGCCGCGGGCGCGATGCTCTACACCCCACGTCCTGAGCCGCCACGCCAAATCAGTGCGGGTCGTACCTCCAATCGGCGATCGAGGAAAGACAATCGAATGAGGTTGCAATCAATATGAAGAAGAGCGCCACGACCAAGGGCGAATCCCCTTCTCGGCTGATCGACGCGAGGATCGAGGAACTGGACGACTGGAGGGGCAAGACGCTCTCCCGGGTCCGCGCTCTTATCAAACGGGCTGACCCCGAGGTGGTCGAGGAGTGGAAGTGGAGAGGCGTTCCGGTTTGGTATCACGATGGAATGATCTGCACCGGTGAGACCTACAAGAGCGTCGTGAAGGTGACTTTCGCCAAGGGCGCTTCGCTCGAGGACCCCGCTCGACTTTTCAACGCCAGCCTCGAAGGTAATACCAGGCGCGCCATCGATTTCCACGAGGGTGATGAAATAGATGAAGGCGCCTTCAAGGCGCTCGTACGCGCCGCTGCGGCCCTGAACAAGTCATGAGGATCCACATCGCGGGCAACCATCCGTCCCCGCGGCGTGACCAACGGAGCGAACGAGGCTTGCGCCTCGCGGTCGAGCGATGGATGATTGGGCGAACGGAGCGAGGACCGAATGACGACGACCGTTTCATTTCGTGACGTGGTGAACGCGCTCGAGACCGCGACGGAGGAAATGTCCAGCCATGTGAATCGTCTGACCGGACAGGTGTTCATGATGACCAACGAGGAGGTGCAATTCGCGGAGGGGGATCCGGAAGCCGACATGCCTGACTGGCAGCGGGATCTCGTGAAACAAGCACGGGAGGTCCTCGCATCCAAGGATTGGCTACGTCTGCCCGGCAAGTTCGACATTCACGAGTGGGAGATCATGAATCGATTCGGCCTATCGCTGTCGAACGCCGACCAGCGCGAGGAGATCGCCGATGCGATTCACGGCCACGGGGCCTTCCGCGTTTTCAAGTCCACCATACGGCGACTCGGGATCGAGGAGGCTTGGTTCGCGTACAAAAACCGCGTGCTCGAAGACATCGCGCGCGAATGGCTCGAAGAGCACGGGCTGGAATCCGACGAGGGACGCGGGTAGAGGCATGGCCACGACTATGTCCCGGTCTCCTTGGGCGTCGCTCTGGGTATGCATGATGTGCGCATGTGTCACCCAGCCATTGGGGGACGGCTCGCCCTGGGACAATAGCAACGGCGGCGTTGGCGCCGGCGGCGCTGATGCCGGCGGTGGTGCTATTGGCGGTAGTGCCGTTGCCGGAGGTGGTTCCGGCGGTGGCGGTATCAGCGGCGGGATCGTTGGCGATGGTGGTCGCGGCGGCGCGGCCTCGGGCGGCCCCGCGCCGTCATCTCCACAGCAGCTCGCGACCACGCCCGCCCCGTGGGGAGTGGCGGTGGACGCTACGACCGTCTACGTGGCTGGACAGTACAACCAGCCGCCAGTTCCCCTCGTCGCTGTCCCGATCGCCGGCGGCCCGCCCTCTCGACTCGCTGCCGGGAGCGACTTCGCGGTCGCCATCGATGAGACGCGCGTCTACTGGAGCGACGGAACGTCAATCCTTTCGTGCGCCAAGCAAGATTGCGCCGGCAGCACCGTCACGCTGGCGCCGTCCGGCGGCGCGCACGGAATCGCCGTCGACGACAAGAGCGTCTACTGGGCCACCGCCTCCGGGGGCAAGGTCATGAAGGTGGGCAAGAACGGTGGCGCCTCCGTCACGCTCGCATCGGGCGGCTACCCGTACCAGCTCGCCGTCGACGATGCCAACGTCTACTGGACGGATCAGATGCCCGGGACCATCATGAAGGTGCCGACCGCGGGAGGTGCCCCTGTGCAGCTCGCGACCGGCCAAGGCCCGATGGGGATCGCCGTCGACGGGAGCAACGTCTACTTTACGACCGGCGACGGCAAGATGATGCAGGTGCCCAAGATGGGAGGCGCCGCCCTCACGCTCTCAGCCGACCTCGGCAACGAGCCCTGGGGCATCGCCACCGACGGCAAAGACGTGTACGCGGCCAGCATGGCCAAAGGGACCATCGTGAAGGTGGTGGTCGGCGGCGGCGCGGTGAAGGTACTCGCTTCGGGGCAGGTCGCCCCCGCGGGCATCGCCGTCGACGCCACTTGCGTGTACTGGACCGACGTGGACACTGGCATGGTCATGAGAATCGCCAAGTGACCGCGTCAGTAGGGGTAGAGACCGATGAGGCAGACGTTGAACGCTTGCTCTCGAAGCCGTTGAGCCATGGTTTCCGGAACGCGGTGGAGGCCTTGGGGGTTCGAGCAGCGGCGATTCGCACCGGATTGCGGGCTGACCAGGGGCAACGGGCATGAGGATCGGATTTATCGTTCCGTAGGTCGATGCCGACCCCGATTGCGCCGCGCGCGGCGAGAGGGGAATGTGCTACTCTGGTCGCCGACTCGACCCCGCTCGTCTCAGAAAGAACCACCATGCGTCTGAAGGGGAAGCCCCTCCTCCTCGTCATCCTGGCCGCGACATTTGCAGGCGTGCTGACGTTTCAGCTCGTTCGTACTCCCCCGCCGATCGATCTCCGTGAATGGGAGCTCGACTACTTCTCCCAGAGCGGCGAGGACGGCGTCATCCGCAAACTCTTCGAGATCATCAAGCCGACCAGTCAATACGTGGTCGACTTCGGCTGCGCGAATGGCGTCACCAACAGCAACTCGCGACGTCTCATCGTCAATGAGGGCTGGTCGGGCCTGTTGATGGATGGCAGCCACTTGGCGATCGAAAACGCGCGCAAGGCCTTCGCCAACTACCCCAAGGCAAAGATCGTCGAGGCCTGGGTCTATCCAGGCAACGTGGAGACCCTGTTCGAGCAATACGGTGTTCCCAAGGACCTGGATCTGCTGAGCATCGACATCGACAGCAACGACTACTATGTGTGGAAGGTCATTCACGACTTCCGTCCGAAGGTGGTCGTCATCGAGTTCAACTCGGCGTTCCCGCCGCCCCAGAAAGCCGTGATCCAGTTCCACCCGCTCAACTACTGGGACGGCGAGTCCGACTACCACGGCGCCAGCATCCAGTCCCTGTACGAGCTGGGAAAGCAGAAAGGCTACGAGCTGGTCCACTGCACGTCGGCCGGGATCAACCTGTTCTTCGTCGACAAGAAGTACTTCTCGCGTCTCGGCATCCGGGACAACTCGCCGGCCGCCCTCTACCGACCTGGACTGCCCGGGATGCAGGGGGAGGGGCGAGGCCCCGGCGGTGCGGGTCATCGCCCTTGGGACACCTACGAGATCGAGAAGGACGGGCAGCGCATCAGACCCTACGCCGGCGATCTGACCTGGGGCGAGATCCGAATCCCCCGAAAATTCGTGCCCCTTCCCTAGAAGGGAGGATTCGGCCCATCCCGCTTGCAGCTATCCCAACCTTGCGTTGAGGCAGTAGACGGTCACGGTCGCCAACGCCGCCGCGTGCAACACGATCGCCAGTTTTTCCGGCCAGCCCCTTTTCCATCCCCAGGTTGCCGCGAGACCGAACAGGCCGTAGAGCGGAATCGCGGCGAATTGCATGTAGGCGCCCTTGATGGGTCCCTGGATGTCGACGGCGAACTTCTGCGCGAAATGTATCTGACCCAGCAGGGCTATCAGGGGCACGAGCAAGAGCAGCAGGTTCCCCGCATTCCGGCTTCGCCACGCCGCAAATGCCACCACCCACCAGGCAACCATCGTGGTCAACGCGATCCAGGTACCGCCCACGACGGCGTAGCTCGAAAGCGCCGCCGCTCGCAGCGGGACCGGGCGCGTGTTGTAGGTTTCCGTGGGCGGCGTTCTCCCGGCGAATCCGAAGTTGTAGTAGTCGACGAAGGTGCTCGCCACGAGGGGAGGCCAGAAATAGGATACCGGCATCACTCCGGTCGGGTAGTACGGCGTGACGTAGATGTCGCTCGTCCAGCCATAGAAGAAGTCGCTCTTGCGCCGATCGAGATAGGAGGTGCCGGCGATGGGGGCATACCAGGTGGCGGCGGTGCCATCAAAGCCCGAAACGAACAGCTTGCCGTACGTTCGTTGATTGTGAACGAGGAGCCAACCACTGATGGCGAACACGACAGACAGCGCGCCTACCCATGGCAATAGCCTCCGGCTGCGACCGCGCCACCCGTCGCGATCCACCCACCCAAGCTCGGCCAACGCGGCCACGCCCCCGGCGCCAATCAACGCAAGCGCGGACATCTTGGTCAGCAGAGCCAGCCCCACCACGAGCCCCAGGGACAGGGCCAGCAGCCAGCGGCGCCTCGCCTCGCTACGCAGGATCTCGAACATCAGAACGATGGCCACGGCCGAAAGGAGATTGCTCAAGGCCTCGTTGGTGACCATGCCGTCGATGTGGACCGACGCGGGCAATACCGCGGCGACAACCAGCGCGACCAACCGTGCCGGACGATGCGAGGCCAGAATGCGCTCCAGCCCGAACCAGATCACGAGCAAGCGTAGCGAGCCACAGATGATTGAAAGGACATTCATATGGAGCATGGACACGCCAGCCCGGGAGACCAGCGCGGCCAGAAGATAGTAGAGCGGTGGGTGGTAGGCCGCGCGGGATACCATGATCGACGGCAATTCTCGGTGGGCCAGGAACCAATCGATGTACGCCGCGTGATCGGGGAAATCGTACCCCCAGCGAACATCGTAGGTGTAGGCCATCGTCACGCGCAGAAAGACACCCAACGAGATCAACGACAGCTCGGGCCAGTAGCGCCGTGCCGAGCGCGCCAAGTCTGCAAAGCGTGGGGCACGGGGAGTTGGTAGCGCCAATGTCAGGAAACCCGTGTGGTGCGCGAGTGCAGCGCGCGGGAAGTTGGATTGCCCTCTTGCCATCGTCGCATCACATCTCACGATGTCCGATCGTGAATGTCGCGTCAACTAGTGATCAGGCGTCTCTCCCAGCCACAAATGCCTCCTTCCCTCCCCGCACCGGCACTAAACTGCGCCGCGGGAGGTCTTCATGCGACGTTTGCTTACCATTTTCGTCCGCGGACTGGCCGCGGCCTTCGGCCATTGGGATCCGCCACCGTGGGTGCGTTGGAGCGGCCGGCAAGTCAAGCGCGGCGGCGTCTGGGGCCTTGGACACAAGGTCAAGGCCGCATGCTTGATCGCCGCCGTGGTGGGGGCCGGCGTTGGTGGCGACTATGCCTGGCGCTGGTGGAAGGCACGCCCCAAGCCGGCGACGGTGGCGGTGCACGTCTTCGAGCCCGGGCTGACCCCGATTGGCGAGAAGGCCTTACCGCGGCCCCTGCTCGTGGAATTCTCCGCCTCGGCGGCGCCGCTCAAGGCCGTGGGCAGGGTGGTGCACAAGGGCATCGCCCTCGATCCCAAGCTCGACGGAACCTGGAAATGGGTGTCGGATCGCGCGCTCGAGCTGCGCCCGCGCGAGGACTGGCCGGTGGGGCAGAAGTACAGCGTCCGCTTCGAGCGCAAGGGGCTGGTCGCCAGCCACATCAAACTGGCCAAGTACGAATTCGAGTTCTCGACCGCGCCCTTCGCCGCCCGCATGGTCCAGGCCGAGTTCTACCAAGACCCCGTCGACCCGAATCTCAAGAAGATCGTGTCCGAGTTCTCCTTCAGTCATCCCGTGGACGGGCCGTCGTTCGAGAAGAACATCAAGATGCGCTTCGAGCCCACCAACAAGGAAGAACCCAGCTTCGACCTCGAAGCCCACGTCACCTACGACAAGTGGAAGGCGCGCGCCTTCGTGCATTCGGCCCCCTTCGCGCTACCCAAGAAGGACGCCGTGGTCACGCTTCGCCTCGTGCCCGGCAGCAAGGCCGCGCGCGGCGGTCCGGCGTTCGCCAAGCCCATCGAGCGGAAGGTCCGTGTCCCGGGGCTTTACAACTTCTTCCGTGTGACGTCCACGCAGATCCAGATCGTCGACAATCCGCAAATGGAGCCGGAACAGATCCTGGTCATGCAGCTGTCCGCGGCCGCCGCGGAAAAGGAGATCGGCAAGGCCTTCGAGGCCTGGCTGCTCCCGACCAAGAACCCGCACGACGACAGCAAGCACAAGGAGGCCTATCGCTGGGGCGATCCCGAGTCGGTCGACGGCGAGGTGCTGGCCAAGGGCAAGCGGCTGGCGCTTACCCAGCTCCCGGCCGAGAAGGAATTCACTTCGGACCACAGTTTCAGATTCCACGCCGATCCGGGCCGTTTCATCTACCTGCGCCTGAAGAAGGGCGTGCAGGCCTTCGGTGGCTACATCCTCGGCGAAGACCACCAGGCCGTCCTGGAGATCCCGGCGTTCCCGCGCCAGGTGAAGCTCTTGCACAGCGGATCCCTGCTGGCGCTGAGCGGACAGCGCAAGCTTTCGGTCTTCGTACGCGACGTGCCCGGGTTGCGCTTCGAGGTGGCGCGCGTGCTGTCCGAGCAGATCCACCACGTGTTTTCCTTCAACACCGGGTCGTTCTCGAAACCCAGCCTGCAGTACCCGGTCACGCAGGAAGACCTGGCGGAGATCGAGGTCGAGACCCGTGCGGTGACCGCCCCGCCCGGCAAGCCGGTCTATGAAACCCTGGATCTCGGCAAGTATCTCGACGGCAGCGCCGGCGCACGGCGCGGATTGTTCTTCGTCAAGGTGGAAAGCTGGAGCCCCGAAAGCAAACAGACGATGGGCGAGACCGACGCGAGACTAGTCCTGGTTTCGGATCTCGGCATCCTGTCCAAGCAGGCCGCCGACGGCAGTCACGACGTGTTCGTGCAGTCGATCCAGACCGGCAGGCCGGTGGCGGGCGCGCGCGTGCAAGTCGTAGGGCGCAATGGTCTTCCCATTCTCGGGCAAAGCACCGACGGACAGGGCCACGCACGCCTGCCCTCGTTGCGCGACTTGCGCCAGGAGAAAGCGCCCGTGATGTTCCTGGTCTCGCTCGGCCGCGACACCTCGTTTCTGCCTTACGGCCGCCAGGATCGCCTGCTCGACATGAGCCGCTTCGATGTCGGTGGCGTGACCGATTCCGAAAGCAACCAGGGACTCTCGGCCTATGTCTTTTCCGAACGCGGCCTGTACCGTCCAGGTGACGAGATCCACATCGGCGCCCTGGTGCGCAGCCGCGACCTCGACCAGAACCTCGCGGGGCTTCCCCTCGAGATGGTGGTGAGCGACGCGCGCGGGATGGAGGTCAAGCGCCAGCGCTTCAAACTGAGCGACGCTGGCCTCGAGGAGTTCTCGTACCGCACGCGCGAAGAATCTCCGACCGGCAACTACGCGGTGTCGCTGTACACGGTCAAGGACGGGCGCCCCGAGGGCCAGATCGGCAACACCACCGTCACCGTGCGCGAGTTTCTGCCCGACCGCATGATCGTCCACAGCAAGTTCTCGTCGGAGAATCCCCAGGGATGGGTCTTCCCCAAGGGGCTCGAAGGCCGCGTGAGTCTCGCCAACCTTTTCGGTACGCCCGCGACCAAGCGGCGCGTGCGGGCCAAGTTGCTCCTCTCCCCCGGCATGCCCTCCTTCCCGTCGATGCGCGACTTTCATTTCTACAACCCGCAAAAGCCCATCGAGCCCACCGAGCAGGATCTCCCGGACGGCGAAACCGACGACGAGGGTCAGGCCAAGATTCGCGCTCGGACTCGATCGTTTCGCCAACGCCACCTACCGGCTGACCTTGGTGGCCGAGGGCTTCGAGGCCGAAGGGGGCCGCTCGGTGACCTCCGAGGCGAGCACCATGGTGTCGTCGCGGCCCTGGCTCGTCGGCTACAAGGCCGATGGCGACTTGCAATACGTGAACAAGGACGCGGCACGCGCGGTCGAGCTGGTGGCCGTCGGCCCCCAGGGCACACGGGTCGCGGCCGACAAACTGCGGATGGTGGTACTGGAGCGCCGCTACGTCTCGTCGCTGGTGCGCCTGGATAACGGGACCTTCCGCTACCAATCGGTGCGCAAGGACGTGGAGCTGTCGCGCAAGCCCTTCGCGCTTGCGCCGGCCGGCACGCGCGCGAAGTTGCCGACCGACAAGGCGGGCGACTTCGTCCTTTCCCTGCAAACCGCCGCGGGCGAGGTGGTGCAGGAGATCGCATTCACCGTGGCCGGCTTCGGTAACTTGGCGCGCTCGCTGGAGAAGAACGCCGTGTTGCAGCTCGCGCTCAAGAGCGGCGACGTGGCGCCGGGCGGGGAGATCGAGATGCAGATCAAGGCGCCCTACACCGGCAACGGCCTCGTCACCATCGAACGCGAGAAGGTCTATGCCTGGAAGTGGTTCCACACCAGCGAGACGGCCAGCGTGCAGAAGATCAAGGTGCCGGCCGACCTGGAAGGGGGCGGGTATGTCTCGGTGTCGTTCGTGCGCGATTCCGCCTCGCCCGAGGTCTTCATGAGCCCGCTCAGCTACGCAACGCTGCCGTTCTCGATCAGCCGCGGCAAGCGCGCCCTCAACCTGAAGGTGGCCAGCGAGGATCTGGTCAAACCTGGCGCCGCGCTGACCATGAAGGTCAGCGCCGATCGCAAGGGCCGCGCCGTGGTTTTCGCCGTGGACGACGGCATCCTGCGCGTGGCCCACTACCACGCGCCGGATCCGCTGAGTCATTTCCTGCAAAAGCGCGCGCTGTCGGTGCGCACCACGCAGATCCTCGATCTGATCCTGCCCGAGATCGCCAAACTGGGGGAAGTCGCGGCACCGGGCGGTGGCGGCGAGGAGGCCGCGGTCGGCGCCAACCTGAATCCCTTCCGCCGCAAGCGCGATAAGCCGGTGGTGTTCTGGTCGGGTATCGTCGAGGTCGGGCCGCAAGCAAGAGAGCTGACCTACGACGTTCCCGACAGCTTCAACGGCACCCTGCGCGTGATGGCCGTGGCCGCATCCGATCTGGCCATGGGCGCCTTCGAGAAGAAGACCCTGGTGCGCGGCGATTTCGTGATCAACCCCAATGCGCCGACCTTCGCGGCGCCGGGCGACGAGCTGGAAATATCGGTCGGGCTGGCCAACAACGTCGTCGGCTCGGGCAAGAACGCCAAGCCCAGGTTGTCGCTGACGACATCCAATCACCTCGAAGTCGTCGGCCCGCATGAGGTGGAACTGCCCATCGGTGAAATGCGCGAAGGCAGCGCGATCTTCCGCGTGCGCGCCCGCAGGGAGCTGGGCTCGGCCAGCCTGCGTTTCGAGGCCCGCCTGGGCGACAAGCGCGCTCGTCTGACCACCGACCTCAGTGTGCGACCCGCCTCGCCTTTCGTGACCACCTTGCAGGCCGGCTACCTCGACAGCGGCAGCACCACCGTGCCCATCGAACGCAAGCTCTACGCCGAGCACCGCACTCTCGACGCCGGCATCGCGCCGGTGCCCTTGTCGCTGGCGCACGGCTTGGCCGCGTACCTGGCCAGCTTCCCGCACGCCTGCACCGAGCAGCTGGTCAGCCAAGCGACGCCCGCGGTGGTCTTGGGCAATCGCCCGGAATTCGGATTCGACAAAGCCAAGTCCGCGGACACCGTCGCCAACTTGATCGATGTGCTGCGCGCCCGGCAGAACGAAGAAGGAGGCTTCGGTCTGTGGACCGCCAACCCCAAGAGCGCGACCGTGCCGACGGTATGGGCGCTGCACCTTCTCACCCTGGCGCGCGAGCGCGGGTACGCGGTCCCGGCCGAGATGATGAAGAGCGGCATGCGGTACCTGGAGACCCTGGCGAGCGAGACACCCGACGACGTCGCCGATGCGCGTATCCGCGCCCACGCCCTCTATGTGTTGGCCGGCAACGGCGTGAAGGTGGGGCGGTACGCGTCCGCCTTGCAACACTGGCTTGAAGCCAACGCTGGCAAGGCCTGGCGCGAGGAACTTTCGAGCGCGTACCTAGCGGCCACCTACGCCATCCTGAAACAGGACACCCTGGCCAACGACATCGCGGGCGCGATCGAGCTGGGCACGAAACACAAATCCGACTACCTGCACTACTACGACGATCTCGGCCACGATGCCCAGGCCTTGCTGCTGATTTCCAGGCATTTCCCCAAACGCGCGGCCAGGGTCGGCAAGAAGGATCTCGACGGTATCGTGGCCGCGATCTCCGGCGGCGCCTACAACACCTTCTCCTCGGCACTCAGCATCCTGGCCCTGGAGGCCTTCGCCGCCGTCGCCGCGGCGCCAGGCGCGACCACACGCACCTTGCACCAGGTCTTGCACGGCAACAAAGAGCCGCTGGCCTTGCCCGGCGGACTCCTGCCTCACGTGGCCTTCTCCGATCAGGCGACGGCCCTGGTCTTCGGCAGCCACGGCGACTTCGGCAGCTACTGGACGCTCTCGCAAAGCGGGTTCGATCTGGAGCCGGTCAAGAAGGCCATGAGCGACAAGCTGGAGATCGTGCGCGAGTTCCTGGGCGACGACGACAAACCCGTCAAGAAGGTGGGGCTTGGCGATGAGATCAGCGCGCGCATCCGCGTGCGCGCCCTGCAAGCGCCGGTCTGGAACGTGGCCATCGTCGACCTCCTACCGGCCGGGTTCGAAGTGGTCGTGCAGACGGAGGCCCAGGGCGAGAATGCGGCGCCTGGCGGGGAGGACAACGCGCAATCCGGCGACACGACGTCCAGTGAAGGCGAGGAGAACGAAGGACAAGGCGAGAGTGAGGCTGAGGGCGAGGGCGTCGGGAGCGAGACGCCAACGAGCGGCACGGGTGGCCCCGGCTTGCTCTCGATTGGGTTGCCGGGCAGCAATCTCGCCCTGGATTACATCGACGTGCGCGAGGATCGCGTCGTGCTCTACGGCTCGGTCGGCAAGTCAATGAGCACCTTCATCTACAAGATCAAGGCCACCAATGCCGGCAAGGTGGCGACGCCCGCCGTGCACGCCGAAGCCATGTACGACCGTTCGGTCCGCGCCCGCGGCGAGCCCGGCAGTATCGTCGTCGTAAGACCATGAAGGACCTCCGATGCACCGCAAAGCGCGTCGCCGCAATGGCGCTGCTGGCGCTGGTCCTATTGCTTGCGCTCCTGCGACTTGCTCCGCACGCGCCTCTTTCGGCCCGCGTTCCCCTTTCTCGCGCGGTGTACGCACGGGGTGGCGAGCTTCTGCGCGTGACCCTCGCCGACGACCAGCAGGTCCGCCTGTGGACGCCCCTGTCGGCCATCTCGCCGGTGTCGGTGCGAGCCACGTTGCTCTATGAAGATCGCTGGTTCCGCTTTCACCCCGGCATCAATCCGTTTGCCCTGGGCCGCGCGCTCCGCTCGATCTTTTCGGGCGGCAGGCGCATGGGCGGCTCGACGCTGACCATGCAGCTCGCGCGCCGCCTGTACGACATCGACTCCCGCCACGTCGCCGGCAAGCTGAAGCAGATCCTCGCGGCACTGTGGCTGGAGGCCCGCTACGGCAAGGACGAGATCCTCGAAGCCTACTTGAACCTGGTCCCCTACGGCGGCAACGTCGAGGGCATCGGCGCGGCCAGCCTGGTCCACTTCGGCAAGACGGCGGATCGCCTGTCGCTGCCCGAGGCGCTCTCCCTCACCCTCCTGCCACAGAACCCGAACCAACGCTTGCAGGCCCTGCGTGCCGGCGCCCGGGCGCCCGAGCTCGCGCGCATGCGCGAGTCCCTCGGCCGGCGCCTGCTCGCGCGCTGGCCTTCCGCCGGCGATGCGCGCCTGCTCGGGCTCGGCGTGACGGCGCGCAACAGCGACCTGCCCTTTCTCGCGCCGCACTTCACCGATTGCATCTTGGCCGAAACCCCATCCGGCAACGAGGTGAAGACAACCCTCGATCTTCCCTTGCAACATCTGCTCGAACGGCAGGTGCACCGCTTCGTCGAGGCTCGGCGGCGCCTGGGCGTGGACAACGCCGCCGCCCTACTGGTCGATACGCGCGACATGGGCGTGCGTGCCCTGGTCGGTTCGGCCGGTTTCTTCGACGACGGTATCTTCGGGCAAGTCAATGGCACCCGAGCGCGGCGCTCGCCCGGTTCGGTACTCAAACCCTTCGTGTACGCCCTCGGCATGGAGCAAGGGGTGATCCATCCACAGTCCGTGCTGCGTGATGCGCCCGTCGCCTTCTCCGCCTATTCGCCCGAGAACTTCGACGGCCGCTACGCCGGGCCGCTGTCGGCCACAGAGGCCCTGGTGCGCAGCCGCAACATTCCCGCCCTGCTGGTGGCCGCGAAACTGGATCGGCCGACCTACTACCAGTTCCTGGTTGGCGCCGGGCGTAGATTTGCCGCAACCGGAAAGCTATTACGGCCTCGGACTCGTGCTCGGCACGGGCGAGGTCACGATGGAGGACGTGGCGACGCTGTACGCGGCGCTCGCCAACCGCGGCGTGCTTCGCCCCCTGCGCACCCGCGCCGGCCTTGCGACGACGTCCCCCGTGCGCGTGCTTTCCGAGGAGGCCTCATGGCTCGTGCTCGACATGCTGGCCAAGAACCCGCGCCCGACCGCGCCGCAATCTGCCGACTGCCGACGCGCTCTTGCCCGTGCCGTGGAAGACCGGTACCTCGTGGGGATTTCGCGACGCCTGGGGCGCCGGCATCATCGGCCCCTACGTGCTCGTGGTCTGGGTGGGCGATTTCGCCGGCAGAAGCAATCCCGAGTTCGTGGGCATCAAGACCGCGGCCCCGCTCTTCTTCTCGGTGGTGGATGCGCTGGCGGCGCGCGACCGCTCGCTGTCGGCGCCGGCCTGGCGGAGGCCGAGGGGCGTGGTCAAGGTCGAGGTGTGCAGCGAAAGCGGACAGCTTCCGGGTCCTGACTGTCCGCATCGGCGACCGACCTGGTTCATCCCCGGGCGCTCTCCGACGGCGACTTGCGAGGTCCATCGCGCCTTCGACATCGACAGCGCGACCGGACGCCGCGTGTGCGACAAACGCGCGCACCGCCAGGTCCATCGTGAGGTGTTCGAGGTCTGGCCCACCGACATGCTCAAATTGTGGAGCGCGGCCGGACTGCCACGCAAGACTCCGCCACCCGCAAGCCCGGGCTGCGAGGCCGAGCAGGACGTGCCTGGCACTCCCCCGCGCATCACCTCGCCCTTGAGCGGCGTCGCGTACGCCTTGCGCCCGGGCAAGGGCAACGACACCCTCGCCTTCCTGGCCGAGACCGACGGCGACGCGCACGAGGTCTTCTGGTACCTGGGCAAACGCTTTGCCGGCAGGGCAGCGAGCGGCCGGCCGTGGCTGTGGAAGATGGAACCGGGAACCTTCGTCGTGCGCGCGGTGGACGACCGCGGCCGTTCGGACGCGCAGACCTTGCGGGTAGAGGTGTCGCCGTGAGGCGCGCGTGGACCGCTGGGCTTGCTGGTCGCGTGCGCGCTCGCCTGCGATCGGCATGCCAAGGCCCCGGCGTCCTCGACATCGCCCGCGAGCCCGCGCTACTACATCGTCGGCAGGGACGGCACCCAGACCTTGGGGAGGGACGCGCGCAGACTGTTGCCAGGCTTTGGCGTCGTGGTCGCCCAGCAGCGCATGGTCGGAGGCGAGATGGTCGGACGCACCAGCCTGGGCCGCGACGTGGCCATGAAGGATCTGCGCCCCGCCACGCCTTCGCGTTTCAGTGGCGTGCACCCGGGCGACCGCGGCCTGGACTTCGGCTGGGTGGTGAAGGAAGGCGCGCCCGTCTACGGCGAACCCGACACCGCCGCAAAACCGTGGCGCGCCGAGCCCGCTATGCCCGCCTGACCCTGGCCAGCCGCGACGGTCCGCAGGGCTTCTATCGCGTGGCCGACGGCTGGATGTCCCAGGCCGATCTGCGCGTACCCCACCTGTCGCCACGCCCGCCCGAGGTCGCCGACGCCGAGCCATGGATCGACGTGGACCTCGGCACGCAAACCCTGGTCGCCTATCTCGGCGACAAACCGGTGTTCGCGACTCTGGTTGCCGCGGGCGTGGGTGCCGAAGGCAGCCCTCTATCCACGCCCAAAGGCGTCCACCACATCCGCGCCAAATTGCTCGCCGCCACCATGGACAACCTCGACCACACCGGCGTTGCGCCCTACTCGTACGAAGAAGTCCCCTTCACCCAGTACATCGGCCGCGTCGCCCTGCATGGGGCCTTCTGGCACGACCGATTCGGCGCCCCGCACAGCCACGGTTGCATCAACCTGAGCCTGGCCGACGCCGAATGGCTGTTCGGATTCACCCGCCCGGCTCTCCCCGAGGGCGAGCACGAGGTCGCCGCGACGGAAAAACGGCCTGGCACATTGGTGCGGGTGAGGTGAAGACGCAGCGCTTGCCACGGGCTGCTAGCTAGAGCTTGTCGGAAAATTACGGGCCGCCCGAAGGGCCGGCCCGCGGGTGGGCGGCTCGCGGGCCGCGTGGGCGAGGGCGTGAGCGTGTTCGTGGGCGGGACGCGGGAGGCGGAAAGCGCGTGGCGAGGGCGTGAGCGCTCCGCGGGCCGGGGAACGCGCACGCTCATGCAAGCCGCCCACGCGAGCCGCGAGACGCTGGGCGCTCACGCTACCGCGACCGGTCACGCTGGCCGATCTGCGCTGACCCTCCCCAACACATAGTCGCATTTCGTGCATTTTCTCGTCGTGGGGGATCGACAACGGCGACGAAATGTGGCTGATGGAAAGCGTGACCAAGGAGGTCTGCGATGTCAGCACGACGCCGAGGCGGCAACAGCCAGCCCGACCTATTTCCTCGTTCGAAACACCCTGCGATTGCGTTGCCCGACAATCATCCGATGGTGGTTCTGACCGACACGGTGGATTGGACCGAGATGGAATTGCAGGCCGAGAAGGTCCGCACCAAGAAGCTCAAGAACGCGGCGGGGCGACCGCCGAACTTGCGCGCGACGCTCGGAGCGCTGACGCTGATGGCGATTCGCAAAATGCCCTACCGCGAGGCAGAGGAGCAAATCCGGTACTACGCGCCGGCGCGATATCTATGCGGATTGACCGAGACGGACTGGACGCCGGACTTCACGACGATCCAGGATTTTGCGCAGCTTCTGGGCGAAGACGGATTGAGGCTGATCAACGAGGCAGTGGTAAAACAGGCGGTAGCGCTGGGGCTTGCCGACCCCAAGGTTGCAGTGGCCGACCTGACGGCACAGGAAGCGGCGATTCCACATCCCAACGAGATGGGATTGCTCGGCGGCTTCGTGAAATCCATCGCAGCAGCGGCGAAGAGAGCGGGACAGGGATTTCAGAGTTTTCTAGGCAAGGTGCACGGCAAGCTTCGAGCAGCCAAGGAGCACGTGCGCAAGTATCGCCTGTTTGCCAAAGGCAAGACCAAGGCTGCCAAGGATCGGATGGTCGCGCAGATGACCAAGATCATCGAAGGAATCAATCAGAACCTGGGCAAGGCGATCGCGGCGGCCTCGGCACATGGCCGCAAGCTTCGCGGTCATGCCGTGGTCGCACAGCGCAAGCTCGTCGAACTACACGCCACGATGGGCAAGTTGATTCCGCAGATCCGACACTGGCTGCGTACCGGATTTGTGGCGGCCGGCAAGATCATCAACCTGCACATTCCCCAGGTCTACTCGATCGTGCGCGGCAAAGTGGGCAAGTCGGTCGAGTTCGGTCTGTCGTGGGGAATCACACGACTGCGCGGCGGCTTCGTGCTTGCGACCATGGCCGGGACGAAAACCGAGTTCACGGATTCCAGCTACGCAGTGCGCGCAGTCGAAGATCTCGCGGGGATGTTCGGGAAGGCACCGCGTGCCTACGCCTACGACCGGGGTGGGTACAGCACAGAGAACGTGAAGCGACTTCGCAAGCTTGGCGTTCGCGATATTGGATTGGCGCCCCGAGGCCGCACGCCGTGGGAAGTCGAGGGCAAAGTGAAAGACCGCCTCATCAGAGAGCGGGCGATGGTCGAAGGGTCGATTGGCACCATCAAGTGCCCCAAATACGGATTCAACCGGCCGTCGGCACGCTCAGCCGCAATGATGGGCGTGTGCGGCCAACGAGCTGTGCTTGGGCTGAACCTCACCAAGCTGTTTCGGGGCGTTGCCGGAAAGAAGGGGATTGCCCTGGCGGTATGAGCGAAACGCGGGGACCACGGTCCCCCTACGGGCAAAATCGGGAAGTTGGCCCGCCAGCAGTGCGGGGCGGCCCGACATCGCAATCTGCTCACCGAATTTCCCGACGCGCTCTAGCTAGTCCCAGCCCGGCGCTCCAGGCCCGAGGATTCGTCGCGTTCGTGCAATAATGAACGGGTGGCCTCGCTCCTCGTCCTGCAATTGCTGATGGCGACATCCTCCCCCGAGGTCCCGCGAGGTGTGTGGCTCATCGAGCGGCCGGGCTGGCAACGCCAGGAGTCGGCCCTTCTGCAAGCGCTGCGCATCTACACTAGCGATCTGAGGGTGACAGTCTCACTCAAGCATAACGACGTCAGGGGAAATACACCCGCCGCAGAGCTCCGTGTGGCCCACGCTCAGTGCTCGCCGAAGGTTTCGCTGGTTGCCTGGTTCGCTGACGACGAGAAGGGACCCGTGTTGCGCATCCTTCATTGCAGCACTCTGCTTCTCGACGAGGTGCCCTGTCCACCGCGTATGCGGAGCGAAAACTTCGCGCAAACCCTCGCGCTCAAGATTCGCGGGTTCCTCGCGCAGGAGCCGGAGGCCGGCATCGGGGGCAAGACTCACGACGAGCTTTCCGGGCTTGATGCGGCGACAGCGGATGGCGGCACCGCGATCCTGAGGCCCGACTTGACCCTGGCTCAATTGCATCTCGCAGAGCAGGCCGCCGCGACACTGCCGACGCATTCCTCCGATTGGGCTGGTGCCCCTCCGCCGCAGCTCGGCATCGAAATCGGTCTCGCCTACCTGGTCGGCACCATGGCCGATTGGGCGGAGTGGCACCAAGGGGTGCTGGCGCGGCTCGGCCTGGCCTTGCCACTGCACAGTATGGCGATCGAACTGGATGGATCGCTGACCACCGCAGTGGTGCGCGAGGACCGCCGCTTTCGCGTCAGCCTGGCCGAGATTCCCATCGGACTTTCGCTGTCCCTGCGCTGGCTGCGGAGAAGATGGACGCTATCGTGCGGACCCCGTGTCAGTCTGCACATCTTTCACGCCGAAACCTCAAGCCCGGACGGCAGGCAAGGTGAAAGTTGGCGGATTGCCATCGGTCTTGGCGCGAGGGAAGAGATTCGCTACGACGCATGGGGCCGCTTTGGTCTCACCATGGCGCTGACGAACGAAGTTACGCTGCCGCGCAAAGAATTCACCCTGGCCGGCCATGACCTGGCTGAGACTGGCCTTTTTCAGTGGACAATCTCGACGGGAGCCGTCTATCGGTTTTATTGAGGGGGCCCCGCCGGCAAAGCCGGCCGGCTCCCACGCGACCATATGGGATAGCTTCTTTTCAACAATTGGGGGACAAACGGCACTAACAAATGGTGCTGCAGAGCGATCCGCGAACCAAATCCGCCGCGCGAGCCGAGCGCCCGTCGTGGATAGCGGGCTGTTGCGCGGGTGACCCCTCAGCCGTAGCGACCATGTTCACGGAGTATTGCGAAACCGTCGAGCGGGTCATTTCGCGCCTCGTCGGCGCCACCCCCGATCTCGAAGACCTGGTCCAAACCACCTTCATAGAGGCCATGCGTAGTATCCAGCGCTACCGCGGCGAGGCGAGCTTCAAGACTTGGATCACCAGCATCGCCATCCACGTCGCGCAACATCACCTGCGTGCGGGTCTGATGCGCCGGCACGCGCCGCTGGAGTTAGTCCCCGAGGCACGCATCGCCGCGCCAGCCCCTAGTCCCGAGGCGCAACTCGACGAGCGTAGGCTGTCAGCCCGCTTGCACGCGCTGCTCGACAAGATTCCCGCCCGGCAGCGCATCGCCCTGTTGCTCTTCACCGTCGATGGGCGCTCCGTGGAGGAGGTCGCTGCGCTCATGGGAGCGAGCCAGACCACCACGCGCTCGCGCGTCTTTTTCGCGCGACGGGCCTTGCGGGCCAAGATCGCCGCGGATCGAGACCTGACCGAACTGGCCGAATCCTTCATGGGCCATCGCAAGGAGGGATCCGCGTGACATCCTGCCGCCAAGCTTGCGACGGCATGATGTCCGTGTTTCGTCAGCAGGCAACGGAAGCCGAGAGCCTGCGTCTCGAAGAGCACCTTGCCGTCTGCGCAAGCTGCCGTTCCGAAAAGGCGCGCTGGCTCTTGATGGAGCAACTGCGAGGCGAGGCGCCACAGCGGTTGAGCGAGGATGCACGCAGCCGCGTGCTCCAGAAGATCATCACACGCGGCCCGGCCAAGGGCGAGGTGCGAGAGCTCGGAACGCGGCGATTATCGAGGCCCCTCCTGATCGCCACGGCCGGTCTGGCGATGATCGCCATCGTGTTCGCCGCGCGCGGTTCGAGGAATCCGACCATCGCTCCGCCGCCTTCTTTGGGCCGCGTTGCCCGGGCAGTGCCGGCAACGAGGGTTGAGGCCCGAACCATCCGGGCCCATGCCCCGGGGACGCTGGAGATCCCGGGAGCGCACATAGCCTACCGTGCGGGAACATCCTTCCGAATCCTGGAACACGCGCGGCGGGTCGAGCTCTATGCGGGCGAGGTCGACATCGACGTGGCCCCGGGCGGGCCGGGACGCTTCCGCGTCATCGCGCCCCGCTTCATCGTCGAGGTGGTCGGCACCCATTTCGTCGTTCGTCCCTCGGGGGTCGATACCTTGCGTGGAACGGTTCGCGTCGTCGATGCAAATGGGCGGGAGCTCGCCGTTCTCCACGCCGCCCAGACCTGGACCTTGGAGGACCCCAACAAACTGCCGCTGGCGCTTGCCGACGAGGAGCCCTCGTCCGTGACACCACCTGCGAACGATCTGCGCCCTCTCGCGAGCTCGCCGGTCGCGCAAAGCTGTTACCCCTCCGGGGTCGACCGTCGTCCGCCCAGAGACTCGACAAGACCTGCACAAGGGAAGAGCATCGACCAGCTCATCGCAAGGGCTCGCAGCGACCTCGCCGCGGGCAGGCCCGAACGTGCTCGAGCGCGGATCGCCTCGGCGCTCAACGAGCATCCAACCGGTCGCCAGCGCGCGATCGCGGGTCTCCTCGACGCCGCCAGCTTCCTGGTGGAACGCCGCTACGATGAGGCCTTGGCCGCCTATCGACACACGGCCGAATCGTTCGGCAAATACCCGGAAAGCGAGACGGCGGCCTTCGCCATCGCTCAGCTCCTGTGCGAGCGTGCCACCGCCGACCGGGCTCGCGCAGCCCTCAAAGCCTATATCGAACGCTACCCCGAGGGGCGTTTCGTGCAGGATGCCCGCCGCAAACTCGCGTCCCTGCCATAGGCCGCGCGCAGGCTCCCGCTCCCTTGGAAGACGGATCCTTGGACGCGCCGCGCCGGGAGTGGAGGTGAATCTCCAAAAAGAATGGCACCGCGTTCAACACGCGCCAGGATCGAGGCACTAAACAATACGATGCAAGCAGAGCCGCTCGAATTGATTTCCGTTGCTTGCGCCGGGGCTGTTCCTTGTCGGGAGAATTCATGAATCGAAACCAATCGATCAAGGGTGCTATCGCGGTCGCCGCCTGCGGAGCACTAGGCATGACCCTCTTTCATTGTAGTCAGCCGCCCGGTGTCATCGGCGCCGGGGGAAATGGGGGCGCAGGCGGTCAAGGCGGATCCTCCACCATCCCCGACGACGCCAGCGTGGGAGGCAGCACCAGCGGCGAAGACGCCGCCGTCACGATCAACCTTGACGTGATCCCGGCGTCGTGGGGGCCATCCGACGCCCCGTCCATCCCCGATGTCCCGCCTGCGCCTACCCTCGATGCCAATTGTGGGATAGTGACGAAAGAAACCACCCGCCAGCCGGTGGACGTCCTGTTGGTGCTGGATCGATCCAGCTCGATGAGCTACAGCATCGAGGAGGACTGCTCCTGCTCCGGGGGCGGTTTCGCCGGAGGCGGCGCTCAATGTTCCAATACCACCAATTGCGTGATGAGATGGGACGCCATCGGGACCGCGCTGGACACGACCTTGTCGAGCACCCAATACGTCGACTGGGGTCTCAAGCTCTTTGGTTCTATCACCGGTGGCTCGTGCAATGTGACGGCGAATCCGGAAGTCCCGATCGCAGCGGATTCGGCAGCCGCGATTCAAGCCGAGATCGCGAGTGTTTCCCCTGGAAGCTACACTCCCACCGCGGCGGCCATCACCGCCGCCACGGCCTACCTGCAATCGCTCACCGACCCGAACAAGAAGTTCATTCTTCTAGCCACGGACGGCGATCCAAACTGCGGGGCTGATTCCAGAAACACCACTTCTTCCGATTTGGCCGGAGCCACCGCCGCGGTAACCGCGGCCGACCAAGCGGGATTCCCGGTGTACGTCATCGGCATCGGACCGAGCGTCTCCAACTTGACCCAACTGGCCCAGGCCGGTGGAACGACGGATTTCTACCCGGCCACTTCGCCGCAAGAGCTAGCAGACGCTCTCTCGTCCATCGGCAAGGCCGTGGGATCATGTTCGTACACGTTCGATCAAGCGCCGCCCGATCCGAATAACGTCGCCGTGTACGTCAACAAGCAGCAGGTGGCACAAGACGACAACAACGGCTGGAAATTCGGCGCGACCACGCAGGATATCGAGCTGACGGGATCGTATTGCGATCAGATAACCTCGGGCGCGGTGGATACGACCGTCCAGATCCTTTTCGGCTGCGAAGGCGCACCGCCGTTCCCCACCGTCATCAAGTAGCCAGCGAACCGTCAGTCAATCGACCACGAGGGCATTGAACGCGGCGATGAGCCGGCGGCAGGCGGCAAGCGCCGCGGTGCCAGCAGGCCTCTCCCCGGTCGCGCCCTGCGCGAGCGTGACCACGTCCTGTGCCGCCTTCATGAACGCGGTGGCTCCGGAAACTTGCGCCATGTCCTGCGAGGAATGTTCGGCGAACGCCAGCAATGCCCGTTGGGACTCGTCGAGTCTGGCCAGACGCTCCTTCATGCCTCGCCCGGACCCCGAGGGGGCTTCGCTCTGGCGTAGCCAGGCCTGCGCCGCCAGGGCCACGCGGCGCATGTGCCAGACGGCCGTCTGCCCCTCGTCTTTCTCCTGGCGAGACACCTCTTGCATCTGCCAGTCGGCTCGCACGGCGAGAAATTCCGCGCGAAAGTCCGCGAGCAGCTTGCGCAGTGCCGGGGACCTCGCGCCGTCGTGCGCGCCTTGCAGATAAGCCAGGCCCGTGGCGTGGAGCCGCAGCATCGCCGGCGCCATGGCAGTCGCCTTGTCCAGGAGTTGTACGCAACCGCTCATGGCAGCATTGCTCGGAACGACGGGATTTCTGCCCTTGCGCCCTCCCCCGCCCGCGTCGTCCAGCAAAGCCAGACACTTGGCGTAGCGTTCGAGTTTGGCGAAGCCGCGATCGATGTCGTCGCGCGAAGCCGGATTCGCGGGATAGGACAGCGCCAGTTCCCTGCGCGACGGCTCCGGATCGTCGGGTGAAGGGAGCGCGAGCGTGCGGCCGAGATGGACGGAAAGCTCCAGGTCGGCCTTGGCCTGGAAGGAGAGCCTACGTGGGATTCGCCCCGGCGCCGCGGCGGAAAGGAGGTGCGACGTGCCATCGTCGAAAAACAGGTCGTCTCGCATGGCGGGCAGGCGATCTATCTGTACGCTCGCCTCCAGCGGATCCAGCGCAAGCGTTATGCGATGCCTTGGTCGCGGCTCGGCCGGCGTTCCCGTTACACTCGCGTGCCGGAAGTGCCTGAATGCGAAGAAAGCGCCGACAACGAGCGCGCCCAGGCCAAGCACCAGCCCGAGGCGCCGCCGCCTCCTCGTGAGGGGTACCGTCTCCCGCGCCACCGACCGACGAGGCGAGCCCGCAGGGGTTGCCCGAGCCGGCCTGTCGAGCTGAATGGGCGGCGCCGGAGCCTGCGACGGCTCCGCCAGGGGGTGATTGAGATCCCTGGCTAGAAGGGGCACCTCTTCGCCTTCGGGAGGGCTTGCAAATGGATCCCCTCGCTCAACGCTGCTCGGCTGGCGCACCTTGGCCGACTTGGGCGTGGCTGCGGGCGCCGGCTGCGCCTTGTCCACGGCACCACGGCCAAGATCGCGGTCGACCCGTGTCCTTTCCACCGCGATCTCTTCCGGCACCTTGGATACCAGCGTCCGCTCCGCGCCGGCCTTGGCCAGCACCGGACAGGCTCCACTTTCCGTAGAGTGAGATCCACCACAGTGCGAACACGCCACGAAGCGAGAATATCAGGAGGCTGCCTGGCTGTCAGGGGGGATCCAGCCAGGACTTGGCCTGCCTTGGGATTTACTTAACTTTACTTTCGCGCAATACGCCCGCAGCACGCGGGGCTCATCTTGAAGGCAGACGGAACATCAAGATGCCGTCGCAAGGAGGTCACGATGAATTTCACAGAATCGACTGCAAGCAAACACTCGAGGAAACGACACTTCTGGCTGCTTCTGGCCCTGCCGCTGGTGCTGGGAGCCGGTTTCTTCGCGGTCGGTGCCCACGCCGCCGACGAGGGCTTCGGGTTCGGCCCGCCAGGGATGGGCGGCGGAGGCACGCCCGAGGCGCACAAGGCGTTCATGGAACGCCGGCTCGACAGGATGCTGACCGTGGTCAACGCGACCGATGCGCAACGCTCGTCGATCAAGGCCATCTTCGACAACATGTTCGTGCAGATGCAACCCATTCACCAGCAACGCAAGCAGCTTCATGCAGCCTTGGTCGGCGCCCTGACCGCGGATCCGGTGGACGGCGCCGCGGTCGAAAAACAGCGCGTCCAGGTCACCGCGCTGATGGACCAGGGCTCGCAGGTGTTCACCAAGGCGCTGGTCGATGCCGCCCAAGTGCTAACCCCCGAGCAGCGCCAGACCCTGGCCAAGCACATGCAGGAACACCGCGGTCGGCGCCGCTTCTTCTAACCGTTCGCCGAGCCCGGCCGAACCGGCTATTCTCCCTGCCTGCCGGTTCGGCCTTCATCATGCCAGCGCGCGTGCTCCTTATCGACGACGATGCCCGCCTAGTGGAAATGCTCGGCGAGTACCTGCGTTCGCGCGGCTACCAAGTCGAGGTTCGCGGCGACGGCGAGTCCGGGCTCTTGGCGCACGCGCGCGCCGACTACGATGCGGTCATCCTGGACGTGATGTTGCCCGGTATCGACGGGTTGGAGGTCTGCCGCCGCCTGCGCGCCCACAGCCAGATGCCAATCCTGATGCTGACCGCGCGTGGCGACGACATGGACCGCATCGTCGGGCTCGAGATCGGCGCCGACGACTATTTGCCCAAGCCCTTCAACCCGCGCGAGCTTCTGGCCCGACTGGCGGCGATCCTGCGCCGCTCTCGCGCGGCCATCGGTAAGGTCGAGGACGTGCTGCGCATAGGTTCTCTGGAAATCGATCGCGCGGCCCGCGAGGTGCGCGTGCGCGGGCAGCGCCGCGAGTTCACCGGACGCCAGTTCGACCTGCTGTTGCTTCTCGCCGAACGGGCCGGCCGGGTGCAGACGCGCGAGCAAATCATGGAGGCGCTCAAGGGCGCGGAGTGGGACAGCGTGGACCGTAGTATCGACGTTCACATCTCTCGCATCCGGCAGCTCATCGAAGACGACGCGCGGCACCCGCGCCTGGTGCAAACCGTGCGCGGTACGGGCTACGTGCTGACGCCGCCTCCGCCATCGCAGCGGGAGGAGCCATGACCCGTCGGCTCTACCTGCGCCTGTACATGGCTTTCCTCGGCATCACCGTCGTGTCGCTCCTGGTGAGCGCCGTGTTGGCGCGCGCCTTTCATGAACCCGGAGGCGCGGTCGCGCGCTTCCTCGCGCCGCTGGCGCGCTCGCTGGTATGCCCACTGCCCGGTGCCTGCCAGGGCGAGGCCGCGCAACGTTTGACCGAGACCGCGCGCGAGCTGGACATGGACATCGCGGTGTGGGACCGACAGAGCCGCCCGCTCTTTCAAGCCGTGCGGTCCCAGCTCCCCCCGCCCGCGCGCCTGAGCGCCGGATGGCACCGCACCTCCCGCGGTCCGATGTGGCTCATCCCCCTCGGCGATGGACGCACGCTGGGCCTGCGCGAGCGGGGCCACTTCGGGCCGCGCGGCCGGTTCTTCCTGCCCATGCTCGGCGGACTGGCGCTGGTGATGGCCATCGGACTCTACCCGCTTTCCCGCAGCATCACGCGCCGCCTCGAACACCTGGCCGAGGGAGCGCGGCGCTGGGGCGCCGGCGATCTGGCGCACCGGGTGCCGGTGGTCGGCAAGGACGAGATCGCGCTACTCGCCGGGCGCTTCAATCAAACCGCATCGGCCATCGAGGCCTTGCTGGCGCAGGAGCGGCAGATGCTGGCCACCGCCTCGCACGAGCTGCGGTCGCCCCTGGCTCGCGTGCGCATGGCCATCGAGCTCCTGGCGGAGGAGCCCGACCCCGTCCGCCGCGCCGAGCTTTCCCGGCGCTCGGCAGAGGACATCGCCGAGCTCGATGCCCTGGTCGAGGAGTTGCTGCTGGCGGCCCGCACGCAGGCCGGCGTGCCCCGTCGACCCTTCAGCGAAGTGAACCTGCTCGATCTGGTACGCGGCGAGGCCGATTCCGTCGGCGCGCAGGTCGCGGGCGAGCCCATCGTGTTTGCTGGCGAAACCCTCATGTTGAGGCGCATGGTGCGCAACCTTCTTGCCAACGCGCGCTTGCACGGTCAGGGTGGCGCCATCCGCGCCGAGGTCCGGCGCGACGGCGCGCACGTCATGGTCGCCGTCGAGGACGACGGCCCAGGTGTCCCGGAGAGCGAACGCGAGAGAATCTTTGCCCCCTTCTATCGCGCGCCCGGCCCGCGTCCGCCCGGCGACACCGGCCTGGGTCTTGGACTGGCGCTGGTTCGCCAGATCGCGCGCTACCACGGCGGCGACGTCGCCTGCGTCGCCCGCCAGCCTGGCGGGAGTCGCTTCGAGATCAAGCTTCCTTTCCCCTGATCGAAACATGGACTGTCTGCCCAGCCAACTCTGCGAACGACGGGAGGCAAACCGTTCGCTGCTCCAGAGGTGTGCTACTGGATGGTCGAGTTCGTCACCGTGATGGGGGTATCGTCGTGGTTGGAGATCTGGGGGTAGGTGGGATACCACGAGCCGCCGATGTTGTTCGTGATCGTCGAGCGGTCGATCACGATATTGCCCGTGTGATCGTTGCTGACGAAGAAGATGGCGCTACCGTAGGCGTTGACCTGGTTGTACTCGATGCGCGTGCCGCATAGGCTGAGGGTCATGGTATTTCCGTCGTTGTAGATGGCGCCGCCGCTGCCCCCGCCGGGCGTGCCGGTATCCGCGGGATTGCCGCCATTGCCGATGGCCCTGTTGTAGCTCAGCAGACTGTTCAGGACGGTCCACGACACCCCGATGCTGCTGATGCCGCCGCCGTTGGAGCACTCGTTGCCGACCCCATCGGATCCGCCGAAGGTGCTGTTCACCACGTAGACGGGCAGGTTACCGTACTGCTGGAAGGCACGAATGCCACCGCCGCCCACGTCGGGGCCGGTGTCGGCGCACACGTCGTTCATGAAGCGACAATTGATGACCTTGAGTCGGCCCCCGCTGGCGTAGATGGCGCCGCCGCCCGCGGTTGCGTTGGGTTCGCTCTTCGAATTCGCGTTGGCGAAGGTCAGGTTCTGTACCGTGAGCTGGGGAGTCTCTTGATCGTCGCAGTGGCTGCTGGTCCAGACCTGATTCTGGTCGCACGTGTTCATGTAGAGGATGCGCGTGGTGCCGCCGCCACTCAGGATCACCTTGCCACCGCCGTCGATGACGATCTTCGGCCCCTTGTCGTTGAAGACCTTGGCGGGTTTGCTCAGGGTGATGGTCGCTTCATCGGGTCCACAGTCGAAGATGATGATGCCACCCGCCGCCACGGCGGCGATAAAGGCGTCGGCGGTGCAGCTCCCGGGCGTCCCCTTGCCCACCACCGTGGTGGGATTCGACACGTCCTCGAGCATCGCCTCGGGTGGGATGGGACATTGGCCGTCGGGATTGCCGGGATCGCCCGGTAGAATGGGGACCACGGTCCCTGGCACCCCCCCCGGACCACCGCACCCACACAGAAGCACAGCGGCAGCGATGGCGCAACCACGCGCGGCCGGAACGAACAGCCAGCCGGTCCCGAGGCCAAGGTTCTCGCTCATGGCGCACTCCTTTGCTGGGATCAGCATAACAGAGATCGCGAATCGATGGGTCGCGTCCCTGCTCGCTTTGACCGCCGCGCCGCCCTGCGCTTACAATGACGTCATGAGGGACGAAACCGATCCTCCCGCCCCCGTGTCCGCGCCTGGCACCGAGCCGCAAGCTCCGTCATCACCGGTGAGCACAGCGGCGCTGGACTTCGACAAGGCCACGTACGCGGAGCCCATGGCCACGAAGACCTGCGTGGGGTGCAAGCAGCCTATCGCAAGCGAGTACTACGAGATTCGCGCTCAGGTCGTCTGCACGCGATGTCGCAATCAGATCGTCGGCGACGTGCCCGACAAGCTGGTCTTTTTGCGCGCGCTGCTTTTCGGTGCGCTGGTTGGCGCCGCGGGGACCCTCGTGTGGTCGCTCATCATTTGGTTGACCGGCTACGAGCTGGGCATCATCGCCATCGTCGTGGGCGTGGGGGTTGGAATCGCCGTGCGCAAGGGCTCGCGCGGCCAAGGCGGCTGGAAATACCAGACCCTGGCGATGGTCCTGACGTACATGTCCATCACGACGAGCTACGTCCCAATCATCTTGAGGGGCATCGTCCAAAGCGCCGGAGACAAGACCCACGAGACCACCACGCAGACGGCGAAGGATCCGCCGTCGGTTGCCGCCCCGGCGGCCGGCGACGAAACGGCCGAGAGAAATCGAGACAACGGCAAGACGGACGCACACGCGCGACCTTCCCGTCTGCCCGCGCCGGTCGCCATCCTTGCCTTCCTCGGACTGGTCTGGGGACTGGCCCTGGCGGCGCCCTTCCTGGCCGGCGCCAGCAACATCATGGGGCTCATCATCATCGCCATCGGCCTGTACGAGGCGTGGAAATACAACCGCCGCGTGGTGGTCAGCGGTCCGTTCCACTTCGCTCCGGCCCCGCTACCCGAGGCCGTCGGGCCTGGATCGCCGTGACCGGGCCCGAGTCACCCAGCGCCGCCGCGGCCCGCCCGACCTGCCGTCGGTGCGGAGCCGAGTTGCCCTCGTCGTTCCTGGCATGCCCTTCCTGCCACGCCCTGGTCCACAGTGCACGGCTGAAGGAACTTGCCGCCACGGCCGAGCAGGCGGAACACGCCGGCGACATGGAAGGAGTCGCGCAGACTTGGGAAGCCATGATCGCGCTGCTGCCGCCGGGTTCGGTCCAGTACCAGAGTCTCTCTCAGATGCTGGCCGAGACCCGAGAACATCTCGCGCAAGCCTCTGGCACCTCCAAGCAGGACGCCTCCAAGACGACCCCGGCCAAGACCGGCGCGAAGAAGAAGTCCGGCTTGCTCATCGGCCTGGGCGCAATCGGCGTGTTGCTGCTGAAGTTCAAATGGGCGCTACTATTCCTGCTTGGCAAGGGCAAGCTGCTGCTGCTGGGACTCCTCAAAGCCAAGACCTTCCTTTCCATGGCCGTGGCCCTCGGGGTCTATGTGGCCGCCTGGGGCTGGAAATTCGCCGCCGGGCTCGTGGTATCGATCTACATCCACGAAATGGGCCATGTGGCCTGGCTCAAGCGCTACGGGATTGCCGCCAGCGCGCCCATGTTCATCCCGGGCGTCGGGGCTTTCGTGCGGTTACGCCAGTCGCCGAAATCGCCCGCCCAGGATGCCCGCGTCGGCCTGGCGGGGCCGCTTTGGGGCATGGCGGCGGCCATCGGGTTCTTGGTGGTCGGCTGGACCCAGTCGTGGCCGGCGTGGATCGCCATCGCCACGGTCGGCGCGTGGATCAACCTGTTCAACCTCTTGCCGGTCTGGCAGCTCGACGGCGGGCGCGCGTGGAACGCGCTCGACCGGCGCGAGCGCGGTTATGCCTCCGCGGTCTTGTGGGTGCTCGCCTTGCTGGCAGGCGATGGCCTCTTCTTCATTATCGCCATCGCAGGATCCCTGCGCGCCGTCACGGGCAAGGCCCCGGCAAGGGGCGATCGCGGCGCATTTTGGATGTACATCGCTCTCGCTACGGTTCTGACCCTGATCATGCACCTGGCAGGCTTGGGCCACGGCCCTCTGGCGCGCTGACAGGGTGGCGAAGGACGGGTGAAGATCCGATCAATCTCACGATTTATCGTCTAGATTTCTGCGCACCCGCTCGTGCCAGTGTAACCTAGGAGCGCCATCTAACATCATGAAGTACCCTAGCGTCAGAGGAAGCGATCGATGATCGCGTTCGTCGTCGGAACCCGCCCGGAGATCATCAAGGTCGCGCCAGTGGTCGAAGCGGTGATACGTCGAGGGGCGCCTCTTGCTATCGTTCACACCGGTCAGCACTATTCCTACCAGCTCGACGAGGTCTTCTTCGAAGAGCTCGGGCTACCCAAGACCTATGCCAACCTCGAAGTCGGATCGATGCCTGCGCCGCAACAGCTCGGCACGATCGTCATTCGCGCGGCAGAAGTTCTCGCCAAGCTGCAGCCAAGGTGGGTCCTCGTACAGGGCGATACCAACAGCGTCTTGGGTGGTGCGCTTGCCGCACACAAGTTGGGGCTCCCTATCGCGCACCTCGAAGCTGGTCTACGGAGCGACGACTGGGACATGCCGGAGGAAGCCAATCGGATCCTGGCAGGGCGCCTGGCCGCGATGCATCTGTGCCCCACCGAGATTCAGCGCGAACGGTTGCGATTGGAGGGCATCGTGCGCGGTGTCCACGTGGTGGGCAATACCGTCGTGGATGCAGCCCTCAACAACGCCGAGCGCGCGCGCCAGCGTTCCACGGTGATGCAGCGACTTGGATTGCCGGGAACGCCCTATGCGCTGGTGACACTTCACCGCCCCTCCAATGTCGACTCCGAGGATCGATTGCGCGCCGTCTTGCGCGCTCTTGGTGGAGTTGCCGCACGCCACGGTCTCCTACTCGTGTTTCCGGCCCATCCACGCACGCGCGCCATGATCGCCCGTATGCCCGAGCGAAACCAGTTCTCAGAGCCTCCGTTCGTGCTGACGGATCCTGTCGGATACCTGGACTTTTTGCGCTTGCTCTCCGAGGCTCGACTGACGCTCACCGATTCTGGAGGCGTTCAGGAAGAAGCCTGTACACTACGAGTACCCTGCGTAACTCTCCGTCCCAATACGGAGCGCCCAGAGACGGTCCATGTCGGAGCGAACCTCCTATGCGACTCGACAAGCCCCGCCGTTCTCGATGCGGCGGTGGACAAGATGTTACGGCAGCCTCGTGACTGGATGAATCCGTTCGGTGACGGGAAGACTGGCGACCGGGTTGCCGACCTACTCTTGGACCCAAATGCGCGCCGGGTACCTTCAGGGGCTCCGTAGGGTGCGAGTGTGATCGGAGCACGCCCATGAGGAAGATGCGCATCCTCGTTCTCGCCGAGTCGTGCAACCCGGATTGGTTCAGCGTGCCGCTCGTGGGTTGGTTTCACTGCGAGGCCCTCCACCGGCTGACTGACATCGAAGCACACGTGGTGACACAGCTCCGCAACCGCGAAGCTTTTCTGCGCGAAGGCTGGCGGGAGGGTGTGGATTTCACGGCCCTCGACACCGAAGCCATCGCAGGTCCGCTTTGTCGACTTGATGAAGCCGTTCGCAAGGCGACCGGTCTGGGATGGACGTTCAGCACCGCGCTGGCTTCAATACCTCAGGCCTACTTCGAGTACCAAACCTGGAAGCTCTTTGGAAAAGAAATACAGGCGAGACAGTGGGACGTCGTACACAGAGTTACGTCCCTCAGTCCGACCGTGCCCAGTGTCATCGTCGGCGCTTGCCAAGGGGCAGGTGTGCCGTTTGTCTGGGGCCCCATCAATGGCGGGGTACCCTGGCCCCCCGGTTTCCATCGCCAGCTACGCGCCGAGGGAGAATACCTGGCTTACGCCCGCGACGCGTACAAGCTGCTCCCGTTTTACAGAAGCACAAGGAAGAAGGCCGCGGCCATCGTCATCGGCTCCAGAGACACGTGGAAGCAAATGGCGCCCGCCTACCACGATCGGTGTGTCTACGTGCCGGAGAACGGAGTCGATCCCAAGCGATTCGGACGAAGCCTCGAAGCTCCCGTGCGCCCCCCCTTGCACCTTGCGTTCGTAGGACGATTGGTGCCCTACAAGGGAGCCGACATGCTGATCGAGGCCGCGGCCCCCCTGGTCCGCGCCAAGAAGGTCGTCGTCGATATCATCGGAGACGGCGTTCAGATGGCGGATCTGAAGAAGATGGTGGCGCAGGAGGGTGTCGCCACGGGCGTCAAGCTCGACGGTTGGGTCGATCATGTCAACATGCAGGAGCGACTGCTTCAGTCTGACGTCCTTGCTTTTCCGAGTATTCGTGAGTTCGGGGGCGGTGTCGTACTCGAGGCCATGGCACTGGGATTGCTGCCAGTGGTCGCCGACTACGGCGGTCCCGCGGAGCTCGTCACCCAGGGCACCGGCATCCGCGTAGCCATGGGCACACGTGACCAGCTCGTGCTCGGCTTCCGCACGGCCATCAGTGCACTGGCAGAGGATACGAGTGGGATTCGCGCCATGGGGCAACGGGCTCGGCAACGTGTGCTCAAGTACTTCACTTGGGAGGCGAAGGCACGCCAAATGTTGGAGATCTATCGTTGGGTCAGCGGACAGCGCGACAAGCCGGACTTTGGCATGCCATTCCCCGATTAGTCCATTCCCTGATAAGAACGCCTCATACTGGAACTACTGTGGAACTCCCCATTCTGACCTTCGCTTCGATACTCAAGCGAGACCTGCTCGGTCCTTGTCATCCACTACAATCTCCGAGAGCCCACATCCAGGCGGCGGTCGAGTGGTTGTCTCGTGCCCACGACAAGGGCGTGGATGGCGGTGTAAGCTACGGCTACTCCTTGCGTGGCGGTTGGCGCCCACCCTATCGCGAGACGTCGGGCTACATCGCCGAGACTTTCTTCGACGTGGCCAAGGAACTCGGGCGCGCGGATCTCCGGGATCGGGCCATCCGCATTTGCCACTGGCTGGGTCGGGTCCAAAACCCCGACGGCTCGATCTCGAATCCGGCCTACGCAGAGTCCCGAGGCATCGTATTCGATACCGGGCAGGTGCTGCACGGACTTGTGCGCGGCTTTGAGGAGACGGGCGACTCGGAATTCCTGAATGCCGCAGAGAGAGCTGCGGACTGGCTCACTTCCGTGGCCGACGGCGAAGGGCGTTGGACCCGACACACACACAACGGCATACCGCACGTCTACAACACCAGGACTGCCTGGGCGCTCTTGCGTCTGCACTGTCACAAACCGTCTCCGCGGCGCGAAGCGGTGGCAAGAGCGAACCTTGATTGGGCTCTATCGCAAGAACGCAACGGATATTTCGATCAGAATGCCTTCGAGGTCGGCGTAGCGCCATTCACGCATACCATTGCCTACGCCATCCGAGGCCTTCTCGAATCAGGTCTGCTGATTCATGACGATAGGTACACCAAGGCCGCAGAGAACAGCGCTCGTGCCGTAACGCGGCAGCTGGTTGAGGGCAACGGCTTTTTGGCCGGGATGCTGGACGAGCATGGCCACGCACGGGCCACGTACTGCTGCCTGACTGGCAACTGCCAGATGGCGATCAACTGGGCGAGGCTTTACCAACTGGGCGGCGACGAGCCGTTTCGACGCTCGGCCAAGACAGCGCTCCACTATGTCATGAGCTGGCAGGACATCGAAACCACCAACGCGAATATCCGGGGCGCCATCAAAGGGTCGCAGCCGGTTTGGGGCGCATACTCCCGCTTCACCTTTCCGAACTGGCCGACCAAGTTTTTTGTCGATGCCATGTTGCTCACCGAGGATTGGATGGAATGAAGACCGTACGCCTATTGAACGTAGCGTTCGATCCACTCACCCTCGATCAAACCGTGGATTTGATAGGCCACCGCCTTCACGCCGCGGAACGTGGCTATATGTGCACCGTCAACGTCGCGATCTTGATGATGATGCGCGCGGATCCGCGGCTGCAGCGATTCGTCGAAAACGCCGCTATCGTGGTGGCGGACGGAGAGCCACTCGTCTGGAGCTCCCGTTCGCTGGGATGTCCACTCCCCGAACGGGTCGCTGGTATCGATCTCGTGGGTCGGGTGTGCGAATTGGCCGCGCGCGAGGGCTTTGGCGTGTATCTTCTCGGGGCCAAGAAGGCCGTGGTCGACAAGGTCGCTGCCCGGCTCCAGGAGCGCTACCCAGGCTTGATTCTTTCAGGCGTGGAAGACGGCTACTTTTCAGACGGGGAGGCCGAGACACGCGCCCGCGCCGTTGCGGAGAGCGGCGCCCGGATCTTGGTAACCGCGATGGGTGTTCCGCGCCAGGAGTACTTCATCGAACAGTATTGGGACCGCTTGGGTGTTACCTTCGCCATCGGCGTCGGTGGCTCCTTCGACGTCCTGGCCGGCTTGCGGTCGCGCGCGCCGGGGCTAATGCAGCGTGCGGGTCTCGAATGGGTGTTTCGGCTCGCCCAAGAACCGAGACGTCTCTGGAAGCGCTATTTGACGACCAATGCCCAGTTTCTGTACCTCATGTCGCGCGAGTTGCTGGACCGGTCGCGCCGCTGAGCGCTTCGAGCGCCGGCGCGGACCGGGGTCGCTGGCGTCCGCAGCTTGGCACGAACGAAGGCGCCGCTGGCGGACAGCTCGTCCGGACCCCAGATAGGGTAGCCTTCGGGGCCCATCGTGGCGGGAACCAGCAGCGATTCGCGATCGGCGAACGCGGTCTTTCCCTCCTGCATGGCCTCGGACAGGCTTTTGAGCGCCGCCGAGGATTCGCTCTTGTCGCAAAGCGACCAGTTGGTCCAGCCGATACCGTGGCGGTCCAGGAAAGCCAGCCACTCCTCCGCGGCGGATAAGTAAGGCCCGCCCGTGCCAGAGGCCTCGCTGGTTCCCCACTCGGAGCAGAACACGGCCACGCCGCGATCGAGAGCAACCTCGACCTTGTGGCGCAAGGCCTCGCCGTGACTGCCGGCATAGAAGTGAAAGGTGTACGCGAGGTTGTTGCCTCGCACCGGATCGGCCGCGGCGACGTCCACATCCTGGCTCCACGTGCCCGAGCCGATGAGGATGATGTTGCTCGGGTCGTTGGCGCGAATCGTGGCGACCATCTTCTCGGCGTAGGGCTTGAGCCGCCCGGCCCAGCTCACCTGACCGTTGGGCTCGTTCATGATTTCGTAGAGGACGTTCGGGACCTTGGCGTATTTCCGCGACACCTCGTCGAAGAAGGCTGGCGCGCCGGCGTAGACGGGGTCGTTGGGATCCCCCGGCGTCAGGACGTGCCAGTCGACGATGGCGTACATGCCGTACTTGACCGCCAGATCGATGCCGGCGAAGACCAGTTTCTCGAGGCCGGGATGCGCGGCATAGCCGCCCTCGCCCACGTAGAGAGCCAGGCGAACGACGTCGGCCTTCCAATCCCTGGCCAGCGCCGCGAAGGCCTTGTCGTTGACGATCTCGCCGTACCATTGCAGCCCCATCGTGCTCATGCCTCGCAATTGCACTGGTTTGCCCGCGCTGTCGCGCAGACGGCCCTTTGCCACCTGGAGCCTGCCGTACTTCGCGGGCAGGTTCGCAGCTTCGGCGACCCTGGGCGACGCGGTCTTTCCCGGCGAAGTGCCGGCGCAACCGGAAATCGCCGAGGCGCACAGCAGGGAGAGCGAGAGATTGCGGACCACATACGAGGGTCTCTTCATGGCTCGCATTCCTAACCCGAGGCTCGCATGGACGCCACGGATTACGGCTATTCCAGGCGGCCCGCCACTTCGTCTGCGATGGCCAGGCACGAAGTAAGGCCGGGCGAGTCGATGCCGAAGAGATTGAGCAATCCCGTCACGCCGTGTGCTTCGCGACCCTGCAAGAGGAAGTCGGCGAAGCCAGAATCCGGCCGGCCCCAGCTTGGATCGCACGCCCACGAATCCCGGCGCCAGCGCGCCGTCGGCCAAACCTGGATAGTAGCGGCGGATCGCGCGGTAGAATGCCTCGGCCCGACTTTCGTCGAAGCTGTAATCGACCGCATCCACCCAGGATGCGTCCGGTCCGAAGCGCAGACTGCCGGCGAGATCCAGCGCGACATGGATGCCGAGCCCGTCGGATCCGGGGAGGGGATAGATGAGGTGCGAAAACGGCGACGCTCCGGACACGGTGAAATAGTGCCCCTTCGCGAAGTAGGCCCTGGGGACGCTCTTTCCATCCAGGCCGTCAAGCGAGCGCGCGACGGCCGGCGCGGAGAAGCCCGCTGCGTTCACGACCGTGCGAAAGCGGAACCGGCCCGGCTCGCGGCCGCCGATGTCCAGGTCGACGCCGTCGTCCGCGATCTCGCCGCCGGCCACCGGGCTTGCGAGTACGAGATCGGCGCCGGCATCGCGGGCCTCGGCGACCAGTGCCCGCATCAGACCGTGGCTGTCGATGAGCCCGGTCGAGGGCGAAAGCAGAGCGCGCGCGCATACCACGGAAGGTTCGAGGGCGCGTACCTGCTCGGCTTCGAGCCAGGCTAGGTCGTCGAGGCCGTTGCGATGACCCTGGTCCTTGTGTCGGGCCAGTGTCTGTACTTCCGCGTCGCTGGCCGCGACGACGATCTTGCCGATGCGCCTCCAGGCAATACCCCGATCCGTGCAGTAGCCTTCGAGCAACCGCCGCCCCTCGACGCATAGTCGCGCCTTGAGCAATCCGGTCGGATAGTAGATTCCCGCGTGCAGAACCTCGGAGTTGCGCGAGCTGGTGTGCAGACCCGTAGCCCGCTCGGCCTCGAAGAGAACGACCTGCCTGCCGAGCAGGGCGAGCTTGCGGGCGATGGCGAGCCCCACCACCCCGCCGCCGATGACCGCGCAATCCAGTCGTTCCGTCATAGGAAGGCCAGACTAACCTCGCGCGTCCCCCGGCGCCAGCGACCGCGCCGGCTGTGTGCCCCGCGTGAGAGGTCGTGGATTCGCCTCTCCGCCTTTCCCCGCTGAGCGCCCGCTCGAAGGGGAGAGGCCGACGCCCGAAGCGCGGCGAAGCGTGGGTGAGGGGCGCCCCCTTTTACATCATGCCGCCCATGCCACCCATGCCGCCCATCCCGCCCATGCCGCCCATGCCACCGCCACCACCGCCGCCCATCGGCTTCTCGTCCTTCGGCCTTTCGACCACCATGGCCTCGGTGGTGATGAGGAGGGAAGCGACGGATGCGGCGTTCTGTAGCGCCGAGCGCACGACCTTGGTCGGGTCGATGACGCCAGCCTCGAACAGATCCTCGAAGGTGTCGCTCTGGGCGTTGTAGCCGAAACCGGCCTTGCCCTCGCGCACCCGCTGCACGACGATGGAGCCTTCCTGCCCCGCGTTCGCCGCGATCTGGCGACATGGCTCTTCACAGGCGCGCTTGATGATGGCCACGCCCACGGCCTGCTCGTCGGAAAGGTTCTCCATCTTGTCGATGCTCGCCACGGCGCGGATGAGCGCCACGCCGCCACCTGGCACGATGCCTTCCTCGACCGCCGCACGGGTCGCGTGCAGGGCGTCTTCGACACGCGCCTTCTTCTCCTTCATCTCGGTCTCGGTGTACGCGCCGACCTTGATGACAGCCACGCCGCCGACCAGCTTGGCCAGCCGCTCTTGCAGCTTCTCGCGGTCGTAGTCCGACTTGGTGTCCTCGATCTGGGCGCGCATCTGCTTCACACGCGCCTCGATGTCGACCTTCTTGCCCGCGCCATCGACCACCGTGGTGTTGTCCTTGTCGATGCTGACGTGCTTGGCGCGGCCCAGATCCTTGACCGTCACGTTCTCGAGCTTGAGACCGAGATCCTCGGTAATGGCCTGGCCGCCGGTGAGGATGGCCAGATCCTTGAGCATCTCCTTGCGGCGGTCGCCGAAGCCCGGCGCCTTGACCGCGCACACCTGCAAGGTGCCGCGCAGCTTGTTCACCACCAGGGTGGCCAAGGCCTCGCCCTCGACCTCCTCGGCGACGATGAGCAGAGGCTTGCCCGAACGCGCGACCTGCTCCAGCAAAGGCAAGAGGTCCTTCATGTTGGACAGCTTCTTCTCGAAGATGAGGATGTAGGGATCGTCGAGCTTGACTTCCATGCGCTCGGCGTCGGTCACGAAGTAGGGCGAAAGGTAGCCGCGATCGAACTGCATGCCCTCGACCACGTCGAGCGTGGTGTCCATCGACTTGGCTTCCTCGATGGTGATGACGCCTTCCTTGCCCACCTTTTCCATGGCCTCGGCGATCAGCTTGCCGATGAACTCGTCACCGTTGGCGCTGATGGTGCCGACCTGGGCGATGTCCTTCTGGCCCTTGGTCGCCTTGGACTGTTTCTTGAGCGCCTCGACGATCTTACCGACCGCCAGATCGATGCCGCGCTTGAGCTCCATCGGGCTGTGGCCCGCGGCCACCATCTTGGCGCCCTCGCGGAAGATGGCCTGCGCCAGCACGGTCGCGGTAGTGGTGCCGTCGCCGGCCACGTCCGAGGTCTTCGAGGCGACCTCGCGCACCATCTGGGCGCCGAGATTCTGGAACTTGTCTTCCAGCTCGATCTCCTTGGCCACGGTCACGCCGTCCTTGGTCACCGTGGGCGCGCCCCACGACTTTTCGATCACGACGTTGCGCCCGCGTGGACCGAGCGTGGCCTTCACCGCGTCGGCGAGAGTGTTCACGCCGATCAGAATCTGGGATCGGCCTTGTTCGCTAAAAAGAATGTCCTTGGCAGCCATAGTGGAATCTCCTTGATGTCTTTCGTCGGGTGAATGGTTACTTTTCGATCACGCCCAGCACTTCTTCCTCGCGCAGGATGATGTGCTCGATGCCGTCGATCTTGATCTCGTTGCCGCTGTACTTGCCGAAGAGGACGCGATCCCCTTTCTTGACCTCGAGGGCGCGGACCTGGCCCTTGTCGTTCGGCTTGCCAGCGCCGACCGCGATGACTTCGCCTTCGGCGGGCTTTTCCTTGGCAGTGTCGGGAATGATGATGCCGCCCTTCGTCTTTTCTTCCTCGGCGACGCGGCGAACCAGGATGCGATCATGCAGTGGGCGAACTTTCATCGGATTTGGCCTCCCTTTTGGGTCTTGCTTGTCGTATTCGGCAACCGTCCAAGTGCCGCGATGAGTGCCGTTGGGCAAAGCCCGTCAGCACTCTCGCGGGGTGACTGCCAATGGTAGGGCGCCAATCTATGCACGAATTCCGGCAAGTCAACCCACGGGGGGTCGAATTTCACCCGAGGCGAACATTATCGATGAGCCGCGTTGCGCCTACGTAAGCTGCGGCGAGCAGCACGGCCGGCTTCTCCAGGCGCTCGACCGGGCGAAGCGAATCGGCGTCGCGGATCTCGACATAGTCGATCCGGTCCACCCCACCCTTCATGATGTTGCGGGCGGCCGCTGCCAGCGCGCGTGCATCGCGCTCGCCTGCGGTGAAACGCTCCCGTGCGGCCGTGAGCCCCTGCGAAATTGCGAGGGCCCGCGTGCGCTCCGCCGGTGAAAGGTAGGCATTGCGCGACGACATGGCCAAGCCGTCGGGCTCGCGCACCGTGGGTTGTCCCGCGATCTCGACCGGCATGTTCAGATCCAAGACCATGCGGCGGATCACGGCCAGCTGCTGAAAGTCCTTCTCGCCGAAGACCGCGATGTGCGGTCGCACGATGTTGAAGAGCTTGCACACCACGGTGGCCACGCCCACGAAATGTCCGGGGCGCCGCTCGCCGCACAGCCCTTGCGCGACCTCGCGCACCTCGATGAAGGTCTGGGCGTCCGGCGGGTACATGTCCTTGGCCTCCGGCACGAAGGCCACGTCGGTGGCGACGCCCGCTGCCTTGGCGAGATCGCCGTCGAGGTCGCGCGGGTAGCGCGCCAGATCTTCGGTGGGACCGAATTGCGTGGGATTGACGAAGATCGACAGCACGACGCGATCGGCAAGCCGGCGCGCGGCCGACAGCAAGGAGACATGGCCCGCGTGCAGGGCGCCCATGGTGGGAACGAAGGCGACGCGCTCGCCGCGCGCCCGCGCCGCCTCGGTCCAGGCACTCATGGCCGCGGGTTTCGAGAGGACTTGGAGGCTTGACATGGCTGCTCTTCTGCCACGACTTGCGCCCGTTGACGATGGGTTGGCGAGGATGTTGTCCGTTCCGACCCAAACAGTCGGATTGTCAGGACTGGCCGAGCGCCTGAAGGAGCTTGGCGCGCGCGATGGCCAGGTTGAAAGTCGCCTGGACCTCCTGGCCGGCCGCGGTGGTCAGCGCCACTTGCGAATCTCCGAGCTCGATGACGCTGCCGATGCCGGCCTGGTAGCGCCCTTCCGCCAGTCCCAGCCGAACGCGCGCGTTGACGGCGGCTTCGTGGGCAGCGTCGATGGCAGCCTTGGCGGCGTGCACACCGAGGCGCGCTTGTTCGACGTCTACCCGAACCTGTTGGCGCTGCAAATCGTACTGGGCGCGCAGGGCGGACGTGTTGGCGCGCGCCTCGCGCAACTGCGCGTCGGTGATGCCACCGCCGAAGATCGGCCAGTTGAGGGAAAGAATCGCGTTCCAGTTCCAAGTGAGGTTTCCGACATCGGACCCGACGTCGGTAAGACTGGTGCTGATTCCGAGCGACGGCGCATAGCCTCCCTTGATGCTCTTGGTGGTCAGTTCCTGGGACTCGATCTGGCGGGCCAGCGCTAGCAAGTCGGGGCGCGCCTTGAGGGCAATCGGCAAGAGGGCATCGATGCTGCCGTCTTCCCCCGGTACCTGCTCGGCAGGAGGATCGGTCACTTCGTATTCGGTGCCGCTCTCCACGCCCATGGCCTGGTTGAGCAACGCCCTGTCGGTATCGTAGGCGACTTGCGAATTGATCAACTGCACCTTGGCGTTGGCGCGATCCGTACGAGCCTGCGCCAAATCGATTTCCGGGTGCGTACCCGCTTCGACGAAACCCTGGATCTGCTTCAGATGCGCCTCTTGATTTCGCAGCGTATCTTCCGCGACCTTTACCAGCGCCCGCGCGGCCGCGGCAGCGAAGTACGCGGAGCGCAGATTGAACGCCACCTGCACTTCGGAGTTCCGTTCGTTCTCCTCCTGCGACCGAAGCGTCGACTTCGCCGCGTCCAACCTTCCGGTCGTCTGACCGAAATCGTAGATCAGCTCGCTGGCGGTGATGCCCGCCCTGTAGTACGGGCTGGTGTCCCAGCTCGACGAAGAGGATGGCTGGGACGTCGAGGTCGACGTCGAGGTTGACGTCGAGGTCGTCACCAGGTTCTTGGGTAAGGCGCCGGGCTGCGCGGCATAATTGGTGGTCGTGCGCTGGTAAGAGGCATTGCCGTTCACCTGCGGCAAGAGCGGCGCCTTGGCCTCGCTGACTCTGGCTTGCGAAGCTTCCGTTTGCGCGTGGGAGGCGTGCAACTGGGGGTGATTGACGCGCGCCAAGCGCAGGGCCTCGTCGAGGGTGAGTACGCGCTTTTCCGGTTCGGCGGCACGCGCCTGGCCCGCGACCACGCAGCACAAGACAAGGCAGCAAAGTCGCTTCATTCGAACCTCAAGGCGTCGATGGGATCGAGCCGCGCGGCCTTCTGGGCCGGGTAGAGCCCGAACACCACGCCAACCAGACCGGAGAAACCAACCGCGATGGCGATGACGTCGGGCTGTATGAGAACGGGCCAACCGAAATTGGTGGCCAAGCGGTTCGCCGCAATCAATCCCAACAAGACCCCGATGACTCCGCCGAAGAACGACAGGGTGAGCGCTTCGACCAGAAATTGCGCCAGGACATCGCGCGGGCGCGCGCCCACCGCCATGCGGATGCCGATCTCGCGGGTCCGCTCGGTCACGCTCACCAGCATGATGTTCATGATACCGATGCCTCCCACCAGCAACGACACGGCCGCGATACTGGCCAGAAGCGTGGTGAGCGTTTTGATGCCCTCCTGTCGCGCGCTGGCCATTTCGGTGAGATTGCGCACGGAAAAGTCATCCTCGCCTCCGATGGGGATGTGGTGGCGGTCGCGCAGCAGGTTGGCGATCTGCTTTTCCGCGCGCTCCGTGTCTTCACTGCTCGTCGCACCCACCATGATGATTCCGGGAATGAACTTCTGCAGCCCACCCTGGATCTTGGCCAGAAAGGTCGTGTAGGGAATGTACACGGCATCGTCGTAGTCTTGGCCCATGGGCGATTGGCCCTTGCGCGCAAGCACGCCGATCACTTGAAAGGGAAAGTTCTTGATCCGCACGGTCTGGCCGACGGGATCGGCGCTCTCGCCGTAGAGCTTGTCCACCACGGTCCGGCCCAGCACCACGACCTTGGTGCCACCCTCGATATCCGACTGGTTGATGGAGCTTCCGCTCGCGATCGGCCAATCTCGAATCAGGAAATAATCGGGCGACACCCCGTTGATGGTGGTTCCCCAGTTCTGGTCTTCGCTGATGACCGAGGCGTTGTTGCGAAGCGCAGGGGTTGCGTAGCGAACCGCGCTGGCCTGGCTGCGAATCATCTTGAGATCGTCCCAGGTCAAGGTCGGCAGGCTGCCGAAGCCGCCGTGGGCGCCGCCCGAGGTCGTGCTCCCCGAAAGCACGATGAGAATGTTGGACCCCATCGAGGCAAAGGCATCGGCGACCTGCGCCTTGGCGCCTTCTCCGATGGCGACCATGGCGATCACCGCGGACACGCCGATGATCACGCCCAGAGTCGTGAGGAACGAGCGCAGCTTGTTGCGCAGCAGAGCCCGGATGGCGACGCGCAGAACTTGCAACGGATTCATGGGATCCCCGCCGCTGCCGCCTGGGCCGCCGCCGCGGCCACATCGGCCAGCAAGGGTGTCTGGCGCCGGTCGGTCCGCACCAGGCCATCGCGCATGACCACCACCCGCGAGGCATAGCGTGCGATGTCCGGCTCGTGGGTCACGAGCAGGAGGGTGATGCCGCCGCGGCCGAGCTCTTGGAACAAGGCCATGATCTCGACGCTGGTGCGCGAATCCAGGTTGCCGGTGGGCTCGTCGGCGACGATCAAGCGCGGACGGGTGACCAGGGCGCGCGCCACGGCGACCCGCTGTTGTTGCCCGCCCGACATCTGGTTGGGATGATGGTGCATGCGATCGGCGAGACCGACGCGCTCCAAGCGCCTCGCGGGCGCGCCGATGGCGTTCCCGGCCCGAAATGCCCGCATAGACCAGCGGTAGCTCCACGTTTTCGATCGCACTCGTGCGTGCCAGCAGATTGAAGCTTTGGAACACGAATCCCAGGGTGCGGTTGCGCAATCGGGCCAGGGCGTTGCGGTCCAGTTTCGAGACCTCCTCCCCAACCAAGTGATAGGTGCCCGAGGTGGGCCGATCCAGGCAACCCAGGATGTTCATGAGCGTGGATTTCCCGGAACCCGACGGTCCCATCACCGCGACGGACTCACCGTCGTCGATAGCCAGCGAGACGTCGCGCAGCGCCTGTACTTCGACATCTCCCATGCGATAGACCTTGGAGACGTGATCGACCTCGATGAGCGGTGTCGCCATCACCGTCCTAGAATGCTCGTCCCCCGCCGTGCGGACGCGAGCCGCCCGGCAACAGGCCCATGGAAGAACTGGAGTTGCCGGTGACCGTGGCATCGGTGACGACCAAGTCCCCAACTGCCAGAGGCCCTTCGAGCACCTCGGTCTTGCTGCCGTCGGTGGTGCCGACCTTGATGGTCACCTGGCGAGGCGCGCCGCCGCCGAGCACCCAGATCGACTTGCGATCCAGCTCGCTGGCGGGCCGTACCGGGGAGGCACCACCGGCGCCGGGACGCTGCCGGCCACCTCCGCCCGACGCTGTCTTCGAACCGGGGGAACCGGAAGCCGCATTCGCCACGCCACTTGCGGACGGTGCTCCGTCCTTCGCGGCGGGTTTCCCTTTGGCCGCTTCCAGCTTCAGAGCCGCCAAGACCTCGCTGCTGGGGCGAAAGCGCAGGGCCGCGTTGGGGACACGCAACACGTTCTCGCGGTTGGCGAACACGAAGTTCACGTTGGCGGTCATGCCTGGCCGCAGCTTGAGATCCGTGTTGTCCACATCGATGACGGCGTCGTAGGTGACGACGTTCTGGACGGTCTGGGCCGCGTTGCGGATTTGGCGCACCTTGCCCTTGAAGTGCTCGCCCGGGTAGGCGTCCACCATGAAGGTCGCATCCATGCCCGCGGTCAACTTGCCCACGTCGGCCTCGGCCACGCTGGTATCGACCTGCATCTTGCGCAGGTCCTCGGCGATGACGAAAATGATCGGCGCGGACAGCGATGCCGCCACGGTCTGCCCCACGTCGACGTTGCGCGAGATGACGACACCGTTGGTGGGCGACACGATGTTGGTGAGTGCCAGGTTCACCTGGGCTTGGTGCAGGATGGCGCGAGCCTGCTGGACATTGGCCTTGTCGGCCTCTACCTGGGCCAGCGCGGTGCCCGCGGCCGATTCCGCCGTGTCGAAGTCCGCAGGCGCGATGAGCTTTTCCTTGACCAGGCTGCCCTGGCGCTTGGACTGCCGCTGGTTGAAACGAGCCTGGACCTCGTCCTTGGCCAGGGTTGCCTTGGCCTGGGCGTAGTTGGCGCGCGCGTTCTCCAGCGCCGCCTGGAACAAGCCGCGGATCGATCTTCGCGATAACTTGGCCCTTCTTCACCGGCGAGTTGAAATCCGCGGAAAGCTTCTGAATGGAGCCCGAGACCTGACTGCCGACCTGCACCGTGACCAGCGCGGAAAGGGTTCCGGTAGCGGTGACCCGCGCGACGATGCGGCCACGGTCGGCGGCCGTGGCTTCCCACTGAACCGCAGGTTCGGCGGACCGGCGCTTGAGCACGATGCGGGTGGTGCCAGCCGCGACGACGACCAAGGCTACCGCGATCCAGAGTCTCTTGGATTTCAACCAATGCATTTCTTAACTCGGTAGCTCAGCACTGGCCCGCGCTTTCGCCAACCCCTTCCGGTCACCTGCGGCTAATCCGCCGGTGCAGGAGGTCTCGCCGATCGTGCCTGCCTTGTCCTGGGTTGCTTTGCCATATGTTCCAGTACGGGTGCGTTTCGGTGCCCGCCTCCGGGCTAGCCGAACCATGGCAAAGCAAGCCGCGTGCCGCTGCATTCGGTCCCGCGCTCAAGGATCGTGGCCATGGCCAGCTGCGGATTCGGCAGTGACAGGTGCGGGTTCTGCTACCAGCGTTCTCGATGCACGAAGATCTTCCAGCGGCTTGCGCACGAACGGCCGCGGGGCCGCGCTGGGATAGCCTAGCGGAGTCATGGCCAGCACCCGCACCTCCGGCGGAATGCCGAGGAGTTCCTTGGCCTTGGCCTCGTCGAAGGCACAAACCCAGCAGGTTGCCAGTCCCTCCTCGGTGGCGGCCAGGATGATGTGGTCCATCACGATGCCAAGGTCGAGCTCGGCGGCATTGAACCCGTCGGCGCGCTGCCACGCCTTGGCCGGTTCCACGCAGCCGACGAGGATGACGGGCGCGGTGCAGAACCAATCGCGCGCATAGACGTCCTTCATGCGGGCGCGGGTCTCGAGGTCGGTCACGACGATGACGTGAAAGGGTTGCAGGTTGGCGGCGGTGGGCGCGATTCGGCCGGCCCCGATCACGCGCGACAGAACATCCTCATCGACAGGATCTGCCTTGTATCCGCGCAGGCTGCGGCGAACACGAATGAGCTCTTGGAAGTCCATGCGCGGACTCTCACCACATGACTGGCGCAGATCAAGCAAAGACATCGCAACATCTACCCTAACATCCCTTCCCGCTTGCAACTCGTCCCGGATGGCTGGTCGCTGCCGATATCGAGGGTCTGGGCCCGCACCGACGGGAGCCTCGCCCGCGTCGGCAACACTCGCCGGTGTATCGACTGGAATGGCGCCCCTAGAACCGACGGGCTACTGGCAGGTCGCCTCGCCGCCACCGCCCATCGCCGGCGCGGTGCAAGTCAAGCCACTCGCACAGGTTCGGTTGGCCACCGCGCCGGTACTGCAGCAGGGTTGCGACCTGCCGCCGCACGCCTGGCAAGTGCGCTCCTCGACCCTGGGTCCCGCATCCGTCGTGGCGGTGCTGACCAAGCACAAGTACCCGGTCGAACATTCGCCGCCGCAGCAGACTTGACCCGATCCTCCGCAAGCGCCGCACGTCCCGCGATTGCATCCCGTGCCGCTTGCGGTACAGATGTCGCCAGCACAGCAAGCCTGGCCCAAGCCGCCGCAAGCCGTGCAGGTGCTGTTTCTGCAGGCCATATCGCTGGCCGTGCACATTTCATTGCCGCCGCCACCGCCACCACCAGCTCTGCAGCAGGGCTGACCGCCAGCGCCGCATGCGCCGCAGGATCCGCTCGTGCAAGTTCCACCGATGGAGCAGGTTTCTCCCGAGCCCACGCATAGATCGTTCACGCAACATCCACCACCGCCGCAAGCACCAACCGAGCAGCAAGGTTGTCCCGGGCCACCGCAGGCCGCGCATACCCCGTCCCCACCGCCACCTCCCGTGCACACCATGCTCGGCGCCGTACAGGCTCGGTTCGCGCAGCAGACCTCGCCGGCAGCTCCGCAGGCGATGGTCGATGTGCTGGTGGCCGTGACCGTCATCGTGACCGTCACGGTTCCCGTATTCGTGCCCGTGGCGCTGGCGGTTCGAGTCGCGGTGCTGGTTTGAGTGGTGGTCACGGTGAGACCGGAAGAATTGCTGGAGCACCCAACGGCGCCAATAGCCAGCACGACGACGGACAAGAAGAAGCCGCCGCCACGCGTGAATCCAAATAGGACCTCTTTCGTCCCCATGGCGAAACCTCCTGGTGGCTGTGAAATGAGCCTCTACTTCGTTAGTGCCCCAAGAGACGCGTTTTTGTCAACCAGGCGGCGGCAACACTACCCACGCATGCGTCGGCCGCCACGGTTGTTCGCGACCAGGTTTGTCCGCTATCGAGGATTGCCTAATCAACACCTGCAGTCCAGTTTCTGCCCACGTCACCTGGAACTCAATGGGCGGTCCTGACCGTGCAAGGTTCCGCCGAATCCGCGGTGGCCAGCGAGTTCATGTCCGGCACAGGCGTCGGCCAGTAGCTACTGCGACCAGGTGCCCGCGCCGACGTCAAGGTCCCATGTCGCAAGGTAGGTCGGCATCGATATCTGGAGCATCGATGGGCGCCCCGATGGGGGTCATCCACGACGTCCACGATGCTATTTCCCGTACCCTGCGACCTGCACGTTCTTGAAGACTGCCTCGTCGGTCGCATACGCCGGCCGGCCGGCTGCAATGGCGCCTTCGTAGAAGGTTCCATACGACGAATTGCTGTTGTCTTCGCCGATGCCCAGGATGATGCCGCCCTCCATTGACCACTTGGCGAGGACTTGTCCCTCATAGGCGGTCGACAGACCACCGGATTGCGCGTTGCCGACCCTGATCGCGCCTTTCGTTTGCTCGGTCGTAAGCACGCCGAAGGCGTAGTCGAAGTTCATGGACGGAATGTTGTCGCTGCAGCTAGCTCCGCATGCCCAAACTCCCGCGTCATCGGGCCAAAGCCCGCCCCCGGAATCGCCCTTGAACCAGGGACCACTGCCCTGGCCTGTGCCCCAAGAGTCGGTTCCGAAGAAGAGTGCATTCAGCGAGCTGCCGTAGCAATTGTCCGTCGATGCATTGCCGAAGTCCCAGCAACACCCGGTGCCGGAATGCCTGCCATCTGCCACCTCATAAATGCCCTGAGCGGCGGTGCCGGTTGGCATGCCCTTGGTTTGGTTGTTCCGATAGCCCTCGTGGGCATTCATGTAGAGTGCGTAGACCTTGTGACCGCTGACGGTCAGCGAACGTTTTGTCGCGCTTGACTCATAATCGTCTTCAGACGCAGTTCCCGCGGAACAGCCTTTCTTCGCCACGACGGAATCGTTGCCCTTGCCGGACTGGTCATAGAGCTTCGAGACGGTACAGGTAGTGCCGCTGCAGAACGCGTCCTGGGCAGCCGAGTCGGCGAACCCTTCCGCGAGCATCCCGATATCCGCGGTCGTGCCACCTGTGCCAGTGTTCTTGCTCGAGCTCATCTTTCCTGACCTGGTAGAGGGGCCCGCTATACGTGCTCGAGAGCGCCCGAATCATGCTGTACGCCGCGACACATGGTGTTGGTGGGTTCGCAGCCGCGTAGATGTCGCAGGGGCCGGTTCCAGGCGAGGTCGAGCCACCCGAGCCGCCCGAGCTTGTGCCCCCGCCCGTACCGGTCGCGCCACCAGCACCGGTCGCTCCGCCACTGCCACCCGCCCCGCCGGTTCCGAACGCACCGCCGCTGCCGGTCACACCGCCGCCGCCGGGTGCATCGGGGACATCGGCATCCAGGGGACGAGTCCAGGAGCCACCACCAGCACCGCCCGCGTTGGACGAAGTTGTGCCGGCGGCACCCGCGCCGTCCAGGGCCGTGCCATTCGAGCCTCCAGCCGCAGAGCCGCCCGCGCCGCCTACCGCAGTGAGGATACCAGCGTCCACCGCGCCACTGGAGCCGCCTGCCGTTGTGGCGACGTCAGTGTCCACCACACCGCCGGAGTTGGCCACCCCTCCCGTGCCGACCACCCCGCCGGAAAGAATCGCAACATCGGTCGCCGCTCCGGCATCCTTGCGGGAAACACCGGCGGATCTCCCGCAACCGCTCCCGATGATTTCCGCTCCGCCAGCAAGAACGATAGCGCACGGAATGCCAACCCACCTCCGCATGGGGGCTAGTATATCCGGGAATCGCCAAGGCGAGCATGCGCGTCCGTGCTTTCCGGCCTCGGAATGAGATCGCTCGCACACTCGGAGGCAAGCAAGCCGCCGCAGCTGCTGCCAATCGCAAGCGCTGCGACGCCACGCCTGACGGGTGCTGCCGAGTTGCATTTGCCTTGCCTGCGGCCCACCTACGGCCATCGCCCTAAAGGAGCAAATCCGAGCACTCGAGGCGTACACCCGAAATCAGGCTGGCCGTGCAGTAGCGATCCCAGAGTGCTTCGTCGATGATGCTGTCGTCGGCTGGAACCTTGAGCAGACAACTTCGCCCATCGCCGCAGGGGCCACCCCCCGGGCAACTATCTGGGAGATCGAGTCCCAACTCGCCTTCCAGTCCCGCGGGGACGCAGGCCAGCAGGCAGTAGCAGCTGCCTCCGAGTACCAATCTCCCGATGCCCTGGCTGACGAGCGCTTCCGAATTGCAGCCACCTTGCATGCGACATGCCTGTGCACATGCCAGCGCGGTCGGATACAACCGCGCACAGTCGGGCGCACAGTCGCAGCCGCTCCACTGACGGCAGACTTTTCCATCGAACCCCCAGCCGAGAACGGCGCTGCAGGCCCCGTAGTTGCCGCCCACCCCAGAGCAGGGCGAGCTCGACAAGTCGAGAACGGACGGGCCTTTATCGTCCGGAGGCATTTCGGTATCGGGTGCACTCACGTCCGGTCGCTGCGTGTCCGACTCCTCCGCAGCCGCCCGGGCGTCGGTCGGAGTATTGGCTACCTGAAGAACTTGCCCTCGGCAGTTGAACAGGGCCAGCCCGCCCACACCAAAGCATACGATCGCGAGTTGGACCAACCCCATCCAACGGCGACGGCCGGTTCCAGAATCCATGCTGAAAGTATCCGTTCTCGGATCGGCGAGTGCAATGGCCGCCCCTGGCGGATTGACGGGCTCCGGGCGCACCATGGCGACTGCGTCGAGGCCCCTGGGGGCCTCTCGGTAATCGCCGCGATCGTCCAGCAGTCGCGGTCTGACGCGCGGACGCGACGCGCCTCGGCCCCGCTTGACGCCGCCTACCCACCATGGTGTGATCCCGCGGGGGAAGGAGTATCGTATGCGCACCGTCGCACTGTTGCTTGCCGTTTGCTTGCTCGGCTGTGGCTCCAGCCACCACGCGACGCCGCCGCTTACCGCCGACGCGGGCCAAGATGCCGTCGTGCCCGTCGCGGATACGCGTTCGCCGGTGACCTCGGACTCGCCGGCCGCGGACTCGGCGACCGACACACCCCCGCCTCCCGCCGATGCGATCTTCACCCCGCCCCCCGAGCCGACCTCACTCGCCGATGCCGCAGCGGCTGCGGATGCGGCACGTGCGTCCGACACCGCTGCGGCGAGTGATACCTCCGGTGCTGCCGGCCAGCTCTGGGGCGGCATCCTCGATCCGGCCCGCGCCATCGACTGGACGCTTGCGGGCGTGCAGGGCGGAATTCCGAGCCGCACGACGGTGTGCGCGACACTCGATCCCGGGACCACGGGCGCGCAGATCAACACTGCCATCAAGAACTGCCCCGCGGGCCAGGTCGTCTCGCTCGCCGCCGGCTCGTACGCGATCGCCGACACCGGCATCGTGATGAAGAGTGGCGTCACCCTGCGCGGCGCCGGTGCCGACAAGACCCTGCTTACCTTCACTGCGACCACCTACTGCAACAACCAGAACGCGACGATCTGCTTCGCCGGAACCAACGAATGGGGCGGCGACGCGCGCGCCTTGCCGGGAGGCTCCAACTATGCCGACTGGACGGCGGGGTACGCCCAGGGAGCAAATCAGATCACGCTGGCGAACGTCGGTAGCGCCGGCATCAACGTCGGCCAGTTCCTTCACCTCGACCAAGCCAACGACAATGCCCCGAGCAATGGCTTCTTCGTGTGCGACAACACCACCGCGCCCTGTTCGCTCGAGGGCGGCAACGGCGGCCGCACCTTGCAGAACGTGCTGCGCAGCCAGGTGCAAATCGTCAAGGTTACCGCCATCAGCGGCAGCACCTACACGATTGATCCGCCGCTGTACTCGCCAAACTGGCGCTCGAGCCAGAGCCCGGCCATCTGGTGGGCCAATACGCTCTTGCAGGACGCCGGCGTCGAGAACCTTTCGGTCGATGCCACGAATTCGGGGGGCATGACCAATGTCTCGTTCGTCAATGCCGCGAACGACTGGATCCTAGGGACGCGTCTCGTGCGCACCTGCTCGTGCCAGCGCGACCTGGTCCAGATGATGGACTCGGCGCACATCACGGTCGAGAGCAATTACCTGTTCGGCACCCAAGGCAAGTCCGTGAACTACGGCATCGAGTCCTACGTCGCCACGGACAATCTGGTCCAGAGCAACATCCTCCAGCACGTGGTCGCGCCCATGATGGTGCAGCCGGCGTTGGGCTCGGTCTATGCCTACAACTACGCCATCAACGACACCTACGATGACGGGTATTCGTCCAATCCGTTGCATTGGATGATCGGCATGACCGACCAGCACAATGCCGGCGTGGAATACAACCTGTACGAAGGCAACATCGGTCCCGGCATCGGCGGCGACGTCATCCACGGCAATCAACTGGCCAATACCCTGTTCCGCAATTACTTGCTCGGCTCGGATCCCGGGCGTACCGACGCCACGATTGCCGTCACGTTCTCCTCCTACAACCGCTATCACAACGTCATCGGCAACGTTCTCGGCACCCCAGGGTACACGAAGACGTACGAGGTGAACTCCGGCATCGGGCAATCGGGCGTGGTCTACAACATCGGCAGCGGCGACACCGAGGGATCGGTGACGGTTCCCGACGATCCGCTGGTCAAGCAAACGCTCATGCGCTGGGGGAACTACGATGTCGTCAATGCCGCGGTTCGCTGGCTCGCGAGCGAGGTCCCGAGTGGCATCACACCGCTCGGGAACCCGGTGCCCGCCAATCAGAATCTGCCGCCCTCGTTCTATCTCGCTCAGAAGCCTGGATTCTGGCCGTCGAACACACCCTGGCCGCCGATCGGTCCTGACGTCAGCGGCGGCAACCTCGCCAATCTCGGCGGCCACGCCAACAGCATTCCCGCCCTCGATTGCTACCAGGCGATGGGCGGCCCGGCGGACGGGACCGGCAGCCCGCTGACCTTCAGCGCCGCGGCTTGCTACCCATAGGATGGCCTAGGCGCCGAGAGACGATGGCGCTTACGACCCGCAATACAACGTCAGCGGCTCGCTGGCACTCTCACAGGCGCCGTTCGAGCAAATGTCGGACTGGCACATGGCGTTGCTGCTGCAAGAAGCGGCTTTCGCCAGCCTTGCCGTGCACTGTTTGGTGCCTGACGATGGGCAGTAGTAGCCGTCCTCGCACTCGTAATTGTCCACGCCGGCGCAGGTTCCGCCCGCAGTCACACGGGCTACGCACTGGTTCTTCGACGAGTCGCAATACGCGCTACCCACGCAATCGGATGGGGAGTTGCAGCTCTCGCCGAGGCCAGCCAAGGCAGCGCAGGCGCCATTGGCGCAGCGGAGGCCATCGAGCACGTTGCAGACGTAGGCCTTCGCGAGGACGTCGGTGGCGTTACTCGTCGAGTAGAAGCCACACGTAATAGTCTACCCCAGGTGCGCGGGGAGGGCGGGCGGCTGTGATGGTGGCTCCTGAGCGAGGGCACCTCCGACGCGTCAGGGGCTGATATGCCAACCTCGACCGGCTGCAGCGTCATACTACGCGGGTCGGCGGCGGCGGGATTGCTCGCAGCGCTCGCGATGTCGGAGCCTTCCCCGTTTTGGCGCGTCGCAAGGCGCGCCGCCCGTAGCACAGGGTACGCCTGCTCTGGATCAATTCCGGACCCAGGGACTGCGATCCGGGACGTCGCCGCTCAGGGATCTGGCTGCATCAGGCTCATTCATCCACTGTCTTTTCTTGAACCGATCCTTCCGTCCGCTGCGACTGCGACCCAAAGTACTTCAACCTGCCGGAGGAGATCGTTTATGAAACTCGCAATTCAGAATCTGCTCAAGAGCGGTTTGTTGCTCGGCCTGGTAAGTGTTGGCGCTTACGCTTGCGGACAATCAAACGGTGGTGGCAACGGAACCGGCGGAAGCCCGCCAGAGGGATCTGGTGGCACAAGTGACGGTGGACATCCTGGTTCGGGTGGCGCCACCAGCTCGGGCGGAACCACGGCTTCCGGCGGGACCACGGGCTCGGGTGGCGCACAGGAGACGGGTGGCACCGTTGGCACAGGTGGCAGCAACTCCGGCGGAACCAAGTCGACTGGCGGTAGCTCGTCAGGGGGCGCAATGACTGGAGGCTCGTCCGCGGGCGGTGCCGGCGGCACTTCCTCCAGCAGCACGGCCATGGGCGGCACTGGGGGTATGCTCTCGGGAGGCGCCGGCGGCAAGACCTCGGGCACCGGCGGCACGGCCCCGGGCACCGGTGGCATGGCCCCGGGCACCGGCGGCGCGGGCAGCGGGGGCAAAGGCGGCACCGGCGGCCCGACCGACGGAGGCCCGGCGGCCGGTGGCGCCGGTGGCACATCCTCTGGTGCGTGCCAGAAGGGCCAAATAAAGCCTGCCGAGGTCGTCATCATGGGCGAATCCTTCTATGCAATTGCCCCCCAGTACATCGAGACGCGGATAGAGTCAGACGCCCAAACGGCGGGCGCGCTCGCTTCGGGCGCCAAGTACCGCAACGTGGCCGTCAGCGGACAGAACATGAATTACATCGCGACGACGGAATGGACCGCGGCCACCCAGGGCGGCGCATCGGTCAAGAATGTCATCATGGATGGCGGCGGTATCGACTGCCTCACGGGAGGGGGGGGGGCCTGTACCACGTGTCCGGACACGTTCAAGACCCTTCTCGGAAAGATGGTCACCGCCGGAGTTCAGGACGTCATCTATACGCGCTATCCGGAACCGGGGAGCCCACCCGGCTCGAACGCCTCATTGAAGTCGTGCCTCGACGCCACGATGCCGAACATGCAAACCGTGTGTCAGGGCGTCAGCGGACTTCGCTGCCATTGGGTGGACTTGAGGCCCGTTTGGCAGACTAATGACGTTCTGACTGACGGCCTCCATCCGACTCAGTCGGGCGGAAACCACGTCGGAGACTTGGTCTGGTCGGAGATGGTCAAGGATTGCATGGCTCAGTGACCTAGTTCGCCCGTCGAAATGTCGGGCATGTTCTGGCCGATGATCGCACTGGGAACCCTGGAAAAGGGTTCCCAGTCACTCCCACGATGGGCTTCGGCTGGCGAATCCAGCCTGCGCCGGACGCGCGCCATCCCGGACGGCTGGGCGGTGGATCGACCGTGCTTCGAGAACCACTTTGCGGAGTACTCGATCTGGAAATCGAGATACTCTGGCCCCCAGCGAGGATTACATCGATGAGAACGGCGAATTTGGCAAGAACGTTCGTGCTGGTGGGAAGCCTGAGTGTCGGCGTTTGGAGCTGCAACAAGTCAAGCGGAAGCGACGCCGGAACCGGGGGAACAGCGGGCTACGGGGAGACGGGAGGAGTTGGCATGGGCACCGGAGGAAATGCCACCGGAACGGGAGGAGCCAGCACCGGAACCGGAGGCACTACGACGGTGCAACCCGACGCTTTCGAGGTTGACGGAACATGGGCGTATTTGGGCCCCTCGGACACGCCACATTCGCTCAAGATCAGCGACGGAACGATGGTGTACGCTGATGAAGCTGGGCAGTGGTCATCAAACTGGACCATCAAGGACTACGATAACGGACTTCACCATTTTCAAGTTGTCTTTGAGTCTGGAACCGGGACGTATCTTCCGGTCGGACAGAATATGAGCGGAACCTACGACTTGAATGGTCCGATTCTGACGGTGCAGTTGGCGAACGGTCTAGGATCGTATGAGCCGGTGCAGAGCCCCGGTAGCTGCACCGAGGGGAGTACGTTCATACCGGACTGCAGGGTATACGTGAAACAGTAGTGAGCCTGCTTCACTGCGGCGAGGCAAGCCAATCCACCTTGCTGGCGATGGCGGCCAGGCGGCGGCGCACGTCGGCCACGAATCGATCGGGCGTGGCCAAGGCGCCCAGGCGCGGCACGACGAGGATCGTGTCTGACGGAAACTTCAGCCAGGCTAGCCCGTCCTTCCCGAGGCCAGCACGGGCGAGGTTTGCCAGGGTGGCGGACAGCCCCGTGCGCGACTTGGGCATCGCCTTGACCAGACGACGGGTGTGTTGCTTGAGCGCCGAGAGCGCATGGCTCGCGCGCAGCGAGTGAAGCTCGGCACTGGTAAGCACGAGCCCGATCTGAAACGAGCCTGGCGCGCGCAGCGCCTCGGCGACCTTGTCCAACTCCGCACGCCCCTCGACCGCGATCAGGATGGCGTAGCCCAGCGGCCAGGCCAGAAAGCGCGCGCGCCGCTCGCTCTCGTCGGCGTCCGGGGCAGTACCGAGCCGAACGCAAGGCCTCGCGGCCGCGCAGCGGGCGACCGGCCGAATCAATAGGTCGCCTTCGGGCGACGGCCAGTTGCCGGCCGCCAGGGTCGTGGCAGCGGTGAACGCGGGCGCCGTCTGGGCAATCAGATCCTCCACCGCCTTTCGCTCCTCGCTGTCGTCGAGCGAGACGAAGAACGGATTCTTCTTCCGATTCACCACCGCGACCAATCGGTCCAGCGCATGCGCCAGCAGCTCTCGACGTGGCTCGGCCATGCTGTTGAGCACCAGCATGGCCGCCGACGAAGATGGATGCGTCGCCGGAACCGACTTCGGGTTGGTCTCCACCTCCAGATACACTCCGAGAGGCGCACGCCCGTCGCCAGCCGAAGCCATTGCCGGCAAGAGTAGCCAGGCGAGAGCAGCCAGCCACCACCAGCCACGGCCTACGTTCATGTCTTGACTACCGCCTGCGTGCGCTCACTTCCAGCCCTCTCGGCGTCACGCCGCTGGCGACGCAGTTGGCGCCCACGGTGAGATGTAGATCGCCGTTGAATCTGTTGCTGGTGTGGCAACTGGTCGAGGCAGTGTTGCCTTCGAGCTTGATGCTACACCCCTGCGCGCTGCCCGAGTCCGAGCCCGCTGCCCAGTTGCCGCCGAAGTCGCCAAACTGCGAGGCCAAGGCATCGCTGCGCGTCACAGTGTAGTTGAAACCGTTCTCCGGCGAGGGTAAGACCTCGTACGGCCAATCCACACCAGCCAAGTTGTGGTCGCCCGGGAGCCCGGTGCAATGGCCCGCGATCCGGTCGGCAGCCACGTCGAGCGTGCAGGTCTCCGTGGCGGACTGCAAGACCCAATGCCCGCCGACGGCGACGGGGAAGCTGCCGGTGTTCGCCGCCGCAGGCGTGCTCTGAACGCTGATCACGCGCGTTGAAGAGCTATGGTACGGGGGGGTGTACTGCCAGGTCGCGGATGGGGTCTGGGCATTGTAGGTCAGCTGTGCGCGACTGGTGCTGAGCGAGAAGCCATCCTTGGAGACAATGAGGACTCCACGCACGATGCCCGTGCCCACGCTGGTCGCAAAGAGATCCCAGGTGCCGGAGAGATCCTTGTCGCAGCCGACGCTGCCTGCCGTGCCAGCATCGAGGCCGGAGCCAGCTTGACCGCCGGCAGCGGCGTCGAGCTTGATGATGGCACCGCCGGCGCCACCGGAGGGTGCGGTGCCACCGCTGCCGCCCCCCGTACCAGCGGCAACGTCGGTGCTGCTGGGTGCGTCGACAGCGCCGCCGGCCCCAGCTGCGCCCCCTGTCCCGGCCGTGCCGGCCGAAGCCGCGTCGGCATTGGTACTAGGTCCGCCTCCGCCCGGTGTTCCTCCCGTGGCCAGCGGTTGTGTGCTGGTCGATCCATCGCTGTCCCCCCCGGAACCAGCGGCGACGTCGGTGGCGCTGGGCGCGTCGACAGCGCCGCCGGCCCCAGTTGCGCCCCCTGTCCCGGCCGTGCCGTCCGGGCCCGCCTCGGCATTGGCACCAAGTCCGCCGCCGTCTCCGCCCGGTGTTCCTCCCGTGGTTAGTGTTTGCGTGCTGGTCGAGCCATCGTTGCCCCTCGACAATCCTTTGTCGCCGCTGCAAGCCGCCAACGTGAACGCGAGAACCATGAGAACCAAAGCAAGTCGATGCATGAGTAAGCTCCTCGAAGTTGGGGAAATCGCCGAACGGTAGAGAGGGCGCGCGTGTCAGACAGTATACACCGAAGACCACCGCCCCGGTGTTCCTGGCCAGGTCTCCGCCCGGGCGCCTAAATGACGTCGGTCGGGAACTGTGCCTCGGCCGCGGCGTCGACGGGCCGCTGACCGCCGCGCCTCAGGAGGGTGAGCCACTCCGTGGCCAGCGGAGGACAGAGTACCTAGCGGACCAGACGGTCGTCACCCCTTGAAGTAGTCGTAGTCGCTCGCGCGGGGAGCGATGCGGCTCTCCAGCGCGCGTTGCTCGGCCTCCGTCATGACCGCGAATCCATCGGCGATGGCCAGATTGGCGCAAACCTGGTCCACCGTCGAGCAGCCCACCACAACGGTGTCGGCATGGGTTGCGGCATAGCGCAGAAGATCGCCGGACGGCGCCGCCCCGAGAAGTCTTCCGCCGGCCAAGGCCTTCATGCCCACCACGCCCATGGCGCGCCTGCGCGCTTCCGCCACCACGGTCGGCAAGAACGGGCGATAGCGGCCGTCGGCGGGATTGATGGGCACCAAGACCGTGTCGAAGGGAAAGCGGCGCATGGCCTCGATCAAGACCTCGGGATCGTGGTGCCCGGTCACCCCGATAAAGCGAATACGACCATCGGCCCTCGCCTCCACGGCAGCCTGCAGCGCGCCACCCTTGCCGGTCAGCACGTCCACCTCGTCCATGTCGCGCACGTCGTGCATTTGCCACGTGTCTAGACGGTCCGTGCCCAAGCGGCGAAGCGAATCGTCGAGCAGTCGTAGCGCTCGATCGCGCGTGCGCTCGTGGCACTTCGAGGCCAGCAGCACGCGCTCGCGGCTGCCTTTGCCGGCGGCGCGAAAGGCTTCGCCATAGTAGTCCTGGCTTTGTTGGTACGCGGGGGCGGTGTCGCAGTAGCGCACGCCAAGCCGGAGCGCTTCCAGAATGACTGGCACGGCCTGACGCGCGCGTCCGGTGGTGCGCAGAATTCCCTCACCGCCCAGCGAGACCGGCAGAACGGGCGCGCCCGTGCCGCCAAGCCTTCTCGTCACGGCCGTCGATGTCATGTGCCCGAAGGCTAGCAGGCGAAAAGTCATGAGCTCGACCAAGAAACGCCGTCGCCTCTTGCTGCCCCTAACGTCCACCCCACGAGGTTCACATCTACATCGACCCACCCACCCCGACCCTCCGCAAGCACCCGGATCCGCCTCGCGGACCGCGTGCTGGCCAACCAGCGGCTGCTGCCCGACAGGCTCAGCATGGGGGTCAGGGTTCTCTGACGCGCCCATCGACACCGGCTCGCGACCTCGAAACCTTCCACGAGGGCTGGGAGACGGGGGTATGCTGGACGAGGTCTTTCGCTTGCGCAAGCTTCCCATTCCATGCGTCGCCCAGTAACAACACTTGCCGACCATCGAATCATGCCCTGGAATCGAGCCATGGCGAGATCGCTTGCATGGTTCCCGACGCTGGCGCTACTGGCCGCCCCTTCGTGTCGAAAGACCCACGCGCCTTCTTCCCCCACCCACCTGGACGCCAGCCGGGTGGCAGTGCCCCGGCCGAAGGGGCCCGATCGCTTCGCCAACGATAACGAGGCTCTGACCATCGCCGCGCGCTACCTGCCCGAGAATCCGGTGATTCTCGAGGCAGGCGCGTTCCACGGCGAGACCACCACCGCCATGGCCCAGCGTTGGCCCGAGGCGACCGTCTACGCTTTCGAGCCGGTTCCTCAGCTATTTGCCATCGTCAAGCGGAACACCACCGGCTTCCCCCATGTGCACGCTTCGGATCTCGCTTTGAGCGACAAGGTCGGGACGGCCGTGTTTCACGTTTCGACCATGGCGGGCCAGCCGGACACTCCCATCGGGTCCAGCTCGCTGCTCGAACCGAGCCGCCATCGGGAGGCCTTCCCGTGGGTGAAGTTCGACAAGGAGATCACGGTGTCCACCACCACCATCGATGCGTGGGCCAGGCGCGAAGGCGTGAAGAAGATTGATTTCATCTGGCTGGACGTACAGGGGTACGAGTACCCCATCTTGAAAGCCTCGCCGGCCATCCTGAAGACCGTGAAGGCGATGATGACCGAGATGGAATTCGCAGAGCTGTACAAGAGCCAGGCGCTGCTCGCCGAGATCGAGGCGTGGCTCGATGCGCAGGGCTTCTCGCTGGTCGCGACTGATTTCGCCGCGGATGCCCCGACCAGGACCAACCTCAAGAATCGATCTCCTTCCTCATGGTACGGGAACGGCATCTTCGTCAGAAAGCCGAGCGGTTCCTAAGGCTCACGGGAGCGCGCCGAACAATCCCCCCGAAACCGCCGCACCAACTCGCCAGGGACCCCATCCGCAACTGTCACGGCGCACGCCGCCGGCCCGAGCTGACTTCCTCTCCATCGGCACTGTTCGTTCCAGGCACTCGCTCACGGCAGAACCGGGTGGAAGCCCCAGCGATGACCGCGTCTCGTCACCGTCCCCTGGACGCTACCGAGATCTTGCGCTATTGAGGAGTGAGAACAATATTGTCGATATAGACGGTACCTTGCCAGTCGCCCATTGCCTGGAGATTGATTCGCAAGTAGGAGGCGCTCACCGCATTGAAGGTTCGCGATACCACGCCCCACGCCGCGTTCCCGCCGAAGGGTGTGAAGCTGTCCTGCACTTCGACCTGACCCGCATCGAGGAGAATGGCCTTCGATGCGTTGGTGTTCGGGAAATCGCCATAGCCAGGGTCAGGCACGAATCTCGCCTGGAAGGTAATACCGGTGATCGAGTCCAGGCCACCTTCGCACAACGGCACCATCATGCTGATCCCGGTCGAACCGCTGTTGGTATAGGCGTGGTGCCAGCTCAACGCCGAGCCGGTGCCACCATAGCCCGGCGACGAGGCGGCGAGGGTCACGTTGCTGCTGGTCCATGCCCCGACAGTCCCGTCGTCGAAGTTCCAGCTGGAGCACGATGGACTGACCCCGCCGTCGGCTCTCGCCAGGCTAACATCGTCGATATAGACGGTACCTTGCCAGTCGCCCATTGCCTGGAGATTGATTCGCAAGTAGGAAGCGCTCACCGCATTGAAGGTTCGCGATACCACGCCCCACGCCGCGCTCCCGCCGAATGGTGTGAAGCTGTCCATGACTTCGACCTGACCCGCGTCGAGGAGAATGGCCTTCGATGCGTTGGTGTTCGGGAAATCGCCATAGCCAGGGTCAGGCACGAATCTCGCCTGGAAGGTAATACCGGTGATCGAGTCCAGGCCACCTTCGCACAACGGCACCATCATGCTGATCCCGGTCGAACCGCTGTTGGTATAGGCGTGGTGCCAGCTCAACGCCGAGCCGGTACCACCATAGCCCGGCGACGAGGCGGCGAGGGTCACGTTGCTGCTGGTCCATGCCCCAACAGTCCCGTCGTCGAAGTTCCAGCTGGAGCACGATGGACTGACCCCGCCGTCGGCTTTCGTCAGGCTGACATTGTCGATATAGACGGTACCTTGCCAGTCGCCCATTGCCTGGAGATTGATTCGCAAGTAGGAGGCGCTCACCGCATTGAAGGTTCGCGATACCACGCCCCACGCCGCGTTCCCGCCGAAGGGTGTGAAGCTGTCCTGCACTTCGACCTGACCCGCATCGAGGAGAATGGCCTTCGATGCGTTGGTGTTCGGGAAATCGCCATAGCCAGGGTCAGGCACGAATCTCGCCTGGAAGGTAATACCGGTGATCGAGTCCAGGCCACCTTCGCACAACGGCACCATCATGCTGATCCCGGTCGAACCGCTGTTGGTATAGGCGTGATGCCAGCTCAACGCCGAGCCGGTACCACCATAGCCCGGCGACGAGGCGGCGAGGGTCACGTTGCTGCTGGTCCATGCCCCAACAGTCCCGTCGTCGAAGTTCCAGCTGGAGCACGATGGACTGACCCCGCCGTCGGCTTTCGTCAGGCTGACATTGTCGATATAGACGGTACCTTGCCAGTCGCCCATTGCCTGGAGATTGATTCGCAAGTAGGAGGCGCTCACCGCATTGAAGGTTCGCGATACCACGCCCCACGCCGCGTTCCCGCCGAAGGGTGTGAAGCTGTCCTGCACTTCGACCTGACCCGCATCGAGGAGAATGGCCTTCGATGCGTTGGTGTTCGGGAAATCGCCATAGCCAGGGTCAGGCACGAATCTCGCCTGGAAGGTAATACCGGTGATCGAGTCCAGGCCACCTTCGCACAACGGCACCATCATGCTGATCCCGGTCGAACCGCTGTTGGTATAGGCGTGGTGCCAGCTCAACGCCGAGCCGGTGCCACCATAGCCCGGCGACGAGGCGGCGAGGGTCACGTTGCTGCTGGTCCATGCCCCGACAGTCCCGTCGTCGAAATTCCAGCTGGAGCACGATGGACTGACCCCGCCGTCGACTTTCGTCAGGCTGACATCGTCGATATAGACGGTACCTTGCCAGTCGCCCATTGCCTGGAGATTGATTCGCAAGTAGGAGGCGCTCACCGCATTGAAGGTTCGCGATACCACGCCCCACGTCGCGTTTCCGCCGAAGGGTGTGAAGCTGTCCATGACTTCGACCTGACCCGCGTCGAGGAGAATGGCCTTCGATGCGTTGGTGTTCGGGAAATCGCCATAGCCAGGGTCAGGCACGAATCTCGCCTGGAAGGTAATACCGGTGATCGAGTCCAGGCCACCTTCGCACAACGGCACCATCATGCTGATCCCGGTCGAACCGCTGTTGGTATAGGCGTGGTGCCAGCTCAACGCCGAGCCGGTGCCACCATAGCCCGGCGACGAGGCGGCGAGGGTCACGTTGCTGCTGGTCCATGCCCCGACAGTCCCGTCGTCGAAGTTCCAGCTGGAGCACGATGGACTGACCCCGCCGTCGGCTCTCGCCAGGCTAACATCGTCGATATAGACGGTACCTTGCCAGTCGCCCATTGCCTGGAGATTGATTCGCAAGTAGGAAGCGCTCACCGCATTGAAGGTTCGCGATACCACGCCCCACGCCGCGCTCCCGCCGAATGGTGTGAAGCTGTCCATGACTTCGACCTGACCCGCGTCGAGGAGAATGGCCTTCGATGCGTTGGTGTTCGGGAAATCGCCATAGCCAGGGTCAGGCACGAATCTCGCCTGGAAGGTAATACCGGTGATCGAGTCCAGGCCACCTTCGCACAACGGCACCATCATGCTGATCCCGGTCGAACCGCTGTTGGTATAGGCGTGATGCCAGCTCAACGCCGAGCCGGTACCACCATAGCCCGGCGACGAGGCGGCGAGGGTCACGTTGCTGCTGGTCCATGCCCCGACAGTCCCGTCGTCGAAATTCCAGCTGGAGCACGATGGACCGGTCCCGCTTCCGCCGTCGACGGAGGTGTCGCTATCGGTTCCGGTGAGGGTCAAGGTCACCGTATTGGTCACGGTGTCCGTGGTGGTGATCGTCGCGGTGGTAGCCTTGGTGCCGGTCGACGTTGTCGTGTTCGTCCCAGTGGCCGTGCTCGTCGTGCTGACGGTTGTGGTCTGGGACGCGGTCTGGGTCAGGGTATGTGTGCTGGTGTCGGTCGTCCCGTTCGTCACGGTGGTGGTGTTGGTCACGGTCCGGGTTGTCGTATTGGTCACAGTTTGCGTGACCCGCGACGTCCAGGTGGCGGTCCATGTCTGGGTCACAGTGCCGGTAGCCGTGCCGGTCGCGGTCAAGGTTCGCGTTCCGGTCCCGGCGTTGGTTATCGAAGTGGTCACCGTCTGGGTCACGGTGACGGTCGCCGTTCCCGTCCTGGTGCCAGACCCCGTTACCGTGCAACTCGCGGTCTTGGTCTCGGTCCTATTGAAGGGGCTAGTCACGGTCCTGGTGACGGTTGCCACCGCGGTGCCGGACGCGAACTGATTGGTGGTGGCCGTCGCAGTGTTGCCCTTCCAGTGCGGCCAGGAAGCATAGTAGACGATGGCCGTTCCTGTGCTGGTGACGGTCCCGGTGAATGTGTAAATCTGCTGATAGATGCCCGGGGCGCTTCCCGTTCGGGTCGCGGTCGACGTGGCGGTCTTGGTCGCTGTCTGGGTTACGGTGCCAGTCCGCGAGGACGTCGCGGTCGCGGTGACGGTCAGCGTTTGAGTCACAGGCGCCGTACCGGTTCCCGTCGCTGTGACGGTATTGGTCGTGGTTTGGGTGACGGTCACCACTTGACTCGCGGTGGCGGTCACCGTCGACGTGTTCGTGGCTGTGGCGGTTTCCGTCCCAGTCGTGGTGACCGTGGTCTGCGCCTGCAGCCTGCCTTCCAACACCCGCGGGGGTGCGCCCGGCTCGTCGGGCACATCCTTGGAAGCGCACCCCAGTGCAAGAGCCAGCGTCGCAACGAAAAATGCCGCGTGATCTATTCTCATCGGCCACCTTGGAAATAGTTGTTGAATGGGAAACATGTCCGAGCGTCCTCAATGGAACGCCGCGATAGTAGATGGATCGACGCGGCAACCACAAGAAGAAAAAGTCGACATGCGTGATCACTTCGAGAGGTACCCAGGTGGATGGGACCCGAAGACACTGCGCCCAGGTGCCTGATCCGTGACCGAGACGGCCTCTACCGCGAGGCGTTCCGTAGGCGGGTTGCGGGCATCGGCATCGAGGAAGTCCTGGCCGCAGTCACCTTGGCAGCGTTTCGTCGCATCTGTCGCAACGACCTGTCGACCGCGAAACGACGGCCTCGAGAGGCCCGGACGACGACTTGGCGAAGCGCCCGCCCTATTTCGGACCAGCGCCGCTCTGAATGGCCGCCTGCAAACCCGACGTCGGGTCTGCCGTGTAGGAATAGGGAGGAGTCGTAAACGGTGTGCCGCCGCCGCCGGTGGATTGGCTGCCGCTGGTGCCGGAATAGAGGTTGCCCCTGGCCGTGATGTAGGCCGTGTTCTGATCGGACGAGTTGTTGAATTCTTGAGGATTCTTCACGCCAGAAAACACGTTGTTCTCGACGAGAATTTGCGCCTGGATTCCGGCACGCACGCAGTAGTTGGAGGCGCTCGAGGTGTAGAGGTTGTTCAAGACGTGGTTCTTGCCGAAGCGCACGCGCGGCTGCCTTTCCACCACGTTGTCCGCCCACCAGTTGTGGTGCCAGGTGATGTTCAACTTGCCGGCATCGCTGGTCGTGCTGTCGCTGCCCCCGACCAGGTTGCTGTAGCGATGCCCGCTGGAGCCGGTCGAATCGCTCCCGCTGTTGTCTGTCCTTGGCGAGTAGTGGAACTTGGTCCACGACACGGTGACGAGGTCGGCGCCATTCGTGATATCGAGGTTTCCGTCGGTCCCGTCGGAGATGTCGCAGTGATCGAACCAGATGTGGTGCGCGTTCTTCTGTACCGAGATGGCGTCCTGCCCCGACGAGCATCCGACGGACGAGTCGTAATTGGGGTCGAGCGAGCAGTTCCCCACCGCGTAGCCGACGATCTTGATGTTGCGGATGATGACGTTGGTCGAACCGCTAACCTCGATGTGACCGTGAATCTCGGCGCCACAGACGCCGGCGATGGTCTTGTTCGACCCCACTGTCACCGTGCCGGCCGCCATCACTCCCTTGACATAGATCACCGCCGCAGTCGTCCCACTGACCGCAGCTTGTAGCGCCGAAAGGCTGGTGACGGTGGTCGGTGTTGCGCTGCCCCCGCCCGTGGTCGTCGTGACGCCGTTGCCGGACTGGGCCGCCCAGCCGACCAGCGGACTGGCATCGGGAGGCGCCGTGCAGCCCCCGCCGGTGGAACCGCCCGTTCCCGTGGCTCCGCCCGTCGATTGCCCGCCGCTCCCGGTAACCACCGTGCTCGTTCCACCGCCACCGACACCGCCCGTCGCAGCGCCACCCGCCCCGCCCCCCGTCCCGGTGCCGCCGGTTCCGATCCGCCCGCCCGTGGCCGAGCCGCCGGTTCCAACGGCACCGCCGGTCCCGCGACCGCCGGTTCCTTGGATGACGCCGCCATTGCCGGCGGATCCCCCGCTGCCAATCCCGCCCGAGGCGGCCGTCGTGCCGCCGTTTCCTCCCGGGGCGCCGCCCGAGGCGGCCGTCGTGCCGCCGTTTCCTCCCGGGGCGCCGCCCGCGCCGCCCGACCCGGCGGTGCCAACCCCTCCTGTCCCGATCGCGCCGCCAGCACCCGTGGTACCTCCCGCCCCATTGGAAGCGTCGGCGGGCGGAATCGAGCCATCTTGATGACTCGTCGCCGAACCGTCGGCGGTGCAACCCGCGAAAACACACAAACAAGCGGCAACCGCTGAAATCCTGGACATCTTGACTCCTTGGCCCGAGTGCTTCCTTAGTGTCGCGCCGAAGAAGGAACGGCTCACCAAATCCTCTCCTCCGCCTTCCAGCACGCAGCCCCTTGGCCGGCGCGGCGGCTCACGCTTGGAAAAGCAAGCCTCTTGGTCGGCACGGCGCCGTCACTGCGGGGCGCCATTGTCGACCCACTTTTGCAGCATGGCGAGCCCGTTCGGGCCCACGCCGTCGCCGCCCTTGGCTGCGGGAGGCATGCGCTTGCTCTGCACGTCGAAGAGGGCCATCCCAGCCATGTTCTTTGCCCCAGTCACGCCGTCGGTATCGTCGTAGACATCGAGACGGAAGTAGCTTGGTGCCCCACGGTCGGGCGGCCAGCCATGGCATAGCAGGCAGTGGTCTGCAAAGAGCGGGTAGATGTCGCGATCGAAGGTCGGATTGTCGGGCACGCCTGAAATGTCGGACACCCCGTACTGGCAGGAGCCCAAGAGAGGAACCAACAAGACGATGGCAAGGATGAATCTCATCGCTTTCGCTCCATTTCGAGACGACCCAAGAGGTGTAGCGGCACGCGATTGCGAGTGTGACACGCGCGCGAGCCAACGTCGACCCCCCGTCGGCCGCGCGTTCCCGGAACCCTTCCCTCGGAAGCGCGATCGAAGATAGGGCGGTCACGATGACCGTCCGATTCATGTGGCGGTGTCAGCAATCATTTGCTTAGTGGACTGGCGATCCAGAAATCAGGCACGCCAATATAGCTTTTTCGAAGAAAGTCTCTTTGGCTCCGTGATTGCGGCCGTGCCAGAATGGTGGCGATTCACGGTGGAGGTTGGTTGGTGTGTCCGCGTTCATCAACTCCAAACGCATGGGTGATCATGAAGCTGTTTCCGGTATTGCTATCCCTTTCGTTGCTGGTGGCTCTTTCGAATCAAGCGGTCGCGGCAAAGAAGAAAAGGAAGCACCACCACCGAAGACCGGCGCCGGCAGGCGCCACTTCTCGTGAGGGCAAGGTCGAGGCCACCGAGGAAAAGTCCCCCGAGGAAAAGCCGTCGGAGGAAAAATCATCCGAGGAAAAGACACCCCTCGACTTCGACTTCTTCGGCGGCAAGTCAGCTGGCGCGGGATCCGACCAGGCAAAGGACGCGCGTCGCGATCTGCTCGCTCCCGAACTGGAACGGGAAGGGCAAACGCGGCGCTGGATGCTCAAGACCCACCAGACCCTGGGCATTGCCACCTGGGTGCTCATGGCCGCAACCGTGACCGTCGGGCAACTCAACTACAATCAATTGTACGGAGGCGCAGGAGGTAACCGTAAGTGGCAAACCCCGCACCAGATTCTGGTCCTGTCGACCAGCGCCGCCTTCGCGGCCACGGCGGCTTTCGCGATCTTCGCGCCCACGCCCTACAAGAAGCCGCTGCATTTCGACACCGGCCTGGTCCATCGCATCGCCGTGATTGGCGCCACGCTGGGCATGGTGACGGAGGGGGTGCTGGGTTGGTGGACCACCCATCAGGCCAACGCGGGAAACCCGAACAATCTGCGCACCATGGCCCGCGCCCATCAGATTGTGGGTTACACGACCTTCGGGTTCCTGACCATCGCCGGGACAGTCTGGGTCTTCTGATCTCATTTCACGTAGATGTCCGGTTTGGGAGGATCGATCATCCCGCCGCCGATATGGAAGCTGGTGTGGGGCGGCTGATTGAAACCGGTCTGCTCGGACGACACCTGCATGCGGTACTGCGGGTCGTGCATCAGGGTGTAAAGCCGGCGCGCCGTCAGATCCGTCGTGGTGTAGAGGCGCAAGGCCGCGTTGTCGGACTCCCGCCAAACGATTTCCTCGCGCCAGTCGCCCAGCAGGTCGGCGGTCAGCACCGGGGTGGACTTGCTGCCGTTGTTCGACGCGCAGGCCGCGCAACCAAGCAAGGTCTCGCCGGTGTATTTCGTGATGGCGGTTCCATCCTCCAGCTCGCGCGATTCATCCGCATCCCAATAGATGAGGAAGTTCATGGAGGGCGGGACATTGCGGTCCACGATGTTGCCGCTGGTCGCGGACACCACGCCGCCCGAGTCGTTGGTCCAGACCTCGGCACCGTCGTATCGAGGCGACACATCGTCGGCCACCCCGCGCGTCGTGTCGCTCGACAGCACGGGACCAGGCACGATCGCCGTGCAATCGTCGGCGCCGCGAACGTCGTAGGCCGGGACGGTGGTGGATTCGTGGGGCATGAACACTTCCAACCCTGGACGCGACGGCACGAGGTCACCGACGTGGAGAGCATCGCCGTGGCCGAGACCGGTCGAACACCTGAGCGTGCCGTCGCTGTCGAGGGTCGCGGCCCCGAAGACGATCTCCTGCGCGCCGTCGCCGTCCACGTCGGCCACCGCCATGCTGTGCGCGCCTTGCCCGGCGAGTGCCGTCTCGGCTCCACCCTGCGCGCTGTCCACCGCCCAGATTCGTTCGAGCCGACCGTCCCGCCAGTTCCACGCGGTCAGCGTCGAACGAGCGGCATAACCGCGCCCCATGAGCAGACTCGGGCGGCCACTCGCGGTCGTGCCGTCCACGGAATCGCGGACGAAGCCGACCGACGCCAGGAAGAGGTCCACCCGATTCCCATAGTCATCGCCCCACGACGACACGTCGCCGCGCGCGACTTCGAAATCCACCGTCGCCAGCTCGGCGCCGGTCGCCCCTGCGAACACCGTCAGGTATTCCGGTCCGGTCAGGATGTAGCCCGTCCTGCCCGGCGCATTGGCGACCGAGCGATAGTCGGCGCTGTGGTCGTCCGAGGCGGCCGGGCCGGTATGAAGATACGCGCCCGTGCCGTCCCTGGTCCCGGGCGCGGTCTTCATCGCCACCTCGGCTCTTCCGTCGCCGTCGAAGTCGTAGACCAGGAACTGCGTGTAATGCGCGCCGGCTCGGATATTCACCCCGAGGTCGATGCGCCACAGGCGCGTCCCGTCCAGCTTGTAAGCATCCAGGTAGACATTGCCCGTGCATCCCGATTGCGCGTTGTCCTTGGCGTTTTGCGGCGCCCACTTGAGCACGATCTCGTATTGGCCATCGCCATCCAGATCGCCGACGCTGCCATCGTTGGCGTCGTAGGTGTACGGCTCGTCGGGGGTTTCGCACGTGGGCGAGCCTGGTGTCACTCCCGGCGGGGGAACTTGCAAGGGGATGCGCAGGTAGTTCTCGGCCCACACCGAGACGTTGCCGGAATCCGCCCCTTCCACACCCGCGACCACGGCGCGCACCGAGTAGGTGGAACTGGAGGTTCCATCCGGGTCGAGGTAGTTCGTGCTATCGGCGACTTCGGCGACCTTGCGGCCGTCGCGGTAGAGGTTGTAGCGGACACTGCCTGGATCCCGCGGGTCGTATTCGTACCCGAACATGCGCCAGCCCACATACACGCCGCCATCCACCTTCACCGCCACGACACCGCGGTCGAGCGCTTCCATTTGATAGTGCCCGCCTTGGGTTCCGGACCCGGTCTTGCTGAAGGGGGTGACGGCATCCATGCGCTGGGACGAGCAGGCGGTGCAAAGCAGGAGCACGAGAATGTTCTTTCGATGCATCAGAAGGTGACTCCGAGCAAGGTGTTGCAAAGCCATGCTGGCCGCCCCGTGCGCGCAACCTCGACGCTGTCGATGTAGACGCGCGGCTCATGCGCGAGCAACATCGCGCCACCGGACACCTCGACAAGGAGGTGACGGAAAAGCACGATGTCGACGCCGGCGGCGGCTAACCAACCAGGCGACCAAGTCGCGCGATCGTGGCCGAGATAGCCGCTCGATCCCTCGCCGTGCACCGCCACATGAAGCAACGAGATCCCGGTTTGCACGTAGGGCACGAAACGCCACAAGACGGGGGCCATCAGGGACACCGACGCCGCCGCAAGGGCCTGGTCCATGGTCGCGCTACCCGCGGCAGTCTCTCGACGAGGCCGGCTACCGAGCGCACCAGCCCCCACGGCCATACGGAGCCAGGGCCGGACGCCATAGCCGAACTCCAGGAACGGCGAAAAGGCCGGCGCGAAGCCGGAGAAGCTTCCGGTCGCGAGGATCCCGGCCGCCAGGGTGCTCCGACCGACTGTTGTGTGTGCGAGCACCTCGTGTTGCCTTCCCTTGGACAGCGCCAGGGTGCGCACGAAGGAGTCGAACATGCGGGCACGAATGAAGTCGACCACTCGCACGGCCAGCACGCGATCCGCCCGGTCGCCGGCTTCATCATCCACGGACAGGTGCCCGACCGAGGTCTTGCCGGTAGCGCAGTCGAGAAACCAGACCTCGACGGCGCCGACTGCGCCGATCGACGGCCCGCCCGGCCGCTGTGCTCCTGGTTTCCCCACCAGCGCGACCACGGCCGCGGGAGCGATCTCGCGCGCGACGATGTCCAGCTGCCCCAGCGGTTCGATGCCGGCAGGGGTTTCGACGAAACGGATCTCGAATCCGACCGAGGCCGCTTCGCCGCGCAGCCGCGTGAGCGCGTCCATCATCGGGAGGATGGTGGCGTTCGGGACGATCACGGCGATGACCGTCGACGGTGGCACGGCGGATGCTCCGGCAGGAGGTACATAAGCAGCCACCCCTTGCAGCAGGGCGAGGAGGAGTGAACCCAAGGTCGAAGTCACTCGGCTTCCAGCAGAGACCGAGCCAGCTCGGCCTGGGGACCGTGCGGGAAGCCTTCGAGATACTGCGTCGCCACCTTGCGCGCGCGTCCGGGTGCGCCCCGCGCCAGCAGGGCCATTTCGCGCCCCAAGGCCTCGCTCGCGTAGATGCCGTGTGGCGCCTCGCGAAGGTAGGTGTCGTACCAGGCGAGCGCCGTCTCGGTTCGCTCCGGCACCGCCTCGGCGAGACGGCCCAGGAAGAACGAGGAATCACGGGCGGGATCGGCCCCGGCAAAACGCGCCCGCATGGCCAGCAAGACCTGACGGGCAAGATCGTAGTGCTTGGTGTAGCGAGCCGCGTCCGCCAGGGACGATAGATCGACCGCGCTCGCCCGGGCGATGGTGTCGCCGATCCCGCGACGCTCGGCATCGGCGACGACAGCCGCGAAATCGCCGTGGGCCAGCAGTGCGGACCAAGTGACGGCGGCGGGCGGGCTGGGCTCGCCGGCGACAAGCGCCGGCCGGCGGTGCCCCGGTTCGCTCGTGCCGGCCGCGTGACTACCGCGTGCCGAAGTGCGATCCCCGCTGCTCGGCGGGACCTCGGGATGGCTCGCGGCTGGAGCGGCTGGGGCGGAGGGCGGACTGGCCTGCGGCGCCTTGGGCGGGGCCGGGCCGGAGAAGAGCTCAAGCGACTCGTCCTTGCCCACGGCGATGATTCGGTTCGGCGGCGCGAGCACCTCGACCAGCCCGCTCCGCATTTGCAGGGTCAAGCGGCCGGGCTCGGCCGCGAAGGCGAGGTGGAAAGCGGTGCCTTTGACGTTCACGCGGAATGGACCGGCGACGAAACCCCACGAGGCCCCCGCACGCGGCTTGACGTAGACATCCACCGCGCCGTCGACCAGCGCAATCTGGGCGCCATGCGCATCCAGCGCTTCCACGGCCAACTTGGTCGAGGCGCCGAGGTCGATGCGGGACTCGTCGGAGAAGCGCACGCGCGCGGCACCCACCGATGGGGACGAGATGGCGCCGCCACGGGCTTCCGCAGGGCCTTCAATCGTGTAGCGCAGGGCGGGCTCGGTGCGTGCCCGGAGCGCATGGTGGCCCGCCCCTGCCAACAGCGCAGCCGCGCTTGCCGTGGCGAATCCGGCCAGCCAAGCCCGAACCCTCGGGGCCTTTTCGGGAACGCGAGGGTACGCGGGCGCGCGCCGCGAAAGGGGTTGCTCGAGTCGCTGCCAGCCCCGGTCGAGTTGCTCGGGCGAGATATGCCCCAGCTCGCGCTCCGCCAGCCCGACGAGAGTCTCCACTCTGCGCTCGTTGTTAGTCCCGAGCATCACCATGTCCTCTTGTCTCGCTGGCCGGGCTTCCGTCGAGCCCGGCGCGCAGGCGATGGTCTCGCTCGAGAGCGCGTGACAGATAGGTGTTGGCCTTGTCGAGGTCGCGCTTCACCGTGGCCACCGAGAGATCGAGGCTGGCCGCGATCTCGCCCAATTCCAACCCATCGAAGCGGCGAAGCACGAACACGGCCCGGTGGCGCGCGTTCATGCCGTCGAGGACGAACTGGATGCGGGCAAGCAACTCGCGCGACTCGAAGTCGACGTGAGGCACCGAGGGATCCGCGACCGGACGCAGGAACATCGAGGCCAGCCTGGAACGAATGCGGTGACGGCGAATCTCCTCGCTGACCACGCGAACCGCGAACGAGTAAATGAAGCTGCGCAGAGCGCCTGGATTGGCCAACGTCGACAGACGGTTGAAGACGCGCAGGAATACCTCCTGCAGCAAATCCTCAGGGTCGTGGCGCGCTCCCAACGATCGTCGCAACAGGGCGAAGACCATGGGGGCGAAGCGATACCAGATCTCGCGCTGTGCCCAGTCCTGCCCCGCAAGTCCGGCTCGAACCAAGGTGGCGTCGTCCACTTCCTTGCCTTCGCCTCCGGCCGCCTGGCGGGCCGGTATCTCCGCGGTCTGCCCCCGGAACGGCTGCAGCCGTGGTCCATCCCCGCTCTTGACCGTGGAACGGTAAACCACGTGTCCCATGGTACTAGAATGACGGTCGCAAGTCCCCAAGGTAGCGTGAGGCGGGGCCGCGTCGCCAGTTTGGCCGCGACAAGCTAGACGGGAAACATCAGGTCCCGGCGAGAAGATGTGGCTGTCTTTCCTGGCGAAAGCGGTAGTCATGGTTTGCAGCATCGCACCGAGCCCTGGTTGGCAGTGTTGCGAGCGGTGCGAACAGCTCATCGAAAACCCGTGATGCGTCGCCGCACGGACCAGGTTGGAAACAGTTCAATCGATGGTCCAGGGCGATTGGCTCCCGCGGGCGCGGATCTGGTGACCGCGCGACTTGGTGGTAAGGTCTTGCACCGAACCCGGTTGGCCATGCACGAAATACTGTGGGCTTCCTTCATCCTCAGCGCCGCCAGTTACCTGGTTGCCTGTCTGCTCTTTCTCGCGCAGGCGCGGCGACGGTCGGCGATGCACCTCGGGCCGAGATGGGCGCCGCGTTTGCTGGAGATCGGAGGAATTCTTCAGTTCGCGTACTTGATCCTCTACGCGGTCATGGACCGGCGCTGCCCGGTCTATTCACTGCATTCCGCGCTGGGAATCGTCTCGCTGGTCGGGGTGGCAAGCTACGCCGTACTCAGCCGCGGTCGCCACCTCGAGGCCCTGGGTGGATTCGTGGCCGCCTCCGCCGCGGTCTTTCTCGTGACCGCGCACTCGCTCGCCGGGAGCACGCCTGTCCCCAATCAACGATGGCTGATGGCCTTTCACATCACCTCCAACATGCTTGGCGGCGGCATCCTGCTCGTCGCCGGGTGCGCCAGCGCCTTTTACCTGGTGAATGAACGCCGCCTGAAGTCCCGACACGTTCTTGGCCAGGGGTCCAGGCTGCCGCCCCTCGAATCCCTCGACGCCGTCGTGCATCGCCTGCTGTGGATTGGCTTGCCTCTGCTCACCATCGGGTTGCTCACCGGTCGTATGGTAATCGAGCACACGCGCGTGATCACGGTAGGCGAAAAGTTCCGCGCCGGGCTTTCGGGCGCGAGCTGGCTTCTGCTCCTGGCAGTCTTGGTTCTGCGCCAGGTCGCGAGTTGGCGCGGACGGCGGCCCGCGTATGCCACCCTGGGCGGCGCCCTCGGAATCCTCGTCGTCATCGCCCTCTACGTGGCGCGCGCCCTTCTGGGAGACGGTCTGTGATCGTCGTCGTCGGCCTGTCGCACCGGAGCGCGCCGGTCGAGGTACGCGAGCGCCTGGCGGTCGCGCCGGCCGACCTGGGACAGCGCCTGACCGACCTGCGACAGCGCACGAACGCCGGCGAGATGGTCCTTCTGTGCACTTGCAACCGCGTGGAAGTGATGGCGGCGACCCAGCCGGGCAGCACGCAGACGCCGGCCGAGCTTGGTGCCGGCATCGTGAACGCGCTGGAGGCGGTCGCTCCCGGGGTCCGACCGCAACTCTATGTGCGGGAGAATCGGGCCGGCATCGAACATCTGTTCCGCGTGGCCAGCTCGCTGGATTCCCTGGTCGTGGGCGAGCCCCAAATCCTCGGCCAGCTCAAGGACGCCTTTGCCTGCGCGCGCGGCGTTCGTACGGTGGGTCCCTGGCTCAACCGCGCCTTCGAGCACGCCTTCCGCGTCGCCAAGCGCGTGCGCAGCGAGACCGCTCTTGGCGCCGGGCAGGTCAGCATCCCGACCGTGGCCGTCGATCTGGCGCGCGAGATCTTCAGCGATCTCGCCGGCCACAAGGTCGTACTGGTGGGCACCGGCGAGATGGCCAGCCTGGTCGCAACCTTGCTCGGGAAGGCGGGCGCACAGGTCTTCGTGGTCGGGCGCACGCTCGAACGCGCCCGCGAGGAGGCGCAGCGACTGGGCGCCGAACCCAGAGCCTGGGAGGATTTCCCGAGCCTGCTCGCCATGGCCGACATCGTGGTCAGCAGCACCAGCGCGCCCGGCTACGTGGTCACCTTGGAGCAATTCACGCAAACCCGCCGCCAGCGCCACGGGCGCAACCTGTTCCTGGTCGACCTCGCGGTTCCGCGCGACGTGGACCCGCGCATCGCCGATCTCGATGGCGTCTTCCTCTACAACGTGGACGACCTGTCGCACGTCGCGGACACGGCCATGGCCGACCGCCAGCGCGAGGCGGAGGAAGCCGCCGCCATCGTAAGCGAGGAAACCGAGAACTTCTTGCGCCGGGCGCACGCCGAGCGCATCACGCCCACCCTGGTGGCCTTGCGCGAGCGCTTCCGCGCCACGATCGAGGTGGAGCTCGAACGCAGCCTGCGCGGCCAGCGAGGGGCGATCGAGGCCGCGCAAAAGGAGATCCTGCGGCGGGCAATCGCGGCCGCGGTGGAGAAGATGTTGCACGCGCCGACCGAGCGCCTGCGCGCGTGGGCCAAGGACGACAACTTCGGCGACTGGCACACCGACCTGCTGGTCAGCGCCGTCGAGGAGCTGTTCCAGCTACGCGAACGCGCGGAGACCGCGCCGGTGGAAAACGAGCGAGCCAAGCAATGAACCCGCCCGACATCCGGCGCTACCTCGCCAACTGGCAGGCCGAGGTCGACAGCACCTTGCAATACCTGGCCATGGCCGACCACGAGCCGGACCCCGCCACCGCGCGCGTATATCACAACCTGGCCGAGATCGAGAGAAAGCACGCCGACTTCTGGGAAATGCGGTTGCGCGCCGCCGGCCACGATCCGGGGCCGCGCAAGCCGAGCTGGCGCGCGCGCGTGCTGGTCTTCTGCGCCCGGCGCTGGGGTGCGAAGTCGGTGCTGGAAACCGTGGCCTCGAGCGAATACCAGAACCGCGACGACTACGTCCCGCAGATGGAAACCGCGGCGACCGCCATGACCAGCGAGGAACATGCCCACGCCCGCGTGCTGCGCTCGATCCTGGCCAAAACCGGCCTCGGCGCCGCCAGCTTCGTGCGCACCGAAAGGGGCCACCGCCGCCTGGGTGGGAATGCCTTGCGCGCGGCCGTGCTGGGTTCCAACGACGGCCTGTCGTCGAATCTCAGTCTGGTGATGGGCGTGGCCGGGGCCAGCGTGGACACGCACACCATCTTGCTTGCCGGCGTAGCGGGCCTGCTCGCGGGAGCGTGCTCCATGGCGATGGGCGAGTGGATCTCGGTCAAGAGCTCGCGCGAGCTGGCGGAGCGCGAGATACGAACCGAACGCGATGAATTGGAGTCGAACCCCGAGGAAGAACGGCAGGAGCTACAGCTCATCTACGAGGCCAAGGGCCTCGGCCCCGAGGAAGCGGCCGAGCTGTCCGCCAAGCTGCTGTCCGACCCCAAGGCGGCCATCGACGTGCTGGCACGCGAGGAGCTGGGCATCGATCCGTCGGTGCTCGGCGGCTCGCCTTGGATCGCCGCCGGCACCTCGATGCTGCTTTTCGCGCTCGGCGCCCTGGTTCCACTCATGCCATTCATGTTCCTGACCGGCGGCGCCGCCATCGTGGCCAGCCTGGCCAGCGGTGGCGCGGGACTTTGCCTCATCGGCACGGCCATCGCGGTCTTCACCGGCCGTTCGGCACTGTACTCGGCCGGCAGGCAATTGCTGCTCGGGATGCTCGCCGCCGGTGCCACCTTCGGCATCGGCCGCCTGATCGGCGTGGCCGTCGCCGGGTAGCAATTCTTCAGATCACCTGTCAGGGCGAAGGGGAAACGAGAACGCCTAATGGTATTGCTTCTCGGCCTTGGGGCGAAAGATCAGCAGGCACGCGACGATGAAGACCAGCAGGACGGCGGTCGCGACGTAGCGGCTGAGATGCAAACCGCCCTGGCTGATGGGCTTGTCGAGAAAGTCACCGAGCACGGCGCCGAGTGGTCGGGTGAGGATGAAGGCCACCCAGAAGAGGACCGTGTGCGAGATCTTGGTCCAGAAGTAGGCCGCGGCAGTGAGGGCGATCAGTCCGGAGAATATCGCCGCGCCACCGGTGTATCCCAGTCCGGCCGTATCGGCGGTCCAGTCGCCGAGGGCAGTGCCCAGGGTTTGCGAAAACATGATGGTCACCCAGTAGAACATCTCGGACTTGCGTGAATGAATCGTGTCCACCGACACCGAACCCAGAACACGGTGCCAGAGCCACAGCGAGCCGGCGAGCAACGCCAGCAAGATGGCACTGCCGCCCGCATACCCGATGCCCAGGGAGCGATCGGCGAAATCCGCGAGCGTGGTGCCCACCGTGGTCGTTGCGATGATGGTCAGCCAGTAGAGGAACGGCCGAAAACGCTGGGCATGGATCTGTGCGCCCGCGGCCGCGACGAAGAGCAGGGCGAAGATCGCCGTGCTCACCAAGTAGCCCAAGTTCATCGACATGGAAAGGGCGTCTCCGCCGGTCTCGCCCAGGGTAGTCGCCGCGATCTTCATGATCCAGAACAGCAAGGTGACTTCCGGAACCTTGCACAACTCCAAGCTCTGCTGGTCGTTCACGCCGGATCCTTTCGATTGTCGCGAACCCTACCAGATCGACACCGACAGGCCACCTGGTAGGAGCTGCCGCGGGAACATCCTTCGCAGGGTCGGGCGTAACCGTCCCGGCAGGAATCGCGATGGTTGTCGAGCCTGATGTCGCCTGGGAGACTGATCCGACGCGTCTCCCGGTACTAATGGAGGTTCGCGAGCTCCCTATTTGCGGAATCGGCAGTCGGCATTTTTCCCCGGCGCCGCAGGTTTTCTGCTGATAGGTTTCTCTCATCCTGATTCTCCCGGTCTGCCCTTCCATGTGCTGGCTCCACCGAATCCGCGCCTGCTCCCCGATGCAACGTGCGAGGATCGCGCTGCTCGCAACCGCATGGACGGGCATGCTGGCCACCGCGCCCGCGCGCGCGCAGACTTTGGTGGCGGAAAACGCCCTCCCGAAGAACACGCTCGATACCGAGCTGGTGCTGGCCTTGCCGGCCGCGCTGCAGACCGGTATGAGCGCCGGCGTCGAAGCGAGCTATGCCAGGCGGGCGACGGCCGGAGGCGCGCTGGCCTGGGGCGCACGCGCCTCGTGGTCCACCGCGACGGAGTACACCCTGGTCGATACGGTTCGCAACGACGATGTGCGGCTGCGCTTGTTTGGCCTCGTCCAGCACGTTGCCGGCCGCGGATCGTTCGGCCTGCGCCTGGGCGCGGGCGCGACCGTGGTGTACGAGGGGCGAACGCGGGACCAGGGCAATCGTGCCGGACTGACGGGTAGCGCGCTCGAGTCCACTTCCTGGTACGTGCTGCCCGCGGCCGATCTGGAAGCCGTGGTGGTTCTTCGGGTTTGGAAGTCCTGGGGCATGAGCTTGAATGGCGGCCCGACTCTGCACCTTCTCGACGGCAGGGTCCGTGCCGGCTGGACCAGCGGGCTGGGGGTGGCATGGCAACCGTAAGGCGCCTGCTGAGCTATCTCGCGGCAGCGGCCAACGTGCTGTCCCTCGGCTGTGGCAAGCCGGTGGGGCTGGAGGCCCAGGTCATGCCCTTGGCCGTGATCCACGTGCAGGTGACGGGCGACCTGGCCTCGGTCATGCCGGCGGACGTGGCGGGCGATACGCCCCATCTCCACGCCGCGCTGGTGTGGGGATTGCAATGGCAGCCTGAACCCTTCTGCGTGCTGCCGCCCGAGTCGCCCGAGGCGGCGGCCGTGATCGCGGCGGGCTGTCCGGACAGTTTCGGCTTCGTGCCCGATCTGGTCGGCGCCGACACCGAGATTGTGCCGGGGTCGCCCGCCACGATCGAACTTACCGGTCTGCCGGCCGCGGACGTGATGGTGGGCGACCTCACCGCTCGCATCGCCTACGCCAGCGTGATCGTCTACGACGACCGCAATCTTGACGGCGTGCTCGATCTGCGCCACCCGCCAAGGCAGCGACATCGCGGCGAGCCCATCGACGACGCCGCTGGACTGGCCGACATGGTCTATGGCGCGAGCTTCATTTCGATGACCCTGCCCGACCGGCGGGTGGCCTATCGCGAGGGAGGCTTCGATCCGAGCGTGGCGTTCTATCCGCGGTCAGGTTGCCCTGGCCCGCCCAAGGGCTTCTCCATCTTGTCCGCAGGTGGGTTCTCGGCCAGCGACGCCTTGACGAGCGCGTTGGCAGGGCAGCTTCCGAGTGAGGAAACCGCCGCCTGCGCGACATCGGCGATAGACGACACCCTGGTGATTCCGCTGCAGTCACCGGCCAACCTCACCCAGCTTGCCTGCACCGCGAACGACAACGGCGGCGTCACCTACTACCAGACTCCCAGCGACCCGATCGATCTGTCGGAACAGCGCGGACAGGCCTGGGCCTGCACGGGCTTCCCTCGTCTCCCCGGAGACGCCGATGCGGGAGCCCCCACTGGGCAACAACTCGTCATCTCCGGCACGCCCCCGCCCTACGAGCCTTGCCTGTACACGATGCACTACACGCTACGCGGGTGCGACGACGACCCCTCCTGCCCGGTTCCGAGCTGGGACATCACCGCGACGCCTCCCGCGTGGTGGCCGTGCCCCACTTCACCATGACGCCACGCCACCTACTCATCGCCCGCGCGCTCGCGCTTCTCGCGCTCGCGCGACCGGGTATCTCCGTGGCAGTGGAGCCGCAGCCGGCGGTTGGCCCCCAGACCGTGGCCATCCCCCAGAAAGCGGCGAGCCCCCAACCGGCGCCCGCGCCGGCACTGCCCCCGAGCCCGGCCCCTATCTTCGACGAGGACGCGCCGCCACGATTCTCCCTGCCCACCGAGAGCGACCGCGCGCTCTGGCGCAAGCCAGGCTTTCGTTTCGGCCTCGGTCTCGTGTACGGCCGTATCTACGGCATCGGCGGACCTCCGAGTGGTCAGTTGATTGGCCCCGACATCCGGGCCGGGCTGCGCCTCGACCAGGCGTGGTCGCTCATGGGCTCGCTACAGTATCTCTATGCGACGGGGACGGGCGGCCTCAAGGGATTGCGGTTCGCGGGCACCGTGCAGCCGACCTGGCACGCCACCGCGCACCTTTCGCTCGCCGCGGGCATCGGCTTCGGCGGCATCGTCGAGACCGGCACGTCCCGTCCCAATCCCGATCCACAGCCCGGCACCTTGGGCGCGTCGTATACCTTCCCGGACGCCAGCACGCCGCTGCCGAGCTGCAACGGCGTCGGAGTGGCCGGACTCCTGCGCGCCGAGTGGACGGTGGTGATGGGACCGAGATCCTCGACCGGACTGGCGCTGGAGACCGACGGCCAGTGGACCGGCTGCGTGGACGACACCGGCCGGGTCGAGCCCGACACCGCCACGCCCATCGTGCGGCGTCAGTGGTGGCCCCACCTCGGCGCTTCGCTTACCTGGGAGATCCTGTGGCGCTGACCAGGATCTCTCTAGCCGCCCTGCTGTGCTTGCTGCCTGTGCGGGTACTCGCCGAGACATTGGATGCCAGCTCGGCGCCAGATACGGGCTCGGCGCCAGATGCCGGTGCGCCGCCCGATGCTGGCCCGGCAACCGATACCGGCCCAGCAAGAGATGCCGGTCCGGCACCCGATGCGGAAACAGCCCGCGCGTCCGACGCCAGCCCGGTGGCCGAGCTGGAGCCACCGGCGCCCATCACCCCAGCCACGGTCCCCTACCCGGCCAATGCTCCGGCGCAAGATCGACCCGTCGTGGTGCGTCTGAAGATCTCGGTCGGTGTGGACGGCCAGGTCCACCACGTCGAGCTGCTTTCTCACTCCTTGCCCGTGTTCGACGATGCCGTGGTGGCCGCGGCCAGCGCGTTCAAGTTCAAGCCCGCGCGTTACGGTGGTAAGCCGGTGCCGGTCGAGATCAGCTTCACCCACACCTTCGAGCCACCGCCCCCTCCGCCGCCACCCAGCGAGCAGGGCCCACCCCTGGTGTCGGCGCTGCGAGGACGTCTGGTCGAGATGGGAACCCGGCTGCCCGTGCAAGGCGCGACCGTGGTCGCGCAAATCGGCGACCGCCACTATTCGACCGACGCCGACCAGAAGGGCCACTTCCGCTTGCCCCTGCCGGCCGGCGACGCCCGTATCACGGTCCATGCGCCGAGCTACAACGCCTTCCTGCAACGGGAGCACTTGCCGGCAGGGCAGGAACTGGCGGTGGCCTACTACCTCGAACGCGAACGCTACGATCCCTACGAGATCACCATCGTGGGAGACAAGCAACGCGAGGAGGTGTCGCGCATCACCTTGCGCGGGGCCGAGATCAAGCAGATCCCCGGCACCTTCGGCGACCCCTTCCGCGTCATCCAGACCCTGCCCGGCACCGCGTCCATCATCTCGCTGCTTCCGTTCCCGGTGATCCGCGGTGCCAGTCCCAGTTCGACCGGGTTCCTGCTCGACGGCACGCGCATCCCCCTGCTCTACCACCTGCTGGTCGGGTCCAGCGTCGTGCATCCCGAGTTCATCGAGGAGATCCAGTTCTATCCCGGAGGCGCGCCCGTGCTCTACGGCGGCTACACCGGCGGCATCGTCGACGGCCGCACCCATCGCGCCCGCCCCGACGAGCACCTGATCGATCTCGACGCCAACCTGACCCAGGCCGGTGGATTCGTGCGCGAACCCATTCCCCGACTTGGCATCACCGCGACCGCGGCCGCTCGCTATGGTTACCCCGGTCTCATCCTGAGCCTGGCCACCAACCGGGTTTCGCTTTCGTACTGGGACTACCAGTTTCGCCTCGACGGAGGCAACCCGCGCAACGGCTGGACCGCCATGTTCTTCGGCGCCAAGGACGAGCTCGATACGCCCGCGCCGAACGCGCCCCCGGGCAGCTCCAACCCGCCGCTCGCCCCGGCGCTCATCCTCGATTTCCACCGCGCCGACCTGCGCGCTTACCACGGTAGTGGCCCCTTCGACGGGCTCTACCGCCTCGTTCTCGGCTACGACCACACCGACAGCTCGGGCAGCAACGTCGCCACCTGGGTCTTGGAGCCAACCTTGCGCTGGAGCCTTCGGCCCAGCCAGCGGCTGACGCTGGTCTGGGGGGTGGAGGGAAGTTTTCACGCCTTCAATCAGGGCCAAGCTTCCTCCGTGGGGGCCAACGCCTTCAGTCTCAGCACCTTCACGCAGGATCTGAAAGCCCTGTATGTCGGCTCGGCCCTGGCCGAGACGCTGTGGCGACCGACATCCCGCTGGCTCATCCGACCGGGCGTGCGCGAGGACGTGTACTACGACCGCAATACCACCCGCTCGGCCACCGATCCGCGCCTGACCCTGCGCTACAAGGTCGGCGAGCGTCACCTGCCCGAGCTCGCGGCAGGTAGCGACGCCAGCGCGATCTGGCTCAAGGGCGCGGTCGGCATCTACCACCAGCCGCCGCGCTTCGTGCTGCCCTTGCCCGGTTTCGACACCATGCCGCTCAAGTACGGTTTGCTCGAGTCGATCCAGACCAGCCTCGGCGTCGAGGCGCCGCTGCACGAGCACTTCAGCCTGAGCCTCAAGGGTTACTTCGATTATCTCGACCCGACCATCTTCGACCTCACCGTCAACTCGCAGAGCCTGAACACGACCGGCAACACCACGCTGATCCGGACGACGACAGCGCCGCCCCAGACCACGGCACAGGACATCTTGAACCGCCTGGTCTCGCCCCACACGGGCCGTGCCTACGGGCTGGAGGTGCTCATCCGGCGCGAGACGAAGAGTGGCCTGTTCGGCTGGCTGTCGTATTCGCTGTCGCGCTCGCAGCGGTACCGCGACGGCTCGTGGGTGGTCTACGACTTCGACCGCACCCATCTGGTCAACCTGGTGGCCGGCCTCAGGCTGCCACGCAACTGGGACCTTGGGATGCGCTTCCAGTATCAAAGTGGGCTACCCGCGACCACCACGTCCGGATACAACACCGCCAGGGCAAACGGCTATTACCGCGTCGATCTGCGCGTCGACAAACGCGCCATCTGGCGGGGCTGGATGCTGGATTTCTACATCGACCTGCTCAACGCCGCGCTCCTGCCCGAAGAGGTCACGCCCGGCGCCACCATTCGTTACGTCCTACCCACCGCGGGCCTACGCGCCCGCCTTTAGGAAGAAATCATGAACCATTCCATCGATTCTCAAGCCCTCGACCTCATGTTGCGAGCGGGGTCGCGCTGGGTACTTTGGTTGCTCGTCGCGCTCAGTATCGGGGCCACGACGGTCGTGCTCGAACGCCTGTGGTTCTTCGCGCGCGAGCGCCGCCGCCGCCTCAAAGTGACCGAGACGCTCGCCGCCCTGCGCGCATCCGGCCCCGAGGCGGCGCGCAAGATATTGGGAGAGGCCCGCTCGATGGAAGCGGCCGTGGCGCGCGCCTGCCTCGAACACATGGCGGAGGGAGCCGAGGCAATGCAGGAGCACGTGCAATCGGTCATCGAAAGCGATCGTTTGCACTACGAGCGCGGCCTCGCATTTCTCGGGACCCTCGGCAGCAATGCGCCCTTCATCGGCCTTTTCGGCACGGTGCTCGGTATCGTGCGCGCGTTTCACGACCTCTCGACCAGCACCGCGCTCGGTTCGCAGGCGGTGATGGCCGGCATCGCCGAGGCCCTGGTGGCGACCGCCATCGGCCTTCTCGTCGCGTTGCCGGCCGTGGCCACGTACAACGCGCTCATGCGCCACGTGGAGACGGCGGTGGTGGCGGCGGGTGGCGTTGGCCACCAGATGCTCGCCTACGTCAAGGCCAAGCGACCGGACGCTCCCGCCGCGAAGACCGCAGAGCACAAGGGGCAGTGATGGCTGCCGGCAGACAACGCGGCCTGATCACTGACATCAACGTCACGCCGCTGGTCGACATCATGCTGGTGCTCCTCATCATCTTCATGCTGACCGCGCACCTCATCGCCCGGCAGGCCATCGAGGTGAAGTTGCCCAAGGCCTCGCATTCCGCGACCGCGAATCCCACCACCCTCGCCATCACGCTCACGCGCGAGGGCCACATGTACTTGAACGGGACCGCCACCACGCCGGACGCCCTGCGCGCCGCGGTGCAGGCGGCCGTGGCCAAGGATCCCAAGACCCAGGCCATCATCGCGGGTGACAAAAATGTTTCCCACGGCCGAGTGGTCTGGGTTCTGGACGTCGTGAAAACCCTTGGGGTCACCTCGTTCGCGATCCAGATCGATCCCGCGGGGATGACCCCACCGGTGCCGCTCGAATGACCTACGCGAGCCGCCTCGGGATTTGCGCAGTGGCCTCGATCGCGGGCCACCTGCTCCTCGCGCGCGGCTCGGCCCACCTTCCGCCTCGAGTCGAGGCGGCGACGCCCGTCATCCTGCGGGTAGAGCTACGCCAACCCATCCAGGAGCCCGAGCCGGAAGCCACTCCGGAAGAGAAGCCGGAGCCCAAGAAACAGCCGGTGCACGAGGCGCCGACCAAGCGGTGGCGCAAGGTCGCCGCGAACGCGCCCAGGCAGGTGAACGCGCCCAGGCCGGTCGCGCCGACCGAAAAACCGGCCGACACCAACGCGCCCTCGGACACGCCGGTGTTCGGCATCTCGATGGAATCGACCTCCTCGGCGGGCAACGGCCCGAACATGGCGGTGGGCAACACCCTGCAAACCCGGCCGCGCGGGCGCCCGGGCGAGACCGACAGCAACGCGGAAAGACCCCTCTTGGCGCCGGTGCAGGCCTACGAGGTCACCAAAATGCCACTGCCGAAAGGAGATTGCACCGGCCGCTATACCGAGCAGGCGCGCGAGGCGGGACTCGAGGGCGTGGTGGTGTTCGACCTGGTGGTCGACCAACACGGTCGGGCCCGCGACATCAAGGTGGTCCAAGGACTGGGGGCCGGTCTTACCGAGGCGGCTCGGCACGCGTTGCAATCATGCTCGTTCACTCCCGGCGAGCGCGATGGACAGCCGGTCCCGGTGCGCGTTCGTTCCTTCAAGATCCGCTTCCGTTTGCGGGAAAACGAGTAGCCACAAGACCCATGTCATGCGAGGGCATCTTCCGCGCCCGAGGCCACTCGGTTGGATGCGATGGCGGCTTGGAAGTGTGCGATGAGGCCGCGCGCGATAGCCTGGCTCTCGTACTGCCGAATGACGTCCTCGCGACCGCGCAGCCCCATTTCGGCGAGCCGCTCGACGGGCGTATCGAGAATCTGGCGCACGCCTTCCACCAAGGCCTCGACCGAGCCGGCGGGAACCAGCCAGCCGTTGCGTCCCGGCACGATCAACTCGGGGATCCCGGCGACGAAGGTGCTGAGCACGGGTCGCGCGCGGGCCAGCGCTTCCATGATGACGACCGGGAGTCCTTCGGCAAAGCTCGGCAGCACCAGGGCGCAGGATTCGTCCAGGGTCTTCAAGATGGTGGCGGTGTCGGCCCAGCCATGGATGTGCACGCTCCCTTGAAGATTGCCTCGCCGGATAGCGGCTTCGATCTCCCCGCGCAAGACGCCATCGCCGATGAGGACCATGTCCACCCTCCGACCCTCGCCATGCAAGCGCGCGAGCGCCTCGATGAGCAAGAGCTGCCCCTTCTGCTCGCACAGGCGGCCGATGTTTACTAGGCGGCGCGCGCTCGGCAAAGGTGAAAGCGCCGGGCCGAGGAAGGCGTCGTCAACGCCGCAGTGAACCAACTTGATCTTGGACCACTGGTGAAAGTCGCACAGGCGGAACAACTGACTCCGCGCATAGCTGGTGATGGCAGCGACGAAGCTCGCGCGGGCAATCTTTTCACCCAGCGCAAGAAGCGGCGCGTTGTCGAATTCCTCGGGGCCGTGGACCGTGAAGCTGTAGGTCGGGCCGCCAAGCTCGTGGCAAAGCATCGCGACTGTCGCAGAATTGGTACCGAAGTGCGCGTGAACGTGCTGTACATTCTCTCTCGCAAGCCAGCGCACAAGAACGCAGGCTTCGGAAAGGTAGGCCAGATGGCGCAGTAAGCCTCGTTCCGAGCGAATTCCAACGCGGACGGCAAGCAGCAGGGCGCGCGCGAAACTTACCGCGCGGGTGAGCGATATTCGCGCGAGAGCCTGTAACAACCCCGGCCATCCGGCATCTAGAACGGTGTGAGTTTTTCTAGCTTCCTCCAAGTCGAGCGCGTTGATGATTTGCTCCGGGCAATGACGAATGCCGTAACGAACGACGGCGTGTCCTTCCTTCTCCACCGCGAGGATCTCGCGCCTAATGAAGACGTGACTGATCTTCGGATATTGATTCACAAGGTAGGCGATCTTCATCGCGCGAACGTTAGCACGTGGACCCAGGCACACCCGGACTTCGGCCGCCAACTTTCCTCAAACCCTTGCGCACACCCTTCCTAGGAGAATAGCCTTCGCCACTGGAAGAATTACTACTGACAAATAGTTTGTATGGAGAACTACACTTGACATTTTCTCTACATTCGCGTACACAGTATCCCATCTATTCGTCTAATCGGTGTGGGTGCTAGCATGGGATCATCAACAGGAGGAACACTGCGCAGGCACGAGACCTGGGTGAGTTCCATGCAGCGTCTCGTCGATGGCGCCGTGATTGTCCTGGCGCAGATTCTGTCGCGCTGGATGTACCGGGAGCCCTGGGGCGAGCAGGCTATGATGGTCACCATCCTCGGGCTGCTGGCCTATGGATTCGCCGCCGAGGTGAGCGGGCTCTATCGTCCGTACCGCATGGAAACCATCGTGCGCGAGATTCGCGACACCTTGGTTTCCTGGTTGCCGGTTCCACTGACCCTGCTTGCCTTCTGGTTCTTCACCAAGACCTCGACCAACTACTCGCGCGTCGCTGCGTTCATTTGGTTCCTTCTGGCACCGCTCATGCTTTGTGCCTTGCGCGCCGTGGTTCGAATCGGGCTCCGCGTCCTGCGGGCCAAGGGCCACAACAAGCGGCGGGTGGCGATCCTCGGGTGCACCAAGGACGCCGAGCGCCTTGCCGAAGCTCTCGATGAACTTCCCTGGCTCGGCCTGGACCTGCAAGGGCTCTACGACGACCGCTCGGAGAAACGCCGGCACATCTCCAAGCACCCCAAGTGCAAGGTGCTCGGCACGTCGAGCGATCTGGTGCGGCTGTGCCGAGAGGGCGCCATCGACGTGGTCTATGTAGCGCTTCCCCTGCGCGCCGAAGTGCGCACGGCTGGGATTCTCTCTGTGCTCGCGGACACCACGGTGACGGTCTACATGGTGGCCGACTTCCTCTACTACAACCTCCTGCGCGCGCACTGGAGCCAGGTCGGCGGCATCCCGGTCGTGAGCGTGCACAACACTCCCTTCGAAGGCGTCGTTGCCTGGGTCAAGCGCCTGGAGGACTTGGTCATCGGCAGCGTGATCGTGCTGCTCACCGCCATCCCCATGGCCTGCATCGCGGTTGCCATCAAGGTGAGCTCGCCAGGTCCCATCTTCTTCCGTCAGTGGCGCTACGGCCTGTGTGGAAAGAAGATCCGCATCCTCAAGTTCCGAACCATGACCGTCTGCGAAGACGGACCAACCATCACACAGGTCGCCAAGAACGATTCCCGTGTGACCCGGATCGGCCGTTTCTTGCGCAAGACCTCTCTCGATGAATTCCCGCAGTTTTTGCAGGTGCTGACAGGCGAACTCTCGCTGGTCGGCCCCAGGCCGCACGCCGTGGCTCACAACGAGCAATACCGTTCCCTTATCCATGGGTACATGCTTCGCCACTTGGTCAAACCGGGGATCACCGGCTGGGCGCAGGTCAACGGCTGGCGGGGCGAAACTCCGGAATTGGAAAAGATGGAACAGCGAGTGCGCCACGACCTGGAGTACATTCGCAATTGGAATCTCTTCCTCGACCTCAAGATCATCTTCCTGACGATCTTCGGCGCCAAGAAACGTCGGAACGCCTACTAGGACATTTGCCCGCCTCCACCCTACCCATGCGATGCGTGGCGAGGCGTTCGCGACTAGCCGCCCTCTTGCGAGATCCGAAGATGGTCGTCTGCGAGTCGTCCCTGTGCGAGCCAGGTGAGCCGCTCCATCCGGAGGAAGTCGCTCTTCTGGCCGGCTGCGTGGAAAAGCGCCGCCGGGAATTGTCGGCTGGGCGACGATGCGCCCGCAAAGCCCTGACTGCCCTGGGCATCACGGACTTCCCTCTTCTCCCCGGTCCGGACCGAGCCCCGAGGTGGCCGCCCGCGGTGGTCGGGGCCATCACCCACACCGACGGTTGTGTAGACGGCTACTGCGGAGTCGTCGTAGCGGACCACCACCTGACCCTCGGCCTCGGGGTCGACGCCGAGCCCAGGCAGCCCCTGCCGACAGAGCTTTGGCCGTTGATTCTCGATGACGAGGAGAGGCGCGAGGCCCTGGCCTCCAGCGAACCAGGCATGCAAGCGCGCCTGGTCTTTTCGGCCAAGGAAGCCACCTACAAGGCCCTCTACCAAGCCTTCGGGAAGTTTCTCGAGTTCTCGGATGTTCATATCGACGTGCAGCACGCCGAGGGAACCTACCTTGCCAGTCTGGCCGAAACCGCCATAGGCATCGGCGCCAAGGAGCTGCGGCTGCAAGGACGCTTGCTGGTTGACGACGAGTTGATCGTCACCGCCATGATCTTGCCCTCCCCGGGGTTGCCGCTTGCTCGGGAGAGATTGTTGCTGCACCATGTTCCCTGCTAGGACAAGATGCAGGACGCAAGCCATGAGCCGCGAAGACCGCAACGACGACGAACCGACGCACGAGACGCTCAGCTTCGCTGAGTTCGTCACGCGTGGCAGTGCGAAGTCCGGCACCGACCGAGCCGTTCTAATCGTTGCGGAAGCCGCCGATGACCAACAGGTGTTCCCACTGACCCGCAATCCCACCGTCATTGGCCGGTCGACCAATGCGGACTTGGTTCTGTCGGACCCTGGCATCTCCGATTTTCACGCGCGCATCATCAAGCACAGCTTCGGCTACACGGTCGAAGATATGGGCTCGGCCGAGGGTACCTTCCTACGTGACAAGCGGATTAGCCACGCGCGGTTGATTGGCGGCGACACCCTTCACCTCGGCGCCGCGACCCTCACCTTCGTGGACGAACGAACCGGCCCGGTCAAGGAAAAGAGCACCACCCTCGTGCCCATGCGTTCCACCGCGCAGGGAATCAGCATGCGCTCGACCGCGCTGCGAGAGCCCTACTCCCAGCCTCAACAACAGGTTCGCCCCTTCGACGGGCGCACGCAGGCTCCGACGGAAAGGCGCCCGTCCGGCGAGAGCGAGGATGCAACCCCTTCCGTCGACGACATCCTGCTCAAGGTTCTGCGCGTTTCGCGCTACCTCCGCGGACACATCCGTTTGCTCATCGTCTTCACCGTCCTGGGGCTCGCCGCCGGGGTCGTGAGCTTCAAATACTTTCCTCCGATACGTGCCGCCTACTGCATGGTGACCTTTCATCCCACGCCCAAGGTCAATCCCTTCGAATCCGACGCGCGATCGTCCCCATGGGACGACAGGCAATTCGTGGCGGCCGCGGAGCAAGCCTTTGCCAGCCATCAGAACATCATGGCCGCTCTCAAGCGGATGGGCGTTGCCAACCCCAGCGATTCGCAGGTAGACGGCATCGCCAAGCGGCTGCACTTCGAGAGCATCGGCAACGACACCTATGTCGCCACGCTCACTCCCAGCCTCTTCACCGTTCGCAACGACTGGCATCTCCGGTTTCTCGATGTCCATCTCAAGAACTACATCGAAACCGAGATCGAGAAGACACTCAAGGTCCTGAACGCCGAGGTCGATTTCCTGCGTGCCCAGACCGACGCCTCCGAGAAACGTCTCGAGGAGATCACGCAGGAGTCCGTCAAGTTCCGCGAAGCGAACTCTGACCAAATCCTCGCGCAAGGCACGCTGGCGACGGGGTCGCCGGCGGATCTGGAATCCAAGCGCATCGACGTATCCGGCCGTATCGATCGCCTCGCGGGTGAACTGGATGGAATTCGCAGTCAGCTCGCCCGCGGCAGCGTTCTGAGCCAGGCCAAGGCGCAATCGGCGCAAGGCGATCGCGAAGCCCTGAACAATGTGAATCGCAAGCTGGGCGAGCTGCGTGCGCAGGGGTTCGCCGATGGACATCCCGAGGTACAACGTCTGCTCACCGAGCAGAAGACCTTGCAAAGGACCCTCGACGAACATCTTCATTCCAACGTGTCCCAATTCGAGAAACGTTCCAACGTCGCTTACGATGGCCTGCAAAGTCAGGCCGACCAATTGCAAGCCCAGCTAAGGGCCGCGCGCGCGGAGCGGGGCACGATCGAGGCCGGCCTGCGTTCGCTTCGCTCTGTCAGCAACCTCTCACCCAAGGTCAATGCGCGTCTGGAGGAACTCATGCGGATGAAGGACGAAGTCGAGCGTCAACATGGCCTGCTTTTCGACCGCCTGAAGAAGGCGGAGGTTCAGCTCCAGCTCGAACGCGTATCCGCGGCTTCGCGGTACGAGGTCGTGATTCCCCCGCGCCTGCAATCACCACCGCGCAAGAAAGCCTTCGTCCTGCGCGTGGCCATGGGGGTCGGCCTGGGGTTCTTCCTCGCGGCCATCGTGCTAGGTTTCGGCGAGCTGCGCCGGAAATTCGCCGAGCTCGCCGACAGGGCCGCCTTGGCGAGCGTGCTCGTCCTCGTGACCTTGCTCTCGCCTTTCGGCTGCGCACACGACGACAGGTTCGTCTGGGCCGCGGACTTGCCGGCAAGCAATCCGGCAGCCGAGAGCACCGTTCAGCCTCGCGACACCATCCTCGTGGAAGTCGACAAGCAACCCACCCTCTCGGGGGAATTCGTGGTGCGGGATGACGGACACTATACCCAGCCCATGGTCGGTAGCATCCGGGTGGCCGGCTTGACTCCCCGGCAAGTCGCTGCCCAGGTCGCCGTCGCGCTCAAGGACGTGGTGATTACTCCCGTGGTTTCCGTATGGATCACGAAAACGCCCCCCATCCATGTCAGTGTCGTGGGCGAGGTGAAGACACCCGGCACTTACGAGATGACCCGCGACCGCAGCCTGCTCACAATCCTGGCCAAGGCGGGATGGGTGACCGAGTTCGCGCACAGCGACCGGATCTTCGTGGTGCGGGCCGCGTCCAAGGAAAGGATCCGTTTCCGCGTTCGCGACATCACGACCGCCGAGCCGTTCGCTGCCCAATTCCAGCTTGCCGACGCGGACGTCGTGGTCGTGGAGTAGGCGGAATGTTCGCCGGCGGACCCCTCATTCTGTCCGCGTTGTCCCTGATCCAGGCCGAAGCGCGCTACGAGGCCGGCGCGCGCATCGAGACCCAGGTCGGCCAAGCGCCCACGGGAACCTCGGCACCGTCCTCGGGACAGACCCAAATCGTGGAGCAGGCCCAGGTCATGGTCCAGGCGACGCCGATTCTCGGCCTGCACTGGCTGGACGACGTCGATGACCTGCGCGCGAACTCGGCCACGAGAGTGCTCTGGCGTCCCGTGCCCCTGCTAAGGGATCGGCCGCTCTTTCTCGAAACCATCGAGGCCTCGCACAGCAGGCAAGCGAGCAAACGAACCCGCTGGCAACTCGATCTCCGTGGCAGCTACGGAGAAGAGGACTACACCTCGCTCACGCAACAATTCGCCAACCAGCCAACCCTGCCCACTGCGGCGACCGTGCTTCTGGTCAATGCAACGGCCGCTGCCGCCTGGCGCGGCACGCGGCGCACGACGTTGACCATGCAGCTCGACGCGATTCATCGCCGTTCCTTCGACAATCCGGCGACTGTGTCAGGGACAACCGGCGCCGCCTCGACGGTGCTGCCGCAGATTCCCACGCAGACCGCGGTCACCGCCACCCCTGGGCTACGCTACACGCTCAGCCGCCGGACGAGACTGGAAACCTTTGCCGTCATCGCCGACACCGATGTCCAAGGGAATTCCCAGCCGGCTGACCAGAGCGGAGGGATGAACGTGCTTTCGCTACAGCCCGAGGTGGGCATCCTCGAGAAGCTCACGCGCCGGCACGAATTGCACCTTCTCCTCGGGCTTACCTATGCCTCGGAACTTCGCCATTCGGCCACGAGCCGGGGGCAGCCCTGGCACAGCATCACGCCGGTGCTGCAAGTCGATTTCAACTCGGTCTTGCGACGCACGCGCTCCGCCATCGTGCGCTCATTACTGCGTGCGGGAATGGCGTGGTTCGAAGACCCTATTCTCGGAGCAGCGGCCTTGCGTAGCGTCGCCGAGGCGCGCGTCGATGCCGACTTGGGGCAGAGTTGGAGCGTGGGCGCGCACGGCGCGTTCGCCACCGACCTCACCGCGTTGTCCTCCACCGGAACCACCCTACTCGACGAGACCATCGTGTCGGCCGAGATTCCGGTTCGCCATCGTTTCTCGAGCCAGTGGGTCGCCGAGTTCGGCGCAAGATACGCGGAACGCGGACCCTACCTAGGGGCATCGAGCTTCGCCTGGCGCAACCGGGAGATTTGGCTGTTTCTCAGTCTGCTCGCGATCTCTCGTCCCGCCCAGCGCGCGCTGGCAGCCAACGGACCAGCCGGGCGCTCGCCGTGATCGTGGCGAGCACCATCTTCAGCCATCAAGCCTTCGATCTGACCATGCGGAAGATGTCGGGCGCGCGGCTCGCGCATGGTCTCGCGGCAAGTTGGATGACTTCACTCAGTCCGCGCCGGGTTCCCCGGTCCGTCGTTCCTTCGTATCGCCCGCTTCGACATGCGCGCTCGGTGGACGGATGTGCGACGAACGAAACACTAGGTATCGACTGGCCATGAAGTTGAACGCAGTCGCCGCGGCGATGCCCACGAGCGCCGCAAGTTGCGGCCGCATGGAGAAGGCCTTGCCCATGAACAGAAGCGTGACCGCGTAGTTGATGACCGCCCCGACCGAACACGCGGTCATGAAGCCGAAGAATTGCTTGATCCAGCTCTCCTGGCGAGCTTCCCCGAAGCTGAAGCGTCGGTTGAGCACGAAATTGAACCCCATGGAGAGAACGATGGCCATCCCCACCGCTGGACTGGGTGGTAGACCGATGTGAAGGAAGGCGGTGAGCAGCAGCAGGTTCACCACGGTTCCTAGCCCGCCCACGGTCAGAAACTGCGCCAGCTGCGACCACGCGCCGAACTTGAAGGTGTACAGGCGCCGCAGGTGTTTGATGTAGAGCAGTTGCTGCCGCATCGTCAGCTTGCTCTTGCCGAGCTGGCGGTCCTCGAAGTGGATGGGCACCTCGACCACGCGTTCACAACCGCATTTGACGATGAATTCCAGCCCGATCTTGTAGCCGACGGGGTTGAAGGCGCGCCCCGCCGCGAAGGTCGAGCGCCGCAACGCAAAGAATCCCGCCATCGGATCGCGGGCACTGGTCAAGGGCCGCGCCAGCGAGGTGGCCACGCGGCTATTGATCCAGCGCAAGAATCCCCAGTCGTCGGATGTCGAGCCCCCCTTGACGTAGCGCGAGCCGATGACGAAGTCCGCACCCTCCAGAAGTTTGCGCAACATCTGCGGGATCGCCTCGGGAGGATGGCTGAGATCGGCGTCCATGCACACGAGAACGTCGCCCGTGGCGCGTTTCATGCCGTCGAGCACCGAAGGGCTCAGCCCTCGGTCGGCGGTGCGAACCACGATCTGGACCCATTGCTCCAGGCGCGCGGCTACCAGTTCTGCGGATCCGTCGCGGCTGTCGTCGTCCATGATGAGAACGTCGAGGTCCAGCCCGTTTTCCTCGCGAACCTTGCCGAGCCGCTCGATGAGGTGAGGTAGGTTCTCGGCCTCCTTGTAGGTCGGAACCACGACCGTGACCCGGGAAAGGCGGGTAGTTTCCAACGAGCCGGCGGGTGGCGGGTCTTGCAAATGGATCTCCGAAGCAGGCGGGTTTCTTTCGCGAAACCTACCAGAGTTTGCGCAGAACCGTCCCGGGATAGTAGTGGCGCAGGATCTCGCGATAGTTCTTGCCCGCTTCGGCCATGCCGATGGCGCCCGTCTGACACATTCCCACGCCGTGGCCGAATCCGGCGCCATGGAAGACCGCCGCGCCGTCTTTCACCTGCACCACGAAGAGCGAGCTGCGCAGGTTGCCGAATGCCTGGCGGATGTGCAGCTCCCCGTGGATCACCTCCGACCGCTTGCTGCCACTCACGCGCACCGAGCGCGCGCGTCCGGAAACCCCGCGTGCGAGGACCTCGATATTCTTCAGCGGTCCCAATCGGTACTTGCCCAAAAGCTTCTCCAACTCGCCCCTGGTGCGGGTGACCGTCCAGCGAAATCGGTCGCCGGCGCCAAGCTTCGACTGGCCGCAGTAGGAGGGCGGCGGATGGGCGATGAAGTCGGCCACGTTCTCCGAGGTCACGCCGCCGGCGAAGGGGTCGCCCTTCTGCTTGGCAGCATCGCGATGCCCCCGCAGGGAAGGTAGCGCCGTCATCTCGGACCAGACGTTCTCGTTGTTTTCGGTGTGGCCGCCGCAGTTCGCGGAGTACACCGGGTCGGCCAGGTCCGCACCGCCCGCCTCGAAGAGCACCTCCCCGCGCGTGGCCTCGACCGCGGCCGTGGTGCGCGGAGTCTCGTGTCCGGTGCCCGAATAGACCTGGCAATGCGTCTGCGAACACAGACGGAACGGATCGCCGATGTGGCGCGTGCCGATCTTGGACAAGAGCTCCCCGCGCGCCGCGACCGCCTGCGCCTTGAGCGCCTCCGCCGGGGCGCTCGGAAAGATCTCGGCTGGAATGAGGCCTGCGAGCAGCTTGTTCGCGGGAACGGCGTTGACCACCGCCATGCTGCCAAGGCGATCGATGGTGACGTAGACCCGGCCGGCGTAGGAAGCCGCGACCGCGAACCTTTCCTTGCCGCGCTGGCCACTGCCCTCCACGCGCAAAGGCCCATCTCCCACGGCTACGAACCACAACACGCCCTCGTTGCGCACCCTGATCCCCGTCTTGCCGCCGATGGCCTCGAGCTGACCGTGCGGCCGATCCACGAGCTCGGTGAAGACCCCAGGATGGACCAGAGGCGTCTTGGCCGACAGGCGTTCGAGCAGGCGATCGGCGGCCTCGGGCGACGCGGCTGGACCGATCGCCACGATGGCTTCGCGCCGATCGAGCACCTCGCCGCCCACGCCGAACAGCGTTCCCTGCTCGAAGCGCCGCGCATTCTCGCCCCGCCCTTTCCACAGGGCCATCTGTGCGTCGGCCTGCTGACCCTTGGCCACCGGGCCGCGCCAAACCGCCGCCCAGTAGCGCAGAACCGACGCCGAGGTGGCGTAGGCGCGGATCTGCCAGCTATCATCGGCGCGAATCTCCGCTCCCCCGTCGCCTTCGGGCAAGACCCGCAACCCGCCTGCCGCCGAACCGATGGTCACACTCGATAGACCCTCGGCGATTGCGATCGGCACGACCGGGAGACCATCCTTGGTGAAGCGAAACTCGGCCGAGTAGATCGCCCGCAGCTTGTCCGCTCCGGAAAATTCGTCGGCGGCCAACCCGTGCGCAGGGATGGCCGCGACCATGGACGCCACCAGCAGCCAGCGCATCATCTTAGGTCCGTCCTGGAAAGATAGCGCAGGTTGAGCGCGTTGACGGTGAAATGGGCCACCACGGGACCGCTGAGATCGCCCGCCCACAAGAAGAGCTGCCCGAACATGAGACCAGCAATGAAGGACGACAGCGTCCAAGGCAAAAACCTCGCCTTGGGGCCGACGTGAAGGAGGGCGAAGATTGCGCTCAATCCCCAAAGGCCGATGACAGGCAAGAGCGCCCCGCGGAAGAAGATCTCCTCGCCGACGGCCGAGGCCGCGGCCAGCACGAGGATCTCGGACCCGTGCAAGGGCCCAAGCAGGGCACGCAAGTCACGGTGCAGGGCGCGCCCCCACTCGAAACGGTGCGTGGCGAACCGTGAGGCGAACACGAATCCGAGTCCAATCAGCAGCCCGGCCACGATGCCGAGCAGGATCTGCGGATTTTCCCTGTCGCCCGCACGCCAGACGCTCGAACCTCCGCGCAGGGTCGACCAGGCGATCCCGGCACAGGCCAACGCCAGGTACAGGGTGAGGACGAGTGCCGACCTCGACCAACTTCGGCTGGCATCGGGCATCGCGGACACCATAGCAGCAAACCGCGCACGCGACGCCGGGTGCGAAAAAGGCATCAAATGCGCCGCGTCTCGCGCATGGAGACTTAGGCTCATCTCCACGAGACTTCACGGCTTTTGGGCGAGGCTGCTGCTGCCGCCTAATTCTATCCTCGGGACTCGGGTTTGTTCTGAATGGCGTACTGCGCTCATGGTAGACCTCTACCCGTCATGCCGCTTGCAGCGGTCCGATCCAAGCGAAGCGTCCAGAAGTCCGCCACCGACGATTTGGTCGCGCGCGAAGTGGGCCTTCAGAAGCTCTTGTCGAGCCGCATTTGCGACCTGACCTTGAAGGTCGAAGACGTGCTTTTCGACTGCCTGGCCGAGGTGACCAGCGAGGTGCGGGCCAAGGGCATCACCTTCATTCCGGCCTACTACCTCGGCGACGATGACTTCTGGACCGCAGACCGGGCCACCAGCGTGAATGTGCCGTGGTACCTGGCCAACGCCCTGCTCTGGCAGCTTGTGAACGACCATCTGTTCGAGTACTCGCCCCATGAAGTGATGATGTACCTGCGCCACGAAACCGGCCACGCCCTGAACTACGCCTTCGAGCTGTGGAAGCGCAAGGACTGGGCGCAAACCTTCGGCGAGTTCCGGCGCCCCTACCGGGACGTGTACGACCCGAATCCCTGGAGCCGAGACTACGTCCGCTACCTCCATCGCGCCGGGATGTACCACTACGCGCAGAAACACCCCGATGAGGATTTCGCCGAGACCTTCGCCGTGTGGCTCGATCCCTCCTCACGTTGGCGCCGGCGCTACAAGGACTGGCAGGTCGCGCTGGCTAAGTTGGAATACCTCGACCGGATCGTCGAGGTCGAGGGCGTTTGCAGGGGCGCGCCGCCCAACCTGCGTCTGGGACGGCGGCTCGGCTACGAGGCCATCAAGGAAACCGTTGCCGACTACTTCGATATCGCGCACACCGTGGATCCAGACTTGGCGGAATACCGACGCGACCTGCTCGAAATATTCCCCCGGCGTTCCGAGCGTGCGCGTAGCACGCAGAACGCTCTGTCGGCCGCCCGTTTCATCCAGCAACACCAGCGCATGCTGGTCGACAAGATGGGCGGATGGATCGGAAAGTCGGATCGCCGGGTCATCAGTCGTTTCCTGCGCCAGCTGCAGGCCCTATGCACGTACGAGCACCTGGTGGTGCCCGAAACCCAGCGCAACGACAAGCTGGTCGACCTTACCATCGTGGCCACGTGGCACGTACTCGATGGCATCCACCGTTTGAGTGGCGAGTAGGTAGCCACCCTCTGCGTGTTCGGTCGAGTCAGATCATTCGACCGTCAATCCGACCTGGATGATCTTGCGTAGGACGTCGGCCCCGATGCGCGGAGTCTTCTTCTCCTCCTCGAAGATGATTTGGGCCAGGGTTTGCGCGGTCAGATCCGCGCTGGTGACATAGTCGGTGACTTGCACGTCGTCACCCTTGCGGACGAAACCGGCAACGTCCGCCAGCGTGACGTAGTGCCGTTCCGTCGTGTCGTAGAGCTTTCGGTTCGAATAGCGCTTGATGGTACGCATGGTGCCCCAAGAATGACACGGATGGACGACTTGACAAGCCCATCGTGATGGAATGCAAGGCATCGCGGTCGGGGCGTGGAAAAGCTAAACCCAATCGCAAGCGATCATCATCCAAGAGTCGGCAGACCTCGCCTCGACCCATCACAACCAGTCCTTTGGAGGACCTTCGAAGTCCTGTTTCGGGAGCCGGCTCTCATGGCGCAAGCATCCATCGACCTTCACGAACTCACCCAGCGCGAATATCCCTATGGTTTCACGACGGATCTTGAGTCCGATGCTGCGCCTCGCGGCTTGAACGAGGACGTAATCCGTCTCATTTCGGCCAAGAAGAACGAACCGGCCTTCCTGCTCGAGTGGCGCCTGCGCGCTTATCGCCATTGGCTGACCATGACCGAGCCGCGCTGGCAGAGCGTGCGCTACGATCCCATCGACTACCAGGGCATCGTCTACTACTCGGCGCCCAAGCCCAAGGCAGCGAGCCCGAAGAGCCTCGACGAGATCGATCCGGCAGTGCGGGCGATGTTCGACAAGCTGGGCATCTCGCTGGCCGAACAAGAGCGGCTTTCCGGCGTGGCGCTCGACGCCGTGGTGGACAGTGTCTCGGTGGCCACCAGCTTCAAGGCCAAGCTAGGCGAGCTCGGCATCATCTTCTGCTCGTTCTCCGAAGCCGCGCGCGACCACCCCGATCTCGTGCGCAAGTACCTCGGTACGGTGGTGCCGTTTTCCGACAACTACTTTGCCGCCCTCAACTCGGCCGTCTTTTCCGACGGTAGTTTCTGCTACATCCCCAGGGGCGTGCGTTGCCCCATGGAGCTGTCCACGTATTTTCGCATCAACGCCGCCGACACCGGCCAATTCGAACGCACGCTCATCATCGCCGAGCCCGGCAGTTACGTCAGCTATCTCGAAGGCTGCACCGCTCCCCGGCGCGACAACAACCAATTGCACGCCGCGGTCGTGGAACTCATCGCCCTCGACGAGGCCGAGATCAAGTACTCCACGGTGCAGAACTGGTATCCGGGCGACAAGGACGGCAAGGGCGGCATCTATAACTTCGTCACCAAGCGCGGAAAGGCCGCGGGCCGCAATGCGAAGATCTCGTGGACCCAGGTCGAGACCGGATCGGCCATCACCTGGAAGTACCCCAGCGTGATGCTCATCGGCGACGGCTCGGTGGGCGAGTTTTACTCGGTCGCGGTCACCAACCATTTCCAGCAGGCAGACACCGGCACCAAGATGATGCACATCGGGAAGAACACCAAGAGCACCATCCTTTCCAAGGGCATCTCCGCGGGCCACGGGCAGAACACCTACCGCGGCCTGGTCCGCGTTGCGGAAGGCGCACGTAGCGCGCGCAATTACTCGCAGTGCGATTCGCTGCTCATCGGCGACCAGTGCGGCGCGCACACGGTGCCGTACATCGACGTCAGGAATACCTCGTCCCAGGTCGAACACGAGGCCTCCACTTCGCGTATCAGCGAGGACCAGCTCTTCTACTGCCGGCAGCGCGGCCTCGGCACCGAGGACGCCGTGAATCTGATCGTGAACGGCTACTGCAAGGAGGTGTTTCGCCATCTGCCCATGGAGTTCGCGGTCGAAGCACAGAAATTGCTGGGCGTCAGCCTGGAAGGGAGCGTCGGGTAGTTCCATGGCGATGCTTTCGATCAAGAACCTGCACGTGGAAGCCTCCGGCCAGCCCATCTTGCGCGGCCTCAGCCTCGAGGTGGAGGCAGGCGAGGTGTGCGCCATCATGGGCCCCAACGGATCGGGTAAGAGTACGCTCGCCAACGTCCTGGCTGGCCGCGACGGCTACAGCGTGACCGCGGGGGAGATCCTGTATGAGGGGAAGGATCTGCGCGCCCTTTCACCCGAGGAACGCGCGCGCGAGGGCATCTTCCTCGGTTTCCAGCACCCGGTGGAGATCCCCGGCGTGGCCAACACCTACTTCCTGCGCGCGGCCCTCAATGCCATCCGCAAGCATCGCGGCGAAGAAGGACTGGACGCCATGGACTTCCTGACCATGGTCAAGAAGAAGGCCAAGAGCCTGGGTCTCAATCCCGACCTGCTCGGGCGGCCCGTGAACGAGGGCTTCTCCGGCGGCGAGAAGAAGCGCAACGAGATCTTGCAGATGTCCGTGCTGGAGCCGCGCCTGGCCGTGCTCGACGAGACCGACTCGGGGCTCGACATCGATGCCTTGCGCGAGGTGGCGGGCGCCGTCCAGGCGTTTCGCCATCCAACCCGCGCCATCGTGGTCATCACCCACCATCAGCGCTTGCTCGACTACCTCGTGCCCGACCGGGTGCACGTGCTCTCCGGCGGCTCCATCGTCACCTCCGGCGACCGAACGCTGGCCGTGGATCTCGAAAAGCACGGCTACGCATGGGCGGCGACGAAGCCGCAGGTGCGGGATGGGAGGGCATGACGGCCGCGCTCTCCTCCCGCGACCGTGACAGCTACGCGGATGGGTTCGCGCGGATTCTGGCCTCGGGTGCGGGAATGCCGTCATGGTTGAGCTCGGTACGCCGGAACGCTTTCGCTGCCTTCGTCGAGCGGGGTTGGCCCACCACCAAGCAGGAAGACTGGCGCTTTACCGACGTCTCGCCCATCACGCGCCTGGCCCTGTTGCCCTTCGCGCAAAAGACCATGCAAGAGGTCCCAGATGGGTTCGACGACGCCCTCGCCGGGTTGGGCCGTGGCCGAGGTCACCGCATGGTCTTCGTGAACGGGAGATACCACGCGGGCCTTTCGACCCGGAATCCCTTGCCGGGGGGGCTGGTCGCGACGCCGCTCTCGTCGGCGCTTTCCGGCGAGGGAGGCCACGACGAGGCCGTCGCCAGCGTTCTCGGCCAGCATCTGCGCGATCAAAATGCCTTCGTGGCGCTCAGTACCGCCTTCATGACCGACGGTGCCTTCATTCGCATTCCGCCAGGCTTCGCTGCGGAGCAGCCCATCTATCTGGTGTTCCTGGCGGCCGCGGAGGGCGCCATGAGTTTTCCCCGCACCGTGGTGTGGGCCGGCGAAGGCAGCCAGGCCACCATCGTCGAGGTTCATCTGGGCGCCCCGGACAAGACCACGCTTGCCATTGCCGCGACGGAAATTCTGTTGGAATCGCGTGCCAACCTCTCCCATCACGCCATTCAGAAGGTTTCGCCTGCGGGGTTTCACATGGGACACCTCGGCGTCACCCAGAAATCCGGCAGCGTCTTTTCGGCGCACGGTTTGTCCCTGGACGGCAGGATCGTACGCAACGACGTCGCCGTGTTGCTCGCCGAGGAGGACAGCGCGTGTAGCCTCGATGGCCTGTACCTCGCCGCGGGCACCAGCCACATCGACAACCACACCACCATCGACCACCGTGCCGTCCGCACGACCAGCCGCGAGGCTTACAAGGGCGTGGTCGACGGGCGCAGCCGCGCCGTCTTCAGTGGCCGCATCGTGGTTCGGCCCGGCGCCCAACAGACCGACGCGCGCCAGACCAATCGCAACATCGTCCTGGCCGACGGAGCCACGGTTCACAGCAAGCCGCACCTCGAAATCTTCGCCAACGACGTCAAGTGCTCGCACGGCGCCACCACCGGCCGCCTGGATGCGGATGCCCTGTTCTACCTGCGCTCACGCGGCCTGGGGGAAAGAGAAGCGAACCAACTTCTCATTCGCGCGTTCATGATCGAGGGTCTCGCCAGCATCGCCCAGGAGCCCTTACGGGCGGAACTGGAAGCCGTGCTGGTGAAACGGATCGAGAGTCTCACCAGCTTGGGGGCGCTGGCGTGATGGCCACCAACACCAGGGGCAATGCGCTGTCGAGCAGCCTCGACGTCGAGCGCGTGCGGCGAGACTTTCCCGCGCTGGCGCAGAAGATCCACGGTCATTCGCTGGTGTATCTCGATAACGCCGCCACCACGCAGAAGCCGAATGCCGTCCTCGATCGTATCCGCCGAGGCTACATCGAGGAATCCGCCAATATTCACCGCGGCGTTTACCAACTAAGCGAACGCGCGACCACGGCCCACGAAGCGGCACGCGAGAAGATTCGTCGCTTCATCGGCGCGCGGCAGGCCAGCGAAATCGTGTTTCTGCGCGGCGCCACCGAAGGCATCAATCTGGTGGCTCAAAGTTACGGCCGCGACCAGATCGGCCCTGGGGATGAAATCCTCATCACCGCCATGGAGCACCATTCGAACATCGTGCCCTGGCAGATGCTATGTCAGCAGCGTGGCGCGCGCTTGCGGGTCGCGCCCATGAACGACGAAGGGGATCTGATCTTCTCCGAATACGAAAAGCTGCTCGGCCCCAAGACCAAGTTGGTCGCTTTCACCTACGTCTCCAATGCGCTCGGCACCGTCAATCCCGCGCAGGCCATGATCGAAGCCGCCCACAAGCACGGCGCCGTGGTCTTGGTCGATGCGGCGCAGGCTGTGCCCCACTGCGAGCTCAGCGTGAAGGAGCTCGACTGCGACTTTCTGGTGTTCTCCGGCCACAAGATCTACGGTCCCACCGGGATCGGCGTTCTCTACGGCAAACAGCGCCTGCTCGAGACGATGTCGCCCTGGCAGGGCGGCGGGGACATGATCCTTTCGGTGACCTTCGAGAAGACCATCTACGCCCCGCCGCCGGCGAAGTTCGAGGCCGGCACGCCCGACATCAACGGCGCCATCGCGCTCGGCGCGGCCATCGACTACGTGGAGTCCCTGGGCATGGCGTCCATCGAGCGGCACGAGGCCGAGATCCTGCGCTATGCGGAAGAGACCCTGTCCAACCTTCCGGGCGTGCGGCTCATCGGCAAACCCAAGCACCGCATCGGCGCCCTGTCCTTCATGCTCGGCGACATCCATCCCCACGACGTGGGCACGATTCTCGATCGCCACGGGGTCGCTATTCGCGCCGGGCATCATTGCGCGCAGCCCACCATGAAACGCATGGGCGTACCGGGCACGGCGCGCGTCTCGTTCGCCTTCTATAATAAGACCGACGAAATCGATACCTTGGCTTCCTGCCTCGTGGAAGCCCAGAAGATGTTCAGACCATGAGCGAACTCGACGATCTCTACCAGGAAGTCATCCTCGACCACCAGCGCAACCCGCGCAACTTCGCCCGCCTGCCCACGGCCAACCGGCGCGCGGAGGGCACGAATCCGCTGTGCGGCGATCACGTGACCGTCTACCTCGATGTCGCTGACGGGGTGATCCGCAACATCAGCTTCGAGGGCGAGGGCTGCGCCATCGCCAAGGCATCGGCGTCGATGATGACCTCGGTGGTGAAGGGCAAGACCCTTGCGGAGGCTTCCGAGACCTTCAAGCGCTTCCACCAGATGGTCACCGGCGGGCAGGATCCCTGTTTCGACCTCGAATCCCTGGGCAAGCTGGCCGCGTTTTCCGGCGTGAGCGCCTTTCCGGTACGGGTCAAGTGCGCGAGCCTCGCCTGGCACACCTTGAACGCGGCCATGCATGAATCCGGGGCCCCCGCCGTCGCGAGCGAAGAAACCGGAAAGGACCCAGAGAAGTGACGCCGGAACCGAGCAAGCCGGGTGTGCCGGACGGCTCGACGGGATCGGCCGGGGAGGCCGGCGGCGATGCCACCGGCGAAGTCGAACGGCTGGTGTGGCAAGAGCTGCGCGAGTGCTATGATCCGGAGATTCCGGTCAATATCGTGGACCTGGGCTTGGTCTACGCCATGCGATCCGAGCCGCTCCCGAAGGGCGGCCACCGGGTCGAGGTACTCATGACCGTGACCTCTCCCGCATGCGGGATGTCCGAGATCCTGCGCGCCGAGGCCGACGCCCGCATTCGCAAGCTGCCGGGCGTCGCAGAGGTCGAGGTGGCCATCACCTTCGAACCGCCGTGGACGCCCGATCTGATGACCGAAGACGCACGGATGCTGCTGAACCTGTGACCACGGAGGGCGGAAGGGTGCACGGAGCCGAAGGGGCCTGCTTGGGTCACGGGAGCTGCGAGTAGGTCACGGGATTGGGGAAGTTGCCGGTCAGGAAGAGATCCGAATACACGCCCAGGGATTCCTGGAAGTAACGGTCGTTCTCGATGGTGGTCGAGATGGCCTCTTCGATGGCCTCGCGACGGATATCGCTGGTGGTGGCTCCGCCATCGTCGAACACGCTGACGTAGCTGCACATGCCCATGTTGACCGTGTAGCCGTTGTGCCCAAGAGCCGGGTCGCAGTTGGTGACCGTGCCACTGCCGTTGAGGCCATCGCAGATCGACGAGAAGCGGTTGGCGTTGGCAGCCACCGGGTTCTTCTTGTAGAAGTTGCTGAAGAAGTCCTGTGTCGCGTCGATCTTGGCCTGCATCTGCGACTTCTGCGCATAGTGGGTCGAGGAATTGACGCTGTTCTCGGGCAGCGAGGTGTTGTTGCCGAACCACGCGGCGTCGATGCCCTGGCGCCACAGTCCGCGCAGCTCCTCGTAGGTACCCTCCGTGGGTGACGCGCAGGGGGACGCGATCAAGCCCGCGGCACCGATCAACCCGTGGTTGACCCCGGCCGCGTCGTAGCACTGCTCCAGCATCTTGTAGACCGTCTGCGCGGTCCTGTACCAGAAATCGTGGTGGGGTTGGCCGTTCGAGGCCTGGCTGCCGGCGGGGGCATACTTGTCGAGGAAATCGCCGAACACTCGGAAATAGCCGGGCGGATAGTAGTCGAGCCGGATCTTGATGTCCTGCCCCTTCGCGTAGGAGCAGGGCTGATTGGGGTAATTCTGGCAACTCTTGCTGTCCGTGTCCCCGATCGACGGGTAGTTCCATTGACCGTCGTAGGCCGCGTCCACCTCGCACTCCATCTTGGTCAGCCAGTCAATGGCGGCCTGGGTCCAGGTTTCGGAGTACTGCGGCGGATTGTCGTTCGGCCACTGCAGGGCCGCGTAGACCAAGCCGATGGCGATGTCCACGTCGCCGTCGAAGGCGCTGTCATCGATGCCGCCGCAACCTTCGTTGTCCGCGTTGCAGGTCGAATCGAGCGCCCGGCAGCTCTGCGTGCCCTGCCACATCCAGCCCATAAGACCACCGCAGTACTTCTTCGAGCCCTGGGAAAGGTAGTGGCGCACGAAAAGCCAGAGCTTGCCGACCAGATCCTCGTCGCCGATGGCCGCCGCGATGGCCATGCCGTAGCCCTGGCCTTCGCTGACCGTTTCGGGCGGGTCGGTGTACACCGCGCGGTGCCGTCGCCGCAAGCATTGGCGCCCTCGATGATGTAGTTCTGTTTCCAGATCCCGTAGCGCTCCCACACGAAGGCGTTGAACAAGTCCTGCACCGTCGCATGATCGGGATAGATGTAGGCGAGCGACCCGCCGTAGGGGTACGTGAAGTTCGTCTTGGTGTATGGAAACCAGGCGCCGTTGCCGAAACCGACCGTGACCGGGCTGGCCGGCGGCTTGGGCGCGCAGGCGCTGTCGTTCCACACGCCCGTGGCCGACCAGTCGCCGTTGGTCCCGTCGGGGTAGTAGTCGAAGAACTTGAATTGCGGTTGGTTGATCCCGGTCGGCACCTGGGTGTCGGGCTTGCCGTAGTACCAGCGCAGCCAATAATCGGCCGGGGTGGTGGGAAAGTCGCCCCTGGGCGTGACCGTGTTCCATTCCGGGGTGTGGGTCTTGTCCACCGCGCGCCAGGTCGTCCCGGCGGCAAAAACCGAATCCGGGACCGGGCAGTTGAACCACGGCCGGTCCTGCTCGCGCCAGCAGATGACCTTGAGCGCGCTGCCCGAGCTGTTGACCTCCATCTCGATCCACTTGGGCATGAATTCCGGCTTGGGGAAGAAGGTGAAGGTTTTCTGCCCGGCCCAGATATAGCGGAAATGCAGGCTGTGATAACCGTTCGGTTGCGGCGGGCTGCATGGATCGATGGTCACGGTGCCGCCCGCGCAGCCCGGGCCCGGATTCGACGTGTAGATGAAGTAGCTGTTGGATTGCAGCGACCAGTCCATGCACACGGTGGCCGAGGGGGGACTCTTGTTGTCCGGCGCGCCCGAGTAGGCGATCCAGAACTCGGTCGTGTTGCCGCGCGCCGGGAGGGTGATGCCATTGGTATAGAGGCCCTTCGATTCGTCGGGGTAGCGGAAGACGATCGATGGCAAGGTGCCGCTTGCCGGCCAGTCGGCGTTGGGAATCATCACGTAGTACCAGGGGCAAGTCCCGTCCTGGTATTCGAGCATCGCGGTCAGCTCGCACTGCCCGATTCCGGTCACCTTGAGGCTCGACGGATAAGGCGGCGGCGTGAACCCGAGCTTGGTTGCCACGTCTACCGGGCAGGCCGAGCCGGGGTACGGCGTCGCGGGATTTGTCGGATCGTTCCACGGCCAGCGGAAGTGAATCTTGGTGTAGCCATCCGGGGGTGTTTCATCCGGCGGCGTTCCGACCTTGCAGGCCTTGGAGCTCGTGAGCGCGCTCGGGTCCGTGGCCAGGTGGAACCTTCCGTTGCCGATAGGCACGGGAGACGCGGCGTAGTCCGTGACAAGCGCGCTGCTCGATCCCGTGTACTCGATCCAGAGCTCCTTGTTCTTGTTCACCGAGCCGATGGCGATGGGACCCGAGGGATTGCCCGCCGGACAGGCGTCGGCGCCGATGGCCTGGATCTCGATGCTGGTGGCGGTGTTCGGAATGCACACCGAGTAGTAGGTGCACGGGGGATTGCCGTCGACGTCGGTGGCGCCGTCGAGGCGAGCGCCGTACTTCTGGTAGCCATTCTGATCGATAACCACAGCGCTCAGGGGAGGATCCTTCATCGTATTCAGGGTCGGCGTAACCCCCGACGACCAGAGGTCGCGCACGTGCACGCGCACCTGTCCCGACGGGCAAACCAGCGTTTCCGGGGGCGGTGGCAGGTCCACCGGCTTGGCCACGTCCGGCGGAAACACCACCCCGGCATCTTGGTTCGTGGCGGCGCCGCCAGTGCCCACCGCGCCCCCCGAACCCGTCGCACCACCCGTTCCAATCGCGCCGTCGGGAAGCGTCCCGAGCGTCACCGGGCCTCCGAACACCGTCGTGGGTATGCCTGCATCGGTGAGATCCACCTTCGGGGGCGGCAGCACGGGAGGCGGGTCGATGACCACGACCTCGGGATCGCCCGACTTGAGAAGGAGGTGCGAATTACAGCTCACGAGCGCGCCGACCAACATCCCAGCGACCAGAGCAACGCGCGCATATTTCCAAGTGTTCTTCTTCATGGAACCGGTCCGGTACGAATGACGTCAGGCAACAACGGGGAGGCAGATCCGCCGGCGGGTTGACAACGGTCGGTGGATACGATGGTCCTGGATCGACACGAGATCAACTACCGGTGCGCCTTTTGTAGGTGAGTCAGATCACAATTTTCTTCGCTCGCGACGCGGATTCGCGCCATTCCGCCGAGGCTTGGCCAGATTCGCCTCGAATGAACCGTGAGCCGAACTACTCTTCGGTCCGGGATACACGAACCAGCGTATCTCGCTCCGCGTTCTTTTTTGATGAACCACAAGATCCTCGGCCACTCACTAGGTCAAGCGCGAAGCAAAAACACCCAGAGGCTACCGCCAGGGTTGATTTGTCTTCGCGCCGATAGGGTTCGCACAAGATTCACCACAACACGGGGAGACTGCAAAAATGAAGACGAGGTATCTGGTATCGATTTGTTCTGTGGGCGCGCTGTTCGCGTCCCTTGGGATGGTCGGCTGCTCATCCAGTAGCGGTGGTCTTTCCGCAACTGGCGGCGCGAAGGGAACCGGCGGATCGGTGGGAACGGGCGGGTTGGTGGGAACGGGCGGGACGACACTAGGGATGGGCGGGGTCCCGGGCACCGGCGGCGCCACGACGGGCCGGGATGCTGCTGTCCCGACGGATGCGGCCGCCTGCGGAGCCATCGGCGAGGCATGCTGCGCAGGTCGTACCTGCACGGATGTCGGGGCCACCTGCGGCGGTGGCGGGGCCGGAACCTGCCGGGCCGCGACCGACGACGCCGGCGGCGGAAATACTGACACTCCCTGCGGCGCCATTGGCGAGGCTTGCTGCGCCGGTCGCACCTGCACCGAGGCCGGGGCAACCTGCGGCGGTGGCGGGGCCGGAACCTGCCGGGCAGCGGCCGCCGATGGCGGTGGCGGCGGCTCTGACGCTCCCTGCGGCGCCATTGGCGAGGCTTGCTGCACCGGTCGCACCTGCACCGAGGCCGGGGCAACCTGCGGCGGTGGCGGAGCCGGAACCTGCCGTGCCGCAGCCGTCGATGGCGGCGGCGGCGGCTCTGACGCCCCCTGCGGCGCCATTGGCGAGGCTTGCTGCACCGGTCGTACCTGCACCGAGACCGGGGCAACCTGCGGCGGTGGCGGAGCCGGAACCTGCCGTGCCGCAGCCGTCGATGGCGGCGGCGGCGGCTCTGACGCCCCCTGCGGCGCCATTGGCGAGGCTTGCTGCACCGGTCGTACCTGCACCGAGACCGGGGCAACCTGCGGCGGTGGCGGAGCCGGAACCTGCCGTGCCGCGGCCGTCGACGCCGGTGCATGCGGAGACATCGGGGAGCGCTGCTGCACTGGGCGCACCTGCACCGCGACCGGGGCAATGTGCACGGGTGGGGGTGCCAACGCCACCTGCGAGATGCCAGCCGTGGATGCCGGCTAGCCTCTCCGGCTGACCTTCGCGGAATCTCGAAAGACCGGGCAGCTCAGGCTGTCCGGTCTTTTCTTTTGCGTACACCCAGCGCGGGATCTGGGCCCATCACCGCCAGCACAGTAGCCCAAGCCGGGTGCTTGCGCCAAACACGCTTCCGGACGAAGCTGTCCCCATGTCGTCCCCACAGCGCGTCAGACCCGGCCGACTGGCCCCCGCCGGACTCGCCATCTTGGCCTTGGCAGTTGCCGCTGGCGGTTGCCACAAGCTCTTCGGTGGCAGCCAGCAAACGTCGTTGGACGACATCGAGGCCAATCTCGACCAGCTCATCAGCGTGGCCAAAACCGGCCTCGACCTGCAGGTGAGCCCGCGCTTCATGACCTTCGGTCCCCTGCCGAACGGCGCTCCTTGGGATTCCCCGGTGTCAGGCGAGCGAACCTTCGAGTCCCATGGGCAGCAGGTGAAATTCAAGACTGGCAGCGACGGCCTCATCCACGAACGCTACGAAGCGCGCGCCTGCCCGTTGCGCGAGATTCTGGAGTTGCGTGGAGCTATGGGCGACCGGCAAGTTCGGCAAGGACGGCCAGCTCGCTTGCGTCGGATTGCGCCTGGAAAAGGGCTTCACCATCGAAAAGCACAAGCTGGACATGCGTGCAGCCGACAACTGTTCGTTCATGACCACCGCCCCGGGCCCGGCCCAGCAGGTCGTGCGCGGCCTGGAAAAGGCGCAGCTCGAACACACGCAGCGACAAGAGGTCGACCGCTACCTCGATCCCAAGGCGCAGTAGAGGAGCCGTGACTTCCTGCGCGCGGGTTGCCTTCGTGAACCCGAGCATCGTCGCCACCTGCTACTTCTCCCGCAAGAGCGCCAGGAACGCGTCCCCGTAGGCGGCGAGCTTGCGCGGGCCCACGCCGGGGATGGCGAGGAGCTCGTCGGGGGTCGTCGGGCGGCTTTCGGCCATGGCGATCAGGGTAGCGTCGCTGAAGACGATGTAGGCAGGCATCTTGCGGTCGTCGGCGATGCGACGGCGCAGGGCCTTGAGCGCGACGAATAGATTCTCCTCGTCGCTGGGGGGCGCCGCGGGGGCTGGCGCCGGCGGCAGCGGTCTTCCGCCGGTCCGGCTCTTCGCCGGCTTGCGCGGGACCGGTCTGCTTTGCGCCACCACATCCCAGCCCGCGCAGACCGAACACGATTCCCCGCAAGCCTTGATGGACTCGCCGAAGTAGGCGGCCAGGGCCTGGTGCCGGCATTCTCGCCATTCCGCCAGCCGGAACATCTCACGCACGCGGGCCCGATGGCGGGCGACGATCTCGGGCGGCAGATCGCCGTTCGAATCGAAAAGCCGGTCGTAGCCGATGACGTCGGCCCACGAGTAGAAGAGCACGCAGTCGCTGGCGACGCCGTCGCGGCCGGCACGTCCGATCTCCTGGTAGTATCCCTCGATCGAGCGCGGCATGTCGCGGTGGATCACGTAGCGTACGTTGGACTTGTCGATGCCCATGCCGAAGGCCACCGTGGCTACCACCACGTCGGCCTGGTCGCAGCGAAAGGCGTCCTGCACCCGCGTGCGCGCATCGCTCTCCATGCCGGCGTGGTAGGCCAGGGCAGCGACACCGTGCTCGCGCAGATATTCCGCGGTCAGCTCGGTCGATCGGCGGGACAGGCAGTAGACGATGCCACTCTGCCCCGACCGCGCGCGCGCCAGTCGCAGGATGCGCTCGCGCACGCTCGGCCCATCGTCGCCCTTGCGGTAGGCGTGCAAGTGAAGATTGGGGCGAAAGAAACTGCCGCGGTAGGAGGCCGGCCCCCGCATGGCAAGCTGCTCGATGATGTCGCGGGTGACCTCGGCGGTCGCGGTGGCGGTCAGAGCCAGCACGGGCGGGCCGCCAAAGCGCGACTTGAGCCCGAGCAGGTTGCGGTAGGCGGGCCGAAAATCGTGTCCCCATTGGCTGATGCAATGGGCTTCGTCGACGGCGACCAGGCGCGGCTTGATGCGGCCGAAGAGCGAACCGAGCGAGGCCTCGATTCCCTCCGGCGCGGCGTAGATGAGCTCGTATTCGCCGCGGATGGCGCGCGCCACGCGTTCGCGCCTGTCGTCCGGGGACAGACTGGAATTGAGAAAGGTCGCGCGCAGGCCGACCTCGTTCACGGCGTCGACCTGATCCTTCATCAGGGCGATGAGCGGCGAGATGACCAGCGTGGTGCCGCCGAGCAGGCGCGCCGGGATCTGGTAGGTCAGGGACTTGCCTGCGCCGGTGGGCATGACCCCCACGCAGTCGCGGCCACCAAGCACGGTGGCGATGATATCTTCCTGGCCGGGGCGGAAGGATCGATAACCGAACACGTCCTCGAGCACGGACTTGGCCCCGGCAAGCTGCCGGTCGCGCGTCGTGCGCTGGTGTAGCCGGGAAGCTATCTCGCGCAAGGCCGCGACCGCGGCTGGGGAAAAACTCCCGGCCCGCGCGAGCCACTGCTTGCGCAGCTCGGCCAGTTTCTCCTCGCATTCCGCCCTCAGTGCCGGGCCTCGGGCCAAGAGCCGGCGCAGATCCTCCACGGCCCCATCGACGGACGCCAGGCTGGTATCCGTTTCTGCCGTGCCCGAGGTGGATGCGCCAAGGTCTGCCAAGATGGTGCCTGAGCACTACACCATGCGCGGGTCGAGGAACAGATTCAAACTACTTACCCGCTTCGCCGCGCGTGCGGCCATACCCGCGCACGCCCCTGTCCGCTTGGTGAGCGAAGTGCGCGTAGGGCATCGCGGAGTCGTGGCGACGAAATTTCAAGTTTTACCAGTGCGCCATCAGGTCGGCGTTGAGACGGGTGGGGTATCCGCGTTTGGCCAGCGCAAAGGGCGGTTCGATGGCGACGACGCCGAACTTGCCACTGCGCAGAAGACCGGTCACGGTGGCCTTCTCGTCGCCGATGAAGTCGGCCGCCACGCTGGGGAGGAAGATGTAGTCGGCGTCGGCTTCCCGGCAGATAGTCATGTTGTAGGCGTCGGGCCGGTTGGAGATGAACGGGGTGGTGAAGCCCGAGCCGGAAACCTTCGCTCGCGGCGGTAGCAGACGCACCAGCCGCTCGGCTGCCTGGTGACGGCGCCTGCCCTCGGCGTCGACGCCGAAGACGTACTTGATGGGACCACCATAGGAATTGGTCTGCTGCAAGATCGCGCCGAACTGGTAGCTCATCGGCAGCGTCATGCACGCCATCGCGACCAGGGCCGCGCGCCTCTTTCTAGCCGCCAGGCCGGCCTGTCCGGTGGCGGCGGCGCGCCTTTCCATCCATTCGATCCCCAGCGCCACCCCGGGAAAGAAGAACGCGATCCAGTGCGCGCTGTACTGAAAGTTGATGCTGACGAGCGGGCCGTAGCGGGTCGACAGCACGGTGAAGAAGAAGCCGGGAAGGGCAAGCACCAGCCAGATGGGCCGCCGGAACGGGATGAAGGCAAGCGGCACCAGGATCTGGAGCATATAGATGAGCTTGTCCATCTCGGCCAGGGTCGACATGGTGAAGGCTGGATTGCCGAGCACGGTCGTCACCACACTGCCGAAGCTCTTCGTCCCCGGGGCCAGCAGATCCTTGTAGATGTCGGTGAAGCTCTCGCCGCCTCCGACGTGCGGCATGGCGACGAACTTGATCATGAAGCAATAGAGGGTGCCGATCGCGGCCAGCAGGAGACCGGCCCGCGCGCGACGCCCGGTGAAGAGAAAGTAGAGGCCGAGTACCGCCACCCAGGCCGAGACATCCTCGCGACAGCTCAGGGTCAAGAGCACGAACACGGCGGCCCAGCGGTCGCGGCGGGCTTCGAGGAAGTACCAGGCCCACCACAGCAGGAAGGGCCCGAAGGGCAGGAAGTGAAACTCGAAGATGGTCTCGCCGTGGAGCGCGGGATAGAGCAGGTAGCACAGGGCCAGAATACAAGCTGGCCAGCGATCGACGTGCCGGCGCGCGAGCTTGTAAAGCGGAATCGCTGCCGAGCCGAGAAACGCGGACTGGATGAGCAGGAGCGTTCCGCCGTTTTGGCGAATGGCATAAAGGGGCAGAATCGCGTAGGCGAGGAACTCGGCGTGATTGCCGAAGTGCGAGCGGCCAGGGCCGGCCCAGGGAGGCGTCTTGTAGAACGATCCCCCATGAAGCATGTTCCACAGCAGGCTGTCGTAGATGCCGAGGTCGTAGCCGGAGCGGAGCGAGTAGTAGAAGCAGTAGGTGTAATAACCGAAGTAGCTTGCGAAGAAGATCGCGCCCATCACCACGATCAGGAACGGCAGCGAGGGCGAAAGGTGCGGCAGCGCCAGGGCGAAGTCCTCGCGCACACGCCGCAGCGGCGCCAAGACGCGCTTCTCCCAGGCGAACGGGCCGGCCTGCATGGCTGTCGCGGTCGCCGCCCAAGCGGCCAGGCCGAACAGCATCACCAGGGTCAGGAAGGGCAAATCGTGGCCCTTCCACACCTCGCAGCGGAATAGCAGCGCGAGAAAGCCGACCACGTAGAGAAGAGATAAGCGTCTGGCCGCGTGGTAAAGACGGCCGGCCACGTTGGGCCGAGCGAAGTTGATGAACAGATACCCGAGGCCAGCCAGCACCGCGGCGAGGCCGCCTCCGACCGTGCAGGCGAGCAGTCGCTGCCGGAGATTGGGGGGCAACCGGTTGTCCTGAAAGTAATGCACCGCCGACACCGGGATAACGGCGATGCCAAGCGCGAACCCGACGGACACGCCACCGGCCAAGAGGAGCCCCAGGGCGCGCACCGAGTACGCGAGCCGGGTCTGCAAATCGCTATCTCGCGAGTGCATCACATCGGGCTCCTAGTATCTCCGGATGCGGGCCAGGACACCCGCGTTCAGGCCCGTGGAATAGCCACGCTTGGCCAGCACGAACTCTCCGCGTTCGGCGACCACGCCGAAGGTGCCTCGCGGCAGCACCTCGAGAACCTTGGTACGCTCGTCGCCTCCCGGTGGAATGCTGAAGAGCAGGTAGTCTGCGTCGGCGATCCCCATGCGCAAGGTGTAGGCGAAGGCACGGTTCGAAACCTGCGGCACGATGTCCTCGGAGGAGACGATCTTCGCCTTGGGCGGCACCATGGCCAGTAGCTCGTAGAGTGTGCGCCTACGCTCCCGATCCTCGGCCGTGGTGCCGAAGTGGTAGACACCGAATCCGCCGTGCGCGTCATTGTGCTGGATCAGTGCCCCGAGCTGATACGATGTCGTAAGCACGGCGAGCGAGATGGCTACGACCCAGGCGCGTTTCCAGGCCGTGCCCGCGCGACCGCGGCTCGATGCCTCGTGGCCCATCCAGGCCAGATTGGCGATGAGGGCGATGAACAAATAGGAGGTCCAGTGCGCGGTGTACTGAAACGAGATTTGGTAGAGCGGGCGGTAGCCGGTAGAAAGCAGGGTAAAGAGAAAACCCGGAACGCAACACAGAAGTCCCACCGCCCGGCGCAGGGGGAAGAATGCCAGCGGCAGGAAAATCTCGAGCAAGTAGATGAGCTTGTCGCGCTCCAGCACCACACCCAGGGTGAAAACGGGATTGCCAATCACGGTCTTCAGCACGCCACCAAAACCCCTGCTCCCCTCCGGCACCAGCCCGGCGTACTGATGGATGAACGCCTCCTGGCCGCCGCGCTGAAGCGGCATGATCACCATCTTCATGGCCACGAAGTAAAGCGCGCCCGCGGCCGCGAGCAGAAGGCCCGCGCGCGCCCGGCGATTGGTGAGCATCAGGAAGAGGCCACAGATCACGAGTCCGATGGAGACGTCCTCGCGCACCGAGAGGGTCAGGACCGCGAAGATGAACGCCAGCACGGTCCGCCGCGCCAGCACGAAATAGAGCGTGAACCAAAGAAAGAACGGCGCCAGCGGAGGGTAGTGAAAATCGTAGAGGTTCGAGCCGTGCAGCGGCGGGTAGAAGACGTACCAGACCGCTACCAGGCACGACAGCCAGGGCCCGAGATACTTGCGCGCGACCAGGTAGAGGGGGATGGCCGCGCCGCCGATCAGGACCGCCTGCAGGATCAGGATGGTCTCCGCGCTCTGGTGGATGGCGTAGATGGGGGCGATGACGTAGCTGAGATAGGCGGCGTGTTCGCCGACCAGGTTGCCGGTGGGACCGCCGTAGGGCGTGGTCCTGAAGAGCGCCCCGCTGTGCAGCGCATTCCAGATCACGTTCTCCTCCAGCCCGAGGTCGAGGCTGCTGGAGAGCACGTTTCTGTGGTGAACCACGGTGAAGTAGGCGAAGTAGATGGCGTAGACGGCGGCGGCGATAAGCACGATGGTGAAGGGCAGCCACCTGCCGCCCCATCGCCGCAGCGCCGCGCCGTCCGCGAGCGCGAGGTCGAGAAAGCGGTGCCGACCGAAGATCGGCTCGGTCGCGAGCGCCACCTGGACCAGCTTCTGCGCGGAGAACACCAGCACCAGCACGAGCAGCAGGAAGATCACCTCGCGCCCGCCTTGCCAGAAACGCCAGCGGAACATGAGGGGCAAGAGGGCCGCGAGCGCCACCGGCGACAGGCGACGGCCCAGGCGCTCGATGACGTCGCCGCGCAGAAGCCGCCGCCAGGCGAGCAGGCCTAGGGCAAGCAGGGCGAAGACGGTGGCTCCGACGGCGGCGGAGATGACCGCGGAGAGTCCACGCTCGCGGGTGGGCCCGTTGGTCACGACGAACTCGTAGAGTCCGTTCGAGAACCAGATCTCCCAAAGACATAGCCCCAGCGAAAAGCCCACGAGGGCCAGCACCCCGGTGCCGGACAGCGCGGCGGTCAGGCGCGGACGCCATGGTTCCACGAGGCTGGCCCCGGCCCCGCCGACCTCCTCGCCCGCGCTCACGTGGGCTCTCTCCCGCTTCCCTCGCCTTGGGCGCGTGACGAATCGACCGGCGACCGCTCCTGCCCCGGCCTCTCGTCGGAAGCGAAATTGACTTCCTTGGCCACCGTGTAGAGTGGTCGGCGCTGTACCTCCTCGTAGATGCGGCCGACGTAAGCGCCGAGGATGCCGATCACCAGGAGCTGCACCGACGACCCGAGGGCCACTAGGATCATGATGGTCGTCCAGCCGGGCACCGCGGTGATGCCGTGGATCTTCACGTAAAACGCCCACACGCCGAGTCCCATGGCCAAGAGCGCCGCGAGCGCCCCCAACCACGTCGCCATGCGCAGCGGAAGGGTTGAGAACGACGTGATGCCGTCGAACGCGAACCCAAGCATCTTGCGGAGCGGATACTTGGTGACGCCAGCGAAGCGTTCGTGGCGCGTGTAGGCCACCGAGGACTGCCGGAACCCGATCCAGCCCACCAGTCCGCGGATGAAGCGGTGCCGCTCTCTCAGCGAGCGCAGGGTCAGAACCACGGGTCGGCTCATGAGGCGGAAGTCGCCAGCATCGAGCACCACCTCGAAGCCCAGCATGGCGCGAAACACGCGGTAGAAGATCTTGGCCGAGAGGCGCTTGAACCAGGTTTCGCCCAGACGACGCTGGCGAACCGCATAGACCACGTCGAAGCCCTGGCGCCAACGCGCCAGCATCTCGCGCACCAACTCGGGCGGATCTTGCAGGTCCGCGTCCATGACTACCACTGCCTCGCCTTCGGCCCGGTCCATGCCGGCCGTGATCGCGATCTGGTGGCCGAAATTGCGCGAAAATGAAACCACCTTGAAGCGGGGTTCCTTTTCCGCCATTTCCTGGAGCAGCCTGGCCGAGGCATCGCGCGAGCCGTCGTCGACGAAGACGACCTCCCACGTCTCGCCCAGCTCGCCCAAGAAGACGCGCAAGCGTCGCTCGAGTTCGGGAATCGTCTCTTCCTCGTTGAACACGGGAATGACGACCGACAGGGTGGGACGTACTTCGACCATGGAAGGGGCCGTTTATACCGCGAACGCCGCGTTGTTTGGACCAAAGACCGTGATATCCATTCTCGGCCGCCCCGCCCGCCGGCTTGCTGGCGGCGATGGCGTCTGCCGCGCCGGGCTGCTAGTTTCCACCCATGAAGCTTCGCGTTCTCTACCATGGCAATTGTTTCGACGGCTCGGCGTCGGCCGGGCTGTTCGCGCGCTTCTTTCGCGAGCAGCTTGCGCCTGGCAACGCCGAGGTCGCGTACACGCCGATGCAACACAAGGGCGACGCGCAGCCCATTGCGGGCAAGTTGCTCGACGGCGACGTGAATGCGTGCGTGGATTTCCGCTACAGCCAGGATGCGCGCTTGCACTGGTGGTTCGATCACCACGCTTCGGCGTTTCAGTTGCCGGGCGACGAGGCGCATTTTCGCGCGGACCAAAGCGGGCAGAAGTTCTACGACCCGCGGGCCAAGAGCTGCACCAAGTTCCTGGCCACCACGCTGGCCGAACGCTTCGCTTTCGACATCGCGCGCTTCTCCGAGTTGCTCCACTGGGCCGAGATCGTCGATGGCGCGCTCTTTCCCTCGGCGGCCGTGGCGGTCGAGCTGCGCGAACCGGCGCTGCGGCTCATGACCTGGGTCGAAAACAACCGCGAGCGTGCGCTGGCCGAGCGGTTCATCGAGGATCTGGTATCGCGGCCGCTGGCCGAGATCGCAGCCGACGCCTATGTGACCGAGGCGCTGGAGCCGCTGCTTGCGCGCCACGCACACAACCTCGATACCATGCGCCGGCTGTCGCGCCTGGAAAAGGGAGTCGTGACGACCGACCTCACCGCCGACGGCATCGCCACCATCAACAAGTTCATCGTCTACTACCTGCATCCCGAGACGCGCTACTCCGTCACCTTGCTGGCGACCGCCGAGCGCTACAAGATCTCGGTGGGCTCGAATCCCTGGCCGAAAACCCCGCGCAGCCACGACATCGCCAAGCTGTGCGAGAAATACGGCGGCGGCGGTCATCCCGCCGTGGGCGCCATCTCGCTGCCCAAGACCGACCTAGTGGCCGCGCGCAAGGTTGCGAGTGAAGTCGTTGCGTTCTTGCAGAGCGCGTGAGGTGGATTTTCACCACCGGAATCCTTGCCATCGCGTCTCCGCGATCTCGGGGTCTCCTTGGTGCATCAGAGGCTGGGCATGGAAAGGGTCCGCCGCAGCGATCGCTTGTCGCGCTGGCGCGCGACCTTCGCCATCCGTCGCTTGAGCTTGGCCGCGGACACGGCCCTGCCAGGCATCGCCTGCTGTTCCGCGTGGTGCTCGGAGAAACCGCCAGGCGGCACGCCCAATTCGAAAATCGTGACTTCGCGTCTTCCTCGTTCCCCGATACGCAGGGGCATCACCGCCGCACCGATGCCCGCGCCGACGTAGACCGCGCCCGCGTTGTCATTGGCCTGTCGCGAACCGTACAAGCCGTGAACGTACTTGTGACCGCCGATCTTGCCCAGGGTGATCTCGTGCAACCGCGCGAGCGTGATCTGTCCGCCGTGGGTATGGCCCGACAGCACCAGCGGGATGCCATAGGGCCACAGGAGATCGGCTTCTTCGGCGATGTGGGACAAAGCGAGCGAGGGAAGATCGGACCGCAGACCGGCCACAGCCTGCTTGCGCCGGGCGTGGCCAGTGTAGGCGTCGTCGAGACCGACGATTTGAATGCGCTGGCCGCGCACCGTAAGCGTGGTGTTCTGGTTGCGCAGCACCTCGACCCCGGCCCGGTGCAAGGCCAGGCAAACTTCGTCGGCTCCGGCCCAGTAGTCGTGGTTGCCGAGCACGGCGATCACGGGCGCGAGGAAACCTCCCATCAAGTGCGTGAGTTGATCCAGGTAGAGCTGGCTGTGGCACACGAGATCCCCGGTGACCAGCACCAGATCGGGCCTCTGCGCGTTGACCAGCGCCTGAGCCTCGCGCTGGATCGCGAAGGGCGTGACCCGGCCGACGTGCAGGTCGGTCAGGTGCGCGACACGCATGGGATCCATCTTCCGCGCGTAGGCTGCGGGTCCCGCGAAGCGCCGAAGGACCACCCGTCCTCGCTTCTCCCCCGAGACCGCCTCCGCCGATCTCGCCCAGTCTTGACTCCACGGGAACGGCGAAAACAACATCTCAGGAAAGTGTAACTGACCTCTCCTTATTGTCCAGGCGAGGTGATGAATTCGGATGTCAGGATATTCGTGGCAAATGTAAGTCCGCGCCGCACGCCTGACCGTGATGCGCCTAGACTAAACCCCAGCGTCCACCGCCGAATCCACGGGGGTGGGCTGGCCGCCTCCGTCGGGGGGAACCACGAGGGTCACCTGGTAGCAGTCCGCGGGCACGGAACAGGTGGAAACCGTGGCGCAAGTTGCGGCGACTTCAACCAGGCGACTGGCGAAAGGCTCCGTGGCGACGTACGGACAATTGGTCGGCCACGGGATGTCAGCCTGGCAAAGCGTAATGACGTCTTCTGGGGTGAGAGAAACAGTTGTGTCCTGGCAAATTCCATTGGCGCAAGTGTATTCGTAGTTGGTCGTTCCCAGGGTTGCATTCCAAGGCGTGCAATCCGTATCGCCCGTACACGCAACGGGGTGTCCGGGCTCGGCCGCATTCAGCTCGAGGGGACCCGAGGATAGGACCAGGACATGGATGGTCAGAATGCGGCTCCAAAGAATGACGAAGGTATCTCCGGATAGAACGCTATCGCAGGCGAGCGGCTTCAGCGTCGGATCCTCGGGTGTCAACCTGCAAATACCGCTCGAACAAGTGACGTCGAAGATGTAGCCGAGCGTATCCCTGACCGTTTGCTGGGGGCTGCCAGAGGAGGAACCGCTGCTGCAGCCAACTACCGATGCGAACAGGATGGTGAATGCGAACAGTCTTGTGATTCGCGACATGGTCTTGGGTCCGTTAGAGGAAGTTCGCAAGGGCAGCCACGAAGTCACTGGGGGCTTCCAGATTGCTTAGGTGCCCGGCGCCGGCAATTTCTACCAAATGCGATCCGGAAATGAACGATGCAATTTCCGCCATTTCCGCAGGCGGCGAAATCTTGTCCTCCGATCCGACAATGACCAGGGTCGGGCAGCGTATGGCTGCCAATTCGGATCGCCGATCGGGCCGGTCGCGTAGCGCCCGAATGCCGGCCGAGACGCCTCCCGGGTTTTGCTGTCGGCCCAGGTTGCGCACATGGTCGCGCACGGTCGCGCTGGCGGCTGGCGAGAGCAATACGGCGAGCATGTGCTCGACCAAGGCGGCCACGCCTTCCTTCGCCACCATGGCAAGCGCATCCGCCCTACCCGCCCGCGCGGCGTCCGAGTCGGCCGCGGCGCGGGTGTCGGCGAGAAGCAACCGTTCCAGGCGTGCGGGATGGCGAGCGGCGAAGGCCAGCGAGACGTAGCCGCCCATGGACAGCCCTCCGATGGCCGCCCGGTCGATGCCCAAGGCGTCGAGCAGCAAAGCGACATCGTCGGCCATATCGGCGACGGAAGGGGCGCCACCACCCAGATCGGAGGCACCGAAACCGCGCATGTCGGGAACGATAACGCGACAGCTTCCGGCCAGGGCACGGGCTGTGCCCGCCCACATGCGGCCGTCCAAGGGAAAGGCATGGATGAGCACGAGCGGCTTTCCGTCGCCGTAGGATTCGTACGCGATCTCCCGGTTCCCGATGCGCGCTTTCATGCCTCGACGTTAGCACGTGGCCACCTGGCCGCACATGCGCGGAAGAGCGCGGAAACTTGCGCTGCTTGCCGGCCGGCCTGACGATCCGGGTTGTGAGCCTGTCCGTGGATTTGTCGATCCAGCAGTTTCTCGACCATTTGCGGGTCGAGCGTGCGTTGTCGGTAGCGACCCTGGCGGCCTACGGCCACGACCTGGCGGCGCTGGCGTGCTTTCTCGCGGACCGTGGGATCGATGACGTGCGCGCCGTGCGCCCGCTCGACCTGCTCGACTATCTGGCCGCGCTCACCGCGCAGGGACTGAGCGCGCGTTCGCAGGCCCGCACCCTGGTGGCACAGCGGCAACTCTTCAGGTTTCTGCGTCACGAGCGCATCTGCGAAACCAATCCCACCGAGGAAATCGATCTGCCTCGCTTCGGTCGCAAGCTGCCGGTCTTTCTCAGTTTGGACGAGGTGGATCGCCTATTGGCCGCGCCCGGACGAAACTCGCCGCGCGGGATGCGCGATTCGGCCATGCTGGAAACGCTCTACGCCACCGGCCTGCGCGTCTCCGAGCTGGTCAAGCTGCGCCTTGGCGACGTCAATCTCGAGGCCGGCTATCTGGTGGCCTTCGGCAAGGGGAAGAAACAGCGAATCGTGCCGGTCGGGGAAGCCGCGGTCGCCATGCTGCGCCTGTACCTCGATTCGGCGCGGCCGGAATTCCTCAAGACTTCTTGCCGGCCCAGCGAGGACGCCGTGTTCTTGACGCGATTCGGCCGGCGCATGACCCGGCAGGCTTTTTGGAAAATCCTGGGCACGCACGCGCGCGCAGCCGGCATCTCCAAGGCAATCTCGCCGCACAAACTGCGCCATTCGTTCGCTACCCACCTGGTCGAACGAGGTGCCGATCTGCGCTCGGTGCAATCCATGCTGGGACATGCGGACATCGGCACCACCGAGATTTACACCCACCTGTCGCGCGCCCACTTGCGCAGCGTCTACGACAAATTCCACCCACGCGCCTAGAATTCCGTAAGACCGCGCAAGGTCCCGGCTGATTCATCCCCGAGCGGCGTTGACCGCCTCGGACCGCGTCGGCTATACCCAGGGTTACGGCCACGCCGCGGAGCTACCTTTGAACATCGGAGCCGACCAAATCCAGCGCGCGATCCTTTACCTGATCGCCTTCATCCTGAGCATCGCCGTGCACGAGTTCGGCCACGCCTGGGTGGCGAACCGGCTTGGCGATCCGACGCCGCGCCTGCAGGGGCGCCTGACCCTGGCGCCGCAACACCACATCGACCCCATCGGCACCATCCTGATGCCCATCATCATGGCGTTTGCCTCGGTGCCGCTGCTGGCCTGGGGCCGTCCGGTGCAGACCAACCCCGCCGCCTATACGCGCCGCTTTTCCATGCGCACGGGAAGCATGCTGGTGGCGATCGCCGGACCGACCATGAACCTGGTCATGGCTTTGTTGGTGTCGATCGTCATCGTCGTGGGCGCCAAGCTTCACGCGCCGGATCGCCTGCTGAACGCGATGTTTCATTACCTCGTCAGCCTCAACCTCTCGCTGATGATCTTCAACCTACTGCCCATTCCACCACTCGACGGGGGCTCGGTCCTGGCCTGGCTGCTACCGCGCTCGATGCACAATGTGGTCGACTTCCTGGCGCGCTATGGCGGCTTCATCTTGTTGCTGATGGTGGTCAGTCCGTCCCTGGGCCTGCCGCTCATGGGCGTGATCGCCTATCCCATCGACCTCATTACCTCGTATTGGGTGGCCGGACTCAGCATGGTGATCGGGGCATGAGCGACAAGCGCCCTTCCGCCTCATCCAACCCGATGCCGGCTGCCCTGCCGAGCGAGGCTTCGGCCGGCGCGGCCTATCGCGTGACCTTGCCCGAATTCGAAGGCCCGCTCGATCTCCTGCTCCACCTATGCCAAACCCACGAGCTCGACATCCTCAACATCTCGATGGCATTCATCGCCGAGAAGTACATCGAGTACCTCGAGCTGATGCAGAACATGTCGGTCGAGGTGGCGGCCGACTACCTGGTGATGGCGGCGCATCTGGCCTACCTCAAGTCGCGCGAGCTGGTGCCGTCCCCGGAGCCGCTCGAAGCCGGCGAGGATGGCGAAGAACCCGTCGACCCGCGCGAAGAGCTGATCCGCCGCCTGCTCGAATACCAGAAATACAGGCACGCGGCCGAGAACCTCGGCAATCGACCCATCGAAGGCCGCAACGTCTTCGTGCGCGGCGCGGTCCTCGAATCCGCCGGCGAAGCGGGCATGGCCGAGCATTCGGTGTGGAAACTGCTCGAGCACTGGGCGCAAATCCTCGACAAATCCAAGCCCCAGTTCATCCACGACGTGGTCATCGATCGCATCTCGATAGCCGACCGGATCAATCAGATCGTGGATCTGCTCGAATCGCACCAGGGCATGGTCCGCTTCGACGAACTGCTCGGACAGAATCTGCCCGAGGCGGAGCTGCGCCACAAGATCGTGGTGTCCTTGCTTGCCGTGCTGGAGCTGGCGCGCCTGCGCGTGGTGCGCGTCCTTCAGCAAGAAGAAACCGGCAGTTTCTTTCTCGCCCAGGCCGAAGGCGCCAACCTGGCAGATGCGCGCAATCTGAACGTGACCTCGGCCAAGGAAGACGCGAAGGCCCAAGACGGCGCAGACGCCGCAGACAATGCACCAGCGCCGACCGGGACCGTGGCAAGCGATACCTCCCAACTTGTCCCTCGAAGAAGATGTAGTCTTTGGTTCCTTCCCTGCCTCTGGCGAAAAAGCCGAGGAAGTCATCGATGGCGAAACGCAAGAAGAGCGAAAAGCAACCCCGGAGTGAGCTAGACCAGCCTGGTCGGGCCGAGCCTGCTGGCGATGCCGCGGCTCCACCCGACGAGGCGCGTGAAAGCAAGCCGGCGGAAGCAGCCGAAGTGGCGCCTGCCTCGGCAGCGGATCCGATCGCCATCCCCGAAGAGGAAAGTGCCCTCGCGCCGTCGGCAGTGGGCGACGGCGATGCCCCACTCGAGGAATCACGGCTGGAATCGATCCTCGAAAGCCTGCTCTTCGCCTCGGACAAGCCATTGGGGCTGGCGGAACTCAAGCGCCTTCTCGGCGAGCGCGATGGCAAAAAGGTGACGGCCACGGTGGAGGCCCTGGCCACGCGCCGCAAGGGCACAGGCATCGAGGTGGCGGCTCTCTCGTCCGGCTGGCACCTGCGCACCAACCCGGACAACGCGGCCTGGGTCGCCAAGTTGCTGGTGGGGCGGCCCGTGCGCCTGTCTAGGGCCATGCTGGAAACCCTGGCCATCGTCGCGTATCGCCAGCCCGTCACACGCCCCGAGATCGACGACATTCGCGGCGTCGATTGCGGCCCCGTACTGCGCACCCTGCTCGATCGTGGCATGGTGCGCATCATCGGCAAAAAGGAGGAAGTCGGCCGGCCCTTGCTCTACGGCACCACGCCGGAGTTTCTGCGCGTGTTCAACCTGCGGGACCTATCCGAACTGCCGACGTTGCGCGAGTTCTACGACCTGTCGGCCGAGGATCAGTCGCGCGTCGAGGCCGAGCATGGGGGCGAACCCGAGGCCGCCAGCGCGACGACGTCCAAACCGGACGTGGCCTTGACCAAGGTCGCGCGCGGTGCCCTCGAACCCGAAACGGAGGAAAGCGACCCGCTGCTCGACGAGCTCGACCAGGCATCGCAGCTCGCCAAGCAGGCCCTCGGCCAGCTGGAACCGGCGCGTTCGGAGGGAGTCGAGGGCGACGCCGAAGGGGGCAACGGAGAACCCGCGGCCGAGACCGACGAAGCGCCACCGGTTGCCGCGCAGCCCGTGGAGGAATAGGGACTCCTGGTGGCTAAAATCCGTTTGCAAAAGCTGCTGGCGCAAGCAGGGATCGCTTCCCGCAGACGCGCCGAGGACATGATTCGCGCCGGTGAAGTCATGGTGGGCGGCGAGGTCGTGACCGAAGTCGGGCTCACGGTCGATGCGCGCGAAACGCGCGTCGAGGTGCGCGGTAGGCGCGTGCGACCCGAAGAGCCCCAGTATCGGGTCGTGCTCAAGCCCCGCGGATGCCTGGCCACGCTTGCTCCGTCGCCTTCGGCCGCCACGGATCGAAAGACCCTGGCGCGTTTCATTCCTGATGTCGAGATTGGTTGGTCGGTGGTAGCGCCGCTCGATTTCCTGGCCGAAGGCGTGGTCCTGCTGACGACCGACGGCGCCCTCGCCGCGCAGATGTCCCGAGGCGGTGGGCGCGTGTCCATGACCTATCATTTGAAGTTTCAAGGCAAAGTGGGGGACGACGAGAGCGCGCGGCTCCTGCGTGGATGGAAATGGAACGGCCGGCCGGTGCGGCCCACCAAGGTCGAGGCCATCGCCACCACCGGGAAGAACACCTGGGTCGAGATGGTGGTGGCCGAGAGCCGGCCGCGCGTGCTCAAGGCGGCGGGCGAAACCATCCGGCACACTGTGCTGAAGATCTCGCGCGTGAAGCTGGGCCAGATCGGCTTCGAGGGTCTGAAGATGGGTGGTTTTCGCGACGTCACCAAGAAGGAAGTCAAGTCCCTGCTGCATGAGGCCGGGATCGCCGCGTCCTGAAATCCCTTGCTGCTTGCGCGCGCGTAAACGCGCTATAGTGGCGTCCGTGCCGGATACCATCGACGTGCGGGACGGTCGTCCTCCGCTTGGGAGACCGTCCTCGTCTAGGTGGTGCATGGGTATTCGCCGTTATGGTTCTCGAATGCCGGCCGACGCTTGGCAGCCGCGTGTGGATTGGCTGTCTTTCATGAATGTTAGGAGGCTACGTTGGAAATCAACAAAGACTTCATGAAGCTCCTGCGAGCGTTCGCCAAGGTAGAAGTACGCTACCTGCTCGTAGGAGCATTTGCCGTCGAGTTCCACGGCCAACCGCGCACGACCCGTCATATGGATCTGTGGCTCGATGATTCGGCGGAGAATCTGGAGCGCGCATACCGCGCCCTGAGCGATTTCGGCGTGCCTCCCATCGCCATCGATCACTTGAACGCGGCGCCGCCGCTCGAGGTGGTTTGGATCGGCGTGCCTCCCAATCGAATCGATCTGGCCAAGGGCATTTTTGGCCTCGATTTCGCAGAAGCCTGGCTGCACCGGGAGACGACCGAGCTTGACGGCATCCATGTCCACGTCATCGGGCGCAAGGATCTGATTGCCGCAAAACGTGAATGCGGCAGGGCCAAGGACATCGTCGACGCGGAAGCGTTGGAAGCCGCGCCCGCGGGCTAGGGCGCCGCAGCCCGTCTGACGCACGGTCTGACGCACGGAACCTAGCTGGATTAAGCGCCATCTGTTACGATGGCCATTCGGGTCGCCTCCGGTCGAAGGAACGCACCCGAACCTAGGGCACCCATGCGTCGTGTGCTAATCGTGGACGATGAGCAGAACTTGCGGCACATGCTGCAAACCCTGCTCAAGCGCGAGGGCTACGAGCCCGTCGGCGTAGCGTCCGTGGATGGGGCACTGAGGGAACTTTCCGAACGACCCTACGATATCGTCATCACCGATTTGCGCATGCCTGGACGGGGCGGCATGGAACTGGTCGACGAAATCCGGCAGCGCAACCTCGGGGCCACGGTCGTGGTGATGACGGCCTACGGAAGCCGCGACATCGCCATCGAGGCCATGAAGCGCGGCGCCTACGACTACATCTCCAAACCCTTCGAGGCCGACGAGATCATTCTGCTCTTGCGCAAGGCCGAAGAGCGCGAACGACTCTTTCGCGAGAACCAGACCTTGCACAGGCAGATTCGCGCCGGGGGCCAGGAGCCAGAAACCGGCCTCGGCGACCTGGTGGCGCGCAGCCAGCAGATGTTGGATCTCTTCCGGACCGTGCGGAAGATCGCCGAGTTCAAGACCACGGTACTGATCGGTGGTGAGTCCGGCACGGGCAAGGAGCTCATCGCCCGCGCTATCCATCGCCTCTCCCCCCGCGCGCATGCGCCCTTCATCGCCGTCAACTGCGGCGCCATTCCCGATGCCTTGCTCGAATCCGAGCTCTTCGGTCATCGCAAAGGCGCGTTCACCGATGCCAGCCGCGATCGCAAAGGTCTTTTCGAGGAAGCCTCGGGAGGCACGCTCTTCCTCGATGAGATCGGCGAATTGCCGCTCGCCCTGCAAGTCAAGCTCCTGCGCGTTCTGCAAGAAGGCGAGGTCCGCCGCCTGGGCGATAGCCAGGACATCAGGGTCGACGTGCGCGTGGTGGCGGCCACGGCGCGCGATTTGCCCACCGAGGTGGCGCGTGGCGCCTTTCGCGAAGACCTTTTCTATCGCCTGAACGTGTTCGCATTGCACCTGCCTGCACTGCGCGAGCGGCGCGAGGACATCCCGCTCTTGGTCGACCACTTCCTGGCGCGCATGAACGCGCGCATGGGCCTCGCAGTCGCGGGGGCGTCGGCCGAAGCCATGCACCTTCTCGTCGACCACGACTGGCCGGGCAACGTCCGCGAGCTCGAGAACTGCGTCGAGCGAGCCATCGTGCTTTCCGAAGGGTCGCAGATCGAGACCGATGCCTTGCCCGAGCGTCTGCGCCGCACCAGCCCGGCCGCCACGACCGCCCCCGCCATCGGCCTGGACGACGACGATCTGTCCATCAAGCGCGCGTCCCGCCGCTCGGAGGAGGCGCTCATCCGGCGCGCACTCGTGAGGACCCGAGGCAACCGCACGCGCGCAGCCGAGCTGCTCGAAATCAGCCACCGCGCGTTGCTCTACAAGATCAAGGAATACGGGATCAGTGTTGGGCGCGATACCCGCGAACTGGCGGCCATGGGCGAAGGTCGGCTGGACACGCCCACGCCGGTCACGCCTCCACCACTCACGCCCACGCCCACTGCTCCGTCCATCGACTCAACTTGGAGGGCAAAGTGAACGATATGTATTCCAAGAGGGGCATTTTTTGATTTTTCCAACGGGAAGCGCACCATGTAGGTGAAAATAGGCGGATGCAGGACCCCCAAGGGAGAGAATACCAATGCCCAAGAACTGCATAGGGCTCGATATCGGATCGAGCTCTGTCAAGGTCGTCCAAATCAAGGAGACCTCGAAGGGCCTGCAACTGGTCAACTTCGGGTTCGAACCTTTGCCGCCGCAAACCATCGTCGACGGCGCAATCATGAACCAAGGCGCGGTCGTGGAGGCGATCCGAACCCTGCGCGACAACCTCGGCATCAAGGGCCGTGACGTGGCGACCGCCATCTCCGGACACTCGGTCATCATCAAGAAGATCAAGGTGCCACCCATGACCCCCGAGGAGCTCGAAGAGCAGATCCCCTGGGAAGCCGAGCACCACATTCCTTTTTCCAAGGACGACGTCGAGATCGATCACCAACTGGTGGGGAGCGATGCCGCCTCCGGGGGACAGATGGAACTTCTGCTCGTGGCGGCCAAGAAGGAGGTCGTCGCGGACTACACCATGGTGATCCGCGAGGCCAAGCTCGTGCCCGTGATCATGGATGTCGCGGCCTTCACCATCCAGAACGCCTACGAGGCGAACTATCCCGTGGTGCCGGAGGAGGCGATCGCGGTCATCAACATCGGCGCTACCCTGTCCAACATCAACATCATCGCCGGAGGTTCCAGTGCGTTCACCCGCGACGTGACGGTCGGAGGCAACGCCTTCACCGAGGAAATCCAGAAGCGACTGAACGTCAGCCAGGAAGAAGCCGAGGCGTGGAAGATTGGTTCGTCCGGCGAAGGGGTCAGCGAAGTCGTTCCCCAGGAAGTCGAGGCCGTCATCGCTTCGGTCGCGGATGGCGTAGCCGGCAAGTTCCAGCGTTCGCTCGATTTCTACCTGGCCTCGAGCAGCGACGCTACCATCTCGAAGATCTACCTTTGTGGGGGCTCGGCCAAGGTGCCTTCACTGCAGAGGGCCCTGGAGACCAAAGCGCGCGCGGCCGTGGAGGTGATGGATCCCTTCCGCAAGGTCGCGGTCGACGAGCACCGGTTCGACGTCACATTCGTTGGGCAGCACGCGGCCGAGGCCGCAGTGGCGGTTGGGCTCTCGCTGCGCAGGCTGGGAGACAAACAGTGATACGCATCAACCTGCTCCCTACGCGTAAGGCGAAACGCAAGGAGGCCAGCCAGCGCCAGTTCCTGCTGATGGGAATCGCCATCCTGGGAACCCTGGGTCTGGTCATCTTCTTCCACCTGGACGCCACCTCCCAGCTCGAAAAGGCCCAGCACGACAACACCATCCTGCAGGCCGATGTGGCGAGGCTGAAACAGGAACTGGGCGACTACGACAAGATCCGGGCCCAGCGCGAGGAACTGCTCAAGCAGCGCAAGACCATCCAGTCCCTGGAATCGGGACGTACCGGTCCGGTCTATCTCTTGCGTGAGCTGTCGGAGATCTTGAGCCCGGGCAAGGGGCCCACCTTCGATCGGGTGACCTACGAGGAGACGTTGCGCAAGGACCCCAACGCGGGGTTCAGCAATTGGGAAACCAAACGGGCCTGGCTCGATTCGTACACGGAAAACAAGCTGGCCGTCAAGATTCGCGGCTCCGCCAAATCCAACGAGGACGTGGCCGAGTTCCTCAAGCGGCTCAACGCCTCGGTCTTCTTCAAGAACGTCAACCTGGATGCCACCGCGCAGGCGTCCAAGGGTCCGATCAAGTTCGTGAACTTCGGCCTCTCAGCGAATGTGATCTACTAGATGAACGACTTTCTACAAAAGCTAACCCGCCTCAAGACACCGGTGAAGATCGCCGCCACCGTGGGTGTGATCGCCGTGATACTCGGCGGCTACGTGGGACTGTTCTATCTCGACCTGCAAGATCAGATCAAAGGGGCCCGCACGCGTCAGCAACAGCTCAAAGGCGAAAAAGAGAACTACGAAAAGCGCAAGCGCGAGTACCAGGCCTACCGTACCGAGCTCACCCAACTTCAGCAGGAACAGCGGGAACTGCTGAAAGCCCTGCCCAAGAAGGCGGAGATCCCGACCTTCCTTTCCAACCTGCAAGAACAGGCGGAGTTGGCGGGGCTGGAAATCGTTTCCCTCACCATCGAGGCCGAGAATCCCATGGAACTCTACATTAGGATTCCGGTGCGCATCGAGATTCGCGGCACCTACCACAGCATCACCAAGTTCTTCAAGAACCTGAGCGAATTGCCGCGTATCGTGAACGTCGAGAATCTTTCACTGACCATCGAGAAGGCCATGCCCGGGAGCTCGCCGCGCTTGCGCGCGAAGTTCGTGGCGGCGACCTTCCGCTACCGCGACCAAGGCGGTTCGGAAGGAGGAACATGAAAAGGCTGCTCATGCTCGGTCTTGGGTTCGCCACGCTGGCGGGAACGGGTTGGTTCGCCCTGGCGGCGCCCGCGGGCAAGCCTGCCCCGGCGGCGCCCGCCAAGAACGCCGCGGCGACGCCCCCGCCGGCGAAGGCCGGGGTCGCGACGAAATCCCCCACCGCCTCCCCGTCCGCCGCCGATGCGCTCGCACAGCGCTTGGCGGTCTTGCGGCGCAAGGTTCTGCGCGAAGAGGATTTCGCCGAGAACGACGATTCGAATCGCGATCCCTTTCGCTCCTACCTCGACACCTGGATCGATCGTGGACCCAAGGTCACCGCAAGCGTGGTTTCGGCGATTTTCGCCAAGTATGCCCTGGAGGAATTGACCCTCATCGCCGTCGTCAGCGGCGATGCGAACCCTCGCGCCATGTTCAGGGATCCCACCGGCCTCGGGCAGACCGTGAAGCGCGGCGACTACATTGGCAAGTCCGCCGCCCGCGTCACCAAGATCCTCTCCGATCGCGTTGTGCTGGAGATGTCGGAAATAACACCAGGCGGGGCAACCAAGGCCTTGGAACGAGCCGTCCTGGTCAATCCAGAAGGAACAGATCAATGACCCTGCAAAGAGAACGACCCAAGTTCTTGGCCGCCGTGCTCGGTGCTGCGACCATGGCGGCGTGGTCCATACCTGCTTCCGCGGAGACCGCGCGCGTGCGGACGATCCAGGTATCGGAGGCGTCCGGCAACACCGCGGTGGTGATCGCAGCCTCGGCGCGGCCCACCTTCACGACCTGGAAGCTGGAACAACCAGCTCGGGTTGTCGTCGAGATCAGCGGCGCGCGACTTGGCGACGTGAATGTTCCCATGGATGCCGGAACCTACGCCGTGGGCCTGGTTTCTGCGAGCGTCACGGAAGACGACAGCGCCGGGCCGCGTACGCGCATCGTGCTCACCCTGCGCCACGCTTCCGACTACCAAGTCGAGGCCAAGGGCAACGCCATCACCCTGCGCGTGATCCCCCGCGTGCGCCCTCCCGCGACAGCACAAGCTGTCGCGGAGGCGCGCCTCGACGCCGAGTCACGCGCCAAGGCGGAAGCCCAGGCGCGCGCCGAAGCTCAAACCCGGTTGGCGGCGAAGGCCCAGGCCGAAGTCCAGGCTCGCACCGAGGCTCAGCAGAAGACCGAGGCCAAGCTGAAGATCGAGGCCAAGGAACGTCTTGCCGCGCAGGCCGTGGCAGACCAGCGTTCGCGAGAGCAAGCAGCGACTCGGTCCGAGGCCGATAGGTTGCGCAAGGAATTAGCCGACGCGCATCGGGAAACCGCCAAGGCTCGGGCGGAGGCGAATGCCGCGACCGAGGAGAGCCAGCGTCAACGACTTGCGCTGGCGCAGGCGGAAGACCAGGTCAGGCGGGCCCAGGCCGAAGCCGCCCGTGCGCGAGCGCGCGAGACGGATCGGGACAAGGCGCTTCGTATCGCCGCCGGGGAAGTCGAAGCCCGGCAAAGGACGCTGGATCGAATTGCTCAGAAACAGGAAGAACAGCGCCACCGATTGGATGCCGCCGAGCGCTTGGTCAGCGAGCGCGAAGCCACTGTGCGCACCTCCGAATCGCAGCTGGCCGAGCGCGAGAAAGCGGCGCGGGCCGCGCGCGTCCGGCGAGACAATCTGACGCATGACGCATCGAGGGAGAGCAAGGCGGCAGCCACCGCCGCCCTGGCCGAAGCCGAGCGCCTGCGCAAGAATGCGGCCACCGCCGCCCTACAGTCGCGCCAGGACCTCGCACAAGCCGTGGCCTCGCGGAAGCAAGAGGAGGCGCGCAAGGACGAGCAGGCCAATCTGCGCAAGGCCGAGGAAAGCAAGCTGGACAAGGCCGTCGCGCTACGCAAGGCCGAGGAATCGCGTCTTGCCGAAGCGCGCGCCGAGCGTGCTCGCCTCGACCAAGAACACACCAAGCTCGAAACCGAGCGGACACGACTTCTGAGCACCCGCAACGCCTTGCTCGCCGAAGTCAATCGACTCAAGACCGCCGCCGCGGCGGCAACCCCGATAGCGAAACCTGCAGGGGTCGTGGGAGGCCGGAGCGGCACCGCGACCGCCACCACAAGACCCGCATTGGCCGCAAGCCCGCCGGTCACGCGACCGCCTTCCGCCACAAGCCCGGCCGCAGCCAGGCCCCTGGCCGTCGAGATTCAGAACCGCCCGGCCCTTTCGAGCGTCGGCCGGCCGCGCTCGGTGACGCTGCGAGCGCTCAGCCACATTCGCAGCATCGATTTCGTCGATGAACCAGGCCACGCCTCGGTGATCATCGACATCGACGACAGTGCGACCTATACCGTGCAACGCTTCGCTGGCCGTCGCTTGAGTCTGCGCATCGAGCACAGCGACTTGCCCCAGAGCCTCGCGCGTAGTCTAGACGCGACCGAGTACCTCGGCCCGGTCAAGATCATCAGCTCCTACCGCGATCCGGCTTCAAAGGGTGCGGTGCGCGTCGATGTGGATCTGGCCGAGGACGTGCCGAATCGCGTGCGCGTGGACGGCAATCGCATCTTCTGGGACTTCGAGAAGACAAAGGCCAAGGCCCCGAGCCTGCCCGCAGTCTGGGTTCCTCCGCCCTCGCCTCGACCCGCGGTGTTGTTCGTTCCCGCGCGCAAGGTGGCCGGTTTCTTCGCCACGATCAAGGACGGCATGTGGGTGGGCCAGGCCGCTCTCCCCTATCTCTCTCCACCCGGCGCGGCCGCGGCGGGTGACGAAAGTGCCGGAAGCGCGCCCGCGGCAACCGCTGCGCCTCAGGCGGCCTCTGCGCCGAGCGAGCGGCATGGGGCCACGGGAGGACCTTCCGCCCGCTATGCGGCCATCGGCAAAAAGCGCTACACCGGAAGGCGCATCGACCTCGATTTCAAAGGCGCTGACATCCACAATATCCTTCGCCTGTTGGCTGATGTCGGCCAGGTGAACGTCATCGTGGCGGACGACGTGCGCGGCGAGATCACCATCAAGATGCGCGACGTACCCTGGGACCAGGCCCTCGACGTGGTCTTGCGTGCGAAGGGGCTGGGCTCCGTGCGCGAAGGGAACCTCTTGCGCGTGGCACCACTGGCCGTATTGGAAAAAGAGCTTGAAGCGGAAATCGCTCGACAGAAGCAGATTGCGGACGTCTTGCCAATCGAGACGCGCCTGATTGGGGTTTCCTATGCCGACGCCTCGCAGCTCATGGACAAGATTCACGATCTGCTTTCGCCGAGAGGAAAGGTTTCGCAGGACCATCGCACCAACACCCTCATCGTGTCGGACGTGACCAAGAACCTCCAGCTGGTCGAGGATCTGGTGCGCAACCTGGACACGCAGACGTCGCAGGTGGTGATCGAGGCGCGGATCGTGGAGGCCACTACGAATTTCGCGCGGCAGATCGGCGTGCAATGGGGTGGCACCGCGTTCGCGGACACCACGCACGGGAACCCGACCGGCTTGGTCTTCCCCTACAACGTCGGACTCGGCGGCGGTGCGGACGACGGCCAGTCGCCCCTCGGAGGTCTCGTGCCTGCGCCCCGCAGTGGCACCGGAACCTCGGCGAATCCGAACTTCCTTGTCAACATGCCGGCCCCCGCCGGCCTCGGAACCGGCACGGCCCTCGGGCTCACCCTGGGCTCCGTCGCGGGTGCTTTCAACCTGAACCTGCGCCTTTCGGCCATGGAAAGCACCGGCCAGGTGCGCGTGCTGTCATCTCCACGCGTCACGACGATGGACAACATCGAGGCTCGTATCGTGCAGGGCGTGTCGATCCCGGTCTCCGTGGTCAGCGCCATGGGCGCTCAGACCCAGTTCGTGGACGCCCAGTTGTCGCTCGTGGTCAAGCCGCATGTCACCAACGAGGGCACCATCGCGATGCTGGTCACGGTCACCAACAACGCACCCGATTTCGTCAACACCAGCGCAAATGGCACGCCGACAATCGCCAAGAAGGAAGCCAGGACGACCATGCTGGTGCGCGATGGCGATACCGCGGTCATCGGCGGTATCTACGTGCGCAACTCCGGACTCAGCTACACGCGAGTTCCATTCTTCTCCGACATCCCCGTGCTCGGTTGGTTCTTCCGCGCCCACAAGGAAAACGACAACAGGTCCGAGTTCATGGTGTTCATCACACCGCGAATTGTCAACCGCTCGCACGGGGTTGGGCAGTAAACTACGAGGCAGGTGTCGCCATGGTGCAACGGTATAATCGGGAGCAAGCGATGAACCAGCAACGAAAGTGGTTTGGCTACGGCGTGGGATTCGCCGTGATCGCATTGGGCTTCATCGCCTGCGGGAGATTTCTCGCGACGGATGCCTTCACCGCCCTGGAGATCGGGCAAGTTCAGGTGCTGACCGGTGATTGCAGCGTTCCGGGTACCCCGACCGACCTACACCGAACAGGCGGCACGCTCGATCTAGCCTTGCCGGATGGGTCCAGCGCCCCCCTACTACCTTCCCCTGGTGGTCCTCAACAATTTGGCTGCCGTCGGAACTTCTTCCGCCGAGGAGATGAACAACATCTGGCTCACCCATTTCACCGTCGAGCTTTCCGCCCCGGGGGTCACCTGGGACGCGTCTTGTCCAGCGACCTTCGACACCCAGTCTTTCACCGACAAGATTCCACCAGGCGGCTCCGTGGGCGAGGCTTTGTACATCATCACATCTGCCCACTCGCGGTGCCTACTGCCGCAGGTTCCGCCTCAGCACCTGGTGGTCACTGCCAAAATCACGGCGAAGGGCCACCACGGCGGGACCAGCATCGAGAGCTCGCCCTTCGTCTATTCTGTGGATGTCTGCACCGGATGCCTCCAGGTCGACTACACGGATCCCACTTTGGTGGCCTATCGCTACCCGGGCAATTTTCCGCTCTGTGCTTCTCTGAGCGGATCGAATCCCTACACCGGCGACCCATGCCTGCCTCCCGGCCAGGACCAGACCATCCTTTGCTGCGGGATCAGCACAACCGTCGCCCTGTGTCCCGGCGTTTTCACCGGCAGCACGTCGACCTCGACTTCGACTTCGACCTCGACCTCGACCCTGTCAGGCTCATGACCGGTCGGCGGCTCGCGCTATTGACACTTCCGGATCTCTGCGACTAGAAGCGAATCAACGACGATGTTCCGCGAGAGTCTGCAGCGCACGGTGGATCGCCTGGCCGGAGGCGTGGCGGGCATACTCATGGGCTTCGACGGAATCTCGGTCGAGTCCTACACCAAAACCGGCGAAGAGAGCCTGGACATTCAGATCGTCGGAATGGAACTGGCCCATGCCGTGGTCCAGATGCGAAAGGCGGCCGAGCAACTCGAAGTGGGCAAGGTTCGCGAGCTCACCTTGAAAGCCGACAATCTCGTGGTCCTGGTCTACCTCTTGAACGACGACTATTTCGTGGCGTTCGCTATCAAGCCCGAGGCCAGTTTCGGCAAGGGGCGTTACCTGCTGAGGCTCCTGGCCCCGCGGATACAGGCCGAATTGTGACCGTGGACAGGCGCGCACATACGCCGGCACGGCCGGTGGTCGTGGTCATCCATGGGCCGAACCTGAATCTGCTCGGTACCCGTGAGCCTCACATCTACGGCTCGATCACCCTGCGCGAGATCGACGACGACCTCAAGAGCCGCGGCGCCGCGAACTCGGCGTTCGGGTCGATACCTTTCAATCCAATCACGAAGGCGCTGCTCATCGATCGCATCCAGCAGGCCCATGGAAGAGCCGCCGGGCTTGATCGTCAATGCCGGCGGACTGACCCACACCAGCGTCTCGTTACGCGATGCCGTCGCAGCGGTCGCGGTGCCTACCGTGGAGGTCCATCTTTCCAACCTCTACACGCCGAGAGGAATTCCGCCATCGCTCCTATCTTGCCCCGGTCTGTCTAGGGCAGATTGCGGGCCTGGGCCCGATCGGCTACCGTCTGGCGCTCGACGCGCTGGCCAAACTGGTGCTCGATCCGCGACCCCCTGACGGCCCGATCAACCGCACGCATTCGTTTCAAATCAAGTCGCGCGCCGCGACTTCGTCCAAGAAAGGAGCCGCGAGAAAATGAGCAAACGCAAGGCCCCCGTCGCCGCTGCCCGAAAGGTGTCTTCGGCGAAGCCGCGAGGAGTGCGCATGTGAATGTCAGCCAGTCGGCCTCGAAAGGCTGCGTGAGTTGGCCGAGATCGCCACCGAGTTCGATCTGGCCGAGATCGAGTTGGATGCCTGCGGGGGCGTTCGCCTGGTCCGCCGCACGGCCGGGATGCCATCGACCACGGCCGCGCCACTGCCATGGCCCCCCGGTCCACATGGTGCGGCCAACGGAGAAGGCAGTCAAGCCCGCCGAAGCAGGCGCCCTCCTCACCTCGCCCTTCGTGGGAACCTTCTACCGCGCACCCTCGCCCGAGGCCCCGCCGTTCGTGGATGCCGGACAGAACGTGCGCAAGGGACAAGTGGTCTGCATCGTCGAGGCCATGAAGCTGATGAACGAAATCGAGTCGGAATTCGACGGCAAGATCCTCGAAATACTGGTGAAGAACGCGGAGCACGTCGAGTACGGTCAGCCCTTGTTCCGCATCGAAAAGGCCTAGGGACTTCGTCGCACTCGGCGCGGAACGTCGGGACCGACGGTGCGGCTTTCGGCCGGCCGCCCATTCCCGGCTCCGTGAAGTCTGCCATCAACGCTTACGGACGGTGCACGCGTGTTCAAAAAGGTTCTCATAGCAAATCGTGGCGAGATCGCCCTGCGAGTGATCCGCGCGTGCCGCGATCTCGGCTTGCGTTCGGTCGCGGTTCATTCCACGGCAGATGCCGACTCTCTGCACGTTCGCTTCGCCGACGAAAAGGTCTGCATCGGGCCACCCCCGTCGCGACAGAGCTATAACAACATCCCGGCACTCATCAGCGCGGCCGAGGTGACGGGCGCCGATGCCATCCACCCAGGGTATGGCTTCCTGGCCGAAAACGCGGAATTCGCCGAGGTTGTGCAAAAGTGCGGCTTGCACTGGATCGGCCCGCAGCCCGAAGTCATGCGCGTCATGGGCGACAAGGTTTCCGCTCGGCGCGCCATGGAATCCGCGGGTGTGCCCGTCGTGCCCGGCACCCCGATCATCGAGACCGACCGGCAGGCGGAAGAGGCCATCGAGCGCATTGGCCTCCCCGTGATCATCAAGGCCACGGGCGGCGGCGGCGGCCGGGGCATGAAGATCGTGGAAGACAAGGGCCGCCTCCTGCCGCTGCTCGCGGCCGCACGCTCCGAAGCCAAGGCCGGGTTCAACAACCCGGCCGTGTACCTCGAACGCTACATCGGCAAGCCACGCCACATCGAAGTGCAAGTGCTGGGAGACGGCCAGTCCGCCATCGCGCTTGGCGAGCGGGAATGTTCCATCCAGCGCCGGCATCAAAAGCTCATCGAGGAAGCGCCCTCGGTCGCGCTCGACGACGAGCACCGTGTCGAGCTGCTGCGGACCGCGCGCAAGGCCACCGCCGCCATCGGTTACAAGACCGTTGGCACGTTGGAATTCCTGCTCGACGAGCACAAGCACTTCTACTTTATCGAGATGAACACCCGCATCCAGGTCGAACACACCGTGACCGAGGCCGTGTTCGGAGTCGACCTGGTACGCGAACAGATGCGGCTGGCCGCGGGCGATTCTGCTGCGCCTGCCCGCCGAGATGCGCCCGCGCGGCCACGCCATCGAGCTGCGCATCAACGCGGAGGATCCCGTGACCTTCGCGCCTTCGCCCGGAACCATCACGGCGCTCAATCTGCCGGGAGGCATCGGCATTCGCATCGACACCCACATCTATGCCCACTATCGCGTGCCGCCCTTCTACGACTCGCTGCTGGCAAAGCTGATCGCGCATGGCGATAATCGCAACGTTGCATTGGCCCGTGTGCGGCGAGCCCTGGACGAGGTCGTGGTGGAGGGCATCAAGACCAATTGCGACTTGCACCGGAGGGTGCTGAATCATCCGGATTTCATCGGCGGTCGATTCGACACCCACTTTCTCGAACGCCTGTGACCTCGACCGGCGAGCCCGCGGGGTCGCCCAGGCGTGCGACCCGCGGAGGGTCGTCGTCGCGCCGACGACCCGGCAGGTGACCGGGCAAGTCCTTGCGCAATAGATTCCTTGCTGAAGTTCGCGCCGCGGACAAGAATCTGGACGCTCCTTTACACGTGCGGCGTTCCCGGTAACACTGGGCACTCGGACTTTATCAGGTGGTAACGAAGAAAGACAAGCACCTCGCAGCAGCGCAGAAGTACTTGGAGCGGGGAAGCTTCGAGAAGGCCTTGGCGGAGTTTCAAAATGCCGTCAAGGAGGACGCGAAGGATACCCGCACCTGGCTTCGCATGGCCGAGGTCTACGTGCGCCTCGGCCACAATGACAAGGCCACCGAGGTCTATCAAAAGACAGTCGATCTGTACGTCGAGCAAGGGTTCTTCCAGCGTGCGGTCGCCGTCTACAAGAACATCATCAAGCTCTCCCCCGATTTCGTAGAGGCCCGCATCAAGCTCGCCGACGTGTTCCGGCAGCTTGGCCTGCTTTCCGATGCGGTTCAGCATCTCGAACATGCCGCGGCGATCTATCAGAAGACCAACCGAGTGCCCGAGGCGCTTTCAGCGCTGAAGCAGATCATCGAACTCAATCCGGATCAACCCAACCCCCGCATCCGCTACGCCGAGATGGCTTCCGCGGCCGGCGCCATCAAGGAAGCCGTTGTCGAGTTTGCCGAAGCGGCCAGGTTGGTCAAGGCCCAAGGTCGCACCGATGAATTCCTGCGTGTCGCAGAGCGGCTCTTGCACTACGAGCCCGACAACCACGCCATGGCCATGGAGGTGGCAGCCAAATACCTCGATCACAACAACGCAGGCGCCGCGCTTTCCCGCCTCCGTTCGGTTTACGAAGCCAGGCAGCGCGATCCAGAGGTCCTGGACCTGCTGGCGCGCACCTTCGACCAACTCGGTCAGCCTCACAAGATGCTGCCGGTTCTCAAGGAACTTGCGCGCGTCTATGCCGAAAGCGGACGGATCAGCGAACGGAACCATGCTGCCCAACGTGCGCTCTCGATGGATCCGAACGATGCGGAGATGCAGGAGATACTTGGCAGACCGCGCCGGGTCTCGATCAGAACGCCACAGCCACCCTCGTCCATGCTGACCACGCCCTCGCCCATCCCCGCCACGACCCCGATGCCGACGAGTGGCGTGGGCCGGCGTCCCATATCCATCACCTTCAGCGAGATGGATGTGCCCGTGGCGCTGCGGAACAAGTACATTACTTCGCCGGCCGACCCCATGCCGGCGACGATGTCGGAAAGGCTCAACATCGCCTCGGGCATGGTCGAAAGATCGGATGACGACGCGGAGATTAAGCGCCTCCTCGCCGAGGCCGACGTGTTCGTGAAGTACGGCCTCGTGGAGCGGGCGGCCGATCACCTGCGACGCGTTTTCGAGCGCGTTCCAACCCATCAGGGCGCACACGAACGGCTGGCCGCCGTACTGGTGCAACTCGACCGCAAGGCCGAGGCGGCAGCCGAATACGAGATCCTGGCTCAGCAGTTCCTCCACAGCAAGCCGACCGTCGCCGCCGGGTACGCGCGCAAGGCGATCGAGCTCAATCCGTCGGCCCGGCGTGCGTACGAGGTGCTGGGAACTGTCGAGGGCTCCGTGCCGAATTCGGGCGTACCCGCGACGGAGAGCCCGAGCTTGGGGGATCTGCGCATGGGAACGCCCGAGCCAGACCTCATCGACAGTGACGAAATCGAAGTCCTGGGCGAACCGGTCGAATCCGACGATTTCTCCGGCAACGAAGGCGGCGCATCCTCCGACGGCGACCCCGATGCTACCAGCGCAGGGCTCGGTTCCCCGAATGGTGGGGACGGTGATGGGCTGGAGGACTTGGAAGGCAAGACCGAGGTCGGCAACACGCCCATACCCGAAGTCGAGGCCCAGTATGGCGACGTCGAAGAATATCGGGAAGCATCCTCGTCGGCCCACAAGGCCGCTCCATCCGTCTCCGACGACGCGTTCCTGGCGGACCTGGAACAGGTCGACTTCTTCATCGAGCAGGGACTGGCCGGGGAAGCCGCAGCCATGCTCGACGAGCTCGAAACCAGGGCTCCTGGCCACATCCTCATCGCCGATCGACGCGACAAGCTGGCGGTACAGGGATCCGACTCTGCGTCATCGCAGGGTGCGATGCCGGCCCAGGTTCATGGCGACACGAAGGAGTCGACGCGGAATCCACGCAAACTGGATGCGCCTTCCGCGCGCGCCCAAGGGGCCACATCGCGCGAGGACGACATCGCGACGCGTGCGGACTTGGGAATCATGGAGAAGACCATGGAGCGCTATGATGCGGCCATCGAACACTTCAAGGCGGTCATGGAAGACCCCAAGCGCGAGGTTTTCGCCCTCTCGATGATCGGCGAATGCTCCGAAGCCCTCGGCGACTCGGCCGAAGCGATCCGCTGCTACCAGGACGCCCTCAAGCGTCCCACCGCGACGGCGGCCGAGGCGACGCAACTTTACTACCAGCTCGGGAATGTGTTCTATAATCTCGGGGATCAGAGCGAGGCGCTCTACTACTTCGAGCGCGTCTACAAGCGCAACGCGAGTTTTCGCGATATTCAGCGCCGCCTGGCCGAGGTGAAATCCCGCGCGGCTCCACGGTGAGATCCGCGCCGACCGCGCCCGAACGAGTCGTAATCCTTGCGTCACTCGAAGACCACCCGCGTCTCTTCGCGAAAGGTCAGCGGCGCCGCCGCAGTCCTCAGCCCTGGCACGCCTAAGCCCTTGGTTTCCTTGCGCCTTGATGCTAGTTTCGCCCCCTCGGTTGTTGTTGTTTCGAGACGACCGCTCAATCATCGGAGGGCCGGATGCCCAGCGAGCGCGAGTATGAACAAGCCTTGCAACGCGAGCCAGGCCATAACGAGGCCTTTCTATTCCTGCGTCGATCCTACCGAGAGTCCGGACGATTCGACAAACTGGTAACCCTGTACGAGACGCGCGCCCAAGCCATCCCCGATCAAACCAAGGCCGCGGAGCTGTTCTATTTGGCCGCGGAAGTTCGCGTCGATCACCTGGCAGACGTCTCCGGCGCCGAGGCGGATTTAGCGCATGCCGTCAGTCGCGATGCAACTCATCGCAAGGCCGTCAAGCGGCTCAAGGGTATCTACCGTGAACAAGGCCGCTCCGGCGAATACCTCAACATGCTCGAGGTGGAAGCCGCCGCCCTCGGACAGTCGCACGACACCGCCCGCATCGACGAACTGCGCACCGAGATTGACCGCGCGTACGGCCAACTCATCGCGCGCATCGAAAACGCGCTATCCACGCCCGGCCTGCGCGCCGAGGTCAGCCCGGAGCAGCTGAAGATCGTGGACGCCGTCCGCAAGATCTACAACGCGCTCGGCGACTATCCCATGGTGTGCCGGCTGTACGAGATCGAGTTGGCCGGGACGACCGATCCCAAGCGCCGCATCGCACTCATGTTCCGGCTCGGGCGGGTTCTGGCCGAGAAGATCGGCGATTTGCCCCAGGCCGCGCAGAAGCTGAGCGATGTGGTCCGCCTGTATCCCCGTGACGACAAGGCCTTGGAAGCGCTGGCTTCGGTCTTCGCCAATCCCAACTGGACCGGCGCCGACGGTCCCGAACGCGCGGCGGGCCTCTACAACCAAATCGCACGTCGACGGCACGAGGCCGGCGACGTGGACAACGCGGTGGCGTCCTTGCGCAAGTCCCTGACCGCGGTTCCCTTCCATGCCGAGGCGCTGGCGCTGCTCGAACGCATGCTGACCGAATCCAACCGCTTCGCCGACCTCGATCGATTTTTGCGCGAGCGCGTGTCCCAGGCGCGCACCAACAAGGAAAAGATCGAGATCCTGACCAAGCGCGCCCGTCTGGCCGAGACCTCTCTCGGCGACGCCGAGGAGGCCATTCGGACCTACGAGCAAGTCTCGGCGCTGGAAGCGCCGGACGGGCCCGCGGCGCAACATCTGGCCAAGTTGTACGCGGGCAGGCACGACTACGGCAAGCTGGCCGAGTTGCGCGAGAAACAGCTCGAACGCACCAGCGAACCGGAGCTGCGCCTGGCGCTGCTGCGCGAGTTGGCCTCGCTCTACCATGATCGCCTGGGCGATCGGGAACAGGCGGCGGTCTATCTGCACGCGATCCTGCAGGTCAATCCCAGCGACGCCCAGGCTCTGAAGGCGTACGCCGAGCACTTCCGCTCGCGTGGCTCGTTCCGGGAGTTGGCGGACTTGCTGGAGTTCGCCGCCGAGCACGACCTCAAGCAGGGTTTGCCGGTCGAGGAATTACTTCCGCGTTTCGAAGAGGTGGCCGCGCTGGCGGAAAGCAAGCTCGGAGACATGGACCGCACCCTCGCGGTGTGGCGACGGATCTGGGAGCTGGAGCCGGGCTACGAGCGTGCGCGCGAGGCGCAGAAACGAATCCTGCAAAAGACCAAGCAGTGGGACCAGATGGTACCGCTGTTCGTCGACGAGGCGGAGCGAGCCTCCGAACCCGAGCAGAAGATTGAGGTGCTGCACCGTCTGGCGCGCCTGCATAATGAGAAGCTGGGAGACGCCGAAAGCGCGACCGGTGTGTATCTGCAAATCCTGGCGCTCGATCCGCGCGAGGCGGTGGCCCTGCGCAGCGTGATAGAAACCTACGAGAGCAGCGAACGCTGGGCCGATTTGGCGCCCCTTCTGCGCAGCCAGTTCGAGAGCGCGACCACCGAGGCGGAGAAGGTCAGCATCCTCCGTCGACTGCTCGTCATCGACATGGAGAAACTCGAGGATCTGCCCGCGGCGTCCCTGGCCGCGACCCAGATCCTGAAGTTCATTCCGGGCGACAACGACGCCCTGTTGCGACTGGAGTCCATCCTCGAACGGTCGGGCGACAAGCCGCGCCTCGTGAAGATGCTCGAGTACCACCTGCGCTACGCGGGGTCGGCCAACGAAAAACTTCACATCATCAAGCGCATCGCCGGGCTCCTTCAGGATCACCTCGGGGACTACGCCAAGGCCATCCCGTACTGGGAAAAGGTCGTCAAGCACGTCCCGGACGACATGCAGGCCATCGATGCGCTCTTGGTCGCCTACGAGCACCTGGGCCGGCACGAGGACTTGGCGCGCGTGCTCGAGTTGCGGGTCAAGGCCAAGACCGGCGATCCGACGGCCCAGGCGGAAACCCTGCGCCGACTGGCACGGCTCACGAACAGCGAGCTCAAGCAGACCAGTCGATCCGAAGACGCGTGGGAAGCCCTGCTCAGACTTCAGCCCGCGGACAAGGAGGCGCTCGAGGCGCTGTCATCGATCGCGGCGGACATGGGCGATTTCGCGACCCTGGCGGAACTGCTTCTGCGCCGGATCGGTATTGCCCCCAGTCCCGTCGAGGCCACCGGGTTGGCGCTCGAACGGGCCCGCCTGTTCGAGGAGGAACTGAAAGAGCCCGCGGCGGCGGTATCCGCCCTCGAGCAGATCATCAACGAGGTGGATCCGGCAAACCTTGAAGCCCACACGGCCTTGCGCCGCGTGGCCGAGGCCATGGAGGACTGGCCGCGTGTCGTCGCTGTGGCGGAGCGCCAGTTGGCGCTCACCCAGGAACCCAGAGAGCGCGTCGCCCGTGGCCTGGAGATAGGGTGGCTGTGCCGCGAGCGGCTCGCCGATCCGGGCAAGGCGGTGCGGGCCTTCGAACGCGTGCTCGAGATCGACCCGGAGGAGCCCGACGCGTTGGCGGCGCTGGCATCGCTCCATACCGAAGCCAAGGATGGCGAACGCCTCATTGCCGTCGACGAGAAACTGCTCGCCCTTGCGAAAGACCCCGAGGAACGCAGGCGCCTGATGTTCGAGATGGCCGAGGCGGCCGAGCAGATGCTCAAGAAGCCGAAGCGAACCTTCGAATGGTACCGGCGCGCCTACCACGAAGAACCCGACGACACGACGCTTGGGCGCCTGGAAAGTACCGCCGAGACCTACGCGCTGTGGGAGGATCTCATCAGCGTGTACCTTGGCGAGGGCACCCGCTCGGCCGACGCGAGCGAGCAGGTCGAGGTGGCGCGCAAGGTGGCCCGGCTGTGCGAAGAACGCTTACATGCACCGGCGCGCGCCTTCGCGGTTCTGCGTGAGGCGTTGGCGCACGAGCCCGCCGGCACCACCTTGCTGCCCGAGCTGGAACGCCTGGGCCGCGACACGGCGGACTGGCAGGGACTGCTCGATGTCTACGCCCAGGTCGCCCGCGGAAGGCCCGAGGCCGTGGAACGGATCGCGCTTCTGCGCCTTCGTGCGCAGGTGCGCGAGAACGACATGAAGGATCCCTCGGGCGCCTTCGACGAGCACATGCTCGCCTTCGTGCTCGATCCCGAGAGCGAAACCTCGCACCAGGAGATCCTGCGCTTGGCCGAAATCACCGAGCGCTGGGAAGACGCGCTCAGCGTGGAAGGACAGCTCTTCGCTCGGGCCGAGGACATCGAGGAGAAGGTCTGGATTTCACAGCGCGCGGCCGCGCTGGTCGAAACCAAGATCAAAGACGATGTACGCGCCTTCCGCGCCTACCTGGGCGCCTTCCGCCTGGCACCCGAGGACCAGACAATCATCGACTGCTTGTGGCGCCTGGCCGAGAAGATCGGTAGCTACGCGGTCGAGCCAGCCCGACCTCTCACGCCGAAGCCAACGCCAGTCCCGGCCACCATCGTCCCCGAACGCGTCGAAGCCAAAGTCGGAGCAGAGCCCTCCGCCGAGTTGGAGATCGACGAGATCACGGGCGAGATCGAGATCGACGATGTCGACATTCTCGAAGAGACCCCGCCGCCGCAATCGCCGACCCACCCGATGGTGCCGGTGCTCGCCACCAGGTTCGAAAGCCCATGGCAGGAATGGGTGCAGGCCTACGAGTTGCTGGCCGCCGACGTGATCACGCGACACCGATACCTCATGAAGGTTGCGGACATCTGGATGCGGGGCGCGCACGACGTGGATCGGGCGCTCGCAGCCCTGGAACGTGCCTTCGTGCTCAACAGTGGCGACGAAGCCGTGTGCGCCGAGATGGAGCGCCTGGCGAAGAGCGAAGACCGATGGGACGCCGTGTGCGCCATCTACTTGCGCGCGGTCGAGCACGGATCGCGCGCCGACATGGTCGCGTTCAACCTGCGCGTTGCACGCATCCGCGAAGAACTCGGGCAGCACGAACTTGCGGAAGAGCGCTATCGCGCGGTACTGGTGTTGGAGCCCAGCGATCCCGTCTCCCTCAATCGCCTGGAAGATATCTACCGCAGCACCTCGCGCTGGTCGGAGTTGGCCACCGTGCTGGAACGCTACGCCCTCGCCGGCGATACCCGGCTTGAGGGCGCGGAGATGCGTCGCAAGGCCTTCGAGCTGGCCGAACTCTACGAACAGCGGCTGGAGCGTCCCTACGAGGCGGTCGATACGCTGGAGAAGTGCGTCGCCAGCATCGAGGAGGAGAAGGCCAGCGAGGAAGGCTCCGAGCGCATGGACGAGATTGTGGCCGAGGCGCGCGTGGGCTACGCGGCGCTGGCGCGACTGCTCGGCAAGGTCGGCTTGGCGCAGAAGGCGGCCGCGGCCCTACAACGCGAGCTCGAGCTCGCCGGAGATGACCAAGGCGCGCGTGAGGCGCGTGGCAATCTCGCCGAGATCTACGAACGCGAGCTGGCCCTGCCGGCCAAGGCCATCGAGGTTCTCGAAGCCATCCTGGCCAAGTCGCCCGGCGACGCCGCCGCCCTGGCCGCGCTCGATCGCCTGCACAATTCGGCTGGGCACTTCGAGGCCCTGGCCGACGTGCTGGAACGCCGCATTCGCATCACCGAAGGCACGGATCGCACCGATCTCATCTGGCGGCGCGCGCGCGTGCTCGAGGACAAACTCGGCAACCCCGACGGAGCTGCCGCGTGCCTGCGCGAGCTTGGTCCCGACTCGCTCTCCGACCCGGCCACGGCGACAGCGCTGTTGCGCAACCTGCGTAGCGCGGGTCTGTCTCACGAGGCCATGCGCATCCTCGAGCAGCGCATCGTAGCGCTACGCACCAGCGACGGAGATCCAGAGCTGATTGCGGCGCTCTATCTCGAGAAGGCGCAGCTCAAGGCCGATGACCTCAACGATCTCGATGGTGCGCTCGACGCCATCGAGTCAGCGCTCGGCATCGCCCCCACCTCGAGTACGGCGTTGGCGGCGCTTGCGCGCTTTCACCTCAAACGCAACGACTTCAAGGCCTACGCGGCCGCCCTGCTGAGGCAGGCGGACGCGATGGCGGGCCAGGCGGAGCAGGCCTCCGTGCTTCTGGAGGCCGCGGCCGTGTTTCGCGACCAGCTCGGCGACGGACTCCAGGCGCGGGTCTGCTTCGAGCGCGCCGTCAAGGAGCATCCGTCGAACCCCGACGCGCTGGGTGCGCTTGCCTCGCTCGAGGCCGCGCAGGGACGCGCCGACGAAGCTCGGGAGCTCTACGAGCGGCAGCTCGAGGTCTCAGACACGCCCGCGTCCAAGGCCGTCGTGCTGACCAATCTGGCGCGGGTCCTGTTCGAGAACCCGGAACTGATCAACGAGGCCGAGGCGCGGCTGGACCAGGCCCTCGAACTGGATCCGGGACACCTGCCCGCCGTCATCACCATGGCGGACATCTACTATCGCGAGCAACAATGGAGCAAGGCCGAGCGCCGCCTCAACGAGGCCTTGCGCCGGCTGCGCGGACAGCCGGAACAGACCGCGCGGCTCTACCATCGCCTGGGCGAGGTGTACGAGAAACTCGGCCGCCTGGAGGAAGGTTACCGGCAGCTGGTCGAAGCCGACCGGGCCATGCCGGGACAGCTCATGCTGCGCATCGCACTCGGGGAGAACCGTTTCCAGGCACGGCGCTGGCGCGAGGCCACCATGCACTTCGAATCGATCGCCGAGCACGAGATGGCCGCCGAGTATCCCGAGGAGGTCGCCCAGGCGCTGACCCATGCCGCGCAGGCCGAGCTGAAACTGCGCAGGCCCGAACGCGCCGCCGCGCTCCACGAAGCCGCCCTGCACTTTTCGCCGAGCCACCCGCAGACCTTGCGTGCCCTCGCCGATTTGGCCATCGAACGTGGCGACAAGCTGGAAGCCGCGCGCTCCTTGCGCCGGGTGGCCGAATCGTCGGCGGATCGGCAAGAACAGGTGCAGATCTTCGAGCAGATCGGGGATTTGCAGTTGGCGCTCGGCAACAAGGACGCGGCGCGAGCCGCCTATCTCGATGCCGCGGCGATGGTCGAGACGGTCGCCCCGTCGCAGATTCCGCTCTTTGGCAAGCTGCTCGACCTGCAGCGCAGCGACGGAGCGGTCGCCGACGCCATCGCCACCGCGAAGCGCATCGCCGATGCGGTGGAGGATGGCGGCGAGCGGGCTGGGCGCCGGCGAGAGGTCGCGACCTTGCAGATGGAGATCGGCGAATGGGCCGACGCCGCCGACATGCTGGAAAAGGTTCTGGAGGACAACCCGACGGACGAGGCGGCAATGCGCGACCTGTGCATGGCCTACAAGCACGCGGGACGGGCGGCCAGCGTGGCGACCACCCTCGACCGCTTGCTGCCGGGCCTGCCCGCGACCTCGAACCCGGAGGCCGAACGCAGCCGCGCCTTGTTGTGGGAAGAGCTGGGCAACGCCATCGGAGACCGCGACCTCGCGGCCGGCATCGCCGCCCTGGAACACGCCGTTTCCCTCGATGCCGAGCGGCTGTCGGCGCGCGTGCACCTCGCGGAGCTCTACGCGCAACACCCGGTCCACGCGGCGCTGGCGCTGGAAAACCATCGTTCTCTGGTGCACCTCGATCCGACCTGCGAAGGATCCCTGCGCGCCTTGGCCGCCGACTACCTCGAACATGGACAGAGCGACCAGGCGCGCTGCTGCCTGGAGCTTCTCGATTTGCTCGGACTCGCCAGTGAGGGCGATCGCGCGCTGCTGGAAAGCCATGCCGTGCCCGAGCGTTCCACCGACGAGCCCTATGCGGGAAGCATTGGCGAGAGCGAACGCCATGCCCAGTTGGTGCACCCGAAGACCCTGGTGGTGGCCGACGTGTTCGCCGCCTTGTGGGAAGGCGTTCCCGCCTCGAGCCAGGCTACCCTCGATGGTCTTGGGGTGAGCGCGAAGGACAAAGTGTCGGCCATTTCGGACTTGGACGTGGCCAAGATCTTCAGCCAGGCTGGCAAGGCCCTGTCGAACCAACGTGCGGGTCTGTACGTGAAGCCCGACGCCGACTTCGAGGGCATCCGACTCGTGTCCGTAGCCCCGACGGCAATCGTCATCGGCAAACGCTACGCCGAGGAGGCCTCGGTGTCCGAGCTACGCTACCGCATCGGCCAAGCACTGGAGCTCCTACGCCCAGAGTACATCCTGGCAGCCACGCTCGATCCCGTCGTGCTGGAGGACACGTTCATGGCCGCTCTCAAAGCGTTCCACCCCAGGCACAACCGCTGGCGCGCGGGATCCGAGGATAGCGCCGCGGAGGAGGCGGCCAAGCTCAAGAAGGCGCTGCCCTACAAGCTGGCCAAGCGCATCGCCGAGATATTTCAAGAACACGCGGACGCCGAGATCGATTGCTCGCGCTGGCGCGCGGCGGTGCTCGAAACCGGCAACCGCGCCGGGTTGCTCCTGTGCGGCGAGCTACGCATGGCCGCCCACATGGTGCTGCGCGAGAGCGCGGCAGACGTTCCCGAGAGCATCGGCCCGGAATTCCTGCGCGAGCACGCGCAGAAACCGGGTCCATTCAAGGGGCTTCTGCGCTTCTTCGTCAGCCAGGAGCACTTCAACTTGCGCGAGATCCTCGGCACTGCGGTGAAGTTCTAGCCTCGACGTCCATGTGCGCGCCACGACGTTGACTTGCTGCTCAGGTACGACTATAAGCCCCCTTCACCCCGCGAGGATGGCGGAACTGGTAGACGCACTAGCTTGAGGTGCTAGCGGTTAACAGCCATGGGGGTTCGAGTCCCCCTCTTCGCACTGAGAAAGCCCCGGCAGGTACGGGGCTTTTTCCTTTTCGGGTCCGTGTCCTCAGGCCGTCTAACGGTCGGCGGTAACCGATCCTGAGGACCCGTTACCCGCAGTCCGGACATGAGCAACGGTTGATTGTCTTCTCGCTCTCACTCTTCGATGCTACGAAGGTCTCCCGCCCTGGGCACATCACCCTCTGGCCCCAGGTCGACAAGTTGAACGCTTGCCCTAACGCTGACGACAGGAACTCAAAAACAGAGCTTGCAGGGATCGCTGGCGACGCTACTATCCGCCCGATCTACTCATGCCCCAATCCGCGCCACAGATCGATTCGAAGTTACAACCGGCCGCCGTCGTGTGCGCCGACGTGGAGCGCTATGCCTCGCTCGCCGACCAGCACGAGTGGCTTTTGAAATTCGACCATCTGATGGGAAGGTTGGGGCAGGACATCCGCGAGGACTTGCGCGCCAGCCTGGGCGAGGACGAGGCCAGGCGCTGCGTGGTCAAACCCGCGGGCGACGGCGTGCTGCTGGTCTATCCCGGCAACATCGAAAAAGCCCTAGAGCACGCGTGGCGGATTCACAACCATTTCAACACGCGGGCCGGACACGCGCGTCAGAAGGAATACGGGCTGTGGCCGATTCAGGCGCGCATCGCCGTCCACTACGGCGACGTCGAGATCATCGAAAGAAGCCCCTTCAACGACGCGCCGGACGCCTTCGGCAAGACCATCGTGACCTGTTCGCGCCTCGAACCCACCACGGTTCCGGGCATGGTCTGGGTGACCAGGGCCGCCGTCGACGCGGCCTTGGCCAGGGGCCTCGGCGACCGTTACGGGTTCCAACAGATCGGCATGGTGGACTTGGCGAAACAAGCGGGCCGAGTGCTGGCTCACAACCTGGTCAAGACCGAGACGAAAGGCGCGCAGTGGGGTTCCTTGTCGGTCAAGCGCTACCCCAAGGGCCTGCAAGCCGACGTCTACGTGCTGGTTCATCGCCCGCCTGAGCGCTTGCCCACGGTCCATCTGGCCTGGGGCGCCTCGCATTGCGTGGTCCATCGATCCGAGCTGCGTGTCGACTGCCACGCCTATCGAATCAAGCACAAGCTCCTGGGTTCGCACACCGACCTGCCCCTTCTCGTCGTGCATACCGACCCGCCCTGTCGGGTCGAGTTTCCTGAATTGCAGTTCTCCGGAGACGACCACGCGACCCTCGATCAACTGCCACGCGAGCGGCAAGACGGGATCCAGGACGTCGACACCGAGGCAGACCGCTGGTACCTGCTGCCGAGCCGCGCATGAAGGGATGGTTTCGGGATCCTGGCGCCCGTCTCGGCCGTCGCTCGTAAGCTACCGTAAGCTACTGTTGCTGCTGTCGCACGCCATCCCACGGGTTGCCCTGGCCATCCTCGTCAAGCATCGCCTCGCTGACTTGAACTGCCACGCCCACGGATTCGCCAGTTCCTCCGCGACAAAAACCGCGCACCGGGCAGGCGTCCAAGTAGTCGAATTTGCGCTAGGCTCCGCCAAATCAGGGCACCGTGTACGCCGGGCCGGCAATCGGATACAGTTTCGTGCCCTCCTCGTCTATCGCCGCTTTCCGTCGCAATGGAATCGCTGACCGTTTTCACCTAAATTCTGAGCGTCGCACCGAGCCGGCGCATCGCCAGGTTGCCGGATGATCGAAGGGAGACACCATGCACCCATTGCCCGAAACTCTAGTCGAACGCCTCAAGAATCGTCAGGCGATCCTGGTGACGGGCTTGGGCTGCTCCGGACTGGCGGGGCTTCCGTCGTGGACGGTGCTCTGCGAACGCCTGGCCGACTGGATCGTCGATCCGGGGGACAAGAACCAGGTGCTCGATCTAGTGCACGCGGGCCAGCTCTCCACGGCGGCGGCGCTTTGCCGCGTCATGGTTCCCGAGGATGCCTTGATCGAGGTGCTGCGCGACGCGTACCCCCTGGGCGCGCAAGCGCCCTTGACAATGCAGGCCATCGCCGGAGCGCCTTGGCGAGGCTTCATCACCACCGAATTCGGCGCGCTGTGGACCGGCGCCTTGGCCGGAGAAGCCGGGGTGTCGGAGCGCATGGCGTTCGCCGCCAACGCCGCAGCCCTGGAAAGTGGCCGCGGTCGTTTCTTGCTGCAGCTCTTCGGACGCGCCGACGTGCCCGCGTCCCTGTGCCTGGCGCCGTCCGAAATTGCGGCCAAAATCGTCGCCACGGGAGCCGGCAACTATCTGGAAAACCTGCACAAGAAGTGGTCCTTCGTCTTCGTGGGATTCGCCCTCGGCGACCCCGATCTCGGCATGCTGGCGGGGCGCATCCTAGGCACCAGTCCCTCGACACTCGAGCATTTCTTCGTCGCGCCCTCGCTCTCGACCCTCGACGCCCGCCGGGTGCAGGCCGAATACGGCCTGGTGCCGGTCTCGGTGGAGGGCGATCTGGAAGATGCCCTCAAGGCGCTGACCCAAGGTTGCAGCCTCGCCGGCGACAAACCCGCAGTGGACGAGGTCGAAGCCTGGCTCGAACGCCTGACCGAGGATCCGGAAGACAGCGAGGCGCGAGACATGCTGAATCAAGGTCTGGCCAAGCTGAGCGAGGACAAGGAATGGGAGCGCATGGTAGCCGCCCTCATCAGCCGTGTCGAGCTCGAGCCGGATGCCGGCAAGCAGGCTGCGGATCTCTATGAAGCGGGCTTGGTGCTCGACAAGGAGCTGGCGGCTGTCGACCGGGCCTATCCCGTGTTGATGATGGCCTTGCGACTGACCCCGCGCAATACCAGCCTACTCGCCGACACCAAGCGCGTGGCCGAAATGGCCGGCCAGTCGAACGAGTTCTTGAAAGAGTTGCGCGAGCTCGAACGGGAGTCGGCGGAAGCGGACGAATCGAAACCCATGGCGCTCGGCGTGGGCCGCCTCTATGCCGAGGATCCGGCCCGCCGCGACGAGGCCATCACATCTTTTCAGAAGGTGCTCGAACGCGATCCCACCAACCCGGAAGCCCTCGACACCCTGGACACCCTGCTGCGCTCCGCCGAGCGCTGGGACGACCTGGCCGCGCTTTACGCAAAGACCGTCGAGCGCGATCCGGCGAATACGGTGGTGGTCGGAAAACTCGTGGAGCTTTACCAGCGCACGCAGCAGACCTCGCGGCTCGTCGAATTTCTGCAAGCGAGGCTTGCGCGCGACCCGGACGACGAGGACGCCAGCGCCCGACTCGAATCCCTGTACCAGGAAGGTCAAAGCTGGCAACAGCTCGGCGCCTTGTACGAACGCCTGCTGGCCAAGAGCCCGCGCAACGTCGAGGTTCAGAACAAGCTGGAAGCCCTGTACCAAAGGAACCAGCAGTGGCAATCGCTCGGCGCCCTCTACGAGCGACTGCTCGCCGAGAAGCCGGAAGACACCGTGGTCCTTGACAAGGTGGAGGATCTCTACCGTCGCAGCGAGCAGTGGCGCCCGCTGGCAGATCTGCTCGAACGCCGTGCGCTCACGAAGGATCCGGGTGATGCGCGAGCTACGCGGCTCGAACGCGCGTCGATCTTCATCGACAAGGTGAAGGACATCGACGCCGCCCTCGCGGTGGCGCGCGGTTTTCTGACCGCCGATCCTTCGGCCGCCGAGGAGATTTTCGCCAAATGCGTGGATCGCGACCCAAACAACCCGGCCGCGCTCATGGCGTTGGCCGACCTTGCCCACAACCGAGGCGACCATCTGCGCGCCGCCAAGTTCCTGCTCGATGCCACTGAACGCATCCAAAACCCGCTCGAGCTGGGCCGTCTTTTCGCCGAGGCCGGGACCATCCACCTCGATCACCTGGACGACGAGGCCAAGGCCGTCGAGCTGTTCGATCGTGCGCTGGCCGCGGATCCCGAGCAGACCACCGCCGCGAAGAGTCTGCTGGCCTTGCGAGAAAAGCGCGAGGATTGGGCCGCGGCCGAGCCCTTGCTGGATCAGCTCGTGCGCAAGACCGAGGACGGCGACAAGGCGGGCAAGTCCGAGATCTACCAGCGCCTGGCCCGCGCGGCGCGAGAGTTGGGCAAATTCGACAAGGCGACGGCGGCGCTCGTGGAGGCAGCCAAGCTGGACGGCAGCTCGTACGCGCTGGCACGCGACCTCGCCGATCTCTATTTCGAACGCAAGGCCTGGACCGAGGCACGCGCGGAATTCGAGCGCGCCCGGACCCTGCTCGCCGACGGGGCACCGTCCTCCGAGCGATCTGTACTGTGGGAGAAGCTGGCGCTCTGTGCCATCCAAACCGATGACCTCGACGGGGCCTTGCACGGCTTCGACGAAGCGTTGGCGCTCGAACCCGAAAAGCGCAGTACCCTGGAGGCGGTCATCGACCTGCGCGCAGCGCGCGGGGATTGGAAGGAGCTGCTTGACCTCAAGCAGCGGCTTTTGGCTCTGGTGACGGCCGATGACGACACGGTGAGAATCCTCGAAGAGATCGGCGACATTCGCCAAGAGAGGTTCGGCGACTGGACCGGCGCCATGGAGTCCTACTTGCAAGCCTTGGCACTGCAGCCGGAGCGGCGCCAGATTCTCTACAAGACCCTCGACTACTACACCGTGGAAAAGCAGTGGTCCTCGGCCATCGCGACCCTGCAAAGGCTCGCCAGCCTGGAAAGCGAGCCGCAGGCGCGCGCCAAGCTCAATTACGCGGTGGCGGCGATCTACCGCGATGAAGTGAAGGACGTCGCCAAGGCCGTCGAGCTCTTCACCAAGGTTCTCGACGACCAGCCGCTCTATCCCAAGGCCTTCGAGGCCATCGAGAAGTTGCTCGCCGAGGCCAAGCAACTCAAGGATCTCGAACGTGCCTACCGCAAGCAGATCAAGCGCCTGCCTCAAGACGTGCCGGCGGAAACGAAGTTGCATCTGTGGGACGCGCTCGCGAGTGTCGCGCTCAAGCAACACGACAAGGAAAGCGCGGCCCTCACCATGGAGGTAGCCGTCTCGCTCGATCGCGACAACTTCGCCAGGCAGGAACGGCTGGCCAAGATGTACTTCGACATGGGTCCCTCGGCCGCCGACAAGGCCATCGCCCAGCACCAGTACTTGCTCGGCAAGATGCCCGACCGCATCGATTCGTACAAAGCGCTGGCCGCCTTGTTCTTCCAAGCCGGCGCCCACGACAAGATGTGGTGCGTGGCCGGCGCCATGACCTGTCTAGGCAAGGCCGATCCGCCGTTACGCGCGCTGTACGAGAACTTCCGTCCCGCGCAGATGCAAAGCGCGTCCGGCAAGCTCAACGAGGAACTGTGGCGCAAGATTCTGCACCCGACCGAGAATACCTACCTGGGCTCGCTGTTCGCCCTACTTTCGCCGGCCATTGCCATGACCACGGCACAACCACACAAAGTGATGGGTCTGGATCGCCGCGCGCGCGTGGATGTCGCCGGCAATAACTGGTCGTATGCCGCCGCCCTTCGTTACGTCGCGGGCGCCATCGAGGCGGCCTTGCCGGACGTGTTCATCAAGAGGGACGTTCCCGGCACGGTCAACCTCGTCAACCTGAAGGAAAAGAACGCCCTCGCGCCAGCCCTGGTCATCGGCATCGGCTTCGATCAACTTTCGTCGCAGAGTCAGGTCGTCTTCGACCTGGCCAAGCGCATGGTGCTCCTGCGGCCCGAGCGCTTTCCACGCTTTGCCCTGGGCACGATGTCCGCCCTCGACATCGCGGTACGGGCCGGCCTGCAACTCGGTGGCTCCCCCATCGGCCCCGGCGACCACGGCGAAGCGGTGAACAAGATGGCAAAACAGATCGAGGGGTTGCTGGCGGCGCCCCTGCGCTCGGAGCTCAAGGGCCTGGCCAAGCGGTACGTCGAGGCCTGTGGGGACAAGGTGGACATCGCCGCTTGGATCGTGGCTTCGGACCTCACGGCTTCGCGCGCGGCCCTCGTCCTTTGCGGAGACATCGTCGCGGCCGCCCAGGTGCTGGCCATCGAGCCGTCGGGACAAAGCCCGCTGCCCGTGCAGGATCGGATCAAGGAGCTTCTGTCCTACTTCATCGGCGAGGACCACTTCGCCGTGCGCGCCGCTCTCGGCATGCAGGTGAACCTGACGCCGCCAAACGATTCGCCGGATACGCAACAAAAGCGCCGCCCAAGTCACATGCAGATCAAGGCGCAATAGCCCTGGGGTCGACGATTTGCGCCTTCGATGGCCCATGGTAATGGGCCGGGAGGACCAGGAAACGTCGCCAAGTACGGTGCGTTTCCATGGTGTATCCGTGGTGGAAAAGCGTCGCAAACTCTGGCCGCCCCCTATTGCGGTAGCCGTCACAACTTGCTTCTCTAGGCTTGCACATCGTTCTTGAAGAGGAGAAGCCAATGCGACTTTTGTCCACGGTACTTGCACTTTCCACGATCTTCCCATTGGTGGCCAACGCGCAGACACCTGCCGAAGCTACCCCCGCCCCCGCGCCCGCCGCCGCAGAGGAACCCTCGGCCGCGCCCATGCCGGCCCCAGCCCCTGCCCCAACTCCGGTGCCTGCACCCATGGTGGCCGCTGTTCCCGCGCCTGCGCCTGCGCCTGCGCCTGCGCCCGCGCCGGCGCCAGCAGCACCGCCGCCCATCGTGTTCGGCTGGGAGGCATTGGTCGACGCGTACTACATGTACAACTTCACGGGCGATCCCAAGACGCAGCCTCCGCTTTACCGCAATTTCGACACCCAAGCGAACAGCTTCACCCTCAACTACGCGAAGCTCGGCGTGCACGCTGACACCGATTTGGTCACCGTCCGAATGGATCTGGGCGCCGGTCACACGGCCTCCATCATCAACGGTGGCAGCCAATTGTATTCGACCGGCACCGCGCCTGCGTCCGAGGGCGACGGCGTCTACACCATGGGCTTGCTGGTCGAACAGGCCTATGCCGAGGTCAAGCCCGAGGCGCACATCTCCATCGATGCCGGCAAGTTCGTGACCTCGGCCGGCGCCGAGGTCATCGAGGCCAACAGGAACTGGCTCTACAGCCGCTCGATGCTCTTCTTCGGCATCCCCTTGCTGCACACCGGACTTCGGGTCAACGGCGCCCTGCTCGGCACCATCGCCGCCCCGGAGCTCGTCGTCTCGCTCCAGCTCGTGAACGGCTGGAACAACGATCCCGACATCAATTCGGACAAGACCTTCGGGCTCAACCTCACCTACACGCCTGCCAACATGGGGCTGACCGCCGCGGCCACGACCTATATCGGGAAGGAAGTGGCCGGCGCCGATACCACCACGCTGGTCGACGCCGTCGTCTCCAAAGACATTGGCAATCTCTCGGTTGGGCTCAATCTGGATTACTTCAAGACGGGTACGCCGTACTGGTTCGGCGTCTCGGGCATGGGCCGCTTCATCGTGAGCGATGCCTTCACCGTGGCCGCGCGAGCCGAGTACATCTACAGCAAAGACGGTGGCTATGGCGCCATCATGGATCCAGCTGGCTCCGAAACCCTCGCGCTCTATGAACTCACCGGCATGGGCGCGTGGACCGTCGACAAGCACTACGAGCTACGCGCGGAAGTTCGCGCCGATATGTCCAACAAGGAGCTGTTCGCGAAAGGGACGACCGCGAAGAAGAACCAGGTCACCGGCCTGTTGGCGGCCCTCGCCTACTTCTAGGCCGCTGAGCCGTTACCGCCTTTTCACCTGGGCGAAACATCCCCGCAACCTTATCCAGGGAAAGATCCTTCCATGAAGCGTATCGAAGCGATCATCAAGTCGTTCAAGCTCGACGAAGTGAAAGATCGGCTTTACCAAGTCGGAGCCCGTGGAATGACCGTTTCCGAGGTGCGGGGGTTTGGCCGCACAGGTGGAAAGCGCGAAGTCTACCGAGGCTCCGCCTACACGGTGGACTTCGTACCCAAGGTGCGCATCCAGATCGTCGTCGACGACGACATGGTTCATTCCATCGTCGACGCCATCGTGGCCTCGGCGCGAACGGGTGAGATTGGCGACGGCAAGATCTTCATTTCGCCGGTTGCCGACGCCATTCGTATCCGCACCGGGGAGCGTGGGCCAGAGGCGGTCTAGGTGTCGCCGGATGCCGGAGCCACCATGGCTGGCGAAGACGCACCTTCCCCGCACGAAGCAGCCCAGACCTCGCCGCGCGCCGCGCGCCGCCAGGACGACACCGCGCGTTTCATCGATCGTTTCGCGACGTTGACCGGTTTTCGCGTGCACTCGACCAGCATCGAGGGACTGCCGCGAGAATTTCTCGCACGCCCGGTGCCGGCGCCCGACATTCTGGTAGAGCAATACGGATACGAACTGGAGCCCCGCACCCACAACGCCCTGTGCCGCTACGAGCCCGGCCGCCACCCCGATCGCTGGACCTACGGTCGCCTGATGGAGATCCGAGGTTTCGGCGTATTTTCCCTTCTCGATCTGCTGGAAATCCTGGCCAAGCACGGCATACGCAGCACGTGATCTCCGGCCGGCCAGGCCGTCGGCACCTAGACGATCGATCCTTCCCCTTGACGTGGCCCCGGCCTCGCCGGAGGCTGTGCGGGCGCATGGATCTCTTCGAGCGCTCTGCCGGCAAGTGTCCCGGGCAAGCCGCGGACCAGACCATCGAGGGCACCCTCGAGCGCATCGTGTTTTCAGGCGCCAGCGGCGAGTTCACCGTGGTGCGCCTCAGGGTCGCTGGCGAGCCTGAACCCGTGACCGCGGTGGGCAGCCTGCTCGGCCTCCCGGTGGGAGCCCGCCTGCGCGCGTCCGGCCACGTCGAGAACAATCCACGTTTCGGGCGGCAATTCCGCATCGTCTCGTACACCGAACTTTCCCCGCAAACCCTCGACGGCATCAAACGCTACCTCGGGGCCGGTCTCATCAAGGGTATCGGCCCCGAATTCGCCTCCCGTATCGTGGCACGATTCGGCGACAAGACGCTGGACATCCTCGACAAGCGGCCCGATCGCATCCGCGACGTTCCCGGCATAGGCGCTGCGCGCGCCGAGGCCATCAAGAAGGCATGGGCCGTCCAGCGCGGACAGCGCGAGGTCATGGTCTTTCTGCAAGGCTACGGCGTGTCCCCCGCCCTCGCGGCTCGCATCTACAAGCGCTACGGGGCGGCGACGATCGCGCGCGTACGCGAGAATCCCTATCGTCTGGCTTTCGACGTGTGGGGCATCGGTTTCCTGTCCGCGGACAAGCTCGCGGCATCGCTCGGCATCGGCAAACAAACCGACGTGCGCGTCGAGGCCGGCGTGCGCCATGTGCTGGAGGAGGCCGGAAGCCAGGGCCACGTGTACCTGCCGCGCGAAAAGCTGGCCGAGGATGCTTGCGCGCGCCTGGAACTCGACGCGACCCTGGTGCAGCCGGCGATCGATCGACTCGCCCGCCGGGGCGAGATCGCCATCGAACATGCCGGCGACGGCGTGGCGGTCTACGAGACGAGCCTGCTGCGCGCCGAGATGGCGGCGGCCCAGGGTCTCCGCCGGATCTTGCGCGGCACCTGCCCGTCGCTGCCTGTCGATCCCGACCGCGCCATCGCCGACTACGAGAGGGAGGTCAACCTTATCCTCGCGCCTCGCCAGGCCGAAGCAATCCGTCGCGCGTTCGTCGAGCCACTGCTGGTCATCACCGGCGGCCCTGGCGTGGGCAAGACCACCATCGTGCGCGGCATCGTGTCGACGTTCTTGCGCTGCAATCTGCGCGTGGCGCTGGCCGCCCCCACGGGCCGCGCCGCCAAGCGCCTGCAGGAGGCCACGGGCCAGCCCGCGGCGACCTTGCACCGTCTGCTCGAATGGCGCCCCAGCGAGGGTAAGTTCGGCCGCAACCGCGATCGGCCGCTGGAGACGGATCTGCTCGTCGTCGATGAGGCGTCGATGGTGGATATCCGCCTGTGCGCGGATCTGACCGCGGCCCTGGCGGACGGGACCAGGTTGCTCCTGGTCGGCGATCGAGATCAACTTCCCTCGGTCGGGCCCGGGATGGTTCTGCGCGATGCCATCGCCTCCGGCGTCGTGCCCGTCGTGCGCCTCGACGAGATCTTCCGCCAAGCCGCGCGCAGCCTCATCGTCACCAATGCCCACCGCATCCACGCCGGCCAGATGCCCGAGCCGGGGACAGCGCCGTCCTTCGGGCAGCACAAGGACACGCGCGATTTCTTCTTCCTCGAAGAAGAGGATCCCGCAAAGGCCGCGCAGACCATCCGCGATCTCGTGGTCACCCGCTTGCCGAACTACTCCGGGCTGACGCCCTTCGATATCCAGGTGCTGACCCCCATGCACAAGGGCGACCTCGGCGCCACACACCTCAACCATATCCTGCAGGAGGCGCTCTCCGCCGGCGCCGAGCATCTGCAAACTGGCAGCCGAATCTTCCGCGTCGGCGATCGCGTCATGCAGCTTCGCAACAACTACGACAAGGACGTGTTCAACGGCGACGTGGGGCGGGTGGTTCGCGTCGCGCGCGAGGCGGGCGAGCTCGCGGTCGCCTTCGACGATCGCGAGGTGCCGTACGCCAGCGACGAGCTCGACGAGCTGGCCCTGGCCTACGCGGCCACCGTGCACAAGGCGCAGGGCTCGGAGTACGCTGCGGTGGTGATTCCCGTTCACACGCAGCACTTCGTGATGCTTCAGCGCAGCTTGCTTTACACGGCCGTCACCCGCGGCAAGAAACTGGTCGTGCTGGTCGGTACGCGCAAGGCACTCGGGATCGCCGTGCGCAACGCCGAAGTAGCCGCGCGCTGCTCGCATCTGCAGGACCGCCTGGCCAAGATTTAGATGCGTACCCTCCTTGTCGCAGTACTCCTCCTGATGCTTGCGCCCTCGGCGCGTGCGGTGGAACCCGGCGAACTTTACGTTCTCGCCATCAATGGCGGCGGTGACAAGCTGGACAACTTCGCCTCGCACCTGGCTCATCTTCGCCAGCTTCTCCACCTGCTCGCCACCTGCGGGATCGCGCGCGATCACATCACCGTCCTGGCCAGCGACGGAAACAACCCCGCGCCCGATCTGGCCACGCGCGAGCCCGACCCCGAGAATGCCTGGCTTGTGCAGGGCACGCGCTTGGATTCGCTGCTGCGCGACCTCACGACCTTCGAGAATTCGCTTCTGCCCGGCTTCGACATGCGGCCCGCGACCGCTTCAAGCCTTTCGCGTACGCTTGGAGAACTGCGCGAACGCCTGCGCCCCGGCGATACCCTGCTCGTCTACGTGACCGATCACGGCACCCAGGGCTCTCACGATCCGCTCGACAACCGCATCACGCTGTGGGGAGCGCACGAATCGATCTCCGTGCGCAGACTCGGCGCCCTGCTCTCTCGACTGCCGCCGTCGGTGCGTGTGGTGTCGCTGATGTCGCAGTGCTATTCGGGCGGTTTCGCCTATCTGCATGAGGTGCGCGAGCGCAGGCGCTTGCCGAGCGGCAAGACCTGCGGGTACTTCTCATCCACGCCCGACCGCCCCGCCTACGGCTGCTATCCCGAGGTGCGTGGACAGAAAGCCATCGGACATTCGTTCGAATTCTTGACCGCCCTGGCCCGCCGCGGCCGCTTCCCCGCAGCCCACACCGACACCACGGTCGGCGACGAGACGCCGGACATTCCCTTGCGCAGCTCGGACGTATACCTGGCCGAGCTGATCGCCCACGCCGCGGGAGCGCCCGATCGCGAGGCGGCCTTCGCCGATCCGCTGCTCGCGCAGGCCCTTGCCAGCCCCGACTTCGCCGAGGAGAGACGACTGGTCGACCGGATCGCCTCGGTCTATGCCTTCCCTCGGCCGTCCTCGCTTGCCGAGATCGACGAGCACGCGAATGCCCTGTTCGCGTTCCTCGACCAGTTGGATCTGGATGGCAAGACCTGGGAGAGCGCACTTGGCGACTTCAACCAAGCCAACCTGGACGCATTTCTGACCAGCCATCCCGCCTGGCGCAGCCGGATCGAGGATCGTGCCGTGCGCGGACTCGATGCCAATGCCAGGCGCAACCTCGCCAGCGCGCTGCTCGCCGAGCTGGCGCCGTTCGTGATGTCCGATCGAGAGCGCATGGCCGAGGCCAACCGGCTGCTCACGGGACTCGACACCACCGACGAGATCAGCTACCGCGGAGAGATCCGCGTGGCCGCGCTCCTGCGCGCGCGCTTCGTGCTCACCTCGGTTGCAGGGCGTGTGTGGAGCAGGCGCGACCCACGCCAGGCCCAGGCCGTCGCCGCGCTCGCCCGCTGCGAGGACTTGACCTTGCCCGTGCCGGCGCCGCCTCGCATGGCCAAGCCGCCCGAGGCGCCCAAGCTCGCGCCCCTGGCAAAGGACCAGCGCCGCGCGGCCGCGACCCGGCCGGGTTGGCTGGGCATCGCCTTCGTTCCTATCAGCCATGGCCGGCGCAAGACGCTGCGGCTTCCCGACGGCGCCGCGCAGATCACCGCCGTGGTGGCCCGCTCCCCGGCCGCACAGGCTGGCCTTCGCGTGGGCGACATCGTGCTCGGTCCGCCAGGCCGCTTCTTCTCGCACCCACGCAACCTGCGTCCCTTTGTCGCCGCGTCGAATCCGAACCTGGCGCTGCCGCTCGATATATTACGTGGAACCAGCCGCGTGGTCTTGCGCCCGGTCGTCGGGCAGGCGCCGGTGGCCAAGTCGAGGAACTAGAACACGTAGCCCGCGCTGCCGCCGATGAAGAAGGCATCGAAGAAGCCACCTTCCACGCGAAATTCGAGCCCCTTGGCGTCGGGGACGGGAAAATCGAGGCCGAACAGCAGGTTGATGATGGGGATCGCGCTCGGCACCGAGGTCTCTTGGAAGCGGTGGGGATTGCCAGGACCTTGGTCTTGTTGGCCTTGGCTAGTCGAGAGGTTGGCTTCCGTGCACGCTGCCTGTCCGGGGCCACCGCATGTGTCCCCGGGTTGCGTGATCTGCACATGGCACTGACCCGTGGTCGGGTCACATACGGCCGAAGTACGCAGGACCTTGCCCTTGACCACGCCAAGGCCCAGACCCGCACCGTAGTGGATGCCGAAATACGGGTTGAAGTACTGGCGGATGACGTAGGCCGCGTCCATGGTGATGAGCCCCAGGCCGGGGGTCTGAACCAAGTCGGTGTCGAGGGTGATGTCCTTGCCCCGCCCCAGCCAGTAGCCGTCGGGGACGCTCATGTTCTGGTAGCCCACGGCAGCCACGATCTCCCAGGTCCGATGCGGGTCGTCCTTGTCGCGCTTGCGCCAGTAGCCTTCCAGGCCCAAACCGTAGCTCGACAGGGTCACGTACTTCTGCGCGAAGAGCCCTAGAAACCAACCCGGTACCGAGATCCACCGCGCGCGAACCGCCAACCCGTAGTGCGCCGCACTCACCGCCGCAGGGGCATTGGCCGCCACGGTTCCCGCGCCGGAGCCGGCCTCTTGGGGAGACTCCGCGGGTGGTTCGCCCGCCGCGGGTGCGACGGACGGCCCGCCGGGCGTTGCGGGTTCTGCGGACGGCCCGCCGGGCGTTGCGGGTTCCGCGGACGGCTCACCCGATGGCGCTGGCGCGGCGGGAGCGGCGGCGGGCTCCTGAACTGGTGGTGGCGACGTATCTTGGGCGAAAGTGACGGGCGTGAACGCGAAAAAAGCAATGAACAGCAATGGGAACATGCGAGCGCAACGATGCATGAAGGCCTCCGAACGATCCGGTTGAGGCGGACTATACCCTAAGGTCTGTGCTAGCGTCTCGTCGTGCCTCTGACGTGTCTGGCTATTGCCGTTTCCACCTTGGCCGCCGCGCTCGCCCCCGTTCCCGACGGAGGCAAAGCCAGCGACGGTCGGGCGCGATGCGAGGCTTACTTGGCCGCGCACGACGTGCCGTCGGCCGCGGAGCTGCACGCGCTCGGCATGGCGCCCGCGAAGATGCTGATGGCGATCGCCTCGGACACCCATGCCGAGGGCTTGATCAGATCGCGGGCGGTGGCCGCGCTGCGCCTTCTGCCTTCGCCGGAGGTGGAAGCCTTTCTGGGGAAGCTGATCCAGACCAAGGCCAAGGCAACCGATGCCACGGATCGCCTCATGATACGCAGGGCCGCCACGGCGCTGGGCTGGATGGCCGGAGCTGGCGCACCCGAGCGGTTGGCCGTGCTGTTCGACAACGCGGACGCCGAAGTCCGCCTCGATGCGGCCATCGGCCTGGGGCTGACCCGCATGGTGACCGCGGCCATTTTGCTGCGCAGACAGTTTGCCGTCGAGCCCGTGGCGCGCGTGCGCGACCAGATCGAACGTCAATTACGCGCCCTGGGCGAGGCGCCGGCCGAGCCTGAGAAAGCGCCGAGCCCGAAGAAGAGAGAACCGATGCGAGGAAGCTGGTGACAGTGACCCGCGAGACATCCTTGTGCTAAGGTCCGGCCCCGCTCGATAGCCCGCGCAGGACAAGGAGAAGTAGATCGTGCCCAAAGAGAAGCTCGGCATCCTGGTCGGGGGTGGCCCCGCACCTGGCATCAACAGCGTGATCAGCGCCGCCACCATTCGTGCCCTCTTGCAGGGCGTGGAGGTGCTCGGCATCCGCGATGGTTTCGACCGCCTGATGAGGGGGCGTCTGGAGGACATCCGCCCTTTGCAGCTCGGCGACGTCAGCCGCATCCACTTCACCGGTGGCTCGGTCCTCGGCAGCTCGCGTGCCAATCCGACCACGAAGGACGAGGATCTGGTCATGGTGGTGGATTCGCTGCACCGCCTCGGCATTACCCAACTCATCACCATCGGTGGAGACGACACCGCTTTTTCCGCGATGAAGGTCTCCGAGAAGGCGGCCGGAACCCTGCGCGTCGTCCACGTGCCCAAGACCATCGACAACGACCTCGACCTCGACCCGTCGGTGGATTCTTTCGGCTACAACACCGCCCGGCACCTCGGCGTCGAGCTGGTCAAGAACCTGATGGTCGACGCCAAGACCACCTCGCGCTGGTATTTCGTGGTGGCCATGGGGCGCAAGGCCGGCCACCTGGCGCTGGGCGTGGGCAAGGCGGCGGGAGCGACCCTGACCGTGATCCCCGAGGAATTCCCGCGCAACAACCCGACCCTGCGCATCCTGATCGACATCCTGGCCGGCGCCATCATCAAGCGCTTGGCCGAGGGACGGCGTTACGGCGTAGCGGTGCTGGCCGAGGGATTGGCCGAGGCCTTGCCCGACGATGACCTGCGGCGCCTCGGCAACCTCGAACGCGACGAGAACGGCCACATCCGCACTTCCGAATTGAACCTCGGCGATGGAATCAAGAGGGCCGTGATCGTGCGCCTGCGCGCCCTCGGCGTACCCAAGTTGACCATCATCGCGAAGGACATCGGCTACGAATTGCGCTGTGCCGACCCCGTGCCCTACGACATGGAGTACACGCGCGACCTCGGCTACTGCGCGGCCAAGTTCCTATTCTCGGGCGGCAACGCCGCGATGGTTTCGCTGCAGGCCGGAAACTTCGTGCCCATCCCCTTCGCGCAGCTCCTGGACCCCCAGACCGGGCGCACGCGCGTGCGCATGGTGGACATCAAGTCCACTCGCTACGCCATCGCCCGCCGCTACATGATCCGCCTGCGCCGCGACGACTTCGAGGAGCCTTCCATCCTTACCAAGTTCGGCTCGGTGTGCAATCCGAAGAAATCGGCCGAGGAATTCAAACGCGAATTCGGCTACGTCGTGGAAAGCGAAGCGCCACCGCTCGATCTGCTTCACCGCGAGGGAAACGGCCGCTAGTGCCGCTTGCACTGGCCGCCGCTCCGACCTTGGACCAGCCGTTCTTACCGCGCGATCTCGACTGGCCGGCGATGCGCGAGGCGCTGCGCGCGTTTGGCGTGGGCGAGCGGGTCGCGCGCAAGGTATTCGCCCGCGTGCATGCCCAGTGGGCGACGAGCCTCGATGACATGGAACAACTGCCGGTGCAGGTTCGGCAGATCCTCGCGCGCACGGCGCGCTTTCCAGACCTCGACATCGTCGAGCGCAGGCGCGCCGATGACGGCTTCGTGAAGTACCTGTTCCGCTTGCCGGATGGCGTCCACATCGAGGCGGTGCGCATTCCGCTGCCCGATCCGGCGGAGACACGCGCCCTCAAAGAGAGACGGCGGCGCGGCGAGGCCTCGGGTCTGGTGGCCCTGCCCACCGTCAAGTACACCGTGTGCATCAGCTCGCAAGTCGGTTGCGCCCTGGCCTGTGCCTTCTGCGCCACCGGTGGACTCGGATTCTCGCGCAACCTCGCCGCCTGGGAAATGCTGGCCCAGGTTCACGCCATCGCCCGCGAGGCCGACCATCCTATCCGCGGCGTGCTCTTCCTCGGCATGGGCGAGCCGCTGCTCAACTATGAGGACGTCATGCGCGCGGCGCGGGTGCTGTGCCACCCCGCCGGATGCGCTATCTCCGCGGACGCCATTTCGATTTCCACCGCAGGTGTTGTGCCCGCGATCCGGCGCTTCACCGCCGAAAAGCACCGCTTCCGGCTCATGGTCTCGTTGGCCGCGCCCACGGGCGACCTGCGTTTGCCACTCATGCCCATCGAGCAGCGCTGGCCGCTCGCCGATGTGGCGGCGGCCGTGCGGGAATACGCCGCCGCCAGCAAGAGCCGCGTGACCCTGGCCTACGTGGCGATTTCGGGCGTGAACATGAGCCGGCAAGCCGCGCAAGACCTGGCCCGCCTCTTTGCCGGCGTGCGGGTCAAGGTGAACCTCATCGAGGTCAACGATGCGAGCGGTCGCTTCCAGCCGCCCACCGAGAGTGAAGTTCGTGCATTCCGCGACGAACTATCCAAGTTCGCCATTCCCCTCGTCCGCCGCTATGCCGGCGGCCGGGACATCGACGCTGCCTGCGGAACCCTGGCCGCCACGCGACGGGGCGGCCAGGTGATCGGCTAGCCAGGATCCAGAGCACTGGCGGGCCGGTGTGGTTGTGGTCTAATCGGCGGTGATCGTGTCCGAGACAAGCCCCACCCCCGACACGCAGCGCGCGCCGTCGCTCTGGCGGCCCTTTCTGTGGACACTGGGGATCCTGTGCGCGGTCTACCTGCCGCTCTTTTTCGGTCAGATCCTCTTCTTCCGCGACATCGCGCACTGGAACTTTCCCGCGCGCGCCTTCCTGCGCGCCGCGCTCTTGCGGGGCGAGATTCCCGGCTGGAATCCCTACCAAGGGCTCGGTTTCCCGGTCTTTGCCGATCCGCTATACGGCGTCCTCTACCCGCCCAATTGGCTCTTCGTTCTCGTCGGGCCGGGCTGGGTGGCCAGCATGCTCAACTGGCAGTGCTTCGTGCACATGGCATGGGGCGCAGCGGGCGTGTGCTGGCTGGCGAGACGCCTCGGCGGCTCGCCGAAGGCGATTGTCATCGCCGGCCTGGCCTGGGCACTCTCGGGCTACACCACGTCCGAGTGGACCTCGGGCCTACGGCTCTTGGCCGATGCCTGGATTCCCTGGGCCGCCGTCGGACAGGTTGCCTTGCTCGACAGCCTGCGCGCGGGCGGAGGCGCCTGGCGCCGGGGCTTGGTCAAGGCCGCCCTGCCCAGCGTCTTTGCCGTCCTGCTCGGCGAAGTCTTCCTGGCCATGATCGGCGCCGGCTTCGCTATCCTCTTCGCTTGCGTTCTTCACGCGGTCGAGCGCCGTCGCGATCCGTCGTTGTCGAGCGCGCGTGCGAGGTGGCTGCTGGGCGCGGCCTTCGCCGTCGCGCTTGCGTTCGGTGTGGGTGCGGTCGTGATCGTGCCCGCCCGCATGCTCCTCGGCAGCACCGAGCGGGCCGCCCATCTCTCGCGCTGGGTTGCCGAGTCCTGCTCGCTTCACCCTCTGCGCCTCATCGAGTTCGCTCTCCCCCAGTCCATGGGCGATGCCTACGGGGTCTTCCCGGCTGGCTCGATCATCGGCGAGCCGCGCCTCGACGGGCTTCCGCTCTCGTACAGCGTGTACATGGGTGCCAGCGTGATCGTGCTCGCGCTGGCCGCGTTTGGTCGCGGCCGCAAGCTGGCGCTGGCGGTGGGTATGCTCACGGCCTTCGCGCTGCTGCTGGCGTTTGGCAAATATACGCCCGTGCACGCGGTTTTCCGGCGCATCATATTTCCCCTCGGATACATGCGCTATCCGGAAAAATATACGATTCTCGTGGTCACCATGGTCGCGCTCCTGGCAAGCATGGGGGCGGGGCGCATTCTCTCCCGTGAACCGCAGCCGTGGCGCCGAACCGGCGTTCTGCTTGCGCTCATCATTGCCCTCGGGGTTGTCGCCTACCTCGCGCTGCCACCGGCGTGGATGGTCTTCGCCGTTCACGGCGCCCTGCTCGGCAGCCTTGCCGTCCTCGGGGTTCTCGCCGTGCACGTTCTCGCCACCCGAGCCTCGCCGCTCGCCCCCCTCGCGTTGGTTGCGGTCGTCGCCTTCGACCTTGCCGCCGCCGTGTGGCCCTTGCAAGGGTTTGGCCCGCGACAAATCGCCAGCGAGCTGCCGCGGGCCGCACGCATCGCTCTCGAACGGCGCTCGGACCCGCAAGCGCCACCACGCCTATACCGGTCGAATCTGACCGACCAGGCGGTGAACAAATGGGTTACCGCGAGCACCAATGCCGGGGGCGAGTTTCGCCTGGTGAGCACCTTGGTCACCAATACCGCGAATGCTTGGGGAATCGCCACGCTGCCAGGCTACGATGCCGCCATCCCGTCGCTCTTGGACGAGGTCTGGAAGGCGGGACTCCCCGTCGGACAGAGCGCCCTGCGCCTGCTCGGCGCGGACTATGCGATCTTGCCCGTGCCCCATCCAAGCGCCCCGAAGAACGACCGGCCCGGACTGGAACCACTTCTGGATCCCTTGCCGGGCGCGCGCATCTACCGCGTTCCAGGCGCATTGCCGCGCGTGTTTCTGGCCCGCCACGCCGAGATGTTGTCCGACGATCGGGCCTTGCAGCGGATCTTCGAGCCCGAGGTCGTGGCGGGCCGCAGCGTCTGGCTGGCCTCGGACAGTGGCGTTCCGGCGGCTTCATTCTCCGAATCGCCTGGCCGCGCCGGCACGTGCAACCTGGAATCCTACCGCAACAATCGACTGGTCGCGGTTTGCACGGCCAAGGAGCGTGGCCTGGCCGTTTTCGACGAACAATACGATCGCGGATGGCGCGCCACCGTGGACGGTCGGCCGGTTCGCCTCCTGCGCGCCAACCTCATCATGCGCGCCCTGCCGATCGAAGCAGGCACGCACAGGATCGTTCTCGAATTCCGGACGCCTGGACTCGCTGCGGGTGCCGCGATCAGCGTCTTGTGCGTGCTGCTGCTCGGGATGTTCTGGGTCTCGCCGCTGGCCGCGGGAAAACGGCCCCGACACCATTGACCTATGGCACCATTGACTCGGGCAGCCGCGGATTTGAACCACCATATTTCGTAATTACTATGTGAATTGTCAGATGCTCTAATGAAGGTGGTCACTTGGCAGATCCTACAATGGCTCACAGAGTCACGAATAACACATCGCGGTTCCGCGATCTTGGAATGGCAAGAACATCTGGTAATCGAGGGCATCGTTTGAAGGAGAATTTTCGAACAGACTTGCACTTGCGCCTTTCGTCGAAAGGAGCCCCGATGCTCAGCGTCGAATCCTCGGAAACTCTCGGTCCACTCTCACATGGCCTCGGCCAAACGAAATGCGAAGTACGTGCCGACGTTGGCGGGAGCGAGCCGGCAGGCCATTCTCCCATCGAGCGGCTCTACAAGATTGGCCATCGAGAGGCCCTGTTGTCTCCCAGCCTGCATGGGTCGCTGCCCGCGCTGATTTGCGGCGTTGGTTTTCAGGAGAAGACCAAGCCCAGCTACGTTTGCGATGGTTTGCGTGGAGGCCACGAGGAATTCGCGATCATTCACTACACCCTGAGCGGGCGTGGACGGCTGCGCTACCACGATCGCGAAATGTTCGTGGAGCCGGGACAAGCCATGTTGTTGCACCGTCCGCACGACCACCGCTACTGGATCGAAGAAGGCGAGCGCTGGGAGTTCTTCTACCTGACACTCGGTGGGGCCGGGGCCGTGCGCGGCATGCGGGAAATCGTCGACAAGCTGGGACCGATCATCGCTCTCGACGAGAGCTCGCCCGCCTTGGCGCGTGCCGCGGACGCATGCGCGATGGCGCTTGAAGGCAGGATCGGATCGACCTACCGCTCGTCCGAGCTGGCCTACGCGATCGTGATGGAGCTATTGAAGGTGAGCGCCGAGGACGCCCAGCGCGCGCGGCCACTGTTGCGAGCGGTGCCGGCGTTCGTCCTCGATGTGGAGAAGTTTTGCCAACTCAACCTCGCCCGGCCCATCGGCGTGGACGACATGGCTCGCGTCGCCAAGATGAGCCGTTTCCATTTTTCCAGGCAATTCGGGAAGGCGCGTGGAATTTCGCCCGGTCGCTACCTGGCCAGCCTGCGGCTCGACGAGGCCAAACGCCTGATCACGGGCAGCGGGTTCACGGTGAAGAAGGTTGCCGAGCATTGCGGATTTGGGGATGCGAACTACTTCCGCAAGATATTTCGCAGGAGCTTCGGCGTCTCACCTGGCGCCTACCGAACGGGTCGAGCGTAAAGCACCTCCGCGAACCCGGCCGCTCGTTCGACACCGGAACAGGCGCCACGGACCGGGTGCGACCGACTTGGAGCAACCGGCAAGGTTGCGAGGAGAATTCCCGCGCACGTATACTCCGGACGAGATGAGAGGTCGCGCGTACCGTCTGACATGGTCCGATTGGAGGACTCCACTCGGCCTGATGGTCATCGCCCTCGTCTCTTTCGGGGCGATTGCGAGCGGCCACGGCAAGTCGAGGTCCAGACCCAAGCAATCGGCGCCGGCGCCCGCGGTCGCCCCTGGGCCGGAGGCGGTCGCGGGTGGGAAACGCGAGGATGCCGCCTTCGTGTACGTGAAGGGAATCGGCATTCTTCGCCTGCAGGACGGTGCAGTCTCCTCGGTGTTGCAAACCAAGGCATCCCTGCGTGACATGCAGCTCGACAGCGAAGGAGCCTTGTGGGCAAGCCTGCATGGGGTGGGGGTCGTTCGGCACGCCGGCGGCCACGTGGTCACCCTCAACCAGGAGAGCTTCGCGAAACTGGCGGTCCGCTCGCCCAGCGACGTGTGGACCATCAACGACGGCCACGGCAGCGTGGTGCGCTACGATGGCCATCGCTGGAAGACCGTGCGCACGCGCAACAGCCTCGCCGGCACATTCGAGGACAACCATTTGCTCGACATCGTGACCGACGGGCGCGCGGTGTGGGTGTCGAGCTGGAACGGCCTGTGGCGCGTCACCGGCTCGCGGTGGACACGCGTGGAACCACCGCCGGTAGCATCGACGAGCAATCTCGCTGATGCCGGTGCTGCCGCGACGTCTGAGTTTCCGCTCTCCTTGCTCGTCTCGCGGGCGGGCCTCGTCGCTTGCTATCTGTCGGGCTGTTTCGTGTCCACGGAGTCCGGCTGGCAGCCTTCGCACTGGCCCGCCGGCAGTGCCCATCTGCAAAGCGCTGGTTCGACGAATCTGGTCGCCGGCACCGGCGCGGACGGCAGGACCGTCGTCATCGCCCATCTCGACGGGCCGGGTGAAGTAAGCCGGAGCGCGGCCCTGCCGGCAACCGGTATCAACGACATCGCCATCGACTCGACCGGGCGGGTGTGGGTTGCCGCGGGTGCCGTCCTGACTATTCTGGACGCCAGCGGACGCACCCTCCAGCAATGGAAGAGCGCGGGTGCCGACGGCAAGTCCGGCGCGATCGAGCGCGTGATCGTCGCCGGCGCTGGCCCGAGGCGACTGCCCGCCGAGGCGGTTTCGCCGGAGGTGCGGCCGTGATGAATCACACGTGTTGGCAAAGGTCGCTCGTGGCCTTCGCGCTGCTCCTACTCGCCAATGCCTGCACCAGCGGACCCGCCGGCAGCGGTTCCGAGACTGGTGGCTCGTCCGGCAGCGGCGGGATGACGTCATCGGGTGGCAAGGGAACCGGTGGAAATAGCGCCAACGGCGGCACGACGAGCGGAGGCGCCGACGGTTCAGGCGGCGCAACGGACAGCGGGGGGACGCGTGCCGCTGGTGGCTCGATGCAAAGTGGCGGCGCGACCGGCTCCGGCGGGCTGTCCGCCTCGGGCGGCAGGACTGGGACTGGTGGCTCGATGCAAAGTGGCGGCGCGACCGGCTCGGGCGGGCTGTCCGCCTCGGGTGGCAGGACTGGGACTGGTGGCTCGACCGGCAGCGATGGAGGCGTTCCATCAAATGGCGGGAACATGGCGACCGGTGGATCCAGTGCAACAGGCGGCGCAACCAGCAGCGGCGGCGCAACCGGCGCGGGCGGCTCGACCCATGCAGGCAAGTGGCAGATCATGCCACTCGGCGATTCGATCACGGGCACGACGTGCTACCCCAAGCTCCTCTCCAAGGAGCTCATCGACAAAGGCCACAGCAACTTCACCTTCGTCGGCACCGTCCTCAACAATCAGAGCTGCGGCGCGGGGGTCGCCAACGTCCAAACCGAGGGACACGGTGGCTATCTGGTGACCTACCTGACAACCGACAGTCCTCCGGCGAGCGGCAAGGGTACCCTCAGCGAGCTCAAGACTTGGGCCGCCGAAAAACCCGATGTCGTGCTCATGGCGTACGGGACCAACGACGTCTGGAGCAGCATCTCGCCGGCCGACATCACCAGCGCCTACAGCTTCGTCGTCGACCAATTCCGAGGCCAAAATCCCGGCGTGATCTTCTTCGTCGCCCAGATCACCCCGATGAACCCGACTGGTTGTAGCGATTGCGAGACGCGGGTCGAGACTCTCAACGCGCAGATTCCCGCCTGGGCCGACGGCAAGACCACCGCCGCTTCTCCCATCTACGTGGTGAACGTCTGGTCCGCATTGCCGGCAGCCACCTACACACCGAACTCCACCAATACCTCGGACGGCGTTCACCCCAACGCGGCCGGATCGCAGCTGATGGCGGACGTGTGGTACCCAGGCATCGTCGCGCAAGGGCTCCCTTGACGTAGCGACGAATGCCCTCGTCCGCCTCAATTGCTCGTCCCTACGATATACGCGCCGCGGCTTCGACACTTCGCAATGGCAATGGCAGGCTTACAAGCATGCCATTCTCATCGACAGCCTCGCTGGACATCCAGGCGCCGCTCTCGAGCGTCTGGAATGCAATCACTCAACCCGAGATCGTCAAACAGTATTTCTTCGGCACGAACCTCGTGACCGATTGGACGGTCGGCTCGCCTCTCTTCTTTCGTGGCGAGTGGGAGGGCAAGCCCTATGAAGATCGCGGAACCGTGCTCTCGTTCGAACCGATGAAGAGCCTCTCCTACAACTACTGGAGCAACTTCAGCGGCCTCGAAGACAAGCCGGGTTTGCGCCAGATCATCCGTTACGATCTCGACCCCACGCCCGACGGCGTGCGGGTCACGGTTCGACAATCCAACGTCGACACCCAAGCGCGTGCCGACCACTCGGCAAGCAACTGGCACTCCGTGCTCGAAGCCCTCAAGCACCTGCTCGAAGGTAAGCCGGCAGCGTGAGCTTGCGTCTAGAGCAACCGTTGCGCCTTGATGCGCAGGTAGCGGTTGATGAGCGCGGGGGTCAGTTTGCGCGGGGACACGTGCAGCACCAGGGCACCGGCTTCTTGCAGATCGCGAACCAATCGGTCCCGCCAGAGGATCGCTTCCGCGGCGGCGGTACGCTGATAGAGATCCGCGGCGTCGATTGCACTTGTGCCGGCGTGGGGTTCCACCATGGCGTCGAGGGTCTCGTCGCGGAAGAGGACACACAGGGCCAGGTGTCGCGGGCCTAGCCCGCGCACCGTGCGCACCACGGAGCGCGCCGATACCTCGTCGATGACCTCGGTGAAGAGCACCACCAAAGAACGCTTGCGCAGGCGCGGGGAAAGATAGCCGTAGGCCGCTTCGAAATCCGTCTCGACAATCTGCGCGTGAATGTCGTAGGAGGCCGCCACCACCCGCTGCGCGGCCCGCCTCCCCCCCTGCGGCGGCAGGAAGGCTCGCACGCGCGCATCGAAGGCGAGCAGGCCCACTTGATCCCCGGCCCGTGTCGCCACGTGGGACAGCATCAGCACGGCATTGAGGGCGTGGTCGAGTTGGGACAGACCCAGGGTCTCCGCCGTCATGAGGCGGCCACAGTCGAGCATGCACAACACCGACTGGTTGCGTTCTTGCTGATACGCGCGCGTGATGAGTTTCTGTCTGCGTGCCGTCGCCTTCCAGTCGATGGCGCGGTACTCGTCGTCGCGCTGGTAGTCGCGCAGGGCCTCGAACTCGTTCTCGCCGCCGCGCAGACGGACGGTGCGAACCATGCGGTTCTCCAGGCTCTGTCGCGCCAGCATTTCGTACGTGCGCACGGCCTGCACGTCGGGATACACCCGCACCGGGTGGCGCGAGGACACGCGAACCTGGCGCCACCACAGCCCGAGCGGCGTGGCCCAGCGCAGGTGGTGATCGCCGAGCTCGTAAAGACCGCGCCGGCTCGGCCTGACGTGGTAGGTGACCGGGGCATACCCTGGCCCCGGCACCTCCACGGTCCTCGGGAGACCTTCGACGGTGAGACCAACGGCGCAATCGTCGTTCACGCGCACGGCGAGCGGCCGGCGCGCGAGCGAAGTGACCTGCAGCTTGACCAGGTTCGCCCGTCCCACCGAAAAGATACGCGGCGGTTCCCGCTCTGCCCGCACCAGGACGCGCCGGCCGAGCCAGGCATCGACGGCCGCGAGGATCGCGATGCTCAGATCGGCGAGCAGCATCGGCCAGAGAAAACTCGGCTCGAGCGCGGTCACGGCGCCGAGGAGCAGCGGCAGGACCGCGAGCAACACAAGTCGCGTGGAGGGGACGAACGGCATGGGTCGTTTACGCGGCGATGGTCTCGGGGACGCGCACGTCGCGCAGGATTTCGCTCACGCAGTCGTCGGTGGACACGCCTTCGATCTCGGCGTCGGGTTGCAAACCCACGCGGTGCCGTAACACCGCCGGGGCCAGCGCCTTCACGTCGTCCGGAATGACGAAGTCGCGCCCTTGACTGGCCGCCCTGGCCTGCGCCCCGTGCAGAAGCGCGATGGAGGCGCGCGGCGAGGCGCCGTAGTACAAGGAACGGTGTCCGCGCGTCCGGCACACGATATCGGCGATATAGGAAACGATGCTCTCGTCCACGCGCAAGCGGCGCGCGTAGCCCTGCATGTCGAGCAGACCGGCGGGCGCAATCACCCGGGCCAGATTCAACCGTTCGAGCGCCTGCGCGTCGAAGCCGGCCAGATGGTTGCGCAGGATCGCGGTCTCGACGTCGTGCGAGGGCGCAAGCACGCTCAGCTTGAACATGAAGCGATCGAGTTGCGCCTCGGGCAGGGGATAGGTGCCCTGCGACTCGATGGGGTTCTGCGTGGCCATGACCAGGAATGGCTCGGGCAGTGGGCGCGTGACCCCATCCACCGTGACCTGACGTTCCTGCATGGCCTCGAGCAGCGCGGACTGGGTCTTGGCCGGTGCGCGGTTGATCTCGTCGGCCAGCAAGAGCTGGGTGAATACGGGGCCCTTGAGGAATTCGAAAGCGCTCTTCTGCTGGTTGAACACGTTGCCGCCGCTCACGTCCGAGGGCATGAGATCGGGGGTGAACTGGATGCGCCGGTGATCGCACGCCAGCACCAACCCCAGCACCCGCACGAGCAGGGTCTTGCCCAGGCCGGGCGCGCCTTCGAGCAGCACGTGACCGCGGGCGAGCAGGGCGATGAGGGCGTGCTCGACGAGCTCGGTCTGCCCTACCAGGGCACGCTCGACTTCGCCGCGGATCGCATCAAACCTGGCTTTGAATTCGCTTGTGTCCACCGGTTCCTCCTGTTTCTTCGAGCAGCTTGCACAACTCGGCTGCGGTTTCCAAATCGCGCGCGCCCTTTTCCGCCGGCACGCCCTTGCTCGCATCGCGCGCTTCCAGCAGCATGCGCATCACCTCGCCAACCGGACGACCCGTCCGCGTGGCGACCGCCTCGGCCAGCCCGGACAGGCTGCGATCGACCTGCAGACCGAAGCGCTCGCGTAAGCGCTCGCTGGCGTAGGCGCCAATGAAACCCAAAGCCAGGCGTTCGCCGCGCGCCCGCGCATAGTGCAGTCCCAAGGCACGCACGTGCTCGGCGAATTCGCGCCGCAGGGTGCGCTGGCTGTACGTGGGCCGGCCAAAGCGCGCCCCCTTGCACGCAAAGAACACGAGCAGCAAGGCCGCGAGTTGCAGCAGGGCCGGCCCCAGCCGCCCGCGCCGGACGGACTCCACCGGGTTCGAAGACACGAGCCCGGTCAGATCGCCCGCCACCTCCAGGGTGGTACCACCATCGCGCAGCAGATGGTCGAGCACGGCCGCATTGTCGCCAACCAGCAGGCTGGCATTGCGAAACATGAAATCGTCGGCGAGCACCAGCACGCGCTCCGCCTCTTCTCCCTCGTCGTCTTCGTCGTTTCCCAGCCAGCGTTCGGCGGCATAGGGCGCGTGCTTCCTCGCCAGCAGGATTTCGCTGCCCGGTTTGCTCTCAAGGAAGTTGGCTTCGGGCACGCTTACCCGCAAGGCACCCCAGCGCTTCGCCTCCGCGTCGCTCAGCGCGACGGGGCCGGGACTCGCGGCTTCCCTCTCGACGATGCGCATGCCGATCCAATCGGGCATCCCGCGCCGGCCACCCGCAAGCACGAGCGAGTGGTCGCTCGCGAAAACCCAACCCTTGATCGCCTTCCAATCGTCCTCGCCGAGGTGGGCGCCAGGTAGCACGATCAGTTGGTCGGCCTTGCTATCCCCGATTTTGGCGAGCGCGAGCAGACGCTCGTGCACCTTGAACCCGCGTTTGCCGAGATAGTCGATGATGCCCGCGCGCCCCGAGGGCGAGTGCTCCCAATCCTCGCGTGGCTGCCCACACGAGGCACCTAGCAGCAGGCCTGCCACCACCACCAGCAGCACGCCGATGCGTTCGGCGAGAAGTCCGGTCACGCGCGTCCATACCCCTTCGAAGCCCTCGCGCGTGACCTTCTGGTTGCCGAACTGCGCGCACTCGACGGAAGCGACGATCTCCGTCATACGCCCGGCGATGGTCGGCCTTTCGCTCTTCACCTTGCGGACGTAGTCGCCGTTGGTCTGGTCCGGTTCGACGCTCACCACGCCGGCACCTTCCAGGCGACGCAACAGCGCAGCGTAGGCCTCGCCCACGGCGAGGCGAAAATCGCCGGCCGCGGCCGCGGCGCGCGCGCGTTCGAGCAGCCGCTCGACGTCGGTTTCGATCTGGCGCGCGAGCGCGGCTGCGCGCTCCTTCTCGGCCGATCCAGGGGATTCCGTCTTGACCACGTCTTCCTTCGACTTGTGATCGAGGAAGTGGCGGATGAGCGCAAACACCAACATGGCCACGCCGAGCCCGAGCAAGACCCACAAGAGCAGGCGGAGCGGGAATCCAAGCTCCGGCAGGTGAAAGGAGAACGGCTCGCGCAATTCGATCTGCTTGGCCAGCGCGCTTCTCTTGCAGGCCTCGCGCAGGGCCGGACATGCCTGCTTGTTCTCGCCCGCGCCGAGATCGCACCAAGCCTTCTCGGCTGGCGTCAGCGGGTAGCTGGTGTCGTGACAGAACTGGAAGCGCCGTGGCGCGAAGACCTCGCGGACGACTTTCGCCGGATCCGCCGGGGGGCCCAAAGGCGCGCCCGCATCCGTCTCAGCGGCCGTCGCCGCGCCGGACACGAGCATCACCGCGAAGGCGCCGACGATACGCCTTAACCTCACGATGCGATTCTCCGATTCTTGGCCTCGGCGTCTGCCAGGGCCATGAAGCGAAGCTGGATATCCCAGCCTTCCTTGCGCGTACGCATGTCGATGTAGCCGAGAAAGCTGGCGCTGGCCACGAAGGGCGCCGAGAGCAGCGCTCCGACCACCGCGTAGGCAGAGCCCCCATCCGCCATCAGCGAACCGAACGGCCGGCCCATTTGCAATACCATCTCGACCACGGTGTTGCCGACGAGGTCGGCCGCCAGCGCGAACAGGAACGGCGCGCACAGGCTGGCCACCGCCAGGCCCAAACAGGACATGCTGCGAAAAAGGACCAGGCGACTACTGCGCGCCAGACTCGCGAAGGGCGCGCCCGATTCCAGAAGCACGGCCTCGCTGAAGAAGAACAGGCGCGACGAGAAGATCGGCAGGGGCGCCAGGACCGCCGCGCACAGGCCGAGAACGAGCAGATGCGCGACGCGCGCGACCAGGTAGGGAAGAAAGCGACGCGCGAACCGGCCGAGCACGTGAACGACGCGGACCTCCTCGGCGCGATGAAAGAGCAAGTCGCCAGCGGCCTGCGTGTAGACACCATTCGTGAGCAGAAGGTAGCCGGCCACCACCAGCCACACCGAGGCCCACGACCAGCCGAGCTCGAGACGGCAGACCGCGCTCGCGAGGCCGCCAACCGCGGTCACGAGCAGAGCGAGCGGCACCAATAACCGCCGGTTCACCATGCAGAACGGTCCGGCGAGGTCGAGGATGTCCGACATGGCCCGCGGCCGCAGCGCAACCCTGGCTTCGAGCAGGTTCAAGGTCTGCTCCCGGATGACGACGACCGACCGGCGAAGAGCAAATACGCGAGCACGAGCAGGTGGAGCAGAACCGCCGCGCCCCATTTGATCGGGGGCAAGATGGAGGACGGCGACCAGAAGCCCTCGATGAACGCCGCGACCAGGAGCATGAGCGCCGCCCCCATGATCATGCGAAAGAGGTCGCCCGCCCGCGCGCGCAGCGAGGCCCAACGCGAGCGCTGCCCAGTGTCGATCAAGGCGTAGCCCATGGCCATGCCCGCGGCGCCGGAGATCACGATGGCGGTCAACTCGAAGGCGCCATGTCCGGCGATGAAGGTAAACAGGTTTCCGCCATGCCCGGCCGCGGTCACCGCCCCGGCCACCACGCCGATGGTCAAGCCGTTGTAGACCAGAAAGAACATACTGCCCAGGCCGAACAAGATGCCGGTGGCGAAGCAGCGAAACGCGATGCCGACGTTGTTGTACACGTAGAAGCTGGCCATCATGCTGTCGGCGCCCTGCTCGCGGCCGTGTCCGAGCTCGCTGTAGGCCTTCTCCATCTGCGCCACCATGGGCTCGGTCATGATCTGGACGGCGAACCCGCGCGAGCGGAGCGCGCCGGCGAACCCCAGCAGACCCGGCAGCACGAAGAGCGCGGCGGCCAGGGCCATGAAACGGGCGTTGCGCCGCACGCTCGACGGGAAACCGGTCGCGATCAGCTCCCACAAGCCAGCCAGGCGATAGGGCGGTGCACTGTACATCGCCGCGCAAGCTCGCGCGGCCAGGGAATCGAGCAGATCGATGACGTCGGTCGTGTAACCGGCGTTGCGCGCGCGCATGAGGTCCGAACAGACCTCCCGGTACAGACTAGCGGCGCGCGAGATCGACGCGGGCGGGAGCTTGTGGAGGAGGTGCTTCTTGGCCAGCATGGTGTCGAGCTCGTCCCAGGCGGGCTTGCGGGAGGCCACGAATTCGTCTTGGGTGCGGGTCATGGCTTGGCCCTCGCCGCGAGGCTGGGCTCGCCCGCCGCGGCCATGCCACCCACCGCAAGATAGTCGACCAAGGCCAACAGCCGCACCGGATCGCCGAACTTCACGCCGAGCCGGCGCTCCACGACCGGCGCCATGACTTCGGCCAGTTCCAATCGCCGCGCCGGTGACAGGTCACGCCGGCGCAGGAGCAACTCGATGGCCTCTCGCTCGGGCAATGGCAGCACGACCCGATGCGGAAAGGCGGCGATCTCATCGGCCGTCGCCGGCGGATCGAGCTTGATCGCGGGCGCCACGCGCACCGGATCCTCGATCACGACCATGGTGCCCGCCACACGATCGCCCAGGCGGGCGAAGCGACCGTCCCAAGACATCGCGACCACCCCCAGGAGATAGCCGACGGGGAGAAAATCCGCCGTGCGCAACAGATTGCGCAGGATTGCGTCCATGAAAGAGAGCGGGTAGCCCCCGACCTTGACCACGCGCAGTCGCAGCGCGCGCTTGCCCGGCGTGGTGCCGTTCCAGCCCGCCTCGAAGGCGACGAAATAGACCCACTCGATGAGAAACAAGGACAGCAGGGTTCCACTGGTGAAGATGGCCTTGCCGGGCCTCAAGTCGTGTCCCGTGGCCAGAACCAGCACGATCTCCACCACCAGCAGGATGCCCACGCGCACCAGCAGATCGAGCAGGTAGGCCCAGGCGCGGCGCGTGGGCCCCGCCGCGTGAAAGCGGAAGCGCACGTGCTCCGGGGTTTCGACTTCGACGGTGTTGTCGAGCTGCACGGTTCACCGCTGGATTCGGACCACGCGCGTGCCGGCGATGTGATCGTGCAGGCAACGGCAGTCTTCGCGAAAGATGAAGAGGCAATCGACCAAGAAGAAGAGCATACCCAGATACGGGACGGCGCCCATCACCTTGGGCACCCAGTTGCGCAAAAAGACGCCGGTGCCGAAGGTGAGGTTACTGCCGTCCACCTTTTCGATGCGGATGCCGGTCCACTTCTTGCCGAGCGATTGGCCCGTCCGGCTGATCAGAATCCATTGGTAGATCGCGATGCCAAGGGCACCGAGCATCCCGATCGCCGCGGCGATCCCGAGCAGAGCCATGAATTCCGAGGAAGGCGCCGATAGCGATGGCATCTGAGACAGGTTGTCGTCCATGACGGCGCGGCTCATCGCCACCTCGGCTCGCACACCGAAGTAGATCCCCAGCACCATCATCGGCACCAGCGGTATGCTGATGACCAACCCGTCGAGGGTGATAGCCGAAAGCCGCGTGCCACGGCCGGCCAATTCCACGCCTTGCGTGCTGGCCACCAGGCCTTGGTTCAGCTCGCTCGCGGGCGGCGCGTAGGGATTGTCCGGTTGTCGATCCTCCATCGTCGATAACTTCCGATCCGACCACGCGGCATCCTGTGGGTCAAGCGCCGCGAGTCCGGGCGCATGGATGTCCTCTACGCCAACGCCTTCCCCACCGGTCGCGACCTGACCCGGGTGAACTTGGTTTTGAGGCGAAGGAAGAAGGACTCGAAGTAACGGTACGAAATCGCGGCGACTACGACCGTGAGCGAGAGCGAAAACACCGACTGCAATACCAGCGCCAGCGCATGCGATTCGATCAAATGGTGGCTTGTCAGCGAATCGACCAGCATTTCACCGAACTGCAGGCTGATGGCGTGGTACACATAGAGTCCGTAGGTCAGCTTGCCCAGCCACACCAGGGGCCGCCGGGAAAGAAACCACGAGATGGGATTGCGCTCTTGCGGGAGCACGGCATCGAGGATGAGCGCGAACCCCAAAGCCGTGGCAAAGAGTTGCCATGTGATGCTACGCGACTGCGTTTTGATGAGAGGTCCCAACGAGATGGACGCGATAGCCACCGCGCCGACTGCCAATTCCAGTGCCGGCCACTTCCAGCCCGGTCTTGATGGGTGTCCCTTCCGCCACAAGGCAACCGCTATCCCCAGTACCAAGGGATCGAGACGTGCGAGGGTATTGGTCCAGATGAAGGGATGGTGAGTTATGCCCGCAAAATGAAGGCGGAAACAGATGGAGCCAAGGAGCAGCGCCGAGAGGAGTACCCATAGCGCCATTTGCCGCAGACGGAGCATCGTGCCGAGGAGCAAAGGCCAGACAATGTAGAATTGCTCCTCGAGGGTCACTGTCCAAAGATGAGCGAGCGCCCACACCGAGGGGGATCCATGCAGCCCGGTCGAGTAGTTTCCGAACAACGTGTAGTAGGCCAGGAAGTGGTCCTTCATCAACGCCGCATGGGCGGCCGAATACGGCGGATCTGCGAAGAGGCCCAACGCGGGCAGGAGGAAGAAACCAATACTGGTCATCAGATAGTAAAGTGGCCAGATACGCAGGATGCGTCGCAGGTAAAAGCCACGCAGCGAGATGCTGTGATGCTGTTCATACTCGATGAGCAAGAGCGAGGTGATGAGGTAGGCGCTGAGCACGAGGAACAGATCCACGCCGCACCAGCCCCAGTTCTCGAAGAAACCGAAGATGGAACGTCCCACGGAATTCTCGGGAAAGAGGCTGCTGATGCGAGCGCCGTGGTGCAAAAACACGAGAAAGAATGCCGAGAAACGCAGACCATCAAGCTGCGGTACGTAGAATCGCGAGGCTTTGGGAGATGGCCGACTAGCAGCTGAAGCTGAGGGCAGTGAGATGGTTGGCATGAGGGCGCGAGACTTCAGCAATATGCCGATGGACCGCTGGATTGCGGCGCGGCATGCGAGGCAAGAAGGTAACAAGGAGTTACCAGACGGTCCAAAGCATCTTCCGACGCGCACAGACAAGCTGGGCGCATCTCCATGGGAAAGACCACCTTAATCGCTGATCTGGCCCAGCGCTCGAAACGCGGCCGGTCACCATGCTAGAGTGCCGCCTCGAAAGACGCGCCTTCCCGAACCAGGTGAAAGCAATTGCCCGACTCTCCGATCTTGCTCAACGATTTCAAGCGCCTGTGGGCGGATAGCGGCGAGTCCGTCCTGGCCGCGGTCAGGCGCGTGGGCGAAAGCGGCTGGTATGTGCTCGGACGCGAGGTCGAGGGATTCGAGAAGGCTCTGGCCGCGCGCCTCGGGCGCGGGCACGCCATCGGTTGCGCCAGCGGTCTCGACGCCATCGAGATAGGGTTGCGCGCCCTGGACGTCGTGCCCGGCACCAAAGTGCTGACGACGCCCCTCAGCGCCTTTGCGACCACCCTGGCCATCGTGCGCGCCGGCGCCGTGCCGGTCTTCGTGGACGTGGACGAGCGCGGGCTGCTCGACCTGGACCTATGTCGGACGGCGCTGGCCGCCGATCCCGCCATTCGCGCCATGGTGCCGGTTCACCTGTTCGGACACGCACTGGATCTGAAGGCACTGGCCGAGTTGCGCGACCGCTTCGACCTGGTCGTGGTCGAGGATTGCGCCCAGGCGATTGGTGCCGTGCACGCGGGGCAGCAGGTGGGCTCGGTAGGACAGGCCTCGGCGCTGAGCTTCTACCCCACGAAGAATCTGGGCGCGCTCGGCGACGGCGGCGCGGTCACGACCGACGATGCCGGGGTAGCCGCCCGTTGCCGATCGCTGCGCGACTACGGGCAGAGCGAGCGCTACGTGCACGATCAACTGGGCATGAACAGCCGGCTCGACGAGCTCCACGCCGCGATCTTGGAGCATGCCTTTCTGCCCCGGCTCGCGACCTGGACGGCGCGACGGCGCGAGGTCGCCGAGACCTACCTGGGAAGAATCCACCACCCCGAGGTTCGCCTACCAGACCTTCCCTCTTCCGAGGCCAGCGTGTGGCACCTCTTTCCCGTACGCGTACCCTCGCAGCGGCGCGCCTCTTTCATGGACCATGCACGGGCTTGCGGCGTGCTCACGGCGATACACTATCCGCGTCTCATCCCGGAGCAGCCCGCGCTGCGCGGTCAACCCTTCGAAGTTCGCACGCCCCTCTCGCGCGCCGGTGCCTTGGCCGCGTGCGAGGTTTCGTTGCCCATCCACCCCTTCCTGACGGACGGCGAAGTCAGCCGCGTCGTCTCGGCGGTTTGCACATGGCCGGCGGCTTGATTTCACTGGTCATCCCGGTCTATCGCAACGCCGCGAACATCGAGGCGCTCTTGCAGGCTCTCGATGGCCTTCACGGGGAGCTGAGAGATGAACTGGAGGTGGTGTTCGTCGTCGATGGCAGCCCCGACGATTCGTATCTGCGTCTCGCGACCGGCCTGCCCAAAGCCAGGTTTCGCTCGCAGCTCCTGCTCCTGTCGCGCAACTTCGGGTCGTTTTCCGCCATCCGCGCCGGCCTGGCCGCCGGCCAGGGCGATTTCTTCGCCGTGATGGCCGCCGACTTGCAGGAGCCACCCGATCTCATCCTCCAGTTCGCCAAACTGCTGCGTGAAGGAGCCTGCGACGTCGCGGTGGGACGCCGGACCGGACGCGCCGACCCCCTGGGTGCGCGCGTGTCCTCGGCCCTGTTCTGGGGGTTCTTCCGGCGCTTCATCCAGCGCGGAATCCCGGCCGGGGGAGTCGACGTGTTCGGCTGCACGCGCGCCGTGCGCGATCAACTCCTGCGCCTGGGCGAAAACAACAGCTCGCTGGTGGGGCTGCTCTTCTGGGTCGGCTTCCGGCGCGCCGAGGTTCCCTACGCCCGGCTGGAGCGCCAGGCGGGCCGGTCGAGCTGGAGCTTCAGGAAGAAGCTGCGCTACTTGATGGACAGCATCTTCGCCTTTTCGGACCTACCCATTCGGGGTCTGCTCTCGCTGGGCGTGGTCGGCCTGCTTCTGAGCGCCGGATTCGCCCTCGCCGTGCTGGCGCTGAAGATCGAGGGCAACATCCCGGTTCCCGGCTACGCCGCCACCGTGCTCGTGGTGACCTTCTTTGGCGCCCTCAACTGCTTCGGTTTGGGCGTCATCGGCGGTTACGTCTGGCGAACCTTCGAGAACACCAAGGGGCGACCCAACTACATCGTTGCGATCCAGGAGCGCTATGAGGCGGGTCAGCCGGCGACGCTCGCTTCGCATCAGAAAGCACGTGAACCGTGAGCGACATCTTCACCCATCCCCAGGCCCTGGTGGAAAGCCAGCACATCGGACGTGGCACGCGCATCTGGGCCTTTGCCCATGTCCTGCCGGGCGCGGTCATCGGCGACGACTGCAACATCTGCGATCACACCTTCATCGAGAACGACGTGGTGATCGGCAACCGCGTCACCATCAAGTGTGGGGTGCAGGTCTGGGATGGCCTGCGCATCGAGGACGATGTCTTCGTCGGCCCGAACGCGACCTTCACCAACGACCCGTTGCCGCGCAGCCGCCAGCATCTGCGACAATACCCCGTCACGCACGTCCGGCGCGGCGCCTCCATCGGCGCGAATGCTACCATCTTGCCCGGCCTCACCATCGGGCAGGACGCCATGGTCGGCGCGGGTGCGGTGGTCACCCACTCGGTGCCACCGCACGCCATCGTGGTCGGCAACCCGGCGCATATCGTGCGCTACGCTGGCAGCAGCGGTGTCGCCGCGGTCGCACCGGAGTCCGCGCCGATTCAGGCCAGCGCGGGCGTTCCCGGCGTGCAACCGCTCGCGGTACGCGGCGTGGCCATCCACCGGGCCTCGGTCATCAAGGACCTGCGCGGCAACCTCCTCGCCCGCGAGGTCGACAAGGGATTGCCCTTCGTTCCGAGACGCATGTTCTCGGTCTTCGCGGTGCCGAGCAAGGAAGTGCGCGGAGCCCATGCCCACCGCGCCCTCGCGCAACTGCTCATGTGCATGACCGGCTCGGTTTCGGTTGTCGTCGACGACGCCGTTACCCGACAGGAGGTCGTACTGGATTCGCCCGAGTTGGCGCTGTACGTCCCGCCCATGGTCTGGGCCATCCAGTACAAGTACACCGCCGATGCGGCCCTCTTCGTCCTGGCCTCGGATGTCTACAAGCCCGACGACTATATCCGCGACTACGATCAGTTCCTCGCGGAACGGCGCGCGCTCGATGGGCGTGCAGGCTGACACTATCCTTCCGGCATCGCTATCCCTGGCCCGCGGGCGGGCGAGCTGCCAGGCACGATTCCCGAACGGACACACCAGTACGCGATGACCAGCATGAACGCGCCTTGAACGGCGTATTGCTCGTGCGACATCCAAGGTCCGGCGTTCAAGAAATAGAGGCTCCTCTCGGTTCCAATCACCAGCCACACCTTCGAGACGAGGAGCGACAGTGCGGTGAAGACAAACAAGGCGCGCGCGCGTGGCCGATGTGTATCCACCGCCTTGGCAACGAACGCGATCAGAACCGGCGCCACATTCACCAGATGGCGCGACTCACTATCGAGCGATAGCAGCACGGCCAATATCGCCCACAGGGTGAGCCCCGGTCCGGATTCACCAATCATGCGCGCGACAGTCCGCCAGCCCAGCACCAGTATGAGTACGACCGGCCCGAAATAGGTGACATGCGCGACGAGAAATCGCAACGGCGCCACGACCGAGTTCCACGCAATCAGCTCGAACATCTGGCTCTTGCCTATCGGCACCACGCTGCGGCTCGGAAGCAGCCTGTCCACCATCGCCAACCCGACCAGGAGGACCACCTTGAAGTACGTTGCCCGGTGTCTGAAAGGTTCCAGATAGGGACGCAGACGCAGCACCCCGGGCGAGCCCCGCAGGAGCAGAAACAGCGCCGTCGCCAGGTACGCACAGCTACAGATAACGCTGAGCGGCCATGCTGGTCGCAATACGTCGATGAGGTTTGGCAAAGGCCGCCCGCCTTTGTGTAGTGCAGCGAAGGCTAGGACCGCCACCGCCAAGGCAGGCACGACCGCCAACACACCGGCGCGAAGGGAGGCGGCGTATGGAGCATCCGGCCCACTGCCCGCGCCGACGTCTCGTGAGAAGGGCCATATCAGGAGGATCGCACCCACGGGCAGCACTGTCGGCCAGGTGAATTGGCCAACCAGGATGCAAACCAGCAGCAGCCAGGTCGAGCCCTCGAGATAGGCCGCGAGCATGGCCCAACCCAAGAAGAACGCCGTCGCATCCGTCAACACTGGATAGTAAGAGATCATCTTCAGGGCGAAGCAGCTCGCGAAAGCCGCCACATAGCCGAACCACAATCCGATGGGTCCGAGATCCAATCTTCGCGCAATACGCGTCCACAGCCAGGCGGAAGCGGCGAGCATCACCGCATTCAGGACGCCAAACGCAAGCACGACGTTCCCCTCGGTCAGCGGCACCGACAGCACGCGCAAGGTTTGGTAAATGAAGAGCGAAGGGAGTAGCCGCCCCACATAATACGCGGAAACGCCGGTGTGGTAGCGCGCCCAGAAATCCTGGGCGAAGCCCCCGTAAATTGCTCCGTCCCAGCCGAAACCGCCATTGATGGCGATCTTGTCGGGAAGCAGAACGCCAGCCACCGCGCCAACCGCGGTCAATGCCACTATCACGCGCGGCGGTGTAACCAGGACTTTCAGGTGGGCGAGAACGGATTGCAACTTGTCGAACAAAGCGGGGCCGACCCTACCCCGCCGTCATAGCGGACGCAACGCCAGGACGGCCAGCGCTCTCTCGCGACTCCGGCGCGCGCGGGCCTGTGCTTCGACGAGCGCGTCCTTACCATCCCGGTGCTCCGGGGACTCCTAGGTGCCCCGACGGACCTCGCAGAGGCGATTCGGCCTCACCTCCAGCCCCGCGTGGAGCAGGGCGGGAAGCAAGGACACAGAGGCTACTTCGCCTTCTTTTGCTGAGCCTCCATATCGGCGACCATCTTCTGGAACATGGCGATAATCTCCTTGTGGACCTCGATGACCTTCTTGGTGGCTTCGGCCAGCTTGGGATCCGAGCTCATCTTGGCCATGTCGTGCGGGGCAGCCGGCCAGGTCGCCGCCTTCTTCATCTCTTCACTGACCTTCATCAAGCTGGCGGCGACCTGCTTGTGGCTCTTGGCAATCGCTCGCAACCCCTTCGCCTCCGCCTTGCTGTCCTTGTCTTTCCCCATCAACGCCGCGTGTGCTTCCAACATCTCCGCCACCGAGGTTGCGCCTTCGGACAGCTTGGCGGGGATCGGCGCCATACCAGAGATCATCTGACCGCAGGTGGCCGGTTCGTTGCTGGCGGCCATCGCGTGGCCAGCCATGGCGTGCCCTGCCGGCGCCTCGGCTGCCGACGCGACTCCAAGTGAAACTACAGTGAACATTCCAAGAAACAGGACGAACTTCCGCATTGCATTCCTCCAGACTCCAGTTAGAAACAAGATCGTTCGAGTACCGCGCACCGGCACTAGCGTGACCTGTTGTGTTATAGGTGAGCAGGTTATTTGGATGCCGGGGGCATGGAATGGTCACTTGCCGGTTGTCAGTGGCCATGGGCTTGCGAGGATGGAAGACTCCGAATCGCGTGGATTGCGCGAGACGTTGAACCATTCCAGCGCATCAAATTGAGCGACGGAGATCTTCCGCCTGTGGACCTGAAAACACCATGAGCAATGCAATGCTTTCCGTTTCCCCGGTGTACGCCGGAAATGCCGAGTTCATCGAGGATCTCTACGAGCGCTACTTGACTTTGCCGACCTCGGTTGGCGAGGAATGGCGTCAGCTTTTCGCGAGCTTCAAGGGCGCGGATTCGCCCATGCGCGCGGACACCGCACACCAGGTTGGTCACCTCTTCGACGACCCCGGCCAAATCGAACGCGTGGGCCCAAGCGGAGGGAAGGAAGGCCATGCTACCGTGGCCAAGCAGATCGCGGTCATGCGCCTGATCCAGGCCCACCGCGGGCTGGGGCACTTCAAGGCGCGCGTCGATCCGATCCGCCTGCGTGCCCAGCCTAATATCCCGGATCTCGACCCGAGCTTTCACGGCCTCGTCGAGTCCGATATGGATACCATCTTCCACACCGGCAACCTCGGCGGCCGATCCGAGATGGCCTTGCGCGAGATCGTCGAGATGCTGCGCGAGACATACACGGGCTCCGTCGGTTCCGAGTTCCTGCACATCTCGGAGGTCGAGGAGAAGCGCTGGCTGCAGACGCGCCTCGAGGCCACGCGCTCGAGCCCCAGCTTCACCAACGACGAGCGTTTCCAGTTCCTGTCGCGGCTGATCGCGGCCGAGGGGCTAGAGCACTATCTGCACACCGCCTACGCCGGTCAGAAACGCTTTTCGCTCGAAGGCGGTGAAACCACGATCACCGCGCTCGACACCATCATCCAGACCGCGGGCGCGCAGGGAACGGAGGAAATGGTGATCGGCATGGCGCATCGCGGGCGTCTCAACGTGCTGGTCAACATCATGGGCAAGGCGCCCAAGGAGCTGTTCCAGGAATTCGAGGGCCTGCACGACTGGAAGGGCGTCTCGGGCGACGTCAAGTACCACCAGGGCTACTCGACGGATATCGCCACGCGCGGAGGCATCATGCACGTGACGCTCGGCTACAATCCCTCGCACCTCGAGATCATCGATCCCGTGACCGAGGGTTCGGTGCGCGCGCGCCAGGAAAAACGCAACGATGTCGAACGCCGCAAGGTGATGGCGGTGCTGCTCCACGGGGACGCATCCTTCGCCGGCCAGGGGGTCGTGTACGAGACCCTCAACCTGTCGCAAACGCGCGGCTACACCACGGGCGGCACCATCCACATCGTGATCGACAACCGCATCGGCTTCACCACAAGCCATCCTCTCGACGTGCGTTCGACCCTCTACTGCACCGATGTCGGCAAGGTGGTGCAGGTGCCCATCTTCCATGTCAATGGCGAGGATCCCGACGCCGTGGCTTACGTCGCGGGACTCGCCGTCGACTACCGCATGACCTTCAAGAAGGACGTCATCATCGACCTCGTCTGTTACCGCCGCTATGGCCACAACGAAGCCGACGAGCCGGCCGCGACCCAACCCATGATGTACAAGAAGATCCGTGGCCACGCCAGCGTGGCCAAGCACTATGCCAGCACGCTCGAAGGCGAGGGCGTGGTCGAACCCGGCCAGGCCGAGGCGCTCGCGCGCGAATACCGCGAAGCACTCAAGCAGGGTCAACAGGTCGCCATGAGCATCGTGTGCCCGCTGGGCGACCGCAAGCCACGGGTCTTCGACGAGCTACGCAAGGCCCATTGGACCGCGCCGGCCGACACGGCCGTTCCCCTGGTCGAAATCAGACGCCTGGGCGCGCGGCTCGACGCCCTTCCCGAGGATTTCGAATTGCACCCACGCGTGGCGAAGATCGTCGAAGACCGGCGCATGATGGCCGTGGGCGCGATGCCGGTCGACTGGGGGTTCGCCGAGGTCATGGCCTACGCCAGCCTGGTCGACGAAGGGCATCCCGTGCGCCTGTCGGGCCAGGACACCGGCCGCGGCACCTTCTTCCATCGCCACGCCGTGCTGCTCAACCAGCGCAATGGCGACGAGTACATTCCCCTCCAGCACGTCTCGGACAAGCAGGCGCGCTTTACCGTGATCAATTCCATCCTCTCGGAAGAAGCCGCGCTCGGATTCGAGTATGGATTCTCCGCCGCCAGCCCCGACACCCTGGTCATCTGGGAGGCGCAATTCGGCGATTTCGCCAACGGCGCCCAGGTCGTGATCGATCAATTTCTGGTATCCGCCGAGCAGAAGTGGCGCCTCCTGTGTGGCCTCACCCTGATGTTGCCTCACGGCCACGAGGGGCAGGGGCCGGAACACACCTCGGCCCGCATCGAACGGTTCCTGCAGCTTTGCGCGCAGGACAACATCCAGGTCTGCCACCCGTCCACGCCGGCCCAGATGTTCCACCTCTTGCGCCGGCAACTGCTCCGGCCCTACCGCAAGCCACTCATCATCTTCAGTCCCAAGAGCATGCTGCGGCAGAAGGCATCGTTCTCGCCGCTCGCCGACCTGGCCCAAGGCAGTTTTCGCGAGGTCATCGGCGAGCTCGACACAGTGGATCCAGACGCCGTCGACCGGCTGGTGCTGTGCTCGGCCAAGCTCTACTACGACATCCTGGAAACGCGCCGTGAAAAGGGTCTTGCCGGGATCGCCATCGCCCGGATCGAGCAACTGAGCCCCTACCCGGCCGCGGCCATCGCGGCCGAGCTTGGCCGCTATCCAAGGTTGCGCGAAGTGGTGTGGGCGCAAGAGGAGCCTGAAAACCAGGGGGCTTGGTATTTCCTCCGGGATCGCCTGGCAGATGCGCTGGCTCCCGGCCAAACGCTACTCTACGCCGGTCGGCCAAATATGGCGGCGCCCTCGGGTGGCGACTACCATCGCCACCTCGAACGGCAGAAGCAACTGGTGGAAGGGGCGCTCGGCCTGCCCGACGAATTCGCGGTCGCGACGACGGGCACGGCGGGGAAGTAGCCCGGCCATGGGTTATAGTAGCCGCGGCCCATCGGGCCTTCGCAGAATTTCGATTCGGCGCCCAACAGGAGGTCTTGGTCGATGATCGTCGAGGTCAAAATCAACGAACTGCCGGAATCCGTCGCAGACGGTACGCTCGTGGTGTGGCACAAGCAGCCTGGCGATGAGGTCGAGGTGGACGAGGCACTGGCGGAAATCGAAACCGACAAGGTTGTGCTGGAGATCGCCGCGCCCAGCGCCGGCGTCGTGGGCCCGCAATTGCGCAAGAAGGGCGATACCATCAAGCGCGGCGACGTCATCACGACCATCGATCCCGCGGGCGCGCGCAAGGCGAAACCCGCAGCCGCCGCGGTCGCGCCCAAGAAGGCCGCGCGGCGGGATGGCGCGGCCCCAGACAAGAAATCCGCCCCTGCAGCCCCCACTCGGGCGCTCGCAGTCGCCGCGCCGGCCGTGGCGACTGCGCCTCGGCCAAGGGTCGCCTCGGCGGAAATTCCCTCGGCGGACTCGAATGGGGACATCGGCTCGGAGGGCCTGGCCCCCGCGGTGCGCCGTCTGCTCGAAGAACACAGGCTCAACCCCACGGACGTGACAGGCTCGGGCCCGCGCGGCCGACTCACCAAGGAAGACGTTCTCCGCCACCTCGAACACTCGCCCCAGCTCGCGGCCAACATCGGCGAGGCCCCCACGGAGGTCGAGATCTCCGTGACTCCCGCCACGCCGCCACAATCGGGCGGGCTGGCCACGCGGCCCACCACGCGCACGAAGATGAGCCGGCTACGGGCCCGCGTCGCCGAGCGCATGTTGGAGGCCCAACGCAGCGCCGCGATCCTGACCACATTCAACGAGATCGACATGCATGCGCTCACGGATCTGCGGCGTAACTACCGCGATGCCTTCCAGACCCAGCATGGGGTGAAGCTGGGGATCATGGGCTTTTTCGTCAAGGCGTGCGCCGAGGCCCTGCGCCGCTACCCCATCGTCAACGCCTCGCTGGATGGCGACGACATCGTCTATCACGGCTACTTCGATATCGGCGTCGCCGTCAGCACCTCGCGCGGGTTGGTGGTTCCGGTCTTGCGCGACGCCGACCGCATGACCCTGGCCGAGATCGAACGCACTATCGCCGGCTTTGCCAGCCGTGGCGAGGAAGGCAAGCTCGGCATCGACGAGCTGACCGGCGGCACCTTCACCATTTCCAACGGCGGGGTGTTCGGCTCCATGCTCTCGACGCCGATTCTCAACCCGCCACAAAGCGCCATCCTCGGCCTTCATCGTATCGAACCGCGTCCGGTGGCCGATGGCGATAAGGTCGTGATCCGGCCCATGATGTACCTGGCCCTGTCGTACGATCATCGTTTGGTCGACGGTCGGGAGGCAGTCTTGTTTCTGGTCGCCGTCAAAGAGCTGATCGAAGACCCGACCCGGTTCATCTTGAAGGTGTGACCATGGCGCAAGCATTCGACCTCGTCGTGTTAGGTGCAGGTCCGGCCGGTTACGTGGCCGCGATCCGTGGCGCGCAACTCGGCATGCGCGTCGCCTGTGTCGACAGTGGCGTGGGCGCCGAGGGCAAGCCCTCGCTTGGCGGCACCTGTCTCAACGTGGGTTGTATCCCCTCGAAGGCCTTGCTCGAATCGTCCGAACACTTCCATCGTTGCAAACAAGACCTGAAGGAACACGGCATCAGCACCGGCGACGTGCGCGTGGACGTCCCGGCCATGATCGCGCGCAAGAACAAGGTCGTGCGCGGACTGGCTGCCGGCATCACCACCCTTTTCGCCAAGAACAAGGTCGTGTCCTTCTTCGGCTCGGGACGCCTGCTGTCGGGTATGCGCGTCGAGGTCCTACCCCTCTCGGGTGGCCAAACCGAGATCGTCGAAGGACAGAACATTCTCATCGCCACCGGCTCCCTGCCGAGGGACATCGACGCCGTTCCCACCGACGGCAAGATCGTGGTCGACTCTTCGGGCGCTCTGGATTTCACAGCCGCGCCGGAAGAACTCGGCGTGATTGGCGCCGGCGTAATCGGTCTGGAGCTGGGCTCGGTGTGGCACCGGCTGGGCAGCCGTGTCGTCCTGCTCGAAGCCATGGAAACCTTCTTGCCCGGCGCCGACGAGCAGATTGCCGAGACAGCGCGCAAGGAGATGTCGCGCCAGGGGCTCGACATCCGCCTTGGAGCCCGCGTGCTGGCCGCCAAGAACGGCCACGACCGCGTGCAGGTCAGCTATGAGGACCGCGAGGGGAAGCACGACATCGAATTCTCCAAGCTGGTCGTGGCGGTGGGGCGCAAGCCCAACACCCACGGCCTCGACGTCAACGAGGTCGGCCTCCTGCTCGACGAGCGCGGCTACATACACGTCGACGAATTCTGCGCGACCAACCTGCCCAATATCTATGCCGTGGGCGACGTGGTGCGCGGCCCGATGCTGGCGCACAAGGCGTCCGACGAGGGCGTGATGGTGGTGGAACGCATCGCCGGCCAGCCGACCCGCGTGAACTACGACGCCATTCCCTGGGTCATCTACACCTCTCCCGAAATCGCCTGGGTTGGCAAGACCGAACGTCAGTTGCGCGCCGCCGCCCGCGACTACAAGGTCGGCGTCTTCCCGCTGTCGGCCAGCGGCCGCGCGCGCGCCATGGGGCAAACCGTCGGGTTGACCAAGGTTCTGGCCGATCGGCGCAGCGACCGACTGCTCGGGGTTCACATCATGGCCCCCATGGCGTCCGAGATGATCGCCGAGGCCGTGCTGGCCATGGAGTTCGGCGCCAGCACCGAGGACCTCCAGCGCACCATCCACGCCCATCCCTCGCTGGCCGAAACCACCCACGAGGCCGCACTCGCCGCCGACGGCCGGATGCTCAATTACCACGGGTGAGCCATCGACAGATAGCGATCGCGGCGCACGCGTCACGTGCGAAGATGGCCCAGCTTCATGCGCGAGAAGATTCCTTCCCTCGATGGACTACGAGGCGTGTCGGTCAGCTTGGTGCTGCTCGCCCATCTGAGCGGGACACGCGAGATCACGAGCGGCGCCCGACTCTTCGACCTCGATTCGCTCGGCGGCCTGGGCGTGCGCGTCTTCTTCGTCATCTCGGGCTTTCTGATCACGCTGCTCCTGCTGCAGGAACGCGCGGCCACTGGCCGGTTGTCGTTGCCGCGATTCTATCTCCGGCGCGGGCTGCGCATCTTTCCCGCCGCCTATCTCTACATGGCGACCATGTTTCTCCTGGCCGCGGCCGGCGTGCTCGTGCTGGCCCCCGGCGACCGGCTGCATGCGCTCACGTACACGGTCAACTACCATCACCTTCGGTCGTGGTACGTCTCGCATCTATGGTCGCTTTCGGTCGAGGAGCAGTTCTACCTGGTCTGGCCGGCGCTTCTCCTCGTTCTCGGCACACGCGGCGGGCTCGGAGCGGCCTTCGGCCTGGTGCTGCTCGCGCCGCTCGCGCGCGTCGCCCTGTGGGTGTACTGGCCGGAGCGTCGCATCGAGATCGGCGAAGCCTTCAGCACCATCGGCGACGCCATCGCCACCGGCTGCTTGCTCGCGGGCCTGCGCGCGTGGCTGGGGCGGCGGGCCACGTACCTGCGACTCTTGCGCTCCCCATGGTTCGTGGTGGTTCCAGCAATCGTGCTCGGCGCGAATGCGTTTCAGAACTACCCAGCCATCGACTTTACCGTGGGCGAAACCGTGATGAATCTCGGTATCGCCCTGTCCATCGACCGGTGCGTTCGCATCTCGGACGACCGGGTGCGAAGGTTGCTCGAATCGAGGCCGCTGGTCGTCTTGGGCACGCTCAGCTATTCCATCTATCTCTGGCAGGAGCCATTCCTGAATCGGTTTTCCGGTTCGCCCGTCGCTCTTTTCCCCGTGAACCTGCTGCTGACCTTCGCCGCCGCTGCCGCATCCCACCTTCTGGTCGAGCGCCCGCTTCTACGCTTACGCCGGCGTCTGAGGCCGTCGTGAGCCTGGTACGAACGGACTAGGAACGCGCCTCACTTCGGACCTTGGACGCAATGCGATCAATCTCCGCCAGTCCTTCCTGGGCAGGTACGGCCGCGTATGCTTGGGCTAGGCGTCCCGCGAGTGCGCCGAAGCGTGCTCGCATCTGGCGGATGCGCTCGAACAGCTTGGCATCCACCAGCGCGGCCACCATCTTACCGTCCTTCTTGATGACAATGCTGTCGTGCGAAATTGCACTTGGTTGATCATCTCTCCCAAGTTCTGGCGAAAAGCTACGGCGTTGGTTTCGGTGATCATCTCTGGTACTACATGACGATCATGATGATCATCATGATCGAAAGCATCCTTCAGTCAAAAGGAACCTGCCCAGCTGCGTGCGAAGACCTTCCCGAGTTTTCTGTACGCAAGTGCGCCACCCTCAGAATCACTGAGGATTTCGCTGGCTCGTCGTCCACAAGAGGATCGGCGAATCCTGTGACCTCGCCGCCGTGCCGGTGGTCGGCTGCACCGGCGGATTGTCCTGCCTGACACCTGACGGCAGTACGGCCAGGACGTGCGGGCAACGCCAGCCGCCGACCGTCGTGGGCGCTGGCCAAGCCTGCGACACCTCGGTGCTTCCCTCTGTGCAGAGCTTGGTCGTCGGATGACAGAAGTCGCCGGGACGACAGGCGCTGCCCTTGGCGCAGGATTCTCCGGCGGCGACCATGTCGCCGACGCAGGAACCGCACTGCCCGTTGTTGCCGCTGCAGGCGCCGCTCTGGCAATTGCTCGCACGGGCGCACGGGGCGCCGACCGGGCTCGTGCCCGGGGTCCAGCTCGCAGGGCGCAACCCGAGATCGAGGTCGGAGCACGACAACGCCGCCAGCTCGGCGATGGAGGCCGTGACACCGGCGACGGTGCGGGTCGACGCCTCATTGAAGAAGAAATCGGGACAGGCAGCCGCGATGTCATCGCATGGTCGCGCGAGGGTCGCGGGATTGGCGGCAGTCCTCCCGGAGCAGGTCGCGAAGCGGTCGCATATCGCGCCGAGCGCGGCCCGGCACGCCTCGTCGGGGGTCATCGCACCGCCCGAGCCGCCCGCACCGCCCGAGCCGCCCATGAGGCTGCTGCCACCTGAGCCGCCTGTCTTGCCGAGTCCGCCCGAGCCGCCCGCAAGAGTGCTGCCGCCTGACCCGCTCGCAAGAGTGCTGCCGCCTGACCCGCCAGCCCCGCTCGAGCCGCCGACGCTGGACGAACCGCCGGAGGAAATTGGAGCATCCGGTCCCTGTCCAGCGTCCTTTCGTGAGACACCGTCAGAGCTCTTGCAACCGCTCCCCACGAGTCCCGCTGAAATGCCGAGCAGGATTCCAAGAATCCACGGAGTCTGAACCGCCTTCATACTCATAAGAATCGTAACAGTTCATCTATCCTGGACCTCCTCGTTGGGCGAACGTTGGTTGACGGGCGGCCATCAGGTCCCAGGCGATCATCGCGAACGCGACCAAGATCGCGACCGACATCAGCGTGCATTGCTCGTCGAGCTCGGTGGGCATCCCGAGGCCCCTCAAGGCGGCGGGAAACCACGCGGGCATTTTCCGAATCGGCGCCCACGCGATGAGTTGCGTAAACGCGGTTGCCGCCAATAGCCAACGCCCGACCACTTCCCTCTTCGCGTAGAGCAAAGCCACGACGATGACGAAGGAGTAATAGTAGTTGGTGAGCTCGACTCCCAAGGCGATGAAAGTGGTCGACAGCGCGATCGTCTCCCACGGGGCAGCCCCGCGAACGGCGAGCCCCATCAGCACGAGGTAGCAAATCAGGAGACTGAAGTAGAGCGGCTTCGCCTCGCGGAAGTTCTTCAGGCGCGCTTCCGGTCGTTGCGTGTGAGGCGCACAACCTCGGACGGCCGGTAGGCCATGACGGTGCGCAGTCCCATGTTGTTGGTGAGCGGCGTCGCCTGGTGCTTCAAGGTGTTGGCGACGAAGGCCGGATAGGCGCTGACTCCGCCGGACGCGATGGCGCCGGCCGGCAAGAGAACGGCGGCGGCGAGCGCGGCCCCCAAGAAAAAACGCAAGAAGCGGCGGTCGAGCTGCCGGTGCTTCACGAAGTGGTACCCGGTGGCCAGGACGGGCGCGACGAACAGGAAGATCGGGAAGATGCGCAGCAGGGTCGAGTACGCCAAGCACATGCCGGCTGCAAAGTAGTGTTCTTTCTTCGCCAGACACACCGAAGTACCCATCCAGAACAGCCAGTCCCAACGCAACAGCGAGCCGCCGGTCCAGGCCCAACGTGACGGTTGGTTGGTGGCAAACACCAGCAGCGCGACGGCGAGGACACGCCAGCCGAAGGCCCATCCGATCATCAGCGAAAGGAAGATCACGAGCAGGCAATCGAGGCTGTCCAGCGTCAGAATTTGCATCCGGCTCGCCGGCGCGGTGTTGGTGAGAAGCGATCCGAGAATGTTCCACACCGGTGTCGCGTTGAACCCGTGGTCGAGCTGGGTATCGTCCCAGCGACGCGCGTTCTCCTGGATTCGGAAGTAGCGCACGTCGTGCTTGAAGGACTCCCAACGCTCCGCACTGAAGTGCGACGTGCACCGCACGGGGTGGGCCAGGATGTCCGCGGTGGATTCCACGCGGTTGGTGCGCAAGTTGGTCATCTTGCGCAACTCGACCCGGCGTCGCAGGTTCGGCTCTTGGGCGTCCGCGATGGCCACGCACTCGTACAGTCCGTCGTAGCGCAGCTCTTTGAAGTACTTCGCGCCGATGTAGTAGTGGAAGGTGTCCCAGCCGTGGACGAAGCCCCAAAAGTGGAAGGCGCCGAAATTGAAGTAGGTCAGGAAAGCCAGAACGCCCATCACGCCCAGGAGCACGTTGCGCACCTTCGGCCGCGCGAAGAAACGGCCTGTGCGCGCGCGGCTTGCCCTGTGCTCCCACCACAGAAAGACGAGCCCGAGGCAGGCCAGGACGAGCTGCCACCGGAGGCTCGCCTCCTCGGTCCAATAGTCGAGCAGCTTCTTCGGCGGTGCCGCGGCCACGGGCGCGTCGACGATTTTCATCGCGGGCGGAAACGGCGACGGGATCTGACAATAGGCCGCGACCTCGGAGGTCGAGTAGAAGCTGTCGCCCACGCCTTCACCGAACTTCACGTAGCGGGCCACCATGGTGCCCACGTTGAGCGTGCGCATGCGCAGGCCGTGGTTTGGCACGGGGTCGATCTGCCCCAGGACCTTGAAGTCCTTCCCGTCGACCGCCCCCCAGAGCGTGTAGGTGTCGTTTGCGTCGGCCTGCACGGCGAAGGAGCGAAGGGTCATCACCTCGCCGAGATCCCAGGTCACGGTCGACGCGCCGGTGTCGAAGATGGCCGCGGGTGGGGCGTCCCACATCGCCCCTTCCGGGGTGATCTGCTCGTCGGTGAGAAGGCTCAAGTCGCGCCGCACGTCTTGCGATGCCACGGGCATCTTGTGAGCCAAGAGGTTGCCCTCCGGGCACGCAGGAGCAGACGATGAATTCTCCGCTCGTACCGGCGAGGCCGCCAGCACCCCAAGGAACAGAGGCACCAAAGAAGGACGTCGCATGTGCTCCGCACTCTATCTTGCTCGCCGCCACCTGTAACCAGGTGTGAACGAAGCGTGTAAAGTATTCCGCGAGGATAAATGAGTCTCGGTTGCCCTGGACCGGCAACACGGGCTGTTAGCCCGCGACCTTGTAGTAGCAATGCGAAAAACCGTGCGGGTGGCCCGAGTGCGCCACCGAGGTCCAGGTGCAACCGCCACGGCAGACATCGCCGAATTCGCAACCCGCGCACGAGCCCTTCAGATCCTCCACGCGAAACTTCCGGTTGTAGGCGAAGGCATCGGGGTTGTTCCAGATCTCGGGCAGACGTTGCTTGCGCAGGGCGCGCGCCACCCGCGACGGCGGGCGTCTCGCGCGCACGCACGCCTTCGACACCCGCATCCCCTCTACAGAGAATCGATCAGCGGGGCGGTCGCGTCCGGGACGGGCATGGCGACGTCGGGCGTTCCGTCGCCTGCGTCGACGGTGACTTGCTGGACGGGGGGCTCGCAGCCCCAGGCGAGCTGGCCATTGATGTACGCGGTGATCTTGGAGTTGATGGTCAAGGCCTTGGTCGCCTGCGAATCGTACGAATAGTCATCCGCCTGATTAAAGTTTCCGGCGTAGCTTGCCTTGTGGAAGGCGAGGTTGAAGCCGCGGGTTTCGACCCAGGACGCACCGGCATCAGGCGCGTTGGCGAAGGACATCTCGAGAGCGGTGTTCGCGCCGGTGCGCGGCGGATTGAGCGTGATGAACTTCATCGTGGTGGTGATGGGGACGTAGTACTGCTCGACCACGTTGGCCAGCGACGGGTCTTCGTCGGTGAACCAGTATCGCACGGTCACTTGCTGCAGGCGTGTCGTGTAGGCGGTGTAATTCACGACGTCGAAGTGCATCTGAACTGCCTGCCCGGTCACCGCGCCGTCGTCGTAGTAGTAGACTGCGAGCCGGCCTGGGCTCTCGATGTCGTCGCACGCGACCAGGCCGCCATCGACCGTCGTGCGAGTGCCGCCGGTCCCGGTGTCTTTCGCCGAGCTTCCGCCTTGACCGCCCCTGCCGCCCGATCCACCGGCCGTCACCTCTTTCCCGCCGCTGCCGCCACCGGGCGAGCCTCCGGTGCCGCTCCGCCCGCCCGCGCCCGCCTCGCGGGCCGAACCGCCGCTGCCAGCCGCTGTCTCACCACCGCTTCCCGTGCCGGCCGCGCCTCCGCCGCTGCCGCCGCTGCCGTCGGTGATTCGGCCGCCGGTGCCATTCCTGCCGCCGGTGCCGTTCAGCAAATCACCCCCGGTGCTCTTGCAAGAGCCCGACACGACCAGCAAACCAACGAGTGGGAATGCCAGGCACCGGGGTGCGTCAATGCGAATCGTCATGGCGTGTCGAATTAAAACCTGACTTCTGTGCGCCGAAGTGTGGTGCCGAAAATGATCGCGTATACTAGCACGACCATGCGAGGCAAGGGCGATGTAGCGCGAGCCATGCGCACGATGTCTGGCTCCGCCATTCTCATCGTAACTTCACTGTCTTGTCTCACTGCCTGCAATCGGGGTGGGACAATCGAGCCTCCCGCCGTTACCTTCGACGACGCCAGCATACACGAAGATCCCGACGCGCCCGGGGCCACGCCCACGGAGGACAGCAGCGTCTTCATCAAGCTCGATGTCCCAGGCAAAGAGGCGCGCCCGAAGACCTGCACGCAGGATCCGAGCGCGTGCCCGATCCCGGCCGGCTGTGGCAACAGCACCCTCGACGGTGACGAGGAGTGCGACGACGGCAACACGTCATCGGGCGACGGCTGCTCGCTCGCATGCAGGCTCGAAACCGGCTTCATCTGCCCCACGCCCGGCTCGGCCTGTATCTCGACCGTGGTCTGTGGCGACGGCAAGGTCGGTGGTAAAGAAGCCTGCGACGACCACAATAGCAATGATGGCGACGGCTGCTCGGCCGACTGTACCAAGGTCGAGCCCGGCTGGACCTGTCCAGCCCCTGGCGTGCGCTGCATACCCAAGTGCGGCGACGGCGTCCTGACCGGCTGGGAAGAGTGTGATGACGGTAACATCAAGGCGGGCGACGGCTGCAGCGACGCGTGCAAGGTCGAGGACGGCTACGCCTGCACCAAGCCGAACACGCCGTGCCACAAGACCGTGTGCGGCGACAAAGTGAAGGAAGGTAGCGAGTCCTGCGACGACGGCAACACCATTCCCGGAGATGGCTGCGCGCCCGACTGCAAATCCGAGCCTATCTGCACCGGCACCAACGGCTGCACCTCGACGTGCGGCGATGGACTGAAGCTGCCCGACGAGGAGTGCGACGACGGTAACCAACGCTCGGGTGACGGCTGCTCCGACAAGTGCAAGCTGGAACCGGGATGGGACTGCAAACAAGTGATCGAGGGCAACGACACCAATATGGTGGTGCCGATCATTTATCGCGACATGCTTCCGCAAACTTGCAGCAGCACCAACCCTCCCCCACACCCCGACTTCGAAATCCCTAGCAACGGGACGCTCACTCTCGGCGTGGTGAAAGATGCGCTCGACGCCACGGAGCGCAAGCCGGTCTACAACACCGGCGTCAACACGACCCTCTCGAAGACCTCCAACCAAGCCAACTTCGACACGTGGTACCGCGATTCCAAATACGCCAGCACGGTCGTGGACTCGCTCACCCTGTTCGCGCAGTCCAACGGAACCTTCATGTACGATCACTCTGGCTACTACAGCCAAGACCTCAAGCAATGGCTGCGTCCGGCCTTCTTCCCGCTCGATGGCAAAGGATGGGAGGCTGCCGGCGGCCCGGGCAATTCTTGCCGAGGCAAAGCCGATGACGGCACCATGCACAACTTCTCGTTCACCAGCGAGATGCGGTACTGGTTCGAGTTCAAGGGCGGCGAGTACCTGGACTTCATCGGCGACGACGACGTGTGGGTCTTCCTCAATGGCATGCTCGCGGTCGACTTGGGCGGAATCCACATCCCCACCGAGGGCAGCATCACGCTGGACAACGCCGCAGCGACGAAGTTCAACCTGACCAGGGGCAAGGTCTACGAGATAGCGCTGTTCCAGGCCGAGCGCAAGCAGAGCCAGTCGAGCTACAAGCTGACGGTCGGGCAATTCAGTCGAACCCACACCGAATGCATGGACCGCTGTGGTGATGGCGTCGTCAACGGCAGAGAGTCGTGCGACAACGGTCCCGATAACAAGGACGATTCCTACGGCGGCTGCACCACCGCCTGCACGGTGGCGCCGTTCTGCGGTGACGGCAAGGTCGACGTGCAGTTCGGCGAGGAGTGCGACAACGGCGACAACACGACGACCTACGGACACACCACGGGTTGCGGCCCCGGTTGCCACAAGGTCCCCTACTGCGGCGACGGCAAAGTGGACAGTTTGTTCGACGAGGAGTGCGACGACGGCGACAAGAACAATGACCTCGGCCCCTGCAACACCGAGTGCCACTTGGTGATCGTCACCTTCTAGTTCTGATGGAGCCGTAGCGGGTTCCCGGCATCCTGACGCAAGTGCGCGGTCCATGGCAGCCCCCGCTTCGTTGGACACGCAGGCGACGCTCGAGTACCAAGGCACCGTCTCGACGAAGTACTTGTTCACCGGATGCGATCTTTCTGTCGGATCGTGAGCTTCTTCGAGTCCAGGCGTATTCTATGGCGCTCGCTCTGGGCGACCTGGATGATTGCCAGGGCTGCACCGAGCCGCTTGTTCTCGACAACCGCACCTTGAGTGACGCCGCCAGGGACATAGACCTATCCCCGGCCCCACTTCTGGGATCCCGGTTCGTCACCACTCTGGGCTGGGCGGGTCGGCGTAGTCGACCTCGGCAGGGTCGGCCGGGCCCGAAAGCTCGGACTGCGGCGGTGGACGTGCAGATGTTCGGCGTGGGGCTTCGCTGGGCTGGCGAACGCAGACGGCATATCAGGCCTCGTATCGCATCACGTGGTTGTCATCTGCGGAGTAAGCGACGAGCAACGACGCAGACGGCACCGTCCCGCCGGCCGCGGCAACGCACGGGTTTCGACGGCCGGCTCTTAGTGTAGATATGATTTGATGGCGGTGTACCAGACGACCGCCATCTTCTCGTAGCCGCCCTCGTTGGGATGGACTTGGTCGCTGCCCAGATCGGCGTTCGTGAGGGCCGAGAACATGTCGACATAGATTACGTGTTTGCCCGCATCGGCACGCTGCTGGACCACGCCTGGAACTGCTTTGTTGAATGTGGCAGTGGCGCTGGCCCCCGAGGGAAACGGAATGATGCTGGCCACCACCACCAGGGCATCGGGAGCGGCGGCTACGACGTCGTCGATGAGCGTGCCCAAACGGGTGGGCGCGCCGCCCGGATTCAATCCATACATGTCATTGGTTCCGAGGTGAACCAAGACGATGTTCGGATTGAAATCGGCAACGACCTTCTTGCCCGTGTAGTTGACACCGTCGTTGGTCGCGGTCGACTTGCCCGTGACGAGGTCGTCGTCCTGTTGAATAGTCCAACCGCTGTGTCCCTCGTGCTTGCCGACCCACTTCGAGCTGGAGCTTCCTAGCTTCGACAGAGCGGTCGAGTCTGGCGGATTGGCCGTGTCGTAGCCCACGAAGGTGATGTTCTTGCTGTCGGTCACCGTGTGGGTGAAGAGCTTGATACGGTACCCGCCGCCGTAGTTGATGCCCCAGGTGATGGAGTCGCCGAGCGGCAGAACCTTGCAGGGATCCCCGTTCGTCGGGCAGGGATCGAAGCCGGTCGACCCGGTATCAGGTCCCGCCTCCGCGCCGCCCGCATCCTTGCCGCCCGCATCCGAGCCGCCCGCATCCTTGCCTCCCGCATCCGAGCCGCCAGCGCCGCCCGTCGTCGTCGTGCCGCCGGTTCCAGTCGTACCGCCCGAGCCCGTCCCGCCTGAGCCTGGGCCCCCCCCAGCCACGGAAGTTCCGCCAGCACCTCCACCGACTCCGCCCGCCCCCGACTTGCCGCCCGTGGTCGACATCCCCCCCGTGCCGGTCGCACCACCCGTCGACGAGGTTCCCCCCGTGCTGGTCGAGCCGCCCATAGTCGAGCTGCCGCCGGTTGCCGAGCTGCCGCCCGCGGCCGAGTTGCCGCCGGTGCTCGTCGCGCCACCGGAGCCGGAGCTTCCACCTGTGGACGTCTTCCCGCCGGATCCACTGCCGCCGGAAGAGGTGGCCCCACCGGTTCCGCCTGCGCCGCCGGTACCCATGGGCTCGTTGCTCGATGAGTTGCTGCAACCGCCGAAAGCTACGACGGCCAGCGTTGCAATCGCCAAGAACTTCGTTCGAGTTTCCATCGTTTGCTCAATGGCCAGGACTTCCCGCTTTGATCACGTCCACCCACAATTTTTCACGCGCCAACAAGCGACGCTTGGCGCGTGACGGGATCCGAGCATTGACGCCCAGGATGACAAATGGGAGAGGATACCCATGCGCGCCTGCCGGCGAATCGGAGCGATTGCGCTCCTTCTCCTGATTGCGCCGGATTTCCCGGTGTACGCGAGCGCCGAGCCGGAGCATATCCGCATCCAGTTTTCGGCCCCGAGGAGATGCCCGGATGCGAGCGCCTTCATGCGCTCGCTTCGCCAGCGCACCGGGCGCTTCGAGCGCGCTGGCGGGGCCGAGCAAACGCGGATCTTCGTGGTGACCATCACCCGTGCGGATTCATTCGTTTCCGGGCGCCTTGAAATCCGGGGGCCGGGGACCGAGGTGTCCCTGCGGAATGTCACCGGCAACAACTGCGACGAGGTCGCGGCCGCGCTGGCGCTGATGACTGCCTTGGCCATCGATCCTGATGCCCTGCCGCCGAGTACCCCGTCGCCTGCGGCCACAGTGCGGGCCGAAGCAGCGAAACGCGCGCCCCTTGCGTCCAAACCCTCGCCGCCCGTGCCAGACGTCTCGAACCCGGCGCCTCTTGCCCCGACCCCGTCGACATCGTCGGCTGGGGAACGCGGCCATTCGCCCCCGTCGATCCCACCGACGACCCCCGACAGCACGCCCATTTCGGCACCGTGGAAATGGTCCGCCGGCGCTCATGGGGGGGTAAGTCAGCGCATGTCGCCGACCACGGGGCTCGGCGGTTTGCTGTTCGTCGAAGCGGCGGCGCCGGGTGTGGACGTGCTCGGGCCGGTTCTTCGCGCGGGCCTGTTTCTGAACCGGAGTGACGCGACCCTGGCAAGTGGCGCGGGGGCGGAATTCCAGTGGGCCGCGGTGATGGTCGAAGGCTGCCCCATTCGACTGGTCGCCGGAGAGTCGGGGGTTGCGTTCTACCCCTGTTTGGCCTTCCATCTTGGCGTGCTGCGAGGACAAGGACGCCACCTCGACCAGACCGAGAACACGACTGACCTATGGTCCGACCTCGGACCGGTCGCGCGCATTCGGGTTGCCGTCTCGGCGCGTCTCTTTCTCGAAGCGCAGGGCATGCTGGTGCTGCCGCTTCGCCGACTGACTTTCGACGTGCAGGACAAGGGTCCTGCCCAGGCACCTACGACGGTGTTCGCCGTGCCGCTCTTCGGGATGCTTGCCGGAATCGGCTTATCCTATGAATTCCGGTGATCAAATCTCAAATCCGCAGCCATACTCATGACGATGGGTGAAGTCAGCTCGACCGCCTGCAAACTCGCGACGAGCGCCTGCGAAGCGCACGAGCGCGGGCCCGCTTCGCCTGATCGCCTGCAAGCGCTACTCGCCGGTCACCACGCCTTCGTGTGGCGTTCGCTGCGGCGGTTGGGGGTTCCCGACTGCGATGTCGACGATGCCAGCCAGCAGGTTTTTTGGGTGGCCTATCGACGCATGGCCGAGATCGCGCCGGAGAGCGAGCGGTCCTTCCTCTTCCAAACCGCCCTGCGGGTGGCCGCGGACTGGAGACGCGCCCACAAGCGAAGGGGCGAGCAAACGGGTATGGATCTTCTCGATGTGCCTGATAACGGCGCAAATCCAGAGGAGCTGATGGATCAGCGGCGGGCGCGCGCCCTGCTCGACCGAGTGCTCGGGGTCTTGCCCATGGACCTGCGCGCAGTGTTCGTGCTCTTCGAGCTCGAGGAGATGACGATGATCGAGATCGCGACCCTCTCCGACATCCCACCCGGCACCGTGGCATCCCGACTGAGGCGCGCGCGTCAGGCATTCCAAGAAGCCGTCAAGGAGTTGACCGCTGGACAACGTGCCAGCGGTCAAGGTGAACCATGATGGAGCCACGCAGACTGCTGGAACAGGGAGCAACGGACGCCGAGCGGGCGCTTCTCCATTCTGCCCGGGCCGACGAGCCGCCTGCGGGCGCTGCCCGGAAGATGCTGATTGCGCTGGAGGGGATGACGGCGGGGAGTGGTCCCCCGAGCCCCCAGGGATCGGGCCAAGCATTGGGCGCGCCGAGCGCTCCGGTGGCCGCCCACGCCGTCAAGCTCAGCGGCTTGGCCAAGATCGGGTTGGCCGCGGTGGTCGGCCTCGGCGCTTTGGGCGCCGGAGCACTCGTGCATCGGATCGCCGGGCAGCGGTCGGTCATGGGCGAGACGTCCGTTGCGCGTGCGCCGGTGATGCAGGAAACGCCCGTCACAGGTGCGTCCGAGAGCGAGAGACCGATGGCGGTCCCCACGTCCGAACCGAGCGTGGTCCCGACGCGCGCATCGGGGACCGTTCCCCGTCGCCGATCGGCCAACGCGACGAACGAGTCCTTGAGCGCCGAGACACACATCCTCGATGTCGCCCACTCTGCCGTTGACGCCCACAATCCCGCGGCAGCGCAGCGTGCGCTGGACAGCTACGCCCAGCGATTTCCACAGGGGCACCTCAAGCCCGAAGCGACGGTGTTGCACCTCACCGTCCTGGTCCGGCAAGGCCAGCGCGCGGCGGCCAGATCCCTGGCGACGCAATTGCTTGCGAGCGAGTCCTACAAAGCCTACGAGTATCGGATTCGGTCTTTGCTGCGAGAGACCGAGGAGTGAAGGGAAGCGCATGGCACGAGACCTTGCGGCACGCGTCCCCATGGCGATGCTGTGCTCCCTCGCCGCGCTGGATGCCTGCAGCGCGCGAGAGTCCCTGGGTAGCAACAGCGCCACGGAAGCCGGCACGGACGGTGCGATCGGAGCGGACGGACCAGATAGAATAGACGGAGCAGACGGACCTTCGGCCGTCCTGACCGGTCCCGCACTACCGAAGGCGAAGGAGGCATGCCCGGCGATGGCCGGTCTGGCCGGGAAGGACCTGACCTTCTTGGCGAACACCGTGACGATTTGGTCGGGACCTTCGGGCTCCGTAGGTCCCATGGTGTTCTATTGGCACGCCACATCGGCGGGATCCGATGAAGCCATCGCGGGTCTCGGGCCGGGCACGAGCGAGGTCGTGACCTCCGGCGGGGTCATCGCCGCCTTCGTCGACAGCAATGGAACGGGATCGAACACCGGCGATTACACCTGGTACACCGGCGATTTCAATACCGCCGACGAGGTCCTGGCCTGCGCCAATCAGCAAGGGCTGATCGACGCCACCCATATTCACTCCGCCGGCTACAGCCCGGGGAGCTGCCAGACCGCCGCCATGGTTTATGCGCGTCCGTATTTGGCCAGTATCCTCTGCTACTCGGGCGGCGCGATGACACTCGGTGCGCTCCCCGATCCCAAGAACCATCCGGCCATGATCGGCGCGCACGGGGGCGTGGGCAATGACATCTTCGGCATCGACATCGCGGTCAACACGATCCTTCTCGAAAACGATCTCAAGAGCAAAGGCTCGTTCGTCATCGACTGCGACGACGGCGGCGACCACATTCAAAGCGCCGGGACGCGCATGGCCGGGGCAGCGGGGCCCGGCTGGCAGTTCTTCAAGGACCACCCCTACGAAGTCAATCCCGAGCCCTACAAGAGCGTGCCATCGACCTTCCCGGCCTATTGCAAGCTGCAGTGACCGGGCCGGCCCGAATTGCTACTGAGCTACTATCGATGGATGGGTCGTTCGGTGGCGATGCGGACCAAGACTGGACCCGTCAGATCGCCAGATAGCCGCCGACGTTCTCGCGAAGGGCCAACCGGGCTCGATGCAGCCTCGTCTTGATCACCTGCTCGGACACCCCTAGAGCATCGGCGAAAGAAGCGCCCATTTTGCATTCAAGACACGACAAGCGCCGATAAGAGGTGTTACCTTCGGCCCCGATACCCGGTTTTCGCGGAGTACGGTGGAACCGACTGGCCCCGACAGCTGCCTCTTCGAGCACTTCACCCGCGCGTTCATGATTCACGTCGGTGGCTACCATTGCCGCGAACCAGAACGACGTTTCGACGAACAATTCCTTCGGGAGTGGCATTAGTCGTGGCGTCTGGTCAGGTAGTCGGTCTTGTGCGCCGATACGTCTCCACGCCGTCCACGACGGCGGTGCAGCGTTTGTCGCAGGGAGAGAAGTGCCCTTGCTGTTCCGGCCTCGTCAGTCAGTGGCCCAATCAAACGCGCAACGCTGACGCCACGATTCGTAATTTCCACGGTTGTGCCACCGAATCTGCAAATGCCAGAGCACACCGTTCGCTTCCCAGCTACGAACCAGAACATTCGAGGGAATGTCGGGAATGTCTTAATTCGCAGCTGGCGTACGCTTTTCTACGGAAGGTCTGCGCACACAGCTGTGGCCAGTACGGGTCTTCATTTGACTTACGGCCCCAGACGCGTCCAAGGACCGAGCATCGCACGGACACAGATTTCTTCACCGCGGTCTCTATTTCCCGGCCTTCGCGATCTTGCTCCAGCCGTCCTTGAGCTGGACCGTGCGGTTGAAGACGGGAACGCCCGGCTTGGAATCGGTGGCGTCGGCGCAGAAGTAGCCGAGACGCTCGAACTGGAAGCGCGCGCCCGGCGCGGCCTCGGCCAGGGACGGCTCGATGCACGCCTCGGTCAGGGTTTCGAGCGACGCGGGATTGAGCGTGGCATGGAAATCGGCGTCGCCGCCGGACGGGTTCTCGACCGTGAACAGGCGGTCATAGAGGCGCACGGTGGCCTTGACCGCATGGGCGGCCGACACCCAGTGCGAGGTCCCCTTCACGCGCCGGCCGTCGGGCGCATCGCCGCCGCGCGAGGCCGGATCCCAGGTGCAGTGAAGCTCGACGATCTCGCCCTTGTCGTTCTTGACCACGTCGGTGCAGCGGATGAGGCAGGCGTAGCGCAGGCGAATCTCCGCCCCGGGCGACAGGCGGAACCACTTCTTGGGGGGAACTTCCATGAAGTCGTCCCGCTCGATGACCACGATCTTCGAGAAGGGAATCTTGCGCGTGCCCATGGCCGCGTCGTCGGGATGGTTGGGTGCCTCGAACCAGTCCGTCTGGCCCTCGGGATAGTTGTCGATCACGACCCTGAGCGGGCGCAACACGGCCAGGGCGCGAGGCGCGCGCTTTTCCAGATCTTCGCGAATCGCGAATTCCAGCAAGCCCACGTCGACCGTGCTGTCGTTCTTGGCCACGCCTATGCGCTCGGCGAAGGTGCGAATGGCCTCGGGGGTGTAGCCCCGCCGGCGCAAACCACACAGGGTCGGCATGCGCGGGTCGTTCCAGCCGCTCACCAGCTTCTCGTTCACGAGCTGCAGCAGCCGGCGCTTGCTCATCAGCGTGTAGGTCAGATTGAGCCGCGCGAATTCGATCTGGCGCGGCTGGTAGGGTAGCGGCAGATTGGCGATGCACCAGTCGTAGAGCGGGCGGTGATCCTCGAACTCCAGCGTGCAGATGGAATGGGTGATCCCTTCCATGGCATCCGAGATGGGATGGGCGTAGTCGTACATCGGGTAGATGCACCATGCGTCGCCCGTGCGATGGTGGGTCGCTTTCTTGATGCGGTAGAGCGGCGGGTCGCGCATGTTGAGGTTCGGGTGCTGCATGCTGATTTTCGCGCGCAACACGCGCGAGCCGTCGGCGAACTCACCTGCCCGCATGCGGGAAAAGAGGTCCAGGTTCTCCTCGACCGTGCGATTGCGGTACGGGCTGTCCTTGCCCGGCTTGTAGAAATTGCCGCGGTACTCGCTGATCTGCTCGGCCGAGAGATCGCACACGTAGGCCTTGCCCTCGCGAATCAGGTGCACGGCGCACTCGTAGATCTTCTCGAAGTAGTCCGAGGCGTAGAGCGCCTCGCCGTTCCACTCGAAGCCGAGCCAGCGCACGTCTTCGGCGATGGAGTCGACGTACTCCACGTCCTCGGCGGTGGGATTGGTGTCGTCGAAGCGCAGGTTGCATTTGCCGCCGTACTTGGCCGCAGTGCCGAAGTTGAGACAGATCGACTTGGCGTGGCCGATGTGCAGATAACCGTTGGGCTCGGGCGGAAAGCGGGTGTGGACCCGGCCCTGGTTCTTGCCCTGGGACAGGTCGTCGTTGATGATTTCCTCGATGAAATTCGCGGCCGCCCGGCCCGTCGCCGTGTCTTTCTTCTCGCTGGGGTTGTCGTCGGTCATGACCGCTTGAAGCTATGCCGAGGTGCCCGGAAGTCCAAAGAAAAACGGGGCACCGAAGTGCCCCGTTTCGCCGGTTTGCTTGACGAATGAACCAGCGGCTACTGGAACGTGATGCTCTGGAGGCAGAAATTATCCACGGTGTAGTCGTGGCTGGTATCCGAAGAGATCTGGATGGCGATCTTGTCGATGTTGGGAATGTCCGATGCCTGGAGTTGCTTGCAGGTACTGCTCGTGCCGCAACTGCTGCCATTCCAGCACTCGGTGTTGAACGAGGTCAGCAGGTTGGCCTTGCCAGACTGCATGGTGGCGCAGTAGGGATTCTCCGTACACGACTGACTGACCAGGTGAATGATGGTCCGGATGGCAGTGTTGGCCGGTGTCACCGATCCATTCGTGTTGAGTGTGATGCTGGTGTAGTTGGCGGCGTCCGAGCTGACCTGACCGAGGGTCTGGCCGTTGCCACTCGAATCAGCAGGTGGGTCGCTGGTGTTAACACCGATCTGAAGCCCCCAGTCGGACGTGTAGTCGCTGCCCTGGACCGCCGGGATCTTCCCGGTAATGCAGAGTGAGCCGTCATCCATCGGCTTCCAGACAGTATGACCTGTGGTGGGACACGTCTTGCCAACAGCATCGCACTCGCCGGTCGGGGGAGCGGTGATCAGTCGCGTGACGGTCAGGTCATTCGGATCCTCCGCGCACACCGGATCGGTAGCGGTGTCCTGAAGGCCGAGGGCGATGAAGGCATAGCCCGTCATGGCACCCTGGGCCTTGCCGTCGCAGAAGTTCACGGCGTTGCTGCCGGGATCGGAGCAATTGCCACCGGTGGTTCCGCCACCGCCGCTGCCGCCCTCGCCGCCGCCGCCACCAGCAGCGCCGCCGCTGCCGCCGTTGCTGCTCGCGCACGAAGTGGTCGTGGCGGACATCGCCAGCAGTCCGCATAGGCCCAGGGCAGTTGCAGTCAAGCTAATAACCCGTACGTTCAGAAATTTCCTTGCGTTCATGTCACCCTCTCGTTTGGTGTGCGCTCATTCAACAACAGGCAGGGGCAGGATGGGAACATTTCTGTGCAAAAAAACAAGCTTCTTCCGGATGCGCGGTGCCCCAGGTACTACATTTTGCGCGACGGGTCGTTCCATTGGCCGCGGTACCGACTAGAGACCGTTCAAGAAGCCTTGCTCGTAGGCCTGGTTGTCGCCGACTTCGCCGACCTCGACGGCGAGAATCTCCATGGTGCGCGGGTTGACCACGATGTTCATCGGCACGGAGTTGACCGAGAAATACTGGCCCAGCTCGGCACCCTGGCCATCGACCAGGACCGGGAAGCCGAGGTTGTGGTCGCCGACCCACTTCTGAAGGTCGGACCAGCCTGGGGACGCGCCGCCATAGCCCTCCATCGCGATCTGGACCACGGCGACGCGATGGTCGGCTTGCCATGCGGCGATGGACGCAAGGTTATTGGTTTCGTTGTTGCAATGCGGGCACCACATGAAGATCGCGACCACATGCAGCAGATCGTAGCGGGCCCCGCTCGGGTCGTAGTACTCGGCCATGGAAACGACCTCCGGGGTATCCACGGTGGCGGCCGAACGAATGCCCTCGAGAGTGAGATTGGGGAAGGTCTGACCGGGCCCCGAGGCGGTCCTCGGCTGGCCGCCGATGTTCGTGGTCGGATAGGCAGTGCCATCTGGACTCGCGTTTGCGCCAGACAGGTCGGCGTCGGGCATGGGGACGTAGGTAAGCGCGCTGCCGGAGTTGCCGAGACAACTCGCGCACAGCCCCGACAGCACCATGAACGCGACGGACTTGCAGCTTCGCATGGACGTCAAGAGTAGTGCGAAAGGCGGGCAAACGCCCGTCGAACGCTACCAAGAGCACGGGCGGGCGGGAATAGGGCGCGGCAAGTTGGGGTTGTAAGGTTCTCCGGTTTGTCGTTACCTACGCCCCCCACAGGAGCAACATATGGACGTTCGCGTTATCAATGAGATGGTTCAGCAACAGTCGGCCTTCGTGGATAACCTTTCCGCCGAGGTGGGCAAGGTCATCGTGGGCCAGAAGGCCATGGTGGACCGCATCCTCATCGGTTTGCTGACCGGCGGCCACGTGCTGCTGGAAGGCGTGCCCGGCCTGGCCAAGACCCTGACGGTGAAGACCCTGGCCGACGCGCTTTCCATGAAGTTCTCGCGCGTGCAGTTCACGCCCGACCTCCTGCCCGCGGACATCGTGGGCACCGTCATCTACAACCAAAGCCGCAGCGAGTTCATCGCCAAGAAGGGTCCCATCTTCGCCAACCTGGTGCTGGCCGACGAGATCAACCGCGCCCCGGCCAAGGTGCAGTCGGCGCTACTGGAAGCCATGCAGGAGCGGCAGGTGACCATCGGCGACTCGACCCACGTCCTGCCCGATCCTTTCCTGGTCATGGCCACGCAGAATCCCATCGAGCAGGAAGGAACCTACGCCCTACCCGAAGCCCAGCTCGACCGATTCATGTTGATGGTCAAGGTCGGATACCCCAGCAAGGAGGACGAACGGACCATCATGGATCGCATGACCACGGGCCTCGCCGTGAAGGCCAACCCGGTGGCGACGCCCGCGCAGATCGCGCAGGCACGCTCGGTCATCAACCAGATCTACATCGATGAGAAGATCCGCGACTACATCATCAACCTGGTGCAGGCCACGCGTGACCCCAAGAGCTACGGCATGGCGGACATGGCCGACTTCATCGAATACGGCGCCAGCCCGCGGGCGTCGATCTACCTCAACATGGCCGCCCGCGCCCACGCCTTCCTGCGCCGGCGCGGCTACGTCACCCCGGAGGACATCAAGGCCATCGGCGCCGATGTACTGCGCCACCGCGTGATTCTGACCTACGAGGCCGAGGCCGAGGAGATGACCGCCGAGCAGGTCGTGCGCAAGTTGTTCGACCACGTCGAGGTGCCGTGACCATGAAAGCCTTCGCCACCCACGCGTGGGGAGGCCTCCGGCACTCGGGACCTACCCCACCCCCCACCCACCCCTCGGGCTTCGCCCTCGCCCTCGCCGCCGAGCTCCGCTCGTGCCGGCGATGCCGGCACTTGGGACCACGCCCAACCCGCCCTGCCCCTCGCGGCCTACGGCCGCGACCCGGCGCGCTCCCCATCGCGGGAGGGTTTGGCGAGGCCGAGCGCAGCGAGGGGGCGGCAGGGCGGGTGGCAGGTGCCGAGTGCGGAGCTAACCCTCCCAGGGTTCCCATGTCATGCGCGTGGGGAGGCCTCCGGCACTCGGGACCTACCCCGCCCCCTACCCACCCCTCGGGCTTCGCCCTCGCCCTCGCCGCCGAGCTCCGCTCGTGCCGGCGATGCCGGCACTTGGGACCACGCCCAACCCGCCCTGCCCCTCGCGGCCTACGGCCGCGACCCGGCGCGCTCCCCATCGCGGGAGGGTTTGGCGAGGCCGAGCGCAGCGAGAGGGCGGCAGGGCGGGTGGCAGGTGCCGAGTGCGAAGCTAACCCTCCCAAGGTTCCCATGTCATGCGCGTGGGGAGGCCTCCGGCACTCGGGACCTACCCCGCCCCCTACCCACCCCTCGGGCTTCGCCCTCGCCCTCGCCGCCGAGCTTCGCTCGTGCCGGCGATGCCGGCACTTGGGACCACGCCCAACCCGCCCTGCCCCTCGCGGCCTACGGCTGCGACCCGGCGCGCTCCCCATCGCGGGAGGGTTTGGCGAGGCCGAGCGCAGCGAGGGGGCGGCAGGGCGGGTGGCAGGTGCCGAGTGCGAAGCTAACCCTCCCAGGGTTCCCATGTCATGCGCGTGGGGAGGCCTCCGGCACTCGGGACCCACCCCAACCCCTACCCACCCCTCGGGCTTCGCCCTCGCCCTCGCCGCCGAGCTTCGCTCGTGCCGGCGATGCCGGCACTTGGGACCACGCCCAACCCGCCCTGCCCCTCGCGGCCTACGGCCGCGACCCGGCGCGCTCCCCATCGCGGGAGGGTTTGGCGAGGCCGAGCGCAGCGAGAGGGCGGCAGGGCGGGTGGCAGGTGCCGAGTGCGAAGCTAACCCTCCCAAGGTTCCCATGTCATGCGCGTGGGGAGGCCTCCGGCACTCGGGACCTACCCCGCCCCCTACCCACCCCTCGGGCTTCGCCCTCGCCCTCGCCGCCGAGCTTCGCTCGTGCCGGCGATGCCGGCACTTGGGACCACACCCAACCCACCCAGCCCCTCGCGGCCTACGGCCGCGACCCGGCGCGCTCCCCATCGCGGGAGGGTTTGGCGAGGCCGAGCGCAGCGAGGGGGCGGCAGGGCGGGTGGCAGGTGCCGAGTGCGAAGCTAACCCTCCCAAGGTTCCCATGTCATGCGCGTGGGGAGCCGCCGAGCTTCGCTCGGCGCGGACCATCGCGGGAGGGTTTGGCGAGGCCGAGCGCAGCGAGGGGGCGGCAGGGCGGGTGGCAGGCGCCGAGTGCGAAGCTAACCCTCCCAAGGTTCCCATGTCATGCGCGTGGGGAGCCGCCGAGCTTCGCTCGGCGCGGACCATCGCGGGAGGGTTTGGGAACCCTCCCAAGGTTCCCATGTCATGCGCGTGGGGAGCCGCCGAGCTTCGCTCGGCGCGGACCATCGCGGGAGGGTTTGGGAACCCTCCCAAGGTTCCCATGTCATGCGCGTGGGGAGCCGCCGAGCTTCGCTCGGCGCGGACCATCGCGGGAGGGTTTGGGAACCCTCCCAGGGTTCCCATCTAAAATGTTGACCCGCGAGCTTCTCCGCAAGATTCGCAAGATTGAAATCGTCACCCAGCGTCTGGTGCGCGACCGGATGGCGGGGCAGTACCACTCCGTGTTCAAGGGTGCGGGCATCGCCTTTTCCGAGGTGCGCCAGTACATCCCCGGCGACGACATCCGGCTCATCGACTGGAACGTGTCGGCGCGCATGAACGGGCCCTACGTGAAGCTGTTCGTCGAGGAGCGCGAGATGACCGTGCTGCTTCTGGTGGACATGTCGGCGTCGGGGCGCTTCGGCTCGGTCGGCGAGGAAAAGCGCGAGCTGGCGGCCGAGCTGGCGGCGGTGCTGGCCTTTTCCGCCATCAAGAACAGCGACCGGGTGGGTTTGATCATCTTCACCGACCACATCGAGCGCTTCGTACCGCCCAAGAAGGGCAAGAAGCACGTCTTGCGCGTGATCAGCGAGATCTTGTCGTTTACGCCGAAGTCGCCCCGCACCAATCTCGCGGTGGGGCTGGATTTCCTCGGCCACATCGCCCACCACAAGTCCGTGGCCTTCCTGGTCTCGGATTTCTTGTCGCCACAGGCGGGGTACGAGCGCGCCATGCGCATCGCCTCGCGCAAGCACGACTTGGTGCCGGTGGTGGTTTCGGATCCGCTCGAAGAGCAGCTTCCCAGGGTGGGTCTCATCGAGCTCCTCGACCCGGAAACCGAGGAACTGGTGCTGTTCGATTCCTCCGGCCCCGAGGCGCGCGCCTTCGCCGCCGAAAACCAGCGGCAGCGTGGGGCGCGCGCAGCGCTGTTTCGCAGGCTCTCGCTCGAAACCATCACGGTGTCCACCGACCATCCCTACCTGCCCGCCCTGACCAGTTTCTTCGAGGCGCGGGCACGGAGGTTGCGCCATTGAGCCCGACCTTGCTACTGGCCCTGCTGGCCGCCGCGCCCATCGATGCTGGCACCATGGCCGGCACCCTGGCCGCCCCCGCCGCCCCGGCGGACGCTCCGACGGTGGCGGTGCGGACCGATAGGACGCAAGCCCATGTCGGCGACGCCATTACCTTCTCCATCACCTCCATCGGACCGCGTACCATGCCCGTGGTCTTGCCGGCCAATCTCGACCTGGGACAATTCTCGGAGCTCTCGCGCACCCTCGACGAAAAGGATCTCGGCGACGGCAAGATGCGCCGCGAGTTCAGCCTGCGCATCGCCGCCTACGAGCCTGGCAGCTTCGAAATACCCTCGGTGGAGCTGACCTACTTCGGTCAGGACGGCAGCGTGAAGAGCGTGCACACGAAGCCCGTGCCCTTCGTCATCACCAGCCTCATCGCCAACGAGCCCGAGCCCAAGCTGAAGGGGAACGCCGGACCGTTGCCGGTGCGGCAGCGGGACTACCTCCTCATCTACATCGCCGGCGGCCTGCTGGCGGCGGGGCTCGGCGCCATCATCGCCCTCCTGGTTCGCCGTCGCCTGCGCGCACGCAAGCCCCCCCTGCCCGCGGCGCCGCCGCGTCCGGCCCATGAGGTCGCCATGGAAAAACTCGACCGCCTCGGGGGCTTGCTGGCCGAGGGCGGAGACCTGCGTCCATTCTATTTCGAGCTTTCCGAGTCCATCCGCGAGTACCTGGGCGGTCGCTTCGGCTTCGACTCGCTCGAAATGACCACCGAGGAGCTGGTCGCGACCATGCGCCGGGTACCCCTGGAGGAGGCCCGTGGCGTGGTCGGCAGCGAGATCGAAGGCTGGCTCGCGTCCTGCGACCTGGTGAAATTCGCCAAGGTCTCGCCCTCGACCGAACAAGCGCGCGGGGCACTGGAAACCGCCATCCGACTGGTCGCGGCCACGCGTCCGCAGCCGGCGATGCGCCCCCCCGTCGTCCTGGAGGAGGCCACCCATGCCTAGCCCGATAGGTCGGCGGCGCTGGGGAATTCCCTACCGCCTCTTGGCGGCGCTGTTCATTCCGGCCACGCTCGCCTACGTCTGGTCATTCCGGCGCTTCATCACCTTCCGCTTCGGCCACCCGCTTATTCTCGCCGCCGTGCCAGTCGCGCTCCTGCTCGCGATCTGGCTCGGTCACCGCCGCGCGCGACCCGCCTTCCTGGTGCACTCACGAGCCAGCGAGCTCGGTTCGCAGCGGGCCGGCCTGGTTTCGCGCCTGCGCGACCTGCCCCTGGCGCTGCGCCTCCTGGCCCTCGCGCTCCTCGGTTTTGCCCTGGCCCGCCCGCAGACTTCGAGCCTGGAAAACGACCTCGAACTGGAAGGGATCGACATCGTCATCGCGCTCGACATGTCGGGCTCGATGCAGGAACGCGACCTCGCTCCCAATCGCCTCGAAGCCGCCAAGGCCGTGATCGGGGACTTCATTCGCCGCCGACCGAGCGATCGCATCGGCCTGGTGATCTTCGGTCGCGATGCCTACACCTACGCGCCGCTGACCCTCGACCACGGAACCCTGCTGCGCATGGTGGCCGACCTGCGCTCGGGCATCATCGACGGCCGCGGTACCGCCATCGGCAACGGGCTTGGCGTGGCCTTGGCGCGCCTGCGCAAGTCTGACGCGCGCTCGAAAGTCATCATCCTGCTCACCGACGGGGACAACAACGCGGGCAACATCTCGCCCATCCAGGCCGCGACCTTCGCGCAAAAGCTGGGGGTAAAGATCTACACCATCCTGGCCGGCGCGCGCGACAGCGCGGCCGAGTCCGACGACGACCAGGGCACCCAGCGCTATCCCGTGAATCCCAAGCTGCTGGAGGAGATCGCCTCCATGACCGGCGGTTCACCCTACCTGGCCACCGATACCGGCGCCCTCGTCAAGCGCTTCCAGAGCATCCTGGAGGACTTGACGAAGTCGCGCATCAAGGATCGCGGTGTGCTGTGGGCCGAGCTCTATCCCACCTTCCTGTGGCCCGCGCTCGCGGCCCTGCTGCTGGAAATGATCCTGCGCCTCGGCCGCATGAGGAGGTTGCCATGAGACTGGCGAATCCCAACCTACTTTGGCTGCTCTTGCTCGTCCCCCTGGCGGTGCTGGCCTACGGCATCGCCTTCGCGCGCCGACGGCGCTCGCTCGCACGTCTCGGCGATCCGGTGCTCATCGCGCGCATGTCGGCCGGCACCTCGATGGCGCGCAAGGTGACTCGCGCCGCGCTGCTTTGCCTGGCCATCGGACTGATGGGGCTGGCCCTGGCGCGACCGCAGGCGGGCGGGCGCGCGCGCTTGGAGAAACAGCGTGGACTCGACCTGGTGGTCGCGCTCGACTTTTCCAAGTCGATGCTGGCCAAGGACATCTACCCCTCGCGCTTGGAACGCGCCAAGCGCGAGCTGGAAGAGCTCATGGATCACCTCTCCGGCGACCGTGTGGGTCTGGTCGCCTTCGCGGGCGAGACCCTCACCTACCCGCCCACCACCGACTACGACGCCGTGAAACTGTTCTGGCGCGATCTCTCGCCCTCGGACATGCCCGTGGGCGGCACCGCGATCGGACGCGCGCTGATGAGCGGCATCGACATGCTGTCGCGCCTGCGCGCCGAGGGCGGCAAGACGCGCGACCAGGTCATCCTGCTGCTCACCGACGGCGAGGACAACGAGAGCCAGCCCCTCGAAGCGGCGGACCAAGCTGCCAAGCTGGGTATCAAGATCTTTGCCGTGGGCATCGGATCGCGCTCGGGCGAGTTGGTCCCGGAAGTCGGCCAGGACGACAAGACCGAGGGCTACCTCAAGGATCGCGAAGGCAAGTACGTCACCTCGCGACTCGACGAAGATCTGCTATCCAAGATCGCCGCCAGGACCGGCGGCGGATACTTGCGGGCCGACGCCCATCATTTCGGGGTAGATGCCATCGAGGCCGCCCTGGCCGGGCTCAAGCGAACGGAAAGCGATACTCGACTGGTCAAGCAGTATGACGAGGTCTTCGAGTACCTGCTCGCGCCCGCCCTGCTGCTGCTGCTTATCGAGGCCTGCATGGGCGAGCGCAGGCGCACGCGCAACCACGTGGAAGGCCTGCGAGCCGCCGCGCTGCTGGCCCTGTTCGTGCCCTTTCTCGGCGCGTGGAACCCCATCGAGCGCAACAACCGCGCGGTCGAACGCGGCAATGCCAGCATGAAGAGCGGCAAGCCCGAGGAGGCGCTGGCCGACTATAACAAGGCGGTGTCCGAGCTGCCGAACAATCCGGGCGCGCATTTCAACCGCGGCAATGCCCTTTTCGCCCTGTCGCGATACGAGGAGGCGTGCGCCGAGTTCCTGCGCGCCACGCAGACCACGCTGCCCGGCCTCAAGGCGTCCGCCTTCTACAATCTCGGCAACAGCTACTTCAAGAACGCCAAGTACGACGAGGCCATCGCCGCCTACCGCCACGCGCTTGCGCTCGACCCGTCGAACGGACGCGCCAAATGGAACCTGGAGCTGACCCTGCAAAAGAAGAAGGAAGAGGACGAGAAGAAGAAGGATCAGGACAAGAAGAACCAGAACAAGAAGGACCAGCAGGATCAAGACAAGAAGAACCAGGATAAACAGAACGAGAAGAAGGACCAAGACAAGAAGGAAAAGCAGGACCAGGAAAAGAAGGACCAGGACAAGAAGGACCAGGAAAAGCAGAACGAGAAGAAAGAGCAGCAGCAGCCACAGCAGCAGAAAGACCAGCAGGGGGAGAAGCCCCAGCCGCCAAAGCCGGCGAAAGATGACAAGACGCCCGATATGCGCGAGATCGATGCCGTGCTCAACAACCTGGAAAGCAACCCCAAAGACCTCGAGAAGATGCGCGCGCGCCTGCGCGCCGTCCGCCGTGCACCGCCGGCCAAAGACTGGTAGACGAGGGGGCGAAGAATGCCATGCGCGCGCTGACCTGTCTCCTTGCTGCGGGCACCCTGCTATTCACCGCCACGGCGTTCGGTCAAGGAACGTCGTTTTCGTCGCGCGCAGGTCGCAACCCGGTCGGCGTGGGCGAAGCCTTCCCCTTCGACGTCACGCTCTCGCTCGACAACGCCCATATGGAGAGCTACCGACCACCCGACTTCCGCGGCTTTCGTGTCGTGGCCCAGCAGCCCAGCCAGTCGACGCAGATCCAGATGGGCGGCAGCGGCAGCTTCATGCGCCAGACGTACACGTGGCACTACCAGCTCATCCCGCTTCAGAAGGGCAAGGTGACCATCGGTGCGGCCAGCGCGCGGGTCGACGGCCGAGACCTCCACACCGACAAGGTCACCGTCACCGTGGTCGACAGCGGGCAGGCACCGCCGGCGCCGCAACCACGGCAACCTGCTCCGCGCGGCATCCCGGGCTTCCCCGGGTCGAGCTTCTTCTTCCCGGACCTCGAGCCCGAACCCGAGCCCGAACCCGCGCCGGAGCCCGCCAAGCCGGCTGGCCGGCGCAATTTCCTGCGTGCGGTCGCGAGCAAGACCCGAGCCTACGTCGGCGAGCAGATCACGGTCGAATGGCAAATGTACCTGACCGAGCGCCAGAACAACTACGCTCCGACCAAGGAGCCGCGCGCGGATGGCTTCTGGGTGGAGGATTTGGAGGTGCCGCAAAACCAGAACGGCCTCAGTCTGTCGGAGCAAGTGCTCGACGGCCGGACGTACTTGTTCGCCCCTCTCATGCGCAAGGCCTTGTTCGGCCTCAAACCAGGCAAGTACACCGTCACCCCCCTGGAGGCCGACATCTCGCGCGTCGACTTCTTCGGCGCCACCGTGCGTAGCGAGCACCTCAAGGCCGACCCCCTCACCCTCGAGATCTTGCCCTTGCCGCCGGGCGCGCCGGCGGGCTTCGATCCCTCGGCGGTCGGGCGCTTCACGATTGCCGCCGAGGTCGACCGCGATCACGTTCAGGTCGGCGATGCCGTCACGCTCAAGCTGCGCCTCGACGGCCAGGGTAACCTGCGCAAGATTCCCCTACCCGCCCTACCCCACCTCGATGGCTGGAAGATCTACGAGCCCAAGGTCAGCGTGCAGATGAATCGCGGCGACGTCGTCGGGGGCAGCAAGACCGCGGAATATCTGCTGCTTCCCGACAGGCCGGGCCAGACCACGATTCCCGCCTTTTCCTTCAGTTACTTCGACACCCACAAGGCAGCCTACGAGACCGTGAAAACCGACCCTATCCAGCTCCAGGTCACAGGGCAGGCTGCCGTAGCGCAGGACTCGCAGGCCCCCGCGCAGGGCGCGGCGCCGTCTTCCTCGGGCAGCGAGAACCTGCTCGCCATCGACGTGCGACCCCTGCGCGTCCGCCCGTCGCTACGCCGCGATATCGGCTCCGCGCTCTACCACTCGCCGGCGCTCCTCGGGGTCGCCATCGCGCCCCCGCTGCTATTCGGCCTGGTTAGCCTGCTCGGCGTCGCGCGCGCCCGGCTCGGCCGCGAGACCGAAGGCAAGAGGCGGCGCAAGCTGCGCCGTTCGGCCGACCGCCGCCTGCGCACCGCCACCGCGCACTTGCACGAGGGTCGCATGGCCGCCTCGCTGGGCGAGATCGAACGCGTGCTGACCGAGTTCTTGACCGGCAAGGTCGGCCGGCCGGTGGCCGGCATGTCGCGTGACGAGCTGCGCGGGGTGTTGGCAAACATCGACGCCGGGCCGGGCTTGACGGAGAGCACCGTGGCCGCCCTCGACACCTGCGACCGCGCCCGCTTCGCCCCGGGCAGCATCGACCGCGAAGAAGCGAGCCACGCCATCGACCGCGCCAGCGAGATTATCGAGGCTTTCGAGAAGCTGCACGCGAGCGACGGAGGTCCGGCATGAGGTGGCGCCTTGCCGCCAGCACCGCCGCGCTCTGCGCGGCCCTCTCCGCCGCCACCCTCGCGTACGCTCCCATGGCCCGCGCCGATTTCCTCGACCAGGCCTGGAAACGCGGCAACCAAGCCTATTTGCGCGGCGACTACGCGGCGGCGGCGGCGGCCTACGAGCAACTCGACAAGCAGCACGTAGTTTCCGCCGATCTGTACTACAACATGGGCGTCACCTACTTCCGTCAAGGACGACTTGGCCACGCCATCTGGGCCTTCGAACGCGCGCTGGTGGTCGCGCCCGACGACGAGGACGCGCGCTTCAATCTGAATCAAGCGCGCAAGTTGGCCGATCAGCGCACCCACGACAAGTTGGAAGGCGCCGAGCGCGAGCCGCTGTGGAGCCGCATCGTGACTTACTTCAGCCCCTCGACCGAGGTGTGGTTGTTTTGCGGCCTGTACCTCGGTTGCTTCACCCTCCTGTTCGTGCGCCGGCGCATGGCCACGGATTCGCGCCTCGCCGTTTCCACCGCTTCCGCCGTGCTGGGCACGACGGCGCTCTTGGCCGGCTTGCTCTTGCTCGGCCGCATGAGCCTCGACCAGATCCCCTTCGCCGTCGTGCTGCCGGACACTGTGGCCGTGAAGGAAGGCGCGGACAGCAGCTTCCGCACCACCTTCCAGGTGCACGGTGGCCTACGGGTGCGCGTGCTCGATCGCGATCAGGACTGGGTGCGCGTACGACTGGCCAATGGGCTCGATGGCTTCGTGCGCGCCGAGGATCTGGGGCTCCTGTGAGCCCGGACCCGCGCGTCAGGTTCTCGCGGCGGCTACCGTGGGGCGCGCGGGAAAACCGCCTGGCGCGCGCCGAGGCCGAGCGCCGGGCGAGCGGGCTTTCCATCCTGGACCTCACCCTTTCCAATCCCACGCAGGCCGAGCTGCCCTACCCGCGCGCGGCCATCGCGCAAGCCCTGGCGGACCCCGCCGGCGCGATCTATCAACCCTCTCCACGCGGTCTCATGCAGGCGCGCTCCGCCGTGGCCGCGGACTACACCCGGCGCGGCGCCTGCGTCGATCCCGGCAGCATTCTACTCACCGCCAGCTCCAGCGAATCCTACGCCCTGCTGTTCAAACTGCTCGGCGATCCCGGGCAGGCCGTGCTGGTCCCCGAACCGAGCTATCCGCTGTTCGACTACCTGGCCGGCCTCGAAGGACTGGTACCGCGGCCCTACCGCCTGGCCTTCGATGGGCGCTGGCATATCGACTTCCAAAGCCTGGATTTTGCCGACGTGGCCACCATCGTCGTGGTCAGCCCCAACAATCCGACCGGATCCTATCTCGGCGCAGAGGACAGCGAACGCCTCGCGGCGCTGGCGGCCGCACAAGGACTGGCGCTGATCGCCGACGAGGTCTTCGCCGACTTCCCCCTCGATCCCGCCCCCGATGCCGTGCTCGCGCTGGCCGGCCGGCCAGGTCCGGCCCTGACCTTCTCGCTCGGCGGCCTGTCCAAGTCGAGCGGGCTGCCGCAGATGAAGCTGGGCTGGATCGCGGCCAGCGGCCCGCGCGATCTGGTCGAGACCGCGCTCGCCAATTTGGAACTGGTGGCGGATACCTATTTGTCGGTGAGCACGCCCGTGCAACTGGCGCTGCCCAGGCTGCTGCAGATAGGTGCGGATATCCGCCAGGCCATCGCCGAGCGTGTGCTGCGCAATCGGCGGGCGCTGGAAGATGGCATCGGACGCGATTCACCCTGCACCCTGCTGCCGGCCGAGGCGGGCTGGTCCGCCATCCTGCGCGTGCCCGAGATCATGAGCGACGAGGAGTGGGCGCTACGCCTGCTTGGCGAAAGCGGCGTGCTGGTGCAACCGGGCTATTTCTTCGACCTGCAGATGGGCGCCACCCTGGTGGTCAGCCTACTTGCGCCGCCGGATACCTTCGATCGCGGTGTTGCGCTCATCCTGGCGACGACCGAACGCGGGTAGTCGCGTGGGAGCCGCTGAGCTTTGCTCGGCGCGAACCGTCGCGGGAAGGTTTGGCGAGGCCGAGCGCAGCGAGGGGGCGGCTGGGCGGGTGGCGGGTGCCGAGTGCGGAGCTAACCCTCCCAGGGTTTCCATGTCAGTCGCGTGGGAGCCGCCGAGCTTCGCTCGGCGCGAACCGTCGCGGGAAGGTTTGGCGAGGCCGAGCGCAGCGAGGGGGCGGCTGGGCGGGTGGCGGGTGCCGAGTGCGGAGCTAACCCTCCCAGGGTTTCCATCTCAGTCGCGTGGGAGCCGCCGAGCTTCGCTCGGCGCGAACCGTCGCGGGAAGGTTTGGAAACCCTCCCAGGGTTTCCATCTCAGTCGCGTGGGAGCCGCCGAGCTTCGCTCGGCGCGAACCGTCGCGGGAAGGTTTGGAAACCCTCCCAGGGTTTCCATCTCTCAGATCACGGAATCACGATCCCTGGCACCACGACCGCGTCCCACTAGTGAGCGCGGTCACGAGCCGCTACCTCTTCCCGACGGCATTCTCGATACGGTGTCACCATCCTCACCCACTCCTAGGAGGGGCGTAGTATGAACGGCGCCATGGCGCAAGAACTGTGGGGTGCTGGGGGATGGCCCAAGAAAGCGCTTGCTTCGCTCGCGTCCAGGCCACGGCTGCTATTGACTCTGGCGCTGTTGGCAACGCTTGGGCCGTTCCTCACCAAGTCGTTCAACATCGACGACCCGCTATTCCTGTGGGCGGCCCATCAGATCCAAGCCCACCCGGCCAATCCCTACGGATTCGACTTGAACTGGTATGGCTACGAGGAGCCCATGTGGGAGGTCAGCAAGAACCCGCCGCTGGCCTGCTACTTTCTGGCCGGGGCGGCGGCCATACTGGGCTGGAGCGAGATGGCCCTGCACTCCGCCTTCTTGCTGCCCGCCCTGGCCGCGATTCTGGGAACGTTTCGTCTGGCTCGCCGCTGGTGTCGACAGCCGCTCCTGGCAGCGTGTGCGACCTTGTTCACGCCTGTCTATGTGGTTTCCGCCACCACCGTGATGTGCGACACCTTGCTACTGGCGTTCTGGGTATGGGCCGTCGTGCTGTGGAGCGAGGGCCTGGAGAAAACCTGTTCCGGGCGCCTTGCGGGCGCGGCCCTACTGGTCGCGCTGGCCGCGCTCACGAAGTATTTTGGCATCTGCCTGGTTCCTCTGCTGTTAGTCTACAGCCTTGTCCTCAGGCGCCGCTTGGGACGCTGGGCGGGCTGGCTTCTGATCCCCGTTGCGGCGCTGGCCGCCTACCATTGGGCCGGCTACGCACTCTACGGCAAAGGCTTGCTGTCGGATGCAGGTGCCTACGCGGTCACGGCGCGCACCAGGGAATGGTCCTCCATGATTGCCACCGTACTGACGGCTCTGGCGTTCACAGGTGGCTGCCTGGCGGTCGCAACCATGCTCATGTGCTGGCTGTGGCGGCCTCGCGTGCTAGGCGGGTTTCTCCTGCTTGGAGTCCTTGCCGCGATCGCTATTGGCAAGGGTCATGCGCTGTTGCCGCTCGGCGAGGCGGGGGCCTCGCGACGGTTGCTCGAGATGCAATTACTTTTCTGGGCGATCGGTGGAGCCGGCGTCTTGGCGCTGGCTGCCAAAGCCGCGTGGCGCTGGCGTGACGCCCCCTCGTGCCTGCTGGGTTTGTGGATCATCGGAGTATTCCTCTTTGCGGGCCTGGTGAACTGGACCGTCAACGCGCGGTCGATCCTGCCCATGGCTCCCGCCGTCGGCATTCTGCTGGCGAGGCGCCTATCCCAGGCCGGCTCGGCCGACCGTCCTCTGCGCCGTTGGGGCGTGCGGCTCTCCTGGCTGGCGGGCGCGGCCCTCGCGCTGTGTGTAGCAACAGGTGATTTCCGGTTGGCCCAAGCCGTGCGTGAGAGCGCCCGCCAAAGCTACGCCCGTTTGGGGCCGAAACCCGCGACGCTGTGGTTTGGTGGGCATTGGGGCTTTCAGTACTATCTCCAGGGCCTTGGACAGAACGCCAAGGCGGTCATCCATGGGCACTTGCGGCCCCAACCGGGCGACCTCCTGGCTAATCCCGTGAACAACACAAACGTAGAATCGCCGCCCGGTTCGCAAATCGACTCACGGGAAGAGTTGTCCATCGCCGGGCCCCGATGGATTACCACGTTCAGCAGAGAAGTCGGTGCCGGTTTCTACGCCTCGGTTTGGGGGCCGTTGCCCTTCTCCTTCGCCAGCGTTCCGCCCGAAAAGGTCACGGTCTACCGTCTCGTCCCCACTGCGGAAATCACGCTGGTCACGGCGGACCTTGCCGACCTGGATTGCGCATCGCCAGAGAGCATCCAGCGCTTCCATTGTGGATTCACGAACGAGCACGCCCGTTGGCCGGGCGACGAACGAAACCGGCTTCAACCCGTCTACACATTGGATCGCCATCTCTACCTGATCCCGGGTCTCTTCTTCGAACCTGCGATTCGCGCCCGCTACCAGTCCGATCTCCCCGACAAGCCGCGCGAGCAGCTCAAGCGCTTCACGGCCAGTTGCCAGCTGCGAATTGTCGGCCGGCTGGCTGGTGTACGCACGCGTTGGGAGGCCAGCAGCAGTTGGTCCGACCCCCAGGAGATCGAGGTCGGAACCATCTCGATCTGCACGATCGAGGGCTGACCGCCTGCTCGTCCGATGTTGGGCTAGGCGGACCGTCCCCATTCTGCGCCGACATCAGCCTTGCCGCGGTGCTGGCTGCCCGCACTGGCATCGATCCCGCCCGCCGCGCCCAGGCGATCGACGCTAGCTCTTCGTCGGATCCACGACCCGGCCCATGAACAAGATGGTGCCCGTGGGTTGGTCGCGCAGGAAGTAGAGGAAGGGACGATTGACGTACACGTCGAGCCCGACGGGGAGGCTAGTGGTGCCAAGGACCACGCCGGTGGCCGCGGCGGCCTCGGTGCCCTTCTCGGCATCCAAATGCAACTGTGCGTCGCACCGTGCCGTGATGACCATCTCGGCTCCGATGAGACAAGCCACGCGGGTCGTGGTTAGCTTACACCCCGACCATGAAATCATCGCCATCGCTTCTGCTCACCATGCTCTTCGCAACCCTGACGCTGCCACTCGGCTGCGGCGAATCGAGGAGCGCAAATTCACACGATGGGTCCGTGCCGGCGCTCGACGGCTCGTCCGGCGCGGGTGGGGGAAGCGGCGATACCGGTGGCACGACGGCGATTGGCAGCGGCGGCAGCGGCGTGGGCACGGGTGGCACCGGCGCCGCGGGTGTCGGCGGTAGCGCCGGCGCGGGTGGGCGTTCCGGCATGGGCGGTACCCTGGAAGGAACGGGTGGGGCGACCACGGGATTCGGCGGGAGCACCGCAAGCGTCGACGGCGGCGTGGATGCGAGCTTGGTAAGCGACGTGGCCCGCTTCGACAGTGGGGTTGATGGGAACCCGGCCGGAGACGTGTCCAGCGCCGGCGGGGTCGACGGGCCAGCCGTCACGCCCTGTCCGAGCTTACCGCCCCGGGACCGCAATCCCTGCGACGGGTCCTTGCAGTGCTTCTACGAGGACTGCGCGGGCGCCGGTCGTACGGTCGCGGCCTGCGCACAAGGCGCGTGGTCGGTGACCGTCGACGCGTGCCAGAGCTACCTTTGCCAAAGCGGCACCGTCAGTGCGACGTGCGCGGCCGGCACGGTGTGCGTGGCAATCGCCAGTGGCTTCCCGATAGCTCAATGTGTGCAGAATTCGTGCGGCGCCGGCCCGATCTCGTGTAGCTGCCTGGGCGCATGCACCGGCACATGCTCGCTGCGCGGCACAGCTACCCAGGGAATCATCGTCGAGTGCAACCCGTCGTGTCCGCCGGGAGGGTGCGCATAGAGCGCCATTGCTCGGCTTGCACAGCCGCGACGACGGGAACGGTTCCTCCTTCCATGAGCCTTGGCTCCTCACCTCTACGCTACTCCACTCTTGTGGTTGCCCTGATGCTGGGCGCTTGCCACGCACGTAGCCCCGTGGCGCCGGCCGTCGACTGGAAGCCCGGGCCAGACGTGAGTGCCGAGACGGCGGCGCTGCTGTTGGTGGACAAGGACGGGATGGCGAGGCTCGTGTGCCTACCCGAGCGCACACATGTGCGCCCGATTTTCCCCGGCGTGGTCTTCGGACGAATCCTGGATGTCAGTTGGCAAGGAGGGCCAATGATTGCCGGACGGGCGGCCGGTTCCGACGACGCGGACCAGAGCTCAGGCGACGAGCTTGTGCTGCTGGCACAGCAGGGCGGTCCGCGCTGGCTCGCCAGGGGCGTGCGGACCGCGCGCTTTTCGCCCGACGCCACAGCGCTTGCGTACGAGGTCCAGCCGCGGACCGGAGGCGCGGGCTTGGTCCCGGCAATGAGTTACGTGCTTGAGCTGGCCACTGGCAAGGTCACGGAGCTTGGCGCGCTCGTGGATCCCCTCTGGGAGGCCGATGGCAAGCATCTGCGGGCCACGCGCACCGCCAGCGAGGGAAGCGGGGCACCGGCCGTGCATTGGACCTCGCTGCGCGCCCGCTGGGATCGCGAGTCCGGCATTACCACTATCGATGGCCCTGGCTCGGCTCAGATTCCGGCTCCAGTCGGCGGGGCGGTTGCCTGGTCCCCAGTACAACGAAGCACGGTCGGCCGCAGTCACTGCACGGTACTCCTCAGCCGCCGAGGCGGGGTCACGCACTCCATCGTGGGGAGGTTCTGCATGGGCGTCGCGGACGACCGCGGCGTGCGCTGGTCACCCGATGGGCGGTGGCTCGCCTTTCCTCACCCAGGGCACGTACCGGGCCAGCAGAACCCGGGGGGATTCTTCGTCGACGTAGTGGGCGTCGAAGGCGGTCGTTACCCTGCGCTTTCCGAGCTGCACGCACGAGCCCGCCCTGAGCAGTTGGCGATCGCCACTGCCCCGGGGTCGGTGTGGTTCGACTGGTCGCCATCGGGACGTTTCCTCGCGATGCAAGACGGCGCGAGTGATCTGCGCGTGTATGACTTCCAAGCGCGAGGCATGGCCTCCTTGGGCAAGGGCCAAAGGCCAATGTGGAGCCCAGGCGGGGCGTACCTGCTGATCCTGGCCGCCCAGCGAGCCCCGGCGAACGGCATCCCTCCGAGCCAGGCGGCCGAAAGCTCTGCCCGGGAAGGATACGTGCTTCCCGCCCCTGCAGCGAGGATCGACCTCGGTTTGGTGCGGGATGCCCGCTGGCTACCAGCCCAGGCATGCGGGAGGTAGCCACTGGTCAGTGGCACCCAGACTAGCTATCGGTCTCGCCGAAAACATGGTGCGCCGGCCTTGATTCGCCTCGTTAGATGGTCTTTCTGTGCGCTGCCAGGAGCAAAGACGTCCTCTTGTCGACGAAGCTTTGATGAAGCGCAGCCTTGTTTCGCCCACTATGATGGGAGTGGCGATCGCGTTGGCGCGTCGCTCTGGCTTAGCAATCCAGACAGGTTTCACCCTTCCCAGCCCTGAGAGCCATTCATGCCGCATGTTCCTGAAGACTCGCGTTTCTTCACTACCCTCTTCGCGCTCCTTTGGGCAGCCGGAGGCTGTACGCCGGCAGCAAAGGTGGCGAGCGGTTCGGGCGGCAGCCGCGGTTCAGGTAGCGGCGGCTCCGGCGGCATCAGCTCTGGTGGCTCGGGCGGTTCGGCCTCGGGTGGGGCTGGCGGAGGTGGCTCCGTCGGGAAGAGCAGCACCGGCGGGGCCGGCGCCTCGATTCTCGAGCGGGGCAGGTGGCTCAGGTGGATTCGAGCGCCGGTGGACCGGGGGGCACTGGCGGCGCAGGCGGGGCGGGTGGCGGGGGCGGCGCAGGCGGTTCTGCGGGAAAGGGCGGGTCGGGCGGCACCGGCCAAGGCGGCGCAGGCGGGAGCCATGCCAGCGGCGGTGCCGGCGGCGGTACGAGTAGCAGCGGCAGCGGCGGCACGCTGACGGGCGGCAGCGAGGGGGCGGGCGGTCAGACGGGTTCCGGGGGAACGACCGGCACTTTGTCCATCACCGGCCTCAGCATCGATCCGAACCCCAAGAACGCGCTTTCCGCCTTCGTGAGCTGGACGACCGACAAGGCCGCAGATTCGGTGGTGCAGTTCGGCCAGGGGAAGTACGAATGGGCGATCTCGGACTCGACGCAGGTCACGAGCCACAAGGTCCTCACCATCGGGATGTACGCCGGCAAGTCCTACCAGATCAAGGCCATGTCCTCGGCCGGCGGCAGCACCGGGAGCGCGACCGGCAACTTCACCGCGGGCAGCTTGCCGTCCCAGATTCCCGCCGCCGATGTCACCATCAACGACATGAGCAATTCGCAACCCGGCTGGACGCTCATGAACATCGTCCTGGGCAGTAGCGCCACCGCACCGATATCCAACTACCCGGCTGCGGCCGTGATCTACGATGCCACCGGCCAACCGGTCTGGTACTACATCGACGGCACGACCCATGACTTTGGCGGCGCCATCGCCACCTATCTGACCGACAAGGGCGTGTTCATCGGCCCGGTCGCGGGCCAGTCCAGCGGTGCCGGCGAGTCGCCGCGCGAGGTCGACTTCGCGGGCAACACCCTGTGGGAGTGCAAGGACCCACTGTGCGGCGGCACCGGACAGCTGACCCATGACTCCATCAAGCTCTCGAACGGCGACCACGTCGTCAACCGCTGGGTGACCACCGGGGGCAGCGGTTTCGGCGGGAACCAGTCGCCTGTGTTCGAGGAGATTGATGCCAGCGGCAAGGTGGTGTGGTCTTTGGACTATGCCAAGCTCGTGCCCATGCCCTCGGGGGCATCGGGCGACTGGTGCCACGGCAATTTCATCAGCGTCGATATCGCCAAGGATGTGGTGTACGCAAACTGTCGCTGGATGGGGCTCGTCAAGACCAGCTACAAGAACCCGAGCGCGCTCATCTGGCACATGGCCGCCAGCCACGGCGGGGCGACCGGCACCATCACGTTCTCACCCACGTCATCGCAGTACAGCGATACCCACGATCCCGAGATCCACGACGACGGCACGATCCTGTTCTTCGACAACGGCGGCTACTCGACGTCCGGGCTCCCGGGCGGCTCGACAACCACGTACCACTCCCGCGCGGTGGAGTACAAGGTCGACGAGAACGCGAAGACCGCGACGCTCGAGTGGGAGTTCCCGGGCAACTTCAACGTCGACTCCTGGTACAAGAACAACTGGTACACGTCCTACTTCGGCGACGCCGATCGGCTTGCCAACGGCAACGTGCTGATCACCGCGGGCTCGTTGAGCGCGAATGACGGCGATGCCCGCGTCTTCGAGGTGACCAAAGCCGATGGCAAGGTCGTGTGGGAATTCCGCCTTCCCTCCACCTTTGGCGTCTATCGCGCCGACCGCATCACCCCGCCGCTCGTAAAGGCCATCACGCAATAGCGCCCCGACGAAGCAGCGGGCATGGGTGGATGGAGTCCATCAAAATCGCGACGATCCCTGGCACCACGACCGCGTCCCATGCTATGCGCTTGTCCATGAGTCGCATTCACCGCAGTCTTCCGCCCAAGGGTTCGCGTATCGGCATCGCCTATTCCGGAGGACTCGACACCCGCTGCGCCGTGGCGTGGTTCGCGCGCAACGGGCTCGACGTATACGCCTACACCGCCAACCTGGCCCAGCCTGACGAAGCCGATCCCTCGGACGTTCCCCCCACGGCGCTAGGTCACGGCGCCAAGTCCGCGCGCCTGGTCGACTGCCGGGATGCGCTCGTGCGGGAGGGGCTCATCGCCATCCAGTGCGGCGCCTTTCACCTCGGGACGGCGGGACGCAAGTACTACAACACCACGCCCCTCGGACGTGCCGTCACCGCCACGGCCATCGTGCGCGCCATGCAACAGGACGGCGTGAACATCTTCAGCGACGGCAGCACGCACAAGGGCAACGACATCCAGCGCTTCTATCGCTATGGCGTGCTGACCAACCCCTCGCTCACCATCTACAAGCCGTGGCTCGACCAGGTCTTCGTGGATCGCTTCGGCGGCCGCAAAGAGATGAGCGAGTACCTGGAATCTCTCGGCATGCCCTACCGAGCCAGCGTGGAGAAGGCCTACAGCACCGACGCCAACTGCCTGGGCGCCACCCACGAGGCCAAGGATCTCGAGTACCTCGACAAGGGCATGCGCATCGTGAATCCCATCATGGGCGTGGCCTTCTGGAAACCGGAGGTGGCCATCGCCAGCGAGGAAATCACGCTTGGCTTCGAACAAGGCCTGCCCACTTCCATCGACGGCAAACGCTTCGCCAGCCAGTTCGAATTGTTCCTCCAGTGCAACGTCATCGGCGGCCGCCACGGCTTCGGCATGAGCGACCAGATCGAGAACCGGGTCATCAATGCCAAGAGCCGCGGCATCTACGAGGCCCCCGGCATGGCCCTGCTGCACCTGGCGTACGAGCGGTTGCTGTCCGCCGTGCACAACGAGGACACCTCGGACCTGTACTTCACGCTGGGCCGGCGGCTCGGCCGCCTGCTGTACGAAGGCAAGTGGTTCGATCCCGAGGCCATGATGCTCAAGACCGCGCTCACCGGATGGGTGGCCCCCAGCATCACCGGCCAGGTCACACTCGAGCTTCGTCGCGGCGACGACTACACGGTCGTGGATACCAAAGCCGAACACATGGCCTATAGCCCGCACAAGCTGTCCATGGAGAAGGTGGCGAGCGCCTTTACCCCTGAGGATCGCATCGGCGCCCTGGAGATGCAGGATCTGGCGGTGCAAGACAACCGCGACTTCCTGGTGGAGCACCTGCGCGCGCTGGCCAAGTTGCCCGCAGGCGGCGACAAGCCCGCCCTGGCCGCCCTGCTTTCCGAGGACGGCAAGATCTAGATTGGCGAGTCATTGGCCAAGGGTGCGCGCGGGTCGACGCCCGTGGAAGCGCAGACTAGACTCGGGTCTCCGTGACACAAGCCAGCCGGCCGGCGACCAACAAGTGGGTGATCACAGTCTCGATCACCTTCGGCACCCTGATGGGGGCGATCGACATGTCGATCGTCAACGTGGCCATCCCCCACATGCGCGGTGCCCTGGGCGCGTCGGTCGACGAGATCACCTGGGTCTCGACCGGTTACATCATCGCCAACGTCATCGTCATGCCCATCGTCGCCTGGTTGGGACGGCGTTTCGGCCGTAAGAACGTGTACCAATCGTGCATGCTGCTGTTCCTGATCGGATCGTTCTTCTGTGGCACGGCGCGATCGCTCGGCTCGCTCGTCTTCTTCCGCATCGTGCAGGGGCTGGGGGCTGGCGGACTGCAGCCGACCGAGCAGGCCATCCTGCGCGAAACCTTTCCCATCGAGGAGCAGGCCACGGCGATGTCGCTGTTCGGGCTTGCGGTGATGATTGGGCCTGCCCTGGGCCCGACCCTGGGCGGCTGGATCGTCGACAACCATTCCTGGCCCTGGATCTTCTACGTGAATCTCCCCATCGGCGCGCTCGGCCTACTGCTGGTCCAACGTTTCGTCCACGATCCCGAGTTTTTGGTGGCCGGAAAGGAGCAGGCTCGCCGCGAGCGGGTCGACTATGCCGGCCTGGCCCTGCTGGCGGTCGGGCTCGGGTGCTTCCAACTGCTGCTCGAGCGCGGCGACCAGGAAGACTGGTTCGCAAGCCACCAGATCGACGCGCTGGCGATCGTCGCCGTGGTCTCCCTGATCGCCTTCGTGATCCGCGAGTTGACCACGGAGCACCCGATCGTCGATCTCTCCGTCCTCAAGGATCGCTGTTTCTCCGCCGGGACCTTCATCGGCGCCCTGCTCGGCCTGTCGCTCTTCGGCAGCCTCTTCATCCTGCCGCTCTTCTTTCAAGAACTACGCGGCCTGTCGGCCGAGCAATCCGGGATCGAACTGATGCCGCGCACCCTGGTCATGGTGATAGCGATGCCCATCGCGGGCTTGCTGTTCAATCGCTTCGGCGCGCGCCTGATGATCGCGCTCGGCCTGGCCATCGGGGGCTACGCCGCATGGACCATGAAGTCGTTCACCCTCGATTCCAGTCTGGGCGACATGGTCATGCCGCAGATCATCCAGGGTCTTGGTTTCTCGCTGGTGTTCGTGGCCCTTTCCACCGCCACGCTGGCGAAGATCCCCAAGCCCAAGATGAGCGCGGCCACCGGGCTCTACAACCTGGTCCGCAATCTCGGCGGCTCGGTCGGGACGGCCATCATCGCCGTGGTGTTCGAACGCTCGCAGGCCATCGCCCGCACCGACCTTGTCAGCCACGTCACCTCCGTGCGTCCCGCGGTCGAGTCGCGGCTGCGCGCGGCGGACGCGCTGGTCGTGGGACACATGGGCTTCGCCTCGCGCATCGAAACCCTACGCCTGCTCGACGGCGAGGTCATGCGGCAAGCGGTCTTGCTGGCCTTCGAACGGGTGTTCGCCATCATCGGCCTCATCTTCCTGGCATCGATCCCCTTCGTTCTCCTGATCGAGAACGTGCGACCAGGCCGCCGCCGCTCGCCCGAGCCCGTCGTCGCAGAGTGAGGGACTACAGAGTGCCTCCTTGGCCTGCTAGCATTCGGCAAACCTCATGCTGATCCTGCGCATCGTCTTCACACTCACCGGGCTGTTGGTGCTGCTGGCCGTCTTGTTGGACGCGCTCGAGACGGTGGTTCTGCCCAGGCGCGTGCGCGGTCTGTTCCGACTAACCGCCTGGTACTACCGACTCACCTGGGGCCCATGGGCGGCGATGACAAGGCGGATCAAGTCCCAGGCCCGCCGCGAGTCGGTGCTGGGCTACTTCGGCCCCCTGTCCCTGATTTTTCTCCTCGCGCTCTGGGCAACCGGCCTCATCCTGGGGTTCGCCCTGGTGCAATACGGGACCGGCGCGCACCTTCTCTTGTCGAACGCACGCCCGAGCTTCGGGCTCTTGCTCTACCACAGTGGCGAGACCTTCTTCACTCTCGGCTACGGCGACGTCATTCCGGACTCGGGTGTGTCCCGTTTCATGGCGGTCTTGGAAGCGGGAATGGGCTTTGCCTTCCTGGGCATCGTCATCGGCTACCTGCCGACGATCTATTCGGCCTTCTCTCGTCGCGAAATCGAGATCTCCTTGCTCGACGCGCGCGCCGGATCTCCGCCCACCGCCGCCGAGCTCTTGCGGCGCTACTGCCAGTGTCCGCCCCACGACGGCCTGGACCGAATCTTTCACGCCTGGGAGCGCTGGTCGGCCGAGGTTCTGGAAAGCCACCTTTCCTATCCCGTGCTCAGCTTCTTTCGCTCGCAACACAACAACCAATCGTGGCTGGCGGCGCTGACCACCATCCTGGATGCGACCACGCTGGTCATCGTGGGCCTGGACGGCGTTGCGAGCGAGCAGGCCAAGGTGACCTTCGCCATGGCCAGGCACGCCGTCGTGGATCTCTCTCAAGTGGTGAGCACCGAGTACGATCCGCTTTTGCCCGACCGGCTGTCCGGTGCGGAGCTGTCGCGACTACGGAAGGCGTTGTCGGAAAGGAACCTGAGATTGCGCGAAGGATCTGCCGCGGAAGAGAAGCTGGCGGCTTTGCGCGCGATGTACGAACCGTACGTCCATGCGTTGGCGCGCAGCCTGTTCATTGCATTGCCGCCGTGGATATATCCGGAAAAGCGACAAGACAACTGGCAGGTTGCTCCTTGGGACGAGGCCATCGCGGCTCGAAGTCGAATCTCGCTTTCCTCCTACCACAGCGAGGATCACTTCTAGTTCCAGTCATGACCTCCGTACTTCCCGTCCTTTTTCGCGCTTGTTCGCGTTGCCGGCGGACATGGCGGCCGCAAAACGCGCCACCGGGGCGTCGTCGATCTACTTGCCGTAACCCACACTGACGATGTTCGTTTGGATGGCATCCTCCGTCGTATCGGACGGATAGCCGGTGACGATCGCCCCTTCGTAGAAGGTCCCGGCGCTCGCGTTATTGTTGCTGTAGCAGCAGTCTCCGCCGGCGCCGAGAACGACAGCCCCTTGCTTCTTCATCGGGTTCTTTCCCGCGGGGAGCGCACCCTTGTAGATCGTGCTCAAGTTCCCGGTCGTCGCGTCGCCGCCCCTTAGCGCCCACTCCGTCGTGCCATTATTCTTCTCGATGGCGGTGACGAACTTGTACGTGATGCTGGGGGTGTTGCTGTTGCCTATGACCATTCCGTCTTCCATGTCGGCCATGATCCACGGACCGGAACCGGTCCCATGGGCCCAGATCGTACAGCTGCCGAAGTAGATCGAATCCATCGAGGGGCCCGCAACATACGTTCGGCTGGTCTCGCCATTGCCATAGTCGTAGCAGCAACCGGTGTTGACGTGCGTGCTGCTGGTCACCATGTAGATCCCCTGCGGAGCGCTGCCAGTCGGCATGCCCGACTTGGAGCCATCTTTCCAATAGGCCTGGCTGGCATTCGTATAGAGCGAGTAGACCCTGTGACCGCCGACGGTCAGAGGATCCTTGGTCGCGCTCGCGGCTGTCATGCCCGAGTGGCCCGGCGGATTCATATCGGTCGTATCTGGGGTCTGGGCTGCGACGAGGTTTCCGTTCCCGGACTGGTCATAGACCCTGGTGATGGTGCACGTCGTTCCGGCGCAGAACGTGTCTTGCGTGGCTGAGTCGGCGAAGCCTCCTGGGCTCAAGACGCCGATGTCCTTGGTCGTCCCATCCGCTTTCTTGACCTGGTAGAGGGGTCCGCTGTACGAACCAAACAGAGCACGCACCGTGCTGTGCGCCGCGACGCACTTGTTGCTGGCCGCCGCGTAGATGTCGCACGGCCCGGTGCCGGTCGACGTCGAGCCGCCCGCGCCGGAGGTCCCGCCGCTGCCCGTGCTGCCGCCTGAACCGGTCGCCCCGCCGGAGCCCGTCGCACCACCCCTGCCAGTCGCGCCCCCGCTGCCGGTCGCACCGCCCGATCCGGTCGCGCCGCCCGAGCCCGTCGCCCCACCGCTGCCTGTCCTCCCACCGGAGCCCGGTGCGCCGCCGAAGCCCGTCGCACCGCCCGATCCGGTCCGACCACCAGAGCCAGGGGCCCCGCCCCCGCCGCTCGCGCCGCCCGCACCCGGCGAGGTGCCGTTCTTCTGGAGGACGACCGTGCCTGTCACAGGTAGGATCGTGGGCTTCGGGGTCATGGTCAACGTGTTTCCGGAAACGCAGTATGAGTAATCCACGTAGCCGTCGGCATTGAGCCCGCTGCCCGAGGTCGTATATGTGCCGCTCTTCGACGCCCAGGCGGATACCACCCCAATACCGCCAGGCTGGTTGGCTGTTGCCGTGCAGTTGCACTGGCCGCTCGCATCGTTCGAGCAAGTGGCCGTCTTCCAGCCTAGGGCCGTGACGGCGCCCTCCATCTTGGAGCACTCCACGTCGACTGAAGAAACCGTCAGGCACGAGGCGCTCAAGGGGAACGTGATGGAGCCCGTCGTGGTCGTGTTGTCCGTATACGTCCCGTCGCCGTTGGCGATCCACGTTCCGCTCACCTGCAGGGATCCGCCGGTGACCGGAACGGTCGAGCAACCCATACTGGCCAACGAAACGTCCATGTCACCCGACAAATTCAGACACGAAGACGTCACGTTCCAGGTTCCAACCACATCGCCGCCGCAGGTCGCCCCGTTGGGGCAATTGGGCGGTTGGGTTGTGGTGCCGGAGCTTCCGCCGCTGGCCGGAGAGCCGCCACTACCTGTCGTTCCGCCTGACTGGCTGCCGCCCGAGTTGCTACCGCCCGAGCCGCCCTTCGCAGTCGTGCCTCCTGAGCCACCGCCGTTCGGGGTGGAGGACGAACACGCCGAACCCAGGATCCAGAGGGCGGCAACGATGGTGCGTAGAGAGCTGCGGTGCGACATAGATCCTCCTCAACGTGACTCGAACGGGCGCGGGAAAGCTGGTGCCCGCGCAGTTTCCTGAAATGCCGTACTGTGCAGTACGGGTGATGGCTCGAATTCCGTCATGCTGGTGTGAGACTACTTACCTGCGTCATCAGGTAAGTGGGATACAAAGGCCCGATTAGGTCTCTCGATCTTCGCCTTGTCGAAATTAGCCGTCTGCACCCGAGGCGTCGAGAGAAATCCATCCTTAGAATTGCCGGAGGCCGGCAGGAATTGTCTAATTCTTTCGCTCGCACACAAACGTGACCATGGTCACCCGGCATCGCATTTTCCGTGGGTGTGCAGCTCGGCTCCTTTTGTGGCGCCCCGTCCCTACGAGATCTTGCACCACCAGCGCGCCCATCGGCGTGAGAGAGTCGGCCTCGGTGTTGTTGACTGGATCGGCGTGACTCGTGATCGGGTAGACTGCGTTTCGTGATCCACAAAGAGATGTCAGTGCGCAGAGTCGGCGGTCGACGCCGCCTGTGCGTCGCAATTGGTTTCGTCGCATGGGTAGCTAGCGGCTGCGCGCCCACCTCCCGGACAACCGGAAGTGGTGGCGCAGGCGGCAGTCCGGCCACTGGCGGAAGCGGTGGTTATGGCAGCGGCGGAGGCGGTACGGTCGCTACCGGCGGTTCGTCAGCAAACACGGGCGGAACCACGACGGGGGGGGCGACCGCGGGCAGTGGCGGCGCGACGCCTGGCGCGGGTGGTTTGGCACTCGGGGGTAGCACCTCGCCGGGGAACGGAGGGACCGGCGCAGGCGGCGTGGTCATGGCAACGGGTGGCGCCAACGGCAACGGTGGCAGCGGCGGCAGCGGCGGCAGCGGTGGCAGCGGCGGCAGCGGTGGCAACAGCGGCAACGGCGGCACCGGCACGGGCGGCTCCTCTGCCCCCGAACCCTACCCCAGCCAGGCATGCTTGAGCCGCGCCGACGCCTTGGTGGCGCAAATGACCGCCGACGAGAAGTACGGGCAGATGCTGCAGATGGAGAGAGTGGGCTTGACCACCCAGGACGTCACCCAATACGCGCTCGGTTCGGCCTTCAGCCAGGGCGGCTCGGCTCCCTCGGACAACTCCGCGACGGGATGGGCCGACATGACCGACGGTTACCGCCAGGCGGCCCTGGCGAGCCGGCTCAAGATACCTTTCCTCTACGGCGCCGACGAAGTCCACGGCGTCAGCACCGTGCAGGGCGCCGTGATCTTCCCGCACAACATCGGGCTGGGCGCCACCCGCGACGTCGCCCTGGTCGAGCAGATCGCGCGCACCTCGGCCGACGAAGGGCGCGGGTGCGGCGTGGACTTCTTCTTCTCGCCCGTGGTCGCGGTCGCCCTCGACGAGTGCTGGGGACGCACCTACGAGGCCTTCGGCGAGACCACGGATCTCGCCAGCACCATGGGTGTGGCCATGACCGACGGGCTCCAATTCACACCGGCGGGGGCGCCCACGGGAATCCTGGCTTGCGCCAAGCACTACCTCGGCGACGGCGGCACGGCCAACGGCGTGACCGGTGGCGACACGTCCGGAGATGAGGCCACCTTGCGTGCGATTCACCTCGAACCCTACCGCGCGGCGGTCAAGGCGAAGGTGGGCTCGATCATGCCCTCCTACAGCAGTTGGCAAGGCACGAAGATGCACATCAACAAAGCGATGATCACCGATGTGCTCAAGGGCGAGCTCGGCTTCGGTGGCTTCGTCGTCTCCGACTTCAATGCCTGCTTCCAGGTTGGTCTGTCCAACCAGGCCGGGATCGAGGCGTGTGCGAATGCCGGCGTCGACATGTTCATGTCGTACGGCCAGAAGGTCTCGACCATGGTCGGCTACCTCGCCACGGCGGTGAGCAGCGGCAACGTTCCGCAATCTCGCATCGACGACGCCGTCCGGCGCATCGTGGCCGTGAAGTGCGAGCTGGGGCTGTTCGAGTCGACCGGCAAGGCCGACCGCACGCTCACGTCCACGGTCGGGTCGGCCGAGCACCGAGCGGTGGCCCGGCAGGCGGTGCAGGAATCGTTGGTGGTTCTCAAGAACGACGGCAACGTGTTACCGCTGGCCAAGACCGCCACCGTCGCGCTGGCCGGCAAGAGCGCCGACAACACGGGCAACCAGTGCGGCGGCTGGACCATCACCTGGCAGGGGGGAAGCGGCAACATCGTTCCCGGCGCCACCAGCGTTCGCGCGGCCATGGAGGCCGCCCTGGGCGCAAGCAAGGTGGTGTATTCGGCCAACGGCTCGACGACCACCGGGGCCAGCATCGGCGTGGCCGTCATCGGCGAGACACCCTATGCCGAGGGCAAGGGCGACCGGACCGACCTTAGCCTTGGAAGCGACGACGTGAACGTTGTCAAGGCGCTGAAGAACGCGGGGCTCAAGACCGTGGTCGTGCTCATCGCCGGGCGTCCCATGATTCTCGATCCCATCCTGAGCTACGCCGACGCCATCGTAATGGCGTGGCTACCGGGGAGCGAAGGGGCCGGCGTCACGGACATCCTCTTCGGAGACGCTCATCCCAAGGGAAAGCTGCCGCAAACCTGGCCGCGATCCATGGCGCAGATCCCGATCAACGTGGGGGATGCAACCTACGATCCGCTTTACCCCTTCGGGTACGGCCTCACTTACTAGGAGCACACGCCCGTGCAGGCCGCGAGCACCCGCAGCGTGAAGCACCCGCCGAACGCAGGATCACGGCCATGGTCGTGGCGACCGCATCGAAGAGCTGCCAAGTGGCCTAACTAGAGAGGCAACATGTAGCTGCATATGCTGGTGCAAGGCTGCCCCGGCTGCCCGTTGTTGCTGCCGAGGTCGCACTCCTCACCCATGGAGGAATCGACGATGCCGTCGCCGCAGAAGTGCGCCTTCGTGCAGCCGATGGTGCATCCGTCTTGGCCATAGCTGGCACCGTTGCTTGGGCCATTGTCGCACTCCTCACCCATGGAGGAATCGACGATGCCGTCGCCGCAGAAGTGCGCCTTCGTGCAGCCGATGGTGCATCCGTCTTGGCCATAGCTGGCACCGTTGCTTGGGCCATTGTCGCACTCCTCGGGACCGTTCACGACGCCGTCGCCGCAGAAAGGCCCGAACTTGCACTGCGTGGTGCAACCGCCATAGGTGGTGTCGTCGTTGGGCCCCGCGCAACCAGCGGACACCGGGGCCGTCCCGTCGCCGCAATCGCATTCCTCGCCGCCCGTCACGATGCCATCCCCGCAGCGAGACTGGCAAACGGACCTCTTGGTGGTGTAGCCATTGAGAGTGAGCTGGTAGTTTGACTCGGGCGGGTGCCGGTCGGCGCCGAAGATCGCGATCTCGTACACCTTGCCGGTGACCAGGCCGAGCTTGACGGTGCGAACGCGGAAGTCATCGGAGTTCGCGGCAACCGGGGCCGTGGCGTTGGCCGGGGTGCATGCGCTCGAGCCCGCGCTCGTCCCGGTGATATTCCCGGCAGCATCGAGACAGCCGCCTTCCGTGACCGTGGCATCGCCCGGCGAGCCGGAGATCGTGATCTTGCCGGGCAATTGCTGGTGCACGCCGCCGAGATCGAGAACCAGAACGCCGTTGATGAAGATGAAGAGATCGTCGTCGCCGAAGAAGCTGAGCGAAGTGCCCGCGGCTCCGTCATAGACGAAGTGGGAACGCGCTTCATCGGTGAAGTACGAGTCGTGTTTGACGCCCGTGATATTGCTGACCCAGCAACCGCTGTCGATGCTCGCTCCGCTTCCGCAATCCCCTGGGACGATGCGGGGTGGGAAGAGGTATTGGTCGCCCTGGCAGGTGCTCCAGATGGGAGTGCCGTCGCTGCGGTTCCAGTAGGGCCACAGGTTGCACAAAGTGGCTTGGCTGGGATTCAGGGTGTCGAGGGGGAAGAAGCCCCCCTGGGCGAGGTGCGATGCGCTGGCGTACTGGTAGATGTTCGTGCCGATGGATTGCATTTCGAGCACCCCGGTGAAGGTCGTGTTCACCGAGGGATCGTCGTTGAACCATTGCTTGAAGCTGCTTGCGTCTTTGTAGGCGGGCACCGTTCCCTTCCAGATTGGGCCGCCGCCCGAGGGCGTCGTGAACCCGGTGAGAATGCCAGAAGACACACCGGCGTTGCCTGTCACGTTGACGACGGTGCCGGGGGAATTGCCGAGGTAGCTGCCGTTCCCGTCGGAGAGAGGACTGTCGTTGTTGGCCTCGGTGTAGCCACCAGGGATGCGGCCCGAATTGCCGATATTCCAATCGCTGAACTGGCATGCGCAGGTCTTGGTGGCGCCCGGCTGTGGTTTGCCGTAGGAGAGGGTGTCGGTCACGATGCCCCAGCAGCGCGCAGTCGAGTCGTTGCCGTGGGAAGGCCCGGCCGAGTCTGGAACGCAAATGGTCGTGGGCGACGCGGAATTGCCCGCCTTCGTGCCCAGGAAGAAGAAATCCGGATGGCCGCCGGAAACGACGTTCTCGGGTTGGAAGTCGCGGTAGATGACCGACAATGCGAGGCACTGCCCCACGCCGGACTGACAAGACGAGGAGGCCTGGGCGGTCACCGTCGAGCAGGTGAACCCGGCTTCCAGCCTGCACGCCGACGAACAACCGTCGCCGTCCAACTGATTTCCGTCGTCGCAGTCTTCGCCGACATCGATGTTGCCGTCGCCGCACGTCGTGGTGCAGGCCTGGGTCTTGCCCGTGCTGTCCTGGCAGATGGGCTCTTTCGTGCAAGTCGTGGAGCAACCCTTGCCATCGCCGTAGAACACCCCGTTCTTGGCCCCGAGGTCGCACTGCTCGCCGGTTTCTTGGATTCCATTTCCGCAAATGGTCCTTTGGCATGGTTGCCCTGGCACCAGACAGGCGAAACCCGGCTCGATCTGGCACGTGCTCGAACAGCCGTCGCCGCCGAGGCTGTTGCCATCGTCGCAGCCTTCGCTTCCCAGGACCTTCCCATCGCCACAAACGGGTGTGCACTTCTTGCCCGGGACCCGGCAGGTCCAGCCTCCCTCGATGGACTGGCAATCGGCGGCGCAGCCGTCGCCCGAGACCGTGTTGCCGTCGTCGCAGGTTTCATTGGATGTCAGGATGCCGTTGCCACAAACGGTAGTCGACCTGCAGGATACAGGCTGGCCGAGGCAGGGGTCGGAGTTTTCAAGCCGGCAATTGCTGCCGCAGCCATCGCCGGACAGGACGTTGCCGTCATCGCACTGTTCGCTTGGTTCAAGAATGCCATTTCCACACTTCGACGTTGGCAAGGTGGTCGTCGTTGTCGCCCCACCGGCGCCGCCCGAGGATGAAGTGGCTCCGCCTGCGGTGGTCCCGCCGAGGCCCGAATTGCCCGCGCTTCCGCCTGAGCCTTGGACGCCCGCCTGTCCGCCGGTGCCGGACGCCGAATCTTCGTCACCGCTGTCGACGGGGTTCTCACCCATGAAAAGACTGTCCGTCTTGCAGGCAAGCCCTGCGACAAGTAGCCCTGCGAGGAATGAGATTTGGTAGCGGGTCATGTTGGCCTCCTTGGTTCGGTCATTGGTGCGACGACCAACAGCGAACCTAACCGCCCTTCACCGGCGACTTGCCGATTGTGTCCAGCCACTGCCGCGCCCATGCGGCGTGAGCGCCACTCGGGAATCGATCGAGATAGCGCTGCAAGTCCTCGACAGCGCCGGATGTCTTTCCCGATTTGGCCCGGCACGCGCCACGCCCATAGAGAATTCTTTCCAGCAGCGCGGCGTTCGGGCTATGCGCAAGCGCCAGGCTGAAATCCTCGTCGGCCCGTGCGCAGTCCGTCCGGGCGCGCAGCTCGGCGCGGACCACCTGCAGCTCCGTCGAGCGCCGACCGTTGTCGAGCGGCAGTGTCTCGAGCGCGGCCAGTGCCTCGTCCGTGCGCTGGAGGAGGAGGAGGGCATCCACTCGCGCTAAGCGCGCCTCGCGGTGAAGAACGCCGTGCGGGTAGCGGTCGAGATAGGCGTCGAGCGCCGCAAGCGCCGCCGCCGCATCGCGATCTCGGCGCAACATCGCGATGGCGCGGTCGAGGGCGTGAATCTCTTGCGCGGGTGCGGCTGGCGAAGTGTTGGTGGTCAAGCTTTGCACGGGCCGACCGGTCGCGGGAACGATCGGCGCCGGCTCGAACGAATCATATTTCGGAGTCGTGGGGACCGGCGCCAAGACTGGTGCCTCGACCGAGGCCACGCGGTGCGAAGCGCGTGCCTGCCTGCGATGCGGCTCGCTCGGCACAGTCTCCGGCTCGGGGGCATGGTCTAGCTCCAAGGTCGCCGGCTGGTTCGCCACCGCGTCTTGGTCGATGATCGTGGGAGGGCGTGAGGGGGCAACCGCCGCTGTCCGGGCGGGCTCTCGGGGCGACGCGGCGGCACCGTAGATTCGGTCGAACCAGCCCGCACGTCGGGCCAGCTCATAGGCCTTCACCGTCGCTGCGCCCAGGAAGAGGAAGAGGCCCGCCAGGGCCACACGCAGCGCGAGGGAGGGGCGCGAGCGACGAGAAGCACGCGCCCAAATGCCCCGCTCGATGCGCGCCAACTGCGATTCGTCGGGTTCATCGCAGGCACCCAATCCACGAATGAACGCGGCGGCACGGTCCTCGGGAGCCGTGCCGCCGGGTGGGCGGTCGCGGAGGCGCGACAGCCTTTCCCGTCTGTCTTGCTTCATGACTTCTCCCTCTCTTCCCACGCGCGCATTCGCTCCATGAACTTGCGCCGCGCGCGACTCAGGCGAACCCACACGGCGTTGACCTTGGTGCCGGTGATTTCGGCGATCTGCGCACCCGAGAGCCCCTCGATCTCGAACAGGATGAAGGTCGTGCGCTGTGCCTCGCTGAGCTCGTCCAGCAGTTGGTAGAAGATGTGCGTACGTTCGCGAGATTCGAGGAGCGCATGCGGATCGCTCGGCGATTCGGCCGTGGCGACCATCGACTTGTGCGCGCGCCCGCGGCCGGGACTCTGTCCGCGCCCCGTCGCCCACGACCACCAGCGCGCGCGCATGCGACAGCGCTGGACGACACGCACGGTGATTCCATAGAGCCACGTCGTGATCTCGGCTTCCCCTCGAAATTCTGGCAAGCGGCGGCGAACGACCAAGAACACATCTTGGACCACGTCTTCGAAGTCCGCCCTGGGACCGAGCAGCCGAATGGCCCAGCGAGCGACGGTTCTCCCGTGCGCGCGGTACACCGATTCGAACGATGGCAGTGCGAAGCCTACCTTGGTCTCCGGCATTTCAGGTGGGGGAGCATCGGGGGTGGCGAGGCTGACTTGAGACACGACACCCTCTATGTGCGGCGACCCCACGCCAACCTTACCTTCCCGAAGGAGATCCTCCGAAGCACAGACCGATGCTCGCAAGTCCCTGATAGTGCGGGATTTCTTGCTGTGGCATGTCGGGCTGGCCATACACGAGCTGTTTGCGAGGCCAATAGCTGGCTGCCAACCCTACCCAGACGGAAGTGCGGCGCGTTGCCTGTCGGGACAGACGCGCACCCACCGCTCCACCTGGAGAGAACGAATACGCCGAGTGGTTTGGGGCAAATCCGGAGCCGTTCGCCGCCAGCCAAGCGAGCGCCAGTCCGCCGTGCAGGTCCAGTGCCCACGCGCCGCGCGGAAGCCGCCAGTCGAATTCCGCGCTGCCGATCCAGCGCCGCCAGATCGCTTGGCCCGAGACGGTGCCAGGGGCAAGGTCGAGCGTGCGCGTTGATTCGACGGTCGCCGATAGGTACAGGCCGGGACCCAAGCCGCGGGGAAACCAGCCCATGGCCAGGTTACCCGCCAGCGCGGCAGAGTCGGACCACGACAGCGCGAGACCCGCGGCCACCTCGTAGAAGGCGGCGGCTTCGGGCCCCGGCGGGGACGGCGGGGCGGGTGGCTTCTCCGATCGAGCGGCAGGGATGGGCTCCGCCTGGGGGCGCGTGAACTCGGGGTGGACATCGCTCTCCCAGCTTGCAATGACCACGGCGATCAACTCGGCTAGCTCGGCGCACGCGCCGGTGTCGTCGATCCAGCGCTCGGCGATCACGACTGCGTCGGTTCCAACCAGTATGATTTGCAGCCGGTTGCCTCGTCTGAAGACGTGCGCCAGGTCCGGCCGGACCGTTTCGGAAATCGATGGCAGCATCGAGGCCAGCGCCTGTTCGACCTCTTGGCCCGACGGACAGGCCGCGGACTCGACCTGCACGGGGAGTGCGGCAACGAGTACTGCGCCGAGGAGAGTGGCGAGCATCATGCGGTCGGCGTAGGGGGCGTGTGAGGCGCAATCATCCTGGGCCCAGGATGCCACCTTACATCAAGGCCATTCACCGCGGCCAGTGGAGCCCCCTGCCGCGCCGGCGCGAGCGACGTCCCGCTGCGCATCGACCACGAGGATTTTGCGGCTTTCGACGGACCGAACCCGCGATGGGCGCTCGCTCCTGCCAATACCTCGCGTTCATTCTCGAACGCAGGGGCCTGCCCGGCCTTCGTTGGTGAAATCGAGAATGGTAGAGTGGCCGGCCGCGGCGCCGATTGCGGCTCCCACGCCTGCGCCAACCAGAAGGCCAACAACACAAGAGGAGACAACGGTCGATCCACAGCCCCTTAGACTGTAGAAATTGCCGAGGAGCGCGCCCAAAGGGCCTTGCTAGGGGCTGCCCGCCCTGCCCCTGCCCCACGCGGCTTCGCCATGCCCGAGCTGTTCGAGTGGGCCGCGCGCCCCGCCGCAGGGCCGGGGTCCTCCCCGCGATGTGTGGTAAGGGTTCCCAGACGAAGAGAACCCCTTCGATTGACTTAGGCACCGTGCTAGGAAGGGCTCCCTAGAGGAAATTGCGTTACCCTTTTCATGCCATGCGTGGTTGGAAGTGCCCAATAGCCAAGGAGAATGCCGGAGCATGCACAACAGCGTCAGCGTCGTGATTCCCACTTATAACAGGTCCGATCTCGTGGTGAAGGCCATCAAATCAGTGCTCGCGGCCATGACACAGGGAGATGAGATTCTGGTCATTGACGATGGTTCTATTGATGACACCCCGACTGCGGTCGGACAATTCGGTGATGCGATCCGATATATCAAGATCGAGAATTCCGGACCTGGCGCGGCGCGACATGTCGGTATTCGGATGGCTGAATGTCCCTTCGTGGCTTTCCTTGACTCTGACGATCTTTGGGTTCCAGACAAACTCGAGCTTCAGAGGAAAGTATTGGAGGCGTTTCCCTCCGTGGTCTTCTGCTTCAGCAATTTGTCTGCTACGCTTTCCCAGGGCGAGATCTGGCACGACATTCTCTCCAAGTGGCGGACCCAAGTTCGCGTAGGTTCGGACGCGGCTCGCCCGTTGACTGAAATCCTTGGGCCAGCTGTTCCCTATTCGTCTTTCGCACGCCTTCCCGATGGCCGCGACGACTTCAATGTTCACGTCGGTGACATGTACGCCGCAGAAATGGAGGCGTGCTGCGTGATTAGCGACTCGGTACTCGTTCGCAAAGGACTTGCTGGGGATCAATTTCGTTACCCGGAGGACATTCGATTGATGGAGGATTGGGAGTGCTTCGCGAGACTCTCCAAGATCGGGCCGGCAGCGTATCTAGATTGTGAACTGGCAGACTGGGGGAATCACAATGTGCAGCGGCTCACTGACGCGGACGAGATGAAGCACATTGGGGCTAGAATAGCGCTTCTTCAACGGGTCTGGGGCTCTGATGAGTCGTATCTGAGGGCTCACTCGGCGCGCTATCGAAATCTGTTAGCGGACAAGTGTCTCCTGCAAGCCAGGTTGGCGTTCTCCACCGGACAGATGCACGAAGCAAGAGAGGTTCTAAAGATTTTTGACAGCCCTCTAACCTACCGTCTGATATCCCGGCTTCCGTCTGCATTCGTGAAGAACGTGCTTAATGTTCGAAGAACGCTACTGCGAAGGACGTCGAGAATGCAGTGAGGCGAGAGGTCGCGGTAGGGACGGTCCCCGTCCTTGCGAACTTGGACCGCCCCCTTGTATCTTACGGGGGACTGGCTCGCTCTCGCTCGCAGTCCCCCGGTCCCCCCTCGCTTCGCCCAGCAAAGCTGGGCTACGCTCGCCCCCAAAGGCGAAGGAGCACGACAAGATTCAACGGCACGACAGACCGATGCCCCTCAGGTCACAAAGACCGTGGGTGAGCGAGGGTCGTCGTGTCGACTTTCACAAGCAGCCCGAACAGATGAGAGGGCCTCGAGCCCGCATACTCCGCAAAGCTGGGCATACCAAGAGCAGAAGTCCTTCGCGAAAGGAGCCCGTGACACCAACAGCTGACACATTCGTAGGTATCGACGTCTCCAAGGCCACGCTCGACGTCCATGTCTTGCCGGCCAAAAGAGCCTGGTCCACCCCCAATCAAGACAACACGGTGCGCGCCCTTTGCAAAGAGTTGGCCGCCCTGAACGTCACCCTCATCGTTCTTGAGGCCACCGGTGGACTCGAACGACGCGTGCTTGCGGCGCTCCTCGCTGCCAACCTGCCCGCTGTCGTCGTCAACCCCAGACGAGTTCGCGACTTCGCCAAGGCCAACGGCTGTCTCGCGAAGACCGATGCCCTGGACGCCGCCATGATCGCTCTTTTCGCCGAACGAATACGGCCACCCGTCCGCCCGCCTGTCGACGCAGAGACCGAGGAGCTTGCCGCGCTTCTCGCCAGGCGCAGGCAGGTGGTCGACATGATCACTGCCGAGAAAAACCGTCTCGGCGCTGACCCGCCCTCCAAGCGCGTGCAGAGGGCCATCCGCAGGACCATCTCCTACCTCGAAAAGCAGCTCGACGAGGTGGACAACGACATCGACACGGCCATCGGCAATTCCTCGGTCTGGAAAGCCAAGGACGACATCATCCAAAGCGTTCCAGGAGCTGGCCCCGTCCTCTCTCGCACCATCCTGTCCCATGCCCCTGAGACTGGAACCCTCAACCGAAAGCAGATCGCAGCCCTCATCGGTGTTGCTCCACTCAACCGGGACAGCGGCACCCTGCGCGGCCGCCGCATCATCTGGGGCGGCCGCACCGAAGTCCGCAACGTCCTCTACATGGCCACCCTAGCTGCCATACGCTTCAACCCAGTCATCGCCAGATTCCACGCTCGGCTAGTCGCCGCAGGAAAGCTCAAGAAGGTCGCCATCGTCGCTTGTATGCACAAGCTGCTCACCATCCTCAACGCCATGTTGCGCTCTAACTCGCGCTGGCAAACCACGGAGATTTGACCTTGACTAGGAACACAGATGCTCACCCAGCGGGTCCTGGCGATGCAGGGCAAGAAGCACGATCGCTCGCTCTATTTCGAAACGAACACCGCAGACAAGCCCAGGTGCTTGGCCAGCTGGCCGAAGCCGAGGACGCTCAACATGCCGAGGTTCATCACCCCGTTGGCAAGCCCCGCCAGCCTGGCTCGCCCGGCCGGCTCGGCATCCACGAAGAGCAGCGCCATCAGCGCCGGGAACAGCGCGCCGTGCGCCAGTCCGAAGCCGACGCCCAGGGGAGCCAGCGAGCGCGGTTCCACCGTTGCCAGAGCAGGTAGAAGCACGAGATTCCGAATCCGAAGGCCATGTTCGTCGCCAACAAACGAACGAACGGGCCCGTCATCCAGCGCTTGCGCGCCGGCGTGCTCACATCCGGGCACGCTGGCACGCCCACGGTGGTGATAGGCTGCGTTCATGGCGCGTACTCGTAGACCGAAGTGGCCGCTCGCAGAGTGCTTCCTTGGAACCCTGCTCGGTTTTGCCATCGTCTTCGGTTTCGCCTGCCACGATCCCCTCAAGGTCAGACCTCCCGCGGGCGGTGGCAGGGACGTTTCCGGCGGCGGGGGCAACACCGCCGGCGACGCCCCGGGTGCAGACATGACCGTAATCAACCCCAATGCGATTGGCCGTCCGTGTGATCTGACGGTCGGCGGGCAGCCGCATCTGACCGTCGCGAATACGAAGGCGATCGAATGCCCGGCCGGGCTCTGCCTCAAGCCGGTCACGCAGCCGAGTGTCAGCCCGCCGACGCCGGCCACGTCCGCCACTTGCTCGGCCGAGTGCAACGACGACAGTGATTGCAGCGGTGAGCCGCGCGATCCCGCGAATCCGCTCGACTCGCGCTGCATGAAGGGTTTCGCGTGTGCGACCCCGTTCGTGGTGGGTTCGCTCTGCTGCAAGAAGCTCTGTGTGTGCAAGGACTTCCTTGGGATTGACAGCGCGACCACGCCGACCGCTTGCGATGCGGCCCACGAAAACGGCGCCCATTGCGCCGCGACCACAGGCGGCGTGGCAACGAGCGTCGAACAGGAAACGGATATGACGGTGGCGGTAGCGTTCCCGCCCCAACACCAGATCGATCTCGTGATGATGATCGACAATTCTTCAAGGGATGGCGCCCAAGGTCGCCAAGCTGAACGCGGCCTTTCCGGGCCTGATTGCCGAGCTCCAGGATCGTGACAACGGCACTTTGCCAGATCTGCGGGTTGCCATCCTCGACAGCGACCTCGGCACCGCCGGTGCCTATGCGAGTGGCTCGTGTGGGCCCAAGACGCTGTCCGACGGGACGATCAGCGTCTACGGCGACCTGGGCCGCTTCCAGATGCTCAGCTCGCCGACCGCATGCACGGCGACGCCCGGCGCGCAGTATCTGGAGTACAAGAGTGGGGCCCCGCTCAACTACAGCGGCGACATCGGCACGGTGTTCGGCTGCCTGGCCGGGAATCTCGGCACGCTCGGCTGCGGCGTCGAGCACCAGCTGCAGGCGTTCGAGTTCGGGCTCGCCGCCAAGGGCGTCGGCAACGAGCTGCAACAGACCATGCTCCGTCCGGACGCGTACCTCAGCCTGGTATTTCTCACCGACGAGGATGATTGCTCGGCCGGGCTCAACGACGGCATGTTCGGCGACAAACCCGAGCTGCGCGGCGAATCGGCCAGCCTGCGCTGCGCGACGCGGAGCCACGCTTGCGGCGGGCTCGATCTGTCGGTGTCGGGGCCCAACTATCCGACCACGGGCTCGTACACGCATCCGTTCAGCGACTGTGCAGCACGAACCGACAGCTGCCCCAACGCCACGGACGGCAGCAGCACCGGCACCGATACCTCCGTGCCGACGGATTGCAGCCCCTTGAAGGACATCCACCGTCTGGCCGGCGAGCTCAAGTCGCTCAAGGTCGACCCGGACAACCAGATCATGGTCGCCGGGATTTTCGGCTGGCCACTCGGCGCGCGCGACATGGCCAGCGCCGAGTACAAGATCGCCCCCATCCGGAATCCCGACGTCACCGATCTCGATCACCCGACGGTCTACGACTATTGGCCGGTCTGTTACGATCCCGATCACCGTCCGAGCGCCGCCACCACCGATCCGGTAACCGGATTCGACATCACGGCGGCGGCCTGGGGCGCGACGGGAGGATTGCGCGAGTCGGCCTTCATCGACGAGTTCGGCGTCAACGGGATGAAGTTCAGCGCGTGCGCGCGGGACTACGGCGAAGCGATGACTGCCATCGCTTCTCCGTTCGCCAGGAAGCCGTCGAACCTTTGCCTCGGTGACAAGCTGGTCGACACGGACATCGCCACGGCGGGCGTGCAGGCCGACTGCCGCGTGGTCTTAAGCAGCTCGGCGCCCAACCCAATCGATCCCGGCCGCATCGTACCCCAGTGCCCTGCCGGCACGACGAGCGCCACGGTCGTGACGACGTGCTGGTTGCTCGACAAGGACACGAGCAAGTGCCCGCAACTCGGTCAAATGGTGAGGCTGCTGCGCAGCCCGAGCGACATCGCCGCCAAGCCGCAGCTCGACGCCGGCAGCAAGTTGACGGCGCAGTGCCTGACCTGCCCGCAGCCGGTCAGCGACCCACTGCCGGGGTGCGCCTACGACCTCTAGCAGCCCGTCGCGACTTCCGTGAAGCGCCCGACCTGAGAGCGTCAGTACCACAGATGGAACGTGCCGCTCACGTGAAGCAAAGCGAGCGTATAGAGCGTGCCGTCCCAGTAGCTAGTCGGGATGGCCGCCGACCAGAGCTTATCCACGAAGGCCTTTCCGGAAGACGCTGGCAAGCCGAAGCCCAAGAGAGAATCGCAGAAGCCCTGGGCACCGGCGCCGACATTCTTCTCGTGTGCGCCAAACTTGGTCGCGTACGTGTCGGTCTGCCAGGGGTCTGCGTTGAAGAAATTGTGATCCATCATGATGTTCACGACGCAGCGTATCCAGTCGACAGTGGCGCCCTTCACCGTTCCACCGGTGAAGGAAGACTGGTCGGGAATTACGCCGTTCGAGTCGATTGCGCTGTGGAAGAAGTCGCGCGCCGCCGTCACCGAGCTATCCCAAAACGCCTTGTTGGCCGTGTCGAAGCAGGCCCACACCTGATAGAAGGCCGGCAAGACATACGAGGCATCGGTGTTATTGGAGCCCGAGACGAACTTGACGAGGTGGTACTGGGAGTTGAAGTACTTGGTCCGGATCACGTCGAGCACCCACTGGGCCTCGGTTGCGTAGTTGTACTTCCCGGACGAGTCACCCCAGCGGGTGTGGGCAAAGATGAGGGCGGTCGACATGTACTCTTCGCCGTCCGGCGCTCCACCGCCGGCGCACCCCGAGCCCGAGGTCTGGCACGACCATCGGATCTCGCCGGTGGTGCCATTCGCCATGTGAGTCTTTACCCATTTCCATATGCGGTCGAACTCCGTCTGATGGTCGAGCTGGACGGCGATCATCATGCCGTATCCCATGCCTTCGGTGCGCACGTCGCCGTTGTAGGTGTCCTTGACATACGACTCGTCCGAGCCCGGCCCGTTGAAGTAGATACTGCCCGAACCCGAGGGGTTGAAGAGCTTGGACCAGGCGGCGGCAACTTTGGCGTCGCTCTCCGCCTGCGTGTGCCCCGAGAGGCTGACGAAGAGATTGGCGTACGCCGCGGGTGGCGTGCACCCATTTCCGGGAATCGTTGTCGTAGAAGCGCCGGCATCGCTCGTGCTGCCACCGGACCCGCCGCTGCTCGGGGTACCACCTGACCCGCCGCTCGTGCTACCACCCGTTCCCGCGCCGCCGCTTCCCGCGCCGCCGCTTCCCGTTGCTCCGCCGCTTCCCGTCGCTCCGCCGCTTCCCGTTGCTCCGCCGCTCGGTGTGGTTCCTCCCGTCGCTGTCGTTCCGCCCGTCGATATCGTGGTCGTTCCACCGTCCCCTGTCCTGCCACCGGTGGACGCCGTGCCGCCAGTGGATGTGCCTCCGGCCGAACCCGACGTACCGCCCGCGCCTACGGTTCCACCATTCGAGATCGTGCCCCCTGTAGCGGTGCTTCCGCCGCCGGCGCCGCCACCGCCCGAATTCGTGCCGCCGCTGCCCCCGACGGGTCCTGAACCAGCAGCACCACCGCCGGCATTGGCTCCTCCCGCGGCCGCATCAGGCTGGATGAAAGTGCCGCCGCCGGGGCTATTGCAACCGGTGGCAACGGCACCGAAGGCCAGGAACAGAATCGAGCTCGGGAACGAGATGGTGCGCACTGCGAATCTCCTTCCAGGGAGCATGGTTCACGCTCCCTCGGGCGGAACTCTACGCCGAAGCTCGGATAAAGGCCACGACCCTTGCACGAGCCATCGTGAGCTCACGATAGTTCGGGGCACGACCGGCCGACCTTCACTAGGAGGGAGCGTAACGAAATGAGCGGGCGCGACCGCATGCCGTCAGCGGACCTGAGCTCCCCAGCAGGTGATGGTTCCATCGGATCGCAAGCCGCAGGTATAGTCGTTGCCTGCCGAAATCTCTTGGAAAATCTCGGGTGGTGGCGTCGACTGCCCGTCGTAATCAAATCCCCAACACACCACACGGCCGTCGGTTTGCAGCCCGCACGAGTGGTGGACGCCCGCGGCCACCTGCTGGAAGGCGCCGGCTGCTGCCCGCCGGTGGCCAACTGTTGGAAAGCTCCGGCAGGCGGGGCCGACTGTCCCCAGTAGTTGGATCCCCAGCAGGCAACCGCATGGTCGGTCTGCACCACGCACACGTTGCCTAGACCCACGGTTACGTCCAGGAAGGTATCGAGAGGCGGCGCAGTCGTACCGAGATAGCCGCTTCCCCAGCACGAGAGCCCGCCCTCTGTCGTGAGCCCACACGCCCCACTCGAACTGACGGCCACCCGCGCGAACGAGCCCGAGGGCGGATCCCCCAAGCTTGCGTGATCTCCCCCCCACACAGGTAGCATCGTCCGCACCCAGAGACCAGCCAGCCTTGCACGCGCATGCGTAGCCGCCCTCGGTATTCGTGCACGAGCCATGTCGGCGATCGCAAAAATCCGTGCCCAGGGCGCACTCGTCGATGTCGGCGCAGTCCATGGTCGTTTAGTCCCCAGCACACCGCCTCGCCGGTAGCTTTCAGCGCGCAGGTGTTGAGCCAAGGACCATCCGGCGGGGCAGGAGCAGGCATATCCGCCTTCGGTGTTCGTGCAGATGCCATGTTGACCATCGCAATGGTCCGTGCCCAAAGCACACTCGTCGATGTCTTCGCCGGTGGACGTGCCGGGCTCTACGAGCATCCGCCCGCCTGCAGCGTCGACGGCATGCCGGCACTTGGCGAGAGCTCAACGCTCGGGCATGCTCAAGCTATGATGTGTAGCCCACGTCAGTCCCGTAGGTGTTCTTGTGCCATCACTGCTTGCCTTGCCGCGGTAGCCCTCACGGACTGCGCCAACTCTAGATCAACCGGTGGGGGCGGATCCGGTGGCGGCGGCAGCGGCGGCACGGTCACCGGCGGCGTGACGGGTACGGGCGGTGTGACGGGCTCGGGCGGTGTCGAGGGCGCCGGCGGCGTGACAGGCACAGGCGGCGTCGCGAGCGCTGGCGGCGTGACGGGCACAGGCGGCGTCGCGGGCACTGGCGGCGTGACGGGCACAGGCGGCGCCGCGGGCACTGGCGGCGCGACAGGCACTGGCGGCCTCGAGGGCACTGGCGGCGCGACGGGCTCGGGTGGCGGCGCGGGCACTGGCGGCGCAACAGGCTCGGGCGGCGTGATGGGTTCGGGCGGCGCCGCGGGCACTGGCGGCGCGACGGGCTCGGGCGGCGTGATGGGTTCGGGCGGCGGCGCGGGGTCGGACGCCTCCGCGGGGTCTGGCGGAATCCAACAGCATCGGCGGCAGCACCGGCGCGGGCGGTTTCGCGGGCGGAGGCGGCACCATGGGCGGCGCCACGGGAGGAGGCGGCGCCAGCGGCGGGGCAGGCGGCACGTCGAACACCTGCCCGCCGGCCACCCCCTTGACCGGCGGCAAGCAGTACTGCTCAAATACCAAGGGCAACGTGGGAGGCGGTTACGCCTATGAGCTTTGGGCGAGTGGAAGTGGGTCGGGTTGCATGACCGTCTACGGTGTCGATGCAAATTTTGGCGCAACCTGGACGGATGTTGGGGACTTCCTGGCCCGCATCGGCCTGGGATTCGACCAGACCAAGACTCCCGCCCAAATAGGAACCATTTCCGCCGACTTCGCGGAGAGAAAAACGGTCGACAGCGGCTTGGTATACGTCGGAATCTACGGGTGGACGGTCAACCCGCTGCGCGAGTACTACATCCTCGACGACTGGGGGAGCACGAAGCCCGCCGGTGTTGCATCGGACGGTACGCCTCGCACCGCCGTGGGCACGATTACCGTCGATGGAGACACCTACGATGTCTGGAAGCATACGCAGACGAATAAGCCTGCCATTACGGGCAACAACCAAACCTTCGACCAGTATTTCAGCGTCCGGCAGACCGCTCGTCAATGCGGACACATCTCCATTTCCGAACATTTTTCCAAGTGGACCGGGCTAGGCCTGCAGCTCGGAAATCTGGAAGAGGCCAAGCTCCTTGTCGAGGCACAGAGTAGCAGTGGAACCATCGATTTCACGACGGCAACCGTCGTGGTCAAATGAACCTTTGCCATTTGTCCTGGAGCTCGGGTGTGTTTTTGCCCTCGGCCACCTCAGCGTCAAAGGGCGGCGATCGAGATGACCTCGAGGTAGAGAAACGGAGCCGATACTCCGTTCGGGTACTGAACATCGACGCTGCGTAGGTACGCAGTCACGCGGACCTGCTGCTCCAGGTACGCGCTGAGATCACTCGTCGAATAGAGTTGGATGTCGGGCGTTGGGGCGCCTGCCACGTACCCTGGCAGATCACCGCCGTCCTGCAGGATGAAGACAGACAGGGCGGGATCTGGCCAGTCGCCCGGCTTCTGCCGCCAGTCCAAGAAGACCTTCCCCACCACGATCAGTTGTGCACCAAGAAGCATGTCCGCGCCCGCGAGAACTTGTTCCACCGACAGCTCTTCCGGAATGGTTATCACGACCACGTCGTCGGCCGACGGAATCGCAAACTGCATTACGTGTTCCTCAGCGTCACCTTGAGGAACAGCGTAGTCGAAGACTCCCCCGGGCTGCTCTGGGCAGGGTTGGCCCCACGTGCAAGCATACTCACTGTAGGCCGAAACCGTCACCTCGTACGTGCCTTGCTGAACGGCGATTTCATCTTGACACATACACTCCGAGCAGTAGTTGGCTGGTACTACGAACAAGCTTCCGCCCCACGCGATGGTACGATTCTCGCCGGCAGGCACAGCCAGCAGCGATGGCACTTCTTGCTCGTCCTGCTCGCAGAACACACAGCATTGGTCGCCCGGCTGGTATTGCTTGCAGCTCTGGAGACACCCCATGCTGGAGAACTTGCACGCCTGCCAGCCAGATGTGTCCTGTGCGTGGCACTTCACTGGATCGATTCGGTCGATGTAGATCGTGCTCGCCATCGCGTTCACGATTCGGAAGCCATGGGGAATGCCCAGGGCCGGGCTCGAATCAACGGCTCCGCCGACGGCCAGGTCAGCGCTGCTACCATCGGGGGCGACGTCTGCGGCGCCCATAGCAGGGGCGACATCAGGGCTGTCGTCGCCGGGAGCGACGTCAGCACCGCCTACGGAGTCGCCACCGGCGTCTACGCCCACCCTTCGTGCTCCGGTCGTCCCATGATGGCAAGCGGTCTGAAGTGTGATCGCGAATACGGCCGACATTGTGAAGCGAATTCGCAAATGCATGACCGCCCCCCCGCCGCTGCGCTTCACGCACGATCTGTGCCGTCAGAGCTGTGGATGAGAACCCCATGACTTCCGGTGCAGTGCCGAGGTCGAGACCTCGAAAAACTGAGGCTCTCCATCAGAATCCGTGAAACCGGTCAGCCCCTCGGGCGCAGTCCGCCCTGGCTACTTTTGTCGTACACTCAGGGGGATAGTCGTTCCACGGAATCACTCTTCTTCGGCCCTGGCTACGGAGCCGAGATGCGCGACGTGCCCGTCCCCGTGTGGCACGAGTTGCAAGCGCCCGACGAAGTGGACGTGACCGGCATCTGCGATTCACCGTTGGAGTCCCGAACGCGGATGTCCGCCCCCGCCAAGTTGAGGCCCGATCCGGAGTAGTGGAAGTTGCCGTCGCTACCTGAGAACACGGAGACAAACTGGCCACTTGTCAGCTTGACGCCAACTTGCACCTGCGACTTGGGTTTGCCACTCGAATCGTACACGGTTCCGCCGAATGCGAAGCCGTGGTTATGACATGAGCTCATGCAGTCCTGTCCGGTGTTCATGCCGCTTGCCCCAGTGGTGGCCGTGTAGGCGCCCGGCCAGAACGAAGACGAGGCGCCACCTCCGCCGGTCATGCCTCCCGAGCCTCCGCCACCCGTCCCGATGGTTCCACCGGATCCACTACCGCCCGTGCTCATTGCGCCGCCCAGGCCGGTATCCGGGCGGCCGATCGTCCCCGCGTCGAGCCTCCCCGAGCCGCCACCCGAGCCCACGTTCCCGCCGGTGCCCTGGCTTCCGCCACTCGAAGAGACGCCGCCGCTACCGGCGGTCCCTCCTGTGGAAGAATCGCCGCCTAGGCCCGAGCTACCGCCCGAGCTCGAGTTGCCGCCACTGGCGACGCTCCCTCCTGCGGAGGAGGCGCCGCCCGAGCCCCCGCTCGAACCCGAGTTGCCACCGGTTGCGACGGTTCCTCCTGTGGAAGAGGCGCCGCCCAAGCCCGAGTTGCCACCCGAGCTTGACGCTCCGCCAGATCCAGAGCCCCCGGCACCTGCCACGGCTTTGCCGCCGGTTCCTGTCACTCCTGATGGTGTACCAGCGTTACAACCCAGGTAGAGAGTTGCAGAAAAGATCAACGCCACTGTCGGAACCGCGCGCGTGCGACTCATGTTTTCTCCTTGAACAGATCGTTACTCGGAAGTACCGCGGGCCCAGAATATTCAGGCAGCACCAAGTATTCTCGCAAACACGAGCCAGACTTTCGGACTACAGGACTCCGCTTTCGCCCGGCGGACCGTGTGGAGCCAAAGTCCAAACCCGCGGCCTGATGGCTGGCGCTGGAACTGCCCGAGTTCCTGCAACAGCTTGGCACGCACGAGGGCCGAAGCTGGGGATGGCGCGGCGATCACCTTCGGCGGAATCGCAAAACCGCGCCTCCGCTCGATGTTCCCCGTCCGGTGCCCAAACTCAATCGCGGCCACTCACGCCAAGGCCATCTCGACATCGCGCCCATCGCGCTGCACTCGGACCGCATAGCCGAACCGTAAAGGTTCTTTGCAAGATGCCGCGGGTCCGGCACTCATCCACGTCCAAGGCCTTGCCAACTCCGCGTTTCTCCTGACCGACATCCTATCCGGCCGGCGGCACCGGGCTTGCGAAGAGAACCTTCGAGCCCGGAAATCCCGTGTGTGGATTTCCCTCCGGGCGAGGAGGAATCATGCGCATCCTGCCGATCGTTCTGGGATTGGCGTTCGCTGGCGGGCTGATCGGCGAAGCACGCGCAGAGCCCGCGGAGCTCTGCTCTGCCCACGCGATCGCCGTGGTCCTCAATGTCTCCACGCGAATCCTGAGCCTGTGCGAGCGGGGAAAGACCCAGCGCCAGTTCCCCGTGGCTTTGGGTATCGGAGGTCTCGGCAAGCGCCAGAAGGGAGAATCATCGCACCCCGCTCGGCGTCTACCCTCTGGGACGGCCCCGCCCCTCCTCGCAATACGGAACCTTCATCCCGGTCGGCTATCCCACGCTCCAGCAGATGGCCATGGGATTCACCGGCACCGCGGTCGGCATCCACGGACCGCCGCGCGCCAACGTGAATGATGGCTCCAGCAACACCGCGCTCGACTGGACCTGGGGCTGTATCGCCGTGGGAAGCGATCCGGAGATTCGAGAAATCGCCGCCTGGCTGAAAATGCACCGTCGCGCCTTGCTGTACATCTTCCCCTATGGCCATCCGGACGCCGCCCGCTAAGATGGCTCTCATGCCCGTGCTGCTTGCGCTCTTCGGCCCCAAACAAGGGCTGCGCATTCCCTTGCAGGGCCGCCTGTTGGTTGGCCGCGCAGCCACCGCCGATGTGCAACTGGTGGACGGCAAGGTTTCGCGCGAACACTGTCGCATCGATGCAACCCGGGCGCAAACCTCCGTCGAGGATCTCGGTAGCCAGAATGGCACCTTCGTCAACGGGACGGTCATCAGCGGACCCACCTCTGTTGGCGAGGGCGACGAGATCGCGATAGGCGACACGCTTCTCCTCGTGGCCGGCGACGAGGGCGACGTGCACAACGCCCGCTACGGCGGCGGGACCGTCGTATTTGCCGCCGGCCCGCAGGCCCCTACCGCCGCACACACGAGTCCGCCCATCGAGCCCCATGCGACAACAGCGAGCATGCGCAGCCTGTGCGAGCTGGCCTCGCGCCTGGCATCGAGCAAGAGCGAAGAGGAGACGGCGGCGGCGGTTCTCGACGGTCTGGAAGCCGCACTGAAGCCTGGCCGTGCGGCCCTATTCTTGCGCACCTCGCGCGCCGATGGCAAGGGCGAGCGCATCGTGCCCCTGGCCACGCGGGGAAGAGACGCGGTCGTCTCCATCTCGCAGACCCTGCTCAAGCTAGCCACCGCCTCCGGGCACGGCCTGCTGGTCGAAGACGCCATGGCCAGCCGCGAGCTGCGCGGTGCCCGCAGCGTGATCGAGCGCGGCCTACGCTCGGTGATGGTCGTGCCGTGGGGACAGGAGGAAGGGATCCCGCGTGGCTTCCTGCACGTGGATCGCGAATCAGAACAGCCCTTCTCCTACGCCGATTTGACCTGGCTTGTAGCCGTGGGCCATCTCGTCTCCCTGCGCTTGGCCGATCGCAACCCCGCTCCGACCGAGGCCGCGGCGGGCGCTCCGGTCGGTGCGAGTCCTGCCTTCGCGTCGGCCGTGCGCCTCGCCGTGGCAGCCGCGCGCGTGGATTCGACGGTGCTCTTGCTGGGCGAAACCGGCACCGGCAAGGAAGAGATCGCGCGCCTCATCCACGCGCACAGCCGGCGTAGTCGCGGTCCTTTCCTGGCCGTCAACTGTGGCGCCATTGCGGAGGGCCTCGCCGAGAGCGAGCTCTTCGGCCATGAAAGGGGGGCCTTCACGGGTGCCACCGCGACCCGGCTGGGAGTCTTCGAATCGGCCGATGGCGGCACCCTGTTTCTCGACGAGATCGGAGATCTCCCGCCGGCGCTGCAAGCGACGCTTCTGCGCGTGCTTCAGGAGCGGGCGGTGCTGCGGGTGGGCGCCAGCCTGCCCAGGCAAGTCGATGTGCGCGTGATCGCGGCCACCCATCGCGACCTGGCGGAACGGATCCAGGCCGGCCTGTTCCGCGAAGACCTCTTCTTCCGCCTCAATGTCCTCTCCATCACTTTGCCAGCCTTGCGTGAACGCCAGGACGATATCCCACTGCTCGCACGGGTCCTGCTCGAACGGATCGCCCACCGTCTTGGCCTGCGCAACCCGCAGCTCTCTCCCACTGCCGAGATCGCGCTGGCAGCGTGGGACTATCCCGGCAATGTGCGCGAACTGGGGAACATCCTGGAACGCATCCTGGTCATGCGCGACCCGCACGATCCAGGCCCCATCGATCGCGATGATGTGCGGGCGGCCTTGGGCCACGGCCTGCGGCCCGGCGCAAGTCGCGACGCGAACAAGGCCGACGAGAATCTCGCCGACGCCGTCGCGCGGACCGAGAAGACCAACATCGAGGCCGCGCTCCGCCGCGCCCGTGGCGTGAAAAGCCACGCGGCCCGTCTTCTCGGCATCAGCCGGCCGACCCTGGACAAGAAGATTGCCGACTTGAGTATCGATATCTGGGCCGACACGTAGCGGTGGCTTGGTGTGTTCACCGTCGGGCTGCGTGGCGGGTTTCGGTGCGGTCGAATGGGCGTCGAGCAACGCGCGATCAGCATGCCGTGCTACAGCATGAAGGATGCGCCAATCGCCAGGGTGGGGTAGCCGATGCGGGCGGTCAGTGCGATACGGTCGGAAAGTTGCACGCGTCCGCCGACGTAGCCGGCAGGCACCACACTGAAACCGTGGTCGCCGAGATAGTAGACATCCACGCCCGGCTCGGCGAACGCGGAAAGGCGGCGCCCGAACCGGAGATTCCATTGGATGACGACTGGAAGGTAGAGGTACGTGTACTTGCCCCCCTGCAATGTCACTTCGGTGCAGACTTCCGTGTCGTTGGGGCCGACGGCGTAATGCAAGCATCGGTCTTGGTAGCCGTTCAGTGCCCAGCTCCCATAGTAGCGGCCATAGTCGAGCCCAAAGCCGACGGCGACCGAATCGTGCCCGTTGCGGATGATTCCATTCTGAAGGATCACGCCGCTGGCGCGTACGCCGGCGCCAATGCCTGAGCCCTGACCGGCTCCAGGGGGAGCGGTTCCAAGCACGAGGTGCGGCTCGATCTCGAAGTGGTATCTCACGGGTTCGATCGAGGAACGAATGAGGGCGTCTTCGCGAGCATCCGCCATCGACGCCAAGCAGAGCGCCGCAACCACCAGGACGACTACAAACGCAACGGCTGGTCGACCGGTCCGACGGTGCAGCTTCATGGGAATCATCCGCTCCTTTGCCTAGCAGGAACCGCAGACCAGCGAGCCATCCTGACAGGAGGTCACCGACGCGCCACTCGCGCAGCTCACGTCGCAGCTCCCGACATCGTCGCAGAAGACGCGGCAGTCGCCCAGGCATTCGACCACGCAGCTATCAACCTCGGTACAGCTGATTCTGCTGCCCGGGCCGGCCCGCAGGCCACAGCGTTCCATGTTGTAGCAGGTGGAATCGCTATTGGCCCCGCAGAACACACCACACGAAATGCCATCGTGGCAGATGAAGTGGCACTGATCGCCACAATCGACCGAAGAGTCGGTTGCGTCGTGAAATTCAAGGCTGCACTCGTTGCCGCAGGTTGCGCCGCAGCGATCCATGTCGGAGCAGAAGATCCTGCAACCGTCGCCATCGTCGCAGCCTTGGTAGCAATCGGTTCCGCCGCTGCACGCGCACCAGTCGCCGCGGCCACACCTCTTGCCCGAGCAACCGGTAAGAAGAGCGGCGACCAATACAAGACCAACGCGGAGGACGAGCTTCATGGCGAAGTGACGCTATCCTATACTCGTCTTTGCAGGACGACTGAAGCATTCATTGTCAATATCTCAGCCGACCGACCCTGGACAAGAAGATCGCCGACTCGAGTATCGTTATCTGGGCCAACGCGTAGGGAGTAGGATGAGGGTGTGCCTGCCCCTGTCGCCGGTCTGCTCTGCCCAGCCTGCCAGACGCCGCTGCCTGACCTTGCCGGCGGCGCGGCTTCGCTGCTTTGTCCCGGCTGTCACGTCGAGGTGGATGTAGCCCGACTCGAAACCCTGGTCGGCAAACCCCGCTTCGTGGCCGAGCGAAGCTGGGTCGGCGCGGAAATTGACGGAATGGTGGTGCAGGAGATGATCGGCGCGGGCGGGATGGGAACCGTGTATCGCGCTCGTTCTGCGCGGGAAGGCGAGCCTGCACTGGCAGTGAAGTTCCTTTCGCCGAGTCTGGCGGCCGAGCCGGAATTGGTCGCGCGCTTCCGGCGCGAAGTCGCGCTGCTCGAGGGGCTCGACCACCCTGCCATCGTCAAGGTCAGGTCGCACGGCGAGAGCCAGGGGGTGCCCTGGTTCGCCATGCAATTGGTCGACGGCCCCACCCTGGCCCTGCGACTCGCCCAGGGACCGCTGGGCGTGGACGAAGCGCGCGCCATCTTCCTGCGTCTGCTCGAAGCACTCGACCACGCGCACAGCCGGGGCATCGTGCACCGCGACCTCAAGCCGGCCAACGTGCTGCTGGCTGCCGACGGTGTGCGCCTGGCCGACTTCGGTGTCGCGCATTTGGACCTGGATACGGTCTCCGGCAAGACCCAGCTCACCCGCACGAGTGCCATCCTGGGCACCTTCCCCTATATGTCGCCCGAGCAGCGCGCCGGCCGCACCGTGGATGCGCGCAGCGATCTCTATTCCGTCGGGGTGATGCTGTACGAGGCCCTTGCTGGCGAGCGTCCCGAGGGGGCCTTCGCATCCCTACACCGTCGGCGCAGGGATGTCCCGGCCCAAGTCGACCAGTTGGTTCGCCATCTCCTGCAGCCCGATCCGGCCCTGCGCATGCCATCGGCCAGCACTGCCCGGACGGCGCTTCTCCGTGCGCTTCGGCCGCGGCAAGTCGGTCGGCGCCGCCTGGCTTGGGCAGGAGCGGGCCTTCTGAATCTGCTGCTTGCCGCTGGATCGGGCCTGTGGTCTGGCAAGAGTGCGCCCCCACTCGCTCCCAGGATCTCGAAGCAGCCTGGCAAGGAGAGCGCGGTTCCACCGCCGCCTCCCCAGACGCAGCAATCCGAACCGCCCGTGCTGCCTCCGCCGGACGAGATGCCTCCCCGGCAAACGGCAAAGGGGACGGTGAAGAAGGGATCTTCGCTCGCCCTGAAGAAATCGAAGGTTCATCCGGTTGCCAAGTCGAAAGGCGGCGAGGCGAGAAACTACTTCGGCTCGAAGGATTCCCCCGAACCGCGGCGGCAGCAGAAAGGGAAGGACCGGGCCGCAAAGACACCTCCCGAACGGCAGGGCGCACAGACCATCGGTATGGGCTCCTTCGGACAGGCGGGCAAGAGGTAGGTGTCCCGACTGGAGACGATCGAGGCGAGGAGATAGACTCTCCGCCATGAAAGGCGCGGTCCTGGGAGCGTTCACACTGCTGTTGCTGGCCCCTGCCTGCGGTCGAAGCGGTTTGGCTGGTCGCGATGGTGGCTGGCTGGATGGGAAGCCCTCGACCATCGAAGACGCGCCGAGCCTCGCGGCGTCCGATAGCGCGCATGATCGGCCCTCGGAGCCGCCCGGTCCGGTCTTGGCCGACGGTGCTCCCGAGAGTGGTCCCGAGCTACCCGTGCCCGATGCGCGGCCGGGTGATGCCCGGCCGGGTGACGTCACGACGAGCGACCTCGGCACCGATGCCGCGTCCGCGCCCGACCTTCCACCTGCAGGTTGTGCTTCGCTCATCAACGACGGCGTGCTCAACCTGGGCCACGCCAAACAGTCGCTGTTCGCGCCCGACGGCAGCTCGCTTCTCCTGCGCGTCGGCCCGGGCGATTCGGACGCCACCGACATGGCCATGCTGCTGCGCCTTCGCGATGGCGCATCCCGTGTTCTCGGGAGCGGAGTGCGCAATGTCGAGTGGCTGGGACAAGGCGCGGCCCTCCTCACTGCCGCCGACCAGTCGAAGCTCGTGGCCGTATCGCTCGATGGCGAGGTCTTGCTGAGTGTGCCCACGCAGACCTGCAGCCACGCCGCCACCCCCGACGGCTCGCGCATCTACTACACCCACTCGGACTGCGACTCTGTCTCGGGCGCGTTGAGCGTGGTGGCTCTCGCGGATGGGACGAGCAGGCAACTGACCGACCGGGCCTCGACCGGCAGCTTGGCCGTGTCGCCGGACAGCCGCTGGGCTGCCTACGTCGCCTATACGGACGCGAGGGACAAGCCCCCGAGCACGGGCGCCGTCTCCGTCGACGACGCCTCGGGATCCACCTACAACGTCACGGGCCCGCCGTCGGCTTGGGGCCCGGTCTTCGTTTCCAGCGGGATTCTCCTCTTCCAATCGGCCGGCTCGGGCTCGCAGGGAGCGACCATCTGGCGCCACGATCTCGGGTCCGGGAGCAGCAGTCAATCGTTGACCGAAGGGGATCTCGGGATCACCGGCTACCAGATCGCCGACGACGGGTCGGGATTCCTGATGGCCAAGTTCACCGACTACGGGACAGGCGGCGAGCTCTACCTGGTGCCACTCGACGGTGGCGGCGCGGTTCGTTTGGCCACCGATCTGATGGACTATCGGATGTACTCGATGCCGGTTCGCGCCTTTGCCTTTACCCCGCCCAGCAAGCGGGTGCTCTACATCGTCGACAGCTCGGGCGACGCGGGCAGATCCTATGGAATCGCGTCGGTGTCGCGCGACGGAAGCGGCCAAGTCCAGCTCGCGAGTGGCAGCAGCCAGACCGTGGCTTCATCCTACGCGGATCGCGTGGCGATCATCGCCGTCGATTACACGCTCGGCCGTGGCACCATCCGCGTCGTTTCCTCGACCGGCGCCAGTCAGTTCTCCACCGACGTCACGGGCAGCGTGATTTACGCCAGCTTCGTTCCCCACGACCGTGGCCTGCTGTTCGTCGAGGAGCCGACCGGCGCCAACAAGAGGCTTCGCCACCTGTCGTTCGCCAGCGGCAACGCGACCACGCTGGGCGAATGGACGACCAGCCGTCTGGCGCTTTCCGCCTTTCCCGTCGGCGTTTCTTTCGGCGGGTATCCGGTCGACCCCAATGGTTGCTTCGCCGTCGTCGACAGCGACCTAGATCAGACAGGAGCACGTTTGGTCGCAGTGCCCGACTGAGAGGCCTCGACGGACTTGGACGCCATGCATGATTTTGCTTGACCCGCCTGCGGGATGCGGGAAGATCAGCACCATGTCTCGGCGTCGCACTACCGCGAAGCTTCATAGCGCGACCTTGAAGGAAGGGCCGAATCCGATTGTGGCGAAGGGCGAAGCCGTGGCCCGCGAGGCGGAGCCAACCGCCGACGCGGACGCTGGCCGGTACGAGGAAACGAAGACGGACGCGAACGCAGAGCCGCTTCACCACTTCCTTGCGACCGAGGGGGAGGAGCGCGAAGTCGGCGAGCAGCGGACCACAGGCATGGTTGCGCGCTACTTCAAGCTGACGCTGGCCATGGTGTGCTTGAACGTGGTGGTTGCAGGGACAAACGTGGCCATGCTGTTCAGCCATTCGGGTGAAACTCGAACCGTCGTGGTCGCACCGGCACCCGCGTCCGTGCTGCCGGCGCCTGCCGGGCCGATCGCGGAGTGCCCGCCAGTCGCGTCGCCGGCTCCGCCCGTTTCCGTGGTTCCCTCGGCCCCAGCGTCTGCCGGGCTGCCACAGACCTCGCCGCCGGCTGAAAAGGTTCCGTTGCCGGGAAGGCCACCGCTGCTCGGAAAGCCCGCGCTGCAGAGAAGGGCACCTCTCTCCGCAAGGCCAGCAACTGCGATTGCCAGGTCGAGATCCGAACCGGAGGCGTTGCGCCCGGCGCACGCCGCGCCCATCCCTCCGAAGACCAGACCCGTTTTGAGTGCGAGAATCATCGACGAAGACCCCGTAGCCGAAGATTCTCGCCCCGTCGAACGCTGGTAGTCCCGCGTCCCTGAGAGATCCCACTCAGATGAACAGCGTCGCCTTGCTGGTTCCGGCGTGTCCGAGAAAGGTCGCGACGCCGACCAGCTTGAGCCCTGGGTAATCGATGAGCTCCTCGGGCTTCATCCCCATGAGGTTCATGCTCATCTCGCAAACGCAGATTTCCACGTTCGACTCGCGCGCGGCCGCGATCAGCTGATCGAGCGACATCACGCCCTTCTTCTTCATCAGGCCCTTGAGCATGGCGGTCCCCATGCCGGCCATGTTCAGCTGGGACAGCTTGAGGCGCGGCGTGCCCTTGGGGAGCATTCGGCCGAACATCTTGGCCATGAAGTCCTTCTTCGCCGGACCCTTCGCGGGATCGCGCAAGGCGGCCGTGGCCCAGAAGGTGAAGAACATGGTGACCTTCTCGAACATCGCCGCCGCGCCGGTCGCGATGATGAAGGCGGCAAGCAGGTGGTCGAGATCGCCGCTCATCACCACCATGTTGAACTTGTCCTCCGGGAGGCTCGCGCGCAGGGCTTCGAGATTCGCCTCGAGGGTTTGGATGCGGGAATTCAGAGATTGCAATTCATCGGACATGGAATCTCCTTGGCGAAGACTTGGCAGTCGGGTGTGGAAATGCGCTGGCCGGCGCAAGCTTCTCGTCGGCATGGCCTGCGTCGCCAGCCGCGATCTGGTCAGTCGCCGCCCAGCTTCCGGCGGGCGACGAACACTTCCTGGATGCCCTGTCGGATGCTGCGACAGCCGGCCAGGAAGTGCGCGCTGGTGGTCCGGTAGTACTGGCGCTGGCCATCGCGGCGAGTGGTTACCACGCCGAGTGCTCGCATGACCCTGAGGTGCTGGGACACGTTCGAGATCGACACCTCGATCGCCTCCGCCAACTCGGACACCGTGCGCTCGCCGCCGCCCAGCTCCCACATGATGCGCAGGCGAAGCGGGTTCGCGAAGACCTTGCAGAACTGGGAGTGGAGCGAAAAGATGTCTTGGTCTTGGCTGGGCATCACGACCTTTTCGGGAATGGTTCTTCAGTAGTTGAGCACGGCGCTGGCTTCCAGGGATTCCTGCACGGCACGGGCCGCGGCGATGAGCTCGGCCTTGGGGAGCAGCATATCCCCGATGCCGCGCTCCTTCACGCACGGCGTGCAGACCAGGAGCTTGCCGCCCTGGTCGAGGAAGCTGGCCATGAGATCCTTGAGTGGGGGCAAGCCCGCGGCGTGCACGTGATCGTAGATCCCTGGCTGGGCGAGGAGAACCCCCGTGCCCTGCAAGACGACCACGGCTTTGACGTCCATGACCAGGGCGCCGTTGGCCATGACGAAGGGCAGTGAGGCCCGCTCTGGATCCTCGGGGCCATGGGTCGCGTAGATGACGAGCTTCTCGGTGTCGGACATGTGCTATCTCCTTTCAGGTGCCGCCAGACGCAGGCGGCGGAAATGCTGGAACCAGATGGCCACGGGGCGGTACACCGCGTGGGCGAACTTGGTGAAGGGCAGGAGCACCAGAAGCTCCATGGCCAGCACCACGTGGACGAGAAAGACGAGGTACAAGGACGGAGCTGCGAGGGGTAGGTAAATTCCGAGCGTGAGGGCAAATCCGGTGACGGCCAGGGTCCAGAGCATCACCAGGAACAGCCAGTCCGAGCCCCGGGTGTGGGCGTGGTAACGGTCTTCGGCGGTGCGCGCCTTCTTGTCGCCGGCGTGCCGCGCGCGCAGCGCGATAGCCACCGAGGTGCCGTAGGTGAATGCGAAACCCGACACGATGCCGAGCAGGCGGATGGGATACCAGATGGGCACCTGGAGGTCGGGATCCTTGAACAGATAGTCGAGCACGGTGGCCCCACCCAGACCCAGAAATCCGCCCATGATGCACAGGTGGACGAACCAGCGACGGATCAGCAGGGGCGGGCGGTTGGGCTTGGTAGCGGAACAGCTCCGGTGGCGTCGATGGTCGAAGACGTCGCGCACGGTCAACCACAACGCGGCCGCCGCGGCCCACGCGGGAAAGGGCGCCGGCTCGGGCGTGGGCAGCTTGCCTCCTGGCACCGGGGCGCGGGAGAGGGTCCACAGCATGTTGGCCACCGAGATCAGGGCCAGCACGGAAACCAGCCCGAGGACCGCGATGCCCAGGTAGTGAAGCACCGCGAAGGGAACGAAGTCGAACATGCGGGCCGCGGTGAGCGGTGCCGCGGGCAGGCCCGTGGAACGATAGAGCAGCACCGCGGTGAAGAGCACGCCTAGCACCGCGAGCACGACCGCGGTGAAGGCCGCCGACAGGGTCATGCCCCGGGCGATGCCGGTGGGCTCGAAGCGGGCGATGGCATAGCGCCGGGCCGCCGCCATGAAGGACGCGGGATCCGCGTCGCGCGGGCACGACTCCGAGCACTCCCCGCAGTGGTGGCACAGCCACAGCTCCTTGCTGGCCACCAGGTGGTCGGCCTTGCCGAGCCGCGCGTAGCGGATCATGCGTCGCGGGAAGGCGTCGTCGTCCTCGGAGAGCGGACAGGTGGCCACGCAGGTTCCGCAATCGAAGCACGCGGAGGTGTCGCCCGCCCCGTACCGGACGAGCTCCTGCATGAGGGAGGGTTCGACCCGCACCATGGTCACGGCTCCACCAGCCGGTAGCGGAAGTAGCTCCCGTCCGCTTCGTCCTCGATCACGGTGCCGTACTTGCGCATCGAGGAGATGTGCTGAAGGACCGTGGCGGCATCGACGCCCGTGGCTCGGGCCAGCTCGGGCACGGTGGCGGGCCCCTCGCGCAGACGATCCTTGATGTGCTTGCGCGTCTTGTGCTGCTCGCGGAAGCGAGACTGGGCCGCCTCCACGATCGCCTTCCGCTCGGTGGCGAGGCCGCGCACCACGCCGAGAATGGTCTTGCGCCGCTCGCGCTCGCTGTCCGTGACGGTCACGACGCCTTCCTCCCCGCCACGATGGCGTCCACCATCGCGTCGAATTGCTCCAGCGTAGAGCCCGCGACGCTGATGGCGCGGCTCGGGCAGACCGCCACGCACGCCCCGCACCCGACGCACAGGGCGGGATTCACCTCGACCTTGCGGCTGGCGCCGGATCCGATTGCGCGCAGAGCGCCGGGGTAGCCGCAGGCCTCGAGGCAGGCCCCGGTGCCCGTGCACCTCGCGGGATCCACCTGGGCCACCCAAGGCGCCAATTCCACCTCGCCGTGCCCGAGCAACGCCGCGACCTTGGCCGCGGCCGCCGAGGCCGAGGCGCAGGTCTCGCCCACGTCCTTGGGATACTGGCAGGCGCCCGCCAGATAGAAGCCGGCGGTGGCCTGCTCCACCGGCCTGAGCTTGGGATGGACCTCCTGCAAAAATCCATCCTCGGAAACGGCCAGCTTGAGGGCGTCGACGAGGCCGCCGTTCTCGCTCGGGATCAGGCCCGTGACCAGTACCAGGAGGTCGAGATCGACCTCCACTTCCTCGCCCCAGGTGAGCTGGTCGCGCACGATGACCCGGGTCCCGCCCGCGGCCCCCTCGGGCGCGCGCGCCACGGTCGGCGGCCCGTCGCCCGCGTAGCGATGGAACGTGACCCCGGCGCGGGAAGCGCTGGCGTAGATCTCCTCGTGCCCGCGCCCATAGGTGCGAATGTCCCGATAGAAGCTGTGGATCCGGGTTCCCGGGTGCTCCTTGTCGAGGCGGACCGCGGTGTGGATGGCGGCGGTGCAGCAAACGCGCGAGCAGTGCTCGTGCAGCCTTCCGTCGGGACCGGGCTGGTGCACGCCCGGGAGCTGCCGGCTGCCCACGCAGTGGAGGAACCCCACGCTCCTGACGGGCTGTTCGTCCACGCGCAGAGGCTCGCCGGTCGGAGAGGTTGCGAGCAGCGCTTGTAGCTCGCGCAAGGTCATCACGCCCTTCACCCGCTGGTAGCCGAATTCCTTCTTCTGCGGCTGGTAGGGGCGAGCCCCGGTGGCCATGACGATGGCGCCCACGGCGGCCCGGCGATCCACGGGCGCTTGCCCCTCCACCTCCGTGCGCAGGGTGACCTCGAAGGCCCCCACCGAACCCTGACTCTCGACCAGCGTGGTGCGGGTGAGGATCTCTACGCGCGCCTCGGCGCGCACGGCCTGCAGCAGTTCCGCCAGCACCTCGGCGGCGGGACGGCCGTCGGGGTAGAGCGGCCCGAGCTCGCGCAGCAGCCCTCCTGACTCCGCCGCTCGTTCCACCAGAATCACCGACAGACCGGAGCGCGCCAGATCGATGGCCGCTCGCAAGCCGGCGACCCCCGCCCCGATCACCAGCGCGGTCGGTTGGGCCTTCACCCGCACCGGCTCGAGGGCCGACAGGTGGCGAGCCTTGCCCACCGCCGCGGCCACCAGGGTGATAGCCTTGTGCGTGGTGGCCTCGCCGCGCGGATGCACCCAGCTCACCTGCTCGCGGATGTTGGCGGGCTCGTAGAGATAGGAGTTGAGGCCGCCCCGAGCGAGCGTCCGGCGGAATGTGCCTTCATGCAGGGCGGGCGAGCAGGCCGCCACCACCACGCGATCGAGGCGCTGCTGCTTGATGTCCTCCACGATGAAGGCTTGGCCCGGATCGGAGCACATGAACGGGTAGGTTCGCGCCACCACCACGTCGGCCAGCTCGCCGGCCGCCTTGGCCACCGCCTCCACGTCCACCGTGTCGGAGATGTTGCCGCCGCAGTGGCAGACGTAGACGCCGACGCGCGGCCGCTCAGCGCTCATGCGAGCTCCCTTCGCTGGCGCGCAGATAGGCGATTGCCCCCATGGCGGCGGCGCCGGCCTCGGCGATGCTGTCGACGATGTCCTTGGGTCCGGTCCCGGTTCCGGCGACGAAGAGCCCGTCCACGCCGGAGTGGCAGGGCGCGGTGTGGGGACGCGGCACGGAGACGAAGCCGTCGCTGCCGAGCCGGAGCGGCACCAGACGGTCGGGCCGGTCGCCGGGCAGCATGCCGAGCGCGAGCACCACGAGGTCGTGCCGGTGCTGCTGGACGCGGCCGTACTCGTCCTGGTTTTCCACGCGCAGCACGAGATCGTCCCCCTCCGCGCCGTCGATGCGGGCCACCTTGGCCTTGACGAACTTCACGCCCATGGCAAGGGCGCGCTGGTAGAACGATTCGTAGCCTTTGCCGAAGGCGCGGATGTCCATGTAGTAGATGGTGATGTCCGCGAGCGGCACCGCTCCCGATAGCAGCATGGCCTGCTTGATGGCGTACATGCAGCAGACGCGCGAGCACCAGGGCACGCCCAGGCTCGCGTCGCGCGAGCCCGCGCACTGCACGAAGGCGATGGCATCCGGCACCTTGCCATCCGAGGGCCGCAGCACCCGCCCGTAGGGACCGTGCGGCGCCAGCAGCCGTTCCATCTGCAGCGGCGAGATCACGTTGGGGAGTTGGTCGCCGTGGTACTCGGCCTTGGCGCCGAGCGGGGTGAGCTGAAAGCCCGTGGCCACCACCACGGCCCGCACCGAAAGCTCGATCTCGCGCGCCGCCTGCCGGAAGTCGATGCAATCGGTCGGGCAGGCGATGGCGCATTTCCCGCACAGCGTGCAGGCGTCCGGATCGAGCACCGGGAGCTGAGGAATGGCGTTGGTGAAGGGGATGGCGATCGCCTTGCGCATGCCGAAGCCGCCCTCGAAGTCGTCCGCGACCTCCACGTCGCAGGCGTATTCGCACTTGCGGCAGCCGATGCAATTCTCCTCGACCACATAGCGCGGCCGCAGCCGCACCCGGGCATGCCAGCGATCATCCGCATCCGGCGTCTTGTCCACGGCGAGCACCTCGGCCCAGGTGAAGAGGCGGATGCGCTCGTGGTGGTGAGCCGCCGCCATCTTGGGGGTGGTGATGCAGCTCGAACAATCGAGGGTCGGAAAGACCTTCGACAGACCGATCATGGCCCCACCGATGCTCGGCTTCTTCTCGACCACGGCCACGTGGTGGCCCTGATCGGCCAGGTCGAGCGCGGCCTGCAAGCCGGCGATGCCCGCGCCGATCACCAGGACGTCGAATTCCTCGGCCATCACGCCGCCTCCGCGAGCACGGCCTTCATCAGGTCGATCTCACGCACGAAAGACTTGTGTGCACACCGTGCAGATTGCGCAGAGCTTGAGTCGGCGCGGGTCGATGCCGCGCCCCTTGAGCGATTTGGTAACGCGGCCCAGGCGGTCGGCAAGCTGGTGGAAGGCGCCGCGATAGGGGCACTCCTCGCCACAAGCCATGACGATGATGCCGCCGATGCCCCGCTCGAAGGCGCGAAAGTAGAACTCCTCCGGGAAGATCACCGGAGACGGCACGCGAACGACGTAAGCCTGTTCCGAATAGTGCAGGTGGGCCTGGCCGGTGGCGTCCGCCCCCGGGTAGGCGCAGGCGCTGGTGGCCAGGACCAGAATGGGCGAAGCGGCGGGAGCAGCGGACAAACATCACCTCCCGGGGACGGGTTACTTGCCGCGACGGACGAACAGTCGGTCGTAGCCCTCGTCAGAGGGGAGCGCGCCCAGGAACTCGTGACCGACCTTGTGCGCCCAGATCGGGATGTCGTTGCGGGTGCCGGGGTCCGAGGAGCGCACCTCCAGCACGTCGCCAACCTTGACGCCGCCGATGCCCTTCTTGGCTTCGAGCAGCGGGCCGGGGCAGGCGGATCCGCGGGCGTCCACCACGTGATTGGGTTCCAGTTCCTTCAGATCTTCGATATCGAGCATGGTGTCACTCCGAGACGGAAAGTTGTAGGATTTCTTTAATTCATATATACATACTTTCGATAGTTTGCAAGTACTAAACAGGATCGAAGAGGCACCGGAAGTCGCATGGGCTCCTAAGGGCTGTCCGTATTTGAAAGGTTGAGATCCGGGAGAGCGGCGTTCGGCTTGTGCGGGCTTGCGCCAGGAGCGCTCCGCCGGGAACGTCCATCTTCGGACGCACTTTGCGCGTCCATGATGGGCTCGGATGTCGGCTGGCGTCCGGTCGCAGACGGCCGGAGCGCCTGCATACGTCCCGGCGGATCGCGCCGCCGCTTTGCTATGTTGCGGATGGTTCTGGCTCCCAGTCCGCGTAGAGCACGAGTCGGTTCCGGCCCTGGTCTTTTGCCCGATAGAGGGCGCGGTCGGCGCGGTCCACCAATTCCTGCGCTTGCAGCTGGTCGCCGCGCAAGGACGCAATTCCGAGGCTGATCGTGAGTTCGCGCAGGAGGTTCTGTTCCCCATGCAATTGCGCGCGGATATGTTCCGCGACAATGCGCGCGCCTTCCCCATCGGTCTCCGGAAGAATGACGCCGAACTCGTCCCCACCATAACGGGTGACCAGGTCCAGGCCACGCCGTGCCCCGTTACCGATGCAGCGGGCGACGAGTCGCAATGCCTCGTCGCCGGCAGGGTGGCCGAATAGATCGTTGTATTCCTTGAACCGATCGATGTCGATCATGACCACGGCCAAATCGCGGTTGTAACGCTGGCCTCTTTCCGCCTCCTTTTGCAAAAGGATTTCGAAGTACCGTCGGTTGCCCACACCGGTCAGTCCGTCCGTGAGAGAAAGCTGCCGGACTTCTTCATGCAATCGCGCGCCCTTGAGCGCGGCGGCCAATTGGACCGCCACGGCCGCCAGGGGCCTCAGATCCTCCGCGTCGAAAGCGACATACCCCAGGCTTTCATCCTGGTAAAAGAGGGGCAGCAGGGCCAAATCGAAGGGCTTGTCTTCGGGATAGAGACCGGGGGGAGGGAAGCTACGGGTTTCGAATCGGACACCGGGGTGGGTGCTGCCTCTGGCATAGATGACGCTTTCGGCGACACGATCTCCATCTCGCGGCTCGAAGAAGGCAATCTGTGCCCCGGGCACTCCCACCTTGGGTAGATCCTCCGCCAGGGTGCTGTGGATCTGGATTTCATCCATAGACGAGAGCAATTTGGCGGTCAGGCGCCCCATGTCTTCATCACGCTGTGTTTGCAAGAGTTGCAGTCGCACGTAGCGCCGCCTGGTGCTTTCGCTGAGCAGAGCGCGCGCCTGGTGCAACAGGTCTTCCCTGGACTCTTCGCTGGCCGAGTTCGGCGCCACCCCCGCCTCTTTCCCCTGGTCTGCGCGCGTCCCGAGACGGAGCACGGAGATGGCAGCCTGCCAAGCGTGGGCGTCGTCGTCCAGACTCTCGATGCGCTGTAGAACCTGGATGAGCGCGACCCGGAAGTGCGCGGGATCGCCGCTGTCCAAACTCTGCATGAAGCCCCCGACCAGTCGATTGCATAGAGGCCGCATCTCGACGTGATTGGCGAGAACGGATTGCGAGCGCAGCGCCTTCACCATCGACTGGATCAGTTTCTCTTTCCGGAGAGCCGGATCCCGCGTCGGTTCTTGAAAGAAGTCGGTCTCGTGCAAAGCCGCGGCACTGACCATCTCCGGAAAGCACCCGCAGGATTGCCTCGTCATCAGGCGAGTGGCCACGCGCACCGTCATGGGCAGGGCTTCCGGCCCCTTCTCGATGCGTCTGCGGATCAGCTCCAGCGCTCGGTATCCGGTTTCGTAGAGCGGGTAGTGGACGCTGGTCAGCGGAGGAATCTGAACCAACGCCTCCGGCTGGTCGTCGAACCCCGTCACAGCCACGTCCCACGGGATGCGCAATCCAACCTCGCTTAGCGCCCGAACGACGCCCAGAGAGGAGAAGTCATTGCTGCACATCACCGCGGTGAACTTCACCCGGGACGCCAGCAGGCGCTTGGTGGCCCGATAGGCTTCCTCGTCCCAGTGAAGCCCATATTGCAGAAGTCGTGGATCGGCGCTGAGTTTGAGCTCGGCTACACCCTGCCGGTAGGCTTCGACTCGGGCGAAGCTGTCACCGGAGTCCTGCGGGTCGCCCGCGATGAAGGCGATCTCGCGGTGGCCATGCCCGACCAAATGCTCGAGGGCCTGGCGAATGCCGCCCTCGTTGTCCGGCATGATGGTCGGAATGCCACTCCCGCTGCCGATGAAGAGCATCGGGAATTTCCGTTCGCGCAACTCCCGGACGTATTGGATTCGCTCCTCGGTGCGGAGGGGAGAAAAGACCAGTAATCCGTCGGTGTTCCACGGCCCGACAGGAACGAAGTCCACGTTGTCCTCGATGGTCGGCCAAGCCAGGCGATAACGGTTTGCGCTGGACTCGTGCAGGATGCCGCAGGCCACGAGCAGGTTGACTCCATTCTCGCGCGCCGCGGTCTGCGCGCCACGGATGATGGGGGAATAGAACCAGCTCGGATTCATCCCCGTATAGATGTGGGAGTCCAGCAGTATGCCGACGGTGTGTCTGCGCGTGTTCTTCATGGTAGCAACCGCCGCAGCGCGCTACGCTTATGGATGACCTCGGACGATTGTATCCGGGACCTCAAGGCAAGTGCCATGGATCGTCCGCGCCGTCTTGCCGAGGTCGGGGCGGAAACGCTTCCCTTCCAAAGAAATATGATCGAGCCTGCGCTGCGCCCATGCTCCCGTTTCGCCCTCCCCCACTGCTGCGCAGCCGGCACGTGCAAACCATCTTCGCTACCAGCGGCCCGCGCCGACTGCTCCGCCGGAAGACTTGGCGTGCGCTGCGCCGGCGCGCGCGCGAGGTGATTCTCGACGCCGGCGAGGGCGTGCGTCTATCGGGCCTCCTGAGTCGTCACGAAGACCGGCCGCGCGATCTGGTCACGCTCATCCACGGCTGGGAAGGCAGCGGCAATTCGCTCTACGTGCTGTCCTTGGCCGGCCACCTCTTCAACCAGGGCTTCGATGTTTTTCGTCTGCATCTGCGCGATCACGGCAAGAGCCACGCCCTCAACCGCGAGCCCTTCACCTGCACGCGCCTGGGCGAGGCGGTCGCGGCCCTCGCCGCCATCGACCGCCAGTGCGCCCACCCCCGCCACTTTCTCGTGGGTTTTTCCCTGGGCGGCAACTTCTCCTTGCGCATGGCCTTGCACGCGCCCGCCGCCGGCGTCGCTCTCGCCAAGGTCGTCGCTATCTGCCCGGTCATCCTGCCCCACCTGACCATGGAGGATCTAGAAGCGGGCTTCTTCCTCTACCACGCCTACTTCCTTCATAAGTGGAAGCGCTCGCTGCGTCGCAAGCTGGCGCTCTTTCCCGACCTCGGCTACGGCGAGGCCCTGCGCGCTCGCCACAGCCTGCGCTCCATGAACGAGTACTTCGTCCCGCACCTGACCGAGTTCGAGAAGCCCATCGACTATTTCATGGGCTACACCATCGCCGACGATGTGCTCTCCGGCCTCGCCGTCCCCTCGCACATCATCGCCGCGGCCGACGACCCGGTCATCGACATCCGCCATCTCGATCGCCTGGCGCGTCCACCCTGCCTTTCGGTCGAAATCACTCCGCACGGCGGCCACTGCGGTTTCATCAAGAACTTCCGCATGGCGAGTTGGGCCGACGAGAGAATCTGCGAGATCTTGCGGGGCTAATTTCGACCATGGTGCGTGTGCAATGGGTATAGTGCGCGGGCAGTGATTTCCGATACCGCTCCACCGCGCGAGACAATTCGAAGATTCGTCTCATGGCTCCTTCGCCACGGCCGCCTGCTCTGGGTTCTGGCCGTCCTGCTTGCCATTCCTGCCACGTGGCGCACGGCGCACCTGTACGCGAATCTGCATAGCGACATGGAGGAGCTCTTGCCCCCGGACGCCAAGAGTGTGCGCGCTCTCGATGAGCTGCGCCGACGCATGCTTGGGCTGCAGTTTCTCGGCGTGCTCGCGGACGTGGGCGAAGAGGCGACCCCCGATCGCATCGCCGCCGCCCAGCGTTTCATCGACGATCTGGCGGCTCGCGTGCGCACCTACCCGAGCAGGCTGGTGGGAGGCGTACGTGTCGGGTTCGCGTCCGAACGGGCCTTCCTCGAACGCTTCGCGCCCCTCTTGATCGACAAGGCCGATCTGCAAACCATTCGCGAACGCCTGGAGGATCGCCTGCGCTACGAATATGGCAAGCGCATGGACACCCTCATCGACGAAGACGAACCAGCGCCCGCCCTCGACTTTTCCGATATCGAAAAGCGCTACAAGCAAGAGTCGGCCTGGGGCGAGCTCGCCGGAGATCGCTTCACCAGCCCACGACTGGGCCTGTCGCTCTTGCTCATCGAGGCCGGAGGCTTTACGACCAGCGCCACGCTGGCCAAGGAGCTCATGGATCGCGTGAAGAGGGACGTGCGCGACCTGGGCGGCCCCTCGGCCTACGCGCGCGGCATGCGCATCGGCTACACCGGCGACGTCGCGATCTCGACCGAAGAGACGTCCGCGCTGGTGCAAGACCTTACGCTGTCCTCGCTCTTGGTGGTCGCGGCAGTGGGCCTGGTGTTGCTGATCTTCTTTCGCTGGCCGCCCTGCGTGCTGGCCCTGCTGCTACCGCTCGGCCTTTCCACGGTCTACGCCTTCGCTCTGGCCAGTTTGCTCGGCGTGCGCGTGCTCAATTCCAACACGGCCTTCCTGGGCTCGATCATCGTTGGCAACGGCATCAACTTCGGTATCGTTCAGCTCGCGCGCTACATGGAGGAACGGCGGGCCGGACTGAACGTTCACGACTCCCTGGTCCGCAGTGTGTGGGGAACGCGCGTGGGCACCCTCTCGGCGGCCCTGGCCGCGGCCGTGGCCTATGCGTCGCTCATCGCCATGCAGTTCCGCGGCTTCCGCCAGTTCGGCGTGATCGGCGGGCTCGGCATGGTGCTGGCCTGGAGCACGACGTTTGTCCTGGCGCCGCCGCTCATCGCCTGGATGGATCGCAAGGAACCGCATGTCGAGCCGGCGGCCCTGCGCCTGTTTTCGCGGCTGCATCCGATGTCGAGGCTTGCCGACCTGGTATCACGCCATGCGCGCACGATCTTGGTATTGGCCATCGCCATCTCCACACTCGCGATCATCGAGGTGCGCGGTTTCGATGGCTCGCAGCTCGAATACGACCTGGCCCGCATGCGCCGCGTGGACACCTGGAAAGACGGCGAAGGCTACTGGGGTCACAAGATGGATACGCTGCTCGGGCAGTACCTGACCCCCGTGGTGCTGTTGACCGATGGCCCCGAGGAAACCAGGGCGATCGCGAGCGCGCTGCGCAAGGCCATGCTCTCCCCTCCCCTCAAGGACATGGTGGCGCGCGTGCGCACCGTGGACGACCTGCTGCCCCCCGACCAGGCCGAACGTCGAATCGAGATCGAACGCATCCGGAAGAAGCTCACGCCGAACGTGCGCAGCCACCTGACCGAACAGCAGCGCAAGCACGTCGGGATATTCCTCGACCGGGAATCCGTCCCAACCATCACGGCAAGCGACATTCCCGCGACCTTGCTCAAGGGCCTCAAGGAGCGCGACGGACGGGCCGACCGCGCGGTGCTGGTCTATCCCAAGCTCACGGCCGGGTTGTGGGACGGCACCCGCAACGCCACCTTCGTCAACGCCCTTCGCACCATCGCACGCGTGCCGGAAGCCATGGGCGGCAAGGCGGCCCGTCTGGCGGGTGGGCCCCCCTTGACCGCCGACGTCATCGCGTCCATGCGCCACGACGGTCCGCTCGCCTCGGGACTGGCGTTTTGCGGGGTGATGTTCACCGTGCTGTTGCTTTTCCGGGGCCGCGGCGCCACACCCTACGTGCTGTCCGCGTTGCTGGTCGGGGTGCTGTGGATGCTGGCCCTGTGTATGGTCCTGGGGATCAAGATCAACTTCATCAACTTCATCGCCTTCCCCATCACCTTCGGCATTGGCGTCGACTATGCGGTGAACGTCATGGCCCGCTACCTGGGAGATGGCGGCCGCGACATCGGCGGCGCCATCCGCGGCACGGGCGGTGCCGTGAGCCTATGCTCCGCCACCACGATCATCGGCTACTCGTCACTTCTCGTAGCCAAGAACCGCGGCCTCTACTACTTCGGCTTCCTGGCGGTGCTGGGCGAGATCACCTGCTTGACCGTGGCGGTCATCGTGCTGCCCGCCGCGCTGCTTTGGTGGCGACGGCGGAGCAAAGATGGGAATGGACGGTAAGGCGCGCGGAGGACATTCGTGACGCTCGCCCGACGGACAGTCTTCGCGGGCTTTTGCGGCGGCCTTCTGGCCGGCGGCCTCGACACCGTGGCCACGCTCTGGGCTTCGGCCGCCCTTCCGAGTGCGTCCAATCGCGTGCATCTCCTGCTCGCCGACTGCGGTCTAGCGGCCACCGCCGGTTCGCTGCTGGCGCTGGCCTTTGTTGGCCTCGCCCTGGCGTCGCGGCGCTTGCTTGGGCAAGCCAGGTGGTCCTCGCCGGCGCATGCGGCGGCGCTGACACTCGCCTCGCCACTTCTAGTCTACGATGCCTTCGCGCTATTTCGTGGAACGCAGGCCTCGCGCATTCGCGCGCACGGGTTGCTCTCGATCCTGCTTGTCGGGGTGGGTGGCGCAAGCCTCTGGCTTGCGGTGACACTCTGGAGCCGGTTGCTTGCGCGCGCGCGGCCCAAGACCCGCGGAATCACCGGTGGCGGGGATCGTCGCTATGGGCCCATCGTGATTGCATGCCTGCTCATCGTCGCTGAGGTTGGCGCGGGCTGGGCGAATCGGGCGGTCTTGCCCAGGCTTTATGGTTGGTTTCACGTCTCACTCTCGCTCTTCCAGCTCGCGTCCTGCATCCTGGCGATTCGCCTATTGCTGGAAATGAGACGCCGGATCCCTGGCAAGCGCGAGTCGTGGATTGTCGCACTCGCCGCCTCGGCTCTTCTGCTGGCGGGCACATGGGTGGAACGTCCCGTGCTCGCGAAAAGCCAGGGCCTGCGCCTCTTCGTCTTCGAAAAGACCCAGTTGGCGAGCGTATTTTCACGCCTGCTGCCCGCAGGCAGGTCGGGTTTGGGCAAGGCCATCTCGGGTCCGCGCGGGGAGGTTCTACCGCCCTTGCCCGCGGGACCGCATTACCCCGACGCCGACATCGTCCTCATCACCATCGATGCCCTGCGCCCCGACCATCTCGGGTGCTACGGCTATGCGCGGCCGACCTCACCCAACATCGACGCGCTTGCCGGACGCGGGGTGCGCTTCGAGCATGCCTATGCGCAGGCGCCGCACACATCGTTTTCCCTGGCCTCGATCATGATCGGCAAGTATTACCCCACCCTGGCGCGTCTGGCGCCGTCCGACACGCACGACACCTTGGCCAAGATTCTGCGGCGCTACGACCGGAAGACCGCGGCCTTCTTTCCGCCCGCGGTGTTCTACATCGATGCCCACAAGATGAAGGCGTTCGAGGAAAGCAGCTTCGATTTCGAGTACGTGAAGTACGAATACCTCGGCGCGGAAGACCGCATCGGCCAGATCGACGATTTCTTGCGCGCCGTGAATCCGGTCAAGCTGTTTCTTTGGCTGCACCTGTTCGAGCCACACGAGCCGTACGAACGACATGCCGGCTTCGACTTCGGCGAGCGCGACATCGACCGCTACGACAGCGAAATCGCCTACGCGGATTCGGTGGTGGGCAAGGTCGTGGCCTTGCTGGAGCGAAGGCGCCCGGGAGCGGTCATCATTCTGGCCGCCGATCACGGAGAGGAATTCGAAGATCACGGCGGTCGCTACCACGGATCGACCTTGTTCGAGGAGCAGGAGCGCGTGCCGCTCATCGTGGTCGCTCCCGGCCTGCATCCCCACGCCGTGTCCGGGCAGGCGCAACTGGTCGACATTCCCGCGACCGTTCTCGGACTGCTCAATCTGCCCGTGCCCGCTCGCATGCGGGGAACCGACCTCGGACCGTGGCTGGCATCGCCACCAGCGCCTCCCGACCGCTTGCCGCCAGCCTTCGCCGAGGTCGAGGACAAGCGCATGATCGTGCTCGGCTCGGACAAGCTCATTTGCGATACGGTCAAGGATTACTGCTCCTACTTCGATCTGAGCGCGGATCCTCACGAACGGCACGACCTGGCCGACGAGCGGCCCGAGCGGGTAGCGATGCTGCGACAGCGCCTCGCCCACTGGCTGGGGCAGCAGACGCGCTACGAGACGAACCTGGTCGGCGCCGCCGGCAGCAACGAAACCTACGGTCGCGTCATCGCACGCGCCCATCTGGGTGACGCCACCGCGGCGCTCCCCCTCGCCACGATGTTGACCGGTAAGGCGCCGGTCGCGGTCAGGCGCGAGGCCGCCACTCTGCTCGCGACCAATCTGCCGCCCCGGCCTGAAACCCAGGAGGCGCTGCTGGCCGCGGCGAAGAAAGCCGACGACGAAGAGGTTCGCGACTGGGCCGCGGTGGCCGCCCTGCGGCTCGGGACCAGCACCGTGCAGGAACGCCTGCACGCGCTGTTGCTCGAACCGACCACCAAGACCAAGCGGGCGCTGCGCGTCCAGGCGGCATTCGCTCTGGCCGAAAGGTCCGACCCCGCTGGCGTCCCGGTTCTAAACGATGCGCTCGAGGACTGCGACCACGATGTTCGGCTGTGCCGGAAGATCCTAGCGGCCCTCGCCAGCCTGAAGGACAGGCGGGCCGTCCATCCTCTGATTCGACATCTGGCGTTCGTGCAAACCCGACGCGAAACCGTCAAAGCCCTCGCGTCCATCGGAGATCGCGCGAGCTATTCCGCCCTCATCGGTCGCCTCGAATCGGACCCGTACGTTCTCGTGCGCGTGGCCGCGGCGCAGGCCCTGGGACGCCTCGGCGGCGTGCGCGCGCACTTGGCGCTGCAAAGGGCTTTGGCGCACGAGCGCGAGGAGATGGTCCTCGTGGCCGTGCGCGAAGCGCTGGCCGGCCATGATCGCGGCCGATAGGGAAGGCTAGCGCGAGAACCTGTCAGCCATCTCGCAGCAGCCTATATTCGGCCCTGCCACCACTTCTTGCGCAGGACCAACTCGAACACCTCGGACAGGATGGCCAGGCCGCTTTGCGCGGTTGCCTCGTCGAGGGTCAGGGCGGGCTGCAGGCGGAAGCTCGCGCTGTAGGCCATGGTGAGCAGCCCACGGCGCACGCATTCCATGAAGATGCGCTCGGTGACCGCGCGGGGCAACGGCTCCTTGGTCTTGCGATCCTTGACCAACTCGACCCGGAGGAAGAGTCCGGATCCCTGCACGAAACCCACGAAGGGGAACCTCTCGACGAACTCTTGCAGCTCGCGCAACATCAGCGCGCCCACGACACGCGAATTCTCCTCCAGCTTTTCTTCGTCGATGATCCGCAGCGCCGAGGCCGCGGCGGCAGAGGCCAGCGGGTTGCCGCCGTAGCTCGACGAGGAACCCGAGGGGACGCTCCAAGGCTTGGCCTGCGGAGATCGCGTCGGTGGTCAGCACGCCGGAGACGGGGAACCCCCCACCGAAGGCCTTGCCGATGGTGACGATGTCGGGGCGCACGCCGGAGTGGTCGACCCCCCAGCGCAGTCCGGTGCGACCGAAGCCGGTGATCATCTCGTCGGCGATGAGAAGCGCGCCGACGTCATCCGCGATGGCGCGAATGGCGGGCAGGAACTCCTTGGGAGGGATGACGTTCCCCGCGGTTCCCTGCATGGGCTCGATGATGAACGCCGCCACGGCTCCCGCGGTCGCGGTCTTGACGTGCGCACGGACGAGATCGGCGCAAGCCAGGCCGCAGCTCGGGTAGGTGGCGTGCAGGGGACAGCGGTAGCAGTCGGCGTAGGGAACCTGGTGCGCGCCGGGAACCATGGGCCCGAGGCCATGCTTGAAGGTGGAGCCCATGAGCGAGAGCGAACCCATGGTCTTGCCGTGAAATCCGCCCCAGAAACCCACGAATTCGTACTTGCCCGTGTGCGATTTCGCCAGGCGCAGGGCACTCTCGACGGCTTCCGTGCCGCCCGAGTAGAGCTGCAGGCGATGCACCCCCGGGGCCGGCGGCTTTCGCGCCAGTCGTTCCACCAATTCCACGCGCGCCGGAGAGGTGAAGGAGCCCACCGAGGCAGCGGCCGCCTGCGCTTGTACATCGGCCACGAAGCGGGGGTGGGAATGGCCCAGGGCATTGACGGCGATGCCGCCGATGAAGTCCAGGAAGGTGTTCCCATCCACATCGGTCACCGTGCTACCCCGGGCCTCTTGCACCACGATCCCGGCCATCACGGCGTAGCCTTGCAGTCCAGGCGCCATGTGCGCGTCCTCGCGCCGGCGCAGTGCCTGGCTCTTCGGACCAGGCACGGCGGTCGCGAGCTGCGCGCGTTGGTTTTTGGGTTGCGAGGGATTGATGGTGGGCTTCACGCTGGATTCTCCTTGGTGGCCTCGCCCTGGACGAGGACACATCCGAGACGCACGCGATCGCTCCGAGCACCGCTCACGGTAGGCGCAGCCACGAACTCCCCATGCTGGCGAGCCCATTGGCGCAGGCAAAAAATCGCGCCGTCAGGCAAAGCACTAGTCTCGCGACGAGGCGAGCGCAACTTGCTCGTCCAGGATCAGCTCGGGCAGGGGCAGCTCCCGCGATCCCTGCTGCGCCGACGCATAGGCGGTTTGGATGAGCTGAATGCATAGAAACGCTTCCTCCGCTTCCTTGCCCACCCATTGCCCTTCGGCGATGGCCCTCTTGAACCCATCGAAGAGGGTGTTGAACCACGTAGCGTGGCTGGAATCCATCCAATCCGATGCCACCTCGTTCCGTTCGAATTGCCAGTCCACGTTCGCTGCGCCCACCACCCGCCCTGCCCGGTTGCGCGCCACCTCGATGTGGTCGTCTTCGACCCGGATCGCCCCGTGGTCGCCGTGGATGGTGTAGAGCACCTTGCGCACGCCCGCCTGCCAACTCAGGTGGGCGGACGCCACGCCGGTCGGGAATTTCAGGCTGCACGAGAAGTCATCCTCGGTGTCGAAGGCGCTCATGTTGGACATGCGCGCCGAGATGGCCGTGGGGTAAGCCCGCATCCACTCGAAGGCGAGGTAGAAGGTGTGGCTGCCGTGGTCCATGGCGATGCCGCCACCCGAGTGCCGGCGCTCGCGGCGCCAGTCGGGACGCCACTCGCCTACGCCGCGGGCATGGGTGTTGCGGAAGGTCTGCAAGGTCACCAGGTGAACCCGGCCGATGGCACCCGATTCGATGATCCTGCGCACGTTGCGGATCACCGGGGCGTGCTTGTAGTTGTGACAAGGATAGAGCACGCGCTTGGCGGCAACCGCACTGTCGAGCATGTCGCGCGCATCGGCGATGGTGGTGGCCAGGGGCTTTTCGCACAGGACGTGCAACCCCCGGCCGAGAGCGGCCCGCGCCACCGCCGCGTGCTTGGCGGGAGGCGTGGCGATGTCGACGAAGTCCAGGTTGCCGGCCTCGGCATCGAGAAGCTCGAGGAAGTCAGCATAGGTCCGTATTCCGGGAAAGCGCTTGGCCGCCAGGTCGCGACGTTCGCGGCACACATCCGCCACCGCGACGATCTCGACGTCCGGATCGCGCCCCTCGGCCCGCGCCCGCTCCGCGCGCTCGCCGTAGGCGGCGATATGGCCTTTCTCCATGATGAATCCATATCCAACGATGGCACCACGTAGGGGTCTCTTCATCTGCGGTCGCTTCCTGTTCTCGGTCGTTGCCCGCCACTATATGTACCCATTGGCTTTCGCGGTCCATACCGCGCGACGAAAAAAATGTCACTCCCGCCCGCTTCGTCGGAGGCCATGGCGATCCGCCGGCAGCCCCGGCCGCGCCGCTCGGGCATCTTTCCTCCGATGTCCATTCCGGCGCTACTCTACCCGCATCCCGAGGCGAATTCCTCAACCTTCTCCGAGGGCAAATAGGTGCCTTGCCAGACACGCGAGACGCTGCGCGGCGAATGCAACATCCCTTCACCGGACATGGGGTACCGGCGGAAACCGCACGGTCGAGTAGATCCACCAGATCGAGCGGCTTCGTCGGGACAGCTGCGCTTTGCACCACCGCCGACTTCCTGATCGGCGGATGGCGGCTTGGCGAAGGACAACGATCACAGCCCATACGCGGCGACGATGCTGGCCTGGACAGCGTCGTCGGCCGCATCCGACGAATAATGGGCGGTCATGATCCCTTCGAAGAAGTTCCCTTGACCGCTGTTGCTGTTGTCGCCGGCAATACCCAGGACGATGGCGCCCTCTTTCCTCATGGGATTGTACCTTGCGGAGGGGCGCGGTCCGTCGAACGGCGTTGTCAGGAGCCCGGACTGCGCATTGCCCGTTTTGATGGTCCAGTGGTTCTTGCCCGCCCCGTCGCCCTTCACCATGCCCGTGACGTACTTCCAGCTCGTGGGCACCGAGGTGTTGGTGGCATAGGGGGTCGAGTCTCCGGCCCAAAGACCATTTTCGAGGTCCGCCATGACCCACGGACCGACGCCAGCCCCCTTGTTCCAAATGGTGCAAGTGCCAAAGTAGACTGCTTCCACCGTGCCCTCGCCGTTGTCCCTACTGTTGGTCTCGGCGTTCCCGTAGTCGAAGCAGCACCCACCGTTGAAGTAGTCGCCGCTGGCGATCATGTAGATCGTCTCGGGGTTGTCGCCGGTTGCGGTGCCAATGGCGCGTGCTGTTCCGATAGCCAACCCCGGGCGTGATGTGGACGCCGTAGACGGTGTGGCCGGCAATCACGATCGGAATGGCGTTCGCATCTGCTTCGTTGTCGCGTGTCCTCTTGGCGCCGCCTGGGGGCGCCTACGGTGAGATGGTTGCCCTGGCCGGACTGGTCATAGATGATCGAGATGGTGCATGCGCCGGCGCCGCAGGCCGTATCCTGGGCGGCCGAGTCGGCGAAGCCATCTGCGAGGAAGCCGATATCCGTGGTCGTGCCACCCGTGCCGCTCTTCGAGCCGCCAACCCTGACCTGGTAGAGGGGCCCGATGTACGTGCTCAAGAGACGCCGAACCGTGCTGTGGGCCGCTACACATGGGCCGCCTTCAGCCGCGTAGACGTCGCAAGGCCCGATGGCACTTGTCGTCGCGCCGCCCGAGCCAGCGCTCCCGCCCGTCCCCCCGGCGCCGCCGCTCGCCCTCGTGCCACCGGTCGCAATCGCGCCGCCCGAGCCAGCGCCTCCTCCCGTCTGGAACACGACCGTGCCCGTCGTGGTCGGGCTCGTGCTCCGCGGGGTCCAGGTCATCTTGTTTCCCGAGACGCAGTACGAATACTGCGAGGCACCATCGGTCGTGACCACGTTGCCCGAGGTCTTGAATGTGCCGCTCGCTTGCGCGTCGATGGATACCAAGCCAATCCCGCCGGTCTGTTCGACGGTAGCCGAGCAGGTGCACCCGCCGTTCGCGGCGGATGTGCAATCGGTCGAGGCGTAGCCAAGACTTTGGAGGATGGGGCCCAGCCGCTCGCAGGTGGTGGTGGTCCCCGACAAATTCAGGCACGTGGCCGGCAATGTGATCTGCTCGTCGCCCGTCGTCGTCGTATTGTCCGAATAGGTCCCGTCGGACTTGGCGATCCACGTTCCGGTCACTTGGAGGGATCCCGTAACCGGCGCGGACGCGCACTCTAGACCCACCATGGACATATCCAGCGCACCAGTCACCTTCAGACACGACGACGTCACGGTCCAGATCCCGACCACGTCGCCGCCGCAAGGCACGACGTTGGAGCAGGAAGCTCCCCCTGCCCCGCCACTCGATCTTCCGCCTGTGCTCACGGTGCCGCCGGTCGCGGTCGTGCCGCCCGAGCCACCGCTGCCGCCCGAGCCACCGTTGCCGCCCGAGCCACCGTTACCGCCGGTCGCGGTCGCGCCGCCCGAGCCACCGTTGCCACCAAAGCCACCATGGCCACCTGTGCCGGCCTGGCCACCAAAGCCACCATAGCCACCTGCGCCGGCTTGGCCGCCGAAGCCACTATTGCCGCCAGTGCCAACACCCGCGGTGCCGCCACCGCCGGGCCCAATGGCGCTATCGGGAGGACTCACGCACAGAAGGGAGAGGCATATCAGACCGGGATCGCATCCACCGCCCGCGGTGCAGTGCCCACCTTCAGCACCAACCGGCGTACCAACCGACAACGGCTTGTCGCTGGAGCAGCCCACCAACAGGCACAGCAGGCTTGCTGTTCCAAGTTCGAGATTAGAGCGTCTCATAAGCGTACCCTCCGGCGGCCAAAGTAGGAGCCATCCGGAGCCATAATCCCCCCTTCCGTCAGCTTTGGCCAGCCCCTTGCCCCGTGCGTGCAAGGCTGCAAACACGAACCCTTGCCGTTGTCGTGACATCAGCGACTCGAGCGCGGCGAAAGGGCCACGAGAAGGCAGGGACTCACCTCCGCGCAGCGAACCGCATTTCCGGCCTTCCCGGTGCCACGTAGATTCGCGCCTCGCAGTCCACCGTGCAAGTCGGTAAAGCACGGTGCTTTTCGTAGTATGCTGCCGCCGTCCCAGGAAGGGGCGTTTCATCAACCCAACATCACGAGGCAGCGACCACCATGGCTACCAAGACGCTCTCCGACATCAACGCAAACGGAAAGACCGTTCTCATGCGAGTCGACTTCAACGTGCCACTCAAGGGCGGCAAGATCACCGACGACCGACGCATTCGCGCGGCCCTGCCCAGCATCAAGCAAGTACTCGAACAGGGCGGAAAGCTCGTGCTCATGAGCCATCTCGGCCGCCCCGACGGCGCCTTCGATCCCGAGGGTAGCCTGAAGCCGTGCGCGGAGCGTCTGGGCGAGCTACTCGGCAAGCCCGTGAAGCTCGGCCCGAACGAGGTCATCGGCCCCGCGGCCGAGGCGCTGGTGGCGGGGATGAAGCCGGGCGACGTCGTGCTGCTCGAGAACGTGCGCTTCCACGCCGGCGAGACCATGCCCGACAAGGCCAAGAAGAATCCCGACAAGAAGCTCACCGCCGAGCAGCAGAAGAAGCACGACGACTTCGTGGCCGGCCTGGCCAAGCTCGGCGACCTGTACGTCAACGACGCCTTCGGCACCTGCCACAGAAAGCACGCCAGCATGTTCGGCGTGGCCAAGGCCATCCAGAAGAAGGGCGGCGCCGCCGTCGCCGGCTTCCTGGTCGAAAAGGAGATCCGCTACCTGGATGAGGCCGTGTCGTCGCCCAAGCGCCCGTTCGTGGCGATCCTCGGCGGGGCCAAGGTCAGCGACAAGATCAAGCTCATCTCCAACCTGCTCGGCAAGGTCGACAACATCCTGATCGGCGGCGCCATGGCCTACACCCTGCTCAAGGCGAGCGGCGTGGCCGTGGGCAAGAGCCGCGTGGAAGAGGATCAGGTCGAGGAAATGAAGAAGCTGCTCGGCCAAGCCGGCGGCAAGATCGTGCTGCCCTGCGATCACGCGGCAGCGGCCAGCTTCGACTTCAAGGCCATGACCGGCGACAAACCGACCGTCGTGGCCGGCGCCAACATTCCCGACGGCCTCATGGGCATGGACATCGGCCCCAAGACCATCGCGGCGTTCGGCGACGATCATCGGCAAGGCGGGGACGATCGTGTGGAACGGTCCCATGGGCGTGTTCGAGTCGGCTGACTTCGCGGCCGGCACCCTGGCCGTGGCCCAGGCCATCGCGGCGGCCACGGGCCGCGGCGCGGTCACCGTCATCGGCGGCGGCGACTCTGCCGCGGCGGTCGAGAAGATGGGCCTGGCCGACAAGATGACCCATGTCTCCACCGGCGGGGGCGCCAGCCTGCAATACCTCGAAGGCAAGGAAATGCCGCCCATCAAGGTGCTGGACCAGAAGTAGCAGAAGACGCCAGCAGCAGATCGAGACGTGCGCCGACTCGCGCGGGGGCGATCCGCGATATACTGCCACTCGTGGAGGGCACGGAATTCGACGAACGCGAGTTCTTTCAGCGCATCGCCCAAAGCGGTGCGCGTGCGTTGCTCATCGGCCGGCGCGCCTTGGTAGCGCTCGGCCTGCCCTTGCTGACCGCCGACTATGACTTCTGGGTCCACCCCAACGACACTGCCGTTTTCAACGCGGCGGTGGCGACCTTGGGACTGGTTGCTAGCCACACGCCCGAGGACGTGCGCAAGCGGGGCCGCTACGTTCTGGAGAATGACGAGCACGTGGACGTGCTCGCTGCGCGCTCCGTCTCGGCCGCGGACGGCCTCGCGGTGCTCTTCGACGATCTCTGGAATCGACGCCAGACCTTGCATCTCGATGCCGAGACTCCCGTGGTGATCCCCAGCGTCGCCGACCTGGTCCTGACCAAGCGATTCGCTCGCCGGCCGAAGGATCTGGAGGATATCCGGCTGCTCCAGACCCTGCTCGGCGAGGAGCCAAAGTCATGAGCAAGGTCATCCTGCCCGCCACGCCCGAGACACGCGCTGCTCTGAAGGCCCTGGCCGAAGAGCCTCTTCCCCTCGACGAATGGCACCGCCGCCTGGCCATTCCGCTTGCCCCGGACGAAGTCGAGCACACCCTGGCCCTGGTCCGCTGGTTCCGCCGCCGCTATCCAAGCGTGGGCGAACGTCTCGCCTACGCGCGGCGCACCTACAAACGCTGGGTTGGACAGGCGAGGTAGGGCTGACGCCCGCCCTTCCTACGGTCCGAACGGCGACAGGCGGAACTCCCCGCCTTCGGGCGCCGGCAGGTTGTCCGTCCCATCCTGCGAAAGGTAGAAGTACGTGATGGTATCGAAGGTGACTTGCGCGTCATCGTCCCAGTGCCAAAGCTCGAGATTGAATTTGAGCGTGTTCGCGAAGCGAATAGGATCGAGAACGTGGGCTCGCAGAAGCGAGAAGAGTCCCTGCGCGGCTCCAAATCCGCCCGCGGCCAGGGACTGCGCGCGATACGGGTGGTCGTAGATTTCCGGCGAGCAATAGGCCTGCCCGAAGTAGTCCTCGGTGCCAGTCCCGAAAAGACTCGGGAAGGTATCGTCATCCACCCAGACCTTATCGTCGCCTTCCCCCCACCATTCAGTCGAGGAATTTCCCAGCGTCAGGAATGTCCCGACGTAACTGCCCTCGCCGGAGAGATCGGCAAGCAAGATGTCGCGATAAGGGCGCGCCGGCATGGGGCCGCGCGCATTCCAATGCGCGTGAAAATAATAGGTGCTCCGGTCGAAAGGAGCCGGTCGGTGCAACACCGTAACCAGGGTTTGCTGTCCGGGCGCCGGGTCGATATGCACAGCGGCCGTCTGTCCGAATGGCATGACGAAACGCGCGGTCATCCGTCCGCCGCTGGTCGATTCGAGCGGCAAAGTCGCGTGGGCAAGCAGCCCTGGGCCTGCCCCAAAGAAGTCGCCGAGTGGCGCGCGCACGGTTTGCCTGCCGTCGAAACGGAGCGAAAGCACGCTGCCGCGCAGACTGTCCGGGTCGAGAAGGCTTGGAAGCACTTGAAGGGAGACGATCTCCTCGCCGGCGGGGGACGCCGGCATGGTCAATTCCGGTGCTGACGCCGAAAGCTGCGCCTCTTCGCTGACGATGGTGCGGTCTCGATAGCCGGGCGTCCGCATTGCGGTTCGCACTTCCGCCAATTTCTTCCGATCGAGGGTGGACAGGTCGAACGAAACCACGTCCACGGATGGGTCGGCGTATCGGCGGTAGGTGACTTGGTAGAAGCCACCTGAACCTTTCCACGCGACTTTCACGTGCTCGCGAAAGGGTAGCGGAAACTCCAGGTTGCCCCCCTTGGCGGTCGTCCCCGCGAACGGTGGCAGGAAGGGTGCAACCTGTCCCGAAAGGAGCGGCGCCATGCGCACGTCCAGTGCCGGCCTCGCGGCGTGGTCGATGTAGATGCGCAGGGTACCTGAAGGCGTGGCGCTCCAGATGCGCACGATAGCGCCGGGGCCATCGGTGTCGAGGAGCACGAATTCTCCGCTCCCCCGAGGTTCCGCCTCCTCGCCGAGGTAGTTTCCCCAGTCTTGATTGGCATACCAGCCGGTCGGCGTATCGCTCGATGGCTTGGCCACCTTCGAGCTTCGGTCAAAGGAAGACACCATGCAGGTCCGGAACGGATTGCGCGCCCGATGTGCAAGTCCGCCGAGTGCGGTCATCTCGTCGAGCAGCGAGTTCATATCAACCGGGACGCTCGTCGCCTGGCCGCCGTCGAGAGATCCGAGATCGATGGCACGCGGATCGCCGCACGAGTTGTAGTCCCAGCTCGGCCCTTCCGCTGCACAGCCGGCGAGCAGCATGGAACCGCCAAGGCGGACGAGCAGCACTCGTCGCCGTGGATACCTCCGCATCATGGCAATCGCGTCATCCTACGCGGAACCAAGATCTTGAGGCGCCGCCACGGTCGTGACCGCCACGAAGCGGTGGCCGACGTTGTCGACCATCACGCCGAAGCCCTCCAGTGTGCGCACCCCGAGCAGACAGAGATCGCTCTTCTCGGCGAACACGACCTCATCGACCGTTTCAAAACCCTCCGCGGCCAGAACCGCATAGCCGACCTCCCGCTCGACCACCTCTTTCGTGGCTGTTACGAAGGTCCGTTTGCGGCGCGGTCCTATCCCGATGGCCGTCATCTGCTGGGCGGGAAGCCAGCTCAGCTCGGAGCCGGTGTCAACCAGGACCTCGATGGGAGCCGAGGATAGAGCCTCATCCTTCGGATTCCGGGCCACCACGTTGACGCGAAACAGACTCATAGAGCCAATGATACCCCAGGTCCGCGCGGGGAAAAGCGTCATGAAGGCTAGCCGACCGCAAGTTTAGCTGACGGTTCGCTGCGCCAGCCAGGCCAGGTTCTCGGCGAAGCGATCGATGGTGGCGAGGGCTTCGCTGTCTTCCACCACCTTGCCCGGTTCGCGTGCCAGGGCAACGTTCCAATAGGAAGAGCCGGGAACGATCATGTCGTTGATCGTGAACCAAAACAGAAGCTGGGCGTAGGTGAAGTTGTGCCCGGCGCGGCGGGCGACCGCGATGGGCCCGCCCAGCTTGCGCGAGAACAGGTTGCCGTTGGCGCGCGACACGTAGCCGGCGCGATCGAGCAGCGCCATCATTTCGGGCGCGGCCGAGCCGAAATAGACCGGCGAGCCGACCACGATGATGTCGGCCTTCTGCATGGCCTCGAACACGGGATGGAAATCGTCGTCCCTGGTATTGCAGCGTTTGTCCTTGTTGCGACTACAGATGTTGCACGCGCGGCAGCCCTTGATGGTCTTGTCCCGCAGACGGGATCAGCTCGCCGGGAATGTCCCTGTTCGCGCGAGACCATCGAGACAGCGCTGCAGGAGCGTCTCCGTGTTGCCTTGTTTGCGTGGACTTCCCGAGATGGCGACTGCGTACATGAAACCTCCGGTGATGGGTGCGATGGTACTCCGCAAAGCCAAGCCAGCAGTGCGCGAAAAAACCTGTGCGCGGCGCTACGTCCTGTGCAGATGCCGGCCTCGATCGCTCGCGTGGTTCACCTGGCCATTCGGGAGGGCGCCGAGCCAGCGATTCGCCCGCCGCCAAAATGCGCGTTCTCGGCGAACGATGATCGCGAAGCCTGAACAGGGGTTGTGCAACCGCTCGTGGCAGGTTTCGCAACGACTTCGGTCGACGCCTCGGCGACGGTAGAGGATGCCGGCTACCGCCACGATGAGCAGAGACCCGAGCGCGCACGGCCAGCCGGCCCATAGCGCCATCCCAACTCCGGCGCCGGGAAGAAATCGCCCCGCGATCTTCGGCAGCCGCACGCGCAGCGACAACGCCCCCAGCGCCAGCGCCAGCGCCAGCAGCAATCCTCCGGCGCCCCACCAGAGTGGCAAGCGAAAAAATGCCCCGATCGCGATCCCGGCCACGTAGCCCGCAGCCAGAAACGTGCAACCCTTGCACACGCGAAGGCGCCTGCCGATGCGCAGAACCTCGCCCCGGTAGGCGTCGCACAGGGGATGATGCGCGAAGCGGTGAAAGAAGTGTGCTCGCCAGGCGAGGCGATCGATTCGCAGAGCCAGCGGCGGCGGGATGTGGGGAACGTTCACGATGCTTTGGGCGTGAGCTTGACCGCCGTGCCGTAGGCGACGATTTCGTTCGTGTTCTGCATCAGCTCGCCGGAATCGAAGCGCATCATGAGCACGGCATCGGCGCCCAGGGCTATCGCATGCTCTTCGAGCCGTTTCATGGCCTGGCCGCGCGCATCGTTGGCCAGCTCGGTAAGCGCCGTGATCTCGCCCCCGAAGAGCGTCTGGCAGCCCGCGCACATGGTCCCGACCACGCTACGCGAGCGCACCGTGATACCCCAGCACGAGCCGAGGATCTTCTCGACCATGAATCCGGGCGGTGGATCCATGGTGGTCATGACCGGAATGCGGTGTTGCATGATCGCTCCTTGCCTTGGGTTGGTCGGATAGAGGAGAGAGTGGGAGTCGAACCCACGGTACCTTGCGGTACACATGATTTCCAATCATGCCCCTTCGGCCACTCGGGCATCTCTCCGTTATGAAAAGGACCCTGGGAGGGTCCTTTAGAACCCCCGCGAAGGGCTCCGTTGGGCAAAGCTTGCCGTCACCCACGCGTATTCAAAAAGGACCCTGGGCGGGTCCTTTGGAACCCCCGCGACGGGCTCCGTCAGGCAAAGCTTGCCGTCGCCCACGCGTATTCAAAAAGGACCCTGGGAGGGTGTCCTTTAGAACCCCCGCGACGGGCTCCGTCAAGCAAAGCTTGCCGTCGCCCACGCGTATTCAAAAAGGACCCTGGGAGGGTCCTTTAGAACCCCCGCGAAGAGTGCCGTTGGGCAAAGCCCGCCGCCACTCACGCGTATTCTATTCGTTAATTGGTGAGAGGAGAGAGTGGGAGTCGAACCCACGTTACCTTTCGGTAAACCTGATTTCGAATCAGGCGCCTTCGGCCACTCGGCCATCTCTCCCAATGATTTCGATAGGTTATACTATCAAATTGTTTCCAGATGTTTCCGTTGTGCCCTGGTCATGCCCGAACGATGTCAGCCGGCCAGCGGAACGCCAACATATGCCGTGATCTTCGGCTGTTGGTCAAGCCGAAGTGCGTGTCGGCCTGATTCCGAGACGGGTGCCTTCAACGCAACGCTCTCTTCCCGCGCCAAGTTCTCCACTACCGAGCACGCGAGGGCGTTCGTGCCGCAGAAGGCATGGCGAAGCCTCGTTCGGCCAAGTCGCGCCAGAGGTTGCGCTTGAGTCGGTGTGCCGTCGCCCATCGGGTCAGGAGCTCCGTTGCAGCCTCGGGGTTGATTTCGTGTACCGCGGCCAACCAGTCGGCGCATTGGGAGTAGTCGGACGTGCTGCTGCCGGGATCGGGGACGAATCTCGCCGCGTTCTCGCGCCAAAACACCACGATTTCGGGGACAAGCTCTCGCCCTCCGAACGACTTGCACCAGCTTCGTCGAGTGGCTGCGAAACCGTCGCGCTCGCCGGGGTCTGGCTTCGGAAGCAGTCTCCAGAGCCTCGGCGCGGACTCCTTCATCGTCGGCATGGTCGCGTCCAGGTCGCGCGTGAGAACCGCAAGCGCAAGCAGGGATTGCGATTCGCGCAATACGGGAGCCCACCATTGGCCCCTTGCCGGCCTGGGGTCTGCCGATCCTGACCTTCGGGCTTCTTCAAGAGTGGCGCGCACGGCGGAATGGAAGCGCGGAGCGCCCTCTACGCCTGCTCTTGCGGCGTCCACCAGCGCAGGCAGCCAGTCCCCACACGGCACCCGGACGTTTTCGCCCCAAAGGTGGAAGGTCCGCTGCACGACGAGGGCGCGCCACTCGGCGAACAGCCTGTCACGGATTACCTGGAGCTCCTGATGAAACGCGCGAAACGCCTCCAGCATGCGCTTGCCATCTTCCAGCTTGTCGAACGCGACGATCTGAAGCCCCAGCGCCGCGTCCAGATCCGGCTGGCCCTGCGCCCGTGCGGTTTCTTGCCAACGACGGAGCAGATGCGCGGTCTTTGCGTGCTGGTCTTCACTGCCGAAGAAGCGGTCTCGTTGAACCAGCAGCTCCCTACGTGGATCCCAGTGTTTGTCCTTGTCGAGCCGCAGCTTCGATCCCAAGGCCTCATCGATGAGCTGGGCCGCCTCGGCGAATGCCTTGCGCTTGACCGCGTCCTCGACGAGCGGCAGGGCCAAGGTCCAATCCTGGGAGATGTTCGCGCGGGACGTATTGACGAAAATAGCGGGGTTCCATCGCTTGGCGAGGTTGCGCAGGATCTCCGCCCAGCATCCGTGGGCCTGCGTGAATGCATCCGCCCAGCGTGCCGACGATCGTTGGCGCTCCATGCTGGCGAGAAGGCCGCGCAGTTGTGCCTCGGGCAGCCCGAGAACGAAGCTGGTGATGGTCTTGCGGTCGAGCGCGACCTTGGTAAGTCGCGTCTCGAGATCGCGGATGCGGTCGAGAAACGCCGGCGCGTCTTGCCCATCTCGATGAGCGACGGCCCACTCCCACTCGATGAGGCACGAGGTTGCCTCCGGACCGAGGCAGCAGGGATCGCCACTCGTGCTGTCCATCCAGTCAGGCAGCCCCTCGTAGAGGGCACCGTCCATTTCGCGGATTGCCTCGACGAGGCTAAGCTCGGGCGCGATGTTCTCCGCCAGAACCCTCGGCACGAGGCTGCGCATCCGCTTTGCGATCGCGTCCAGATCCGTCGCGATGGACCACGGCGAGACGTAGGGCGCCTCCCATTCGGCATCCTGCTCGACGTACCTGCCGTGCTCGTCGCCGGTCTCGCCCACCACCTCGTTCCACTCTTGCCAGAGTCGTTCCCATTCCTGTGCAAGCTTTCCCTTCCCCGCAGCGACTAGGGCCGGCTTTGCAGCGTGGGTGTCCTTGCGTGGTGGATCCAGCGCGGGAATCAACGCCTTGGCCGTCTCGGGAACGAGGCGCGCGCAGAGCCGCTTGCGACCGTCGGCGTCGAGCACCAGAAGTGCAGAGCCGAGCACTCGGCGGATCTCCTGGTCGGAGAGCGCCTCCTCGATACGAGTAAGGAGATCTCTCTCCTCCCGCGGGACCGCGGAAGACCTATCAGGAAGCCTTCTTGGCATTCCTCGCGCGTTTCGGCCGCCGCTTCACGCCCTGTCGCCCGCTGGCCTTTTGCCGCGACCTTGCAGCCTCGGCTATCTTCTGAAGATCGTTGTCGGATGCCTTGGCAATGGCATCGCGAATCGCGTGGATCTCGTCGATGGGGTCGGACGGCGGCATCGTTCACTCCTCGACCAGCTCCAACGGCGTGCAAATCACGAGTGGCTCGAAGCTGGCCAATCTACATATGGTTTCAATTCTACTACGCAGTGCCGCGTTTGCGATGTGGTTGCAGTTCCAGCTCAAGCTGCCTCCAGTGAAACTTCAGAGGGAGTCGTCGAGGCAGTGCCGAGGTATCCGGAAATAAGCAACCGCCGACGGTCAAGATTCTGAAGTCGCTCGGGGCTGGGTGAAGCAGTTGGAACCTCCGGCACCTCGTCCGGGCACCTCGCCCGGCACCTCGTCCGCGCTACGGCTTGTACACGACAGTCGCCCACCCGCTGCTCGGCATGGCGAACTGCAGCTTCTGACCGCCGATCGAGACGACGTAGCTGCTGTTGGCCGAACCGCTGTTGTACATGATGGTCACAAGGGTGCCATCCGGGTTCTTGAACGCAACCGCGTCGCCGCCACTTGTCGCGACCGCCAAGGCTCCTGCATCGATGAATTGAGAGAAATGGCGGAAGACGCAGTAGGCTGGTGTGACGCCTAACGCCTTCGACGATGTGTCCACCGTCAATAGGGCGTCCTGGTTCCACGCGCGATGCGTATCGATGCCGTTGCCCGCCGTGTCCAGTACCATGTTCCAGGCGTTGTAGGCCGTTACCTTGCCCTTGGTGATCGCGTCTCGGATGTAGCCCCAGCTCTCCACGCCGTAGGCTTGGTCGTTGGGGGCCTTCGTGCTGTTGTACGAAGGATACCCAGACGGGTTCCACGGGTAGTTGCCGCACTTGTGCTCGGTGGCCCAGATGGGCAGGCTGCCGAACGTCGTGCCGCTGTTCACCTTGTCGAGCACGTTCCACTGCACGCCAGCGACCGTAAAGAAGCTCTTTGCGGTGGAATCGGCCAGCGCTGCGTTCCCGAGGTCAACGTCCTTGCCGCTGTCGGAGTTGGACAGCGTGCCGAGCATGACGCCGACCCCTGTGCCATTGAGCGCAGGACCCAGGTACTGGCCGACGAACTTCGTGTAAAGCGCCGAAGTCCAAATGCAGGACGGGTAATGGAGGGCGTAGTTGGGCTCGTTCTGAGGAGCGACTACGGAGATGTTGATGCCCGCAGCCTTATACGCATTGATGAACTTGACGAAGTACTGAGCATACGCCGTCAGATTCGCAGCGGTGTCGGCCATGTTTCCACTGTCGAAATTCGACAAGGTCGTGGCGTTGTCGTCGGTGATCGCCGTGAATGGTCCGGTCTTCATCCAGGTTGGAGGCGTCCAGGGGCTGGCCCAGAACTTCATGTCCGACTTTACCTTCAGCGCGGCCTGGATATAGGGGATGATGTATTTGCCATCCTCGGTCGTGTTGAAATTGGCCATCGAGGTGTCTGCACCGCCCTCGTCGTCCGTGTACCGGGCGACGGCGTAGTCGCTGGCGCCCATGGGAATCCGTCCAATTTCGAACCGAGCGCCATCCGTCCCGAATAGGAGCTGCAAAGCTCTGTCTCTGTCGGCCGAGCTGAGTATCTGCAGGTACTGCCACCCTTTTTCGTTGAAACTTCCACCAAAGCCTTCCCACGTCTGCGAGGTGGAGGTGTCGTTGACGGTCACAGTTGCGTTCGCGGTCGACGTGGTGATGGTCCCGGGCGCCCACGTCGTACCGCTGCCTGATACGCAGCTCCCATTGGCTGATGTGTACACGGCGGGCCCCGTCGCGGTGGCTCCGCCCGAGCTGGACGCCCCGCCCGTGCCTTGCGTCCCGCCGGCCGCGCTCCCGCCCGCGCCCGTGGTTCCACCGGACCCGCTGCCGCCAGCTGCGGTCGTAGTCCCACCGCTCGCATTGCCGCCAGAGCCACCACCTCCCGAGCCACCCGAGCCGACGCTCCCTCCCAAGCCGCCGCCGGCGCCCGAGCCGGCATTGCCGCCGCTCAGGTTCCCGCTCGACCCGCCACTTGCCGTCACTCCTCCGGAACCAACCGTGTCGCTCCCGTCGTCCGTGCCGCCCGCGCCTCCGGTTGCCGAGCCACCCGAGCCGCCTGCAGCCCCGACCTCCGGAGCAGCCGAAGCGTCTGCGCAAGAGCCGCCGTTGCCGCACGAGGAAGCTCCGGGGCGCAGGTCCACAGAGGTGGTGGCGAAGGTGTTTGCTTGCAGGGATGCGGAAGCGGTGCCATTCGCCACCTCGGCTCCGGATTCGTCGAGCCCCGCGATGGCGATATCTACCTCTCCGGTGCGGCTCGACGGCAGGTTCACGGAGAACGCCGTGGGAAAAGCAATCGGTGTGGCTTGCGGCGCGGCAGGCAGCAGCAAGGTTTCGCTGGTGCCGAGATTGGAAATGCTCGCCTTCAATTGAACGATCCCTGCCACGTTGGATGGATTGGTCACCTTGACCAGCACTCCTTGCTCGGTGACCTCGCTCTTGCACGCCGCAAGCGCCAGCAAAGGCAAGAGGAACAACGTCCCCCGCCTCATTGGAAGACTCCATGGTTACCGAGCGGGGTTTCGGGAACGTTCGAGCCGCGTTTCCCGGAGAGCAAGACGGCCGCGGTGACCGCGCCGGCCACGACCGCTGCGGCGCCGGTCCAGAACCACCAGGTCTTGTAGATGAGCCGGGCGCCGCTCTGTCCCTCGGTTGGAGTAGCGGGCGTGGTGAGATCCAACACGGTAGGCGCCGCCGGAGGAGGGGCTGCCGCCGGCAAGCTGCCAGTGCTCGGCTGACCCGCTTGCCGAACAGCCGGCGGAAGAGGAGCCGTCGCCTTGGCAGGCGCCGGTGCCGCTTGCGTGGCGACACGCGCTGCCCTCGTCGGCGCAGTCGCTGCTTCAGGCGCGGGCTTGGCATCGCCCGGGGGCAGTAACGGGGCATGGGCCGGCGGCGAAATCGGGACCAGGCGGATCACCACCAGTGCCGTGGTCCCCGCGCTCATCTCGACCGTCTCGGTCGCCGGAGCAGAGCCCTCGTGCGTGATGGTCACTTGGTGGCTTCCCGGGGTTGCCCAGAGCGGCTCCGGCAAGGGAAGGCGTCCGACATCCTTGCCATCGACGGCGGCCTCCGCGCCCGGGGTCTCGCATTTGATTTGCAGCCGGCCAAGGTTCTTTCCCAGTTGGTCCACCGCGGTCTTCGCGACCTCCTTGTCTTCGGGCTCGGCATCCGGCACGAGCGCGAGGAACTTCTGAAAGGCCTCGACGGCTTCTACCGGATGGTTCAGGTTGCGCTGAACCTGCCCGATATTGAACCAAAGCTTCGGCGAGGGGTAGGCGGCGTACGCGGCCTGGAACTTCTCCAGGGCCTGCGCATGGTCTCCCTGCCGGTTGAGAACGAGGCCCTCCTGGAGCAAGACCCTTGCCTTGGCCTTGTCCTGCGCAGCAGCGGTCGGAACCGCTGCCTGCGCCAGCAGAGCGGTCAATAGGGCGTACTGCACGGCAATGCCAACCATGCCTAGAGATCCTCGATCATTCTTTCTTTGGCGTGAGGACGCCGGGCCACGGGGTGGGCGTGCTTGCGCGGCGACTTCGCAGGAACAGCAGTGCTACCAGCCTTGGCCTCCGTCCCATGCATCTCTTGGGTCGACTGGCTGGGCTCGGGCGAAGCGTGAGCGGTGGTATCTGTCGTCGCTGGGGGCTGCGACGGCACCAGTCCAGGCGTGGGTGCCACCGGCATCTGCAGCTGTTTCCGGACAGGAGTAGACACCGGAGCCGAAGCCGCCGGCGGCGTAGATGCGGCCACCGGCTTGGGCGCCGGCCGCGGGCGCAGGAGCAGAAACGTGCCTATCAGAATTATCGTTGCAGCACCGACTACGGCCCAGATCCAGGCCCGTGAACGCACGATCGCCAAGTCGACCTCGTCGTTCAGCTCCCCGGTTGTCTGGGTGAAGGTCGTGGACTGAGCGGGCTTTCCGACCGGCCCCGCGGCCGTCCCGGCCTCCGATAAACGCATGGTCAGCGGCACGCTCGCCAGGCCTTTCGATGTCGCTCCCGTCACGGCCTCTTCCAGCGCCGCGACGAAGTCGCTCACGCTGGCGAAGCGTTCGCTCTTCTTCTTCGACAGTGCGCGCAGGAGCACGTCTTCGACCTTCGGGTGCAGGCCGGGAACCTTGGGCAAGAGCGGCGGTGGCGGTTCGTGCACCACTTGAAACAGAGTTGCCAGGGGACTCTCGCCCGAGAACGGGACCTCGCCCGCGAGGCATTCCCAGGTGATGCAGGCAAGTGCCCACTGATCGGTTGTCTCGTCGATGTCTTCGACTTTGCCGCTGGCTTGTTCGGGCGACATGTAACCGGGCGTGCCCATGATGGACGTCGTGCGGGTGAGCTTGGTGGTGGCCGAACGGACCTTGCTGATGCCGAAGTCGAGCACCTTCACGAAGTCGCCCGCGCCCGTGGCGGCCAGAAGATAGATATTGGCCGGCTTGAGGTCCCGGTGAACGATGCCCTTGCCATGCGTGGCCATCAGGGCAGCGGCGACTTGCCTGATGATGTGGAGCATGGCGGGAGGCGAAAGCCGGCCCTCCCGGCGCAAGCGGTGTTCGAGGTCTTCCCCATCGAGGAACTCCATCACCAGGAAGGGCTCGCCCGTCGACGTGGTGCTGAAATCGAAAACCTGCACAATGTTAGGGTGGCCAAGGTTGCTGGTCACCAAGGCCTCGCGGTGGAAGCGCGCGAGCGCCTCGGGGGCCGCGCTCAGCTCACGAGCCATGACCTTGACCGCCACAGGTTTGTCCAGCCGTAGTTGGGTCGCGTGGTACACGGCACCCATGCCGCCTTCGCCCAGCAGCCGTTCGATGCGGTAGGAACCGTCGAGAACCACACCTACCAAGGCGCTCAGGGTCTGCTGCTCCTCACCCACCCCGCAACCTCCACCCAGCCGGCACCCGAACAGCGGAGAACCTCATTCCGTCGACTACGAACACAGTTCTCCCGCGCGGCGCCATGTCGGTCGCGACTATACCCCCGCACGTCGAGGTACAAAAGGCACAAACAGGTACTTGCTGTCCTCATTCGTGGTTGGAGCGGATCTCGTCCTCGCCCACTTTGTGGATCCCTTCCAGCGCCAGGACTCATCGCTTCTGCTAGCGAACGAGCATCCCACGCGTGGACGCAGCTACCGGCCGTAGACCGCGGCGCCGGCATATTTCGCCTGCGCGCCCAGTTCCTCCTCGATGCGCAGGAGCTGGTTGTACTTGGCCACGCGCTCGCCCCGACATGGGGCGCCGGTCTTGAGCTGCCCGGCCCGCGTCGCCACGGTGAGATCGGCGATGAAGTCATCTGGCGTCTCGCCCGAGCGGTGGCTGACGACGATCCCGTAGTGGGCCTCGCGCGCGATGGCGATGGCCTCCAGGGTCTCGGTCAAGGTTCCGATCTGGTTGAGCTTGATGAGGGCCGCATTGCCCACCTTTTCGGCCACCGCGCGCCGGATGATCGCGGGGTTGGTCACGAAGATGTCGTCGCCGACGAGCTGGATCTTCTTGCCCAGGCGTTCGGTCATGAGCTTCCAGCCGTTCCAGTCGTCCTCGGCCAGGCCGTCCTCGATGCCCCAGATGGGGAACTGGCGGACCCAGTCCTCCCAGAACGCCACCATCTCGGCCGAGGTGTGGCGGCTACCGTCGGACTTGCGGAAGACGTAGGCGCCGTCCTCGTAGAACTCGCTGGCCGCCGGATCGAGCGCCATGGCGATGTCCTTGCCCGGCTTGAGCCCCGCCTTTTCGATGCCCTGGATGATCACCTCGATCGCCTCAACGTTGGCCTTGAGGTTGGGCGCGAACCCGCCCTCGTCGCCGATGGCGGTCGAATAGCCCTTGCCCTTCAGGATGGACTTGAGCGCGTGGTAGGTCTCCGCGCCCATGCGTAGCGCCTCTCTGAAAGAGGGAGCGCCGACCGGCGCGATCATGAACTCCTGGAAATCGACGCTGTTGTCGGCGTGCGCGCCGCCGTTCATGATGTTGAACATGGGCACGGGCAGGAGGTTGGCCGCGTCGCCGCCCAGGTGCCGGTAAAGCGGCTTGCCGGATGCCGCCGCCGCGGCTCGCGCCACCGCCATGGAAACACCGAGGATGGCGTTGGCGCCCAGCTTGTCCTTGTTGGCCGTGCCGTCGATGGCGCACATGCGCTTGTCGAGGGCAGCCTGGTCGGAGGCATCGGCGCCCTTGAGCGCGGCCAGGCCCTGGTTGACGTTGGCCACCGCGCGCAGCACGCCCTTGCCGCCGTAGCGTTTCTTGTCGCCGTCGCGTAGCTCGAGAGCCTCACGGCTGCCGGTGGAGGCGCCCGAGGGAACCGCGGCGCGACCGAAGCCGCCGTCGGAAAGACGGACATCGACCTCGACGGTGGGATTGCCACGAGAATCGAGAATCTCTCGGGCGTGGAGGGAGGTAATGGTGCTCATGGCAAGGGATCCTTTCGTGATTGAGGAGGCATGAAAGCCTCGGTTTCCAAGTGTAGTCGCAAGTGTAGTCGATCGATGCGTGCGAGATCGGCTTGCACCGCTTCGGCGCCAGCGGCCTGGCGCTCGCGTGCGCGGCCGAGCGCCCGCTCCGCAGTGGCGGAGACGCTGCGTAGGAGGGTCTTGATTTCGGCCTGCATGCGCCGGCGACTTTCGCGCAGGCGCTCGCGAAAGTCACCTTGAATGCGCGCGGCATTGGCCCGGACGAGGCGATCGAGGTATCCCCCCACATCCCGCTCGACCGCACGACGGACCCCGGCCCGCGAACGCAACAGGTCGGCCAGCCACCCGATGGGGCCGCGCCCCGTCAGTCCCCACAGCTCGGTGTAGAAGAGCCGGCTGCCAACCCGAAACCCGGTCTCGGAGCCGACGGCGCGGGGCAGATCGGCCAGGCCCGCGTCCCCGGAGGAGGCGAGGCGATCGAGGAAATCGTTGGCCAGCTTGACGAATCGTTCGCTGCCCTCGACGTAGAGCGCTTCGGCCGCCCGCTGCGCGTCGGGAAGCCAGGGCGAAAGCACACGCAGGTAGATCTCCTGGGCGGCCGCGAAGGCGGCCGGGCGAAGCGATAGCTTCTCGCGCGGTTCCCGCGTGTCCAGGGCGCGCAGGAATTGCTCGCGGGCATCGGGCAGTGCCCGTCGCAGAAACTCCGCCGCCGAGCCTGCGAATTTCCCCGCCAGCCGGGCTTCCTCGGCGTCGAAAAGAAAGGACAGCTCGCCGAGCAATCGTTCTGCCTCGGCCACGCACGCGCGCAAGTCATCGAGCCGCCGCGCGGATTCCTCGAGTGGGCGAACCAGGGCCTCGCGTCGTTCGTCGAGTTCGCGAGTGATTCCCTTGGCGATGCTGCGCGCACCCCGCTCTTCTGCAGCCTCCACCAGACTGGCTCCCGAGTGCTTGGCCAGCGCGACCAGTCGGTCGCAGAGCGCTTGCCAGTCGCGCCCCGGCCCGATTCCCGACGCCCGCTCGCTAGCGCTCACCTCCAGCACGGTAACTGGCGCGCCCAGCCTCCGCGCCAGTACGCGTTCGGCGAAGAGGCGCCCCTCGCGCCGTTCCACGTCCAGAAGCCGGTCCGACTTGCTCAACACGAAGATCGCTTCCGGCGTGCGCGCGGCGATCTGCTCCACCAGGCCAAGCTCGTCCGCCGAGATGGGTGGATCTGCGCCCAGAACCACCAACGCCGCGTCGATGTGGGGAACGAAGTCGCGCGTCACCGTGGTGTTGCCGCCATAAACCGATCCCAGGCCCGGGGTGTCGACCAGGCACATGCCCGACTGCAAGAGCGACGACGGCACGAAAAGCTCGACCGCCGCGACGCCCTTGCAGTTGCTCGGATTTCCCTCCTCCGACACGAACCTGGCCAGGTCGCCTGCGCCAATCTCCTCCGCATGACCATCGGTAAATCGCACGCGTGCGGCGCAACGCTCGCCGAAGCGCACGATGGTGAGCACGGAAGTCACCGGGACGACGCCCACCGGAAGCAGCGACACACCCAGGAGGGCATTGAGCAAGCTGGACTTGCCACGCTTGAACTGGCCGACACAAGCCACGTAGAAGCGCCCCTCGATCACGCGCTCGGCCAGCGCCCTCGCTTCCCGCGCGATTCGCTCCGCGCCGGCTTCATCCGCCAGGCGTGCCAACGCCAGAAGACGGAAGTCCCCCGCGTTTGCCGGCGCCCCGAACGCTCCTTCATCCGGCGTGTCTGGTTCTCTGACTTCAGTCCGGGCCGTGTCTTCTTCCACCGAGCAGCCTCCCGTCGCATCGTGGTGCTGCGAGGCCGGGTCTGACCGGGGATGAAGAGCTCCTGCGGCCGGATTGCCCCGCAGGAGTCATTGGCCACGGCGAGAAGTGGCGTTTGCGGCGGACTCCACCGCCATCATTGATGTTGATGGCTCATACCGCGCCGATCCGTCCGGTGCAAGGCGAGCCACAAACTTGTCATCGCGGCCTCGCCACGATGGGTTGGACCGCTCCGCTCGCTGCCCGCCATTGCAATGTCCCGGCTTCTTGCTACGATGGGTTCGTGATGTCGAGTTCTCGCGCCGCCAAGCAAAACCGCCGCGCCGCCGCTACCAGCGGTGGCGGTTGCCGGGTGCGCGCGCGCTAGACGCGAAACCAAGCAGCCCCCCGAACATGGGCGGCTGCTTGCGTTGACCTTCGCATCGGTCGCCCGAAAGGAGACCGACCGATGTTAGAGCGATCCCGATCCCTGATGACCGTCACCACCCGCCCAAATCGGCTGATGGTGCGAGGCCAAGGCTCGTTCCTGTGGGACGACCAGGGCCGTCGCTATCTCGATTTCATTCAAGGCTGGGCGGTCAATGCCTTGGGCCACGCCGCGCCCGAGATGGCGCAGGCACTGGCTCGGCAGGCGTCGTTGCTCATCACGGCCAGTCCCGCGCTTTACAACGCCCCACAAATCGAATTGGCGGAGCGGCTGGTGGCACTGACCGGCCTTCATCGCGTCGGCTTCTGCAATAGCGGAGCCGAGGCGAACGAGGGCGCGATCAAGTTGGCACGCAAGTGGGGCCGGCTGCAGCGATGCGGGGCGAGCGATATCGTGACCGCCGAGCAGGCCTTTCACGGCCGCACCTTGGCGGCGATGGCGGCGAGTGGAAAGCCGGGTTGGGACGCGCTGTTCCCGCCCAACATGCCGGGCTTCAGGCGCGTGCCGTTCGGCGATATCGAGGCCATCCACCGCGATGTTGCAAGCAGTGCCGCGAAGACCGCGGCGATCATGGTCGAGCCCATTCAGGGCGAGGCCGGTGTCATCGTGCCGCCGCCAGGATACCTGCGCGGGCTGAGGCAGCTCGCGGACGAATTCGGCGTGCTTCTGGTGTTCGACGAAGTGCAGACCGGTCTCGGCCGCACCGGAAGCCTGTTCGCGTTCGAGCACGAAGGCGTGCTCCCAGACATCCTGACCCTGGGCAAGGGACTGGGCGGCGGGGTTCCCTTGTCGGCGGTGCTGGCCAACGAACGCGCGGACTGTTTCGCGCCCGGCGACCAAGGGGGCACGTACCACGGCAATCCTCTGATGACCGCGGTTGGCAACGCCGTGGTCGAGCACATCGCCAGGCCCGAATTCCTTGCCACGGTGAGGGCTCGCGGTGCGGTCCTCGAACGCGGGCTGGAGGCGCTGACGAGCCGCTACGGCGGATCCGTTCGCGGTCGAGGACTCTTGTGGGCCATCGAGTTACCCGTCGCGTGTGCGGAATCGGTGCGCGATGCCTGCTTCGAACGCGGGCTCATCATCAATGCCGCGCGTCCGCACATCTTGCGTTTCATGCCCTCGCTGCGGGTGGCGGAGGACGACATCGCCTCGATGCTCGACACGTTGAACGCGGCGCTGGCGGAGGCGCTGTAGCCACGCCCAAAGTCCCCTTGGAACCACGCCGGTCACCGTCTTCGTGGAAGCGCCGCAATACCCCAGTGCAGGTTTTTTGCGGTGGACGACCAACTGGGTTCAACTCTCGGCATGGCGCCTGCAAAGTTTCGGCAAATCCCCATGACTTCCCGACACGGTGCCGGGCTGCGCGGCCGGCTCGAGCAGTTCGGTCTGGCAACCGTCCTCTCCTTCCTGGACCTCGAACGGCGTTCGGGCCAGATCCTCATCGCCGCTGACGACAAGATCGGCCGGGTCTGTCTGCGCGCTGGCCAAGTCATCTCCGCACGGATCGAAGGATCGCGCCGCGTGAATCGAGCGGCGCTCTACGAGCTCTTGTCGTGGCACAGCGGATGGTTCGCCTTCACCCAGGAAGATCTCGCCTCCGCCACCGACGAGATCGGCGCCTCGACCACGCATCTTCTCCTGGACGCCGCCAGCCGCTTCGACGAAGCCGCCGCGCCCGCGTGCTAAAGCGCCGAACGGTTTGACTCCCGTCGTAGCAGAGCTGGGCTCGCGCGACGGAGGGTGGGCGTGACGCTCGGCCTACACCTAGGGAACCTTCTCCGACATGACTTCCCAGGCGCTGTCGCTGCAGTAGGAGCAGCCTGCGCCGACCAGCAGGCCCTTGCCGGTCGCCGTTTCGTCACCCTTGAGCCACCAGTTGAGCCAGGCAAGGTTGATCTTGGTGAAGTCGCCGCCACCCGCCCGGGTTAGATCGCCCCCGTGGCCGAGGTCTTTGCTGAACCACATGACCGGAACGTCGAGCTTGCTGATGGCTTGGTACCCTTCCAGACCGCCGTCGTACGCAATGTCGCTGGGACCACCCTCGACGAATAGCACGGGCGTGTGAATCATGTCGTAGAAAGACTGGTCCGCGCCGGCCATACCGCTGCTGGTGACCCCCCACGTGACGATGCGCGCATCCATGACGGTGGCTTGGGACATGAGGCCGCCGCACGAAAAGCCATTGGAGGCAATCTTGGTCGTGTCGAGGCTTTGGTAGTACGCACTGCAGGGTTTCGCGTTCTCGGCGATGGCCCAATCGATGTACGCGATCAGCGGCGCGCCCATGGCTGCGAGCTGCGATCGATCCATGGTGCGATTGCCCGTGCCATTCGGCGTCCCATCCGCAACGACGAAGTATCCGTGGGAGGCGATCTCGGCCATCGCCGCCACGTTCGACAGTCCGTTTAGCGAGCAGCCACCCTCTCCCCAAACGAAGATCGGGTACTTCTCGTCGCCCCCCAAATCGGCGGGTCGGAAAATGGTGCCCGCGTTGATTCCGGGGTCGGAATTCGTTTCGACGATTACATCGTGCGGCCCACTCCCGGATGCGTTCGTACCCGTGGCCTTGGACTTGGTGCAGGTGCCCGTGAAGGCCCCCCCACTGCCCCCCGTGGCCATCGAGCCGCCGCCACCGTCAACGGCAGCGTCCATGCCACCGGTATTGCCGCCGCCAGCTCCCCCTCTGCCCCCCGTGGACATCGAGCCGCCGCTGCCGACAGTGGTAGCATCCACGCCACCGGTATTGCCGCCGCCAGCTCCCCCGCTGCCCCCCGTGGACATCGAGCCGCCGCTGCCGACAGTAGCAGCGTCCACGCCACCGGTATTGCCGCCGCCGGCTCCCCCGCTGCCACCGGTCGCCATCGCGCCGCCGCCGCCAGCAGCAGCGTCCACGCCACCGGTATTGCCGCCGCTGGCTCCCCCGGCTCCTGCGCCCCCGGCATGGGAGCCGCCAGACATGGCACCGCCACTTGGCGCCGGTGTCCCTCCATTCCCGCTGCCGGCCATGCCGCCCGAGGCAGACGTTCCTCCACCGCTGGAGGTGACCGAACCACCACCGGTGCCCCCGTTCTTACCACCAGAGCCGTTGCAGGCGCAGACGGCGATGCCCAACATCGCAGCAACCATGAGCCCAGGCGAGAGCCGCTCCGTCATCATCAGATGTTTCTCCTTGGCCGTTAGCAAGTGGCCCGGTTCAGGCCTCGATCAGCAGTGGCTTATCTTTTCAAAAGTGGACCACGCAAGTGACGTGGCGGCAAGGGTTGCCGATCCGAGGGTACTTTCGCGTCCGGATTTCGGACGGGGAGCTAAGGTTGCTGAGCCGGTTTTGCGTGGTCATTGTTACTATCGGGTACACCATGAAGATTCGTGAGATTGGTCTCGTCTTAGCCGTGACTTCGTCCGTTTGCGTCTCGGCCTGCTCTTCGGGATCGGGCGGCGGCGGGGGCCTGGGCGGCATGGCAGGGGGGACTGCTGGATCGAGTGCGGGCGGTATTGCTGGCAGCGGCGGCGCGATCGGTTCGGGCGGAGTGCCCGGCAAGGGTGGCGTTTCCGGCAGCGGCGGCAACAGCGTTTCCGGCGGCTCGACGGCGTCCGGCGGATCGGCAGGCGCAGGCGGGGTAAGCCCTGCCGGTGGCACGACTGGGCCCGGCGGCAGCACGGCAAGGGGTGGGGCGACAGGCACGGGCGGCACGGCCGGCTCGGGCGGGGCAAGCTCTGGCGCGGCCGGGTCCGGCGGCAGCACGGCGAACGGCGGAACGACGGGGGCCGGCGGCACAACCAACGCCGGGGGAACCACCGGCTCGGGCGGCACGACCCCATCGACTGGAAGCGGAGGAACAGGCGCGGGCGGATCGGGAGCTGGCGGCGTCACGGGCAGGGACGCGGGTGCCGGCGGCAACACCAGCGCGGGCGGGGCGAGCGGTCGTGATGCCGGCACGGGCGCCGACGGCAACACCGCGACCTACCAGCCATGTCCTTCCAACGGAAATCCGTGCAAGATCCTCCCACTCGGGGATTCGATAACCTACGGCGTGAACGACGAAGGCAATGCCGGGTACCGCGGTCCGCTGTTTGCGTCTGCGGTGGCTGCGGGACAGAAGATCACCTTCACCGGATCGCTCTCAAATGGACCGAACACCGTTTCTGGCCAGACCTTCCCCAGGAACAACGAAGGGCACAGCGGCTGGGGCATCTCGGAGGTCACTCCCTACAGCAACGGCAATGCGGGTATCGCGACGGTCATCCCCAACCCATCTCTTAGCAGCGGCAGCGGCGGCATGCCTAACATCGTTCTTCTGCACATCGGCACCAACGACTCGGGCAGCTTCAGCGCCACCCAGATGACGAGCGACCTCAAGGGACTGCTCGACAAGATCGTCACCAACGCGCCCGATGCCCTGTTGGTGGTCGCCCAGATCATCCCGCTGGGGTACGGTACCAACGACGTCATCAAGGCCTACAACCAGGCCATCCCTGGTCTCGTCCAGCAACTCGTCACCGACAACAAGCACGTCGTTCTCGTGGACATGTACACTGGCTTCGCCCCATCGACGATGCTTGGTTCGGACAGCATTCACCCGAACACTACCGGCTACAAGTTCATGGCCGACCACTGGTACTCCATCATCGGCTCACTTTTGCCCAAGTAGTCGTCCCGTCAGTTCAGCCAGTCTCCACCGTCCCGTTGAGAGACACCAGGCCGTGCAGCAGGTCGGCGCGGTCGAGGACGCCGACCAGACGCTTCTCGGAATCGACCACGGCGACGATCTTGTGCTTGCCACCCAGCATGGCCGCGATGGCTTCCCGCAAGGGTGCGTCCTCGCCGACCACGGCCGTCTCGACCATGAGGTCGGCAGCGGTTCGCGCCTTGGCGTGCTGCTGGGCCTTCACTTCCTCGGGATTGGGATGGACGAAGGGCAAGCGATGCACGATCGCGCGCAGGGTGCTTGGCCGCAGGGCCGGCGTCACCCGTTCGAGCACCTCGGCATCGGTGATCTTGCCGAGCACGCGTCGCTCGGGGTCCACCACCAGGCAGCGATTGAGGCGCGTCGAGGTCACCGCCTGCAATACCTCGGGCAGGTGCGTATCGGAAAACACCGTGGGAACATCCGTGCGCATGACGCGTGCGACGGGAGCGTCCGCGGCCAGTCCGGTTTCGCGCGGCGAGCTCTCCGCATGCGTGAAAGTTGGCGCCGCGGTTCGCAGGACATCGACCCTGCTGACCATCCCGACCAGCGCGCCATGCTGGTCGACCACGGGCAGGCGCTTGAGTCGCCGGTGCGACATGATCTCCGCAACTTGCGTGAGCCGAGCGGAAGCCGGCACCGTCGCCGGCGCCGCGGTCATCACGTCGGCCGCGGTCTTCGCTCCGTGCGCGAGCCGCTCTAGTTCGGCGCGCAACGCCGGTGTGTCGAGAGCCTGCAACAACTCCACGCGCATGGTGAGACCGCCGCGCTTGAGCAGATCGGAGTTCGTGATGATCCCAACCGGAATTCCCGACTTCACGACGGGAACGGCGCGGTACGCCTTGCCCAGCATCAGCCTGACGACCTCGCCAACGGACACTTCCGGGGAAACCGATGCAACTTCGTGCGACATGACATCCGCGACATGGAGCGAGGGCGAGATGTCCCGCACCGGATAGGCGCAATAGAGCACGACTTCGATGTCCTCGACGGTGATGAGGCCGTGCTTGATCATCTCCTTGATGCGCGGGAGCAACCGTTCGACCTGCTCGGCTCGCTCGATCCATTCGATCACGATGGGCAGTCGTTCGGCGAAGTCGACCCAGCGCAAGGTGTGGATCCTCCCAGACGAGCCAAACCCCTCGATAGCGCGCAACACCGTGGCGCCTGCTGCTCCTTCCTTGCGCAAAAACGCGACCAGGGCCGCGTCGATGGGCTGATGGCCATGGACGTCCCCCTCGTTGACGTAGATGCGAACCCGCTTTGCCTTTCCCATAAGCGCTGGATCTGCCATGGCTGTTTCCTTTACCGTGCGAGCATGAGGAGAGTCGAGGGACTCTCGCTCGCCGCCCATTCTAGTCTGAATCGCCGCGCGCGGCCCGGTAGTCGGCCATGGGCAAGCCGGGATAGGCTTTCTGCCATTCCCTCGCGAAGAGCGCGCCCAAACGGGTGGCATCGGGACCATCGCTGCGCAGGGCGATGCCGTAGAAGAAGGCATCGGGATAGAAGACGTAGTGCTGCCAGAGCTCGTCGCTGTCGAGGATCTCGCGCAGCATCCGCGTGTGATCGGGATGAGGCAGCCAGATGACATCGGGTTTGCGACGGAAGAGCTCCGTGGCGGAAAAGCCGTGCCTTGCGAAGTAGGGATCGTGCAGTCCCAACACGTCGATGATGAGGACGTTCGGAGCCAGGGCGCCGGGCAGGCCGTACTCGGACATGGCGAAGCTGGTGCCGGGTGGCGAGGCCGCGGCCATGGCTGCGATCCGGCGGGCCGCTGCCCACGAGTCCATGTCCGGCAAGGGTTGGCTCGCCGATACGTGGAACCCGCCGAGCGGCGCGAGCGCCTGGGTGCGCGAGCGGGCTTCGTAGAGTCGCGCCCCGCCCGACAGTGCGAGGTCGCCGACCAGCAGGACCGCGACAGCCAAGCCTGCGCGCCATGCCATGGCCGATGGCCGAACCTTGTTCCCAGCGTGCAGGCGCCCGAGCCACGTATCGAATGCGAGTGCGCCGGCAGCGACGAAGAAGGGCAGGAAGGGATAGTAGAAGCGGCCGAGGTGGCCCATGATCTGGTTGAATCGGAAGAGCGCGGCGATGCTGGCGAGGACTGGGAGAAGCAGCACAGCCGCGCGTCGCAAGCCCGCGCGATCGACGAAGAGAACGAGCGCAAAGACGAAGGGCCAGGCCGAGGAAAAGAAGACCTGGAGAAAGCGGAACGGGTTCCAAGCGAACTCGCCGGCGAACCCGCCGTAGTACCAGGGCTGCTTGGCGAAAAACGAGAGTGGCACGGGCGATCCGAGCAGCCGCCATTCGAGCAGCGCCAGAATCGCCAGGGAGCCCAGCACGAGCGCGCCGAAGAGCGCGAGCAGTCCCTTCCGTGGTCGCGGCGCCAATAGCCAGAGGGCGAGCGTCGGACAAGCGATCGCGCATAGCACGTTGTCCGGCCGAGCGACCACGGCAAGGACGCTCGCCAGCCCCGCCCACGCGACTGTCGATCTTCGGGGAGATTCGCCGAGCTGCAAGGTCGTGAACACCAGGACGGCGTTGGCCAGCGCCGAAACCATGGTGTCCATGCCGGTTCCGGCGTGGAAGACGAAGGCCTCGCGATAAGCCACGAGCGGAAGGATGACCGCGGTCCACAAGATCCAGTTGCCACGCAAGCGTGGGTGCCGAGAGTGCAAAGCCGCGATCCCAACCAGTGCCGCCAGCAAGGCCATGGCCGCGCCACCCGAGGCGACAGCGAGAGTGCGGGCCGGCCCCAGGCTGGGAAAACACGAGCGCAGCATGGTGACGACCGCGAGGTGAAGCAGGCTGGTCACGCCGTAGACCGAGCCCGCGCCGGGATTCCAGGCCAGACCATATCCGGCCAGAAGGTTGTTGGCATAGCGCAGGACCATGTACGCGTCGTCGAAGTCCGTGGGCGGCGCATGGGCCAAGGCGGCCAGAGGCTCGGCGGCAAGGGCGGCGACCAGGACCAGTCCCAGAAGGGCGAGCGGCCAATTTCGTTGCGTATGCCGAACCATCACCGCGAGGTCTGCCTTCCGTCCAGGTTGCCGCGCAGACGTTGCAATTGCCGCCTCGCCTCAGGCGCGGATACGTGGTTGGGCGAGCGCGCGAGCAGGGCTTCGAAGGCCAGCGCCGCCTCGCTGCCACGGCCGAGCGCGACCAGACACATGCCACGGCCGAAGGTCGCCTCGTCGTTGCGGGGGGCGCCGGCCAGCACGCGCTCGAAATCCGCGAGGGCTCTTTCCGGGTGACCGAGCTCCAGCAGGGCGAAACCGTGATTGGTCCGCGCCACGGTACTCGGAGCGCCCGCGAGCAGGCGCTCCGCCTTGCCGAAATCGCCGAGGTGCAAGGCAAGAATCCCCGCCGACGCGCGCGCGTCCGCGCTGCACGACGAATCACTGTCCGCAACCAGCGCGGCTTCGTAGCGAAGGAGCGCTCGGCGCGCGTCCCCGGCGAGGCGAAAGTAATCGCCCAACCACCTCTGCCATTCACAGGCCGATGCTACGGCACCGGCCGGAGGCTCGACCATGGGCACGGGTACAAGCCCGCTGGCCGGCGAATAGGAAAAGGTGAGAGGAATCTCGGGCAGGTCTTTTCGCAAGGACCTGCGGACGAAGATCAGTCCGTCGTTTCCGCGGTAGACCAGCGCCCACAGCTTGGCATCGAAAAGCGCGCCGCGCGGATTGAGCGATGGGTAGGTCACGAGCGCGGACGTGACGCCGAAGCCGTCGAGAAAATGCTGCCATTCGCCGCGCGAAAGGTCGGCCCGGCGAAGCACGGCGTGGAAGGCGGCCGGGTAGCCGTTGATGCGAGGGTCCTGAAACACGCGGTAGCGCGGCCAACCACGCCAGGTCAGATAGGAGCCGACCTCGAGATCGTTGTACATGCGTTCCCGCAAACCGTTGTTCTCGACGAAATCGATGGCGCCGAGGGGCACGAGGTCTGCATCGAGCCCGATGTCGAAGACGCGCGCGCCCTCGGCCACGGAAGCCAGGCGCGGCGCCGCGGTCAGAGCGACGAGCAACGCGGCCGAGATCGCGTGCCGCCATCGCCCGCGCAACCTGGGCGCGAGGCGCGTGCAGGCGACGGCCAGGGCCGGCCCGGCAACCATGGAGAACTCGGCCACGAATCGAATGCGAAGTCCGCCGAGCGCGCCCAGCACCACGCACGGCAGGAGCACGCGCGTGGGCACGACCTTGGGTAGCCTGCGCAGAAGCAGTGGAGCGAGGCTCGCCACCACCAGCCCGGCGACCAGAAAGAAGAACGGCCCGTCGAGCGGCCACTGGGCGTGCCGGTATTCCTGCAGCGGCCGCAGGGTGGGCATGCGGAAGTGATTCGCGATGTAGGAAAGGCAGTGCCACCCCGACGGGGTGGCGAACATGAACGGAATCATCGCCAGCGCCACCAGCGTTGCCCGGCGCGCCTCCACCCTCAGTCCATCCCGCCAAGCACCCAGGGCATAAAGCAGAAGCACCGCCGGCCCGAGAAAGTAGCAAGAATTCCCGTTGGCCCAAACCAGCCCGCCCGGCAGCAGCAACCAGAGCCAGCGTGGCTGCCCGGCCTCGGCCCGCTCGATGGCTAGCAAGACAGTCGCCAGGCCCAGAAACGTGACCAGATGGGGACGCTCGACGAAGCGAGGCTCAGCCGCCCACGCGGCCAGGGCCAGGAAGAGCGCGGCCAGCGCGCGATCGGCCCCTCGCCGTATGGACACGCGAAAGAGCATCGCCCATGTTCCCAGCACGAAGCCGGTCTTGAGCAGCACGGTTCCCGGGATCCCCGCCGCGCGATGGGCCAGCGCCAAGACGATCTGAAACAGCCACGCCAGGTTGATGTCGATGGCGTGTGGGTGCGTGAACGAGAGCAGGTTTTGCGTCGGCACGTGCCCGCTGCCGAGAACGATCTCGCCCAGGCGCAGATTGAAGAAGACGTCGGTCTCGTCCATCGGAACGAGACAGCGCCCGGCCACGAAAAGCAGGAGCAAAGCGATCACGCGAGGCCATCATGCCCAAGCTTGGCCTTGGCGCAACAAGGACCCGCGCGAAGCTAGATTTAAGCAAGAGGCTCGTCAGGAAACAGCCGCCTTGATGAGGAGGCTTCGGCAGAGCCCGCGGCCGTATCCTGACGAGCCCAAACTAACTAGTCTAGGAACGCTGCGACGGAGTTGGCTTCTCGGAGGTATCCGGAGCGGAGTTTTCGCTCTCGATGCGGGCAATGGAGATGTACTTGATCCGGAAAGCATCACCACCGAGCCGGCTCAAGCCCCAGTCCATGGCATCCTGAAGATCGGCGAACATGGCGAGTGGTTGATGGCTGCGGTCGGGAATGATGGCAAAGCAACAAGGAATCATGATGGCCACACCGAATGCAGTCCGCGTGCCACGAAGGGGCTCATGTGATTTCGCGGCCTTGCCCTCCCTGGCCTGATGGAGATCCCAGTTCGCTCGATCTCAAGTTGTCCGAGCTGAGATCGCCCGGTGGTGTCCGCGGCCCCCAGGCTAACGTCGCGGACGCGGCAGCCCCATCGCCGCCAGCTTCCTGACCAGGGTCCGGCGTGCGATCCCCAGCAACGCCGCGGCTCGCGTCTGGTTGCCAGCACACTGCGCAAGCGCGTCCTGAATCCGTTCGATCTCTCCGGATTCGGAGGATCTCTTGCCGCGAGAGGGGACGCGTTCCATCGTCGTTTGGGTCTTTCGCAGCATCGAGCGATCCCGATTCGGATCGATGACATCCAGGGTCAACGTGTCCGAGGTGGAGAGCAGGACCGCGCGCTCCACGCAGTGGCGCAACTCCCGGACGTTCCCTGGCCACGGCTGTGCCTCCAGAAAGTGAAGCGCCTCCGCCGCCAGCACGGGCTCGCCCTTGCGGCCGAGCGCCTCCGCCGCCTCCGCCGCGAACTGCCTGGCCAGGGGCGCGATCTCCGAACGGCGCGCGCGCAGGGGCGGCACCTCCACGGTGACGCCGCTCAGGCGAAAGTAGAGATCCTCGCGAAATTGTCTCTTGCGGATGCTTTCGCGCAGATCGCGGTTGGTAGCGGAGAGAAATCGCACGTCCAGCTTGCGCACGCGCGTACCGCCGAGGGGAAGCACCTCGCGCGTCTCGATCACGCGCAAGAGCTTGGCCTGGACCGAAAGCGGCATTTCACCGATCTCGTCGAGCAGCACGGTGCCACCGTTGGCGGTCTCGAACAGACCCCGCTTGGCCGCGCGCGCGCCGGTGAAGGCGCCCGCCTCGTGACCGAACAGCTCGCTTTCGAGCAGGCTCTCGGCGAACGCCGAGCAGTTGAGACGCAGATAGGGCCGGTCCCGCCGCGGCGACCGCTCGTGGATGGCTGCCGCCACGACCTCCTTGCCCACTCCGGTTTCGCCCACCAGCAGCACCGCGATGGTTCCGGGTGCGATACGGTCGACGAGCTCGAACAACTTGCGCATCGCGGTCGACTGCACCACCAGACTGGAAGACTGCGGCGCCGCGGGAGATTCGGCGGCGATGCCGGAACGCAAAGCCCGGATGTGTTCTCCCGCCATGATCACTTCGTGAGCAACCGCTCTCCCATCCGGCCCGGAACACGCCGAGGTCGCCGCGCCGCCGAGCTGGTGAACGACCAACGATGCGCCGCCGACGATGACCGCGACACCGGGAGGCACGAGCGCTTCCCCGTTGCGCGCGATGTGCTTTCCGCCGACGCGCGTTCCATTGGCGCTGCCCAGGTCCTTGACGGAAATCGTCCCTCCCGCCGCGGTAAGCACGGCGTGGTAACGCGAGACCGCGAGACTGGCGAGCTCGATGTCGTTGTCTTCCGCGCGCCCGATGCGCAACTCGCCCCGCTCCGGCATCGGCATCATCATCGATTGGTCTTGCTCGACGACGGTGAGCCAGAGCTGGGTGTTCGCGCTTGCCTCATCGTGGTCCTCGATCAGGGTCCGCTGCAACGACTTGTTGCCGGCGTTCGAACTCGCGATCGATGAGAGACGCGACATAGGTGCCATCTTATGCCATGAACCGGCGGACTTTTGTGAACGCCCGCTGACCCAGACTGTCGTAGCCAGGTCAGTGCGCCAATCGCGCCGCGGCGGGCGTGCTGGCGAGCCACGGATGGACAGGTGACCCGGTTTGGCTGCATTGGATGCCCCGGCTTCTGCCGGCACCCAGCTAGCGTTCGTCAGCCCCGATGTCTCGGGCGGCGCCGCGTGCGGTTCCATCGATGTCATCGTCGCAGAGGCCGCTGTCGATGGCCACGCCGCGATCGATGGCGGTGCTCGCTTGGGCGGAGAGGTGCAAGTCGTGGTTGGCCGCATTCACGAAGTCCATGGCGGCCGCCATTTCCAAGTTGCCGCGATCGCTGATGACGGTGGTCGCGTTGTCGCGAACCGCGATGCGCTGGTTGGCGAAGTTGTTGGCGGCCTGGCCGCTGGTCTGGGCAAAACGCGCGTCGATGGCCCTGAACATCGTCCCGGTCGAGAAGATCGAGTTGTGAACCACCGCTGCTCCGCAGGCGTCCCACAGCGCGATGCCGGTGTCGAAACCCGATTCGCTAGCAAAGAGATCGGGGTCGTCGCCGAGGATGAAATTGTTCCGCACGATACCGCCGTAGTGCATGGCCATCGCGACGCCCGCGCAAGGGCTGTCGCTGTAGCTTCGGGACGAACCGGGATTCTCTCCCAAGCCGATGGCGCGCGTATTGTTGAACAGGCGGTTGCGCTCGACGATATCGTCGCGAGAGCCGGTCCACAGATGGATGCCGTACTCGGCGATGCCCGTGGGACAGTAGAACCCCTCGATGAGGTTGTCGCGGTAGGTCCAGCCCCGCGCTTCGTGGGCGTCGATCCCGCCGGTGTAGCAGCCGGTGGCCACGGGATCCACGTGGGGGCGCCCGGTATCGGTGAGCTCGAGGTGGGAGCAGGCGACGAGCCCATTGTCGGCGAAGTGGGTCGCGGACGAGCCGGTGTCGTTGGCGTTGATCTTGATCGCCTGCTGCGCGGGATCGATGACGTGGACGTTGTAGACAACATCCCCTGTCATATCCGCGCTGCTGGGTGCGATGTGGATGGGGTGGTACTGCGAATGTTGAACCGTGATGTCGGCGATGGTGACGTTTGACGCCTGGACTTCGAAGATCGAGCCACCGCTGTAGTCGCCGTCCACGATGACCTTCTCGCGGTCGCCCTTCTCCGAGCGCACGGTCACGCCGGGCGTGCGGATCCAAAGGTTCGCCGCATGGTAGGTCCCCTCCCCGAGGAGAAGCGTATCGCCGCTGGCCAGGGCCGAGAGGGCGCTCGCCAGATCGTCACCGGGGTGAACGGTGCGCGTGGGGCCCGTGGGCGCAGGGAGAGGACCACAGCTCACGCCAGCGGTGCTCGTCCAGGCGTCGGCCGCGCTGCCCATGTCCGCGGCGCCTTTTGCGTCCGGCACCACGCTGGCATCCGGGGTACCCCTTGTGTCATCGAAAATGCCTCCCTCCCAGGCAAGGGCCCCGCCCTCCGTCCCGGCCCTTCCTGACGAGCAGGCCAAGAGCAGCATGGGCAAGACTGGCATGAGGCGAGGTTGGTGCATGAGCTTCTCCATGCGGCGTGTGCGGGATGAGATTGAAATCGCCCTACCATTGTACTCGCGGATCCACTACCAACGGTAGTTCAGCGTCAGCCGCAGCCAAGCCCGCCAGCACCGACCGCAGCCCCGCACCCTTCGTTCACGCGGCTGACGACCGCACCGAGATGGGACGGTACATGCGCGGTTTCACGACGGGAGTCAACCCGTTCGGCGCTCTAGATCTTGCTGGCGATCGCTTGGGCGAACCGGAGGGCCTCCTGCTTGAGGTCGGGGTCGCTAATCGTATAGTCAGGCGGCGGTCCATACGACGGGGTGAGCATGACCTCAACGTAAAATACGTCTTGGTGGAAGTTGATCCACCATGCAGTGACTGTGTCCTCGATGCGCGACTCCGTACCCAGGGGCGGCGACGTCGGTTGCCAATCGTGGCCGGTATACTCCGATTCCTGCAGCAAGGCCGCGTAGAGACCACTTGCCTGGTCCGCGGACGGCATCTGCAGAATGTAGATGACCACGTAGGATCCTTGTGGCGCGGCCGGCAAAACGTTGTTGACGTAGTTCTGCCAGATAAACTCCTTGGGCGTGTAGGGCGCCTTGTAGAACGGAGCGGCCGCACCGTCGATCAGGGCTTCAGCCTCCTGCGCCGTGGCGCCGGTCATCGGCTCCGCACTCCCGCCCTTGTTGTGCTCCACGTCGACGGTCCAGCCCGACACGGTGCCGTCGACCGGCACGAGGTCGAGGGGGTCCTTGGCGGACGTGTCCGTGCCGGAGGTTCCACCGGTGCCCGAGATTCCACCGGTGCCCGAGGTTCCACCGGTGCCCAAGGTCCCACCGGCACCCGAGGTCCCACCGGTGCCGGAGGTCCCACCGGCGCCGCTGCCGCCGTCGCCGTTGCTACCGCAGGCCAGAAGTCCGGCACCCAAGGTGGCACAGAAAATGAGCGAGCCAAAACGAGTCATCGATTCCTCCTTCACGTCTATGAGCAGGGCTAGTACCGGCGACGGCGCACCAGCAGGAGCGCCAGCCCAGCCAGGGTCAAGAACGATAGGGCCGGTACGTCGGGCCGCCCACCCAGGCTGCACTTGCAGCCGGAGCTCGCCCCTCCTCCGCCGTCGGCGGTGCTGCCGCCGTTCCCAGATGACCCACCGGCCGTGTTGCCGCCACCCGTGCCCGAGCTACTGCTACCCGAGCCGGCCGAGCCTCCGGAGCCTTTCAGCTCCGCGCCGCCAGCACCCTGGCCACCGTTCTCCATGCCTCCGCCGGCTCCTGCCGATCCGCCCGAGCCAGGCGAGCCACCGGCCACCCCCGTCGTTCCACCGCTGCCGGAACGGCCGCCACTGCCCCCGCCTCCCGAGGTCCCGCCGGAGCCGGCGGCACCGGACGTCCCGCCAGAGCTTACGGCTCCACCACTGCCCGACCTCCCGCCACTGCCGGACATTCCGCCGCTGCCAGATGTTCCACCGCTGCCGGATGTTCCACCGCTGCCCGGGGTTCCGCCGCTGCCCCCACCGGTCTCCCCATAGAATGTTACGGGGCCATCCGCGTTGCCCTTGAACACCCAACCACGGCGATCGAAGGCAACAATCTCGAGGATGTGCGCTGCGTACATGCCCTTGCCGTTGTCGGTCGTGCCGCCCAGCGTGTCCGGCTCGATCCACTTGACCTCGGGGATAATGGCCGAATTGACCGAGGCATCGTCCTTGTCCACGATGCCGAGGGCCCCGGCACAGGCGACCTTGACCCAGACCGAGCTCGACTGCACGCCTGCTTGCACGGCGGACTTTTGAGTCGCGTCGCCCATCAGATAGAGCGCGGCCTTGGCTATCGTGCCGATGTCGCCGCTCGCGCTGGCTTGGGTTTGTAGGAAGGACTTGGCGTCCGGGTCGTCACCCAAGTACCCGAGGACGAAGAGGGTGTATCCCGCGATCCCTGGATCGCCATCGTTCGCCCCGCACTTCAAGCGCGCGCGAACCACCGGCAGGCGGGCGCCCAACGCCGACTTCCGGATGGCGAGAGCGCCGGCCGCCCAGAGATGCATGTAGTCGGAGCGCGAGCCCGGGGATGCCGTCGGCTTTGTCGATGGGCAGGTCGTGCTGGCGCTGTCTTTGCAGTAGCTCGGGCTCACGCCTTCGCCGGCATAGTTTCCCACTGGGCCGGCGGTGCCCCACGAGCCACGGCCCGAACAGTAGATATGCAGAAGAGCGTCGAAGCCGGCGTCAACGTCCTCCCAGTCTGCGATGGTTTGGTCTTGCAGCGAAGTCCCTAGGCCGACGTCGCCCAGCGAGCAACCGCGGGCCGTGTTGGACTTGGGACTGTCGATGCCCGTGATGGCGGTCGGGAAGAGGCTCCCGTCGTTCTTCACGACCATGACGGGATTCGCCCCCAGAACCGGGTAACACGCCCACTGCCTGGCAGTCGCGCCCGAGGTATCGCCGAATGACACGTCGAACGTGATGTCCTCGATCTTCGCCGGGTTGCCGCTCGCAATCTTCCAGATACCCTTCTCGCCCGGAAGCAGGGTGTTCGGCACCTTGAGGGTCGTCGGGGGGGTGAGGGTGATGGTGCCGCCGCTTGAAGACGTGGCCATCAGCTTGAAGTTGGTCAGCTGATACCCCCAGCGGTTTTCCACGTAGAGCTGTTTGGGCGAAGTATCGCTGTCCGGTTTAACCACGATATCGTAACCCGAGCTCCACAGGTCATCGCACCAATGGGCCCACGCATGGGTCGAAGGCAGCGCAAGAAGGAGAGCGACTCCGACAATGACTTTGCCTCTTGGAAATCCCATCTCTGACCTCCATCTGCAAGGGATTCGACCCCGACTCCCGATTGCCATACCTCGCCGTACCAGCCGCACCCATACTATCATCAGCGAAACTCGGGATGTCGCGATAATTCGGCACCGCTATGCGAAAATGGTCGGAGAATAGCGGCGCAAGTTGGCGTGACAGGTGACGTCAGTGACCGGCTGACTTCGACAGCATGCTTCCATCGGGACCCGCCGCGCACACACCATCACGATGGCGTGAAAATGAATAGCTGGGGGCGCTATTGCCAGTTCTTGCGCTGGGGATTTGTCCAGGGCGCGACGCACATCACGCAATTGTCGCCGTAAAGAGTATAGTCTTTCTGAGCGCCATTCTTCCTTGACCGAATCGCATGGTCGATGTCTAGAGCACTCATACCCGCTGTCGTGCTGTTTGTCCTCGCGGCCTCGGGCTGTGCCGGGCCGAGCGCGGAGCTGCGCGCAGGCAAGCTTGGGGCGGAGGAAGAGGGCATGGCCACCTACTATTCGCCTCGCCTGGCCGGGCATCGCACCGCCAATGGCGAGCGCTACGATCCGGCCCGCTTCACGGCCGCGCATCCGGTGCTGCCGTTTGGGACTCACGTCCAGGTGACCCGCATCGATGGCAACCGGCGCGCGGTGGTCGTGCGCATCAACGATCGCTGCGCGGGCCGGAAGAAGATCATCGATCTCTCCGAGGCAGCCGCGCGCCAGCTCGACGTGATGCGGGCCGGGATGGTGCGGGTGCGATTGAGGGTGGTCGAGCAAGCGGACCCCTGAATGAGGTCAATGCTTTTCCCCGCAGGATGTCACCTCTCGCTTGGGCTTCTGGGCATCCAATGCAAGCCCGTCATGCCTCACGGCGCCCGCGGGAATGGGCCGAAGGCGCGGTCGCGGCGTTTGAGGAAACTGTAGTAGGACGGCTTCTGTCCCGGCGGCGAGGTGGTCGCCCGCACCCATTCGTAGCCCGGCGGCGTCCAGCCATTGTTGACGGGGCAAGATCCACCGATGCAATACCGGTGCGTGATCAGCGTCGGCTTGCGCGAGAGCATGTACTGGTCGCTGCCCCATTTTTCGTGCCCCGGCCGATTGGAGGTGGTCATGTGCGGATCGTGGGCGATGGTCGCGTCCACCAATCCGAAGATGTCGTAGGCCGGAATCTCGGAATAGTACGGAATCACGCCCGCCCCACCGACGGTCATCAGGTCGTCGGGCCGCTTGTATCTGCCCAGCCACTGCCCAACCGGGATGCGCTCTTCGGCGTATTGCTTCAGGTACGCCGGGGTGTCGATGCCGTTGTCGGCGCCGACGTAGGTGAGCGCCTGGCGGCTGGTGTGGGCGCTGCCGGCGACGAAGCCCAGGCCGACGAGAACCAGCGCGATGGCCGGAACCCAGGCCCCCAGGCTCGGGGAAAGCCTAGCGTAGATGCGGCGAACGGACTCGGCGAGCACCACCGCCCCGAGCGGAATCACAGGCAAGATGAACCGATAAAGCCCCATGAAATCGCCACCGACCTTGACCACGTAGACCGCGAACGCCAGCCACACCAGAGCGGCAAGCAGGCGCACATCGCGACGGCGGTCGTCGTCGCGCGCGGCCCGGCCGAGGATGGCGAGCAGAATCAGGAAGTAGACGCCGTAGTCCTCGCAGAAGCGCCGCAGGTAGAACACACCGAGCTTCCAGGTGCCCTTGGCGCCGGATGACTTCACATAGAAAGTGTTGGGGAACAGCCAGCCGTAGTAGTGCCAACGCCAGACGAAGTAGGGAGCGAACAATCCGATGAAGAGCCCAAGCCAAACCAGTTCGAACTTGCGCGGCAGCACGCGGCGCTCGCGCCGGAGATTGGTCAGGAAGCGAAAGAGCGAGGCCAGCGCGAAGAACATCACGCCCTCGGGCCGGGTCATGGCGGCCAACGCGAAGGCCACGGCGCTGGCGTGGCCTTTGCCTCGTGCGACCTCGGTGAGAACCAGGTCGAAGCCGAGGGTGACGAGAAAGGTGAAGAGCTGGGTTTCGAGACCGCCACTGCACCAGCAGGCATAGGCACCCATGGTCGCGAGCAAGAGGGGCGCGACGAGGTGCCAGCGCGAAGGCCGCTCCCCGGCCAGGCGCAGCGACATGCGCACGACCACCGCCAAGGTAGCGATGCCGAAGGCCACACCGAGAAAACGCGACAAGGCCACCGGGCCGAGCCCCAGTTTGATGCCCAGGGCAAGCACGACTGTCCATAGGAAGTTGGTGTACCCCTCCACCCGTTCGCCCAGGTTGAACACCAGTTGGCCGGATAGGGCGAGGTTGCGCGCGTAGCGGAACGAGATGAAGGCGTCATCGGCGACGAAGTCGAAAAGGCGGGCGTGCGCTACCAGCACGGTCGCGGCGACGATGAACGCGTAGTAGCGCCCCAGGAATCTTTTCATGGCCCGAGCCGCGCCTTGACCGGCGGGTGGCACGGATTCAGCCGAACGTCCCGCCATCGAAGCCCCACAGGGCTCCGTCTGCGTTCGTGAATTCGATGTAGATGCGATCCTGGGGCAGGGCCAGGGCCTTGGCGATGGCCTCGCACAGGACCTGCGATAGGTGCTCGATCTTTTCGCCCGGGAGCCGGCCCACGTTCTTCAGTTCGGCGTAGCAAGCGGGTTCGCGGCTGCCCGCGAAGCTCATGACCATGCGAGGCGCGAGGCCCACCATGACATAGCGTTCGGGTTTGCCGAGCTCGTGTGCGAGCAGGGTCGAAAACGATTTGAGCATCTGCGACAACGCCGGCTCGTCGGGCTGCTTGGCGGAGGAAAACAGGTTGAGGAGTGGCATGCGCTGAATCTATCAGTCCCGCGGGCGGCGGGTAAGGTCGATGCGCGACCCGTGCACCTGGATGCGCAGGGTCGAACGCGACTCGGGGCGTTTGGGCTTGCGCACCAGGTGGCGCCGCGCATCGGCCACCGTGCGTCCAAGCCGCACCTGAATCTCCAGCGTCGAGGTCAGGGCGCCAGCGAGGGCAGCTTCAAGATCCTGCGCCATCGCGGCGGCGGACGGGTGGCGTTCCGCGGGCAAGCGTGCCAGGGCGCGGCTGATGGCGTAGACGAGCAGCTTGGGTAATCCTGGGCGCTCGCTGCTGACGGGCGGGACTTGCCCACGGTGGATGGCGCGCAGCACGTCGCGATCGTTCTTACCGGTGAACAGCGGATGTCCTGCCAACGATTCCCACAGCACGGAACCCAGCGAGAACAGATCGGATTGAGGGCTCGCCTGCGCGCCGCCGACCAACTCGGGCGCCAGGTAGCCGATCTTGCCCTTGACGAATCCAGGCATGGTCAGCACATCCGTGCGATCACGCGCCCGCGCCAGACCGAAGTCGGACAGCTTGACCGCGCCACCGATGCCGAGCAGGAGATTCTGCGGCGAAACGTCGCGATGAACGATGGGAACCGGCGTGCCATCGGCAGCATGTCGGTCGTGGGCCGCGGACAGCCCGCGCAGGGCGCCGATCCCGACGAGAGCGGCGAGCGGCCACGGGATGCGTTCGTGGCGGGAACGGTAGTAGCGCAAGAGGCTGCCCAGATCCAACCCATCGACCCACTCCGTGACCAGCCAGTACGAACCTTGATCGTCGTCGACGAAATCGAGCACCTGGACGATGTTCGGATGAAGCAGGCACGAACCCAGGCGCGCTTCCTCCACGAACATGGCCACCTGCCGATCCTGGTCGCGCAATTCCGGCTTCATTTGTTTGAGGGCCACAGGCCGCGAAAACCCGGCCGCCCCATGCATGACGGCGCGCCAGACGACGGCCATGCCACCCTCGCCCGCACGCTCGCTCAACTCGTACTTGCCGGCGATGATCCGCGCCACCGGGTTCTCGCGTCCCTTCATCCCAGGGAGGATTATAGACACAATCTCAAGGCGGGTGCGTTACTTGTCCGTCTCCAATGCGTGCAAGGCGGATTCCAGGTGGTCGCGCGTGTGGGCATCGTTTCGTCGCGTGCATGCCTCGATGCCCTTGCCGTAAACGTCTCGCGCCTCCTCCAGCCGGCCGAGCCCGACCAGCACCTCGCCCGCCGGCGCATAGGAAGCAATGTAGTCGGGGTGCTCGGCGATGAGCGCTGCGAATTCCCTCCACGCGCCCTCAGTGTCGCTCGAGGTCTTGAATTCCATGGCCAGGGCGTAGCGTGGAAAGGGATCCTGCGGGCGCTGCTGTGCGAGCGACCGGATCATCTCCAGGCGCGAGCTCTTGCGGTCGCCGCTCAGGACACCACCCAAGGACGGCCCGGTCCGGGGATCTCGCTCGCCGGGGTCGCCGCCAGGATGCGGTTCTTACCGTCGACGCGAACCACGGTGGGCTTCCACGCCTTGGCCTCGGCTTCGTCGACGCCTTCGGCGAAGGTGGCCAAGATGACTACGTCGCCAGGCTGCACGAGGCGAGCAGCGGCCCCGTTGACGCAAATGACGCCCGACTCGGCCTGTCCCGGAAGGGCGTAGGTTTCGATCCGGTTCCCGTTGCTCACGTCCCAGATGGCGACCTTCTCGTAGGGCAGGATGTCCGCCGCGCGCATCAGTACCTGATCGATGGTGACCGAGCCTTCATAGGCCAAATCGGCGTGCGTCACGGTGGCACGGTGGATTTTCGACTTGAACATCGTGCGTTTCATTGAACTCTCCGTCCCGGCCGGTGACCCGGTCCAGGCAGTCTGTCCGCATCTATCCTGTCCGAAAGCGCCGTGCTGTCAATGCCCGAGAGAAAGGGACGGCGCGATGGGCACAGAGCGCAATTTCCCATGGAAGCAACCGGTCGCTCAGGGTAAAGTTCCGCCGCTTTCCGTGCCCCAACGAGGTATCCAGATGTACCGAATCTTGAAATCCGAGTGGCTCGCCCCCAAGGTACGCCGGCTGGAGGTCGAAGCCCCGCGCGTGGCCGCCCGGCACCGGCCAGGTCACTTCGTCATCGTTCGCGCCTATGCCGGGGGTGAGCGCATTCCACTGACCATCGCCGACAGTGACGCGAAACGTGGAACCATCACCCTGGTGATTCAGATCATCGGCGCCACCACCGAGCGCCTGTGCGCGCTTTCCGAGGGCGACGCGCTGACCGACGTGGTCGGGCCGCTGGGCAAGGCGACCGAGATCGAGAACTTCGGCCATGTCGTGCTGGTGGGTGGCGGCGTGGGCACCGCGGTCATCTACCCGCAAGCCTCGGCACTGAAGGCCAAGGGCAACCGCGTGACGGCGGTCATCGGCGGTCGGTCCAAGCCCTACGTGATTCTTGAAGAAGAGCTGAAGGCCATCTGCGACGCGGTCTACCCCTGCACCGATGACGGCAGCTACGGCTATAACGGATTCGTCACCGGTAAGCTGGCCGAGTTGATCGCGGATCCGGCCCAACCCGTAGACGCCGTCATCACCGCCGGCCCGGTGCCCATGATGAAGGCCATCGCCAACGTCACGCGCGACAAGGGCATTCTGACCATCGCCTCGCTCAACCCCATCATGGTGGACGGCACGGGCATGTGCGGCGGATGCCGCGTTACCGTGGGCGGCAAGAATCTGTTCGCCTGCGTCGACGGTCCGGAATTCAACGCCCACGAGGTGGATTTTGCGTCGCTCACCGACCGTCTGTCGGCCTATCGCGATCACGAGCGCGGCGTCTGGGCGCGCCTGCAGTCTGACCAAGAGCATCAGTGCAAGCTGCAAGCAGCCATCGCCGAAGCCAAGGCACGGTAGCGCCCGACGATCCATCCTTGAGTTTGAGGTTGCCATGAAGCCGTCCGAACGAATGAAGATCCAGCGTCAGGCCATGCCCGAGAGCCCGCCCGAAGAGCGGTCGCACCACTTCCGCGAGGTGAACCTGGGCCTGCCGCCCGAGCTCGCTTCCCTGGAAGCAAAGCGCTGCCTGGCCTGCAAGAATCACGAATGCGTGGCCGGGTGTCCGGTCGGTATCGACATTCCCGGGTTCATCGCCGCGGTCGAGGCGGGCGACCTCGAACGCGCGGCCAACGTCCTTTACGCCGCCAACGTTCTGCCCGGCATCACCGGCCGCGTGTGCCCGCAGGAAACCCAGTGCGAAGAGCTCTGTCTAGTGGGCAAGAAGGGCAAGCCGGTCGCCATCGGCTACCTCGAACGCTACGTGGCCGACTGGGCGCGCACCAACCTCAAGCGCACACTGCACATCGCGCCCCCGACGGGCAAGAAGGTCGCGGTGGTGGGCAGCGGGCCCGCGGGTCTCACCTGCGCGGGCGAGCTGGCCAAGCTCGGCCACGACGTGACGGTGTTCGAGGCACTGCACCGGCCGGGCGGGGTTCTGGTCTACGGCATCCCCGAGTTCCGGCTGCCCAAGGCCATCGTCGACCAGGAGGTCCAGACGCTGGAAGAGATGGGCGTGAAGATCGAGTGCAACGTGGTCATCGGCGCCACCCTGACCCTCGACGATTTGCTGAAGGAGCAAGGCTTCGATGCCGTCTTCGTCGGCAACGGCGCGGGCTTGCCTGTGTTCCAGAACATCCCAGGGGAAAACCTCAAGGGCGTGTACTCGGCCAACGAGTATCTCACGCGCGTAAATCTGATGAGAGCGTACATGGGCATGGAGGCCGACACGCCCGTACTGGTCGGCCACGCCGTGGTCGTGGTCGGCGGCGGCAATACCGCCATGGACGGCATACGCACCGCGCGCCGCCTCGGCGCCGATCCCGCGTGTCTGGTCTACCGCCGCTCCGAGAAGGAGATGCCCGCACGCGTGGAGGAAGTCCATCACGCCAAGGAAGAAGGGGTGCGCTTCGAGATGCTCACCAACCCTATCGAAGTCCTCGGAGACGAGGCCGGTTGGGTGCGCGCCGTGCGCTGCCAGCGCATGGGGCTAGGCGAGCCGGACGCCTCGGGTCGCCGCCGTCCCATCCCCATCGCGGGCAGTGAGTTCGAGATCCCGTGCCAGGTTTTCATCGAGGCCATCGGCACCAAGGCCAATCCCCTGCTCACGCAGGCCACGCCGGACCTGAAGCTCAACAAGTGGGGCAACATCGTCGCCGACGAGAATGGCATGACCAGCTTGCCCGGCGTGTTTGCCGGCGGCGACATCGTGCGCGGCGGTGCGACGGTCATCCTGGCCATGGGCGACGGCAAGAGGGCCGCGGCCGGTATCCACGACTACCTCAGCAAGCCGCGCCCGGTTGCGTAGACTTCTTCATCACTGCGACGCCGAGGGCGCGGAGTGCCCGGAGGAATACACCAGCGCCGCGAATCTCGCGATGGCCGATGCTTCTTCCACCTTGGTCATGAATCTCGCGGGCGTGGCCGGTTCTGGCAAGCCGAGCTGCACGGCCATCTCCCGGCCCAGGGGATTGTAGGGAAGCAACGTGGCCCGGCGCACGCCGCACTCGCGCAGACAGGACGCCAGGCCGGCAAGATTCTCCTCGGTAGCAGTGATGCCAGGCACGAGCGGAATGCGCACCTGCACGCGCTCCGGCGCCTTCCGCACGAGCAAGGCCAGATTGTCGAGGACACGGCGATTGTCGCGTCCGGTGTGTGCGCGGTGGCGCGCCGGATCGGCGAACTTCACGTCGAAGAAGATCAGATCCAACACCGGTAGCAGGCGATCCACGAAGATCGCGGCCGTGAATTCGCCGCAAGTTTCGACCGCAAGATGAATCTCGCGCGAACGCAAGGCCCGCGCCACGGCCTCGAGGTAGTCGGGAAAGAGCGTGCACTCGCCCCCAGAGAAGGTCACGCCCCCGCCCGAATGCCGGTAAAACGGCTCGTCGCGCATGAGAATCTCGACCAGTTCTTCGACCTGGTAGCCGCGGCCGATCATCGCCAGCGCCCCCGACGGGCAGGCGGCGGCGCACTTGCCGCACGCATCGCAACGCTGGCGATGGATCCGGCCGGGAAGCGTGAGATCGACGGCCAGTGCGGGACATGCCGCAACGCAGGCGCCGCAACCCACGCAGCGAGCAGCGCGAAACGCCATCTCCGCGCGCGCCTGTTGCGTCTCGGGGTTGTGACAGAATCCACAACGCAAGGGACAACCCTTGAAGAACACCACGCTGCGAATGCCTGGCCCATCTTCCAGGCTGTGGCGCCTGATGTCCACGATGAGCGGCGGACTCGGCATGGAAACCTACGCGATCCCCAGACGACGCGTGAGATCGCGCGCCATGAAGCCGAATTTGTAGGTGTAGTTCAGATTGCCACTGACCTCGACCTCGTTGGCCAAGATCGAGGACAGAATGTCTTGATCCTTGGAAAACAGGAACCGCCGCAAGGCCGCCGAATCCTTGAAGGTGACGGTTGCGTTGGGGAATGGCACGGCCTCGCTCCGAACCGTCATGTGTTCGCCGCTGAACAGAGCCGAGGCCGCGACCCGCCGATCCGCCGTGCGCAATACGTAGCTGCCGCGAAAGCCTCGCAGATTGCGCCGGTAGCTCGCGAGAAGGACGAAGGCCACGTCCATACTGTAGAGGAGTACCTCGACGAACCCGTCGGTGAGCTTGCCTTCGAGCTCATCCTTGAGCGCCTGCGCCTTGCGGCGCAAGACCTCGTGCAACCACGCATCCGAGCCGAACAGCGCCACCATCCTCCAAAAGGCGCGCCGAAATCCCGTCATCATCACCGCTCTTCCTTTCGAAACTTCCGGCAAGTGGCACTAGACCACCGGAAACACCACGGCCTGGCCTGTCGACAGATTGTATTCGGTCCGTTCGATGATTTCCCGCTGCATCTGCGGATTGAGGTCCTTGAAGTAGGCGGTGTAACCCGATACGCGCACCAGCAGCTCGGGATATTTGTCCGGATTCGCAGCGGCGTCGACAAAGGTCTCGTGGGTCGTGACATTGAACTGAATCTCCATGCCGCTGTCGCGGCGGCCGGGAATGGCGTCGAAGTACGCCGCCACCGCGGCCACGAAGTTGTCGAGCATCTTGCCGCGATCACCGGGCTCGGGGGTGTACTTGATATTGAGAGCGATGCCGTTCGACAGCAAATGGGACGGCAAGGTAGCCACCGAATTGAGCACCTTGGTCAGGCTGGGGGTGCTCCCCGACACCGGCGTGATACCACTTGCGAAGCTCTCGCCGGCACGCCGGCCGTTCGGAGTCGCGTGGGACAAGAGGCCGAACCCGGCGTGGTTGGTCATGGTCCAGTATCCGACGCGGTAATGCCCGCCGCGATAGTTCTCCTTGGCCGAGTAGAGATCGTCGAGCAATCCCGCCAGCCAGCGCGCGATGGCGGCGGCGGCGGCGTTTTCGTTACCGTACTTGGGCGTCTTGTCCTCGTTGCGAAGACGCGCCCCCAGCGCCTCGTGGCCCACGAAATCGGCGCCAAGGGCCGCCAGCAGCTCGGCCATGGTCACCGACTGCTCGACGAACACGACCTGCTCGATGGCGGCGAGGGAATCGACGACGTCGGCGAAACCGATGATAGCGGCTCCCGAGGAATTGATGACGGCACCGCCCTGAATCAAATCCCGGCCCTTGTCCAGCGGCCCCTCGAATAGCGACGAGAGAATCGGCGTGGGGTAGAAATCCTGGTGGACACGGCCAAAGAGGTTGTTGAGCGTGGTCGCCCGCTCGACTAGCCAGGCGGTTTGTTCGGTGAAGGCCCGTTTGAACTCCTCGAATGACTTGAACTCCCTGACATCCCCCGTGCGCTTGCCGATGAGAACTCCGAGTCCGGTGTGGCGGTGGGCACCGTTATAAAGGGTCAGCTCCAGGGCCGACGTGAGATTCATCAGGATGGCGCCCGTGTGCCCGTAGGTGCGCCCGCTGCTTACGGGTTCGACGCAGCCGACGATACCGTAGTCGCGCGCCTGCTCGGCGCTTTCGCCCTTGGACATCAAGGTGGCGATGACGGCCTTGTCGTTGTGCAATGCCGGTGTCGCGCCCGTGGCCAGGTTCACCTGACACAGCCGGCGCAGATAGTCGCGTGAGTTCACCCCCGCGTAGTAGCGCGCGTTCAGATTGGGATCGCGCAACCGCATCAGCTCGGTTGCGCGCAACATGAGGTAGGTGAGGTCGTTGACCGCATCGTCTCCCTGCGCGTCCACGCCGCCGACCGTGATGGCCTGGTTCGATCCCGTGCCTCCGAAAAGTTGCTCGCCCGCGTTCGGCACGCTGGGCACGTGGTCGCCGAACTTCAGCCACAGGCAGCACAGAAGCTCGATGGCCCGGTCCACGGTCAGGGCGCCCGAAGCGATGTCTCTTTCGTACAGGGGATAGAGAACCTGATCGAGCCGTCCCAGGCTGAGACCGACGTTGGCGTTTTCCAGGTGGAGCGCGGTCCAGCACACCCACACCGTGGTCAGGCCCTCGCGGAACGAGATCGCCGGGTGCTCGGGCACGCGACCGTGGATTTCGGCCAACGCCAAAAGCTCCCGCTTCTCGTCGGCGTCTGTTTCCACGGCGGCAAGTCGGCGGGCCTCGGCCGCGAGGTTGCGCCCGTAGGCGATGATGCCTTCCATGACCTCGGCGACGGCCGCATAGAAGTCCCGGCTCTCGCCGTCCTTGGCGCCGGCTCTGCGCTGCTCGGCCAAGCTGGCAATGCCACGCAGGCCCAGGCCGAGCGCCTGTGAAAAGTCCGGGATGGTGTGCGAAATACAGTTGGGCTTGCTGGCCAGGAAGAACACCAGGCGCTCCAGCAATCTGATCGCGGACGCCTCGTCGGCCGTCGGCGCCTCGGCCCGATCCGTCACGACGGTGCGGGCACGCGCCAGCTCGGTGATATTGCAATCGAGCCAGCATGGGAAGACCTCTTCGTTGAGCACGCGCACACTCTCGTCGCTGATGTGGTAGGGATTGCGGGCGCGCGTGCGCAGGGTCTCGAGCTCGGGCCACAGCGCCAGGGCCATGAACTCGGGATAGAGCGGCACGCCCTTGAACCGGCTCGTGGTCGAGCCCGCGAACAGAGATCGGTCCTGCAACGAAAACGGCACCCCACCGGTATCCACTGCCGAACGGTGCCGCACCACCGCCGTTCGCCCTTCGAGCATGCGGCGGTACACCTTGGCCTTGTCGAGACACGTGATGCGCGGCTTGGTGAAAAGCCCTTGGGCCGCACTTGCCCGGGTGACCAGACTCGCCCGTTCGACACACACCTCGGGTCGGGCGCGAAAGTAGGCCTGCTTGAGCGCCTCGACCCGAGGTGAAAGCCCGTGTTTCTCGAGCGAGAGATCCGGCAACGTGATGGCTTTCATGTGTCCCTCCCAGGTCCGAGACCGGCTATTTTGTAGGGCGCCTTGCGCGAATGCAACATGGGCACCGCCCGGCCGCGGAATTTGCTAGGTTGCCTTCGTGCTCACCGCACTCTTGCTCGGCGCAGGCGCGTCTCGCGAACTCGGCATGCCCCTGCGTTCCGATATAAGCGCCGAGATCCTTGCCTGGCTTTCGCCTGCGTCGCTGCGCAAGCTGAACGCCACCTGGCGCACGCGCGGCTTCGGCCATCCCGACGAGGTCATCGAGGATGTCGCGCGCACCCTGGAAGATCCCACGTTCGACTACGAGATCGTGCTCGAACATCTGGAAACGCGCTACCTCAACGACGCCCGCGCGGGCTTCGCCGGGTCCTACCACGCGCTTTACGCGTGGCTGGCGCAGGTGGTGTACCAACTCCTCTATCGCCGGCAAGTCGAGCGCCGTGATTCCTACCGCGAGGGATTGCAGTATTTCGAGGGCCTGGCGACCTTGGCCAGGAACAATCGCCCACTGTGGATCTTCTCGCTCAACCACGACGTGCTGGTCGAGTGCATCGCCGCGCTCTTCGGCATTGACGTAAATTGTGGCTTTCCGCAAGGCACGGTTTCCTTACCCTGTCGCAATGCCGAAGGCCGAACCATCGCGGCACTGTCGGCCGAGCTGCTGACCAACGCCGACTTGGCGAGCGGTCAGCTTCCCTTCTTCAAGGTGGGCTGGCCCGGCATCAACCTCCTGAAGCTGCACGGCGCCCTCGACGTCTTCGCTTACGGCGACGGCCACGATTTGATCCGTCTGAGGCCCTTGGAGCAGACCTTCGACGCCATCATCGATGCGCTCCAGATCGCCAACGAGGGGCTCCTCGATGCCAATCTGGCGTCGGGCCTGGTGCCCGATCCCCTGGCCGTGACCAACAAGATCCCCTACATCGACGGCCGCGGCCGGCCGCAGGTGCTCGGGCGCACGCTGCTGGCGAGCGCGGCACGGCTCACCGACCCCTGCCCCCAGCTCATGCAGCGGCGCCTGCTCGAGTACTTCCGCGCCAGCCTCGTCCAGGCGGACCGGCTGGTCGCCATCGGCTACGGCATGGGCGACTCGGACGTCAACGATATCCTGCGCGAGTGGCTGGAAGCGTCGAGCGCCAGGCAACTGGAGATCGTCGCGCCCGGGATCTCCCGAGTTCCATCGTTCCTGCTTCCGCTTGCGACGCGCATCGAACTGACGCCCGCCTCCGCGACGACCTACCTGGAGCGATTTCTCTAATGTGGGAAGCCTCAAAGGGTTTGTCGGTGTGGCCATCGACCGACCGCGCGAACCTCGATGGGCGGCCACGCGGCGCGCGATTTTGCCGGCGTGCGAGTCATTAGAAAGCACAATTCGCCATCTTTTCATCACGCCTCTTATGTGTCAGAACTTTGGTTAGACCGGCACGGCGTGCGGCTCGGCGTGGAGCGCGGCGGTCTTCAGCGTAGGGGGTTTCAACTATGCACGACAGTTTCAGAGGAACGTTCATTGGCTTGGCGGCGCTCCTCGCCTTTGGCGGTTGCAGCACCGGTGGCGTGACGTACCAAGGACCCGACAACAACGACGCCGGGACGGACACGCCCACCGTCAAACAAGACGCTGCCCCCGACATCGTCGTGCGGGTGAACCTCGACGGCCCCGGCTTGGCCGATTTGGGGCAGATTACCTGCACCGTTTCCGACGCCGGTTCCCATTGCGCGGTGCAGACCTGCGGCAATGGCATTCTGGAAGGCAGCGAAGAGTGCGACGATGGCAATACCACGTCGGGCGAGGGTTGCACGTCGGACTGCAAGCTCGAGACCGATTGGGTGTGCCCCACGCCTGGTTCGCCCTGTATCTCGACCGTGGTCTGCGGCGATGGCCGGATCTCGGGCAACGAAATCTGCGACGACCACAATACCTCCGATGGCGACGGCTGCTCTGGCGACTGCAGCGCCGTGGAACCGGGTTGGACCTGTCCGGCGCCCGGCGTGAGATGCCAACCCAAGTGCGGCGACGGTCTGATCACGGGCTGGGAGCAATGCGATGACGGCAACGCCACTTCCGGTGACGGCTGCAGCGAATCGTGCACGACCGAGACTGGCTACGCCTGTCCGACGCCCGGTGAGGCCTGCCATCTAACCGTCTGCGGCGACGGCAAGCAAGAGGGAGCCGAGTCGTGCGACGACGGCAACACCGTCCCCGGCGATGGCTGTACCATGGACTGCAAAGCCGAGCCGGAGTGCACAGGCAGCGACGGCTGCACCTCGCCGTGCGGCGATGGCCTGAAGCTGCCCGAGGAAGAGTGCGACGACGGCAACCGGACTTCGGGCGACGGCTGCTCGGCCGATTGCAAGCTCGAAACCGGTTGGGATTGCAAGGACGTCGTGGACGCCACGACGTCGGTTCCCGTTCTCTTCCGCGACATGATCCCGTCGAACGCTACGATCACGGATTCCGCCGCCCCATCCCAACTTCGAGGTTCCCACGCCGTCCGGCAGGGTGGTCCCGAACATCGTCCTCGACACGCTCGGGGCCGATCGCGAGCCGCAGTACAACCCGGATGTGGACACAACCGTCTCCATGACCACCAATGCCGATGACTTCAATTCCTGGTACCACGACTCGAACTACTCGAAGGTCGTGGTCGATAGCCTGCCGCTGGTCCAGCAGACCAACGGCACCGCCGTCACTTTCGTCTACGATCACTCTGGGACGTACAGCAGGGCTACCGGTACCTGGACGACCCCGCCCTTCTTCCCCCTCGACGATCGCGGCTGGGCCACGCCGCCGGACGGACCTGAGATCCCGTTCCTCGAGGCGAGCACGGATAATGCCCTGCATAACTTCTCCTTCACCAGCGAAGTCCGCTACTGGTTCGAGTACCAGGGCGGCGAGAGCCTGTCCTTCATCGGCGACGACGATGTGTGGGTCTTCGTGAACGGCAGGCTGGCGGTGGACCTCGGTGGTGTGCACCAGGCAGCATCCGGCAGCATCACCCTCGATGCAACGGCCGCCACGACATTCAACCTCACCGTCGGCAACATCTACGAGATCGTCGTCTTTCAGGCCGAACGACGGGTGACCCAATCGAGCTACAAGTTGACCTTGGGCGTGTTCAACCGCACGCACACCGTGTGTAGCCCGAGGTGCGGCGATGGCGTCGTCAACGGAACCGAGTCCTGCGACAACGGGCCCGACAACTCGGACACGGCCTACGGCGGTTGCACCACCCAGTGCACCTTCGGCCCCTACTGTGGCGATGGCAACGTCGATACGGCGGCCGGCGAGGAATGTGACGATGGGGCCAACCTCACCAGCTACGGCCACACCACCGGCTGCGGCCCTGGCTGCCGAATACCCCACTACTGCGGCGACGGCAAGGTCGACAGCCTATTCGGCGAGAAATGCGACAACGGGGCCGAGAACGGCCAGAGCCTGAGCCTGTGCACCGCGAATTGTCAGAGCATCGTCCCATGAACCGGGCCCGCATTACAGCACGACGCGTTGTGCTATCGTGCTGGATCTCCGTCCTGCTCGGCGCCTGCGGAGGCGGCGACTCGGGCGGCGGCGTCGATGCAAACACCGTCGTATGCGGCACCCATGACGACCCCGGCGTGCTCCAGGTCATCGACATCTTGCCAGCCCTAGGATCGACGGTAGTCAACCAGGGTATCGTGCATGGCTTCACGGTGGTCAATGCCCCGGCCATCTTCAGCAATTTCACGCTGCTTTATGGCTCCACGCACACCGCGGGTCTGTCGACCCCATCGGACCCGACGTTCCAGATCACGGAATCGGGCAGCAACCTCCTCTACCGACTCACGGTGGATTCATGGTCGCGCGCCCCTGGCCACGTCGAGCTTCGTGCCAGCGGCGGATACGATACCTCGAAGGGTTGTTCATGGGTGTTCCCCTCGCCGCTCTTTTCCTACGACGTGACCCCGGTGCCAGTCGGTGATGCCGGTGGAGAAGCCGGTGCCGCCGTGGACGGAGGACTCGGCCCCGCGGATGTCCCCCTCGACATCTCCCCCAGGCTCGACGTTTCCACCGGCGTGGACGGATCCGGGGCCATCGACGCTTCCAGCGAAATCGACGTGCCCATCGCACTCGACGGACCGGCCGCCGTCGACGGCGAGCCCCCCACCGAGGCAGGGGCAAACTAGCCGCTAGAGTTGACCGCGCACTTCCAAAAGCATCAGATTCTTCGCCTCGGGGTGCTCGGCCAGGTAAGCATCGAGCAGCTTGAGAAATTGCTTCTTCTCCCTGGCAGTCATGTGGTGCACGGGCGGCGCCTTGCCTTCCTTCGCGGCCGGCGCTCCCTCCTTTCCCGGAGCGGCCGCACCCGAGTCATCGTCCTTTGCCGCCGGCTTCCCCTGCTCCTTGCCTTCGGCGCGCGCCTTCTCCTCTTGCTCCTTCGCCTGCTTGGTGGCGGCCTCGATTTCCTTTTGGAACTCCTTTTGTCTCGCTTCCTCGCAGCCCTTGGGTTCGCATTCGCCCGGACAACCGCACTTGGCCTTCTTTTGGCAAAAGCAGCTACCGTTATCTCGGTAGCAACCACAGGCGTTGACGGATTGCTTATCCGCGCGGGCGAGCTGGGCGTTCGCCATGGGAAAGACAAGGACAGCGCAAACCAGCAGGTTCTTGACCAGCGTCTTCATCATCTAATCTTCCTCTCTCATTAGGGTCCGTCGGGCGCACTAATAGCCGACAACCGCCCCGCGTGCAACCTCGGCGTGGTGCGAAGACTGCGAAGATGCCCCCATCAGTAAAAGCTCAGGTTGCCGATGCAGAAATCGAAACTGGTCGGTCCGAGATACGTGGTGAGATTGGTCGCGGGATCCGTGTAGTAGTCCTTGGCCTGCCAGTCCATGTTGAGCATGTGAGCACGATTGAACGGGATGGTCCTGCCCCATCCCTCCTGCGTCATGGACGAGAATGGAATGGTCACCACGACCGAGCCCGCCGACGTCGCGGTCGTGGCGCAGGCCCAGGACGAGTAGCCATTGAAGCAAGAAAAGCCTGCGGTAGTCGCGAAGGAAACGGGGGTCAGCCACGCGCCGTACACATCGTCGCAGTCGTTGGTCAAGGTACTCGACGACTCGCACGTGCCGCCCTTGGTGGTTGCGACCGAGGCGATGTCGGATGTCAGGATGGCAAAACGCACCCTACCTCCCGTGACCGTGCCCTGGATGGTGAAGGTGACGCCATTGTGGACGGAACCGTCGTAATTGCAGGAATTGCCGGATGTATCGGCGTCGAGCGACACCCCGAGCCCCGCGCCCCAGGTGGTGAAGCCGGAGCCGGACGTGCAAATCCACCCGGGCGTGGTCGCCAGCGCCGCTGCATCGGCTGGCTGCTGCGAGCCGGAACCGTCGTTGAAAGTAAACCAGCCGCCCGAACGACCATCCTGCGGGAGGATCGCGCCGTCCCCGTCGGCCATGTTGTCGATAAGCGGATAGAGCCCGGTGGCCTTCGTCGGTACGCATGCCGTGGCACCGCCGGTGCTCGCCACGCCTCCGGTGCCTGGCACGCCTGCGATTCCGCCGCCTGCGGCGACGACTCCGCCTGCGCCAGGGGCGGTCGTCGTCCCGACCATGCCACCCGTAGCCGCTCGGCCCCCAGTGCCGGGAAGAGCGATCCCGCCCTGCCCGGCCCCACCGGTTCCGACCACACCGCCCTTGCCGTTTACGGGTGGAAGATTGGCGGGCGTATAGCACCTGCTATCGACCGGTGAACAGACGTAGCCGTCTGGACACCGCTTGCTCCCCGTGTAGCACTGCTGGGCCCCTTCCTCGGGATGCGGGCTGTAGGTGCACGCGTAGAGCGCCGAGCAGACGACGGCGCCAATCAACAAGCCGCCTTGAATGCTGGCTGGCATCAGAATCCCCCTTGTGCGCTGAGACCAGCCCCACCTGGAAAGACCGCGGGCACGAGCGCAACCTCTTGTGACCTGGCCGAGACTGCACCGATGCCATAGAGCGCGGCGCCGGTTGCGACAAGGCCCGCGCCCACACCGTACCCCACCCACTGGAGGGTCTCGTAGAGCTTGCCCCTACTGTCGAAATTCGGATTGAAGATCTTCCCTGTTTCGACCGAGTGGGAATAAGCGCTCGCCTCGGCCCCGAAAAAGATGCCCGCCCCGATCGCACCCACACCTACGGAACCGCAGACGATACCAGCCACGCGCAGGCCTCTACCGGGGCTGGTGGCCGCGGGCGTTGGTGTCGCCGTAGCCTGGACGATGCCGGGCTGGGTTTGCGGCGCGCCGGGAGCGGCACCCGATGGATATGGATAGGCTACGGCTGACCCGTAAGCTGGGGCAGGATAGGGGCCTGGAGCGGGGACGGCCGCTGACGGTGGGTAGGCCGCCGGGCCAGTGGCAGGCGCAGGCGTAGCTGGCCAGGCTTCGGTGGGCGGAGCGTAGGGTGCCGGCCCTGTGGCTGGTGCCGGCGAAGCCATCGTGGCCGGTGAAGGCGCGGCAGCTGCAGCGGCCGGCGGCGAGGTCGTGGCCGGCGCCGCAACCGGAGCAGCCGCCGCGGACGGTGACGAATAGTCCGCCGGTGCGGCCGTGACCGGGGCCGTGCTTGGCGCGTACACCGGCGGGGGAACCCGTGCCGGCATCGTCGCGGGCGGAGCCGCCCCCGGAGAGGCCGCGCCCGAGGTCGTGGCGTTGCGGACAGGCGGCTTGACCTCGGGCCCAGCCGCCTCGATCTGCTTCTGCAGGGCCTCAATGCGTTCCTCGACTTCCGCGCGCTGCGGGCTCTTGGGTGCCTTGATCAGGTAGTTCTTGTACAGATCGAGCGCACGCTTGGCGTCCCCCTTGCGACGGTAGGATTGCGCCATGTTGTAGAGAAAGACGGGATCGTTGCGAAGGGCATAGGCCTTCTCGAACTCCCCGGCCGCATCATCCCAGCGCCCGACATCGAAGAGCTGCCTTCCTCTCTGAAAATGCTGTCTCGCCTCCTCCGTCGCCGAGTCGTCTCCCCGCGCAGTCCCCACGGGCAGTACCAGCGCCATCGCCAATCCCGCAACTAGAAATAGTGCCACCGTGGCTTTCATGCAGCTACCTCGTCATAGTCCAGTCCCGAGCTCGAAGCTCGGGCTCCAGGCTCGAAGCGGATAATCTACATCAAAAGCCGTCCGAGTATTTACCCGGCGAGCCCGAGGCCCTAGCCTGGCGACTCAGACCTGGACCGAAGCCGCGGGCGTCTCGGGCGCGCCAGGGCCGGGGAGCGTCATGGGCACCGATTCGAGGGTCTGCTCCAGCACCTCTTGAATGCGCTTCACGAACGAGAGCTCGAGATCCTTGCGCACGCTTTCGGGGATATCGACCAGATCCTTGCGATTGCGGTCGGGCAGAATGACCCGCTTGATGCCGGCCCGGTGGGCGGCCAGGACCTTCTCCTTGATTCCGCCCACGGGCAGCACGCTGCCACGCAAGGTGATCTCGCCGGTCATCGCCACGTCGCCACGCACGCGCCGGCCGGTGAAAAGCGAGGCCAGGGCGACGGTCATGGCCACACCTGCCGACGGCCCATCCTTGGAGACCGCGCCGGCAGGGACGTGCAAGTGAATGTCGACCTTCTCGAAATCCGGGGCGATCCCCAGTTCGTCCACGTGGGTGCGCACCCACGAAAGCGCGGCCCGTGCCGATTCCTTCATCACGTCGCCAAGGTGGCCGGTCAGGATCAGGTTTCCCTTGCCGACCATCTGCGAGGCCTCGATGAACAGGATGTCGCCGCCCGAAGGCATCCAGGCCAGTCCCGTGGCCACGCCGGGCACCTCCGTGCGTTCGGCGATTTCCGAGAAGAACCGCTGCGGCCCGAGCAGCTCGGCGATCTTTTCCGGGGTCAGCTTGGGCTCGTAGGGTTCGCTTTCCGCGACCTTGACCGCGATGCCTCGGATGACGTTGGCGACCTCGCGCTCGAGATTGCGCACGCCCGCCTCACGCGTGTATTGCTCGATGATGATGGTGATGGTTTCGTCGTCGAACAAGATCTGGGCCTCGGTAAGCCCATGCTCGGAAACCTGTTTGGGCGCCAGATGGCGCTTGGCGATCTCCAGTTTCTCCTCGCGCGTGTAGCCCGGGATCTCCAGTACCTCCATGCGATCGAGCAGCGCCGGCGGGATGGTATCGAGGGTATTGGCGGTGGCGATGAAGATGACGCTCGAAAGATCGAAGTTGACCTCGAGGTAGTGATCCGAAAACGCGTGGTTCTGCTCGGGGTCCAGCACTTCGAGCAAGGCCGCCGCGGGATCGCCGCGAAAGTCCGACCCGAGCTTGTCGATCTCGTCGAGCATGAACACTGGATTCTTGGTGCCCACGCGGCGCATGCCCTGAATGACCCGGCCGGGAAGCGCACCGATGTAGGTGCGCCGGTGGCCGCGAATCTCGGCCTCGTCGCGCACGCCGCCGAGCGAGACGCGGATGAACTCGCGCGACAAGGAGCGCGCAATGGACTTGCCGAGCGAGGTCTTGCCCACCCCGGGCGGTCCCACCAGGCACAGGATCGGTCCCTTCTTGGCCGGCGCCAGCTTGCGCACCGCCAGGTACTCCAGCATGCGCTTCTTGACCTTCTGCAGGTCGTAGTGATCGGCGTCGAGCACGTTGCGCGCTTGTTCCAGATCCAGCGTGTCGGTGGTCTGCTTGGACCATGGCAGTTCCACCAGCCATTCGAGGTAGGTACGCTGAACGGTGTACTCGGCAGACGACTGCGCCATCTGGCGGAGCCGGTCGAGCTGCTTGCGCGCCACCTTGGCAATCTCCTCGGACATGCCGGTCGCCTTGATCTTCTCCTCGAAGGAATCGAGATCGCTACCGTCCTCGCCTTCGCCGAGCTCATCCTGGATGGCCTTCAGTTTCTGGCGCAAAACCGCCTCGCGCTGGTGCTTGGAAAACTCCTCGCGCACCTGGGTATCGATCTTCTGCTTCACCTTGATGAGCTCGACCTTGCGTTGCAGCAGCACCAAGAGGCGGCGCAGGCGCTCGGCAACGTCGACCTCGACCAGGAGCGACGCGCGCTCCTCGGCGGAAAGATCCACCGTGGCCGCGGTGATGTCACCGAGGCGGGCCGGATCCTTGTTCTGATCGAGAATCTGTGCCGCCTCGTCGGGGATGTCGGGCGAAATGGCGATGAGCTGCTTGGCCACGTCGTAGACCGCCATGCCCAGGCCATCGATCTCGATGGGATCCTTGCGGATCTCGACCAGGGGCTCGCACAGCGCCACCAAGAACGGCTTTTCCTGCACGAAGCCGGTCACGCGCCGACGCTCGATCCCACGCAGCACGGCCGTCACGCGATTCTCGGCGGCCTTGACGATTCTGACCACCTCGCCCTCGACGCAGATACCGTAGAGGTCGCTGCCCGCGGGTTCCTCGACATCGGCGTCTTTCTGCGTGCCCACCAGCAGGTGCACGCCCTTGCCGGGCAGGCTTTCGATCAGCCGCAACGAGGACAGGCGTCCGATCTCGACGGGCATCACCGCGCCGGGGAACAACACCAGATTTCGTAGCGAAAGCAGGGGTAGGGATTTGGGTGCTTCAGGCGAGGTCATGCGTCTCTCTCAAACTTAGGCGGGGTCGCGCTTGGCCGCAAGCCCGCGGGCTGGAAAAATGGCGGTCCATCGGTGCAGGTGGGTGTGGCTTGTCGCACATCAAAAACTCCGGGGTTTTCCTGTCTTAGCACGCCGGTCGAATTCCTCGACCAAATGGCGCGTTTCCGCGTCGGCGGGATCGAGTTTCGGCACTACGATCTCGATGCGGCAAAGCTGGTCGCCGCGCGCGCCGTCCGGGCCCTTGACCCCCTTGCCGCGCAGGCGAAGCTTGGCGCCGCTCGAGGTTCCACCAGGAATGGTGAGTTTGACCGATCCGTCTATGGTGGGGACGTCCACCTGCGTGCCGAGACAAGCCTCGGCCACGGTGAGCGGCAGGGACAGCTCGATATCGCGGCCCACCCGTCGCAGGTGCGGATCCGGCAGCACGACCACGTCGAGGTAGAGGTCGCCCGGTCGCCCGCCGCGGGCGGCCTGACCGCCTTGGCCGGGCACGCGTAGATGAGCGCCGCTGTCGACGCCGGCCGGCACGTTGACCTCCACGGTCTTGCCCGAGCCGGCGCGAAGGGTGCGCCGGGTGCCGAGCGCGGCCTCGCGGAAGCCGACCTCGATGGTGCCCTGCATGTCGCTACCGCGACCGTGGCCCCTGCCCTGGCCCACAGGGCCCGCTCCGCCGCCAAAGAGCGTGGAAAAGAGGTCGCCAAGATCGGCAAACCCGCCCGGCGCTCCACCGCCTCTGCCACCGCCGGGCCGGCCACTCACGCGAAAATCGCCGAAAATCTGCGAGAAGGTGTCGGCGTCGAATCCCTGCGGCATGCCGTCGGCGCCCACTGGAGCTTGACGAAGCCGGTCGTACTCCTGACGTTTCTTGGCATCCGAGAGGACCGCGTAGGCGTCGCCGATCTCCTTGAAGCGCTCGGTCTTCTTCTTGTCGCCGCCGGTCGCGTCAGGGTGGTTCTGCTTGGCGAGCTTGCGGTAGGCCTTCTTGATAGCCTCCGCGTCCGCGCTCTCGGGCACCCCGAGTATGGCGTAGAGAATCCTTCATGTCAGGCCCCGCCGCTTGCCGTCTCGGTCACTTTGCGATGGAATTCGAGCTCGTCGCCCTTGCGCGCGACGACGATGGTGTCCCCAGGGAGAAAGACGCCGGCGATGAGTTGCTTGGCCAAGGGGTTTTGCAAGTAGGTCATGAGCGTGCGCTTGAGCGGCCGGGCACCGTAGGTCGGATCGTACCCTTTCTCTGATAGGAATGCGCGCGCTTCGGGCAAGAGCTCGATGGCGAGATCGCGCTCGGTGAGGAGCTTGCGGAAACGCTCCATCTGCAAATCGACGATGTGGTCGATGTCCTCGCGGCTGAGGCGCTCGAACACCACGATTTCGTCGACGCGGTTGAGGAATTCCGGCCGGAAAGTGTGGCGCATCTCCTCCAGCGCGGCTTCGACATCGGGGTGCGGGCCGAGCAGGCGGTGGCTGCCCACGTTCGAGGTCATGATGATGACGGTATTCTTGAAATCCACGGTGCGGCCCTGACCATCCGTGAGCCGCCCGTCGTCCAAGAGCTGCAAGAGGGCGTTGAACACGTCCCCATGGGCCTTTTCGATCTCGTCGAAGAGCACCACCGAGTAGGGTCGCCGGCGCACCGCCTCGGTCAACTGGCCGCCCTCGTCGTAGCCGACGTAGCCGGGCGGCGCGCCAATGAGACGCGATACCGAGTGCTTCTCCATGTATTCCGACATGTCGATGCGGACCATGTGGGTCTCGTCGTCGAACAGGAACTCGGCCAGCGCCCGCGCCAGCTCGGTCTTACCCACCCCAGTGGGACCCAGAAAGATGAACGAGCCGATGGGGCGGTTGGGATCTTGCAAACCGGCGCGCGCGCGGCGAACCGCATTGGCGATGGCCTCCACCGCCAGGTTTTGCCCGATGACCCGCTTGTGCAGACGCTCCTCCATATTGCCCAGCCGGGTCTGCTCGCCCTCCAGCATCTTCTCGACCGGAATGCCGGTCCACTTGGAAACCACGGCCGCGATGTCTTCCTCGGTGACCTCCTCGCGCAGGAACGAACCGGAGCTCTGGTTTGCCTTGAGCTCCAGATTCTTCGCAGCGAGCTGCTTTTCCAGCTCGGGCAGGCGGCCAAAGCGCAGCTCGGCCGCGCGGTTGAGGTCGCCCTTCCGTTGCGCCACTTGCGATTCGGTCTTGGCGCCCTCGATCTCCTCCTTGAGCTTCTGGATCTGGCCAATGACCTGCTTCTCTCGCTGCCAGACCAGCTTCATGGTCGCCGCCCGCTCGCGCAGCTCGGCGATCTCGGCTTCGACCTCGGACAGACGCTTGCGCGAGGCCTCGTCGTTTTCCTTGGCCAGCGCGGACTGTTCCATCAAGTGCGCGGTCAACTTGCGCTCTACCTGATCGATGGGCTCGGGCAACGAGTCGATCTCCATTTTGAGGCGGCTGGCGGCCTCGTCGACCAGATCGATGGCCTTGTCCGGCAATTGCCGGCCCGAAATGTAGCGAGAGGAAAGTTTCGTCGCAGCCACCAGCGCGGCGTCGCGAATGCGAATACCGTGGTGGATCTCGTAGCGCTCTTTGAGGCCGCGCAAGATCGCGATGGTGTCGTGCAACGAGGGCTCGCCCACCACCACGGGCTGGAATCGCCGCTCGAGCGCCTTGTCCTTCTCGATGTACTTGCGGTACTCGTCGAGGGTGGTGGCACCGATGCAGCGCAGATCCCCACGCGCCAGGGCCGGCTTGAGCATGTTGGCGGCGTCCACCGCGCCCTCGGCTCCACCCGCTCCGACCAGGGTGTGCAGCTCGTCGATGAACAGAATGATCCGGCCGTCCGCTCCCGCGATCTCCTTGAGCACCGCCTTGAGGCGATCCTCGAATTCGCCGCGGTACTTGGTGCCCGCGATGAGCGCGCCCAGATCGAGCGCCTGGATGCGCTTGTCCTTGAGCGATTCGGGCACGTCGCCCGAGGCTATCCGCTGCGCGATGCCCTCGACGATGGCGGTCTTGCCCACGCCGGGCTCGCCAATGAGCACCGGGTTGTTCTTGGTGCGCCGGGAAAGCACCTGCATGGCCCGGCGAACTTCCTCGTCGCGGCCGATGACCGGATCCAGCTTGCCCTTGCGGGCCAGGTCAGTGAGGTCGCGGGTATATTTGACCAGGGCCTGGTAGCGCTGCTCGGCCTCGGGATCTGTCACGCGTTGATTGCCGCGCACCTCGGCCAGGGCCTTGAGCAGATCGTCGCGGCGCACGCCCGCCTCGCGCAGGATGCGGGAGGCGTCGCCCACGTCCTTGGCCAGCATGCCGAGCAACAGGTGCTCGCTCGATACGTACTCGTCCTTGAACTCGACCGACTGGCGGGCGGCCTCGTCGAGCAGGTCCTTGAGCCGGCGGCCGACGAAGCCTTCGGCGCTACTGCCGCGCACCTGGTGTTGCTTGTCCAGCGCCTCGTCGAGCTTGTGGCCGATGGCATCGGTGTCCGCGCCCAGCTTGCGCAGTACCGCCAGCACGACGCCGTCTTCCTGGGTCACAAGGGCTCGCAGCAGGTGTTCGGGCGTCACCTCCTGGTGCGCGCGCTGGTCGGCCAAGTCGCGGGCCGCGGCCAACGCTTCTTGAGCCTTGATGGTGAACTTGTCGAGCCGCATGGTTTCTGCGCAACAAGGTAAGCACGGGCCGCATGAGGACAAGGAATGTGCCACCGGCGCGCCATGGGCGGTTGGCGTGCCTATTTCTTCTTCTTCGGAAGCGTGAACAGGGTGGCCGGGAAGTGCTCATCGAAGGCAATGTCGACGATGCGACCCTCCATGGTGACCGGGCCAACCGTGACGTCCTCTTGGTGCCAGACCAGGACACCGTCGACCGGGCGCCAGTCGGAGAACCTGGTGATGTAGGGAACCTGCCCGCCTTGCGAGGCTTGCACGCCCTTTTCCAGAATGCGCAGGTGGGTCTTGCGGTCGAAACACACGACCGTCGGCGGGCCCTCGACCTTGTCGAGCTCGACGCATTCCCAGGATTGGCCGGCGGGCACAGACACCGGCGGGGGAACCGCGTGGGCCTTGGCGTAGACCTCGCCCAGCCGCCATTCCGAGTCCCAGGTGGCAGCGATGCGAACATCCTCGGCCTCGGCACCCTTGAGCACGCGCAATCCGTTGATGGGATCCTCGGCCCACGCCGTGTGCCCGTCCGAGCCGCGCAGGAAGACGCCCATCTTCGGCATTTCCGAGGTACTCAGGATCTTGCCACCGCGTGCAATGCGGGTTTCCTCGATGCTGGTGAAGTGCATGGCCTTGACCGACACCTCGCGTCTGACCCGCATGGTCTTATGCTTCTTCCAGGCCTTCTCGTCGCCGATGGCCTTGGCGTAGTCGGCGAGGATCGACTTGGCGTCGCGCAGGGAGGCTGGCGCGACCGCGGCGGGGAGAGAAGCCACGGGGCCGGCGTCGATGGCGAAGACCAATGCAAAGAGGGCGATCATGATGTGGCCCATGCTTGAGCCAGAAGCAAGATTACGTCAAGCACCGAGGGCGTGCTCGCCCGCTACTTTCCCGAACGCGCCACAACCAGTGCCTCGTCGAGCACGGGATCGTGTCCGGCGAGCAAGGCGGCGCGGGTTTCAAGCACGCGGTGGTCGGGTTGTACGCCGCGGCCTTCGATGGCGATCCCGCTCGGTGTCTTGAATCCCGCGACCGGGATCTGCATGACGGCGCCACCCGGAAGCGCTTCGATGGTCGAACCCAAGGCGGCGCCCACGGTGCTCTCACCCACCACGATGGCGCGCTTCGCTTCTTGCAACCCGGCGGCAAGGATCTCGGAGGTGGAGGCGCTGCCCTCGTCGGTCAGGATGATGACCTTGCCGGTGAAGGATTTCACGCCCAGCGATGGCGCGGCCACCAGATTGTTGGTGAAGTCGCGAAACTGGATCGTGCCCAAGCTGGTCTCGTGCGAAACCAAGCGGGCGGCGACCGGAATGGCCATCCCGCCGAAGCCACCCGGGTTGCCGCGCAGGTCGAGAATGATCGCCTTCGCCCCGCTTCGCCGGAAGCCCTCGATGGCTTTCTGGACTTCGCCCAGGATGGGTTCGAGCAGGAAGAAATTGAACGCGATGATGCCGACATCGCCCACGCGCGAGACGCGCACCTCGGGCACGATAGGTGGCATGAGCAGGGCCTGGACCGCCGTTCGCGCGGGTGGGTCGCGGGTCAGCATTGCCTCGTGCGCATGGTCGGCGCCGTCGAGGAAACCTATGCTTACCTTGCTGCCCACGGGACCGGACAAGCGGTTGGCGACCTGCCTGCGCAAGCGAAAGCGCTCTTCCACGGGACGCAGGGGGCGCGGTGACGGGGGCAGCGAGCCGAGGGCGCGCCCGCCGACGTGCGTGACGATATAGCCTGGCCGCAGCCCGGCCCGTGCCGCAGAGGATCCGGGACGCACCCAGGTCACGGTCGGCTTGCCCTCGATCGAGCGAACCACCAGCCCCGGATCGCCGGTGCCCATCCCGACCTCGATCACCTCTGCCGAGCCCGGAGGCCGTGCCTGCGCCGACTCTTCGACCTGCGCGTCGGCCTCGTCGCCGGGGCCGTGTACTTCGAGGTGCGACTGATCGAGCGCTCCCAACATCTGGTTGAGCAGACGGTAGAAGGTCGGCTCGTCGGGCGCAGCCAAGGCCAACGGCCGATACTTCGCGCGCATCGCTTCCCAGTCGACGCCAGCCAAGGTCTTGTCGAAGTCCTTGTCGCGAACCGCGGTCCATGCGGCGTCGAAGATCGCCTCGCGGATCTTCAGCCGCACGTTGCTCGCCCCCAGGGCCGCGGGGGCGGGACCGGCGGAGGCTTGCAAGGGCGTGAAAGCCGGCGGATCGGTGGAACGAGCGGCATCGGGCGCCGCCATCGCGGTCGGCGCCCGCGGGGGCGGAGTCTGGCCCGCGCACGCAGGCGAGAGTGCAGCCACTAGCAGTACCGAGCGCGCAGCGAATCGGTTCATGTTGGCCACATTTTAGCAGGCCCGTGGCGTCAGGATAATTAACCACGGAAATCAAACCGTTCGCTGTTCTAGTAGCGAACCTTCCCGGGAACCTCGGCGTAAGCCACGAACGGCGCCTCGGCGTCCGCGCAAAGCACGTGCTCGCGCACCATCGGCGGTTCGCCACCCGCGGCGTCGAACGCTCGATAGAAAACCGCATCGTCGAAGCCGGCGGAGGCGGCGGACTGGCGCGTGGCCGCGTAGTAGACGGCGCGCGGCCGTGCCCACAGGATGGCGCCCAGACACATGGGACAGGGCTCGCAGCTCGCGTAGACATCGCAGCCATCGAGCTGAAAGGATCCGAGCGCGGCACACGCGGCGCGGATGACCTGCACTTCGGCGTGCGCGGTCGGGTCGTTGTTGGCCACCACCGCGTTGGCGGCCTTGGCGATCACGACGCCGTCCTTGACCACCACCGCGCCGAACGGCCCGCCCTGCCCCGTCTGTGCGCCGCGCACGGCCTCGGCGATGGCCAAGCCCAAAAAACGCCGTTTGTCGTCCAGCGATGGCACGCTCACGTGCGCGCTCCGAAGATCGCGGTGCCCACGCGGATGATGGTCGCGCCCTCGGCGATTGCCACCTCCAGATCGTGGCTCATGCCCATCGAGAGGTCGGCCAACACCACGTTGGGACGGAGCCGCTCGCGCTGCTCGTCGCGTAGCCGGCGCAGGGCCGCGAAGTGTGGCCGCGACAGCGCCGGATCTTCGTCGTAGGGGGGAATGACCATCAGACCCGTGCAACGCACGTGCGAATACCGAGCGAAGCTGTCGAGGGTGGCTGCCAGGTCCGAAGGTGCGATGCCGCTCTTTTGCGCCTCGCCGGCCACGTTGACCTGAACCAGGCAGTCTTGAACCACGTCGAGAGCGGCAGCCTTGCGTTCGATCTCGGCCAGGACCTCGGGCGAACCGACCGAGTGAACCAGCACCACCTTGCCAGCCACGTACTTGACCTTGTTGCTTTGCAGCGGCCCGATGAAATGCCAGCGCGGCGACGGCAAGGCCGGCAGGGCGGCGACCAGGCCGGCCACTGCCGCGTGCTTGTCGCGGAACTCCTGCCCATAGCTCTCGGCGAAATCGCGCTGTCCAGCGGCCAGCGCCGCGACGATGTCCTCGGCGGGAACGGTCTTGCTGACCGCGAGCAGACACAGGGTTTCGGAGGAGCGGCGTATGGCCCGGAGGGCGGCATCCACCCTCTTGCGCACCGCGTGCAGATTGACGGCGATCTGCTCGGCTCGGGTCACGGCGAAACCCCGAAGGCCGGTGGCGGATAGCCCGGCAAGGCTTCGAGCGCGCGCAAGTCGGCCAGAACCTCGGCCACCGGAAGGCCGACGACGTTGGTGAACGAGCCGCGCACCTCGGTGACGAAGCTGCCCGCGATGCCTTGGATCGCATACGCGCCGGCCTTGCCGCGCCACTCGTCCGAGGCCAGATAGGCCGCGACTTCCGCAGCATCGAGGGAGCGGAAGGTCACGAAGGTGCTCACGAGCCGCTCGACCGCGCGCGCGCCCAGCCGAATGCGATAGGCGGTCAGCACCTCGTGGCGGCGCCCGGCCAGGCGCTGCAACATCGCTTCGGCCTGCGCCCCGTCGACGGGCTTGCCGAGGATTTCGTTCTCGATCGAAACGACGGTGTCGGCGGCCAACACCGCCAGCGCGGCGGGGCCGTGGCGAGCGACCGCAGCGTCGCACTTCTCGGCGGCCATACGCACGGCGTAGTCGCGCACGGGTTCGCCCTCGCGCGCGGCCTCGTCGATGTCGACCGGCTCGACGGCGAGAACCAGACCCAGCTTCGCCAGCAACTCGCGCCGCCGCGGCGACGCCGAGGCAAGTATGAGATCGGGGGAACGGCTCACGATGCGGAGAGTATATCGTCCCGGTGAACGCGGCACCAAACTCAGCCCGGTGGCCCGCGATAACTGCAGGCAGGCGAGGTCGTGGTCGTGGTCGTGGTTGGGAACGGGCTCTAGCCCAGTGCCAAACTCCGTGGCATGAATAGGCGGAAAGGATGACGCCGACACTCGAACGACCCGCGATCCTGCGCTGGCTCTCCGAAACGAACGCCTCGCGGCTCGGCGAGCTGTGGCAGGAGGCCGACCGCGTGCGCAAGGAGCATGTGGGTGACGAGGTGCACCTGCGCGGTCTCATCGAGATTTCCAATCACTGCCTGCGCCAGTGTCACTACTGCGGGTTGCGCGCGGGCAATCGCGACATCACGCGATACCGGATGACCGAAGACGAGATCGTAGCCTGCGCGAAGCAGGCCCGAGATCTGGACTACGGGACGGTCGTGCTACAAGCCGGCGAGGACGAAGAGCTCACTCTCGGCTCCGTCGCTCAGACCATCAGACGCATCAAGGCCGAAACCGCCTTGGCCGTCACCTTGAGTCTGGGCGAGCGCACGGTCGACGAACTGCGCGCCTGGCGCGAGGCGGGGGCCGATCGCTACTTGCTCCGCTTCGAAACCTCCAACAGCGACTTGTTTTCGCGCATGCATCCGCCGCGCGGCGGACGGCGGCCGTCGCGCATGAGCCTGATTCGCCAGCTCGGGCCGCTCGGCTACGAGGTGGGAAGCGGCGTCATGATCGGCATTCCGGGCCAGAGCTACCAGGATCTGGCCAACGACCTCGATCTGTTCCGCGCGCTGGACCTGGACATGATTGGGGTCGGCCCGTTCATCCCCCACCCCGCCACGCCGCTTGGCCAAGTCGAGCGCGCAGCTTCCGAGAACCAGGTGCCGGCCAGCGAGCTCATGACCTACAAGATCATGGCCCTCGCGCGCTTGTTGTGCCCGCGGGCCAACATTCCCAGCACCACCGCCCTGGCCACCCTGAATATCGACCAGGGTCGCGAACTGGGCTTGCAGCGCGGCGCCAACGTCGTCATGCCCAACCTGACGCCGCCCGCGTACCGGCTTTACTACGAGATCTATCCGGGCAAGGCCTGCGTGCGCGAAACCGCTGACCTATGCAATCGCTGCATTACCGGCCGGATCGAGAAGCTCGGGCGCGAGATCGGCAAGGGGCCAGGCCCCTCGCCCAATCGGCGCCGCCGTGACCTGGACAAGAGGACGCAGCTCGAAAGGGTCGCGGCGAGAACACGCGCCCCACGCCGGCCCTGAGGCTGGGACACGAGGCCTAGGCCAAGGCCAGCGCCTCGTCGAGCGCGTCGATTAGATCGTCGGAATGTTCCAGGCCGACCGACAGGCGCACGAGATCCGGGGTCAAGCCACCCGCGCGCTGTTGCTGCTCCGAAAGCTGTGCGTGCGAGGTACTGGCGGGGTGAAGGATGAGGCTCTTGGCGTCGCCCACGTTGGCAAGGTGCGAAAACAACTTGATGTTGTCGATGACCTTGACCGCGGACGGAAAGCCGCCCTTGACGCCGAACACCACCATGCCGCCAAAGCCGTTCTTCAGATACTTGCCCGCTCGGTCGTAGCTCGGATCGTCCTTGAGGCCCGGGTAGCGCACCCACGCAACCTTCGCGTGCTTCTTGAGGTGCTCCGCGACCTTGAAGGCGTTTTCGCTATGACGGACCATGCGGACCGGCAAGGTCTCGATCCCTTGCAGGAAAAGGAAGGAGTTGTCGGGCGAGATGGCCGCGCCCAGGTTGCGCAGCGGCACCGTGCGCACGCGCAACGCGAAGGCGATGGGCGCCAAGGCCTCGGGCAGATCGTGCGCCCAGCGCAGGCCGTGGTAGTTGCTGTCGGGCTCGTTGAGCAAGGGGAAACGCGGGTTGTTCTTCCACTGGAACTTGCCCGAGTCGGTGATGATGCCACCGATGGCGGATCCGTGGCCACCGAGCCATTTGGTAAGCGAGTTCACGACGATGTCGGCGCCGTGGTCGATGGTACGCAGGAGGTATGGCGTGGTGAAGGTGCCGTCCACGATGAGGGGAAGACCGTGCTTGTGTGCGACCTCGGCCAGGGCAGCCACGTCGGTGAAATCGAGCACCGGGTTGCCGATGGTCTCGACGAAGACGGCACGCGTCTTGTCGGTGATGGCCTTGGCGAAGTTCTTCGGATCCTTGGCGTCGACGAAGTTCACCTTGATGCCGAACTGGGGCAGGATGGAGTCGAACTGCGTGTAGGTGCCACCGTAAAGATTGTTGGCCGAGACGATCTCGTCGCCGGACCGCGCCAGGGTGATGATGGCGTAGAAGATCGCCGCGGTACCGGAGGCCAGCGCCACCGAGGCCGCGCCACCCTCGAGCTGCGACACCCGCTGTTCGAGGATGTCGGTGGTCGGATTCATCAGCCGCGTGTAGATGTTGCCCAGCTCCTTGAGCGCGAAGAGGTTGGCGGCATGCTCCGTGTTCTTGAAGACGTAGGAGGTTGTCCGGTAGACCGGCACTCCGCGCGACAGGGTCGCGTCGGGGGTCTGTCCAGCGTGCAGGGCTAGGGTTTCGAATCGGTAGGGTTTCGCGCTCATGGTCTGTCCTCTTTCCGTTGTGTCGACGCGGTTGTAGCACGCCGTATATCGCCGTCAACCATAAAGGAATTGTGTCCTATATTATGGACACCAATACGGGGCGGTTCGTGAATTGCCCGGGTTTCCCGCGCGACGCCACGGCAACCCCGTATCGAATGATGGACAACGTGCTAGCGCGCGTAAATGATCAGGTCGTGGTAGCGCCCCTCCGAGGTGCCCGGGTTCTCGTAAGCGTGGGCCTCGTCGGCGCGGAAGGAGATCGAATCTCCCGGGGCCAGCGCGTAGACCTCGATGCCCACGCGCAGGTTGAGCGTGCCGCTCAGGACCACGACGATTTCGCGGGTTCCGGCGGCATGCGGATCCGAGGCATGCGAGGCCCGCGCGGCCAGCCGCAACTCGTAGAGCTCCACCCAGGGATTCGAGCCGGCCGGTGACAGTGGGCGACTCTCCATCTTTCCGTCGGCCGAACGCAACACCTGGGCCTCGCTCCGGCGAAGCACGGACACCCCGTGTTCTTGCCCACCGATGAGATCGGAGAACGGGAATACCAAGGCCCACCGCGATCTTCCACAACACGCCGAGCGAAGGATTGCTCTTGTATAGCTCGATCTGCGACAAGGCGGCGCGACTGACCCCTGACGCCACGGCCAGCTCGTCGAGCGAGAGACCGCGCGCCTTGCGTTTTTCTCGCAGTTGCGTTCCGACTCGCTTGGCCAGGTCGGCGGCACCCACGTCGTCACCAGGCGGGAGCGGGGCCCTGCGCAAGCTCGCTGCCGGCGCCCGCTTACTTCTTGTCTGGACGGGTGTCTTTTCTTTCTTCATGTCGCCCTCGTTCCGCGCACCATACCATCAGCCCGCTGCCGCGACAGGCAGGACACGGGGCATGGCGCCGCGGCGTCCTCCCACAGGGGTGAACGTAGGTGCGGGCGAGTGTTCCCCAGCACGCGAAACCATCAAAAAGATTGGCGGTCGCCGCCGGAACAGCGATATTGCCCAGAGCCCGCAAGTTGGGTGTTGTTACTTCTGGACTTCATCGCGGGTCCCTCTCACCCTTGTCGAAATCAGGAGTACAAAATGCGGTTTGGTGTTGTACCGACTCTACGATGTTCGTCGCCACTTCATTCCTGGCCTGCGTTGCCAACACGCATTTCACCGAGACATACCGCTGGGAGTGCGGGCGGCCAGCTCCAGCTTCGGGCGGCACCACCTCTTCCGGCGGTAACACATCCTCCGGCGGTTCCATCTCCTCGGGCGGTTCTTCGGCCTCGGGCGGCACAAATCCTCCGGGGGCGCCTTGGCCTCGGGCGGCATCACTCGTCCGGCGGTTCTTCGGCTCGGGCGGCACCGCCTCCTCGGGGGGCGCGTCAGCTTCGGGCGGCACCACATCCTCGGGTGGAGTGACCTGCTCGGGCGGTTCGGGGGGACCACCAGCCATCGTGACCGGCCCCTGCACCGACGTTCCCCGCCCGATCAATCCAACCATGCGCGGACTGGCTGGCTTGGGGCAACTGCGCAACCAGCTGGTTCGTGGACAACAACTACTGCAACAAGACGTGCGGCCGCTGCGGCGGCGGTGGCGTGACCGGTTCCGGCGGCGTGACCAGTTCCGGCGGTTCGTCGGCACGCGGCGGTTCGGGAGGGGCAGCGGGCTCGGGCGGGAGAACTTCCTCGGGCGGGGTGACCGGCTCGGGCGGTTCCGCCGGCAGTGGCGGTAGCACCAGCCCGGGAGGCACCAATCCACAGTTCACGGGCACGAATGGCTGGGCAAGCCGCTATTGGGACTGCTGCAAGCCTTCGTGTGGATGGACGGCCAATTCCAATCCTCCAGTTCCGAGCTGCGCCAAGGACGGGACGGGCCGAGTCGGCGTAGACAGCAAGAACGGCTGCGAGGGCGGGGGGTCGGCCTTCGAATGCTACGACTTTTCGCCCTGGTACGATGCGAGCACCAATATGTCGTACGGTTTCGCGGCCTACAATGGGGTCGCCTGCGGCACCTGTTTCATGCTGCAATTCACGGGCAGCAGCAACTCCGGCCCCAACGACGGCGCCGCCGCGATCAAAGGCCAGCAGATGGTCGTGCAAGTCATCAATATCGGCGGCATCCAGGCCAACCAGTTCGACCTCCTGATCCCAGGTGGCGGCGTAGGCGCCATGAATGGTTGCGCGACCCAGTGGGGGTCGTCGACCGACCTCGGCGTGCAGTACGGCGGCCTGCTTTCGGAATGCGGCGGCGACCCTGCCTGCATGAAGGGCAAGTGCTCCTCGGTTTTCGGCAATGTTTCGTCGGTGTTCAAGGCCGGCTGCGACTGGTTCACGGGTTGGTTCAGCTCGGCCGACAATCCCAATCTGGTCTACAAGCAGGTATCGTGCCCCTCGCAGCTCACCTCGAAGACCGGCCTCTCGAAGTAGCCAAGAGAGGTGCGACGGCGCGTGCCGGCGGAGTCAGAGCCGGCATCCATGCCTTCGCCGTGAGCAGGCGCACACGATGGTCTTCGCTCGCACAAGCCGGTGGGGGTAACTTTCCACGGGATTCGTCGAAATCCCCGGCTGTTTCAGCGAATTCAGGCCACAGCCGCTGCCACAATCGGGTAGAGTTTAGTTCATAGAGGTTCATAGAGATTCTCCATGCGGTCCTTTCCACCTTTGCTGCTCGTCGCGGTTTCGGGTTCCCTATTCATGGTCGCGTGTGTGTCGGCCAACATCATTCAGACGGGCCCCACGGGTGGAGGGGGCGATGAGGCCGATGCAAACACCATCCATCTCGATGCGCCATCGACAACTTTCAAGCTCGATGGGAGCACTTTGTCGCGCGCCGGATCTGACGCTCCTCCCGGACCGAATTGCGGCAACGGCGAGCGGACCAGCGACGAGGCCTGCGACGACGGCAATACGGTATCGGGCGACGGCTGCGCCAACAACTGCCTCAGCGTCGAGCCGGGTTTTTCGTGCGTCCCCCCAGGAAAGCCCTGCCGCCCGGTGGCTCGCTGCGGTGATGGCTTGGTGGTGTTCCCCGAACAGTGTGACGACGGCAACCTTGCAGCCGGCGACGGCTGTTCGGCCGGCTGCAAGGTCGAGATCGGCTGGAAGTGCGATGGCAACCCCAGCACCTGCTCGCACACCACATGCGGCGACCACACGATCGAAGGCGCCGAGGGCTGCGACGACGGCAACAGCATGCCCTTCGACGGCTGCTCGGCCGATTGCCAAAACGAGCCCTCCTGCAAAGGCAGCGGCGCCTGCACCTCGCGATGTGGTGACGGCATCGTGCTAAACGAGGAATGCGACGACGGCAACAACACCGACGGCGACGGTTGCTCGCACGACTGCAAGATCGAGTCTGGTTTCAAGTGTTCGCAACCCGATATCGGCGACAAGATGATGGTGCCGGCCGTGTACCGCGACTTCAACTACCACAACCCGACCGACTTCGAGGCCGGGGTCACCGGTTCGAAGACCCCCACCACGGGCCTGGTCAAGAGCGACCTCGATGCCAACGGCAAGCCGGTGTACACCGGGGTCACCGGCAACGCTGTTCACATCGAAAGCGCAGCCTCGCTCGCCAAGTGGTACACCAACGTCGACGGAGTGAACCACGCGACCACGGGCAAGCTGACCCTGTGGGACAACGGCAAGGGCGGCTACGTGAATCGGTACAAGGAGGACGGAACCCAATACTTCAACACCGAGCCGGCCTACTACTGCGGAAACGTCGGTTCGGAGAAGACCGACGCCAACGGAGACCCGATCCCGTGCACCTCCATGTACGCGACGGCCACCAATTGCGACGAAATGGCCGCCAAGGGCGAGGAGATGCTGCCGGGGAGCTGCATCTCCACCAACGGTTCGTACAGCGCCAAGTTCATCGTTTCGAAGATGGATGGCAACCCTTGCTTCTTCCCCGTCGACAACGACAACTTCTCGAAGGACAGGAATTACGCCGCAGATTCCTCCCTACTACGACGCCTCGAAGTCGTGGCCGAAACAGGTCGACGACGCCGGGAACGTGATCATGCACAACTTCAGCTTCACCAGCGAGGTGCGCTACTGGTTCAAGTTCGACAAGAGCAAGACCTACACCCTCGACTTTACCGGCGACGACGATGTCTGGGTGTTCATCAACGGCAAGCTCGCAGTCGACCTGGGCGGCATCCACTCGCCGGTCAGCGGCAGCATCGTGATCGGCTCGAACGGCAACGGTACCACCACGGTGACCTCGTACGATGACCAGGGCGTCGCCACCACCCCGACCACGTCGACCGCCGACCTCGGCTTGCAGGACGGCAAGGTTTACGAGGCCGCCGTCTTTCAAGCCGAGCGCCAGACCACCGGCTCGTCCTACAAGTTGACACTGAGCGGCTTCAATGCCGCACCCAGCGACTGCCACCCCGATTGCGGCGACGGCGTTCTGGAGATCGGCGAAGAGTGCGACGATGGTCCGGACAATGGCAAGGGTGGCTACGGCAGCTGTGGTGCAGACTGCACCTTGCAGGCCGGCTTCTGCGGCGACAACGTGGTCCAGGAGGGCGAGGACTGCGACGAAGGCGCCCTGAACGGCACCGGCGCCGACCACTGCCCGTCCGGTTGCCACTACCTCATCCCGATTCTCTGATTCATCGCTGCGGGGACTGGCAGCGCGGCACGAAGTCGTCGTACACTCGGGCATCTCCATGCTCGACATTCGACTCGTCCGTGAAAAACCCGATGAGGTCCGCGCAGGGCTGCGCAAGCTGGCCGCGGACGTGGACCTCGACGCCCTGCATCGCCCTCGACGAGGGCGTGCGCAAGCTCAAGAACGATTCCCAGGCCATCCAGGCCGACCAGAATCGCCTGTCCAAGGAAATCGCCAAGGCGCCCAGCCCCGAAGCGCGTGCGGAGATCAAGGCCAAGGGCGCCGCACTCAAGGAAAGGAACGAGCAGCTGCTCAAGGATCTGGCCGCGCAGGAGGCCGCTCTCGACGAGAAGTTGCTGGAGTTGCCCAACCTGCCCCACCCGTCGGTGCCCGTGGGCAAGGATGAAAGCGAAAACCGCATCGTGCGCGAGGAAGGCGCGAAGCGCGCCTTCGCCTTCACCCCGAGGCCCACTGGGATCTGGGTCCGCGCTGGGGCATCATCGACTTCGACCGCGGGGTCAAGATCTCGGGCAGCCGCTTCTACGTGCTCAAGGATTGGGGCGCCCGCCTGCAACGCGCGCTGATCTCGTTCATGCTCGACCTGCACACCCGCAAGCACGGCTACACCGAGGTCCTGCCGCCCTACATGGTTCGACGCGAGTGCCTGGTGGGCACGGGCAATCTGCCCAAGTTCGGCGACAATCTGTACCACGACGCCAGCGAGGATTTCTGGTTCATCCCCACCGCCGAGGTGCCCGTCACCAACCTCTACCGCGATGAGGTTCTCGACGGCGCACGGCTCCCCATCAAGCACGTGGCCTTCACCGCGTGCTTCCGCCGCGAGCAGATGGCCGCCGGCCGCGACACCCGCGGCATCAAGCGCGGCCACCAGTTCGACAAGGTCGAGCTGGTCAAATTCGTCAGGCCGGAAAACTCCATGGACGAGCTCGCTGGGCTGCTCTCCGACGCGGAGGATGTCCTCAAAGCGCTGGAGCTCCCCTACCGCGTGGTCGAGATGTGCACCGGCGACCTTTCCTTTTCGGCTATGGTCAAGTTCGACCTCGAGTTGTGGGCGCCCGGCTGCGGCGAATGGCTCGAAGTCAGCTCGTGCTCGAACTTCGGCGACTTCCAGGCTCGTCGCGCGAAGATCCGTTTCAAGGATGGCAAGGAGAAGAACCGTTTCGTCCACACCCTCAACGGCTCCGCTTTGGCCTTGCCAAGAACCCTGATTGGTGTTCTCGAAACCTACCAGCGGGCGGATGGAAAGCTAGACGTCCCCCTGGCGCTTCGACCATACTTCGATGGTATCGACGTGCTCGGGTAGTCCAACGTGGAAGGCAAGCCGCTCGCACTGGCCGTTTTCTTCTCTGGCGTCTTCGCCATCGCCATGGGTGTGCTGATCCTCCATGCCGCCAGCGCGCCGCCACCCACGCCCAAGCGCCCGGAACCCCCGCCGCCCCCCTCGGCGATGATCAACTCGGACATGCGCTTTTCGGTCGTCTACTACAAGGCGCTCATCGAGCAGGATGCCAAGTCCTACGGCATTGCGCCGCCCTCCTACGAGGATCTCTTGCAACCCAACCCCTACTTCGATGAACTGCGCGAACGGCAGCACCTGCACGTCAAGTCGCCCATCGAAACCCGTCATCTGCGCATCACCCTGGAGGTACTCAAGGAGACCACGATCATCGAGTCCCATTCCCTGTCTACCGACCACCTGGTGTTACGCATCGAAAATCGCACGCCGCTCTTCCTCGCCTACCGCGTCCGCACGACGGTTCCCGACAAGCAGAAGTGCGCGATGAAGGCCGAGCTGGCGCACAACGCCATCGCCCTCGAACCCGAGCAGACCATCCTGCGCACCGAGTGCCTGTTTCGAAAGGATGCGCGCATCGACGTCACCAGCATCGAGGTCATCGAATTGCCCGCTCTTTCCGCCTACTACGTGTCTCGCGTGCCACCCAACAGCACCTTCTACGATCCGAGAACTTCGGCTGGCCACACGCCCCCACGAGGAGTCATGTGCCCGCAGACCTTCTCCTGGCGAGACATCAGGGAAGGCATCGAAAAGAAGCAACTGGGCTGGCGCGACGTGATGGACTTCTATGCGCGTCACAACTGCAGTGAATACTCATTTTTCAAGTCCTATCGTTACCGCAGGGATCCATCGGAACCCCTGCCCGCCCGTTCACTCGACTAACCCTTTGATATTCGCTACATTACCCGAATCGGTTATGACCAAGGCTGACCTCATCGCGGTGGTCGCGGACAAGCTCAAGTTCCCTTGGGCACGTGCGGAGCTTCTCGTCGATCAGATTTTTTCTTGTATGACCCAGGCCCTGCAGCAGGGGGAAGGCATCGAAATCCGCGGCTTTGGCAGCTTCACGGTGCGCGAGTACAAGGCTTACGAGGGACGAAATCCGCGCACCGGCGATACCGTCCATGTCAAACCAAAGCGCCTTGCCTTCTTCAAGGTCGGCAAAGAACTGCGCGAGCGCGTGAACCACGGTCGCTCCTTTGCGCCACCGGTCAGCGTCCCCGGGCCACCCAGCAATCCGCTGCCGCCAGACAACGCATGAACGTGGCCGGTTAGTCCGACCGCACGCCCGCTTGGGGACCGCCAGAGCCTTCCGCGGGATCCTCCGCGAGTCGAACGACCAAGCCCGCGTCGCCGTCGACCAGCACCATGTCGCCGTCGGAAAACACCGCGGACGCGCCCAGCGCGCCGACCACCGCGGGGATGCCGCGCTCGCGCGCCTGGGCCGCGACGTGGTCGAGCGGCCCGCCGGTTTCGCTCACGATGGCGATGGCGTCCAGCAGGGGCAATTCGGTGGGCAGAAGCGTCGTGGCTGCCAAGACGGCATCCCTAGCACCACGCGCGTGCGAGCCCGGACGATGCCAGAGCAGACGCCCGACGGCACGACCGCCCGTCCCCGCCCCGCGAACCCCCTTGCCGTCCGCCGCGACGGGCGAGGGTGGCGGATGTCCGCGCGCGTGCATCCATGCCTCGCGCCCTTCGGCGGCACGGGTGACGAGGTCGACGGCAGCTTCACCGCCCGCCGCGACCCGGCGCACGAGCGAAAGCGGCAGGAAGAAGACATCCTCGATGGCGCGCAGGCGAGTCGCATGGTGCAGCCGCCCGCCCACCGCGAGAAGGGCGCGGCGAACCGCGGCCTGCGTGCGAGCGTAGAGCCAGTCGTCTGCCTCGCCCAGCGACACCGCCGCCCGCGCCGTGCCCAAGAGATGCCGCCACCTCTCCCGCAGATGTGGAGCCAGTGCAGCCTCCACCCGGGCGCTCGCCTCCCTCCAGTCGAGCGGGGCGATCTCCGGCGTATGGCGAATGCTCTCGCGCAGGAAGGTGTCAGGGGTCTCGGCATAGGTTGGCTCGCTCACGTCCCAGACCGGCGCCTCGTCACCAAAGAGGGCCAGATAGTCGGCACGGGCGCGCTCCACCTGGATCCCCCCGGAAGAGATCCGGGCTGCCCGCTCCCGCCGCTGGCTGGCCATGGATAACACACCGGCCCGTAGTGCGGGAAGCAAGGCGAGCCCGACCTTTGCGTGGGTTTCGAGAAACACTCGCAGACTTTCGTGGGCTTGCCGCAGGGCCGGCTGAAGCACCCCGAAGATACGTTCGTAGGCGTACACGAACAAGGCAAGCGCCTTTTCCAGGTCAGGCTGCGCTCCCAGACCCGCCAGGTGCGCTTCGACCTCCGAGCGTAGCGAGGCGAAAAAATCGCCGGCATCCTCCGCCGCGATAGGTGGTGGAAGCGTGGCGTGGTCTCGGGTGTAGAAGAGGTAGCCGCCCAGTACCCGCTGGCGAATGCCGACGGCACACGCGCCATCCACGAGATCGACCAGCCCAGCCTGCGCCGGTGACAGCGGAAGCGGGTTGTGGGCGGCGTCCCAGCGCCACGCGGCGGACGACGTCGACTGGTCGCCGAGAGCCGCGAAGCCCAGCCACGAGACGGGTGGAACGGGTGGTTGGAACGGCCGCGCTTGCAAGTAAATCACGCGGCCCTCGGCCAGGACCCACTCCACTTCGACCGGCCCGCGGGCATCCGCGAGCGCGGTCAGAGTCCTGCCAAGCGACGCTCTTGCCTCGACCGGCAACTGCCCGCGCCGAACCGCGACCAGAGGTACGGACATGCGCTCGTGTGCGAAAGCCGCACTCCCTTCGGCCTCGCCGGCAAAATACGCGTGCACCAGCACGGCCACGGGATCCCTGGCCGGTCGCTGCCCGTGGGCCATGGCGTAGGCCACCGCGCCCGGGGCCAGGGCCGAGCAAAGTACCTTTCGGATCGCCATTTCCACGTCGGGCGAAAGCACGTCCGTGCACGACTCATACACGCCAGGCGCGAGCTGGCCTGGAAGATCCTCGCATGCAAACGACGAGCGCACCGCGTAGCTTGGCGCCCGGATCCCTGCCAGGCGACCTTGCAGCTCGTCGAGAAAGCCGGCGGGCCAAGTTTCCTGCATGAGACGTGCGCGCGCACGATCGAGAGAAGCGAGAGCCACTTCGTCGAGGCGCTCGAAATCCGGCGCGCTTGGGCAAAGGGCGCGAAAAAGCGCGTCCGTGACGGCGAAACCGCTCGGTATGTGAAGTCCATGCTCGGCCAGCCAAGCGAGCGAATGGGCCTTGCCGCCCAGATGAGGACCCGCGGCGCGCATGTCCACCAGAAAGGGCATGTCGGGAAATCTATCAGGCCGGCGCTGGAAATGCCGACCCCCCGAATAGCGATTGCCGCGCGCCCTTGGGGCCTCCTATAGTGCGCGCCATGCGCGGCCCCTTGTTTTCGGGAGCCCTCGGCAGCCCGGCAACGCTCGGCCGGGTGTGCGAACTCGTGCGCGCCCATGCGCCCGTGGTGGTGCTATCCGCTCTCTGGCTGGCCGAGGCCCTCGCCGGCGAATTCGACGTGCTGGTCCTGGTCGAGACGGACAAGCGCCGTGCGGCCGCGCGCGCGTTGCGACGAGCGCGCAAGCTCGGGCATCCGCTCGCCGTCGTGATCGCGGCCGCGGAAGTCCCGCTGGCGATGGGTTCCGTGGGCGCGGTCCTGGTGGATAACCTGGTCGACATCGAAGATCAACCCGCGGCCCGAGATCTCATCGTCGCGCTCTTGCCCGCGCTCAAGTCCGACGGAATCGTCGTTTCGCTCGACGCCACCAAGAGCCCGGCGCTCGAAGCACGCGCCTCCGAGATCTTCCTCGCGGCGAGTGTCTCCGGCATCACGCAAATCCGTCCCCGCGAGGGAGCGCTGGTCACCGCGGGACATGCGCCCCACCCGGCCGTCATTGCGGCCCGCGTGCGCGCCCTCGCTTCCGAGCAATGAGTGAGTGAAGCCGCTTGTCGGGCGGTCTATCCTCTTTGAAAATGCGCCGCATCCTGCTGGCTTTGACCATTTCGCTGGCCGTCCACCTCGCTGTGGTCGGGATCGCGGCGGGGGTCGGCTTGTGGCGCGCGCTATCGCTCGTGCCCGCCATCAAGGTACAGCCGATTGCCATCGGCATCGTGAGGGATCTCCCCCTCGGCCCGCCTCCCGACAAACAGGCGCCCACCCAAAACCAGCCACGAGCGCACCACCACAAGCCCAGGGTTCACGTCGCCTCCACTCACCAGGGCGTCACCGTCCCCGCCACGCCCGACGCCGGCGCGCCCCAGCTCGCGAGCGATGCCGCCGCCAGCGCCAAAACCGCTTCCCGTGACGGCAGCATCGACGGCGGTCGCCTCCGTCCCGGGGATTTACGCAAGAGCGGCCCGGAGGGTTCTCGCCTGATCGCGCTCTTGCGCCTGGACCGCTTGCGTGCCGCGCCTGACAGCGACACGACCATCGCGGCGGTGGATCGACTGCTCCTTCTGCTGCCCGACCGCCACCGCCTGATCGACGACACGGGGCTCGATCTCTATCGCGACTTCGACTCTCTGCTCATCGCCACCCCCAACCCCGCCGACGACGCGGTGACCTTCTTGGCGGCGCGCCATCACCTGCCGGACGCCGCGCTCGAAGCGGCCCTCGACCGGGGAGCCAAGGCGGCCCGAAAACCCATCGCCTGGCGAACCATCGCAGGACGACCGGTGGGGCTCAGACAGCGAAGCAAGAGCCAGTCCCAGGTGGGGCTCGATCGCGACGATCGCATCCTGGTGCTACCCACACCGGCCCTGGCCATCATGGCCACACCGGCGTATGCCGCGGAACTGCTGGGCGGAGACATGGTGCCTTCACCCAGCGCGACCGGTGCCGTCGATGCAGGGAGGGCCGGCGCGCACGCGGGCGGCGGGCGGGGAAGCCCTTCCGGCCACCCGAACTGGCGCGAGATCGCAGCCCGTATCGAGGCCGAGGAGAGCGCCCTGCCCGACGACGCCGCGTTCATGATGGCCGCCACCAACCTGTTCGGCGCTCCGGCGAGCCCTGGCTACGTCGTTCCTGGTACCCGCGGCGCCAGCGATGACAGTCCGCTCCAGCCGGTCGGCGGCGACATCGGCCCGATACCCCAATCGCTCACGCTGGTGGTGGGCGCGGAATCACCCTTCATCGAGATCCTCGCCGACTTCCAGACCGCTGCCGAGGCCGACAAGTGGGAGCGCGACCTGCCGGCCTGGAAGCGCAAGCTCGCCATCAATCCCGTGGTTCTTTTGAGCGGCTTCTCCACCCTCGTCAGCCGCGCCGAGATCACCCGCGAAGGCAGCACCTTGCAGGTGCGCGTGGAGACATCGACCGCCGACCTGCAACGCCTGCTCAGCCTCGTCGCCAACCTGACTCAAACCGCGCTGGCCCGTCGCCCCGGCCCTTGAGTTACTAGTGCCGCCTCGATCGTCGGCTGAGTTTGCGACTGGGTTCTCCGGCCGGGCGTTCGAACGCCAAGGTCATGGGGAAGGTCGCACGCAGGACGATGCCGGAATGGGGGGCCGCAGGGGCGTCGCTGATGCGCACCTTGCGCATGAGCGAAACCGCGCAATCGGCGGCCGCTGGATCGAGCGAGCCTTCCGAGGCGAACCCCACGGAGCCCACCGAACCACCGGGTTCGACGTAGGCGATGACGTCCACATCCGTGTGGCCAAGAGATCCGCAACCCGCCAGATCGGTCGAGATGCCGTAGAGGTGCCGGGCCATTTCTTCACCGCTCCATGGAATGACGGTGCGCTCCCCTGTGGACCGGAAGGTCATCGAGTACTCGAAGTCGGTGCCGCGCCGGCCTTCCGGCGCCGGAAAGACGATCTGCTTGCCCTCGCACACAAGACAACTCTCGACGGGATAACTCCCGAGCGCGTTCCTGATCACCTGAACGTCGGACACCTGGCCGCTGTCCGTGACCACGAAGCGCATGACGACTTGGCCGGAAAGGTACTGGCGCGCGTCGCCGGCCTTGGAAAAGCAGGCGGACATCGCGCGCACGTGGGGCTTGATGGCGCGGTCCACGGCACGTTCGTCGAGCACACCCATGGACATCTCCATGTCCATCGCCTTGTCGTCGCCTGCGACCTCGCCCGTCGCCCAGCCGTTTCTCGCACCTCTTGCGTGCCGGTCCTTGCCATGGTCCTTGCGAACCTCGGGTTCGGAAGCACAACCAAGCTCGATCACCGCGAACAAGCCCGTGAGGAGAAGAATATAGTGCCTCATGCTTAGTAAGGCATTATACACATTTTACGTAATACTAGAAATAAGATCGCCGCTATTTCGACACCCGCCGCGCGTGCCGCCAGCCTACACTGGCGCCACTAGGCGCTACGAGCGCGCATGGCCCGAGCGGTGTAGCCGAGCAATGAGCGGGCTACTCGGATCGGCGGCCCAATACGGCCTGACTTCTGACGGGCGGGTCTAGTACTGCGGCTCGAACTTGTATTCGTACTGGATGTCGCCCGCGCGGTCGACCTTGGGGAACTCGAACTGCTTGATGGTCTCAACCAGGCAGCTCTCGACATCCTTGTTGTTGAGCGTGCCGCCCATGACGCGCACGGCCCGTGCGGTGCCGTTGGTGTTGAGGGAAAGCAGAATCTTTACCGTGCCCTGGAACTCGCGGGTCTTCTTCTCGTTGAGGACGTCCTGGTAGCACCTGCGCGCGGATGCATCGCGCTGCTGCAAGACCAGATAGACGTCGGCCTGCTTGTCCGGCGGAATTCCCCCCGTGTCGACTCTGACCTCTTCGCCACCGCGCACCACGACCGGGACGGGCTGGTCATCGCCGGAACCACTCGTAGCGCATGCGCCCAGCGCAAGACAGGCACCCATGGCGAACAAGATCGCGATCTTCTTCATTGCCTAACCCTCCGCGTCAAGTATCTCAGGGACTCCTCGGTCTTATTCCTTTAGCAAGGCAGATGCAATGCCCAGTCGCTGTATCTCGTTCGTGCCCTCGTAGATCTCCGTGACCTTGGCATCACGGAAGTGTCGCTCGACCGAAAACTCGGCCAGGCAGCCGTTGCCGCCCAGGATTTGTACGGCCTCGCTGGCCACGCGGCTCGCGACCTCGGAGGCGACGAGTTTGGCCATGGAGGCCTGCGCGCCCAGCGACGCGCCGCCGTCGCGCAACGCCGCCGCCCGCCAGGTCAGCAAACGCGCGGCATCGATCTGCGTCGACATGTCGGCGATTTTGAACTGAATGGCCTGATGCTCGGCGATGGGCTCGCCCTTCGTGCGCCGGGCGAGGGCATAGCGAGTCGCGGCGGTGAAAGCGGCGCGCGCGATGCCCACGCCGAGCGCCGCGGCACCGATGCGGCCCCCTTCGAGGGCGAAGCGTACGACCTCACGGCCCCCTCCCTCTGTCCCAAGCAGGGCGCTGGCCGGGAGGCGCGCGTCCTCGATGGTCATGGTAGCCGCGATGGCGCCGCGCAGTCCAAGCTTGTCGTAGGCGGCGCCGAACGAAATCCCGGCCGTGTCCGTTGGGACCAGGAACGCGGACAGGGTGGACTTGTCCGCCTGCGAAGTGCCGGCGAAGAGCAAGGCGAGCTGCGCGTCTGGGCCACAGGTCACGAATCTCTTGATTCCCCGCACGACCCACCCGTCGCCTTCGCGCCGGGCAAGGGTGGTGACGCCGTCGAGATCCGAGCCGCTGCCGGGCTCGGTCAGTGCGAAGCAACCGAGCTTGGCGCCGCTGGCCAGTCCGGGCAGCCAGGCACGCCGCTGTGCCTCGTTGCCGAAGTGAAGAACGGGCTCGCATACCATCAGGTTCTGCAACCCGGCGATGGCGGCGGTCGACGCGCATGCGCTGGCCAGTTCCTCGATCATCAGCGCGCAGGCGATGGTGTCGAGCCCCATCCCACCCCACGCGCCGGGCACCGTCACGCCCAGCATCCCGGATTTGGCCAGGCAGTCGACGGCTTGACGAGGAAAGCGCTGCTGGCGGTCGATCTCGGCGGCCTTGGGGGCAAGCTCGCGCGACGAGATTTCCCGAGCCTGTTCGCGTAGGGTCTTCTGGGCATCCGATAGGTCTAAATCCACGGCCCTTCTTTACCATTCCCGGCCGGGATTTCCGCCCCCTAACGCCATCATTTTTGCTCTATTCTGGGATTGCGCCCTATCCGACCGCTTCACTTCCATGCCTGAAATCACCAGCGCACGCACCCACACGTTCTTCGCTGCCGCCTTCGTGGAAAACCTTCCGCTCAAGGACTTGGCGCCGGCCTACCCCGAGGCCAAGCGCTCGCCGCGCGTACTCTGGTTCCAGCCCGCCTCGGGCGGCACCGTGTTCATCTATCCCTTCGGCGCCGTGGTCTTTCTCGATGTCGCGCCCGAGGCTCGCGAGTCCGAGTTGCAGCGCCTGGCGCGGGTCAGGCCGGGGCTCACCAAGTCGCAGGTGCTCAACGAAGAGCTGAGCGTGCACGAGTCACCCGAGGCGCGTCCCGACGTCGACGATGGCATCTTGATGGTCGATGTCCTTTCCTTCGAGCGCGCCACCGTGGTGGCCATGACCGTCGCGCAGAGCGCGGCCATGGAGTACTACGAACGCATCGTGGATCAGATGTTCGTCACCACCGATAAGCTGGGCGAGGAGTTGCAGAGGGTCGGCACCATGCCCATGCGCACGCGACACCTGGCCAAGTTCATCGGTGCCGCGGTGGGCACGCGCGGCGAGGTGCTTTCCGTCCTGCACCTGCTCGACAGGCCCGACGCGGCCTGGGACGATCCCGGCGCGGACCGCATCTACGTGAAACTGCGCTCGGAGTTCGATCTGGTCGATCGCTTCCAGTCGCTGGAGCTCAAGTTGCGCGCCGTGCAGGATACCCTGGAGATCATCACCGATGTGGCCCGCGATCGCCGGCTGTTCGTCCTAGAAGCCACGGTGGTACTGCTCATCCTTCTCGAAATCGTGCTCAGCCTGGTTCGGCACTAGCGGCCGTGGTCGATGTCACCCAGCGAATCGCTCGCTGGCACGCGCGGAGCAGGTCAGCCGCGTCTGGTCAGCGACCGCGCTGGTGCTCTTCCATCAGTCGGATGACGTCATCCACAGTGTGCAACTCCATGAGAGTGTCGACATCGGGGTCGAACTCGTACTTCTCGGAGATGCATGAGACCACCTCGATCCGCTTCAAACTGTCGAGATTGAGGTCCTCGTTCAGCCGAAGGGCACCCTCGATGCGTTCCACCGGCAGGCCCGAAACCTCGGCGAGAACGGGATAGAGCTCGGCACGGAACTGTTCAATATCTACGTTCGACAAGATTTGACTCCTTGATAGGCAAACGCCTGCCTGGTGGCCAAGAACGCCCGGCAGGCTCCAGTTCACGGCAAACCCGTTCCACGGTAAAGCACCTCTAGATCGTGTGCGAGATAGCGCTGCTTCATGAGTTGGCGCCGAAGTTTGCCACTCGTGGTCTTGGCCACGTTGCCTTTGCAGACGAGCAAGACATCGTAGGGCACAATCTCACAACAAGCCAAGACCGCCTTCGTGATGAGCGGAATCGTCTCGCCTAAATCGCAGCTCGTGAACTTGGGCTCCACTTCTTGAATGATGACCAGCGATTCCTCATCGCCCAGGTCAATCGAGAAAGCCACGGCGCAGCCGGCTCTGAGCGCGGGGTGGCTCGCGGACACGCCGTGCTCGATGTCCTGCGGGTAGTAGTTGCGCCCTTTGACGATGATCAGGTCTTTGCGGCGGCCGGTGACGAAAAGCTCGCCGCGATCGAGGTAGCCGAGATCTCCAGTCCGCAGATAGGGGCCTTCCCCTCTGGCCAGGCGCCCGCCAAAGCTTTCATCGCTCTGCTCGGGCCGGCCCCAGTAGCCCGGCGCCACGGACGGGCCAGCCACCCAGATTTCGCCGATCTCACCATCCGCACATACGGCGAGGGTTCGCGGGTTCACCACCTGCACTTCCGTACCGTCGATCGCCGTGCCACACCCCACGAGAGTCCTACCCGGGCGGCCCGCGGCCGGGCGGGCTACGTCCGCCGCCAGTGCTTCGGCATCGAGCGTCTGGGTAACGAGCGGGGCCGAGTACCCGCTGGCAGTGACCATCAGGGACGCCTCGGCCAGCCCGTAGCAGGGATGGAGCGCATGGGGCGGTAGGCCGACGGGCTCGAACTTCGCGCGGAAGGCCGCGAGCGAGCTGGCGCGGATGGGCTCGGCGCCGCAGAACGCGACTTTCCACGAGCGGAGGTCGAGATGGGACATCTCCTCGGGCCTGATACGCGCCACGCACAGATCGAACGCGAAGTTGGGCCCGCCGCTGATCGTGGCGGCGAAATGCGTGATCGCCTCCAGCCATTTGATGGGCCGCAGGACGAACGCCATCGGCGACATGAGGTAGACGGGAAACCCCGCAAACAAGGGCTGCAGGATGCCGCCGATCAAGCCCATATCGTGATACGGCGGCAGCCAGATGCAGCCCACGGAGCCGGCATGGCTTTGAAAGTTCTTTTGGATAGCCTGCAGGTTGTCGAGCAGATTCCGATGGCTGAGCATGACCCCCTTGGGCTCGGCGGTGGACCCCGAGGTGTACTGCAGGAATGCGATCGAATCCCCACGGCGAGGGACCGGCATGGGCCTGCCCGCGTCCGCGCCGGCCGGATCCTCGTTGACGATCCAGTCGAACGGGGGCCGAGCGGCAGCGTGGACATGAGAGGCCAGCTTCTGGGCAATGGCCGTCGACGTGAGCGCGGCGCGCGGGCGAGCATCCTCGATGATGGACCGAATGCGATCGAAGCTCTTGTAGTACTGGGGAGGATAGACGGGTACCGCGATGGCGCCCGCGTAGAGACAGCCGTAGAAGGCGGCGATGTAGTCGAGGCCCGGCAGATGACAGACGAGAACCCTGTCGTCTTCCTTCACCACGGTGGAAAGGCGCGCCGCCACGGCCAGTGCCCGCGCGTGCAACTCGCCGTACGTACAGGGGCTCTCGTCCAGCCTGCTGCCGAGAAAGCTGTAGGCAATCGTATCGGGCGTCGCCTGAGCGCGATGCTGCAAAATCTCAACCAGGGTGGTCCAAGGCAAGTCCTTCACCGTAGCAGGCGGCAATGCGCAGCCTTGCTTCTCCTTGGCGAAGATAGTGCCACGGCGTGATTGGACTCGTCCATTCCAGGAGGACTGACTGGGTGAATTGATCGAGGGGACCGTGGCGGCCGTGGCGGTTGTGGCACAATCTCATGCTCGGCTTGGTTCGGCGCCAGCGGTCGTGGAGAAGCGGAAACGCGCGCCGCCCTCGGGGCCGCGGTCGACCTTCACGGCGCTGCCGTGGTCGCGCGCGATCTCCGCCACGAAGGCCAGTCCGAGCCCCGTGCCACGCTCCCGCGTGGTGAAGAAGGGCGTGAAGATCTTGGCGCGTATCTCATCGGGCACGCCCGGACCGCTGTCGCGAACCTCCCATTCGATGCGTTGGCGATCGGACGCTTCCGCGCGCGCCGCGAGCACGACCCGCCCGGATGCGCCAGCGGCCGTGGTCGCGTTCTTGGCCAGATTGAGCAGGGCGCGGCGCAGTTGCGCTCGATCCGCGCGCGCCACCATCCCGGACGCGCACTCCACGGAAAAGGCGGGCCCGCCTGCCGCCGGGCGCGAGATCTCCGCGATTTCATCGAGCAGGGTGGAAACCGGAAACGCCTCCATCGCCGGGACTGGGCGTCGGGCGAAGTCGATGAAGTCGCTCACCACGTTCTTGAGGTAGCCGATCTCGCGCTCGATCCGCGCGATCTCGGCCAAGCGCTCGGGCTGCTGCACCAGCCCCTCACGCAGCAGTCCGGCGTACAGCTCGAGGCCGCCCAAGGGATTGCGAACCTCGTGCGCGATCCCCGCCAGCATCATCTGCATACGCTCGTCACGCGCGTGGAGCGCGCCCCTCATCTCGTCGAGACGCCCAGCCAGGTAGCCGATCTCGTCCCGCGTTTCGGCCACCACCGTGCCTGCCAGATCGCCCTGTCCGATGCGTTCGGCGGCCACGGCCAAGCGTTCGAGCGGTCCGGTCATGCGCCGGGAAAGCCACGCTGCCAAGACCACGATCATCGCCAGGCTGACGATCCCGCCCACCACCAGCCAGCGACGGAACAGGGCCAGCGCATCGAGGTATTCGGCACTGGCCTCGACCATCGCGAAACCGGTGCCGCCGACGCGTGCGTAACCGCGCTTGTAGGGCAAGCCGTCGCGACCGATGAAGAGCGGCGAGGCGGTGGCCTGGCCGGCGCCGGCCTTCTCGATCTCGGGCGCGTCCGCGCCAAGCTCGCGGGCCGGCGCGCCCAGAGGCAGTACGTTCTCGCTGTCCGCCCGCACGGTCAGATCGCGCGCCACCAGCATGACCCTGCGCACGGCCAGACGCTCACGTGCTTGTTCGACCCGATGGCGGAGATTGGCGTAGGTCATCGATGTCTCATCGCCGGGCCCGATCGCGGCGAGTTGTTCGGGCAAGACCAGCATGGACACCGCCGTCGCGGCCGTGGCCAACCGCCGCCCGAGCTCCTGTTCCAGCACGCGCCGCGCAACCTCGTGCGCTGCGGCCCCGAAGAGCGCCAGGGCAAGCGTGGCGGGCACGAGCATGGCCACGAGCAACTTGGCGAGCAGCCTTCCGCGCGGCAGGCGAACCGACATGCCACCTAGTGTAGCGGTGACGCGAGAGGAGCGCGACTCCGGCGACTCACGGGCAGCCGGCGTAGGCGCATGCCCAGCACCGGCCGTCGCCGAGTCATCTCGTGAGTAATCGCAAAGCGACCAGCGCCAACCACGCGCATCCGACCACGCTGACAAGCGCTGCGATCCAAGCGCGCCGTCGTCCCCACGCCGTAACATCCTTCCGCCCCAGCGCGCGCACGGACAGGACGAGGGAATAGGGATGAACCAGGCCCATCAACCATAGGCTGACCAGCGCGACCCGCATGGCCCGGTAGGCCGCGCGGTCGCCGGGGCCGATAAGCCCGTCGTCATCTTTGTCCTGTTCCACGGGCTGTCCACGACCCGATTCGAGCGAGGCTTCTCCAGCATCCGCAAGGTCGGCTGCTTCCGACACCCCCGGATGTTGCAAGATCTGTTTGGCTCGCTCCAGGTCCGCGCGGCGCACTTGCACGCGAATGCCACCGATCGCTCGGTTGAGGTGCCAGGTCTGCGCCGCCATGATCTGGTCGGGAATGAAGCACTCGAGCCCTTCCGCGTCTAGGCGACCGCACAGCAGTTGCGCCGCCGTCAGCTCACCGCAATGGGTGAGAGTAACGACTTCCTCGGGATCTTCGCGGTCAGACACAGGCCGACAGTAGCACGCGCGGGCGGGCCGTGGGCGACGGCCAGCAGAGGGTCGGGCTGACCATCCTTCGTCGGGGGTGTATCCTGACAGGCGGCGAGTCGCGATGCTGTCCAGGGTCCTGCACGAGTTGCAATCCGATCCCGCGAAGTGGGAACGATGCAAGGGATTCTTCAAGGTGTTGAAGATTCCAGCGAAGACCTCCCTGCTTCGTGAAGGCGAGGTCGCCCGCTCCATGTATTTCGTGAAGGAGGGATGTTTGCGCCTTTGGTTCAACAAGGACGGCAAAGACGTGACGTTCCAGTTCTTCTTGGAAAACCAAGGGGTTTCCTCCATGGAGAGCTTCCTGGGCGGTGGACCGAGCCTGTTTTCCTTGGAAAGCATCGAGCCGACGACGGTGGCGGCGATCGGTCGCCAGGACTGGGACCGACTTCACGAGGTCTACCCGAATCTGCGCGACTTGTTCCAGCAGATCGTCCTCAAGCGGATGGAGAACTACGGTCGGCTCTTCCTATCCCGGATCAAGGACAGCCCGCGCGAGCGCTACGAGGATTTGCTGCGCGAGTACCCCGAGATCGTTCGAAGAATTCCCCAGCACTTCATCGCGTCCTACCTGGGCATCACGCCCGTTTCGCTGAGCCGCATCCGAAATCGCATCCACAAGAAGCGCTGACGGCGATTTCTTATCAAAGGTTATCGTCGCTGGATGGGCCCCGGCGTTATTGGTGGATCCATGGCTCCGCTCTTCTCCAACCGCCGTCTGCCCGGAACGCGCTTCGTGGAATTCGACTCGCACAAGTGCCAGGCCTGTTGGTCTTGTGTCGACGCCTGTCCGAACCACGTGATCGGGAAGGTGTCGGTGCTGTGGCACAAGCATGCGGCGCTCCGCAAAGGCGAGGACTGCGTCGGGTGTTTCAAGTGCGTCGCGGCCTGCCGGGCAGGCGCCTTGCAACGGCGGACCGTGGCGCCATGAGGCCGGCGTCCCTGCGAGGCTCGATCAACGTTGGTCTGCTGATCGCCGGCACGGCGTCGTTGGTGTCGGGCTTTCTTATCCAGGCGACCTACCACATGGGTCACGGAGTTTGGGCCGGCCGCACCGTGTGGGGCTGGGGCCGTCCGACCTGGGCACTGTTCCACCAGATTTCCTCGGCAGCGTTGCTGGCCTTCGCCGCGTGGCACCTGAACTTGAACCGCAAGCCGTTGCTCGCAACCCTTCGACGCAGCGATGCGTGGCGAAGCCTTGGCCCGGTCCTATTCGGGACTTTTGCAGCCGCGGTCACCACCGCGCTGGTTGCATGGGCCGCCGCCGTAGGCTTCGACCACCACCTCGCGGAGCGAGCCATGGTGGAAATCCACGACAAGATCGTGATCCCGATGTCCGTCCTTCTTGCGCTGCATGTTTGGCAGAGGCGTTCCCGGTTACTGCCGCGCTCGCGCCCAATTGGACGATAGCGTGTGGTCCGGCTACGCCTCGACCAGCATCACCAGGGTCTCGGCCAGCACTCCATCGTGCGCCATGGCCTCGGCAGCACCTGGCGTCGGGAAAAGAACGGCCTTCGGATCTGCGACGGTCACGCCCGTCAGTAGCGCTCGCTGTCGTCCTTGGGCGACATCGGCCAGGCCTGGGTGGCACGTCCGTTGATGGTGGTTCCGCCGAACACGATGGGGGCACCGTTGGCAATGAAGTCGGCCGGGAAGCTCAGGGTCGGCTTCGACAGGGCGTCCAGCTTCGCGACGTGGGCGGCTTCGAGACGGACGTCAAGCCCGGCCAGATTGTCTTCCAGTTGCGCAAGCGTCCGCGCCCCGATGATGGTCGAGGCGACACCCGGACGCGCCTGTACCCACGCCAGCGCCACCCGCGCCACCGTGGTGCCCAAGGCCTTGGCAATTCTGGCCATCTCTTCAAGAAGGTCGTACGCCTTGTCGTTGAGAGCGCTCAGTGCCCAGGGGCCGCGGCCGGCGTCGTGCTGACCGTGTTTGTCGCGCGTGTACTTTCCCGACAGCACGCCGCTCTTCAAGGGCGACCACGGGGTCACGCCGAGGCCCAGCTCGAGGGCCATCGGAATCAGCTCGCCTTCCACCGTGCGTTCGAGCAGCGAATACTCGATTTGCAGTGCGATCAGGGGCGCCCAGCCGCGAAAGCGGGCGATGGTTTGTGCCTCGGCACATTTCCAGGCCGGCGTATCCGAGAAGCCGATGTAGCGAACCTTGCCTTCCCGGACCAGGTCGTCGAGGGCGCGCAGGGTTTCTTCGATGGGCGTGGTGGCGTCCCAGGCGTGCATCCAATAGAGGTCGATATACGGCGTCTGCAACCGTCGCAAGGACTGCTCGCACGCCGAAACAATCGCCTTGCGGTGCGAGCCGCCGCCGTTGGGATCGCCACGGTAAAGGTTGCTGAGGAATTTCGTTGCCAAAACCACGCGGTCGCGTTTGCTCGGGTGCCGGCCGATGTGGTCCCCGATGATCTTCTCCGAATGGCCCTTGGTGTAGGCGTTGGCGGTGTCGATGAAGTTGCCACCCCGTTCGAGAAAGCGATCGATGATGGCCTGCGAGTCGGCCACCGAGGAGCCCCAGCCCCAGTCTTCCCCGAAGGTCATCGCGCCAAGACACATGGGCGAAACACGCAAGCCGGATCTTCCAAGTGTCACGTAGTTGTCGAGTGGCATGTTCCCTGCCTTTCACGCGGGATCTACCCAATCGCTCCGGGGCGTGCCAGCAACAAAGTAGTTGATAAATTGGCAAATCCCGTCAAGCGGCGGCTTTCGTCACTGCTCTGTCCGGGTTCCCAATCCCATGCCGGCGCCAATGTGATGAATCGCACGGTCGGTACGCCCTCCTCGGGGCGTGCGACTTGATGAAAAATCCGTATTGCACGAAGCTCGTATCATGTTCATTCGACGATTGCGATGGTTCGGGCTTCTCGCGCTTGCTTGCGCTGCCACGGGGAGCGCGGGCTGCGGCGGTTCGTCGTGTGGCAAATGTGCCGGCCCAATGCCCTACGACACACGCACGGTCACGCCGGACGAGCAGACGGCGCTCGGCTTCTCGGCCAATGACGTGAAGGCCCGCCTCGTCGGGCCGTGGGTGGGAACCCTGGCCTGGGTTGCCGATCCGGCCACGGTCACAGCCCATCCCGCCGCCGGAACGACCACGGTCACGATCGCTCTCCGCTACGCCTTCGACGAGCGATCGATCATGGCCTACGAGCCGTCCGCGGTGTACACCGACGCGTCCGCTTCGATCCTGCATATGGAGCTTCCGATCCACCTGCTCGTCACCACCGCCGATGGCGCGCTCGCCGAGGACCACCTGACGGCCATCAGGGCCACGGGCGCCTCGCAGGGTACGCTTCTCGACCTCTTCGGCGCCACACGGGGCACGCCGGTGCAGGGAAGCTACACCGCGACGGCAGTGGACGCTGCTCGCTACCTCGGCACCGAGAACGAATTGAAGGTCGAGCTCGCTCCCGAGACCGCGACCGGCGGCCTCATCTTGTACGGCCTGGGAAGCGCCAAGAGCGCGGACGGCACATCGGACATCAAGATCGCCGACGAGCTTCCCGTCGCGACCTTCGCGGCCGCCGCCATCGCGGACATCGCCCAGGTCGATAGCGGTGCCGGCCCGGTGGACGGAGCGGTCTCGGCTGATCGATGACCGCCGCGCAAGCGGCCCAAAGCAGGCGCCCGTCGGGCATATGCGACCAAGCGTTGTCTCGGCGGCCTTTGCGATGTATGGTGAGTGTATGGCGCGTCTCACTTCAACCACGGTTCGACTAGGAGAGGATGATATCCGAGCTTTGAAGAAGGCTCGTGCTGCTGGGCATTCCGCTTCGGAGCTTGTCCGAAAGGGGTTGCGCGTTGTGGCCTCGCGGTACTACTCGGGCCGCCGCGCCCCTACGACCGGTCTGTTCGAGTCGACCGACAGCAAACTAGGCGACGAGTCTCTGCTCTTAAAGGATCTCAAGGATTGAAGTCAGCACTTGTCGCGGATACCGGTGGACTCCTCCAGGCACTCGCGTGCGACCGAGCCGGTGCGCCAAGCTTTCCGGAGTACGAGGAGGCGCTGACGTCAGCGAGCTCAGTAATCGTGCCTGGGCTTGTCCTCGCCGAGGTTGACTACTTTCTCAGAGACAACCGTGCAGCGATGAGAAGGCTGATCGCGGACATCTTCGATCCAGAAACACGATATGAGTATGAACTGCCGCTATCGTCCGACATCGCCAGATCCATAGAACTGGACGCAAGGTTCGCAGGGCTCAGCCTCGGCCTGGTTGATGGCACCGTGGCCGCAGTGGCTGAACGACGGCGCGTCTACCGGGTCTTGACGACCGATCGGCGCGACCTTGGTGCCATACGAATCGGACCTCGCCTGTCGCAGGCCCTTGAATTGGTTCCATGAAGGTGAGAGCAGGTCGGAACCGCGTGGAGATCCCTGGGTCCGATCGTGGTTAGCTCGGTGGGGCTGACTTCTGGATTCAGTCTCTAGCCGCCCGTTCGGGCCAAAGTGGCGCGTTGGTCGCCGTCGAACCCGGCGTTGAATTGACCGCGGCGGTGAAAGGCGTGCCACTGCCCGCCGAGGTCGATTTCCAAGTGGAGCTGGCCCGGTCGCACCGACGGCGATCGGTTCCCCGGATCTCGATGCTATCTCTCGGAAATGTCGTGCGGCGGGCTTCGCCGCTGAACGGCAATGCGTTGGCAGTCGCGAGGACTCTTGTCATGTATCCGAGATCACAGCCAGCGTTTGCTCTGACTCCTGGGTGAAGCTACGCTGTTTGGAGAGGAACATCCCTATGAAGAATCGCCTTTGGTTTGGTGCGCTCTTGGCAGTCGTCATCGCCGGGAGTTCGATTTCAGGATGTGGTGCTGGCCGAAAATGTCCAGCTGGATGCCCAGCGACCTATATGTCTGTCGTCTTTGATATTATGTCTTCTGCGGATGGAGGAGTAGTGAGTGACGTTGAAGTCGCCTTTTCTGGTCCATCCGAGGGCAACATGAAATGCGAAACCACAGATGCGGGGACGGCATGCTTCTGGCCAAGCGGGCCGGTGACAGAAGGGACGTACTCGCTCCAGATTTCTGCTTCGGGCTACAAGGCGGCAAAGATCGATGCGAGGATGACGATCATTCCGGATCCGCAATGTGGTTGTACCGGCGCTGCGCTGAAGCCGTCCCAAGTAACTCTTGATCCTCTTTGACCAGGACATTCGCAGACGGTGCGCCGCCTAACCGCGCGTTGAACGCGCAATCGTTGATATCACCACCTCGGGATGCACACGTGGCCCCGGCTCGGTTCCCGCGGAAATCGCGACCGCTTTCGCCGGATCGGCAAGTTGGTTGAAGAGCGCGGCCGCCATTTGCGACCGGCCGGCATTGTGAACACACGCAAATAGAATGGTCTTCAAGATTCCTCCTGGGAAGTTGCCACGAGCTGCGCCGGCACGGCATACCAGCGACGGGAGCCGACCCCGAGCCCCATGGCCAGAAATATCCACAGGGTGAGATGGCGATCGACGCGCGAGAGCCGCCGGGTTTCGCTCACGGTTTTCTGGCCCGGACAAACGCGCTCATGACCGCGCCATCGAGCGCGGCGAGGGCCGGAGTCGGGTCGCTCCCGCAGCACGATGACGACGCCATCTCGGCCGCGTCGTCCTTGCTGTAGATCCGGGTCGCCTCGACCGTGACGTCGTGAAAACCGGCCGCGCGCAGCTTGCCGACGTAGTCGGATTCCACCAGGGCGCCCGCCACGCATCCTGTCCACAGGTTCAGGGATCCGCGCACGTCCTCAGGCAATTCACGACGAAGCACGATGTCGGACACGGCGAATCGCCCACCAGGCTTGAGCACGCGAAATGCCTCGCGCAGCACCTTGTCCTTGTCGGCCGACAGGTTGATGACACAATTCGAGATGATCACGTCCACCGCGTTTTCCGGCAACGGGATGTCCTCGATGGCTCCCTTCAAGAACTCGACGTTGGTGGCGCCTGCCTTGGTCTTGTTCTTCTCCGCGAGATCCAGCATCTCGTCGGTCATGTCGAGCCCGTAGGCCTTGCCGGTCGGCCCGACCCTTCTCGCGGACAGGAGCACGTCGATGCCGCCCCCGGCGCCGAGATCGAGGACGATTTCGCCCGGTCGTAGCTCGGCCAGCGCGGTCGGGTTGCCGCAGCCGAAGGACGCCAGAAGCGCCTCTTCGGGCAGGCCCTCGGTCTGCTCGGCGGCGTACAGGTCGCGTGTGATGGGATCGGTGCCTCCCATGCCGGCCGCCTTGGAGCCGCAGCAGCAAGGCTTGGCCCCCCGGATGACTTCCTTCACGGCCTGGCCGTAGCGCTCCTTGACGACCTCACGGATATTCTGCGCGGACGCAGGTTCGCCGGCGGAACAACGGGTCGATCCATGGTCAGGGTTCATGACGACGAGGCGGGTGGACATTTTGTTCTCCTTTATCGATGTTTCTCGATATAGCGGGCAACCGATGGATGATGAATCCTTGGGGGCAAGAACCTTCAGTCCGCGAACTGGTCGGCAAACTGGAAAAGCTGCGCGCGTACGCTCTTGTCCACGGCGTAGTAGACCCACGTTCCCCGACGCTCGGCGGTTACCAGGCCCGCCTCGCGCAGCAGCCTCAGGTGATGCGAGATGGTGGGCTGACTCAAACTCTTGACGTGATCCTCGATCTGGCAGACGCAGACCTCGCCGCCCGCCGCGGCCAGAAACCCGAGGATCGTGAGTCGGGTCTCGTCGCCGAGTGCCTTGAACAACCCGGCAAAGGTGGAAAGATTCCTGAACTTCGGCTTGGCACGCGGAGCACAGCAAGCGATTGCTGGTTCTCCTGGCTTGACGATGGCGAGAGGTCGGGGCACGCAGAGAGCATGGCGTCTATATCGACCGCTGTCAATATAGAAAATCATCGATGCAGGCGGCCGTCACGGCTGGGGCACCCCCTCACGGGTTTCCACCTCGCGGCGAGATGCGGCGTGCGGGAAGCCATAAACAAGGATAAGAAACCTCCATGATCGAGCGAGACACCATGAAAGCCGGCGTCGTCTTCGTCGGCGGCGGCCCGGCCGGGCTTTCCGGCGCCTTGCACCTGACCAAGCTCATCGCCAGGCACAACGCGGCCGTGGCCAAGGGGGAAAAGCCGGGCACGCCCATCACCGAGGAAACCCTGGGCGTCGACATGGTGGTCGCGGTCATCGAGAAGGCCGCCAACCTGGGCGACCACATCCTGTCAGGCGCGGTCATGGAACCCAAGGCCCTGGCCGAGCTGATTCCCGACTACAAGGAGAAGGGCGCTCCCATCGAGGGCGAGGTGAAGAGCGAAGGGGTATACTTCCTCACGCGCAAGCGCGCCTTCAAGCTCCCGATGGTGCCGCCGCAGATGAACAACCACGGCAACCTGATCGTGTCGCTGGGCAGATTGGTAAAGTGGCTGGGCGAGCAGCTCTCCGCCGCCGGCGTCGATGCCCTCACCACGTTCGCGGCGCAGGAGGTGCTGTACGAGGGCAATCGCGTGATCGGCGTGCGGCTCGGCGACAAGGGCAGAAATCCCGACGGCACGCCCAAGGGGATCTTCGAGGCCGGCCCCAACCTGCTGGGCAAGTGCACCGTCCTGTGCGAAGGGACGCGCGGCTCGTGCACCAAACAGCTCGTGAAGAAGCTGGGGCTCGACGAGGGCAAGAACCCGCAGGCCTACGCCACCGGGGTGAAGGAAGTCTGGGAGTTCGAGAAATCACCCCTGCCCGCCGGCCACGTCATCCACACCATGGGCTACCCCATGGATAGCCAGACCTTCGGCGGCAGCTTCATCTACGCCCTGTCCGGCAATCAGATCGGTCTCGGCGTGATCACCGGCCTCGACTACCACGACCCGCTCATCGATCCGCACGTGCAATTCTGCAGGTTCAAGCAGCATCCCTTCGTCCAAAAGCTGCTCGAGGGCGGCAAGGTCGTCTCGTATGGGGCCAAGACCATTCCCGAGGGCGGCTACTATTCCATGCCCAAGCTCGCCATGGACGGCGCGCTCCTCTGCGGCGACAGCGCCGGTATGGTGGCCATGCCCAAGCTCAAGGGCGTCCACTACGCCATCAAGTCCGGCATCCTGGCCGCGGAGACGCTGCTTGAGGCCCTGGTGACTGGCGATTTCTCGTCCAAGCAGCTCGCGAAGTACGAACGCGCGGTGGAGACTTCGTACATCGTCAAGGACCTGTACCCAGCGCGCAACTTCCGCCAGCTCATGAAGGCGGGTCTCGTCGGCGGCACCCTCCACGCCGCGCTCATGACCGTCACCGGCGGGCGCTACCCCCTCGACAAGATCGTCATCGACGAGGACCACAAGGACACACGAAAACTGCTCGATGTGTACCCGCAGGGTGCCCCCGCGAGCGCCTTCAAGTACGACAACCAGGGCACCACCTTCGACAAGCTGACCGACGTCTACCACTCGGGCACGCGCCATGAGGAGAAGCAGCCCTGCCACCTGAAGGTCGACACCAGCCACTGCGAACGCTGCGCCGAGGAGTACGGTAACCCGTGCGAGAAGTTCTGCCCGGCCAATGTCTACGTGGTCGAGCGCGAGGAGGCCACCGGCAAGTTCCAGAAACTGCGCATCGACTTCTCGAACTGCGTACACTGCAAGACCTGCGATATCAAGGATCCCTACGGCGCCATCAACTGGGTCCCCCCGGAAGGCGGCGGCGGACCGCTGTACAAGAATCTGTAGTCGGCTACGAGTGGAGCAAGTCATGACGGAGAATCAGGCGAAGACGACCAAGCTAGGCCAGACCGGACCGGAGGTCTTTCCTCTCGGGCTCGGTTGCATGGGCATGTCGGGGATGTACGGTGCGACCGACGACGCGGAGAGCGTCGCCACCATCCGGGCGGCCATCGACGCGGGCGTCACCTTGATCGACACCGGCGACTTCTACGGCATGGGCCACAACGAGATGCTGGTCGGCCGCGCCATCGCGGGCCGGCGCGACCGCGTGTTGCTCTCCGTGAAGTTCGGCGCGCTTCGCGGTCCCGACGGAAACTGGCTGGGCATCGACACGCGCCCCGCTGCCGTGAAGACCTTCTGTGCCTACAGCCTCAAGCGCCTCGGCGTCGACGTCATCGACGTCTACCGGCCCTCCCGTCTCGATCCCGCCGTGCCCATCGAGGACACCATCGGGGCCGTCGCGGATCTGGTGAAGGCCGGCTACGTGCGCCACATCGGGCTCTCCGAGGTCGGCGCGGAGACCATCGCGCGCGCCCAGCGCGTCCACCCCATCGTCGACCTGCAGATCGAATACTCCCTGGCCAGTCGCGGCCCGGAGCGCAGCATCTTTCCCGCCCTCGCTCGCCTGGGCATCGGCGCGACGCTGTACGGAATCTTCTCGCGCGGCTTGCTCACCGGCAGCAAGCCACAAGACAGGCGCGATTTTCGCGCCTACCTTCCGCGCTTCGCGCCCGGCAACCTCGGCCACAACGACGCCGTCGTCGCGCAGCTCCAGCGCTTCGCCGCCGACCGGGGTATGAGCGCGGCACAGCTCGCTATCGCCTGGGCGCGGGCGCGCCAACCCGGGTTCGTGCCGCTGGTCGGAGCCAAGACGCGCCAGCAGCTCGCGGACGCGCTCGGCGCGATCGACAAACCTCTTTCGCCAAGCGACGCGGCCGCGCTCGAGGCGCTGGTCCCCGAAGGCGCGGTTGCGGGCACCCGCTACGGCACCGAACAAATGGCCCACCTCGATAGCGAAAAGTAGGTCGCAGCATCTACGGCGTGGCGACTCCTGTCGGCTGCGCCGGTGCCCAAGCCACCACTCCAAGGCCGCCGTGGCGGTGAAGATGGCCATGGGCTATGCCCAGGCTCTCCCTCGGGCCGCCCCCGAGCCGAAGCCACAGTGATCTTGGCCAGATTCTGCGCGTGGTGAAATCTAGACACCTTCACCAGTCACGCCCAGCGACGCCTCCCGTGGACTGCGCTGTTCGGGGCCATCGTCCACTTCGGACGGGCTGACAGCAAGCTGGCCATCCTTTTGCATGAGTCGCCGGCCATGAAGATCGCCATCGTCACCGAGTACTACTACCCGACCTTGGGAGGAATTCAGGAACACGTTCATCATTTCGCCCGCACTGCACGCAAGCTGGGCCACGACGTGCGCATCATCGCGCCGGCAGTCGAAGACGGTCTGGCTTCCACGCGCCGTCGCGGCCCTGCGGCGAATGAACGCTCGATTGACGAGCAGAACGGTGTCATCCGCATCGGAAGCTCCATTCCACTCTTGTCCGGCGGCTCGATCGCCCGCGTGTCGGTTGGAACCGCCCTGTCGCGGAAGATCGTCGATGTCTTGCGAGCCGAGCGATTCGATGTCTTGCACACGCATTCACCGCTGATGCCCACCTTGCCGCTGCTCGCGTTGCGCGCGTCCGATTGCGCGAACGTGGGGACTTTTCACAGCGATTTCGAGCGCAACATCCTCTACTTTGCCCTCGCCCATTTCTTACAGCCGTACGTGGACCGCCTCGACGCCGCGATTGGTGTGTCGGAAACCGCACTGCGCGGATTGCGCCACTATTTCAAGGCTCGCTGGCGCGTGATCCCCAATGGCGTCGACGTGTCGATGTTCAGCTCGGGGCAAAGGCGACCAGAGTTCGACGACGGTCGGCTCAGCGTGCTTCACCTCGGCCGCTTCGACCCGCGCAACGGCGTGGACCGCGTGATCAAGGCATGGGTCGCCGTGCGCAGGTCCGGCACGGACGCGCGTTTGATCCTGGTCGGTGATGGGCCCTTGCGGCCCACGTACGAATCGATGGTTCCGTCGGATCTCCGCGCCGACGCACATTTCGTCGGCTTTGTCGAAAGCGACGAACGTCCATCGTACTACGCTTCCGGCGATGTGTTGCTTTGTCCGGCGGTTGGCGGAACCTTCGGCATCATCGTGGTCGAGGCGATGGCGGCAGGTTGCGCCGTGGTCGCGGCGGACACGCCTGGGTTTCGCAACGTCATGGAAGACGGCGTGCAGGGGTTCATGGTCGACGTCGCCGCCGACCCGACCTGCGTGCAACTTGCAGAGCGCACCCGACAATTGCTGGACGATGCCCGCTTGCGCCAGCGTTGTGCCGAAGCCGGCCGTAGGGCCGCAGCGCGATTCGATTGGCCAGCGGTCGCCGATCAGGTTTTGCGCGTCTACGGCGAAATTCTTGGCGGAACGGAGATCGCAAGTTGCGCGAACCGATGAGAGTCAGCGCGTCTGCCGCAGGTATCTGGCGCTCCCGAGCGTGGGTCATCGCCATTGTCTGCTGCGGGCTCCGTGCCGTCTCGCTCGTGCGGGTCTGCCTTTCGGACGACGAGGCCATCTACGCCGTTGTCGCCCGGGAAATGCTGGCAGGCCGGACCCTGTATCGCGATGTCGTCGATCACAAGCCGCCCCTCATCTACTTGGTCTACGCCTTCACCCAAGCCGTCGCCGGATTTCGCGGCGGAATGCTGCTCTTGCATCTGCTGGCCATCGCCGCGGTCTTTGCCACAGCGCTGGTGCTCCGGCGCATCGTTCATGAATTTGCCGGCCTGCCAGCCGACTCGCGCGCGCCATTTTGGGCAGCTCTTCTTTATGCGGTCTTCACAACCACGCTTCTGCCCTTCGATGCCTTGGCGGCAAATTGCGAATTGTTCATGATGCTGCCGCTTTCCGCATCCGTGCTGTTCTTCCTGCGCGGCGCCGGCAATCTGCGCACGCGCCCACTTCTTGCCACCGGCGCGCTGGTCGGTATTGCCGCCCTTTTCAAGTACCAGGCTGGCGTGCAGCTGGCCCTCTATGGGGCAAGCCTGACCGCCGCACACTGCCGACGGATATCTCGGGTCCTGCTGGCGGGTGCAGCCATTGGCGTCGGCGTGGCTGCGGTGTTCGGGATTGCGCTCGCCCTCATGCAGTCCGCCGGGAGCCTCGACGCCGCATGGTTCTGGTTTCGCTTCAACTTCAGCTACATCAAGACCGGCTTCCATCCCATGGACACGGTCAAACGAGCGACGATCCGCATTTCCTTCGTGTCCGGCGCGGCGGCCTTTCTGTGGATTCTCGCAACGGCAGCGGCATTCAAGTCGATCAGGGCAAAGCCGGAGCAAAGCGGCGTCGGCTTCATTCGTGTTGTCTCCCTTTGGGCCCTTGTCAGCGCGTTGGCCATCACCACCGGCGGTCGCTTCTTCGGTCACTATTTCCACCAAATCACCGCACCCCTGGCCGTGCTGGCGGCGCCCGCTGCCGCGCGGCTCTGGCGAGCCCGCCGGCGCCTCGTGATGACCGCGGTGGGGGGGCCGGCGGCCGCGTTCCTCCTGCTGGGCATCTTCGATGTCCCGGTATTCGCCGCCGTGGGCGAGCCAGTGCCCGACTACCGGCGCATGGCCGACCTTGTCGAGGCAAACGCGCGGCCGGGCGACGGGCTGGTCGTGTGGGGCAACTTGCCGGTTCTCTACTTCCTGGCCGAGCACCCGCTTGGCACGCGATTCGTCTTTTCGAATTACATGACCGGACTTTCACCAGCCACGCCATCGCAATCGGATCCCTCGGTCGATGCCTCCCCCAACATCGTCCCAGAGAGTTGGGCCATGTTCGAGGCGGATATCGCCAAGCGAAGGCCGCGTATTCTCGTCGATACGTCGCCTGGCAATGTGGCGGCGTACGGTAAGTTTCCACCGTCGAGTTTTCCACGCTTGCAAGCCCTTCTCGACCGCGCCTATCGGCCCGTGGGCGAGACCGCCGGCGTTCGCGTCTTCGTCCGCCGAGAAGGGGCCGACTGATGGGCTTGGGTGCGACGGCGGCGGCGAACGGCGACACCGACGGTGGCCAAGCCTTGCCGAGTCGCCTTCATGGCTACGTCGACTTTCTCGCACGCCGCAGTCTGCCGATTTCGATCGGCGCGCTGGTTCTGTTCGTGCTCGGCGTTGCAGCGGCTTCCCGCCTGCAGTTGAGGTCGGACTTCACGGAGTTGCTTCCCGAGGACGATCCGGAAGTCGCACGATTGAAAGACCTGGGCGACAAGATCGGCACGCCCTCGACGCTGGTCGTGGCCGTCGAGGGACCCGATCCGACCTCGAACGAGAGCTTTGCCGAAGCGCTGGTCGAGAACCTGCGCCCGCTGATCGGCACGGATCTGCGGGCGATCGACTACCGCGCAGACGCCAGCCGTCCGTTTTTCGAGCGCAACCAGGCGCTCTACGCGAATTTGCGAGACCTGCAACGTATCGACGACGACGTCAAGAAGCTGATCGTTTCCAAGAAGAATCCGATGTTTCTGCCCTTCGCCGATCCCGACAAGGGCGAGGTGGACGACGACCCGGCCACGGATCTGCGCAGGCTTAGGCAGCAGCTGGAAACGCAGAAACCCAGAGGCGCCTTTCCATCCGGCTACTACGAAACCTCGGACCGGCGTCTGCTCGCCATCATCACCTGGACGGTTTCGTCCGGGACCGGCGATTGGTCCGGCTTTCGCATCCGCGACGACGTGCAGCGGGTCATCGAGCAGACACATACGGCGTCTTTCGGCGACGTCAAGGCAAGCATCACCGGCGATGTCGCTACCGCCATCGAAGAGCACGACGCGCTCAAGTCCGACATCGCGTGGGTCTCCATCGTGTGCACGGTGCTGGTCTTGCTGGTGATCATGCTGTATTTCCGCAGCATCATCGCCCTTGGTTACGTTTTCTTTCCCACTCTGCTCGGGGTGGCCGTCGCGTTCGGCATCACCGCCTTGACGATCGGCTACCTCAACACCAACACCGCCTTCCTTGGCTCGATCATCATCGGCAACGGCATCAATTTCGGCATCATTCTGCTTGCCCGCTATCGCGAGGAACGACAGGGCGCCCCGACCGATCCGCCGACCAGTGCGATGACCAAGGCCATCGCGGCGACCGTTCGCCCGACGCTCGCCGCCGCGCTGGCCGCTGGCATCGCCTACGCCAGCCTGACCTTGACCGGTTTCCGCGGATTTCGCCAATTCGGGTTCGTCGGCGGAACGGGCATGGTCCTCTGTTGGCTGGCGACGTACAGCTATTTTCCGGCCCTGGTCTTCTTCTGGGAGAGACTGCGCAGAAACCCCGCACCCAAACCCCAGTCTTCCCACCGTCGGCTGGTTGCCGTCGCGAATTCCCTGCTGAGGCATCGACGCATGCTGATTGGACTCGTAGCTGCCGTCAGCCTCCTTGCGGCGTGTGTCGTGGCGCCATTGCTGTCGAACCCGTTCGAATATGACTTCTCCAAACTACGCAACCAGCACAGTCGCAAGCACGGCGCGGGCGAGCTGTACGCACGGGTTGGCAAGATCTTTCCGCAGGACATTTCGCCGGTCGGCGTCGCGCTCTTGGCGTCGCCCGAAGATGCGGCCCTTTACGCCCAAGCCGTCCTCGAAAAGGACTGTAGGGACGGCCTTTCGCGTGCCCATTCGAGCGTTGCAGCGAGCGCCGCGACCCTGGCCCGGGAATGTGCGCGGCGAGTCGCCGCCGGGGAGCCCACCGGAGGTCTGCTTTCCAAGGTGTCGACGGCGTTCGACTATCTGCCCAAAGACCAAGACGTCAAGCTCACGCTGATAGCCGACATCCGCAGGCGCCTGAGTGACCGAGCCCTACAGACCGTATCGGAGGCAGATCGCAGACTCGTCGCAGATTGGATGCCTGCCGCCAATCTTCACCGGCTGACACCGGCCGATCTGCCGGAGGCGATTGCGCGGCGATTCCGCGAGTTCGACGGCACCGTCGGTCGGGTGGCCCTGCTCTTTCCCGTTCGCGTGTGGGCGAATTGGGATGGGCACAACTTGATCCGTCTTGCGGACGTGACCAAGGACGTTGTCCTGCCCAGCGGCCACGTCGCATCAGCCGCGGGGCACACCTCGCTGTTCGCGGCCATGCTCCGCTCGATTGCGCACGACGGCCCCATCGCGACCGTGGCAGCCATGATCGGCGTCGCCATCATGGTGCTGCTGCTCTTCCGCAACCTGCGCAGCACGGCGATGGTGCTCTTGTCGCTGGGCGTGGGTGTGTTGTGGATGGGGGGAGCGGGCGTGCTCCTGCACATGAAGCTCAATTTTCTCAATTTCGTGGCGTTGCCGATCACCTTCGGTATCGGCGTCGATTATGCGGTCAACATTTTCGCACGCATGGCCAGTGAGCCGCCGGAACGGCGCGCGCATGCGCTTGCGGAAACCGGGAGCGCGGTCGCGCTTTGTTCCTCGACCACCATCATCGGCTACAGCTCACTCCTCATCGCATCCAATGGTGCACTGGTTTCCTTCGGCAAACTTGCGAATCTGGGCGAGGTCGGCTGCCTACTTGTTGCGCTCCTGCTGGTGCCCTCGGTCTCCAGACGCCACCGTGCCAAGCGGGCCATGCAGGCAACCCCGGTCTGAATTCGGGCGGATGTGCCGCTGTCCGAAACCTGACACCGGTTGACGGCGCTCAACACGATCTGACATCCGCGCCGCATGTTTGCGGCGACTCGATGGCTGGCCGCTCGATTGCATTCGAGCTTCGACCATGGACCGCATAGCTACTGCCACCAAGAAAGCCTGGGCCATGGTGACGCTCCTCGCGTCAACCCTGCTGTCTTACGCGAAGATCGTCGGTGTCGTTGTTTCCGAACGGCTCTGGCGAATTCCGCAGCGCCACCTTCGCACGGCAGGAGATTTCGCACGCAGCGCTGGCAGGAGGATGTCATGAATTTTCTGGCGAGACTCGGCGGCTCGTCCGCGGACCTGATCTTCCTCGTCTCCTTTTCGGCCGCCGCATTGGTCCCCTTCGCAACCTACGTCTGCCTCTGGCTCTTGGGCGTAGAGTCTTTGCCCCCCCCGAAGGACGAAGGCGCAGGCCGTCGCCTGCTCGGCCCGCTCTTCATCGGCTTCTACTATTGGCTGCTCGGTCCGTTCCTCCACTTGGCCAAGCGCACCGGGCTTACCCCGAACCAGTTCACGCTGGCGTCTCTGGTGGCGAGCATTCCCACGGGTCTGGCCATCGCGACCGGGCACTTCGCGCTGGCATCCGTGCTGCTCATCGTCGGGACCACGCTCGACGTGGTGGACGGGCATCTCGCGCGCAGCAAGGGCCTGGTCAGCAAGGCAGGCGCGTTCCTCGACTCCACCGTCGATCGCGTCTGCGACGGTATGATCCTCGGCGGATTCGCGGTGTATTACGCAGGGACGCCAACCCTATTGGCGGCGCTGGGCGCATTGATCATGTCGTTCGCCACCAGCTACGCGCGCGCACGCGGCGAGTCGCTCGGGGCCTCAGGCTCGGAAGGCCTGATCCAGCGGGCCGACCGGCTGGTCATTCTGAGCTTGGCCCTGGCCCTGTCGCCCTGCTTGGGACACCGCATGGAAGGCTTCGTTCCCCATCCTTCTTACGCGATTGCGAAAGCCGCTCTTTGGCTACTCGCGATCCTGAGCACGTTCACGGCAGCCACGCGCGTCGCATGGATCATGAAGAAGTTACAGCCGAAAGGCGCGGAGGCGGCCAGGCCCGTGGCGCTTTCCGTGCGAGCCATCCGCCCCTTTGCGGTCACCCCAGTCCACTCCCTCACAACCACGGATGCGGGAAAGACGCCAACAGGGCCAGCCGATGCCTAGCAGCTCCGGGGCCGAAGAGTCGACCACTCGGCGGGCAGCATGGTGGGGGCTCGGCCTACGTGGGCTGATACTGTCTGCCGCTCTGGTCTTCCTGGTTCGAGGCGTACACTGGCATGACATGAGCGGCGCAATTGGACGGTCCGGCTTTCTGTTGCCAGCCGTCGTGGTTGCCATGAACGCCTGCATGATGAGCCTTCGGGCACTGCGACTGCGTATCCTGCTCCAGGGAAACATCTCTTTCTCTTCGTCGTTCGTGACCCTGTTGACCTCGTCCGCAATCAACAACATCACGCCATTCCGCGGTGGCAATGTGGCGCGCCTGTGGATGCTCGAACGTGCCGCCGGGGTGACCAAGTCGGCCGCAATTGCGCTGACCGTGGTCGAAAATCTGCTCGAAGTCCTAGTGTTGGCGGCGGTTGGCTTCGCGGCATCGTGGTTCGTTGCAGGTCAACGCTGGGCCGCCGTCGCGACCCCCGTGGTGTTCTCGGCCGCCATCGCCGTGCTGGTCCTGCTGCGAGTGACCGCCGGACGCGCGGCCGACTCGGCCACGGCGGCTCGTCCAGGCCTCGGCTGCCCAGGTTGGATTCGAGAAAGCCCGCCGGCTGCGCGCGCGGCTCGAACCTGGCGTTCGTGCGCTGTCGAAGCCAGGTGTCCCTGCACAGGCGTTGCTGCTGTCGCTTCTGGCGTGGACCTGCGAGGCGACCATGATCCTCATCTGCGCGCGGTCGATGGAGCTGCGAGTTTCTTTTGCGCTGGCCACGGTCGTATTGCTCGGAATCAACCTGGCGCTCGCGTTGCCGTCGACCCCGGCCGGGGCCGGGCCGTTCGAGGGCGCGGCGGTCGCGGTCCTCATGCTGGCTGGCGTCGCCAAAGGCCCTGCCGTCGCCTTCGCGCTTTTCTATCACGCGATTCAGGTCATTCCGGTGACGTTGGCAGGAGTGACCGTCGTGCTATCGACGAAGCGCCGGCAAGCGCGCCAAGCGGGCCGACTCTTCGCGGCTCCTAACTGCGCCGCTGTCTGCCCCAGCGCAGAAAGCGCAGGTCGATGTGGCGCCGCTCGGCGACTTCCGCGGCCTTGTGCATGAGCAACCGGAGCCCGTCCCGGCCATCGTCGTGGAAGATCAGGTTGATGAGCCCGCTCGACACGGTGCCGGGTTGGGGCTCGCTGCGAACCATTGCCGTGTCCGGACACAAGCGGCGGCCGATCTGCTCGATCAGGCCGGATGCGGGCAACTGGCCGACGGGGGCGTCGAGCAATCGGCCTGCCATCCTGAACGCGAAGCTCAAGGCGCGGACAGCACCCAGCTTGCGGGCATCGCTCCACAGCCGTTCCCAGTCGATAGTGGCCTGCCAGCACCGGCAAATCTCGGCGATGTCGACCAGCCACTTGAGCCCAGCTCGGAACCGGTGCGTCGCGAGGTGAAGGCTCACGGACAGTAGCAGATCGGTCGGCGCGAGGCTCGGCAAGTCCCCGTCCACCGTACGCACGCGGCCCAAGCGGCCGTGCCATCCGGCCACCACCTTCTCAAAGTCGAAGAATCCATAGGTCGGCTGCCAGTGCAGCTCGAACATCATCTGCCGGTTGCCGACGGGCTTCACAAGCGAGACGTGATGGTAATAGTCGCGCTGGACCGCGACGTAGCCAGTCTCAACGAAACCCCGGTTCCGCAAGATTCCCAACACCTGCTCGAACTGATCTGGACGGCAGAGCAGATCGACGTCGCACATGGAGCGGAAGCCGAGGTTCGCATAGACACCGCGACCGATGAGAGCGATTCCTTTGAGGGGAATCATTGCCACGCCCTTGGCGCCGGCCTCCGCGCACAATGCGACGGTTTCGCGCAGGAGCATGCGGTTTGTCGCTTCAGTGTGCAGGCTGGCCAGGGCCAGGTTGCGTTGCAGGCCTCCAAGCCCGAGCTGGCGCAGATTGCGTTCCACCAGCCCGGCGATTCCCCCGCGCAGGGCGAGCGCGGCTACATCCTGCCAGTCGATGCCGGTTTGGGCACGAAGGAACCGCGCACCCTCGTCGTCGATATCCTGGCGGGCCAGTCGCAGCAGCGCGCGTTCCTCGGCACTCAGGTCGCTCGGCGTTGCGCTTGCCACGCGCCGAACAGACTGCGAACTCGCCGTCGAGTCAAGACACGGCAGGGCAGGCCCCGTTCCCGCCTTTCCCCAATGGAGGCGTTGGGGGACGCTCGGTGCGCTCGTCTCCACGGGCGGATCCTGCCTCGGAGCACCCCCGGCCGCCCGCACGCCGAGCTTGTATCTGCGCAAGAACTTGCCTCAGCGTGCGACGGAGTTTCACTGGAATCATGCATCATCAGGTCGAGCTCGGCCTGAAGTAAGCTCGGCGCGCGGGCGGCCAGGAGCGTTCCGCCGAGACGCATGGAGGCGCTCCGGCCGTCTGCGGCCGGACGCCAGCCAACATCCGAGTCCATCAACGACGCGCTAAGCGCGTCCGAAGATGGACGTTCCCGGCGGAGCGCTCCTGGCGCAAGCCCGCACAAGCCGAGCGCCGCTCTCCCGGATCTCAACCTGGCGCGGCTGTCACCTCTCGCCTACTCTAAGCCCTGCTCATGCCCGGAAGCCTCCACATCGTCGCCGAGAAGCTCAGGCGCGGGCTCTCGCTATTACCTCACTTCCCGCGCACCCTGGGCCTGGTCTGGGCCGCGGCCCCGGGCTGGACGCTCGCCTGGGTCGTGCTGCTGGCCGTGCAAGGGCTGCTCCCGGTCGCCACCGTAACCCTCACTCGGGCCGTGGTGGACAGCCTGGTGTCGGCCCTGCGCCGGGGCGCCACCTGGCCGGCCGTGTGGCCGAGCCTGCTACCGCTGGGCTTGATGGCGGCCGTCCTGCTGGCCAGCGAGATCCTGAACAGCGCAGGCGGTTGGGTGCGCGCCAGCTTGTCCGAGCTGGTCCAGGACCACATCCGAGCTCTGATTCATCGCAAGTCCGTCGAGGTCGATCTGTCCTACTACGACCTTCCCGACTACTTCGATCATCTCCACCGCGCGCAGAACGAGGCCACCTACCGGCCGGTGATGCTACTCGATAACCTGGGCACCATGCTCCAGCACGGTATCACCCTGGTCGCCATGGTTGCGGTGTTGCTTCCCTACGGCGTGTGGCTACCCTTCGCGCTGGTCATCAGCACGCTGCCCGCGTTCTTCGTGGTGCTGCACCATCGCGTGCGGCTGTACAGCTGGCGCCTGCAGGCGAGCGCTAGCGAGCGCCGGAGCTGGTACTTCGACTGGTTGCTCACCGCGCGCGAGGCTGCGGCGGAGCTGCGTCTTTTGGATCTTGGCGCACACTTTCAGTCGGCCTACGAGGCGGTGCGGAGCAAGCTGCGCGGCGAGCGGCGCCAGCTCGTCCGCAACCAGGGGCTGGCCGAGGCTGCGGCGGGCGCTTGCGGCCTCGTCGTCACCGCGCTCGCGGCCCTGTGGATGGTGCGGCGAACGGTGCAGCAGCAGTCGAGCCTCGGCGACCTCGCGCTGTTCTTTTCGGCCTTCAATCAGGGGCAGCGGCTAGCGCGCTCGCTGCTCCAGAGCGTGGGCGAGGCCTACAGCAACAGCATGTTCCTGGGCGACCTTTTCGAGTTTCTGTCGCTCGAACGCAAGGTGGTGGACCAGGAGCGCGCGCTGCCCGCGCCGCCGGCCCCGAGCCAGGGCATCGCTATCGAGAAGGTCAGCTTCCGCTACCCCGGAAGCAATCGGCAAGCGCTGCAGGATTTCAGCCTGGCGATTCCCGCCGGCCGGATTACCGCCGTGGTGGGCCGCAACGGCGCGGGCAAGAGCACGCTGGTGAAGCTCCTTTGTCGCCTCTACGATCCCGATGCGGGGAAGGTCAGCGTCGACGGCGTGGACCTACGCCAACTGCGGGTGCGCGACATCCGGCGCCTGGTCACCGTGCTGTTACAGGAGCCGGTGCAGTACAGCACCACGGTGGCCGAGAACGTCGCGCTGGGGGACATCGATTCGCTGCCAGGACCAACTGCGGTCGAGAATTCAATAGACGAGGCCGGAGCCACGGAGATCGTTGCCCGGCTGCCCGAGGGCCGCGCGACCCTGCTCGGCAAATGGTTCGAGGGCGGCACCGACCTCAGCGTCGGCGAGTGGCAGCGCATCGCGCTCGCGCGCGCGTTCCAGCGACGCGCACCGGTCATCATCCTCGACGAGCCGACCAGCGCCATGGATCCCTGGGCCGAGGCCGACTGGTTGGAACGCTTTCGCAGGCTGGCGCGGGGACGCACCGCCCTCATCATTACCCATCGCTTCACCACCGCCATGCACGCCGACCGCATCCACGTCATGGACGATGGCCGGGTGATCGAGTCGGGCGGCCACGAGGAGCTCCTGGCCCAAGGCGGCGCCTACGCCCGCGCTTGGCAGCGCCAGATGCGGGTGGGGGCGGCATAGGGTGAGCCACGAGGCTCCCCTACCAGGGGCCGAACGAGAAATTTCCGCATGGGGCACTCGAAATTGTGAGGGCCCAAGCCCCCGAGACCCGCGAGCGAGGCCGAGAATCGAGCGAAGATGGGGTGCGATTCGCGTGGCCCAGATCTTGCTTTTCGCAGGAGCCGAGGAGCCATTATGACGAAGCGAGCCGGATATTCCCTTCAGACCTCTGTCCTTGGCGGTGCTGCCATCCTTATACTTGCCGGCTGTGGTGGGATCACCCCGGCTGGTGGCGCGGGGGGCAGTGGAGGTGGCGCGGGCGGTGGTGCAGGTGGCGGTGGTAGCGGCACGAGCGGTGGTGCCGACGCGGGTGCTGCTGTGGATGGCGGCAGCCTTGATAGTACCGTCAGCCCGCCGTCGAGCCTCGCCGCGTACACGCTCAGCTACCGCAGCCAAGTGCGTGTCCCCGCGTCCGGTGCGGTCATGAGCTACGACGACTTCGCGGCGCAGGTCAGCCGATTGGACCCGCTCGCAGCCAAGCGCTGTCCGGTCAGCAACGACGCTGAATTTCAGACCGCCGTCGACGCCTTGGGCGGGATCAACTGGACCCACCCCGTCGACATCCTGAAGGACCTCAGCCAGCCTCCCCTCTACCGTGGGCATATTCCCCCCGCGCCACCCTACCCAGCGACGAGCGCGGCGGGTGCAACCAAGGATTCTGCGACGCCCACCATCGAGCGGCCCGACCTGGTCGGATACCAAGACAACACCGCCATCTTCCTTTCCCAGCGCCATGGCCTGCTCGCCGTGAACACCGCGGGGGAAAGGCCCGTGCTGAGCTGCGCCCTCAAGCTGCCCGGCAGTCCCAAGTACTTCTTCTACCACGGCAATGAAATCGTCTTGCTCGTCAATGGCATGTCCGTGAACGAAGCCGCTCTCCTGCGCTTCGGCGTCACCCCCACGGGCTTCGACTTCCTGGATGCGGTCATGCTGGACAACCAACAGATCCAAGATGCCCGCCTGTTCGACAGCACCCTGGTGATCTACGCCACCCTCTACAGCCCACCCGCTCCCGCCACGAGCTCCAACCCAGATGGAGGTGGCGTCGCCGCACCCGTCAGGAGCACTGCCGTCGCCGCCACGGGCGTGAAGGTGACCGTCGTGAAATGGGGCGCGCAGCTCAGCCTCGCCTGGGAGGAGGAGCTACTCAACGATCACACCAGCTCGGATCCCTTGGCCGGGCAGGACCTCGCTACGGCCGTGCAGCAGCTGACCGTCGGACAGGTCGTGGCGACCTACAAGAGCTACAAGCCATTCATCAGCGCCAGCGATAGCTACTTCGTGGTCAGCCGCGACGTCAGCAAGACGGTCTTCACCGGCACCCAGTCCCAGACCTATTCCTACTGCACCGCCAGTCACCCAGGCCCGGAGCACAGCGTGGAGTACTGCTATCCGAAGTACGAGCAGCGTGCGAATCCCGACTACAAGGATCCGCAATCCACCAAGGGCGACTATCCCTGCAACGGAAAGACGCTGCTCGATTGCATCCAGGAGGCAGCCCCCCAGGTCAGCAAGTACATCTACGTTCGCGTCGGGGAAACTTGCAACACGTACACCTACCACGACTACATCTGCGACAGCACGGAAACCCGGACGGTATCGTACCCGACCTACCGCACGGATACCGCCACGCAGTTCGTGGTGTGGCGCTACACCGACGGTGACTTCGTCAAGCTGGACGAGCAGTTGTTCGAGATGGCGTCCCCAGGGACCACCACCGGCAGCGTGCCCTCGTTGACCTTCACCGGCGCGCCCCTGGAGGTCAGCGGGTCCATCGACAGCAAAGGCGACCTGCAGTTCCAGCACGGGCAGTTCTACGTACTCACCAACCAGGGGCAGGCGCTGCACACTCTGCTCATTGCGGGCAACTCCATCGCCGAGCTGGGCGTGCAAGCGATACCGCGTCAGGGAGGAACCTACTCCTATTCCGGATCGCACTCGACCCTCTTCTCCGACACCCGCATGATGGTCTCGCGCGCCTACTACGACTCCACGGCGCCGCAAGGGATCAGCACCTGGTCGGACGTCATCATGATGGACCTCGGCGCCCCGTCGTTCCCGACCCAGATCAACCACTTCGGGATGCCGGGATCCAGCACCCAGCTCATCCTGGCCGGTGCCGGCGTCCTCGGCCCGGGCACGGTGAGCTTCACCAGCAGTGGCGTCGCGCGGAATCTGCAGAAGATCACGCTGTTCGATCAGGACAACGCCAGCGAGGTGGACAACGTCCTCTTGGGCACCGAATACAACGCGGACTTCACCCAGACCTGGCTCGGCACCGCGGACGACCAGCGCATCCGTCTCGACTGGGGCAGCCAGCGTCTGTTCATGCCCTACGCGGGCTATCTTCACGCGCCCGATGCCATCTTCAATCCCGCCGCGCACCGTCTCAACATCACGGCGGTTGGCGTAGGCACGGGGCTTTCGTCCGAGATGACCTTCAACCTGGTCGAGGACGTCGTTCGCACCGTCTCCACCGATTCGTCGCCAACCGCCGGACGCGCGCTGGCCTTTGGTGATTCGTCGATCTATGCCTTGGGCCAAGGCGCGCAGGGCTGGTCGCTGGACGTCCTCGAGGAATACGCCACCCCCATCGCCGTGTATCGCATCAACGACACAGGCGACGTACACGCTCGCATCGACCGGATCGGCGCGCGCTGCGAGATTTCGACCTTCAGCGGGAGTCTCAACGCGTTCGCCCCGACTCAGCTGGCCACGGGGCCGACCATCGCCTGCCCGGAGTCTGGCTCGCCGATGGCCATCGGGCTCGACATCGTCTTCTCCGGCTCATCGACCGGCTGGCGCCTCGGTCCCGATGGCCTGTCCATCACGCCGCTCACCGCCGACGAGGTCAAGGAAGCGCTCACCCACGTGCGCAATGACGAATACTGCGCGCTCGACGGAACCAAGGACGACGGCACCCCGGTCCCCTACCTCGACGCCGTGCCCACCTCCGTCCAGTGCTTCCCGTGGCAAACCGGCGTTGCCGTCGGCCCACTGCCTGGTGGAAGCACGGCGACGAACTAGTCGCAAATCACCCGACTAACGCTGAGCCCCCAGAATGCTCAGCATTGCAGGGCCACAATCGATCAAGCGAAGATCGCGCAACTTCCCGGGCGTTGCCTGGGGCACGCGCGCCACGAACACGCCGGCGGTAGCGTGATTGGCGTGGTCTGGGCCGGTGTCGTTTTCCGCGACATGGATGGCGCCCGCGCCGATCGAGCCTATCGCTCGCCAATCGAGATCTCCGAAGTACACGATCAGGTCGGGCGGGGCGCCGCGACATTCGCGGTAGATGGCCTCGGGGCGAAACACCTTGGTTGCGATGGCGTGTCCGTCAGGCGCCGTGATGGCCAAGAGGCCGCTTTCGATCTGGCCCAGCAAGCGATCTCCTTCGCTTGGGTCCAAAGCCCCTAGCGGCTGGCGGCCGCGAATGTTGAGGAAGACCCTGCCGCAATGGCCACCCTCTGCCCAAGCCGTGGTGCGGCTCCAGTCGACCATCTCGGGTCGCAAGGAAGCGCGGCCATCGGGCGCGCTCGCGAGCACGAGATACTTCTGCGCGATCAGCCACTCATTGACGGCGATTCCCCCCATCGATCGCTTGACCCCGTGGTCCGACATCACGAAGACCGCCGTGCCAGCGTCGATCTCTTGCAAGGTCGCGCCGATCTCCCGGTCGAGCAGACGATAGTAGTCGAGCACCGCGTGCTCGTGGGGCCCACCGGCGAGGTATCCAGGATGTTCGGGGTCGAACGCGCCCCAGAAGGCGTGGTGGAGGCGGTCGAGGCCGATCTCCACCATCATGGCGAAATCCCAGGGCTGGTTCGAAAGCAGATGGCGAAACAGGCGGAAGCGCTGTTCGGTCATCTCGCGCACCTCGCGTAGCAGCCGGTCGCGCTCGCCCGAGCGATAGGCTTCCACGTCTACGGCGTAGCGATCGGCAACCCGCGCGATGGTGTCGGCAAGAACCCGCGGATGGGTGGCCGGACGGCGCGTATCGGGCGAGAGAAAGCAACTGACGAAGCTGCCGCGTACGCGACGAGGCGGGTATCCGGGTGGCACGCCCACGACGATGACCGGGCGCCCTTGGCGCGAGAGCGTGTCCCAGACCGCTTCGGCGCGGACGTCGGTGGAATCGACCCAGCGTGCGGGGGTGTAGCTCGAGTGTAGATGGTGCCGGAACCCGTAGATACCGAGCTGTCCGGGATCGCGCCCGGTCATCGCGCACGCCCAGGCGGGAATCGTGATCGCCGGGATCACGCTTTCAAGAGATCCCCATGCGCTCTCCGCACGCAGTCGGCCGAGGTGCGGCAGGTGGGGCGCAAACCGATGGAAGAGCAGCTCTGGCGGGGCCGAATCCAGCCCAATCACCAGCAGCTTGTTGGCCCGGCCAGCATGCGCCAGAGCCCAGCCTGCAAGACCGCTGCGGTCGACGGTCGTCGTCACTCCAGGTATCCCCACTGTCGCAATCGGCTGGCAACCTCGGCGGCATCGTCATCCAGGAATTCGCCCCCGCGCGCGCGGGCCAGCTCGCCCCGCAGTCGAGTCGCGCCCGCTGCCAACTCGGGCGGGTTGCCGAGATCGCGCAGCTCACCCGGGTCATGGACCAGATCGAACGCCTGCCAGCGGTCCGTGCTCGGCTCCCAAACCTGCCGCCAGCGCGGGCCCGTAAGGGCAAAGGCGCTGTAGAGCCCGCTGGCCGTGGTGGGGCGTAAGGATGTCGTGATGCAGTCGTGATTGCGCACGCTGATGGCGTCCAATTCTTCGCCGACGCATCCTGTGTCGAGCACGCCGGCAAGGTTCCTGCCATCGCTATCGCCTGGCAAGGCCTCACACCGCCATCCCAGCAGGCCGGCCAAGGTCGGCATCACATCCACGTTGCGCACGAGCTGCGAAATCCGGCGCCCGGTCATGCCACCCGGCGGACGGATGATCCATGGCACGCGCAGCACCTCTTCGTGAAGGGCATTTCCGTGCAGATCGAAAACGTCCTCGGGAACATCCTCGGGCGTGCGCTCACCCCAGGATTCCCCGTGATCGGCAGTGATCGAGAGCCAGCAGCGATCGAGGTCGAGGACCTCGAGCACCCGTTTCAGCCAAACCTCGCTGAAGCGCTCGATGGCATACCCGTACAGGCGTTGCACACCGGCACGCGCCGCGGGCCCGGCCCGCAACGCCGCCAACACCTCGTCCGTCAGCAGGCGCCACTCGGAAACCGACGTCGGCCGGTCCACATAGGGAATGTGCGTCCACCAATAGTGAATGAGCACGAAGAACTGCTCGTGGCGATGCCCGCGAAGCCACGCGAGCACGCTTTCGGTGTCTTGCGAAGAGCCGCACACCGAAGCCTCGGGCACCCGGCTGAACAGATGGTCGGGATCGAATACGAACGAGGCGACTTGGTAACCCGACTGTCTGGCCACGCCGAACAGGTTCTCGTAGTCGGAAGGCCAGGGTTGATCCCAGCGGGCCAGCCCCAGCCGGTGGGCGTAGATTCCGGTCAGCATCGATCCCAGGGAAGGCAATGTCCAAGGCGCACTGGAAATCGCCCGTTCGAACAGCACCCCCCGGTCGGCGAGCCGGTCCACGGTGGGGGTTTGCGGAAGGCAAGGCAGGGCGAAAGGCGACCGCGCCAGGCCGCTCGCGCCGCCTCGGTTGCAGCCGAAGGCGTCGTGGCGAACGCTGTCAGCGACGATCAGGACCAGGCTCATCGGAACGCGGTGTCCTTTGCTCCGGCGGCCAACATGCAATGTGCGTTGTGATGGAAGGCCCCGGTGGTGGCCCAGCAAAGGCTCTGGCAACCGCCCCGGCAGATTTCGCCGAAAGCACAATCGCGACAGCCAGGTCCGAGATCCGCCCGAGAGAAAGCGCGATTGTAGGAGAATGCCTTGGGATCGTTCCACAGCTCGGCGAGGCTGCGCTTTCGCAGGTTGCCCTCGTCGGCGGTACCGGCGGGAAGCGAAAGGCAGCCGCGCACGGTCCCGTCGCTGGTGATGCCCACCACTTCGATTCCCGCCGCGCAGCCCGTCCAGCAGCGCTCCCAGAGGGCTCGGCCGGTGCGCAGCCTGGGTTCGTGCCGGCTCATGTAGCCAATGTTGTCCGCCGCCTGGACGAAGAAGGGCGCCCTGGCCTGCAGGGCAACCAGCTTGGTTTCGAGCGCGGGTAGCTCGTCGGGCCGCAAGCAGAGGTCGTCCTGCGTGCGATCGCGGGCGCGCCCGTGTGGCATGGTGAGCTGCAGTTGCCATCCGGAAAAGCCATGGGTGGAAAGCACGGCAAGCGTCTCGTCCAGTCGATGCAGGTTGCGACGATTGATCTGGGTCACGGCGCCGATTCGCACCCCGCGCGCGCGCAAGGCCTTGGCACCCTCCAGGGTTCGATCGAGTCCACCAAGGGACCCGCGCAGGGAATCGTGCGCCGCCGCGGGACCGTCGATAGAGAAGGTGACGGCCGAAAAGCCGCAGGCCGCGATGATGTCGGCCTGGTCGGCCACGGCCAGACCATTGGTGATCATTTCGAGCCCCATGCCGGCCGTGCGAACGGCGCGTGCCAGCGTGGGCCAGTCGGAACGGAGCAAGGGCTCGCCGCCGGAGAAGGTAACCGATCTGCAGCCCAACCTCGCCAGCTCCGCGATCAGGGCCAGGGCCTCGTCGGTGTCCAGTTCGCCTGCGCGAGGCTTGCCGGCGTCCGAGCCACAGTGCACACAACGCGCGTTGCAGGCTAGGGTGAGCTCCCACACGCAGATCGTGAGCGGCCAGGCGTCGGTCATGGATCGTCCGTGCTGCCAGGGAGCGGCGACGCATGAGGTTTCGCAAAGCGCTGCAGGCAGTAGGGATTGTCGTAGATGGTGCCGGTCAGCGCGTAGGCCATGGTGGTGCACCCGGCACGGCACAGCCACCGATAGGGACAGGTCTTGCAATAGCCCTCCAGAAGGCTCGCGTCCCAACGCGTGTTGTAGGCGAAGCGCTCGGCCTCGCGCCAGATCGTGCCGAGGGGGCTCTGCCGAACGCTGCCCACCACGAACTCGCGCGGATGGGAGGGGCAGCCTTTCACGTCGCCGTTGGCGCAGATCGCGATGACCTGGCAGCCGGCGACGCACCCGGCCCAGAACGATTCGACGCCCATGATCGAGCCGCGCAGCAAAGGCTCATGCCGGCCGTAGTAACCGATGTTGTCCGCGACCGCGATGCGCAGGCGACCATCCGCGACAAAAGCCGCAAGCTGTTCTTGCAGCGACGAGATCTGCTCGGGCTCGATCAGGTACTGCTCCCGGTATTCAAGCAGGCGCCCGAGCGGCATGCAGATCTGCACCTGCCACAGATCCACGCCCAGGCCTGCGAGCTGCCGGTACATGCGCGCAAGATCGTCGATGTTTCCCCGATGGACCTGTGTGATTACGGCGGTCTTGAGGGGTGAGGCGACCGCGCGCTCGAGCGCCGCCATGGCCGCGTCGTAGCTCGACGCCGAGCCGCGCGCCGGGACGCGGATGCGATCATGCACGGTTCGGTCGCCGTCGAGTGAGAGCGAAACGCCCTTCACCCCCAGGCTCACCAAGCGATCGATGACCTGCGCGCCCAGGCGCAGGCCATTGCTTATCACGGCCACGCCCATGCCCAATTGGACAAGCCGTTCGGCAATGACCGCCCAATCGGGACGAACCAGCGGCTCGCCGCCGGTGAGCATGACCTCGCGGCAGCCAATCCCTGCGAGCTCGGCGGCCAAGTCCAATGCCTCGGCCGTAGACAGCTCATCCTTGGCGGCTTCGCCCGACGATGATTCGCAATGAATGCAGCGCAAGTTGCAGGCTTGGGTAATCTCCCAGAAACAACTGCGCGGAACGCGCGGAAGAAGGAAGGGCGAGGTTCGACCGGGCTCCTGGTCTGTGGTCATCGGTGGAGCGGCCCACGGCCCTAGTCGGGGAAGGAAACGCCCTTGTACACCACCGCGGAGCAGATCAGATAGCCGGACCCGCTCTGGATCCGTCCGAGGTCGGTGGACGACGGATCCGCGTTCGTCCCGTGCAGCGTCGCCATCCCGTCCGAGTGGCAGCACGAGGTCAGACCGCTGAGCATGGTCGAGATTTGTTCAGGGGTTGCGGTGGCAAAGAGTTGTGTGAGGCTGGTGGTCCAGCTCGTCGTAAGAGCGGAGAAGCACTGACACAGTTGACTCTTCTGACTTGCCCCCAGGGTCGATTCGCCGATCGCACGATCCAGCTCCGGGTCGACAGTCTGGCTGCAGGCCGGCGCCGATCCGTCGAGAGCCGCCGCGTCCACGGCGCCCGAATCAACCGTGACCCCACCCACGCCCCCCGAGCCCACACCGCCCGATCCCAGGCCGCCAGAGCCACCCAGACCAGCACCGCCAGAGCCACCGATGCCCCCACTGCCCGCGCCACCCAGGCCCACGCCGCCTGCGCCGCCGATGCCACTGACCGTGCCGCCAGCGCCCGCACCGCCTGCGCCACCCACCGCCACGACCTGCCCGCCAGCTCCGCCCGTCCCGGCGGGCTCGCCCGCATTCGAATTGCTCCCGCAACCCGCGGCCGCGAGGCCGAGCAGCAAGAATCCACCAAGCACCGCGCTGGATAGCCCGCGCGTGAATTCCGTCCGAGTGCACCAGCCGCCATTCGCGCCCATCGGTAGCGCCTCTCGCAATTCGTCCACAAGCGCGTCGACCTGCCACGAGGCGAGCAACTCGGCATCTCTGCTTATTGGCCGACCCCGCCGCTGTGAATCGGCCGCGCTGTCGACGACCTCTTGGAGCAAGACCTTGAGGGGTCGCCAGAACTCGGAATCGCCCCGCCGTCGGGAAAGCAAAGCATAGAGCTCGTCATAAGTCTCTTGCAGCCCGGTCCACGGGCGCAGAGCAGCGCCCTGCTGCGATAGGAAGCTCCTAACTCGTTGTGTGATCGTTGGAACGATGGCGGGAGTACGCATGGAGTCAGTCTATGCCCGGGCCCAAAAGGGAGCCAGGTCTGTGTTCGAGTCGTGTCTTCGGCCTGTGACCGCGACCACCGGGCACCTGTCGATGCTGGCGCGGTCGCGCACCAGGGCGCGAACCCTCATGCCTGTGCAAGAACAAGAACGCGGCACTCGTCTAGGCCAGTATCGCCTCCAGCTCGGACCAGCGGGCATACAGCACGTCGATGTCGGCCCGGGCGCTTTCGATCTGTCCGAGCAGCTCCACGAGGCGACTCGCGTTGCTCGCCAGCTCGGGACGCGCCTGCTCGCTTTCGAGTGCCGCAAGATGCGCCTCGGCCACCGCGATGCGCGCCTGGATGGTATCGAAATCGCGCTGGTCCTTGTAGCTGAGCTTGCGCCTGGGACCGCTCGACTGCGCGCGCGTGGGTGACGGCTCTTTGCGCTCGGCCGCGGCTGCCATGTCCTCGCGCTCGGCCGCGTACCAGGCTTCCCACTGGGAGAGTCCGACCAGGTGGGCGACCTGGCCATCGGGACGATCCGAGAAGGCGAGCAGCGAGGTCGTGGTGCGATCCAGGAAGGTGCGGTCGTGACTGACCAGCAGCACGGCGCCGTCGAAATCGATCAGCGTCTCTTCCAGGACATCCAGCGTGGCCAGATCCAGATCGTTGGTCGGCTCGTCTAGAACCAGCACGTTCGCGGGGCGTAACATCAGGCGGGCCAGCGCCAGGCGGCTCTGCTCGCCGCCGGACAGTTGGCCCACGCGCAGCGTGCCCTGTTCCGTGCGAAAGAGGAAGCGCGCCAGGTAACCATTCGCGTGCATCCACGTGCCACGAAAATTCACCTTGTCGCCGCCGGGGCACAGGGTGTCGATGACCGTCGCCTCCGGGTCCAGGCTTTCACGCTGTTGCTCGAAATAGGCGACCTGCAGGTTGTCGGCGCGTATCACCTGCCCGGCATCCGGCGCCTCCTGTCCCACCAGCACGCGCAGCAGGGTGGATTTTCCACAACCGTTCTTTCCGATCAGCCCCACCCGGCTGCCCGGTCCGAGGAACAGATCGATCCCGCGGAAGATGCTCTTGCCATCATAGGCCTTGGCGATCGCCTTCGCCTCGATCAGACGTTTCGGTTTTCGTCCGGCGCTGCCGAAATCCAGGGCCGCGGCGCCGGACACGTTGCGAGCCGCGACATCTTCCACCGCATCGGCCATGGCCTCGACTCGCTGGATGCGCGCCTGTTGCTTGGTCGAACGGGCGGGAGCGCCACGCCGCAACCATTCGGTCTCCCGGCGCAAGGTGTTGCGCAGCGACGCCTCCCTGCGCTCCTGCGCGGCCAGCAACGCCTCCTTGCGTTCGAGGAAGGTCGCGTAGTCGCCGTCCACCGATAGCAGCCCGCCCTCGTTTCTCGGGTCGAGCTCCAGGATGCGATTGGAGACGCGCTGGAGGAACAGACGATCGTGGGTGACCGTGACGGTCGCAAAAGGCGCCTGGGCCAGGAACTTCTCCAGCCACAGGATGCTTTCCACGTCCAGGTGGTTGGTGGGTTCGTCGAGCAGGAGTAGCTCGGGCTCGCGCACGAGAGCGCGCGCCAGGGCCACGCGCTTGCGCCAGCCACCCGACAGACGATCGACGGGCGCGTCCGCCCCGGCCTGCGGACCGGAGAGATCCAGGCGGGCGATCAGTTCGTCCGCCCTCGCCTCCGCCTGCCAGCGATGATCGGCGTCGACGAAGCCCGCCGCCGGCTCAAGCACCGCCTCGCGCACGGTTTGACCGGGATGAAAACCGGGCATCTGCTCCACGTGGCCCACGCGCAACCCCCGGCGTGGCGCCAGCTCACCCCGGTCCGACGAATCCACGCCCGCCAGAATTCGCAACAGGGTGGTCTTCCCCGCCCCGTTCGGACCGATGAGCCCGATGCGCTCGCCTTCGGCCAGGGTGAAGCCCACGCCCTCGAACAAGGGACGCGCGGAAAAGGATTTCGCGAGATCGCGAGCGGTGACCAGGATTGCCATGCGGCCGGGAGTATAGGGGCGAATCTCGCACGCCGCCTTGACCAACTCGCGCTGCGTGTCGCCCAGGTGGGAGGCGTCCTCGCGGGCGGCGTCGGTCTCGCCCATGACACAAGCGCTGCTTCCGATGATCTCGTAGGCCTGCACGGCCCTCATTGCCAGGTTAGCCGCGATCGTCCCACATCCTCGTCGGCATGTCGTCAGATACTCGTGGGTCATCTCCTCGCACAGGAGTCTGCCCACCGAGGCGCCCGCTCCCTTTCCCACGAGGTTCTGGCTTCTACTCTTCTTCAGCGCAACGCAAATCGGTGCCCAGCAGAGAATCATATCGCTCAAGTAGGGGACCTACTTGTGGCTGAAGGGTTGTTTCGGAAAAGAGGAAGAGCAAGCTGTGTCCGCGCGCCTTCGACCGGAATACCGTCAAGACGGGCAGGGCGAAGTTGGAACGACCTGCCTTGACGACGGCTCTGTGCGCCTCCGCCAGCTGCTTGCACTTCGGGAACCGAGCCACGAGAAGCCCGACGTGCAGAAGCCCGGACGATGTTTGCACGTGCACGTGGGCTTCATCTACGCGATCCGCCTGACGGAAGACCTGCGCGCGGAAGTCCTTGGCAAGCCATGCCAGCCTGTTCTTCCGCGCGGGATTGTCCACGAGGATCTGCCAGTCGCTCCACGAGCGAAGCGACAGCGATGCTTGAATCGCCTCGAGAGCGCCGCGAAAGTCAGCGGGGGCCTTTTCAACTGGCGCTGGCACCGCGGCGGTCGTGACAGCTGCGTCGGGGCGTGGCCGGGTGGCGGCTGCTCGCGGAGCTGCAGTGGTCGATGAATGGGCGGCCTCGCTCGACGACGTCGATCCATGGCAAGCGACGAGCGTCGCGAGGACCAGCACCGCACCGCTGGCGGCGGCACGACGCATCAGCGGAGCGCAATAGCAGGCGGCGTTGCCGGCAGGTAGGTGATCGTCATGCATGCAGAATCGCCGATCTCCTTCAATTGAAGCGCAAGAGTAGGTTTCGTGGTCCCGGACATCTGGACGAGAAACCGATTGAAGGCCACGAAGCCTTCGGGACCGCCGCAGATTTCGATACATCCCGCCGTCGCGTAGAGCTGTGTCTTGGGATCGTCCGGACCGTCGTGGATCAGGTAATTGCCGTGGACCTGCCAGGCACCATCCTCGCGGGATGGAAAGCTGTGGACTTTGTACGTTGGGATCCAGCGTCGTATCACGTATCTATGGTGGTGGCTGATCCCCACGATGCGAGGGGTGGTGTTCCCGATCGTTCGGTGAACGCCGAATCGCAGCACTTCGAAAACGCGCCGGGCCTTGATGTTAGCAGCATCACTTCCAACCACCGTCAACCCGTAGGTGGGCACGACGTAGACCTTCCCATCCGAGTTGGGATAGGACCACGTGTAGGCCTTTCCGACCCGTGCGGGTTCCACAGTCAAGGCAATCTTGCGCAAGCTCATCGTCTCTCCTTCGAGCTATCTGCGGCTATCGACTCTCATCCGGGCGTTGCGAGGAGTCAATCCCCAAACCACCTGACCGCCGCAGAAACTCCGGCCGGCCCAAACGCGGCGGTCATCGCCCGATGGTCGCAGCACTGCTGTCAACGCGGGCATTCTTCACTTTGTGTACGCAGTCGTGAAGGTAGACCTTCGAGCCGTCGACCAGCTTGATGACCGTTCTGCTATTTAGGGGTCAGGCGCATCACGGTTCCACCATCCTCGTTGACCCAAGTTACGCTGGTGGCGTCCACGGCGATGCCTGCAGGGGAATCCTGGCCGGAGGCGAGCACAATGGGGGTACCGCCGTCGAGAGGTACCTTCATCACCGTGCCATCGCCATAGTCGGTCCAGTAGACGCTTGAGGTATCCACGGCGATGAAATTGGGATTGCCTTGGCCGGAAGCCAGCGTGATGGGCGTGCCGTCAGCCAGAGGCACCTTCATCACCGTGCCAGAACCGGGCGTGTAGGTAATGGAGTCGCCAAAGTTCGTCCAGTAGACGCTTGTGGCGTCCACGGCGATGCCATTGGGAGAAGCCTGGCCTGCCGCGAGCTGAACGGGAACACCCCCGTTCACAGGCGCCCGCATCACTGTCTGGTCGTCTTCGTTGGTCCAGTAGACATACATGGCGTCGACGGCGATACTGCTAGGACGGCCTTGCCCGGAAGCCAGAGTCGTCGGGTTTCCGCCGTCCCGGCCAACTTCCATCACCATGCCGCTGTACAACGTGGTCCAATAGACGCTCGTCGCGGTCACCGCGATGCCCTGGCAGCCGCCTTGATCGGTGGCGAGCGGGGTGGAAATTCCGCCTCCCAAAGGCATCTTCATCACCTGTCCGGCGTTCAGGGTCGTCCAGTAGACGGCGGTGGCGTCCACGGCGATGCCTTGGGGCATGTCTGGCTCGATTGCGAGCGTAGTTGGAGATCCTCCGCCCAAGGGCACCTTCATCACCGTGGGGCCCATCTCGCTGGTCCAGTAGGCGCTGGTGGCGTCCAAGGCGATGCCGAAGGCGAGAGGCTGCCCGAAGGCAAGCGTGACGAGACACCGACCTGCCGTGCACCGAGCCGTGGATGGTGCGAGAGCCGTGCAAGCGATACCACAAGCGCCACAGTTGTTGTTGTCAGTCTGAAGGTCTACGTCACTCGGGCAGGTCGGAACGACGGTTCTCGTCGTGCCGCTGATGCCGCCTGAGCTGGCTGTGCCTCCGGTGCCGGTGATACCACCGGCCCCTGCGGTTGCAACAATACCGCCCGTACCGACGGCGGCGTCTGCCTTTGGGATGCCGCCGGCGCCGGACGTCGTCACGCGAAGAGGGTTCGTGCAGGTCGGAACGAGCAAGACGCCGGCGAGGCAGAGGAAGCCGTATCCGAGCAGGTGTGACCCTCGCGTTGGCATCGCCGAGCGCCTGCAAGCAGCGCGAGTCATCTCGCTGACCATGCCGCACAGGATACGCCGATCGCGAAAGCTGCCAACAGCCGGGCACGGTGCGACCCGGGTTGCCGCCAACGACGAGCAGACCGCCCCGGCGCGCTCCCCGGACCCGATCGAGATTGCCATCCTGCGTCCCGAGAAGGTTCTCCGACGCTCAAAAACCCCCTTCGATTCGCCTATGGGCCGGCACGCTCACGCCTTTCCTCTCGCACGCCGCTTTGACCAACTCGCGCTGCGTGTCGCCGAGGTGGGAGGCGGCCTCGCGGGCGGCGTCGGTCTCGCCCATGACACAAGCGCTGTTTCCGATGATCTCGTAGGCCTGCACGGCCTGTGCGGGTTTGGGTCCGGCCCTAAGCGCTGCCCGCGCCTTGCTGATGGCCGCAGCGTAATGGCCCCCCAGCCAGGCGAACTGCGCCTCGCGCACGAGGTCGTCCACGCTTGCCGGCGCAGGCGGCGTCGGCTGGGGCGCGACCGTAGCGGCGCTAGAGATCCGCGGCTTGGACTCGGGCAGCACGGGACTCAAGGTCGCAGCCCGGTGAGCGCTGCTCGCCCGGGCGACGGGGGGCCGGGGGGACGAGGCGAGCTTGCCTGGACTGCGGACCTTGGCCTTGGCCGTCTCGGCGGGCGCTGGTTCGGGCCCGGGCAGCGCAGCCGCTGACGCTGCTGGCGCAGCCACCGGGACCACCGCCATCGGTGACGGTGCGGGCGTGGGCGCAGGTGCCGTCCGCGAGGCAACGACGGATCTCGTCGTGCTCGAAGCCGAGCCGCTGCGCCCGGCCCAGACCGCGACACCCGCGCTGCCGAGCAGCAACGTGCCTGCCAGAACAATCACCAGGGGCCGACGCGAGCCTGCTTCCAAGTCGAAGCGCTCGGGGCGCTCCTCGACATCCGAGATGATCGCGTCGGGACGTGGCAAGGGCTTGGGGGTCGGCTGGTCGGCAGACGCGACGGGGATCTCGGCGGGCAGGTCCGCTGCCACCGCTGCAGGCGGCGGCGTGATCGCTGCTGCCGCGGGGTCATCCGCCATTGCCACTGCCGTGGGCGGCGGCGCGACCACTGCCGCAGCAGGATGGTCGGCCAGCGGCGGTTTCGTAGGTGCCTCGGCCGCTGGGGCCGCTGCGGGCTTCCTCGCCAACGGCGCCGCCGTGCGCTTCGCTGCGACCGCCGTCACAGCGGCCTTCTCTTCGGATCGCGCTGGATGCCGGCGCGCATGGGGCGAGGCTTCCGACAGATCGATCCCCGACCCCATGATCCCAGGCAGGCGGTGCGCGTCCCTCAGGAAGGCGCAGTCGGTGACGCACGCGTCGAGTGCCTCGCACAGCTCGCCAGTGCTGGCGAACCTCAGGGATGGGTTCTTCTTCAGGCACCGCAAAATCAGCGCGTCGATGCGCGCATGGAGACCGGTCCCGGAGGTTCGGCGACTGGGTGCGATCACCTCACCCGAGACGTGTCCCCTGAGGACGTCGAGCAGCGAGTCGCCACCGAACGGGACGGTCCCGGTGACCATCTCGTAGAAAACGACGCCCAGGGAGTAGATGTCGCTGCGCTGGTCGGCGAGCTGCCCCTGGGCCTGTTCCGGCGACAGGTAGTGGGGCGTACCGAAAACCGCCCCGGCACGGGCCTGCGCGCCGGGCGACAAATCCACGAACCTGGCCATCCCCAGGTCAAGCAGCTTGACCAGATCGAAACTCTCCTCGAGCTCGACCACCAGCCGCATGCCCTGCGCCCTGCTGCGGCGGACGATGCGGCGCCGTCCCTCGCGCCTGCATAGGAAGATGTCGGCCGGCTTGAGACCGCCGTGGACGATGCCGGCCTCGTGCGCCGCGCCCAATCCGTGCGCCACCTGCCGCAGGGTATTGATAGCCTCGAAGAGCGGCAGCCGCCGAACCCGGCGCAGGCGATCCCGCAAACTCTCGCCCTCCAGGTATTCCATCGTGAGGAAGACCGTGCCATCGGGCGTGGTGCCGAGGTCGGTCACGTCGATGACGTTGGGATGGTGAATGCGGCTCGTAGCCCTGGCCTCGCCGATGAACTGTTCCACCACGTCCTTCTTCCGGGCGCACTCCTCATGCAGAACCTTGATGGCAATCGGACTGTGGCTGAGCGCGTGGCGACCTCGGTAGACCACGCCAGTTCCGCCCTCGGCGATAGCGCCCTCGATCTCGTAATCCCCAACCCGCATGCCGACGCGGGCCATGGCCTCGGCCGACAAGAGCGGCGTTGCATCGTTGGGGCAACGATCCAGTGCCCCTGAGACAATCTGACCGCACTTGGAGCAGGTACGCGTGGTTCCCGCGCCATGTTGCAATGCTCCCTTGAGTGCTGGCGAGTGTCCCATGCTCGTTTGTGGCGTTGCAGCCGGGCATTAGGGGCATGAATTGCGCATAGATATGCGTCTCGCACAATACCGCGACATCCCAAAAGGCCGAGAGAGAGCTCTTCTACCCGTTCACGAACTGCAGGGCTCCTTCGGGATAGCGAGGGCCGGAAGCCGCGCCCTTGGGCGCCACGGCGTCGATGCGGGCAAGCTCGTCCGCGGAAAGCTCGATAGCGAGGGCCGCGAGGTTCTCTTCGAGGTGGTCGCGTCGGGTGGTGCCGGGGATGGGGACGATGTCCTGGCCCTGGGCCAGGACCCAGGCCAACGCAAGCTGGGCCGGCTTCACGCCCTTGGCGAGCGCGATCTCCGCCACCTTTTCCACCAACGCGAGATTCTTCTGGAAATTCTCGCCCTGAAAACGCGGGGAAAGGCGACGGTAGTCCTTCTCGGGCAGGTCCTCGAACTTCGCGAACCGACCGGTGAGGAATCCCCGGCCGAGGGGACTATACGCCACGAAGGTGATGCCCAGCTCGCGCACGGTGGCCAGCAATTCGTCCTCGGGATCGCGGCTCCACAGCGAGTATTCCGTCTGCAGGGCCGAAATGGGATGGACGGCGTGCGCGCGCCGGATGGTGCCCGGCGACGCCTCGGACAGGCCGAGAAGACGGACCTTGCCGGCCTCCACCAGTCTGCTCATGGCGCCCACGGTGTCCTCGATGGGTACGGTGCGATCCACGCGGTGCTGATAATAGAGATCGATGTGGTTCACACCCAGCCGCCTCAGACTGGCATCGCAGCACGCGCGCACGTATTCGGGTCTGCCACTTACGCCTTGGAAGCTGCCGTCGTTGCCGCGCACGTTGCCGAACTTGGTTGCCAGAACCACCTCGTTTCGCCGTCCCTTGATGGCCCGCCCTACCAGCTCCTCGTTCTTGAACGGCCCGTACATATCCGCGGTGTCGAGAAAATCGAGTCCGCGGTCCAGGGCAAGATGAATCGTGGCCAGGGATTCATCGTGCGAAGCCCCGGCATAGAACTCGCTCATGCCCATGCAGCCGAGGCCGAGAGCGGACGTGGTAAGGTCGGAGTGTCCGAGTTTTCGCTGTTTCATGGGGATCTCCCGATAGCCTTGGTGGGGCCGTGGATACCGCAATTCATGGCGAATTGCATTCGGAAAGAGCAGGCTATTCTGGTGAGGGATCCGAAGCGCGGAGGTTGAACGATGACTATTCCCAGTTGCCGATGGCTGGCTCTTGGCTCGTGCTTGGTCTTGGCCTGCTCGTCGAGCGGCGCGAAACCACCATCCGCAACCGGAGGTGCGACGGGCATGGGCGGCATGGGCGGCGGCATGGGCGGTGGCACGAGCACGGGCGGCGCGACGAGCACGGGCGGAACCGCGGGCATGGGAGGGCGCACCGGCGCGGGCGGTACGGCGAGCGCGGGAGGCACGATCGCCTCCGGCGGAACGATGGGCACCGGCGGGAGCGCCGGCACGGGAGGTGTGTCTGGCAGCGGCGGCACGGCAAGCACGGGCGGCGCGACCGGCGCGGGCGGAACGACCGGTTCCGGGGGCTCGGGCGGGGCAACGGCCACGGGCGGCACGACGCACACTGGTGGGACGATGAACACCGGTGGCGCGACCGGTACAGGCGGGATGACGAATGCCGGCGGCGCGACCGGCACGGGCGGCGCGACGAACGCCGGCGGAGCAACCGGGAGCGGCGGGGCGGCCTTCCCCTTCCCCCTGGACTTCCAGGGCAACTACTGCATCCTGCCCGCGAGCTACGACAACGAGAAGGCGCGCACGGCCTACCAGCAATGGAAGGACGCGACCGTCACCTCCGATGGGGCGGGCGCCTTCCTGCGGGTGAAGAAGCCCGACTCGGGATCGGTCATCGGCTCGACCGCTTCCGAGGGTATCGGCTACGGCATGATCCTGGCCGTGTACATGGACGACCAGACGCTATTCGACGGGCTGTGGAAATACGAACAACTCCATCTCGATGGCAATGGGCTCATGAACTGGGAGATCGGGCCCGACGGCAACGTCACGTCGGGCGGCACGGGTGCCGCGACCGACGGCGACGAGGATATGGCGTGGGCGCTGGTCATGGCCGACCGCCAGTGGGGCGGCAAGGGCACGCTTCCTGACACCTACCTCGCCACCGCGCAAAAACTCATCAACCTCATCTGGACCTACGAGGTGGACCAGACCCGCAACGACATGCTCAAGCCCGGCGATCAGTGGGGCAACGTCGACGTCACGAATCCATCGTACTTCGCGCCGGCGTACTATCGCGTGTTTGGACAGGTGACGGGCAAGGCCGACGACTGGAACAAGGTCGTGACCAGCAACTACGACATCCTCGAAAAGAGCCTCAACGTCCAAAGCGGCAACGCGACGAACGGACTGGTGCCGGCGTGGTGCAACTCGTCCGGCACCCCGGTGGTGGCGTTCTCGGGAGCGCCGGAATATTTCCAGAACGATTCCACGCGCACACCGTTCCGCGTGGGCCAGGACCACTGCTTCTTCGGTGAACCACGGGCCAAGAGCTACCTGGCCAAGATCACCTCATTTTACGTGGGTGTGGGCGTGGCCAACATCGTCGATGGCTATGACCTCGACGGCACGCCTCATCCCGACAAGGCGGTGGGCGGCGCGCAGTCGGCGTCGTTCGTGGGGCCGGCCGGCGTCGGCGCGATGAGCGATGCCCAATACCAGTCTTTCCTCGACCAGGCCTACGCCGCCGTGGCCACGCTCAACCTCACCGCGGGAACGATCTACTACCAGAAGTCGTGGACCGCGCTCTCGCTGCTCATGATGACCGGCAACCTGGTGGACTTCACCCAGCTTCCCGTCAAGTAGACGGCTTCATGAAGATGGCTGAAACCCGTTTCGACTGCGCAGCCGACTCTGGCTCTGACCTCTTCCGGATCGCGGACCGCAACATCGTCCTTCCGGCCACAGCAAGGGCATAGTACAAGATAGCTGTGGGCTCGCGTTGCCCACGACAGCGACATGAAGAAGTTACGCATACTCATCCTGTTCGATACCGATGCAGAACCGCCGGCGGGGCAGGACTACTCGCGCCAGATCGAATCCGCGGACGAGGCGGAGTTCGACGTGACTCGCGCGCTGCGGGGCCAGGGCCACGAGGTTCGCCTGTTCGGCTTTCGCAACGATCTAGACGCACTGGTTGCAGGTCTGCGCGCCGAGCCGGTGGACGCTGTGTTCAACCTGTCCGAGCGCTTCCGCAACCAATCGGGCCTCGACTATGGCGTGGCCGCGCTGATGGAGATGCTGGATCTGCCGTACACCGGCGCCTCGGCCGAGGGGCTGATGCTCGCGCGCAACAAGGCACTCACCAAGATGGTGCTGGCCTACCAGGGGTTGCGCATCCCACACTTCTTCGTGTGTCCGCTCGGCCAGCCGGTGCAGCGGCCGAGCGACGTGCGCTTTCCTCTCATCGTCAAGCCCCTCGACGAGGACGCCTCGGTCGGCATCGCGCAGCGGTCGGTGGTCCGCGAGGATCCGGCGCTCATCGAGCGGGTGGCGTTCATCCACACGCGCCACAACACCGCCGCCATCGTCGAAGAGTTCATCGCCGGTCGCGAACTGTACGTGGGGGTGATCGGCAACGATCCGCCGCGCGCGCTGCCGCCTATCGAGATGGTGTTCGGCGAGGACACCACCGAGGAGAACCGGATCGCCACCTTCAAGGCCAAGTGGAGCCACAAGTACCGCGAGACGCGCGGCATCCAGAACTGCATCGCCGAGAACCTGTCGAAGGAGCTGAAGGATCGGCTGGCCGAGGTGGCGGTGCGAACCTACCAGGCCGCCGGCCTGCGCGACTACGGCCGCATCGACGTGCGCCTGGCCCACGACGATGAGATCTACGTCGTCGAGGCCAACCCGAATCCCTACCTGGCCGATGGCGAAGATCTGGCGTGGGCCGCGGAAGAGGGCGGCCAACCCTACCCGCAGCTGATCGAGAGGATCGCCGAGTTGGCCGCTTCGCGCGGTCGCAAGGCGTAGGCCTGCGTACCCTCACCCCACCCGCTTGACGTGGCAGTGCCGAGGGCTGGCGCGGAAATCAGTAGCTCGACGGAACTCGCGTGCTAGGTATTCGCACAGGGTGAGCGTGCTGTCGTCGACTTGCACCAGCGACCACCGCCGCGTGGGCGGAAGCAATGATTAGCGGTCTTGGTGCCTGGCCGAGCAGGGGTGCTCGGCTGCTGCGGGAACCCATGGTTCACTTCTTCATGATCGGTGCGTTGCTATTCCTCGCTCACCGACTCATCGTTGGAAATCCGAGGGTGATCGTCATCAGCGCTGGTCTGAAGGCCGACTTGGAACGACGATTCCGCGACGAAACCGGCCGGCGGCCTAGCCCAGCGGATCTGGCGGCAGCACTCGACAAGTGGAAGGAGGACGAGGCCCTCTATCGTGAAGCCCTCCGGGAAAGGCTAGACCGGGACGATGCGACGATCAGAACCGTCTTGGGCGACAAGATACGGGCGCGTGCCGTGCAGGAAATGCCGAAGTGCGACCCGACCGACGCGCAGCTCGATGCTTGGTTGGCTTCGCACCGGGACGCGTACGATGTTCCCCTGCGCTATGACTTCGCGTCCGTGGCCTTTTCGAAGGCTGAACCCTCGGCGGAAAGTCTGCGCTCCAGCTACGCGGGCGCGCTGGCAGCGGGCGCGAATCCGGCCAAGCTAGGGCGTCCGATTCTCACCGGCAACCTGACGCGCGATCAGCTGCAGGAGAAATTCGGCCCCATCCTGTCGAAGAATCTGTGCAGCCTGCCGATCGGAAAATGGCAACCGATCGAGAGCGACGAAAGCCTGTTGCTCGCTCGCCTGAACGGCATCCAGGGCGGCCTTCCTAGCCGAGACGTCCTCCGGCCGCGCTTGACCTATGATTGGCTTGCTTCGAGGCAGAAGCAAGCGGTCAAGCGAGCGGTCGAGGAGGTTGTCCATCGCTATCGATTCGAGGAGATCCCGTGAGTCGACGCCACGCCATCCTCGCGACCGCGGCCGGCCTGCTCTGGGTAGCCGGTGCGGCCTACGGCCACAATCTCAATTCCGCCTCGCTCTCGCTTACCGAAGAAAGCGACGGCCGCTTTCTCATCCGCTGGCACGCGAGCTCGGCCACACTCGAGAAGGAGCTGGCAACACCGGCTGTGTTTCCGTCGCCATGTCGAGTGCAGTGGCCCTATGTCGAGTGCGGTGCTCATGGCCTCGTCGGCTCCCTCGAATTCCCGTGGCTCAGGGGAAGCGAAACCAGTTTGATGGTCGACATCGAATGGCGTTCTGGCGCCCGGCTGCTTCGCGTGGTGACCGCCAGCTCCCCGAAGATGGCGGTCTGGGGCATCCCGGCTTCTGCCGGCCTTCGCTTCTTGACGCCGATTGCGCTCGATTACACGCGACTCGGGATCGAGCACATCTTGACCGGGTTCGATCATCTCCTGTTCGTCGTCGCGCTCGCGCTTCTCGTCCGAAGAGGAAGAGCGCTCATTGCCAGCATCACGGCCTTCACGGTTGCCCACAGCCTGACTCTGGCCTGCGCCGTCCTCGGGTTGCTGAGGGTGCCTTCTGCGCCCGTCGAAGCCTCGATCGCACTTTCGATCGTGCTGGTTTGCGGAGAGTGCATGAAGCCGGCAGACTCGCTCACGCGCCGGGCCCCTTGGCTCGTGACCTTCGCCTTCGGCCTGCTACACGGCCTCGGTTTTGCGTCCTCGCTACTCGCGATCGGTCTGCCCGAGAAACATGTACCTGCCGCGCTCTTCTTCTTCAACGTTGGCGTCGAGATCGGACAACTCGGTGCGATCGCTCTGGTGTTCGCATTGCGGTGGCTCGCGTTTCGCCTTCGGCTGCAGCGGGCGGCACTCGGGCGAAGCCTGGTGTATGCGATGGGGTCGACCGCAGCCTATTGGTCCGTCGAACGAATCATCGCGGTTTTCTCTGGATCCTAGCCGGCCCGTTCGGTTCGCGGTGCGATGCGGTGGGCGAATGGAAATGCACCGAGGAGAAAACAGACCTTCCGGCGCTCGCTATTCCCATTCCACGCCGAGCTGCAGGAACGACGCCAAGAACAGAATGCCCCAGGTGCCGGCCTGGTTGCCAGCGAAGCGAATCTTCACGGGAACGAATGTGGTGCCGGCGACGCCCGTCACGCCAAGCCTGGCCCACGTCGAGAGCCGCAGGCCAACCTCGAAACGCGCGTAGCCAAACCCGGTGAACGCGCTGGCCGAGCCCTGCTGATCCAGGGGCTGAACGCTCCGACCCTCGGCGCGAAGATCGACGATGCCTCCGCCAAGGCCGCCAGAGAGGAACCAGTGTGGGTCGTCTTTCACGAAGCTGGAGCAAAGCTCGACGCCGGCCAGGTAGGCGCCAACCAGGGAATGCCCCTCCGGCCCGGAGAGCGAACCGCGGAGAACCGGCCCACTGAGGGTGAGCGCGAGCCCGAGGGCGTGCCGCCACTGTCGCTGCAGTGAGAGCCACACTTGCAGCGCAGGGTCCACGCCGCCGAGGCTATACAGACCTCCGATGCCGGCCTGGACGCGGGCCTCTTCGGCTTGCGCTGGCGGTGCTGCAGCCGTCGCTGGGGCGGCTACCGACGGGGTTGGCGTAGGAGAAGGCGCGAGCGCGGGTTTGGCGGTTTCGGGAAAGAGGGCGGTGCGGAGGATCTCCGCGGTCTGCAGGGCCACCAGGGTGTAATCCGGCCCACCCGGCCGCTCGTCCACGACCAGCTGCCGTGTGAGCGTCCGGCCGGTGGTTGCGTCCGCCATCCACACCTCGACCCCATTGCGCGAAGGCAGTACGCGTATGGCCGCAACCGCGTGTTGCGCCCGCGCGCTCGTTTCCAAGGGACCGTCGGGCCCACTGGTTGTCACGGTCAGGCCGAGTGCGGCGATCTCGGCGTGGATGCGCGCCATCAAGGGGTCGTTGGGCCGGTCGACGACCAGCAGAACCCGAAGGGCCGGCCGATTCTCCGTAGCCGCCGCTTGCGAGCTCGCAAGGGCGATGGCTAGCGCCGCCACCGAAGCCAGGGCATGCCTCACCCCTCTCATGCCGCTGCCCTGCTGTTTGGGAAGTCTGCGTCTCACCTGGCCAGAATGCCTCTTGCCTCCGCAGCGTAGGGCCCTTCGGGGAATCGGCGCAAGTATTGTTCTGCGTCCGAACGCGCCCCGGCCTCGTCGTCCGCGCGAAGTCTGGCCTCCATCAGACGTCCGACACAGTCGCCGTGAAGTGGCCCCCTCGGCTGTTCTCGCAGGTAGGTCGCAAACCACTGGACCGCCTCCGGATAGGAGCGCCTCTGCTCGAAGGCGATGCGGCCGAGCGCGAAAGCCGCGGTCGAGGCCTCGGCGGACGCAGGGAAACGCCGCCGCAGCACGCGCAAGGCAGTCACGGCGCTGTCCGTGCGCGCGAAAAGCCGGGCGGCGTCGGCCAAGGCCAGCAGATCCTTCGCGGTCGCGGTCTGACAGACGCGACCGAAGTCGGCTCGCTCGGCCGCGCGCACAGCCTCCTGCAATCGCCCGGTGGCCAGCAGCTCGCGCCAGCTCAGGGTATTGCGCGAGGGCTTTGCCCATGACGTGGGAACATCGACGCTCCGCTTCTCGGATGGTGACAGGGCCGCGAGATGCTCTGCTGGGGCAGGGGGCGCTCGTCGCGTCACACAGGACAAGTCGAGACGGGCGCCAGCCACCACGGTTCTGGGAGCGTTCAGGCAAGCGCCAGAAACCACGACCCGACCGGCCTTCATGGCGAGACCGAAGGACTGGTCGAGTGCCCGATAGGTCAGGGCGAACCTGGTTCCGGTCACGCGGACCTGGAAGGGGCCGGCCTCGAAATTCCAGAGCTTCTTGCCGAATCTTGCGGCGGCGATGCTCGCATCCACCGTACCATCCTCGAGCAGCACGCGCGCGCCTCTCTTGTCGGTGGCCAGCACGCGCAGGCGAGCTCCCGCGTGCAGCAAGAGCGAGCTTCCCTCGGAAAAATGCAATGGCACCTGTCGCTCGGTCGCGGCATTGATGAGGTCGCCGATCCGGCCGGGCGCGCCCGATTGGCCGACCAGGAATGTGACCGGGCGAGCGGTGGTCCAGAGCAATAGAGCGGCCACCCCCGCGGCCGTCGCACCGGCGAGCAGCAAGATGCGCCAGCGGCTTGTGCCCGCGCGGTGATCCCAGCCCCCGCTTGCCTTGGTGCGCTCGGCGAATTGCTGCAGAAAACCGACGCGCGCCCGTCGGATCTCCTCGGTCGCCGCAGATTCGGCCGAGAGCGCCTCACGAACGGCCATCCCGAATTCTGCTAGCTTCGCTTCTGGACGTTCCATCGCGTCCCCTCCTCCAGCCAGTTTTCCAGGGCCGGCCGCTTGCTGGCCGCCTCGAGAAATCGCTTCTCGGCGCGCGACAGCCTTCGCTTCAAGGTGGCCAGCGAGGTTTCGCAGACTTCCGCCGCATGCGGCAGGGTCAGGCCCTCGATGTAGCGTAGGGCGAAGGCCATGCGCTCATCGACCGGGAGCTGGCCCAAGACGGCGTACACCTCGCGCAGCGCGGAACGGGCTTCGGAAGAAGGCTGCTCCTCGTGCTGCGGGCGCGCGTGCTCGGGCGAGAATACGCGCAGCCAGCTACGGCGCGCACGACGCCGTATCTGCGCGCGAGCGACGAAAATCGCGATGGTGGTGAGCCAGCTTCCAATGCGGTCCACTTCGCGAAGCTTCCCTATCCCATCGATCGCCCGCATGAAAACCTCCTGCAGCAGATCTGGGATTTCCTCGTCGGCACCTAGTGCCGAGCGCAATGTGCGACTCACGTGCGCGGCATGCTGGTCGTAAAAAACCGCGGCCGCGCCAGGGTGCCCTGCGCGGAGCGCCTGCAGCAACGCATGGTCGTCACCGACGAAGGTCAGGGGCGTCAGCATCTTCCAGCAATCTTTCTTCGGTCCACTTAGCAGTGTACCCCGGAAAATGAAACCGGCTCACGCCGACAGCGCGGTGCGGCGCCCAAACCTGATTCAGTAGTGCTAGTCTCAAGTGTTCGGATGGTACGTCGCGGCGCGATTCGTGTTCTCCTGCTGGCTGCGGCCCAGGTCTGTGCTGGGTGCGGGCCGACCGTCGAGCCGATTGAGGTTGCGTCAGGCTGTCCTGGCCAGCCGATGCGGGGACCGATGCGCTACGCGGACGAACCAAAGGATCAGCTCATCGACGACTTTGAATCCGGGAACAATGTTCTCCCCACTTACGGCGGTCGAAATGGCTCGTGGGTGCTGGGCAGTGATCTCTCCTCGGGTGTGCTTATCGACGAGATCTCGCCGCATTGTGCGGCCGACGGAAGATACGCCGGTCACTTCGCCGCCAGCGGATTCACGAGTTGGGGCAACAATTGGACCGCGATTTTCCGCGCCACCACTGCGACGGGGATGGCGGCGCCCTACGACGGCAGCAAGTACAGCGCGATCTCGTTTTGGGCCGCCTTCGGCGGCGACAACAATGCCGCATTCGAAGTCCCTGTGGGGCTGACGACGATGGACAACGCCTGGAACGGCAACGGATGTACGGTCTGCATGGACTTCTACGGCGTAACGGTTCCGCTCTCGTGGAACTGGCAGCGCTTCGTGGTCCCCTTCGACCAGATGGCGCAAAGTGGAACGGGCAGCCCTCTGGTTCCCATGCGCCGCGACCAGTTGGTGGGCTTCATCGTCTGGCCCCGGCAGCAATTCGACATCTGGATCGATGACGTCCGGTTCGAGCCCTGACCGCGCAGCCCTCATTCCACGGGCGGTGCGGCGCCACCGGGTTCGTCCCGCGTCGGTTCTTCGCGCGTGGGCAAGAGGTGTTCGAGACCGTGCTTGCGCATCCGGTAGTAGAGCGTCGAGCGATTGATGCCGAGGGCGCGCGCGGCGTGGGCGATGTTGCCCTGGGCTTGCTCGACGGCGGCCACGATCTCGCTGCGCTCCTGTTCGGACAGGCGCTTGTAGAGCGAACGACCGCCTTCGCTCGACGAGATTCCGCCGCTCTGGCTTGCCGTCATTGGCGTCGCGACCGCGCCGAGGGCCGGCGTCCGGCGCCGGCCGAAGTCGAGATCCGCGGGAGTGAGCACTTCCGAGGCGGCCAGGATGAGGGCGCGCTCGATCACGTTCTCGAGCTCACGCACGTTGCCGGGCCAGGCATAGGCCGCCAGCAGCGCGATGGCCGAGGCGTCGGCCCCGCGCACTGCCTTGCCCGAGCTCTGCGCGTACTTGCCGATGAAATGCTCGACCAGCAGGGCGATATCGCCGGACCGCTCGCGCAAGGGGGGCATCGTGATGGGGAAGACGTTCAAGCGATAGTAAAGATCCTCGCGGAACTTACCCTCGCTGATGAGTCGCTCCAGATCGCGGTGGGTGGCCGAGATCAGGCGAACGTCCACCTTGACGGTTTCCACGCCGCCCACGCGTTCGAATTCGCGTTCTTGCAGAACGCGCAGAAGCTTCACCTGGACGTCGAGAGGCAAGTCGCCTACCTCGTCGAGGAACAGGGTGCCGCCGTCGGCCAGCTCGAAGCGTCCCGGCCGCCGTGCCACCGCGCCGGTGAAGGCGCCCTTCTCGTGTCCGAACAGCTCGGATTCCAGCACGCCCGGCGCCAGGGCCGCGCAATTCACGCGTACGAAGGGGCGCGACTCGCGCGCGCTGTTGATGTGAATCGCCCGCGCCACCATCTCCTTGCCGGTGCCGGTTTCACCGCGCAGAAGCACGGTGGCCTGGGTTTGAGCGACCTGCTCGACCTTGGCCAGCACCTGGCGCAGTGGCGGCGCATCGCCCACGATGGCGCCGAAGTTGAACGCGCTGTGCGCCTCGCGCGACAGGATGCCGGCGTACTGGGAGAGCTGGTCCGCCAGGCGTCGGTTTTCACGCAACAGGTGGAAGCGCTCGACGGCCTGGATGAGGATGCCACGCAATTCCTTGCTATCCCAAGGCTTGGTCACGTAGCGGTAGATGTGCCCGAGGTTGATGGATTCGATGAGCACGTCCACGTCGGTGAATGCGGTCACGATGATGCCGATGGCGTCGGGACGCACGGCGCGCACGGCGCGCAAGAGTTCGAGCCCGGTCATGCGCGGCATGCGCTGGTCGGTGACGACGACCGCCATGTCGTGTTCGCGCGCGATGGCCAAGGCCTCCTCGCCGCTGCTCGCATAGTGGAGCGTGAAGGTCTTGCCGAACGTGAACCGGAAAGCATCCAGGTTGTCGCTTTCGTCGTCCACGACCAGCACCGGAAACTTGGACAGCGCGATATCACCCGCGGGCATGGGGCCCACGGTAACATAAGTATTCGCGCCCGCGTGAACGGCCGAAACTTGGACAGAGCGATTTTGCCCAGGGGCCGCTAACATACGGATCCGTGCCCGCGCCGACGAACGACACCCCGGCCATTGGCCCCCGCCTATGGGGCGCCCTGGGCGTGGGTCTCGCGGCCTTCGTGGCCTATGTTCTGTGCGCCACGCCTACTGCCTACCCGCTCGACTCGGCCGAACTTGCCACCGCCGCCTTTGGCCTTGGCGTCGCCCATCCGCCCGGCGAGGAAACCACCCTGCTGCTTGCCAAGCTGTTCACCTTGCTGCCGCTCGGCAGCGTGGCGTTCAAGGTTGCCCTGTCGCAGGCCGCGGCCGGCGCGCTGGCCGCGGTGCTGGTGTTCCTGCTCGTGCTCGATGTCGCGCAGACTGTGGCCTTCGTCGCCGCGTCGACCGACGAGAGGAGCCGCGTCGCCGTGGCCGCGACCGTGGCCCTGGCCTTCGCCTATGCGCCGGGCGTCGTCATCGTCAGCGATCGCGCCGAGGTCTACGCCGTGCAAACCGCGCTTTCCCTCGGCGCCCTGTGGCTGGCCTTGCGGGCGCAAGCGCGATCCGATGCTCGACCGGCCTTCGTGGCCGCCCTGCTGATAGGGCTGGGGGTCGGCAACCACTCCCTGGTGGCGGGGCTGGTGGGCCTCGGCGCCGTGACCGCGGCGTTGCCCCTGCTCGCGCGACCCAGGACGCGCGCGCGCCTCCTCGCGCTGTCCATCGCCGGTTTCGCGGCGGGAATGCTCGTACACGCCTACCTTCCACTGCGCGCGGGCGCACTCTTCGCGTCCACCGATCGCGGGATGGACAACGTCTTGTGGGGCGATGCCCGCACCTGGCACGGATTCTGGTGGACGGTATCCGCGCACACCTTCGCGGAGAAGACCGCAATCGTGCATGGCAACGCCACGCCCTGGGATCTACCCTTCCTCCCGGTCGAGGAGCTCGGCGCGATCTTCGCGTTGCTGGCCCCGGCGGGCGCGTACTTTCTGCTCCGCCGAGCCGCTTCGCGCGTAGCCGGAGCGGCGCTCCTGGTGGGCGCCGCGGGGGCGATGGCGGCGGCGCTGGTGGGCGGTCTCGACCCGGCCAACCCCGATATTCGCGGCTACCTGGGACCAGGCATCGCCCTTCTCGCCGTGCTTTCCGGAATCGCGATTGCCGTCGGGACCGCCGGCCTGCGCGTGAAGCAACTGCGAGCGCTCCTCGTGCTTTCCTTGCTGGTCTTTGCGCTCGCGCGTTTCCCCGCGCCGTCGCACTACCCAGGACTGCGCCACGCGGGCGCCGCCGACCATGAGGCGCGCGTTCTGCTCGGCGACCTGCCTCCGCGCGCGGCCCTGTTCACGCACCATTTCGAGACCGGCTTTCTGGTCGGCTATCAACGCTTTGTCGAGGGTGCCCGGCCGGACGTGGCATGGGCACACCTGGCATTCGCGGCCGGCCCCGGCTATGCCGAACGGGCGAGCGCTGCCCGGCCCGAGCTCGGCCCCGTCATCGATTCCGCCATTCGCCACCGGGGCCTGGGCGAACAACTGGCAAGGCTCGATGACACGCACCCCGTGCGCGTCGAGCCGGATGCGGTCATGCCGATCGACACTCGTCGGGCGCTCCTGCCCGCCGGCGAACTCTGGGCGCCGGCAAGTGACCACTCTCGGTCCACGATAGCACCCTTGCCGGCGTGGGTGTTCGCCGAAGCCGCGCAAGATCGCCAGGTGCGCGGGTATCTCGCCTGGCGCAATTACATCGACGCGGTCTGGTCGTGCGAGCAGGGCTATTTCGATCGCGCGCGCGAACGCTTCGCGCAGCTGGAACGGCTCGTCCCGAGCGATGAGCGATTCCGCGTACTACGCGCGAATTGCCAGGAACCTTCCCCGACGGTTTCGCGAGAAGAGTGAGCCGAACGCACCGCGGGAAGCCCGCGACAAACTTCCAGCTCATTCGAGGGAGCGTGTTTAGCCTGGGACGGAGGCACGTGGCTGGTGCGATTGCCTGCCCGCAGCCTCGGCGCAGAGAGCCTCGACCCGGTCTGCGACGGCGGCCGCGCCCAGGCGCTTCTCCATGAACGCATCGGCGCCGGTGGCTGCGACGATGCCACTGAGCTCCTGGGCCGAATGTGCCGAGAAAAGCAACACGGAGGACTTCTGCCCGTTCGCGGCGGAGCGAAACCTGCGGCACAGATCGAATAGATCGAGATCCGGCATGCAAACGTCGGTGACCAGCACGCCAGGGTGGAATTCCGCGCAAATGCTCAAAGCCTCCGCCATGGTACTGGCCGCCCGCGCCCTGAGGCCGCGTGATGCGAGCACGTGGACCAGGGCCCTCGCCGCGAACGGGCTGTCATCCACGACGAGAATGGTAGGCGAATTGTTCATCGAACTGCTCTCCTTCCGATCGACCAGCCAGCGGCACAGGTCCGAAGACCATGACCGTCCCAGCTTATGCACACACAGTGCCAAGCCCATTGACCCGCAAACCCGCGCCTTTTCGGGCTCGCCGCCAAGGCCGTGTGCTCGGAACCGACCATGACCTGGCCGAATTCGGGCAACCTGCTCGAACGTCCACGGTTTCCGAGATGGTCCGCGCTTTCGCACCGCTTGTTGCGGGATTAGGGAACCAGCTTGTGTTCCAGCACGACTGCGGCATTCTCCCGGACGGACTTCACCCGCCGGCGGCCTTCCGCGCCAAGCCTGCGCTGCACCAGCACCATGCCCGCCCAGATCACAGGCCTCGACCCGAATCCACCCGGCGGCCGCATCCCGGGCGTGCATCGCTTGACCAGTGGAGTCGCGATCGTGCTCGTGGTTCTGGCGGCGGTCGTGTTCTTCGCGCCACTGTTCCTGCAAGGAACGACCTTCTACCCATTCGACACGCTTCGTGAGTACTTCCCTTGGCGGGCCGTCTCGCACGGTGGGCCCGCTTGGAACCCGCTCCTTACCGACGCCATCACTGTTCTTTATCCACCCACTTTCTTCCCCGCGCACCACCAATTCCAGACGGCGTTGCAGCAGGGCCGCCTTTCATGGTGGTGTCCCGCCATCCTGGGAGGATTCCCGTTTCACAATTACCTGTCGCCCGTCCCCTACCTTCTCTTTTCGCTCTTCTCGATCACCGTAGCCCACGATCTCTTTCTCTTCATCGGCATCGTGGGTTGCGGCCTCTTCACTTACCTTTACTGGCGTCGGCTCGGCCTTCACCCGGTCGCGGCGACGTTCGGCGCCCTGGCCTGGACCTTCAACGGCTACGTCATGGTCTGGTTCGAGTTCGAGCACATCGTGGCGCTGGCGCTGTGCCTTCCCGCCGCACTCTACTTCACCGAAGTGCTGATCGAGCGCCGTGCGTGGACGACTGCCGTAGCACTCGGCATGTGTATCAGCGCGGCCCTCTCCTTGACCCATCCGCAGCACGGCGTCCTTTTGTGCGCCTTCCTGGCGTGCACTATCGGCTATCGCCTCTGGCAGGAGTGGCAACGGCAAGAGACGCGCGCCAGGGTGGGCAAGACCGTCCGGTACTTCGCCCTGTCCGCCGGCGTATCCCTGCTGCTATCCATCGGCTTCATCATCACGGCGAGCGAGCAGATCCTCGACGCCAACCGTTCCTCCCTGCCATTTTCGCAGCTCTTCAGCGCCACCGGCGCCCTGCCCTGGCGCTACCTCGTCACCCTGGTGTTTCCCAACATCTTCGGCAATCCGACCCTGGGTTTCAACTTCACGCCCAGGCCGCTACCGCCCCAGCCCTACAACAACTTCAACGAGCTATGCATCTACGCGGGCATTCCCGTCTTGCTCCTCGCCTCGACCGTCCTCGGGCGGATTCGACGCGATCGTCAGGTGCGCTTCTTCGCCCTATCCGCGCTCCTGGTCCTGCTCTTCGCCGCCGGCACCGCCCTCTATTATCCCGTGGCCAAGCTGGTGCCCGGCATGAGTCTATCCACGCCCTGCCGCATACTCTTTCTCTTCGGCTTCTGTCTTTCCGGGCTGGCCGCTCTGGCCCTTCATCGGTTGCTCGTCAATCCCACGCCACGTCTCGGCCAACTCGCTGGCCCGGCCGCCATCGTCCTCTTCGCGCTGGGCGTGGCCTTCGCGGCCCAGCGGCCCCGTACTTGGCTGCTTGTTGCCACCCCCCCCAGCGCGCACCAGGCGTTGTTCGTGGATTTCATGCGCCACTTTCTCGCCTGGGGCGGCCCCGCCCTGGGCAGACCGCTGGTGCTACTGGCGCTGTCCGCAGCCGCGCTCGTGGCGCTGGTGCTGATCGCCTCGCACCGGTGGAGGCTGGTGCCCGCCGGGGGTCTGGTCGTCTTGCTCTTCGCCGATCTCGCCGGGTTCGCATGGAACTACAACCCGCGCACGCCACGCCATTCGGCCTTCCCCGAGACGGATTCGATTCGCTTCCTGAAGAGGGACACCACGAAGTTCCGCCTGCTCTTCACCGGTGGGCAGATGTTGCCAAACTCCTTCGTTCCCTATGGCCTGGAGGATGCGGGCGGCTACTCGACCCTCTACGGGCGCGCGTACGGAGAATATGTCTTCCTCTCCGAGCATCCCCACGATCCGGTGCCCGAGACATTCAAGCGCACGCTCCTCTTTCATCGCATCGGATCGCCGCTTCTGGACGCGCTGAACGTCCGCTACATCCTCATCGCCAAACCGATCGCGCCGGCCACGCGACGGTTCCGACTGGTGTTCAGCGGTGATTTGCAGGTGTACGAAAACGCCTCGGCCTTCCCGCGCGCCTTCTTCGTCGCGGACTTCATCAGGGTGTCGGACCGCCAGGCCCGGCTGGACACTTTGCGTTCCTTCACCCGGGTCGATTTCGCGAACCGCGTGATCCTGGAGAAGGATGTTCCACGCCCGGCGCAGATGGCAGCGGCCACGCGCACGCAGCCCATGGCCGTCCCCATCACCCGCTACGAGGACAACCTGGTCGAGATGGTCTCGCACAGCGAGAGCGCCGGATTCGTCGTGCTGTCGGACAACTTCAATCCTTCGTGGCGGGCCACCGTGGACGGGCATCCGGCGGAAATCCTGAGGGCCAACCACATCATGCGCGCGGTTGCGGTGGGCCCCGGCACGCACACCATCAGGATGACCTTTGCCCCCAGGCTGGAAATGGCGGGCCTGCTGATCTCGAACTTCGGCTGGCTGCTGGCTCTCGCAGGGCTCATCCTCGCGCGCTTGCTGCGACGAAGAGCCGACCTAGGTAGCTGGTGTCGAACGCCATTTTCTGAAAAGTCGTCCTCGTAAGTGATCGGAATTGATCAGGTTTTTCTGGCACGAATCCTGCCGAAAACGAAAAACACCAGCCACCTAGAGCGCCGAACGGTTTGATGGACCGAGTGAAATTGCGCAGTTGCGAGCGGCCCGAGGCGCGAGGAGGGAGAATACTCGACGTATTTGACCGACGAGCAACGAAGGGACGCGACGCAAATGCGCGATTTCACGACGGGAGTCAAACCGTTCAGCGCTCTAGTCCCGCCGGAGAGGGCCCTGGTTGTAGCCTCGCTCGCCAAACGGCTGAAGCTTCTCCAGCCAGATCTGTTCGAGAAGGGTGAGCTCGTCCTCCAGGCAGAAGGCAGGATCGTCGCTTGGCTTCACGACCTCAAGGATCTCGAAGGTAAACGCATCCGCACCGAACGAGTTCCAGTCGTTCTGCAAGACCGCGTTGTCGTGGCGCCCGACGGAAAGCATGAAGCGATGCTTGTTGAGCGGACCGTGCAGATTCGTGCTGCTGCCGAGAAGCACCTTGCCAGTTCGGTTGTTCCTGATTTGGAAGATCCCGGCCTGGCGCGGGGTTTCCTTGTAGGCGCGCCTGATCTCGGCGCGCGTCTTGCCCGGACTTTCCATGGTTCGCTGGCCTCTTGACGCTGACGAAAACTATTTCTATACTTATCGAATTACTTCTACAAAGTCAAGATGACCAGCGAAGGCAACGAACGAGACCTGGTGGAATTCTTCAAGGCCCTGGGCGAGCCGAATCGCCTGCGCATCGTGGGGCTCCTGTCCCAGCGGGCCCATACCGTGGAACAACTTGGGCAGGCGCTAGGCATCGGGGTTTCGACGGTGTCGCATCACCTGGCGCGCCTGGCGCGTGCGGGTCTCGTCGCTTCGCGCACCGAGAGCTACTACAACCTCTACGCGCTCGAAACCGGCGCGCTGTCCGCCATGGCCAAGAAGTTGCTGGCGCAAGCGGAACCCACGCGCCCCACCAGCGAACTGGATCTCGGCGCCTTCGATCGCAAGGTGCTGGCCACCTTCACCACGCCCGAGGGCCGCATCAAGTCGTTTCCCATGCAAGAAAAGAAGGTCCGCGTCCTGCTCCGCCACGTGCTACCGGCATTCACCCACGGCGTCCGCTACCCCGAGAAGCGCGTGAATGAGATCCTGTCGAGGTTCAGCGACGACACCGCTCGTCTTCGCCGCTGGTTGGTGGAGTACCGTTACATGGCCCGCGAGGGCGGCGGCGGCAGGTACTGGCGCATCGACGCGTAGTCCGGACCACCTACCGCTTCGAGAACTGGAAGCGCGCTCGGGCACCTCGCTGACCGTACTTCTTGCGCTCCTTGGCGCGAGCGTCGCGGGTCAGGTAGCCTGCCTTCTTGAGCGGCGGGCGCAATTCCGGGTTGAACTTGCAAAGGGCGCGCGAGATGCCGTGCCTCAAGGCATCGGCTTGGCCGGAAAGCCCGCCACCTTTCACGGTGGCGCAGATGTCGAGGGTCCCGGAGGTTTCGGTCAGCTCGAGTGCCTGGCGAAAGACCATGCGCGAGGTTTCGCGGCCGAAGTAGCCCTCGAGAGTCCGCTCGTTGATCTGAATCTTGCCATTGCCAGGCTGGATCCAGACGCGCGCCACCGCATGCTTGCGACGGCCAGTGGCATAGATGCTCTTCTGCGGATCGATCATGCGGCGTCTCCGGATCTCACGATAGGGCCAGCGGCTTGGGCTGCTGGGCGGCATGCGGGTGCTCGGTGCCCGCGTAGACCTTCAGTTTTTTGTAGATGCGGCGGCCGAGCGGCCCCTTGGGCAACATGCCCCACACCGCACGCTTGACCAGCTCGGTGGGGTGACGCTCGACCAGCTGCTTGGCCGAGTACTCGGCCAGACCGCCGGGGAAGAGCGAGTGATCGCGGTACAGCTTGTCGGTCCACTTCTTTCCCGTCAGGCGAACCTTCTCCGCGTTGACGACGACGACGAAGTCCCCGGCGTCGGCGTGCGTGGTGAACAAGGCCTTGTTCTTTCCGCGCAAGACCGAGGCGATCTTCGCGGCCGCACGCCCGAGAGTCTTGCCCTGGACGTCGGCGATGTACCAGGAGTGCGGGGTCGACTCGTTGGCGGAAACAGTCTTACGTTGGCGCGGCGCTGCTGTAGACACGGGGCGCTCCTAATACTTCAGCCACGGCGGAAAGTCAACCCTGCCCGAGCCGAATAGCCTGGATTGCTTGCCCTTTCCCCGGGTTCCCCAGCCCAAGGTCCAGGTCACAGCATGTCAATCCGGCCGATCTCGCGCAATCGCGGCTCGCTCATGGAGCTGATGTGCTCGAGCACCTGGGGATGGGTCATGATGATTTCCGAGAAGTCGGCACGCGGCAGGTAGAGCACGAAGCTCTTGGAAAGCGTCACCACGGAGGCCGTTGCGGGCTGGTTGTTGATGAGCGAGATTTCGCCGAATACGTCGCCTGAATCGAGTTGTGCCGCGATCCGTCCGCCGGCCGTCGCCATGGCCTCGCCAGCCAGCAGAACGAACAGCCCAGGCGACTTCACCCCTTCCTCGACAATGCACAGACCCGCGTCGATTTCGAGGAAGGTGAAGCGAGCCGCCAGGCCGATGCGCTCGAGTGGCGTGAAAGGCGCGAACAAGGGGCTGGTCGCGGCCAGCGTGGCGATGAGGCGCTCGCGCAGGAACCGCAGCAGGACCTTCAGCACCTCGGGCGAGCTCGCAACCAGATCTTGCAAGAGGGCGCGGTCGATGGCCAGCACCTTGCTGTCGACGGTGGCACGCACGGTGGCGGTGCGTGGCCGGTCGGCCAGCAACGCGATCTCACCGAAGAATTCACCCTCCGAAAGCCGCGCGATTTCTTGCGGGGCCAGCACCGCGATTTCGCCCCAGGCAACGACGTACAGGGCATCGCCGGGATCCCCTTTGGAGAACAGCGTCTCGCCCGCCGCGAGTTGTATCAGTCGCACGCGTTCGACCGTCATGCGGAAAAGGTCGGCCGAGAGCACGGAAAAGAAGGGAGTCTTGGGCAAGATGAAGCGCGCCATGGTGTTTCGACCGGCGCCTTTGTGCGGGCTGCTCGAGAATGCGGCTGCCAGTGAGAATTCCTCGTCGATGGGGATCTCCATGACGGCGCCGCCACCCACCGCCGGAATCCGCTGCGATTGGCGCGATCCCGGCACCAGGGCGGCAAGCCGAAGTTGGCGCAAGGTCGGCCCCACCGGCGCCGCCGTGGCGACCGTGGACTGCGCGGAAGACCGGGCCTCTGGCGCTGCCACGGCATCCGGCCGCGGCCCCGCCTTCTCCGTCGAGGAATCCGCGAACCGATCGGGTGGGGGCGGGGCAAGCGTGGATGGTGGCGCCGTCGATGCCTGGCGCCGCACGGGCGCGCCAGGCGTCCGCGCGATCGACGGCGGCGTCGGGGTACGCTTGGGCAGTGGAACGCCGGGGTCGCTGGGTTTCCGTTGTGCGGCGTAGAAGGAGCTCAGCAGCTCCTGGGTGTGAGAGTGACTGGGATTGATGCCGAGAATGATCTTGCAGACCGCGATGGCCTTGAGCAGCAGATCGTTTTTCGCGTAGGTCTCCACGGCGCGACCGAGCGCCTTGATGGCCTCGGCGTCGTTGCCCAACTTGCGCAGGCTCTCGCCCAACTTGAGCGCCCACGCCGGCTCGGCCGGCTCATCCTTTTCCAGATTCGCGTAGCACCGAGCCGCCTTCCTCCAGTTCCCCTTGCTGGCAGCATCCAACGCATCGTTCTTGAGCTTGCGTAAATCCGCCATGCTGGACTCTCGGTGGTAGGAGGCGAAGTAGGCACCCTATCATGGCGATCGCGGCGAGAAGCGCAAGCGACATGTCCCGATCGGCTCGCGCCCGCACGACGCCTGGTCGGCCGTGGCGGCAACACCTCCTACCCCATCTCGATCCCCAAGGCGGCGAGCTGTCGTCGGGCCTGGGCGGCCCAACCGCGGTTGGCGATGGGACTGGCTGGACTAGGATGCAAGATGGTGCCGACGGCAACGCCGGTGTCGGCGAGCGCGAGGCGTGCGCGAAGTGTGGCGAACGCGCCAATCCCCACCACGAATCGCGGACCCAGGATGGCGACCGTGTCGCGCAATGCCTGGTCGCAAGGTGCGAAAAGCGCGCCTCGCTCCTTTGCGGACAATTTGTCCGGCGTCAGATTGCGGGCGGAGGACGACATAAATGCCAACGGGCAGTAGTTCGCGACGAAGAAACGCGCGAAGAAGCGTTTGGCGGTGCCGAACTCGTCACGTGCCCAGCCCCATAGGCGCGTGCCGCTCACCTCGGCGCGCGCGCACGCCATGCCTTCCACCCCGCGCTTCGGGTGTTCGCGGTCGGGGCGGCCGACCGCGCGACCGAGCCCCAGGAAATCCCTCACCATGGTGACGTCCCCAAACGGAATTCCGGTCTGCGCCATGCCGAACGGCCCCGGGTTCATGCCAAGCATGACCACGTCCTTTGGTCCCTTGCCGTACCGGACCAGGTAGTCCTCGTGCAGGGCTCGGGCGTAGTCGAGCGGGTTGTAGACGTAGGCGACCGGCTCCGCAAAGGCGAGCCGACCGACGCTCCGAGAGAGCGCACGGCTCACGGAAACCAGGGATCTCTCGTCGGCTCTTCTCACGTCGCATCACCTTCTCTGCCACCAATGAAGACACGAGCCGAACCGTCTCCCATAGATGGCGCATCGCTGTATCGAACTTCGTTTGACGGAACTCTCACCCTGAGGCCACTTTTACGCGGTTGGAATTCCTCTGTTCTCCCCTCTTCCCTCCGCCTGCGACGTGTGGTTAATATGCTTTCCGACATGACGCGCACAAAATTTCTGGCTCGGGTGATCAGTCTAAGCGTCATCGCGACGCTATTCTTCGCAGTCGTCCAGCCCGCGTTGGCCGACGATGACGAGGGCGATTCGGAATACAAGGACCCAACCATCGTGACGGACGACAGCACGTCGGTTCCGGAAGGTGTGAAGGATCTGGGCAAGAAGCCCGAAAAGAAACCCATCGTCAATCCGGTCTATCAGGAGTGGTGGTTCTGGGCCACGGCCATCGGTGTCGCCGGAGCCGTGGTTGCGCTGTCGGTGATTCCCTTGCAAAAGAAGGCACCGGGGTGCAGTCCGAGTGCCAGTCCTCCGTATTCCCTGGGTTGCGTTGGAGACGGGAGATAGCCATGCGCCTTTTCACGCTACTTTCGCGAGGACTCTTGGCAGCAGCGCTCCTGGCTGGTGCTGCGCTCGGCATGACCGCCTGCGGTCCGAACTACGCAATCTTCAAAGTCGATATCACCTCCACGACCTCGCCGCGTAACAACATCGAGCTATGCACGATGACTATCACGGATGAAAATAACGTTCTGGTCTTGGATAACTATCAGCTCGCATCCGAGCTCGGCACGAACCCCGACGGCACCTACTATGCGAAACAGGGCTGTGCCGCTGGCCTCACCCCCGCGCACGTCGGGGTCTTCAGCTACAGCTCCTCGCGCACCAGTGGCTCGCTGACCTTCGTGGTCAATGCCCTGGACAACGACAGCGCGGTCGTCCAGACCGGAAGATCCACGGCGAACGTGTCGGCCTACCCACCCGAGGTTTCTGTCCCGCTCACCATCTCCAAGCCGTAGTGGCTACGGTGACACGCTCGGGATGCCGTCGCGAGCGAACGTGACCAGCATCTGCTGAATCGCCGCGCGCGCGCCCGGGTTCATGGTGGACACGAAGTGACCGTCGTAGCTTGCATCGGGCTGGTACTGGATTTCGACCGCGGTCAGCTTCCCATAGGATCCGAAGAACGCGTTGTCGCTCACCGGTGGCGGCGTCGTGACGGGGACGAGGCCGAAGTTGTCGAGGATGGGGGGCGCAACCTGAAAGCCGGCGGCCAGCGCATAGGCCTGTTGGGTTGTGACCACGGCGTAGCTGTCGTTGGTGCCATACACGTGCAGGATGTGATGGGCCGTCATGGTGGGGAGCGGCTCGCGAAGCATCCGCCGAGCGAAGTTCACCGAGTCCGAGCGCTCGAAGAACATCTGCATGAGGGCCAGCACCGGGTGACCGGCGTCGAGGGCCGCGGGTCCGGGTTCGCCGAGCAGGTAGGGCAGAACCGCGGGGATGTCGAACGGTTGGGTCTTGCCAAGCAGGGTGTAGGTGAGCATTCCCCCCGTGCCCGACATGACGATGGTGCCGTAGCTGGACTGCCGCGCGGCGACCAGCGAGGCGCCGTTACCCCCCTGTGAGTGGCCATAGAGCGCCAAGCGATTGCCGTCGAGGACGATGCCCTTGGCGGCGAATCCGCCCAGGCTGTACGGAATAGATAGCAAATCGGCGGCGGCTTGCAGGGCGTTGTCGCGCGCGGCGACCGGGTTGAGGAAGTTGTAGACCAGCTCCCCCACCGGCTTGGTCGAGCCGCCGTTGCGCGTTCCATGCAAGACGCCGTCGAAGCCAAGCATGGCCATGGGGACAGGCGTCGCGCTGGCACCGCCATCGATCCCGGCACCGAGGCCTGCCGGGGCCGCGCCGGTCGCCAGGTCGGCGGACAGCCCGAGATCGATGATGGAGCGGTACGATCCCCCGGTGCCGTGGCCGTAGAGCACGAGCGGCCAACCGGAAGCCGGCGCAACCCCCTTGGGTACCGTGAGCGCGAAACAGACCTTCTGGATCGACTGGATGTTGGCCGCACCGGTGGTGGCATCGTAGACGATGTTGCCGCCATCGCTCGGGGTGAGGTACGGCGGCGTACCTTGCTGGAACACCGGCAGACCGAAGGTTCCCTGGTAGGTGTCGAAGCTGGCGCTGGTCGAATCCCCGGGCAGGCAGCCGCGTACGTGGTCGACGCCAGTCAGGCCGTCATCACAGGGAGAGAGGACGCCGGGATCCCCGCAGCGAACCATGCCCTCGATCGGAGGCGGCGCGGACGCAGCGATCGTGGCGTCGATGGCGGCCATGGGATCCTCGTACTTCTCGACGGTGAAGACCGCGGCCGAGGCGAGATCTGCCGCGGCGACCTTGCCGGCCGCGACGTAATTCCGTAGCGGCAAGTAGGCGGCGTACGCTGCTGCCAGATCCGGATCCGTCGGCGGTGCTACGGCCAACATGGCCGCGAAATCGTCGTCCGCCCCGAACGGGTTCCCGAGGACATCGGTGATGGCCTTTCTGACCAGCAAGGCGTAGGTCGTGCCCGGCCGAAGCGGGCTGCCAAGGCCGGTTCTCACCCGCATGAATGGACCACAGATGTAGCGGGTGTCGCCATTGTTGGCATCGCACGTGAGACCCTCGCCACGGCCATAGGTGGGTGAGGTCGGCGTGATGTCCACGAGGCTGACGCCACAATCGCCGGGAAACGTCGCCAGGTTGAATTGCCGCGAAAGCCGCAGAATGATCGTCGGGTTGGCGGCGAATCCCGCCGATTCTGCCTCGATGGCCGTGATGTAGCGATCCACGAGGTCGAAGGGGAGGATGCGTGGACCGGGCCGCGGGTGTCCGTTCAAGCTGACCTTGCCGTTCTTGAGGCGAATGTCGTTGGGAAATGGCAATCGGTAGAAGTCGGTACTGGTGGCGGGATCGGTGGCGCGCGGAACGTGGAAGTAGATCTTCGCGACGGTGTCTTCGACATCGCTGCACGTAACCCCGGCCCACGGGCTCAGGATCGCCTTGGTGCAGACGCCGCCTATGCACAAAAGCCCGGCCATGCAATCCGCGGTCTGCACGCAGCCATGGCCGAAGGTGACCACGCCCGGCGTCTGACAAACCCCCGTGAAGCCGGCCTGCGCACACAGCAGGCCGGAGGCACAGTCACCCTCGCTGGAACAAACGGCGCCCGCGGCGGCGGCTCCCGAAGGCGCGCAGGCGCCTTGCTGGGTGCAATAATTTCCGGCGATGCATTCGCCGGAAAGCTTGCAGGCGCCCCCCTCGATCACGCTGCCACTGGGTATGCACTTCTTGCTGACGCTGTCGCAAGCGAGACCGACGCGACACGCGCTCGAGGTCTGGCAATCCTCGCCTACCTCGGCGCCGGTGGAGAGGGTGCCGGAGTCGGGATTGCCACCGCCTCCCAGATTGACCTTCGAGCAGGCAAAGAGCAGAGAACAACCGACAAGGACGGTGGTCCGAAGGGCGCGCATTCCAGTCATCATGGGTCTCCTTGGCGCCAAGGTTACATCAAGCCATGCCCCTGTGCCCTTCCCTCACGACCCGCCAACTTCAACCCAATCAGATCTTGGCCTCGGCGAGGGAGAACTTGTTGTTCTTTGCGTAGATGACCTTGAAGCTCGCGCGATCTTCCGCCGGCAGCAGTTGCTGCACGTGATTCTGTCGGCCACGCTCGTAGATGATGAAGATGCGCCGTCCGCGATGGCTCGCGATCCACGCCTTCATCTGCTCGTCGGCGCCCTCCTGGTCGAACACGGTGCGATCTTCCTTGGGCCCCTCATAGATCTCGTTTTCGGAGTAGAAAGTTTCGCCCCTCCAATACATGGAATACGCGAGAAGCTTCTCTTCGGGCGAGCCGCGATGTCGGTAGTATTCGGCCAGGGTTTCCTTTTGCGACCAGAAGGGCGCCACGTCGCGCATGTACACGTCGAGGAGAAAGTAGGTAAAAACGACGGACATCACGCACAGTCCGAGGACTGCGGGACGCAGCAGCCTCTTCCATCCCAGGGCTAGCGTGCTAAGTGCGATGAGCCCTGTCATCACCGCGAGCGGCACGCGAAAGTCTAGGCTGTCCGGCCAGGGCCTGCCGTTCGGGCTGTAGACGTAGTCGTAGCTGAAGAGCCACAGGAACACCTGCGCGGCGTTGCGGGCGTGGATCAGGTCGGCGAGGATCACGCCCAGCAGGGGCACTCCGATCAGGGCAGCCAGCAAGCCGCGGCGAACGACCCCCCGTTCGAGAAGGTCGTCGAGGAAACAGCCGATCACGATCGCCAGGCCCGGGATCGCGGGCATGACGTAGTGGTGAAACTTGGTCATGGAGAGCGAAACCAGGGCGTAGCCGGCGACGAACCAGATCGCGCCCAGCCAGTACACCGCCTGCTTGCGCTGGTCGTCCACCTTGCGCATGACCACCCACGCGAGCGCCGCGGGCGCCAGCGCCACCCAGGGCAGAACGCCGTACCCCAGCTCGCGCAGGAAGTACTCGAAAGTGCCACGGTCCCCGTGCCGGCCGAGCATCATGCGGCGCCAGTGGTTGTCGCCGAACAGCTCGTTCCAGAAGGCCCAGCCGTGGCGGATGATCATGGCGTGGTGCCAGGGTGCCGCCACGACGACCATGACCAAGATCGAGACCACGACCGCAGGCAGAAGCTGCGCACGCTTCAGGCTCCTCCAGTTCCAGGTGAAAAGCAGATAGGCGAAGAAGATGATGATGGGCAGCCCGGCCCCGGCCAGCCCCTTGGCCAGCACCGCGACCCCGCACAGCATGGCCGCGAGGTAGAGATACAGCGGCGCTCGGTAGCGCGCCCGCATGCAAAACCACAACACGAGCAGCGATCCAAGGTAGTACGGAATCATCGCGATCGCGCCGTACATGAGGATTTCACGCCCCCCGTAGGGAACCTTCACCTTGAGCTGGACGGAATCGATGATCAGCTGGGGTACCATCAAGACGAGGAACACCCCGACCGTGGTGTAGAACGACGCATGGTGGGGGTAGCTCCAAAACCCGCGGCCACGGCGAGGCAACACTTCGTCTCGATCATCCAGTAGCGCGATGGTACCCAGGGCCAGGGCCATGGTCATGGGACCGACGAAGGCCATGTCGGTCATGGCCTGTCGGGCAATGAGGGAGAACATGGGGCTGGTCGCCATGATCAGCGCGGAGAGGAACCCGGCGCGCCGTGAAATGAAGCGCGACACGACCATGTAGATGCCCCACATGGCCAGCACGCCGAACAGACAAAACGGAATTCGCACGGCCCATTCCGTACGCGACAGCAGCGCCATCTCGCCCGGAGGGTTGCCGGGCAGACCGATGCGCGCGATGTGCATGGCGATGCTCATCAGCCAGAAGGAGAGGACCGGCTTGGACCAGAACACCTCCGCGTCGCGCGGTGAGCCGGGCCACCACAGGCTGATGAAGTCGCCCCGTTTCGTCATTTGGCGAGCCACTTCCGAGTAGTGGGTTTCCCAGGGATCCCAGAGGCCGTAGGTACCGGCAAGAGGGATGTAGAGCAGCAGGCCTACGGCGATGACCAGCAGGGTCATCTGCCGTTCGCTCAGCCGCTCGAAAAAGCTCGCGACGCCCGAAGGCGCGGGGGCACTCATGGTTGATTGGCTTTCGGGATTTGTCACTCGGTCGTCCTATGGCGAGACAGACGACTACGTCTATCACAGGATTTCAACTCTGGCGGCACCGCGGCTATTCCACTCGCCAAGTTGTCCGGCCCAAGGCACGTGCCACGGTCCCCCCGGCCGCTCTTCTCCGCGGTGTTCCTTCCGTGCGCGAACGAGCAGGCAGGCGTATGCTGCAATGAGGTCATGCGTGTTCCGGCGGCCTTGCGCTTGAGAAAAGATCTGGGTCGTACGCTGCGACAGGGTCACCCATGGGTATTTCGCGAGGCCATCGAGAATCGCCTCGATCTTGCGCCGGGGGAGCTGGTGCATGTGGTGGACAAGCGGGGCCGCGAGGTGGCGTTCGGATACTGGGACGCCCGCGGCCCCATTGCGGTTCGCGTCGTCGATCTCGATCCCATCGCGGACCAGGCCGGGCTCGTGCGCCAACGGCTGAGCGCGGCCCTTGCCATGCGTCGCGCCCGCCTGGACCTGGAAACCACCAACGCATTCCGCTGGGTCCACGGAGAAGCTGACCGCCTGCCCGGCATCCACGTCGATGTCTACGCGGACATCCTTTCCGTGCGCTACGACGGGGAAGGCAGCCGCGCCTTCTACGCGGATTTGCCTACCTTGCTTTCGAGCTGTGCCGAGGACTTGCCCGTGCGCAAGGTCATTGACCGCGAGCTCCGCACCCAGCACAGCGAGGAGGTCGAAATCCGGGAACACGGCGTGCGCTTCATCGTCGACGTGGGCCGCGGTCAAAAGGGGGGCCTCTTTCTCGACCAGCGCGACAACCGCCTGGCCGTGGCCAAGCTGGCGCGGGGCAAGTCCATGCTCAACCTGTTTGGCTACACGGGCGGTTTTTCCATCCACGCCGCGTGTGCCGGGGCAATCCGCACGGACACCGTGGACATCGCCCGTCCGGCCTTGACGGCCGCGCGACGTAACTTCGGCATCAATGGGCTCGATCTCGCTCGGGCCGGCTTCCACGCCGCTGACGCCTTCGACTTCCTGCAAGAGGCCATTTCACGACACGAAGCCTGGGACATCGTGGTTTCCGACCCGCCGAGCTTCGCCCCCTCGCAAGGCAGCGTGGCGGCCGCTCGCCGGACCTACCTGCGTCTCCATTGTTTGGCCGCGCAGGTCGTGAAACCTGGTGGCATGCTATGCGCGGCATCTTGTTCGAGCCACGTGCCGAGAGACTTGTTCCTTGCCCTGGTCAAATCGGGTGTCCACCAGGCCGGACGCCGGTTCCTGCTCGCGCAGTACTCCGGCGCCGGCCTGGACCACCCCACACTGTCCGTGTTCCCCGAAGGGGATTACCTGAAATTCGCACTGGGACAAGTGCAGTAGCGCGATCGCCGCTGCACGCGCTCTCGCTTAAGATGAATTCTCCTTTCCTGGTCGGCCGCCCGTGCCTAGCGACTGGGCGGCACGCCATCTGTGGCACGCACGGTGATCGCGAGGGCGAGGACGATCCGGGGATGCCGGGCCGCTTCCCCCACCGGGGCCACACCCATCGGTCCCGTCCGGCGCGGCCGATTCAGTTCCCATGAACGTCTCTGGCGCTCGCATCGTGTTTGACCTCCTTTCCTCTAGACACCCGTCATTGTGACCTGGGATTGGTTTCGAGTGCCGGATCGAATTTGTAAACATTCGTGGACGCTTCGCCATCGGTCCGGAAACAAGGACCATGGCGGTCCTGTATTTCCGAGCACTTGCCACGCGCACGCCTTTGTCCAAGTGGCGGCATGCGGTGTACAATCCCAGGCCATGAGCGACAGCGGCGCAAGCTTCGGCGGCAAGACCCAACGCAAGTTCGAGGGTGCCGGCGGCACCCCTGGCGGTGTGGGCGAGTTCTTCATCGGCCTCGCGGTGGCGGCCGTCGGGTTCTACCTCCTGTTTTCCCACGTGCAGGTTCATTCCTCGTACTGGAACTTCTTGGGCCTCGGCGGTACGGGACGGAGCTTCGGCATCACCCTCATCCCACTCCTGTTCGGCATCGGGATTCTCTTCGTGAACGGCAGGTCCGTGCTTGGCTGGTTTCTGTCGGTAGGCGGCCTGCTCTTCATTCTGGCCGGCATCCTCGTCAACCTGGACATCTACTTCCAGGGCACGACCCTCATGAACACGCTCATCATGCTCGCCATGATCGCGGCCGGCCTCGGCCTGGCGGTCAAGGGTCTGCGGCCACACCGATCGAAGAGCGAGTAGAGGCGTCGGCACTATCCGACGAGCGCGCTGATCGCAATGATCAACGCGGCCAACGCCAGGACTGGAAGATCGACCTCGGGCTGCCAGAGTTTCCGTCGCGCGATGAGAATGGACTGCAAGGGGTAGAGCAAGATCCCCACGCTGGCCACGCCCACGACGAATCCCACCGTGCCGTAGAGGGCAAAACCAATGAACATGCAGGCGAGTGAGATGGCGATCTGGGCGACCATCACGACCACGATGGTCCTGAATTCGCCCAGGGTCGGCCACACCACGCCTGCGGACTGGTTTATCACGGTGGCCACGGAGCCCGCGGCGAGAATGCGCAGCATCCAGCCTGCGTCGTAGTAATTGGGCTTGTACACCAGCCGGACGAACCAGCCCCCGACGAAACAGAAGACGAGGAGACCCGCCACCGTCGGAAGGATCCACATCAGGCGAACCCGACGCAGGCGCTGGCGCAGCAACGCTGGCCTCTCCCGGAGGGTTTCCGCAAGAATCGGGAAGAGCACGCGCCCCGACAGGGCGCCGCCGAACCCCATCATGCCCTGGACGATCTGGAATGCAATGGCGTAGATGCCCAGTTCCCGGATGGAGAGCATGCGGCCGATGACCATGCGGTCAAGGTATCCCACCGCGTAGGTGAGTGCCGTGCTGACAACGATCCAGCGTCCCACGTGCACGATTTCCCGTACTGATTCCTTGTCGATGAGCAACCGATGCTTGTGGCCTGGTAGTATCCGGTAGCTGAGGGACACGCGAACCACGTCGCCTGCCAGGGTTCCAATCAACAGCGCCCACACCGACCGGTAGATCCAGGCCCCCAGGATCATCAATCCGATGGTGGTCACCTGACCAGACAGGTCCAACGCGGTCAGTCGGCCAAGCAGGACCTTTCGGTTGAGGGTGTGAACGCGCGTGGGGGTGAACCCGCGTACGGCGATGCCTAGCCCAGCCACCGTGATGAGCCACACGAGACGCGGATCCCTGTAAAACCGTGCCGCCGGCCAAGACACCAGCGCTGACAGCGCAAAGAGAATGAAGCCGCGGATGATTTGCACCGTCCAGGCCGTGTCGAGCAGCGAATGATCGTCGCCACGCTCGCTGCGAATGATGGCCGGCCCGACCCCAACATCCGAAAGCATTTCCAGGCCCATGATGAAGACCCAGACCAACGACATGAGGCCAAAGGCTTCCGGCAGCAGGAACCGCGTGAGGACGACGTTGCTGCCAAAACGCAGCACCTGCGAGGTGCCTTGGTTCATGACCGTCCAGAAGGCGCCGCGGAGAGTGCGCGCCTTCACGCCCGGCAGCGAAGCCGGCTCGCCTGGGCCGGCATCCATCGCATCGCTATCGCTCACGGCCGCCCTCCCTGTGGTTGCCCGAGGCGCTCGGCATGACCCAAGGGCCTCCGGCAGAGCCGCCCCCGGCGGGAGGACGCCGACGCGGGCATAGCGCCGCCCTGGTCAAGAGTGTCTCCGCCACGGCTCGCGACATGAAGTTCGATAGTCGACAGTCATATAGCAGCAATCCGGACGTCCTCGCCACGCCGATGTGTCGGACTCGGCTGGACGAGGCCATCGTCTTTTCGCGGTCGGTCCATGGCACAGATCGCATGCATCGAGGAAGGTCAAGGCAGCCGGCGCGCATCCTGCTCGGTGGTGCTCTTTCTGCGAAAGACCGCCAGATTCAGTTTTGCGTCATTCACGATGAGGTCGAAATTCGATCGGATTGCCGGAATGGACTGCCAGACCGCCATGCCTTGCCAATCCAGAAGATAGTCGATGGTCTGGTGCTGCCCGCCCCAACGGCTTTCGACCACGTATTGCGGCACACGATTCCCGTCCAAGCGCATGGCCAGCGCTTCGGGGTTCACCTTGCCATCGAGGTTCACCGTCCGGTCGTGAAAGAAGCCCAGGGTGCCGGTCTGAATCGCGGCCACCCAGGTCTGGGGAGAAATGTTGCGTTCAGCCCACTCCACGACCTGAAAGTGCATGTGATGCGCCCCCTCCCGGTAAAGGCGAACGTTCAGCGCCATAGCGTTCACGAGGAGAAGAAGCCCCGTCGCGAATAGCCCTACGCGCGCGAGCTTCGCCTCGCGGATCGCCGAGACGACGGCCAGCACCATGCTCACGCTCAATAGCGCGATGAAGGGGGAGGCTGGAAAGAGATACCGGTCGATGAAATGCCCGGCGCCGAAGGCGATGCCATAGTAGACCGAAAGCGCGCCAAGAAGAACCGAGCCAACCGCCATGAGCCAGCGCTCGCGGCTGCTCGCGCCTTTCGCCGCGCGCAGGGCGAGAAAGATCCAAGCCATCACGGCGACGCCGCAAAAGAGAATGACTGGCGCACGGGCGTTGAGCCGGTGCGGAATTGGCACCACAACGGTCACCAATCGGAACAGGGCGGCGGGCAAGAGCGCCGTGTTGCCGAACCATCCCAATCTGACGGACTCGGCCAACCCGCTGACAGGGATGAAGTGGCCAAAGCGAATCCGATTGTGGAGGAGCCACGGCGCAGCCATGGCCACCGACACCACGCCGGCGACTGTGGATTCGAGCAAGCGCGAGCGCAAGTGCGGCCGGTCGCCACGCCACGACCACGCAACATGCGTGAAGGTCAGGGCGCCGATGAGGAAGACAGCGTCGATCCGGAACCAGAAGGTTACCCCCAGGACCGCCCCGGCCGCGATGGCGCGGGCGAGCTGCGGGGTCTCACGATCGCGCGCCTTCTCCCAGGACGCGAGCCAGATGCGCACGCTGGTCAGAACGAGGAGCACGTAGGCGCCGGTTTCGAGACAATTCATGGTGTGGGGCACGGCATTGCTGCTGGCGTACCACAGGGCGGCCGCCAGCGCGGCCGCCTCCCTGCCCCAGCTTCGTTCGCGCAGGATGCGCTTGCCCAGCGCGAAGATCGACCATGCCGCGAGCACGGCGATCGCGCATTGGAGCAGTTCGATGATCAAGACGCCCGCGCGACGGTTTCCGTTCACCAGCCAGAAACACAGCGCCTCCGTCAGATTGAAGCCCGGCTGGGTGCCATTGGTGGGAATCCATCCCGCGGCCGTGCTCATCCCGTGGCCCAGGGCAAGGTTGCGCGCGATGGTCATCATCAGATAGCCGTCCTCGGTCGGGAACTGTTGCAAGAGCCGACCCTTCAGGTCCAGCAAAGGCAGCAGTCGCGAAAGCGTGCCAATGGCTACGAGGGCGGCTGCCAGCCACTTCCAGGGGGCAAGTTCACGGGATCGGGCCATGTTGTCTATCACCAGGTTTCGGGACCTTCACGCCGATAGGATGTCCGAGATTATCATTAGACTAGCCAAGAGCCTCAGCCTAGCCGAGAACCTCGCGCACGGCCTCGACGATCCGGTGTGCCTCCAGGTCGGTGAGTTTCGGCGTCAGCGGGAGGGAAACCGTGCGCTGACCGATGGCATGCGCGTTCGGGAATTGCTCCGGGCGAAACGCCCAGCGATCGCGATAGTAGGGGTGGGTGTGAAGCGCGCGGTAGTGCACGCCGGTTCCGATCCCACGCTTGTGCAATTCGGTCATGAATTCATCCCTGCCGATCCGGGCTTTCTCCTCGACCAGCACGGTGTAAAGGTGCCTCGCGTGGACGGTGTCCGGATCGGGCAGGGCCGGCGTCCGAAGCGGCAGCCCCGCCAGCGCCTCGTCGTACTGCCTCCATAGATCCTCGCGCCGCGCGAGCCAGCCACCTAGCTTGGGTAGCTGTACCAGTCCCAGGCTGGCCGCAACATCGGTGAGGTTGTACTTGAAACCTGGGCACACCACGTCGTAGTGCCGGTAGCCCTTGTCGGAAAAGCGATTCCAAGCGTCCGCCGATAGTCCATGGAGCGAGAGAATGCGGATCTTTTCCGCCAACGAGGCGTCGTTGGTCGTGACCATGCCGCCCTCGCCGGTCGTCATGTTTTTGGTCACATAGAAACTGAAGCACGTGAGATGGCCGATGGCCCCCACCTTGCGGCCCCGGTAGCGACTCTCGATGGCGTGCGCGGCATCCTCGATGACGAGCAAGTCGTGGCGCCGAGCGATGGCCAAAATGGCGTCCATGTCGGCGGGACGACCGGCGAAATGTACCGGCAAGATCGCCCTGGTCCGCGGCGTGACGGCGGCCTCGATGGCGGAGGGATCGATGTTCATCGTGCCCTTCTCGCAATCGACGAAGACGGGCGTGGCTCCGGTGTGAATGATCGCGTTCGCGGTCGCGCAGAAGGTCATCGGCGTCGTGATCACCTCGTCGCCCGCGCCCACGCCCGATGCCACCATGGCCAAATGCAGGGCCGCCGTGCAAGACGAGGTGGCCAGCGCATACGTCACGCCCACATAGCGAGCGAACGCGGACTCGAACTCGTGCACACGCGGCCCGGTACCTATCCAACAGGTTTCCATGGTTCGCGCGACGGCCTCGATGGCTTCGCGATCGATCGACGGACTGCCGAAGACGATATAGCTCGGATCGCTCATCTCGGTCGCTGCCCCACCCAGGGCAATAACCAGGTGCGTGGCCGAAGTCAAGCCCGCCGCCGGTCCAGGTTGCCAAAAGACGAGCGGCGCGGATACTTCAGCTCAGGAGCGAACCGTCTTCATTCCCATGACCCGCGCAGGATCCCTCCCCAACCGTCCCGGACGCCTCACTTGCGACTCGAGAATGGGCACCCACGGCGAGGAAAGCAGGGCATGGTGAGCGGCAAGTCGCTCGCGCGTCTCACTCCCCTGCTGCTGCTGCCAGCTTCCTGCGCGGGCCACGCCGACCCGACCGAAGTGCGCATCATGCTCTCGCAACCCAGGCAAGCCATCGATGGCTTTGGCACCTGCCTTTATGGTACGGACGCGGATAGCGCTTGGTTCCGCAGGCTCTTTTTCGACGATCTCGCCTGCTCCATCCTGCGGGTCGATCTCACCCCCCGCTTCGCAGCACCCTACGCCGACTTCGAGTACAACTCACCGTGGATGCATGGCTCGCCGGCCTTGCCTGGCCCCGATGGCAACAACGTCCGCACCTACACCGGGCCGTGGGACTACAGCCGTCTCTTCGCCGGCCGCCGTGCACCCATCGCCGTCATGGGCCCCGACATCGAAAAGAACCTGCGTGACTTCGACTTCGCGCACCCGGCGTGGAAAACCGCCGGGGAACTGGCTGTCCTCGGTGAAGCCAAGAGAGCCCAACTCGGGGATTTCAAGCTCGTGGGTTCTCTGTGGTCCCCGGCTCCCTGGCTCAAGCTCTCCTCGGGTAACACCATCCGGAACCAGGGCGCGCCGAACCTTCCGCGCGCGGGCACGCCCTGGCCCTTCATCTGGGCGGGAAATTTCGCCGGCGGACGCTTCGACAGCTCCGGGATCCCGCGTGCCGAATTCGACGACAGCGCCCTCGGCGGTCGAGGTCCCACGAGCGCCCTCGTACAACTGGCGCGCGGCGTGGCCGCCGAGCTGCGGGGATTCCAGCGGACCTACAAAGTCCACTTCTATGCCATCAGCATACAGAACGAACTGAACTTCGAGGAGTTCTACAACAGCTGCACCTACCCGCGGGCGCGGGATTATGTCGCTGCCCTCAAAGCGGTGCGCCGCGAGCTCGATCGCTATCCCGATCTGAGGGATATTCTGATCATGGGTCCGGAAGACCTGCTGGGTGATGCCTACGGGCTGTGGCAACTCGGCGATAGGACAAACCCGACGGACAAGAACTTGGCCTATCTGCAAGCCGTGGCCGCCGACCCGGAGGCTGCGGGTGCTCTCGGCTTTTTCGCCATCCATGGCTACGCCCCGGATGGCGTCAGCGCCGCCGGCGCCAGCGCCGAGCTCTGGCGCTACTGGAGCGAAGGCTGGACCGAGCGGCCGGCTCGCGGTCTGCCCGACACCGTAGCCGGCTTTCGCAGCTATGGCCGAAAATCCTGGATGACGGAAGGCTCCGGCGAGGAGCACGTCTGGATCGCGCCCGCGCATGGCTTCCCCAATCGAGGGGCATTGGCCATCGCACTCAAGATCCACCACGCGCTGACAGCCGGATACGAGAGCGCCTGGCTCTACTGGCAGCTTTCGGAAGGGAAGGAGGGAACGCCCGGCGCGCTGACCGATGCGCGGGCCCGTGAGAATTCCCCAAAGTACGTGGCGGCGAAACACTTCTTCCGCTACATTCGACCGGGTGCTCGGCGGCTGGAAGCGCAGGTCAGTGGAAACAGCGCCGTGCTCGCGAGCGCCTACCTGCATCCGAGGACATCGCTTTTGACCGTGGTGCTCATCAATCCCACGCCAACCGTCCAAACCGTGGCGCTGCGCTCCCTTCCCGTGGCGCACGCCACCCGGCGCATGGACGCGTGGACCTCGTCACAGGACAGCTACTGGCAACCCTCCACGGTTCCGGTCATGACCGGCCAGGCCACGGTGAAGATTCCCGGCTATGGCCTCGCCACGTTGGTTGGCGCCGGTACAAGCGCGCCCGAAGCAGGGTTCCGTCAGGCGCCCGCCGAGACGGATCGTCGTGACGGCAGGGAAGGCCACGTGCGTGCGCAATCCGCAGGTTGCGGTTGCCGCCGCGGCAGGCGTCCTCGCCCAGCCCGCTTGAGTTTCGCAGGAGGCATCTTGATCCCCCTCGGCCTGCTTCTCTGGCGCCATCGAACGCGCAAAAGGTGGTAAGAAGAGCTGCTCCCTGTCGCCGTCGTGACCAGCACCTTCGCACAAGTCGTACTCGCGCTCTCGATCCCGATTTCGGTGGGCATCTTCTTCGTCGTGCGTCCCGTGCCCGCGGCGCTGATCGTCGCCCTCGGAGGCGAGATGTTTCTGCCGGAAGGCGCCAGTTTCAAGCTTCCCTTCATGCCCATCTTCGACAAGCACAATCTCCCCTGTTTGTGCATTCTGGTCGCCTGCCTCATGCGTTGTCCTGGGCGCGTCACGAAACTCCCCAAGGAGCGATGGATCACGCTGCTCGCTCTGCTCCTGATCGTCGGCGCGGTGATCACCGGCTTCACCAACGGTGATTCACTGGTTTTCGGGGACGCTGGGGAGGTGTTCGTCCCGGGCTTGACCATCAAGGATGGCTTGGCCATGGGCCTCTCCAATTTCGTGGGATCCTTCGTGCCCTTCTATGTGGCCTACGCGCTCTTTCGAAAGAGCGATGATTTCGAGAAGCTGGTGTCCGGGCTGGCTATCGCGGGACTGGTTTACATCCCATTCGCGCTGGTCGAGCTCCGCCTCAGCCCGCAATGGCATCGCTGGATCTACGGTTACGGTCAATCTGCTTTCGATCAGACGATTCGCTGGGGCGGCTACCGCCCCATGATCTTCATGCCACATGGCCTCGCCGTCGCGCGATTCTTCCTGACCGCCACGTTCTTCTTGGTCATCCTGGTGAAGTTCCGTCGCACCCTCGTCGGATTGTCGACGCGCTTTTTGGCCTGGACCCAGTTCATCGTTCTCGTGGCGTGCAAGAGCACGGGCGCCATCATCTTCGCCTTGGCCGGGGTGCCACTGCTTGCCCTGGCGAAACCCAAGCGTCAATTGCTCGTCGCTGCCGTCCTGGCTTGGATCACCGTGCTCTATCCCCTCTTGCGGCTGTCCGGCATCTTCCCGGTGAAGGGTGTCCTCGATGCGGCCGGGGTCGTGGGGGCCGAGCGCACGGAATCGCTGGCATTTCGCTTCGTCAATGAGGACGCCCTTCTGGCCAGGGCACGCTCACGCATCTTCTTCGGATGGGGAGAATACGGCCGCAATGTCATTCACGATGGTCTGGGAAAGGGCGTTTCCATCCTGGACGGGTACTGGATCATCCGCCTCAGCGTCAATGGCTTGGTTGGTTTCATCGCCACCTTCGGTCCACTGCTCATCCCGATCCTCCTGGCGCGCCGGCGTCTGTCCTCGTTCCGCGACGAAAAGGACAAGGTGATCGTGGCCGGGGTTGCATTCACTTTGGCCATACTCGCCTTGGATCTCATACCCAACGGCCAGTGGGGCTGTTACTCATTCCTCATCGCCGGGGCCCTCACCCGGCGACTTCGCGCGTTGAAGGAAGATAGCCGTGAGCGTGAGGCACTTCTCGCCATGCCTGACGCTCTGGGGTAGGAGTCTCCAGCGGTCTCTTCCAGCATCGTGGCTGCACGCCACGCTGCCCCCCACTACGGCGCCACGGCCACGCAAGCGCGAATATAGTTGACGGCCGAGGCCGAAGCGTAGTTGGGATCGTAGTCGAACTTGCCGTGGTGGGTTGCCGCAGTCTGGAAGAAGGTCGGCGTGTCCTTTGCCCCGCCGAGCGTGTCGTTGTACGTGGCGAGCGAGCAACTCGCGTTGACGAGAGAGAAGGCGGAAGAGCTGCCGGTCTCGCCCGTGGAGGATTTCCACTCGGAAAAACTGACGGTGCTGTCGCCCGTGGCCCAGGGATAGAAGAGATTGTTTCTGGCCTGGAAGTTCTTGCTCTTGGCAAGTTGGTCGGTGAAGACCAGAGGAATGCCGCCGCGCGAGCCGAACATGACGTTGTTTTGCCACGAGATACCGCTGCCAGCTGTGAAGTCCGCTGGCGCGTCGACGAACGTGTTATTGGCGAGCACGCTCGAGTCCCCTCCCGCTTCGATGCTAAGGCCAATGTAGGAGCCCTGGACCCAAGTGCGCATGACGATGTTGTTGATTGCTTGTGCTCCCGGCAGGGTGTACTGCGGATCATAGCCGAGACCCGCGTTCGCCCCAGGCGTGTCCAGCACCAGGTTACCGTCCATCACCACCGGGCCGTTCGTGCCGACAGGCGAGCCGCCGTCGCAGCATTCGCCCATATGAACGCCCGTCCATCCCGCACCGACGACGACGTTGCCTTCAGCCACCCCACCTGGCCGCATCATGATGCCGTCACCGAGGTTCTCGCTGAGGCTCATGTAGACCAGGTTGCCGCGCACGGTCAGATTGCTGTTTCCCCCCCGCGCCAGGTACATGCCGTGCCGGTCGCCATCACTCGTGGTGACTGTCCGTGGGTGGTAGATGATGTTCTCTTCGCTCAAGAGGGTAGTCGTACCGTAGACGAAGAAGCCGTGGCCGTCGGGCTCGTAGACGACGTTGCGTCGCAGGCGAAGGTCTCCACTGGTATTGCTCTCAGCGCCATCGACGATGATCCCCCCGTTTCCGCCGTCGAAGCGGCAGCCTTCGACGAGAACGTCATTGGCGCCTTCGATGTCGAGGCCCGGGGTGTCCTGGTTTGGCACTGGCAGAGTCGCAGCGATGTGGGCAATGGCGACGTGCTGCACCTTGCCTATACTGATCGAGCTGTACTTGCCCGCCGTCAGACTCTTGTAGGTCAGGAGCGGACGGTCGGTTTCATTCCCGGCCACGGGACCGTAGCTTGATATCAGCAGAGGTGCCGACGACGACGAACCGGACTTGCTCACCGACAGCTCCTGATCGGTGAACACGTCGCCACGCTTGAGCAACAACCAGTCGGCGTGGTTGTTGCGCAGGAGCGCCACACCTGCGGCAATGGTCTTCTTGGGCCCCTGGTTTCCGCTGGTGTGCGTTGGCGACGTCCCATCGTAGGAGTCGCTCCCGTCGGTGCCGCTGACGTAGAACACGCTGGTGTCACTGCTCTTCTTGAACGCGGTCCAACCGTTCTTGATCTGCCCGGTGACAGCCACCTCGGTGTCGTCCGGCCCGGAGCAACCCAAGTCGTCGGGCCAGTCGACGAAACCATCTCCGTCATTGTCGACGCCGTCGCTGCACTCGCAGGCCGAGCCGCAAACTACCGCCTTCCGACCCTGTCCGCAATTGTCGGTGGCGGTCACGTGTCCACAAGCCTTGCCAAAGCGGGCGCATAGCGCCGCATCGGACTCCACCACGCAACCACTCGATGCGCCGCACACGTTGGGGTTGCCGCCGCCGCCACACGTGCCAGTGGCACAGGTGCCGCAGTCGACGGTGCGAGTGACGAAGCAGCTGTCCGCCGCGGTTACACTGCCGCAGGTCTTGCCCTGCCGCACGCAAAAGGCCACGTCGTCTTCTGGCGTGCACTCGCCGCACAGGTTCGGAAAGCCACCCCCGCCGAGGGTCTCGTACACCTGGCAACCGGTGGTACCGCATACTCCCGGGCTGCCATTGCCGCCGCACGTGTCGCTGCCGCTGCAGGTGCCGCAGCTCGCGACGGAACGAGACTTACCGCAGTTGTCCGTACCATCCACCAAACCGCAGTTCTTGCCCAGTCGCGCGCAGAAGGCCGAGCCCGTCTCTGCTGCGCAACCACACACCCCGTCGATGCCGCCCCCGCCACACACATCGTGTCCCACGCAGACGCCGCAACTCGATACCGTGCGCGCAGCCCCGCAGTTGTCCGCGCCACTTACGCTACCGCAAGTCTTGCCTAGCCGCGCACAGAACGCGGAGTCCGTCTCTGCCGCGCAATCGCATTTCCCGTCGGCGCCACCGTCGCCGCAACCATCGGTTCCTGGGCAGGTACCGCAGCTCGAAACCGCGCGAGGGATCCCGCAATTGTCCGTACCACTGGCGCTACCGCAGCTCATCCCAAGACGCGAACAGAAGCTCGCGTCGTCCTCAGCCTGGCAGCTCGCACCGTGTCCACAGACGTTGGCTGTGCCTCCGCCCCCGCATGTGTCAGCACCTGTGCACGTGCCACAGCTCTCTACGGTGCGGGCGAGATCGCACACGTCCGTGGCACTGACGCCGCCACAGTTCTTTCCCAGCCGAGCGCACAGCGCGGAATCGGTTTCACTTATACACTGCGGCAGGCTGTCATGCCCGCTGGCTTTGCCTGTCTGGCAGGCCGCCGCAAGAACCATTACACTCAGCAGGACGATTGGTCTTGGCATCTGTTGCTCTCCGCGAGACGCTCTATGGTCGCGCACTCGAAGACATTGAAATTGGGTGCCGACCCCGTCGTCTCGGCTGAACAAGGCAATCCAGGACGGGCGTGCGGAAACTCGCGGCCGCGATGGCATGACGAGACGGCGTGCCATCCATGAGCCCCTCATCAGCGAATGGCGCGGCGGTTGGGATGCAGTCCCTGGCGTGCGTCCCTCCCGAGCCGAATCGGACCGTCGTACGGGCCGGGCCTCCACCACCGCGCCAAGCGGCTCCTTCTTCGGCATGAACGGTGTCGCGTGCCAGAAAGCGAAATGACCGCTCGCTCTGCGCCACGAGATTGAAACGGAGTCTCATGTAATCTCTCTCTTGCGAGCACAGTCTGCTGCCGACATTCCCTCAGGCATAGAAAAGTTACACGGGAAATGGTCTCGCAACAAGGAGTGCCGCATCACGTTTGCGCCACGGCGGATTCGGTTCAGACGGCGCGAAGCTCATCAGGCCAGAGCTGAATCCGGACGCAGCCACACCCGGGAGATTTACCTTCCAGATGTGAGGGCTTCCGGGCACGAGCATGATCCCGCGTCGGCTTTTTCGAAGCAATGACCTCCCACCACCAGCACGACGCGCTTGCAGCGCGGGCACTTGAGCTCAAGTACCCTTCGGTAAGCCCGTGCCAGCAACTTGCCGCAGTCGCACCGCAGATCGCCAGCCACGGAATCGTCGAGATGAACTTGTTTCAGATTCGTATGCAAATAGGACCTCCGGCGACTACCTATTTCCGCTCTCGGCGATCACCGCCGCAGCGTCACGAGAGGCGGCGGCGACTTGCTCGAGCAACTGCAACTGCCGCAGCCGGAACCGCACGACGTGGTCTTGCGCTTGCGCAGGATGCGAAGAGCGCCCCACAGCGCCGCTGCGCCGACGATGAGAAACACGATGAAGTTCTCCATGATGAATGCCTCGTTCAGATCAGCAGCCGGCCCACCTGGAACACGACCAGGGACAGCCCATAGGCGATTCCAGTCAGGCCGCCCAGTTGCAGCAAGGCGTAGCTCCACTTGCCCGATTCCCGCCGCGTGACGACCACGGTGGCCATGCACGGGGTCGCGATCAGCAGAAAGAGCATCATGCTCAAACCCACGAGTGGGCTGTAGTCGCGGGCGAGAACCGCGCGCAGCCCCTCGGTACCCTTCTCGGCATCGGAGATGGAATACACGATCCCCATCTGGGCCACGAAGATCTCCTTGGCGGCAAAGGCACCGATCATGGCGGTCAGAATCTTCCAGTCGAAACCGAGCGGCCGGAAAGCGGGTTCGAGAGCGTGGCCGATGCGGCCGGCGACCGAATAGCCAAGCGCCTCCGCCGCGCGCCGACCGGCCACTTCCTGCTGGCTTAGCCGCGTCTTCCCATTGCTGGCCGTGCCGAGCGCGGACACGGTGATTCGGCCCGAGGCGATCTGGGCATCCACCTCGTAGTGCGACGGCTTGGGAAACGAAGTCGCGGCCCAGAGCAGGATCGAAATGGCGAGGATGGTCGTGCCCGCCTTGCGCAGGTAGAGGCCGGCCCGCTCGGTCATCTTGATGACGATGCTGCGCAGGGTGGGCATGCGATAGGGTGGGAGCTCCATCACGAAGGGAGCGTCCTCCCCGCGCAGCAGGGTCTTGCGCAAGAGCAGCGACAAGAGCAACGCCAGCCCGATGCCTACGGCGTAGATGAACCACAACATCGGAGCGCGCCAAGCCGGCGGAAAGAAGGCGGGGATCAGCAACATCCAGATGGTGAGGCGGGCGCCACACGACATCAGCGGCAGCACCAGCATGGTGACGATGCGGTCGCGGGGATTCTCCAGGGTGCGCGTGGCCAGGATCCCGGGCACCGAGCACCCGAACCCTGAAAGCATGGGGATGAAGCTCTTGCCGTGCAGCCCGAAGCGATGCATGAGTCGATCGGTGAGAAACGCCGCCCGGGCCATGTACCCCGTGTCCTCGAGGAATGCGAGTCCCAGAAACAGCAACACGATGTTGGGCAAGAACACGATCACGCCACCCACCCCGCCCACCACGCCGTCGACCAGGAGCGAGCGCAGAAGCGAGGTGGAGCCCGCAGGCCACATCGCCGCCAGGTGCAGCGAGACGAAGTGCACGCCCGATTCGATCCAATTCATCGGCGCTTCGCCGACCTTGAAGGTCAGCCAGAAGATGGCGTACATCACCACGGCGAAGATGGGCAGGCCGAGCAGCCGGTGGACCAGCACGGCGTCGATCTGGTCGGTAAGCTGGCGCGCATCGACGCGCGATTTGTGGGTGCGCACCTCGCGCAAGAGCCCGTCGACGAAGCCAAAATAGCGCTCGGTCACGAACACCGCGATGTCCGCGTCGGTGAGCGCCTCGAGGTGCTCGCGCTGGCGCTCGGCGGCTTGCAGGGCTGCCTTTCCGCCGGGCATGGCCGCCACACGCTGGCCGTATTCGCGGTCGCCGACGAGAAGACGCGTGGCCATCCAGTCGCTGCGAAAGATGCCCTGAACCTGGCGTGGCAAGTGCGGTCGCATCGCCGCCAGCGCCCCATCCATGGTCTCGCCCAGCACCAGGCGGCTCTTCCCCACCGGGCGAGACGCGGCGCGCGCGATGGCGCGTTTCAATTCGTCCACACCTTGGGCGCGGTGCCCGACGGTTTCCACCACGGGAAAGCCGAGTAGCTTCTCCATGAGCCTAAGATCGATCTCCTGTCCTGCGGCTCGCGCTTCATCCGCCATGTTGAGGCACAACACGGGGTTGGCTCCGGTCTGCATGATCTGGGCGAGCAGAACCAGATTCCGTTCGAGCTGGGTGGAATCCGCCACCACCACCACCACGTCGGGAGCGTCGGTCAATTCGTCCTGCGCGACCCGCTCGTCGGGAGAATAGGAGCTCAGGCTGTAGGTGCCGGGCAAATCGATGACGTTGACGGCGAACTGATCGATTTCGCAGCGGCCCGTGCGACGCTCCACCGTGACCCCCGGATAGTTCGCGACCCGCTGCCGAGCCCCCGTCAGGGCGTTGAACAGCGAGGTCTTGCCGCAATTGGGGTTGCCCGCGAGTGCGACGCGGATCTCGATCGCCGTCAGGGCTGTCGCTGCGGGGCTATCGTTGGCAGACATGAGATACTGAACCTGTTTCTTCTGACGGCCTACTCGGCAGTTCGGACCAGGATGGAATTCGCCTCTGAGCGACGGAGAGCCAAGCGCGCCCCCTGACAACGCACCCAGAAGGGATCGCCGCCGAGACCGACGCGTTCGATGTCGATGGTGGTTTCGGGCAGAACGCCCATATCGAGCAGACGCTGCCGTAGGGCACCGACCGCGTCAATCTTGGTCACGACCGCGCTCTTGCCCGGCTTGATATCCGCCAAACTCATGGTCAGGAACTCCTTCTTCTTGGCGCAAACCGAACACCACTGTGGGAGACGTCCTGCGTGCGATGTGGTCTTTCTTTCTTGCACCATCGGACAATTACGAAAACTCTCGATGACGGAAGGGCAGACACCCAGGAATTCGAAGAAGCGCACCATGCGAACCATCGCCTCGTCGGTAAGGCAGTGCTCCATGGCGCAGGCCTGCTGGCCAGCGGCTTCGGCAGGCATGTTCAGGACTTCCTCGAAGAACCGGGTAAGCAAACGATGACGCGAAAAGACCCTGCGACCCGCCTTTTCCCCGCCGGGCGTCAGCGCGATGTATTCACGCCGTTCGTAGCGAACCAAATCGAGCTCGGCCAGCCTGCGCAACGCGATGGAAACCGAGGCCGCCTTCACCTCGCGCGCACGCGCCACGTCCTTTACACGGGCAAAGCCTTGCTCCTGAACCAGCAGATAGATGGTTTCGAGGTAGTCTTCCAGTGACGAGCTGATCTCGCCGTCGATCGCGGCATGCGGCGGTGGAGGAGTCATTGTTAGTCTAGACTAACAACCCAAGCAATGACTGTCAACACGCCTTTTGCAAGGCCCAGCGCGCGGCCGCTCGCGACGCGGGTTTCAGCACGACGTCAGGCTCGCGCCAGGTAGCCGAAGAAACCACGACGCTTGATGATCTCGGCGATCTCGGACGGAACCATGGTTTCCCAAGACGCATCGCCAGCCTTGATCCGCCGCAGCACGTCCCTGGGAGCGATGGGGAGCACGCCTTGGTCGTAGCCCTCGATCTCGACCAGCCGTCCGCGTTCGAGGAGGTAGTCGTAGAGCTTGCCCAGCCTGGCCTCGGCGCCGAGGCGGGTGGCCGTGGCCAGCGTGCCCGTGGCCGCAACCAGCATGGGATAGACATACATCTTGAGGTCCTTGCCGAACAGGCGACCAGTGGCCTCCAGGATACCTCCCTCCAAGTCGCCGTAGTACTTCTCGTCGAAGACGTGCACCAAGCTGCCCGCCCCTAGCACCATGGCGATAGGTTCGCCGGTGCAACGGCGCAGGAACTTCGCCAGCTTGTAGTGTTCGAAGTAGTCGGAAATCAGGACGGTCTTGCCGACCGTCTCGAGGACGTCGGCGCGGGCGAGAAAATCGCGCGGATCGATGGCGCCATCCTCGGTGAGAAGATTGCGCATGGTGATCTCCATGACCTCGACGATGTCCGACTCGGGCCGGTCCTGGGCCCGGGCGAAAGCAGTCCGTGCACAGCGCAACATGTCCATGTTGACCTTGGTAACCGGACGAAAGTACCCGCGCTGGACCAGCACGGGCTTGCGGTGAAGGACCTCGGTGGGCTGCATCACCTCGCCCTTGGCTCCGAACATGGCCGCCTGGGACAGGCCGAGCTCTACGAGTTTGAGGCTCATGAGGCGGTTGTCGACATAGCGAAACTCGATGCCCGAGAATTCGATCATGTCGATCTCCAGGCGCTCGGTGGACAGGTTGTCGAGCAGCGATTCCACCAGCAGCTCGGGCTCGTGGTGCAGGAAGAACGCCCCGTGGAGCAGGTTGACGCCCACGATGCCCAGGGCTTCCTGCTGCAGGCTGGTTTCCCGATCGAGCATGCGCACGTGCAACACGATCTGACTTTCGTCGTCGCGCGGGTGGGTCTGGAACTTGAGCCCCATCCAGCCGTGGCATTCCGAGGTGCTGTGAAACCCCTTGGCCGCCACGGTGTCGGCGAACACGAAAAACGCGGTGGTGTCCCCACGCGCGGCGCTCAGGCGCTTGACGTTCTTTTCGTGCTCGTAGTCGAGCATGCTCTGCAACCGCTCGCGCGAGACATAGCGTTCGGTGCGGCCGTAGATGGCGTCGCTGACCGCCATGTCGTACGCGGAGATGCTCTTGGCGATGGTCCCGGCCGCACCCCCGACGCGGAAGAACCAGCGAGCGACCTCTTGGCCCGCGCCGATCTCGGCAAAGGTGCCGTAACGGCGCTCGTCGAGGTTGATGGCCAGGGCCTTGCGATGGCTGTCGAGGACTTCGTGGCTGGGACTACCGGGCTTGGGTGTGAGCATGGCTATCCGCCGACGAGTCGGCTCCTCAATGATTGACGCCCCTTGGGGGAAGTCAAGGTCGGGAGACCATGCCTCGGCCCCCCTGCGACCTAGAAGAACATGTCCTTGATGAAATGGCAGCAGCTGGGCGAGTAGCGCGAATAGCCCCCACGCCACAGCTCAACCAGGGTCCACACCACGCGCTGCCACCTCGACGAGGCTTCCGCAATGGCGAGCCGGCGCCGTTGATGTTCGACTTTCTCGTCGACCAGGTGGAGAAGCCCTGGATCCCGCACGTGCGAGGCGAACGATCGTAGCCGCTCTCGTGCCAGCAGGAAGCGTTCGTTGGCAAGCCGCAAATGGGGTGGCCCCACTTCGCGGGCCTTCTCATAGATCTCCCTCCAGGTGAGTTTCTTGCCCCCGATCTGCTGTGCCGCATGCTGCCGATATTTGATCGTGGAACGCTCGACGAAGCCAACCTGCGCCAATGCGCCAATGATGAACGCGATCCACGCATCATGAATCCAGTTCTCCGGGATGGGCAAAATGAACGGGCGGTATTCGGATCGAAACATCATGGTGGCCCCGGTAACCAACCACTGCCGCAAAAGCACTTCGAAGGCTTGGCCACGGCGCACGCGCCTCCGTGCCAGACGCCCGAATCTGATCGAGTCCCACATCTGGTGGCCTCTCGATCGCAAATCCTCGTCGACGACCTCGGCGTTGGTAAAGACCAAACCCCGGCGGGAATCGCTCGCGATTGTCGCCTCGCAGAGCGCGAGCTTCTCGGGCATCCAGACATCGTCCTGGTCGCTCGTCGCGATGAGATCGCCGGTGCATAAGCCGATGGCCTTCTCGAAATTCTTCGTCGGGCACAACCTGGCCTCGTTGCGCACGATGCGAACCGGGAAGGACGCGCGCTTCTCGAAACTGGCTAGCATCGCCAGCGTCCCGTCCGTGGATCCGTCGTCGCACACCACCAATTCGTCAGGCAGGCGCGTTTGCGCCAGGTAGCTGTCAAGTTGCGGTTCGAGAAATCGCGCACCATTGTAGGTGCACAACGCCACCGATAGACGCGGCGAAGCCACGGACGTGGCAGGCGTGGTCGGAAGCCTGTCAGGTGGAGTGGTGAGAGACGGCTTCGTCATCGGCCAAGTCCGTTCTGAGAAGATTCACCCATGCCCCGTTTCCCGACCGGAATCGGAGTCTGCATGCAAGGGCCTGCAAGGTTTTGGCGAGGGCTTCCATTCGGCCCGCACGTTATCACAACTGCCGTGCGCGAATAGGCCAGCCTCGGTCTTGGCCAAGTGGCTCGCGCGCGAAGACTAGGCCCAGGAGACAGACCCTTGTGCCACGCATGCGCCCTCCCCAATTTCCCCGCATGATGTGGAATTCGCGTCGTGATAGCCTGGCGATGTGTAGCGACCTCATAGGCTCACCCACCATGCGACGTCTGGCGAACCGCATCGAAGCAGAGCTGCGCGCTCTCGGCTCCCCCGAGCGCGCCGCCCAGGAGAAACGCTACCTCAAGAGCGAACTCGAACACCTGGGCGCCACCGTGCCGGCCACGCGCAAGGTGGTCGCGACCATCCTGCGCGCGCACCCGAAATTCGGGCGTGAGGACGTGATCGCCCTGACGCGCGCCCTGTGGAAGAAGCCGATTCACGAACGACGGGCGGCGGCGGTGGAGGTGCTGGAGCTGCGCAAGAGCCTGCTGCGCCCGGAAGACATCGGCCTAGTGGAGACCTTGTTGCGGCAGGCGCGTGGCTGGGCCCTCGTCGACAACCTGGCCGTGTCGGTGGCGGGGCATCTGGCCGAGCGTTTCCCCAGGGAACTCGCCCCACACCTCGATCGCTGGGCCGGCGACGGAGACTTCTGGCTGCGTCGATCCGCGCTCTTGGCATTGCTCCTGCCCTTGCGACGCGGAGATGGCGATTTCCTCCGCTTCTGCCGCTACGCCGACGGCATGCTGGCGGAGAAGGAATTCTTCATCCGCAAGGCCATCGGATGGGTCCTGCGCGAAAGCTCCAAGAAGAGCCCGCGGCGGGTGGTGGAATGGCTGCTGCCGAGGGCCGCGCGCGCTTCGGGATTGACAGTGCGCGAGGCCTGCAAGCACCTGCCCGCGCGCGACAAACAGCGCATCCTCAAGGCCCATGTAGAGTGACCGAGATTCAGTCGCCGGAAGATGAGATCGACTTTCGCCGGCCCACGCTCTCGGCGGCTTCGTTCTCTTCGGACGCCACCGGCGAGTCTTCCACCGTGTAAACACCGGGCATTTCATCGGTCCGCCCGGTGACGGACGGCGCGGTCTCACCATCGGCGGTGTCAAGTTCGGCCTTGATCCCGATCCGCCTGGCACAATTGAGCCAGCGCTCTTGCGTGCAATCCACCTCCCGGCAGCACTCGCATTCCTCGATACTTGGCGGGACGTCTTGTACGACGCCCACCTTGATGCGAGTCCAGATTCTCCCCAACCAAGTGTCAGACTGCATGGAAAACACTCCACACACTAACCGCATGGACATATTCCCTCAAATCCCGAACAATCACAAGTTCGGGATTGCAGCTTCCGGATGGCGCGGCGCCAACTCGACTTTGCCAGCCCAAAACGCTACGGTTGCTGCAACTGTCCATGCGGGATCCAGAGAAACAGGCGCGCGCGTATGCGGCCAACCCTAGGGGCGCCGCGCGCCAGGCCGCCGCGATGGGGCGGCGACTGCGCCAGCTTGCTTCCGTGCTTCGATTGAAATCCTTCGAAACCACTACTTCCGAGGGACGATCGCTCGAACGTTATCGGCGCATCGCCTTGACGACCGTCTCGGGAATGACAGTGCGCGTGGTCGGTTCCTTGCTGGGTCTGGTGAGCGTTCCCTTGGTGCTCGGCTATCTCGGAAAAGAGCGATTCGGTCTATGGGCGATCATTTCGACGATGTTGGCCTGGGTTTCCCTCTTCGACTTCGGCATGGCAAACGGACTGGTGAACATGCTCTCGGCCGCCCACGGGCGCGGCGAGCAGGACGAGGCTGGTCGCTACCTCAGTACGGCATTCGTCGCCCTACTGGCCGTGTCTGCTTTGCTGACTCTCTTCACCTTACTCGGGATCGGCCACGTTCCCTGGGGTGCCTTCCTCGGAGCCAAGGGGAGCGCCGACGAAACCACGATTCGATGGTCGGTCGCCGCCGCGCTCTCGCTCTTCCTGGTGTCGCTTCCCTTTTCGGTCACGCAGCAGGTCTACGCGGCTTATCAGCGCACCTACATCTGGAATGGATTCGCGCTCGTGGGATCGATCCTGGGGTTCGTCGGCATCGTTCTCTCCATCCGGTTCGGCGCAACCATGCCGGTCTTGATCTTCGCCTCGGGCGTGGCTGGCCCGCTTGCCACCATGGTCGCCTACGGCTACGCGATTCACTGGGCGTTGCCCTGGCTCAGACCCAGCCTCGGCAAGGTTTCAAGAACAGCGCTACGAGGTCTTCTCTCGCTTTCGATCCCGATCTTCCTTTACCAAGTCGGGGCCCTGGTCGTGAACGAGACACAATCCATCTTGCTCGCCCACCGCTGCGATCTCTCGACGGTGACGGCCTACGCCATCGGCATGCGCGTCTACATGCTCTTCATCGCGGTGATCCAGATCGGCACCAATTCCTTCATTCCCGCGCTCCGCGAATCCTTCGAACGCGGGGACCACGCGTGGATGAGACGCGCATTCTCCCGATTGCTTCGAGTCAGATTGACCATTGCCGCGGGCGGGGGGTTACTGCTCATCCTGTTCGGCAACCTCTTGCTGTCGCTGTGGCTGCGCCGGAACGACATGGCGTTCGCACGCGGGGTGTGGATCGCCATGGCTTGCCTCATGATCGGAGCCATGTGGGGCACGTCCTATGCCGAACTGCTTTCGATCATGGATCGGCTTTGGATCAACGTTCTGGCGGTTTTTGGCAATGGCACCGTGACCATCCTGCTCACGTACTACCTCAGCCCTCGTTACCACGTGCTGGGGGCCATCACCGCGCTCGCCTTGCCGTCCGCCCTGGTCACCATCTTCCTGCGCGTGTTCGGTCGTCGCTTCCTGGCGATGGAAAGCCAACAACGCGCCGGTGTTTCCGGCACTACCGAAGTTCCCCCGTAGTTCCCGATCCCGCGGGGTGGCCGCCGGCCGAATCGGCCCCGCCCGAGGGATAGAGCGTTTCGAGCAAGTCCGAGAAGTCGCGGGCCACGTCGTCCCAGGTGCGCAAGCGTAGCCGTCCCACCTGTGCGCGAGCGGCTCGGTGAAAAGCCTCCGGATCCGCAGCCAGTCGATCGAGCGCATGCACCAGGGCCTCCACGTTCCTGGGATCGAACAGGGTCGCCTCCGCGCCCATGCGCTCGAGTTGTTCCTCGATCACGTCCAGGTTGGAAGCGATGACGGGCGTTCCCGCGACAACGGCTTCGCACACCGGGAAGCTGCCCCCACCCTCCCCCAGGGTCGGCATGACCAGCGCATCGGCATCGGCGATAAGCCGCGCGACAAGATCTTTCCTGACGTACCCGAGTCCGAACACCCGCTGTTGGAGCCCATATTCTTCGACCATGCGGCCCAAGGGGCTGTCCCGCCCATCCGAGGTGCCATCACCGGTGAGCACGAGATTCCATGTACCCATGGTCCGGCGCAGGGCCTGCAACAGCACGCGGTGGTTCTTGTGTATCGAGGTGTTCGCGGGCATCACGAGATAGTGCCCGAACCGCCGCGTGGCCGCCGGCCCCAGATCGGGAAGTGACGCGGTCCCGTCGAAATCCGCAACCGGAATGACGGCGACTTTGTCGGCCCGCGTATCGCCCGCGATGGCGAGCAAACGCCGCCGCGTGTGCCGGGAGGTCACCACGATCTTGTCCAGCTTCTCGAACCAGGTATGCAGATTGGCCGTTTCCATCGCCAACGCGCGGGGACCTATCATTTCAGGAATTTGAAAGAAGATGGCGTCGTGAAACACGCCCAGCCCTCGCCCCTGGAATCGCCTCAAATCGTGACGGTGTAGCCAGGGAAAGAAGGCGATGCTGCCCTCGCTCGTGGCGGGCGGCCGGACCTCGAAGCTCCATAGGCGGTGTCCACACCACAGCCGCGCCACACAGTGGTGCAAGAGCGGCGACCTGTCACCCAGCATGGGCAGCAGATTCATCGGCCATGCCTCCCGAAAATCCAAGGCCTTGCCGTGACCCGCCTGCCGATACCTTGCGAGCGCCACCGGTTGGGCGTGCAACTCCACGTCCCACGTCTCGCCCAGGACGTCAAGCAAGCGAAGCACGTACTTGACACCGCCACCGCTGTTTCCCACATGGTCGATCACGCGGAGTGGACGTTTGGCCGGTCTGGCAGTCCCGTCTTCTTTGGCGCCCAAGCGAGTCACCCGCTTCCTTGTCGCAAATGCCCGGAACGGAGTCAACCTCGACGCCACGGAGCGGAGCGGGCCCCTTGACAACCTTCGCGGCACCCGGGAAGGTAGACTTCCCTTCCACGCGAGGCGCGCTCGAAGGCAGGACGGTTGCCAATGACACCACGAAAGATCCCAGTCGCTTCGGCCGACCTCACGGGCGACGAAGAGAAGTACGTCGTCGACGCCATACGCAGCTCGTGGATATCCTCGACCGGCGCCTACATCTCCAGGTTCGAGACCTCCTTCGCCAAGCTGTGCGGCGCGCGCGCCGGCGTCGGGGTGTGCAACGGCACCGTGGCGCTTCATCTTGCCCTGCTCGCCCTCGACGTTCGTCCCGGAGACGAGGTCCTGGTGCCGTCGCTGACCTTCATTGCCACCGCCAACGCCTGTCGCTACGTGGGGGCCGAGCCGGTATTCGTCGACGTGGATCCGGAGACCTGGTGCCTCGACCCGGCCAAGATCGAAGCCGCGGTGACCCCGAAGACGCGCGGGATCATCCCCGTCCACCTCTACGGGCACCCGGCCGACATGGACGCAATCTGTCACCTGGCCGGCGTGCACGGCCTGTGGGTGGTCGAGGACGCCGCCGAGGCCCACCTCGCGCGCTACAAGGGCCGACCCACCGGCGGGCTGGCTCCACTCGCGACCTTCTCGTTCTACGGCAACAAGATCTTCACCTGCGGCGAGGGCGGCGCCCTCACCTTCTCCGACCCGCAGCTCGAGCTTCGCATTCGGACCTTGCGCGGGCAGGGCATGGATCCGCAGCGCAGGTACTACTTCCCGGTCACCGGGTACAACTTCCGCATGACCAACGTGCAGGCGGCCATGCTGTGCGCCCAACTCGAACGCCACGAAACCATCCTGGATCAGCGAAGACGCATCTTCGCGTCCTACCGGGAGCGACTGGCGGACATCCCCGGCATCACTTTCCAGCCGCGCGCGGCCTGGGCCGAACCCGCGCCCTGGCTCTTCAGCATCGTCGTCGACGAGAATGCCTTCGGGCGCAGCCGCGACGAGCTCGCCCGTCTGCTCGCCGAAGACGGTGTCGAGACCCGGCCGTTCTTCGTGCCCTTGCACAGCCTGCCGCCGTTCCGCGGGCAATCGCGGGCCAGGCAAGAGCACCTGCCTGAAACCGACCTCCTCGCCCAGGGTGGCCTGAACCTGCCCACTTACAACGCCCTCGCTGCGGGCGACATCGACTACGTCGCCGACCGCATCCGAACCCACGGACGGCGCTGACATGCCCGACGCTCCCCGACCTGGCGAAGTCGATGCCTTGGAGTTCCGCCGGCTTGGACCCGCCCTCGCGCCGGGGCTGAGCGAACTCTTCCGTGCCCTTTCGCAGGGAGCGGACCACGCCTTCTTTCATCCGCACCCCATGACCGACGAGGAGGCCCGGCGGCTCTGTACCTACGCCGGTCGCGACCTCTACTACGCCGTGTGCGTCGGACCAACCATTCTCGCCTACGGTCTGCTGCGCGGATGGGATGAGGGCTACGAGATCCCTAGCCTCGGTATCGCCGTCCATCCCGAGGCGCGCGGCCGGGGCCTGGCCCGTCCCTTCATGGCGTTCCTGCACGCGGCGGCCAAGGCACGCGGTGCGACCAAGGTTCGCCTGACCGTGTATGGCGACAACCAGCGTGCGGTGGAACTCTACCGCCGCCTCGGGTACCAATTCGAGGCGAAAAGCGACCGCGAGCTGGTTGGGCTGCTGGTGCTCTAGGCGTATGGCAAGGGCAAGGGTAAGGAAACGATAGGCGAGGACGAACAAGACCATGCGTATCGGTATCCTCGCCGAAGGTTTCATGGAGTGGGGAGGAGGCATCGATCTTCTGCGCATGATCGTCGATTGCCTGCGCCTGGCGACGACCGAGGATCCGCCTGAGCTGGTGCTGCTGGCCCCGCGTACGCCCGTGGCGCGGGCCGTCCAATCTGCCGTCCTGCCCTGGTATCGCTGGATGGTTGCCGGCCTGAAGCAGCGGCGGATGGAATCCTGGCGCGAACCCCTCCGTGAGCAGAGAAGCCTGTCCTCCTCGCGCCAGCTTGCCCGGGTTGCCGACGCCATCGGCGGCGAGATACCTGTGCGCTTGTTTCGCGACGACGAGGATCTCGAAGCCGCGGCACGAGCCGAGAAGTTGGTTTGTCTCCTTCCTTCCTTCCGGGCCTTGTCGCAAGCCGTGCGCACGCCGTGGCTCGGCTATCTCTACGATTTCCAACACCGCCACCTGCCACACCTGTTCAGCCCTGGGGATCGCGCGATCAGGGAAGCGCGGTTCCAAGCCATGGCGAACAGCGCCCGCCAAGTGTTGGTGAATTCCCGATCCGTGCGCGAGGATTGCCTGCACTTCCTCCGAGAGGGCCGCGCCACCTTCGTCGCGCTTCCCTTTGGCGCCGCGCCCGTCCCCGACTGGCTGGACGACGCCCCCGAAATCGTTGCCAAGTACGATCTGCCCGCACGCTATTTCCTGGTCTCCAATCAATTCTGGACCCACAAGAACCACCGGGTGGTCTTCCAGGCCCTGCGCGCCCTGTCGCGGGAAACCGAGATAGTCGATGTCGCGGTGGTCTGCACCGGCAGCACCGTCGATGCGCGCGACCGGAGCTACTTTCCTTCCTTGCAGCGGTACCTGCGGGAAAACCAGCTTGTGGAGAAGGTCCGCATCCTCGACTACATTCCCAAGCGCGACCAGATCGAGATCATGAAACGTGCGATCGCGGTGATTCAGCCAACCCTGTTCGAGGGCGGGCCGGGTGGCGGCGCCGTGTACGACGCCGTTGCCCTCGATGTGCCGGTTCTGGTCTCGGACATCCCGGTCAATCGCGAACTGGAGGGACATGGATTTCCCATTCAGTTCTTCAATCCGACGGACGCGCGAGCCTTGGCCGAATTGATGCTCGAACGAGCGCGCCACCCGACCGTGAATCGCAAGTCCTCAATCACCCTGATCGAGGAGGGCCGCCGACGCAGGCAGGCGGTTGGCGAGATCCTTGCGAAGGCCATCGAAGCAGCGGGAGGAACCCATGCCGCTGCTTCGTCTGGTCACTCGCCGCGCTGACGCCGCTGACGTTGGCGATCGGCATCTTCCTGTTCGTCTTCCTCGAACGCCAGCGCATGAACTGGCCGACACAGCTCGCAGGCAGGGTTCGTGGATCCTCCATCCTGCCTATCCGCGCTGCTTGCCCCGACCGGGCAAGAGGTGGCTCACCACGGCGTCCAGGCGATTCGCCCACTTTCGCCCGGTGGCCCCGAGAATGAAGACCGGCAGTCGTTTCATCATCTCGGCGTCACCCTTGACACTGAGACCGCCGGCATCGTTGTAGTCCGCGACGACGACGTCCATGTGGCGCGCGATCAGCGCGGGGTTCGAGAAGCAGCGAATGTTGAAGTCCCAATCCGCCCAGATGGGATAGCGGAGATTGTAGGGGCCCATGCGCGCGAACAGTTCGCGCCGATAGAAGATCGCCTGGTGGCAGATGTTCCGTTCGAACAGCAATGTGTCCAGGTCGAACGCGCCTCCGTAGCGCGCGGAGGTGCTGCGCAGGACCACGTCGCCATGGACCAAGTGGCTGTCGGGGTGCTCTCGGATGAACAGGGCGACTCGTTCCAGCGTGTCGTCGACGTGAAGACGGTCGTCGGCGCCGAGAAACAGCAGCCACTCCCCGCGCGCCATGGCAATCCCCCGATTCATCGCTTGGTAGACGCCGGCGTCCTTTTCCACCCGCACGCACAGGCGATCGCCCAGCACGGGCTCGAAGCCGGCGACGACCTCGATGGTCTTGTCGTTCGAGCCACCGTCCAGCAGCACCACCTCGAAATCCACGAACGACTGACGTGCGATGCTGGACAGGCACGCCGCGACCTCGGATGCGACGTTCAGCGTGGGCACCACGATCGAGAACAGCGGCTGCGTCGAGGGACTGGACATGAGGCGGACTCGGCCTCACGTTATCACTTCATGCCTCGTATGCGCCACGCGGACCGCGTTCGCGCGTCCTCCGTACGGGGCCCGTTGTGGCCATCGCCCGGAGCAAGGTAGAAGCGCCCATGGACGTCAGACTAGCGAGGGCAAAGCGGCTTGCCCCGGCCATCTTCCTCATCAGCGTCGTTTGCCTGGCTTGGCGGATCACCCGGGGTATCGACCTCTCCGACGAATCCTACTATGCGATCTTTCTCCATGACTGGTTCGAAGAAGGCATTTCGGCCGCTCCCTTCCTGACCCTCCATCAGACCAGCGCGCTGCTCGTGTATCCGCTGGCCACCCTCTACCGTGCGCTCGCTGGCTCGAGCGCTGGGCTCATGCTCTTCCTTCGTTGTATCTACCTGGCAGGCTCGGCAGCGGCCGCGCTTGCCATGGTCCGATTTCTCCACCGCGCCGGTGTGGGCTCCCTGCGTTGGATCGCCGGGGCCTGCCTCGTAGCTTTCGTGCCCTACAACCTTCCCGCGCCCTCGTACAACACCTTGGCTCTGCAGGCCCTGGTCGCGGCCTGCGCGACCTTTGGCTGCGCCGTGCTCGCGGCTCAGGCGGGACGGCGAGCGAGGTCCAGCCTGCTCCTCTCGGCCGGGGCGTGGGCGATTGCCGTCGTCGCCTACCCGCCCTTGCTGCTGCCGCTGGTCGTGCTCGCCCTTGGCACGCTCCTCGTCATCCGACCTGCGCGCGCCCTCGCCGTCTTCTACGGTTTGGCCGTCCTTGCTGCGCAGGCCCTAGCCGGAGCGGCCGTGTTCTGGATCCTGGGCCGGCAACGAATATTCCGCAGCGTGGATTTTCAAGCGAAGCTCTCGTCGACTTTCGACGTACGCGAGACGCCCTCCCGGGTGACGGAGTTTTTTCGCAGCAACCCATGGTTCGCGCTCGTGGTCCTTCTCGCCGTCTTGCTCGGACTGCTTCGCAAGAAGATTCCCATTGCCGTTGCCACTGTCGCGGATGTCCTGCTCGTCTCCTGTCTTCTGCTCCTCCCGCCTGCCCTCTATTCCACGTCGCACGGGGCCGTCTTAGTCGTCGCGCTTGGCGGCATCGTCCTCCTGGGGGACATGCACCCAGGCGCCACCACCTCCGCCAAGCTGCTTTCGCTTCTCTGCGCCACCTCGTGGGCAGCGGGATTCGCCATGGCTGCGACCGCAACCTTCGGGGCCTTCAAATTCCCCGTGGGTGCCGTGTTGGCGGCGGTCCTCGCGGTCGTCATGGTCGGACAGCGCTGTCTCGCCGCAGGCAGGCCGCATCTTGCCCCGGCGGCTGGCCTCGCGCTCTGGGGCGTGCTGCTGATCTCCTTGTTTCAGTCCTACTACGGCGAGCTGCCGCTCGGCCGACCCGCCGATAGGGTGCGCATCCGCCACGGAGTATTCGCCGGACTGGCGGCAACGGGCGACGACGCGCGCTTGCTGCGGATCGCCCGGCAGGCCCTGCGCGAGCACGAACGCGCCGGCGATACTCTCGCGGTGGAGGGCCGACTGCCGGGTCTGTACTTGCTGAGCGATGCTAGCGTCCGGACCCTGGTGCCATTTGCCCTCACTTCCCTCGCGCAGCCGCCCGCCCGCCGTGCCATCCACGACTATTATGCCAGGCCGGAAAACCGGCCGTCCCTGGTTCTCGTGTACAGGGATCCTTACCTCCCGTTCGTCGACCCATTCGAACCCGACTTCGCCAAGTGGTACGGACTGCGAGCCCGCTATCCGACGCCGCTCGGCTCGCTGGAGGTCTTTCGCAGGGCCGACGAGTTGCGGTAATGCGACCGTTCCGAGACCTATTTCAGACGATAGGCCACCATCTCACCGCCAGGGCCGCCAGCGATTCTCTTCAGACCGAGGTTGACCAGGGCGGATTCGATCGCACGCCCGCCATCGACATACCCTGGCCGCTCGACCAGAACGGCGTCGAAGCCCATGTGCGCGAGCTCCTTGACCATCTCCGGAACCGGCTTGCGGGCGCATGAGGCCTGCCACCTCTCCCTCTCCCGGCCCTTGTGCTGAATGTCAACTACATTCACCCGGTGACGTCAGTTACATCGCCCCATTGTTGTCGGGGGTAGTTGTCGTGGTCTGGTCGGTAGTTGTCGTGGTTGTCGCTGGGGTGGTGACGCCTCTCTTTCGTGCTTCTTCGTTGCGGTAGCTTGGGCCGGTCATCTCCAGGATGACCGCGTGGTGGACCAGCCGATCGATGGCGGCGGCGGTGGTCATGGGGTCCTTGAAAATGCGTATCCAATCGCTGAAAACCAGGTTACTGGTGATGAGGACGCTCTTGCGCTCGTACCGCTCGGCCAGGAAGGTGAAGAGCACCTCCATTTCATCGCGGCTCTGCTGGACGTAGCCGATGTCGTCGAGGATCACAGCGTGGTAGATGTCGAGTGCGGCCAGTTCACGTTCGAGACGAAGGTCGCGCTTGGCGGCCAAAAGCCTCTGGACGAGCGCAAAGGTCGGCGTGAACAGGACCCGGTAGCCGCGCCTGATGAGTTCGTGGCCGATGGCAGCTACGACGTGGCTCTTGCCTCGGCCAGGCAATCCAAAGACGAGCAGGTTGTCCCCACGTTCGACAAAGCCACCTTCACACAGGCTCGCCATCTGCTTCATCACCTTGGGTGACAGCCGACCACGTTCCAGGGTTGCCAAGGTTTTCTCCCCGGGAAGGTCCGAATCACGAAGCGCGCGATCGATGCGACGGGTCCGGCGCTCTTCGATTTCCAGCTCAGCCAGGTGCTGGAGGTATTGGCTGAAGGTCCATCCCTCGCGGCTGGCCTTGATGGCGATCTCCTCGGCGTGCCGGGTAAAGGCAGGCAGCTTGAGCGCGCGCAGGAGCACCAGCAGGGCGTCGAGGGGGCTCGGCTTGACCGTGTCGACAGCAACGCTGGTCATGATGCCGCCTGTTCAAGGAGCAGGTCGTAGGCTGCGAGATCGACCAGCGGAACTTCGAGTACGGGGACGCACGGCGGACAGGCGTTGTCCGCCGCCTCTGTGCATCTCTTCTTGGTCGCGTCCGCCGTCAAGACGGTCCCATCGGCAAGCAGAGCCGTGAGCGCTTGCTCGACATCGGCTTCCATCGTGCTGGCGGCCAGGTGAAGAATGCGCAGGTATTCAACGTCGCCTTTGATTCCCGGCTTGGTCGCCTGGATCGCGTCGTATGCCCGCCTGAAAGTCACGCTTGGAAACAGCTCGTCTCGGTAGACGTAGCGGGAAAACGCGCCCGGCTTGCGCACCAAGGACCAGATGACGTGCCGGTAGTCGATGCGCGCGGTCTTGCCTCGCAGCCTGTCGCAGGCCAATTCCAACTTGTCGGCGTAGTACACCTCGATTCGGTGCTCGAACACGCGCACCCTTACCCGCGCGCCGATCAGCCTCGATGGCACCGAGTACGCGCATGACTTGACCCGGATGGTGCTCGTCGAGGCCACAGGTACCGTCATTTCTGCGTACTCCGGCAAACGGTCCACCACCAGTGGCCGCATGGCTTCGATTTCTTCGGCGACACGCGGGCCACGCGACGCGTTGGCTTTGCGGACCACCTTGGCCAGGAAGCGCTCGTATTCGTCCCGGTCCGCAAAGTCGCGGCTGCCACGTACCAGAAGCGCTTGCTCCAGCCGCCGCTTGAGCGCGCCGTTGCTGGCCTCCACGTCGCCGTTTTGTTCCTTGGCTCCGACGGCGATGGTACGCGGCTCCATCCCAAGGTGCCGCATGATCGCGACGTACTCCTCGTTGAAAGTCCGCTCCTCCGCATCGCGGGCGATTTGGTGAGTGGCCGCTGTCGAGTGGTCGGTTTGATGGTATCGCGGCACCCGCCGAAGCTGGAAAAGCGCCGACTGGATCCCGCGCCGAAGCGCTGCCAGAGACTCCGACAGACACGCGGTTGCCCACTGCCAGTTCGAGTACGGCAGCACCGTCACGCACAAAAGGTGCACGAACAACTCCCCGACGATCGTCACGCCAAGCTCCGCCGTTGAGGTGAAGTCGGTTTGCGCCGCTTCACCGGGTCGATGCGCCTGCGTGAACCAAATCTCACGCGCAGGACCATACTCGGCCCGCCAGCGCCGGATTCGCCGCTGCAGCGTCCGTAGATGGCTCTCGTTGTACCGCCCCGGCTGCCTAACCTGCAGCAGCTCCAGCACGGTCTGAGCCTCCAGCCCAGGTGTTTCTTCAAGTAACTTGGCCACGGCTGGCCAGTCCTCCGCAAACGCGTCAGGGCGCGTCCGCCACCACCGCGGCTGCCGCATCTCCGACGGTAGCTTGCCCGCGGCGAGGTATCGCCGCCCGGTCTTCCGGTCCATGCCTGCCTTCATCGCGGCTTGGCCTACTTTTCCAATCTTGCTCATCTCTTCCATCAAACGCCTCACTTGGGCGTCGGTAACCGGCTTCAAAGCTGCCTCCTGCCCGCTTGCGGGCTTGGAGGTCTACCGCCCGGTTACCGTTGCGCCCCAAAGCGGGGCGACGTTGCTGTCGTCTTTGGGGAGATGTAATTGTCGCTCAGCACCCTTGTGGGCCCCATAGGAAAAGCGCAGCGTCTTCGACCAGAGGTACGGGCGAAAGGGCTCGTAATCGTACATGCTGGCGATGGGCGGGCTTTCCGGAAATTCCATGACGGGGAGCTGGAACACCGCCGCACCTTGGGGCAGGCGACTGTCGAGCTCGGATGCGAGTGCGCGATCCGCCATCACCTTGGCGGTCATGGGCGTTCGTCGACTGGGGGCCCAGGCATCGTACGACTCGAAGACCGTGAAGGTTGCCAGGGCGACCCACGGCCCAGCCCCGAGAACCCGCCACCTTCGAAATTTGAAGGTTCGACCACACCAGAGCAGTACCGCACACAAGATCACGATGGAATAGCGCGCGGTCGCGCGCAGCCAGGAAAACCCGAACGCGCCAAGCAGCAGAGCCACGCCACCGGTCGAGCCGAACAGATAGGCGACGAGAACGAACCAGCTTTCGGAAGGAATGCGCTCTCCCCGGTGTTGCATTCCTCGTGCGACCGAGATCGCCACCAAGGCCAACAATCCAGCGCACCCCACGATGCCAAGAAATGCCGCGGTATTCTCCTCGCCGATGCCGTACACGAAGTAGTGCTCTTTTGCGTACCTGGCCCAGGCTTTCAAGGGATGATCGGGCGGCATGAACAGGTCGGGTAAGCGCAGCCCGAAAAGCATCTGTTCGTGCAGGTGGCGGCCGGTGAGGGTCGGGTTTCCACCATGCCTCCACTGATAGAGAAACACGTTCGATTGATTGGCCAGGAAGGCCACTACGCCCTCCGCGACCAGCGAGACGGCGACCATCGCGTCGCGCCTCGGGCCATTGAGCGCGAGGCGTATCGCGACCAGCGTCAACAGCAACAACGCGAAAACGAAGTAGTAGGGATTGAGGAAGGCAGACACCACCATGTAGACGGTTCCCCAAACCCACAGGGCACGACGATCGAGACATCCTCGTTGAAGTCGGCGGCTGAGGTAGAAGAGTATGGGGATGTGACCGGCGTATACCAGAATTACGTGGGGAAGGCAGCGCCAGAGCATGTACGTGGAGAATGCGAACATGATCGATCCGGCGGCTGCCCGTGCGGGGCTCGAACCGAGGCGACGTGCTGCCCAGCAGTACCCGAGTGCATTGAAGACGAAGCCGATGAGCAAGACCAGGTTGGCCGCCGCGCCCGTGTCGAACCAGTCGTGTGAGGGCCCCGCCTAGGTAGTAGATGAGCTTTTCGGGGTGCGGATAGTCGTTCCAATGGGCTCCGTACGGGGCATTCAGCCGGCTCACGTGTAGGTTCCATGGCGGGGGGAACTCCGAGAACCCGCGCATGATCCCCATCATAGACAAGGCGTCTCCCTGGTATTCAACGGGCACGCGAAAGCGTCCGGTCCCGGGAATTCGGTCGTAGACGCCGCACCAGATTGCGATCACCGCGACGATGAGCCCAACGTAGAACGCCGTGAGGCGAAGGCGCCTCCGCTGGTGGATCCCGGCGCAAAGGCGACCCAAGGCTTTGGCGAGTCGTTTCATGGGTGTTCCTGCATACTCCTTCGCTTCGGCCACAGTGGCGATTCCTGCGCCACATTCGATCACGAGGAAGTTCGTCGGGACCCGGAGCCGCAAGGGTAGATAACCCCCTGCTGAAGTCAAGCTGATCTCGAACGTCCGAGAACGGTCGACGAGAGGCAGCGGTCGCGATACTGTTGCCTGGCTCCCGTGTTCATTCGCCACTGCCTGCTGGCCGCCCTGGCCATCTCCATCGCCTCGCCCGGCCTCCTGGCCGGGCCGCTCGATGACGCCCACGTGGCGGACACCGGCTTTTCCGGACCCACCAGCGGAGACCTCACCGCCGTGTACTGGAATCCCGCCGGCCTGGGCTTGATGCAGGGCCCGCAGATGATGATCGGCGGAGCCTTGCAGATGACCTCGGTGTCGCTGGATCGCATGTCGATCAATCCGCCGACCGGCACCAATCCAGGTTCGATGAACTTCCCCACGGCCTCGGGCAGCGGCACTCTGCAACCATTCCGCTGGCCGCCAGGGCCCTCGGGCTTCTATGCGATCGGGGCGGGGTTCGGCCAGCGTTTCGCCATCGCCCTCGCGCTCTACTCACCCTTTTCCTCCAAGCTCACCATGACCCCGACCGCGGACGGGCAGGAGCCCGCGCGCTACCATCTGGTGAGCATGGAGTTCAACCACTTCGCCCCGGTGATCGGGCTGGCCATTCATGCCTCCGACTCTATCCAGATTGGCGTCGCGCTCGGCCTGCTCTTTCCATCGGCCCACCTGGTCTTCGACGAAGACACCGGCATGGGAAATTCGACAACCGGCAGCGAAAACCCAGCGTCCGCGGCGCGCTACGACCTGGCCACGCAAGGCCTGCAGGTTCCGTCGTATTTCCTGGCCCTCGGGATCCACTATCGACGCGGCAGATTGAGCCTGGGGCTTTCCTACACGAGTGCGCCGCTCGGAAGCGACGGTGGCGTCACCCTGCCGCTCGACAACACCATGATAGGCCTTCCCCCCAGCCTGGCCGGCGATCCGGGCCTTTGCCCCATTACCTCGACGGGGAACTGCCTGTCCGGGCAGATGCGCTACCGGCTTCCCTCCATCTACAACCTCGGGGCCAAGTGGCAGGCAACCAAGAACTGGTCCGTCGCCGCCATCGCGCGCTGGGTGCGCAACAGCGCCCACGACAAGATCACCATTCTCCTCGCTGGCCCGGCCTCATCCATCCTCGGTTCGAGCATCCCCGACCACCTGGTCCTCTACCGTGGATTTCAGGACAGCATCGACCTGCGCGGGCGCGTAGTCTACGAAGCCAAGCACTTCCGAGTCGGAGGCACCTTGCGACTGGAAACCAGCGCCGTCCCCGCCAGCCACCTGAATGCGGCAGCCATCGACGGGCTCAAACTGGAGCCGTCGCTGGCCGCGGAGATGAGAGTCTGGCGCCAGATCCGTCTGGGCGTGGGGTACGCTTTCATGTGGATGTTTCCCGTCGACACTGGCACCTCGATCTTCGATCCCACGGCCGCCTCCGCCTGCGCCAGCACCGGAGGAGACCTGAGCACGCCCGCGTGCCAGGCGCGCATGAACGGCGAGGCCCGCCCCAGCGCCGCGGGGACCTATCACCTGTGGCGGCAAACCCTTTCGGTGCTCACCACCTTTGCGTTTTAGGCCCATGCGTCGCTACCCGATCTTCCTGCTGCTGCTCGCCTCATGCGGACCGGACCAGTCGCTCACCTATGATCTCGAACCGATCCAGCTCGCGCGCGCGCCGATAGAACCCGGGGGCGAAGCGCTCGGCGGTCTACTCGCAAACGTCACTACCTCGGCGGGAATCCAGCCGCTGCTGGTGGATTCGGCCTACCCGCTCGACAGTCTGGCCCCCGCGGGGTGCACGGGGGCGGGACGCCTGGATGGACCTACACCGGCAACATGGATGTGCGCGACGGCTGGAATTCCGCGGCTCCCCTGCGCGCCTCCTTCGACAACATCGGGCTCTTCGATCTTTGCCCGGGCTCCACTGGCGACGCGGCGACGCAGGCGGCGGGGGTGATGGGCGGGCCCCTGCTGGCGAATTTCTCGCTTGGCCTCAGCTTTCCACGCGATGCCACCCAGCCCGCGACCATGACCTTGTGGCCGGGTTTCCCTGGCTCCGACGATGCGCTCGCGCAGGACGGGTTCGCGTCTCTCCATTTCAGCCTGCGTGGCACCTCCTCTGCTGCCCAGGGCAACGGCGAAGCCTCGCTGACGCTGCCGAACTCCCGCATCGTGCTGGCGGCTTGCGCGGCACCGCGAGCCTTCTCGACGAGCGAAGGACAGGAAACTTGCGGCCGCGGCGAGATCGCGCTCAGGGCCAACGGACAAGATCTCATGCTGGCCGTCGGCACGGGCGAGGGCCCCCTCATCCTCAGTCAACCTGCCTGGGAGCACATCGCCGCGCGGATCGGAATGGCCAGCGACGCGGGAAGCGCGGGCGATCTCTACACGCCCTTCACTACCGCCCCTACCCCCGCCCACTTCCTGACCTTGTCACGGCTCGCGCTTCTGCAAGGGACGACCGACAGCACCTGGAGCGGAGCCTGCGCCGAGCTGGCGCGCGCCCGCCGCATCGAGTGGGTACTCGCCAACCAAGCCAGTGGCGCGTGTTTCCAGCCCTGTGATGCCAGCGGTGGTCATGCGATCGCGACCCACTCCTATCTGGAGCTCGAAGGTCCACTGCAACTCGCGGTCGTGAGCGAAAGTAGCGATGTCATACGATCGCTCAACGCGGATACGCCGCCCAATCCACAGGTGGACGGCATCATCGGCGCCGGCACCCTGGCGGGAACGCGCCTACGGCTCGACTACCCGTCGCAGCCCCAAGGACGATTCATCGCGGCCTGTGAGGATGGCAGCACGCGTGACACATGCTTTTCCGCCCCGAGCTGTCTGGGCCAATCGGCGCAAGGACATACCCTCCTTTGCTTCGGACAACCCGTAGCAGACTGGCCGCCAACCTGTCCGTAGCAGGCACGCGCCGCCGCACCTGGTACATCCGCACTGCCCGGGGGTGATTGAAGGCACCCCCCTCGAGCCTCTTCCCGGGCCCGTCAATCCTTCGCGGACTTGCTTTCCAGGAGCGCGACTTGGTCCTCCAAGTGTTGGATCGTCGTTCGCAAGGTGACCATCTCTTCGTGGGTGGCGAGACCGAAGGTCCCGGCGGCGAGGCGGCCTGCCTTGTCCAGGTTCGTCTTCACTGCCCCGCCCACGCTCATGGCCTTCATCGCCGCGTTCATCAAGCGCGGATCGCTGACCAGCTTGGATACCCCGGGACTGCCCGCCAGCTTGAACGCCTGGCCAACAACGACATCCTTGATCGACTTCAAGACCGGCATGATGCGATGGTTCTGCCACGCCCCGCGCATCCCGTCAACGCGTCCATGCACCGCTGTCCGAAGCCCGCTGATTCGTGTTAGAGCCTGACTTCCCGAATGGAGTTCCTCAACAGCCCCCTCGGCCAGCTCGCGGTCTCGCTGGTCTTGCTCGGTGCCATCGCGCCGATCGTGGTCCTCTTCTTCCGCAGCACATGGGCCGAGCTCGAAGCCAGCGCGACGGCGGCGAGGAAATCGCGGGGCGAAGACACCCGCCTGGACGCCCACGTGCCGGTCACCTTCGCCCTCGGGGCGCTCTCCTTACTGCTCATCAACTTCTACGGATCGCACGACTTCTTCAGCGGGTCCATCCAGCCCATCTTGCAGGGCTATGCCAACGGCCATCCCGGAACGATCGACATGGGCACCTACCCGGATCTGTACTGGCGTGTGTACTGGGGTCTGTCTCGCTACGGCGCCTACCTGCTGCCGCTTTTCGTGTGGCCATTCGTGTTCAAGGAAAGCCCGCTCGACCTCGGCCTGCGCTTTCGCGGCTTCCGTGAACACGCTTGGATTTACCTACTCTGCCTGGTCATCGTGATTCCTACCCTGGTCGTGGTGTCGCGCCTCCCCGAATTCAATCGCTACTATCCCATGTATCCGGGCGCGGCTCGCTCGTGGCTCGACTTCTGGGTGTGGGAGATCGTCTACGTCGGCCAGTTCCTCAGCCTCGAGATCTTCTTTCGTGGCTTCTGGCTGCGTGGTGCGCGAGCGCTCGGCATGGGCGCCATCTTCTCCATGGTCGTGCCCTACGTGATGATTCACTTTCCCAAGCCCTATCTCGAGGCCTGTGGAGCCATCGTGGCGGGTGTGGTCCTGGGTTCACTGTCGATGAAGACGGGCAGCATCTGGGCCGGCTTTCTCATCCACTCGACGGTCGCCATCCTCATGGACCTGCTCGCTCTCGAACGGCGTGGGCGCATGCCGACACGATTCCGCCCGTATTCACATGTGCGGCACACGTTCCCGTACACCACCCAGGTGCTGTGGGGAGTGTGGGCGCTCGCGCTCGTCGGACTCGTCCTGCTGCTCCTGCGCCGACGGCGGGTGGCAAGGCAGTAACCCGCAAGGCCCTGCCTCCCCCCCGTTCCCGATCACTATGCAAGCGAGATTGTGAGAGAGCCGTTTGTATCGAGATCGGAAACGGGAGCGAAGGCAGGACCGGAATTACATCGGAACCATCCTGCGAAAGTGGTGTGCCAGGTTGCGCCAGGAGGGCACGGGGCACGAGAGAGTTGGCCGGGACAAGAACAGCGGCCTGCGCGCGGGTAACCCTTCGGTGCCCGCTCTATTCGGTTTGGAGGGGGATGGTGCATGGTGAGCAGCACGCGACTGCTTTTGTCCCGGCCCTGCAAATATCTTCTCGGCCGGCGCCGCGGGCACGGCCAGCCTTTCGGCCTGATGTGCTTCCACCTCCAAAATCCTTCCCACGAACTCAAGCTAGCCCATGCGCATGGAGTGATCATTGTCGCACCGGCTGATTTGCATGTCCGCCAAGCTGCTGATCTTGCTGTCAGTCTTCGTCCTACATCCGCGTCGTAGGCGCTTCCGGGTTTCGTCCGGTACAATCCCCGGACTTTGACAGACGGACCCGTTACAGAAGAACCTGGACCCGCAGGATCCGTGCGCGACCGCTTGCTCGTGGCGCTTGCCGACCCGGACGTCGCCGGCAGGGCCGGGCGCAATCCCGCCGCCCTGGTCGGTTTCCACGAGCCCATGGCGGTCTTCGAATGGGTGGGGTCGGGCAAGGGACTCGTCCTGCTCGATCGCGACCGCATCCCCGAAGCGGAGTTGCGGCCGCACCTGGTTCGCATTCTCGAAGGCCACGAGAAAGGACTTCTCTTCATCGCCGTGGCTGGTGGCGACACTACCGTGGTCGAAGCGCTGAAGGCCGCGGACGCGGAAACGCGAAATCGCGAGCATATCGGCCTCTACCATGTAGACGACGCGGGCCTGGTTCATTGGGTGGCCGGCCGGCGATTGCACGAGCTCGAGAGGGCCGGCCGGGCGCTGCCAAGGACCCACCCTCTGTCGCCTGAGGACGTCGCGGCCATCATCGAACGCGGCCGCAAAGAGCGAATCGAGGCCATGGAATTTGTGCGCGGCGCCACGCGCCGGTTCCCGCACCTGACGGTCGCCATCATCGCGGTTTGCGCTCTCCTATTCGCGCTTACCACCGGGAACGACGAGCGTGCCCACAGGCTGTTCCTCCTGCTGTGCAACAATCCCGTCGCCGTCCGGCAGGGAGAGATCTGGCGCCTCTTCACCTACGCGTTCTTGCACGATCCGCACGGCATGACCCACATCATCGTGAACATGCTCTCGCTCTACAGCCTGGGCGCCTTTCTAGAACCGCTGATCGGCCGCCTGCGTCTGGGAATGCTATATGGCGTCACCGCGGTTGCGGGTGGGCTGGCGAGCACCCTGTTCACTAACGACATCTCCATCGGCGCCTCGGGCGCGGTGTGGGGATTGGTCGGAGCGACCTTCGGGCTGCTGAGCGGAAGGCAGCGAGTCTTCCCGGCCCTCATCGCCCGCAGCCTGCGTCAGAGGCTGGTCGTCATCCTGATCATCAACATCGGCATCTCGTTTCTGCCCCACATCGACCGCTACTGTCACTTCGGCGGGGGACTCGCGGGCTACTTGATGGCGCTGTACTTCGCCCGCAGGCCCATCAGGGAAAGCGCGGCATAGCTTTCGGCGGCGGACACCAGCGCTACTTGCTGGGCGTCTGGCGCTTGAGCCGCGCCAGTTCGGCCTTGAGCTTCGCGATTTCCTGCCCCTGGGCCTGGACCGCAGCGACCAACATGCTGGCGTAGCCATACAGGTCCACCATGTTGCCGTCGCGGGCGACCGCGGGACTACTGCCGGGAACATCCTCGATGATGAAGCCCAGATGGCGTTTGCCGGCCAAGGCTGGATCGCGGTACTCGTAGGTGGCCAACTTGAAGCGCGCCAGTTTGTCGGCGACGCGCTGGCGCTCGACCTGGCTGAGATACACGATGTTCTTCTTCGCCCGGCGGGTGGAGATCGGACACGGCCCGCCATCGGCGCTATACCATGCGCCCGACTTGCACGTGCGCGCATTGCCGGGGCCGCACGCATAGGTGCAGGTTTTCCCGTCGGTGGTGCAGGCCGAGCCGAGCAACGGTATCCCGGCCGGGCAGGCGGCGTCGGCGTTGGGCGCGGCACAATGCCAGGTCAGATCCCCGCCACACCCAGCCACGGGACCGTCCGTGCAATTCGTGCATGCGCACGAAAGGTCGCCGTATACGCAGTAAGCCCCGTCCGTCGGACACAACTGGCCCGCGGCAGCCTCGCGCGTGGCGGGACAGGTCACCGGCGGCAGCTGTGCGCAGTCCGGCTTCGTGAGCGACCAGGTGCCGTTGCTGCAGGTCGCGCTGGCGCGACAGCCTGGCCGCGGATCGGTTCCGTATTCGCAGGTCAATCCCTCGGTGCATGGCCACGACGTAATTTGTGAAATATCGGCCGGACAGGCCGAGGTCGATGTCGGACATTCCCCTTGAGAGGCCTTGAGAGCTCCGGCCGCCTGGCGCTCGCAATCGTTCCCGTAGGTTTTGCCATCGCATCCACACACGGGCGCGTAATTGGCTGGGCACACCATCCCACCGGTGGCCACGCAAGTTCCCGTGGAATCAGGTATATGGCCACAGTCGCCCGCCGGCAAGTCGCAGAACTGGCCAGCGGGACAGATGAGACCCGCGATACCACCACAAGTGTTGCTGGTGGTTCCACCGGTTCCAGGTGAGGCGCCGGCGCCGCCCGTACCCTTCACGCCACCGGTTGCTACCACGCCACCCGTTCCAGGCGTACCGCCGGACGCCGGCCTCCCGCCCGTGCCACTCACCCCGCCGAGGCCGGTCCCGCCACCATCGACCATGAGCCCCCCGGTCCCGCGAGATCCACCGCTGCCGAGCGCGCCGCCCGTACCCCGGATTCCGCCCGTGCTGACGGCGCCATCCGTGCCGACGGCTCCCCCGCTGCCAGCGGCGCCATCCCTGCTGCTGCCACCTCCCTGCCCTACGACGCCGCCCGTGCCAGCAATGCCGCCCGTTCCAGGGAGGCCGCCCGAGCTGATCGCACCGCTCGTACCCGAAGCTCCCCCGGTCCCCAAACTGCCGCCACCTGCCCCACCCCGAGAAAGCCCTCCCCCATTGCCACCGGTGCCGCTACTGGTCAGCCCTTCCCTTTGGCATCCCGCGGAACAGAGAAGAAGTGAAGCCCATAGGCCGCTCGTCATTGCCAGCTTGTTCATCTTTTCGCCCTCTCGCGTGTCAACAGCAAACTTCGTTCCATCCGCAAACCGGCCTGGATGCCTGCAAAGCACTGCCTCTGCGGGCATCAAGAAACCGTGGCTCTCAAAAAGCTGAGGCCAGAGTTCATAGTATGCCCTATCCGCTGTGTGCTGCTCCGCGCGAGCAACCCCCGCTGGTCCGTCGAACGCCATGCCGGCGGGTGTCCGAGATCTCCACCGCCGGCATCGGGCGAGCTTACCCTGCGACCGCCACGGTCAGCACGTGCCCCAACTCTCGCCGCCACATCACGCGCAGGCTGTCGAGTGGACTCTGGCGGGGTAGCTCGGCGATCACGCTCACGCCGACGGGTTGCCAATCGGCGGGGCACTCAGGAAAGGGTTCGCTGGCCAGATTCACCACCACGCCACGCGTGTCGGCGCGCAAGCCGAGGCCGAGGAGCTTCAGGACCGCTTCCTTGGCGCTCCAGACGCGTGCCACGATCTCGTCGCGATCATGGCTGCTGGCCTCGACCATCTCGGCTTCGCCGTCCGCGAAGAACTGCCGGACCAGCGCGGGATCACGGGGCTCGATGGTCTCCACGTCGGCGCCGATGCGCGCGGCTTGGTCGACCGGCGCGGCGGCCATGCCGACTTGGCTTCGGTGCGAGATGGAGATGGCGCGGCCCCAGCCGCCCTTGCCCTCGACGAGCACGAACGGCGCCCCCGACGGCTGATTGAGCACGCTGATGCAATGGTCCGGCACGGCTCCGCCGGTCGACATGTCGCGCACCAGGCTCTTGGCGGCCGCCCTGCCCAAGAGCCACTTGCGACGCCTCGCCTCGATGGCAAGCCGCGAGAAGATGATCTCCTCGCTCGGACTCAACAGCCCCGGCCACGCCTGCCCGTGCACGAGCGAGGGAAACTCACTCGCGTGGACCGACCTGTAGCGGAACATCGGACGACCAAATCAGACGACGACTTTGCGGAACGGACCGGCTTCGTCCTCGGGCAAGGTGTTCGGCATGCGCGAGGTACGGTAGCCCACCAGCTCGACGTGCACCTTGCCCTCGCCGTCGCGCACGCGGGCGTCGAACGACAGGCCGTCGGGCCTCGGGTTGGCCGTTACCTCCGCGACCAACGGCCCACTGCCCGCCGATGGATCGCGCACGACGATTTGCTCCACCCCTGCCGGCAGCGCGAGTTGCCCGGTCCGACCGATCTCCCACACCCCGGCGGTCTGGAAGCATAGCTCGATCAGCCGCGGACCTACCAGGCTGACATGCTTCGGATCCGTGGTGTCGAGCGGCAGATTCGCGGCCATGCACCCGATCACCTGGTTGCTTCCGGCGCTTTCGACCCGTTCGAGCACGCGGTAGGCGGGGCCGTGGAAGTACACACGGTAGATGGCCTCGCGCCCGATCTCGGGCGCGGTACGATCGAAGGCCTTCACGTGCCGGGTATCGAGCGCCGATGGCGCGAGGACGACCACGCCCGAAAAATGGAGCTTCACCTCGGGCTCGCGACCCACGATGGTCTGCACCGATGACAGCGAGGTGAAGACGCGCACCTGGCCGCCCTCGCCCAGCACTGCCCGCGCACGCACGATGGCGGCGCGCGGTTCGTTGCGGTAGTACTTCATGGGCGCGAGGAAACGCAGGTTCTCCAGGCCGACCACGTGGTGACTGGGCACGAGCAACCACGCGGCCTCGGCGAAGGTTTCGATACCCATCACGCCCGGCAGGACCGGAATTCCATCGATGGCGTGATCGTAGAGGAATGGCTCGACCTTGGGATCGAGCTTCATTTCGGCCACCAGGCCCTCGTGGAGATCGTGGCTCACTTGCGCCAGCGGCAAGGGCAGGGCCTTGTCCTTGGCACGCGCGTGCAGGCCGACCTCGGCATCGAGGCCCCCGTCGGCGTCGAGCGGTGTGACCAAGATGCCAAGGCGGCGACCCACCACGGCCTCGCCCGAGTAGCCGGCCAAAAGCGCGTTGCGAATCACGGGCAGACCCTCGGCCGGATCCAGCATGTCGATCCCGGCGCGCTTCATGATCTCGGGGATGCTTCCGCGCGTGGCCATGCCGATGCCGCCCCACGCGGTCCAGTCGAGCGCAATGCCGAGCGAGTTCGGCCGCGAAGCCGCCCACCACGACACGGCCTTGCACATGAAGTCGTTGCCCGCGCTGTAGTCGGCCTGGCCCGCGTTGCCGAAGCGCCCCGCGACCGACGAGAAGACCACGATGGCCTTCACGTCCAGGTCCCGCGTGGCCGCCATCAGGTTGAACAGTCCGTCGGCTTTCACCCGGAAGACCAAGTCGAACTCCTCGACCGACTTGCGGTCGAGGGAGCGGCTGCGCTCGATCCCGGCCGCGTGTAGGACCACATCGAGCTTGCCGCTATCTTGGCGGATGCTTTCGACCACCGCCTTGACCGCGTTGCCGTCGAGCACATCGACCTGACGGTAGAAGGCGCGGCCTCCCGCCTGCTCCACCGAGCGCAAGGCTTCGAGGATACCGGCCTGGCGCTCGAGATCGAAGAGCTTCTCCTCGACCTGCGCCGGGGTGGCGCGGCCTTTCTCGGCCTTGAGCCGCTCGAACACCTCGCGCTTGGCGCCCTCGCGGTCCTTGATGACCCGTTCGAGCAGGGGCCGCTCGCTCTCGGGCGGCATCTGCCGCGCGTCGAGCAGGTAGAAGGTTCCACGCGAAGCCGCCGCCAGGTCGCGCACGATGGCCACGGTGATGGCACCCGCGCCCCCGGTGACCGCGAACACCGCGTTTTCGTCCAGCTTGACCGGCGACTTCGCGTCGCCGGGAACCGACGACAGAAGTTCCACGCCCACGGTCACGCGCAGGCCACCTTGGTAGCCAATCTCGACCGCACCCGGATCGCGTTCGGTTTCGTCGAGCAAGGCGCGCGCCACGACCTCGCTTGGCATGTCCTCGGGGAAATCCACGGCCTTGACCAAAGCCTCCGGCCGCTCCCGTTTGCTGGCCTTGACGAATCCCACCACGGCCCCGCCGACTGGATTACGCGCCCCGCCCGGCCCGTAGCCGTGATGGCCGCCCATGCACGTAGCCGCGATCAGGAAGGTGCCGGGATTGGCGAGCGCATCGTAAAGCCCACGCACCGCTCCGTGCAACAGCAGCACGCGCTCGCGATATTGTTTGCGGAACTCGACCAGATCGATCTCGCTCGGCGCCGCGCAAGCGTCGAGCGAGGCGAGGAAATAGAGACCCGTCGTCTGCCCCGCGGCCGCCCAATCGCGCAAGGCCTTTTCGATCTCGCCGCGCTCGGGGCGCGCGTCGATGCGCAGAACTTGAACCCCACGGCGTTCGAGCTCTTCGCAAAGCAGGCGACCCGCGCCATCGCGGTCCGCCACCACGACCACTCGACTGCCCTTTTCGAGCCGCACGGCCGTGGGCTTGCAGGCGCCGAGCGGCGGACGGAGGGTGACCACGGGACGGCGGAGCAAGCCGCTTTCGAAGGGGCTCTCCTCCGAAACCGACATGGCTGGCGTCTCCGCGGCGGGAGCGATCTTCGCTACCGGCTCAGGCGCCGCTGCTGACTCGGGCGCCACCGCCGGCTCGGCTGCTGGCGCTGGCTCGGACGCCGGCACCGCTGCCGCCTCGGGCCCTGGCGCTGGCTCGGACGCTGGCGTGACTGTCGGCTCGGGCGCCGCGGCCGGGCCGGCAATGTTCTGTTTCACGAAATCGATCACGTGGCGCAGTGTCGGGTAGTCGCGCAGCTTCAGATCGTCCTTGCGCGGGATCTTGAACTCTTCACGCACCATCGCGAAGACTTCCGCTTGCTTGACTGTGTCGACGCCAAGGTCGGCCTCCAAATCGAGATCCAGCTCCAGCATGTCGCTGGGATAGCCAGTCTTGGCGGCCACCATGGCGAGCACCTTTTCGACCACCTCATCGCCGCTCGCCGGGCCGGCCGCATCCGCCGCCGCCACGTCTGGCGCCGGCGCCGGCGCGGCGGGTGCCCCGCCCAGGCTCTGCTCGACGAACCCGATCACGTGACGTAGCGTCGGATAGTCGCGCAGCTTCAGGTTGTCCTGGCGGGGAATGCCGAAGGTCTCACGCACCATCGCGAACACCTCGGCCTGCTTGACCGTATCGATGCCCAGGTCGGCCTCCAGATCCAGATCCAGCTCCAGCATATCGCTGGGATAGCCGGTCTTCCCGGCCACGATGCCGAGGACCTTCGCGACGACAGAGCCTTCGGACGCCGCGGCCGTCGAGGACGTGCGTGGAACGGGCAGGGGTGGCAGGGGCGGCGTAGGTGCCGAAGCCTCCGAAGGTGGTGCCGTCGTCGCCGCCGCAATCGTGGCTGGCGCTGGCGCGGTAACCGGAACCGCTGCCGTCTTCCCCATGCCCTTGCTCTCCTCGACGAAGCCAACCACGTGACGTAGCGTCGGGTAATCGCGCAACTTCAGATCGTCCCGGCGAGGAATGTCGAAGGTCTCGCGCACCATCGCGAATACTTCGGCCTGCTTGACCGTATCGATGCCCAGGTCGGCCTCCGAGATCGAGGTCGGGATCCAGCATGTCGCGCGGGTATCCCGTCTTCTCCGCCACGATGCCAAGTACCTTGTCGAGCACGCCCAAGTCCACACCGGTCGCAACCACGGCTGCGGCCGGGGGCGCGATGGAGGCCGGCGCCTCTGCCGCGGGCGTCCCGGGCGTGTCGCCACGACTGCTCTCGACATAGCCAACCACGTGGCGCAGCGTCGGATAGTCGCGCAGCTTCAGATCGTCCCGGCGCGGAATGCCGAAGGTCTCGCGCACCATCGCGAACACCTCGGCCTGCTTGACCGTGTCGATGCCGAGGTCGGCCTCCAGATCGAGATCGAGGTCGAGCATGTCGCGCGGATACCCCGTCTTTTCCGCCACGATGCCAAGCACCTTCTCCAGGATCGACTCGGAGGCGACCGCGGAAGAGGCCGGTGCCCCAGCCGTGGCCGGTGAGGGAGCAAGCGGCGCGGGCCGGGCTGCCGGGGACGGCGTTGGCCCCACGGCTCCCGAAACGGGAGCCGTGCCCGTGGTTGCGGCCGACGTCACGGCCGTGGCCACCACCGACGTTGCAACCTCCACCGCCGTGCCACCCTCCTCGACAACCGCGCTCGGCCCCACGCCCGGGAGCCAATGCGACTCCGCCGGCTGCCGCCGGGGCTGCCCCTCATCCTTGATGCGCAGGGTGCGCTGCTTTACTTCGGTGGCGGGCGCGTCGTAACCGGAGACCTCCGAAAGCCAGCGCTGATAGATCGCCGGATCCGCGACACGCTGCTCGACATTCGGAATGCGGCGGAACAGCGACATCGCAATCTGCGAGCCGAAGCCCGCCGCCAGGCGCAAGGCAAAGCGCACAGGGTAGTGTCCGCCCTTGGAAAGATTGAGCGTACCCAGCTCGGGATCGGGCTCGCGGAAATTTGGCACCGGGGGCACGATCTGCTTTTCCAGGATCTTGACCGCCATGGCGTCCTCGATGCCCACGCCCATCGGGTGTCCGGTGAAGCCCTTGGTGTTGGCCACGACCAGATCGTTCGCCGACGCGCCGAAGGTCTTGCGCAGGGCGAACACCTCGGCCGCCGCGCTGCCGCCGCGAGCCGGTGTGTAGGTCTCGTGCGAGATGAAGGCCAGCTCCTTGGCCATGGCGTGGCGTTCGATACCATATTTGCGCTCGACGCCCGACACCAGTTTCTCCATCACTCCCTCGATGTGGGACACATCGAGACGCGTGCCGTGGAATGCGCTGTTGGCGACTTCCGTGCCCAATAGCTCGGCCAGGCCGCGCATACCGCGCTCGCGAAGGGCATCCTCGGATTCGATGACGAGCGCGCACGCCCCCATGCCCATGAGCATGCCGTGGCGGCGACGATCGAACGGCAAGGCCGCGCGCTCGACCACATCCTCGGTGGTGGCCGCGCCCGTGGCCAGGAATCCAGCGCCCATCCACTCCATCAGATTGTCGGAGGTGAGCTCGTCGGCGCCGATTACGATCACGCGCCGGCAGCGTCCCAGGCGAATCCAATCCTCGGCGATGGCGATGGCCACCGTGGTGGAGGCACATGCCGAGTTGACCTGGGTGTTGGGCCCACGAATGCCGAGCATTTCGGCGAACTGGGCATGCCCCATCGAAAGCACCTGGAAGATGAAGCGCCGATCGAACTGAAACTCGGCCTTGTGCTCGCGGGCCTGGTAAAAGCGCGTGATTTCACGCGCCAGATTGTCGAAGCCGGGGAAGGCCGAGGAAAAGATCACGCCGGTTTCGTCGGCCATGGCAAGCGGCAAGCGCCAGCGGTCGGGCAGGAAGCTGCCCGTGGTGGTGCGCCGGTAGTGGCGCACGAGCGGGATGCCGGCGTCGCGCAAGGCCTCGATCCCGGCCCCGATGGCCAGCGCCGTCGTGGTGTCGAAGACCTCGGCGCGTTCCTTGGCCACGCCGAACTCTTGTGTCAGATCGAAGGCGCCCTTGCGTCCCGCCAAGCGGATGACCTCGTCGGCGGATTGGATGGGCTCCAGACTCGGCTCGCCAATCTCCCGCTTGTGCAGGCGCACGATGTTCTTGCCCAGCATGCGCTCGCGTACCTGCTGCGGCACCGGCTCGATGAACGATTCGCCGGCCAGGATGCGGTCGAGGTTGCCGTCGTCGAACACGCGGCGGCTTTCCCCGGGCAAACCCAGGCCCGCGCCGGAGATGACGATGGCGCCCGCCGGAGGGAGCGGTGCAGGCGCGATGGCCTGACCGCCCTGGTGGATGGCCATGCCCTCATCGAGGAATCGCGCAAAAAGTCTTCCCAGACTCTCGTAGTCGGTCTGGCCGGCCGTGGCGGTTGGGCGTGTTCGATCCGTACTCATGACGATGGAAGCTCCCTTTGGTGGGGTGGGGTTCTCGCTCGGGACCGCGCCGCTCGTCCCTTCGGCGGCGGCGCGGAGCTCCGGGATGCGGCCGAGTTGTTCCGGCCTGGGAATGCCCGCGGCGTAGAGGCCACACATGGCGTCGTGAAACGAGCGCACGCCGCCTCGCTTTGGGTGGTTGGTGGAAAGGCAAAGCACATCGGGCTTGTCCTCTAGAATGCTTTCGGCCAGCGCCTGCAATGCGCGCTTTGGACCGACCTCGAGGAAGACGCGTGCGCCCTCGCGATAGCAGGTTTCGATGCCCTTGACGAACTGGACCGACGAGGCCATCTGGTCGGCCAGCCGCCGCCGGATGGCTTCCATGTCGTCTGTGGGATAGAGCTGACCATCGATATTGCCCACCAAGGGAATGCGGGGTGGGGCGAGCCGCATCTCGCAGATGGTCCGGTACAGGGCATCGGCGGCCGGCGCGACCACCTTGCTGTGAAAGGCGTGCGACACCGGGATGATCTGGGCGGTCATGCCCATGGCGTTGAAATACTCGACCGCGCGATCGACGGCGTCGCTGGCGCCGGCGATAACCGTCTGCTTCTTGCTGTTCATGTTGGCCGGCGTGAGATAGCCGCCGATCTCGGGTAGGCGGCGCACGATCTCGTCGGTCGGGCCGAGCACCGAGGCCATCTTGCCCTTGTCGCCTATGGAGACCGACGCCATGGCCCGCGCCCGCGCGCTCACCGCGACCAGCGCCTCCGAGAAATCGATCATGCGCGCCCCCACCGCGGCCGCCCACTCGCCCAGGCTGTGGCCTATCACCACGTCGGCGAACACGCCATGCTTGCCTAGCAGGCGCATGATGGCGATATCGGTGGCCACCATGGCCGGCTGGCAGATGGTGGTGTCCTTGAGCGCCTCCTCGGCATCTTCCATGGCCTGCGCATCGCTGGCGTTGCGGTAGACGTAGCTCGTGAGGGGTCGGCCGAGAATGGGGCCCATGGTGCGGTCGGCCTCCTCGAAGGTCTCGCGCACGATGGGGTCGGGCACGTCGGCGAGCATGTTGACGTACTGGGATCCCTGCCCGGGAAAGAGAAAGGCGACCTTGCCCGCGGGGCCGCGGCCGAGATGTATCCCCTTGGTTTGCATGACCCGCCACTTGCGGGCGTCGTTCTTGTCCAGCGCCTGCAGTGCGAGCTCGCACTTCTTGACAAGGTCGCCCGCATTCTCGAACGCAACCACCAGGCGGACCTTCGCGTCCAGGAACCGCCCTCCGGGCGGCGTCTTGTCGGGAACCTTGCCGGCCGTCGCGTCGGCCATGGCTTGGCCAACCTGTGCCCGCACCATCCCCAGGTCGTCGCCTCCCAGCGCCAGCATGTGCCCCAGCATCGCCGGTCTGTCGTCTCTCGACGGCGCCACCGCGACCGGACCGGCCCCAACCGCCGAGCCGGCGGCATAGGAAGCCGGCACCTGCACCAGGGGCCTTTGCTTGACGAGCAAACCGGGCACGTATTCCTCGACCACGACGTGGAAGTTGGTGCCACCGAAACCGAAGGCCGAGACGCCGCAACGTCTGGGCGCGAACGCAGGTCGCTCCCACGGGCGCGCCTTGGTGTTCACCTCGAAGGGGATCTTGCCGAATTGAATGTTCGGACTCGGCTCATCGAAGTTGATCGACGGCGGCAGGATCTTGTAGTGACAGGCTAGCACCGCCTTGAGCAAGCCGGCGGCGCCGGCCGCGCTCTTGAGGTGTCCAATCTGCGATTTGACCGAACCGAGCGCGATGGTGTGCTTGACCGGCGTGCCCTCGGCCAACACCTCGCCCATGCTCTGCATTTCGGATTCGTCGCCCACGCGCGTCGAGGTGCCATGACCCTCGAGAAGGGTCATGGTCGCCGGATCGAGTCCGGCGCGCTGCCACGCCCGCTTGATGGCCAGACGCTGGCCGATGGGGTTCGGAGCAGTGATGCCCTTGCCCTTGCCGTCGCTCGCGCCACCGACGCCGCGAATGACCGCGTAGATTCTGTCGCCCGCCTTCTCGGCGTCCTCCAGCCGTTTGCAGATGAAGAACGCGCCGCCCTCGCCCATGACGAAACCGTTGGCGCCGGCGGAGTAGGGACGCGATCCGTCCGGGGAGAGCGCGCCGATCTTACTGAACTTGACGAAGGTGGTGGCGCCCATGTTGCGATCCATGCCACCGGTCAGGGCCACGTTGAAATGGTGGTCGACCAGGCTGTCGGTGGCGGCTTGCACGCCGGCCAGGGCCGACGCGCACGCGGCGTCGGTGGTGAAGTTGGGACCGCGCAGGTTGTAGACCGCCGCCACCCGGCCGGCAACGATGTTGGTGAGCTCGCCCGGCATGGTGTCTTCGGTGGTGTCGGGCAAGCGCCGCGCGATCTCCGCGGCAAAATCAGCCAGGAGTGCCTCGCGAGCCGACGAGGGCAACGCCTGGAAGGCCGCGGTTTCGCGCAGTATCCTGGCATACTCGGGATAGGAGAGACGCAGCACGGTTTCATAGTGGCGCTCTCCGCCCATGGCGTTGCCGATGATCACCGCGGTGGATTCGAGGTCGAGCGGTCGGTCCGGGTGGCCGGCATCGCGCAAGGCTTCGCCCGCGCACAAGAGCGCCCACTTCTGTCCGTCGTCCATGGCCTCGGCCACGCGCGGCGGAATCTTGAGCTTGGTCGAATCGAAGGCAACCCCGCGCACCCAACCTCCAATCTTCGAGTAGGTCTTCCCACCTGCCCTGGGATCGGGATCCCAGTAGTCCGCGGCAATCCAACGATCGGGGGTCACCTCGGTGATCGAGTCCCGGCCGCTTTGCAGGTTTTGCCAGAAAGCCCGGGCATCGGGTGCGTCGGGCAAGATCGCGCCCACGCCTACAACCGCGACGGCCCGCTCGGCCGGATCTCGTGTCGAACTACTCATCTACTTCTCTCCTCCATCTTCGATCTGCATAGCGGCGCTCGGCGCCGCCTCCCGGTCCATTGCACGTTCGCGATGTCGCGTTCGCGCGCCTTTGCTGGTCACTGCGGTCGCGCCGCATCTTGCTCCACGATGGCCTTGGCGACGGTATCCAGGTCGGACATGAGCCCCTGGGCCGCGGCATAGATGGCCTGGCCTTGCAAGGCGCGCTCGAAGTCGGCCATGCCCGCGTCGTCCACGGCGTCCATCCCACGAACCAGGCGGACCGCGCCGGCCAAGACATCGAGCGCGGCTTCGCGAGCGCAAACCCTCGCCATGTCCTTGACCGCCTTGGGCGCGAAAAAGGGCTCGTACTTCGCGGCGCCACGTCCGGCCGCGTACTGCGAGAAGTTGGCCGCGATCTCCGCGCGGGTCATCAGCTCGCCGAGCTGAAACAGCACGTGCTGGTGGCGCGTGAGGCGCCCCACGCGGCAGCGCTCGGTGGTTTCGAGCACGGCCCGCACCGCCAGGGCGGCCACGTCGGCGCCCACCTTGGCATCCTCGCGGTGCAGGCTTTCCAGGGATTCGGCCATGCGACGGTAGAAACCACCGCGCTCCTGCAGGTGAACGCGCCAGCGGTCGCGCGACACCGTCCACTGCATGATTTCGCTGGTGCCTTCATAGATCGTGGTGATGCGCACGTCGCGGCGAATCTGCTCGACGGCGTACTCCTTGGTGTAGCCGTAGCCACCCATGGCTTGGACCGCGGCGTCCGCGGCCGCGTTTCCCTCCTCGGTGGCGAAGAGCTTGGCGATGGCGCCTTCGGTTTGCAGCTCGGTCTCGCCCTCGTCGAGTCGCTGCGCCACTTCCTCGATGTAGGCTCGGGCCGCCTCCAGCTTGATCACGTGCGGGACGATCAACTTGTCCATGTAACCCTGCTTTTCAGACAGGGTGGTGCCGGCCTGCACGCGCTCGCGTGCGTAGCGAATCGCCTTGAGCATGGCCGCCACGCCGCCACCCAAACCGAAGGCCGCGACCATCAAGCGCGTGAATCCGAACACCGACTGCGCGTGGATGAGGCCCTTGCCTTCGACGCCGCCGATGAGATTCTCCTTGGGCACGAACACGTCCTCGAACGTGACCGGCGATGTGTTCGACGACCGGATGCCGTGCTTGTTCTCGTGCTTGCCGGGCGACAGTCCCGGCGTGCCCTTCTCGACCAGGAAGAAACTCGGTCCGTCGGGGGCGGCCGCCAGCACCGAGTAGAGCTGCGCGTAGCCGCCGTTGGAGATGAATTGCTTGGTACCGCTTATGCGATACCCCTTGATCTCGCCATCCTCGACCACGCGTTCCGCCTTGGTGCGAATGGCCGAAAGCTCGCTGCCGGCGAGCGGTTCGGTCACGGCGTAGGCGACGATCAGGCCCTCGTCGCCGATGCGGCGGAGCCAGTGCTTGCGCTGCTCTTCGTTCGATCCCACCACGACGGGGTCGGTGCCGAGGAAGATCGCGAGAAACGCCGTCGCCACGCCGAGGTCGAGTCGCGCCATGTCTTCGGACACGCGATAGACGTCGTAGGCCGAGCCGCCGAGACCGCCCAGTTCCTCGGGTATGAAGAGCAGATGAAGACCGATTTCGGGACCGAGCAACTCTTGGATGAGCCCCAATGGAAACTCGTCCTTCTCGTCGAGTTCGAGGCGAACCTTGGGCGGCAGCTTCTGCTTGCCGAACGACCCGATGGTGTCGAGCAGCATCTGAAGCGATTCCTTGTCGAGGCCTGCATTCTTCATTTCGTCTCGCGTCTCCTGCACGGATGCCCGTTCGGTGGGAAAGGATGGATCCCCGCCGACGGGGCGCCCGATGCTGGCATAAGCTGGCTCAAAATCAAAACAGGGATCGACGGCGCAACCCGTCGATCCCCGATTCACGACGCAACTATTCGGAACTGCTCGTCAAACCCTGACGCGCCCAAGAATCGCAATCCAGATGCGACGGGGGAGGGCCTGCCAACTCGGGTCGCCGCAAGAAATCCGCCCACGAAGCCGCCCGGGCCGCCCGGCTACTGCAACTTCCAGCGCGGATCCGAGTTTTCCTTCTCCTTCTCTTTTGCCTTCTTGGCCTCCTCGGCCGCTCGTTCCTTGTCGCGCTTGGCTTGGGCCTTCTTGGCCGCGGCCTGTGCTTTTTTGTCCTTCTCCTTGATCTGCTTGAGAGCCAACTGCGCAGCTTTCTCCTCGTCGTGCCTGCGCTTGGCTTCGCATCCAGGTGGCTCGCAGTCGTTTTGGCACTCGCACTTCAGCTTTGCCTTGCTCACCTTGATGCAGTGACACTTGTCTTCTTTGTCCCGATAGCAGCCACAAGCGTTGTAGTCCGACGCGGCCGGGGGTGGTTCGGCCTCTGCTTGCGAGTCGCCCTTCTCGGGTTTTGCCTCGGTCGAGGGAGCGAGAAAGATCACCAGGCCGAGCACTGAAATGGTGGTAGGCAGCAATCGCATGGCGTTCTCCTTTCCTCGGCAAATACCACGGGTCCAGCACGCCACGCAATGGGCCCGAGAGGTCGTTTTGCATCTTGCGCCAAAGGCGCCGTGGCATCATGATCCGGCCACCAGGAAGTCATCATGAGCCAGAGCCTGATGTCGCGCGACAGAATGGAAGCGAGGAAGAAGGGTCTCTACGCGCTCTCGGCCTATGCCGGGGCCGGGGTCTTGTTTTTCTACCACGCCCCGCTTCTGAGCCTGCTGACCGTCGGTGGCGCGGTCTACTTGACCTACCGATGGTTCATGTTCCGCGCCAAGCGTGGAATGCGATTCTAGAAGAACCTAGGGCTGCAGGAACAAAGGCGGACCGGTGGGGGCTTGCTTCCCACCAGCGCTGTTGCCCGCCTGGGTTGGCTGCGCCACGCGGTGGAAGGAAAGCGGCAGATCGACCTGCACGCTCTTGCCATCGAAGCTGGGGAAACGCATGTTCTGAACGACATTGCGAAGGCAGCGCTCGGCGTCCGGAGGGGCTCCGTTCACGCGCACGAGACTAGGCCTGCCACTAGGATCGGCTTCGAAGGAAATGGCGACCATCGGATCCTCCGTCAGAGACGCGAAACAGTTCGCCAAGGATCCCATCGCACCTTGAATCGATCGATTCAGCGTCTCGCGCGTGAGACCGTTCGGATCCCCGTTCAGCGTTGCCCGCTGGCCGGGTTTGTTCTGGGAGGCGGGCTGTGCTTCAGTCGGCGTGGGCGTATCGTCGATCACCATCGGCGCGATCGGAGTTCCCGAGTGGCCTCTGACGCCGGCCTGCTCTCCACGATGATGCACTGCTTGTGGCGCGGTCGCGAAGTGCGGCAACTGCGGTGGAGCCTTGGAACCTTTGCACCCGGCGAAGGCGCAAAAGACCGCCGCAACCAGCGTAGCGCCCTGCGTGGTCCGTCTCGTACTTGTGTAGGCGTGATGGGCGGGCATCTGTTCCGATCCTCGGCAGACCCCAAGTCTAGCTTGACCGGCCGGACATGTGAAATCGCACGGCGGTGCTCAACGGTGTCCCTACCCGAGAACGGCATAGGCGGCGTGTCGGTTACCGGGGTCGGGGAGGACTTGATGAGAGTTCAGATGGCCAGTGTCGTCGGTCGGCTGCTGGAGAGCGGGAGAGACGCCAAGGTTGCGGCAGAGGAGGCGGTGTCGCGGTTGCAGTCTCGCGTGGGCGGCAGAGGCGGTTTGATTTGCTTGTCCGCCAGCGGCGGAATTGGCTACGCCTTCAACACGGGCGCCATGGCGGTCGGCCACCTGGATACAGCGGGAGCAGCGAGATGCGCCGTTGAAAGGCATACGTCGCCGCCGGAGCCAGCTCGGTGACGCCGGACGCGACCGAGCTCGCCATCGGGCCACGGGCTGCTAGTGTTTGTCTCCGGAAAACACCAGGTAGGCGGCGCCGTAGACGCCAGCCGAGTCACCGAGCTTGTTTTTGACGATCGTGATCCGGTCCCGCAACCCGTCTCGCGTATATTTCTTCGCGGCTCTCGTCAGCGCGGCATAGATGTCCAGATTGCTGAGTCCCCCTCCCAACACGAAATATTGGATGGAAAGAATGTTCGCGAGCTGGGCCAGCCCCTTCCCCATGGCAAGGATCGCCTCGGCCATGGCCTTTTGGGCGACGGCGCTCTTGGCCGAGTAAATGGTCTTGGGGGTCGGATCGGGCAGATCGCCGCCATCCGCCAAGTAGTTCGCCACGATGTTGGGTCCGCCCGCATACGCCTCGACGCAGCCCCGTATGCCACACCGGCAAACCGGCCCTCGGGGATCGACGGAATTGTGGCCGAACTCTCCGGCGCTGCCGTACGCCCCGCGGTACAGGTGGCCGTCCAGAATCACTCCAGCCCCGATGCCCGTACCCCAAATCACCCCGACCAAATCCTGCATTCCTCGCCCGGCTCCACGCACGAACTCGCCAAGGGCGAAACAGTCCGCGTCGTTGCGGACGACGACTTCGCTCTTGACCGCTTTCTGCAGCCAGGGGCCCAGGGGAAAGTCGTCGAGCGCACGGATCTTCGATCTTCCCAGGATGGTTCCGTTCGACGTGATGATGTCCGGAATACTGATGCCGATGCCCGAGATGCTGTGACCGGCCTTGGTCTCCGCAACCAGGTCGGTGAACATCTTCAACACTTCGCGACGCGGCATGCGGACTTCCGGGTCGGCCGCCTGCTTGCGGAAGTAGACCCGCTTCTTGCGCAGGACACGGTAGCTGTGGTCGAAAAGCACCACTTCCATCTTCGTGCCGCCGATATCGATCGCTACTGCGTGAGGCAACTTGGGCTCCTTCGAGGTCTTGCGGGGGTGGGCTTGTCGAATGGCGAGCTAGGTTAGTTGCAACGCTTCGTGAGGTCAAACGAACTCGGGTGCTTGGCGTCGTCGGTAAAGGACTTGCGTTCGGACGTTTCGGTTGCGGTGAGGCATTGCGCCAATGGTGCTCGTTCCGGCTACGACTTGTGCTAGCTGGCCGGTGGCCCAACCGGCGTCATCGCCGGCGCACCTCGATGACGGTCGAGATCACAAGAAAGAGTCCAAGCAGAATCCAGACCACGCCCATGCGCAGGTGACGGCGCTGTTCCTTGCCGCGAATCGGTGACGGGTTGGTGGAGGTTTCGGACTCTTCCTCCGTGATCCGCGGCATGCGCGGTGCCCCGAGGTACTTGGCTCGTAGGATTCCGAAGATCACGAGCATCGCGCCGACGGCGTAGGGAATGAGGGGCGGGATGTTCAGTCTCATCGTTCCCGATCGGTGGTTCCTCAACTCGCCAATTCCACCGCATTGAATTGGCGTATGACCGTCACCTTGATCTGTCCGGGGAAGGTCATGTCGCGCGAAATGGCCTGCGCGATGTCGGCCGCCAGCTTGGTGGCCCCGACATCGTTCACCCGATCTTCTTCGACGTAGACGCGAACCTCCCGCCCCCCCTGGACGGCGAATGCCTCGCCGACTCCGCGAAATCCCCGCGCCAGGCGTTCGATCTCCGCCAACTTCGCCATGTGGCTGTCCTCGGCCTGACGGCGCGATCCGGGACGCCCGCCCGACATCGCGTCGGCAGCAGCGACCAGGTGCGCGTAGGGACTGGCGAACGGCTCGTCCGTATGGTGCGCGCCGATAGCGTTGGCGACGATTTCGCTCTCGCGAAATCGTCGAGCATAGTCGGCGCCGATGAGCGCGTGCGATCCGTCGAGCTCGTGCGTAAGTGCCTTGCCGATGTCGTGCAACAACGCCGCCCGCCGAGCGATCTTGACGTCAAGCCCCAACTCGGCAGCCAACATCCCACAAAGGTATCCAGCCTCCACGCTGTGCTCCCACTGATTCTGAGAGTAGCTGGTCCTGAAATTGAGCCGGCCCACCAAATTGACGATCTCGGGGTGCGCGCGTTCCAGCCTGAGCATGGAGAATCCCCGCTGCCCGAATTCCGCGATTTCGCGCTCGACCTCCGCGGCTATCTCGCGGGCGGCCTTGGCGAAGGCATCCCCCTGCAGCCCGGGACGACGTAGCATGCGGCCGACACAGCGACGGGCCACCTCCCGGCCCACGCCATCGAGACCTTCGATATGAATCGCATCGCCTTCCTCGGTAAAGGACAGGCTGACCCCCGCGACGACTTCCACGCGTTTGAGATCGTCGGCGGTGATGCTAGGCTGATCGCCGCGGCTCTCGGGTATCGCAATGATGGATTGGGAACTTTCCGAATAAAAGTGGTCGGTCATCCGACCCGCTGAAATCCCCATCAGGCGCTTGGCGGCCCGGGCCACCTCGGACACCGAGGCACCTTCGCTGGCGTTGCGCAAGATGTGCTCCGCGGAGACGCGAGCCTCTTCGATTTCAGCCTCGGCGAGCGCCTGCATGGCCTGCCGCGCGGAGGTCTTGGCAACGCGCTCGACCTCGCTGCGCTGCCGTCGGCGCAAGGAGGCCATTTCATCCCGGAGCCCTTGCGTCTCACGCTCGATCTCGGCGAGCGGGATCTCTCGGTCCGCCAGTTCCTTGCCTAGTTCGTCCAGCGCACGCTCCTCCTCGTCAGCGAGAACCGAGCGACCGGCCAGCCCAGCCTCGAGTTCGGCCAGCTCGACTTCGCGGGCGCGCAGCCCCTCATCGGCCGCACCACGCATCATCAGCGCCTCCTCGCGCGCCGTGACCTCCGCCTGCCTGCGCAGGGTCTGGCCTTCGCGGTCTGCAGCCGCGCGCATCCGCTCGATCTCCTGCATCCGCGCGTGGCGTTCCTGGTCTACGCGCGCCCGGGCCCTGATGGCGAACCATAGCCCCACGCAAGCGCCGGCCATGCCGGCCAGGATGACTGCTAGCGCGGCCGGCATCGCGAACTATCCGATGGCGAGCCCCAGGTGGCTGCGCAACTCGAAGTATTCTTCGGACACGCTCCACTGAATCAGATCCCGGACCTTCTCTCTGGGATCCACGCTTCCCACGCTCACCGGCTCCGAAAGCACCTGCTGCACGGCCACCTCGAGGTCGTTACACAGCAGGAATCCGGCGCGCGTCGCGGTGTAGTCGACCGCCAGGGCCCACTTGTGCAGATCCACCTCCGCCTTGCTTGCCAGGAACAGGCGCACCACCTCCGCCAGTTGTTCCATGTGCTGCGGCGGCAGGAACCGGCGCAGAAGATCCACGCGCTCGGCCACGGGCTGTTCCATGTCCTTCTTCACGGGCACCTTGGGCTGCACGAGCTTGAGCGCGGCCAGGAAGAACGCCTTCAGCTCGGATACCTGTGGCACGATGCGCGGCCAGCGCATGACGTGATCGGCGCGCAGAAGCGTCAGGCGCTTGCCGAGCGCGTAGGCGAGCTCCTTCTCCTGCTTGCCCTGCAAGAGCGCCGACCCCACGATGATGGCCGGGCAAAGTTGTTGCTTGTCGCGGGCGCTGACAAACTCCATGTCGCCGGCCCAGTCCTGGCGCAGATAGAGCTCGGGAATGCTCACGGCGAGAATCTGGCTGGCATAGACGAACACGCGGCTGAGCATGAGCTGGTCGGTGCCGAGGTCGCGGCGATCCTTGCGCTTGACCCCGTAGTCCTTGTGTTCTTGCGCCCGCATGGCGATGACCGTCTGACTGATGTTGGCGAGCACCGCCGAGACATAGCGGTCCTCGCTGGGATGGAAGATGTCTTTCTGCCAGTTTTCCTCGGTGAGGCGGGACTTCACCCGAGCCAACCCCTTGCTACGGTATTGCTCGAAAAAGCGCATTTCCTCGGCATCGGCCTGTTTGAGGAACGCCAGCGTCGAGGCAACGCACCACACGTAGTCGTACTTGCCCAGCTCGGCGTACAGGCGCCGCAGGATCTTCAACGACGGAACCATGTCCTTGGGATCCTTGGCGCGGGTGATGAGGAGGCGGTATTCGCGGATCGCCTTGTCGTAGCATTCAGGGCCCTGGACTTGGTAGAGCTCGGCCAGGATCTGATGGCGTGCCACGTTCTCGGTTTCAAGATGGACGCACACTTCGAAAGCTTCGGCGGCCTCGCGGTACATCTTCAGGCGCGAGCGATAAATCTCGCCCAGACCCTGCCACAGCGCGAGCTGGGTGGCCTTCTTGTCCGGGGTGGACACGTCTTGCCCGAGCCGCTTGATCATCTTGCGGTAGTTGCGCTGCTGGTTGGTCCAGTCCTTCTTGGCCGTCATGATCTTGTCGATACGCTCGAACGGCTTGAGGCTGTCCGGGTATTCGTCGAGGGCCTGGTTGAACATCTCAACCGCCTCGTCGGGCGAGTGTAGTTCTGCGTTGGTGATGATGCCGGCGGTTTCCAGATACTTGGACTTGGCCTTCCCGGTTTCCAGATTGGCGAGACGCATGAGAATCTCGACCGCCTTCTTCCACTGCTTGGTCTCGTGCAGAAGCTCCAGGACGTCGACCAGCAAGTTGCGCGCATCCGGTTTGACCTCGAGCGCTTCGAGGTAGGCGGCGATGGCCTTCTGCTGATTGGCCAGCTTGTCCTTGTAGATAGCGATGATTTCTTCGTGGTAGCCCAGCTTCTCCTCCGGACTATCGCTGTGGGTAAGAAGCGAACGCTTCTGTTTGATCACGGCCTCCCACTCTTGGGCCTCGGCGTGAACGGCGGCCAGGGCTTCCAGGGTCGGCTTGTGCCCGGGATTGATCTTCGAGCGCCTTCTCGAACATGTTGATCGACTTCGCTCGTTCGCCCACCTTCATCTTGATGGTGCCGATGCGGTGGAAGATCTCGACGATTTGCGCATCGCTTTGCGATTCGCGGTGCTGGACCATAATGGTCTGGTAGAGCTTGAAGGCGTCTTCCCACTGCTGGCGGCGGTAAAGCAGATCGGCACGGTCCACCAGCGTCGGCAGATGCGTCGGATCGAGCTCGTAGGCTTGGCGGTAACACTTGAGCGCCTTGTCCTGCTCGCCGAGTTTGTCGGCCGCCTTGGCCAGCCGGTAGTAGAGGACGTGCAGCTCCTTGTTGGCGCGACGGTCGGTCTTGCGCGCCAGCATTTCCAGCACCGGGATGAGCGGCGCCCATTCTTCGTCGTGGTAGTAGATTTGGGCCAGTGGCGCGGCGGCTTCGACGTGTTCCGGATCGAACTCGAGCGTCCTGGCGAAGAGTTCCTTCGCCCTTTGCTCGTCGCCAAGCTCGATCTGATAGAGCTTGCCCGCCTCGAACAGCAGGCGGGTCTTCTCGAGAACATTCTGCGTGCAACTCTCGGCGCGCACCATCATCTGCGCCGCTTTGAGCGAATCGCCCCGCCGTCTGTACAGATTGATGAGCGACAGCATGCTGGGCACGTGCGTCGGATCCACACTGAGCGCGTCGGACAGCCTCTCCTCGGCCGACTCCGGCATCTGCATGTGCTCGTCGAAGATCTTGCCCAGTCGGAAGCTAAGGTCGACTCTCTCCTTGGTGTCGACCACGTTCACCAACCGCTCCATGATCTCGACTGCGCGATCCCACTGCTCGGTCTGCTCGTAGATGCGCGCGAGTCCTTCGAGGGCCTCGGTGTGATCCGGGTCGAAACCGAGGATATCGTTGTAGGACTCGGCTGCCCGATCGGGATCGCGCAGCTCTTCCTCGAAAAGGTGACCCAGGGCCAAGTGGACCACGGTACGCTCCGCGACCTCGGTCTCGACCTGGATGTGGCGCCGGTAGATATCGACCAAGGCGTCCCAGTTGCGGTCGGCGCGGAACAGGCGCTCGATATCGCGATACACGCTGAGTTGCTGTGGGTCGATTTCCAGGACGTGCTGGAGACACTCGACGGCCCGCTCGTCCTTGCCTGGCTGCTGCTCCCACACCTGTGCCATGCGCAGGTAGAGCCCCACCCGCTCGGTGTCGGCGGGGGTCACCTCGAGCTGGTGCTCGAGCACCTCCAGGTAGGCGTCGGTGCGACCTGCCTTGAGATAAAGCTGCTCCAGGGCCTTGAGCGCCTGTAGGTTCTGCGGATCGACAGTCAGAACCTCGCGGTATGCCTCGACCGCCCGCTCGTTGTCGCCGAGCCGCGACTCCCACAGCTCGCCGACCTGCAAGCGCAGCTTCACCGCCAGGTCGACGTCGCTGACAATCTGCGATTTCTTGCCCAGGATCTCGGCCAGACGGTCCCAAGCCTGGGCCCGGCGGTGCAGGCGTTCCAGGGCGTCGACGGCGGGCAAGCATCGCTCATCGCAACGCAGGGCTTGTTCGTACGACGCCGTGGCTTGCCCGGCGTCGGACAACTGGACCTCGAAGGTTTCCGCCAGGGAGAGCAGAACCTCGACCTTGCGCTCCGCGTCCTGCTCGATCTCGACATGTTTCGACAGAATCCCGACCAATTCCTTCCACTGGCCGAGCTTGCGGTGGAAATCGGCCAGCGCCGACATGGCCCCGACGTGGTTGGTGTCCAGCGACAGGGCTTTCTTGGCCGCGGCGATCGCATATTCGGGGTGATCGAGCGCCGAATCGTACCAGCGGGCGATCTTGACCCAGAGATCCGAGGCCTGCTTGGCATCGGTCATCCCCTGGGCGACCTGGGTGTACTCCGTGAGCAGCTCGTTCCACTTGCTGGTCGCGGTGGCCAGCCGTTCGAGTTCCTTGGCAACGCGATCGTTCGAGTAATCCTCGCGGAACGCCGCCTGCAAGGTGACGAACGCCGAGTCGCGATCCGACATCTGCTCTTCATAGATGGCGGCAATGTCGAGGAAGAGCTTGATGCGTTCCGGGGGCCCGTCCACATACTCGATGCGGGCCAACAAGAGCTCCACCAGGCGCGTCCACAAGTTGCGCTGGCGATAGAGTTCCTCGAGGCTGGTCGAGGCCACGAAATTCGACGGATCGATTTCGAGCACGCGCTCGTACACTTCCGTCGCCGCCCCACCGTCGCCGATCTTGTCGGACCAGATCGACGCCGCTTGCATGAGCACGTCCACCTTCTCGTCAGGCGACGAGAGCGCCGCCACACGGCGCTCCAGCACGTCCACGCACTCCTCCCATCGCGCCTCTTGTGTGAACAGGGTTTCGAGGGCGGCCAGCGCGCGGAAATCCGTGGGATCGATTTGCAGTACCTGGCGCCAGGCCTCGACGGCGGCGTCGAAGCGCATGAGCGTGGTGCCCTCGAGCTCACCCAGCTGTGCATAGAGATCCTTGACCTCGTCGCCACTCAAGGCATGGGAGCCGACGGAGATCGTCCGTCGCAGAATATCGGCCAGTTCTTCCCATGCGCCGGCGCTGCGATAGTTGTCGGCGATTGCACGCAAGGCCTCGACGTCGCCGGCGTCGATCTCGACGACCTTCTGCCAGCACTCGAGGGCGTTGCGCTCGCGACCCAGCCTTTCGCCCCATACCCGACCCAGGCGCTTGTAGACCGGAATGCGAGCCACCGGATCCTCGGTCGCGCGGATCTGGCTGTCGAGGACCTCGGTCAGCTCGCGCCACTCCTCGGCCTGTTCATGCAGATCGGCGAGGGCCGAGAGGGCCAGGGGGTCGGCTCCGCGCAGATCGAGCACACGCCGCCAGAGTTCGACGGCGCGCTCGCGTTGCCCGAGCACGTCCGAGGTGATTTTGGCCATGCGGGCGTAACAATCGGACAGCGCCTGGTCGCCCGGCGCGATGTCGAGCATCTTTTCGTAGACGCCGTAGAGTTCTTCCCAGCGTTCGGCCCGGAAGTACAAGCGCTCGAGGGCTTCGAGAGCTTCCGGGGATCGTGATTCGTGTTCGAGAACGGCGAGATAGCTGGCGATAGCAGCATCGGGATCGTCGATCACGTCGGCGAGAACCTTGCCCAAGCGGAGATGAAGATCGATGAGCTGACTCGAACCGTCGGTGACGGCGATGCGCCTCCGCAGCACGCTGGCCAGTTTCTCGAAGTCACCCTGCTTGTCGTAAACGCGATCGAGGAAAGCCAGGGCCTCGGCGTCGTCGGGGTCGAAGCTCAGGATCTGACCAAGAACCTCCTCGGCCCGCGACAAGTCGCCGAGTTCGGCTTCAAACACCGTGGCAAGGCGCATGAGCACATCCTTGCGGGCGGCTTGGTCGCTGGTTTGACCGGCGGCCTCGGCCATGGTCGCGACATAGGTTTCCCACTGATGGGTGGCGCGGGCCAGACGCAAGACCTCGTCGAGGGCTTGCTCGGACGACGGCCCCTCGATGACGGCTTTCGACCACCAGTCGAGAGCCGCGATTTGATCCACGAGTTTGCTTTCGGCGATGTCCGCCAAGCGGCGCAGGATGCGCTGGCGCTCATCCCCATCCGACTCGCAGTTCAGCTCGACCTGGTAGACGCGAACCAGTTTCTCCCACTCCTCACCCACTCGGTAGAGTGGTTCGAGAACCTGGGCGATCTCGCGTTGCATGTTGCCGCTGGTCATGAGGCGCTCGAGCGTGGCGCGCGTGTCCTCGTGTTGAGGCGAGATGCTGAGGATCTCTTGGTAGGCCTCGACTGCCTTGGGCAGGTCGCCGAGCGCGACTTCGAGAATCTGCGCGAGCCGGAAGGTGAGCGAAACAATCTGCTCTTCGGTATCCGACAAGCGGATCTCGCGGTGCACGATGTCGGCCAGATCCTGCCAGCGCTCGGTCATGGTGTAGAGACGGTCGAGTGCAACCAAGCCTTCCTTGCGATCGGGCTCTGCCTCGGCCACGCGCTTGAATGTCGCGATGGCCTTCTCGACCTCGCGCGTTTCCTCCTCGTACACGCGGGCCAGGCGCATCAGCATCTCGACTTGCAACTGGCTGTCCAGCACGCGTTCGATCTCGGCCTCGATGGCCGCGGCCAGCTCGGACCAGCGTCCGCTGGCCTCGGCCATGCGGTCGAGGTGGGCGATGACCTCGGGGTTCGCCGGATCCACCCGCATGGCGCGACAGTAGGCGTCGAACGAGGCGTCGAAGTTCGACAGACGACGTTCGTAGATACCGGCCACCACGCCCAGAAGCTCCACGCGACGGACAGAATCCTGGGTACTGGCGATCATCACCTCGTAGGTGATGGCGACCTTGTCCCAGTCTCCGGCCGATTCATAGATCGGCTGCAGCACCTCGGCGGCTGCGATGGGCTCTTCCCCTCGCTGCATCATCCCTTCGATGGCCCGCATCGTGGGCTCGTGGGTAGGATCCATTTCCAGAACCCGCCGATAGGACTCGACGGCGCGGGTCGGATCGTTGAGCTTCTCCCGCCACAGCTCGCCGATGCGGAAGCGTAGGGATACGACTTCGGCGGCCGAACCCGACAGCTCGGTCTCGCGTTCGAGCACCGACAGCAAGTCGTACCAGCGCTCGGTCTGCACGTATAGGCGGTCGAGCGCCTGCATGGCCTCGACGTCGTCGGGATCGATGTCGAGCACCGACGAATAGGTCTCGATGGCGCGCGCCTGATCCTGCAATTCGCGGTCGTAGACCTGACCGAGAACGAACAGACGCGCCTTCTTCTGCACAGGATCCGTGGCCAGCTCGGCCTGCTTGGCGTAGATGTCCTTGAGATCGCTCCATCGTTCGAGATGAATGAACAAGCGCTCCAGGTTGTCGAGTACGCTCCCGTCGGTCTCGTCGAGGGCCAGGGCTTGCCGGTAGGCCTCGATGGCCCGCTCGGGATTGTCGAGCACCTCTTCCCATATCTTGGCCGCGCGCATGCCGAGATCCCGCTTCTCGGAGACGGCATCGGTCATGTCGACCTTCTGCTGCAGCAAAAGCACCAGGTTGGTGTAATCCGCGAGGCGGGTGTAGATGCGCTCGAGGGCGTCCGCGGCTTCCATGTCCCGTGGTGAAGTCGCCATGGCCTGCTGGTAGGCCTCGGCGGCGATCTCGGCGCTACCGAGATCGTTTTCCGCCAAGGTGGCGATCACGTGATAGACCGCGTTCTTGGTCTCGTCGGCTTGTACCGTCGGCACGGTCGCGCGATAGCGCGCGACCAGGTCGTCGACGCAACTGAGCGCCTTGGCCAGCCGCTCGGCGCGCGACTGGGTGTCGTGGTCCAGAGGATCCTCGGCCAGGGCCCGACCAATTGCCTCGTAGGCGCCCGCCGGATCGTCGAGGCCGTCTTCGCGCGCCGTCGCGATTTCATGCAGAAGCTCAATCTTGCGTCTCACGTCGGGCGTGTGGCGCGATTGGATCTCGAGCACGCGCACCAAGTTGGCGAAGTCGCTACGCCCGCGATACACCGGATCGAGCAACTCGGCCAGGGTCAACTCGTGTTCGGGAAGGGAGAGCAGATTTTCGAGCGCCGCGATGGTGTCCTGGTGCGCGGGTTCGAATTCGAGCAACCGACGATAGGTTTCGATGGCCGTCGAGACTTCCCCCAGCGCCCGCTCGCGCACTTGACCGAGCCGCCACAGTAGAGCCACCTGGATTTCGGCATCGGTCGCCAGATCGAGTTGGCGCTGCAGGTTGTCGGCCAGGTCGGGGGCCATGCCCTTCTGCAAGAACAGACGGTCGAGGGCGCGCAGGGCGACCAGACTGCTGGGATTGTCACCCAGGACTTCCTTCCAAGCCGCAATCGCTTCCTCGGCATTGCCAATGGCCTCTTCCAGGATCGTCGCCACCCTGCCGTGGATGATTTCGCGCTCCTCCAGCGACTGGATCAGATCGGCCTTCTTCTTCAGCGTATCGACCAAATCTTGCCAGCGCTCGGTACGCGTGTAGAGGCGCTCCAGAGCCTCGAGCGCCGAGGCGTCCTCAGGCTCGATTTCCTGGGCCATGCGAAAGAACTCGACCGCCTTGTCCGACTGGCTCAGCTTCTCGTCGTAGGCTACCGCGATGACCAACAAGATCTCGCGTTCGAGCGCGGGCTCCAATTTGAGATTGGCCTGGGCATTGCTGTAGATCTCGACCAGCGACTCCCACTTGCCCATCGACTCGGCGAGTTGCTCCAGCGCCGCCCGGGCTTCACCTGATGCTGGATCCTCGTTGAATGCGGCCGCGTAGGCGTCATAGGCCACGTCCGGGCGTCCAGCCTCGGATTCCAAGGCCCCGATGCGAAGCTGCAAGGCGACCTTGCCGGCGGAGTCCTTCTCGCGCTTGAGCTTGATCCGCTGGACCTCGATGAGACGCTCGATCTCGTGCAAGGCTTCATAGATGGGCTCGAGCGCCGCGACAGCGGCCATTTGGTGCTTCTTCACGCCAAGGTAGGCTTCCAAGGCCGCGCGCGCGCCGGCGTGGTTGGGATCCAGCGAAAGCGCCTCCTGGAAGGCCTCGACCGCCGCTTTCGGGTTTTCGAGGTACTTTTGCAGCACCTCGCCCAGGGCGAACTTCAGCTCGGCGGAGGCGACCGCGTCGGCGGCGGTCAGGGCGAGTTGCCGCTCGATGATCTCGGCCAAGTCCTGCCACTTCTCGGTTGACTGGTAGAGTCGTCCGAGCGCGCGCAGCGCCTGCAGGTCATCGGGATCGGTCTTGAGGATGTCGCGATAGAGAGCGAGCGCCCTCTCGACATCGTGGACCTGTTCCTCGTACAGAAGCGCGAGCTGGAGACGAACCTCGCGCTTCTCCTTCTCGCTCGCCGCCAGGCTCAGTTTCTTGTCGTAGATGGCAAGCAGCTCCTCGTGCTGGCCAGTCGCGACGTAGAGCCGCTCGAGCGCCAGCACCGCCTGTTCTTCGCTGGGGTCGAGCGCGAGCACCTGCTGGTTGCGTTCGATGGCGAGCGGGTAGTTGGCGAGCTCCTTTTCGTAGGCACGCGCCAGCGTGGCGAGAAGCGGCAGGCTCGCCCTGCCCTGAAGGGAAGGGAGCACCGCCTCGTACACCTGGACCAAGGACGCCCACTCGCCGGTCTCCCCAGCCAACCGCTGACCAGCCTCGAGTGCCCAGGGCTCGACGGGATTTTCGGTAGTTGCCTGCAAGGCCACGGCCAGCGCCGAGGATTTTTCGCCGGCTTCGCTGTCAAGGATTTGCGTGATGCGCAACATGCGCTCCTGGCGCAGCGCCGGCTCGGTGGTGTGGAAGAGCTGCACCTGCAGCGCGCCGGCAAGCCGGCGAGGGTCCACGGCCTTCTCGTAAATGGGGATGAGGGCCTCGGCCGCAATCAAGTTGCCTGAATCGAGCGACAGCGTCTTCTCGAAGGCCTTCTGCGCCTTGTCGTGTTTGCCCAGCCGGTCCTGATAGAGCACGGCGATCTTGTTCCACAGACCCACGCGGGTGACATCGTCTTCGGACTCGGCCTGTCTTTCGAGCACGCGCACGAACTCGTCCCACTTGCCCTGTGCGGAATAGAAGCCCTCTAGCGCTTCCCAATCCTTGCTTTGCAGGTAGAGCTTGCGCAAGGCGTCCTGAGCGCGGCGGTTGTCAGGTTCGGTATCGAGCAGGCCTTTCCATGCGGCGATGGCGAGGTCCAGCTTCTGCAGTTTCTCGGTGAAGAGTATCGCCAGCTTGGGCAAAAGCGCCCCTCGCTTCGCCGGATCGTCGGTGAGACTGACCTGCTTGCGCAGGACCATCGCGAGCTCTTCCCAGTGCTTCTCCCTCTCGTACAGTTTTTCCAGCTCGCCCAGCGCTTCGGCGTCGCTTTCGTCGATCTCGATGACCTTGCCCCACAGTTCAATGGAGACGACTGCCTTCTTCAACTTCTCCGTCGCGAGCTTGGCCACCGCGGCCCACCGTCGCGCCCGCTCGCTTGGGTCAGCGATGCGGCTCACCTCCTGCCGCAGGACGCCAATCAACCGTTCCCAATCACGGCGCTTCTCGTACATCTGCTTGAGAAAGGTGGTGGCGTCCCGATTGGCCCCGTCGATCTCCATGATGGCCTCGAAGCACTTGATGGCTTCGGCTTGGTTCTGGAACTTCTCGAGGTACAGGTTCGCGATACGCAGTTGCAGCGCCACCTTTTCCTCGGCCGATTCGGCAACGGCGGCTTTCTTTCGCAATAGTGCGATGATGTCCGGCCAGCGAGGGTTCGCGCTCCCCTCGAGCTGCGCGATCAGGGCGTCCATGACCTCGACATTCTCGGGCTGGATGGCCAGGATGCGATGGTATGCGTCGATGACATTGACATCGAGCTTAAGGCGGTCGCGGTAGATATCCACCATCTCGAGCAGAAGAGGAATCTTCGCCTCGGGAGCCGGCCAGCTTGCCTTGTCGACGGCTTCCTTCAGAATCTCCACGCACGCCTTCCAGCGCTCCGCTTGCTTGTATAGCCGCGCAAGCTCGCGCCTCGGCTCCCAAGCGGTGGGCGCACTTCCCACCAACTTCTTCCACGCATCGATTCCCTTCTCGATCGACTGGCGCTCGGCGTCTAGCGCAGCTGACGCCTGCGCGCCCAGTTCGGCGGGAAAATCATCAAGGGTGCCGTTCGAAGTCGGATCCATGCCCACGTGTTCCTCCGGAATGAATGGGGCCAAAAAGGAGGCGAGGCCGAGTGGCCATCGTCTCCCGCCCGAGTTGGGCTAAAACCGCGGAAAATGGAGCGTTTTTATATCATGCGCTCCGGCTGACAAACAACGAGAATGAGTCCCGGTGGTGATGAAGTTCTGATTAGGAAAGGCGCACCCCAAGCAGCCTCTTGGGACCGGTGCGACATGCATTCCGCCTCCTGGCGGCGCATGACATTACCCTTGATACAGCAAAGGCACCAGAAGCGGTAGTGCCTCTGGTGCCTTGGGACCGTGGACAAAGGCTGTTCGCCAGGATCCGCTAGGGCCCGCTCAGCGCGTACAGCTTGTCGTTCGCGGCCCGGATGAAGCCGGAGGCTGCACCATCCTTGCCGCCACCGGTGGCAACGTACTTTTGCAGGTAGTCATGGGCGAGGGTCTTGTGCTCGTTGGAATGGGACTCTTCGTACCACTCGGCGTAGGTCATACCGCAGTTATAGACGGCCTCGAACATGGTGCTATCCAGATCGATTGCCTGCTTGAAGGCCTTCACGGCCTGGTCGTACTGCTTGAGCTCCTTGAGGGCCACGCCGTAAAAATTGTAACACTCGGCGCTGGTCTCGTTGGCTCGCACGCACTCCGCAAACACCTGGGCCGCCTCCTTGTCGGCGTCCCAGTTCAGGTAGAGTTGCCCGAGGGCCACGAAGGGTTTGTCCATGCGCGGATTGAGCTCGATTGCCTGCCGCAGTGCTGCATCAGCCTCCTTGGGCTTTTCGAGGTACATGTAGACCAGGCCCAGACGCCAGAAAGCCTTGAAGAGCTTTGGATCGAGCTCGGTCGCCTTCTTGAGCGCGGATTCGGCCTTGTCGAGTTGTTTGGCCTCGAGGTAGGCCTCGCCCAGATCGTAGCGGAAGTTGGCGTTGTCGGGGCTGCGCTCGACCGCCTGCTCGAAGGCTTCGCTCGCCTTGTCCCATTTACGCTGCGCCTGGTAGACCTTGCCCAGGTTGTAGTATGCCTTTTCGTAGGTCGGATCGGTCTGAATGGCGAGCCGGAGGTCGCGTTCGGCCGAATCGTAGGCGCGATTCGTGAAGTGCTCGACGCCCTTGTTGGCAATCTCTATGGCCTTGATGCGGCTCTGACTACACACGAACGCGTCGCATGCCGGCAGAATCACGGCCAGGGCGACCACCAGATTGAAATAGCGCCTCATAGTATCCTCCATTGTTCGTCAGCAGACGTTCGTCCGGACCCGAGGTCCTATTCGCCCGCTCCGCCAGCCGTGAAATTGAACGGGTAGGAGACGATGACGATACCGCCACCCATCGGCTTAGGGAACTCCCAGCGACGAACCGCCTGAACCACGCAGTTCTCGACGCGGACGTTGCCCATGGTCGAACTCTGGAGCACCGAGGCGATAACCTGCCCCGTCGCGGCGATGGTGAATTGAACCGCGATGCGGCCAGCGAGAGTGGCCTTCTTGGTCAATTCCGTCTCATAGCAATACTTCACCTCGTTGATGTGGCGGCGAATAATGCGGCGAATGATTTCCTTGTCGAGGGAGCCGCGAACATTGGCCTGGCCGGGGATGACGTCTGGAGCCCTGGCCCTGCGGCCGCCGAGGCCGCCGGCGCCACGGCCGTAACCCGAGCCGTTGCCACCGCCGCCACCCTTGCCGATGGTGCCGAAGTTGCCGAGACCGATGGTACCTTCACCCGTGCCACCGCCGCCGGTGCCGGTGCCTACAAGACCGAGGCCGCCAACGCCGTAAGCTTCGCCAATCTCGTTGCCAATCAGACCACCGAGCACGTTCACCGCGTCGGAGCCAGCCGCCGTGTCGCGACCGAAAATCGAAGCCAGGTGCGAACCCTCGCTCATCTTGAGGACACCGAGGATGCCGGCGTTCTTGGCCTGCTCTTCCGCCAACTTCTTCGCCAGGTGTGGATCCGGGTTGTCCTTGGGACCCTTGAGGCCGTACAGACCCTCCTTGTTCTTGGAGGTCTTCTTGCCCATCTTACCTTCTTCGCCCTTGTGGCGCTTACCCTTGCCGCCCTGCTCGTCGGGTCCCTTCTTCTTGAGCCACTCGGGGATTTCCTCTTCCTTCTCCTCCGGAGGCTTGATGAGGAAGTTCACGAAACGACTGTCCGCATTGAAGAGGTCGAGCGACAACGACTTCGGATCCGGTGGAACCGAGAAGATCATGAGCAGAAAGAGCAGCAGCGCCGCAGCTGTGCCGACCGTGTAGGCCTGCTCGCTCCAGCGCCAGATCAAGAACGGCACCGGAAGGGCGCGCGGCTTGGGCGTGGCGCTGACCAGGAAGGTAGTATCGCCGCAGTCGATCTTGGCCCGCCCACGATCCCCGAGCGAGAAACTGGCCCCGCGCTGCTGTACGAACTGCGCGAGCGGGACCGCTTGTCCGTCGATATGAACCTCGCCCTTCATACTAGGCGTGACGTTGACCGTGTAGTCCGCACCCACGGGCGATACCAACGAGAACGCCGAAGTTCCGATGAATTCAGGCGCAACCGGAGTATCGGCGGTGACGTCGGAACCGATGATGTAATTCGGAGTAGTCTTGGTGCGACGCTTGAGGCCCATGTAGACCAGGGAAATCCCTAGCGCCACCCCCCCGAAGACCGTCGCATCCAGTGCGGGGGAATGATGCTCCCATAGGAAGTTCTTGGCATCGCCACCGTCGGCGATGTACTTGTCGAAGCGTTCCTTCTCACGCCCGCCGTTGATGATGGTGATGAAGAATGTAGCCAGAGCGATGATGATGGCCGCAATCCCGGCCCCCATGAACGCCTTTGACTGCCCGGCCGTGCTCTTTCCCGTCGGAATCCGTCAGGTGCCGGGTGTTGACCACGACCCCGCGGTACATGGCCTGAACCTCGATGGCCTTGCTTCCATCGAACAACTCGACTTCGGCCGCAACGTGTCCGGCCGGCGCAGCGAACGAAGAGTCGGCAAAAGCCGCCTGGGGGGCCGCTGCGGGTGGCGGCGCGAACTGCTGCTGCGGCGGCGCGTACTGCTGCTGCGGCGGCGCATACTGCTGCTGCGGCGGCGCATACTGCTGCTGCGGCGGCGCGTACTGCTGCTGCTGTGCGTACTGGGGCGGAGCCTGTGGAACGGGCGCCGTCGGCTGCTGAGGCACGAATTGGATAGTGGCAGGGAATTGGGATGCTGCGGCCGGGGGTTGCATCGGCACGGCGACGGGCGGAGGCGTGTTCTCCGCCTCTGCGACGGCGCCAAATGTCACGATGACGCGCGCATCGCCAAATTGGACCTGGTCGCCCGACTTGAGAACCGCCTTGTTGATTCGCTCGCCATTGACCGTCGTTCCGCGCGTGGAACCAAGGTCGATGAGCTGAATCTCCCCCGGACCGGTGACCTCGACGACCGCATGCATACGCGATACCGTCTCGTCTTCCAGCCGGAGGTGCGACGAGGCCAGCTTGCCGATCTTGATCACCGGCTCGTTGAGAGTCTCCTCTCGCACCAATTGCTCCCCTTTGAAAATCTGAAACTTGATGGGGATAGGTACGTTGGCCATGGCGTTCTCCTTGTCTTTCTTACGGCAGCGGCGGCCAGAGGCCGCCGCCAGCACTGAAGAATCGGGAGGCCGGTTTGGCCACGGTGTGGCCGACCCTGCCTCTAGATGTCTTCGAGCGACTTGAGCATTTCAGGGATGAAGTCTTTTCGGATTTCGATGAGGCTGTCCTGCTTGGCCTTGTTGATCGAGTTCACCAACTCGCCATCCGGCCGTTGCAAGTCGCCCTCGACGTTGTCGTCTTCGAAGTCGTACACCGTCTTGGACTTGTAGGTTGCGTTGTCGCCGCCCGCCGCCTCCTGCGCGAGCGCAGTACCCACCCCTGTAAGGCTCAGAACCGCTATCATGACCAAAGTTCTCATGGCGCTTTCTCCTTGCTCTGACGGGGCGGGCGCTTTGACCCGCCCTTACTGACAACTCGAATCGGACAAAGTTCCAAACTATTTTTGGAACCTTCCGTAGAGGGGAAGTCTACCTCCTATTTCGTCGTTTTCTTCCCAACATCATTCTTGGCGGGCGTCGGAGTCCCGCCCGGCGTGTCAGAGCTCGCCTTGGTCTTGGCGGCCTTGTCCTTATCCTTCTTGTCCGCCTTGTCCGCCGCCTTATCCTCCGCGGCCTTCTTCTTGTCCGCCTCCGCCTTCTGGGCCTTGTCCTCGGCCGCCTTCTTCTTATCCTCCGCGGCCTTCAGCTTGTCATCTTCGGCCTTCTTCTTGTCGGCTTCCGCCTTCAGCTTGTCATCTTCGGCCTTCTTCTTGTCCGCCTCCGCCTTGGCTTTTTCATCCGCCTCCTGCTTCTTCATCTGCTCTTCCATCAACTTCTGCTGCGCCTCTGCCTTGCGCTGCATCTCCTCGGCTTCCTTCATCATCTGCTCGGCCTCTTTCAAGGCCGCGAAGGTCTCGTCGATGTCCTTGATGCGCTTCTCGGCGTCCTTGCGCATCTTCGGCGACTGCGAGCGCGACAGATAGTCACGGTAATAGCCTTGCGCCTTCAGCAGCATCGGCTTGTCACCGACGCCCTTGTACTCCTGGTAGAGGACACCCAGGTTGAAGTACGCCTCGGGACGCTGCGGTTTCAGCGTCCGCGCTTTGTTGTACTCGGCCTCAGCCTCATCGAACTTCTTGTTACCGCGCAGCGCCACTCCGAGCCCGATAATCGCCTCGTAGTTCTGCGGCTGGGCCTTCAAGACCTCGCGAAAGTTCTGCTCCGCGATGTCGTAGTTGCGGAACTTGAGGGACAGCGCCGCCAGATTGAGACGCGCTTCGTAGAGGCTAGGATCGTAGTCGACCGCGTGGTTGTAGTTCTTGATCGCCTCGGTGTAATTCTTCTTCGATAGCGAGATCATCCCGAGGGTGTTGTAGACGACCGCGACTGCCTTCTTCATTTCGGTCGTGTACCCGGTGCCCGAGACCTCTTCGTCCTCCGAGTTCTTCGCCGCCTCCGCTTTGTCCTCCTCCTTCTCCTTGGCCTTCTCCTTCCTGGACCTCGACCGCCTGCCCTTCTTGGCAACCTCCTCGGCAGCCGTCGATTCGTCTTCGAACTTGCCTGTCGCGATCTCCTTTGCGCGCTTGATAGCCTGCGCGCCCACCAGCTTGGCGGCGTCGGGAAGTCCGAGGTCGAAGTAGATATAGGTCAAGCCGGCATAGGCCTGGAGGTTGTTGCCATCCAAGGCCAAGACGGTGCGCAAATGGCGCACTGCCTGATCGTTGAGCGCCTTCTTCTGGTCCCCGCTGGCAGTTCGCGCCCGCTCGCGCAGGATCTGCGCCAGGTTGATACGGGCATAGATGGATCCCATCAGCGGATCCGCCTGCACCGAGCGATTGAACAGCGACTCCGCGTTGGCCTTGTTGCCGCTCTGCCAGGCCAGGTAACCCAGGTTGGCGAGCGCCGGGGCATACGGCTTCGCGCCACTGGTCATCGAATTCCAGATGCCAACCGCCTTATCCTTTTGCCCGCACTCGAGGTCAATGGTGGCCTCGTTGTCGCGCGCCTCCAGAAGTATCGGCACCTTGTCCGCGATCTTCCGGAAGGCATTGGACAAGGAGCTGCAGTCGGATGGGCTGAGCGACCCGTTCTTCTTCGCGCTCTGGTATTTCGCGACCGTCTTGTCGAAGTCCGCCTTCTCTTCCTCCGTGATCATCCTCCCCGACGTTGCCCGCTTGGGGAATGGGATTTCACTCGGTCCACCGCCCGCCACGCCGCCTTTCGGCGCAGCCCCCGGTGTCCACTCTTCTTCATCCGGAAGTACTTCGTGGCCCTTACCTCCAGATTTCGTGGATGCGCAGCCTCCGACTAGCAGAGCCAGGGCGGAAGCAACAAATAGGGTCTTCGTTGACCACATTCCAAGTCGTGCATGCATGGTCATTCCTGGCTCCTACTCTTTCGAAGTAACCTGAACGTCGTCGGGCAGCTCGGAGATAAGGGCAGCCGGAGTGATGGGCGTCGACACGTAGCCCGGTTCTGGCTTGGCTTCCGCCGCGAGCGGGTATTCGACCGGCTTGAGCTGGTTGAGTTCGACTTCGCAGAGATTCGACCACTGATTGAACCACGACTCCTTGGTCGCAGCCTTGAGGCACAGTTCGTAGCCTGTGACGGCCTTGGCCTCGATCGGTTCCGCCTTGTCGACCAGGGCGTCGCAGAAGATTTCGCGCGGCCGGTTTCCCCACTCATCTTGTACCTTGAGATCCTTGGGAATCTCGGCCGTGTAGAGCTGGTTCACGAAATCCGCGTACACCTGACCGATGCGCGCGGAAGCGGCGATCGTCCATTGCGCGACGTGGTAGTCGAGCACGAAGTCGTACATCCCCTTCTTGTCCACGCTCGGCCCGGTCAACCTTTCGGCCAGCTTGGTCTTTTCCGTCAAGTACGCGAGGAATTTCTTCTGCGAATCCGCGAACTTCTTCTTCTTGGCCTCGGCGACCCGCTTGCTGTCGTATTGGGTCGGCTGTTGGAAATCGAGCCCTTGCGGGAACTTGACCTTCAGGAACTGCTCGTACACCTGCTCGGCCTGATAGAAGACGGCTCCGGCGACCGCGAAGCGCATGAACACGTCGCGAGCGGCCGCTTCTCCCTTGTTCGGGACCTGGCTTGACAGCTTCTTCTCGGCCTCGCCTTTGTTCCACAATTTGAGCACCTCGGCGAAATGCTTCTGGGCCGCCGAGGCGATCTTCGAGGACCGGTCGTAGACCGTGATCTTCGAGCTGGTCGGCGGGCCACATTGCGTCCGCATCTTCTCCTTCAGCCGCTTCCTCCTGTCCTTGATCTTGCTGTTGATCGCGTAGATGGCCTTGGCGTGGCCATTCATGGTCACGCGATCGATCTTGATGCACGCGCCGTTCACACCTTCCTGTGGACAGGACTTCGTCCAGGCGATCTCGCCCAGCTTGAAATGGGCCAGGATCTGCTTATCGATGCCCCCCTTGGCGCCCCATCTCTTCAGGTAGGCTTCGAGGTGCTTGGCAAGCTCGTCGGTCTTGTCCTGCTTCTCGTACACCTCGCTCATCTGGAAGACGACGTTGGCAGTATCCGCAGGCTTCTTTCCGCTGTAGTACTTCACGAAGGCGTTCATGTCGTCGATGGCCTTGTCGAATTCGCCGAGGCCAATGCGGAACGAGTAGGCATTGCCAAGCGCGGTGAATGCCTGCTTCTCGCCCGGGAACTTGTTGGCGAACTCCTCGTACCGCCGGGCCGCTTCCGAATAGTAGGCGAGCTGGTGGTAGCCTGAGGCGATCTGGAACAGCGCACGCTGGGCCAGGGCATCCTTCGGGTGGTCCTTGATGAGCTCCTCGCGCACCTTGATGGCCTGACCGATCAGACGCGCATTCTGGAAACACAGTCCCGCATTGTACAGGCGCTGGGCATGGTCCTTGTGGTCGGGGATGGTCTCGGCCGCGGCCACGAAGGAGATGCCGCACTCCTTGTAATTCTTGTCCTTTTCGTACTGCTTGGCCTCGGCCACCAAGCTGTCGGTCTTGAGCGACACCATCTGCTTGCGGAACTCCTCGTCCTTCATGAGAACGGGATTCGCCAGGTACTTGTCGACGGTGTGGAGCAGTTCCTTGTAGCGCTTGAGAATGTTGAGGCAGTCGAGGAGCAGGTTCGCCGAATAGATGGCGAGCTCGTCGCTGACATGATGGTCGACGATGTCCTGGAATAGCTTGATGGCCTCGTCGAAGTGGTTGTAGTCGTAGAAGATGCGCGCCTTGCGGTACTTGATCTTCACCAGCTCCGGCGCATTGGGCACGTACTTGATGTAGGTGTCGAATGCCTCGATCATCTTCTTCTGGTACTCGGGAATGGCGCGCGGCTTCAGGTCCCTTTCCTTGCCCTTGTCCTTGTCAACGCCTTCGCCTTCGTCGCTGATGTTGAGCGCGTTCTTCCACGCCAACACGGCCGCATAGGCGGCCTCTTTCACGTGCTTTCCCTTGGGGTCCAGATGGATGACCTTGGTGTAGGTCTCGGCAGCCTCTTTCCATGCCTGCATCTGCCAGAGAATTTCGCCGTAGTAGAAGGTGATCTCGGGCGTGTCCTTCTCGTTGCCGAAATGGCTCAGGAATTCCTTGTACACCATGCCGGCAAGCTGATAGGTGTCGGAGTTCTTGGTCCGCTGGGCTTCCTTGTGCCAGATGAGCGCCAACTCCTTCGCCGTGTCGTGGAACGAGTTCTTGCACTCGTTCATGATGTCCTTCTTGACGTCTGGCCTCTTGGCCATTACTTCGTAGACATTTCCCAGACGCTTGAGTTCTTGAACCTGATCCCGCTTGTTCCCCGACGACAGGGTGTTCCGTAGGATCTTGTTCTGCCATTCGCAGAGCCGGGGCGACTTCTCGTTGAGGGTGATGATCTTGCGATAGATCTTCGACGACTCGGGGAACATACCTTGCTCCCAGTAAAGCTCGGCCAGGGCCTCCAGCATCTTGGGGGCATAGGTTCCGCCCATGCGTTGGAAGAACTCCCACGCTTTTTCAGGACTAGCCCCTGGGGTTCGCGCGTAGGCCTTCACCAAGTCCTTCTTGGCTTCCTTCTGCAACGGACCAGCCTGATTCTTTGGAATCTTTCCGTTCTGGCACAGTTGAATGACCTTGACGAAGATCTCGAGCGCATTCTTGAAGTTGCCAAGGTTGATCTCGACCCAGCCCCTCTTGTAGAGGGCGAAGCCGAATACCGACGACCCGGGAAATTGTTCGACCTTCTCGTAGAACTTGCCGGCGTTCTCCATCTCGCCCTTCTGGAAGTAGTACTCGGCAAAGGACAGATAGGCGTTGGGCACGTACTTGGACTGCGGATAGTCCTTGATCAGACGATGGAAGAACTCGCGCGCCTGGTCTTCCTTGTGGATCATCTGCAGCAAGTAGGCGAGGCGGAAGAGGACCTCGTCCATGCGCTTGTACTTGGCGTACTTGGAGGCCGCGACGTAGCTCTTCACCGCATCGAGAGCCAGCTTGTCCGCCGCCGCCAGGTACCGTTGTTGCTTCTGCTTGAGGCTGTTCGCCAGGCCCATGTTCTTGGCCCGCTGGGCCTCGAAGATCTTCTCATCCAAACCGCGCGCGGAGAACGTGAAGTTACGCTCCTTGTCGGCGAACAGCTCACCGAGGCGGAAATAATAGTCCGGCTTCTGCGGATCGTCATCGGTCGAGTTGCGCACCAGATCGAGCATGTACTTGATCTGCTTGTCCGTGATCTTGTTGATCTTTTCGCGCTGCTGTCCGACGAAGGCATCGACGGTCAAGATGGGGCCGGTTTGCTTCTTCTGCTCCTTGACCGGCTCCTTGGGCTTGGTCAGCTCGGTTTGCTGACCTCCCGTCACTTCGATTTCCTTCTTCTTGTATTTGGCGTCGGCCTGTGCCGCCTGCGCGCCGAACGCGGTCACCGTGAAGAAGCCGGCGAGCGAGACATAGCGAACGAAGAGTCGATTACACGTCATGGTTGATTCCTTGTCCCTCTGTGAAGTCCCAAATGTCCCTATTCGTCTGCCCCGGGCTCCGTGGTATCGGTGCCAGGCGCCGTCGTGTCGCCGGCGGGCGGCGTGGTCGTGTTGGTGGCTGGTGCGGTTCCCGCTGCGGGTGGCGTCGCGGGTGCCGTGGCGCCACCTCCAGCTCCCGTTTCCTCGGCACCGCCCTCGCCTGGCGTCGCTCCTTCATCTTGGACTTGGGGCACCCCTTCCGGCGTTCCGGCCCGTCCGCACTTGTTGACCAGCTTGTAGCGGTAGTAGCCAAGCTCATCGCGCCAGTACTCTCCGGTGAATGGCCAGAACTGGTGCTCGTCGTCGACGTTGATGGTGACGATTTGCCGGGCCTTGTGGCCCCGGCTATTCGCCTGCTCTTCCCTGAGATCCTCTTCTTCCTGCCGCTTCTCGCCCTCGAGGATCTCGTACTTGATCTTGACCACTCGGGTGTGCAGCGCCGCGAGCTCGCCGACCAGGCGCTCGATGCGCTTGCGCGCCAGGGCGCCGGCCTCGTTCACCATGAGGGCGCGGTTCACGCCGATGTCGGAGAAGACGTTGTTGGCGACGGCGGTCGACTTCCAGGCCACGTCGGCCTTGTCGTGCTGGAAGAGCTCCTTGTCGAGCTCGCGCACGTACTCGAAGCGCTTGGCCAAGCTGCGGTCGGTCAACACGGCGCGCGCCGCACGTTCGACGATGGGCTTCATCCCGGAACGTCCCATTCGGATCTTGACCGCCTGATCGAAGAACTGGGCGTTGTCCCCCTGGTACTTCTTGAGGAGCTCATCGAGGCCCTTGCGAATTTCCGGGACGGTTTCCTCGAATTCACTGATGGCGTCGGTGGCCCGATCGAAGAGGCAGTTGTAGAAGTAGATGGTGGCCTTCACGGTGAGGGCCTCGGCGGCGGACTCGGGCTTGATGAAGTACTCGAAGAATGGCGCGCGCAAGGTGTGGATGTTCCCCAGGGCCTTCGAATACCCGGCCTGCTTGAGCATGAAGTTCGCCCACGACGACTCGAACAGGCTGTTCGGCCAGTCATAGGAATCGGGCGACACGCGGTCGTAGTACTTGGTCGCCAGCACGAACTGCCCGGTCGAATAGAAGACGCGGGCGAGCGACAGGTTGGCCAGATCCTGGTAGGGACGAACCTTGGGGTCCGAGCTATCCTCGGCGACGCGCAAGACCTCCTTGAATGCCTCCACCGCCGGTCGCGCCTGGTACTGGCGAACGTAGGTCGCGCCCTCGAACAGCTTGGCCTGCACGTAGAAAGGGCTCTTGGGATTCACCTGGTTGAAGAGATCGACCGCCAGCTTGAAATTGTTCTTGTTGTAGTTGAACTTGCCGAGCAGGAAGTACAGTTCGTCGCGCACGGCCGCAAGCTGCGGGTTCTCGAGCTCGGTACGGTCGTACTTGCCTATCTTCTCGAGCACGCCAGCGGAGTCGGGAATATCACGGGTGAGCGCGGCCAGCCACTGCAGGGTTTCGTTGTAGTGCGGATGGGCGCTCCCCTTCTGCACGACGCGGTCGAAGTAGCTCAAGGCGGCGGAGTAGTAGTGCAGCTTGTAGAGGGTCTTCCCCATCTTGAACTCCGCGTCCTCCTTGCCCGCCTCGTCGCCGCCCTGATCCTCGATGGCCTTGTTGTACTCGATCGAGGCCATGTAGAAGTTGTTGGTGCCATAGAACTTGTCGCCCCGGTCGATCGATCCGGAGCCACCACCCCCGGTCAATGGCGCGGTCTTGGCATTGCTCGATCCCGACGAGGAAGACTCGCCCGAGGACTTCGACTTCCTCCTCCTCGCCATGGCATCTGGAGCGACTGCCATGGTGAAGGCGAAAACGAGGAACAGAGCGCAACCCTTTTTACGGCTCATGGATGGACCTCACAAGGTGGTGCCTGCCCGGAAAGGATTGGGCGGGCAAATGACGAAATGGCCTGCAATTCGGGATCGTTTGGGCCTACCTCAACACACGAACCAAGATTGTAAGCGGCGAGGATTCTGGACGTCCTGCCCGACCTGTCACCGGGAAAGCCATACATGATCGTCGCTGATAGGCTAGAAAACCGAGCCATCCTAGGCAGGGCGATCTGCTGTGTCAAGCGAGAATCACCCGCCGCAAGGCGCTCTAACATCGCGGATCCGCGAAGCAAAACCGGAACGCGTGCAGATGCGATTCCCTGTTGACATGGTGCTTTGCCTCGCTAAGATGACCGTCCTTGGCGCCTAGCCGTGTTTGCAAGTTCCCGCGGCCCCACCGGACGGAAGGAGTCCTTTGATGAGCCAGAATGCGTGTGCCAAAACCTGGAAGCTGCGACCAGCCGTGTTGCGACTATCGCTACTGGGGGCATTCGTGCTGTCCGCCATGGCGTTGTTTGGCCACACGGCTTGCGAGGACAAGGCCATCGGACGACCCTGCGACGTTCTCACGGATGCCAGCGCGGCCCAAGGCGTCTACAACGCCGAGGCGCTCGAGTGTCCGAGCCGAATCTGCCTCAAGCCGGTCGTTGAGACCGGGGCTAGCATGCCGACGACCCCCGTGGGTCCCTACTGTTCCGCCCCTTGCTCCCAAGACAGCGATTGCGATGGGGCGCTCCGCGATCCCAGCGCCGATAAGTGCGCCGACAATTCCGCCTGCCTTCCCATTGTGAACAAATGCGCAGGTAACGGTGAACCGTGTCAATACGATGGTCGCTGCAGCAAGGGCTACACCTGCGGTATCGCCTTCGTGAAGGGCAAGATTTGCTGCCAGAAACTGTGTCTGTGCAAGGATTTCCTCCCGCAAACCGGTGCGCCGACTCCCATCGCGTGCCAGGGCGAAGCGGCCGCCACGTGCCAAAACCCCAATGGGCCGTGACCCGATGGGACACCATCCCTCATGGCCAGCCGCGTGCTCACCAAGAGACTGGCCCTAGGCCAGCGCGCTGAGCAGCTTGCGGCCGACTATCTGGAGCAGCGCGGGTATCGGATCCTGACCCGTAACTGGCGCCGTCCCGAGGGCGAAATCGATCTGGTGGTCGCTGCCGCGGGTCTGTGTGTCTTCGTCGAGGTTCGCTCGCGCACGGGTACCGAGCGCGGCCATCCGCTCGAAACCGTCGACGCCCGCAAGCGCTCGCGCATCCTGCGCGCCGCCCGCATGTATATTGACGAAGAGCACCCCGAGGCGGCGGTATTCCGCTTCGATGTCGTCGGCATCACCTTCGCACTGGACGAGAGCCCACCGGCCATCGTGCACATCGAGGACGCATTTCAGGTGGGATCGGGCTAGCTCGTTTGTGATTGTGATGGGAACCCTGGAAGGGTTCCCAAGCCCTCCCGCGACGCTTCGCTGCCGGCAAAGCCGGCAGCCTCCGCACGCGTTTGTGATGGGAACCCTGGAAGGGTTCCCAAGCCCTCCCGCGACGCTTCGCTGCCGGCAAAGCCGGCAGCTAGATTCGGGCTAGACCGACGGGACGGTAGGAGCCGGAGCCGCGTCCTGTGTCGCGTCCACGGGGGCCTCCGCCTCGGTGGCCACCAGGTGGGTTCGCCTGCCCTTGATACGCGCAGCCTTGCCTTGCAACTTGCGCAGGTAGTTGAGCCGCGCGCGACGGACACGCCCTCGCTGCACCACCTCGATCTTCTCGATACGACTCGAGTGCAGGGGAAAGACACGCTCCACGCCCACCCCATAGGAAACCTTGCGCACAGTGAACGAAGCCAGTGCCGTGCCACTGCGACGATCGATCACCACGCCCTCGAAGATCTGGACGCGCTCCTTGTCGCCTTCCTTGATGAGCGTGTGCACCTTGACGCTATCGCCGGGACGGAAATCCGGGATGTTGTCCCGTCGGAACGAGTCTTCGATTTCTCGGATCAGGGGATGGGTGCTCATGGTTCCGCTCTTCGGTAGGGGGCGTACTTACTACGCGGAAGCCGGCCCTTAGTCAATATCCACGGGCAGGATCCGTCATTTTTGCGGACCCGCTTTCTTGCGCCGCTTCGCGGAACCGCCGGAAAGCAAGCCCCGTTCATCGTCGGACAGTGGATAACGCAAAAGCAAATCCGGCCTCCGCGCCATGGTTCTGCGCAAGGACTCGATGCGACGCCAGGAGGCCACTTGCGCGTGATCCCCGGAAAGCAGCACCTCGGGCACGCCCCGCCCGCGGAAGATGGGCGGGCGCGTCCACTGCGGGTATTCGAGCCGGCCGGCCGAGAATGATTCGTCGTCGGTGGAGGCGGCGCACCCGAGGACGCCGGGGATCAGGCGCGAGGCGGCCTCGACGATCACCGTGGCCGCAACCTCCCCACCCGCGAGCACGTAGTCGCCGATACTGATGACTTCATCGGCGAACAGATCGGCGATGCGTTCGTCCACCCCTTCGTAGCGGCCGCAGATCAGCATCACACGTCGGTGGCCGACCAGTTCCTGGGCCAGCGCCTGGTCGAAAAGTCGTCCGGCCGGGGACAGCAATACGCGATGGGCGCGGCCTCGCGTCGACTCGACCGCCTCGATCGCCGCCGCCAGGGGCTCCGGGCGCAGGACCATGCCCGGCCCTCCCCCGTAGGGTGCGTCGTCGACCTGTCGGTGCCGGCCACGGGCGAAGTCGCGCGGGTTGGTGCAAGCCACGCGAACGATGCCGCATTCGATCGCCTTGCCGACGAGGCTGGTGCGCAGAAACGAAGCGAAGATCTCGGGGAACAGCGACAGCAGTTCCACGTCGAGGAGGGGGGACGAAGGGGAGACTGGCACACGCTCACTCATGCAGGTCCACGATCAGGCGACAAGACGCGCGTTCGAAGCGCCGGATGTACTCGGAAACCACGGGCAACAGGCGTTCGCCGCCGTCTTCAGCCACGATGGTCATCACGTCGTGGCTCCCGTTCCAATAGGTTCCCGCGACTCGGCCTAGGTGCTGGCCATCGGGTTGAAAGGCTTCGCAGCCGACGATGTCCGCCACGAAAAACTCATCCCCTTCGAGAGGGGCGAAGGCCGTGCGCGGCAAGTGGACCTCCTGGCCGGCCAGCGCGCCCGCGGCTTCTCGCGTTGCGATGCCCTCGAAAAGGACCAAGAAGCCATCGCGAACCGGCCGGCACGCCACCAGGTTGGCGTCCGATACGTCTTGGGCGCGCGCCAGACGAACCTGCATGGGGGGCACCGGGGCCACGCCCCGAGCTCTCTCCGTGTTGAAGGGATGGAGGAGAATCTCCCCGGCGGTTCCGTGCGGGCGCCGCAGGACTCCGAAAGGCAACCACTGCGCTTCCATGCGGCCTCCTGCAGGGCTGCCCGGGCCCCGCGCGTGGCTAGTCCTCGAGGATTTCGAGAATCGCCCGCCGCTTCATCTTGGCCGAGGCGGCCGAAAGCACGGTGCGGAGCGCCTTCGCGGTTCGGCCCTGGCGGCCAATCACGCGGCCCAGATCGGATTCGGCGACCTTGAGCTCGAACACGGTCGCGTCCGGCTCGTCCACCTCCTCGACGACCACCTCGTCCGGGTGTTCGACCAGGGCGCGCGCCAGATAAAGCACCAGCTCGCGCAGAGCAGGCGCCTTGTCGAGCGGCGCGGGAGAGGCGGAGGGATCGCCCTCAGTCACAGAATCACGCCTTGGCTGGGACGGCGTCAGCGGAACGCCGGACCTTCTTGATTAACTGGCCCACCGTTTCACTGGGCACGGCGCCGCAAGAGAGCCAATGCTCCAGCCTCGTCAAGTCCAGCTTGACGGCAGGTGGGTCTTGCCTGGGATCGTAGGTGCCAATTTGCTCGATCAGCCGGCCGTCGCGCGGACTGCGTTCATCGGCGGCAACAACACGGTAGTGGGGAGACTTCTTGCCTCCGCAGCGGGTGAGTCTGAGGGTGACGGCCATGATCTGGATTCCTTGTCAGCTCGACGTGAGCCAGCGGGTGAGAGTGATTATAACGCAGCTAATTGTCAAGGCGAAGGTGCTTCTTTCTACTTCGGTCGAATATTAATCGCTGGCCCCGGCAATGGCCCTCTGCGCCGTCCACGCGCGCGACATGAGCTTTCGACATCGACGGCAAGATATGGGATTTTCCGGCACCGATGCACAAGTTCCAAGCCCTGCTCCTGGCGGTCGGCCTGCTCGCGCCGGGCGCGTCTCGGGCCACCGCGCCTGGCGAAAGACGCGCGATCGTGTTCTACACCGCCGAAACCCATGGAACCCTTGAACCCTGCGGTTGCACCAGCGACCCCTTGGGTGATTTCGCGCGCGTGACCGGGCTCGTCAGGGCGACGGCTGGCCGCCACAAGGCCGCCATGCTCGTTGATGCCGGGAGCCTCACGTATCCAGCCGGCGCGCTCTCGGCCAAGATACAACCGGCCGCCGACCTGCGCGCGGAGTTTCTCGCGCGCGAGATCGAGAAGCTACCATTTGGCGGCAGCGCCCTTGGCGAAAGCGATCTGGTCCGCGGTCCGGATCGCGTGGCACCGAAACGTCTGGCCGTGAATCTGTCCCAGGCGCCATTCATCGAGCCATCGCGCGTCGTCACCGTGGGTGGGATCGAGATCGGCGTGCTCGGCGTCGTCGATCCGGAGATCGTCAGGGCCGTGGGCCTGTCCGCCGAACCACCGGCCACGGCCGCGCGGCGGGAAGTGGCGCGCCTGCGCGCATCCGGCGCGGAGGTGATCGTTCTTTTGGCCCCGGTCGAACGAGGGATGGCGCGCACCCTTGCCCGTACGACGGGAGCAGACTTCGTCATCCTGGGCCGAAACGTCGGCCAAGGCATGTCCAGGGCCGAGCGCGTGGGTGATGCCTACCTGGTCGCGCCGGCCGAGGAACTACAAAGGGTGGGACGCTTGGAAATCGTCCTGCGCGGCAAGTCTCCCCGTTCCGCCGAGGAGCCCCTGGTCGATGCAGGCGGAGCAGACCAGACCAGGGATCGGCTGGCCGAGCTCGACCGGCAAATCGAGCGGCTCGAGGCCGACCTCGCGCGCTGGCGCCAGGAGTCCGGCTCGGATCCCGCGTTCGTGGCGAGCAAACAGCAGGAGCGGGACGTCCTGCGCGCCGAGCGCGCACGCCTCGGCCACGGCCAGTGGAAAGCGCCGTCCTCGGGCTCCTACTTCACGAATACGCTGGTCCCGATAAGGCGTTCGCTGCCACGCGATGCAACCTTGTCAGTCAGCATGCGCAAGCTGGATCGCGCGATCGGCGCCGTGAACCTGCGCATGGCCGAGCCCCCGCCGGTTGCGGAGCTCGGACGCGCGTCCTACGTGGGCGGTGCGAAGTGCGTCTCGTGCCACAAGCCTGCCGCCCGCTTCTGGAAGCACACCGTCCATGCCCACGCGTGGAGGACCCTCGTCGAGGTCGGGAAAGAGGCTCACGACGACTGCGTGCAGTGCCACGTCACCGGCTACGGCGAGGTGGGCGGCTCCAGCTTGGGCTATACGCGTGGCCTTGAGAACATCCAGTGCGAGGTCTGCCACGGACCCGGCTCGATCCACGTGGAGAAACGCGGCAAGGAATCCCCCCTCGCGGTGCACCTCAAGACCCCCGAATCGGTCTGCGTTCGCTGCCACAACGAGAAGCACTCGGACACTTTTCAGTACCAGGCCTACCTGCGCGACGTGCTTGGCCCCGGCCACGGCGAGGGCGCGCGCGACGACCTCGGCGCGGGGCCGACCGGGCGAAGCCTGCGCCGGGCTGCCATGAGGCATGCGCGCGCCGTCTCGCGCCGGCACGGCCATTAGCGTTCATGCCCGCGCGCTGGTAGATCTGGCTCGATGCTTGATGTATCCATCGAACGCCTGGTGCGCGGCGGGCAGATCGAGGAAAGCCGGGCCGCCCGCACCCTCTGGCTGTGGGACGAGATCCGCCGCCTCAAGGCCGACAAGCGCGCCTTCGTGCCAGCGCACAACTACCAGGTGCCCGAGGTCCAGGCCATCGCCGATACCGTCGGTGATTCATTCGAGCTGGCGCTGCGCGCGCGCGACGTCGACGCCCGCCTCGTGGTCTTCTGCGGCGTCCGTTTCATGGCCGAGGGGTGCTACACGCTGGCGCCGCACGTGCCGGTCTACCTGCCCAGTCAGCGCGCGCTGTGTTCGTTGGCCGAGGTGGACGCCGACGATCTGGAGGAACGGCAGGAGTTTCTGCGCGGTCTCGGACGCAAGTTCGTCACCATGACCTACGTGAATACCTACGCCGACGTCAAGGCTCTGTCCGACGCTTGTTGTACCAGCTCGAACGCCGTCAAGATCGCCGAACGTCTGGGCGCGCCGGACATCCTCTTCGTTCCCGACCAGAACCTCGCCTACCAGGTCGCCATCAAGACCAGACGCATGTACTTGCCTCCACCCGAGCCGCACGCCTTTCACCCCAAGGAATACCTGGAGCGCATCGAACCGCTGCTGCGCGAGGGAGAGCGGCAAGGCCTGGCGGGCTGTGTATTCGCGTGGGAGGGCGCGTGCCACGTGCACCACAACATGACCATCGCGGACATCGCGACCATTCGCCGCCAGGATCCCACCGCGGTGGTCATCGTCCACGGCGAGGTCAAGCCCGAGTTGCAGCAAGCCGCCGACGAGGTGATGTCCACCTCGCAGATGGCGAAATACGTCGAGGCCCATCCCGAGAAGACCCGCCTGGCCATCCTGACCGAATGTGGACTGGTCGTGCGCCTGGAGCTCGAACACCCCGAGAAGCAGTTCTACAAGCCGTGCCGCCTGTGCGAGCACATGAAGGCCATCGATCTGGAGAACGTCTACCTCACCCTGCGCGACGAGCCCGCCGAGTGCCGCGTGACCGTCCCCGAGGATGTCCGCGTCGGCGCTGCCCGCGCCATGCAGAGGATGATCGACCTCGCTTCGTAGCGGTCTGGCTATGGAAAGTACAGCACCTCGCTGGCGCCGAAGGTCGCCACCAGGCGGTCGATGTAGTTCTGCACGTAGTCGCGCCGGGACACCACCGCCCGGATCTCGGGCCTGGTCAGGATCTCGTAGTCGCCCTCCGAAGCCTGGGCCAGGATGCGCGTCAGCGTGTCCTCCGAGATGCGATCGAGCGCCTGGGTGAGCCGGCGCGAGAAGCGCTGGCTGCGCGCGAGCGCCGCGCGGGTGCGTTCGTTGCCCTGGGGCTCGATGAAGAACGACAGCGTGTTGTCCATGAAGAGAAGGCGAGAGCCGTCCCCGCTGGTCATCATGTTGCCGCCGCTGTAGCGGTCCGGATTGGAAATGAGAAAGTCGAACACCAAGAGGTCGGCAAGCTGGGCCGCGAGGGCGTGTTTGTCGGCGGGGATCTCCTGGCCCTGCGTGAGCCACCGCGTGCTTTCCGCGATGCCTTCCGCGCTATCGAGCCCCGAATCCTTGATTACGGGAACCCAGACCATCATCACGCCCGCGGTGTTCCCGCGCGGATCGAAGACGGTCTCGGCGCGAATGCGCGGGAGCAAGGGCAGGGTCTCGGGGTGAAGGTGCGAGAAGATCTCGGCGCGGGAAACCATGCGAGGCGTGGCGGGCGGGACCGCGGCAAGCCCGAGCAGGCGATTGATCCGGTAGGCCGCGACCTCCTTGCGCGGGATGGTTTGCAGGTTGGTCTGCGCGGGTTTGAACGCCGCCCGCGACCCGTCGGCCAGATCGACCCGAAACGACAGGGAGGATCCACCCTTGTTGAATTTCAGGCGCACGACGGGCTGGCTGCGCAAGCGCTGGATGAGGACGTCGTCCTCCACGCCCATGAAGGTTCCGGCGGAGTCCCTGGCGACGTTGGGACTGGGGGGCAGCGGCGGATCCGCATGGTGGACGAGCGGGTCCTCGGACAGCAGCGCCAGTACCGTGGGACGGTCGCGCTGGGCGAAGGCGAAACGAATCGCGCCGCGGACGACCAGGCCCGTCCCCGCCACTGCCGTGACCAGGACCAGGCACTCCGCCAGGAGGTAGCGCCGCATCCGCATGACAAAATTCTATGCCACGCGCGCGGCGTAACAAGTTACTGCGCGCTACCTCCGCTGGCAGCCTCGAGGGCGGCCTCGATCTGGGAGCGACCGACGTCTCCCACGAAGACGCGCGCGATCCTGCCGTCGCGCCCGATGACCACGAGGTGCGGAATCGAATACACGCCGTAGAGCCCGCCCACTTCCTTGTCGTCGATCACGACCGGATAGGGGAATGGCCGGCGCGCGAGGAAGTCCACCACGTCGGCGCGCGAGGACCCTGGGCCATCCGAGTCGATGCCGATGAATTCCGCGCCTCGCGGCCGCCATTCGCGATAGAGGTCGTGCAGCGTCGGCAGCATGGCCAGGCACGGCGGACACCAGGTCGCCCAGAAGTCGAGCAGCACCACGTGGCCACGCAGGTCGGCGAGCCTGACGTTGCCGCCTCGGCCATCGACGCGTGCAAGGGTGAAATCCGGGGCCCTGTCCGAGTGGCCGAGCGGCCGTAGGAGATCGTGGTGACGCACGCTCCACACCGAGCCCAGAACGAGCGCGAGCGCGGGCACGGCCAGCACGGCGAGTCCTCCGTGGCGACATCGCGCGGGCGCGGCCCGCAATTCCCCCCCACGGCGCAGCAAGCGCAACGACAGCGCCACCAGCGCCGCCACCCAGGCCCAGGCCACGACGCGCGCGACTTGGCTGACCATCACCGGCACGTACCCCAGCAGGGACTCCGCGGCGAGGAGCCGGAGCGGACTCCACACGCAGAAGTAGGGAACGTAGCAAGCGGCCCCGAGCTCCAGCGCGAGCGACGGATCCCTACGCCCGCGGCCGGCGAAGATCGTGATGACCAGCGCGGACACCAGGGTCACGAACGCGGCCGTGCGCACCTCGGAGCCGAGCACGCCGATGGTCTGGGTAAGGCCGCCGGCCAGCGAAATCCGCGCAAACGACAGGATGGCCCGCACCAGGTCCGGCAGCCGGAACGCGAGAACGGACAAAAGCACGAGGTAGAAGACGTCGCGGACCGCCCCACTCTTGCGATCGAGAATTCCGCGCAGCCCGACGCTCGGTGCGAAGAGCACGAGGCCGAGCCTGACATGGAAGGCGGGTTCGTCCGGCCGTAGACCCTCGGGTGGTCGTGCCTGCTCAGCTTCCACCGGACTTCTCTCGTGTTTGCATCAGTTTTCTGGCGGTGGTGGCAAGCGCACCGGGAATATTTCGCGATCGCGAGAGCGCCCGCAGGTCGTCGGCTCGAAGAAAACTGAGCAGGCGCAACGACGAGGCCAGCGGGCACTTGGGGTTATTCACCAGGGCCTGCTTGACCGCATAGTCCTTGGTGTACTCGCGGCTGTTGGCGATGAAGCGAATCACGTCTTCGCAGACCGCGCGATTGCCCGCGGCGGCGACAATCTCCCCGTCGGTGATGGCGGGCGAGCGAACGACTGACATGGCGACCAGTCGGTTGGAATCGCGAATCAGAACATGCCGGCAGTAGGCGTTGCCGATGGTAGCCAGACGGATCTTCTCGAAAATCTTGAGCTCGTCGAACTTGATGAAGGAGGCGCTGGCCTGCCGCTGGTCCTCGGCCTCGGCCGGTTCGCCGTCGATATCCGCGTCCCCTTGCATGTCCTCCTCCGCCAGTTTCTGCCTCGCTGCATCCGACTCGGTCAGCGCGGCCGCGAAGGTATCGTCCGGCAACGAGGGCTGGGCGGCGTTCGGATCCGCCATGATGGCTGCCGCCATCTCGGCGAAGCCCGGGATCCCTTCCGGGTGCAAGCCATTGCGCGCGCACAGCTCCAGCGCGCGACTGACCGACGACATACGGGCCTTCCGGTTGAAATAGAGCGCCTCGACCAGCGGCGTGCAGCGCAGCAGGCGCACTTCGTTACGAAAGATGATTTCGAGGCCATCTTCATCGAGACGCTTGGCAAGATAGACGAACGTCTCGTCGGCGGTGGCGTGGTTGAAGAGGATCTTCTCGATGGCCTGGCGTCGCGAAGCAGGCAGCCGTTCGGCGAAGAAGTGCAGCACCTGCGCGGGGAGGTGCTCGCCGAGCGGCCCGAGCACGATCTGGTCGGGCAAGCTCGTGGGCGCCGCCTCGGCGGCGCTCTTCACGGCGGCGTCTCCGTCGAACGAAAGCTGATAAACCGCCAGCAAGAGATCCGCGGGACGCAAGGCCGCCATTCCGCGCAGCGCCATCAGCTTGGCGGGCGAGGCCACGCCCGCCAGCGAGGCCACGGCCTCCGGCAGTGCCTGCGCGGGGAAAGGAACGAGCTTCAGGGTTTCCACGGCGTCGTCCTGGGACCGTGCTTGCTTCTGTTCGACATGCTTGCCCGTTCGCCCTCAGCCACGGTTCCGTTGGTAGAGAATCCTGAGCCCGTGCAGGGTCAGAAGCTCGTCGTATTCCTCGATGGTAGACGACTCGCGCGCCACCAGGGCGCCGAGCCCGCCCGTGCCCACGACCTTCGGCGCATAGCCCACCTCGGCGCGAATGCGATTGACCAGCGCGTCGATCATGCCGGCGTAGCCGAAGACCAGGCCCGATTGGATGCTGGCCACGGTGTTGGTCCCCACCACGGCTTTCGGCCGGGCGATCTCGACCCGCGGCAGCTTGGCGGTCGCGCGGTAGAGGGCATCCGCCGAGATGAGCAGGCCGGGCGTGATGATCCCGCCCGCGTATTCCCCGCGCGCGGTGATCACGTCGAGCGTCGTCGCCGTACCGAAATCGACCACGATGGCGCCCTGCGGGAAGCGCGCGTAGGCCGCGACCGCGTTCACGATGCGGTCGGCGCCGAGGTCGCGCGGGTTCTCGTACAGCACCGGCATACCGGTCTTCATGCCCGGTCCGACCACCAGCGGGGTCAGCTTGAAATAGCGGGCGAACAACCGCTCCATGGGCAAGGTCGCCGGCGGGACCACCGACGAGATGATGGCCGCATCGACCTGCCGCAGATCGAGACCTTCCAAGGTGAAGAGTCCGCGAACGATGGCGGCGTGCTCGTCCGCCGTGCGCTCGCTGCGCGTCTCGATCCGCCAGTCGAAACGCAGGGACTCGCCGTCGAAGAGGCCGAAGGCCGTGTGGGTATTCCCGATATCAACCACCAAAAGCATGGATTGTCGATGATAGTACAGGATCGCGACGGGGTTGGACGGACGAGCAATGCTGCATTTTCCGCGCCCGCGCATCGTGGTATGGGATGGGGGGCGAGGCCGGTGTGAAACCCGAACAACCACACAGCAGCAGGGTCGGCGGCGCGCCGGCCATTTCGGCTGTGCCGTCGCGCTGGCGGCCGCGCTTCCCGGCCGGCATCGGCATCTTGCTGGGGGTGTCGATTGCGCTCTTCGCCGCTTTCTGGCTGCTCGATGTCGCGTTTCTCGGCCATCGCAGCGCCGCGGCTGCGCATCTCGGCGCATGGCACCTGCTGGTGGATCTCGATCCGGAGACCCTGCAAAACGCCCTGGGCAGCCTGGCCCAGGTGGTGGTGGCCGTGCTGGGCATCGCCATCACCGTGGTGTCCATCGTGGTCCAGCTCGCCGCGACCAGCTACACCCCGCGCATCGCCGAGATGTTCTTCCGCGACAAGAAGAACCTTTCGATCATGGGGTTCTTCGTCGTGGCCTGCATCAACGCGGTCTGGATCAGCGTGGTGGTCACCAGCGGTTTCGTGCCGCGCGCGACGGTGGCCATGACCACGGTGGTGGTGACCGCGAGCCTACTGATGCTGGTTCCCTACTTCGCCTACGTCTTCGCCTTCCTCGATCCGGAGAAGGTCATCGCCCGCATCGGCCATCAGGTGCTCGACGCCGTACTGGCCCGTGGCACGGCCAGGCGCGACCGAGCCGACCTCGATCTGCGCCAGGCGAGCTGCGCGGCCGGCCTCGAGCACCTGTCCGACATCGCGGTGAACACCGCGGCCCAGAAGGACAAGAACATCGCCACCGGCGCGGTCACGGCGCTGCGTGAATTCGCGGTCAAGTTCCTCGAGGAAAAGGCCAGCTTGCCGCCGGAATGGTTCGTGCTCGGGTCTCGCATCCACGGCAACGCCGATTTCATCTCCCTGGCCCGGGACGCCCTGCGCTCCCTCGAACACAAGAAGGTCTGGGTCGAGTGGAAGGTCTTGCACCACTTCCGCAGCATATTTTCCGAGGCTCTCGATCACCTGCCCGAGCTGGCCCACGTGGTGGCCATCGAAGCCCGCTTCATCGGCGAAGAGGCTCTCCGACACGGCGACCGGGAAGTGCTGGTGCTGTCCATTCGCTACTTCAACACCTTCCTGCGCGACGCCCTCAAACACAGGGAGGTGCGCGTCTGCTACAACATCTTCCACCAGTATCGGCTGCTGGCCCAGCACATGATGCGCAAGGGGCACAGCGATCTGGTGCTGGAGGTCGGCCGCCGCATCGCCTACTACGGTAAGACCGCGCACAAGGCGGACCTCGGGTTCGTCACCGAGACTGCGGCCCACGATCTGGCGGCCCTGTGCGAGCGCGCCTACGTGCACGACATCGCCTGCCATGACACGCTGCTCGGGATCTTCTTGGAGGTCGACAAACCGGCGGAAACCCTGGCCCAGGAGCAGACCCTGCGCGGGGTACGCAAGGCCCAGGTCAAGCTGGCAACCTTCTACATGGTCAAGGATGCCTTCCCACAGGTCGATCGCATTTGCGCCGACATGCGTGGCGAGAAGCGCGAGCGCATGGCTTCGATTCGCGACGAGCTCGCGGCGGTCACCGAGAAGGAGTTCTGGGAGGTTACGGATCGCGGCGTCAATTTCGACTATCTCGACCCTGCCCGCAAGGAAAAGCTCGACGGGTTCTTCGCCCGTCTGGCTTTGAGGTAGACTCGGGAGGATCGAGCGAGATTTCATGACCACGACCACCGAGGGTATCGCGAACGAGGATAGCTCCGACGAGCTTCCCGCAACCCAGCGGCTCGAGTACACCTTCAACCCGGACAGCCCGCGCATCCTGGTGGTCGACGACGAGCGCGTGATCCGGGAGATCCTGTCGGACTTCCTCGGCCTGGAAGGCTACGTCGTGCGCACGGTCGAGGACGGCGTGCAGGCCCTGGAAGAGCTGCAGAAGCGCAGCTACAACCTGGTCATCTCCGACCTCAAGATGCCCAAGATGAACGGGCTCGATCTGATCGGGAAGATCACCGAGCTCGCCATCCCGGTGCTGACCGTGATCATGACCGGTTTCGGGACCGTGGAAACCGCCATCGAGGCCATGAAGCACGGCGCCTACGACTACATCCTCAAGCCGTTCAAGGTCGAGGAGGTCATCCACATCGTCAAGCGCGGACTCGACCGCCAGCGCCTGCAGCACGAGAACCTCCGCCTCAAGGACGCCCTGTCCATCTACAAGATCAGCGAGGCCATCGCGACCTCGTTGTCGGTGGAGAAGGTTCTCGATCTGGTGCTCGACGCCGTGCTGGACGCCGTGGACGCGGACATCGTCAACCTGATGCTCGAGCGCCCGGGCGACGCGCGCAACGTCGGCGACGCTCCCGGAGCCTTCCGAGAGTACGCCCGCAAGGTTTCGCCGCGCCTGGAGGCGAGCGAGCCCGCCCCGCCTCTGAACTTCGCCGAGGTCCTGCCGCTTCTGCAAGACGACAAACCGCTCCTCGTACATGGCTCGCGCGCCTTCCGCTTCCTGTCCGGCCCGCCCGAGAAGCGCCTGGTGAGCTTCTGTTCCATCCCGCTCAAGCTCAAGGGCCGCACCATCGGCATGCTGAACGCCTACAGCTACACCAAGGGCGCCAAGTTCAGCGAAGGCCAGCGCAAGATGCTCTACGTGCTCGGCAGCCGCGCCGCGGTCTCCATCGAGAACGCGCGCCTGTACGAGAGCCTGGTCGACGCCAACGAGGATCTGGTCCACGCCAACATCTCGCTCGAGGAGAACTTCAAGCAGACCATCATCGGCTTCGCCCACGCCCTGGAAGAATCCGACCGCTACACCCGCGGCCATTCCGAGCGCGTGGCCACCTACGCGCGCCTCATCGCGGTCGGCATGCGCTTGCCAAGCCAGGAGATCGAGACCGTGGTCAAGTCCGGGCTCTTGCACGACGTGGGCAAGATAGGGATTCGCAACGATCGCCTCAACAAGCCCGGCAAGCTCACCCCCGAGGAGCTGGCCATGTTCCGCTCCCATCCGGCCAAGGGTCGCCGCATCCTCGAACCCATCCCGTTCATGCGCGACATCGTTCCCGGCTGCTACTGCCACCACGAGGCCTGGGACGGCTCGGGCTACCCACAAGGCCTACAAACCGACAACATCCCCACCATCGGCCGGATCATCGCCGTGGCCGACGCCTACGACGCAATGACCACCGACCGCGCCTACCGCAAGGCCCTGCCCCACACCATCGCCTGCGGCGAGATGGAGCGCTGTAGCGGCACCCAGTTCGACCCCGAGATCGTGCGCGTCTTCCTGGCCCACATCGACGAGTTCCGCAAGGCCGAAGCCGCGGCCGGCAAGACGATTCCGCGCTAGGCCTTGGCTTGCAACCCCACGGCCTCCGCCGGAACATCGGAGCCGTTTGCATCCCTCCAATTTGGGTACGGCTACCCCAGCACGTCGCCGCCCGCGAGCGCGCGCAAAAAGACTGCAAGCGGCAACACGCGCACGCCCCGATCCTCGAGTTCGTGCTGGCCAAGATAGACGCCGAACCCCCTGCTCAGGGCGCCTTGGTCGAGAAGCTCGCCAAGCGCGCGGGAGAACTCCGACTTCCAACGGGCGGTGCTTTTGACCTCGATGCCGACCGATCTTCGCGCACGGGTCCAGACGAAATCGACCTCCGTTCCCGAAGGCGTGCGCCAGTAGGTGAGCTCGCCACCAGCACCGGCCTGGTTCATCCAGGCCCGAAGCTCGTGCAAAATGTAGGTTTCGAACAGGTGGCCCTGCTCGGCGCTGTCCAGCGGCTCGCGCAACCGATTCGCCACCGCGCGCGCCACGCCGGCGTCGAAGAAGAAGAACTTGGGGTGGGCGATCTCCTTCACCTTGGCGCGTGGACGCCACGCCGGTAGCCAGGTACCGAGAAGCGTATCCACCAGGATGTCGAAATAGCCATTCACCGTGGGTCTGGCCACGGCCGCGTCGCGCGCAATGCCGGCGACGTTCGTCACTTGGGCATTCGCAAGCGCAGCCGTGACCAGAAAGCGCGTGAACGAGTCGAGTCTCTTCGCCGCGGCCTCGGCGCGAATCTCTTGTCCGATGTAGTTCTCCACGTACGCATCGAGAAGATCGATTTTCACCCGCTCGTCCGTTTCCGATGCCACTGCGGGCAGGGTTCCAAACTTGAGAGCCTCGTCGAGGCGAAAATCGGCGCCCAATTCGCCAGCTGTGAGCGGGAAGAAACGACGGTTGACTACGCGCGCCGCGAGTAGATTCGCCTGGCCTCGCTTCAGTTTCCGCGCGCTCGATCCCGTGAGCGCGAAGCGCACCTCCTTGCCCCGCCGGCTGATGATGTCCTGGACCTCGTCGAGCAGATTCGGCATGCGCTGGACCTCGTCGATGACCACCCACGACCCGGCTTTCAGCGCCTCGACCTCCTGGTGGAACAGCTCACCATCGCGAAGCAGGCGCAAGTGCTCCCGCGCGCGCAAGAGGTCGTACCAGCGGGCCCCCCCGAGCTGCTGCCGCAACCAGGTCGTCTTGCCGGTTCCACGCGGTCCGAAGAGAAAGAACGAGCGTTCCGGCAGTCCTAGATGTCGTGTATACATGGCCATCATATTTACCGCTAAAATGATGGCGGTGGTAGCACTTATAGATAGGTCGGCCTATAGGGGGGATATGTCGCGCCGGACTCCTCATCCCAAACCTTCTCCTCGGCGGACCGAGGAGAAGGGGGGCGGAGATCTCTCCGTCAGGCATCGCCTGGTCCCGGAATAGGATTCGCACAGCCGCGAGCCCCAAGCCTCGGCCGGTGAGCATTCGACCGCTTTCGCGTTCCAAAGCCCAAAACAAAACCGGCGCTCCGAATGCTCGGGGCGCCGGTTGGTTAGTTGGCGTTATGCGACGGTGACGTCAGTTGCAGGTAGTAAAATTGGATCCGCCCTGGCTGCCATCGCCGGTCACGGAGATCCCAGCGGGAGCCACGTTGCAGAGGTGCGGTACAGTGAACGTAACTGACGTGCCTACGGAGCACCGACCCAAATGGCTATAGTGGATCTCGATTGATCTGCTAGTCGTGCCCGTGCCGCCCAGCGTCCCCGGAACCGGGCTTGCGCTGAAATTGCTAGCCTGGCCACCACTGAACGCAACCGAAACGGTCGCGGCGGGGCTTCCGTTGTTGCTGACCGTGATGTTGGGACCGTTGTTGGCCGTCGCGTGCGGCTGGTTTCCCCCCTGTAGGTTGGCCGACAGAACGGCTCCGGTCACGGTCATCGAAATGGGCACCACGTAGGAGCTGGTGTCGAAGATGAGCTCCAGAGTGTCCCCGTAAGGAGCCGTTCCCGTGCCTGGGAAAGAGGCGCCGGTCAAGGGCCACTTTGGCGTGACCGTGATGGCTACCGTACCGCCATTCGCCGCGATCGTGCCGGACGCCGAGCCCGTCGAGCTGGTCAACGTATACTGGGACGTCCCAAGCGTAGCCTGGAGCAGCGAAGCGTTGAATGTTTGATCGGTGTTGCCGATGTTGGTGATCGTGACGGACTTGCCAGCAGGTGCGGTTGCATCGCAGTTGGTTGGCGGGAACACCAGGCTGGTCGCGTTGAGTTGGATGACCGGCGAGCTGCTGGCCGAGCCCGAAAGGCTGATAGCCGGAGAGGCCCAGCTCGCAGGCAGCGGCTCGCAGAACACTTCGTTTGGACCCGGCACGATTGTCAGGGTACCCGTGTCGGTCCAACTTCCCTGCTGGTCGATGGGCGTGAAGGTGCCGGCGATGGAGGTGCCTGCGCTGAAGAAGCCGTCGCCCGCCGCGACGGTGACGGTACCCGCAACGGGGTTGCCCGAGCCGTCCACCGCGGAGATCCCGAACAACGTGTCGCTGATGTTGTTCAGCGGCATCGTCATCACCGCGGGCGCGTTACCGAGGTTCCAGATGCCGAGGCCGTAGACGCCGGTCGCCCCTTGCGCCACCGTGCCGAAGGCCCATGTCGTGGACAACAGCGGGTGGGCGGGGTCGATGACGACGCCTCTGGCGCCCATCTTGAGCTGCACCATGGGGTGAGCGGTACCCTTGAGCGCCGCATCCGTGGTGATGGTCATGAAGGTGTTGAAGGCCACCGGCATGATCCCGAGCATCACCTGCGGCAGCGTCTGAGGAACCTGGTGTGGGGTCACCGTGATGGTGGCCACGTCGAGGCCGCCGCCGTTGATGGTCGTCTTGTCGGCAGTGACGGTGTAGTAGGTGACGCCGTCAGCGGCCGGGGGAACGTTTATGCCCGTGATGGTGAGGTCCTGGTTGCCCGTGTTGGCCACGGTCATGGTCCTGGGAGGAGTCGTGGTGCCGCAGTTCTGCGGAGTGAAATTGAAGTCGTCTCGCGAGAGCACCGGTATCGCAACCGTCGACGTGCCAGTGAGTGCCACGGATCCCGGAAGCTGTGTACAAATGGGCTCACCATTGGGGACGTCGAACTTGAGCGTCGCCGGGTGGGCTCCCATGTCCGCTTGCGTGGTGCCTGGGGCAAACGTCACGGTGAAGGTCTGTGAAGTACCTGCCGGGACGGCAACCGTCTTGGCCTGGCTGCCATTGTCGAATACGAAATACGAGGCGCCAGCCCCATCCATGGTCAGGTTCACGTTCGCGGGGTCGGAGTTCGCACTTGCATCATTGGCGATGGTGAAAGTCTGCGTCCCCGAATCGATGTCCACACCTTCCGCCTGGATGGCGTGACTGCCGAAGCTCACCGTCGCGGGAACCGGGACCGTCCCCGCTCCCACGTCGGTACTGACGGAGAGTATGTCTCCCTTGGGTGACTGGGTCAGGTGGATGGCGGGCGCGGGGGGAAGAGTCGTGCCATTGGTGTCCGTTCCTCCTACGACGATCGTGTCCGTGTACGTTGCATCGGGAGTTTCCAGAGCGGGGAGCGCCGCCGCCGACACGGCAACGACCACGGTTGCTCCAATGGCGAGATCGCCCGAGGCCGGGGTGAGGCTGAACTTGGTGCCGTCGACAAGCGCTGCCACCCATGCGAGGGCCACGTTTCCGTTGTTGGTGATGGTGAAGCTATGGGGATCCTCACCGTCGGCCTGTGCCACGTACCCGCCGCAGGCATCGTTGAAGCTGATGGCTGTCTTGTCGACCAGGAGGCCGCCCTCCATCCCGGTTCCTGCAAGGGGCAGGTCGGCCGGCAGCGCTTGGCAGATGACGCTGGTCGTGCTCATCGACAGGGTCGCTGCGGCTGCACCGAAGGTCGCGGGGGCGAAGGTGACCGAGTCCAGGCCCGGACTCGCCGGCGACGAGCTGATGGTCGAGGCGCCGCTGCCCACGACGAACAGCGTCCCTGGCGTCGTCGTGAGGGTAACGGTGGCAGCTTGGCTGCTGCCGGTGTTGGTAACGTTGATGTGATGGAGAAGGGGTTGGCTGACTGGAACTTGGCCGAATGCTTGGAAGGCCGCGAGAGACAGAATCCGGCGGAGTCCACGCGAGGATAGCTCCCTGCGCCGCCTCGGTGAGACTGATGTCGTGCAGGTGTCCCCTGTTGCATTCGTCGTAATGTGAAGGGTGGCCCCATAGGCGCCCGGCACTGGCGAGGGGAAGGGAATGGCGGGTGCGTTGACGGTCACGGTGACGGTGCCGTTGGTGGTTCCGCCGTCAGGAGAAGCGGGAATGACCAGTCCGACTGCGTTGGTCGTGTAGCTGGCCGTCAGATTCGCCCCAACGACTGTGAAGGTGGCGCCCGTGATGGTCGCGGCCGCGGCGCCGGCGTTGCGCATGGTAAAGGTTCGCGGAGCCGGTGCGCTGCCTCCGCACGGGCTGGCCGGGAAGTTGATCGCGCCCAAGCTCTGGGTGATTACGCCCACGCTACCCTGGCCGCTGAGGGCGAACGAGGTGGCACTTTCTCCACAGACCGCGCCCGAGACCGTGAGCTGCGAGGTCGCAGTGGCCGCGTTTGCGGTGGAGGTGGGCGTGAATCCCGTGGTGATTAGGGTCGCGCTTGCACCCGCGGACACGCTGACGGGAGCGGTCGGAGATACGATGGTGAATACGCCGTAGGGGTGCGAGGGCGCCCCCACCGTAACCGTCAGGTTACCGTTGCCGACGTTGCTGAGGGAAAGCGGCACGTTCTCGGCGGCATGATTGTTCTGCGCGAAGCCGAAGTCGGCCATGTCGGGCGTCAAGACGAGAGTGCCTCCATGGGCCGTCACCGAAAAATCGATCAGGGCCAGGGCGTGCGAAGAGTCGCTGGTCGTGATCTTGACCTTGCCGGTCTGAGCCGAACCCGCCGTCGCGCTGGACGAAACCTTGGCGGTCAAGGTGAACGTGCCACTGTGCCCGGCGGCGATGGAGAGAGTCGTGGGGGCGACCGAGAAGCCGGTCCCGGAGCTAATCTGGCGCTGACCGCGAGGGGGACGGATCCACCACCCGTGTTCGAAACGGTGAGTGACTGCGTGGCGCCCGTGGTATCGCCGCAGTCGTCGAGGCCAAAGTCGATCGTCGTCGAGGGGAAGCTGGCCACGGGGGCGCTGGGCGCGGTCGTGGGTGTTCCGCCCGTGCCGGTCGTTCCGCCCGCGGCGCCTGCCCCGCCTGTGCCGGTCGATCCGCCCGCGCCACCCGCGGCCGTGCCGCCGGTGCCGGTGGTTCCGCCGGTCACCGTGCCGGCCTCGCTGGGCGCCACATAGGTGTCTGGCGTCGCGCCATCGGGCGGGAGAATCGGTGTGTCGGTTGGGACATCGGTCGGAGGCGTCACATCTGTCGGATGGACCACATCGGTCGGAGGTACTACGTCGATCGGGGGTTGAACGTCGGGCTGGTTACCCGCTTCCGTCACGGGGACGAACACATCCGTGGGGACGAAGACGTCAGCTCCGCCGTCGATCGGATGGGTGATAGTGTCCGGATTGCCTCCATCGACAGAGCCTGCAATCACACCTGTATCGGGCTTGGCCTTGGCCGACGAGCCACCGCACCCTGACGCCACCAACCCGATCGCGCCGACCAAATGGAGTACGACTACGTTCGATCTGCTCCGCCACGAAGATGTCTTTGTCATCACGGACTCCTTAACTGACTAGCCTATGAAGAAGTGCCCTGGAACCCCCAGGTATCACTATCGCACGCCGCAGTACGCTCGCATGGTTCCCGGCTTTCTGTCAAGGTGCTATTTTCTGATTGTTGCGCGTTCCGCGACGGAGGTTCTGCGACGGAGGCGAGGCGAGCGCGGACCAAATCCGCCCTGCGATCTGCGCCAAAGGAAAAGGCCCCGAGGGTTTCCCCTCGAGGCCTTCTATCGGTTCAATTGCGCTAGTTCGGTCCTAGGTGGAGGGTCCCCCAACCTTCAGGAGCGCGGTCGCGGTATTGTTCGTGGTCGTGGCGCTGCCATCGGACACGGTGACATCGGCTGTCTGCGCCGTTGTCGCAGAGGCAGTACCCGTGAACACGACCGTCACCTTGCAGCTGGCACCAGCATCCAGTTGCTGGCCGTAGCAGCTGTCGAACACCACCGCGAAGGCCGCGGCGTTGGTACCGGCCAAGGTCGTTCGCAGCAGGTTGGTGCTACCTGAGCCGTTGTTGGTGTAGATGAGGTCGACGGTGTCGGTGACCACGATTCGACCTCCGTTGGTGGCGTTGCTCGAAGTGACCACCAAGTCCCCTTGGCCGGTGCCGGTCAAGGTCAACTGGGCCGCCCCGCCCGGCGTTCCGGTCGCAGAGCTCACGGTCACGTTGGTCTGCAGGGCACCGACCGACTTCGGATTGAAGGTCACACTCACGGTGCAGGATTCGGCGGTAGTAGTGCTGTTCAGCTTGAAAGTGCCATCGAGCCCCTGGAAGCCAGCGCAAGTTCCGTAGTCCAACTTGAAGTTGGTACTATCCGAGAGAGCGATGGATACGCTTCCCGTGTCCTGCAGGTCGACCGAGCTGTTACCAGAATCGCCATTCCTGATTTCGAGCGAAATGGTGGTGGCCGACGGGATACCGACTGGCGTGCTGCCGAAGGACAGCGACGTCGGGCCCGAAAGTTTCAGTACCGCCGGATGGACAACCCTGACGCTGAGGCTGAACTTCTCAGCGCTATCCTCGCTCCCGTCCGTCATGCTGGGATCGGTTGCTTGGACGCTGCCGCTGGTATAGGTGCCGCCAACAGCGATGCCATTCAGCACGGTCACGGTAGCCGTGCAGTGGTCGCCCGCAGTGCCAGCAGCGGTGAGTGCACCACACGGCGCGGAGGCCGAGACGTAGGTCGCGCTCGTCAAGCTGGCTTGGACGGCGCCCGCGGTCGCGCTTTCGCCAACGTTCGTGATGGTGAAGGTGATAGACGGCGTCGCACCAGAGAGGATCTGGCCGAAGTCTACCGAGGAAGCAGCCCCGTTTGTGACGACCGTGACACCGCTCGCGCTGGTAGCACTCAGCTTGAGCAGAGCAGGCTGCTGGGCCTGGCCAATCAGGCCGGCAATCGCATTGCTACCATAGTTGAGCGAGGCAACGCGATACCGGCTACCCGAGGTCCAAGGAGCGGTTGGACTGAAGGTGACCAGAACCTGGCAGACCGTGGGCATGTCAGTTGTGCCATCCATCGGGCACGCGGTTCCGCTGCCAGTCGCAGCGGATGTCACGACAAAGTCACCCGCCGGGGCCATCGTGAGGGTTGTAGCGCTCAGTTGGATGGCGGCGCCAGCGTTGTGCAATTCGAAGTACACCTTGCTGGACTGGGCCACTGCTGTCGAGGGGACAGCAGAGACGGTGTCCGTGGACCCTACGACGTTCGCATTCAGGGATGACGAGGTGGTTCCGATGGCGGTGCCGTGCAGGAACACGCTGGCCGAGGCAACGGACGTTCCCGTCAGCGTGTAGGTGGCGGTTCTTCTGTCCCGTCGTCGTGGGCTTGAATATCAGATTGACACTGCACTTGGCGCCTGCGGCAAGCGACTGCAGACTGGCACAGGTGCCGGGGTTCTCGGCCGCCAGCAGGAAGCCATCGGTGGCCCCACCTGTCAAAGTGAGCGCGCCACTTACGCCCGTGGCCGTGAGGCCGCCGGCGTTGGTGAACCAGACGGTCAGGATGCCACTGCCGCTTGGCGCGGCGGAGTTGATGGCCACCGAGCCAAACTCAATGAGCGGCGTCGTAGTGTTGTCGCCGGTGATGCCGTAGACCTTCAACTGGGGACCCGGCACAGGATTGGCCTTCAGGGTCACCGAGGTCGAGACGGTACCAACGCTGGCGGCCGGGAGGCTCACACCAATCACCGTGTTCGGCGCGGAGATCGGCGTGGATACGTTTGCCGTCACCGTGTACTTGAGGGCGCAAGGTTGCCCAGCCGGCAAGACGGTACCGTTTTTGCAGCCGCTGTCCGCCGCAACCGTAAATGGCGCTGGTTGAGGTATGGCCAGCGTCACATCGGTCGCACCGTTATTGTTGACGTTGAACGAGACGGACTTAGCCCCGCCTTGGGCAACATCGCCGAAGTCCACGACCTGGGTGTTGTCGACGACAGTGACCGCTGCGCCAGATAGAGTTAGCTGCGGCGTGGCGTTTCCAGACAGGGTCACCTTCGGTCCCGCTTGACCGCCGACGCAAACCTGGAGCGTGCCCTTTCGCGGATTCGTCGCTGCACTCGCGATAGCGGTCGCCGTTGGCCTGAAGCGCACTTGGATGGTGCAGTTTGCACCGCTATCCAGCTGCTTGGTGTTGTTGTCTCCACACGCACCGGCCGGGTAGCCAGTAGTCGAGCTGCTCAAGGTGAAGAGCTCGAAATCGCTCTCCGCCAGAGTGTCCCCATCGAAGGGACTCAAGGCGCCACATGACCCAAACCCGTAGGTGAGCTTGCCCGTCAGCGAAGCACCCGCCGGGTTACTAATCGTGAACGTCGTGAAGTCGGTCATGTTTGCCTGGGCGGTATCCGCAAAGGCGGCGGTGGTGGGGGCGATCCCGATCGCGAGTGGCGTTCCGCCATTTCCCTTGAGGGTGGCCGGCGGGTTCGTCGTCTCGCCCGAGCTAGCGGAGGTCACGGTCAGGGTTGCCGTCTTTGCGCCCGCGGAGGTCGGAACGAACATCACGGTGACGTAGCACTGGTGGTTGACCGCCAGCATGGTCGGCGTAGCGGCTGCGGCGGGGGTACAAGTATCCGTGACGACGGCGAAATCGGTGCTCGGGGCGAGAGCCACCGACAGCGGTCCTTCGGCCGCGACGCCATTGTTCGTGATCGTGAAGGTTTCGACGCCGCTTTCCGAGACGGTCAGGGTGACGTCGCCGCTGTTCATCGCCGACGCAGTGCCCGAGTTGACCGTGCCGAAGTCGAACGTGGCCGGGTTGATGGTCAAGGGACCCGTCGCGGTGCCGGTCAGCGTCTTGCTGTCCGAACCACCCGCGGTGGCTTGCGCAGCAATCGTGGCCGTCTTGTCGTCGGCAGCGGCGCTCTTGCTGGTCTGGGGGGTGAACTGGATGTAGAAGTCGCAGGTCCAGAAGCTCGTCGCCTTGCTCCAGTTCGAGCTCGGAGCGTCGCCGGCGGGCGCACCGGTGTTCGCAGTTAGCCCGAGAACTGCTGCGTCACACGGGTTGGTTGCCAACGCACCGACTCCGCTGGCTGAGGTTCCAAAGGTGGTGTCGGTGACGTTCCGGAAATCCGGAGGCGTCGTGGTTGTCAGCGAAACCGAGGCGGTAGTCGTGGTGGCGGCGGGCAATGTCGCCCCGCGTACGGTGACCGTGTACATGCAAACTCCGCCGGCGCGGCCCAGCGTCTGCTGGCCGAAGTCGAGGCCGCTGTCCGTGAGCTTACGCGGGGTGACGGCGGGGTCAAAGTCCACAGGGGCACCGGTCGCGTCCGCGCACCCATCAGGTGTGATGTCGACCAGCGGCAAGGCCGTGCCCTTGAGGGAAACGACGTAAACGCCACCCTTGGTGCCGGTCACGGTGAGAGACGCGGCCCGGGCACCGACGGCGGTGGGGGTGAAGGTCACGGCGAGATTACAGCTCTGACCCGGCTGAATCGTCGTGCAGTTGCTCTTGGTGGCATCGACCGCGAAGTCGGTGGCAGCCGCCCCCGTGATGGCCGTGGAGATGGTTCCGGAGTCGGTCGTAGCGCCTGCGACCAGCGACACTGTTAGCAGTTGGTAGACCGTTGTTTGATCTCCGACCGTGATAGTGGTAGCGGGCTGAGCTTCGGCGTATCCGAGGACCACTGAGCCAAAGTCCACTTGATTGGGCGCAACGGTGAGCACGCTCGGCGCGAGGCCCGTTCCGACCATGGGGATGGTCAGGCTGGTAGCGGTGTCGGTCACGGTGATGACTCCGCTGACGCCGGTGGTGTCGGTCGGGTTGAACTGAACCGCAATCGTGCAGGTCGCGGCAGGAGCAAGGGCCGCGGTGCAGGTATTGCTCATGATGGCCACCTGAGCCGCGCCAGGTCCCGAAAGTACCGCAGCCAGCACACCTGTCGCGGTGGCGCCGGTGTTCTTGACGGTAACGGTCTGAACCGCGGAAGACTGGTTCACAGGCACCGAACCGAAGCTCACCGAGGGCGGGGTCGCGGAAAGGGCCGCCCCGCTGACGATGGAGCCGGTCACGGACGCGCTCGCCTTGCCGGTAGCCGCGGTGACGGTGAGAAGCGCGGCGATGGACTGGGAAACAGCCGAGGCCGGAGGGGTGAGCTTGAGGCCCACGGTGCAAGTGGCGCCCTGAGCCAGGGTTGCCACGGCAGCGCAGGTGTTGCTGGAAATCGTAATCAAGGGGCTGCTCACCGCTGCGACCAAAGCACCTGAGGGGGTAGCGGAGGTGTTGGTCACCGTGAAGACGACCTCGGCACCGGACACGCCCGGCGCGACCGACCCTAGGCTCGGCCCACCGGTGATGGTGAGGGTGCTGGGCAGGTTGGGCGTGCCGGACAATACGACCGTCGCGACCGAGGCGCCAGCGCCCTTATCGGTGATAGTCAGGGTGCCGGCTTCGTCGACCGTCGCGGTCGCTGCGGGCTTGTAGGCAACCGACACTACACAATGAACTCCGGCGGCCAGGGTGACGATACTGCACGTGTCGGAGACAACCGTGAAGTCCGCGGCGTTCGTGCCGCCCAGGGCCACCGCAATCTGTCCGGTGGGAAGGCCGCCGGTGTTGCCGATGTTGATGTCGACGGCGGCGCTGGTCGCGCCGGGGGCCGCCGCGAAGGCGGCCGTGGTGGGCGTCGCGGCGAGCTTCGCGCCCGTCAGGACGTTGGCAGTCACGGGAACGTTCTTCGTCACGCCGCCTTGACTGACGACGACGGCGTCGCCGGTCGGCGATCCGACCGCGGTTCCGGTGAAGTTGACGACGACGCTGCAGGAAGCGCCAGCGGCAAGCGTCGTGAGGCAGGTCGAGGACGCGTCGAGCTTCAAGTCAGCGCCTTGAACGCCCGTGGATAGCCCGGTCAGCGCCGCATTGGCCGTGACGATCACGGTGGCTTGCACCGTGGCACCAACCGCGACGTTTCCTAGAGAGATGGAGGTCGGGCTCAAGCCGAAATTGCCAGGCACGACGGCTTGGCCGCTGACGCTGATGGAGATGGTGTTTCCGCCCGCAATCGACACGGAGACGTTGCCCACGATCGCCCCCGCCGCGGCTGGGGTCGCGGTGATCGAGAGGGTGCAGGACAGCCCAACGCCGAGGCTACCGGTGCAGCCGGTGGCCGCAATACCGGTACCGGAGGGGGTCACGGTTAGAACTCCTGCCGCGGTCCCGGTGTTGGTGATTTTGACCGTGACCGGCGACGAGGTCGACAGGACGTCGACGGTGCCCACGTCAACAGTGGCTGGATTAGCATTCACGGCAGCACCCGTTTGTCCGAGGATACCTGCCTCTCCCCCGCCGTCCCTGGGGGTGGTCTTTTCACTCCCGCCGCAGCCGACGAACGTCAGCGTGCCAATGAGCCCCAGGCAACCTACCTGAAGCAACCGTCCGAAGTTCTTAGAACACGTCATGTAATAGCCTCCGTCGAAACCCAATGTTGTTCCGCAATGCGAGCGCATCGCAGCAGCCGGAACATTTTGGGACCAGTGGCGAAAGACGCAAGAAAAAAATTCATGAAGTGCGCTTTCTTAGGCCGGATGTCCCGGATTTTGGACGTGGATGTAGGCGCTGGCAGCAGACCCGATATGACCGCGCGCACAGTGCGGACGGAAATCCCGGAAGCGGGTGTCGCAAGTGTAGCGAAGAACACGTTTATCCCTGAGAAGATCTTCTTCGCGCTTTCGTGCTCGGCGCAGATCGAAGTCCGATCGGGCAAGAATCGCTTCATTCTCCGACGGAGAAGACGCAAGCGCCTCGCAAGCCGTGACTTGAAGCGCTCTCCTTGATAGGTTTCGCGGCCACCGCATGGACACCATCGACGGCACCCCGCCTCCCCCTCCGACTCCTCCCACGCCACCCTCGGGCCCGCTGCCCTCGGTGGGCATCCGCATCCCGGTGTCCATCGAGGAAGAAATGAAGTCCTCGTTCATGGACTACGCCATGAGCGTCATCGTGTCGCGCGCCCTGCCCGACGTGCGCGACGGACTCAAGCCGGTTCACCGCCGCATTCTCTTCACCCAGCACCAGATGAACAACGCCTGGAACCGGCCCTACATCAAGTGCGCGCGCGTGGTGGGCGACGTGCTCGGCAAGTTCCACCCCCACGGCGACACCGCCTGCTACGACGCCCTGGTGCGCCTGGCCCAGGATTTTTCCATGCGCTACCCGCTCATCGACGGGCAGGGCAACTTCGGCTCGGTCGACGGCGATCCGCCGGCGGCCTACCGCTACACCGAGTGCCGCATGGAAAAGATCGGCCAGGAGCTGCTGTCGGACATCGACAAGCAGACGGTCGATTTCCAGCCCAATTACGACGACAAGGAAACCGAGCCCACGGTCTTGCCCACGCGCCTGCCGAACCTCTTGGTCAACGGCGCCTCCGGCATCGCGGTCGGCATGGCCACCAACATTCCCCCGCACAACCTGGGCGAGATCATCGACGCCACCATCGCCATCATCCGCCAGCCCGACATCACCATCGACGAGCTGATGGAGCTGGTTCCCGGACCGGACTTCCCTACCGGCGGCTTCATCTGCGGACGCGGCGGCATTCGCGCGGCGTATCGCTCCGGACGCGGCAGCCTGCTCATGCGGGCACGCACCACCATCGAGGAGAACCCCAAGAGCGGGCGCAAGTCGATCGTGGCCAACGAAATCCCCTACCAGGTCAACAAGGCCAGGCTGATCGAAAAGATCGCCGAGCTGGTGCGCGAAAAGAGGATCGACGGCATCGCCGACGTGCGCGACGAATCGGATCGCGAGGGCATGCGCGTGGTCGTGGATCTGAAGAAGGACGCCGTGCCCGAGGTGGTGCAGAACAACCTCTGGAAGATGACCCCGCTGCAGGAGTCGTTCGGCATCAACATGCTGGCCATCGTCGACGGACGGCCGCAGACGCTCGGGCTCAAGCAAGCCCTGCAATATTTCATCCAGCACCGGCGCGACGTGGTCACCCGGCGCACCCAATTCGACCTGGCCAAGGCCCAGGCCCACATGCACATCCTGCAAGGCCTCAAGATCGCGCTCGACCACATCGACGCGGTCATCGATCTGATTCGCTCGTCGAAGGACACCGAATCGGCCAAGTCCGGGTTGATGGAAAGCTTCGATCTCTCCGCCATCCAGGCGCAGGAGATCCTGAACATGCGCCTGTCCAAGCTGACCGGCCTCGAACGCGACAAACTGGAGGCCGAGATCGGGGAAACCGCGGCGCTCATCGCCCAGCTCGAGGAGATCCTGGCCAGCGACGCGGTCTTGGTGGGGGTCATCGTCAGCGAGCTCGAGGAGCAGCGGCAGCTCTACGCCGACGATCGCCGCACCGAGATTCTGGACATCGACGTGGACATCGACGTCGAGGACATGATCGCCGAGGAGGAGATGGTGGTGACCGTCACCCACGGCGGCTATGTCAAGCGCAACCCCAAGGATCTCTACAAGCCGCAGCGGCGCGGCGGGCGCGGCATCACCGGCGCCTCCACGCACGAAGAGGACTTCGTGGCCCAGCTCTTCGTGGCCTCGACCCACGACACCATGCTGATGTTCACCAACAAGGGCCGGGTCTACGCCAGGAAGATCTGGGAAATCCCGCAGGCCAGCCGCACCGCCAAGGGCAAGGCGTTCGTGAACCTGATCCCGCTGCGGGAGGGCGAACGCGTGGTGGCCTTGCAGCCGGTGCGCGAATTCTCGGAGGGCGCTTTCGTGGTCATGGCCACCATGCGTGGCCTCATCAAGAAGACTTCGCTGCAAGCCTTCCAGAGCATCCGCAGCTCGGGCATCATCGCGCTGTCGATTCAGGAGGACGACGATCTGGTCGGCCTGCGCATCACCGAGGGGTCGTCGGATCTGATGCTGGGCACGCGCAACGGTTGGGCCATCCGCTTCCGCGAGGAAAACGTGCGGCCGATGGGGCGCGCCGCGCGCGGCGTGCGTGGGATTCGCCTGCGCGACCAGGACGACTTCGTCATCGGCATGGCGGCCGTTCCGCGCGAGGCGCCCGCGACCCTGCTCACGGTGTGCGAACGCGGCTTCGGCAAGCGTACGGTGTCGACCGACTATCCGACCAAGAACCGCGGTGGCAAGGGGGTCATCACCATCAAGACCACCGACCGCAACGGCAAGGTGGTGGGCCTGCGCCTGGTCACCGACGACGACGACCTGATGCTCATCACCAGTAGCGGCAAGCTCATTCGCATGCCCATGGATGGCATCCCCACCATCGGCCGCAATACCCAGGGCGTGCGTCTCATCCGGCTGGAGGAGAGCGAGGTCGTGGTCGCCATGGAGCGCATGGCCGACAAGGAGGAGGGCGAGCACGAGGTTTCGCCCGAGGTGGCGGCAGCGCGCGCCGAGGAGCAGACCCTGGCCGAGGAAGACCTGGGCGAAGAGGCCGCCGAGGACGATGAGGACGAGGTGGATGAGGCGGAGGGGGAGGGGGAGGGGGAGGAAGACGAGGAAGCTGGGGAAACCGTGGATGAAGGCGCCGACGACGAGGGCGGTGACGGCGAGAAGAAGAATTAACCACCCATGAATGACCAGAAATCCCGACAACTCTTCGAGCGCGCCTGCAACCTCTTTCCGGGCGGGGTGAATTCACCGGTGCGTGCCTTCAAGTCGGTGGGGGGAACGCCGGTCTTCCTGGCCCGCGGCGAGGGCGCCTTCGTCTGGGACGCGGATGGCAATCGCTATGCCGATTTCCTGGGGTCGTGGGGGCCGCTCATCCTCGGGCACGCCAACCCGCGGGTGGCGGCCGCCATCGCGGACGCGGCTCGGCAGGGCACGACCTTCGGCGCCTCTACGGAGCGCGAGGTAGAGCTCGGCGAGGCCATACGCGTGGCCTTCCCGTCCATGGGCAGGATGCGCTTCGTATCGTCTGGGACCGAGGCGACCATGTCCGCGCTGCGCGTGGCACGGGGATTCACCGGACGAAGCAAGCTCATCAAGATCGACGGCGGTTACCACGGGCACGCCGACATGCTGCTGGCCGCGGCGGGCTCGGGCGCCGCGACCCTGGGCATTCCCGGATCGGCCGGGGTGACGGCCGCGGCGGTGGCCGACACCATCATCGTCCCATTTAATGATGAGCGAGCCATGACCGCGGCCTTCGCGGCGAACCAGGGCCAGGTGGCGGCGCTCATCGTCGAGCCAATCCCCGGCAACATGGGCCTCGTGCCGCCCAAGTCGGGCTACCTGCAGGCCCTGCGCCGCCTGTGCGACGACGCCGGCACCGTGCTCATCTTCGACGAAGTCATTTCTGGCTTCCGTGCCGCGCAGGGCGGTGCACAGGAAAGATATTCGGTCCGCCCCGACATGACATGCCTGGGCAAGATCGTCGGTGGCGGGTTGCCCCTGGGGGTCTATGGTGGCCGGGCGGACATCATGAAGGTCGTGGCTCCCGAAGGCCCCGTGTACCAAGCCGGAACCCTGTCGGGAAATCCACTGGCCATGGCTGCTGGCTTGGCCATGGTGGGCCAGCTCGATGGCAAGAGTTACGAGCGTCTCGATGCGCTGGGAGCCCGCCTCGAAACCGGGCTCGTCGCAGCAATAGCCAAGAACAATGTGACCGCATGCGTCCAGCGGGTGGGTTCGGCGTTCACCTTGTTCTTCTGTTCCGGGCCGGTTGCGGATTTCGCAGCCGCGAAACAGGCTGACGCCAAGGTTTACGCCAGGTTCTTCCACGGCATGCTGGAGCGCGGCTTTTACCTTCCGCCCGCCCAGCTTGAAGTCGCCTTCGTTTCGCTGGCGCACACGGATGCGGAAATCGATTCTTTTGTCGCCGCCGCCGAAGAGACTCTAGCGGCGTTGTCCGTTTTGAGGTAAGAGAAGCGCCCCTGTCGTTAAAGCGCGTGAGTTCCGGCGGGCATCGCCCAACGGAGCATGTCGCTGGAGATGGCAAGAACCTCTTAGGGTTCTTGTTCCGAATAACGGAGACCGACCATGTCGCAGAAATCGCCCCTCGCAATCGTGAACGAAAACTTCGGCGCCAAGGACAAGCTGGTGGACAAGTTGGTCGGGCTTCTCGACCGCGGCGATGAATCGAAGGACGATCTGCGCAAGCGCCTGAGTAGCGCCGCCAATGTCAGGCTGCTGCACCTCCATCAGGTCGCCACGGTGGTCAAGGAGAAGTACGGCTCCCACGACGCTCTGGTCGAGCACGTGGTCAAGGCCCTCGGGCGCAGCAAGGACAAGCCCTTCGTCGAGCGCCTGGCCGCCTATTCCGACGCTCGCTTGGTCGACCTGGCCAAGGCTACGGAACGCAGGGGCAAGAAGGCCGCGAAGGCGAAGGCCCGGTAGGGAAGCTACCGCCCGCCACGGATTTCGATGCGAGCCGAGCCGACGTTGTCGGCGGAGTCCCAGGCGCGCACGTTGACGATGTGTGGCCTTGGGTCGAGCGTCTTCGGCAAGTGGACGGTGAAGGCCTCGTCGCGCTCGTCCAGCAATCCGTCGTCGGGCTCCACCGGTCGCCACTGCCCGCCGTCAACCGCGAACTCGATGGCCGAAATCACCGAGGCGGCATCGCGGGCGCGTCCGGTGACCCTCCCCGGGTGCGTCGCCAGGCCAAGCACCCCCGGCTTGGTGTTGTCGACCAGAAAGGGTTGCGACTCGAACAGGTTGTCCAGGGCGCGACCGGCGGGCGTGACCTTTTCGTCCGAGGCCCACACCCGGATCACGTAGCGCCCGTCGGAAACCGAATCCGTGCCCCAGTCGTATTCGGGTTTGCTCAAGGGATCGGGACCCGCGAGCGGGCGCCACACGGTGTCGCCCTCCTGCCTGAACCAGAGTTTGTAGATGAGCTCGTCGTTGTCTGGATTTTCGACTTTCCAGCGCAGCTTCAGGGTCGACGAATGTGCTCGCGCAGTCCCGGGCGTAGGCCCGGCAGTTCCGGCCGCGTTGCCGGTTGCGGGGGCGGCGGGCGAAGGGGTATCGCCGAGGTAGACCTCGGTGATGCGCGCCCGCTGGTTGTGGGGAACGTAGTAGATCGAGATGTCCCTCAGGACCGAAGCGCGGCTCGGCAGGGTCGCGCGATACTGCAAATAGCGGCCTGGCGGGCTCTTGATGGCGCCCGATTGCTCGCCATCGGGATGGGAGACCTCCGCCAAGCGAGCGAAAACCGACCAGCTCGCATCAGGCTTGCCGGTATTGCCCGAACGCGTTTCGAGCACCAGATCGCGCGAGCCCGTGTACCAGGCGTGACCCCAGCGCGCGGGCGCTTCGGCGTCGAGCACCTTGCTGAGATACGTCGTTTCTGCCCCCTTGGCCGGCCGCACGCGATAGACGGCCCCGACGTCGCCGCTGCCCACCAGAAAGCCGTCGCGGGTCTGCACCATCGACAGGGCCTGCCGCTCGGGAATGTCGACCGCCAGGGCCACGGTGCGATCGGGCGCGATCCGGTAGATCTTGCCCTCGCTACCCGAGGCGGCGAAGAGGTTGCCCTGTCCGTCGAGCAGCAGGGATGTGAAGTAGCCATCGGCCAGCGCGAACAGCTGTTCGATGCGGCCGTCGTCCTCGAGTCGGTAGATGGCGGCCTTGGCCTTGAGCGCACCGGTGCGGGCGACGGCACCCGAGGCGGGCGGGGGCCCGGCCACGACGGGTGTGCCCTTGGCCGGCTGCGCCCCCGCGGGCGCGAGATCCTTGGCCGCATCCGGATTGTCGAAATCGTTGACCGCGAGGTAGATGGCGCCCTTCGCGCGCACGATGGCCCGTACCTCGTCCGCGTCGAAGTCGTGCAGGGCCTCGGCTCGCCCGTCGCCGTGCACGCGATAGAGGATGGCCTTGTCCGCGGTTCCGGCCAGGAGCGTGGCCCCGTCCTGGGCCAGCGACATCACGTGCTTGTCGCCCGAGTCCCACAGCAAGCGGGCGGCGCCCTTGGCGTCGATGGCGAAGATCTTTCCGTCGTCGCCGGTGGCGGCGTAGGTCGTGGCACGCGCGCCATCGTGTGCGATGGCCCAGATATGCTCGGCGCCGAGCGTGGCCAGCACCTTGCTTTTGCCGGTCTTGGCGTCGATGACGAAGACGCGGCCGCCGGGGGTCGACCCGGCCAACAGGCTCCCGTCGGGCCGCACGGCCAGCGCCGTGACCCACGGGGCATCGATGGTGGCCAGTATGCCCGCCGCGCCGGTGCCGGCGGTGCCGAGCGCGAAGATGTGCCCGCGATCGCCGGTGCCGAAATACGCGGTACCGCGGTCGCGCGAAAGGGCGGCACACCACGCAAAGGCCGCGTCGATGGCCACGCGCGTGCTCTTCATGCCGGGCCGCACCTCGCCCGGAGGCGCCACCATCGTCGAGGTGGCCTCCCCTTCCTCGAAGTCCTTGGCCGTGGTCTGGAGAAACATCCGCGTGGTCGTTGCCAAGGCCACGCCGGCCACGAGGAGGGCGCTCGCGCAGGCCAGGCCCGCCCAATAGGAACGTGTCATCGGCGCAGATAGTACCAGCGCTCGGGCGTCGCGAAACCAAGGAATCTCGCAATCCGGGGATGCTTCCGGCACAATCACTAGGTGCTCTCCACTCCCGCGATGCCCGCGCAGAAACCGCCCTGGACCATTCTGGAGGTCCTGCGCTGGACCATCGGGCGTTTCGAGCGCCAAGGCAGCGCCAGCGCGCGCCTCGATGCCGAGCTCCTGGCGGCGCGGGCCTTTGCCCGGACGCGCGTCGAGCTCTACACGCACTTCGATCAGCCTCTGCGCGACCCCGAGCTGCTCGCCTTTCGCGCGCTCGTGCAGCGGCGCGTGGATGGCGAGCCGGTGGCATACATCCTCGGCCGCAAGGAATTCTGGAGCCTCGATCTGGAGGTCGATGCGCGCGTGCTGGTGCCCCGGCCCGACACCGAGACGCTGGTCGAGCAAGCGCTGGCCCTGCTCGAAGCCATGCTTGGATGTGGGCGGGCGCTGCGCGTGGCGGACATCGGCACGGGATCGGGCGCGCTGGCCCTGGCGCTCAAGAAGGAACGCCCGGGCGACGAGATCTTCGCGGTCGACCTGTCGCGGGATGCGCTGGATGTCGCGCGGGCGAATGCCGGCCGGCTCGGCCTCGATATCACGTTCCTGGAAGGCGATCTGGTGCAGCCGCTCGCTCACCTCGGACGGTTCGACCTCATCGCGAGCAACCCGCCTTACGTGCCAAGCCCGGAGATAGATGGGCTTGCGCCCGAGGTACGCCGCGAGCCGCGCCTGGCCCTCGACGGGGGCTTGGACGGGCTTGCGCTCGTGCGCCGGTTGGCAAGCGATGCGCTGGAGGTTCTGACGGAGAAGGGCGCCTTGGCCATGGAAGTCGGCGCGGGCCAGGCCGCCGGCGCGACGGCGATCTTGCGCGAGGCAGGCTACGCGAATATCGGCACGCGCCGCGACCTGGCCGGCATCGAGCGCGTGGTCTTCGGACAAAGATCCGAGGGGAGCCGCCCATGAGGTGGAGAGCCGTGACAACCGCGTTGCTCGTGGCAGGGGTGCTCGGGTGCATGACCCCGACCCAGCGGCGCCAGGAGGACCTGATACGCGACGCGCGCATGTTCAATGATGACTTCCGCTGGGGGCGCTGGGAAATCCTGGGCCAGTCGATGACCCCGGAGGAAAGCGCGCTCTTTCAAGCACGCAAGAACCTGGTGGATCGCGAACTCGTCATCGTCGACTACGAAGTCCTGTCCGTCCAGTTCCTGCAAGCATCGCAGGCCGCCACGGTCGATGTGAGGATCCAGTGGTACATGAAGAGCAATCCGACCGTGCGCCAGGCCACCCTAGGGCAGCGCTGGGAACTGCGGGCCGGGCGCTGGATGATGATCAAGCAGCGGCGCACTCGCGGGGATCGTTTTCCCCTCGTACCCGAGCCGGTCGCGCCGCCCGCTCCAGAGAAAGGCGCTGCCCCGGAAGCAAGACCATCCCTGCAATAGCTTGGGGCATGGCCGGCCCGGCGGCTGGAATCGTGCGCCGGAGCTTGCGCTTCTCAGACCGAGGCGAGGTCGCGAGATTCACTCTCGGCTCGCAGCCGAGCCGGCCTCGCGGCCCGATGCTCCATCGGAAGCAAGATCGGGCTCGGCGTGGCATCAGGCATGGCCGCGACGAGCTGCGAAGACAGCATCGACACGGGAATCGCAGGATCGGGACGCCGCCACAACCTGCGTAGCGCCTGGCCGAAAGCACCCTGCCACACCGAAAGCACGCCCACGTAGCCGAAGCCGAACAGGAAGAGCAGCAAGAAGGGCACGGAGATGTAGTGTCCGTTGGCGATGGCGATGCGAACCGCGACGACGAAGTAAAGAGCCATGAGCACCTCGAAGAACGGCGTGAGCGACTTGGCGGCGCGATACTTCTTGCCCGACCAGGTTTCGAGCTTGCCGCAGATGCCGTGCTTAGGCGTGCGCACGAACTCGGTTTCGCGGCCGAACACCGCTTCGAGAACGGCCCGGGTCTGGTTCACGCACAGGCCGATACCGAGCGAGAGCACCAGGGGAAGCTGGCCGAGGGTGGTCCAGGTCGAGCGCAACTTGTCGCCGCTCATGCGCGCCACCTCGCGCTCGGACGCAAGGTAGAACGAAGCGATGCTGAGCGTGGTGCCGAAAAACAGCGGCAAGTCGATCATCAGCACCTCGCGCACGCCGTGGGTGGTGCGGAAGACCAGGTTGGGCAAGAGCAAGAGCGAGAGCAGGAGCAGGAGCGGATAGGCGAAGTTGTTGGTCAGGTGGAAGAATGCCTCGCTCTTCTGCGCGAAGGTTGCGTTCGACCTGAGGATGCGCGGGAGCAGCTTGCGCGCCACCTGGATCGAGCCCTTGGCCCAGCGGAACTGCTGCGCCTTGAAGGCGGACATCTCGACCGGCAACTCGGCGGGGGCCGCGATGTCCGGCAGGTACACGAAGCGCCAGCCACGAAGCTGCGCGCGGTATGACAGATCCATGTCCTCGGTCAGCGTGTCGTGGTGCCAGCCACCGGCGTCGACGATGGCCGCCCGCCGCCATAGCCCGGCGGTGCCGTTGAAGTTGAAGAAGCGGCCAGAACGGTTACGCCCCGCGTGCTCCATCACGAAGTGGCCGTTCAGCATCAGGGCCTGCGCCTCGGTCAGGGCCGAGAAGTCGCGGTTGATGTGTTCCCAGCGGCACTGCACCACCGCGACCTTGGGGTCGAGGAAATGGTGCACGGTGCGATCGAGGATGTCGGGGTTGGGCACGAAGTCCGCGTCGAAGATCAACACCAGCTCGCCCTTGGCCGTGCGCAGGCCGTTTTCGAGCGCGCCGGCTTTGAACCCGGTGCGAACCTTGCGGTGCACGTACTCGATGTCGAGATCGGGGTAGCGCACGACGAGCTGCTCGATCTTGTGGCTTAGGATGTCGCAGGTCTCGTCGGTGGAATCGTCGAGAACCTGGATCTGGAAGCGGTCGCGCGGGTAGCGGATGGCGGACACCGCGTCGAGCAGCCGCTCGGCCACGTACATTTCGTTGAACAGGGGAAGCTGCACGGTCACGGCGGGCAGGTCGGCGAACTTGCCGTGCTCGACCGGCTGCTTGTCGCGGTGGCGGTAATAGAGGAACACCAACGACGAGCGGTGGAACCCGTAAACTGCGAGGGCCACGAGAATGACGAGGTAGAGTGCCGTAAGCGCGGAGGAAACGTCCATGCCGCGCACCCTAACGCAGCAATTGTCACCAGATTGTAATCAAAGGTGATCTTTTGTCGGTGGAATCTCTGTGGTTGATTCGTTCTTCCCGCCGCTACTTCTGCCGCTTCATGAGCTCGCCGCACAGGCGCAGGCGGCGGCGAGTGAGGTCGCGGCCGAGCACGGCCAGGGTCTCGAACAGCGGCGGCGTGGCCTTACGCGCGGTGGCGGCCATACGCACCACCATGAACAGCTCCTTCGGATCCCAGGCGATCTTCTCGGCGTAGGCGCGCGTGGCGGCCTGCAACGCCTGGTGGGAAAAATCGCGCTGGAGGTCGAGGGCCTCGACGAATCCGAGCAGGCAGTCGGCCACATCCTTGGCGGTGCGGTTCTTCGGGATGAGATCCTTGGCGACGGCCGCGTAGTCGAGGTCGCCCGAGAAGAAGAACTCGGTCATCGGGATGAGCTCGTCCATGCGCTGGATGCGCTGGCGCACGAGCGGCACGAGCTGGCGAAGATATCCGTCGCCCAGGCGCCACGCCCGCAACCGCGCCACGATGCCGTCGTCGTCGAGGGCGCGCAGGTAGTCGGCGTTCATGGCCGAGAGCTTGACCAGGTCGAACACCGGGCCGCCCAGGCTCATACGATCGAAGGTGAAGGCGTCGATCATCTCGGCCAGGGTGAACCTTTCGCGGTCGCCGGAGATGGACCAGCCCATGGTGCCGAGGTAGTTGAGGAGCGCCTCGGGCAGAAACCCGGCCGCGCGGTAGTAGTCGAGCGACACGGGGTTCTTGCGCTTGGAGATCTTCGACTTATCGGCGTTGCGCAAAAGCGGCATGTGGATCCATTCGGGCGCCTGCCAACCGAAGGCCTTGTAGAGCTCGACGTGCTTGGGGGTAGACGACAGCCACTCCTCGGCGCGGATGACATGCGTGATACCCATCAGGTGGTCGTCGACCACGTTGGCCAGGTGGTAGGTGGGAAACCCGTCGCTCTTGAGCAGGATCTGGTCGTCGATCTGGCTGTTGTCGAAGCGCACTTGGCCGCGCAGCCGGTCGGTCAGCGAGGTCTCGCCGGTCTTGGGCATGGCCAGGCGAATGACGAAGGCTTCGCCGGCGCCGGCCCGCCGATCGGATTCCGCGCCATCCAGGCCGCGGCAGTGCCCATCGTAGCCGACGAAGGACTTGCCCTTGGACGCGGCGCGCATCTCGTCCAGGCGCTGGGCGCTGCAGAAGCAGCGGTAGGCTGCGCCCGAGGCAACCAGCTTGGCGACCTCGGTCTTGTAGATCTCGCTGCGCTCGGATTGGCGATACGGGCCGCTCGGCCCGCCCACGTCGGGGCCCTCGTCCCAGCCCAGCCCCACCCAGCGCAAGGCGCGCAGGATGGCCGCCTCGGAATCCGGGGTCGAGCGCGCGCGGTCGGTGTCCTCGATGCGCAGGATGAACTGTCCCCCGTGCTTCTTGGCGAAGACATAGTTGAACAGGGCGATATAGGCGGTCCCGACGTGGGGATCGCCGGTGGGCGATGGGGCGATGCGAACGCGAACCGACATGATGGCAGTCATAAGTCCGCGCTCGAACCCTGGCAGTCAAGGGGAAACGAGCGCCCTCGAACTGGCTTAGACAAGTCTTTGCGCGTACTCTCTGCCCGGACATAGTGAGGTCATGGCGCTTCAGGCAGGACGGCTCTTCGGCAACTACCGCGTCGTGCGCCTGATTGGGGAGGGCGCGTTCGGAGAGGTCTACCTTGCCGAGAACCCACTCATCGAACGCCGCGCGGCCATCAAGGTTTTGCGTCCGCTCTTGGCGCAGGACGCGGAGTTGGTCCGCCGCTTCTTCAACGAAGCGCGCGCCGCCAGCGCGATCCGCCATCCCAGCATCATCGAGGTCTTCGACGCCGGCGAGACGCCCGAGGGATTTCCTTACATCCTCATGGAGTTTCTCGAAGGGAAATCGCTCAAGAAGCGACTGGCGGAGGCCGGCAGGCTCTCGGTTGCCGAGGCGCTGGAAATCGCCGGCCAGGCGGGCTCGGCGTTAGCGGCTGCCCACGCCATCGGAATCGTACACCGCGATCTGAAACCCGAGAACCTGTTCTTGGTGCCCGATGCCGGCGCGCCAAGCGGCGCGCGCGTGAAGATCCTCGATTTCGGCATCGCGAAAGTGAAGCACGGCGTGGGCCCCGCAGGAAGCATCCGCACGGAAACCGGTCTCATCATGGGCAGCCCGACGTACATGTCGCCCGAGCAGTGCAAGGACAGTGCGGATGTCGACCTGCGCGCCGACATCTACTCCTTGGCGACCATCGTCTACGAGATGATGGCCGGGCGGCCCCCTTACGTGGGGGCGACCGGCGTGGAGCTCTTGCTCATGCATTTGAGCGAAACGCCCCGACCGCTGCGCGAGCTGGCTCCCCACGTACCGGACCACGTGCAAGACGCCGTCATGCGCGCCCTTCACCAGGAAAGAAGCGAACGATTCGACGGGATTCCTGGCTTTCTTAGGGCGCTGACGCAAGGAATAGGCGGCGCCCACACGGCCACCCCAGTCAGTGGGAATGCGCTGGCGGCTGGGCCGGGTTCGGGATCCGATGTGGACCGAGCCGTCGCGGTTCCGGCGCCCAGCACGTTTTCGCCATCCAATGCCGAGGTGGTGGCCGAATCGGGATCCTCGACCTACAGGACAGCGCGATCTCTGCAACGCTGGCTGGTTCTTACCTCCGGCGGATTGATCGTGATTGCTTTCGCGCTTCTCCTCCTATTCCGACACGGCCAACACACGTCGCCAACGGTCGCGCCAGGAGTAACCGCCACGCCCACCGTTGCGGTCGTGCCGATCCATTCACCGCCGAAGCAGGCAGCCCCCGCAGTGCTTGCCGGAAAAGCCGACGCCGGGGCGAAGCCACTCGCGACCAGCGAGATCCCCCGTGACGACAATGCGCATCACGCAGTGGCAGCGACAAGGCGAACCGCCAAGCAGCGCCAGGCAACACCGCGAGCGCGACCCTCGAGCATCGAGCACGCCAGCACGGTGTCCAGGCACAGATTCCACGCGACCCCGTCTGCCGCGCCGCCCGAACAGGAAGATGTTGCGGGCTTCTAGCTCTCGATCGATAAGACTTGGTGCCATCGATGGACTGCAAGCTAGGTCGCGCTGCGTTGGTGCTGACGTTTCTCGCGGTATGGTCAGGTGTGGCCCGTGCGACCGACGAGAAAGCCAAGGTGGCCGCGCGCAACTTGGCCAATGCGGCCAAACGTGATTTCGACGCCGGCCACCTTGAAGACGCGGAGGTGAAATTCCGGCAGGCTTTCGCGATCGCGAGGGTGCCGACGCTTGCGCTGTGGACGGCGCGGGTCTTGGTCAAGCGCGGTCGACTCGTCGCGGGCTCCGAGCTATACCGGCAGGCCTCCGAGCTCACGCCCAACGACCTCTGGATTGGCAACGCGCAGGAGAAGGCCCAGGCGGACGCGAAGAGGGAGTTGGAGGCGCTGCAACCGCGAATTCCCAAACTGCGCATTCAAGTGAAAGGCGCCGCGCCCAGTGCCGTCGAACTGACCATCGATGATGTCCTGGCGGAGGGCGCGTGGATTGGGACGGATGTCCCGGTCGATCCCGGCCGGCACCGCATCGTGGGCAAGACAAGCGCCGAGACCTCGGAACGCGCGCTCGACTTGCTGGAGGGCGAACGCAAAGAAGCGGTCTTGACATTCCAGGATAGGACATCCGCGGCCGCGCCGGTCGCGAGCCACGGCGAGCTCGCGACCGCATCGGCCGCGAAAGCCTTGCCGGTTCCCCGTCCGGCGCGGGTCGACCATGCAGCCAATCTGACCACCAACCCTCTGCTGCGCGAGCCGGCAAGCGACCGCCAGCCGTTCTATCGAAAATGGTGGTTCTGGACCGGAGTCGGTGCGGTCGCCATCGCCGCCACCGTCACGGCCATCGTTCTGGCCCGCCACCCGGGCGGTGCCTGCGGCGGGGCGAGCTACCCCTGTGTGGAGGTGCAATGACCACGCGACGGAAGTTCGGGATGTTGGCCGCGGCCGGATGGCTGCTCGGTGCCTGTTCGAGCCAGGACAGCCACACCAAGATCGTGGTCGCGGTGTGGAGCAATCTCGCGGTTCCGACCGAGATGGACAGCATTCGCGTCGATGTCAGTGGGTCGACGGCGTCGCCGCCGGTCGAGTTTCCGCTCACGACCGGCAACGAAAGTGGCAAGACCAGGCTGCCCGTGGTCCTCGAGGTGGTGTCGCCGGACAACCAGGGTCGGGAGTTCGAAGTCACGGCCACGGCGTTCCTGGGCTCCGACAGCGTCGTTTCGCAAACGGCGCGCCTGGCCTTCGATCCCGGGCGCAGCCGCGTGCTCACGCTCTTTCTCGATAGCGCCTGTGCGGGCGCAATCAGTGGCCACTGCGTCCAGCCGCTCGACGTCGATGTGCACGGCCTTCCGGAATACGTTCCGAACGCGCCATTTACACGGCCCGATGCGAGCGCCGGCATCGCCAGTGACGGCGGTGCCAGCAGCGCGGACAGCGGCGGCACCGATCTCTCCGCGGACAGCGGCGGCATCGATCTCTCCACGGATACGCGGCAGATCGGCGACGCCGGCGCAGACCACCCCGTGGCCGTGCCAGATGCAGGAACGGAGAGGTCGGCGGACTCTCCCCAGGGCACCGATGCCTCTCCGGATGCGCCGCTCGATCTCGCCGCGCCGGAAGCGGCCCCGGATCTCGCGCTTCCGGATGCCACCCCGGATTGCGCTTCCGGGTGCGCGCAGGTTCGCGATAGTGCCGCGGACACTTACGAGACCACGCGGGATGCCGAAGGTGACCCCCCGGTCGAGGCGCGTGTGGAGGGCCGCGACGCCTCTCCGGATGCGCCGCCCGATCTCACGGTTCCCATCGAAGCCGGCCGAGACCTCGCGGTTCCGGATGGCCCTTCGGCATGCGTGCTCCCGACTACCACCTGTGCGGGCGAATGCATCAATCCCCAGACCAGCATCGACAACTGCGGTGCCTGTGGCCAGGCTTGCGGCGCCCAAAACGGCACCCCCAGTTGCACGACCGGCGTGTGTTCGATGTCGGACTGCTCCCCAGGGTTTCTCGACTGCAGCACCGACGAGAACACGAGCCGCGACGGGTGCGAGACGGACGGCAACAGCGACAGCGCCAACTGTGGTCGCTGCGGAAACGAGTGTCCGTCCAAGGTGTGTCGAAACCGGGCCTGCCTGGCGACCGCGCGCTACGGCAACACCGGCCCAGGCGTCTCCTCCTCGCCCTTCGAACGAGATTTTCTGGCGGGAATTCAGATCTACATTCCGAATCAGAGCGTGGTTACCGGACTAGGCGCCGTGCTGTACGACGCCACCGCGAGTTGCACGATGGTCCTCGGCCTGTACGGCGACGTGGCGGGCAACCCGGGCGCGCTCGTCGCCACCATCGCCTCGCCGGCCCTCGTCGCTCCTGGCGGCGCGGAATTGAGCGTCGATCCGCCCGTCGACGTTGCCGCGGGCACCTATTGGATCCTAGGGGTTTGGGATTCATTGGCAACGTTCTCGAGCAACTCGACGACAACGGTCACCTGGCGCTATGCCTCCCGACCATTTGGCGCCTTGCCCTCGACCGCGCCGTCGAGCATGAGCGCAATCAGCCTTCCCCCTCCCAATCTTTACGCAATTGTCGCCCAGTAGCTCAACCTCTGCCCTGGGCTCGCCACCGCATCTAGACAACCTAACCACCAAGGAGATCCCACATGCCTCCCGCCATCTGCTTCGATCACTCCGATCTTTCCCACCTCTACCTCAACCCTGGCCTCGTTCCGCTGGCTCCTTTCCGGGTCGGCCACGCGACGAGCGTCACCATTTCGCTCTCCAACAGTGGCAACGAGACCGGAAACGCGATCATCCACCTGTGGTGGATCGGCCCAACCATGAGCCCGGGCGCAGGACCCATGATGGATCTGGTGAACGGCGGCAAGCTTGCGCCGCCCTACGGAGCCGCCCACCCGATCCTCTTTAGCGTGCTATCTGGTGGCAGGGGGCAGGCCACAGTCTCGTGGACGCCGAGCGCCGCGGACTTCCCGAAGGCAGCGTTTGGCACATCCGTCCCGGGTTGCCTATTCGCGCAGGCGGAGATTCAGGTGGCCCCACCGACCTACCCTGGCGACACCTCTGCCCTGACCAACTGGAGTCCGGCCTACAGCCTGTGCGCGCAACGTAATATCCACATCGCCACTTAGGGCTCGTCCAAAAATAATCGATACCATTTCGCCGCCGATCCATCCCGGCTGGCTTCGTTGCTCGTCGTCGCAATACGTCGAGTATTCCTCCTCCTCGCGCCTCGCCAGTCGGGCGCCTCATCGCCGAACTCGTATCACTAATTTCCGGACGAGCCCTTAGTCGCCGCTCAAAGATAACTTTAGCAGGTGCGCGGCCGATCCATCCCGGCTGGCTGCGTCGCTCGTCGCTCCTCGCTCCTTGCCATCCGGGCGCCTCGGCCGCGCTCTTTGCACAAGTTATCTTTTCGCGGCTCCTTAGCGGCAACTACAGCACAAGTTTGTACCCGGTCCCGTAAATCGTCACGATGTGGCGTGGGCTTGAAGCGTCTTCTTCGATCTTCTTGCGCAGCTTCACCACGAAGTTGTCGACCGAGCGGCTGCTGCCGTATCCCGACACGCCCCATATCTTTTCCAGGATCTCGTCGCGTGCGACGGGTTCGCCCGCCCGCTCGTGAAGCAGGCGAAGGATCTCCACCTCGTAGAACGACAAGGAGACGGTCCTGCGATTACGAACCAGCTCGTGTCGCCGCGGGTACACCGTCGCCTGGCCGATCTGCACGGACTCGTCGCTTGCGCTTGTGCGGTAAAGCCTCCTGAAGATCGCGTTGATGCGCGCGACCAACTCGCCCACGGAAAACGGTTTGGTGACGTAGTCGTCGGCGCCAGCCTCGAGGCCACGAATCTTGTCGGTCTCTTGCGAACGCGCGGTGAGCATGATGATGGGCACCACGGGGTGGCTTTGCCGGATCTCCTCGCACACGGTGAAGCCGTTGATGTCGGGCAACATGAGGTCCAGGATGATCAGGTCGGCGCCGCGCTCGCGCAGGGCCTTGATGCCCTCGCGACCTAGGCCCGCAGTGCTGACCTCGAATTGCTCGAACTCGAGCGCGTCGCGCAGGCCGCGTGCGATGTCCGGTTCGTCCTCGATGACCAGGATGCGGCGCCGAAGCGCGGCCTGACTGGTTCCAGCGGACGTGCTGATCATTGTAATGGAAACCCTGGGAGGGTTTCCAAACCTTCCCGCGATGCTTCGCTGCCGGCGGAGCCGGCACGCTCCGCACGCGCTTGTCTAGCCCGCAGGGGGATTGCCTTGGTGCGATTCATTAATAGTGCAGGGCTAGAAAGCCACCCCTTGCCGGACGCCCTGGGCCACCACGGCAACGGGCGCGGGGATGAAAACCTTGAAGATTGAACCTTGCGTATCATCGGGAGTGTCGGAGACGGGGCTCTGCACGGTCACGCGACCGCCGTGGGCCTCCGCGATGTGCTTGACCAGGGCCAAACCTATACCACTGCCGCGCACATTTCGCTCGCGCGTGCTCTGCGAGCGGTAGAAGCGATCGAACACGTGGGGATGATCTTGGGGCGCGATGCCCGGGCCGAAATCGCGCACCGCCAGGATCACGGAGCCCGGCGCGCGCGACACCGACACCACCACCTTGCCACCCCCGGCGGCGTGCTTGATGGCATTGTCGACCAGGTTGAGCACGACCAGGGTCATTTCGTTTTCATCCATGCGCACGACCGGCAGGTCGCGCGCGATGTCGACGACCAACTTCAACTTTTCGCGTTCCAGACGGTAGCGGCACACGTCCAGGGCGCGCCCGACCACCTCGGCCAGGTCCCCCTCCGAGAAATTGTAGCTGGCCTTGCCGCGCTCGAGGCGCGAGAAATCGAGCACGTTGTCGATGAGGTGGGTGAGCCGCTCCGATTCGCGCGTGATGATGCCGCCGTATTCGCGCGCGGCCTCCTCGCCCTTGTGCCGGCCGGTGGCCACCATCTCGCCGAACATTCGGATGAGCGACAGCGGCGTCTTGAGCTCGTGCGACACATTGGCAATGAAGTCGCTCTTCATGCGCGAGGCACGCCGCTCGGTCAGGATGGCCAGCCACACCAACACCAAGCCGACGACGATGATGACCGTGGCCAGCAGGATGAGAATCCTGCGCAGGCTCTTGGTGCGCTCCCACTGCGCCTGGAACTCCTCGGCGTTCTGCGGAACCATCTGGATGCGCCAGTGGTAGAGGGCCTTTCCGAACGGACCTTCGTAAAAGAGCCGGCCGCCCGGCCTTGCCTCGGGACCGGTCGGGCGCACACCCGCAATCAGGGTATTCGACTCGTCGAGGATGGCCACGCGCCGGTTCTTGCGCCCCGGCCCGAGCTCGCTTTCGGCCCATTCCTTGCTGACGAAGTCGAGCGTGAGCCTGGCCACCACGTGGTACAGGTCGCCATCGCTGGCCTTGCGAGCCGTGTAGGCAAGCAGGGTCGAGCCGCCGCTGTCGAGCACGTCGTGGTGGTAGGCAAAGCTGCCCAACTCGAGTTGCGACCAGGCCAGGTTCTTGATCTTGCCCAGCCACGCGATTCTCGCCGATGCCATCCCCGCTTGCTTCCGCCTTCTGGGGTCGGCTTCGTGGCGCGGCCACATGCACTCGATGCGACGGGTGTCGCCGAGGACGACGAACGAATCGACCCCGGTTCCGGGGTCGAGGTCGCACGGATCGGTCGCGGCGGGATCGTCTTCCAGGGCCCCGACCTTGGCGAAAAGCGACAACGCTTCGCGATCGAGCCGGCTCTCGACCGTCTTGGCCAGCCCGTCGGCATAGTCCTGGCATTCCTGCCGGAAGAGCTGCTCGACCGGCCGGGACACGTCCTCGGCATGCTTGAAGCCGTAGTACGCAAGGGCGACGGCAGCCGCGATCATGGCGGGAAAGACCAAGACCAGAATGAGCGAGATAGGGCCGCCCACCCTTGGATTACCAACGCCGCGCATGATCGCCTCGCTTTTGCACGTGCGGCTGACTATCGCCCACCGGCACGTCGCGAGTCCAGTGCGCAGCCGATCCTACTCTGTGCGATGGCGTCAAGGTCGACTAGATTCCCGACCGTGTCTGTTCCACGCGCGAGCGGATCGTGTAGTATCGCCAGCGCCGAAGCGGCAACCCTTGCCATGGTGGCCTGGCGTAACGATTACGCTGCATCGGCAGGAGAACTCAGCGATGCATCAGCGTATCCGCATAAACCCAGCGTTGTTCGTCATTCTGTCTACGTCTGCCTGTGCCGGAACTATGAACATGGCGAGCCCGGGGTCGAGCCACAACCCGTTCAAGAAAGCGAACTTCTTCATCAACCCGGAATACGTGGCGAATGTCGAGGCCACGGCGAAGAAGCACCCGGACATGGCTGCTGCCATCCGGGAGGTGGAAAAGTACCCGACCGCGGTGTGGCTGGATTCCATCGCGTCCGTGAAGAACCTCCCAGTTTGGCTGGATGAGGCGAAGAAACAGCAAGACGCAACCGGCAAGCCCACCCTGACGGTGGTCGTGGTGTACGACCTGCCGAACCGCGACTGCGCGGCCGCAGCCTCGGCCGGCGAGCTCAAGGTTTCCGAAAATGGAGAGCAACGCTACAAGACCGAGTTCATCGATCCCATCACGGCGCAGTTCAAGGCCCACCCGGATCAGCCCATCGCCGTCGTCCTCGAGCCCGACTCGCTCGGCAACATGGCGACCAACATGGCCTTGCCCATGTGCCAAGAAGCGCGCGCCGCCTACAAGAGCGGCATCATCTACGGCATCAAGAGCTTTGCGCTCGCCAACGTAACGGTGTACCTCGACGCAGCTCACTCGGGTTGGCTGGGCTGGGACGACAACCGGGCCAAGATTGCCAGAATCTTCAAGGACGTGCTCAACGAAGCCGGCGGTCCGGACATGATCCGCGGTTTCGCCACCAATACCGCGAACTACACCAACCTGTCGAACCGCGACGGCGCCGTATTGGAGCCCACGAACCCCTGCCCGAACGAGCTGACCTACGTCAAGGTCCTGGGCAAGACCCTGGAAATGTACGGCTTCAAGCACCACACCTTCATCATCGACACCTCCCGCAATGGCAAAGGGAACATCCGGGCCAAGTGGGGGAGCTGGTGCAACGTCCATGGCGCGGGCATCGGGGAGCGACCGCGCGCCGAGCCGCTACCCGGCATCGATGCCTATTTCTGGATCAAGCCACCCGGAGAGTCCGATGGTGTTTCCGATCCGACGCAGCCACGCTACGACGAAATGTGCGGCGGCCCCGACGCAGCCAAGGGCGCTCCCCAGGCCGGACAGTGGTTCGAGTCCTACTTCCTCGACCTGGTCAAGAACGCGCATCCGCCGCTGTAACGTGGCAGCCAAGGAGCCGCGTACGATTCAACGACACGACAGATCGTCAACCCTCGGGTTGGAAAAGCCGGGCGGGAGCGCAGGTCGTCAAAGTCTGGTCCGCCCATGCCGCGAACCAACCCACCATCTTCATCCCGTCTTCGTGGCGGTTTCGTGGAGCTGGTCGATCTTTGCGGCCAGAATGAAGTCGTTTTCGGACAGTCCGCCGATGGCGTGCGTGGTAAGCGATACGTCGAGGATGGTGTAGCGCACGCAAAAGTCGGGGTGATGGCCTTCGGACTCGGCCAACTCGGCCATGCGATTCACGAAGTCCACGGTGTCCGTGAAGCTGGGGAACTTGTAGCGTTTGCGCAGCTCGGGAACCCCGGGCTCCACGCGCCACCCTGAAACTTGAGACAGCAGACGGTCTACCTCGCCCTCGACGAGCGCGGTGGCGCCGCCCTCACAGGCGACGCATTTCTTCCGAGTGAGTTCCATCGCGGCACCTTTCGCTTCAGCGTGATAGATGCAGCAACTCACCCGGTGGAAGCACGCAACGCGAATTTAGGCTAACATCTTCGACACAAGGCCCCACCGTGAGCATTTGCACCCATTGCGGACAGGATCACGAGGCGTCCCTGCGCATATGTCCGAAGACCGGCAAGGCTATCGGCGGCGCGACTCCGGCGGTGCAAAAGACCCTGTTCGGGGTCGCGCCCGCGCTCGCCGCGTCGCAGTCCGCGTCGCAGCCGGGAGGCGCCATTCCGCCCTCGAGGGTAGCCTTGCCACCGCCGCGCCCCCAGCCGATGGGCAACCAGACGAGTGCCCTGGCCCTGGGCAAGACCATGTTCGGCGTGCCCTCCGCGCCACCGATTCCCTCCGCGCCGCCGATTCCCTCCGCGCCACCGATTCCCTCCGCGCCGCCGATTCGCCTGCCCACGGAGGCGGAGGCCAGGCAGAACCCGGACCTGGTCGTCAGCCTCTATGCTCCCGCACCGGAGCGCTCGCAATCCGCCACGGGCTCGATCGCGATCGACGCCGCGGACGCCATCGGCACCGGGCCACCGGTTGACTTGCCTGGCGTCGCGATGCCCACCCCGGTGGGCGACGTCGATGTCGCGCCGCCGCTGGAAGAAACGCCCACGGATCTGCCGCCCCCAGGAGCAGGCAGGCCGTTCGCCCTGCCCCAGCCCAAGGACGGAGCAACTCCCCGTGATTCGCGACAAGCCAGGGTTGGAGGATATTCCGATCGGCTGGCCGCCGACGCTCGGAGCATCTTCGAGCTCTTCCGTTGGGCTTTGGACGCGTGCTTGCGTGCGCCCAAGTCCTACTTGCTCCCGGTCGTGCTGCTCGTGCTGCCGGCTTCGATCCTGCAATCTTGCCTCCTGGCGGGGGTTGCGCGTGGTGTCGCACCCTCGGCGCTCGTCCGCGGGGTCGCGACCGTGGATTTCTCGGCGCGCAAGGCCGCCCTGGCAGACCGCATTCAGGCCAGCCAGGCCCGCGGCGAGATCGACAAGCAGGCGGCGGCCGAGCTGGCCGCGCTGACCACCGCCGAAACGACGCCGATGCCCCCTCCCGAGGACGGAGACGGTGGCGGTTTGGTGCGCGAGAAGCTGGCGCTCCTCATTCGGGGCTTTCTGCTCTTCGGGCTCGCCTTCCCGGCGGCGTGTGGAGCGCTGGCCATCGCGGTCGCCGACCAACGGGGCGGCGCCGCCCTGCCGGATGTCGGCGATATCTGGCCCATCTTGATGGCGCGCTCGGAGTACTTCCTGGTTTCCCTGCTTCCCGCCGCCTTGCTGGTCGCCGCGGGCAATGCGCTTTTCGTCCTGCCGGGCCTCGTCCTGAGCGTTCTCTTCATCTTCGTCCCGCACGTCGTGCTGTTCGAAAAACGAGCGGGAAGGCGCGCGCTCGCGCGCAGCATCGAGCTGGCGAGAAGCGAAGCCACTCGCGTCGCTCTCACGTTCTTGTCGTTCGCCCTGCTCGGTTTCGTCGTGGCTACCCTGACCGAGATCATGCTGCCGACATCCGGCAGCAGGGCGGTCGTGTTCCTTCATTTCGTCACCATCGACCTCCTCTCCATCGCGATCCTTCCCGTTCCCGCCCTGGTCCTGGCGCGCGTCTATCTCGATCTGCGCGCCCGCGCGGGAGCCAGTCCCGAACGCCTCTCGTGCGCGGCGCGCGCCTAGACACCGGACACGGCATGGTGACTCTCTCCGCCGTGCAGGAAACGCTTCACCGCCTTTACATCGCGGCACGAGGACGCATCGCTGCGCAAGGAGGATCGAAAGAAGGCCGTGGAAATGGTCGGCCTGTTGACCGAGATCGAGCGCGCCGTGGCTTTGGCCAGGGCCGACCGGCCCTTCCATTTCGTGGACGCGGCGGCCGGCAAGGCCTACGTCGGTCTGCTGGCCGCGGAATTCTTCCTCGCCAGCAGACCAAGCCGAAGCCACGTCACGCTCATCGAACGCGAAAGGGAACGGGCGGGCGCGTGTCGACGCGCGGTCGCCTTGGTGCATGCTTCGCGCGTGGACTTCACCGTGACGGAAAGCGATGTCGCAGACGCCTCGGCGTGGCCGGACGGACCCGATTTGGTGGTCGCCCTGCACGCCTGCGGACCGGCCGCCGACGCCATCGCCGAGCGCGCGGTGGCCTGCCGGACGCGCCACCTGCTGCTCGTGCCCTGCTGCACGTCCATGCGCCGTGGCCGCCACGGACCTGGCGACCCGGCAGGCGGAGGCGCTTGGGCTACCCCGCCACGCCGAGGTCCGGCGCCGGTTCGTCCAGGCCATCGTCGATGCCGAACGCACGCTACGCCTGGAGTCCGCTGGATACGAGACCGTGGTCGTCCCCTTTGTTCCGCCGACGCACACACCGCACAACCTACTCTGGCGCGCGCGCCGCGTTGGCGAACCGGTTCGCATGGCCGAGGCTGCGCGAAGACTTCAGCGATTACGCACCTTCTGACACCCGCGAAGAAAGCCCTGTGACCTCACCCGGCGTCTCGGCATCTAACCAACGCCAAAGTCACCGGTTGTGACAAGAATAACGAATCCGCTCCGGACCAGAACAGGACCACTTCTACCTGAATTCGGCATAGACTCCGACATGAGGACCGTGTGCATCCACGAGATCGTTTCTGGCGCGTAATCCTGCCCATCGGGACCGTCGCGGTGTTGTCGACCCTGCTCGCGGTCGGCTACGCCACCGAGCCAGACCGGTTCATGAGAGGCTATTCCCCGAAGCAGCCCATCGCCTTTTCCCACCGGCTGCACGCGGGCGACAACCACATTCCCTGCGTCTACTGCCACACCGGCGCCGAGCGCTCGCGCCACGCCGGGGTTCCCGCGGTGCAGACCTGCATGAACTGCCATGCGGTAACTCGGACCGACAAGCCCGAAATCCAGCGTCTGACCGCGGCCTACAAGGCCAACCAGCCCATCGAATGGCAACGTGTCTACACCCTGCCCGACCACGTTTACTTCGACCACCGGCCACACGTCGGGGCCGGCATCGCCTGCCAGACCTGCCACGGAGAGGTGCAAACCATGGATCGCGTCTCGCGGGTGATGCTCATGCGGATGGGAACCTGTCTGGCCTGCCACCGCGACGCGCACGAGGCCGTGCCAGCGGGCTCGAAGATCACCCAAGCCCCCACCAATTGCTACGCCTGCCACCGATGAAACCAGACCTTCCGACACCAAAATCCAGGTTGCCCCGCCGGGGCTGGCTGGGGGCCATTGCGGCCGCCGCGGCCGCGCTTGCGGCATGGAAGTTGCCCGGTCGGCGAGCCGCCACGGCCGCACCGCCTTCCTTCCACCGTCGCTCCGCACGGGCCAGTGCGCCAGCAAGAACGCCCACGCCGCCCAGCCGTTCGACCTGCTCGCGATTCCGTGAAACGCCATGGATGACCACAAGCCCATCGTGAAACTTCCGGTGCTTGGAGCCGGTGGCGCCAGCGACGAAATCGGAGAGGGCCTTTCCCGCCGACGTTTCTTGGCCCTGTTCGGCGCCTCGGCCGCCTTGGCGACGGGTGCGGGGTGCAAGCCCTCGCAGAACCGAGCCGCCATCGTTCCCTACACCAGAAAACAGGAAGAGATCGTCCCCGGGGTCGCGGACTACTACGCCAGCACATTTCAAGAGGGTGAAGTCGCCTACCCGGTGCTGGTCAAGGCGCGCGAGGGGCGCCCGATCCACGTCGAGGGCAACGACGAACACCCGCTTTATCGAGGCAAGACCAGTTTCCACGCCACCGCCGACTTGCTCGCGCTTTACGATCCCGACCGCCTGCGCGCCCCGCTCATCGACGACCGGCCGGGCACCTGGGAAAAGGCGACGGAGCGCCTCGCCCGAGCCCTCAAGGACGCGGCAGCCAAGCATCAAGGCATCGCGCTCGTCACGCCTGCGGTGATATCGCCCACGCGCAAGGCGCTGATCGCACGCCTCATCGAGGCCTTCCCGGGTTTGCGCCACATCCCCTGGGAGCCCGCCGCCGACCATCAAGGCCGCCGGGCCGAGCGTGCCGTGCTGGGTGAAATAAGACCTCCCCAATATCGTTTCGACAAGGCGCGGGTCATCGTCGCGCTCGAGGCCGATTTTCTCGGAACCTTCGCCGACACCGTGTCCGCCATTGCGGGCTTCTCGTCCATGCGACGGCCGGCGTCCTTCGCGGACCCCATGAACCGCCTCTACGTGCTCGAAGGCGGCATGAGCCTGACCGGCAGCAGGGCCGACGTGCGCATCCCGATGCGGCCGTCGGCCCTGGCGCGGATTGCCTTCGCCTTGGTACGCGCGGTCCATCTCGAAGGAGGACGAGCACTGCCCGAGGGGCTGGCGCTGTCGGCACTCGATCCCTTCGCGCCAGAGCGGCTGCCCGAGCTCAAGCCGTTCGCTACCGAGTTCCGATCCCTGGTCAAGGATCTGTGCGCCGCCGGCGACGGCGCCCTGGTCCTTGCCGGCCCCGTGGCCTCGGCCGAAGCACACGCCGGCTGCCTGATCCTGAACCACATGCTGGGCGCCGAGGGCGCGACCGTGGTCACCGACCATGCCCCGTCCGCGCCCGCGTTGACCGAGCCCGACGAGTTCGAGAAGGTGGTCGAGGACATGGGCGCGGGCAAGTTCGCCGTGGCGGTGTTCTGGGACGTCAACCCCGCCTACGACCTCCCTCGATCGAACGACGGCGCAGGAGAAGCCGGCGCCTGGCAAGCCGCGATGGCGAAGGTTCCCTTGCGGGTCCGGATGGGCCTGCGGCGAGACGAAACCGCGGCGATATCCAACCTTGTCCTGCCGACCAACCATTGGCTCGAGAGTTGGAACGATTTCGAAGCCAGCGGCGACACGCTCACCTTGCAACAGCCGGTGGTCGAGCCCCTCTACGATACCTTGCAGGGCGAGGACATATTCCTGCGCTGCCTGGCCGAGCTCGGTCGGCCGCTGGCGAAGACCTACCACGAGCTCCTCGAGCGGCGCTGGCAGGACCAGGTCTGGCCCAAGGGCAGTCCGATCCTTTTCGCGCGCTTCTGGAATACCTGCCTGCACGATGGCCTCTTCCGGCGTCGATCCGAGCCACTCGCGCCCCGCAAGCTCGACGGAGAAGCCTGCGCCAAGGCCGCAAACCGCGCTGCCGGGCCGCCGGCCACCGGCCTCGAACTGGTTCTCGAAGCCGACCCGCGACTTCACGACGGCCGCTACGCCAACAACGGCTGGCTGCAAGAAATGCCAGATCCGATCGGGAGAACCTCGTGGGGAAATCCGCTATCGCTGTCGCCGGCCGACGCGGAAAGGTGGCATCTCAAGAATGGCGATATGGTGAGCCTGGGCCAAGGCCCCGCCCTGCCCATCTTGCGCCAACCCGGTCAGGCCGAAGGCGTTCTGCGCTTGACCTTGGGCCACGGCCGCTGGCAAGGCAGCGTGGCTTCGGGCGTGGGAACCCGCGCGTGGGCGTTCGCGCCTTCGGCCGGGGTTCGCGTCGTGCCCATCGCGACCGTCAAGGCGACGGGAGGCCGGCAAGACATTTCGCTGGCCCAAGATCACGACACCAAGGACGGCCGCGACATCGCGCGCCTGTGGACGCTGGACGAGTACGCCAAGAAGCCCCAGCACGAGATCGAGCGGGAGGAGCTTCCGTCTCTTTACGACAAATACGCGCAGAAAGGTCCGCGCTGGGGCATGGCCATCGACCTTTCATCGTGCGTGGGCTGCGGCGCGTGCGTCGTGGCCTGCCAGTCGGAAAACAACGTTCCCGTGGTCGGTCCCGAGCAGGTCCGCAAGGGCCGCGCCATGCACTGGATGCGCGTCGATCGCTACTACGAAGAGGCCGATCGGGCTTCGCCCAAGGTGATCCACGAGCCCATGCTTTGCCAGCAGTGCGACAACGCCCCCTGCGAGACGGTGTGTCCGGTGCAGGCCACCAACCATGGCCCCGACGGCATCAACCAGATGGCCTACAACCGCTGCGTGGGCACCCGCTATTGCGCCAATAACTGCCCCTACAAGGTCAGGCGCTTCAACTTCCTCGATTTCACCAGCGAGACGCCTCCATCCCTGCAGCTCGCCTTCAATCCGGAGGTGACGGTCCGCCCGCGCGGCGTGATGGAGAAGTGCACCTTCTGCGTACAGCGCATCCGCAATGCCGAGCAGGTGGCCAAGCGCGAGAGCCGTGGCTTGCGGGACCAGGACGTGGTTCCGGCGTGCGGCGTGGCGTGCCCGGCGAGCGCCATCGTGTTCGGAGACATCCACGATCCCGAAAGCGCGGTCTCCAAGCTCTCGCGCAGCAACCGCGGTTTCCACGTGCTCGAGGAGCTGGGCACCAAGCCGGCCATCACCTACCTGGCCGCCCTGAAGAACCCATCCGGCCGAGGTGAACGATGACCTCCGCGACCACGACCCTGCCCGAGGCCTTGCAACCCCTCGAACTCATGCAAGGCAAGGTCACGCCGGCCTCGCTCGACGATCAAGTCCTGAAGTTTCCCGGCATTCGACCACCGCGCGCCTGGTACATCGCCCTGGCCGTGACCCTGACCGCGTTAGGCATCGGCAGCTTCTGCATGGGCTGGACGCTTTACTACGGCATCGGCGCCTGGGGAAACAACCGGCCCGTGGCGTGGGGCTTCGGCATCATCAACTTCGTGTTCTGGGTCGGTATCGGCCACGCGGGCACCTTGATCTCCGCCATCCTGTTTCTGTTTCGCGCGCGCTGGCGCAACGCCATCGCCCGCTTCGCCGAGGCCATGACCATCTTCGCCGTCATGTGCGCGGGCATCTTCCCCGTGCTCCACACCGGCCGGCCGTGGTTCGCGTACTGGCTCTTCCCGTACCCCAACGAACGCTCGATCTGGGTGAACTTCCGCTCGCCACTCATCTGGGACGTGTTCGCGGTCAGCACCTATTTCTCGGTGTCGCTGGTGTTCTGGTACCTCGGCCTGGTGCCCGACTTCGCGTCGTTGCGCGATCGCACGGCCGAGGGCCTGCGCAAGCGCATCTACACGGTCCTGAGCATGGGCTGGCGGGGCGCGGCCTCGCACTGGGTCCATTACGACAAGGCCTACCTCTTGCTGGCGGGCCTGGCCACCGGCCTCGTCATCAGCGTACACAGCGTGGTGTCGTTCGATTTCGCCGTGTCGCTGGTGCCGGGCTGGCACATGACTATCTTCCCGCCCTACTTCGTGGCGGGCGCCATCTTTGCCGGCTTCGCCATGGTGGTCATGGCGCTGATCGTGGTTCGCAAGACCATGAACCTCGCGAACCTCATCACCGACAACCACCTCGAGACCATGAACAAGCTCATCCTGGCCATGTCGTGCATCATGGGCTACGCGTACTTCATGGAAGGCGGAACGGCGTGGTACAGCGCCAACCCCTACATCCGGCACACCTTCATGAACTACATCAGCGGGTTCTACGGCTGGGCGGGCATCACGACCATCACCTGCAACATCCTCATCCCACAGATCTTCTGGTTCCGGCGCATGCGCCGGTCCATCCCGGTGATGATTTTCGTCTCGCTCGGCGTGACCCTTGGCATGTGGATGGAACGCTTCGTGATCATCGTGATTTCGCTGAGCCAGGACTACTTGCCGACCTCCTGGCACAAGTATTTCCCGACCAAGATCGACTTCGGCATCCTGCTCGGATCCTTCGGCCTCTTCTTCACCTTGGTGCTGCTCTTCGCCCGCGTGTTGCCCGTCATCGCCACCAGCGAGATGAAGGGCAGCCTGCCGGGCGCCCAGGCCAGTCACGGAGGCGGCCATGCGTGATGCCGGCGCTGCCGGGACGTTTGCCGTCTTGGGCCTCTTTTCCGAGGCGCAAAAGATCGTCGACGCGGCCAAGACGATTCGGCCGCGCAAACTCGGCCGGCTGGAGGCCTACACGCCCTATCCCGTGCACGGGCTCGACAAGGCGGTCGGGATTCCACCCTCGTCCCTCGGCAAGCTGGTCATGGGCATGGGCATGCTGGGCGCCATCCTTGCGTTGCTCTTCGAGTGGTGGACCAGCGCGGTGGATTATCCCCTGATCACCGGCGGCAAGGCCCTGTTCTCCTGGCAAGCCTTCGTGCCGGTGATGTTCGAGCTCACGGTGCTGTTCGCGACCTTCACGGCCGGCCTGGCGATGCTGTTCACGTTCAACAATCTGCCCTTCTTCGGCCACCCGATCCTGCACAGTAAAGCCATCAAGGACATCACCCGCGACAAGCTCGCCCTCAGCATCGAGGCGACCGGCGCGGCGTTCGACACCGAGGCCGCGCGCCAGGCGCTGCTCGACCATGGGGCCGAGTCGGTGGAGATCGTGCCGGTTCCGGCCTGGGATCGCCCGCTCAGTCTGGTCGGGCTGCTGCGCACCATCGCGGCCATCGCCGCGGCCTGCCTGGTCGCTGGCGTCGGCCTTTACGCCGCGGAAAAGACCATCGCCATCGTGCCCCCCATGGTTCACATGGAGGATCAGCCCAAGCTCAATGCGTTTCGCTCCAGCACCTTCTTCGCCGATGGACGTGGCATGCGGCCTGCCGTCGCGGGTACGGTGGCGCGCGGTCACTTGCCGCCCGACTTCAAGACGCCCGAAGAAGCGGGGGCCCTGCTTGGCAATCCCTTGCCGCTGACCCGGCGAATCGCCGAGCGCGGGCGCAAGGTATTTGACGACCACTGCGCCATCTGCCACGGTCCCGTGGGCAACGGCGTGGCGCTGCTCTCCAGCGCCTACGGAGCCAAACCTGGCAATTTGCTCTCCAACGAGATGCACGCTCGCCCCGATGGCTATATCTACGGCGTGCTGATGCTGGGCAAGAACGCCATGCCCAGCTACGCCGCCGATCTGGATGAAAGCGATCGCTGGGCGGTCGTGCACTACGTTCGGATTCTGCAGCGATCTCAAAACGCCAAGGATTCGGATCTACCATGAGCGGCCAACCCCCTCCATCTTCGCTGGTGCGCAACCTCCTCGTGGCCATGACCCTGCTGGGCGCGGCCGGCGCTGCCGGCGTCTATGCTAGCGGCGACCACCAGCGCTTCTGGGTCAACTGGCTTCTGTGGACCTTGTTCCTGCTCACACTCGGGCTGGGCAACCTGTTCCTGGTCGCCCTCGAACGCTTGGTCGGCGCGCACTGGAGCGTGCCCATGCGGCGCGTACCGGAGCGGATCGCGTCGCTGATTCCCCTGGCTATCGTGCTTCTGTTCATCGCCTTCCTGGGCGTGCCGGTGATCTTTCCGTGGACCTACCCCGCGGCCGCCCACAATCCCATCCTGGTCGCCAAGTCGGCGTGGCTCAATCTTCCCTTCTTCGCCATCCGACTGGCGGTTTGTGCCGCGGCATGGATGCTGTTCTACTCCTTCTTCGTACGCGGCTCCCTTCGCCAGGACGAAAGCAAGGATCCGGCCTTCACCGTTCGCGCGCGCCGATTGGCGCCGCCCTTCGTGGTGGTCTTTTTCTTCACCGTGACCATCGTGGCCTTCGACTGGATCTCGGGACTCGAACCCGAATGGTATAGCGACATGTTCGGCGTGTATCTCTTCGCCGGCACGTTCATCTCAGGCATCGCGGCCATGGCGGTGGGCGTACTCTCGCTCATGCGGCGCGGGCGCCTGCCGCAAGTGGGGACCAGGCACTACTACAACCTCGGCACGCTAGGGCTCGCCTTCACGGTCTTCTTCGCCTACATCGGCTTCGCGCAATACATGTTGATCTGGTACGCCAACCTGCCCGAGGAAGTGATCTGGTTCAAGCACCGCATCGACGGCGCGTGGCAGCCGGTCGCCTTGCTGCTGCCCCTACTTCACTTCTTCATTCCGTTCTTCCTGCTCATCGGATCCCTCGGAAAGAGCAATCCCAAGACCCTGCGCGTGGCGGCGTTTTCGATTCTGCTCGGGCATTTCGTCGACCTCTACTGGCTCATCTTTCCCGTACTCGGACCCAGACCGATCTTCGGCTGGCCGGAATTGGCCATGGCCAGCTTCTTCCTTGGTCTCGGCTTCTTGCAAATCCGTCGCGCCATGGGCCGGGGGGCCGACATGCCCGTCGGAGACCCCTTGCTGGCCAAAGGGCTGGAGTGGCAACTATGAGCGACGAGCACAAGCCACCCACCTGGGGAGAGGAAGCCCATGGGCTGGCCAGTCGCTATGCCATCGCCGCGGGGGTGGTCATCATCTTCGTTCTCTTCGGCCTCATCGTTACGCCCGCCATGCTGCGGGAACGTTTACCGAGCCGGCCCGCGCCCTCGGACAAGCCCGCGGCGGCCAGCGTGGGTTGGCTGGATCAGGCCGAGGCCCCGGCGAGCAAGGGGCGCGACCTTCCGCCCGTCGATCCAAAGACCGTCATGACGCCGAACCCGAAACTACTCGCGCGCGGGGAGGCCCTGTTCAAACGCAACTGCGTCTCGTGCCATGGCGACAGCGGGAGAGGGGATGGGCCCGCGGCCGGTACGCTCAATCCCAAACCGCGCAATTTCACCCGTCCGGAGAATTGGACACGTGGCGATCGCGTGACCGATATCTTCACCACCGTGACGAAAGGCGTGAAAGGAACCGGCATGGCGCCCTTCGATTTCATCGTTCCCGCCGATCGCATGGCGCTCGTGCATTATGTCCGCTCGCTGGGCAACTTCGATCACGGAGCCGAAGACCCCAAGGCCACCCTTGCGCTGGCGAACCAGTTCCGTTCCAAAGGCGTCCACATTCCCAATCGCATCCCGGTCAGTTTGGCCATCACGAAGATGGTGCAAGAGCAGCGGCCCGTCCCGCCGATCGGAATTCCCGCCGCCGACGACAAGTCCAGCACCGCCGAATTGCTGCGGGCGGTGATCGCGGATCCCTCGCGCGTCGCTCGCACCGTGGCATTCACAGCCGGCCGCGCCGATCGCTCCACCGTGGCGCGCGCTTGGGTGGCCGGTGCGCCCGACAACGGTTTTGCGCCATTGCTGGCCGACCTGACGGCCGCCCAATGGCAAGACATCATGCGCGCTCTCCTAGGCGACGAGGAGGTGGCGCCAACCTCTGGGGAGAAGCAGGCTAGGGAACCATGAAGACACTCCTTGCAACCTTGGTCGTGGTGCTATTGCCGGCCCGCCCGGCGCTTGCCACAAGCCCCGATGCCGACCATCCGGTCGACGTCGGCGTCGATGAGAAACTGGGACAGAAGGTTCCTCTCGACATCAAACTGATCGACGAGCAAGGCGATCGGGTCTCGCTGCGCGACCTGATCGACAAGCCGACCTTGCTCACGCTGAACTATTTCCGCTGCACGGGTCTGTGCACGCCGCTTCTCAACGGCGTAGCCGAGATGTTGCAAAAGACCGACCAAGTGCCAGGCAAGGACTTCCAAGTCCTCACCGTAAGCTTCGACCCACGCGATACCGCGGAGGTGGCCGCGGAAAAGAAGAAGAACTACACCAAGCAACTTGGACCGGCCTTTCCACAGAGCGCGTGGCGCTTCTTGACCGGCGACCCGATCTCGACCAAGCGTCTGGCGGACTCGGTCGGGTTCAAGTTCGCCAGGCACGGCGAGGACTACGTCCACCCGGGCGCCATCATGGTGCTTTCCCCCACCGGCATGGTGACGCGTTACTTGTACGGGATCTCCTTCTTGCCCTTCGACGTCAAAATGGCCGTGACCGAGGCGGCGCAAGGCCGCACCGGACCTACCATCGCCCGGCTGCTCAGGTTCTGCTACAGCTACGATCCGTCCGGCCACAGGTATTCGCTCAACATCACGCGTATCGCGGCGGCCTTTACCCTCGTGCTCGCCGTGGGTTTCGGGATCGCGGTGGCCGCAAAACGCAAGAAGCACCCCAAGTCCGACATCAAGGAGTCTTCGTGAGTACCGCCTCCGCATCGATCATAGACGCTCCCGCCAGCGACGGCAGTTTCTACGGGCAATCGTCGCGCAAGGGCATCGCTGGCTGGCTTTTGACCACGGACCACAAGCGCATCGGAATCCTCTATCTCATCGCCATGCTGACGTTCTTCATGGTGGGTGTGACCATCGGCGTGCTCATGCGCATCGAGCAGCTGACCATGGGGCCCACCATCATGAAGGCCACCACCTACAACGCCATGTTCACCGTGCATGGCGTGATCATGATCTTCCTGTTCGTCATTCCCGGTCTGCCCGCGGTGTTCGGCAACTTCCTTCTGCCCATCATGATCGGCGCCAAGGACGTGGCCTTCCCCCGTCTCAATTTGCTTTCCTGGTACCTCTACATGACCGGCGCCACCATCGCCGTCGCCTCGCTGTTCACGGGTGGCGGCCCGGCCGACACGGGGTGGACGTTCTACGTGCCCTACAGCGTGAGGACCGGAACCAACGTCACCATGGCGGTGTTCGGCGCCTTCGTGCTGGGATTTGCGTCCATCCTCACCGGACTCAACTTCATCACCACCATTCACCGCATGCGCGCCAAGGGCATGACCTGGATGCGCATGCCGCTCTTCCCTTGGTCGCTCTATGCGACCGCCTGGGTACAGGTCCTCGCCACCCCCATCCTTGGCATCACCCTCTTGCTGGTCATCCTCGAACGGGTATTCCACCTCGGCATCTTCGATCCCAGCATCGGCGGGGATCCCATCCTGTACCAGCACCTGTTCTGGACCTATTCGCACCCGGCCGTGTACATCATGATCCTGCCCGCCATGGGCGCCATCTCGGAAATCATCCCGACCTTCGCCCACCGAACCATCTTCGGCTACAAGGCCATCGTGTATTCCAGCATGGCCATCGCCGGACTTGGCTCGCTGGTCTGGGCCCACCACATGTTCACCAGCGGCATGAGCGAGTTCGCCATCACCATCTTCTCGCTGCTGACTTTCCTGGTGTCGATTCCCAGCGCCATCAAGGTTTTCAACTGGATCGCCACCCTGTACAAAGGTTCCGTCGAGCTGCGCCCGCCCATGCTCTTCGCCCTGGGCTTCATCTTTCTTTTCAGCATCGGCGGCCTCACCGGCCTATTCCAGGGTGCGCTGGCCATCAACCTGCACCTCCACGACACCTACTTCATCGTCGGCCACTTTCACTACGTGATGTTCGGCGGCACCGGCTTCGCCTTCTTCGCGGCCCTGCACTACTGGTATCCCAAGATGTTCGGCCGCATGTACAACGAGCGCACCGCCATCGTGGCCTTCATTCATATCTTCGTCGGCTTCAACATGTTCTATTTCACGTTCTTGATTCTCGGACTGGAAGGCATGCCCCGCCGCTACTACGATCACCTGCCGCAGTTCCACTCCGGCCAGGTCCACGCCACCATCGGCTCCTGGATCATGGTCGCCGGGCTCCTGATCATGTTCACCAATCTGGTGCGGGGCCTGTTCCGCAAGACGACCATTCCCGCCAATCCCTGGGGCGGCGTCACCCTCGAGTGGACCGTGCCCTCGCCGCCGCCGGTGGAAAACTTCGAAGTGCTGCCGGTCATCGACGAGCCGCCCTACACCTTCAATCCCGCCGTCGAGGAGCCAGCCTGATGATTGCGCCGGCCGAGCCGCAAACAGCCGAACCGGTCGTCGAGCACGCCAGCGAGCATCGCGACTACGCGGGGGCCAAGCTCGGCATGTGGATCTTCGTCTTCACCGAGCTGATCCTCTTTGGCGGTCTGTTCGTGGCCTACGGCATGTATCGCTCCATGCATCCACACGACTTCCACAAGGCCTCGGGTGAACTGAACGTCACCATCGGCGTCATCAATACCCTGGTGCTCCTCACCAGCAGCTTGACCATGGCGCTGTCCATCGTCGCCATCCGCCTCAAGCGCAAGCGCCAGTCCATGATCTTCCTGGCCTCCACCATGGTCCTCGGCCTGGTGTTCATGGTCAACAAGACCTTCGAATGGCTGGCCAAGATCCACCACGGCCTGTACCCCGGATCCGAGCACCTGATGACCCGGCCGCCGGGCGAGCGCCTGTTCTTCGGACTGTACTTCGGCATGACCGGCTTGCACGGTCTGCACGTGACCATTGGGGTGGTGGTGATGTCGGTGATGATGGTGTTCCTGGCGCGCGATAAAATTCGCCACGACGATTTCATCAAGCTGGAGAACGCGGGCCTCTACTGGCACCTCGTCGACGTCATCTGGATCTTCCTGCTCCCCCTCTTCTACCTCGCGGCCTAGCCCGACGAAACACCGCCCATGAGCCACAGCATGCAACACGAAGTCGAACAACCCCACATCCTGGGCTACGCAATCTTCATCAAGGTGTGGATCGCGTTGGTGGTTCTGACCGGGTTGTTGGTCGCACTGAGCGTCACGCACCGACCGAACCTGGCCTTGCTGGGACTGCTTTTCATCACGCCCACCAAGGCGAGTTTGGTCTTCTTCTATTTCATGCACCTCAAGTACGAGAGCGTGGCCCTCAAGTACATGGTCGCGGCCGCGATCACCGTGCTCGTCATCTTCATCTTCCTGACGTTCGCCGATTATCTCTACAGGTAGGCAACGATGTTTGGCGGTGCTTCCAGCGTTTCGGATAAAGTCGACTCGGTCTTTCTCTATATCTCCGCGCTGACGATCGGGTTCCTGGTGTTCATCACCTTCGTGATGATCTACCTCGTCGTCCGCTATCGCCACGGCAAGAACGCGAAGCCCGAGGACATTCACGGCAACACCTTCCTGGAGCTGCTGTGGACCGGGATTCCGTTGGTGCTTTTCTTGACCATGTTCTACTACGGCTGGACCAACTACAAGTACCTGCGCGAGGTTCCGCGTGACGCCATGGTGATCCAGGTGACGGCCCGGCAATGGGCGTGGTCCTTCACCTACCCGAGCGGCCGCCAGACCAGCGAGCTCTACGTCGCCCTGGGCCGCCCCGTCCGACTGAATTTGAAATCGCTGGATGTCCTGCACGGCTTCTACGTGCCTGCATTCAGGATCAAGTCCGACGTGGTGCCCGGCAAGAACAACTACACCTGGTTCCAGGCCGATCAGCTCGGCGACTTCGACATCGAGTGCACCGTCATGTGCGGGGTCAACCACTCGTACATGCTGTCGAAGGTTCACGTGATTCCGGAGGCCGCCTTTTCGAAATGGTACTTCGGCGATTCCGAGAATCCGCCCACCCTGGCGCAGACCGGATCCGAGGCCCCGGATCCGGCCCGCGGCGAGCGCGCCTTCAAGCTCAAGGGCTGCGTGGCCTGCCACACGACGGATGGAGCCAAGCTGGTGGGGCCGACGTGGAAGGGTCTGTGGGACAGTCAGGTCACCGTGCTCGCCGACGGCAAGGAGGTGACCCTGACCGCGGACGAGAACTACATCAGACGGTCGATCCACCATCCCCCGAAGGAGATCGTGAAGGGATTCACCGCCCACATGCCCGCCGCCGATTTGAAGGAACGGGACGTCGACGACCTGGTCGCCTTCATCAAGTCGCTGCGGTGAGGGAGGCGAGATGCCGTGAACCGCCACGACTACGCCCAGCTCTTCAAGTTCCCGATCTCGATCATGTCGACGGTATCGGCCGCGACCGGCTATGTCGCGTTTTCCCGCGCCCCCGCCTGGCGCCTACTGCCGGTTTCGGGTGCGATCCTGCTGCTCGCATTCGCCGCCTGCGCCTTGAACGAAGCGCAGGAACATGAATTGGATGCCCTCATGGAACGCACCCGCCGCCGCCCGATCCCATCGGGCAAGATTTCCCCCGGCGGGGCCGTGCTTTGGGCCGCGATTCTAGCGGCCGTGGCCCTTGCCGGCCTGTGGACCTTGGGCGGCTTCGTGGCGGCCGGGCTCGGCGCCTTGGCCGTGCTCTGGTACAACGGCCTTTACACCTATCTCAAGCGCAGAACCTCGCTCGCCTCGGTCGTGGGCTCTGTCATCGGCGCCATTCCGCCCGCCATCGGCTGGGTTTGCGCCGGGGGCACACTCGACGGTCCCATCGTTTCGCTTTCGTTCTTCCTGTTGATGTGGCAGGTGCCGCATTTTTGGCTTCTGGCCCTAGGTCTTTCCGGCGATTACGAGCAGGCGCAGTTCCCCACCTTCGTACGCGCCATAGGCACCGAGTCCCTTGCGCGCGTGACCTTCATGTGGACCGCGGCCACGGCGGCCTCGGCGCTACTTCTGCCCATCTTCGGCCTTGCGAATTCGCCCTTCCTGGGTCTCGGTTTGGCCGCCGCCGGCGCATGGCTCATCTTCGTGTCCTGGCGCTCGCTGCGCGCCCCGAGCAAGCAAGGTTTCCGTCGAGCCTTCCACGCCATCAACTACTACGCCGTGGTAGTCATGGGCGCCGTGATCCTCGACGCGATGCTGGGACACTGAACCCCCGACAGGCGTCGGGCGAACGGCTTGTTGGTCTTCACCACAGAGACGCCGGGGTTGCAGAGAAAACAGGGAACGCCCGCCCCCCAATTGCCGACACCACTCAGATGCCGCTGCCGTCGGTGAAGTTGACGCCACAATACTTGGGAGCCTCCTCCTTTTCGGCCGTGCGCAGGTGGCGCCATCTTCCGGCGCGCGGGTCTTCCCCCGGGCGAACGGGCGTGGTGCAGGGATAGCACCCGATACTCGGGTAGCACTTTTCGTGCAGCGGGTGAACGGGGAGATCGTGTCGCGCGACATAGGCTTGGATGTCCTCCGTGGTCCAGTCGTAGATCGGGGACAACCCGTAGCCGCCCGTCCGAAGATCCGGGCTCAAGGCCAAGATCTCCGCCCGCTTCCCCCCCTCCGCCCGCCGGAGCCCGTTGACCATCACCGGACGACTCTTGGTTTTCAAGTGACGGAGGAGCGGAGCCTCTTTGCGCAGCCGACAGCACTCGGGCTGGCCGTCGGCGCAGGCGAAGAGCTTCTTGCCGTACCGAGTCTCCTGGTCCTCGATGTGGAGCTCCGGATAAAGCGTGACGATGTTCATCCGGTATTCGCGCATGTATCGATCGCGCAGCTCGAGAGTTTCGAAGAAATGGTATCCGGTATCCAGGAACAGGATCTCGTTTCGCAGACCGAGATCGTGGAACATGTGCATCAGGACAACCGCCGTCCGCTGCATGCTCGACAGCAGCACCACGTCGTCCGCGAAATTCTCGACGGCCCACTTGATTCGCTCTTCCGCGGTAAGTGGCGCCAGTGTCTGGTGAATCATCGCGCAATCGAGTCGCAAGTCATTGCTCATGGTATTTCGGCCTTCCTCATAGTGTCCCCTATAGCAGACGTGTGTCTCGTATGCCATGGGATGCTTGCGCGATCCCGTCAACCCTTGTTCGGGCGGCGGTCGCTACTTGCCGAGCTCGCGGCAGTCGCGCTCGGCGCGCTGGCGCCTGTCGGCCGGAACGTCGGGCAGGCGCTTGTAGGCCTCGGCCAGGCTACAGTGCACGCTGGGATCGTAGGGGTTGATGGCCAAGGAAAGCAGCAATGAGGCGACAGCCGCCTTGGCATCCCCCTGGGCCAGGGCGGCCTGGCCGGCGATCAGATGTGGCCAAGGCAGTTCCGGGTAGATCGTCTCGACCAGGCCGACCACCTTCAGCGCTTGCTCGGCCTCGCCCAGGGCCAGATACGTGCGGCCGAGCTTCACCGGGAAGATCCAGTGCGAATTGCCCGCAATCCTGTAGCCCTTCTCGTACTCCACGCTGGCCGCGCGCGGGCGATTGCGAAGCAGCATCATGTTGCCCAGGCGCAAGAATCGGTTGGCCTGGCCCACGGTCGAAGACGCGTCGTCCTCGCTGAACGTGCTCGCGGCCGAAACGCCCCTCTTTTTGTATTTGCGAACGATCGGCTCCAAGCCCGGCAAGGTCTTGTAGTGAAGGCCAACCATGAACTGCCGCCAGGCGCGTTCGAATTGGCTCCAGGAGCCGCTGCCGCCATAGGCGCGCGCCACCGCCAGGCGCGCGTCGCCACCGTCGCGCACCATGGCCAGGACCTCGCGCAGGGCCGCATCCTGGCCCCGCGCGAACAAACAAGCGACCGCGGTCGTGACCTCGGCGAAGGCCAAGGTCGCGTCCTCCGCCCTGGGCAGCATCGCCATCGATGGGTGCATGGCATCGAACCCGATGAGTTTTCCGCTGGCCAGCGCCTTGGCTAGGAAGTGTTGCATCGAGGGATTGAGCGAAAGTCCCGCGGGCATGCGCCAGCGGTGTTCGAGAAACTTGGCGTAGCCCTCCTGCAACCACACCGGTGCGCGGTCGTGGGTCAGGGCCGCGACGACGTAGTGCGCGAATTCGTGCGACAGACTGTCCTGCCACTCGTAGCCCAGGCGCATGGCGCGCGGGCTGATGAGCATGATACGGCTCCACTTGGAGACCGCGACCGTGCCGGTGCGCTCGATCTCGTCCTCGGTCAGCGTGGTCATGGTGGCCAGATCGCCGCTGTTGCGAAGGATGTCGACCGTGATGGGACGCGTAGGCTCGAAACCAAGATCGCCGGCCAGCGCCTTTTCGGCTGCCTCCAGGGTTTCGAGTCCATAGTCGGCGAGCACCTTGTCCTCGACGGGAAAGCGAAACACGAAATGGGCCGATCTTTGTTCGAGATACCCGTCGACGACTTTGGCCGATCCCTTGGCGAGCGCGAGCATTTCATCGAGCGGCGCCGGTGCCACATTGCTGCCGATTGCGGCCCGGTATTCCGCGACCGCGGCCGGAAAGTCACCGGCGAGAAAACGCTCGTAGCCCTTGGCCACCAGCGTGCCGGGTTCCCCGGGGTGCGTCTTGACCAGCGCGGCCAGGGCGCGGTCGGCTTCCCCGAAGCGCCACTCCGAGTATAGGTGTTCGACGGTGGCCGGTTCGCTGGCGGCGCGGACGGCCGGCGAGATAGCCAACAGCGCGAGGCAGAGGAGGCGCTTCACCGCACCAGCTCCTCGTAGTAGTGGCGAACTTCGTCGCGGAACTTTTCCGGCGCTTTCTCGCGCATGGCCTCCATCAGTTCCTGGCGCCATTCGCGCGGGGCCTGGTATGCGTCCGCATCCGGAATGCGCACGGGCTCGCGACTCGCGCGCGCTCCCTCGCTGGGCCTCTGTCCCATGTCCTGGCGCAACTTCGCCAGGCGCTGGGCGACCTCGTCGGCGCGGCCCGCACCCTCGTGCGCCTCCCCTCGCCGCAGATCCTCGCCGGCCTGGCGCATCTGACCCGCGATCTCCTCCAGCTCACCAGCGGTCCCCTCGGCCCCCGGCACGGACCCGCTCTTGCCGCCGAGATCATGGGACAGCCCACGCGTCCTCTCCTCGATGCTGCTTTGGCGCTGGCCGAGACTCCGGGAGCGCGCGCGCTGCTCGGCCGATATGACGTCCTCTTCTCGCGGAATCACGCGCGCCAAGTCGGCGGCCAGGTCGCGCGCCAGGTCGGCGGCGTCGTCGACCTGATGGTCGAATCCGATCAGGCCTTGCGATGGCGAACGGCTCTGCGCCACTTGGCGGCCGGTCAGGTGCTGCAGGTGATCCAGCCCCGCGACCATGCGCTCGGCCTCGCTTTGAGCCTCGCTCCACTCCCGGGCGGGCAGCAAGCGGCGCAGCTGGCGAAGGTTGTCGCGCACCGACCCGGCTACGGTTTCGGCCGAGCTGCCCAGCTCGTGCGGAAGGTTGCCCGCCACCTTGCGCTGGATCTGGTCGAGCTTCTGCTTGGCCTTGGCCAAAAAGTCGGTCTGCCTTCCCTCCACCCGCCGGCCCAGCTCGGAGTCGACCTCCTTGGCCAGGGAGCGCCCGTCCTGGGCGAGCGAGCGCTGGTCGCCTTCCAGCTCGCCGAGTTTTCGCGACAGCTCGGCCAAGGCGCGAGATTCCTGCGGAAAGCGAGCATTGTCGAAGTCTCCGGCATTCTTGTCGAGCAAGTCGCGCAGCGATGCAAGGGAATCCCCCAGCTCGGCCAAGGCATCCCCAAGCGATCGCGCATCGCCCTTGGCGAGCAGAGAATCGAGACGCGCCGCCTGCTCCATCGCCTTGCGCATGTCCGGCAGATTCATGAAGTCCGGACTCACTTCGTTGCGCGCCTTGACTTCGGCGATCTTGCGCGCCAATTCGGCGATGCGGTCGCGCAGCTCGCGCACCTCGCGCTCGATTTGCCGGCGCAACTGCTCGTCGCCGGTGGCCTTGTAGCGTTCGAGCAGATCCTGCAAGCGCGCGTGCGCCGCCACGAGTTCCTTGCCGATGCCGGCCAGATCGTCGAGCCTCTGGCGGCCGATCAGATCGTCGAGCGCCAGCACGGCGGCCTCGAGCTCGGCAATGTGTCGGGGGACCACGACGCGCGCGCGTGCCCACAGGGCGGGACTACCGCCTGGGCGATCGCCCTTGCCCACAAGCACGGTCAGCAACTCCTCCTCGTCGCGCATGAATTTGCCCAGACGGACCGCGACCACCGCGAGTGTGCCGGCCAGGAGCTTGCCGGCGCCGCCCGCGTTGCGCTGCTGCTCGACCAGGTGCCCAAGTCCGACCAGGCTGGCCTGCTCGCCATCGTGCACCTCGCGCATGCGCGCGGGCCGATCCCGCGCCTCGCCGGCCTGACTCTCGAATTCGATGCGATCCGCGAGCGAGGCGATCAGTCTTTCGAGAACCTCGCGCTCGCGTACCAGGCGTTCCTCCACGTCCTCGCGCGGATTCCGGATGACGAGGTACAGGGTCCGCGATGCGCCGGTCTTGCTGCCCGAGACCTCGTCGCGATCCTTGGCTTCGATGTGGTAGGCCACGCGTGCGCCCGGCGTGAGCATGGCGCTGGCCGGCTCGAAAGTCGTGGTGGCCCTCACCTCGCGCGCGCCTTGCGCGTTCCTGAGCGGCACGCGCTGTTCCGGCCCATCGTTCACGCGATACACGAGCGCGATGTCGGATAGCGCGAAGTCGTCGCTCGCGTGGTAGGCGACCTCCACCGGCCGTGGCGTATCCAGTTCCAGGCGATCGGCGGGAGCGACGATGTCGACCTCGGGTGGTCGATCTCTCTCGACCACGATGCGATGGGCGCGATCCTCGCGCAGCGGCCGGCCGAGATACGGCAAGAGCCACACCCGGTACGATCCGTTCTCGTCGAGCGCGAGCGTGGCCGAGAGCCTGCCGTGGTCGAGAGTGGCCACGATCGCGCCCGCCTCGCCGCTGTCCCCGAGCAGCAGCCGGGCTTGGCGGGCCGAACGCAAGGGTCGCATCTCGATCTGCACACGGGTTCCGCGTAGGGCGTGCAGGTCGCCGGTCGAGCCTTCGATGATCTGGCGCGGCAACCCGGTGTAGGCCGGATAGTCGTAGGTGACGCGCACGTCGCCCACAAGCGGATCGCGAACCACGCGTGCGCCCTCGAACAGAGTCGGGATGTGAAAGAGGGTGCGCATGCCACGACCGAGGACCGATGGAAAAACCAACACGGAGGCCAGCAGCGCGAAGAGAGCGAAGGCGGCGATAGCCACCGCGCGCACCGCCCGGTCGAGGGGAATGAGATCCTCGACGACCATGGGTTGCGTGATCTCCGCCACCCGCGCGCAGAAGGCATCCGTCATCTCCAGCGAGAGCCCCGCTTCCGCGACCGGCGTGGATCGCAATTCCACGGCGGAGAGCAGATCGCTGGCCAGAGGCGGGCGTCGCTTGCCCACCAGGCGCGCGACCTCGGCCTTCTCTACCAGGGCGCGCGCGGGCCGCAGATACCCCAGCGCAAGTCCACCGGCCAGGCTGGCCACGATGGAGCCGAAGGCGGCATAGGGCCAAGAAACAGCGGGGCCCGAAAACGCCGCCGCGAGCGCCAAGGCGAAGAAGGCCATGACCAGAATCGCGAACGCGTAGCCGCCGATTCGGATGGCGCTTTCCACAAGAGCGCGGCTGCGGGCACGTCGCAGGAAGGAGTTGATGCGCTCGCTGTCGGTCATCGGCGTGCAGAGTATAGCCCGACCGTACGAGGCCGCCGAGAGCACATTGGAGGCTGATGAAGGTTAATGTCGTACCTGCTCATCGGTTCACATGTTAGCGGTACCAACCTTGCATTTGTAACGCCTTGCCATGCAAACAGCCGGAGAAATCGAGGACTTCCAGCGCCTGCGCGCAGAAGTGCCACACCAGGCAGTGGCAGTAACGTCCACCGATCCCGAATCATGGTGGCTCGTCGCGTCTGAAATAGCGCAGCCAATCATTGGCGCTGACTCGAGCATCGACGGTCTGGTTGATAAGGCCAAGGCGGGAGATCGCGCGGCCTTCGATGACCTGTTGCAAGCCACGAGACCTCGGGCCATGGCCACTGCTCTCAGGATCCTCCACAACCGGGACGACGCCGAGGACGCAGTTCAGGACGCCTTCTTCAAGGTCTGGCGCTGCCTCGCCGCCTTCGAGGGCCGTTCTTCCTTTTCGACCTGGATCCATCGCATCGTCACCAACACCAGCCTCGATCTTCTGCGCAGAAATACCGGCCGCACGGAACCAGCGGAGCGAATGGACAATCGAGATCAAGCGGTGATAGACAGCAAAGCGAGCCCCCATCCGACGCCCGAGGCAGAGCTCGGCGACCTCGAGATCCAGCTACTGGTCCACGCGGCGGTGGCGGCTCTACCGGCGGCGCACCGTCAGGCCGTCGAGCTGCGCGAGTTCGAGGATCGCTCGTACCAGGAAATGGCCGAAATCATCCAATGCCCGGTTGGGACGGTCATGTCCAGGCTCCATCACGCCAGACACAAGCTCGCCGACCAGCTTCGCGTTCCACTCGGCGAATCGTTCGAGCTTTGCGCGGCCTGAAGCGGTCGGTCAACTGCTCCGAAAACAGCGGTTAGCAGCCCCACCATCTGTGGGTACAATGGCGCCTCTTTGCCATGCTGCCCAGAGTCGCCATGCGCGAGCGCTTGCGCCGCCTCATCCTGAACAAACGGGTGTGGTTCTCGATCGCGTTCGTCGCAATCGCAGCCACCTACCCGCTCTCCTGCGGGGCACTCGGCGGACGGCTCGTGACTTCCAAGCTCGCGACCAAGCTTGGAATCCCCGTCGTCTGCAGGAAGGCGCGGGCGGGCTGGGGGACGCTGTACCTCTCGGATCTGGCATTCGGCGCCAAGGACCGGCCCATCCTCACCATGGCGAGGGCCGAGATCTCGCTCGCGGCGGCCTGGGGCTCGGGCACGGTCGTCATCGAGTCCCCTCGCGTGGACATTCGCCGCGGCGGTGAGGCGGACAACGCCAGCGCACTGCTCGACCGGTTGCGTAGGCCGGCCCCGCGAGGCATCGGCGAAAAGCCGGCGTCGTATCCGGTGGTCATCGCGCACCACGGCTCCCTGCGCGTCCAGGACAGCAGGTCGGATCTCTCGATTTCGGTTCGCGCCTTCGACGCCACCTGGGAACCGTCACGACGATTCTCGATCGCGGCCGTGGGCGTGGAGGGGAAACTCGGCGAGCATGGTAGCGAGTACGCGCCGTCGTTCGGCGCCGAGTCGGTCACCGTCGAAGGGCCCCTGGCCGGGATGCGACCGCACGGTTTTCCGGAAATCTCGGTGAAGGAAGGCCACGTGCATCTCCTGCCCACATTGCCGCTCACCGGCATCTCCGGGAGTCTGCGGCCCACGCAGTCCGGGGAGGACGCCGTCGATGTCCTGTTCACCGGCAGCTACGCCGGGGCCAAGCGCTCGCTTTGGACCGCAACCGGCAAGGTGAAGCCAACCGTGGACTGGTCGAATGTCGACGGAGAAGTGGCCCTGCGCGCGGAGCGCTTCTCGCTCGACAAGATCGCGGAGGTTTTGCCCGCCTCGATCCTGGACCCCGAGGACACCGAAATCGACGCCGCCATCGAGGCGCGCTTCAGCGGGCGACGTGTGGCACTCTCGGGCAGGCTCAAGGTCGACGGGCTCAGCGTTTCCAACGAAAAGCTGGCCACCGAGCCAGTCGAGAACACCAGTTTTGGCCTGCAATTCGCTGCCATCATCGATCGCGACCGCCGGCTCATCGAGCTGGCCTCGCTCGAAGGCAAGATCGGCAGCCTGGTGGCGCGCCTGTCGGGTTCGATCGAGTTGCCGGCCGGCACCTTCAAATTCAAGGACGGGCGCGAGCTCAAGGTGGTGCCCAAGATCGATCTCTCCTTTCACGTGCCGCGCACGCCGTGCGCGAAGATTCTGGCCAGCATTCCCGCGCCGCTCGTGCCCAAGCTGCAAGGGTTCGCCCTGCAGGGAATGTTCGAGGCCGACATCCACACCAAGATCGACTTCAGCAACCTGGATGCGCTCGAGTTCGGCGGCAAGGTGGGCATCGATGGCTGCAAGGTCGTGAGTGCCCCGGACGAGGTCCTGGCCTTGACCGGCCCGGAGTCCATCATGCAAACCGTCGAGGTGCCCCCGCCCCCCATCGGGTGGCAAGGAAGACGACACCATGACCTTCGCCATCGGTCCCGACAATCCTGATTTCGTGCCCTACGACAAGCTCTCGCCCTACCTCATCGGCGCCATTCTGACCACCGAGGATTCCGGCTTCTTCAAGCACCGCGGCTGGGTGTCCTCGCAATTCAAGACCGCGCTCAGACGCAACATCGCCGGGCGGCGGGTTCCGCCTGGGCGCCTCGTCCATCACCATGCAGATGGTGAAGAACGTGATCCTGGGCCGCGAGAAGACCATGTCGCGCAAATTCCAGGAGCTGTTCCTGGCCTGGTTCGTCGAGCAGATTCTGACCAAGGAACGCATCCTCGAACTCTACTTCAACGCCATCGAGTTCGGGCCGCGCCTGTACGGTATCGGAGCCGCGGCACGACACTACTTCGGCAAGAGCGCCTCCGACCTGTCGCCGCTCGAGGCCGCCTTCTTTTCGTCCATCCTGCCCAGCCCCAAGCGGCGCTACATGCAGTACTGCCATGGCACCCTGACCCCGCAGTGGGAGAAATACCTGCATAGAATCTTGAGCAAGATGCACGAACGCGGCAGGCTGAACGAAGAGGAATACACCACGGCCCTGGCATCCACGCTGGTCTTCGACAAGGGCGAGATGACCATGACCGAGAAGCAGTGCATGGACTGGGTTCATAAGATCACGGCAAGACCCGAACCCGAACCGGAACCAGACGCCGATACGCAGTAGCCACGATGGCCCGACGACACGACAGCGAGTCACCTCGACGCAGAAAGAAGTCGGGCAAGCGCTCGCTGGCCCGGCGCCTGATCTTGCTGGCCTCCATCCTGCTTGTGCCCGTGGTCTTGGCCGTCGCGGCGATCTTCGGCATCTTCTACTATTATGGCAGCGACCCCGCCCTGCCCAGCCTGAGCGGCATCGGCGACTATCGCCCGGACCAGATCGTCAAGGTGCTCGACCGCGAAGGCAAGCTCATCGGCGAGATCGGCTCCGTCCACCGCACCGTCGTGCCCTACGCGAAGATCCCCAAGGTCATGGTCCAGGCCCTGCTGGCAGCCGAGGACGCCGACTACTTCGAGCACGAGGGCATCGACTACAAGGGCATGGTGCGCGCCTTCATCGAGGACGTGATCCGGCGCAAGTTCGTCCAGGGCGCCTCGACCATCACCCAGCAGGTGGTCAAGCAGCTCCTGCTCACCCCGGAAAAGACCATGCGCCGCAAGGTGCAGGAGATCATCCTGGCGCGACGTCTGTCGCAGCGCTTTTCCAAAGAGGATGTGCTCGCCGTCTACCTCAACCAGATGTACTTCGGGCACGGCCGCTACGGCGTGGAAGAGGCCGCCCGCTACTTCTTCGACAAGTCGGTTTCCGACCTCGACGTGGGCGAGGCGGCCCTGCTGGCCGGGTTGGTGCAATCACCCGAGAGACTCTCGCCCTACAAGCATCCGAATGCGGCCAAACAGCGCCAGATCTACGTGCTCGGGCAGATGGTCAAGCTGGATTTCATCTACGAGGACGTGGCCAAGAGGATCGCGGCCGCCCCCATCGCGGTGGTTCCGGAGGGATCGACGGTGCAGAGCCCGGCCCCCGAGGCGGTCGATACCGTGCGCAAGCTGCTCGAGGAGAAGTACGGCGCGGACAAGCTCGCCACCCTCGGCATCGAGGTCAAGACCACCATCGATTCCCACTTGCAGAAGCTGGCCCGCCAGGCCCTCGAACGCGGACTCGAAGAGGTGGACCAGCGGCACGGCTTCCGCGGTCCCATCGCCCACCTCACGGGCAAGGCCCTGGCCCGGCGACGCGCCGAACTGACCGCCCAGCGCAAAAAGCCACTCACCGAGAGCGACAAGGTCGACGGCATCGTCGAGAAGGTCGACAAGAATGCCAGCGACCCCAAGCAGGTCAAGCTGACCGTGTTCCTCGGCGATCGCAGCGGCACCGTGGATATGAGCGCCGAGCCCCGCTACAGCCAGGGCGCCAAGCCACCGCTCGCCGACCGCTTCCACCCCGGCGACGTCGTGCGCGTGCGCCTGGCCCCGGAGCGCAAGCCCGACCGCGACGGCAACGTCGCCCTGGCGCTGGAACTGGGGCCGCAGGCGGCGATGGTCGTGCTCGATCCCTTGCGCCACGAAATTCTGGCCCTGGTGGGCGGCTACGGGTACCGGCCAGGCGGCTTCGATCGCAGCCAGCGCGCCCACCGCCAGCCCGGTTCAGCCTTCAAGCCCTTCCTGTACGCCGCCGCCATCGATTCCAAGCGCTACACCGCCGCTTCGATCATCAACGACAGCCCCGAGGTGTTCAAGCTGTGGAAGCCGCAGAACGACGAGAAGGGCAACTTTCGCGGGCCGGTCCGCCTGCGCGAGGCGCTCGCCCATTCCATCAACACCGTCGCCATCAAGGTGCTGTCCGACGTCGGCGTGCTGGCCGTGCGTGACATGGCCGAGCGTGCCGGCCTCGACCTGCCCCCGCCGGAGAAGCTCGATCTTTCCCTCGCCCTCGGCACCGCGACCGTCACCCCCCTCGCCCTCGCCAACGCCTACGCCACCTTCGCCGCCACCGGCCAATCGGCCGACCCGGGCCTGGTCACCGCCTTCGGCGACCAAGCCAATCCCGCGCCCGATCTCCAGCAATCGATCCAGCCCGGCACCGCGTACGTCATGGTTTCGCTTCTGCGCAGCGTGATCGACTCGGGCACCGCGCGCAGCGCCGCCTCCAAGCTGCAACGCCCCGCCGCCGGCAAGACCGGCACCACCGACGACAACCGAGACGCCTGGTTCGTCGGCTTCACCCCCACCCTCCTGGCCGGGGTATGGGTCGGCTTCGACGAACGCCGCGTGCTCGGCCACGGCGAGGAAGGCGCGCACGCCGCCCTGCCCATCTGGCTCGACTTCATGACCAAGGCCCTGGCCGGCAAGCCCGTGACCGACTTCGCCCAACCCCCCGGCGTCGTGGTCGCACGCATCGACCCGACCACCGGCCTTCTCCCCGCCCCCGGCGGCGACAGCATCGAGGAGGTCTTCCTCGAAGGCACCGAGCCCACCGAGACCGCCGCTCCCCCCGGCGAGGAAGCCACGCCGGACCAGATGCTCCTGGAGGGACGAGGAGGGATGTAGCGGAGAAGCGTCGGGGGGTGGCGAGTCCGCCGCGCCCAGGTGAGGGGCGCAACAACCAGGCAGCGCTTGCCGAGAACCCTCCTTCATGGAGGCAGCCGCATGCGCAAGACCCGCGACCGGGTACACGTACGCGCGGCGCGAACCCGAGAAAACCGCGCTCTTCCAGGTACTCCAGCAACACCTGCTGACCTTCGAGCAGGAGTGGACCGACAAGTCCGACGGTCGCACCCTGCCCAGCTTCGTCACCGACGAGCTACACGACTTCCTTGGCTGTGGCATCCTGGCCAGAGGTCTGGCCCAACTTTTCTGCCCCACCTGCCACCAGGCGCATGAATGCGGGCGCATTGACTCTGCTCGATTACGTCTTGCCTGAGGTGCCCATCCGTCAGTTCGTGATCACGGTACCTTTCCCACTGAGATTTCCCTTGGCAAGCACGGTGCGGTTGCCGTCATCCAGCGCGCAAATAGCGACCTCCGATGCAATCCTCACATTCACGCAGTCTTCCTCGGAAGGGACCCGGAAACCCCGGGGAAAGCCCCGGGAAAAGCCGCCCCGTCGCGCTGCACGGACACCCTCGAGGACGTGCTGACGCGGTCAGATATGGTTCTCTCCCGCTTAAGAAAACCCGTTGGAAATGACTATGGGCACAGCCTCTCAGCTGACGGTCGGATTTGCATCCCTATCGCCCCCGAACTTGCGGCATTGCAGGTTTCACGTCGTCCCATTTCCAGTTGTCAAGACTGGCGAGTTCGCCTCCGCGAAGAACGATGTCGGAGAATCTCGTGCATCGATCCGCGAACTCCTGCGCAAACGGGAGCAAATGTTGCGCAAGGAAGCTCTCAAAGAATCCGGAGTGTACGGCATCAATTGTGTAGTAGCGACTCCGCTCCCAGGGACCTCTTATGCCGGTGGCCTCTTCTCTGAAGATTCGCACCCACGGGCACAGGACCGGTGCGGTCGCCTGTTCGGGTTCGTCAACGAGCAACATGGGGGCGTCAAGCACGCTCACCAAGAGCATTAGTGTCGGGGCAGCGCTTGCAGCACCGGTCTCGCGGCGCCATGGGCCTGTACAGCGTGGTCGAGGGCTTTGCTTAGCGGAAGGATGAGACTGTTGAACGGGTCAGCTCCGGTTAGCTCAACCTTCTTCCCGGACGGAGCGGCCTTTGCGAAGGTCGCACACTTCGGCGGACCAGGACTGACGAAGGGGAGTTTTTGGATGCCGAACGCGGACGAGGCAGACACCACGGTTCCCCGGTTGGTGCCTGTCTCCCTTATGTTGATACCGCCGCCGGGCATTCCCACGATGCGCGGAAAGCTCGGGATATGTCTGCTGGCTACACTTCGAAGGAACACATATGGGTGGCGTGACCGCTTACACTCGATCAGCAGTGCTAGGTGTGGGTGAACCGCGGTCTGGTTGGACTCCGTAGGCGACAGACGGCGCCCGGCGAAAAGATCCAGACTGCGGTGCTCCTTCGTCTCCCTGTCGATGTACCCCCATTCCTCGGTCACGCTGAACTGGTCGCGCAGCATCTTCGCGACAAGGCCTTGGAGCGGGTAGCCTGAAATATCAATCGCGCTTCCAAGTTCCGACTCGTCCATGCCGGGCGGAAGCTGATTCGACTCGGGATTATTTGGGTCTATGCGCATGAACGAGAAGCACTCCTTAGATCTCGGGTTGCGGGGCTCGGGAGAACGGGGCCAGCGCGGGTCTGCCGAACGGTTTGCCGTTCAGCGGTGTGGGCGCCGCCAAGCCGGCGCCGCGATTCTACGATAATGCCTCTGCGGCGACCAGATCCGCTGCAACGGCTTGTTGGACGGCCCCTCGATGAACGCTACAATTGTCATCGGCGCGACCGAACGACGGGGCCGATGCTGGACCGGTCGATCGACCCCGGGCACTCGATCCAGAAACCTGGTTGCTGCAAAGGCATTGACACCCCGGGCATTCGTGTCACCTTTTAGTTCGACTTTCTTTGGAGGTTCCAATGCGCGTCGTCGCCCGATCATCGATCTTCCTGCCGGTGCTGGCCATTGTCGTCGCAGCGTGTGGGACGAACGGGGAGCCGAAGACGCCCGCTGCCGGCTCGGGCGGGCCCGTTTCGGTCGGCACGACGACCGCCGCGAAGGTCGGTACGATTCTCACCGGGCCGAACGGGATGGCCCTCTACACGAAGGCCGGCGACACCGCGACGAGTTCGACCTGCACTGGGAGCTGCCTGACCGCGTGGCCACCGCTGACAGTCCCGCCAGGCCAGCAAGCGGTAGGCGGCCCCGGCGTGGACGGAGCGTTCGGTACACTGTCCCGGCCCGATGGCACGATCCAGGCCACCTACAACGGCCTGCCGCTCTACCTCTACCAGGGCGACACAAGCCCAGGCGACGCGACCGGCAACGGCATCGATGGCTTCTCGGTGGCCACGCCGGGCAGCGGCGGGTAGCTTGCCGCGCTCGCACCTCGTACTGGGCCCGCAAGCCAAAGCTCGCTTGCCAGTCTCCCCCTGGTTCCCACGTGCCCCCTCCCGCAGAATCCTTCGATGCCGGCGCATCTGCATTGGCTCTGGTCCACCTTTGATCCATTCGTTGGAAATCATCATCCCGCACGAAGAGAACTCCAAGTCCGCCCAACGCCTTGCCGTTCAGCAGCAAGCCTGCCGCCGAGTCGACTTCTCGATTTTACACCGATGTCCCTGCGGCGGGATTGTCTGCTGCAACGGCTTGTTGGGCGGTCCTTCGCACGGTATCATCGCTACATGCAGAGCTTTACGGCAGTCATCGAGCGCGACGAGGCCACGGGGCTGTTCGTCGGCTACGTCCCCGGCTGGCCCGGTGCGCACTCGCAAGGCGCCACCCTCGACGAGCTCCGCCAGAACCTCGAGGAGGTCGTGGCCATGCTGCTGGAGGATGGCGCGCCCAAGCTCGAGGGGGAGTTCGTCGGAACGCAGACGGTGAAGGTCGCCTAGACGATGGGCGACGTTCCCGTTCTGAAGCCTCGGGAGGTCGCCGCCATCCTCACCGGTCTCGGATTCGTTCAGGTTCGCCAGCGTGGTTCGCACTGCCAATATCGACATCCGGATGGCCGCGTGACGACGGTTCCGTTCCACCAAGGTCGAGACATCTCGCCGGCTCTTCTCCGCGCCATCGCACGTGACATACGCATGGATGTTCGCGAGTTCGTCGCTCGATCCTGACGAGCGCGGCTGAGGATCCGCCCAACGGCTTGCCGTTCAGCGGTGTGGGCGCCGCCAAGCCGGCGCCACGATTCTACGCCGATGTCCCTGCGGCGACCACATCTGCAACGGCATGTTCGGCAGCGCGGCTACGAGCAGCCCGGCTGACACTTTAGAACGAGTTCCTCCACGCGGCGACAAACCATCAGCCCGGGGCCGCATAGCGACTCGCAGAGCTGACCCGTGATGTATTCCCCGACATCGGGTAGGCCATCCACTCCGGCATCGAGCGTGACCGTGGTTACAGGACAGTCACCGGGAGAGCTAACCGTGCTGCTGCAGGCGCTTGAACTGCCGAGCGCCAAAAGGAAACCCACGAGGAGAACCCTTGCGAACATCCTGCACCTCCAATTCCCCATGCTGCCAGACCTGGACTTGACTGACAAATCTAGTTGTCGGCAGCTGGAGGGATCGATTGACGTTGATCACCAACCGACCTTCGTCTGCCGAACGCTTTGGCGTTAACGCGCGGGCGGACGTCCGCGGCCGCCCGTCGCGTTCAACGCCTTGTTCGGCGGCGCCCCCAAGTCGGGACAGCCGAAACAGAGACGAGCCAGTCGATGCCCTTCCTCTGTGACGACCTTGAAGACAGGTTCCGCCGCGCGGGCCCGATCAATCCAGATATATAGGTCGATGTTCCACTTCAAATCGCGAATTCGCCCGTTCGCGAGCCTTCTCGACGCCACATTCGTGTACCCGACTCCGTTCTCGTTCTTGTACTCCATGAATCCGTTGAACGCCTCGTCGAGGTCGCCGCCATCGGCCAGGGTCTCGTCGTTCACAAAGGCCAGAATCTTTGGATCTGGGTAGAGCTGCAGCTGTCGCCAGGCCTCTTGGATGAGTTTCGCTACGCGTTGCGGGGCATTGTCTGTGCGTCGGGTCGCTGTGCGAATGCCATCCCTCTCGACTACGTCCCAGCCGTTCTCGGGGGTTCTCGGAGTCCGAATGAGCCTCTTGATTTCGATCACGGCACGGCGTGCGTCGCCGACGAGCAGCTCGAAGTCCGCCGCCTTTTCTCCAGTGCGCTGTGATTCTGGAAGCTTTCGCAGCTGGGCGCCAAAGCGCTTAAAGAGAGTCTCGCGTACAAATTGCTCCTCTCTTCGCTCCTTCGCCTTTCTTGCAGCCATGACGACCTCGTCCACCCCGGGATTCGTCTTGAACGTACCACGGCACATGCGCAGCACGATTCAGTTGAATAGACTCACGAGCGCCTGCACCTTCGCTGCGAAATTGCGGCTTGAATTATCGCCATCCATTGCCGCCAGATCTGCTGCAGTTGCGATGAGCGTGACTAGCTGTCTTGCGTTCTGCAAATACCGGAGCGCTGGGATCAGGGCACGCTCCATGGCAGATTCCGTGAATGCCGAACACGCTGATGCTCGGTCGATGTATGCGAGGAATCGCTGTGCAAGCGCTGGGCCAAGTTGGATCTGATAGGCAATGCTGACCTCTCCCACGAAGCGGAATCCGCTGCGAATGCGCGCACCGCCCTTCTCTTCGATGCAGCCCATGAACGCGTTCTCTTTCTCGGGAAAGTGCTTCTTGATGGATTTCTGTCTCTTCTTCTCGGCGGCATCGGCTTGCGCCTCGAGTTCGGAGACCGTGGGCTCCTGTTTGGGGGCGGCCCTGTCGGCCTCTGCTGCGTTGGAGCGAGAGCCAAACAGAGCCAGTGCACAGATGACCAACGTGAGCGATGAAGCGCGTTTTGTCATGGTTTTACTCGGATTGTACACCCGCTGGCTGCTGACGGACCGTCAAGTCCGCCGAACGGCCTGCCGATAAGCTGCGGGCCCGCCACACTTGCCGGCCTCCCGATGATACTACGATGTCCCTGTGGCGGGACCGACAGCTTCATCGGCTTGTTCGGCAGCGCTACGTGTGCCGCAGCCACCGATCAAAGTCCATCGCTCCGTGCAGGACTGCGAGGATGCGAACATCGCTGGACGAAACTTGGTACATGATCCGAAATCGGTAGACGAAGATCTCGCGAATCGACCGGATGCCCACCTCGGGAACGATCCGCCCGCGCTCCGAGAACACGGAAAGTGATTCCGCCGCCGCGAGGACAACCTCGAGAACCTTCGCGGCAGCGGCCGGGGATCTGACGCAATGTGCCGCAGGATCTCGTCGAGACAGTCCCGGGCAGACGCTGTCCAGACTACAGCCCGCTTCCCACTGTCCACTTGCGCCGAAGCTCCGCGGCAACGACATCGTGGGGAATGAGGCGGCCGGCCTCAGCGTCGGCGAGCCCTGCCTCGACCTTCTGCATGACGTAGAGGTGATAGACCACGTCGTCAAGGCTGCAATCGTCGGGCAGCCGCTCCAGAAGATCCCTGACTCTCTGCTTCGTCGCGGGCATAGGCAAAGCGTACCACATGTTTCGCGAGCGTCCGCAGCAGATGGAGCGCACCGTCTGCCGAACGCCTTGCCGTTCAGCAGCGGGGGTGCCGCTAAGCCAGCATCTCGGTTCTACACGATATCACTGCGGCACCACCGACTGCTGCAACGGCATGTTAGCTGCCGTTCCGGATCCTGCGTAGTGAAACTCGCGTGTTCCGAGCCTCCAGAGCACGTCTATGCTCCGAAGATATGTCAAAACGCGTTTCTCCTCGTCGCTGACAATACCCGCAAGAATACACTGGTGCTCGGCCCCAATAATTCTGTCAAAGCTGCCTACCTCGACGGGCCAAGAATCACCACTAATCGTCCCAATGGCTTCGCCAAGCCGTCGTCCGTAGGCATCGATATCGTCGCAGGCGAAGTAGAACTTCGCTGCAACCAAGACCGTCAGCATGCCTTTGCGTTCGCCGACGAACTGAACGGGCGAGAGCAGGCCAGCCATGTATATCTTCTCGACCGCTTCAAACACACGGGTATCGTGGTCTTCATCCCATATCACAGCAAGATCGTGAACATGGGGAAGTTCGAGTCTCTCCCGCATCACGTCTAGCCATTCAGCACAGCGAATAACGCTGTAGTGGGTGCCGCGCCCAAGATACCCAACCTCATCGGGTTGGTCATAGATCGTCGAGAGAAGCGTGGAATACTGACGCACGTTGGCCATGGTTCCTCCAGTTTCGTTGGAAAGTCGTGGGTTCCCCCACCGCGCCAGTGATTTCGTCATCAGCGCGACTTCGGCAAAGTAACATCCGTCGGGGTTCTATGGCAAGGATTCGCCCACAGCCCTCTCACGTGCAGCTAACGCCTTGCCGTTCAGCTGCAAGCCCGCCGCCGAGTTGGCGCCTCGATTCTACACGATGTCGCCGCGGCGGGATTGTCAGCTGCAACGGCTTTATGGCAGCGCTAGGGTGGGAGCAAGCCGTCGATCTCAACAAGCCTGGCTTCCGGCACGCCGTCCACCGAGCCATCCAGGCCTTGGAACCACCTACTGCCACTTCCCAACGGAAGCACCCTGATATCCGCTTGCAGCGCATCCGCCGGCACGTCTGCTTCGTACGCAATCAGCGAAGTGCCTCCTTCGCCAGCTACCCGCAACAAGCCGGCCCGGCCCCTGTCCAGGGCATCGCTCACGCCAGCAATCGCCTCACGAGCCGCGAGAATCCCGGCAAGTTCCGTCGAACCCAGGTCTATCAAAACGTACTTGCTCCCTTTCCGCTCGACGTCGGTAATCGAGCGGTACTCCCCTCCGACCAGGACCGGTACCGCCCAGACGTTCTGGAACAACAGTCGCGGTCCCTTGTGAAGCTCGAAAATGCTGTATGGTCTCCCCAACTGAACGGCATCGGCGTCCGCCTGGGAGAAGAAGCCGATGTCCGCAAAAGATCCGCTAGGGCCGCTACGGATGATGTCCGCCACCACCGGGGTTACGTCCGCGGACAGCGCGGCCCGGTCGACGCCTGTATCCAAGGTAAGTGCGGACGATCCTTGCGACTGCTGTCCGGAGCAAGCGCCTCCGAGCAGTACCGCCGCGACGGTCAAGGCAAGGCGCAACTTGCTGGATTTGCAATCAGTCATTGGGACTCCCTGCCCATGATACAAGAGATCTCTGTTTGTGCGGGTGGCCGGGAACGCGCACGTTGAGACGCCGGTCACACTTGCGGTCCCTGCGCGAAAGAAGTTCGAGTGTCCACATGCCATCGCCGCACCACACCTCAGGTTGTCCGACAACGCTTCCTACGTCAACTGGCGTCCAAGTTGAAGGCGTCTGCCGAACGCTTTGGCGTTAACCCGCGGGCGGCCGTCCGCGGCCGACCGTCGGCGTTCAACGCCTTGTTCGGCAGCGTCGCCATTGTAGCACTGGTGGTGGCATCAAGTTGGTCATGGCGGCAACTGGTCTTGCCACGACGAAGATGGACAGAAAGCTTCACTTGCCTCCTTGGTGATGCGTGCATCTTCGGCGAAAGTGAGAGGATTGCGATTCTCTGGTTTGGCATCAAGTCCTTGCCACCCGATCCGTAGGCTCATGCACTCCACGGTCTTCCCAGGACCGCTGAGTGCAAATCCTCGGATTTCCATCCACCGTGGTCTCCAGATCGTGGCGCCCAGGCATCCAGCATGGGTCGGCAAGCAGCCTCCCCATTGTTCGAAACCTACTCGATCTGCAAGCACATCGTACTGTTCGTGAACCAGTCCATCTGGAAGAGTTAGCAACTTGTCCAACTTGTCTCGTGGAGGAATGGGCGTCGCGAACGCGCCCTTTGCATGTCTTCCGACTTCCGCAGGAAGGCCTTGCCCAGAAGGCTTGTGGAAAGTTGGGGAATTCAGTCTCGACATCTCCTCCCAGAGGAAGGCCTCAATCCTGTGCAGATTGCCGCGGACTCTCGACCTGATCTGTTGGTCGGGACGGCTGCAGCCGGACAGCAGAATGGCCACCAACACGAGAAGGCTCCCAGATCGGCACACAAAGGTCAGAAGGACTTTGCAGCGCTTCTTCCCAAAACTCCTGGTCATAGGCTCATGCTTTCAAAATCCCCGTCCGCCGAACGGCCTGCCGATAAGCTGCGAGCCGGCCGCCGGGTTGGGCCCTCGATGTTACACCAGTGTCCCTGCGGCCGGATCGACAGCTTCATCGGCTTGTTCGGCGGCATCGTGGAGCGCCCTGCTCGACGTACTGGCGCTCGCAGCTCGCGTCCTGGTACTCTGCTCAGGTGGCGATCCTAGATGAAGTTCGTGCGGCACTGGCCTCCCGTCAGTATCGGATCTCTGGGCATGCGGTGGACGAGATGCTTGCCGATGCGCTGGGCGAGCGGGACATCTTGAGCGCTACGCTTGCAGGCGAGGTCATCGAAGACTACCCAAATGCCTTCCCGTTTCCGGCATGTCTGGTTCTTGGCCGAACTCCGGACGACGCGGCGGTTCACGCCGTGTGGGCCTTCGACCGCACGTCGTGGTACGCTGTTTTAGTCACCGTTTACCGGCCCGATCCGGCACGGTGGACAGCTGACTTTCGCACAAGGGTGAAACGATGAAAGCGCAAGGACTCACAGCATGCCCTCGATGCGGGGGAGATCTCGATTCTGCCCGCCAGGTTGAACGAAGTGTCAGGGAGGGAACGGATGTCGCCCTGGTGAACGTCGTCGCAGACGTCTGCTCTCGATGCGGCGAGACGCTTCTCCACCCCGGGATGGTGGAACTGCTGGCACACGCTCGGGAGGTTCTTCGCAAGGGATCGGCCGCCCCCGCGGTGGGCAGGGTTTTCGACCTTCGTAATGAAGCTGCCTGATCAGCGCCTGTCCGCCGAACGCCTTGCCGTTCAGCGGCGAAGGCCGTTAGGTGATGGTCGATAGTAGCACTGCCGGGGCCGCGCGGCGGCCTTCCGATCATCAGATGAGCCGCGCGGCCCCGGCTCGTCGGACATCGACCGAGAGTTGACAGGCCCTCGTCCGCTGCAACGGCATGTTGGACATCAGACCGTGCACCTGGCCTTCGCGGCCCCCGAGGCCCAGGCCGAGTCTTGCGTCCTCGCGATTTTCGGAAGACCCCGATGGTGTTTGTCGTGAGGTCGGGATCGCGGCGCTGACTTCGTGCGAGCACCGGTCGCTGCCGTCTCGCTGGGCGTGTTCGCCAGATCAGCCGCCCGAGAGGAGATGCCGGCGCCGTGGCCGAACTGACCGTGTTCATGGCAACTGCATGCACCACTGCGACGGTCGTGACCAAGCCAGTCGCAGTTGTCACCGACATCGTCGCCGGTAGCGTCGCATCGCCGACCAAGAGCTGCCCTTTCGTGGCCGCCAGAACTCCTTCGCCCGCCACAAGCGGTCCTGCATGTCCAACGGTTTGCCGTTCAGCAGCAGGGGCACCGCCAAGCCGGCGTCACGATTCTACACGATCTCACTGCGGCGACCCTGACTGCTGCAACGGCTTGTTATCCATCGGCCGGACGTCGCAATGGCTCCTGGTCCATGCCTCCTCCCGGAGGATTTCCGGGCCGCGAGCCAGGTGCATTGCGAAGACTCCTGCGGAAAGTCCGAGCAAGATGCGCCGTCGACGCCTGCTGGCGCTCCTGTCGACAAGCACGAATACGCCAGCTGTGGCTATTAGAAGAATTCCACCGAGAAGAAGCCCGCCCGAGATCGCAACACCATCGGGATCGCAGGCGTGAACCTCGTACTCGTTGATCGGTAGAAGCCAAAGCAGGGCGGCTAGGACAAGCGAGCCAGCCAGCAGGACGAGGCAGCCATATCTGAGAACTGCACGCACGCTTTCTCCTCCGTATGGATAACGCCTTGCCGTTAACCTGCAGGCCCGCCGCACGTTCCCGGCCCCTCGATGATACTACGATTTCCCTGCGGCGGGACTGACGAGAGGTTCAACGGCTTGTTCGGCGGCTCCCCGCCGTGGTTCTGATATCACCACCGTGCCGGCGACAAAGTCGTGCAGGGCTCGCCTCCGCTTGTTGAGCAGCATCGTCACAACCTCGCTGTGGAACCAGACCACGCCCACCCACGTTGCCAAGGCGGCCCAGGCAGGTTGGTACGCCTCCAGGTTGGCGCTACGGGCACGCCAGCCGACGCCGTAATACTGGGAGTCTGCTACAGCGAAGAGGGTTGTGACCATCCCGACGGTGCCGGCGACCATGAAGCACACGTCGAACGCACTTCGTAGCCAGGCCTCACGCCAGCGAAGTGGCTCGCCGGTCACGCGAACCACGCGTATCCGCATCACCCACTTGCCCACGGTTCTTCCGAAACGGCCGTGGCCGTAGATCACGTATGACTGTCCCAGGGACGCATGCAGAATGGTGAAGACAGCTGCGGCGACCCTGGAGACAGGTTCGATGAATTGGTAGAGGACGATTAGCGGGACAAACACCAAGAGGTCGATCAGCATCGCCAGGAGTCGCTGCCGGAATGTTGCGTAGTTCTTCATGGTGCACACGGGGCCGTCGAGTCCGCCGAACGCTGTGCCGTTCAGCGGCGAGCCCGCCAGCGAACGGTCCCTTGATGTTACTCCAAATTTTCGCGGCGGGATCGGCTGCTGCAACGGCGGGTTCGGCGGCGCTTCACCGACCAAGAACAACGTCAACCCCGGACAGCACGAGCTCCAGTTTGGCCTTTGGCAGCTTGCCCACACGTTCAGTCAATTCCGACTTGTCGAGTGTCACAATCTGCGAGACGTTCGCCACGGATTCTTTGGGAAGCCCCGTCGCGGTGTCAGGCAGCAATACGTTTCCTGGCGCCGACGCCCACTTCACGTTGCTGGTCAACGCAACACAGACTGCCGTTGAGATGCGACTCCGATTCAGGCTATCCCCTTGAATCACCACGACGGGTCTTCGAAATCCTGGTTTAGATCCGCGCGGCTCGCCAAGGTCTGCCCACCACACCTCGCCCTGGGAGATGCTCACCACTCACTCCGCGCCAACGTTCGACGGGCGGCCTTGGACAAGAACTTGTCAGCCGGCTCATTTACCTCATCGAGCGCCTTGTCCATGGCCTCCGTTACACTATCTGGTGCGTGGCGCGCCACGTATTCGCTGAGAGCTCGTGCATAGACATCGCTCCTTGACCTCTTCGCCCGGTGGGCAAGAGACTCGGCCCGCGCGAAGATATCGTCTGGTATCGAAACTGCCGTCTTCATACCTGTAGTATAACCGGGTATGAACCCCGGTCAACCTGCCCCGCGCCACGTCCGCCGAACGGCCTGGCGTTCACCTGCAAGCCCGCCGCCGAGCAGATGCTTCGATTTTGCACGATGTCCCTGCGGCGGGATTGGCAGGTGCAACGCCATGTTCGCCGGCATCGCGGTGAGGCACGCATCCAGGCTCGAACGCTTCGTCTACAGCCTGCAAGGAGAGACCTTCGTCATCTTGACCCCTGCGGGAGTCGTCACCTTCGACGAATCGATTCCGTCGTCCGAGACGGGCAGAAGAAGAACTCGACCGTCTGAGATGACTGCTTTCAGCGCGGCGTCCAGCGCCTCTGTTCCCGAGAGTTCCAGTGCCAGGCCCGATACCTTTCCAGCCGTGTGACGTTCCCAGATCACGGAGGTCACGTACGTGTCGATCCTGACCTTGAGCTTGGGATCGGTAGGAGCCGGAACCTCGAAGAAGAGTTGCTGGCGACAACCGGACAGATCGGCCGTCGTGACCAGCAGTTGCAGGTTCTTGCTGTCCTTGGAAAGCGATGGCCATCTTCCGCCGTGGTCGTCGTGGACCCCGATCAGAAACTTGAAATCCCTCTCCTTCTTCACGACCGCGAGGTGCCCGTGCTCGCCACCCTCCCCATTTGCGTAGACAAGCATCTTGCCGGTCGTCGCGTTGAAAACGGTATAGGAACCGCTGGAGGCGCAGCATGCGCCGATCGTGACGGCAAGGAGTTCCGGATAGAACAACCACTCGATACTGTCGCCACGTTCAGCAATCGAGTAGAGGGGTTTGTTGCCGGATGAACGAGGGAATCGCCACGCATCTATCCTCACCCGTCCTGGCCCGCCCTCACTCCTCTCGCGGAAACTCGTCTGCACCTCCTTACGGAGAAGAATCTGGGCGCGGTCACCGTCGTCGAGGATCGCCTGGAATGTGCGGTTCACGATGCGACCAGAAGTTCCATCGTCACTGACCTCTGCTCGAGATTCGGCCTTGTCCACTTGGCCCCCAAGTGCGGGGCGTTCGAACAGGCAGACCGCGAACACCAAAACGACTGCGTGCGTCTTCGGCGAGGGGAGATGTCTTGGTGCCATGTTCTGCCACCTCTCATTCTGAAGAAGCGTCTGCTGTCCGGCGAACGCTTTGGCGTTAACGCGCGGGTGGCCGTCCGCGGCCGACCGTCGCGTTCAACGCCTTGTTAGCCGCCGCGGCGCGAGCTTGGCTTCGCCTTGAGATGGGATCGAAGCACGTCATTCACGGCCCTCGACGTCTTGAATTCAGCGGCGACGTCGGGCGCTAGGACAACTACGTTCGTGCCACGCGCGAAGCTGGCCGCATATTTTCCGCGTACTCCGCCCGTAAAGTCGTACTCAGGCCGCATGTCGTCCGATTCGCCCTTCTGTTTCCTAGCCGCTGGCATATGTTCTCCGTTCCCGCTTGGAGGCAAGTCTAGCACTGATCAGTCGGATCCTCCCGCCTCGATGGGTGTGCGACACGACGACAAGACGTCCTGCGTGACTGGCACCGAGAAGAAGGAAGCGGTCCTCATCCTCGGAGTGGTCTGGGTCGAACCTGGTGATCGACAAGGGGTCGCCGAATGCGGTCGCCGCCTCTTCGAAGGAGAGACCATGTTTGGCGATGTTTTGCCGAGCCTTTTCCGGATCCCACTCGAAGTTCATTTTCGACATTCTCTTGAATTCGTGCGGCTAACGCTTTGATCGGCATAGGGGCCTCGACAGATCGTCAAGGACCCCTGCCACACCACCCGGCATGCGGGTCCGCACCGGGCGGTTCGAGAAGTTGAGGTTACGCGGCCAGTCGGGGAACCCCCAGCTGGTCGAAGTAGCGATTGGGAAGCGCCACATGAAGGATTCTACCCGAGTTCATCCACCACCGGCGACAGTTCACGGCCACCACCTTGGCGTCGTCCTCGGACATGCCTCGGGCGCGTAGCTCGCGGTAGACGGTCGATTGCTGTCCCCAGTGTTTCAGGTGGAGGGCTCGCAGGCGTCGGCGAATCCAGCGGTCCAGGTTGTCGAAGATGCGGGGCGTGTCCGCGAGGCCGAAGTATTCCTTCCAGCCGCGCAGGTACTCGCCCAGCCGCTTGCAGACCTGCTCGATGCTTCGCCCACCTGTCCGCGCCGTGATGGCGCGGATGTTGTCCTTCATCGCGGCAAGGGCCTTGTCCGCCACCCGGCGTCTCACCGTCGAATCCCTCGCCACCCAGAACGAGTAGCCCAGGATTTTTCGCTTCCACGCCAGGTCCACCGCGCTCTTCGTTTCGTTGATTTGGAGCCGCAACCCCGCGTAAAGCTGCCTCAGCAGCCCCATCACACGTTCGCCCGCCCGCCGCGACCGCACATACACGTTGCAGTCGTCGGCGTAGCGCACGAATGCGTGCCCGCGCTTCTCCAGCTCCTTGTCCACTTCGTCGAGCAGCACGTTGGCCAGCAGCGGTGACAAGGGTCCGCCTTGCGGCGTTCCCTCATACCGCTCCGTCGCCACCCCATGGGCCATGATGCCGGCCCCGAGATAGCGTCGGATGAGCCCCAGCAAGCGACGGTCGCCGATGCGCTTCGCCAGCCTTCCCATCAACACGTCGTGGTTCACGCGGTCGAAGAACTTCTCCAAGTCCACGTCCACCACCCACCTGCGTCCGCCCTGGATGTACCCTTGCGCCTCGACGATTGCGTCGTGCGCCCGGTGTCCAGGTCGGAAGCCGTGGCTGTGCTTCGAGAAGCCCGAGTCGAACATCGGCTGCAGAACCTGCAAGAGGGCCTGCTGGATGAACCGGTCAAGCACCGTCGGAATGCCAAGCTTCCGCATTCCCCCGCTCGCTTTCGGGATGAGTTGCTCCTTCACCTGCGCCGGCTGGTACGTGCCTGCCAGCAATTGCTCGCGCAGCCGTGGCCAGTGCTCGCACAGGTGTTTCGACAACTCGTCCACCGTCATCCCGTCGATGCCGGGACTGCCCTTGTTCCTTCTCACTCGCTTCAGCGCGGCTTGAAGGTTCCGGCGTTCGCACACCTTCTCCATCAGACCGCTCGCTCCCGAGCGCTCGTCTTCATGCATCGCCGTCGGCGCTTCCTCGCTTCGCTCCCCCGTCGAGGTTTCACCCCGACTCGAAAGCGGTAGCTCCAGTTGCCTGGTCATCTGAGGCCATTTGCCTCCGAGACGCATGTTCGTTTCGCTCTCCTTCTCGTTCGGTCCTTCGCATCGCCAAAGACTTCCGGCGTCGGTGTTATCGCCGCCCCGGCTTCGACTTCGCTACTACGACCTCTGCTGACTTCTCGCTCCGTCGCTTGCGCGCCGTCACCCTTTCAGGCACAAGGCGAGATCTCCCCAGGTAGGAACGTCTTCCTTCCCCGCACGACCGCCGGATCTACGTAGCCTGAGCTTTGACCATCGAGGCTTTGTGGCAACGGGCACACTCGCCCCGCTCGGCGCCGCCTCCTATCCGGTTTTTGTTCATCGGCCCGCGGTTTCGCTCCCTGCTTCCTCCCCACGATTGGTCGCCCTTTCGCAGTTGCAGTTCGCTTCGTTCGGGATGGTCTCCTTTCGGGGGGACTTTCACCCCCAAGATGACGTCCATGCTGGGCGCACCCGTTCAGCGGCGAGCCCGCCGCCGAGCCGGTGCCTCGATTCTACACGATGCCCCTGCGGCGGGATTGGCTGCTGCAACGGCTTGGTGATGCCTGGAGGTACCCATGAAACCATAAGGTGAAAGTCCTGAAGCGGTAGAAGATCGAAGCCGCATAGCTTGGGTGGCGCCGAGAAGGGAAATCCTGGCGGCGAAGCCCACCGACAAAGCCCCGCATGGCGGGGCGAGCAAGGGCGCGGGCCGCAACGACGAGTGAACGTCTGGACAAGGCCCCGAGATGCAGAAAACCCGGGTGCCGAGCTGGCCAAGCAGGGGCGAAGGCAGTAGGTGACTCCAAACGCGATCTGGGGAGGCACCGCCCGGCGGGGTAAAGGACGGCAGCACGCGCTCAAGGTCATGGGAGAAAACAGGGAAGGGCTCCTCGCCCCGTGGAGAAAGCCCACGGAAGCAAGGTAGTCGCGCGAGCCGGAAGGCGAAGTGCGGTGAAGGCGAGAGCCTGACGGATGGGTCCGTATGAGCGAGGAAGCGGGGTAACGCCCGCGGAGCAAAGGGGCCCTGCCGGAGGCAATCGGAGCAGAGAAGCGAGGCAAGAGCGGGATGACAAAGCCCACCATCAGTTTGCAAGAACTTCGAGCGAAGATAGGCCAACGGGCGAAGTCCGCCCCTGCGCATCGCTTTTGGGGATTACACGTCCACATCGTGAAACTCGATACGCTCGAAGCGGCGTACTTGGAGGCCAAGCGCAATGGCGGAGCCCCTGGGTCCGACGCCGAGACGTTCGAGGAGATTGAGGCACAGGGCCGAGGAGAGTTTCTCGCGAAACTCGCCGAGGAATTGCGCACGGACGCGTACCACCCGAGGCCGTATCGACGAAGAGAGATTCCCAAGGAGGGCGGCAAAGTCCGCGTGATTTCGATTCCTACGATTCGAGACCGCGTGGTGCAAGGCGCCCTTCGGCTGATTGTGGAACCAATCTTCGAAGCCGACTTCTCGGACAGCTCGTATGGGGCGAGGCCGGGACGAAGCGCGCACGAGGCAAGCGAGAAAGTGCGAATGGGATTGCGCCAGGGCCGACACCGCGTGGTCGACGTCGACCTGTCCCGCTACTTCGATACGATTCGGCACGACCGAATCTTGGCGAAGGTGGCAAGACGGGTTGTCGACAGCGATGTGCTGGCCATGGTGAAGCAGTTTCTCAAGAGCACCGGCGACCGAGGCGTGCCACAAGGATCGCCGCTGTCACCCCTTCTCGCAAACCTCGCGCTCGACGACCTGGACCACGCTCTTGACCGAGGAGGCGGCACCATCACCTATGCGCGATACCTGGACGACATGGTCGTGCTCGCGGCCGACACCCCGAAAGGGCGGCAGTGGGCAGACCGAGCGCTCGTGCGCATCCGCCAAGAGGCGGAGGCCATCGGCGTGTCGCTCAACGCAGAGAAGACCCGTCTGGTCACGATAACGGAGCCAGGGGCCAGCTTTGCGTTTCTGGGATTCGAGTTTCGTTGGGAGCGGAGCTCGAAGACTGGAAGATGGTATCCGAGCAGAACCCCGCGACCGAAGAAGGTCATCGCGGTCCTACAGGAAGTTGGGAGAATCTTGCGCAGGAGCCGCCACTTGCCTATGCCAGTGGCGGTTGCGCAGGTGAATTCTGTCCTGCGGGGTTGGGTGAACTACTTTCGTGTCGGCAACTCGGGGACGGCGTTCGGCAAAATCAAGTACGAGGTCGAACGCAAGGTGAGGCGACTAGCGGCCAAGAAGTGCAAGCGCAAGGGATTCGGCTGGAAGCGGTGGAGTAGCGCCGTTGTGTACGGAACGTGGGGCCTCTTTCGAGACTACCGCATGGTGTACTGGAGCGCGAAAGCATGCCCCAACTGAACAGACTCATAACCCCGATGGAAGACGCCTTCGCGGTGAGCTGGATGCGGGAAATCCGCCTGTCCGGTTCGATGTGGCGGGGGCCGGAGACGGAGTGATGGAACCCCTAAACGGGCACGAAGCTGGAAACGGCGGACACAGCCAAGGGTCATCCTGCACACCACCGCGCCGGTCCCCGACCCGACTTCGGCAGCTGCCGCCCGACGCTAGTGCTTCACAACGATGATGTCGGCCTGGTCTTCCTCCAGGGCAGTTCCACGAAGCACAAACCATGAATGCCCTTCGATGGACGGACAGCAAAGGGCATCTGCGCGTCCGTACCTCCTCGTGGCGAGTTCAATGCGTCCCTTCGTAACCGCCGTCAGCTCGACGCTCCGGTCGCCTTTCCGGCCCACGCGCTTTCTGGCAACGGGTTTACTCCCGGGCCCGAGCACACCGAGAAACTGGGTCCAGACGTTGCCTTGTTCAAGGGTGAACAACACGACAAGCTCGTCATTACCGTCGCCGTCCAAATCTCCACGGGCGACGCGGCGGCCTCCGACGAATTCCTTTGCACGCCCGTGGCGATTCGAGTCTTCCTTGGACTGGCTATCAATGAGTGTCTTGACCGCCTTCGCTTCCTCGGACGAGAGGTCAGCGTGCGCCGGAGTTGCAGCTAGGATCAAGAGTACCAAGCTAGAGATCATCAATGGCTCCTCTGTGCATGCTGTCTGCCGAACGGCCTGCCGATAAGCTGCGAGCCGGCCGCCGGGTTGGGCCCTCGATGTTACACCAGTGTCCCTGCGGCCGGATCGACAGCTTCATCGGCTTGTTCGGCGGCATCGTGGAGCGCCCTGCTCGACGTACTGGCGCTCGCAGCTCGCGTCCTGGTACTCTGCTCAGGTGGCGATCCTAGATGAAGTTCGTGCGGCACTGGCCTCCCGTCAGTATCGGATCTCTGGGCACGCGGTGGACGAGATGCTTGCCGATGCGCTGGGCGAGCGGGACATCTTGAGCGCTACGCTTGCAGGCGAGGTCATCGAAGACTACCCAAATGCCTTCCCGTTTCCGGCATGTCTGGTTCTTGGCCGAACTCCGGACGACGCGGCGGTTCACGCCGTGTGGGCCTTCGACCGCACGTCGTGGTACGCTGTTCTAGTCACCGTTTACCGGCCCGATCCGGCACGGTGGACAGCTGACTTTCGCACAAGGGTGAAACGATGAAAGCGCAAGGACTCACAGCATGCCCTCGATGCGGGGGAGATCTCGATTCTGCCCGCCAGGTTGAACGAAGTGTCAGGGAGGGAACGGATGTCGCCCTGGTGAACGTCGTCGCAGACGTCTGCTCTCGATGCGGCGAGACGCTTCTCCACCCCGGGATGGTGGAACTGCTGGCACACGCTCGGGAGGTTCTTCGCAAGGGATCGGCCGCCCCCGCGGTGGGCAGGGTTTTCGACCTTCGGAATGAAGCTGCCTGATCAGCGCCTGTCCGCCGAACGCTTTGCCGTTCAGCAGCGGGCGGCCGTCTGCGGCCGACCGACTGCTGCAACGGCTTGTTGGCCAGCATTTCACCTTACCGGCACCTCCGAGCGGGTGACGACAACATCGTCGCCGTTATCAACGGCGAGAAGACGGACCGCGTCCGCTGAGAGGGCAGAGGCATGACCTAGGATCACCTCCTTGAGCAACCCCGCCCCCCCAGCTCCGAAGTTCAACTCTTCATACGGAATGATTCTCTCGCCAGACATCCGGAACTTGACCGGCCCATTGCGAGTCACCTTTGTGAGACTCTGGCCATTTCTCGAAATGTCATGTGCCACCATCCGCCACTCGTCTTCGTCTTCAAATGAAGGGTGCTTCAGAACCACGGCCAGCATCCGGGTGTACATGGAGACGAAGTATGCTGTCATCCTAGCGGTGCTGGTTTGTTCTTCGGCCGTAAGGTGTGTCCCCCCAGCCTCGAGCGCTGAGGCGCCGACCTGGAACAAACGCAGCATGCTTTCTTCTTGCGATTGCCGCGTGTAGTCGACTCTGAAGAGATCGTAGTGAACTGCCGGGGCGATAGAAGAAGAAAAGCCGAGCGCCACACCGTGACCTGAACGCCCGTAATGCAGCCACTGCCCGCTCTTTCCCGGCCGCCCGCAGAACGAGACCACGTATGGGGCCAATTCGGCCTGAGCTTGCTTGGGAGGAACTGACGAGTCCAGGAGATACTCCAGGAGAAAGGAATCGTACCACGTGGTACCGCGCTTGATTCTCTCTTGGAGCACGGCTACAGCCAGATCCAGGCCGTAGCGGACCTCAAGCGAATCGTTCAGTGTTGTGGCAAGGGAAGCCCAGAGGCAGCGGTTGCGGACAATGCTCAGAAGAGAGTCACCATCCGTGAGGTGATAGATGATACTGGGCGGAGCAGCTGTAGTTCCACCTGCTCGGACTGCGGATACGCATCCTTCGATGAGGTTGTCCTTGTAGGCCGATACCCGTTCTGGCGTCACCTTTTCCTCCTGTCTGGCCAACGTCCTGCCGTTAAGCGGTGGGCGGCCGTCTTCGGCCGACCATCAGTCAGCTAAAGGTAGTTGAGCAAAAAGGACGGGGACGCCCCAAAATGTCGAAGTCGCAAAACCCGACGAAGGAGGTCATCCCCATCATGAAGAAGCGTATCTATCGCAGAATGCCCGTCAACGATTTTCAGCCCCAGACCATTTCGCACGCCGACCTGGGCGGCAAGCTGGTCTTTGCCATCGATGTCGCCAAGGTCGACATGGTCGCGGCCCTGGCCGCTGCCGACGGGCACGTACTGCAGACCATCTGCTGGAAGGCTCCCGAGCAGAACCCCACCGTACTCTCCATCCTGCGGGGCTTCTGTGTCGCTGGCGTCACCGTCGAAGCCGTCATGGAGCCTTCCGGCACCTACGGCGATGTGCTTCGCCACCAACTCGAAAAGGACGGCTTCCCGGTGTTCATGGTCAGCGGCAAGCGTACCTACGATGCCAAGGAAATCTTCGACGGCGTGCCCAGTCTTCACGACGCCAAGTCGGCCGCCATCATCGCCAGGCTGCACGCCGACGGCCTGTCCACCCGCCTGCCTGAGGAGGTTCCAGAACGCCGGCAGCTCCGGGCGGCCCTGGCCATCATGGATCTCCACCAGGAGCGCTACCTGCAGCTCGTGAATCGCCTGGAGAGCTGGCTGGCTCGCCACTGGCCAGAGTTGCCAGCCCTGCTTGACTTGACTTCGTCCTGCCTCATGGCTGTGCTTGCGCGCATCGGCGGTCCCGTGGATGTCGCCGCCGCCCCAGACCAGGCGACCAAGCTGCTTCGCGGGATCAGTCACAGGCTCCTTGAGGAGGACACAATTGCCGCCGTGGTCGCCTCGGCCAAGACCTCCGTCGGCATTCCGCTGGTGGGCCTCGAACGCGACGCCCTGATGGCCATCGCGGAGGAGGCCTATCACGCCCACCGCGCCTTCGCTACGGCGAAGACCAAGGTCGCACAGCTCGCCGCCACCACGCCCGCCGCCACGCTTGCCCCAGTCGTCGGTCCCACCACCGCTGCCGCCATCTTCGCCGAGGTTGGCGATGCCAGGTCGTACCACTGTACGCGCGCTTTTCTGAAGGCCATGGGGCTCAACCTGAAAGAGAAGAGCAGCGGCACCATGCACGGCCAGATCAAGATCACCAAACGTGGCCCGTCCCGGGTACGCCAGCTCCTGTGGCTCGCCATTTTCCGTTGGATTCAGAAGGATCCCATCGCCAACGCCTGGTACCAGCGCAAAAAGCGGCGCGACGGTGGCCGCGCCTCGCGGGCCGCGGTGGCCCTGATGCGTAAGATGGCCAAGGGGCTGTACTACGTCGGCCGTGGCGGGACCTTCGACAGCAGCAAGCTCTTCGACACCCGCCGTTTGCAGGTGGCGACGTAGCCATGGTGGTCTTCGGCAAACCCATGTTGAACATTCTTGATTTCCGAGGGGTGACCTTCCGTTGAATCGTATCTCTGCCTCGTGCAAGAGCGCCGTCAGTCTCGAGGCACCCCGCGGACCTTTGACCTGACCTGTCCCCTTGGTCAGACCCGATTTGCAGGAAAGGAGCAACCAACCCCAGTTAACGAATGCTTTGAACGTGTGTGACCTTCTGTTGAAGGCCTATCTCTGCCTTGTGCAAGAGTGGCGTCTGTTTCGAGGCACCCTGAGGATCTTCGACCTGACTCAATCTCCGTTGCCAGCTGACTCGGTGCCGTGACCTGCGGACATCCTACTGGAGCGTTTCGTTTACCCAGGCCGATTGCCTCCGGATCCCTCGCCCGCTCCACCCGACCCGCGCACGTGCTCCCTATTGCCGCTTTCTCTTCTCGCGGAACGGATCCCGTGTGCCCACAGCAGCCCGATCAGTCCCTGTTCTTTTTGCTTGCACTCCGTACGAGCGCTTCAACGGCTTGTTAGCCGACGTACCCGCGGCCGCTGTTTCCACGCCTGCGATGATGATCTTCTTGTCACCGAAGCTGGCGACTAGTTCAAGCCGTCCGCCGATCGCTGCGAGATACCGCTGAAGCGTCGATACTTGGCAATCGCCGAAGCTCGCCCGGGCTTCCAAGCGGGAAATATCGCCCTGGTCCATTCCGGACGTATCGGTGACATCCACCTGCGTCTTGCCTGCTGCTTCCCGAAGGATCCGGAGTGTCAGGTGAACACCGCGCTGGGCTCGCAGCCCGCGCCCCAGGACACGAACGGGCTCCTCCTGCGTTTCAACTCGCCGCTTGGCTGCAGTGCTCATGAATCGCCTCCTGTTTCGTAGACTTGCCGCTCGGCCGTCGACGCCGTTCGAGCGCTGATGATCCGATCTCGACTTCCTCGCTCGACGTGGACGACGACCAGTAGCCGCTCGCGCAACGATGTCCCGATGACCACCGTCCGAGTGATTCCGGACCCGTCATCGAGATAGACCGCGAACGGATCCGCGAAGACGGTGGCGGCTTCAGGAAATGATACGCCGTGCTTCCTGAGGTTGGAGGCAGCCTTGTCCGAGTCCCATTCGAAGTCGCCTTCGACCACCGTTGCCATCGCATGCACTAGTATGGGGTATAACCCATGGAGGAGTCAAGGGGACTCGACGTGTCGGCTCCCGTTCTGTTCGTCACCGCCTCCCACGGAACGCCGAAACGTTCGGCTAACGCCTTGCCGTTCAGCTGCAAGGGCCTGTAGGTCCAGCCGACATAGGCCTTCTCGGTGCGCCTACTGTAGTGCCGGGCACGCAGGCCGGCGCGCACGCGGTCGAGCAAGCGCGGAGGGCTGTCCGAAACCTGGCGGGCAGGGCCGGTTCTCGGCCGCGCAAGTGGAATGATCGTAGCACCTTGGTTGGAATCTCGGTCGTCAGGTCGCATGGGCAAATGACATTGCGAAGACCATGCCACTGCCGATCGGACTGCGGCCGCAGCCAGGTCGTGGCGTTCTTGTTTGAACATTGTGGCTTCCGTCCAACCTGACACGGTCTTCGGGGGGCCAGGTCATTGCCGACGGCGCGCAACCAAGCCCTGGATGGCCGTCGCGCGGTCGGCTGCGCTCATCTCGGACCATTCCCGTATCGCTCCGTGCCAGACGCGCAGCCCTTCCTTCGGAATGAGATCTTGGTTGTCCTCGCCCACCAAGTAGCCAGACCTGGCGTAGGCGTACCCAAACTCGGGACGACCAATTTTAACCAGACCTTCAATCAGTTCAGCGTTTATGGCGCAATGCGCATCTTCCGACATTAGCGTCGGCTCATCTTTTTCGGGATCGAAGAAGATGGGATCGCCTGGAGCAGGGTCGTGGCCGAATTTTTGCCTGAAAGCATCGAGCTGGAGAGCAAGCTCTTCTCGAAGGTTCGCATCCTGTTCCAATGCCACGGACAGGCGAGATTGCCTCTTCTCAGCAAGCTCGCTCTTTCGCGGTTTTCTCTTGAGAGGTTTCTTCTTCGACATGGTAACGGTGGCGCGTCGAGTGGCTGTAGAAGGATGGGCTAATCGATCGGGCGGCCAGCCTCGCTTTCAGCAACATGTTCAACCTGTGCCCGGCACACGGTCAAGTTCAACTCTTGGTGAACGAAGCCACATCGGAGTTGGTGGACGCCGCGCTTTGCGTGGGCCAGTGGCTCGCGGACCAGGGGTTGCCCGGCCGCTGGGACCGGGTGAGGCCGGCCGCGGTCCTGCGCTGCCGGCACCGCGTACGTCATGGTTTCGCTTCTGCGCGGCGTGATCGACTCGGGCACCGCGCGCAGCGCCGCCTCAAAGTTGCAACGCCCGGCCGCCGGCAAGACCGGCACCACCGACGACAACCGAGACGCCTGGTTCGTCGGCTTCACCCCCACCCTGCTAGCCGGGGTATGGGTCGGCTTCGACGAACGCCGCGTGCTCGGCCACGGCGAGGAAGGCGCGCACGCCGCCCTGCCCATCTGGCTCGACTTCATGACCAAGGCCCTGGCCGGAAAGCCCGTGACCGACTTCGCCCAACCCCCCGGCGTCGTGGTCGCGCGCATCGACCCGGCCACCGGCCTTCTCCCCGCCCCCGGCGGCGACAGCATCGAGGAGGTCTTCCTCGAAGGCACCGAGCCCACCGAGACCGCCGCTCCCCCCGGCGAGGAAGCCACCCCCGATCAGATGCTGCTGGAGGGACGAGGAGGCATGTAACGGGAGCGGCGGGGCGTGGGCAGCACCTGCTCACCTTCGAGCAAGCGTGAGCCGACAAGTCCGACGGCCGCACCCTGCCCAGCTTTGTCACCTACGAGCACAACTTTTCTGCCCCACCTGCCACCGGCGCTATGTTGTGGCCTGGAGCTGTAAAGGTCGCGGGTCCTGCCCAAGCTGTGGCGGACGGCGGATGAACGCGGGAGCGTTGACTCTGCTCGACCACGTCCTGGCCGATGTGCCACATCGAGAAAATCCTGTCTGCCATGGGTCTGCCCTGCTCCTTCGGAACCTTAGGCCTACCCGCCCTGCCCCTACCCCACGCAGCTTCGCCGCGCCCGTCGCCCAGGCGCTCGCTCCCTTTCCCGCGCGACCGCCTCCCTCGCAATCTCGTGGTGAGGGCGGACACTGGCTCGTCTGACGCCACGTCGACCAGGGCGGGATGGAGTAGACTGCCCCGCGTGATCCAGACAGCCCCCCAGGACCCGGAAACGGTGGCAAAAGCCGCCCCGGCGCGCTCCCCGGACCCGATCGAGATTGCCATGCTCCCTCTCGGCAAGGTTCTCCGACGCTCAAAAAACCCCTTCGATTCGCCTATGGACACGAGAGCGAATCCCAGGTTAGCCAGCGAAGTGATTTGAGCAAGAACATGAAACCTCGCCGCTCTTTCTTTCCGTCCTCGGCCTCGGCCGCTCTCATCGTCGCGGGGCTCTGTATTGTGGGCTGCAAAAGAGCCATGCACACGGGCAAGCAAGATGCCGGTGGAGCAGGCGCACACGGTTTCGTCGACGGCGGTGACAGCCCTGGTGTGGGAGGCACGGCGGGCGACAGCTTGGCCGATGGAGGCGCAGGCGGTGGTGGCGGCTCGGCCTATGGTGGCCAAGGCGGCAATCCCGCCGGAGGCGCCGGCAACAGCGCGGGCATTGGCGGACAATCCGGCGCCATGACGGCCGCGGGCGGCATCGGCGGACGGGTGGTAGTCGGCACCGGTGGTACACAGCTTGGCGGGGCAGGGGGATTCGAACACCGGTTCGGGAGGTACCCATGTGGGCGGCGGGTCGAGCACCGCGCCGCTCATCGAACGTCCGGCCGTGTGGACGCCGCCCTTCACGGCCCCGCTCGCAACGCCCGGCTGGCAGCAAAGCACGACCCCCATCTGCGATACCAATCAGGGATCAGATTCGGCGATCGATGTGTGGGCCGATGAACGCGGGGTCTTTGCCCTGCTGGCGTCCTCCCGCAGCGATGGGCAAGACACGTCGGTGCAGCTCAACGCCGGTTCGGGATGGCAGCTCTACTATCGTTTCGCATCCGATGGGACCCGCGGCGTGCGGCTGTGGGGCGGCTTTCCGGGTGGCTCGCTGCTGGTCACGGGAGAGCTCGGGGATCAAGACGGGCTGGCTTTCCTCGACCAGAACGGTTGGGTTTTTCAGAAGACGTTGTTGCAATCATTTGGGTTGTTCGCTGCGGGCAAAGACGCTTCTGGTGTCGATCGGGCGTATGTCGTGAGCGGTACGCAACTGCTGAAGTATGCCGGCGGCAATTGGTCGATGGTCGGAGAGGGCAGCAGCCTGCTGATGGCCACGTGGGCGGATGACAAGATCGTCGTCGCGGTCGGCCCGGATCAGACGGTCTTGATAGGACCGACGGACGGCCAACTTGCCCCGGTTGCGAGCGTTCCTGCCGGGGACTACTCGGCTGTGTGGGGCTTTAGCTCGACCGACATTTGGCTTGGAAACGGTGGCGGCCAGCTCGTACATTTCGACGGGAGCAAGTGGCAGGCCCACGACACCGGGTCGAGGGCACCGGGCGGGATCCGACAGCTCTGGGGCGACTCCGGCATCCTCTACTTCTCCACCGCCGCGGAATTCGGACGATGGAATGGCTCGGGCGTCGAGATACTGCTCGAGCCGCCCGCTGACGTTGGCATCTACAACGTCGCCGGCAGTGTCGGAAGATTCTGGGGCCGATCGGCCAAGGAGGTCTTCATTCCCGTGCGAGATTCGACCTACAAGAACTATGTCTGCGGGACCGCCTTCATGCTCTGGTTTGACGGCGTCGAATTTCACGCGTTCTAGGACACGACGATGCGAAGGGCGACACGGATGCGTGAACAACACGGCTACTTGATTGGTTTGCTCGGCATCCCGATGGCCCTGGGGCTTGGCGGCTATGGCTGCGGCGGTCGAACCACTCTGTCCATCGGCGGTATCGCTGGCAAGCCGGGAACACCGTCGACGGACAGCATCGGCAGCGGCGAAAGTGGTGGTGCTGGAAGAGGCGGCGCGACGACGGGTGGAATCGGCGGAGCCGTCGTGCCCATCGGCGGAACCGGCGCAAGCGTCACGGGTGGTGCGGGCAGCGGTATCCCGGCCGGGGGTGGCTCTGCGGCGATTGGCGGCCGAGGCGGCACAATCTTCGGAGGAGCCGGCAGCGGAGGTGTCGTGAGCGGTGGCACGAGTGGTGGTAGAGGGACGGGTGGCCTCGGCGGCGGTGGCGGCGCGGACGCGGGCCGGGGCGATGCCGGCCTGCATGTCGACGTGGCCGACGCAGCGACAGACTCGGGCGCAACAGATGGTTCGTCCGTCAAACCTCTGTGGCGAAGCAGCTATCAGCCGTTCGCTCAACCCATGGGCACCGTGACGCCGCTCGTGATAAGCGTCTGGAGCGACGATCGTGGCGTCTTCCTGCTCGTCCGTTACGACAACGATCCACCGGTGGTGTGGAGCAACCTAGGAAGCGGATGGCAAACCGCCTACACCTGGCCGGAAGGAACCACGATGACCTCCGGGCCCGGTCGTATCGGTCTCAAGGGATTCACCGATGGGATGCTGCTCGCTTATGGGTTTCTGCCTTGTTCCATCCACGCCGTGGACAGTGACGGCGCACGTTGCAGTGGTGCGGCCAAATACATCGCCGACGTCATGCCGGTGCGCGCGGACCTGGCATACGCGGTCTATTCGGATCGCATCCTGCGCTTCGACGGCAGTCTTTGGACCCAGCTCGGCGATCCATTGCCGGCCGTAGACGGAGTCGATGTCTTTGCCTACGCGCTTTGGGCAGACTCGTCGGCCATGGCTGTCGTGACCCTCGAAGGGAGCGTCTTTCTCCTCAGGGCCGAAGGCACGCCCGTACTGCAGACCGGGCTGCCGACCATCGGCTACACCGCCGCTTGGGGATTCGGCAGCACCGACATTTGGGTTGGCACCGAGGACGGGCGCCTTTATCACTACGACGGCGCAGGGTGGTCGCTGCGAGCCTCGTTTTCGGAAGACAGCCACGGCATTATCAAGCTGTGGGGCAGCGAGGGCAAGCTGTTCGTCCTCACTGCAACGACGTTCGCTGAATGGGACGGAACGCTGATGATCACCCTCGACACGACCAAGAATCGCGGGGTCTACGAAGACCTCTGGGGGAGCTCTGCCAACGAGGTGTTCCTAACCCTCTTCACCTGCGGAGACGACGGCAGTTGCACGTATCAGGTTCGGTGGTTCGACGGCTCTGTCGTCGGCCCGCTATGACCGGCGTGCGAGCTTTGAGGGTAGGCGCGTCCACAGGCATGCCCGTGAGCGCGGTGCCGCCCGCGATGCTCGTGCCGTGCTATCTTCATCGCCTCCATGACTCAAGGGATCGGAATCGGCCCAGCGGAATTGCGCGGCATCCATCTGTTCCGCGATTTCACCGACGCTGACATCCAGCGCCTGACCGATCTCTTCGAGCCCGTCGTCGCCAGCGAGGGCGACGTCCTTTTCGCCGAGGGAGAGGCCGCGGACGCATTCTACATCCTCGTCGCCGGCGAGCTCTCGCTGCGCCAGGACGAGCACGACGAGGTCTATCTCCTGCGGCCGCCCTGCATCGTCGGCGAGCTGGGTGCGACGACCGGCGCGAGCCGCCACTCGCGCGCCGTGGTCGGGCCAGGCGCGGTCCTTCGCCGTGTCGACTCGGCACGCCTGCACGACTTCTGCTCCCGCACTCCCGACCTCGGCCTCGCCTTCTACCGGACCCTGCTCAACTCCGCCGCGGACAAGATCGCCCACGACCAGCGGCGCACCGCCGAGATGCGCGAGCACATCATCACGACCCAGAAGACGATGAAGCACCTGCGTGACTTCATCCTCGAGAGCCCGGACTCACCGATCTCCGGCCGCGTCCACGACGCGCTCGAAGGCCTGATCCAGCAGAACCGCCGCGCCAACTACCGCGTCGAGCCCCCGGCCGCGCTCGCGGCCAACCTTCGCCTCGGCGACGGCCGCGTCGCCCGGGTCGTCGAGCTTTCGCGCACCCACCTCAACGTGCGTCTCACTGGCACGCTGCCCAAGCCCAACGACGAGATCTCGGGCGTTCTCGTCCTGGCCGGCCCCGAGATCCCCGTCTCGGGTCGCATCCTCCGCGTGCAGGGGGACCGGATCGTGATCGTTCTCGACCTCCTCCTCGACGCGTTCGCCACTGTGCTCGAAGGTTACCTCACCCGCGTCCAGATGTTCGACTTCCTCGTCTGAGCGGTGCGTGCCCGATCGCACCGCCGCCGCGGGCACGCGCAGTGCGCTCCGCCTGACCGTCAGCGACATCCCGAACCGTCCCTAGCTCGGTTTCGAATGGCCAGGTCGCACGTGAGCTTGCCGAACGTGTTGCCCGTGCTCGTCCAGGGAGGTAGAGCGACCAGTACTTGGCGTAGTCGGCAGGTTTGTGGCCGCGCAGGAGCACGTCCTTCCATTCCTGCACCTGGCGCTTGAAGTGAACCTGGGCGTCGCGGGCCAAGTCGACGTTGCCGGCGAAGGCGATGGTCTTGCTCAGGCACTCGGACAGCCGATCCTGCGACTGCCGCATGGACACGGTGCCGAGGCCCGCAGCGGCGGCCCAGAGCGCGATGGCCATCACCGCCAGGATCCAGCGCGCCGAGCGAATGCCGTCGGCGACGCGAGGGGGAGAATCAGAAACGCGGGCGAGTCCGGGACGCACAAAGCTCACCCGAGCATGCCGGGGACTCAGACCCCAACAACAACACGTCAGTGACCTACAAGTACGTCACGGCCATGGTGAAGGGCGACAAGGCAGGCGCAAATCACTGGGCCATCAAAGTCGGCAATGCGTAGTCCGGCAGCCTGACAAAGGCGTTCGACGGACAGCGCCCTGGCCCCTACCCCAGCTCAGGATACAATCCGATGAGCAAGGAGGGCGCCATCATCCTGGGCGGTAACCCGCGAACCAGACGGGACGCGAGGACTCTAGACGGTGGTTCCTGACGGGAGCATCATCGAGGCATGAGAAGACGAACGGGTATTCGGCTTGGCCTTGGCGTGTTGATGACCATGATGGGGATTGGTTGCGGGGGAGGAAGCGGTAGTGGAGGCGTTTGCAGCGGGCTCGCCCCCTGTGGCGGCGACATCGAAGGGACATGGGCCATCGATTCCATGTGCATCGCCGGCGACGTCGTCGCGGCCGTGAGCGGCGGCTTGGGCCTGCCGTCCGCCTGCAGCGGAGCTCTCAAGTCCTTCGCCTTCGAGAATCCCAGCGGCACGATCACCTACGCGGGCGGCTACGAAACCGCCGATCTCACGGTCACGATGAGCATGGCGATGGACTACACTTCGGCGTGTGCCAGTGCCATGGTCGGCAGCGCGGTGACGCTGGACACCACCCTGTGCGACCTCCTGCAACAGCAATTGCTCACCAGCGGCAATTACTCCAGCGCCGTGTGCAGCTTCGGCGGCGGGGCCTGCCACTGCGCCGTAAAAGGCGAGCAGACCTCGAGCGGCGTTACGGGGTACACGGCCTCCGGCCACACGATCCAGTACACCGACGGCAGCGCCTCGATGGACTACTGCGTTTCAGGCACCCAGCTGACCGAAAGTCAGGTTGCGACCGACTACGACAACCTGAAGATGATCGCGAACCTCCATCGCCAGTAGCTGGCGACCAGGGAGCCGTCGTGGCCCGGTCCTCGATCTGCATCGGTTTTTGAGGAACGTGGCCGAGGTCCGTCCACCTCTTGTGGACCGTCGCGTCTTACCCGGCCGGATCAGTCGCCTGGCCGGACCGGGACGGCGTAATAATAGCGGGCAAGTTCCTCACGCGATGGCAGGTTTTGCGTGGCAGGTAGCACGATGAAGCGAAAAGGACTCCTTGTTGCGTTCGTTCTGGTGTCCCTGGCCCCGTAGTGTCCGGAAAATGATCGCGGCGATTCTCGCATGAATTCGAGGGGATATGGATCTTGGAAAGGCAGGCTTGAGTGGGCAGGGTACCACGCGATGTTGCCCGCAGCGCTGTAGTTCCTCATCGTGATGATCGCCTCGGCGATCAACGACCGACTGCAACGCAAGCTCGACTATGTTTGTTGGATAGTACGGGAACGTCACGGGCGTGGTAACTCGACGGCATCGCGGGTCGTACCGATGCGAACGGCGTCGTAGTAAACGTCGAACGAGTCGAACAGGCCTGCGGCGCGATACGCCGTAAGGTAAAATCCAAGGCTTTTTTGCGTCGAATGCATGGTTTGCGTCGATAACCTCGCGCAATTGCAGGTGCTGAATGTAATGGGACTTCCGTTCACCCAGGCCTCGACGAACCCTGAGCCATCGTCAGCGTTGGCAAACTTCTTGTGCACCAGAAAGTCCACCCAGCTCCCGGTTACCATCGCGCCTATCCAGGGTTGGTCGTGTCCGTATTGGTCGCCGCGATCCATCGTGAAGTGATTTGGGCTATCGACGAAATCGAAGAACCAGCCGATCGATGGCGAGCCGTCCCAGGGCGCCCCATAGTCTTCTTGAAAAGCAAACCATGCCCCGCTCGAACATGTTCCGCACTTTGGCTGCGGATGCGTGTCTGGGACGTAGATTGACCAGAACTCCCATGCTTCGTCACCTGGCTTGAACAACGTCTCCACCGTATCCATTTCCGCACGCGGGTTGTCGGTCGACGTGCATGGCGCTACGTCGCTATCGAGCACGTGAACATGGACTGCGTACTTACCTTCTCTTGGCGCAGGGGCACCCGAGGGCAAATTGGAACTCGAGTACACGGTCACTCGATCGGCAGCACAGCGCTCAATGTAGTTCCACTGCGACAAGTCACCCGTTTCGAAGTCCCCCACGAAAAGCAACTTGCCTGTTCCACCCCCAGAACTCGATCCGCCAGCTCCTTTCGAGCCACCGTCGCTCGTCGTGCCACCTGTGTTGGTTGCGCCACCAGTGCTTGATACCCCGCCTGCGCCGAACTTGGCTCCTCCCAAACCAAGCGCGCCTCCTGTACCGACGTCAGCCCCGCCGTTTGCAGAGCCACCAGATGCTTGAGCACCACCGAAGCCTCCGCTGGAGCTCGCGTCCGCTGGCGGCGTTTGCGATATCGAACCGGCGCCACAAGCTCCGACTATCGCCGTTAGTATCCCGACCGGTATTCCAACATATAGTGTCGACTTCATGAACGAGATCCCTCCGAGCTTGTTCCGATTCCGTGTAGATCCGGGTTATGCAGTCAACCGACCATTGCGCCGATGAGCTTCGACCTCGTTAGGGTTCCTGTCGTGGTTGTGTGAAAGCAGCCCGGTTTGATTGTAGCACTGCCGGGCAGACGCGCTCTAACTCGTGCTGACACGGTCAGATATCGTCCTCCCAGGCTCGACCTGATGATTGGAGGGCCTGGCCGGCGCGTTCGCCAGCCATTCGCTGCACGCGAATCGCTGGCGAGGATTCCTCGACAAGAATCGACTAACGGTACATCCGGAGCCGCTGGCCGGCCTCGGACTAGCCCACAAATGCCGTTCGTCGCGTCAGCGCCCGGGCTCTCGTCGCGCAAACCACGCATCGAGCGACCAGGCGCCGCCACCCACGATGAGGAGGAAGACTGCACCCAGGACCATCGACCAATCGGTCCGGGCCTCGTGGGCGGTGCTCCAGAGCCCGCTCTTGATTAGCATCGGGATCTTCGTGGTCGCGATGGCAACGAGCATATCGATGATGAGCGGGATCGCGGCGAGCCGGGTAGCGAGGCCGAGGATGATCAGCAGACCACAGCTCACCTCGAAGACCCCGACAAAGGGCGCGCTCAGCTCCGGCCAAGGAATGCCAATCTTGGCGAAGCGACCAACCCCGAGCGCAGTCGGGAAGAGAAACTTCTGGATGCCTTCGGAAAGGAACACGGCTCCCACGATGAGGCGCACCAGCACCACGGCGGGTGGTGCGCTGGTCATCAGGAGCTTCGCGATCAGGTTCTTGCCCAGGTTGCTCATGACTCCTCCTCGTCCCGTGCAGTCTAGCCGGTGCAAGCGCGAGTGCACCCTTGCCGTGTGCTTTCACGGGCCCGGCGTACTAGGCTTAGGGAACGACCTTGATGGCGCCAGACATGACGTCGCCCTGGGGATCTCCATGGTCGCCTTGACACTCACCAACCCCCGCGGGAAAGTGGCGGTCGAGAATGGAGGCAGCAATGCGCTGGTATCACTACGTGGCGTACTTTTTTGGCGGAGCCTTTCTTGCGAACTCGCTCCCGCACCTCGGCAACGGAATTTCTGGTCACGCCTTCCAAAGCCCGTTTGCATCGCCGCCAGGACAAGGTCTGTCGTCGTCGACGGTCAACGTCCTGTGGGGCCTGCTCAACCTGGCCATCGGCTACCTGCTCGTGTGCCGCGTCGGGAAGTTCGATCTGCGCAACACGAAGCACGTGGTCGTCCTCGGTGCGGGTGTCGTGGCCATGTCGATCATGCTCGCCCGTGGTTTTGGTCGGTTCCACGGTGGGCTGTGACCGAGCCCGCGCGGAATCTTGCGGCACATGATGCTGTCCTCGCGATGGGCTCAGGGATTGGTCACAGGCGGGATGTACGCCGCGTGAGCGTCGCAGGGATGGTCGGGGGTTGGAGTGCAGCTCTCGATGGTGCACGTCGCACCGTCTTGGCATCCGATCGTGCAACCCCCGGTCGGGCAGTCGCGGATGATGCAAGTGGCTCCCGTGGCGCACTGGATACTGCAGGGACCGTTGGCACAACTCTCGATTACGCAGGTAGCTCCGGCTGAGCAGTGGTCGATGAAACACGCAATCTGGCAATTGTCGACGATGCAACTGGCACCTGGTCCACACTCATCGATGGAACATCCGCCCCCCGAACATGAACCCAGTCTGCAGGTGGCGTTGGCGCCTTCGCACACCATGTAGCAGCCGCCTTCGCAGGAACCGATGTCGCACTTGTTGCCCGCGGTGCAGGTACTGATCGAGCATCCTCCACCCGTGCACGCATCCACGCTGCATTGGGCGTTGTCGCCAGTACACGCCAGCGCACACCCGCCCGTGCAGCTGCTTATCGTGCAAGTGGCGCCCTGACAGGGCATCGTGCAGCCGCCCGTTTCGGTGCAGTCCACGTTGCAGGTCGCGCCCGGATAGCAGTAGGTTTGACAGCCACCACCCGGATTCTTGCAGTCGACATTGCAGGTCGTGTTGGGGGCGCATTCCGTCGTACAGCCACCTGCGGGACAAGCTACCGCGCAGGGTTGCGATGGAGAACCGCAGGCAAACTCGCAAGTGCCGAAGGTAGATGGATCCGTGCTGGGAACGCAAGTGCAGCTCGAGCCGCTGCACGAGCACTGGCCTCCCGGGGACGTGGGGACCGTGGCACAGGAAACGACCTGCTCCGTGCCTCCACCCGTACCTCCGCCCGGGCCTCCACCCGTGGCTCCACCCGTACCTCCGCCGCCCTGCCCACCTAGCGAAGTCGATCCGCCCCGAGCGGTGGTGGTCGACGTTCCGCCCTGTCCTCCCACGGACGTGCTGCCGCCCAGACCGGTCGATCCGCCCCGAGCGGTGTTGCCACCCTGTCCTCCCACGGACGTGCTGCCACCTAGACCGGTGGATCCGCCCCGAGCGGTGTTGCCTCCCTGTCCTCCCGCAGAGGTGCTGCCGCCCAGACCCGTCGATCCGCCCCGAGCGGTGTTGCCTCCTTGTCCACCCACAGAGGTGTTCCCGCCCGCGCCAGGGGTGACGTGGGTGGCTCCTCCGACTGCGCCACCATTCCCCATCGCACCGCCAGTCGTTCCAAGCAAGCCGCCTCCCGCCGTGGTGCCGCCGGACCCAGATGCCACCGTGGCACTGCCGCCGACCGATGTCGTGACTCCACCAGTCCCCGGGCTCTCGGCGTGGCTGCTCGTGGTCCCCCCGGCTCCGCCAGAACCACCGTTCAACTTCAGGCCGCTGCCTCCGCAACCGACCGCCAAAGATGCGTCAACCATTCCGCACATTACCAAGACAAAAACATCCGCGCGCATCGGCCACCTCCGATAGCTAGATCCCTTGCGGTCATCAGGTATCGTCGACATCTCGCTCGAACACAAGCTCTTCGAAGGATCGTGGATCAACTTCGTCTATGACCGCCTTCGCGGCGCTGGCGGAGGCGCAGCCGTGGGCAAGCGTCGGCGTGCATCGATCATCGAGATGTCCACCCCGGAGCTGGTGGTTGCGCATACCGACCGAAAAGCAGGGCTGAGGATGAGGAGCTGGCGAACGACAGGACGTGGTATCGTTGTCCCTTGAGAGGTGACTTGTGAGAGCTCGGCTCAAGCGCGGGCCTGCCCATCGGTCGTACACTCGAACGGAGGAATTGAGGATGATGAGCTTTTTCGCGCCTTGCATACGCCTTTCCAACCTGGGCAGGGACCTGGAGGGCATGCGAACCTTCGGACGTCTTGGTCTCTTGGCACTGGCCGCCGCGACCATCGTGGCCTGCAACTCGAAGGATACCGTGCTGGGCGCGCGGGACGGCGCCGCCGACCAGGGCGCGGGCGGAGCAGGAACGGGCGGTGGGGGCGGATACCCTGGCACGGGTGGCGTTTCCGGCTTGGGTGGCAGCGGGGGAACCATCGTCACCGGAACCGGTGGTGGGAGCGGAGGAGCGAACGCTGGCGGCACCGGCGGCGGCCTTGGCGGTGCCGGCGGTAGCGGCACCCTGGGTGCCGGGGGCACCGCGAAGGACGGCGGGGACGTCGCCCGCGACGCCATCGCGGCGCTGGACGCGCCGAATTCCGACGACGGCGCAAACTGCGGCCCCGGCTATCCCGTGGGCAGCCAGAAGCCGCAGGGCGATGGCTGCAACACCTGCTACTGCCAGGGCGGAGGCAACTGGCTATGCACGAGCAAGCAATGTCTGCCTCCGCCGGAGGCCGGCGCGGAGGTCGGCGCCGATGCCGGCCCATGTCCCGCGGGCCAGATGTGGTGCACGGGTTGTACGCCAGGCACCGGGAGCTGCGGCGTCGTCTGCACGGGTGTAGCTTGCCCGGCTCCCGACGCTGGTTGCGAAGGAGATTTGTGCGCGAGCAGCGATGCCCCGGCCGCACAGGAGGACGCGGCCGACGCCGACGCCGCGAGCTGTTCGCAGGTGACCACCCAGGCCGAGTGCGACGTGCGCGGCGATTGCCATTCCGTCTTCAGGAGCCTCGGCGCCTGCGGTTGTGCGCCGGCAGGCTGCTGCATGCGCTTCCTCGCCTGCGCCGACGGCGCTACCGCGACTTGCACCGCCCCTACCAGCTTCGGCTGCACCATCGCGACCCCAGGCTGCGATAGCCCCTATGTGCTCTCGTACACGCCCGGTTGCTACGAAGGCTGCGTGCAGCCTAGCGAGTGCGGACCCTGACCCCGTCACCGCGCCTTGGGGAAGTCGAGTCGCCAGCCCAGCGGCAACGATACGTCCATGACGACGGCTGCGCTCGCCGGACCAGGAGCCCAGCCGAGTCCAAACGGGCGCCGATTCTTTGGTGGGCAGCCCAAGCTTCATGGTAGTCTGGCAGTCGATTCGCAACTCGGTTCCGCGATCGCTGCCGCATGAAGCATTTCCACGTTTCGATCGTGCTCGCCACGGCGTTGCTCGTCGTGGCGCTTTTCCCGGCGGTGGGGCGCTGGCGGGAGGCTTCCCGAATGACGGAGCGACTTGGTGGATTGAATGTCGTGCAGGGCGTGGCGAAGCCGGACGCGGCTTCTGTCCCACCTGGAGATACGTTCATCGTAGCGAATCCAGATCCCGCCCTGGTGGTTCGCGTCGAGGAAACCGGCACCCTGCTGGCAAGCTGGCAGACCGTCGGCGGATGTGGGGCCGGCTCGGGCGGTGGGTCCAGTCTTGGCCTCAAGTGGATCGGTCGCAACGTGACTGGCGGCCTGTTCAACGTGCAGGAACAGGTTAGCTACACGAAGCTCGGTAAGCCTGGCTATCCTGAGTACAATTACTTCTTCAACACGCTGATTACCACCGACATCGGCGAGAAGTGGAATGCCGGGGTCAACGTGCCAGTGGTGTACAAGTATCTCGTGGATCCCACCCACATCGGCGGCTCAGGGGTACCGGCGCTCGACTACACCAACAGCGGGATCGGCGACATCAGCCTGGTTGGAACGCGCAAGTTGGGTCAAATCAATTCCTTGTTGCTGACGGCTATCATCGGTTTTCCGACCGGAGTCTACGACGCCCGGTTCACCCCAGGAGGGACGCCCATCAATCAAAGCCAACAGATCGGATTCGGAGAGCCAACGGGATCGCTCATTCTCGACCAGACATTGGACCAAGTTTGGGGGCTGGTTGTGGTCGGGGGCGCTGCGGCTTGGCGCGGTGGGGAGAACAAGGTGTCTAACTACCGCGCACCAAGCGGTACCGTCTACGGATACGCCGGCTACTTTCTTGGCCCGCTGGTGCCGGCTTTCGGACTTTCAGCAACCGGATTCACAGGCCACGACAAGGATCAGGACGCGGCCCAAACGACGCCACTTTTCAGCGTGGCTGGCAACTTCTCCCTCGAATGGTCCACCGATTGGATCGCTTTGCTTGTGGCCGCCTCCGTCCCATACGGGTACGATGGCATCGACAAGGACGAGAATGGGCAGCCACGATCGACTTGGCGTCTGCAACCCTGGACGGTTTCGTTGGGTATCGCAGTGGCCCCGTTCTGACGATCCTCGGTGTGACAATAGTTTGACCAATCAAGGCTCAGAGCAGCCCCTAACTCTCAAATAGAGTCTACCTTGGAGATGCACACACTTGGAGGACGTCGAGTCCGGAAATTTCGTGGGTGGAACGTCCGGAGAATTCTTCCTTGGAGATGTAGGCACTTGGAGGGAAGAAATGATTGACATGTGCGCTTCACGGCGAGGCGTCAAGACTTGGTCCATGCAGGTCGTGGGACTGTCGCTTGCCGCCATCTTGGGCGTTGCCTGCGGATTGAAGGCGCACCCGACCAGTGAGAGCAATGTCGGTGGATCCGGGGGCCAAGTCCAGGAAACTGGGGGTCAGACAACGAGCAGCGGCGGGCAGACGGGCGGCAGTGGTGGGCAAACCACGGAAAGTGGCGGGCAGACGACGAGCGGCGGCGGCCAAACAACCGGCGGCGGTGGCCAGACGACGGCCAGTGGTGGGCAGACGACGGCCAGCGGCGGGCAGACGACGGCCGGCGGCGGGCAGACGACGGCCAGCGGCGGGCAGACGACGGGCGCCGGCGGGCAGACGACGGGCAGCGGCGGGCAGACGACGGGCAGCGGCGGAAGGACATCTGGCACCGGTGGCACGACGACTGGCTCTGGCGGGCAGACCCTAGGAAGTGGCGGTGTCGTAGCCACGGGAGGCAACTCTGCAGGCGCCGGCGGATCCGGCACGGGCGGCGGCAGCGGCGGGGCAAGTGGCGCTGGCGTTACCATCAACGGCAAGTTCGTTCCCAAGGAGAAGGCCGTCGTCATCATTCACTTCGGCCACTCGAACATGCGCGGGCAGGCCTCCACGCCAACCAGTTTGAAATCCTACTTCTACAATACCGAGGACGGGCTGTGGAGCTACAAGGGCAGTTTCACCCTCGCCAAGGAGCCGACAGCGCCAGAGGGTAACATCACCCTTGCGGGTCCGGGCATGGCCATGTTGCATTCGGCGCGCGCTGCGGTCGCCTCGACGAGTGACGTCCAGTTCATTTCCGTTGGCTATGGCCAGGGCTCGGCAACGACCGTGGATTTTCAGAAGTCGGGCACCTACTACCCCATCTTCATGAAGTGGGCCGGACAGCTCAAGGGCAACGTCACCTTCGGAGCGATCGTCATCATGTTGGGAATCACCGACGGCGAACACCTGGCCTCGAATCTGGTTCCTGCATTCCCGGATCGCGTGGCGCAGATCGTTTCCGATATTCGTGCCGACCTCGGCGAGCCCAACCTGCCGGTTCTGTTCTGCGACTACGAGCAGAACGCGACCGGCTCTCTGGCTCCCACTGGAAGCGTAGGCCAGCTCATGATGCCGCTCGTTCGGGCGCTTCCGGGCAAGATCTCGAATTTGGTGCTGGTTCCGACCGACAGCATCGAAATGCAGGATGACCACCACTTCGACATGCAGGGCCAGAAGGACTGGGCCGCGCGCGTGATCTCGCTGATGCAGAGCAACGGCTGGTTCCCCTGGAAGTAGTTCCGCCCTCGGGTTCACCTGTGGATGTCTTCCCTGTCGGCCCCCTCGCCTCCCGTCGCCGCTACCAAAGATGACCGCTACGATGGTGGCAGGCTGTTGGTCTTTGCCGCGGTGGCTGCTTCAGCCTTCCTTGTGGCACTCGGCCCCATCTTCGACGGCGACATCTACTGGCATCTGGCCGCAGGACGCGAAATCCTGCGGCGGCACGCGCTGCTTCACGTAGATCCCTTCACCCTGAGTGCGGCCGGCCGACCGTGGGTCGACGTGCATTGGCTGTTTCAGCTGGGCGCCTACGCAACCTACCTGGTGTTCGGATTCCTGGGGCTCGCCATCGCGAAGTCAGTGTTGGTCGCCGTGGGCGCCGTGGTCTTGACCCGCACAGCGGAGCGAGCCGGCGGGACTATCGCGCGCGCTTCGTGTGCCGTCGCGCTGACCGGCGGGCTTCTGCTCTCCCGTCACCTGCTGCCGATGCGCCCAGTGCTGGTGACCTTGGTGTGTCTGGCCATCTTCCTCCTGGTGCTGGAACAACTTCGCACGGGAAAGGTGCGCCCGTCTCGAGGGTGGCTTGCGTTACCGCTGGTGCAAGTGATCTGGTGCAACTGTCAGGGACTTGCTCCGCTCGGGCCCGTTCTCGTCGCGATGTACCTGGCCGGCGTTTGGCTCTCGTCGCGGGGATTCCGTCGCTGGCCGTTCGAATCCACGGAGGCTATTTCCCTGCGTCCACTGGCGCTGGCACTTGCGCTTTGCCTGCTGGCTTCCCTGGCATCGCCCTATGGCTTGGACGCGACCTTACTTCCGCTGCGCCTGCTCCGGCGCATCACACCGGGCGATGCGAACATCTTCAGCACCGCGGTTGCGGAGAACATCCCACCTTTTCTGCTGGAGCGATCCGCGCCCGAATGGATCGGGCACTTCAAATGGGTGCTCGTGGGTCTGGCTGCCGCCATCGCAATCGTGCGCCCGCGATTTCATGTCGCGCATCTGTTCGTTCTCGTCGCCTTCGTCGGCCTAGCGCTTATGGCGAATCGAAACGTTCCGCTCTTCTATTGGGTCGCGGCCCCAGTCGCTGCCATCGCGTTGGCCCCCGGCATGTGGCGGATCTACCAGACGCGGCGAGCAGCTTGGTTCCGCCCTTGGCTGCGAAGATCCTGTGCGGCCGCTGTCCTGGTCCTGCTACTCGGCGCCGAGCTTGGCCTTGCCGTACTCGTCCAGAAGCGCGAGTCGGCCCTCGGGGCGCCGACTCCCTTTCACTTTCCCGTCGAGGCGGCACGCCTGCTCGCCGAAAGGGGCGTAACCGGCCCGATCTTTGCGGCCGACCAGCATGGTGGCTATCTGACATTCACGGTCCCTGCCTCGATACCCTACATCGACACCCGGCTCGTGTTGCACACCGGGCAGGAATACGCGGACTATCTTTCTCTCTTCGACGATCCCGCTCGCTTCGATGTGCTCGACGCTCGAGAAAAGTTCAATGCCGTCGTTTTGACCACGGCCTACCCCGATCGCTATCTCGGCCTGATTTGGCACCTAGCTGTCTCGCACGATTGGCGGCTGATCTCGACCGACGGTGTGGAGGTGCTATTCCTGCGCCAAGGCATGCCGCTGGCGCTTGGCGAACGTGCCACCATCGACGCGATCTTGCGGCGGCTCGTCATACGGTTCGGTGGAGACGCGGCGCTGTACGAGGCCGCGCGCATTCATCTCGCGCGGTTGCTCGTCGTGCTCGGACAATCGCAGCAAGCCGAGTACGTATTGTCCGGCTTGGATTCGCTCCCGGCGGCCCAGCTGCGGGCGCGCGCGCATTTCGTCGCCGGCGAGCACCGCGCCGCCGAGAGCTTGGCGCAAATCCTACTTCTGCAAGACCCGCGCGATGTGAGGAGCCTGGCTCTGCTGGCCGAGATCGCGGTCTCCGAAAGCCAGCCCGGCAAGGCCCGGCAATTCCTCCGTCGCGCCCTGGCGATCGATCCGTACGACGCGGAAGCTCGCGCGCTGGTCGCTCGCCTGGAGAGGCGCTGACGTTGACATGGAAACCCTGAGAAGGTTAGCTCTGCACTCGGCTCCTTCCCACCCACCTCCACACCCCTCGCTGCGCTCGGCCTCGCCAAACCTTCCCGCGATGGTTCGCGCCGAGCAAAGCTCGGCGGCTTCCCACGCGCTAGACGCCCAGCTTGCGCAACATCTTGACCATGCCAGCGACGGTGTCGAAGGCCTCCGCGCTGGCCTCGGCGTCGGGGATGCGCAGGCGATAGGTTTGGTCGAGGAACGCCTTCATCGAGACCATCGAGAGGGAGTCGATGAGCCCTGAAGAAATGAGCGGCGAATTGGCATCGATGGGCGCGCCTTGCAAGGAATCGGCGTATTCGCGAACGATGTAGTTCAGGATGGTCTGTGCGATCTGCTGGTCATCAGGCATGGTTTGCTTCCTAGCCGTTTCTAGTCGTCGAGTGACGACAGATCGCCCACCGGCTCGCCCCATTCCTGGGCGCGCAGCATGCGGCGGACGATCTTGCCACTGCGGGTCTTGGGCAGTTTTTCCACGAAGTCGATCGCGTGCGGCATGGCCAGGGGCGACAGATGCTTGCGCACGAAATTCATGATGTCGAGTTTCAGTTCGCCGCTGCCCGTGTGTTCTGGGCGCAGGACGATAAACGCCTTGACCACCTCACCATAGGTCGGGTCGGGCTTGCTCACCGCTGCCGACTCGGCCACCGCCGGGTGCCGCAAGAGAGCGCTCTCGACCTCGAACGGCCCCACCAGGTGTCCTGCGGTATTGATGACGTCGTCATCGCGACCCACGAACCAGTAGTAGCCGTCGCTGTCCACGCTCCCGCGATCGCCAGTCAAGTAGTAGTCGCCCACGAACTTGCTTTGGTAGGTCTTCTCGGCCTTGAAGTAGCCGCGAAACATGGAGGGCCAGGGCGGCCGGAAGGCGATGAGCCCAACCTTCCCAGGAACGGTGATCGGTTGGAAAGTCTGCTGATCCAGGATGGCGGCCGCAATACCGGGCACCGGCTTGCCCATGGAGCCAGGCTTGATGGGCAGTCCAGGCACATTCGAGATCATGATGGCGCCGGTTTCGGTCTGCCAATAGGTGTCGTGAAACGGCCGCCCCATGACCCGCTCGGCCCACAGCACGGCAGCCGGATTGAGCGGCTCACCTACGCTGCACATGTGGCGAAGGCTCGCGAGTTGATCCGGCGTAGGTGGCGGCGCCTTCATGAGCATGCGGATCGCCGTTGGCGCGGTGTAGAAGACCGTCACGCGATGGCGCGCGATGAAGTCGTACCAACGCTGGGCGGAAAACCCGGCCTCGAAAATAGCCTGGGTCGCGCCCACAGCCCATGGGCCGATGATGCCGTACGAGGTTCCCGTGACCCAGCCCGGATCTGCAGTGCACCAGTAGACGTCGTCGGGGCGCAGGTCGAGAACGTGGCGCGTGGTCGCGTACTGGGATAGCACCGATCCGTGGACGTGCTGGGCGCCTTTGGGCCGGCCAGTGGTCCCCGACGTGTAGTGCAAGAGCGATGGTGTGTCCTCGTTGGCCGAAAAGGGCGTGAACTCGACCGGCGGCGCTTCCTCCGCGGTCATGACAACCTCGCCCTGGGCAAGCATCGGATGGGCGCCGGACTTCACGTCGGTGAGGATCACCCATGCCAGCGAGGGCAACCGGGCACGAACCGAGCGCACCTTTTCCAGGTGCCGGGCGGTCGTGATGACGGCGCGGGTGTCGGCGTCTGCCAGTCGCACTTCCAGCGCATCGGCCATGAACTGGGAGAACAGCGGCTGGGCCACGGCGCCCAGTTTGAGAATCCCCAGGAACGCGAAATAGAGATCAGGGACGCGGTCGACAAACAAGCACACTCGGTCGCCAGGTTTGACGCCAAGCTCGGCCAACGTATGCGCCCAGGCATTGCTGTACCGGCGCAAATCATCGAACGTGAAGTTCTTGCGGAGTCCGGCGTGGTTTTCCCAAATGAGGGCCAGGCGCTCGCCCCGCCCTTGCGAGCAGTGCCGGTCGCAGAGAAGGGCCCCCAAATTGAAGGTACCGCCCTGCTTGATGTCGAGGGCGGAGCGGAGAGCGCCCGGCTCGTAGCTGTGCAAGCCGATGCTGCCGGGCGATGTGACTGCGGCGTCATCCCTGGAGTCGTTCGAGTCGTTCATCGATGCCTGGACGCAACAAGCCGAGCCAGCGTAATTGCGGGCGACGGTTGACTTGCGCGGCCAAAACATAGCATTCTTTGTCTCGTCGAGTACTTCAGCATGTGGTTTTCAAAAAAGAGCAAGCCGCAACCCGAACCTATTGCCGCGCCAGCCAAACCGGAGGCAGCGCCGGCTTCAAACTCTGCGGTCGACTGGCTGCGCGCGAGCGTCTCGCGCATTTCGCGCGATCACGTTCCGCCGGGAGACATCGACATTCGCGCCCACCTCCTCGATAGTGGCTACGTCGATTCGCTCAGCGCCACGGAGCTCTTGGCCGGGATCGAACGCCAGTTCGGCGTGCGCATCCAGGAGATGGACATCGTCGGCAGGCTATGCACCATCGAGGCGCTGGCACGCGAAATCGACGTCCGGGCAGACGGCGCCGCGCGATGACCCAGGCGACCTGGCGCGAGTTCAGCTTGCATGTGGGCATGCCCCATCTTGTGCCGGGGCGGCTGTCCGAGGAAGCGGTCGTCAAGCAATTGGGCGCCTTTCAATGGCAGGCCGTGGCAGACTTGGCCGGCCAGTCGGAAAACGCGGTGCTCAGCGAAGCCGGCGAGCGCTTGCACTTCTCCATGATCAGCGTCGAACTGGGGTTGCCCGCCGGCCGAAGCTGGGAGGAGTTCGACGAGGGCTGCAATCTCATTTTTCGCCAGCGGACGGGAGTCTTCGGCCGCAAGTTGGTTGAAGGGCTGTTCCTGTTCGACCATGAGTCCATCCCCGACGACGAACTATCGGCCATACAGGGCCGCGAGGATCTTTCGCGCGGCCGCAGAGCATGGGCATACCTCACGCACGGATTCATCACCCGCCATGCCGGCACCTGGGCCAAGCTGGAAACCCCGCGGGCCTTTCTCGAAAAGCCGCTGCCCGAGTTACCCGCCATGCCGGCCGGGATTGCCGAACACTTGAACGTCGAGCGCACCGGCGCCATCGAGGGTTTCCCGGCCTGGGCAGAAGCCAAGGAGTTGCGCTGCGAACCACGGCCGAGCGATCTCTTCTACGAGGTGCAGCCCGAAACCGATCTGAACGCGCTCGGCGCGGTGTACTGCGCACGCTTTCCTGCCATCATGGCAACGGGCGAGCGGCGCCTTCTGCGCGCGCACCTGCTAGCGCCCTTGTCCGAGCCGCTTTTGGCGTGCCTCGCAACCGAGCACCGACGCATCTACTACTTCGCCGGCTCTTTGCGGGAAGAGAAACTGCTCATCCGCGTGCAGGCCAGATTCTGCCCACCCGAAGCTGCCTCGCCGGCCCGCGTGCGCACCATGGGTCGTTTTCTCTTCCGAACCGATTTGTACCGGGCCTCGGACTCCGTCCTCATGGCTAGCTCGCTGGTCGAGAAGGCCCTGCGCGTGCCGGGGCAAATGAAGCCGCTTCTGACCGAGTCGGAACGCCTGCTCGCCCACCTTCGAGGCCGCGACTAGTGCCTCCGGTCAGAGGCGCCCGAAATTCCGACCGGAGGCACTAGACCGAGATGGTCTTCACCTCCAACATCTTCGTCTTCTACTTCCTGCCGCTGCTGCTGCTGCTGTACTACGTGCTGCCGTTTCGCTACCGGAACGGGCTTTTAACCCTGGCGGCCTACGTCTTCTACGGCTGGGACAGGCCGTGGTTCGTGCTGCTGATGATGTACTCGACGGTGTGCCACTACTACGCCGCGCGCATCATCGCGGCACCGTCATCGTCGCCCCGCCTGCGCAAGGGCACGCTCACGGTGGCCATCATCAACAGCCTGTTGCTTCTCGGCTATTTCAAGTACGGCGTGTTCGCGCAAGAAAACGCCAATGGGCTCTTGCACCTGCTTGGGCAACAGGGCTTCCGCATCTACCAGATCACCCTGCCCATCGGCATTTCCTTCTACACCTTCCAGACCATCAGCTACACCGTCGACGTGTACCGGGGCGCCGCGCCGCCGGCGCAGAGGCTCACCGATTTCACCTGCTTCGTGGCCCTGTACCCGCACCTCATTGCGGGCCCGATCGTTCGCTACAACACCATCGCCGATCAGTTCGGCCACCGCCAGCACACCTACGAGCGCTTCGCCTCGGGCGTGGCCCTCTTCATCCTCGGCTTCGGCAAGAAGATTCTCTTGGCCAATGCCATGGGCCGCATCGCGGACGCGGTGTTCGCCGCCCAGGCGCCCGACGCCTTGACCGCCTGGTGGGGCCTTCTGGCCTACGCCGGCCAGATCTACTTCGATTTCTCCGCCTACTCGGACATCGCGGTGGGGCTCGGCCGCATGGTCGGGTTCGAGATCCCGCGCAACTTCAATTCTCCCTACCGCTCGCGCAGCATGACCGAGTTCTGGCAGCGCTGGCACATGTCGCTGTCGAGCTTCCTGCGCGACTATCTCTACTTCCCCCTCGGCGGCAACCGCTACGGCGCGCGCCGTTCGATGCTGAACCTGTGGTTGGTCATGCTCATCGGCGGCCTGTGGCACGGGGCCGGATGGCCGTTCGTGCTGTGGGGCGCGTACCACGGCATGTGGCTGGCGCTCGAGCGCGGCTTCGCCAAGCGCGACGGCCTGTGGTCCTTCCTGCCGCGGCCGCTGCAAATGGCGGTCACTTTCTTCTTCGTGCTGCTGGCGTGGGTGCCGTTCCGGGCCGAGAGCTGGGCCGCAGCGGTCGCCTACTTGCGCGCCCTCTTCGGCTTCGGGGCGGCCCTGCCGCAAAGCCAGCTCGTGCGCGGCGAGGTCTTCTCGCTCCATCACGTGGTCATGGTCGGGATCTGCGCCTTCGTGGTTACGCGCAAGACGCAGGCCTGGGATGTGGCGCGCACGGTGACCTGGCCCAAGTTGGCGTGGATGCTGCCGCTCTTCGCGCTCGGCTTGGCCGCCATGTACACGCAAAGCTCCAACCCCTTCCTCTACTTCCAGTTCTGATCATGTCGCGCGCCTGCCACAAGACTTACGTGTTCGCCTTCCTCGCGATCCTTTTCGCGGTACCGGTGTTTCAGGGCATCTGGGAGAAGGCGGTGGAAGGCGAGTCCCCGCGCGTGCTCGGTCTGTTCAAGAAGGTGCCCAGCGAGCCCAACCTGCGCGCCTTCGAGAAGGATCTGGAGGACTCCTCCAAGGTGGCCAACTGGTTGCGGCCGGCGTTCCGCCAATTGCGCTGGTGGCTGATGCGCGACCTGGGCGACAAGGCCGTGGCCGGTGCCGACGGCTGGGCCTACTACGGACCCAACATTGGCTGCCTGGGCGAGCGTTACTTCAGAGATCTGAAATCCGCCAAGACCGCCGACGATCCGGTCGACACCGTCGCCGACTTCGCCGACCAGCTTGGCCGTCGGGGCATACACCTGCTGGTCGTCCCGGTCCCCTCGAAACCCGCCATCGCGCCCGAGCGGCTGCGGCGAGGGCTGGCGTCGAGCCTGGCGCTCTCGGCGAACACGCGCCGATTCATCGGCGAGCTGCGCGGGCGCGGCATCGACGTCTTCGATCTCTATACTCCCTTCGTGCGCGAACAGCGCGATCGCCCCGACCAGCCGCCGCTCTATCTCGCGGCGGATACGCACTGGACCGGGGATGGCGCGCGCTTGGCGGCCGGGTTGCTGGCCGCGCGCGTGCGCGAGGTGCTCGGCCCGAGTCCTTTGCAGCCGACGCACAACTACCGGCGACAGACCGTGACCGTGGCGCGCCGGCCGGACATTCCGCGTATGAGCCGCTTGCCCGGCGAGGCCAGCGCATTCCCGCCGGAAAACGTTACGGCCTACCGCGTGTTCGATGAAGCCGGCGAGCCCTACGCCGACGGCGACGACGCCCAGATCCTGCTGCTCGGCGACAGCTTCTCGCGCATCTATCAAAGCGACGAGCCCGAAGCGGCGGGATGGATCGCCAACCTCGCCTTCGAGCTACACACGCCGCTCACCACGATCGTGAACGACGGCGGCGCTTCCACATTGGTCCGCCAAGAACTGGCGCGCAACCTGGACCTGCTCAAGGGCAAGCGCCTGGTGATCTGGTCCTTCGCCGAGCGCGACCTGCGCTTCGGCATGAAGGGCTGGGAGAAGATCGCGCTGGAAGAGTAGCTGCGACATACTCCGGGACGCGATCGGGAGGCGCAGGAAGGGGAAGACTGGGTGAACTGACCGGTGGTCCCGATCGGGTCGCGCCGCAAGTCGCGCCGCCCGCGATGTGAAGGCCGCACAACATTGCCGGTCTGCTGGAAGCCGCCGGAATTCTCCGGTCTTCTCGATGCCCGCGGTCGCGGCCACCGCGATCGATTCCCGCGCATTCCGCGTGATCGTCTCCCCGCTCAACGGGCCCGGAGGCCTTTGTACCGATTACGGCTCCCCGCCCGGGCACGAATTGATGTAGTCTTGCGTCGGGCTCGGAAGATCGAGCAAGGATTGGGGGATGAAACCGAACGCCTTCTGCATCACGAGCGTGACGCTTCTATGGATGGCATCGGGGTGTGGCAGGATCGCTCTCAAGCAGCAACAGGCGGATGCGAGCGCCTCGGGCGCGGGAGTGGTCGGGGGAGCCATGGGGTCTGGCGGCGCGCCCTCGTCCGGCGGTGAAGTGGGATCCGGAGGAACGACAGGCGTCGGAGGATCCAGTGGCAGCGGGGGCGCGACGGGAGCCGGCGGGATCGCGGGTGGCTCAGGCACCGGCGGCAGCAAGATTGACGCCGGCTCGGGAGGAAGCATCGTGAAGCAAGATGGTGCCGCGAAAGATGTCGCCATGGAGGCTGTCGGCCGGGATGGAACCGTCGACAGCGGCGGGGCACTCGCATGCAGGGGAACACCTGTGCTCGGCAACGTGCCAGTACCGACGACCGGAGAAAACCCGATCGCGCTGGCATCGGCCGATGTGAACGCCGACGGCAAGTTGGATATCGTTACTGCGAACTTCGACGCGGGCACGATAAGCGTGCTTCTGGGCAAAGGCGATGGAAACTTCGCCAGCAATGTGGATTACCCTGTCGGAGAGCATCCGCATTCGGTGGCGATTGCCGACTTGAATGGCGATGGTAGGCTGGACATCGTTACCGGAACCAAGGTGCTGCTTGGGAAAGGTGACGGAGCTTTCGCCGCCATCGCGCAATCCCCTTCAGACTACGAACCACCTTCGGTGGCGATTGCCGACGTGAACCGAGACGGCAGACCGGACATGGTCGTCGCGAGCGCCGCCGGCCTGAGCGTGCTGCTCGGCAAAGGCGACGGAACCTTCGCCCCCGGGAGCCGCCCGGCGGGCTCCCGCTTCGCGGTCGCGACGGGCGACTTCAACGCAGACGGAAACCTGGACCTCGTCGCCGTGGCCGACAGCGTGACCGTGCTGCTGGGCAAAGGCGACGGGAGCTTCGGCGATCCTGCGAACCTCGCGGCCAGATACCTGCCGTATGCGGTGGTGGTTGGCGACCTAGACGGCGATGGCAAGCTCGACCTGGTCGTCGCGAACGCGGGGAAGTACGGCGTGAGTGTCTTGCTGGGCAAGGGCGACGGGACCTTTGCCGCCAGGGTGGACTACGCAACTAGGTGGCACCAGGATACGGACGACTTGTTCTTGTCACCGGGCTGGTTCTCCACCAGCTCGCTGGCGCTGGGTGACTTGAACGCCGACGGCAAGCTCGACATCGCCGATGGAACCACCGTGCTCTATGGCACCGGCGACGGGGGCTTCTCAGATGGGGCGAGCTACCCGGTCGGGAGCGACAGGATCATCGTGGGCGATTTCAATGGCGACGGCAGGCTGGACCTTGCTTCCCCGAGCGGTGACATCCTGCAGGTGCTGCTCGGCAGGAGTGACGGAACCCTCGTTGGCCCCGCCATCAACAAGGCGGACTACCCGACCGGGCCCTCCGCGGCGGCAATCGCGTTGGGCGACCTTGACGGGAACGGCAGGCTCGACATCGTGACTGCCAACGCGAATGGCGGCGCGAGCACGGTGAGCGTGCTGCTGGGAAAGGATGATGGGTCGTTCGCTGCCAACGTGGACTACCCGACCGGGGACTCCCCGAGCTCGCTGGCGCTGGGCGATCTTGACGGGAACGGCGAGCTCGACATCGTCACGACAAACTCCGGGTCGGACTCGATAAGCGTGCTGTTGGGAAAAGGCGACGGCACCTTCGCCCCGAGCGCGGACTTCAGCATGGACAGCGGCTCGTGGACTCACGCGGTCCCCGTCGCGCTGGGCGACCTGGATGGCGACGGCAAGGCAGACATTGTTTTTGCGAACCTCGAAGCGAGCACGGTCAGTGTCCTGCTCGGCCGAGACGACGGGACCGTCGCCGCCAAGGCGGACTGGGCCACAGGGGCCGGACCGGTATCTGTCGCGCTGGGTGACCTAAACGCCGACAGCAAGCTGGATATCGTGACCGCGAACTCCGACGCGAACACGCTGTCCGTGCTTTGGGGCAGAGGCGACGGAACCTTCGCCACCAGGGCGGAATACCCAGCCGGGGGGCAGCCGTGTTCAGTGGCGCTAGGCGATTTTAACCGAGACGGCAGGCTGGATGTCGTGACCGCGAGCCCCGACACGAAGACCGTGGGCGTCCTCTTGGGCGGCGGCGACGGAACCTTCGCCGCCAGGGTGGACTCGCCGGCCAGGTTGGGAGTGGGCCCGGTCTTGCTCGGAGATGTGAACGGGGACGGCGAGCTCGACATCGTGATGGGCTCGTACGTGCTGCCGGGAGCGGGGGATGGCAGCTTCGCGCCCCAGTTGGTTTACGATCTCGGCTCCAGCGACGTGACCTCGGTGGCGCTCGCCGACGTGAATACCGACGGCAGGCTGGACCTCGTGGCGGCGAGAGCTTTCGGCAAGGTCAGCGTGCTGTGGGGCTCGTGCCAATAGCTGGCCCACGCACGGTGTGACCGGCGCTACGTCGACCCGGCGATTGGCACGGGCAGAGCATGAATCCGCGTTGCCGCCGTGGCCTGGGAGGCCTCACAATGTTCGCTGCGGCAGAGCTCATGTCGGGCTTGAACGGAGAGATGGGATGACCAGATCGGCACATGTCCTTGGGTGTCGCGGGCATACACCTGTTTCCTGACGTGGAAGAACCTGGTTCGTTTTGACTAGGCACGGGCCCCTCCCCTCTTGACGGTCCATTCGTGGTGTCTAGCTAAACCGCCGGTAGGCGGGTGGAAAAATCACCGGCATGCCGGCCCGTGTCTAGCAGGTGGTGTCGAGGTTCCTCTCCCTGTCGTTCCCACCAGCCGTCCTGGAAGTCTGTGGCACCTCCTACGCGCTACCAATTGACCGAGCTCTACACCTCGGTCATCCTGGCAACGTGATCCATGTTCGGAAGGACGACCACCGATTCCTCGGCAAGCCGGTGCCGATGGGTCCGATTCCACCCGTTAGGTCAACCTCGCGAAGGCTTCGCCCATGGACCGGCTGCCGCAACCGCCTATGCTCTCGACAAGAAAGGAGTACGCAAAATGAAACTCGTTGGCTCCATGGTCATTCTCTTGATGCTGACTTCGGCCGCACTGGCGAAGAAGGCGGAGAGACGAGAGAAGAAATCCAACCCCGTTCGCACAGTCAATACACTAAGAGCGAAGGGAAAGAGCATCTCGTTTACGTGCAGCCCTACCAATTGTAGAGAACAACAAAATGGCAGTCTCTTGTTCAACTTGACCTGTCAGACCAACAAGGAAGGCGACAAGTTGGAAATATCCGCGGGAGACAAAAGCCAAACCATCCAGTCCTACGGGTTCGTCGACATCCCCGGGGAGATCAAGGCGCCCAAGAAGGGGTCTGTCCCGATCAAGATATCCGTCAGCGAGGATGAAGGTTCCCCAAAAGCGACGTTCACGTTCAAGTACACCGTCGAGCAAATCAAGCGGCCCACTTGTCTAAAGTACGGTGACATAGAGCTGTAGCGGGCATCGACGTCTTCGATCTTTGCACTCCCTTCGTGCGACAGCTTATAGCGCATCTATCAAAGCGACGAGCCCGAAGCGGCGGGGTGGATCACCAACCTCGCCTTCGAGCTGCACACGCCGCTCACCAAGATCGTGAACGACGGCGGCGCTTTCACGCTGGTGCGCCAAGAACTGGCGCGCAACCTGGACCTGCTCAAGGGCAGGCGCCTGGTGGTCTGGTCCTTCGCGCTGGCACGTCTCGCTGCTTTGGTGCCACCTCCTCGGCGACATACTCCGGGACGCGATCGGGAGGCGCAGGAAGGGGATCCAAACGAGTGCTAGACAGCCGCGCCGATTCCATATGAGGATGGCATCGTGTTGGGTGCAAGCCCGATCCGCGCGACGAGTCTCGATCGCCAGGAGGCATTGGTGTGAAGTCGGCTCTGCTCGCCCTCTGGCTGGCCTATTCGGCGCCGGAGATCGCCGGCGACAGCACCTGTCCGACAGCGGCGGAGGTGCGCGAGCTTCTGGCCGCGATGGCTGGCTCGGCGACTGCCAAGACTGCCGACGACGTACCTTTGCGCCGAGTGTACCTTTCGAGCACTGACCTGGCGGTACACATCGCGCTGCTCGACTCGGACGGTACGCTGCTGGCGGAGCGAACCCTGGACCGATCCGGCACGTGCAGCGATATGGCGGAGGCGACCACGCAGGGTCTGGCTTGAATGGCCTCAACGTCTACTTCACCAAGGATCAGCTCCAAACCTCGCAGCTCGCGCGCGACTTACGATCGCGTTGGTCGGATGGCCCTCGGCTGCGGGGGCTGCGACGATGGATGAGGCGGGCGACTTCTTCCTTGCCGCAACTTCAATTCGCCCTAGCGTTCGCGCAGCATGACCGAGTTCTGGCAGCGCTGGCACATGTCGCTGTCGAGCTTGCTGCGCGACTATCTCTACTTCCCTCTCGGTGGCAACCGGCGGGATAGACGGCGGCGGCGACTCCGACCGGGATGCCAGTGCCCTCGAACGCAGAAAAAACCGCTTCAATTGACTTCCAGGCCTTCATCTTCGTGGACTCTCAAGCTAGTATCCCTGCCCGACCACGATCCACCTCAGGGGAGCGCAGCATGAATCAGCCTTCGGAGTCCCGCGATCCATCGAACGTACCCTCCACCCGTGCTGCGCGAACCATGCGCGGGATGGCTTGGGCGACGCTCGCCGTGGCGCTCGGCGCGTGCGCCACAGCGGGCGGTGGAGCAAGCGGCAGCGAAGAGCAGCCCACCGCGGCCGAGAAACAGGCCATGACCTCGGTCGGTAGCAAAGCGAACGGGACGATTGTCTGGTCCAGCTCGCGCCTCGGCAACCACGACCTCTTCGTGATTAACACGGACGGCTCGAACGTTCACGCCATCACCCAGGGCGACACCGTCGACTGGTTTCCGCGTTTCTCGCCCGATGGCTCGCGCATCCTCTTCACCCGCAGCAAGAAGGGTTGGGTGTACGAACGGGACGCCAACAGCGACGGTAAGTGGGACATCTTCACGGTCAGACCCGACGGCAAGGGCGTAACCAAGGTGGTGGACAACGCGAGCTGGGGCGGCTGGATCGGCAACGACGAGATCATCTACGTGCGCTCGACCGCCGTCTTCCGCCGTGCCCTCGGCGGTGGCGCGGAGACTCTCCTCGTCGACAGCACGAAGGTGCCGGCACTCGATGGCGCGCTCTTGCAGCAACCCGAGCTTTCGAAGGACGGCGCTTACCTGGCCATCACCCTCCGCGGGTCGAAGCGCGAAACCGGCATCTGGGACCTGAAGAAGAAGACCTGGACCCGCACCGGCGAGGGCTGTCAAATCAACTGGAGCCCCGCGGGCGACGAGATTTACTGGGTGCACCCCACCGGCAACGGCGGCAGTCGCGTGCTTCACCTGCCCATGGCCTCGGGCAAGCCCAGCAAGAGCGACTCCGACCTTGACGCCATCACCCTCATCGATCTGCCGGGCCGGCGCTCGCACGAGTACTTTCCCGAGCTTTCGTCCGACGGCAAGTGGCTGGTGTGGGCCGCCACCCAGCGCGGACACGATCACGACATCGCCGACTACGAAATCTATCTCTGGGAGGTCGGTACCCCCGCCGACACTGCGGCTCGCCTGACCTACCACTCGGGCAATGATCGCTGGCCGGACATATTCATCGGCACGGCCACACCCGCCGGCCAGGCCAGCGCACCCGCCACAGGCCCAGACAAGGACCAGGCGGCGACGAGCGCCGGCGACGAGAAGCCCGCTCCCGTCAAGCACCCCATCAAGAGAAATAGGAAGCGCCGCTAGCAGGTCAAGGATGAGGCCGAAACTATCCGTAGCAGTTCCGGCGGACAGGGGACGGTCTTCGCGTCCCGGCCGCGCCGTCGCGCATGCGAACGTCACACGCCTGCCCTCGGCACGGTCGCCGCGCATTGCGGTGCTCGGCGCTGGTGGCTTCGTCGGCTCCCATCTCGTGCCCAGGCTGGCCAGTCGCTCCGGCGCGGCGGTCGACGCAATCGACATCAACTTCGCCAAGCTCGCGACCGGGCTGCCCGGGGTCAACCGCATCCAGGCTTCCATCACCGACCCGGGGTTGCTCGACCAGATCACCGCGCGGGCGGATGTCGTCATCTCGCTTACCGCCTTGTGCAATCCCGCCCTTTACAACACACGGCCGCTCGATGTGATCGACGCCAGCTACACCGACCTCGTGCCCCTGGTCAAGCTGTGCGCGGAGCGCAAGCGCTGGCTCATTCACCTTTCCACCTGCGAAGTCTACGGCCGGCGTGCACTCACCCCGGGCGGGCGGACGTCGCGACGCATGGACGAGGAACGGACCGCACTCTTCCTCGGCCCCATCCAACGCGAACGTTGGACCTATGCCGCAGCCAAGCAGCTGCTCGAGCGCGTGATCTGGGCCTACGGCCAACATGACGGGCTCAAGTTCACCGTGGTCAGGCCCTTCAACGTGATCGGCCCGCGCATGGACTTCATACCCGGGGTCGACGGTGAGGGCATCCCGCGCGTGCTGGCCGCGTTCATGCACGCGCTGCTCACCGGGGAGGATCTGGTGCTGGTCGACGGCGGCCACCGGCGGCGCTCGTTCCTCTCCGTCGACGAGTTTGTGGAGGCGCTTCTGCGTATCGTCGAGCGACCGGAACGCTGCCAGGGGCAGATCGTGAACCTGGGCAACGACCGGAACGACGTCAGCATCCGCACGCTGGCGCGGGAAGTGGTGGCGGCCTTTCATGCGCAGAAACCCGACTCGCCCCTGCCCCGCTTGCGCACCCAGAGCGCCGCCGAGTTCTACGGTCCAGGCTATGACGACTCCCTGGTGCGCATCCCGTCACTGACCAAGGCGCGAAGGCTCCTCAACTGGCGACCGCGCCTGACCCTCGCCAAGATGCTGCCGCCCATCGTGGCCGACTATCTGGCGCGGTACCCTTCGCAGAGCGCTAGCGATCTCCGCATCCGCGCGGCGATACCAGGCGCGCCATGAAGCTGGTCGCGGTCGTCCCGGCGTACAACGCCGCCCGGCACCTGCCGGATCTGATCGGGCGCATCGTCGCGGCTCGGCCGCCCGGTCTCCTTCGTACCGTCATCGTCGACGATGGCAGCAGCGACGACACGGCTGGCGTTGCTCAGCATCTGGCCAAGACCACCGATGGAATCGCGGTGGTGGTTCGCCCGCGCAATGGCGGCTACGGCGCGGCCATGAAAACTGGGCTTGAAGTCGCGCGCGCCCTCGGCGCCGATCGCGCAGCCTCGGTGCACGCCGATGGCCAGTACAGCCCCGAGGCGCTCCCCGCTCTGCTCGCCGCGCTCGACGGGCGCAGCCTCGATCTGCTGCAAGGCTCGCGCATCGCTGGCGGACAGGCGCGCGCCGGCGGCATGCCGCTCTACAAGCTCGCCAGCAACTGGGCCCTGGGCATGCTGGAGCGCCGGATTCTCGGCTTGCCTATGACCGACTTCCACAGTGGCTACCTAGTCTACGGCCAGCGCGTCCTGGCCGAGATCCCCTTCGCCCAGTTGAGCGACAGCTTCGACTTCGACATCGAGGTCATCGCGACGGCGCGTGCGCGCGGGCTGGCGGTCGGTGAGGCCCCCATCCCGACCTGCTACGGCGACGAGATCTCATACCTCAATCCCCTGACCTACGGACTGCGCGTTCTGCGCGTTCTCTGGCGATTCAAGCGAGGCAGCTATGGTGTATAGGAGAACCCTTCTTCGATTTGTCCTCGTGGTCGTTTCCACGGCGGGCGCCGGGTGCGCGACCTCGGGTTTTCCCTGGCCGGCGAGCGGTCCGGCGGTGTCGGCGATCCGCAAGGACGTCGCCACGGTCAATCCGTCGTACCGGCGCTTGACCTCACAGGTGCTGGTGCGGCGGGTAAGCCCGCCCACCCGCGCCAGCCTCGACTACGCCGCCTACCACGCCAACTTCATGAACGTCGATCCCGCGCCCGAGGATGTCGCGGCCGTCGAGAAGGGCAAGCGACCTCACGTGGCCAATCCCTTCGGGGGCACGCTGGTGCCGAGCTCGCTGACCGGATCCGTGGCGCGGACCGCGCTGTCCCCCGAGGAACGTGCCCATCCTCTGGCGCTGCCACCACTGGTCGAGCTTCTGGTATCAAGGAAGATCGCGGGCGGTGACCGCCTGGAAGATGTCATGGGCCGCGTGCGCGCCGAAAGCTGGGGCCTTGGCGGTGGACCGCAATTCGTGCGCCAGACGGCGACGGAGGCCTTCCTGCACGATCCCGGCCAGGGCCGGCCGGTGGAGATCTGGGTCAAGATCGAGTTCGCGCCCTGGTTCACCGGGTTTTCCTCGCCGCCTGATGAGGACGGCGATGGCTTCCCCGAGATCTACGGCCGCGTCGCCGACGACGCCATCGGCCCCAGCGGAGACATGGTGAAATTCATCCGCACCGAATACGAAGGCCGTATCCTGACCCCGGCGGAGGTCAAGGCCTGGGCGCACCAGCTCGCCTCGTATTGGTACCCGTCGTACAACACGGATCTGGTGCCCGCCCCCGCCGCGTGGCCGGCCGCCGACACCGAGGCCGCGGTGCGCGGCGAGCTCGGCAACCTCAGTTTCCACGCGCCCACCATTGTCATGCGCGGCAAGCCGGAGGGCAAGGCGGTGTACAACGTGTTCCTGGTCGAGGGCGCGGCTTCCGACGGCGGCAGCGAGGTTGCGAAGGCGTCGCTCGCCCCGCCACCCCTGAAGCTTGGTCCGAGCGTGCCGTCGCCCGATGCCGCCGCGGTCAAGAAGGCAGTCCTCGCGGAGCTGGCTGCGCACGGCAAGTCGTGGGCGTCATGGATAGCGGAGATCTCGCCGCTTCACGCCGCGCTCAGGAAACGCCTTGACGGCATGCCGGCAGGTTCCAAGGCCATCGCGGGCAGCGACGGGTTTCTCTTCTTCCGTCAATCGATCGCCTACGTGTTGGGTGGTGACCTCGCCAAGCAGCACGGCAACCGCAATCCGGTTCCCGCCATCGTTGGGTTCAAGAAACTGCTCGGCAAGCACGGAGTGGACTTTCTCTTCGTCCCGATTCCCACCAAGGAGGACATCTTTCCCGACAAGACCGGCGCCGCCCCCGGTGACGCGCGCCTGGCACCGTTCGCCGGAAAGGTCGTCAATCCCTTCGCGCGCAAATTCCTCCTCAATCTCGCCGACCAAGGGGTCGAGACGGTCGACCTCCTGCCCGCGTTCCTCGCCGATCGCCGGAGCAGCCCGGGTGCGGCCGACTCCCTCTATCAGGCGCAGGACACGCACTGGACCACCCGCGGACTGGAACTGGCCGCCAAGCTCGTCGCCAAGCGCATCAAGCGATTTCCCTGGTACCAGGGCATCGCCGCGCATCGCCGCGCCTTCACCACCAAAGACGAGCCCTTCACCCGTCACGGCGACCTGTACTCGCGCCTACCCGAGGACGAGCGCGCGAATCTCGCTCCCGAGACCTTGGTCGGCCACCAGGTGGTCAATGCCGACGGCACGCTTTATGATGATGACCCCGACAGTCCCATCGTCGTCCTGGGTGACAGCTTCACCGGCGTGTACGAGCTGATGGACTGCGAGCACGCCGGCGTGTCAGCCCACATCGCCAAGGACATCGGCTACCCGGTCGATCTGGTCATGAGCTACGGTGGCGGGCCCAACGTGCGCGAAAAGCTGCTCCGCCGCGGCCTGGACAAGCTCAAGACGAAGAAGCTGGTGATCTGGATGATGACGGCGCGTGATCTCTACGACTACGCGGAGGGCTGGCATCCCGTGGGCAAGAAATGACCGGCGGGCGGCTGCTCGGCTGCACGGCGGCCGTTGCGGCCGCCCTGGGCTGTACGCGCGGCCCGACCCAGCGGCCACCGGGTCCCATCACGAGCGCCCTCTTCGCCCTGTCCGCCGAGTTCGGCGCCGACGCCGACGCCACCACGCGCGCCTTCGCGAGTTTGCAAGACATCGCCCTCCGTGTGGAGAAACGTCACGCCAACTCGCATGCGGATGTGACCGAGGACATCACCGCTGTGGTCTTCGGCGAGCTCGGCTTCGAGCGCGAGATCGACAGCGCCGCCACACGCTTCTTCCAGTTGTCGACGGTGATCGGCGAGCGGCGCGGAAACTGCCTGGGGCTGGGCGCGCTCTACCTGGCCATCGGCGAGCGCATGGGCGTCCCCCTCGACGGCGTCCTCCTACCCGGCCACTTCTTCGTGCGCACGCGCGGTCCCGGCCACCATAACGTCGAGCTGCTCCGTCGCGGGGAGGCCATGCCCGACGACTGGTACCGGAAGAAGTACGGGCCCTGGCCCGAAGTTGGCTCGGCCTACTTCCGTCCGGTCACGGTGACGGAACTGGTTGCCGTCCACTGGTACAACCGAGGCAACGACCTGCGCGCAGCCGGCGCTCTCGCGGCGGCCGAGGCGGCCTATGCCCGGGCCTCTCGGGAGTTCCCCGACTTCGCCGAGGCTTACGCCAGCTTGGGCGCCGTCCAGCAACTACGCGGCGCCTTTGCCGAGGCCAGGGTGTCCTACCGCGAAGCCGCCCGTGCCTGGCCGGATCTGCCCGGTCTCGCGGGTAACCTGGAGCTCCTCGAACGTCAGCTTGCCGACGCGACCGGGCCGTGATTGCCCTACCTACTTGTCGCTGGCGGGATCGACCTTGAGGCAGAAGTAGCGCTTGCTCTTGCGGTCCGAGTCGAAGAATTCGTCGACCACGGCCCCCTTCCACACCTTGCGCATGTTGGGGGTCAGGGTCATGCGATGGAGTGCGCCCACGTCGAAGCGCTTGAGCGACCCGCTCACGATCTTCTTCATTCCGTCGTTGATCTCGTTGCGCGTCCGGCGCGGCTTGTAGTGCGCGACCAGAATGGTCTGCTTGTCCATCGCCCCACCCTCGACCCGGTACTGCATGACGTAGGCATAATCGTAGAGATCGTCGGAGGGAAACTTGCCCGGGATCTTCACGAGGCGAGCGGTCACCTCGATGGTCGAAACCGGCGTTCCCGCCGGCTCCCCCGCCTGGGAGGTGGACGCGCACAGAAACAAGACCACGAATGACACCGAGCACAGGCTGCGAAGCACGAACATCGAGGATCTCCTTGGCCTGCCAGTATAGCCGCTTCGCGCGTCCGCACCCAGGGCCGAGATGCGGCCACGAGCGGTTTGGTGTATGCCTGACTCCACCTTGTCAATGACCATTCTCATCACAGGCGCCGCAGGCGAGATCGGCTCGCGCATGGTCCGCAGGTTCCACGAGCAGGGCCACGCGGTGCGGGCCCTGGTCTTGCCGAGAGATCCGCTGGCTGCGCGCCTGGACGATGCCGCGCAAATCCATGTCGGCGACGTGACCAAGCCCGAAACCCTGCCCGCGGCCTTTGCGGGCGTCGCGGTCGTTTACCACCTGGCCGCGGTGCTTCTTTGCGAGAAGGCGGAGTTGTTTCAGGCCGTCAACGTCGAGGGCACCCGGAACGTGGCTGCCGCGGCCGAGGCGACGGGGGTCCGCCACCTCATCCACATCTCGTCGGCCTCGGTGGTCTATCCCAAGACCACACACTACTCGCGTTCGAAGCGGCAGGCCGAGGACATCGTGACCGCGTGCCGGAAGGTGCACTGGACCCTGGTTCGGCCAACCCTGGTCTACGACCGCGACGGCGGCCTCGAATTCAAGCTCTACGCCGATTTCGTGAAGCGCTATCCGGTGGTGCCCCTGGTGGCAGGCGGCCGGGCGCGCAAGAGCCCGGTGCACGTCGACGATCTGCTTTCCGGCCTGCTGGCCATGGCCGGCAATCCCGTCACTTTTGGCAAGACCTACAATCTCTCGGGCGGCGAAGTGGTCACCCTGCGCGAACTGGCCCAGCTGATGCTGGAGCGACAAGGGCTGCGCAAGCCGATGCTGCCCATCCCCGCGAACCTGGGCCGAGTCGCGACACGCGTCTGGGGCCTGCTCGCTCGCCGCCCGCTGCTCATGGAGCACACCCTGGCCGGGCTAACCCAGGACGCGGATCTCGACCACTCGGCGGCGACTCAGGATCTCGGCTACCAGCCGATCGGCGTGCGAGCCGGAATCCGTCGCTAGTCTTGCTTCGCCTGTTGCCACCTTCGAGCATCCCCTGGGCGCCATGATGTCCGCAGCGTGGCGCAATTGTCCGCCGCAAATTGCAGCGGCTTACTCGCATGCGTGCTTGCCCGCAGAAGACACATAGCTCACGCAATCGCCTTGGTTCTTGAACCGTCGAGGGAAGTTGAAATCTCGCCAGCCGCCACTCTTGCAGGCGTCCTTGCCCTTGGGCGGCCCCACGAGTGTCAGCGGTGCCGCCACGGGATCGCCATTGAGGGTGACGTCGCCTGATGCCGCATCGATCGAGAGTCCGACGAGTTTTCGGGTGTGACCGATCGTCTCGGTGTACACGACGCTACCGCCTGCTCCGACCTTGATGTCTACCGACAACCCGCTGAGGACCAGGTGGACGACCGCTGGGCCACCCGATGTCACGGACACCGTTGAAGTGAGGCCCGGGTCCGTGAGAACGTAAGTGCCGTTCGGAAGGTCGATGGTGGACGTCTTGCCGTCGAGCTTGATCTTTGCGAGGCCGACCCCGGCCCCGCTCACGTCGACCTCGACTCCGTTGCCAGGGTTCGGAGCGCTGTCCGAGATCCTCACGTCCTTGCCGCCGCGGCTGAGGATCGTACCGACCGTGGTGCCGCTGTAGGGAGCGACCACGTCCGAGAAAGTCTGGTTGCTGGGGTCGAGCGGAGCCGGATCCACACCGTTCGCGATGCCGTCGTAATCGTAGTCATAGTCGGGGGCATAGGAAGTCGCGCCCGGCGAGCCGGTCTCGGTGCCATCGGCGGCGAGGAAGGCGCCGTTCACCCCCGCGGCGCTCAACGTCGCGAGGCTGCCGAGGCCGGCCGTGTTGTCGAAGGTGAAGCCGGTGGTGGCCGCACCGAACTGCACACCAGTGGCCCAGCTGCCTGATGCGTTATACAGGTTGACCGCGTCGCCACTGGTGCTGAGCCCCACCTTCGAACCGCTGTAGCTGCCGATCAGGAACCCCGCGGGCGGGTTGGCGCCGAACCAGGCTGCGACGAAGCTCGTCGCGGTCGTGCTGTCGCCCTCGATGAGAACGGCGGACTTCCCCGGCGCGATGCTGCCGACGCCGTTGATGGGGACGGATTGCGCGACGTTGTTCGAGTCGTCGTCCATGGTCCAGCCGGTCATGTCGACGGCCGCAGAGCCAACGTTCGTGACCTCGAACCAGTCCGCGGCGTACGGGCTGTTGCCACTGGCCCACGGCGCGACCTCCGTGATGATGAGCCTGCCCACGTTGCCGATGCCTGGCGAGCCCACCTCGCTGGCGTCCCCGGCCGCGACGATGGCGCCGTTGACGCCGGCCGTGCTCAGCGTCGAAATCACCGGCAATGGCAACGTGGTGCCGCCGACGCCAGCGTGGTTGTCGAAGGTGGCAAACGGTGCGGACGACGGCGCCGCGCCGAAGCCCACGCCCGTGACCAGATTCCCGGCAGCGTCGAAGAGGGTGACCTCATCGCCGTTGCCGCTCAGACCGACGCCGGAGCCGGAGTAGCTACCGATTCGAGGCTGGGGCATGGCGCTTGCCCCGAGCCACAGGCTGCGGAACGCCGCGGCCGTGGTGGGAAGATCCGCCGTCTCGACGAAAATGACCGCCTCGCCGGGGGCGATGGAGTCGATGCCGTTCAAGGGAATCGCGTTGGCGATGGAATGGGAGTTGTCGTCCATCTTCCACCCGGTGATGTCGATGGTGGAGCTGCCGGTGTTGGTCACTTCGAACCAGTCGGCAGCGAGCGGGCTGTTGGAGCTCGACCAGGGAGCGACCTCCGAGATCACGATGGTGCCAGGGACCACGGCCTGCGTGACCGCGAGGGTGAAGGCGACCGTGGCGTCGGGCGAGCCGCCGACGGTCGGGTCGTCGACCTCGACGGTGACGTTGAGCCCTGGTCGTGCAGCGTGGCTCAAGGAAGCGCCGGGCACAAGGTAGAGCGAAGAGCCGACGATCTCGAAGGACGCAGCATCCGGCCCGCTCAGGCTCAAGGTGTTCGTGCCCTGACCATCGTCCGTGATGGAGATGTCCGCCAAGAACACGGGGCTCGATACGTCGGCCGCCTCGGAAATAGCCGGCACCGTGCTGAGCAGAGTGACCGCGGTAGGTGCTTGATTGGCGCTGTCGTTGTCCTGGATGGTCACGGTGGCGCTGCTGTCGGCGCCGACGTCGTAGCTGCCGGTATCGAACAGCGTCAGCGTCAAGGCCTCGCCTCCCTCGGCAACGGCGTCGTCCACCGGGATGATGGTGCCGTCGACGAACGAGGCGCCGGCTGGGATGGTCACCGCGCCGGTGAGCGCCGGCGTGTAGTCGTCAGGTGTCGCCTGGCCCGCTCCGGTGGCGATGGTGTAGTTGACCGTCAGCGGAGAGACGGTGCTGCCGCTACGGGTGAATCGGAACAGACCGGGATCGCTACCCGCCTCCGAGGCCAGGCCGTCAACGGCGGTGATGCCGACGATGGGAGGTGCTCCCGAGCCGATGGTGCCCGGCGAGCCGACCTCATTGGCGTCGTGGGCCGCGACGAAGGCACCGTACTGTCCGACGACGCTTAGATTCGAGATCACGGCGTTGTTGAGTCCCGCCGTGTTGTCGAACGTCGGCAGTATCGTGCTGCTCGGAGAGGCACCGAAGGCGATGCCCGCGCGGAGAGTGCCGGCGTTGTCGAAGAGATTGACGGCGTCGCCCCCGGTGCTGAGACCCACGCCGGATCCGGAGTAGCTGCCGATCTGCAGGCCCGTAGGCGCCGTTCCGCCGAACCAGAGGTCGATGAACGCCTGCGCTTTGGCTGCGAGCTCCGATGCGCTGGACGTCTCGATGAAGATCACAGATTCGCCTGGATTGATGCTGGTGACTCCGCTTAGCGGCACGGACACGGCGTACGAGCTCGAGTTGTCGTCCATGGTCCAGCCAACCAAGCTGACCGCCGAGGCGCCGAAGTTCGTCACCTCGAACCAGTCGGATGCGAGCGGACTGTTTCCGCTGGACCAGGGCGCCGCCTCGGTGACCGCGAGGTTGACCGCGCCGCTCGCGGCCGGCGTGACGGCCAGGGTGTACGACGTGCTGGCGTCAGGCGTGACGCCAACCGTCGCGTCGTCGACGTTGATGATGACGTTGTAGCAGGATTGGGTCGCGGCATTCAGCGCCGTGCCTGACTTGAGGAACAGCACGGTGCCAATGATCTCGAACGAGCCAGCGTCCGGTCCCGACAACGACAGGTTGTTGTCGCCGAGCCCGTCGTCGACGACGAAGAGGCCCGCCAACTTGACCGCGCTGGTGGTGTTCGCGTTCTCGGGGATCGACGTGACCGCGCCGGTGAGCGAGACGGCCGTGGGTGCGAGGTCCGCTGCCGTGGATGGAGCGTAGACCCAGAGCTGCGGGTGGTTTGCGTCGCCACCGCCGTCCTCGTTGGCCACGTACAGGATGCCGTCGCGGTCCATGGTGACGCCTTCCATCGTCATGTCCGGCACGGAGAGGGTGTCGCCCGGGTCGGCCACAATGGTCAGCGTATGCTCGACGTTGCCGGAGCGATCGACCTGCACGATCTGGCCGGACTCTTGGCTGATGATCAAGAGCTGGCCGTACGTGGGGTCGCCGGAGAGCGAGAGCAGATTCGACAAAGCGTAGACGTCGGAAAAGTCGAGCGTGTTCACCAGCGACGGATCGAAGAGGTCGGTGGACTCGTCCGTGGTTGGCGAGCCGTTGGTCGCAGTCCCGGCGGCGAAGTCGATACCCGTCTCGAAAATGGACCTGGGTTCCTTCTCTTTCACGAAGATGTAGTCACCGGTCGACGGGTCGTAGGTCACGCCCTCGAGCCCGATGTTGCCAATGGTGGTGCCGAGCTTGACCGTCTGGACGTCAGCTCGCTGCAACGTCGCGCCGGCGACGTAGGTGAAGAGGCTCACCTGGCGGTACCGTTCCTCGATCAGCACGAACTTTCCACCTCCGACGTAGGAGACGCCCTCGGTGTCGTAGAACTCGGTGCCCTGCGGGCTCCCGCCCGGGGCGAGCGTCATCGAGTCGATCAAGACGCCGGTCTTGGAGACCTGGACGACCGACGTGCCGCCGTCGCCGACCACGAACAGGGTGTCGGTGTCCCAATCATAGGTTACCGAGGAGGCTTCCTGCGCAAGCAGGCTCGTGCCGTCCGGTGGGGTGGTGCGGGTCGGCTCGGGCAGGTCGTACCGCCCAACCCGGGCATACCTCGAAAGGTCCATGGTCGTGGGAGAAGCCATCGGCGCCGCGGCAGCCACGCGTGCCGCGCGCTCGGACGAAAGATGACTCGGGCTGGTGCAGGCGCCGCCCACGAGCGCCACGAGCCCGATGATCGAAAGCAGCCAGGAAAACGTACCGGTTCGTGCCATGTCGACATCTCCGTAGAAGTTTCTGAGCAAGCGCGCGAACGTTTCGCGCCTCGGAGGAGATCTAGCCAGGCCGGCCGACCGGCACCGTTACAGATTGGAGACAAAGCCAGTCTGGTTTCGTGAACGGCGGGCTTATCCGCGTGTGTCGGCAGCATCCGCCCCTTGTCCTTCGTGGGTTTTGACCCCGCCCTTCGAGCTGCCCGTGACGGGGCACTTGGTGTAGTCGATGTTCGGGCGCCAGCACGGCTGTGGCGGGCCGCCCACGGGCGGCCCGATCCCACTGGTCAGCTGACGCCGTGCACCTGGTACAAACACCACGCCAGCAAACGCATCCTGCGCTCGCGCGGGCGCGCCGACGGTTACTGCTTTCCGACGAAAGTCGTAACGGATTGCGCCGCAAGGGAGCCGGAGAACCTTCCGGCCGCGGCCGTGACAGCCGTCCCCGCAGTTAGGTCGGCGCTCGCGGACGTGACATACGGTGTGACCGTAGTCGGCCAGCCCGCGCCCGAGACGAAGAACGAGACATTCACGGCGCTCGATCCGCTGTTGAGCCCCACGATGGCGAAGGTGCCGTCCGCCGGGTTCATGAAGGGCACGATCTGAACCGACGACGGTGCGCCCGTGATGCCCACGCGCACGTAGCCCGGTCGAACGAACTTGCTGAAGTTCCCCATCGCGTAGACGCGCTTGGGCGGACTGGTCGTGCTGCCGCCGTTCAAGAACTCCGGCGTCCACCAATAAACCCACCCGCTGGCCCCGCCGGAGGTGACTGCTGCGTAGATGCACCGATCAAAATCGAGCGCCGGACCGATACCAGCGCCCCCCGTGTACGTGGCCTCCGTCTGCCAGATAGGGTGCTTCACGCCCGCGGGCGGCGACGTACGCGTCGTGGATTGGACGTTGGAGCCGTAATCGTGGGTGGCGTGAACGTCAACCAGCGCGCTAACAGTCGCGTCACCTTCGATGGCAACGCCGTACTTGTCGCCATTGGTCCACAGATGGCTCCAAACGTCCGGCTCGGCCGCGATGACCTTGACCGGTGGGTTGAGTGCATGGAGCTTCGGCCCCAGCACTTTGAGGAAGGCGTTCATCTGTGATGCACTGAAGATGCACGATCGGTAGCTCGCCACGAAATCTGGCTCATTCTGTGCCGAGAGGCCCCACAGGTCCACGCCGGCATTCTGCTTGAAATAGGCGGGAAACGCCGCGAGCGTCGTGGCCCACGCTTCGTAGGAACTCGTGTTCAAGTGCCCACCGTTGTTGATGTTGTTGTTGTCTTTGTAGGAGGCCGTAGGCGACCAGGGTGCAGCCCATACCCTGCCGCCGAACTTGACGACCTCCGGTGCTTCGACAAACGCCGCATCCCCCATGATCTTGCCCGAGAGTCGACGAATTTGTCCCTATTCGCGAAATCAACCGGGTGCGGGCCGGCCTGTGGGAATGGCGGATCCGTAGAATTCACCGTAATATCAAGCCGTAGTGGTCCAGGAGGCAGCTTGTCCGCCAGTTTCTTCTCGACAAGACCGCCCTGGCCTCCATCGAAAGCGCCTAGCTGCGCCCCGACGACGTGGAACCGTGGATTTCAGCAGGCTGCCCGACAAGGCGTGAGGCTGTGGCTTATGCACATGGCTTGCACCCACCGCGCTCGCCGTGCGAGATCGCGGGACATGGCTTCCACTCAGCCTGCTGCGGTCCACGGTCTGGAGCAACGCGCATTGGCGGCGCTTGTGGTCCGCTCACTGTGCGCGCTCGCGTTGGGGCTCCCGACCGCCGGATGCCACATCTTGGTAGAGACCCCCTACGAGGCATCTGCTGCGTACGCATCCTCGCCGATTCGCGCCTTGCAGGTCGGCACCTTTCGCGGTGAAGCCAAGTATGAGACCACGCCGTCTCGAATCGAGAGAAACGGCGGAGAGAGCTACGAGCTTCCTGTGATGGTCTCTACCTTCTTGCGCCAGGCGTTTCTGGCCGAGATCAACAGGCGGTGGATTGGTATCGCCCGGGACGGGAAATGGGTCGATGGCCAACTCATCGAGTTCGATTTCCCGTGGGTCGAGCAAACGTACAGCCCAGACCGCGCCCGCTGCTTCATGCGCTTTCGCTTCACCGTTCGCGAGCGTGATCGCACCGTGTTCGAGAAGACCTACGAGCAATCGCTTGAGCTCGGCGTGGTCAGAAAGACCTTGTGGGGCAAACCGCAGAGCCGGGATGTGGGAGGGGCATTCGTGCAGCTACTGAAGAGATTGTTCGGCGCGTTCCTCGAAGACTGCCCCGTCGTGGCCTTGCTCAGCCCCTCGACCGATCCCAACCCCGGCTGCCAATGGACGAGGAAACCGACGGGTTGGTAGCCCCGCCCGCGGCAAGGCGCACGATCGGGGCTGACCAGCCCCCTGGCTTTTGGTGCGATGAGCGGGCCAGGTTCCGCGTACACTGTGCTCGCCATATCTGAATCGCCGCCGGTCGTAGTTTGGACGCCGCCTTCGTCGCCGATGCCGCACCCGAGGGCTCGTGCTCTTCGACCTGGAGATCCGCGTGCAGGGCAGCCAGGAGGGGCGGCAGCGCGTACGCCTGGTGGACCTGCCCGGCTACGGCTACGCCCAGGTTTCGCACAGCGAACGCCACGCCTGGCAGGTTCTTGTAGAGGGCTACGTCAAGAAGCAGACGGCCCTGGTGCTGGTGCTGGTGGACGCGCGCCGCGAGCTCGGCGCGGAGGAGCTGCAGATCATGGAATGGCTGCAGTTGATGCAGGCAGAGGTGGCCCTGTCCGCCGACGGGCGGCGAACGGGGTGGCCCCGACGGTTTTGGGGGCGCCTACGCTTGGCCCGCGTCGGGCGGCCCGCGCCGGGCGCGAAGGACACGAAGTGCCCGGGCCAAGAGGCCGGCACGAGGTTGAGCTATTTGCTGTCGAGGATGGTCAGGTCGAGGGAGGCGAGGGTTTGAGGATCGGCGATCACGTCGATGGCAATGATCTTTCCACCCACAATGGTCAGGGCGAAGGCGGCCCGCGCCTGACCGCCTGGAGCCCAGACGGCGCCCACCGATCCCTCGATAATTGCGGGTTGTGCTGCCTTGGCACGGCCCGCGAACGCGCCTGCCACTGCGGCGGCGCCGTGGATCTCCGGTTCGAGCTTCGGCGCGCCTGGTCTGGCCGCGCTCGCGCTGAGGGCTGCTTGATCTGGGCGAAGCACGACGTTGGGATCGAGCACGGCGAGTAGCGCTTGAAAATCTCCTTCGCGGGAAGCGGAAAGAAACGCGTCGACCACGGTGCGCTGACGGCTCAAGTCGGCTTCGGTATCCGAGGGCGCGCCTTGCACGCGTCGGCGCGCCCGGCTCGCAAGCTGCCTTGTCGCCACGGGTGTACGGCCAACGATGGCGGCGATCTCCTCGAAGGATAGATCGAACATGTCGTGCAGCACGAAGGCGACCCGCTCGGCAGGCGCGAGGGTCTCGAGCACGACAAGCAGCGCGAGCCCCACCGAGTCGGCGAGCCACAGCTCACTGTCGGGCTGGGCTGGGCGCTGAACGTCGGCGATTGAATCCTGCGCGTCCTCGACCAAGGCCTCCTCGCGCCGTGACCTGCGCGACCGCAATACGTCCAGACATATCCGGGCCACCACCGTGGTCAGCCAACCGCGGAGATTCTCTACCTCGTCGGTCTCGGCGCGACTGAGGCGGAGCCAGGCCTCCTGAACGGCGTCGTCCGCTTCGGCGGGAGAGCCGAGCAGTCGGTGGGCCACCGCCTTCAAATGCGCTCTGTGGGTCTCGAAGCGGGCTGCCAACGTGGGTTCGGCCATGGGATGCCTCGTTGCCTCCATTTCTAGCAAGACGAATGAGCCAGTCCAGATGTGACAGCAGGCGAGCGGAAAGGGAGCACCCGATGGCGATCCGGTTCCCAGTCACAAATCGAGCTTCTCATCCGTCATCCCTGCAAAGGAGACACATCATGCAAGCAAGAATGAAGAACCCGGTCATGATCATTCCCGAGGCCATGCAGGCGTTGCAGGCTCTGAAGAAATCCACCGAGAACGCCGGCGTACCACCTGCGACACTTGGTTTGGTCGAGCTGCGTGCAAGCCAAATCAATGGATGCAGTGCATGCGTGGACATGCACCCGCGCCTGATGAGGAAGGCGGGAGAAAGCGAGGATCGCATCATTGCCGTTGCGGCCTGGCGACACGTGCCCTACTTCACGACTGCCGAACGCGCTGCCCTGGCGCTCGCAGAGGCCGTCACCCGGCTGAGCGACCGTGAGGATCCCGTGCCCGACGAAGTATGGGCCGAGGCCTCCCGGCACTACGATGAGAAGGCTCTGGCGGCTCTCGTCCTTGCCATCGCCAATATCAATGTATGGAATAGGCTCAACGCCGCTGTCGGTCAAATGGCCGGAGAGTGGAAGGCCTAGCCAGGGCTTGGTTGCCAGTAGACGCATTCGTCATCAGCCTTGACGGCGCCGCTAGCGCCCAGGCCCGTCGCGGCTGATTTCCCGTCTTAAGGCAGAGGTGGCCCTGTCCGCCGACGGGCGGCGAACGGGGTGGCCCCGACGGTTTGAGGGGCGCCTACGCTTGGCCCGCGTCGGGCGGCTCGCCGTAGCGGCGGCGCAGGACGCGGCTCTGCCAGAAGGGTGGTCCGCGGGCAGGGGCCATGGACGCGGTGAGGCGGCCCTCTCGGGAGTCGGCGGTGGAATCACGAAGGGCCGCCATTGGGCGTGCGGAGCGAGGACACCGCCGTAGCGAATCGAGTGAAGCCTTGGGGGGATCGCCGAGCCGCACTTTTCGAAGATTGTCGACACTGACAGCGGCGACTTGGCGCCCTCTCCCAACAGCACTTGCGCAGACGATTCTGTACTGGGCCTTGCGCTCACGCGTACGCGGCACGCCACCCGCGAGAGCAGCCTTGCCGTCAAGCGCTGCTTATGGTGTGTATGGGCGCGGTGGCACTTTCGGCGTGCTTCCCTCGACGTAGGCGGGGCTACCCTGCGAGGTGATGGTGACGCTCGAGCTGGTGAGCCCTGTCGATGTCGCCTCGATTACTGTGGTGCCCGCGTAGTAGCTACGAAACTCGATCGCGGCCTGGCCATCGCGAATCGCAATATCGGATGCCGAACCGCCGCCCGGCGGGGTGAAGGTGATGCTGGGACCGGTGGGGAATTCGCCAGGGCCAGACTTGATGGTCAGCGTGACCGCAACGTTGTTGCTGAGCGCCTTGCCGCTAGCATCCACCACGGTGACGTAAAGCCACGCATCTTGGGTTCCGTCCACCGCGGAAAGCGTGGGGGTACTCGACGTGAGCTTCAACCCCGCTGCCGTGCCCGCGGCCGGCCACGTGGGCGGCGGCACATTGAGGTTGGCGTTGCGATACCAGTAGTACGCACGCTTGGGGATGCGGAAATTGTCGACGATGCCCGAGTTGATGTATTGCGCGCTCATCTGGCTGCCGTAGTCGAACATGCACCACCTGGAAATTCCGCTGCGCCAGGCGGGTTGGGCGGCCGTACCGTTCGACACCGTCAGGTTTCCCCAGCCGGGATCGTAGTTGCCCGGCCGAGTCGAGCTGACGTCGGCGCCGTATTCGGAAACCATGTTGGGGATGCCGGGATTGTCGTAGCCGGTGCCGTCGCCGTTGTAGCCAGCGATGTCGCCCAGCGTGCCAGGCTCGGTGCTGCCGATCTTCGACTGCGCCCCGCCGATGGCCGCGGGCCGTCCGTTGGGCAACGGATCCAGCTGGTGGGTCAAAGCCACCGACTTCTTCAGCAGTGCGATCACCCTGTCCCCGGGGCCGCTGCCGTTGAAGAAATCCTCGTTGCCCATGCTCCACACGATGATACTCGGGTGATTGCGGTGGATGCGGATCATCTCGGTCAGGCTGGCGAGGACGTTGGCGTCGTACTTGTCGTAGTCGGCGGAGTTGCTCGGGTACGAGCCGCTATAGGACCAGCCCCCTGGTCCGCCGCCGAAGCCGCCCCAGAAGCAGTTTTCCGACCAGAACAGGATGCCTAGCTCATCGCAGGCATCGGCAAAGGCCGGCGCCTTGGGATAGTGCGAGCCACGAATGAAGTTCATGCCCGCGTCCTTGACCATCTTGACGTCGCGGTAGAGGGCCGAGTCGGAGACGCCGATACCCCAGCCGGCGTGGTCCTGATGGACGTTGCCCCCGTGGATCCAAGTGTGCTCGCCGTTCAGGAAGAATCCCTTGTCCGCGGTCCAGCTGGTCCAGCGGAACCCGAAGGGCGTGGTGAAAGTGTCCACCGTTCCACTGTCGTCCGAGAGGGTGGACAGCGCCTTGTACAGGGTGGGGTGGTCGGGGTGCCACAACGAGGGGCTGCTGATCGCGGGTGTGGTCTGGTCGAAGGTCGCCGACTTGCCCGCCTCGATCGGCAACTGAGACGACATGGTGGTGACCACTTTGCCATCCTTGTCGACGATATCGGTTTTCAGCGTGGCCGTGACCGCAGCCGAACGGCTGTTCTGCACCTCGGTCTTGATCTGCACCGTGCTGGACGAACCCGAATTGGTCGCCAGCGTGGGGGTGGTGACCCAGGTGCCGTACCAGGCGACGTGCAAGGGGTCGGTCACCACCACGAACACGTTTCGGTAAAGGCCGCCCTGGAAGGTATGATCGCCGGTGATGGGCGGGATCTGCGCGTTCCAGTTGTTGTTCAAACGAACCGCCACGACGTTGTCGCCGGTCTTGATGGCGGAGGTGATGTCGATGGAGAACCCGTTGTAGCCGCCGATGTGCTCGCCGACTTGCTTGCCGTTGACGTAGATCTGCGCTTGATCGAACGCGGCCTGAAATTCCAGCGCCACGTTCTTGCCGGACCAAGTTTCGGGGACGGTGAAGTGCTTCCGGTACCAGCCATAACCGGCATAGAACTTCGCGTTCACGAAGGTGGGCAGGTTGAATGAGTGCGGCAGGCCGATGTCGCTCCACGAGGAGTCGTCGAAGCTGGTCGCTTCCGCGCCGGTGACATCGGCCCGCTTGAACTTCCACGACTGATTGAAATTCTGGATCAGGCGGGGACCAGCAGGCTGGGCTCCGCCAGTGCCCGTGGATCCGCCGGTGCCGGTCTGACCGCCGGATGCCGTTCCTGAGCCTCCACCAACGGTTCCCCCGCTGCCGGTTTGACCGCCGGATAGCGTTCCTGAGCCTCCGCCAGCGGTCCCCCCGTTGCCCCCGCGATCGCTTGACGTACCGGTACCACCTCCACTTGCGCTGCCGCCCGTCGAGCTTCCGCCCACGCCGCCTTCCCCTGCCGAACCGCCAGCGCTGGTGCCGCCAACGTTGGACGAGCCACCCTTTCCGGTAGAGCCACCCACCATGGACGATCCACCCTTCCCGCTGGAACCGCCGGAGTTGGACGAGCCGCCACTGCCTGAGGCGCCCCCATTGCTGGTGCTGCTGCTGCCCGAATCCCCTGTCCCGCCCAAGCCGGATTGCCCACCACGCGCGCTGGAGCCACCCGTGCCTGCGCCGCGGCCACCGTTGCTACAACCCACGACCACGAGGCCGCCGAGGGCCAAGAAGAGGAAAATACGCTTTGTCTGATGCATGAAGTACCTCGTCAGGGCGAGGGCGGGCCTGTTCTGCGCCGCAGATCGCAATGCGAATCGGCGCACGGGTTCGGCAGATGCCGCGGGCTAGACCTCGGATGTTTGCAGCGCCATGGACCTTAGTTCCCGGCCCGTTCCCAATTCGTTGGTCGGCAGGATTTAGTACACGCCGAGCTCGGCGATGGCCGGCTCACCCCGGGCGTCGTCGATCACCAGGGCTATGGCGTCGGCCGTCGTGGCGTTGAGCTCCCAAAGCTGACGCTGTCCAATGACCGTTCCGGAGATCGTTGTGCCTGCTGCATCCACCGGCGCCCGATCCCAGACTCCGTTCTGCCTGATCTCGACGTGGTAGGCGGTGACCCGCTCGCCCCGCTCGATGGGTTCTCGGATGCTGATGACCTTGAAGGTAATCGGTGATCGCGGCGTCACCTCGAGCCGCCCGGAGGTCGTCCCGCTGGCTGCCGCCCAGGTGGTGCAAATGTCGTCGTCCACGGCCTTGGCCGCGTCGAATCCGGGACCGGCCCAGGTGGTGTCGGCTGTGATCGGCTGCGCGTGTACCAGGTTCGTCCGGTAGAGCGAGGCGTACCACTGGCCGAAATCTCGTAACAATTGAATTTCCTGCGCGTCGAACTGGCCGGTGGGTGAAGGCGGCACGTTGAATACCAGGGTCGTGTTCATGCCGACCGACGTGAAGTAGATCGATTGCAGCTGGCTCAGGGAAATCTCCGAGATGGTGGAGCTCCAGAACCACTGATTGTCGGGACGATCGGGTACCTCGGCTTCCGCGGGGTACCACACGTTTGTCGGGCCGCCATTGGGAACGTCGGCCACGCTCGACGTCGCGCGCGTTCCGCGAGGGCCGCCGTAGCGAGCGTCGGCTCCTGTCGTGGCGATTTCAGGCCCTATCCAGACCAGCGTGTCGGGCTGCAGCTCATGGACAAGTTGTGCGATCCCCGCCCAGTCCACCGTGGTCGGCGCGTCGTTGCCGGGGAACTTGAGCTCGAAAATGGGACCGTAGTTCGACAGAAGCTCGGTGAGCTGGTTGCGCAGATAGGACTCGTAGGCGGCGCTCGTGCTCGGGAAATAGTGATCGACGGGCGACACGTAAAGTCCCGCACGCATACCTGCCGCGCGCGCCGCTTCCGTGAATTCCTTGACCACGTCCCCTTGCCCATTCTTCCAGGGGCTGCTCTTCACCGAGTAGTCGGTGGTGGCCGTCGGCCAAAGGCAGAACCCGTTCTCGTGCTTGGCGACGAGAACCGCCTGGCGAAAACCCGCGTTCTTGAACTCGCTCACCCATTCCTTGGCATCGAGGCTGGTGGGATTGAACGCGGAGGCCGGAGGCGTCGTGCCTGGGTCGAAGGTGGCCAGACCGAAATGAAGGTAAGCCGTGAGCTCGAAGCGCTGCAACTCGACCTGCTCGGGTCTGGGGAGAGGTTCCACCCCAGGCGGGCCGCCGGCGAGATCGGGGCACATCTGCGCGCCGATGACCACGCGATCGCCGGTGCACGCCCCGAACAGAACCAGCATCGCGGTCACGGACGCAAGTCCGCTTGCCACGACTCGCTTGGTTCTTCCGACCATGCTCTGTGATACCAGCGCCGTTTCGTTCGGTCTATGGGGACGACTTGGCGTTCTCGCAGGCCGAACGCACACGCTGGGCCAGGGGAGAATCAGGAGAAATCCGCAGGAACTCGGACGCGCGGGCTTGCGCTTCGGGACCTGGCTGCCAATGACAAAGGGCGATGACCGACAAGGCGTTCCGCTCTTGGGTCAGCATGCCCACGCTGTGCTGGCGGCCGTATTCTTCGAGGCGGCGGTAGGCACTCTCGGGACGGCCCGCGCGCAGGTCTTCCCGAGCATCGCGCAAAACGCGCAGCTCCGGCTCAGGATCAGAGGCCGCAACCGGGGTTGCAGCCGGGCCTGGGTTGGCCGCTGCCATCACCCCGGGTCGCTTGCCGCTCTTCTTGGCGTGCTCGCTGCCACCTTTGTCTATGGGCGCCACATCGGCGGGAGCGATCGCTCCTTCGGACGTCGCGACCGGGGCCGGCTCGACATTTTCCGGAGCCATGGGCAAGGAAGACCGAGTCGGCGATACCACCTCCGCGGGCGCTCGCCCCCGCAAAGCCCAGAGGGAAAACGTACCGGCGCCTGCCACCGCCGTCACTCCCAACGCCATCAGTGCGATCTTGGCAGCCAAGGACATGCCCACCGCCGTGCCGGTAGCCGCGGTGCCCACTCCCAAGGTCGCTACCCGGAGCATCAGCTTCTGCTTCATACGGTCCCGATCGGCGTGGGGCAAAACCCTGCCACGTCGGTGCGACTCCACCAGCTCTCTCGCTTTGGGGCTAAGGTCGTTCATAACGGGTTCCCCAGTTCTCGCGTCTGAAAGCGCGCCAAGGCTTTTTCGAACGCCTGCCGAGCCGCGCGCAGTCGCGTCGCGACCGTGTTCGGGTTGGCTCCGACGACTTCGCCGATCTCGACCAAGGTCAACTGCTCCAGCTCCGCCAGGACGAACACCAGGCGCTTGCTCTCATCCAGTTGGCCCAGCACGCGGTCCAGCGCGTCGTAGCGCTCCCTGCGTTCGACCTGGTTGGCCGGCCCATTTTCCCGCTGGTCGACCAGCGCATGGATCTCCGTCCCTTTCGCCGAGGCACGGTCACCTGGCTTGCGCGCGTGGGTTCGAAAGTAATGCTGAACCAGGTGCACCGCTATGCGGAACAGCCAGGTCTTGAGCTGTGCGCGCTCTTCGAACTCGCCCAGCCGACGGTAGACGGTGACGAAGACCTCCTGCACAACATCCTCGGCGTCCGCTTGGGGCACACCCATGCGGCACACCACGTTCCACACATAATCCACCATGCTCTCGTAGACCGCCTCGAAGCCAGCGTGGATCGCTCCCCTGCTTTCGTCGCTCGGATGATGGGCGGTGTTGCCTGCTGTGGACGGCATCTAGGACTTTGGTTCCCGACGCAGCCGGGATTCTTTGCTAAAAGTGCCACGAAATTTCGGCCAGCGCCCGACCCCCGACGGCAGGGGCGGTGAAGACGACGCCGGGCACATCCTGGAATACATAATCGGGACGATACATGGGTGCGAAGACATCCACCTCCATGAAAGCGTGTAGGTGTTGCCCCATGGCAAGAGACATGAAGGCGCCGCCCCCCAGTGCTAACCAGAGTGCATCCTTTGAGAATCCTGCCGTGGCCCCGAAGCCGTTCACGGAAACTCTGCCCGCCTCGACAGCGGCACATGGTCCAAACCGCCATCGCTTCTGACCCAGGGCGAGACATTCGGTCACGGATCCGGCCATGATATTGAATCGGCCGGACGCGCCAGAAGAAAGCGAAGCGACCTGGTTCCGTCGCAGCCCGTAGCTCCAACGCACATCGGTTCGCCATCGCGCGCCGGCCACGCCGACGCCAAGGCCAAGACCGATATCGGCTCCAGGCAACGTGCCGATTCGTCCTTGGGCGTAGATGCCAGCCAGAAATTCCAATTCCCGCTCGTTGAATTTTGGTGATTCCGGCACGGAAGGAATTTCCGGCTGGGACGCGCGGGAGTTGGCGGCCACCGCATCCGGATCGATCAAGAGAGCGAGAATCAGGGCGATGGCGTCCGCCGCTGCTTGGCACGAGGGGGCTTCGATGGTCCGGCGCCCGGTCTGGCCAGCATGCTGGGTCGTCAGGTCCGCCGCCCACAATAGGCCGTGCGAAACCGTGGCCTTCGCCTCCAGATCGCCTTCGTGAAGCTGAATTTTGCCGCCAACCAGACGCACGATCTCCGCTTGGACCTGCGGTTGCGAAGGACACTCCTCGGGAGCAGCCCAGCTGAACCTAAATGTCGCCGAGGGCTGGGCTCCGATTGGTTGCGGCCAACCGAGCAGGGCGCCGCAGACAATGCCGGCACCGAGCAGCTTGATGGGCAGCCCAGACATGACCGAACTGAAGAAGGGACCGCAGGAAGTCGACGACCGGCGCATTACTTGCGCTCGCCAGTCTACTGCATGACCGCCCGCGTTTAGTCGATGCCAGACGGTTCCTGCGTGCTGACCCAGGAATTCCGGTGAAGCCGAGCGCCAAGCAAGGTGAGACCCTGGCCGCGCAACCCTTCCTGGTCGGGGTTTCGATTTCCGATCCATTGGTCGCGCCACCACTCTTGGCGTTCGCGCGGCCGCCGCCGGGCAGCGACGCTCGTCACCGCCTACGGTGGCCACCCGGCTGGGTTCTGCGACGGCATCATTCATCATTGGCACCTTCTGCTCCTGGGTAGCCAAGGCGGAGAACAGCGCGGTGGCTTCGGGACCGATGAGGCCGGCCAGCACGGTAGCGAGCTCGGCCTCCACCTCGGTCAGGTAGAGGCTGTACAGGCCGTTCCCGTTCGGGAGCGGCGGGGAATACTTCGCGGGAAGGAAGCGTCCCAGGACGTCCATGTGATCCTTCGGCCGCACCAGGTTCTCTAGCGGGACGAAATGGACACGAACCTTCCAGCCAATCCTCTCCCAGTTCATGCCAGCCTGGCCGAATTCGGCAGGCTTTGGGCTCTCGAAGCAGTACGTAGCGCAATGGCTTCCACGATATCACGCCTAGGTCGCCACGATGCAGCCGAGCAGATACTGCTGGCCTCTAGCCGATCCTCGATCGAGCGCCAGCGGCATCAGCTCCCACTCGTACTCGCGCCCGAGCACCCACGTAGCGAACCTTGCTCGGCAGGCCCACATTTCAGCCATCGGACAGTGATGTCGAGTGGCGAAGTCTCATCGACGGCCTTGTTCAGTCAGGAGTGCCTGCAAGCCTTTTCCCAGAACACGGATCTGATCAAGGAGGACACCATGGACATTAGCTTTCTGCCGACGCTTCCACTCGCGTGCGCCAGTAGCCGGGCTTTCGATGACAGTGCATCACTGCCACGATGAGCACGTGGCTTTCCTCGATGGTGTACAGAATCGCATAGGGGAACACCCGGGTCAGTCGTCGGTGGATATCCTGTTCCAGGATCGGCCAGCGCTCGGGAGCTTGGCAGATGCCCTCGATGGCACCTTCCACGCTCAGGATGAATCGCTCACCCAGGCCAGGCTGGCCAGATTCGTAGGCGCCTACCGCGGCGACGTACTCGGCGATCGCGTCCGGGTGAAACGCGTGTTTCATTTGCGAAGAACGGATCTCACCTGCGTGGCCGCAACCTCGCCCGGAATCGCCTCCAACTTGCCTGACCGCACCTCATCGCGACGGCGAATCGCTTCAGCAGCCCAAGAAGCGCGGAGATCATCGTCCGCAAGTGGATCGAGACTCTCGACGAGGCGATCCGCCAGCAGTGCGCGCGCCTCGGCAGGCAATGCCAGCATTTCCTCGGTCAACTTCTCCACTGGGATCGACATGAGGCAAGCGTACGACGGTCCGACCGAGCAGGCAACCCGTGCAGCGTAGGCAAGGCACCCGGTGGTGCTCACGTCGCAGCTGTGTGCGCAGAGATTTCGCACTTTGTGTTCGCAACTTCGTCGTCCCTAATATCATTCGTCTTTTCTTTGGCTTGGTGAGCCGTGACGGCTGATGCTTTGACGATGCTTGATACCCCTACGGCCACGCCCTGGACACGCTGCGCATATGACCACCGTCTGCGCGCCCATGTGGTCACGACCGGCACTAGATGCCTGCCCAAGCACATCAGGATCCCACGCTCCACGGTTTCCACCTGGCGACGCCGTGGTCAGCGCCCGGTCGTCACCATCGAACCACTCGACCAGGACCGGCAGCAGTTGGTCGATACCATCGCGAAACTTGATCGCCGAGCGCGCATCCTCGCGGCCGTTGTCCGCATTCTCCTTGCGCTGCTCCGCGCTTCCGGCTTCACCCTCGCTGGCGAGCGGCTCCCCGAAGGCGCCGCCAAAGACGGCATTCTGCGCGCCATCACCAGTGCAAAAGCATGTCTTCCGCTCGCCGCAATCTTGCGGATCGCGCACCTCGAACCCGGGCGATACCACCGCTGGAACCGGGCCTCCACGGCGGTCTCCGGTTTGGACGATCGCTCATCGTGTCCGCGAACCAGCCCGACCCAACTCACGCCTACCGAGGTGGCCGACATCAAGGACATGGGCTTCGGCCGCGACAGCGCGTTCATCCGCCGAAACCCACCGTTGGCGTGCGTGCGACGGCACCCAACCAGATTTGGCATATCGACGCCAGCATCGTGAAACTGCTCGACGGCACGAAGGCATACCCGCACGCCATCATCGACAACTATTCGAGGAAGAACCCTGATCAGCGCCCGCGTGGAGCGCGTCCTCGCACTGGTCGAAGTTGCCTATTCGCGAACTCGATGGTCGAGGCGTTCTCGCGGTCGCTGAAGCACCAGTGGCTTTACCTCAACTCCCTCGACTCGATGGAGAGGCTCCGAGTTCTTGTGAAGTTTTTCGTCGAGGAGCACAACACCCAGATGCCACATTCGGCCTTCTCCGGCCAGACCCCGGACGAGATGTACTTCGGCACGGCGGTCGACCTGCCGGCGCAACTGGCGGCGGTCCGGAGCAAGGCACGGGGGGAGCGCCTTGCAGCGAACCGGGCGATGACCTGCAGCGAGTGCAGTGGTCAGCAAGCCAGCCTTCCCGAATCGCCAATTCTTCCATGATTCCAGCGCTGACGCTGTTGCGTACGCTTTTCTACGAAAGGTCTGCGCACACAGCTGTGAAATTTCTTCACGGCCGCAACCGCCCCCTCATCGTTGGCTATGACTTCTCGGGCACCGTCGAGGCGGTCGGGCCCTCTGTCGCCGGAATCGCGATGGGCGACGACGTGTTCGGCTTTCTACCTACGGTCCCTGGAGCAAGCGTGGCGCCTTTGCCGAAGCCGTCATCGCGAAATGCGACGAAATCGCGGTGAAACCGCAAGGCGTCTCGCACGAGATCGCGGCGGCGTCCGCCACCACCGGGGTTACCGCGATCCAGGCCCTGCGCGATCTGGGACGGCTGCCGGCAAGCAGTGGGCAGGTCTTGGTCACCGGGGTTTCAGGCGGGGTCGGATCGATCGGCGTGGGCATCGCGAAGAAGCTCCATGCGTCGGTGACGGCAGTGGGCTCCGGCAGCGGGCTCGAACACGCCCGGCGACTCGGCGCAGGCGAAGTCTTCGACCGAACCCAGCGTGACCTGCCGGGAGACATGCGCGGGCAATTCGATGTCGTCTTCGATGCCGCGGCCGCCTACCGCTGGAGCAAGTGGCGGGGAACGCTCAAGCCTGGAGGCGCCTTCGTGACGACCTTGCCGTCGCTCGTGTTTGCGGCCGACAAGCTGGCCAGCCTTTTCACGCGCAACCGGGTGCATTTCGTCAACGTGAAATCGCGCCCGGCCGACCTCGGCCTGCTCGCAGGATGGCTTGCCGAGGGCCTTGAAGTACCGCTGGCAGCGACGATCCCGGTGCGCGACGTGGCCAAGGGGCTTGCCCAACTTCAAAGAAGCGGCGGTCGCATTTCGGTGCGCGTGGCCGACGGATTTTAGGCCGCGGCGAAAGACTCTACGTCTTCGGGAAGGCTTCACGGGCCAAGCGTTGGCGAAGGTCGTCGATGAACGCCTGGAGCTCGGTGGCCGAGACCGGCTTCTCGAGGCCTTCCGGCGCACTGCGGACCCTCACTTCCGACAGAACGAAAGCGAGAACCGCCGGGTCCAGGCCAGCGTCTTTTCGGCGAGCCGCGGCCACGAAAGCCAGGGGATCCTTCCCAGCCTTTGCGAGGAAATACAGATCGACGTAGTCGCGAACTTCGGCGCGGCCGAGGATCGCGCCCAGCTTGTTGGCGGTGATGTCGTCGAGGGAATCGATGACCAACCCCTCCGGGGTGATGGTCGGCGCAGCGACCTCTGCCGCGGTGTCGAGAACGAGATCCACGGGAACGGCTTCCTTGCCATCGGACAACACGAAACGACGAAAGCCAGGCCCCGCCGCGCCCGGCGTGACGACAAGGCCCAGGCCTTGAACCAACCGAACGAACTGTCGGACGCGTTCGTCGAACGCTGCCCGCTCGCGGGTGAATAGGTCGAGATCGGCCAATCGCCGGTGGCCGAGGTAGAAGGCCCCAAGCGCAGTTCCGCCGGTGAGAAACATGCCAGGCAACTGCGCCGAGACCGAATCGAGGAGCCGCCGTTGCAGAGGGCTGAGTAGATTAGGGAACGAGGCCAAGAGAGCGCCACTCCGCCATGAGGAAGTCCCAGAAGGCTAGGCGTCGCCCAAGATTCCGACGCAGCCTCGGGTAGTTCGCAACCATCTCAGATACAGGAATCAACCCCACGGCCTCGTCGAAGCGTGCCTCGCGCATGACCTTCGACGCCAAGCGCGTGCGCTCCTCCTCGTCGTTCCCAGCGAGGCGGCGACGCAATTCGTCCAGGGTCAGTGGCTCGTCCCAGAGGAAGTAGGGCACCGCTGATCCCTGGGAAAGGTCGGCTGTGAGGAGCACCTGGAAAGTATACAGCGCCGCGATCTCAATTCGCAAAGTACGGAATGTAAGGTAGGGCCGATGTCCCTCGTAGCTGGGCGGACTTTCCGCCGCAGCAGGTCGCGCCTCCTTGTCCGAGCTGCGTGCGCAGACATTCCGCGTTTTCGTGTACGCAACATCGGCACCCCCAATATCGTTCGGGTTTTCGCTGGTGGTTGAGTCCCGTGCGGTGCTGTCCTCGTGATGACGAACACACTCACGGCCACGCCGCCGCGGACACGCCGCGCGTACGACCATCCGTACTCCGCGAAAACCCGATGCCGCGCGCGAAACGCGCAGACGAGCAATGGTGACTTCGCCGACGAGGGCGATGCCGATGGCCCCGGTTGCGCTCTGGCCGGAATGGATCAAGACGCTTCGGCACGTCGCGCGGACTTGTCCGCCCAGCAGGCGCGCCCATCATGTGCGGCTCAGCTGGGTCGTCTACGCCGCCAGGCGGTGGTCGTGCTGCACTCCGCCAAGCACGGGCAGCGCGATCAGCTCGCCGCTCCTTCGTGGCGCTGTGATCAGCTCCGGGTACGGCTCCGGTATCGCATGCAACGCCAGTGACGGCCGCGCACGATTGTAGAACTCCACGTACTCCCGGCACACGCGCAGGACGTGCTTCGCGTCGAGAAAGATGAAGTGGTTGAGCGCTTCCTCGCGCAGCGTGCGGTTGAACCGCTCGATGTGCGGCGAGGCGTTGGGGGCGCCATAGGGAATGGGGATCCCCTCAATGCCCATGACCTCGGCGAGCCACAGGTCCAGATGGCACCGGTAGCGCCGTTCCTGTCCATCTCGAGCTCGGCGCTGGTGGTACTGACCGTAGATCCCATCGTTGTCATGCAGCAGGAACCGAGGGCAATTTGCCCATTCTGTCACCTGCCGGATTTGCTGCTTCACCCAGGCGAGCCCTGGGCTGGTGGTGGCGTTGATCAGCACGATGCGCCTGGACGCGACGTGCATCACCACGAAGATGTACACCGTGGTGAAGAGCGCCGTGTATTGGGTTAGGAAGTCGACGGCGAAAACCTGGCTTGCATCGTTTCGGATGAAGGTTCTCCAGGTCTGGCCGCCTCTCGGCTCACGCGACTTGACCATGTACCTGCGAACGGTGCTGGTTGAATGGGTCACACCCAGCTTCAAGGCCATCTCCTCGGCGATCCGGTCCTCACGCCACTCGGGGTGGTCGGTGCTGATGCGCCGGATGAAAGCGGTGTGCTCGGCGGGGATACGGGGACGGCCCGGCTTCCCGCACTTCCAGGACCAGTAGCGCTGATGCCCACGCCGGGGCCACGCAATCACGGTGGCCGGCTTGACCAGAACCAGGGGCGAGCGCCAGTCTCGCCAGACCTTCGAGAACGCGACCCAGAAGGCCCTCTCCCCGGGCTTGAGCCGGGGCCGCTTCTGGGTTCGGGTGTAGGCTGCGAGCTGTTGCCGAAGAGCGTGGTTCTCGAGGGCGAGAGAGCGACGCGACGTGAAGACCGCGCGGAGGACCCAGACCAGAAAGCACACGAGAAGGCGCATGGGTCTGCCATCCTACCCTGGCCCAGAATGCTCACGATTCCCTGTGCGTATGAGGTTTTCGCGGATCACGGCCTCCGGGCGCAAGCCCGCACAAGCCGGCGCCGCGCTCCTGGATCTCAACCTTTCAAATAGGGACTGCCCCAAACAAGCTAGCGTGAGTTTACCGGACGAGCGCCGGTTTGAGCCCTGAGCCACCGCACCAGAGCCGCTGTTTTCCGTCGCTGACCACGGTTCGCGTCCACACGCACGCTGCGTATATACTAACTAGTGTTGGCCAGTTGTTCGGTCTTTGTCCACCTCGGTTGCAGCACATCGACGGTAGATGGAGCACGTTTGGCCCGCACAGATCTTCTTGCCTTGACCCGTTTCGATGGTGTATATACTAACTATGGCAAGCCTGCAGCGAGTCCACGTTCGCGGCCACACCTATTGGCGCATCGTCGTGTCCCACCGTGTTGGTGGAAAGCCACGTCTTTCCGTGGTTGCCCACCTCGGCAAGGCCGATGATTTGCTCCTTAGGCTCAAGGCTGCCGATTCCCTCCGCATTAAGTCCCTGTCCCATGGCGCCGTGGCGGCTATCCTTGCCGTCGCCCGCGAGCTCGACGTCGCCGGTACGATCGATCGTCACCTGGCCAGCGGCGGACGCCGAGACCGACATGCCTCCCGCCATCTGCCTGACCCTCGGCGGCGCCCCGAACGCCACGATGGTCTAAGCGCAGGTCAAACCTTCGAGTTAGGCTGTGTCGGCAGGGCTTGTCATGCTACGAGCAAGCGAGCTTTTGCCGAGTGGGCACGCTCGACGACGCTGGGCGAGCTCGCCAAGATAGACGTCGACCTGCTTTCCAGTCAGCACTTCTGGGATCAGATGGACCAACTGCCGGTTGAGATCCTCGCATCCATAGAACGCGAAATCGTAGGCCGTGCTTTGGAGCGCTTCGATCTCAAGCTCGACACTGTCCTCTACGACGCCACCAATTTTTTCACCTTCATCGATTCCACGAATACCCGCCCCAAGCTCCCCGCACGCGGCCACAACAAACAGAAGCGACATGACTTGCGCCAGCTGGGCGTCGCACTCCTGTGCACCCGCGATGAGGGAGTGCCGCTCTTCCACCGGACTTATGGCGGTGAAGTCCACGATGCGCGATCGTTTGCCGACCTCATCCCGACGATTCAGGAACGCCTCGTCGAGATTGGCCGAGATTTGCAGTCCCTGACCATGGTGTACGACAAGGGCAACGTCTCGCGGGCGAACCAGGAGCGCGTGGATTCATCGGGGGTTCATTATGTCGCATCTCTCGCTGTCTCGAATCAGCGTTCGCTCATCGCAGAAGCGAATTCGCACCTTGAGTCCATCAAGCTCAGCGAGAAGGAATCTGTCCAGGCCTACCGCACCCGACGAAAGATCTGGGGCGCTGAACGCACCGTCGTAGTCGTGGTCTCCGAATCGTTTCGTGCTGGGCAGCTGCGAGGGGTCCTCCAACACGTGGCATCCGCGCGCAAGTGGCTCGACCATCTGGCCGACACGCTGGCGCGAGGCAAGCAACGACGTTCGCGCGAGGCCATTGAGCGCGATATCCAGACCCGACTGATGAGACGCCAGCACCTGCAACAGGTCATCCGATGGGAGCTCACTGGAGACAAACAGCTCTCCCTCAAGCACGAGGTCGACGCCCAAGCGATCGAGGATCTGTCACGCGACGTGCTCGGGCGGCTCGTTCTCATGACCGATAGGGACACCTGGTCCACCGAGGACATCATCCGCGCCTACCGCGGCCAAGCCCACGTCGAGGCTGTCTTCGCTCATCTCAAGGATCCGATGCACGTGATGCTTCGGCCTCAGTACCACTGGACTGACCAGAAACTCCAGGTCCACGTCTTCATGTGCGTTGTCGCCTATCTCCTCGCCCGACTTCTTCATCTCCGCGCTCAGCGGGCAGGCTACCGTCACTGCCAAGAGGCCTTGCTCGACGGCCTTGCACAGATCAGGAAGGCCACCGTCATCCGTACGACCTCCAAGAAGGCACTGCGCACGACCACGCAGTCGAGGACATTCAACCGGACCTCCAGAGCCTCGTGGACCAGCTCGGGGTTGCCCTCCAAAATTAGTATATACGTCCAACTACACAGAATTGTCTGCAATTCTGTGTAGTTGGACGTCGCTTCTCCCCTCGTCCGGTAAACTCACGCTAGGCTTTCGCCGCCAGCACGGTGCGTAGGCTGACCTTTTGCAAGCTGATGGCGTCGTCGGGACAGACATCGATGCAGGCGCTGCAGCGGATGCATTCGGCCTGGTTGATCCAAATGCGTGGATTCTTGTCTTCGTCGGTGGCGCGCTGGTAGCCGGAGATCTTGCCGGTCTCGTCGTAGGTGAAGGCGCTGACCTTGATGATGCAATCCGCGCGCGGCTTCACGTTGAGGCACAGGTCGCACTTCGTGCACAGCGACTCGTCGATCTCCATCTTGTGGTGGCAGAGGTAGCAGCGGGTGGTCTCCTCGGCGGCGCGCTCCTTGTCGAAGCCCTGTTCCACCTCTCCACGCAGGGTCCGGTCGAGCACGGGCAAGAGCCTCATCTTGCGCCGGGGAACCGCATCCATCTCGCGCGTGCGGCTGGCCGCCTTCGCGTCCTCGACGATTGCGACCTCGTTCATGCGCCGCTTGCCCATGAGCGTCTCGTCGACCACCAGGGCGCACTCCTTGGCGTGCGCGATGGCGTCGATCAGCGTGCGCGCACCGGTGGCGAAATCGCCGGCGGCGAAGATCTTCGGCCTGTTCGTCCGATGCGCCGATCCGGTGGTCAGCCACCCATCCGCGCCGACCAATCCCTTGCCGCTCTCGCCCACGATGGTGCCGTCGGGGAATTGCCCGGTGGCCAGCAGCACCGTAGTGGCCGGCAGCTCGAACTCGCTGCCGGGAACGGGCTCGGGGCGACGGCGACCCGAGGCGTCCGTCTCGCCCATCTGCGTGCGCACGAAGCGCATACCGCGCACTTCTCCGTTCTCGCCGGCCAGGTAGGCCACGGGCGCCACCATGATTTCGAGATCCATGCCTTCGTGTTGCAGGTCCTCGATCTCGCCGGGCGTGATGAGCATTTCTTCCTTGGAACGCCGGTAGAGCACGCGCACCGCTTCGGCGCCGAGCTTGAGCGCCGGGATCTCGCCGCGCCCACCGGGCGCCTCGCCGAGCTGCACGGTGTTGGCGCCCAGTCGGGCCGCGGTCCGCGCGCAGTCCATGGCCGTGAAGCCGCCGCCGATGACCAGCACGTTCGCACCGAGGCTGACCTCTTTGCCCTCGCCGACCTTGAGCAGAAAATCCATGCCGTGCTCGATGCCACGCAACTCCTTGCCGGGCAGATCCAGCTTGTTCGGGCGGAACGTGCCGGCCGCCAAGATGACGGCGTCGTACTCGGCCTCGAGCTCGGGCAGGGTCACGTCGCGGCCCAGGGCCACGCCGCACCGGATCTCCACGCCGGTCAGACGAATTTGCTCGATCTCCAGCTCCACCACCTCGCGCGGAAGGCGGAACTCGGGGATGTCCTGCACCATCATGCCGCCTGCTCGCGCGTGCTGCTCCAGCACGACCACGCCATGCCCAAGCAAGGCCAGGTTGCGTGCGGCAGCCAGTCCGGCCGGACCGCCACCGACCACGACAACGCGCTTTCCCGTCGGCGGTGCCAGCGGCGGCAGCACCATGGGCTTGCCGGCGCGGTGATCGGCCGAGGCACGCTTGCTCCAGCAGATGGCCACCGGCTCGCCCAGGCCTTCCCAGCCGTGCCGACAGGCGGCTTCGCACGGTCGCGAGCACACGCGCCCCATGACGCCGGGGAAGACGTTGTCGCGCAAGTTGATTTCATAGGCCTCGTCGTAGCGACCGTCGGCGATGGCCTTGAGGTAGGCCGGGATGTCGGTGTGGGCCGGGCACGCGGACTGGCAGGGGATGTTCTCCTTCAGCCAATGAAAGTCCTTGGCCGCGCTACCCACACCGCGTGCCACGCTGAGCGCGCTGGCGGGATCGCTCGACGGCTCGCTGGTCGGAAGGGGCGGCGTCTTGATGACCGCTGGGGGCTTCTCGATCGCTGGCGCCTTGGCTTGCACCACCGGTGGTGCTGGTGTCTCGACGTGCGCGGTCTGCACGATGGACAGCTTTGCCGAGCGAACCGGCGCGGGCCTGTCGGCCTCGGGTGACGGCGGCACCGGCGACGGCGCCGTCGCCGGTCGATTGAACATGCCCTTGAGCCGAGTCACAAACGGCCTGGACTGCGCGCGCAGCTCCTTGGCACCACGTGCGGCCCTTTGCACGACGCCGCGCGCGGAGCGCACCACGCGCTCGCCGTGCATGCGCGCCTCCATGGCCCTCACCGCCAGTGGCGACTTCCCGATCATGGGCGCCACCTCGACCAGACGATCCACCGCAGTGCCCGCGCCGCCGTGGGGCGATCGGTGCAGGGGGCTCGCGTAGCGCGGGTGAGCGGCGAAGAATTCCTGCACCTGCTCCTGCGTGACGCCCAGGCGGTCGAGAGTCTCTTGATATTCGGTCTGCGCCTTCTGGCGCGCCTTGAATACCGACATCTGCACGCGGCTTTGCACGTTGACCTTGCCGTCACCCGAGGTCTCGATGGCGCAGAACAGGCTTTGCGGAAAGCGCGCGGTGATGAGGCTTTGCACGCCGTCAGAAATGCCCGACGAAGGCATGCAGCCGAAGGGCTTCACCGACAGGGTCATGTGCGATTTGTTGCGCAGGACATTGAGGATGAACTTGCCCACCTCCATGTGTCCTTCGCCACCGCGCAGGCGATTGTCGTAGTGCTCGTGCGCGACGCTGGCGATTTCGTCCATGTCAGGCAGGTGGTAGCCGGGGAATCCGGTCAGGCGGGCGAAGGTCTGGAAAACCAGGCGCAGCGCCAGATCCGCCGCCACCAGGGTCGCCCGGTGCAATTCCACGCGCTCGGCCTTGCCCTTGAGGCTGGCGTTGGCCTGGTCTTGGCCGCGCAGATAGGCGCGCGCGCGGGCGTCGTAACGTGCTTCCCACACGCTGTAGAGGATCCAGTTGGTGACCAGCTGCACGTCGCACTCGGCGCCTTCCTGTTCGAGAAAGCGCTGCAGCTTGTAGTTGCCGTCGCCCTCGGTGGTCATGGCCCAGAATTCGCCAATGATGGAAACGCGAGGCAGCGGGCGCGTGAAGTCGCACTTGATCGAGGCCAGTTCCTTGCGCGCTCGCCAAAGCGCGAAGGGCAGGAACTTCCTGTTGGCCAGCCCGTCTTGCACGTGCGCGCGGGCGCGCGCCAGCGCCCGATCCGTGCTGCCCGGCTCGACCTCGAAGGGGCGAATGCGGTAGCCCATCCCGTTGAGCACGTCGCCGGCCATGAGAGCCAAGAGCAATCCGATGAAAAACCTGGGCGTGAATTCGAGGCCGCTTTCTTGCCCCGTGGCCTGCGCCAGGCCGCCCTCCTGCTGGAAGAGCATGACCCGGAATCCGTCGAAGCCCGAGTCACGCAGGGCCTTGCGGTACTCGGTGGCGTACATGCCGAAGCGGCACGGACCGCAGGCGCCGGCGGTGAGGAACACATACTTCTTCACCGCCTCGGCGGGCGTGATGGCTTCGTCGCGACAGCGCTCGGTCAGATATTTGACCAGGTTGCCGACGGTGAAATAGGTCGGATTGCACTGCCCGCGATTGCCGAACTCCTTGCCGTAGCGAAGGGCGTCGTTGTCGGGCACGTCGATGACCTCGACGTTGTAACCGAGCCCGCGCAGAGCCGATTTGACCAAATGATCGTGCGCGGCGGTGAGGCCAGACACGAGAAGAGTCGTGTTGGCGCGCTCGCTCTTGGCGAACTGCGGATTGATCATGGCGTCGCGCCAATGCCGGTCTTGCGCGGGCAACCCCAGGCGCTTGTGCTCTTCGCGTTCGAAAGCTTTCAGCTCGTCTTCCAGGTCGGCCAGCTCGGCCGCGGGATTGAACGCCGCTGCGGAAATGGACTCGTGCAGGATCGGCAAACTTCGCCGTGATTGTCTTTGTGCCGTCTCGTTCGCAATCATGACCTAACTCCTTCCCGACTAAACACGAGAGATGGTATCCGTGTCGCTTCGCCGAACTCCGAGGCGAACCAAACCCATGTCGGCCAGCGTGGCGTTGGCAGCCAGCGCCTTGGCATTGGCGGCGGCCTCGCTGGTGTCGCGTTCGTAGCGGCTCACCCGTTCGACGATTTCAGAAATCTGTCGCGCGATGCCCGTGTCGCCGAGCGCGCGCGCTGCAAGCTCGTGCTGCTTGCGGCGCAGAAGCTCCAGGCGTTTGAGGTCGACGCGATAGCCCAGCTCGGCCTTGGCCTTGGCCATGTCTTCAAGGCGTTCTTGGTGCAGACCCAGGCTGTGGGTGTAGGTCTTGACCCGGATCTTGATGGATCCGCCCGGTTTATTCGCGTCGATGTCGTGCAGGGCCGAGTAGGGCGTTCCCGCCGACGAGACGATGCTGTCGATGATGCCGTAGGTGGGGGCATCGTGGCCGCACTTGAACGACGACAAGTCCAGAATCACGACGTTCGGATGGCGGCTGGCGAACTTGGCCGCCCACACCTTCATGGCCGAATTGGACGAGTAGTTCTCGGGCCACACGTCGCTGATTTCGAGCGGGCTCTTGATGAGGCCCTTGGCCAAATCCTCGGCGAAGTAGCGCTCGAGATACGCCTCGTCCTTGGGGATCGAACGAATGCTCAGAACCGGGAAGCCGAGCAACTGGAATTCCTCCAGCACGCCGTGGTTCAGCCCCGGGTCGAGGTGGTAGGGGCGACCGAGCAAGAGCAGCGCCACGCGATTCTCGCGCTCGACCTGGTCGAGGATCTCGCGACCTTTGGCCTGCATGTCCTCGTCGAAGAGGCGCATGGCCGCGAAGGCCTCCTCGCACGCGAAGTCGGATTCGTCCTCGGTGACTTGCAGAACCTCGGCGAAGGTCTCGAAGAGTTGCTTACGCAGAAGGTGCGGCTCGATCAAGGTGAACGCCGCATCGATGTAGCGGATCCCACGCTGGGCGAAGAAGTCCATCTCCTTGGTGAACGCGGCCTTGAGCACGTTGGGGGAGCCCGCGACGATGGGACACGAGGCGTAGTCCTGCGCGTTCTTCACGAAGGACGGCACGTGGGTGAGACTGGGATTGAAGATGTAGTGGAGGGGAACCTCGGGACTGTGGTGATGGAAGAGCAGGTTGTGGATGTGGGCCTGCCCGACCTTGGCGGGGAAACAGGGATCCACCGAACCGTACTTGCCGCCTTCGGTCCACATCTCCTCGGAGGTGTTGTCGGAAAAGATGACGTTGCCTCTCGGCATACCCAGGGCTTCCAGGTACGTCCGCCAGAACGGCGCCGTGGACCAGATGTTGAGCATGCGCGGGATGCCGATGCGTAGCTTGCGCCGGCGCTCCAGGGCTTCCGGGCTGGATTGCCGGAAACCGCGCGTGGTGGTCGCGCGCCGGACCCCCAGCAAGGTCTTCTGCACGTCGATGTCCTCGATGACCTCGCCGTCCTCGGGCAGCGAGCGCGGATCGTAGAAGTGCCTGAACAGTATGCGCCCCTCGTGGGCGACCAGGTTGGGGAAGCGTTTCATCACCGACTTGCGCTCCGTGGCGATGGCGACCATGGCGTCCTTCGATTCCACGGTGCCCTTTTCACAGGAGAAGCCACTGATGTAGCGGGCACTGCCGCCGTCGGGCGTGTGCGTGTCGATGAAGGTACGGGCGCAGTTGTTGGCACAGAAGTGACAGCGCGTGCTCTCGTCGTTGCGCGCTTCCCATTCCATGGCGATGGCCGCGTCCAGGCCGACGAAGGTCGAGTGGCCGCGCCGCTTGACCACGCGCAAGGCTTCGAAGGCGGCACCAATGGCACCCGCCTCGCCGCAGTGGGGGTGAACCAGCACCTCGGCGCCGGGAACGCGCTCTTTGATGTAGTCGACCTGGGCCTTGACCGCGGCCAGGTTGTACTGCGTTCCGCCTTGCAGAACGAATCTGCGCCCGAGCGCCGCCATGCGCGGGATCTGGACCACGTACTGCCAAACGTTCTTGGGCAGCACTTGCGCCAGACCCGCGAGAAGCTCTTCCTTCGCGTAGCCTTCTTTCTGGAAATTCACGCGATCGGAATCGAGGAAGACCGCGCAGCCGTAGCTGAAGCGCGGCGACAGCGTGGCGGCGAAGGCGGTGTCCGCGTATTCCGTGATGGGAACCCCGAATTGGTCCGCCATCGCCTGCAGAAGCATCCCGTTGCCGGCCGAGCACTGGTTCGACAGCCGGAAATTCTTGATGTCGCCGTTTTGCAGGAAGAGCACCTTGATGTCCTGCCCGCCGATGTCGCACACCACGTCGATGTCGCCGAAGTAGGTGGTGGCCGAGGTCATGTGGGCCACGGTCTCGACGATGTCGGCGTCGGCGCGGACGGTCTTCTCCAGAACGTCGGCGGCATAGCCGGTGGCGCCGAAGCCGATGACGTCCAGGATGGCCTGCTCTCCATCGGCCCAGGCCTTGATGCGCGAAAGGATCTCCTTCACGTCCTGGATGGGGTTGCCCTTGGAGAGCTGGTATTCCTTCTTGAGGATGTTGCGCTGTTCGTCGATCACCACGGCCTTCGACGAGGTCGAGCCGCCGTCCATGCCCACCACCACGCGCACCTTGCTGCCGGCGGCGAGCCTGGTCGGTTCGAAGCGCGGAATGCGGTATTGGGTGCGGAAATCCTCCAACTCCGTCGAAGAGCGCGCCAGCGGCGGCCCCGCGGCGTCCCCCAGCTTGGCCTTGCGGCCCGAGGCGATGAAGGCGCGCAGGTCGTCGAGCCCGTGGAAGAGCCCGGTTTGTCCTGGCTCCTGCACGCCATACATGACCGCGCCGAAGGCGGCGTAGTACTCGGCCTTGGGCGGGACGAAGATGAGCTCGTCGATGGGCACGTCCTTGGGATAGTCATAGCCGCGCGAGGCCCAGGTTTCGGGAATGCGCTTGCGCCAGCAATCCTGCAGGAAGGGCAGGTAGGCGTTGGGACCGCCCAGCAGCAGTACCCGATGGCGGAGCGTGTTGCCGCGCGTGAGCACCGAGAGGTTTTGCATCACGATGGCGTCGGCCAGCGAGCACATGATCTCCGGCGCGGGGATCGACGCCTTGACCAGATTGACGATGTCGGTCTCCGCGAACACGCCGCACTTGGCCGCCACGTGGTGGAGTTTCTCGTCGGAAAAGCGCAGCCGTCCGGCCTCGGCCGCCGGCATGCCGACCTTGAGGAAGCACTTGTCGATGGTGGCGCCGGTGCCAGAGGCACACTTGTCGTTCATCGAGGCGACGGCGGTCTTGCCGGTGGAGCGTCCCGCGTCGTCCTTGCCTTCCTTGAAAATGATGATCTTCGCGTCCTGTCCGCCGAGCTCGACCACCGAACCCACGTCGGGATAGAGGTTCTCGACCGCCAAGGTGACCGCGTTGACCTCTTGAACGAAGCGCGCGCCGATGGGCTCACCGAGCGGACCCGCTCCCGATCCGGTGATGAACATGCGCACCGTCTCGGGCGATGACGATACCTCCGGGAAGCGGGTCAGGCTTTCTTCGAGCAACTCCAACACCTTTTCCGCCTGCCGGGTTTGGTGGCGCTGGTAGTCGGCCCACAAGATCTCGTGGGATCGTGGATCGACCACCACCACCTTGACCGTCGTGGATCCAACATCCACTCCGACGAAATAGGACGTTTGGGCTTGCGAGGAATCGTCGTGCATGGGCAGCCTCCCACTTCACTCCCGGGCGCGTTGCCCGAGGGCGATCGTGAAGATACGAGCGAGTTTGGGCGACGGTCAACCAAAATAGGATGAAGTTAGTCTCTTTTAGATCCCCACTTGTCCAGAGGGGAAGCGCCGAGCCGGCGGATCGCGAAAATGGAGGCATGTCGGCCGAAGGGTGTTCGCGGATCTCCATCGGAGATGCTCCGAGATGGCGGCGAAACGCGATAGAAATTTGTGGCAATGTGTGTTCGCTGATATTCGCAAACAAGGCAAGTAACCGATGTCAAATGGACGATTTCAATCCGAAGGTCAACGCACGCGATGGATCCTGGACCGCGCCCGCGAGCTGGGAGGGATCCAGATCGAGGGTCCCCCCCGAACCCTGCGCGACACCTCGAATTTCATGACAATCGACCGCGGCGACGTCCTGGACCTCGACGATCATCTCTATCTGGTGCGCGGCAACGAGGTGGAAGGCCGTTTTGGCATCGACGACCAGCCCAAGTATTGGGTCAAGCATGTGCTCTCCCTGGAAACCGGTCGCGTGCACATCATCAAGCTCGTGTTCCACGAGTCCTTCAACACTCAAGTCGCGGGCCGAGATTTCGAGTGCACGCGCAGCGCGGAAAAGGAGGCACAAGTGCTCGCCGCGGTCGGGGAGCACGACAATTTCATGCACGGCCGATCCGTTCGCGACGAAGCCGGCAACCTGGTGCGCATCCTCGACTTCATCGAAGGCGATTCTCTGCTCAAGCACATGGCCTCGCTTACGATGCCGCACGAACGATACGTGGAAACCCTGTTGCCGCGCCTGCTTGCGGAAGTCCACGGGGCGTTCGCCGGGATCGCGTTCCTTCACCGCCGGAATCTGTGTCACGGCGACATCCGCAATGATCACTTGTTGATGGACCAAGAGACGCACAGGGCCCGCTGGATCGATTTCGACTTCGAGCGGAACTCGCTGGTCTTCGACGTGTGGGGCCTGGGCAACGTGCTGAATTGTGTCGTCGCCAAAGGATTCGTCACGTTCCACACCCTGCGCAATACCGCGCCCGAGCTCCTGAGCCGCATCAGTGAGCAGGACGCCTCAGTCTTCTTCAAGCACCGAGTGATGAACGTGCATAAGATCTACCCGCACGTTCCGACCGAGCTGGCAGCGATGCTCTCAGCGCTTCTCCGCGGGCGGTCGCGAGCGCTATCAGAGCGCAGACGAGGTCGTGGACGATCTCGAGGCGTATCTTCGGAAGTGCCGTCGGCCGACTGGGTGAAGCCGCGGCCGGCGAGCTCGGCATGATCTTGGCGCTTGAAGCCCCGGGCGTGGATGGGCTAGATGATCGAGGTGCGTCATCGGAGACAGTGCCGGTGACGTTGCGGCGGCCCACCACCGCGAACCGGCAGTTGCAGGCATTGGTGGGTACGACTCCCAGGGAGGCATGAGATGTCATTTGCCGATTGGTTCCGTCCGAAATGGAGGCACTCGAACCCGGTGGTTCGCACCGTGGCGGTGAAGGCCCTGACGGACCCGGCGATTCTGGGGCGCGTCGCCAAAGGCGACGCGGACGCCAGTGTCCGTCGCGTGGCGGTCGAGATGCTGAGCGACCAACGTGTGCTGGGCGAGGTGGCCAAGGCCGATGCGGACGAGCAAGTGCGTGGTTTGGCCCTCTCTCGCGTTACCGATACCGCGATCTTGCTGGACGTCGTGCAAAGCGGGCGCCCCGGCGAAACGCGTGTGGCCGCCTTGGCTCGACTGACCGAGCCAGCCCTCTTGGGCGAGGTGGCCAAGCGGAACGACGACGCGGGACTGCGCAAGGCGGCCACCGAGCGTGTGACGGACGCAGCGGTGTTGGCCGAAGTCGTGACCAAGGATCCCGACGTCAGCGTGCGCCAGGCGGCCATCCCGCGCGTGACCGATGCGGCGGTGATGGCCGAAATCGTGATGAAGGAAACCGACCCCAGCATGCGCCAGTTTGCCGTCGACCGGATCGATTTGTCGCAGGTGACGGACGATCTCGTTCTTGCCGAGGTCGCGAAAAGGCACCAAGGCCTGGCCTCGCGCAAGGTCGCGACGGCGAGGATCACCGACTCGACCTTGCTGATGGAGATTGCCAACGGCACCGACGACAAAGTGCTGCGCAACTTGGCGCTTCGGCGCGTGACGGACCAAGCGTTGCTGGCGAAGGCCGTCATCGAGGGACACAGCAGCGCCATGGCCATCCTGGGCTTCATCAGCGATGCGACGCAGCTTGGGCTAATCGCCAAGACCGCTAGGGACAAGGATCTACGCGAGAAGGCCGTGGCCCGCGTCGAGGACGAGGCGATCCTTTCCGAGGTGGCCAATACCGACCCCGAGGCCTCTGTCCGCGCCCAGGCCGGCAAGCGCCTTCCCCCGGCGCGCTGGAAGGACTTGCTGGCCACGCTCAACGCCAAGAAGCCCGCGGTGCTTGCCGCCACCCAGGGGTTGCTGGCCGAGATCGCCCGCAAAGCGGTCGACGAGGAGGTCCGATCGGCGGCGGTCATGCGACTCGTCGACGGCGCCGTGCTGGCCCAGGTGGCCGAAAAGGACTCGACCGAATCCGTGCGGCGCGATGCCAAGCAGCGCATGACCATTCTCGAATGCGAGCAAAGGGCGGCCCAGGGCAACGCGACGGGCGAGGACCTGCGCGACATGGGCCTCTATTACCAGATCGAGGATCCCCGCCAGACCATTCGGCACTTGACCGACGTCATTGGACGCACTTCCTGGCTGCAAGGCATCTCGTGGCAGGAACGCGTGACGATCTACGAGGCGCGGGCAGCCGCGTACCTCGCCACCCGACAATACGACCCGGCCATCACCGATTACGAGCAAGCCATCGAGGAATGCAAGGAGCCCGGGTTCGAGTACCAGGTGCTACGCAAGCGCTCGGCTTGCTACAAGGAAATGGGGATGGATCAACAGGCACAAGAGGATCGCGCCGCGGCGGCGAAGGCCCAGGAGGTGTACGAGGCCGGCCGGCGAGCCAAGCAATAGCCCGTCACGCAGGCGGTAAACAGGATCGGAGGTGGGAGGCCAGAGCTTCCCTTACTACCGCTCCCGCAGCTTCTTCCAGACCTCGGTGTTGAGGAAACTGTCCGCAACGGCGGCCTCCATTTCGCGATGGAGTGCGTAGGGCGCGGTGAAGGACATGATCTCGCGATCGACCTGAAGGCGCCTGGAGATGTCGAACAGGCCGATCACCCCGCGTGGCAGAGGGCGTTCTGCCTCGGCATAGGCGTAGGCGATGGACTGGCAGGCGGCGCCCCAGGGCGCGATGGCGGTCTCGACCGTGCCTCGCTCGAAGCCCGCCAAGGTGACCAGCGCCGCGATCTGATCCGGGTTCACGTACCAGTGCACGAGCGCGATGGGCTCGTCGGGGCCGGTGTCGGCGAGGCGCTTGGCGACCACGTAGGCGGTGGGGATCTGGCGAAAAGGAAACTCGGCCAACCACCGCCGCGTGACCTCGGGGCTGCGGTGAAAACGCTCGCCTTCGCCCATGTCGTAGCTTTGGCCGTTCCCGATCTGGGCCACGCCCCCGGTGGACAGCAGGCGCTCGATGGGAAAGTCGATCCGCGCGTAGCAGTCGCCAAAGCCCAGCCCGGCTCCGCCACCCGGACAACCGAAGGTCTGCCGGTCGAAGAAGACCGGGCGCCCGCCCGCGGCGGTCAGCAACATGGCCGCGACACACCCCATGCGTCCGGGCTTGAATTGGATCGCGCCCTCCGGCCGGGTGTCCGTGAGCAGGATCGCGATGGGTGGGTGCTTCGAACCGAGCGCATCGGCAAGCTGGCTTTGCATGCAAGGCACAGTTTGGGCGCACCGGCGGAGCCAATCAATACGTGCGTAGACAGAGCGACATCGCCTGCGAGGAACCTGACCATGCTTTCCCGTGACCTCGGTAGGGGGCGCACGAGGCCACCCTCTTCGGGGGGATGGCTTCTTCACCTTTGATACAGCGCCTCGACCTCCGCCGAGCTCAGCGCGCGGCCGTAGATCCTGACGTCATCGATTTCCGCCTGTATCTGATCGTCAACGCCGCTGTCCTGCTGTGGAGCGCGAGCGCCGATCGCCCACGTCGCATCGACGTTCGCCTGCGGCGCCGTCGCATCGACTGTGGTCGCAGCGAGCGCGCCGTCGCGGTAAAGCAGATACGTGGTGCCGTCGAAGACGCCGCAAAGATGAACCCAGGTTCCAAGGTCGGAGGCCGGAATGGTGGCGACGGCTTGGTGGTTGATCGCGTCCCAGGTGGTGAACACGTACGTGCCAGCATCCACGCGAAGGGCAAAGTCGTAACTCGGGCCAAAGCGATAGCCGTGCGCCAGGATGTTGCCGCGGGAATCGATTCTGCCGGGACGTACCCATGCGGCCACGCTGATGGGCCCACCGACATTCAAGAAAGGAGGATTCCCGATTTCAATCCACTGATCCTGCCCGTTGAACGAAAGGCCGAACGGATCCTGGAAATGTACCGGCGGTACGTCCTGGGTAGGAACCGGCGGGTTGGCCGAAGGGGTGCCGTGGTTTCCGAAACCCGACGTGTCGAGCGCGACGCTGCCCGGCTGACTCTCGTCGAGGGCCCAGTGGGCCAGCAGGCCGAGATCGGGATTGAAGATGTCCAGGGTGGTATTGCTGCACGCAGCGCCAGCCGCGAGCACGGCGCCCAGGCAGCCGATGGCCAATCGCTGCGCGCGCCGCCCTCCGTCGGGCCTCGGCGGCGCATGACTTCGGGCCTTGTTATCGTCGGTGATCAAAACGTGAAAACTCCTCCGAGGTTGGCGGACAGGGCGACGCCCGCCATGCTTTGGGTATCTACTCCTTGGATGCGGACGACGATCCCGCGCGGTACCAAACCAGCCGCCGCCGACGCCTGCAACGAAAAGCGACGTGTGAGGGCGACCATGAGTCGCGGCTCCAACGCAAGGGCAAATGCGCCAAGGCTCGCGGTTTCCAAGTCGCCTGCGCCAGTCGCCTCGGCGCGAAACTGAACCAGGTAGCCCTGGGCACGCAGGACGAGCGCGCCGCCGAAGACACGGGTGCGCGACCACAGGTTCACTCCCGCTGCCGCCACGACTGACGCCGCGCGGGTCTTCAGGTGTTCCCCCGAAAGCGTTTGCTCGCCTCCCAGACGGCCACCGATACGCAGCTCGGCCAGGAACCAACGTCCCAGGTGCGAGGTCACGGACAGATCAGCTCCCAACAGGCTCTGCCCTCGCGAAAAGTGCTCGAAGGCGCACAGGATACCGAGCTGCCAGCGCCCTGGCGGCGCTTCGGTCGCCGGCGTGGAGGCGATCGCGAGCGCGGGAACTGGCGCCGGGGACGAGGGCACCGGCGCAGGAACCTTCTCAGGAGACCGCGGGGCAGGACCTGGCCATCGAACGAATTCCGCGATGGCCAACGCCAGCTCGCGCGATCGGGCCTGGCGCTCGGCTGGCGTGTCGTCGGTTGTGCCTGGGGCGATGTGGATCGTGCGCACGTCCTCCTGGTCGAGAGAGTCCGACCGCCTGATGCGGATCTCTTGCGCGCCATCGACGCAGCGGACACTCACCGATGCCGGCGACAGGCTAGGGTCGGAGATCTCCAATTCCATCACTTGTCGAACGGTCGCTTGGTCCACGGCGATGCACGCATCGATGGTCAGAGCGGGTCCTTCGGCGACGACCGCGGGTGTCTGGACGTCGACAGCCGATAAAGCAAGCGAGAGCGCCAGCAGGGTTCCCGTCAAGGTTCGCCGACTAGGGCACGCATCAGCGGCATATGCCGCCCGGTTGGATACAGCCGCTGGTAGTGGCGTGCCGCTTGGGCAGCTCGGCCCGAGTCTCCCGCCCGCTGCCAAGCCTCGGCCACGCGCGATGCCGCGTCTTCTGCCAACATTCCGCGAGGTGCATGGCGCTCGGCTTCCGCGAAGGCAGCGGCAGCCTCTCGGGGGCGCCCTAGATCGGTGAGCAGCACCCACCCGAGTGTGAACGCGGCCGAAGGCGCTCGCGGATCCCTCGGGTACTTCTCGATGAGACGTCGCAAGGGCTCCACCGCCGCCTGCGGATCTCGTGACCGTCGGGCTTGGTCTGCGGCCAGCAGAAGCGCGGCAGGCTCGTCGCTGCGGCGAAAGCGGGGCGCCGCGGCCGGGCCCGCGCCAGCTGTGCTGGGAGAGGTTGATAGCTTGGGCGCTTCTTTCGGAGACTTGGGCGCATCCCCGGAACCAGGCAGAGGGTCGAAGGTTCGGCTCTCTCCAGCGCCGAGCTCGATCCGAAATTGGCTGGCGGGATACAGAACCGCGACGCGCCCTTCTGAAACCGCAACGCGGATCCTTCCCGCGGCCTCGTGAGCGACGCGAAAAACCGTTCCCAGGTCTTGAATTTCTATGGCTCCGGCATCCACGCGAAACAGCCGACGACTATCGTGGCGGACGTGAAATTGCGCGCTTCCGGACTGCAGGCGCACCGTCGTACGCGTGGGCGCCTGCTCCGCAACCTGAATCGTCGTGGTGGCGGTCGCTGGCGTTACCACCGAGCCGTCATCCAAGATGAGTGAGCGGGCAGCCGCCACGGGGGCGGGCGATAGCGGTACCGGGTGTCGGGTGTGGAATAGGACGAAGCCAACGGCGACCGTCGCCGCCACACCCAGCGCCGCAAGTCCGATCGATGGTCGCAGCGTTCGACCCAAGCCCAGCCGCCGTTGCAACCTCTCGCCCAAGGTCTCGCGCCTCTGCAGTCGTTCCATCGCCCCAGCGATTGCCGCACGGTAGAGAGCCTCGTCTTGCCTTCCCGGAGCAACCGAGGCGCGAAAAATACGGGCGGTCTCCAGCTCGACCGCGCACATGGGACAGTCGACGAGGTGCCGATCGAGGGCAGCGCGCTCACTCACGCCGAGCTCGCCGCGAATCGCACGGTCGAGCAACCCTTGCGGGTGATCCTGCGAACTATCGACGTGCACCGGAGCCCTCCCCGCGCCGCTCGAGCCAACGGCGAAGTTGAACCTTGCCGAGCCGCAAACGGGTCTTCACTGTGTTCAGGGAAACACCCGTGATACCCGCGATTTCGCCGATCGAGTGTCCCAGCATGAGGCGCAAGCGCAGAACGTTGGCTTGCTCCTGGTTGAGATCGTCGAGCAGATCCCGAACCAAATCTGCACGCGCCTCGGTCCCGTCATCCAAGCTCGAGATCCATTGGTCGCGGGCATCCAGCATCGCGAGCCTCGTCGATCGCGCCCGAGCCCGGTCTCGTACCGAGATCGCCCTCCGTAGGGTGATCTTCGTAATGTAATGCGCCACATCGGACTCGAATCGAAACTGGGGCAATGCGCGCACGACATCGACCAGGCAATCCTGGATTGCATCTTCCAGATCGGCATTGTGACGACCCATGACGCCCCGGCAGACGGTGCAAACCAGCGGCGTGATCGCACCCAGGAACTGGCGCACCGAGAATGGGTCACCCAGAAGCGCTGTCTTTGCGAGATCGTTGAGCTGGCGGCCACACGGTGCGGCCCTCTCGGCCGGCGCAGCCTCCGCCTCCTTGAGAGGATCAGCTTGGGCGGCGGAAGACGACATGCATTCAGGATGTAGTGGCTTGGTTCAACTGTCAACCGACCATGCCGCGCGCGCCGTGGGACGGTTGCAAACCGCATGGATCCAAGAATGCGGCGCAATGAGCTATCAAGACTGGTCGCAGAAATCGTCCGCTCCCGCAAAATCGATAGACCCGTTTTACCGATGAGATCTCCCTTCATAAATTGGGTGATTTTGCAGTGAAGCTGTCGATGGATCTGAGTCATAGGAACTTTGTCGCTCAGTCAATCCCAGTCTTGCGGTTTGGCGGCATTGCTTGTTCTGCCACCATGCTGCTTCTGGTCTGCGCGGCGGGCTGTTCGCGTCAGGCGAACCCGCCCTCGGAACACATGGGTGGGGCAGGCGGGGCCGGCATTAGTGGCGCGCCCGACGCTGGCGGCACGCCAGGCACCGGTGGGGTACCAGGCGGCGGTGGCGCACCAGGCAGCGGCGGCACCTCTAGCGGGGGCAACGCCTCCATGGGACGAGCGATGGGCCAGGGCGGCGTCAGCAGCACCGGAGGCCACGCCGCGACCGGTGGGATCTCGGCTTCTGGTGGCTCTCTCGCTTCCGGAGGCGTGGTCGCGTCCGGTGGAGCCGCATCTGGTGGCATGGCTGGTGGCGTGACTGGTGGAACGACTGGCAGGGGCGGAGCCGCCGCAGTCGGCGGTACGACGGCGGGGGCCGGTGGGGCAACCGTGCCCACAGACGCCGCAGCTGGCGGCAGGACGGGAACCGGAGGCGTAGCCGATTCCGGCGGGTCCTTGGGGACAGGTGGAGGCGGTGGCGCCAGTGGACCCCAGAGCTATACCGCCACCTGGGCATCCGTGGATCAGCATCCGGCCGCGCCGGAGTGGTTCCAAGACGTCAAATTCGGACTTTGGCATCACTGGGGGGCCTTCTGCTATCCGGCCTACGGGAGTGAGTGGTACCCGCGGAACATGTACAACAAGGCAGGCAATTCGGCCGAGTACAACCACCATATGTCCGTGTATGGCGACCCCTTCGGCAATTGGCCCTACAACAATTTCCTGACCGGCGCCAACGACAAGTCGGGCAAGCTTGCGCAGTTCGCACCCAAGGAAGTGTCGAACGGAGGCAGCTGGGATCCCGACGCCTGGGCCCAGCTGTTTGCCGACGCGGGTGCGAAGATGGCCGGTCCGGTGGCCGAGCACCACGACGGTTTCTCCTTGTGGAACAGCACGTGCAACGAGTGGAACGCGGCGGCCATTGGGCCGAAGGCTGACTTGGTCGCTCGGCTTGCCCAGGCCTATCGTGCGAAGGGCATGAAGTTCATGGTGTCCACGCACACCGCCTACAACTTCACCGGGTACTATCAGTACGCTCCTGCTCAGACGGACGCCAGCCTGAAGAAGCTCTACGGCCAGTTGGCGAAATCGGACGAGGAGGCACTTTGGCTTTGCAAAGAGAAAGAGCTGATCGACGGCTATCAACCCGATTACATGTGGCACGACTTCAATCTGGGCCAGGTTAGCGAGGCGACGAGGCTCGATTACCTAGCCTACTATTACAACAAAGGGGTTGCGTGGGGGAAAGATGTTGTCGTCTCCTACAATGACGGCTTCACGAACCACCCGGGCGAGATTCATCAGGAAGAAAGGGCAGGGGAAGCCAGCTTATCCTCCACGTTCTGGCTATCCGAGGATACGCTCAGCTCGAGCACCTGGGGCTATACCCAGGGAATGGCGTATTACTCTGCCAAGTCCCTGCTCCACGCGTTGATTGACCGGGTAAGCAAGAACGGCTTTCTGCTACTCAACACGTCGCCGATGGCCGACGGCACCTTTCCCCAGGCACAGAAGGATATCCTGTTGGCCATGGGCGCCTGGCTCAAAGTATTCGGTGAGTCCATCTATTCGACAAGGGCTTGGGTGAAGTGCTGCGAAGGTCCAACCCAGATGGGCGGAGGTGGCATGGGGGCGCCGGTCGAGGGCAAGTCGACGGATATCCGCTTCACCCGTAGCAAGGACAATAGAACGCTGTACGCAATTGGGTTGGGCTGGCCCACCGGCAACCAGATGGTAATTACCAGCTTGAAGTCAGGGTCGTTCGATGCTTCCACTATCACGGGAATCACCCTCGTCGGCGGCGACACCTGCACCTACAGTCAGGATAGCACGGGCTTGAAAGTGACTCTGCCTTCGGGTCCCAGCAACACCAACGGGTGTGCAGTGAAGATATCCTTCAGCGGGACGATCCCGAAGCTCAATTGAGGTGAGGTGAAGATCTTCTCGTCTCGATCCACCAGGAGTACCGACATGACGAACGCCTTCAAATCCAAGGTCCCCCTCACATCTCTGGCACTTCTCGGCGCTGTAGCGTCGTTCGCGTGGTCGCCACTGGCCGCTGCCCAAACCCGCTACACCGCCTCCTGGACGTCCCTCGACACCCACAATCCAGCCCCCGAATGGTTTCAGGATGCGAAGTTCGGCATCTACTATCACTGGGGCGCGTTCGCCACCCCCATGTTCGGATCGGAATGGTACCCGCGGAACATGTTCAACAAGGCGGGCAATTCCGCCGAGTACCAACACCACATGGCGACCTACGGCGATCCCTACGGGAGCTGGGGGTACGACAAGTTTCTCACCGGCGCCAACGACAAGTCGGGCAAGTTCACGCAGTTCGCGCCGAAGCTGGTGTCGGACGGTGGAAACTGGGATCCTGATGCCTGGGCGCAGATGTTCCTGGACGCTGGCGCCCGATTCGCGGGACCGGTGGCAGAGCACCACGACGGGTTCTCCATGTGGGACAGCAAGGTCAACGAGTGGAACTCGGTGGCCATGGGACCGAAGCTCAACCTGGCCAAGCTGCACGCGGATGCGATTCGCAAAAAGGGCCTCAAAGTGTTCATGTCGCTACACACCGAATGGAACTTTGGGGGCTACTGGGCCTACGGGACGCCGACGACGAGCGACCCGAGCCTGCAGAAGCTCTACGGTCAGCTCCCCAATGCCACCGAGCAGACGCTTTGGCTGAACGAGCTGAAGGAGGTCATCGACGAATTCCTGCCTGACATTCTCTACCAGGACCGCTATCTCAGCGGAATCAGCCAGACCAACCTGATGACGTTTCTTGCCTACTATTACAATGCCGCTCTCGACGCGAACGTGGACGTCGTCGCGGTGGCGAAAGAAACCATCACCGATCACAAGGGCCAACTGTACGACTACGAACGCGGGGGTCCGGCGGACATCAGAACGCCGTATTGGATGACCGACGACTCGGTTGGCTCGCAGAGCTGGTGCTACGTGACTGGCCTGTCGTACTACAGCGATGCTCAGTTCATCGGCGCGTTCGTCGACCGGGTCAGTAAGGGCGGCAACATGATCCTGAACACGTCGCCCATGCCCGACGGGACGTACCCGCAGCGGCAGAAGGACATCATGGCGGCGTTCGGAAAGTTCCTCAAACAGATGGGCACGGCGATCTACAGCACGCGCGCCTGGGTGGTGTACGGCGAAGGCCCGACCAAGATGGGTGGCGGCGAGTTCACCTCGCCCACGGCCCTGACGACGAGCGACGTTCGCTACACCCAGTCCAAGGACGGCGATGCCGTGTACGTCATTCTCGGCGGCTGGCCGGGTAACGGCAAACAGATCACTCTGGCCTCGGTGACCACGAGTCGGTTCGCGCTTGGCTCAGGGAAGGTTTTCCTATTTGGACCAACCGGCGATGGTACGGGAGAGATTACTCTGCAGGCCACCCAAGACAGCTCCGGCCTGCACGTCACATTACCGAGCACGCAACCCTATACGGCCCTCGCCTATGCCATCAAGATCAGCAAGAGCGGTACAGCGCCCGCGGCGACGCCGTGGATCACTCCCCCGTCCACCAGCGATGCCGGCGCGGGCGGAGCTGGTGGCACCGGCGGCGCGGATGGTGGCACCGCAGGGGCGGGCGGCAGCCAAGGCACGGGCGGCCGCAGCGGGGCTGGCGGCGCGGGCGGCACTCCCGCGGGTAGCGGCGGAGCCAGCGGCAGTGGTGGTGCGGCGACTGGCGGGGTGGGTGCTGCCGGCTCGATCGGCACTGGCGGCTCGGGCACCGGTGGGGCGGGTACTGGCGGCTCGATCGGAACCGGCGGTGCAAGCACGCCCAGTAGCCGAGGAGGGGCCTCGGGCAGCGGTGGAGCAAGTGCCACGGGCGGCAGCGGCAACGCCGGCGGGGCAGTTACCTCGGGAGGGAGCGGTGCCGGTGGGGCGGCCGCAAGTGGGGGCGGAATCGGCGGCGCTGGAGCGGGCGGCGACGCGGGTCACGGTGGTTCCGCCTCGGGGGGGACGACCACCAGGCAGGCCAGCTCATCTTCCGGCTGTTCCTGCGCGATTCAGGGAACTGGGCGGACGAATACCGGTGGCGCTGTGCTACTCGGTTTCGCCGTGGCGTTGATCATACGTCGTCGTCGTCGTCGCTGAATGCTGTCTGGCCCTGGGGGTGGCGGAGGGGTCGCACTTACGGGCACAAAGCGCGAGCTTGCAACCTTTGCTTGACGGCGCCCAAAATTTCGCTTTGGATGCCAGCCATGACACGCAAGCGTTTCCGGCCCAATCGATGGTTTGCGGCGCTGGCCGCTTTTCCAACATTGCTCACCTTGGGAGGTGCCGTGGCGATTGCCAACCCCACGGCAAAGGCAGCGGCGCCCGATGAAACGTCGCCGGCTGAGCCGGCCGATTCTCCCTCCGACACGTCCACGGAGGCCACGGCGGCCGACTCGAGCTCGACTACGACCTCGACGTCTGCGTCGACCGCGACGGAAACTGCCAAGCCCATCAACAACAAGAGTCAGGCGCAAGCAGTGGCCGACGATTCACGCCCGCCCGTGGAGCCGCCAGCATCTCCCCCACCCGGAGTCGAGCCGATTCCCGCCACGGCGGTGACCGGAGGTGAAGCGCCTGCGACGCGCACCCCGGCACCCTACGTCCAGCACTTGGGCCCGGAGTCGTTCCCTGGTCGCTTGCGCGGCCTCTACGGTGGGTCGCTGTGGCTTGAGCCATCCTTCAACGGCCTGCAGTGGCCGTACATGGCCCACACCGGCATTGGTGTCTCGGGCAACGTCTGGGTCGACAGCGGCTACGAGGAGATCAAGCGCAACCCAACCTTCCCTAACTCGACCATGTACTTTCAGCAGGGCCGCGGCGTGCTACGCGTAACCCCCACCTACGTGCACGGCGGCTTCTTCGTTCAGGGCCAGGCCGAATTGGTGGGCAATCTCTGCCAGGCAACGAACAGCGGCGGACCGGGCCCGACGCCGAACACCGTGTGCATGAGCGCCGGCACCTTCAGCACCGACGATCTCTGGATTCGAGTGGGTCAATGGAATATCTGGGACCTCAAGGTCGGTCGCTTCGAGGGTTGGGAGGTCTATCACCTGGGCATGGGGATGGATCAGTACACGCTCGAGCGCATGGGGGCTGGCATGTTTGGCTTGAGCGACACCGGCACCAACCCGAACCAGACCAGCCCTGCGCAGTTGGAGGCGCCTGCCTTCTACGGCGTGAATTACCTGCACGACCGCCCCACCGACGGCCTGGCCGCGGGATACCTCGCCCTGCACCTCTATCCGACCGACTACCTGCGCTTCGAGATTCTCGGCAAGCTGGGCACCGACAACTACCGAAACGATGATAGGGCCACGGGCAATCCCGCCGCCAAATATCTCGGAGGCCGCCCAACCGCGATCTTCGACGTCGGTTGGCTCAAATTCAAGTTTGGTGTCGAATACCAGACGCGCACCCCCATCACGCAGGACCCTGCCGGTGCTAGCGCCTACAAGGATCCCGTGGAAAAGACCATCCAGAAAGGCATCGGCGGCTCGGTGCAGTTCGTAATCGATCCCCTAGTCGAATTCGGCCTGAACGCGGCGGCCGGCCGTCTGGAATACACGAACTCCTCCGGGAACCAGCCAGGCATGCCCGGGTACCCAGGCGTTCTGGTCAACAGCTACACGACGAAGAGCGTGGGCGGATTTGCCAACCTTAGGGTGACAGAGCTGTTGCTGGCGGGCGTGGGCCTCAACTGGACGGAGCAGACGGACGATTACTTCACGTCCCTCAACAATACCCCCCCCGTCAAGACCGGCTCTGCCGACTACACCACTCACCTGCAGGGCTTCGCCGCCATTCAATATCTGCTGGGGGGACAGCTCTTCATCAAGGCCGTGTTTGGCTATGCGAAAGCGTATTTCCAGCCAAGCGATCCCGACGCCGCAACGTGGAATACCTCCATGTACGGCGGCAAAGTTGGTCCGATCCCCCTCCCATCAATTCGCATCCGTTTGATGTACCTGTATTGATGGGGCGGCGGTCGACGTCAAGGCCGAAGGTCGGTCGCATGGAGACACGGTCGCGTCAAGGGCGCAAGCACATTGTCGTGCATCACCGGAGACGGAATTCGGCCGTTCCTCCCACTGCTCAATACCATGATGAATTTCAAGCTTTCTTTGTCGGTTGTGGTCGTGCTGTCGGCCCTCGTTGGATGCAGTGCGCCCGGTAGGTCGGACGGAAGTTCGCCGACCGGAGGAACCACGGGTACGGGCGGCGGCGCGGCATCGGGCGGCACTGGTGGAGGATCTACCAATACTGGGAGCGGCGGCATAGAAAGCTCGGGCGGCGCAGTAGGCCAAGGCGGCTCGGTCGCTGGCGGCGCGGGTGGGGCGACGGCGGCTACGGGCGTCGGGGGCGCGAGCGCCTCGGGCGGCGCGGCAGGACTGGGCGGAGCTACGGGCCGTGGAGGCGCAACCGGGTCCGGTGGATCCACGGGGCTCGGTGGCGCCACCAGCTCGGGTGGGGCGACCGGGGCGGGTGGAGCGACCGGCTCGGGCGGTGCCACCGGAAGAGGCGGGGCGACTGCCTCGGGCGGCGCCGCGGGCTCCGGCGGTGCCACGATGGCGGGTGGAGCCACCGGGTCAGGAGGCACCACGGGTTCCGGCGGAACCGCAGGATCGAGTGGGACGGGCCCGCAGGGACCTTGCGACATCTACGAGGCAGCCGGCACGCCCTGTGCGGCAGCCCACAGCACGGTTCGAGCCCTCTACGCGGCGTACAGCGGACCCCTCTACCAGGTCAGGAAATCGGGCGGTACTCAGGACATCCCGGTCCTCGCCCCGGGAGGCTTCGTCGACATATCCAAGCAAGACTCGTTCTGCAACGGCACGACGTGCACCATCTCGATCATTTACGACCAGTCCCCGAATAAAAATGATCTCGTCAAGTCGCCGAAGGCGTTGTGGTTGCCGAATGGCGGTGACGAAGCGAAAGCCACCTCCGGAAAGATCACGATAAGTGGTCATACCGCCTACGGTATTTACGTCGACAACAGCGGCGGAAACACCGGCGTCGGCTATAGGAACAACGCCACCAAGGGACTTGCAAAGAACGACGAGGCAGAGGCCATGTACATGGTGGCGGACGCGAAGCGCTACAACCAGTGGTGCTGCTTCGACTACGGCAATGCCGAGACAAACGGCACGGACTCCGGCAATGCCACGATGGAGTGCCTCTACTTCGGGAATTCCACGCAGTGGACCAAGGGCGGTGGCACCGGCCCGTGGGTCGCGGCGGATCTCGAAAATGGCATGTTCGAGGGCGACTCGACCAATGCTGCAAGCAATACCTCCATCAATAGCAGCTGGCTCTACATCACGGGCATGCTCAAGGGCCCCACTGGGAACAAGATGGGGCTCAAGGCCGGCAACGCGCAGTCCGGCACCCTCGAGACCAAGTGGAACGGAGCGCGTCCGCCCGGCTACAGTCCCATGAAGAAGCAAGGCTCCATCATCCTGGGAACCGGTGGCGATGGTAGCAACAACGCCAAGGGGACCTTCTTCGAGGGAGCCATAACTAGCGGCAATCCGACGGATGCCACCGACGACCTCGTGCAGGCCAATATCGTCGCTGCGGGGTACGGAAAATAGCGTTGGCTGCGAGGACCGGACGATAGCGCGTAGCGTGCTGCGGAGGAGCAGTCGACTTCAAAGGCGAATGTCGGCGCCTCAAAGCTACAAGTACATTTTCGCGGATCAGCGAGACGGAATTCGACCGCTTCCCCCACTGCTGGGTAGTCGTGAAGACATCCCAAGTCACGACGCCATGGCGCCGGACTGCCCCATGCGGTTGCACATACATGTTCTCCATCCCACAGGAGCAGGTCACATGAAATCGAAGCTTGTCTTGTCTGCTGTTGTCGCGCTGTCTGCACTCATGGGCTGCGGTGCGCCCAACAGACCGGGCGAAACTTCGCCGACCGGCGGAGCCACGAGCACGGGCGGCAGCCTGGCATCGGGTGGCACTGGTGGAGGATCGACCAATACTGGGAGCGGCGGTATCGAAAGCTCGGGCGGCGCAGTCGGCCAAGGCGACTCGGGCGCTGTCGGCGCGGGTGGGACGACGGCGGCTACGGGCGTCGGGGGCGGGAGCGCCTCGGGCGGCGCGACAGGACCGGGCGGAGCCACGGGCCGGGGAGGCGTAACCGGGTCCGGTGGATCCTCGGGGCTCGGTGGCGCCACCAGCGCGGGTGGGTCGACCGGGGCAGGTGGAGGGACCGGCTCGGGCGGTGCCACCGGGAGAGGCGGGGCGACTGCCTCGGGCGGCGCCGCGGGCGCGGGCGGTGCTACGGGTGCCGGCGGTGCCACGGTGGCGGGTGGAGCCACCGGGTCGGGAGGCGCCACGGGTTCCGGCGGAACCGGAGGCTCGATCGGGACGGGCCCGCAGGGACCTTGCGACATCTACGAGGCAGCTGGCACGCCCTGTGCGGCAGCTCATAGCACGGTTCGCGCGCTCTACGCAGCCTACACCGGCCCCCTCTACCAGCTCAGGAAGAAGTCGGACAGCAGCACCAAGGACGTTCCGGTCGGCGCGGGAGGCTTCGTGGACATTTCCGTGCACAATTCGTTCTGCCCCTCCGGCACGGCGTGCACCATCTCGATCATCTACGACCAATCCCCGAACAAGAACGATCTCAAGAAATCGGGGGTAGCGTTGTGGCTCAAGAATGGCGGCAACGAAGCGGATGCCTCGCAGGGCCAGATCACGGTGAGTGGTCACGTCGCCCACGGTATCTACGTCGACAACGACGGCAGCACCGCGAAGGACGTCGGCTACCGGAACAACGCCACCAAGGGGATGGCAACCGGCGACCAGCCCGAGGCCATGTACGCGGTGCTGGACGCCAAACGCTACAGCGGGATCTGCTGCTTCGACTACGGCAATGCAGAGACCAGCAACTCCGACGCCGGCAGCAAGACGATGGAAGCCCTTTACTGGGGCAACTCCACGCAGTTTCAGAAGGGGGGAGCCGGCAGCGGCCCGTGGGTCGCGGCGGATTCTCGAAAACGGCATGTTCGAGTGTGATACCCCGAACTCGGTCTGTACAACCAATACCTCCATCACCGGAATGTCCTACGTTACGGGCATGCTCAAGGGCCCCTCCGGGAACAAGATGGGGCTCAAGGCCGGCAATGCGCAGTCCGGCAAACTCGAGACCAAGTGGGACGGAGCGCGTCCGTCCGGCTACACTCCCATGCTGAAGCAAGGTTCTATCATCTTGGGAACAGGCGGCGACGGGAGTGACTTCGGCAAGGGCACCTTCTTCGAGGGAGCCATAACCAGCGGCAACCCGACCGATGCCACCGACGACCTCGTACAGGCGAACATCGTCGCTGCCGGGTACGGGAAATAGGGCGCCCTGCAAGGGACAGGACGCGTCGCGAGGGCCTCGACCGCAACGCGCGCCGCTTGGGTAATTCCGGGTCTGGATTTCGACCGACCGTGTCGATCTCCGGACATTTTCCCGACGCCAGGATTACCCTCGGTCGTGGATCTGGGCGTGGATATGGAGCGAGCGATGCGATACGCAATGCGTACTCCCTGGGGAGAATGCTGGCTGTTGGCTATGGGGGTGGCGGATGATACGCTGTTGGTAGAAAGAACTCGGGGACGCGCCTACACCCGAAAGTGACCCGATACACGGCCCCTGCCTGTGTCCGTGCTCTGCTTCCCCAGCAGACCGCGGAAACCCCTTGGGAGGAATCGACGATGCTAAAGACTCTGTGGACCTTGATGGTTGTGGGACTGGTTGCGGTTGGAGCCGCCAACTGCGGCGGCGGCGGCAGAGACCTCGCGGGGGACGTCTGCAAGAAAGCCGATACCTGCAACTCCCTTTCGGGGATAACCGCGGCCCAGTGCAAGAACGTGGTCAATACTTCACTGCAGTCCAAGACCGGCTCCGCGCGATCCGACGCCGAGAATGCACTTAACGCATGTCTCACGGGAGACTGTGCCAACTTCGGCTCCTGCTTCGACGGCGCGCTATCCGGAGGCAGTGCTGGCTCCGGCGGCAGCTCGTCCGGTGGCAGCGGCGGCAGCTCGTCCGGCGGCGCCGGCGGCAGCTCGTCCGATGGCAGCGGCGGTAGCTCGTCCGGTGGCAGCGGCGGCAGCTCGTCCGGCGGTAGCGGCGGCAGCGCGTCCGGTGGCAGCGGCGGCAGCTCGTCCGGCGGCAGCGGCGGCAGTGCGTCTGGCGGTAGCGGTGGCTCCGGCACCGGTGGAACTGCGGGCAGGGGCGGCTCGGGCAGCGGTGGCATGCCCATGGGGGGCACGACCGGGGGGGGTGGCACGACGGGCACGACTGCGTCTGGTGGTTCGGGCATGGGTGGCGCGACCGGAGGGGCGACGGGCTCAGGTGGCAACCAAACCGGAGGCATCCAGGGCGCCGGCGGATCGGCTGCGGGCGGCACTGGCGGCAGCACCAACACCGGCCCCGTCTTGATCACCTCTGCGCAAAACGCCTATTGGCAAAACGGAACCGTGACCACGGTGACCAGCGGAACCGCCGATGTGAACGTCGACAAGAACACCACGTACCAGCGGTGGGACGGGTTCGGCGGGACCTTCAACGAGATGGGATGGGATGCCCTCTCCGTGGTCAGCGCCGCCGACGTAACGAACGCGATGAAACTACCTCTTCGACGCCAACGACGGCGCAAATTTCGTCTATGGGCGGATCCCGCTCGGCGCCAGCGACTACTCCATGAGCTGGTACACGCTCGACGACACGGCGGGCGACTACACGATGGACAAGTTCTCCATTGCCCGCGACCAACAGAAGCTGATCCCCTTCATCAAGGAGGCGCTGAAGGTCAAGTCCGACATCCATTTCTGGGCGAGCCCATGGGTCCTTCCCTCGTGGATGTTGAGCAACAGCAACATCAAGACCGACGCGCAGACGCTCACGGCCCATGCCCTCTACTTCGCTCGGTTCGTGGAGGAGTACGCCAAGGAGGGTATCAAGATCGAGGCGGTTCACTTCCAGAACGAGCCCGGTTACGGGAGGGTGCACGGATGGACGGGCTCGCTCTTCACCAGCTACGTCAAGACTTACATGGGGCCCACCTTCACCCAGCGGAGTGTCCCCGCCGAGATCTGGTGCGGGACCATGTCGAAGGATCCGGACGACACCAACATCGCGCTGGCGGCGGCCGCCGACGCGGACGCCATGAAGATCGTCAAGGGCTTCGGCGTGCAGTGGAACCCGATTGGCGCTGTCGCCACTTTGTCGAAGAAGGCGACCGTCATGCAGACGGAGCACCGGTGCGGTAACTACAACTTCGACAGTCCCTACTGGGACAAGAGCCGCTACAGCTCGACCAAGGCACAGAACGATCATCTCTACGGCGAGGAAAGTTGGCAGGGCATTCGCGATTGGATCGTGGCGGGCGTGAACTCGTACAACGCCTGGAACATGGTGCTCGACACCGTCGGCATGAGCCTGGATGGCTGGCCCCAGAACGCGCCCTTGGTGGTGGACCGCACCGCCAAGACGCTCACCCGAACGGCTGCCTATTACGTCTTCAGGCATTTCTCCCAGTACATCGCCCCGGGAGCGACACGCATTGCAACCACCGGCAGCAGCGCTGCGTACAAGGGCGTGAGCGACACGGCCTACAACACCCTGAACGCCTTCGCCTTCAAGAACCCCGACGGCAGCATCGTCATCCAGGTCTACAACAAGAACGCCTCGTCGACCAAGACGACCGTTGGGGTGGGCAGCGCGTTGTCCCAGGTCTTGTACCAGTTCGACGTTCCTGCCCACGGATGGGCTACCCTCCTCGTTCCGCAGTGATGCAGTTGATGGCAACGTTCTTGCCCAAGACGGTCACCTGACCATCGCCCGACACGGTCACGAGGATGATTCCACGGCATGGCCCTTTCGAAGCATCGGACCGTCGGCCGGCCGCTTGCTGATGAAGCTCAGCACCAGCACCCAAAAACAAAGTACGAGGTTGAACAGGGGTATCTGCAACGGCGCGGGCAAGCAGTAGATGATGGCCACGGCCGGAATCCAAACCGCCCAAGTGGACATGAGCGTTACCGGCACGGAGAAGGTCATGAAATCGACGTCCAACCTCGGCTTCATCGATCTCCAAGAGAAGAAGCTTTCCTTCCACATGAAGGCCAGCGCCGACGTCGGAGCGGCCCAGATGGGATTGTAGACGAACTGATCCACCAGCACCTTTCGCACGATCGTCCCTGGGGCCGCGTGATCGCCAAACAGATACGACTGCAGGCGATAGAAGAGATCGACCTCGATGCCCTTGTAGGCCCAGAAAAGCGTGTAGAAGGCCAGTTCGGCCGCCAGCCGATTGCGCCGGATCCTTCCTATGGCCACGAGAAAGAAAAACGGCAGAGCGCCGCCAAAGAACGCCGTGGTGGTCGCCGAGAATGCGAGACCGTAGCGGCTTTTCAACATGCCGACGTTCTGGAAGACGGCATGGGCCGAGGGAATCCACCGGTCCGCGAGGATGAGCAAGAGAGCGAGAATCCATAGGGCGAGCCCAGGCAGGGCGTTGTGCTTCATTCCGGCCAGCCCCGAGGAAAGGACCCGTCTTCCGTGGAACTTCATGTCACGTCCGCGCAAGACTACACCGTTCCAAGCTGCCCCTCCGGTATTCGGAACTGGATGTGCGGAGGCGATCTACCTGAAGCCATGCCTGGCAACGGGATAGGTGTCGGCGCGTGAATGGTGCCAAAGCCGACGATCAATAGGAAACAGCGAAGGTTGGACGGGACTCGATGAGCTGGATTGGGATCCGCGCTCAGGTCCCCTTCCGTCGTCGGACAGCGAGCAGGGCCAGAGCGCACGCGAGCAGCAGCGATGCAGGCGGGCTTCTGTGCGATTGCAGGGAGCAGGAGCAACCCGCGGCCCCGACGCCCGAATTGCCACCCGTCGCAGTGCCTTGGCCGCCAGTCCCGGGCATGCCGCCCGTGCTGCTCGTGTCACCTCCGGCCGGCGAGCCTCCGCGCCCGCCCGCGCCAGCGATACTTGCGCCCCCAGCCCCGCCCATCGAAACCGCCGTTCCGCCAGATCCGACTGCACTGGAAGTGGCGCCGCCCGTCGCGCCGCCCGTACCACTCGTTCCACCCGCCCCCGGCGCGCCGCCACGTCCACTACCACCGCCGACGCCGCCTAGGCCGGTGGCACCAGCCACACCGCCTGCACCGCCAGCAGCCGTACCGCCCACACCGCCGCCTGTCACACCGCCCGCGCCACTCGCGCCGCCCGACCCAGGAGCGCCGCCCCGTCCAGCGTCGCCCGACGTCCCCGCGGCCCCCCCTCCGTCACGACCTCCCGAACCCGCGCCTCCGGCACCGTTACCCCCACCGCCAGTCCCACCGCTTCCACCAGTTCCTCCGGGCGGCGACAGCGTATAAATGAGGGCGCCCTCATGCGGCACGTTCACCGAGATCCCCGCTCGTCATGCCGGCCACGTCTGCCCGGTGCCAGAGGTCGCGAACCGTGCGGCGTTCCGGACATGCCAAGCTGCGCGAACGTGACCGAAACCGTCGCGTCCTGCGTTCCGCGGTTGAACAAGCGCGACCGCCTTGCGTCCCGCCAGACAAATCCTTCGCCCATACCTCGGTGGTGCCCTGCTGCGCGACCCGTTTTCCACGGGCACCCAGGGCGTCCTGATTGACCGCAAGAACCTCCTCGTTCGTAAGGAGAGCGAGAGTCCAACTGTCGGTGGCGAGCTTGGTGGGCATGCCGCCGAAGATGAGCGGCGATGGCATGATGGCCCATAGGCTCATGACCGTCACCTGCTGGTTGTGGGTGAAGGCGCACGCGCGGCTGCCGATGGTTCCGAGTGGCAACATGTCGGCGTCCGGCCAGTGGCCGGGCGTGATACCGCTGGTCGTCGACCAGTTGTAGGTCGCGGTGAATTCGTCCGACAACGAGCTCAGGCCGTTGGTGTCCCAGAAGTCGTTCACCGTGCGCCACATGTTGGCGTTGGCGTTGAGGACGGCCACATCCTTGGGTTGGTTGGGACCAGGCGACAGGCTGAGGACCATCGAGCGGCCGGTCTTGCCAATCGAAGCGTGGACCGCCTCGACCTCGGTCGAGTGAGGACGTTGGCCACCGTAGGGGTTCATCATGTCGTCCACCTTGACGAAGTCGACACCCCAGTCCGCGTACTGGGTGTAGATCGAGTCGTACCAGGCCTTGCCGGCGTCCGTGTCGCCGCGAACGCCGTACATATGGCTATCCCACGCGCAGGTATCGCTGGTGTTTCCGGCCTGCGACGCCGTGTAGGTCGAATTCGCGATAGGGAGAGTTGGCGGTGACCGACTTGCGCGGAATACCGCGCATGAGGTGAATACCGAAGCTCAGCCCGAGGGCGTGAACTTGGGCGGCGAGCGCTTTGAATCCGTCGCTGCCGGTCGCGGACGGGTATTTGCTTTTCGAGGGCAGCCACCGGCCGTTGGCGTCGATGGTCTGTCTCCGGGTCGTACCAGAGATAGTCGATCACCACGGCATTCCAGCCGTACGGCTAAAGCAGCGTCTTCATCGCCTGGGCCGCGTGCCAGCACGTCACTTTCCTTCACGTTCGCGCCAAAGGAATCGTAGCTGTTCCAGCCCATGGGCGGGGTCAGCGCCAGCGTCGAGCCCGATGTCAGCGTCAACGTACCGGTCGCGCTTCCCGAGCCGTTGGTGACGGTCAGGTCGATGGGATAGGACCCGGCCGCCGGCGTCGTTCCCGGAAATCGTTCCCGAGCTTGCCGCAATCGACAAGCCCGGCGGGCAACCCCGTGGCCGCGAATGTCAGAGGTGCCTGCCCGGTCGCGGAAATCGTATAGAGGAACGGGCTCCCGGGCGTCGAACCAATGATCGTGGCGCCGAGGATGCGCGGCGTCGGCGGCGCCGCCGTCGTCGAAATGCTGATGTCCGTCTGCGCAGCAAAGGCCGGACGACCGTACGCCGCCATGAGCGACACCACCGCAACGCGAACCGGCACACAAAGCTTCATGTGTGAATTTCCTTTCATGGCCAAGGCTCCATTCAGCCCGCTCGATGGTCCTGAACGCCGCCTCCACTCTCCATCATGACAATAGCGCAGCGAATTGAAATTGCATCGAGGGAGACGATCTTGTCAAAAGAGTTCGATCCGCGTGCAGCATATTCTCGCGATGCAGGAGATCTTGTTTGGTGGCGTCGGAGCCCAAGGAATTACCATCGGAACCGCCGAAGGGATTACCATCGGAACCTGGGTGAAGGAGCCGGGGTGAAGATCGGGGCAAACCGCAAGAGTGGCTAGGACAGGCCAAGCACGATGAACGAAAACGCGCACCGTCCCCATCCCATCCTTTCGCGATTGCTGGCGCCGCGCGGCTGCGGCCGGGTGGCCCGACTGCGGGGGGCGGTTGCGGGAAAGGTGGTGTTGGTCACTGGGGCGTCGTTCGGGATCGGGGCGGCGCTGGCCAGGCGTCTGGGGGCAGCGGGGGCCACCGTGCTATTGGCCGCGCGCAGCCAGGAACAACTGGAAGCAATCGCTGGCGAAATACGGAACGCCGGTGGGCGCGCCGAGGCCTTTCCCCTGGATCTGGCCGACCCGTCGCAAATCGCCGCTCAGGCGGAAGCCGTCCACCGAAGGCACGGGGCCGTGGACATCGTGGTTCACAGCGCCGGCAAATCCATTCGCCGCTCGCTTTCACTATCGCTTGGCCGTGCCCACGATTTCCAGCGTTGCATGGCCATCAATTATTCCGGACCCGTGCAACTACAACTGGCGTTGTTGCCCGCCATGTTGGCCCGGGGGAGCGGCCACATCATCGCCGTTTCCACCGTCAGCGTCCGGCTGCCCCCCGCCCCGCGCTGGGCGGCCTACCTCTCGGCGAAAACTGCCTTCGAGGTATGGCTGGGATCCGTGGCGCCAGAATTGCGCCGCTCGGGCATCGCCACGACTTCCGTCTACTTGGGGTTGGTGCACACCCGGATGAGCGCGCCCACCCCGACGCTGCGGAACTTGCCGGGGCAAACCCCGGACGAAGCCGCGCGGGTCTTGTGCCGGGCCTTGATCCGGCGTCCGCGGCGTTGCGGACCGTGGTGGTTGGGCCCTGTGGGCTGGTTGGCCTGGCCGTTGGCCACGCCCCTGGAATGGGTCCATGGCTGGCTGTTCGGGCGCGGTCAGGATTCCCCCGCCGCCCGCGGAAGCGACGATGCTCCGTAGCTTCCGCTTGGCCATGCGGATCCTCCGGGCGCTGTGGCGCATCGGCCTTGTGTCGTTCAAGCCCAGCGTCCCCGTGGCCTTCCTGCGGGCATGGTGGCGTTGCGGGAATTCCTACGCGTGCTTGGCGGAATTCGCCGCCTACCGATTCCCCAGCCGCCACGCCGTGGTGGACGAACAGGGCAGCCTGACCTTCCGGGATCTCCACGCCCGGGCCGAGGGTTTCGCCTCGTTCCTTCGCCAACAGCACGCCCTGCGGCCGAGCCACCGCGTGGCCCTTTTGAGCCGCAACCACCGCGACATGGTGGTCGCGCTGGTCGCGCTCACCAGATTGGGTGTGGACGTGCTTCTGCTCGGGACCGATAGCCCCGGGCCGGCCTTGCAGCGGATTCCTCTCCCAACACTCGCCTCGGCTGGTTTTGCACGACCCCGAATTCGCCGTGTCGCTGGCAGGTTGTCCGGTACCGTGCCGGATCCTGGAAAGCAGCCCTGCCCATACGCGCCTCCGTCTTCCCCGGAATCGGAGGACCGGGCGAATCCTGGTCTTGACCTCGGGTTCCACGGGCGCCGCCAGGAGCATCGCCAGGCGCCCCACCCTGGCAAGCCTACTTCCCGTTCTTGCCGGACTGTTGCAAGCGCTACCCTTGCGGATGCACGCGCCTGCCGTCGCGGCGATTCCCCTGTACCACGGGTACGGCCTGGCGTTGATAGCCCTGGCACTGACGTTTGGGGCACCGCTCTACGTGGCCCGGCGGCATGAGATCGCCCCACTATTGGCCCGTCTTCCCGAGGACGCCCCGCCGGCCGTGCTCATCAGCATTCCGACTTTGCTGGATCGTTGGCTCGCCACTGCGCCGTCCCGCCTTCCCGCCTTGGCCGCAGTCGTCAGCGGCAGCGCGCCGCTATTGCCCAGGCTGTGCCGACGGCTGCTGGATCGCTTGGGACCGTGTTTGTTCAACCTGTACGGCAGCACGGAAGCGGGAATCATCTCGCTCGCCACCCCGGACCTTCTGCTCGATGCGCCCGGGACGGTTGGGCGGCCATTGCTGGGCAATCGCGTTCGCATCGCCCCGAGCGGCGAAGTCCAAGTCCAAGGGCCGTTGGTGCTGGCAGCACCGTCGGGCCGTTGGTTCGGCACGGGCGATCTGAGGACGGATGGACGGGCAAGGACGCCTCTTCGTGTGTGGGCGATTGGACGGGATGCTGGTGTCGGGCGGTGAGAACGTTTATCCCTGCGAGACCGAAGCGGCCCTGCTGGAGCATCCCGATTTGGCCGAGGCAGCGGTCATCGCCGTCAACGATCCCGGGTTCGGTCAAGCCCTGGCCGCGTGGGTGGTTCCGAACCCGGGCGCCGCCATCGACGGAAATTTGCTGCGCGAATGGCTCCGGCGGCGTCTCGACCGCTGCAAGCTGCCCCGTGAAATCATCGTGACCGACGCCATTCCTCGCAATGCCCTGGGCAAGTTGGACCAACACACCCTGCGCGGGATGCATCCGAATCGGTCTGGCTGATGACTCCGCAGGTTTCGGGTCAATGCCGCTGGCGGCAGGGTCAGGAGCACCCTCGGTCCCAGTCTTCCGTGGCGTCGTTCCAGGCCGCCCCGCCGGTGTTCATCGCCTCCTCCAGCGCTTGCGCGAATGCGACCACGCTCGTGAAACGATCCTCCTTGCGCTTGGACAGCGCCTGCCGGAGCACCATTTCGAGCTTCGGGGAGACGCCGGTCGGCATTGCGTAAAGGGCCGGGGGGGCTTCATGCACGACCTGAAAGAGCAGGCATGGAATGGTATCGGCGACGAATGGCGTGCGGCCTGACAGGGCTTCCCATGCGATGCAAGCCAGTGCCCACTGGTCGGTGCGTTCGTCGATGTTGTCGACCTGCCCGAGTGCCTGCTCGGGCGCCATGTAGTGGGGTGTTCCCATGAGGGCTTCGGACCGCGTGAGCGGCTCGCTCCCGTTGTGGACGGTGCTGATGCCGAAGTCGAGCACCTTCACATGATCTGCTTCACCGGGGAGCATCTGCAGAAAGATGTTTGCCGGCTTGAGGTCACGATGGATGATGCCTTTGGCGTGGGTTGCGGCCAGCGCCTCGGCAGTTTGCTTGATCACGTGGAGGGTCTTCCGAGATGTTAGTCGGCCGATGCGACGGAGGCGGTGGTCGAGATCCTCACCTTGGAGAAGCTCCATCACCATGTAGGGCTCGCCGCTGCAGATGATACCAAAGTCCAAGGCCTGGACGACGTGCGGATGGGCAAGCCAACTTGTCACTTCGGCCTCCCGACGGAAGCGCGCGAAAGCTTCCTCGTCCGTTGCGAGGTCTCGCAACATGACCTTCAGAGCGACGCGTTTGTTGAGACGGAGCCCGTCGGCCTCGTAGACGTCCCCCATTCCGCCATGCTCGAGAAGCCGGTCAATGCGGTACGCGCCGTTGATGGTTTGGCCAAGAAGGGGATCCGAGCCTACAGTGTCGGCCCCCATAACCTCCGCCGTCGGAGCGGACCTCTCCGCAGTCCTGGCGAGCATGCGCGGGTACCGATCTGGCGAGTCGCATTGATTGAGATTGATGTGCATGGGGTCGGACGCGAGGGAATCGGCTGACCTGGAGCCTCCCAACCTTGACCCCGATGGGCCTAAGCCCATCGGGGTCCCCCTCCACCACTCGGCCGAAGGCGGCGGTTGCCCGTTCGCCTATCGGCCGCAACTTGTCTAGTGACTCCGCTCGTGTGCAGCCCGCCCTATGCAAAAGGAATGCCCGGCCTGTGATCGATTAAGGTGGTGGAAATGCGCCCGCTAAGCGCCGACCTCGGCCGCGGTCGACTGCGAATGCGATCGCGCTCGCGGAACCGTCGCGCAAGCGTCCCGAGTAGCCACCTCGCCAGCGACTGCACGTCAACGGGGCACTCGATGCTTGATCGTCGGCGGGGACGCGGTATGTGTAATGCTACATTTTATCCGGGAGCGTCACATGAAGAGGATAGGAATCATCGGCACTGGGGACGTGGGCAAGGCTCTGGCGAAAGGATTCCTTCGCCATGGGCATGAAGTAATGATCGGGTCGCGCAGCGTCGACAAGCTCGCGGCTCTGCGGAGCAGCATCGGTAAGCAACTCACAACCGGAACCTTCAAGGAAACGGTGGCCTTTGCAGAGATCGTCGTCTTGGCAGTCAAGGGGACTGCGGCCAATGAAGCGATCGCCAACATCGGAGCCGCCGACCTTGCGACCAAGGTGGTCATCGACACGACCAACCCGATTGCTGACGCCCCGCCTGTCAATGGCGTGCTTCAATTCTTCACCGGGCGCAACGAGTCACTGCTGGAGCAGCTTCAGCGGGCCGCTCCCAACGCTCGCTTCGTCAAGGCTTGGAGCTGTGTGGGAAGCGCACATATGGACGACCCCCACTTCGCTGATGGAAGGCCGACGATGTTCATCTGCGGTAATGACCAAGACGCCAAGCGCATCGTGTCGGACATTCTGCGCGAGTTCGGCTGGGACGCCGAAGACATGGGCGGGGTGGAAAGCGCGCGCGCCATCGAGCCCCTTTGCCAGCTCTGGTGCATCCCCGGCCTGCGTTCGAACCAGTGGAACCACGCGTTCAAGCTCCTCAAGGCGTGAGCCTCCCCGCGGCCGAAAATGGCAGGCCATCTCAGCGACTGAAGCGTTCGAAGTAGCGGGCGAGCTGCTTGACAGCGGTACCCCGGTCGGCTTGCAATCGCGCAGCCGTTTGCGATGCGAAGGACGACATCGCCTCTTCGTTCGCGGGCCCGGTATCGCCGCGGGAATTGCCGAGGTGAAAGAAGAGCAGGGGCTTCAGGTACTTCTCGTTCCACTCCTTCTGCTCGTCCCAGCTCCGTGGCTCGTGCCCGTGGTCCTCGAAAAACGCTTCCACGGCCTTGACGGCCAGGTCGGCCCACTTGGGGCTCGCCGAATCGTCGCCATCCACGGCCGCCAGCGTGGCTGTAGTCCGCAAAGCGCCCGCCTGAAGAGCCCGTCTGCACATCGCTACGTCGATCGATCCATGGGTCGCGTCTCGCGGCAGACGCTGCGCAAAGTTCATGAGCTCGCGGAAGTTCCCTTCCCAGGGGTGATTCTGGAGTAGATCGAGGGCCTCGGGGGCGAGAGCGTCACGGGCAGAGGTACCTGCGCCGAGGCGCGTGCTGTCCAAGTAGGCGAGGACGTCTTCCCAGCGTGACCGCAGCGGAGGTGCCTCGACGACATAGACGGAGAGCCGGTACCAGAGGTCGACCCGAAAATCGCCCGCCCGCGTGGCCGCACGCAGATCGCGGTTCGTCGCGGCCACCACCCGAACGTCGGCGCTGCGGGCGCGCCCCGATTCGCCGACGTGCTCGTATTCTCGCCGGTCGAGAAATCGCAAGAGCATTGCTTGGACATCGATCGGGAGCTCTCCGATCTCGTCCAGGAACAGCGTACCGCCCTGCGCGCGCTCGACTGCCCCGACGATCCGGCGCGTGGCGCTGGTGAAGGAGCCGGGTTCGGCACCGAACAGCTCCGAGCGAAGCAATTCCTTGCTGAAGGTCGAGCAATTGGTCGTGATGAGGGGGCCGCTCCGACCGGACACTCGATGAAACACCTCGGCGAGCACCTCCTTCCCCGTCCCGGAGTCCCCCATCAATAGCAGGGTCTTCGCGTCCCGCCGCGCAGCGTCGACCACCTCCCGATGGGCTTTGCGAATGGCCCGCGACGCCAGGATCATTCCCTCGTTGCGAGTGTTCTCTTCAGACTCGAAGAGCGAGTTCTGGAGACCGACCCAGCGCCACACGCGCTCTAGCAAGTCCGGCCAGCCCGCATCGACTGTCGCGAGAGCGATGATGTCTAGCGCCGCGCCGTTGGCGAGGGGAATCTGACTCGGAGATTGGTCCGTCTCGGCGGTTGCCTGAACCATCACCCGAGCATCCACTTCGCGGGCCGAGAGCCAGCCCTCGATCGATCGCGCGACGGCCGGCGCGAACTCCTGGCGACCATGCCAGACCGGCGGCTCGGGGTCGTCCGTGAGCGAGAGAGCGGCCTTGGCTTTCCCCAACTGCAACACCACATCCGAATCATCGAGGACCACGGACCGGTCCTTGGGGAGCAACAGCCAACTTCCGTTCCGGCTTCCGAGATCGCGAGCCTGAACCTGCCCGTCGTGGTTCGACAACAGGACATGGTTGGACGACACGCTCGGGGACAGGATGCGCACCGGATCGATCGCGGGCGGCTGTTCGACACCTGCGATCCCCGGCGCGTTCACGTCAGGATTCCGCCCCAGCAGAAGAGCCCGCGCCGGATCGAGATCGGCCGCGTACTCCACATGTCCGTCTGGTGCAAGAATGGTGATTCGCGTCACATGCGGGGCCTCCCTGGCGGGCATCGTAGCCTAGCCCGCGCAAATTGGACAGTTGCCCGGCCGTCGTGCTCATCATGCAGTGCAGCCGGCGGTCACTCCGCGCGGTCTGCACCGCACCGTCTGCGGACGTACACTTCTCGCAGCACCGCTGCGCGCAACTGCTCCTTGCCCTCGCGAAACCCGCAGCCCACGGCGAAGCCCTCCAGGTCCGAAGGCACCTCGCACCCTCGACAGGTCCCGAAGTACCACTGCCAAAGCTCGGCCTCCGTCATTCCGACATCGGTAAGGGAGGGCGTGACGATGCCGGCACCGCGCAGCTTCTCGCCCTTGTCCGTCAGCTTTTGCAGCCACCGGCCGTACTGCCCGGTTGCACGCAGGTAGTCCGCCAGGTGGGTGCGGGCGAGACCTTCCTTGATGGGCCGCGCCCAGCTCAGCCGAGCTTCCGCCTCGAAGAAACGCCGGTACTCGTCGCCGTCCAGCCGCTGTGCCGAACGCCAGTGCTCGAAGTCATCTCGTCCCCGCAGCCCGCGACGGAATCGGAACTCCGACCGTGTCCGCTGCACGGCCGCGTCGTCCGGCTGGGCTCCCGTCCTCATCGCCAATTCGAGCGCCAACCCGCGAGCCGCCGCGCCATCGAACGCACATTCGTAGGCGCCGGCCAGCTTGAGCTCTTCCTCCAGTAGGGCGTCCGTCGCAGGCGTCGGACCGATCTCCGACAGACCCTCTGCCAGGGCCATCTGGGTGGCCTCGTGCCAGGAATCCGTCGGTTCGAAGCGGAAGCCGACCTGTTTACGCCCCGGATCCCCCGCGGCCCATTCCCGCAGATGGGTGAGCAGAGCGATCGCGTCGCTCCGCTTCTGGTCCACCTTCCCGACGGAAAGCCAGTCGGCGAGCGCTCGAATCTCGCCGGCATCGACCCCCTTGGCTGCTGCTTGCTCCAGCAAAGCCGGATAGCTCCGTTCCGCGTAGAACTGGCGCTTGCCAAGGTCGAGCAAGGCCGCCTCGGTGGCTTGCGAGATCACCTTCGCTGTCGCAGCCGCGCGCAGGGTCGCACGGATGTTGACCATGGCTTCGGACAACGGCCGAAACTCGTTCTCCGCCGGAGCATGCGCGACGGCAACCTCGTCATCGTCCTCGAGCGTGCCGTTGCGGTACGCCTCGTAAATGACGCCGACACCGACCATGCCGAACCTGTCGAGCTCTGCAGCGCGAAGCGCGCCCATGCTGCTCGACCCGAATACATGGACGCCCTCGCTCATCGCCCAGAGGATTTCCTTGTGCCAGACCGCCGGCACCCGCTCGAAGTACCCGTCGATGATGGCGATCGCGGATCGCCCCTGCATGACGGCCCGGTACACGTCCCCGAACCCGGCCGGTCCGGATACGTCGGCATCGACGATTTCGCGGATCGTGCGAGCTGGGACCGTGGGGCCGGCGAAGACGAGGATGCTCACGACAGCCGCCCAAGCAGCCGCTTGCCCGGTGAAAAACCGCTCGAGCCCGCGATGCCCTCGAGACCAGGAATGACGACGCGCACGACCGGGATCTGCAGCTCCGGTAGCGTCAGGTCGACGACTGCGATTTGCTCGATGCCGGTTGAACGCAGGCGCTCGATCTCCCACGCCACGTCCTCGTGGAAGCTCGTCCCGGCGAAGGCCGGTCCATCGCCGAAGCTCCGGCCACCCCCGGTCGCGGTGATCATGTCGACAGCTTCCGCCGTCACCGTCGGATCGTGTCCGCGGCGATAGGTGGCGATGCTGAGATCATCGCGGCTGCCGGCAATGACGGTCAGGCGCGTCTGGGCGGCCTCCGTCAGGGCTCGCAAAAGCGCGATGCCGCGGGAAGGATGGCATCCCGAGCCGGTCGCGGATGCAAGGGGACGCAACTGGCGGTTCGAGGGATCGTCGGCGATCATGCAAACGAACACTGGGACGCCCGTGTCGGTCGTCACGTCCCAGACGCCCGTCCGCATGCCTGCGGCCGAGAGCTTCTGCAGGACCGACAGGCACGCGGGGTCGTCGATCGTCCGCAGGTCCACCTTGCGCGCTTGCTGCTGATCCCTGGGGCTGTATTCCCACAGGGTGACCGCATCCCTCTCGACCAGCTCGCAGATGGCATGGCTGGTCGCCTCCAGCGGATGGTTGCCCGATGCCACCCCGCTGTCGTTCATTTGAAATGCGCCGCTGGCCGTGGGCAGGGGCAAGGTGTACGCCGTGTGCACGAGCTCGAACGGTATCCAGACGGACACGCGGCCGAGGATTTCATGGCCCTGCACCCAGAGGAACGGCGCGCGCGGATCCAGCATGCTCCCGGCGAGCCGAGGCAGCGCGGCCAGGTCGAGCGTCCGGCCGCGCTCGCGCATCTCCTCCCACGAGGCCAGCACCAGGGGCAGCCGCACCCGTTCCGCGTGGTAGTTTTCGAGCGATTCCATGATCCCCGACACTTTCGCCGCGACCAGATCCAGCCCTTTGCCTTGCGCGACCGCGATGGATCGTGAATTCGGTCGCACCACTGCGACGACCGGCACGCCGATGACGTCGAGGCCGGTCACGTTCGCGACTCTCGTGATGCCGACCCGCTGAAGAAGCGGCTGAATCCGCTGTAGCGTCTCCTCCGGCGCGACGGTCCGGTGAGTGCCCAGCGTGTGCCTTTTGAATGTCTCGCTGGCCTGAGGCATCCCTTAGCGCTTGTGCGGCGTACGCCCCAGGTGAAAGGCTTCGGGCATGCGCTTGGCGTGCTCGCTCTTGTTGTGCTTCTTGTCCCCCAGCATCCCCGATCGCAAGCTGACCAGGCTCAACAGAACACAGCTGCAGCCTTGAGGCGTTACCTTCGGCACGTTCGCCAGCACGACGCCCTCCTCGCTCGCCATGAATTCGAGATCCGGAATGTCGTTGGCTGGCAGCTCGGGACAGGCCTCGTACACCTCTCGCGGCACACGGAAACACGAGTCGGTCCCCTCGGGTGGAAAGACCACCAGGTCTTCCGATGCCAGACTCGAACGTCCAGCGTTCGTAGGAAGCTTGACGGCGTTCTGCTTTCGCTTCCCGGCGGGTGGATCCGGCATGATGAGCCGGGCGAGGTTGGCGACATAGTAGTGCTGGTCCTCGTGCCCCTTGATGCCCGGCTCGGAAACGACCGCGTCCTTCCATGCCGGGGCAACCTGTGCCTCGGGGACTTTCAGCTGGTCGGCGGTATACGTCTCATGGGGGATCAGACGATTGAGGATGATCTCTTTCCCGTCCGGTCCGACGCGGCGGAAGAACAGGATCAAGTCGTCGACTCTGATGTCGTATTCGTTGTCGCTCATGATGTCCTCACGTTTCTAGGTCCTGGGCCTGGCCACCAACTCGGCTAGGCGTTCCGTGTAGATGGGGTAGTAGATTCGTCGTCTCGTCGTCTGCAGGAAGCTCGTCATCCGCTCGTTGTAGCGGTCGGTCTGCGCTATGTCGACGATCTCCTGCGGAATGCCACCGCGATCAGGTACTCGCCACAGAATGGACATCTGAGCGGGTTGTGCGGTGATCTGCGATGCCCACCAGACCAATTCCCAACCGCACCTTGCAGACATTTGGGCATCAAACCAGTTGACCTCTCGGAGGTAGGCCTGATTGCGCCCCTCCTTCGGCCGAGACACCTCGTGGAAATACATGTAACCGGGTTGGTCATCGCTCCGCCAGTGGATGTTGGGCGCCGGTTCACGCACCCCCGCATTGATGAGCAGCTCCTGGTCCTCGTCGGCCAGCGAGTGTCCGAGATCCCGATACCAGCTGGCTTCCGACAGCTCGACCATCGTGTTGTAGAGCCTCTCCCAGTTGTCCAGCCGCCAGATCTGAACGATTTCGCACCCGGGCTCGACGACGTGCTTCTGGTTGAGCACCGGCCACTCGGCGAAAGCTGCAATGAGTGACCATCCCTTCGTCTTCGTCGTCTCGAGGAACCTCTTCTTCCCTTCCAAGAACATCGTCAGATAGGCATTATCCTTGTCCCACTTCATGTGGAACACGTCCCGCAGGTAAATCGTTGGTGTGTAGCCTGCCATTGCCTCCTCCTTGCCGTCGAAGCGACCAAGCAAGACCTAGACCATACAGATACGACGCATTGGCAGCAAAATCTACCCCTGCCCTGCGGAATGCGATCCCAATCGCAGAACCCAATCTCATCATAGATACCCGAGCTCGGTCGCGAGCTCAACGACTCTCGTCGCGGATGGCACCGTGCTGTCCTCCGTCTGCGCGGGGTGGAACCTGGTCGCATGCTCCATGGCGGTCCAAAGCGGTGGCGGAAGACGGTACTGCGTCGGCTCTAGCAAAGCCTTCCACTGCTCGACGGCCTTGTCCAGCTCTCCATCGGCTGCGTGCTGGGCTGCCAACGGCAGTCGTCCCACCCACTGGATTGGATAGTCATAAGCGGGAAGAAGCTTGGCCCACGCGGCCAGGCAGATCCGGGAGTGATGTTTCACTTGTTCCCGATCGCCCTCCTTCCACGCTGCCCAGGCGAGGCAGCCGTGAGAGGCGCCCACGTAATCGAACATGCCTCCCGCTTCGGCGATCGCGGCCGCGCGTTCGGCGATGGTGCGCGACTCGGCCACACGCCCGGCGCGACGGTGGAGAACGGCGTAGTACGAAAGGAACCGTGCCTGGAGCGTGGCATCGCCGATGCGGTCGGCGCTGGCGACGGCGGCCTCGAAAAGCGGCTCCGCTTCCTCCAGTTGTCCTGCACAAAGCAGTGGGAAGGCCAAGAAGAAGCGAGCCAGAGCCAGCTCGCGTGGGTCATCGCACTGCTCCGCCGCGGCCAGCGATTTGCGACCATAGTCGATCGCCTCTTCCAGGCGGGCGTACCGTTCGCGGCGCAAGGCGGTGTGGACCAGCGCCTGGAAGAATTGCGCGCGCTGGGCTGCGACCCCGTGCTGCTCGACCACCGGCCGGACTCGCTCGACCAGCTTGGCCAGCTCGTCCACCTTGGCGAGCCAGTACAGGTCCCAGGTCTTGTCGACCTGCACTTGCACCCACTCGTGCCACCAGTCGTCCGCGTGCTCTGCCGCCAGCTCGGTATCGCCGAGCTGCTCCTCCGCCATCGCGAATTCCAGAAGTGCCTGCCCGTGCTGGTGTTGGCGTTCCCAGGTGCGCGCGCACTTCCGCAGGCGTCTGCCGCGCACGACCGATGGCTCTGCGGAAGAGTCGGCCAGGGCGCCTGCGAAGGCGTCCCGCGCCCCTTGCGCATCTCCCGTGAGGAGCAGCAAATCGCCGATGGCCTCGTGGAGAGCAGCGCGCGCCACCAGTCGCTCGGCCGGACCGCGCGAAGCGGCGTCGATCTGAGCGATGGCCAGGCGATACAGCTTGACCGCGTCGCCGTTGGCATAGGTGCGGCGGGCGAGGTCAGCCGCACGCTCGAAATAGTCGGCGGCGCGGTCCGGTGCTCCAGCTTTCGCCAGGTGAAAACCGAGCGCCCCGAGGTATGGCTCGATCTCGCGACCCGAGTAGCGTTCCTCGATCGAGGTGGCCGCTCGCTTATGCCAGTGGGCACACTCCTCCGTGGCCATGGCCGAGTAGGCGGCGTCCCGGAGTTGATCGTGCACGAAACGGAGGATGCCCGCATGGTCTTCCTCGAAGATCTGGCGTTGTCGAAGCGTCCCGTACGCGTCGAGCACATCGGACACGTCCAGCTCCGCGGTCCGCGCCAAGAGCTCGGTGTCGAAGCCGCGCCCCAAGACCGCGGCCGCGCCGATGATCTGCCTGATCTTCGGATCCAGACCGTCGAGGCGTCTGCGGATCAACTCGGAAATGGCAGTCGGCATGGTGACGCTGGCTAGGCGCGGATCGCTGAGCGCCCACCGACCCGCCGCATTGCGCTCGAGCCGGCCCTCGGCAATCGCCGTGCGCAGGTACTCGGCGAGAAAGAATGGATTCCCTCGGGACACGCCGTGGAGAAACTCGACAAGCTCGGCCGGCGGGTTGCGCAGAGCGAGCATCCCGCCCACCATCTGTCCTACCTCTCCCTTGCCCATTCGGTCGAGCCCGGTGTGGAGGGTGCCTGGCTCGTGAAAGAGCCGTTCCAGCCGAGGCGTCATCTCCTCGGCCCGACACGTCCCGAGCAGTAGCAGCGGGGCCTTTGCACATTCAGGCGCGCTTATCGATGACAGCAGGTCCAGCGAAAGCTCGTCGGCCCACTGCAGATCGTCGAGGATGAAGAAGAGCGGACGTTCGCGGGCGTAGTCCAGCACCAGCGCCGCCAGGGCGCCGAGCATCCGCGCACGGGCGGCGTCGTGCGGGAGCGGCGGCGGCTCTGCTTCGTGGAGTTGCTCGGCCAGGCCACCGAACGATCGTTCGTACGGCGCGAGCAAGCGAGCACGACCTCCAAGCAGCTTCTTGGCGACCGCGTGGTCCGCGCCACGGCAATAGTCGGCAACCCCGGTGAGGAGGCGCCGAACCGGGTGAAGTGGGGCGCTCAAGGCCCGATCGCCGCCTTCGGCCGTGCCGAGCGGAAGGCATTCGCCCGTGATCACGGTCATGCCCTTTTCGGAGGCCAGGGCAGCAGCTTCCAGCGCGAGGCGCGTCTTGCCCGCGCCGCTCGCGGCGGTGACGAAGGCTTTGCTGCCTCGTCCGCCGAGCGCACGCTCGACGGCCCCTGCGAGATCCGCAAAGGTGGCCTGTCGACCTACGAACTCGGAACGGTAAAGATACGTGGTGCGCTTCGCCGACGGCGACGGTTCGGCCAGTCCGCCCGTCCATTGAAGAAGCGCTGCAACGTCGTCCGCATAGCCAATGCGGTCCCGGGGGCTGCGCGTCAGGAGACGCATGACCAGTGCCTCGAGCGCGCTTGGGAGTCCCGCAACCACCGAGGAAGGTGGTGGCGGATCAGGGGAAAGCGCTTGGACTCCCGCCGGTCCGAAGGGCAACTCTCCGGTCAGAGACTCATATAGGATGCAGCCCAGCGAGAACAGGTCGGCCCGCGCGTCCACGAATCTCCCGAAGCGCTGCTCAGGGGCCATGTACGGGAGCGTTCCCGAGCCCGCATCGGCAAGGTCGAGCGTTTCTCTGCCCATGCCGCCAAAAGGAAACACCAGACCGAAGTCGGCGAGCACGGGCGTCCCATCGGCACGAATGAGGATATTCTCGGGCTTCAGATCGCGATGGACGACGCTGCACTCATGCAGGAAGGCGAGGCCGCGGCAGATCGGTATCGCCAACCGAACCATCTCGGCCACCGATAACCGGACGGCCACCGGCGGCTGGGAGGTTTCAGCGCACACCTGTGCTGCGATGCAGCCGGTATCTGCCAGGGTGTCTGCTCGCGCGTCTTCCGGGGCACGAGGCGAATGCGTATCTCCTCGCCTGGGCCGGAGCACGGAACGGAGGCTCGTGCCCTCGACCATCTCCATGGCGAACCACGGTTCTCCGCCGGTGAAGCCTTGATCGAGAATACGTACGATGTTGGGATGTCGCAGTCTGGCGAGAACGTGCACCTCGCGACGGAACGAGGTGATCAGCCCCTGCGCCCGGGTGCGCAGCGCCTTGACCGCCACAGCCTCCCCCGTGACGGTATGGCGAGCTCGATAGACGATCCCCATCGCGCCGGACCCGATTGTTTCTTCCACGGCGTACGGGCCAAAATGCGCCCCCGCGGCCATCTCCATGGCGGGCATTGTCGTCGCTGGTATGGTGCCCAGCAAGCGAAAAAGCGGTCACACCTTGCGGTGCCGGCTGCGCTCCGAGCAGCACTAATACCGCGGCAGGCTCGGATCGACCTTCTCGGCCCACGCATTCACGCCGCCCGTCAGAATCTGCAGGCGCTCGAAGCCAGCGTTCTTGAGTTGGTGATACGCCCGCAAGCTCCTCGCGCTGTGATGGCAAGTCAGCGTGTAGGTCTGTGCCGAATCGAGCTCGTGCATGCGTGCCGGGATTTCGCCGAGCGGAAAGGGGATGGCGCCAGGAATCCGGACGATTGCGTGCTCGTACGGCTCGCGCACGTCGAGCAGGAGGAACTTCTCGCCCGTCTGGCGACGCCGATGCAAGTCCTCGACGGAGATCGCCGGAATGTCACCTTGGTCCACGGCTGCTTCCTGCCCCCGGGCGCAGAAGGACTCGTAGTCGACAGGAGCAATGATGGTCGGGTGCTCTCCGCACACCGGGCAGTCGGCAGAGCGGCGGACGGGGATCTCGCGGAACTTCAGATCGAGGGCATCGAAGATGACCAGCCGCCCCACCAGGGGAGCGCCGATACCGAGGACGAGCTTGAGCACCTCCAGCGCCTGCAACGAACCGATGATTCCAGGCAAGACGCCCAGAACCCCGCCCTCCGCGCAAGACGGCACGAGATCGGGCGGCGGCGGCTCGGGAAACAGGCAGCGATAGCACGGCCCGGACTTGGCGCCGAAGACGCTCACCTGGCCTTCGAAGCGGAAGACGCCGGCGTACACGTTCGCCTTGCCGGTCAACACGCAGGCATCGTTGATCAGGTAACGGGTCGGGTAGTTGTCGGTTCCATCGGCCACGATGTCGTACTGTCCAACCAAGTCGACCGCGTTATCACCGGAGAGTCGAAGCGCGTGCGGGACAATCTCGATCTCGGGGTTCAACCGCTGCAGTCTCTCCACGGCGGCATCCAACTTGCGCCCGCCGACATCTTCCGTCGAATAGAGGACTTGCCGCTGGAGGTTGGTCAGATCCACGACATCGAAATCAACGATGCCCAGGGTGCCCACGCCGGCCGCCGCCAAGTACAGGGCCAAGGGCGAGCCCAACCCTCCGGCTCCGACGCACAGGACGCGGGCGCGCTTGAGGCGCTTCTGCCCCTCCAAGGTCACCTCGGGCATGATCAGGTGGCGGCTGTAACGCAGGACCTCCTCTGCCGACAGCCCCTTTTCGATGCGCGCGCCACCCGCAATGGCCAGGAGCAGAGTGAGCACGTCACCGTCGCGCACGGCCACCGGCGGGCTGCTTGGCCCCAGCGTGCGGACGTTCTCGTCGCCCACGAACACGTTGACGAAGCTGCGCAGGCGCCCCTGGTCGTCGAACAGCTGACGGCGTAGGTCGTCGCTCTGGTCGGCCAGCGCTGCGAGCGCGCCCCGCACGTCATCCGCAAGGACTTCGACGCTCTTGCTGCCACCTACGAAACGCCGGAGAGGCGCGGGAATGAGGATGGTGACTGGCATTACGGGACCTCCAAGGTGGCGTGTTCAAGCGGACGAGCCGGCTCTACGCGAATGCGGGAAAAGGGCCCGCCTTGGCCGGAGAGCGCGAACAGACCCAAGCCCACCGCTTGGGCCTTCACCACGGAGCAGATGACGTAGAGGTAGCCCGGCCACGCGTGCTCGCGGTCGCAGTCCGACGGCAGTGCTTCGCAATCGGCATGGCTGTGGTAGTAGCCCACCACCTCTTCCCCGGCGCGCCGGGCTTCCCGTTCGGCCGACAGTTGAAACTCCCACGCCACCAGGTAGTGGCAACGCCGATCGTCGCCGTGTTGATTGCGAGCCGCGCGTACTCCCGTGACCCGCCAGGGCGTCCGTTCACCATCGCCCAGGCCAAACAGCACGCCACACGCCTCGATCGGATACGCTGCCTCGCAGAGGCGACAGATCTGCGCGCGTACCTCATCGGATAGCTGGACCGCCGTTGCCGCGCTCGCGAGCGTCGCTTCGGTTGGCTGCTGTGGATGGGTCAACATCGGCGTTCTCGGTCGAAACACGCGGATCAGAACGGGCTCCTGAGGAGAGATTCGATGTCCAGCTACGAGACAAGATATTCTGGAGAATCGACGGCGCAAGTGCAACTGCCACGAAATTGCTTGATCTCGGTCTCCTCGGCGCCCTTCGCTTGCTCAGCGCCTTCGCCAGCCGGCGCCTCGCCCTGACGTCTACCGTTTGCAGAGGCGCGAAAGCAGAAAGGGCACATCCTCCTGGGCGATCTCCCAGATCTTGAGAGCGTCTATCTTCCAGTAATGATGCACGGCCAGGTCCCGGAGCCTGGACATGTCCTTCCACTGGACGCCGGGATAATGCTTCCGAGCTTTTTCCGAGAGGCTCTTGCACGCCTCGCCGATGATGATGAGCCGCAGGACAACGCTGTCCTGAAGCTCTGTATCGGATACGAAGTCGGGAAGCTGCTTCTTTCGCAGGCGCGAGGCAATGAGGGCGCAGGCTTCCCGGATGTCGTCGAGAAAGGCCGGATCGCCGCTCTCACGAGGCCGCATCGTAGACCACCTTCGCGGTCGTCGCGATGGAAGCTCGCCGGTGCGGGTTCATATGCGGCGAGGCCAGGCTCTCGGCTTGGACCATGTCCACCTTGCGGCTGAAGATGATCTCGAGATCGTCGAGCATACGGCATTCCTCGTGGAATCTCAGGCGGCGTCCGTCGAGGTCGACCAGAACGTCAACGTCGCTGTTCTCGTCGAAGTCGTCGCGCAGGATGGAGCCGAATAGCGCGAAGCTCTTGACACGGTATTTTTTGCAAAAGCCGGAGATCGCATCGAGGTCGATGAGGGGCTTCCGCCTACTGCCGGGGAGGCTTGGTGAGGGAACCAGGACGGCAATAGGGCGCTTGAAGCGCAAGATTTCGACGGGCTCGCGATCTACCGCCAGTCGGTCGAGGGTCTCGAAGAGGTCTTTCCGCAGGTCGGTGGCTTGGATCGGCTTCATGACTAAAGTGTACGTTATCTAGATATGATGGCGAGCGTTGAATGTACACTTTTATAACATCGTGCGCCCCGGCAAGCAGGATTCGCCGGCAATCTCGCCGCGCACGCGGGTCGTTTCAAGCTGCCGACTTTCACGATTCCATGGGAAAGTCTCCGCGATGAATTTCCGGATAGGCCGGGGTGATGCGCTGGCGGCGCGGGTGGTGCGTCCGGCCCCGGTCGTGACGGCGCTGCTGATCCTCGCCCTGGCGGCGCGCGCGCGGGCCGAACCGGTGCAATCCCTTGGCCGCCTCGAGCGAGAGTCCGTCGAGGAAGCGCTCGCGCAGCTCGGCCTGACCGTCGATCCGAGCCCGGACGGAAAGGTCATCGGCCACGTGTACGTCGTCAACCAGGACGTGTTCTCGCGCCGCGACTGGTACTTCCAGCTCCTCAACGTCTTCCACCGCACCACGCGCCCCGGCATCATCGGACGCGAGCTGCTTCTGGCGCCCGGCCAGCGCTGGGACGAGTCTCTCGTCGACGAAAGCGTGCGCAACCTGCAGACGGAGCCCCCGCTCTTCTTCGCGGATGGCACCCGGTTCGCGTCGCCGCAGAATCTCGGGCATCGTCGCCATCGTGCCCGTGGCATCGCCCGTCCCCGGCACCGTCGACCTGCTCGCCGTCACACGGGACCTGTGGAGCCTCCGCTTCAACACCGGGTTCGAGTTCCAAAAGGACACCCTGTCGTTCCTCCGCACATCAATCTCGGAGAACAACCTATTCGGCTGGCGCAAATACTTGGCCGCCGGGTTCGAGATGGACCAGGGCCGCTTCGGTATCGGTCCGACCTACTACGATCCCAACCTGGCGGGCTCGCGGCTCAAGCTGCTCGCTAGGGGCACGGTCTGGTACGCGCGCGACACCGACCGGAACGAGGGAGACGACGAGGTGTTCTCCTTGCGCTACCCGCTCTACTCGCTGGCGCGCCGCTGGGGCGGCGGCATCGATGCCAGCCACCAAGATGCCGTGGTCCGCAACTTCTGCGACAACCAACTGTGTCCGGCGGACGTCGCTGGGACATCGGTTCCCCTCATCTACCGCCAGCGCACGCTCACCTTCGATACCAATGCCGTGCGGTCGTTCGGACAGACGATCATCCAACGCGTGACGGTGGGCTATCTCTTCGACCGGCGGCTCTCGCTCGTGCTGCCCGAATTTCCGACCGATCCGAACGACCCGAACCTGGCCGACGAGTTCCTCTTCAAGTGGGCGCCTCTGCCCGAGACGCGGTCCGAGCCGTACCTGCGCTACGAGCTGTTCACCGCACGGTATGGCGTGTTCCGCGATCTCGACACATTCGACCTGCGCGAGAGCCGTCGGCTTGGGCCGCTGCTCGCCGTCCAGATTGCCGCCGGTCTGCCCGCGCTCGGAGCCGACTCGGTCGCCTACCCGATGAGCGCGACGGCGGGCTGGGCGGCTGCACCGGGCGGCTCGGGGTTCGGCTTGGCGCAGGTGCAGGCGGCCGCGCGGGCGCGCTCGGGACAGCTCATCGACCAGCGGCTGTCGGCGGTGCTCTACTTCGCGTCGCCGCCGATCGGGGGATTGGCACGCGTGGTGCTGGCGGGGATGACCGACGGGGTCCGCGCCGACACCAATCGAATGCGCTTTGCCCTGGGTGGCGACACCGGTCTACGCGGCTACCAGATCGGCGAGTTCCAGGGTACGATCGAGGCCGCTGCCCATGCGGAGATCCGCACCGTTCCACTCGCCGTGCGTTCGCAGCGTTTGGGCGCGCTTTTATTCTACGACGTGGGGCACGCCGCCGATTCCTTCGGCGCACTGGTTCCGCATCACGACGTAGGCATCGGCCTGCGCTGGCTCATCCCCCAGCTCAACTCGTCGGTGCTGCGTATCGACTGGGCGGTTCCGACCCAGGCGGGACCCTACACCCGGCCCGGCCTTCCCGGCCGTATCAGCGCCGGTTTCATGCAGTCATTCTGGCTGCTCGATTCGCCGAACGGGTACCTGCCGATACTTTCGCGCGATCCCTGACGCCGTGATCCTCGCGATCCCTGACCGGACGTTTCGACACCTCGACGGGTGATCCCTCTCGACGCGCACACTGGGCTGCGCGGGACACGAGACGGAACGCATCGCCACCGCGGGCGTGCTAACCTTGCGCGAATTTCGATCCACCAAATCCTCAGCTGGATGACTGCCCTTGAGCCAATCCCTGCCCGCGAAAACAAGGACCGACGACGATCAACCCGTGCGTGCGGACATCCGCCTACTGGGACGCATTCTGGGTGATACCATTCGGGAACACGCCGGGACGACCACGTTCGTCCTGGTGGAAGGGATCCGCCGCGCCGCCATCCAATACCGTCGAGACCATGACCGGGGCAGTCTCGGACGCCTCGAGCGCACGATGGCCGTTCTCGATCAGGCGCAAGCCAGGAATGTGGTGCGCGCATTCAGCTATTTTCACCAATTGGCCAATATCGCGGAAGACCGGCATCATGGCGACCGAAGCAAGGGCGGAACCGGCGAGCCAGAGCGCGAGGGCAATGTCGCCCGGACCCTGGATCGATTGCGGGACGCCGGAATTCCAGCCCGCGACATTACCTCCTTTCTCAACCGCGCGATGGTGCAGCCCGTGCTCACGGCGCATCCTACCGAGGTTCAGCGCAAGAGCATTCTCGACCGTCATCGCGCCATTGCGCTCTTGCTGGGCCAACAGGGCCGGCCTGGCCAAACCGACCAGGGTTTGCGCCGCGAGATCTTGCTCCTGTGGAAGACCAGCGAATTGCGCACGGCAAAACCCACCGTGGCCGACGAGATCGCCAATGGGTTGAGCTATTTTCAACGCACCTTTTTCGAAGTCATTCCAAGTCTCTATGCCGAATTGGAGGACCGGTTGGCGACGGGCGCGCACCTTGCCCCTTTTCTTTCCATCGGCAGTTGGATAGGGGGCGACCGCGATGGCAATCCGAGCGCCACCCATGAAGTCCTGGAACGAGCCCTCGCTCAACAAGCGGGCGTCGCCTTCGGGCATTATCTCGATCAGATTCAGGCCCTCGGCAGCGAGCTGGGGTTATCGAGCCGCTACACCGAAATAGGCGAGGCGCTCGCTGCGTTGGCCGATCGATCGGGGGATCGCGCGGCCAGTCGCTCGCAGGAACCCTTCCGACGCGCACTCATCGGCATCTACGCCCGCGTACGCGCCACAGCCAGGCAGACGGCGGCCATCGGTGCGGAAGGGCGGCTGGACGACCTCAAGGCCGAGTCGTACGCCACGCCAGACGGACTGTTGACCGATCTCGAAACCATCCGCCAGGCTTTGACGTCGCAAGGCCTGGGCCTTGTCGCCGACGGGAGGTTACGTAGCTTGCGTCGGTCGGTCGAAGTCTTCGGCTTTCACCTCGCCTCTCTGGACTTGCGCCAACACAGTTCCGTCCACGAGAGAGCCGTCACCGAGATTGTCGCCAAGGCATTCGGGCGCGACCACTACGCGTCCCTGAACGAAGACCAGCGGCAGTACCTGCTCTTGCGTGAATTGACCACCGTGCGGCCATTGGTGTCCCCGCACGTTGGCTACACCGAGGAGACCACCGAGCTTTTGCGTACCCTCGATGCGGCGGCGCGCATCCATCGGCGTTTCGGCCGCAGCGCCTTGCCCAGCTACGTGATCTCCATGAGCGGGCGTCCCAGCGACATGCTCGAGGTTGCGGTGCTTCTGAAGGAGGCGGGACTGCTCAGTCCGGGCCCGACCCCGACGGTGGCGATGAACGTCGTTCCCCTCTTCGAGACCATCGAGGACTTGCGTAGCTGTCCCCGCACGATGGACCAGGTCTTCTCCTTTCCGCTGTGGAAGCGCCTGGTAACGGGCCGCGACAACATCCAAGAGATCATGCTTGGCTATTCCGACAGCAACAAGGACGGTGGTTTTCTGACCTCGAACTGGGAACTGTACAAGGCCGAGTTGTCTTTGGTTTCCGTCTTCGCCAAGCACGGGATCGGAATGCGTTTGTTTCACGGTCGCGGTGGGACGGTCGGACGGGGGGGAGGGCCCAGTTATCACGCAATCCTTGCGCAGCCGCCCGGTAGCGTGCGTGGCCAATTGCGACTGACCGAACAGGGCGAGGTCATTGCGAGCAAGTACGGAGATCCGGATGTCGGTCGGCGGAACTTGGAGGCGCTCGTCGCCGCCACCATGGAGGCGACTCTGCTTGCTTCCGACGGCCCCGCGCCCGACGACGAGGTCTTTCACGAAGCTCTCGAGGAGATGTCTTCCCATGCTTTGGCGGCCTATCGTGATTTGGTCTACGGCACGCCCAATTTCATTCGCTACTTTCGCCAGGCCACGCCAATCAATGAAATTGACGATTTGAATCTTGGCAGCCGGCCTGCCAGACGAACGCAGTCGGATCGTATCGAGGACCTGCGCGCGATACCTTGGGTATTCAGCTGGGGACAAGCCCGGCACGGCCTGCCAGGCTTCTTTGGATTCGGGAGCGCGGTCGAAGCCTACTTGCGCAAGGACCGCCACAGACGATTGGGGCGGTTGCGTGCCATGTACCAGCGTTGGCCGTTCTTTCGTACGCTGGTGGACAAGCTGGACATGGTATTGGCGAAGGCGGACATGGGCATCGCTTCGAGGTACGCGCGTCTGGTCGGCGATGAACGATTGCGAGGCGAGATATTCACGCGCGTCGAGCAAGAATACGCACGCACCCGCAAGGCTTTCTTCGCCATCACCGGCACCAGGAGCTTCCTGGAGAACAATCCCGCGTTGGGGCGGAGCTTGCGCAATCGCATTCCCTACATCGATCCCCTGAATCACCTGCAGGTCGATCTCTTGCGCCGCTTGCGAGCGCGAGGCAACGCGGACGCGGAACTGCGCCGCGCCGTTCACCTGACCATCAACGGCATCGCAGCCGGGCTGCGCAACAGCGGATAGGAAGACGGGTGTCGACCACATCGGATGCTTCTTGAAGCGACATTCCGCAGGAGACCGAAACCAAGTATCTTCCTTCTCGAACAAGTCATGGCCCCGAGCACTTTGCAAGCGTCACCCCATCGCCGGTTCAACCCCTTGCTGGGCGAATGGGTCTTGGTCTCCCCACACCGGGCGATGCGGCCGTGGCTAGGCAGCACCGAAGCTCCACCGCCGGATCGTTGCCCGGCGTACGATCCCGCATGCTACCTCTGTCCCGGCAACGTCCGGGCCAACGGATCGCGCAATCCTGCCTATCCGGACGTCTTTGCTTTCGACAACGATTTCCCAGCGCTTGCCGGCGAAGACCAGGCAGTCTCGGAAACGCACCCGATCTTTCGTAAAGAACCGACGCACGGGCGCTGCCGCGTCTTGTGTTTCTCGCCCAGACACGACTTGACGCTGGCCCGCATGCAGACGAAGGAGATCCGCCGGGTGGTGGATCTCTGGATTCGCGAAACGGAAACCCTGGGGGCGACGCATCGCTGGGTCCAGGTTTTCGAGAACAAGGGCGACATCATGGGGTGTTCCAACCCTCATCCGCACGGGCAGATCTGGGCCGGCGACGCCCTTCCGACCATCGCCGAAAGGGAGTCCGCTTGTCAGCTTTCCCATCTCGAACACCATGGCCAGATCCTGCTTTGCGAATACCTCGCGCTCGAAATGGAGAAGCGCGATCGCGTGGTCGTGGACAACGAGGCATGGGTGGCGGTGGTTCCCTACTGGGCCGTGTGGCCCTTCGAAACCCTGGTGCTCCCGCGGCGACACCTGCAAGCGCTTCCCGACCTCGACGCGGCAGAGCGCGACGCCCTCGCCGATCTGCTGAGGCGGCTTCTCGTCCGCTACGACAACCTCTTCCGGACCTCCTTTCCATACACCCTGGGGTGGCACGGCGCTCCCTTCCAATCGGGAAATCAGCATCACTGGCAGCTGCATGCGCATATCTTCCCGCCTCTCTTGCGTTCAGCCACGGTAAGGAAATTCATGGTGGGGTACGAGCTTTTGGCGGAGGCGCAGCGCGACCTCACCCCTGAACAAGCCGCGATCGGGCTACATGAACAGTCGGAACTGCACTATCTCGGACGACTTGCACACACCACGGACGTTCCATGATTTCCACCAACAGCGACCTGCTCCAAGTCCCGGCCTTTCACGCCATGGTGAAGAAGCTGTATGGGCAGGGCGCCCTTGCCAGCCAGGCCCATCGCTACCAGGCGTTGGCCTCCCTGGCCGCCACGCGCGGACACCGGAAAGTGTGCTTCTTCAGCACCCCTGGAAGAACCGAGCTCGCGGGCAATCACACCGATCACAACCGCGGCAAGGTATTGGCGGCGGCCGTTCATCTCGACGCCATCGCCGCCGCTGCTCCACGCACGGACGAGAAGGTGGTCATTGCGTCCGACGGCTTTCCCGCGTTCGAAATCAGTCTACGCGACACGGGCAAGGTGCCATCCGAATCAGGCACCCCCACCGCCCTGCTTCGAGGCATCGTCGCGCGCCTTTCCACATTGGGCTATGCCCTCGGCGGTTTCGACGCCTTCGTTCACAGCGACGTTCCCACAGGCTCGGGCCTGAGTTCCAGCGCGGTCGTCGAGGTGCTGTGGACGAGCATCTTCAATCATTTCTGGAATGGCGGGGCGATTGGCGCCACCGGCATGGCCCTGATCGCCCAGTTCGCCGAGAATCAGTACTTCGGCAAACCTTGTGGCCTGATGGATCCGCTCACCTGTGCCACGGGGGGCGTCGTCGCCATCGATTTCGCCACCCCCGAGAATCCCACCGTTCGCTCCGTGGCGCTCGACATGGCGGCGCTCGACGCCGACCTGATCATCGTGAATACAGGCGAAAACCACGCCGACTTGACCGACGACTACGCGGCCATTCCAAGGGAAATGAAGGCGGTCGCCCAGGCCTTCGACCTGCCGACCTGCCGCGGACTGGAGTTCCACCAACTCCTTTCCCGCCTCCCAACGCTGCGATCCCAGCTCGCGGATCGTGCGATTCTTCGCGCCCTGCACTACCTCGGTGAAAACCAACGTGTCGAGGCCCAGGTGGCCGCACTCGAACAAGGTCGGTTCCACGACTTCTTCCAGCTCGTGCGCGAGAGCGGATTGAGCTCGTTCCGCTGGCTGCAAAACATCGTTTCGCCGACAGGAGGGCCGAGGCAAAGCATGGCCTTGGCCCTGGCGTTGACGGAAGAGTTTCTGATGGGGTCGGGGGCTTGCCGGGTCCATGGCGGAGGATTCGCGGGGACGATGCAAGCTTGGGTTCCGAGGGATCGCGCTTCCGCCTATCAAGCCTTCATGTCACCCGTCTTCGGCCCCCACGCGGTCACACCGCTGCAAATCCGCAACGAGGGCACCATCGTTCTACCGTGACGATTCCTCGAAGCCGAGGGTTCGATGCCCGCCTACGCGCCAAATTCGCGCAGGCGGTAGCGCAGGATCTCACCCAACACGCGCGTCATCCGGCGCAGGGCCACCTCGCGGCTCTGGCCTGCCTCGCGGGCGAACGGGCGAATGGTCACCTGAGCGAAAAGGCTGCCCGCCCGCCGCAAGCGCTCGAGCAACTCGAAACTGAACACGAAGGTTTCCGAGCGCACGTCGTCCAGCCTGACGGCTTCGAGCCAGCGCCGGTGAAAGACGTAGGTGCCGGCGAAGTTCACGCGTAGATCCCCCAGGCCGCGCACGATCGCGCGGAAGACCCATGACAAGAGCCGGCGGCGCTCGCCGGACGGTGGGACGGCGTAGGTGCTCACCACCGTGGTTTCAGGGGCGACGAGTGGCAGAAAGGCCAAGAGCGATTGCGCCCGGACTTGGCGATCCGCGGGGAGGTGGGCGATGTAGTGGCAGCGGGCGGCGGCATAGCCGTCGCGCATGGCCGCGCCCATGCCCAGGTTGCGCGCGTGGCGGATCAAGCGCACGTCGCCCTCGCTGGCCGCCTGGGCGCGCGCCGAGGTTTCGTCGCTGGAGCCGTCATCGACTACGATGACCTCGTAGTCCGACAGCCACAGCCGACCCACGCGCCGGCAGTCGCGCACGGCTGCCGCAATCGAATCCTGCTCGTTCAGGGCCAACACCACCATGGACAAGCCATGCGCAGAGCGCGGGGCCAGGATGAGGTCGGCGGCCTCGTTCACCTCGGCGACCACGAAATCGGCGCCGGCCGCTTCCAGGCGCGCCACGCGATCCATCCCGGCTGCGTGACCGATGGCGACGATTTCGGTCGCAGGTCTTCCGGGATCGAGGCGTGCGGCCCTTGCCGCGGCCATGTCGGCGGGGTGATCGCCGAGCAAGAACGCGCGTGCGGCACCGGCTGCCGCGGGCATGGCGAGGATGTCCAGCACCGCCCCGGCTGAGGGCTTGATCGAAACGGGGCCCGTGCGAGCCTTGACTGCGAAGAAGCGCGCCGGATCGACACCGACCGAGCGCAGCGCCCGCAGCGCGCTGGCGTGCAGGTTGTTGGTGTAAAGCGCGATGGGCAGACCGGCGAGGCGGTCGAGCAGAGCGCGGGCTCCGGGGTGAAGCGAACAACTCGGGGCGCAGCGTGCCTCCTCGGCGTCGATGACGGACCATGCGCGATCCGCCAGGCGGACAGCCTGCGCAGGATCGCGTGCGGCCAGACTCGCGCAGGCCGACTCGATGCCCGCGATCAGGCCGCCGGCACCTAGGCTTGCGCCTTTGACGGTCAGGATTGCCTCGACCTCGTTCCGGACGCGGGAGGTGTCGAGGCGCAGATCGACGAGGACACCGTCCAGATCGAGGACGACGACGGTGGCCGGATCGTTCATCGCCCCGGCCCGTCCAGATCGCGTGCCAGCACCGGGCCGCAGTCCAAGGTGCGCAGCCAGTACACGCCGGGTGGGATGGGATCGAGCAGGGGCGCCCCGGGGATGCTTTCGCCGAAGGCCAGCCGGACCGCCAAGTGGGGGAAATTGCAACCCGCCTCCGTGTAGAAATGAATGGTCGTGCCGAAGCGCCCGGCGTTGATCTCGGTGACCCGCGGCACGCCATCCTCGTCCTCGGTCATGTCTACGAAGAAGATGCCGTGCGGATTTCCCGGCAAGGCACGTACAGCCTTCTCGCCGATGTCGCGCACCCTGCGATCGACCAGGGTGCGGCTGACCGCCGGGGCCCCGGTGATACCGCTCGGGCTGACGTGGGGAATCACGTATTCAAGCCGCTCCCGCGTCTGCGCTGCAATCATCCGACCGCGCTCGAAAAGGCAGCACCAGGTGAGGTTGCGCCCGGGCAGAAAGCGGCTGGCGATGAAACCGCCCCACCCGCGATGGTGATCGATCCAGGCGATCGCGTGCTGCGGTTCGCGGCAAGGCAAGGAGGCCACGCCGATGCCGATGCCGGGAGCGCCGGAGCCGCGCACCCAGAGCGGCCGGGTGGGCACGGCGGCGAAGGCGGCGCGCACGTCGTCCTCGCGATCGACGAGGAAGGTGTCCGGTACGGGCACGCCAGCCGCGCGCAGGGTGCGGAAGGTCTCCCACTTGGAATCCGCGCACAGAATGGCGTCGGTGTCCGGCAGGAAGAGGCGTACGCCGCCGAGCCGGTCGCGGTGGGACGCCAGGGTCCGCACCTCGACCGGGTGGGTGGGTAGCACGAGATCGATCGACTCGTCGGCGATGATACGAGCCATCGCGGTCAGGTAGGCTTCGGTCTCGCGTGCATGCGGGATGAGGAAGGTTCGATCGGCGAGCGAGAGCGGCAGGTGGTAGCGGTTGGCTTCGGTGCCGAAGATGGCGAGCGCCGCGGGAGCCGCGCGTAGCGAGCGGGTCACGTTGCTACCCAGGGGCCCGCCGGTGCCGGTCACCAGAATGCGGCGATCGCTCACGGTTCGTCCTCGCGGTCCGGTGGCGCGGAGCTCTCGGCGGTACGCCCCGGGAAGGACTCGGCCGCGTGGAAGCCGTCGGCGACATGGTCTAGCGTGCGCATGTCTTGGGCGCGCAGCCGTCCCGCCAACGCCAGGAACAAACTGCGAATCCCTGGCCCCTCGCGCCGCCGCGCTCGCGCCGCCGCCGGGTCGGCCAGCACCGGCTTGGCCGCCTCGTAGTCGCTCATTTCGCAGGTGTTGAGGTAGAGGTGCACCGGGTGAAAATTGAAGATCTTCAGGCCGGGCGCTGCGAGCCGCAAGGCCGGCAGATCGAATCGGCCACTGAAGTATTGGCAGTGGACGTCGTCTTCCCAATAGATGGGCAAGCGCACGAGACCGCTCCAGTCGTAGTAGGGCACAAGCCCGGGATGCAGAAACATGAGGTCGTTGGAAAAGTACCGGATACCATTGCGCGAAAACAGCGGCAGGAGGCGCGAGTGATAGAAGAGAGCGTGGTTGCGCACCCCGACCGCGCCGGGAAAGGCCCGCAACAGGCGCGTCAGCACCGCGTCCTCGTCGACGCCGCCCAGGAAATTGGGGTGGACCCCGGTCTCGACGGTCTCCAGGGCCAGCAGGGCGTCCACGGCAGGGCTTTCGTGGGTGGTGAAGATGGTCGCGGGAAGGCCGACCTGCTGCAAGAGAAGCCGCGTATCCTCGAGCACGTGGTCGGGGGCCCAGTCGAGATCCAGGGTCAGGCAGATTTCCGATGCGCGGGCGGGGGATGGATCGGGCCGAGACACCATAAAGCGCCAGGATACCAGATGCCGTCTCGATTCGGCACGCGGCGGAGGGAGACGCTTTGAAGGGTCGAATTCCTCACTTCCCCGATGTGAGTTCGGTCAGCCTGCATTGACGCGTGGATCGCTGATGACTGGCCCGACCAACATCAGTTTTCTGACGAAACCGCGGCATGCTTGTCGGTCGCCAGAAAGGAAACGCCCTTGGGCTGATGCGATCGATGGCCAGCAGCCTGGCTGGCACGACCGTTGCTGGCGAAGAAGAGCCAACGGGAGGAACCATGCGAGTACTACTTGTCGGTCCTGATCTGGAAGAGAACCTATCGCTCCGCTATCTCTCCTCGTCTCTGCGCGCCGCCGGGCACGAGGCCGAAATCGCGCCGTTCGATTCGGTGTCCGACGCACCCGCCGTGCGGGCTGCGTCTGCTGGCGCGGATCTCGTGGGGTTGTCCATGTGCTACCAGATCCGCGCTTCCGAGTTCCTGGCCCTCGCTCGCGACCTCAAGCAGTCCAATCCCAACCAGCGTGTGATCGCCGGCGGCCACTATGCCTCTTGCGCGGCCACCGAATTGCTCGGCCGCCATCCGGAGATCGACCTTATCGCGGTTCACGAATGCGAGCAGACCATCGTGGATCTCGCCTCGCTGCCTTCGTGGACCGAAGAGCACTTGTCACATGTCCCCGGCCTGGTCTATCGCGCGCAGGGCCGGCTGGCCACGACCCGGCCGCGCGCGGCGCTCGCAGACCTCGATAGTCTGCCTTGGCCCGACCGATCCGGGCCGGCGCGCCTGATGGCCGGCGTACCCACGGCCTACATGATGGGCAGCCGCGGGTGTCTGAGCGCGTGCGACTACTGCTGCATCTCCACCATGCATCGAATGGTATCCGGCCAGCGCTTCCGCCAGCGCAGTCCGGAAGACATCGTCGAAGAAATGACCTGGCTCTACCGCGAGCGCGGGGTGCGACAGTTCATCTTCCACGACGACAACTTCCTGGTGCCGCAGGTGGAGCGCAACATGGAACGAATCGAAGCCCTCGACCGGGCCATGCGCCGCCGCCGTCTGCGCCGTGTCGCCCTGGCGCTCAAGTGCCGGCCCGCCGACGTGGATCGGCAGGCGTTTCTGCGCCTGCGTGAAATGGGACTGCTGCGCGTGTTCCTGGGCATCGAATCCGGCAGCCGCGCCGGACTCGAGTCGATCGGACGCCGCCAGACCGTCGAGCAGGAGCACCGTGCCCTCGCCATCTGCGAAGACCTCGGCATCTCCACGCAGTACACCATCATCATGTTTCACCCCGAGGCCAGCTTGCCATCCATGCGCGAAGATCTCGCCTTCGTCTCCGCGCACGCCGGCCACCCGCTCAGCTTTTGCCGCGCTGAAATTTACACCGGCACGCCACTCGAACGGCGCATGCTTCGGCAATCGCGCGCGCGCGGAAACTACCTGGCCCGGGAGTATTCGTATACCGACCCCATGACGACGCACGCCTGGAATGCCGCGTGGGATCTCCTACGTCAGCGCTGTTTCGCTCCCGATCATCTCCTGGGTCAGATTGTGCGCTTGGATCACCAGGCCGCAGTCCTCCAGCATTTCTACGAGGGACGCGACATCGACATCCTGGCGGCCGACTTCGCGGCCTTCGAGCTGGAAGCAAACCGCGACACGGTCGCGCTGATCGAGGATCTCTTCGCAATCTGCGAAGCGCACCCCGACCCCGACTCCACGATCTTTCGCGCGCGATTCGCGGAACTGCGCGACCGCGAGCGAAGCCGGTGCGAGTTCCTCGTTCGCCGCGCCTGCGCCTTCCGCCAAGCGATGCAGGAGCATTCCTTGGGTCGCATGGGGCTTGCGCGCACGGGACGCACGCCCGCGACGGATGCCAATTTCCTCGAACGGCTCCCGCGTCACGCGGCCGCCGTGTTCCTGGCCGTCGGGCTCCTGAACTGCAATTCGAAGGGTGGGATCGACGCCAGCCGCAAGGACGCGTCGGCCGCCGACAGCTCGCCTGTCGCCGACACCAAGCCCAACGCCGACACGAGCACGTTCAAGGATCAAGGTGGCATGTTCGAGGCGCCGCCTCCGCCCATGGATGCGCCCGTCCAGATGGGGACTGACGCGCAGCCGGATATCCAGCCCGACACCCGGCCCGATGCCGGTCTCGACAGGCGTGATGCCGACACCGCCGACGGTCGCAATGTGAGCAGCGACGTGATGACCGGTGAGGCTGGCGCTCTCGATGGTGGAAATGCTGCCGACAGCAAGGCGATCTTGGACACCGCCGTCTTCAAGGATCAGGGCGGCATGTTCGAAGCGCCGCCATCCCCCATGAATGCCACAAACGCGAAGCCAGACGCGTCGAGCGACTAGTTGCTGACCAGCCTTGCTCCGGCAACTGTTCGAGACCAACCAGCCGGTTCGGCTACGAAAACGTGGACGGGCGAAGCACGATGTCGCGCGCGGAGATTGGTGGAGGGCGGCTGTGCTTCTCCGCGCCTGCTTCATCGACTACACTTCCCCATCCACGTCGGAGGCAACATGCGGCTCGCTCTTTTCGCCATCTTTCTCGGCACCGGACTGATTCTGACGTCTTGTTCGCGGACACCCTTGGAGGTTTCGGAGAATTACGTGGCAGCCACGGGCGGGACCGCCGGAAAGGGTGGGACGGTCGGCGCGGGCGGCGCGCTCGGCACCGGGGGCAGTTCGGGTGGAACGAGCGGCACGGTTTCTTTGAACTGCACGGACCACTCCTCCACGCTGACCCGGCTCGCCACGGATTTTGGCGGCACCTTCGTCACCGTGGACGGAAGCTCGAAGCAGTACTTCATGCAAGCCAACTGGTGGGGGCTGTTCAATCAGGAGGTGGAAACCGTGGATGGGCTGTCGTTTTCCGTGGCCAACCCCGCCGGGGCCGCATCGAGCAACAACAATCCCATGGGCTACCCATCCCTGTTCATCGGGTCGTACGCTGGGCACACCACGACGGGTAGCAACCTGCCCAAGCAGGTGTCCGCGTTGAAGAACGTCTACACGTTCTTCTCGACCAACGCGAGCAGCATGGGCTACGCCAACTACAACGCAGCCTATGACGTATGGCTGACCGCCGCGGGTACGCCCCTGCCCACGACGCAATATAGCCCAGGGGTGGGTGGCGCGTACCTGATGGTGTGGCTCTTCAAGCCCACGGATCGCCAGCCACGCGGGTTCAATGCGCACCCCAGCCAACCGGTTCGTGGACTTCCGGGAACGTGGGACGTCTGGATCGATAGCAGCACCGATCCGCCATGCATCTCGTACGTCAGCACCGCACCGCTCGACAACCTGGACTACGACCTCAATGACTTCATCCAGGACTCGGTCACCAAGGGCTACGGCATCACCAGCAGCATGTACCTGAGTATCATCTTCGGCGGCTTCGAAATCTGGGGCGGCGGCGACGGCATTCAGGCCAAGGCGTTCTGCGCCAACGTCCTTTAGAGGAGCCATGGCGTTGACAGCGGCCCCAAGGCCGTTTCTCACGCCGTTCGAGGTGCTGCTGCTTGCCGCTGCGGTGATGGTCAATCATTCGCGCGCAAAAAGGGAGCCGAACTTGGCTCAGAGACCACTGCGCCCCTAAACCACCATCGCCGGGCTCCACTGAGGCGGATCGATCCGCTCTGGGTGATTCCCGTCGCGCGAACTGCCAATAGGAGAAAAGAAGAATGAAACGTAGGTCGAATCTTGCGCTCGTTTTGGGCGTGGTGGCCGGACTGGGTCTGGCCGGGTGTAGTCCTTCGACAACCGCCGGAGGTAGCTCCGGGGGCACGCCCGGGACGGGCGGGGCGTCAGGGCTTGGCGGTTCCACCGCAAGCGGCGGTTCGACCGGCGAGGGAGGCGCAGCAAGCAGCGGCGGAACCACTGGTGGTGGTGGGGCAACGACGGCGGGAGGCGGCAATGGTTCCGGCGGTACGGTCGACGCAGGTGGGGCCGTGACCTCGGGCGGTGCAACGGGCACAGCCGGAGACTCCGGCAGCGGTGGCAGCACGGCCGCGGGCGGGAGGGAATCGTCCGGCGGTGCGACATCCGTGGGTGGCAGCAGTACGAGCACCGGTGGAGCGGAGGCGACAGGTGGCAATGCGAACACGGGCGGCGCGACATCTGCCGGCGGAAGCACTGGAGGCACGACAGCCGATGGCGGAAGCACTGGCACGGGCGGTACGACGACAACGGGCGGTACGACGGGGGCCGGCACTTTCACCCCGCTGTGCGCGGGCCTGACGACTGCTGACGGCACGGCACCAACCAAGGGAGGCGCCTGCACCGCGACGGATCCGCAACTTTGCTACAAGACCTGCGGCCCAGAAAGCAAGGGTTTCAAATCCGAGACCTGCACCTCAAATGTGTACGTCGAACAATCGGGATGTAGCTTCGAGGCAGGTGACTATTCCTGCTACAAGATTCCAACCGCGACGGACTCAACTTGTCCGACGACAGCACCGCAAGCCAGCTCGGCTTGCAGCGTGGCTGCTTGCGTGATCTGCGGCGACACGACCGGATACCTTGACTCATCGGGCACATCGAAGACCGGCTATTGCGTATGCCCTGCATCGGGCAAGTGGAGCTGCGCCAGCGCGACGGCGTGGCCATGCTCGCCAACCGGAGGCCCAACAAACGGCGCGGACGTGGGCGTGACCGGCTGCTGAGGCAACCGCGGCGATCCAGGCATCGCGACCATAAGGAGCCACGAAAAGACAACTTGTGCAAAGAGCGCGGCGAGGCGCCCGGATGGCAAGGAGCGAGGAGCGCGCATACCCGTCGCTATGTAAGCGACGAGCGACGCAGCCAGCCGGGATGGATCGGCCGCGCACCTGCTAAAGTTATCTTTGAGCGGCGACTAACCGTTGCGTGGGAGCGAAGGCGGCGAGCGGCCTCGCTGGTTACCACCACTGAGCCTGGCAGTCCCAGACCATCCAGCTTACGGGTGGCGCGTAGCCACTCGACTGACCGTAGTAGCCGGGCTTCATGACGCACTCACAGGTGTTGGTCGATTTCGAGCTGTCGATGCCCAGGGCCCATTGGGTCGTGCAGGAGTTGTTCTTGGTCACGGTCGAGCTGGCGGTGGCGGCCCGGCTGCCCGCCAGGTTGGTGGCCGCCGCGCTGTCGGCGGCCGAGGTCACCAGGGCGCAGCCGCCGGTGTCGGGGCCGGCGTACTTGCCGCCGCTACACGAAACCTGCTTGAACCCGTACATGCCGGGCGCGCACACCTTGAGGCAGGTGTCGAAGCCGGTGATGCAGGCGGTGGCCGAGTCGCCGGTCTTGACCGCGTTCGACCCAGGGCAGAGAACGTCGGTGGCGAGCGTGACACCACTCACTTGATCCACGAGGGCGTGCGTGTCGGACGCCTTGTAGGTGCAGCTCGGGCTCGGCCCTTCGTTCGTTCCATTCGCGCCCGTGGTGGAATCGCTGTCGCTGCCTACCTTGTAGGTGGAGCACAGGATTGGGCTGCGGAACGCGCAAATATTGGTCAGAGTCGCACGATCGTTCTCGCTGACTCCAGCGACCTGGCCGACCCCGATGGCGACGACGTTCGAGATGTTGACGGTGTGCTTGGCGCTGCTCGTGCATCCGCCGCCCTCGCCGCACGAGCGGTAGAGCTTGCCGGCGGTCTCGACGTACACGTTGTCGATATTGAGCGTGCTGTCGCCGCCGTTGTGCTGGATGGTCTTGTCGCGCGCATACTTGAAGCCGCTGTTCTTGACGGTCGAAGCCCCCGAGGCTTGGTCCTCCACGTTGATGGTGATGGCGTCGTCACAGATGTACGAGAACCAGACGTTGTCGATGGTGCAACTTCCTAGGCAATGGATGCCATCACCGACCTTCTTGCCGAAGATCACGTTCTTGACCGAGCCACCGTTGGCCACTTCGATGATCGCCTTGGTGCTGTCCTGGTCGCCCAACGAGCAGTCGTTGAGGTCGCCTTCATGCAAGGCGCCGCCACCGTCGTAGTTGGTCACGGACTTGGTGCCGCTGATGGTGACCGTGGAGCCCGTGGGCGTCGGCCAGGTCGGGATCTTGCAGGAGGGTGACACGGTCACGCTGGTTCCCGTGCCGCCACCCGTCGAGCTGTTCCCGCCTGTCCCGGTTGCGCCACCGCTGCTGGTTACCCCGCCAGTGCCGGTTGCGCCACCGGTCGGCGTGGTGACGCCTGTCCCGGTCGTGCCGCCCGTGCGTGCCCCGCCGGTGGAGCCGACCCCGCCCGTGCCCATTGCACCACCGCTGCTTGACCCGCCAACGCTGCTCGTCCCGCCGCCGGTTCCCGTCGCGCCACCGGTGTTCGTCGCGCCACCGGTGCTTGCCGCTCCCCCACGGCCCGAAGCACCTGCGGATCCGGTCACGCCGCCACTCCCCTTCGTGCCGCCGGTACTGACCACGCCACCACTGCTCGTCACGCCGCCAGTTCCCGGCGTTTCCGAGCCTGCCCCTCCGCCGCTGCTCGTGGCGCCGCCGGTGCCACCAGTGGTTCCGCCACTGCTCTGGCTGCCGCCGCTGCTCGACGAATTGCCGCCAGTCGCGTTCCCAACAGTTGTGCCTCCGCTGGAGCAAGCCCCTATCGCCAGCATGCTGGGCAATAGGAGAAAAAGGGAAATCCGAGTCTTCTTCATTTTCGGCTCCAAATGGCGATTGCCGGGTTGCTTGGCGAGGCTTGTTGTTGGCGGCAGTGGAGGACCAAGCGCCTTTCGGCTCACACACACCCGGCCAGATCGTTGCACCGCGCTGAGCCAGCCACGAAACTTTGAGCCACATTCGCGGGGTCTCGCCACCGCCACGACAAACCGACCAAGCAAACATTCGGGGAAACTGCCATGTCGAGAAGATTCCTGATTCCTGCGTTACTCTGCGTTGTTCCCATTCTGGTTTCAGCCTGCGGCAGTCAAACCGCAAGCTCGGGTGGCTCGGGCGGCGCCACGACGGGGGGGACCACGACGGCGTCGGGCGGAACCGCCACCGGGAGCGGCGGAATCGGCGGAGGCTCGGGCGGCACCACGACCCCCTCGGGCGGCACCACGACCGCTTCGGGTGGCACCACGACCGCCTCGGGTGGCACCACGACCGCCTCGGGTGGAACCACGACCGCCTCGGGCGGAACTACCACTGCGTCGGGCGGAACTACCACTGCGTCGGGCGGAAACACGACGGGTTCGGGGGGAGCGCGAACCGGTGGGACGACCGGGAGCGGCGGTACGACCACCGCCTCGGGCGGGACGACCAGCGCGAGCGGTGGCACGACCACGGCGACGGGCGGGACGACGGCCGCAACCGGCGGGGCAACGACGACGACGGGCGGGACGACGGCCGCAGCCGGCGGAGCGGGCACGGGTGGAGCCACCGGCACGGGCGGGGCAACCTCGACCGGCGGAACGACCGCGACCGGGGGAAGCACCAGCGGCGGGATCGAGGTCTGGGTATCGCCAACCGGCAATGATGACACCGGCACCGGCACGAAAGACTCTCCCCTGTTTAGCATCTGCTGGGATGACGGCGACGCCGATCCGGAAATCAAGAAGGGAGCCTGCTACAAGCTCTGTCCAGTGGGCACCGGCTGCAACCCGGCAGGCGGCACGATCTGGGTCATGGACGGAACCTACAAGTACAAAGTCACACAGAAGTTCGGGTCCAAGAAGCCCGGGACGGCCAACGGTATCCTGAAGGTGTTTGCGGAGCCGGGAGCCAAGCCGGTCTTCGACTTCAGCGCCTTGCCGGTCGACGACAAGAGCCGTGGAATCCAGGTTGGTTCGGACTACTGGCACTTCAAGGGACTGACCGTGATCGATGCCGGAGATACCGGCATCTTTGTCATGGGTAGCCATATCACCATCGAGCAATGCATCGCCCACCACAACAGGAACGCCGGCATCGTGATTGGCGTGAATTCAGATGTCTCGGGATCGGGAAGCAACAACCTCATCCTCAACTGCGACTCGTACCAGAATAACGACACACAAACGAACGGCGAAAACGCGGATGGCTTCGGCGCCAAAGAGAATTCCGGCAGCGGGAACGTCTTCCGTGGCTGCCGCGCCTGGGACAACGCCGATGACGGTTGGGATCTGTACGGCTGGGCTTCTCCGATCACAATCGAGAACTGCTGGGCCATCTCGCAGGCCAAAACCACCAGCGGCAGCAGCAGCGACGGCAACGGCTTCAAGTTGGGAGGCGACAGCGTCTCGGCCGCACACATTCTCAAGGACCTCTATGCCACGGACAACAACTACGGCAGCAGCAACTGTGGCTTCACCAACAACAGCAATCCAGCATCCATGACCTGCACCGGCAACTGTGCAGCCTGGGGCAATGGGACGGCCAGCAAGAACATCGGCGGCGTAGGCACCACGGCTCCAGGCAGCGCGACCGCCGCGAAGATGATCGCGGCCCCGCGGAACGCCGACGGCTCGCTGCCGGACATCAATTCGTTGTAGCCGCCACCGAACTCGGTAAGGACGAGGCTCCCGAGTGAACGATGACTCGAAAAGCCTGATCCGCCTGTTCGCCCACGCCGACCTGTTCGAGATCGAGGCGGTGATCGCCGGGTCGGGCTACAACACCGGCAACTATTTCCCGCGGCGGCACCGTCAAGCTGGCCGTTCGAGAGATGAGAATCTGGTCCCCGCGCCGTTCGAGGTCCAGGAAGATCTAGTATCATGCCTCCGGCCGTCGGGCCCCGCATGCCATGTCGTTCCGGCAGTCCATGTACCCGCACACGCTTTGCCAGAGGGTGCTCGGCCGGGCCTGCGACGTGCCGAGCGACTACTTCGTCGGCAACAAGCCGATCAACTACCTTTACTTCGACCTCGGCGACTTCGTGAGCAGCACGAGCTCGTTAGCCTACCCCGCGAGGCAAGACTACTTCTTGAACGGCCTGGCGAAGTCCAGCTTGTTTGGCGTCGCGCCGCTCGGAAGAGATTTCGCAGGCCCGCTCTACCAGGGCCTGGCGCTCTTCCTGCGCCTGCTGCTTTTGGCCATCGTCGCGGTCGCTGTCCTCGTTCTGCCCTTCCTGCGACCGGTGCGGTGGGCAAAGTATCGTGCGCCCGCCGGGGCCTGCGCCAGCCTGCTGATTCTGCTGGTCGCCTTTCGCATCATGGTTCCGACCCCGTTTCATGAGGACTTCCGGCACATCTTCCCGGTTCTCGTGCCGCTTTGCCTCTTGTACGCCAAGGTCGTGGAGCGCCTGCGCGGCTGGTCGGAAGTGCTCTACAAGGCCGGCATCGCGCTCGGGCTCCTGATGATGGCCTCGTCGGTTGCGTCCTTTGTACGGATTCCCTGAAGCCGGGCTCGCCCCCCTGTTGGTGGAAGGGCGGCCAGCTGCCCGCGGCGAGCCCGGCGTTTACTGAGCCGCGCCCGGGCCGACGTTGCCGTATTCGCCGAGGTAGATTTCGGCGGGCGACGGGCCGGTGCCGGCGGGGTAGTAGTCATCGGAGCTGTACAGCGTCACCGGGGTGATGCCCGCGGGATCCTTGGGCGTGAAGGTCCGGGTGGTCGAGGGCGCCCACGGCGAGGCGGCGATGTGGCCGCCCAGGGTCGAGTTGCGAATGACGACCTTGCCAATGGACGCGTTGTTGCCTCCCTCCCACCACTGGTGGCCGAGGGCGACGTCGCTCGCGCCGACTTCCGCGGTGAAGTCGCAGCTTACGAAGAGGAAGCCATAGCGGCTGTTCAGCATGGTGCTGGGATTGGCGATGACCCCGCCGGTGGGCTGGCGGCTGGTGAGGTACTTGATCTCCGTGTGATCGAAAACCGCGACGCCGCGCCCAGTGATGATGTCCTGGTCGCCCTCGATGTAGCAGTCGCGGAAGTAGGAGCGCGCCGCGCTCGACTGACTCTCGGACTTGACGTAGAGGGTGGTGATGTTGCCGAGCAAGCGCACGTTCTCGAACTGCGCCCGGTCGCCTTGCACGAGCAGCGCAACGGCGCTTTGGTCGGCGGTGGCGTCGGCAACCTCGGCAAAGTCGTTGGCGACGGTGAGGTTCTTCATTTGGAAACCGCCTAAGGCACTCACCGTCATCGTTGCGGTCGACGACATGCTACCGGCCTCCTCGGCCCCAAGCGCGTTCGCGATGACCGTCTTTGAGGCATCGGCCTCGGTGCTGTACAGGGTGAGCATCGGCGCCGAGGTCTTCTTGTTGACCACCACCTTTCCCCGATACGTGCCCGCCTTGATGCGGATGTAGACGCGCTGGCAATCGGTCTTGGGAATGACGTAGGCATCGGCGACGGCTTGATTGATGCTGGTGTGGGTGCCGCTGCCGTCTTCGGCAACTGTGTAGAGCGGGTTGAAGGTGTCGACGTCGCCGATGCCGCTGGCGACTGGATCCCAGTCGTCGTTGAGAGCGTACGTGACGGGCATCAGGGTGTCGGTGAAGGCGCCCGCGTCGGCGGCGGTGCTGCCCCCGTCAACCGTAGCGGTGCCACCATCGACGCCGGCGCTGCCCGCGTCGTCGGCGGTGCTGCCCCCGTCGAGCCTGTCGTCGGTATCATCCTTGGTTCCGGCGTCCACCGGCACCACCACCTCCGGCGTGGGAGGCCCGGTCATGGTGCCGCCCTTGGCCAGGACCTTGGCGATGGTGTACTCGCTATCGGCCAGCTCGGAGGAGAGCTGGGGCCGCGTCGGGGTCGACGGGGCGGCGGGGCCGGGGTCTTGCATGGGCGCGGTGCCACTTTGAACCACGGCGGTGGGCAAGGGCAGGCACACGATGGCCACATCGGCGGCGGCGTCCGGCAGCTCTTCGGCGTCGGGCAGGATGATGGCTGAATCCGGGCCATCGTCGGCGGGCGGCTTGGTGTCCGGCTCGACCGGGGAGTCGGCGATCGGCGCGACATCAGTTGCCTTGGGGGTATCCGGCGAGGCGTCCGGGGTCCTCTTCGTATCGTTGCCGCACGCGCCGAGTCCGGCGGCCAGGGCCAGCAGGCTGCAGGTGCGAAGAATCTTGCCCAGGGATCGTTCTCGTCGCATGGTCTCTCCTCAGTTGAATGGGACCCAGGCGGCGGTGCAGTCGCGTGGCGCTGCCGCTCCGGTCACGTTGCCGGTCACGGTGACCCCGGTTCCGGCGGGCAGAATGCTGACCGGGCCAGGGCCCAAGGTAATCGCCGCATTGGAAGCGTTGATCGTGGGTGGCGTGTCGAACACCACGTTGTCCATAGCCAGCGTGAGGGGATGGCTGGCGTCGTACCCCGAGAGCCGCACGCTGCCGCCGCCGACCACGTGCACGTTGGTCAGGGTGATGTCCTGGAAATCGGGGATCAGCGTGCCGGTTGCGCCGCTCGTATAGAACGGATTGAACACCAGCGGTTGCGAGACGTCCCGCATGCACACGTCGGTGTAGCTGATCCCTTGCACCAGCCCGCCGCGGCTGACGTCGGACTTGATGCGGATGCCATACTTGGTGCCGTCGAGCGACAGGTCGCACACCTTGACGTTCTGCACACCCACGTTGGTCTCGCTACCGATGGACATACCGTGGCCCTTGCCGAAGTGGTTGTGCGCGATGACCAGATTGTCGACGACCATGGGGCCGTCGCCCTTGATGGCGATGTTGTCGTCCCCCGTGGAGATCGTGCAGTAGGCGATCACCCCGTCGCTGGAGCCGTCGGGATCGACACCGTCGGTATTGGGCGAGGTTGGATCGGTGATGATGGTGATGCCCCAGATGGTGAAGCCGCGAACGCCCGAGGGCACGATGTGGAACTTGCCCCCATTCTGGAAACGCAGGCCCTGGATGGTCAGACCATTGCTCATGTTGGCCGAGACCAGGCGGGGCGCCGCCAATCCGCCAGCGGCGGCCTGGTTGAGCTGCCACCACGTCGAGCTCGATCCGAGCACGGGCTTGCCGCCCTGTCCGTCCACGGTGCCCGCGCCCATGAGGGCGGTGTCGTTCTTGCCGGTGATGTTGAAGACGCCATGGCACGAGCTGTTGCCGGCCGCCGTTCCACACAGCCCGGAGCCCGGCTTCGCATCGAAGCTCCGCGGATTCCGCGAGGCGTACACCGTGACGCCGGTGTCGATCCATACGGTCACCCCGGCCTTCAGCTGCAGAGAGCCGACCAGGAATGCGTTCTTGGCGCCATCGACGGCCAGTCGTACCGACAGTCCGGCGGGGCAGCCGTCGATGGCCGCCTGGACGGTGCCGGTGTCGGGCGCGTCCTCGTCGCTGTCCGTGGTGGCGTCCCCGGGCACGACCACCTTGGTCGCGAGCACGGTCGCATACGCCGGCGGAATGACCGGCTCGGTCCCGATGTCCTCGCACGACGTCGGATAGAGCTTGGCGACCACGTCGACGGGCCCGGTGTCGACCGGCACGGTGTCCGGCTTCCGCGTGTCCGCCGCCAGAACGGGCGCGTCGGCGGTATCGGACACGGGGCTGCTGGCAGCGTCGAACGCTTCTAGGGAGGCATCCGGGCCCTTCTCCCCGAGGCCGGAGCATCCGGACCCGAGACCGAGGACGAGGAGCGCGTTCACGCACGAACGCGACCAGAACGGAGGCAGGCTGTCTTTCGCCAAGAGCCGGTGGAAGTCTGCAAACCGCGCGACGGACCTGGAGCGTGTGGTGATCATGAGATGCCAGGCAGTGATGCTAGCGACGATCTCCGGCTCAACTCTTGTCACGCGCCTCAGGCGCCGTGCCCGCCCTGCCCTATTGCTTGGGATTCCAGCCGCCCAGTACCACGGTCACGTCCCGCATCTGCGCCGCGGTGGCATCGTCGATTTGCTGCGAGGCCGCGATGCGCTGGCTGACGTCGAGGGGCGCGCCCGTCAGATCCGTGCTCTGGTATTCCCAGAAACGCACCTTGCTGTTGTCGACACCGCTCGCGGCCACCAGCCAACCCTTGGGATCGATGTGGCTTCCCATCTGGCAATTCACGTAGGCCACATGGCAAGCTGGGGCTCCGGTCGGGTCGCTGAAATTCGTGCGCGCCAGGAAGTGACCGGTGATGGCCGGCGAGTCGGCCGTGAGCTTGCAATCCACGAAGACGTAGCCGTAGCTGGATGCCGGGTTGCGCGCTTGCACGTTGTAGCCCGCCCGCGCTACGGTGCGAATCTCGCAGCGATCGAAGTAGGCCACGCCCGTGCCCCAGATGTAGTCGACGTTGCCCTTGATCAGACTGTCGGCCACGTAGACTTGGCCGTCGAGCAGCAGGGTGTCCTGGTTGCTGAAGATGTTCGCGTTGCGGACGATGACCCTGCCTGCCGCCTCCACGTGCAACGCCTCGGCCTGGCCACCGGTTCCCACCTGGGGAGCCTGGTTGTTGATGGTCAGATTCTCGATGACCCAGTCGGACCCGCCATTGAGGGTTACGAGGCCACGGGAGGCCGTGCCCTTGTTGCAATTGTCATTGTTGGCGTAGCCGATGATGCTTTGCTCGCGGTCCTCACCGCGCAGAGTTACGAAGCTCTTGGTGCTCGCGTACACGATCTCGTGGTAGGTGCCCTTTTTGAGTGTGATGACGATCGGCGTGGCATTGCCCGCGGGCACCAAATCGATGGCGCCCTGGACCGTGCAGGTGTCACCCGTGCCGTCGGCGGCCACGGTGAGCAGGGGTTTGGCCACGGGTGCTGCCTCGGTCGTGCTGAAGGTCCACGCCCCATCGGCGGGTATGCCGGGCAACGCCGCCCCGGACGCGTCGACGAAGACCCCATCGTCCACGGTGACCTGGTAGGTGCCAGCGACGGGCAGTGGCGCGTGCAAGATGATGATGGCAAGGTTGCCCTCGAAGACCACCGGCCAGTAGAAGAACGACTTGCCACCCACCTTCTTGCTGTAACCGCCGTCCGCCATGTCGATGCTGTCCACCATGAGCGGCGCTCCGCCGTCCATGCCAGCGGTTTGCCAAATCTGGATCTTGCCTGCCTTGCCTGCCTTGGTCGGATCGGCGAAGGCAACGCGCAATTGCGCGTCGGCGCACACCTCGGTCGCTCCGGGCCCCGGGAATACCCCGGTCACATACGAGGGCAGGCCGGGGCCGGCGGTCACCGCCGGGGCCACGCCGCCATCCACAACCGGCGCGGGTATCGAGAAGTTGAGCTGGCAGGTTGCCCCCCCGACGTCGGGCTCGAGGTCCACCCCGGCATCGGTCGTGCGGGCGTCGGCGATGGGCGCAGCGGCCGTATCCGCAGGGTTGGTGGAGATGGGGACGTCGGCGGAGCCATCGGCGGATGCCAGGACGCTCGCGTCCGCAATCGTGGTTCCGACGCCGCTCGAGCACGCGGCCAGGGCGAGGACGACCAAGGTCAGGAGCAAGTGTGTGTGCTTCATGGGTCAGGGCGACGCGGGGGCTCGACGAGCGACCTGGCCAGGTCGGTTTGGGCCCCGTGCGGGAAACGTTCCAGGTACAGCTGCGCGGCGACACGCGCGCGCTCTCGATCCAGGTGCGACAACAGGCTGATCTCCCTGCCCATTGCCTCAGCCGCATAGGCTCCCTGCGCCGACTCGCGCAGGTAGGTCTCGTACCATGCGAGGGCGGCCCTTGCGGACGACGGGCCAGTCTCGGCGAGACGCCCCAAGAAGAAGGCCGCCTCGTTGCCGCGACTGCTGCCGGGAAACCGTTCGCGCACGCGCAGAAGCGCTAGCCGGGCCACTTGGTAGCGCCGTGTATAGCGAGCGGCGTCGGCGAGCGAGGTGAGTTCGGCCGCCGATGCCTGGGCGAGCGTGCTATCGAGCCCCCGAGCTTCCGCGTCCTTGACCACGGCAACGAAATCACCGCGCGCAATCAGGCTCGACCACGATGCGTTTGCTCGGCTCTCCGCGAAGCTGTCCCCTCCCCTGAACGTTGTACGATGGAGCGTCGGCCGGGCTCGGGACGGGACGGAAACGCTTCTCCCGGCCGGCGCCCCGGGCGCGGACGCCGAGCCAGGTTGCGGTTGCCCACGCATGGCGAGCTTGCCGGAAACGGCCTCCGGCGCCAGACGCTCGCCGGCTGGCGCGGTCGCGAAGAGCTCGAGCGCCTCGCCTGTGCGAAGGGTGAGCCGGCGATCCTGCGCCGGTCCCCTGACCTCCACGACGCCTTCGTGCATCTGCAACACCAAGCGGCCCCGCGCGGGCTCGAATCCAAGGTGGAACTTGGTTCCCTTGACCGCCACTGTGAACGGCCCGGCATCGAAACGCCACGAGCTGCCCGCGCGCGGTTCGACGGCGACCTCGAGGTCGCCACTCGCCAAGGCGACGCGCGCGCCATGGGAGTCCATCGCCAGCACCGCTATCTTCGTCGTGGGCGCCAGGTTCACGCGCGACCGATCGGAAAACACGAGCTGGGCGGGTGCGTCCGCCGGCGCTTCGATGTTCTCCTCAGCCCCGACCGACGTGCCTTCCAGCACGAAATGCAGCGGCGCAAGTGGCGTCATCTCGCGCTGGTACCGCATCCAATCGGCCGTGATGCCCGCCCCCAGGATCATCGATACGAAGACGATGCCACGAAGATACCAAGGCGTGACGTGCCCTCGCACAATCGGAACCGAGGGGCACTTGCCGGCCGACAGGGCCTGCTCGAGCTTCTGCCACCCCCCTCGAGGTCGGTGGACGAAACCTTGGAAAAGCCGTCGCGGGTGGCCTGGGCGACGACATCGACCAGGCGCTGCTTCTCCGCGTCGCTCAGCAGTCTGCGCACGGGGCACCTCCGCCGGTTTCCGACTGCATGATGCCGGCCAGACTGATGCGCAATCCTTCGTCGCGCATGGCCGCGTCCTCGATGGCACGCATCGCCTTCAGCAAATACCGCTTCACGGTGGCCAGCGAGATATCGAGGCCCGTGGCGATCTCGAGTAGATCCATGCCCTCCACGTGCCTGAGGACGAAGACCGCGCGGTGCTTGTCCTTCAAACCGTCGAGAACGCGCTGGATGCGGAACAGGGTATCGCGCGACTCGAAATCCGTCACGCTCGAGTCCCGCGTGTCCGCCAAGCGGACGAGGTTGTCGCGCGCGCGTTGGATGACATAGAAGTGCCGGATTTCCTCGCTGAGGACGCGTACGGCGACCGAGTAAACGAAGCTACGCAACGACGACAGGTTTTCCAGCGTGTGCAGGCGGCGGAAGACGCGCAGGAAGACCTCCTGCACGAGATCGTCATGGTCGTGCCTCGAATTCAGCGAACCGCGCAAGAGCCCATACACCATCGAGGCGTGGCGGTGCCAAACTTCGCGCTGGGCCCACCGTTTGCCGGCCATGGCCTCGGCAGCCAGGGTCGCGTCGTCGGTCTGCGACCCCGGGCGCGCGGGTGGAGCGTCGTGCGACCTGCGCTCGGAGACAATGGCTACTGGCAAGCTGTGTGGCGGCTGCATGGCGAAAGAAGAAGCTCGGACGGTCTCTTGCAAGTGCAGTGGTCCCTTGCCCGAACAATGGCTCAGGCCGCGGTGCGGGCGACCGTCGCGGACGCTCTCGCCCGGGACTTGCCGTCGTGGCCCGAAAACCTGAGCCGATTCTTGTCGGGGCGCTCCACTGCGCCTGTAACTTTTGCGCGGTTGTCACAGCGCAGCTTTCCCGGGAAGGTTTTTTGTCAATGAAGGACCGATCGAAGTTGGGTGCTCACGAGGCGGCCGCCCTCATCGCGGCAGTCTTCGTGCTCGCAGGGGGCGCCCGTATCGTGAAGGCAGAGGAGTCAACCCGTCCCGGCCAGGATGGTTCGGCGGACGAAGCCCCCGCAGTGACGGCGATCCCCACGGATGCGGGTGCCGTGCTGCCATCCCCACCGGTCGTCGCGGCGTCTGTTGCCGAGGAAGCTCCCGCGATCCCAGCCGCGCCCGTCGCCACCGCCGAGCCCACCGGCGCTGCCTGGTTTGCCCGGCCGCGGCTGGCGCTTACCGTGGGCGAGGGTTCGCGGGGCTTCAAGTTGCGATTCTTCGGCTTCCTGGCTGCGGACTACATGACGGACAGCACCCGGAGCTACGACGACAGCATGGGAACTCTGCTGGTGGCCCGGACCGATACCTACGAGAACCACAACGGCCGTACCCAATTCTCGATTCGCAGCACCCGGCTCGGCTTTGGCTTCGAATCACCGACCTTGGGTGGGGTGACGCCGTCCGCGGTCATCGAGAGCGACTTCGCCGGTAGCCAGGCCAGTCCCCCCGAATCCTCTGAGGCCGTTTACTTCGCCAGTCCGCTGTTCCGCATTCGCCACGCCTACGTGAAGCTGAAGAGCCCGTACGTCGATCTCTTGATAGGGCATACCTTCGACGTCTTCGGCTGGCAGAGCTACTTCGATCCCTCCGGCCTGCGCAATCAGGTGTACTCGCGCAATCCGCAACTGCGGGTCTCCCGCGCGTTCAACGTCGACGGGGCCGTCACCGTCGAGCTCGCCGCCGCAGCGGTGCGTCCCGTGCAGCGCGACTCTGGGATGCCGGACGGCAGTGCCGGCTTGCGTGTCAGCTTCAACGGCTGGCAGGGTATTCGCACTCCCGGTAACGAGCGGATCGAGGCCATGCCGCTCACCCTTGGGGTCTCGGGGATCGTGCGGCAGTTCAAGGTGAACGCCTTCACGCCTCCGCCCATCCAGAGCTCCAACAGCGCGACCGGGTGGGGCGTGTCGTTCGATACCTTCCTGCCCATCATTCCCGCCACGAACTTCGTCGACCGCGGCAACCGACTCGCGCTCATGGCCTCCTTCGTGAAGGGATCCGGCATCGGGGATCTCATCGGCGTGACGGGTGGAGCGATGTTCCCGACCTTGCCCAATCCGGCCATGACCTACCCGCCTCCGCTCTACGACTCCAACATCGACGACGGCTTGGTGTCCTTCGATACCCGGGGCGTACTCCACACCATCGATTGGACCGCGTTTCGGGTGGGGTTGCAGTACTACCTGCCGTCCACGGGGCGCTGGATCTTCTCTGCGAACTACACCCAGGCCCAATCTGCCAACATGGCGATGCTCTTTCCGCACGGCATCGTTGAGGGCGACCTGCAACACCACGTCGCGGATACGATGCGCTATGCCGATGCGAAACTGACCTTCGACGTCACCCCCGTGGTCAGGGTCGGCGTGTCCAGCCAGTACACCCAAACCGTCTACCTCCCCGACGTAGACGAGCCACTCCTCGACAGAGACAAGCCGCACAACATTCGCGTCTCGGGGAACGCCCTCTACCTCTTCTGATGATGTCGACCATGTTCATTGCACAGCTCCCCTATGGTTTTCACCCTGGAAGGTCTTGGCCCATGAAGGATTCGATCGACGTACGGTGCGACAAAGGCACCCGCCCTCATCGCAGTAGTGCTCATTTTCGCAGGGGGCGCTGGCTTCGCGCGTGCAGATGAGCCCACGGAAAAGAGTCCAGCCGGAGAGTCTGCCGCGCCTTCGGCAGCACCTGTCGAAACTCCCAGCACGGGGGCACCGCCGACAGCCGAGACCACCGCGGCGCCACCGGCGACAATGCCGGCACCTCACGCGGTACCGCCAGTACCTCCCGCGGCACCGCCAGTACCTCCCGCGGTGCCGCCAGTACCTCCCGCTCCCGTGCCGGCTCCCTCGGGGACTGCGCCTGCTTCTTGGTTTGCTCGCCCACCGCTTACGCTGGCCGTGGGCGAGGGCGCCCGGCAATTCAAGCTGACGCTCTATGGTTTCATCGAGGCGGATTACATCTACGACACGACACGCAGCTACAACGATGCCATGGGATCGTCGCTGGTAGCACGCAAGGACACGTACGCGGGAAACAATAGTCGAAGTCAGTTTTCGATGCGAAACAGCCGGCTGGGTTTTGCCTTCGAGTCACCGGTCGTCGGGGGGGTGAAACCAACCGCGGTACTCGAAGCCGACTTCTTCGGCTATCAGGACACCCCCCATCAGGACATTTCTTCCACTACCTCCGAGAATACGTATTTCGACAGCCCCACGTATCGCGTCCGCCATGCCTATGTGAAGTTGGCAACCCCGTATGTCGACGTGGTCTTGGGACAAACCTACGATCTCTTCGGCTGGCAGAACTTCTCCTACCCCTGTTCGCTCGAGTTCCTCGGCCTGCCCAACCAGCTGTTCTCGCGCAACCCGCAGCTGCGTCTCTCCCACGGACTCAATACCGACGGCACGCTTGGTGTGGACATCGCCGTCTCGGCGAGTCGTCCCGCCCAGCGCGATTCGCAAATCCCCGACGGCAGCGCTGGGTTGCGCATCAATCTCAATCGTTGGAAGGGTATCACCACCCCCGGCAACGTGGGCACCAGGTCCATGCCGGCCTCCATCGGCGTCTCGGGAATCGTACGACAGTTCAAGGTGAACGCCTTCGCCCCACCGCCGGCGCGCAACTCGAACAGCGCCACTGGCTGGGGAATGGCGGCTGACGCGCTCATCCCGCTCATTCCCGCCGCGAGCGAGGTAGATCGCAGCAACCGCCTCACGCTCACCGGCTCCTTCGTGCGGGGTACTGGTATCGCCGATCTCATCACTTCGGGTGGCGGCGCGCAGTTCCCGCCCCTGCTCAATCCCCAGCAGGCCAATCCGGCACCGATTTACGAACCGAACATCGACAGCTCACTGGTCACCTTCGATCGGGATAACGTCGTCCATACTATCAACTGGACGGCATTCCGAGTTGGTCTCCAGTACTATTTGCCGCCCTCCGGGCGTTTCCTCCTCTCCGCGAACTACACCCAGTCGCACTCGGACAACCTGTGGAAGCTCTATCTCAAGGGCGATGCGGACGTGGAGCTCCTGGGATTGATTGCCGACACCAGTCGCTACGTGGACGCCAATCTCTTCTGGGACGCGACCCCGGCGCTGCGGCTCGGGATCTCCGGGCAGTACACCCAGGTCGAGTATCTCGACCGCATCAACAAGCCCCACAACCTTCGGGGCATGGCCCAGACCGTCTACGTGTTCTGAGGCAAGCTCACCGGCACAACCTGAGCTGGTGCGGTTGCGCGTCTCCACGGCGATCGGCCGTTGCGAGCGCCGAGGGAGCCGAGAGCACAGAGGGGCGGACACATGCCCTGCCCCCCCACCCCGTCGGTGAATCGAAGAACCGAAGCGGCAATGCTACTCGTTCTCGGCGGCGGCCAGGAGGAACGCGCCGACGCCCTTGGGATCGTTCTTCACGACTTCGGTGCTGGTGTAGTAGGCGTAGGACCCGTCACGGTAGGGAGTGCCGCCGAGACCTGCGACCTTGCAAACGTTCTTGAGATTGAGGTGGCCGTCGGCGCGCCGTTCGACGAACTCCCGCAACAGCCCCTGGTAGCCACGCGACGCGACTTGGCCATACACCGCCTGGTCGAGCCAGCCGCGGCGTACCGCCTTGGACAGGGCGTACACGAACATGCTGGACGCGGATGCCTCGCGGTAGTTCCCTGGGCGTTCCGGCTGGTCGAGCACCTGCCACCACACGGAGGTGGTGCCATCTTGGACACGCGCAATCGCCGCCGCGAGCCGATTCAGGACGCCAAGAACGGCCTGCCGTCGCGGATGGTCTTGGGGCAACCATTCGAGCACCTCGACCACGGCCATGGCGTACCAGCCCATGGCCCGCCCCCAGAATTGCGACGACCTGCCCGTCTTGGGGTCGGCCCAACGCTCTTTCTTCTGCTCGTCCCAGCCGTGGTAGAGGAGGCCGGTCTTGGCATCGCGCATGTGCACCTCGGCAAGAAGGATCTGCTTGGCGACATCGTCAAAGAGCGCGGGTTCGCGAAAGGTAGCCGCGTATTCGGCCAGGAACGGGGATGCCATGTAAACACCGTCGAGCCACATCTGATGTGGGTAGATCTTCTTGTGCCAGAAGGTTCCGTCGCTGTTGCGCGGGTGGGTGCGCATCTGCGAGCGCAGGGTTTCGATGGCCTTGCGGTAGCGCCGCTTGTCCTCGCCCTGGGCCTCGGCCCACAGGCGGAAGAGCGTCCGCCCCATGGCGATCTTGTCGATGTTGTACTCGTCGCTCCGGTAGCCCTTGATAGTGCCGGACTTGTCGATGAGACCATCGATGGTGCGCTTGATGTAGGCAAACGCGGCTCGGTTCTTGGTCTTGAGCGCCACCCGCTCGATTCCCTCGAGCACCAGGCCCGTGTCGTATTCCCACTTGTCGGTCGGCGCCAAAGGAGCCCGGGCGATGACCGATTCGACCATGCGCGTGGCTACGCTCTTGGCGGGTGCCAAAAGGGCTGGCAAAGCCGCACAGGGTGAGGCGAGCGATAGCACGACTTGGAGGAGAGCGATGGGGCGTAGTCGGCGAGGGTGAGGGCGAAGCCAGAGGCGGTGAGAGGGTTGGCAGATAGATCCCGAGGACCGCCCGGCTCTCCAGGCGGGTTGTCGAATCATGCGCCCTCCCACCAAGCGCCTTGCCTTTCTTGCCGCTAATCGCGGGTGTAATCGCAGCAGTAAACCGTGGCCTGATACCCCTGTTCGCTGACCCCAGGAACCCCTGGGTCAGGGCAATGCAAGCGCGCGAAATTCTGTTCCGGCGTATCCGTTCCATAGCAGGCAATGCCGAACCTGCCGGGCGCGCAGTTGGGCACGTTCATGTCCTGCAGGCAGGTGCCACCGGCCGGGACCAGGCTGGCCGTAAAGCAGCAGTAGGTTTCGTACTTGGGGTTGGGCGCCACCGTCGGCACCGGGCAGAGCAGGTAGAACAGATCGGCGCGGCTCTTGTTGGCACCCATGTCCTGCGCCGTGGGCTGGGTGCCCGTGGGACAGGTCCAGCCCGTCAGTCCGGAAAGGCATCCGATGGCGTCGGATTGTGCGCAGTTGGCGGCGCGTTCGGTGCCCGAGCAGCAGTAGTTGATCAAGTTGTCCTCCCTGACCCCCTGGTTGCAACTGATGGCCGGATTGACCGCCTCGGGACGGTCGGCGCCCAGGCATTGGTACCCATAGGTGCCTTCTTGATCGCAGATGGCCACTGGGTTGTAGGAGCATTGGGTCACGAAATTCGTGCAGCAATAGCCGCTCTTGCCATCGGTGCCCACGGCGCCCTCGTCCGCGCACACGGTCCCCTGCGGAACCCCATCGACGTATGTGGAATCGTTGTCGGGCCTTGCCGTGCCCGTGCAGGAATACCCTGTCAGACCGATCGACGCGGCGGCAAAGCCGCTCACGTCGCAGCTGACCGCCGGGTCGGGCAGGCAGGTACCGTTGGGTTCTATCGCGTGCGTGGTGCAAGCGACCGTGCTGCCGGCCAACAGGAGCAAAGCGAGCAACCGACGGAGTGGAAGATTGTGCATGATTCGCATCGCCTTGCTAGAGCCGTTCATCGCAGCCGCCTATCCGAGCCATTCATCTTGGATTTCTACCTAAGCCATCCTGGCGGCACTTCCGGCGTGGGCAGGGTGGGGAAGACACAGGCGCGCGGCGCGCTGCTGCCGGGAACCCGGTTGTCCGTGACAGTGACGCCGAGACCGCTGGGGGTAAAGCTGACGTCGCCAGGCCCGAGCCGGATGTCGGCGAATTCCGCCGCCGCATCCAGTTTGCCCATGTTGTCGATGACCACATTGTCCATGGTGACGGGACCGAGGGGCAGGGTCGCGTTGAAGCCCTCGAGGGTCACGACCGGCCGGTCGAGCCCCTTGCACGTCACGTGGTGAATGTTGCGAAATGTCAGCGTCTTGAATTCCGGAAAGAGATTTCCGGCGAACAGCGGGTTGTACGCGGTGCTTACCAGTATAGCGTTGGTCATGTCGCGCATGCAGATGTCCGTGTAGGTGACGTTGTTCACCAGGCCGCCACGGCTCTCGTCCGACTTCACTCGAATGCCATTGAAATCCGAGACCAGAGCTTCGTACCCGACGGGGCGAGAATCGGCGTCGATGGTGAGGTCGTACACGTCGACGTTCTCGATGCCTCGATGGTAGACGCCGTCGGGAGACGAGTAGCCACCGTAGGTCTCGCTGCCGATCGACATGCCGTGGCCGGTGCCGAAGTGGTTGTGCGCGATGATGAGATTGGCAACCCAGTGTCCGCCCTTGATCGCGATCTGATCGTCACCTGTGCTGATGGTGCTGCAAGCGATGACACCACATTGAGCGATGGTGCCCGAACCGGGGTCGATACCGTCGCTGTTGCGCGCGAAGCTCGGTGTCAGCACCTCGCCCTTGGCGTTCTTCCATTTCGACGGGGTCAAGATGGTAATGCCCCAGACCGTGAAACCGTCGCCGGGGGTGGTGCAGGTGGTCGGGCCGTAGGGCGGGCTCGACCCGATCTTGAGGTGAAACTTGGGCGAATTGTGCAGCGTGATCCGATACAGAACCACGCCGTAGCTCTTGGTCGTCGTATTGATGAGAGTGGGATTGCCGATGCTGCCGTCGATCGAGCGGAGGGCATAGGATGCCTGCCACCACGAGTAGTCGTGGCCGATGAGGGGTTCGCCACCCTGCCCGTCGATCACCCCATCGCCCATGATGGCCGGATTGGTCCCGTCCAAGGTGATGAAATCGGTGCACGCGCCCGAATCGCTGATGCCGATGCGTCCGCAATTCCCGGTCTTCTGGTACTGCTCCGGATCGCGGGAGGCATAGAGGGTGACCCCCGCATCGACCCAGAGCGTGACCCCCGTGAGCATCAGGTGACCGGCAACGAAGGAATTGTTCGCGCCGTCCGTTACCAGCTTGACCGCGCCGCCTTGGCATTGCGTCAGCGCGGTCTGGATTCGACTGGTATCGAGCATGTCCTCGTCGGGGCCGGTTTTGGTGGCGACCAGGGTCTGGCAAACCTCCGTCGGGAACTTCGGTTCAGGGGGGAGCTTGGGATCGCCGGCGCCACAGACTCCGCTTAACGCCGGAGAAGCAGGGGTCGAATCGGTTTCACACATGTATTGGATGGGCGGAAGATCTTCGTCCTGACTCGCGCAGGCCGCCACCCCGAGCAGCGAGACTGCCCCAAGCCAATGGGATAGTTTCGTCCGCGAGAACGATGGTGATTCTCTCGTGAAACGCACGCCACACCGGTGGTTCAACGTCGACTCCAAGGGCTTGGTTTCCAGCTCTTCGCGACCGCAGGACGGTCGCGCGTTCAGCAACCCTGGCCGGCGGGGCAGGGCCACGCGGTCGAGCTGGCGCAGCTCCACTTCGATACCCCAGTGGTGGCCGAGGGCTCGGGGCAGACGCAGTCGCCGGTCTTCGCCGCGCCTGAGGAGTCGAGGTAGCCACCGTTGAGGTTGCAGAGTGTGCAGGTCGCCACGGTGCAGGGAGTGCTGGCCTGGGGCGCCGCATCCGTCGGGCAAGAAGCGTCGATGGCGGCGGGAATCTTGTAGCAGGAGTAGTCCTGGCCGGTCAAGAAGCTGCAGCCCGACTGTTCCACGTACACGCCAGCCGTGCAGGTCTCGGACTTGAAACCGATACTCTGGGGGCCACAGGTCTTGTAGCAGAGCTGAGGATCGACATCCGTACAAATACCATTCTTGGTGGGAGCCACGTTGGCGGCCGTCAGGAGACCGGAGCAGAGCGGCTGGTAGGTGTCGGCCCCGGTGGCCCCGCCGGTGCCGGTCGTTTCTGGCGTCGTACTTCCGCCTGCACCGGTCGTTTCCGGCGTGGTCGTTCCGCCACTCCCGGTGACATCAGTCGTGCCGCCGGTGCTGGTCACGCCGCCAGTGCCCTCCGTTGTCGACGGAGAATTGCCACCGCCGCAGCCTTGGGTCCAAAGGACCTGCGCCAAAAGCGCCACAGTTCCAACGTAAGCAACACTTCGCATTGTCATCGAATCCCTCACTTTTCTTGGTTTTGCCGCTGCCCGCAGATCCAGGCGGCCCATGGGGAGCCCCACTCGGTCCACGGGAGCGTCGAACAATCAGCTACCGTCGAAGGCGGCAGTGGTAATGCATGGCAAATGTGGCTCACTTTCCGCGAGCGCCCGCGACACGGCATGCCAGCGGCCAACGCGGTAGGCCGCGGAGCGTCTGGTTCTGCCCTTCGGCAATCTGGTGGTGGTGAACCATGCGGGCTAGCGGAAGAAACCGAAGTAGGTCCGGGCATTCCCGTAGCAGATGTCGCGCACCATGTTGCCCAGCAAGTCCATGTCGTGCGGGGCAAGACCGTTCTCCACGTCGTTGCCGAGCAGGTTGCAGAGAAGGCGACGGAAATACTCGTGGCGCGAGTAAGATAGGAAACTGCGCGAATCGGTCAGCATGCCGACGAAGCGCGAGAGCAGGCCGAGCGCAGACAGCGCTCCCAGCTGGCGCTCCATGCCGTCCTTCTGATCCAGGAACCACCAGGCCGAGCCGAACTGGATCTTGCCGGGGCACGTGCCGTCCTGGAAATTGCCCACCATCGTCGCCATGACCTCGTTGTCTGCAGGATTGAGATTGTAGAGGATGGTCTTGCAGAGCTGGTCGGTGGCATCCAGGCGATCGAGGAAGCGGCCCAGGGCAAACGCCTGCGGATAGTCGCCGATGGAGTCGAACCCCGTGTCCGGCCCCAGGCTGCGCATCATGCGCGTGTTGTTGTTGCGCATAGCCCCCACATGAAGCTGCTGCGTCCAGCCGCTCGCGTGGTCCATGAGCGCGAGCTCGTAGAGCATGGCCGAGCGGAACCGATTCTGTTCGACGGGGGAGAGCGCACGCATCGCACGTGCCTTGGCAAAGATGACGTCGATCTCGCTTTCCGTGTACAGTTCGGCCCACACCTGCTCGATGCCGTGATCGCTGATGCGGCAGCCCACCTGGTGGAAGAAGTCGTGCCGCCGCCGGAGCGCGGCTAGCAGCGTCTCGAACGAATCAACGGCGAGGTTCGCGGCCGCCTGCAATTTGTCCACCCAGAGGTTCCAGCCTCGCACGTCGGACACGGCCATGGCCCGATCCGGACGCCAGGTGGGCAGGAGTTTGGTGGTCGCGCCCGGCTTCCCGGCGTGGCGCTGATGCGCCTCCAGCGTATCCACGGGATCATCGGTGGTGCAGACCACCACCACCCGGAACTGATCGAGCAGCCCCTGGGTGGTGAAATCGTCCTGCCCGAGCCTCGCGTTGCAGCGGTCGTAGATCGAGCGTGCCGTCGCAGGATTGAGCAACGTGTCCTTCACGCCGAGGGGTTTGCGCAGCTCCATGTGGGTCCAGTGGTAGAGCGGGTTGCGTAGCGTGTACGGCACGGTCTTGGCCCACATCTCGAACTTTTCCCAGTCCGAGGCATCGCCCGTGCAGAAGCGCTCGGGTACCCCGTTCGACCGCATCGCGCGCCACTTGTAGTGATCGCCATCGAGCCAGATCTGGGTAAGCGTGGCGAACCGGTGATTGTCGGTCAGTTGGTCGGGTGGCAGATGACAGTGATAGTCGATGATCGGCTGGTCCACGGCATAGTCGTGAAACAACCGCACCGCGGTTTGGCTTTCGAGCAGGAAATTCTCGTCGAGGAACGGCTTCATGGTGTCTCCACGGTACCGCAGTGGCGCCAGCGAGGGAAAACGGGCCAGCTCGAAGTCCCCGTGGGGCAACCCCGAGCCGTTCTTCGCTCCACCCGACGCCGCGGGTGGGAACGCCAAGACCATCGGTCCCTGCACCGTCGGCAACGGACTCGCTGCCGGCTGACCCGGTGTCGGCGTTCGCGGCGGCGCTGCGCAGAGCGAGCTCGACGACGCGCAGATAGCCAACATCACCCCCTAAGAGGCTGAGCCGGATTCGTTCCGGGTGGCCACTGCACCCTTCAGGATGCTTGCTATCTCGAAATACTCCATGGGAATCGGTGACCGCTTCGGGCTGGAAGGCGCCGCGCAGCTACGAGCCTTCACGGCCGCGAGAGAGCGTGGCATCACCATCACGCCGGTTTGGAACAAATCCAACCGGGAACACTCCCTGATCGGCACGCGGCCGGAGGATGTGCGGGCCGAGGCCGATGCCGCCATCGCGGCCTGCCGCTTTGGCCGTCCCTACTTCGTGGATGCGGACCACATCGCGCTTGCCTCCGTCGACAAGTTCCTCAGGGCCAGTGACTTCTTCACCATCGACGTGGCCGACGCTATCGGTCAGCCAGCGTCGGAAGCGTCGATCGCCTCCTATGCGGCCGACATGGGCCGTTTCTTGGGCTCTCTGCAGATTCCCGGGGTGGAAGCTCCGGTGCTGGTCAGCCCGACCGTGCTTGCGGAATTCGCCAGAAAGTATCTGGCTGCCGTCGAGCAAGCCGGACGTGTCTATCGCCACATCGCCGGGCACAAGGGCCAAGGTGGGTTCGTGACCGAGGTTTCGTTCGACGAGGCGGAAACGCCCCAGTCACCCGGCGAATTGTTCTTCATTCTCGCTGCCGTGGCTCGCGAGGAGATCCCGGTGGCCACGGTCGCCCCCAAGTTCACCGGCGAGTTTCTCAAGGGTATCGACTACGTCGGCGCCATCGAGCGCTTCACGCAGGAATTCGCGGAGGACTTGGCCGTCTTGGCGTTCGCCAAGCGGACCTTTGCCCTTCCGGCCTCGCTCAAGCTCAGCATTCATTCAGGCAGCGACAAGTTCTCGCTTTACCCGGTCATGCATCAGGCGCTCAAGCGTGCCGACGCAGGCGTCCATCTCAAGACCGCCGGAACGACTTGGCTGGAGGAGGTCCTCGGACTCGCGGAAGCAGGCGGCGATGGCCTCGCCTTCGCGAAAGCACTCTATCGCGAGGCCTTCGCCCGCTACGACGAAATGGCCAAGCCTTACGCCACGGTCATCGCCATCGATCGGCGGGTGCTTCCCACCCCGACCGAAGTGGATGGGTGGGGCAGCCAAGAGCTCGTGGAGGCGCTCGAGCACAATCGGCGCTGTGCGCGCTTCAGCATTCACTTCCGTCAGCTGATTCACATCAGTTTTCCCATCGCCGCCGAAAGACGGGCCGAGCTACTTGAATTGCTGCGGGCCAACCGCGACAAGGTCGAATCTCGCGTGACCCACAACCTGCTGAAACGCCACATCGAACCGCTATTTCTCGGGGTTTCCGGGTAAGCTGGAGGATCTGGAATGAACCCCGCGAGCCTCACCGGTAGTTATGATTTTTCCGCCAAGACCATCGCGATTACCGGTGGTGGTGGTGTTCTGTGCGGAGCCATGGCCAAGGCCTTGGCGGCCTGCCACGCCAACGTGGTCGTCCTGGACCGCGACCTCGCCCTGGCGAAAAAGACGGTCGCCGCGCTCGGCGGCACGAAGGGCACGCACAAGGCCATGCTCATCGACGTTCTGGAAAAGGACGCGGTGGACAAGGCGGCGTCGGCCGTCGTGGCCGAGTACGGCACGGTCGATGGCCTCATCAACGGCGCCGGTGGCAACAGCCCCATGGCGACCACCGGCCCAGAGCGAAGCTTCTTCGACGTGCCAGCCGACGCTCTGCAATTCGTGTCGAACCTGAACTTGCTCGGCACCATCTTGCCCAGCCAGGCCTTCGGGCGGGTCATGGCAAAGCAGAAGCAGGGCGTGATCCTCAACATCTCGTCCATGAACGCCTTTCGGCCACTGACGCGGATCCCGGCCTACTCGGCGGCCAAGGCGGCGGTGAGCAACTTCACGCAATGGCTGGCGGTGCACCTCGCGCAGGAATACTCGCCCAGGATACGCGTGAACGCTCTCGCGCCTGGATTCTTCCTCACCGAGCAGAATCGCTTCCTTCTCACCGACAAGGAAACCGGCGCGCTTACCGCCCGAGGCAACAAGATCATCGAACACACGCCCATGGCCCGATTCGGCACGCCCGACGATCTCGGCGGGCGCGACCTTGTGGCTGCTCTCGCCCGCCTCGGCGTTCGTCACCGGGATCGTGGTTCCCATCGACGGTGGCTTCTCGGCCTACAGCGGCGTCTAACAGGGTGGTTCGGTGGACAAGGCGCGGCCATGAGGCTCTTCGGACACGGCTCGATGGAGCGGCGGCTCGGCGCACAGGAGGTGCGTGACATCTGCGCGGCGACCTTGGCCGATCTACCGCTCGACGGAAAGCGCGTGCTCGTGCTCATCCCCGATCACACCCGGCACGCGCCGATGGACCTCTTCTTCCACGTCCTAAGCGACCTCTTGCAGCCGCGGGTGAAAGCCCTGGACTACCTGGTGGCGACCGGAACCCACGCGGCCATGGCAACCGAGCGCCTCTATCGCCATGTCGGCCTGACCGCCTCGGAGCATCGGCAGAGGTATGCGAAGGTTCGCTTCTTCAACCACCAGCACCACAAACTCGACGAGCTGGTTTCCCTGGGGACGTTGCCGGGCGACGAGGTCGCGCAGCTCACGCAGGGACTGTTTTCCCAGGACATCCCGGTGACCATCAACCGCAAGGCCACCGAGGTCGACCACATCCTCATCGTCTCACCGGTGGTACCCCACGAGGCGATGGGATTCGCGGGGGGCAACAAGTATTTCTTCCCCGGCATCGCGGGCCTCGACGTGGTCGAGAAGTTTCACTGGCTGGCCGCGGTGATCACCAACCCGGTCATCAATGGTGTCAAGAACACGCCGACCCGCCGCGTGATCGATCGGGTCGTCCAATTCCTGCCGACGCCGCGCACGTGCTTCGCCTTCGCCATCGACGGCAAACACCAGCTGGCCTGCCTCTTCGCGGGCGCGCCCGAGGAGGCCTGGTCCCAGGCCGCGGACTATTCCGCGCGACTCCACATCAAAGTGCTCGACCGGCCCTACAAACGCGTCCTCGGGCTCACGCCGTCGATCTACGAGGAACTGTGGGTGGCGGGCAAGGCCATGTATAAGCTCGAGCCCATCGTGGCGGACGGCGGAGAATTGGTCATCCACGGCTCCCACGTCAAGGCGGTGTCGTTCATGCATGGCGCGGACATCGAGAGGGTCGGCTACCACGTGCGCGACTACTTCGTGAAGCAGTGGGATCGCTTCGCCCACGAATCGAAGCTGATTCTGGCCCACTCGACGAACGTCAAGGGTATCGGGACATTCGACCATGGCGTCGAATGTCCCCGCGTGACGGTGACCCTGGCCACCTCTATTCCCAGACAAACCTGCGACGCCATCAATCTTTCCCACCGCGACGTGAATTCGATAGACATCGAGAATTGGAAGGACGACAAGGACACCTTGGTAGTAGAGGAAGCCGGGCAGGATTCTCTATCGGCTCAGGAACGGGACCAGCTGACACCGTGAGACGTCCGGGTCGGCGAATGAACCAACAAGGAGCGAGAATTCGAAATGGGTAACGGTTTGAGTATTCCCCCTGCGGGCGGCCTGGACTTCCTTTCCGTGGGCGCCCTGGTCAGCCGATTGGATCCGGGCATCGTGCCCTGGCGCAAGGCCCAAAGCTGCCTCATTCACGTGAGCGGCGGGGAATTTAACGTCGCCGCCAACTTGTCCGACTGCTTCCGCCTGAACGCGGGCGTGGCCACCGCCATGGTGGACTACCCCATCGGCGACATGATCCACGAGCGGGTGCGCGCCATGGGCGTCACTCCGTTCTACAAGCACTTTCGACACAACGGTGTCAGCGGTCCCAACATGGCCACCGTATACAGCGATCGTGGCCACGGCGTACGCGCGCCGGTGGTGTTCTACAATCGCAGCAACGAGGCCGCCGCCGCGCTCAAGCCCGGCGACTTCGACTGGGCCGCGATGTTCAAGAACGGGATTCGCTGGTTCCACAGCGGTGGGATCTTCGCCGCCCTGTCGGAAACCACCGGCGAGGTCATCATCGAGGGTATGAAGGCCGCCAAGCAGGCAGGCGCCGTGTGCAGCTTCGACCTCAATTTTCGCGACAAGCTGTGGAATATCTGGGGCGGGCAGGAGAAAGCCGTCGAGGTCATCGCGCGCATCGTGGCCAACGCCGATGTGCTGGTGGGCAATGAAGAGGACTTGCAGAAGGGCCTCGGCATCGCTGGCCAGGACGTCGAGAAGAAATCGAAACTCGACGCCAGCGCCTTCTTCGCCATGATCGATCGGGTGACGGCCAGGTTTCCCCAGGTCAAGATCGTGGCCACCACCTTGCGCGAGGTCAGCTCGACCAACCGCCACGGCTGGGGGGCGGTGGCTTGGGTCGGCGGCGAGACCTACACCTCTCCCACGTGCGACCTCGAGGTTCACGATCGCGTGGGTGGCGGCGACGGCTTCGCCAGTGGCTTCTTCTACGGTCTGCTCTCGGGCGAGGCGCCCGCAGAGGCGCTGAAACTCGGTTGGGCGCACGGCGCGCTTCTTACGACCACGCCCGGCGACACCACGATGGTGACGCTCGATCAGGTCAAGGCCTTCGCGAGGGGCGGATCCGCGAGAATTCAGCGCTGACTTCCCCCCTCAAAGCCGACATCCAGACGGCGATAGATCGTGCCCAATCCACACCGATGAAGATCTTGAGTCAAATCAACGAGAAGATGGGACGGTACAGATGGACCATCTGTGCCCTGCTCTTCTTCGCCACGACGGTCAACTACCTGGACCGCCAAGTTCTCAGCCTGCTCAAACCGGCCTTGGAGGTCGAGTTCAACTGGAGCGACACGGACTACGCGAACATCCTCACGGTGTTCCAATTCGTGTACGCGATTTCCATGCTGTTCGCCGGTCGCATCGTCGATTGGCTGGGCACCAAGCTGGGGTTTGCCTGGGCGCTGACCGTTTGGTCCATCGCCGCGGCTTTGCATGCGCTGGCCAGGGGAACGGGCGGGTTCATGTTCGCCCGAGCCTTGCTCGGTTTCGGCGAGTCGGGGAACTTTCCCGCCGCGATCAAGACGACCGCCGAATGGTTCCCCAAGCGCGAGCGATCGCTGGCCACGGGGATCTTCAACTCCGGCGCCAACGTGGGCGCCATCCTGGCTCCGCTCACGGTACCCTGGTTGGCGAAACACTTTGGCTGGCAGGGTGCGTTCGTCATCGTGGGCGCAATCGGCTTCCTGTGGCTGGTATTCTGGTTCTGGCTCTATGCCCCGCCGGCAAGGCACAAGCGGCTAGGCAAGGCGGAGCTCGACTATATTCATAGCGACGCGGACGAGCAGGCTGCCGAGGCAAAAGCCGCCGAGGCCAAGGCGGCATCCACCGCTAAGCGCCCCTGGTATATCCAATGGGGCAAGCTGCTGGGGTATCGCCAAACCTGGGCCTTCGCCTTCGGCAAGTTCATGACCGATGGCATCTGGTGGTTCTTCCTCTTCTGGTTGCCAGCCTACCTGAAGGAACAGTATGGGATGACGGGGACGCAGATTTCCGTGCCCATCGCCGTGCTGTACACCATGACCTGCGTCGGGAGCATCAGCGGCGGCTGGTTCCCCATGTACTTCATCAACCGGGGACACGAACCCTATGCGGGACGCATGCGGGCGATGATGGTGATCGCCCTTTTCCCTCTCGTCGTGCTGCTGGCCCAGCCCCTTGGCGGCACCACCTACTGGGTGCCGGTCCTGCTCATCGGCGTCGGCGCCTCGGCGCACCAAGCCTGGTCGGCCAACCTGTTCACCACGGTGTCGGACATGTTCCCGAAGAAGGCCGTGGCTTCCGTCACGGGCATCGGAGGGATGTTTGGCGGTCTCGGCGGCATCCTGGTCAGCAAGTCGGCCGGCTGGCTGTTCGATGCCTACCGGCAAGCCGGTATTGCCAAGACCTGGGCGCAGGCGAGGGCCGGTGCTCTCGGCGCGTACCTCGATCGGATTGCCTCCCTGCATTTGTCGAACAAGCACGGCAGCGTCATCGATCTGAACACGGTGGAGCTCGGCAGCCTGCCCAAGGAGGTCGTCGCCCAACTGCAGGCTATCAATTCCGATGCGTTCCTTCAGCTCAAGCAGTTGCAGAAGCCGTTGGTGCTGTCCGAGATGACGACCGCGTATGCAATCATGTTCGGAATTTGCGCGCTCGCCTACGTCGTCGCTTGGTCGGTGATGAAGATGCTGGTTCCGCGATTCCGAAAGATCGAGAACCTGTGAACCACCTTCGCCGTCTGATGGAAAGTTGAACACGGCGTAACACGCGCTGTTGCCCGCCGCGGGTCCGCACGGCGAGAGCCAGGCGTGGCGTCGGAATTGCGGAGATTGCGCGAGGCGTACACGGCGACGCCCGTGTCAATCCACAGCCAGGAGCCTGGCACCCGCACGCGACTTGAGCCTATTTGCGATTTGCTCGCCACTGCTCGACCTGGAGTATTTCCACGCACGGAGGTTTCACATGGGGGATGTCGGGTCGAACCTGGCTGGAACAAAAAGGGTTTGGAATCGGCGCAGCACACGGCTCGCCGCCGCCGTCGGCTTTCTGCTGTTTCAGAATGCCTGCACCGCGGGCGGCTCGGTCAGCCATGAGACATTGCCGACCACGACATCGACCGGGACGCAGACGTCGCTGACGAAGAACGACGCGGGAACCCTCATCCTATCGACAGACGCAGCCAAGCTCGATACGCCCATCTGTGTACCCCTCGCCTGCGCATCGGCCGCTGGGCAGTACTGTGGAACCATCGGGGATGGCTGCGGCAGGACCCAAGACTGCGGTGCCTGCCCCAGCGATCAGGTGTGCGGCGCGGGCGGACCCAATATCTGTGGAGGTGGCGCCAACTGCACGCCCAAGTTCACCTGCTCCTTCCTAGGTGGCTCCTACTGCGGAAAGATCGGCGATGGCTGCAACCACCCCCTCGATTGTGGCGACACCTGCCCCACCCCCGGCTGGACTTGCGAGAACAACATGTGCGTGGGTCCCGCTTCGGTCTGCACGCCGCTTTCCTGTGATACCGCCGGAGGTGGACGCTATTGTGGCAAGATCAGCGATGGTTGTGGCCGGACCCTGGACTGCGGCGCCGCCTGCCCCAAGACCGGTTGGTCATGCGTGGACAACATTTGCAAAGGCGCCCCGCCGTCCTGCACGCCCGTCACTTGCGACACGACGGACGGCGGACGGTACTGCGGCACCATCGGCGATGGCTGCGGCGGGGGCCTCGACTGCGGCGAGACCTGCCCCAAGGCCGGTTGGTCATGCAGTCATAACGTCTGCGTGGGCGACGCCTCTTGCCCCAAGGTCACCTGCGACACGACCGGGGGTGGGCGCTACTGCGGCACCGTCGGCGATGGCTGCGGTGGATCCCTGGACTGCGGCGCCGCCTGCCCCAAGGCCGGCTGGTCGTGCAGCAACAACGTCTGCGTCGGCGGCGCCGCTTGCGCCAAGCTGACTTGCGCACCAGCCGGTGGCAACTACTGCGGCACGGTTGGCGACGGGTGCGGCGGATCGCTCGACTGCCCGGCCACCTGCCCCACCGCCGGCTGGTCGTGCAGCAACAACGTGTGCGTCGGTGGCGCCTCCTGCACCAAGTTGACTTGCTCGCCTGCGACGGGCGGCAACTACTGCGGCACCATCGGCGACGGCTGCGGTAGATCGCTCGACTGTCCGACGACCTGCCCCACCACGGGCTGGTCGTGCAGCAACAACGTCTGCGTGGGCGGCGCCTCCTGCACCAAGCTGACCTGCGACGCCGCGGGCGGCGGACGGTATTGCGGCAAGATCGGTGACGGTTGTGGCGGATCGCTCGACTGCGGGACTACCTGCCCGACCGCGGGCTGGGTCTGTGGCACGGGCAATGTGTGCGTCGGCGGCGCCAACTGCACCAAGGTCACCTGCGACGTGGCGGGTGGCGGGCGCTACTGTGGCACCATCGGTGACGGTTGCGGCGGCATCCTCGACTGCGGCACCACGTGCCCGAACGGCGTAACCTGCGGCAGCTCCATGCCCAACGTGTGCGGTGCCGTAGGCGGCTGCACCGGGCTTTGCGCGCAGGTTCCCGATTGTGGCGGGGACAAGACCAAGACCAGCATCAGCGGCATCGTGTACGACCCGGCGGGCGCGCTGCCTATCTACGACGTCGTCGTCTACGTGCCGAACGGCACGCTCGATCCCATTCCCGCGGGCCCGGCCTGCACGACCTGCGATGCCACCGCCTCGGGCAGCCCCATCACCACCACGCTGACCGATGCCCAGGGCCGGTTCAAGCTGACTGGGGTTCCGGCGGGAACCAACGTCCCGCTCGTCATTCAGATCGGCAAGTGGCGCCGTACCATCACCATCCCCACCGTCACGGCTTGTGTGGACAACCCCGTCGCGGACAAGACGCTCCGGCTGCCGCGCACGCAGAGCGAGGGGAACATGCCCCAGATCGCCATGGTGGTGGGCTTCTCCGACGGGCTCGATTGCCTGTTGCGCCGGGTTGGCATCGCGGATGCCGAATTCACGCCCCCTACCGGCTCGGGCAAGGTGCACATGTACACCACGCCCAAGGATGGGACCGCCACCAATTTCGACGCCAGCTTGAATGGCGGCGCGGCCTATGGTCAGGCGGACGCCCTGTGGGGCAGCCCGACCCAGCTCAAGCGTTACGACATGCTGGTGATGTCGTGCGAGGGCACGACGAACAAGGATCTGAAGACCGCGGCCATGCATCAGAACATGAAGGACTACGCCGATCAGGGCGGCAAGATCTTCGGTTCGCACTGGCAGGACGTATGGGTGTGGGCCGGCCCGGCGCCATGGGCAACCGGGGTGATCAACTTCCCCATGAATGGCGCCAACATCGCCAACCTCTCAGGCATCCCCGACGGATTCTTGGCCAACATCGACACCACCTTCACCAAGGGGGCGGCCCTGGCCGACTGGCTGGTGGCCATCGGCGCCACGCCCACGCGCGCGCAGTTGCCTATCAATGGCGGCGAGCACAGCATGAACCACGTGGTTGGGGCATCGACCCGCTGGATCTACGGCAACGACACCACCAACACCAGCTATCCCGACTGGCTGGTGTACACCAGCTTCGGAACGCCGGTGGAGCAACCCGCCACGGGCACGCCCAACTATTGCGGTAAGGTGGTCATGACCGATCTGCACGTCTTTACCGGCTCGGGCAAGAAGCCCTTTCCGAGTGGCTGCGACCTGACCAAGGCCGCCACCGCGCAGGAAAAAGCCCTCGAGTTCATGCTCTTCGATCTCTCGGCCTGTGTGCAGGTGGACACGGCCCCACCCGTGCCGCCGCCACCCGCGGCGGGCAGCCCGGCGCCCCCAGCGCCCACATCGCCGCCGGCAGCCCCCCCACCCCCAGCCGCGGCGCCCCCAGCTCCCGCGCCCGCCCCGGCGGCGCCACCGGCCCCTCCGCCGCCCCCCGCGGCAGCACCACCGCCTCCCCCTCCACCGCCGCCGCCGCCGCCACCCCCTCCACCGCCGCCACCTATCCTGTAGGCGATTCCCCCGCGCACTTCACATGCGCGGCGGCCAGGGCTTCAGGGACCCACGGGTACGGGCCAGCCATTCGAATCCCAAACCAGATCCGCGATGCGCAGGGTGGCGTTTCCGTTGCTCATGGCATAGGCGTGATACACGAGATAGGCCTTGGTGCCCACCAACATCACGGACTGTCCTCCTGGCCCCGCCCAGGTTGCGTCGCCTTTGGCAATGAGCGTTCCACCGCCTTGCATGGCCGCGGTTCCTGCTTCGTCGGCAAAGGGACCGGTGACACTCGTCCCGCGCACGACGCGCATGTTGTAGGTGCTGTTTGCGCCCTGGCAGCAGGTGTCCCAGGAGGTGAACAGATAGTAGTACCCGCAGCGGCGGATCATGAAGGGACCTTCGATGGCGCCCCCGTTGTTGGGACGCGCGGCGATTCCGGTGAGAGTCGTGCCGACGCGCGCCCCGGTTTGGTCGAGCTGGATGATCTTAATTCCACCCCAGAAGCTGCCGAACACCAGCCAAGGAGTGCCGTCCGTATCCAGGACGGCGTTGGGATCGATGGCGTTCCAGTTGTCACCAGTGCTGGTCACATTCGAGCAGATGGTGGCAGAGCCCTGGTCTGACCACGCGCCAGCATTCAGCGCAGCGCGCGTGGCGTGCCCGATGCAGGACTTGTTCGCCCCGAAGGTAGAGCCGGCATAGTAGAGGTGATAGGTGCCACCGAAGTAGGAGATGTCGGGTGCCCAGAGGTCGGTGACGCCGGAAACGGCGGACTTCATCCAGTCGGGCGTGCCGAAGGGCGCAGAGGCGCCATTCCAGGTCGTCAAATTTGTGGAGGTCTTGGCGCCCAGGCCGGTCTGAAATTCGTAGTAGGTTCCGTTGCTCTCGATCGCGCTCGGATCGTGAGCCCCGAGACTACCACTCAGCGTCAGCGCCTTCGGCGGGTTGGCGGAATCGTAGACACCGACATCACAGCGATCGGAAGTCGTACCGCCTATGCCGGTCGCGCCGCCGGTCGCCATCGTTCCCCCGTTGCCCACGCTTCCGCCGACCGCTCTGGTGCCACCGGCGCCTGTGGTTCCACCAGTGGCCGTCGCGCCACCGCTGCTCACCGTTCCTCCCGTCGCGATGCTTCCGCCGCTGGCCACCGTTCCACCCGCTCCCGTTGCTCCCCCACGGCCATAGCTCCCTCCGCTGGCGAGCGCGCCACCCGTCTCAGTCGATCCGCCAGCGCCAACCACCCCTCCCGTGTTCGCGATTCCCGTGGAGCTGCTTCCTCCCGCGCCCGGCGTCCCCCCCGTGGCAGCCGAGCCGCCGGTGCTGCTAGCCGCGCTGGTGCTGCCGCCGGTGCCCTGAGCTGTGCCCGAGCCAGAGGAAGAACATCCCGGAAGGTGAGCCGCAAGCATCCCGAAGACGAGCAGGGATCCTGCTAGCCTATTCGCGCGAGCGGCTCCTGGCGGAGAGATCATCGCAATATCGAGCCTCATCTCTTCCAACAGTGACATCGTTCGTCGTTCTCGGCTCACGTCATTCACCCGAAGGCACGGCCACCTCCTAGCTCGTCGACGCTGGTGCACCTCGTCAACCCCCTCTTCTTGCGTCAGCAGTGCGCGTCTCGAGCGGGACACTATTGGGTCATCCACGGCGGAGTCAATCACGATGTCTGCTACAGTCGTAGAACCGACAGGGCCGCGTAGAGAGCCATGACTGCGGCCCACCGCAGAGGCGCGCGCCGGCAGAAAGCGAAGAGCGATTTGGGCCGCAGGAAGTGGACAGCCGCTGCAAGCACGACCGCCGCGTCGGGCGCGAGCCCGTGTATCGTGCTAGCGTGTCAAGACAACTTGAGCTGGCGTGTAGACCCGACGCGAGGGCTTGCAAACCACTAACCCGAGGACACTCCCATGGCACTACTTGGACGCGACACTTTGGTGACAGGGCCCTTGCCCGATGGCACGTTCTTGCTCGAAACTTTCCACGGCAAAGAGACGCTCGGGACGCCCTATCGCTACGACCTCACGCTTCTCTCGGACGACCCCAACATTCCCGTCGACAAGGTCCTCGGCCAGTCGCTCACCGTTCATCTCAAGCTGGACTCGGGCGACACGCGCTTTTTCAACGGCATCGTCACCTACTTCGGCAAGCTCGGGCTGTCGATGCACCATACTCGCTACGTGGCCGTGCTCAACCCGAAGCTCACCCTCTTCAATCACGCAAGCGATTGTCGCATCTTCTTCGAAGAGAACGCTCCCGCCCTCGCGAGCGACGTGCTCTCCTTGCGCGGGTTCACGGATGTGGAATCGGGCGCGCTCAAGGGGGACTACCCCACACGCGAGTACTGCGTGCAGTATCGCGAGACCGACTTCAACTTCATTCAGCGCCTGTTCGAGGAAGAGGGAATCTACTACTTCTTCAAGCACGAGAACGACAAGCACACCTTGGTATTGGCCGATTCCACGACCGCGCACGCCAAGCAGCCAGGCTACGAGTCCGTCCTCTATTTGCCCAAGGAGCGCAAGCAGGTCCGCGAAGAAGAACACTTCTGGTCGCTCAGCGTGGCCGGCTCCCTCTACGCGGGAAAGTTCACCGTGGTACGTGGCTACGATTATAGCAAGCCAAGGCCCTCGGCGACGCTCGTCGAAGAGAAGACTTCCGTGGCCCCCCAGCCAGGCTCGGAATTCGAGGTGTACGACTATCCTGGCGGACTCTCCGAAAAATCGGCTGCCGAAGCGGAAGCCGCGGTGCGAGTCGAAGGTGACCACGTCACGAATACCCTCATCGAAGTCGAGGGCAATACCATGGGTCTTGGCGTCGGTAACCTGGTGACCCTCAAGAAGGCACTGTCTTCGGGCGACGAATCCAATCCATTCTGGAGCGAGGACGACTTCAAGAATGAATACCTCATCACCTCGGCGACTTACACGATCAGCATCAATCAGTACGAAACCGGCGACGTGGCCCCTGCCGACGAGCCGTTCAAGGCCACCTACACGCTGCTCGACAGCCGGTCACCGTTCCGGCCGCGGCGAAGCACCACCAAGCCCAGGATCGAAGGGCCGCAAACCGCGCTGGTCGTCGGCCCGGCCGGCGATGAGATCTACACCGACAAGTTCGGCCGGGTGAAGGTGCAGTTCGACTGGGATCGGCTGGGAAAGCACGACGAAAAGGCCTCGTGCTGGGTGCGCGTGGCGCAGGTTTGGGCGGGCAAGCAGTGGGGCGCGATGCACATCCCGCGCATCGGACACGAGGTGATGGTGGAGTTTCTCGACGGAGATCCAGACCGGCCCATCATCACCGGCCGGGTCTACAACGCCGACAACATGCCGCCTTACGCCCTGCCCGGCAACAAGACCCAGAGCGGCATCAAGAGTCGCAGCAGCAAGGGCGGTTCGGGCAGCAACTTCAACGAGCTCCGCTTCGAGGACCTGAAGGGCCAGGAAGAAATCCACGTCCAGGCGGAGAAGGACCTGAGCACACTGGTCAAGAACGACGAGACACGCGTCGTCGGGCACGACCGGGCGAAGGAGGTCCAGAACGACGAGACCTCGACCATCCGGGGAAATCGGACCGAAGAAGTCGGTAAGGATGAGACCATCACCATCCACGGCGGTCGCAGCGAAACCGTGGACAAGGACGAATCCATCACCATCTCGGGCGGCCGAACCGAGTCGGTCAGCAAGGACGAAAGCATCACGATCACCGGCGCCCGTTCCGGGTCGGTCGGCAAGAATGAATCCATTTCCATCTCAGGTGCTCGTTCCGAGTCGGTGGGCAAGGGCGAAACCATCTCCATTACCGGCGCGCGGCAGGTGGATGTGGGCAAGGCCGACCAGCTGAACGTCGGCGCCGGCAGGAAGCAAACCATCACCGGGGACGATCTGGTCACGGTCAGCAAGAAGATTCTGTTCGATGGCGGCGACGAAATCATGCTCAAGAGCGGCGACGCCAGTATCACCCTGAAGAAGGACGGCACCATCATCCTCAAGGGAAAGGACGTCTCGATCACGGCATCCGGCAAGATCAACGCCAAGGCCTCCGGCGACGTCATCATCAAGGGCAGCAAGGTCAGCAAGAACTGACCTGCCAAGGGTTCGGGGCAGGTGTTTGGCGCCGACCGTCGGGCGAGTTTGCCTGTGGCCAGCGCCCGGGCCAGTTTGCAGGCATCACCGTGGTCGGGCGCCAACGCATCGTCCGAGGCGCAAGGACCGGTATCCGGTCCTTGCGACCACGCCCGATGCACACCCTTCGCTCACGCTGCCACGGCAAACCCCTTCCCATCCGCGACGCCCCGAAGCACCTTGGTGAGGTTGAGGCCAAGGCCAAGCGCTGATTGCGGAGTGCCATCGGCGTCATCAAGAACAGAACGGACGGTCCTTGACGTCACGGCGTCGACGTATCCTTTGGCAGCTGCGGGCTACGCTAGGTAAACTGCGTCGGATGATCGAGACAGGCATTTCAGAGCGCGGATGGGGGGCGCCATATGGGGCCTTCCTGACGTGCAGGTAACTCTGCCATGAACCTAGCCGTCACCCAGGTCGGAATGGTCTCGGCGCTAGGGCTGGACGCCAGAACCAGCTGTGCAGCTGCGCGCGCCGGTATGGTTCGGGTAGGTCCGCTCGACGCCTTTCACACCACGGATCCCGAAGCCGGCGAGGCCGTCCCCATCGTGGTCCATCAAGTTGCGCCTCTTACTCGCGGCCTTTTCGGCCTTACGCGACTCCTTGTCCTGGCACAGGCAGCGTTCGACGACTTGCGTTCGAAGGACTGGATAGAGGGCAGACGCCTCGGCCTTGTCATCGCGACCGCCAGTGACGATGCCATCCGCAGCTGGATAGAAACCGCGAGGCAGGACGCCGACGCCGCAGAAGAAGCAGACTGGGAAGAGGAACTGGAAGCCGTCGATGCATACGCCGCGCAAATTCAGAGACACCTCTTGCCCCGGTTCATGCAGAGGACGAACCTGTCGCCTGCGGTTTCCCTGCTCCTGCGAAGTGACCAACTTGGCTTCCACGAGGCACTCCAGCAGGCGCGTCGCTGGTTCGATACGGGTGCGTGCGACTGCTGCATCATCGGAGGCGTGGATTCCTACCTCGACCCGCGCCGTATCGAGGCTCTGGCCGGTCTGGGCATGCTGAAGACCTCCGAGAACCCAGTTGGCATGGTACCAGGGGAGGCCTCATGCTTCATCACCGTGGAAGACGCAGTCAAATTGGGACAAGCAGGGCGCTCCGCAATCGGACACATTATTGCTTCTCACGTCGCCAAGGGGGGAGCCAACCAGCTACGCAAGGAAGTCGCCGGGGATGCCCTTGCCCTCGTCGCGTCGCAGTTCCTGGCGTCTCTACCTGATCAGGGCCGTTCGACCGGGCTTTTGGTTGCGAACCTCAACGGCACTGCCCATCGGGCTCAGGAGGTCGGGCAGATGTTTGTCCGTGCCCTCACGCCCCTCGGTCTGGACCGCAGCCCCATGTGGGTTCCGGCACTGTCCTTCGGAGAGATAGGCGCGGCCACAGGACCGGCTGCGATCGCCATGTTTGCGCAGGGAAGAGCACGTGGCTATGTTCCATCAGGGAGTGCTTTGGTTTTCCTCATGAGCGACGACGACACACGCGGGTGTTTCTCCTTCAGCCCCGAGGTTGGTAATCCCCATGGCCGATCCGCACGTTGACCTCACTGGCAAGCCACAGACTGGGTGGTTCGTCAAGGTATCAGGACAATCTGGCCGTAAGACCAAGACCTACCGGACAGAGTGCAAGAACAGCGGACATGGCTATGTGGGTAAGCGGTACGAGGCTCACCACATCCTGCCGCAAACGGCAATCGACGAATCGGTCGAGACCGTGGTGTCGGCGCAGGAGCGGAGTGAGGACTACATCGCAGCCATGAAGTACCTGACGAACTGGGATATCAACAACCCGGACAACCTGATCGGACTGCCGCATGTCACGGCGTACATGCTGCTTTACCAGGGCAGCGCGAGGCTCAAGGCCATCGGTGAAGCCAGCAAGCCCTGGGTCTCGGCTTTCCTCGCATACGCACTCGCGTCCCGCAAGCGCTGGCTCGCAGCGATCACCGCGAATCCGCCCAGGAACCTGCCTATCCACCAACCTGTCTGCTGGGGACATGCAGCGTATAACGATGATGTCACGAGCGACATGGTACTCGTCTGGAAGGGGCTCAACGTGCGTCGGAAGAAGCATGAGCTGACCGCGAAGGATCTTGCCAGCGATCTCAACAACCTGCAGAAGAAGTGGAAAGGTCATCTGGAGACACGCGGCATCACCAACGAGAAGGCCTGGAACAGGATGGTCAAGGGTGATGACACGGATGCTCACTTGCCTTTCTGCATGACGGACGTCAGCTCGCCCCTCTAAGGAGAACACATGGACCTCAAGATCCTTGAACCTGCATTCGAAACCGGAATCTGCAAGCTTGGAGTGCTACAGGGTGTGCCTGACAACGATGAAATGACCTTCGGTGCCTCTCGCGCCGGCAGTTTCCCGGCCGACGCCAGTTTCGTCATGGACAAGAAGTATCCCAAGGACATCAAGCTGGCCGACATTCTCAAGAACCTGGACAGCGCCGTGGTGGCCTCCGAGAGGCTGAAGTCGTTTCTCGATGGGATCCCTGGCGCACTCAAGAACAACGAGGTGTATCCGGTTGCGATCATCAATCACAAGGGCCGCAAGGAGAAGGCGCCCTATTTCCTCATCCATCAGGTGAACCGCCCAGCCGCAGTCGATGGCAACAAGACCGTTGGCGCGAAGAGCAAGGTCATGCCTGACACCTATGTGTTCGTGGAAAAGCTCGTTCTGGATGAGAAGAAGATCGATCCCGAAGTGCATATCTTTCGTTTGCACGAGATCCCTGGAAAGGTGCTCGTGCGTGGCGAGCTCGCCAGCAAGATGGCGGAACAGAAATTCACGGGCTTCAGACTGAAGCCCCTCAGAGGGATATCGGTTCTAGAGCCGGCGGTCGTCGATGGCATCGAATAGACCCGTCAATCCCGAGGCACTAGGCGGCGAAATTGCCGACCACCTCAACTTCTTCATCGACGCCGCCCTGCATAGGCCTGCCTTTGCCAAGCGGGGAAAGAATCACTGAGGAACTCTGCCGTCACTACCGGGCGCTGGGCATTTGTGTCGTAGTATCGGAAGCGAACAGCGATGCATTCTTCCACTGGCTCATCCAGTCGGGGATTGCTCGGAAATACTATCTCGAAGGGGTGAAGGCCGAAGGTGGCGGAGAGCCTGCATATCGGCGGGCCAGCTTCGTCGATCCCATTCTCGATGCGGTGGCCGCCCGTCAGTGGAAACTCGCCGCCGAGCTCGCCACTCTCAGCTCGCCCACGTGGATCGAGGGAGAGGAATACGAGGACGATTTTCTCTACGCGGAGTTCTGGCGACAGACTCTGACCGGCGACAAGAAGCACCTTCCGGCCCTGGCCGATCGATGGCGGGCGGTGCTCGAGGGCGGCTCGGATCTTCGTCTTGAGCTGGTGACGGCGTTCCTTGGCGGTGATTCCAACACGTTCGCGGAGGCCTTGCGCACCTTGCTCGCTTGGAAGGAAGACGAGGCCAAGAAGATTGCCGCGCCCAAGGCCGACTCAATTCTGGCGGATGACTACCCCTTCTATCCCAACCGCTGGATTTCGGTCGAGGGTTTGGCATGGCTGGCGTTGGCCGAACGCCAAGGAATTCGAACCGAGGGATCCTTCCTTGGTTGCCCGGATGTGGTTCGCGTGGCCAGCTATGCCCCGTATCAGCCGGTGGCATACCCGGATCTACCTTTGCTCTAGGCGAGCTAGAACTTATCGCCGCAACACACGCAGACAGGATCGGGAGCATTGCCGATCGCAATCACCGGCCCCTGAATCACCGGCACGGGCGGCGTGTTCTTGTCGTTGTGGAGCATCATGTCCATGGCGCGGGGGACGTTCTTGCCTTCGATCTGCACGTCGAACGAGAAGTTCACGAACTCGGCCTTGCCCTTGATTTTGGACGAGACGATACCAAGCAGGGAGCCGGCTTCGTCGCCGGTGCTCATCGAGAAGTTCGAGTCCTTCACGCACGGGGGATTGCCGTCGCAGGTCACCTGCTTCGCGCCCTGTGCGGTGTCGCTGGACTTGGCGATGTTCGGGTAGGGGATGGGCACGAACGGGGCGGGCGGCGCGGGGGTCTTGCACACGTCGGGAAAGGCGATGGAAACGCCGTTGCTCCCGGCGTGGACCACGCTCATGTTGTTCACCCCCACCGTGACGGGCATCGCGAAATGCTACCCCGAAACGGGTTGGTCGCAAGCTGCAAAACATTTCAACGAAACCGCTCGGCCCGCCTGACCAGACGCCCTTGCTCCGCGGCGGCGCGCTCCGAGATCAGCGCCAGCACTTGTGCCTGCTTCTCCAGCAAGCGCGGCCTGTAATGGCCCTTTCCGTCGTGGGCCAGTCCGTGTGCGAGGGCGGCCAGAGCGCCAGGCTGATCGCCCTGCGCCGACAGCGTGTAGGCGAGGTTCAGGTTGGTGCGCGGGTCGTCCGGATCGATGCGCAGGGCCTGGGTGAACGCCTCGTGCGCGTCGGCGAGGCGCTCGCGGTAGAAGAGGCAATCGCCGAGGACGTTCCACAGCCAGGCGCTGTGCCAGGGGTTGCGTTCGAGCGCGGCGCGGGCTATCTCCAGGCCGGCGGCGTGGTCGCCAAGCTGCAAGCCAACGTACTCGGCCGCCTCGCCCAGCATCTGCCAGTCATTCGGATTGCGCTCGATCATGCGGCGATACGCGTCGAGCGCTTCGTTTCGCCGCCCGGCCGCGAGGTGGGCGCGCGCCTCTTCCTGCGGGGCATCGAGGTGGCGGTCGGCCTCCAGCGCGAATCTCTTGCGCAGAACTTCCATGGCGCGCGGGCCGATGGTGCGCGCAATGAGCCGGGTGTGAACGCGCCGCTCTTCGTCGCCATCCGGCGCAGCGGTTGCGAGCCCGTGGCCAGCCAGCGCACGTTCGAGGAATGGAAAGTTCAGCCCCAGGGCGACGCTGCCGCCGAACCTCTGCACCCCGACGTGGGCGGCGACATCCTCGGCGCGAACCGGGCCGTAGTCGTTCACCAGGATGAACCCGCACGGGTCGATACACGCCGCCAGCTTATCGAGGCAGGACAGTGCCCCACCATTGATGATGAACCGGCCACCCTCGGGCATCGCCGCGGCCAGCGCCGACTCCTCGGTGGTGGCTGGCGTCCATGGCAGATACGCCGTCTCGAGATCGAGGTGCGAGAGCAGCGGAAGCAGTCGGACGAGATCCTCGAATCTGCCCGAGGCCGCAAGTGCGCGCACCTCGTCGAGCAATCCAAGCCCGGCGGCTCGCAACACAGCCAGCCCGCCCGCGAGGTGCGTGCGGACGCAGAGCTGCTCGATGCCGGTCGACGAACGCCGTGCAATCCTCGATGGCAGCACATCGAGCAGGTAGTTGCAGAACACGACCACGGGCGCGCCCAGCGCTGGCGATGATGGCGGCGCCGACACCCCACCGGGCAGCGACAGCTCGCTCGGCGAACTTGCATCGCAGATGCGCAGGGCTACGTGCTCTTCGTGCCCGGCGAAGAGTCCATCCTGCTGCCATCCCAGGACAGTTAGCTCGAAGCGGTCGGACACCACGTAGGTCAGACGATGGTAGAGGTCGCTGTCTTCCTTGCGGCACTCCGCCGCGAAGGCGTCGAGAAAATACCGTGCGCAGAGGCCGGTCCCCGCGCCGAGCTCCAGGACGATGATGTTCGCGGGCAGCGAAGATCGGATTTCGCTTAGCGCCGCGAACACCAAGGCCGCGGCGTTCTCCGACAACCTTCCGGTGTTGTTCACCAGGTAGGGCACGTCGTTGCGAACGAAGGGGATGACCCCGGCCCGATCCCAATAGGCATCGGCAAGCCGCCATTCCAGGCACTCCCCCAGCGGACGAAAGCCTTCGATTTCGGTCGGATCGATGGCGACGCTGGCAAGCGCCTCGACCGCCAATCTTCCTTCCGGGCCGGCCAGGCGGCGCAGGACTTCATGAGGGGATGTCGACGGTGCCGCGGAGTCAGGTGGGGTGGTCATCGCCGATCTCTCCACGCGACCTTCATGCGCTCGCCGCGATTTCCCGCACGTCGTGCGGCCCCGTGCGCAGCACCAGATTGCCTCGCCAAAGCAGCAAGACGCGACGATCGTCGGGTTCGATGATGACGGTGTCGAGGACCAAGGGCACTGACTGCGCCGCACCTTCTGCCAGCGCCACGCGCACCTCCGGAGGCGCGATGCCAGGCAAGGAAAAGGCCAGCCGCCCCTCGGGGCTGGCCCCGACGATCACGACCGGCTCGTCACCACGTAGGTATCCCGGCGCGACCAGACCGGGTGAAGCCGCATTCAGGTATTTGCGGTCGAAGTCCTTCGCCAGCAACGGCGAGCGATCGTTCTTCCATGCCTCATCATAGGTGCCGGCCAGCGCCGCGCGCGGCTGCCAGTGCGGCGAGGTGAAGCCAAAACCCGCGGGCGCGGGCCGGTCGCCGAAGCTCTTGATCGGCGCACGTGGATCCTCGAGGTTCGGCAAGCGGATATGCTCGACGAATCCACCGGCAGCGCGGAATCCTGTCCCTACCGGATTTCGCGGCTCGCAGGTGTGCTTGCGGCGATCCGGGTTGTCGCGATCCCAGCCACCGAAGGCGCGTTCGTAGACCAGCGGAATCTTCTCGAACTGGACGGCGCCGCTCATGGAAACCGACCCCAGGGTCTTGAACCAGATCCGGTCTCCCAGAACCAGGACTTCCTTGCCGACCGGGCCAACGCGCAGGGCGACGATCATCTCCCTGATGTCGCCCCGGGGGGCGTAGGCGTGACCGATGAGGACGACGTCGGTTGCCGGTTTCGTGAACGCGACCTCGGGCTCATACTTGTACGATGACTTCTCGGGCTCGTCGCCCCACGACGTACCACCCAGGTTCAGCGGAATCTGCTCGTCGGCGAGCATGCAGCGTCCCTCTCTACCAATGGTGAAGGTCCCCTTCAGGACCGGGACGAGCAAGGGACGAAACTCCTCATCCACGAGGTAGAGGGCCTCGAAAGCAAACGGCGTCTCGTTCTTCACCTGTGGATGCCCCATCGCTCACCGCCCCCAAGCCAGCGTCTCGACTCTGGGAACCCCGGGGAGCGCAGCCCTGGCCGGCTCCATCTGCTTGAGTTGCTCCCGAGCCCAACCCTTCAAATCCACTTTTGGGGGGGTCACTCTGGGCAAGTTGGCGACCGAAGCCACGATCTCGATGAGCATGACCTCTCTGCGCCAGCAGGCCCTGCCCGTGAAGGCATTTCGTAGCGCCGCCGGACTGCGCGGCTGGCCGCCCACATAGCGCGTTCCCGGAATGAAACGCCGACGTTCCTTGTCCCACCATTTCTTCACCCTCTCGACCCGCGGCTCGGGCAGAAAGTCCTCGGGCCTCACGATGGGTGGTGGATCCTCGTCGCCTACCTCCAGGGCGTCCGGACCCTGCGTCTCCCCGGGCTTGGCCATCTCGCCACCGATGACCAAGCCGGTGATGGCCGAGAACGCCTCTCCTGCGACTCGCGACTTCTTTTCGTCGGCCATCGCTTGGACGAGAACGTCCGCCGAATCCGCATCGCCGGCGAAACCGAGGGCCCACATCGCGTGCATGCCCACGTCGGCATCCAGGGCTTTGCCACGCACGAAGGCGCGATCGTTTGGGTCGGGGCTGGTCGCCAGAAACCCGAGCGGCAGCCGACACAGCTCCCCCACGCCTCCGGCGAAAATCCTGCACTCGTTCCAGGCGGTCTTGACCGCGAACGTGAGCCCGGTCCGCATCGCTTCGAGTCGGACCTCGATGTCGTCGGACTGCGATGCCACCTCCACATAGTCGACGAGCGTGCGCTCGCAAAGATTTCGGATGGCCCTTACCGCGGCCGCGACCAGCGGCGGCTGTCCACTACGCATCGCTGGATCGATGTGCTCACGCACCCAATCTGGTTCGCGCGTGGCAAAGACATCGAGAACGATGGCCCGCAAATGGGGCGCACCGCTATTGAAGAGTGGGATGAGTCGGCTCAGATCCGCCCGCGGGGCAAGATACAGGGCGCGGCCGATGGCGGCCTGGGCGGGCGGCTCGGCCGAGGCCAGGGCGTCGATGACCGTGTCCTGGTGGTCTGCGTCTTCCGCCTGCACGAGCGCCCAGGCCGCGGCGGCGATCCCGCCAAGATCGTCACCCGCCAGCGCCGGCAGCAGGAGTTTCTGCGCCACCGGCTGCCCGCCCAGCACCAAGCCGTCGAGGTGCGCGAGCAGGCGTTCTTCGGGGCCGATGGCCACATCGCCAAGGGCATACACCGCCGAATCGAGGGATGCTTCCCAGTTCCCCCAGAGCCAAGCCGCCTCGTCGAGGTGCTCTTCGTAGATATCCCACGGGATGGGGCGCGCCGAGGCGGGGGCCATGTCAGTTGATTTTCACGCTGCCGCCGCGGATACGATTGAGCCCCTTGGCGGTGGTTTCGACGTAGGCTCCACGCAACACCAGTTTTCCGTCGCGGCGCAGAGTGATGCTGGCGTCTCCGCAACGGAGCACGACCTCCTCGACCCCTTCGAGCACCACGCGCTTGCCATCCACGCGCGCCTCGGTCGGCTTCGCCAGTGCGGGAGCGGCGCTGGGAGAATGCAGGAGGGTGCCGAGCAGAGCCGCACCCGCCTCGGGTGGGAGCAAGCCCACGATGATGGGTAGCCGGGCATCGCCGTTTTCGAACAGCAGCACAACCTGCTGCCGGCTGAGGAGTGCCTGGCGGACGGTCGCCTCGTCCAGCGCCGCCAGCGAACGCGCGGCAAGCGGCCCCCCGGCAGGGTTGCCCTCGAAGTCCACCATCAGCGCCCCCGGCTTGCTGCCGGCGGCAAGACAACCAACCTTGACCGGCACGCCCGCCGCGATGGCCATGGGCGTGGTGGGATCCGATGGGCCAGATTTCGCATTCACTGCACAGTCCTCGCGCAGTTAGCCTAGAACAGATGCGGGCAAAGTCCACAGCCCCTTTTACGCGGCGAATGACGACGCAACCCGTGAAGCAGACACGAAGAGGAAATCATGAGGATTCGCACGGGATGGTGCCGGCCGGATCTTCGTCCGCGAACAGGGCATTCGTCGTATGATCCCCCGCAAACGGAGGGCCCATGCCACTGTCGCGGTTTCTGCTCAGGCTCGGTGTGTTTCTGCCTGTCCTTTGCGTCTGCCGTTCCAGCGTGGCGGCGAATATCTGTGACGAGACGGTTCCGAGCAATCGCATGGTCGATGGACTGCCTGCCTACTCGCAATGCACGGCCTCGAACAGCGGCGCGGTCTATTCCGACAACGGCACCGACACCGCCACCGCGTCGGGAGGAACCGGTTGGGTGCGGACGCAGGGGAGCGGAGGCTACCAGTGCACCGAATGGGCGCATCGCTACCTCACCTTCAAGTGGAACGTCACCAGCGTGCCCAATGGCAACGCCGGGACCTGGTGTGACGGCACCATCCCAAGCGGCCTGGTGAAGACGACCACACCGGTACATGGCGACCTAATCGTCTTTGCCCCGGGATCCTGTGGGGCCGATGCGACCACGGGCCATGTCGCGGTCGTCGATGTCGTCAACGCGAACGCCAGCGTCACCTTCGTCGAACAAAACAGCGCGGGCCGGCGCAGCTGCGCGACCAGCACCGCCGCGTGCTTCCTGCACGCCACGGCCAACGATGGCAACGCCATCGACGGCGGGACGCCCGACGGTGCAGGGACGGACGCGGGGCCACCAACCGCCCGTGATGCGAGTCCTGGCAACGACGCCTCCAGCGACCGCAACCGGGCCGATGCGTCCAGCGCTGGCGGAACCTCGGGGGCAGGCGGGACGTCCGGCGCGGGCGGCGAGACCGGCGCGGGCGGCGCTTTGGCCACGGGAGGGGAGAACGGCACGGGCGGCGCCTTGGCTACCGGTGGTCGGGGTGGCAGTGGCGGCGTGGTGGCCGCGGGTGGGGCACCTGGCTCGGACGGCCAGGCCGGCGTCGGCGGAACCACGACGACAGCGGTCGCGAGCGCGGGCGGCAGCGGCGCCGCAACCAGTTCCTCCGCCGGACCGTCAGCTTCTCCAGGCAACGGCTGCTCCTGCCGTCTCTCGGATCGAAGGTCTGCAGAAGAGCAACCTGTCGGTTGGCGCTCCCTAGTCGGCCTGGTCTTGGCCTCCGTCCTTATGGCTTTTCGACGGCGGCGATCGCGCAAGTGAGAGTCGTTCGCTGGGCCTTGGTCGAATAGAGCCGCGGTCCCTGTAACCGTTTCGCTCGTGCCTCCGTACTCGTGGGCAACAACGGAGGTATTCCCATGAAATCGAGCGTGTTCTTGAGCCTCGCGCTTTGCGCCACCACTGCCGCGTGGCATCGGCAGCCGCACCAACTGATCGAACAGCGCACGAGCAAGCGCCCGTAAGGGTCGCGCCGAGTTGGCTCGCGCGCGCCACGATTCGACCGGCCGCGGGAATTCGTCTTGCCCCTATTGGCGGGAACGAGGTGCGGGCAGCAAGGCGGTGGTTTTGGAAGCCGGTTGCCAACTTGGCGGTGGCACAAGCCACGGATCCTGACTCCGCTCTCCGGGCGCGTCCCAGCCGCCGGGGGCGTTCGTGCTTGGTGAGGACGGCAACACCAGATAGACCATGTCGGGGTATTGCCAGCACGCGATGAAACACGCGCCGTAGGTGATGAAGCCCAGAAGCCCGGCGGGCCAGCCGAACTCCCGGCGCATGGGCTGAACCGCGCTTCGTCCATCCTCCGTCTTTGCCGACACGTTCACGGTTCCCGGTAGTCCGGTCTTCTGCACCGAGGCCACCCCGCGGCCGAGCGTGACACCATCCACGGTGATCAGGGCCTGCGGATCGCTCGCGATGATCTGGGTCGTTCCGCAGCCCGCGGACAGGGTCGCCAAGGTGCCGAGCAGCAGTGCGGTCTTGAACAAGCGGCACATGTCAAAACCCGATTCCAACCGTCAACATCGGACCGTGGGAGAGTCGCTTGCTATTGCCGTCTCCCGCCGGCAGGTCATAGGACGAGTAGGCGGCCTCTTGGTAGGCGTTGACGAAGTAACCGATCTCGCCGCGCAGCTGGACCGTCGACAGTCTGCCGAAGAGCACGCCGAAGGCGCCGTGAAAACGCAGCCCGCTCGCGCCCGTGCCGCCGAAGTTGCTGATGGAATAGGCCACGCCGCCACCCGCGTAGGGGACGACGTTCTTTCGGCCAAACGGCCTATAGAGGCCAAGCCCGACATCGAAGGCCTGAACCTTGCCGCCTCCGCCGCCCGAGGTCGTGGAAACGAAATCGACGAACGCCTCGGCCATGTATTCGCGCGCATCGTACATCCAGAAGAGCCCGAGCCCTGGTCCCGCGGCGATGTCCCCGCCGGCGCGATTGAAGGGCACGATGGCTCCCAGGCGCAGCCCGAAGGTCTTGGTCGCGACCTCCTTGAGGTAGGGATCGGCCTCCTTTTGGGTAACGGTGTCGATCTCGGCGTTGCCGCCCGCGCGCTCGCCCGTGGCAAAACCCTTCACCAGGCGCGCGACCACGGGATCGAGTTGGTCAGGACCGCCTGTCGAGCCCAGGCTGTCCGAATGGACCATGGCCTTGGTCGCGACCTGATACACCGTGAGGCGGACCCGGAAGTTGCTCTGCAGGTGCGTGAGACGGACCAGCATGACCAAGTCTGCGCCGGCAACACGACCCGTCTCGACGGCTTGGGTCGCGTCGCCGGGAGAACCCGCTGCCGGCGGAACCTCGACCACCGCGTACTTGCCTGTTTCGGCAAGGTAGTCCTTGAACAGATCTTGCGCGATCTGTTCGTAGGCTGGATGGACGTTGCCTCCCGATACCGGGAAGACCGCAACGCGCTGGGCGGCGAGCAGGGCCGGCGAAAGGGAGGACGCAACGAGCAGGACCAATGTGGGAACGATTTTGGAAGGCATGTTGGGACCCACAGCAAGGCGCAGGCCAAGCAAGATCCGCGGATTTGGGCGAGCAAGATCCGGGAGAAGTGTTCACGATTCCCCTCGTTGTCGAGTTTTGAACACTCACCCCACCAGGCAACATCAACGCGGGCGATGAGGTCGAAGCGACCCGCCTGCAAGAGCGCAACCGCCGGCGCGGGATCGACTTTGTTGTGCCGTGGGCGCGGCTCGCCCAGTTGGTTCGTGGTCGCGCAACCGACCAGCAACGTCAGCGCGGCAAGAGCGTGCTTCATGATGGCATCGAGGTTAGTCGCACGCGTCGGCTTGCTCAATAGCCGCTCACCGCCGTTTGGTGACGAGGATGCCGTTGTTGCCGAAGGCCCAGATGCGCGAGCCGGCGCCCGCCATGCCGTTGAGCTGGAAGGGCGGGCGGTCGCCCACGCCACTGTCCTGCGCGGTCCAGGTGCTCCCGTTCCAGTACCAGAATCTGGCCGCTCCACACGGCGACGTAGACCTCGTTCGGGCCGGCCACCCAGATGCCGTACAGATCGTCGGTGGTCGGGCGGGTCACCGCCGACCAGCCGAGGCCGTTCCAGCGCACCACCGTACCTCCGTCGCCCGCGGCCCACACGTTGTTGCTGGCGCTGCCCGACAGGGCGCGCAGCTCGTTGGAATCCGCTGCCGGTGTCCACCCGCGTCCACTTCGCGCCGTCCCAGTGTTGCGCGCCGGCGCCGACCGCCCAGACGTCGCTGGGGCCGCTGCCCCAGATCGAGAGCACGACGCCGCCGGTGGCCGAGGCTACCGAGTCGAAGCTGGTGCCATTGAAGTGGCGGAAGAACGAGCTGTCGAAGCCGACCCAGACGTCGGTCCGGCCCGCCGCCCAAATCGCAGCCGTCGACAGGTAGCCGGTGTTGACCAAGACCGTGGTCCAGGCGGTGCCATCGAAGTGGAGCACGGAGGTGCCCGCGACCCACACGTCGTCGTCCGCCGTGCCCGTCACCGAGGACAGGAAGGTGGCCGGCGTCTGCTTGGCCGACCAATGGCTGCCGTCCCAGTGCAGGACGCGCCCCGCGGAATCGACGGCGAAGGCATCGTTGTCGCTGCGGGCCCACATCCCCATGAGGGTGTCGTCGGTGACGCTCAGCCGGGGTGACCACGAGGCACCGTCGAAGTGCTGAAGCGAACCGTGGCCCACCGCCCAGATGTCGTTGGCGGCGCTTCCGTGCAGCTTGAACGGCGTGCTCTTCGCATCGACGTCGTTCCACTGGTTCCCGTCGTAGTGGAGCAGGTGAACCAGCGCCTGGCCCATCGAGGGCGAGTAGGACACCGTGGCCCAGACATCGCTCGCCGACGAGCCCCAGAGGTCGTTCGTGAGCCACTGGGTGGGGAAGGTGGTCGTGGCCAGCGACTGGCCGTTCCAGTGGTACATCTCGCCGTGGTTGCCGCCGATCCACACGTCGCTCGGGGACGCGCCCCAGACCGCGTAGGTCTCGTAGGCGCCGTCGACCGCGGTCCACTGCTGGCCGTCCCAATGGCGCAGGTAGCCCGACGACCCGACGGCCCAGGCATCGCTGGGTGAGAACGAGAACATCCGCCACGGGGATGCATAGTTGGCCTGCGACGGAACGATCGACCAGCCGGCGGCGGTGCGGTGGCCGATGCTGTCGTCGGTGGTCGCCGCCCAGAGATCCTCGGAGCTGGTGCCGGCCAGGGTCGCGATCCAGCCTGAGAAGCCCGGATCGACGACGGTCCAGCCGGTCCCATCGAAGTGCGACAGACCGGCCTCGCCGCCGATCCAGACGTCGTCGCGCGCGAAGGCACGCACGCAGGAAAGGTATTTGCTGACGCCGGCGTCGATGCGTTGCCATCCGGCACCGTCGAAGTGAAGCACGATGCCCGACTGCCCGACTGCCCAGTAGTCGTCGCTGGCCGTGCCGTCGATGCCGTCGATGGCCAGCCCATCGGGCAAGGGGTTGGCCCAGCACCAGCCGTCGCTGGTGCAGATTTCCGCCAGGCTCGGCGCGCCCCCGCCGTCGAGGGCAGGGCGATCGGCAGCGCCGCCGTCGAGGCCGGCGGCGTCGAGCGCCAGATCCTTCACGGCGTCGGCGAAGAAGGCGGTGTCGGCGCCCGCTTGGTCGAGGCTGGAATCGGGCAGGCTTGGACCACGATCGGCGGGACCATCGGTGGCGCCGGCGTCCGGGCGAGCCTCCGCGGCGTCTGCCGATCGGATCGGGTCCGAAGCCTGGTCCGAGCCGACCTCGGTGAGCGGCGCCTGATCCGCGGCGCCGGCTGCCGTGTCGGGCGCGACGTCGCCCACCTGCGCCTGGTCGGTGGGGGCCGCGCCGTCGCGGCCGGACTCCGGACCGGGCTCGCTCGATCCTTGGGCATCGCGGCCGGCTTCGGCGGCGGCGTCGCGAGCGTTTCCGGAGCCGGTGCTGCTACACGACGGCGGAATCAGCAGGGCCGTCAAGGCCAATAGGAGGACGGGTTGGACGCGTTTAGGGTTCATGGGCGATGCTTGAGGAAGATGGCGGTTTGGTCGGAGAAGAGCTGGACATCATTGCTGCCGGTGAAGGCGATGGCGCGCAGCTCGATGGCGGTGTCCGCGGACTCGGCTTTCCACGTGCTGCCGTCGAAGTGGACGATGGCGCCGTTGGCCCCGGTCGCGTAGATGTCGCTGGCGCTCTTGCCGGCGATGGCACGCAGGTCCTGGTCGGTGGGGCTCGGGACCTGGCTGAACGCGCTGCCGTTCCAGTGCTGGATCGAGCCCGCATAGCCCACCAGCCAGGCGTCGTTGGCGCTTGCGCCCCACATGGCCAGGCCGGTGCCGCCGGCTTCCGTTGGCACCTTGACCCACGCGCTGCCGTTCCAGTGCGCGGCCAGCCCGCCCAAGGCCCACACGTCGCCGGGGGCGGGGCTCCACAGCGCCCAAATCGAGCTCGTCCCGGATGGCGTATGGGTGATCTGCCACGCGGCGCCGTCGAAGTGGGCGATGGCCACCTGGTCCGCGACGTTCGGGTCGTCGACGGCGACCCACACGTCGTCCGGCGCTGAGGCCCAGATCGCGGCCATGAAGGCATTACCGCCGCCGACGGGCGGACTGGGAGAGAACGCCTGGAAGCCCTGGCCCGACGAGTGCAGCAGGGTGCGATTAGCGCCCCCGGCCCACAGGTCGCCCGGGCCGCTGCCATGGATGGCCAGCAGGTCGACGCTCGTGCTGCTCGGGACCTGCGCCCAGGTCGTGCCGTTGAAGTGCAAAATGGTGCCGCGCGAGCCCACCGCCCAGGCGTCGTTCGGCCCGGGCACAAAGGCACCGTAGAAGAACACTTCGTCCACGACGGTCGAGGACGCGCGCGACCAGCTGCTGCCGTCCCAGTGCATGAGGGCGCCGCCGCTGCCCGCGGCCCACACGCTGCCGGCGTCGCGGCCACCCAAGGCGTTGAAGACACCGGCGATCCCGGTCAGGGTGGGGGTAAGCCCGCTTGCGCCGAGGCGCCAAACCGTCGAGGCCGTGCCGAGGTCCTGGTGCCCCACGGCCCAGCCGTCGCCGCCGGGCGAGCACCAGATGCCGTCGATCGGATCGGAGATGTATCCCGTGCTTCCTTGCCAGCGTGTCCCGTCGAAGTGGTCGACCATGCCGGTGCCGATGCTGGTGGCCCCCACCGCCCACACGCTCGTCGCCGAGGTTCCGCACACCGCCATGAGGTTGCCTGCCGACGGGGTCGAGACCACGCTCGACCAGGACGAACCGTCGAAGTGAAGGATGCGCTCCTGCCCGCCCACCGCCCACACGTCCGTGGGCGAGCTTCCCCAGACCGAGGTCAGCGTGTCGGTCACGCCCGCGGGCCCCGGCGCGACCGACCACGTGGTTCCCGACAGGTGAACGATGGTTCCGGCCCAGCCGACCGCCCACGCGTTGCCCGGGCCGCTGCCCCAGATGGCAGCGAGCGACTGCGTGGTCGGCGACGAGACCTTTGCCCAGGCGGCGCCGTCGAAATGCAGGATGGTCCCCGCCGAGCCGACGACCCAGATGTCGTCGTCGGCGCTGCCCCAGATTCCGGACAGCACCAGGGCGTCGCTTCCGCTCGCCGCGCGCGACCACTGGCCGCCCTGGTAGCGCAGGATGGTGCCGTACATTCCGACCACCCACACGTCGCCGCTCGGCGCGGTCCAAACCGCCGATAGCGCATGCCCCTGCGGCGTCGGGTTCTCCCAGCACCAGTGGTCGGCGCTGCAGATCGCGGACGCCTGCGGACCCGGTCCATCCGGCGCTTGCCCGTCGGCGCCCGCCTCGGGCGCGAGCGCGAGGTCTTGCGGGCGATCGGGCGGAGGCCCATCGGTGGGGCGATCGATCAATAGGTCGGGCGATAGGTCGCCGGCACCGCGGCTGTCAGCCGGCGCATCGGGGGTTCGCGTGTCAGCGTCGCCGGTCGCTGTCGAGGTGTCGTTCGAGCCATCGGGCGATGCATCGGCGAGCGGCGGGGAAACGTCGGCGTCGTCGGTGCTGCGCTGGTCGGCGGCGTCACCGGCGGCTGGCAGCAGATCCGTCGCGTCCCCGGGTGCGCCATCCGTCTGCTTCGGCGGCGCATCGCTGGCTGTCGGGGCAGCGTCGCCGGTGTCGTTTCGAGCGGATGAGTCGGGCACGGGATCGCCCGTGCGATCCAGGATCAGGTCATCGGCCCTGCGCGCATCCGAGCCCCCAGAGCTCCCGCTACTACATCCCACCAGCGCGGCGGTACACGCCCCAAGGCAGCCGACACGCAACATCGCTCTGACGAATGACATGGTTACGCGGCATTGTATCAACCGAAGGACGACGCCGGGAAGTCGTGTTGATGGGTTCGTGCCGCCGACGGCTAGCGCCCGACCGACTCGGGCTGCGCTCCGCCGTGATCGCCGTCACCCAGCACGTGATCGACCGAGATCTGGCCGTGCGGTTTTGCCGGCCCTCTGGAGGCCGGAAACCTCCGCTGGATCGAAGATCCAAATCCCAGCGACGAGCCTCGGATGCAGGACCTTCCCCTCCATCCGCCTGACCGCGGAGACCGACACGCGAACTGTTGGGTGGCAGTCTCAGACCTGGGCGGCACGTTCGCTGTGCAGAACGCTCGACAGCATGGCCACGCCCTGCTCGGTGAACGCGTAGGGCGGTGTCCGGCGACCGCCCCAACTTGAGATCACAGTTTGTGATCTCAAGTTTGCCGCCTCGTCGGGCGAGAGCTGGAACATGAAATCGTGTATGCCAGATTGCTTTTGGCGTCGGCGGGGCAGGCTACGCCCAGTAGCCGGGCGCCGCTTCTCGCGCAGGCCGGCCTAAGCGGTCAGGTCTCGGGGAAGAGCTCTTGCTGGCGTGTCGGTGAAAGGCGGGTCACTTTGCGGTGGTAGGGCGGCCCACGCGCTGGCGCAATGTCTTCCGGTTGTCCTTCGTCAGGTCGTCATCCGCGCCGCCATTTCCCGACGGTGGCGACGATTGAAGATCAACCTCCGCCACACGTCGGGTCGGCCCCGCATCTGCACGGCAGACCGGGCCTTCTGGCTCGTTCTGTCGCGCCTGCCCATTGATCTGCTGGCCCATGCGCCTGCAGCCTCATCGGCTAGCATTGCCACCATGCCGCGAAACGAGGATGCGGACGCATGGTTTGTACGATACGACTACCCGATGAAGGAAGTTGTGCTTGGTAAGATGCCGATCCAGAGGCGGCGGACCCCGGGCCCACGGTCTGTTGGGGCCCGACAGCTGCGTGGGTTGTAGACCATGGCCGTCGACGTGCTCACGGAGATCGTGATCGATCGTCCTCGCGATCGCGTGGCGCTCTACGCAGGTAATCCTTCAAACGCACCGGAATGGTACGTCAACATCAAGTCCGTCGAATGGAAGACTCCGTTGCCGCTCGCGCTCGGCTCGCGGCTCGCCTTTGTTGCACGCTTCCTCGGGAAGCGGCTCGAGTATACGTACGAGATCGTCGAGCTTGTTCCTGGGGCTCGACAGGTCATGCGCACCGCCGACGGACCTTTCCCAATGGAGACCACCTATACCTGGCAGGCCGAGGGCGAGGACAAGACCCGGATGACGCTTCGGAATCGCGGCGAGCCGAGCGGGTTCTCGAAGCTCGTCGGGCCAATCATGGCCGCCGCCATGCGCAGAGCGAACCGAAAGGATCTCGCTCGCCTCAAAGCGCTGCTTGAGCGGTCCTGACGGCCCAGCTAGGCTTTGGTCGTGGCCTGGGGCAAAGTTCCTCCCGAAAATCATCCCAGGGTATTGGCGCACCGAGATGACACAGGGTAATCGAACGCAGGACGCTTTACAGCCTGCGTGGTGTGCCGACGAATCTTCGTCGGCCGTCTTGGAAGCGTGTAGTCATCGATTGGCACTATTTCGGCGGACAGGCACTTTCGAAGGAGAACACGCGCCACCCAGTTGGATGGCCAGGACGCTCGATCACGGTTGCGGCCTTGCCTGTGAACCTTTCTATGACACGCGACCAAAACGGAACCGCACCCGAATTTCCTTCGAAAACGCGGACAATCCACCTGCCCGGTAAACGGTTCCAGAGCCGCTCGGCCGCTTGCCGTCCCACGCCTGCACGGCGGTAGCGGCGAAGGACAAAGAACTCGGCGACATCGAAGACATCCGGGTCGTCCGTCGCCGGTGAACCGCGCGTGACCAAAGCGAATCCTGCGATTCGGTCGTCGCAGCGGATGAGAAATGCGAACCGACGCTCTGGCTGCGACCAGTAGAGCGCGAGGGGAAGGTAGCCGAATCGACCGTCGGCCCCGAGTTCGACGTCGGGAAACGTCGCGCTGAGGTCGTGGATGTACAATTCGAGAAGATTGGATAACAGTTCGGCGTCCGCCGAGGTTGCCGAATTGAGGACGACTTGATGTGGCTCCGCCATGCCCAAGGTTATGGGTCTCGTCTGCGGTAGGCAACCGTCGCAAGCCCCAAGGCGAGGGAGTGAAAGGCTCAGCCCCAGAATGTCCAGGCTGGCCGAGAGGCGGAGCACGGCGTACCCGTGGAATGCCCAGTTGGCTAGAGAAACTGGGTCCCCTTTGCCGCTCATGCCCACGGTTGCCCGCACACTGGGGGCCAGGTATCTTCGGCGGTTAAAAATCCTGGGGCTAAAATTCAAGCCAGGTTTTCCCCAGCTTGAACCCCGGTGACGCGAACGTCCCCATCATTAGAAGATCAGGTACTCCCACACCGCAAGCCGCCCGCGCACTCGGCGTCATCGACGCCGCCGCTCAGGCTGCGACATCCGCACCATCCAGGAGCTTCCGGGGCACCGTGCCGTAAGCACCACCTTGATCTATTGTGCAACGGAAGCTATTATGCGGAGTACGGCCGGAATCGTCAGCCATTCCGATACAATCCCGGCGTCCGACTCCGCATCACCGCGGGCCTGCTACAAGGAGCGGAGCCACTCCATCAGCCCGGCGTTGGCCTTCCACGAAGGGATGCTCGGTCGGGCCGGACTGGCTTCACCGGCTTTCTCGAGGGCGACACGGGTCATCTCCAAATCAGCCCTCGCGTAGATGGAGCTGGTCCGGACGTCAGCGTGGCCCAGCACGGCCTGGATGACCACCATCGGGTTGCCTGCCTGCAAGAGGTGCATCGCCTTGCTGTGCCGGAGCTTGTGGGGATGCACTGATGGAATGCCTGGGCGCCGCTGTCGCGCCTGGGCCGCGTGCTGGTTCAAGATGTACCGCACACCCGACCGGGTCAGCCGCTCCCGCCGGCGATTCCAGAACAGCGGGTACTCGGCACGCTCTGGGCGCTGCAGGTCATGTTCACACAGGTACTCGCGCAGGAGAGCGACAGTGCTCTCCATCAGTGGGACGACCCGGGTCTTCCTGCCCTTGCCCGTCAGGTGGACCTGTGCCGGGACGTTGAGCCTGACGTCGCGGACGGACAGGTCGACGAGCTCTTGCACACGAGCTCCGGTGTCGTACAGGACGCAGAGGAGCACAGCATCCCGTCGACCGGACGGTGTGGCCAGGTCCGGGGCGGCGAGGAGCGCCTCCAGGTCGTCGCAACCAAGGTAGGCAACCGGCCGCTGCGGCGCCCGCTGCCTCGGAATGGCCAGGATCTGCTGGCACTGAAACACCAGCTCGGGATCCTCGGACTGCACGAAACGGAAGAACGAGTGGATCGCGGAAAGCCGATGGTTGCGCGTCCGGGCGCTGTGGCGTGGGCGTTGCGCGAGGTCCGCCAGGAAACCCCGAATGAGGTCAGGTGTCAGTGCTCGCACCGTGAGCCGGTCTGGTGGGGTGTCGTGGTGATCGCGGCAGTAGCGGAGCAGAAGCTTGAAGGCGTCTCGGTAGCCTTTGATGGTGTTGGGGCTGGCGTTTCGCTCGCCAGCGAGGTGATCGGTGAAGAAGCGAGACAGGTAGAGGGCGAGGTCGGTTGGTTTCATGCAAGCGCCCTCCTCGGCACGACGTGCCCGACCACGGCCTCGACGCTGGCCGTAACCTCGGGGAAGAGAGACGGTGTCAGCCGCAGGTACCGCTGAGTCCCGGCCAACGACTGGTGACCCATATAGGTAGACAGCACCGGCAACTTCGCGCCCAGGTCGGCTCCCTGGCGATACCATTCCTCGAGTCGATGCACGGCGAAGGTATGTCGTAGGTCATGCAGTCGGGGATCGTGACCACGCCCGCCGTGCGACATCCCTGCTGCCAGCAGCATCCTGCGGAAGATCGAGTAGACGGTTCCCTTGTCGTAGTGCGAGCCGTCCTGCTTGGGGAAGAACGCCTCTCCGCGGTCGCCGGTCCGGTCGAGCGCACCGGCGTAGCGTCGAAGACGGCCGGAAAGGCCCGGCGACAATGGCACCAGCCGGTCCTTCCGGAACTTCCCCTCTCGGATGACGAGAATTCCCTCATCGAGGTTCACGTCGGCCACCGTTAGCTTCAGAGCCTCGCTGACTCGCAGGCCACACCCGTAAAGAATCCGGAAGAGTTCTGGCATCACGAGGTGACGCCTGGGCGACTTCGGGCTGGCCGGCAGCTGATCCACGCTGGAGAGCAGAGCCCTGATCTCCTCACGGGTGAAGATGCGCGGCGTGAAATCCAGTCTGGCGATCTCCATTCGGACCGGCGGCGGGATGTAGGCACAGAGCCCGCGATCCACCATGAAGCGCGCCAGTTGCCGGGTGATCCCGACACGGGATGCACGGGTACGCGGACGCTCGTGGGGCGTCTTGGCCATCCACTCCTTCACGATGTCACACGGCAGCTCGGGTGTGATTACGCCACGCCCAACCAGAAAATGATCGAGCCGCCGGAGCAACCGTTCTTCTTCGAGGCACTTGTACCCGACGGCTCGCCTCTCGGCGACGTAGCTCGAGATCAAGTTGGCCAGCGGACCGGGGGCGAGATCCCTACGCATACTCCACCTCCTCGAGAGTCAGCGCGGCGCTCCGCAAGGCTGGAATGTCCACCTTCGTGTACAGTCGGGTCGTCTCCGGGGAGACGTGGCCCATTACCCCTGAGATGGTGTCGAGCGATACCCCCGCCTCCAGCAGCCGGGTAGCGACCGTGTGGCGTAGGGCATGAAGGCCCTTGCGACATGCCCTCGGAATCTCGATTCCGGCGAGACATCGGTACTTGGTGATGATGCTGTGCAGGTTGTTATCTCGCCCGAAGGGCTCGAAAGGAGCCAGGTGCCGCAGGAAGACCTCCCGTCGCGCTGTCTGAGGCCGTCCTTCCCGCAGGTACGCGATCAGCGCCTCGCCGACCTCCTCAGTCAGCGGGAGCACGACGGGCCGCCCCGTCTTAGACTGTGTGTGCTCTATGCGTGCCTCGTCCCATCGCAGGTCATCGAGTCGGAGGTCCCGAATATCGCCGGCCCGCAGCCCGAGTCGCGCAGCGAGGAGCAAGATCGCGTAGTCCCGTTTCCCGACGGGCGAGCCACGGTCCACGGCTGCGAGGAGAGCGCCCACGTCCTCCGCGCGCCAGACATCAGGGATCCGCGCGTCGTGCCGGATCCGGACCTTCGGCACACGCTCGACCAACTCTGCGGGCACGTCCCCCTTCATGGCCAAGAAGCGAAGAAAAGAGCGAAGATCGCAGACGACCAACGCCAGCGTCTGCGGCCTCAGGTGACACCACGACTTCAAGAAGTCCGACACCGTCTCCACGTCGATGGTCCGCACGTCAGTCGACTCGCGGCTCGCGTGGTGCATCAGAAGGCGAACGACGTTGCGGCGCCTGCCCCGCATCGTTCGATGTTTGATCCCAAGCTCATGGGTGCAGAATTGCTCGTACTCGGACATGATCCTGGCGAACTCTCCCGGGAGTCCAAGTCTGGAGATCGAGCGTCGCCGCTGAAAGCAGCCGTGCATCTGGAACTCCAGCAGAAACCTCATCGCAGCTCGCAGTGACACTGCGTGCTCGCCGCTGGTGCACCGGGACCGGTCGACCCGACCCCGCTGTGCACCAGAAACGCCTCGGCCAGCTCAACGGAAAACCCCTCTGATTCCCGCTCCAGGGTGAAGGCGGCCAGCCTACTCCAGGTTGCCTGATAGTGCCGTTGCGTTTCCTGGCTGTATCCAAGGCGCGCCATTTCTTCTCGCACGTCTGCAGCGAGCGCCTCGACCGTGCGATCTCCCGATCTTTGACTTCCGTGCATTCCTCATCCTCCTGTAGGCCGTTAATCGACCCGAGGAGGATTGTCGCGGAATTATGCTGAGTGAACGGAAGAGGAACGCTTGGGCATCGAGCCCTTCCTACTGCGACTCCACATCATCGCGGACTGCGCACAATAGATCTTATGCGCAGCTGCACATAAGATCTACACCCACGTTCAGAACCCCGGCGCCAGCGGCGTCCGCAGCCCCCTCGACCGGTAAATCCAGCCCCTGCGCTGCATCCCTTACCGACATTACCAACAGCTAGGATGGGCTCTCCCGACCCCGTCGCGAGCGCCATCTGAAAGCGAAAACCGCCAACCTCTTGAAATCACCAGTACACGTCCCACGCCTCGCGCTCGACCCGCCGTTCCTATCGTCCTGATATTTGAGGTACACTTCCTCTCCCAATACTAGTTAGGCCGACAGGAACCGCTATGTACTTGATTGTTGTGGCACTTTTTGGAATTGCGCTGACCGCGCCGCTCCTTGCGTTGCCGGCTGCCTTGGGGATGTTGCACAAAGGGTTCCTCGGTATTGTTTGGGCTTGGCCATTCTGGCTCGCCCTGATCGGGGCGCCTGGGTTCCTGCACGGGCTCTTGATCTGCAGACCCGGTCGCAGTGCTCCTGTTCGTCGTCCTTGGCTAACCACCGGAAGTGTCGTCGTGGTCCTCGTTGCGTCGATCGGCGGAGTCTGGATGTCGCTGTTGATGTTTCTCTTCTTGCCGGGATCACTGGCCGGGATTGCCTTATCGGTTCTACTGCTGGCTAGGCTTCGTCGTTGCAGAAACCATGGCGTCCGCGATGCGGCCTAAGTCGGGTCGGGGACCGGCGCGGTGGTGTGCAGGATGACCCTTGGCTGTGTCCGCCGTTTCCAGCTTCGTGCCCGTTTAGGGGTTCCATCACTCCGTCTCCGGCCCCCGCCACATCGAACCGGACAGGCGGATTTCCCGCATCCGGCTCACCGCGAAGGCGTCTTCCATCGGGGTTATGCGTCCGTTCAGTTGGGGCATGCTTTCGCGCTCCAGTACACCATGCGGTAGTCTCGAAAGAGGCCCCACGTTCCGTACACAACGGCGCTACTCCACCGCTTCCAGCCGAATCCCTTGCGCTTGCACTTCTTGGCCGCTAGTCGCCTCACCTTGCGTTCGACCTCGTACTTGATTTTGCCGAACGCCGTCCCCGAGTTGCCGACACGAAAGTAGTTCACCCAACCCCGCAGGACAGAATTCACCTGCGCAACCGCCACTGGCATAGGCAAGTGGCGGCTCCTGCGCAAGATTCTCCCAACTTCCTGTAGGACCGCGATGACCTTCTTCGGTCGCGGGGTTCTGCTCGGATACCATCTTCCAGTCTTCGAGCTCCGCTCCCAACGAAACTCGAATCCCAGAAACGCAAAGCTGGCCCCTGGCTCCGTTATCGTGACCAGACGGGTCTTCTCTGCGTTGAGCGACACGCCGATGGCCTCCGCCTCTTGGCGGATGCGCACGAGCGCTCGGTGCCCACTGCCGCCCTTTCGGGGTGTCGGCCGCGAGCACGACCATGTCGTCCAGGTATCGCGCATAGGTGATGGTGCCGCCTCCTCGGTCAAGAGCGTGGTCCAGGTCGTCGAGCGCGAGGTTTGCGAGAAGGGGTGACAGCGGCGATCCTTGTGGCACGCCTCGGTCGCCGGTGCTCTTGAGAAACTGCTTCACCATGGCCAGCACATCGCTGTCGACAACCCGTCTTGCCACCTTCGCCAAGATTCGGTCGTGCCGAATCGTATCGAAGTAGCGGGACAGGTCGACGTCGACCACGCGGTGTCGGCCCTGGCGCAATCCCATTCGCACTTTCTCGCTTGCCTCGTGCGCGCTTCGTCCCGGCCTCGCCCCATACGAGCTGTCCGAGAAGTCGGCTTCGAAGATTGGTTCCACAATCAGCCGAAGGGCGCCTTGCACCACGCGGTCTCGAATCGTAGGAATCGAAATCACGCGGACTTTGCCGCCCTCCTTGGGAATCTCTCTTCGTCGATACGGCCTCGGGTGGTACGCGTCCGTGCGCAATTCCTCGGCGAGTTTCGCGAGAAACTCTCCTCGGCCCTGTGCCTCAATCTCCTCGAACGTCTCGGCGTCGGACCCAGGGGCTCCGCCATTGCGCTTGGCCTCCAAGTACGCCGCTTCGAGCGTATCGAGTTTCACGATGTGGACGTGTAATCCCCAAAAGCGATGCGCAGGGGCGGACTTCGCCCGTTGGCCTATCTTCGCTCGAAGTTCTTGCAAACTGATGGTGGGCTTTGTCATCCCGCTCTTGCCTCGCTTCTCTGCTCCGATTGCCTCCGGCAGGGCCCCTTTGCTCCGCGGGCGTTACCCCGCTTCCTCGCTCATACGGACCCATCCGTCAGGCTCTCGCCTTCACCGCACTTCGCCTTCCGGCTCGCGCGACTACCTTGCTTCCGTGGGCTTTCTCCACGGGGCGAGGAGCCCTTCCCTGTTTTCTCCCATGACCTTGAGCGCGTGCTGCCGTCCTTTACCCCGCCGGGCGGTGCCTCCCCAGATCGCGTTTGGAGTCACCTACTGCCTTCGCCCCTACTTGGCCAGCTCGGCACCCGGGTTTTCTGCATCTCGAGGCCTTGTCCAGACGTTCACTCGTCGTTGCGGCCCGCGCCCTTGCTCACCCCGCCATGCGGGGCTTTGTCGGTGGGCTTCGCCGCCAGGATTTCCCATGTCGGCGCCACCCAAGCTATGCGGCTTCGATCTTCTACCGCTTCGGGACTTTCACCTTATGGTTTCATGGGTACCTCCAGGCATCACCAAGCCGTTGCAGCGGATCTGGTCGCCGCAGAGGCATCGGCGTAGAATCGTAGCGCCAGCTCGGCGGCGCCCAGACCGCTGAACGGCAAGGCGCTATCCGGATCCAAAAGATGAACGTTCATCGGAACAATTTGTCCCCAGTGCGATACTTGGATGTGTCGCGGATCGGTGCCCGCACGGTGGAGATCCTGCCGTTGTGGGATGGCAAGCAGTGGTGCATCTGGGTGCCGACCAGGGATGGTCTACGAGAACTTCATCCTACGGATGCGATGGACGCCATGTATGTGGGAATCGATCGCGCAGCCGAGAATGACCTGTGTGTGCCTCTTCTGCACAACATTTGGCAGAGAGCCACCTGGGATCCCGTCGTACGCATCCTGAGAGCTGTGTGCGATGACATCGACAATCTTGGAACAGCCCTCGCAAAGGTTGACCACTTCTTCGGTTGTCGGGAATCAATCGGACACGGGGTGTCTTCGTTTGTGGAGACTGAGATTGAATATATCTTTGTCGTGGCGCGAAGCATCTTCGATCTCACCCACGAGCTGATTCGCTACGTATGGAAGGAGAAAGTAACCCTCAGGGACGAGGCGCGAAACAAGGCCAAGAAGCGAGCAAGTCTGCCGGACTCCTTCGCCAAAATGGCGTTGATAGGCGACAAGCCACGAACTACCGAGGAGCTGTGCTCGACCTACGCGTTTTCCGAGGGATTGGCGGCTGCGTATTCATCCGTCGCGGATTTCTTTCTCGCCATTCGTACTTTTCGGACGGCGGTTGTGCATGGCGGAACAAGTCCCGACATTGTGTTCGTAACGGAACGAGGGTTCTGCGTGGAGCGGACCAAGAAGCCGTTCTGCACCTTCCCGACTCTTGATGGCCGAGGCCGCCACACAGACTCCCTCTCATCACTGAAGGTTCTCCTTTCGCACGTCGTGTTCAACAGTATCAATTCATGCAACAAAATGGTCAATGGACTGCTCAAGAACATCAAACTTGCCCCAGAGATCGCCCCCAATTACCACGTCTTCATTCGGGGCCCCCACAATGGCGCTCTCGTCGCCGCCAAGAACATCTCTGAAGGCGCCGAGCCGTGGACCGGATGACATGCCGTTGAAGCTGTCGATCGGCCGCGGACGGCCGCTCGCAGCTTAACGGCAAGGCGTTGGACGGACGGATTTGGAAGAACATTTGAACACCGCCAGTATCTATGTCTCCCTGGTGCGTGACCGGGACCGCGCCACGCAATACAACCAGGCGACACGGGCGTGGCCACCAGAATCGGTCAACATACAGTTCCATCCCCCGAGCCCAGAAGGCGACGATGGGCGGTACAATCCCGACAGCTCCCCCCGCTAGGAGGAGCGTACAGTACCGACGAAGTTGCCACAGGTCTCGAACGGACATGGTGTAGGTACCCCCTCTCGAAAGTTAGGCTGAAGCTGTGGCCCCATGGACTGGGGGCCAGCCGGTTCAAAGAACTCTGGACTGGGGCTCAGCGGACATGCTTCCTCGGATCGCGGCGCATCCGGATGCAATTGATTCTCGAAGAAGAGTGACATGTAATTTGAGTCGTACCCCGTGATGTCCGCATAAATATGCCCCAGTTAGGGCATGAGCTGCCAAGCCTCGCCGATCTGGCCGCTCCACTGGGAGTAGGCTTAATCTCAATGGCGCCAGGTAGTCTGCCACTCTCGGATCGAAGGTCTGCAGAAGAGCTACCTGGCGGTTGGCGCTCCCTAGTCGGCCTGGTCTTGGCCTCCGTCCTTATGGCTTTTCGACGGCGGCGATTCGGCGGGTGAGGGTTAGAGGATCCCTCCGGCCATGAGGGCAGCGTCGAGCGTCGTCGCGATCTCCAGTGGAATCCCAGCGCCAGCGCCAGCCAGACTGGGCAGCCGCCGCCGGTCGGAGCGCGCCCCCCCTTGCCCATGCGGCAGGAGCAGCCAGCGGCCCGGCCGCCAGCCGGGCTGGTTCCTTCCACTGTCGAGCCACCGGTCCCGGCGGCGCTACCGTTGCCTCCGTTTCCCCCCACGCCTCCTCCAGCGCCTACTCCCCCGGACCCAATCGGGACCGTGCTGCCACCGGTGCCGCCAGCGCCAGTTACCGCCGAGTCGCCTCCCCCGCTACCACCGGCGCCGGCCGCGGCCGTGCCGACGCCGCCGCTGCCGCCAGAGCCCCCGCTTCGTCCGCCCGAGCCGGCGTTGCCACCCAGGGCGGTGCCGCCGGTCCCGCTACCGGCGCCGCCGGTTCCAGCTCGGAAATCCGTTGCGCCATCCCTGGCGCCCGCGTCCGGAACCGGATTCGAACCGTCCAGGCCGAAGAAACGGATGGCCTCGGCGGCGTCGACGACGAGGTTGTGCGGTTGTCCGGTCTCTTGAATCGCCTCGACCTGAACTGCGCCGGAACCATCGGCATAGCGGGTCCTTATCCAGGTGGACTGCAGGGCATTGTTCTCGGTGGAGGCGGGGGTTTCGCTGACGCCAAGGACGTTGGTCCACTGTTTGACCTCTTCCCCGAAATTTGTGAAATTGACCGTCTCGTCGTTGGTCCCGTGCCAGAGCTGCATGCGCGGGCGCATGCCGGTGAAGTCGGGATAGGCCGCCCGCACGAGATCGCCCCACTGCGCTGCGGTCTTGGTGACCTCGCCTGTGGCGCAGCTCGAGTTCCAACCGAGGCTGTCGACGGAGCCTTGGGCGAAACATGCGAAGGGCACGCCGGCGTACGCCGCTCCGGCCTTGAACACGTCGGGATAGGAGCCAAGCAGCACGTCGGTCATCATGCCGCCCGAGGAGTGGCCGGCCACGTAGATCCGGCTGGCGTCCCCGTTCAGGTTCTGCACGACATAGTTGACCATGGAGACGATTCCCGAGGCATCGCCGCCGCCATCGTGGGCGAGCACGGCGGTCGAGTGGACGTCCCAGCACCCGTCGCTGCTGATGGCCGACGGACAGATGAGCAGGAACCCGTACTTGTCCGCTTGCTGCGCGAAGGCATTCCCGCTCTGGCAGACATCCGTGCCCTTTCCATGGCACGCGTGAGGGACGACCAGGATGGGTGGCTTCGCGACCACGTTGCTGGGCGTGTAGAGGTACATGCCGATGCCGCTGGGGTTGTCGCCGAAGTTCGCGATCTGCTGAACCTGGCCGGCAGACGCAGTGGCGGCTTGCAAGCCGAGGGCGAGGGGCGAGACGGCCAGAATCAACATCGGGGTCCTGACCCTTCCAAGACGAACCTTCGCGCTCATAAAATCCGCTGTTTGCGGCGGCGGAACAATCGTTGACGTCAAATGGTTTCTCCAGGTGAGGACGACGCCCGCGGGCGCCTGTAGGATCGTACCTCAAGAGGGGAGTGTGTTGCGGCGACCTTTATGGGATCGATGGCCGAGCCGCAAAGGGAGGAGTACCGACCCGCGCGATCGACCGCCCGCAAATTAGAGCCTCGGTCCCTGTAACCGTTTCGCTCGTGCCTCCGTACTAGTGGGCAACAACGGAGGTATTCCCATGAAATCGAGCATGTTCTTGACCCTCGCGCTTTGCGCCACCACTGCCGCGTGCGGTGATGACGATAGTCAGCAGCCCACGACGGGCACATTCACGGTTCGCATCGAAAACGTGGCTCCCTGGACCGTCCTCAAGTCCGCCGCCCAGACGGTAAAGACGACCGGCGTGGCGGGACCGGCCGGCCCTGGCGAAGCGTACGATATCTCGTTTACCGCCGGCAAAGATCAGGCGGTCAGTTTCGCCACCATGCTTGGCGAGTCCAACGACTGGTTCTTCGCGCCCGGCTCCGCCGGAATCGCGCTCTACGACTCGGCCGGCACGCCCATCTCGGGTGACGTGACCGCCCAGGTGGGATTGTGGAACGCGGGCACGGAAGTCGACCAGGAGCCCGCCGTGGGCCCCGACACCGGCCCGCACCAAGCCACGCCGGATCAAGGCCTGCCCGACAGCGATCCGACCGTGCGCCCGATCGGCTCGGCGATTGTCCTGGCCGACGGCAGCACCTTCATGGTCCCGCCCATCGCCGCCATGATCAGTGCGACGCTCAAGTACCACGGGGACCAGCTCTTCACCTTGCACATCGAGAACGTCTCCACGGCCGCCACCATGCACACGACGCTCGGGGATATACCGATCCATGTCTCGCCGGTGTTCTGGGCGCTGCACATGATCGCCAGCCCTAACGCGCTGTTCACGCCGGGGACCGTCGACCGGGGACAGGGTCTCGAACAGATCGCCGAATCCGGCAACACGACCCGCCTGGCCTTGTCCATGGCCGAGCTCACCGGCGCGGCCACACCCATCTCGCCCTTGCTGGCCATCGTGCACGCCTCGGGCGAGCCGCTGTACTCGGTCGGGCAGCCGGATCGCGGCCTGGGACTCGAGCAGATCGCCGAATCCGGCAACACGGCTCCCCTTGCCGCCGCCATCCCCGGTAGCATGGTCGCAAGCATCCCGGTGGGCGCGACGACGGCGGGTCCGGCGGTCCCCGGCCAGGCGTACCAATTCACGATCACCGCGCAGCAAGGCGATCGACTCTCGTTCGCGACCATGTTCGGAACCTCGAACGACTGGTTCTTCGGCACGCCGCCGGATGGTGTCCCACTGTTCGATGGCGCCGATCAGCCGGTCTCCGGCGATGTAACTGACATGATCTCGCTCTACGACGCAGGCACCGAGATCGACGAAGAGCCGGCCATCGGCCCGGACACCGGTCCACAGCAGCTATCGCCCGATCAAGGGCAGGTCGATCCGGTCAATCAGGTGCGCGAAGTGCCGACGGCGGAGTACGGCCGTCCGGCGAGCGCCCACGTGCGCGTCACGCTTACCCCGATGTGAGCGTCTTCCCTCGCACGCGCCGACCGGTGGCCCAGGCGACCGGCGGCGCGGCGGAGGAGAGTCGCGACTAGGGAAGGCGCCGGGGCCGCAAAGTGCTACCATTGCACGCTCGACCCGTGGCCAAATCCAAGGCAAAGACTCCGCTTTCCGTCGCTGGCTGCTTGCGCGCGGCGCCGCGCGGCTTCGATTCGCTTCCGTTGTGGGCGCAAATCAACGTCACCTGGAAGTGCAACCTGACGTGTGGCTACTGCACGGAATACGACAACAGCAAGGGCCACGTCCCCTTCGCCGAGGTGGTTGCGCGTATCGACAAGTGCAGGGATCTCGGCGTGATGCACACCGACCTCATCGGCGGCGAGCCGCTCTTGCACCCCGAAATCATTCCCCTGATGCGCCACGTGCGGCGGCAGGGCATGACCACCGGCATGACCACGAACGGGTTCCTGCTGACGCAAGAGAAGCTCGATGCGTTGATCGACACCGGCATGGGACGCATGCAGATTTCCGTGGACGCCATTCATCCCACGCCGGACACACCGAAGTCGCTCAAGACCCTGCGATCGAAAATCGAGATGGTCGCCCGGCGGGGCCTGTGGTTCTATGTCGCGGCGGTCATCTGCGACCAGACCATCGACGAGGTCGAGGCTTTGGCCGAGTTCTGTTTCGAGTTGAAGGTGCCGGTCTTCTTCGCCGTGGTTCACGAGCGCGGACACATCGTCCACGGTCCGAAGTGCGCCCGCTACCTCGAAAAAGTCCGATGGCTGCGGAACCAGAAGCGCATGGGGCGGCCGGTCTCGAACCCGTACTACCTCATCGACTACTACGAGCGCCTGCTGTCCGGGCGGCCGCTTTCCTGGAAGTGCCAGGGCGGTCACAAGGCGTTCTACGTCTCGCCGGAAGGCAACTTTCATTACTGCTCCCACACCGATAGCCTGGGCAGGTTCGCCGACGTCACGCGAGCGCAAATCCGTCGCAACCGCAAAGCCAAGGGTTGCGAGGCGGGGTGCGGCGTGGATTGCATGGTTCGCACCTCATTGCCGTTTTCCCGGCGCTGGTGGGTGATCGGAACCGAAGTGGCCGAGCGCGCCCGCGGCCTCGGCCGCTTGGTGGGTCTTAGCGGCGAAACACGAACCACAGGTTCATTGGATAGTTCCAGCCCAGGTACGCCACCACGGCAATGATCAGCTTGGATTCCTGGTAGGGAACGCCGACGAAACGCGTGAGCAGCCACACGCCGAGGGTGTGCCACAGGCTGGCCCCGGCCTGCACGAGAACGAAGCGCACGAATTGTCCCCTGCCAGGTCGATCGCGTGCGTTGAAGGCCCACACGCGGTTGATGGTGAAATTGGAGAGCGAGCCGACGACGGTTCCGAGCCAAGTCGCGAGAACGTAGTTGACACCCAGCGCTTCGACCAAGCTGGTCAGGGTGGCAAAATCGAGCGCGGTCGTGAAGAGCGAGGTGAGAGTGCTACGCGAGAACGTCCCGCGCCTATCGGCGACGGCCGCATCGCTTGGGGTTGGCACATTCATCGTGTCGGTCTTCCGTCGGCGATGAAGTCCGACGTTGCCTGACGAGAAACGGTGTCTAGCTTGGGGCTCACGGCGCCGCCAAGATATACCAGTCCTTGCGGAAACAAGGGAGAGGTCTAACGAGGTGGGCGAGGTTGCGGGTGTCCGACAAAGCGGTGTACCCTCGTCAACATGAGCCGTCGTTGTCGCCCCAAGTACCAAGTGCTCATCAGCTCGACATATGCGGACCTGCACGAAGAACGGGAGGCTGTAACCTGGGCCATTCTGAAATCGCGGCACGCGGGGATGGAGAACGGGCGGAACTTTCTGATGCTCCCAGCGCGGATACGGCAGGCACCACTGCTGATCGCAATTGCCGCATCGGTGGCCGCTTGCGGTTTCGATGCACGACCCAAGAGCGGGACAGTGACGTGTAGGCCCCAGGGGGGGGCCTGCTGTCCCGAAGGCTACATCTGCGTCGGGCGGACAGCTAGCGTGGATGGAACCTGCTGGCACAAGGATGACATTCCGCTGGCGTCCCTGGCCCTCACGCACGACGAAACGCCGGCAATCGCGAACGCTCCCGCCTGTCTCGTTACGGACTGGCTGCCGTCTGCCACCGGGGGGGCTTCCGGGACGCCCGACAGCGGTGCGACCCCGGACCTCGGTTGGCTGCCATCTGCCACCGGTGGAGCTTCCGGGACGCCCGACAGCGGTGCGACCCCGGACCTCGGCTGGCCGCTCCCGGCCGGTACCGGTGGGGCCCCCACCGATGGTGGCGCGACGGGAATCGTCGGCGGAACGGTGCCGCTCGACGAGTTCGATCCCAACACCGTCTACTTCTCGGCGTTCTACGACGCCAGCCTGGGCATCATGGGCCGGGCTCGGGTGTTCGATAGCACAAACACAGACCGATTCGCTTCGTCACTGACGTTTGGGAGCATGTGGGGGAGCATTCGTCCGACGGACGGGGCCCTGATCTACTGGACTGACGGAGACTTCGTCGTCTATCAGTTCGTCCTCGATCAGGAAACCTCGAAGGCCGCCCCCCGCAACAACGACATCGAGATCCCGCAACCCACCTGCGCGGCCGATAAGCACATCACACCGGGCGAGCTTCACATCGCCCCAGACAGCGGCGATATCCTGTTCATCTGCTCTCCGTGCGACCTCAGCGACGCCGGATGTCCTACGCTGTACGCGAGTGGAGCCCTGGGGCCAAGCCTGCGCTACGGCCAGCAAATCATGGCCATCGGCTATGGTGGCAACTACCTCATCAAAGATCCCGAGCTCAGTGTGATAGCCAGCGACGGCACGTCGATTCCCGTCCCCTGGGCGAACGGTCCCGACTTTGTCATGACCGTTGCCTATCGGGCCACGCCAACCGGCTTCTGGATAGCCGAGGAGACAGGCTCAGACGGGTTCGAACGTTGGCACGTCGGGTACGACGGCGCCGTGAGTGACCAGCGCGTGTATCCGCCGTATCCCGACATGGGCGTCAAGATGGGCACGAACCCCGGTCCGCTTGCATTTGACGGTCAGGGAAGGCTGATCGTCACGAGGAGCGCCGGGAGCTTGGCCAAGTACAACATTCCCCGCGACATCATCTTCCGCTTCGATCCCGACGATGCCGTGGGTGAGGTCCTTGTTGATCCGGCTAGCTACGGCTACCTGAGCCTTACCTCCATCTTCTACACCGGTCCTTGACGCCCGCACGGTGAGACGGTCAATTCAAGCAGCTCGTTGTTCGTACCGATGGTGGAGCCCACCGACCTCGGGCAGCTCGACGATTTTGCCCACTGCTGGCAGCGCAGGCATGACTTCTTCTATACCGAGGCCTTCACGGGGTGATGTCCAGGTGTGGAGCCAAGGCAGAGTCAAACGCCTGGGAACTCCAGAAATAGGGAAAGCCATAGCCTGAATCGTTGGTGATGACAAATCCGAAGTTCGAGCTGGGATTCGCAATCCAAGCGTTGATCAGCGGCGTGACGTCGAAAGCGATCCAATCCGGATAGGCACCCTGGAGATTGCCTGCAGGCACGCTGACGAGCGCGGCCGGTGAAGATGAAGGTTGATTGTCCCAGGTGATGGTCTGCTCGTCCCAGGCGGCATTGACGAGATGGAAGTCAATATTGCCGGAGAGAAAACCGTTTTGGCCCCACATGTAAATCCAAAGAACAGCAGAACTGGCGGTAGCGGGAAAGGAGGATTGGGCAAATTGCATATAGGTCCGGTACTGTGGGCCACCGTCGTAGAGCGTGCCGCCAACGAACAGGTACTGGTCATTCCCTGCGTCGTTGGGGGCATTCACGGACCAAACGTAGGCGTCCTGAATCGACGCGAGGGGCGTGGTTGCGGAACAGACATTTCCCGTGCAGATACGAGAAGCGCACTCGCTGCCGTCGGAGCACGCCTGAGCATCCTTCTTCTTGCAAGCACCTTCGGTATCGCATGTGTTGTCGTCGGTGCACGTGTCAGGATCGTCGGCGCCAGCCACCGTCACGCAGGTCCCGTTGGCGCCGGTGCAAGCCTTGCAAACACCACAAGATTGGGCGCAGCACTTACTGTCGACGCAACTGCCCGAGAGACATTCCTCCGCGTTGCCGCAGGTCTCGCCGCTCTTCAGCTTGCACGCGCCGGTGGCATCGCAAGCTTGCGTCCCAACGCATTTTGCACCTGTCAAGTCCTCTCGGTTAGCGACTGTCGTGTTGCACTGGCCGTTTGCTCCGCAGTTCTGGCAGGATGGACAACTGGATTGAGTGCAACAAACGCCGTCCAGACAAGTGAGCCCAGGCTGGCACTGCACGCTCCCGTTGCATGACGTTCCCGCGGTCCTGTCCGGCGGGGAAACCAATCTGACGCACCGTCCTCCCTGAGCATAGGTGCGGAAATCCGGAATATTTCCATCACTGTAGGCTGCCCTGAGGTACGAGGGCGGATTGCCCATGCAGCCGCCCCGAATTGTACGGTTGGCAGTTCCGGCAAGCTTGGCGCAGTTGTCACAATCAGGCGGGTACGAAAGCGTCGCCCAGCCATCGAGCCCCCACTCCCACACATTCCCTGCCAAGTCGGCGTGGCCCCACTTGCCGTCGCCCTTGGGTGATTTCGAACCGACATTCCTTATGCTGCATGAACCACCGCAGTAGACGGCGTAGGTGTCATCGATGGTCGTCGATGACGCCGGGCTAGACCACGGGTAATAGCGCTGCTCGTTGCCTCCGGCGGCGGCATAGTTCCACTCCGCCTCGGTGGCCAGCCGGCCACCGTCCCAGGCACAAAAGGCGAAGGCTTCCCACCAGGTGAGACAGTTCGCGGGCTTGTTCTCGTTGGCGCCCGGCAAGTCGGTCCAGGTGTAGCTCGAGAAACACTTGATAGCGGACTCGAGGCTGGCCGTGTCCGGTGCCAGATTCGCGTCCCACGACGGATCCCAACCTGAGTTTGCGATGAGGGGGTGGGCACCCGCTCCGGAGGCGGGTGGGCTGGCCTGCGTGCCCATGCCCGCGTTCACGAACGCGCGGAATCGCCCGACCGTGATCTCGTATTTGTCGAGGTAGAAGTCGGCCACCGTGGCTGGGTAGCTCATATCCGTGAAATCGACGCCGTCATAGCTCCGGTAGTAGGTGCCGCCAGGAACCAGGATGCTGGCACAGCAGCTCTCGTTCCCGGCCGACCCGCAGTTCGCAGGAAGGCCTGCGCAGCTCAGAGGCTGGATGCCGTATCCTTGCGCGTCGACTGCGCCGGCGTCGGGCCCCGGCTCGGGTCCCGACTCCGGCCCTGGCTCGGGGCTCGGCTCCGGACCAGGCTCCGGTCTCGGTTCCGGACCAGGCTCCGGTCCCAGCTCCTGACCGGGCTCCGGTCCCGGCTCTGCTCCCCACTCCGGTCCGGGCTCCGCTCCCGGTTCCGGCCCCAGCGGCAGGTCCAGAGGCATGTCTGGTTTCGCGTGAGGCAGGTCCGCAAGCAGATCGGGCACCAGCGGCGCGTCCGGCTGCACCGTGGGGAGATCGGGCACGACATCTGGATGCACAGGCACATCAGAGACGACATCCGAGATCGGCGGCGCTTCCGGCGACACGTCCGGAATCGACGCTGGGACCTCGTCCACCCGAGCTCCGCCGTCAGAGCTCGGCTCGACCAGAAGTGGTACTCCGCCATCCACCGGCGGCCCAGACGTCGGCCCCGGCATCACCTCCGGATCCACGCACATGCCCCTGTCGCAGGTCAGTCCCTCCGGGCAATTCACCCCCATGCACTCCCTTGCCAGCAAGATCCGCAGCAGCCAGGACTTCTCGGGCACGAAGGACGTCAGGATGGTACGCGAAACCACGGTCTCGCCGTTTTTCAGCCCCTCGACGCGCACCTTGAAAGCCTCGGTGCGTTTGTCCACGGGAAGAAGTGTTACGTCCTCGGGAAGTCGGACCTGATTGGCTCCGCCACCGATCGCATCGACACGTTCGAGCATGATCAGTCCGTCCGCGCGGGCTGCGTGTACGGCCACGGCGTCCATCTGCTCGGGTACCGGGATGTTGGAGTTGATCTCCAGCACGAACTCGGTGCGATCGGGCAGAGCGCTGAACTTGCAGCCGGTGGCGACCTCTGCCAGCAGCAGGCCGGCGGCGACGAACGTGTGTCTGGCCACGCGTGACATCGAGAGTCTTCCGTCCCGATTGTACGCCTGTCACGGGGCAAGCGCGCACCACCCGCTGGACTAATTCTCGCTCTGGCCTTCTAATTGACTCGATGTCGCTGTTCGCTCCATCGCACATTCGGGGACTGGCATGACCCAGGCCTACAGCGATACCGGCCCGCGTGCGGGCAAGATCATCGGGGGGAAGTATCGCCTGACACGCCGGCTGGGCGAGGGCGGGATGGGCGAGGTCTACGAGGCCCAGCACACGGTCATCGGCCGGCGCTTCGCCGTGAAGTTCCTGCACGCCCATCTGGCCAAGAACTCGGAGGCCATGACCCGTTTCCGGCACGAGGCGCAGGCCGCCGGCGGGATCGAGCACGAGAACATCGGCGCGGCGCTGGATATCGGCGAGACCGACAACGGCGCCCCCTACCTTGTGATGGAGTACCTGGAAGGCGAGGACCTGGCCCACCTTCTCGAGGAGAGGGGGGCGCTGCCCTACACGCGCGCCACGTACCTGATCCTGCAGGCGTGCCGGGGACTCGTGGTGGCGCACGGCCGTGGCATCATTCACCGCGATCTCAAGCCCGAGAATCTCTTCATTTGCAAACGCGATGACGGTGGCGATCTGGTCAAGGTGGTGGATTTCGGCATCGCCAAGTTGCGCGCCAAAGTTACCGTCACCCAGTCCGGGGTCACCATGGGCACGCCCTGCTACATGTCGCTGGAGCAGGCGCGCGGGGCGAAGGAAGTCGATCACCGCGCCGACATCTACGCCCTCGGCGTGATCCTGTACGAGGCTATTTCGGGGACGCGGCCCTATCCCGGCGAGAACTACAACGAGGTTCTCTTCAACCTCTTTTCGACCGAGCCCGTGCCCCTGCACAAGCTGTGTCCCGATCTGCCCGCTGGTCTGGCCGACGTCGTCCATCGCGCGATGGCCCGCGAGGCGAGTGACCGCTACGCTTCGGTGGCCGACCTAGCGGCGGCTCTGGCCCCCTTCACGGGTCGAAGCTTGACCCCGGTCGAAACGATTATCGAAGCGGTCGCGGACGGTCCGCACCGGGGTGGAACACTGAAGTCGCCCGTAGGCTTGGCTACGCACGATTCGACGCCGCGCCCGATCCCGGTGACCATAACCCCCCAACGGCGTGTGGCGCGCATCGGCTCCGAAACCGAGCAACTGGTCAACGATGTCGTACCAGGCCACAAGCGAGGCGTGGTCGTTGCCGTGGGCCTGGGAGCAATGGCGCTAGGCGCTCTGGCCTACAGCCTGTGGATGCACACGCAGGGGACTGCCACCTCGACTACCGGGACACCCGCCATCGAGAGGCGCGCAGGCCCCTCGGCGGCAGCGCCCGTGCCGCCCCCTGTCGTGACGGCCACGACTGGACTGCCACCGTCGCCTGCGGTAGTGACGCCCCCACCGCCCGCACCCGCGCCTACCATGGCCGCACCGATGGGGGCGGACACGACGCCCGTTCCCGGGACCGACACGCCTTCGCGGCACAAGCGAGGCAAGCGCAAGTCCAAGCATGTGACAAGGGCGGACACGTCTTCCGGGCCTCCCGCGTTCACTCCCCCGTCGGCGCCCGCGCCCAAACCGGCGGAACCTGCGGTGGTCCCGTTGACACCAAGACCGGCTTCCCCGCCCGGGAGCGCGAAGCGACACGGTCGTAACTTCGATCTGAACAACCCGTACAGCGAGTAGAACTGGGGTTCGACTCGGACGCAAGGTCGACGCAGACATCGCGTGCAGCGCGGTGTGCCAATTGCGGCCGAAGAATCTCAAGAAACCTCACTGATCGGTCGATCTACACGGTGCGCTGCCTTGTGGTGTCATCGGCGAGGGTGCGCATGAGCTGAAGGTTGCATCGCCCGCTGTTTCCCCGGGGTGAGTCTTCGAAAGAACAGGAGAACCACATGGGACCGTCTCGTTACGAGGTCGTGGCAACATTGGGCGCGCTGACACTGTTGCTTGGAGGGACGGCATGCGACCGCCAGCGGTCGCAAGAAGGCGGGATAGATGTCAACTCGAGTACCCATGCGCTGTCGGTCAATCCCGGGCCGACGATGTCGACTCCGCGCAAGGACTTCGCCGTGGTCGAACTGGACAGCGACCACCTGATGGTGATTGGAGGTAGCAATGGCGTTGTGCCGTTGTCCTCTTGTGAAGTCTACACGTGGAGCACCGGAGTGTGGACGCTGACACGTCCGATGGCGGTGTCACGCATCTTGTCGCAGGCCGTTCTCTACAACTACTCCGGCTACAACAAGATCCTGGTGGTCGGGGGCGACAGTCCGGCCGGAGCGGCTGGCGCGGCCGAGCTCTACGATGTCAGCTCCAATGCCTGGACCGCGCTGACCACGTCGCCGGTGTTCCACCAGGACTTCCGCGCGTGGAACGCCGGCAACAACAAGATCGTGCTGGCGGGCGGACGGGACGCAAGCGGGAACTACCTGCAAACCGTGGACGTTTTCGACATGAGCACCCAGACCCTTTCGACCGGCATTCCCCTTCCGGGTCCGCGCGCGGGCTATGGGCTGGTGACCATCGGTGGAAACACCTACGCCTGCGGCGGTCGCACCAGCGCGACTGGTTTTCTCAGCGACTGCGTTCGCTACGACTCGTCGAGTACGCCCTCGACCGGCTGGCACAGGGACTACGCGATGAATACGGCACGCGCCGACTTTTTCGCGTACCAGGACATGGTCTTTGGTGGCCGGAATGCAACGGGCGCGCTCAAGTCGGTCGAGATGGGCAGCCCCACTGGATTCCTTGCTCTCGCGGATATGTACGCTTCGCGCGTGAATGCGGAGGGGGACAGCAGCAGTAGCACCGTGGTGTGGCTCACCGGTGGAACCGGCGACAGTGGCGCCATTCGCGCCAGCACGGAGACCGTCAGACGCCCGGTTGGTGGCAGCGCCTTTTTCACGCCCGCGATGGCCGTCGCTCGCACCGGACACGGGGCGTGGATGCACGACGTCGCCAACGGGATCGTGTTCGGCGGCCAGGACGGCTCGGGCAACACACTCGCCACCACCGAGAAGTTCAACTTCGGCGTCGGCCAGTGGAAACTCACAGGCAAGCCGGTCGTGGCGCGTGCCGGACACGTGGCGGCGCCTTTGGGCAGCGGCGATGTGCTGCTGGCCGGCGGGTATCAGAGCGGGTCCAGCGGAAACGTCGCGCTCGTCTTCTCACCGTCCACGAAGAACTGGGTATCGAGCACGACCGCCTCCTCCTACTACAGCAACAACCTCCAGATCGGCGACGGGCAGTCCGCGGTCAAGCTGCCGGGCAACCAGGGGGTGCTCGTGACAGGCAGCGGGTACTGCTCCTCAGGAGGCTACTGCTACGACTCCTATGCCTACAGCGCGATCTTCTACGCGGGCGGCTGGCAGACCTTGACCCAGATGCAAGCCTTTCACCGCCATCCAGCCACGGTGCTATTGGGGACGGGCACGGTTCTTGTCGCTGGTGGTGGCCAGTGGGACGCTCCATCCGATAGCTGCCCTGAGAGTTGCTACGGATCTGCCACGGTCGAGACCTACCGGACCGGCCTCTGGTCGAAAGCCCAGGGCATGATCGGCCGCTGCGGCAACGCGGCCGCGGCTCTGGCCAGCCCTTATCAGGACCAGGGCATCGTGTGCGGCGGGCGGCCCTACTCGTCTTCCGGATCCTGCACCTCGCCGGCCGATCCGCAACGCTCGTGCCAGAAGTGGAACGACACCACCAAGCTCGGCGCCAGCATCGCACCCATGCTCTACCCACGCGCCGATTTCGCCCTGGTCGCCCTCTCCAACGGGAAGATCATTGCTATCGGTGGCGGTCCAACTACCACCGAGATCTACGACCCGGCCACCGATGCTTGGACAGCGGGGGCGGCCATGCAGGCAAGCCAGACGCGCTTCGGGCATGCATGGCTGGATGCGACCCACCTGCTCGTCGTCAACCGCGGTGTGGGGGCCGAGATATTCACCTACAACCCCGCGACCGGCAGCGGCTCCTGGAGCGCGGCCGCTTCGCCCGCGTGCTCGGAAACGCAGTCGAACGCCAGTGTGGAGATACACCTCGCGGCGCTCGGGGGCGGACAGGCGCTCGCGGTTGGTGGCAACTCATGCCCGCCCGAGATCTACTCCCTGGCCACCAATGCGTGGCAACAACTGCCCTGCCTCGCGGGCTCGGACGGCTTCGTGCCAACCCCTCTCGACGACGGCACGGTTCTGCTCACCGGCGGCTACACCCTAACCGGACGCACGGCCCTCGCGTCGGCCGAGGTCTATTCACTCACCAGCGGTACCTTCAAGGCCGCGGCTTCGTCCATGGCCGAGTCACGGATGTTCGCCGCCGGGGCCACGCTCAACGATGGTAGCGCGCTGGTTCTCGGTGGGACCGATGGCTGGACCGTTCGATCGTCGACCACTAGCTACGCGAACGGCACCTGGGGCCCGATCCCCGCCCTGAACGACTGTCGCGCCTCCGCCGTGGGCACGTGCGCGGACCGCATCAAGATCGCGGTATTGCCCGGCACAGGCGACATCGTGGTGGCGGGTGGCTGCAACTTCGACTCCGCGGTGACCACGATGGAGGTCTATTCGGCCGGGAGGTGGAGCTACCTCGCGGCGCCCCCGTCCCTGTACTCGGTCCAGAACCTCCACGCGCTGGCCAACGGTAGGATGCTCGCGGTGGGGGATACCAAGACGGCCAGGCAGATGAGCCTGCTCGGAGCAGCGTCACCGCATACGTGGTCGTCGACGCCGGCCGCCCCCTACGACTTCGAGCAGGTGAACTCGGCCTTGCTCCCGGATGGCACCATCTTCGTCACGGGCTCGGCGGTGTACCAGACCGATGCGTCCGCCTTGGCACCGGTCGCGAGCCTCTTCCGGACAAGCACGGGCGACTGGGCGTCCAAGGTCTTCGCCGCGCAGCCACCGGACCTGTCGCTGGATTTCTTCGGCCTGCGAAGCGGCAGCGTCTTTCGCATGAAGAACGATGCCTATGCCGGCACTCTCTATTCCTTCCCTAAGGACACCTGGCTGACGACCAATTCGACGAACACCAGCGGCAGCGACGGTACCCTGACCCTGCTGGCGAACGGAAAGGTCCTTCTGGTGCGCGGCCCGGGTAGTGCCGAGCTCTATACCGAGGACAGCGCCACGAGCGGCCAACTGTGTGACACCGCCGCTGACTGCCCGGGCACGGCGCCCAACTGCGTGGACCATTTGTGCTGCGATAGTCCCTGCGCAAACCCGTGCTCGTCTTGCGCGCAGCCGGGCTTCGAGGGCCGGTGTACTCAAATGCCCATGGGCAGCGCGTGCCGGGGCATTGCCTGCTACACGTGCGACACGGGCGGTGTGTGCTCCGTCCCCACGCCCTCGGTGCCTTGCGACGACGGCGATCCGCAGACGTTCAATGACACCTGCTCCTCGGGGCAGGCTCCCGTTTGCACGGGCACTCAAACCACTTGCCGGGCCACGAGCCAGTGCGAGGCCGCGGTGTCGTTCGACGGCGCCAACAACTGCGTGTTCATCGCCAAGCCGGTGGGAACACCATGCGACGACGGCAACAACTGCACCGAGAACGAAGCCTGCAACGGCAGCATCGGCGCTGACGTTAGCCCCAACCGGATCTGCGTGGGGGGCACGATGAAGACCTGCGCTGCATCGACCGATCCCTGCTGGAACGTCACGGCCGATTGCACCGCCAACGTCTTCACCTGCAAGAAGACCTTCCGGCCGGGTGTGAGCTGCGACGATGGCCAGGCTTGCACGCAGAGCGATACGTGCGACTCGGCCACGCAGACTTGCAAGGGCACGCTGAGGACCTGCGCGGCGCCGAGCGCGTGCACGAACGCAACCGCATCTTGTGCTGCCGACGGTACTCTGGTGTGCACGCCGGTCAATGTCCCGGCCGGCAGCAAGACCTGCGACGATCTCAACCCGTGTTCGTATGGTGACACCTGCGACGGCAATGGGAACTGCGCCGGGAACACCTACCAGTGCACGCTGGGGGAGTGTGACAGCAGCGTGACCTGCAACGGCACGGGCGGTTGCACGCGGTCGTACAAGTCCTGGGGAACCTCGTGTGACGACGGAAATTCCTGCACTACCGGCGAGTACTGCAACGGCAGTGGTGCTTGCGTCGGCGGCACGTTGAAGACCTGCCCGGTGTCGACCGATCCCTGCATGTCGTGGGTGGGCCAGTGCACGAACGGTGTCCTGAATTGCACCCAGGTGTTCCACCCGGGAACGAGTTGCAACGACGGGAACGCCTGCACATTCGGCGACACTTGTGACGCGGCAGGCGCCTGCAAGGGCACGGACTACCAGTGCAACGCCAGCTCGTGCCAGCAAAGCTCGGTCTGCGACGGGACGGGCAAGTGCACGGTCCAGAACCGGCCGCAGGGCGCGACGTGCGACGACGGTGTGGCTTGCACGCAAAACGATGCGTGCGACGGCAAGGGCACCTGCGCGGGGACGCCCTATGTGTGCCCCCTGGGTGAATGCGACCAGGGCGTGACCTGTAACGGTTCTGGAGGATGCAACCCCGTGTTCAAGCGTGCGGGCACGCTATGCCGCGAATCCACGGGGGACTGCGATGTGGCCGAAACCTGCACCGGCGCGAGCTCGGCCTGTCCCGCTGACGGCCTGAAGACCGGCAACGTGTGCCGGCCTTCGGCCGGTCCGTGCGACGTGGCCGAGACTTGCACCGGCAGCAGCAAGGCATGTCCGGCCGATACCTTCGTGGCGGCGAGCAGCGTGTGCCGGAACTCGACCGGCCCCTGCAATCTCGCCGAGACATGCACGGGGTACAGCGCGGCCTGTCCATCCGATGCCGTGCAGGCGGCCGGCACCCAATGTCGCGCGGCCAACGGGATCTGCGACAAGGCCGAGGTGTGCGACGGCGCCTCGAAAGCGTGTCCCATGGACACCTACCAGCCACCGGGGACGGCCTGCCGCGCATCTGCCGGTGCGTGTGATCTTGCCGAATCTTGTACAGGCGCCAGTCCGACCTGCCCGAACGACACGAAGGTCGCGTCGGGAACCGTGTGCCGGCCCGCGACCGGCGATTGCGACGTGGCGGAATCGTGCGATGGCCAGAGCGCTGCTTGCCCCAACGACGTCCCCAAGCCGCGAGGCACCGTGTGCCGAGCGAGCGCCGGGGATTGCGACGTGGACGAGGTTTGCGACGGAAGCAGCAAGGTGTGTCCCCCCACCGACGCGAAGAAGCCGGCCGGCACGGTTTGTCGCGCCTCGGGTGGCGACTGCGACGTCGAGGAGAAGTGCGATGGGGTCACGCCGGCCTGTCCCAACGACTGGCTCAAGCAAGCCGGGACCGTGTGTCGGACCTCGGCGGGAGACTGCGACGATGCCGAGTACTGTACCGGCGCCTCCAAGGTCTGTCCGCCAGACGCCCTCAAGGCGTCCGGCGCCGTGTGCCGGCCCGCGACCGGCGATTGCGACGTGGCGGAAACCTGCACGGGCTCGTCGGTGGCTTGCCCGGCCGATGTGTTCGCTCCCAGGACCACCTTGTGCCGGGCCCAGGCGGGCGAGTGCGACGTTGCGGAGACGTGCACGGGCCTGTCCCGCGACTGTCCAGCCAATCAGGTGCTGCCAGTTGGAACCGAATGCCGGCCCGCGAGTGACAAGTGCGACCTGGCCGAGTCCTGCGACGGCCTCGGACCAGACTGCCCGAAGGACGTGCCTTCTCCGGCGGGCACCGAGTGCCGGGCTGCCAGCGGGATCTGCGATCGCGCGGAGGTCTGCACCGGGCTCTCCAAGCAATGTCCCGCGGACGAGTTCAAGCCAGCCAGCATTTTGTGCCGGTCCGCCGCGGGTCCCTGCGATCAACCAGAGAATTGCACGGGCCTTGGCCCCGACTGCCCAGCCGACGCCACCTACGCCATCGACCACGTTTGCCGGCCGGCGGCCGGGCCCTGCGATACCCAGGAACTGTGCAGCGGCAAGGATGTCACCTGTCCTCCGGACGGGAAGCTGGGTAGCGGAGCGATTTGCCGACGGTCGGTTGGCGACTGTGATCGGAGCGAGTACTGCGACGGCACTCACGACGAATGCCCGGCCGATCTGGTGGTGGCCTCGGGCACGGTGTGCCGGCCGGCTGACGGCGAATGCGACACGCCGGAAACCTGCAACGGCAGGGATCCGATTCTGTCCGGCCGACCTCTTCGTGATGAGCGGCATCACCTGCCGCCCAACCCAAGGCGAGTGCGACCTTCCCGAGGCATGCACCGGCCGGTCCCCCACTTGCCCCGCCGATGTCAAGAAGGTGGGCACGGTGTGCCGGCAGACGAGCGGAGCCTGCGACCAGGCCGAGGTGTGCGATGGGGTCGATGACGTATGTCCTCCCGACCAGTTCCTTCCCGCCGGTTGGACCTGCAATCCGGCCAGGGGTGAGTGCGACCTGGCCGAGGTCTGCACCGGATCGAGCCCCGCGTGCCCCGCCGACCTCGTCAAGCCGGCCGAGACGATCTGCCGGGAGAAGAGCGGCGGATGTGACGTCGAAGAACGCTGCGACGGCAGTTCCCGCGCATGTCCGCTAGACGCGGTCCTGCCCCGGGACACGGAGTGCCGGCCAGCCGCTGGGGCCTGTGACGTTGCGGAAAGCTGCGACGGCTCATCTCATGACTGTCCGCTCGACACGCTCCAGCCCCCTGGACTAACCTGTCGGCCATCGGCGGGCGTGTGCGATCCCGAGGAGAGCTGCACGGGAACCAGCCCCGCTTGTCCTGACGACGTCATGTCCCCGCCCGGAACCGTGTGCCGCAAGGCCGATGGTCCGTGCGACAAGGCCGAGACGTGCACGGGAGCCTCGCCGGTGTGTCCGGTCGAGGACAAGCTGCTCGGCCCCGACACCGTCTGCCGGCCGGCGGCCGGTCCTTGCGACAGGGAGGAGATCTGCACGGGCGTATCCAAGGCCTGCCCGGTCGACGAGCTGCGTGCCGCGGGTTCGGTGTGCCGCAAGGCCAAGAGCGACGAGTGCGACTTCGCGGAAACCTGCGACGGCCTCATCGCCGAGTGTCCCCCCGATCGAACCGAGGACAACGGGCACGTGTGCTCGCTGGGGACGTGCCTGAAAGGCGAATGCCAGGACAAGCACATCCTCGACGGAAAGTTGTACGGAGTCCAGGGCGGAGGGTGTGCATGCACATTGTCGAGGGAAGGCAGTTCCGGCGGCGGTTTGGCCTGGCTGCTCGTGTGGGTGACGGCGGCCTTTGGGCTTGTCCGCCGCAACCGGAAGGGAGGGCGGTCATGAGGCGCCGCCGGATTGCAGTAGGTCTGGGCGTCGCGCTGGTGACCCTCGTGCTCACGGCGCCGGCGAGGGCTCAGGTCCAGACCCACCCGGCCGATAGATTTGCGCTCAATGGCTTCTACCCGGCAGCCCCCGGCAGCACCTGGCTAGTGGCGGATTCGCTTCACTACGAAGGTCACAAGCAGGTCACGCTGGCCCTGGTGCTCGATTGGGCACGCAAGCCGCTCGTGCTCTACGGGCCGGCGGGAAGCGAGACCGGGCTCGTGAGCGATCAGCTCTACGCTTACCTAGGCGGAAGCATCCTGCTGTTCGATCGCTTCCGCTTCGCCCTGTCGATCCCCGTGATCCTGTACCAGAACGGTTCCACGTTCTACGTCGATGACACCGAGTACGTGGCCCCGCACGGGCTCGACATGGGCGACATCCGGGCTAGCACGGATGGCATCATCTGGCGGCGGTCCGACGGTGTCGTGCGCCTGGCCGGCGGCCTGCGCTTCTTCATCCCGTCCGCGGGCCGCGATTCCTACGCCAGCGATGGCGCCGTCCGGCTAGAGCCATGCCTGGCGGTTGCCGGTGATGTGGGCCCGTTCACGTATGCTGGCCGTCTGGGCGTGCAGTACCGCGCGCACAGCACCACGTTTGCCGGCGCGGGGCTGGGGAGCCAGTTCCTTCTCGATGCAGCGGCGGGTTACCAGAGCCTCGACCGGCGCCTGCTGGTTGGCGTGGAGATCTACGGCTCCACCGTGTTCAGCAAGGGCGAGTCGTACTTCGCCACGGCGACCAGTCCGCTGGAACTGCTGCTGATGGCGCGCTGGCGACTGCCCCGCGGGTGGGCCGCATCGCTAGGGTTCGCCCCGGGCCTGACCCGCGCCCTCGGCACCCCGCGCTTCCGCACGCTGGCTTCGGTGGAGTGGGCGTATCCCTCTCTGTAGGAGCAGGGGCGCCCGATACCCTACGGCCCGATGGCGTACAGGTTCCCGTCGCCGCTGACCACGAAGATGGTCGTATTGCTGCCGATCGCGGGCGCTGACGTCACGGGGCCGCCCACGTCGAACGACCACTTCTTCGCGCCATCGGCCGCGTTGATCGCGTAGAGGTTCCTGTCCGTGCTTCCCACGTAGATCACACCGTTGACGTCGATGGTGGGAGCGACACCGGTTTCGAATCCGCCGGTGGCGAACTTCCATTTCATTTGCCCGCTGGATGGAGTCAGCGCGTAGAGGTTGCCGTCCGGGCTGCCGTAGTAGACGGTGCCGTCCGCGCCCAGGGCGGGCGACGAGGTGGCCGCGCCGTGACCGGGACCGCTGGCCGGGAACATCCACTTCACGTTCCCGTCAGAGTTGATCGCGTACAGATGCCCGTTCGGGGCGCCGACGTACACTGTGCCGTCGGGCGCGACGGCCGGCGAGGACTCGAAGGCGCCACCGCCAATCTCGACGCTCCAGCGTGAGCTCGGCGCCGTGCCCTGATTCACCGCGATGACTTGGCCGCCTGCCGTGGCCTCGTAGATGGTCCCGTCGGCCCCGACAGCAGGCGCGCTGCGCACGCCGCCGCCCTCGGTGAAGGTCCACAGCAGGGTGCGATCGGGCTTGATGGCCAAGAGCCCGTTGTTGTCCGACCCGAAGTAGATCGTCCCGTCGGCGGCGATGGCCGGCGACGACTGCATGGTTTCGCCCACGCCGAAGGTCCAGCGCGCCTTGCCGCCCACCGGATCCACCGCGTAGAAACTGGCGTCCCACGAGCCGAAGTAGATGGTCCCGTCGGCCCCGATGGCCGGCGATTCCGAGATCCCGTCCGCGGCGACCAGGGCCTGCCACTTGTCGCTGCCGTCGAGGGGGTTGAAGGCGTGCAGCTTGTAGTCGGAGCCGCCCACGTAGATGGTGCCGTCGGTACCGATCACCGGTGACGACGCCGAGCTGGCTCCGATGGGCTTGCGCCACAGCGGAGCTGCGGCGGGCTGGTCGGGGCCGGGCAGGCGGCTGCGGCCCGTGCGCATGTGGTCACCCTTGAACATCGGCCAGGGGGTGTCCACGTCGCACACGACACCGTCATGTCGGTAGTAGCCAGGGGCGCACGCGCAGGCGCCGGAACCGCTGGCGCAGCTCACTGGCAGATCGGGCTTGATGGGCGGCCGGGCCGGAAAATCGCCCACCGAACAGCCGCACGCCGCCAGGACACCCCCCAGGATCGCTCCCGAGATTCGCGACGTGATTCGGCCGGCCATCACCACGTTCCTCCGGTTGCCAGGCCCACGAACCCGGGGCCTGCCACGGGGCCTACGCTGGCGGTGGTAGTGGCACTGGTCGCCTTTCCCGAGGGCGCGGCCGCGTACAGGACGACACCGGTCGCGGCCAGGACGCCGCCGGCGATGAAGCTGATGGTCGCGACTTGCGCGAAGGACTTGGCCGAGGACTGTGAGAAGCGTGCCTCCTGATCGTGGTATGCGAGCCATTGGTCGACCGCCTGGTCGTGCCGCTGGCTCGAAAGGTAGGCGCAGATTCCCCCGTTCGCCAGACCCAGCAGGCCCACGATTCCGACCACCACCCCGGTCACCCGCAGCGCGGAGCCTGGAGGGGACGCGGCGGCGGGTTCCTCGGGCGGCGGTGCGGTCTCGGCAACCACCGGCGCGGGAGCCACCGGGACGGGTGGCGGCGGTGATACGAAGACCTGCACGGGCGCGGGCGGCGTCGCGGGCTCGACCCGAGGCGGCGGTAGCTTGGCCAGATTCAGATCCACCACCTTCCGATCCTCTCCCACCAGCACCACGGTCTGCTCGGCCGGGTGATAGCCGTCGGCCGTGGCCGTCACGCTGTGGCTGCCCATGCCGATGCGGATCGGCGTGTAGAGCGGGGCCACACCCACGACATTCCCGTCCACGCGCAGCACCGCCCCCGCGGGCGCGCCGCGGATCTCCAGCGTGGCGATGCGAACCCTCTGCCGCGCGATCTCCTTCTCGACCTCCGCCCGTCGCTCCGCGGGGATGTCGCTTCCGCCCTCGCTGAGATAGCGCTCGAAGGCATCCGTTGCCTCGACCGGCTTGCCCATCGTCACGTAGGCCTGCCCCAGATCGTAGAGCACGGTGTGGTGGGGCATGAGCTCGTAGCAGCGTTGCAGCTCGATCACCGCCTGGGCCATCTGACCGTCTTCGATCAGCTCTTTGGCATGCTCGAAGTGCTTGCGCGCCTCGGCCTTGGCGTCGGCCCGCACAGCGGCGGGCAGGGCCAGCAGCGCGGCCACGAGAATCAGGGGTGAAAGTATGAAATGAGTCTTCACCAGCTTGCCCTCGCGGAGAGTCCGGCAAAACCGGGACCCAGCGCCGGCGTCACCCGGGCCTGCGTGGCCGGAGCGCCGCTGCGATGGCGGGCGAGGAAATAGAGCGTTCCGCCCGTGACCAGGGCGGCGCCTCCGGTGACGAGCAGGACCTCGGACGCCATCAGGTAGCCATCTGCGCGGCTCTTGAGCGCGCCTGCGCTGGCGTCGCAGTTGGGGGTGCAGTGGTTGAGGGCGGCGCTGTGGTCGGACTCCGCCTTCAGCAAGAGTCCCCCACCGGTCACCGCCAGAGCAGCACCTGCGCCGGCGGTGACCAGCCCCGCGATGCGCATTTGGCGGACCGAGCGTGATTCCGGTTCGGTAGGGGGTGGGGCGGTCGTGATGTCGGTCGATACAGGTCGTTTCACGGGCTTCTCCGTGACGAGCACGACTGGTTGCGGAGGTGGAGGCGGTAGTGGTGGGGGCGGTTCCACGTGCCTGACCAGGGCAAGCTGGACCACGCGATAGTCCTCGCCTGCCACGGTCACCTTCAGCTCTCCCGGGTCGTGCCCCTCGGCGGTGGCCGAAATGGTGTGTTCGCCGATGGGCACTCGGACGCCCAGGGGCATGGGGGCAAAGCCCACGTCCTGGCCATCCACGTTGATGAGGGCGCCATCCGGCGTTGTTTGTATTTCCAGCGTGGCGATACGTGCCGTCTGGGTGGCGATGTCCTGCTCGACCTCCTCGCGTCGAGAGGACTTGATGTCCTTGCCGCCCTCGCCGAGGTAGCGCTTGAACGTGTCGACGGCCTCGATCGGCCGGCCCAGCACGCTCTGTGCCTGCCCGATGTTGTAGAGCACCGCGAAGTGCGGCTTGAGCTCGTAGCTGCGCTGAAATTCCAGCAATGCTTCCGCTACCTGCTCGTCGTTGAGCAACTCCACCCCGCGCTGGAAGTGCTTGCGTGCCTCCTTCCTCGCGGCTGCGCCAACTTTTTTTGCGGGCGTCTCTGGCTTTCCATCCGCCTTCTCGGGTTCCTTCGCGGTCGCCTCGGGCCGGCTCGCGACGGCGTCCTTCGGCTTCCCAACAGAGTCCGCAGGCGCCTCACCCTCGGCTTGCTTCTTTTTCGGGAGATCCTGCGTCGGCGGGGCCAGGCCCGCGGCCTCCGCAGCAGCAGCCTTGGCCGCGACTTCCGCCATCGCCGCTGGGCTTCCGGCATTCTTGCTCTTGCGCTCGCCAGCGGTGTGCGCCCTTTTCTTGTGTTTGTCCCGGGGCTGCGCAGCGGCGTCCGACTTCGCGGTGGCCGCCTCCGCCGCTGCTCGCTCGGCCGCCTGCGCGGCCACCGGACCGCCGGTCATCGCCAGCATCGCGAGCAAGACCGCCACCTGTGTGAGCTGCGTGGTCATCCGTACCCCTTGGGGATTGTAGACGATTTCGTGAATATTTTGCGTGGTGCCTCAGTTCGGGCTGTCCGCGGTGCCGACTGCTGCCCGTTCGGCGGCGTGGGCCGCCGTCGCTGGCCTGCCGCCCGCCGGTCCCGGGCTGTGCCGCAAACCGCTCACCATCTCGTCTTGCCCACCTCAGATGGCCCCAAGGTCGTGCGCCCGTTGTGCGTCGAGGACGGTGGCTTCTCCTCACATGCGGCAAGCCACGTCGGCGCCGGAAGCGCCGGCCATGGCCCCGGCCCGCGGACCACGCTTCTGGCAGAGCCGCGTGGCTACTACCGCGCCCAACACGCCCGGAGGCCCTTTATACCGATTACGGTCACTTGTTCGGACTATGCGCCGAAGGTTCGATGTGATAGGGAAGGAGGGAATCCATGGAGTCCAAGACGGTTGTTGTGTTTGCGTTTTGGGCGCTGCTTGGCTTGCTAGGGTTGACCGCAGGGTGCGCCGGCAAAGGCAACAGCAAGGCTGACGATGCCGGTGATACCAACAAGGAGTTTACGCCCGACAGCCCCAAGGCCACCGGAGGTATGATGGCGTCGTACTCGGGAGGTGCCGCCGGCACCGCTTCAGGCACGGGGGGCACGGGCGCCCAAGGAGGCATGGATGGTGCCAGTGTCACGGGTGGCGGCGGAGTTGGAACGACTGGCGGGACGATGGGTGCTGGTGGCACGGCTGATGGCGGCACCGGGATTGTGCCCGCGTGTTGCGGCTTCGGCGCGGACTGCCCGCAAGGTTATTCATGTGCGGGGAACCCCGACGACCTCACCTCCAGACTTGGTAGGTGCGAGCCAACGCCAGCGAGCGACAATTGCTACAACGACCTCGATTGTCCGCAAGATGCGCTGTGCGTCTCGGCGGTCACTTGCGCGTGCGACGCTGAATGCTTTGCAGCCAACCAACCGGGCACGTGCCTGCCAACGGGTGAGGCCTGTTGTCAGGTGAACGCGGATTGCGCTGATGGCGGGCGCTGCATCGGGGCCTTAGGCTTCACGAAGGGCCGTTGCGTGACGGCTCCCAGCAGCTCCCAATGCTATACGAACGGCGATTGTCTGGTTGGCCACTTCTGTTACCTCATGAAGATCTGCGCCTGCGGGTCCAATTGCACTGCGTCGCCTGGTGTGTGCGCGATAGAATGAGCGGAAGAGCGCGATCGAGTCACTGGCCGCCCAACAGTCGGCCTGGTTCATCCCCCGAGGGCTGGGGCTACACGAAGATCAGGACGATGATGATTTCTTGGATAGTACGGGCTGCTGCCGCCCCCAACACGCCTGGAGGCCCTTTATACCGATCACTCACTGTCACATCGGCCGTGCCGCAGTTCCGTCGTACCACCACACTTGAAAGGCGCTGCAGCCCAGAGTCTCTGTGTCGGAGCCAACGGCGGTCGCGAAGACCTCGGTCAGGGAATTGCCCCACACGTCGGTGAATGAAATCGGGTCCGCCTCGGCCGGCAGGAGATTGCGAAGCTGAGAACCATCCCATTCGGCGAAAAGCTGATTGCTGACGACGAACAGGTGCCCATCATGGCCCCACAATCGCACAGAGGTCACGCCCCTCCCTGGGCGTAGCGAGGCCTTGAACGACCACTGCGAACCGTCGTAATGGTACAGCTCAGGAGCTTCGGTGCCAACCCAGATGTCGCTCGCGCCGAATGCCCAGGTAGCCAGGATATTCGATGCGGCCGGTGCTGGCAGCACCACGGGTGTCTGCTCGTCCTCAACCACGGCAACCTGTCCGTTGCTGCCAACGACCACGATGGTCGAGGCATCCGCCCACAGGCCTTTTGCGTCGAACATGCCACCCAAAGGAAGGGGGGCACCAAGTTGGGTCCACAGCTCGCCGTCGAATTTCAGAAGGATGTCGCGGTAGATACGCGAGTGTCGGGCTCACGACGAACAGATCGGCGATAGTGGCAGAGGCACCGCTACAGTGCGCGCCGCCATCGTCGACCAACTGGATGGCGCATGGGAAATTGCCGAAAGCGACCAAAGGACCGTCCACGATTCCACGAATCCCCCCAGTGAAGTATTGCGTGCCCTGGGGCCAGCGGAAGTAGGTGCGCCACCCCGTTCCGCTGTTGGCCTAAATCGAAACCGGATTGTCGCCGTCCGGTATAAGGGCAAAGACACCGCGATCGTCGCTCCACACGCTCGCCGCAATGGACGGAGATTTTGGAATCCGGTGCACAGAGTGTCCGAGCTCTCGCGCCAGTGCGGCGGCCCATCGGCAGCCGCGCCGTCGACGCCTGGTCCTGTCGTCTTTCCACCCGCACCACCCGCACCGGCATCTGCCACACCGCCGGTAGCCGTGCTACCAGAGCTCCCGCCAGCCACTCGACCGGCGCTTCCGCCGAGGCTGATTCCCGTGCTTCCGCCCGTTGCCAAACTACCGCCACCACCGCCTGCGCCACCAGCACCGGCGCCTGCCACGCCGCCGGTAGCCGCTGTGCCGGCACTTCCGCCAGCCGTTATCCCTCCTGCCACGCCGCCGCCTGCGTTGCCCGCGGCGCCTCCGCCACCGAACATTTCACCGGAATATCCGCCGGCTAGCGCGCCCCCGTTGCCACCCGTCACCCCTCCACCGGTTCCAGGAAAGCCATCGCCTCGCGACACGCCCGTCTGCAGATCCACCTGCGCATCCCGAGCGTGCGCGCCAAGTGCGGTCTTTCCCCCACAACCTACGGTTCCATTCCACCGGCGTGCCGCCGGTGCGGGCGGAAGTGCGGCGGCCATCACCGGCTGCTCGGCATCCACTTGCCTGTCCACGCGCGGTGGCATCTCGAACGCATAGGGCATATCCGCCTGCAGTTGCGCAACCCACGCCGCCAACACCACGGCCACCGTCTCGGCCATGGCCGCACATGACGGCTCGGCAGAAAGCCTCTTTTCCGAGAGTAGTGTGCCGTCCGGCCGCAAGAGCCGCAGGCGAAGAGAGGGTCCGTCGGGTACAAGCTCTGCGCGTCCATGGATGGCGCCCCGATCGCCCGGCACCAGCAGCGGGTCGAGGGCGCGTGCCACTTCGTCCGGGCGCGGGCAAACCGACTCGCCCTGAACGGTCATTGCCGCAGTCCACAAGCATGCGACCGAAATCGCGAGCATGCATCCGTTGTCGCACACTCGCTGCCGGTTTTACAGTCGCCAGCAGTCCCGGGCGCGCCGCCGATTGGGTGCAGAATCGGTCAGGGAAAAGTGGGTTCTTGCGCTCGCACGATCCGGGTGTCGCGCGCGCAGCGCAGGCCGTCCGACCGCGCGACGGCGCCCTGGATGCCAACCATGGCGCCGCGTTGGACTTCGTCGAACAGGTCGTTGCTTGGCGAACGATCGCGGTCGAGCCGCGTGATGAGAAGGCGGCCCGCGGGGCCGCAGGCGTAGAAACGCAAGCGCCCCTTGTCCTTCATCGGATCGCTCACGATGCGGAAGAGGGTGGTGTCCACGCTGGGCGTGCCTTGCTTGCGCAGCACCAGGTAGCTGAAGTCGACGCGCGAGCGGCCCTGCGCAATCGGCCCGACACTGGCGTGGCAGAAATCGCGCGCGCGCACGAGCGCCAGACACGGACCCGGCCAGAGGCAAGGCGCAATCACGAACAAGCCAGCCGCGATCAGGCGGTCGCGCACGCCGAGAAGGTCGCGCGAGGTCTGACGTAGCGCGGGGTCGATGAGGATACAGACGCCATGGTCTTCCAGAAATTCGCGACACCAGCCCAGCACCAGGCGCGCGCGGCCGTCCAAATCCAGCGACAGCTCGTTGAGCAGGTGGGCGGCCACGATCAGATCGAAGCGTCCTTGCACACCCGGCGGTCGCGCCGCGCGGGTAACGTCGGCGCGTAGAATGCCCGGGCCGGGAACCTTGTCGACGGCCACCAACTCCGCGTCCGGCCAGTGCGCGCGGATCACCTTCCCGACCGCGCCGGTGCCAGCCCCGAAGTCGAGAACCCGGCTCGGGGCGGGTACCGCCATGCGGGCAACGATGTTCTCCAGAGCTGCAATCGTGCGCGGCGCGATCTCGCTGTCGTACTCGCGCCGAAGGCGCGCATCGGCCAGGTAGTCTTTGCCGACCAATTCGCGCGCACCGACGAGTCCGCGGTGGATCCGGCTCGAAGATCCGGCAAGGGAACCCTGGAAGGGCTCCCTTGCCCTCACGCGGTGGTCCGCGGCCGGCACGGCCGGCCGGCTTCCCGCGCCCCCAGACACACCTAGCCCATCTTCTTGAAGAAGATGCCCTTGATGTCGTTGAAGGTCACCACAACCAGCAGCATGAGCAGAACCATGATCCCGACCATGTGAATCTTGGTCTCGATGGCCGGATTCATGTCCCGGCGCCTCACGGCGTTGATGACCACGAAGAAGATCCGGCCGCCGTCGAGTCCCGGTAGCGGCAACAGGTTGAACACGCCGAGCGCGACGGAAATCAGGATGAGGATCTCGAGAAACTTCAGCAACCCTTGCTTGGCCGCGCCGGCCATCTCCTTGGCGATGCCGAGCGGCCCGGTCAGCCCGCCGTGGATCTTGCGCGTGATGAGATCCCAGATGTTCTTGAGCAGCATCCCCGACAGCTCGATGGGCATGACCACGGCCTCCTTGACGGCGTCGAGGAACGGCCCGCGCGCGCGGGTCTGGCCGAAGCGAACGCCGATCATGAACACGCCGCTGGACGGATCCTTGCGGGGCGCAACCGAAAGCGAGATAGGCGCGCCCTTGCGCACGATTTCGATGGCGATGGGAGCGCCCTGCGAAGAACGCACGATTTGCGTCACATCGACCGGGTTGGTCACCGACTTGCCCCCCACGCCGGCCACCACGTCGCCGGGGAGAAGCCCCACGGCCTCGGCGGCGCTGCCCTTGACCACTTCGTCCACCGTGGTGGTGCCGGTGTATTGACCGTAGGCCAAGAGCACCGCGAAACCGATCACCATCGCGGTCAGGTAATTGGCCCCCGGCCCGGCGACCAGTACCAGGAAGCGCATCCAGCGCGGCCGGTTGGGGTACACGTAGGGATCCTCGTGGTCGAACTCCTCCTGCGGGTTCATGCCCGTGACTTGCACGAAGCCGCCGAGGGGGATGGGCGCGATCTGGTAGATGGTGTCGCCGCGTTTGAAGGAAACCAGGGCACTGCCGAAGCCGATGGAAAAGCGCTCGACGCGCATGCCGCAGAGGCGTGCGACGAGAAAGTGCCCCGCCTCGTGCAACACGATGAGAAGGGCAAGACCCAAAATGGCGATCAGGATGGACATCGCGGATAAATCTAGCAGGATTTACCCGCTATCACACCGACAGGATGCGCAGGACCGGCGCGATCAGTCCGCGCCGCCGCGATCGCCGGCCCACGATCTCGAGGTCGAGCCCATGCTGGGCGGCCCGACGTTCGAACCGCGCCTCGTAGGCCTCGCCTCGCCCGCTGGTTGCGAGAAGGACCGGCAAGGCGCGTAACCGACCGGCCAGCACGAAGCGACCACGCACCACGACCGCGGCCCTGCGTGAAAGCCGCGACAGTGCCCAACCTAGGATGGCGTGCGGAATGGGGCTGCCGCGATCCGCTTCCCACAGCAACACGGCATCCCCACGGGCGTGCGCGACCGCGCGGCAAAAGGCCCGCCCGCTGCGCGCGATGCCCAGCACGGACAGCTCCGGGATGTCCGCGCTCATGAAGCGCAGCAAGGTAAGGCTGGTATCGTGCGAGCCGTCGCTGGTCGCGAGAATCTCGAAGGAGAGGCCACGCGCGCGCAGGTGTCGGACCAGCAGACGCACCTCGCGTCCTATGGAATCCTCCACGTCGCGCACGACGACGATCACGGAAAGTCTGGTCGCGTGATTCTTGCTCGCCATCAGCATCGCCAGGGTATCAGACCCGCCGGCAAAGGCGAGGAAGCCCGCCACGATGCGGGAAGTCGTGATGAAGCTTGAACTTCGCCCGCCGGTCAGACCAGCGGAGCACCGGGACGAGGGAAGGCTATTTCGGACCGGTCTTGTCCACTTTCTCGCGCCGGGTCGACCGGAGCCATTCGGGAATGCCAATCATCTTCCGGCACTGTCGTTCGCGGTCGACCTTCGAACCGCGAGAGGGTAGGCTGGTTGCCTCTGGAGCAGAGATCCTCGGCGAACAACACGAGCCAATGACGTTCGACGCAAGTGCACCTTACAAGAATCGGCGGTTGATTTCGCAACGCCTCGGTCTGCTGCTGACCACCGCGGGCGCCCTCGCGCTCTTTGCCTGTGGCGGCTTGGGCCAGTACTCCCCTGATTCGGCGCCGGGTGGGAGCGGAGAGGACGCCGCCGTCGGTGGCGGCGGAAGCGGGCCGGACGCGAGCGGAGAAGCCTCGTCTGGGGAAGCGGCGGGCGAGACAGGTGACAGCGAAATCAGCCTGCTCGGCTCTCCCCTGCCGTTCGCTCCCACGGTGCATGGCTTCGCTCTCAACGCGATCGTAAACCAGGGCGATCCATCGCTGCTTCGGGCGCACGTTCGCGCCCAAGGCACGACCACCTGGGGAGCCCTTGTCGTGCCCGAGAATCCGGCTGCGGATATCGCCCAATGGGACTTCGAGGGGCTTGGCCCCGGCGTTCGCTACCAATACGAAATCCTGGCGCCGCTTCCGGGCGGCGACACGCCAATCTACACGGGCAGCGTGGTCACCCAACGCCTGGCGGGCGATTCGTTCGCCTTCGCGCTCATCACGGACAGCCACATCGGATCGGATCTGAACTTCTCGAACCAGGGGACACCGAGCACGCTCAAGACGATCAGCGCCGAAGTGGGATCGGCCGCGCCGGATTTCATGGTGAACCTGGGCGACATGCTCGATTTCCACGAGTACGGATTCAACGATCCGCCCCCGGATGGATCCATCACTCGCCTCGCCTACCTCAACTATCGTACCCTGCTCGGCGACACCCTCGGCCACACCACCCACTACGCCACCATCGGGAATTGGGAGGGGGAGAACGGCTGCTACACCGCGGACGAAATCGCGCGGTCCATGCAAGAGCGCTTGCTCTACGTGCCCGGCCCGAACCCGACGACCTACCCGGAGGGAGGCAGTCCCAACCAGGACTACTACGCGTTCACCTGGGGAGACGCCCTGTTCATCGTCCTCAATGTGATGAGCTACACCCCTACCCCGCACCTGCTCAGCTACGATCCCGGGGTACCGGACGACTGGACGCTCGGAGACGCTCAGTTCAGTTGGTTCGAGAATACGCTTACGAACGCTACCTCCAAGTGGCGCTTCGTCTTCATCCACCATACCGTCGGGGGAGCCGCCGGTGACGACGCTGACTCGGCCTATGGTCGTGGCGGTGGCCAGGCCGCCTACGTTGGCGAGCAGGCCAAGGTGCATCAGTTGATGCTCGAGTACGGCGTACAGATTTTCTTCTACGGCCACGATCACGTCTTCACCGACATGCAAGTGGACGGCATTCATTACACCCTGCCGGGTAGCGCCGGGGCCCCTTGGATGTTCTCGCAAAGTCAAACCGGGTACGCCCAATCCTGGCTCGAGTCCGGCTGGGCTCGCGTGACAGTCAGGCCGGCCGCGGTGAATGTCCAGTTTCTGCAGATGGGCGGGGGCGTGCTTTACCAGTACACGCTGGAATAGGGCTTCACCGTCGGCGCGCACATCGAGCCACGCCCGCTCACGCGGCCAGGCGCAATGCCCGCGCGATGGCCACGGCCAGGGCGGCCGCATTCTCCGCGTCGACGAGCGCCAGCCCTTCCGTGCCTCGCATTTCGCACAGTCCGCCGCTGGCCGAGGCAATCGTGGGCAGGCCGCAGGCCAGGGCCTCGCGCACCACGAGGGGCATACCCTCGCGCCGTCCGCTGGCCAGAGTCCGACAGGGATGGACGAAGACATCCGCGGCGCGCATGCATTCGGCGAGCACGCTCTGCCCGAGAAATCCAGGCAGCCGCAGATCCACGCCCGCCTCGATCGCCTGTCTCGCCAGGCGCGCCCTCTCCGGCCCCTCGCCGGCAATGACCAGTGCCGGCCGCGTGGTCCGAGGAATGCGGCCGAGGGCCGCCACGAGAACGTCGAATCCCTTGATGGGCACGAGCCGCCCGGCCGCCAGCACCGCGGGCGCGCGAAGACCGGGCGCGACATGAAGGCGCCTGCCGTCTTCTTCTCCACGACGACGGAACACCGACGCGTCGAAAGGCGCGGGTTCCGTCAGACACCGCGCTCCGAAGGTTTCCGGCGATGAACCGAGGAGCGCGGAAAATCGCTCGCGCAGGGAAGCGCTGGCGAAGACCAGCGTGGGCCGGTGGCGACAAAGGACTCGCCCCAAACTGTCACCCCAGGGCAGCCGCGCGAGCAGGAACACATCGCCGCCGTGTACGTGTGCCCGATGGGGCATCCCAGGCAAGGCCGCGCAGGCCAGAACGCCGCAAGGCACGAGCCAGTGACTCTCCACTGCGTCCCAGTGGCGCCCTCGCCGCGCCAGGTGCCGCAGCATCGCCAGGGAGAAGCGCGTGGCTTGTCCGAGAGCCAGCATCCTCGACACGAGCTCGGGTGCTTCCAAAGCCTCGGGTGCCCCCCCCTCGTAGAATAGACCGCCGGCCCCGATACGGGTCACCATGCCGTCGTCGGCACGCGCCCCCTCGCGTCCGCCGGCGGCCAGGACCTCGAACGCGTGTCCTTCGGCGATGAGCGCACGCACGCGCTCGCGCACGAAGCCCCCCGCGCCGTCGTCGGGAAAGCGTGGGTACGAGGTTGTGAGAACCCCAATCACGACGGCGGCGATTCCGGGATGACCACAGATCTCGATCCCAAGATCCGGCGCTGGATCGCGCGCAAAACGCGCGCGCCGATGCCACGCAGAACCAGGCCCAGAAGCGGCGCCACCACGCGCCGGATGCGAATCCCGGAGTGCCAGCCGGCGCCATACACCGGGCGTACCGGCACGTCGACGACGCGCGCACCCTGCCCGCCCAGCCGGCACAGGATGTCGTTGGGGTAGCCGTAGCGGGGAAACACCTCGCCCGACAGGATGATGGACAGCGCCCGGCGATTGGCGGCGGTATATCCGCATTGCGAGTCGAAGACCTGGCCATAGCCCGAGGCCAGGCGGGTAAGATGCGATAGCACCAGGTTGCCGACCGCTCGCGAGGCGGGCATCACCCGGTAGACGCCCGGCCACGCGAAACGATTGCCCTTGGCGTAGTCCGCCCGCCCGGAAACCACCGGCTCGATGAGCACCATCAGATCGGCGGGATCCATCTGCGAATCGCCCGCCATCACCGCCGTCACGTCCACGCCCGCCTCCAGGGCCGCCGCGTAGCCGGTGGCGATGGCGGCCCCTACGCCGCGGTTGCGATCGTGGCGAAGCACGACCAGACCACGGCGCTGACTGCGCTGTGCGATGCGACCCGTCCCGTCCGCGCTGGCATCGTCCACGACGATGACGTGGTCGGCGAACCCGGGAATCGAGCGCAGGGTGCGCGCGATCTTGTCCGCCTCGTTGAAGGCAGGCACGACGACGGCGACACGACGACCCTTGAACATCTCGACGAGCGCAGGCCTCCGCTAATGGAATGGGGACGCCTTGGGCCCCTCGGGCAGCGCGTTGCCGGCGGGACCATCGAAAGGATCGCGCCGATCCTTGCCCGCACCCTTGCCGCGGACCTTGCCATGCGACGTGGCGGGCCTGGCCCGCTCGAATGGGTCTCCCCTGCTTCCGCCGTGCCTCAATCGCCCGGACGTCGGAGATCGCTGGCGCGGATGCGCGCCCGCCGGCGTGGGAAGAGGCGCGACCACCGGCGCGACCGGAGGCGGAACGTACGCAGGGGGTGGAGCCGGCGGCGGAGCCGGCGGCGCAGTCAGCGGCTGCAAGGTTACCCTGCCATTGAAGTCGGGCCGTAGTTCCTTGGTCATCTCCATATATCCCATCAAGCGGAAGACGACGAAGGTGGAGCGGTCGTCACGGTACTCTACCTTGCGGCGGAAAGGCGTGCGGCCGAGGTATTCGTTGCTGCCCACGATATAGACGTCGGCCCCGATGGGACTCGACTGGAAGGCGATGTCGAGAAACATGATCTTGGGAATCGCGTTCCCCGGCGCCAGCGCGCCGCCCGCCGGTCCGCGCAGCGTCCAGATGGCCCCGCCCACGAAGGCGAATCCGAGCAGCAGGAGCAGGCCCACCCCGACCCAGCCGGGGACCGAGCCAATCAAGGGTCGGGTGAGGAAACCCATGACGGTGGGAGGGGCCGCCACGATGTTGGAATGGCTGGGCGAGAGTCGATACGAGCCCGAGGTGATCGGTGCCGTCTGAGCCACGGGCGGCACGGTCGGCGAACGGGTGCCGGTCGGGTTGGGTCTCGACACGTTCGAGGTGCTGCGGGAGACGCCGGTGTTGGATCGCGAAGGGCTCACCGACCCGGTGAGCATGTGCGGCGCGCGCGGTGCGCCGACCGCCCGGCCGTCTCCCCCTGCCTCGGTCGGGAACAGGCCGCGCATGGTCTGCGAGAGGTGGGTGGCCTGAAAGCGGGACGCATACACCACGTCGTCGAGCGCATCCGCCATTTCCGAGGCCGACTGGTACCGTTCATCGCGGTTTCTGGCCAGGGCTTGCAGAACGATCTGATCGAGCTGCGGCGGACACAGTGGATTGAACAGCGAAGGCGCCGCCACCTCGCAGCGCCGCACGCGCTCGATGGTCTGCATGTCGTTCTCGCCCTTGAACAGGCGACGTCCGGTGAGGATCTCGTGCAAGACGATCCCGGTGGCGAAGATGTCGATGCGCCGATCGATCTCGTTCGACACAGTCTGCTCCGGAGCCATGTAGGCGAACTTGCCCTTGAGCGTGCCGCTCTTGGTGCCCTCGTCGGCGTTGTCGCCGCCCAGGGCTTTGGCAATACCGAAGTCGAGAATCTTCACCGCCCCGTCATAGGACAGCATGACGTTCGAGGGCGAGACGTCGCGGTGGATCATGCCCAGCGACTGTCCATCGTCGGAGGTGAAATCATGCGCATAGGCCAACGCACGACACATCTCGCGACCGATGTATGACACCAACTCGGCCCGCGGCGGCCCCACGCGCGCCCACAGTGTGCGCATGGTTTCGGCCAAGTCATGGCCGCGCACGTACTCCATGGACATGAAGTACTCGTCGTCCACCGAGCCGAGCTCGAAGACCTGGACGATATTCGGGTGGTTCAACTTGGCCGCGATCTTGGCCTCGTCGATGAACATCTTGGTGAACGAGGGATCGCCGGAGAGATGCGGCAGGATGCGCTTGACGACGAAGGTTCGCTCGAAGCCCGCCGGGCCTTGGATCCGCGCCTTGAACACATCGGCCATACCACCCCGCCCGATGCGTTCAAACAGCGTGTACTTGCCGAATGGAATCGGCTGCGGAAGCGCTACCCCCACGGCTTCACTTGGGATTGTATCCTGAAATGTCCCAGCTTCGCTCCTTTCGTGACGTCGATCAGCTCGGGAACATTTCGTTTTTCCTTATGCCGGTGTGAAACTACCCACGAGTCGAGTACCTGTGCAAGTGTTCCCAGGGTCATTCGCGACACAGGCGATAGTAGCATATGAACCCACATCAACCTACCGATCTTGTTCGCCCCGCCAAAGTAGTCTGGTGGGAGGTGTCGATCCGGGCTCCGGGGCCGGCGTGACGCGCGATCTGCTGACGGCCGTCGCACTTTCCGCGCGCCCCGTGGTGGTCGGCACGGCCTGGACCGAACAAGGCTCGCCCTCGGCTTTCGCCGTCGAGCCACGCGCGCCCGACCGAGTGCAGACCGCCCTCGTGGCCGCCCTGGCGAGAGTCGGCACGACAGGCAGCTGCGTGAAGATCGGAATGGTGGCAACCGAACCCATCGCGCGGGCCATCGCGGCGGCCCTGTCGTCCTATCCCGGGCCCGTCGTGTTCGATCCGGTGCTGAGAACATCGCGGGGAGATCCCCTCTACCATGGCGATCGTTCATCGATCCTGGCGCTGGCGCGAAGGTCGACCGTGCTCACGCCCAACCTGGACGAGGCGGCCTGGCTCCTCGATCGGCCGGTACGCAGCGAATCCGACTCGCGCGCGGCGGCCCGCGACCTGCGCGCCCTCGGCGTCGCGGCGGTCCTGGTCAAGGGTGGCCACCTCGAAGGCGAAGCGACGGACGTGCTACTCTCGCCCGCTGGGGAGAGTATCTTTTCGAGCCCCCGCATCGCCGGTCCGAGTCCGCGCGGAACCGGCTGTGCCCTGGCCACCGCCATCGCCGTAGACCTCGCGCGCGGCGAACCCCTCGAACGCGCGGTGGCGTCGGCCAAGACCTGGCTGACCCAGCACATCGCCGGCGCCCACGCGGTGGGTGGAGAACACCATCTGTGACAGGTTATTGGCTATACGTCGGCGTCCAACTTCCGAAGATGTTCGCGAGCGTGTAGCTGGCCGCCTGACTTGCGGTCAGCTGGTACGACGAACGCGACGAGGCGTTGGCGCCGCTGCCCGTGCTGCCATACTCGTGAAAGCGCGCGTTCTGCGGCTGGTTTCCCGACATCTCCACGAACCCCGCGGCGGCGATGTGCGACCCCAGGTCGGCGTTCAGGAAGGCCGCGAATCCATCGGCGCCCCAAGGGCGGGCGAGCGCGACCGAATTCGCCTTCACCGCGGACACCGCCGTGAATTTGCCGCCGAGAAACACGATGCCATAGGCCGTGCTTGCATCCGTGTTCGGTGCCGAGGTGGCGGAGCCCCCCTCGACGTTGCGCACTTCGCAGTTCTGTAGCACCGCGGTGGCGCCGCCGAACACGTAATCCGTGTTGCCCTGCACGTAGCAGTCCCTGAAGTACTGCGAGCCGCTGTGCGTGTAGAGCGTGTCCTGATAGCCGACGAAGCGACAATCGAGGAACTGTTGCCGCTGCCCAGTCGTGCGCAGCGCCACCGCCTGCGAGCCCGAACCATAGGTGTTCTGAATCGTCAAGTTGGCCGCCGAAAAGTCGTTCGCGCTGATGAGGACGCTCGCGCTGCCGCTCGTGCTGCCCACCGAAGCGTTGCTATCGCCGTAGGACAGGATCGTCGTCGTCGCGCCGGCCCCGACCAAGCACAGGTTGGTACGGCTGGCGATGGTCAGCTTCTCCGTGTAGGTGCCGGCCTTGATGTCGATGCGCGTGTGCGTGGAGCTGCCGCTCGCGATCGAATTCACGGCCGCTTGCACGGTCGTGAATTGACCACTGCCGTCCTTCGCCACGGTGATGGTCTGGGTAATTCCCGGGGCACACACCGCGGAGCCACCAGTGCCAGTCGTGCCACCCGCGCTCGTGCTGCCGCCGCTACCGGGCTTCCCGCCGGTCCCGTTGGCTCCACCCGTGTTCGAGCTGCCGCCAGTGTTCATGCTGCCGCCACCACCACCCGTGCCGCCGGTCGCGATGGTGCCGCCAGTGCTCGCGCTGCCCCCCGCGTTCGTGCTACCGCCGCTGCCAATCTTGCCGCCGGTTGCGGTTCCGATCCCGCCGTTTCCGCCAGCTTGCGCGCTATCGGTGCCGCCCTCTCGTCCAGCCGAGCCGTCGGTGCTGATCCAGCCCCCCGTCGAGCTCGCGCCTCCACTGCCTATCGAACCACCGCTGCTCGACGTGGAACCGCCCGCAGCACCGGCCCCGCCGGTGCTAACACCGCCCGAGCCGCCGCCAGCAGCGCTCCCGCCCGCACCGGCAGCACTCGTGCCACCGCCGCCACCCGGTGTCGTAGCTGAGCCGCCAGTCGTCGTGGCACCGCCATTCACGCTGCCACCGCTGCCACCGGAACCGCTCTCGGTCGGGGATGAGCACGAGGGTGCCACGCAGCAGACCGCGATGACGAGAGGAACCGATTTCCAGGACCCGAAGGTTGACTTGGTTTGGCGCATAATTCCACCGCCCAATAATGTCGCAGCCCGGGCGATTCGATCACCCTCTTTTCCGATCATAAGCTACAGGGCTCGGCCAGTCGCATAGTCTCTCGACCACCGCGCACAGGCTGGCGATGCGCTGTCCGCCCCTGCCGGCAGTCCAAGGCGGCGGCGGGGCAAGGCCCATTTCGGCCAGACACTCCTCGACCCTGCCGGGGCGGCGAGCGAGCGCTCTGCGGGCGATCAGGCGCACGTCGAAGTGATGGCTTTCGGCGCAAAATCCCTCGGCGGCCAGGGTCGCGAGCGAGAACCCGCCCCAGCTCGCGAGCACGTCGCTCGGGCGAAGAAAGGACCGGAAGCGGGTGACGAAGGATTCCCACGACTCGCCCGCGGCCAGGGTCTCGGCGGATAGCCGGATGTGATGGCAGGTCGAGGGAGCCAGCCGGCGGCGCGGGGCGATCACGGATTCGAACGACTCGCCGCCGGGGATGCGCCTGGCAAGCCAGTGCACGGTTTCGGGAGGACTGCGATCCGGATGAATGCGCGGCCACGCGTTGGCCTCGCCCTGCACGCACACCACGTCCGCCGGGCGCTGGCGCAGGCGCGTGGGGATGGGATCGCGCGGCGCGCGCTTCATGGCGGCGACGCGATGGCGGTTGCTCGCGACCTCGGTGACGAAATGAAGCTGGCGCTCGACCATGGCGGCCATGGGCCGCAGCAATTCGTCGAAGCGGCCGGGATCTTTTTCCAGATAGCCGAGCACGTGGGCGATGGCCTCGATGGTGGCCACGCAGTGGGCGGCAGGCTCCCGGCGGATCTGGCCGTACAGGCTCGGCGCGCGTGGCGACAGGCGTAGGCGGGGAAGCGCGGCCAGGGCAGGGTTGGTCTTGAGCAGCTTCTGCGCCTGGGTCCAGGTTCCGTCGAGCACCACCAGGGTGATGGGCGTCGAAAAGTCCGCCGTCTCGACGTCGATGGCGCCCGGTCCTGGAAACAGGAGGCATGCGTTTCCCGACGCCAGGACTTGGCGCACCACCGGGTCGCCGCTGAAATCGACGTCGCGACGAAGCTCCGCCCCGGCAAGCCCCAGGCGTGCGAGGCGCGCGGTGCCGATGCCGACGTCGCGTTCGCGCGGATGTTGCAAAATCACCACCCGGGTCTTGGTCGCGATGGGCGTGAGGCTGGCACAGAAGCAGACCGAGAGCGGCCGGAAGCACCGCTCGCAAACCGGGCGCGGCGGCCGTGACGGATCCGGATTATTCGACACCGAGGACACGGAGCGCACAGAGGCCCGAGAAGAAGGGATTTTCGGATCTCGGATCCGCCCCCCTTCTTCCTCTGTGTCCTCTGTGTTCTCCCTGTTCAATAAGGCCGGCCGCCCTACTCGGTTTCCTGATGCTCGTTGATGAGATACTTGGCCACCACCGACTCGACCGGGACGGCCGAAGGTTCGCCCCGCAAGAGGTGGCCGAGAGCATCGAGATCGGACTTCCAGCCGAGGTCGCCGGTGGCCAGCACGCAGATCCGGCCGCTGTCGTAGGTGTCGTGGAGCTTGCCGTCCTTGAAGTAGTAGTGGAGCTTGCTCGCCTCGGTCGGATAGGGGTGCATGGCGGGCGGGATGTCGCCGGGCTTGAACCACAGCTTGATCTCGCGCTCGGCGTCGGCCGCGTTGGCCGAGGCGTGGATGAGGTTGTCCATGCGCTCGCCGAGGACCTTGCCCTCCGAATCCTTGAGCACCTCGACCGTGCCCAGCGAACGGATGCAGCCAGGCTGCTTGTCGCGCGCCACGTGCGGGTTGGTGGGGCCGCACAGCTCGCGCACCCTGGCCACGGCGCGCGGGCCCTGGTACACGACCGCGATCACCCGGCGCTTCCATGGCTCCTTGGCGTAGTGCAGGCGACCCTGGATATAGTCGAGCAGCGAGGGGAAGAAGAACTTACCGCGATGCTCGGCATAGTGTTCGCTGGCCAGCATGCCGCTGACGTGGACAATCTTCGTCCCCGCGAAACGCAACCCGGTGTGGAACTCGGAGAGCTGCGACAGCACGTAGCCGGTCAAGGAGTTCTTGAGGGCGTCGGGCTTGATCAGCACCAGTGTCTGCTCGATATCCTTCTGTTCCACGGATCGGTCCTTTCTTTGGTGATGGGAACCCTGGGAGGGTTCCCAAACCCTCCCGCGCTCTGGCTTCGGCGAGCATAGCTCGCCTTCGCCTACGCGGGTCATGGGAACCGCCGCCATCATACGGGAACCCTCCAAAGGTTCCCATTCCTTCCCGCGCTCTCGCTCCGCCGAGCATAGCTCGCCTTCGCCTACGCGGGTCATGGGAACCGCCGCCATCATACGGGAACCCTCCAAAGGTTCCCATTCCTTCCCGCGCTCTGGCTCCGCCGAGCATAGCTCGCCTTCGCCTACGCGGGTCATGGAATCCCTCGGTCGCTTCCCAAACCCTCCCGGGCTAACACAGCTCGCCTCGCCGGTACGCATCCGACTCTTCGCGCAGCGCGATGCCGGCACTGCGATGAGTCCTGCATTTGCGCCGAAGACCGAGTCCTATTCAGCGTCGTCGGAGGTCTCGACGGTGATTTTCGTCTTCTTGGCGATCATCAGTTCTTCGTTCGTGGGCACGACCCAGGTCGCGATGCGCGAGCCATCGCGGGTGATGACCTTCTCCTTGGCGTCGGACCCGTTGCGCACCGGATCCAACTCGGCGCCGAGAAAGGCCAGCGGTTCGAGGATCTTCGCACGCAGGGCAACCGAGTTCTCGCCGATACCGCCGGTGAACACGATGGCGTCCACGCCGCCCATGGCCGCCACGTAAGAGCCGATGTACTTCACGATGCGATAGGCGAAGATGTCGAGCGCGAGCTGCGCGCGATGGTTGCCCTCCTCGGCCTTTTCCATGATCTGGCGCATGTCGTTGCTGATGCCGGAAATGCCCTTCACGCCGCTCATGTTGTTGAGCAGTCTGTTCATTTCTTGCGGCGACAGCTTCTGCTTGTCCATGATGTGCAGCACCACCGCCGGATCCATATCGCCGGTGCGCGTGCCCATGACGACGCCCTCGAGCGGCGTCAGTCCCATCGAGGTGTCGAACGAGTGGCCGTTCTTGACCGCGGTGATGCTCGAACCGTTGCCCATGTGGCAGGTGATGAGGCGGACCTTTTCGAAGTCGCGCTTCATCAGGTCCGCGCAGCGACGGGCGACGTACTCGTGCGAGGTGCCGTGGAAACCGTACTTGCGGATGTGGAACTTCTCGTACTGCTCGTACGGCAAGCCGTAGAGAAACACGTGCGGCGGCATCGTCTGGTGAAAGGCGGTGTCGAAAACCGCCACCTGCGGCAGTCCGGGGAAGATGGTTTCGCAGGCCGTGATGCCGGCCAGGTTGGGCGGGTTGTGCAGCGGCGCGATGGCGATGCACTCCTCGATGGCGGCGCGCACACCAGGCGTGACCAGCGCGGAGTTCGAGAACTTTTCGCCGCCATGAACCACCCGGTGGCCGACGGCGTCGACCTCGATCTTGCCCTTGAAGAGGCCGTATTCCGGGTGCAGGAGCGCATCCTTCATCGCGGCCACGGCTTGCGTGTGGTCCTTGGCCACCACCTCGAGCACGATCTTGCTCGGTGCTTTGTGCGTCTTGTAGGTGAACTTGGATTTTTCGCGCCCGATTTCCTCGACCACGCCCTCGGCCAGCAGGGTCGCGGTATCGACCGTGGGCAGGTCGTAGAGCTTGAACTTGAGCGATGAGCTACCGCAATTGACGACCAGGATTCGCATACTCGCGCCTCCGAAAACTACTTCTGCGCGAATTGCAAACGAACCACGTTGATGGCGATGACGTTGAGGATGTCGTTCGCCTTGCAGCCTCGCGAGAGATCCGATGATGGTTTGGCCATGCCCTGCAAGATGGGCCCGATGGCCTCGGCCTTGCCGAGGCGCTCGGTGAGCTTGTAACCGATGTTGCCGGCATCCAGATCCGGGAAGATGAGCACCGTGGCCTTGCCCGCGACGGGAGAGCCCTTGGCCTTCTTCTCGCCGATGGCCGGGATGAGAGCGGCATCGCCCTGCAATTCGCCGTCGATGCTCAAGTCGGCGCGCCGCTCTTTCGCCAGCGCGGTGGCTTTCGTGACCTTGTCGATGTGCTCGTGCTTGGCGCTGCCCTTGGTCGAGAAGGACAGCATGGCCACGCGTGGGGGCTCGCCGACGAGGCTGGCGTAGCTGTCGGCGGTCGCGATGGCGATGTCGGCGAGCTGCTCGGGCGTTGGGTCGATCACCACCGCGCAGTCGGCGAAGAAGAGGATGCCGTCCTTGCCGAAGGATCGATCGGGCGAGATCATGGCGAAGAAGCTGGACAGGGTCTTCAGGCCCGGCTGCAGCCCGATAATCTGGATGCCGGCGCGGCACACGTCCGCCGTGGTGTAGGTCGCGCCGCCGACGAAGCTCTCCGCCAGCCCCTTGCGCACCATCATGGCACCGTAGAACAAGGGGTCTTTCATGACTTTCATGGCCTCGCCCTCGGTCATGCCCTTGGCCTTGCGCAACTCGAAGTAGGTGCCCGCGAAGTCATCGAGATTGGGCGGCGCCGTCATGTCGACCACGTTCACCTTGTCGAGCGAGAGCGACGCCTGGCCCGCGGTCGCCTTGATCTTGGCCGGATCTCCCAGGATGGTCACCTCCGCGATCCCGAGCCTGGTCGCCTTGCCGGCGGCCTCGATCACGCGGACGTCCTCGCCCTCCTGGAGAACCACTTTCTTGGGGCTCTGTTTCGCCTTGTCGTGGATCTGCTCGATGAACGTGCTCATGGTGCCAACTCCTCAGGATCTTTGCGCGCGAAATGTGGCTGTATTTTATTTCACGAATGCCTTCGCGCGGTCGGGGGGAGAGTAGTCCCGCACACGAGTCAATTCAACCGAGATCTCTACAATTTCAGACCGTGGCGACAGCAAATCTCCCAACCTACGTCAGGTTGCAAATCGACGTTCCGCCCGTGTGCCCCACCCATCGTCTTGACAGGGGAACTGGGGTTGCGAGGGCGCTCAAGCCTGCGGAATTCGCCGGTTTCAGCTGCCCGAGTCAATACCTGGCGCGGATGTGCGATCCCCTTCGGGTTCGAGAACACCGCTGTCCCGATAACACCGCTGTCCGCGCAAGACTCGGCGCGGACTTGCGACGAACGGACTCAAAAGGTGGTGATACTACGGAGAAAAACCACCTGCCGGAGCAAGGCAGGAAGCTGGCGGCACCTTCGGGTCCGTTCAGGTGAATTGCGTCCCAGGTCTGCCCGCCGGCCCCGATCTCGAAATAGTAGTACCCGCCCGTATTCTGCGCCGGCAGGGCTCCGCCGCAGGTCACGACTGTGCCGTTGACCGTTACTGTTCGAATCCTTTTCGGTAAACGAGTCACAGCCCCAGCCATCCTTCGTGCTGTCGCAGGTGACGAAACAAAATGCACTGGTCGTGCCGAAGCTAATCTGGCCACTAATGGGAGTGGCATTGGCGCAAGCCGCGGTGGAGACCTCGCCGCCTCCATCTATTTCCATCACCCCACCGGTGCTGCCACCGCCGTCAATGCTCACCACGCCGCCTGTGCTCACCACGCCGCCCGTGCTCGCCACGCCACCCGTCCTCACCACGCCGCCCGAGGAAACGACGCCGCCGGTCGAGCCGGTGGTGCCGCCCGCGAAGGGATTGAGGCCGCCGCTGCCGCCGCTGCTCGGAGGCGTGCCGCCACCGTTGCCACCCGTCCTGGTCGTGGTACCGCCAAATCCAGTCGCACCGCCGCCGCCGGCGGGCACGTTGCCACCCGCGCCGCCGGAGCCGCTGGCGCCACCCGACGCGGCGGACGTGGCCTGACCCGGCAGGGTAGCGTTGGGATCGGGGCCGCAACCAATCAGAAGAAGCGCTGCTGCGACGAGAACTACTTGGCGCATGACAAAATCAGTAACACTCCCTGAATCCAGACTGGGAATCCCATCGCGCCGAGCCGGCGCGATACCCTGTGACAGCCGCAGCTGGCGCATGAAGAACTACCGGTGCACCCCGCTTCAAGAGGCCTTGGCCAGCAGGATCTGGATTCGATCCTTGATCGCCAGCTTCTCCTTCTTGAGCTTGGCGCGCTCGGCCTGTTCTTTGGCGGTCAGCGAAAGGTGCGCATCGATCGCGGAAAGCGCTTCTTCCAATTCCCTATGACGCTGCTTCAAAGCATCGATTTCGGTCATCGAATGCATCGATCGTATGCGTCCCAAGCGGCGGAGTCAACATGGCCGCGCGGGTCGTGGATGTGCGCTAGGGCAAAGGCGGGCCCTTTCTGGGACGGGTGATGTCCGGCGGACGACCGTAGCGCGGTACCGCGGTTTCAAGGTCGTCGTAGTCATGGCGCCGGATGCGAACCAGCGCCAACCGTGCGATCGCGGTCGCGCTCGGTCCTGGCGCCGACGCAGCCACCCGTGGTTCGCCCAGGGCGGCGCGAAACACCCCTAAATAACGATCCACGCCGCTGCCTCCGGCAAAAAGCTGCCTGCCGGCGGCGGCGCCGGCGACCATCGCGCAGAGCGCGTCGGGGGCCAAGACCCAATCGCACTCGCCCTGGGGGTGAGGTGTTGTGCCGTCGGTCACACCGTACAGTCGGGCATAGACCTGACCCTTGCCGGCATCGATACACGGAAGCAAGAGCTCGGCCCCCGGCGATGCGATGGCGAGGTCGCAGGCCAAGGCCTCGAGGGACGACAGCAAGACCAGCGGCAGGGCAGAGGGAAGCGCCAGGCCCTTGGCGACGGCGAGGCCGACGCGCAGCCCGGTGAAGCTGCCCGGGCCGGCGCCGCACGCGATGGCTCGAAGATCGGCGACGGCCACCGAGGCACCGCGCAGAATCTCGTCGCAAAGCCCGAGCAGATTCGCCGAGTGGCGCGCGGCGGTCTTTGCGCGCGCCAAGAGACATTCGCCGGCGGGCGACACCAGCGCCACCCGCGCCGTGGCCGTCGAGGTGTCGAAGGCAAGCAGAGGGCGTTCCGCAGCGTCCATCATCGCGGCAGAAAGAATCGAACTACGTCGTTCTTGAGTGCGAACAGCACCAGCACCACGACGACCACGACGCCGATGTAGGTGGTGATGGCGCGTGCCCGCGCCGAGGGCGGACGCCGCTTGAACAGTTCGATGGTGAAGAACAGCAACAATCCGCCGTCGAGAATCGGGATGGGAAGGAAATTGAGCAGACCGATGTTGATGCTGAGCAGGGCCATGAGCCACAGGTACTGGGCAAGCCCCTGCTCCGCGGCGACGCCGGCGGCGTAGCCGATAGTCAGCGGCCCGCCGAGGGACTTGGGCGACATTTCCCCGCGAATGATCTGGAAGAAGCCCTGCGCGGTGAAGGTCACGATTTCTCCGGTTCGGGTCAGGGCGTGGCCGAGGGCGTAGAGGAAGCGGTTGTGGATCGGAACCGGATCCGCCGTCTTCCAGGCGAAGCGGTTGGTCGCGCCGAAGACCAGGCGTTGCTCCTCCTGGCGGTAGGCGTCGAGCTCGGAGCGCAATTCCTGCTTGAAGGTGGCCTCGCGACGAATCCCGCCGGGCGACAGCCACACGATGCGAAAGGTTCGTTCGGGTTCGGCGGCCAGGCGCTGGCGCAGAAGGTTCCAGTGCAAGATGGGCTGGCCGTCGAGCTCGAGAAGCTGATCGCCACGACGCAGCCCGATCCGATCCGCCGGGCTGCCCGGCTCGACCGAGTAGACGAAAAGCTCGGAGGACTGGATCCCGGTTTCGTAGTGTCTTTCGCCGGTCGGCGACAGAATGGGCTGCGGGATGACGACGGCGGAGCCCGGCTCTTGGATTTCCACGTGAACGAATGGCACGACCGATTGGCTGCCGCGCAAGTAGGTGATACGCAGCGGGGAGGCGCCGGCGCGAACCACCGCCCGCTCGAATTCGGCCCAGTGGGCCACCGACGAGCCGTTGACCGAGACGATGTAGTCGAAGGTTCGAAGCCCGGCCTGCGCCGCGGGCGAGGTGAGGTTGATGATGCCGACCTCGGGCAGCTGAAAGCGCGGCGAGACCCCGATCCATCCCACTGTCTCGTTGAGGTTGAGCGGTCCCTTGCGCACGGTGGTCGCCGGGGTGACGTCGCGCTCCTCGGCGACGTTTCCGCGACGGATACCAAAGCGCATGGTCTTGCCGGGGGAATCCTCGATGATGTGCTCCAGCTCTTCCCAGTAACGAACGACGTGACCGTCCACCGTATCGACCCGGTCGCCGGGAAGGAGGCCGGCCTTGTCCGCGGGCAGTCCGGCGATCACCGTGCCAATGGTTGGCGAGAGCAGGGTCTTTTGTCCCACGTAGTGAACGAAGTAGATCCCGACCGGCAAGAGCAGGTTGAAGAGTGGCCCCGCCACGACGATGGCGTAGCGCTGCCAGAGCGGACGCGCGTAGAGCGCCCGTTCGTAGTCATGCTCGGGGACCGCTTCGTCGGGATCCTCGCCGAGTAGGCGCAGATAGCCACCGAGCGGGAAGAGCGAAAGCCGGTACTCCGTCGCACCGGCGGTAAAACCGAACAGACGTGGCCCGAACCCGAGCGAGAAGCGCAGTACCTTGACGCCGAACAGCTTGGCCACCAGAAAATGGCCCAGCTCATGGGCCAGGATCAGCACGCCGAGGAGCGCGATCACGGCCGCGGCCCACAGGGTCAGGGTCACCCGCGGACCTCGCGTCCGGATCGATGCACCCTGCGCGCGCTGGCTGCCATGGCGAGGAGACTCTTAGCACGGCCGCGGCCACGCGGACATGTCGTAGCTAAAGCACCGCCGTTCGGTGCTTTAGAGCCCAGCCTGCTGTTTGGCGAAATCCGCCAGAGTCGTGCTCCCCGCCGACACCGTGACCGAGGCTGGGATCGCGTCGATCCGCCAGGCGATGGTCCACGATAGACTTCCGCCAGCCGGAATCGAGGTGTAGGGGCCCTGCACCTCCAGCTCGAGGAAGCCCGACGAGCCCGTCGGCCCCGGGTAGATCTCGTCTTGCCCTTCGCCCGGCGCCTGCGCGCTGGCCGGCGTGTTGGTGAACTTTCGCAGGAACAGATTTCCGCCAAGAGCATAGGCAGACCAGCCGCCCGAACCGTCGGCGATGGCCTTCTCGCCGCTCGCGCTCGTGGCCGACTTGGATGCGTCGTCGAACCAATCAATGCCCGCGGTCTCGGTCATGGTGAGTGGGCCCTTCGCCAGTGACGTGCCGGCCGGGAAGAAGGCCAGGCCCCCGCGCGGGACTCGGCAATCCTCCCAAGGGGCCGCCTGGACCGCCTTGGTTGCCTTGAGGGTGTAGGCGATGGTGATCCAGCCCGTCCCGGAGTCGGCCGAAAAGTCTTTGCTCACACTGACGCCAAGAAAAGCGTAGGACGCGCTGTCGAGCACGAGGTGGCTACCGGAAATTCCTCCGGTGTAGGGCTGGCTGTCAAGCGCCGCGGGCGGAGGCCAGAACTTGTCCCAAGCACTTTGCGGGCTCGGCCAGAACAAGGCACCCCAGGTGGTGTTGTCCGTGTCCGTGGCGGATTTTGCCGCGATCATGTTGGCCCCGCCGAGCGACAGCGTCGCCACCCTGGCGCCCACTTTCGGATCCACTTCGAAGACCACGTCGCCGAACGCGAAGCGGTCCCTTCCGGTACTCGCAACCGTCGTGGGGACAACGGGACCCGAGGTCGAGCCGCCGGTTCCGGTAGCGCCGCCGAATCCCGTCCCGCCCGTCGCAGCGCCGCCGGCTCCGGCAGCGCCGCCAGTGCCTTTGCCACCTGTTCCGCTGCCGCCCGTGCCGGTGGCTCCGCCAGAAACACTGCCGCCCACGCCCGCACCGCCAAGTCCACCGCCGCCGGCCCCCCCGGTGCCCGTTCCGCCGGACCCGCTGCCGCCCGTGCCGGCGCCGCCGCTCGCAGTCGTGCCACCGCTGGCCACGATGGTGGATCCTCCGGAGCCGATTCCACCCGACCCCGCCCCACCGCTCGATGAGCCGCCTTGCCCTCCCGTCGAGCCGCCCCCCTGACCGGAGACGGTCGACGAACCTCCGCTCCCGCCGAGTGCAGTGCCAGTCGCTCCACCCGCTCCACTGCCGCCGATGCTTCCTGCGGAACCACCGTTTGCGGCACCGCCACCCGCACCTCCCGAATGACTTCCTGTACCGTCAGCTTTCGAACAAGCAAAACCTGTCCAGCAACAAACTGCCAACACTGCAACGACACCTAAATGTCTGGTCATGACCGCTCCCTTGCTCTACGCGAGCCAAAATACACGCTGTTCGGGCCTGGCAACATCTCATAATTGTGCTTTTCTGTGGGCGCCAACGCTCGCACACGTCGCTTGTGGACCACTGCGTGCAGCGGCAGTAAGATCTGCGCGTGAAGAAAGCTGGAGCCTTCACCTTCCAACTCACCCGCGAGGGCATCGAAGCCCGCCTGGGCGAGATGGAGAAGAAGATGGATCGTCTCCGCTCGATGTACGAAGCCTACTTCATGGGCATGGAACGCATCCCGCCCAACACGGCCCGGCGCGAGATGAACCGGATGATGCTGGAGATGCAGCAGGTGTCCATCACGAATTCGGCGCTTCGCTTCCGCTTCCAATCCTTGAGCCAGAAGTGGGTGCTACAGATAACCTACTGGAACCGCACCATGCGCGAGATCGAGGCCGGCACGTTCCGCCGCGACCTGGCCAGGACGCAGCGCCATCTGGCCGAGCGTGGCGGCGCGATCACGGAGGAAGAAGCGCTGGCCCTAGGCATTCCCAAGAGTCGGGTCAAGGCCTTCGTGGCACACCAGCAACGCAGAGCCGCCAAGAAGCCTTCGGGCGAACATCGCACGGAGCCAGGGCCGGAGATGCATGCGCCGACCGCCGCGCCGGTCCAGCGCTCCGGCCCCCCGCCGATTCCCGCGTCCGCCCGTCGCTCGCCGAGCCCGGAGGCCGCCGCCCCGCCCGCGCCTCCTCTGACCGGCCTCGCGGATGACGACTTCGAGGGCGCCTACCAGCGCTACATGGCGGCCCATCGCGATCTCGGGATCGAAATCCAGGCGGTTTCGAAGGAGAAGCTGCGCCGTCGCCTGGGCAAGCAGTTGCCCAGGATCCTCGAAGAGCAGGGATGCGAGCGCGTGCGACTCGAGGTCGCAGTGGAAGACGGCAAGGTTCGCGTGCGCGCGTGGCCAGTCGCGAGAGAAGCCTGACAGGCGACACACGACAGGTCGTGCTGCGCCGCCAGTCGTAGGTTTTCACCTGGACGCGCGGGCCTTCGCCTCGCGTTCGACGGAGGCGAACATGGCCGGCAACGAGAGCGCCACCAGCCCATCGGTGATCTTACGCAGGAGAAAATCCGGAAGCGGGGCCGAGATCTCCATGGCCACCCGATATTCCACTCGCGCGCCGTCGCCATCGGGCGAGAAACGCCAGCCACCTTCGGAATTTCTCACCACCTCGCCCTCGACGTAACGCCAGTCGACGATCATTCCGTCGGGGTCGCAGTCGAGGTCGAGGACATAGCGAAAAGGCAGCACGATGTCGCCGCGAAACTCCGCGCGCACGCGCTTGCCCTCGGTGGAAAGAACGCGCGCGGCTTTGATCTCGCGAAACAGGCGCGGGTAGGCCGGGAAATCCACCACCACCGCATAGACCTCGGCCGGTGAAATCCCTCGCATGACGGCGGTTCTTGTGACTGGAACGAGCGGGTCCGGCACGGCATGACCTTAGCCCATGGCGTTCCGGAAGCAATGCTTCACTTGGCCACGCTTTTCGGATCGCATCGATTATAGTTGCCGGGCACAAGGCAATCCATGTCCAGCTCCCGCACAATCGCCTGGCTTGCAATGGCCGTGGCACCGCTCACGATCGACGCTGGCTGCTCGCACCACGAAAGCTCGCCGTGCGCGTGGTGCGATGCCGGCCTGCCGGACCGGAGCAGCGATCCGCCAGGCAAAGAGACCACGCCGATTGCCGACGCGGAGCCCGAAGCGGCGGCTTTCGATCAAGCCGAGTCCCTCGACGAGGAAGTCCAGACGGACCAAGCGGAACCGTCCGCAGTCGACGGATCCCAGGACGGTCCCGGCGGCGAGGCGGCCGGTCCATCCCCTGTGCCCGACGGTGGAATTGTGCTCGTCGACGACTTTGAAGACGGCAACCTCGGCGCGTGGCGGACCACGGACAAGAACGATGCCGGTATGCAGGACTCGGACTGGTCGGTGATCCAGGGCGACACCGGGTCGGTCTATTCGGAGGGTGCTCTCGACGACAGCGAATGGCACATCGCCTACGCCGGCGTGGACGCCATCACCGACCAGATCGTCGAAGCCAGGATGCGGGTCGTCGATTTCTATGGCGCCACACCCTCGTACGTTGCCGCGCTCTTCGCCCGCTACGATCCGTCGACCGACAGCGGCTATTTCCTGGCTCTGCGTGGCGACGGATCGGTCATCATTCGCAAGCGCGTACACGGCAAGAGCGCCTCGTGGGCCTCCGGCGTCGACGCGAACATCGTGCCCGGCGTATGGCACACCGTCCGGCTGGAAGTCTTGGGCGACACCGCGAACGCCTTCCTCGATGGCGAGCTGGTGTACTCGGTGATCGATAGCGACCCGATTGCGGCGGGCACCGCGGCGCTCGGAACCTATGGTGCGACCATCGAGGTCGACAGCATCTTGCTGGCGCAACCCTGATTCGTAGGCTCTAGCAGCCCGTGGCAAAAGTCTCCGCGTCGCCGTTCGGGCGGTTTCTAGCCCGTCTGCGGCGTCGCCGCTCGCTTGAATACCTTCAGTATTCGGCGCTTCGCTGCTCCTTGCATCCGGGCCGAACCCACTCCGAACGGCTCGGTCCGACTTTCGCCACGGGCTGCTAGGACGGCTTCTTGCGGATGCCGAGCAACTGATTGAGGGAACCCGAGGAGAAGCCGGCCAGATCCAGGGCCACGAAGGTGAAGCCGAGATCGCGTCCCAGTTTCAAGATCGCGCCGCGAATCTCGGGCGCGACGGCACGGGCAAGGGCCTCGGACTCCAGCTCCAAGCGCGCGATCTCGCCGTGCCAGCGCGCGCGCACCTGACGGAAACCGAGAGCGCGCAGACCGTCTTCCATCTGATCGACCTGGCGCAGACGCTCGGGGGTGATTTCGGTGCCGTAGGGAAAGCGCGAGGACAGGCAGGCAAGCTGCGGCTTGTCCCAGGTCGAGAGCCCCAGCTCTTTCGACAGCGCGCGCACCTCGGCCTTCGACAAGGTCGCGTCCACCAGCGGCTGGCGCGCGCCGTGATCCTTGGCGGCTTGCAAGCCCGGCCGGTAGTCGCCGAGGTCGTCGGTGTTGGTGCCGAGCAGGATCTCGTGCAGGCCCAGGCGTTGGGCGAGCGGTTTCGCCAGATCGAGCAGTTCGTCCTTGCAGTAGTAGCAGCGATCTTTGGGATTGCCACGGAACTCGGGACGTGCGAGCTCGTGCGACTCCGTCACCTCGGTGCGCGCGCCAATCTCGGCGGCCAGCTCCAGCGCCGCCTTGCGCTCGCTGGCGGCCATGGTGGGCGATAGCGCGACCATGGCCACGCAGCGCTGGCCGAGCACCTCGTGCGCAACCTTGAGCAGCAGGGTGGAATCGACGCCGCCCGAGTAGCAGACCAGCGCGGACCCGCAGTCTGCAATCAGACCGCGCAACCGGGCGTGCTTTTCGGCGAGGGTCATCACCTTCTTTATAGCGCAGAAGATCGGGTGAGCTAGCCCGCTGCGGCCGTTGCCTCGTCACCGCTGTGATGGAAGGGCGCTATGAGGGTGAAAAGGATGGATGGCGACGCCGCCAGCAGCACGATGATGAAGTAGGTCTGGTAGCCGACCGCCTGCTGGATGTAGCCGCTCACCGCGCCCGTGACGGTCATGCACATGCTCAGGCCGAATCCCGTGGCGAACGCGTAGTGCGCCATCCGGTACGGCCCGGGCGCAATCTGCTGCATCATATAGACCATGTGACCGACGGCGCCGATGCCCCAGCCCAGTTTCTCGACGCAGAAGATGAAACCGATGATCCACAGGCTTTCCGGTTGAAACCAGCCCAAATATAGGAACGTCACGTTAGGCACGTTGAGAAACAGGCACAGAATCAAGAGGGATCGCTTGAGGCCGCGCTTGGCCACGAACCAGCCGCCAGCGAGCGAGCCGGCAATGAAGGCCGCAGTCGCGATGCCATTCAGGATGCCGAGCTGACTGTTGTCGAGCCCGAGCCCTCCATGCACGCGCGTGTCGAGCAGGAACAGCGTCGAGACCTTGTCGAGCAGGCCAAGACCGAAGCGATAGAAGAAGGCGAAGCCGATCAACTTCCACACGTCCTTCTTCTGGAAGAAGGTGACGAAGACGCGGCCGAACAGAACCACACCTTCGCGCAGCGTCTTCGGGGCATCCGCCGCCTTGGAACCTGGGGGCAGGAAAGCCGTGTGCCACAGGGCCATGCCCACCATCAGGGCTGCAAGCAGGATGAAGGTGATGAGCCAGGCCGAGGTGTAGGCCGCAACCGGCGGCTTGGCCGCCCCACTGGTTTCACCGGCCAGCTTGCCGACGAGCAACACCAGCGCGCTGCCGGCCACGATGGGGCCAATGCTCCAGCTCATGCTCTGCACCCCGAGAAGGCAGCCATGTGCTTGTTGCTCAAGGTGGTCACGTAGACGCCGTCGGTCACCAGGTCCTGCGTGGCGCCTGCCAACGCCGCCACCATCAGCAGGATCACCGCGGGCACGATGAAGGCTGGCATCTTGAGCGCGGCGGCCATGCGCCAGGAACACGCCGGCCAGGATGAACTGCATGAGCACCACGAAGAACTTCTTGGTCTTGCCGAGCTCGAGCAACGGCGCCCACAGGGGTTTGAAGGTGAAGGCAAACCCCGTGAGGCTCGAGTACAAGGCCGACTGGTCGTTGGGCAGGCCCAGGTTCGCGAACATGATGTTCGCCGCCGTGGTGACCATGGTGTACACGGTCCCCATGGCGAAATAGCTGGTCGGCACCCATAGGATGGGGTTCTTGTAGCTCGGCTTTGCGTCGGTGTTCATGGCGGCGAGGACGGCGATGATACGCGGTTGCGCAAGTTCAACAAGCCCCCGTTCGCTCGATCTCGAGCTCTATCGACGGGTGGACGAGCAATTCTATCCACGCCCGATCACGCAACGAGCCATCGAATTCCTCCTCTCTGGGCGCTCTCCGCCGCGATCGCGGGCACCGGAGCTTGTGATCGCAAGCACCGCATCTGCACGCCCACGCCTCGAAGGAGGTGATTGGCAAATGAAAGTCTCGCGCCAGCTGCTACTTTCTAGGTCTGGTGTTTTTGCGCGCTTTTGGTAGCATGCGCCCCGATTTACCTGCCCCAACTGATGAGGTTCTCATGAAGATGTCAATCCGTGGTGTGTCGTGCTTGATGACAGGAGCCGCGCTCGTGATGTTCGCGTTCCTGTCACCCAACTGCTCCCCCACCGGTGGTGCCGTTTCCGAAGGCGGCAGCGGTGGCAACGGCGAGAACGGCGGATCCGGCGGCAACAGCGGATCGGGCGGCACCACCAACTCGGGCGGGACCACCAGCTCCGGCGGGACCACCAACTCCGGCGGGACCACCAGCTCCGGCGGCAGCAGCGCCAAGGGCGGCACCACCAGCTCCGGTGGTAGCAGCGCCAAGGGCGGATCGGGCGGGAGCAACAGCTCGGGCGGCGCCACCAGCGCGGGAGGCGCCACCAGCGCCGGCGGGACCACCACCGCAAGCAACACCAACACCTCGACCGGTACCAGCACCAGCACCGCCACCAACACCGGCAGCACCGTGACGTTCAGTGCCGGCAAGGGACAAGGGGCCATGACGGGCTACGGATGGGTTGCTCTTGGTAGCGCGGACACCGTTACCGACCCGACCTGCGGCGCATCCAAGACGCCCATCACGAGCGCCGCGGCATGCGCAGCCGATACCCAGTGGTCGGCAACCGACAAGCTCTGCATTTCGGGTTCGATCCCAGCCCTGGACGCCACGAACCCTGACTACAGCGGCAACTACGGAGTGGAGGTTGGCGTGAATTCCGCCGATCCCGCCGGCGGGGGTCTTGGTCAGACCTTCTCCACCATCACCATTACGGTGTCGGGGTCGCCCTCGACCGGCCTACGCGCTCTGCTCCACCGGAAAGGCGATACCGATGCTACGAACTACTGCCTCGCCTACGCCTCCGGGGCCATGACACTCACCAGTTTCAACACCAAGTGCTACGATACACCGGCCGACGGGACGGCGCTCACCTCGGCGGACGTGACGAACATCGACCAGGTTGCCATCCAGGTTCCGTCGACCAGCTCGCCCATCACCGTGACCAGCCTCTGCATCACGGGCATCACATTCGGCAAGTAGTCCTCGCCTCCTGACTTCATCGCGAGGGGGCGCGTCGGAGCCCCACCTTCGCTGCCTAGAGCGGCTCTAGCTGCGCCAGCACCGACGCAAGGTTCTCGCGCCAGTCGGGCATGGGTCCGAGCATGGCTTCGGTCTTGGCGAGGTCGAGCACGCTGTAGGCGGGGCGCGGCGCGGGGCGCGGGAACTCGGCGGTCGTGCAGGGTTCGACCGTGCACGCGCGTCCTAGCATCTCGGTGATGGCGCGGGCGAATTCGTACCAGGTGCATTCACCACCGTCGGTGACGTGGAAGGTGCCGGTTGCGCCGCGATCGAGCAACGCCAGCGCGGTTCGGGCCAGGTGTTCGGCGCTGGTGGGGCGGCCGCGCTGATCGTGGACCACTTTCAAAGCAGGCTTGTCGCGCGTGAGCTTGGCCATGGTGCGCACGAAGTTGTTGGCCCAGGGTGCGTACAGCCAGCTCGTGCGCACGATGAGGTGCCGGGCTCCGCTGCGCACGGATGGCGTCCTCACCCGCGGCCTTGCTGCGGCCGTAGACCCCGAGCGGCTGCGTGGGTGCGTCCGCCTAATAAGGGCGTTCGGCGTTGCCCGCGAACACGTAGTCGGTGCTGAAATGAACCAGGGGAATGCCCGCGCGCTTGCACGCCTCGGCCAGCACGCGCGGCGCGGTCGCGTTTCCGCGCATGGCTGCTTCCTCGTTGGTCTCGGCGCCGTCGACGTTGGTGAAGGCGGCGCAGTTGACGAGCGCCTGCCAGGACTTCTCGAAGGCCGACGCGACCTGCGCGGGCTCGGAGGCGTCGAACTCGGGCAGGTCGAAACCTTGGTAGGGCCGCTTCTCGCGCTCGAACAATTCGCGAAAGGCACGGCCGAGCATGCCGCGATCGCCAACGAGGAGGATGGGCGCGCTTGTCATCCGATCATCCAATCCTCAACCCGGATAGCGCGGCAGGCGCGCGGGATCGATGTCGACCAGGCGAGGCAAGGCCCCGTCCTTGGCCGAGAGCTGCGGCTGCGCCACCGGCCAGGGGATGGCGAGCGCCGGATCGTTCCACGCCACGCCCACCTCGTCGGCTGCCGCGTAGAGTGCCGTGCATTTGTAGGCAAAAAGCGCGTTGTCGCTGGTCACGCAGAAGCCGTGGGCGAACCCTGGGGGAATCCAGAGCTGGCGATGGTCGGCGGCGGAAAGCAGCGCGCTGGTCCACTTGCCGAAATTCGGCGACCCCACGCGCACGTCGACCGCGACGTCGAAGACCTCGCCGGCCAGGACATAGACCAGTTTTCCCTGATCGTTTGGGTGCTGAAAATGCAGGCCACGCAGAATGCCGTATGCCGACCGCGAGAGGTTGTCCTGCACGAATCCCAGCTCGATCCCGGCCGCGGCGTAACGGGCTTCGTGCCAAGTTTCGAGAAAGTAGCCACGCGCATCGCCGAACCGCTTGGGTTCGATCAGCAGGACTTCCGGAAGACTCATGCTGGTGATCTTCACTGCGGTCCTCGCTCTGCCAGTTGCAAGAGATACTGCCCGTAGCCGGTCTTGGCCAGGGGGCGCGCCAGTTCCCGCAAGCGAGTGGCGTCGATCCAGCCCTCGGCGAAGGCGATTTCCTCCGGACAGGACACCATCAGCCCCTGCCGCGCCTGGATGGTCTGGATGAATTGCGCCGCCTGCAACAGCGAATCGTGGGTGCCGGTGTCGAGCCAGGCCACTCCGCGGCCCAGCTTCTCGAGGTAGAGCTGACCGCGCTCCAGATAGAGTCGATTGAGATCGGTAATTTCCAGCTCGCCGCGCGCGCTGGGCTTGAGCGATTCGGCCAGACCCACCACCTGTGCGTCGTAGACATAGAGCCCGGTCACCGCGTAGTTGCTCTTGGGCTGGCTGGGCTTTTCCTCCAGGCCTATCACGCGCCCGGCGTCGTCCAGTTCGGCCACGCCGTAGGCCTCGGGGTTCTGCACGAAGTACCCGAAGACCGTGGCACCCTCCGTTCGCTGCGCGGCCCGCTTGATCAGGCCCGGCAAGCCATGCCCGTAGAAGATGTTGTCGCCCAGGACCAGCGCGCAGGGATCGCCGCCGATGAACGCGCGGCCTATCACGAAGGCCTGCGCCAGCCCTTCGGGCCTCGGCTGCACGGCGTACTGGATCGACAGCCCCCACTGCGTGCCGTCGGCCAGCAGTTTGCGAAACGGCCCCTGATCTTCCGGGGTGGTGATGACGAGGACCTCGCGGATCCCGGCCAGCATCAGCACCGACAAGGGATAGTAGATCATCGGCTTGTCGTAGACCGGGACCAGCTGCTTGCTGAGCGCGCGGGTAATCGGGTGCAGCCGCGTGCCCGATCCGCCGGCGAGAATGATGCCCTTGCTGACCATGATCACCTGCCTCCGTAGTTCTGCTCGATCCACCGCCGGTATTCCCCGGTGCGCACGCTCGCCACCCAGTCCTGGTGATCGAGATACCAGCGCACGGTCTTGCGTATTCCCGAGGCGAAGGTTTCCCGCGGCTTCCAGCCCAGCTCGCGCTCGATCTTGCCGGCATCGATGGCGTAGCGCAGGTCGTGGCCCGGCCGATCCTTGACGAAGGTGACCAGCCCGAGCAACTCGGCCTCGCTGGCGCCGGTTTCCTGCGCGACGATCGCACACAACTGTTTGACCACGTCGAGGTTGCGCTGCTCGCTGCGTCCGCCGATGTTGTAGGTTTCGCCCGGCTTTCCCCGCAGGACCACGGTCCAGATCGCCTCGCAATGATCCCCGACGAAGAGCCAGTCGCGCACGTTTTCCCCCTTCCCGTACACCGGCAAGGGCTTACGTTCGAGCAGGTTCTGGATCATGAGCGGGATGAGTTTTTCGGGAAATTGCAGCGGGCCGTAGTTGTTCGAACAGTTGGTAATCTTGACCGGGATGCGGAAGGTGCGCCCCCAGGCGCGTACCAGGTGGTCGCTGGCGGCCTTGGACGCCGAATAAGGACTCGATGGGTCGTATTTCGTCTCCTCGGTGAACAGCCCGTCCGCGCCGAGCGAACCGTAGACCTCGTCGGTGGAGACGTGATGAAACAGCCCCTGGCCCGGCTGCCAGGCCTCGCGACATGCTTCGAGCAAATTGAAGGTGCCCTCGATGTTGGTGCGCACGAAGGGCCGCGGCCCGGCGATGGATCGGTCGACGTGGCTCTCGGCCGCAAAATGGATCACCACCTCCGGCTGGTGTGTGGCGAAGGCCGCACGCACGGCCCCGAAGTCGACCAGGTCGGCGCGCAGGAAGATGTAGTTCGGACGGCCGTCGAGCCCAGACAGACTACGCGGGTTGGCGGCGTAGGTCAGGGCGTCCAGATTGACGAAGACGTGCTCGGGGTGGCGGGGAACCAGCAGGTTCAAGAAATTCGCGCCGATGAACCCGGCGCCCCCGGTGACGAGTATTTTCATGGTCTTCAGGGAAAACCATACCCTAATCCGAGCGATTTTCCCCGCGCACGATGTGTTCTTCGTGGTTCGCCGGACTTGAGAAAGTGGAGATACGGGAGAGAGGCGCTCGGCTTTGGAAGGGTGAAAACGTGTGGGAATTGCTCGGCTTTCAATCCGTTCGGTGTTCTAGCTAGAGCGCGTCGGGAAATTCGGTGAGCAGATCGCGATGTCGGGCCGCCCCGCACTGCTGGCGGGCCAACTTCCCGATTTTGCCCGTAGGGGGACCGTGGTCCCCACGTTTCGCTCATACCGCCAGGGCAATCCCCTTCTTTCCGGCAACGCCCCGAAACAGCTTGGTGAGGTTCAGCCCAAGCACAGCTCGTTGGCCGCACACGCCCATCATTGCGGCTGAGCGTGCCGACGGCCGGTTGAATCCGTATTTGGGGCACTTGATGGTGCCAATCGACCCTTCGACCATCGCCCGCTCTCTGATGAGGCGGTCTTTCACTTTGCCCTCGACTTCCCACGGCGTGCGGCCTCGGGGCGCCAATCCAATATCGCGAACGCCAAGCTTGCGAAGTCGCTTCACGTTCTCTGTGCTGTACCCACCCCGGTCGTAGGCGTAGGCACGCGGTGCCTTCCCGAACATCCCCGCGAGATCTTCGACTGCGCGCACTGCGTAGCTGGAATCCGTGAACTCGGTTTTCGTCCCGGCCATGGTCGCAAGCACGAAGCCGCCGCGCAGTCGTGTGATTCCCCACGACAGACCGAACTCGACCGACTTGCCCACTTTGCCGCGCACGATCGAGTAGACCTGGGGAATGTGCAGGTTGATGATCTTGCCGGCCGCCACAAATCCGGTACGCAGCCAGTGTCGGATCTGCGGAATCAACTTGCCCATCGTGGCGTGTAGTTCGACGAGCTTGCGCTGTGCGACCACGGCATGACCGCGAAGCTTGCGGCCATGTGCCGAGGCCGCCGCGATCGCCTTGCCCAGGTTCTGATTGATTCCTTCGATGATCTTGGTCATCTGCGCGACCATCCGATCCTTGGCAGCCTTGGTCTTGCCTTTGGCAAACAGGCGATACTTGCGCACGTGCTCCTTGGCTGCTCGAAGCTTGCCATGCACCTGCCTAGAAAACTCTGAAATCCCTGTCCCGCTCTCTTCGCCGCTGCTGCGATGGATTTCACGAAGCCGCCGAGCAATCCCATCTCGTTGGGATGTGGAATCGCCGCTTCCTGTGCCGTCAGGTCGGCCACTGCAACCTTGGGGTCGGCAAGCCCCAGCGCTACCGCCTGTTTTACCACTGCCTCGTTGATCAGCCTCAATCCGTCTTCGCCCAGAAGCTGCGCAAAATCCTGGATCGTCGTGAAGTCCGGCGTCCAGTCCGTCTCGGTCAATCCGCATAGATATCGCGCCGGCGCGTAGTACCGGATTTGCTCCTCTGCCTCGCGGTAGGGCATTTTGCGAATCGCCATCAGCGTCAGCGCTCCGAGCGTCGCGCGCAAGTTCGGCGGTCGCCCCGCCGCGTTCTTGAGCTTCTTGGTGCGGACCTTCTCGGCCTGCAATTCCATCTCGGTCCAATCCACCGTGTCGGTCAGAACCACCATCGGATGATTGTCGGGCAACGCAATCGCAGGGTGTTTCGAACGAGGAAATAGGTCGGGCTGGCTGTTGCCGCCTCGGCGTCGTGCTGACATTGCAGACCTCCTTGGTCACGCTTTCCATCAGCCACATTTCGTCGCCGTTGTCGATCCCCCACGACGAGAAAATGCACGAAATGCGACTATGTGTTGGGGAGGGTCAGCGCAGATCGGCCAGCGTGACCGGTCGCGGTAGCGTGAGCGCCCAGCGTCTCGCGGCTCGCGTGGGCGGCTTGCATGAGCGTGCGCGTTCCCCGGCCCGCGGAGCGCTCACGCCCTCGCCACGCGCTTTCCGCCTCCCGCGTCCCGCCCACGAACACGCTCACGCCCTCGCCCACGCGGCCCGCGAGCCGCCCACCCGCGGGCCGGCCCTTCGGGCGGCCCGTAATTTTCCGACAAGCTCTAGCTAGGGCTCGTCGCCGTCCTTCTTTGCCTCGCGCGAGGCCAGCCGTTGAAGTGTCCGGCGATCGATGCCCAGGATGCCGGCGGCGGCGGTCTTGTTCTGACCCGTGTGATCGAGAACCCGGTCGATGTAGCGGCGCTGGAGCTCATCGAGCGTGGGCCAGTCGCCGTCGATCGAAGTCTGGTCGCTGGCCCTGGCGTTCGAGGCGAGCGGGGGAAGGTCGCCGGGCAAGATCACGCCACGCTGGGACATGGCCACCGCGCGCGCGAGCGCATTGTCCAGCTCCCGGACGTTGCCAGGCCACGCGTAGCCTCGGATGAGATACATGGCCTCTTCGCTGATGTGTGGCTCGGCACGCCCGAGAAGCGCGGCATGGCGGCTGGCGAGGTGCAGAGTCAAGGAGATGATGTCGTCGCCGCGCTCGCGCAGCGGCGGCACGCGCAACGATACGACATTCAGGCGGTACGCCAGATCCTTGCGCAGCCGTCCCGCGGCCACCTCAAGCGCGAGATCGCGGTTGGTCGCGGAGATCACCCGGACGTTGACCGCGATCGTGGTCGAGCTCCCGACGCGCCGGACCTCGCCCTCCTGGAGCACGCGCAGAAGTTCCCCCTGCATCTTGGCGGGAACGTCGCCGATCTCATCCAGGAAGATGGTGCCGCCCTCCGCGGCTTCGAACAGACCCTTGTGGGGCGCGCTGGCGCCCGTGAAAGCGCCCCGCTCGTGGCCAAACAGCTCGCTTTCGAGCAAACCTTCCGCCAGGGCCGCGCAACTGAACCCGACGAAGGGCTGGCCGGCCCGGCGGCTGCGCTCATGGATGGTGCGTGCGACCAGCTCCTTGCCCGCCCCGCTCTCGCCCGCGATCAGGACCGTGGCGTCGGTGGGCGCGACGCGCGCGATCTCCTTGTAGAGCTCGAGCATGGGAGGACAGGTCCCGACCAGCACCTTGCGCCCCGCCATCGCGGAACGAAGGGAGCGGTTCTCCATCGCCAACCGTCGCCGCACCAAAGCACGCGCGACGGTGGCGCGAAGCGCCACGATGTCCACGGGCTTGGCGAGGTAGTCGGCGGCACCGCTGCCGATGGCGTCCATCGCGGCACCCGGCTCGGCATAGGCCGTGATCAAGACCACGGGCGTGTCTGGGAACTCCTTGGTCACCGCCTTCAGAACTTCCAGGCCGCTGGCCCGGGTCATCTGGACGTCGCTGAGCACGAGATCGAACACGCCCGATTGCAGCTGGTCCAATGCCTCGCGGCCGTCGGCCACGGTCACCACCTCATAGCCCTCGCCTCGCAGCACCGTGCCCAGAAGCTCGAGCGTCAGGTCATCGTCTTCGGCGACCAAAATCCTGGCGGGCGCAACCACGCCGGAGAGATTATCATGGGGACCGAGCGACGCCGATAGGACTTCGATGGAGGACCTCGTTGAGTAGCCGGAAGCCGAGCACCGAAACACTCTCGGGCTGGCCCGTCATCGTCGCTCTCGGGCTGGTGACGCCGCTGATCGTCGGGATGATCGTGCTCGACGTGTATTTCGCACAGCAGGAGGCGTACAAGACCACCGATATCATCGAGAACGCACAACAGTCGATCCTTCTGCTCAATGACATCCGGCTCGACGCCAAGCGCCTGGCCATCGCCACCGACCCCCGCGAGACCGAGAAGTGGGCGCGCGACATCGCGGCCGATGCCCTGCACTACGACCCCATCGCGACCTACAGGGGAGAGCGGGACGAGTGGAATCACCTTCGGCGTCTGATCCGGCAACTGCCCGTCGCCCCCAACAGCGACCCGCGCGTCGCGCTCGCCCTCGAAGCGGAAATCGACAAGTCCTTCAACGATCTGGTCGCGATCAACACCGCCGCGGGACAGGGCAACGTGGCCGCCATCCGGGCCGCGCACAGGCAGGCCATCTGGAGCGACGTGGTGGTGGGCGGGATCGTGCTCGCGACCATGGCGATCATCTCCGGCTGGCTCTTGCGCGTGCTCTCGCGCCAGCGCCGGCTGATCCTCGAACGCGTGCAGATGCTCAACCAGCAGAACCTCGAGCTGGAGGCCTTTGCCGGGCGCGCGGCCCACGACCTGCGCAGCCCCATGAATCCGATTCGCGGATACGCGGATCTCATCCTCGAATCCTCCGCGCTGCCGGAAAACGTCGCCGCCATGGCGCAGCGAATTCGCCGAGCCGTGGATCGCATGGCGCATGTCGTGGACGACATGCTCGCGCTATCGACCTCGGGACGTCCGCCGGAGGGACGTTCGTCGAGCACGGTGGTCATCGCGCGCGTCATCGAGGAGATGGGCGCGGAGCTGCAAGGGGTCGATCTGGTCACCAAGTTGGAAGCGGGTCAGGTCGCCTGCGCAGAAGGGGTCCTGTCCCAGATCCTGCGAAACCTCATCGGCAACGCCATCAAGTTCCATGCGCAGGCCCGACCTTTGCGCATTGCCATCGAATCCCGCGATGTCGGTCGGATGGCCGAAATTGCCGTCGAAGACAACGGAATCGGGATGGATCCCGAGAGCGCGAAACACGCCTTCGAGCCGTTTTATCGAGGCCTCACGGACCGCGAAGTTCCAGGTCACGGCCTGGGCCTCGCCATCGTGGAGCGAACGACGCGAGCCCTGGGCGGAACTTGCGAGCTTTCCTCCGTCCCGGATCGCAGTACCCGCATCGCCCTCCGGCTTCCTCGCGTGTGATCCCCGCGGGCAGCGAGGATTAGGAAGCGTTTGTCATCAAATCCTTCACGGCCGCGCGCAGGGCGGACACCTCGATGGGTTTTCGCAGGAACCGGGCGTTGCCAAGGCGTTCTACCTGAGCGGCGAGATCCGGCCGCGATAGCCCGCTGACGACCAGAACCGGTGCGCGGATCTCGGACGCGCGCGCCGACCTGATCACCGCGAGCCCTTCCATCCACGGCATGTCGATGTCGGTCACGATCAGATCGAATGGTCCGTGATCGGCCAGCAACACCGCCAATTCCGCGCCGCTCGTCGCCCTGCGTATTTCGGTCGCCGGGCCGCGCATGATGTCGCTGAGTAGATCCAGCGCTTCCGGATCGTCGTCGGCGATGACGATCCTGATTGCCGTCAATTTCTCCCGCGGCGGCCGCGGTGGGTCGGGGCTTGTGAGATCAAGGACAGCTGGCTGGTCCATCGATTCCGTTCCTTTCGAGTTGCATGTCAAGCTTCCCTTCGAGGTCCACACCGTCAAACGTGCATTCCAGGTGCCAGCGCCCCCGGCCGCGCCGGTACGGCTAGATTGGCTGTTTCCATCGTGGACTACGCCAGTCGAGCGACGCGCTGACCGGGACGGCTTGGACAACTTGTCACACCCCGCGCGGTGCTTTGTCGCGCTTCTGGCATTTGCGCGTCCGTGCCGACGGCTCAAGGTCGTAGCGGCCAAGTGGCTGCCGACAGCCGCTCCTTGCCGAGATCCAGCATGCGCGCACGCATTTCCGCCATGCCCAGACGCCTGCTCGGCTCGCGCACAAGACCCGCCGCCAGGAGCTTCGCCAGGGGCTCGTGCCGGTCGTGCTTGCGCATCCATTCGAGCCCCGGCGGGTTGCCGTCGTGACTTAAGTGCATGGCGAAAATCGCGGGCAGGGTGTCGCCCGCGAACAGGGGTTTACCCGTGAGCAGTTCGAAGGCCAGGCACGAGAAGGCGTAGACATCGGTCGCGCGCGGGTCGATCCGGTCGCCGAAGGACGATGTGTCCCACACCTCGGGCGCCCCGTAGTAGGGACTGCCACAGCCGGGCCGCACCTTGCGCCCGGCCAGCCCAAAGTCCACCAGCACCGGCGCCTGCTGCACGTCGGTGCGCGGCCGCCGCGGCGCCGCGGCATCGCGCCGGGTGCGCAGGATGACGTTGGCCGGCTTGACGTCGAGGTGGGCCAGGCCGACGTCATGCATGGCTTGCAAGCCCGCCGCCATGCCGTCCAGCACGTCCAGCGCTTGCCGAATGCTGAGCGCACGACAATCCACGAGCCCCTCCAGCGTGTTGCCCTCTACCAGCTCCATGACCAGGATGGGTTTGGGCCGCGCCCCAGCGTCGAAGGTGACGAAGCCCGCGATGTTGGGATGCCGGGGCAAGGTCAGAAGCGCGCCTGCTTCCTCGCGGAAGAGCTGCATGAACTCGTCTTCCGAGAGCGTGTGAGCGGCGGCGCCGGTGTAAGCAGGCACCTTGAGGGCGAAGATTTCGGCGCCTTCTTCGTGACGCTCCTCGGAGCGGCGAGCGACGAAGACCGACCCGCCGGCGCCCGTACCGATGGGCCGTACGATGAAGTAACCACCGACGATCCGGCTGGGCGGCAACCAGGCTGGCAGGTGCAATTGGCGCTTCTGCCTGGTGACGTGCGTGACCTCGCTGGCCGGGCGTGGCTCGCGTTTCAAGCGCCCCACCCCCATGAGCACGCGCGCGACGACCTCGGCGATAAGTGGCGGCAGATCCTGGCGCACGGCTTCGGCCGCGGCGGCCGCGGCGGCTCCCACGCCCTCGTCGCGTTCGAGCAAGGCGCGCTCGATCCACGCCTCGAGCCGGCGCAGGGCGCGGGTGGACGAGGAGGGAAAGTAGTTGTCGCGAAGGCCCGTCCGGCGCATGGCGCCCCCGCACAGGCGGGCGGCGTAGGTGATCGCGCCGGCCAGGCGATCGAGAGCGGCGCGGTTCTCGCCTCGGCGCAGTTCGGTGAGCGACGCGGCCTCGTTCAGGGTTTCGAGCACGCGCGTGATGCCCAGGACTGCCCGTCGCAATCCCTCGACCCGCGGCGAGCTGCCAGGGGGGAGCGCCTCGGCCACCTCGCGCAGGTGCTCGACCAGGCCTTGCTCGTCGACCTTGCCACTGCGTTCGGCGAGCGCGCGCGGAACCTGGGCCGCGGAGGCGAGGACTTCCTTGAACTCGGGCACCATGGAGGCCTCGGCCAGGGCGCCCAGATCGGCAGCGCTGCTCAGGCTCCACACAATGGCCACGAAGACATCGGACAGCTCGGCCACCTGTTCGCGCGCCAGGGCGTCCGCCGCGCGCGCCAGCGTGGCGCACAGAAGCCGGCGCAGGGGCGAAGGCGCGTCCGCCTGGGCGCGCTGGGCGAGGAGCTTGAAAACGTGCAGGCGTCGGCTCCGCGACTCCGGCGTGGGCTCCGCGGTGTCGGCGATGTCCGAATCCACCAAGTGCAGTAGCGTCCTCAATTGGCGGAAACGCAGGGTGAGGTGCGGGACGGCCTCGCTGGTCACCGGCTGGTGTTCGCGCACCAGCAACCAACTACCGAGGCGCCACAAGATCCCGGTCAAGGGACTCGGCCCGTGCCGACTGCGCTCGCGGATCGTGAGCAGGTCGGAAAGAGCCGAGGTCACAAGCAAGCCGGCATCCAGCTCGCGCAGGGAGCGAAACGTCACCCTGCGTTCCGCGGCGGTCTCGTCCGCGGTGCTCTCGAGTACGTCCATGGCGACGCCGGCGACCTGCAAGGCCTCGGCGGTCGCCGGCCCCAGGTCGCGGCCCTCGGCGAAGGCCTGCAAGGCGTCGCCTAGGTGCAAGCGCAGGCAGCCTTTCGCCCGCTGCGCGCCCATGTCGAGATCGTCGATGAGGGCTTGGATCAGGGATACGGTGCCGTCGTCGGCCGAGGACTGATCGGCCCGCAGGCGGTCGATGGCCATGAACGCCGCTTGTGCGCCGATGGGGTGTCCGGCGAGCTCCTCGCGCAAGTCGGCCAGGGCCTCGATGGCCTCGATCCCACCGCTGGGCACGAGCTTGGCCAGGAGCTCGTCGGCGGCCTCGGGCTCTTGCTCGGCCACGCGGGACAGGCCGAAGATCATCGCCGAGGCGATACCGCTGTCGCGACTTTGCAGCTCGCTCCGCAAGAGCTTGAGGCAGGCGGGCAACGCCGCGCCCGGGTCGTGCACGACCGTCGTGGCGAGCGACGTGGCGGCGCGACGCCATTCGCTGGGGCCGAGACGCGGGGACAGAATCGCGTTCGATTTCCGACGACCGCATGGGTGACGCGACGGCGAGCAACCCGCGCGCAACCGCCACGTGTCGCCACACCAGCGACTCGCGGTCGGTGATGAGCCGCGCCCAGGCGGTGCGCACCGACGCCCGCTCGAAGACTCGAACCCCGCTGTCGTCGCCTTCCTTGGCCCTGCGCGCCGCCTCGCGCGCCGCCCGTTCCAGCAGACGCGCGGCCAGCCTGCGCGCCGGCAGGGCGCCGGTGGAATACCCCGTGAGCCACCCACGCTCCAGCTCGGGCCTGGATACCAGGGCGAGCGCCAAGCCGTCCACATGCGCGCCGGTCGACAAGGGTAGGCGGAGCGAAAGCGCGACCCGGGCGCGGACCTGCGCGCCACCGAGCGCGCGCGGCGAGGACAGCGCCAAGGCCGTGGCCAGAGTGACGAAGGTAGCGGCGTCGCCCTCGTGCAGGGCCACCAGCACGCGCCGGCCGAACTCGCGCTTTTCCGGGCCTTGCGGCAAAGCGCCGGCCAATTCGAACAGCGCCGCCGCAGCCACTGGCCTCGACAGGAACGACAGGTCGTCGACCAGACCGGAGCCGAGGGCCGATCGAACGCTGGCCAGCAGCTGGTCGGTGGCCATGCCTTCAAGGGGCGTGGGCTGCTGATCCGCTGCCGCGGCCGCCAGGCTGGCCATGCCCTGGCGCCACAGCGACCGGCGATCGTCGAGGCTCTCGCGCGTGTGAATCTGCGCGAGTCCCGCGAGGTAGTCGTCACCGCCGTGCATGCTGGTTCCTTGGCGCCCTCCGCCCGGCCGTGACGTCCGAGCGGCCGGGCCATGCTCTTGCGGAAATCGTACCACCCTGGGAGAAATCCGCGAGAGCGTGCTTCCAGCGACGCATAGGCGAGCACAAGCTCGGGTGCCGGAATATACTGCCACCTCGAACTGGAGCGAACTCGAAAGCAATGCGCCTGCCGCGACCCGGACTGAACCTGACCGCCCTACTCGCGCTGTCCGCGCTCGCGGAATTGATCTTCTACCGCATCTTGAGCGCGGTCTTTCTGCCGAGCCAGAATGGCACCACCGCCGAACGCTGGACGGCCAGCTTCGCGCTCTTCGTCTCGAACTTCTCGGGCATCCTGGCCCTGCTGGTCGTGGTGCTGGCGCTCCTGCATGCCTTGCGCTCGGATCAGGTTTTTCCCCGCTCCATGCGCATCACGGTCACCACCGTGGGGTTGTTCTTCTCCGTTCTCGCCGGCTTCGGCGTGCTCTGGATCCCCGCGGCCATGTACCACGTCCACCTGCGCATCAGTCACGGGTTCTTGATCTTCTTCCTCGCGCTCGGCATCTGGCACGGCTCGCGTCCGTGGCGATTCAAGCTCGCGATTACCCTGTTCGCGATTCCCATCGTGCTTCAGGCCTTCGCCCTCTTCGCTCATCGCATGGCGTGGTCGCGCCTGGATCCTGCCGAAATGGTACGGCTGGGGCACGCGATCACCCTGGCGGCCATGACCGCCACGCCGGTGCTCGTGGCGCCCTGGCCTTGGCGCAAAGCCAGGATGGCAATCACCCTCGGCGTGGGAGTGGCAACGGCCGGGGCGCTCGCCGCCGCGATGACGCTTCGCTTCGACATGGTCCAGGCGGTGGCGTTCTACGGGCTGCGCATCGACCTGACCGGCTTGGGGTCTTCGGCGGAACGACTCTATGCGGGCGCCCTCATCGCATCCTTCGCCTGCCTTGGTGCGGCAACGGCGGGCTGTCTCAGCGAACGGGGGAGGCCACGCCTCGCCGGCTGGGGACTCGTGCTCCTTGCCGTCGCGGGCATGGACATCGGCTCGCCCAGGTCTGCTCTGTTCACTCTGTGTGGACTGCTCGCCTTGGCGGTATCGAGTGCACCCGTGGTCGGTGTAGCGGTTCCCTCGGAGTCGGCTCCCGAGGCATAGCGAACCACCGGGCCTCACGGTCCGAGCGGTCGAAACGACCCCTAGCGGGAACGCAGCTCTTGTTCCGCGCGCAACCAGTTCTCGAGATCGCTGCCCTCTTTGCAACCTTCGCTGACGTAGATCTCGAAGGCGCGGGCCTGGATCTCTTCCTGCGTCGGCTCGAACGAAGCGCCGGGTTTGGCAGGCTTGGAGATTGGCTTGGCAGCGGGCGCCACCTTGCCGACTTTTGCTTTGTTTGACTTGGAATTAGACTGGATAGCCATGGGACTGACAGTAGGTTGAGCCCGAAGGGAAAAGTGTCAAGAAAATCATGCCGAGGGGCGACCGCTTGGAATGCGTCGCACAAACGCCAAGCAACGATGCTGGCAGTGGCCGCGTGACTTCAGGCATAGTAGCCCCGTCATTCCAATTGCCCATGGAAGCCAACTCCAGAATCGAGACGACGATCGCGCAGGTCGTGGCGAAGGCAACGGCGGCGCCATGCCCGGCGCGCCTGGCTGAAGCGCTTCGCTACGCAGTGTTTCCCGGCGGTGGTAGGGTCCGCCCCGGGTTGTGCTTGGCTGTGGCGAGGGCGTGCGGCGATCGCGATCCGGCCCTTGCAGATGCAGCCGCGGCGGCCATCGAGCTGCTCCATTGTGCCTCGCTGGCACAGGACGATTTGCCCTGTTTCGACGATGCCCCTCTGAGGCGTGGCCAACTCTCGTTGCACAAGCGCTTCGGCGAGGCGATCGCGGTGCTCGTCGGCGATGCCTTGATCGTGATGACCTTCGGCGCGGTTTCGTCCCATGCGTCGCGTCGTCCGGTCGAATGCACGGCCATTCTTCACCTCCTGGCCGAGGCTGCCGGGGCACCCGCAGGGATCGCGGCCGGACAGGCCTGGGAGAGTGAACCGAGCGTGGACCTGACCGCCTACCATCACGCGAAGACCGCGGTGTTGTTCGAGGCTGCGGCCGTCGCTGGCGCTATCGCCGGGGGCGCCGAACCCGAGGCCTGGAGACGGGCCGGATCCCTGTTCGGCGAGGCCTACCAAGTCGCCGACGATCTCGCGGACGCACTCGGGGAATCGGGTCGGCTCGGCAAGCCCATCCACCAGGATGGAAACAAGGCCCGTCCGAGCGTGCTGGCGAACCTTGGCGTCAAAGACGCCGTCAGGCGACTCGACGAGCTCCTCGGCCAGGCCATAGGCGCCATTCCCGAGTGTCGCGGCCGCGGGAACGTCGAGGAGTTCCTGCGTCTCGCGGCCGCGCGTCTGTGCCCGCAGGAGCTGCGTCGAGGCACTGCCGAATCGGGATCTACTGCCGCGCTGGAGCGCGGCTAGAGCAGCGGGCGGTTTGATGGATCCGGTGAAATTGCGCCGCTGCGAGTGGTTCCGTGACCTCCGTGCTTTCGGTAGCGAAGAAGAGGCATGGATTTGATGGGAGCCTGGACGGGAAGCGCGGAAGAGCGACGTGCGGATATCCGCGCCTGCCACGAGATCCTCGCGCGCGGATCGAAGAGTTTCGTCGCGGCGTCGCGCTTGCTGCCGAAACGACTGCACGACCTCACCGCGGCCCTTTATGCCTTTTGCCGGGTGGCTGACGACGCGGTGGATCTGGGGGACGACGTCCAGGCCGCCATTGCGCGGCTTTACCAGCGCTTGGATCGCGTGTACGCCGGAAACCCGGAACCCGATCCCGTGGACCGCGCGTTTTGCCACGTGGTTCAAACCTGCGGCATCCCGCAGGCCATTCCGCGCGCCCTCATCGAGGGGTTCGAATGGGATGCGCGCAGGCGGCGCTACGCCACGGCCCAGGACCTGGACGCCTACTGCGCGCGGGTGGCCGGAACCGTGGGCGTGATGATGACCCTGCTCTTCGGCGAGCGCTCGCCTGTCCTGCTGGCGCGCGCGTGCGATCTCGGGCTGGCCATGCAGCTCACCAACATCTGCCGGGACGTGGGCGAGGACGCACGCGCCGGACGCGTCTACCTGCCCCTCGACTGGCTGGCCGAGGCCGGCCTCGACCCCGACGATCTCATCGCGCGGCCCGCTCACAGCCCGGCCCTTGGCGGCGTGGTCAAGCGCGTGCTCGACCGGGCCGACGCCTGCTACCGCCGGGCCGACCGAGGCATCACCCTTTACCCTTACGACTGCCGCCTCGGTGTCCGCGCCGCGCGCCTCATCTACTCCGAGATCGGCCGCAAGGTCGCGAAGAACGGCTACGACGCCGTCTCCACCCGCGCCTACACCAGCAAGGCGCGCAAGGTCCTATTGCTATTGCGCGCATTGCCGGTGTTGCTGAGGCGGCGTCGAGAAAGCGACGAACCCGCGAATCCAGAGGTGAGATTTCTGGTCGAGGCGGTCTAGATCGCCTCGCCTATCGTCTGCCGCCGCTGTCCGCGACGTCGTTCGTGTGCCAAGCACGCTGAAACCCGTCAGCGGGTCGAGGGTTCTGATGCGTACACCGTGCCGAGCGTGGTCAGCGAGTGGTCGCTGTTGGTCAGCTCGTTGTTGGGGTCCCACTGATACCACGCGTAGCGCTGCAGGCGCGGGTGCTTCGCGAACATGGCGACCGCGCCGGTGTAGAAAGCCTGCACCGTCGCCTGGTCTGGATTGCTGGCATTCATGCAGCCCCATTCCGTGAGCCACAACGGCAGGTTGCCGGGCAAGCCCTCCGCCCACTTGATATAGCTTTCCAGGTTGGCGGCCTTGGCGTCGCACGAACCGGCGTTCCACCCGTACCAGTGAAGCGCGATGAAGTCGATGCGCAGATTTGCTGCCTGAGCCTGGGACAGGAAGTCCGTGAACCACGACTGGCCGTCCGCCGACGTCGCGGGGCTCCCGACCAAGATGTCGGGGTTGCTGGTCATGGCTGGCCACAGCGCGATGGCATCGGCGACGGTCATGTTGGCCTGGTCGCTCTTGTTGGGTTCATTGAAACCAAGCACGACCTTGTAGCCGGCATTGACCAGCTTGGCGATCTGCGCAGCGACCGCGTCCGGCGTCGGGTGGTTATTGGGGTGGTTCGAATACATGGGCACGAATTCCCCGCCTGTGCTGCACGAGTCAGGGGTCACGGTCCAGTTGTAGTACCAAGAGACTTTCAGGCTGGTGCGTTCCGCGCACGTGCAGCTGGCCACGCCCTTGTACGGCAACGCGCCAGCGCCGCCATCGATAGCCGTGGTCGCGCCGCCGCTACCCGTCCCACCACCGGTCGAAATCGCGCCGCCGCTCGAAATCGCGCCACCGGCACCAGGGAGCCCGGTCGTGGTCGCGGCCTCGGTTCCGCCCGAACCCTTGACACCACCGCTCGCCATGACGCCTCCCGTGCCGAGAGCCCCACCCGTACCGACCATGTCGCCAGCGCCGCCCGCCTGCTGCGTGCCGCCACTCCCACCGCTTGCGCCCCCAGACGCAAGAGCACCACCGCTGCCCATGGTCCCGCCTGACCCCGTGCCGGATGAACTGCTGCCGCAGCCGATCACGAAAGCAGATGATAGCAACCCTATCGATTTGAGACGATTCACTTCCGGCCTCCAAGACGATTCGGGCCTTCGATCGAGTCGGCTGGGCGACGCCAGCGAACAATATACACTCAACCCTGAATAGTGCCCTTCACACCTACGACGGCTCGGGTGTTTACCACCTATAGCGCGTCCTGCTCACGCGGGAGCGTGCGTGAGATCGCTCATACCACTGTGCGCCAATTGCTTGATTTTCTGAGTTTCAAGACCCCTACGTAGGGTATAAGTACGCGCCCCACATCTGCCCCCTGGAGGTAACCAATGCTCTCGACCAAGAACTGCGCCACTCGACCAATTTCCGGCCGATTGGCCCTAACCCAGACGACCCGTGGCCTGGCCTCGGGAGCTTTGCTCGCCGGCAGCCTGGCGTTCGCCCTGATCGCGTGCGCACCAGCCGCCGTGACGACCACGAACAACAGCGGTGGCTCGGGGGGCAACAGCAGCGGCGGCTCCGGCGGCAATAGCAGCGGCGGCTCGGGGGGCAACAGCAGCGGTGGCTCCGGCGGGCACAGCACCGGTGGCTCGGGGGGCAACAGCAGCGGCGGCTCCGGCGGCAGCGGCGGCTCCGGCGGCAATAGCGGTGGCTCGGGCGGGAACAACAGAGGTGGCTCCGGCGGCAACGCGACTGGCGGCTCTGGCGGCAACAATGGCGGTGCAGGTGGCAGCAATGCTGGCGGCAGCAATGCTGGCGGCAACAACGCTGGTGGCAGCAATGCTGGCGGCAGCAACGCCGGTGGCAGCAACGCTGGCGGCACCAATGCTGGCGGCACCAATGCTGGCGGCAGCAGTGCTGGCGGCACCGGTGGCGGTGGCAGCACCGGTGGCCGGCCGCCTGGCTATTACCTCACGGCCGACTGGAACGTCACCAAGGTTGATTGGCACGGTTGCGTGTGGACGGGTGTCGATTGCTCGAGCAACTGCCCGACCGGAGTAACCGCCGTCCCGAACAGCACCACGAGCGTGACGCCCGTCGATTTCACAAGCGGCACACCAAACGGCGGGCCGTACGAGCTCAAGGGCACCGTCTACAACGACTACAACTCGGTGGCCTTGCTCGGGTTCAATATCAACGAGGCGATCGACAGCACCAAAGGCGCTACGCAGTGCAAGAACGATCCCGCTACCTCTGGCAAGGACGGCCCGCCCACCGGCACCATCCCGAGCGGCGCGACTGGCATTGCGGTGAACTGGAGCGCGACCACGTTGCCTGTCACCTTCCGCATCCAGATCCAAGGCATTAAGGGCGGCGTCGACCCAACCAACCGCTGGTGCGCGACCATCAAGGACACCAAGGGTCCGAGCTTTATTCCCTTTACCGATTTCAACACCAAGTGCTGGGACAACAGCGGCACCAAGTACGCGAACGAGCCCATCGATGCAGTGGCTTTCCTGGTTCCGGGAACAACCACCGCGAAGTCGCCGTTCGACATCACGGTCGTCGGCTTCGCGCCGGGCACCAGCGCCGCGGACGCGCCCGGTCCGGCGGCCGCGTGCGGCACGCGCACCGGTACGGTCGGCCAGAGTGCGCTTCAGGGCGACACCACCAAGGACACGGATGCGTCGACCCAGCGGGCAGTGACCGACGGCAAGGACTGCAAGAAGTACATCGTCAACAACAACAACTGGGGCCAGGAGGCTACCACCTACCAGAAGCTCAGCTTCACCGGCAATAGCTTCTCGGTCGACGCCATGAACGGCACCGGCAGCAGCGCACCGGCCTCGTTCCCGTCGCTCTACGTCGGCGGCAATGGCCAGACGTTGAACGGAACATTCGTCACGTGGGACGACACCTTCCCGAGCAAGCAGCCAACGGCGATCAGCGCGATCCAGAGCGCGCAGAGCACGTTCAAGTGGAGCGGCAAGAGCAGCGGCGATTTCAACGCCTCCTACGACATCTGGTTCTCCAAGAGCATTCCCACCGCCGGCAGCTACAATGACGCCATCTCGGGCTTCATCATGCTCTGGCTCTACAAGCCCAGCAGCCGCCAACCCATCGGCAGCAGCGTACGCTCGGCGAACATCGCCGGGATCGACTGGGACGTCTGGGCGGGTCCCCGCGGCAACACCAGCACGGGAACCGACCCGGCTGGCCGTCCTGTCATCTCATACGTGGCCAAGAGCTCCACGCAGAGCTTCTCGGGGGATCTCAAGGCGTTCTTCACCGACGCCGTGAGCGCCGGGGACACCGCCAACGGCATCACGCAAACGTTCTCGAATTCCTGGTATCTCACGGATGTGTTTGCCGGATTCGAGATCTGGAGCGGCGGCGCCGGACTCAAGGAAGACGAGTTCAGCATCGCCATCAAGTAGCTGGCCGAGCAAAGCTAGGTTCTAAGGGCCGCGTGGATTGCATCCCCGCGGCCCTTCTTGCGTTTGGACGGCGACAAAACGCTTGCCATGGATCCAGCATGACCTCAGCTATGTGTGTCTGTAGCGGCAACGAATTGCGGTCGCCTGCTCGTCGTCCCGCAGGTAGTCCTGGAGCGTATTCGCTACCGAACAGGCCATCCAGGCTGACCTGGGGGACGGCTACGTTCGCCGACCTAGTCGGCGTGTGATTGCGTTCGTGCATCTTGCTCTACGCCGGCAGCCGAGCACTCCCATTCGGCAACCGAATGTGGGCCGGGCCCATCGAAGGCCTGTAGTCATAATCTTGGGTGAAGGGGTCTTCGCCCGAGCTGTCATTTGCACGAGGGGGAGAGGATGAGAATCGCCGTCCACGATCTCCGCCACCATGTGCGGAGGCGCGGCGAGCACGTCGTCGTAGGTGGCGGTCTTCTTCGCTGCGTCGGCCATGGACGAAGTATACGCACCAAGTTGTGGCGGGGATGTCCATTTTCGAGTCACCAAGGCATACGCGCCGACATCTACATCTGAGGGTAAGCGAGGCGACGCGATGATGATTCCCCAAGCGATGGCAAGTGTCGGCTCCCTGCTGGTAGCAGCGTCGATGGCGGGGGGCGCACCCGTTGCCTTGAAAAGCAGGTCCGTCGACTACAGAATTGGCGACCAGAGCTTCGAGGGCCTCTTCGTCCATCCGCAGGCCAGCAAGGGCAAAATCCCCGGCGTGCTGATGGTGCACAACTGGAAGGGCATTTCGGACGAAACCAAGCGGCAGGCCGAGCGCATGGCCAGACTCGGCCTGGCGGTCTTCGCCGTCGATGTGTACGGCAAGGGGATTCGCGCCAAGAGCGTGCAGGACGCGATGGCGCTCGCGGGCAAGTACAAGAGCGACCGCAAGCTGTTCCGCGAGCGCCTGCTGCGCGGCCTCCAGGTATTGCGCGAGCAGAAGGAAGTCGATCCGGCCAAGATCGTGGCAGCCGGCTACTGTTTCGGTGGCACGGGGGCGATCGAGCTGGCCCGCGCGGGCGCCGACGTGGCAGCCGTGGTCAGTTTTCACGGCGGGCTCGACAGCCCCAATCCGGCCGACGGCAAGAACATCAAGGCCCGGGTGATAGCGCTACAAGGCGCCGACGATCCCTACGTCAAACCGGCCGACATCGCCGCCTTTCGGAACGAGATGCGCGCCCACAAGGTGGACTGGCAGATGACCGTCTACGGCGGCGCCGTGCACGGCTTCACCGATATCGGCGCCGGTCCTGACGCAAGCACCGGGGCGGCCTACAACAAGAACGCCGACGAGCGCTCCTTCCAGGTGTTCACCGACCTCATCGAGGAGCTGTTCCACAAGCGATAGGCTCACGACCGCGCGGCGTATTCCTGGGCGGAAAACCAGGTGCCTTGCACGTCATCCTCGACCAGAGCGGGAATCAGCGCGCCGGGCAGGACCGACTCGACCGGGTTCGGGGCATTGGGGCCGCCCAGATCGGTGCGCAGCCAGCCGGGATCGAGCAGGTTCATGGTGACGCCGGTGTCGCGCAGGCGAACCACGGTGTCGCGCACGAACTTGTCGAGCGCCGCCTTCGACGCGGCGTAGGCCAGGAGCTCGGGCTGGTCGCGAATGCCGGACGTGACTTGCACGATGCGACCGAAGCGGCGCTTCACCATGCTCGGCAGGAGGCCGTGCGTGATTCGAATGGGCGCGATGACGTTGACCTCGAAGCTACGCCGGTAGTCGTCGGAGGTCACGGTCGCCCAGTCGTGCCGAAACGGCGTCATGATGGCGGCGTTGTTGTAGAGCACGTCGATGCCGTCGCTCGCGTCTCGCGCTTCGGAAATCAATCGATCGACCTCGGCCTCGATGCTCAATTCGGCCGCGACCACGGCGATCTTGACCGAGCTTCCAAGCTCACCCGCCAGGCTGGCGTTGTGCTCGGGCACGCGGCCGTGCAGGACCAGGTTGCAACCCTTGGCCGCCAAGCCGCGCGCGATCTCGCGACCGATGCCGCGACTGCTGCCCGTGACCAAGGCCCATTTTCCACGAAGGTCGATGCTCACGCCGCACCTTCTCCCCGATCATCGCAGACTCGTCAAGGCGTCGGTCCGGGCTTCTTGGCGCGTGGAAAGATTCTCGCGCTTGAGGTAAAGAGGTCGCATGGAAGCTCGCTCCCCCTACCAAGTCGCCCTCGTGCAGATGACGATGTCTGCCGACACCGCGGGCAACCTCGACGCCGCCTGCGCCAAGATCCGCGAGGCCGCGAGTCGCGGCGCCAAGGTCGTGTGTTTGCCCGAGCTCTTCCGCTCGCCCTACTTTTGCCAGAAGCAAGACCCGTCGCTGTTCGCGCTGGCGGAATCCATCCCGGGCCCAAGCACGGAAGCACTCGGTTGGGAGGCGCGCCGGGGTTCCATCGTGGTGGTCGCGTCCTTGTTCGAGCGCCGCGCGGCCGGTCTTCACCACAACACGACCGCGATCATCGGCACGGACGGCACGATTCTGGGCCTCTACCGCAAGATGCACATTCCCGACGATCCGGCCTACTACGAGAAATACTACTTCGCGCCCGGCGATCTCGGATTCAACATCTTCCCGACGGAGTTCGGGAACCTGGGCGTGCTGGTATGCTGGGATCAGTGGTTTCCCGAGGCCGCGAGGCTGGTTGCCATGCGCGGGGCCGACGTCATCTTCTATCCCACGGCCATCGGCTGGCACCCGGCCGAGAAGGCCCAGAACGGGGCGGCCCAGCACGATGCCTGGCGGACGGTGCAACGCGGGCACGCCATCGCCAATGGCGTCTACGTGGCCGCCGCCAATCGCGTGGGACTCGAAACTCCCGCCGGGCCCCCCGGTCTGGAATTCTGGGGCGGGAGCTTTCTCTGCGATCCGCAGGGCGTGGTCGTGGCCGAAGCACCGAGCGATCGCCAGGAAATCCTGCTCGGCACCGTGGATCCGGCCCGCATCGAAGACGTGCGCCGCAACTGGCCCTTTCTGCGCGACCGGCGCATCGACGCCTACGCCGGCCTCGATCACCGGTTTCTCGACAAAGAGTGGGGATGAGCGCGAAAACGCCCGTCGAGCTAGGATTCGCCATGCCCGCCGAGTGGGAGCCGCACGAGGCGACCTGGCTCGGCTGGCCCCACTGCCGCAGCGATTGGCCGGGCAAACTGGCAACCGTCGAATGGGCCTATGGCGAAATCGTGCGCAAGATCGCGGAAGGCGAGAAGGTGCGCATCCTCGTCGATACCGCGACCAGGGAGACCAGGGCCCGCCGAATTCTCGCCCACGCCCACGCCAACCTGGCCAACGTGGAATTCTTCCGCATCGACAGTGACCGCGGTTGGTCGCGCGACTTCGGCCCCGTCTGCGTACGCAAGTCGGGCTCGCGGCCCGAGGTCGCGGTGGCAAAATTCAAGTTCACGGCTTGGGCCAAGTATCCCAACTGGCGCAAGGACGACCGCATCGCCCCGCGCATCGCCGAGCGCCTGCGCCTGCGCCTCTTCCCGGTGGCTCGCCCAGGCGCAAACGGCGAGATGGTCGCCCTGGAAGGCGGCGGCATCGAGGTCAACGGCCGCGGCACCCTGCTCACCACCGAGGAGTGTTTCCTCGACCAGGAAACCCAGTGCCGCAATCCCGGCATGACCCGCGAGGAATACGACCGCGTCTTTGCCGACTATCTCGGCGCACGCAATGCCGTCTGGCTCGGCCACGGCATCGTGGGCGACGATACCCACGGCCACGTCGACGACCTGTGCCGCTTCGTGAATCGCGACACCCTGGTGCTGATCCAGGAAAGGAACGAACGCGAGGTCAATTACCGGCCCCTGCGCGACAACTGGGAGCGCCTGGAGGACGCGCGACTCGAGGATGGCACCCGCCCCGATGTCATCGCGCTGCCGGTGCCCGCGCCGCTTTACCACCGCGACTGGCGCTTGCCCGCGAGCTACGCGAACTTCTACTTCGCCAACGCCGCTGTCATCGTGCCGACCTTCAACGACCCCGCCGACCGCGTCGCCCTCGGAATCCTGGGCGAGCTCATTCGCGACCGCCCCGTGGTCGGCATTCACGCCGTGGATCTGGTCCTCGGCTTCGGGTCCTTGCACTGCTTGACCCAGCAACAGCCAGCTCGCAAGGGTTAGCGGGTTCCGCGATCGACCGAGGAACGCGCGAAGTGAACGAATCCACGACAAAGCCTGGCGAGCCCGGAATCACGGCCGGCAAGGCCGACGGCGGCTCGCTCGTGTATCCGCTCGTGATGGCGATCCTGCTTTCGGTCCTGGTCGGGGTTGCCGTCGCTGCGCCCGACTACCTCCCCACCAATGACGGACCCGAGCATGTCTTTGCCAGCCACGCCGCCCGCCACCTGGACGACCCCACGACGGGCTATGGCCGCTTCTTGCGCTTGGGCGCGAGCTTCGTGCTGGTTGGATTCGACAGCCTCTTCGGGTTTTGGGAGCGATTTCTTTCCTGGCGCGGCGCCCTGCGGGCGTCGCTCGTGGTGATGACGCTGTTTTGGGCTTGGGGCGTGATGGCTCTCGCCGCGGCCGTCGGCGGACGCAAACGAATCTGGCTCGGCCTCTTCGGCTTCGCAGCCGCGCTGCAGTGGCAGCTTTACATGGGTTTCTTCTCTTTCTACCTGGCGACGGGGTTCGGATTCTACGTACTCGCCCTCGCCCTGTGGAAAGAAGACTGGAATTGGCTCTTGCGCGTCGCCATTGCCATGGCGCTCCTGATCCAGGCCTCGCTACACCCGATGCCGGCGTTGTGCACCTTGATGGTCACGACCTTGCTGGCTGCTTGCCGCAAGCGCCGGCGGAGTCTCCTGCACGAGGCCATCGGGTTGGCCCTGATGGCCTCCCCTTGCGTCGCTTTCGTGCTTGCGACCAACGCGGGTCCCAGGCTCGCGACCATGCACAACCTGGCGCTTCCCCTCGCCGAGCGGGCCGGGATAGCGGTCAGCGCCTTCGTGTCGGGCCCGGCGTGGCGTTCGTGGGCACTTCCTATCTGCGCGCTTCTCGGCGGCGCGCTAGCCATCGCGGGAAAGCAGTGGCGAGAAGATGGCCGGCGGTGGGCGGTGCTTGCGTCCGGTTTCGCGTCCGCGCTGGTCGCAACCCTGGCGCCCTTTCACATGTCGATCTGGCAATTCTTCAATATGCGCTTCAGTCCCCTCGCGGCGATCCTGCTCGTGGTGCTCTTGCCAATCGAACGCTGGCCCTCTCTCGTTCGCAGGGTCGGACTCGTTCTCCTGCTGGTCTACGCGACCGCTTCCAATGTTTGGGCGCTCGGCTACAACCTCAGGCTCCGCCAAGCGAGCGACGACCTGCTGTCGGGCCTGCAGGCGCCAATCCATCGCCGCGGAATGCGACTACCCCTCATCATCGAACCACGCGCAGGCGAACCACAGCGCAAATCCAGCCGAACCTTTCCCTATGCCACGGCCAACTGGAACATTGGCTCCATCTACGCCGTCCAGCAAGGGGGCGTGCCGGCCTGGACCTTCGCCGAGACCGACATCCTTGACCCGGTGGTTTGGCGGTGGCCGGAACAAAAGGGGTTGCGCCCGCCTCGTCCAGAGCGCGGCTTCGAGTGGTGGCTCTCGGAGCCCGAGACGCTCGTCGTTCCTGGCGCACGCAAGGCTGCTGTAAGCCACCTGCTCTCGTACGCCCCCTACTACGAGGACGTGATCTTCTACGGCCGGCCCGAGGAGGTCGATTGGCTGCGCCAGCGGCACTTCGCCATCGACTACGAACGCGGCGGGCTTGCCATCGCGCGCTTTCGCGCTTGTCCTGCTGCCCTGGCGATCTTCCCGGGGACGCGTGGCCATGCGGCAACCATCCTCCAATTTGGCTGGGCTCCCTCGACGCAGCCGACCTTCTCGACCACCATGGCTGCCGAGAATCGGACCCAGGCTCCGCGCCGGTGGAGCGTGCCCGAGAGCCCCTGCGGGGATGTGTGGTTTCGCGTGCTCTTCGACAACGACGACAGCGGCAAACTTTCGCCGGGTGACGACACGTGCGTCGAGGCGTCTCCGCAGGGCGTGTTGAACGCGCATATCGCTGCCCCTTCGGCGCTCATTACCTGTCATCCAGGCCGACGACTTCTCCCTCCGGCGCCTGCGATGAAACCCTAGCTAGCGCTCTTGAGACGAATCCCGACGGTGGTCCCGCGATCGTCCGGGCGCACGTCCTCCGCCGTCGAAAAGACTTCGATCTGTCCGCCGAACAGGTCCATGAAGTTCTTTACCGTGCGCAGCCCGAACCCTGTGCCCGGCACTCCATCGGTCCCAGGACGCATGGTCTTGGCATCGAGATCGAAAAGACTCGCCACAAGTTCCGGCGGCATGCCAATGCCACGATCGGCGACCCGGATGGTCGTGCGATCGGATTGTCGGGTGACCGTGACGACGATGCTCGAATCCGGATACGAGAACTTGATGGCGTTGGAAATCAGATTGTTGAACACCTGGTTGGCCAGGATCTTCGGATCGGCCATGACGAACCGGTGGTCCTCGGGAAGGTCGGGGAACTGGATGTGAATTCGCCGCTTGGCCAGGCGTTCTGCAAAGAGCGCTTCCGCGTTCTTGAAAACCATCTTCAGATCGACGGGCCTGGGAGTGAACTGGATCAGCCCCTGATCCACCGCCTCGATCATGCGTACGCTGCCGATGATTTCCGCGATGTTGCCGCACGCGTAGTCCATGCGGTCGAGGATTGGCCGAGCCGCGGGCGGGTCGTTCCCTTGCGAGATCCGGGCCAGGGCGATCTCGCCTTGCAGGATCGTCAAGGCATTGGCGATGTCGTGGGACACGACCGAGAGCAGCCGCTGTTTGTCGCGCATGGAGCGCTCCACGCGATCCCTCTCCGCGGTCATCATGCGCAGAAGCTCGTCCTTGGCGCTTCGCTCACGCTGGTACTCGCCGTACACGAGGTGGAAGAAGGTGCCCACCATGACCAGGCACAGGGGCAGTGCAAATGCGACGTCGGCGAATCGCTGCGGCTGTGTCGCGTAGGGAAGAATGTCCGCGGGAACGAGGTGCTCGATGAGCAGCAGCGCCGCGAGGGTCGCCGCGGTCAGGAGCAGCGCGCCGATCTTCGCGGCCCCCTTCAAGAACACGACCGCGTAGCTCACCAGAAGAAACAGGTAGTAGCCAATCGTCCCCTCGCTACCGGCCTGGGTAATCCATGAGACAGCGAGAACCACGAGAAAGAAGGCGAAAATGGGCGCCAGAAGCACGCGCCAACGTCGCATCCGGCGCGAAAGCCAGTAGAAGACGGCGCCGCCGGCGGTGCTTACGAGCGCCGAGGCCAGCATGCGCATCGAGGTGCCGATGGCGAGGTTCTGAGCGGTCGTGATGAGCCCGGTCAGAATGACCAGAAACATGATGCCGGAGAAGATTCGGTGTTCCAGGCCGACGCTCGACGGGTCGCCGAACAGCCTGGCTGCAAGCGTACGCGACCACGGCCTCATGGCAACATTGGCCGTGAGGCCCGAGGCGGATCGTGGATTTTCTGTGGCGGGTTGTGACATCGCTCGACTACCCGACGAAGAGATGGCGCGATACTACAAGCAAGACCGGCCCAGGCACAGGAGGATCCGAGATCTGGCCGGAGACAAGCTCAATCGCGCAAGCACGCGGGCGGGATCATCATGGACGGCTCTCCGGTCACGATCAACCAAAGCTGATGGGCGGCGCGCGTGGCGGCGATGTGAAACAGGTGACGTGATTCGTCATCACCGCCGTAGCTGCTCGCGTTCACGTCGAGCATTACCACGTAGTCGAATTCGAGCCCCTTGACCTGGCGCACGTCGGTGACGTCGATGCCGGGGCGGAAGGTGAAGTCCTGCGCGCGAACCCGGCGCAGACTCGCGACCTCGGCCCGGCGCAAGCCCTCGAAATAGCGATCGGCCTGGTCCGCATAGCGCGCGAGCAGGGCCACGGTGGCGCGCGGCTCGCGCAGCATGAGATCGCGCAAGGCCTCGGCCAGGAAACCCACCGCCGCGCCCGTGGCGGAGAAACGAAAAGCCTCGACCGGCGCACCGGCCCGTTTGGCCTCGGCCGGCACGTCGATGGACAAGGGCCCCATCGCGTGGCGGGCCAGGGCCAGGATCTCGCGCGTGGATCGGTAGGCGATACGCAACGGCTCCACCGCCACGTGCGACAGCCCCAGGTGGCCGAGCACCGCCCGCCAGTCGCCGAAACCGTTGTCGAGAAAGAGCCGCTGGGCCGTATCGCCCGCCAAGGTGATGGACGGAACCTGGTGGGAGCTTCCCACGTGTCCGCCGGGCGAGGTGCGCCCGATGAGCGCCGCCAGTTTCATGGGCGAGAGATCCTGGGCCTCGTCCACGAACAGATGGCAAAGCGGCGTGTCCGATTTGCACAGTAGTTGGTGGGCGCGCAGCAGGATGGCCAGATCGTCCAGGTCCAGAATCGGCAGATCGTCCTCGGTGCGCTGTCCGTCGATGCCGATCTCGCCGCGCACGTTCTCGTCGTCGTCGATCTCCTCGCGCGCCGCCTCCACGCGGCGCACGTGCTCGGGCAAATCGGCATCCACCGACTTCCGCTGCGGCCCTTCGCCGTGCCCGATCGAGGTCCAGGCCGCGATATCCTCCAGCTCTTCCCTGCGTGCGCGCGCGGCCGCTCTCATCTTGGCCCGCGACGGCTTCTCCTTGGGCGGCGATTCACGGGGATCGCGGCCCACGATGGCGCCGACCCGGGTCACCAAGATGCGATGCGCCTCGTCGATGTCGGCCAGGGAAACACGCATATCACGATCGTCGCGCATCAGCGCCACCAGCAGCCCGCGATCGGTCAGTAGGTCCGCCCACAGCTCGACCACGGCGCGCTTGCCCCGCCGTGCCCGGGGGGCGCGCGCTTGTCGTTCGAGCTCGTGCAGCAGGGCGGGATGGCTCTTCACCCGGGTAACAGCGGGCACCACCTCGTCGGTGATGGTGGCGTGCAGCCATGGGATCGCGCGCCGCAATTCCCTCTCCGCCCATTCCTGAAAGGTCAGCACGCGCACCCCGGATACGCCCAGGGCCGGCAGCACTTGACCGATGTAGCCCGCCAGAGCGGTGCCCTGGGTCACCACCGCCATGCGTCTTGCCGGGAACCTTTCGGGGTGCGAGAAATTCAGATAGGCGAGGCGATGCAGCCCGATGGTGGTCTTGCCGCTGCCCGCGCCTCCCTGGATCGCCACCACGCCGGAATGGGGCGCGGTCATGATCTCGAACTGGCGTGGATCGATGAGCGCCGCGATCTCGGGCAGGTGACGATCCAGGCGTTGCGCCTCCTCTGGGGCCGCGCCGAGCATGCCGCGACGGGGGGCCGGGCGCATCGCGGTCCGCTCGCCGCCCGCCAACGCGCGCACGGGTACATCCGTGCGCCACCAGCGCGGGGCCGCTCCCGCCGCTTCGCCCCGGTGTTTCACCCACACGCCCTGGGGGCTTGCCACGCGCAGAAGCTCGCCCTCCAAGATGGTGACCGTCCGGCGCTGCACGATGTCTCCCTCCACCTCGCGCTCGCCGAACGTCTCTTCGTAGTCGCTGCCCTCGCCGTAGCAGTAATAGAGCTGACTGACCGGCGCGTTCCGCCAGTCGACGATGTACACGCGCCGCTTCGGGTCGGTGAAGGTGGCCCGGCCAATGAAGACGTCGCGCTCGACGGCGCCCCGGCCCGCCACGTGCTCGCGCAAACGCAGGTGCCCGAAGTAGGGCGAGCGTGGATCCACCAGCACGGTCTGCAGATCCGCACGGGTCAGCGACACCTCTTGCAAGCGTTCCATTTGCGCCACCAGCGCCGGTACGTCCTCCAGTCGCGCCTCGCCAATCTCGTCGCGCAAGGCCAGCAGCTCCTCGCTGACATGCCCGCGTCCGTCTCGCGCCGCCCGCGGCGCCACCGCGCGCAGGCTCTCCAGCACGCGCGCGAGCAACCGCTCCTCCTCGACGGGAATCGCGTCCTGATCCTCGGCTTCGGTATCGGACATGCAAAGGGCGAACTATAGCGGACCGAAACCGGCCATGGGTGTCGGTTTGGTCGTCCAGACCCCACCTGTTTCGCTCGCGCCAGGTTCGTCCTATGCTTCGTGTCACCCAGGTCCACCGAGCCGCCAGGTTCGGCCCGTCGATCCCGTCGGTCTGGCGGTGCTGCGGCGCAAGTGCAAAGGAATCGTCTCATGGCAAGGATGGCGTGCATTTCCGATCTCCATATGGGCGACAACAAGTCCGCGCTCAACGATTCGAACATCGCCGCCAAGGTCGTTTCCGACCTCGCCGCGATGACCAGAGGCGGGATCGAGACCCTGGTCTTGAATGGCGACGTGTGGGAGCAGTGCATCCCCGCCGGAACAATCGAGGAAAACCCAGGTGACGGCTTCTGTTCCTCCGTGGCGACCGCCTCGCGCGGATTCTTCGCCGCTCTTCTCGGCAAGATCGCGGTCGGCAAGGTGGTCTGGGTACCTGGCAACCACGACCTATCGCTGTGGAAGCGGCTTTCAGGCGCAAGTAAGCTGCCTTTTCACACCGTTCCCACCGGGGCGACGCTCGCGCGCGATTCGAGCCCGGCGGCGCAGAAGTTCTTCGAGGTCCTGTTCAAGAGCACGGGCCCGCTGCCCGTCTTCAGCGTCGCCTATCCCATCTTCCTCGTTGCCGGCCGTGGCCCCGACGATTTCCCCTACGTCCTGTTCACGCACGGCCACCTCATGGATTCCCTGGTGCAAGGCCGCGAATCCGCGGCCGCCTATCTCGCGCTCGAGGCTCTCGGCTGCAGGCGCCCCTATCTGCCAAGCGATCCGTCGCAGACCCTGACCATCGCCCAGATCGCCCAAGCCACCGATGGGTTCACCTTGTCGCTGTGGAAGCAGGACTCGACGGTCGACTACACCCTCTGGAACATGATCGCGCGGCGGCTCGTCCACCCGCAATCCTGTCCTATGGCTGGCAAGCCCACGGCGCCTCTTGACCCGCTGAACCATCCGTCATCGCCGCGCGATGGCCAGATGGCGCAAGCCGCGTGGTTCCTGGACACGGCACTGACCGATCCGAGCCTGCCCACGCCGGTCGGTTCGCCGCGTTCGCCCACCGCGGCCACCACCTTCAACAATCCATCCTGCTTCATCTTCGGCCACGACCACCTGGGCGCGGCCATGCAAGCCGGCATCTGCGGCGTGCCCTTCAACATCTTCAACTCCGGTGGGTGGACGGTCGAATTCGACGGCCACGCGCCACACTCGCACGTCCTGATCTGGAACGACGAGGGCACGACCCCCACCGCCGTCTACTTGGCGGTGAAGTAGGGGGGATCGTGGCGCCAACCGGGCCAGCCATGGTCTTTGGCTGCTCTATCACGCCACTCCGTGATAGCGATCGGGTCATGCTGGTTTCCGTTATCACGCCCTTCTTCGACGAGGAGCAGACGCTGGCCACCCTGCTGGAGAAGGTCGCCGCGGCCCCGATGCCGCCGGGGATGACCCGCGAGATCGTCCTGGTCGACGACGGCTCGCGCGATGGATCGAACCAGGCCGCCGCCGATTTCGTTCGCCACCATCCCGACATGGCCCGGCTCATCACCCTGCCTGGCAACCGGGGCAAGGGGGCCGCCATGCGCCGGGGCCTGGCGGTAGCGCGAGGCGATGTCATTCTGATCCAGGACGCCGATCTGGAATGGGATCCGGGCGACTACGCGCGCCTGCTCGCGCCCTATGCCGATCCCGCGGTTTCGGCGGTCTATGGCTCGCGCCTGCTCGGCAACGAGGCACGCTGCATTTACTACCATTACTATCTCGGTGGACGCGCGCTCAGCGGCTGGACCAATCTACTGTTCGGCAGCAAGATCACCGATGAGCCCACGGGCATGAAATCGTTCCGTCGTGCCGCCCTCGAGGGCATCACTCTCGCCGCCGACGGCTTCGATTTCGATCCTGAGCTGACGGCCCGCCTGCTGCAAGCCGGCTGTACAATCCACGAGATCCCCGTGCGTTACCAGCCGCGAACCTTCAAACAGGGCAAGAAGGTCCGCCCCAGGGACGGCTTGCGCGCGCTCTGGGTTCTGCTGCGCATTCGGCTGGAAGGCCGGCGGAGGCGCGCGTGACCGAGACGCGCATGCGCAGCAGGGGATCAACCTGGCGCTTCGCCGTGCTCGCGGCCTTGCTCGCGCTGGCGTTTCTCCTCGGATGTTTTCCCATGGGGGACTTCGACATCTGGTGGCACCTGCGCACCGGCCAGCTCATCATCGAGCGCGGGCAGGTTCCACGCCTCGACTGGTTCACGTACACCAACGCCAATCGCCCATGGATCGACGTCTACTGGCTGTTCCAGGTGGGAATCGCCCTGCTCTTCCGAATCGGCGGCGCTTCCGCGCTGGTTCTGCTCAAGGCCACCGTCGGAACCGCCATCGTCGCGCTTTCCCTCATCGCCAGGCGCAGGGGCGGCAAGGCATGGCCGGTGGTGGTCGCTTGGATACCAGCCGTGGTGATGCTGGGAGGGCGGCTGTGCGAACGACCCGAGCTGTTCTCTCTGCTCTTTCTCGCCGGCTTTCTCACCGTGCTCGCCCGCGCGGGCGAGCGGCCGCACTGGCTCTGGCTCCTGCCGGCCATCCAGGTCCTGTGGGTCAACTGCCACGGCTTCTTCGTGCTCGGCCCGATGGTCCTGGCGGCCTATGTCGCGGAGCTGATCGTCGATCGCTTGCGACCGCCAGCCTCGCCGATCCCGCGACCGCCGCGCAAACAAGTCGTGCTTGTCGGCATCGCCACCCTCCTCGCCTGTTTGCTGAATCCCTACGGCATCGAGGCCGTCATGCTGCCACTCGAGCAATTTCACAAGCTGGGCAGCAGCGGTGTCTACCGAGCGAATATCGGTGAGCTCAAGACCATCGGCGATTTCGTAGCCATCGCCGGCATCGACAATCCCTACTTGCTCGCCCACTTCGTCGTCATCCTTCTTGGCGTCGCGAGCTTCGTCTTGCAGCGACGGCGAGCGCGCACGAGCATCTTCCGGCTGCTGCTCTTCGCCGCCGCCACCTACCTGGGTTGGCAAGCCACCCGCAACAGCGCCTTGTTCGTCCTGGTGGCCGCGTTCACGATCGCCTGGAACCTGGACGACGCTTCTGCTTCTCCCCCCGAGAAGCCACGCGCGCAATCGTCCCAGAAGGCCCGGCGAAAGGAACCCAAGAACACGCCCCGGCGCGACCTCGACCCCGTCCTGTTTCTGGCCATCGTTCTTCTCGGCATCGCGACCGCCTCGGGCGGGCTTTACGCCTGGGCCGGTGAGGGCCGCACCGTCGGTTTCGGCGAGCGCAAGCAATGGTATGCACACGGCGCCTGCGCGTTCCTGGCGCGGCCGGATCTTCCCGAGCACATCGTCGCCTTCAACCTGAGTCAGGCCGCGGTCTGCATCGCCCACACGGCCCCGGCCCACAAGGAGTTCATGGATCCGCGCCTGGAAGTGAACTCGCGGGAGACCTTCGAGCGCTACCTGGCCGGCCTGCGAATGCTCTGGCGCGGCCTTCCCGGCTGGGAGGCCCCGCTCGGCATCGACTACACGCGGCCCGAGGAGACCCCGGCCGTGCTCATCGAGCGCGGCGTCCTCGCCCGCGCCGCCGAGGTATTGTCCCACGACCCGCGCTGGCGTCGCGTGTATGCCGACCCGGTGGCGGTGGTCTTCGTCACCACGGCGTTCGCGCAAGCGCACCACCTTCTTTCGCCGACCTCGAATTGAGACGCAGCTTTACGATGCCCGCGGCTCATGCCTATGCTGCGCCCTCACGAATCAGTTCCTGGAGCGCAGCATGTTCATCGTCGACCTCGTCAAACGCGTCGTTCCCCAGCCCCTCCTCTTGAAGTCGTACCTTGCCCTGCGCTACACCCCACGGGACGTTTGGGACTGGGCCAGCGGAAACACCGATCCCCTGATTCCGCCACGTCGCAAGATCTTCATCGGCGGCCCCGAATTCCGCACCATCGGCGATGAGTTCTTTGGCTACTTCAAGCAGTACGGCGCAATCACACCTCGGCAACGCATCCTCGACATCGGGTGCGGTATCGGGCGAATGTCGCGACCCTTCGTCTCTTTTCTCGATCCGTCCCACGGTCGTTACGACGGATTCGACATCGACCGTGGTGGCATCCTGTGGTGCCTGGACCACTACCTCGACTACGCGCACTTCAGGTTTCAGTGGGCCAACATCTACAACAAATTCTACAACCCCTCCGGCAAAGTGCAGGCGGAGGCCTACACCTTCCCCTACGACGACGCCAGCTTCGACTTCGCCTTCGCGACCTCGGTGTTCACGCACATGCCCCCCAGGTCTATTGCGCGCTATCTAAAGGAGATCGCCCGCGTCCTGGTCCCCGGCGGCCGAGCCCTGCTGACCGCATTCCTCTGGAACGAGGAGTCCCACGCGCTGGTGGGGCAGGGCAAGTCCGCCATCCCCTTCCGCGAGCACGGCGACTTGATCGTGCGCGACCCCGTGATCCCCGAAGACGCGATTGCCATCCGGCAGACCGACTGGGAGGTGGCGCTGCGCGAGGCCGGCCTCGAACCCGTGGGCGATGTGCTGTGGGGACATTGGTGCGGCAGAACCCGCTTCACCACCTACCAAGACATGGTGCTGGTGCGCAAACCGGCCTGACCATCAAGGAGACGATTTCGCGCAGCGAAATCCCAGGAACTGCGCGCGGCTCGTCGGTCCCAGGCGGAATCTGTTGGTGGTTCGTTCCGTGCGCGCGTCGAGGCCGCCCCAGCTTCCGCCGCGCAAGACTCGCTTGGATTCGCGCTTGCCGCCGTCGTACGCCGCGTACTCGGTCGCGGTCCACTCCCACACGTTGCCGGCGAGATCCAGGACGCCCTGCCGGGAGGCGCCCGCGGGAAAACTTCCCACCGGAGCGGTTTCCGGCCAACCGTCGCTCACCTCGTACATGGGCTTGCCCGCGGGAAATCGCTTCGCGATCAGGTTCCCCGTGCACTCGGTGCCGCAGGCGTTGAGGCGGCTCGGGCCGGGCTGGTCGTCGCCCCAGGGATAGTTCCTGCGGTCGGCCCCGCCGCGGGCGGCGTACTCCCACTCGGCCTCCGTGGGCAGGCGCTTGCCGGCCCAGGCACAGAACGTCCGCGCCTGCTCGAAATCCACGCAATTGATCGGGTGGTTCCACCTCCCCTCGGGGTGATGCCAGTTGCAGAAGATGCGGAAGTTGCCTCGCTCGGGCGCGTAGCGCTCGGGCTCGCTGCATTTTCCGGCACGGACGCACTCGGCGTAGGCGCGAACCGTCACTTCGGTGCGGTCGAGACGGAAACTAGCGACGGTCACATTGTGAACCGGCTTCTCATTCGAATTCGCCTCGGCCGCGTCGCTGCCCATGGCGAAGGTCCCACCCGGAAGGTCCACCATCTTGCCGGCGCTCGCCTTGGGAGCGCGGCGGACACAGGTTGCCGCGCACGCAGTGCCTGCCAGCGCCACGACGAAAAGCAAGCCCGGGCGTCGCATGGCCCGACCATAACACACGGCTACCAATGGCCACCGACCGTGCGCGTGACGCGGGCCACGGGGGCGAGTTGACGGAAGTCGCGGGATAGAATAGTTCCTTGACATGAGTCCTTCGCCCGAAGAAGTCGCAGACGGCCCAAAAGTCGAGGGCGCGGATGTTCAGGATGCCCCTGCCCCGGCCCCGGCCCCGGCTGATGCCGCGCCACAACCCACGCCGGAAACGGCGGCGCCAACTTGCGAGGGCAAGGATGCGCGGCCAGGGGACCTTCTTCTCTACACCGTCTTTGCCTTGCTTTGCACCGGCGTTGCGCTCTGGCTGATCTTCGCCTGGGCGGGGTACAAGCACAAGTATTCCCAGCAGACCGAGGGCTGGTACCTCGGGTCTACGAAGATGATCGAAATCACCCTCGTTCGCGAAGACAAGAAGAACCTGGCCTGCTCGTCGGAGAAGATGCTTTCCGGGGTGCATTGTGGCTACCACGGAAACCAACAGCCCTGGGGCCCTGGGCCGGGAACGGATCCTCACGCGCTTCAGCCATTCAACACCGTCAAGAATGAGCTTTTCCTGGGCGCCGGGCTCTGGCAGTCGCCGGTCCTTCGCGGAACCCTCCCCAGCCAACGATTCACCGTGGTGTGCAACTACCATGTGCTCGGGGTACTGAAGTCCGTTTCCTTGCGCTGGTCGGCCACGGGAGCGTTCAATCCCGTCGATCAGAGCGTCGCGGTCGGCACTCTCACGGACTGCGTGATTCCACAATGAACATTTTCACCCCCCACGCGATGGCCGACGTCCTGCGCGCCAAGTACGCGCAACTGCGCCAGGGGTGGCTGGCCATGCCGGCGCCGCAACGCTGGGTCACGGTCTTCCTCTCGGTCATGATCGTGGGAGGGGTCGTCATTCGCATCCAAGGGCTGCCGTGGCCAACCTGGTTTACCTTCGACGAGGAGCCTTTCGTCAAGAACGCGCACAACTACGCACTGTCCATTGCCGACAGCAACGACCACCCGCCCTTGGGCAAGTTGTTGATTGCAGTGGGCATGTTGATATTCGGCTACAATTCGCTGGGCTGGCGCTTTGTTCCGCTGCTCTTTGGTTTGCAATCGGTTTTCCTGGCCTACTGGCTTGGCCGGATCCTCTTCAATGACAAGCGGGCCGGCTGGATGGCCGCGGCGTTCATCGCGGCGGACGGCTTCTTCATCTCCTACTCCCGCTCGGGCCTGCTCGACGGGATGATGATTTCCTTCATGCTGTGGGGCATGGTGGCCGCCGTCGGCGCGCGTAGTTGGAAGGGCGTGCTGGCCGCGGGGGTGCTGATTGGATTTTCCACCTCCGTGAAATGGAGCGGCGTCATGACCGCCATTCCTGCCGCGGTTGCAATCCTGGTGATCCGCCGCGTCTCCATCTTCTCGGTTCTGTGGCTTGGCGTCGTGCCCGTCGTGCACATCCTCCTCTGGATGGGGGCGCTACGCCTCACCGGCAAACCCAGCGATCCGGTGTCGACCTGGAAAGTCATCGTCGGTCTCTACAAGCACCACCTGGACCTCGGGCACTACCATAACGGGCTAACCTCGCCCTGGTACGGCTGGCCCATCCTCATGCACCCCATCGTCATCAAGTCCTCGACCTCGGGCTTGAGATCGCGCTACTCGTCCAGCGTCGGGAATCTGCTTCTGTGGTTCACGACGACGCTGCTCGTGGTGGCGTTTCCCATCGCCGCGGCGGTCGTCGCCATCCGCACGCGTTTCAAGCGCTACTGGCTGACCTTCCTCGACGCCCCCACCACGCGTGGCGCCCTGCTGATGTTGCTCGGTTGGTTTTCCTTCATGGCCCCGTGGCTCGCCACCCGCAGCACGCGCGGCAATTACACCTTCAGCCACTACTACCTGCCCTGTTACGCCTTTTTGCTGGTCATGCTCGCCGGCTTTGCCGCGCGCCTCGAACGGAAACACGGCAAGCTGGTCGCCGCCTACATCGGCATCGCCCTCGCGGTGTCGATCTTCTACGCGCCCGTATGGGGCGAGTTCGCCATCAGCGCCGCCGCCGTGGACTATCGTCTGTGGTTCGTGAACTGGCGGTCTTGACATTCGGTCGCGGTGCCGAGCTCTCGACGAAGCCGAGGGTTCCGGGGGCTAGCAGCCCCGGCCGCTTTGGTGTATAGAAGGTGTATGAAACGCACCAACGTGGTCCTTGACACGCGCCTACTCGCGCGGGCGAGGAAGCTCACCGGCGCCCGAACCACGCGCGAGATTCTCGGGCGCGCGCTGGAGGAAATGGTCGCCCGCGAGGACCAGAGGCGCATGGCGGCAAAGCTTCGAGGATCCGGGTGGACCGGAAACCTGGCGGAGATGCGGAAGGCGCGCTAGGCCGCCCATTCCATGCTGGTCGACACTTCCGCCTGGATCGAGTGGCTTCGCGCCACGGGATCGCGACAGGATCGGATCTTGACACTCGCCCTCGATGGAGGGCATCCGGTGTTCGTGACGGGTGGCGTGGTTCAGGAGGTCCTGCAAGGGGCCCAAGACGAAAGGCATGCGGCCGACCTCCACCAACTTCTTGCGACATGCCGCAGTCTTGCGCCGGTCTACCCCGAAACCTACGCACACGCCGCCCACCTTTCCCGGCGCTGTCGGGCCGTGGGGCGCGCGGTGCGCGGTACCACGGACTGCCTGATCGCAGCCATCGCCCTCGAGTGCAAGATCGAGGTCCTGGCGCACGATCGCGATTTCCAGACCCTCGGCGACATCTGCGGCCTGCGACTGGCGATCGAAGCCTGATTCGGTCCCGCTCGCCGAGATCCGCGGATTGGGTCTACCGGAGCGTGACCTTGCCGCGCAACTCGATTTGTTGGGACGAAGAGCCAACCAACACGTCGAAGTCGCCCGGGGCGGCCGTCCAGCGTTTGGCCTTGTCGTCGAAGTACGAGAACGCACGTCGATCGAGCGCGATCTGAACCCGTTTGGTTTCTCCGGGCGCGAGCATCACCTTGGTGAATCCCTTGAGCTCCTTGGCCGGGCGTGGAACGGGGGCGTGACGGTCGCCGACGTAGACCTGGGCCACCTCGGCGCCAGCGCGCCGGCCCTGGTTCGTGACATCGAACGCGACCATGACTTTGCCGTCGACGGACGTGGTTCGTGGTGAAACCACCAGCGCGCCATACTTGAACCTCGTGTAAGACAGTCCGAAACCGAAGGGGAAAAGTGGCTTCATGCCGGTCTTGTCGACGTGGCGGTAGCCCAGGAACACGCCCTCGCTGTAGGGGATCCTTCCGGCGCGGTTCGGGACATAGCTCTTGGCGACGGCGCTGTCCTCGAAGCGCCGGTCGAAGGTGACCGGCAGCTTGCCCGACGGGCTGAAGTCGCCGAACAGAAGCTGCGCCAGGGCACGCCCGCCTTCCTGGCCCGGATACCACGCCTGCACGATGGCGCGGATGCCGTCCACCCATTTCGTCATGTCCACGCCACCGCCCGAGGTCAGCACCACCACTGTGTTCTTGTTGGCGTTGCGGACCTTGGCGATGAGATCGTCCTGGCCGAAAGGAAGCTGGAAAGTGCGGTCTTGGCCCTCGCCCTCGTTGGTCGGGTCGAAACCCGCGAGCACCACGGCGAGGTCGGCGTGCTGGGCCAGCGACTTCACTTCGGGCGCGATGAGCTCCGAGGCCTTGCGGACCCCCATGCCTAATCGTGCGTGGTGATCGTAGTGCAGGTATTCCAGCCGTATCGCGTAGGCCCTGCCGGCGCGCAGCTTGAGGGTGGCGTGCAAGACTGGTTGGGGTGCCCCGGTTCGGTCGAGGATCTTCTTGCCGTCCACGAACAGGCGATAGGTGTCGAGCCCGTAGCTGGAGGCGGAGAACCGATAGTCGCCCGGCGACGGGGGGATGAAGTAGCCCGACCAGCGCGCCGAGAAGGCCTGCGCCGGACCGCTCGGCCAGGGATTTGCGGCATCCCAGTTGAAGTTCACACGTTCGTCCGTGCGCACGATGGTGGGCTGGCCCTCGAGATTCGGATTGTCGAAGTACTCGGCGCTGAGCCCGGGCTTGTCCCCCGAGGCGGTGGTGACGAAAGATCGGTCCCCGAAAATCTCGCCAAGTGAAACCAGCCCCGGACTGTAGGTCACGCTGGCGCCGCCACCGAGGTAGTCGACGATCCCTTCGAGATAGCTCACCGCCACGAACGGCCGCACCTGGGCGCTGCCACCGCCTGCGGGAACGGCCGGATAGGCGTCGGGACCGATGATGGCCACGGATTTGATCTTGCTCTTGTCGAGCGGAAGCAGGTCGCCCTGGTTCTTGAGCAACACCATGCTCGCCCGCGCGGTTTCTAGCGCCAGCTTGCGCCCTTCCTCGGAGAAGAGCGGCCACGCACGATCGGTCTGATCGCGGTCGAGCCAACCGAAACGGATGGCGGTGCGCAGGATGCGCAACACCTTGTCGTCGATGGTGGCCACCGAAACCTTGCCCGCCTCGATCGCCGCGCCCAGGCTTTGTCGGTTCATGAACTTGCCCGACGGCATCTCCAGATCCAGGCCCGCATTGGCCGCGGCCACGGCGTCGTAGGTGGCGTTCCAGTCGGACATGATGATGCCGTCGAAACCCCATTCCCGCTTCGCCACTTGGTTGTTCAAGGCGTCGTTCTCCGTCATGTGCACGCCGTCGACCATGTTGTAGGCGTCCATGATTGCGCCCACCTTGGCCTCGCGCACGGCCGCCTCGAAGACGGGCAGGTAAATCTCGCGCATGGTGCGCTCGTCCATGTCGGAGCTCGTGTGATGGCGGTTCAGCTCCGAGTTGTTGCCCATGAAGTGCTTGACCGTGGCGCTTACGCCCTGGGCTTGAACCCCCTCGATATAGGCGACTGCCATGCGCGCGGCGAGAAATGGATCCTCGCCGAAGTACTCGAAGTTGCGTCCGCACATGGGAGCCCGGTAGATGTTCACGCCCGGCCCGAGGAGAAAATGCACGCCGCGCGCCCGGGCGTCGTGGCCGATCATGACCCCGACCCGGCCTGCCAGATCCGCGTCCCATGACGACGCCAGCGCGATGCCCGCGGCGTAGGCCGTCGACGGACCGACATTGCGCACGCCGAGTGGACCGTCGGCCATCTTGAATTCGGGCAGCCCGAGGCGCTTGTTGGCGCGGACATAGAACCCGTCTATGCCGCCGATGTAGTCGAGTTTCTCGTTCAGGGTCATCTTCTTGAGGATGGCCAAGGCGCGCCTGTCGGTGTCGTCCGCCAAGGCCGCATGCACGACGCAAAACACGCTTGCCAGCGACAGAACACTCACGGTGAAGGTGCGGCCGATATCCAGCATGATGGTACCCCTTGGCTAGAAATCCTCGTTGAAAAGACAGGGCGGTCAGTTTGCACCCATCCGCCACCGTCGACAACGCCGAAGCACGGTTTGACGGAGGTGCCGTCAGAGCGTCGTGTAGTCGAGGAAATTGCCGGTCATCATGAGCAGCGACATCACCATCCAGGAGTCGTCGTAGTAGGTGCCGCCTATCAGCGCCTTGCCCGTGATGAGCACGGAATAAGCGTCATTGACGAAGTTCTGGTAGCTCGCGTTGCTCATGGCCCCGACGCCTGCCGGGCCCACGAACGCGGCGGACTGGATCTGCGCGTTCGTGCCGGTCTGGTACTGGGCGTGCGGCGACCCGTTCAGGTCGTAGCCGTCGACGATCTTGGTCGCGCCTCCCACGGTCCCGCTGAAGAAACTGCTGGTCTTTGCCACATAGGCCTGGGCGCGCGTGTCGCCGCTGAGACACCAATCGAGACCGACCCGGAACGGCGTGCGGCAGGAATCGTACTGATAGTTGGTCGGCGACGGCCCGCCCGTCGAGCCATACGCCTGGCCGTTGGGATTGCCCTTGCTGTCGCACCATGCGGGAACCAGACCGTTGCTGGCGTTTCCGTTGCTCGCATTGAGCGAGGCACTGAGCACCGTGTACATGGTGTCAATGACCTTGGTCCAGTTGGAAGTCGGCGTCTGGTCGATGGTGGCGAACACCTTGTAATAGGAAGGCGCGAAGTACGAGAGGTTGAGATTCGAGTCGTCGGCCCAAGGTCCGGCCCGCAGGTAGATGAAGTTGTAGATCTCGTTGTTCCAGACCGCCGACATCTGCGATTTGGCGAAGTCCAGGTAGGTCTTGCTCAGGCTGCCTTTGCCGCCCCACTGCTTGTCCGCCATGATGAGCGCGTAGGCCATGTCTTCGTCGGCGTCGGTGGCGGGGCCCACGCCGGAGGGATTGTCCGCAGGACCCGAACCGTCGGCCTTGATGTACCAATTCATCAGACCATACCTGCCGTCCAACTGCTGCTGCTCGTAGTTCCACAGATCGTCGAACAGGGACTGATCGTCCATGTAGACCGCGATGAGCATGCCGTAGCCGATCCCTTCGGACACGGTGGAATTGGCGTCGAGGCCCGGCTCGTTCGGACGCTTCACGCGCCTGAATCCCTTGGCGCCGTCGGAGGTCACGGTATCGTTCTTCCACTGCGCGTACGCGGCGCTCACGTCGTCGTTGTCATAGAGATGGGGATAGATGCAGCGGCTGGACTCGCGGTTCTGCGGGAAGGGAAAGTTGTGCCCCGGCGTCGGCTTGGTGGGACCACGCGACGGGAGCGGAGGAGGTGCATCCACGGTGTCGACAGCGGCATCGGGGATGGTGCTCGTTCCGCCCGCGCCGCCGCTGCCACCCGCGCCGCTGGTGGCGGTGCCTCCGCCGGTCGAGGGCGACCCGCCCGTTGCCATGTCCCCGCCGGTGGCCGTGCTTCCGCCGGTCGAGGTCGAGCCGCCCGCGCCGGAAGTTCCACCTGTTGCGAGTCCGCCGCTGCCGGTACCGCCGCTTCCGCCCGCGTTGGTTCCGCCCGCGCCGCCGGAACCCGGCCCGACATTCACCGTGGGACGGCAAGAGGCAATGCCGAAAACGCCGACCAAGGCAGCCGTCCAGACACGAGCCTGAAGGATTCGACGCGGAAACATCATGTCGTGCAATCCTGTGTGTGGGGGGGTCCAGTTCCTAGTTGTAAGAACACCTGACCCTGCCTGATCGCGCATGAAAAATCCAGAGTCGCCCGGTCGAGAAACGCAAGCGACGTGCGGGTTGGCCGCATCGCATCCGACCGCGCCCCGACGAGACCAACTTCGCACGCCAATCGCGTAAGCTTTCGCGCATGGTCGCGCAGGCGCTCGAACGATTCCATCCGCTGGTCCGCCAGTGGTTCGAAGGCCGCTTCGCCGCGCCCACGGACGCGCAGGCGCGGGCTTGGCCGATCATCGCCAGGGGCGAGCACGTGCTGGTCAGCGCCCCGACGGGCAGCGGCAAGACCCTGACCGCGTTTCTGTCGGTCATCGACGGTCTGCTGGCCGGACGCTTTACCTGCGGCACGGTCCGCGCGCTCTACCTCTCCCCGCTCAAGGCCCTCAACAGCGACGTGCGCCTGAACCTGCTCGCCCCGCTGGCCGAGTTGCGCGCCCTGTTCGAGCGGGAGCATTGCCCCTTTCCACCCATCCGGGTGATGACCCGCTCGGGCGACACCCCCGACGAACAGCGACGGGCGATGCTGCGCCACCCTCCCGAGATCCTCATCACCACGCCCGAGAGCTTGAACCTGATGCTCACCGGCAAACAGAGCCGGCGGATCTTCGACGGCCTCGCGACCGTGATCCTCGATGAGATCCACGCCCTGGCCGGCAACAAGCGCGGCACGTACATGATGTCGGCGGTCGAGCGCCTTTCCCTGACATCCGGCAGGTTCCAGCGCATCGCCCTGTCGGCCACCGTGCGTCCGGCCGAAACCATCGCGGCCTGGATGGCCGGGTTCGAAATGAGCGGTGGGGGACGGGATGCGAGCTATCGCCCCAGGCCCGTACAGGTCGTGCGCGCGGCGGATCGTCGTTCCGCCGCCTTGACCGTGCGCACGCTCGAGGCTCCCGGCGCGGCGAATCTGTGGTGGGAGGCGCTGGCCGGCGACGTGAAGAGGATCGTCGAGAAGAATCGCTCCACCCTGGTGTTCGCCAACAGCCGGCGCACGGTGGAGAAGCTCGCGCGCCTGCTCAACGTCGGCGAGCGCGAGCCGATCGCCTATTCGCACCATGGGTCGCTCTCGCGCGAGATCCGCCTCGACGTCGAAGAACGCATGCGACAGGGTCGCCTGCGCGCGGTGGTGGCGACCGGATCGCTGGAGCTGGGTATCGACATCGGTTCGGTCGAGGAGGTCATCCTGGTCGGCACGCCGCCCTCGGTCGCGCAATCGCTCCAGCGCATCGGGCGGGCCGACCACCGCGTGGGCGGCACCAGCAAGGCCAGCTTGTTTCCACTGCCCGGCCTCGACGGCGCGCAGGCGGCGTCCATGCAGGCCATGGTCGGGCGCGCGGACGTGGAGGAGATCCGACCGATCGAGAACCCCCTCGACGTGCTGGCCCAGGTGTTGCTGTCGCTGGGCTGCCACGCGACGTGGGATCTCGACCAGCTCTTCGCCTTCGTGCGCACCATCGCCGCCTATCACGGGCTGCCGCGCCGGCATTTCGACCTGGTGGTCGCGATGCTCGCGGGCCGCTACGCCGACGCGCCCCTGCGCGAGCTGCGCCAGAGGGCTCTCGTCGACCGGGTCAAGAATACCTTCACCACCCGCGCCGGCACCGAGTTCGTCCTCTACCAATCCGGCGGCACCATCCCGGATCGCGGCTACTACCACCTGCGCTTGGCCGACAGCAAGGCCGTGATCGGCGAGCTCGACGAGGAATTCGTATGGGAGCGCAGGCTGGGCGACCAATTCAGCCTGGGCACCCAGGCCTGGCGCATCCTCAACGTGACCCACAACGATGTCGAGGTCGGGCCCGCCGATGCCCATGGCCCGATGATTCCGTTCTGGAAGGCCGAGCAGCAGAACCGATCCACCCAGGCATCGTTCGCGCTGCTCGACTTCTTCGATTCCTGCGAAAGGGGACTGGCCGAGCCCTCTTTTGCGGATGACCTCGGCCGGCGCCACGGCATGGACGCGGCCAGCGCCCGCGGCCTGGCGGCTCTTCTCACCCGCCAGCGCGAGGTGTCGCGGGCGCCGCTGCCCGGCCGCCAACGCGTGCTCGTCGAGTGCGGCAAGGATCCGTCGGCCCCGTCGGAGACCCAGCAGGTGGTGCTGCACACCTTCTGGGGCGGCCGGGTGAACCGTCCCCTGGCCATCGCCCTGGCCGAGGCCTGGGAGCGCAGGCGGCAAAGCCCGCTCGACGTCTTCGCCACCAACGACCACATCCTACTCATGCTCCCGGACGCGCTCGATCCGGCTTCCCTGTTCGACCTGGTTCCCGCGCGCTCGCTCGACGAGCTTTTGCGCGCCGGCCTGGAAAAGACCGCCCTCTTCGGCTCGCGCTTCCGCGAGAACGCCAGCCGGGCCCTGCTCCTCCCGCGCGGGGATGCCAGAAAGCGCACCCCGCTCTGGCTCAATCGCTTGCGTTCGAAGAAGCTGCTCGCCTCGGTGCTGCGCTTCGAGGATTTTCCCATCGTGGTCGAGACCTGGCGCGACCTGCTGGTGGACGAGTTCGAGATCCCGACCCTGGCTGGGCTGCTCGACGACATCGCCGCCAGGCACATCGCCTTGCACGTGACCCGGCCGCCCCACCCCACGCCCTTTTCCGACGGTATCGTCTTTCGCCAGACCAACTACCACATGTATCTCGACGATGCGCCGGGATCGAGCGCGCGCTCGAATCTGGCCGACGATCTGTTTCGCGATCTGTTCCACGGCGCGGCCAGCCACCCGGCCGTGCCCGAGCCGCTTGCCGCCGCCTTCACCCGCAAACTCCTACGCACCGAACCCGGCTACCAGCCGAGCACGCGCGAGGAGATCTTGCTCGCCGTGCGCGAAATCCTCTTGCCACCCCTCGCCGCCGTCGAGGACTGGCTCGCGCAGCTACCGCAGGACGAAAAGACGGCCGGCGCGAAGGATCCGTTGGCGTCGCTGACGGTCTACGCCCTTCCCGGCGCGAGTCTGGAGCTGGTGTCCGACGTCGGCGATCTACCGCGCATCCTCAGCCTGCGCGGCGTCGATCGAACCAGTCGGCTTGCGACCGCTCTTCGGTGGATCGGCCGCGCGAGTCGGCGACTTTTTGCGAGCTCATCCCCACCGTTCCGCCTCCGAGTCCGCCGCCACGTTGGTCGCCGACTTGCTGCGCGGGCGCGCCGCGGTGTCGGCCGAGGAGATTTCCGCCGCGCTCGGTTTCAGCGCCGCGGAGCTTTCCCCCATGGTCGACGAGTTGCTCGAAACCGAGAGCATCGTGGCGGGGCAACTCATCGAGGGCCGCGCCGACTGCATCTTTTGCGACGCCGACAATGCCGAGCGATTGCTGCGTCTGCACCGCGCCACCCGGCGCGCAACCGCCGAACAGACGTTACGTCCCCGACCGCTCGAAGACCTGCTGCATTTCTTGCTCGAATGGCAGGGGTTCGGCCGGCAGGATGGCGGCCTCGATCCACTGCAAAGCGCGCTCGACCGGTTGTTCGGGTTTCCGCTCCCCGCGGAATCGTGGGAGCAGGCCGTGCTTCCCAGCCGACTTGCGCCGTACTACCCCTCGTGGCTGGATACGCTCTTCGAGTCCTACGGCCTGCGATGGTTCGGCTGCGGCAAGGAAAGGGTCTCGTTCGCGTTCCCGAGCGACGAGGAGCTGTTCCTGGACGCGGCCGAAGGCCCCGCGCGCGACCCAGGCGAATCCTTGCTGGTGAATCGACTGGGCGATGCCGACCGCGGTCTCGCCTTCTACGATCTTGCGACCGCGACCTCCTTGGACACGGCCACGCTGGCCCAGGCCCTGTGGGACTTGGCGTGGCGGGGACGCGCCGCCACCGATAGCTTCGAAACCGTTCGGCGCGGCATCGCGAACGGGTTCTTGGCCGAGAGAGTAGACCAGGCGGGAATGGCCAGTCGCGCCGGCTTCCGTCGCTGGGAACGCTCGCGACCGGGCGCCGGGAATTGGCGTTTGCTGGCGGGCAAGCAGGATCCCAGCCCGGTCGCGCAAGCCGAGCTCGCGAAGGAACGCGCGCGCGTGGTGCTCGCTCGCTACGGTGTGGTCTTTCGCGAAATGCTGGACCACGAGCTACCGCTCTTGCGCTGGCCCAAGCTGTTTCGCGCCCTGCGCCTCCTGGAGCTTTCGGGTGAAATCGTCTCCGGCCACTTCTTTCTTGGTGTGCCGGGAATCCAATTCGCCACCCACGAGGCGATTCGCCGGCTGACCGAGCCGCTGCCCGGGGATCGCATCTACTTCGTCAACGCCTGCGATCCCGCCTCGGTGTGCGGGGCGGGGCTCGACGGCCTTCCGACGGATCTCCCCCGCCGCCTCGCCAGCAATTGGATGGTGTTCCAGCGGTGGCCAACTCTCCTGGTGCTGCAAAAGTCCGGCCGCGAGCTGAGCGCTTCTATCGAGCCCGGCCATGCGGCGTTGGAACCGCGCGCTGGCCATCTACCGCTTCTTCCTCGGCCGCGAGTATGCTCCGATGTCCTCGGCGACCGTGGAAACCGTCAACGGCGTCGGCGCGAACGCCTCGCCCTTCGCCAGCGCATTGCGCGTCCGCCGGCTTTGCCAATGACTACCGGGGGATGAGCCTGTGGAAACGCTGAAGGGTGCCGCTTCCCTGCGACGCGCGCTGCTGGCCTTCTACCGCAAGCGCGGCCGCGATCTGCCATGGCGAAAGACCCGCGATCCCTACGCCATCTGGGTTTCCGAGGTGATGCTCCAGCAAACCCAGGTCCAGACGGTCGCGCCGCGCTTTGCCGATTTTATGAGCCGCTTTCCCGACGTCGAGGCGCTTGCGTCCGCCCAGGAAACCACGGTGTGCGAAGCCTGGGCCGGGCTTGGCTACTACCGGCGCGCGCGCCATCTGCACCGGGCCGCGCGCACCATCGTCGCCGAACTGCATGGCGAGATCCCAAGCGGCGAAGCGGGGCTGCGAAAGCTGCCCGGGATTGGCGCCTACACCGCAGCCGCCATCGCCTCGATTGCTTTCTCCGCCAAAACCCCCGCCGTGGACGGCAACCTTCTACGCGTCCTGGCGCGGGTGTTCGTCCTGCCCGGCCGCGCGGACGATCCGGCGCTGCTTCGTGCCGTGCACGCGCAAGCCCGACGTCTGGTCGACTGCCCGCAGCCGGGAGACATCAATCAAGCCCTCATGGACCTCGGCGCGACCTTGTGCCACGTCGAAAACCCCACGTGCCGGGACTGTCCGCTGCGCCGTTTCTGCCGCGCATCTCGTGCAGGAACCCCTACCGCGTACCCTGGCAAGAAGGTGCGCACCACGCGCCAATCCCTGCGCGTCGCCTTCGCCTGGATCGATCGCGACGGCGCGCTCCTACTCGAGCAGCGCGCGCTCGACGGCCTCTGGCCCGGCCTGTGGGAATTGCCCAGCGCCAGTGGCGCGCGTGCCAAGCAGGCCCTGGCCGAGCGACTCGGGCAAGAGCTCGGCCCGCCTCTGTCCCGCATCTCCCACGACCTGACCCACCGCCGGGTAAGCGCCAGCGTCTACCGTGCACGCGCGAAAACACGGCCCCCAGGCAGATGGTGGAGGGATCCCCTGGCCGCGCCCCTTTCGTCGCTGGCGCGCAAGGCGATTCTTGCGACGATGCAGCGAAGGATCCGGGCGTAAACAAAACCGGCTTTGCCGAGTCCGGTTTTGCGTGGCAGGTTTCCTGCGTTGATTGGAAAGGAGGATTGCCCATGATTTGCGTGTTCGGAGCGTCAGGAAATACCGGTGGGGCCGCTGCGTCCCACCTGCTCAAGCAAGGAAAGAAAGTTCGCGTGGTGGGGCGCAAGCGCGAGAAGCTGGCCGCCCTGGCCCAGGCAGGCGCGGAAAGCTGCGTCGGCGACATTGAAAGCGCGGGGTTCGTCCGCGAAGCCCTCTCGGGCGCGGAAGCTGCGTACCTCTTGATTCCACCCAACGTGACCACCGACGATTTTCGCGGGTACCAAGCCCGAGTCATCGAAGCCATGGCGGCCGGGGTCGAGTCGGTCGGGGTACGCCACGTCGCACTGCTGAGCAGCCAGGGAGCGCAGCACAGCGAGGGCACCGGCCCCATCGTGGGGCTGCACGACTTCGAAGAGCGGTTGAAGAAGAGCGCCGGGCTCAATGCGCTCTTCGTGCGCGCCGGGTTCTTCATGGAGAACGTCCTGATGGGCATGGCCAGCATCAAAGCCAAGGGCGTGTATGGCGGTCCCATGCCCGCGGAGGCGGCCGTGCCGGCCGTAGCGTCGGCGGACATCGGCGCCTACGTCGGCGCCCGTCTCGAACGCCTGGATTTTTCCGGGACCAGCGTCGTACACCTGGTAGGTCCAAGGGCCGTCTCGCAGACCGAGCTCGTCGCCATCCTCGGGCATGCCATCGGCAAGCCGCTTCGCTACGTGCAGGTGTCGCTGGAAGACGTCGAGCAGGGGCTCAGGCAAGCTGGCTTCAAGCCATCGGTGATTTCGACCTTCATGGAGATGTACCGGGGCGCGGGCAAGGGCCTGGTCGCGCCCGAGGCTGGTGGCAAGGTGATCCCGATGGCGACCACATTCGAGACCTTCGCCAAGCAAGTGTTCGCGCCCGCCTATCGATCCTGAGCGCACGAGCCTAAGCGCACGAGCACGGCGCGCCGGTGCGCGACGGAGCCCGTGGCTTCCGCCTTCGAATCGCGACTTCACCTCCGCAGCTTTTCCAGCATGGCCGAAAATGCCGGCGGCAGCGGCGCGGCGAAATGCAGGCGCGTGCCGGTGACGGGGTGCTCGAAGCCCAACGTCGCCGCGTGCAGGAGCAGGCGCTCCGACGGAATCGGCCTGCCCCCCGCACGCAGGAGATCGCGGACGTACACGGTCTCGCCCACGATGGGATGACCCTGTTCGGCCAAGTGAATACGGATCTGGTGGGTGCGGCCGGTTTGCAAGCGTACCCGGCACAGGGTGGCGCCGCGCAGGCGCTCGGCCACCTCGACCTCGGTGATGGCGCGCTGGCCCTGGCCGAAACCGCGCGCGCTGCCGCGCAGACCGTCGCCGCGGTTCTCGATCAACTGCGATTCGATGCGGCCCTGCTGCACCGGCCCCTGCGCGACGGCGACGTACTCACGCTCGGCCAGGTGTTCCTTGAAGATGCGGTGCAACCCCCGCTCGGCCAGCTTGGTCTTGGCGAAACAAACCAGTCCCGAGGTGTCCTTGTCGATGCGATGAACCACATAGAGAGGCGTGACCGTGGCGCGCTTGCCTTGCCCGCGCCACGCCTCGCGAATCAGATCGAGGGCCGTGCCGCTCTCCTTGCGCTCGTAGGGCACGGTAGACACGCCCTCGGGTTTCTCGATCACGATGAGGTGGCCGTCTTCGAACACGATGCGGAAGCCCGGGCGCGGGACGTGGCGCCGTGGATCGGGTTTGCCCATGTTCCACGCGATGGTCTCGCCCCCGGCCAGCCGGTGCGCCGGCTCGACCACGCGCTCGCCATCGACGGACACCTTGCCCGACGCGCACAGCTCGCGCGCGCGGCGCCAGCTCATCTCCGGCATTCGCGCGCGCAGCGCCGCCGCCAGCGTCGTTCCCGCCGGCGCGACAAAATCGCCCCGCCCACTGTCGCGAGCTCGCGTCGGATCCTTCATCTGCCTCGGTCACTGGCCATGCGAAGCTGCTACACTTACCCCATGGCCCTCCCCTCGGCAAAGTCCCGGCCAGCCACCTACGAGGATCTTCTCCGCCTGCCGGAGAACGTCGTGGGCGAGATCATCGATGGAGACTTGATCGTCTCGCCACGTCCCGCGCCACGGCATGCGCTGGCCAGCTCCTCTCTGGGAATCGGAATCGGCGGCCCGTTTGGCCACGGTCGCGGTGGCCCCGGCGGCTGGATCATCCTCGATGAACCCGAGCTTCATCTCGACGCGCAAGTCCTGGTCCCTGACCTGGCCGGCTGGCGTCGCGAACGCATGTCTACGCTTCCCGACACGGCCTGGTTCACCCTTGCGCCCGACTGGGTCTGCGAAGTGCTCTCGGCCTCGACCGCCATCGTGGACCGCACCCGCAAGCAGGACATTTATCGCGAGCACGGCGTCCCCTGGCTGTGGTTCGTCGAGCCCACGGCCCGCACCATCGAGGTCCTGAGTCGAGTCGAGCAGGGCTGGATGGTCGCCGGCACGTTCGGTGGCGAGGGAGAGAAACGCATCCCGCCCTTCGACGCCGTGGCCATCGACCTCGGCCCGCTGTGGGACATCTCGCCGCCCGCGACCGCGCCGTGACGCCTGCCCAGCCCCCTACGGAGCGCCTCGTGACGAATGGCTGCGCGCGCACGCGGAGGCGCTTGGCTTCGCGGTGCTACCGGCCGGGCGAAAGTCGGTGGTGGCATGGATTGCATTTTAGATTTACAATTCATGCCAATGATTCGACGTAACCTGGCCCCTGTCTTGCGACGGGCAGCCACCCAATACCCCGTGGTGACCCTGACCGGGCCGCGCCAGTCGGGCAAGACCACCCTCTGCCGTGCGGTCTTTCCCCGCAAGCCCTACGTGTCCTTGGAGCCCATGGACCGACGGGAGTATGCCCGGCGGGATCCGCGGGGGTTTCTCGCCGAATACCCCCAAGGGGCCATTCTCGATGAAATCCAGAACGTCCCGGAGTTGACCGGCTTCCTTCAGGAAGAAGTGGATGCGCGGCCCCGATCCGGTCGATTCATCCTGACCGGTTCGCAACAGCTCGGCCTGCTGCACACCGTCAGCCAATCCCTGGCGGGGCGGACCGCGGTGTTGCACCTGCTGGCGCCGGGACTGGACGAGCTTCGCCGCTTCCCTGCACCCGCTGACAACCTCATGTCCGTATTGTGGACCGGCGCCTATCCGCGCATCCACGACCTGGGAGTGCCTGCCGACCGCTGGCTGGCGGACTACGTTTCGACCTACTTGCAACGAGACGTGCGCCAGGTGCTGAACGTCGTGGACCTGTCGACCTTCACCACCTTCCTGCGCCTGGCCGCGGGACGGAGCGGGCAGGAGATCAACCTCTCGACCCTGGGTGCCGACGCCGGCGTCAGCCACAACACCGCACGCTCCTGGCTGTCGGTACTCGAGGCAAGCTACATCTGCTTCCGCGTTCCAGCCTGGTACACCAACGTTCGCAAGCAGTTGATCAAAGCGCCCAAGCTACACTTCTACGACAGCGGCTTGGTCTGTCACCTGCTCGGCGTCCGCAGGCCCGACGAACTGCTCCACCACCCCTTACGCGGCGCGATTTTCGAGAGCTGGGTGGCGTCCGAAGTGGTGAAGACACATGTGCATCGCGGCCAGGAGCCCCGCCTGTATCATTTCCGGGATGCGAAGGGCCTAGAGGTGGACCTGGTTCTCGACGGAGCCAGCAAGCTCCATCTAATCGAGTGCAAGTCGGGCCGCACCATTGGCGACGACTTCTTTTCCGGGTTGCGCCGGCTTGCGGAGTCGGGAATAGAGCGCGGACGAGTCGCGACGGCTGAGAGCGTGCTCGTCTACGGCGGCGACGAAGCCCAGCGCCGCAGCGACGCCCGCGCGGTGCCCTGGGGTCGGCTCGATCGAGAGCGGTGGAAGTGACGTCACGGCGCGCACCATCACGGTCCCGAGTCGAGTCGAGCAAGGCTGGATGGTCGCGGCTCACTCGCCCGAGTCGATGCCGGCGCGTTTGAGCTTGTCGAACAGGGTGGTGCGGCTGAGGCCCAGGAGCTCGGCGGCGCGGGTCTTGTTGCCGTTGGCGGCGCGCATGGCCCGCTCGATGAGCACGACCTCGATGCGCGCGAGCGTGGCCGGCAAGTCGATGCCCTCGGCGGGGGCGTCCGAGGCAACCGTGGCCGCCAGATCGGCGGCGGGAGTGCGCAGGTTGCGCGGGAGATCCTCGACGCCGATCACGTCGGTGCGATTGAGAATCACCAGACGCTCCACCAGATTCTCGAGCTCGCGCACGTTGCCGGGCCAATCGTAGAGCTGCAAGGCGACCAGCGCCGCCTCCGACAGGGTCACGTTCCTTTTCGTGTGCTGGTTGGCCGACGCCAGGAAGTGCCGGCATAGGGACGGCACGTCCTCGGCGCGCTCGCGCAGGGCCGGCAGGACGATGGGAACGACGTTGAGGCGGAAGAACAGGTCGCTGCGAAATTTTCCTTCCTTGACCAGGGCTTGCAGGTCGCTGTTCGACGCCGCCACAATCCGCGTGTCGACCTGCCGGGTTTTCGACTCGCCGACGGGCGTGACGTTGCGGTCCTGCAGCACGCGCAGCAGCTTGACCTGCAGAACGAGGGGCAGCTCGCTGATCTCGTCGAGGAAGAGCGTGCCGCCGTCGGCTTCCAGGAACTTGCCGGCGCGCGCCTCGGTCGCCCCGGTGAACGCGCCCTTGGCGTGGCCGAAGAGCTCGCTCTCGACCAGTCCCTCCGGGATGGCGCCGCAGTTGACTGCCACGAAGGCATTGCCCATCCGCGGCGAGAAGGCGTGAATCAGGCGGGCCACCACTTCCTTGCCCGTCCCACTCTCACCGAGCAGCAGCACCGTGGCGTCGGTGCCTGCCACCTGCGTGACCATCTCCACCACGCCACGCAAGGCAGCCGAGTCGCCGACCAGCGCCGCCTGGGGCTGATCCGACCCCGCGGACCGGTGCGCGGCGGCCTTGGGACCGGGCCGGCCCCGGGCCAGAGCCGACTCGAGCACCGACCGCAATTCCTCGACCCGGAACGGCTTGACCAGAAAGTTGAAGGCGCCCGAGCGCATGGCCTCCACGCAATCGGAAACCTTCGTGCTGGCGGTCAGGATCACCACCGGCGTGCGCGCGGATGGCTCCTGCGCCTTGCGCAGAACCGCGAACCCGTCCGCGCGCGGCATACGCAGATCGCTGACCACCAAATCGAAAACGCCGCCGTCGAGGGCCTTCACCGCCTCGACACCGTCGGCCGCCTCGGTCACCTGGTGGCCCATGTGCTCCACCGTCCGACACACAGACCTTCGCACCTCTAGATCGTCGTCAACGATCAGAACCCGCGCCATGACGTCGAGTCTATCACGAAGAAGCACGTTCATTCCGACCGAGACCTCCGCCAGTCCATCTGTGCATGGTCGAAGCCAAGGAGAAAGCGGCGACTGCCTTGGCTATCGCAAAGGGCCCGTCGGTTCGCCGGCGTGACCTTTGGCAAGCTGGCGTCGGCGAACCGCCGATCCCGCGCGTATCCCGGCGAAATCGCGGCCTGTCTACTCTGGCCCCGGGTTTGCTGATGTTCCCATTGTGACTAGTTCATCGCCGCTACAAATCCGAAGGAGAAACGTCATGACAAAGTCGATCTGTTTGCGCACGACGTTCGCCGCAGCCCTGCTCTTCGCGCTGTCGCCGTCCGGCTGCGCGGGCGACCCGGCCCAAAGCGGCCCGACTTTTGGTGGCGCGCAGGTGCGGATGTATTCACAGCTCCCCCCATCCAACATCTCCTCGGTCACGGTCACCATCACCGCGGACGACATCGAGACTCCCATCGTGGTTCCGCTGACCTGGGTCGACGGTCAGTGGACCGCCAACATCAGTGAGATCCCGGTGGGTACGAATCGCACCTTCACCCTCGAGGCTCGCGATGACTCGGGCACGATTCTGTACAGCGGTGTGGCCACGGGCGTGACCATCTCGGCCGGCCAGTCCGCATCGGTATCGATCAGCGGCCAGGAAGCAAATCCACCGGCCGGAAGCGACAATGCCTCGCCCGTGATCGATGCCCTGGTGGCCTCATCGATGGCGGTCGTGCCCGGAGCAACGGTCACGCTCTCGGTGAGCGCCCACGACCCGAACGCGGGCGACACGCTTACCTACCTGTGGACCTCGGCCAACGGGTCGTTCGACTCGGCCGACACCTCGTCGACCAACTGGACGGCGCCCGAGACGGAGGGAACCTACCAGATCTCCATACAGGTTCAGGATGACCACCAGGCGCGGACGACGATGCCCGTTACCATCACGGTTCGCTCGGAGAGCGACGCCGGCACCACCGCGACCATCTCGGTCACCCTCAACAACTGGCCCGTGGTGACGGGCGTGACCTCGACCCAAGGCCGGATCGACGTGAACGAGTCGACCAAGCTCGACCTGGTCGCCTCCGATGCCGACGGCGACAACCTGACCTACGCCTGGACCGCGGATAGCGGCTGCGCCGGGACCTTCGATGCCGCGGACGCCAAGAGCCCGACCTTCACCCTGGGGTCCACCCTGCCCTCGAGCGGAACCTGCACGTTCACGGTAGCAGTGGACGACGGCCACGGCGGCACGAACACCGGCGCGTTGACCATCGCCGCCGCGCCGGCGCCAGTGCCGACCGTCGACACTGTCGCGCCAACCCTGACCGCCTTGTCATTCTCCCCTTCCTCGGTCGACGTAACCGAGGGTGATGCAAGCGTCACGGTAGCCGCGACTATCGTCGATGATCTCTCGGGGTTCTCGGCGGCAAGATTCATGTTCGGCGACCCGGCGGACGCCCATTGGCAGACGTGCTGGATGTATAAGTCAGAGGGTTCATCGGCTCCCCAAACCTTCAGCGGCACCTGCACCGTGACCATCCCGCAGCACAGCCAGGCCGGAGCGTGGAAAATCGTACAGATATACCTGTCCGACGACGCGAGCAACGGGATCACTCTGACCTCCGAGGAGGTTGCCGCCCAGTTCCCCCTCAGCAACGCCCTGACGGTCACTTCATCCGCGGCGGTGGATACTACCGCCCCCACGCTCACCGCTCTCTCGATCAGCCCTGCCAGCATCGACACAGACTCGGGCAGCGTGACTGTGACGGTGAGCTTCACGGCGACGGACGACCTATCCGGTGTGACCGAGGTGGGCGTGGGACTCAGCAGCCCGAGCGGCAGCCAAAGGCTGGACTGCTATTTCCACGGGTCCGCCGTGCCGGCCCCGCTGACGCTGTCCACCTCCTGTTCCATCGTGATCCCGCAGAACAGTGAGGCAGGGGAATGGTTCGTGGAATGGTTGTATGTCATCGACGGTGTCTCGAACCCGACCTTCCTGGGGCCCAATGCGCAACACGAGGTCGGAGGCTTCCCAGCCACCCTCTCCGTCACGTCTGGCACGTAGCACCGCCTCCCGGTCCGGTCTCCCCCTCAGGGGATCCCGCCCAGCAGCTCCCGCAGCCCAGCTGGGCGTTGCCGCAGGTCATCTCCCAGGCGCAGAGAGTATCCAGGCACACGGGACAGACGCTCCAGAGCCCTGCCCTGCTCCAGCAGGAGCTCGGGCTCAACTGTCCAGAGCGCCTGGGAAGAGAGTCTTCTCGCTCGTTCCTTCCGCACCAGCGCGCGCACCGAGCTCCGGGGCTCGCCCGTCACCTCGGGAAACAGAACGCGGCACAGCCTGCCGGAGGAAAAGCGCTCGGCGGGTTGAGGGACGGGGCGCTTGTCCGGAGCGGGGCCTTGGATGGTGCAGATCCAGGGGAGCAGGTCGAAGCCGGCGGCAGCTTCCTTGAGGAGAACGGCGTCATCCCCGGCGATCGCCCAACCCATGTCCAGGGCGGCGCGCACGACGGTGCTCTTACCCGCGCCGGAGGGCCCGGCCAGCAAGAACCCCCGGCGACCGCAGAATACCGCTCCGGCGTGCATGGGCCACAGCCGCTCGCGGGCGTAGATCGGGCCGAGGAGACCGAGGAGGTCGGTGGTTCGTTCGCGAGGGGAGAAACAGAACCGGTGACAGGCTTCGAACGCCGGGCCTTGCTCCTGCAGCCACGGGGAGAAGAGGCCGGCAACGTCGGCCACCGCTACCCCACGCAGGCCGTCGATACGGAACCGGATCCCGTGCTGCTCAACGCATAGGGGTAATGCCCAGCGCTTCGGCACGCAATATCCCCGCTGCCCAGGAAGACTCGGGATGCTGTTTCAGCCAGTCGAGCTTGCCCATCTGGTAGTAGCACCAGTAGCAGATGGGAAAATCCATCGTCGCGATCAGCGCCCGAGCGTCGAGACGCCACTTCATGACCCGGGCCAGCGTCTGGAAGTGCAGCTCGATGGCCTTCTCGAGGGAAGTGTTCTTGAGCGAGGCAATGTGGGACATCCCACGGGAGGGCTTGCCGGTCCCGTCGTCGAGATAGGCAAGAACGCCGCACAGGAGGGTGTTTCCCTCCGCGTCCACGCCGAACATCCGGAAGGGGTTGCAGGCGTGGAGCGGGGAGCGCTGCTCGCCGACCCAGCCTTCCAAGATCACTCTGCCTTTCGTCAGGAGCGCCAGCTTCTCGACTCGGGCCTTCAGCTTCCGCACCTCGTCGATGTCCGGGAGATCGCCCCCCTTCACAAAACCGGGGGTGGGCAGAGGTGTGATGAAACGGTGCTGGGCGAGGTGGCGCGAGGAAGAGAACAGGATCATCTCCTTGACGAACGGCAGATTGCGCTTGCGAATCGCCGTCTTGAAGAACACCGGGATGCCCAGGCTCATGCAGGCCCCGGCCCCCTCGACCACTCGCTCGAAAGAGCCGGGACGGCGGTTCTCGTCGTGGAGCTCGGGGGTGTGCCCGTCGAGAGAAAATCCTATCTTGGCGAAAAGGGCGCGGTATCGGGGGTGCCGCAGCAGGGGAAGCAAGCGCTCGCGGAAATGCCACCCGTTGGTGAGCACCTCGATTCTCATGTTTCGGCGGGCCAGGATCTCGAGCATCTTCTCCAGCTCCGGGTGCAGCAGGATCTCGCCCGAGGAGGTGAGCCCCAGGTAGTTGAATCCCAAGCGATTGAGACCCAGCACCAAGTCGCGAAAGACTTCGACCTCCATGAAGACCGGAGGCTCGGCCTTGCCGATCATGCAGTGGCCGCACCGAAAGTTGCAGCCCCAGACGATCTCAATGATGGGGCTGTTCAAGCAAGAACCTCCAGGGCGACGTGGTCTCCTTGAGCCAGCCAAGCTTGCCAAAACGCGCGACGCAGGCGGCGCAGCTTCGGCCCCATGCCGAATCGGGCAGGGGGATCTGGCCGCGCACGAACTCGCCCAGAGCAAAGAGATGCCTGCCGCAGATCTCGGCCAGGGAAGCGTCCGCGAGGGACCCGAGGTACTCCTTGCCCGAAGAAGATCCGTTCGGGGATTCGCTGCTCGAGAGATTGCAGCAGAACACCGCGTGCCCTTGCTGGTCGATAGAAGGCAAGGACCAGAATGGGTTGCAGGTCGGAACCGGCGCGTCCCAGGAGCACAAACCCTCTGTCATCACCTCTTCGAAGAGGGGGCGAATCTTCTCGTTCACCAGGTGAAACACCCGCTCGTACTCGCGCGGGTCGGGCAGGAAGTCTCGCTCCACCAATTGCGGGTTCGGCGTCAGGAACACGAAGCCGAGCGCGGCTCGGTGCTGTCGGGCCAGAACCGCGATGTCGAACACTTGATCCAGGTTCTGCTTCCACAGGCAACACTTGAGGCTCACGGGCACGCCGCGCTCCTGGCAGATCTCCAGCGCGCGTATCACCCGCTGGAAGCTCCCCGGCGCCCGCCGAAACGCATCGTGGGTGGGGGCGTCCGCCCCATCGAGGGAGAAACAGACCTGGGTCAGTGGCGCGGGTCGCTCGTGGGTCTGCCAAAGCGGCACCATGACGCGCTCGAATTCCCAGGCATTCGAGACGAAGGCGAGCTGCCAGCCCAGCTCGCCACACCGGAAGTACGCGTCGGCGAAGCCGCTCCACAGCAGCGGCTCTCCGCCGGTCAGGCTCAGCCCCACGATCCCGAGCTCACGTGCCTCGTCGACGACGCGGCGAAACAGCTCCGGCGACATTTCCTGCCGAGGGGAATCCTTCTCGCGAGCGCAGTGGACGCAGGAGAAATTGCAGACATTGGTGACTTCCAGTGCGAGCGTCTTCATGGCCGCAGGAGATTCACGAGCCACTGGGTGGCTTGTGCCAACTGGCTGGATGCGAAGGTCTGGCTGGTCGAAGCCAATTGCGTGGCGAGCTGGCCCGCTGAGGTCTGGGTGACCGCCGCGTGAACGGTCATGACCGGGTATGAAGACACCTCGATCCTCGGGGCCTGGTAGGGCTTGCGCTTCTTCCCCTCGCCGGTCATGGTCGTTCTCCTCCAAGGACGTGCTTGAGCTGCTTGCGGTAGTGCTCGACGTCCCCGCTCGCTTCTTCGGTGTCGACTTCGAATTCCTCGCAGAGCCTGCGAACAATCTCCCGGTCATCCAGTCCCTGTTGGAGTAGCCGGTAGACGAAGGCTCCGGATTCGTTGAGGAAGAACATCCGGCCGGTTCCTGGCTCGACCAACACTCCCTCGTCCTCCGAGTCGATGAGCACCCGCGCCGGGGCTGGCGCCATGTCCGCGTGACCTGGCATCACACGACCATACCCCGCCGGCCGGACAAGCTCCGAACGGCGCGGACGAACGACCAACACGTCCCCTCAAGCCCGGACAGGCAGGCCGCCAGCCGGTTCCAGCGCGAGACAAGGGACCGCTCCTCGACCGTTTCTCCCGCTCGACGGAAGACGGCGACCGCCCGCCCGCGAAGCTCCCCGGCACTGCGCTCAGGATCGGGCAGGAAACGGTTGTCGCCCTTGGTCTTCAGGAAGATCTTCCCGGAACGCGCGTTCAATCGCAGCAGGCGATGCAGCACGGGGACGGCATCCCCGACCACCACCAAGTCTCCGCGCCGCAACTCCGAGACGCCGCAGGGCCGAACGCGCACCAGATCCCCCGGAACCAGGAAGGGCGCCATGCTCTCTCCGTCGACCTTGAACAACGAGTCGCCCCGCAAGGGAGTCAGCGGCTGCATCCCCCAGATGATAGCAGCAAAGTGGGATTCCAGCGAGGGGGCCCGTGACCTCAGCTCGGCCCATCGAGCACGCAAGTACGCTGTATGGCCGCGTTGTCGGCCTGCGGCCATAACGCACCTATGTGCTCGGTTCGGCGGCGAATGCGTTTCCCGGATATCGCTGGCCGGCCAAGTCGTGGACCGAGCACGGCACCCTGGATACGCCGGTGGAATATCTGTGCGAGGTGGCCCACGCCCAGGCCAGAAAGCTGGGGCTGCTCGGCGAAGACGAAAAGTCGTGGGAAGTCACCGACGGACAGGCCAGGGTGGCTCGCCTCGACGAGCCCACGCGCTGATGTTAGCCTTGATGGATTGCCCAAATGAGCTCACCCCTCGACGTCAATGCCTGCCCTCGCCCATCCGCGGACATCGTGGCGCGCGTGATCGACGGGCAGATCATCATCATCCCCCTGGTCGCGGGGATCGGCGACATGGAGGACGAGCTCTACACGCTCAACGAGACCGGCAAGGATATCTGGGACCGGCTCGACGGCACCCGGACCATCGAGCAAATCGTCAAGGATCTCTCCTCCGAATTCGACGCCACCGAGGACGTGCTGCGAACCGATGTGCTTGGGCTGGTTGAAGAGCTGCTCAAGAGGAAGATTCTCGTTGTCGACTAGTTCCCCACCGACAGGGCATGCAGTCCAGGGCGGTTTGCTGGGACTTCCCGGAGCGAAACTGGAGGACATCCTCGACGCGGTTCTGTCGCGCGGCGCGCCGGTGCGCTTCCAGGCTCGCGGCTTCAGCATGCACCCCACCATCCGCGATCTCGACCTGGTCACGGTCTCGCCGATTGCCCTGCAAAAGGACTGCGCCAACCTCATCGATTCGGAGTGCCAGGACACGACCTGCGACCACCTCATCCACTGCGGCGCCGGCAACGTCAGCTTCGTGGTGGGCTACGACGGCACCTTCCGGCTGTGCTCGTCGGTGACGGCAGCCCCAAGCACGTCGAACGGCCGTCGCAAACGCACTTCAAGTTAGCGTCCCGCCAGCCCTGGTGGGCGCGTGGGCTCGAACACATCAACAAGGTCGCGTGCCGCCTGTGCTGCAGGCGCACTCCCACATCGTCGTCTTGTGCAATTTGCGAAGGGAATCGACCTTCGCGCACGACGGGGAGGAGTCCCGAGCTGACAGGACCCGCCACGCCGAAGCCCGCGGGTCGCCGAGTCGAACACAAAGTAGCCCAAAGCGCCGGCTTCTCGACGGCGGCTCGGCGGGCGTTACGTCGAACGGCCGTCGCAAACGTTCCATCACCACGCAATCGCGAGCCTTTCGCGCTGGTCCCGTCCTTGCGTATGCAGGGAGACATGGACGCCGCGCGGACAACACTCCATGTCCCACGTCGCGCCGGTGGCGCGGCCCGCTCCGGCATCGCCATGGCCGTGCTCGTGCTCGCGTGTCTTTTGGCATCGAACGGCCGCGCGCAGACGACTTCGCAGGGACAGACCATCGGCTCCGCCAACATCACGCTCACGGGAACCATCACCTCGACCGTGGTCATCTCCGTCGAAGGATCGGTCGACCAGAACGGAGGCGCCAACACCACCATCGTCGGTGCCGGCGCCCGCGGATCCATCGACTTCGGAAACTTCCGCATCCCGGGTCCCAGCACCAACGGTGCGCGCTACCGTGTCGACGGCCCCGTGCCGGGCTATTACCTGGTGGCGACGGTCAAATTGAAGACACAGTTCTCGGGCAGCGGTGGCACGCGCGCCGTGCTCGACATCCAGCGCGCCAATCCCTGTGGAGGCGCGTCCGATCTGCCCTGCGGGGCGCCCGGTTGGCTGTTTTACGCGAAGATGCCCCTGAGAATGCCCAACCAACCGGCTGCCTGGCCGGCCTGGGGCGAGTACCCGGATCGTCGCTACGGTTCGACCGTGTTCGATGTACCTGATTCGTCCCACGTTCCCGGCACCGGCAACCTCGACGACCTGATGGCCAATGGAGACTCCATCGACCACCAAATCGCGGTCTGGATCCCCGACTCGGCGTCCTCGGGCTCGTTCTCCAGCGTCGTGACCTACACGGTGACTCGCTTGTGACCCGCGTTACGCGCGCCATCCTGCAGGACAACGACGCGGCGTCAGGTGCGTCTGCCGGTCGGCGGCCAGCGTCGACGCCGTCGGCATCCCGACGGCTGCCACCTGCGCATCGGCGTCGGCGCGCCGACGCCCGTCGGCATCGGGCCCCGGTTTCTCCATGCTCGGGACTGGTCCCGCAGTTGCACTCCACCACAGCATGGAGAATCCCCAGCGCGAGATCCGGCTAAGCTTCCGTCAGGATCCATTCTATCCTGCGTCAACAGAGTCTCCTGGAGGACGAGCATCGCCAGCCGTGCTGGCGGCCGTTCCGCTTGCCGGCCCACCGGCGGCCGTCGAGCCTGGCGGGACCGCGCGCATCCTGCTGGTGGACGATGTCCCACTTAACCTGGAGATCCTGAAAGAAACCCTTCGCCCCCTTGGCCACTCGCTGCTCCTGGCCACCAGCGGACGTCAGGGTCTCGACCTGGCCAGGGAAAGCCCGCCCACGCTGGTCCTCCTCGACGTCGTCATGCCCGACATGGATGGGCTGGCGGTGTGCCGGGAGATGAAGGCCGATCCCGTCCTGCAACACGTGCCGATCATCTTCTGCTCCGCGCTCGACGACGCCGCCGCCAAGGTGCGCGGCTTCGACGCAGGCGCGGTCGACTTCATCACCAAGCCCTACGAGCCTTCGGAAGTCGTCGCCCGGGTGAACACCCATCTCACCCTGGCGCGCCTGCAGCGAGGGCTCGAAACCCGCAACCGAGAGCTCGAACGAGCGCTGGCCCTGGCCCAAGAGCTCCGCCAGGATGCTCTCCGACGCATGCAGGAGGCGCTCCTCGGTCGCTCCGATGCCATCGTCAGGCTGCGCGCCTCGATCGCCGACGAGGCACGGTCGCCGCTGCCGCTTCTGCTGCTCTCCGAACCAAGCTGCGGCGACGAGGCGGTAGCGCGGGCGATCCATGATGCATCCACGCGGCGCACACGACCGTTCGTGGCGATCGAATGCGGGCAGACAGCGGGCTGCGACTGGGAGGAGATTTACCAGGATGGGCCTCGCCCCGGTCGGTCCACCCCCTGCAAGCTCGAGTTGGCCATGGGGGGCACGCTCTTTCTCTCGGGGATCGAGCATCTGCCCGCGGAGGTCCAGCACCGGTTTCTCGATCTCCTGCTCGCCCAGGAGCAAGCCCGCGCTGCCGGCCGCCGCGCGGAGGACGACGTGCGTTTCATCATGTCCGCGACCGTAAGTGCGACGGGTGGTGGCTTGCCTGCGAACTTCGATCCTCGGCTGGCCCAGAAGCTGACCCGTCGCGTCCTGCGACTGCCCACCCTGGCCGAGCGCGGCGAGGATATTCCGGATCTCGTCGCTCTCTTCATTACGCGCCACGCTCGCAGTCTGTCCCGGGTGTTGGAGCCGCCGAGCGCGTTGACCCTGTCGCGCCTCGCCGCCTATTCCTGGCCCGGCAACCTGCACGAGCTGGAGGACATCGTCCGCCGCAGCATCATCGCCAGCCAGGGACCGCTGCTCGATGTGGACCAGGGCCTGCTCGGCGAGGGCATCCCCTTCGGAAGCTACCGTTTGTTGCGCAAGCTGGGCGAAGGCGGCATGGGCGAGGTGTGGGAGGCACGGCACCAACTGCTCGCGCGCACGGCCGCGGTCAAGCTCATTCGGCCCGAACACCTGGCGAAGAAGGACCATGCGGTCTTGCGGCGGCGCTTCGAGCACGAGGCCAAGGCCACCTCCAAGCTGACCAGCTCGCACACCGTCACGCTCTACGACTTCGGCGTGGCCGACAACGGCGCCTTCTACTACGTCATGGAGCTCTTGCGCGGGATCGATCTCCAGCACATCGTCGAGGGGTTCGGCCCCATGCCCCCGGCCCGGGTGGTCGCTCTGCTCATGCAGGCCTGCCGCTCGCTGGCCGAAGCGCATGCCAGCAATCTCGTCCACCGCGACATCAAGCCGGCCAATCTCTTCCTCTGCAAGCTCGGCCTCGAGGCCGACGTGCTCAAGGTGCTCGACTTCGGCATGGTCAGCGGCGGCCTATCGGTGGAGGACACACGCCTGAGCGCCGCCGACGAGATCTACGGCACCCCCGAGTGCATCTCGCCCGAGGCCGCCATGGGAGCCAAGAATCTGGACGGACGCGCGGACGTCTATGGCCTCGGCTGCGTGGCCTACTGGATGCTGACCGGCCAAGTCGTCTTCGACTCGCCCTCGGCCATCGGCATGGTGGTCAAGCACATCCAAGAAAACCCGATTCGACCCTCGCAACGCGTGGGGTACGACATTCCATCCGATCTCGAGGAGCTGGTCATGCTCTGCCTGGCCAAACAACCCGACAACCGCCCCACGGCGCTCGAGCTGCTCGATGGCCTCAACGCCAGCCGGCTGCAGGAGGCCTGGGACGATCGGCACGCCCGCGCGTGGTGGATAGACAACCTTCCCAATCTCATGGCGCCCTGACATGCGCGGACATGGAACGGGTGAAACCATGCCCTCGGCGGAGCAACGGATCGCGGACCTCGAGCGCGAGAATCGCCTGTTGCGGGGCTTTTCCGTAGCAGTGGAGCAGAGCCCGGCGTGCATCGTCATCACCGATCGCCAGGGCAAGATGGAGTACGTCAACCCGAGGTTTCTGGAGCTGACCGGCTATTCGGCCGCCGAGGCGCTGGGCCAGAATCCGAGCATCCTCAAGTCCGGATTCACGCCGGCCGCCGAGTACGAGGCATTGTGGGCCACCATCACCTCGGGACGCACCTGGCGCGGTGAGTTCTGCAACCGCAAGAAGAACGGAGAGCCTTATTGGGAGTCGGCCGCCATCGCGCCCATCGTCGATGACCAAGGCAACATCACCCACTTCGTCGCGGTCAAGCACGAAATCACCGAGCGCAAGCGGGCCGAGCGCGACCTTCGCGAGAGCGAGGAGAGGTTTCGCGCCCTCTTCGAGCAGGCCCACGACTGCATCTTTCAACTGGAGATCAGGCCTGGAGAGTCTCCCGTGATTCTGGATGTGAATCACGCGGGCATCCGAGTCCTCGGCTACGAGCGTGAGGAGTTGCTAGGCCAGCCGGTGTCTTTCCTAAGTCAGACACTTGATTCAAACCTGCCGCCCAATGTCGAGCAGCAGAGAGCCGTCTCCAAGGAAGGAGTGTCGTTCGAGACCAAGCACCAGTGCAAGGACGGCACGATCCGGGATTTCGAGTGCTCGGTCAGGGGGATGCGAATCGGTGCGAAGACCATCGCCGTGTCGATCGAGCGCGACATCACCGAGCGCAAGCGGGCCGAGGAAGCCGTCCGCAATAGCGAGGCGCAGCTCCGCGCCATCCTCGATGCGACACCTTTCCCCATCGCGCTCGTCGATGTGGAGGGCAACCAGATCGAATTCTGGAGTCGTAGCGCGCTCACGCTTTTCGGACACACCGCACCTACCGCGCGGGAATGGTACCTGCTCGCGTACCCGGACCCCGAGTACCGGCGGCAGGTGATCGAACGGTGGAACGCTGCCATCGAGGGAGCGCGCGCTTCCGGCCAGACGGTCCACGCGGGAGAATATCGGGTGACCTGCCGCGATGGTTCGACGCGCGACTGCGAGCTATACGCCACCTTTCTGATGAACCGGCTGGTCGTGACGTTCAACGACATCACCGAGCGCAAGCGGGCCGAGAGCGAGTTGCGGTCGGCGAGGGACTTCGTCCATGGCGTCGTCAATACGATTGCGGACCCGGTCTTCGTCAAGGATGACCAACGGCGCTACATGCTCGTCAATGATGCCTTCTGCGCGATCATGGGCCACCCGAGAGAGGAGCTCCTGGCCGGCCATGGTGACGATTTGCTCCCCAAGGAAGAGGCCGCGCTCTTCCGGAGGATAGACGACGGCGTTCTCGATACCGGCCAGGAGAACGTGAACGAGGAATTCCTGAGCAACCTGTCGAAGGGGGAGGTCCGTACCATCGTCACGCGCAAGACGCGGTATATCGATCCCGCCGGAAGGCGGTTTCTCGTCGGAGTGATCCGCGACATCACCGCGAGCAAGCAGGCCGGGATTGCCCTGAGCGCTAGCGAGGAACGCTACCGCATGCTGTTCGAAAAGTCGCGCGATGCCCTCATGACCCTCGCGCCTCCCTCGTGGAGCTTCACCTCGGGCAATCCGGCCACGGCCGCGCTGTTCGGCGCCGGGAGCGAAGGCGAATTCGTCGCCCGTCCCCCGTGGCACTACTCGCCCGAGCAGCAACCGGACGGCCGCGCTTCCGCCGACAAGGCCAAGGAGATGATCGAGACGGCTATGCGCGAGGGCTCTCACTTCTTCGAGTGGACCCACCGGCGCGCCTCGGGCGAGGACTTCCCCGCCACAGTGCTCTTGAACCGGATCGATATCGAGGGCAAGTCCTTCTTGCAAGCCACCGTGCGCGACGAGAGCGAACGCGTGCGCCAGCAGGAAGAACTGCGGCGGGCCAAGGAGAACGCGGAAGCGGCGACCCAGGCCAAGAGCGAGTTCCTGGCCAACATGAGCCACGAGATCCGCACGCCGATGAACGCGATCATAGGATTTGGCCACCTCCTGCTCAGGGCCGAGCTTCCACCCCGCCAGCGCGACCAGGTCAGCAAGATCAAGTCGTCCGCGCATAGCCTGCTCGAGCTCATCAACAACATCCTCGACCTCTCGAGGATTGAAGCCGGGAAAGTGGACCTCGAAGCGGTCCCGTTCGACCTCGACCAGGTCCTGGCCAGCGTGACCGACACCCTGTCGGGCAAGGTCGCCGAGAAGGATTTGGAGATGCACCTCCAAGTGGCGCCCAAGGTGCCGCGGGCGCTGGTGGGGGATGGCAAGCGCTTGGGTCAGGTCCTGCTCAACCTGGCCGGCAATGCCGTAAAGTTCACCGACCAGGGCAACGTGGTGGTGTCGGTCGAGCTCGTGTCCCGCGCCGGATCGACGGCGCGCCTGCGCTGCTCGGTGAAGGACACGGGGCCAGGTATCGCCAAGGAAGTTGCCGAGAAGCTGTTCCAGCCCTTCGTCCAGGCCGACAGCTCGACCACCCGCAGGTTCGGCGGCAGCGGACTGGGGCTGGCCATCAGCAGGCAACTGGTCGACCTGATGGGCGGCGAGATTTTACTCGACAGCACGCCGGGAATGGGCAGCACCTTCAGCTTCACGATCGCGGTCGGCCTCCAGGAACAGTCCCACCAGCCCCCACGCCGGGCGCCGATGGATCTGCGAGGACTACGCGTTCTCGTGGTGGATGACAGCCCGATCGCGCGCATGGTCCTGCGCGACTCCCTCGATGCGATGTCGTTCGCCGTCACCACCGCAAGCTCCGGCCCCGACGGCATCGCGGAAGTGGCGGCGGCCCAGCCCCCCTACGACCTGGTGCTGCTCGACTGGCACATGCCGGGCATGGACGGCCTCGAAACCGCTCGCCGGGTCAAGGCCCTTCCGGGTCTGTCTCGCGTACCCAGGATGATGATGCTCACGACCTACGACTATGACGAGCTGGCGCGCAAAGCGGCGGATTTGGGCCTGGATGGCTTCTTGCCCAAGCCGTTCACCGACTCGCTTCTGCTCGACGCGATCATGGGCGCGTTCGGCCGGGACGACCTCTCGGCCTCGCACGCGGATCTGACCGCGGTTCCGGGCGAGCAACCGTCCGCCACGCTCGCCGGGGCGCGGGTGCTGCTGGTGGAGGACAACCAACTGAACCAGATGGTCGGCCAGGCACTGCTGGAGGGAATGGGACTAGCCGTCGAGCTGGCCGCCAACGGCGAGCAGGCGGTCGCCATGATCGATGCCGGCCGCGACCGGTTCGATGCCGTGCTCATGGACGTGCAGATGCCGGTCATGGATGGCGACACGGCGACGCGCGCCCTACGCAAGCTACCGAGCACGGCCGACTTGCCCATCATTGCCGTGACCGCGAACGCTCTTTCATCCGAGCGGGATCGCTGCCTGGAAGCCGGCATGAACGACTACGTGTCCAAGCCCATCGACCCTGACCGTCTACGCACGGTCCTGGAACGGTGGGTGCCCCCCCGGCGCGCCCCTCACCCTGTCCCTCTCAGCCCGGGGCACTTCGGGTCCCCCACATCCGCCTCCACCTCCCGCGGCTTCGCCGCGCCCTCGCCCGCTGCGCGCGGCGAGGAGACACTTGCAGCCCCTCACCCTGTCCCTCTCCCCGCTACGCGGGGCGAGGGGACTCACGGAGGCGACTTCGCACAGGGCCTCCTCGCCTCTCCCCTCGGGGGAGAGGCCGGCGCGCGAAGCGCGTCGGGTGAGGGGCTCCTCGCCTCGCCCCTCGGGGGAGAGGCCGGCGCGCGAAGCGCGTCGGGTGAGGGCCTCCCCGCCTCGCCCCTCGGGGGAGAGGCCGGCGCGCGAAGCGCGTCGGGTGAGGAGCTCCTCGCCTCGCCCCTCGGGGGAGAGGCCGGCGCGCGAAGCGCGTCGGGTGAGGGCCTCCTCGCCTCTCCCCTCGGGGGAGAGGCCGGCGCGCGAAGCGCGTCGGGTGAGGGCCTCCCCGCCTCTCCCCTCGGGGGAGAGGCCGGCGCGCGAAGCGCGTCGGGTGAGGGCCTCCTCGCCTCGCCCCTCGGGGGAGAGGCCGGCGCGCGAAGCGCGTCGGGTGAGGGCCTCCCCGCCTCGCCCCTCGGGGGAGAGGCCGGCGCGCGAAGCGCGTCGGGTGAGGGCCTCCTCGCCTCGCCCCTCGGGGGAGAGGCCGGCGCGCGAAGCGCGTCGGGTGAGGGCCTCCCCGCCTCTCCCCTCGGGGGAGAGGCCGGCGCGCGAAGCGCGTCGGGTGAGGGCCTCCCCGCCTCTCCCCTCGGGGGAGAGGCCGGCGCGCGAAGCGCGTCGGGTGAGGGGCTCCTCGCCTCTCTCCCGGGCGTGGACACCCGGGCCGCGCTAGGGCGGCTGATGGGAAACCGGGAGCTGCTGTTTCGGTTGCTGCGCGATTTCGCCAGCGAGCACGGCGGCGACCCAGAACATATCCGCGCCTTGCTGGCGCGCGGAGATCTCGATGCGGCACGCGCCGCGATTCACAGACTCAAGGGCGTGGCGGGCAACCTGGCGGCGCAACAGGTGTTCGCCTCGGCGGTGGCGCTCGAGTCGTCCCTGCGCCGGGGAGATCCCGCGCCTTTCGAGGCCCAGGTCGAGGATCTGGCCAATGCGATGAGACTCGTCACCGAGTCGGTGGCCAGCCTCGCGACTCCGGCGCCGAATTAGTTCCGCGCATCACTGGTCCGTGCCCTCCTCCGATCGCCCGTCGTCGAGGCCGACACTCTCGTCCCCCTCGGGTTCGTCGTCCAGTCCGGGCGTTTCGTCGGCGATGCGCCGCAAGCGGCGGTCCAGCGCGCGGCGATCCACGCCCACCATGCGCGCGGCGGCGCTTTTGTTGCCCGCGCTGGTTTCGATGGCGTGGTGGAGCACGGCGCGCTCGATGAAGTCCAGCTTCGAGCCCGTCTGCATGGGCAGGGTCAGGATGGACTGCACGATCTTTTCCACCTCGCGGGCGGTTCGGCTGGTGTCCAGGTCGACCAGCTCGCGCAAGGCAGCTTCGTCGACCTCGTCGCTGTCGGCCAGCAAGTTCACGCGTTCGACCAGGTTGCGCAGCTCGCGCACGTTGCCGGCCCAGCGCCGGCAGCGCAGCCATTCCACGGCGTCGCTGGTGAAGCGCAACTTGCGCGGCAGGTCCGCGGTGAACGCGGCCAGCAATTCGACGATGTCGCCACCCCGCTCGGCCAAGGAGGGAAGGGCGATGGTCACCACGTTGAGCCGGTAGAAGAGATCCTCGCGAAAACGACCACTCTGCATGCTCTGTTCGAGGTCGACGTTGGTGGCGGCCAAGACCCGGGCCCGCAAGGGCATTTCATCTTCCGCGCCGAGAGGCCGGAAACGGCGGTCCTCCAGCACGCGCAACAACTTGGCCTGCAATTCGCCCGGCATCTCGGCGATCTCGTCGAGCAGCACGGTGCCCGACGCGGCTACCTCGAAATGGCCGCGCACGCGCCGGTCGGCGCCGGTGAAGGCGCCCTTGACGTGGCCGAAGATCAGCGATTCGATCAGGGTTCCAGGCAGCGCCGAACAGTTGACCGCCAGGAAGGGGCGGTCGCGCCGCGAGCTCAGATTGTGGAGGGCCCGCGCCACCAGTTCCTTGCCGGTTCCGGTTTCACCGCGGATCAGCACCGAGGCGTCCGAATCGGCCACGCGCTCGATCATGTGGCGCACCCGTTGCATCTGCGGCGACGAGCCCACCAGCGACCCCGGCCCCCAGGTGCGGTCGACCTGCTCGCGCAGCCGCCGCACCTCGCCCGCCAGCGCCATCTTCTCGCGCAGCCCGCGCACGATGGGCAGCAGCATCTCGGCACAAAGCTCGTCCTTGAGCACGTAGTCCTTGGCGCCGAGGCGCATGGCCTCGCGGATCTCGTGTAGCTCGGTGGAGCCGGTCACCATGACCGCCGGAATGGCCAAGCCCTTTTGCTCCAGCCAGCGCAGAAGCTCCAATCCTCCTCGATCGGTGGGCCGCTGGGACAGGCGAATGTCGACCAGCAGGAGATCGGGATCGGTCTTCTGCACCAGGCTGCATGCCTCTTCCAGACTTCCCGCTTCGCTGACTTCGACGTCCTCGAGCTCGCCCAGCAGGCTGCGCAGCACCTGGCGCGCGCTGCGCTGATCGTCGATGATGAGGATCTTCACGACACCTCGGTATTGCTTTCGCGCGCGGGACGAACCGCGGAGTGGACCACGTCGGATTCCGGCACCGTGACGACGAACAGGGTTCGCTCACCCTGGCGCGATGCCTCGATGGTCCAGCCGTGGGCCCGGACCAGCCGGTGCGTGATGGCCAGGCCGAGACCGGTCCCGCGCTCCTTGGTGGTGTACCAGGGGGCGAAGAGCGTGGCCGAATCGCCCACGAACCCTGGTCCGTCGTCCCACACCTCGATGCGCGCGTCCTTGCCATCGAGGCGCCAGGAAACGCCTGCGCTGCCAGCATCGCCGGTAGCTTGCAGGGCATTGGCCAGCAGGTTGACCAGAATCTGGGTGGCCTGATCCGGGTCGCAGCGAATGGCCAACCTGGACTCGCCGGTAAAGACGAGAGACCGGCCGGCGCAGGCATCGCGCAACAGCATCTCGGCGCGCTCGCACAGGTCGCGGATGTCGGTGCTCCGTCGCTGAATGTGGTGAGAAGCCATGCGACGCAAGCCGCCTACCAGGCGTTCCAGGCGCTCCACTTCCTCACGCCCGATGTCGAGGTCGTCGGGCGCCAGAGGCTTGTTGCCGGCCCGGCCGAACAGGGTGCGGAAAAAGTTGAGCGGGTAGCGAATCTCGTGCGAGATCTCCGCGGCCACGGTTTCCACCAGCGCCTCGCGCTCGCCCCGCCACGCCGCCGCCTGCTGCCTGCGCCGCTGTTCCAGCTCTTGGTAGGCGCGGGCGTGGGCCAGCGCCAGCGCGCCCTGGTTGACCACGGTGCCGAGGAGATCCAGATCGTCGCTGGTGAAGAGGGCGCCTCCCCTCTTGGCGCCCACCTCCAGCATGCCCAGGCATTCCGCGCCGAACACCACCGGCAGGACCAACGCGGGACTTTCGGCCCCTGCATTCTCCTCGGCCGGTACCTCCTCGGTGTGGGGCTCTTTCTCCATGGGGAAGACGACCGTTCCGTCCGGTGCCGCGGCCCTGCCGTCCGTGGCCGGCACCAGCCTGATGCGATCGCAGGGCAGCCAGCGCTGGATGGTGCGCTCGACGGCCCGGCCCACCTCGTCGGGCGAGGTGAGGCTGATGAGATCCGCGCTGAGCTGTTCGATGGTGGGCTTGTAACCCGCGCGCGAAGGAAACACATATCTTTCCGCCCAATGCAACGCCAGAACCACAAGCACCGCCGCGACAACCCCGCTGGCCGTGGCGGCGATCGCCGCCGACTGAAAAGGGACTCCCAATCCTGTGGCTAGGGCGGTGCCGGCGGCAATAGCCAAAGCGCACGCAAAGGCACCGATAACAAGGCGGGTGATGAGGCGCGACAACAGGGCTCGGCTTCCCCACAAGTCGTAGCGAACGAACGCGAAGGCCACAGATATTGGGGCGAGGGCCAGGGCCGGGTAGACAAGCACGTTGGCGTGCACGAGCTGACCCGCTAGCGGCTCAGCCGCCAAGACCAAACCGAGCGCGGCCAAGGGAGGAGCCATCGCCACGGTGAGGGCACGCAGGATGTCGCGCCGATGCCCTCTTGCCAGAAGATACCGAACCATGAAGGTGAGAGCAAAGAAGAGAAAACTTGCCCCGAGAACGCTTGACCAAAGTTGGTGCAATCGCGGCATAGCGCGGCCCAGCATGAATGGCACCGCGAAATAGCCCGCTACCAAAATCCCCGCGACTGTGGTCGCCCGCTCCAACCAGGGGAATCGGGTGAGCAAGGGAGCGTCGTCAGGTAACCGCAGCGCGAGCGTGCAAAGCGCTCCCGGGAGCATCGCGAAGCTGATGAGGAAGAGCGGAACCAGACGGTAGGAGGTATGGTAGTCGAAGACCGTGAACATGAAGAGCGCCGCCGCTGACGCCAGGACGGTGAAGCTCCGAACCAAGCGCACACGCGGACTCACCCACAGGGCTACAAGACCTGCCACGACGAACAGTGCTCCCGCGAAGAAGAGAGACCCGGCCACCAACCACCAACTCGCGCCGTCGAGTCTCTCGATTGCCAGGTGAATCCGGCGTTCAATGGCGCCACGCCGCATGTCGACTACGACCTGCGAGGCGCCCGTCTCTGCAGCCCCCCTTACGATCTGGGAGAGACGCAGACCGCGTTCTGATCGTGGAAGACTATCTAGTCGAAACCCTTCGATCCCCACGATCCGGTCCGGGTAGTGCAGTCCCTGGCGCGCCCCGTCCCAACTCGAACTTGTGACATCTGACACCACCCCGCTCGGGCCAACCAGAACACCCGCGAACGGCTGCCCATACCACTCGATGGCGCTGGGAACTGCGACGGCGGCTACGGCCAGAGCCAGCATTCCCATAAGGTAAACGGGCCAGCCACCCCGAACAGTATTGTCAGTTGTACTCCGGCCTCGCCGGGGCGAGCCAAGAAGGGGCATCGAAGCGAATCATACCCCAATACGCTCGACAATTTGCGTTGAGGAATGACGTTCCGGGGCAACTGGACGAGAGCCAACCTCGGGCCACAGGGCCGCGGCCAGCGCACACATTTGGGTTTCGGTCTCTCTGGTGACCGCGGGATCCAGCGCCGCCGTCCTCGCACGGGAGGCCAAGGCAAGGACCTCGCGCTGCACGACGGTCTCGGGAGCGGGTGCCTGCCGACAGCGCGGCAGATCGCGCAGGAGCATGATCGCGAGACGGAGCAGGGCTCCACCGACCTGGGCGCGCCGCCGTTCCGGCCGCACCGAAAGCAAGCGCAGCAGACGGGCCAGAGCGCAAATTGCATGGCGCAGGCGCGCATCGGCCAGCAAGGCGCGGGCGGCCCACCGGCCGAGCTCGCTCGAGTACAGGGACGCGAGCCAGGGTTGTTCGCTTCTCGTTTCCATCCAGCGAAGCGCCGCCTGGTCCTCGCCGATGCTCACCAGGGCGAACGCGATGGGGTCGGAAACCAGCAAGCAAGCCCGGCTGGCGTGCAACAGACCGTAGCCGTGCTTGGCGTTGTGACCGTCGCGGTCGCGGCCCGTGGGAAGAATATCGTGGGGGTCGGCCAGCCCACCGCGGTCGGCGGACGATTCGGGTTCGACCTCGCGCACGGTGCGCGTGACCGCATCCTCGAGCTCGGGCAAGGTCAGCTCGGGGTTCCTCCCGAGCACCAGCAAGAGGACCCCGGCCGCCATGGCCGAGGCGCCGCTGGATTCGGCGTGTGCAAGAACCTCCGGCGAGCGGAACGGCAACGCCACGTCGTCGCCCGGAGCCAGCCAGCGCAAGGCCGGACCGCGGTTGGCGAACGGGTGCAGCCTGCCGCGGCGATCGCGCCACAGGAACCATCCGCCGTCGCGTCCGCTGGGCGCCACGCAGAACACGCGCGGATCGCTCGCGGGATCCCCCGCGGCGAGCGACAGACTGGAATGCACGGATCCCTCGGGGCTCGAGGTCTCGCGGCTGCACGGCAGGACCACCGCCGTGCCGCGACCGCCTCGCCCGAGGCGTGCGGCGATCTCCAGGGCGTCGTCGAGCATCGGGCTCCACTGGCCGTCAACGTAAGTGGCGCAGACGATCACGTCGGCGCCATCCGCCACCGCACGCACGATGGCCAGTGGAAAACTGAGCACGTCATTGCCGGGCTTGGGGATGGAGTACATGCGCGGGGAGGCGTCCGGGGCGATCCCGACGAAGCCACGCCCGCTGCTTTGTCCTGCCACGGCCACCGCGCGCACGGCCCAGGCCACGAGCTGGGCGGCGTGCGAGGAGCCTGCCGGTACGTGTTCCACGCCCACCGGAATGTGGTCGTCCAGATCCAGTCTGCCGACCTCGCCGGCGTCGTTGTCGATCACGGCCAGGCGCGAGCCGGCGCCCGTCCCGCACGCCGGACGCTGCACCTCGACCCCGTCCCGCTCGACGAACCAGCGGCCTGCGCTGGATTCCTCGCTCAGAATTGACGGCCTGTGGGGCCGCCAGTGGAACGCGCCCGTGGGCAAGCACCCGTTCAGATCGAGGGCCGGAGGCAAGGTTTGGCTGCCCACCTGGACGGAGGCCAGGTAGCGCACGGCCACGCCGCCCGCCCGCAATACTTGCTCGCACCGCGAACGCTCGATGTCGGCCCCGGTGCGTATCCGGGTCCAGTAGAGCGGGTGCCAGTCCAGCACCGGCTCGACCCGCAGGTCGGACGCGAGCTGGCCGAGCAGATCGGCGATCAGCACGGGGTCGACCGGACCCTCGGTGGCGAGGATCGAGATCGTCTGACCACCCGTCATCCTCGTGGGTCTCGGCGCTGACCGGCCGGTAGTCGAAGTCCCAATGTGGTCGATTCATCCGAACACCTCCATGGCCCAACTTGAAAGCTGGTGCGCGCGCACCACGTACCCGGCGCTGCTGCTCTCGCACTCCTCCAACTCGGCTGCTGCCGCTTCCTGTTCGCGAGCCCAGCGAGACAGCCGGTCGGCGCCCACCATGGCCGCAAGCCGAGCCGCCGAGCGGAAGCGCCATCTGGACATCGTCATCATGGTGGCCAGTACACCGGACTGGTGCACCAGGGAGCGAACCGACTCGATGTCGGGCTTGTCGCCGTTGGCGGCAACCTCCCGGATGCCCAGGCCCCTGCTCAGGCTCACCGCCCACGCACCGCCCTTCCTCCAATCGTCCTCCCAGTCGACCGCGTCGTCTTGGAACTGCAGCCCGAGAACGATCCCGCGCAGGATGCACTGGACGACGTGCTGGCGCCGCCCATCCCATCCCGCGACCCGGGCCAGGGCCAGCGAGGCGGGAAGGGCCAGGGCCTGCTTGTCAAGGGAGATGCCGGAGTAATCCGAAAAGGAGAGAGGAATGCCGTGATCGAGCAGGATGCGTTCGGTATTGATGGCGCAAAGTGCGCTGCACTCCGCATCCTGATAGTGCGATCCCTCGATTCCAGTCAGCTCGCCCATGGCCCGGTCGCGCTCGGTGCGCACGTGCTCGAGCAAGCGCAGCATCTGCGGGGTTCCCGTAACCTGGCGATCGAGCATCCGATCCGTGGCGAAGGCGTCGATGATCGCCAGCATGTGGGCGGTGGTCGCCGTCGCCACCAATCGCTCCGTCGCCTGCGGCATGGCAGCGGCGAACAAGGCGGGGGCGGCCAGCGTGACCTCGTTCTTGAAGACCATGCTCCAGGGAATGTCCGGGACCGGGACCAGCCCGACCCCGAGGGCGAGCGCCCGCGCCTCGCGCTGCAGGTCCAGCGGCAGGGTGCCGCAGAAGGCGGTCCACAGGGTGTCGACGTTGCTTGAAAAATCCATGGCTGAACTTCTGTCGCCCTGGGACCGAGCCACGCGGCCACCGTCCCAGAGTGACGGTAAGGTCTAGTAGAAGTTGGATTCCTTCCACGGGGACAGGGCCACGTTGATGCGCTCCTCGACCACGATGGCCCTCCACATCTGGATCTGGGAGGATGAGAGACCCGCGAACGGCGTTCCCGTCCACTCGCGAATGCGTTCGTTCAGTTTCTGGCGAACCTCGACGGCGGCGGCCGGCTCGGTGTCGTCCGCGTCCGGCACGGTGGGGTACAGGGACAAGAGCTGCTTGAATTCGTCGAAACGTTCCTGCTTGGTGAGCAGGGACATGTACAGGTTCCTGAGCTGGGCGTGGGGATCGGTTTGCTGCGCGGTCTGCATGGTGTCTCCTTTTGTGCATTCCCCGAGTCGACACCGAACCATCGGGTCGCCGGGGCATCGGACGGCACTGCAACGACCGCGCCCAGCCGGAATCCGCGCAAGATCCCGCGTTTGCACGTATTGGCGGCTCTGGGCAATTCTGCAATCGGTCGGATCCGACCACAGGTTGCCCGGATCCGGGCAAACCGCTTCTGCCGAATTCCTGTCACCGCGAGCGGGCGCGCAACGATTTGGGGCGCGATGACGGGCTCATACGCGGACCAGCGCGCAGTCCGCTAGCGCGCATGCGACTTGCAGCGCGGTGACCGCGCAACCCGCTTAATGAGAACCCGTCACTCGCCCGCAGTCAAAAGCCTTCGATCGCTCCTTGCCTATCGGTGGAGGCGTGGGAAGCTGTGCTTTCCCTTGGCGCGGTCAGGTACGCCTCATGACACCGCGCTGCGGGGGGAATTGTCAGCGAGGTGGACGAGGTGAGGCACGCACGAACGACCGATGGACAGGATCGAAGGGGGGGGTGGGGCTTCCGATTGCCGCTCAGTCTGTACGGTCTGTGCGCGGCCTCCTTGGTCGGCGTGTGCCTGTACTTCTTCCTTTCCTACGTGCCCGGACAGCGAACCAAGGCCATCAAGAGGTGCAGAGCGGAGCTTGAGCTTCGCGCCGCCACCCGCAAGGCGAGTCTTGACAACTGGGTGGCCGGCGGGATTGCCGACGCCCAAACCCTAGCCAGCTCACCGGCTCTGCTTGCCTCGGTCGCCATCGACGACGGCGCCTCCACCAAGGGACGGGTCGCGGTCACCTTGGCGCAGGCGCGTGATCTCGTAAAGCGATTCGTCAAGATCGGAAGCTACGACCGCGTGGTCTTGCTCGACGACGACTTGCGCGTCGTGATGCAGGTCGGGGATGAGGGGCGCCTCGAGCCGGCGGTTCTGCGCGCTGGTGCCGAGGTGTTGGCGCGGGAAAACTCCGCGGTCAGTTTTCAGCGACGGGCGGACGGCAACGTGGATGTCGTTTTCCTGACCCGCGTGCGAACGGACGGCGCGCGCAGTGCCGGCGACGAGGGAAACCCGACCTCGGGCGTGGTGCTCCTTGAGATCGATCCCAGCCGATGGCTCTACCCCTACCTGGCCGTCCCTCCCTTGGCAATGGCGTCCGCCGAAACCGTGCTCATGCGGCGCGAGGGCGACGACATCGTCTTCCTGAGTCCCTTGCGCCACGACCCTGCGGCTCCCCTTACCTTGCGCCGGCCGGTCAGCACCCCGGGCTTCGCCGCGGTGGCGGCGGTCGAGAAGCACGAGGGTTTCGGCGCCTACGTGGACTACCGGAACGAGCCGGTGTTCGCCGTGGCGGTCCGCCTCAAGCGCGCGCCCTGGGGAATCGTGGTCAAGGTCGACCAGAAGGAGGCGCTGGCCGACTACCGGCGCAATGTCCGACATGCGGGCACGTCCGCGGCCTTGTCCTTGCTGGCCATCTGGGCGATGGCCGCCATGGTCGTTCTCGGCTGGCGCCGCAAGACCGAGCAGCGCTTCGAGGCCGAGCACTCGTTGCTTCGGGCCATGATCAACCGGCCGGACGACGTCATCGTGTTCTCGCTGGACGCGAATTATTGCTACACCGCTTTCAACGAAAAGCACCGCCTTGAGATGAAGAAGGTGTGGAACGCCGACATACGGGTCGGCATGAACATGCTCGACTGCATGGGTGCGCCGGAATTGAGAAACGTGGCCAAGCTGAGCATGGATCGCGCGCTACATGGAGAATCCTTTTGGGAGGAGCAACACCAGCCCGATCTGGACATCTACTACGAGTTCTCTTGGAACCCGGTCTTGCTGGACAAGAAGATCATCGGTGTCGCTGCTTTCGTACGCAACATCACCGAGCGCAAGCGAACCGAGGCGGCGATGGCCAAGACCAACGTCGAGCTCGAGCGCCGGGTGGCCGAACGAACCGCCGAGTTGCAGGTTTCGAACCAGGAACTGGAGAGCTTCGCCTATGCCGTGTCGCACGATCTACGCGCCCCCTTGCGTGGCATCGACGGGTGGAGCCAGGCCGCGCTGGAAGATTACGGCCCCCAGCTCGAAGAACGCGGTCGCACCTACCTCAAAACCGTGCGCGGTGAGGTCCAACGCATGGCGGGTCTCATCGACGACCTGCTGGACCTGTCGCGCGTGACCCGCGCTCCGCTGAAACGCGAAACCGTCGATCTCACCGCCATGGTGAAAGAACTGGAGGCCGGCCTGCGCGTCGGCCAGCCCGAACGCACGGTGGATTTCGTCGTCGAGCCGGGGATGACAGTCCAGGGGGACCCGGTCCTGCTGCGCGCGGTGCTACAGAACCTGCTTGGCAATGCGTGGAAGTTCACCGGAAAGCGGCCACGGGCGCGTATCGAAGTGGGCTGCGCTTCTGAAAGCGGGCAGACGGTGTATTATGTACGCGACGATGGTACGGGTTTCGACATGCGCTATGCCAGCAAGCTTTTTGCACCCTTCCAGCGCCTGCATACGCAGACAGAGTTTCCGGGGACAGGGATCGGTCTGGCCACCGTCCAGCGCATCATCCATCGCCACGGCGGCAAGGTGTGGACCGCGGCCGGGGTCGAACAGGGCGCGACCTTCTATTTCACCCTGATGGCGTGAAGGAGGGGACCATGCGACAACCGCTCACCAATAGAGCTATCCTCCTGGTGGAAGACAACCCGAGCGACATCGACTTGACCAAGCGGGCCTTCGAGAGGAGGAACCTCGTCAACACGCTGGTGGTCGCCCACGACGGGCAGGAAGCGCTTGACTACCTCACTGGCGCCGGGGACCACGCGGGGCGGGATGTCGGCGACGTGCCGGCCTGCATCCTGCTCGATCTCAAGCTGCCCAAGGTGGACGGGGTGACGGTCCTGCGGACCATCAAGAACGACGCGCGATTGCGTATGATCCCGGTCATCGTCCTGACCTCGTCGAACGAACCCAGGGATCTCAAGGCGTGCTACGACTTGGGCACCAACAGCTACATCCGCAAGCCGGTCGACTTCGACGAGTTCGTCGAGGCGATAAGCCACCTGGGACTCTATTGGCTGGTGCTCAACGAGCCGCCGCCGGTGGGTTGAGACGGTCGCGGCCATGACGGAGCCAAGTCACGGATCCCTTCGCGTCCTCATGATCGAGGACGCGCAAAGCGACGCCGACCTGCTGGTCCGCACCCTGATGCGGGCCGGATTCGAAATCGTCCACAGGCGCGTGGATACGGCGGCGACGATGCGAAAGGCCCTGGCCGACGACACCTGGGATCTGATTCTGTGCGACCACCACATGCCCGGGTTCGACGCGCCCAGGGCACTCGCCGTCTATCGAGAATTCGGCCTCGATATTCCGTTCATCATCGTGTCCGGCGCCATCGACGAGGAAACCGCGGTGGCCATGATGAGAGCGGGCGCGCACGACTACATGCGCAAGAGCAACCTCGGTCGATTGGTCCCCGCCATCGAACGCGAGCTACGCCAAGCGAATTCGCGCCGCGAGCGCAAGCTGGCCGAGCGGGAACAGGCCCGACGGCAGCAAGAGATAGCGGCGATCAACCAGGTCGTCACCGCCACCACCTCCACGCTGGACGTGCAGCAGATCCTCGACACCTTCGTCGAGAACCTGCGGACGCTATCGAGCGCGGATCGCGCCAGCGTCATGCTACTGGATCCCAAGACCGACCTTCTGACCGCGGCGGCGGCCCGGGGATCGGAAGGTCCACTGCCGGCAGAGCTGCGCCTGGCCCGTGGCGAGGGCGCGGCCGGACGCGTGATCCAAGGCGCCAAGCCGCTGATCGTGCCCGACGTCCGGCGGTTTCCACAATTCGTCCCGTCGCACGAATCCGACACGGACTCGGGCTCGCACGTCCAGCGCGCCCTGAGCTACGCCGGTTTTCCGCTGGTCTCGCGTGGTCGCATCATCGGGGTCGTGTCCCTCATCACCACCGCCCCAAGGGATTTCGCGCCCGAGGAAATCACCTTCATCGAAACCATCTGCGGCACCGCGGCCGTGAGCATCGACAATGCGCTGGCTCACCAGGAGCTCCAGCGCCGCGCCGAGAAGTTGACCGGCGAGATGGCGATCCATAGGAGCTACGCCGAGAACGTTCTCGGCAGCATTGCCGACGGGGTGGCCACCACCGACACGAGCAAGCGAATCGTGTCTTGGAACCCTGGCGCCGAGACCATCATGGGCTACACCGCGGAGCAAGCGATCGGAAAACCGTGCAGCGAGATCTTCCGCGAGGTGGGCGAGGATGGGGAATGCATCGACCGTGGCGGCGATTGCATATTCGACGAAATTCGGCGCAGCCAGAAGCCGTGTCCCGCGCGCGAGATATCCACTGTCCGCAGCAACGGGCAGCGGGTGGCTCTCAGCATGAGCGCCGCGCCGCTCTTCGACGACAAGGGCGAGTTGCAAGGCATCGTGCGCATCTTCCGCGACTTCTCCTACGAGCGGGAGTTGGTCGACAGCGTACAGCGTGCAAGCCGGGCCAAGAGCTTGTTCCTGGCCAATATGTCGCACGAAATCCGCACGCCCATGAACGCCATCCTCGGGTTCTCGCAAATCCTGCTCAAGGAGCCCGAGCTTTCCCAGAGCCAGCGGCAGAACCTGGACGTCATCAATAGAAGCGGCGAGCATTTGCTGTCCCTGATCGACGACATCCTCGAGATGTCGAAGATCGAGGCAGGACGCACACCGCTTGCCCCTTCCAACTTCAACCTGCGCGGGCTGCTGAGAGATCTGACCAGCATGTTTCGACTGCGCGCGGACAGTAAGGGTCTGGCTTTCACTGTCAGGGTAGCCGGTGGCGTGCCGGCGGTGCTTCTGGCCGACGAGAAGAAGCTTCGCCAGATCCTGATCAACCTGCTCAGCAACGCCATCAAGTTTACCGACAGGGGCACTGTCGCTTGCAGCGTCAACGCCCGGCGGGAAGGGGACGGCTCCTTGTGGCTCGTCGTCGGCGTGGAGGACACGGGCCCGGGTGTGTCGGCCGGCGACGCCGAGCGCATCTTCAGCGCCTTCGAACAGACCCAGACCGGGGCCAGGGCCGGGGGCACTGGATTGGGGCTCACGATCAGCCGCGAATTCGCCCGGCTGATGGGGGGCGACATCACCCTCGAGAGCGAGGTGGGCCGGGGCAGCCACTTTCGACTCCATGTTCCCGTGGTCGTGGGTACGCTCGGCGAACCGACGCCCGTGGCGTTGCGCTCGCGCGTGGTCGGGATCCGATCGGGACTCGGCCCCTTTCGCATCCTCGTGGTGGACGATAGGCCGGAGAACCGCCTTCTGATGGTGGAAATGCTCAAGGCCGTTGGTTTCCGCACGCGCGAGGCCGCGAACGGGGAAGAGGCCGTTACCATGGCGACCGAGTGGTCCCCGAACGCCATCTTGATGGACGTGCGTATGCCGGGCACGGACGGTCTGACGGCCATCCGGCGGTTGCGCGCCCTCGAATCGCAAATACGCATCCCCATCATCGCCGTCTCCGCGAGCGCATTCGAGGACGACCGCACGCAGGCTCTGGCCGCCGGCGCCACCGACTTCCTCGGCAAGCCCTTCCGCGAATTCGAATTATTGGAAAAGCTGCGCGCCGCCCTGAGCATCGAATACGTGTACGTGGCAAGGACGCTGCAAGAGGAGCCGGAGCCGAGCGACTCCTTGGACGTGCTAGCGCGTCCGCGCCCGGTGCTCTTGTCTTCGCAAACCTCCGAGCAATTGCGCCAAGCGGCCGGCAGCGCCGACTACGGTCGTATCATCGAGATCCTGGATGTATTGGCCGGCACGGCCCCCGAGGCGGCGAATGTCTTGCGCGAGATCGCGGAGCGTTTCGACTACCCCGGGCTGCTGGCGCGCATCGAAATGAAGGAAGAAGAATGACCAGCGAGTCCGCCAGGAAGGACGCGGCCAGCATCCTGATGGTCGACGACAACCCGGTCAACCTGCAGGTGCTGACCAGTATGCTCAAGCAATCGGGCTGGCGTCCGCGACCGGTGACCAGCGGCCGACTCGGGCTCCAGGCCGCGAGAAACGAGCCCCCCGACCTGGTCCTGCTCGACGTGAACATGCCGGAAATGAACGGGTACGAGGTGTGCGAGCAACTCAAGGCCGACGCCCGCCTGGCCGAGATTCCGGTAATCTTCATCAGCGCGCTGGGCCAGGCGCTGGACAAGGTGCGAGGCTTCCAGGCCGGCGGCGTCGACTACGTGACCAAGCCGTTCCAGATCGACGAGGTCAAGGCGCGGGTGACCGCCCACCTCGAGCTTCGCCGCAAGAGGACCGAGCTGCAGACGAGCTTGGAGAAGTTACGCGAGAGCGAGCGCTTGCGCGACAGCCTGGTACACATGATCGTCCACGACCTGCGCTCGCCTCTGTCCGCGATCACCACGTATCTGGACCTGTTCCGTGAGGAAGCGAAGAGGAAGCTGGGGGCCGAAACGCAGGAGGATGTCGCGAATGCGATACACGCCGCGCGCAACATGGCCCGCATGATCAACGGCATTCTGGACGTGAGCAAGATGGAGGCGCAGATGATGAAGCTGGATCTGCGCGAGTGCGATCTCGTGCAGGTGATAGGACAAAGCCTGGACGATCTCGAATCGCTGGTGGGGGCCCGCCGCCTGACCTTCGACCGCCCGGCGGCGCCGGCGCTGGTTCGGGCGGATCGGGAGATCGTCGCGCGCATCGTGCAGAACTTCCTCGCCAACGCCCTGCGCTTCACCCCCGCGGGAGGCGAAATCCGCATCGGGATCGCAACCGAGGCGGAGGACATGCGGGTCTTCGTGTCCGACACCGGCCCCGGCGTTGCCCCGGAATTCCGCCAAAGCATCTTCGACAAGTTCGTTCAGGCCAATGGCTCCGCATCGCCGAGAGGCCGGAGCACCGGGCTTGGCCTGGCCTTTTGCAAAATGGCGGTCGAGGCCCACGGCGGCCGCATTGGCGTGGACAGCGAGCTCGACAAGGGAAGCAATTTCTGGTTCACCCTACCGAGGCGGCGCCCGCAAATCTCACCGCGTGGCGCGACTTCCTCTGCCCAGCGAGGCGAATCAGGGTAAAGGCCGGGCAGGCATCTGACGATAATGGGCACAGGGAAATGGTGAGGAGCGTTCGGTCGGGGCGGTCGGCCACGAACCAAGCCTCGCGGGAAGCAACGAGAGAACGATGCCTCTTGCCGCTCTTTTGGGGGTAATGCCGATAGATCGGAGGGATGAAGTGGAAGACGACGTGCAAGGCAGCAGGATCCTGATGGTTGACGATTCCCCGGACAACCTGCGGCTTCTGACCGCGGTCCTGAAACGCGGCGGCCTGGTGCCCCGACCGACCACGAGCGGCAAGATGGCCATGAAGGCGGCGAATGCGGACCCGCCCGATCTCGTCCTCCTGGACGTACGGATGCCGGAGATGTCCGGAGTCGAGGTGTGCCAGAGGTTCAAACAGGACGAGCGACTGCGCGGCATTCCCGTCATCTTCATCAGCGGGCTGCAAGGCAGCGACGACAAGGTCGAGGGCTTCCGCGCCGGCGGGGCGGACTTCGTGTCCAAGCCGTTTCAGGAGGACGAGGTGCTTGCCCGTATCAAGACCCATCTGCGCCTGCGACGGCTACAGGTGGAGCTGATGACGTACAACCAGCAACTCGAGCAGCGGATTGCCGAGCAGGTCAAGACGGTCACCGCGTCCCATCTGGCGACCATCTTCGCGCTCGCCAAGCTGGCCGAGGCTCGCGATGACGATACCGGCCAGCACATCGAGCGGGTACGAACCTTCAGCAAGATGCTGGGCGAGCGGATGCGCGACGTCGGTTTGCACGTGACGGAGTTGACCGGTGCCTTCATCGACAATCTGTGCACGACCGCCTCTTTGCACGACATCGGCAAGGTCGGCACCCCGGACGCCATCTTGTGCAAGCCGGGAAAGCTGACCGCCGAGGAGCTCGCGGAGATGCGCAAGCACTGCGTGCTCGGTGCCACCACGCTGGCCGCGGTGCTTGCGCACCATCCCGACAACCAATTTTTGCGCATGGGCGTCGAGGTGGCCAGGTCGCACCACGAATGGTGGGACGGCACCGGCTACCCCGATGGCTTGCGAGGCACCGCCATCCCCCTTTCGGCGCGCATCGTCGCGGTTGCGGATTTCTACGACGCCCTGACCTCGCATCGCTGCTACCGGCCAGCCATCGACCACGAGGCCACCTGCCGCATGATCCAGGCTGGCAGCGGCACGCATTTCGACCCCGACATCGCCGCGGCCTTCGTGGATCTGGAGGGCGAGTTCCGGCGCATCAGGCTCGAGATGCGCGACCAGAACGGCGGCCAATGATCGCACCCCCGTCGGCACTCGGCCCGGAAAAGAGCGGGGCGACGGAGCGGCCCATGGTGGTCTTCTCGCTCGACGATCAGCGCTACGCGCTGCCTCTCGACCGCGTCGAACGGGCTCTCCGCGTGGTCGCCATCACGCCGCTTCCCGAGGCGCCCGCCATCGTCCTCGGCATCGTCGATCTGGGCGGCGCCGTCGTCTCCGTCATCAATCTCCGTGAACGCTTCCAGCACCCGCCACGCGCTATCCGTCTGTCCGACCACCTCATCGTCGCCACGACCGGAAAGCGAACCGTCGCCCTCCTGGTGGACGACGCGAAGGGCGTGATCGACGGCGCATCGGGAAAGGTCGTGCCGGCCGGCGAGATCCTGCCGGGGCTGAAGCTCATCGATGGCGCGATGAAGCTCGAGGACGGATTGATCCTGATCCACGATCTCGATCGCCTGCTCTCCCTCGACGAACAGACGGCCATCGACCGGGCCCTCGGCGACGGGAAGGGGCACGGCGATGGCAGTGCCCGGTAGAAACCTGCTGAGCGAGGCGAGCGCTCTTATCGCCGAGCGCATGGGCCTGCACTTCCCCGAGGAGCGCTGGCCCGATCTGGCGCGCGGCCTCGCGGCCGCCGGCCACGAGCTGGGCTTCGAGTATCCGAACGCCTGCGTGCCTTGGCTCAAGACCAGGGAATTGACGAATCGGCAAATCGAGACACTCGCCAGCCACCTGACGGTAGGCGAGACCTATTTCTTCCGCGACCCGGAGAGCTTCCGAACCCTCGAACAAGAAATCTTGCCGCCGCTCATCGCGAAGCGCCTCGCATCGGGTCGAACCTTGCGCCTGTGGAGCGCCGGGTGCTGTACCGGCGAGGAGGCGTACTCACTGGCCATCACCTGTGCCCGCGCGCTGCCCGATCTGCGGGCGTGGAACGTCTCGATCCTCGCCACCGACATCAACCCGAAGTTCCTCGCCAAGGCCGAGGCCGGCGTCTACTCCGAGTGGTCGTTCCGCGGCGCCCCCGGCTGGCTGCGCGAGCGGCACTTCTCGCCCGTGCACGACAAGAAGCTCGCGCTCGATCCGACCCTCAAGAGCCTGGTTCACTTCGGCTACCTCAACCTGGCGGAGGACGTCTACCCGTCGCTGCCCAACCAAACCAACGCCATGGACGTGATCTTCTGTCGCAACGTCCTGATGTACTTCACCGCCGATCATCAGCGACGGGTCGTGGCGTCGCTGCATCGTTGCCTGGTCGACGGCGGTTGTCTCCTGGTCAATCCGGCCGAGGCCAGCGCCGCGCTGTTCCCGATGTTCGCCATGGAGAACATCGGCGGGGTCGTTGTCTTTCGCAAGACCTCGCAGCCGGCTCGTGCCGAGTCCTGGTTTCCGTCTGTCTCGCCCTCCCCCGCTGTCCCCGAGCCCGCGCCGGCGTTCTTCGTCGCCCCCGCGCCGCCCGTGCCGGTCGCGCCGGTCGCGCCAGTGTCGCCAGTTCTCGATCCACCCCGCGAGGACCTTCTGGTGCTGGCTCGGAGCTATGCCAACCAGGGCCGGCTCGAGGAGGCGCTCGCGGCCTGCCGGGACGTCATCGCGGCCGAGCGAACGAACCCCATCGCGCATTTTCTGTACGCGACGATCTGCCAGGAGCTGAGCCGGCTCGATGAAGCGGTGGGTGCGCTCGGCAAGGTGCTCTACCTCGACCAGGACTTCATCCTCGCCCACCAGGCGCTGGGCGGTCTCTCCCGGCAGCTCGGCAGGCACAAGGAATCGCGGCGCCACTACGCGATCGCCCTCGCTCTCCTTGCGGCCAGAAGCAAAGACGAGATCGTGCCCGAATCCGACGGGATGACCTGCGGCCGGCTGATGGAGTCGGTTCGCGCGATGACGGAAGCTCCTCAGAGAATCCAATGAATTGCGCAAAGCACTTGAGTCCCCTCTCCCCGGCGCAGCCGGAGAGAGGGTTAGGGAGAGGGGCCAGCCTCGACGGGCAGGCTGTGCCCCCTCACCTGCCGCGCTTCGCGCGTCGGCCTCTCCCCGCTCACGCGGGGCGAGGCGGAAGCCGTCCGTGCACGCGACTTGAGAATGCCAGCCTTTCAAACCGTTCGGTGCTCTAGACCATGCCGGCGCACACCATCGACTGGGAAGCCATCCACCGCCGCCTGGCGGTCGCCACCGCCGCCATCTCGGAGATCTCGATCCCGGTCCGCAAGCGAGCCGCCGCATCCTCGAGGCGCGGGCGCGCACGGCGGCCAGGCCGCCGGTCAAGCCGGACCAGGCGGAGCGGATCGAGATCCTGGCGTTCTCCCTGGCCGGCGAAACCTACGGCGTCGAGACCCGCCATGTCCGCCAGGTCTGCCAGCTCAAGGAGCTTACTGCCGTGCCGTGCACGCCGCCCTTCATCGCCGGGGTGATCAACCTGCACGGCCAGATCGTGGCCGTGGTGGACCTGCGCAAGTTCTTCGAGCTGCCGGCGCGCGGCCTCACCGACCTCGACCGGGTCATCGTGCTTGCGGGCGGCGGCAGCGAGCTCGGGTTGCTCGCGGACTCCGTCGTCGGCGTGCGCCGGGTGACCTTGGCGGACCTGCAAGAGGGTCTGCCCACGCTCACCGGCATCCGCGAGAGGTTTCTGAGGGGAATCACCGGCCAGATGCTGGCCGTGCTCGACGGCGCCAGCCTGCTCGGCGACGCCGGTCTCAAGGTCGATGAAAAGGTAGCCACGCAGACACGCTGACCGGGGTCAGCAGGAGGACAGAACATGGGCTGGTTCAAGAATCTCAAGACGAGATCGAAGCTGTTTCTCGGGTTTGGCCTCATGCTGGCGTTGCTCGTCATCGTCATCGCCGTCGCGTACGCGGGCATGACCGCGATCCAGCAATCGCAGCGGCGCGTCGTGGAGGAAGATTTCCGGGCCTCGCTCGACATGATGAAGGTCGAAAGCCACCAGAACCATCAGCGGGCCGAGATGTTGGAGCTGCTGCTGACGACCGACAAGGCGGCGCAAGCCAGGAGCGCGAGCCAGGTCGAAGAACGGGCGCAGCTAATCGGAGAGCTTACCACGGAGATCGAAGGGATTCTCAAGGAGCGCAAGGACAGCAAGGACAGCGCCAGCATGGCCCAAATCAAGCAGATGCTAACGGAGTACCGCCAGGTCCGGACCAAGGAGCTGGAGTTGGTGCGTGAAGGGCAGCTGCCGGAGGCCCGCGCGCTGGGATCGGGGCCGCAAGCCGAACGTATGGGAAAGATCCGCGACGGGCTTCAGGGCTTGATGACCAACCTGGAAAAGGGCACAGCCGCAGCAGTGTCCCACTCTCAGGATCTCCTTCGCGACATCTTGCGCATCTTTGCGGTCATTGCCGCGCTCGCGTTTGGGTTCGGCGTCTTCAGCGTGTGGTTGATGAACCGCCTGGTTGCGGCGCCGCTGCAGGCAGTTACCGGCGTGGCCATGCGAGTCGCCGCCGGCGACCTGACTGTCCCGCTCGAAGCCGATCCCCGGGCAGACGAGGTCGGCGCTCTGCAGCGGGCCTTCCGGATCATGGTCGAAAAGCTCCAGAAGTTCGCGTTGGCCGCCGAGCGGGTCGCCGCTGGCGACCTGACCGTACAGATCGGAACCGGGGATCGGGCGGACGACATCGACGTTCTGCAACGGGCCCTGCGGACCATGGTTGAGAACCTGCGCGAGACGAGCCGCGAGCTACGCGAGGGGGTCGCCGTGCTTGCCTCGTCCTCCTCGGAGATCCTCGCCACGGTTTCCCAGGTCGCCACGGGCGCGTCCGAGACCGCCACGGCCGTGAGCGAAACATCGACCACCGCCGAGGAGGTCAAGCAGACCGCCCACCTCGCCAACCAGAAGGCGAAGGCGGTCCAGGAAAGCGCCCAGAAGACGGCTGCCGTTTCCGAGAGCGGCCGCAAGGCCGTGACCGAGACCCTGGAAGGCATGAACCGCATCCGCGAACAGATGGAGGCCATCGCCGAGAGCGTGGTGCGGCTGTCCGAGCAGGGCCAGACCATCGGCGAGATCATCGCCACGGTCAACGACCTGGCCGAACAGTCGAACCTGCTGGCCGTCAATGCTGCCATCGAGGCGACCCGCGCCGGCGAGTACGGCAAGGGGTTCGCGGTGGTCGCGCAGGAGGTGAAGAGCCTGGCCGAGCAGTCGCGCCAGGCGACCACCCAGGTGCGGACCATCCTGATGGAGGTGCAGAAGGCGACCAGCGCCGCGGTCATGGCCACCGAGCAGGGCACCAAGGCGGTGGCCGCCGGGGTCAAGCAAGCCACCGACGCGGGTGGCTCCATCCAGGTGCTGGCGAGCACCGTGAACGAGGCGGCGCAGGCCGCCACGCAGATCGCGGCGTCGAGCCAACAACAGCTCGTGGGCATGGACCAGATCGCCTCGGCCATCGCCAACATCAGTCAGGCCACCACGCAGAACGTGGCGGGCACCAAGCAGCTCGAGGCCTCGGCGCGAGGCCTGCAGGAACTGGGCGGACGCCTCAAGACCATGGTCGAGCGACAACGTATCGAGGGCTGATCCGGACCGCGGGAGCGCATGGACGAGAGAAGGGAAGAGTTTCTGGCCCGGCTGCGCGAGACCTTTCGGGTCGAGGCGGCCGAGCACATCGAGGCCATGCGCGCCGGCCTGGTCGCGATCGAGAGCGCCGGCGAGACCGAGCGACCGTTCATTGTCGAGCGCGTGTTCCGCGAAGCCCATTCCCTCAAGGGCGCGGCGCGGTCGGTAAGCCTGGCCGAGGTGGAGGCCCTGTGCCTGGCCCTGGAAAGCATCTTCGCCGCCATGAAACGCGAAGAGCTGAAGTTGTCCACGGCCATGCTCGATGCCATCCTTCCCGCGCTCGGGGTACTCGCTACCCACTGCGAACACCCCAGCGCCCCGCCGTCGCCCGAAGGCAAGGAGAAGGCACGAGAGGCGCAGGTGGCCCTCGATGGAATCGTCCGGGGAACGACGCGGGGGCGACAGGCCGAGTCACCGCTGGCCAAGGCTGCCTCTCGGCCAGACGCCGCCAGCCCACGGGCGGATTCCGCCACGGCCGCGCCAGATACCGTCCGTGTCTCCACGCACAAGCTGGGCGCCATCCTGCTCGGAGCCGAGGAGTTGGTGGGCGCCAAGCTCGCCGCGAACGGGCGCGCCGCCGAGCTGCGTGCTCTGGCCGCGGATCTCGCCGCCTGGAACCAGCGGCGCGTTCGCCAGGGGGCGCGACGGCGCCGAGGAGTAGAAGACAGCGCAACCGCATCCGAGCTGATCGAGTCCGAGTTGCTCTACACTCGGACTCTCGAGAATTCGCTGCGCAAGGTGGCCAGGGCCGCGCACCAGGATGCGCTCGCGCTCGCGGGCATCACCGGCAAGCTCCTCGAGGACACCAAGCAGGTGCTCCTGCTCCCCTGCTCGTACTTGCTGGGCGCCTTGCCCTTGGTCGTGCGCGATCTAGCGCGGGAGCAGGGCAAGGAGGCCGACCTCCTCGTGGAGGGGGAAGACATCGAGATCGATCGCCGGGTCCTCGACGAGCTCAAGGATCCGCTCATCCACCTGCTGCGCAACGCCATCGATCACGGAATCGAGAAGCCCCAGACGCGCCTCGCGCTCGACAAACCCAGCCGGGGCTCGGTCACCATCGCCGTGAAACCGGTCGAGGGCAAGCAAGTCGAGATCACCGTGAGCGACGACGGCGCGGGAATCGATCTCGGCCAGGTCAGCAAGGCCGCCGTCCGCCTGGAGCTCATCGCGGCCGACGAAGCGGCCCGCCTGACCGAGGCCGACGTGACCGACCTGGTCTTTCGCTCCGGATTGTCGACCAGTCCGATCATCACCGACCTGTCGGGCCGGGGACTCGGCCTGGCGATCGTGCGCGAGAAGGTCGAGAAGCTTGGCGGCTCCCTCTCCGTGAGATCGAGGCCCGGCGCCGGCGTGACCTTCCGCATGCTGGTGCCGTTGGCGCTGGCGACCTTCCGTGGTGTGCTGGTCGACATCGCCGGCGGACACTTCGCCATCCCGACCGGCAACGTGGTGCGGGTCATCAGGGTCAAGCCGGACGACATCAAAACGGTCGAGAACCGCCAGACCATCGCGCTCGGCGCGCGCGCGGTCTCGCTCGTGCGCCTGCGCGATGTCCTGGGACTCTCGGGGCCGGACGGGCGCGCGAACGGCGCGGCCTGGCCGGTGGTGGTGGTGCGCGCGGCCGACCGCCAGGTCGCGTTTCTCGTCGACGAGGTGCAGGGCGAGCAGGAGGTGGTGGTCAAGAGCCTGGGCCCGCAGCTCGCCCGAGTTCGCAACATCGCCGGCGCCTCCATCACGGGCAACGGCGCGGTCATCCCCATCCTCAACGTCGTCGACCTGGTGGAATCCGCGAGCACGGCCGGCGCGCCGGGGCCGATCGCCGCCCTGCCCGAAACCGCGCCCGAGCGGCGCAACCGACTGCTCGTCGCCGAGGACTCGATCACGGCGCGAACGCTGCTCAAGGGTATCCTCGAGGGCGCCGGCTACGAAGTGGTGGCTGCCGTGGATGGCATGGACGCGCTGACCAGACTCAAAACCGAACCCTTCGACCTCGTGGTCTCGGACGTGGACATGCCGCGCATGAACGGCTTCGAGCTCACCGCCAAGATCCGCGCCGACAAGAAGCTGGGCGAGCTGCCGGTGGTGCTGGTCACGGCGCTCGGCTCGCAGCAGGACCGCGAGTACGGCATCGAGGTCGGCGCCAACGCCTACATCGTCAAGAGCGATTTCGATCAGGGCAACCTGCTCGAGATCGTCCGGAGGTTCCTGTGAAGCGAAACCGGGAGCAAGTGCGATGATCGACGTGCTCGTGGTCGAGGATTCCCGGGTGACCCGTGAATACCTGGTCTACGTCCTCGAAACCGATCCGGGCCTGCGGGTCATCGGCACCGCCGAAAGCGGGGAGGCGGCGCTCGCCTTCCTGGCCAAGCAGCGGCCCGACGCGATCCTCATGGATATTCATCTGCCGGGCATCGACGGTTTCGAAGCGACCCGGCGGATCATGTCCTCCCATCCGGTGCCCATCGTCGTGTGCACGGCCAGCGTGCAGCAGAGCGAGGTGCACACCGCCATGCGCGCCCTGGAGGCGGGGGCGCTCGCTCTGCTCAAGAAGCCCCGGGGCCTCGGCGATCCGGGTGCCGAAACCGAAGCCGCGGCGATCATCAGCACCCTCAAGCTGATGTCCGAGGTCAAGATGGTGCGGCGGTGGAACCGGCCCGCGGCTGTCCCAGCGCGCCTCGACCCGCCCGTTGCCGAGCCAGCGCCAGGTGATGCCTTCGTCGATGACGCGGCCATCGTCGCGATCGGGGCTTCCACGGGAGGGCCGCCGGTGCTCTTGCAGATCCTGTCGGGCCTCCCGACCACCTTTGCGGCGCCGATCCTCGTGGTCCAGCACATTGCCGCCGGATTCGTGGCCGGCTTCGCCGAGTGGCTCGCCGCGAGCTCGGGTTTGCCGGTGCACCTCGCGCAGGGCGGAGAGATTCCGCTTCCTGGCCACGTCTACGTGGCACCCGACGATTGTCACCTGCGCGTCGGCCCGCAAGGCGAGCTGGAGACGACCCGGGACGAGTCGCAGAGCGGCCCGCGCCCCTCGGTCGGGGTCCTGTTCCGGTCGGTAGCCGAGCGCTTCGGCCGCCGGGCCGTCGGCGTGCTCCTCACCGGCATGGGCCGGGACGGCGCCGAAGAGCTCAAGCTCATGGCCGACCGGGGCGCGCTCACCGTCGCGCAGGACGAGGAAAGCTGCGTGGTCTTCGGCATGCCGGCCGAGGCCATCAAGCTGGGCGCGGCCCGCTTCGTGTTTCCGCCGCGCAAGATTGCCGGGCTCTTGACCAGCGCGGTTCGGCGCGGGGAGAGCAAGAAGGGGGTCGATGGATAGCATGCCAGAAACTACGCACAAGAAGGTGGCGGTTCTCGTGGTCGAGGACAGCCCCACCCAGCGCGAGGAGCTGCGCTTCGTCCTCGAGGAGTCGGGCTACTCGATCGTCAGCGCGAGCAACGGTAGGGACGGGCTCGCGGCGGCCAAGACCAACGCCATCGATCTCGTGATCTCGGACATCGTGATGCCCGAAATGGACGGCTACGCACTCTGCAAGGCGCTGCGCGCGGATGAGAAACTCCAGCACCTTCCGGTGATCCTGCTCACCTCTCTCACCGACCCGCGGGACGTGATCCGGGGGCTCGAGTCAGGGGCGAACAACTTCATCTGCAAGCCCTACGACACCCGCGCGCTGCTCGCCCGCGTGCAGAACGTCCTCGCCAACCAGGAGATCCGCAAGGGCACGACCAGCGAGATGGGCATCAGCATCTTCTTTGCCGGACAGCGGTTCTTCATCACCGCCGACCGGCTGCAGATCCTCGATCTCCTGCTCTCGACCTACGAGAACGCGATAAGTCGCAACAGCGAGCTGGTCAAGGCCCGCGATGCGTTGCGAATTCTCAACGAGCAACTCGAGGCGCGGGTCGCGCAGCGCACGGCCGCGCTGGCGGCCGAGGTGGCAGAGCGCCAGAAACTGCAGGAGCGCGAGCACCATTTGAATCGCGTGTTGACCGCCATCCGCAACATCAACCAGCTCATCGTGCGCGAGAAGGATCCGCGGCGGCTCATCCAGCAGGCCTGCGAGATGCTGGTCGCGACGCGCGGCTATCGGGCGGTCTGGATCGCAGTGGACGGTCAAGGCGGCCCGCCGTCGCTGGTTGCCCAGGCGGGCTGGGGAGACAACTTCGAGTCCCTCAGCCGGAGACTCCACGAAGGCGAGCTGCCGCCCTGCTGGGGAAAAGCGCGAGCGGCCGAAAACGGGCTCGCGGTGCTCGACCCGCGCGAAACCTGCCACGCCTGCCCGCTGTGGGAAGCCTACGGACAGGACATGGCAGGGGTCGCGGCCCTGCGGCATGGTGCGCGCGATTACGGCACCCTCGCCATCTGTCTCGCGCCGGGAGCCCGCATGGAAGACGAGGAGGCATCGTTGCTCGTCGAAGTCGCCGGCGATCTCGGCCTGGCTCTCCACGGCATGGAGACCGAGCGGCGACGCGCGGCGTACGCGCAGATCGTCGCGAGCAGCCAGGATGCGATGGCGCTCGTGGGCCGGGGGTACGTCATCGAGGAGGTCAATCCGAGCTGCGAGGCGCTCACCGGACGCGACGAGAGCGCGATCGTGGGTCGCAAGGTTGTCGAAATCGTGGGCGAGGAGCTCTTCCTCGCGTCCGTCAAGCCCAGCCTGGATCGATGCTTTCTGGGCGAACCCGTGTCCTTCGAGGCCGCGTGGGAAGTCCCAGGTCTGGGGTCGAGATCGATCGAGACGCGGTGCTCGCCCTGCCGCGCACAGGATGGCTCCGTCTCCTCGGCCGCCGTGAGCATCCGCGACATCACCGAGCGCAAGCGGGCCGAAGTCGAGCACCGGCGCCTGACGACTGCCATCGAGCAGGCCGCCGAGATGATCCTCGTCACGGATCCCAAGGGGACGATCACCTACGTCAATCCCGCCTTCGAGGCGGTGACGGGGTACACCCGCGCGGAGACCGTTGGCAGCAAACCGAGCTTGCTCAAGAGCGGCGTACACGACGACGCCTTCTATCGCCTGCTGTGGGAAACCATCAGCGGCGGGAAGACCTGGCACGGCAGGATGGTCAACAAGAAGAAGGACGGCACGCAGTACACGCAGGAATCGACCATCTCGCCGGTGCGTGACGCGGCCGGGGTCATCACCAGCTACGTCGCGGTCAAGCGTGACATCACCCACGATCTCGAGATGGAGGCACAGCTCTTCCAATCCCAAAAGATGGAGAGCATCGGGCGCCTCGCAGGCGGCGTGGCGCACGACTTCAACAATTGCCTGAACGTCATCCAGGGGTTCACTCAGCTTTGCCTCAACACGCTGCCCGGGAGCAGCAAGCTGGCGGACGATCTTGCCCAGGTCCTGAAGGCGAGCGATCGCGCGGCGGGGCTCACGCGCCAGTTGCTCGCGTTCGGCCGCAAGCAGGTCCTGCAGCCCGAGCAGATCGACCTCAACCAGGTACTGGCCGAAATGGAGAAGATGCTGCGCCGGATCCTCGGCGAGGATATCGATTTGGTGTGGAACCAGGCGCCCGACCTCGGACTGGTCAAGGCCGATCCAAGCCAACTCGGGCAGGTGATCATGAACCTGGTCGTCAACGCGCGCGATGCCATGCCCGAGGGGGGCAGGCTTACCATCGAGACCGCCAACGTGGAACTGGACGAGACCTACGCGGCACAGCGGGAGGGGGTGCAGCCGGGGCTCTATGTCATGGTCGGGGTCACCGATTCGGGGGTCGGCATGGACAGCCAGACGATGGAGCGCATCTTCGAGCCGTTCTTTACCACCAAGGCACTCGGAAAGGGCAGCGGCCTCGGGCTGTCGACAACCTACGGCATCGTCAAGCAGAGCGGCGGCAGCATCTTCGTCTACAGCGAGCCTGGCAAGGGGACGACGTTCAAGGTCTACCTGCCGCGCGATGCGTTGGCTACGCGCGCCGCGGCTGCCAGGTCCCAGCCGATTCCAAGCCGATCCACGGGGAACGAAACCATCCTGGTGGTCGAAGACGAAGAAGACCTGCGCCGTCTCACCACGAGGCTGCTCAAGAGGGCCGGGTACACGGTGCTATCCGCCTCGGACGGCGAGCAGGCGCTCGTCACCTGGGAACGAGAAGCAGGGAAGATCGATCTTCTTCTGACCGATGTCGTGATGCCGAGGATGGGCGGAAGGCAGCTAGCCGAACGGCTGGCGAAAACCAAGCCGGCGCTCAAGATCCTCTATGCGTCGGGCTACGCCGGCAGCGCGATCGTTCACCACGGCGTGCTGGAGGCTGGGACGGAGTTCATCGCCAAACCCTTCAGCGAGGCCGATCTGACGCGAAAGGTACGGGCGGTGCTGGACGGTGTCGTCGCCACCTCCGGCACGGACTGGCTGGCGGGCGCGGGCGAGAGCGATGAGCAAACCCTCGACAGCGATGCTCTGCGGGACCTGCCGGACGACATCCTGGCGAGACTTCGCAAGGCCGTGGTCTCCGCGAACTACGACGAGATCGTTGAGATCGTCGAAATCATTGCGAGCACGCAGCCGGTCGTGGCCGCGGTGCTCCAGCGGATGGCGGATCGCTTCGATTACGACGGCATCCAGGATCTATTGCCCTGAACGCCGGGGAGGACACGGTGGAAGAACAACCGCAGGCGACCCTGGCTCAGGTCGCCACGCCGGCAAGCGTGGCGCGGGCGCGCGCCGCGCGGCGCTTGCCCGCGCTGACGCTGGCGACGGGAGCGCTGTCATCGGTCGTCGGTCCTCGCGTGGCCTTGGCGCCCTCGACGCCGCTTCGGGCCGCCGATCGAATCCGCCGGCATGCGAACGACGAACGATGAAGACCAGCCCTCGCAGGTTTCCACCGCCAAGGTGGCCCCGTGGGCCTCGGCGACCTTGCGGCAGAAATAGAGCCCCTGTCCCCAGCCCGACAATCGGCGCGTGGCCTCTTCTCCAGGTTGGAACTTGTCGAAGGTGGTTTCGCGTTGCTCGGGAGGAATCGCGGCAGCGGTGCTGTGGACCGCGAAGCGCACCTCGCCGGCGCCTTTGGCGGCCTCGAGCAGAATGCGCCCTCCCCTCGGCGTTCGGCGTATCGTGGTCGTGATCAGGCTCTGCAGCAGGCGAAGGAAGAGACGCGAATCCGCCTCTACCGTCGGAGCATCCTCGGCATCCAGTTCGATGGCGATGGACTTGCTGCGCGCGTGCGTGTCGGTGCTCGCGCGGGCTTCATCCAGGACATCACGTGCTTCGATGGACGCGAAACTCATGGCGATGGCGCCGTCCTCCAGCTTGGTCGTGTCGAGGATCTGCGCGATCATCTCGGACACGTCGCCCGAACCGGACAGCGCCTCCTCGACCGCTTCGAGCCAGTTCTTGCTGATGGGATGGCGCCTCATTTCCCGGTCCAGATACTCGAGCGAGAGCATGGTGGTTCCCACCGGGGAGCGCATGTCGTGAACGATGACCCGCACCAGGCTGTCCTTCTCCTTCTGAAGTTGGCCAAGCTTCTCGAACTGCGCGCGTGTCTCGGCCAGTATCCGCCGGGTCATCTCGGCCTCGGCGGTCTCGCGCGCCAGCTTGCTGGCGGCGGCGGCCAGCAGCAGCACCGCCACCGCAGTCAGCATGGGCCAGGCGTGCAGGTCGGCCTGCTGCATGAGCGACACTTCGCACGCGGTCGCAAGCAGGGTCACCAGCACCAAGGAGCGCGTGCGGAAGGCAAGCCCACCCACGGCGATGGGGAGGACGAAGACTCCCACGCTCAGCCCGGCGATGGTCTCGCCGCTGACGGTGCCGACCAAGAGGGAGGTGCGCAGCACGGCGTAGATGAATCCCACGTCGAGCAAGGGCTGAATCCACGCCAGGCGCAGCATCGCGGTTCGTCCCTGCGACGCAAAGGTGATCGCGGCCAAGGTGCCGTAGGCGATCAAGGTGGGAATCTGTCTGCCCCACTCGTCGTCCCCGGAGCCCTTCCACAGAAAAATGGAAACGATCAGGAACAGCGCCGAGCCGCCAAGTCGCAGACTTGCCGCCGTGGACAGGATGCGGCGGCGCTGGCTGTCGGCGGCTTCGCTCGTGAAACCGAGGGGAAAGGCGGGCTTGCTCACGTCGGGTGTCATGGTCCGGCCACTAGAAGTTCGGTGTGGGGAAGGGAAATGCCGGCTCCGCGAAACGCAGGCCCTGCATCAGATCGCCGCCGAAGCCGGTGAAGAGGGCCCGTTCGTCTTCACTGTCCACCCCGGTTGCGATCAGCGGTGATCCCAGATCCTCGCACAGGGTCACCAGAGCGCGGATGAGCGTGCGCTTGACCCGCAGGTTCTCGGTGTCGCGAAAGACCGTCATGTCCAGCTTGACCGCGTTGGGCTCGATCGTGGCCAGGCTGCCCAGGCCCGATTCGCCGGCGTTGATGTCGCCGAGCGCGATGAGGTACCCGAGAATGCGCAGCCGTTCCACGTGGGCACGAAACTCGGGCAATTGAGCCCGCGGGGGTATCTGGTTGATTTCGAAGCAGATGTGTTGCGCGAAGGGAGCCAAGGGAGCGCCGGGATCGTACAGGTCGCCGTCGTAGAGCTCCGCCGGGTTTAGTTCCACGAACATGGTTCCCGCCGAGTAGCCGCTTCCCATGAGGGTGGCAAGCCAGGAGCGAACAGACCGGCCCAGCACGGCGATCTGGTTGAGCTCGCGAGCCGCGCGCGACAGATCCGCGAGCCTGGTCAGGGAGGGCTCGGTGCTTTGCACCACGACCTGGTACCCCACGACGGCTTTGCGCGACCAAGAGACAATCGGCTGAAAGGCCATCCACAGGCCGCGCAGGGCCCGGGAGAATCGCTGGCTCAGATCTTCCTGCGTCTTCTCCTGGTCATCGAGGATCTGCATCCGGCTCGTCGTATGCCGCCGGCTCAGGGCGCGTTCGAGCTCACGCTCGAGTTGCGTGGCCGACACCGGCTTGGTGAGATAGCTGATCGCGTCCCATTCCAGCGCCGCCCTCGCCACCTCCAAGTCCGGCTGGCCCGAGACCAGGATGATCGGCATGTCCGTATCGCTCCCGCGGACGCCCTGCATGACCTGGATGCCGTTCTGGTCGGGCAGGTTGATGTCGGTCACCATGGCGTCGAAGTGCTCCTTGGCGGCCAACCCGATCGCCGTCTGGCCGTCGTTGGCAACGCGGACCGCGTAGCCGGCGGCATCGAGTATGCGGGCGCAGGTGAGGGCGAAGGCTCCATCGTCATCGACCACCAGCACCCGGCCACGCGAGGCGCGCGCCGGCGCCGGCTCCATGGCGGCGTCGTCGACCCCGAATGGATCGAAACGCTGGGATTCGGTCAGGCCCGAGGCCACCGCACGCGCGACAAGTCGCGACTGGTCGCGGCTTTCGATGACGTCGCGGTTCTTGACGCTTGCCAGAGTCTCGTCCAACTGGAAACTACGACATTCGGCCTGCATGGTTCCTCCAGGGATTGATGTGCCCGACCCGGCCTCTTCCCGTGACGCGCTCGTGGGAAGGAGAACCCCAAACACGGCTCGGGAGGAGGCGGGCTCGGGAGGCAGTCAACCTGTCCCGGAGCAAAGCAAGCTCGGGGCCACCCGCAAATCGGCGAAAGTCCGCGACCCGCACCGCCGAATCATCGGATGTCGGACGCCGATTGGGCGCTTCGAGCGTCGGGACTCCGACAGGGGATCTCCATCCATAGGTCCACGACTGGCCCCGGATGCGGAAGGTGGAGGTCGCGCCGCGCTGTCTCGTCTACTTTCCAGCCCGCGCGAGGTCCGCGTGCTCGAAGGCGCTCGCCATGCGATCGACGTCCTTCGGCTTAAGCCCGTACTTCTTCCCCGCCGCCCGCCAGGTTCGTACGACGGCCGCAACCTCGCGCGCGATGCGTTGCGCCTCCTTCGTGGTGAGACCAAACCTTGGCGCCACCTCCCAGACCGTGTCCATCGAGGCCGTCGGATCCGTGTCGTCGATGGCCAAAGCGTGCACGCGAGGTCTGACATCGACGGGCATCGGATTGAGGTCATAGGCGGGCGCCAGCCGCCAGCCGACAGCGTCGTGGAGGAAGCCGTGGTTTCGCAGATGATCGTCGGTGTTCGACACCAGGACGTTGAATACCAGCCGGCGCCACAGCTCTTGGAGATCCTTCGCCGCCCGCGTGCCCTCCCGGCGCAAGGCATCGACGATATCGAGGTAGCTGTGCGTCTGGTTCTCGTCCGCCGACAGCGCGGTCATCGCGGACATGAACGGAACGCGCAAAGCCCCGTCGCGATCGAACCGCCGCAGCAACAGCACGGGCTTGCGCGCCACGAGCGCCAGCCTGAAAGCTGGGACGCAAATCCCGGCATCCTTCGCGAGATCGAGCACCGTCGCCTCCCAGCGCGTGACCGGCCATTCGTCCGAGGCGGTGGAAAACTTGGCAACCAGCAGACTGCCATCGCTGTCTTTCACCGAGGCCTTGGGACGCGCGCCACCAAGGGAAGTGCCTGGCGCGAGCAGGAGGGCAAGATCCTCGTCTGTTTCCTCATCGGCGATGATCCGGTCGGTTGCCGCCAGCAACTTGGACAGGGCAACCAGAGGCGGGACGCGGGTGCTGCCGGTCGAAAGGAAGGGGCCCGCGGCGTCCCCCGCAGCGCGAAAGCGGAGAGCGCCCAGGCGGGTCTCGTCGTCCACCAGGGTGAGAAAGTCGACCACCCCGAGCGTGCGCGGCGCCCGGCCCTCGCGTTTGGCACGGGCCCGCTCCGAACGGCGTAACAGCATCTGCCCCCAGCGATCCGGTGCGGGATCGGTGAAGGACCGAAAGAGCGGACGTCCGGTGTGAAACTGCCCGGCCGCCAGCGGCAACTCCGGATCGAGAGCAAATCCGCGCCGACTGGTCCGCCAGGCGGCGTCGTACTCGAACGACGCACTCTCACGCGGCGCGCTCCGAGTCCACAGCCTGCCGCACAAGACCAGCTGTCCGTCGAGGTCGGCGTAGACCAGGATCTCGCGGTTCAAGCCGGACCCTCCACGGGACGCCGGCGAGGCGGACGGACCCGCCGGGGCAACCGCTCTACCTCCAGGGCGCGACCGACGTCATCGGTGCGCGGGTCCGCCAGCTCCCCGATGCGCTCGCCCACACCCAGCACGAACAGTACGGTCGCGTAGATTCCCATTGAGACGCCAGCGTCGCCCCGCTCGATTCGGGCCAGGGTGGTCCGGCTGATCATCGCCCGCTCGGCCACCATGGCCATGGTCAGCCGGCGGCGGCGGCGAGCCGTGGAGATGTCCTGGCCAAGCCTGCGCAGGGCTCGGACGATGGCGGCGGGCAGGGCCGGCAGGGCACGTGAGTTCTTCATAACGACCTAAATAGTGTTCCATATACTTGTCAAAGTCTATTATTAAGACCGCAAAGTGTTTGCACGACCCTGCCCTCGTAGTCCCGCGATAGCCGGGGAAGGTCGTAGGCGTGGTCGTGCCGCAAGACCCAGGGGCGTGGTATAGACCATCGCCATGGACCACGCATCGCTGCTGGACGAGTTACGTGAATTCGTGGCCGAGCGCGACTGGAGCCAGTTCCACGATCCCAAGAATCTGGCCATGCTGCTAGCCTCGGAGGCGGGCGAGTTGCTTGCCGAGTACCGCTGGGTGCGCAACGACCAGGCTGACGCGTTTTCACGCGAACCGGAGGCGCGCCAGCGCATCGCCAACGAGATTGGCGACGTCGGCATCGCCCTCTTGCTGCTGTGCGATCGCACCGGCATCGATCTGCAAGCCGCCATGCGCGACAAGCTGGCGCTCAATCGCGGTCGCTATCCCGTGGAACACTCGAAAGGTCGGGCCACCAGACCGGTGAGCTGAGCGCTAGCCGCGACCGGTCAAATTGAAAACGATCCTGGCACCCTTCTTGAAGACTGGGAGTATGCTTTCCATCAACCGCAAGGAGTTACAAATGAGGTCATCCGCGATGACTCGCACCTTCCGCGCTTTTTCGGTCATGACTCTTGCCGGGGCATCTGTGCTGGTTTTTCACAGTGCCGCGCTTGCGCAACAGAAAGAGCGGGCGGCGAAGGACGCCAAATCGGGAAAGGCCGAACCGGCCGCCAAGGCCGAAGAATCCCAACCGGCCGCCGAGACGGAAGAGGCCCAAGCGGCAGGCACGGCAGCGCCCCAGCCGCCGCCGCCTCAGGAATTGCCACCTGGCTATGGGCCGCCGCCCGGCTATCGTCACGGTCCCCCCCTGCCAGCGCCGCCCGGATACCCGCCCCCCGAATACGGGCCTCCCAACTATCCGCCGCCCGGCTATGGACCGTACTATCATGACTACTACGGCTATCCGCCGCCGCCGCGCTACTACCGGCATCGCTACTTCCATCCCGCTCCCTCCTTCTACCCGGAGCCCGCTGCGTATCGCGCCTTCTTCTTTGGTTTCGGCCTCGGGGTCGGCGGCGTGGGCATCCTTCCCAACGACACCAGCGTCAACAGCAATGCCTCCCGCGTGGGACTCGGCTACAACCTGCGCTTCGGCTTCGGCGTTTCGCCTCGCTGGTCGATCCTGCTGTCGGCCGACGGCGCGCAGGCCTATTTCGACGGCTTCGATGTTTCGGAAACCGCGTGGACCATCGGCCCGCAGGTCTTGATCACGCGCCAGCTTTACGCCCGGGCTGGCGTCGGCGCGGCGACCTACTCGCAGGACGCCTGTGACTCCTACGGATACTGCTATGCCGGCGGTGCGAGCGATTCTGGCATGGCGGTCGCGGGAGCCATCGGGTTCGAGTTCATGCAGTCCTACCACACGGCCCTGGCGCTCGAGGCCGCGGGGACCGTGGCCCGCTTTCCGAACAAGGACAAGGTCACTACCTTCGGAATAAACTTCGTGCTCAATCTGTTCTAGTCTCGGGGGGTGCCGCACAAACAAAGGATGTCTCTTCGGTTCCCTCCGACCCTGGAAGCATCCTTGCGCCACATCCCAGGACGGTGCTGGGCACATCCGCTTCTGCTTGGCGCCGTCCTTTTGTGGGGTGGCTGCATGGGCCACGCGCCGGCGCCGCCGTTCGAAGGGTGCGGATCGGACAAGGACTGCAAGCTGGACCGCGTCTGTGAATCCAACCACTGTGTGTGGCCCAAGCGTCCGCCCGAGAAGACGGCGTCCGCGCCCGTGGCAACCCCGCCCAGCATCACGTCGAGACCTCCCCCTTCCGGCCCCCCAGCGCAAGGCATGTTCCGCTTCGATCCTCGCCATCGCGGCCGCTCGCCCTTCCTTCTGCCCAAGCAAAAACCCGAGATGGCGTGGTCGGTCGAGACCTCGGGCCCGGTGACTTCGTCGCCCACCATCTCGGCCGATGGGCACGTGCTGATCGGAAGTCACAGCGGCAAGGTCTTCGCCGTGGATGGCGGCGGCAAGCCCGCGTGGACCTTCGTCACCGGCGACATGGTGTGGACCACGCCGGCCATCACTGCCGGCGGCACCGTGTACATCGGCTCGGACGACGACAACCTGTACGCTCTGCAGGGCAAGACGGGCAAGCTCCTGTGGAAGTACCGCGTGGGGACTTGCCAGCAGACCGTTGGCATCGGCCCGGAGGCCACACGCTGCGACGTCGACGCCGGCCCGACCATCGGTCCTGACGGCGCCGCCTACACCGGCGGCGACGGCATCTACGCCGTCAATCCCGACGGTACCCTGCGCTGGCGCTTCGCAACCGGCGGGCACGTGGCGAGCGCGCCAGCCCTGGCCGCCGACGGCACCGTGTACGCTGGCAGCCAGGACAACAGCGTCTACGCCATCAATTTCGACGGCAGACGGCAGTGGGAATTCCGCGCGCGCGACGACGTCGATTCGAGCCCCGCCGTCGAGGAAGACGGCACCGTCTACGTCGGCTCCGACGACAATCGCCTTTACGCCCTGAGCCCGCAGGGACAGCTTCTGTGGGCCTTCACCACGGGCGACGACGTGCGCGCCTCGCCCGCCATCGGCCACGACGGCACCGTCTACATCGGGTCGTACGACGGCATGCTCTACGCCATTCGCCGCGACGGCACCCTGCTGTGGACCTTCCGCACCGGCGACCGCATCCAGTCCTCGGCCCTGGTCGACGCCAGCGGCGCGATCCTCTTCGGATCGCAAGACGACCGGCTCTACGCCCTCGAACCCGACGGGAAACCGCGCTGGTCCATCCAATTGGGCGGCGACGTGGACAGCTCGCCCATCCTGGCCGCCGACGGCACCATCTACGTCGGCTGCGACGACGGCAAGCTCTACGCCCTGCGCGCGAAGTAGCGCCGACCGGCGGACGGCCGCCTGCTCTCCCTCTGCCACACTTGAAAAGTCATACTCTACCTATGACTTTTCAATGGCGCGTCTAGATATGCAATGCTAGGGTCCTAGGCCATGCTCGCTCGCACCGGCCATGTCAACGCGGTAGGGAAGCTGCTTGCCGAAAGCAAGGTGGTGGCTTTGCTCGGCGCCCGCCAGATCGGCAAGACCACCCTGGCGCACCAAATCGCCAAGAAGTACAAAGCCGAAGCCACCTACTTCGACCTCGAATCGAGCCGTGATTTGTCGAGACTGGAAGATCCACTTCTCGCCCTGGAGTCCAGGCGTGGGTTGGTGGTACTCGACGAGGTGCAACGACGGCCAGACCTCTTTCCCACCCTTCGCGTGCTTGCCGACCGCGCGCGTGGGGCGCGCTTTCTGGTGCTTGGCAGTGCTTCGCCGGAGTTACTGCGCCAGACGTCCGAAACCCTGGCCGGCCGAATCGCCTTCCACCAACTCGACGGTTTCTCCCTTGAAGAGGTCGGCCTCCGCCGGGCTCCCGATCTGTGGCTGCGCGGCGGATTTCCCCGCGCCTTCCTTGCCAAGACGTTGGGTGCCAGCATGCGCTGGCGGCAAGCCCTGGTGTCCACATACCTCGAACGCGACCTTCCCCAACTCGGGATCCGGGTGCCAGGCGCAACCTTGCGCCGATTCTGGACCATGCTGGCGCACGTCCACGGGCAGACCCTGAACTGGTCCGAGCTCGGTCGTTCCATTGGGATGACCGACATGACGGTCCGGCACTACGTCGATCTCCTGGCGAGCACCTTCATGGTGCGTGTGCTTGCCCCGTGGCACGAAAACCTGGCCAAGCGCCAGGTCAAGGCGCCCAAGGTCTACATCCGTGACAGCGGAATTCTGCACGCGCTCCTCGACATCGGGACCATACACGCACTGGAGCGCCATCCCAAGCTGGGCGCTTCGTGGGAGGGATTCTGCATCGAGTGCATCATCGGGCAGATCAACGCACGCCCCGAGCAGTGCTTCTACTGGGCCACGCACGCCGGCGCCGAGCTTGATTTGCTGGTCACGGCGGGTGGCCGGAGAAGGGGATTCGCGATCAAGCGAACCGTGGCGCCCAAGGTGACAGCATCGATGCATGTGGCGTTGCGCGATCTCAGGCTCGATTCCCTCGACGTGATCCACGCCGGCCGAGACACCTTTCCCCTGGCGCGCAACGTCCGGGCCGTGAGTCTGTACCGGCTGGATGACATCGCGGGCGGGTGATCGGGCAGTCTGCCCATCTTGCGCCGTCGTCGACGCCTCGACGGCCGATGTCTGCTACTGACTTCGCGATCGACGCCGTGACTGGCCAAGGCCTTCCCGAAAGGCGTACGATGGGCCGGGAAGGAGCCGGCCATGAGAACAAAGCACGTCCTCGCATTGTTCCTGATCTGCGCGCCCGTACTCGCCTGCGGAAAGAGCAAGGAGGAACAGTTCGCAGACACCTACTGTTCGCAGATCGCGAAGTGTTGCGCCCAGGCCGACATCACCGGTGGTAACGGCACGTTCTGTCGCATGGCCATGTCAGGTGGCGTTGCCAACATCGACGGTTGCCTGACGGAGATGAATGCCGAGGTCGCCGACGGCACTTTCTGCACCTACCTTGGAAACCCGCCGACCGCCACGGCAGCGTCCTCGGCGTGCGCGGAGCCGCCTCGGCATGGCAGCAAGAAGCCAGGCGAGACCTGTGTCACGGACAGCGACTGCGCGGCGTCGGATCTGGGGACCGTGTCGTGCGCGAGCGCCTACGTGGACGGCAACTTCATCGACAAGTGCCAGGTTCAGATCCCGGGCCAGACCGGTGATTCGCCCTGCCTCGGCACGCGCGACGGCAACATGACGTCATCGTCCGACCAGCCCACGGATGTGGTGCCCCAGGGCTACATCTGCGACACCGCCGACGGCGTCATGTGCGAGAATGGGACGTGCGTGGCACTCACGGCCGAAGGGGGCGCGTGCCATTCGACCTACGAGTGCGTGCGGACTGCCTACTGCAATCCGACCCAGGACAAGTGCGTGGTCAAGGTCGCCATGGGCGGCGCCTGCGTCGGAAGCAGCGAGGACGAATGCGAGGGCGGCTACTGCGCCACCCAGAGTGGCGGGAAGGTGTGCGTGGCCAAGGTGGTGAACGGGGCTGCGTGCACGCAGGCGTCGATGTGCACGTCCGACAATTGCGTCGACGGAACCTGCCAGCCGGGGCTCTTCGACGCGTTCGGCCTCGCATTACTGTGTGGATAGCGGGTCCCGGCAAATAGCGCGGGCTCGGCGCCCAGCCCACCGCGCCTACCGGGACGTCTTCGTCTCCTGCTGCCATTAGGCTCCTGGCCCGAAAGCGGTCGCGCTCATCTACCGGGAGGCAGTGACCTCTTCTTGCGCACCTCTCCGATATTGGCCGATGAGAGGACGAAGTCGAGAACGATACGATGGGCCGTGTCGGTGTACGCGTCGGCGGCAATCAGGCTAGTTATCAGAGCATTCAGGAAAACGTATTCCGCCGCTCGCATGAAGCCGAGCGCTTTCGGTGAGGGTCTTCTGTCCTCTCCTATCGGCAATGGGCACGTGGCTACGAGGGAGTCGGCAAAGTCGGTCGGAGCGCTCACCAGGCAGCTCGCCTTTAGGACCGTGGCCGCTCCACGTGCGAGAGCTTGGGCTCTGGCCTCATCGGACCGGGCCTTCCCGTATTCCGCGGCCGCTGTCCGCAGCGACACTGGCACGCCGTCGCATGCGCGAGCCACGGCAGCGATGGCCACGTCCCGCCACCGGCGCACGGGCTCGGCCTCGATCTTCTTGCGCGTCCCTTCGATCCACGCATCGCACTTCCTCGACCGAGCTGCGTGGACCTCGCCGGCAAAGGCCGGGAAAGCTGCACAGCCCAGAAGAACGATGAGCCACACTTCACCTCGGATGCCACCGGAACGTGCCACAATCATCATCACACCCAGTTCAGCGGAATGATCTCGGGGCTCAAGTCACGTGGACCATTCGCGAGCAGATGTAGACAGTGCGCAACCGCCGTGAGCTGAGGCGCACCTGCGTTCCGTCGAAACTCGTTGATCGCCGAAAGCGCCTGCTTTCGATCAAGGGCAGCGAAGTTGGGCGCCTTGAGCTTGAGCGCCAAATGGCCCGCCTCGATGTCTGCGCGATAGGCCTGTTGGAATTTCGATCGAATCTCCTTCTGGTAGAAAATCAGTCGAACCGTCACGTCGCGCTTCTTTTCGAGGGCGGGTCGCTCTACTTCGGTGAGGTCCACGTGGTTCAGCAGCGCCATCACCGTATTGTAGTAGTCGCGTAGCGGGCCGACATCGGTGTCGACAACCAGTTGGTCGCCGTTGAAGAACTCTGTGAAAACCCGCCGGTCGGTAGATTCCCGGTTGCGCAGCGCCTGGATTGACTCGACCGTGTCGGATTCCGTCCCGTATACACGCGACCAAACTGTTACGTTGTCGCCCTTTCTGGTCTTCTTCGCGCCGCTTCGATGAGCGCCAGCGCTGTTGCCTCGAGTCTGCTTCTCCCAAATCCTAAGGTGCAGGGCCGCGCCCGACATGCTGCCCGGCGCGGACCCACTGTAGGCCCACATGCTGAGGAGATTGCGAAAGATGCCGAGCCACCTCATCATCTTGTCACCGCTGTAGCATGCCGAAAAATGCATGTGCTGGACGGCGGCAGCCGCTTTCGGAAAAGCTTGGGCCAGCTTCGTCAGCTGCTGGAAGGAGATGGTCCCGTTGTCATGCCCCCAGAATTCCAGGCTTCCAGCATGGTGGGCCGAAATGACCATGCGGTTCGGAAAGGAGTTGCTCCGCTCGTACCTTGCCCACGCGACCGCAAGCTTGCCCAATTCATCGCGGCTGTTCCTGTACGCGTCCTCGAGAACCACCGATCATGATCTCATCTGCCCTTTTCGAGTTGCCGATGAAGATTACCTGACAATGCTTGCCTAGCTCGCGTGCCTCAGCAGAGGCGTCGGGGTTAAGGCCAATGAACAGGACAGAGTTCTTCTGCACCAATGCCATTTTAACAGAGAGCTTATCGACCGTGACATCTCGAGTCCATGGATTTGTCGCGGGGTGACTCTGCCAGCAAAGCGCACGGTCCCGATCGTAGGTCCGTATCCGGCCGGGTTAGACGGGGCACGAAGCGCCCGTGGGGTAGGGGCAGGGCGGGCCTAGGTCCCGAAGGGACAACACGGGCTGCTAGGTGACGTGCTCGGCGGGGATAGGAGACCACGGGGCGTACTTGAAGAGGTTGGTTCTGCCGACGTCGTCCTCTGCGCCGGCATGGGTAGCAGCATGCAATTAGGTGGAGAGAGCAAGGGGCGACGAATCTCGGCCAGCGTATTGCTCTTACGCGCGGTAGCGGAGTCGCCGGGGACGTGTATGATCGCGGTCCTTCATGACTACCTCAACCGACCGCCCGGCGGCTCGCATCGTGGCCGGCCGGATCAAACTTCATCCCGACGGCTACGGGTTCGTGGTTCCCGACGATTGCTCCGAGGACATCCACGTCAGCGTGCGCAACCGCGGCTCGGCCATGGACAGCGACCGGGTCGAGGTCGAGTGGTGGGTCGGCGGGCGTGGGCTCGAAGGCCAAGTGACGAGCGTGCTCGAACGCGGGCGCGGAAAGATCACCGGACAACTCACCGGCCACGGCGACTAGCCTACGCTTCGAGCCCGACGACGCGCGCATCCACGCGCCGGTGGTGGTTCGAGGCGGCGTCAGCGCCCGGCCGGGTCAGTCCGTGGTGGCCGAGATCGTCGGCTATCCCGAATCGCCGCAGGCGCCCATCGAAGTCAGGTTGCTCAAGGTCCTGGGCAGCCCCGACGATCCGCGCACCGAGGTCGAAAAGACCCTGGCTTGCGCGGATATTTCCGAGGAGTTCCCGGCCGAGGTCGCGCGCGAAGTCGACCGCATGCCCGCGCCGTGCTGCCGTCGGACTTCCACGATCGGACCGACCTGCGCAAGGTGCCCTTCGCCACCATCGATCCCGAAACCGCGCGCGACTTCGACGACGCCGTGGCGCTGGAGGAGCTTGCCGCGCGGAGGCCACCGCCTGTGGGTCGCGGTCGCCGACGTGTCGCACTACCTGCGCGAAGGCACCGCCCTCGACCACGAAGCCCAGGCGCGCGGCGTGAGCGTGTATCTGCCCAATCGCGCCATCCCCATGCTGCCCGAGGCGCTGTCGGGGCATCTGTGTTCGCTGGTCCCCGGCGAAGATCGCCTGGCCATGGTGGTGCGAATCGACTACGACCGCAGCCTGGCCATCACCGAGGTGGACTTCTGCGCGGCGGTCATCCACTCGCACGGCCGCCTCGACTATCCCGGCGTGGCCGCGGCCCTGGCCGGCGACGTGCGCGGCAAGCGCAAGCACTACGAGCCCTTCCTGCCCAGCCTGCGCGCCATGGACGCCCTGGCCCGCAAGCTGCGCCTGCGCCGGCAGGAACGCGGGGCCCTGGATCTGGATCTGCCGCAAGTCGTGGTCGAGCTGGACCACGACGACCCACGCCTGGTGCGCGACGTGCGCCGCGCCCGCCGCGATCCGGGCGAACGCCACGCCTACGCCATGATCGAGGAGTTCATGCTCGCGGCCAACGAGGCCGTGGGCGACAGCTTCCGCAGACCGCAAGGAGGACACCGCCTGGCGCGTCCACGAGGTCCCCGACGAGGAGAAGGTGGCCGCCTTCGCCGTGGTGGCCGAGCGCTACGGCATCAAGTTCGACCCCGCCGAGGCCGCCACGCCGCTTGGGCTGGCCGCGGTGCTCAAGCGCTTGCGCGGCCACCCCGCGGAAAAGCCGCTGTCCTTCCTGCTCCTGCGCGCGCTCAAGCAAGCCACCTACGACGTGGTCAACGTGGGCCACTTCGGCCTGGCCTCGCCCGCGTACTTGCACTTCACCTCGCCCATCCGCCGCTACCCCGACGTCGATCGTGCACCGCCTGCTCAAGCACCGTCTGGCCAGCCTGGGCAAGCCCGCGGGAGGGTTTTCGCCCATGGCCGGAAACTGACATGCCCGCCAGCGAAATCCTGCAGCGGGCGGCCACCCACGCCTCGTTCTGCGAGCGCAAGGCCATGGAGGTCGAGCGCGAGGTCGTGGATCTGTACCGCGCCTTCTTCATGCGCGAGCGGGTCGGCGACGTGCTCGAAGGCTCCATCACCGGCGTCACCTCGTTCGGCGTATTCGTGGTGATGGACGAGCCCTTCGTCGAGGGCCTGGTGCGCACCGACTACTTGGCGCCGGACGATTTCTACGACTTCGACGAGATCGCCTGCCGCCTCATCGGCCGGCGCAGCGGCAAGACCTTCTCGCTCGGCGATCGCGTGAAGGTCGAGGTCCTGCAAGTCAGCGTGGCCCGGCGGCGCATCGAATTCGCCTGGACGGCGCCAGGGACCGCGGGCCCGCGCGGAAAGCGAAGCACGACAAGAAGCGGACAGGAAGCGCGACCAAGTCCAAGCCCGGCGCCAGGAACGCCGCCAAAAGATTCGCGGCGAGAATCGCCGGCGGAGCAAGGCGCGAAAGTAGCCGTGCTCGCGAAGCCTCTGCCCAGCCGCCCGCCCGCCGGATGCGAAGCGCGAGCCGCGATCCTCGAATCGTGGCTGCCCGAAGCGTTCGCTCGGCGCAACGAAGGCCATGGAGGGCACGTCGCCATGCCTGCGCCTGTCGCTGTCCGGCCACGGGGGAGGCGAATGGGACCTGCAAATCCTCGACGGCGGGGCCTCCATCGAGCGCCGCGCGCCAACCATCGGAATCCGGCGCCAGGATCCCGACATCTGGATCCGCCAGTCGGTGGCCGACTTCCTCGCCGTGCATCTATCCCGAGCGAGGATCTCTTCGAGCTCTCTGCCTCGCCACCATCGACGTCATGGATTTGCTGTCGCCCGGACTCGCAAGAAATGGAGCTGCTGGAAAAGCTCGACGGCCGCATCAAGTTCGAGCTGGAGGGCCGGCGGCGTCGGCGCTGGTCCGTGGATGCGGCGTTCGGCCGCGCGGGCATGCTGGCGGGCCGGCCGCGCACCACGGTGCGCATCGACGCCGGCACCTGCGAAAAGCTCGCCGCGCGCGCCCTCAACCCCCTGCAAGCCCTGCTCGCCGGTCGCCTGCGCGTCGAGGGCGACAAGGCCTTCGCCATGCAGGTGCTGATGCTGCTGGCGACCCGCGTGGGCGGTTGAGCACCGCTCACCGAAGGTCCATGCCGGCCGCGCGGCAGGACCCGATCACGCGCGCGTTCGGGCGCCCTGACGTGACCGATCTCGGCCTTGGCCGCGCCGAGATCCCTTTGCAGGCGACCGCCGAAGGCACCCTGTGCTGTTCCCACACCGAGCCCATGCCGCCCACCCCGAGCTGCGAGGCGATCCTGTAGGTTTCGGCGACCACCGAGCCGACGGCGATAGGTGAAGTCATGGGGCTGACCTAGTTATGGAAAGTACTTGGAGGTATCATACTTTGGCCATGTCCCGCATTCTCCCCCTCCTCTTTCTCCACGCGAGCTGCGCCTGGTGCTCGATCGCAAGCACCCGAGCTGGTTTTCCGGCAGGACCGAAACCCCGCTCATCACCCTACCCTTCGACGAGAACCGAATCATGATCTACACCGACCTCGGCGTGTACGCGGGCCAGCGCCTGGGCACACCCTGCGACGATCTGCTGTGATGTCCTCGTCGCTGCTGGCAAGCAAACCGCGCGGCTACTTCGGCGATTTCGGCGGCGCCTACCTGCCCGAGATCCTGGTGGCGACCTTTCGCGAGCTGGAAGCGGCCTTCGCCGAGGCGCGGGCCGATCCCGCCTTCTGGCGCGAATATGAAGCCCTCATGGGCGAACTACTCCTGCCGCCCGACGCCCCTGACCTTCGCCGAGAATCTGACCCGCCACTTCGGCGGCGCGCGGATCTATCGTCAAGCGCGAGGATCTCAACCACACCGGCGCGCACAAGGCCAACAACGTGCATGGGGCAGGGGATGCTGGTCCGGCGCATGGGCAAGACACGGGTGATCGCGGAAACCGGCGCCGGCCAGCACGGCGTGGCCACGGCGACCATGGCGGCGAAGTTCGGCTTCGACTGCACCATCTACATGGGCGAAGTGGACGTGGAACGCCAGCGCCCCAACGTGTTCTGGATGGAGCGGCTGGGCGCCAAGGTGGTCCCGGTCAAGGACGGCTACGCGCATCCTCAAGGACGCCATCAACGAGGCCTTCCGCGACTGGGTCGCCAACATGGACACCACCCACTACGTGCTGGGTACCGCGTGCGGACCGCATCCCTTTCCCGAGATGGTGACCTACTTCCAGTCCATCATCGGCAAGGAGGCGCGCGAACAGGTCTTGCGCGCACGGGCCGCCTGCCGGCACGGATCTACGCCTGCGTGGGCGGCGGCTCCAACGCGCATGGGCATCGTTCGGCGGCTTCCTGGACGATCCCGGTGTCGAGCTGGTGGGCGTGGAGGCCGGCGGCCGCGGTCTTGAAAGCCGGCGCAGCACGCGGCGCGCCTGGCCTCCGACGATGCCAGCGTCGGCGTGGCCCAGGGCTACCGGACCTATTTTCTGCAGGACGCCGACGGCCAGATGAACGAGACCCACAGCGTCGCCGCCGGGCTGGACTACGTGGGCGTGTCTCCCGATCCTGGCCCACCTGCGCGAAACCGGGCCGGGTGCGCTTCGAGGCGGCCACCGACCAGGAGGTGGTCGCGGCGATGGCCCTGGCCGTGCGGCAGCGAGGGCCTCATTCCCGGCGCTCGAGTCGGCCCACGCCTTCGTGCAGGCCTTCAAGGAAGCGCCCGACGCTCGACCCCGACGATGTCATCGTCATCAACCAGTCCGGACGCGGCGACAAGGACATCTTCACGGTGGCCGAGGCCTTCGGCGATCCGGCCTGGGAGGATTTCATTCGTCGCAAGGCCAAGAAGTACACACGCTAGTCACGAGATCCCACCATGCTCGAAGCTCGACTCCGCGACGCTCGCGCCAAGAAAGACCTGCTGCTCATGACCCACATCGTGGTCGGCTACCCGAGCTTCGCCGCGTCCCTGCATATCGTGGACGCCATGGTGGAGGCCGGCGTGGATCTGATGGAGCTGCAGATTCCCGTTCTCCGAGCCCATGGCCGACGGCCCCGTGATTCTCGAGGCCAACCAGAAGGCGCTGGCACGCGGGCTCCACCGTTGAGCCGCTGTTTCGAGTTCGCGGGACCATGGTCGCGCGAAAGCCACGACATCCCGTTTCTCTTCATGAGCTACTACAACATGCTCTTCCGCGCCGGCGTCGCGGAGTTCGTGGACCGCATGAAGGCCGCGCGGCCTGTGCGGGGCCATCGTTCCCGATCTGCCGCCCGAGGAGGCGGGCGCGTACTTGCCTGCCATGGAGCGCGCCGGCCTCGATCCCATCTTCATCTTTTCCCCGAGCACCCCCGATGAGCGCATGCGCGCCATCGCCAGCCGGGGACGAGGCTTCATCTACTGCGTGGCTCGCAAGGGCGTCACCGGATCGCACACGACGTTTTCCGCCGATCTCGACGCGTACCTGGCCCGCTGCCGAGCGGCGACCAAACTGCCGCTCGCGCTCGGCTTCGGCGTGCAGGACGCGGCCGACGTGGATTTCCTGCGTGGCAAGGTGGACATCGCCGTGGTCGGCTCGGCCACCCTGCGCCTCATCGACGACAAAGGTGTCGGCGCCGTCGGCGACTTCATCCGCGGGTTACTGGGGGCACAGAGGGCATAGTACAGGGGTCGGTGGGCAGCACCCAACCAGATTTCGTATATCGACGCTCGCGACGACCTTCCCGGCCGTCGCGAGTCATTGGAGTCTTTCCTGGTTGGGCGAGCGCGGCTGGGAGTTTATAATATCCCTTAAAGGACATGCAAAGATGAATTTCATCGCCATCAAGGATCTCAAGCAACCACGTCGCTTGAAGGAACGTCTGTCGAACGAGAAGGAGATCTTGCTCACCAGCGACGGCAAACCGGTGGCCGTCTTGGTCGATGTCGGCCCGGCGGATGACCCCGAGGTCGTCATACAGGCCGTGCGCGATTCGCGCAGCCGGCTGGCGCTGTCGCGCGCGCGCGCGTCGGCACGGAAGGCCCGGACGAATACGATGACCCTGCGGGACATCGAGCGGGAGATTGCGACTGCGCGCGGAGAGCGCGGGACACACCGATGATTCGGGCCGTGTTCGACACCAACGTCGTGGTGTCGGGCTTTCTTTCACCGTCTGGTCCGCCCGGCCGAATCGTAGATTGGTTACGAGCCGGCTCTGTCGTCGCAGTCGTGGATGAAAGAATCTTTGCGGAATACGCCGAGGTCTTGGTCCGTCCGGCCTTTGGGCTGCGACCAGCGGACGTGGACGAGGTGCTTGCCGCAATTCGATCTCGGGCGACCTGGGTGGACGTGGGGCCCGACGAAATGGCGAAACTCCCCGACCCCGATGATGCCGCCTTCGCGGAGTGCGCTCTGGTCGAAACAGTTCCTCTCGTGACAGGGAACTTGCGCCATTTCCCGAAGCGAGTCTGCCGTGGCCTGCGGATCATGACCCCGGCCGAATTCGTGCGGCTTGCCGGTGGCTCAAAATGAGGGACGCGCGGCCCGTCGCTTGTCAGCGCAAGAAACTTCCCGAACCGTGAAAGTAGGTGTCGAACCGGTTCGTCGCCAAGCGATGCTGAGCGCTGGACGCGTGCGTAATCCAGACCACGGGTGGGTGCTGCGGCGCTCCCGGAGCCGACGGTGCAGGCGGATCGATGCGCGAGACGAGTCCGGTATGATCGCGCGTGGGACTGACCCAGATGTCATTGACCTGAACCGCGGCAAGCCCGCCGTTCACGGCCTGACGGCCGATGATCACATCGGATACTCTGTAACTGAAGCCAGCAAGGCATCGGGAACCGGGACTGCCGATGTTGATGCCCCTTTGGTGCGCGACATAGTGGGCGCACCCAGTGCCAGCGATTGGTGCCCAGCCATTGCGACTGCCGGTGTACCAAACGAAACAGCCAGGTGGGGTCACATGCGCATCAAGAGCGGCAACGGCCGCCTGTATTCCCGCCTGGCATCTGGCACAGTAGGCTCGGTTGAAAAGGGTGACGGCGCTAGCGGCACCTGGATGAATTGTGCAAGACATGGTCGTCTCCTTAGCGAGGGGATTCTTCCTGTCTGCCTTCGCGAAGAGCGCGGATTTGGCGCCCAACTGCCTGGCGGGCTTCTGGCAATTGGGCATCTTGGTACAAAGCTTCTTCGTCAATGATGTGCAATTCGCGAGGAACGAAATACTTCTGCAATAGGGTGGCCAGGGTCCACTTGCCCGGAACATTCTGGAAGTCGGCATAACGCCTGCTCTTCAGTTCCGCAGGATTGAGAGTCCGCAGATCCTCGAGCGCTCGCAATACCTCCTTGCGCTGATCATCATTCTCGGTCTGCCGCTCGGCCCCGTTCAAGTAGAGAACAACCTCGTTCGATTTACGGGGCTCGCTGAGTCCTCGCGAACCATTGCCTCCACCCGAAACGCAACCAACCGCGCAAAGACCGGTCATGCCTACGAGAACGGCGAAGACCTTCACATGGCCGGCAATGCGAGTCATAGCGATAGCTTCGTGGGGTTCCTGGTTGGGATGAAGAGGCCTTGATACTGAAGAAGCCTTGCGCAACGTAGTATTCTCGTTCCTGTAAGCATTGGCAAGATCGCATGCGGTCAGGGGTAGGCGGAACCAGCGCCAGTTTTCCCCTTGCGCGCCACCATCGGATGGTGGGCTCACCCAACAACACCCTTGCGAAGCTGCAGGAGGCCGCGCGTCCGAACCTCGCCGACTTCATGACCTTTGAGGTCGGTCCCGACGAGGACCAACCCGAGATCCAGAACGATGGCATGCAGTAGACGGCCTCCGCTTCCGCTTCTCGAAATCCAGAAATCCCCGAAATCCCTGACCGAGAAATACGAAATCCCCGACCGACGGTACGAAATCCCTGACCGACGGTAAAATCCTAAGAGCCGGCCGGCAAAACATGTGGACAGTTCATCCGTTTGCAGCCTGAAAACAGATGAACGCGCACGCGAGCTGAACGAAGGCCAGGTAATTGGCCGCGATTTTCTCCCATCTGATGCGTAGCGTTCGGAAATTGTTGTGCCAGCTGTTGGTTCGCTCCACGACCCACCGTCTTGGCTTCTTGCCTCGGATCGGTCCGGTCAATGCCGGCTCGCCCCGACGTCGAATGTCCGAAATCCCGAAATCCCTGACCGACGGTAATGGAAATCCCTGACCGACGGTAATGGGTACATCCCCCGGCAAATCCCCAAATCCCTGACCGACGGTGATGGAGAGCCCCAGCCGGCAAATCCCCAAATCCCCAAATCCCTGACCGACGGTAATGAGCCCAAATCCCTGACCGACGGTAATGGAGAGCCCCAGCCGAGTGTCTCAAGCGCCACTGGAAGAGAATCCGCAGTGAAGTCGGCAATCCTCAAGACCACGGGAGGTCCGGATCAACCGATTCGGCCCAGTTGGGATCGCCTGTCTGGGGCATCCTCGCCTCGGGCCAGGCTTGCGGCAAGGCTGCGACTGGCCTTCAGCTTGGAGGTCCGCCTTGACGCTGCGGCTGCTGCGGCTGATGAACCTGGCGGTGCGATGGCTAGCCGCCCATCCTCACGCGGCGAACGGCGCTCCCCGGGCTTGCGCCAAGGTTTGTTGCGTTTCTTCCGCAGTCTCACGCACGACACGAGCGAACTTGTGCATCCAGTAGGTGCCGTAGGGGAACACGACATTCGCGGCACCGGCCATCCACTGCTTGATGGCAACGCGATATCGTTCGACGAAGACTTTGGCGTGGCCAAGGGCGTCGATTCTGGGCCCCTTGTTCTTGGCGGCGACGCGCGGGCTGATGCCGAAATGAGGCTCGCGGGTGTTGGGGATGTCGAAGGGGCGCTGTCTCAGGATGGCCTCTCGACCGAGTACGCTTTTGCCGGCAGCCCGGCGGCGTTCGCGGTGCTCGGCCTCGCCGCAGCGGATCCGAGTTGTGACGAGCTCGTTCCATTCCGCCTGCGTGAGAGCGGCGAAGCCATGGGGGCGGGCGATGTTCACGGTGACAAGGTCGGGCAGCTTTCCATCGGGGCGGAAGAAAAACTTGGGGCGTGTGGCCACGAGGTGGCCGGTGGTCACGGCTGCCTGGAAGGTGCTGACGCCCGGCCATTCTTCGGCTGCGTCAACCAGATCGGCGGCGGCGGGGTTGGTGTAAGCGTAGACCATCTTTTCGAGGACATCGTTCGGTTCGACCAGCTGAACGACCGAGGTCGGGTCCGAGGACCAGAGGTTTTCGAAGCGGCCGAGGTGGGCGTTCTGGCAACGGGCGAGCAAGGCGTGGAAGTGCTCGGAGAAGACCGGGAAGTTGCCAAGCGGGTCGTGGATCCCGGCGTGGTAGTGGTTGGACATGGCCTCGGCAAACAGGATCTCTACCTTGGCCCGCTGGGCGGCGAGGGCGAGGCAATAGATAAAGGCGTTGTTGGTTTCGCCGTCGGGGCGCAGAAAGAAGCGACGCTCGGAGCAGCGGCGGGTGATCATGTAGTCGGCCCCCGGAAGGACCTGGCGTGGAAGGCTCATGCCAAGGTATCGGCCAGGTGGGACGAATTGTTGCTTGCAAAGTACCCTTGCAAACTACCCTCGGTTTGGGTCGGCAACTACCCTCGGTTTGGGTCGGGGGGTCGGGGCGGCGCCCTTGCAAACTACCCTCGGTTTGGGTCGGGGGTTTGATGGCGCCGATGAACGCTCGATGATCGTCCGCTCATCGGCGGCCCGGCTCAGTGCCACAGCGACTGGAACCACGTCCGCGGCTCCCGGGCGGCCTCCCTGGCGGCGGCGAACGTCCGCACCTGGTGGGCGAACGCCTCGAGCTTGGTGTCGATCTCCGGGCTGTCCTTTCCCGAGAACGACAGGGTCATCACCGGCAGATGGCCATGATCGGCCCGGATCCGCTCGGTCAAGGCGGCGGACACCGTGCCCAGCATGCAATGGAAGGAGATCGCGTTGATGATCCCGTGGGCGCCTCGCCGCGCGCAGTCCACCATCCTGGCCACGTTCAGGATCACGATCTCGTTGGCGCCTGGGTCCACGTAGGGCTCGGCCAGGGCCAGGATGTCGCTGTACCCGGGTTCCGAGGCGCGCTCGATACCGGTCCCCAGCATGCGGCGGATGCGTCGCGACTCCAGCTCCTTGCGCAGGAAGAGCAGCGCCGTTTCCGCGGCATCCTTGTACCGGCCCTCGCCAAATCGCTCCGACATCTCGCGACGCCAGCCGAATTCCACGATGTCCAGCACGAAGGGCGCGGGCCAGATCTCCAGGCCCAAAGCCTCCAGGCGCCGGAACAGGTCCCGGTTTCCGAAGGGGTGGATCCTGGTGTAGATGTCGCCCGCCACTCCCACCAGCGGCCGTCGCGGCTGTTCGGAGCGCGGCACGGCCGCGAGCGCGACGGTCAGGGCGGACAACGCGTCTCCGATCCGGTCCTCGGCCAGCTTGGCGCCCAGGTCCGCGAAGGCCCGCTCGAACACGCGGTCCACGTCCGCCGGCTTCTGGGCGTAGGGTCGGACCTGGCACTGGAGCTTGGTCATGAGGTCCGCGGCCAAGAGTCCGCGACCCAGCCGCACCAGGCCGCCGGCGCCGAAGACGTCCAGATAGCCCGCGCTGTCGGGACTCAGGACCTCGATTCCGGATATGTCCTGGGCATCCAGCATCAGCTGGATCGAGGACGCATACTGGTGCAGCAGGCAGGGCGTCGACGTCCCGGGAAAGAAATACACGTCCCCATCCCTGATGGTGCCGTTCCGTAGGTGCTTCAATAGATCGCCTGCGATCAGAACGTAGGGGTGGCACTCGCGGCCCGAGCTGATTTCCTCGCCGCAGGCCAGGGTTTCGTCGTCCGGGGGAGGCAGGAGAAGCGCGTCCAATCCAGCGAACCGGAGAGCCCCGAGGTACGCCCACGCGTGATCCGAGAACCAGGGCAGGACGATCCTGCGTCCCCGGTACCGCTCTCCGGCGCGGTCCGGTGGGCGGTGGAACCGGGCCGGTTCCTTGGGTTGGGTCCGCCGGTGGTGGGCCACCTCGTCCGCGAACGCCTCGAGACGCGTGACGAGCCCGGCCTCGGCCCGGTGCTCGTCGAACTCCAAGTACAGGTAAGGGCGATCCCCGGCCGCGCGCTCGACGAGCTTCATGGCGAATGCATCCGGGCCACAGCCGAAGTTCGAGACCATGACCGGGAACAGGCGCTCGTCTCGCAGAACCGTCCGCAGGCCGCGCAGCGTGTCCCGGTTGTAGATCCAGGGGATCGTGATGCCCAGCGCCCCCAGATCGTCGGCCGCCAGGGGCAGCATCTGTTGTGGAATGGCGAGGATCCCGAGATTGCGGATACGTTGGGGAAGGTGCAGGTTCTGGAACTGATCGACGATGTTGTACGGCTTGCCCAGGAGCACGAACGCGGTGTCGAAATTCCCGGAGAGAATTTCTCGCCCCCGAGCCCGCAATGCGCTCTGGTACCCGCGCTGGGCCTCCCACGCTTGGTCGAGGGCCGCGCTAACCTGCGCTTCGGAGAACCCGTAGCGGTGGAGCTTGTCCTCGATCTCCCGAACCAACCGGGGACGGGGAGCTGCCAGGTGCACGGTGGGAACCACGACCCGCTCTCCCGCGAAGGCGGCCACCATGAAGCCGGCGGATTCCTCGAATGGGCACATGGCCGCTCGCGCCTCCCCGTCCGGTAGGTCCTGGATCGACGGAAGAAACACGAAATCCACGTCCGGGTGTGCATCCAGGAGCTCCGCCACATGCCCGAACGTGAGCTTGATGGGAAGGCAGGTCTCCGCGGTAAGGCGCCTGATCCCGGATTCCAGGATGGCGTGGGTGCTGGGGCCAGGCAGCACCACGCGGAAGCCCAAGCCGCGCAGGAAGGTGGCCCAGAACGGGAACAAGTCGTACATCATCGAGGATCGAGGGATTCCCGCGGTGCCGGTCCTGGGCTCGCCCCCCGCGTACGATTCCATCCGCTGCTCGACCTCGCGGACCAGATCCGGCTGGCCGGACGAAGGCGCGGCCCCGCCCCGGACGCTATGCCGCTCGCAGATGTCGCCGAAGCAGGCCACGCCACCACCGGTGTGCACTCGGCCCACCTGGCACAAGTTGGCGCACACCCGGCATTCGAACGTGTCCACGCGCGCGGACTTCACCGCATCGAGCCCGCGGAACGACGAAGGCCGCCCCGCGAGCTCGTCTCGGGCTGCGAGCGCGGCCCCTATCGCGCCGGAAAGCCGATTGTTGGGGTGGACCGTGACCGGCCGGCCCAGCAGCGCCTCGAACGCCGCGACCACCGCGCGGTTCGACGCCACGCCACCCTGGAACACCACCCGGGTTCCGATGGGACGTCCAGCCACGACGCGCTCCAGGTAGTTGCGGGCCACGCTGTAGGCGAGCCCGGCCAGAATGTCCGGCAGCGGGATCTGCCTCTGCCGCGCCCGCACGACTTCGCTCTCCATGAATACCGTGCACTGGCTGCCGAGATCCGTGGGCACCGTTCCGCGCAGCGCCTGGGCCGCGAACTCGTCCAGGATCGACACGCCCAGGGACTGGCCTTGCTCCTCGAGAAACGACCCCGTTCCGGCCGCGCAGATCTTGTTCATGACGAAGTCCCGGATGCGGCCCTCACGGACCGAGACGTACTTGGAGTCCTGGCCGCCGATCTCCAGAATCGTGTCCACCTCCGGCAGGGCGTGCTTTGCACCGAGGAGTTGGCAGGTGATCTCGTTCTTCACCACGTCCGCGGAGAGCAGCTTGCCGGCCAGGTGCCTGCCGCTGCCCGTGGTGCCCGCCCCAAGCACCCGCAGGTTCCCGCAAGTCCGCCGGCCGAGAATCTCGAGGCCCTCTCGGAGCACGGAGACCGGATCTCCTCGGGTACGCAGGTAGATCCCGTCCAGCACCTCCCCCTCCGGCGACAGCAGGCACAGATCCGTGGAAACCGACCCCACGTCCACTCCCAAGTACGCTCGGATCTCCCGGTCTCCGCGGGTCTCGGGCTCGACCCGGCCGTCCGCGGCGGTCGCTCGCAAGGGCTGAAGGCTCGTCCCGACCTTCTCCGTTGCCGCAGCCCTTCGCTCGAGGAATTGCAGGATCGTGGCCGGTGTCAGCGTGGAGCCCCGCTCCGTGGCCGCGAGGGCAACGCCGCGGGCGCCCAGGAACTGGGGCTCGGGCGTCTCCACGAGGTCATCCCCTGACAATCCGAACACCTCCCTCACCGCGCGCACCAGCCCAGGATTGAGAGCAGCTCCGCCCAGAACCACCGAAGGCCGGGCCAGCTCGCTGCCCCGGAGCAGCGTGGAGCGGTAGTTCCGCACGAGCGCGACGCACAGACCGTACGCAATCTCGGGAATCGGGGTTCCCTTCTGCTGGAGATGGATCATGTCGGACTTCGCGAAGACCGCGCACCGGCCGGCGATGGACGCGGCACGCTCCGCGGACGCGGCCAGCGTGGAAAGCTCGCGGATGTCGAGACGCAGCCGGCCTGCCTGCTGCTCCAGAAATGCGCCGGAGCCGGCGGCGCACTGGTCGTTCAGGGCGAAGGACTCCATCTGTCCGTCCGGTCCCAAGCGGATCCACTTCGACTGGTGACCTCCGATCTCGATGACTCCCCGGACGAGGGGAAGGAGCACGCCCACGGCCCGGGCCGTCGCCACGAGATCGTTCTCGCCAACCACGCCGGGCAGTTGATCGAGGAGTCCCTTGCCGCCACCGGTGACGCCGACCAGCACGGGACCAGCCGGCTCGGGCAGCAGACTGCGGAGCACCTTCATCACCGCCGCACGCGCATCGCCCGCCAGCGCGGCCAACGCCCGGCCGTGGACCCGGCCCTGCGCATCCAGGATCACGCCCTTGGCCGCCACGGACCCCACATCGAGTCCAAGGACCAGCCCGACACGCGCGTTCGACATCCCGCACCTCCGATCTCAACTACCGATCGCCAGGTGCCATCGCCCCGCGGCGAAGGGTCCTGGTACCGTCCGCCGTGCGAATTCGCGAACCAAGCCTGCCACGCGCGGTGGGCTTTGCCAGCCCATCCACATCGATCAACGTCAGATCGGGGCTGTTGCACACGGCCTCAACCAAGGATTGGGCGGCGTACTGGGCGCTCGGCGTAGGTGTCACTCCCGCCTGAGCGGCGGCGATGCTTTTCTGGACACTACGGGTTGGGCTCTTGTCCCTCACCAGCGCACGAGCACGCGCAGGCTGGCCAGCATCACCTTCCACACCGGCTCGATCACCTTGGTGACGATGGGGCCGCGAAAATCGGGAAAGTCGATGACCGCGGTGAAGTGCCGCAGAAGCTGGCGATCCGTCACGCGGCGAATGCGGGCGACGGCGCGACGGCCGCGCCACAGGGCGCGCCAGGCCGATGGACGCAGGAACCACGCGAGTGAACGCATCTTCTCGCCGAGCCAGCCCCCCTTGGCCGCCATCAGGCAAAGTCCGCAGTCGGCAATGAAGAACGCGGGCAGAAGCAGCGCGAGGGTGGCGAGTCGATAGTTCTTGAGCACCACGATCCAGCGATTGCGCTCCATCCAGTACCACTTGGAACGCGCGCGCGAGAATTCGTAGAAGTGCCGGCACACACTCGATGGCGCAATCAGATTGCGCAGACCCGCAAGGCGGATGCGCCAGCCAAGATCCAGGTCCTCGTGGTAGAGCCACAGGGTTTCGTCGAGAAGACCCACCTGCCTCAGGACCCGCGCCGGCAAGAGCACGCACGCCCCCGACGAATAGGTGATGTCGCGCGGCTCGCGCGGGACGTCCGCGCGCGCGCGCCGGAACCCGCCCACGTAGCCGAAGCCGAGGAAATGGATGTGGTTGCCACTGGTGTTGACAACCTCTGGCTCGTCGCCCAGCACCAGTAGGGATTGCACCGATCCCACGTCCGGCGCGCTTTCGGCCACGCGCACGCTTTCCCTCAGAGCCCCCGGTTCGAAGGTCGCGTCGGGATTGAGAAGAAAGCAATAGTCCGCGCCACGTTCCAGGGCCGCGCGCAGGGCGATGTTGTTGCCGACAGCGAAACCTGTGTTGTCACCGGGTTCGTGGATCACCACCTCTGGCAGGCGCGCGCCCAGGCGATCGATCTCCGATTGGGCAGCGGCCAGGGTTCCGTCGCCCGCGCCGTTGTCCACCAGGTGGAATTCCAGCCGCTCGCGTGGGTAGTCGACCGTGGCCACGCTCTCGACCAGACCGCGCATGAACCGCGCGCAACGGTAGAGGACTGTCACGACAGCCACGCGCGGAAGCAGGTCGCTCGGATTTTCCGTCAAGGACAAGGCCTACTTGCGAGAGCCCTCGGGTCCGTCCTCACTGGCCGCGCCCGCCAACTCGGCGAGCACCTTGAGTGCGGCCTCGCGCTTGACCCGCTTGCGCGCCTCGGGATCGTTCAAGTCGAGAGCTGCCCGCGCGCCAGGCGGGGCCTCGGCGGTGCTTCTCGGCGTCCTGACGGAAGGACGCCCGGCCCCGTCCTCCGTCCGATGCCGGGTGCGAAGCGCCGGCGGCGTCCGAACCTGGGCTGGCACCGGGGTCGCGGCCGCGCGAAACGACGGCAGGACCTCCTTGAGAAGACGCCCGCGCTCGGCGGCCTCCTCGGCCATGGCCTTGCCGTAGATGGCGTGCATGAGCTCGGACACGCGCGCGGCGTCGGTGCGCGGCGCCGCCTCGGCAATGGCATCGGAAAGCGCCAACCGGAAGTCCTCGGCACTGGCGAAACGCTTGGCTCTATCCGGGGCCAGGGCGCGCATGAGCACCTGGTCGAGAAGCGGCGTCACCCACGGTGCGCGCGCAGATGGCGGCATGGGCTTGGGATGGCGGACCATGGCCAGCGCGGCCGCGGGATCGAGCCCGGCGATCTGCAAATACTGGTGGCCCGTGAGAAGCTCCCATAGCACCACCGCCAGCGAGTACACGTCGGTCCCGGGATCGGCGACCTCGCCGCGCGCCTGTTCCGGGGCCAGGTAGGCCGCACGGCCGAATACCACGCCGGGCTGGGTGTGCTCTTGCTTGAGGGCGCTGCGAGCCAAGCCGAAGTCGGTAAGCTTCACGTCCCCGTTGTAGGCGAGCATGATGTTGGGCGGCGCCACATCGCGATGCACGAGGTTCAATTCGCCGTAGGTGTGCACGTAGTAAAGTGCCCGCGCCACCTCGCGCGCGACGTGCAGGGCGACCTCGATGGGGATGCGGTGCCGCACGCGCACGCAACGATTCCACACCTCGCGCAGATCCTTGCCCTCGACCATCTCCATAGCGATATAGAATTCGCGATCGACTTGGCCGGCATCGAAGGTATTGACCAGGCCGGAGTGCGCAAGCCGGAGCACCACCTTGGCCTCGTCGAGAAAGCGCTTGGCCTTGCCTTCGTCGGTCTTCTCGGGGATGACCTTCTTGATCACGCACAATTTGTCGAAGCCGTCGATCTGCCCCAGCGCCGCGACGTAGATCTCTCCCATCCCGCCTTTGGCCAGGGGCTTGACCAGGACGTACTTGCCGAACTGTCGTGGGTAACTGACGGCCATCGCCTTGCACCTAGCTTATCAGCGCCCGACGAACGCGGACAGTCGGCCGTTGCGTCTATTTACTGGCCTTCGACCAGGCGCAGTCCCTGGCCGGCAACCTGGTTGTTCGGGTCGATCCTGAGGGCTTCGGTGTAGGCCTTCTTGGCTTCCTGGAATTTTTCGAGCTTGAAATAGGCATCGCCAAGCAAGACACGGGCTTCGGCGCCCCCACCCGCGCGGGCGCTTTCCTTGGCCCGTTCGACCGCCAATTTGTAGTTCTTCTCCTGGAATGCGATGGTGGCCAACCCGGCCGACGCGGCGCCCCTGGTCTGTCTAATCGCGAGCAACTTGTGAAAGGCAACTCGCGCATCGTCGTAGCGTTGAGCGTGCAAGAGCTGCTGGGCGTTGCTGAGCGCCTCCACGTTCTGCTTGCCAGTCACGGCCGCCGAGCGGCTGTGCAGGCCCGGTTCGCGCTTGGACTCCGCCGTCGGCTCGGATTCCTTGCTGGGGGCGGCTACGGGAGCTGGGGTGGCCTCGACGGCGCCGTCCAGCAGCGGGAGCGGTTCGGGCGGTGGAGGGAGCGCAGGGCCCGGATAGGGCTGCGTCGGCGGAAGCATGGCGGTCGGAATGGAAGCGGGCGCCTTGGTCGTGCCGGTTCGCAGGGATCGGCCGAGGCGAAACATCCCGAATGCCGCCAGCAGGGCGGCGATGGCTCCAGCCACGATGGCGTAACGCCGGCGGGTCGCGAAGGGACGAACGACGCGCGTTTCCGACGCCTCGCCCAGGACGGCCTGATAGCTACCCTGAGGATCGTCGCGCGACGAGGTCCCCGGTGCCGGCGCTGCCACCGGCGATGGCGTCAGCACCAGGGCGTTCTCGATGGTGCGTATCTCGTAGGCCATGTCGGCCATGCTGTGCGGGCGATTGTCAGGCAAGCGCGCCATCGCGCGTTCGACCAGCGACAAGACGGCGAGAGGAAGCGTGGGACGCAATTCCAAGAGCGACCGTGGTGGCCCGTTGGCCTTCTTGTGTAGCACCTCCATCACGTTGTCGCCCTCGTAGGGCGCGACCCCGCACAGCATTTCGTACATGATCGAGCCCACGGCGTAGATGTCCGAACGCGGGTCGGCCGGATGTCCGGCGGCTTGCTCGGGCGCCATGTACTCGGGCGTGCCCATGGCCACGCCTGGTCGGGTCAGGCGCTTGCCCCGCCTCGACGAGTCTTCCTCGATTGCGGCGCTCTTGGCGATGCCGAAGTCCAGCACCTTCACGAAATCGCCGGGGTCGCGCGCGTCCATACCCGGGCTCGACTGCCCGGCCGGCGGGCTGCGGTTGGCGTTGCCCAGGCCGAGCAGAAGAATATTCTCGGGTTTGAGATCGCGGTGAATGACGCCCACGTCGTGCGCGGCTTGCAGCGCCTCGCACATCTGTTCGGCGATGCGCAGGGTGCGCACCGGCGAAAGCGGTCCCTCGCGATGGATGAGCAGCCCCAGCTCGATGCCCTCGATGTACTCCATCACGAAGAACAGGGAGCCGTCCTCGGTGGTGCCGAAATCGGTCACGTTGACCACGTTGGGATGTTCGATGCGCGAGGCGGCCCGAGCCTCGCGGCGGAAGCGCTCGACCAGATCGGGCGTGCGAGAATAGGCCGGGTGCAACACCTTGATGGCCACGCGCTTGCCGATCTCGACGTGCTCGGCCTCGTACACGCGCCCCATGCCACCTTCGCCGCACATGCGTTTGATCTGGTAGCGGCCGGACAGGAGCGCCCCAACCATGCGTGAGCCTTGTTCCAGGGGCTTGGGTGTCACCGATGGGACAGGCGCTTCGGGCCGACCGAGTGGCGCGGTTTCGACGTGATCGCCCTTTTCACCAGGTTGGACTTGCGCGGGAGACTCCCGGATCGGCGACGCGCGCACGCTGCTGACACCATCGAGCAGCGTGACCCCTTCCCGAATCATACGATCGCGCTCGGCGCGCTCCTTGGCCAGGGTGTCGCTGAAGAGCTCTCGTAGGAAACGCGCGACCTGGTGCCCGTCCATGGCGGGGGCGTTTCTGGCCAAGAAGCCCGCCAACTCGATGCGAAACTCCTCGCCGCTTTGAAAGCGATCCTCCGGCCTTTCGGCGAGCGCCTTGAGGAGAATGGTGTCCAGTTCGCGTGGTACCCGGCTGGCTTTCTGGGACGGCGGCACGATGTGCGGGTGACGAACGCGTTCGAGAAGATCGTCCTGCGGATCTTCGCCCGCGGCGGGCTGGACCGTGGCGGCGAAGAGCTGGCGGCCGGTGAGCAATTCCCAGAGAATGATGGCGGCGGCGTAGAGATCGGTGCGCCCATCCAAGGCCTCGCCGCGCGCCTGCTCGGGCGCCATGTAGCTGACCTTGCCGTAGACCACGCCCGGCGCGGTCTTTTCCAGCTTGAGGGTCGACGTCGCCAGGCCGAAGTCGGTGAGCTTGACCTCGCCCGAGTAGGAAAGCAGCACGTTGGGCGGCGAGACGTCGCGGTGGACCAGCTTGAGGCCTTCGAACGAGTGCGCGTAGCCCAGCCCGCGCGCGAGCTCCTTGACGATGTGAACCGCGACCGGCAAAGGGAAGGCGATGCCCTTCTGCGCGCAGCGGTTCCACACCGCGCGCAGATCCTTGCCCTCGACGAACTCCATGCCGAGGAAGATCTCGCCCTTGACCTGTCCCGCGTCGAACACACCTACGAGGTTCCCATGCGACAGACGAACCACGACCTTGGCCTCGTCCTTGAACCGCTGCAAGTAGCCCTTCTCGATCAAGTGCGGCAAGGCGGTCTTGACTACGCACAGCTTCTCCATCCCGCGCTGGCCATGGAGCGCGAGGTAGAGAGCCCCCATGCCCCCGCGCGCCAGGGGCTTGACCAAGACGTACCCGCCGAAGCGGCGCGGAAAGCCTTCCATGTATCAGCGTGCTGCAGGTTGATCTTATGAGAACGCGCGCGAGATTCCTAGGGGTCTGTCCCGAGCGGACGCCAAAACATACACCGTTCCCCCTGCTGGAACAGCCGAGAAGGCACGGGAATTTCACCTGACATGGGTCGCATATCCCAACGCGTTACAACGAGGGGCAAGAGGAGGGAGAGCCGGCGTTACATGACGTGCCGTTGGCGGGTCAGCTCTTGAACAGCCTGGACTGGAAGACCCTCATCTTCGTCAGGCGAAACTGCAAGGCCGTCCACAGACAACCAAGACCGTAGCGCATGCTGCGGAGGAAATTGATCGAGGACGCTTCTTCGAAGTACTTCGCGGGGCAGGTGACCTCTGCGATGTTGAAGCCGAGATAGTGAATCTGCGCCAGCATTTGATTGTCGAACACGAAGTCGTCCGAGTTGCGCTCGATGGGCACGGTTTCGAGCACTTTGCGCGTGAAGGCGCGGTAGCCGGTGTGATACTCCGAAAGCTTCGCTCCCATGAGAAGGTTCTGGGCCATGGTCAAGAAGCGGTTGCTGATGTACTTGTAAAGCGGCATGCCGCCCTTGAGCGCCTGGCCACCCAAGATGCGCGAGCCAAGGACGACGTCGTACAGGCCGGATTCGAGGATGTACGCCATGGCCGACACCAGCTTGGGCGTGTACTGATAGTCCGGGTGAAGCATGATCACGATATCGGCGCCGGCTTCGAGCGCGCTCTTGTAGCAGGATTTCTGATTGCCGCCGTAACCGCGGTTGCGCGAGTGAACGATGGTGCGCAGCCCCAGTTCCTTGGCCACCGCTACGGTTTCGTCGCGGCTGGCGTCGTCGACGAGGATGACCTCGTCCACGATGTCCATGGGCACCTCGGCGCACGTGGTTCGCAGCGTCTTGCTCGCGTTGTAGGCGGGCATCACGACGACCACTCTCTTTCCGCGTATCACGGCGACGGACCTCCTCGGTGGACTGGCACTACCAGGGCATGATCCAGTGCATGGGGCCGAAGGACAAGTCCCTCGGTGCGGAAATCAACCCCGCCCGGCGCGCCCCGGTGAGGCGCGCGGCTACTTCTCGAAATGCTGGTAGTCCTTCAGCGATGTCCAGGACCCGCCCCAAATCCACCCGCGGCGGGTGAACTCCGTGACGGCCGCGTCACCCGCGCGCAGGATCCCTGGGGCGTTCTTCTTTCGATCCAGGAAGGCGGAACCTGCGGGCGGAAGGACCGCGCCGTTTGCCGCCATGGGATTTACGCGCGGGTTGATGTCGATGGCGCGACCGCTGCTGTGCTTGGAGTAAGCCCCTGGCTTTCCAGGCACGAAGCGACAATTGAACCCCGAGGTGTTGTTGTCCGCCATCGAGGCCTCGTCGTCACCCCGGTAGTCGTCGATGACCTTCATCTTCTCGACCGGGAAATGGCGATCGAAGAGCGCCTCGAAGATGGCCAGCACCTCCTTCGCGAGATCCTTGTGAACGACGAGCACGCCCTCGTGCACGGCCCCGTCGTAGCCATAGTGGGTGAGGCGCAGAAGGGCGAGATCCGCGATGGGCGTCGGGCACCCTTGGCGCCACGAATACTGGCGCATGCGCGCGGCGAGCGCCTCGGGAACCGAACCTTGCGTGCCGTGAAAGGTCGGACGGGCCGCGTGGAGATCGGCGGCGAGGAGCAGGAGCGCGACGAACGCGAGCATCCTTGCCAAGGGGGCCGTCTTTCCAACCTGCGAGGTCATGTCATTGCAGCATTCCCGCTCGGCGCGACTCGTCGAGATGCGACCCTTCGACTTTACAACGCGGTCTCGTGCTGCGGTCGGATTTTCGAGGTCCGGCGGTGGACGAGCGGGTTTCCAGTCATGGCTTATCAGAAATCTGAATCCGCGCGTCCTTGGTGATGTTGGAACCCCAGGAAACAAGCCTTCCCCGCGCCGAGTATGGGCTGGCACGGGGCATGCTGAGGCTTTAACACGGAAGCCATCAACCCGACGCAAAGGAACCCGTCATGACGCGTACGACGCCGCTCTTGTGGACCGCCTCGCTGGCCACGATTCTTTCCCTTCCCGCACTCGCCCGTGCGCAGACCTGTGCCAGCGACAGCGACTGCGCGCAAGGCCTGACCTGCCAGGCCAGCGCCGTCACCGTCGCGCCCACTGTGGCATGCCCGCCCGGGGCCGACTGCCCCACCGCCCCGCCGCCCACACCCGTCATGACCTGCCAGCCCGCACCCTGCCAAACGGACGCCGACTGCGGGCAAGGGCAAGGGCAAGGGCAAGGGATGGTCTGCTACAGGCAAACCGCCACCACATGCAGCGGCGGAACGGGGGTGGCTGTCGCGTGCGCCCCCAACACGGTCTGCGAATCCACCCCTCCCGTCACCGAACCCGTGTGCACCGACACCACGACTTCCACGTGTGCCTACAAGTGGCAGCTGCCCTGCAATGCCGATGCGGACTGTGGCGACGGTTTCACGTGCCAGCCGGTCACCATGGGCGCCTGCTCTGGTTCGGGCTCGGCCTCGACTGGTGGCACCTCATCCTCCTCGGGGACGGGAGGCGGAAGTGGCACGGGTGCGCTGCCAGCGCCACCCTCCGAAGCGGCAGCGGACGCCGGAGCCACGGCGACTCCAGTGTGCACGACCACCACTTCTTTCCCAGGTAGCTGCTACCCCAAGGTCACGACTTGCAGCGTGGATACGGACTGTCCCTCGATCTTGAAGTGCGTGGATTCTCTTCCGACACGTACCGCAACCAGTAACCCGACCGCGATCGACGCCGGCGCGGCGCCGGAACCAGTCCTTCTGCCAACACCCGGCACGGTGGTCGAGACGGCAACCGCGACCGATACGGTGGTAGGAACGGCGACCGCGACGTCGACGTCGACGACGACCACGGCAAAGACCTGCCAACCGCCTGACTCGTATCCCATGCGCGGCGGGGCCGGCGGAACCGCGCAGACCCCCGCCGCCCTTGGTTCGTCGTCCGACGGCGGCGCGACGACCAAGGGCACGACGACCCCGCCGACCACCGGTCAACCCGTCGTCGACACGTCGAACGGCGCCGGGACCCCTGCCGCCGCGGCAACGGGAGGTGGCTGCACGCTGGGCACGGGCGCGCCGTCCGGACGCCCGGTGGTTCTCCTCGGCCTGCTTGGAGTCCTCGGCCTGCTCCGCCTTCGTCACCGCCGCAAGGGCTAGCCACACCCGCCGATCAGAATTCGATCTGGGCGCCTATCTCGACCACCCGGTTGGGCGGAATGGCAAAGAAGTCGGTGGCCGAGCGAGCGTTGTGCGAGAGGAAGCGGAAGAGGAACTTGCGCCAGTCCGCCATGCCCTGCCCGCCGCGCTTGGGAATCAGGGTTTCGCGCCCCAGGTAGAAGCTGGTATCGGCGACATCCGTTTCCAGGCCGCGGGCGCGGCACCTGCGCAAGATGTCGGTCACGTCAGGGCTTTCCATGAAGCCGTAGTGGGCGGTCACGGCCCAAAATCCCTGCTCGAAGCGCTTGAGCCTGATCTTGTGCTGATCGGGGACCTCGGGTACCGCGTCGGTGGTGATCGAGAGAACCACGACCTGCTTGTGCAGCACCTTGTTGTGCTTGAAGTGATGCAGCAGCACGCCCGGCGTCCCACGCCGCGTGGAGGCGAGGAAGACCGCGGTGCCGGACACGCGATAGGGCTTCGTCGCGACGACGTCCGCCAGAAACACCGGCAAAGGCAAGGCGTCGGCTGCGATCTTCTCGCCCAAGATGGTGCGCCCGCGGTTCCAGGTCACCATCACGCTGAACATCCCACAGCCCAGGGCCAGAGGAAACCAGCCACCATTGGCGATCTTCGCCGAACAGGCGGCAAAGAAGGAGAGGTCGATGCAGAGCAGAAACACCAGTAGCCCGCCGGCGCGAACCACGCTCCAGCCCCAACGATCGCGCGCGACCCAGTAAGACAGAATCGACGTGATGGCCATGGTGCCGGTGACGGCGATTCCGTAGGCGGCGGCCAAGTTGCTCGATTTGTGGAAGTTCAGCACCAGGGCCACGCACGCCACCATCAGCATGCGATTGACCTCGGGAATGTAGATCTGACCTTCGGTCTTGCCTGAGGTGTGCACCACGGTGACGCGGGGTAAGTAGCCGAGTTGCACCGCCTGCCGGGTGAGCGAGAACGCGCCCGAAATCAACGCCTGCGACGCTACCACAGTGGCCACGGTGGCGAGTGCGACCATGGGATAGAGCCACCCTGGTGGCACCATGCCGTAAAACGGGTTGCTGACCGCGCTGGGACGTTCGAGAAGGAGCGCACCTTGACCGAAGTAATTGAGCAGCAACGCGGGGAACACGCAGCCATACCAGGCGAGCCGGATCGCTCGGGTGCCGAAATGCCCCATGTCCGCGTAGAGTGCCTCGCATCCGGTGATGCAGAGGACGACCGAGCCCAAGACGAGAAAGCCGTGTTTGCCATGGGCGGCGAAGAACCGCACGCCGTGGATGGGGTTTACGGCGGCCAGGATTCCTGGGTGGCGGATTACCCAGGACAGGCCCACGGCGCCGATGGCGATGAACCAGCACAGCGTCACGATCCCGAAGATGGCCCCAATGCCTCCCGTACCGCGTTTCTGCACCCAGAACAGGGCGATGAGAATCGCGCAGGTCAGCGGTGCGACGATGGGGGTGAACGCGTTGGTGGCCACCTCCAGCCCCTCGACCGCAGACAGCACCGAGATCGCCGGGGTAATGACACCGTCGCCGTAGAGGAGCGCAGCGCCGAACAGCCCAATCACGATGAGCACGGCCTTCGTGCGCTTGACCTCGTGCCAATTCGTGCGCCTTGGCTTCTTGCCGGCATCGAGCGCGCTCCTGGGTTGCCCTACGCGCGCGGCCAGCGCCATGAGCGCGAGTACGCCACCCTCGCCGTTGTTGTCGGCGCGCATGACGTAGAGGATGTACTTCACCGAAACCACGAGGGTGATCGACCAGAAGATCAGGGAGAGCAGCCCGAAGATGTTCTCGGTCATGGGCGTAACGCCGTGGGGCATGGTCACGCATTCCTTGAGGGCGTAGAGCGGCGAGGTGCCGATGTCGCCGTACACCACGCCGAGCGCGCCGAGGGCCAACTTGGCGGAGTCCGAGCGGTGTGGCCTGCCCGTCTTGCCACTGTCCTGCTCCTCGACGGGCGCGCCGGCGGGGTTGCTAGCTTTGGCATCGTTCATACAGTGGCTCGCCACACCGGTCGGTATGGAATTCGAGAATTATGCCAGAGAATGGATTTCCGCAATGTTTCTGTCGTGCGAAGAAGGCGTAGATTGTTCGAGTGGTGGCCCAAGGACTGCTAACCTTGGACCCGCAAAGGAGCCAAGCCGTGCCACTTTACGAGTATGTGTGTCGTGCATGTTCCCGCCAGTTCGAGGAGTTGATCTTCGGGGACGCCCAGCCTGCCTGCCCCGATTGCCAGTCGAAGGATCTCGAGCGCGTGCTTTCGGTCGTCTCAGTCGGCAAAGGCCGGCCTGAAATGCCGCCGAGCGCGTGCGACTCGTGTTGCAACCGCGGCCAGGGCGGTTGCGGGCTGGGATAGGACAACACGGATGGCCTACACCTCCACGCGCGAGTGTGTCCTCGACCTCGCGCGCGCGGGCCACTTGCTGCGCATCGAAAGCGAGGTCGACCCCGACCTCGAGATGGCCGAGATTCACCGCCGGGTCTTCCGCGTCAAGGGTCCCGCGCTCTACTTTGCGAAGGTTCGCGGCTGCCGATTCCCGATGGCGAGCAACCTCTTCGGGACCCTGCAGCGTGCCCGTTTCATCTTTCGCGATACCCTTGAAAGCGTCCGCCGGCTCATCGAGCTGCGCGTGGATCCGGGGGCGCTATGGAAGCGCCCCTTGCGCTACGCTTCGCTGCCCCGCACCCTGCTGCGCACGCGGCCGCGCAAGGCCTTTGACGGACCGCTCTTCGCCGGCCAAACCACGATCAGCGAGCTGCCGCGACTCAAGTGCTGGCCCGAAGACGGCGGGGCCTTCATCACCTTGCCCGAGGTCTACACCGAAGACCCGGAACGCCCAGGCCATCGCTCGTCGAACCTCGGCATGTACCGGGTGCAGCTTTCGGGCGGCGCATACGAGAAAGATCGCGAGGTGGGTCTGCACTACCAGCTCCATCGCGGCATCGGGGTGCACCACGCGACCGCGCTCGCGCGCGGGGTACCGCTACCCGTGAACGTCTACGTCGGCGGGCCGCCCGCGCTGGCCATCGCGGCCATGATGCCCTTGCCCGAGGGCATGCCCGAGCTGGCCTTTGCCGGCGCCCTCGGTGGGCGGCGCGTGCGCCTCGCGCGGCGAAACGGCTGGCCGCTGCCCATCTGTCCCGACGCGGACTTCTGCATCCTCGGCGAAATCCGTCCCGGCGAGACCAAGCCCGAAGGGCCGTTCGGCGATCACCTGGGCTACTACAGCCTGCGCCACGACTTTCCGGTTCTCCACGTGCGCCGCATCTACCATCGTAGCGACGCGGTGTGGCCCTTCACCGTGGTCGGCCGGCCGCCCCAGGAAGACAGCGTCTTCGGCCAGCTCGTGCACGAGCTGACGGGCCCGCTCATTCCGGCTCTCTTGCCCGGCGTGCGCGCGGTTCACGCCGTCGACGCCGCCGGGGTCCACCCGCTCCTGCTCGCCATCGGCAGCGAGCGCTACGTCCCCTTCGCGGAACGCGACCAACCTGCCGAGCTGCTCACCCAGGCCAGCGCCTTGCTCGGTCAGGGCCAGCTTTCCCTGGCGAAGTATCTGTTCATCGTCGCCGAGAACGACGATCCCGGCCTGCGCGCCAGCGATGCTCCGGCGTTTTTCCGTCACCTGCTCGAGCGGGTGGACTGGCGGCGCGATCTGCATTTTCACACCCGCACCACCATCGATACCCTCGACTACTCGGGCACGGGGCTGCACCGCGGGTCGAAAGTGGTGGTGGCGGCGGTCGGCCAGAAGCGGCGCACCTTGCCGGCGAGCGTCCCGGCGGATTTACGGCTGCCTGGTGGCTTCTCCGAGCCCGGGGTTGCGCTTCCCGGCGTACTGGTCGTGCGAGCGCCCGCCCACGTCCCCGGCAGCGACGGTGTCGCGCCCGATCTCGGCGCCTTCTGCGCGAGTTTTTCGGCCTCGGATGCCATCTGCGACTTTCCTCTGGTCGTGCTCGTCGACGACAGCGAGTTCGCCACGCGCTGCCTGGACAATTTCCTCTGGGTGACCTTCACCCGCTCGAACCCGGCGCTGGACATCGACGGCATCGGCGCGGCCGCGCTACACAAGCACTGGGGGTGCAAAGGTTCGCTCGTCATCGATGCCCGACGCAAAAACCACCATGCTCCACCGCTGGTCGAAGATCCCGCGGTCACCGCGCGTGTGGATGCCTTGTTCGCCCAGGGTGGCCCGCTCTGCGGACTCGAATAGTCAGAAGCGCGCCGGAGGCGCGTCGATCCTTATCGGACGCGGGCGTCCCTGCGGGGAGCAGCATTGAGATAGGTGGTTGGAAGACGCGGCTTAGGGCTCGTCCAAAAATAATCGATACGATTTCGCCGCCGATCCATCCCGGCTGGCTTCGTTGCTCGTCGTCGCAATACGTCGAGTATTCCTCCTCCTCGCGCCTCGCCAGCCGGGCGTCTCATCGCCGAACTCGTATCACTAGTTTCCGGACGAGCCCTTAGCTCCCCGCCGCGCCGCCGCTGTTCGAGCCACCGGACACGGACGCGCAGGTGGTCGTGGGCGGGCAATTGTACTTGCTGGTGCAGGCGAGGAGGTTGAAGAGGCAGGTCGAGCAATCGGGATCGACGGTGACGTAACTCTGTAAGCACTTGTTTTCGCAGTTGGTGCGGCCTGCGTCGCAGGGACAGGCAAGCATGCAGTTGGCGTAGGACACGCAGACACCCCCGGCGGCCCTGGAAAACCCGTCCGAGTAGTAGCAGGCGGTGAGATTCGACCCGCAATTGCCTTCGAGGCAGGCCAGGTAGTCGGTCGAAACCGGACAGGTTCCGTCGCTGGTCGACGTGCACTGCGCGGTTGTGAGATCGCGCGCGCCTCCGGCGACATGGATGCTTCCCCCGCCCGATCCCCCAAGTGGGATGGTGACACCGCCCCCTGCACCGCCAGTATGGTAGGGCGCCTGGCCGCCCTGCCCGCCCGTACCGGGAGCACCGCCCACGAACGAGGAAGTGACGACGCCACCGTCGTTCCAAACCGACATGAGAGCGCTGGAATCTCCAGCGCAGCCGACGAAAGCGATCGTCCCTGTCACGAAGACGGAAGCTAGAATACGCATGATTCACCTCGGAAGAGAGTGGCCTGCGTTTCGAGTGTGCGCACCGTCGACGATTCTGTCAAACGGCCCTGCGTCGCAGGTTCGGCTGCGCTGTGATGCCGATCCCATGTCTTTCGGGCGGGTTCAGGGCAACACGGCGACGCGCGCGCCGGTTCGCAGGTCGGACGCCGCTTCGACGACGATGTTATCGCCCGGATCCAGTCCTTGCACCACGATGGCCTCGGTGCTGTCCCGCTCCGCGATGGTCACGACGCGCGGCTCGATGCGTGATTGAGGGGAAACCACAAGCACTTCGTCCCTGCTCCCGGTGCGCAAGACGGCGCCCGCGGGAACCAGGATCGCATTGTCGAATCGCGCGCGGGCCAGATACGCGTCCTTGCCTTGGAGCGAGGGAGGAATCGATCCGATGCTCACGGCTAGATGGGTTTCGTCACTGGCTTCCTCGGTCTGGGTGCAGTCGAAGACATAGCCGTCCACCTTGACCAGGCAAAAACCCAGCCTGCGGGCCTGCGCGAACTGGCGGCGTGGCAATTGGAAGATGGCGCGATACCCGGCGGAATGCAGACGCAGGGCCGGGCTGCCAGCCGCGGCCGTGTCTCCCTCCCGCGCAAAGGTTTTCTCGACCAGGCCCGGCGCCTTCACCACCACCGCGACGTCCGCCAGCGCGCCCAGGGTCTTTGCGATCTTCTCATTTCTGAGCGCGACCTTGGCCGTCTGCTGCTCTTCCTCTTTGGTATTGCCGACCTGATGCATGGCCTCGGCCATCTGCTGGTAGAAGGCCAGGCGCTCGCGCTGGTGGGTGAGCCGGTCGAGCAACGGCCGCGCGCTCTCGACGGAGGCCACGACGTCGCCGGCGCCGACCGCACTACCCACGCTTGCCATGTGGATGACCTTGCCAGGGGCCGGAAACTTCAGCGTCACGCCGGGCACGACCTGGACCACGCCCGCGCCGTCGAAGTATCGGAGGATGGTCAAGGGCGCCGCGGCCAGCACCCGCACCCGCGGTCGGGGCGGATCCTGGGTGGAAAACAGGAACGGCAGCACGATGGCAAGAACGGCTCCCGCGGCGAGAACACCAAGCGAACCGAAAAGTACCAGCGAGCGGCGCAAACGTTTGCGCGGCGACGGTTGCTCCACCGTCGGCGCGGGTCCATACGTAAACGGCGCTGGCGTCAGCGCTGGCCGCGGAGTCGTGAATGGGGGCGGTGCCCCGGCAGGCGTGGTGGAAATCTGCATCGGCCGGGGCGGGGGCGTGGGGAGGACCGGAAACGCGGTCGAATCCATGGCGGCGTTGGTCGCCGGCGCGTGCGCGGGCTGCTCCAGCGGAGGTGCGCGTTCTTCACGCGCTTCGCTTTCCGGCTGGGCGCGTCCCTCGACTGCATCCGCCCGCGAGGTCGCCTCCGCTTCGCCGGGGGCAGGCACTCCGTCGGCCACCACCTTGTCCTGCTGGGGCGCGGACACCGCGTCCTCCGCGTTGTCGTCGGGCCGGGATGCAGCCACGTCATCGCCGGTTGCGCGCGGGGGGACCTCGACCTCCGCGGGCGCCTCGACATCCGATGCGGCCACTTCGCCGTCGCTCGCGCGATCCACCATGGCTGCGATGGCCGACGCGATCTCGCTCGGCGGTTCCGGAAGGGGTACCTTCGCGTCCGGCCGCGAAGGCGTGGCGGGCGCGGCCGCGGGGGCGGCTTCGTGCTCGAGAAAACCCATTTCTTCCAGGCGCGCCGCGAAGGCCTGGAGCTGATCCACCTGCAATTCCAACCCGGTCGACAGCTTGACCCAGGGAACGACCCTGTCCAGGGTCAGTCCGTCGAAGGCAAGCGCCACGCGGTACTCGAAGTCGTAGAAGCGAAAGGTCCCACCCGTTTCGGGGTCGCGCACGTCGACGTACCTCTCCCCCTGATCCTCAACCGGAACGGCGTCGAGATCGCGGCGAAATCGCGGTTTTGCGCGTGGCATGGTCAAAAACCCTGCAAGCTCACAGCCTATCGCCAAACTTGCTTCGCCGCGAGCTAACCGATGCGCAGTTGACGTCACCCATAAACATGGATAAATGAGTCGCGTCCGACCGAGCGCACGCTGAATGCCTGGCAAAGCAGGTGTGCGCTGCAAAGAAAGGTGCATCATGGCTGACCTGAAGACGACATATATGGGAATTCCGCTCGCCAATCCTCTGGTGGTCGGCGCGTGTTCGCTGTCGAAGAGCGTGGACAGCATCAAGGCCTTGGAAGCCGCCGGGGCCGGTGGGCTTGTCATCAAGTCCTTGTTCGAGGAGCAGATCCAGATCCAGGAGGAGGACTTCGATCGTGAGCTGTCCGCCCACGACAACACCGACTCGGAAGCTCGGTCGTTCTTTCCCCAGCTGCGCTACGGCGGCCCCAAGGAACACGTCTTCTGGGTGCGCGAGACACGCAAGGCGGTGAAATTCCCGCTCTTCGCCAGCCTGAACTGCATCAACAGCCCATCCTGGGTCGAGTACGCCAAGCAACTCGCCGACACCGGCGTCAATGGTCTGGAGCTGAATTTCTACTCCCCCGCCCTGCGTCCGGACGTGCTGTCGGGCGACATCGAGAAGAAAGAGGCGGATGTCGTCGCGCAGGTGCGTGCCGCAGTCAAGCTGCCCATCGCGGTCAAGCTGCACCCCTACTACACCAGCTTGATGAACGTCGTCGCGAACTTCGAAAAGGCGGGCGCCAACGCCTTTGTCCTATTCAACCGCCTGTTCGAGCCCGATATCGACGTCGACGCCATCGCCAAGAAGGCGGGGTTCCGCCCCAGCGAGTCCCATGATTCGCTGGTGGCCCTACGCTGGATCGGCCTGCTTGGCAAGCGCGTGAAGGCCGACCTGGTGGGCAGCACGGGTGTGAGCAGCGGCCGGGACATCGCGCGCCTGATCCTGGCCGGTGCCAACTCGGTGCAGGCGGTGAGCGCGGTCCTCAAGGGCCAGGGCGCGGCGGTGCGAAACATCCTGGGCGAGCTGGAGGCCTGGATGTCAGAGCACAAGTTCGCCAACCTGGCCGCTTTCCGCGGCAAGCTGGCCGGTTCCAAGGACAGCGACGCCTGGTCCTACGAGCGCGGCCAGTACATCAAGGCCATCGTCGGCATCGAGTAGCAGCTACCCCAAGCGCCGCGATTCGTTGGCCATGCGGAGCAGCCGCTCGCTCGTCGCCTGGTCGGCGCGTAGCGTTTCCACCAGCATCGGCATACGGTAGGTCCAGTTGCGCTCGCTCACCGTGCCCGGCATGTTGACCTGCTCGCGCATCCCCAGCAGATCCTGAAACGGCACCAGGCAAAGATCCGACGCCGATTGATAGAGCACGCGGAGAAGCGCGTCGCGCGCGCCGTCGTCGAACCCGCGGTTGCAGTCGAGGTGTTCGAGCCCGGGAATGCGCGCCAGATAGCCGCGATGCTCGGGCGAGAGCCGGTCGTACCACACGGCCTGTGCCTCGGTATCGTGCGTGCCCGAGGTGGCCACGGAGATCTCCGGCCACTTGCCGGGGTCGCGAAAGAACTGCCGCATGCGTCCGTCCCGCCACAGATCGTCCTTTTCCCAGCGCAGGACGCGGTATCCGGGCAACCGAAGCCGAACCAGCGAGGGACGCAGGAATTCAGGCACCAAACCCAGGTCCTCGGCGATGACCTCGCCGTACGCGTCCATGATCGACAGCAGGGTCTCACCGAGGCGAATCTGTGCCTCCTCATCGGAGGGTGAGAACCCGGATTTCATGCCGTCGGCGGAGCGGTAGTAGGTCCGGTACAGGCCGATGACATGGTCCACGCGGTAAAGGCCGAAGAGCTGCCCCGCGCGCCGGGCTCGCCGGCGCATCCAGTCGAAATCGGTCCTCTCCATGGCGCTCCAATCGAACAGCGGCAAGCCCCAGTCCTGGCCTTCGGCGCACAGCGCATCTGGAGGCGCGCCTACGCGCAGGCCCGGACGAAACAGCTTGTGCTCCTTCCACACGTCGGCCGAATCCTCGGCCACGACGAAGGGCAGGTCTCCCATAAAATCCACGCCCAAGTCCGCGGCCTGTCCGCGCGCGGCCCTCCACTGCTCGTCGAGCTGCCACTGCTGCCAGATCGTGAAAAGGATCTCTTCGGCCTGCTCCTTCGCGGCACGGGCCAGGGCCGCCGGCTGCCGACCGGCCAGACCCGCCGGCCATTTCCGCCAGTGCCTTTCGAATTGGCGATGAAGGACCGCGAACAAGGCATAATCCTCGATCCAACCTTGATGTTCCTCGCGAAACCGGGCGAGCTCTCGCGCGCGCTTGCTTCGCCGCCGCCACTCGTGACCGAGAAAGTGGGCGAACGCCAGGCGCGCGCCGCGATCCTTGAGCGGCCGCAACCGGCCCCACGGCACCGTCGCGACGGCGGCCACATCGCCGAGTAGACGGCGATCCGCCTCGCACAAGGCCGCCCGCCCGCCGGCGGCCACGAAATCCTCGCAGGCATCGAGGCCCAGGTAGACAGGATCGAGGGCAAAGGCGGTGGCGGCGGAGTAGGGACTGGTTTCCCCGCCGCTGACCGCGCATACCGGCAGCATCTGCACCACCCGTATTCCTGCCTGTGCCGCCCACCCGGCGAAGGACGCGATGTCGGGAATCTCGCCCAGGCCCCATCCCGCCTTCGTGCGCACCGAAAACAATGGAATCAGCACGCCGGCGCGTCGCCGTCGCGGTCTTGGCCTGTTCTTATCAGGCATCGATTACCAGTTCGGTTATGATACGGCTTCCCGTCACCCATGAGCGATAGTTCTTTTTCCAGTCCCGTGATTTCCGGACGGCGAATCCTTCTTACTGGTGGCGCCGGTTTCATCGGCTCGCACTTGGTGGAGCGGTTCGCCCCCGACAACGAGATCGTCGTGCTCGACACCTTCCGGCGCGATGCCCTCGGCCCCGCCGGGCTCGACAAGCACGCGAACGTCAAGACCATCAAAGGCGACGTGCTCGATATGGTCGCGGTGAAGTCCGCCATGGAGGGATGCGATGCCGTGATCCACCTCGCCTCCATCGCCGGCGTGGACACCGTGCTCGGCAATCCGGTGCTCACCATGCGCGTGTCGTTGCTCGGCACCATGAACGTGCTCGAGGCCGCGCAGGCCCAGGGCAGCATCAAGCGCCTCATCGATTTCTCCACCAGCGAGGTATTCGGCCGCTACGCCTACAACGTGACCGAGTGGGACGCGACCACCCTGGGCGCGGTCGGCGAGGCGCGCTGGACCTACGCCGTGGCCAAGCTCGCGACCGAGCACCTGGCCATGAACTACTGGAAGCAGCACAAGCTGCCCACGGTTTCCATCCGGCCCTTCAACATCTACGGCCCGCGCCAGGTGGGCGAGGGGGCGGTTCACCACTTCATCGCGCGCGCGCTGCGCGGCCAGCCGCTCGCCGTGCACAACGATGGTTCGCAGATTCGCGCATGGTGCTACGTGGACGACATCGTCGACGGCATCGCGCTGGCGCTGGCGCGAGAAGAAGCCGTCGGCCACGCCTTCAACATCGGCAATCCGCGATCCACACTCACGATCCATGCCTTGGCCAAGGAAATCATCCGCCTGGCCTCCAGCGCCTCGCACCTCGAGCACGTGCCGTGGAACCAGGCCGACGTCGAGCTTCGCATCCCCAACATCGACAAGGCCAAGGAGCTTCTTCACTACGCGCCCAAGATCGATCTCGAGGAAGGCCTCCTGCGCACCATCTACTGGTATCGGAGGCATATGGATGTCTAGGCGCGTGGGGAGCCGGCGAGCTTCGCTCACGGCCTGCTGGCCTGCGGACCATCGCGGGAGGGTTTGGGAACCCTCCCAGGGTTCCCATGGGAGCGAAGCATGAACGCGTGGGGAGCCGGCGAGCTTCGCTCGCCGCGGACCATCGCGGGAGGGTTTGGGAACCCTCCCAGGGTTCCCATGGGAGCGAAGCATGAACGCGTGGGGAGCCGGCGAGCTTCGCTCACGGCCTGCTGGCCTGCGGACCATCGCGGGAGGGTTTGGCGAGGCCGCGCGCAGCGCGGGGTGTGGAGGGTGGGTGGCGGGTGCCGAGGGCGAAGCGAACCCTCCCAGGGTTCCCATGGGAGCGAAGCATGAACGCGTGGGGAGCCGGCGAGCTTCGCTCACGGCCTGCTGGCCTGCGGACCATCGCGGGAGGGTTTGGCGAGGCCGCGCGCAGCGCGGGGTGTGGAGGGTGGGTGGCGGGTGCCGAGGGCGAAGCGAACCCTCCCAGGGTTCCCATGGGAGCGAAGCATGAACGCGTGGGGAGCCGGCGAGCTTCGCTCACGGCCTGCTGGCCTGCGGACCATCGCGGGAGGGTTTGGCGAGGCCGCGCGCAGCGCGGGGTGTGGAGGGTGGGTGGCGGGTGCCGAGGGCGAAGCGAACCCTCCCAGGGTTCCCATGGGAGCGAAGCATGAACGCGTGGGGAGCCGGCGAGCTTCGCTCACGGCCTGCTGGCCTGCGGACCATCGCGGGAGGGTTTGGGAACCCTCCCAGGGTTCCCATGGGAGCGAAGCATGAACGCGTGGGGAGCCGGCGAGCTTCGCTCGCCGCGGACCATCGCGGGAGGGTTTGGGAACCCTCCCAGGGTTCCCATGGGAGCGAAGCATGAACGCGTGGGGAGCCGGCGAGCTTCGCTCGCCGCGGACCATCGCGGGAGGGTTTGGGAACCCTCCCAGGGTTCCCATGGGAGCGAAGCGAAATGACTGACATCGTCCTACGCGCCGACGAATCTGGCCAAGACCTTCCACCTGGGGTTTCTCCGCAAGCGCATCGAGGCGGTGAGGCACGCCAGCTTCGACGTCCGGCGCGGCGAGGTATTCGGCTATCTCGGACCCAACGGATCGGGCAAGACCACCACCCTCAAAATGCTCATGGGTTTGGTCTTCCCCTCGCGCGGCCGCGCGGAGGTCCTCGGCCGGCCAGTGCCGAATCGCGATGCCAAGCGTCGCCTTGGCTACCTGCCCGAAAGCCCCTATTTCTACGAATACCTCTCGCCCGAGGAGTTTCTCGATCTGGTGGGCGCCCTGTGCGACGTTCCCCGCGCCGAGCGGCGCGCACGATCCGCCCGGCTCATCACCCGCGTGGGCCTCGACCACGCGCGCGGACGTCCCCTGCGCAAGTTCTCCAAGGGCATGCTCCAGCGCATTGGTATCGCGCAGGCCCTCATGGGCAACCCCGAATTGGTGGTTCTCGACGAACCCATGACCGGGCTCGACCCCATCGGGCGCAAGGAGATCCGCGATCTCATGCTCGAGCTCAAGCGCGAGGGGCGCACCGTGCTCTACTCGACCCACATCTTGCCAGACGTCGAAATGACCTGCGACCGGGTGGCCATGATTTTCGCCGGACGCATCCGTAGCGTCGGGCCACTGTCCGACCTCTTGACCGCGCGCCTGCTATCCACCGAGGTTTGTTTGCGCCATGATGTCGGCCAGATCCCCTCGCTGCCCGAGGGCGCGAAGGTCCGGCAGACGCCGGACGGCATGCTGGTGGACCTGCCCGAGGGCGGCGACGTCGACGCCTTCCTGCGCGCCGCGCTCGCCGCCGGCGCCAGCATCATGTCGGTCACCCCCCGCCGCGAGTCGCTCGAAGACCTCTTCGTGCGCGAGGCCGCGTCCGACAAGGGGGGGGCATGAATCGCATCACCGCCATCGCCTGGAACACCTTTCGCGAGGCTGTGCGCAACAAGATCCTCTACAGCCTGCTGTTCTTCGCCGTCCTCATCATCCTCTCGGCGCTCGCCATCGGCAACCTCACCCTGCACGAGGAAGTGCGCACCATTCGCGACGTCGGCCTTTTCGGCATCGACATCTTCGGTGTCATCATCGCGATCTTCGTGGGCGTGAACCTGCTTTACAAGGAGCTCGACCTCAAGACCGTGTACACCATCCTGCCCAAGCCCCTATGGCGCTGGGAATTCGTGCTCGGCAAGTGGCTTGGGATGCTGCTCACTCTGGCCGTGCAGATGACCGTGATGGGCGCGGTCCTGGCCAGCGTGCTCGCCCTCGAAGGCGCGCGCTTCGACGTGCCCATGGTCAAGGCGGTGTGGTTGCTTTTCATCAACGTCATGCTGGTGACCTCTATCGCCGTATTCTTCTCGGCCTTTTCCAGCCCCTTTCTCTCGGGTTTCTTCTCCCTGGGGTGTTTCGTGGTCGGCCGATCGGTACCCGATATCCGCGCGCTCGGCGCGAAGATGGGGCCAGGCGCCAAGACTGTTCTCGACTTCTTCTGCAACCTCATGCCGAACCTCCATCTGTTCTATCCCTCGGGCGCCATCGTGGGCGCCGAAGAACTGTCCGTGCACCGCCAGTTCGTCGGTCTCGACTACCTGGTATCGGCCACGGGGTATGGGGTCGCCTACTCGCTCGTCGTCCTGGTATTGGCCATGGTGATCTTCCGCAAGCGGGATTTCGTCTGATGCACGCCATCCGGCGCCAGGTGGTTGTCATCCTCCTGGGCCTCGCCGCAGCCCTGTCCGTGATCGTCGTGCGCCTATTGGTCGATGCGCGAAACGCCTGTCGCAACGGCGCCGCGGCCGAGCAACGCGGCGACGTCGGCGAAGCCATACGCTTCTACTTGCAAGCCGGACGCCTATACGTGCCCGGTAGTCCTTTCACGCGCAGTGCACTCGACCGGCTGGATGCCATCGGCATTGCGCTGGTCACCAAGGGTGACTACACCGCGGCACGGACGGCCTTCGAGGCGGAGCGGGCGGCTCTGCTCGGCACGCGTTCGTTCTACACGCCCTATGGCGAACGCCTCCCTGGCCTCGAACGGCGGATCGCCCGCCTGCTGGCGGCCACCGAGACCCACGCGTCGCCGTCGAGCTTCGAAGAGCGCACGAAGTGGCACGCCGATCGGCTCGCCGAACGCCCCCGTCCCAAAACCCTCATGGTTTCGCTCGCCTTGCTCGGTCTGGCGGCATGGGTGACGTCCGCAGTGGTCTTCTTTCGCAAGGGATTAGATGCGGATCTTGCGCTCCGCCGATTTCCGGCGACGCTTGCAAGTGTTGGATTTCTGGTCGGATTGGGCCTCTTTCTGGTCTGTCTTCGCCTGGCATAGCCTGGCGGATTTCGGGTACAGTCGACTCTTACGCTCTAGGATAGAGTGCTAAAGATAGGCTTAGGGCTTCGACTTATGGATGTTCGCTGCGAACGCTGCCAGACCCGATACGAGATCGAGGACGCGATGGTCAGCGATCTCGGGACGGAGGTGCAGTGCAGTGACTGCGGCCATCTGTTCGTGGTCAAGCGTCCGGCATCGGCGTCGAGCCCAGCCAGCAAGAGTCCCAGTCCCGATGCCCCGGACGAGGGTGACTGGGTGGTCGAAACCAGCGCGGGCTCCTCTCTACGCCTGGACGACCTCACGACGCTGCACAAGTGGATCATCGAGCATCGCGTCGGACGCGAAGATCGGTTCTCGCGTGATGGCAAGTCCTGGCAGCGCCTGGGCGACCTTGCCGATCTCACGCCATTCTTCGACATCGTGGCCAGCGCCGAGCGAGCGCGCACCGCCGACGCGAGCGTCCCAGCCCCCCTGCCCGCGCCGCTCGCCCCACCCGTGCTGATGCCGCCTACGGCGTTGTCCGGAGGGCCCTCGCCCGAGCACGGTTCGCGCGAGGTCCACAGGCTCGCGTCGCGTGTGATTGGGCTTGGCGCGAAAGCGAAGAACGAGGTGGGGGCGTACGTGGGCGCGTCTTCTTACGGCGCCGATCCCGACCGAACCGTGCTCGTTCCTTTGGAGCCTCCCAAGTCCCGCGGCCTGCTCAAGCTGCTGCTCACCATGTTGGTGGCGACGGTGGTTGCGTACACCGGCATCCTGTTGCAGCATCACCGCGAGCGCTCAACCGTGATCTCTTCCTCGGGCACGGCGGAGACTCCGACACTGCCCAAGACTCCATCGGTGGTGGTTCCGGCGCCGCCCGCCCGCGCGCCGATGAAGACCGCCGAAGCGACGCAGGAGGAATCCCCCGAAAGCAGCGACACATCGGCCCGCGGTCCGGTGGTCCAACCTATTGACGACGAGAAACCGCGCGAGGCGGTGCCTTTGCTGGGAGAAACGCCCAGGCGTGCGGCCCCAGCCACATCCCACGCCACACGCCGGACGAAAGCGCAACCCACGGCCAGGAGCCACGGCCGAGAGGCCAGGACAAGCACGGCCAAGCCGCATACCCCGCAGGCCGAGGCCGCGCAGGGCTACGTGGCCCTCAATCACCGCCAGTACGCGCGCGCCGTTGTCCTCTTCAAGCGGGCTCTCGCAAAAAGCCCATCCAACGGCACCGCGCTGTTTGGCTTGGCCGAGGCCTATCGGAACGGCGGCGAGATCGGACCGGCACTACAAACCTATCGCCGCTACGTCGAGATCCTGCCGAGCGGCCCCGAAGCAACCACCGCCCGTTATCACATCCGCATCCTGGAAAGCAAGAGGCACTAGCGCAGACACACGGCCAGGATCTGCTTGAGATCGGTCTTGCCCGCGATGGCCTTTTCGATGCCGTCCTGTAGCAGGGTCGTCATCCCGCCCGCGACCGCCAGCTTGCGGATTTCCTCGACCGGGGCGTGCCTGGCCACGGCGCGCTTGATGCCTTCGTCGGCGATGAGCAGCTCGTGCAGCGCGATCCGTCCCTTGTAGCCGGTCTTGCTGCACAGCTCGCACCCGGGCGCGCGCCACAACTTGAAATCGCCCTGGTCGATCCCGCGCGCTGCCGCAGCCTCCTCGCCGAAGGCACTGACGATCTCGGAAACCTCGTCCTTGTCCGCGACGTACTGTTCGCGGCACTTCTTGCAAAGCCCGCGCGCCAAGCGCTGTGCCAGCACGCCGAGCAGGGCGTCGGCGAAACTGAAGGGGTCGATCCCCATGTCGACCAAGCGGGTGATGGTCTCGGGCGCGCTGTTGGTGTGCAGGGTCGAGAATACCAGGTGGCCGGTCAGCGAGGCCTCGACGCCGGTGCTGGCGGTTTCCTTGTCGCGCATTTCACCGACCATGATGACGTCGGGATCGGCGCGCAGGAAGGAGCGCATGGCCGCCGCGAAGTCGAATCCGATCTTGGGTTGCACCTGCACCTGGCGCAGCCCAGGCTGCGTGATTTCCACCGGGTCCTCGGCGGTCCAAATCTTCATGTCGACGGTGTTGATGGAGCCCAGGGCCGAGTGCAAGGTGGTGGTCTTGCCCGAACCGGTGGGCCCCACACACAGGATGAGCCCATAGGGTTTGGAAATGATGTTCCGCATCTCGCGCAGGTTGCGATCGCTCATGCCCATCTCGTCGAGCGGGATGGGCTTGGACGCGGCCAGGATACGCATGACGATGTCCTCGTTGCCATTCACGGTGGGCAGCGTCGCGACGCGCAGTTCGATGGTTCGATCGCGCATGCGGAATTTGATCTTGCCGTCCTGGGGCTTGCGCTTTTCCGAGATGTCGAGCCGGGCCATGATCTTGAACCTGGCCACGAGCGGATTGCGGAAGATGGCGGGAATGTCCTGGTAGCGGATGCAATCGCCGTCGATGCGAAAGCGAATGCGTGTATTTTCTTGCTTGCCGTAGGGCTCGATGTGGATATCGGAGGCGCCACGCTGGTAGGCGTCGATGATGATCTGATTGGCCAGCTTGATGATGGCGCTGTCCGATTCCTCGCCGGTGTCGTCGTCCTCGCTGGGCTCGTCGACGGCGCCCGTGCCCTCATCGGTGGCGAGCTCCTTGAGCAGCAAGTTGACGTCGGACCTGAGCCCGAAGGAATGCTCGATGCAAGCCAGAATCTCGTCGCGAAAGCCGACGTGAATGGCCACCTCGCGATCGGTTTCGACCGAGCGCAGGGAATCGGCCCGCTGAATGTCGTGCGGATCGTCGATGACGACGATGAGATGTGGCCCGCGACGTTCGATGGGCACCGCACAGATTTTGCGCAAGAACTCGACGCGCAGGCGCTGGCGAAGATCCTCCGGAATCGATTGCTGTGCGGTGAATCGATAGAACGGAACGCCGTAGTAGCTAGATACCGACTTCTCCACGTCGGCGCGCGCGATGCCGACCTTTTCGATGAGGAAGCGCCCGGGATCGGTATTGGAGGCCTGGGCCGAAGCCAGGGACTTGGCCAGCAATTCCGGCTGCATGACGCCGGCCTGGACGAGATAGTCCCATTTGCCAGCGGGCCGCGACGCCGGGTGTCCTCGCGCACCGTCGCGACCGGGGGCGGGCTTGGGTGCCACCAATCGCGATCCCGCCGGAGAGGGAGGCGTCGCCGGACGGATTTCCGCCGGGGCCGCGAGAGTCGAGGGCTGGGACGCGGTCGGGGTCGGGGCCGAGATGGTGACCGACCGATCCCTGGGGTGGCGGGGTTGCCTTGGCGGGCGTGGGCGTGGCCTTGGGCCCGCCCGGAGCGAGCGCGGGGGCCGCGGGCGTGCGCAGACCCAGATGCACGGCGAGACCGCTGGCCAGAACTTTGGCCAGCTCGCCCGCGTAGGCCAGAATCTCTCGCGGGAAAAACGCCACCCTCGTCGGTACGATTGGCGACCAAGAGCACGCCCATGCCCCTGTCCTGGTCGAGAAGCGGTGCCAGGATCGCCGAACGCAGGCGCAGCCCGAGCCACTGGTCCAGGCGGTCGTCCGGACGCAAGCGAGGATGCAAGCGAACCAGTTCGGCCAAATCCCACACGTTGCGGATGCCGGCGGGGGATCTGGCTGCCACCGCCCATCCGACGAGGTTGGTTGGTTCGCCGGGCAAGCGCAGCTCGCGCACGGAATCGCCCACCCAGGCCACTGCGCGCAAGTGGTTGTCGAGGTCCGGGATGAAGATCACGGCGCGTTCCGCGGAGAAGAACTCGGTGACGCGCTCCATGCCCTCGAAGAGCAGGTTGTCGAGCGTGGCCAGACCGCCGAGATAGGCACAAAGCTCGTCCAGTTGAGCGCGCCTTCCTGTCTGGGCCGATTCACCCCCCATCTGGCGCAGCCATGTTGCAGCATCCATGTCGAAATCTCCTGTCGTTCTCAATCGGTAGCCTCGCCTGGAAAGTAAAGCCAGGGCCTGCCCCGGTCCCAGGCGACAGGCATCTGACGCCGCCATACGCAGGCACGCATCGCGGGCTTTTTGCTTCGCGCGCGTTGTCCCGTGGGGCCGGCCCGTTGTAGACTGCCGCGCTACTTCGGGCGAAAGGGAACCACGGCCGATGTCAGGAGAGACCATACTCGTCGTCGACGACAGCCCGACCATCTGCAAGTTGGTTGAGCTATCGCTGACCAAGGCCGGTTACCGCGTGCAGACCTCGCGTACCGGTGAAGGTGGCATCGAGGCAGCTCAAGCACATCCACCGGACTTGATCCTGCTCGACTTCCTGCTGCCCGACGTGAAGGGCGATGACGTGTGCCGGGCCATTTCGGGCAACGTGACGCTGGCCCAGGTTCCCGTGATCGTCATGAGCGCGAAGGGCGAAGACATCGGCGAATGCTTCGCGGTCATGCCGAACGTAAAGAACATCATCTCCAAGCCCTTCTCGCCCGAGGCGCTCTTGGCGGTGGTCGGCCACACCTTGGACAAGGCGGGCGCGAAGCCGGCTTCGCCGGAGGCCGACGGCGGTTCGGACAGCCGCATCGATCTCGAGGTGCTGATTCCGGGCGAGGCCAAGGACGCAAGTGAAGGGAGCGAGCCGCAGGATTTCGGGGCCGCCCTGGCGGGGGATCTCGCCATCGTGTCCATCGCGGACGTGCTCTTGTTGCTCCAGGACCGCGGCCACACCGGCACCGTCAACCTTGCGCGCGGCCGCGCTCGCATGGACATCCATCTGGGCCAGGGCCGGGTGGACTTCGCCGGCGCCCAAGGCGTGGCCGATGAATTCTTGCTCGGCCGTTTTCTCGTGAGCGGCGGGCACTTGTCGCAAAAGACCTTGACGCAGGTTCTCGAGGAGCGTCGACGCGACGGCAACAAGGAGCTGCTTGGTGCGTATCTATGCGCCCGCGGTCTCCTCGCACCCGCGGGACTGCGCAAGGCCATGGCCAAACAGACGGCGGCCCTCGTGTTCGAGAGCCTGCGCTGGGGCAGCGGGCGCTTCAGCTTCCGGCCCCTCGGCGAATTGCCGGCGCACGTGCGCGAGGCATCCCTGTCCCTGCCGGTCGACGGCCTGATTCTAGAAGGTCTACGCCGCGTGGAAGAATGGCGGGTCATCGAGCAGGAGATCGGCGACTTCGACATGACCTTCGTGCGCAACGAGGACAAGCTGGCCAGCTTCAGCCGCGGGCAACTGCTGCGCGAGGAGGCCGCCATCGCCGATCTGGTCAACGGCAAGAACACCGTCCGCGACATCATCCAGGTCTCGAAGATGGGATCCTACGATGTGACGCAGGTCCTTTTCCGCCTCCTTCGTAGTAAACTCATTCGTCGCCGAGTCGCGCCCATGGTCGTGTAGTCAATGCCAGCGGCCGTCCCACTCGCTGTCGTGTTCTTCGAACTGCGCGGCCTGCGCTGCGCGCTTCCCCTCGGGGTCGTGCGCAAGGTCCTGCCCATGCGGGGCATCACCCCGGTTCCACTCGCCCCCGCGGTGATACGCGGCATCGCGCCCGTGCAGGGCTTCATCCTACCCGTGCTCGATCTCGCCGTGTGCTTCCAGCCCGCCGGGGATGACATGGCGGAAAACGCCGCCTACCGCTTTCCCAAGAACAAGTTGCTGCTGGTCATGACCGCTCCGGACGCGGGCCGCGAAGCCGTCCGCGTGGCCCTCGCCGTCGAGAGCGCGGTGACCATCGGCAGCGTCGACGAGCGACACAGTCGCGTACCGCCGCCCCGACCGTCGTTCTTGTCGGCCACCGTGCTCGACGCCAACGGCCCGGCCCTTCTGCTCGACATGGAACGCGCCATCGATTTCGTGCGCGACGCCATCAGCACGGTGATTGGATCATGAACGACAAACAAAACCTCGACGATTTGCTCGCCACCTTGCGAGCGGCGGAGCAAGGCGACCTCACGGTGCGTGCCAAGCCGGGTGCGGGGCCACTGGGCGAAATCGCGCAAGCGACGAACGCTCTCCTCACCAGCCTGGAAATGCGGGCCATTCGCATCTCCTTTGCGGCGACCGCGATCATTCAGGCGGCCGAAGCCGCCGGAAGTGCCCTGCCCGAGATCGCCGACGGCATGACCCGACAGCAGGCCGCCGTCGCCGAGATTGCGCGCAAGCTGAAGTCGCTGGAGGCGCGTTCGGAAGAGGTCGGCCAGATCGTCGAGATGCTCGACGACGTCACCTCGGAAACCAACATCCTATCGCTCAATGCGGCCATCGAGGCCTCGCGCGCCGGCGCGCAGGGCAAGGGCTTTGGCCTGGTGGCCGAAGAGGTGCGCAAGATGGCCGAACGCGCCGCCACGGCCACCAAGGACATCGGCGCCTACCTCGAAACCATCGCCAGCTCCACCGGCGACGCCACCCGGGCCATCGAAAGCGTGCGCAACGTCGCCGATCACCTCACTGCGCTCACCACTCGCGCCAGCAGCGACGCGGTCGCGCGCGCGGGCATGCGCAAGGCCCTCGTCGACGCCATCGCGCAGCTTCGCGTCGCCACCCAGGGCGAACCGGAAATCACCCGCATCCTGCACGAGCGACGCGACGAGATCGCGCGCGTGCTGGCGCCTCTAGCCCCCCTTCTCGCCACCACGAGCACGCCACTCGGCGAGGCGCTGAGGAGCATTTTGACCGCTCTCGGTGAGAAACCGGGCGAGACCAAGGCCTAGGACCCATCCGCCATGGCGGGGAAATCCGATAGTGGCGACGGCAGCGGCGAGCACGGCGTGCTGCCCGAATGGAATTCGGGCGAAACCGAGATGCTACGCAGCCTCTTTCTGGAGGAAGCCGAGAAGCACCTCGGCCGTATCACCGAGGCGCAGAAATCGCTCGCGCACGCCTCGGCGGCCACGCTCGACATCTCGCCGGATGTAGTGGACGTCCTGTTCCGCCACCTGCACACGCTCAAGGGCTCGGCCGGCTCGGTTGGCTTCGACGCCGTGGCGCGCGCGGCCCACGATCTCGAGGATCTGTGCACCGAGATCCGACGCGGCCAACTCGCGCCGACGTTCGGCATCCTCGAACGCATCGACGAAGGCGTGGCCGAGATCCGGGCTCTGCTCAGCAGCGCCCGTCTGGCCGTGCCCCCACCTCTATCGAGCGGGCCGCCCGAGACGGACGCCGCGCCCCGCGAGATGGTCGAGCGACGCCGCACCATGGAGCGCCGCGCGGTGACCGACAGGCGTGCGAGCGGCGAAGGCGCGTTGCGCGTCGACGTCGAGCGCCTGGATGCCCTGCTCGAGAGCGTTGGCGATCTCGGTGATTTTACGCACGCGCCTCGACCGACGCGTGCACGAGATGCGCAGCGTGCTTCGCGATCTGGGCTCGACCCGGCACGGCCTACGCGCGGCCCAGAACGCACTGGCCACAGACCTGCCAGTGACTGCCAGATTGGAGGAACTCGGGCGCCTGCTCGATCGCCTGGGTGAGATCGACGTCGAATTTACCGACGCGCTTTCGTTCCTCGATCGCACCGCGCGCCGGCTCGCGGAGGACGCCGATTCCATGCGCAGAACCTCGGAGTACATCGAGGAGCAGATCCGCCAGTCGCGTATGGTGCCGCTGGAATGGGCGTTTTCCCGCCTGGGCTCGGCCCTGCGCGAGCTCGAGCGCACGTGCCACCGCCAGGCCGACCTGTCGGTGCATGGCGGGGAAGTCGAGCTCGACAAGGCCATCGTCGACCAACTCGTGGATCCGTTGTTGCATCTCTTACGCAATGCCATGGCCCACGGCATCGAGAGCGCGAAAGTGCGTGCCGAGCGGGGCAAGCCCGCGCGCGGCCACATCAACATCCGGGCAGCCCAGGAGGCTGATTTCGTCTTTCTCACCTTCGAGGACGACGGGGGCGGAATCGATCGCGAGGCCATCCGCGGCGCCTTGCGAACCTCGGGGCAACTCGCCGCCGGCAGCGATGTCAGCGACGATGCCGTGATCGATGCCATCTTCGAGGCCGGATTCTCGACGCGCACCCAGTCCGACGCCTTGGCCGGTCGCGGGATGGGCATGAACATCGTCAAGCGCGCGGTGGCCCGCCTGGGCGGGGAGGTCAAGGTCGAGTCGCAGCCCGGTGCCTTCACCCGCTTCCGGCTCTCGCTGCCGCTCGCTGGCGCCATTACGCAGGGTCTGCTGTTCAAGATCGGCGGGCAGGTCTACGCCGTGCCCGCGACCCACGTCATCGAGGTGCTGCCCATCGGGCACAACGTGCTCGCCAGCACCGTGCCCAGCGCCAACTCCAGCGGCGAGTTGCCCGCCATCGCGGGCGTGAATGTCCCCATCCTCAAGTTGCATTCCTTGCTCGGGCTCGAACTGCCGCCCGGCCGCCGCGCCGCCGCCCTGCACGTGCGCTACGCCGGCCGCAATTTCCTCATCACCTGCGACAAGGTGATCGGCCCGCGCACCATCGTGGTGCGTCCGCCGGGGCCGCTCATCGGCCTCATCCCGTTTTACGCGGGAGTCACCGCCTCGGGCGCCGGCAAGGCCCAGCTCGTCCTCGACCTGGGCGCGCTCTCCGACGTGGCCTACGCGGAATCCACGCCCGCACCCGCGGCCCCGCGCCGCGGGCAACCCCGCGTGCTGGTGGTGGACGATTCACGGCTGTCCCGCGAGGCGGGCGTGCGGCTACTGGCGACCGCAGGCTACCAGTCGGTGGCGGCCGAGGACGGCTGGGAGGCCTGGGAAGTCTTGGGCGAGCGCCGCTTCGACGCCGTGGTGACCGCTCTCGAGATGCCTCGACTCGACGGCTTCCAGCTCATCGCCCGCATCCGCCGCGAAGCCACCCTGCGCGGACTCCCCATCATCGTGCTGTCGTCGCGCACCTCGCAAGTCGCGCGCGACCGCGCCATCGCTGCCGGCGCCAACGTGTTCCTGCCCAAGAGCCGCCACCGTCGCAGCCTGGTGGACGCCGTGGCCGCCTGCCTGCACCAGCGCGAGGACGGCGAGCCAGCGGCCGGAGAGTCCTCGCAACACTGAGCGAACCTGGGACGACCCAGACACCTGGTCGTTCCCAACTCGCGCGGGCCTCCGGCGGGCTGTGCCCGATGAGGCCCTTTGGGGCAGTACAGAGGACCCTAATGACCCGGATCGACGGCGCCGCTTCCTTCACGGACCTGGTGGATCTGTTTCGCAAGCTGCCGAATGTGCGGCAGATCGGCGGTCGAGAGCACTCGGGTTTGTGCCTTCGATGGATCGGGCGACGCATGATCGGGAGTCGGCGGCCCCCCCACTACCCCTAGCGCCAGCTTGGGTGGGGGCAGCGGGGTCTCGGCTGAGGCGGGTTCGATCCATGAAGGGCGCGACATTTCGGCGCTTGCAGCCGATTCCGAATGGGCAGGACAGGTCCGCTGGGGGGAGCCCGCCGATCGCCTCGCGAGCGCGAAACCGACCACGAGCCCAACCGCGGCCACCGCTCCCGCGAGCCAGAGCAGATGCTTCCGCATCAGCTACCCACACTGACTCGACGCGCTGCAGTGCGAGTCGATACAGTCAAGATAGTCCGTCAACAGGGTCGAGCCGGACGAATACTGGGAGAGGCAGGAGTTGACGCAGGAATCTGAGGAGCAATCAGCGATGCAGGATGCGAGATTGTTGCACGAGCTGTTGTTGGCGCAGGCCCCGATTTCGGAGCAGCAACAACTCCCGATGCACTTGCCACAGCTATCGGTTGCGATCGCGGAGCAGCTCGAAGGGATCGAGCCGCAAGGTAGACCACTGTCTCCTCCGCCGCAACCCCAGCTGGTAACAAGTGCTGCGCAGGTGCCCAGACACAACAACCCAAGGAAGACTCGCGCGTGACGAAGAACGCTACCTCTCATGGCTACTCTCCTTTTCAACAAGATCGACATCCGGTAGGTGGAACGACTTGACCAAGCAAACAGCGACTCTCCACCACGGTCGTCCCATTGGCGCAGCGGCTCGTCGCGGCGCAGTAGAGCAGGTGCGCGATGCGCTGTCCAGAATAATTGTTCGCCCCACGCTGCTGCCGCCTCGTCGCTTCGAGGGTCAAGATCGGGTGTCCGTGTCGGCCCGGAAAGCGAAGCTGCGTCCGGTGGGGGTAGATCAGAATGAATACACGCGGACGTAGTCCACGATCATGTCCATGGGGAAGGCGTTCGCATCGATGGCGCCGCCCATGTTTCCGCCGATGGCCAGGTCGAGAATGATGTACTCAGGGGTGGTGTAGAAGGGCGAGCTCGTGCCGAAGGTGGTTCGCATGACCTCGGTGCCGTCCACCAGGATGACCAGATGGTCGCCGTACCAGTCTGCCGAATAGATGTGGAAGTCGGTACTGGCGGTAGTGGCATTGGGAAAATCGTACCGTATGCTGCGTTTGTCGCCCGAGTTGTCTGAGCTGTCGGCGTACGCGCTCGCATAGAACCAGCTCTTGTCTTGGCCGTATTGCTCCATGATGCCAATTTCTCCGCACTGTGGCCATGCGCTGCCCGTTCCCATCATGATGATACCGGGGAACGAGCCAATGCCCGCGGGCAGCCTTGCTCGGACCTCGATGCGCCCAGTCTTGAACGAGAACTTGCCGTTGGTTTCGATGCGCCCCGAAGTGTACTGCGCGGCTGCCTTGAGGCCTCGTATGACTAGGTTCCCACTACCATCCAGAAAGACGTTCTGCCGGCTCGCGGTGTATTGCTGCTTTTCGTTGTTGACCTGAGTCTGGGTGTTGTAGGTCCACTTGCTCGTGTCGACGCCAGCGTTGGCGGCGCCCTCGAATTCGTCATGCCACAGCAAGGTCAGCGGCGGGGCTGTGTCGATCGCAGTCTCGGCAGTAGCGTCGGCCACAGGCGGCGGCGCGTCGGCTGCGTCGGCGGGGGCGCTCGCAACATCGGGCGGGATGTCGGGCCCGAGGTCAGGGACGTCGTTGCGATCCGCACCGAGGTCGGGATTCTCGTCTGGTCCAGTGTCTGCGTCGCGCGATCCACCGGATCCGGGGCTGCCGCCGGTGCCTAGGACGCCACCCGTATCTATCGTCGTCGCCGCGCCCGCGCCACCCGATCCGAGCGCGCCGTCGGTTTGTGCGGTCGCCCCATCCGACGCCGGTGCGCCGCCCGATGCGACGACGGTCCCGGAATCGACCATCCCACCAAGTCCGCCCACGTCGCCGGCGCTTGCGTTGTTGGCATCGGATCCCTGCGCGTCCAGCACGACCCGTGGGTCGAGACCGCCTTGCGTCCCGCCCGCTCCTCTTCCGCCCGTCGCCACGCTGGTGACATCCACACTCGTTCCGGCCGAGCCGCCCGTGCCGGCGGTGCTCGCGTCACCGACTACGCCGGGGAGTCCCGAGTTTTTCACTTGGCAGTGCATCGACGTGGCTGCTGTCACGAGCAGCAACAGTCGCTTCATTGCAGAACGCGCGGGGCTTGCCATGGTTGGTCCTCGACGAATGCTTTGGCGATACCGGGCGAACGATAACGAAGCTTTCTTCGTCACTTTACGTTCGGTAGGGCCGCAGACAAAGGAAATTGATCGAGTCACCCTGCCCTTTGCGTGCCACATCATGTGGCGCGGGATGGCGGAGCGGCCCCGTCGCTCCCTACATCAGACCGATCTCGTCGATGTCCGGAACCTGAAGTACCCGGAAAGTGCTTGCGCAGCCTACTGGCAGGCGTCGGCCTTCACTTGGCTGAACGGATTGGCATTGCTGTCCGTGCCGTCGACGGGCACGAGGCACATGCCCGCGGCCACGTCCACCGGGCTGACAAGCGAGCTGGAGCTCAGGCTTAGGGCGCCGGTCACGACCTCGACCTGGGCCTTGGAGGTCGAAGTGCCGCTGGCATCGCAAGTAGCAGCGGGTATCAGCACCGACGGCTTGGCCGCACCGCCCAGCATCACCTCGAAGATCTCGTCGGACAGCCAGTCTGGCATGTCGACGCGCAACGAGTCCGACAGCTTGTTCAACATGAGGGCCAGCTTGATATCGAGCGCTGGATCGAAGGTGACCAACGTACCCTCGGTTGTCTTCTTGAAAGTCACGGTGAGCTTCCGTCCATGGTCCGGATTGAGGTCGAGGGTGCCCAAGCGGTCGCCGTTGAGGGCGACATAAGAGGTGTCACTGCCGAGCCCGACCTCTGAGACGGTGATCTCCTGGGCGCCCTTGGTGACGGTGACCGCGCCGCTGTAACCGCCGAGATGGCCCGAGAAGGTACCGGTCCGCTCCTTGTCGCCGCACTCGTCGTTGCACACGGCGGCGCCCGCCACTTGAACGTCGACCGCGCTGACGCTGACCCCGTACCCAAGCGTGTTGGTGGCCGAATTGATGGTCAGCAACGCGGTTGGATCGGATGGCAGCACGGTGACCGCAACGGGCTTGCCCTTCGCTTGCCCGACCAATAGATCGAATTTCTCGATGACCGATCCCGAAATGGCGAAATCGTTCTCGGCGCGCTTTTCGATGGAGCCCTCGACGACGCCGCCCAGCCGTTCCGGAAAATCGGCCTGGTCGTCCGCATTGACGTACAGCCGAATTGCATCCATGGCCTTGGCGAGGTCGACGCGAGCCGAGAGATTCTTCGCGCCGAGCACGGCGGTGCCGGGATTGAGCCGCGCCTCGCCCACGAGCAGGGCAACGTTGAGGCTATCGTCCGCGTTCGCCGTCACGGCGAATCTGAGCGGGTTCTTGGTCAGCTTTTCGACACATGCCGAATCGGTGTCGCATGCCGCGACCGGATCGACCTTGTAGATCACCTGATTGCCATCCTCGATCTCGACGAATTCAGGCCGAAACACGTGGTCCTCGGCTTCCTGGGAAATCCGATGCAGGAGGTCGTCGAGCGCCTTGGTGGTCGACTTGGTGGCGTCGTCGCCAAGGCTGGAGCCGCCGCCGGTGCTCCCGCTCGCAGAACATGACGAGGAGCTCCCCGCGGCCTGGTTGATGCTTCCCGTTGCCACGGTGGTGCCGCCGGTCAGGTCGAGCAGCGCCGCCGAATCGCCCGGACCGCTCACCAGCTGGTCCACGCGTTGGTTGATGGTTGCCGTGGCTTCGGTGGAATCGAGCGGTCGCGGCGAAGGCCCGGCACCCGGATCGGAATTGCATCCGACGATGAACAACCCGGCGGATCCGAACAAGCCCAACAGAGCAAATCGTAAGCTAGTCATTAATGTATGCTCCTCCCTGACGATGATGGATGGAACAGCCCCAGAGTACTCCTATCTCGGCGGGGATACCAGCGCTGAAGGAATCGAGAGCCCCACTGACATCACAGAACCGCCTATTGTGGTTCCGAGCTGGGATCGACGGGCTTCGGTCGACGAGCGGAAGCGGCCTTCCGTCGGAGAGCGCGAGCGGGAGCGGCCTTCCGTTGGGGAGCAGGAGCGGATTCGCCGAGCTGCTTACACACACGCACCTTCTGGGCCGTCTCGCCGCGGCAGTCTCGACAGCCTCGCTTGCACTTTGCGGTGGCCCGCTTCCCCGCGGGTTCGTCATCGCAGGCGCACGCCTCTGCACAGCGCGACTCCTCGTCGCCGACAATCTCGAAGACAGCGCTGCACAAGGTATGTGCGATAACGCTGATCCTCCTCCGGCGACAGATTGGGCAGGTAGTCTGTGTAGTCCAGCCGGTCGGCCCTGCCATCCCTATTGTCCGGGTTGAGCTCCACGCAGGCGGTCAGGAGGTCTATCTGCGCGGCTTCAGGTGCCGATTTCATCCTAGCTCGGCTGCGCATGCACTGCGACTGCGTTTCCTCGACGTCCCCGGCTTCGCGCAAAAGCTCGAAGACGCCGCCGGATGACCGCGACGGCGTCAGGGTGCGTGAAAGCGTAGCCGTCAATCAAGGCCTGCTCTTCCATGGAGTGGCCACCCAGCCAGAGCAGCCGTCCCTTCACCGCAACTGCTTGATCCCTCTGCGCCGCATCCAGTCCCGGGACGTTTGTGAGGACGTCGAGCATCGACCGGGCATCCTCGATGAATGGCCAGTTGTAGGGATCGAGCTCCGACAGCTGCTTGTACCTCACCGGCCCACCCTCGCAGGATGCGCAACTCTTGTCGACCAGCGAGGCCAGACACAAATCGGCGATGGCTCGCGTGTAGGCGAAAACCGGCTCGAAGCTCTGCGGGGACGCCTTGGCCGCCTCGTGCTTCGCGGCCAGCTTCTGGTCGCGGAACCGGAGCTGGGGCTTCTCCACCTCACCCGTCGCTTCGTCGGAGCCCTGGCGGTTCTTCAAGGCCGGCGCGCAAGCGGCGCCAAGGACGAACAAGAACGTCGGCCAGGCAAGCCAACGCCTCTTCGGGGTCAAGGTAAGACGGCGGGTTTCCACCAGCCTTTCCCATCGACACCTTCTTGCCTTCGCTGGAGTGCGCCGGGCAACGGGACCTCCAGCTTGATGGAGAAGCCGGTCATGCCGATCCTTCCACCGCAGTGCGGCGCCTGGTCATGCCCGCCGCCCCCGCCTCCTCCTCTGATGCCGTGATCCCTGCCCAATCGCCCCAGATACCGCCCCCTGTCCTCAGTAGTCGCACGCCTTGCTCGGCTTCACGCCGGGCATCGGGTCGACGCAGGTCAGGCATTGCATGACGACCTTGGTGCCGTCGGGCAAGATCTCCTCGGGCTTGCGTACGACACTGATCGTCTGGCTGGGGGCCGAGCTGGTTGCCGGACAGCGATTGGCGATGTCCTTCTCCTCGGAGCTGCCATTCGCGTTGCCGAACTTCACCTCCCAGCAATCCGGAGCGCGGCTGGCGTCACACATCGGCAGCGATTCGGACCTCTCTTCGTAGACGATGGTGGTGTTCCCGTTCTGGTCCTGCGTCGCACGCGGGATCCGGTATGCGACCCGACAATCGGCTTGCAGGCCCGCCTTTTCACTGGTGTCGACCAGCTTGAAAGGCACGCACAGCTTGCCCATCTTGTTGATGAGCGCTTTGCCAATCCCGGCCATGGCCGGCCCGTAGTCCGACTCGCAGATGCTGTAGGCCAGCCGGCTGTCGATCGGGAACTCGTTCAAGAAGGCATCGATGCGCAGCCCGCCGGCGGCTCCGTGCTCAGCCGCGGTCTTGTCGTAACCGGTGGCCGAGGGTGGGTAGTCTGGGTCGTAGCAGATCGGCCAGTATTCCCACACCTTGGCATCTGCGGCCGTGCCTGGCGTCGGATCGGGCACGCGGTCGATCGTGTAGACCGGCGCGGTGGTGTCGCTTGCCCGTGGTCTACCGTAAATGGCGGCGACCAGGATCTTCTCGTCGGCATCGCTGCCACCGCCCTTGAGCTGCTTCACGGCGTTGGCCAGACTGGTGATGTTCTCGAGCGGATTGCAGTCAGTGGCCACCGAGGTATCGACCTTGGACGAATCGCACGTGGCATCCATCCTGCCCTTGCAGGATGCGTACGGGACGGAGACGGCGGCTGTGGTCGGGAAGGTCAGCGAGGTGTTGGCACATTCGTGGCCACGCGTCGCACAGCGTAGACTCCAGGACTCGGTACGTTCCTGGTTGTTGAACATGCTGGTGTTCGGCGGGGCCGTGCAATCGTCCTCGTCGGTGAGCAACACGATGCCCAGGTAGGCCTCGGGACGAATGAAGTCGAGTTGGTTCTTGTTGTCGGCCAGAAAGAACGCCCATTCAAGGGCACCGAGTTGGTGCTCGAAGCCGCAGCCGGCGACCCCCAGATTGCCGGCCAAACAACCAAACACCTGGCTGACGTCGCCTGTGAAATTCACCGGCTGGTTCTTGGCATACTCCAACCAGCGGGCATTCGCGCTTGCCCCGCAATCGGCCGCGCCGCGCATTTGGAATTGTCCCTTGTCGCCGAAATTGACCGTTTCGCCACAATTGCTGGAGAGCCCGGCGCCGAGATCGCTGTCGAGGATAGCGATACGCAGGTCAGGGAGCGTATTGTCGATAGGATCGCGCAGGGCTTCGATGAGCTTGGGGAATTGGGCCTTCATCTTGTCCTGTTTCGGCTTCATGGACGGCGAGTTGTCGATCATGAACAGGAGATCCAGGTGGCGAATGGGCACGATCGTGATCTGCGCGTCGGTTTCCTGGATCGGCTCGGGCAGGGGCTGGGTCAGCGGATGGGAGGCGCAGGACCATAGGGCAACCAGCATCACGGCGAACAACACCGCCCAGCGAACCTTGCGCACGTGCCACCGGTAGAAGCGATTGTCGGTCTTCATCGACGCCCTCCTTCACCGCGATCGAGCAAGGTACGTGCCGCCGCCAAACCCGAGAAGACGGGCCCAAAGATGCGCAAACTCTTCCCGCAGCTGCCAACTGCGGTTGCAGATCCCGACCGCACGTTGGCACCCCACCTCGACGAACCGCTCTCTCGATTCTCCTGCGCCGGCGCGATTAATCGGCCGCGGTCCGGGTGGGCATTCGCACGGCTGGGCTCGCCAATGCAGTACCTCTTCAAGACCCAGTGCGTTACTAAGCCTGGCGGCGTTCCCTCCCAAGGTCGTCGGGCCGCCGTGGTCGTCGCCCTCCGTGGCCAAGCCGCCCGAGGCCCATCGCGTGGCACCGACGCTGGCCGCTGCGCCGCCTGGGCAGGGGGCAAGCGACGGGATGGGCAGCGGCCCTCGTGATCTTGAGCACTACCTCACCGCGGAAGAATTTGGTCGTTGCAATCGTGATTTGCTGGCTTCGCGTCCGGGGTTCTGATATGCGATCGCTGTATCGTCCTGGCTCTGCAGTCGCATTTCACGAGCCCGGGTTTCTTTTGGGGACCGATCTGTCTCGGCTGTTCTTCAAAGACAAGGAGAGGCGTAACATGACATCCACTCGCTCTATCGTTTCTGCTCTGGCACTAGTGCCCCTATCTTTACTCCTCGTGGCTGCCGGCTGTAGCAGCAGCACAAACACGAATAAAGACGCCAATGGTGACGCCAAGAAAACTGACACCAGCGGCTCGGGTGGTCAGGGAGGCAGCGGAGGCGCCAAGGCCGACGCCAATGGTGGCGCCAAGACCGATGGGCAGGCGGGCGGCGGAGCTGGCGGGGCTGTCGACGCTTCAGGCGGCGCGGGTGGGACCGCACTCGATGCTGAAAGCGATGGCCCCATGGTGGACGGGTCCAGGAACGATAGCGGCGATGTAGCGTTGCCGGATGTGCCCATCAATGGTCCAGATGCCGCGGACGGAGCCGTCGATGCGCCAACCCCGGACCTGGGCAGCGATAGTCGCCCTGACGTCGGGCCAGACACCAGGGTTGACACAGCCGGAGCTGAGGCGGCCCCTCCTTGTACCAACGGGCAGCCCTGCACCCTGGCGGCCGGTGGATCCGGACTCTGCCGGTCCAACGCCTGTGTCGCATGCGTCGATCCGACGGACGACAACGCCTGCGTGACCACCTATGGTGCGACCCACATCTGTTCCGCCGGTCAGTGCGTGGCCGGGTCTTGTCACAACTCAACCGGCTGCACCAATGGCAAGATCTGCGGCACGAACCATGTTTGCGGCGACTGTGCGAACGATGCCGCTTGCAAGGCCGATACGGCCTACGGCACTTCGCAGATCTGCCTGAATACCTCGTGCGTGGTGGGGAACTGCCACAACCTTACCAGCGACTGTACCAATGGCCGCATCTGCAACACCACCAACCATACCTGTAGCGCCTGCACCACCACCAACCAGTGCACCGCCACCGGAGCCTACGGTGCCGGGTACATCTGCTCGACGGGCGGCGCCTGCGTACAGGGCAACTGCCAGACCAGCGCGGACTGCCCGACAGGGTCGATCTGTGGCGTCACCACGGCGCTCACTTGCGGGGCGTGCACCGCCGACAGCCAGTGCAAGAACGACACGCGATACGGCGCCAATACCATATGTCGAACTGCCGCCGGCGCCAACCAAGGCACGTGCGGTTCGCAGGCCTGCACAGGTACCGGGACTGCTTGCACCGCCAACCCGGCTGACGTCTGCTGTAACGCCGTGTGCGTGGGGGGAAACTGCTGCGCAGACTCCGACTGTTCCGGCGCGAACAACGTTTGCGTGAACAATACCTGTACCAGTTGCGCCGCTACCGCCAACCACCAGTACTTCGTCGATCCAATCAACGGCAATGATGCGACTGCGACGGGCAGCGGAAAGACGGGCGGTGGAGCCGCGGAAGGAAGTTGCAGCTTCAAGACGCTCACCCACGCGTTGGTGGTGGTGGGCACCAGCGCCGCCGCCGGCACCAAGATCACCATCGTCGGCAGCGACACCGCGACCTTGGCAGCCCCCACCGTCATGACGGGCGAGGATTCCACACTCCAGGTGCCGGCCAACGTGACCATCACCACCTCGGGCGGACCGTTGCGTCTCAACCTTGGTGCGGGGGCTGTCGGGTTCCAGCTCGTCGGCGCGGGGGCAGCCCTGACGCCGACGGCGGCCGCCCCGCTTGCCATTGAAGGTGTGACCGCCCACACCTCTGGGGGGGGTGTCCGGTTCACCGCGGCCAGCGGCACCGCGTCCCTGTCCTACGTGACCATCAATAATACTGGTGCGCCTGGCATTCAGGTGGTCTCGGGTACGGTCAACATCGGTCCTGGCGTCGCCGTGACGGCGGCGGGAACGGCAACCACCCGACAAAATGGTCTCGAAATTGTGGGCGGTACGGTCAACATTACCGTGCCGGCCGGCAGCGCCGCGACCTCGTTCTCGAACAACACCGACAATGGCATTCACCTCAGCGGTACGGCAATCCTCAACATCACGGGCGCTCCGGCGACGGCGTCGACGACGCCCACCACTGGAACCGTTGTGGCGAACGCGAATTACAACGCTGGGTTGGAGTTAGAGCAGGATCCTGGCCAAACTACCGCGAGCGTGATCGACGGTCTGGTGGCTTGGGGCAGTACGAGCACCGCTGCTGGAAACGGTATCATCATCCACGGTGGTTCCAACATTGCGCTGCGACGCAGCATCGCTCTGCACAACGCCGGCAGTGGCGTTGACATCGCTGCTTCCACCGCCACGACCCCCAGCTTGGACACTTCGCACATCGACCTTGGGCTGAGCACGGACTTCGGTCGCAATATCCTCCAGGCCACCGGCACCGCCACCCGCAACACGGGTGCCGGAATCTGCGTCGAGCTGGACACTGGAACGCACACGCTGAGTGCCATGGGCAACATCTTCACGGCGAGCAATTGCTCCCTGACCGGTCAACAGGACCTCACCCAAGCCTACCCCTGCGCCGGCCACGTCGACGTTGGCGTCAATCCGGCTGCCACCACGACCGTGTCCGTTGACGACTGCGCACTAGCAGCTCCGTAGTGCAACCTCGCTGCGTGAGGGGCCGCTCCCTCACGCAGCGTCATTCCTTCGGTATGGCGGGAGCCACGGTCGCTGAATGTCGGACCGAGGATTCGAGGGCCGGTTGGCCTCGCGAGGGGCTGGTGTTAGTCTTCCGCCCATGCGTATCTCCAGTGTGGTGGTCACTGTGTTGTTCATTACGGTAACTGCATGTGGGCGGACTTCCCTGGTGAAGCAGTCTGCCGATACGAGCACTGGCGGCAACAGCCCCGAAGGGGCCGGCGGGTTTGGCGGCGCCATGACTGCCGGGACGGGCGGGTCGGCCGGCAGCAGCGGGGGAGCGCCGGGCTCCGGGGGTTTCATGATGACTGGCGGGAGGACCAGTACCGGCGGTGCAGGTGGAACTGCGGGCACCAGAGGCACAGGTGGCGCCGCCGGGCTGGGCGGCACTTTCGCGACGGGCGGTGCTCGATCCACCGGTGGCAGCGGCGGTGCAGGCGGTCGGATCGGTACCGGCGGCTCATTCCACACAGGCGGTGCGATGACGACCGGCGGAGTGACCGGCCTTGGTGGCATGGCCACGAGCGGCGGGTCGCTTGGCGGCGGGGGTCGATTGGGATCCGGCGGCTCGGCGGGAGGTGCAATTGGCGTGGGGGGAGCGTCTGCTTCAGGCGGCGCAGTGTCGGCCGGCGGAACCACGGCCTCGGGCGGAAGGTCCGGTACGGGCGGATCGTGCGGAGATGGGATTCTCGGCCCAGGCGAGCAATGCGATCTCGGCGACGCCAATGAGGCCTTGCCGGCCCTCTGGGTCACCCAATCTGGCCAGGGTTTCGCCGCGGTACCTGACATGCGGTCCTATTCTGTCGTGGACTACTACGGTTACTCCTCGGCCAGCGCCCACACCGGCCTGGAAGCAGTTGGGGTAAGCCGCATCCTTCTCTATCTCGACACGTCGACGCTTGCCCTCAGCCTGGTCGTCTTCCATGGCGTGGACAAGGACTCTACCGGCCAGGAGCAACCTACATCGCTCGTGGAGATGCAGTTTAGCGGACTACCCAGTACGACCACCGTGGCCGTGGCCGACGATGCGAACGAGCTCGTGATGATATCGCCGACCGAAGCGACGGGATTCTGGAACTTCACCAACAACTCGGACGGCGGGGCGCTTTCCGGACTGCCATTCCCGGGCGATTGGGAGATCACGATCGAACCCTCGTTCGTCGATGGGATTTCCACCTGGACCTGGGTGCAAAGCGATGGCTCGCTGGTGAATCTCAATCTGACCCAGCCGCTGACCATCACGGCTCACAGTTCTCGCAGCCAATGCCGTCCCGACTGCACCATCCCTCGATGCGGCGACGGAATCTTGGACGGTGGCGAGCTCTGCGACGAGGGAACCCCGCCGGCAAGCGGCTGCGGCGGCGACTGCATGTCTTTTGATTGAGGTCAGCAGTCTCGGCGGAGGGTCGTGACTGGCTCTAGGGCTAGGGCAGGGGCGGCAGGATGTCGATGGCCTTAGCCCGCCGCAATGATGCCACCACGCGCACGGCATCGAAGTGCAGGATCCCGGAGCTATCGATCAAGTCGGCGATGCTGGTCATACCGTCCATGCGCGACATCAAGAAGGCCGCACGCTGGTCGAGGCCATGTTCGGAAATCGTCTCGGTGGGAATGGCCCGAATGGGGCAGGCGTGGGGGTTCCCCATGAAGGCGCGAAAGGCGCGCTCGAACAGGGCCCGCGCAGGATCGATGAGGTCGTCCACGCCCGGCGGCGGAGCGCGCTCCGCGACCTGCAGCGCCAGTTCAGCCGCCAGCGCGGCAGGGCCGGCGCGATTTTCGTTCAGTGCCGCCCGGCACTCGCCCAAGAGCTCGTTGGCGCTGGAACGAATATCCTCGGCGCCGACCGGCAAATCCTCGAGGGTGTCCGGCGCCGGCCTGCCTTCGGAGCCCGGGTCCTGGGCCTCGCCATGCCCGGCCCGGTCTTGCGGTTCCGCCATGAGGCTCCAGTCGTTTTCGGGAGTCTCGCGATCCCCGACCGCGGTCTTGGCGGTCGGCCCGTCGCGCAGCGGCCCGGTGGGGATCGCGACCTTGTCCGACCTGCGCTCTGTCAGGGCAGCCAGAAACTGAGGGATGGGTGACTCGACGGTGTCACGCCGCGAGGGCGACGGGTGCTCGCCAGCCTCGATCTCGGCCACTCGCCGCCGCTCGAACTCGACCAGACGCTTGACCTGCAAGTTGCGCGGATCGAGGTGCAGGGCGGTTTCCCAATCCGACAGGGCGTCGTGCCCTCGGCCATGTTCGTGGTGGTCGAAACCACGCTGGACGAGCTGTCGGATCTCCAGCGCTGCGTCTTTCGCCACATCCACCTCGGTGGTTAGCTCGAGCGCATCCGCCCGCTATCGACCACGCCACGGAACATGTTGAGCGTGCGCAGAAGCGGCTCGGCCACTTGCTCCAGTCCGCCGGCGTCGCGCCGTTCGACCGCCATGCGCGCATCGTCGAGAATCAAGCGCACGTTGTCGAGGCTGTCCTCGCCGAACGGTGTCCCGGCCAGGATCTCCTCGACCTTGGGCAGGAGGGTCTCGGCCTCGTCCACCAGTTTTTCGATGCGCTGGCGCTCCTTCTCGACTTCTTCCTCGGCGCGTGCGGCCACCATGTGGTCCTGGTTCTCGGTCGCCATGCGCGCGATCTCGCCTTCGGTCAAGCTGCTGGTGGCGGTGACCGTGATCGATTGCTCGGCGCCGGTTTCCATGTCCTGGGCCGCCACGCTGACGATGCCATCGGCGGAGATCTCGAAGGTGACCTCGACCTCCACTTCTCCCTTGGTCGCCTTGCGCAGGCCGGATAGCACGAATTCACCTAGCAACTCGTTTTCCTCCGCGCGATCCGACTCGCCCTGGAAGACGACGATCTTGACCGAGGTCTGGTCGTCGCGCACCGTGGTGAAGATGTGACTCTTGGCCGTCGGCACGGTGGTGTTGCGCTCGATGAGGCGATGGAAGTGACCGCCCGCCACCATGATGCCGAGCGAGTGCGGGGTCACGTCGAGCAGAAGCATGTCTGGTGCCGCAGCGGCGTCGACCAGGGCCGCGCCTTGGATGGAAGCGCCCATGGCCACTACCTCATCGGGATGCACGCCCTTGCACGGCTCGCGGGCAAAGAATTCGCCCACCAGCTCTTGCACCTTGCACATGCGGGTCATGCCGCCGACCAGGACGACCTCGGTCAGGTCCTCGGGCGTGATGCCGGCGTCTTCCATGGTCAGCCGGCAGATCTGGATGGTGCGTTCGGTGAGATCCAGGGTCAGCTCTTCCAGCTTACTGCGCGTGACTACGCGGTGCAGGTGGTAGGCTTGGTTGCGGCCGGTGGAGATGATGAAAGGCAGGTTGATCTCGGTCTCGCGCACCGCCGAGAGGTCGCACTTGGCCTTCTCCGCGGCGTCCTTCAGACGCTGCAGGGCCATCGTATCGCTGCGCAGGTCGACTTTGTGCTCCTTGGCGAAGCCTTGCACCAGCCAGTCGACCAAGCGCTTGTCGTAGTCTTCGCCGCCCAGGAAGGTGTCGCCCGCGGTGGCCACGACCTCGAACACGCCGTTGGTGATGTCGAGGATCGACACATCGAAGGTGCCCCCGCCCAGATCGAAGACCACCACCTTGCCATCGATCTTCTTGCCGAACCCGTAGGCCAGCGCGGCTGCGGTGGGCTCGTTGATGATGCGAATGACGTCGAGGCCGGCGATGCGGCCCGCATCCTTGGTGGCCTGGCGCTGGCCATCGTTGAAATAGGCCGGCACCGTCACCACGGCCTTGGACACCGTCTGGCCGAGGTACTCCTCCGCGATGGCGCGCATTTCTTGCAGCACATAGGCCGAGATTTCGGGCACCGAGAAGACCTGATCGCGCAGTCGGATGCGCACGTCGCCGTGTGGGCCCTCGATGAGCGGATAGGGGACCGCGGCCTTCACCGCCTGTACCGCGGGCGAAGTCCACGGCCGGCCGATCAGGCGCTTGACGGCCCAGGCGGTATTTTCGGCGTTGGTGACCGCCTGGCGCTTGGCGATGTGCCCCACCAGGCGCTTACCGCTTTCGGACATGGCCACCACCGAGGGGGTTGTCTTGTACCCGCCGCGGTTGGCCACGACCGAAGGTGTCGCACCTTCAAGCACGGCGACGCAGGAGTTGGTGGTTCCTAGATCGATCCCAATTACACGCTCTGCCATGTGCCTTGACCGGAGGGACTCAAACGCCCAAGGAAAATGTACCATGAACCCGCTGGCGCCGATACAACCGAGGACCAGCCAAAAGCGCGATCCGGTGTCTCAAGGAGATGTCCGCGACGCAACTTTGGCCGCGCCATGGCCGAGAAGGCTCCCATGCGAGCCTTTCTGCGGGTCCGAGATGCCGAATCGGACGATGGCGACCAACCCGGCGGCAAAATCGGGGGTGGAGACGGCTATCAGCCAGCCTCGAGGCCGCTCCTACGCCTGCGCTGTTTCGCGTGCGCGGGTTCGGGAACACTGTGGGTCTCCGACGCGATCAATCCCTCGGCCGCAAGACACGATGTGTTGCTTGCCGCGGAACAGGCCGCGTCGAGGTGAGGTAGGGCAGGTTTCGAACCCGACCGACCGGGCTTCAAAACTACCCTACGCCTTGCCGCGATGGCGCGAGAAGGCCGCTGGCTCGGTGCCAACCGTCAAGTGATAGGCTTCGTCCCAGGCAAAAGCCGCTTGCGAATCCATGACCAACCTGGCATCGACCGGCGCAGGGAGCCATGCTCCCGTGCTGATCTCTGTCTCGAGCTGGCCGGGTGCCCACCCGGCACAGCCGAGCAGCATGCGAAAATCGGACGGCCCCCGGCCTTCCATGAGCGCGCTGAAGGCGGCCAGCTCGCCGGTGACGCCAAGATCGCCACCGACGGTGATTTCGCCGGGCAGGGGCTCTCCTTGGCGGCGGTACACGAGCCAGCCAGCCGCGGGCGCCACCGGTCCACCCAGACGCACCGCCGAGGCAAAGGACGGGGTATCGGGGATCTGCATGCCGGACGGGATCAATTCCGAGGAGGTCAAGAGCTCGCGCACCGTCATCAGCTCGCGGCCGTTCACGACCCAGCCTAGTGCACCGTCGTCACCCGAACGCCCGAGCAAGACCACACTGTGCATGAAATTCGGATCGCGCAAACTGGGAGCGGCCAAAAGCATCCCTGGCGCCAAGTCATCGGTGGGCATGAGGGGCCCATTGTACGCCCTGTCCGATCCGGGCGTCAGAAGAACCTATTCGAGCTGTAGCCCGCATTCTTTGCAGGCGCCATCCACCAGGGGCGCGACAGCGCCACACGCTGGGCAGGGCGGATCGTCGCCCTCGGCGCAAGCGGCGGCTTGGTCGGGCATGGTGCCTTCCTGATCGAGCAAGTTCTGCCAGCGCGCGTGCATCATGGCCATGACCTTGGGCAGGTCGTCGGACCGCACGCACAGATCGATGCGAGCCGAGCAGGAATGGCCTTGGCTACCGCACCCGTCCTGGCGATCGAGAATGGCGGGAATGTCGGCCGAGAGGCAGGCGTCGAGGACTTCCTTGGCATCGGAGATCCCGGCCGAGACACAGGGCACGACTTCGGCGTCTTCGAGAAGTTTCAGCGCTTCGTCCTTGGTCACGCAGGCATTTTGCGCCCAGTCGGGTGCGGAGGTCCAGAGCATCTCTCGTCGACGTCTTTCGTCGGGCAGCACTAGCTCGAAAACGGCTTTGAGGGCGAAAGGCGCCCCAGCGTGGCCGCGATGGGCGTCGGGGGCGGCTTGGGACCTGGATACTGGTCCGCCAGGTGCAGCCGCTCGCGCACGTTGACGGTTTCCTTGAGGTCCGCCTGGTGCGCGGAGATTTCGCGCCGCAACGCCCCGAGCTGACCTTCGAGATCGACAATCCGGGCCTCGAGCGCGGCGATGCTTTCCTTGATCTGCGCCTCCTTCCGGGTCGCGTCGGCGACGATCTCCTCGACACTGACGTTCACCGCCCCGAGCGTGACCCGCACCACCCGCACCACCAATGCCGTGTTGGGATCGGCCGGCAGCGAACGCATCAGTTGAATTGCGTCGTCGATGCCGAAGCGATGCTCCATCGGCGCCACTGGTGGCGTCACGATGGGCTCGGGCTCGATGTCCTCGTGGTCGGCGTCGCTGCTGTCCTTGCCGGTTGTCTCTTGCGCTGCCGCTGCGGGTTCGGCGGCGACAGGGGGGCCGTCCGCCGGCTCCTGGACTTCCGGCTCCTGGGCTTTCGGTTCCTGATCCGCGGTCTCTGCGGTGACCGATTCCTTGACTGGCGCATCCTCCACCGGTTTTCCTTGTAGTGTCTCGTCGAGAATCACCTTGGCATGGTCGTCCGCCCGCTTCGTGTTGTTCTTCTTCGCAAAGATGGCCATCTTGCCCCCCTGACGTTGGTAGTCGCCAAACATACCCCTAGGTTCGAGAAGGTGAAGCGATCTTGTTGTGCGGCATCTCTTTGGGGTTGAATTCGGGCCGTGGATGTGATCGATGTCAAGACCCATCGCAATGAGCCAGAATTCATTCTGCTCGAATCGGCGAATTCGCGGCCACGCGCCGCTTTGGACTAGAGTCCTCGCATGTTCGTTTCCGCCAAGACCGAACGTCCGGGTGGTCCGTTTTCGCTGCAACCGATAGGTTGGGTTTCGTCGCCCTACCAACGCCGATTCGGTACACCGCAACAAGCGGCGGCGGTGGATTCGGACGCGGAGGCCGTGCTGGAGATGGATGCGGAGCACATTCCTGCGGCCGCGTTCGACGATCTTGCAGGCGTGGAGCGCATCTGGATTCTCAGTTGGCTTCATCGCGGTGGCACATGGGCGCCCATGGTGCGTCCTCCGCGGGGCACGCGCGAGCGGCGCAGCCTCTTCGCCACCCGCTCGCCCGACCGGCCGAATCCGCTCGGCCTGTCTGCGGTTCGTCTGCTGCGCATCGAGGGGTGCGACCTCCACGTGCGAGGGATCGACCTGCTCGACGGCACGCCCATCTTGGACGTGAAGCCCTACATCCCCTACGCCGATGCCTTTCCGGATTCCAAGGCGGGGTGGATCGACCGCATCCCCAAGGACGCCCGGCAAATCGCCCGCCGACCGTAGGATGTTTCGAGGCTTGACCTCTCTGGCACGAACTTCGCGCGACCAACCAATCGAAACTAGATCCACAAAGTGGGAATGAGGTAGCTCGCGAGGGCGCGGTCGTGGGTGACGAAGGTCGCGCCTTCGACGATGACTTGCGCGATCGCGCTGCCTTACGCCTCCCGATCGGTGTGCTCGGTGCCGTCGTAGCGGAGCAAGCGGGGTTTGCCTTCGATGACGGTCAGCACGCAAATCGGTCGGCGCCACACCCGGTAAAGCGATGTCATAGTCGCGCGACTGTGGTCGAGATGGAGATCCACGCCCTCGTGGCGGTGACGCAGCAGCAGCTCGCCGCGGTTTTCGTAGTTGGCGTCCTCCACCAGGATGAATGGCTCGCCGAAGTTGGTCAGTTGATACAGCAGCTTGTGCTTTATCTTCTTGAACTCGCGCGAGTCGATTTCGTAGTTGCCCGAGCTGGCGTTGTGCGCGAAGGAGAAGAACTGGTTCTCGTAGCAGAAGTCCTCGGTGAAGAACTCGTCGATGAAGGTGAGGTCGTTGTAGAGCTTGCGTACCTCGAAGATCTTTTGCCGGCCGAGACCGAGGCTGCTTGTCCCACTTGCGGCGCGTGTCGTAGTCGTCGCACTCGTTCCATTCCTTGCCGAAGCGCCCCTTGTTCCAGCGCTCCTCGATGTTGCGAAGCAGGGCTCGATGCCGAGCTTGTAGGGGTTGAACTGGCCGGGCGCGGTCGCCAGCACGCCCGCATTGTGATCGGCGTAGTCGATGAGCTCGGACGCATCCAGGATCTTCTCGGTCATGAGCTTGCTGTGCCAGTAGGTGGCCCAGCCTTCGTTCAGGATCTTGGTCTGGCGCTGGGGCGCGAAGTAGTAGGCCTCGTCGCGGACGATCTCGAGCACGTCGCGCTCCCAGGCTTCGAGCGGCGCGTTGTGCAGCAGGAAGAGCAAGCACGTCGCGCTCGGGCTCGGGCGGGTTGCGCTTGGGCTTCTCGCGCTCTTCTTGCAACCTGCGCCGGCGCTCGTCGATGTAGTCGGGCGGGTTGATGAACTTCTCCATGTAGCCCTTGGCGCGCAGGCGTGGCACCTCGACCGGCTCGGGCTCGGTCTCGTCGGTCGGGCGCGGGCTCGTGGCGCACGATGAAGGGCGACATCGGGTCGATGAGGTTCTCGAGCGACAGGCAGACGTCGATGAAGCCTTCCACCTTGTCCAGGCCGTAGCGCTCGATGTGCCGGCGCACCCGCGTGGCGTGGTTGGCCATCTCGTCCATCATCTTGCGGTTGGTCTTGGAGAAGTAGTAGTTGTTCTTGAAGAAGTCGACGTGGCCGAGCACGTGGGCCATGACCATCTTCTGGTCGACCAGCGAGTTGCCCTCGAGCAGATAGGCGTAGGCCGGGTTGTTGTTGATCACCATCTCGTAGATCTGCGACAGGCCGTAGACGTAGCTCTTGCTCAGCTGCTCGTACTCCATGCCGAAGCGCCAGTGCGGGTAGCGGGTCGGGAAGCCGCCGAACGCCGCGACCTCTTTCATCGCTTGTAGTCGAGGATCTCGAAGACTGGTCTCGCAGAAATCGAGGCCGTAGCCGCGCGCGTGCTCTTCGATCGCGCGCTTGGATGTCGTGCAGCGATGCGGGCAATTGCGAGGTCATGGTGCGGCACTACTTCCCCTTTCCCAGAAAGGCGCTGATCGAGTCCACGATGGCGTCCTTGCTTTCGATCTCGGTGGTGACCACGTTCTCGTCGTCGGGAAATGCTTCGTCAGGTCCTTGACGAACTGGCCCGAGCCGTAGGGGCTCTCGACCTGGCCGTAGCAGAACAGGTTGACCTTCGGCAGGATGTCGTTCTTCAGCACCTCGATGCACGTCGTCGGTGTCGTCGGCCGACCAGTTGTCGCCGTCGGAGAAGTGGAACGGGTAGATGTTCCATTCCGCGGGTGGAAACTCGTCGTCGATCATCTTGGCGCACAGCTTGTACGCGCTGGAGATCATGGTGCCGCCGGACTCGCGCGTGCGGAAGAAGGTGTCGCGATCGACCTCCTGGGCGGTGGCGTCATGGATGATGAAGCGCGACTCCAGACCGTCGTACTGCGAGCGCAGCCAGGTATCGATCCAGAACGAAGCCGATGCGCACGATTTCCTTCTGCTCGTCGCCCATCGAGCCGGAGACGTCCATCATGAAGATCATGACCGCGTTGGACTGCGGCATGGGGATGGTCCGCCATGATCGGTAGCGCTTGTCCTCGCGGATCGGCACGATCACCGGCTGCTTGGGGTCGTAGCTGCCCATCATGATCTGGCGCGGAGCGCCTGGCGGAAGGTGCGCTTGAAGTGGCGCAGCGATTCGGGCCCGCACGGCGGATGCCGGCGTAGCGATCCTTCTGCGTGATCAGGCGCTCCTTGCCTCTTGGGCTGGATGCGCGGCAGCTCCAGCTCCTCGCCCAGGATCTCGGCCAGCTCCTCGAGCGACACCTCGACCTCCAGGATGTGCTCGCCCGGCCTCCGATCCCGCCTTGCCCGGTCCGTCCTCGCCGGGCTCGCGCGGGGCCCAGGCTGTCGCCGACCTCGCCCTCGCCCTGGCCCACGCCGCCTTGCCCTGATTCGCCGAAGCGAAAGCGCGGGATCTCGATCTGGGGCAGCGGGATCGAGACCACGTCCTTGCCCTTGCGGCCGAGCCATCTCGCCGTTGCGAGATGTACTTGCGCAGGTTCTGCTTGATCTTGCCGCGGACGATGTCGCGGAAGCGGTTGTGGGATGGGTCGATACGCAGCGCCATGGGGATCTCGATGAGCAGGCCGTCTATTCCTTGGCGTCTCCGCGCGCGAAGATCGACGCCACGAAGTTGAGCACGTCGGTGGCGCAGATCTCGCAGTAGCCGTAGTTGCGGATCAGCCGCTGCTTGACCACGTCGATCTTCTCCTGCGTGTCCTTGTCGACGACCTGCGGACACCAGGCTGGTCAGCTTGATCGAGTCCTTCTGGTCCTCGAACAGCTTCAGCTCCAGCGCCTTGTGCAGCCGCTCGTTGGTCCGGTAGTCGAAGTGGCGGCCCTCGATGGCCAGCGCGCCGATGTAGTTCATGATCTCGCGGCGGAAGTCGTCCTTGCGGCTCTCGGGGATGTCGATCTTCTCCTCGATCGAGCGCATCAGCCGCTCGTCCGGCTCTTCGTACTGGCCGGTGTACCGGTTCTTGACCTTCTCCTTCTGGGTGTAGGCCTTGATGTTGTCGATGTAGTTCGCGCACAGCTTGGCGATGGCGTCCTCGTCGGCGCTGATGGCGCGCTGGACCTCGTTCTTGACGATGTCCTCGTACTCCTGCTTCACCAGGCCGAGCAGCTCGGTGTAGCGCTTGCGCTGCTCCTCGCTGGTGATGAGCGAGTGGTGGCGCAGGCCGCATTCGAGCTCGTTCAGCACCATGAACGGATTGACGCAGCCCTCGCCGTGGTCGCTGACCAGGGCGTTGGAGATCTTGTCCTGGATGTAGCGGGGCGAGATGCCGTCCATGCCCTCGCGCTGCGCTTCCTTGCGCAGCTCCTTGATGTTGTCCTGGGTGAAGCCGGGCAGGGTCTTGCCGTCGTAGAGCTTCATCTTCTGCAGCAGCGACAGCTGGTGCTTCTTGGGATCCTCGAGGCGCGTGAGCACGGCCCACATGGCCGCCATCTCCAGCGTGTGCGGGGCGATGTGCTTGCCGCGGATCTTTTGCGCGTTGTAGTCCTTCTCGTAGATCTTCCGCTCTTCGGAGACGCGGGTGATGTAGGGGATGTCGATCTTCACGGTGCGGTCGCGCAGGGCCTCCATGAACTCGTTGGTCAGGAGCTTCTTGTACTCGGCCTCGTTGGTGTGGCCGAGGATGACCTCGTCGATGTCGGTCTGGGCGAACTTCTTGGGCTTGATCTTGTGCTCCTGCGAGGCGCCCAGCAGGTCGTAGAGGAAGGCCACGTCGAGCTTGAGCACCTCGATGAACTCGATGACGCCGCGGTTGGCGATGTTGAATTCGCCGTCGAAGTTGAAGGCGCGCGGATCGGAGTCCGAGCCGAACTCGGCGATCTTGCGGTAGTTGATGTCGCCGGTAAGCTCGGTCGAGTCCTGGTTCTTTTCGTCCTTGGGCTGGAAGGTGCCGATGCCGACGCGATCCTGCTCGGAGAGCATCAGGCGGCGCACGCGCACGTGGTCGACCACCTTGGACCAGTCGCCCTTGTGGTGCGCCATCAGCTCGCGGAAAATGAGGCGGCAGGCCGGATCCAGATCGCCGTCGACGCGCACGCGTTCGTGGTCGGGCGTGTTCACGCCCATGCTGATGAGGGCGCGCTCGCGCCAGTCGATGGGGATCAGGTGCAGCGGCTCCTCGTGCATGGGACAGCGGAAGGTGGGCTGGCCGCCCGCGATGCGTTCGAGCTCGGGCGGCAGGATCCACTCGAAGGTGTAAAGCGCGCCCTCGGGGGTGCGCGAGTAGTCCTCCATGCCGCGCTTGAGCAGGCGGGCGATGGTCGATTTCGAGCTGCCCACCGGGCCGTGCAGCAGGATCACGCGGCGTTCGGTGCCGTAGCGTTCTGCCGCGCTCTTGAGCACGCTCGACCAGGCGCATGAGCGGGATGTCGAGGCCGAAGATGGCGTCCTGGCCGCCGTGCTGCAAATCCTTGAAGAAATTGTAGCGGATCAGGCGCTTCTTGTTGTCGAGGTACTCTTCGACCCCGTAGGACAGGATCATGTCGTAGACGCGCTGAAATGCCGTACGCGTCACGGCCGGGTTCTGGCGAACGATGGCAAGGTACTGCTCGAACGTGCCCTGCCAAGATAGCTCGGCGAAGACATTCTGGTTTTGCAGCGAGGCGATGGTTTGAACGAATGAGGAGGGGGCGGAAGTGCTCATCCAGTCTCCTTGCCGGCATGGCGCCGACGGCTAACCTGAAAAGAGATACGGTTACTTTATCACGTGAGGATGGCCAACGCCGCGTCTCACGGGATGGCCCCGTGTTTTGTTTGGATCGCAAACGGAGGGATTGAAATGGAGCGCGGTTCCGAGCGCTGCTAAGCTGGGTTTCGATGGGCTCCGGCGTCGCGACACTCGCGCTTCTCCTGGCTTTTTCCGCGGGCGGGTCGTCGCCGGTCTTTACCGTGGCCATCGATCCGGGACACGGCGGTTCGAATCGCGGTGCGCCCACCAAGAAACCCGAGGTCTTCGAGAAGCACCTGACCCTCGCCATTGCCAAGCGCGTGCAGCACTTGCTGGCGGGCGAGAAAGACCTCAAGGTCGTGCTCTGCCGTAGCAAGGACGTTCTGCTTCCGATACGGGCGCGCGTGCGCTGCGGAAACCAGGCCGGGGCGCGCCTCTTCATCAGCCTGCACGCGAATGCCGCCAGCCTCGCGGAAGGGCCGGGCAGTCAGAGGGGCTTCGAGATCTACGTGTTGCCGGCCGCCGACGTGGACAAGGAAGTGGCTCGCGTGGCGCTGCTTTCGCCCGACGACAGCGATGCCGCATGGGCGGGCCATCAGGTCAGGATCGCGGCCGAGCAAAGCCTGGCCGCCGCCCGCCGCATCGAATGGCGTCTCGCCGACACCCTGGGCCGGGATCGCGATCGAGGCATCAAGCAGGAAGGCGCGACCCTCGACGTGCTGCAGGGGCTCGACATGCCGGCGGTCCTGGTCGAGATCGGTTTCCTCGATCACGAGGAGGAGGGACCGTACCTCCTTTCCGAGGCGGGCCAGCGCGCGGTTGCCGCGGCCTTGGCCGGCGCCATCACCGATCTTCGCAGCCGCGAGAAGAGAGGGCGCAAGGAGCCCATGACCACAGCGCCTCGCCCCGGGCAAATGGCGCCGCATGTCGACTCACGGCCCAGCAGCGGCCGGAACCGGCGTACGCCGAAGTAGCCCGGTTGGCGGAGGAAGCGTGCCGGGAGCAGCCAGAATCCGTCCACGAGGCCCCACCCTTCCAGCCAAACGATTGTTCTGAGGCTGACCGTGTCATGCGCAGGGCGATCTGAATGAGATAGATTGGGCCTCGCTGTCTAGCCAAGCCACTGCACCTATAACCATGATCCGCAAGGAGCTCGCCATGAGAAACCCGAGTCGAGGCTTCGCGCTTTCTCGACCTGCCCTGCGTCGGGCCGATATCCTTGCCCCTTTGCAGCGGTCGAAGACGCTGGTCCCGCTGTCCGCCGGCGTCGCCTTCGTAGCTGTCTTCCTGGCCGGGGCGCACGCATCGGCCGCGGAATACTATGTTTCCCCGACCGGCAGCGATTCGAATTCCGGAAGCCAGGCGTCGCCCTTCGCAACTCTTCAGAAGGGAAACGACACAGCCGCGGCCGGGGACACCGTGTGGTTGCGCGGGGGCACCTACTATATCACGAGCCAGGTCACGCTTTCGAAGAGCGGAACATCGGATGCCAACCGGACCAAGATTTGGGCCTATGCGGGCGAGGTACCTATTCTCGACTGCTCGAAGTATCAAACCACCAACGCCGCGGCGGATGTTCCCGCTATCCTGGTGACCGGAAGCTGGATGCATCTCAAGGGGCTCGAGATCGCCAACGCCAAGGTCGGGGCCAGCGGAGACCACTCCTATTCCCTGCTGCGCACCAAGAACGCGAGCAACAATACCTTCGAGCTACTCAACCTCCATCACGGGTTCGGGCCGGGGCTGTTCATCGACACGGGGAACGGCGGCAACCTGATTCTGAATTGCGATTCGCACGACAATTACGACAAGAACGGCAGTCAGGGTGACGGGCAAAACGGCGATGGATTTGGCGTTCACTATCAAACCAGCGGTCCCAGCACCATCATCCGCGGATGTCGCGCGTGGATAGATTCCGATGATGGATACGACCTCATCTACCAAGAAGTCCCCGTCACCGTCGAAAACAGCTGGGCCATCCAGAACGGATACGCCAACGGGGGCAGTACCAGTCCCTCTGATGGAAACGGCAATGGGTTCAAGATGGGAAGCAGCGGAACCGGCGTTCGGCACATCGTCCAAAACAACGTCGCATGGAAGAACAAGGCCTCGGGGTTCTACGCGAACCACTCCTCGGGCGGCAACACCTGGTACAACAACACGTCCTACAACAACGGCACCCAGTACAACATGCTGGCCGCCACCTTCGCCTCCGACGGAAGAACCATCGCGACGGATGGCATTACCCTGACGGGCAGCAAGGTGCACATCATGAGGAACAATATCGGTTTCCCCGACAAGAACTCCAACATGAACGGGGTCGACACCGCGTTCAACACCTGGGACCTGGGCATTACCCCTGCGGCCTCCGATTTCGCCAGCGTGTCGGACACCGGCTGCACCGGCCCTCGCGAGGCGGATGGCAGCATGCCGGCGGCCTGCGATTTCATGAAGCTGACATCCGGCAGTCGGATGATCGACAAGGGCACGAATGTCGGTCTTCCCTATGTCGGTGCGGCGCCTGACCTCGGGGCCTACGAATACGGTGCCACGACGACCACCGGAACCGGCGGGACCTCGGGTGGCGGTGGCATCGGCAGCGGCGGCAGCTCGGGCAGTGGCGGCAGCACGGGCAGCGGTGGCAGCACCCGCAGCGACGCAAGCGCGGGCAGCGGCGGCGGCAGCGGTAGTGGCGGCAGCACCCGCAGCGACGCAAGCGCGGGCAGCGGCGGCAACACGGGTAACGGCGGCGGCAGCGCCGGCACCGGCAACGGGGGCACGGCGACTATTGGAACCACCGGCGGCGCAGTTGGCACGGGAGGAAGTGTTACTCCGGGTAGCGGTGGCTCGGCGGCAGCCGGCGGCATCGTCGACACCGGTGGTGCCAACCAGGGCTCAGGTGGCAGCATCGTGTTGGCCGGCGGAGGCACATCGGGCGGAAGTCGGACAGGCACTGGTGGTGTGACAGCAGCGGGCGCCAGCGGCGGATCCACCGCAAGCTCCACGGCTGGATCGAGCGGCTGCGGCTGCGTCGTCGGCGCGCGCTCCCCGCGTGGCGGACTGGCGGTTTTCTTTATGGTCGGAGCCCTCGCGCACCTGGCGAGACGGCGAAGAAAGCGATCTGACCTGAAAGTACCCAAGTTTCACCCTTGAAGGATGCGGGCCATCGGTCCGGTGGCGCTGCTAGGGGCTGTCCCTACTAGCCAGGGGGCGAAGGTGGGATTCCGAGTCCATCTTCGGACGCGCAAAGCGCGTCCGAAGATGGACGTTCCCGGCAGGTCGCTCCTGGCGCAAGCCCGCACAAGCCGAGCGTCGCTCTCCCGGATCTCAACCTTTCAAATAGGCACAGCCCTTAGAGCACCTCAACGTGCGTCCGGGGCTATAATCGGCGTGCGTCGGGGAGGCGCACGTCGATGAAGACCTCGATCTCGCGACTGACTTCGAGCTTGGCAGCCCTATCCGTCACCATGCTTGCCTGTGGTGGTGGCACCAAGACCACTGGGCCGGACGCAGGCAGCGGCGGCATCGGGGCCACCGGGGGCGGTGGCGGCGACCTCGGCATGGGTGGCGCCAGTACCGGCGGCATCACCACCACCGGCGGCGTTACCACCAGCGGCGGCGTTACCACCACCGGCGGCGTTACCACCAGCGGCGGCGTTACCACCAGCGGCGGCGTTACCACCAGCGGCGGCGTTACCACCAGCGGCGGCATCACCACCAGCGGCGGCATCACCACCAGCGGCGGTGCTACCTCCACCGGCGGCACCACGGTCAGCCCCGTCGACGGTGGTCTTCTCGGACCGACGGTCGGCTCCGTCGAGCTCTACGGCACCTTCCACGCCATGGGCGTGATCGCGACGATTCCCTCTGGTGCCGACGCGAACAGCAACGCCGTGGCCAATGTCGAGTATCGCGTTGCGGGCGCGGGCGACTACGCCTCCGGCTTCCCGCTCACGCGCGTGGCCGCGGCCAGGTTCGTCGGCAGCCTCTTCTGGCTCACGCCGGGAACCAGCTACGACGTGCGCGTTCGCTACTCGGACCCCGACGGCGCCCCGCTCGATACCGGCTGGGCGGGCGCGACCGCCGCGACCCGCAACGAGCTCACCATCCCGGTGCCCTTGCACACTCTCAGCGTCAGCCCCGCCGGCTCGGGCACCGCCTGCTCGGCGGCGGCGTCCTGCGCGCTTGCCCAAGCCATCAGCCAGGCCCAGGCCGGCGACGAGATCGTGCTCGCCGCCGGGACCTACTATCAAGGCGAGCTGACCGTCTCGCGCTCGGGCACCGCGACCGCCCCCATCGTCATCCGCGGCGCCGCCGGAGCCATCCTCGACGGCGCCGATCCGGCCACCTTCACCTGGACCAGTCAGGGCGGCGGTGTCTTCAGCACGACGGTGAACACGGCCGATCCCCACCTCGTCACCGCGAACGGCGCGCGACTTTATCCCTACACGGACCTCACCTCCGTGACCACCCTCTCCGCCAGCCAGACGCCAGGCTTCTTCGCCAGCGGCACCGCGCTCTCGGTGCACCTCGCTGGCGGCGCCAGTCCGGCGAGCGCGACCCTGGCCGTCGCCCGCTACAACTACGCCTTCACCCTCACCGGCAGCTTCGTCGTCATCCGCGACCTCACCTTCCAGAACTACGGACAGGGCAGCTATGCCAAGGCCATCTACATCCGCGACAGCAGCGACAACCTGGTGCAGGGCTGCCGCTTCATCACCAACGACCTCGGCATCGGCCTCAAGGGAACGACGGACCGCAACGTCATCCAGGACAACGAGTTCTCCGACACCATCGCGGGCTGGACCTGGGAGGACGTCAAGGCCGAGGGCAACCTGGAAACCGGCGGCGTGCGCTTCTACAGCCCGGACGACGGGCGCGGCACGATCATTCGCCGCAACAAGTTCCACGACTTCTTCGACGGCCTCGGCATCTGCCCGACGGATTCGGCCGCGGTAACCAACGAGACCGACTTCTACGACAACCAAAGCTACGACAACGGCGACGACGGCCTCGAGACCGACGGTCAGTGCGCCAACGTCCGACTGTGGAACAACACCATCCACGACACCCTGTCGGGGATCTCGCTGGCGCCCGTCGCCGGCGGCCCCGTCTACTGTCTGCGCAACCAGATCTACCTCACGGGCGCCGGAACCAGCCAGGAGGGCTATACCGGCCTGCCCTTCAAGTTCAACAGCAGCGATGGCGATTCGGGCTCGATCTACCTTCTTCACAACACGGTCGATGCCCAGCGTACCGGCAACGACGGTTTCCGCATCCAGAGCCCCGGCACCTGGCAGATCCTCTACGCGCGCAACAACATCTGGGCCGGCACCTTGCACGCACTGGAAAACGCCAACCCCGGCCAGCCGCTCGATATGGACTACGACGATCTCTGGCGCGATGGCACCGACTATCTTGCTCGCTGGGATGGGCTGGCCAACACGCATCTCACCACCATTGCCGAGATCACCGCCGCCACCGCGCAGGAAAGCCACGGCACGAGTGCCGCGCCCGGCTTCGTCGCGCCCGCCACCGCCGACTTCACCCTGGCTCCGTCGAGCCCGCTCGTCGACCGCGGGGTCTACATCCCGGGCATCAACGACGGGTTCAAGGGCCAGGCCCCGGACATCGGCGCCATCGAGAGCCAGTAGGGCGAGATTCATGGAAGAAACAAGATGAATCGTCTCGGCCTTGCCATCGCCCTCTGCGTGTCCATGCTGGCCGCGATGCCGTCGTGCGGGAGCTCGACCACCGGCAGCCCGAGCGCGGGGGGCAGCGGTGGGCGGCCCGGCTCCGGCGGGACGGCTGCATCGAGCACGGGAACCAGCACCGGAGGCACCTCGGCGCTCGGCGGCGAGACAGGCGCGGGCGGGACGACTGTGCGCGCCACGGAAACCACCGGGACCGGTGGGGCATCCACCGGCGGTTCAATGGCGCCGACCGGCGGCAGCACGGCACAAGGGGGCACGAGCGGCACTTCTGCAGTCGGCACTGGCGGAACCACGGCAACCGGTGGGACCACCGGGACCGCGACCGGAGGCGCTCCGAACACGGGCGGGGCCGGAGGGGGCGGTGGAGCCACCCCCAATGGAGGCGCTGGTGCGACGGGCGGAATTCGCACCGGCGGCGCCGACGGCGGGGGACAGACGAGCACCGGTGGCGCAACCAGCGCGGGTGGCGCGGTCGGTGCCGGCGGCACGGTTGGCACCGGCGGCACGACGCCCCCAGGATCGAGCGCCTTGATTCGCAACGACGTGTTTTGGAAGGACACCTCGGGCAGCAACGTCTACTCCCAAGGAGGCGGCGTTCTGCAAGTCGGCAACACCTACTACTGGTATGGCGTCAACTACGGCGGCGCCGCCACCTACGTCGCCAGTCCGACCAAGTCGAACAGCGACACGAGCTTCGTCGCGGTCACCATCTATTCCTCGACGGATCTCGCGAATTGGAAGTTCGAGGGTAATGCACTGACCAAGGCCAGCGTAGCCGCCAAGGTGGCCATGGACTCGAGCACCTGGATCGGCCGGGTCGGGGCGGCCTACAACGCGACCACCAAGAAGTACGTGCTGGTTGGACAGTACCTCGGCACTCCCGACACCACGCAGTTCTTCGCGACCAGCGATACGCCCAATGGAGCCTTCACCTGGGATCATACCCAGGCCGTCATCACCAACGTCACCAACAACAACTGTGGGGACCAGTCGGTCTTCAACGACGACGACGGCAGTTCCTACATCCTTTGTTCCAGCCTCAGCGGCCGCAGCAACATCTACATCATTCCGCTGCGACCCGCGGACTTCCTCGAGGCGCAGCCGGCCACCCGGATCTTCAATGGCGCGGGCCGCGAAGGCAACGCCATGTTCAAGGCAGGCGGCCGCTACTACGTCTGCTCCTCCGACCTGCACGGTTGGAACGCTTCCCACGCGTACTACATCTCGGCCACGAACATCATGGGCCCGTACGGCGCCGAGGGGGTCATTGGCAACACCGACCTCGACTTCAGTCACGTCACGCAGACCGGTCTGTTCATCACGGTCAAGGGGACGGCGCATGACACCGTGATCTTCGGCGGGGACCGATGGAGCGACTTCGCGGGCAACGGGATCGGTTTCAACCAGTGGATGCCCCTGACCTTCACCGGAACCACGCCCGCGATGCAATCGCTGAGCGAGTGGTCGATCGATGCCACGACCGGCGCCTGGGCGGTCGGCGCGGGCAACAACTACGTACTCAACCCAAGCTTCGAGGCCGATCGGGTCACCACCAGCACCCCGGCGGGCTGGACGGTGGGCGGCGGCGCCAACGCCAGCGGCGGGCACACGGGAAATTGGTCCTGGCAACTCTCGGGCTCGCTCGATCAGAAGATCGTCAGCGTGCCGAACGGAACCTACGCCTTGTCGGTCTGGGCCAAGGGCAGCAGCGGAACCCTCTACGCCAAGGGATTCGGGGGTTCCGACCTCGGCGCCTCACTCACGGCCGGGTCCGCCTGGACCAAGGTGTCGCTCACCGGCATCGTCATCAGCAATGGAACCTGCGATGTGGGCATCTCCTCGGGCAGTGGGAATGTGGACGACTTCCTGCTCGTGAAAAGCTAACGCCCGGCCCCGTCGCCCCCTGCCCTCGCTGCCGTGCGGTTTCCCCCTAGCCCGCCCTCCGACGCCTACGCACGAAGATCAACAGCGCAAGGCCCAGAGCCATATCGACGTATGCGCGGCTCTTCGACGTGGTTCCTCCCAGGGCACAGCCACATCCCGACCCAGAACCGCCGCCCCCCGCGGAGCTACCATTCCCTGAGCTGCCGCCCGCGCCGCCGGTGCTCGACGCCGCACTCGAGCTGTTGCTCACGCTGCCACCATTTGCCGCGCTGCTGGTAGTCGATCCGCCGACGCCTCCGATGCCGCCGGCTGCGCCACCCGTGCTTCCGCCGGTTGCTGAGCTGCCGCCACTAGCGGATGCGCCGCCATTGCCGCCCGCGCCCGCGCTGCCGCCAGCTCCACCACCCGTGCTTCCGCCGGTTGCCATGCTACCGCCGCTAGCGGATGCGCCGCCCCTGCCGCCCGCGCCCGCGTTGCCGCCGGTTCCGATGCTTCCACCGCTGCTGATGCCCCCTCCGCTGCCAACCGCTCCGCCCGTGGTGGAAATTCCGCCGCCTCCCCCCGCACCAGCGCCGCCCGCATCCCTGCTTCCGCCTAGGCCGCCGTCTCTGCCTCCACTGGTTCCGCCGGAGCCGCCCGCCCCAGTACTGCCGCCGGTTCCGGTGCTGCCCCCAGCGCCGCCTGCGCCACATTGTTCGATTTCCGGATCGACAGCACCGGTCTGGTCGAGACCGAGGAAGGGGGCTACGTAGCTGTTAAACAGTGCATCGGATGGGCCGTGATCGCCGCCGGCTGACAGGAACGCATCAAGAACCACATAGCCACACGAATTCTTCCACGTCTGCCGCGTCGCTTGGTGGGTGCCCAGTGTCACTGTGGACGTCGACGTCGGATTCGCCGCGTCCAGGCCCAGAACATTGCTCCATTCCTTGATGGCCTCGGCGTGGACCTTGTAGTTGATGTATTGATCTTGGTCGCCGTGGAAGAGCTGGACGCGCGCGCGATGTCCCGAATACCCCGGGTCCATGGCACGAACGATGTCTCCCCATTGCTGTGCGGTCTTCGTAATGGTGCCGCCAGCGCACGCGGAGCTATACCCGTTGCCCGTCTCGTTGCCCGTCCGGCACCCGGCCGGGATTCCCGCGAACGAGGCACCTGCTTTGAATATATCGGGGTAGAGGGCGAGCAGAAGCTGCGTCATCATGCCGCCCGACGAATCTCCCGTCGAATAGATCCGATCGGCGTTCGCCTTGTATGCCGTGATCGCGTACCTGACCATCTGGGCGATGGCGTGACTGTCGCCGCCGCCGTCGCGCGTGAGGCCTTTGGTCGTCTGCACGTCCCAACATCTGGCGCCGTTGTCAGGAAGGACGACGATGGCGCCGTTCTGGTCGACCACCTTGATGAGGGTCGACGCCTGGCCGAAAACGGCAGAGGCGCTTCCCCCACAGTAGTGGATGAGAGTTAGGATTGGAGGATTCGTGGCCACGTTGCTTGGCAGGTAGATGTACATGGACACGTCGGATGGCAGGCCACTCACCCCGCCCTTCCAGTCGGCGGTCACCTTTGTCGGTGAAGCCGCCCGAGCTGGCGTGACTACAAGTACTCCAAGCGCAGCGACCGACAAAGCACCAATGCTGGTTAGACCTCGATGCATGGCAACAACATCCTCCAATCGGTTCACGCACGCGTTCGCGCGATCCAAACTTCCGGCTCATCCTAGCAGATCCTATGTCGCCTTCGTGCTCCCAGTTCACCGGAGGCCCTTCGGTTCCGGCGGGTCCACGAATCGATGAGTTACCGAGACAGCAATGATGACGCGTCGTTTTGCGCCCCCGCTAGAGCGCGCCAGCGCAGCCCGCCTCCCAGGTAGCGCGCGTGGATCCCGCAGCCCGCGAGCCAGCGCGCGACTTCCGCGGAGCGGGTGCCGCGCTCGCACACCACCAGCCACTCGCCGCCGTCCAGAGCTGCCGCGTTTGCCCTGAGAGTCTCCTGGGGCATCAGCACGACCTCCGCAACCGCCGCCGGCCGCGCCGCCGATTCTTGCGGATGGCGCACGTCGAGCAACCGCGCGCCGGCAAGGTCGGCCAAGGGCGCCACGACCCCCAGCCCACGTTGCTGGTTCTGCGCCACTCGAGCCAGGGCCGCCAGGGGCTCGATCGCGGGCGCATAGGGAGGCGCGTATGTGTGTTCGACGTTGGCCAGATCCGCGAGCCGGGCGCCATGGAGCAAGAGCTGTGCGGCGACGTCGATGCGCTTGTGTACTTCGCCTGGACCGGCTGCTTGCACGCCGACGACGCGCTCGGTATCGCATTCGTATACGAGGTGCAGCGCGATCTCCTTGGCCTCGGGGTAGTAGTGGGCCCGGTCGTACCCGCACCACCAAGCAGAGCGAACCTCGAGACCCTGCGCGCTCGCCTCGCCTCTGGTCAGCCCCACGGCGGCGACGTTGGTGTCGAAGACCTTGAGACCCACGGCGCCCGCGACCGGTGATAGTCGTTCGGAGCCACCGGCGAGGATGTCGGCCAGCAGGCGCCCTTGCCGGTTGGCCAGAGAGCCGAGCGGCAAGTAGCAGGGTCGGCCGCTCACGGCGCTACGGATCTCGATACAGTCCCCGCAAGCCCAGATGTGCGGCACGCTGGTGGCCAGCCGATCGCTTACCGCGATGGCGCCGGTGGGTCCAAGCGCGACCCCAGCACTCCGCGCCAGCTCGACCGCCGGAGAAACCCCGAGCGCAACCACCACCGCGTCGGCGGTCAGTTTCGCCTCACCCGCGTGCACGGTCACTGCATCGTCGGCGGCGTCCAGGGCGTGAACGCGCGTGCTCGTTCGCAGTTCGACCTGGCCTTGCGCCAGAGCCTCCGATACAAGCGCCGCCACTTCCACGTCGAGCATCATGGGCAGCGGCCGAGCCGCCGCCTCGAGAAGTGTCACCTTGGCGCCCCAATTGGCGCCGAACGCCTCGGCCAGCTCGCAGCCGCACAGTCCGGCGCCGACCACCACCACCTTGCGGATTCGTCCCCGCTTGAGCTCGCCGACAAGCGGATCGAGGTCGCCCAAGGTGTGGAATGCGTGCACGCGCGGGTGGCTCGGCTGCCCGGACAGCCGCCTCGGTCTGGCGCCAGTCGCCAGCACCAACTCGTCGAAGGCGATGCTCTCGCCGCTGGCGAGCGTGAGCACCTGGTTGGCCGCGTCGACGGCCACCGCGCGTTCGCGGTCGCGGACCGTCACGCCCTTGACAGCGGCGAAGTACCCGGCGTCACGCAAAGCCCCGTCGGCTGACTTGCGCAACTCGTCGGCGTCGGGCACGTCACCGGACAGCGCATAGGGAAGACCGCAGGCGGCGAAGGAATAGCTCTCCCGCTCTTCCACCACGGTCAAGTGCCAGCTCGGCTCGAGACGTGCCAGTCGCGCCGCGCACTTGAGACCGGCGGCGGAAGCTCCGACGATTACCACGTTCTTATCGCGCTTGGGCACCTTGCCTCCTTGACCCCGGCTTGCGCGCCGAGAACGATGCGATCGTGAACGCCATCGTGAAGCTTGGTCTATCACGGTGGCGAGAAGTCGGTGATGCATACGCAGGATGCTGGACCACCTCAGATCCCGAGCGAAGGCTGCGGCGTGCGAGCCTGGTGGTGCCGCCGCATTGCGAACGCCGACTGCCCCGGTCAGCGTGGGGCGGACGACTTGGGCGCGGGTCGCGGCAGGGCCTCGATCCCCAAGCGTTCGAGCGAGGTACGCCTTGCGAAGACGGGACAAAACCGCCCGTCGCTCACGCGCACGTTCACGGCTTGGTAGTCTTCCAGGAAACGCCGGTCGCGTAGTAGATCGAGATCGGAAGGGTAGCCGGCGGTGCGCACCTCCTGCCCCAGCGATAGGGGGCGCACAAACAGGCGCGGCATGCCCAGAAACACCAGATCGGGGTGCCGATCGAGCACGTAGGCGCCGTCATGGCTCTCGTGCGCGGGCACGCCCACGGTCTTGCCCGGCGCACGCGCGATGTGCCGGTCGTTCAGGCCCAGCATGTCCACCATGTGCAAGCGGGAGCCATAGGTCAGCACGCCTACCGTGTTGGCGGCCAGCACGGTGTCCCCAGGCAAATGGCGCAGCCACTCCGTGATGAGATCGATGTTCTTGATCACGGTATCGTCGTTGCGCAGGTAACGCCAGTCGCTGCCGGCGAACGACGGATACAAGCTGACCCCGGCGGCCCCGAGCGCCAGCGCCCAGGCCGCAAGCAGGCCGATACGGCCGCCCGCGGTCGTAAGCGCGTCCAGGCCCTCGGCGAGCAGGATCGCGAACAGCGGCAGAGTCCAAAACCACATGCGGTAGTAGACCAGTTCGTCGCCACCCACCGCGAGATAGAAGGCGACGAAAGCAGCAATCAGTACCAGCGCCAGCCAGCCAGCCAGCCGGTAAGCTCGGCGCCCCAGCGCCAGCCACGTCACCACCACCACCAGCGGCAAGAAGCGGTAGGTCGCGACGAAGCGCCAGGCGAGGCGCGCGCCTCGCGCCACCACGGGCAGCGACAGCGGAAGGGTTTTGGCGTAGTAGGTGTTGGGAAGGGAATCGCCGTAGTAGGCAAGCATCCACAGGGACTGCGCGCTCCAGGCCAGAAGCGGCGCCACCAGCAACAGCCCCGCCGCACGCCATGCGCCTCGATCGCGGCGCCACGCGACGATGGCCAGGGCCGCGGCAACCGCGAACATCGACCCCTCCGGCCGCGTCAGCACGCCCAGAGCGAAGGGCAGTCCGGTCGCCAGCTCACGCGCGGGAGTTGCCCCGGCCGGCGCATGGACCGCGGCCAGAGCTCCCGCGGTCAGTAGCAGGGCGAACAGCGGGCCCTCCAGCCCAGCCGTGGTCCACAGCGCGAAGGTGCTGTTCGAAACCAGGAACAGCAGGGCCGCGAAGGCCGGCCAACGCGAACGGCACGCGCGACGCAGATGAAGGAAGAGCAGCGCCAGCAGCACCAGCGAACACAGCGAGCCGAGCAGCGTGGCCGCCGCCGCCGAGGAGATCCCCACCCGTTCGAAGCCGGCCAGCAGCAGCACCCACAGCAAATTCGAGTAGCCCATTACGCGCTCGCCCGGGTTGAACACCAGCCCCGCGCCGTGAGCCAGGTTGTAGGCATAGCGGAAGGAGATGTAGGCGTCGTCGCAGACGTGTCCGAACCAGGCGGAATGTACCAGCAGCACGCCCATCAGGCATGCCAGCCCGACAAGCTCCACCCGGCGCTCGACGGGTGAAGTCGTCGGCTCGCTCACGACCATGCGGCACCGATCCTACACCTCGTAGCCCAGCTCCTTGAGCTCGGCGGCGAGGCGCTGGACCTCGAGGGTGACCTGCGATGGCGCAGGACCTCCGACGACGGCCCGGCCCGCAACGGCACGTGAAGGGCTGAGCGCCTGCAAGGCGGCTGCGTGCAGCTCGGGTGCGATCTGCGGCAGGTCGTGCTCGGGCACGTCGCGCAGGGATACACCGAGCTGCTCCGCGTGGCGCACCAACTTGCCGACGATCTCGTGCGCCTCGCGGAAGGGGACGCCTTCGCGCACCATGTGCTCGGCCAGATCGGTCGCGCCCAGCGCCGGATCGCTGGCCGCCTCCTTCATGCGCTCGGGGTTGAATTCCAGACCCGCGATAAGCCGAGGCAGCACGTCCAGCACCAGGCGCGTGGTCTCGATGGCGTCGTAGAAGGGCTCCTGGGTTTCTTGCAGATCCTTGTTGTAGGCCAGCGCCAGACCCTTGCTGACGGTCAACAGCGCGACCACGTCGCCGATGAGTCGGGCCGACTTGGCGCGCATCAGCTCGGCCACGTCGGGGTTACGCTTCTGCGGCATGAGCGAGCTGCCCGAGCAGTGCCCCTCACCGAGGCGCACGAACCCGAATTCCGTCGTCGACCACAGCACGAGCTCCTCGCCCAGGCGCGACAGGTGCACCCCCAGCAAGGCACAGGCGAAGGCCAGCTCGGCGCAGAAATCGCGATCCGAAACCGCGTCGAGGCTGTTGCGGGTGGGCGCGGTGAAACCGAGGTCCGCGCTGGTCTGCTCACGATCGATGGGCAGCGAGGTCGCGGCCAGCGCCCCCGAACCGAGCGGGCATTCGGAGGCGCGGCGGGCGGCATCGAGAAACCGCCCGCGGTCGCGGCCGAGCATCTCCGCGTAGGCAAGCAGGTGATGGCCGAGGGTGATGGCCTGCGCGCGCTGCAAGTGGGTGTACCCAGGCAAAAGCGTGGCCGCGTGTTCGCGGGCGCGCCGGCACAGGGCCACGCGCGTCTGGTCGATGGCGACGACGATGTCCGCGGCCTGGGCAAGGGCATAAAGCCGCATGTCGGTGGCCACTTGATCGTTGCGGCTGCGTGCCGTGTGCAGGCGGCGGCCGGGGTCGCCGATGAGCTCGATCAGCCGATGTTCCACGTTCATGTGCACGTCCTCGAGCGCGGCATCCATGGCTCGCTCGCCGCGCTCGAATTCGCCGGCCACTTGCTCCAGTCCCGCGACGACTTGCCTGGCGTCATCGGCGGAGATCAGCCCTACCGTGGCCAGCATACGCGCATGGGCCTGGCTACCGCGCACATCGTCGCGCAGTAGCCGCCGGTCGAAATCCACACTGGCGTTCAAGGCTGCTGCTGCGGCGTCCATAGCAGCCCCGAAGCGCGCACCGCGGCCGCCAGCCTTGGGCGCCGCCCTTGTCTTGTCCTGATCGCTCATCGACCCAGACACTACCAGGGTCCTTCTTTGACCGCACCTGGCAGCCACGCTACCGTCGTTAGGCGGCCGGGCGCGGCAAGCGCGTGCGAAGCGGACGCTTCGCCGTCTTTGCCGGCAGCGTAGCGTCGCGGGAGGTTTTGGGAACCCTCCCAGGGTTTCCATTACAATGAGGTGGATCATGAAAATCCTGGGCATCAATCACTCCAACGACGCCGCCGCCGCGCTGGTCGTCGACGGTCGGATCATTGCCGCCAGCCAGGAGGAGCGCTTTTCGCGCCTCAAGCACGACCCGGCGTTCCCCGACAAGGCCATCGACTTCTGCCTGAAGACGCAGGGCTTGAGACTGGCCGACCTGGATGCGGTGGCGTTTTTCTGGAATCCCGGCATCCACGCCGAGGCGCCGCCACGCCGGCTGGTTAGCTCCGTGCGCCACCACCTCGAATACCTTTACGGGGTGCCCTCGCGGCTGATACCTCGCCTGGGCGAGCGCGTGACGAGCATCGACCAGACGGTGCACCTGGCATCCGGGCGCAAGCTGGGCATCCACTACGTCACCCACCACCTTTGCCACGCGGCCGCCGCGTTCTTCACCTCGCCCTTCGAGGACGCCGCCATTCTCACCGCCGACGGCTACGGCGAGCGCCAGTCCACCACCATCTACCGCGGCCAGGGCACCAGCATCGAGCTCCTCGCCGAGGTCGACTTTCCCCACTCCGTCGGTTCGCTCTACGCCGCGCTCACCGACTACCTCGGTTTCCGCGCCAACAGCGGCGAGGGCAAGGTCATGGGCCTGGCTTCCTACGGCCACGACAGCGACTACGTGGGCAAGCTGCGCAAGCTGATTCTCATTCTCCGAACGCGGCTTCGAGCTGGATTTGTCGTACTTCGAGTACTTCCACGAGCGTCCGCATCGCTACAGCCAGAAGCTGGTCGAATTGCTCGGGCCGCCACGCGTGCCGGAGAGCGCGGTGGAAAGGCGCCACGAGGACATCTCGTTCGCCCTACAAGCAGTCACCGAGGAGGCGATGCTCCACCTGGCGAACCTGGCGCGCAAGCTGACCGGCGCCAAGAACCTCTGCGTCGCGGGCGGCGTTGCGCTCAATTGCGTAGCCAACGGTCGGCTCCAGCGCGAGACCGACTTCGAGAAATTCTTCTTCTATCCGGCGGCGGGAGACACCGGCACTTCGGTGGGAGCCGCCCTGGTGGTCGAGCATATCTTGAACGACGGCAAGCGCTCGATGGAGGTCGCGAGCGAGTACCTTGGCACGGGTTTCACCTCCGCACAGGTGCGCGAGGTGCTCGACCGCGGCCAGCTCCGCTACCACACGCTGAAGGATCCCGAGCTGGTCGCCGCGCGCATGGTCGCTGATGGGCTCATCATCGCCTGGTTCCAGGGCCGCGCCGAGTTCGGCCCACGCGCGCTGGGCAACCGATCCATCGTCGCGGATCCGACGACGCAAAGACATGAAGGATCTGCTCAACGCCAAGGTGAAGTTCCGCGAGGTCTTCCGGCCCTATGCACCGTCGGTACTGGAGGAATCTTGCGGCAAGTACTTCGGCAGCCCGGTGCCATCGCCGTACATGCTGCGCGCCTACCCGACGCGCCCCGAATTCATCGACGTGCTGCCCGCCATCACCCACGTCGACGGCACCGCGCGTGTGCAAACCGTCAACCGGAAGCAGAACCCGCGCTACTATCGCCTCATCAAGGAGTTCGGGCGCATCACCGGCATCGACTGCGTGCTCAACACCTCGTTCAACATCCGCGGCGAGCCCATCATCAACACCGTGGACGAGGCCATCAAGTGCCTGATGACCACCGGCCTCGACGCCCTCTTCGTCGAGGACTACCTGGTGGTCAAGGACGCAGCCAAGGTCGAGGCGTATGTGCCGGCTACGGCCCGGTGAACTGATAGAGCGCGGTCACCTCGGCGGCGGACAGGGCGCGGCTATAGACGCGGAACTCGTCGACGATGCCGTCGAAGGGGGGGTCCGCGTCGAACCGGGACTTGGCGATGAACGCGTAGTCGATGGCGCCCAGGTCCGTCGGACCCAGGGTTAGCGCGGCGTTGGGTGTCCCCGCCACGCCATTGACGTAGAGCGTGCCGCCGGCTCCCGAGGCCAGAACCACCGCCAGGTGAGTCCAAGTGCCAGTCGAAAGATTGGTGGCACTGAGCGTCTGCTCGCTGTTGTACCCGTTGGTAGTGATGGAGAAGAGCATGTTGCTCGCCTGGTTCTTGGGCACGATGTTCAGGTACTTCGTGCCCGTGGCGGTGTTGCCGAACAGGTATGGGGTTGGGGTTACGCCGACGTCGAGGATTCGTGGCCAGTTCTGCGAAGTCGTAATGTTCACCCACACGGCGATGGTAATGTCCGTGGCATCTTGGAACACCGCTGTGGGCACCTTGACGTAACCAAGGCCGGCTTTGTGTACGGCCAGTGCGTTGCCGAGGCCGACCTTGCCGGGGACGAACTCATAGCCCGCCCCGGTGGGCGCGGTTCCGCCGTCGGGCGGTAGACCGATGCTGAGCGTTCCGTCGTGTCCGTTGCCGGACGTGTCCGGGAGAACGGTGCCGTTCGGGCTCTCGAAGGTGTAGTACACCACCAATCCCGAGCCGAGCGTGCTCGTGTCAGGCGTAAGGTCCGGTGTCAGATCGGGTCCCGCATCGGGCGTCGTCGCGCCGCCAGTGCCGGTCGAACCGCCAGTGCCCGTCGCACCGCCGGTGCCCGTCGCGCCGCCGGTGCCGGTCGTGCCGCCCGTTCGGGTTGCGCCGCCGGTTCCGGTCGCGCCGCCCTTGCCGCCCGCGCCGCTAGTACCACCGGTCGCTCCACCCGTGGCCACCCCGCCTGCGCCCCCCAAGGGAACGTCGGCCCCGCCATCGATGCCACCGGTGGCGCCGCCCGTTCCGGGGATCGCCACGTCGATCGCGCCGCCGCCACCGCCGTTGCCAAGATCGATGGCGCTGCCGCCCGCTCCACCTAAGCCCGCATCGCCGCCGCCGCCGGCCCCGGCCGAGGGCGCGTCGATCGCGCCGCCTGCGCCGCCGATTCCCCCGTCCACGCCGCCCGTTCCCTTGCCCCCCGCATCGATGGCGCCGCCGGCTCCCGTGCCCCCCGCCCCTCCGGACGCGGACGCCCCGTCCAGCGCCCCTCCTCCCGCGCCGCCAGCCCCACCCGCGGGCGTGACCTTGCTCCAAGGCGGCGTGGTGTCCACGCAACTCGCGAAGAGCCATAGGAGGGCGGCCGTCGGCGCAACCAATGCTCGCCGTCCGAACGGGATCGCATCACCCTCCATAAGATTCATCGACCTGGCACCCCCAGGCTACAGCCACCAAGCTAGGGCGGGCAAGCGGCGTTCGTGCCGGAAGCCCGCCATCTCGGTAGCTCTCCTATTGCGACCCGGCTACTGGCAGGTGTGGTTCGCGGAGGGCCCGTAGTTCCAGTATGCGTAGTCGCCATTCCCGGTGCTACCGGCGGTGAAGTAGAACGCAGAGCCGCCGTTTTGTTTGGTGGGCGGCGCCAGGTTCGGAGCGCAGGTGATCTGGGCGCCGTTTGCGTATACAGTCCGGGTTCCGACGCCGCTGCAGCCCCACCAAGAGATATCGTCACAGGTCACGATGCACCACTCGCTGGGATCGGCCTGCTTCTGCAGGCTTCCGCCGCCGGTCCTCACGATACAGGAGGGGACAGAAGGCCGGTTCGACGAGTTGCCGGAGCTACACAGGCCGCCCGCGTCGCTCGCGGCCGAGACAACGTAGCTGAACGGCGATGTGTTCGTGGCCGTGCTGTCCACGTAGGGTGATCCTGACGTTGTTCTAACGTTCGAGCCATCACTACGCTGGACGTAGTACGAATTCGCGAGCGGCGGATTCGTCCAGACCAGCGTGACCTGCTTGTTGCCCGATCTCCTTGCGACCAAGTTGTCAGGGGCCGCTGGGATGATACACGACCTGGCCGAAACCTCGCTCGACTGGCTGGACACGCACTGGTGGTTCGCATTGCTTGCCGTGACAACGTAATAATAGGTGGTGGCGTTGGTCAGACCCGAGTCGGGGTAGCTGGGGGTGGTGATGTTCGTGGCGCCGGTGATCGGGCTGTACGGGCCTCCGCTGGCGGTACCGCGGGAGACGGTGTAGGCCGTGGCGCCGCTCACCGGGCCCCACGATACCGTGATGGTGCCGCCGGTACTTGCGGTGATGCTCGGTCCGGGTGCTCCGGGGGCCGCGCAGGCGGTGGTGGCCGGAACGGCGGAGGAGGTCGCGGAGCAGATCGTCCCTATGGCGGTGACCTTGTAGTAGTACGTGGTGTTCGGGGTCATCGTCGTGTCGATGTCGATGTAGGTCAGCACCGTTCCATCCGCCGTGTCCTTGATCGATGCGTAGGTACCGTTGAGCGTTGTGCTCCGTGAGATATTGTATTTTGTCGGCGGCGGGCTGGCCGCGGTCCAGGTGATCGTCACCTGGACGCTCCCCGACGGATTGGCGGCGACGTTGCCCGGCGCCCCCTGGGTGCACGTCGGCTGCGGTGTCGCAAACGCTTCCGCGTTGAAGTCGGAGCTGCAGGAGCCATTGCTGGCGCTGACCTGGTAGTAGTAGGTCGTGCCGTTGCTAAGGGGCGGCGTATCGTCGGTGTAACTGTTGGTCGTCGGCGACGCGATGGTCGCGTACGTTCCAGCCGAGCCGGTCTTGCGCTGGACGGTGTAGCTTGCTGGGGCCGGCGTCGACGCGCCCCAACTCAGCGTCACCTTCGCGTCGCCAGCCGTGGCGGTCAGGGCACCCGGTACCGAGGGAGGCGTGCACACGGGCGTGGTGGTCTTCGGGTCGGAATCCGCGTTGCAGTTGCCAATGGCGGTTACGTAATAGGTGTAGGCCGTGCCAGCGGTCAGATTCGTATCGGAGTAGGTCGTGGTTCCTGCCCCCGTCAGGTTGGCGATGACGGTGTAGCCACCCGTGGTCTTGCGCGAAATCGTGTATCCCGTGAGGCTGCCGTTGGCCGGGGCGGTCCACGCCAAATCGACCTTCCGATCGCCGGCAGTCGCGGTAAGTACCGGCTTGTCCATCACACAGGCCGGCGTGACGGTCGCAACGTTGGAATAGGGCGACGTGCAGGTGCCGTTGTTGAAGGTCACGAGGTAGTCATAGTTGCTCCCGTTGGCGGCCGTCGTGTCGGAGTAGGTAACGGTTGGCGAGGTGACTTGGTCGATCTGCGTGTAGGCGGTTCCCGAGTCGAGCTTGCGCAGGATCTGGTACGTGTTCGACGTGGTTGCGCCGGAAACCGCCGTCCAGGTCAGCACGACCACGCCCCCGGTATTCGGCGCGGTCGCCAGCAGGCCGGTGGGCGCGGCCGCCGCGGGGGCACACAAGGGCGAGGCGGAAACTTCGGTCGACGGATCGGAATCGCAGGTTCCTTTGGTGGTCACCTGGTAGTAGTAGGTATTGCCAAACACCACGTCCACGTCGATGTAACTGGTCACGCTAACCTGAGCGATGCTTGCGTACCCCGTGCCGCTGGTATCGCTCCTAGCGATGGCATAGCCGGTGGCGCCGCCCACCGCGGCCCACGACAGGGAAACCTGACCGTTGCCAGCGGTCGCGGTTACCGTGGGAGCGGCGGGCTTCGTGCAAACACCGGTTGGCGTTGCGGAGGCCGGCGCAGAATTGGCGGACTCGCAGGTGGCGATGCTGGCGATCGACGAGACGACGTAGTAGTAGGTACTGGCGCTGTCCAGGCCGGTGTCGGAGTACGGCGATTGCGAAGCCAGGACGCCGGTCGCAATGGTGGTGTAGGGCCCTCCACTGGTCGTGCCGCGCTTGATATTGTAGGCAGTAGCACCCACGACCGCACTCCAGGAAATGGCGGCAGACAACGTTCCGGGCTGCGCCGTGACCGTGCTGGGCGCCGATGGCGCCGAGTAGAGTATGTCCACCGGGCAGCTCACGCTGAGGCCGGTGCAGTTTTCAGCGGGGTCGCAGGCACCCGTCGAAGCGTTACAGACGGATGTCGAGGGCTTGAGGCCGTCGGTGGGGCACACCGCGTTCGTGCCGGTGCAGCTTTCCGCGTAGTCGCATGTCCCCGCCGCCGCTCGGCACACCGTGCCGGCCTGCTTGAAGCCGTCGACCGGACATTCGGGACTGGTGCCCGAACAGGTCTCCGCGACATCGCAGTCGCCCGCGGCGGCACGGCATTCCTTGCCCGCGGCCGCCAGCTGGTCGGCCGGGCAGTCGGCGGTCACTCCGTCGCAGGTTTCGTCCACGTCGCACGGGCCGGCGGCCGGACGGCACACGGTGCCGGCCGGCTGGACCACGCCGCCAGGGGCGCATATCCCGGCGGCGACATCGCGCGGCGCGGCGGGAGGGTCCGTGGGTCCATCATCCGGAAACACCACCGGGACATCGGGTTGCGGTCCATCCTCGATGGCCGGTGTGTCCGCGGTAAGCAGGTCGGGAAGCTGGCCGGCGTCGAGCTCGGGACCGACTGGAGCCGCGTCGTTGCCTACCGGGCTTCCATCGAGCGCCCGCGCTTTCGCATCCACGCGAGGAGCGTCGACAGATGTGGAACCCGCTTCAGAATTGGCGGCAGGCGCATCCCTTCCACCGTCGTAGATGGTGTTGTTCACGCAAGTGCCGTTGGCCGCGCACTCGGCTACCTTTTCCGGCTTGCCGAGATTTACGCAGGCGCCTGCCGATCCGATGATGCAGATGACAACGAGGATTCTGCGCATGGGGCTCCTTACCTTCATGATACCAAGCTCGTTCTCCAACGGAACACTTGGCCTCATCCAACCGAGAATCAAGAACTGCGGTTTGCGCAGGCCGCAGCACGACTATTGCTGCATCATAACTTAGTGAGCGGCATCGAAGTCTGGATTGCTGGGGCCTATCCTGACGAGGGAGGTCGCTTGCCGACGTGGAGAACGCTACTGTCCGTCAGGGGCATGGGCGTCATGGGGGCGCGGCCACCCTTGTGATCCAGCTCGCGCCGCGCCGCCTGCGCGATGTCCGGATCCTTACTATGGCCAAGGCGGGTGAGCAGCTTCTCGGCGCGATCCGTGCCCAGGCGGGCGAGCGCGGCGGTGGCGGTCACCATGACCGCGGCCGGGGGCGACTTCTGCCCGAGCAGGCGACCGAAGAACCCGATGGGCGTAGCCAGCCGGCACAAGGCGAATTCCGCCTCGGCGATGGGAAGAGCACCCGCCTCGCGGCGGCGCACGACGACCTCGATGGCGGCGCGCACCACCTGGGGCGGCGCTCCGCGCGCGTCCTTGGCCACGAGCTGGATGGCGCGGGGAATGATCTTCTCGCCACCGACGCCGGTGTTGGCGCAAAGGAGCAGCGCGCGGATGCGCACGTTTTCATCGGGATCGCCGAGCGCCAGCGCGACGTGGGCCTCGGCGACTCGCGGGCTGGCTGACGCCAGCGCGGTCAAGGCATCGCGCCGTACGCGCCCGGATTTGTGTTGGAGCTGGTGAACGAAGGCCGGGGCCGCGCTTTCCGGCGCCTTGCCGGAAACGCACGCGATGAGCATGCGCGCGGTCTCCTCCTTCTCGATGTCCCGATTGAGAACTCGCAAGGCCGCCGCCACACCGCGGCTCTTCATCTCGGTCAGGATCCAGGCCGCAGCCTCGCTAATCTTGGTTTCGCCAGCGGCCACCACGGACGCGACGGAATCAGCCGCGATATCGCCGCCCAGATCGAGCAGGGTAAGGAGCGCGCGACGGTCGTCGTTGCTGTCGGGGAACTCGGTCAGCACCGCTTCGACCGTCGGGACGTCGAATACCTCGGCCACGGCTTTGGGCGCGGTGATCTTGATGATCTCGAGGATGCTGGTGGCTTGCACGGGCAGGTGTTGGGTGAAGGCGTGGCGCGCTCCCTTTTGCAGGATCCGCACAGGATTGCTCCCGGCGCTGCCCTTGGGTGGCTCCAGGCCTGGATTGGTGACCATGCCCTCGACCCAGGCTTCGGCCAGCACCCACTCCTGCAACTCGACCGGAAGGCGCGTAATGGGCACGATCTTGCGCCGGCACATCGCACGCAGGGTTTCGTCCACTTGGCGCGCGGGCGGCATCTTGAGCAAGCGCTCGGTGATGGCGCGCAGTACCGATGCGGCCGGCTCCGATGACGCTTCGTTCGCGACACCCAATTCCTTGAAGATGAGCGCCGTGGTTCCATGGAGGGCCGGAACGGGTAGCCCGAGCACCATGACATCGAGCGCGCGGACCTGGCGCAGCGCCGGCACGTCGCGCACGAACTCGTCGACGATCTTGCAGTGAAACAGCATCTGCCGGAGCACGTCGAACTTGCGAAAGTAGGAATAGGCCATGCCGGCAGTCAGGCTTTCGCTTTGCTCCAGCAAGGCGGCCGGCTTGGTGGTGCCGATGGTGACCGCTGCGCGCAGATCATGCGCCAGCCGCGCACAGGCCAGGCGGACGTACCAGGGCAGGTCGCCTTGCGCGGGCGGTTGCTCGGCCTCGCATACGATGGAGACGTGCGCGATCTTCTTGTCGAGCAGGGCACGGGCGAGACGGCGCCCCTCGCCAGCCGGAGACTTGTCCACCGGAGGCACGGTCGCGATTTCCAGGAAGGCGTTCCACTCGGGCTCGGTCAGGCCGCGGGGAAAGGCCAACGCCACGAGACCGCGCTGCTGCAAGTACTCGAGAAGTTGCAAGATGAAGGCGCCGCCGATGGATGAGCCGACGATGCGGCGCAGCTCGGTGCGCTGGGGAGAGGTGCCGTCAACCCAGATCTCCGCAGGGCCGCCAGCCACGGCGGGTGGGCCGATGACATAACCGATCTCCGGCTGCGTCCTGTGCAAGCGCCCAAGTTCCTTGAGGAGGCGAGCCCGCAAGCGCGGAAAGTTTGGTTTTGCCGGGTCGAATTGCGCCACCCGGCCGAGGGCGCGCACCAGGGTGATGGTGAATTCGACAACCTGATCCGCGAGTGTGTTCATGCCCTGACGCGTCCCCCGGAGCGGTGACAAGGGCCATCTCTCGCAGTCGACCGACTTCGCCCGCCGCCCTCCGGCGCTGGCCCCTTCCAGAGGATCTTACGCCAACCCCGGCTGGATACCAGAAACCGGGGCTAGCTGGCCCGGCGAGCCTTGAGGCCGCCCAGCTCGTCGAAGAACTTGGTCGTCGTGTCGATGCTGTTCTCGAGCGATTCGACCACCAGGCCGAGCAGGCCGTCGTTGTCGTGGCGGAGCACCTCGTAGTACCGTTGCCGGTCGATGGAATGGATGATGGCGGGCAGGTACTTCGCGCGCAGGAGCACGTAGTTGGTGAGCAGTCTTGCGACCTTGCCGGTGTTCTTGGTCCACGGATAGGCGCGCAGCAGCTTGAGCTGCAGGCGGGTCCCCGCGACCACGGGATGGAGCGAATCGAACTCGGACGACTCCAGCCATTCACCGAGCTTGCGCATCTGGTAGACGATCTTCTCGGGCGGGCAAATCTCGTGGTAGTAGAGCCGGTGCAGGGGGTTTTCCTTGCGATAGGGGCAGCCCTTGGCGGCCGCATCGGGCGTTACCATGGCGTAGAGCTTGCGGATGAACTCGATATCGACAGCCGGCGGCTTCTTGGAACGGGCCAACTCGCGCAGGTAGTCCGCCGCCTGTTTGTGGGTACGGACCTCTTCGTAGGTCGGTATGAGGGAAACGTCGCTGATGATCCGCTGGTCGATGGCGGCTTTCAGCTCGGAATACGAAAGCACGACGCCATCGAGGGCGTTGTCGTGGAAGAGCCACGAGATGTCCAGCTTGTACTGGTAGTCGCTCGTAACCTTGTCGGGGAAACTGCTCGCCTTCTCGGCAAGCACCCCCATCTTTGCGTCAAGCTCGAACAACCTCGCTTCCATTGACGACCACTCCTTATCCTGGCTCTCCTGGCTGAACCATTCCTTGACACGTGCGTTATCGCTCAAAAGAAGCCTTTAGTCAAGCGGGGTTACACATATTGTTTGCCATATTATATGTTTGCAATATTACGCATGATATGGCTAAATTCCTCCGGCGTGGGCCTGTCGAAGGGCCAAAGTAGCACTCAATCTGCCTGCAATTACTAGGGAATATCACCATTCAAAAAATTGACTTGGTGGGTGGCGGTTGGAGAATGGATGCGCTTCGTGCGCCTGCAATGAACTGTCCTCAATGGCTACCTATTCCGTCGGGGCTGCGGAATTTCTCCCCGCACCGACGGGTTTGGAACAGTGAGTCTCAGTTGCCGGCCGACCAAATCCGCCATCCATGACCACCGAGCTCGCTCGCGATACTGGCCACGCGCCCGTTCTATTGAATGAGGCGATGGACTTCCTCGCGCCCACGGCTGGAGGTGCGTACTGCGACGCCACGGTGGGGCTGGGCGGGCATGCCGCCGCGATCTTGCAGCGCTCGTCGCCCGATGGACGACTGGTTGGCATCGACCGGGATCAGCAGGCCCTCGATCGCGCGGGCGCCAACCTGGCGCGGTTTGGCGACCGAGTCGCGCTCGTGCACGGGCGTTTCGGCTCGATCCACGCCATCTTGGAGGCAGCCGGCGCGTCTTTCATCGACGGTTGCCTGGTCGACCTGGGGGTCTCGTCCGTGCAACTCGATAGCTCCGGGCGAGGGTTCTCGTTCCGTCACAACGGTCCCCTCGACATGCGCATGGACCAGTCCCAAGGCGAAACCGTGGCCGGTTTCTTGCGCCGTGCGGACGAGGACGAGATCGAGCGCATCCTGCGCGATCTGGGCGAGGAGCGCTTTGCCCGCAAGATCGCCCGGGCCATCGTCGAGGCCCGGGCGCGCGAGGACCTGACAACGACCGGCGCCTTGTCCGATCTCGTGGCCCGGGCCGTGCCGAGGCGCGAGCACGGCAAGGATCCGGCCACGCGAACCTTTCAGGCCCTACGTATCGCCCTCAACGACGAGCTGGGCGAGCTGGAGCGCTTCTTGGCCGTCGCGCCTGGGTGTCTGCGACCCGGCGGGCGCCTCGTGGTCATCAGTTTCCATTCCCTCGAGGACCGCATGGTCAAGCGCAGGTTCCGCGCGCTGGCCGGACGTGAATCCTCGGTCGAGCCGCGCTTGCGCATTCTCACCAAGCACGTGGTCACCGCCAGCGAGGAGGAGCGTGCACGCAATCCGCGCGCGCGGTCGGCCAAGCTGCGCGCGGCGGAGAGGTTGCCGTCATGACCCCTCCCGTCGCCGAAACCAAGGCGGTGGTCGAATCCGCCGGGGCCGGACAAAGGCTGAGCCTCGGGGTGATTGGCCTGGTCGTGATGGGAGTGACCCTGGGCGCGACCGCGCACGTAGCGGTTCACGCCAAGCGCATCGAGGTCGCCATCGCGCTCGGCAAGGAGGAGCGGACCTTCCGCGAGTTGACCCAGCAGCGCCGCCATCTCGAGATCGAGGTCGGAATGCTCAAGGATCCCGCGCGCATCATCGCCATCGCGCGCGAGCAGCTCGGCATGAGGCCGCCGGCGCCAGCGGAGATTCATGCGGGTAAGGAAAGCCGCATCGAGAGCCCGCCGGCTACGGCGGCGCGGCGCGCGGCACGCCCGCATTCGAAGCCGCGCACGCCGAACCCGAGTGCGGCGAGCGGGTTGGTGGGTGAGGCGGGCAAGCCATGAGGACAACATGGACCAAGGTGCGCGTGATTCTGCTGGGCCTTGGCATGCTGGCCCTGGCCTATCTGGTCGGTCGCCGCGCGTTCCAGCTCCAGGTGTGTGAATCGGCGCAACTACGCGAGTGGGCCGAGAACAACTACCTGCGAGAGATCGAGATCGCTCCGCGCCGAGGCCGCATCCTCGATCGCAAGGGCAACGAGCTGGCCTCGACGGCGGAACTGGATTCGGTGTACTGCAACCCGCGCCAGCTGGCCTACGTGCCGGACGGGAGCCGCAAGCTGGCCCAAGCCCTGGGCATGGACGCGGGCGAACTGGACAAGAACCTGGCGGGCAAGCGCGAGCAGTATTTCGCCTGGGTCAAGCGACGCGTGTCGCCGGACGAGAGCAAGGCCGTGGCGGCCCTGAAGCTGCCCGGCGTGGGCATGCGCAAGGAGCCGCGTCGGGTGTACCCCAACGGGGCTCTCGCAGCGACCGTGGTGGGACATGCCGGCCTCGACGGCAAGGGCCTGGAGGGCGTGGAATTGGGGTTCGACAAGGCCTTGCGGGGCACGGGCATGGAGTTCGTGGGCGTGCACGATCGCCTGGGACGCGACTTGCTGGTCGACGGCACCATCGATTCATCGTCGTCGGCCGGCAAGGACTTGGTGCTCACCCTCGACCGCTACCTGACCTACGAAACCGAGCGCATCCTCGCCGAGACCGTGCAGAAGCATAACGCCAAGGCCGGCATGTCGGTGATGATCGACCCACGCACGGGCGATGTTCTGGCCATGGCCAGCGTGCCAACCTACAACCCCAACGATCCCGCGGACGCGGTCAAGCGCGGCGCGCGCAACCGCACCATCTCGGATACCTTCGAGCCCGGCTCGACGCTCAAGACCTTCACCTTCGCCGCGGCCCTCGACGCCGGCAAGGTCAAGCCCGAAGACAGGTTCGATTGCCAGATGGGGCAGCTTACGGTGGGCAAGTTCCACATCCGCGACGACCACCCCCGCGGCGTACTGACGGCGGCCGAGGTATTCAAGTACTCGAGCAACATCGGCACGGTGAAGATCGCCAGGCGCCTCGGCAAGGAAGCCCTGTGGAAGGCGCTCGATCGTTTCGGTTTCGGTCGACCGACTGGCATCGGGTTGCCCGGCGAACGGCGAGGAATCCTGCGCCCGGTTTCGCGCTGGGGCGAGATCGAGTTCGCCACCCACGCCTTTGGCCAGGGGCTGACCGTGACGCCGTTGCAGCTCGCCGCCGGCTTCGCCGCCATCGCGGCCGACGGTGTCTATCACCCGCCGCGCATCGCGCTCCATTACATCGACCCCGACGGCAAACTGGAGCCGGTGGCGCCGTCGCAGGAAGCACGCGGCGAGCGGCGCGTGATATCCGAAAAGGCGGCTCGGACGCTACTCGCGATCATGCAGGGCGTGACCCAGGATGGTACCGCCAAGGCTGCGGCTATCCCGGGCTACCCCGTGGCCGGCAAGACTGGCACCGCGCAGAAAGTGACGGCTGGCCGCTACGATCCGTCGAAGTATCTCGCCTCATTCGTCGGCATCGTGCCCGCCGACAATCCTCGCCTGGTCATCGCGGTCATGATCGACGAACCGCAAGGGATCCACTACGGCGGCGTGGTGGCGGCGCCCGCGTTCAAGGCCATCGCCGAGACCGCGCTGCGCTACCTCGGCGTGCCGCCCTCCCAACCCGTCCTTGCCAAGGTCGACAAACCCGGCAAGCCCGAGTCCAAGCCGGCGCGCGTGGAAGCCGAGCCCGAAGGACCCGGACTCGACGAACCGGCAGCCCTGGTTGCAAGCGAGGACGCCGATGCTGAAGAGGGCGCGGTGAGCGACGATGGCGAAGCACCAACGGCGCAGGAGGGCCGCGGGCAGGCGGCTGTCCCTGATTTCACCGGGATGAGCATGGGCGAGGCCATACACGCCGCGCGCAAGGCGGGCGTCGAGCTCATTCCCTCGGGTAGCGGCCTGGCAACCAGTCAATCACCCAAACCTGGTTTGGCGGGCCTGGGCACGGTATGCCGGGTTTCATTCCAGCGAGGGGGCGGCTAGAAGATCCCATGGCGCGACTTTCGCAATTGCTCGAGAACGTGGAGGGCGCGCGGATCGTGTCGGGCGAGGACACGCTGGAGATCGGCGAGGTCCGTGACGATTCCCGCCGGGTTGGCGCCGGCGATCTCTTCGTGGCGATTCCAGGCACCAAGCAAGACGGGCGCAGGTTCATCGACGAGGCCCTGGCCAACGGCGCGGTCGCCATCCTCACCGAGGCGGAGGGCGCGCCGGGCGACGATCTCGCGAGCAAGAGCGCTCTGATTCTGGTACCGAGCGCACGGCGGGCTCTCGGCATCGTGGCGGCCAATCGCTACATGGCGGCCCCGGCGCTGACCTTGACCGCGGTGACAGGAACCAACGGCAAGACCACCACGACCTATCTGGTCGAGTCCATCCTGGCCGCGGCCGGTCGCAGGGCGGGCGTGATCGGCACCTTGGGATACCGCTTCGGCGAAAGGCAAAAAGTAGCGTCGCTGACCACGCCGGGCGCGCTGGAATTGCACGCCACCTTGGCCGAGATGAGGCAAGGGGGCGCGCGCGACGTGGTGATGGAGGCTTCCTCCATCGCGCTCGAACAGGGCCGCCTGGCTGGTTGCCGGTTTCGCGTCGCCGCCCTCACCAATATCACCCAGGATCACCTCGATTACCACGAGACCATGGCGCGCTACTTCGTGGCCAAGCGTGTCTTGTTTCAGGAACTGATGGTGCCTGGGCAGGGGGTGGGCGTGTTCTTCGTCGACGACGAGCAGGGCTTGGCCATGCGGCGCGAGGCGAGCTGCCAAGCGCTCACCCTGACCCGGCGGGATCGCGGCGCGGACGTCGCGGTCTTGGAGCGGCAGCTCGGCGCGGGCGGCATTCTCGTGCGCCTCGCCACGCCGACGGGGTCACTGGATTTGGTCTCGCCGTTGGTCGGCGAATTCAACCTGGCCAACATCTTGACCGCGGTGGGGATCGCGCTCGGGCTCGGCATCTCCGCGGACGCCATCGCGGCAGGGGTGGCCCATCTGCACGGGGTCCCGGGCCGGCTCGAAACCGTAGCCAACGAAGCCGGCGTGCTGTGCGTGGTCGACTACGCCCACACCCCGGACGCCCTCGAACGGGCCCTCGAAGTCTTGCGACCGCTGGTGAGGGGCCGCCTCATCTGCGTCTTCGGTTGCGGCGGCGACCGCGATCGCGGCAAGCGACCGCTCATGGGCGAAGCCGCGGCCAGGCGGGCCGACATCGCCATCGTGACCTCCGACAACCCGCGCACGGAAAAGCCGGAGTCGATCATCGAAATGATTCTCGAGGGCATGCGCCGCACGGGCAAGACCGAGCGCAACGCGGCCGAGCTCGGGCGAGGCCAGGCGGGATTTCACATCGAGCCCGACCGCGCGACCGCCATTTCCCGCGCGGTGGCTCTGGCGCGCGTGGGGGACGTGGTGCTCCTGGCGGGCAAGGGGCACGAGGACTACCAGATCCTCGGCAGCGAGAAGATTCACTTCGACGACCGCGAGATCGCGGCGGTCGCCTTCGCCGCTCGGAGGGGTGCGTGAGCGAAGCCGTCAATCCGTCCCCCAAGGCCAGGCCGATCGCCTGGGCCTGCGCGGCGATGGGGGGAACCATGCTGGTCGAATCCGAACATCCGGGCGCGACCTTCACCGGCGTCGCCATCGACAGCCGCGAGGTCGGTCCGGGCAGGCTGTTCTTCGCGCTGGCCGGAGAACGCGTGGACGGATTCGATTTCTGCGCGTCCGCCGCCAAGGGTGGCGCCGCGGCCCTGGTGGTGGCTGCGGGTCGGGGCAAGCCCGCGCATTGCGGTGCCGTACCCGCGATCGCGGTGAGCGACGTCCGCCGCGCTCTCGGGGATCTCGCGCGGGCGGTGCGCGCACGTTTCAAGGGCCGCGTGGTCGGGGTCACCGGATCGAACGGCAAGACCACGACCAAGGAGCTGATTTCCGCCGCGCTCTCGGCCGCGGGCCCGGTCCTGCGCACCCGGGGCAACCTCAACACGGACGTCGGCCTTCCCATGACCGTGCTCGAGTCGACCGAGGAGGAAGACTTCTGGGTCCTGGAAATGGCCATGCGGGCCCGCGGCGAGATCGCGTATCTAGCCGACATCGCTCAACCTCACATCGGGGTGGTGACCAACGTGGCAGGCGCGCACCTCGAACGTCTGGGCTCGATCGAGGAGGTGGCGCGCGCGAAAGGCGAAATATTCCACGGTCTCGCCGAGGGTGGCGTTGCGGTGCTGCCGGCCGGCGACGCGCTCCTCGAACACGAAGCGCACCACCTGCCCGAGGAGCGCAAGCTGCGCTTCGCGTCCCTCGGCCAGCGACCCGAGAACGCGCGCGTGCGCATCCTCGAGTGCATCCCCGCAGGCGAGCACGGCTCGGTGGTCCGGTTCTCGGTGGTCCACACCCCGGTCACCTTGCGCCTGCCCCTCGCCGGCGAGCACAACGCGCGCAATGCTGCCGCCGCCCTCGCGGTGGCTTCCGCGTGCCAGGTTCCCATTCTCGCTGCGGCCAAGGGTATGGAGGACGCCGCCTTGCCGCCGCACCGTTCGCGGGTCCAGGTCCTGGGCGGCCGGCGAGTGATGGACGACTGCTACAATGCCAACCCGACCTCGATGCTGGCCGCCCTGCGCACGGTGGCCAGATCGGCGGGCGCCGGCGGCAGCGCCTACGCGCTCCTCGGCGACATGCTGGAGCTCGGCCCCGACGCGGCCAAGGCCCATGAGGAGCTTGGCCAGGAGGTCGTCCGCATGGGATTCGCCGGCTTGGTCGCGGTGGGCGAACTGGCGGCGCACTTGGCGGCCGGTGCTCGAGCGGCCGGGTTGCGCCGAAGTCGGGTGCTCGCGACGCTGGATCCGGAGCTCGCTGCCGCTACCGTGGCCGAATGGTCGCGACCGGGGGATTGGGTGCTGGTGAAGGCCTCGCGCGCAGTGCGCCTGGAGCGAGCCCTCGATGGGCTCGAAAGAAAGCTCGGAAGGTAGACCATGCTATTCCACCTCTTTCAGCGATTGCGCGGGGAAATCGGGGCGTTCAACGTCTTCCGCTACGTCTCGACGCGCACCATGCTGGCCACGCTGACGTCGCTTTCCATCACCTTCCTGGTGGCGCCCTGGTTCATCCGGCGGGCGCGCGCACGCCAGCTCGGCGAGGTGATTCGCGAGGATGGGCCGGCCGGCCACGCCAGCAAGCAGGGCACCCCGACCATGGGCGGAGCGCTCATCATCATGGCCCTGGTCACCGGCACCGTGCTGTGGTGCGACCTCACCAGCCCCCTGGTGTGGCCCGCGCTCTTCGTGACCGTCGGCTACGGGGCCTTGGGTTTCGTCGACGACTACCTCAAGATCACCAAGAACAACAAGCGCGGCGTGTCCGGCAAGCTGAAACTGTTGGTGCAGTTCCTGATAGGGGCGGTGGCGGTGGGCTGGCTGTTCTATGGCGGTGGCCTCGATCCCGACATTCGCCAGCGTCTCGCCGTGCCCCTGCTCAACTTCGAGCACCACCACATCCAGATTCCCCTCCTGCTCTATGCCACCGTCGGCCTTGTCGCCGTGGTCATGGGAACCTCCAACGCGGTCAACCTCACCGACGGTCTCGACGGCCTGGCCATCGGGCCGGTCATCGTCACGACCTTCGCGTACATGTTGCTGTGCTACGCCGCCGGACAGACCCTGGCCGGTTTCAACATCGCGCACTACCTGGGCATGGCCCACGTGAAGGGCGCGGGCGAGTTGGCGGTGTTCTGCGGCGCGATCGGCGGCGCGGGCATTGGGTTCCTCTGGTTCAACACCCACCCGGCCCAGGTCTTCATGGGCGACGTGGGCGCCCTGGCCCTGGGCGGCGCCATCGGCTTCGTGGCGCTGGCCACCAAGACCGAGCTGACCCTGCCGCTGCTCGGCGGTGTCTTCGTGGTCGAGGCGCTGTCCGACATCATCCAAGTCGGCTACTACAAGGCGACCAAGCGGCGCATCTTCCTCATGGCCCCGATCCACCACCACTTCGAGAAGAAGGGCTGGCCGGAATCCCGCATCGTGGTGCGTTTCTGGATCGTTTCCTTTTTCTGCGCCATCGTTGGGCTGCTCCTCACGTTGAAGGTTCGCTGATGCAGTCGTCTCTGCGCGATTTGGCAGGCAAGCGCGTCCTGGTGGTCGGTCTCGGCCGGTCGGGGATCGCGGCGGCGCTCCTGTGCGCCACGCGGGGCGCGCGCGTGACCGTGAACGATGCCAAGGACACCACGGAATTGCGCTCGGCGCTGGCCCTGTTGCCCGCGACCGTGCACCAGGAGCTGGGCGGCCATCCCGCCGGGCTCTTCGCCGCGCAGGACATGATCGTGCTTTCCCCAGGCGTGCCTCCCATGCCCCAGATCGACGCCGCGCGGGAAAAGGGCGTGTTCGTGACGGGCGAGTTGGAGCTGGCCTCGTGGTTCGTGGAATCGACCATCGTCGCCATTACCGGCACCAACGGAAAGTCGACCACCACGACCTTGTGTGGGGCGATGCTGGCGGCCACCGGCAGGCCCACCTTCGTGGGCGGCAACCTGGGCACGCCGCTGGCCGAGGTCTTGGGCACGCGCGCGGCGCGCCCGGGCGGAATCTGCGTGGTCGAGGCGTCGAGCTTCCAGCTCGAAACCGCGCGCACCTTCCGGCCCCAGGTGGCCGTGCTGCTCAACATCTCGCCGGACCACCTCGACCGCTACCCCGATCTGGCGGGCTACATCGCCGCCAAACAGCGCATCTTCGCCGCGCAGACCGCGTCGGACTTCGCCGTAGTCAACATCGACGACCCGAACGTCGAGACCGCGGCGCGAAGCATTCAGAGCCGGTGCGTGCTCATCTCCACCCATCGCGCGCTCGGCGTGGGCGGTTGGATCGACGGCGACTCGCTGTGCGTGCGTCTTGCCGGCGGTCCCATCGAGTACTATCCCGCGCAACTGCCCGGCTTGGTTGGCCGGCACAATCAGGAAAATGCCCTCGCCGCGCTGGTGGCCGCGCGCCTGCAGGGCGCTCTGCCGGCCGAGGCACGCCAGGCCCTGGTGGCCTTCCGCCCGCTACCCCACCGCATGGAGCTGGTGGGGGACTTCAACGACATCGAGTTCTACGACGATTCCAAAGGCACCAACGTGGGCGCCGTGGTGGCCGCACTGGACGGGTTCCCGCGCAAGGTCGTGCTGATCGCGGGCGGCAGGGACAAGGGCGGCTCGTACGCGCCGCTGGCCGAGGTCATGAGAAGATACGGCCGGGCCGCCGTGCTCATCGGCGAGGCCGCGCCCAAGATCCAGGCCGTGCTCGCGCAGGTGGTGCCGGTCGAGCTGGCGACGGACATGGACGAGGCGGTCGAGCTGGCGGCCGGTCTGGCCGAGCGCGGGGACGCGGTGGTGCTGTCGCCGGCCTGCTCCAGCTTCGACATGTTTCGCGACTACGCCCATCGCGCCCAGGTCTACCGGACTGCGGTGCAGGTCCTCATCACCAGCACCTCGGACAAGATCCCCCTCGATCCGGAGATCGACTGATGGCCTTGCGCGAACGCATCGCCTCCTGGTGGCCGCGGCGCAAGCGCGATCTCGGCGCCGAGCTTGGCGAGCGAGCGGTCACCTCCGAAGGCCCGGATGTTTGGCTGGTGAGCGCGGTCCTGGCCCTGACCGGCTTCGGCATCGTGATGGTGTTCTCGGCCGGGGCCGTGTTCGCGGCCAAGACCTACGGCGACTGGACCTACTTCCTCAAGCGCGAGGCCGCCTACGCCGCCGTCGGGCTGCTGGCGTTCTACGTGGGGGCGCGCCTCGACTACTCGGTGTATCGCAAGATCACCTATCCGCTGCTCTTCCTGAGCGTGGCGCTGCTGCTGGCGGTGCTGAAGCTGGGGCCGGCCATCAACGGCGCGGTCCGCTGGTTCCGCGTGGGGCCGCTGTCCTTCCAACCGTCCGAGCTGGCCAAGTTCTCGCTCGCGCTCTACCTGGCCGTGTTGCTCGCCCGCAAGGCCGAGAAGGTGCGTGACTTCTCCATCGGGTTTCTGCCCCCGCTCATCATGACCGGGGTGTTTCTCGGGCTCCTGCTCAAGCAGCCCGACCTCGGCACCGCCGTCATCATGGGCGTCACCGCGCTCGGGCTCATGTTCGTGGCCGGCACGCGCACGAGCTACATCCTGATTTCCGTGCTGATCGCCGCGCCGGTGGGCTGGAAGGTGTTCATCACCGGCGAGTCCTGGCGCATGAAACGCCTGCTGGCTTTTCTGTATCCCTGGCAGTACCGCCGTAACACCGGCTACCAGCTCTACGAGTCGCTCATCAGCGTGGGATCGGGCGGGGTGTGGGGGCAAGGGCTCGGCCAGGGCCACCAGAAGCTGTTCTTTCTGCCCGAGGCGCACACCGACTTCATCCTGGCCGTGGTCGGCGAAGAGCTGGGTCTGATCGGCATGATGGCCGTGCTGGCGACCTTCGCGCTGCTGGTGTGGCGCGGGCTGCGCGCCTCCCTGCGCGCGCGCGACGCCTACGGCTGCTACCTGGCCTTCGCCATCACGTGTCTCTTCGGGCTGCAGACCATCGTCAACATGTGCGTGGTGCTGGGGCTCCTGCCGACCAAGGGACTGCCCCTGCCCTTCGTCAGCTACGGCGGCACGGCGCTGGTCATGAGCCTGTTCATGGCGGGCGTGTTGGCCAACATCTCGACCCGCGCACCCGAGCCCTCCCGCATGACCCTGTGGCAATCCCTGCGCACGGTGCGCAGCCGGTCCAAGAACCGGCGCACGGGCGCGGACGACGTGCGGGTCGTGGTCGATGTCCGCTGAGCTGCGCCTGCTGGTGGCGGGCGGCGGCACCGGCGGGCACCTCTTCCCCGGCATTGCGGTTGCCGACGAGGTGATCCGGCGCGGGGGCGGGGAGGTGCTGTTCGTGGGCACGAGCCGAGGCATCGAGACCCGCGCCGTGCCGGCCGCCGGCTATGCGCTCGAAACCCTGCAAGTGAGCGGGCTCAAGCGCGTAGGTCTGGCCGGCACCGTGCGCGGCCTGGTGCGCGTGCCGCTGGCCATGGTCAGGTCGGTGGCGATCTTGCGGCGATTCAAACCGGGCGTGGTGTTGGGCGTAGGTGGCTACGCCTCGGGCCCGATGGTCATGGCCGCCGCGCTGCTCGGCTACCCGACCGCGATTCAAGAGCAGAACAGCGTGCCCGGCATCACCAACCGCGTGCTCGGCAAGCTGGTGCGCGCGGTGTTCATCGCCTTCGAGGACGCGGGTCGGTTCTTCCCCACGCGCAAGATCGCGCCGCTCGGCAATCCCGTGCGCCAGAAGATCGTGGCCGCGCTCGAGGGCGTGCGCGAAGCCGAACCGTCCGGCGAGAAGCTGCGCATCCTCGTCGTTGGCGGCAGCCAGGGCGCGCGCGCGGTGAGCGATCTCGTGACCGCCGCCGCGGCCGCGCTCTTGGCGGCGAGCGTGGACTTCGCACTGGTGCACCAAACGGGAAGCACGGACTTGGATCGCATTGGGGAACGCTACCGCGCGCTTGGCCTCGACGGGCGCGTGGAGGTGAAAGCCTTCATCGACGACATGGCCACCGCGTACAGCCAGGCCGACCTGGTCGTCGCGCGCGCCGGCGCCCTCACCCTGGCCGAGCTGGCCATCGCGGGCAGACCCGCGATCCTGATCCCCTTGCCCACGGCCGCCGACGACCATCAACGCAAGAACGCCGCCCGCTTCGCCAGCGCCAGTGCGGCCCTGGTCCTCGACCAAGCCACCGTTCGCGCCGAGGACCTCGCCGCCGCCATCGCCGGCCTCGCGAAGGAGCCAACGAAGCGAGCCGCCATGGCCGCGGCCATGCGCGGCCTCGCCCGCCCGCGGGCGGCGCAGGACATCGTGGATCGCCTGGAAGCGCTGGCGCGCGAGGCGTGAGCGTTGCCGCGCCGGCGGTAGCAGGGTGGTAGGGAGGCGCACGCAACTTCGGGTGAACTTTGCCGGCCCCACGATCTCAATCCGCTGGAGGAGCAAGGCTTTCCCGGATTGGTTTCGGATCGAGACCTGGACTTCGGCAAGGCAGGCTTCTGCACCCATACCGGCTGTCCATGCCAGTGAGACAGCCAGGAATGTCGGCAGCACGATCAATCCCTTCACACAGTTGCCCCGGTAGTGGGAAGTTTACCCGCCGTGTGTTGTGCATCCGGGAATCTTATCCTGGTTTGCTTGGGTTGCGGTTTTGTCGATGACAGTTGGGAGGTACACCGCTTAGGGAGCCGGCGGCGTGCTCTCGCCTCGGCCGTTGTTGCCCCAGCAGGCGATTGTGCCGTCGGTTCTTGCGCCGCACGCAAACAGATCGCCCGCAGCGACGGATGTGAAGGTGCCTGATGGCGGCGCAGCGGGGACGTCCATACCCCAGCAGGTGATGGTGCCGTCGGTTCTCACCCCGCACGCAAAATACTGTCCCACACTGACGGACGCAAAGGTACCGGTCGGCGTGGCCTGGCCTAGACTGTTACCCCAGCAGGCGAGCGTGCCGTCGGTTCTCACGCCACACGCAGAGTACTCGCTCGCACTGGCACTGACGGATGTGAAGGTGCCGGCCGGCGTGGCCTGGCCTAGACCGCTACCCCAGCATGCGACGGTGCCGTCGGTTCTTACCCCGCACGTGAAGTAGTAGCCCGCACTCACGGAGGTGAAGGCACCGGCCGGCGGCGTAGCCTCGCCCAGGTCGTTGCCGCCCCAGCAGGCGAGCGTACCGTCGGTTCTTACCCCGCACGCGAAATACTGGCCCGCACTGACGGACGCAAAGGTACCGGCCGGCGGCGAAGACTCGCCCAGATCGTTCTGGACCCAGCAGACGAGCATGCCGCCGGTTCTCACCGCGCACGTAAAGTAGGAGCCCGCACTGACGGAGGTGAAGGTACCGGCGGGCGGCGTAGCCTCGCCCAGTTCGTTGTTGCCCCAACATGCGAGTGTGCCATCGGTTTTCAGCGCGCACGCAAAACCGGTGCCCGCACTGACGGATGTGAACCCCACCCCTGCGGCTCTTCCATCGAGCAGGGTATCGGGCAGCAGGTCGGGCGCAAGATCGGGTCCCAGATCCGCCGGGACATCGGGCCACAGATCGGTCGGAAGATCGGTCGGGACATCGGGCCGCAGGTCGGGCTCGACAAGATCGGCGTGCAGATCGGGCGAGACATCGGGCCGCAGGTCGGCCGCGAGGTCGGGAGCGCTGCCAGCATCCGTCTCGGCAGCACCCGCAACGCCACCTGTCCCAGCGCCAGACGAGCCGCCAGTAGCGCCAGACGAGCCGCCAGTAGCGCCAGACGAGCCGCCAGTAGCGAGGGCAGCGCCGCCAGTACCGGCCGCGGAGCCTCCTCTGGCACTTGAATCGCTGCCCCGTGCAGCATCGTTTGCTTGGAGCCCCGGCCCGTCTGCTCCACATGCTGCCACCATCATCAATGCCAGGAATAGTCGCAAAGAACGCATTGTCGCACTCTCCATAGGGTCGGCAGTTATGCCGAGGTGTTTGTGGCCGTCGAGCTCTCTAGAAGGGGATGAGCAGGGCCTTGGCACTGCCGTACATTTGTGGAATCTGCAGTTCCTTCGGACATGGGGAATACCGCCACTCCATGGTGCCGAAGCCGCCGCTTTGGTACATGTCCAGCTGGTATGCGCTTCCCCCTTCTGGGTAGAGATTGTAGGTCAGCTGATAGTCGAAGCCCACGCCTCTGACCGGCCCAGAGCTGCCTTGCACCAGGTAGTACATGTTGCCGTTCGACGACATATCCGGTGGAGCGTCGTACTCGATGCCAATGACATCCGAGGGGATGCCGGGGAACACGGCACTGCCGCCCGGGCAAAGCTGCCATTGTCCGACAAAGATGGAATAGACTTCCTCCTGTGAGGAGAAGGTGTTTTGCACGGTGCCGGCGGGCGTGGAGCACGTGGCTCGGCATGTACTCTCCCCGCCATCGGAGCTGACGAGCGTGCCACCGGTGCCGACCGCGCCGCCGGAGCTATCAGGCTTGCCACCGGTACCGACCACGCCAGCGGAGCTGTCGGGTGTGCCACCGGTGCCGACCGCGCCACCGGAGGCGCCTGGGCTCCCGCCGGCTTGTTTTGGATCGCCAAGACTGATTCCGTGTTCGCACGCACCGAGCAGACCAAGGATCGCAAGCAACCAACACAGTTTCATCGGTATTCCTCCAAGAAGTCTCTGTCTCTGTATTGGGATGGGAAGGCGAAATCCATTACGGGGTCGTTTCGAAAGCTGCATCAATGGACCGCATGAGCATGCTGCTGGGGAAGTTCCGTCTGAACCTCGCTGCCGCTGCACGCGCTTCGTCGACCTGCTGGTTGGCCACCAGGGATAGGATGGTCAAAGCCTCACGTTCCTCGGTCAGACGCCCGTCTGCGAACTCGTGTGCGTGCCGCCACAACAATGCCAAGGCATCTGCGGGTCGCTGGCGTGCCAGTGCCATGCGCGCCTGCTCCAGCAAGGCTCGCTCCGCAGCCAATGCGTTGTCGCGCGCAACCGAACCGGAATCGTCGCGCGGAGGGGTGGCTGGCTGGACCGCGGCGACTTGCCTGTGGGCCAACGATGGCGCCACTCGGCGTGGCTCGGCCATGGCGGGCTGGTGCGGATAGACAGCGGCCGCCTGGGCATCAGGTTCTGGCATGGGCGCAGCAACCGGCGTCGGTGCCGCAGGAGCAGCGAAGGGCAGGGCGACCGGTTGTGGTTTTTCGTGTAACCATGCCTGCAGCCCGGCGCCGCCCAAGCCGCCAAGAGCGACAAGACCGACCGTCAAGGGAAGCCGTCGCACGCCCAGGGGTGAGACCCGCCACACGGGACTGGCCAGGACTGGCCCGCCTCCTGGCGGTCCGGACAAAGGAATGTCGGCGAGCAGGTCGGCCCCCAGTCGTTCCAGCACCCGCGACTGCATCGACACCGGAGGTGCAGGCCGAGACTTCTCCGCCGCGAGTAAATGCAAAAGATCGATGGCCAGTGGCTCTGGCTCGAAGTCGCTCATCGTCCACCTCCTTGGCGAAGTGCCGCCACAGCGGCCGCAAATTCCATGCGCGCCTGGCGCAGACGCGAATGGGCCGTGCCGAGCGGAATCTCCAGGGCCTGCGCGATCTCCGGCGCGGCCACGCCCTCGATGTCGTGCATGACGAAAACAACTCGGCGCACAGGATCAATGCGGGCCAGAGAGTCGAGTACGAGCTTCCGGTCCTGATTGAGAGCGGCTGCCTCGTCCGGTATCGGGCGCGTGTCGGCAGCCTCGACGGTCTGGTCCAGGGGCAGCTCGCGGCTGTGGCGCATGAGCCGCTTGAAGTCCGAGGCCAAGCGGAAGGCGATGCCGAACAGCCATGGTCGTACCGGTCGTTCGGGGTCGTAGGTGTCGCGGCGGCGCAGAGCCGTCAGAAACACATCGTGGGTGAGATCCTCGAGATCCGCAGGATGAACCCCGAGGCGGCGCAGAAAATTGACCACGCCCGGAAATTCCACGCGATAGACCGCGGAAAACCCGTCCTGCGTCAGAGCGTCCTCTGCGGTGATTGCGCTCACATCAGGTAATTGGGGCGAGGCCGTCGGATCGATCACTTGAATTTCACCACAGCAGCCAAGCCGATGGCAACGGTGATGGGCGGCGAGGTCCAGACCTCGTTGCCACCCACCTTCAGGCTGGTGCGGGTGAGCGGGCTTGTCACGTCCGCATGGGCACGCAAGGCAAGCGACTCTTGCAGTGGGATCTCGACCAGTGCGCGCGCCCCGGCGGTGAAGAACAGGCTGGTTGCTTGTGTTGCGTTGCTGAGGTCGTGACCCGATCCGCGCAGCGCCTCGAAGCTGGCTAGCGCGCACCCGCCCAACGGCCCCCGGCGTACGCACGGCGCGAGCGTGGCCGCCAGGGTCCCGGCCTCGATGCTCCCGCCGCCGGCCGAACGCGACCTGGGCAGGTCCGCCCGGCCTTCCAAAGAAAGTGACCAGTGCTCGCTGCGCAACCCAACGCCAGCGAAGAGCCCAAGCGTGGGGGCCACGGTTTCGCCAACGTTGCCCGACGTTCCTGCCACGGCATCGAGGTACCGGCTTGTGAATCGGTCCGGCGCCGGAGTCTCGACCGCGACCGCTTCGTGCTCGGTCACACGAGGTGCTGGCACAGACGATTCCGGCTCCCGCGCCATGCTCAAGGGATCGATGGCAATGCTCAGGGCCAGCTCCATCGCTGACGCCAGCTCGGCGCAGTCCGCCTGATGGGATGCCAAACGGCGCTCGCTTGTTCGCGAGCTCCCATCCGACCACAGGATCTGCGCGCACAGGTCTTTGCCGTCGCGAAACACGGACGCTCGAATGTTGATTTCGGCGGGCTCGCGGAAAGGATCGAAGCCCAGTCGGGCGCGCACGGCATCAAGGACTGCCTCCCTATCGGGACAGTCGGCCACATTGGCGGCACGTTCGTAGGTCAGCCACACCGCTGGCGGCGCCGACTTCACGGCGGCTTGTCCCGCGAATGCCACCAGCAGCATGGCGGCACCGAAGGCCTGCCCGCAAAGTCGCCTCCGCCAGCGTTTGTCGCTTGGGGTGGTCACACGTCCTCGGCGAGGACGACGAAGAGAATCTTTCGCTGCATGGCGGACCATTGTACCCCCGAGAGTCAGCCTGGCGTTTCAAGTTCCTGTGCGCTTGCGCACCGCCTCTTGCGGGACATGCATGCGGATCGTCCACTGCCTGCTCGCGTCGGCACCTGCCCTGGTGAGGGCAAAAGGGCGCTTATGCCGACTAGACCCCTTCATGTGCCCCATGAAGGGGTCTAGTTGCAGACGGTGGGCGTCGTTTCCTTTCTGCTACTTTACGCTGACATACACAGGTACCCATCGCGCGCGCGTCACTTCTTCGACTCGGCGATTCTGGTTGCGCCTGATGACGAGGAAGATCTTGTCGGGATCAGGGGGCGGAGGCGAACCCTTGGTTTGCCCGACTTCATCGAACAGCAAGAATTGAATGGGGCAGTCGTGCGCGCCGCCCGAGAGACAAAGGAGATCTGCCATGAAAACGCCGAAGAACATCGACGTGCTATTCGTCGCCGGCTTTGGCCCGATCGTTCGCGACCCGGTTGGAAGTCGCAAGTTCTATTCCGAAGCGCTGGGACTGCCATTGATTGAAGATGACAACGGCTACCTGCATACCGGGGCGCTGGATGGCGTGAAGCATTTTGCCCTGTGGCCGTTGGCGCAGGCTGCTGAGTCTTGCTTTGGCACGGATCAATGGCCTAGCAATCTTCCCGTGCCGCAAGCGTGGATAGAATTTGACGTACGGAATATCGAAAAGGCCACCGCGGAGCTGAAGTCGCAGGGCTATAAGCTGCTGGTTGCGACGCGCGAGGAACCCTGGGGCCAAGTCGTCACGCGGCTCCTGGGACCTGAAGGTCTCCTGGTAGGCATGACCAGGACGCCATCGATGCGGATCTAGACTCTCGCCCGTCGTGTCCGCAAACTCATGGATTTCATACCAGTCATGCGACTCCTTCGGTATTCTATCAGGCCCGAGGTTTCTTTGTCCGCCGCGCCCTTCGTGTCCGCGATGCGCGGGCTGAGGTCATCGCCTCCAACATCGCGACGTCCCGCAGGTCCTTGTCGCGGCCGCTGGCGCGCTTGTTGGCGATGAGATCCTTGCGGCCAATAAGGAACAGCGGTCCAGGGCCGAAGTCGGCCTTGGCTCGTCCGTTCCAGGCCCGGGCGAAGGACACTCCGTCAATCTTGTTCAGAACGTCAATGCGCCATGGCTTTCGCCCGAGCATCCAGATGCTTCCGGGCACCACCAGCTGCTCAACCGAAGGAACCTCGCTGTCGAAGCCGAAAGCCAGCAGGGCTTCACGAAGCCGGACGGCGTTTGCCAAGGTGGGGTCGACGAAGACTTCGAGATCCTCCGTCAGTCTTGGTTCGCCGTGGGCCGCGACCGCGTGTCCCCCAACCAGCACGAAGCGAACGCGCTTCGAGATCAGTAGCGACAAGAATTCGGTCCAGTCGGGATTGAGTTGGAGCTTCACCGAACCAAGTCCTCCTCAATTGTTCTACCGCGGAGACGCGCTCTTCGAGACTCAAGCGAACCATGTCCTGGCGGTCGAATTCCTCGACCTCCTCGAAGCTGTGGGCAGCGAGCAAGATTCTCTCGAACACGCGGTAATCTTTGCACCCGACCCGTCGCCACACAAGCTCGAACTTGGCCGTGCGTCTCGACGGCAAAGCCAAGAACATGGTTCTGCGCGCCGTTAGGGCTGCCAAGAAGGCCATGCCCACCGAGCCCTGACCCGGCCTGCGCGTGTCATCGACAGCGGGTGGGTCGCGCTCGATCGCGGGGGGGCGCGGGTAAGGCGATGGTTACGTCGCCGGAAGCGTCCCGGGGTAGAATTCGCAACCATGCCCTTCGACCGCAAGCACATCAGCACCGGAATTCCCGGATTGGACCAGGTCTTCACGGGCCTGCGCGCCGGCGACAATGTGGTCTGGCAGGTGGATTCCCTCGAAGACTACGCCGCCTTCGTGCAGCCATTCTGCCTGTGGGCCCAGCGCAATGGACGGAGGCTGGTCTACTTTCGCTTCGCCAAGCATCGGCCGTTGGTCGAGGTCGCCTCCGCCGACGTGCGGATGGTGAGCACCGAGGCGGGCTTCGAATCCTTCATCACCCAGATTCACGACGTGATCGAGGAGGTGGGAGAGGATGCGTACTACGTGTTCGACAGCATGTCCGACCTGTCGCTGGAGCGGATCAGCGATCGCATGCTGGGCAACTTCTTCGTGCTGACCTGTCCCTATCTCTTCGCCCTCAATACCATCGCGTATCACGTGCTGCTGCGGAACTACCACTCGTTCCACGCCTCGTCGCCCATCGCCCAAACCACCCAAATCTTGGTGGACGTGTACCGCCTGCACGACAAGCTCTTCTTGCATCCGCGCAAGGTGCAGCACCGCTACTCGCCCACCATGCATATGTTGCACGCCTGGGAAGGCGACGCCTTCGTGCCGGTGACCGAGAGCCACATCACCACCGAGGTGTTGGCCAGGACGCCCTGGGCCGGCTCCACGCCGGGTGGCGATCGGGTGGGCTCGTGGACGCGCGCGTTCCAAGAAGCAGACGTCGTGCTGGCTGCGCAGCAGCGTGGCCAGGCTACGCCCGAGCAGGTGCTCGAGGCGCGCAAGCTGCTGCTGCACATCGGCATCACGCGGGACGAGCGGCTGGCCGCGCTGGCCGAGAAGCACCTTACCCTGGACGACATCCTGCTCATCCGTCAGCGCATCCTGCCGTCGGGCCTCATCGGCGGTAAAGCGGTGGGCATGCTGCTGGCGCGCCGGATTCTGAACGATGCCAGTCCGCGCTGGGCCTCGGTGCTGGAGCCGCACGACTCGTTCTACATCGCCTCGGAGAACTTCTACACCTACCTCGTGCAGAACCACGCCTGGCTGTTGCGCCAGAAGCAGAAGCACCCGGACACCTTTCTCGACGGCTCCGCCGAGGCACGCCAGCGCATGTTCATGGGTCTCTTCCCCGACTACGTCCAAGAACGCTTCCAGAACATGCTCGACTACTTCGGCAACTCGCCCATCATCGTCCGGTCGTCGAGCCTGCTGGAGGATGCCTATGGCAACACCTTCGCAGGCAAGTACGACAGCGTGTTCTGCGCCAACCAAGGGCCAAAGCACATTCGCATCGACGAATTCATGCAGGCGGTCCGCCGCGTTTACGCCAGCAGCATGAGCGAGGAGGCCCTGCTGTATCGTAAGGAGCGCGGCGTGCTGGCCAAGGACGAACAGATGGCCTTGCTGGTGCAGCGGGTGTCGGGAACCCAGAACGGCACGCTTTTCTTCCCACATGTGGCGGGGGTGGCGCTATCCTACAATCCCTACGTCTGGGACAAGTCCATCGATCCGCGGGCGGGCGTGGTCCGCCTGGTCTTCGGTCTTGGCACGCGCGCGGTGGATCGCTCGGACGACGACTACACGCGCGTGGTGGCGCTCAATGCTCCGAGCAAGAGACCCGAGCACAGCTTCGACGACGTAAAGCGGCACGCCCAGCGGCGAGTGGACGTGCTCGATCTCGAAGACCAACCAACTCGCATCGTACGACTTCGTGGACGTGGCGAGGCGCTGTCCCGGCCTGCCCCTGACGACGATCGCATCGCGTGACGAGGAGTTGGCTCGCAGGGCGTCGGAGCGGGGCAAAGAAGTGTTTTCCTGGGTACTCACGTTCGACCGCTTGCTGGACAGCACGCCCTTTGCCTCGGACATGCGCGAGATGCTGCAAGTCTTGCAAGCGGCATACGGGACCCCGGTGGAGATGGAGTTCACGCTCAACTTCCTGCGCGACGGCGGCTACCGCATCAACCTCTTGCAGTGCCGGCCTGTGACCATGGCGCTCGATGGCTCCGTCGAACGTCCCGATCGCACTGCATTGCGGCCCGAGGACATTGTGATGGAGGCGCGCGGTGCCATCGTGGGCCAGGGACGCTCGGCCGTCATCGATCGGGTGATTTACGTATCGCCGAGTGCCTACAGCCGGCTCAGCGACGGCCAGCGCCACGAGGTTGCCGCGGTCATCGGCCGGCTTACCCGCGAACCAGAGAGTGGCCGCAAGCTAACCATCATGCTCGTGGGACCGGGTCGCTGGGGGACCAGTACGCCATCGCTGGGCGTGCCGGTCTCGTTCAAGGCGATAAGCGGTGTCTCGGTGCTGTGCGAGATCGTGGCCATGCATCAGGAGCTGGTGCCCGACGTGTCTCTGGGCACGCACTTCTTCAACGGTCTCATCGAGCTGGACATCCTGTACGTGGCGGTATTCCCGCGCGGGAAGGACAACCTCAACGTCCGGTACTTCGAAGAAGCGCCCAATCGGCTGACGGCCGTCCTGCCCGAGTCGGGCCAGTGGGCGGAGGTGGTGCGCGTCCTCGATCCGGTCGATGCCTCTGGCTCGTCGAATTTGCATCTCAGCGCGGACACGATTGAGCAGTCGCTGCTCTGCTATCTCAAACACGCCTAGTTCCGCCCGTCAGAAATCCGGCCGTATTTCGCCTGAACGAGCCGCGGACTCTCGTTTGGCGACTCGACCGCTGGCGGCGAAGCCCATGAACATTGGAAATACTTCGGACATATTTTGTTCACTTGGAAGTTACGTAGAATTAACCAACGGATACTGGTAAGAAACAAGATACACACTGTTCATTCCGTGAGTCGGGAACTTTGCCGACCAACCAACCGAGGAGAGTGAGATGTCTTATGCCCAACGAGTGATCGAACTGGTGAAGAAGCGGGATCCCGGACAGCCGGAGTTCCATCAAGCGGTGTCCGAGGTTCTGGAGTCCCTGGAGCCCGCGCTGGAGCGCTACCCGAAGTACGAGCAGCACAAGATCCTCGAGCGGATCGTCGAGCCCGAGAGGCAGTTGATGTTCCGCGTGCCCTGGGTGGACGACCAGGGCCAGGTCCAGGTCAACCGCGGCTATCGCGTCGAGTTCAACAGCGCCATCGGTCCCTACAAGGGGGGGCTGCGCCTGCACCCAAGCGTGAACCTATCCATTCTCAAGTTCCTCGGCTTCGAGCAGGTATTCAAGAACTCACTCACGACGCTGCCCATGGGCGGCGGCAAGGGCGGCTCGGACTTCGACCCCAAGGGCAAATCGGACCGCGAGGTCATGGCTTTTTGCCAGAGCTTCATGTCGGAGCTGTTTCGTCATATCGGGGCCGACACCGACGTGCCCGCCGGCGACATCGGCGTGGGCGGTCGCGAGATCGGCTACCTGTTCGGGCAGTACAAACGCCTCAGGAACGAGTTCGTCGGCGTGCTCACCGGAAAAGGCCTGGGCTGGGGTGGCTCGCTTATCCGCCCCGAGGCCACCGGCTACGGTGCGGTGTACTTCGCCGAAGAGATGCTGAAGACGCGCAACCAAACCTTGAAGGACAAGATCTGCACGGTTTCAGGCTCGGGCAACGTGGCCCAATACACCGTCGAGAAGCTGACCGAGCTCGGCGCCAAGGCGGTGACCTTGTCCGACTCGGACGGCTTCATCCACGATCCGAAGGGCATCACCCCGGACAAGCTCGAATTCGTGTTCGATCTCAAGAACGTGCGTCGCGGTCGCATCCAGGATTATGCCAAGAGGTACGGCTGCGAGTACGTGGCCGGCAAGCGGCCGTGGTCGGTAAAGTGCGACGCGGCCTTTCCGTCGGCGACCCAGAACGAGATCGAAAGGAACGACGCCGACATTCTGCTGAAGAACGGCTGTTGCGTGATCGCCGAAGGTGCGAACATGCCCTCGACACCCGAGGCCGTGGATAAGTTCCTCAAGGCCAAGGTGCTGTACGGCCCGGGCAAAGCGGCCAACGCCGGTGGGGTGGCCACCTCGGGCCTCGAGATGAGCCAGAACTCCATGCGTCTGTCGTGGACGCGCGAAGAAGTCGACGAGCGTCTCAAGGGCATCATGCAGTCCATCCACGCAGCCGCCTTCAAGACCGCCAAGGACTTCGGCCAGCCAACCAACTACGTGCTCGGCGCCAACATCGCCGGCTTTGTCAAGGTCGCCGACGCGATGATCGACCACGGCGTGGTCTGACCCGTCCTGTCCTTGGCACATCCTCCAACCTCCCGGAGTCCCTTCGCTATTCGACGATCTTGTTTGGCACTAGACGGAGTCTTGCCTTCTCCCGCACGGTTAGACATAATGTCTAACATGAAGACTGCAACGGTACGCGAGGTTCAGCACGGCTTGGCCAGCGTCCTTTCCCAGGTGCAAAATGGTCAGGAGATTGCTGTCACCAAACACGGCAAGGTGATCGCGCGCATCGTTCCCGCGACCCACACCAAGGGTCGTCTGCGCTGGCCCGACTCGGCCACCAGGATGAAGCAACTAATGTCCGGCGCGACGCTCACCAGGGCAACGCCCAGCGAAATCATTCGCAAGCTGCGCGGAGAGCGCGTGTGACGGCGTACTTCGACACCAGGATCATCACCAAGTGGTACCTGCCTGAGCCGGACAGCGCGGACGCCCTTCGGGTGCGCGCGCGGTTCGCTCCGCCCGCTGTGCTGACCCATCTGCATAGGGTTGAGTTGGTAACGGCATGGCACCTCAAGGTCTTTCGCCACGAAATTCCCATGGGAATCGTTGAGCAGGCTCTGGGCCATGTGGAGGCCGACGTCTCGGCCGGACTTTGGGAACTGCCGTTCTACGATCTGGTCGACGTCTATGCTCAGGCTGAATCCATCAGCCGTCGGCACACAGCCATCCTTGGTACTCGCTCGCTCGATATCCTGCACGTAGCTGCCGCGATCATCTTGAAAGCGCCCGCCTTCATAACCGACGACGACCGGCAGGCAAGATTGGCAAGGGCCACCGGCCTGCGCGTGACTATGCTCCACGCGCACGATAAGCAGAAACGGTCGCGTTGACCGCGATCGCTGCTCTCGAAATCGGCTTGAAAATCTGGGCGGTTGAGATTTTTGGGTGCCGCGCTTCAGTCGATCATCATGGCGCCCTTCGAGGTGATCGTCTCCACACCAGGGGCTCGGCACGGGGAGAGTGCCTACGAAGAAATTTTCCACTTTCTTTTATCATGATAAAAGAATCCTATGGTTTCTCGGAGTCTAGCCCTCGAACAACGCCCCAAGGGGAGCTTCTTTCTGTGGGGGCCACGTCAGGTTGGAAAGAGCGCACTGCTGCGCGCCACCTACCCGTCGGCGGTCTGGCTCGATCTCCTCAAGACCGACGTGTACATGCGCTACCTGCGGCACCCGGCGCTGCTGCGCGAAGAACTGGACGCCAAGCCACCCAACGGCCCGGTTATCGTCGACGAAGTCCAGAAGTTGCCGGGGCTGCTCGACGAGATCCACTGGCTCATCGAGAATCGCGGCATCGTGTTCGGCCTGTGCGGATCCAGCGCACGCAAGCTGCGGCGCGGACACGCCAACCTGCTGGGCGGTCGGGCGATCCGCTACGAGCTGCACGGCTTCGTTGCAAGTGAACTGGGCCGCGACTTCCAACTGCTACGCGCGCTCAATCACGGAGGACTGCCTCGTCACTACCTTTCCGAATCACCCAGCCGACTGCTTGCGGCCTACGTCGACGACTATTTGAAGGAAGAGGTCGCGAGTGAGGGGCTGATGCGCAACCTGCCAGCCTTCGCGGATTTCCTCAACGCCGCGGCGCTTGCCGATACCGAGCTCGTGAACAGCGCCAACATCGCCCGTGAGTGCGCTGTCTCGGCGCCCGCGGTGCGGGAGTACTTCCAGATCCTTGTCGATACCTTGCTTGGCCGCTACTTGCCGGCCTACACGAAACGGCCGAAACGTCGCATGATTCAGGCACGCAAGTTTTACTTTGCCGACGTTGGCACGGTGAATGTACTGGCGCGGCGGGGCCGTATCGAGCCGCGCTCTGAGCTCTTCGGCAAGGCGCTCGAGAACTGGGTCTTCCACGAGCTTTCGGCGTTCGCTGCCTACCGCGCACCCGATCTTCGCTTGTCGTACTGGAGAACAGCCGCCGGCATCGAGGTGGACTTCGTGCTGGGCGACGCCGAGGTAGGCATCGAGGTGAAGTCCACCGCACACGCCGAGGATACCCATTTGCGTGGATTGCGCGCGCTGCGGGCTGACCAGCCCTCGAACAAGAAGCTCATCTGCGTCTGCACCGAAGCCCGCGCACGTCGGACCCAGGACGGAATCGACATCCTGCCAGTGGCCGAGTTCCTGTCGAGACTGTGGCGGGGCGACTACGCGAGCTAGATGGCAACGATTTTCAGCACGTGCCCCGAATGCCTCCCCTGATTTCCAACCTACTTCGTTTGGTGGTTCGTACGCTTCCCATGGCGAGTAGGTGCCGCCCTTGTTGAGCCTGTAGCTGCAATCCTCGCCGGTAAAGATGGTGAGCGACTCCGGCAGCGTCGACTTCCACGATTGGGTCACCACACCCTTTGCGCGGGTGATATCGCCCGGTAGCTGCGAAATCGCCTCGATGCTAACCATGGCCACTGCGCGTCAGAAAACCGCCGCCAAAATTCTCCAAGGAAATCGAGGAGACCAGAAATGATCGAACCCAAGGCGCATTCTTGTATGGAAAAGCTCGGTTCGAGTACTAATCATCCATGGACACCGTACATCGTGTTACTGCTCGCCCGTGTGTCGTCGTCGTCGCGGCCGTAGCCTGCGGGTTCGCCTGTTCTCGCACGCCACCATACGGCGGGCCGGAGCGGGGCGCGGGCTCGACCAACGGCACGGCTGGCGGCGGCGGGTCGAGCATCGTGCTGGGCGGCTCGGGCGGACAGGCTACGGGCGGGAGCGCGGGCGTCCTTGCGGGAGCCGGCGGGGAAGTGTACGGGACCGGCGGCCCGGGGCCTGCAGGTGGCATGGTGCCTGCCCGCGACGGATCGGCGGCCGGCGGCTCAGGTTCTGACGGAAATTTGCCGGGGAATGTGAATGCCGGCGGAATCGGACGTCCATGCAACCTTTCGGTGGATACGGGGCCGGCCCAAACCGTGTACAACGTCAGTGCCAGCGAGTGCCCGAGCCAGCTTTGCCTCAAGCCACAGGTTCAACCAGGCGCATCCGGGGTGTCAGACACTTCCCCAACCTGTTCGGCCGAGTGCAGCCAGGATAGCGACTGCGAAGGTGAGCTGCGCGACCCGAGCAATCCTCTCGACACGCGGTGCGTCTCCGGTTTTGTGTGCGGCATCCCCATGGTGGTCGGTCCGCTCAGTTGCAAGAAGCTCTGTGTCTGCGAGGATTTTCTCGGGCCGGCGGGCCTGTCGACTCCCGCGGCCTGCCAGTCGGGGACAAGCAATGGCACACCCACGGGTGGCGTCGCGGGCGTGGGACAGGAAACGGATATCTACATAAGCGTGGCCCCGAGCCGTCTGCTCGACCTGGTCTTCATGGTCGACAACTCGCCGTCCATGGCCCCCAAGGCCGCGAAAATGAACGCCCAGTTCCCCAGGCTGATCGATGGGCTCAAAGATCCGAACGACGGCACCCTGCCCGACCTTCGCGTCGCGATCATCGACAGCGATCTTGGTACCGGTGGCGCCTACGACGGCGGATCCTGCGGTCCCAATTCCGAAAACGGCGGGAGCAATTGGGGAGACCAGGGAAAGTTCATGATGGTGGGTGCGACCGGCTGCGGTGTGACCAGCCCCGATGCCCAATGGCTGGAATACAACCACGGCCAGGCGCTGAATTACTCCGGAGACATCAGCCAGGTCTTCGCCTGTCTGGCTACCAATCTCGGCACTCAGGGCTGTGGCGAAGAGCACCAGTTGCAGGCCCTCGAGTGGGCGCTGGTCGCCAAGGGGGTCGGCAACGACGCTCAGCAGTTGAGCTTCTTGCGCGCCAACGCCACCCTCGGCTTGGTCTTTCTCAGCGATGAGGACGACTGCTCGGCCGCCACCAACGACGGCATGTTCGGAGATTTGCCGGGACTGTCCGGCGAATCGGCCAGTCTGCGCTGCGCGACCCGCGCCCATGCTTGTGCAGGAAGAAATCTCACGGAATCTCCTCCGGGGTATCCAACCGACGCTCCTTACTCGCACCCCTTCTCGGACTGCATGGCCCGGACGGACTCATGCCCCAATCCCACCGACGGCACTAGCACGACTGACACCTCGGTTCCGACAGACTGCAGCCCGCTCAAAGACGTCCATCACCTTGCAGAGGAAATCAAGTCGCTCAAGACCGACCCAGACGGCCAGATCCTCGTGGCAGGCATCTTTGGCTGGCCGCTCAGTGACGCGGACATGGCAAGTGCCACCTACAAGATCGATCAGGTTCCGAACCCCAACATCCAAGACACCGCGCACCCTAGGATCTTCGATTCCTGGCCGGTCTGTTACGATCCCCAACACATGCCTTCCGCAGCGAGCGCGGATCCTGCCACCGGGTTCGACTCGAGCGCGGCTGGCTGGGGCGCCACCGGCGGGCTGCGCATGTCCGCGTTCGTCGACGAATTCGGCGACAACGGTCTGAAGTTCAGCATCTGCCAGACTGATTTTTCGGCCTCGCTGCAGAAGATCGGCAACGCCATGGCCAAGCACCAACAAAACCTGTGCGTCGGCTACACGCTCCTCGACACCGACGTCAATACACCGGGGTTGCAGCCTGACTGTCGCGTGGTTTACCGCATTCCCGAGGTAGACCCAGCGAACCCGAACAACATCATCTACCAAGAGAATTCGGCCTCTATGCCCCAGTGCCCCGTCGGAGCAACCCAAGGAAACGTCGACGCGGATTGCTGGCAGCTCGGCAATGACACGACCAGGTGCCCGATCAACGGACAGACGATCAGTGTCCTGCGCACCGCAGCCGAAATCCAAGCTGGCCCCCTCGCTGCGGGGACCAAGATCGGTATGCAGTGTCTGACGTGCTCCGACGGAGCCGCCAACCTCGATCCCAATTCGGACGCGTACAAGGCATGTAACTACTAACCTGGATCAGGTATCGGCAGGCGGATGCAGTCCGGAGAGCCATCGACCAGCAAATCGCAAGTTGGCGAACCTCTGGCAGGCGGATCTTGGCCACCGTCGCCTGGTTGGGACACCGGTTCCGGTCGGGCCGCAAGGCGCGCGTAGCGATCCGAAAAGGAAGTGCTGTCGCCGCTCGAAGAGAAGCGCCAACTGCCCCTGGGCCGGGCGCTGCGCTTGTCGCGGGATTACGGTGGGAGGCTGAGGCGCACCGCATTGCTGAATGCAGTCGATGCATCGTCGTCGGTTGCGGCACGTTCTTCTCGTGAGTATAGAACCACCATGCCAATGCGCCTGCCTTCGCTGACCTTGCGCAACCTGGTCTACCTCGTGCTCGCCGGACTGGTCGCGATCTTGGCGATCCTCAGCCTGCTCGCCAGGTGGATCGAAGAGGGGCTGTGGATGAAACAGCTCGGCTACGGAGCAGTGTTCTGGCATCTGCTCGCCGTCCGCGTGGTCTCGTTTGCCGTGGTCTTCGCCGTCACTTTTCTGTACGTATGGCTGAACCTGGCCTTCGTGTCCCGCAAACGAAACGGAATCGTGGTCCGCGCCACCCTGCGCCCGGCACAGCCACTGCTCGCGTGGCTGCTGGATTCACCTAGCGGCTCTCGCTTCGCGCTGCTCTCTCTTTTACCGGCCCTCGTCATCGCGGGAGCGGTGGGCCTTCTGTTCTACGGCGAATGGGACAGTTACCTGCGCTTCCGTTTCGGCGGCTCCTTCGCTCTTGTCGATCCGCTCTTTGGCCGCGACATCGGGTTCCTGGTCTTCCGACTGCCCTTCTATCAATTGGTACACAATGTCCTCTCCGTGCTCGCGTTCCTTACCCTCCTGCTCACGGCGGGCGGCTACGCACTCTTGGCCAGCATGCGCGGGGACCGTTTCCTTCTGCGCGAACGTCGGGTGGGATGGCATCTGGCAATTCTGTCTCTGGTCGTGATTGCCAGCATGACATGGGGGTTCTACCTCGACCGCTTCGACCTGCTCTTTGCCACCCGAGGCGTCGTGTACGGTGCGGGGTACACCGACGTCAACGTCACCCGAATCTCCCTCGATATCATGATGGCGGTCACGGCGGCGCTCACCCTGCTCGTGGTCGCGTACCTGCGCGTCCGGAGGCTCGCCTTTTTGCTCTACGGGTTGGGTGGCTATGCCCTCTTCTATTTCGTGGCAGTCGTGCTGGTTCCGTCTTTCGTGCAACGCTACGAGGTTCTACCCAACGAGCTCAAGCTTGAGACGCCGTATTTGCAGTCCAACATCGACTTCACACGCAAAGCCTACAGCGTCGATCGGGTCCAGGAAAAACACTACCCCGGGCTGGCCGATCTGACCCCAACCGACATGGCCCAGAACCAGGACACGATTCGCAATATTCGTCTTTGGGATTGGCGCCCCATCCTCCAGACCTATCGCCAGACTCAGGAAATCCGCCTCTACTATCAATTCTCCGACGTCGACGTGGAACGCTATCATCTCGATGACGGCTACCACCAAGTCATGGTGTCGGCGCGCGAGCTGGCCAGTGAGCTTCCGCCCAAGGCGCAGACCTGGCTCAACGAGCGCCTTCAGTTCACCCACGGCTACGGGCTGGTGGAAAGCTTCGTCTCGAACATCGCCCAGGGCGGCTTGCCGGAGTACCTCATCGACGACGTTCCCCCGGTCTCGCACTACGGCCAGCAGGTTTCGCAGGCGGCGCTCTACTACGGCGAGCACATGCCGGGTTACCGCGTCGTCCATACCAACGTCGAGGAATTCGACTATCCCAAGGGCGACCGCAATGTGTACACGCACTACGCAGGCCACGGCGGCATTCCGTTCGACAGCACCTGGAAGCAGCTGCTATTCAGTTGGACTCAGTCGGACGTCAACCTGATGTTCACTTCCGCGCTCAACGCCGGCAGCCGAATCCAGCTCTGGCGCCGGGTGCAGGAGCGCGTTTCGAAAATCGCTCCCTTTCTCCGGCTCGATCACGACCCGTACCTCGTGCTGAGCCAGGGGCGCCTCTATTGGATGCAGGATGCGTACACGACGTCGGATCACTTCCCCTATTCGCAACCCTCCCAAGAGGGCGACCTCAACTACATCCGCAATTCGGTGAAGGTCATCGTCGACGCCTACCAGGGCGACGTCACTTTCTACGTCGCCGATCCCGCCGATCCAGTACTGGCGGCATACCGTCGTGCCTTCCCCGGCATGTTCCACGACCTCAACGAGATGTCGCCCGACCTCCGGCAACACCTGCGCTATCCCGAGGATCTGTTCACGTTGCAGACCCACATCTACGCCTCCTACCACATGACGGTGCCCCAGGTGTTCTACAACCAGGAGGACCTTTGGGGCTGGCCCAAGGAACGGTATGCCGGAGAAGCCATTCCGATGCAGCCTTACTACGTGCTGGTGCGCCTGCCCGACACCAAGAACTTGCAGTATCTGCTCATGACGCCCTTCACGCCCAATCAGCGGGGCAACATGATCGCGTGGATGGCCGCCAAGTGCGATGTTCCCGAGTACGGCCAGCTGGAGGTCTACCAGCTGCCTAAGCAACGGGTGGTGTACGGACCCATCCAGGTCGAGGCCATGATCGATCAGAACACACGCATTTCGCAGCAGCTCTCGTTGTGGGACCAGCACGGGTCGCATGTGATCCGGGGCAATCTGCTGGTCATTCCCATCGCCCAGTCCTTCCTCTACGTCGAGCCGGTCTATCTTTCGGCGGAAAGCAACAGCATTCCACAGATCCAGCGAGTCATCGTGGCCATGGGCGACAAGGTGGAGATGCAGCCCACGCTCGACCAAGCCCTGGACGCGCTCTTCGGCCAGGCCCCCGCGCAAGCCGCGCTGCCTGCACAGGCGTCGACCCAGCAGCAGGCGCTTCTGGAAGAAGCTCGACAGGAACTGAAAGACGCCGAGCGCGCCCTCAGCAAAAGCGATTGGACCAGATTTGGCAAGACCATGCAGAGGCTCGAACAATCCCTTGCCCCTGCCGCGCCGTCGGCCAAGCCGGCCAGCCCCGCGCCCGCGCCTTGAGGCCCAGAGTTTGGGCGCACCGCAGCTGCGAATCAGCGAAGATAACTCTAGCAGGTGCGCGGTCGATCCATCCCGGCTGTCAGCGTCGCTCGTCGCTCGTCACTCACATACCGGCGGGCATGCTCGCTCCTCGCCCCTTGCCATCCGGGCGCCTCGGCCGCGCTCTTTGCACAAGTCAGCTTTTCGCGGCTCCTAAACGTCGTACTCCGCCTTACGCGTCGCCAGCAGCGCCTTGGGCGGATCCGTACAACTTGGGGTTGCTTCGCCACTATATAGTGTTACTATGTACCGGTAGTCAGTAACGTTAGGTAGAGACGCAAGGAGCTGTTCGTGGGCAAGCAAATAACGGAAATGCTTAAGGGAATCCTAGAGGGCATGGTACTCGCGATCTTGTCCGTTCGGCCCGCGTACGGCTACGAGATCACGGCGCGGCTGCGAGCACAGGGCTTCTCCGACATCGTCGAAGGCACCGTCTACGCCCTGCTCGTCAGGATCGAGCAGCGCGGCTTCGTCGACGTGGAGAAGGTCCCCTCCGAGAAGGGGCCGCCGCGCAAGATGTATTCCCTCAACGCTCAGGGACGGAAGTATCTCGAAGAGTTTTGGAGGACGTGGGGCTTCCTCGCTGAACAGCTCAAACAGCTCCATGAAGGAGGCAGATAACCATGTTCATCTCAAAGTTCATCTCAACGGTGGTCGGCCCCAAGCGGCGGTGGTGGGCGTACAAGGCGCGCGTGCGGCAGCTTCCCGCGAGCTATCGCACCGCGGTCGAGGCGCTGGAGCGGTACCTGATGTACGTCGGGCTTGTCGACGACCCGACCTCGATGTTTGAGGACATCGCCGAGCTGTTCGAGCAGAGCGCGGCGCGCGGAACCCCAGTCCGCGAGGTCGTCGGGGATGACCCCGTGGAGTTCGTCGAGGCGTTCATGCGGAACTACGGGGAGGGTCATTGGAGGATCCGAGAGCGGGAACGGCTGGTCAGCGCCATCGAGCGCGCCGCCGGACAAGACTCCGGAAAGCAAGGGACGCCGCGATGACGACGCCGCACGATTCACCGCTCTCTCGAAACAAGAGCAGCAGCGGACCAATGACGTCAGCGTGCGAAGTGCCGTAAGCGTTGCGGCGCTCCGCAAGCGATTCATTTCAAATACTCTCAGAAAGGTGGTCATCATGGTCGGCAAGACAAACGGAATACTGGTGCAGGGACACGTCGAGGACGGTTGGGGAAAGGTGGCCGATGTCTTCCGGACGAACTTCGAAGGGAGCCCTGGCGAGGTCGGCGCCGCGTGCTGCGTCTACGTGGACGGCCGCCCCGTCGTCGACTTGTGGGGCGGCCTCGCCGACAGCGAGGCGAACCGGCCGTGGGACAAGGACACCATCGTCGCCGTCGCATCCACGACCAAAGGCGCCGCCGCGATCTGCGCGCATCTGCTGGTGCAGCGCGGGGAGCTCGATCTGGATGCTCCGGTGGTCAAGTACTGGCCGGAGTTCGGCGCTGTCGGCAAGGAGCACATCCCTGTGCGCTGGCTACTCTCACACCAGGCCGGCCTGCCGATCGTCGACGGACCACTGACCTTCGAGGAGGCCTGCGCCTGGCATCCGGTCATTCGGGCGCTCGAGGCGCAGAAGCCACTGTGGCAGCCGGGCACGGAGCATGTCTACCACAGCATGACCTTCGGGTTCCTGGTCGGAGAGCTCGTGCGGCGGATCACCGGCAAGTCGCTCGGCACATTCTTCGCTGAGGAGATCGCTGCCCCGCTTGGGCTGAGCGCCTGGATCGGGCTGCCCGAGGAGCAAGGGCGACGGGTGGCCCGGGTCGAGTACGCCGCTCCGTTCACGATGGAGGAGATGACCGCAGGAATGATCGAGACCACCGGCCTCGATGAGGCCACGGTCATGGCCTGGATGAACGCCGTGTGGGGCCCGGACTCCGTGCAAGCCCGTGCCGGCATGCTCGGCGGCGCTCTCGATCCCGCCAGCGGCTACATGAACACGCGTGCCTGGAGCGCTGCCGAGTTCCCCGCCGCGAACATGTTCGCGGACGCTCGATCGCTGGCGCGGATGTATGCGGCCACGGTGAGCGAGGTCGACGGGGTGCGGCTGCTGGATCCGGCAACGGTCGAGAGGATGATCGTCGTCCAGACCGACAAGACGCGGATGAACGGGCTGCCCCCGGGACTGGATATTCCGGCCGACCGATCCTTCTACATGTCGCTCGGGTTCTGGCGCGCATGCCCGCCCATGCCCTGGGCCGGGCCGCGCTCGTTCGGCCACCCCGGCTCGGGCGGATCGGTCGCTTTCGGCGAGCCCGATGCTGCTGTCGGCTTCGGCTACGTGACGAATCTGTGGTCATTCCGGATTGGCGAAACACGGGCGTCGAGCCTGGCCGCCACGGTCATGGCCTGTCTTGGGTGACGTATCGTCGCCTCGCGCATGACGGGTCGATCAATCTGCTGAGGCTGGTCCACTCTGGACGCTGGCCGTGAGCCCCCGTCGGCACCGGCCGCCCCTCCGGCCTACCAGCCCGGCCTCATGCGCGCGGTGGACCGCGTCTTCGCCGACTCGCTCAACCGCCCTCTGCCCGATGGCGTTACGGCGATACTGTTTTCGGAGGACGACTGCTCGTAATGCCTGGAACCGCCGTGCGAAAATCGCGTTCAGAGCCCAAAGTGGAAATGCCAACTTGGCAGCCAATCGGGCCCAGAACTGGCAACTGGGCAGGCACCGTGGGCTCAACCTCCAGGAACGAGGCGCTCTCGGCGGCAATGCCGTCTGATTAGCCTCGTAGCATAGTACGGCATCCACATTGCACAGGATACGGCACATGAAAAACGCCATCATTATCCCTGTGGCTACCTTGGCCTTGACGTGTGCAGGCCTGTCGGGCTGCATGAACTCCGTTCCCATGGATGTCGAATATGACGACGCAAGCATGGATTCATCCTCGTCGTTGCCCTCGAACAGCGTCGGTAACGACCTACCAGACACTGGGAGCAATGGTCCACCCTCGGTGGATGGGAGTGGAGCCACGGTTGCGGCAGGGCCCTTCAGGTCCGTGACGGCGGGCCTGGAAGCCGCCTGCGCATTGAGGGCCAATGGCACCATCGCCTGCTGGGGGGACAAGACCTATCGTGCGACAACGGCACTGTCGGGGACCTTCGAGTCCATCAGCATGGGGGATGGTTTCTACTGTGGCGTGAAGACCGATCGTACCCTCGCTTGCACCGAGTACACCGCACAAGACTTCCTCCCTCCGCTCGCTCTTGGAGCGGCGGCAATGCCGCAAGAGGGGACGTTCGTGGCCGTCAGCGCGGGTTACAGTCACGCCTGCGCGATAGTGGAAACCGACGGCAGCGTGGTCTGTTGGGGCGCCTACATGGGAGATCCTCCGGCAGGTAGCTTTATCGCGGTAAGCACGGGGAGCTCCGGGTCCATGTGCGGGATTAGGCCCGACGGTACCCTCGCGTGCTGGGGTCTCAGCGGTGCGTTCCCTCTCCCGTCAGGCACCTTCACCTCCATCAGCATGGGCTTCTCTGCTCCATGCGGGATCAGAACCGACGGTACCCTGGCCTGCTGGGGCGACAACTCCCATGGCGAGGCTACGCCCCCGTCCGGTACCTTTCTGTCGGTCAGCACGTCGGACACTTTTGCCTGCGGGGTGAGGACTGACGGGACGCTTGCGTGTTGGGGTGACAACACCGATTCCCGAGCGACGCCACCCCGAGGAGGTAGTTTCGTATCCGTCAGCGCGGGTCAGTACTTTGCCTGCGCACTGAAGGTCGACGGCACGATCGCCTGCTGGGGCAGAAACACCTCAGGCGAGGCCGCGCCGCCGGGCGCATGATGGAAGGCCGTTCGGACCAACTCCGGAGGACGCAAGGCCATCAGCGAGTGTTGGAGGCACGGACGGTGGCAGGTCGATGGCGACGACCGGACGCGAACCACGGCGCCGCCAAGTGGAAACGGTCGGGCGCGGGACGGCTACGTGCTTGGGCAAGCATCTGGTACGGGGCCTGACGACTTGGTCGCGAAGACGGTGGTCGTATGGGCAGCGCATCCGTAACGTTGCCTTGGCGATGTCTATCATCTGGGTTGATTGTCGATGGTGGGCTAGAATTTGCCTCAATGGATCTTCGAATTCGCGGCGGTTTCCCTTACCTGCTTGCCCTTGTACTCGCGGCCTGTGGGCGCACGGGGCTTGAGCCACGCGTCGGTGGTTCGGATGCGGCGACGGCTTCGCCACCGGATACGGCCCAAGACCAGCGCTCCGCCGGTGGCCGAACCTGCCGGTGGGCCGGCTTCGCATCGCAGGCCAACTATTCGGGTGCGGGAGACGCCATCGCCGTCGGAGATTTCGATGGCGACGGCCATGACGACATCGTGGTTTCGGCCTGGGGCAATGGCGTCCGCGAAGGCACAGCCAGTGTGTTTCTGAATCGTGGCGATGGCGCCTTCGCATTGCCCGCGACCTATGCCGCGAACCTGGAAGCACAATCGGTCGCGCTGGGTGATTTCAGCGGCGATGGCAAGCTCGACTTCGCTGTCACCAACGGGCTTCGGGACCTCGACCTGTTCGTCAATCTGGGCGACGGGACCTTCGCACCCCGCGCGCGCTTGAACGGCCCGCAAGAGGCGGTGGTCATGGCGGCTGCCGACTTCAACCGCGACGGACATCCCGACTTGGCCTTCACCACCCAAATGCATTGGATTGCCGTGATATTCGGCGATGGCGCAGGAGGCTTTGGCGCCCCGCTGACCCTCCCCACCGGCATCAACGTCAATTCCATCGCGGTGAGCGACTTCAATCGTGACGGGTACCCCGATCTGGTGGTCACGAACGCCGACTGGGCCGGAACTTGCCCGGGAAGCGGGGCGCTCTGCCTTCCCACGGGCCTGGCTGCGGGCACGGTCAACGTCATCATCAATCAAGGCGATGGCACCTTCGCCCCACAGTCGAGCTATGCCGCGGGCAACGGCACCGAAGCGGTCGCCACCGGCGACTTCAACGCTGATGGCGCGCCCGACATCGCCGCAACCAACAGCGTCGACGGCACTCTGAGCGTCTTCTTCAACACGGGCGAAGGCGTCTTCACGCCCCAAGTGACCTATCCCAATGCGGGCAGCGGAACCTCCGCGCTGGGGGAGCCCTTTCCCGGTCTGGGAGGCGGGGTGGCCGCCGCAGACTTCGATGGTGACGGCCACGTGGATATCGTCGTAATGCATGGTTCGCAGCAGGACCGCAACACCGGCGTGATCCTCGTGCTTGCCAATCAAGGCGACGGCACGTTTCGAGATCCTCTCGCCATCCCCACGACTGGTTTCCCCATCGGATTCACGGTCGGGGACTTCAACGGCGATGGCTTGCCGGATCTGGCTGCCGTGATGGTCGGCGAGACGCTGAGCGTGTTCCTGTCCAAGTGCGAATAGGACGCCGCGTTGTGCCCGGTCCTACGGCGAGAAACACGGTACCTGGGCCTCCGCGTCGGTTCCCGACACGCTTGCGGCGCTTGCCGTGAATCCCGACCCTAGTCGTCCGTCAGTTCGACGTCATGCGCACTTCCGCCACATCGGTCAGGGTCCATAGCAATAGATCGCCGCCTGTGGTGCTTCGATCCCACATGGCGAACTGATGACACACTGGTAAGGCGACGAACAGAACTCACTCTGGCACTCCGGCAGTGCGGCGCAGCTCTTTGCGCCCGAGGCGAGCAACTTGGTCCGACACGCATCCGAGACCGTCCTGCACCCCGCGCCGGTGGTATGGCAAATCCCGTCGAAGGCCTGTACGCACACTTGGTTGGCGGTGCACGCCGCGCAGGGATTTACAGCATCGTCGCCGCCAAGATCCGTTGTGGACCGCACCTCGGTTGCCCCACTGTCGGCTGCAGGTAAAACGACGTCCGCGCCGCCATCAGGCGTCGGATCCACTCCGCCGTCGTTGGCAGATTGTGGCGGCTCCCCAGGAATGGCGAGGATGTCGCGAACGCAGCCCTCGACAGCTTGCGTGACCGTCCATCGGCGGGAATTGGGGTGGTCGGTGCTCTCGATGTGGTAGTAGGCGTCGATCGTGGTTTGGCTGGGCAATCTGAAGAGGAATTGCCCGTCCGTGCAAGCGGCTTCAAAGCGCCGAGAGTCGGCAACCGAGCAGGCAGGGCCCGCGCCGGTCCCTATCGCCTCCGAAGTGCAGGTCGGCAGGGAGGTTCCAGTGCCGGTCGTGCTTGTGGGAACCATGACTTCGAGGACCATCCTTGCGTCGGCTCCCCACGCTGCGCACATCGTCGCCAGGTTTGGACTTGCCGAAGTCCAACTGAAGTACCACCACCACACTTCCTCTCCGGCATCGCTGAGCTCGGATTCTGTCGGGTACGGGCACCCTGTCGCCGGTGAAGTATCAAGGGTATCGTCAGGCAACGGGGGTGCGTCCAGACCGTCGAGAGAATCGGACTTGGTGCAACCCGGTGCTGTCAGAGCGAAGCAAGCTACCGCGAGAGCAAGAAGATCGGATTTCAGGAAGCTCGGTTCATTGTTCATCGCCATCCTCACTGTCGGCCCGAACTTTTGCAGGAACCATGCCGAGACTCCATCGAGGGTGGCCCGCTTCAAAGCTCGGAAAAGCGCACACCGCACTGGCCGAACGCGAACGTCGACCAGGTCGACGCGACATTGTTGTCCCGGATCGGGCGCGGCCTTGGGCACGCGCAATGCACGACCGGCAGGTGGACCCGTGCCTATCGGCAGGTCCCCGTGTACGCCCCGGCCACGTTCGCGACCTTGCGGGCACATTCGTTTTCGTAGGTCTTGCCGTCGCACCCGCACACCGGGTTGGTGGTGTCGCACGTGGAAGAGGCGGGTAACGTGGTGCAGATGCCGAGACCGCCAGCCTTGATCTTGTCGCACACGCCGGCGTAGCCGGGACAGTTGCTGCCCGAGCACAGGGTCTCGAAGTACTCGCAGTACTGACCGTCGGGACAAAGCTTGTTGTCGGTGCCGCCGCACGTGCGGGTCTCGTCGATGCACTCACCCTTCGCGCCCAAGGCGCTCGTTGGCGCGCTCGGATAAGCGCAGGCCGTTCCGGAGGGGCATTTCTGGGACCTCGACTGGCACTGGGCGCCCGAGCAGCAAGGCGTACCGCAGATGACGTCACAGCTCACGGTCTCGAAGTAGACGATCGAGCTCGGGTTCCCGTAGGCGCACGATGGCTGCTGGTCCGCCGCGCAAGGGAAGTCGACCACGCAGGTAATCTGCGTGCACACCTCGGGACCTCCGCCGTCGTACCCACTGCCCCCTTCGCTGGCGCTTCCGGCTTCGGTCGCTCCGTCCCGCTCCTTCGCGTCGCCAACATCGGTCCCGCCGACCTCCCTAACGTCAGCCCCGCCGACCTCGCCCCTCAACTCGGCGAGGACATTGATGTCCCCAGCGGCCGCGAGCGCATCACCACGTTCCGCCAGGTCGCTCCTGCCGGCCTCTGGCCCCTGCGTGGCGATGGCGAGGTCGGCGGAAGTGTCCTTCGCGCCGCCAACTTCCTCGGGCGGCGCGGTCACGTCGCGCGTATCGGCGCCGGCGACGTCCTTGCTCGCCGCTGCGTCGGGAGAAACTGCCAAGCGGTGGGACTCGCCACAGCCGGCCACCAACAAGGACGCGACCAGCATCGCCACCGGCACTTCGCGGATTCTCATGCGAACGAGGATCTCACGGGCATGCTGAGGGCTCAAGCGCTGAGACCGCTGGAAGACCCCATGTTGGTGACGGGACCCACAAGAGCGCGAGGAACGACGTCGTCGCAATCCCGCAACGGCCGGGGGCTGCGGGCCGCCGCCATGGCTGGCTCTTCGGTGGGCAGGCCCGGGTGGCGCAGGTAGCGCGCGATGCGCTCGGGATCATGAACGAGCGCGATGAGCTTCTGGCCGCGGCGTAGGTAGCCCACTCGACCGGTGATAGCAACCTCCAAACCGCGAGGCGAATCGATGTTATCCGACACCTGCCCCAGACCAAGGAGCCAGCGAGCTCCGGTAAGTACGCGGGATCATGGACATTGGGAACTGAAGTCGGTCGATGACTGCGCCGCGCCCCCGCTGGGATAATGTTATCCTTCGCAGGCTAATAGTTAGTTCGACGGACTAAGTAGCGATGCCTGCGGCATCTACCCGCATCATCCATGCCCAGCAGGGCGGCGCGCGAATGAAGGTTGATCCTCTGGCCGGCATTCGCTGCTTGGCCGTCCTCTGTCGCCATGACCAACGCTTGCAGCTCGCATTTGACAGGTCGCGATGTCGGTGGTGTCATCGACTGAATGTTTGATATCCCGTCCGAGAACGACCATGCATAAACGGCGCATCCTCATCGCGACTACCGCCGTTGGGATACTGTTCCTAGCCGGCGTAGCTTACCTTTGCTTCAGGATCTTCTTCCTGCCGCCGGAAACGTATCCTGGGTGTTCTGCCAAGGATCTCGGCAACTGCCTGGCGCGAGGACGCTCCTTGGTGGAACAGAACCATCGCGCTGAGGCGTTTCCATATGTCAGTTTCGCCGCCCTCAACGGCCTAGATTCGGCATCGCAGGACCTGGACAAACTCCTCGCCGACTACATCCCAAAGAGGGACTACCTGTCCCACAAATTGAAGCGAGCGTGCGACCGCGGCGAGCTAGCATCGTGCTTTGCGGCGGCAACTCTTGCAGGGAGGAGTGCCGCAGCCGAGGCAACGGGCTACTTGACCCGTGAATGCGATGGCGGCAACTTTGCGGCATGCGACGAGCTCGGCGTAGTATTTGCGCAAGGACGCTGGGGAGCCGCCAAGGAGAAATCCAGGAGTGGCTCTCTCTACAGATTGGCCTGCGACGGTGGCGACATGAGTGCTTGCGCTCATTTGGCATCGTGCTACTACCACGGCGATTGCGGTCTATCCAAGGACCAGGGCCGTGCCTGCGAGCTGTATCAGAAAGCCTGCGATGCTAAAGAAATGCGCGGATGCGCCGATTTGGCGTGGTTCTACGAGCACGGCGACTGCGGTCTGTCCAAGGACAGCAGGCGGGCCGCCGACCTGTACCAGAAGGCGTGCAACGCCGGCATCATGCGCGCATGCACCAACTTGGGCATCTGCTACGACGTGGGCGGGTGCGACTTGGCCAAGGATGGAAAGCACGCTGTCGAACTCTGGGCGAAGTCTTGCGACAGTGGCGAAGTGGTCGGCTGCAAGAATCTCGCGCTGGCATACCACAATGGCGACCATGGCCTAGCCAAGAACAGTCAGCGAGCTGGTGAGTTGTTCCAGAAGGCGTGCGAGGGCGGGGTCATGGGCGCATGTGCCAATCTGGGTTTCTGCTACAACAACGCCGATTGTGGCTTGCCCAAAGACGATGGGCGCGCTGTTGAACTATACGTACGGTCCTGCGATGGCGGCGAGATGGGCGCATGTGCCAATTTGGGCTTTTGCTATAGCCATGGCGACTGCGGCTTGCCCAAGAACACTAGACGCGCCGTGGAACTCTACACGCGTTCCTGCAGCGGCGGCGAAATGGAGGGCTGCTCTCGCTTGGGTGCGTGCTACTGGAAAGGAGAGTGCGGCGTGGCCAAGAACAGCCAGCGTGCTGTCGAGCTGTTCCAGAAGGCGTGCGATGGCGGTGAATCTGACTGGTGCGATACCCTAGGCATCGCCTACTACAACGGTGACTCCTCGGTAGCCACGGACCGCAAACGCGCGGGTTACCTGTTTCAGAAAGCCTGCGATGGTGCTGACATGCGCGGATGCGCGCATCTCGGAGACTGCTACCAGCGCGGCGATTGTGGGCCCAGCAAGGATGGCGAGCGCGCCGTCTCTCTGTACCAGAAAGCATGTGAGGGAGGAGAAGTCAGCGCCTGCGACAAACTGAAACACGCGAGACGGTGACAGCGTGTTTCCTCTAGGTAATTGCACTGCATATCTTCAATCGGCGGTCGAGGCCGAAATCGACGTCTGCTGCCTCGTCATGGCAATGCGCTCCAGCCCCGTGACAATCCGGCACATCGTTATGAAATACGTGATTGTCGCGGAACTGACATTCCTCGATGCGCTGGAGTCGGTCTTCGCAAGCGGGAAGGGCGAGTTTTGGCGGCGAGTTCCGAAGACCTCTCACCTTGGCCGGGAGGTAAGGGAGTTCCGAAGGGACTTCGAGGCGCTCAAGAGCAACATTAGCCCCGCACTTCGTGATACGGTCCGAAACCGAGGCGCCGCTCACAAGGAGCGATTTTTTGTGGAAACCGAAGCCGAGCTAATGCAGACGCTAAGTAGCAAAGAGCCGGGCCGCCTATTCCAAATGGGCCGAGGCGTTCTCGACATGCTGGCGTCGAAGCCAATATGGACATGGGGGTACAGCCGCACGGTGAACAGGATCGGCGGAATCTTGGGCACGTGTTCCCGACCGACTCAACGCGAACCCACTGTTGTCGAATTTGGCGATGGCTTCGGAATGCGCGGCTTCCACGGATTGCATCCTGACTCTGCCGTGGAGGAACGCGAGTTCGATGACCTCGCGGGGGCCAACCGTTGGGCGAATTCTCTCGATTTGACCTCTCTCGTTGACGGCGAGCCGTCGAACAAGGCGTTGAACCCGACGTGCGGCCGCGGACGGCCGCACGCGGGTTAACGCCAGATCGTTCGACAGACGTCACCAGCCCTATAGTCGCTGGAAACGAACTACCTCTTGGCCCGAGGTTCCTTCATTCTCAAGTCCCTCCGCAGCCATGTCGATAGTTCCCCCGTGAGGACGAGGAGTGACGTTCTTCAGTTTTCCCTGAAAGGTTCTGTCGGTCTGTGACCGGCTGTGCGATGCTCAAGGCTCCAGTCGTCCGTGGTGTAGAGAAAGGACCAGTACCCATGGCAAGAACACTTCACTGCCGTCTATCGCTTCCGCTGTGCGCGGCATTGACGGCATCTTCGTTGGTTCTGGGCACTGACGGCGCCTCGGCCCAAACGGCGCCGCGGTCCGAGCCTCCGGAAGGGCATCAGTTCGACACCGAGGAGTCGACATCCGCTGCAGCATCGATGCCGGAAAACTCAGCCGAACCCGTCGTGGAGAAGCGTTTCCTGATTCGCCCCTTCATAGGGATGACTTCTCTAGATGTGACCTTCACTGGCCAATCGGGTACTGAGGTCGACTTCACCCCGAATAGCCAGCCGTTTATCGGAGTCAAGCTCGGGTACAAGGGTTACGCCATTTCCGGCTCGACCACCGTCTCGGCCGGGGACGAGGCGACCTACGGCAAGTCCAACATCTTTGACGTACAGGTAGGTAAGTCATTCCGCATCTGGGGACACGAACTCCTCGCCGAGCTCTTCTTCCAAGGCTACCAGGGCTACTACATCGAAAACACCAGCGCCGTCGATCCGACAGCAACGGGGTACATCATCAGGCCGGACATGTTCGGGTACACCTTCGGCCTCTCCGGCATCTACTACCTGAACGAAGCGTTTTCCCACGATGACACTTTCGGCGAGATGAAGCCCCGGGCCGCCAGTAGCGGGTCCTGGCTCATCCGCGGCTCCCTCGGCGTACAGGGGATTTCTTCGGACGACGACACGCCGTTCTTTCCCGTCGCCGTCCGCGCCAGCTTCGGCGAGGCTGGGACGATGTACCGCTTCGACTCCGGATTCGCCAGCATATCCGCCGGCTATGCCTACGATTGGCGCATCTATCGCCAGCTCTTCCTCGCAGGCGCGCTCATGGGAGGCGTTTCCGCGGCGACGAGTACCTATCGTTTGGTTGGGACGGACGACATCAACGAGGGGGCGCTCGGTTGGACGGGGAGCCTGTTCGCTGCTCTTGGCTACGCTGGCGAAACTTTTCATGGGGGCCTCAGCATGGCCTCGAACCTTGAGGGCATGCGTGCCAAGGCCGTTGACGTTGACTTCTTCCGATGGCAGTTCCTCCTCTTGGGTGGCGCCCGGTTCTAGCTCTGCTGTGTGCGAACCGCGTCCGGCACAGTCGCTGTCGAACAAGCCGTTGCAGCTGACAATCCCGCCGCAGGGATATCGTGTAGAATCGAAGCGCCGCCTCGGCGGCGGGCTTGCAGCTGAACGGCAAAGCGTTATCCGTACCCAGGGACAAGAACCATGGACGAAGACCGTATAGCGATAGTCGACCTTGCCGACGAACTCCAGGTTCGCAAGCAGCGCCTCTTCAAGATCATGAAGCGGCTCGGAATCACGGCGACACAGCGCCGTGATTCCGAACGGGGAGGTCAGAATGTAGCGGTTGTCATTGCCAGCGAGGCCGCCGCCATTCGCAAGGAAATCGGAAGCCCTTCTTCGGCAGACTCATCCGAGACGGCGGCGTCGCCGCAGCTTCTCGACGACGTTGGATTCTTCTACCTGATTCGTCTTGAGCCGGATCATGATCCTGGGAGATTCAAGGTCGGGTTCACTATCGAACTTGAGGGCAGACTTCAGAAGCACCGCTGCTCGGCTCCTTTCGCGGAGTACCTCAAGACGTGGCCGTGTCGACGCGTTTGGGAGCGAGCTGCAATCGATTGTTCGACTGACGGTTGCGAGAAGCTCCACACCGAGGTGTTTCGCGCCGACTCGCTGGACAAGGTCGCCAGTCGCGCCGATACTTTCTTCTCAGTGATGCCGAGCCTTCTTGCGGAGGTGTCAGAGGCCGCCGACCGTGCAGGGGACGGATAACATGCCGTTGCAGCTGACAAGGGCCTGTCAACTCTCGGTCGACGGTCAACGAGCCGGGGCCGCGCGGCTCTTCAGATGATTCGAAGGCCGCCGCGCGGCCCCGGCAGTGCTACTATCGACCATCACGTAACGGCCCTTGCAGCTGAACGGCAAAGCGTTCGACGAACGCTCGGGGCTTTTGTCATGATGCGAACTGCGATATTCCTACTGTTGGCAGCGATCACCTCCAGGTCAGAGGCACGGGGCAAGGTCCCAGCTGTGATCGTCATCAAGGACTTGGACTACCTCAAGCAGGTCCTCGGCGATGGTGCGTTCGTTCCCACCACGAAGGACTGTTACGACGCCCGGGCCGACGTCCCCCGCTTCGTGTGGTGGAAGATGAAGCAGGCGAAGCGAGACCACGATGTTTATCGGTGGCGCCAGATCCTGATCAAGGAACCAGTCTATGTCTGGCACTGCGGTGGGATGGAGGTTGAAGGGAAAAAGTACATCCAGTGCAGCTTCAGCCGGTACGACAAAGGCTGGGGGCTTGAGCAAGAGAGGTTTCCCGTTGTTGCCGACGGCGGGACCGACTACTGCGAGGCCAGGTATGATCTTCAGATTCGGCGACTGGTCCGGCTGACTTGTAACGCCGATGGGTGAGGCGTCGTCGAACAAGGCGTTGAACGCGACGGTCGGCCGCGGACGGCCGCCCGCGCGTTAACGCCAAACCGTTCGGCGGACTCGACGGCCACATGCGCAACATGAAGAACTTCGCCACATTCTGGCAGCGCTTCCTCGCGATGTGGATCGACCTCTTGGTGTTTGTTCCGCTGATCGTCCTCTACCAATTCATCGAACCTGTCTCCAAGGTTGCCGCAGTTGTCTTCGCCATTGTGCATGGGTGCCTGGGACAGGCGTACGTGATCTGCGGCCACCGCCGTTTCGGAATGACTGTAGGCAAGTGGGTGATGCGGATACGCGTGGTGCGAGTGACCGGCGAGCCGCTTCGCTGGCGTGAGGCGTGGCTGCGAAGTGCATTCGACGTGTGCTTCATGATTGTCGGCGGCGTCGCGATGGTCGTAACCTTCTCCGCTATCGCGGACTCCCAATACTACGGCGTCGGCTGGCGCGCGCGCAGCGCCAACCTGGAGGCGACGCAACCGGCATGGGCCGCCTTGACATCATGGGTGGGCTTGGTCTGGTTCCACAGCGAGGTCGTGACGATGCTCTTCAACGAGCGGAGGCGAGCCCTGCACGACTTTGTCGCCGGCACGGTGGTGGTATCAGAGCCACGGCGGGGAGCCGCCGAACAAGCCGTTGAACCTGTCAGTCCCGCCGCAGGGACATCGTAGTATCATCGAGAAGCCGGGAACGTGCGGCGGGCCTGCAGGTTAACGGCAAGCCGTTCGGCGGACATGATGGACATCAGGGAATGACGAAGGAAAAGATCCTAAACGCGATCCGACGGCTGGCGGCCGAGAACGCGGGGAAAGCTCCGGGTCGTAGAGCCTTTCTCGCTGCGACGGGGATCCGAGACTCGGAATGGGAGGGTGTCTTTTGGATTCGGTGGAGCGACGTCATCACCGAGGCTGGGCTTTCTCCTAACCCTATCCGGCAGGCGATTCCACACGACGAGCTTCTGGGTCGCCTCGCTGAATTCACGAAAGAATTGGGTCGTTTTCCGGTCGCGCGAGAGTTCAAGCTCAAGGCGCGAACGGACCGGACATTTCCGGGCGAGAAGACGTACCGCCAGTTCGGCGGCAAGAACGCCCTGATCGCAAAGCTTCGCGCTTTCTGTCTCGCGCGCGGGGATGCAGACACCGCAGCGCTGTGCGAATCAGAAGGCGACGAGGAAGATGAGACTTCCATCGAACAAGCCACGTATGGCTTCGTCTATCTGGTCCGCCACGGGAATCGGCGAGAGTACAAGATCGGAAAGACCTTCAATCCCATTCGCCGCGAGGGGGAGTTACGAACGGAACTTCCCGAGCAGCTGCTTCCGGTTCACAAGATCAAGACCGATGATCCATCAGGCATTGAGCGCTACTGGCACATGCGGTTCGCGAGCAAGCGCAAGAATGGCGAATGGTTTGCGCTCGACGTCGCTGACGTTGTGGCGTTCAAGAAATGGCGGAGAATCTCGTGATGCCGCCGAACAAGCCGTTGAAGCGGATGGTCGGCCGCGGACGGCCGCCCACCGCTTAACGGCAAGGCGTTGGGCGGACGACGACAAACACCATGAGAAACGATCCCGAAAAGGTGCAACGACGACGCATCCGAGAACTCGCGGCGCTCGCCCATGAGCGGGAACTGGCTCGTGAACTGGGCGCTGTGGAGTTGGAATTCTCCCGCTGGCGTCGTGGTGAGATCGACGTCCACGAACTCCGCGAGATCATCCACGCGTTTCACAACGGGCCATCGCGACAGCTTTATTCCCTGTACAACGGTGACCTCCTAGAGATGGTCGTCGGAGCGGCAATCGCTCGCGGCGTTCTAACCGAGGAAGAAGTGCCGCCCGAGATGATCGAAGTCTTGCGACGCCACATTGATTTTGCGCGGGAGATGGGTGGTGAAAAGGAAGCTTCATCCGAAGCGCCGCCCAACAAGGCGTTGAACCCGACGGTCGGCCGCGGACGGCCGCCCGCGGGTTAACGCCAAGGCGTTCGCCAGACATTTTCGTCGCTGAAGGGCTCGGATCTTGGCGCCGACATCGCCTCTTGGCGATCACCGCAGCCGGATCCGGATCGCCGTGAACAGGCATCGCGTGCGCGGCGCTGCCGGGCGCGGGAACCTCGGTCGATGATCGCGGTGAGGCCGCACGCATTCTCACGATCGATCGGCTGGCGAACATGCCGATGAAGCTGACGAAGCCGACGGGTTCACCTAGAAACTTAGAGGCTCCCTGCGGCTCCCGGCCTCGGTGTATCATCGAGCAACGGGTTGGCTTCGCAGCTTATCGGCCAACCGTTCGACGGGCTCGCCGAAGGGGGATGCCCACGAAGTGCGACGACGATCGCGGGTGTTCACGTTCACCGAAGGCTTGGGTTGGGAAACTTCTCACTGGTAGGGGCTCGTTCTGGTGGCTGGGAAGGAACGGTTTCGGAGGGCCTGCTCGTCGTGGCGTCGCTGGATGGCGACGGCCGGTGTGCCGGACAGATCCCGGCTCGAGGGGACTTCACGGAAAGCGGCGGCGCCATCCCGCCGTCGAACACGCCATTGCACCTGACGGTCCCGCCGCAGGGACATCGTAGTATCATCGAGAGGCCGGACGCGTGCGGCGGGCCCGCAGGTGAATGGCAAGCCGTTCGACAGACATGGTGCGCCTGATTCTCAGCATCGTGACCATCATTGCGGCCGCTGGCTGCGTGCATAGGGGCGGCTCTGGTTCGACGACGGGTAGATGCGGGACCGAGGCGGCGGCCACCGCGACGGCCTTGCGCGTGCTGGAGACGAAGCGGCTTACATCCGAGTACTTCACGGAACGCGCTAAGGTCACCGACCGAGACGAATTCTGGAGCGTCTGGTTCACGGGACGTGTGTCCGGGTTCCCTGGGGAATGCCTCATCAACGTCCGCAAGGTTGACTGCGAGGCCACCTGGGTGCCCCCAAAATGACGTCCCCCCTATCGACGATGATGCTGTCGAACAAGGCGTTGCAGCTGGCAATCCCGCCGCAGGGACATCGGTGTAGAATCGATGCCGACGGCGTGGCGGCGGGCTTGCAGCTGAACGCCAAACCGTTGGGCAGACCAAGTTAGGCATGAGAGACATGGCGCAGGACGCATACATCTTCGAGAACAGTTCAGATGCGGCAGAACTTGAGCGGCTGCAGATGTTGGAGGAGGTGTTCGATGATAGGAGTCGCCAATGGCTGCTTTCGGCCGGACCACTTCTCGGCCGTCGGTGCCTCGAAGTGGGCGCTGGAGCTGGCTCGATTGCTGCGTGGATGGCTACCGAAGTAGGGTCCGGAGGAGCAGTTGTCGCAGTCGATACAAACGCTCGGTTTCTCCGTCGGCTGCCTCGCGAGGTTCGGGTGATTGAGGACGCGCTTGGCGCCGTTGCTCTTCCCGCAGAGTCCTTTGATCTGGTCCACGCGCGGTATGTTCTCATCCACAACGCGAACCCTGGAGGCATTCTGAATGCGATGCTTCAGGCGTTGAAGCCTGGTGGTGCGCTGGTGCTCGAAGAGCCAGACTTCAGCGCTGCCACAGCATTTACCGGCCCCCCGAACCTGAGTGGAGCCTTCGAGAATGTGAAGCGAGCCATCGGCAAGACATTTTCCGATCGAGGAATGGACTATGCGTTTGGCTCGGGCTTGCCCAGGTTGGTCGGGGAGCGACCGGCGAGGCTCGTGTCTATGGAGTACGACTGCCCAGTCGTGGCCGGCGGTGCCGACCTCGCTAGGATGATGCGTCTCTCGGCGCTGTCTCTTCGAGACAAGTACCTCGCTACCGGCCTTGCCACGCACGCAGACATCGACGGCTATGCGGAGTTTGCCCTGACGCCCAGTTGCTGGGGAAACTATTACGCGACCGTGCGAATTCTCGCCCGAAAGACGTAGTACCGCGTGGCTGCCCGAACATGCCGTTGCAGCTGACAAGGGCCGGTCGACTCTCGGTCGATGGTCAACAGCCGGGGCCGCGCGGCTCTTAAGAGATGATTGAAGGGCGCCGCGCGGCCCCGGCAGT
>CAWAKD010000008.1:0-190813 GCA_963782545.1 uncultured delta proteobacterium
AGCGAAGGTGGCAAGACGGGTTGTCGACAGCGATGTGCTGGCCATGGTGAAGCAGTTTCTCAAGAGCACCGGCGACCGAGGCGTGCCACAAGGATCGCCGCTGTCACCCCTTCTCGCAAACCTCGCGCTCGACGACCTGGACCACGCTCTTGACCGAGGAGGCGGCACCATCACCTATGCGCGATACCTGGACGACATGGTCGTGCTCGCGGCCGACACCCCGAAAGGGCGGCAGTGGGCAGACCGAGCGCTCGTGCGCATCCGCCAAGAGGCGGAGGCCATCGGCGTGTCGCTCAACGCAGAGAAGACCCGTCTGGTCACGATAACGGAGCCAGGGGCCAGCTTTGCGTTTCTGGGATTCGAGTTTCGTTGGGAGCGGAGCTCGAAGACTGGAAGATGGTATCCGAAGCAGAACCCCGCGACCGAAGAAGGTCATCGCGGTCCTACAGGAAGTTGGGAGAATCTTGCGCAGGAGCCGCCACTTGCCTATGCCAGTGGCGGTTGCGCAGGTGAATTCTGTCCTGCGGGGTTGGGTGAACTACTTTCGTGTCGGCAACTCGGGGACGGCGTTCGGCAAAATCAAGTACGAGGTCGAACGCAAGGTGAGGCGACTAGCGGCCAAGAAGTGCAAGCGCAAGGGATTCGGCTGGAAGCGGTGGAGTAGCGCCGTTGTGTACGGAACGTGGGGCCTCTTTCGAGACTACCGCATGGTGTACTGGAGCGCGAAAGCATGCCCCAACTGAACGGACGCATAACCCCGATGGAAGACGCCTTCGCGGTGAGCCGGATGCGGGAAATCCGCCTGTCCGGTTCGATGTGGCGGGGGCCGGAGACGGAGTGATGGAACCCCTAAACGGGCACGAAGCTGGAAACGGCGGACACAGCCAAGGGTCATCCTGCACACCACCGCGCCGGTCCCCGACCCGACTTGGGCGTCTCAATAGGGGAATTCCCTGGGCCACCACCGCCACGCGAGACATGGTCCAAGGATGAGGCCGACCGATGGCCCGAAGACGTAAAGCAGGAAGGCGAAGCCGCCAGCCGTATCCCATCCACAAAACCGTATGGCAAGCCAGGATCCGAGAGTTGCCCCAGCGAAACCAATAGCAGCGCCCAACGGCGCTCCTATCAGCGGCGCACAAATCATCCTGACCCAGTATCGCTTTAGCAGCATGGTTACCTGCACGTCGAACGCTTTGCCGTTCAGCAGCAAGCCCGCCGCTGAGCCGGCCGCACGATTCTACACCGATGTCCCTGCGGCGGGATTGCCTGCTGCAACGGCTTGTTGGGCGGCGACCCTCGGGGTAAGATTGGCACATGCCGAATGCAAGCCGTTCTGACCTTCTGCAGGGAGCGCTAAGACTGCCCGCTGGTGACCGGCTTGCGCTCGCTACCGAGATCCTTGAGAGCGTGGAGGGTCCGGAGGATGCGAGCTGGACGGCCGCATGGGCGGCAGAACTCGATCGCAGGGTGAGAGAGCTAGACGCTGGCACCGCGAAGGCCATCCCTTGGGAACAGGTCAAGTCGGACACTCTCGAGCGCTTACATTCGAAATGAAGCCGGCGGCGTTCGCGCCATCCGCGCGCGCGGAATTCGAGGCGGCCGCCGAGTGGTACGAGTCTCACGCCAGCGGCCTTGGTGATGAGTTTGTAGATTGCGTTGACGAGGTCGTCGGCCGTATAGGGAGATCACCCCGTGAATTTCCGACCTGGGCTGGAAACCGTCGCTTCAGAAGGGCCGTAGCTCAAAGATTTCCGTACGTCATCTTCTTTCGGGAGCTGTCGGATGGCGTCGAGGTGGTGGCAATTGCCCACGCCGCCCGGCAACCGGGGTATTGGCTCAAGCGCAAGTAGTCCGCTTTGCCGTTCAGCGGCGGGGCGGCTTCCGCCCCGTCTGCAACGGCTTGTTAGCCGCCGACAAACCAGAGTTGCCCGGGTGGATGCCCGTGACAACGATCTTCTTGTCTCCAAAAGCCGCGACAATTTCTAGCCGCCCTCCGATGGCAGAAAGATATCGCTGCAGAGTGGAAACTTGGCAATCGTCGAAACGCTCCCGACCCTCAAGCCGGGAGATGTCGGCCTGGTCCATCTGAGCCACGCCAGTGACATCAACCTGCGTCTTTCCCGCCGCTTCGCGGAGAGTTCGCAACGTCAGGTGAACCCCGCGTTGGGCGCGCAGGCCTCGACCGAGAACCCGCACGGGGTCCTCTTCCAGCTCAATCTTCCGCTTGGTTGCGTGGCTCATGTATTTCCTCCAGTTTCATAGACTTCTCGTTCGCCTCCGGTCGCCGGACGAGCGCTGATGATCCGGTCACGTTCACCGCGTTCGACGTGAACGACGTACAGCAAGCGTTCACGTAGCGACGTCCCGATGACACCAGCCGGCCGGTTCCTGAGCCGTCATCAAGATAGACCGCGTAGGGATCGGCAAAGACCGTCGCGGCCTCGGGGAACGACACGCCGTGCTTTGCGAGATTCGACTCGGCCTTGGCCGAGTCCCATTCGAAGTCGCCATCGAAAATCGTTGGCATCGCATTTGCCAGTATGGGCTACGCCCCATAGAGAGTCAACCAAGTTGGAGGGTCGCTCGTGCGGCTAACGCCTTGCCGTTCAGCAGCAGGGGCGCCGCCGAGCCTATGTGCCGATTCTATGCGATGTCACGGCGGCGACCCTGACTGCTGCAACGGCTTGGTGATGCCTGGAGGTACCCATGAAACCATAAGGTGAAAGTCCCGAAGCGGTAGAAGATTCGAAGCCGCATAGCTTGGGTGGCGCCGACATGGGAAATCCTGGCGGCGAAGCCCACCGACAAAGCCCCGCATGGCGGGGTGAGCAAGGGCGCGGGCCGCAACGACGAGTGAACGTCTGGACAAGGCCTCGAGATGCAGAAAACCCGGGTGCCGAGCTGGCCAAGTAGGGGCGAAGGCAGTAGGTGACTCCAAACGCGATCTGGGGAGGCACCGCCCGGCGGGGTAAAGGACGGCAGCACGCGCTCAAGGTCATGGGAGAAAACAGGGAAGGGCTCCTCGCCCCGTGGAGAAAGCCCACGGAAGCAAGGTAGTCGCGCGAGCCGGAAGGCGAAGTGCGGTGAAGGCGAGAGCCTGACGGATGGGTCCGTATGAGCGAGGAAGCGGGGTAACGCCCGCGGAGCAAAGGGGCCCTGCCGGAGGCAATCGGAGCAGAGAAGCGAGGCAAGAGCGGGATGACAAAGCCCACCATCAGTTTGCAAGAACTTCGAGCGAAGATAGGCCAACGGGCGAAGTCCGCCCCTGCGCATCGCTTTTGGGGATTACACGTCCACATCGTGAAACTCGATACGCTCGAAGCGGCGTACTTGGAGGCCAAGCGCAATGGCGGAGCCCCTGGGTCCGACGCCGAGACGTTCGAGGAGATTGAGGCACAGGGCCGAGGAGAGTTTCTCGCGAAACTCGCCGAGGAATTGCGCACGGACGCGTACCACCCGAGGCCGTATCGACGAAGAGAGATTCCCAAGGAGGGCGGCAAAGTCCGCGTGATTTCGATTCCTACGATTCGAGACCGCGTGGTGCAAGGCGCCCTTCGGCTGATTGTGGAACCAATCTTCGAAGCCGACTTCTCGGACAGATCGTATGGGGCGAGGCCGGGACGAAGCGCGCACGAGGCAAGCGAGAAAGTGCGAATGGGATTGCGCCAGGGCCGACACCGCGTGGTCGACGTCGACCTGTCCCGCTACTTCGATACGATTCGGCACGACCGAATCTTGGCGAAGGTGGCAAGACGGGTTGTCGACAGCGATGTGCTGGCCATGGTGAAGCAGTTTCTCAAGAGCACCGGCGACCGAGGCGTGCCACAAGGATCGCCGCTGTCACCCCTTCTCGCAAACCTCGCGCTCGACGACCTGGACCACGCTCTTGACCGAGGAGGCGGCACCATCACCTATGCGCGATACCTGGACGACATGGTCGTGCTCGCGGCCGACACCCCGAAAGGGCGGCAGTGGGCAGACCGAGCGCTCGTGCGCATCCGCCAAGAGGCGGAGGCCATCGGCGTGTCGCTCAACGCAGAGAAGACCCGTCTGGTCACGATAACGGAGCCAGGGGCCAGCTTTGCGTTTCTGGGATTCGAGTTTCGTTGGGAGCGGAGCTCGAAGACTGGAAGATGGTATCCGAGCAGAACCCCGCGACCGAAGAAGGTCATCGCGGTCCTACAGGAAGTTGGGAGAATCTTGCGCAGGAGCCGCCACTTGCCTATGCCAGTGGCGGTTGCGCAGGTGAATTCTGTCCTGCGGGGTTGGGTGAACTACTTTCGTGTCGGCAACTCGGGGACGGCGTTCGGCAAAATCAAGTACGAGGTCGAACGCAAGGTGAGGCGACTAGCGGCCAAGAAGTGCAAGCGCAAGGGATTCGGCTGGAAGCGGTGGAGTAGCGCCGTTGTGTACGGAACGTGGGGCCTCTTTCGAGACTACCGCATGGTGTACTGGAGCGCGAAAGCATGCCCCAACTGAACGGACGCATAACCCCGATGGAAGACGCCTTCGCGGTGAGCCGGATGCGGGAAATCCGCCTGTCCGGTTCGATGTGGCGGGGGCCGGAGACGGAGTGATGGAACCCCTAAACGGGCACGAAGCTGGAAACGGCGGACACAGCCAAGGGTCATCCTGCACACCACCGCGCCGGTCCCCGACCCGACTTAGGCAGTCCGGTCACGGTTTCCTGGCCTTCCTGGCGAGTTTTCCATACGCCGTGCTTGCCTGTGCCTTGCCTGCAACTACCGCGCGGATCGAGCCTCCATCCGAGACAAAGCCCCGGCCTTTGCGCGGAAGGGAAGCCTCGGCAAGGTGTGGCAGCTCAGCAGCGGGGATACTTGGAGGGGCGGTGAAGAGTCTGAAATCCATGCCGCACGCGATGAACTGATGTCGTTGCGGCTGTTCGGTGTCTGTTTCTGGATACACGAGCAGCCGGTCTACGCGAGGAATGCCAGGCGCACTCTGTTTGATCAGCCCCAGAATGACCTCGATGTCGCTCGGAAGAGTGGCGCCAAGAAGGTAGAGACGGATCGGTTCCCGAGCTGCGCCGAGATTTACAATCGGGCTGCTGCCTGCAACGTCCGCGCGCCAGAAGACGCTAACCGCGAAGCGCGTGAGCTTGTCTAGGTCAAGCGCGGACAGGTCGACCAGCTCCATCTCGGTATCCTTTGCGACGGTCACCGCTGAGGCAAGCGCGGAAAACGTGATGCCGTCCTTCTGGAGCGCGTTCCGTGCTGCGTAGTCCTCCCAGTCCCCAAGGCGATCTTCGCACGGCCTGCAGAGTAGCGGCGTCTTCGCCTGTTTTCCGGAATATGCCGCGCGCCCAGCGGCGACGGTCACTCCATGAGGCTTCCCTCCGGGCACGGATCCGAGAATCCGCCGATAGACCCATTGCGAGACGATGTGACTGTCGATCAGGACAACGCCAGTCGCCTGACAGAGCGCGCACGTGCCAGTGGTACTCATCCTTCGATTCCTTGGGGATCTGCCCAACGCCTTGCCGTTCAGCTGCAAGCCCGCCGCCGAGTCGGCGTCTCGATTCTACACCGATGTCTCTGCGGCGGGATTGTCTGCTGCAACGGCATGTTCGACGGCGCTATCACAGGACACGGATTGGAGAATGCCAGATCTCGACCGTCCACCATCCGAGCCAGAGGTAGTGCACGGTTGCGGCTGCGCCGAGCAGCGGACCACCGACCCAGTCGTAGCTCGCTTTGACCACGAACGGTCCTACGGAGGATGCCTCGCAGGAGGACGATTTCAAGACACGGCCGTCAGGAGGAACAGGGATGAACTTGGCCGCGGCAACCCCGCGAACGAAGGGAACACCCCACCGATCGGTGGTCCACCAGAGCCCGCCGTACGCAATGCCAGCAAGAAGGAACCACGCGACCCTCTTCTTCGTCCAGAATGCACGCATCGTCGTCCGTCGAACGCTGTGCCGTTCAGCGGTGGGCGGCCGTCCGCGGCCGACCATCCGCTTCAACGGCTTGTTCGGCGCCGGCCTGGTTGGGGCGACGCCGGCAATTGAGCCCCATGCCAGACGGCGACGATCCAGACAGTGGGCTTTTCCACGCGATAGAAGAATCGATACGGTGACACGATCACCTCGCGATGCGAGAGTTCAGGGAACTCTGGGATCTTCCGACCCGACTGCGGATACGTGCTCAACCGACGTAGGCTCTTCTTCGCTCGCGCGAGAAGCGCCAATGCGGCAAGGGGATTGTTCGCCTTGATGTACTCAAGACCCGCGAAGAACTGCGATCGCGCGGACGGCGTAAAGCGGACCTTCATTTCGCTAGGATCCGGTCCGCTTCCTTGAACACGTCTTCAAGTTCGTAGCCCTTACCCGCAGCAACCTCCCTGTCCCCTTGCGCCAGGAGACGAAGGATTTCGCGTTCGTGCGTCGACCGCTCGTACTCCTCGATGCTGACCATGACCGCCGCGGCTCTCCCTCGCTGGGTGATGACTACCGGCTGATGACTGTTCTTCATTTTACCGAGAATGTTGGCTGCATCCTCACGAAGGTCGCTGATCGGAACGATGGATGGAACTTTGCTCATGGACGTACTCCGGAAGGTACGTCGAAGAGTACCGTTTGTGAGAGCCCCGCGCCACACCAAATGCTCGCGACGTGCGCCGAACGCCTTGCCGTTCAGCTGCAAGCCCGCCGCCGGGCCGGCGTCTCGATTCTACACCATGTCACTGCGGCGGGATTGCCAGCTGCAACGGCCTGTTCGACAACGATGGCAATCGCGCTGCCGAGATCGTTCCTTTCCGAACCGGCACCGAGGCGTGCTGCCCGCGCCGAATCCCCGGTCATAGAGACGTCGGCTTGCACCGGGCCCCGATCCTTCCCCAGATCACCGCCACAACGATCCGCGCGCGCCGAGGCTTCAACCAACCTTGCCACACGCTGCTCGTCGCCAATGAACCTCCGGCCCCCTTCTCACCACCATTCATCGCTTGTCGAACGCTTTGGCGTTCAGCTGCAAGCCCGCCGCCGAGCCGGCCGCTCGATTCTACACCAATGTTTCTGCGGCGGGATTGACAGCTGCAACGCCTTGTTCGGCAGCTCGGACCACTACTCCCGTACCCACCCTGACGGCACCGTCAGGGACAGCCAACCTGAGGGGTCGACTTCAGCGGTCTTCGCCAGTTCCGCGGGCTCTAAACCTCCAACGTCAGCGTTCACAAAGGTCGCGAAGAAGCGAAGTTGCTCCCCTGGGATGAGATCGTAGCAGAAGCGGCTGAAGACGAATTGGAACGTGATAGCCTTCCCGGACTCCAGGATGCGAAATTTTCGGAGAAGGAATCCCTTCATGTCCGAGCAAAGATACGGCACACGTCGTTGGTGCAAGTCAACCGCCACGAACTCGAACTCGGACTCGCGACCACCTCGATCGGGATACTCAGAGAATTGGGGGTTCTCGACGAGCTGGATTGCTTTGGGCGACTTGTTCTTGACGGTTAGACCCACTACCACATCGGTTTGGGATGGAATCTGGGCGAGACTGAGGGCGAGCACCTCTGTGCCATCATGTTTTGCCCGTGCCGGCCACGCCAGAGGATGGGCCGTCCGCTTGACTGGAGCACAGGAGAGCACCGCAGCCACAACTGCAACTCCAACGAGTGCTCTTGCCATCATATGTTTAGCTGGATTCATGTCTGCCGAACGCCTTGGCGTTAACCCGCGAGCGGCCGTCCGCGGCCGATCGTCAGGTTCAACGGCTTGTTGAACAAAGCCGCTGGCGCGGCAGTTTCGGATCTTGGTCGTTGCCCGGTTTTCTGAGAGCACGACTTGGGGTTAACCCTGTGATCACCGGCGCCCGATGGACGGGCGCCGGCAACCACAAGGAGACGAAACATGGGTCAACTCTACGAGAAGATGGCATCCGATCTCAAGCTCCGTCGATATTCCACCCGCACGCAGAAGAGCTATCTGTGGTGCGCCCGACGGTTCGTGCGGCACCACATGCGCTCGCCCGCCGAGATGGGCGGCAAGGAGATCAGGGACTTTCTGCTGCTGCACCACGAGCGCGGCGCGAGCGCTTCCAGCATCAAGATGTACGTCGCCAGCTTGCGCTTCCTCTATGCCGTCACGCTTGGCCGTCCCGGCGAGGTGCAAAACATCCCCTGGCCGCGCGTGGCCCAGAAGCTGCCCGCGGTCATCGACCGCGACCATGTCCAAGCCTTGCTCGGCAAAATCGAGCCGATCAAGTACCGCATGGTCGTGATGACCGCCTACGGCACGGGCCTGCGCATTTCCGAAATCCTGGCGCTGGAAATCTCCGACATCGATGGCAAGGCAGGCCTCATCCACGTTCGCCACGGCAAGGGCGATCGGCCGCGCCTGGTTCCGCTGCCTCGGCGTCTGCTGGCGGCCCTGCGCGAGTATTGGCGTCTCGAAAGGCCAAGCGGCCCGCTGCTGTTTCCTGGAGAAGGGCCTGACAAACAGTTGTGCCCCGACACCGTCCGTCGCGCTGTCCACTGCGCGGCGGCCGAGCTCGGTATCCATCGCCGCGTGACCATGCATGCCTTCAGGCACAGCTTCGCGACCCACCTGCTCGAATCGGGCGAGGATTTGCGCACCATCCAGGTGTTGCTCGGGCATCGCTCGATCCGAAACACGACTCGCTATCTGCAGGTGTCCACGCAACATCTGGCAAGCGTGACCAGTCCGCTCGACACCTTGGGCAGCCGCAAAGGCAAGCAGGCACGCGCGGCCAGCATTCGGGTGACACCGGCGAAGCGAAGAAGCAAGCAGAAGAAGACGCGTCGGCGACGCTGACCGATGTCGTCGGTACACGACGCGTCCCCCGCCTGCGCGGCCAGGCGGGGGCACGCGTCTGACCGTGACATCGGAGCGCTGTTCCGGCGTCACGGGGACGCGTTTCGCAGAGCCCATGCGCTCGGTGCGATGCAGCGCCGGGCGCTGCGGGATATCTCTGTCTGCCGCACCGGCGCCCTCGGCGGGCACCGCGACGTGTGTCCGAAGTGCGGGTGCGAGCGCGAGGTCTACAACTCGTGTCGCAACCGCGCTTGCCCCAAGTGCCAGGCCTTGCCACAAGCACGATGGGTGGGCAAGCGCATGGAACGCGCGCTGCCCATCTCCCACTTCCACGTCGTGTTCACGCTGCCCGCCGAGCTGCGCGAGCTCGTGCGCGCACACGAGGCGCTCCTCCTCAACCTCCTGGTCTCCTCGGCCGCAGGAACCCTCTTGCAGCTCGCCAGCGATCCGAAGCGCCTGGGCGGCGTGCTCGGGATTACCGCCGTCGTCCACACCTGGGCCCGCAATCTCATTTTTCATCCTCACGTTCATTGCATCGTGACCGGCGGCGGCCTCGATGCCGAGAACGGGTGGGTCGACTCGTACGAGAAATTCCTGCTTCCGGTCGATGTCCTGCGCGCGAAGTTTCGGGGCAAATTCCTCGACGGTCTCGCGCAACTCTTCGACAAAGGCAAGCTCACCGTCTCGCCTCACATTCCCAAACGCGTCGCCAGCCTGCTCGAGCCCACGGCTTTCGCCGGGCTCAAAGACACGCTGTACGGAAAGGATTGGGTGGTCTACACCAAGGCCCCCTTCAAGAAGCCCGACGCGCTCTTTCGCTATCTCGGCATGTACACCCATCGGGTCGCCATCTCCAACCACCGCATCCTGCACGTGGACGACAACAGCGTTGTCTTCCGAACCCGCGACAACAAGGTGTGCCACCTCGCTCCGCTGGAATTCATTCGTCGCTTCCTCCTGCACGTGCTGCCGCGGGGGTTCGTGAAAATCAGACACTTTGGCCTCTATGCCGCCGGCAACGTCAATTCCAAGCTCGCCACCGCCCGGTCCGCCATCGAACGGCCATGCGCTCGCACCGAGACGACACCGGCGCCAGTACCGGACGCTCCCGCGGACGAGACGCTCGACTGGCGAGCTCTCTTCCGCAAGCTCACCGGCATCGACCTCGGTATCTGTCCCCATTGTGGATGTGCCTTGATCTCCATGCCACTGTCCCAGTCCACGCACGCTTCCCGTGCACCACCGGCGCCACCATCGTGAATCGACAAACACAGTCCACGCCCTCGTTGTTCCAGGCTGGCGATATCTCGTCGACGGCATGCGATACGTCTGTGCCCACAGCCAGTTTCCCCTGTCTACCGCCAGCTCGCGACGACCACCGCCCGTCACGGTCTGCGGATTTGCCGCCGCTCAGAGCTCCCCGAGCGACCGGAGACGCCCGCGCCCAGTTCGATTCCTCCGAGATCGAGTGCCTCTTTCCCCATGCGTGCGTGGCACCGATCGCCTCTCGAACCCGCGGCTTCGTTCAACACGTCGTTTGAGTCGTCCGCTGCGCCGATTCTGCAGCACCATGGCGCAGCTATTCCCGCGGCCGGCTCAAACGCCTATTGGTTAGCCCGCCATCGCAATTGGCGGCCAACTAAGAACGGGAGTTGCCATACTTTGTGATTGCAATTTGCCCACATAACATGATACAATACGTTATTATTGTTCATTGAAAGCAGAATAGGATCTGGTCGGTTCCACTCGGCTCCCGAACCCTGTCATCGAGGAATTGTCCTCACCGAACATGGATGTAAGTCCGCGACAGAAAAGGAGGCAATGAAAATGGAACATGAAGACAAGACACGCAGAATGGGATTCGCAGGTAGGGTGTTTGGGTGCTTGGGTGCACATCATGTGCTTGTAGTAATAACTTTCGTTTCTGCACGTTGCCGCTGCTTGCATACCTGTTCGGGACTCGGGTAGAGCTGACCAGATTTCCTATTTGCATTGAACAGGTCGGGCTAACGGTTTGGCGTTAACCCGCGGGCGGCCGTCCGCGGCCGACCGTCGGGTTCAACGCCTTGTTCGACGGCGACCCCGCACAATGGTCATTCTCCCTTTGAGGGGACCTCGATGGTTCAACTTTGAATTGACCAAGCCAATAAGGCTCGCAGCGTCGGACGCGGTGAGATCGTGTTCCCATACTCGAACTACACTCCATCCGCGGGAGCGCAGGCGGGCGGTCTGGCGCTGATCCCGTTCCCTATTGGCGCCAATCTTCTCTCGCCACCATGCTGCATTTGTACGTGGAACCTTGAAATGGGTTGGGCACGCGTGCCAAAAGCATCCATCAACGAACAAACAGACTCGCTCACGTCGAAACACGAAGTCCGCGCGGCACCTGACCTCCGTCTCCGGTCGAGCATCAGTCTCGAATTCAAGGCCATTCTCGAAGAGAAGTCTACGAAGCACCATTTCAGGGGTGGTCTCGTGGCCGACATTCGCTCGCATAACGCGGGCGACAACCTCAGAAGTGGCGCGAGGCGCTCGTAGTCGGATACACGTCACGGCCCAGGGATGCTTTCATCAACGTCGTCGGGAATGTCATCCTTCTCTGACTGATCGTCCACGGCGCCCTCGGTATCGCGCGGGATGGAATACTCTTCATCCGCGAGGCGAATTCGAAGTGTGGATTCGCCCATCTCGACAGTGAGAAGAGGAAGCGTACCAGTCTCGTCCGGGACTTCGCGCAACAGAGCCTGACTTGGCGTGCGCACATACCCTTCCAGGAACTTCGCCATGGTAGAACCAGCCGCAGCGTCCAAGTGGTCCCAGGCTGCTGCTCCGATATAGACTGCGCCCTTTTGGGCCCTGAACGCTGCTGCAAGTTGGGTGAGTTTCTCGTTTTCAGTCGGATCAAACACCACGAGCACCGGTTTGTATCCGCTTGCACGGGCGTCCACGGGAAACTCCAGTTCCTCTCCCCACCTACCCTGCCCTGAAGCGGCAATAGTTACCCTCATCTTGATCTCGTAGGCCAGCCGGTCCACGACGCAGTCAACTTGGCGGCCCTTCTTTGGGTCGCGCTGGCGCCTGACGGGACTCTTCTTAGCGCTGTACGGGACTCCGCCAATCGCATTTGCAATGATCGGTTCAAATAGATAGCCGGTCTCCTGACCAGCGCGGTTATCTATGTCGAACATCCATTTGCGCCACAGCATGAACCCAGTGACGGCCTTGGCTGTCATTGTGCCAAACTGGAGCAGTCCGCGCGGACCAACCTGATCCATCGTAGGAACCGGCTGACGCCGCAATATCTGCTGGTACTTCAACCGCGCCTTGTGGAGAGCTGCTAAACAACAGAAGTACATGACTGTGTCACGGTCTTCAGCTGCCAGCCGCTCCATCAGGTTCCAGAAGTCCAGGCCAGAAATCTTCAGTAGCTCAGGATCATCAGAGAAGAACGGTGCAATCTTCCTTGGAACATCTTTGAATTTGTTGTGCAGACGCAGATCCGAAACAATCACTGCCGCCAGATAGCAGCACGCCTCGTCGGTCAGAGACACCGCCAACTCAGAGTTTCCCACAGTTGTCGCGCGAACAAGCGTCGCGCGTTGCAGCTTGTCTAATCCCATAGTTGAAGCTGGCTCTTCTCGGGTTTGTAGGTGGCGGTTACGCGGCCTGTGATTCGCTCAAGAGCGGGGCTCATGCCTGAGGAGGCGGTAGGAACGAAGCTCAGCAGCGTGCCACGACTGGCAGATTCACAGTGCTCTGGCAATTGAGCCGCGAGGCTGGAGGCAATCGCAAATCCGAGTACTGGAGGGACCGCATTCCCGATTAGCAGCGCCTGATCGGCGGCGGATCCTATGAACTCGAACTCGTCGTCGAATGTCTGGATGCGAGCGCACTCGCGGAGCGTGAGAAACCTATGCTCGTACGGATGGACGAACTCATTCCTGGCAAAGCTCGTGATCGCCTTGGACGGTTCATTAGCGTTGAGTCGGCGAATCCCGGCTGGAGCTCCGCCGCGTCGCTCGGTGGGTGTCCCATCCATTACCCGGCGGTATGCGCGCCGTCGATAGCTTTCGTGCCACAGTTCTGGTGGGAGATCGCGCATGGTCTGGCCCATCCTCAAAGCGCGAATCCTGGCGGCATCGTCCTCGCTTGGCGGAGAGGCGTAGTGCCCCTGCGGACACCCAGGTGGTGACACTCCTGGCGGAGAAAGTCCATCAAGGTACCTCTGGATTTGAGGAGTCAAGGGCAACTGTCTCCCGGCGCCTTGTGTTGCGCCGGGCGCCCCGAAAGCGCTGTGGGTTGGTTCAGGAAACTTCGGATCCCAGCCTAATCCGCCTAGTGCGATCACCCGCTTCCGATGCTGCGGGACACCGTAGTTTGCAGCGTTGATCTTGCGAAGGTGAATGCGATACCCGGCAGCGATTAGGGGGTCGAGCAGATCGAGAACACGGTCGCCATCCTCGCCAGTCAAGAAACCTTCGACGTTCTCGAAGACGAAGGCCGGTGGCCGGAGCCTGGCGATGATCTGCGCGAATACGGAAACGAGCGTGTTCCTCTTGTCCCCCGATCGACGCATTCCGGCGGAGGAGAACCCTTGGCACGGCGGGCCACCGGCGATAACGTCGACGTGAGGAAGTACCATTCCAGGAGCAATCTCGACGGCGGAAACGTGCGTGCCGAGATTCTTCGCATACGTGGCGACCGCAGCCTTGTTGTGGTCGAACGCTGCAAGGCTCCTGAATCCGGCGCGCTGGAATCCGAGGGATAGTCCGCCAGCGCCGCAAAAAAGATCGACAACCGTAGGGTCTGAGGGAGAGCCGCGTTGAGCCATGTATCGGTTTCGACTCTACCCGATTCGCGGTTGGAATACGACCTCGGGGAGGTGCTACCAACCGGCCAACACGAGCCTTTCAGGCTTGGGTGAAAGGCTCGTGCTGGCCGGTTCCCGGGCGTCCGTGATGCTGGATGGAAGGTGACCATTGAGAAAGTGCGGCGTCACGTGGCTTCGACCATCAAGAAGACCAAAACGGTCCGCTCGAACGAACCAGGTGGCGAAAACGCCCCTGCGCCCCGCTCGTCCGTCGAACGGCCTGCCGGTAAGCGGCGAAGGCCGTAAGTGATGATCGATAGTACCACTGCCGGGGCCGCGCGGCGGCCTTCGGTCGTCTTGTGAGCCGCGCGGCCCCGGCTCCTTGACCGTCGACCGAGAGCTGACGGCCTTCGAGAGCTGCAACGGCTTGGTGATGCCTGGAGGTACCCATGAAACCATAAGGTGAAAGTCCCGAAGCGGTAGAAGATCGAAGCCGCATAGCTTGGGTGGCGCCGACATGGGAAATCCTGGCGGCGAAGCCCACCGACAAAGCCCCGCATGGCGGGGTGAGCAAGGGCGCGGGCCGCAACGACGAGTGAACGTCTGGACAAGGCCTCGAGATGCAGAAAACCCGGGTGCCGAGCTGGCCAAGTAGGGGCGAAGGCAGTAGGTGACTCCAAACGCGATCTGGGGAGGCACCGCCCGGCGGGGTAAAGGACGGCAGCACGCGCTCAAGGTTATGGGAGAAAACAGGGAAGGGCTCCTCGCCCCGTGGAGAAAGCCCACGGAAGCAAGGTAGTCGCGCGAGCCGGAAGGCGAAGTGCGGTGAAGGCGAGAGCCTGACGGATGGGTCCGTATGAGCGAGGAAGCGGGGTAACGCCCGCGGAGCAAAGGGGCCCTGCCGGAGGCAATCGGAGCAGAGAAGCGAGGCAAGAGCGGGATGACAAAGCCCACCATCAGTTTGCAAGAACTTCGAGCGAAGATAGGCCAACGGGCGAAGTCCGCCCCTGCGCATCGCTTTTGGGGGTTGCACGTCCACATCAAGAAGCTCGAAACGCTCGAAGCGGCGTACCTGGAGGCCAAGCGCAATGGCGGAGCCCCTGGGTTGCTGAATGTCAACTACATTCACCCGGTGACGTCAGTTACATCGCCCCATTGTTGTCGGGGGTAGTTGTCGTGGTCTGGTCGGTAGTTGTCGTGGTTGTCGCTGGGGTGGTGACGCCTCTCTTTCGTGCTTCTTCGTTGCGGTAGCTTGGGCCGGTCATCTCCAGGATGACCGCGTGGTGGACCAGCCGATCGATGGCGGCGGCGGTGGTCATGGGGTCCTTGAAAATGCGTATCCAATCGCTGAAAACCAGGTTACTGGTGATGAGGACGCTCTTGCGCTCGTACCGCTCGGCCAGGAAGGTGAAGAGCACCTCCATTTCATCGCGGCTCTGCTGGACGTAGCCGATGTCGTCGAGGATCACAGCGTGGTAGATGTCGAGTGCGGCCAGTTCACGTTCGAGACGAAGGTCGCGCTTGGCGGCCAAAAGCCTCTGGACGAGCGCAAAGGTCGGCGTGAACAGGACCCGGTAGCCGCGCCTGATGAGTTCGTGGCCGATGGCAGCTACGACGTGGCTCTTGCCTCGGCCAGGCAATCCAAAGACGAGCAGGTTGTCCCCACGTTCGACAAAGCCACCTTCACACAGGCTCGCCATCTGCTTCATCACCTTGGGTGACAGCCGACCACGTTCCAGGGTTGCCAAGGTTTTCTCCCCGGGAAGGTCCGAATCACGAAGCGCGCGATCGATGCGACGGGTCCGGCGCTCTTCGATTTCCAGCTCAGCCAGGTGCTGGAGGTATTGGCTGAAGGTCCATCCCTCGCGGCTGGCCTTGATGGCGATCTCCTCGGCGTGCCGGGTAAAGGCAGGCAGCTTGAGCGCGCGCAGGAGCACCAGCAGGGCGTCGAGGGGGCTCGGCTTGACCGTGTCGACAGCAACGCTGGTCATGATGCCGCCTGTTCAAGGAGCAGGTCGTAGGCTGCGAGATCGACCAGCGGAACTTCGAGTACGGGGACGCACGGCGGACAGGCGTTGTCCGCCGCCTCTGTGCATCTCTTCTTGGTCGCGTCCGCCGTCAAGACGGTCCCATCGGCAAGCAGAGCCGTGAGCGCTTGCTCGACATCGGCTTCCATCGTGCTGGCGGCCAGGTGAAGAATGCGCAGGTATTCAACGTCGCCTTTGATTCCCGGCTTGGTCGCCTGGATCGCGTCGTATGCCCGCCTGAAAGTCACGCTTGGAAACAGCTCGTCTCGGTAGACGTAGCGGGAAAACGCGCCCGGCTTGCGCACCAAGGACCAGATGACGTGCCGGTAGTCGATGCGCGCGGTCTTGCCTCGCAGCCTGTCGCAGGCCAATTCCAACTTGTCGGCGTAGTACACCTCGATTCGGTGCTCGAACACGCGCACCCTTACCCGCGCGCCGATCAGCCTCGATGGCACCGAGTACGCGCATGACTTGACCCGGATGGTGCTCGTCGAGGCCACAGGTACCGTCATTTCTGCGTACTCCGGCAAACGGTCCACCACCAGTGGCCGCATGGCTTCGATTTCTTCGGCGACACGCGGGCCACGCGACGCGTTGGCTTTGCGGACCACCTTGGCCAGGAAGCGCTCGTATTCGTCCCGGTCCGCAAAGTCGCGGCTGCCACGTACCAGAAGCGCTTGCTCCAGCCGCCGCTTGAGCGCGCCGTTGCTGGCCTCCACGTCGCCGTTTTGTTCCTTGGCTCCGACGGCGATGGTACGCGGCTCCATCCCAAGGTGCCGCATGATCGCGACGTACTCCTCGTTGAAAGTCCGCTCCTCCGCATCGCGGGCGATTTGGTGAGTGGCCGCTGTCGAGTGGTCGGTTTGATGGTATCGCGGCACCCGCCCAAGCTGGAAAAGCGCCGACTGGATCCCGCGCCGAAGCGCTGCCAGAGACTCCGACAGACACGCGGTTGCCCACTGCCAGTTCGAGTACGGCAGCACCGTCACGCACAAAAGGTGCACGAACAACTCCCCGACGATCGTCACGCCAAGCTCCGCCGTTGAGGTGAAGTCGGTTTGCGCCGCTTCACCGGGTCGATGCGCCTGCGTGAACCAAATCTCACGCGCAGGACCATACTCGGCCCGCCAGCGCCGGATTCGCCGCTGCAGCGTCCGTAGATGGCTCTCGTTGTACCGCCCCGGCTGCCTAACCTGCAGCAGCTCCAGCACGGTCTGAGCCTCCAGCCCAGGTGTTTCTTCAAGTAACTTGGCCACGGCTGGCCAGTCCTCCGCAAACGCGTCAGGGCGCGTCCGCCACCACCGCGGCTGCCGCATCTCCGACGGTAGCTTGCCCGCGGCGAGGTATCGCCGCCCGGTCTTCCGGTCCATGCCTGCCTTCATCGCGGCTTGGCCTACTTTTCCAATCTTGCTCATCTCTTCCATCAAACGCCTCACTTGGGCGTCGGTAACCGGCTTCAAAGCTGCCTCCTGCCCGCTTGCGGGCTTGGAGGTCTACCGCCCGGTTACCGTTGCGCCCCAAAGCGGGGCGACGTTGCTGTCGTCTTTGGGGAGATGTAATTGTCGCTCAGCACTGGGTCCGACGCCGAGACGTTCGAGGAGATTGAGGCACAGGGCCGAGGAGAGTTTCTCGCGAAACTCGCCGAGGAATTGCGCACGGACGCGTACCACCCGAGGCCGTATCGACGAAGAGAGATTCCCAAGGAGGGCGGCAAAGTCCGCGTGATTTCGATTCCTACGATTCGAGACCGCGTGGTGCAAGGCGCCCTTCGGCTGATTGTGGAACCAATCTTCGAAGCCGACTTCTCGGACAGCTCGTATGGGGCGAGGCCGGGACGAAGCGCGCACGAGGCAAGCGAGAAAGTGCGAATGGGATTGCGCCAGGGCCGACACCGCGTGGTCGACGTCGACCTGTCCCGCTACTTCGATACGATTCGGCACGACCGAATCTTGGCGAAGGTGGCAAGACGGGTTGTCGACAGCGATGTGCTGGCCATGGTGAAGCAGTTTCTCAAGAGCACCGGCGACCGAGGCGTGCCACAAGGATCGCCGCTGTCACCCCTTCTCGCAAACCTCGCGCTCGACGACCTGGACCACGCTCTTGACCGAGGAGGCGGCACCATCACCTATGCGCGATACCTGGACGACATGGTCGTGCTCGCGGCCGACACCCCGAAAGGGCGGCAGTGGGCAGACCGAGCGCTCGTGCGCATCCGCCAAGAGGCGGAGGCCATCGGCGTGTCGCTCAACGCAGAGAAGACCCGTCTGGTCACGATAACGGAGCCAGGGGCCAGCTTTGCGTTTCTGGGATTCGAGTTTCGTTGGGAGCGGAGCTCGAAGACTGGAAGATGGTATCCGAGCAGAACCCCGCGACCGAAGAAGGTCATCGCGGTCCTACAGGAAGTTGGGAGAATCTTGCGCAGGAGCCGCCACTTGCCTATGCCAGTGGCGGTTGCGCAGGTGAATTCTGTCCTGCGGGGTTGGGTGAACTACTTTCGTGTCGGCAACTCGGGGACGGCGTTCGGCAAAATCAAGTACGAGGTCGAACGCAAGGTGAGGCGACTAGCGGCCAAGAAGTGCAAGCGCAAGGGATTCGGCTGGAAGCGGTGGAGTAGCGCCGTTGTGTACGGAACGTGGGGCCTCTTTCGAGACTACCGCATGGTGTACTGGAGCGCGAAAGCATGCCCCAACTGAACGGACGCATAACCCCGATGGAAGACGCCTTCGCGGTGAGCCGGATGCGGGAAATCCGCCTGTCCGGTTCGATGTGGCGGGGGCCGGAGACGGAGTGATGGAACCCCTAAACGGGCACGAAGCTGGAAACGGCGGACACAGCCAAGGGTCATCCTGCACACCACCGCGCCGGTCCCCGACCCGACTTCGACGCGTTCCTGTCGTGCCCTCGTGTACCTGGCCGCCATCGATGTGCCGAAACCGGAGGCGTGAGCATGGGCCCGCCGGCCAACCTTGCGCGCCGCCCGGACACATCACGTTCTTACGGCAACAAGAAAGATTCTCCGGAACACAAGCCGCACCAGTCCATCCGCGCCGGCCTGCCGCTCGAACTGCTCACGCACCGTCTGCCGGAACTCGGTCCTATATCGCTCGTCGATCGGGCAGCCGTAACGGGACGGATCGAGATACCCGGCTATCGCGCCAGAGGCAAAAATTTCGAAGGTTTGGCAAGGCGTGTAGGTCGAGTCGACCGTCTGGATCTCCGCAAACGGTACCTGAAACCCGTGGCGAACAAACAACGTTGAATATTCGCCCGCGTTTTGGAGAAATAGCCAGGGCGATTTGAAATGCGCAAAGGTCGGACCAAGAGAAGGCTCAGCGTCGACAGCTTCAATGGCCGAAAGAAAGTTCGGACAATAGTCGGAGCACGCTGGCGCCTGAACGCCTACTCGCCCACCGGCCCGAAGCGCACGGGCGAACCCTGCCACCGCCTTGTCAGCATCGCGCACCCACTGAAATGCCGAGTTGCAGAAGATGGTGTCGAATTCCTCATGGAACGACATGGTTTCCGCCGAAGAGACCACGAAATCGACGCCGTCGCCGTGCTCGCGGGCTGCGCGCTCAATCATCCCTTCGGCTGGATCAATCCCGACCACCTTACCCGACGTCGACAGCCGAATCTTCTTCGTCAGATTGCCGGTCCCGCATCCCACGTCGAGCACATCTTCCGAGCTCCCGATTGCAAGCAAGCGGAAAAGGGTCTCCGCCGCGCTCTGCTGGACAAGTGAGGTCTCCCGGTAGCGCTTGGCGATCTCAGAAAATTCGTTCGGCATCGACTCCCGCGATGATACATCGCCGGATCCTGGCGCGGCAATATGGCACCTGGAATTCTCTTGATCGTACGATGATTCGTCCGTCGAACTATCTATTAGCCTGCGAAGGATAACATTATCCAAGCTGCGAACGCGGCGCAGTCACCGACCGACTTCAGTTCCCAATGTCCATGATCCCGCGTACTTATCGGAGCCCGCTGGCTCCTTGGTCTGGGGCAGGTGTCGGATAACATCGATTCGCCTCGCGGTCTGGAGGTTGATATCACCGGTCGTGCGGGCTACGTACGCCGCGGCCACAGCGGTTGGGGACGTGGGTGTCGCCGTGTTGCACGCGCAGGCCTAACCAGCACGAGGTGCGCTCTGGGCGATGTGGTAGAGAAACACCGCGCCCGCCGTCGCCACGTTCAAGGAGTCCACCCCGGGCGACCTTGACATGGGGATGGTCACCAGGGTGTCGCATATGCGCAGGATTTCCTGACTGAGGCCGGGCCCTTCGGCGCCGAACAGGAGGGCCCGTCGGGGCGGAGGGACGAAATTGGCCAGGGGGATTGCGCCCTCGCCAAGGACGGCGCCAACCAGGCTCAGGCCGTGTTGCTCGCGCAGGGCCAACAGTTCCTCGGGCCAGCGCGTGGCGCGCACGATGGGCAGGGACAGCACCGCGCCGGCCGAGGTGCGCACGGCCTTGCGATAGAAGGGGTCGGCACAGCGGGGCGACAGGAGCATGGCGTCGGCGCCGAAGGCGGCGGCGTTGCGAGCCATGGCGCCCAAGTTGTCCACGTCCACCAGATCCACCAGCACGACCACGGTGCGCGCGCCGGTCGGGATGGCCGGTCGCCCTGGACGCTCGGCGATGGCCAGGCAGCCGCGATGGACGTGAAACCCGGCGATCTGGTCCATCACCGCTTGTGGAACCACGAACACGGGGAAGTCGCCCGTGGCGACCGCGAGCAAGGGATCGAGCGAGGCCAAGCGCGGCGCCGTGAGAAGCACCGAGCACACACGCAGATCCGTGGCCAGCAGCTTGCGCACCACCAGCTCGCTCTCGGCCACGAAGCGCCCGGTCCCGTCGCCCAATCGGCGGTCGCGCAGATCGCGGTAGTCCGCCAGTCGGCCATCGTCCAGGGCCGATTCGGTCAGGAAATGGAAGTCGATGGGCACGGCGGTGGATCGAGTATAGGTCAAACAGGGTTGCGGGAAGCGAAGCAGACTGCTATTCGCAGCTAGCCATGAACCCCGTCGTCGTCGCTGGTGCCGGAATCTCCGGGCTAGCCCTCGCATTCGAGCTGCGCCGTCTGGGCGTGGCGGTGGTCGTGCTGGAAAGGGAAGGGCGGGCGGGAGGCAAGATTGAGAGCGACCACCGCGAGGGCTATCTGTGCGAACGCGGGCCGGCCAGCTACCGCGACCGGTCGGGGAGCATCGCGGCCCTGGCCACGGCCCTCGGAATCGACAATCGCGTCGTCTTGGCTGGCGCCGCCGCCGAGCGGAGGCTGGTGGCGGCGCAGGGCAGGTTGCACGACACGCCGGCGACGGTCCGGACCTTCGCCCTGTCCTCGCTCTTGTCCTGGCCGGCGAAGCTGCGCGCGAGCTTGGACCTCGCGCTGCCGCGCGGTCCCTCGGGGCGCGGCGGGGACGAATCTGTCGCGGCCTTCGCGCGGCGGCGACTGGGACTGCAGGCAGGCGAGCGTCTATTGCAGCCACTGGTTTCGGGTCTCTACGCCGGCGACCCCGAGCAGGTCAGCCTGCCATCGGCGTTTCCCTTGGTCGCGGCCATGGAGCGAAAGCAACGCAGCTTCATGCTGGCCATGCGCCGGGAATTCGCCGCGGCCAGGGCGAAGACCGCACCGCGCCTGGCCTCCTTCCGAGGCGGGCTCGACGAATTGACCTCGGCGTTGGCCGCGCATCTTGGCCAGGACCTTCGCCTGGGCGCGCGCCTGCGCGCGGTCGAGAAGGTCGGCGATGCCTACCGGGTGGCGGTGGAGGACCGCGGACAGACGCAATCGCTGGAAGCGCGGGCGGTGGTGATGGCGGTGCCGGCGCACGTGGCGACCGCGCTGCTTGGGCGGCTCGATGGCGAGATCGCCGGGACGCTGGCGCAGATCCCCTACGTGCCGGTCACGCTGGTTCACCTCGGGTACCCGGCTTCCGCGCTCGCGCGACCCGTCGATGCCTACGGATTCTTCGTGCCACCCTCCGAGCCGCTGCGCGTGCTGGGTGGCATCTTCCCCTCGCAGTTCTTTCACGAGCGCGCGCCGGAAGGCTTCCATCTCTTTTCCGTACGCACGGGCGGCGCTCGCCATCCCGAGGCCTTCTCCATGCCAGAGGCCGAGTTGGTTGCGCTGGCCGATGGAGAGTTACGCGGGCTCCTGGGCCTGACGGCGGGTCCCTCGTTCGTGCACATCGTTCGCCACGAACGCGCCTTGCCTCAGTACACGCTCGGGCACATGGGGCGGGTCGCCGCCCTCGAGGAAGGCGAGCGGCGCCATCCCGGACTCTTCTTCCACGGCAACGCCTACCATAACGCCGGCGTGCCCGAATTGGTCAGCCGCTCGCTGAAGCTGGCGGAGCGGGTGGCGGAGTTCATCAAGTAGCAGGCGCTACAGCTTGGCCAGGAATCCTTCCACCGCGTGGAGCTGCCGGTTCGTTGCGATGAACCGCAGCTCGGCCGTCGTCTCCTTCTCGTCCTTCTCGCCCGCAGGGCAAGCCAGGCTTCCGCGCAGGGACGGGCACTCGTCGATCAAGGCCAGGAGCGTGGCGAAGGTCCTTGCGTCGAATTCCCCTTCGAGCGCGGTGAGCCTGCCCAGCGCGGTCCAGGGTTTTCCCGTCGCGATAGAGGCGTGGAGCGCGCGGCTCGCTCGTTCGAGAATCAGGGGGTCGCTGGCGGTTCCCTGGCGGATCTTCCGGGCGAGCATCTTCTCGAACGCGCGCGCGGCGGGGAGCACGACTTGCTCTGCGAGCACACGCCAGCCAATCCGAAATAGCTTGTCCGCGCTTTCCCTATCGAGGATGCGGACTGCCTTGGCGCGGGCAAGCGGTTCGTGCGACAGGCGTTCGATGCCGAGATTGCAAGCCGCCATCGCGGCATGGGCGGCTTCGAGCGGGCGCAGGTTTCGGCCCTCGATGCTGCATCCGGCGCTGAGGACGTTGGCGAGAAAGGCAAGCTCGCGCATGCGCTGGTCGTGTCGTTCGGCGTCTAGCCCGCGCAGCTCGCGCATGACGCGCGTGAAGGCGGTGTCTTCTTGCGTGCCGGAAGTCTCCCCCTGTGCTTGCAGCAAGTGCGGCGAGCCCGACGACGGAAACACCTCCGCCTCGCGTAAGATATCCACGAGCGCGGTCGGCGCAGCGGCCTTCGGCTCCGTGGCTGCTTGCGCAGTCCCACCACGGGAAGGCGCGCGCAGCGAGCGGAAGTAGGCGTGTGTGATTGGGTCTCGCTCCTTGGACGCGATGATGGTCGCCAGTTCCGTCACGCGCGCCAGCGCGAGGAAGCTTGCCGCGCTCGAGGGGGCGATGAAACCCTCCTCGGCCCTGCGATCCTCGCGCTCGGCGCCCAGGTCCGATTCCAGCATCTCGTCCGAGGTGAGGACCTGGTATAGCCCGCCATTTTCGTCGACGTACTCGGCGGCCATATGGCAGCAGTGTTCCAGGACCCGCGCGAGGAAATCGTGATGGTCGCGGTCGAGCGCAAGCAGAACCGAGAGGATGGCGTCCCAGCCTTCCTGCCTGCGCGAGATGATTCGGTACTCGTCGATCTCTTCGCACAGACAGCTTTCCAGGGCCTTCTCGGTCAGTCCGTCGTCTTCCGACCGTCGGTCGGACATCGCGACCGCCAGGGCCTCGATGTCGATGACGAGAACCTGTTTGTGTAGGGCGAGGGTGACCAGATCCTCGGGCAGCTCGGCGAGCTTTTGCGCCGCGAACGCCTCGCCCGCCTCCAACATGACCTCGAGCCAGAGGGCGAACCTGTCGGCGTCGAAGCTCTCGTCTTTGCCCGGCCGCTCGCTGCGCCAGAGATCGTCGTCGAAGACATGCCGGAGCTGCTCGGTCGTGGCCAGCGCGACGATCTCGCCGGCGTCCTCCAGCCCGACATGGTCGATAAGCTTGCCAAGGGCCCGCGCAGGCAGGGCTTGCACCGCCGCGACCAGATTCGGTTGGTCGAGGATACGCGTGATGAGCTGGTGCGGCGCAGGGTTGCGGCTCGTCAGGGGCACCATGACCCCCCGATTGGGCCACTCTCGCCGAGTTCGTTCAAGCCCCGTTCGCGTCGTGGTACACAAGAGTGGAGATGCCGGAGATCCATGAACCGACCATTGCGCTTGGCGACGGACTGCGCCCGACCGTGCTGCACGTCGACCTTGCTCGGCTGACCGCCAACTACGAGTCGCTCCGGCGGCACGCCGGCGTGCCGGTGCTGGTGGTCCTCAAGGCCAATGCCTACGGCCACGGGCTGGTCGAGGTCGGTCGCCACTTCGATCTTCTGGGGGCGCCCTGCCTGGGGGTGGCCTATCTCGAGGAAGGGCTGCGGCTTCGTCACGCGGGGGTGCGCGCGCCGGTGCTGGTGCTGGGCGGCATCGTGGGCGAGCAGATCCCGATGTTTCTCGAAAACGACCTGACGCTAACGGCATCTTCGATCGACAAGCTGAACGCCATCGAGAGCTGCGCCTCGACCCTGGGTCGCACGGCGCGCGTACACCTCAAGATCGATACCGGCATGGAGCGCATCGGCGTGCACTGGTACAGCGCCGGCAAGCTGCTGGAGGCATCGCTCGGCTGTCGCCACGTGAAGGTCCACGGCGTGTTTTCGCACTTTGCCAGCGCCGATGCCGAGGACCTGACCTTCGCGCGCCTGCAACTCGAGCGTTTTCTCGAGGTGCTCGACTTCTACCGCGCGCGTTCGCTGCCGCCGCCGACCCGCCACATGGCCAACTCGGGCGCCCTGCTGCAGATGGCGGACGCGCGCCTCGACATGGTACGGCCGGGGCTGCTTCTCTACGGCGCCTACCCGGCGCCGCACCTGGTCCGCTCCATCGATGTCAGGCCCGCCTTGCGTTGGAATTCGCACGTCGTCTACTTCAAGGTCGTCAAGCCGGGCGCCGGCGTCAGCTACGGCTCGACCTGGACGCCCGAGACGCAAGTTCGGGTCGTCACCTTGCCGGTTGGGTACGGCGACGGCTACATGCGCTCCATGTCGGGCAACGCCAGGGTGGCAATCCGCGGCCGCCGTTATCCGGTGGTGGGTCGCATCTGTATGGATCAGGTCATGGTGAACCTGGGCTGGGACAGCGCCTGGAACGGCGACGAGGCCTTGCTGCTCGGTGGACAGGGCGATGAAGCCATCACCGTCGAGGAAATGGCCGCATGGGCGGGCACCATCCCGCACGAGATCCTGACCAGTATCAACACCCGCGTGCCTCGCATCTACAGCAACCGCCTGCCCGACCGCCCAGCAGGTCAGTAGGGGAAACCGCGATGGTCAGCTCCACGGCGTCGCGTGCGCCTATTTGCCGCGAAGCTTGCCTAATCCAGCGAACGCGTTGTTGAAGGGACGGCTGGGTGGCGGAGGTGGTGCGGGGCCGCGCGGGCTCTTGCCCGGACCACGGCCCTGGCGATCCGCGTCCGCCGGGCGCGGGCCGCGGGCGACCTCCGCAGTCGAGCCCGAGCGCATGGACAGGGCGATCTGCTGCCGGTCCAGTTTCACGTCGAGCACGCGCACGCTCACCCGGTCGCCGGGGCTGACCACCTCGCGCGGATCCTTGACGAAGCGGTCGGCGAGCTGGGAGATGTGAACCAATCCATCCTGGTGCACGCCGATGTCGACGAAGGCGCCGAAATTGGTGACGTTGGTGACGATCCCCGGGCACACCATGCCGGGTTGCAGGTCTTGCAAGGTGTGGATGTCCTGGCGAAAGGAGAACGGAACGAAGAATTCGCGTGGGTCGCGCCCCGGCTTTTCCAGCTCCTTCACCACATCGGCGAAGGTGAAGGCGCCCAGCTCCTTTTCCAACTCGCGCGCATTCTTCACCAGCTGCACCCCCGCGCCGAGAAGGCCCGCCACTGGCACACCCAGGCGCTCGGACAGTTTCTCCAGAACCTCGTAGCGTTCGGGATGAACCCCGGTGTTGTCGAGCGGGTGTTCGGCCTCGGGGATGCGCAGGAAGCCCGCGGACTGTTCGAACACCTTGGGCGAAAATCGCGGCACCCCCAGTAGCGACCGGCGCGAGCGGAAGATGCCCTGCTTGCCACGGAATTCGACGATGGACTTGGCCAACCCCGGTCCGATGCCGGAAACATGGGCCAGCAGGTGGTACGAGGCAGTGTTGAGATTCACGCCGACCTGGTTCACGCAAGAATCCACCACTGCATCCAAGCTCTTCTGCAAGGCGGCCGGCGAGACATCGTGCTGGTACTGACCCACGCCGATGCTTTTGGGATCGACCTTGACCAGCTCGGCCAGGGGATCTTGCAAGCGGCGCGCGATGGAGATGGCGCCCCGGACGGTGACGTCCAGGTCGGGAAACTCCTCGCGCGCGACATCACTGGCGCTGTACACGCTGGCGCCGGATTCGCTGACCATGACCACCGGCACCTTGAGCCCGGCGCCGTCCATGGCGTCGCGGACGAAGGCCTCGGTTTCGCGGCCGGCGGTGCCGTTGCCAACCGCGATGGCGCGGATGCCGCCCTTCTTGACCAGTTCGGTTAGCAAGGTCGCCGCGCCGGTCCTGGCGCCGGTCGACTCCAGGTGCACCACCGTGCTGCCCACGTATTTGCCGGCATCGTCGACCACGGCCACCTTGCAGCCGGTGCGCAACCCGGGATCCACGCCCAGCACGGCCTTGGGCCCGAAGGGCGCCGAGAGAAGCAGTTTGCGCACGTTCTCCGCGAACACGCGGATGGCGGCCTCGTCGGCCACTTCGCGCAAGGCCTTGTGCGCCTCGTTCTCGATGGCCGGCACGACGTGCGCGCGCAGGGCGAAGCGCGCGGCCCTCATCAGCAGGGGCGCGCCCGCGAAATCAGGCGCGCTGCAGGCTACGGCCTCGAAGGTGTGCAGCAGCGCCTCCGCCAGCGCATCCACCGGGCCGCCAGGGCGCGGTTTGACCGCGGGATCGGCGGACTCGGGCGGCGTCGGACCGCCGAGGTGAAGCGTCAGCTCCTCTTCCATCCAGCCGCGACGCATGGCCAGGTAGCGGTGCGAATTCTCCGGCTTCAACAGCTCGCGTACGCGCTCTTCGTAGTTGAAGTAGTTCTCGAACTTGCTCGGCGACTTGGCCTTGTCGCCCTTGCTGGTCTTCGCGAAGCCTTCCTGCATGTACCGCGTGCGCGTGGTGCGGCGGAGGTCCGGGTCCTCCGAGAGTCGCTCGATGAGGATATCGACCGCGCCGGCCAGGGCCGCGTCGGCATCGGGGATCTTCTTCTCCTCGTCGATGAACGTGCTGGCGCGGCTGTCCGGGGTTTCCCCGCTTGCCGGTGTCGCCAGGCCATGGCCGCAGTCCCACAGCCAGTTGGCGAGCGGCTCCAGGCCGGCTTCGCGCGCGATGACGGCCTTGGTCTTGCGCTTCTGCTTGTAGGGTAGGTACAGGTCTTCGAGTGCCGCGAGGTCGAAGGTCGAAAGCAGCCGGTCGCGCAGATCGGCGGTCAGTTTCCCCTGCCGCTCCACCTCGGACACGATGAAGGTCTGACGTTTGATGATGGCGTCCCAGGTTTCCTTGCCGTCGACGATCGCGCGGATGGCGACCTCGTCGAGAGCGCCGGTTTGTTCCTTGCGATAGCGCGCGATGAAGGGCACGGTGGCGCCCTCGCCGGTGAGGCGCAGGACGGCGGCCACGCCATGCGCTGGGATCCCCGGCCGTGCCGCCGCGAGCCAGGATTCGAAAGTGACCGGAGACATGACCTGCCACCCTATCCAAAAGCAATCCTCGGTAAAGGCTTGATCTTCCGCGGCGAAAATCGGATCGGACGGGGATGACGGAATCACCCCTTCGCGTGGCAAGATGTGGGCCGCCATGAATGCAAATCTTCGCGTCGACCTGACCTCCGCGCTGCTGCGCGAACTCTCCGACACCTGGCGCGAAATCAATGCCAATCACTTCCGCGGGCGCATGCGGCCGCCGGTGCTGGCGCTTTCCGACGTCGGCAGCCGCCTGGGTCAGTGGAATTCGGCCACGCGCACGGTGTCCATCGATCGCAGGCTGGTCTTCGAGAAGCCCTGGAGCATGGTGCGCGAGGTGCTCAAGCACGAGGTGGCCCACCAGTTCGTCGACGAGATCTTGGGGATCCACGACCAGGCGGCCCATGGTCCGGCCTTCGAGGAAGCATGCCGCCGTTTCGGCATCGACGCGCGGGCCACCGGTTTGCCCGCCGCTCCCGCAGGGGACGACGGCGGAAGCCCGGTGTTGCGCCGGATCACGCGTCTGCTTGCCTTGGCCGAAAGCCCCAACGTGCACGAGGCTGAGGCCGCCATGAAGACCGCGCAGCGCTTGATGCTGAAACACAACATCGACGCCAAGGTGGCGGCGGCCAGGGAGGGCTACGCCTTCGTTCACCTGGGCGTTCCTCGAAGGCGTGTGGAGGCAGCCGAGCATGTCCTGGCGGGGCTGCTGGCCCGGCATTTCTTCGTCGAGGCCATCTGGGTGCCGTCCTATCTGGCCAGCGAGGCCCGGGGCGGCCGCGTGCTCGAGCTGTGCGGTACCGTGTCCAATCTGGAGGTCGCGTCCTACGTGCACGCCTTCCTGCTCGAAACCGCCGAGCGGCTTTGGCGGGAGCACAAGCGCAGGCACGAGATCGACAGCGACAAGGAGCGGCGGCGTTTCCAGACCGGGGTGATGAGCGGCTTCGCCGAGAAGCTCAAAGCAAGCGCGAAAGAGGGCCAGCGCGAGGGGCTGATCTGGATCGGCGATCCGGGGCTGGAGGCTTTCTTGCACCAGCGTTACCCCAGGCGCACGGGTGGCGGCGGCATCGGCGTGCGTCTGACCGCCGCCTATGAACACGGCCGAGAAGCGGGGCGCAATATCGTGCTGCACAAGCCGGTGCAGGGGAGCAAGGCGCGTGGCCGCCTGCTGGGACCTTTGGGGTAGGACGAACGGCCGCCACGGCAGGCAACAACTGCGGGCCCGCATCCGATACACTTGCATGGTGCAACTGGTGATCGCCGAAAAGCCTTCCGTCGCGCGCGATTTGGCGCGGGTGCTCGAGGTGCGGCCATCGGGAAAGTCATGCTTCGACGGAAAAGACCGGGTCATCACCTGGTGCATCGGCCACCTGGTCGAGCTGGACGAACCTGCCAGCTACGACGGGCGCTGGAAGGCCTGGCGCATGGACACCCTGCCCATGGTGCCGGCGGAATTCAAGCTGCGGGGCGTGCCGTCCACGCGCGACCAACTGCGCGCGGTGTGCGAACTGCTGTGCGACGAGCGCTTCTCCGAGGTCATCAATGCGTGCGACGCCGGCCGCGAGGGCGAGCTGATCTTTCGCTATGTCTACCAACTGGCGGGCAGCCGCATCCCCATCAGACGGCTGTGGATATCGTCGCTGACCGATGAGGCCATCAGGCACGGCTTCGCGACCCTGAGAACGGGACGAGACATGGAGGCGCTGGCCGACGCGGCCCGTTGCCGGTCGGAGGCGGATTGGCTGGTGGGGCTCAACGCCACCCGCGCGGTGACCATCCGGCATCGCCGGGGCGATCGCTCGACCCTGTTCTCGGTCGGGCGGGTACAAACGCCGACCCTGGCCATCCTGGTCGAGCGGGAGAGGCAGATCCGGGACTTCGTGCCCCAGGACTTCTGGCTGCTCAAGGCCGAGTTCACGACTGGCGCAGGGGCGAAATTCCCGGCCGGCTTCGCCCTGGGCAAGGCCAATCGCTTCGCCCGAGCCGATCTGGCCGAAACGGTACGGGATCGGGATCGAGAACACGGCGCTGCCGAGGATCCCCTGGGTCCGGTGGTGGAAAGCCTCAAGCAGAGCAAGTCGCGCGAGCCTCCACCCCTGCTCTTCGACCTGACATCCTTGCAACGCACGGCCAACAAGCGCTTCGGGCTATCGGCCAAGGCTACCCTGGAGGCCGCGCAGTCGCTCTATGAGCGCGCCAAGGTACTCACCTATCCGCGCACCGATTCGCGCCACCTCACTGCCGACATGGCGAAGGAGATGGAGCGCATCGTGGGGGGCGTGGAGAAGATCGCCGATTATGCCGGGTTCGCGCGTGCATTGCTCGACCACCCTCCGCGCGCGGGCAAGCGCGTGTTCGACGACAGCAAGGTGTCCGACCACCACGCCATCATTCCCACCGGCAAGCCGGTCGATCCGAAATCGCTGGGGCGCGACGAGCAGCGCATCTTCGATTTGGTGGTGCGCCGGTTCTTGGGGGCATTTTATCCCGACGCAGAATTCGCGCAGACCGAGGCCATCGTACGCATGGGGCCCGATCTGGGAGAAAAGGCGGTGGCATCCGCCAGCGACGAGGCGGCCGGCATTTCGGCGCTACCGCCGCTGCCCGATCGCTTCGTGGCGCGCGGGCGCGTGCGCACGATCGTCGGTTGGCAAGAGGTGGCCGGGTTCGGAGACGAGGCGGACGAAAGATCCGGCAAGAGGGGCAAGAAGAAGGACGAGGAGGACGAGGAAGGCGCGAGCACGACCCTGCCCCCGCTGGCCGAGGGCGAGCGTCTGGCCGGTCAATTCACCACGCTGGCGAGGAAGACCAAGCCGCCCTCGCGTCACACCGAGGCGACCTTGCTGTCCGCCATGGAGAACGCGGGCAAGCTGGTCGAGGACGAGGAATTGCGCGCGGCCATGAAGGACAGCGGCCTCGGCACGCCGGCCACGCGCGCCGCCATCATCGAAACCTTGCTCAAGCGTGCCTTCGTGATTCGCGAGGGCAAGCACCTGGTGCCAACGCCCATGGGCATCGGGCTCATCGAGGCGTTGCCCGTGCAAAGCCTGGCCTTGGCCGAGTTGACCGGCAACTGGGAGGCGCGCCTCTCTCGCATGGCGCGCGGCCAGGAACAGCGCGCGGTCTTCATGAGCGACATCGCTTGCTACGTGAAGGAGGTGGTGGACGCCATTCGCGTCGCGGCGCCCATGGCGGACGTGCCAATCGCGACGCACAAGCCAGCGGGTGGAAAGAGCGCGCGGCGATCGAGCACGAAGGCCAAGAAGACCGAGGCTGCCGCGAGCAAGCCGAGCGGGGTCGGGCGTGGCATCGCGGATCTGGCATGCCCTTCGTGCCGGCGGGGGCATATGATCGCCGGCAAGCGTGGCTGGGGGTGCAGCCGCTGGCGCGAGGGCTGCAAGTTCGTGGTGTGGTTCGAAGACGGCGGCAAGCGGCGCAGCGAGGCGGATTTGCGCGCCATCGTGAACCGGACGCGATGACGGTTTGCTGATGGCCCGAGCGAGGCCGGCCAAGTTCGCTCGGTTGGTGGCACGCTGGCCACGGCGGCTACGTGACCGGCGAGTTTCTCTCCAGGGCTTCGATGCCCGGCATGGCCGCCAGGACAGCCAGGAATGCCCGGTGATCGCGGTGGCGGTCGCAGTGTTGAATTCGCATCTCGCACAGGTCGCCCGGGCGAGGGTTCTCGCTGCCCATGTGCATGGGACCGTGGGCCTCGTCGAGAGCGCCGACGATGAGAGCACGGGTCTTGCCATTTTCCGGGCGGTAGACAACCACCGTGGCTGTCCTGGAACATCGGCCCCCCAGCAGGCCCTCCACATGGCGGAAGGTTCCGAGCACGAACAAGACTCCCAGTGAAAGCAGAACTCCCGCGGTGACGTAGCCCGCGCCCACCACGATGCCGATGGCCGAGACCGTCCAGATGGTCGCCGCAGTGGTGAGTCCGGTGATCTGCTTGTGATCGCGAAGGATGGAGCCGGCGCCTAGAAATCCGACCCCGGTCACGATCTGGGCGGCGATGCGCGCAGGGTCGCGTATGCCGAGGGTAGGCAACATCGACACCACCGTGAAGATGGCCGACCCCACGCAAATCAGAATCTGCGTGCGTAGGCCCGCCGGCTTGTGCCCCTTCTCGCGCTCGAACCCCACGATGGCGCCGCAGACGAATGACATCAGAATGGAAATGGCTTCGCACCAGGGTGCTTTCACCACATGGTGCAGATCGCCCAAGGCGGCTTGGAAGAAATCCACACCACCACGTTAGGGACAGTAGCCCGTTCGATCAAGAAAAGTCGAAGTGGCGATGCGGTGTATACTTTCGCATCCACGGCCACCCTTGCCACCCGACCATGCGACGAACATTCTTTCCGTCACTTCTGCTCGTTCTCTTCGCGGTACCGGCGGCGCCCACGCACGCAGGAGATTTCCCCGCGGCGGTCGAGGACCGAGACGCGCGCTTCGGTCTCGGTGCCTTCGCCGGTGGGCATTTCTTCGCGGAGGGCACGAACCTCGGCGTTGCGGGAGGGCCTCAGACATCGCAGGGCGCACGCAGCGGCGCGGGGGCGGGTCTGCGCGCTACGCTTGGGTTGGGGCGCTGGTTCGCGGCCGAGGTCGAAGTGCTTGGCGTGCAAACCGACGATCGCACCTACCAGCGGAAGGCGCGCATTCTCGGCTACCGGCTGAACGCCCTGGCCAACCTGTGGGCGGGAGACTTCAGGCCCTTCCTTCTGGTCGGCGCGGGCGCCATCCAAGTCGCCGCGACCGACGCCGAGGGCAACTCTGGCTTGGTTCACGATACGGATGGCGAGGTTCACGTCGGCCTCGGCTTCGACTACAGGTTGGCCGACCGACTGTCGGTGCGCGGCGACGCGCGGGTCGTGCAGATGCCGAGCAAGGAGAACTGGGGGCTGACCACGGATGTGGAGGCGACTCTGGGTGCGTCGGTCGCCTTCGGGAGCGAGCGGGGCGATTCCGCGCGCAATCGGGTTCGTGGCGTCGCCGCGGCCGCGCCAGGAGCAGGTCGTGGGGAGGCGGAATTCGCTCAGGCAACCGCGACGGCGACGCCGGCGGCAGCCACGCCTTCGGCACCTCCTGTACCTCCGCAGCCAGCTCCGGAGGCGGCGCGGCCGCCTGCGCCGGACATTCCCAGCCCGGCCGAGCCCAAGACCCTCCCGGCTTCGAGTGCGGCGGTTGCGGTGGAGACAAAGGCGCGCACGGTGAGCGATCTGCTCGGACGGGCGAAGGAAATCAAGTTCGAGGGTGCGACCAGCAAGCTCTCGACTGGGTCCATGCCCTTCCTGGACGAACTCGCGACTGCGCTCGAAAGAGAGCCCAGCGTGAGGCTCGAGATTGTGTGCCACACCCCGGCCGGCGGCGACGCGAAAAAGGATCTGGCCCTGTCCAGGCGACGCGCGGAATCCGTGAAGTCCGCGCTCGTGCAAAGGGGAGTCCCTGTCGACCGGCTGGTGGCCACCGGGCGCGGATCCGAGGATCCCATCGCACCCAACATCACGCGCAGCGGTCGGATGCTCAACGACCGCGTGGAATTGCACCGCGCGGAGGCTCGTAAGGCTGAACCCTAGCCGACGGCCCAGGAACGCGCGAGGCGAGCTCACGCCTCGGCATGCGCCATGACCACGGGCGCCTCGCTCGGGGATTCGGCCGGCCTGCGAGCCAAGAGCAGAAACATCACCGGGATGAGGAAGAGCGAAAGAACGGTCGACGAGCTAAGGCCGCCGACGACAGCCAGGGCCAGCGGGCGATTCGATTCGGTGCCGGCTTCGAGACCCAGCGCGGTTGGCATGAGACCGATGATGGTCGCGAGGCTGGTCATGGCGATGGGAACGAACCGGGTCCGTGCCGCGTCGATGATGGCCTCCACCTTGTCCATACCCTCGGCGAAGCGTCGATTGGCGTGATCGACGAGCAAGATGCCGTTCGAGACCGCGATGCCGACGACCATGAGGATTCCCATCAGGGCCGTGACCGAGAATCCCTGTCCACCGGCCAGCAGCGCCAGCACGATGCCGAGCAGCGAGACCGGAATGGTGAACAGCATGACGAAGGGTAGGCGCAAGGATTTGAACTGCGACGCCATGATCATGAACACCACCATGACGGCGAGGGCCAGGGCCAGGCCCAGGCCGGAGAACGTCGTGCGCATCAAATCCACCTGTCCCACGAATCGGGTGTCGAGCCCCCGCGTTTGCGGATTGGCGGCCAGCTTCTTCTCCAGCTCGCGCGCGGCGCTGCCGATATCGCGCCCCTCCGTCTGCATGAGAACGTGCGCCACGCGCTGCAGCCGGTTGCGCTCGATGGCGATGGGGCCGATCGAACGGCGAATCTTGCTATACGCACCGAGCGTGACAGCGTTCCCGGAAGGACCGATGCGCACGGGAACGCTGGCCAGGGCGGATGGATCGCTTACCACCCGCCCATCAAGCGAAGTCACGACATAGTAGGATTGTCCGTTAGTGCCATCGATCCAAACGCTGGGGGTGTTGATATTGCCCAGCGTCGCCTCCAGCGTGGATTGGGCGGCGGTGCGGGACGAGACGTGGACCATGCCAGCCTTGGTGCGATCGGTATCGACATGAATCTCGGGGTAGTTCACCTGCAAGGACGGATAGATGTCGCGAATTCCTGGCACCGTTCTCGCCACGTCGGCCACGGCCTTGGACTGTTCCTCCAAGACCTGGAGGTTGTCTCCGGAGATTTCTACGACCAGTGGGGCCAGGTAGCCGTTGGCGAAGACGCTGGCAACCAAGCCTCCGGGCCATTGCAGGAATTCGACGCCGGGGAAATTGCGCTTCAGGATCTCGCGCATCTTGTCGGCGATTTCGCGTTGGCTCTCCTTGCGCTTCTCTGGCGAAACCAGGGCCACGCGGATGAAGCCCATGTGCGGTCCCTCGTTGGGGCTGGTCATGGCGCTTCGCGCGTTCTGAGGCGAGCCTACGTTGGTGAGAACCAGCACCGCGTCCTTGGGGAGTTCCTGGGCCAGAACCTTCGCCATGCGGTTGACCTTGCGCGCGGAGTCCCTGAGCGACGTGCCCGGAGCGAGACGGACGTACACGCGCTCCATGGATTCGTCGATCTCGGGAAAGAAGGTGCTCGGCAACTTCGTCGCCATCCAGGCGCTGGCCAGGACCAGAACGAAGGCGGCTGCAACGACCGTGCCCTTGTAGGGAAGCACTTTGCGCAGCATGCTCGCGTAGCCCTCGGCAATGCGATCGACGAAGCCGGCGACCGCCCGGCCCAGCTTGCCGGGCTTGTCATGGGCGAGAAGATATCGGCATGCGAGAGGCGTGACGGTCATGCTGACGAGGTAGCCGGCGATCATGCTCACGGCCACCGTGAGCGCGAGTGGGACGAACAGTCTCTTCGCGAGGCCCGCGAGCAGCGCCACCGGCAGCAGAACCGCCATGGTGGTCATCGTGGCGACCAGGACGGGCAATGCAACGGCGTTGGTCCCCGCGAGAGCCGCTTGATAGGCCGAGAGTCCCTGCCGTTGGTGGCGATGGATCGATTCCAGGACCACCACGGTCACGTCGACCAGAGGCCCCATGGCCAGGGTAAGACCGCCCAAGGTGAAGGCATTGAGTGTCTGCCCCGTGGCGTGGAGAACCAGCAGGGTTACCGCGAAGGAGATGGGAATGGCTGCCGCGGCAATCAGGGTGGCGCGGACGCTTTGAAGGAAGAACAGAATGACGAGGGCGATGAGCAGCAGGGCTTGCGCGACTTCCTTCTTGAGGCCGTGGTAGGCCGTGCGGACGAACGTGGATTGATCGAAGATGGCCTTCACCTGCACGCCCGGAGGGAGATCCTTCATCCCGGCGACGGCCTTCTTCACGGCATCCACGATCTCGATGGTGTTGCCACCCGGGATGCGCAGGACGTTGAGGTAGACCGCATCGTTTCCGTTCACGGCGACGTCTTGTGTCGCGGGCGCCCCGCCGTCCTCCACGCGCGCGACGTCGCGGATGAGAACGGGTTTGTCGCCGTGAACTTTCACCATCGCGTTGCCGATGTCGCTCACGCGCTCGGCGACGGCGTTGGTGTAGACGTTGGCGTCGAAGGTCGCGGCGATCATCTCGCCGGAGGGAAGCAAGGCATTCGATTGCGCCACCGCGGCCGCGACGTCGTTGGAGGTCAGACCGCGCGCCTGCGCCTTGGCCGGGTCCACGATGACGTTGATCTGGCGTTGTCGGCCGCCGTTGATTGCCGCACTGGCCACGCCAGGGATCCCTTCGAGAACCGGTTCGATGGAATTCAGAGCGTAGTCGTAGAGTTGCGGCCCGCTGAACCCGCCGCCCGACACCGCGACCTGAATGACCGGCGCGTTCGACGGATCGTATTGAAGGACGAAGGGCGGCAGCACGCCGAGAGACTTGGGAACCGCGGACATGGCGAAGGCAACCTGCTGCTGCACGAGGGTTTGCGCCGAATCGAGGTCCGTGCCCCATTTGAGCCAGACGAAGACCACGCTGAGGTTGTTGCGCGAAGTGCTCTCGACGTGATCCACGCCGGGCGTGGCGCTGACGTACTTCTCCACCCGCCAGGTGATGGTCTTCTCCACGTCCTTGGGACCAAGCCCCGGGGCCAAGGTGCCGACCACCAGGACCGGGGGCGTGAGATCCGGAAAGGTATCCACGCTCATGCGCGAAGTGACCACGACGGAGAACACCACGAGCCCGATGCAGATCATCAGGATCGCGATGGGGTTGCCTAGGGAAAGCCGGGTCACTTCATTTCCGTCCCGGCTGCGGCGGGTGGCTCGGCTTCAGCCAGGCGGTCGACCTTGACCTGGATGGACTCGCCTTCCTTGAGGAGGACTCGACCCTCGGTGATGACCTGGGCGGAGGCGGGAAGCGTCTTGGCGACGAACAGGTTACCGCCTGTTTCTCCCAGAACAGCCACGACGACTTTCCGAGAGCGCCCATGGTCGGCCAAGAAGAGCGTGGCCCTGCTGCCTTTGACCGCAGCGGCGGCGAGCGGAATCTCCGTGGCCGGCACGGGCGCGCCGGCGGCGACCGTGAGATCTGCCGTGGTTCCAACCGGCAGAATTCGGTTGGGATCGGGCAGGTCGACCTCGAAGTGCACGGTTCGCGTCGACTCATCCGCGGCGGGCGCGCGACGGGCGATGGTTCCAACCAGATGTTGCCCGATGGCGAGTGCGCGAATGTTGACCTTGCCGCCTGGCTTGACCAGGTCGAAATCCTCCTCGGGAACGTCGGCGGCGACGCGCACCGTGGAGCGATCGATGATGGTGGCGATGGACTCGCCGGGATGAACGTAGGCGCCGGGATCCATGGTGCGATCGGCAACCTCCCCGTCGAACGGCGCACGCAGCACGCAGTCGCCGACCTCCAGGGTGGCGCGCTGCAGTTTCGCCCTGGTGGACATGAGCTCCGCCTGTTTGCTGACGCTGTCGGCCTGCTTTCGTTCGATCTCGTTGGCCGAGGCGAAGCCGCCACTCTGGAGCTCGGCCAGACGGGCTGCCTCGTGCGCCAGTGCGACTTGCTGGGCGGCAATGGCACGCGCCTGCATCGAGACGCCCTGGCTGGTCGCCGCGGCGTCTCGGCAGTCGAGGGTTCCGATGATCTGCCCGCGCCTGACATGGTCGCCCGGCCGCACCAGCACCGTGCCGACATACGCAGACGTAAGTTGCGGCCCGATCTTCGCTTCCACCCAGGGCAGAAGCGTACCGACGTATCGGTGCGTGGGACTGTAATAGGCGGCGCGGGCTTTCACGGCGGTCACACCCACCGGGAGCGAGGCCAGGGCGACTTTGTTCACGCGGGCCCCGGCGCGCCCAACCATGAGAAAGCCGAGGAGCAACACGATCGCGACGCCGGTGGCGATGATGATGGGGATTCGTCGTTGGGGATGTCTTCCGGGCGTAGACTGGGCAGCTCGGCCCGCTTGATTCTGGGGTGACGGCATCATGATTCCTCCGCGATCAGTTTTCCGAGCACGGCGCGTGCCCGGGAGAGTTCGAACTGTCCACCGGCGAGTTGGATCTCTGCGTCGGTGCGTAAGTATTCGGCATCCGCAAGCTCCAGCGCGGTTCCGAGACCGGCCTTGAAGCGGGCCTCGGCCTGGGCATAGTTCGCGCGCGCGGCCTCCACCGAACGATTGAGACTGGCGAGGGACGCGCGCGCCACCTCCGCCTCCACATACGCTCGCTGGACGGCTGCGATCTCCTGCTGCGAGATCGCTTCGAGGTCGCTTTGCAAGGCGCGCTCTTTCTGCGACGAGATTCGCCGGCGAGCGGCAACGACCCCGTCGTAGAGCGGCCAGCGAAAGACGAGACCGACATCCCAGTTGGGGACGTCGGGCACGAAGCCGCCGTAGCTGGCCACGGGGCCCGAGTTCGGGGTCGCCCCACCGGCGCGACCTGAAAGGGTTCCGGTGAGCACGATGTCGGGTCGCATCTCCGCGCCGATCGCGCGCGTGGCGGCTTGCCGGGCTTTGAGGCGAGTGCGCGCTTCGAGGAGGACCGGATCGCGCACGGCCGCACTCGCGATGGCCCGATCGAGGGACGGCAAGGGCGGCGTTGGCGCCAGGGCTTCGGCCGCGTCGAGCATGCGGTCGGGCACGCCCACGGCCGCGGCCAGTACGACCTGCGCGCTGGCCAATCCGCCCTCGGCGCGGATGCGGTTCACCTCGAACCGGGCCAAATCAGCCTCCGCTCGGGTGCGCTCGATGGGAGCGAAGAGGCCGGATTTCACGCCGGCAACGGCCAAGTCACGGTGGACGCGCGTTCGTTCGTAGCCGTCCTTCGCGGCGCGGAGAACGGCCCTGGCACCTTGCACGGCGAAGTAGGACTCCTTCACGATGAGGGCGATAGCGAGCCGCTCGGCGTCGGCGTGATGGCTCTCGCTTACGACGGTGGCGTCGGCGGCAGCGCTTTGCGCGGCGATGCGCCCGAAGTCGAACAGCTCCTGACCGATGGAGATGGCGGTCAAGCTGGAAGCGGCCGGTGACCAGGACCCACTATCGACGACCGAGGTGGCGCCGATGCGTGGCAAGGCGATGTCCTGGATCCCGACGTAAGAGGCGGTGGTATTGTTCGTCGTCCCTTCGAGGAGCTCGGCCATCAATGCCGATCTCGGAAGCCAGCTCGCTCGCGGCAACTGGGCTTCGGCCTGGGCCACCTTCACGCGGTCGAGCGCTGCTCGCAGCGATGGCTGGTGAGCTTGGGCATAGGCGATCGCGTCTTGCAAGCCAATGGCGCGCACAAGTCCCTGCTGCCAGGGAAACGCGCTGGCAACGTCGTCGGCAGTCTCGGCCGAGCCCGACGGGACCTGGACAAATACCCATGAAAGCGCAAACACGACTCCGGCAAGCCCGCGACTCGCCCGCGGCCGGACCCAGGACCTGGTGGGCTTGGTTGCCGGTATAGAATGCACGCTGCCTGTGTAAGCACTTGTCGTACCAACTGAAGGCGCCGTAATTCCACGCTGTTCCTCGGGGGACGTCGATAATTTCGGGCGGAATTTCGAGACCGTCGGGAGAAAATCCCGATTGGAGTCCTTAGGCGGCGCACCAGGGGAGAGCCACATGCGCTCATGGTCCAGGCGCATGTCTTGCTTGTGCTCCATCGCGCATATGATTTTCGCGCCGCGAACGTTGCCGTTGCCGAGGGTGACAACTCGGGTCACGATGTGGTCGGGTGATACGAAGGGCCAAGTCACGGACGATCGACCAATGAGAATCTCTCCGATTACCTGGTTCATGCTGCTCGCCGTGGCCTCGATCGCCGGACTCGCGTATCTGGACGAGGAACGGGAGTCGGCATCGGCGCTCTCTGACATCGCGCAAGAGCAGACCACGTTGGCCCACAGCCTGGCGGGGGTCCTGAGTGCGCACTTGACGGCCGCCCATCACGATGCACTCGCCTTGGCGCAGAGTCACCTCGACCAGCGACCGGAGATCCCAGCCATCGTCGAGCGCTACCTGTCGGTGGTGGTACGTCCATCCTTGGCAGAGCAGGCGCCCGCGCCCGAGTCGGGCGACCGAGCCGTTCGGCTCTCTTTTCCGGTCCCAGAAGGCAACACGGTCGATCTGACGGCCTCGCTGGCCAGTCTGGTCAGCGATCTCAAGGCGACCGAGCGGCCGAGTCGCCTGATTGTCCTTCTGCAACCACCTGGCACGGCCGGGTTTCACACCACGGATGGACGTTTCATCGCCGCCAAGGAGATTCGGGACGCTCTGGAACAAGGGAAGCCCTACTTGCGCCTACGGCCCGCCGAAGCAGGCCGCCTGGGGCTGCCTCCGCGCACCGCACTCGCCGGCCTGGCGCACGTCGATGGGGGCGCTGCGGGACGGTGGGGGATCGCGGCGGTTGCCAGCGCCGAACGCGAGCGCGATCGCGAATTTTGGGCGCGCTGGCGCCTGATCTTGAGCGTGGCGACCGCGGGCGGGCTGGTGCTCACCTTCGGCGGCCTGGCGATGCGCAACCAGCGCAAGGAACTGTTGCTGCAACATCGCTTGGAGCTCGCCGACCTCGGCGGCCAGCGCGACGAGCGGCTGGAACGGGCGGGCAGGGCGGCGACGATGGGAACGCTCGCCGTAGGTGTTGCACACGAGATTTCCACCCCGCTCGGGATCATCGCTGGCCGGGCAGAGCAACTCGTTGGCAAACTGCACGGCGACGAGTGGGCAGCGAGCAGCGCCCGCATCATTCTCGACCAGACCGAGCGCATCCACCGGGTCATCCGCGGACTCCTGGGGCTGGCGCGAGGCGATCGGCCCACCGCCGAGCCTGTCGATCCGACGGCCCTGGTGGGCGGCGCGGTGTCGCTGGTGGAGCATCGCTTTGCCAAGGCGGGCGTTCGCTTGCTCACGGACGTAGCTCCCGGGCTATCGGTCATCCACGGCGATCCTCGCTTGCTCGAGCACGCGGTGGTGAATCTCCTGCTCAACGCCTGCGACGCTTGCGCGCGTGGAGGGACGGTGTCGGTCAGCGCGTGCGCCGGAGATGAAAACCGAGGGTTGGCCATCGCGGTCGTCGATGACGGACCTGGCATTTCTCACGTGGATGCCGGACGGGTCCTGGAACCGTTCTTCTCCACCAAGCCGAGCGGGCAAGGAACCGGGATCGGCCTCGCCATCGTCCAGGAGATCGTGAGCAGCCACCGTGGCTCGCTGGCGCTCGAACCCGTCATGCCGCATGGGACGAGGGCGACGATCAAGCTGCCGTCCTCGGAGGATGCCGCCAGTGCCTGACAGTAAGCCGCGCGTCCTGGTCGTCGACGACAACCTGGAGATGGCGAGAACCTTGGCGGAGAGTCTGCGGGACCGCGACTTCGCGGCGGTGGCCATCGGATCGGGCACGGCTGCCGCGGACTACCTGAAGTCCGAGCACGTCGATGCGCTGGTCACCGACTTGCGCATGCCCGAGGTCGACGGTCTGGACCTGCTCGCCCTGTCACGCAGCTTGGCGCCCGAGCGACCCGTGCTCGTGATGACGGCCTTCAGCGCCGTCGATACGGCGGTGGATTCCATCCGCCAGGGCGCCTACCACTACCTGACCAAGCCGTTCAAGGTCGACGAGTTGGCGCTTTTCCTTCGCCGGGCCTTGGATGAGTCGCAGATAAGGCGCGAGGCCGCGGCGCTCAAGCGGACCCTGCGCGCGCGCTTTGCCAAGGAACGCATCCTGGGCGGCAGCGCCGCCATGAGAAACGTGCGCGAGATTGTCGGGCGGGTGGCTTCGGCGCCTGCGCCGGTCTTGATCCTGGGTGAGACGGGAACGGGCAAGAGCCTGGTCGCGCAAGCCATCCATGCGGAGAGCCAGCGGGCGAGTCGCCCCCTGGTCGTGGTCAACTGCGCGGCCTTGCCGGAAGCGCTGCTCGAGAGCGAGCTGTTCGGCTACCTCAAAGGGGCCTTCACGGGGGCCACCACGAATCGCCCTGGACTCTTTCGCGAGGCCGATGGTGGAAGCTTGTTCCTCGACGAGATCGGGGAAATGGCGGCGGGCTTGCAAGCCAAGCTGCTGCACGTGATCGAGCAGGGGACCATCCGGCCGGTCGGCTCGACCAAGGAGAAGGAGGTCGATGTTCGTATCATCGCCGCGACCCATCGCAACCTCCACGAGGCCGCGCGTGGTGGGGATTTTCGCGCGGACCTGCTCTATCGGCTGGACGTGCTTTCCATCAACATGCCGGCGTTGCGCGAGCGTCGCGAGGATCTTCCGGAGCTGATAGCGCACTTCCTCTCGCAGTCATGCGACAAATATCCGAGCACGGTGGTGGAAAAGTTGTCCCATGAGGCGCTCGACTGTCTACTGTCCTACGGTTGGCCGGGGAACTTGCGCGAGCTCGGACATGTTCTCGAAAAGGTAGTACTACTCGGGCGCTCTCCCCTGGTGCAGGTCGAGGATCTTCCGGAGAGCGTGAGACACCCCGGTCGGCCTTCGATGCCTGATTTTCAGGGGGACATCATGCCGATCCGGGAGCTTCAGCGCAGGTACGCGGCCTGGGCGCTCACCCAGGTCGGGGGACACAAGGGCAAGGCCGCCGAGAAGCTGGGAATCGACGCCAAGACCTTGTGGAAGTGGCTCGGCGAAGGACCCGACTAGCCTCGGGGCTAGAAGATGTAGAAGGCCGAGAACTGGCCGCGGTAGTTGTGCGCCTTCACGCCGTCGACGTAGTCCTGTCGGAACCAGGCGAACTCCGCGCCCAGGCGAACCGCCTTGTTGATGTCCACGAAGAGGTTGCCGTCGGCCCAGTACGACTTTTCGAAGACCTTGCCGGTGGTTCCGTACAAGCTCGCGAACGAGCCGATGTTGGTGGACTTCATCGAGGAGAAGTTGGCCGACAGCCAGACGTTTCCAGACGGCGGGAGGTAGTACTGGATTCCGGCGATGTAGGAAAGCCAATTGATGGTGTGCAAGTTGCCGGTCACGGTGTCGAACGCGACCAGGCCGTTGTCGATGTCGGACGCGTAGGTCGGGGCTTGGCTGGCTCCGCTGGGGATGGGCAAGGCCGGCAAGGCGAGGCCCCCACTGAGTCCGGTGTAGAGATCCGCGATGCCGGTGCCGCGCACGAACGATCCTGTCAACGTCAGGGAGTTCCCCTTGTCGTCGGGCTTGGCGGGTATCACGGGGATGAGCGCGTCGATGGAGATGCCACTTCCGTTCTTGGTCTTGGAGGCCGTCGGCGAGGCGGCGAACTCGGGGACCTCGAAGTGCCGGAAGACGCCGGACACGCCGATGGAGGCGCCGTCGATGGCCGTGCCGGTGCCGCCAGCCGTGTGCAGACCCTTCCAGTTGTTGAGAATCAGGCGCAGGCCGGCCTGCCCATCCGGGATGCTGCTGTCCCGCTGCGGGGGACGAACTGCCGCCACTGCCAATTCGATGTTCACATCATCGGTCGCGATCATGCGCTGGAGGCGGATCTGCGCCGAGCGCGAGTAGACTTGGCCCGGGACGCCCTGAATTTCCACCGTGTTGGGGTGGTACATGGACTGCCACCCGAAAAGCTCCCAGTACTGACCGATGAGTATGTTGATGACGGGCGTGTCCAGCTTGAGGGCGAAATGGCGGATACGGAAGGTCGGATTCGAGATGAATGCCGCCTCGCTGACCGAAGGCTGGTTGCCGAAGAAGTCCATCTCGAGAATCGCCGATGTCTTGAGGACGTCGCAGTCGGGCCCCTTCAATTTGAAGCCGATGCGCGAGTTGCGAACCCCGAAGATGGTTCGCTGGTGGTCGGCGGCGTAGTTGCCGCGGGCGATGGTGCCGTTGGCGGCCAGGTCGTTGAAGCTTTGCGTGCTGTCGTGAATGGAATCGAATTCGACGAAGCCGTAGAGTGCGGCGTCGAATTTGCTCGATACGGAGCTTGCCTTCCGCTCCAGAGCGGGCGCATGGGTCATGGGGGCAGCCGGCGCGGGCTCGGGTGTTGAAACCGGTGTGGCCACCGGCGTGGTAGGTGAAGCCGGACCGGCGGCGGCCGCCGGTGCTTCACCAGGTTGCCCCTGGGCGGGGACTGTGTTTGTCTGGGCTCGCGCGAGCGACGGGCACAGAAGAATTGCCGAGATCAGAACCGGATGCCAGATGTCTCTCAGGGTGCTTTTCATGCATGACAAGATGTTTTCCATGCGCAGCAAGATAGGAGAGGACTGCGACAAAACGGTGACAATTGGGTGAACTGTTGGTCGCCCGAAGGGCACGGTCGCCAGTGCGACACCGCTCAAGGGCCGCGGCGCGAGCGCGGCGGTCGCGGCTGCCGATGACTGGCTTTGGGGGCATCCAGGGCGCGCAGCAGCGCCTGGCTGCGTGGGCCATTGCTTCGGGCACGCAAGATGCGCGTTCCGCTCTCCTCGACCTCGATCACGATGTGGAGCGTGTCGTCGGGCAACCAATCGGGGAACCGTTCGGCCCACTCGATGGCCGTGGCGCCGCGGTCGTACGCTTCCTCGATGCCGAGCTCCGGTAACTCGGATGAGCTGCGGATACGGTAGAAATCCACGTGGATGAAATCGATACGCCCGGGATGTTCGTTGACCAGCGCGAAGGTGGGGCTGGCAACCCGGCGTTCGTAGGGTACGCCCAGGCCTTCGGCCAATCCCTGGACGAAGGTCGTCTTGCCCGCGCCGAGCGGACCGGTGAGTGCGATGACGTCTCCGATCTGCAGCACGCGGCCGACCCTGGTCGCCAGGCGTTGCATGGCTACCGCGCTGGCAACGCGATGGGTTGTCCGCGTGGAGGAGGATTCCGTCGTCATCGTTTCTTCAGGATCTGGCGGTAGAGCAGCAAGTGCCGGACGGCCAAGTCGGGCTTGCCGGATTGTTCGAGTAGGCGGGCGAGATTGTAGTGCGCATCGGCGCTGTCGGGATCGATTTCGAGCGCCCGCTGGTAAGCCGCGATCGCGTCGGCGTTGGCTCCGAGATCCTCCAAGGCAACGCCGACGTTGAACGCCGCCGTGACGTCGCTCGGCCGAGCGGAGAGAGCCGCACGGTAGTGCACCAGGGCGGCGTAGACATCGCCGGACTCGTGCAGGATCCGGCCCAGGTTCACGTGCGCATCGGCGAAGTCCGGCTCCCGTTCCAGCACGTTTCGATAGGCGGCCTTGGCCTCCTCGGGAGCGGTTCCTTCCAGGGCACTTGCGCGTTCGAAGATTTCCTTCACCGTGGCAGCAGGGGGCGACGAAGGGACGGGCACCTTCTGTTTGAGTGGGATGACGTTGGCGCCATGGTCGGGCGGGGCGGGGTCGCTGAAATCGAGCAGGGTTTGCCCCGACGTCGCCTGCCAGCGCCTGCCACCATCATCGACGATCACGTCTTGTCCCTCGCCGAGCAGCCGCAGACCGTTGGCGGTGCCCACCTCCGGAAGGCGCTCGGCCAGGGCCCGCAAGGCGATGTGAATGCGGCGCGGAGGTATCCGTTGCGCGACCAGCCCCTCGGCCTCGCGAAGGAAAATCAGGTCCTGAAAAGACAGTCTCATCTGGCCACTCTCGTCGCGGGTCGGAACCACGAAACCTGAGCGCAGGTAGGACCGCAAGCGCGCGATGCTGATTCCGAGCACCGCGCTCACCTCACGAACCGAATACATCGGACGGACTATACACCGAGTCGGGGTCATCTTTGGTTGTGTGCCGATGTAAGTCAAGCGAGGCGATATTCTCACTGCTGCGTCGTTCGCTGTTGAAAGGCGAGGGGTGGTCGAAAGATAATAGCGCTCCAAACGGGAAGCCATGAGCAACGAATCAATGTCACTACCGAAGCGGCTACGAAGAACCCAGGAACAGGTGGCGGTCCAGGAGAGCGTTACGAAGACCTCGCTCATACTGAATCGTGTGCTTGAAGACGTGGCGGCCCCCCTCGACGAATCGGTCGCGATCTGCCAGCGCCTGCTCGACGGCTCTGGCGGGAAACTCTCGCAGGATCAGCGCAAGACGGTCGAATTGCTGGCCAGCCACGCGGCGCTGTGTTCCCGACGTCTCCAGGACTACCTCGACCTCTTGCGCATGGAAGGTGGCGACCTGGCGCTGCGCCCCAAGTCGGTCGATGTCGAGGAGATCATCCAGCAGGTGGCACGTCGACATAAGTCCGCCGCGCGTGCCAAGGGACTCGGTCTGGTGGTCGAGCCCTCGGTTCGGCCACTGCCCCCGGCCTTCGCGGACCCGGCCCGGCTCTCGCATGCGCTGTCGGACCTGGTCGCCAACGCCATCAAGTTCACCGAGCGTGGGCAGGTGACCATCTCGACCGAACTTTACGATAGGTCGGTGGCGATACACGTCGTCGACACCGGGGTTGGCATCCCGGTCTCGCAGTTGCCACGTCTGTTCGAGGACTTCTATCAAGGCGAGATCGCGCGCGGGAAAGACGCGCATGGCCGCGGTTTGGGGCTCACCCTGTGCCGGCGCCTGGTCGTCCGCATGGGAGGGGACTTCTGGGCCACGAGCACGGTTGGGGCCGGGTCGAAGTTCAGCTTTACGGTGCCGCGGTTGCCGGAAGCGTCGGGGCAGTCGCGTCTAGGCGCAGTCTGAAGGCTTGAGCACAGGGATGGCTCGCATACTGCTTGTTTCGCAAGACGGCGAACAGCAGTCTGCGGTCGCTGCGGCTGTACGCGCGCAGGGCCGTCACGCGGTGGTGGCCGTTGCCCGGGGCGACCAGGCGCTGCGCGAGGCTGCCACGGGGACGTATGATCTTGCCTTGGTTCATGCCGATTTGTCGGACGGGAATGGCTTCGAGGTGTGCCGACGCATGCAGACTCTGGCGCGCACCCGCAGCCTGCCCGTCATCCTGCTGGCTCGATCCGACGGGCAGGCCGAGAATCGGCGACGTGGGCTCGAATGTGGGGCGGTGGATTTCATCGTGCAGCCCATCGATTCCATCGAGATCATGGCGCGCATCGAAGCCACCCTACGAACCAAGTCGCACGCCGATGAAGTTGACCGTCACAACCAGGAACTCGCGGAGAAAGTCGTGGAGCGCACGCGCCAGCTCGAGACCCTGGCGGCCGAATTACGCATCGAGCGCGACGCCCTTCGCGAAACCTTCGACGTGTTTCAGGACGGCCTGCTCTTGCTCGATTCCCGTGGCGAGGTGTTGATCGAGAACACCGCTGGCCGTCGCCTTCTCGATCGCGCCCCGCTTGCGTCATCGCACCGATCGAGCGGCGACGGCCAAGATGGTGTTGTGGGCACGAGTTTCTTCGAGTCGATTGCCGCCTTCGCCCGCGAGGCGATTGGGCACAACGCCACCTACTGCCGAACCCTGACCTGGAAGGGCAGACAGCTCGATGTGCGCGCCAATCCTGCGGTGGGTGGTCGGGCCCTGGTCTACGTGCGCGATGTCACCGAGGAACGGGATCGCGAGCTGCGCCGGCTGCAGGCGGAGAAGCTCGCTGCCATCGGCATGCTGGCGGCCGGCGTGGCCCACGAGATCAACAACCCGGCTTCCTTCGTTCTGGCCAACGTCGATTCCCTGGCCGGAATCCTGCGCAAGCTGGATGAGACGTTGCGCACCGAGAAGGTCTACGAGGAAGCGGGCAGACTCGAAGGTATCGTCTTCGATGCCATGACCGTGGTGCAGGAGTCGAAGGAAGGGATGGCGCGCATTCATCGCATCGCGCGCGATCTACATTCCTTCTCGCGCATCGATGACGATGCGAGCGCACTTTCGGACGTAAATTCCGCGGTCGATTCCGCGCTTACCATGTTGCGCAGCGAGCTTCGTTACCGGGCGACCGTGGAGCGGAGCCTGTGCGCGACCCAGCTCGTGCGCGCGAGCGCGGCGCGGCTGGGTCAAGTCTTCCTGAATCTGCTTCTCAATGCCGCGCACGCCCTGGCGGGGCTCCATCCGCGCCGTAACCGCTTGCTCGTGCGCAGTCGTGACGAAGGCGATCACGTGATCGTCGAGGTGGAGGACAACGGTCCGGGCATCCCACCCGAGATCATGCCGCGCATTTTCGAATCCTTCTTCACGACCAAGCCGCCCGATCTCGGCACGGGACTCGGTCTGCCCATCTCGCTCGACATCGTCCGCCGCGCGGGAGGCGATCTCGTGGCCGAAAGCGAACCTGGGCACGGGGCGATCTTCCGCGTGCGCCTGCCCGCCGCCGTGGGAGTCCCCCAGACCAAGACCCGCAGTGTGTCGTCGCTGCAATCGGTCCAGCGGCGGCGCGTGCTCGCCATCGACGACGAGGCGCTGCTTCTCAAGGCGTTTCAGCGCATGCTGGTACCGCATCACGACATCGAAACCAAGCTCGGCGCGCGCGAAGCACTGCTCTGCTTCGGGCAGGATCGTTGCTTCGATGTCGTGCTCTGCGATCTGCAGATGCCGGATATGTCCGGCGTCGAGCTCTATGCGGCGGTCAAGCAACAGTGGCCGGAGCTGGCCGAGCGCTTCATCTTCATTACCGGCGGGGCGTTCTCGGCAGAGGCCCGGCGCTTCTTGGAGGATCCGAACATCGCCTGCATCAACAAACCCTTCCAGTTGCACGAGCTTCTGCAATTGATCGAGGCTCGCGCCAGTGGCGGCGAAGCGCGGGCCTGAACGCCGACGGCTGCTGGTCGTCGCGGCCTTCATCGAGAGGCGTGGGCGCGTCTTGCTTTCGCAACGCCGCGCCGACCAGTCGTTCGCCATGGCATGGGAATTTCCCGGCGGCAAGGTGGAGCCCGGTGAGGACCTCACGGCCGCGCTTGTGCGCGAGATTCGCGAGGAACTCGGCTGCGCGATCCGGATCAAGGAAATTGTCGATCTCGTGTTCCACCCCTATCCGGACTTCGATCTGATCATGCCCGTGTATCGCGCGATCATCGTCGCCGGCAGCCCGCGTGCGCGTCAGGTCGCGGCCGTCGCGTGGGTGCCCATCGGCCGGTTACGCGAGATGACCATGCCGCCGGCCGATGGGCCGCTTGCTCGAAAACTGGTGCGTCAAGCTAGAATTCGAGCCCGGCGGTGAAGCCGGGATACATGCGGACGGTGGTGTTGCCACTCGTCCAAACCGCCTCGGCGAAGCCCACGCCGCGCGGACGGCGATCGTCCTCGCCGCGAGCCTGCTGCAGGTCGAGCGAAGGTCCAGCGACGATGGCGAGATGTCTGGCGATGGCGTACCCAGCCTGAAGGCGCAGGCTGTCGACCCAGCGCCGCGTCCCGTGAGCGTTCGACCATGTCGCGAAGTTGGTGGCCAGGGCGTCGAGGTCGAGGAAAAAGCGACCGCCGCGTGGAACGATATGAACGCCCAGTCCGAAACTGCTCGAGAAGTAGCGGTTGCCGGCTCGATCGGTGTCGCGCGTGATGCCGACTGCGGCGGCAGCGTAGAAGCGCCGGGTTCCGAGCTTGAATCCTAGATTGCCCGCGCTGGTGTTGTTCCAGCCTAGGGTCAGCCGATTGTCACCGTCGAGAACCACGGGCAGGAGCGCGAACGAGGCGCCACTGTTCTTGCGCGCAAAACTGACCAGCCCGATCTGGACCCCGTCGATTTCGTCGGCGACGTTGACCAGCCCGACCTGAACGCCTCGTTGTTTGCGTGCGACGTTTACCAGTCCCACCGTGGCGGACGTTTGCGGGCCGGTTCCTCCCGTGACGTTCGCCAATCCGATCTGGGCGCCGTGCGATTCGCTTGTTGGATGGTCGACGTTCACGAGTCCGACCTGGGCGCCGGCGAGATTGCCCTTTTGCACGTTGACCAGGCCTACCTGCGCGCCACGCATAGAACCCTTGGCAACGTTGATCAGGCTGACTTGGGCGCCTCGCACAGGACCGATGGCCACGCTGGCGATCCAACCGGCCTGGACGCCGCTCAGCCCCCCCAAGGCCAGGTTGTACCCGGCAACCTGGGCTCCGCGGACGGGGCCATAGCTGAGCGCGACCGCGCCTCCTATCTGCGCGCCGACGACGCCATCCTGGGCGATGTTTCCGGCCAGCGAAACCTGCGCCCCGTGCACCAAGTCGGAGTGGCCGAGCAGACCCAGTACGAACCCGTGCTCGACGGGCTCGCCGGTATCCCCCGACATGCGGTAGCCTGGGGCAAGCACGAGGTCGAAACCAACCCAGCGGTAGTGGCGTGGCTGTGCGGGCCTGCCGCTCCCTGCGGGGCCGATGGTCGCCTTGGCGGCAGGCGCTTGCGCGGGTCCTTCTCCGCGACGGGTGCTGACCATGGGCGCCTCGGGGGCGAGGCTGCTTGGCGCGACGACGGTCCGGCCGCCCGCGGGCAAGTCGAACGAGCCCGAGGAGATACTGCCATCGTGGTCGAGGACCACGCGGTAGGGACCGGGATCGAGGCCCAATTCCACCGGGTAGGTGTTTTCCTTGTGCAGCTCCACCACGAGCCTGCCCGCGTGGTCGCGAACGTAGATCTTGCCCGCCAGCTCGCGCGCGAGCACGAGCCGAGACGCTGACGCGTGCAGGTCGGTCATCACCAGGTCGCCGGTGCCAGCGAGCTGGATGTCGTAGGCCGGGTGTTGCGCGCCAGCGCGCGAGGTTTCGGTCCGTTGCAGGGTTTCGTTGTAGGCGAACTGGTAGGCCTCGTTCAGGGTCACGCGGCGGTCGTGGTTGGTGTCGGCGGCCCCGCGCAAGCCGGACAGCAGGAAGTGGGTGAAGAACGCGGCGCCCACGCGGTCCGACTCTTGCGCGGCCTCGTCGGCCGAACTGGCGGTCAGGAAGGCGTGCCCGCGCGCCTGGGTCGAGACGTCGCTGAGAAAGGGCGCGCGATGGACGCCCCCCTTGAGGCGGATGAGCGACCCCGAGGCACAGGAGTCGAGAATCGCGATGCGCACGTCCGCGCCCATCGCGTCGATCCAGTGCCGCAGCTCGCGGTACCCAACGCGCTCTCCGCCGAGGAGCAGCCCCTCTTCGTCCGAGTGGCCCGAGTAGTAGACCAGGACCTCGCTGCGCAACTGGGGCTGTCCTTCGCGCGCCATGCGACGCTTGAGCTCGGCGAAGGCTTGCGCCAAGCGGGCGCGGGTGGCGTCGCCGATCACGATGAGGTCGCTCTCGCGCACGCCGCCAAGGCTGGCCAGCACGCGGGCCACCGATTCCCCGTCGGAGTTGGCGAAACGCAGGCGGGTGCGGCTCGGGCCGCCGTCATTCGAAGACGCGATCAGGGCGAAACGCCGGATGGCCGGCGCGCCAGAGGGATTCTCGCCGGCCTGGGCCCGTGCGGTGATCGCCAGGACAAGGGAACAAAGCATTGCGGCGCGTTTCATGGTGGTTCCTTCTTCAAAGCCAGTTCGAACCAGACGAGAGGGGTGGGCAGTGCGTGACCACTCGCGATCGCTCGCGCGATCTCGGCGGTGGTGAATGGAGCGTCCGAGGTGACGAAGATGAAGCGCTCGAAGCCTGGGGAATCATCCAGCTCGTAGGCGTGGGGCAGGGCGCGCTCACCATCGTGGGCAAGGGCTGCGGCTGGCCCCGGCGCTTCCGGCAGGTGATACGTGACCGTGCCGCGGGCATCGACGGAGGCGATGACCCCGTAGTGCTTGCCCGCGGCCAGGTAGCGTATCTGCAAGGTGTCGCCTTCGTGCACGGGCGCATGGGGCCGAAGTAGCTCGGCTCCGAAACTGGTCTTGCGGTAAATGCGTAGCGCGGGGTTGAGGTCGCCCTTGATGCCGATAACCTCGGGTTCGCCCGGCGAAAATCCCGTGACGGCCCCGTGGTCGCGAACCGCTAGAACCGCGACCAGCCCCGCGGCGCAAGCCGTGACCACGGACAAGGCCCACACGGGCCGCAGGTGGCGCGTCACCCTCGGCCTGCCTGCTCTGGCGGGAATGGCCGCTCGTCGTTCGATCTCCGCGACGACTTGCTTGGGGGGCAAGGCCGCCAGGATGTCCGCATCGGCTTCCGCGAGCGCGGACAGGCGGTGCTCTTCACCCCGCGCCACGAGGCGTGTGCGCAATTCCGCGGCCTGGGCCCGCGGCAACTCGCCCGCGGCCAGGCGTTCGAGCAACCAATCGGGGACCTTGTCACGAATCGGGGCCATCAGGCTTCCCCCTGCACGGAAGGCAGCCGCGCCTTCAAGCTGCGCAGGCGTTTGCGCACGCCCGACACGGACATGCCGACTTCACCGGCCACTTCATCGAGGGTCAGGCGGTCGACGTAATGAAGAACCGCGATGAGGCGGGTGGACTCGGGTTGCCCCGCGAACAGACGTTCCAGGATCCGGCCGGCCAGGGTTCGGTTCTCGGCGCTGGCATGGCTTTCGAGGGCGGCGATGTGAAAGAGCATCTCGTCGTCCCGGTCCTCGGGTTTGCGCCTTTCGCCGCGCAGTCGGTTGAGGCAGACATGGGTCGCCGTCGTCAACAGCAGTCCCGCGGGCGAGCTCGCGTCCAGCGAATCCTTCCTTCGCAGTATCTCAACGAATACGTCGTGCATGGCATCCACCGCCTTGGCTTCGTCCCGCAGGAGACGGCGACATCTGCGCAGGACCATGGGTCCGTGGCTCCTGTAGAAGCTTTCGATGTCCACCGCCATGCGGTCTCTCTCCTAGCAGAACACCGGCGGCAAACAGAAGTGTTACCCTTGCGGTCGCCACGCCTTCTGATGCAGACGCTCAGCGAAGGCTGATTCCGCCCGTCGGCTTAGTCGGCGAGCATTTCGTCGAGGATGTTCCCGACCAACCGTTCGCCTACCAAGCGTGTCGGGCGCGACGCCTCTTCGCACATCGCGATGATGGTCGACGGGCCCTCCGGGCCGAGCGCGCTCTGGACGAACTCCGAATCCTCCTTGGCCCAGCAGCGTGCTAGGGCCGCGTCGATCTCGACGTGAAACTGCAGGCCGAAGGCGCGCCGGCCGATGCGGAAGGCCTGGTTCGCGCAAACGTCATTTTCGGCGAGCCGCACAGCCCCGGCGGGAAGGTCGAAGGTGTCTCCGTGCCAGTGAAGGACGGGAATCGTCGCGGGCAGTCCGGCCAGCGAGGGTTCTTGGGTGGATCCCACGAGGCGGACCTCGCCGAATCCCACCTCGCGCCAGGGACGCAGAATCCCGAGCGCATCCAGGCGCTGGTGTGGGTACACCCGGCTGCCGGCCGCGTGGGCGAGGAGCTGGGCACCAAGGCACACCCCCAGGACAGGCAACCCGTCCGCGAGAACCTTTCGCAACAAGGCAATCTCTCGTGCGAGAAACGGCATGCGAGGATCGTCGATGTCCGCGACACCCATCGATCCGCCCATGACGACCAGCAGGTCGCCGGAGCCCAAAGCGTCTGGCACTTCGAACCCGAGGTCGAGCCGCAAAATGTCCACGCCCAGCCCGCGTCGCCGGCAGAGATTGGCGATAGTGCCCGGTCCCTCCCGCTCGAGGTGTTGGAGAACGATCGCTCGCTTCATGGCATCCTTTGCTGTCGGGGCGGCGCGGACACGCGGGCGGGATTATGATTCATGTGCCTCTTCAAGTCGAGATAGCCTGGAACCCATCCAAGGCTTGCGTTGTCCAATGCGGGAGGGGGCAACATGACGAAGTCCAACAGAAGATCAATTCGAACCCGAACCTGGTTGCCTCTGGCCACGCTCGGCCTCGTGGCCGCATGCGCTACGACAGGGCGGCGATCGAAGCCGGCACCTCCGGCACCCGGCCCGGTGGTTCACCTCGACATGGATCCAATCAAGATCGAGGCTACCGAACAGGCCGATGGCATCCGCATCGACGCCTTCGATGCCCCCGAACTGTTCGAGCGCGCAGGCGTCGCCCTGTCCGCCAACCGATTCGACGACGCCGTCAAGGTCTACGGTAAGCTGCTCAAGAGCTTTCCGGAGTCGCGCTACGCGCGCCCCTCGCTCTACAATCTTGGCCTGGCCCAGATCGGTCGCAAGGACTGGGCCGCTGCCGTCGATTCCTTCCAGGAGCTTGTGGAGAAGTACCCGAACCACCCCGATGCGAAAGACGCGCTTTTCCAGCTCGGAGCCTGCTTCGCCGAGCAGGGCAACTGGCCAGCGTCGGCCGAGGTCTTCGCTCGCCTCCTGGAGCGCAACGACTTGAACGCCGACGATCGCATCGAGGCCATGGCGCGTCGCGGTTTCGCTCAGTTCAACCTCAACGACCTGGACACCGCGGAAAACACCTTCCGGGCGGCCATGGCCTACAAGGAAGGAATCGAAAACCAGGAACGGCTCTCCACCGACTTCTACCTTGCTTTCTCGCAGTACCACTTGGGTCAGATCTACCACCTTCGCTTTCGCAAGGCGGCCCTGCGACTTCCCGAAGCACAGCTCGACAAGGACATCGAGGAGAAGGCCCACCTGCTCCTGACCGCCCAGCGCGCCTACATCGATACCATCAAGTTCGGCAATCCTGCGTGGGCTTCCGCGGCGGGCTTCCAGGTCGGGTCGCTCTACGAGGAGCTGTACGACGCGTTCATGAACGTGCCGATTCCGCCCGAGCTCGATGCCGAAGGTCGCGTTGTCTATCAGGAAGAGCTGTACAAGAAGATTCGCATCCTGCTCGAGAAGTCGCTGCGCTGGCAGCGCGAGAACCTGCTCATGATCGAGCGACTCGGGGTCAACACGGAGTGGGCCGAGAAGAGCAAATTGGCGTACGCCAAACTGCTCAAACTCCTCGATCCCGAAGGAGCGGGGTCGGAAGATGAGAACGCCGGGGCGCCGTCCTTACCCCGCGCCCCTTCCGGCGGCCTCGCCACCAGCAGTACCGCAGGCGCCCTTTCGCGGGGGCGCAGCGGGCCGAGAGAATCGGCCCCGAACGACAATGACGCTATAGGACGGCGCGTATTGTAGCACTTCGTGCTGCCGCGTACGATGCGGCCCGCAAGCAATTCAGAGGACCTTTCGGCCCGGATTCTGCTTGACAGGCCCGCGATCCCGACATATACGTTCGCGCCTCTGCCTGCGGAGGACTATACCTGCACCCGCAGGGCGAGACGAACTAACTAGGCGAAATCACAGGATATCTGATGAAAACCCGGTGCTGGTGTAGCTCAACGGCAGAGCAGCTGATTTGTAATCAGCAGGTTGCGGGTTCGATTCCCATCGCCAGCTCCGCAGTTACCAGGGGATCTGATGACAAGATAACGAAGCGTTCGGTTCGATTTCACGACCGGGTGCATCGTCGGATAGGACTTGTTCCGGAGGGGTTCCCGAGCGGTCAAAGGGAACAGACTGTAAATCTGTCGCCACTGGCTTCGAAGGTTCGAATCCTTCCCCCTCCACCACCGACCGCGAACCATGATGGGAATCCAGAAAAACGAATAGGTGATGCGTTTCAACGCGGGAGTAGCTCAGTTGGTAGAGCTCCAGCCTTCCAAGCTGGACGTCGCGGGTTCGAACCCCGTCTCCCGCTCTGCGGGCAAGCTGCTTCTCCCCAATTGCGGCGTGTCTGGAAAAGGATACAGGAAGAAGATTTACGAGAAATGTAGAGATATCGAAGTCGCCCACGTAGCTCAGTTGGCCAGAGCGCGTCCTTGGTAAGGACGAGGTCACCAGTTCAATTCTGGTCGTGGGCTCTGTGCAGGCAAGCATGGTAAGTGGGCTAAACAGAACCAACTAGGCGCTCTTCCGGAGATCAGACGATGGCCAAGGAAAAATTCGTACGAAACAAGCCGCACCTGAACGTAGGGACAATCGGGCACGTGGACCATGGCAAGACGACGCTGACGGCGGCGATCACGAAGGCTCTGGCGAAGAGGAACTTCGCGACGTTCACGGCGTACGACCAGATCGACAAGGCGCCCGAGGAACGGGAGCGCGGGATCACGATCGCGATCGCGCACGTGGAGTACCAGACGGACAAGCGGCACTACGCGCACGTGGATTGCCCTGGGCACGCGGACTACATCAAGAACATGATCACGGGGGCGGCGCAGATGGATGGGGCGGTGTTGGTGGTGTCGGCGCCGGATGGGCCGATGCCGCAGACGCGGGAGCACATTCTGTTGGCGCGACAGGTTGGGGTGCCATCGATCGTGGTGTACCTGAACAAAGTGGACATGGTGGCGAAGGAAGACGAGGAGTTGCTGGACCTGGTGGAGTTGGAGTTGCGCGAGCTGCTTTCCAAGTACCAGTTTCCAGGGGATACGACGCCGATCGTGCGCGGGAGCGCGCTCAAGGCGCTGGAAGGGGATCCGTCGGAGATCGGGGAGGGCTCGATCGTCAAGCTGCTGGAGGCACTGGACACCTTCATACCGGAGCCGAAGCGTGAGATCGGAGAAGCCGTTTCTGATGCCGGTGGAGGACGTGTTCACGATTTCGGGACGAGGGACGGTGGTGACCGGGCGGGTGGAGCGTGGGATCATCAAGGTGGGAGAGGAAGTGGAGATCGTTGGCTTCAAGGACACGATGCGGACGGTGGTGACGGGGGTGGAGATGTTCCGGAAGCTCTTGGACGAGGGACGGGCGGGAGACAACATCGGGGCGCTGTTGCGGGGGACGAAGCGGGAGGAAATCGAGCGAGGGCAGGTACTGGCGAAGCCCGGGTCGATCACGCCGCACAAGAACTTCATGGGGGAGGTGTACGTGCTGAAGAAGGAAGAGGGAGGGAGGCACACGCCGTTCTTCAAGGGGTACCGGCCGCAGTTCTACTTCCGGACGACGGACGTGACCGGGGACGTGAAGTTGCCGGAGGGGATGGAGATGGTGATGCCAGGGGACAACGTGAACATGGAGATCATGCTGATCACGCCGATCGCGTGCGAGGAAGGATTGCGTTTCGCGATTCGCGAAGGCGGCAAGACGGTCGGCGCCGGCGTCGTCACCAAGATTATTGCGTAACCGAAAACGAAGGAAGAAGAACTAGGAGGATCCCGTGGCTGCTTCCGCGCGAGTTATCATTACCCTGGAGTGTCAAGTTTGTCGCGAGCGCAACTACTCCAGCACGAAGAACAAGCGCGCGAACGCCGAGAAGCTCAAGCTGTCGAAGTATTGCAGCAGGTGCCGCAAGCACACGGAGCACAAGGAGACGAAGTGATGGGCTCCGCCTCATCTCATCTCCTCGGGTGCACAGCCGGGGTTCCCATCGATCGCGTAGGCGGAGCCGGGCTGAGCCCGGCGGAGCCAGAGCGCGGGAGGGTATGGGAACCCTCCCAGGGTTCCCATCACGATCGCGTAGGCGGAGCCGGGCTGAGCCCGGCGGAGCCAGAGCGCGGGAGGGTATGGGAACCCTCCCAGGGTTCGCATCACGATCGCGTAGGCGGAGCCGGGCTGAGCCCGGCGGAGCCAGAGCGCGGGAGGGTATGGGAACCCTCCCAGGGTTCGCATCACGATCGCGTAGGCGGAGCCGGGCTGAGCCCGGCGGAGCCAGGGCGCGGGAGGGTATGGGAACCCTCCCAGGGTTCGCATCACGATCGCGTAGGCGAAGCCGGGCTAAGCCCGGCGGAGCCAGAGCGCGGGAGGGTATGGGAACCCTCCCAGGGTTCGCATCACGATCGCGTAGGCGGAGCCGGGCTGAGCCCGGCGGAGCCAGGGCGCGGGAGGGTTTGGGAACCCTCCCAGGGTTCCCATCACAATAGGGCAGTAGCTCTAATGGTAGAGCAGCGGTCTCCAAAACCGCGTGTTGTGGGTTCGAGTCCCGCCTGCCCTGCCAAGGCAACACCGGGAGCATAGCGGGCAACCATGGGCCCTAATAAGTACATCCATTTGACATTTGCTATCGGGATGCTCGCGCTCTCGTTCCTCATCTACAAGACGGGGGACTGGATCTGGAGCTACTTCGCGAAGCCGAACGAGCTGGCCATGCAAGGGGGCGCGCTCATCTGCGGCGTTCTGGGTGGCATCATCGCCTATCGCAACGAGCGCGTGTTCGCGACGGCCGCGGATGTGACCAAGGAACTCGAAGAAGGTGACTTGGCCGACCAAGAAGGAAACCTACTACGCGACGGTCATTGTGATCGTCACGGTTCTTATCGCAACGCTCATCTTGTCGTTCTTCGACTTCATCTGGGCGTTCCTCGCGGGCAAGATCCTCAAGTGATTACCGATGCGATTGGCAGAACGCTATGAAATGGTACGTCGTGCACACATACTCGGGACACGAGAACAAGGCGCGCTTGTCGCTGCTGGATCGGGTGCGACAGGCCGGCCTGAACGAGAAATTCGGAAATGTGCTCATTCCAACCGACACGGTGGTCGAGCTGGTCAAGGGCCAGAAGCGTTCCACGACGCGGAAGTTCTTCCCCGGCTACATGTTCGTGCAGATGGATCTGGATCAGGAGACCTTCCATCTGGTGAAGAACACGCCCCGCATCACCGGTTTCCTCGGTGGCATGAACCCGCAGCCGGTGAAGGAAACCGAGATCCAGAACATCAACACCGCCATCACCGAGGGCGCGTCGCGGCCTCGGCCGCGCGAGAACTTCAAGGAGAACGACAACGTCCGCGTCGTGGAAGGGCCATTCGCGAACTTCACCGGCATTGTCGTCGAGGTGAAGCAGGAAAAGCAGAAGCTCCGGGTGAATCTTTCCATTTTCGGCCGGGCGACCCCGGTCGAGTTGGATTTCGCACAGGTCGAGAAAGTCTGAACTGCTAGGTAGATTCGATGAAGAAAGCAACAGGATACATCAAGCTCCAGATTCCCGCCGGCAAGGCCAATCCGGCTCCCCCCGTCGGCCCCGCGCTGGGTCAGCACGGCGTGAACATCATGGACTTCTGCAAGCAGTTCAACGCGCGCACGCAAGCGCAGGCGAAGGACGAGGTCACGATCCCCGTGGTCATCACGGTGTTTTCGGATCGCTCGTTCACCTTCGTCACCAAGACGCCACCCGCGGCGGTCTTGATCAAGAAGGCGGCTGGGCTGGCGACGGCAAAGAAGCCGGGATCCGGTTCCAAAGAGCCCAACAAGATCAAGGTTGGCAAGATCAATAAGAAGCAGTTGCGCGATATCGCAACGATGAAACTCCCTGACCTCAACACCACCAACGTCGAATCCGCGATGCGGACCATTGCCGGTACCGCGCGCTCCATGGGCGTCGAGGTGGAAGGCTGACGCCCAGAGCCGAAACGAGAAGGAAACCATGCCCAAGACCGGAAAGAAGTACACGAAAGCCGCCGCCAAAGTGGATCGCTCGAAGCGATATCCCCTGGCGGATGCCTGCAAACTGTTGCCCGATACCAAGGTTGCGAAATTCGACGAAAGCGTCGACATCGCGGTTCGCTTGGGCGTGGATCCGAAGCACGCCGATCAGATGGTCCGCGGCGCCGTCGTGCTGCCCCATGGAACGGGTAAGACATTGCGCGTGGCGGTTATCGCCAAAGGCGACAAGGCGAAGGATGCCCAGGATGCGGGCGCGGATTTCGTCGGCGCCGAGGAATTGGTCGAGAAGATTCAGAAGGAAGGCTGGACGGATTTCGACTCGATGGTGGCCACGCCCGACATGATGGGACTCGTGGGCCGGCTGGGCCGCGTGCTCGGTCCCAAGGGACTCATGCCGAACCCGAAGGTCGGAACCGTGACGGCCGATGTGGCCAAGGCGGTACGCGAGCTCAAGGCCGGTCGCGTGGAATTTCGGGTCGAGAAGGCGGGCGTGGTTCATGCCAGGATTGGCAAGGCCTCGTTCGGCGGCGGACAAGTTGCTCGATAACGCGCGCGTCATGGTCGAGACGCTGATGAAGCTCAAGCCAGCTTCGGCCAAGGGCACGTATATGAAGTCGGTCACCCTATCCACCACGATGGGGCCGGGGATCAAGGTCGATACGGCCCCGCTGGTCGCCGAGTTCGGCGCGCACTAGGAGGGCTTGCACCGTGAACGCTACAGAGAAGAACACCAATATCGATTCCTTGAAGACGCGGCTCGCGTCGGCGCAGAGCCTGATTCTCGCCGACTTCCGTGGCCTTACCGTTGAAAGCGACAACAAGCTGCGCCGCGAGTTCCGCGCCGCTCGGCTGCGAATACCAGGTGGTGAAGAACACCCTGCTTGGCAAAGCGGTCAAGGGGACGGCGATGGAGGTGCTGGACGCTCTGCTGGGGGGCCCACCGCCATTGCCTACTCGACCGAGGATCCCGCCGCCCCCGCCAAGGTCGCGACCAAGGTGGCCAGGGTCGAAAGCAAGTTCGTCATCAAGGGCGGGTATCTCGATGGCAAGCTGCTCGACCAGAAGGGTGTCGAAGCGCTTTCTGCGCTGCCTGGCAAAGACGAGGCGCGTGCGACATTCCTTGCAACTCTGCTCGCCGTGCCTCAGAACTTCCTGCGCCTGCTTAACGCAGCTCCGCAGAATTTCGTCTACTTGCTTGCCGCGCGTCGAGACGCGATCGAGGAAGGCGAGAAAAATAACCGGCAGCGCAACGCCAGGCTGCGAATTTCAGCAACATGATTTCGAAACCCAGAAGGAGACCCTCGATATGGCCGATGTGACGAAGGAGCAAGTGGTAGATTTTCTTTCCAAGCTGTCCGTCATGGACATCGCGGCTCTCACCAAGGAGCTCGAGGACAAGTGGGGCGTCAAGGCCGCTCCGGTGGCCGTCGCAGCTGCCGGCGCTCCTGCGCCCGCCGCAGTTGCCGCCTGCCGCTGAACAGACCGAGTTCACGGTCGTTCTCAAGGAGGTTGGTGCAAAGAAAATCGAGGTCATCAAGGTGGTGCGTGAGCTCACTCAGCTGGGCCTCAAGGAAGCCAAGGATTTGGTGGACGGCGCCCCCAAGACCGTCAAGGAAGGCGTGTCCAAGGCTGACGCCGAAGGCTTCAAGAAGAAGCTCGAAGATGCAGGTGCGAAGGTTGAAATCAAGTAGGCACGTCGGCAGTTGACAACACAGCGTCGACAGTCCGTCGACAGTCGGAAACCGTATTCTGCCGGGGGCGCGTACGTGCTCTCCGGCATTCGACTGTCTGCTCGCGTGGGTAGGCGCCGAGCTTCGCTCGGCGTGGACCTTTGCGGGAAGGCATGGGAACCCTCCTAGGGTCTTCATACCAGCGTTCGTAGGTCCTTAACGGCGAGGGAGAGCGCACATGGCGTCCCAGATCCAGAACAATTTCAGAGCACGCAAGAGCTTCGCCAAGATCGGCAAGATCATCGAGATCCCCAATCTCATCGACATCCAGAAGCAGAGCTACGAGAAGTTTCTGCAGAAGGACGTACCGATGGAGAAGCGTGAAGACGTCGGTCTTCAGGGCGTGTTCAAGAGTGTCTTTCCGATCAAGGACTTCTCGGAAACATCGTCCATCGAGTTTGTCAGCTACACGCTGGACAAGCCGAAGTACGACGTTGACGAGTGCCGCCAGCGGGGCATGACCTTCGCGGCGCCCATCAAGGTGACCGTGCGCCTGGTCATCTGGGATACCAACGAGGACACCGGCTCGCAGTCGATCCGCGACGTGAAGGAGCAGGAGGTCTTCTTCGGCGAGATCCCGCTCATGACCGACAACGGTACCTTCATCATCAACGGCACCGAGCGCGTCGTGGTCAGCCAGCTGCATCGTAGCCCAGGCGTGTTCTACGATCACGACAAGGGCAAGACACACAGCTCGGGCAAGTTGCTGTACAGCGCGCGCGTGATCCCCTACCGCGGCTCCTGGCTGGATTTCGAGTTCGACCCCAAGGATCTCCTGTACGTTCGCATCGACCGCCGCCGCAAGCTGCACGCGACGGTGCTCTTGCGCGCACTCGGCTATTCCACCGAGGACCTCCTCAACTACTACTACGACACCGAAGCGGTCTTTCTCGAACCCGGCAAGAAATACACGAAGTCCGTCGAATACGATTTGCTTCCAGGGCAACGTGCGACGCGCGACGTGCGCCACCCCGAGACCCGCGAGATCCTGGTCAAGAAGAACCGGAAGTTCACCAAACTCGCCATCAAGAAGCTGAAGGACTCGAACGTCGAGCGGCTTGCCGGTCGAGGTTTCCGAGCTGGTTGGCAAGGTCGCAGCGGCCGACGTCATCGATGAGACGACGGGCGAGGTCGTGCTTCAGTGCAACGAGGAGCTGACCGAGACCAAGCTGGAAGAGCTGCGCGAACACGGTATCGCGAGCATCAAGATCCTGTTCATCGACAATCTGAACATCGGATCCTATCCTCCGCGACACACTCATCGCGGACAAGCTGCAGACCACCGATGAGGCGATCATGGAGATCTACCGGCGCCTGCGCCCGGGCGATCCGCCCACGGTGGAGACGGCGCAGAATCTCTTCCGCAACCTGTTCTTCAATCCCGAGCGCTACGATCTGTCGAAGGTCGGCCGCCTCAAGCTGAACTACAAGTTCAAGCTCGACGAGGCGCTCGACAACACGGTTCTCACCAAGCGCGACATCCTCGAAACCGTCCGCTACCTCATCGATCTGAAGAACGGCAAGGGCCAGATCGACGACATCGATCACCTCGGCAACCGCCGCGTGCGCGCGGTGGGCGAGCTCATGGAGAACCAGTACCGCATCGGCCTCGTGCGCATGGAGCGCGCCATCAAAGAGCGCATGAGCATGTCGCAGGAGATCGAGACGCTCATGCCGCACGACCTCATCAACGCCAAGCCGGTCTCGGCGGTGGTGAAGGAGTACTTCGGTTCCTCGCAGCTGTCGCAGTTCATGGACCAGACCAATCCGCTGTCCGAGGTCACGCACAAGCGGCGCCTGTCGGCCCTCGGCCCGGGCGGCTTGACCCGCGAGCGCGCAGGGTTCGAGGTGCGCGACGTGCACGGCACGCACTACGGCCGCATCTGTCCCATCGAAACGCCGGAAGGTCCGAACATCGGCCTCATCGCCTCGCTGTCGACCTATGCGCGGGTGAACGAGTTCGGATTCATCGAGACGCCGTACCGCAAGGTCGAGGAGGGCGGGCCACCGAGGAGGTCGGCTTCTATTCGGCTCTCCAGGAGGAAGGGCACTACATCGCGCAGTCCAACTCGCCCATCGGCAAGAAGGGCGAGCTTCTCGAAGAATTGGTTTCGTGCCGGCACAACACCGAGACGGTGATGTCGCAAGCCCGAGGAAGTCACCCTCATGGACGTGTTGCCAAACCAGCTGGTCTCGGTGGCGGCGTCGCTGATTCCGTTCCTGGAGAACGACGACGCGAACCGCGCGCTCATGGGTTCCAACATGCAGCGCCAGGCGGTGCCGCTGATTCGCACGCGCTCGCCCCTCATCGGCACGGGCATGGAAGGCATCGTGGCGCGCGACTCAGGCGTGACCGTGGTCGCCCGCCGCGACGGCATCGTGGAATCGGTGGACGCGGCCCGCATCGTGGTGCGCACGACGCATGGATTCGGACGACCTGTTGTCGGCCAAGCCCGACATCTACAACCTGGTGAAGTTCCAGCGCTCGAACCAGAACACCTGCATCAACCAGCGCCCTATCGTCGAGCCCGGCGATCACGTGAAGGCGGGCGACGTCCTGGCCGACGGACCGGCCACCGAGCGGGGTGAACTGGCCCTGGGCGAGAACGTGCTGGTCGCCTTCATGCCTTGGGGTGGGTACAACTTCGAGGACTCCATCCTTCATGTCCGAGCGGCTGGTCAAGGACGATCACTTCACCTCGATTCACATCGAGGAATTCGAGTGCGTCGCCCGCGACACCAAGCTCGGCAAGGAGGAAATCACCTGCGACATCCCGAACGTCGGCGAGGACGCGCTCAAGGATCTCGACGAATCGGGCATCGTGCGCATCGGCGCCGAGGTCAAGCCGCAGGACATCCTGGTCGGCAAGATCACACCCAAGGGCGAGACGCAGCTCTCCCCCGAGGAGAAGCTGTTGCGCGCCATCTTCGGCGAGAAGGCCGGCGACGTGCGCGACAGTTCGCTGCGCGTACCGCCGGGCGTGCAAGGCATCGTCATCGGCGCCAAGATCTTCTCGCGCAAGGGCACGGAGAAGGACGAGCGCTCGAAACAGATCGAGGAGCAGGAGAAGGAGAAGCTGCTCGCCGACGAGCGCGACGAGACACGCATCATCTCCGAGGCCTACTACGCCCGCATGCGCAAGATGATAATCGGCAAGACCACGGCCGTGCGGTCTGGTGGACGACAAGGGCAAGGTGCTTTGCGCCAAGGGGCAGAAGGTCGACAGCGCGCTTCTCGACGAGATCCCGATCCGATACTGGCCGGAAGTGCAAATCGAAGGCAGCAAGGGCGAGAATCGCATCCAGCAACTCGCGCTGCAGCTCGAGGAAGAGCTGAAGGTCATCGACGCGCTCTACAAGGACAAGATCTCGAAGCTGACCAAGGGGGACGAACTTCCTCCCGGCGTCATCAAGATGGTCAAGGTCTACATCGCCATCAAGCGTAAGCTGTCGGTGGGCGACAAGATGGCGGGGCGCCACGGCAACAAGGGCGTGGTGTCGCGCATCCTTCCGGTCGAGGACATGCCTTACATGGCCGACGGGACACCGGTGGATATCGTGCTCAACCCGCTCGGCGTCCCTTCGCGTATGAACGTGGGGCAGATCCTCGAAACTCACCTCGGGTGGGGTGCCCTCCAACTCGGGCGACAGATCGAGGCCATGCTGGAAGGCCAGTGGCGTGGCGAGGCCCTGCGCGCCAAGCTGAAGAAGGTGTTCACCGAGGAGCATCACCAGAAGCTGCTCGACGGCCTCGGCGACGAGGACCTGCGTCGGTTCGCGGCGACAGTGGGCAACGGCGTGCATCTCGCGACCCCGGTCTTCGACGGGGCCAAGGAATCGGACATCAAGGCCAATCTGGCGCTTGGCCGGTCTGCCCTCGAATGGGCAAGCCACGCTGTTCGACGGCAAGACCGGCGATCCCTTCGACCACGAAGTGACGGTCGGGGTGATGTACATGCTCAAGCTGCACCACTTGGTCGACGACAAGATCCACGCGCGATCCATCGGTCCTTATTCGCTCGTGACCCAGCAGCCACTGGGCGGCAAGGCGCAGTTCGGCGGCCAGCGCCTGGGCGAAATGGAAGTTTGGGCCATGGAAGCCTACGGCGCCGCCTACGGCCTGCAGGAGTTCCTGACGGTCAAGTCCGACGACGTCATCGGCAGGACGCGTATGTACGAGGCCATCGTCAAGGGCGAGCAGACGCTGGAGTCGGGTCTGCCCGAGTCGTTCAACGTGCTGCTCAAGGAGTTGCAGTCCTTGTGCCTCAATGTGGAACTGATCGAGGACCCGAATGCTCCACGGAAACAGGAGTCAACCATTGAGCTTATGGCTCGGGAAGTGGCGGCGAAAGCCGGCGCAGGGGTAGCGCCCCCGGCGGCCACGGCCGCGAAGTAGAGAGCGACGACGATCCGCCACGGGAGACACCAGCTATGACCATGAAGGACATTTTCAATTTTTTCGAAAAGCCGAAGGATCCACTGTCATTTTCGGCTATCCGCATTTCCCTCGCGTCACCCGACAAGATTCGCGAGTGGTCGCATGGCGAGGTCAAGAAGCCAGAGACCATCAACTACCGCACCTTCAAGCCCGAGCGCGACGGACTCTTCTGCGCGAAGATCTTTGGGCCGGTGAAGGACTACGAGTGCAACTGCGGCAAGTATAAGCGCATGAAGCACCGTGGGGTGGTGTGCGAGAAGTGCGGCGTCGAAGTCATCCAGTCCAAGGTTCGGCGCGAACGGCTGGGTCACATCAGCCTGGCCACCCCTGTGGCCCACATCTGGTTCCTGAAATCGCTGCCCTCGCGCATCGGCAATCTGCTCGACATCTCGCTCAAGGATCTGGAGAAAGTACTCTATTCGGAGGCGTACGTGGTCGTCGATCCGAAGCAGAGCGGTCTGCAAAGAGGCGAGCTCCTCACCGAAGAGCGCTACTCCAAGATCCTGGACGAGATGGGCGAGGACGCCTTCACGGCCGGCATGGGTGCGGAATCCATCCGAGAGCTCTTGCGTGGCATCGAGGTGCACAAGCTGTCCGAGCAATTGCGTCAGGAAATGAAGGAGGCAACCTCCGAAGCGAAGCGCAAGAAGATATCCAAGCGTCTCAAGGTCGTCGACGCCTTCCGCGAGTCCGGCAACAAGCCGGAGTGGATGATGCTCGAGGTGATCCCCGTCATTCCGCCCGACCTCCGGCCGCTGGTGCCCCTCGACGGTGGGCGTTTCGCGACGTCGGATCTCAATGACCTCTATCGCCGCGTGATCAACCGCAACAACCGTCTCAAGCGCCTGCAAGAGCTGAACGCGCCCGAGATCATCATCCGCAACGAAAAGCGCATGCTGCAAGAAGCGGTCGACGCGCTTTTCGACAATGGCCGTCGCGGCAAGACTATCACGGGTCCGAACAAGCGCCCGCTGAAATCCCTATCGGACATGCTGAAGGGGAAGCAGGGCCGATTCCGGCAGAATCTGCTGGGCAAGCGCGTCGACTACTCGGGTCGGTCGGTCATCGTCGTCGGCCCCGAGTTGCGCCTGCACCAGTGTGGGCTTCCCAAGAAGATGGCGCTCGAGCTGTTCAAGCCATTCATCTACAACAAACTCGAGGAGCGTGGGCTCGTCACCACCATCAAGAGCGCCAAGAAGCTGGTCGAGAAGGAACGTCCCGAGGTTTGGGACATCCTCGAAGAGGTCATCAAGGAGCACCCGATCCTGCTCAACCGTGCCCCCACGTTGCACCGTCTCGGCATCCAGGCCTTCGAGCCACTTCTCATCGAGGGCAAGGCGATCCAACTCCACCCGCTGGTGTGCGCGGCCTTCAACGCCGACTTCGACGGCGACCAGATGGCGGTGCACGTACCGCTGTCGCTGGAAGCACAAATGGAAGCCCGCGTGCTCATGATGTCGACCAACAACATCCTGAGCCCGGCCAACGGTCGCCCGATCATCCTGCCGTCGCAGGACATCGTGCTCGGCCTCTATTACATGACCCGCGAGCGCTCGTTCGCGCGCGGTGAGTTCCGCAGCGGCAAGGGCGCCGCCACGGTGCGCGGCGTGTATTCCTCCATCGAGGAGGTTCGCATGGCCTTCGATCACGGCGAGTTGGATCTGCAAGCCGCCATCAAGGTGCGCATCGACGGCCAACTCGTCGAGACCACGGTCGGACGCGTGCTGCTCTATGAAATCGTGCCGAAGAAGCTTCCCTTCAAGCTGGTCAACCGCGTGATGGGCAAGAAGCAACTGGGCGATCTCATCGATAGCTGCTACCGCGCCTTCGGGCAGAAGGAAACCGTCCTTCTGGCCGATCGCCTGCGCCATCTCGGGTATAGCAACTCGACCAAAGCCGGCGTGTCGATCTGCGTAGACGACCTCATCATCCCCAAGCGCAAGGTCGAGCTCCTGGAACAGGCTCAGAAGGACGTCCAGGAGATCGAGGAACAGTACACCGAAGGTCTTATCACCGACGGCGAGCGCTACAACAAGGTAGTCGACATCTGGGCGCAAGTCTCGGAACTCATCGCCGAGGAGATGATGAACGAGATCGGGGCCGAAAACGTCCTGAATGAGGAGACCGGCGAGAAGAAGCGGGTACCTTCCTTCAACCCGATCTTCATCATGGCGGACTCCGGCGCGCGCGGTTCGGCGCAACAGATCCGTCAGCTCGCGGGAATGCGCGGTCTCATGGCCAAGCCTTCGGGCGAAATCATCGAGACGCCGATCACGACCAACTTCCGCGAAGGCCTCTCGGTTTTGCAGTACTTCATTTCGACCCACGGCGCGCGCAAGGGTCTGGCCGACACCGCGCTCAAGACCGCGAACTCCGGGTACCTCACCCGGCGTTTGGTCGATGTCGCGCAGGATTGTATCATCGCCGAATACGATTGCGGTACGCTCGAGGGCATCGAGATCGCGCCGCTGGAAGAAGGCGGCGAGATCATCGAGAAGCTCGGCGATCGTATCCTTGGCCGCGTCTCGGTCGACGACATCTTCGATCCTTACACCGGCGAGGTGCTGGTGCAGTCCAACGAAGAGATCACCGAGGACAAGGTGCGCATCGTCGAGGATGCCGGGATCGCAAAGGTGAAGATCCGATCCGTGCTGACCTGCGAATCCCGCCGTGGAATCTGCGTACTGTGCTACGGGCGCGATCTGGCCCGCGGCCACATGGTCAACATCGGCGAGGCGGTCGGCGTCATCGCCGCGCAGTCCATCGGCGAGCCCGGCACACAGCTCACCATGCGCACCTTTCACATCGGGGGCGTCGGCCAGGTGCGCACCGAACAGTCGCAGCTGGAGGCACGCTACGACGGCGTGGTCAGGCTGGAAAACGTCGAATACGTTCAGCGTGAGAAACACGCCATCGTCATGAACCGGCACGGCGAGATCGTCATCCAGGACGAAACCGGTCGCGAACGCGAGCGCTATGGGCTCACCTACGGCGCGCGCCTGTTCTTCGTCGATGGCGCGAGGGTCAAGCAGGGCGACCTGCTGTCCGAATGGGATCCGTTCTCGGTCCCCATTCTCACCGAGGTAGCCGGCAGCGTGAAGTTCGGCGATGTGATCGAGGGCGTCACCATGACCGAGCAACTCGACGAGGTCACGGGGCTTTCCCGCAAGAGCATTATCGAATCCAAGGATGCCGATTTGCGGCCGCGCATCTCGCTCAAGGACGAGGGCGGCAAGACGCTCAAGATCCCCAACTCCGACAACGAGGCTCGCTACTTCTTGCCCTTCGGAGCGACCATCGCCGTGTCCGAGGGCGATCACATCGACGCGGGTGACATCGTCGCCCGCATCCCACGCGAAACCACCAAGACCAAGGACATCACTGGTGGCCTGCCGCGCGTGGCCGAATTGTTCGAGTCGCGCAAGCCGAAAGAGCATGCCGTCATTTCCGAAATCGATGGCGCGGTCAGCTTCGGTAAGGACACGAAGGGCAAGCGCAAGGTGGTGGTCACCCCCGAGCACGGCGACTCGAAGGAGTTCCTCATCTCCAAGAGCAAGCACCTTTCCGTGCGCGAAGGCGACCGCATCAAGGCCGGCGAACCACTCATGGACGGCGCCGCGAACCCGCACGACATCTTGCGCGTGCTGGGCGAGAAGCAGCTCGCCAAGTACCTGGTCGACGAAGTTCAGGAGGTTTACCGTCTCCAGGGCGTCAAGATCAACGACAAGCACATCGAAACCGTCGTGCGCCAGATGTTGCGCCGGGTGCGTGTCATCGATGTCGGTGACACCGGTTTCTTGTCGGACGAGCACGTGGAGAAGTACATCTTCGAGGAGGAGAACGAACGCGTGATGGCGCGTGGCGGGCGGCCAGCGCAAGGCGAGCCTCTCCTGCTCGGCATCACCAAGGCATCGCTGTCGACCGAGAGCTTCATCTCGGCGTCGTCGTTCCAGGAAACGACCAAGGTGCTCACCGAAGCCGCCGTGTGTGGCAAGGTCGACTACCTGCGCGGGCTGAAGGAGAACGTCATCATGGGGCGCCTCATACCGGCCGGTACGGGCCTGGGCGCATACAAACGCCTGTCGATCCACGTCGACGTATCCGAGGGGGCGGCGGCGCCGTCCGCGGAGATCTCGCCAGCGGCCGGTGTGTCGCTCGCGGGCGAAGCTGGCGAGTGACGCGACGAGTTGGCCGGTTCGTGACGGATTTCGGTGCCGCGGTCAACGAGCGGTGCCAAGCCGGTTGCGTTGTGCACCCTGTCGGCTTCGTCCAGCGTCTCTTGAAACTTGGAACTTCTCGTTGACTTTGGGATCGCGATCCCTATAATGCACCACTCCTCTGACCCGGGGAGTGCCGGGCGAAGACCGCATTCCGCTAGCTCGGATGCGCGTTTCCCGAGGAAGAATCAAAGATGCCTACCGTCAATCAGCTCGTAAAGACTGGCCGCCAAGTCATGCGGCGGAAGACCGATTCCCCCGCTCTCAAAGGATGTCCGCAGCGTCGCGGTGTGTGCGTGCGCGTCTACACCACGACGCCGAAGAAGCCGAATTCGGCCCTGCGCAAGGTTGCCCGCGTGCGCCTGACCAACGGCATGGAAGTCACCACCTATATTCCCGGTGAGGGGCACAATCTGCAAGAGCACTCGGTCGTGCTGATTCGCGGTGGTCGCGTGAAGGATCTGCCCGGGGTGCGCTACCACATCATCCGTGGCAGCCTGGACACCGCCGGCGTGAGCAATCGCCGTCAGGGGCGTTCGAAATATGGTGCCAAGCGGCCCAAGTAGCCGCCGGCACGGAGTTCTTCCACGGAGCTTTTCGACGGAGAAGTTGATAGATGCCACGCAAAGGTGAAGTTCCCAAGCGCAAGCCACTTCCGGATCCGAAATTCACGGATCAGCCCATCGATCTGCGCCGCCGGATCACCAAGTTCGTCAACACGGTGATGGAGTCGGGCAAGAAGGCCATCGCCGAGGGAATCGTCTACGGAGCCCTGGATCTGGTGGCCGAGAAGGCCGCCGACGATCCCGTCAAGGTCTGGGACAAGGCGCTCAGCAACGTGCAGCCGAAGATCGAGGTCAAGTCACGACGCGTAGGCGGTGCGACCTATCAGGTTCCCGTCGATGTCAGGCCCGACCGTGCGCTGGCGCTCGGTATGCGCTGGCTCATCCACTCGGCGCGTGCGCGCTCGGACGGGCGCACCATGCGGGAAAAGCTTGCGGCCGAGCTGCTCGATGCGTCCAACAACAAGGGCGCGGCCGTGAAGAAACGAGAAGACACCCACAAAATGGCGGAGGCGAACAAGGCGTTCGCGCATTACCGCTGGTAGCAGTACGGACAACTATCCAAGAGAAGGCATTCGACAACATAGGGGCAAGAAGATTCAGGCTCGATAGGTCGTTGAAGGGGTAGGCAAAGGCTGCTTGCTTTTGCTCACCCTTCCAGCCGACCGAAGCCGCCTGGACCAATTCTTGACCAGGCAAGCGCAAGACCGCGGACCTTGTGGTCCCTCGAGGGCAAACTGCCCGTCAGGCGATCCACTCGCGCGCGGAGGAAACACGAATCGTGGCTCGGCAAGTTCCCATAGATCAGACCCGGAATATCGGGATCATGGCGCATATCGATGCGGGGAAGACCACGACTACCGAGCGTATTCTCTTCTACACGGGGGTGTCGCGCACTATGGGCGAGGTCCATGAAGGCACCGCCGTCATGGACTGGATGGAGCAGGAGCAGGAGCGCGGTATCAGCATCACCGCCGCCTCGACCACTTGCTTCTGGCGCGGTCATCGCGTGAACATCATCGATACGCCGGGACACGTCGATTTCACCATCGAAGTGGAACGGTGTCTACGGGTACTGGACGGCGCGGTCACGGTCTTCTGCGCCGTCGGAGGGGTTGAACCGCAGTCCGAAACCGTATGGCGTCAGGCCGACAGGTACAAGGTTCCGCGCATCGCCTTCATCAACAAATGCGATCGGGTTGGCGCGGATCCGTGGCGCTGCGTGCAGCAGATTCGCGACCGCATCAAGGCGCACCCGGTGGTCACGCAGATTCCCCTGGGTCTCGAAGATTCCTTTTCCGGGGTCGTGGATTTGATCGGAATGCGCGCGCTCGAATGGGTGGGCGACACCACGGGGGCCATCTTTCTCGACCGTGAGGTGCCCGCGAACATGGTGAAGGCGGCGAAGAACGCGCGGGCGGCGATGATCGAGGCGCTCGGCGAGGCCGACGAAGAAATGCTCGCTCTTTACGTCGAAGGCGCCGACATCCCGGCGAGGCAAGTCAGGGCGGCGCTCCGGCGCGCAACTATCGCCGGCAGGGCAGTGCCCGTACTGCTGGGCGCCGCATTCAAGAACAAGGGCGTCCAGCCTCTGCTCGATGCCATCGTGGACTACTTGCCGTCCCCCGCCGACATGCCTCCGGTGCACGGCCACGCGCCCGGCGGCGAGCCGATCGTGCGTACGGCTTCGAACGACGAGCCCTTTTCCGCGCTGGCCTTCAAGATCATGAGCGACATGGTGTCGGAGCCGCTGACCTATTTTCGTGTCTATTCCGGGCAGGTCGCGACGGGAGCGACCGTCTTCAACGCGACCAAGGGCAAGCGCGAGCGCATCGGACGCCTCATGCGCATGCATGCCAATCGTCGAGAGGAAATACGCCAGGTCAGCTGTGGCAACATCGCCGCCGCCGCCGGATTACGCGCCACCTCGACCGGCGACACCCTGTGCGACGTCAGCGAGCCCATCACTCTTGACCTCATCGACTTTCCGCAGCCGACCTGCTCGGTCGCCATCGAAGCGAAGACCAGCGCCGATCAGCAGGAACTTCTGAAGGCACTCGAACAGTTGGCCATCGAGGATCCATCCTTCAGCCTGAGGACCGACGGCGAGACCGGCCAGACCGTGATTTCAGGCATGGGCGAATTGCACCTTGAGATCATCGTGGACCGCTTGGTGCGAGAGTACAATTTGCGAGCGTCGGTGGGGCGGCCGCAAGTGGCCTATCGCGAGGCAATCACGAAGACCGCGGAGGCCGAAGGCCGCTTCGAGCATGCGATTGGTGGACGCGGGCTTTTCGCGCACGTGAAGTTGCGCGTCGAGCCGGGGAGCGAGCGGTCCGGCGTGTTGTTCCGCAATCTTGCTTCCATGCGCGCGGTGCCGCGGGAATTCGTGCTCGCCGTCGAGCGGGGCGCCAGGACTGCCTTGGCACGCGGAGCCGTCAGCGGGTATCCGATCGCGGACGCCGTCGTGACCTTGCTCGACGGAAGCCACCATCCACTGGACTCGAACGAGATGGCGTTTCAGATCGCGACCGCGCAGGCCATTGCCGAGGCGGTCGCGCAGGCGGGGCCGGTCTTGCTGGAGCCGGTGATGTCCCTCGATGTGGTCGTCCCCGACTTGCACGTGGGGGCGGTGGTGGGGAATCTGGCCGCGCGGCGAGCTCGTATCGTCGGGATCGAGCCGCGCGGTGGCGCGCAGGCGGTGGCCGCCGAAGTACCGCTTTCCGGCATGTTTGGTTATACGACGGATGTTCGTTCGCTCACGCAGGGGCGGGCGACATTCACCATGCAGTTCCTGCGTTTTGCTCCAGTTCCGAATCACGTTGTCGACAAGGTCGCCAATCGGGTTCGCAGTTCGTGATCGTATCGTTTCCGGGAGGACACCATGGCCAAGGAAAAATTCGTACGAAACAAGCCGCACCTGAACGTAGGGACAATCGGGCACGTGGACCATGGCAAGACGACGCTGACGGCGGCGATCACGAAGGCTCTGGCGAAGAGGAACTTCGCGACGTACACGGCGTACGACCAGATCGACAAGGCGCCCGAGGAACGGGAGCGCGGGATCACGATCGCGATCGCGCACGTGGAGTACCAGACGGACAAGCGGCACTACGCGCACGTGGATTGCCCTGGGCACGCGGACTACATCAAGAACATGATCACGGGGGCGGCGCAGATGGATGGGGCGGTGTTGGTGGTGTCGGCGCCGGATGGGCCGATGCCGCAGACGCGGGAGCACATTCTGTTGGCGCGACAGGTTGGGGTGCCATCGATGGTGGTGTACCTGAACAAAGTGGACATGGTGGCGAAGGAAGACGAGGAGTTGCTGGACCTGGTGGAGTTGGAGTTGCGCGAGCTGCTTTCCAAGTACCAGTTTCCAGGGGATACGACGCCGATCGTGCGCGGGAGCGCGCTCAAGGCGCTGGAAGGGGATCCGTCGGAGATCGGGGAGGGGTCGATCCTCAAGCTGCTGGAGGCACTGGACACCTTCATACCGGAGCCGAAGCGTGAGACGGAGAAGCCGTTTCTGATGCCGGTGGAGGACGTGTTCACGATTTCGGGACGAGGGACGGTGGTGACCGGGCGGGTGGAGCGTGGGATCATCAAGGTGGGAGAGGAAGTGGAGATCGTTGGCTTCAAGGACACGATGCGGACGGTGGTGACGGGGGTGGAGATGTTCCGGAAGCTCTTGGACGAGGGACGGGCGGGAGACAACATCGGGGCGCTGTTGCGGGGGACGAAGCGGGAGGAAATCGAGCGAGGGCAGGTACTGGCGAAGCCCGGGTCGATCACGCCGCACAAGAACTTCATGGGGGAGGTGTACGTGCTGAAGAAGGAAGAGGGAGGGAGGCACACGCCGTTCTTCAAGGGGTACCGGCCGCAGTTCTACTTCCGGACGACGGACGTGACCGGGGACGTGAAGTTGCCGGAGGGGATGGAGATGGTGATGCCAGGGGACAACGTGAACATGGAGATCACGCTGATCACGCCGATCGCGTGCGAGGAAGGATTGCGTTTCGCGATTCGCGAAGGCGGCAAGACGGTCGGTGCCGGCGTCGTCACCAAGATTATTGCGTAGGAAACCCTGGCGGAGTCAAAGCGAGCAAAGTAGAAGGGGGCAGCAAGTGACACCCAAAATCAGGATACGGCTGAAGGCCTACGATCATCGGCTGCTGGATCAGTCAGCGGGCGAGATCGTCGACACCGCCAAACGGACCGGCGCCAAGGTCGCGGGGCCCATCCCGTTGCCGACGAAGATCAACAAATACTGCGTCTTACGTTCGCCTCACGTCGACAAGAAGTCGCGGGAGCAGTTCGAGATCCGGACGCACAAGCGCCTGCTCGACATTTTGGATCCGACGCAACAGACGCTGGACGCGCTCATGAAGCTCGACCTCTCGGCGGGGGTTGACGTCGAGATCAAGACCTGAGGTCAGCCATGCAGATCGACGTCGTCAATATCGAGGGTCAGAAGGTCGGTGAAATGGACATCGCCGACGAAGTCTTCGCCGTCAAGGTGAGGGCGCCGTTGCTGTGGGAAGCCGTGAAAGCACAGCGGGCGGGGAGGCGCGCTGGCACGCACGCGACCAAGACGCGCAAGTTCGTGCGTGGGGGAGGCAAGAAGCCCTATCGACAGAAGGGAACCGGCAATGCCCGGCAAGGGTCCTCGCGCTCGCCCAATTACGTCGGCGGTGGCAAGGTGTTCGGACCGCATCCGCGCAGCTACGCGTACACCCTGCCGAAGAAGCTCAAGAAGGCGGCGCTTGCCTCGGCCTTATCGCTTCGGGCGCAGGAGAAGAAGCTCGTCGTCGTCGACAAACTGGCCATCGAGGCGCCCAAGTCGAAGCGTATGGGCGGGGTCTTGAAGACGCTCGGATTTGCCTCCGCGCTCGTCGTGGATGCCAAGGGCAACGTGAATCTGGCCAAATCGATTCGCAACTTCGCCGCGCACACCTGCCTGCCCCCGGAGGGGCTCAACGTCTACGACATTCTCAATCACGGCGGACTCGTGATTGCCAAGGATGTGGTGAAGGCGGTCGAGGCTCGCGTGATAGCTGGCGAAACCGAGTCCCCGCGGGCGTAGAGAGGAATGACCATGCGTTCTCCTGAAGTCATCATCAAGCGGCCGCTTCTCACCGAGAAGGGCACCTTTCTCAAGGACACCGGCGGCAGGGCGGAAGACGCCATCGGTCGATCCCGAAAGCGTGTTACCTCAGCTCCTCCTGGAAGTGGCGCGTGACGCGAATAAGATCGAGATCAAGTACGCGGTCGAGAAACTGTGGAACGTGAGTGTTATCAAGGTGCGCACCGCCATCGTCCGCGGCAAACAGAAGCGCGTGGGACGCTACATGGGCCGTCGCCCGAACTGGAAACGCGCCTTGGTCACTCTGGCACCAGGGCAGAAGATCGAATTCTTCGAGGGAGTCTAGGACATGGGCCTTCGCACGATGAACCCGACCACGCCTGGTGTCCGCGGCAGAGTTGCCCCGGACTTCTCCGAACTCACCCAGGGCAATCGGCCCCTCAAGTCGCTGACGGAAAGCAAGCCGTCGCCGGGAGGACGGAATCATTTCGGTCGCATTACCGCGCGATTCCGCGGTGGTGGACACAAGCGGCGGTTTCGCGCCATCGATTTCCGGCGCGACAAGATCGGCGTGCCGGCCAAGGTTGCCAGCATCGAATACGATCCGAATCGAAGCGCGCGTATCGCCCTGCTCAACTATGCGGACGGCGAGAAGCGGTACATCCTGTGGCCGATCGGCCTGAAAGTGGGGGACACCGTGATTTCCTCGCGCGAGGCTGACATCAAGCCCGGCAACAGTCTTCCACTGCGCTACATTCCCCTCGGGACGACCATCCACAACGTCAGCCTTCACGTCGCCGGACGCGCACAATTGGTGCGCTCGGCGGGGGACGGCGCCCAGTTGATGGCCAAGGAGGGTGACTGGGGCCAGGTCCGTCTGCCGTCGGCTGAAGTTCGCAAGGTTCACCTCGATTGTCGGGCCACCGTTGGACAACTGGGCAATATCGAGCACAGCAGCGTCCAGGTCGGCAAGGCCGGGCGAACGCGCTGGGCTGGCTGGCGCCCTCATAATCGCGGCGTCACCATGAATCCGGTGGATCACCCCATGGGTGGCGGCGAGGGCCGCTCCTCGGGCGGTCGGCATCCCTGCTCGCCCTGGGGCCAGCTCGCCAAGGGGCTCAAGACTCGTGAGAACAAGAGGACCGATCGCATGATCATCAAGCGCCGAGGAAAGAAGGCTTAGTCATGGCCCGATCAATCAAGAAGGGCGCATTCGTCGACCGCCACCTGATGACCAAGGTGGACGACATGCAAAAGCAGAAGATCAAGAAGGTGATCAAGACGTGGTCGCGACGATCGACCATCCTGCCCGAGATGGTTGGGCTCACCTTCGCTGTGCACAACGGTCGCAAGTTTCTGCCCGTCTTCGTCACGGAAAACATGGTGGGTCACAAGCTCGGTGAATTCGCGCCGACCCGGATCTTCATGACCCACTCCGGTGATCGCAAGGCCGCCGCTGGCGCCGGAGCGCCCAGCGCCGCGGCCCCCGCGGCCGCTGCGCCTGCCGTAACGGCGGAGAAGAAGTAGGGAACGGAAGGACCACGCACATGGCACACGCAGTGTTGAGACGGTTCCGACAATCGCCGCGCAAGGTGCGCATGGTGGCGGACATGATCCGAGGGCGGCAGGTGGCTGACGCCATGGCCATCTTGAATTTTCAGCAGCGCAAGGCCGCCAAGATGCTGAGCAAGGTGCTTGGCTCGGCGGTGGCCAACGCAACGGCCAATGAAAAGGCCGATGCCGACGCTCTGATGGTCACCAAAATCACGGTGGATCCCGGTCCCACCGAGAAGCGATGGCTTGCGCGATCCATGGGGCGTGCCAATCGCATCAACCGGCGAACCTCCAATGTGACCATCGTAGTCGACGTCCCCTAGGAGAAACAGATGGGTCAGAAAACCAATCCAATAGGCTTTCGTCTCGGCGTCGTCCGCGGGTGGTCGTCGCAATGGTATTCCGAGAAGGAATTCTCGAAGTGGCTGCACGAGGATTTGCGGCTCAAGCGGTTCGTCAAAGAGAAGCTCGGACATGCTGGTGTCGCGTCGGTTGAGGTCGAGCGCGCGGCCAACAAGGTCAAGATCAACATCTATACGGCTCGCCCTGGTATCGTCATCGGCAAGCGTGGCGCGGGCGTCGAGACCTTGAAGAAGGAAGTCCAGGCACTCACCACCAGCGAGGTATTCCTCAACATCCAAGAAGTACGCAAGGCCGAAACCAACGCGCAATTGGTCGCGGAGAACGTGGCGACGCAGCTCGAACGCCGGGTGGCTTTTCGGCGCGCCATGAAGAAGGCCGTGCAAACCGCCATGAAGTTCGGCGCCAAGGGCATACGCCTCGCTTGTTCGGGACGACTGGGTGGCGCCGAGATGGCCCGTTACGAGTGGTACCATGAGGGCCGCGTGCCCCTGCACACGCTTCGCGCGGACATCGAATACGGGACCACAGAGGCACACACCACATACGGCGCCATCGGCGTCAAGTGCTGGATTTTCAAGGGCGAGGTACTGCCCCAGCGGGCAGGTCGTCTGGCCTAGTCGATAGCGGCGCAAGCGACGAGAGGAAGTCATGCTAGCACCCGATAGAGTCAAGTGGCGCAAACAGCAGAAGGGCAAGATGCGCGGAGTTTCCAAGGGAGGAACCACGGTGTCCTTTGGCGAATTCGGGCTTCAGGCCTTGACCTGTGGTTTCGTGTCGGCGCGGCAAATCGAGGCGGCCCGTACCGCCATCTCGCGACACGTGAAGCGCGGCGGGAAGCTGTATGTGCGCATCTTCCCGGACAAGCCGATTTCGAAGAAGCCGGCAGAGACCCGCATGGGCAAGGGCAAGGGGACTCCAGAGGAATGGGTTGCCGTGGTTCGGCCGGGCCGCGTGCTTTACGAACTCGAAGGGGTCTCCATCAGTCTGGCTCGGCAGGCATTCCACCTTGCGGAACACAAACTGGCGGTCAGGACGCGCGTGATTGGCCGGGAGCAGGTGCTATGAAAAGCAAGATTCAGGTAAAAGACCTGCGCGGTAATGAAACCGCGGAACTCGAGCGCACGCTCAAGAAACTCCGTGAAGAGCTCTTCCAGCAACGCCTCAAGCACAACACCAATCAGATCGAAAACACCATGGTGATTCGCGGCACCCGTCGCGACATCGCTCGGATATGCACTGTGCTCGCCGAGAAGTCGCAGCAAGCGGCGGTGGCGACTGCCAAGGAGAAATAGGCCGTGGACAAAGAAAGCTCAACCTCGGAAGGCGTCGCCACGAAAGCTGCGGCGTCCGGACGAGCCATAGGCTCGAAGCGAAAGCTGATCGGCGTGGTGGTCGGCGACAAGATGGACAAGACCCGTGTGGTTGTCGTCGAACGCCGCCTGGCCCACGCGAAATATGGCAAGTACATGACCCGGCGGGCGAAGTACAAGGCACACGACGAGAAGAACGAGTATCGTGTGGGCGATCGTGTGGAGATCGTCGAATCTCGCCCACTTTCGCGCCAGAAGCGCTGGCGCGTCGAATCGCCTCGTGGAGCGGCCACAGGAGGCCTAGACGGGCGTGTTTTGAAACAACGGAGACGGCAGGTTTACCCATGGTCCAGACGACAACAACCCTCGATGTAGCCGATAATTCGGGTGCCAAGAAGATCATGTGCATCCGCGTGCTCGGCGGCACTAGGCGAAAATACGCCTCCTTGGGCGACGTGATTATCGTGTCGGTCAAGGAAGCCATCGCCAATTCCAAGGTGAAGAAGGGCGAGGTCGCGCGCGCCGTGATCGTGCGGACGAAGAAGGAAGTCTCGCGCCAGGATGGCTCCTACATCCGGTTCGACTCCAATTCGGCCGTGCTCGTGGACAAAGACAACGAGCCCATCGGGACGCGTATCTTTGGGCCGGTCGCCCGCGAATTGCGCGCCAAACGATTCATGAAGATCATCTCGCTTGCGCCGGAGGTCCTCTAATGCATGTTCGCAAAGGTGACACCGTCATCGTGATCGCCGGAAAAGACAAGGGCAAGCGCGGCCGGATTCTGCGCGTCGCCACCGATCAGGAGCGGGTGGTGGTCGAGCGCGTGAACATCGTGAAGCGCCACACCAAGCCGACGCAAGCCAGTCCCAATGGCGGCATCCTGGAGAAGGAAGGAACCATCGCAATGTCCAATGTGGCGTTGTGGTGTGGAAAATGTGCCAAAGGCAGGCGGGCGAAGGCCGAGCTACGCGAGGGGCAGAAGAAGCGGCGCATGTGTGTGAAGTGCGGAAGCCTGTTCGAATAGGCAACGCGTCCGCAGGCAGAAGGAACACCGACGATGGCTGAAGAAGACGAAAAGGCCGAAAAGGCAGCAGAGAAGGCGCCCAAGGCAGCGAAGCCGGCGCAAACGCCCGAACAGGCGGCGCAAGCGGCCGCGAAAAAGGCGGCGCGCGCAAGCGGCAAGGGGGGCAAAGGCAAGGACTCCGGCAAGGGCGGCTCGGCGAAGGCCGAACTCGCAATGGAGAAGGTCAAGCGCGCGGAACCAGCCCGATTGCGGAAGGTCTACGAATCCGAGGTGCGGGCCAAGCTGCAGACTGAACTCGCTCTCAAGAATGTCATGCAGGCGCCTCGGATGACGAAGATCACCGTGAACATGGGCCTCGGAGAAGCCATCACCAATCCGAAGATCCTGGATTCCGGGGTCGAGGATCTGGCGGCGATCACCGGGCAGAAGCCAGTGGTCACCAAGTCCGGCAAGGCCATCGCCGCTTTCAAGCTCAAGGCTGGTCAGAAGATCGGCGCCGTGGTGACGCTCCGACGCGACAACATGTACGAATTCTTGGATCGTCTCATCACGTTCGCATTGCCGCGGGTTCGCGATTTCAAGGGCGTCTCGCCCAAAGGGTTCGACGGGCGCGGTAATTTCACCATGGGTGTCCGAGAAGGCAGCATTTTCCCGGAAACCGGCGTCGACAAGCTGGAAAAGCCCAAGGGCATGAACATCACCATCACCACCACCGCGCGCACCGACGAACAAGGTCGCGCACTACTGCGCCACCTTGGAATGCCGTTTAGGAGCTAGCGAATCATGGCGAAGACGGTCGATCTCCTTCCCAAAAACCCAAAGTTCAGAGTGCGCAGGCACAACCGCTGCAAGCAGTGTGGCCGCTCCCGCGGTTTTCTGCGGAAGTTCGAACTGTGCCGTATTTGTTTCAGACTGCTTTCCCTCCGCGGAGACATCCCCGGGGTCATCAAGTCGAGCTGGTAGACGCCATGACTGATCCAATTGCCGATTTCCTCACTCGCATTCGCAATGCCATCCTGGCCCGACGGGGTGATTTGGCTTGTCCTTCGTCGACCCTCAAGGTTCGTCTTGCCGAGGTCATGAAAGAGGAGGGCTACATTCAGGGGTATGACGTGCGTCCCGGGTTCGATGGCCACAGCGAAATCGTGGTTCGCTTGCGTTGGGCCGAGCCCGGCGCCAATGCCATCACCGGCCTGCGTCGACGCTCTCGTCCGGGGCAGCGCGTGTACGTGGGGCACGACCGGATCGCCAAGGTCCGATCGGGGCTCGGTATCGCGATCCTTTCCACTTCTCGTGGTCTCATGACCGACCGGGCCGCGCGCAAGGCGGGCATCGGCGGCGAACTCCTATGCGAGGTCTGGTAGATGTCACGCATCGGACGCAAACCTGTGGCGATCCCCAAGGGGGTATCGGTGGTACAGAAGACCGGACAGTTCGCGGTCAAGGGGCCGAAAGGCGAACTTAGTAAGCCCATGCCGACAGGGGTGTCCATCAAGATCGAGGGCGACAAGGCGGTCATTGCACGCGCGGACGATTCTCGACAGAACCGGGCCCGGCACGGTCTGGTTCGCGCGCACCTGGCCAACATGGTGAAGGGCGTGAGTGAAGGCTGGAAGCGCGAGCTCGAAATCAATGGCGTCGGATATCGCGCCGAGGTTTCGGGAGATTCCATCACCTTCGCGCTTGGCTACTCCCACCCCATCGTGTTCAAGTTGCCCAAATCGATCACCGCGAAAGTGGAGAAGAACCGGCTGACCTTGGTGTCGTCGGACAAGGATGAACTCGGGCAAATTTCCGCTAAGATTCGCGAGTTGAGGCCACCCGAGCCCTACAAGGGCAAAGGTGTCAAGTACGTTGAAGAGGTCATCAAGAAGAAGGTAGGGAAGGCCGCAGCCACGGGCGGCGGCTCCGGCGCCTAACCGACGGGGCAACCCGGAAGAAACTGGAAGAAGAACAGGTATGGCCACGCAAGAGCAAATTCGATTCCCGCAATCGCAGGCACCGCTCGATTGCGCAAACGCATGTCGGGCACGTCCGAGCGTCCTCGTTTGGTTGTCTATCGCAGCGCGCGGCACATCTATGCCCAGGTCGTCGACGACCTCGACAAGAAGACGCTGGTGGCCGCGTCGGATCTCGTCCCCAAGAAAGCCCCCCGGCCGACGCACCGAAGGGCAAGAAGCGGGATCGGGCCAAGCAAGTGGGAGCTTTGGTGGCCAAGAGGTGCTTGGAAAAGGGCATCTCGCAGGTTGTGTTCGACCGGGCCGGCTATCGCTACCACGGTCGTGTGTCTTCCGTGGCCACAGGTGCGCGTGAAGCCGGGTTGAAGTTCTAGGGTGTGTAGCTACAACGGCACGGAGGTCTAGGAGCAAGAATGGCGATTAACTACGAAGATGTCGGCGAACTGGTCGACAGCGTCGTGTTCATCAACCGCGTCGCGAAGGTCGTGAAGGGCGGCCGGAGGTTCTCGTTTTCTGCGCTGGTCGTGGTCGGCGATCAGCATGGCTATGTCGGGGCCGGCCTTGGGCAAGGCCAACGAAGTTCCCGAGGCAATCCGCAAGGGAACCGAGCAGGCAAAGAAGAGTCTGTTCAAGATTCCCCTGGCCGGCACGACCATTCCGCATGAGGTCAAGGGGACCTTCGGAGCTGGGATCGGTCGTGCTGCGTCCGGCGAGCGCTGGTACCGGCGTCATTGCCGGCGGTGCCGTCCGTCCGGTCCTCGAAGTCGCGGGCGTGCAAGACATTCTTACCAAGTGCATCGGGACTTCCAATCCCCACAACGTCATTCACGCCACGATCGATGCGCTCAAGCGCCTCTCCAGCGGTGAATCGGTGGCTGCCCTGCGCGGCAAGCGCCTTGAGGACATCTTGGCGGCGGGGTAAATCATGGCATCGAAGTTGAAAGTGACTCTCGTTCGTAGCGGCATCAATCGCCCCGAAGCCGCACAAGCTGACGGCCGCGAAATTGGGCTTGGGCAAGCGTGGACGCACGGTCGTCCTGCCGGACAATCCCGCCGTGCGCGGAATGATTCGGACCATCTCTCACATGGTGAAGGTCGAAGCGGCGGAGTAGGGAAGGCGCACGTTTTCCGAAAGGTATCCAGATATGGGCACGACGTTACATGAGCTGAAGGGGCCAAGCGGGGCGACGAGGAATCGGAAACGGGTAGGGCGTGGCCCAGGTTCGGGAACCGGCAAACAAGCGGGGCGCGGCGTGAAGGGCCAGAAGGCTCGCACGGGACATCATGGAGCGCGCTTCGGCTTCGAGGGTGGACAAATGCCGATGCAGCGGCGATTGCCCAAGAAGGGTTTCAAGAATATCTTCCGCAAGGAAATCTTCGCGGTGAACGTCTCCGACATCGATGCCCGGTTCGAGGCTGGCACGGTGACGGTGGGCGATCTCAAGGGCGTCGGGTTGGTGCCCCGGCGATGCGAGTTCGTCAAGGTGCTTGGGGGCGGTGAGCTGACCAAGAAGTTCGTGGTGAAGGCCGATGCCTTTTCGGCCAGCGCAAAGGAAAAGATCGAGAAGAACGGCGGTCGCGCCGAGTCGGCCAATGGCTAGTTGCGTCGATAGCAGACAGAGGTGCTCGCGCCGGGATTCACGTTCCGGCGTGGCCCGCTGCATGCTGCCGCCGTACCTCGCGTATGGCAATGCATGCCTCGCCCTTCCCTTCGGGCGAGGACTGTCTTACCAGGGCAGGAGGAACTAGATGGCCTCTGGCTTCCAGAACATGACCAAGATTCCGGAGCTGCGTCGGCGCCTGCTCTATACGCTCGCGCTCTTGGCGGTGTACCGGATCGGCGTGTTCGTGACGACACCCGGCGTGAATGCCGCGGTCATGAGCAAGATCGTGAGCCAGTCCTCGGGAACGTTCCTGGGGCTGTTCAACATGTTTTCGGGCGGCGCACTCGAGAAGATGTCCATCTTCGCCCTTGGCATCATGCCCTACATCAGCGCGTCCATCATCATCCAACTGCTGACGGTCGTCATCCCAAAACTGGAGCAGATCCAGAAAGAGGGGGAGATGGGGCAGCGGCGAATCAACCAGTACACGCGCTACGGCTGCGTGATTCTGTCGCTCATCCAATCGTATTTCATCGCGCGCTGGCTGATTTCCAACAATTCGGCCTACGGCCACCTGGGCGAGGTCGTTCCCGACCCCGGGTGGCATTTCTATCTGCTCACCATGATTTCCCTAACCACCGGGACCGCCTTCATCATGTGGCTGGGCGAGCAGATCACCGAGCGCGGCATCGGAAACGGGATCTCCCTCATCATCTTCGCCGGTATCATTACCGACATCCCGAGTGCACTGGTTCGTTTGGGCACGCGCGCGCGCGAAGGTAACATCACGGCTTTCTCGCTGGCCATCATGGGCCTCATCGTGGTGGTCGTCGTCGGCGCGATCATCTTCTTCGAGCGTGGCCAGCGCCGCATCCCGGTGCAGTACGCAAAGCGGGTGGTTGGTCGGAAGATGTTCGGCGGACAGTCGACCCACCTGCCACTCAAGGTGAACACCGCGGGCGTCATCCCTCCGATCTTTGCGTCGTCCATCTTGATGTTTCCGCAACAGATCGCCTCGTTCCTGAACAACTCGATGGCGCGCGCCCTATCCGACGCACTTCACCCCGGCGATTGGCGTTACAACGTCGTCTACATCGGCCTCATCGTCTTCTTCTGTTACTTCTACACCGCGGTCACCTTCAATCCCGTGGATGTGGCCGACAACATGCGCAAGTATGGTGGGTACATTCCAGGGATTCGGCCGGGAAAGGCGACGGCTTCCTATATCGACAAAGTCCTCACTCGGATCACCGCGGGTGGCGCGCTCTACGTATCGGTCATCTGCGTTCTTCCCAACCTGCTTTCCGACAACCTTGGGGTTCCCTTCCGCTTTGGCGGCACGGGCTTGATGATTGTCGTCGGTGTCGCGCTCGACACCGTCCAGCAAATCGAGTCGCACCTCATCACGAGGAACTACGAGGGCTTCACTGGCCCCAAGGGTCCGCGCATCCGCGGCCGAGGCGGGCGTGTGACAGCCCCGGTCGGTGGCTAGTATTGCAACTTCAGAAGCGACATTTTCATGGTGAACCGCCCACCCAATCACGCCGGCCCAAGCTGCGTTGCAGGACATCCTGCCATTCTGCGCGCGTGGGTGGGGTGCGCATGAAAGGCATCGAACTCAAGACCGCGGCCCAGATCGCCAAGCTGCGTGAGGCGAATCTCATCGTTTCGGATGTTCTTGACGCCCTTGCCGACGCGGCTGTGATCGGCGCCACTACCTGGGATCTCGAGTTGGTGGCCCGCCGCCGGCTCAAGGAACTGTCCGCCGACTCGGCTTTCCTCGGGTATCGCGGCTACCCCGCGGTTCTATGTGCGTCCGTGAACCAGGTGATCGTTCACGGAATACCGCGCAAGGACATCGTGCTCAAGGACGGGGACATCCTTTCCGTGGACTTCGGCGCGTTCAAGGACGGCTGGTGCGGGGATTCGGCGCGCACGTTGCCGATCGGCAATATCTCCGAAAAGGCGCGTGCCCTGATCGAGGCCACCAGAATCAGTCTGGAAAAGGCCATCGAGCAGTGCGGGCCGGGCAACCGCCTGGGCGACATCGGCTGGGCAGTGCAGGCCTACGTCGAGAAGCGAGGATACTCCGTGGTCGAGCAGTTCGCCGGTCACGGCATAGGCCGCCGCATGCACGAGCCCCCCCAAGTGTTGAACTACGGTCCCGCGGGCCGTGGTCCGCGCCTCAGCGCGGGCATGGTGATCGCCATCGAGCCCATGGTCAACGAGGGTGGCCCCGAGGTCGTCATCGAGGAGGACGGGTGGACTGCGGTCACGAAAGATGGTAGCCTCTCGGCCCATTTTGAGCACTCGGTGGCGATCACCGAAAATGGCCCGATGGTTTTGTCACAGGCGTGAAACGGAAGAGTGTCCCATGAAGGTCAGAGCGTCAGTCAAGAAGATCTGCGAGAAGTGCAAGGTGATCCGTCGGCGCGGAGTCGTTCGGGTCATTTGCGAGAACGCCCGCCACAAGCAGCGGCAGGGCTGAGTGGGCAGCGAGCAAGCACAGGATAGGTACAGGAAAGGAATCCCAAGCCGATGGCACGCGTAGCAGGCGTCGATCTCCCCCGAAACAAGCGCATGGAATATGCGCTGACATACATCAACGGCATCGGCCTCACCAAGGCTCGCCAAGTGCTCGCGGCCGCCGGTATCTCTCTCGACAAGCGTAGCGATGCGCTTGACGACGCCGAATCGCGACGCATCCGCGAAGTCATCGAACAGATGGGTCTCAAGGTGGAGGGCGACCTGCAGCGCGAGATCTCGATGAACATCAAGCGGTTGATGGATCTCGGTTGCTACCGCGGCCTTCGTCATCGCAAGAATCTGCCGGTACACGGCCAGCGCACGAAGACCAACGCGCGTACGCGAAAGGGACCGCGCAAGGGCCAGATGATCAAGCGCAAGGTCGAAGGGACCGGCGCGTAGGATTTCGCGCGTAGGATTTCGATCGAGCCAGCGGAACTCTCAGCAACAGAACGGACAATCAATGGCGACAGAGAACGAAGCAGTAGCGAAGCCAAAGACCAAGGCCAAGAAGGTGCGCAAGAGTGTGCAGAGTGGCATCGCCTACATCACCGCGTCCTTCAACAACACGATCGTTACCATCACGGACGTTTCCGGGAACGTGATTTCCTGGTCTTCGGCCGGGGTCAAGGGCTTCAAGGGGTCGCGCAAGTCGACGCCATTCGCGGCTCAGCTGGCCGCGGACGACGCGGCTCACAAGGCGATGGAGCACGGAATGAAGTCGATCAATGTGTTCATTCGTGGCCCCGGGTCCGGCCGTGAGTCCGCGTTGCGCGCGCTCGCGTCCGCCGGTTTCAAGATCAACGTGATCAGGGATCTCACCCCGATTCCGCATAACGGTTGCAGGCCGCCCAAGCGGCGTAGGGTCTAGCCGGACGTGGTTGGATCATGAGGACAGTGAAAGAACGAGGAAGGTAAAATACCGATGGCGAAGTACTCCGGTCCGGTTTGCCGCCTGTGTCGCCGGGAAGACACCAAGCTTTTCTTGAAGGGCGACCGTTGCTACACCGACAAGTGCGGCTACGAGCGGCGTGCGTATGCGCCTGGCCAGCACGGGCAGGCGAGGCGCAGGAAACTCTCGAACTACGGCTCGCAGTTGCGGGAGAAGCAGAAGCTCAAGCGCATGTACGGTCTCGCCGAGCGGCAGTTCCGCGGTTACTACCACAAGGCGACGCGCATGAAGGGGGTTGCCGGCGAGAACCTTCTGCAATTGCTGGAACGCCGGCTCGACAATGTGGTGTATCGCCTGGGATTCGCCTCCGATCACGCCGAGGCCAGGCAGCTCGTCCGCCACGGTCACTTCCTGGTCAACGGCAAGAAGGTGAATATTCCCTCGTACCTTTGCGGCATGAACGACAGCATCGTGGTATGCGATCTGTCCAAGAAGGTCACGCGCATTCTCGAGAGCCTGGGTGCCGTCGATCGTCGAGGCGTACCCAAGTGGTTGCAACTCGACAAGGACAATTTCCAGGGCAAACTCGTGACGCTTCCGTCGCGAGAAGATCTCACGATGACGGTCAGAGAGCAGCTCGTCGTCGAACTCTATTCCAAGTAGCCACTGCCGCTGCGAAGCTATTGATTCCTAGAATCGAACAGGAGAACAGGATGTCGACTGCTAGTGCTCAAGCCACCGCCGTCACGCCGTCTGCATTTGTTGCGAGGAACTGGCGAGACCCCATCAGACCGCGCAAGCTCGAGGTGGACCCGGAATCGCTGACGCCGAATTATGGAAAGTTCGCTTGCGAACCGCTCGAACGTGGTTTTGGAACCACCATCGGGAATGGCATTCGCAGGGTGCTTCTCTCATCGCTCCAGGGCGCCGCCATCACGGCCGTGAAGATCGAGGGCGCGGTGCATGAGTTCACCTCGTTGCCGGAGGTCGCCGAGGATGTCACGGACATCGTGCTCAATCTGAAGGAAGTCATCATCCGCTCCCACGACGGCAAACCGCACACGGTTCGCATCGACAAGGACGGTGAAGGGAAGGTCACGGCCAAGGACATACAATGTCCCGAGGGCATCGAGATCCTCAATCCCGATCACCACATCATGACCTGCTCCAAGGGGGCCAAGGTGCGCATGGAGCTCGACGTCGGGATCGGGCGCGGTTACGTGCCGGCGGAACGCAACAAACAACTCAACATGCCGGTTGGTGTGATTCCCGTCGATTCGCTGTTCTCGCCCATCCGCAAGGTCAACTTCAGCGTCACCAATGCGCGCGTGGGCCAGCAGACCGACTACGACCGCTTGACCATCGAAGTATGGACCAATGGCACGGTGAAGCCCGAAGACGCCGTCGCCTATGCGGCGAAGATCTTCAAGGATCAGCTCTCGATCTTCATCAACTTCCAGGAGGGCGCCGAGCCCGCGCCCGAGGCGACGGTTTCGGAGGAACAGCAGAAGCTCAACGAGAACTTGTGGAAATCGGTCGACGACCTGGAACTGTCGGTGCGTTCGGCGAACTGTCTGCAAAACGCGAACATCCGCTACATCGGCGAGCTCGTGCAGAAGACCGAATCCGATATGCTCAAGACCAAGAACTTCGGGCGCAAGTCGCTCAAGGAAATCAAGGAAATCCTGGCCGGCATGGGGCTTTCGCTCGGCATGAAGCTGGAGGGATGGCCGGGTGATGGTCCGCCGAAGAAGGCCTAGGCCACTTTCGCGATCATCATAGCCAGGCAAAGCAGAGGCGAAATTCCAACCACCCAGAGCGAGCGAGTACCCAGGCCAACATGCGACACAAGAGAGCTGGACTTCATCTTTCCCGGCCGGCGGCCCACCGCAAGGCGCTGTTCTCCAATATGGTGGCGGCGCTGCTGACCTACGAGCGCATTCGCACCACGCTGGTCAAGGCCAAGGAGATCCGCCGCTTGGCCGAACGGTCGATCACCTGGGCGCGGCGGCTCGGACCCATCCTCACCAAGAAGCCGGAGAAGCGCACCGACGACGAGCGCGCTCGCGTGGTGCATGCCATACGCATGGCCTTGCGGGTGGTGCGCGATCGCGACGCGGTCCTCAAGCTCTTCGAGGAGATTGGGCCGCGTTTCCTAGCCCGTCACGGTGGCTACACGCGTATCATGAAGATGGAACAGCGTCCGGGCGACGCGGCGCCCATGGCGCTGCTCGAGCTGATTCCCGAGGAAGGCGGCCGGTCCGACTCCAAGCGCGCGCCCAAGGACGTCAAGCAAGACAAGGAGCCCGGACCTGCCAAGGGCAAGTCCAAGGAATCGGCGCCAACCGAGTCCAAGGGCAAGAGCAAGCCGAAGGCGAAGCCTGCGACCGCCACCCCCAAGGTGAAGAAGGACGTCGGGGCGCGCGCGCCGGCCAAATCGGCCGCGACCAAGAAACGGTCCGGACGCAGCCGCGGCGGGGAATAGCGCCGCCTGAAGGGGCGCGAAGGGCGGATAGGCGGGTCCGCTCGGCACATGTGCCATTGACATGTGGCGCGCACTGGCGGTAAGTCCGTGACATGGGTGCGCCAGGGTCTGACCTTCCCGGCCTGGGGGGTTCACTTGCGTTGTCGTTCGTGTCGTTGGCTATCGTTTGCTTCTTATCGTTTCTTGTCTTGCGCTGGCTAGGGCGAAGAGGTGTGGGACGGTCGGATGATTGTTTGCGAATCCTCGGTCGCTGCTTCCTGGAACCGCGTCGATCAATCTACCTTGTCGAAGCGGGTGGGCGTTGCTTTCTGGTGGGGGTTGGGGAGGGTCCCATGTGTATGCTCGCCGAAATCGACAAGGCCGCGATCCCGGATCGATCGGGTGGCGGTGACAAGCCCACCTCAGGCTTCGGCGAGGTTCTCGCCAGGGTGTTGCGGAGGCGCGGTCGATGAGCCCGCTGCTTGCGACCGCCGTGGCCAACGTGAATAGGACAGCGGGGATTGCCTCGCGGCCGGTGTTGCTCCTCATCGCCATGGCCGCGCTTTCACTCCTGCCTTTCATCATCTTGCTCATGACCAGCTTCGTGAAGCTTGCGGTCGTGCTCTCGATTTTGAAGAGCGCGCTCGGAGCGTCTCAGATTCCGCCCTCGCAGATCATCACCGGACTTGCCCTGATCCTCACCGTCTTCGTGATGGCTCCAACCGGCGAGCGGATGTTTCGCGCTGTCGAGCCCGGGCTTGGCCGGGGCGCCGGTGCGGATCTCCTGAGCGCGAATAGCCTCGAGGTCCTGCGCGCCGCCGCCGACAAGGCCAAGGAGCCTCTGCGCGATTTCATGATCAAACACGCATCGGCCAGGGATCGCGCTGTCTACCACGGCTTGGCCCTGCGCATGCGCACGCCCGAGGAGCGATCTGGCATCACGGATCGCGATTTCTTGGTTCTGGTTCCCGCCTTTCTCACTTCGGAATTGCGGCGGGCCTTCCAGATCGGGTTCCTCCTCTTCATCCCGTTTCTGGTGGTGGACTTGGTGATCTCGAATCTACTGCTCGCGCTGGGGATGCACATGCTCTCGCCGACGACGGTTTCGTTGCCGTTCAAGCTGCTGCTTTTCGTGCTGGCAGATGGCTGGCAGCTGCTTGTGCGAGGGCTGGTAGAAAGCTATGTCTAGCGCCCTGGCGTCCGACCTGGTTCTGCGCGCGATTCGCGAGGGCCTCATGCTCGTTCTTCTCGTCTCGGCGCCCGCGCTTCTCGCGAGCTTACTGGTTGGATTCGTGATCAGTGTCTTTCAAGCGGCCACCCAGATCCAGGATCCCACCATTGCGTTCGTGCCCAAGCTGGTCGCGGTGTTCTTGGTGCTGCTGGCTTCGGGGCCACTGCTCGGCGCGCAAGTGGTTCGCTTCGCCCAAGCCCTGCTGCTGATGATTCCCACGGTGCGTTAGCCAGGTTCGCTCGTTGCTTGCTCCGGATATCAAATCGTCTCTTGGCCTGGTGGCCGTCGGGGCGGCGCGCGCTCTCCCCATCGCATGGTCGATACCCGCGTTCGGCGGACCAAGCCTGCCGGGGCTGATCCGCCTTGCGATGGGGATCGGACTTTCGCTGTTCTGCCTGCCGATTCTGGCCGGAAATCCGCCCGTGGGCGGGGCAGTCCTGTGGATCGTGCTGGTCGCGCGCGAGACGATGGTCGGCGTCGTGATGGGCTTGGTTTGCGCGTGCATGTTCCGCGCGGCCGAAGCGGCTGGACAATTCACGGACGTTCTACGCGGCGCCAACATGGCCGAGGTATTTTCTCCCGGCAGCGGAGAGCGGAGCAGCCCCCTCGGCACGCTGATGGTCCTGCTATCCGTCGTGGTCTTCTTCGGCATAGGAGGGCCGGGTCAGGCGATCTCGGCGCTCGTGCGTAGCTACGAGGCTATTCCCATCGGCGTCCCCATGCAGTTCACCGGCGCTCCGCACGTCATGGCCGTCGTGGCCATCGCGGCGTCGGCAAAGCTTATCGAATCGGCCATCGGGCTTTGCGCGCCCGTCATCGTCTCCTTGCTGCTCGCGGACATCGTGCTTGGAATCGTGGGCCGCGCGGTTCCTGGGATTCCGCTGTACTTCGTCGGGATGCCACTCAAGGCGCTGCTTGGTGTGGGCGCGCTGCTGCTGGGATTGGCCGGTGTGGAGGTGGCCCTGGAAAGCGCCTTTGGAGGGTTCCTGGACCTCTTGGGACTGGCCTCGCGGCTTGGACGATGATCGGTACCCTCTGCCATGGCTGATTGGTCGAGCGAGCAAAGAACCGAAGCGCCCACGCCCCGGCGGATCCAGCAGGCGCGCCGGGCCGGCCAGACCGCGGTCAGCCGCGATCTCGGTTCGGCGGTCGTCATGTCCGCAGCCTGCTTGGCGCTCATCGCGACCGCGCAGGCCGGGGTGGCGGAGCTGGTTCTCGCGATGCGTGAGGCGCTGACTGGCGCGACCAGGTCGGTCGCTATCGCCAGCGCCGTCAGGGCGGGTCTCGATTCCACGCTGATCACGCTGGCGCCGTTGCTGGGTGGGTTCATGGTGACGGCTTGTCTCATCACCTTGCTGCAGACGAGGGGACTTGCCACCTTCGCGCCGGCGCGACCGGATGCGAGGCGGGTCCTGCCTTCCTTCGATAGGGTTCTCGGGCGCGACAGGGCGATGGAGGTTGGGAAAGGCGTGCTCGCCTTGGTGCTTCTCCTGGCGGTTGCTTGCTGGTCGATCGGTCCGGTGCTATCCGGGATAGCCACCTTGGGCGGGGCGAGCGCGGCGCGCATTCTTTATGCCGTGGGCGTTCTCGGCGTGCGCCTTGGAACGCATCTTGCCGCGGCCGTGATGGTTTTCGGCGCCATCGACTACCTCTGCCAGCGATGGCGTCATCGGAAAGCATTGCGTATGAGCCGGGACGAGGTAAAGCGTGAACGCAAGGAAGCCGAAGGCGATCCGGCCCACAAGGCTGAGCGACTTCGACGCTATCGTGGATTCATGCATGCGTGGGTGCTTGACGATGTTAGACGAGCGGATTTGGTCGTCGTCCAAGACGGGGTCATGGCTGCGGCCATTGTCCACGACCCCGATGGCGCGAACGCGCCGGTGGTGATGGTCAAAGGCGAGCATCGTCGCGCGCAAACCATCGAGGATTTCGCGCGCGCGTCCGGCGTGCCCGTTTTCGCCGATGTGGACCTCGTGCGCGCTCTCATGTCCGTGGCAGAGGGCGCCGAGATCCCCGAGGTTCTTTTCGAGCGGGTTGCGGAATTGCTGGTGAGCTCGGAAAGTTTGCGTCCGCCTGTTGCGATGGCCACCCGGGCGCGCTGTGCAGGGGAAGACCTTCCGGGCGCGAGCTAGGAACTGCTGTTGATGGCCGCCACCGATTCCGCCGCAAGGGAAGGGGGAGAGGACACGCTGCTCGAGGTTGCGGTCGCGCTGCCAGTGGACGAGATCTTCACCTACCGTGACATACGGCGGACCGAGCCTTTGGTCCTGGGCTCGCAGGTCGTCGTTCCTTTCGGCCGTCGCACGGTGATAGGCTTCGTGGTTGGGCATACGCGCGCTGGCGTGCGGATGGTCGGCAGGGAGATCCGCGAAATTCTCGATGTGGTGGGTACCGGGCCCGCCCTCGACGAATCGGTTCTCGAACTTTGCCGATGGGCGGCGAGTTACTACCTCGCTCCGCTTGGCGAGGTTCTGAGCGCTGCACTACCGAGCAGTGAGCGGGCGGCGGCTTCCAGGCGCTTGAAGTTGACCGAGGCGGGCAGGGCTGCGGTGGTTGCCGGGAGCCCCTCGGGGCTTGCCGCCATGGCACTCGACGACAGAGATCGGGCGCTCTTGCTGAGGCTCAGGAAGGCTCGCACCTTGAGTCTGGCGGGGCTGGCGCGCGCTTCCTCGACGGAACTACATCGCGTGAACTTCCTCGTCGAGCGAGGTTTCGTCGAGATCGCGGACACGATTCGCGGAGCCCGGCGGAAGAACGAGGCTTTCCCGGATGAAGTTCCCAAGGATGGCCTCGCCCGAGACGAGCAATTGCCAACCCTCAACGCTTGCCAGCAGGACGCTTTCGCCGCGTTGCTGGCCGCGCTCGGACGCGGGTATGCGACCTTCGTTCTGCAAGGGATCACCGGTTCGGGGAAGACCGAGGTCTATCTGAGGATCATCGCCGAAGCCCGCAAGCGTGGACAAGGAGCGCTCGTGCTGGTGCCAGAGATCGCGCTGACGCCGCAACTCGCCGCTCGCTTTCGCGCGCGCTTCGGGGACGACGTCGCCGTCTTGCACAGTGCCTTGCCCGCGGGTGAGCGCGCCGCCGCCTGGCGGCGGCTGCGCCAGGGTGAAGTCCGCATCGCTCTTGGCGCACGCTCGGCAATCTTTGCGCCCGTGCGCGACTTGGCGATCATCGTCGTGGACGAAGAGCACGACGGATCGTTCAAGCAGGAAGACGGATTTCGCTACCACGCGCGGGATCTCGCGGTCATGCGCGCCAGTCAAAGCCGGGCGCTGGCTCTCTTGGGATCTGCCACACCCTGTCTCGAAACGTATCGCAACATCATGCTCGGTCGGTTCACGCGCCTGCTCTTGCCCGTGCGCGCCAACCCGGCAGCGGCAAAGCGGCCCTTGCCGCCGGTCGAGATCGTCGATCTTCGCCAACATCCACCCGGCCCGGATGGGTTGCTTTCACCCCCGCTCGCCCTGGCCGTGGATCGGGCGCTGGCTGCTGGCGAGCAGACTATCCTTTTCCTTAATCGACGCGGATTCTCCACATCCGTTCTTTGTCGGGCGTGTGGGTACGTCTTGCGATGCACTGCCTGCGCGGTTTCGCTCACCCTTCACCGTGCGCGCGGGCATTTGCTCTGCCACTACTGTGGTCGCGCCGAGCCCATGCGCGACACTTGTCCCAAGTGCAAGGTCGGGAGCCTGGAGGGGATGGGCAGCGGCACCGAGCGGGTCGAGGCCCTGGTTCGCCAGCGCTTCTCGCGGGCGCGGGTCGCGCGGCTCGACCGAGACAGCGCGGGAAGCACGAGCGGGAGGCTGGAGGCGTTTCTCGACAAGGTCCACCGACGCGAGATCGACATTCTGATCGGGACCCAGATGGTAACCAAAGGACACGATTTTGCCGGCGTGACCCTGGTCGGAATTCTTCAACCCGACCAGGGTCTCCATCTGCCCGACTTTCGTGCCGCCGAACGGGCGTTCCAGATCATGGAACAAGTGGCCGGTAGGGCGGGGCGAGGCGAAAGCCCTGGTCGCATCATGGTCCAGACCTACAGCCCCGAGCACCCGGCCATCCAGTTCCTCCAGCGGCACGACTATGATGGGTTCGTGCGGGACGAGCTTGGGCGCCGAGAAGAGGCGCTGTACCCACCTTACGCGCGCATGGTCGTGTTTCGCCTGGATGGCCCGGAGGCGGGCTCCGTTCGCGAAGCCGCGAGCGCGATGGCAGGCTGTGCGCGCTCGGTCGCCGATAGCGCGGTTCGAGTTCTTGGTCCCTCCGAGGCGCCCATCGCGCGCTTGCGGGGCCGGGCACGCTTTCAGGTCTGGCTGTCCAGCAGCGATCGAGGGAAACTAGTGGCCGTGACGCGAGCAACGCGGCGAGTAGCGCTTCCCCGGGGCGTGCGTCTTGAGGTAGATGTAGATCCGCAGAGTGTCCTGTGATGAAGCCGAGCAATGAAGATCCGACCAGGTTGCTGGGGCGACTGGCGGACAATATTGACGGAATCCTCGATGCCGAGATCTCGAGCGCGTTGCAGAATCTTGTCGACGAAGGCTCGGTTGCGGGAGGCGAGCTGGCGGATCGAGACATACCCCTCCTGCTGGGCCGCGCATTTACCGAGGGCATGACCGGCCGGTTACGCATCCGCGATGAGGCAACCGAGAAGTCCATCTACTTCGAAGCCGGGCTTCCGGTAATGGCCGCTTCGGAGGATGCATCGGATCGCATGCTTGCGATGCTTGTCCGCGAGGGGGTGCTCGACGCTCGCCAATACGAGGAAGCCGTCCGCGTGGTCGATGCCACCGGGCGCAAGGTGGGTGCCGTGCTCGTCGATTTGGGTTTTCTGCGCAGCGATGAATTGTTACCCGCCGTCCGCCGCCACTACGAGAGCATCATCCTGTCGTTGTTTTCCTGGAGCGCCGGGCGCTGGCAGATCGATCCCGATGTGACGGCGGGGCCAGACCGGACCCGGCTGTTGCGCCATCCGGCGGCGCTGGTACGCGAGGGGCTCGAAAGCGGCTACCCGGAGGACAGGGTCAAGGCGCGGCTGGGAGCGGGACGGAATGTCTTTCTGCTCGACAGTTCGAGCGGCGCGGCGGACATCACGGCCCAGGCGATGACCGATCGGGCAGAGGTCCGCGTGCCCATGCTCTTCGACGGTGTTCGCTCGATCGAGGATGTCGCACGCGCTACCGGTCTTACCGAGTTGGTAGTCCAGAAGATCGCCCTCACCTTGTCCTGTTTTGGCGCCCTTCGGCCGGTGGATGCCGATGGAAATTCGCGGGGAGGTGTGCGCATTGGCTTGCGCGATCTCGGCATCGAGCGCGAACGCGTTCAGGCGCGCTACGCGCTTGCCAACGAGAGCGACTACTTCCAGGTGCTGGGCGTGGACCGCTTCGCGGACGCCGGCGACGTGCGCCGGGCACATGTCCGTCTGTGCAAGGAAATCGCGCCGGAAGCCCTTGGACCGGAACTCTGGCACGAGCTGAAGCAACAGATCGAAACCATTCGGGAGGTACTCGACGAAGGGCTGCGCATCCTCTCCACACCTACACTTCGGTCGGCCTACGAATTCAACCTGGCCCATGGTCCCGATGCCGACCGTGAGCCGGGAGAGCATGCCACGACGCCGTCACCAACGGTCGTTTCCCGGGGATGACGGTCTTGCGCGTCGTCTTCTTTGGTTCCCCGGATTTCGCGGTACCTTCGCTTTCGGCCATTGCAGAGCAGCACGAGGTCGTAACCGTCGTAACCCAGCCCGACCGGCCGGCCGGTCGAGGGGCCAAACTCCAGCCGCCGGCGGTGAAGGTGCTTGCCAGCGCGCGCGGCTTGCCGGTTCTTCAACCGGTCAAATTGCGCGATGGGGTGGTTGCTAGGCATCTCACATCGCTTGCGCCGGATCTTTTCGTGGTCGTGGCTTATGGCAGGATCCTGCCGCCCGATCTTCTCGGGGTGCCACGGCTCGGTTCGTGGAACGTTCATGCCTCGATGTTGCCCAAGTTCCGGGGCGCTGCGCCGGTCCAATGGGCTGTGATACGGGGCGAAGCCGAAACCGGGGTGGCTGTCATGCGCATGGAGGAGGGACTCGATACCGGTCCGGTGGCCGCACTTGCTCGGGAGCCGATTCGGAGCGACGACACGGCAGGTTCGTTGGCGCTGCGGCTCGCGCCGCTCGGCGCCCGCCTGCTCTCGGAAACGCTGCCGAGAATCGCGAGCGGGATGGTGGAGCTTTGGCCACAAGACCATGCCGCCGCGACTCTCGCCCCACCGCTCAGCAAATCGGACGGCCATCTTGATTTCGACAGGCCCGCCTCGGAAGTTTCCGCGCGCGCGCGCGGCGTCGACCCGTGGCCCGGCGCAGTCGCGTTCCTAGGGGGCGAGCCGATCAAGGTCTTCCTTCCGACTCCGATTGCCGGCAACGGAAAGCCGGGCGAGATCCTTGGCCTGGTATCCCAGGGCCTCGCTGTCGCGTGCCGCGAGGGGGCGATCGCGTTCGCCGAGATCCAGATGCCGGGTCGCAGGCGAATGCCGGCCAAGTCCCTGCTGGCGGGACACCCCATTCCTTCTGGAACGATTCTTGGAGCGGGCTAGAGGATTTCGCGCTTGGCCATCGCCTTGCGCATTTTTCCCAAGGCCTGTTCCTGCAACTGCCTCACCCGTTCGCGCGACAGCCGATACTCGTCGCCGATTTCCTTGAGCGTACGCTCGTGATCGTTGATGAGACCGAATCGCTTGCGCAGGATGTCCGCCTCGATAGGCTTGAGCACGCTCAGCAGCTTGAGCATCTCCTGCTGGGTCTCGCTGCTCATCATTTGTTCGGGCGGGCTCGGGGCCTCGTTGGGGTCCACCAGAACATCGATCAGGCGGCGACCGTCATCCTCGGACAACGAACGATCGAGCGAAACCGGATTGTCGGCCAGGAAGGTGCGCATCTTCTCCAGCTTCTCGGCTTCGATGCCCGTCACCGAGGCAATCTCCTCGGTGGTGGCGGGGCGCTCCAGTTTCGACTGCAACTCGCGTTCGGATTTCGCGATGCGGTGATAAGCGTCGATCATGTGGACGGGCAAACGAACCGCACGGCCCTTGTCGGCCAGGGCGCGACTGATGGCATGGCGGATCCACCAGCTGGCATAGGTGGAGAAGCGAAAGCCGCGGCGATAGTCGTAGCGCTCGACGGCCTTCATGAGGCCGATGTTGCCCTCCTGGATCAGATCGGGAAGGGGCAAGCGGCCATGGTTGAACCGGCGTGCGATGGAAACCACCAGGCGGAGATTCGCCTTGACGAACTCGTTCTTCGCCCGCTTGACCACGCTGGATTTTTTCGTGATGGTCGATGCGAATTCCTGGAAGGACTTGGTTTCCGTGTTGAAGCCGAGTCCTTCGATGGGCCGCCTCATTCGGGCCGCCCCGCTCAGACGCTGCAACTCGGTCAACGCGGCGTCGACGAAGACCCGGTCGATGTCGAGCTCCTTGACCTGGCTCGACAAGGAGACAATCAACTTGGTCAGCTTCTTCTTTTCCGCGCTGGAGCCCTTGCGTGCGGCGCGTTCGGAAAGCATGCGAAGGTTCTTGAAATCCGGCAGGGTGCTGCCCATTGCGCTTTCCACGGTGAGCACGAGACGGGCGACCCACGGGGTAAAACCGAACAGGGCCTGCCAGAGCTCGAGCTCCAGTTCCTCGATGTGGCGCGCTGTCTCGAATTCCTGCTCGGGCTTGAGCACCGAAAGCTCGGCCATGTCGCGAAAGTACATGGCGAGAAAGCTCTGGGGTTCGTCTGACTTGGGGCTTCCCGCCACGGGGGCAGCGGCCTCCTCCTCGGTCTCGGTGTCCGCGGCCAGTTCTTCTTCCGCGTCATCACCTTCGTCCGGCGCCTCTGGCAGTTCCTCCGCCGCCTCGGGTTCTGCGAGCGCGGCGGTGGACACCAACACATCGGGCAAAGAGTCATCGACCAACTCTGGCTCCACCGACGCGAGCGTCTCCGCCACGACATCCAGGTCAGGACCACTGGTTCGGACGAATTCCGGGTCGATGGTGAAATCGATGTCGACCCCCGTATCGTTCGCCGGTCGCGCGAACGGAGCAGAAACGGCGGTCTGGGAAGCGTCGCGCCGTTCAGGCTTGAGCCGTCGGCCCGCTCTGGTCGGCCGGTTCTTCCTGCTTGCCTTCATCTTCGCTGTCGCCCTATGCATAGCGCATTCCGTTTCTGCGTCGCCGCTATTCTGGATGGATATCCTACCTAATATACCGATGTAGGAGAATGAATATTCCTGGTCTTCCCGAAATTTGGATTTACAGTTTGATGCTTATGTCTGAGGATCGGTTGTATTGGAATGCAGTTTGAGTGCCATCTACTGGTTGGTACCTCCGGCATGCGGAGGTTGACCACCAGAGACGCTGTAAGCCGTGACGGCGCTCACAGACATCCCAGGCGTCCTTAGTCTCGGACCTGGACCTGCGGTTCAAGTCGCGTCAAGACGCGGGGCGTTCGCAAACCGCTATGATGTTCCGCGAGGCAGCGCCGAAGAACCTGGACTTGGTGGCAAGCGCGCCGGAAACGTCCAGAACTCGCAACCCGGCCTGGCGTAGCACCTTGCCCACCTCGTGCAGGCTATAGGCGCGCAAGGAAATCTCTTGCTCGCTTTGGCGGCCGTTGCCAAAGACCACGGAGCGTCGGATGAGGACACGGCTGGTGTGATAGTTGAAATCCACTTCCTCGAGCACGACGCATCCGTCACCCTCCCACCACACGCGACTCGGGAGATCCCCGACGATGTAGTCCCGGTTGATGATGTCGACCAGAAACCGTCCCCCAGGCTTGAGCGCACGACAGATAGCCGTGGCGACTCGCAAGTTGGTTTCTTCATCGAAGTAGCCGAAAGAAGACAATACACAGTAGGCGGCGTCGAATTGGCCATTGAAGGTCATCTCTCGCATGTCGGCATGGACGAAGTTGACCGCAAGCCCGCGGCGCTGGGCACTGTCGGCAGCGCGGATCAGCATGGGTAAGGATAGGTCGAGACCGGTCAACCGCAGGCCCTGTTGCGCTAGTTCCAGGGCGTGCCGCCCGTATCCGCAGCCGACATCCAGGACCTCTCCGCCCTTGGGAGGCGACAGCGCGTCGCGAATGAAGTTGACCTCTCGCGTGGTCTGCTCGGGAGTCATGAAAGGGAGGGTGCGAAGGAAGTCCTCGTCGAAGACCTCCTCGTACCATGGCTTCGCTCGCTTCTTCAGGGATCGGCGGGCCAAGGCTTCGGGGATAGATTCCCCACTAACCGATGGCGTCTGGTACTCTTCGAACAACGCCGCCGCGATGGTCGATGGCCGGGGGGGGGACGAACTATGAGGGTCCGGCGGCTTCGGCGGCGGCGTGACCGCGTGCAATGTCCTGGTGTCGGGAGCATCGGCCGCGGCCGTCTGGTGCTCGGCCGATTCCAACAACACTACGGCCTCGGGTTCGACCTCGCGGGGCTCGGTCGGCACTTCCGTTGCCGGCAGAGGTGTGGGGGCAACAGGGCTAATCCCTTCGCGGGGAGTGTCGGCGTAGGTCGGCTCGGTGGGCAGTGTCGACGCGGCCTCAAGCCCCGAGTTCCCTGCCGGTGTAGGCCGTGGTTGGATGCCTGAGTCTTCAGTCGCGGATGGCAGCAACTCGGGACCAGAATCGTCGCCAGCGGCGGGCAGTAATTCAACCGCGTCCGCGGAGAGTTCGGTGTCGCTGCCCTGGGGGCCAGGCAAGATCGCGACTGGGGCTGCTCCCACGCCCGCTTCAGGACTTGACTCGGTCGGAGGTGGAGCAGGGGGCGTCGGATCGGCGGCAAAGAAATCGGCGGGAGTGGCGCCGTCGAACATCTCGGCTATTGGCGCCACCCCAGACTTGCTCGTGGCAGTCGGGAGACGTTGGGCCGCAGGCTTCGGGGGCGGCGTTCTTGGCGAGGCGGTCGTGGCCGATGGAGGCGTTGTGTGTCCCGCCGGTTCCCTCGCAAGAGGAGGTGGGAGGTGTGCGGGCACCTGAGATTCGCGGGGCAAGGGCGAAGGTTCCTTCGCAGAGGACGGGTCGGGTTTGGAAGGTTGCTCGTTCGTCCCGATCTTGAGGGGTGGCGGGGTGCGCTCACCTTCGCTGACGAGGTCGGAAATGATCCACTTCAGCGTCGGATCGTGATCGGCCGTTCCCTCCCCGCCTTTCCCCCCCGCAACGCGCATGCTCACTTGGTCGACTTCAGCGACCAGGGTTGGAGCTTGGGGATTTTCCTCATTGCGACTCATGAACGCGACGTCTATTCGAGAGTCTATCGAACTATGATACGGCCGACTGCGGATCCCATTTCGATTTGTGCGTTGGATACCAGATCGTTCAACACGACGCGGCCTGGCTCGAAGATTGTAACGGTTGTGGACCCGAGGTTGAAGATTCCTAATTCTTGCCCACGTTCGATAGGGATGGGCAAGTCGAAGATCCTTTGACGCATTGACCTGGCGACAAAGCCTCCGGCGTGCGTGGCGACATCCGGATCGTAGCTGGCGGTGATGTTTCCTACGCCCACGGCCGCGACCATGACGATCGCGCAGCGCCCGGCTGGCCCGTCGACAACCGTGACAAATCGCTCGTTCCTGGCAAAGAGGCCTGGTTCACGTTTGACGCTACGGTTGCCGACCGGGAAAAGCTTGCCTGGAATGTGGCTCCAAGAAACGACCCTTCCAGCCGTGGGAAAGTGCACGCGATGGTAGTCGCGGGGTGAGAGGTAGATCGCCACATAGGCACCATCCGCGAGTCGCATCGCCAACGCATCATCGGCCAGGAGATTCCGCAAGGTGAAGACCGAGCCCTTGGCTTCAAGCAGTTTGCCAGCGGAGGCCAGTCCGGCGTCGCAGATCGTCCCATCGGAAGGCGCGACGACCACGTCAGGGTCCGCAGGCAGGGTGCGCGAGCCCGACATCAGGCGACGCGTAAAGAATGCCTGCAGGCTTTCGTAGTGCGGGATGGGATACTCGGCCTCGGCGGCATTGAGACGAAAAGCTCTCGCGTAGGTGCCAAGCAGCGTGGTTTGCAGTCGGCGAGGCAACTCGCGCTGGGCGCCCCAGCCGATCATCCGCGAAAGGAGCCGCTTGGGCGCTATGCGCCACGCATTCTGCGCAACTCTCTCGCCAAAGGTAAGGTTGGACATCAGGTGGACCCAACTGCAACTCAGGTGAGCGCAACTCTAGGGCAGGCTGTCGCTACTTCGCAATGGATTTAGTGCCTGGGCAGGTGGTCTAGGCATTGCGAGCCGAATATGCGAAAGCCCGCCTCGAAGGGCGGGCTTTTCGCAACGGACAGATCCGTGACTAGGCGTCGAAGTACTGCGCGAACTCGAACGTCGTGGGACGGAGGCGGGAAGGCTTCAACTCGTTTTCCTCCTTCCACCAAATCCAGGTGTCCACGACGTCCTTCCCGAACACATCGCCCTTGAGTAAGAAGGCGTGGTCCTTCTTGAGATTCTCGAGCGCCTCTTCGAGCGAGCCGGGAGCTTTAGGAATGTCCTTCAGCTCCTCGGGTGGCAGCTCGTAGATATCCTTGTCCATGGGCTCGCCGGGCTTGATCTTGTTCTGGATGCCGTCGAGGCCAGCCATCAGCATGGCGGCAAAGGCCAAGTACGGGTTGGTCGTCGGATCCGGGCAACGGAACTCGATGCGCTTGGCCTTAGGCGAGGTCGCGACCGGCACCCGGATCGCGGCGGAGCGATTGCGCGAGGAGTAGGCCAGGTTGACCGGTGCCTCGAAGCCCGGCACCAAGCGGCGGTAGCTGTTGAGGCCCGGATTGGTGATGGCGAGAAGCGCCGGTGCGTGCTTGATGAGGCCGCCGATGTAATAGAGCGCGGTCTCGGAAAGACCAGCGTACTTGTCGCCGGCGAAGAGGTTCTTCTCGCCCTTCCAGATCGACTGGTGGCAGTGCATGCCCGAGCCGTTGTCGCCGAAGATGGGCTTGGGCATGAAGGTCGCGGTCTTGCCCAACTTACGGGCCACGTTCTTGACCACGTGCTTGTACCACATGGTCTGGTCGGCCATGGTGACGAGCGGGCCGAAGACCATGGACAGCTCGGCCTGGCCGGCGGTCCCCACTTCGTGATGGAAGACCTCGACGGTGACGCCGATCTTCTCCAGGGTCAGGGCCATCTCGGCGCGAATGTCGACTTGGGAGTCGATGGGGGGCACCGGAAAGTAACCGCGCTTGTAGTCGGGCTTGTAACCGAGGTTGCCGCCTTCTTCCTCCCTGCCGGTGTTCCAGCGACCTTCCTTCGAGTCGATCTTGTAGAACGAGGTGTTGGGGCCCTCGGCGAAGCGGACCTCGTCGAAAATGAAGAATTCCGGCTCAGGGCCAAAGTACGCGATGTCGCCGATGCCGGTCTGCTTGAGGTACTGCTCGGCCTTGTGGGCGATCTGGCGCGGGTCGCGTCCGTACGGCTGGTGGGTGACGGCGTCGGCGATGTCCACGATCAGCGAGAGGGTGGGCTCCTTGGTGAAGGGATCGAGGACGGCCGTCGCGGCGTCGGGGATGCAGGTCATGTCCGACTCATGGATCGCCTTCCAACCGCGGATCGAGCTGCCGTCGAAGTTGAAGCCCTCGGTGAACATCTCCTCCTTCAGCTTGTGTATCGGCATCGTCGTGTGCTGCCATTGACCAAGAAGATCCACGAACTTGAAGTCGACGAGTTTGACTCCATTTTTCTTTGCGAACTCAAGAACCTCGGCTGGGGACATAGGTGGGTTTCCCTTCTGCGCTAACCGCGCGATAAGTTTTCCTTCGGACAAATGGTTCTATAGAGCATCCTCACCGCGTTCTCCGGTTCGGATGCGGATGACCTCTTCGATCGGGGTCACGAAGATCTTGCCGTCGCCGATGTGGCCAGTTCGAGCGACATTCATCAGCGCTTCGACCACATCCTTGGCCATCTCGTCCTTGACCACGATCTGGATCCGGACCTTGGGGACGAAGTCCACGACATAGGCGGACCCACGGTAGACCTCTTTCTTCCCGCCGGTCCGGCCGAATCCCTTGACTTCGGAAACGGTCATCCCCTGCACGCCGATTTCGCGCAGCCGGTCTTTGACGTCATCGAGTTTGAACGGTTTGATAATTGCTTCGATTTTTTTCATGATGCACCGGCCGGAAAGAGTAGACGGCCTTGCTGCTATCTTCAATCCCCTTCGTGCGTAGGTCGAAAGAAGAGTAGCCCTCCTAGGTTTCCGGCGTATTTCGTACCCGCTAATTTTTGGTAACGGTGCGCAATTAGGGCAGCGTCTGGATGGCGCCCACCAGCTCGCGCACGTCGGAAACCGCGTTCTGGCGGCAGAATTCCCCCACCTCGCGCACGATGCGCTCCGAGGAAGCGGGATCGATGAAGTTCTGGGTGCCGACCTGAACCGTGCTGGCGCCAGCGAGAAAGTACTCTATGACATCGACACCGGTCTGGATCCCGCCGATGCCGCAGATGGGTATCCCGAGACCGGCGCGATGGATCTGGTAGACCATGCGCAAGGCGATCGGTTTGATGGCTGGGCCGGAGAGTCCCCCGAAGATGGTCGCCAGCCTGGGTCTTCGTGTTCGCACGTCGATGGCCATCGCCGTGATGGTGTTGATGACGGAAACCGCATCCGCGCCGTTTTCCGCGCAGGCGCGCGCCAGCGCAACGATATCCGCAGTGTTCGGCGTCAGCTTCACCCACAGGGGTTTGGTGATGCCCCCGCGACACGCGCGGACTAGATCCCCGAGTACGCGGGGATCCCGGCCGAATTCGATGCCTCCAGCTTTGATGTTGGGGCACGAGACATTCATTTCCAGGCCGTCGACCCCGTCCATCTTCCCGAGCCGTTGCCCGCACTCGACATAGTCGTCAAAGGTGGTGCCGAAAAAATTGACCAAGACCTTCGTGCCGCAAGCGCGCAGGAAGGGCAGCTTTCCGGTTTCGAACCCATCGACGCCGACGTTCTCGAGACCAATCGAGTTGAGCATCCCCGACGCAGTTTCGCAGATGCGCGGTGCTGGATTTCCGTGGCGGGGATTGGGCGAGATACCCTTGGTCACCAGTCCGCCGAGCGCGGACAGGGGAACGAGCGCATCGAATTCCTTGCCATAGCCGAAGGTGCCCGAGGCGGTCAGGACCGGATTTCGAAAGTCGATTCCCCCGCAGTGTGTGGCCAGGGAGGGAAGATCGGAACTCGCGATGTCGACGGGGTTGATCGTCATGACGAAGGCTCCATCCGATGACCGGCAGCGGGTGGGATGATCAGATCCGAGGCGGGGAAGACCGGCCCGTCGCAACATGCGTAGCGAAATGCTTTCGAACGAGTTGGGATCGCGCACCCAAGGCAGACCCCGATACCGCAGGCCATTTGCTCCTCCACCGACAGATAACATTCGATGGCGCGATGCGCTGCGATGCGCGCGACTGCCCAGAGCATTTCTCGCGGACCGCAGGCCATCACGCGCAGCCTCGTCTGGCGATTCGCGCCGAGCTGGTAGTCGATACGCGCCTCCAATTCCGTCGTTACTCGCCCCCTTCGTCCGACCGAGCCATCTTCCGTAGTGAAATGCGTGACAAGTCCTAGCCCGCGCATTTCGCCCAGCAAGACCAGATCTCGGGAGGTCCTGCCGCCGTAGATCATCTCGCATCGGTCGACCATGCCGCGACGAGATGCGCGCTCGGCTTGCATGAACAACGGTGGCATTCCCACGCCACCTGCCACCAAGAGGTCAAGATACTCGGGAGTCGGCTCGGGGAAGCTGTTGCCAAGCGGGCCGAGTACCGACACGCGCGTTCCCGGCGACGACCCTTCCAGAAGTCGTGTGCCACGGCCTACAGACTTGGCCAGGAAGTCGGCGCGACCTTCAGGGGCGACCGAAAGCAAGGAAAGCGGGCGCGGGAGGAGAGGGTCGCGTCCCCAGTCACCGCGAAGCATTATGAATTGACCGGGCAGGCTTTCGGCCAGCGCCTCGCACCCTCCCAATCGGAGGGCGTAGTAGCCGTTGCCCAGTGCGCGATTCCCGATGACTCTTGCGTCAAAATAGTGCATTGGTCTGCCTGGGTTTCTCTTTACACCCTCTGACAGGCTTCACGCCATGCTCGGCGTGAAACCTGAGGCTTATTAAAGTGAAGATTCATGTAAAACAAATAACCATTCAAAAGTATTGCTATTTATTGTGGTATAAGTGAATTGATTGGTTTTTCCCCCATCGCCTGGCGCAGATGAATACTGGGATTTGTTGCAGGCGGAAAGCTAACGTGTTACTAGGCGAAATCATAGAGAACCGGGGCACAACCATGGACTTTATGTTTGAGGATGATGTCGACGAGGTGGGGTCCGACGTAGAGGCCTACTGCCCGAAGTGCAAGGCTGACACGACTCACGTTGTCATATCCAAGTACGAGGACGAAATCCGTCGCGTTCAATGTAACCCCTGCGGGGATGTGCATTCCTTCCGCAAGCCTCGCGGTGAGAGCGAGGAGGACATCCCCGAACCCGTGGCAGCGCGCAAGCGGGCGCTGCTCAAGAAGCTGACCTGGGAAGAGTTCTTTGCAAAACACGGCGAGCGGAACGCCAAGCCATACGAGTTTCGAGATACCTACCGGGAGAACGCCATCGTTTATCACCCCAAATTCGGCAAAGGCTACGTGTCAGAGGTCGTCTCCGAAAGCAAGGTGGAGATCACATTCTCGGACGCGCGACGGATCCTGGTGCACAACCGGAAGGACATTCCCGGCTCCCCTGTGGGAAGGGAGGACGACGGGCTACCGTCCACGACTGCTGTAGTGAAGGTGGGTGGCAAAGGGGCAGCCAAAGCTGTCGACAAGCAAGCCGCTCCTCCCAAGGCGAGTGCGGCCGCCAAGGAGCCGGCCAAGAAACCCGAAGAGAAGAAAGGGGCTCCCAAGAGGGTGGCTGCCGAGAAGGCGCCCGCAACGAAGAAGCCAGCTACCGGAGCCGCAGCCAAGAAGCCCGCAGCCAAGAAGGCACCTGCCAAGAAGCCTGCAGCCAAGAAGGCACCTGCCAAGAAGCCTGCAGCCAAGAAGGCACCTGCCAAGAAGCCCGCAGCCAAGAAGGCACCTGCCAAGAAGAATGAGAAGAAGAAGTCTTCCGCGGTTGCCAAGCAGCGTGCCAAGTCCGAGGTGGCCAAGAAGCATGGGGACAAGAAGGCCGCGAAGAAGAAGGACATGAAGGCCGCGAAGAAGAGGCGCAAGTAGACGTCGCCTCAGTGGATGACCAAAACGAAGATGTCGTAGAAGGCATGTGTGTAGACCGCGACGGCGAATCCACGCAGTTTGAACAGCACGCCAAACACGATTCCCGCCAAAACGCGGAAGGTGAACGACCCGAAGGTGAAGGCATCGCCGGTCGGAGGCAGGTAGTGTACGAACGAGAACACCACCGACGAGAAGACGAATGCGCTTGCGACCGCGGCCCATCGGCTCATGCCAAGTAGTTTCTCGAAGGTCGCGATACTGCCGCCAAGCAAAGCCAGGCGGAATACGGTTTCTTCATAGACCCCCGCGCCCAGCGACATCACGATGCGGGTGAGTAGACCCTGCTGGGGCAGTCCCACGGCAAGGCCAGGTGGAAAACCAAGCACCTTCGTCATCAGCAAGACGATGAACGACCCCATGGTCAGGGCGTACACCGCGCTTTCGAGAACGACGGGCAAGAACACCCGGCCGTTGAAGTGTTGCTTGCGCTTGAGCAAGGCGACGGCCAAAGCGAAGAGCCCTACCACGGCCGCGAGAAAGAGCAGGTAACCCTTGAGGGTCAGGCCCAGCGAGGTAAAGAGGAGGGTGGTTACGAAGTCCGCCCCGTTGAGTAGAGGCAGCGTAAACAACACGCCGAGCTGGTAGATGAGGAACAGGGGAAAGACCAGGATGAGGCTGGTCAGCAAATTCCGCGGGCTTGCTTGCTCGGCGGGCACGCGGATTACTTCCAGTCGGGTTCGCCGCCGCCGGCAGCCCGAGCCGGGATCGGGGCGGAGGACTCGGGGGAGCGAAAGGGCGGGCCAACGCGGCCGGCGCGGGCGGCCGCGCGGGCAGCGCCAGGCGATTCCGCCGGGGGCTTGACCACGGCCATGACTTCCCGCCGTGGGTCGAGGTACTTGCGCGCGGTGCGGGCGACATCCGTGACCGTAACCTTCATGACGTTGTCCCCGTACTGGCGATAGGACTTCCATCCCTGACCGTAGGCCTCGTGAAACGCGAGCGCGGCGGCAAGCGCGCTCTTGCGTTGCAGACCGATGGCGTGCGCGCCGATCAGATAGCGCTGCGCACGAGCCAACTCGTCCGCCGTGATGCCCTTTTCGGCCACTTCACCTAGCTCGCGCTGCACCAGCTTGACCGCCTCGTCGAGGTTTTCGGGGCTGCTCGCGAGGTAGACCGCGAAGTAGCCGGGGTCGAGCCCTTCGACAGAAAATGCACTGACCCGATACGCGAGTGCTCGCTTTTCGCGAATCTCGGTGAACAGACGCCCTCCCTGCCCCGAGAGAACGTAGGCGAGGACCTCGAGTGGAAACCGATCCGCGCTGGCGAATCCGACGCCCGGGAAGCCGAGCACGAGGTGGGCTTGCTCCTTGGACATCAACTTGAAGACCTGGGCCGGCTCGGTATGGCTAGGCTCTGCCGGGACGGTCGGCTTTTCTATCTCCCGTTCGGGAGCATCTCCGAAGAGTGCGGCGACCTTGGCCGTGACCCGAGCGGGGTCCACGTCGCCCACCACGGCGAGGGTCAGATTCGACGTGCCATAGTGGTGCCGGAAATGGTTGATCAACTTGCGGCGTGTGAAGCTGGCAACGGTCTCTGCCGTACCCATCGGATCGAGCCGGTAGGGATGCTTCTGCCACATCGCCGAGTGGAAGAGCTTGAACGCGACCTGTCCAAGGTTGTCCTCCTGTGCTCTGATGTCGTCGAGCACGATGCGGCGCTCCTTCTCCAATTCGTTCTCGGAGAAGGCGGCGTTGAGGATGCAATCCGCCACCAGATCGAAGCCGCGCTCGAAGTAGCGTGAAAGGAACTCCGCCTGCACGCCCAAGCTGTTGCGACCGGAGTACCCGCTCAAGGCACCGGCCATGCCCTCGACCTCATTCATGATCTGCTCGGCGCTTCGAGTCTTGGTGCCACGGACGAGCAGAGCGGCAAGCATGTTCGAGATTCCGTTGCTGCGGTCGTCTTCATAGCGCAGTCCGCCGACCCAGGTCGCGCGCAAGGCGACGACCGGAACCGAGACGTCTCGCAGGATGAGGAGCTTCAGGCCCGAAGGGAAGACGTGGCGGACCACGCGATCCGCATCTGGGGCCGTGGCTACCGCGCGCGCGAACCGTGCGCTGGCCCTTGTTTCAGCGCTTCTGGCGGCGGCGCGAACGCGCGAGAGGAGCTTCTCCATCCTGTCCGGCTGCTGTCTACCCCGTCGCTCGGGCAGCTGCACGTAGATGGACATGTTGCCCGTGCGGAGATACTGGGCCGCGACTCGGCGCAGATCGGCGGCCGAGGTCTTCTGCAATGCCGTCAGGTAGCGTTCCTCGAAATTCGGATCGCCGGCGATGGCGGAGAAGAATCCCAGCTTGCGCGCGTAGCCCTGCACGGTTTCCTTGTCGTAGACGCGGTCGCTCTCCAGGATGGTTTTGGCCTTCGCCAGCTCTTCCGGCGAAACCTCCTCGAAGCTCAGACGAAGCACCTCGTCGAGCGCGGCTCGAACCGCGTCCTCGACGCGTCCCGGAGGCAAGCTCACCCCGACCACCAAAGCGCCAGGATCGCGGGCCGAGAACAGGTAGGCCGAGATGCTGGTCGCGATTTGGCGGTTGCGCACAACCTCGATATTCAGACGCGAACTGTCGCCCTGTCCGAGCAGGACCGCGAGCAAGTCCAGCGTGGCGATGTCTGGATGGTTGATGGCGGGAGTCCGGAATCCAAACAAGAGTTGGGCTTCCTTCACATCGCGAGCAGCACCCTGAACGCGCAGTCCTTCCTGCTCGGGTTGGGCGGCGCGCGGCCCCACCGCAACGCCCGCTGGCATGGGCGAAAAGGCCTGGTCAATCTTGGCCTTGGCCACGGCGGCATCGAAATCACCCACCACCACCAAGGTTACGTTCCTGGCCACGTAGTACTTGGCGAAGAAGGCGAGGATGTCGTCCCGGCGCAGCCTGCGCACGGTCGCTTCGGTGCCGATGATGGGGCGCCCGTAGGGGTGGACATCGAACACGGTCTGGAAAAGACCCTGCCCGGCCTGGCGCTCGGGGTCGTCGATGCCCTGTTTGATTTCCTCGAGCACGACGTTGCGCTCGCGCTCGATCTCGCCCGCATCGAAGCTGGAATTCATCAGCGTGTCGGCGAGGATATCGAGTCCGGTGTCGAAGAAGCGGCTGGCCAGGACCAAGTGATAGACGGTTTCGTCGTGGCTGGTCCAAGCGTTGATCTCCCCCCCGGCGCTCTCGACCTCGCGCGCAATCTGACCCACGCCACGCTTCTTCGTCCCCTTGAAGAGCATGTGTTCGAACACGTGGGCGATGCCGGCCAATTCGGGGGGCTCGTCGGCGGAGCCAATCTTGACCCAAGCCTGAAAGGCCACGACGGGGGCCGCGTGGTTTTCTTCGAGGACTACCTCCAAGCCGTTGTCGAGTTTGAATGCCACGCGTTTGGGTCTCCCTTCCGCATCCACGAGTTGAGCGTGCCCGCCCGATGGGCCCGCGAGTCTTCCGGCGCAACCGGCGAGAGCCGCGAGGACGCAGCAGGCAACGGCAAGTTTCACGGCGCAACCGTAGCACGAGGCAAGCGGGTTGGGTGCTCTCCCTCGTGGTAAAACTTCCACCATGTCGGATGTTGCTAGGTGCCCCATTTGTAAGCGCGAGATCCCCGCAGGCAGCGGTGCTCCGTCCTTCGGCCCCTTCTGTTCGGCACGCTGCCGAACCATCGACCTCGGCAGCTGGCTGGACGGTCGTTACGGCATCGCCTCGGGCCCGGAAGAGACCGAGGACGAGAACCCATTCGTTCCCGAACAGGAGGACGACGCAGACTGAGCGGGATGTGAATTCGCCGGACCTTTTTTGTGGCGAGGGAACCCGTTCGTGATAGCTTTCGCGGCCTTGGCGGCGGGGAGGGGCAGGCTTCGGCCCCAAACCCCGGCAGGTGAAAGATCGGGGCGTGGCGCAGCCTGGTAGCGCGTTCGGTTCGGGACCGAAAGGTCGGAGGTTCAAATCCTCTCGCCCCGACAGACACAACTTTTTCATCCCCTTTGACGAAATCCCAGTATGCAACTTGCATTCTGGGCAGCATCGCTGGCCGCGGGAACTGTCGCTGGAATCGTCACGGGGCGGGTGGGTGCGTGGATGCTTGCGGGCCTCGCCATCGCCCTGTTTCTCTGGCTCCTGTGGACGGGGGTGCGGACCGTCGGGCTGGCCTGTTTGGCGGTTGCTTGCGGGATCGGATTGGGGCAGGGCGAAGCGGCGCTGGCCATGGCGCCGCCACGGGTCGCGGAAGACAAGCCGGTCGAGATCGTGGGCCAGATCGTGGCTGGCGCGGACGTCGCGGTCGAGCCTGCGGGTCTTGCGCGTGAGAATCCGCAGGAGCAGCACCTGGCCACCAACCATGCCACACCAACGCGCTGCCACCTGCGCATCGCGGTCCGGTCGGTCGATGAAGAAAGGATCGCCGCCAGGCTGTCCCTGATGGTCGTAGAAGGCGTCCCGGAGGTGGCGCCTGGAGACTGGGTTCGGTTCACGAGTCGCCTGTACGCCCCGTGGGGATTCGCCAACCCCGGGTTGCCGGACGCCCGGCTGCTCGCGCGCGCGCAGGGGATCGACCTCCTCGCGAGCGTGCGCTCCCCCGCCGAGCTGCGCCGTATTCCAGGCCGAAGCGGTCTGCTCTTTCTCGTACGGCGCTGGGCTTTTCGCCTGCGCCAGGCCATGGACCGCGCCATCAACCACCGACTGGCGGAACCGGCGTCCGGTTTCGTGCGCACCATGGTGGTGGGCGAGCGCACGGACGTTCCGGTTCAGGTCGAAGACGGTTTTCGCGCGGCGGGGGCCACCCACGTCCTGTCGGTGTCCGGGCTGCATCTGGCGGTGGTCGTCGCGCTGGTCTTTCAGTTCTTGCGCAGGCTCATCGCCTGTTTCCCTTCGTGGTCCTTGCGTGTTCCGTCGAAGGTTCTCGCGTCGGTGCTCTCGCTGCCCGCCTGCGCCTTCTATACCCTTCTTACGGGCGAGGCCGTCGCCACCGTGAGATCGGCCCTTATGGCGTCGATGGTCCTGGGCGCGACCATCGTCAACCGCCCGATTTCCCTTGCCGCCAGCATCGCGGCAGCCGCAATCGTCCTGATCGCCCAGTCGCCCCTGGCCGTACTCGATGTCTCGTTTCAACTCTCGTTCGCTTCGGTCATTGGGCTGGGGCTTTTCGCACGCTGGCTCTTGCCTCACGTTCCCGCGGCGAATCCCGGCGGCATTCGCCGCATTCCGGCCTGGCTGCTGCGCTCGTTGTCGGCCAGCTTCGCGGCCAGCCTGGTGACTGCGCCTTTGGTGGCCCATCACTTCGGCCAGGTGACGCCGCTCGCGCCGGTCGGCAATTTGGTCTTGGTCCCGGTGGTCGAATTGGTGGTCTTGCCTTGTGGACTGGTCGGTGCATTGCTCGCGCTTGCGCATCCTTGGCTGGGCGCTGTGCCCCTCCTGCTGGCAGGGCTGGCTTCTCGTGTCGCGCTTGCCCTGGCCGAGATCTTTCGCCGTTTCGCGCCCGTCATACCAATTGAGTTCCCGAACTGGTGCGAAACCTTTCTGCTGGTCGGCGCAGCGGCCCTTCTTCTACAAGCCATGGTGGGCCTTCCCGGGCAACGCAGACGTTGGCTGGCCGCCGGCACCGCCGCGCTGATACTCGCCGGCACCAGCCTGGTCGTGCGCGAGACCGTTCGGCGTGCGCGAGACGACTTGCGGGTGACCTTCCTAGATGTTGGGCAGGGCGACGCCGCCTTGATCGAAGGTCCCCACGGCTTCGTGGCCCTGGTCGATGGCGGTGGTCGCTACGACGACAGCTTCGACACGGGCGCGCGCATCGTCGAGCCCGTGCTCCGCGCTCTCGGCATCGGCAAATTGGACCTGGTGGTCTTGTCCCACCCTCATCCCGATCACATGAACGGCTTGCTGCGCATTCTCAAGCGATTCCCGGTGGACACACTGTGGACGAACGGCGATGACGGCAACAATCCCCGCTATCGGGAACTCATTGCGATGGCCAGGGATCGCTACGTGGACACGCCGTCGCCGACAGCTCTCGTACGTGGCGGACTGATCGTGACTCCACTTGGCCCCTGGATGGATGGCCGCATCGGTGTGCCTCCTGGGCTCGGTGCCAACGATGCGTCCCTGGTGGTTCGCCTGGCCTACGCCGGGCGCCGAATTCTGTTCACGGGTGACATCGGCGAGGAGGGCGAAGCAGAACTGCTCGAACAGCCCACTGCCGGCAGCGATCTCGCGTGCGACGTGCTGAAGATCCCCCATCACGGCAGCCGGCACGCCTCGGGCGCGGCTCTTCTCGCCGCCGTTTCGCCCAGGCTGGCGGTGGCCTCGGCCGGCAAGTACAACCGGTTCGGGCTGCCGAGCCCGGTTGCGCTGGAACGTTACACTCGACGGGGAGTTCAGGTGCTGCGTACGGATCGCGATGGAGCAGTGGGTGTCTTCGTGGATAGGTCGGGAAACCTGAGCGCGACTTGCGCGCGGGGGTGCCACCCCTGAAAGCGACCGACCATGCACGCAAGCTCGAGCGCAGATCGGCGAGGTATCCCGCGGGCGGCGGAAGATTCCGAATTAACTCTCCGCGTAGAGCTTCAACTGTTCGCCAACGACTCCCTCGGTCAGACCGGTGCGCAGGCAATCTTGCAAACAATCTGCAAGGGTAATCTGCATTTCCTCCACGCCGCCGTCCTGCATTATCTTGTTGAGCAAGGACCGCGCCTCCGGTGAGTCCTCATCGCGCAAGAATTCCTTGACCATATCTATCGTGAGCTCGCCTGAAAAGTCGAGCATCGCATGATCAAGGAGATAGGCGATGAGCTGTTTCACAGGAACCTCCGGCAACTTGGATTGGAAAGCGAAACCCTGCTAATACCTCGTAAACGCAGCACAAATCAAGGATATTGCTGCCCGCGAAGGAAGATTTATGCGTCATTGGTCGGGATCCGCCTACACGAGGTTGACATGCGCCTGGTGTCTTTATGTGTCAGTTCCGGCAGGCACCGGACGGTCATCGACTCCTTGACTGATTTCCAAGATTTTTCTACCGTCCAGCACGTGCCGCCCTGTCGCCAGTCCTGGGCGCTCGCGCTGGGTTTTCTGCTCTTCTCCGGTTGCGGGCCAGTCGTGTACTTGAAAGAGGTGAGTACCCGTGCGGCCACGGCATTGAACCAGGCCAAGGCCGATGGGGCCGAGAAATATGCCCCATACGAATACACAAAGGCCGATCTTTACTACGAGAAAGCGCGACAGGATGCTGGACGCGCCTATTTCGAGGATGCCATCGATTGGGGGCGCAGGAGCCAGGATTGCTCCAGGCGCGCGTCCGCGCTGGCGAAGTCCGTGCATGCCAAGCACGCCGAGAATGCCCCGCGACCGAACCAGACCTGTGGGGAGCTATGAGAGTGGCTAGTCGCGTGGGGAGCCAGCGAGCTACGCTCGCTGCGAACCATCGCGGGAGGGGATGGGAACCCTTTGAGGGTTCCCATAACAATGGCGTGGGGAGCCAGCGAACTACGCTCGCTGCGAACCATCGCGGGAGGGCATGGGAACCCTTTGAGGGTTCCCATAACAATGGCGTGGGGAGCCAGCGAGCTACGCTCGCTGCGAACCATCGCGGGAGGGGATGGGAACCCTTTGAGGGTTCCCATAACAATGGCGTGGGGAGCCAGCGAGCTACGCTCGCTGCGAACCATCGCGGGAGGGGATGGGAACCCTCTGAGGGTTCCCATCATAGCCATCTGGGGAGCCACTCTCGCCCGGTGATGCTGCTGTCACTCGCACTGGTGGGTCTTGCAGGCTGTGCAGGGGCGGATCTCGCAGCTGGCGTGCGCGAGGTCCGCCAGCAACTCGCGACCGCTCGCAGTCAGGGCGCCTATGTGTGCGCTCCGCGCGAACTGGCAAGCGGCGAGGCCAACGCGGAATTCGCCGAGCGGGAGTTCGACAAGGGCGAGTATTTCGTCGCCAAGGATCGCTTGGGGGTCGCCCAGGCATCCGCCAAGGAGGCGCTGCGCCTCTCTTCGGACGAGCGAAGCTGTCCGAAACCGAAGCCCCAGCCCCCACGCCGCAAAGAACCGGCGCCCGATCCAACCGCGGATCGAGATGGCGACGGCATTCCGGATGTTCGCGACAAGTGCCCGAACCAGCCCGAGGACAAGGATGGCTTCCAGGACGACGATGGGTGTCCCGACCCGGACAACGACGAAGACGGCATTTTAGACAGCGCCGACAAGTGTCCGAACGAGCCCGAGGATTTCGATGGCTTCGAGGACGAAGACGGGTGTCCCGATCTGGACAACGACCAGGATGGCGTTCCCGACGCCAGCGACAAGTGTCCGAACCAGCCTGGTCCGGCGTCGAATGATGGCTGCCCGCCGAAGTTCGAGCACATCAACGTCACGCAGGAGAAGATCGAGCTCGAACAAGCCATCTTCTTCCAGACCGCGAAGGCCATCATCATGAGCAAGAGTTACGGCCTTCTCGACGAGGTCGCGGCGGCGCTCGCCGCACGACCCACCATGCAAGTCCGCATCGAAGGCCATACCGACAGTCGAGGGGGCCACGCATACAATCTTCGGCTTTCTCAGGCGCGTGCCGATTCCGTGAAGGCCTACCTGGTGGGGAAAGGAATCAGTAGTGATCGGATGGAGGCAAAAGGGTATGGTCCAGATCGTCCAATCGACACCAACAAGACGGCCGCGGGGCGGGAGCGCAATCGTCGCGTTGAATTCACGATCACGCAGCAATAGGAAGGAATCGCTACATGGGCACAAAGGATCAAGGGTGGTCGGCCACGAAGTTTCGTGCGACTCGATGTCTCGTACTCGTACTGGGTGCCTCCGCCTTGACGCTCGCGCTGTCGGCGCGCCCAGCGCACGCCGACGCCAGAAGGGCGCGAGACAAGATGGTCGAGCTCAACAAACAGGCCCTGCTTTCCTATGAGGCCAAGGACTGGGCGACCGCGAAGGAGTTGCTGAACAAGGCGCTCAAGGAGGCCAAGCTGGCCGGGCTCGATGACGACAAGATGACGGCGCGCACCTACCTGCACTTGGGCGCGGTCTACTGGGTCGGATACCAGGACCAGGCTGTCGCCCTGCAGAACTTCGCCTTGGCCAAGAAGATTCGTCCCGACATCCAACTGACACCCTCCATCGAAACTGCCGACTTGAAAGCGGTTTTCAATCTTGCCACGCCCGAGCCAGAAGCAGCGCCATCGCCCCAGGCCACACCCGCGACAACACCGACACCGGCCCGGCCCCAGCCTCGTCCGGCGGCTACCTCCATCCCAGTTCTCGGCGGCGACGAAGGTGGCGAGCCCGACTTACCGACCTCCATGAGTGCACCTCTCATGTGCGCGGTACCGGACGTCGTCCCGCCCGGCAGAGAGTTGTCGATTCGATGCGCCCTGAAGCCTGGGCTGAACGCCAAGGTCGTGCAACTCCATCATCGCGCGCCAGGGGTCGAGGCCTATCAGGTCATGACCATGCACCGGACAACCAAAGGTTGGTACATTGCAACGCTGCCCGGCAATGTGATGAAGGCCGGCAACCTGCAAGTCTACTTCGACGCAAGGGACGCCAACGATAGGGAAATCGCGAGCAACGGCCATATCGATAGTCCCTCGGTCATCGCGGTTCGCGCGCGAAGCTCTGGCGGCGGAGGTGGCGACGAAGAGGATCCGATGAGGCGCATCCGCGAGGAGCAGATAGCCGCTGCCTACCAGGCTGGGCTGCATCGCCGTCGCCAGGGCGCGATCTGGGTCGGAGTCGGCGGCGGCGCTGGATGGGGTTTCGCGCCGGCGGGATATCTCGAATGGGAGAATCAGATCCGAGTCAGCGCGATCACCACCGCGACCGGACTGTTTCACTTGCTGCCCGAGATAGGCTGGATGTATTCGGACAATTTCGCGCTCGCGCTCCAGGTGAGGTGGGAGTTCATCCAGCAACAGCAGGGCACTTGGAAGGACCCGACCACACAACAGACTCTTCAGATCACGCCCACTTGGATGAGCGGTGCGCCGACTTCCGTGGCGCTGGCCGCATTCGCACGGGCGATCTGGTACACGGACTTGACCTCGAGCGGGAATCTGCAGTTGTCATACTCGGGCGATATCGGTGGGGGCTACGTTCGCTTTCCCGTATTGCCCAGCAACATCACCAACAAGAACGATCTCGATTTTGATGCAAGTTCCGGCACCTACAGTCCCAACCACGGGAGCGCCATCGCCCTGACCGACACCCGGCCGATCGGCCCCGTCTTGGTTGGCGCCAGCGTGGGCTTCATCTACCACTTCTCCCGGCACATCGCGCTTTCCCTCGACGGCCGAGCTCTCACGGGCCTCCCCGCGTTCGGTGTCGTCGTCGAAGGCGCTCTTTCCGCCCAGTTCGCGTTTGGCGGCGCGGCCGGTCCCTCGGCGCCTGCTGGCGAAGAAGACGAAGGCGATGAGGGCGGCGTGGTCAACGACGCGCCGCCTGCCTACGACTCGTCATCCGAGGAAGAGGAGGAGTAGCCGCTGCAGCCTCGGCGGCGCCAGGCCTTTTCCGTCCTCGGGGGACCCGTCGAATCCTGGGGCGAGCCTACCTCGGCTCGCCTCATGGAGGCGCTCTTTCGCGTGGACCCGGGGCTTTCTCGCGCCCTCACCCACGGATTTCACAGCTATGCGGGCCGCATGCATCCCTCGACGGCCCGCACGGCCATTGCGGGGTTGTCGAGGCCCGGCCAGCGCGTTCTCGACCCATTCTGTGGTAGCGGCACGGTCCTGGTCGAGGCCATGGTCGCTGGCCGCTTGGCCGTGGGCGTGGACGCCAGTCCGCTGGCCGTCCTCATCGCCAAGGTTCGTTCCACCCTCCTTGACGAAGCCGCTCGCGCACGCCTGGTCGCAACCGCGCAGGAGATCTCGGCCGAAGCCGCCGAACGTGCGCGCAAGCGCGTCCGGCCGACCATCCCGGCCTGGGCGAGCCGCGAGATCGACCGCTTCTCTCCCCATGTCGCGCTCGAGCTGCTCGGGCTGCGCGAGCTATTGAGCGAGACGGGTGAAGATCCGGTCGGGTATGCCTTGCGTGCCTGTTTTTCGTCACTCTTGGTGAAGTTCATGCGCCATGCGGAAGAACCGGGCGAGGGCGAACCTCGCCAGCGTATCGGTAGAGGCGTGCCTTCACGATTCTTCGCCGGGCGTGCGGAAGAATTGGCGAGGTCGCTGGCCGCGCTGGCGCAAAAGACCCCGGCGGGCACTCCGCCGCCTGAAATTCGGCTTGGCGACGCGCGCGACCTACCACACCTTCCCGACGGGGTGTTCGATCTCGTATTGTCGTCGCCGCCCTATGCGGGTACCTACGACTACGCCGAACATCACGACGTGCGCTTCCTCTGGCTTGGTCTACCGCGCGCAGATCTCGATCGGAGGCAGGTCGGCGCGCGCGGTGAAAGCCTGGGCTCGCCCGAGAAGCGATGGCACAAAGATCGGCGGCGATGGCTCGGCGAGATCGCGCGCGTCGTGCGGCCGGGCGGTGGGGTAGTGCTGATTCTGGGAGACGGCGTGGTCGGCGACCAACCCGAGGACGCGGCCGAGGCCCTGCATCCAGAAGCGCATAAGGTTGGCTTGATTCTGGTCGCCGGGGCATCGCAATCCCGGCCGCCGCGCGACCGCCGGCTGGGTGCCATCTTCGCTGGCCATCCCCGGCGCGAGCACATGCTCTACTTGCGACGAGAAGTCTGATCCGGATTCCTGTCCGGCCTCCGGGGCTAGCGGGGCAGCAAGGTCGTCGGCTGGTGCCCCTCTTTCGCGCTCTGGATGAGCCGGATAAACGAGCTGCCCACGGTCATGCACAGGGCTTGTAGCTCCCGCACGTACGCATCCGGCATGTCACCCAATCCGTTCGCGTGCGCGTACACGAGATTGACGACGCGCTCGCCGATGGAGATGGGAATGACCACCACGTCAGCCGGCGCCTCGCACTGTAGGTACTTCCAGATCTGGCCGTGCAAATGCGTTCCCTCGGCGGGTGGCGGTCCGCGAAAGGTCAGCGCGCGTTCCTTGGCCGTGCGGAACATCGAGGGGATCGAAATGGGGAAAGCGATGGTTTCGATGGCGCGCGCGTCGACGCCAGGGGCGAACCCGCGCCACACGTGCGCGTTATTACCGCGCAGGAGAAAGATGAGGCCGCAGCCGAAGCGGGGAAGCATGAAGTCGATCGTGATGTCCGCGATTTGTTCGCGGTGTTCCGAGACCGACAAGCGGTGAATGGTGTCATCGAGAGCCACTGCGGCGCTCGGGGGCGGGGCCAGTGCGTGAGCGGACTCCGCGGCTCCGTCCGCCATCACGCGCAATGCCTCCTGCGAGGCGAGCGGACCTGCGTTGGCTTGGGAGGACAACTCGGCCGAGGCAAAGGAGCTGGAGGCGCCCCGGGTGGGCTCTGGTCTGGCGGGACGGCCCAGCTTGACATCCAGGTTGTGGAAGCGCTTGAGATTGCGCGCGATGGCCAGCTCGGCCGCGACCATTGGCTCCACGCTCGCCCCGAGCGCAAAGGAAACGTCGTCGACCACCAACACGTCTTGAGGCGTGGCCATGGCCACCACGATGCGCTTGGCGCCGGAACGGGCCGCGACCAGCGGGATGGCCATGTACCTGACCGCGAGGTTGGGTTTAAGCAGCGCGACGATGGCCGGGTCGGCCTTGTCGAAGTGTCGCTGCAAGGCCGCTGGTACGCGCAACTGGCGACTGAGGGCTTCGGAAATTCGATCGGTGTCGAGGAGTCCACGCTCGACGATTTGGGTTCCCAGCCGGCCGCCGAGCAGGTCACGATTGGCGAGAACCGCTCTCACCTGTTCCGGCGTGAGCATTCCGAGTTGAATGAGGATTTCGCCCAGCTTCATTTTGTCGGTCGGTGCCGCGGCACCCTCAAATCATCGACTTTTGCGCGAGAGGATTCAAGAAACCAGCGCAATTCGTACCCTTCCCAGGGCAAAATCCTCCCCGTGTCGCCCCAGGGAAGCCACCCGCTCGACGTGCCCCGCGGCATGCCCATGGATGTTTTCGCATCGGCGCTGCTTGGGGCCTATGGCCCGCAGGGCTGGTGGCCGTTGCTCTCCCACGCGGGGAGCAATCCCACCCTGACCGGTCGACTGACTGGCTACCATCCCGGTGACTTCACCTTTCCGCGCACGGATGCCGAGCAATTCGAGATCTGCTGTGGCGCGATTCTCACCCAGAACACGGCCTGGGCCAACGTCGAAAAGGCGCTCGCCCTTCTCGCCCGGGCGGAGCTGTTTTCGCCCGGCGCCATCCTGTCCGCCCGCGATGACGTGCTGGAGATGGTCATTCGCTCCACCGGCTACTTTCGCGCGAAAGCGAAAAAACTGCGTGCTTTTGCCCAATTCTATCAGCGCCTCGGCGGACGCGCCCCCAGCCGGGACGCGCTGCTGGGCGTGTGGGGGATAGGACCCGAGACCGCCGACAGCATGCGGCTCTATGCCTTCAAGGAGACGGAAATGGTGGTGGACGCCTACACCTTGCGCGTGTTGCTCCGCCATGGCTACTGTCGCCCACCACTCGACTACGCGCGCGCCAAGCGCGCTTGCGAGCGCCACCTGCCATGCTCGCTCGAAGGCTACCAGGAATTTCACGCCCTCATGGTCGAGCACGCCAAGCGCCTGCGCGCCGCGGGTAGTACGAAGGCGCGATAGTCGACCGCTGGGGCGAGATTCATCGTACCCCTGGCCCACCTATTTCAGAATCTTCGCCAGGATGGCATCGAGCTCGTCGAGGGAGGTGTAGTGGATTTCCAGACGGCCACTCTTGGGACTGGATTCCACCAGTTTCACGCGCGTTGCCAGCGCCTGTTCCAGGCGGCGGACAAGGTCGCGCGCGGCGGGCGATGCCGGTGCCGGTTGCTGGGCTACGCGGCTCCCGCCTTCGCGTTCACGCTTCACCAGGGCCTCGACCTGCCTGACCGAGAGCCCGCGACTGGCCGCCTGCCTGGCTAGCCGCTCGATAGCCGGATCGCTTTCCAGGCCAAGCAGGGCCCGCGCGTGACCCATGTTGAGGCGTCCCTCGATGACCATGGCCCGCACCGCGGGCGGCAGCTTGAGCAGGCGCAGGGCATTGGCGACGGTGCTGCGATCTTTGCCCACGCGCGCGGAAAGCGACTCCTGGGTGTAGCCTCACTCGGCGACCATGCGCTGGTAGCTCTCGGCTTCTTCGATGGGGTTCAGATCCTCGCGCTGCAGGTTTTCGACCAAGGCCATTTCGAAGGCTTGCCACTCGGCCACCTCGCGCACCACCGCCGGCACCTGGTGCAGGCCGGCGCGCTGGGCCGCGCGCCAACGGCGCTCGCCTGCAATCAGCTCGAAGCCTCCACCCGTCCGTGCGCGCACCACCAGGGGCTGAATGATGCCCTGGCTGCGGATGGTTTCCGCCAGTTCATCCAGATGGTCTCGTCGAAGTGCTTGCGCGGCTGTTTGCCCGATGGGTGGATGCTTTCGATGTCGAGCATGCGTAGGCCACTGCCCGCGTGTACCCGCGCGCCGGCATCGCGTTCGGATTCGTTCGCGTCCGGGATCAGCGCCGCCAGCCCACGGCCAAGCGCTTGTCGCTTGCCTCCGGATTCACGATGCCTTGCTCCCCTGGCTTGCGCGCGCGTGGCGGGTGAGGAATTCGCGCGCGGCCTCCATGTAGCTCTTGGCGCCTTTGGATGCCACGTCGTAGAGCAGAATGGGTTTCCCGAACGATGGAGCTTCGGAAAGACGCACGTTGCGCGGGATCGGCGTGTCGTACACCCTCCCGCCGAAATGGTTGCGGACCTCGTTCGAAACCTGTTCGGTCAGATTCTGTCTCATGTCGACCATGCACAGCAAGATCCCCTCGATGTCGAGGCCCGGGTTGAGCGAGCGCCCGACCAGACCGACGGTGGCGCGCAGATCGGACAGTCCCTCGAGACGCGTAGTATTCGCACTGCAAGGGCACCAGCACGCCGTCGGCGGCGCACAGGGCGTTCAGGGTGAGCAGGCCCAGCGAGGGTGGGGTGTCGATGATGATGAAGTCGTAGTCCGGGGCCGCCAGCCGCAGGGGATCGCGCAGTTTCATCTCGCGGCCGGACAGGGAAACCAATTCGATCTCGGCGCCCGCCAGGTCCTGGCCCGAGGGCACCAGCTTGAGAAAGGGCAGCTCGGTGGCGCGGGTGACCGCGGCGATGCTCTTTCTTCCGATCAGCACGTCGTACACGCTGCCGCCCTCGGCTCCTGCCAATTGGCGCGCGTGCCCCAGTCCCGAGGTGGCGTTGCCTTGTGGATCCATATCCACGAGAAGCACACGCTTCTCGGCCACGGCGAGTGAGGCCGATAAATTGACTGCGGTGGTCGTCTTTCCGACGCCGCCCTTCTGGTTCGCAACCGCGATGACCCGGCCCATGAAGTGTCGTCGCCCAGGCGTTGGGGTGCACCCTCCTAGCATCAACGCCATGAGGTTTTCAACTTCGTCCGCGGCTCGTGGCCGGAAGGGAATCCTGGAAAATGCATGCGAAAAGTTGACTACAAACACAGACGTCGTACTACTTCTACCTACATGTAGTTCATCTCCCTTCAACCCCATGCGACCGAGGAGAACCAAGACATGAAGTACGGCGACCAGAGAATTTACCGGACTTTCGAGGAATTCGAGCGGGAAGAGTTGCGCAGGGCCGACGGGCTCAGCAGCTCCATGGATGACATGCTCGGCGAGATGTTTGCCGAAGAGCTCGATTTCGACTTCAAGTCCTCGCGCCGGCCCGCGGACGACGACGAGGATTGAAGTGCATCGTGTGAGCGGGCATCGGCCTCGCTCCCGTTTCCGGTCCTGTCGTCGCCCCCCAGGCGCCGAAACCCAACAGCAGCCGGGAACGGGAACGGGAGGGAGGCCGATCCGTAGGAAGGTCAGAGATTCGTGCCCACGTTTCCAATCGAAATACTGGGGCCGAAGAGCAGCGACCAGTGGGTCGCATTACGAGCAGTGCCGCCCGTCGGGGTATAGGTATAAGTGCTGCGGAATTCGTAGGCGCCCCACAGATGGACCCCAACCGCCGCGCCCTGACCGACCTCCACGCGCAGGCCGAGCCCAAGCAAGGTGACCAGGGTGGGAGGGAAAGCGGGGTTGCCGTTGTACTGCTGGGGAATCAGGCTTGCCCCGAGCACGCCCGTTTCCAATCCGAGGAGGCCTTCCTTGCCTTCGCGGCTGAGCCACGTCAGGCGCCCGAGCACGCCAAAGTTGAGTGTCAGCGAAGCCGCCGGCTCGTTGATGCGGTAAAGGCCAGCCGGGACGTTGAGGCTGACGTAGAGGCGAACCCGCCCACCCTCGATCGTCGCCGACCACTGCACCGAGGGTGGTTCTTTCTTCCCGGTGGCGCTCAGCACGTACCGGTTTTCGTCGACCACGTGGGATAGTCGAACCGAGATTTGGTCGAACTGCTCGACGATGCCCTTGAGATAGAAAATGCGCGGTTCGCCGCCGGGCCGGAGCACCATGCGCTCATTCACGCTGGCGTCCGAGCGCTTGCCGCCGCTGGCCTTGGTGATTTCGATTTCGAGAACGACCTCTTGCTCGCCATCTTCCGGTAACAGGCGTTCTTGATGGACGATCACCCGGCAGGTCTGGCGGGCCGAAAAGGGAATGCGCGCCGGCTTGCCCGGGGTGAGGGCATGGGATACGCCCTTGGCGTCGGCGCAGAGGAATTCTGCTATCGGTGCCTTGTGGGTCGACGAGGCATCGAAGGACACGGGGACACTCGCTTCGCGCAGGGGCCGCTGCACGGTTTCCTCGACCACGGCGAGTTTCACGTCACTGAAACCCTTGGGCAGGTCTTCGCGACGATAGGCGTAGCGTAGGCTCACGAATCCCCCGCTGTTGCGGTCGCCGCGCAGAAAGGTGCGGCCCTTGTCGGTGCGTACGGTGTAGGCGCCTGGAAGGCCAAGAGGCGTGAGCCTCGCGTGCGCCACGCCGCCGACCGACAACAACGCCTCGCGGTTGGTGGGAATGAAATCGATGGGACCATAGCCGGGCAATTCAAGCGTGGATTGCGGCCGCGGTGCCGACATGGTCGGAGTGGTCACGGTACCGACCACACCCGCCCCCGAATCCGCACGCGTCGCCGTGACGGTGACGCTCCCGCCCGCGAGCTGTCCCGTCTTGAGGAGGACGTAATCGCCATCGGTGGTATGAAGATCTCGAACCACCTCGGCGGGCTCCGTGCCGACGGACCAGCGTAGTTGGACGTTGCTGCGGCAGCGTTCCGCCACCTTGATCAGTATCTTCGGTTCGTCCGCGTCGCGCAGGGGCGGTCCGGAAACCACGCTGAGGGGACAGCGCAAGAGGGCGAAGTTGCCACTCGTGCTGGTTTCGGTCCGGTCGCCGTGCCGGAAGGCGAATCGCGGTGACAATCGGACGGTGACGGTAATTTGGGTCGCCAGCGCGGGCACGCTGCGCACGATGACGCCGCCATCGCCCAGCTCGCATCGGGCCAGACCGCAGTCGACGCTGGCGACGGTCTCGGGGTGCGCAAGGGGAAGGACGCCGAATCCCTGTGAAACATCCACGGATTCCGACGCGGTGAAAACCTGTCCGATGACCACGCGTGCGGGACGGAGCGTCAGCGTTGAAAGATCCACCCGCTGCCCCAATCGGTCGAAGGTGGTCACGTCAGGACCATCCGTAGCGTTGGCCGGCAGCCAGCGCAGCACGGTGTTTGCGGGAAGCTTTCGTTCGAGGGGAATCGTGCACTGTTGAATCTTCCCCACCGAGGTCGGCTCGAGACAGGTCTCGCGACCGCTGCGATGTCCCGCTTGCCAGACGATCTGGCTCTGATTTAGGCGCAACCCTTTGAAGTCGAGCCTGCCCTCGTCTGGGTAGAAGTTGACGCTTGCAGCGTCGATGGCGGGCCAGGGCGAAGTGGCGAGCAAGGTCAACGCGGATGGCGTGCGCGCGCAGTTTTCCGAGGCCGCGGCGACGCGGATCTCGATCGCGCGATTCGACTCGTTGGCGGTCTCGGGCGGTCGCACCGATCGCAGGTCGGCCGTGGCGGTCCAACCCTTGGGCAATTCTCCGCACAGGATACGATTCTTGCCCAGTGGGACGGGCCTACCACCCTCGGGAGCCTGGATGGTTTCAGAACGTGCGACCTGGCCCGTCAGCAATGCGATCACGAAGGCGAAAATGACAGATAGATTCTTCATGGTGTGGAATCGGATAAGAACCCCGATGTTAGCGCGCGCGCCTCAAGGGTCCTAGCGCGGCGGCATCTATCGTTCAGGATGGAAAAGCCCCGACGAGGCGACATCGTCTCCATGGGGGGCTAGCCAGTCAGTCTGGTTCGTACCTTCGCAAGCAGAGCGCGCTCTTCTTTCGGCAGAACCAAAGCCACGAGGCTCACGGCGTAGACGGCGATCCCCGAGGTGCAGACCAGGACAACGCCCAGAAATCCGGACACCTGCCGGCCGATGAGGTGCTGGGCCAGCAGCATCAGCGCAGCGGCAACGAAGGGCTTGCCGAGGCGCCACTCGAAGGGATGGACGCGCTCCTTTCGCCAAGTCCACCACAGTAGCAGGGTCTGGAAGAACAAGACCGTCGTGCCCACGGCGCACGCCGTGCCCAGGATTCCGTAGCGCGGGATGAGAATCACGCCAAGCAGGATGTTGAGCGTGGCGCATATCAGATTGCCGGCCAGCATGAGATGTGAGCGTCCGCTGACCATCAGGAGCCAAGGTGTGAGCCCCAAGGTGGCGTTGATGAGGTGACTGGCCACGAGCACGATCATGGCGGTCGCGCCGGCCACGAATTCGGCGCCGTAGAGCCCCAGGAGTTGAACCCGCAGAGCGATGGCCATGGCACCCATAGGTGCGGACACGGTGGCCACCCAGCGGGTCATGAGCGCCAGGTTGTAGCGCAGGCGTTCGCGCTCGCCCCGGTGAAGGGCCTCGGACAGCACCGCGGCCGCAATGCTGTCGAAAGCATAGCGGATGTTGGCCACCGCTCGCCCCAGAAATTCCGCGGCAGCGTAGATGCCGGCCGCGCGCGCGCCGACGAACGCCGAGAGCATCACGATGTCGGCGCGCTGGAGAACGCCGTTCACCATTTCGCCAACGCCGAGGGGCAGGGAAAAGGCCGCCAGGCCCGGAAAGCGCGGGGAGTGCAAGGCACGGCGAATCTCGCCAGGCCCGAGCTGCCGACCCACAACCAAGACCGCCGCGCACAGCGTGCAGGCCGCGGCGATCCCATGCGCGACTGCCAGCGGCAGTAGTCCGCGGCCCACCACGGCGGCGAGGAGGCCCGCCAGCAGCAGGAAAATAGGCTCACACAGCCCGCGCACCAGGAGGTTGGGGCGGGTTGACTTGTTGGCCAGGCTGGCCTGGATGAGGACGTAGACGAGTCCCGTGCACAGCACGGCCGGAGCCATTGCCGGCAAGGAGCGAGCCAGCTCGGGCTCGTGCAACCAGCTCGCGATCCAGGGCGCGGCCAGGATCAGAAGTACGGCCAAGCTGCCCGCGATGGCGCTGGCCAAGCGTATCCCCGTGCCCAAGGCGGACAACATGGCTGCGCGATCTTCATGCGCGCGCGCGGCGGCAACGTAGCGAAGCATGGCCTTGTCTGCACCGCCGGTTCCCCCGCGGGTCAGCACCTCGACGATGGCCAGCGTGCTCTGGTATAGGCCGAACACGGTGGCGCCGAACAGCCGTGCCAGGACCACCTGGGCGAAGGGGAGGATGGCCTGGGCCATCATGGTGAGAACCTGCACCACGCCGCTACGCGCGGCATGGGCCACGTCGGCGGTTCGGACTGCATCGTCGCTGTCCTTGCGGATATTAGGCAATGGCAGCTCCGGTCGGGCACAGCAGCGCGCGGTAGCTAGGCAGGACCGCGGCGAGTGAATACGCCTCCATGATGCGTGCGCGTGCGCGCCGTCCCAGTTCTGCCCGTAGCTCTGGCTCTCGAATCAAGCGCATCAGGTGCTCTTCCCATTCCGAATCGTTGCGCGGCAAGAAACCATCCATTCCGTCGCGCACCACCTCGGCGTTTGCGCCCACCGGCGAGGCCACGCCCGGGCGACCGAGGGCCATGTACTGGATGAGCTTGAAGGCGCACTTGCCCCGTTCGCGAGGCCCATCCGGCAGCGGCATGACCCCGACATCGAGGCGCGCCAGATCCGCAATCTCGCCGTCGAAGCTCCAGCGTACGAATTCCGGGTGCAGATCGGACAGTGCGGCGGGTGGCGGCCGGTCCGAGATGACCAGGAAACGGGCTCCGGTGTGGCGAAGGGCGCGGGCGATCGGCGCGGCCGCGACGGCCAGATGACGGTAGTTGCCCGACAGGCCGGTCCAGCCCACGACGACATCGCGCTCGCGGGTGGGGCGCGGCGGTTGCGCGACCCAGCGCCTGGTGTCGACGGCCGTGGGGATGACCACGGTCTTGGTCGGTGCCCCTGCGGCATCGGCGAGGTTGCGATTGCCGGCGATGACGTGATCGACGAGTTCGACCATGCGCCTCAGCTTCTCTCGCCCGCGCCAGTTGAGGTGGATGGCATCGTCGAAATCGAAGACAGTTCGCCGCGACTTCGCGGCCAGGCGCTCGAGGGCCAGGGTCGGCAGCTCGGTGAGAGGCCGCTGGAAGAAGACCACGTCGGTGGCAGCGAGATTGCGAAGCTGTCCCAGGCGGTAAAGTGCCGACACCGGGACGAGGATGGAACGAAGCCCGGGAACCCGCGCCGCCCATCCCACATCGCCGTAGACGCTGGGGACCGGCGCTCGCACCTGGGTCTCGACACCATCCGCGGCCAGGGCATGGGCGATGGCCCAGCCGCGGAATCGCGCCGCTGGCACCTCTCGCCCTTGCACGAAAAAAACCACCCGCATGGATCTCAACGCACGACTACCTGGGCCCGCGTCGCTTCCTCTCGTGCCAGGGCCACCGCACGTTCCTGCACCTGTGCCTGGAAGCGTGCCCGCCCGTCCACCATCTCGCGCTGCCATTCTTCCAGCACGAGAAGATTCCATATGCGCTCGCCGTGATCTTCGCCCGATGCATGGCGCGCGAGCAGGCGCTCGACCGCTGCCATTTCGAAGAGGCCGCGCCCCCGCGCCTCGGCCGAGAGCAGACGTTCGCGGGCAAACGCGCGCAGCGGCCCCGCGAACCAGCCGCGCAAGGGCAGGGCGAAACCCTTCTTTCTCCGGTCGCGAATCTCGGCCGGTATCAGATCGGCGAAGGCCTTCTTGAGGATGTACTTGCCCTGTCCATGCCGCAGCTTGAAGTGCCCTGGAAGCGACGCCCCCAGCGCCATCACCTCGTGGTCGACGAAGGGCGCCCGCGCCTCGAGGCCGAAGGTCATGCTGGCGATGTCGATCTTGGCCAGAATGTCGTCGGGAAGATAGGTCTGCATGTCGAGGTCGCAGAACCGGCTCACCTCGTCGCGCGCGGCACTGGCATCCAGGGTGCGGCGAAAGAGTCCCAGCGCCGCGTCGCTGGCCAGGGTCTCGCGCAGGGCAGGTCCGTAGAGACGGTCTCGGTCGTCCCAGTCGAAGTGGTCGATGAGCGACAGGTAGCGCGCGGCCTCCCCCGAGGCCAGGTGGCGACCGAGGTCGCGCACCCCGTGGGCCCGTGCGGTCGGCACCATTCGCAGAAGGCCTCGCACCACATGGGACAGCGGCGTTGGCAAGGATGCCAGGTGGCCGGCCAAGGCGCCCCATCGATAACGACGGTAGCCGCCGAAGGCCTCGTCGCCGCCGTCGCCGGAAAGGGCCACGGTGACGTGCTGGCGGGTCATCTCGCACAGGTAGCGGGTGGGCAGCGAGGAGCTGTCGGCGAAGGGCTCGCCGTGGTGCCGCACGATGCTGGCAAGCAATCGGGTCATGTCGGGCTCGACCACCAGTTCGTGGTGATCGGTGCCGTAGCGGCGGGCGATGGCGCGAGCGAAGGGAAGTTCGTCGAGTTCGGTGCCCACGAAGCCCACCGAGAAGGTTTGCACCGCCTTGCTGCTCGCGCGGGCCATGCACGCCACGACGATCGACGAATCGAGTCCGCCGGACAGGAAGGCGCCGAGCGGCACGTCGGACATCAGACGCATGCGCACGGCCGCCTCCACCTTCTCGCGCACCCGCAACGCCGCCTCCGCCTCGCCGAGACCGGCGTGGATGGGGGCATGGGAAAGCTCGTAGTAGCGCCGCACCTGGGGCTCTTCACCGCAACCCACTTCAAGGAGGCAAGCGGCGGGCAGCTTCTTGATCTGAGCGAAGATGCTATCGGGCGCGGGCACGTACTGCAGCGAGAGGTAGAGGTCGAGCGCCGAGTACGAGATATCTGCGGCAACCTCTGGTTCGGCCAGCAAGGCACCCAGCTCGGAAGCAAAGACGAACCCTGTGGCAAGGCGCGTGTAGTAGAGAGGCTTCTCGCCGAATCGATCGCGGGCCAGCAACAAACGGCGCTTCCGCACGTCGTACACGGCCAGGGCAAACATGCCGCGCAGAAGCTCGGGAACGCGTGATCCCTCTTCCTCGTACAGGTGGGCCACCACCTCCGAATCACTGTTGCTGCGAAAACGGTGCCCGCGCTGCTCGAGACCCTCGCGCAACTCGCGGTGGTTGTAGATCTCGCCGTTGACCACGATGGCCACGCTGCCGTCTTCGTTGGTCATGGGTTGCGACCCAGCCGTGCTTAGATCCACGATGGACAATCGCCGATGTGCGAGCGCGCCCGGTCCGTGGAAGAAGAAACCGCCACCGTCGGGCCCGCGATGGATCATGGCCGCGGCGAAACGCCGGAGCACGGCGGGATCGGGTCGGTTGCCCTCATCGCTGGCGAGAATACCGGCTATTCCACACATGGGGCCAGTCCCTTCTGTGCCAGCAGGGAGTCGTAGAGTGCGACCGTTTCCGCCAGCGCAGACTCGGCGCTGAAGGCTTCAGCCACATGTGCACGACCCCGATGTCCCATCCGTCGCCGCTGCTCCGCCGGCAAGTCCAGCATGCGACCGATGGCCTCGGCCAGCGCACGCATGCGGAAGGTCGGCACCTCGAACCCGCTCTCGCCGTGCAAGACGATTCGGTCGACATTGGCGGCGTGCGAGACCACGGCCGGAAGTCCGCTGGCATGGGCTTCGAGCACGGCGTTGGGCAATCCTTCCCACAGCGAAGGGAGCACGAGCGCGTCGGCCGCGTGGTACAGCCTGGTCATATCGGTCACGACGCCCAGACGGACGAGGTGCGTGTGTACACCGAGACGACTGGCCAATCGCCATGCCAGCCTGGCGTAGAGTTGATCCCGCTCCCGTCCGGCCAGAAAAACGCGCACCTTGACCGAAAGACGGCCCTGCCGTTTCAGTCTGGCGAGGGCGCGAAAGAGGCCCATTTGATGCTTCTGGAAGCCGATGCGCCCTGCAACCAGCAATGCCACTTCGTCGTCCGCGAGGTGAAGACCAGCGCGTGCCTCGGCACGTTCGTTTGCGCTCGGAGGATGGAACCTGTCGAGGTCGACGAAATTATGGATGACCTGCACTTTGGATGCCGGCACGCGCGCCCAGCGTGTCAGTTCCCGCCGGACGCCCTCGGAATTGGTGAGCACGCGATCGGAACGACGGGAAAGGAACCACTCGGTCAGCAGATATCTCAGCTCTATCGCGCGATTGCGCACGCTGGTGATGACCACGGGAACGGGCGCGTTGCGCAGGGCCAGGCGAGCCCAGAAGTTCGCCTTGTCGCGATAGCTGTGCATGATGTCCGGTTTCACTTCGCGCAAGGTCTTTTCGAAACGACGCAGGCCCTTGCGTCCCATGCGCTTGACGCCGAGGATGATCGGCTCCTTTCCCGGCGGCAGGAGATCGCGGTAGTGAATCACGTCCTGCCACAGACACAGCACCGGGTCGAACTTGCTCGGCAGCCTGTTCGCGAGCTCGAGGATCTGCCGTTCCGCCCCACCTTGCTGGAGGTTGGGAATGAACAGCAACACCTTGCGCGCGGCAGCCATGCGCCAAGGGTATGCACAGCTCGGACCGGATCGCCAGCCCAGGAAATCCGTCTGCCATGAGGAAACCAATGTTGGAAAGTCGTCGCTTGCCGGTTGACCTTCGCCACGCATGTGCGCCTTGCCCCTCCTTCTCACTGGCGGTGCGGGCGGACTCATTCTCCCCGACGTGTTTCGAGTCGAGTGACGATAGCGGCCAGCGTTAGATGAGGGGCGTGTCAACCGCAGTGAGGATCGTGCGTTCACGGTCACTGTCGGTGGGCGTGAACTGCATCCACCCGGCGATGCGAAGACGTACTCGCGGCGCAACGCCCGCTTCACGAGAATGTGATTCTTGCCATTCCCCAGACCGATTTGCCGCCGCCGACGAGCGGATCTGCCGAGGGCGCAGAGACAGGTCGAGCGGCACCTCTACCGACGACGTCGGTGAGGCGTCGACTGTGCGTCGGGGAGGGCGCGGGGTACGCGCGTGCGCTTGCAGGTGCAATCGCGCGCGTCCGCCTGGTAGACTTGCGCCACCCATGCGCGGTCATGCCTGTGCCTTCGCCCTGCTCGCTATTTTTGCTTCTTCCTACGCCCAAGCTCAGCAGGAGGTCATCACCGACGTACGCGTCGTGAATGCGGTGCGGACCAACGAGGAAACCGTCCGCTCCATCGCCGGGCTCTCGATCGGGGATCCGCTCCTGCCCGACACGCTCGATAAGGCGCGCGAACGCCTGTACACCTCGGGCATGTTCGCGGACGTGAACGTATACTGGGAGCCCCATGGCGTGGGCGTGCGCATCGTCATCGTGGTGCACGAGAAATTTCCCTGGGCGCCGCTGCCCATGTTCTCGTACTCACCGGGCAACATCTCGGCGGGTGGACTCATCGCCCACGGTAATCTTTTCGGCCGAGGCAAGCGCGGGCTCATCGGTGGACGCATCTCGAACGTGGACTCGGGAGTCATCGCCGCCTACGACGATCCGGCCTTCTTCGGCTCGTGGGGCTTCTTCACCCTCAAGGGCAAGTACCAGTCCCAGATCATCCCGGAGTACAGCAACGCGAACTACACCGACATGCCGCTCGAACCCATGCGCAACACCAAGCTGCGCACGTATGGCTTCGAGATCACCGCGGGCGTGGCCTGGTTCCGCAAGGTGCGCACCTCGGTCGGGTGGAACATCGAACAGAACGAGGTGCTCTGGTCCACGCCCGATCCCAAGAACCCCTATGCAGCCTCGGCGCTTGGCGATCCGCCACTACCCGCGACCACGAGCGCGCGCCGGGGCAACGTTTCCGCCAACCTGACCTTCGACTTCCGCGCCCGCGAGCACGCCATCATGTACGGCAACGCGCTGGGGTTCGGGTTCGAATACGGGGCGCCGCGCTGGGGAAACCAGTCGACCCTTCAGTACTGGAAGGCCAGCGTTTCCTACGAGCATGGAATTCGCTTCTTCAAGCGGCACAATCTCATCATTCGCGTCGGCGGCATCGCGGGGGAGGACCTGCCCCTTTGGTGCGAGAATTCCGCCGGAGGAACCAACCTGCGCGGCTACCTCTACCGGCAGTTCCAGGGCGATACCCACCTGCACTCGCAGGTCGAGTATCTCTTCCCCCTCTTCAGCATCGGCAGCCTGGACGTGCGCGGCCTCGTCTTCAACGACGCAGCCGCAATCTGGTTCAGACGACTCCCGCCAATCATCGGGTACTACTACGCTGAGCGCGAGGACGGACGTCAGTACCTGCCACCCGAGTACTTGCTGCAGGGGTTTCGCGCCAATCGCGACATCCACACCTCGGCGGGCGTCGGCCTGCGCTTCTTCCTCCGCAGCGTAGCGATCCCGCTCGTCGGCTTCGATGTCGGCAACGGCCTCGGAACCAGGGACGTCCGCGTGATCGTGGTTCTCGGCGTGTAGAGCAACCGGCGCTAGCGGCGACGCTGGGACCGCCACAACACGATAGCGGGCAACGTGAGCAGGGCGGCGGAAAGGCACGAGATTTCGCCGAGAATCGCCATCATCCCGAAGCCTTGCAGGGCACGGCTGCTGGCGGCAAGCAGCGAGCCATAGCCCACGATGGTGGTCCAGGAGCAGAGCGCGACCGCGGCGCCGGTCGAACCGACGGCACGGATCATGTCGTGGTCGTCGCGGTACCGTTGCGCCACGTTGAGCCCGTATTCGGCGCCGATCCCGAAGGTAATCGGCAGGGCGATGAAGTTCAGGAAGGTGATCTTGACCCCGGCGATTCCCGCGATGCCCACCATCCACATCACACCCACGAGTAAGGTCGCGACGGCGGACAGGGCGGCCGATCGAGGTCGCATGATGAGGAAGGAGAACAGCACCACGACCAGAAGCGACGCCACGGTGGCGAGGGGGCCGTCGTGCAGGATGGAGCGGATCATGGCCGCGAACACCACCGCGCTGCCGGAGGTTGCGAGGGTCTTGTTCTCTTTCGGAAGATGGAGGTATTGCAGAACCTTCGCGAGGCGGAGCAGGTCGCGGCCGCTCCAGACCGAGAAGTTCTGCTCGATGGGATAGACCAGGACCACGCGGCCGATGGTGCCGTCGACCTCGGTGAACGGGCGGCGGGCCAGGGACGGGATGTCCATGGGGGTCAAGACCCGCAGGTTGTCGGGAATGTCGATTTGGGCGAGTTGCTTGCGTTCCTTTGCACCCAGCGTCTCGACGGCGGGATCGTGGGTCAGTTTGCGAATCTGCCGCAAAAGTGCCAGTTTTCGCTCCTGAACTGCGGGGGGTCCCGGCAGCACGTCGTTGATGGTGACGACCCGGCCGATGACCCGTTCGGACTCGTCTTGCCTCCAGATGGCGGCGCGGATGGGTTCCACTTCCTGGACGGTGTCGGCGAGCACGATGGTGGGCGAGGGCCAGCGGCCGAAGAGCTTCTCCATGTTCTGATTGAACTGCCTCGAATCCTCGGTGCTTTGTAGGTTGGCGTTCAGTTTGCGGAAGTCGTACTCGAAAGGTGCCCCCGCGAAGTGCAGCAGGCCAAGGCAACAGAAGGCCGTCAGGGCGGCGGCCGCGAGCACGATGCTGCGTGGGTGCTTGCCAATCCACCGGCCCAGAAGGGAGAGGTTGAAGGGAGCCCTGGCGGGCGACGCACTCTTCGTGGAAGGGCGCCGATCCATGAGGAAGAAGATGGACGGTAGGACCGTGAAGGTGAGAGCCCAGCAGAACAGCACGCCCAAGGACGCCATGACGCCGAACTGGTAGAATCCTCGGAACTTGGTCAACATCAGCGTCGCATAGGCCGCCGATGCGCAAACTGCTGCCACGCCGGTTCCGCGGGTGACACCGGCGATCGCACCCTCCATGGCCACGAGGGTCGTCTGGCCCGCGGCTCGGTTTTCCTCGTAGCGCGACATGAGGATGATGGCGTAGTTGATACCGTTGCCGAGGATGATGGAGCCGAGAAACGCGGTCGAGGAATTGACGTAGCCGAAGGCCAGCTCGGCCACCGCGAACGCCATCACGGTGCCGATCACGGCCGAGGTCGCGATGAGCGGTAGGGAGCGCAGGCGTCGGAAATAGAGCGCGATGGAAATGGCCACGATGACCAGGCAAGTGATGGAGACCCACAGGATGTCGCTTTCGACGGCGTCGCGGCTGGCGATGGCGGTGGCGACGGGGCCGCCGATGAATGCGGTCATCTGCGGGTGGAAGGCATGGGGATCGTTCTCCTGGATGAGCTTGGTTGCGGCCTGGTAGATGCCTTCCCCGCCGCGTTCGCCGAATATGCCGCCCGGAGGAAGCGCGGCGATCCAGACGTAGGTACCGTCCTTGTTGCTGAACACGCCATCGGGGAATTGTCCGTCCAGTCGATCTTGCTTGCTCAGACGCTGGCGCATGGCCTCGACCGACTCCTGGTCGTCGTCGGAAAGGTCGACAAGCAGCGGGTTCTTGCGCTTCGAGATCTCGGTGCGCAAACGGTCCCGGATGGCAACCAGGTCGTCCTCGGAAACGTACAGCCACTTGTTCTTCTCGAAGAAGTTCTTGAGATCGCGCACGTTGTAGGTGGCGAGCGAGACGACGCTCTTCGGCAGTTCTCTTAGCTTCTCGGTGATCTTCTCCGCGTAGCGCAGGTTTGCTTCACGGTCGGGCGAGCGTATACCGATGAGGAGCAAAGACATGTCCCCCATGCGCGCCTGCGTCTTGTCGAGGGCCACGACACCGGGATCGTCGCTGGGGAGGAGCTCGGAAAACGCGGTCTTGAGCTCCAGCTTCGAGGCCAGGAACGCCGCGCCCGCGAAGATCAGCAGGGCGACGACGAGAATCGCCCCCGCGCGACGAGAGACGAAACGGCAGTAGCGGGCGGACCTTGGCTCGGGGGAGGGGGGCATCTAGGGGTCAGAACCTACCCTGTTCGCGCCCGGCGAAACAAGGGATCTGAACTAGAAAGCCCTCGACGAACGCGCGGGTGTGGCCGGCGCTGGACCGAGGGAATGACAGAGCTGCCGGGGAACGTCGCCCGCGCAGGGACAGGCCTCCATTCGGTCAGCCACCGCATCCGCCAAGCAGCACGAACCTCTGACCGTCGAGGGCGAGCGGCTGTTCGGGCTGACTGGGCCAGCCTCGGTTGCTGTTGCGTATGACACGTGATGCTGGCAAGCTCCTTGACTCCTGACCATGAACAAAACCTCCTTGAAGTCCGCTGTCTTGGCCAGTGCCGTCGTGTGGCTCGGGGCGTGCGCGCATCAGCCGCCACCGCCGCCGTCGCCTTGCACGACGCCTGAGCCCATCCGTGTCAGCATCACCGCCTCGCCGTTGCTGAACCCCGGTGACCACGGCGAATCGCTCGCGACCACGGTGCGAATCTACCAACTCAAAGACACCGAGAAGCTCATCGAATCCAGTCTGGACCGCATCCTCGACAACGATCGAGCCGTGCTAGGCGATGATTTCGTCTCCGTACAGGAGTTGACCCTCTATCCTGGGGACAAGGCGGCTCCCGTCCTGGTGCGCGGCGAGGGTGCCACCAACCTGGCGGTGGTGGCGATGTTCCGGCGCCCGGTTGGGCCGTCGTGGCGAGCCATCCGCAAGCTCCCACCCCCGGATCCGCAGCATTGCCACGGCAAGGTTACAACGCCTGCCGCGCTGGCGGCGTCCCAATTGAAGTTCACCTTGGAAGGCAGCCGGGTCGAGATGCGATGAGGTGTAGGTCATGAAGGGTATTCAACGCGTCGTCTGGTCGGAGGGTATGCTGGTTTCGCCCCAGCATTTGCAGCAGGCGGACCTGTACCACGAGCGCATGCTGGACTGCCGTCTGGCCGCGACCACCTCGCTTAGCTGGGGCATCTCGGCGGTGCAGGTCGATGCGGGCGCGCTGGCGGCCGATCAGCTCGTGGTCAGCCGATTCTCCGGCGTTCTGCCCGACGGGCTGCCGCTCGATTTCAAGGCCGGCGATCCCGAGGCGCCATCGGCACGGCCCATCGGTGCGAATTTCCCCCCGGCGCTGTCCGCGCTGGAGGTGTTCCTGGCCGTGCCCAAGGAGCGCGAGGGCGTGCCGTCGGTAGCCGCCGAGGTGGCGGGCGACGGCAAGGCGCCGGCCGGAAAGGCCGCGATCCGAACCCGATTCCGCAGCGCCAGCCAGAAGATCGTCGACATGACCGGCGAGGCCGCGGATCTGACCATGGCCTTCGCCCAACGCAACCTGACCGTCCTGTTCGGCAACGAGGCGCGCGACGATTACGAATCGATCAAGATCGCCGAGGTCGTGCGCGACGCCGGCGGAGCCTTGCTAGTCAGCGACGCCTATATTCCTTCGGTGCTGACCATTGCGGCCTCGCCCTTCCTGATGGGCGCGGTCCAGCGTTTGCTTGCCCTCATGGTAGCCAAGCAGCGCCAGCTGTCTGCGGAACGACAACAGCGGGATTCGGCGTCCATCGAGTTCGGGGCCAACGACGTGACCCGCTATCTGCAACTCTCGGCGCTCAACGCCACGATCCCATTCCTCGTGCACGCGGGTCGCAACGGCGATCTCAGCCCGCGCGAGCTGTACCTGTTCCTGATCCAAAGCGCGGGGCAGCTCTCGACGTTCTCCATAGACACCGATCCCTCGGCCTTCCCGCCCTTCGTCTACACCGACCTACGCTCGACCTTCGAGGAACTGTTCGCCCTGCTGACCGGGCTTCTGCGCGCAAACCTGCGCGAGCTGTGCGTGCGCGTGCCCATCGAGATCCACGAGGGTATTCACGTCGGCACTCTCAACGACGAACGTATTCTCAAGTGCCAGCAGTTCGTGCTGGGCGCGGTGTCCTCCCTGCCCGTGGAACAGATTGCACGCGATCTGGCAGGGCGTACCAAGATCGCGTCCTGGACCCAATTGCCCTTCCTCATGCGGGCCGCGACCCGAGGCGTTCCCCTGCAAGTCACCCACCGGCCGCCCGCGGAAATTCCGGTGCGGCCGGGGGTGGTCTACTTCCTCATGGACACGTCGATCGACCACTGGCGACACGTGCTCGCCGAGCGCAAGGTGGCGATCTACGCGCCCCCACCGTTCGACCCGTCCCAGGTGAAGGTCGAGCTTTACGGCATCCCGAGCAAAGGCTGAGGTGGCGACATCATGGCGGACATGGTTCAAGAGCTGACCGGAGAGTGTTTCGCCGCGATCGCGCGGCTGCGTGAACTGGACGGACCAGTGCCCTCGCCCGAGGCGGTGCATACCCGCCTGCGAGGATACATCGAGGCCCTGAAGGATCGCGCGCGCACGCATGGCGTTCCCGACAGGGACACCCAAGATATCGTCTACGCCCTCGTCGCGCTCACCGACGAGGTTGCCATCAACACCCCCGAACCCCTGCGATCCTACTGGATGAGCCAGCCGCTCCAGCTCCACTACTTCGGCGAGAACGTGGCGGGGGAGGGGTTCTTCGCGCGGTTGCAAGCCTTGCTCAGCGATGGGCGACGCATCGAAGTCCTGCGTGTGTACCACCTGTGCCTGCTCTTCGGTTTCCAGGGCAAGTACGGGTTCCCGGGCGGCGATGTCGAGCTCTTGCGCATCGCCGATGGCGTGCGCAACCTGCTTGAACGACACCTGGAACCCCCGGACGATTTGGCCCCCGCGGGCGAACCACCCGATGAGCCGATGGTGCGCCGGGCGAGCAGCAATCTTTTACTATGGGTGTCGCTTGGGATCTTCGCCCTGGCGCTCGCGGTCTTCGTGGGTTTGCGCGTGTCGTTCGATCAACAAGTCTCCGACGTCGCCGCTCGCGTCGACAAACTAGCGCATTAGAGGTCACGCCGTGCTCAAGTACATTTTCGGTGCCATTTTCGTCGCGCTGATCTGGGCGGCCGCCATCGTCTTTCACGGGGTTTCCGCGCTGTTCTGGGCGGCCATCATCGTCACCGCCGTCGTGGTGCTGGGCTTGGTGGGCTATGCCATCTACAAGGCGGTAGCCACGCGCAAAGCCGCCAGTGCCATCGAGCAGGGGCTCGGGGAAATGTCGGGCAGGTCGAACATCCGGCCCGATCAGCAGGCCGAGATTACGGCCATGCAGGTGGAGTTTCAGAAGGCCATCGCCGGCCTCAAGTCCTCGCGTCTCGGGCACAAGGGGCGCGACGCCCTGGGATTGCTTCCCTGGTACATCATCATCGGCCCGCCCGGCGCGGGCAAGACGACCGCGCTGCGCAGCTCGGGACTGCAGTTCCCGTACGCCAAGGGCGGCAAGGTCAAGGGCGTCGGGGGCACGCGCAACTGCGACTGGTGGCTTACCAACGAGGCCATCATCCTCGACACCGCAGGCCGCTGGTCGACCCAGGACGACGACCACGAAGAATGGCTGGCCTTCCTGGATCTCTTGCGCAAGACCCGCCCCAAAAAGCCTGTCAACGGCATCTTGCTCGCGGTCAGCTTGCTCGACCTCGAGGGCGGCGAAGAGGAAATGTCGGTGCTGGCCAAGGCGCTTCGCGATCGCCTCGACGAGGTCACGGGCCGCCTGGACATGGTGGTGCCGGTCTATCTGCTCGTGACCAAGACCGACCTCGTTCCCGGCTTCATCGAGATGTTCGGCGATCTGCGCGACAAGGAGCGCGGGCAGATATGGGGCGTTTCGCTCCCCCTCATGGCCAGTCCGGATGAACGGGCCGAAATTCTCGAGGGACAGCTCCAGGAGCTGTTCGACATCGCCGGACAGCGGTCGTTTACGCGCCTGTGTGAAGAACGCCGGGTGGATGCGCGCTTCAAGATCTTCGAGTTCTCGCAGCAGCTCGAAGCCTTCGGACAGAACCTGTCGGCGCTGGTCACCGAGCTCTTCGCGGAGAACGTCTACCAGGACGCGCCCATCCTGCGCGGCGTGTACTTCACCAGCGGCACGCAAGAGGGCAGGCCCATCGACCGCGTCATGCAGAACATGGCCGCGGCGTTCGGGGTTTCCGGGCGTGCGGCCGCGGCCGTGGCCATCACCAGGCCCAAGAGCTACTTCCTGCGCGACGTCTTCACCAGGGTGGTGTTTCCCGATCAGCAAGCGGCGGTGCGTAGCACGCGGGTGATGCACAAGGAAAGGCTGCGCAGGATCGGGCTCACCGCCGTCGCTTGCGTGCTCGCGGCGGGTTTTCTCTTCCTCCCTATTCGCTCCTATGAGACCAACTCCGCCTACGCCAGAGCCGCCTTGCGTGCCATCGACAAGATGGCTGCCCCCAACCCGAGCAAGGATGGCTTGGGGCTGGTGTCGGCCCAATCCCTCGAATCCATCGAGGACTTGGCCAAGTTGTTGGCGGAGGGGGGCAGTAGCTCGGCGCTTTTTCCACGCGCGAGCGTGACCAAGCAATTGCATGCCGCCGTGGAGAGGTTGGTGGTGCGCCCCATTCTGCGCGCCGACCTGCTCAAGGCCGCCCAGGGCGCCCTCGGCGGCCCCGAGCTGATGGATGCGCTGGTGCTGCATCTCCTGCTCACCCGTGACAAGCAACCCGATGAGCCCACCCCGCGCACCGATCGCTGGGAGGCCGCGGTGAAGTTAGCGGCGAACAAGGCCACCGAGCGTTGGGTCATGCTGACCAATCAGCCGGCCGCCGGGCGCGCGCCGCGAGTGCTCGGCGACCTGGTCCGATTCTACGCCTCCGGTATCACGGATCCGGCGGACATGATCGACCGTGACAAGAAGTTCGTGAACTACGCCCGGACCCTCCTCATCGGCTCGGGTGACGACCCCTTGGCCGACGTCATCAACGATCCGAGCATGCCCCGCGACCTCAAGCCCATCGATTTGTTGGGCAGCGCGGTGGTTCTCTTCAATCCGCAGCAGGGTAAGAACAAGAAAGAGATCGCGGTACGTGGCGCGTTCACCCCGGCGGGCTACGAGGCGGTGAAGAAGCGGCTCAGCCAACTCGAAAAGTCCCAGGACGACGACGAAAACTCCTGGATCCTCGGCAAGGAACGCAAGACCAAGGACGCCAGTGCCATCGCGAAGATCAAGGCGGAATACTTCGTGCAATACATCGCCGCCTGGAAGCGATTCTTGCTCACGCTGTCGATGCGCGAACCCACCTCGCTCGACGAGGCGCGTGCCCTTATCAAGAAACTCAACAGCGAGAAACCCTTCGAGGCGACCTGGAAGAACATCAGCGAGAACCTGGTTCTCAAGGACGAGTCGCTGGCCGACAAGGCGATGGGGATGCTTCAGGGAGCGGCCACCAAGGCGGCCGCGAAAAAGGGCATCAAGGGGCCGCGAGCAAAGAAGGGTGAAGAAGAGGAAGAAGACCGGGAGACGGGTCCCAAGCAGGTCGAGACGGCGTTCGAGGGCCTGCTGCGCTTCGGTTCGGTCAAGCCCACGGGCTTCGAGCAGTACGGGCAAATCCTGACCGAGATTGCGGGCGCCATGGGCGATCAGGGAATGCCCGATGGCAAGACCTTCCAGAACGCCATCCGGACCCAGCGCACGAATTTGTCGAACCTCGTCGCGCGCTACGACGACCAGGGCTGGGAGCAGGGCATGCTCGAGAAGATCCTGATGCCGCCCTTGCTCGGCGCCGAGATCGCGGTCGTGGGCGCCAGCGCTGATTCGGCCAACCGCAAGTGGTGCGAGACAGTGTTCGTGGCCTTCGACCAACTGTTGGCGGGCAAGTATCCCTTCGTCACCGTCAGGCCCAAGGGCGAGGCCAAGATCGCCGACATCGAGAAGTTCTTCCAACCGGCGACCGGAACGCTGTGGCAGTACTTCACCGATTCGCTGGCCGCCGACATCGAAAAGGTCGGGACGCTCTTCCGACTCAAGGACGGCGCGGCGGTTCACTACCGCGAGGATTTCCTCAAGTTCCTCACCCGTGCGGCGGATTTGAGCGGTCGGCTCTTCGCCAAGGATGCGACGAAGGTTTCCCTGCCGGTGGGTGTGCACATCCGTCCTTCGGTGCAGTACTCGAAGATCATCTTGGACCTTGGCATCAAGAAGATCGTTGGCCTCAATGCCGTGGATCGTTGGGATGAATTCGTATGGCCCGTGAGGCGCGCCAACCTCCGTCTCTTCGTCAAGAGAGATGAAGTCGAGGCCATCGGGCCGCGCGACGAGGGCGAGTGGGCATTCTTCTACCTGCTCGGCCTGGGCGCGAATCCCGCGAAGAACGGCGACTACGTCTCGCTGACATTTTCGGCGGCGAACGGCCAGGGCAAAGTCATGGTCGATTTCAAGCCGGAAAACATTCGCGAGCTCTTTCAGAAATTCGCGCTGCCGAGAAGCATCACTGCCGGCGGCGGTTCCTGCAGGAAATAGCCGGGGTCGCCATGTACATCAACTCCCTGCCTCGCATCCGTGAGCCCGCTGCCGGCCTGTATGGGAAGATCCCGGCCGAGCGCGATTTCGTCCGCATCAACGCCGGCGATTTTCAACAGGCGGCGCTTGATCGATGGTTTCAAGAGGGCGTCGAATGTCTTCACGCCGAGCACACACGGCTGCCGGATGAGCCCACGCACTTTCTCCTGATTGCACCCGGCGGCGACGCGTTCGTCGGCGGATTCATGCCGGGCGAGGACGCGGTTGGCAGGAACTTCCCGCTGGTCGTTTCGGTAAGGCTCGAAGCACACAAGCTGGACGAAGCCCTGCCGCTCCTGCCTTCGATCTTCGGCCCGTTCTATGAGGCAGCCGCGACGGTCGCCGAGGCGGCGCGCGGGCTGTCCGCACAGGATCTGGCCGCGCAGGTCGATTGGCTGAAGGAGACCTTGAAGCAGAGCGCTCCCGCGCTTCCGCTCGACGAGCTTTTGGCGGGTTCGAGCTTTTTCGAGTTGCGCGTGGCCATCGGTGCCCTGAACGAAGGCGGCGCGTACGCCCTCCATACCCTCACCACCGCTTGCGAGCAGGCGTCGACCAAGCCACCGGAGTCGGCTAAACAAACCGTGACCGTGGAATGCCCGACCCCGACCGATGGTATGCGGGCGTTCTGGTTGGAATTGATCTGCAGGAAGCTACGTCAGGGCGCTGTCGCGCCGTCGGTAATGTGGACCCAGTCGCGCCTGCTCGTGGCCCTCGGACCGGCACCGCCACAGATGTTGGCCTACCTGGCCAATCCCGAGCACAAGAGTCAGCGCTTCTGGCCGTTGCGGACGAACGTGGTCGCGGCCAACGAAAAGGCCGCGCAGGCGCTTTCGCCAACCCAATTGCAGCTACTGGAATCGGGCCAGGCTTCGCTGGCGGCCGTGCTGGCGACTTTCGGCGGGCGTTAGCTACCGCTGGTCGGTTGGTGGCAGCTCGATGAGCGGGATCTGATCGCGCCGCTTGGGTTTGAGATCGCTGCCGATAAGGGGGGGCAGCTTCAGCTCGTGGGTAAGGTTCGTCGGGGGCTCGGTCCAGTCGCGCACCGGGACAAAGGCCAGGCGCCGGGGTTCGAGGGAGGAATCGGTGAGGGTGTCGCGCGGCCAGGGAATGTCGACGTGGGTGGCCCGCGCTGCCAGTGTCAGGAGGAACGCGAGGGGGTTGTAGGAATAGACGACCTGGTTGCGCGGCAGCCCCGCGTGGTCGGACAGGGCGTCGTTCCAGAAAATGTAGGGAGCGATGGCGATGGCGTAGATCCGGCGGCGGTCGGCCTCGGGGATCGCGGAAAGCTCGCGCAGTCGGACGAATTCGTTCAGGGTGGTGCGGTCACCCCACTCGTGGCGATGGCGAACGACCGCGCGACGTAAGGCCTGGCGCTTGTTCAGATCGTTGCCGTGGAAAAGGGCGGTGAGTTCTGCTTCGTCCACTTGCCCGTCGCCGTTCTTGTCGATCAATGCCACGAGAGGCGCACGACGGGCGATGGGGCCGTCCGTGCTCGCGTTGAGATAGCGGAAGCCGCGCTCGATGTCGTCTGGGAGCCTGTCCGCCGTGAAGATCTCGAAATGCAACTCCGCGCCCTGCTCGGGTCCGCGATTGACGCGGCCGACGTACCCCACGAGGTCGCCCGGCTCCACCCTTTCGTCGAGCAACGCGACGGTGCCTGATTCGATGGCTCTGCGTTCGGCGTCCCGGTCGGGCTGCATGAGAGCCTGCATCCAGGGCACCGGGTTGCTGTCGCCGAACTCCGGCAGGGCCAGGTGCGCCAGCAACGAGAAGAAGGTGATGGTCTCGCCGTCCACTTCGACGTCGTGGCGGATCAGCACGAACGACGTCGATGACCCGTCCCGCTCGGCCCTGCGCGCGGCCACGATTCGGCCTTGCGTGGGGGCCGAGACCGGGGCGCCCGCTCTGCTGTGGAGGTGGACCCCGGAGTGGAAGATACGTCCGGGCGCGAGGGGGAAGAATCCGGTGGCCCGATCTTCGCTGATGAAGAAAGCGGCTCGGCGCGCGCTCAGAAGATCGTCACGGGTGCGCGGCAGTTCGGTGAAGGCGCGGATTTGGACGGGAAAGACGAACCCTTGCAGGGCGCGCATGATGCGTTTCCAGTCGAGCGCGCCCGGATCCCATTTCTTCTTGTCCAGATCCACGTGCAGGTGACCGACGATGCCGTGGAAATCGAGGGGATGCTCCAGCGTGTCCATGATGACCTGGCCGTTGCGCTCCGGGATTTCGGCCTTCATCTTGGGGAAGACGCGCAGCAGGGTTCGGGTGAGCGCAATGATGGATTCGTACTGTTCGGGACGAAAATCGTAGGCGTCGTACTTGAACCCGTTGATCACCACGTCGTGGTGGGGACGCGTGCGCCACTCGGGGGGCAACCTATTGAGCTCGGAGGGGTTGTAGCGGCCGCGGTTGCAGATCTCCACACCTACCGAGATCGAGTTTTCCTGTTCCGCGTGGTAGGCCCGTTCCGCCAGGTCCAGGGTCTGGTAGATCGTCCCGTCGGTGTCGATCATGAAATGCGCGGACAATCCGCAGCCGGTGCCGCCGCCGGGGCGGGTACGATTGTGCATCGATTTGAAACAGGAGCGCGAATTGACGCAGCCGTCGAAGTGCAGCACCAACTGCGACACGATGGCCTGCAGGTTCTCGATCGTTCGCGTGGTCAGTCCCTTGCGCGTACCGTAGCGATCGGAGTCGAAGTCGCAGCAGCCCCCGGTCTGGTCGATGCAGCGCTCTTGATACGCGTCGAAGCCCTGGTCGTCGGTCCACAGCACGACGGTTCGGCCCACGTCGAAGCGTTGGCCGGCGACGATGATCGAGGTGCCGCGGGTTGGCCCAGCTACCTCGGGGCCCACGGGCGTTTGCGGTGCGGGTTGGTCGGTCGGCGCTGCCGCGAGGAGCACCACGATGAGGTGGGGAAGGATGCTGCCCATGGGCTGCTGAATGATACTTCAGGTGGCTGATTTCTTTACGATAGGTGTTTGACCATCGCCGTCCGCAAACCTATCATCCCTAGCGGCGAGCTTCCCGTGTTCGATAAACCCAAAAGAGGGATCCCTTCGGGTCAGACCCAGAGCAAGCGTGGTCCCGCACCGCGGCGTAAGCCTGGGGCCAAGGGCTCCTGGAGCAAGGTCGGTGAAACATCCTCACCGGACGCAAACCGTGCCTCTATGGCGGCGCCGGCGCGGACGGAGGAGCAGCCCTGTCCCAACTGTGGCCAGCCCATGCTGGCGGCTTGGGGGTCCACCTGCGGCAACTGCCGCCCCCGCATGGCATCGCCCAAGACCATGTACATGTCGACCGTCGACGACCAGGGCATGGCCCCCACGCCGGGGATCAGCCTGGGCTGGTTCGTCGTGCTGTCCTCGCTCGACAAGCAGCACGATGGAGCCTTGCTGGAGCTGGCTACCCCCGTCACGATCCTTTCGCGCGGCGCCCAGGGCAATACGTCGATGGAGACGTGGATCGACTTCAACGACAAGTTCGTCTCCAACGGACATGCCTTGATTTACCGGCCCAAGCGCGACAGCCATGACGAGGCGTTCACGATTCGCGATCGGGAGGTGCCGGGGCCATCGGCCAACGGGACCTTCGTCAATTCGCACAAACTGGCGCCGGGCGAGGTCGCCGAGCTGAGCGAGGGCGATATCGTGCGCGTTGGACGAACCGAGCTGATGTTCAAGTCGCTGTGGCTTTCCCCGAGTGGAAAGGTCGAAACGTGAGCCAGCGACGGCTCGCGACCCTGTCGGCGTTGGCGGCCTTGGTTTGGGCGGCGAACGCGCATGGCGCCCCTATGTTTCTGGTCTCGCCGCCCGCGGTCGATCGCGACGCGGGCGAGATGGTCATCCTGGTGGGGGGCATCTCGGAGGATGGCACCACGCTGAAACCTTCGTCGGTCGATGTCGAGGTCGACGGACAGGCCGCCCCCTTGCCGAAATCGGTGGAGGTATTTTCCGACTACGCGCAGACCGAGGCCGAAGCGAGCGAGGCTTGGAAGTCTCCGCTGGCGGTCGGCCTGGTTTATCTTTGGGTCAAGGACGTGCCGGCGGGTATTTCCGACGCCATCTTGCAGGGCGTGGGCGGGTTCTTCCACCGAATCCCGGCGCGAAGCAACGTCTACGCGACCCTCTACGGTCGCAAGCGGCAGCCCATCCCCAAGTTGAAGGCCTCCGAGATTGGCGCCCAACTGCCCGATCTTGGCTATATCCCCGGGGACCGACCGAACCTGGCCGACGCCATCCGCGTCGACCTGCGCTCTCTGACGAGCGACGACAGCCGATTCAAGGTCCTCTTGGTCGTGACCGACGGGCGCGATTTCAACGATACGACGGGTGATGCCTCGGCCGACTTTACCGCCGTGGCCGACGAGATTGACAAGGCCGGGGTCAATCTGCTGGTGGTCTCGTTCCCTGCGCCCGAAGCCGACGCCGAGCAGAGCGCCAGGAATCTTCGCGACCTCACCATCTCCGGGGCCTTCCATCGGGACACCGAGCAGCCCCTCGAGGTGCAATCGACGCTCGAACTGCTGGGACAATCCATCGCGGACATGCGGCGGGTTCGCCTGGAGATTCCCTGGCGCTGGCGCAATTTCGGGGGCACGCACAAGATCCGTCTGAACCTGACCACGGACGGGAAGCGGCGGGCGATCGAGGTCGGCAAGGTCACCCTGCCGGCCAGCACCACCTGGATGCTGGCATTGCTCGGAATCGTCATCGGCTTGCTCGCGCTTGCCGCGGTCGTCGCGGTGTTGTTGCGCGGGCGAGCGCGCCGCGGGGGTCGCTTCGTCGATGAAGACGAGCAGCCGGTGGTGTCGGCGGCACATGCGTTCATCCAACGTGGCCTTTCCGCGCAGCGGGCACTGGTCGAGCTCACCCGAAGTTACCCCAACGATGTGGCCAGCCTGGCCGTACTCGACGCCTCGGTGTTCACCGACGAGCGTTATCCGGTGTTCAGGACCAAGGCTGGCCGACGGCGTTTCGAGGAACTGCAGGCGCTGCTGGCGCGCAAGTCCAACGACGACACCCTGCTCGGCCCGGATCTGGTGGATGTGCTGTCGCAATCCGTTTCCAGTCAATCGCCACCGGACCAAGTAGCAAGTAGCATCGCGGCGCGCTTGCCCGAGGAGGAGTGGGGGGCCTTCTCACGCATGGGGCTCGACGAGCTTGCGCGCGCCTTGCGGGCTTCGGGAAGTCGCCACCCGGTCCTGGCCACGCCGCGCGCGCGAGGGGTGGCGTTGGAAATTCAAGCAGCGCTTCGCAACGAGAGCCGCAGCACCAATCACGCCTTGGCGGTGGGATGGCTGGTTCGTGCGGCGGGCCAGGGCAAGCGCGGCGAAACCCTACGCCTTGCCAGCGGTCGCGCGATCTTGGGGCGGGGCCCGGGCTGCGAGGTTCGCATCGAGGCCGACATCCAAGTGGCCGAGCAACACGCTGCCATCAGCATGCGGCGCGGAGCCTTCTTCATCGAGCCGATGCAAGGAACCATCAAGGTCGAGACCAAGCCGGTCAGCGGTCGACAACCCTTGGGCGACGGCGACACCATCGAGATCGGCCGGGGGCGCTACGTCTTCAAGTGCGTGTCCGCAGGTGGCGTGGAGCAGAGTCGCCCGGGCGTGTGACCGCAGCGGGTAACGGCGCGGCGTCGCGTGGTCGCCGGACTACGGAGCGGGCGCTTCGCGATTGTCGTACACTCGGCCTGTGACTTCCCCCGATTCCTCGTCGCAGAACGCAGAGCCCAAACCTGGTTGGGAACTTGCGGCCATGGATGCAGCCATCGAACGGCGCTTGCGCCAGTTCGCCTTGCCTGTCGCGCTTCTCGTGGCCTGGGCCGTGGTCCACACCGGATTTCCGCATCAGCTGCTGCGCATCGTCTTCAGTATGTGGGTGCACGAGCTGGGGCACGCCGTCGCGGCGTGGATGTGCGGCCGCTTCGCGTTTCCGGGACCATGGTTCACGCCGGTCGGAGCGCAGCGAACCTGGATCGTGGTGATGCTGTTTGCGGCCGGCACTGGCTATGGCGTCGTTCGCAGCTGGCGGATGCACAAGCGGTGGGCCGTATTCCTACTCGTGGTGCTGGCGGCGCAAATCTACTGCACGTTCGTCCTCCCCGATCGCAAGGCCATGGCCCTCATCGTGTGGAGCGGCGATGCGGGTTGCATGGTCCTCGGAACCTTGCTGATGCTTTCCCTGTACGCGCCTCGGCGCAGCCAGTTGCGGGTCGGGTGGCTGCGCTGGGGCTTTCTGGTCATCGGCGCGTCGGCGTTCGCGGACGGGTTCGCCACGTGGTGGGCGGCGCGCACCGATCGCGAGGTCATTCCCTTCGGCGAGAATGAAGGGCGCGGGGCATCCGACCCTACCGTTCTGGTCTTCCAGAATGGGTTCTCGATCCGGGAACTCGTAGGCAGCTACGTGTGGCTCGGGATCGCGTGCCTGGCCGTGCTGGTCGCGGCCTACCTCTGGGGGCTTTGGGCTGGACGCGAACCTGGCGAGGAAAGTGCTCGCAGACCATGAACCTGGGCGGCCAGTTCTTTCCCGCGGCCGCATGAACCCCTCCCGCGCTATAACGATGGCATGCCCGTCTCGCTCGATGACCTTGTCGCACTGGTGAAGGAACGTGGAACCTCCGATACCTTCCCGCAGCGAGAGGAACTGCATGGCCTGCTGGAGCCATTCCGCGCCCTGCGCGACCAGGAATCGGTACGGCTGGCGCTGGCGGCGACCGTGCGCAAAGGCGATCGTCTCGTCGGGCGCGTCGCCTGCGAAGCCCTGGCGTACCTGGGCGGAGATGCGGCTAGCCCACTCTTGATCCAGATTGCGATGGACACCTCACTTGGCACCAGCCAGCGCGCCGCGGCCGTATGGGCCCTCGAACATCAAAGCCCAAGCTTCCGCGAACACCTCACATCCGAGGAACAGGTCGCCTTCTTGAGCTTGCCGGTGTTCGAGATGCTGGAGGATCCGGAAGCCGACCACGGATTCGGGCTGGAAGCGCTCCTTGCCAGCTACCGGGAGTTCTCGGCGATCTTTCGCGCGTCCTTCTTGCAGGCCATTGCCGACCTGGCTCGCCAGCGCAAGCACAAGCTAGCCAGCCTGTGCATGCATCTGCTCGGCGCCGAGGAGGACAGGGAGCGACGGCGAAAACTGATCGATCTCGTGGCCGCCGACGGCACCCAGGAAGCTGCCGACATGCTCGCGGTCTTTGCCGCCAAAGCTGGAGATGCGCAGGAGGCCAAACTGGCGCGCCGTCATCTCCACATCCTGCGCGCCAAGGGCCTGCGTGGCACGGTCCGCCACGACATGGAAGCCGCGCGTGCCTTGGTGACCGGCGTCGACGGCGACGCTTGCTTCGCCGTCAACATCATCATCCCGCGCGTGCCTACCTTCGACTTTGCGAACCTGCTGCTTCACTTCGAAAGCGGCGTGCGAGACGGATTCGTCATGCAGAATCTACCCAGTCGGAGTGTGGACGAATTGGTGGAGAGGATGCGCGAGGGTTGCGGAAATCTGGCCGCCTTCGTTCCCATGCCGCTGGCGGCGCGTCTCGTCGATGATGCCGTGCAAGCCACCAAGGCCGCGACCCTCGCCGAGGTCGATGTTGCCAAAGCCATGGCCCTGGCCGAGCCGGCCCTGGCCAAGGGGAGGGCGCAGCCGCTGGTCGAGCCGGCGGCCGTGGCGACGGCGGACGCGACACCGGCGGAGGTGGATGAGCTGCTCGACAGCGAGTCCTTCGAGTCCTGGTTCTTCGAGGCGCACGAGAACACCGTGCGGGATTCGCTCGCGCTCCTCCAGAAGCCCATTCGCTCCAGCGGCAAGTCGGCGTATAGGACCGCTGCGAACCGGCTCGCGCGGGCCACCAAGGATCTGTGCCGCCGCTTGCGTGGTGACGACGAGCCGGCGCGGCTGGGACGGATGCTCAGGCACCAGGCCAGGCTATTCGAGTGCCTGGGCAACGGCGAACGCGCCAAGATCTGCCGAAGGTTCGCCGTGGAGGTGACGCAACCCGAGAGCGTATTCCTCGCGCAGATGGCGATGCGCTCGCTGCTCTCCGCGCTGGACGCGCCGCCCGAGTCCGAGCGTGGCATCCGCCTCGTGGAGGCGCGCGAACACCTGCGGGGCCGACTGGCAGGAGACGAGCGCGATCACCGCAAGGTCGACGTGATCCATCTCGACATCGCCGCTGTCGCGCACGTCGAGCTCAACATCCGCAACCGTGAGGAGCCCTCGTCCCGTCGCGCCTCGCTCACAGCCATCGAGACGGCAGCCTTGGCCGTGGGCGACGCCTTCGTCGAACATATGCTGGGCGCCCGCGGAGGCAAGGCATTCGCGTACGCGGCAGCGACCGTCCTGGCGCGCCACGATCTGTTCCCGTCGGAGGCGCGTGCGACCGTCGCGCGTGAGACCGTCACGAGCATTCTGGAATTCGCCCGTGGTATCTGCGGCGACCTCTGCCCCCATCGCTGTCTCGAAGCCCCTCACGCGGACGGGCGCGTTGCCTACTACGTCGAAGGTTTGCCCTGGGAAGGTCCCGCGCCGTCAGGCCGGCGGGCGCCGAAGGGCAGGGCGTAGACCGCGAGGATCTGCCGCGCCAATTGGTTCGTTCAGGTGGTCACATGCGTCCATGCGTCGCCTGAACGGCGCTTGACATCGAACACCTTGGCGTGAAGGTCCTGCTGCACTTCATTGGAGATCCCGGTATGGCGAACAGCACGACCAAGAGGATGACAACCACGCCCCTGTGACCACTCATTTTCGCTGCTCAGCGCGGTGCTCATTGCCGCTGACCCCAATATAGGACTTGCTGCCTGGACCGTAGGACGTGACCAAGAGTCGACGTGGATCGCGTTTGGGGTGGACAGCCCAGCAAGGATTGGCCAGGAGGATCCAGTCGTCTTCGGCCTCGTCCTTGGTCGTTTGATTAGCGACTGCCGTTAGGATGCTGAAGGCAGACCGCTTGCGCAACCAATCCGTCGCATACTGGCTTGCATCTTCGACGAACGAGAGACCCAGATCGCCGGCAACCCGTTGCAAGGAATTTCTGATGATCCGAACTTGCGAAAGCAGCAGGTCAAGGACCAGTGCCGACAGGGCGAGGTAGAGAGCGCCGAGGGCGTAGATGTTCCATGGCCGAAGCCGCCGGCCGACCATTAGCCGCTGCCAAGGGGAGGTCTTGGGCAGTAGGGGCGTCCAGTCCCCGGTTTCTACCACGTGGGTGATCCACGCAAAGAAGATCCACACCACAAGAAGCAGGGCTACACCAAGACCGAGAGATCGGTAGATCTTTCCTGCCAATCGGATCGGCTTGCGAGCCCTCAAGGCGAGCTCAGCAACGCCAGGATGCCGCTTGGTATACAGCGAGATCCGCCACGTCACCCAGGCGACAAAGGCCGCGGGCAGGATCATGACGATGGCCCACTCAAGCCATTGACCACTGATCATCTTCGCTGCTCCGGAGAGGTCGCCTCCCCCGGGTCCTCGTCGGCCAGATCGCCGGTCTGGTCGCGTCTTGGCACCAACGCCGGGTTGTCGGACCTTGCGGGTTGCGCAGTGGGCTTGTGCTCCCGCCTCGGGCCTGGCGACGAGGCGGTCGTCGAGTCAAGCTGCGCAGCCAATTCCCGCTGCATGCATGGCGGGACCTCGTCGGGATCATCGCATGCTGCCTGACCGCCAGCAGGGACGATGGCGCCATTCGGCGCTGCGGTGCCGATATCATCTGGACCATGTGCCACGTTATCTCCTATTCATGCGGACCAGCGCACGGAATGGCGCGTCTTCTCGTGTTGTGCTTCCGTCAGAGGCCGATCCAAGACCAGTTGTGCCTCCCACGGGGTCACCAGGCGCCCTTCCTCGGTTGCGGCCCAGACGAGAACGAGCTGTCCGCGTTCGTTGCAGTCAGCGGGCTCACGCACTCGCCGAGGCACCAGGGCATTCCCAAGAGTCCGGCACGAATTTGCATTTGGACGGCTGTACGCACCTTGAGCCTGTTGAAAAGCGACTTAGAGAGATCTACGGACACCGAGCGACCGGAATCAAGCCTCACAACCACCGAAAACCTAGTCCATCTGCGATCGTATCCGAGCCCACCGGAGGTCGATTTGCCCACCACCCGGCCACCGTCAGGGCTCGGCGGGCGCAACAGTCCCAGCGGCGTGTTCAGCAAGCGCACGGTGATAGCAACGCAGGGGATAAGGAGCAGCAGCGGCAACAGAATCGTGAGTATTCGATCCCGAAGCCGGTCGATACACGCGAGCATATGGCGCGTGTACGAGAGGTGAATGAGCGCTCCCCCGGCCACCGATAGTCCGAAAACCGCCATCCAGAAACGACCAGGGGCCAAGACCTGGATGTAGCGAGCAGATGGGAAGTACACAAGGAAGGCGATGGCAGCAGCGATGCCAACGATGGCATAGTAGCGTCTGCTTGAGCGCGTGGCTGCGTACGACTTTGGGCTTTCGCTCGTCGGTAGGCCGGCAGTAGCGTCCGGAAGCGAGGTGATGTCATCGGAGACAGGCTCGTCATCCGTCTGTCCGTTGCGACGAAAGAGGCCCACGATGCCAGAAAAGATGATGGCGATCCAACACGCAACGCAAAGGGCAACGCCCAGCCCGGAGATTTCGTGGATCAGGTAGAGGCTACCATCATGAATGCGAAAGGTTTCCGTCTTGGTCGACCACAACAGTACGGTCACGAGCAGAAGGACCGCCTGCGCCTTGAGCTTCTTCATGCGCCGGAGCGTATCTTAGCGAAGGGGTCGGCTCAAGGCAGCCAGCCTGTGGCCTGGGGAATCGAATGGGAGCCAGACGCATCTCCTGTGCCTGCTGGCCACGCTCTGGACAGTCAGGAACCCGGGGTACATGCTGACCGCCATGGGAAAGCCCCATTCCTTGAATTGCCCCGCCTGCGGGACGGTCCTTCACGTCGATCCCTGGGACGAGGTGGTGATCTGCACCTCTTGCGGGACCGGCGTGTCCGTGGCGCGACCAGACAGGCCGCTCTCTCCCGGGACCCACGGACAAGGGCCGCAACGCCGCGTCGAGGGCCCCCAGCCTGGGAGCCAAGGGCTCCCTCTTCCGGTCTTGATCGGTCTCATTGTCGCCGGTATCTTCGTCATCGCCGTCACGGTGATTTCCGCCCACAGGTTTGTCCAGGGCTGGTACAGCCACACGCCCGGCGAGCAGGGCGATTATGCCGCATCAGAGGCTGCCGGTAAACAGCGCGAGGTCGATCGGAGATTTCGGAGAGTGATGGCCGAGCAGGAGAAGCTGCTTGCGCCGCTGAAGAGGAAGGCAGCGTCGCTCGGACAAGGCAGCGGTAGCGAGGTGCCGGTCCTGGCCAGCAATCTCCGTCAGGTCGATCCAGTGGACCTGCTTCGGCAAGCGATCCAGGCAGCCAAGAGGGTCGAGCCCAGCAGTAAGCTCATTCGCGCCAATTTCACCGGGGTCGAGCAAGGGGTGCTCGACCTGAAGGGAGACTCGGACGCCTCCGTGCTCTTCGAGTACCGCTGGCTGGACGCCAGCAAGCCCGCGGGCAAGGACATCGTCGAAGGAAGCTTCCGCATCACCACCGCCCAAGGCAAGCTCCACACCTTTGCCCATGTCAACGGCGCCAGCGACCTGGACGACAAGAAGGCAGCGCGCGCGTTCCCGTTGCCGCTACCGACATGTACGGTCAAGGACGCGTGGGCAGTGGCCACCAAAACCGGCGTGCCTGCGAATGCCACTGCCCAGTTGTTTTGGGAGAAAGTGCACATCACCAGCGGCGATCAGAAGACGCAATGGCGGTTTTACGTGAAGGGTCACGACGAGTACGACCGCCAGATCGATGCCAGCAACTGCCGGCTGCTGCGTCCCTAGCCGGCGCGCGTGCATAGCTTCCACAGCTCGACGATTTCGTTGGTCTGCACCTGATTCATGGCCGCCAGCTTCCGGCCGAAACCGTTAACTCGGGTCTTGTGTACCCACAACCCATCGGCCGACTTGACGACCCTGAACCCCAGGGCAGTCAGTCTCTCGCGAGTAGCTTCCGGCAAGGGCGTGCGATCGATGGACGCTCGTCCGAAGAACATCACGCTCACGAGCTCGAGAGTTCTACTGCCCGCGCCGCCGGAAGAGAGGGCCCCTCCGCCTGCCGTGGCCTTGGGTGTATGGCTCACGAACAGCAGTCGTGCGGGATCGCTCGCCGAGCAGAGCGTCCAACAGCGGTCGCCGACGAGCAGGGTCGATGTCGAGTCCATGCTGAATGGCATTCGCGTCCCAGCATAGGGGCTTGTGGGGGCCGCCAGTTGCAGCTGGGATTCGTCGTAACACGCCCAGATCCAGTCCAGCGCTTCGTCGTTCGCGTTCGCTTCCAGGGCGAGCCTCAAGGCCGCGGCTGCTCGGCGCAAGCGGTGCCCGATCACCCAGTCTGGCTTCGCGTAGCGATAGCAGGAAAGGAGGAAGCCCAGTGCGCAGGCCCCAGCGACTACCTTCCCCTCGACGCGACGGATGGCATGCGACCTGGGCAGCCAGCCCTTTCCTTGTGCCCACCAATAGAAGAACATCATCAAAAAGGGGATCGCCACGCCCCAGATCACCGACATATAGATTTCTTGGAATCTCCAGTAGGCGCGCTTGACCAAGAGGGCTGTCTGCCCTTGTCGCCAGCCGGGAGGGGCGCTCATGGGCCATTCCCCTCCTTCTTCTCTTGCGAGCGGGATGGAAAGGCTGTGTTTGAGCCCTCCGGGCCAGGGGGGCGGCGCGCCCGGGCTAGTTGGGCGGAGACCTCCTTTTCCATCCAGGGCGGAACCCGATCGGGCCCGTCGCAATTGAGCCGAATCTGCTCGCCGACGCAGTGCCGGGGCCGCGCGAGAAAAGCAAGCTGTCGGTCCGGGTCGTCCGGGTCGTGCTCGACAGGCTTCACATGCGTCCTTGCGTTGCAGGCAGTGGGGTCACGTACTCGTCGAGGCACCAGGGCACGCCGAAAGCCCGGTCCGGATTCGCACCTCGACGGAGGTGCCCACCGGCAGCTTGTCGTAGGAGGTCCCAGAAACATCCACGGACACGGAGTGAGCGGAGTCCAGCTTGACGTGCACGGAATAGGAATTCCAGAGGTCGCCGCGGTGGTAGTCCGTAGACGATTTGCTCACCACCTAGCCCTCGTTCAGGCTTGGCTTTCGCAGCAGGCCAGGCACGGTGTTCAGCAAGCGCACGGCAGTCGTCTTCGGCCTCGTCCTTGGTCGTTTGATTAGCGACTGCCGTTAGGATGCTGAAGGCAGACCGCTTGCGCAACCAATCCGTCGCATACTGGCTTGCATCTTCGACGAACGAGAGACCCAGATCGCCGGCAACCCGTTGCAGGGAATTTCTGATGATCCGAACTTGCGAAAGCAGCAGGTCAAGGACCAGTGCCGACAGGGCGAGGTAGAGAGCGCCGAGGGCGTAGATGTTCCATGGCCGAAGCCGCCGGCCGACCATTAGCCGCTGCCAAGGGGAGGTCTTGGGCACTAGGGGCGTCCAGTCCCCGGTTTCTACCACGTGGGTGATCCACGCAAGGAAGATCCACACCACAAAAGCAGGGCTACGCCAAGACCGAGAGATCGGCAGATCTTTCCTGCCAATCGGATCGGCCTGCGAGCCCTCAAGGCGAGCTCAGCAACGCCAGGATGCCGCTTGGTATACAGCGAGATCCGCCACATCACCCAGGCGACAAAGGCCGTGGGCAGGATCATGACGATGGCCCACTCAAGCCATTGACCACTGTTCATCTTCGCTGCTCCGGAGAGGTCGCCTCCCCCGGGTCCTCGTCGGCCAGATCGCCGGTCTGGTCGCGTCTTGGCACCAACGCCGGGTTGTCGGACCTTGCGGGTTGCGCAGTGGGCTTGTGCTCCAGCCTCGGGCCTGGCGACGAACCGGTCGTCGAGTCGAGCTGCGCAGCCAATTCCCGCTGCATGCATGGCGGGACATCGTCGGGATCATCGCACGCTGCCTGACCGCCAGCAGGGACGATGGCGCCATTCGGCGCTGCGGTGCCGATATTCTGGATACCATGGGTACCCGCTCGCCCGTGGCGGTACGGTCCCCGGCGCGCCCACCAACCACCTAGAGTTCCTACGGCTTTTCGACGGTCCATTCTTGTACCGGAGGGGACAATCGCAACTTCGAGCGTCATCATCGCAATGCCCTCATCATGGACGAAGCTCGTCCACTCAATTGAGGTGAATGACCTCACCCACGACGTTCACATCGTGGGAGGCCTGGATCCGCACTTCTCCCTTGACCGCTTTCAGTTCAAGCTCTTCGGCGCTGATGCTCAGCTTGCCTTTGATGTCCACGCGCGTGTCGGCCTGGAGCAGGCGAATCACCGGGCCCTTCTCGTCCCTAATGATCTCGACCAGCGGATGCCCCTCCTGACTGCAAACCTGGAGAACCTCATCGTTCTTCATTTCGATGCGCGCCGCAGTCGTGCGATCGGGCTCGGGCCGGGGAGCAAAGCCGTCCACGACGCCGATGACGATGGGTTCCGTGCCTCCGTAAGGCATCTGGACTAGCAACCGATCGCCCTTTCGGATCGCCAGGCCGTGCAGGGTTGGAACCCATAAGTCGCTGGCTTCGGGCCTCATTCCGCTCCAGTGGATCTTCACCCTTCCCTGCAGCGTCGGGTGGTGGGCATCGACGCAATCCGCGACGAACGGCTCGCAGACCGGCCAGGATGGTCTTTCCGCGGTCGTCTCCAGGATCTTCCCGAAAAGCTCGGATGCAGATTCCGGTTCGGCACGGGCAGCGGTCGTCTCATTGATTCGTGGACTCTCGACGGATTCCGAAACCGCGCGAGGTCCTTGGTCTGGTCCAGACATGATCCGTTAGTGTAGCGCTTGGCTTGCCTGCATGCACGCCCTCTAACGGCATGCTGTGGCGGCGCGATTCGTTGGCTAAACGTGTATCGTCGCTGTCGCGGTGGCCAGGCGATCCCGTATCGCGGTGGGTGTTCGTGATTGAAGAGGCGACACATCTCAACTGAGCGATAGCATTCCGCGGCTTGCCAGCAAGTACTCCAGCGCCACGAACTCGGCCGCACCCAGCGTGATGTCGCCTCGAAAGCGCCTGGGGCCGATCTGCAGTCCCTTGGGACTCCAATACTGTTTCACCGACGTCTTGAAAGTAAGCACCGTAATCGACTGCGAGCCACTGAAGATGCGCAGGTACCCGCCGACCCGGCGATCACCATGGCTCGTCCAGTAGACATCCTCGCCCACCCGTTGGCCCGTCATCCACTTCTCCCATGCCGAGCCCACTTCCAGTTCGGCGGGCAGCGCAACCACCCGGCGCCGCAAGCCCAGGCCGTGACTCAGGCTGAGCGACCCTCCGTCAAAAGTCAGCCGCGCCCGCAGTCGGTCGGTCTCGGCAGCCGCCAGGAGAGCAGAGAAAGCCAAGCCGAGTCCGCCGGCCACCAGCACCACCGCCTTGCCAGCCACGGGGATCACTCCGGCCTTCGTCGCGATCACCCAAAGAATCGCGGCGGCCAGAGCCGCGAACCCCACCATCGGCACCCGACGAGATGGACCAACCCATACCAACACCTCCGGCTCGGGTGACCCGTGTTCCGCCTCCGGGTGCGCCTTGGCGAGGTGCTTTTCCATATTCTCCCCATGTAGCGCGGCTGCACACAGAGGACAAGGCAGCATAGCCTGCGGATTGGCGGCGGCGAGCGAACGGGCGATCGGCAGCCCCGCTTCGAGGGGCACGCTCAAGAACCGGCCCCCTTCCCGGCCGCTGCCTTGCGCTGCTCGCGCAAGGTTGGCGGACAGTCGTAACGAACCAGGTGTGTACGATCGATGCGAAGGGCGAGTGGGATGTTGGCGTGGATCCCTGGGATGAACACCCGTGGCAGCTCTTCCCGTCGAGCCGCGTAGGTCAACGAAATCCGCAGTTGCCCAGGCTCGACCAGAACGTTTGTCAGTTGGGGTGGCGCCGGGTAGAGCTTGCCTTCGATGGCGAATTCCATCGCCGGCGGTGCGGGCAGGGCGAAGTCCATACGAGGGTTCTCCGGGTGCATGCCTTCAACGACGATTGGCGTTGCTGGAGGCAACGGATCGAAGACCAGACCAATCGCGCCTTCCTGAAGAACCTGGGGAGCCGAGAGCAGGATGCCCCGCAACGACAGGTAGTCCGGCGGCAACACGCCCGCCTGAACCTCGGCCAACTCGACCCCGGCGGGCGGATGGAACCACGCCCCGGCGCCAAGCCAGCACAGCCGGTGAAACATCATCGCATTGGTGTACTCGAAACACGCCGGCAGTGGTTGCCGGTACCAGAGGGCCGGATCGCGCGTGACGTACGTGTCTGGCGACAAGGGCGTAGCCGGATCTTCCAAGTTAGGCAGCAGCACGCCTTCGCAAGGAGCGTCAACCACCAAGTAACCTCGACCCATCGGATTACGTGGATACATACCCGGGTGGTCGAATTCCAACCGCGCCAGGTCCGCGACGGTCATCGGATCGATACCGATGGGAACCCGGCGATCCCAGCCGCCGTAGGCGCGTTCCCAAACGATGGGCATCTCAGAAAACAATTCGGCTGGTCCGAACTGGACTTTGCCCTGGTGGTTCCAAAGTACCTGGCGATCGCCATAGACGTCGATGGCCTTCGACTGCCGCCCCACCTGGACACGCACGCGGCACGACGGCGCCGGCCGTCCGTTCGGAGAGTGCGCGCTGCCTCGTACGGCGACGTCGGTCCGGACCTTTGTTGGCCAGAAGTCGCTGCCGGGCGCCCAGAACGGCTTCGTGTCCGGCAAGCGGATATCGTGGTACAGCGGCTCTGCCTTGGCACGCCGCCAGCCGCGCCCCGTGAGCTGATAGGTGACCTTCACCAAGCCATAGACAAAATCGGGCGTGCCGTCGGGGGGAAAGAAATCGACGACGGCGTCGAAGTCGTTGTGTATCGAGTGGCGAGGACTCATAGTTGATTGGGCGGCGCGACGGGATTGTGGCTGTCCACGACCGTGGCTCCGTTTGGACCGTCGGTGAGGGTACGGTTGTGGAACCCGTCGAATGGGTCGTAGACATTCGTCTCGGTCGTGCTCGCGCCCTTGCCGGAGGAGTAGCTTGCGCCCTCCTGGCCAAGGCCCATTGGGCTACGTCGGGTCACACTGGCGCCGGTCCCGCTGCTGCCGGTTTCGGCCGTGGCGCTTGTCACGGTCGCGTTGCCGGTAACGCCGGCGCTCCATGTGTCCGTCGTGCCATCGGTGACTCCTGTGGAAACCGACGCCGTCGCGCCGAGGAATGGTCCACCGACGGGAAGGCTGACACCGACCGTGCCCTCGCCGGTCGTCACCGTGCGCACGAGTCCCACTAGAATGCCGACTCCTTGCTTGATCGCCCAGTCGCCCCACTTCGGCAGCAGCGTGCCGACGAACTTCGACGCGAGGATCGAAGCTACCGACTTGCCCGCAGCGCTCTGGGCGATCATTTTGCCTGCGCTCTGGCCAAACCCCTTGGTTCCACCGCCGCGTCCAGAGAGAATCTTGTCTAAGATCATGCCGGCGACGATGGCGAACACTCCGGCGAACCAATCTGCGAACGTCATGCCTACAGTGACCGTGTTGAGGTGACTGGTCGGAGCATCTGCCAGTGGCATGTTCATCGGGTTCGCACAGTAGGTCATCGGCGTAGGCGGCAAGCCAATCAGCGTCATGCAGGCAATGGGCTTTTTGTTCGCCTTCACCTTGCTAGCGCTGAAGTTCGCCTTGCGCGACGAAAGGCTGGTCTGGACGATGGACAGAGTGTTGTTCATCGCCGGGGTAATTTGCAGATGCAGAATGAACTTCCCGCAATCGTGGCCATCCAGACAGATGGCCAGGCCTTTGTGAAAGACCGTCGTGGTGAACTTGTTCGCGCCCATGGCGTACCCGGGTGGCCACCACGCCGGGACGGGGATCTCCATGGCCAATGCTGCAGGCGAAAGCGCCGCCGCAGGCAAAGGTGGCGGCACGGGCGGAAACGGTGGCAGCGGAATGAAGTCATGCGTTGCGCAGAGTGGCAGTACCAGGTTGAGACACATGTCGGTCTGGACAGATATCTTGCTCATTGAATCCAGCCCTCCTCGATGCGAAGGCGAAACGAACGGCTCGTTCCGCTCGTCGTCTGCATCGTGAAGAAGTGACGATAGACTATGTAGAAGCGGAGGTCGTGTGCCAACAGAACCAGCATGTGGGGTTCCAGGTCGCGGGTACCAGTGCGCCCCCCCAGCTCGTAGTCGCCCAGCACACGTAACTTGGGCAGGGGGAAGCTCCACACGCCTTCTTTGGTCATACCCTTCAGTCTGACTATCGCGCCAGCCTTGGGCCTTGGCAGGATCCAGTCGGGGTGCGCTCGATGGTAGGACATGCGCAACATCTCACCTTCCGGAAGAGGTTTTCCGGTGGTGCGCACGTGGTCGTGCACCCTTTGCATGTGTGCGCCAATATCGGTGGGTACGGTCGCCCAGCAGTACGGCCTCGGCTCGTCTTCCCAGCGGCGGATTGGGCACCGTGGGTCTTCCAGGTTCGGTAGGTTCCTGCAATAGTCCGCTGCGAGTTTTGGAAAACCGGCTGGGGCCCTAAATGCTTGTCCGTAGTCGCGGGCCAATTTCTCGGCATCGAATCCCCGGCCATACTTGTTCATCGGGTGCTCGAGGTCGATGACGCTGTCCTTGTCGATCCAGCATTCTCTCGATCCGCCGAAAGCCCGATCCCAGTGCAAGGGAAGGATGTCGAACGGTACCGGCTGCGAAATGGCTGGTTGTCCGTGGCGAATCCAGTGTCGGTCGCCCAGAACCAGAAGCTGCTGCCGGTGCTCTCCCACGGCCAGCTCCACCATCTGTGACGGACGTCCCCGTCCATGCGCGGCACCGAGGACGATAACCTCGAAAACCGAATCGCGTCTGGGGACGGCGTCCGACGGCAGCAGCCCGAACGCGGTTTCCTCGTCCTTGCCCAGGAGCGGAAAGGGCTTCTGCTTCTCCATCTCCACCTGCCCGGAAGGGGTGGCTGAGAAGGTCGCTTTCGCGGTTAGGAATCCAAAACGGTGGGGCGTACCCTCCAGCTCGGAGACTTGAACGGTGCAAGGGATCGGTGTCTGATTGACGAGTTGCATGCGCGGTGATGGCAGCGGTTAGCTGTTGAGCTTCACTATTGTTCCGGTGATCTCCACGCCGCTCTTGTTGGCCTTGACGGAACCTCCTGCGCCAAAGATCGCCTCGGTGCCCGCATCCACATTGGTGCTGGCCTTCCCGTGTAGCTTGGCGTTTGCATCCAGCGCTAGAGTGCTGCCGTCGTTGGCCTCCAAATTGACCTTGTCGGTTAGCTTCATGTTGGCCTTGCCGCCGGTGGCTTGGGCGAGCAAATTCGCATCGAGTACGATCTTGCCGCCCTCATTGATCTCAAGGGTGATCGTGCCGGGCACCATCGTGATCTTGCTGCTTCCGCAGGTAAACTCGATCTTCTTGTCGGCTTGCACGATGATCTCTTCGGACGCGAACAGATTGTACTTGCCTGTCACGCTGTGGGTGCTTTGGAAATCGCCATTATTGGGTGATCCATCGACGAACGTGAAGAGACTACCGGTCACGTTGACGACGCGATCCTTCTCCACCGTGGTGGTGTCTTTGCCTGTGATGGTCGAAGTCCGATTGCCACCGATGGTATTCGATTGATCTGCTTTCACCAGCGTCGACATATCCCGCTCGGCCTGGATGTGCAGCTCTTCCTTGCCCTTCAGGTCCTCGAAGCGGATCTCGTTGAAGTTGCTCGCACTACCGCCCTTGCTGCTGCGGCTCTTGATGCCGCTCTGGGTCCTGTTGTCGGGCAACGTGTAGGGCGGCATGTTGTCGGTGTTGTAGACGCGGCCGGTGATGATGGGCCGGTCGGGGTCGCCGTCCAGGAACTCCACGATGACTTCTTGGCCGATGCGCGGGATGTGGATCGCGCCCCACTTGTTGCCGGCCCACACCTGTGACACGCGCACCCAGCACGAGGAATCCTCGTCGCGGTTGCCCAGGCGATCCCAGTCGAACTGGATCTTCACCCGGCCGTACTTGTCGGTGTAGATCTCGTCGGTCGACGGGCCGACCACGAGCGCGGTCTGCGGGCCCTCGATCCTGGGCTTGATCGCGGTTCGCCGTGGGCGGAACTGGGTCTGGCTGTCGAGCAAGGTGTAGGTGGCCTTGAACGGCTCGTCGGAAGCAGCCGTATCGCCGGTCTCGTGCTGGTTGATGCTGATCGAGTAGGTGGCGGAGGTGATGAGGTATTCCTTGTGGAAATCGGCGTCGGTCCAGAGGGGATTGAAGTCAGCGCTGAGGGCGGGCGGTCGCTTGAGTTTGACCAGATGGCCTATCCCCAGTCCCATGGTGTTGCCCTCGACCTCGATGACCGTGTTCGCGACGAGGTCCGTCTGCATACGCACGAGGGCTTCTTGCTTGGCTTCGGGTTCCTGGGAAAGGCCCCCGGGATAATCGTAGTCTTCGAAATCATCCCCTGGCAGTTGTTGTTCCGAGTTCCTCTTGCCGAACTGGACCTGCAGGGGCCTGACCTGCGTGTAGTCGTAGCCGCGCACGACGGTGTAGTCGCCGGGAAAGAGAGAACCGGCCACACGGAGCGACCAGAAGTGCTCTTCTGCGATGACCATCTTGTGTTCCTTGGGAGCGTACACGACGGATTCGTAGCCTGGCACCGTGGCATGGGCCGTGACGGAATCGGCGAGGACCAAGGTTTGCTTGGCATCCTCATGCTTGAAGAAGTAATAGATTCCCTCTTCTTCGAGTAGTCGCTGAATGAAGTTGAGGTCGGTCTCGCGGTACTGCAGGCAATACTCACGCTTGAGATAGACATGGTCCTTGATGGAACCGGATTCGACGTCGGTGTACCCACGTTGAGCGAGGCAATCGGTGACGATGGAAAGCGCAGTCTGGCCTTCTTCGTTGATCACGCGGCAGTCGCGGGCGTAGTCGAAGAGGGCCAGATTGGGGTTCAGGACGAGGGCGTAGCGTGTGTGCTGGCTGGTAGGGCCGGTCTTCGCGAAGTAGGTGACGATGCCATGAAAATAGCGATAGCCCCCGGTGTAGAGAGCGAAACGGATGGCGAGTGGCTGGCCAAGAACTTCCGTGACCGGTATGTTGGGGTCGTCGGAAAGCACGGTCAGGTCGTAGCGATAAGGGATGCCGAGGGTCTCCTTGCCCTGGAAGGTTTCGAGCAGGAGCGGACCCGCAGGAACGGGACCGATGACCAGCGTTTCGAGTCCGCGTATTGCCATGGGAGAGTCCTTTAGACTAGGGGTTGCTGATTTGGGGCATTAGGGATACTTCGGCACCCAGCGCGGCGTGAGAATCTTGCAGCGCTGGGCGGCTCTCAGTCGAAGTCGAAATGAAACTCGCCCTCGACCACGGAGGTGGCGACGCGCGTGACCGGCTTGCCTTCCATCATGCGCGTGAGCAGCTCCTTGCTGATGACGGGCAGCAAGGTGTTGGTGAGGATGGAATCGATCATGCGGCCGCCACTCTCGAGTTCGGTGCAGCGGCTGACGATCAGCTTGACCACCGCGTCGTCGTAGCTGAAGGGGATCTTGTGGCTGTCCCCGATCCGCTTGGCGATACGGCCGAGCTGAAGGCGGGCGATGTTGCCGATCATCTCGTCCGAAAGCGGGTAGTAGGGAATGGTGACCATGCGGCCGAGGAGTGCCGGCGGGAAGGTCTTGAGCAGCGGCTCGCGCAGGCCCTTGGCGATCCCCTCGGGCTCGGGCAAGAGCGCCGGATCCTTGCACATGTTCATGATCAGATCGGTGCCCACATTGGTGGTCAGGATGATGAGCGTGTTCTTGAAGTCGATGACCCGGCCTTCGCCGTCTTCCATCCAGCCCTTGTCGAAGACCTGGAAGAAGATTTCGTGCACATCGGGGTGGGCCTTTTCCACCTCGTCGAGGAGAACCACGCTGTAGGGCCTTCTGCGCACCGCCTCGGTGAGGACGCCACCTTCGCCGTAGCCGACGTAGCCGGGAGGCGAGCCCTTCAGGGTGGACACCGTGTGGGCCTCCTGGAATTCGCTCATGTTGATAGTGATGACGTTTTGCTCGCCGCCGTAAAGCGCCTCGGCCAGGGCCAGCGCAGTCTCGGTCTTGCCGACGCCCGACGGGCCCGCGAGCATGAACACGCCGATGGGTTTGTTGGGATTCTCGATGCCGGCGCGCGAAGTCTGGATTCGCCTGGCGATCATCTCCAGGGCGTGGCGTTGGCCGATGACGCGTTTGTCGAGCGTGTCGGCCAACTTGAGCACGGTGTCGATCTCGTTCTTGACCATGCGGCCGACCGGGATGCCGGTCCAGTCGCCGACCACCGAGGCTACGGCCTGGGAGTCGACACTGGGCAGGATTAGGGGATGGTCGCCCTGCAGCTCGGCCAGCGCCGCTTGTTCTTCCGTCAGTTTGGCCAGCAGTGCGGCGCGATCGACCGGCCCAGGAGCGGCGGCAGGCGCCGCCTCGTCGGTCTTGGCCGCATCGGCCTTGGGTGCTTTGGTCTTGGGTGCTTTGGTCTTGGGTGCTTCGGTCTTGGCCGCGTCGGCCTTCGCTTCCAGCGGGCTGTCCGTGCCTTCGACCTTTCCCGAGGCCGCCCGGAGCTGTTCGCGCAGATCGAGGATCTGGTCGACCAGCGCCTTCTCCTTGTTCCAGCGCTCTTCCAGACCGACCAGGCGCTTCTTTTCCGCTTCCAGCTTCTCCAGGGCCTCGGCTTCGCGCTTCGTGGCTCCGGCGATGCCGATGGCGTCTTCCCGCTTGATGATGCCGATCTCGGTTTCGAGGGCTTGGATGCGCCGGCGCGAGTCCTCGACCTCGGCTGGCACGGCGTGCTGGCTGATGGCCACGCGGGCGCAGGCGGTGTCGAGGAGGCTGATCGCCTTGTCCGGGAGCTGACGCGCGGGAATGTAGCGATGGGACAGCTTGACCGCGGATTCGAGGGCCTCGTCGAGGATCTGGATGCGGTGATGCTTCTCCAGCGTGGAAGCGATCCCGCGCATCATGAGTAGGGCCTTGGTCTCGCTCGGCTCGCTGACTTGGATGACCTGGAAGCGGCGGGTGAGGGCCGGATCCTTCTCGATGTGCTTCTTGTACTCGGCCCAGGTCGTGGCCGCGATGGTGCGCAGCTTGCCGCGCGCCAGGGCCGGTTTGAGCAGGTTGGCCGCATCGCCGGTACCGGCGGCGCCGCCCGCGCCGATGAGGGTGTGGGCCTCGTCGATGAAGAGGATGATGGGCTTGGGCGAGGACTGAACCTCTTCGATGACTTGGCGCAGGCGATTCTCGAATTCGCCTTTCATGCTCGCCCCGGCTTGCAGAAGCCCGATGTCGAGCGAGCGCAGGCTGACGTCCTTGAGGGCCGGGGGAACGTCGCCCGCCGCAAGCCGCTGCGCGAAGCCTTCGACCACGGCGGTCTTGCCCACCCCTGCCTCGCCGGTCAGGATGGGATTGTTCTGTTTCCGGCGCATGATGATGTCGACGATCTGGCGGATCTCTTCGTCGCGCCCGGAGACCGGATCCATCTCGCCCTTGCGGGCGCGCTCGGTCGAGATCGACCGAGTACTTCTTGAGCGCTTCCTGCTTGCCCATGGCCGCCGGTGCGATGGCGCCGCTGGCTTCCCCGGGGGCGGCCCCGCCGCCGGCCTGGAACCCGTCGGTGGCTTGCAAGGTATTCTCGGGCGAGGCCGCCACGATCTGGGCGAAGCGTTCGGTGAGCTGCTCGAGCTTGATCTTCTCGAACTCGCCCGACATCGAGGCCAGGACGTTGCGCAGGCCGGGGGTCTTGAGGATGCCGACCACCAAGTGGCCGGTGCGCACCTGGGATTCTCCGAACAGCAGGGTCCCGTAGACCCAGCCGCGCTCGACGGCATCCGCGATATGCGGCGATAGATCGGAGATGGAGGTGGCGCCTCTCGGTAGCCGGTCAAGGGCCGCGGTCATGTCGCGAGCCAGCCGGGATGGCTCCAGCTGGAATTCGCGGACGATGCGGTGGAGGTCGCTATCCGGCAACTGCAGGAGCTGGTTCAGCCAGTGGACCAGCTCGACGTAGGGATTGCCCCGCAGCTTGCAGAAGACGGTGGCACTCTCGATGGCTTTGTAGCCCAGGCTGTTCAACTTGCCGAACAGCGATACGCGTGAAATCTCGGACATCGTGGGTCTTCCTCCTGTGGCCGAGGGGGGCCACACAGCGGGCGGTTGAAGTGTACGGGAAGCGTCGCTTCAGGTCGGGTTGGAATTGTACAAGACGGATGACGCGGGGGAAGCCGAATTCTCCGTCACGCTCTCTTGGTGCGGGTTGAAGATCAGGTCCTCGCGTCCTTCTCCCTCGGGGCAGCGTCCAAGCCATGAGGTCCAGCCCAGGCGGGTAACGCGATCCAGGCGGAAGGGTTGGCTGACCCGCTTGTCGAGAAACAGGCGTAGATCCCAGGTGAGGGCGTCCCCGACGTAGTTGCGCACGAGCGCCCGCAAGCGCTTCAGGCGCCGCCCTCCGGGCAGCATGCTCTGGAACTCGTCCCGCTTGAGCGGCCCGAACACCAGACGGAACTTGGTTTGGCGCTGCCAGGCCCGAGCGCCCAGGATGGTGCTGACGCCGAGTTGGCCGGCGAAGGCGGTTCGGGTGGTGCGCCAGCGAGATTCATCCTGCAAGGGCGTCCATTCGCCTACGAATTCCTCTAGATCGGTGGGAAGGCCGATGTAGTCGCCGACGATGGCCTTGAGCCCCTCGGCGTTGCGTGTCTGATTCGCCAGCCGGCCCGCGAAGTAGAGCTTTGCGCTATCGGGAAAGTCGTCGCGGTCGCGCACGGCGGGCGAGCCGATTCCGAGCAGGGATCCCACGTAGGTCATGAAGCGGTCGGCGCCCGGACGGTCACGGCCGACGGTGGGCTGGGCGTTGGCCCAGGCACGGTAGAACAGCGCCAGGACGCGGTGGTGGAAGATATCGAGAAAGCGGACCAACGTCGGATCGTTTGCGTTGCGAAGGCGGTCGCGCGCGTACTCCGTCAGGTGAAGGGGAAGAGGGCCATTGGGACCGAAGACACCCAGAAAATGGACCCCGATGCGGGGCGGGCGGTCGTCCTTGGCGGGTTCGACGTAGGCGAGGGTGGAGGGCGGGAAGGCCAGCGTCGCGTCCTGCCCCAGGCGAATGGGCTCGTCGATGGGGCGTGTTGCCTCTCCCAAACGCATGCGGTCGGGGCAGGCGCATTCGATGGCTCGAAGCAACGCGAAAAAGTCGTACTTCGCCGGGTTCTTCTCGACGGCGCGCAAGAGCTCGTCGAAACGCTGGCGGTCGCCGACAGCCCGCGGGGCGGGGGTCGCTACAGGGCCGGACGTCGACCCAGCCTCGCCGGCCATCGCACGACCTCCTTACGCTGTATGGTTCTGAGAACGGTCTCGCTGAAGGAATTGATGGAAACGTATTTGGCGAAGAAGCGTTCGAGAACCGAGCCGAGCAGAAACACGCCCATGCCCTCGAAGGCCGTCTCGTCGAGGGTGAGCGTGACCTCGATGCCGCGGCCGAAGGCGACCGGCCCGGAGATGGGCAACCGGCGCGTCGCCGATTGGGACGAGACGGATCGCACGCCGTCGATCTGCTTGCGCACGATGGGTTCGCTGGCGTCGCCGTAGAGCGAGAGCAACTCGCGGAGCGCGGACGCGCCACCGCCATTGGCGTCGTCGGTGATGGAAAGGTAGTTGAGCGAAAGGTGGCTGATGAGTCGCCAGGTGGGATCGCCGTGCACGTGCGAGGGCCTGGGCGGCGTGGGCCCCGCCACACAGCGAACCGCCTGAATGGGGGCTCCGGATTCCAGCACGAAGTCGCTGCTCCGCTGCCCGATCGGGATGTGGAGGCTCAGGTCGCGATTGGTGCACAGCGTGTCGAGCGCGAGTTGTTTGAGTTGGGGGCGCACTGGAGCTTCGTTCGAGTCGACCAAGGCGATGAAGACTTCGCTCCCGACGTAGCTCGATCGCGCGCCCTGACTGCGCTGCTTGGTCGAGAGCATGCGCGGTTCGCGGTGAACGGTGTAGTAGGAAGACATGTCCTCGGCCGCAGTGCGATCATGCAAGGCATAGAAAGGAAGAAATTCTTGTTTCTCGTCGCCGCTGGTTCCGTAACCGAGCACCTCGTTCACCTGGAAGACCTCGTAGTCCATCGGCCGCGTGCGGTCGGGCACCACGTGGTATTCATACTCGCTTTCGCTCAGGTGGATGCGATCCGTGCGCTTGGGGAAGAGGTTGACCGCGGGCGTGCAGTAGAGGTCGAATTGCGCCGGCCCCACGGCCTTTTCCAGTCGAGCGTCCTGCGTGTCGAGGACGATCACGATTTCGAGATCCGGGGTCGTGCAGCGGCGAACGGCGCTCTGAAGTCCTACCAGGTTGGCGAAGAGAAAGCGGCTGGGAAAGGAGAAGTATTCCTGCAAAAGCCGGTAGCCTTGGAAGGACCGCGGACCATAGGGCAAGAGTGCCTGGCCGTCCTCGAAGCCGAGCGGTCGGACGGGATCGTCCAGAACCAGTTCGCTCCACGGCGCGCCTTGACCGGCGGGACGGACAACCAGAGCCACCGTGTGCGCCAGCAGCAGTTCGTAAAGGCGCATGGCGACCTCGTCGCCGCCGCGCAAGAAGAGCGGCAGTTGGTCGACGGCGATTTGATCGAAGTTCAGTCCCGCCGAAGCCTGCAGACGCAAACGCAAGGCCGCCTTGGCCTTTCCGGGAATGCGAAGATTTCCAAGATCGCCGAGGAACGACGTGTACTCCGCGCCGGCAATTTCGATCGGCCACAGGGTGACCTCGTGGGCGGTACGGTACTCGCAGGCCGTCTGCTCGCCCCGGCCAATGAGGGTCTTGAGCGTGGCGCCGCGCGGAACCTTGAATCCATCGGCGAGCGCGCCTTCGGTGAGGCTCGGCTGGAGCTGAACCACGGCCATGGAGGGCGTCGGCGACAGGTAGTGTGGGTACACCATGTGCAACAGGTGCTGTGCGAAACGGGGAAACTCGGCGTCGATCTTGAGCTGAACGCGGGCGGTGAGGAAGGCGAAGGATTCGAGCAGTCGTTCCACGTAGGGGTCGGTGCACTCGAGCGATTCGATGCCCAGGCGGCCAGCGATCTTGGGAAACTCTTTCGCGAATTCCTGCCCGGTCTCGCGGACGTACTGCAGCTCGCGGTTGTAGTAGGAAAGAAGGCGAGGATCCATCAGCCTCCTCCCTTGCTTCCCTGATCGATGACGTCGATCGAGCCGGTCTCGAGATCGATGGCCGTCCGCAAGAATAGGCGAAGGGGAAGCGGCTGCGCCCACAACTCGGCCTCGATGTCGAACGTCATCGAATTGTGGTTCATTTGCGTGTCGTCTATCACGAGCTTGACCCGCAGTGTCCTTGCCACCAGGCGTGGCTCGAAATCCAGGATGACTTTGCGGATCGACTGTTCCACCGCGACTGCGTCCACCGTGGAGCTGGTGCGGCCAGCGAGATCGGGAAGACCGAAGTTGAGGACCGAGCGTGCCACCAAGGGGTAATCATCCAGGTCCTGCACGGACTCCAAATAGGTGGTATTCATGAGCCAAGCCAGGTCGCGCCTGACGCACTCACGGAGCCGGCTTGGGGACAGAACGCGCGCGTCGCGGGATTCCTGTCTTCTCTCTGGATCGTTGTCGGTCAACCGATCTAGGAGAGATGGCTGAAGGCGATCCTTCTGTGTGAGATCCGCCATTGTCCGAAGCCGCTTATCCGAGCGGCTTGCCGACTACCTCGGGTGGCGGGTCGAACTCTATCGAGCGGACCTCCAGAAGAGGATAGTCGCCCTGATCAGTTGCGAACATGCGCTGGCCGATGCCCGAGCTGGTGCCATCCTTGCGCTCGATCCACTCGGTCTTGCGTGCCATGCGGAGCGAGGGATCCACGCTGGATTCGGAGCCGGGGTATCTTGTCGGAATCAGCGAAACGAGCTCCCCGCCGTTGGCGAGCGTGAGGTAGGCGGGTATCCAGGCTAGATCGCGCAGGTCCGCCGGTTTTTCGATGCGAACGGCACGGAGGTTACCGAAAGGAATCCAGTAGTATTTCCCGTCCACGATGGCTTCAAGGATGGGTCCAAGCCGAACGTCGGCGTCCGCCAACCAAGCAAATGGCTGTCCGTCGATCTTGCCCGCCGAGGCAGGCGCCTGTTCGAATGCCTGTTCGTGAAGCGTTTCCGATTCTTCCGTGCGGCCCTGTGCGCCGATGACAAGGGCCTGAACGAGAAGAGCCGCCCACTGCGCGGGCTCGCCGAAAAGCAAAGGCGTGCGCTTGCCCGCAAAGACCTCGGCACGGAGCTCCTCGCATTTGAGTGCAGTGCGATAGGTCTGAACCATGGGAAGTGTCTTTGCGTCCAGATCGCAGACCACATTTAGCTGGGTCATCGCCCGTTCCCAGTCTCCCATCAAAGACAGCACCTGGAAAAGTAGAACCCGGTACTTGGGGTCGGCCGGCGACTTACGAATCGCGGCCTGCAGCGAGGACAAGGCTTCATCCAGCCTACCTTGACGGACTTCTTCCTCGAAGGTGCTCATGGCCGTGGTCACCCAGGTAAGGTCTGCCAGAATCCATGGGTGCCCGACTGCAAACTGGGCACCCATGGTCCGATCGGCATCGGGCTAGAGCTTCTCCGCAATGCTCAGTAGGTTGCTGTCGACAGTGGCATCTGGGTCGCCATTGTCCTTCGAGGGCGTGAAGGAGACCTGCACCTTCGCGAAGTTCAAGGTGATAGTCTCCATGAGTTGGTCATTTTGACCGATGTCGCCTGTTTGGTACGAGGAGATGAAGACGATTCCGGACATCGCGACCTTCATGTACTCATAGGTCTTGTTATTGGCGGTCTTCCACATGGAAAGCGTGACTTCTTGTTCATCCTTTCCACCGAAGCAGTCTTGAACGATGGTCGGGGAAGCTTTGTCCGCGAGTTTCGTGAAGGTCAAGTCCCTAACGTCAGCCGAGCCCTGACTGGCCCCCTTGGAGACATGGGCCGATGCACTCTGAGTCATTCCCCAGCTCCAGGCCAGAACGTCGAAGCTGTCTTTGGGTGCAGATTTAACTGCTGATTCGCCCTTGATGTTCTTGAATTTTACAGTGACTACTGCTGACATTTTCTCGTCTCCTTGTATTTAATGATTCGTTGATGTTGGGAATGCAATTGGTTGGGCTAGCCACCGGTTTTTTGCGATGGAAGCTTCGAAACGAGCCTGAGGGACACGGTGAGTCCTTCGAGCTGGTAATGGGGCCGCAGGAAGAATTTCGACTGATAATAGCCGGGGTTTCCTTCGATGGGCTCCACGATGACCTCGGCGCCGGCAAGTGGTTTGCGGGCTTTGGTCTCTTCCGAGGAATGAGCCGGATCGCCGTCGACGTACTTGATGATCCAGGACTGTAGCCAGTTCTGCATGTCCGCGCACTCGCGGAAGGATCCGATCTTGTCGCGCACGATACACTTGAGGTAGTGCGCGAAGCGGCAGGTGGCAAACAAGTACGGCAAGCGGGCCGCCAAGGCTGCATTCGATGTGGCATCCGGATCATCGTACGTCGTCGGCTTCTGCAAGGACTGGGCGCCGATGAAGGCGGCGAAGTCCGAGTTCTTCTTGTAGATGAGCGGCATGAAGCCGTTCTTGGCCAGTTCCGCTTCTCGCCGGTCGCTGATGGCGATCTCGGTCGGGCACTTGATGTCCACGCCGCCGTCGTCGGTGGGGAAGGTATGGGTAGGAAGGCCTTCCACGGCTCCGCCGGACTCGATGCCGCGGATGCGCGAGCACCAACCATAGAGCTTGAAAGAGCGGTTGATGTTCACGGCCATGGCATAGGCCGCGTTCGCCCAGGTGTAGTTCTTGGAGTCGGATCCCGCGGCGTCTTCTTCGAAATCGAAGTCCTCGACGGGATTCGTCTTGGAACCGTAAGGACGACGCGCGAGGAAGCGCGGCATGCAGAGACCCAGGTAGCGGGCGTCGTCGGACTCTCGCAGGGATCGCCAGCCGGCATACTCGGGCACCGAGAAGATCTTGGTCAGATCGCGTGGATTGCTGAGCTCTTGCCACGATTCCATCTGAAAGAGCGTGGGGGAGGCTGCGGCCAGGAAGGGAGCATGCGCCGCGGCAGAGACCTTCGCCATCTCGCCCAAGAGCTCGACGTCCATGGGGCTGTGGTCGAAGTAGTAGTCGCCCACCAAGCAGCCAAATGGCTCGCCACCGAGGGTGCCGTATTCTTCTTCATACAGCTTCTTGAAAATCGGGCTCTGATCCCACGCGGCCCCTTTGTAACGCTTGAGCGTCTTGTGCAGATCCTTCTTCGAAATGTTCATGACCCGGATCTTGAGCTGATCGTCGGTCTCGCTGTTGTTGACCAGGTAATGCAGGCCGCGCCAGGCGCCTTCGAGCTTCTGGAAGTCCTCATGGTGCATGATCTGACTGATCTGCTCGCTCATCTTCCTGTCGATCTCGGCAACCATCGCATTGATGGTCTCGGTGACGTCGGTCCGAATGAGCCTGCTGCTCGCCAGGGCCTGCTGGGCGAGGGTCTTGACGGCGTTTTCTATTTCGGACTTCGCACTGTCGGTCTGGGGCTTGAACTCCTTGTTCAAGAGAGAGGCGAACTCGTTCACCTCCATGGTTGCGGAGGCAGCTTCTGTTTGCGTTGTTTTTTGTGTCTCAGCCATGGGATTTCCTCACTGCTACTTGTCTTTCTTGTCTTCGCCCTTGTCTTGTCCGGAACCCTGGTCGCCGGCGTCCGGTTTGGGAGCGGCGGCGAGAGCCTGCAGGAGAGAAGGATCCTTGAGTAGGTTGGCGACCAAGTCCTCGGCGCCGGTGCGACCGTCCATGTACGTCACCAGGTTGGAAAGCTGGTTGCGAGCCTGGAGGAGTTGATTGAGGGCACCCACCTTGCGCGCGATGGCTGCGGGCGAGAAGTCGTCCATGCTCTCGAAGGAGAGGTCGACGCTGACGTTGCCTTCCCCGGTGAGCGTGTTGGGAACTTGGAACGCCACGCGAGGCTTCATGGCCTTGAGCCGATCGTCGAAATTGTCGACCGAGATGTCGACGTACTTGCGATCCGCCACGGGAGACAGGGGCTCCTTCGGATTGCCAGAGAGATCCGACATGACCCCCATCACGAAGGGCAGTTGAACCTTCTTCTCTGCGCCATAGAGCTCGACGTCGTACTCGATCTGAACGCGGGGTGCCCGGTTTCTTTGGATGAATTTTTGCGAACTGGTTGCCATGATGTCCACCTACCTCTGATGTTAGAGAACGACTAACTGCTTTCCGTCTCGTCTTTGCCGCGCAGGGTTTCCACCTGCGTGAGGCCGTCAGGCGCGATGTCGCGCACGATGTCCAAGAAATTGGCTGAAACCAAGCGCTTGCTCCGCTGAAGAAGCAGCGGGATGGGGCTCGATGGTTCGGCGCGCTGGTAGTAGGCAACGATCTTGTCCAGCACGCGAATGACATCTTCGCGGCTGTTGATCTCGCCACGCATGGAAGGACCGCCGCCTTGCCCCCCGGCGGCGCCCTCGCCGGATCCGTCGGCATCGGCGGAACCCTCGGTCGCGATTCCGCGCCTGGCCAGCTGGGCCACCAGAATCTTCTCCGCGGCACGCAGGACATCCGTCAATTTCGCGAAATTCGTTCCATTGGACGCGCCGACCTTCTCGGCCACGAACGCCTCGATCGCGGCAAGACTGTCGAGGGAGGTATGCAGCGCCGCCGCCGTTGCCTGCAAGGTGGGGACGGGGCACTCGGTGAAAGCGCCGTCGATGGCGGCCGACTTGGGCGGATCCACCCCTGGCAGCGGGGGAATCTCGCCGCTCGCGATGGCCATGTCGCGCAGGCTGAAGCGTCCGAACGACCGGGCCACGACCAGTGGGATGACGCGAATGCGGTCGATGAACGCGTCGGAGTCGCACAGTCCCATGAGGATGTTCACCCGGAAGGTAGGATCGTTTTCATCCTCGGGATCCAGCTTTGGATAGAAACCATCCCAGAACTTCTCGACCAGGCCCCGGAGCACCGCGAGGCCGTCGGCTAGACCGGCCAGTCCCTCCGTGTTCAGCAGGGCGCGGGTCAGCCGCATGGCAATGCGCACGTCCTTGGTCTTGGCCAAGAGAGCAAGCGCGCGGCTTCCAACCTCTTTCCAGTCTGGCTCCTGGGCCGGCACGATGGTGCTGCCCATCTGCTGCTCGGGTTTGCCCTGAGAGGCGCGATCCAACTCGAGAAAAGCCGGATCGTATTCGAGGTCTGGGCCGCACGGCGCGTCCGCGGATAACGGCTGGAGCAACGATTCAATGTCTTGGGTGGGCATGGCTGCGCTGTCGGTTGAAACAGTGTGGCATTAACCTTCGACTTGGCAAATATGTCAAGTGGATTTGCTTTGTCACGCAACCTTTCACCGCTATCCCGACCGATAGTCCTGATGGCGAGATGATGTCGCGCGACACTAGCGACGAATGGGGCGTGGGCCGGCCGTCAATCTTCGTCGTCCTTGGCTGCGTTTTCGTCGCCAAGGGCGACGCTGGCGTAGGCGCTGGCGAATTCCTCGCCAAAGATCTCAGCGTGAAGTGCTGCGTCTTCGCCGAGCAAGTTGTTGAAGGTCTCCACGTAGCTATTCCACTTGGACTTGGCCTTCGAACCCGACCACAGCCCCGCGCCCATCTTGAAATCGAGGGCGTTGGGGTCGAGCTTGGCGAGCAACACCCGGACACTCTGCGAGATGCCTTCCATGAGGGCGACATCGTGAATGCCCATATCGGCGAACACGGCGTTGAGGTCGCGCGCGCAGACGTCCGGATCGGTCGCCGGGTCGAGCACGTACTCGACGATCTCTTGGCTGGTGCGGGCGCGGTGCAAGGGCGTGGTCCCAGTCAGGGGCCGGACCCCGACCTCGGCTCCGAACTGCTCGTAGCCCTTCTTGAGACCCATGAAGGCCTCGGAGAAAGCCCCGATGATGCGCAAGCAACGAACCAGGCGATCCGGAGCCTGCTCGCCGGCTGGACCGACGGCTGGGCCATGCGAGAGTTGTGTGGCCAAAGCGCCTGTCGGTGGCGGCGGGGTTGGCGCGCGTCCCCCGACCGCGACGATGCGCGAGGGAGAGCCGCGCGCGTGAGAAGGCGTCTGCGGCGTCGCGCCCACCGAAAAGACCTCGGTGCTCCGTCCCGTGCCGGCCGAGGTCCCGGCCGGGGAAGGCCGGTGCTCCGGCGTCGCAAGCGCGCCTGCAACGCCGGGGGTCACGATCAGCTCGAACATCCAGACGGTGAAGCGGGTGGGCCGCTGGATGGGGATCGGGGTGTTCTTTTGCAGCTTCTTGCCATCGAGGCATGTGCCGTTGGTCGAGCCGAGATCGAAGTAGTAGGTTCCGGTGTTGTCGAAGCGGATGATGCCGTGCCAGCCCGAGACGAAGTTGCCTTCCAAGACCACGTTGTTGAGCGGGTTCCTGCCGATACGAACCGGGGACTGGTCGAATTCGTATTTCTTCTCGCTGCCCGAGCGAGGATCGCGAAGCAAGATCTGGATGACCATGGTGGAGCCCTACCGAGGGTTTCAAACATAGCGCAGTCCGGGAAATCGTGCGAAAGAACCGACAAACCGTCGTTGGTCCTGAACCAGGACGCCCGCCAGCGGGAAGGCCGCGGGCATAGCGCCGCCAGAATCTGCGACATCCATGCTCAGCGACGAGAGCCGGATGACCGACTTACCGATTGGGCCGTCGGCGACGGCTGATTGCGAGTCCCAGGAACGCCAACAGCAGCAACCTCAGGGTTCGGCCGCCTCGTTCGGTGCCGCCGACCGCGCAGCTACAACCGTTGGAGGTGGCGCCACCGGCCGTCGCCCCGCCGCCACTGCCGGGGCTGCCCCCACTGGTGCTCGTTCCACCGCCGCCGGACGATTCGCCAGAGCTGCCGCCAGAGCTGCCGCCGGAGCTGCCGCCTGGGACAGAGCTTCCGCCGGTCCCAGTCGTTCCCTCGGTTGTGGACGTTCCACCACTTCCATTGCTGCCGCCGCTGCCTGCGCTGCCGCCACTGCCGGTGCTGCCGCCAATCGAGCTACCGCCAGCTCCAGTTGAACCGCCTTCTCCACCGGCTCCGCCACTGCCTACGGTGCCGCCGCCACTGCCGGTCGCGCCGCCGCTACCAGTCGAGCCGTCCGCGCCAGGGACGCCACCGGTGCCGGCAACGTCTCCGCGCGCATCCTTCCCGCCATCTGCGCCACCGGCACCTCCGTCCTTGTTGCCGCTGCCGCCACCGCTGCCGGTTGCGCCTCCCGTACCTCCCCCGGTGCCTCCGGTTCCCCCGGGGTTGGAAGCTTGATCGAGGCCGAAGAAGCGAACGACGTCTGTCCACAACCCTCTGCCGGTCAGGTCATGAGGCACGTTGCTCGGCCCGCTGTTGGCCTCCACCACGACGGTTCCGGAGGCGTCCTTGTACGAGGTTCGATCCCAAGTGTCCGTGGCGCCAGGTGGTTTGATGCTTGTCTTCGTGGCGTCGGCACTAGTCACACCAAAGACGTTCGTCCACTGATCGACCTCATTTTGGTAGGTCTGCGAGTAGGTCAGCGTGGTGTCACCCTGTCCCTGCCAGAGCTGAACGCGAGGCCGAGTGCCGCTGAAGCCCGGATCCGCCTGCCGCACCTTGTCGCCCCATGCTGCCCCACCCGACACTCCGGAAGTGGACCAGCCATAGGCAGTCCCTCCCGTCCACGCCCCCGCAGGCACGCCGGCCAATGACGAACCGGCTGCGAACACATCCGGATACGAAGCCAGAAGAGCTTGGGTCATGCACGCGCCTGACGACGCCCCGGCGGAGAAGACCCGCGTGGCATCGCCGTTCTTTGCTTTGAGGATGGCCTGCACCATCTGAACGATGGTTGCCCGCGAGCCACTACGGCCGAGACTCGCATCGAAGCAGTTCGTGCCCGCATTGGGAGCGATGATGAAGAATCCATATTTGTCGGCAAAGGAATCGAACCAGCCGTGCGTGCTTCCCGAGTTTCCACCGCAGTAGTGAATCGCAACGACGACCGCGGGCGATGCGGCCGGCGTGCTGGGGGTATATAGGTCCATGGTCAGACCGCTGCCGCCATAGTTGTAGTTGCTCTGCCACGAACCCGCCCGGGCGCCTGGCGCGGCCAGCAGCAATCCGAACCCGACCGCCAAGAGGACACTGATGCGATTTCGATTCATGGTGGGAAATCCCGTCCTCGATGCAATCGAGAGTTATTGCGACGACAGCGTCAGTGTGCCCGCGTCGAGGGAGATTTCATAGTAACCGTGGTCGTCCCATTGCAGGACCGTGTTGCCCTGCTTGAGGGTGCCACCATCGGTCGTCACGCGCAGGTAATGGCCGGGCGGGAATGGGTTGCTGAAATCAGAGGTCTTCCATGTCCAGGTCTTGTCGGTTCCCGAGGTCGTCGGTGTGAGCTTCGAGAAATTGTATCCACCAATCCAATAGGCGGAGATGTTGCCTACGCTGTCGATCCAGATGTTGCCCTGGTCCTTGACCCATTTCACGGTCGAAGTGAATTCGGTAATGCTCACGGGTTGGTAGGCACCGTCGCTTCCACCGGTGAATCCGTGAACCAGGAAGATCTGCCATTTCCCGCCCGTGACGTCGTTCTTGAAGAGACCTTCCATGGTACTGGCGTTTGCGCCTGTCGCTGGAATGATGCATGGAAGGGAGTACTGCTTGGAGCTGGGGTTGTCGGTCATCGAAATCCCGCCGCTGTTTCCAGCCGTGCGATTGGTAAGGAACTCCTTCATGGTTGGGATTGCGGAGACATACGAGGAATCCCCATTCGGCGCGGCGAACGAATACGCCGTCACCCCGAACTTGCTCTTGAGGGTGTCTTCCGCGGCCTGGATATCCGAAGTGTTTGCGGGCGGGGAATGGCTCTTGGTGTGGTTGCCCAGCTCGTGTCCGTCCTTCACGGCTTGTGGCCAAACGCTGCTGCCCAGCTCCGTGGTCTTTCCGGTCTGCATATAGAACGTGTAGCGAACGTTGTTGCCCTTGTCGTTCAACGCCTCCAAGGCCGGGTAGTTCGAGAATCTGCGAAGAATTGGTGTCGTCGAAGGTGAACGAGATGGCGCCCTTGAATCCGGCCCACGGAAGCACCGTGACCTTGGTAGCACTTCCCGTGGGCTGGGCCTGGCCGCTCGCGCCCGCCGCGGGATAACCGGAGGCTCCGACCGTGACACTGCCTCCGCCGCCGGTGCCGCTCGATCCGCCGGTACCGTTCGATCCGCCGGTGCCTTTCGCGTCCGCCACGCCGCCGTCGGCGCCTCCATTCGCCGTGTTTCCACCCGTCCCCATCACGCCGCCGGTGGCCGAAGCGCCGCCATTTCCACCGCCACCACCATTCGCGCTTGCGCCGCCCGCCCCCGACCCGCCCGCGGACGTGGCGCCACCCGTCCCGGTCTTGCCCCCCGCGCCGCCGGCTCCTCCGGAGCCGCTCCCCCCCGAGCTCGATCTGCCACCCGAGCCGGAAGCCCCGCCGCTGCTGGAGGTTCCGCCCGTGCTGGTCAAGCCGCCCGAACCCGACGTGCCGCCGCTGCCACCAGCCTGCGACTGACCGCCGCTGCCGCCGGGATGCGATTCCCCCCCGCTGCCCGAGCCTCCGTGGCCGCCGGTCTGTTCAGCTGGCGAGACGCCACCGCTTGAACAACCGGCCAGAGCCAGCATCGTGGCGAGAGATATCGAGGTGAGATTCGCTTTCATTGGAAAGACTCCTTGGCAGGTCGAACGGCCATTCTCTACGAATGCCCTTAGTCAGTGTCTTTCCCCGGCCAAATCCGGCTCACGCCGGGTTGCGCGATGTGGGGCAGGGCTTCTCGAACGAAGCAACCCCCTCCGCAACGGTTAGGCGCCTTTTCCGGTAGAGTCTCCGGTCATGTCGGAATCGGATGGTTCGGACCTTGAACCAAGCCTTTCGCCGGAGGTTGCGGCCGCAATCGCGGTCGTGGTCGAGAACCTCCGGGTTGCGCTGGGCTCCACCGACCGGGTGCGGGCCGCGCTCGACTCGCTCGATCGCTGGCTCGTGGCGGGTGGGTCTGGGGTCGCCTCTTTCGTTGCCGAGCAGCTACTGCCGCTGATTGGGGTGAGGCATACCGAGGTCGCGGCTCTGGTCTTCGAGAGGTTCGAGCAGCACGTCGCCCGGTTTCCGCACCCGCTACGCATCCTCGTTGGCTTGCTGGATGTGAGCAACGAGCAGCTCCAGCGACGCGCTGCCCTCCTCGGTCCGCAGTTGGCCGCACTGGGCTGCGCGAAGACCGATCCGGAAGCGGTCGAGGCCCTCGCCGCTCGCTGTGTCGAGTTGCCCGGAGTCTTCGAGCATTCCCCGTCGATGCTGGCCTTGGGTGCGCTGTTCGGCGACTCCGATGAAAACACCCGGGATCTCGCGCTGGGCTCCCTGAGTCGCCGGCGCATGGTAGCCCGAATCCTGGACGCGCACGGACTGCCCGAACACGAGCTGGCGCGGCGAATTCTGGGGCGGGCAAACGCCGACGCGCTCAAGCCCTACCTCGAGTTCACCCGAGCAACCCACCTGGACCTCGTGGTCTTGACCCCGCGCGCGGCCGAGGACGTTCCCTGTCTTGCATCGCTCGTCGAAGCGAGCCGCGTTCTGCCCCAGAGCGACCTTGCCCAGCTCATCGGGCAACTCGGGTGGTCGCGCGTCTGTTGGGGGATCGGCGTCCAGCGCGTCGTGGGCGTCGGCATCGAGCAGGGGTTTCCGTATCGCCTCGATCACGATCTGGCGGGTCTGTTCGACCACGACGCGACCACGCAGCGCCACTTTGACCGGACGCTGGTCGTTGTCGAGGGCGATAGCGGTTCGGGCAAGCCGCCAGCGAAGACGGCCAAGGTCCTTCGCTTCCGTCGCTACAACATTGCCCACGCGGAACTGCTGGAGGCGCTCTTCGAGATCGCTCCGCTCACCCGGGCCAAGGCGGAGCTCGTTCTCGATCGCATGGCCGAGGTGGTCGAGGACTTCGAGTACCTCTTTGGCGACCATACCGCCGACGGAGTAGGTGCCCGGGACAAGTATCGGCTCTTGCGCTGCCAGATCGAGTCGGCGCTGCACGGCGAGGCGACCGAGCCGCAGTCGAGCGCCGTTGCTCGTCTGGTCCAGATGTTCGAAGAACCCCGCGGCGTCGACGAGGTGACCACGCTGCACGGGCTCAAGCGCTACCTGCACCAGCGTGGTTTGCGGCTTGCGTTTGGTCTCTTCGGTTCCGCGTCGGCAAACCGCACGGTGGACGTGGTGGTGATGGAGGCGGACCGAGCGCCACGTGTCGTGCCGCTGCTCCGCTACGTGGATTTCGAGCTCGCTCGCGGTCGCCTCGTCCCGGGGCCGCCGCTCGCGGTTTCGCTGGTCATCGAGGCCTTCACGGCGTCTCTGCTCCATGGTGCCTCGGCGCGCTTGCCCAAGGTCGAGGTCCTCGCTTACGGCAACGAGGTGCAGATCTACTTGCACTACCTCAGTCACCCGGCCTTCCTCCGCCTCGATCTGTCATCGCCGCGAGATGGCGGCATGCTCGATCTGGAGTACTTCGCCGTCAGTCAAACCGAGCTCGAAGACCATCCCAACCTCGAGCTTGCGGCGATTCGTCGCTTGCTGACCAACCTCGACTTCGATGTCGAGCGCAACTCGCTGCACTTGCGCGTGCGCTACGACAAGGAGCGGGCGACCGATCTGGAAGACCTCGTCGAACACGTCCGCTATCTCCTGGCCGTCACGCCCTACCTGATGGACCTGGACTGGATCCTGGCGCGGCTCGACTACCCGGGCAGCGTTCGCGACGAAGTGGTCGATGCCTGGACACGGTACATCACTCATCACACCGTGCTGCCCGTCGATTTACTGCTGACCGCAGAGCGTAGCAAGATCTGGAAGTCCGCGCAACCGACGCCCAGTGGGATCGCGCAGGTACCTTGGGACGGGACGCCTCCCTACCTGGATCGGTATTCGTTGGTCGACGCCGAACCGCTGGCGTCCCGTCTGGAGCGGATCCTGCAGGCACGGGGGCTAGATCGTCTGGCCGCCTGGGGCGAGGCGCGCGGACGACTGGAAGGCCAGCGGCTACTCGAGCGCGTGATTCTGGACCCGCTGCGAGACGCAATTGCCCGGGGCGAGCTGAGCGTTACGTCGGACGGGCTGGTGATGGCGGATCCGCTGCGGTTTCGTCGCGAGCACGAGGCAGTCAGGCTGGCTCGTCTGATCGCAGAAGGCGGAGCTTCGTTGCAACGAGCCGCGCGGGTCGCCCAGGTCGTCGAGCGCCGCCAACGAGCCCTCGTCTTTCAGCCGACCGGAGCGGTGCAGGGGCGCGCCGTCGAGCGTGCGATGCTTCGCCTCGGCTGCGGTCGCGTCGGCGTCTTCGTGCTCCGCGATGAGGCCGGCGTGGCGCGGATTGCGGTCGCGGCCGACGGGGGTGTGCTCTACGAGCACCGGGATCGTCCAAGCGACCCCTGGCGGAAGAGCGACGAGCTCGATCCGGACGTGCTCGCCGACGCATGGTCGGCTGATGGGGTGGAAGCGGACGCGTTCGCGCCCGCCGACCTCGATCACTTGCGGCGGCTGCTGCTGACAGAGCGAGTCGCTGACGTCACGCAACGAACCTCGGGGGACCGGATCTGGCCGGCCGTGATCGCTGCGCCGGGGCGAGCGAGCGGCTTCGTGCGATTCGTCAACCCGCGCATGAGCACAACGGACGCGGCCGGCGCGGTCCTCGTGGCGCCAGCCTTCCGGCCCGGCCATGCTCCCTTGCTCGCCCGAGCTGCTGGGCTCGTGTCCACCGGCGGGGGCATCCTCAGCCACGCCGGGGTGACCGCGCTCGCGCTGGGCACGCCGGCGCTCATCGTCGAGGCGCAGTGGTCGGAGGGGCTCGCGCCCCGTCTCGTGCGTCAACAAGTGAGGTATGCCGAGGAGCAGTTCGAGCTCGACGGCTTGAACGTGGCGGTTCGGCGCGAGGTTGGCGAGACGCTCGATGCGGTCGAGGAGGGGGATCTCGTGGTGGTCGATGCGCATGCGGGAACGCTCTCGATTCTCGGACAGGATCCCGATGCGCTGGCGATCTTTCGCGAGCTGGGCAGCCTGGAGCTCGCTGCCGCCGCCATCGAACGCGCGGCAGCGAGCCCCGAGGTGCTGGTCGAACGGGGGCGGTTGCTTCGCTGCGCGCACCAACTCGACAAGCTCCTCTCCCGTCTCACCGCCCCCAACGTGGCTCGCTTTGCCGTTCGCGCGTTGGCCCTCCCCCAAGCTTCCGGCGATACGCGCGCCGTTTGGCCCGGTGTCGGGCTGGGGGAGCGGTCGCACCTGTTGGCGAGACTGCTGGCCAACCGCGCTTGCGGGCAGGTGGCCAGCGCGGAGCTCGGGCGCATCGACCTCGCGATGCGACGGCAGCTCGAACAGTTCGCTCGCGACGCGCTTGCGGCCTTGCCATTGGCCACGAACGTCTTTCAGATCGCATGGCCGTGGCTGAGGGTCCTGCGCGTCCGCGATGCGCTGGCGCAAATGAATCGGTTGCTCGCCAGCCCGCGCGCCGTCGACCTCGCAACTCCGGATCTGCTGGCGCACGCTGCCAGAGATCGCTTGCGCGCGCTCCACCACGAGCTTCTCCAAGAGCTTGAGCGCGGCATTCGGCGGGTCGAGGTCCGGCCGCTTCGGCACACGCTCCAGGCCTTCGAGCGAACGGCGTTGCTCACCGGTGATCATGGCCTGGGTGCTGCCACGGTCGCTCAAGCCCGCAAGACGCTAGCCTCTGCCGAAGCCGGGCAACTCGCGTCGATCGAGCGGGAGCTCGTCATCGCCAGTGACCGCGGCGGCATCGAGCTCGCCCCCATGATCGGCGCCAAGGCCGCGAACCTCGGCGAGATGGCGCTGATCCTGGGCGGCGCCAAGGTCCCGCGTTGGGTCGCCGTGACCAACAGAGCCCTGGGGCAGGTGCTCGCGGAGCCGATGGGTAGGGCGGGGACCCTTGGCGCCGCGATTGCAGAGGTACTGGAGCGTTCCAACTCGTCCGCGGGGCGCAAGGCCGACGAAATTCACAGCCTGTGGAGCCAGATCAAGGTGCCCGCGCGTGTGCGGGCGGCCATCATCGACGGCTACCGGCAGATCTGCGCCGAGGGAAGCGAAGCAATCGTTGCCGTGCGGTCGTCGGCGTTCGAAGAGGATTCCGAGCAGCAACCGTGGGCGGGTCAATTCGCGACCTTCCTCGGGGTTCGTGGCGAGGACGCAGTGGTCGAACACGTGTGTCGAGCCTGGGCCGCGCTGTGGAGCGAGCCCGTTCTGGTTCGTCACCAGCAATTGGGACTGAGCCGGGGCGTACAAGTCGGCAGTGGCGTCGTGCTACAGCGCATGGTCAATGCGCGTGCGTCGGGGGTGCTGTTCACCGCCTCTCCGGCGGCGCATGCTGGGCAGATGATTCTCAACGTCGGTCTGGGACTCGGGGAGGGGATCGTCTCCGGGCTGGCCGAAGCCGATCTCGTGATCATCGAGCGCCCGCGCCGACCGGACGCTCCGCTCGACCTCGACTACAAGGCGGCCGACAAGCGTCATCGGGTCGTGCTCGCGGCAGACTCGCTCCAGAGAACCCAGGTCGCGGACGTTTCGTACCATCAACGGTTTCGACCCGCTTTGGAGTTCGTCGAGATCCAGGAGCTCGTCGCGGTGGCGTTGAAGCTCGAAGGTGCCCTTCACCATCCGATCGACGTCGAGTTCGCGATCGAGGGGGCCGAGTTGTACGTCCTGCAAGTGCGGCCCGTTCCAGTGTTCCACGCCTCGCTGGCCAGCCCCGTGCTCGGTCGGGCAGTCCGGGGGGCGTCAGAAAAAGGAGAACCATCGTGATCCGCAAAGAAGATGCGCTTCGCTATCACTCCGGTGAGCGCCCCGGAAAAATCGAAGTCAAGCCCTCCAAGCCTTGTCTGGACCCACGCGAGATCCGACTTGCGTATCTTCCGGGCGCAGGATTCCCCGCAGCCGAAATCGCTCGCCACCCGCCCGATGCGTTTCGGTACACGGGTCGGGGCAATCTGGTCGCCGCCGTTACCAACGGCACGGCCGTGCCGGGCCTGGGCAACGTGGGGCCGCTCGCTGCCAAGCCCATGCTGGAAGGGATTGCGGTCCTCTTCAAGCGCCTGGCCGACATCGACGTGTTCGATCTCGAAATCGACGTGCGAGACGCGCGCGCGTTTGCCGAGGTGGTGAGAAGCCTCGAGCCTACCTTCGGAGGGATCAATCTCAAGGACATCCGCGCTCCGGAGGGCTTGGCTATCTACGACGATCTCCGAGACACCATGAACATTCCGGTGTTTCACGAGTCCCTCTACAGTTCCGCCGTGGTGGCCACCGCCGCCCTGATCAATGCGCTGGATGTCGCCGACAAGAAGCCGGACGCCATCAAGGTCGTCATCTGCGGCGCCGGAACCGTGGGGATCGGGTGCGCGCGCATGCTGGCGGCGCTCGGTGTGCCGCGCCAACAGATCGTGATGTACGATGTCCGAGGGTTGATCCACTCGGGCCGCGAGGATCTGAACGAATACCAGGCCGCGTTCGCCAACGACGTGCCCGATCTCACCCTGGCGGCGGGCATCAAGGGCGCCGACGTGTTCGTTGGTGCGTCGACGTCCGGGGTCCTCGACGCAAAGATGGTGCGCTCCATGGCGAGCTTCCCCCTGGTTCTGGCCATCGCCACCCCCGACCCCGAGATCGGGTACGCGGAGGCGCGCGCCGTTCGTCGAGACGTCATCGTGGCAACGAGTGTCTTGAGGGATCCGAACGCCATCATCGATCTACTGGCCATTCCCTATATCTTCCGCGGAGCGCTCGATGTGCAGGCTTCGCGGATCACGACCGAGATGAACCTCGCCGCCGCCCACGCCCTGGCCGAGTTGGCACGCGAGGAGGTGCCCGAGCAGGTTTGCCGCGCCTACGGCGGCGAAACCTTCACCTTTGGTCCGGAGTACTTGCTCCCCAAACCAATCGATCCACGCACGCTCGTTCGCGTTTCCTCCGCCGTCGCGCAACAGGCGATTGCCGACGGCGTTGCCCGCCAGCCGATCGCTCGCGAGGCGTACGAGGAGATTCTCACCGTGCGCGGTGGAACGGGTCGCCAGATCATGCGCCAGATCATCCTGAAGGCTCGCCGGGTCTGTCCCCGCGTCGTCTTCTCCGAAGGGAGCCACGAGACGATCTTGCGCGCCTGCCGCATCCTACTCGACGAGGGGATTGCCCGTCCCATTCTCTTGGGCAGCGAAGAGGAGGTGTTCCGCGTCAGCCAGTCCTTGGGCCTCGACCTGGCCGGCGTCGCGGTCGTCGACCCAGTACGAAGCCCAGCGCTCGAAGGTCACGTTCAGCAGTACTTCCAGATGCGCGCCCGCCACGGCGTGACCCGCGATGTGGCGGAGGCGAGGTTGGCGGATCCTCGCTACTTTGCCGCGATGATGCTGCATGGAGGTGACGCGGACGTGATGGTTGCAGGCATCAAGTCGAACTTCGCGGCATCGATGCGGATCGTCCTCGACGTGATCGGGGCCGAAGCCGGCGTCAATCGCGTCTCGAGTCACACCATGGTGATGCGCTCGCGCGAAACCTACGTCCTGGCGGATTGTGCTGTGAATATCGATCCCGACGCCGAGCAACTGGCCGAGATTGCGCTGCAGACCGCGAAAGCCGTGCGCGCGCTCGGCGTCGAGCCACGCGTCGCGATGCTGGCCTTCTCGGATTTCGGCAGCCACCAACATGCCGTTCCCCGCAAGGTGCGGGAGGCCACGCGTCTGGCCAAGGCGCGCTCGCCGGACTTGGTCATCGAGGGTGAGATCCAACCTCGCACCGCCCTCAACACGGATTTCCGGGCCAGGCACTTCCCCTTCGCGCGGTTGGGTCAAGACGCCAACGTCCTCGTCTTTCCCGATCTTCAGTCAGGCTTGCTCGCGATCCATCTGCTGCAGACGCTCGGAGAAGCCATTGCCGTCGGGCCCGTCATCACCGGCGCGCGCAAGCCGGTTCAGCTTCTCGAGTTCGGCAGCACGGTCGAAACGGTCGTCCATCTGACCGCGATCGCGGCCGTCGAGGCGTTCGAGTGAGAACGGGTGCCTGGGCGAACGACAGGCACAGCATGCAACCCGCCACTGCCTACCGACGGCGCTTTTCTGCCGCCGGGGCGAGAAGCTTGCGGTACCACTCGCGATTGGGATCCAGCTTCGGGGGAAGGAAGTTTCCACGGATCCTCAAATCCCGGGCCAGCTTGAGCAGTACGTCGTGCTCCGCCCCGATCGCCGCGCTCCCTCGCCGTAGCAGCGCCAGAGTGCCCACAATCTCAAGCTCGGGCGCCTCGCGCGCAGCAACCCTGCGCTCGAGCCCGTCGTCCGTTGCCAGCGCTACGCCGAACCCTACTGCGAGTGCGATGCTGGATGCGTCTGCCTCGTGCAGGTCGGCGGCGCAGCGGACATAGAGATCCAGCGCGGACGGGGGAACAGCCTTCACATGAAGGTGACCGCCCCCCGTGAGTTCGCCCAGCGGCGCAGGCTCTCGGGTTGGACGGCCGTCGTCGTCGGGGGGGCCGGCCAGGTACTGGACCTGTGCCACTGCCAGTGACGTCGCGATCAGCGAAGTGTCGAGTCCGTCGAGCAGGTCGCCCGCTCGCCGAGTGGCAAGCAGGTTGAGGAGGACGCAGGCATCCGCCGCTATCACGATCGCATCCACGGCCCACTATCCCGCGAGGCTGAGGACGTCGATGTCCACGTCCGATTCGACGTCTTTGTCGTCGACACGGAGGCGACGCCGCTCCAGGTAGGTTCCACGTGCGGATACGCGGTCGGTCATCAAGAAGTCGGCGAGGCTTCCCTCGGAGATCTTCTCGGCCTCGTAGGCCGCGAGGGCTAGGGTCACGTAGCGCTCGGGGAGGCCGGTCGCTTCTTCCTGACGAGGCTTGAGGCCAAGTTGGGCCTCGACGCCGCGCACCTTGAACTTCTGCCGCTTCAGCCGATCGTAAGTGCCGGCGGGGAGCAGGTCGAGATCCTCCAGCCTCGTGCACATCGCCTGGAAGGACACGCCGTAGGCGCGGGCGAGCGAGAAAATGTCCGAAATGGTGAAGCGAGACCCGCTCGCCCGCATGATTTCCCCGAACCGGCGCGCGAGCCCGTTGGGCGGAAGCAGGAACTCCCTTGCGAAGGTATCGGCGAAGACTTCGGACGCATCCATGCGCTCGGGACCAGTCACGGGGAATACGTCGCCGCCCTCGCGGTCGCGCAGGAAATGCCCGGTCTCATGCAGGAGCGACCACAGACGCCGTTCCGGCGGATGGAGTCGGTTCACCGCGACGCAAGCCCCAATCTCGTCACCCCAGATGAAGATCCCTGCGACCGTTGAGGGTAGTTCCAGGCGGAAGAGTCGGATGCCGGCTTCCGACTCCAGGCGGGGCGCGATGTCCGGAGCCGGGGCGTCTCCGATCCCCAGGGCGCCCCTGAGGGTCCTCGCGGCGTCTTCTCCCGCAAGCTTGGCATGGCGCTGATCTCCCGGCGTGGCTCTGTACGTCTCCAGGGACTCCAGTGGCGCCTTCACGCGCGTGATGCCCGCAAGGGATTCGAGCTCGATGTAGCGACGCCCGAGTTGCTCTAACTGGTCGACGGCGCGACGCAGTTCCGATGCGGGCGCCGAGCGGCCAAGGCCCAGGCGGAAACGTGGCGAGACTTCTCCGCCAGCCCGGTGTGCCTTGAGAAGGTCGTGCAATGACACCTGCAGCACCTCGCCGATCTTCACCAACTCGTCGGCATTTGGACGCCGCTCGCCCTTCTCGATCGCGATGAAGGTCTGGCGGGACAGCCCGAGCTTCGCGGCAACGTCGGCCTGGGTCAGGTCGCGCCGCCTTCGTTCCTGGCCGATGCGTTCACCTAGTTGCTGAGAAGAGATCACCGGAGCCTCCGTGTAGTTTCTTTTTGCCGGGTCGTCGCGCGAGAGCGATCGGGTGACATGCCTCGTAGAACCCCAGCACTTCGTCAGCCTGCTGCTGGAGGAGATTACGAAGCTTCTGTCGGCATTCTTCAGCGCTGATGCCCTTGCGGACACTATAGGCTTCAGCGAACCGGAGGGTTGGATCGAAGGCTAGGAGCTCGGGCCAACTTTGTGCGCGCGTCGTCAGGCGAAGGGCGTGCTGGTGGAATGCGGCTAGGTCGTACCCTCCGTGCCTGGCCGTGGTGTGCTGTGAATAGTGGGTGCGATCAGCGTCGCCAACGGCCGCATAGATGGCTGCACGTCTGAGAATGCAAGAGGTACACAGGCCGCAGTGTTCGTACAAATCAGGTTTTCCCCTCTCGCCCTCATCACATGAGATGGCTCGCTGGGCGATCAGCGGCAGCTCCTGACCGGCAGCTCGACAGACGGCCCCTTTCGTGTCAAAGGCGAACGGCATGCGAAGTTCGGGCGCAGCGTCGAGCGTTTTGCGGAGAATGTCTTCGAGGCGCAAGAGGGTTCCTGGATGGTTCGCGCGAGTGTTTTGTGCACCTACCTGGGCATCGTTGAGCGGAAGATTCAGAGCCCCAGGACCGGACTCGTACGTGCTCACCGAGGACATGCGCAGCGCGCCGGCCACCGCTGCGGCGACACTATAGAAGAGCAGCCCTCGCGTGCGCTGGGAATTCTCGCGTGGATCTCCGCCGGAGAGGTGCTGGTCCAGAACGACCCAGCGAATGTCAGCGCCCAGTTTCCTGAGCAACTCGACCGAGGTGTGCTGAACCTTGCGCCGAACCGAAGTGCCGCAGACTGAGACCGCGACGAAAGACCCAACACCCCGTTGTCGGCGAGCCCACAGGCCTGCCATGGAGTCAAGGCCGCCACTGAAAAGGGCGAGCTCCGCGTCCTGCGGAACCGGATCACGAAACAAGACCTGCTGGTATGGGGGACGGCGTTTCGTTGATCGAAAGCGCACGCGCCAGGCGTCATCGGTCAGGAACCAGAGGAGGCGTTCGAGTCGATCGACCACGGCTTGCCAGTGTTCGGGCGCTTCCAACTCGATCGTGAGATCGATCTTTCGGTGCCATGCTAGGTCACGGTCGAGTCCGCGCAAGCCCGGAAGCGCACGCGGTTCGAGTCGATCCACCTGAAACACCGCCATGGCTACGCGTAGGAGATCCCGTGCATCACGCTCAAATGGTTCGAGCCAGCCGATCGGCTGCTTCAACCCAGTCGCGCGGATTTCCCCCACCAATCGCCGTTGCGCCCCCGTCACCTCAACGTGTCCGTCGAGATCCACCGAGAACTTGTTGGGTGCTTTGGCGTTCATCGCTTCTTTCCCAGGCTGAGGAGGTTGTCGTGCACGCCGATCTCGGCGCTGAAGCGCCGCGCGAGTCCCAGACTGCGAGCACCAGGGCGGCGGGCCCATTGCTCGGCCACACATTGGGCGATGGGCTCGATGAAGGATTCGAGCCGAACCCGCTCGGTCTCGATCGGTTTGGCTCCAAGGCTTTCCACGAGGCCGCCGCGCGCGTCCACAACGAAGTGCCGGAAGATTTCACGCGCGACAGCGCAGAGAAATCGTTCCCGGCCCAGATCACCCCGAACAATTTGTAGCCGGGCCGCTCGGGCCGCGAGCTGATCGAGTCGGTTCTGCGCGTGCGCTCGCTCGATTTGGTCGATTCGGTCCAGGTCGGCCGCAGGCTCGAGCGGTAGTTGCACCTGTGCGGTCGCTGCCGAGTTGGGAAACGCTTCGAGCAATGCAGGAAGGGAGGCTACACCATGGGCTCGTTCCAGCATCTGGTCGAGACCGCGCGCCAGCGGGTAGGGATCGCAGTGTCCCAACACGAGCCCGTTTCGCAGGGCTTGCGCCGCGGGCAGGAAAACCCGTGGCAGGCGCGCGAAGAGATCCTCGTCAGGCACGCTTCTCATGATAGGGGACGTTCCTGGACAATGTCAATAGGAAATGCTGAAACTATCGATATGGATCTTAACAATGTATGGCAGGCGGACGGGCTCGTGGTTCCATGTCGTCCTGTGCCCGAAGTCGATCGCGTCTGTCCAGGGCTGATCGCGAACAACTTCAAGCTGCCCTGACATCGACCATGCGGAATTGCCGAAGTTCGTGGCCAAGGTGAAGCTGGGCGTAGCGGGGAGGGAAGAAGGCTTCAGGGGGCTGCGGGGGGGTGACCTAATCAAGTCCCTGCTCTGGCGTCGGCTTCATCAGGGATCGGAGAAGCTGGTCGAGCGCCAGTTGTCGGCCCGCTTGCGGGCTCAGGGTTGCGGTTCGTCCTCGCGGGACGTCTTTCGAATCAGATTCCCCCATCCCCTTCGCGCCATCCCTCCCATTCCCGCGCACCAGACCCGCCAAGATCGGTTGCGCTCCTCTTCTCGCAGAAAATTCCTGATACAATATCGGCAATGGACTGCCCCGCGTGTGGTCGAGATCATTCAGGGGCAGTGCCGAAATGCGATTGTGGCCACGAGCTCGCGGCTGATCCACAAACATCCGAGCCAGGCGCAGAATCCACGGGGCTCCAGAGGGCGACACTGGGACTGTACGTCGGCCTGGCCATCGCGGCACTATGCCCGGTGTTCAACCTGGTGTATTGGCCGGTCGCGCGTACCGGTTGGTGGCTGGGCCTCGTGACTTGCATGGGCAGCGCCGTCCTCGCCATCGCGGCGCAGGTTGGGCTCGTGGCGAGCACCCGGGGGCGGTCGGGATGGTTGGTATTCCTGGCTACGCTCGCTGCTTGGGTCCTGTCCTTGCCGTCCGTTCTAACGGTGGCGGTACTGGTCACGGTCAGGTTCACGTGGTTCGGTGAAGCGCTGGGAAGCATCGCCGAAGGCGGAGCCGATTCCGCAGGAGCTTCTGTCTTGGTCCTGATGACGGCCGTACCGATTACCCTGGTGGTCGCCCCGGTCCCGGTCGTCCTGCTGTACATCGTCGCCCGTCGCCAAGCCAAATTGATGAAACCGGCGGCGGCCGACGGGTCGTAGCCTCATCGCGTGGGAATGCCGGGGATGGACGCGCCCGCCCTCATGTTCAAGTCCACGATGGCGCAGGAAGGTGTCCCCAGGCTCGCATTCCAGGTCACGACGAGGCAGTAGCTGCCGGTCCCATGCCTCGGGCCGTGCACGGTGATGTCGAACGCCAATATCCCCAGACGTAGGGATCCCGCAGTGGGAAAAACGCGAGCAGGAAGAGCCCGGAAAGGGCGAGCAGGAAGCCAACGACGACTGCCACCGTGGCGCGCTTCATGGGTTCTGTTGCCCGCGCAAGGCTTCCCACAGGCGCGAATGGTTGAGCAGGATGTCCTTGATTCCCGCGAGCACCGCCGCCGAATTCAGCACCTTGGTGCTCATGGTGGTGTGCGCTTCCTGCGCGTCCATGACGGCGTTCATCAGCTCGCTGGACAGGTCCGGGGAATTGCCGAACTGTTCCTTGGTGTTGCTCGACGCTTGCTGCCTCAGGGTCTCCGATTCCATCAGCTTGCCCATGAGCACGTGATTCACGTAGACCAGTTGGTCGTCGATGCTGGTGTCGTCGCCGAATACCTCGTTCAGCTTGGCGATGACCTCGGCCATGTAGACCTTCTCGGGCTCGCGCACCATGCCGCTGCCCGATTCCTTGATCGGGTCGAGCAAGGGCTTGTCGCCGACCTGCAACGGCAACGTGCGCTTGCCGAGGTCGCGCAGGTGGTGGTGGGTCAGCACGACCTTCGACAGGTCGATGCCCTCGCGCTCGCGGCCGAATTCCAGCAGGGGTATCAGGCGCTTGTAGAAGATGGCGCGCTTCTCGATGGCCGTGTTGCCGTAGTTGAAAATCTGGGACAGGAACGTGTACAGCCGGACGTACGCGCCCATGTCGGTCTTGAACAGGGTCAGCGAGGCCTGCTCGTCGCGGGCGGCCTTGGCGGACGATTCGTCCTTGCGGTCTCTGGCAGCCCGCAGCGCCTCTTGCGCAGCCTTGTAGCGCTTCATCAGGCGGTCGACGACCGGCTCCAGCGCTTTCAGCAACTCGCCCTGGGTGGCGTCCGGCTTCAGCTCCACAGCGACCACCCGGTCCACCTCGAAGTCGTCGTAGTGGCCGGCACCGTCCAGCTTGGCGCGCAGGTCATAGACGATGTTCGGGTCGGTGGCCGCCGACAGCTCTGCCGTCGCGTGGTAGGTCTTGAACGCCGCCAGGACTTCCTCGGGGTCGTTCACAAAGTCCACCACGTAGGTCTCGGTCTTGCCGTCGTAGGCAGCGGTTCAGGCGCGACAGGGTCTGCACGGCCTGGATGCCGGCCAGGCGGCGGTCCACGTACATGCCACACAGCAAGGGCTGGTCGAAGCCGGTCTGGAACTTGTTCGCCACCAGCAGGATTTGGTAGTCGTCGCCCTCAAAGGCTTTGCGGATCTCGCGGCCATTCAGGCCGGGATTCAAGTCGCGACTGGTTTCCGTGAAGGGTCGGGGCCGGATTCCTTGTCGTTCACCTCGCCCGAAAAAGCCACCATGGTGCCAATCGTGTACCCGCAGGCCTTGATGTACTTCTCGATGGCCAGCTTCCAGCGCACGGCCTCGATGCGGCTGCCCACCACCACCATGGCCTTGGCCTTGCCATTCAGCAGCGGCGCCACGAAGGTCGCGGAAGTGCTCGACCACCACCTGCACCTTCTGCGCGATGTTGTACGGGATGCAGCCGGACCCAGCCCATGATGCTCTTCACGGCGGCGCTGCGCTCGACCGTGGTCTCGTCGTAGTCCTTGCCTTCATGGGCCAGCCGGAAGGCCAGGCGGTA
>CAWAKD010000009.1:0-1556392 GCA_963782545.1 uncultured delta proteobacterium
CTCCGCCTAGGATGAGAAACGGTCTCTTGCTTCGCGTGGGCGCGCTGGGCGCGATTTCCGGTTTGAGCGTCGGGGCTGTATTGGATTCCATGAACTACTCCAGATGAACGGGACTCGTGGGCTTGTGTGCGAGCTTGAGGAAGTACAGAAGCGGCAAGACGGTGAGGAAGACGATGCCCGCCAGGTAGAACGTGCGTTCGAAAGCCAACGTCATGCCTTGGCCGAAGACCAGCCCATGCAGAGCCTCGAAAGCACCTGCCCGCGCCGACGCGGCATCGAGCCCACGCGCACGGAGTCCCGCCGTGATTTGGCCGAGTCGAGTGATGACCTCGGGGCGAAACGCAGTGATGTGCACGCCGAGGCTGGCGCGCGCGATGGTTCCGGAGCGCGTGAGCAGGGTGGCGAAAATGGCCAGGCCGATGGAGCCGCCGAGCTGGCGAAAGAGCGAGTTGAGGCCGGCCGCGTCGGCGAGGCGGGGCTTGGGAATATTGGACAGTGCCGCGGCTGCGAGCGGAATGAAGAGACACGAAAAGCCCACGCCCTGCACAAGCGTGGCGAGAATGATTTGCGCCAGGCTCGTCTGAAGGGTGAAGTTGGCCATGGCGAACGAGCCCACCGACACCCAGACCACGCCGTTCCCCACCAGCAGCCGCAGAGGCACCTTGTTGTAGAGCTTGCCCACGATGGGGTTGACCACGAACATGATGCCCGCGCGCGGGAGCAGCGCGAGGCCCGTGTCGATGGCTGAGTAGCCGAGCATTTCCTGCATGAAGACGGGCATGAGAAACATGTTGGCCATGAGGACGGCGAACTGCACGGCGCCGATGAGCGTGGCGGACATGAAGGTCTTGTCCTTGAACAACCGCAGATCGACCGCGGGCACGACGGCGGTGAATTCACGAATGACGAACGCGACCAGCGCGATGATGCCGATGGCAAGAAAGGCAGAGATGGTGCGCGATTCGAACCAGTCGTCCCGCGTGCCCTCTTCGAGGACATACTGGATGAGCGCCAGCCCGACGGCCATCATGGCGATGCCGATCCAGTCGACGTTCTTCTTTTCGCGCGCGGCCTGGGCGTGATTGGCGCGTAGGATTTCCTCGTCCTCGTAGACGAAGGTCGAAACCATCAAGAGTCCAAGCAGGCCGACCGGCAGATTGATGAAGAAGATCCATTCCCAACTGTAGTGGTCGACGATGAAACCACCCAGGGTGGGGCCAATCGCCGGCCCCAGCACGACCGCCATGCCGAACACGGCCATGGCCATGCCTTGCTCGTGCGGGGGGAAGGTCCGGCGCAGAATGGCCTGCTCGGTGGGCTGCAGGGCGCCGGCACCCAGGCCTTGCAGGACGCGGAAAACCGCCAAGGTGGTCAGCGTGTGCGCGGTTCCGCATAGGACCGAGCCGAGGAGAAAAACGACGAGCGAAGTCAGGTACACGCGCTTCTGACCGAACATGCGCGACAGGAACCCCGTCAGCGGCATCACGATGACGTTGGCCACGACGAAACCCGTCGTAATCCAGGTGATTTCCTCCAGCGTGGCGCCGACCGAGCCGCGAATGTGCGGCAGGGCCACATTCACGATGGAGGCATCGATGGTGCCCATCAAGGTGCCGAACGTGACCGACAGGGTGACCAGCCACTTGTTGACCGGCGGATGCTTCACGGTCATCGGGTCTTCCTCGCGGGTGCGATGCCTTGCCAGAGCCCGGCGACCAGGCGCCGGGCGAAGAGATTGGACGACATCGACCTGTCCCCGGCCACGGTCAGCATGAAACAGTAGTTCCACACCGCGCCCATGAAGATACGCGCGGCGATGGGCGGATCTCCATCGACCCGGCCCAGGGCCTTTTCCGCTTTGAAAAAGGCGGTGAGGGCGCGCAGGATCTCGCGCGGGCGGTTGCACACGCTGGCGCCGGTCACCAGGTCCCGCTCGGACCAGCGCAACATCAGCTTGGGCAAGAGTCCATTCAAGAAATGGACGCTTTCGACCGTGATGTGGACGAGGTTCTTGCGCACGTCTCCCTTGCCGATGTAACGGTCCAGGGTGAGAGCCGGCGGCTGGGCCTCGTCCATGGCGGCGTTGAAAAGGTCGTCCTTGGTCGCGAAGCGATTGAAGACACTGCCCTCGGACACGCCGGCTCGCCGGGCGATGTCGGCCGTGCTGGCCTTGGTGAAGCCGTGGGCGAGGAACACCGTGCGCGCGGCGTCCAGGATCTGCTGGTTGGAGATGCTGGTGGGTCGAGCCATTTCTGAGTAGCGGCTCAAATATGAACGGCGGCCGGCCATGCGGCAAGGGCAAAAAACGGAGGATTTGACTCCGAAAAGTTACATTCGCGTTACATGCAGTCTATCCATGCTGAATCCGTCACGCCTGGTGGTCGCATCCAGCAGGTCGGCGCTGCTATTTCGCGAAGGGCCAAGTCCAGTCGGATTCGCTGGGCCGGTCGATGCCCTCCGCGTGCGCGTGGGCGCGACAGTCCAGCTGGATGTTGCGAAAGCGTTCGCGCGCGAACGTCGGTGAGAGGAACTTGATGGGCGCGCCACGTGCCTTCGACCTTGTGCCCACCTACCATGGCCGGGCCGGTCCATCCCTTCGGCGCACGTGCGTGTAGACGAAGCTGAGCCCGGGGCTCGATCCCCAGTGGCCGAGCAGGCGTTTCTTGCTCGGGTTTGAGCGGTTCTTGCAGGAGCGGGTTGTCGCGCAGGTAGATCATGCCCGCGGCCAGGTAGTTGCACGCACGCCAGAAGCCGTCGGTGCGCGCCAGCGCCTCGGGAGACAGCGGCGCGCCACCGATGGTAGATTGGGCAGGTCCGAAGGCGCGCATTCCGACCCGTGGGTTCTTGTCGTTTGCCATGGTTTCCTCGGGTTCTTGTGGCCGCGGCGAAGGATAGCAGCGTCCTTTGCCCGTGGCGCGGCAGGATTTCGCCCCGTAAACTACGCGTCCTCATGAACCGAAAAGCACTTCTCGTCGTTCCACTCTGTTCGACCTTCGTCGGTCTTGGCTGCAAGCGGGACGAGCCCAAGCCGATTTTACCTCTTGCCGGGCCCACGGCCCAATCCGCGCAGGAAATGTTGGACCCGGGAATGCCGCCCGGGCATCCATCCATTCCCTCCGACCCCAGCGCTGGTGGCATGCCGAGCCTTCCGCCTCCGCCCATGCCGTCGGGCGCCGACACGCTTTCGTGGGATTTGCCCAAAGGCTGGTCCGAGGCGCGCGCCGGGGGCATGCGGGTTGCGACCCTGAAGCCACCGGCACCGGGTAAGGTCGATGTCAGCGTGATCGTGCTGCCCGGCGAGGCGGGTGGCGAGCTGGCCAACGTCAACCGCTGGCGCGGCCAGATCGGACTGCCGCCTGTCGACGAGGCCGGCCGGGCGCGCATGCGCCAGGAGGTGAAGTCCAAGGCCGGCGCCATCTCGCTCTACGATTTCTCCAGCGAGGGCGCGAGCAAGCAGCGCATGATCGCGGGCACGCTGCTCGCAGACGGCAGGTCGTGGTTCGTGAAGATGGTGGGAGACAGCGGGCCCGTTTCGGCCTCGCGCGCGGATTTCGTGAAGCTGCTCGAAACCCTGCACTTCCCATCCAGCAAGTAGCACCTTGGAAGCCAAAGATCTCGATCAGCAGCGATCCGTCGCGCAGGCGATGGGCGTGACGGAGGCGCGCAGGCACATCTTCTTGTGCTGCGATCAGACCGTTCCCAAGTGCTGCGACGAGGCTCGTGGAAACAAGGCGTGGGATTTCTTGAAGAGACGCCTCAAGGAACTGGGATTGTCGGAAAAAGGCGGCGTGCTGCGCAGCAAGGCCAACTGTCTGCGCATCTGCCAGGGTGGTCCCATCGCGGTGGTTTATCCCGAGGGCGCCTGGTATCACTCCTGCGATCCGCCGGTGCTCGAAAGGATCATCCAAGAACACCTGGTTGGCGGCAAGATCGTCGAGGACTTTCTCATCGTGCAAAGGGTGCTCTGAGATGGAACCCCCCAAGGGGTTCCCATTGGGTTCCCATGCCCTCCCGCGATGGTCCGCCGCCGGCAAAGCCGGCGGGCGCCGCACGCGACTAGCCGGCCTGAGCGATCTTGGGCGCCGCCCCCAGGGCCGCCGCGACGGCCCTACGTAGGCGCTTGCTGTCGGGCGAGGTAACGGACACGAAGTAGTCTTGCACTTCGCCGTCGCGACCCACCAGATATTTGTAGAAATTCCAGCGCGGCTTGGGGTGTTTCGCGGTGAGGAAGGCGAACACCGGGGACTGGCCTTCGCCCTTGGTTTGCACCTTGGCAAACATGGGGAAGGTCACGTGGAACTCGCGGTCGCAGAACGCGCGGATTTCCTCGGACGTTCCCGGCTCTTGCCGGCCGAAGTCGTTGCTGGGAAATCCCAGCACCACCAAGCCCCGCTCGCGGTACTCCCGCCAAAGTTTCTCGAGGCCTGCGTACTGCGGGGTGAACCCGCACTCCGACGCCGTGTTGACCACCAGGACGATGCTGCCCCGGTAGGTGGACATAGACTGCTCGCGCCCGTCGAGCGTGGTCGCGGATAGGTCGAAAAAGGACATCGCAATCTCCTGAGGCACAAGCGTGCCCCTATCCTTTCGATGCCGGACGGACGCGCGAGATCCTAGAGCACCGAGGCCCGGAAAGGGAAGACCCTAGAGGACAACGTACACAAAGGCCTGAGGGAAGGGGTTCCGGATTCGGATCCGAAACCCTTTCTCCTTCAGTCTGTCTCTGTGTCCCCTGTGTCCTCTATGGTCTCTGTCTTCTTCCTAGTTGGCCTTGACCGTGATCTGCCGCGGCTTCGCGCGTTCGAGCTTGGGCAACTGCAGCCTCAGCACGCCGTCGGTCAGCTTGGCGTCGATCTTGGCCTGGTCGACGACTTCCGAGAGCGTGAACTGGCGGAAGAACGTCCCGCTGTCGTATTCACGCAAGACATGGGTTTCGCTTGCGGACTCGGGGGCCGTGACGTGCCCACTCAGGGTGAGCACGTTCTCGCGCAGATCGATCTTGAGGTCCTGTGCCTTCACGCCCGGCATGTCGGCCAGCACCGAGATGCGGTCGTTGTTTTCGAAGATGTCGACGGCTGGTGTGTAGATGGGGCCTGGCCGAGTCTGCTCGGGGGCGGAAAGTGAACCGCCCTTTTCGGCCTTTTGCATTTCTCTCGTAGATTCCTTGAGCATGATGGATACCTCCTGTTGTATTCAAATGGAGGACTAGCTTGTTATTGCGATCTGCCTCGGCTTCGTTTCTTCCGCCTTGGGCAGGGTGAGCGACAGAACGCCGTCGCTGTAGCGTGCCTCGACCCGATCCGCGGCGACCTCGCCGGGCAGGGTCAGCGTGCGGTTGAACTCTCCCTCCGCGCGCTCCTTGCGGTGGTAACTGACGCCTTCGTTCTCCCGCGGAATCTCCCGCTTGCCGGAGATAGAGATGCGATTGCGCAGCGCCGAGATGGAAAGGTCCTTGGCGTGGATGCCCGGCACCTCCGCGCGCACGTAGAAGTTGTTGTCATCCTGGGTGACATTCATGGGCGGGAAAACCCCGGCCGAAATCTCTCCCGCGCCGTCGCTTCCGGCGACCGCGTCGAACACGCGCAGCATCTCGCGGCGTAAGTGATCGAAATCGGAGAAGGGGTTTTCGAACCCTGGCCTCGAGGGCCAGACTCTCCTTAGTAGCATGGCGTTCCTCCTTGGTTGGTGGTTCGAATGAACTGTCGAATTTCAACTTCGACGCCTGTCCAATGTGCACCTGCGAAGGAACGTCAAGTCTCGCGACAGTCGCTCGGCGCCCGGCGCGACACACCGAGATGCGGAGAGACTTCGATGGCGCGATCTTCCGACGTACCGCTCGATCCGGCGTTTGCCGTGAAGACTTGAAGTCGCGCGATGGCCTGTGGCCCGCATAGGACCGAGGGCGCGCATTCGGGGATCGGCGCTCCAGGCTCGGCGAAGCGCCCATCGATCTACGCCCCCATCTGCAGAACCTTGCTCAGCTTGGCGATGAGCGCCTGATCGCCGGTGATCTTCAGCTTGCCGGCGAAGAGGATCTGCATCGCGGCCTGCATGCCGCCGTCGATCATCGTGCAGAAATCCTGGTCTGCAACTTCGATGGTGCATTGGGGCTGGCCACTTGCGCCGGGGGTGCAGGTGGGGGGCGTGGCCAGGAGATCGGCGGTCCACGTGCCGCCCTGGTCGCCGCCGATCTTGAACAGGTAGATCGCCGCGACTTCCTTGGCCCGGCCGGGATTGGCGAGCAGGGCTTCGGGCACACGTTTGTCGAAAAATTCCTTCACCGATGTGGCCATTCCGTCCTCCCGATACGTCTTCAGCGTGTCGCCTTTTTCTGGCCGCCATAGCGGTCGGCCAGACGGTCGGCATAACCGTCGACTTGTTTGCACGGGACTCGCGAAATGGCCAAGGCGCCTTCGCGCACGTCCTCGGTGATGGTTGCGCCCGCCGCCACCACCGCGCGCTTGCCCACGCGCACGGGTGCCACGAGCTGCGTGTCCGAGCCGATGAACGCGCCATCCTCGATGACGGTCTGGCGTTTCTCGTATCCGTTGTAGTTGCAGGTGATGGTGCCGGCGCCCACGTTGACCTTTTCGCCGACCAGGGTGTCGCCGAGGTAGGTCAGGTGGTTGGCTTTGCTGCCGCGACCGAGATGCGTCTTCTTCATCTCGACGAAATTGCCCACGTGCACGTCGGGGCCAAGCACGGTTCCGGGGCGCAGATGGGCGAAGGGGCCGATCTTGTCGTTCTCGCCGATGGTTGCCTCGCTGGTCACGCAGTAGGGAAGCACGTGCGCGCCCTTGCCCACCCGGGTGTCGCTGAGGATGACGCCCTCGTCGATGCGCGCGCCGGCGCCGATGTGGGTACGGCCGCGCAAGACGACATCGCGGCCGATCTCCGCATCGCGCTCGATGGTCACATCGGCCTCGACCACGACGCGATCCGGATCGCGGAAGGTGGCGTGATGCATGTGCCCGCGCACGATGCGGCGGGCGAGGATCTTCTCCGCCGTCACCAATTGCTCGCGGTCGTTGACACCGGACATCTCTTCGACTGGAACGTCGACGGAGACCACGCCAATGGTGGCGGCTGCCCGCGCCACGATGTCGGTCAGGTAGTATTCAGCCTTGGGCATTGCGCGCGGACAACCGGGCCGTCGCCTTCCGCCAGAACTCGGCGGGGGCGGCGTAGATGCCGGCGTTGACCTCGGCGATACGGCGCTGGGCGTGGGTGGTGTCCTTGTGCTCGACCACCGCGACAGATCTTCCCCGCGTCGTCGCGGACGATGCGCCCGTAGCCCGTCGGATCGCGCACCACCGAAGTCAGCATGGCGAGGCCGCGGCTCTTTCTGGCGCGGTCGACCAGGTCGGCGAGGGTTTCCGCCCGCAGCAAGGGCACATCGCCGTAGAGGACTACCACCAGACCGTCGAAGCTCTGCAGCGGATCGAGTCCCAGGCGCACGGCATGGCCCGTGCCCTTCTGGTCTTCTTGTTCGACCACCGCGACGACGCCCGGCCCGAAGCGATCGTCCAGGGCCTTGACCACGTCCGCGATTTGATGACCGAGCACGACCACGATGGGCGCGGCGCCGAGCCCGCGCGCGCACGCGACGGGATAAGCCACCATGGGGATCCCTAGCAGGGTGTGTAGCACCTTGTTCGTGCCCGAATTCATCCGGGTACCTTTCCCGGCGGCCAGGATCATGCAGGCTGATGGCGGACTTGCGGCGACGACTACTCAAGTGAAGGGACTCCTTCGCGATTTGGGACATTCTACGTCAAAGTACTCGTCAGGCGTCTTTTCCACACGAATGCAGTGTAGAATCCTCCTCCCATGTCGCCCTACGTGCTCGTGGTCGAAAGTGACCCCGAAATGCAGCGTCGCATCGGGGATACCCTCTCCGAGGCCCACTATGCGCTCGCGTCCGAGGCCGAAATCGGCTGGGCCAAGCGCAGCATGCTGATCCAGCCGCCTGACGCGGTGGTGATCGACACCACGCTTCCCGACGGCAGCGGATTCACCCTGGCCGAGGACATTCGGCGAACTCCGGAAACCGAGCACGCCCCCATCTTCTTCGTCGCCAGCTCGCACCGCGGGGCCAGCCACGCCTCCGAGGCCAGGCGTCGCTTCGCCCCCGCCGAGTACCTGTCCACGCCCCTCGACGTATCGCGCCTCCTGGCCTTGCTCTTGGAAATGGTTCCCCCCAAGGAGCTCACCCTGGAACCACTGGTCCCCAATTACCCCGGCTCGACCATTCTCGACCTCGAGGAAAGGCGCGAACGCCGCTACGTGGAGAGCGCGGCCAAATCCATGGGCACGGGGGACCCCGACCTGCGCGGCTCGCTGGCCCGTCAGCCCTTCGCCCACGTGCTTCAGCGCATCTACGCCGGACGCCTGACCGGTGCGCTTCTGCTCACCAGCGCCAAGGTCAAGAAGATCGTGTACGTCGACAGCGGCTACCCGGTCGCGGTGCGCTCGAACGATCCAACCGAATGCCTGGGGCAGATTCTCCTCGAGCAGAGGATGATCTCGGCCGAGACGCTGGCCGAGTCGCTGCGGCAAATGAAGGCCAGCAAGAAGCGCCAGGGAGAGCTGCTGGTCGAGATGGGCGCGCTTTCGCCCTACAATCTGTCGCGGGCCTTGGTGCTGCAGATGGAGGCCAAGCTGCTCGAGGTTTTCTCGTGGCGCGAGGGCCGCTTCGCCTTTAAGAAGGGGCAGCCCGCGCATGACCAGCCGGTGCGTCTCGATCGCACGCCAGCGGCGCTCATTCTGGAAGGGATCCGGCGTTCCTACGATGCCGAGCGCATGCATAGCGTGTTGGAGCCGTACACCGGCCTTTTCCTCATGCCCTCGCCCGATCGTCGGCAGCGCCTACAGGACATCACCGCCGATCCCAACGAGCAGCGATTCATCGACAGCCTGGATGGCACCGTGAAGTTCGAGGCCGCGCTGGCCACGACCATGATTCCCACCGATCGTACCCGCTTGTTGCTGGTCGCCATGGCGGAGGCCGGGATGATCGTTCCGTCGCGCCACGCCGCCACGAAGGTGCTGGAAGAGATTCAGCCCTCGGACGACTCGCAGCCCCACCCGGCCGCCGGCGAGCGCACGCGGGACGATCTCATGGCCATCCTCGAAGTCATGCACCACCAGACCCACTTCGAGGTGCTGGCGGTAGCGCGCGAGGCTACCCAGGCCGAGGTCGACGCCGCCTACGAGGCGCGCGCGCGCGATTTTCACCCCGACCGTTTCCGCATGCGCGGAGAAGACGTGCGCATCCTGGCCGAACGCATCTTCGAGCGCCTGGAGGAAGCGAACGCCGTGCTGTCCGACGCCACCGCGCGCCGTCGCTACCTTGCCCAGCTCGACAAGAACCCGCCCCACAGAGCATCCGTCGGCGAAGAAGCCGGGCCGGCCAGCGAGTCTCCGCAAGTGGTCGCGGAACGCATCTACTTCCAAGGCGTCGCGCACCTGCGCGCCCGCCGTTACCGGGATGCCGCCGAGGCCTTCCGCCGCGCCACGACCTTGGCGCCCGCTCAGGCCAGCTATCGCAGCGCACTTGGCTGGGCGCTCTACCGGCAAGCGCCCGCCGACCCGCGCGCCGTGGCCGCCGGCCTCGGCGAGCTTCTGCGCGCGGCCGACTCGGATGCCAAGAATCCCTGGTCGCGTGTGTCGCTCGGCCGCTTCTATGCCGAGACCGGCATGCCCGACGAGGCCATCCGCATCTTCGAGGAAGTCTTGCGCGCGAGTCCCGGGCTGTCCGATATCGAAGAGGAAATCCGCCGTCTCAAAGGAGCATCATGATCGAGTCCGAATTCGCCTGGATGAACGGAAAGCTCATTCCGTTCGCCCAGGCGACCACCCACGTCTCGGCCTTTACCCTGCACTACGGCGTGGCCGCCTTCGAAGGGATCCGCTGCTACAAGCGCCACGACGGACGCAGCGCCGTGTTTCGCTTGCGCGAGCACGTCGAGCGCCTGTTCGGGTCGATGAAGGTGTGCGGCAACGAGGTCCCGTATTCGATCGCGCAAGTCGAGGCCGCGTGCCTGGAGGTCTTGCGCACCAACAAGCTCGCCGAGGCCTACCTGCGGCCACTGGTGTACACCGGCGCGGGATCGCTGGGGCTTGGCGCGAGGGACGCGCCCATCGAGACCGTGGTTATCGCCTTTCCGTGGGGCGCCTATCTGGGCGAGGAGGCGCTGGCCAAAGGAATTCGCGCGCACGTCTCCACGTTCGTGCGCGGGCACGTCAACCACACCATGAGCAAGGCCAAGATCTCGGGCCAGTACGTCAACTCGGTGCTGGCCAAGCGCGAGGCGCAGCGCCAGGGTTTCGACGAGGCCATCATGCTCGACGCCGACGGCCGTGTGGCCGAAGGCACGGGCGAGAACATCTTCGCGATTCACAAGGGCCGCATCTACACCCCGCCGCTCGACATGCCGATTCTCGAAGGCATCACGCGCGACGCGGTCATCACCCTGGCCAAGCAGGCCGGCTTCGAGGTGGTCGAACAATCGTTCACGCGGGATTTTCTCTACCAGGTGTCCGAGGTCTTCTTCACCGGCACGGCCAGCGAGGTCACGCCGGTGCGCGAGATCGACTGCCGAACTATCGGAACCGGGCAGCCGGGGCCGGTGACGCGCAAACTGCAAGCAGCCTTCGCCAGCGTGGTGAAGGGACCGGGCGAGCCGCGTCCCGATTGGCTGGTCTACGTCTGACATGACTCGAAGACGCGTGCTGGTCACCGGAGGCGCGGGTTTCGTAGGCTCGCATTTGTGCGAACGGCTGCTTGCCGATGGGCACGAGGTCGTGTGTCTGGACAACTTCTTCACCGGCACGCACGCCAACGTCGCACAGCTGCGCGAGCACCCGCGCTTCGAGCTCTTCCGTCACGACGTGCAGGAGGCGTTGACCATGGAGGTGGATCAGATCTTCCACCTGGCCTGCCCCGCGTCCCCTATTCACTACCAGCGCAATCCCGTGCGCACGATTCGCACCGCCGTCGAGGGCACACTGAATCTGCTGGACGTCGCCCGCGAGTGCGGCGCGCGCATGCTGATCGCCTCGACCAGCGAAGTGTACGGCGATCCGGCCGAGCACCCGCAGACCGAGTCGTACTGGGGCAACGTCAATCCCATCGGCCCGCGCGCCTGCTACGACGAGGGCAAGCGCTGCGCCGAAGCGCTCGCCACATCCTACGCCAGCCAATACGGCGTCCAGGTCCGCATCGCGCGCATCTTCAACACCTATGGCCCGCGCATGCACGAAAACGACGGCCGCGTGGTTTCCAACTTCGTGGTGCAGGCCCTGTCCGGCAAGCCGCTGACCATCTTTGGCGACGGCAAGCAGACGCGATCCTTCTGCTTCGTGACCGACCTCATCGAGGGTTTCGTCCGCCTCATGGCCAGCGAGCACGGCTGCGACCCCGTGAACCTCGGCAACCCGCGCGAAAGCACCATGCTGGAGCTGGCTACGCTGATCAAGAAGATGACCGGCTCACGTTCGGAAATCGTCCACGAGCCCCTGCCCAAGGACGATCCCGTGCGCCGGAATCCGGACATCACCCGGGCGAAGCAACTGCTCGGTGGCTGGGAGCCGAAAGTCCCCCTGGAAGAGGGCCTCGCCGCGACCATCGCGTATTTCCGGGGCGTGATCGGGCACGGTTAGCACTAGTTGTCCCTCGCCAAGAAGCCATCCGCCACGCGTGTTTCCCGACGGTGGCGGTGACTAACGGGCGGTGGCCGCCGACTCATGCATGATCCAGCCATGACCGGTCTTTGTTTGAGCCTCCTTGGAACGATGCGTTTCTCCTTCCTCACCCACCGTGGCGTCTGGGTATGCAGGTTCCTTTTGACTCAAAAATCCTTTCGATCATAATGATCATCATGATCGTTATGGAGTACCAGAGATGATCACCGAAACCAACGCCGTAGCTTTTCGCCAGAACTTGGGGGAGATGATCAACCAAGTGCAATTTCGCCACGACAGCATTGTCATAAAGAAGGACGGTAAGATGGTGGCCGCGCTGGTGGATGCCAAGCTGTTCGAGCGTATCCGCCAAATGCGAGCACGCTTCGACGCACTGGCGGGACGCTTAGCCCAAGCGTACGCGGCCGTACCTGCACAGGAAGGACTTGCGGAGATCGATCGAATCACGTCCAAGGTCCGAAGTGAGGTGCGTTCCAAGTCCGTTCGTACCAAGAAGGGCTGACCCCTGCGTATCGTTCTGGACACGAATGTCCTCGTGTCGGGGCTGGCCTACCCCGACAGTGTTCCCGGTCGCATTGTCCAGGCATGGCGGCAAGGCGCCATCGATCTCGTGCTATCGCGCTACATCCTAGACGAGCTCTTGCGAGTGCTACCGCGCCTCAATCATCGGTTGAAGTGGCAACCCAGCGACTTTGCAGATCTTGTTGATATCCTGGCCTTGGAGGCAGAGTTGGTCGAGCCACAATCCCAGAACCAAAGACTACCTCGCGATGTGAACGACGTCCCCGTGCTCGGAACCTTCCTCGCAGCCAAAGCCGAATATCTCGTCACAGGCGACAACGATCTGCTCGCTTTGGCTGAGTACTACCCCATCATTTCCCCCGCCGACTTTTGGCGCCGCCACGGCTGATGAGGGGCGGCCCAACAGCCCTGCTCTCAATCCCGTCTTGTGCCGAAACTGGATCTGACGAAATCGCCATGAGATCGAGCGCTTCGTTCCGGTCTCGTCGGCCCCAGGATCGCCGAAAACCGCGGATTTTGGCACTCCTATGGCCGTACGAAAGACAGGTTTGACGCTCCCACTGCCGTAACAGCGCTTTGGTCTGGTTTCTAGTCGCACCCAGGGGTGGTTGGCGCGTCGGAATTCGCGTCGGGACACATGCGGCACTGGACGCGCACCCGGGTCCCGGCCGGCGTGTAGGGTTCGGGAATCCGGTAGACTTCAATTAGCTGTCCGTTGACTGGACATCTGGACATGTCGAGCCGGATCTCCCAGCAGGGCGGCACGGGGGGCACACCATCGCAGCGTGGGAAGAATGTCTTCGTCCATTCGAGGTCGCTGTCGGGGATCTGCGGGCAGACCAGGCCGCCGGTGCAGGCAGTGCAGCTTGGCGGTGGGGCGTCTTCCACCTTGGGTTCCAGGTATTCGACGATGCAATCGGGATCGAGGGCAGGGGTTGTGGGATCGGCGTCAACGAGCTTTCGATCGATGCAGAGGTTGTGCAGTCTCTGCAGGCCATTCGAGGGGGCCGTCAATACCTCACTCCAGTCTGGCTGGCACATGCTGTACTTCAATCCGTTCTGGCCGAACTTGTCGATGAAGGCGGAGAGCCGCAGTCCGGGCTTGGCACCGAACCCGGCGGCGCCGGCGTCGTAGCCGGTCGCGGGATCGGGATTGGAAGGCGGATGGTCCTGCACATAGCAGATTGGCCACAGGTCGTAGAGCGTGGGCGGGGCCTGCGAGCCGGGCGTGTACGCCGGATTGGGAATGGGCGCGATCTTGTACCCCGCGCTCGCCATGTCCGCGTCGGAGAGGGGCCAGCCAAAGATGCCGGCGACGAGAATCTGGTTGTCCGGGTCGCTCTTGAGGGCCTTCACCTGTTCGGCGAGAGCGTGGATGTCGGCGAGCGGGGTGCAGGTCGTCGGCTGGCTGGTGTCGGTCGCCCCGGGGCAGGGATCCGTGCGGGCCGCGCAGTCGGCGAAGGGATGGGTATAGCTGGCCTCGGTTGGATACGGCAGGTCCTGCCCACCGCACTGGTGCCCGCGCGTCGCGCAGCGCAGACCGGCGGTCTCGGCCGGAAGGTCAGGGGCGAACATGCCCACGTTTGGCAAGGCCGAGAAGTCGTCCTGGTCGCTGATGATGACGAGGCCCAGGTAGGCGTCCTCGCGCACGAAGCTGTGCAGGCTGGCGGGACCAGGAGCGCCCGCCGAGAGCGCCAGGGCCTGCAAGGGCTGCTGATAGCCGCACCCGGATTGCCCCAGACCGCCGGCCAGGCAGCAGAAGACTTGATTGATGTCGCCCGCGTAGTTGGCTGGAACAAGCGTCACGGTCTGGAGCCAGCTCGCCGCCGGATCCGTCATCCCGCAGGCCAGGCCGCCGATCACCTGCAATGCGCCCGCGTCGCCGAGCAGGGAGCCATCCTTTGGCCCGCACGCCCCGCTGGCGATGGCGCCGCCGCTGCCGAGGTCGCCGTCGAGGATCGCGATGCGCAAGGATGGCAAGCTGCCGTCATTCGGATCTTGCAGCGCCGCCAGGAGCTTCGGTAACTGACTCATCAGCTTGTCGCGCTTCGGTCCCATGGACGGCGAGTCGTCGACGACGAACGCTAGATCGAGCTTGCGTGGCGGTTGCAGCATGAAATCGTCGAGTGGCGTGTACCCCGGGGCCACACAAGTCTCGGATGCCGGCTCGGACGGGAGGGGCGATGACGTGCAGGCGACGAAGAGCAAAGCCGGCGAGAATCGGGGAGCGAGCGACGTCAATCCGTGGACAATACGGGTGGTCATGGGAGCCCTGGACTTGCCTCACAGCAAGAAGCGCGCCGGCGACAGCCAGGCGACGGGCCGAGAATTCGCGATCTTCCCACCCTTACCGCCAACCGGGTTGTCACCAGACTTCACGAAGTTGGCTCCTGCTCACAAGCACGGAGAGCGTGTAATCTAATGGCCCACCCACTAGACGAGGAGACAACGATGCTGAAGAACAAGGTTGCCATCGTGACCGGAGCCAGCCGCGGGATCGGCGCGGCCACGGCGAGACTGCTCGCGGCCCAGGGCGCGAAGGTGGTGGTCAACTACAGCAAGAGCCGGGAGCGGGGCCAGGGCGTGGTCGCCGAGATCGTCGCGGCGGGCGGCCGGGCCATCCTGATTGGCGCGGACGTCACGGAGCGTGCTCAGGTCGAGGCCATGGTCAAGCAGACCGAGGTGGATCTCGGGCCGGTCGACATCCTGGTCAACAACGCCGCCATCAGTTTTCCCATGGTCCCGTTCGCCCAGCACAAGTGGGAGGATTTCGAACGCAAGCTCACCCACGAGCTGCGCGCCAGCTTCAATTGCTGCCAGGCGGTCCTGACCGGCATGGTCGAGCGACACTCCGGCTGCATCGTCAACGTGTCGAGCGGCCTTTCCCGCGTGCCCGGCCCGGGCTTCGTCGCGCACTCGAGCGCGAAGTCGGCGCTCGACGCGTTCTCGAAGTCGCTGGCGCTCGAGCTCGGCCCGCAAGGGATTCGCGTGAACGTGGTGGCGCCCGGCCTCGTGCCCACGGACGCGACCGCGCACCTACCCAAGGATCTCCACGAGCGCACCAAGCAACGCACCCCGCTGCGGCGCCAGGGCAGCCCCGAGGACATCGCGGGCGCGGTGCTCTTCTACTGTTCCGGCTTCTCCAGCTTCGTCACTGGCACCTACTTGCCGGTAAATGGCGGAATCCAAATGAGCTGAACCGACCGAAGCATGTCTCTATCGCTGCTGCGAATACCGGCCAAGGACCACACCCTGGCCAGCTACAAGCACTACGAGGTGCTGGTCCACGTCTACGTGGTGTTGCTGCTGGTGAGCAACCTGTTCGGCCAGAAACCCACCCAGATTGGGCCATTCATCCTAAGCGGCGCACAACTGCTGTTTCCCATCACCTACATCTTCAGCGACATCTTCACGGAAGTGTACGGCTATGGTGGGAGCCGGCGGGCCATATGGCTGGCCTTCTTCGCCAGCCTATTGATGGGCTTCTTCGCCCTCTTCATGGTCTGGATTCCTCCCGCGCGGGATTGGCCCACCTCGCACCAGCGCGCCTTCGAGATCGTCTTCGGCACCGCCGCCCGCGGTATTCTCGCCAGCCTCGCCGCCTTCTGGGTTGGGGAATTCCTGAACTCCTACGTCATGGCCAGGATGAAGCTGTGGACCGGCGGGCGGTGGCTCTGGACACGCACCGTCGGATCCACCGTGGCGGGCCAGGCGGCGGACAGCCTCATCGTCACCTTCGGCCTCTTCGCCTTCACCCTTCCCGTCAAGAGCATTCTGATCATGGCCGGCTCGGGCTACGTGGCCAAAGTCGTCTACGAATCCGCCGTCACGCCTCTCACCTATATGGTCGTGAACGTCCTCAAGAAGAGCGAGGGCGTCGACGTCTACGATGAAGGCACGGATTTCAGTCCCTTCCGCCAAAGTGGCTCGGAATTCCGTCCCAAAGATTGACCTTCGCCAGGGCGCGGTACCGCGTAACCCGGAAGACACGTCGCGCTCCTCTTGGATTCACCTGGCGGTGATCCCGATCTCTTCGCATTGTCGCCGCGTGCCTATACACTCGTGCCGCTGAACCTTGGAGGCATGCATGCGTTTTCATAAAGTAGGGAGTCGTGTACGAGTTCTGTGGCAATCCTCGCTCTTGGCAGGACTGCTTGCGCTACCGATTGGGTGTGGCCAGACCGATAGCAGCGAGCACCACGCCCCGGCAGCACGCCGCGAATCCGCGGCGCAGAAGCCGGCGCCGTCCAAGGCGACCGCTTCATCCACTCCGGCGCCGACTCTCGATCCGACCCGGCCTGTGCCCGATGGCCTCGATGACCTCAAGCAGGTTCTGGCGCGCAAATTCGATCCGGCGCAGATGATCACCCGGCCCGCGTCGCCCCAGGGCGGGGTTCTGCACATTCCGAACGGGTGGGTCGCTCATGCGGCGGTTGTCGTCAAGAATCCCGACGGGACGGTGCGGAGGGCATGCGTTTCCTCCAATGCAGAGGTCTCAGCTCTCGTCGAGCAGCAGCGCAAGAGAGGTGGCCAATGAACGCGCAAGCTCGGCTTGGATGGCAAATCGCGGTTCTTGCTGGAGTCACGATGACTGGCCGCCTCGTCGAGGCCGCCACGAGTTTCGTCATCGACGTCATCGACGATCCGGGAATCGGTTTCAACGACATGACGCCCGCGACACCGGTTGGCGGCAACACCGGTACCACGGTTGGTGAGCAACGCAAGATCGCATTCCAAGCCGCCGCCGATGCGTGGGGGCGCATCCTCGAAAGCGCCGTTCCGGTCGTTATCGAAGCCAGCTTCGCGCCGCTTGAATGCACGAATGGCGGCGCCGCCGAGGGCCAGGCTGCCCCCTACGCGGTAAGCGACTATCCCGGTCTCCCCACGACCGGGGCCTACCCCGTCGCACTGGCCAATCGCATCTTGGGACGGGATCTCTTCCCAGACCACCCTGACATCTCGGCGCAGTTCAACGGCGGACTGATGGACTGCATGGGCATCGATTGGTACTACGGCCTCGACGGCAGGAAGAGCCCGAGTCAGTCCGATCTTCTCTCCACGGTCATGCACGAGCTGGCGCATGGACTCGGTTTCGCGGACGACGTGGATCCGGATACCGGGGCCTTCTCGATGTCGGCCCCATCGGTCTTCGCCGATCACGTTCTCGACACGACCATGGGAAAACACTGGGTCGACATGACCGATGCCGAGCGAAAGGCATCCCTTTCCAACGTCCGGAAGGTCGTTTGGGACGGCCTGCGGGTTCAGACGGTGGCAGCCAGCGTGCTCGCCGAGGGGCTTCCAAGCGTGCAGGTGTCGCCGTCGCTCGGCAACTTTTCCAATGTCATCGACGAGGCCAACTTCGGCCGCTACGTGGCCGATGGACCTGCCATCAGCGGGCAGGTGGCTTCCGCCACGATTTCCGCCGCCTGTATCGCCCCAACGGCAAGCTTCTCCGGGAAGATCGCTCTCATCATTTCATCCAGCGGGTGCTCGTCGCTCAGCGCTGCCTACTACGCGGAACGATCCGGCGCGCTCGCCATGCTATTCGCCTACAACATCGCCGCGTCACCAGCCCCCATTGCCTTGGAAGTGAGCGTCGACCAGATAGCGCAATTCCCGGTAACAATCCCAACCCTGGCGCTCACCTTGGACGACGCCAACCTGATCAAGAATGCGTCTGGATCTCCGACGGTGACGTTGTCGGCCGACCAAAGCCGCTCGGTCGGGGCCGATTCCTCGGGTTACACCATGCTTTACGCGTCGAACCCGATCCAGCCTGGATCGACCGGCGCGCATTGGGATCCCCTGGTCAGGCCCAACCTCATCGAGGAGCCGGTCGAACAGCCCATCCCCGTCACCAGTCTGGAAATGGAGCGAGCCCTGCTTTGGGACATCGGGTGGACCGCAAAGTGCGGCAACGGGACCGTGGATGGGCAAGAGGAGTGCGACCAGGGCGTCGCCAATAGCGATCGTACGCCGGATTCATGCCGGATGGACTGCAAGAAGCCCAAGTGCGGCGATGGGGTGGTCGACACCGGCGAGCAATGCGACCCTGGAACCAACGTGGTCGGTGTGGCGCCGGATCCAAACTGCCGCGCCGATTGTGCGCCGATCTCGCCCCAAGGAGCCGGTGGCGCCGGTGGCAATGGCGGCAGCGGCGGAAGGGGTGGCGCCGATGGCAGCGGAGGTGGCAGTGGCAGCGGTGGTAGTGCCACCGGCGGTGCGAGCGGCAGTGGCGGTGCGAGCGGCAGCGGTGGCAACAGCACCGGCGGAGCGAGTGGCAATGGTGGCAGCGCCACTGGCGGAACGAACGGCAGCGGTGGCAGCAGCAACAGCGGTGGTGGCAAGGGCAGTGGCTGCAGTTGCAATGCCGCCCGGGAATCGTCCTCCTCGGGTGTCGTCGTGCTGGCTATGGGTTTGGCCCTCATGTTTGGCCGGGGATCCCGACGACCGGCGGCCAGACGCCCGGGGACATCCAGGACATCGAGTGCCGCCTGGAAGGCGGCATTCCCGCCGCCGACGTCGAGGTGCAAGGGATTGTCCGTATTGGGCAGTCTGTCCCGGCCTCAAGGCCAGCCTCTTCAAGAAGAGTAGCAAGGGCGCACGCGGATTGGGACTAGTGAAGGCGCCTCTGCGACCTCAAGACCTCGCGCTACTGGACCCAGTCGCTAGTCGCCTTGGCGGCGAGCCAGTTCTTGACCACGGTGCCGAAGTCCGTTAGTTGGGTGAGCGCGGTGTCTGTGAACATGTTGGGCGTCCAGCTATTGTCGGTGATCCAGGCCGTCCAACTCGCGCCGTCCCCATCCACCAGCGATTCAAAATCCGTTCCCCAGGTCGTGCTCGAAGTGCTCAAGTTGGAGTCTGACCCGTTCAGCTCATATCCCCACTCCGTGATGAACACCGGTGCTTTGGAGGTCGCAGTCGCAACCTGTTGTTTGAAGGTGCTGTTCCAGTTGCCCGGATAGACGTGTGCCGTGAACATCAGATTGCCCCCGGTCGGCGAATCGCTGGCGGCGTCGCCAGGACGCTGGTCGTAGCTCATGGAGGGAACGATGATGATGTTGTCAGGCGCCGCAGCCCGGATAGTATCGATCCAGCCTTGCACGACGGGCTTGAGAGTGGCCCAAGAGGCGCCGCTATCGATGGGCTCGTTGAAGGGTTCGTAGATCACGTTGCTGTAGCTGGCGAACTTAGGGGCGATGTCGGTCCAAAAGGTGGTTGCATCGGTGGCCGAATTGCCCTTGGTCGCGTCGTCGATCTGATGGTGGTCGATGATGACGTACAGGTTCTTGCTGGTGGCGTAGTCGACTGCGGGCTTGAGCACCTTGCTGACATAGTCGGACGCGTTCATGGGCGAGGTGGGGGTACAACTTGTGCCGGGACCACTGCCAACGGGATAGGGCAATGGGGAGCAATACGGATACCCACCGTTGTAGTCGACCTTTGGATAGACTGGCAGTCGGACGACGTGGCCTTGCACGCCCGCGGCGGCAAGCTTGTCCATGCGGTCGGTGATGCCCTTGGCGCTGGCGCCACCGCTGGCGTACTGGTAGAGCGCGCCGATATCGATGAGCGACGAACCGCGCAGGACGATGGTCTTGCCGTTCGGATCCTGCAACGTATTGCTGACGACTTTGAGCGGGGGCAAGCCGCCGGTACTGCCGCCGGTGCCGCTTCCGCCCGTGCCAGTAGCTCCGCCGCTGCCAGGCCCACCGCCAGTGCCAGGCCCACCGCCAGTGCCCGTCCGGCCGCCGGTGCCGCTTCCACCACCGGCGCCGGAGGCACCGCCAGTGGCATTGCCGCCGCCGGACCCGCCCGCGTTCGAGCTGCCGCCCGAACCGGCTGTTCCCCCGCTGCCCGAGCTGCCGCCGGAATTCGACCTTCCGCCCGAGCCGGAGGTTCCGCCAGTCGCACTGGTTCCGCCAGCGCCGCCTCTGCCGCCGGATGCGCTGCTCCCGCCCGAGGCGCTCGTGCCCCCACTTCCAGTGGCGCCACTGCCGCCGGTGGCGGTCATGCCGCCGTTGCCACCAGCGCCGCCCGAAGAGGTCGTGGTCCCGCCGGACCCGCTGCCACCGCCGGATCCACCAGAGGCACTGGTTCTTCCATCCGAACCTCCGCTGCCCGGCGACCCGGTTCCGCTGCTCTGTCCGCATGCTGCCGCCAGCGCGGTGCCCAGGACCAAGATTCCCAAGAGGGGGTTGCTCGTCTTCTTCATCTTCATCGTACGACCCTTCTGCAGACGCCTGCTGCCAGCGGCGGGTATGGTGAATCCAGGTGGAGATTTCGTCAACGGACGATGTTCAGTGTCGCTGATTGGGGCGCGCGGACAGTGGTGTGCGTCACGGTGGTGTGGTAGTCGTCGCCGAGAGATCCGGCGCTTCCCAGGTCCAACGTGTGCGGTGTATAGAGGCAGTGGCAAGAGGCCACCCACCAACGTCCCTAGAGGTTCAAATGCACCATCGCTGTTCCAGGTTCTCGCGTCACGCGGCCTTGGCCGTCATTGTGTTCGGCGCTTCGGCGGTGGCTTGCAGGCCCGCTGCGACCACGGTCACAGGCAACGGTGGGGCAAGTGGGGGCAGCGGCGGAGCGGTGGGCTCCGGCGGCAGCAATGGTGGCTCGGGCGGCAGCAGCAGCGGTGGCTCCGGCGGAAGCGGCGGTGGTGGCGCGGGCGGTTCGGGCGGGGTCAGCTCCGGCGGGTCAGGTGGGACGACAAATATGGGTGGCGCGGGTGGCGCGGGCGGCACGACTTCGGGCGGGTCGGGTGGTCCCAGCTCGGGTGGATCGGGCGGATCGGGTGGCGGGAACGGCGGTGCCGGCGGCGGCGCGGGTAGCTCCGGTGGAACCTCGGGTGGCGGCTCCGGCGGCACCACGGTCGCCAAGTCGTCCTGCGGCGACGCGACCTTGCCGTCCGACCCGAAGATGCCCGGCTATTCCGACGCCGACCACAACACCTTCCAGACCAAGGCCGCCAACACGGTGGCCAACATGTCGACCGCCGAGATGGCCCAGCAGATGCGCGGCACCGACCCCGGGTCGGCGACGGCGAGGAACTGGAACGACATCTTCAGGCAGCTCGACAACACCTCGAAGGGAATCAAGGGCTACACCTTCCGCGACGGTCCACGCGGGGTGAACCTCGATGCGTATATCCAGGCTACCAGCACGTCGCACGGCAATTCCACCGTTTTCCCCGTGGCGATGGCACGCGGTGCGAGCTTCGACATGGACCTCGAATTTCGCATCGGGGAAGCCATGGGAAACGAGTCCGTGGCGGCCGGCCAGACCATGCTGCTGGCGCCGACGGTGAATATCTTGCGCCACCCGCTTTGGGGACGCGCGCAGGAAACCTACGGCGAGGACACTTTCCTGCTCGGCCGCATGGGCACTGCCAGCGTCGCCGGCATCCAGCAGTACGTCGGGGCTTGCGTGAAGCACTTCGTGGCCAACAACATCGAGAACAAGCGCGCAACCGACAACTCGTCGATGGACGAGCAGACCCTGCGCGAGGTCTACGCCCGTGCCTACGAGATGATCATCAAGGATGGCGGCGTGGCATGCGTCATGGCCGCGCTCAATCTGGTCAATGCAGCCAATTGCACGCAGAACTCACACCTCCTCACCGACATTTTGCGCACCGACTTCGGGTTCAAGGGTTTCGTCATGAGCGACTGGTGGGCCATCCCGGGCGGCAACGGTGGCAGCCCCAGCACCAGCCTGGGTGCCAGCGCGATCGGCGCCGGGCTCGACATGGAGTTGCCGTGGAATTGGGATTTCAACTCCATCGATAGCAGCAGTTCCGGCGTCACATCCGCGCAACTGCAGACCGCCGCCAAGCGCATCCTGGAGCAGAAGTACCGGTTCAATGCCGACCAGGGCAAGGGGCTGAAGACCTCCACGGCGACCTTCAGCGGTGGTTCGATCACGAGTCCCAACACGACGCTGGCGGAAGAAGCGGCCGAGGAGTCGGTGGTTCTGCTCAAGAACGACAACAAAGTCCTGCCCATCAGCAGCTCGGCGTCCAAGATCGCCGTCCTGGGCGCCAAGCTCGACTATTGCGCACCGAAAGACGCATCGGGTGCGACCACGGGCCCTGGCATCAACAACTGCTCCGACGACGTGAATAACGGAAGTATCGACTTCGCCAACGGGGTGCGCATCGGCGACGTGGGCAGCAGCCGCGTGCGCTTCGATTCGTCCAAGGCGGTCAGCCCTTGCGCCGGCATCAAGGCCGCCGCCGGCTCTGCTTCGGTCACTTGTAGCAACAGTGCCTCCGATGCCTCGGGCAAGGACGTAGTCATCGTCGTGGCCGGCCTCACCCCCTACGACGAGGGCGAGGAATACAACGGGAGCGGCGACCGCTCGACCTTCGCCCTCGACGGCAAGCCGAACGCCGCCGGAAACAACACCGGCGTGCAGAACAAGCTGATCACCGACGCGGTCTCGGCGGCGGGTGGCAAGCCGGTCATCGTCGTGCTCGAAGGCGGCAGCGTCATCGACATGCCGTGGCTGTCCCAGGTTTCCGCGGTGGTCATGGCCTGGTACCCTGGCATGTCCGGCGGAACCGCGCTCGGCAAGTTGCTCTTTGGCCAGGCCAATTTCAGCGGCAAGCTGCCCATCACATGGCCGAAGTCCCTAGACGATCTGCCCACCTTCAACGGTGGCAACACGACCCAGATGGACTATTACCTCGGTTATCGGTATTTCGACCTCGACGGTAAGGCTTCCCCTCTCTATCACTTCGGCTATGGGCTGAGCTACACCACGTACGACTACAGCAACCTGGTGGTCCCGTGCGGTACGGCGACCAAGAACGGAATCGTAAACGTCTCGGTCGACGTGACCAACTCAGGCAGCATGGCTGGCGACGAGGTGGTCCTGCTCTTCGTCTCTTACCCGAACACGACCAAGCGTCGGTCGGTCAAAGAGCTGAAGGGCTTTGCACGCATCTCTCTCGACGCTGGCACCAAGAAGACGGTCACGATCCCGGTGCGGGTTTCGGATCTCAAGTACTGGGACACTGACAGCAGCTCCTGGGCGGTGGAATCGGGCACAGTCAAGGTTATGGTGGGCCCCAGCTCCGACAACTTGCCGCTCTCCGACACCTTCACCGTGAACTGATTTCAGTCCGAGTCGCTTGACCCGTGACTCGCTTTCGCCTTGGATAGGATCGCCATGACACCCATACGCGCCAGATCCACTTTCTTCTCACCTGCCTTGATCCTGCTGCCAGCAATGGTTCTTCTCGCTAGCTCCGCGGCCGTGGCGGCCAAGCACGGCAAGGCCGCGAAGACTGGCAAGGCCGCAAAGGCTGCCAAGGCCACGCACAAGGCAGCCCCCAGCTCGTCGAGCAAGGAATCGTCCGCGTCGTCATCGACGACTGGATCGAGCGCATCTGCGGAGGCTTCGAGCACCAAGGCGACCCCACAGCCCTATGAGACTCCCTCGCCCGCGCCCCCTGAATCTCCTCCCAGCGCCAAGGTCGAGACGGCGGCCAAGCCCGCGGAGCCTCCGGCCTCGGAATCTCCGAGCGCGCCACCCGACGAGGCAGCGCAAGAGCGCGCGCCCGAAAGCGGCGCTTCGGAACCCGCGGTGCCAGAGCCTCCGGCTGCGACCCCGTCCGCCGCGGAGGTCCCCCCCGTCGTCGAAGCCGCGCCGCTTTACATCGAGCACCTCGGACCGAGCTCGTATCCGGGCAAGATGCGCGGCCTCTACGGCGGATTGATGTGGCTGGAGCCGTCCTTCCACGGCTTGCAATGGCCCTATATGCCGAAGTCGGGCGTGGGCGTTTCCGGCGTCTTCTGGGTCGACAGCGGTTATGAACGGATCACCCGCGAATCCCCACAGTTGCCCGGCACCGCTCTATGGCTGCAGCAGGGCCGCGCGGTGCTTCGCGTGACCCCGACCTACGTGAGCGGCCCGTACTTCATTCAGGGTCAGGTCGAGCTGGTCGGGAATCAATGCCAGGCGACGAGCCCGGTGTGCATTACCTCCGGCACGTTCGACACCGACGATCTGTGGATCCGAGTGGGTCAATGGAACACCTGGGATATCAAGGTCGGCCGCTTCGAGGGATGGGAGCTGTATCACACCGGCATGGGCCTCGACATCAACACTCTCGAGCGCCAGGGCGCCCAGCAGACCGGGTTCAACGCCCCAGGCAGCCTCAATGCGCCCGATTACTACGGGGTGAACTACCTGCACGATCGACCCACGGCTGGGTTGGGAGTCGGGTACATAGCGTTGCACGCCTATCCGACGGAGCGTTGGCGCTTCGAGCTGCTCGGCGAGCTGGGCGCCGACGACACGACGAACCAGGGCTACACTTACCTGGGCGGGCGGCCAAGCCTCATCTACGACCGCGGATGGCTGAAGATCAAGGGCGGGGGCGAGTACGAGAGGCGGACCGGGGACACGCAGACCATCGACGCTAGCACCAACACCAAGCAAGACAGCGAGTTGCGGAGAACCCGCAAGGGGCTGGGCGTTTCGTTCGAGGTCGTGGTCGACCCCGTCATCGAATTCGGGGGCAATGCCGCGGTGGGCTCGCAATTCAACGTCCCCACCAGCAACGGGGTAGCGAGCGACATCGACTGCTACACGCGCTATAGCGTTGGCGGGTTTGCCAACCTCCGTCTCTCCACCTTATTGCTGCTCGGCGCGGGACTCAACTTCACCTGGCAGAATGATTCCGTCCACACCAACGGCAGCCCGGATCCCGACTTCACGGCACACCTGCAAGGCTTCGTTGCACTCCAGTACCTACTCATGCGGCAGCTTTTCATCAAGGCGGTCTTGGGCTATGCCCGCGCCGATTTCCTAGCCAGCGACTCCAGCATTCCCTTGTGGAGCAACTACATGTACAGCGGGCGCGTGCGTCTGATGTACCTCTACTGACGACCGGGTCCGCCGTGCCTGCTTGCCGCGAGATCGGGTCCGCGGACGTGCCGTGCATCCGGGTGCTCGCGCACGCACAGCGTTGGGTGTCCACGATCACAAGCAGCCGAGACTTTCTCGTTGCAGGCGGGCAGGATTGACGGAACCTTCGGCCCCCGGCCCCCAACAGACTTGACGAAGCGACATTGTCCGAGGGAAAAGGCTATTTGCACGGGTCGCGTCGAGGGCAAAGGGTTAGAGAGCACCGCGTTGTGATGTTTTTCGTTTCTCTCTTTCGGTGTCAGACCTGTTATCCTCCCGTGGATTTTTGAAACCGACAGGCGAACTCGGGGCGAGCGCCCCCGTGGGACCTTGAAAAGGCGCACTACTCCGGCACCACTACCGGAAGGAGAAATTGCAATGCACCGCACAGCACGCTCTCTATTCTTGCCACTAACTCTCGGACTCGTCTTCTCCGCCCCGTTCACGGGCTGCCAGCAGTCAGGCGGCGCAAGCGGAGGTACTGGCGGTCACGCTGGCTCGGGTGGGAGCAGCGGCGGTTCGGGCGGGAACGGCAGTGGAGGCAGTACCGCGAAGGGTGGTTCGGGCGGGAACAGCTCCGGTGGCTCGGGCGGGAATAGCTCCGGTGGCTCCGGCGGCAGCACCGCGAAGGGTGGTTCCGGCGGCAGCACCGCGAAGGGTGGCTCGGGCGGGAACGGCTCCGGTGGCTCCGGCGGGAGCAATGCCGGTGGCTCGGGCGGCAACGCCGCGGGCTCGGGTGGCAACGCCGCGGGCTCGGGTGGCAACGCCGCCGGCTCGGGTGGCAACGCCGCCGGTTCGGGTGGCAACGCCGCCGGTTCGGGTGGCAACAGTGGTGGCGCAAGCGGTGGCACCAGTGGTGGCGACGGCGGAGCTACCGGCGGCGGCGGCAGCACGGCGAGCGGCGACATGATCTCGGATTTCGAGGACAGCCCCGGCAATGCCACCATGGATCCGAACAGCGGCCGGACGGGTTATTGGTACGTCTACTTCCCAAGCTCGGACACCGCGTCGACCCCGGCCAGCGGTATGACCATCAGCCCGGCGCTCAACAACGGCAAGCCGGTCACCACAGAGAAAGACGGCACCAACAATGCTCTGCATTTCAAGGGCTCGGGCTACGGTGGCACGGACAATAACTACGCCGGTACGGGTGCGGCCTTCAAACCGCACACCTATCCGGACAAGGCGAGCGATGCTTATGATGTCAGCTCGTACACCGGCATCAGTTTCAAGGTGAAGGCGGGAACCGGAACCCAGCCAGCCTTGTTCTTCGAGCTCTTGACCAAGGAAAACCAGCCTTCGACCGCTGGCGGGTCAGCGACCAACCAGAAAATCGATCTCTACAACACCCGTGGTCAGATCCTGTACACGCCCTGGACGTCAGCTGCAGTTTCTTCGTCTTGGCAGACGGTCACGATTCCGTTCGGAACCCTGGTCCCTCGCTGGGTCCCAGATTCCACCGGCTGTGGAACGGCCCCCTCTACCCCCAAGTGCCAGGCCACTCCGTTTGTTCCCAAGGATGTTCTGGGTATCCAGATATCGTCCTACCAAGACCCGGGGTTCCCCAAGGTTTCGGGCGCCACGGCAGGAACCTTCGACGTTTGGATCGACGATGTGCAGTTCACCAAGGATGACTCGGGGCTGCAGACGAGAACCGGATTCCCAATCGCCAGCCCTGGCAGCTGGGGTAGCTGCATCAAGCCCCAGGGCCCGAGCGCGGACGCGAAGTTCCTCGTCCCAGCCTACAATCAGTGGAAGGCGACTTTCGTCAAGAACAACGCGGTCATTCGTCCTGAAAATGCCAACGACGCCGTTTCCGAGAGTATTGCCTACGGCATGCTGATTGCGGTCAATATGAATGACCAGGCCCTGTTCGACAGCCTCTACAGCTTCTGGACGGGTCACATCGCGGCCGGCACCCTCATGACTTGGTGTATCCCCGGCGCCGGCGGGGGCGGTGGCACGGGTTCCTCCTGTTCGGCCTCCGGCGGCTCGGCTACCGACGCCGACGAGGATGCCGCATTCGCCCTCCTGATGGCGGACAAGGCCTGGGGTGGATCGTACAAGTCCAAGGCCATGACGATGATCTCGGACATCTGGTCCAAGGACATCGACAGCGGCACGATGCTGCCCAAGGGCGGCAGCAACTACGGCGCGCCTACCGGCTCGAGTGGCACGGGTATCACCAACGCTTCGTACTTCGCCCCTGCCTACTACAAGGCGTTCAAGGCCGCTGGGGACACCAACAATTGGGACGGTGTCGTCACCGCGCTCTACAAGGCCATCGGTACTATCGCTGGAAGCAACGGGCTCATTCCCGCCTGGTGCGGCAACAGCTGTACAGTCGCGGCCAGCAATGGCGCCTCGACCGACACCGACTACCAGTATGACTCGCACCGTATCCCGATGCGCCTCGGTCTCGACTACTGCTGGAACGGACAGGCGGATGCCAAGACGTACACCACGAAGAACACCGCGTTCTTCGTGAGCGCGGCTGCCAACGGGATCGGCTACGTCCTCGACATGTATACTCCGAGTGGTGGCGCCGTGTCGGGCACCGCGCCCAACTCGGCCTCGATTCTTGGTACCGCTGCGGTGGGCGCCATGGCTACTGGCAACCAGACCTTCCTCAACGACGCCTACCAGGCGGTCTTCGACTCCATCACGCGCGGGACGATGGCCCCGGTCGACGCGGCTGGAAAGACCCCCTACTCGTACTACAATGCGACCGTTGGCCTCTTGACCTCTCTCATGATGACCGGCAACTTCATGCACTAGGGCGTTCGACTCCGAGACGCCGAATCCTCTCAACTGGCTTCGTTCGAGGTACTTTGATGACACTCAGACCTGTTTGCGTGTTGCTGGCGTTGGCCGGCCCGATAGCGACGTCTGGATGCTCGAAGGACGAGGCGAAGCCGGATGAGTTGTTGATAGCGGATTTCAAGACCGACAACGGCTTGAATCCCGTGGACGGCCGACAGGGTGGTTTCTACGTCTACGGTGACGGCAGCATCAAAGGAGCGTTCGATCCGCCGCTCGTCCAGGACCAGCCCTATCCCATCGACACAGAGAACGGGAACGATCAAGGTAGCGGTCCTGGCTCCTTTCACACCAAAGCGACGGGATGGGGCGTCTGGGGCTCTGCTCTGGGCACGGATTTCATGCCCAAAGATGCGAATGGGTTCAAGGGCGGCTACGACGCCTCCAAGTACAAGGGCATCTCCTTCTGGGCCAAGGGCGCGGCGCCAATCAACCTTGTCCAGGTGAGCTTCAAAGACATCTATACCGATGGAGATGCCTCCTTCGCCGGAATGGACGCTGCCGATGCCGGGATCTCACAGTGTGTTTATGCACCTGACCCGAACAGTAACTGCAGCCCATACCTGGTCAAGTTCGCGGACGGGCAGTTTCCCAACTACCAAGATTCCCAGATCGATACCACATGGAAGCGGTTTGACATCTATTTCGCGGACACGCTTCAGGACCAGTACAACCCCGGTTTCCACACCGCGCAGGACCAGGTGGACACAAAGCACTTGACCGGCATGGCCGTCCAAGTCAACGCGGACTTCAGCACGAACCCGCCGACGCCCAGTGACTACGAGATCTGGGTCGACGACTTCTACTTCATCAAATAGGTCCGCGTTACCAGTCGGTCGGGTGCGCCGGCAGGTTCTGACTTCCGGCCCCATGGTCAATTTCGTATCGCGGACCGCGGTCCGGCCGCCCCTACTTGACGTTGGCGCAGAACTGCTTGACTTGCAGGCCGTCGCCGCCGCCCCAAACCTCGAAGCCGGCGAACACGACGCTGAGGTACTGGCTGTTGGTAACGCCATACCCACTGGCAACAGCATCCTTGATGAAGTAGTTGAGGTCGAACTGGAGCGAGGAAAGGTTGCTGTTGCTCACGTATGAGACGCAGGGCGGGTTGGTGCTGTCGTACCAGACGTCCCAGCCGCCGGGGATGCCGTTGACCACGGTGCCGGCGAGCGCCAGGCTGCCGCGAGGTCGCTGGTCCGACGTCGGGAAGAGCCACACCATGAGGAAAGCGCCTCCGGTGCCGGGGGAGTTCTGGCCGTTCAATAGTAGTGCTGAACTTGCAGTGAACCAAACGTCGTAGGCCGCATTGTAGTTCGAGATGCCCTTCTGGTCGGCGTTGGTCGAAAAGATGGTTGGCACGCTGGTCAGGGCCGAAACTTGCTTTGGCAGGTTGCTGCCATTGGTCTTCTTGCCGGCGTAGGCGCCGATGAAGATCGACGGGAAGCCCATGGGTTGGTATTGGACGTTCGTCACGACGTTGTTCGGATTCGTCATGGTGAAGCTGAGGCCATCCACGGTTTCGGTCTGGTTGTTGTAGGGGGTGCCCCACCAGTTGGATTGCATGAAGTAGCTCTTGCCACTGCTACCATCGACGTAGATGTAGTCGCCGCCGTACCGAGTGCCGACTGTGAATGAAGTGGAGGAGACGTCCGTGCAGTCGACGGAGCCTGGTGGCAGAGAGCTGCCGCCAGTGCCGCTGGCGCCGCCCTTGCCGCTGGTGCCGCCCTTGCTGGTCGCGCCGCCGGTACCGGTCTTGCCGCCTGTCCCTTTCGCGCCGCCGCTGCCTGACCCGCCGCTTCCTGGGGTGGTGACCGAGTTGCCTCCACAAGATGCCACGGCAGCGACCAGAGCAAAGGTGAGAAAGACCGAGCGCATAAAACCTCCGAGGAACAAGGACGGCAAGTGGGTCAAACAGGAATAGGACACCACAATGAAAGCGGATGGGAAACCCCAAAAGGCCCCGCTTTGCCTGTGATACGCCGGATCCCTGAGTACGCCCACGCCCTCCTAATCGACGGTTTGGGCGCGAGGCTTCAAGTGATCGTGCAAAAAAAGCGTGGGGGAGGCCACATTCTCCCCGCGTGTACGGCCAAACTTCAATTCTTGAGCTGGGCCGACCGCTCGTCGGGCTTGGCGTTGTTGCCGAACTTGCCGGACAAGTACGCCTTGGCCATCTCGTCGAGCGACACCACGGGCACGTTCGCGGCCTGACCGGCCTGGCCGAACTGCTTCATGCGCTCCTCACACACCTTTTGCATCGCGGCGCGAGCGGGGGTCAGGTAGTAGCGCGGGTCGAACTCGGCCGGCTTCTCGACGAACGCCTTGCGGATCGCGCCAGTGATGGCCAGTCGGTTGTCGGTGTCGACGTTGATCTTGCGTACGCCGGCGCGAATGCCGCGCTGGATCTCCTCGGCCGGTACGCCGTAGGTTTCTTTCATCGCGCCGCCGTACTTGTTGATGATGGCGCACAGCTCGGCCGGCACCGAGCTAGAGCCATGCATGACCAGGTGGCAGTTGGGGAGCTTGGCGTGGATCTCCTCGATGCGCTTCATCGCCAAAACGTCGCCGGTTGGCTTGCGCGAGAACTTGTAGGCGCCGTGGCTGGTGCCGACCGCGACGGCCAGGGCATCGAGCCCGGTGCGCGCCACGAAGTCGACCGCCTGATCCGGGTCGGTGAGGAGCTGGTCGAGCGACAACTTGCCCTCGGCGCCGTGTCCGTCCTCTTTCTCGCCGGTGCCGTGTTCGAGGGAGCCCAGGCAGCCCAGCTCGCCCTCGACGGAAACGCCGAAGCGGTGCGCGACGTTGACGACCTCGCGGGTCACGGCGACGTTGTACTCGTAGCTCGACGGCGTCTTGCCGTCCTCTTCCAGCGAGCCATCCATCATGACGCTGGTGAAACCGTAACGGATCGCGCTGACGCATGTGTCGACGGAATTTCCGTGGTCCTGGTGCATGACGATGGGAAGCTCGGGATAGAGTTCGGCCGCGGCCAACATCAAGTGGCGCAGGAAGTTGTCGTTGGTGTACTTGCGGGCGCCGCGCGAGGCCTGCACGATGACCGGGCTCTTGGTCGCCCGCGCGGCCTCCATGATGGCCTGGATCTGTTCCATGTTGTTGACGTTCAGGGCCGCGACGCCATAGCCGTTCTTGGCCGCGTGGTCGAGGAGGGGACGCAGTGGAATGAGGGGCATGAGACGATCTCCAATCGCTGAATTGGGTGCAATGCGACAAGCAGGACACCTAGGTCCTACAACACGAATCGACTTCCCGGTAGGCCGAACATGCTCGCGCGACGCGATCGTGGAAGTCCCGTCCCTGGCGCGCTTCCGGCGGTCGAACCAGTAGTAGACTACACGCCATGGGCAGGAGCCGAGTCGTTCTTCACGCACGAGCTCTCCGCCTGGGCATGTTGCTGGCCCTCTTGGGCGGGCTGGCGCTAGGAGGCTGTACCACGAGCGCGCGAACTTCATCGGCAACAGGTGGAACCCAAGGAACAGGCGGCAACCGAGGGCAGGGCGGCGCGCGAGGGCAGGGCGGCGCGCAGGGGGCGGGCGGCGTGCAGGCGAGTGGTGGCGCACAGGCAACGGGTGGGGCGGCTGGATCCACGACGACGACGAACTCCGACGCCGCGGCCGACGTCCCGGACATCGATGCCCCGCTCACCTTTGGGGACGACGCCCAGGATGCCGGCGATGCCGAGGGGACCGTGGCGGACGTGCGCCAGCAGGCCCCGCGTCCCGATGCCAATCCAGCGTCCTGTGGAGCCTGGGCGCTGACTGACGGCGTATGCTGCGCGCAGTATTGCAGCACGGACAACACCTCCGAGAGCTGGGACAAGTGCGGCGGGCCCGGCTCCGCGCAATGCACGGTCGTAAACAGCAAGGCCTGCACCTCGGGCCTGTGGCCGGAGGTGCACTCGGTCAGCGACAACGAGGACTGGCACTATTCGAGGTCGACCCATTTCGGCCTGACCTATGGCGGCGCCTGTGCGTTCGGCATGTACGGGCTTTGCACGACCAAGTTCACGTTCACCGATTCCAACCTGGCGGCCAAGTGCGATGCCTTCTGCAAGGCCTACCCCAACCTTTGCGCGGATCCGAGCGACGTCTCGCTGCGCGGAAACTTCGCGGCCCCCTCGGGGAACTACTACACGCAATTCTGGCCGAGCCTCCCGGGCGACCTCGACAACTATCTCTCCTGCGGCGAATGCTTCGAGCTCGAGCGTACGAAGAATGACGGCACGGAATACCAACCCGGCGACAGCGGCTACACCCCTCCCATCGTGCTGCAAATCGTGGATTCGTGCCCGTGCTCGGCCAATTCCAAGTGGTGCTGCGGCTCGGGTCGCGATCACTGCGGCGAGGTCGAGGGGCTCTTCAAATACGGCTGCCAACTTCCGCCCGCGCCGCCATCGCCGCCGGTCGACCACGATCCGCTGCCGGGCGAGAGTATCCATCTCGACCTGTCGGACATCGCCATGGCGCGCCTGCAGACCGGCGACGCCAACGGCAACATCGTCGACGGGGTGATTCCGACCAAGTACAAGCGCGTGCCCTGTCCCGTGGTGGGCAACGTCTACATCTGGCTGCGCAGCGGGGCGGGCGCGTACTACTTCGCGCTCAGCGTGGTGAACCTGTCGGGGCTGGGCTCGGCCACCAAGGTCGAGGCGCAGCTCCCGTCGGGCGATTGGGTGCTGCTCCAGCGCGACCCCAACTACACTCTTGCGCGACCGCAAGAGCGCTACGGCACGTGGGTGTTGCCGCAAGGGTATGGCCCCTTTGCTCTACCCATGTCCCTGCGTATCACCGACGGATCCGGGCGCGCCCTGGTCGCCACCGACGTCATCAAGGCGTGGGCACCAAGCGACAGCAGCCAGACCGAGACCTGGTACATCGACACCGGCGTTCAGTTCTAGGATCCGCATGTCCCTTCCACCCGTAAAGGCAGGTAGGGTAAATTGCGTCGTGAAGGTACTGCTGGTGTTTCTCCACCGATCGCCGCTTGGGCTGGTCAAGCCGCCACCCAGATTCGCTAACCGCAAGAAGAAGGACGAGACGGGCCCATGAGCTTGGGATCGTGTCTGAAGTCACCGGTCGTGATCGTGGTGGGGACGCAGTTGCTGTTCTCCGTCGGCGATCTCATGGCGCGCGCCAACATGCGCAAGCATGGCTTCACCGCGGCCGCGTTTCTCAACCTCTCGTTTCTCGTCTACATGGTGAGCCGCCAGATCGCCACCGTCGGCCAGCTCTACGTTCTGGCCACGGTGCCCATCGGCAAGACCATGGCGCTCTTCGGCGCCGGATCCATCGTTTTCGCCAACGTGTTCGGCGTGCTGCTGCTCGCCGACGTGCTGTCGATGCGATCCTACGCGGGGATCGCGTTGGCGGTGCTGGCGTTCATGGTGATGGGCCTCGGCAAGTAACCGGCTTTGCTCTCGGGTCATTCCCTGCTAGCAGTAAGGCAGATGTCCATTTCCACACCACCCGTGGGCGTGTTTCGGGCCGCCGTGCTCGCCGGATCCTTGGTTGGTGTCGTCGATGGCGTTCGGGCCGCCGCACTGGGGCACGTGCCGCTTTCGGGGATGCCGGTCTGCGTGATCCTGACGCTCGGGTTCGACGTGCTCGCGGCCACGGCGGGCGGCGCGGCCCTCGCGCTCCTGTTCTGGGCGTCCAAGTGGGGGCGCGGACGCGGGGCTGGCCGACTCGCCACCGGGCTGGGCTGGCTGCTGGCGGGCGGCGGCGCCGCGAGCGTGGCCATCGCCGCCGTCACGGGAACCGCGCGCCGAAACAACCGCTTTCTCGCCGCGGGCGTCGTGGTCCTGGCATCCGTGGTGGCGGCGTTTGCGGCCGCTTTGGTGGGGCCGCCGTTGCGGCGGGCCCTCGCGCACCTACCTGGCCTTCGCGCCAAGTCCGAGGCGCGGGTCGCGGCGCCGGCGGCCACGCCAGGCGGCGTCCTCGTGCTCGCGCCGCTTTTGGCCGTGCTTCTCGAAACGGTTGTGCTCCTGCTGGTGTGGCGCACGCGCGCGCCTTTGCGCAAGGACGTACTCGCCACACGCGCGACCTTGGTCGCGGGCCTTTCAGGCTTGCTTCCCTTCGTGCTGGCCTGGGCGAGCACCGGCCTTGCCCGCCTGCGCTGGTGGCAAGCCTCGGTGCTGGCTGCGGCGCTGTTCGGTGCCCCGCTGGCCTATCTGGTGCATCTGCGCTGGGTGAACGACTTTCAGTTCCTGCCCTGGATCACGGTGGCGGTGGTCGCGGCTATGATGGTTGCGACCGCCGGATTTGCCTTGCTGTTACGGGGACGCGCCATGGCCCGCCCGTGGAAACTCATCGTCGTCGCCGGGCTTCCACTTTGCGCCGTGATCGCGGTCTTCACCGCCTCCTCCTACGAGCCCGCGCGCAAGTCGGCGGCGCGCGCCGGACTGGCCGGCGAACTCCTATCTCTCGGCCAGCGCGCGACCGATTTCGATGGCGACGGCTACGCGCGTTTCTTCGGCGGCGGCGACTGCGACGACAGCGACCCCGAACGCAATCCCGGCGCGCGCGATTGGCCCGACGACGGGATCGATCAGGACTGCGACGGCAAGGACGCCACGGCCGCGGCCCTGCGCTCGCCCCCGTTTCAGCCCGTTCCCGACGCCGTGCCCAGGGATCTGAAGTTCATGCTCGTTACCATCGATACCCTGCGTGCCGATCACCTGGGCTGCTATGGCTACGGGCGCCCCACCTCGCCCAACATCGATCGCCTGGCCAGCGATAGCACGTTGTTCGTCAACGGCTGGGCCCACGCTCCGTCCACGCGCTATTCGATGCCGGCCATCGCCACCGGCCGATGGCCCTCGGCCATCGACTGGGACAATTCGATCTGGTGGCCGCGCATCGCACCCACGCAGCCCATGATCGCGCAAGTCATGAAGTCGCTGGGCTACACCACGGCGGCCTTCTACGCCTACCGCTACTTCGATCGCGTCGACCAGCGCGGCTATGAGCGGGGGGTCGACTACTACGACGATAGCTGCGCCGCTTTGCACGTGAACGTCAACGGCCCGGCCGAATCCGTGGGCAGTTCGGCGCGCCAGATGGCGGACAAGGTCATCGCGTTTCTGCGTGCGCACGGTCAGGAGAAGTTCTTCCTGTGGACGCATTTCTACGACCCGCACCTCAACTACGAACGCCACCCCGAGGCGCCGAAATTCGGCGACACCCAGGCCGATCTCTACGACGGCGAGATATGGTTCACCGACCAGCAATTCGGCCGGGTGCTCGACGAGATGCACGCACTGGGAATTTGGGACAAGACCGCCATCATCTTGGTCGGCGACCACGGCGAGTCGCTGGGGGAGCACGGCATCGTGGCCCACGGCTACCACCTCTACATGCCTCACACCAAGGTGCCGTTCATCATTCGCGTGCCGGGGTTGCCCGCGCAGCGCCTGACCACGCCCGTCGGCCACGTGGATCTGGCGCCGACCATCGTCAACCTGGCGCGCGGCCCGCACCAGCCGTCCTTCCTCGGTCGTTCGCTGGTCGACTACTTGGCCGGCAAACCCGCCCCACCGCCACCCGGGCCCGTGTTTCAAGAGGTCAGCTACGAGGGCAACGTCAAGCGGCGCGCCCTCGTGACCGCCAATTACCACCTCATCTGGAACTGGACCCCCGACAACACCACCGAATGCTACGACATCGCCCACGACCCCGACGAGCTCAAGGATCTCTGGGGCTTGCCAGCGGGCGAGCCCGAGTGTTCGAAATTGAAGGCAGAGTTGCGCGATCGCGTGGCCCTCCTGTCGCTACCGCCCGGCTACGCCGAAAAGATGGCGTTCGGCGTGGTGGCCGCCGGCGCGTCCGCGCCCGCGCCCGCCCATGCGCTGGATGCTCGCATCGGGCCGACCTTGCGCGTCCTCGGCTACGATCTCTTCTCCCCAGCCCGTTCGCCGCGGCGGCAGCGTGGAGCTGGTCACGCACTTCGAGCTGCGTGACCGCATCGAGCCGGGCTGGAAGCTCTTCTTTCATATGGAGGGTCCCGGAGGATTTCGCAATCTGGACCACGTGCCCGTCGAAGGCGCCTATCCCTTGGAACGCTGGCATCCCGGCCAGCGCATCCGCGACCGCCTGCGCATCACCTTCACGCCGGCCATGCCGCCCGGGCAGTACACCGTCTACCTGGGACTTTTCAAGGGCAACCGGCGCGCGCCCGTCACCCCGGCCAGCGCCAATGACGGCCGCGATCGTTTGCGATTGGCGACCATCGTGGTGCAGTAGCCTTCAGGGTCCGGCCGCGCCGGGCTCGGCTGCAAGTCTGCGCGCCAGATCTTCCAACAATGAAAGGCGCGCGTCCCCGGTTGGGACCATGCGTGGCAGCCAGTAGCGCAAATACGCGAGATCGATGCGCCCGGCTTGCACGGCGAACAAACGCTCCAGATCCTGGATGTCCTTGGGTCGTGCGTAGAGCAACTTTGCCAACACCGTGTCTTCTACCGAAAGGAACCAGCGCGGCTTTCCGTCAGGCGTTGGCAGTGAGACGCGCCGGTGCTGCATTTCCGCGTGCCACGGATGGTGGGCGATGAAAAGATCGATGCGCGTCCGGCCGAAGTAGGCGACGAAAAGGCCCGTGCGTGCCACCGTTCGGTGAGCTTCCGCTCGCTCCACCATGGCCCCCGATCGCTCTATACTGTCGAGCAAGCCATCGAGCGCTTCTTCTCTTACGAAGACCGAGATGTCCACGTCCGAGGTGGTACGTGGTACCCCCCACGCACCCAGTGCCAGTGCGCCGCCAAGGGCATAGGGTAAGCCATCTTCGTCGAAGTGATCGGCGAGTCGCGCCACGACGTCCGTCGGCGATGTCTCTCCCGCGGTCACCTTGCTCCACCTGCCTGCTTCAGCCGTTCGAGGATTGCCACCGTGCTTGCCGGAAGCGACTCGGGCGCGTCGGCGCGCGCGCGAACGTCTTCGGGCCAGAGCGACCGAAACCACGGCACGAGAGCGCACAGGCGCCAGGTTTCGGCCAGGCGCTCCTCTGGCGTAGCATTCCGCCAGGGTGCGGCCTCGCGGCGCACATGCTCGTCACCCGATAGCGCCCGCACCTGCTCCGCCAGACGCAAATTCTCCGCCTGCAAGCTTGCTTCGGGCGCGCCGCTCATGGCGGTATTCTACTCCTGCGGCGAAATCCACGCACAGCCCGAGGCTACCGTCGTCGGTCACGTGCCAGTTTCTCCGTTATGCGGTAGGTCTGAGGTCCGCGTTGTAGTTCCCGAAACGGGTGGTTCGCAGGCATTTTCCACGCTAGAGCAAGAGCTCGCTCCGGAACACGCCGTGACCCAGATTTACGCCGACTACAACGCGACCACGAAGGTCGATCCCGAGGTGCGCGCCGCGATGGACGAGGCGCTGGAGGTCTCGTTTGGCAATCCCTCCAGTATCCACCAGGCGGGGCAAGCCGCGCGGAGGCTCGTCGAACGGGCACGGGGGCAGGTCGCGGGTCTGATCGGCGCGGCGCCCGACGAGATCGTCTTCACCAGCGGCGGCACCGAGGCCGACAACCTTGCCGTGCTGGGCGTGGCCGGAATGACACAGGCCGATCGCAGGGGCATCGTGACAAGCGCGGTCGAGCACAAAGCGGTGCTCGATCCCTGCATCTTCCTGCAAGGGCGCGGTCACCCGGTCTCCGTCCTACCCGTGCAGCGCGATGGTCGCGTCGAGTTGGCGGCGCTCGAGGTGGCGGCTAGAACCGACGTCGCGCTCTTTTCGGTGATGCTGGCCAACAACGACACGGGCACGATCCAGCCGGTCGTGGAAGTCGCGAAAGCCGCGCAGGCGTGCGGCGCCTTGGTACACACCGACGCGGTGCAGGCCGCGGGCAAGCTGCCCATCGACGTGAACCGGCTGGGCGTGTCCTTGCTCTCGTTCTCGTCGCACAAGATCCACGGACCCAAGGGCGCGGGCGCTCTCTTCGTCCGGCGCGGGGTGCGTCTGGCCCCACTCGTCCATGGCGGACGGCAGGAGCGGACATTGCGGCCGGGGACCGAAAACGTGCCGGCCATCGTGGGATTCGGCAAGGCCTGCGAGCTGGCGTGCGCGCGGCTGCAGGCCGACGCTCGTCGCGTGGCCGAGTTGCGCGACCATTTCGAGGAGGAGATTCTGACCGGTATCGGCGAGGCGCGCATCAACGGCGGTGGCGAACGGCTATGCAATACCTCGAACCTCGCCTTCGCTGGTGTCGAGGGCGAGGCCATGACCATCCATCTCGACATGCTCGGCATGGCGGTGTCCACTGGCGCCGCGTGTAGCGCCGCCGACAACACACCCTCGCACGTGCTGCTCGCCATGGGGCAGAGCGCGACCGAGGCGCGCTCGTCGGTACGCTTTTCCTTCGGTCGCGGCACCAGCGACGAGGAGATCGACCGTGCCGTCGACCTGGTCGTCCGGGCGGTGAGGCTTCTGCGCGAGGCGCGGCCATGAGCGAGCGCATCGCGGTCGCCATGAGCGGCGGCGTGGACAGCAGCGTTGCCGCGGCCCTGCTCGCGCAGGCCGGCCATTCCCTGATCGGCGTGACCTTGAAGTTGCAGGAATGTCACGACGCCCACGGCAGCCGCTCGTGTTGCGGCGTCGATGGCATCACACGCGCGCGGGAGGTGGCGGGCATCCTCGGGTTTCCCCACTACGTGCTCGACTGCGTGAAGGACTTCGAAAAGCTCGTGCTCTCGCCCGCGTGGCGTGAATACGCCAGCGGCCGCACGCCGAGCCCGTGTCTCTCGTGCAACGAGCGGGTGAAGTTCGGCCTGCTACTCGACTGGGCCGCGCGTCTCGGCATTCCGCGCGTGGCCACCGGACACTACGCGCGCCTGGCGCAGGACGAGGCTGGCCGGCCCATGCTCTTGCGCGGCCACGACACGGGCAAGGATCAATCGTACTTTCTCGCCGGCTTGTCGCTCGGCCAGCTCGAGCGCGCCGTCTTTCCCGTGGGTCACCTGGGCAAGCCCGAGGTGCGCGACTTGGCAAGGCATCATGGCCTGCCCACGGCCGAGACCCCCGAAAGCCAGGACGCGTGTCTGGTCGAGCCCGGAGAGTCGTTTTCCGACATGCTGCGGATGCGTTTCAAGGCCCCGGCGCGGGCGGGCGAGATCGTGGACGAGGCCGGGCAGATCGTCGGCCAACACGGTGGAATCCACGCGTTCACCATCGGCCAGCGTAAGGGTCTGCCCGCGGGCGCGACCGCGCGCCGCTGGGTCAAGGCGATCTCGCCCGAGACCGGCCAGGTCACGGTCACCAGCGACGCCAGCCAGCTTGTGGACACGGAATTCGTGGCCGAGCGAGTGAACTGGCTCGCCGGCGATTTGCCCGCGCAGGCACTCGCGTGCTCGGTGCAGGTTCGCTATCGCCACGCGAGCGAGCCTGCCACCGCCCTCGCGCAACCGGACGGCAGTCTGCGCGTGACCTTGGAAAGGCCGGTCAAGGCCATCACCCCCGGGCAAGCGGCGGTGTTCTACGACGGCGAGCGCACGCTCGGGCGGGGATGGATCGCTTCCGCGCCCTAACAGGGAGCGCGCCGACCGCGAACCACGCGGAGCGAGTCCCTCACCAGCGCTGGTGGACGAGCGGTCGCACCTTGCTCTCGTAGATCCGCCGAACCGCCATCATGGTCTCCTCAGGCAGCGCGGGCAGGGTGGTGGCCCGGAGGTTTTCCTCGACCTGCTCGGGCCGCTTGGCGCCTGGAATGACGCAGGCTACTGCGTCGTTCATCAAGATCCAGCGTAGCGCGAGCGAGGCCATGGTCGCGCCCGGCGGCACCAGCGGCCGTAGATCCTCGACCAGCGCCAGGCCAGTCTCGAAGTCGATGCCGGAAAAGGTCTCTCCACGATCGAAGGCCTCGCCGTGCCGGTTGAAGCGGCGATGATCGTCCTCGGCGAAGGTCGTGCGCGCGGTCATCTTGCCCGCCAGCAGTCCCGACGATAGCGGCAGCCGCGCCAGGATGCCGACCCGCTTCCGCGTGGCCTCGGCGAAGAACAGCTCGGCCGGCCGCTGGCGGAACATGTTGTAGATGATCTGCACGCTCTGTACGCCTGGAAACTCGATGGCCTTGAGGGCCTCTTCCACGCGCTCGACGCTCACGCCGTAGAAGCGAATCTTGCCCGCACGCACGAGGTCGTCCATGACCTCGAACACCTCGGGACGATAGTACACGTCGGCCGGCGGGCAGTGGAGCTGGACTAGATCGAGCGCGTCCGTCCGCAAGTTCACCAGGCTGCGCTCCACGAACCGGGTAAGGTTTTCCCGGTTGTAGCCGTCCGCGGTGTGCGGATTGAGCCCGCGCCCCGCCTTGGTCGCGACGACGATGGGCTCTCTGCGTTCGCGCCGGAGCCGCGCCAGCAACTGTTCGCTGTGGCCGTCGCCGTAGACGTCGGCGGTATCGAAGAAGTTCACGCCCAGGTCGACCGCGCGATGGAGCGCCCTGAGCGAGTTCGTGTCGTCGACCGGGCCCCAAGTACCGCCGATGGCCCACGCGCCAAAGCTGACGGGCGAAACACTCCAGCCGGTCCTTCCTAGTGGTCGATAGTCCATGGTCGACAAGCATGCCCGAAGATCGGGAGCCAATTCAACGCGAAGGGGGGCTTGCCGCGGATGCGGCGCGAATAGGTTTGGGTTCGCCTTGGGATTGCACGAGCGGCCCCAGGTGACATCCTATCTGGGTCCGACTCTTGCAGCTCGGAGGACCATGGCAGCCATCGATTCGCTCCTGACGCTCATCGGCGCGCAGCAGGCGACGGGAATCGTCCTGCGCGCGCGTGAGATCCCCGTGCTGGTCGGCGGCAAGGGCCGCGGCTTGACCATGCCTCCGCTCGACCTTCAGACCATCGAGACCTTCGCCGTTGAAATGCTGACGGCCGACGACTTGGAGAAGCTGCGCGCCTCGGGCGAATGCGATACCGTCTACCGATCCGAGGGCCAAGGAACCTTCGCGGTGGAGGCGCGACGAAACGGTGACAACATGTCACTCAAGCTGCGCCGCGGAGGTGCCGCGGTGGCAAAGCCGGCAGCACCGGTAGCGTCGGGGGCCTACGCGGCGCAAGTCCCGGTCGCGGCTCCCGTCCTGCCCGAAGCCTCTCAGTCTGCCAGAACAATTCCGGCGGCCGTCGGGCCCGACGAAGCCGCGCCGTCTGGGGAAGATCCCGTACGCGCGGCTGCGGCTGCTCGCCTCGCGGGAATGGTTGCGCGAGCGGCCGGGCGCGAGGTTTCCGACATCGTGCTGTCGGCGGGACAGCCGCTGTGGATCCGGTCGGCCGAAGGCTTCGCGGCGGGTTCCTCCGCGGCCATCGGCGAAACCGATGTGCGGGCCTTCGTCGACTCGCTGCTCGATCCGGCGCACCGACGCGTGCTGGAAAGCGCGGGCAGCGTGGACCTGCCCTGGGTGGCTCCCGATATCGAGGATGGTCCGCAGCGCTTTCGTGTCAACGTTTTCACGCAGGCGCATGGGTTGGCAGTGGCCCTTCGTCCCATCAACCGGCATGCGCCATCGCTGGCCGAATTGAATCTCCCCGAAAGCGTTGGGGCCCTGGCGAGCGCGAGCGGCGGCATGGTGCTGGTGGTCGGGCCGACCGGCGCCGGCAAGTCGAGCACGCTCGCCGCCATGCTCGAAACCGTGAATCGCACCCGCGCCTGCCACGTCATCACGCTCGAAGATCCCATCGAGTTCGTGTATCAAACTCGGCGTTGCCTCATTCACCAGCGCGAGGTCGGCACCCATGTCGAGAGCTTCTCCGCCGGCCTGCGCTCGGCGTTGCGCGAGAGCCCCGACATGATCCTGGTGGGCGAGATGCGCGACCGCGAGACCGTCGCCTTGGCGCTGACCGCGGCCGAGACCGGCCATCTGGTGCTGTCGACTCTGCACAGCGGCAGCGCGGCGATGGCCATCGACCGCATCATCGACATCTTTCCCGAACACCAGCAAGGGCAGGTAAGCCAGCAGGTCGCGGGCTCGCTGCGCGCGGTACTGACCCAACAGCTTCTTCCCGGCGCGCGGCCCGGCACGCGCTACCCCGCCCTCGAGCTTCTGACCGTGAACTACGCCGTCGCCGCGCTCATCCGCGAGGGCAAGACGCATCAGTTGGCCAGCCAGATTCAGACCGGTCGCGAGGATGGGATGGTGGCATTCGAAGCCTCGCTCTTCGATCTCATCCGCACCGGGCGCATCACGCGCGAGGTGGCGCTCGCCGCCGCCCGCGATCCGACCGAATTGCAGCGACGGCTACGCGACGCGCGCCCCTGACCGCGAGTCGGGATGTTTGGGCGCGGGAGCGCGGTATAGTTCGACCCCATGACCTCGACAGCACTGACCGTCTGGTGCAACTTGCGGCTGCCCGCGCGTGCGCTGGCGGCGCTTGTGGAGGGGCTCGGCGCGCACCATCTCGTGCGCGCGGCCGAACTGTCCGAATACAACCAGCCCCTCGGTCGGCCCGATCCCCGTCTGGCCGATGCCGACGTTGCTTTTGGGCAACCCGAAGTCGAACAGTGCCTGACTTCGTCGCGCCTGCTGTGGGTCCACCTGGCGAGCGCGGGGTACGCGACCTTCGCCGGCGCGGACGCGCGCGCCCTGCTCATCGCACGCGGCATCCCGGTGACGACCAGTTCGTCGGTCTACGACGAGCCGTGCGCGCAGCATGCGCTCGCCTTCATGCTGGCGGAGGTCCGGCAACTGCACCGTTCGTTCCGCGACCAGGCCAAGGCCCGCTCCTGGAACACGCCGCCCACGCGGGCGGCGTCCCGCCTGCTCAAGGGCCAGACTGTCCTGCTCGTGGGATACGGTGCCATCGCCAAGCGGCTGGCCGAGTTGCTGGCTCCCTTCGGACTGCGCTTGATCGGGTTTCGCCGGTACCCGCGTCGCGAGGAGCCCGTCGAGGTGCATCCGGTGGCCGAGGTGGATGGTTGGCTTTCCCGCGCCGATTGGGTGATCGACACCTTGCCGGCCACCAACGACACCGCCGGCTTCTTCGATCGCGCGAGATTCTCCGCCATGAAGCCTGGCGCGGTATTCATCAACATCGGTCGCGGCACCACGGTGGATCAGGCCGCGTTGCGCGCGGCCTTGCGCGGTCACTTGCGGGCGGCCTACCTCGACGTCACCTCGCCCGAGCCCTTGCCACCCGAGGACTCGCTGTGGTTCGAGCCCAGTTGTTTCATCACGCCCCACGTGGCCGGCGGTCATGAAGACGAATACGACCACCTGGTGGCGCTCTTTCTGTCCAACCTCAATCGCTTCCTGCGCGGCCAGCCCCTCACGGGCCGGGTCTATTGAAGATTTGGCGCCTCCTCCTCCGGACTGCCCCCGTGTCCTCTGCGTTCTCTTTGGTGAAAGGCTCCGGGAATTGCTCGCCTCCGGCATGAGAGGCGATTGCGGCCGCTTCCAACCGCATCCGCGCGGCCTCGTCTGCGGTACACTCCGGCGCGGATGACTTCCGACCAGATTGACCTCACCCGGCGCCACCTCGAGTTTCTCGACTGGCCCGAGGTGTGCGCCCAGCTCGCAGAGCGCGCGCACTCCGCGCGCGGAGTGCGGGAATGCCAGGCGCTGCCCCTGTGCGATTCGGCGGCACAGGCGCGCGAGCGCATGGCCGAGGTCACGGAGGCGGTGGCGATCCTGCACGTAGGCGAGTCCTTGCCGGTGCTGAATTTTCCCGAGATCGAGCTTCACCTTCGCTCGGTCGGCCAGGGCATTCCGCTCGGCCCCGAGGAGCTGCGCCAGGTGGCGGACTTCTGCGAGGTCGTGGCCCATGCTCGCCGCTTCTTCGGGCGCATTCAGCCCGACGGCATTTTGCAGACGCCGCGCCTGTCGCGCCTGGCGGCGACCCTCGGCTACCACGACGATTTGGTACGCCTTGCTCGCGAGACCTTCGATGCCACGGGCGAATTGCGCGACAGCGCCTCGCCCGAGCTCGCTCGCCTGCGCTTCGAGCGCGACCAGGTCGCCGCCCGCGCGCGCGAGCAGGCCGAAGACACGCTCCGTTCCGAGGCATTCGCCCCCTATTTGCAGGATCAATTCGTGACCTTGCGCGAAGACCGCTTCGTGCTGCCCTTGCGGGCATCGTTCAAATCCATGGGCCTCGGCATCGTGCACGACACCTCGCGCACCGGCGAGACGGTGTTCGTCGAACCCACCGCGCTCGTCGATCTCAACAACCGCTTGAAGGTCGCGGAGATCGAGATTCGGCGCGAAAGCCGTCGCATCCTCGAGGAGTTGGCGGCGGCGGTGTCGGCGGCCGCGCCCCTGCTGCGCGCCGATCGCGACACCCTCGCCCGGCTGGACGTCATCGGCGCCTCGGCTCGCCTGGCCGAGGCCTACCAGGGCATGCCGGTGGAGATCGTCGACCAGCCCATCGCGGATCTGACGTCGCTTCGCCACCCGCTGCTCGCCCTGCGCGCGGTCGATGAAAAGACCACGGTCACCGCCAACAATCTCGTGCTCGGCGACGTACCCGGATGGAGCAAGGCCAAAGCCCTGGTGGTGAGCGGCCCCAACGCCGGCGGAAAAACCGTGCTGCTCAAAGCGGTGGGCCTGGCCGCGCTGCTGGCACGCGCCGGGCTGCACGTACCGGTCGCCGCGGGTAGCCGCGTCGGCTTTTTCCATCGCGTGCTGGCCGACATCGGCGATCAACAGTCCGTGCGGGGCGATCTTTCGACCTTCTCGGCGCACCTGGCGAATCTGGCGGGGATTCTCGAATGCGCGCGCAGCGTGCGCGACGAAAACCTGCTCATTCTATGCGACGAGCTGATGGTGGGTACCCATCCGGATCAGGGCGCGGCGCTGGCGCGGGCCGTACTGGAGGCGCTGGGCGACGCCTTGGGGCTCATCGTGGTCACCACCCACTTCGATAGCCTCAAGGCCCTGGCAGAGGGTGACGAGCGTTTTCGCAACGCCGGGATGGAATACGATCTGGTCGAAACTGCGGCCGACCTTCCGGCTCAAGGATGGCGTGCCCGGGCGTTCCTATGCCCTCGATATCGCGGCCCGCATCGGGCTGCCCGACGAGGTCTTGGCCCGCGCGCGCTCTCTCATGAACGAAAGCAGCCTCGGGCTGGAAGAGACCGTGCGCAACCTGCAAGCGCGCGAGCAGGCTCTCGAACGCGCAAGCCAGGAGCTGCAGCAAACCCGTCTCGATCTGGAAGGGGCGAAGCAGGATCTCGAGGCGCGTGCCGACGCGGAAAGAACCGCGACGGAGGCGCTCACCCGGCGCGAGCGCGAGCTGGCCATGCGATCGCGCGAGGCCATCGATGCGGCGGTTCGCGATGCGCGCGATGCGATCTCGGACATCGTCCGGGAGGTGCGGCGCGAGCGTAGCCCGCAGGCCGCGCAAATCGCCCGCGTCGCGCTAGACAAGAAAGCGAAGGAGGCCACGGCCAAGCTCCCCGAGCCGCCCCCGCTCGACCTGCATCGCCTGCGCGAGGCGTTGGCGAACCGTGGGCTCGGGGCCGTCGACAAGAACAAGCGGAGCCGATCCGCGCCGCGAGAAGAGAGTACCGCGGAGGAGGCCAGCGCGGCACCGCCGTCGTTGCAGTCGCGGGCCAACAGCCTGGATTTACGTGGCCAGCGTGCCGACGAGGCGCTGGCCGAGCTGGAAGCCTTCCTCGACCGCACCGCGCTCGATGGCGCGGACACGGTGTTCGTGATCCACGGCCACGGCACCGGCGCGCTCCGCAAGGTGGTGCGCGAATACCTGGCTACCTCCCCCTACGTCGCGCGTTTTCGCGCGGGCGGCACCGGCGAGGGTGGCGACGGGGTGAGCGTGATTTCGCTCAAGGGCTAGACTTGAAGCTGCGCAAGGAAAAGATTCTGCTTGCCTTGGTCGTCGCGTCGATCGTCGTGGCGGCACTGCCCGCCCTGGCGCAGATCGGCTGGCAAGCGCGCCTGTTCGCCGCCCGGGCCACCTTCCCGCTCGACCTCGAATGGATGGAAGGTGGCATGCTCCTCCACGCTCAACGGATCGCGCAGGGCAAGGGAATCTACGTCGCGCCTTCGCTCGATTTCATCCCCTTTCTCTACACGCCGCTTTATCCCGCGCTGCTGGCGGTCCTGTCGTTCATTCTTCCCCTTGGCTATCTCCTCGGACGCCTGGTTTCCATCGCCTCCTTTGCCGGCGCGCTCGGCTTGGTGGTGTGGGCCAGCATGGGCGAAACCCGGGATCGCGGGCGCAGGATCCTGGCGGTCCTCGCCGGCATCGGCGGAGCGGGGGCGATTGCCGCCAGCTTCGCCTTCACCGGGTACTTCTACGACTTGGTTCGTTCGGACTCGCTGTTGCTGTTCCTGGAAGCCCTGGCCCTGTGTCTCGCGTTGCGCGGGCGCGGCCTCGGGAGCGCGGCGCTCGCGGGGCTCGTCATTGCGCTCGGTTTCTTCGCCAAGCAGACCGCCACCTTCCTGGGCATCGGCCTCGGACTCGGGCTGCTGGCGACGAATGTTCGTCGCGGGCTCGTGTACGGGGTGACGGCGGCGGCGGCGCTCGCCGCGGGCATCGGCCTCTTGGTGAAGACCTCGGGGGGGTGGTTCTGGACCTATATTTTCAAGCTGCACCAGAGCCATGCCTTTCGCAAGGAGGCGGTCACCGATATCGCCCTGCCGTTCACGCGCCAATTCGCCTGGCCGCTCTTCCTCGCGCTCCTCCTCGCCGTCGCCGGCCTGGCCCTGTCGCGCAAGCTGCGCCGGAGCGACGCCATCTTGCTGCTGGCCGCCGCCTCCGGCGAGATCGCCGCACTGGTGGGGTTCGGCACGCAGTGGGCGGACAGCAACGCGTTCATCCCGGCCATCTTTTTCCCCGCCTTCGCGACCGCCGTGCTGGCCGCGCGTCTCTTCGACGTGGCTCTCGTCGGGCGGAAGTATGGCACGATGATCGTGGCGTCCGCCGTCGCGCTCCTGCTCGGGTCGCAGAGTCTGCACACCGCCCCGCCCGTGGCGGGAAATGGGCGCGTGCGCCCACCGATCTTCTCCGCATGGCCAGGCCTCACGCGCGTCCTGCCTTCCCTGGCGAGCGCGGTTCCGAGTGCCCGAGATCGTGCGGCAGCCGGCCGCTTGCTCGACGAGCTTCGGGCGTTGCCGAGCCCGCTCTTCATTCCTTTCCACACCTATTACGCCGTGCTTGCTGGCAAGCAACCCTTCGTTCATCGCATGGGTGTGCGCGACGTCGAGGCCGCGCTTGGCCGTCCAAGAGGTCTCGATCGGGCCATCGCCGACCAGCGTTTCGCCGCCATCGTCCTCGACTGGAAATCTTATCGCGGCGAATGGCCGAACCTGGACCGCCGCTACCACGCGGTTCACGAATTCGTGGAAGGCGTGGACTCGGTGCGCACCTTCGCCGGCGCGCAGACCTCGCCGCGCACGCTACTCGTGCCCACGCGCGATCCGCCGCCCGTTCCGCCCGGCGGCCGTCTCCTCTTCGACTTCGAGGGCGGAAACTATGCCGGTTTCACCGTCGAGGGCGTGGCCTTCGGAACGGCGCCGGCGCCGGCGCCCATCGGTATGTACGGTCGCTTCGCCGCGGATTCAGGACGCGCGGGCGCGCCTCCGCGCGGTTCCCTGCTGTCGCGGCCTTTCGTCGTCAGTGCCGCCCATCTGCGTTTCGCGTTGGCCGGCCCACACGTGCCCGGGCTTCGGGTTCTTCTGCGCCAGGGCGAGTCCGTTCTCGTCAGCGCCGCTCCGTCGGGAGCCGCGCGGCTGGTCGAATGGAACACCAGCGAGTGGGTGGGCGAGACCGTCGAGATCGTGCTGGAAGACGATTCCAGCGCGGGCGCCCTGGTGGCCGACGACTTCGTGGTGTACTGAACCTGGGTTGCCAGATTCGCCGCCTGTCGGGCTTGCCAAAGCCGCCAGTTCCGCGAAGACTAGGCCGGGCAGTCGCCCCATCCGCCCAACCATGGAGCTCGCAAGTCTGTTCCTTCTCGTTCTGCTTCCGCCCGCGGACGCAACCGGCGATACCGCAACGGCCATCGCGGCGTCGTTGCGTCACGAGCTGGGCGACGTGGCCCTGGCCATCGCGCCCGATACCATGGTGACGCCCGACATGTGGCAGGGGGACAGAGCCCCGATGCGCGCGCGCTTCGTGGTCCATGTGGCTTGGAAGGAGAGTGACCGGGCCAGCATCGAGGTCGTTGCCCCATCCTCGATGAAGGACGCGAAGGGTTTCAAGAGGACCAGGGAGTTGGCCTTTGCCCCGCAAGACAGCAAGGCCGAGCGCGGGCGCGCCATGGGCCTGGTCGTGGCCGAGCTTCTGCGGGAGTCACCCCCGTCCGCTTTGGTGGCCCCCGCGCCGGCCGTCGATGCCGTCGCGGCGGAGAGTCGCGCGCCGCCTCGCGTGATGCTGGGTGGGATGTTTTCCGTGGAACGCGTGCACGCCGGCAACTGGGCCATGGGGCCAGACCTGACGTATGCTTTCCGTCTCGCCCCGGCCGTTCGCCTGCAGACCTCGGGCAGGGCCCTATTCGGATCGAGCGACCAGTACACCGGAATCGGCGCCGGCGCCGGCATCTATTGGGATTTCCTAGGTTCCGAACTTGGACGGCATGCCGTGGGAATCGGCCTCGATGTGGGCGTCCTTCACGAATCGGCGGCGGCCGGGGACAATTCGCAAGGTGCTTCCATGTGGAACCTGGCCCTCGCCGCAGGCCTCGCGGGTAGGCTGACGGTGTGGCGCAGGCTGCGCGTCATCGGCGAGATCGGCCTGCGCGCCACGTGGGGAGCCATGCGGGTCGGCGATTTCGACGACCCGTACCAGCCACACTATTCGCTCTCGCGATGGCGCCCTGATTTTGCGCTAGGGCTGGAAATTGCGCTGTGACGGGCCGGCCTGCCTTCGGGTAGGCTACGGTACAAATCAGATGTGACCGAAAACATGCCAAGGCTGCGGCTGGTCAAGGGAAGGGAAGACCCCGGGGACATTGCCGAACCCCTTGACGACGCACGCCTGGTGGCGGCGGTGCGTAGCGGCAGGTCGGCCATGGCGGGCCCCTTCTACGACCGCACGCGCCCCGTGGTGGCGCGCACCGTGCACCGTCTGCTCGGGGCATCGGACAGCGACTTCGACGACTTGGTCCAGGTCGCGATGATCGAGCTCCTGCACTCGCTCGATCGCTACCGCGGGGACTGTTCGCTCGACACCTGGACCTCCACCATCTCCGCCAACGTGGTCTACAAGCAGATCCGCCGCCGCAGCCTGGAGCGATCCATCTTCGCCCGCGAGCTGGCCCCGGAGGACGTGCCCCAGACGGTGCACCAGCGCCCGGTATTGCGCGGGATGGTCGAGCGGGTGACGCACCACCTGGCGCAGATGGCGCACGAGCGCGCGTGGACGTTTCTGCTGCACGACGTGCACGGCTATTCGCTCGACGAAGTGGCAGAAATCACCGGCACGACCGTGGCCGCCGCGCAGTCGCGCCTGGTACGTGGGCGGCGTGAACTGCATGAACGCATTGCAAACGATCCCGACCTTGCCGGCGGGCTCGATGGAGCGGAGGACAAGTCATGACCGAGGGTGAGGACAGATACGCGCGGCTGGCCGCAAGACTGCTCATCGAGCGGCAGGCGCAAAGCCCGCCGGCACGAGGCGACGTCCATCGCGACGAGGTGGTGGCGGCCATGGCCCTGGCCATCGCGGCCAAGGCGCGCCGCCGCCGTCGCCTCGTCATCGCCACGGTCGCGGGTCTCGCCGCCGCCGCCAGTTTGATCGTGGTGTTCAGGCTGGCTGGAGGCGGTGGCCTGTCGGCGGCCAAGCCGGGCGCGGGATCCGCGCTCGTGGTCGAGAACGCAACTGCACGCGGAAACCTGCTGGTGCGGGCGTCTGTCGCGCGTCCCCTGCCGGACCAGGGGGCACTCGCCGTGGGGGACAGCGTTCGCTGTGCCGAGGACAGCAGCGCCACCCTCGGGTTTGCCAATGGGACTCGCATCACCCTCTCGTCATCGGCAAACCTGCGTGTCGACGATCTCGGCGCCACGCGGCACTTTTCTCTTTTGCAGGGGCACCTGAACGCGCACGTGGCGAAATTGGACCACGGCGAGCGTTTCGTCGTGAGCACACCCGACAGCGACATTGAAGTGCGCGGCACCGTGTTCACGATTGCGGTGGAAAGGTCACCCGCGTGGTGCCGCGATCTGGCCAGCCGCTCCACCGTGAACGTCACGGAAGGTACGGTGTGGGTTCGTTCCGGGGATAGGCGGGTCGTGCTCGAACCGGGCCAAACCTGGGGTACGCCCTGTCCCGAGCCACGTACCATCCAGGCCACCGCCGGCGAATCCGAGGAGCTCTCGCCATCGACGGCGCCTCTCCCGGCCGCCAACTCCGTTCGATTCGGGGTTCACAAGCACGATGCGGCCAGGGCCATCGGCATGCGCGCGCCAGCCTGGGTCCGGAAGGAACCAGGGAGGGCCCAAGGCGATCGGGCCGCGCGCGACGAGAGCCCAGCCCCACCCGTTTCCGTCTCGCGCCTGGCCGAGCAAGACGACCTCTTCTCGGCGGCCATGGCCGCCGAGCGCCAGGGACAGCACGATCTCGCGCTTCGCAATCTGGACGAACTGGTCACGCGCTTCCCAGGTGGGCCGCTCGAGGAAAGCGCGCGTGCCGAGCGCGCCCGCATTCTCTCGACAAAGGCGCCCCAGACGGTTTCGCCCTAGTAGACGACGCCGGGTGGAATGGTGCAGTCGGCGGTGCAGTAGATCAGGGCATCCGGGGCAGTGGACAAGTTTCCGCTGCTGTCCAGGGTCTGGCCGTTCTTGTCGATGCCGAGGTCGCATTCCTCCCCACGGTCGGTATCGGCGATGCCGTCGCCACAATAGTGCGGCTTGGTGCAGCCAAGCGTACAACCACCGGAGCCGTACTGCGTGCCGTTGTCCTTGCCGTTGTCGCATTCCTCGTTGCCGTTGACGATGTTATCGCCGCAGAATCCGCCCCACTTGCACTCGGTGGTGCAGCCGCCGTAGGTGCTGTCGTCGTTCGGTCCGGGGCAGCTTGCGGGCACGGGTACCGTGCCGTCACCGCAGTCGCATTCTTCGTCGGCGACCGTGACCCCGTCGCCGCAGGTGGGGACGCAGCTTGTGGGCGCCGCATTGAAACCGCTCAGGGTCAGTTTGTACGACGATCCGGTGGTCTGACGTTCCGCTTGGAAAACCGCAATCTCGTAAACCTTGCCGTCCTGCAATCCGAGGGTGGCAGTCTGTTGAATCGGGGCGGGCACAGGAATGGGATAGGTCTGGGTGATGGTCGTCGCGCCATTTCCGTTTGCGCCGATGACAATCTTGCCATCGATGGGAGTATGAACGCCGCCTAGATCCACGGCGAGCTTCCGATTGATGAACACCCACACATCGTCGTCGCCGACGAAGTCGAGGGTGTAGGTCTTGGCCTTGTTGTAGGGGAACCAATAGCGGACTTCACTCGTGAAGCTGAAGTTGTGTAGGCGCTTGTTGCCGGCGGCGTCCAAGTCGAAAGGCCAGCTTGCCGATGCGTCGTAGTAGGGTGGAATGGTCGCGGCCGACAGCTCGGAGGCGGGGGAGAAGTTATCGCCATCGACCGGGAAGAAGAGCGGGTTGCCGTCTGCCTTGCTCACGATGTAGAGGGCCTTGTAGGTGCCACCGCTGTCGGCCTTGCAACTGCCGGGGAGTTGGGTGTAGCCCTGCGCCTCCATCTTTTGGCAGTCCGTTTGCCCCCCGGTGGTGCCACCGTCCACCGCTTGTTCTTGATATTTGAAAGTGCATGGGATGGGGTTCCCGCTGGCATCGAGGAGCTCGTCTCCCACCGTTCCGCACCAGTTGGCGGGAGCGGTGGTATTCCATTGTTCCCCGTCGGCCCCATACCGGTTCACGTAGTTGCCCTGGCCGTCGTTCCAGAGGGTTATCTTGGACGCGGTTGGGTGGTTGACTCCGGTCGTGGACACATACCACGTGCCGAAGGAATCGGCGCTCAGCACATGGGCGTTGCCGCCGATGCCCGAGTACACGGGCTTGCCACTGGCATTGAGGGTCGCGTTGACCATGCCCGTGAGGGGAGCGTAGGAACCGCTGACCCCGTTTTCAAAATCGTTACCTGGATTAGGAACATCCTTGCTGAACTTGAAATCCCGATAGATGACCGGCACCAGCATCTTGTCGCCAAGGTCGGGCTGCGTGCAGGTCCACCCCGGCTCCTTTTTGCAACTGGACGAGCAGCCATCGCCGCTGGCGGCATTGCCGTCGTCGCATTCCTCGCCGAGCACGATGCTGTCACCACACTGGGAAGTGCAGCTACTGCCCGAGCAGTCCGGTTCGATCTGGCAGTCTTCGGAGCAGCCGTCGAAGGGCACCGTGTTGCTGTCGTCACAACCCTCGGCGCCTTCCTTCTTGCCGTCGCCACAGACGGTCTTGCTGCACGCAGTGCCCGGCTTATCGCACTTGAAGCCAATTTCCAGGTGGCAGGTCGCCGAGCAACCGTCGCCCGAGTTGGTATTGCCGTCGTCGCAGGTTTCGCTGCCGGAGATGATGCTATCGCCACACCTCGGCGTGCAGGGCTTGCCCGGAACGCGACACTGGAAGCCCGTCTCGACGGTCTTGCAGTCGGCCGAACAGCCGTCGCCGCTCGTGGTGTTGCCGTCGTCGCAGGTTTCGTCGGAGGTCAGAGTGCCATTGCCACACACGGCCATGTTCACGCAAGGCTGCCCTTCTTGTGGACAGGAGTAGTTGTTCTCGATCTGGCAAATCCGGCTGCAACCGTCGCCGCTGTCGGTATTGCCGTCGTCGCATTGCTCGCTGCGCTCGATCACGCCGTCGCCGCAGGTGCCTCCACTGGGACGATCCACGCTGCTGGCGTCCGGGGTGACGAGGGTGATGACGACCCCACCGCCAGCGCCACCGGATGTGCTTGAAGTGGAGCCGCCATTGCCACCGCCGCTTTGTGCCCCCGAACCACCCTGGCCCGTGTCGATGATCGAGGCGCTGCTACAGGCGCCCATGGCCAGCGCCGCAATCGCCACCAGGCAGCTTGCCGGACAACGGCGAACCGGTTGCTTGTCGGGCGTGCTTCCATCCAAGAGATAGGACTTTCTCGTTCTTGTCATGTCGACATACCTCACGGTGCGGAAACCGGGAACTCGGGCGAAGCCTCGAGGCGGGAAACTGACCAGACTATAGCAAGCTTTCCCCAGCCATACCGCGCGAACTGGCGAGTTCAGGTGACGATGCAGGCAATCAGGGCAGGGCGGCAGCCATCCCAACCTCGCTGGCCAGAGTGGTGGTGCGGGGTCTGGCCGTATTGTGAGCCGGGGCACTTGGCAGGCCGCCTCACGCGCCGGTTGGGCAGCCCGCGCTGCGGCGATTCCCCCACGTCGTGCATGCGCGGGGCGGCTTCGGCCTGCTATGGTCCGGCTGGTGTTGACCCTCGGCGTGATTTCGGACACCCACGGCCTTCTGAGGCCTGAGGCGCGTGCCGCTCTGGCCTCCGTGGATCGCATCCTCCACGCCGGAGACATCGACGATCGGCAAACCTTGCGGTGGCTTTCCACGATAGCCAAGGTGAACGCGGTGCGGGGCAATTGCGACCGTGGCGTCTGGGCCAGCGCGCTGCCCGACGACGACCGGATAGACGTCGAGGGACACTCCATCTACATGATCCACGATCTGGAACGCATCGCGGTCGATCCCAGGGCGGAAAGGATCGCGGCCGTGGTGTGCGGGCACACCCACCAGCCGCGCAAGGAAGTACTCGATGGGGTTCTCTACTTCAATCCGGGCAGCGCCGGTCCCCGTCGCCACGGCCGGCCGGTCTCGCTGGGCAAGCTCCACATCGGGCCGGACGGGGTCTCGGGCGAGATCATCCTCCTCGGCGAGGGGCACTAGCTTTCGCACGCCCGTGCGAAATCGATGCTAGATTGCCTGGTCCATGTCCTCGACTGGTTCGTCGTCTCATCAGGTGCGACCCGCGCGGCTGCTCACGCAGCAGGAAAAATCGGCTCGAGTCTACGAGGAAGAGGTCTATCCACTTTTTGGCCAGAAACTCGCCGACCTGCTCACCGCGAACCTCGCACTTACCCGCAATGCCCACGTGTTGCAGATTGGCTGCGGGCTTGGCAGCACCACCACCGAGATCCTACAGCAGACCGATAACGACAGTCGGCTCATCGCGGTCGAAGCCACGCCCGCGCTCCTCGAACGGGCGCGCGCCAACGTGGCTGCGGAGTACCTCGGCCGAAGGGTCTTCTTCCGCGCGCATTCCCTCGATGGCAAGCTTCCCTTCGCCGAGGGCGGCTTCGATCGGGTGATCGCGAACGTCTCGCTGGCCGACCTGGCCTCACCCGCGACGCTGGTTTCCGAGCTCGTGCGCGTCACCAAACCGGGAGGTGAGTTGCGTCTGGCGACCTCTCTTGCGGGAACGTGGCGCGAGTTCCTCGATGTGTATTCGGACGTGTTGGTCCGTTTGCGCCGGCAAGAGTCGGTCGAGGCCCTGGCGGCCTATGTCAAGTCGTATCCGGAACCGGAGGCCCTGGCCAAGCAGCTGGAGGTTGCCGGCATGAGGGAGGTTGCGGTCGAAACCACGCATTGGGAGCTGGTTTTTCGCACCGGTCGTGAGTTCTTCTACGCACCGGTGATCGAACTCGGTCCCCTGGCGCGCTGGAAGAGCGTCGCCGGAAAAGGCTCCGAGATGCAGGATACCTTTCTCGCCGTCAAGGAAGCCATCGACACCTACTTCGCCGGGACCGGATTTGGCGTGAGCGTGGTCGCGGGCGTGTTCTCGGGCACTAAGCCCGCCTGACGCCAGCGACCGGACGCAGGCGAGCAAGGCTGAAGGAAGGGCTTGGACTCGGATCCGGGCACTAGCTGGCGGGCGGCACGCGCACCCGCAGCAACCTGCCTGCGTCGAGGGGGTGGCGATGGCGCCAGATCTCCACCGAGACCACTGCCGCACCGTCGAGATTTCGTCCGGTGAGTCCCAACGCCTGGCCCGCGACCACGATATCGCCGGGCTTGACCGCGATATCGCGCAGCCCGGTCAAGATGCTGGTCACGCCGCCCGGATGCGCCGTCATGACGGCAAACCCGCCTTGCGCCAGGGCTTCCACGCGCCTAACGACCCCGGCGGCGACGGCACGCACGGGCTCGTTGAGGCGGGCCAGGAACTCCACGCTGTCGTGGCGAATTTCGATCTTGGTCGATCCATCGCGGCGCGCGCCGGGCACCGCCACGGGAATTCCTCGCACCGGTCGGAGCAAGCGCGCTTTGACGAGTGGGCTTTCCAAGCTGGCGTCCGCCGCTGAACCAGCCAGGTTGGCGTTTTCGTCGAGAGCGCGGGCAACCAGGGCGGCTTCCAGGGCGCTGCGGTCGAGTCGCACGCGGTCGAGCTCCTGCGCCAGGGCTTGGGCTTCGTCGAGGCTGCGGCGCAGCGCCACGAGCGCCAAGTCGAAGGCGCGCGCCTCGTCGAGGCGAGACTCGGGGTTGGCGGCGAAACCAAGCTCACGGCATCGGGACAGGCGGTAGGTCATCAGGGCGCGCTGGCGTACCGTGTTTGCGGCCGAGGTCGCCTGTCCATCGAGAACCTGCTCGCGCACGTTCAAGCCGTCGAACAGCGCGGTCTCCTCGGGGCTGGGGTCCGCCGCCCAGGCGGTCATCGGGATCAGCATGACCACGGCCAGCAACCACCTAGGCATGGTCTTGGGCTCGAGGCAGAGGCGTGGCGAAGTAGCCCATGGCAAGTCCGACGAAGAGCATGATCGCGAATCCCGCCGCGATTTCGGCGCGATCGAGGCCAGGGAAGGGAGCGTTGGTCGTGATACCTAGACTTCGTTCGAGGCGGCTGACGAGCGGTCGCCAACCCAGGGAGAGGATGAGCGCGCCGACGCCGCCTCCGGTGGCCGCGGCCCCGGCCATCCACAGGGTCGCGGGCAGGCGGACTCCGGAGGCCGTCTCGCCGAGTTGCGTGAGCACGGCTGCCCATCCCGCCACGGCACCACGGCTGCGCAGGAAGACCACCAGGAGGGTGCCGAGGGCGACCAAGGTCAAGGCGACAATCACCACGGCGCCGAGTCGACGGCCAAGCTTGATCCACACGGAGAGGCGGGCGAGGCCGCTACCCATGGCATCCACCTGCACGACGCCGGGCACCCCGCGCAGGCGTTTCGCCAGGTCGCTTGCGCGTTCGCTGAGATCCGCCGCGGGGGCCAAGCTGACTTCGAGGGAGCGAGGGAAATACGCGGCCTCGAGGCCATCGAGCGCCTTGTCGCCCACGCCGAATGACGCCGCGGAGGCAGCAAGCCGAGCCATGGCTGTCGCTGGATCGATCGTGCTTACTTGGGCGACGGCCGGCAGGCGTCGGAGAATCTCGGCTAGCCCTTGCGCCCGGTCTTGGTCGACATCGTCGGCCAGGTACACGATGACGTGGACGTTCTGCCCCACGAAAGCTCCCCAGCGCGTCACCGTGCGAACGCCCAGCATGGCCCCACCGGCGACCAAGGCCAGCAAACAGAAGGCGGCGCCGGCCGCCAGGACGACCGAGCGGTGAGCCCTCACCTGACGGCGCACATGGCGGGCAATCCAAATCGCGCTCACACGGGACCTTTCGTAGCGGGCGGCAGGATCTCCGCCTTGCCCTCGTCGACCTCGGGCGTGATGACTTTGCCTTGGAGCCTTTCGCCGGGCACGGGCTGCAGTGTGATGGCAGGCACGAGTCCCATGGCAGGTGCGCCCGCGATGCGCCCCTGCGCGAGGTGGATTCGGCGCCCGCCTCTACGCACCAGCCCGTCGGCGAGCGCGGTGTCCGCAGTGGCGGCAAGGACAGCGGCGCCCAGATCGCAAGCGACGGCGAGCGCCGAGGCGACGGTCTCGCGGGCCTCGTCGCCGACGCCCGCGGTGGGCTCGTCTACAACCACCAGCGGGGGTGGTCCCGCCACCGCGCGCGCCAGGGCGACCATGCGTCTCTGGCTGGAGGACAAGGAAGCCACCTTTCGGTCCGCCAGACTGCTGGCCTCCACCAACGCCAAGGCATCGCGCGCCGACTGCTCCGCGCGAGCGGGGGAGTCTCCTCGTATCGCCAAGGCCATCATGACGTTGGCAAGCACGCTGTCTTCCGGGAGCAGGAGGGGCTCCGTGGCGCAGTACCCGATGTTGCGCCGGACGAAGGGCAGCGAAGACCGCTGCAAACCCACCGTGTTGCGGCCCGCGAACCAGACGGCCCCCCGGTCTGGCAAACGCGCGACCGCGGCCAGCTCGAGCAAGGTGGACTTGCCGGAGGCCGCAGCTCCCTCGATGACGACGAGCTCGCTCTGGGCGACCCCCAGGGTCACGCTATCGAGAACCAAGGCGCCTTGGCGCTGGCAACAGACTCCTTCGAGCCAAATCACTCGACGATCATAAGCGAGAAGGTGCTCGGCGGATACTTTCTGGCGGTCGCTTCTCGTGCGCGATGGGCCATGCGCATATTGCAACGTATGGTCACGACATCGCGTCTGTCCACAAGCGCAGGAGGGTCCGAAATAGCCGTCCAGGAAGGCGATTTTGCAAGATGTCCACAAACTATGAACACACAATATATAGTGTAGTGAGCTGTAGCATAACACTACCTATTGTGTTTTTTGTTGACACAGGCTCCATTTGGGGCGAGTTATTCTGGCCAGCCGCCGCATCGGCATGAACATGCTTCGACCGAGGCATCCAATACGGCGCATCCGACACCACACTGACAATTTGGACTGTTGAGGGAGGAGTTCAGATGCTTGAAAAACATGACAACCGACGTCACCGTGGCCATAGGCCAAACGGAGTCGAGTTCCAGATAATCGAACAGGGTATGAATCAGGGTACGGGCAAGGACGTGAAAGAGGGCAAGAACGGCACGGTGGGCGATGCGCGCTCTCAGCGCGGGCGGAACCGCAAAGTCGCCCCTGGCATGAAGATCGATCGCTTCTTCACCCAGTCGGGTGATGATGGCTTCCGCGGCGTCGAGTGGGAGCTGCGCACGGCCAGCATCATCGGCGAGGGTGGAAAGACCGTCTTCGAGCAGCGCGAGGTCGAAGTCCCCAAGGCGTGGAGCCAGACCGCGACCAACGTGGTGGTGCAGAAGTACTTTCGCGGGCAGCTCGGGACCCCCGAGCGCGAGCGTTCGGTGCGCCAGCTGATTTGCAGGGTGGCGGATACCATTACCAACTGGGGCATGAAGGATGGCTACTTCGCCGACCAGGAATCCGCGGATAGCTACCGCGCCGAACTTCGCCACCTGCTCGTCGCGCAGAGGATGTCGTTCAACTCGCCGGTGTGGTTCAACGTCGGCATCGAGGCCGAGCCCCAGTGCTCGGCCTGCTTCATCAACCGCGTGGAAGACACCATGGAGTCGATCCTCGGGCTGGCCAAGACCGAGGGCATGCTGTTCAAGTACGGCTCGGGCACCGGCACCAACCTGTCGCCCCTGCGCTCGTCCAAGGAGCTGCTGGTCGGCGGTGGCACGGCCTCGGGCCCGGTCAGCTTCATGAAGGGCTTCGACGCCTTCGCGGGCGTCATCAAGTCGGGCGGCAAGACCCGCCGCGCGGCCAAGATGGTGATCCTGAACATCGATCACCCAGACATCGAGGACTTCATCTGGTGCAAGGCCAAGGAAGAAAAGAAGGCCTGGGCGCTCATCGACGCCGGTTACGATGGTTCGTTCGACGGCGAGGCGTACAAGTCGGTCTTCTTCCAGAACTCGAACAACTCGGTGCGCGTCACCGACGAGTTCATGGAGGCCGTGCAGAAGGATCGCGAGTGGAACACGCGGGCGGTGCGCGACGGACAGCCGGTCGGGACGTTCAAGGCGCGCGAGCTATGGCGTGCCATCTCCCAGGCGGCATGGGAATGCGGCGATCCGGGCATGCAGTACGACACCACGGTCAACAGTTGGCACACCTGTTCGGGCACGGATCGCATCAACGCTTCGAACCCCTGTTCGGAGTACATGTTCCTCGACAACTCGGCCTGCAACCTGGCCTCGCTCAACCTGCGCAAGTACCTGCGTCCCGACGGAACCTTCGATACCGAGGCCTTCAAGAGGGCGGTCGAGGTGACCATCCTGGCCCAGGAGATCATCGTGGGGAACGCGCGCTACCCGACCAAGGCCATCGAGGAAAACTCGCTGCGCTTCCGGCCGCTCGGGCTGGGCTACGCGAACCTGGGCTCTTTGCTCATGTCGCTCGGACTGCCCTACGATTCGGCGCCGGCGCGGGCGTGGTGCGGCGCCATCACCGCGCTCATGACCGGGTGGGCGTACCGCACCTCCGCGGTCATCGCGCGCGACGTGACCGGGCCGTTCGCCGGATACGCGGAGAATGAACAGCCCTTCCTCGGCGTGATGAAGAAACACCGCTACCACACCGAGCACATCGAGGGCAGCGATGTCCCCGAGGAGCTCATGGCCGCGGCGCGCTCGGCCTGGGACGAGGCCATCAACGTCGGCAGCGAGCATGGCTTCCGCAACGCCCAGGCCAGCGTGCTGGCGCCCACCGGGACCATCGGTTTCATGATGGATTGCGATACCACCGGCATCGAGCCGGACATCGCGCTCATCAAGTACAAGCGCCTGGTAGGCGGCGGCACCATCAAGATCGTCAACAACACGACCGAGGAGGCGCTGGAGCGTCTGGGCTACGACGAGGATCAGCGCAAGGCCATCGTCGAGTATATCGATCGCGAGGAAACCATCGAAGGCGCCCCGGGTCTCTCCGACGACCACCTGCCGGTGTTCGACTGCGCCTTCCGCGCCGCCAACGGCACGCGTTCCATCCACTACATGGGACATATCCGCATGATGGCCGCGGCCCAGCCGTTCATCTCGGGCGCCATCTCGAAGACGGTCAACCAGCCGGCCGACGCCACGGTCGAGGACGTCGAAAGCGCGTACCTCGAAGCGTGGAAGGCTGGGCTCAAGGCCATCGCCGTCTACCGCGAGGGCTGCAAGCGCACGCAACCGGTGTCGACCAGCAAGACCGATCCGGGACTGCAACGCGCGCAGATCAGCGCGGCGCAATCCCTGGTGCGGCGCAAGCTGCCCGACGAGCGGCGTTCGCTCACCCACAAGTTCTCGGTGGGTGGTCACGAGGGCTACATCCACGTCGGCCTGTACGACAGCGGCGAGCCGGGCGAGATCTTCATCCGCATGGCCAAGGAAGGCTCGACCATCTCGGGCCTCATGGACAGCTTCGCCACCGCGGTGTCGCTGGCCTTGCAGCACGGGGTGCCGTTGCGCCTGCTGGTCGACAAGTTCTCGCGCATGCGCTTCGAGCCCTCGGGCTTCACCGGCAATCCCGAGATCCCGCGCGCCACGTCGGTGATGGACTACCTGTTTCGTTGGCTGGGCGCCAAGTTCCTGCGCCCCGAGTCCGAGCCCGAAGGCGCGGAGGAAGCCAAGCCCGTCGAGAGCGCCGCCTCGTCCGTGTCAACAACCGGGAGTCCGATGGTGGTCGTCGATCGAACGGTGCAAACCGTGCTCACCGCACCGACGGGCGCCGTGGCCAGTACCCCGTCGATGTATGGGTTTCTGGTTCGCACCGATGCGCCGACCTGTCCCGAGTGCGGGTCGATCATGGTGCCCAACGGTAGTTGCCACAAGTGCACGAATTGCGGCACGACGAGCGGCTGTAGTTGATTGTGATGGGAACCCTGGAAGGGCAGCCCTTTCAACGTGTTCGGCTCGGGGACCCGCCGGCTTCGGCGTGGCGGGTCCTGTCAGCTCGGGATCCCTCCCCGTCATGCGCGTAGGTCAATTCCCTTCGCAAAGTGCAGAAAGCGACGATATGGGCGTGCGCCTGCAGCACAGGCGGCACGCGACCTACGCGCACGACGGGTCCCTTCCCTCACTGCCACCCGCCACGCCTGCGCCCGCTGGACATCTGGGCACGAAGGGGAGGCGGGAGTTTTGACGGGGTCATGAGACAGGCCGCCCGTCGCGGATCGTGAGAAACTCGCGCGTGAGATCCCGAATCCTAAGGAAAGTGGCAATGAAGATACGCACGCTCGTGGTCGGGCCGGTGGCTTGCAATTGCGTTGTCGTGACTTGCGCGGAAACCGGCAAGGCGGCCATCGTGGATCCCGGTGGCAATGCCGAGAGCATTCTGGCGCTGGTCAAGGAAATGGGCGTCACGGTCGAGCTGCTCCTGCACACCCACGGCCACTTCGATCACATCCTCGCGACGGGAGAGATCGCCGCAGCCACTGGCGCGTCGATCCTCATTCACGAGGGAGATCGAGCCCTGTACGAGAATTTGGCCGGGCAGGGCCGCATGTTCGGGTTTCGCGCCGCGCGGCCACCGGCCCCCACGCAATGGCTGGCCGGGGGCGAAACTATCGCCGTCGGCAGGCTTTCCCTTCAGGTCTTGCACACCCCGGGGCACACCCCGGGTTCGGTGGGCTTTTACCTTGGTGGCGACAGCGGCGTCCTCTTCGCGGGGGATACCTTGTTCGCAGAATCGGTCGGCCGCACCGATCTCCCGGGAGGCTCGTTCGCCGATCTGGCGGCCTCGATCCGCACCAAGCTTTATCTTCTGCCTGGCGAGACGCGCGTGATCCCTGGCCACGGGCCCGAGACGACCATCGGTCACGAACGCGACCACAATCCCTTCGTCGGCGCAGACGTCTAACAGCGCGGCCTTCGGGCCGGGGCGATGGTATCGTCACGTCATGGCTCGCATCCTCATCATCGATGACAACGAGACCATGCGCGAAGGCATGGCCGCGACGGTTCGCCGCATGGGCCACGAGGCGCTGGTGGCGAGTGGCGGCGGCGAGGGTCTGGCGCTCATGCGCAAGCAGGCGCCCGACTTCCTCATCACGGATTTGAAGATGGAGGGTGTCGATGGTCTGGAGGTGGTCGAGGCTGCCAAGCGCATCGACGCCGCATGCCCGGTCTTGATCGTGACCGCCTACGGTACGGTCGAGACGGCGGTCGAGGCCATGCGACTCGGAGCCATGGATTTTCTGCAAAAGCCCTTCGCGCCCGAAGTGCTGCGCCTCAAGGTCGAACGTGCGCTGGAGATGCGGCAGGAAAAACTCTCGCGCCAGCGCGCCGAGGCCGAGGTCGAAATCCTGCGCGCCGACGCCGCGGCTGCCTACGTGCCGAACGAGATGGTAGGGCAGTCGCCGCTCATGCTCGCGCTCTTCGAGTCCATTGCGAAGGTCGCGACCTCGGACGTGGTGGTGCACATCGCGGGCGAATCGGGCACCGGCAAGGAACTGGTGGCGCGCGCGATTCACCTGCGCTCGCGACGCGCCGCCGGGCCGTTCGTCAAGGTCAATTGCGGGGCCCTCACCGATACCCTGCTCGAATCGGAACTGTTCGGGCACGAAAAGGGATCGTTCACTGGCGCGATCAAGCGCAAACTCGGGCGTTTCGAGTTGGCGGACAAGGGCACCCTGTTCCTCGACGAAGTGGGCGACATGACGCCCAACCTACAGCTCAAGCTCCTGCGCGTGCTTCAGGAGCAGCAATTCGAACGCGTGGGTGGCGAGGAAACCGTCCAGGTGGACGTGCGCGTGGTGTCCGCCACCCACCGCGACCTCAAGAAAGCGGTCGACGAAGGCACCTTCCGCGAAGACCTGTTCTATCGCTTGCACGTGATTCCTTTTCGCGTGCCGTCCTTGCGCGAGCGGCGTGAAGACATCCCGCTCCTCGTGGACCATTTCATCAAGAAGCTGGGGCCGCGGGCCAATCCGCTGGTCCGGCGCATCGACCAAGCCGCCCTCGCGCGCCTGGCCACCCACGCTTGGCCCGGCAACGTACGCGAGCTCGAGAACGCCATCGAGCAATCCCTGGTATTCGCCAGCGGCGACAGCATCGACCTCGCGGCCCTGCCGTCATTTCTGCGCGAGGGCACGAGCGAGAGCACCTTGGCGTTGCCCGGTGAAAACATGAGCCTGCCGGAGATTCTCGACGATCTCGAACGCCAGCTCATTCAGCGCGCCTACGATCGCACCGGCGGCGTGAAGACCGAGACCGCGCGCCTGCTCGGCATCAAGACCAGCGCGCTTTACTACAAGCTCGAGAAGTACGGTATCGGCACCACCGCCGGCCGTCCCAGCGGTACCCCGAAGACATGAACCCCTTCCCCGTGCTCCCTGCGGTCAGGGTTTCGTCGCGGGCTTTACCTTGACGTCGCTCGTGGCCTCGGGGGTGAGGGTTCCATCCTCCTTGGGTCGAAAGCGGACCTCGGCCTTGACCTCGACAACCATCTTGGAAAGTGCCTTGGTCAATTCCCCCTGGACGTCCAATCGTTCGAGCCACGATGCGATTTCCGAGCTGGCCGCGCGTAGGAGGTCGTCCTTGGAACGCGAGGCCACCTCCAGGCCGGCCGCCATGGCCCGTCGCACGCGATCCGACAGCCCGCGCTCGGAGCGGATATCGTATTCGGCGGCATCGCCGCTTTGCCGGTCGTCCCGCTTTGCCCCGTCTGCCATGAAGGCAGCCTAGCACTCCTGCAATGGCTTTTCCTGCTCACGATTCGGGCCGGTCCCTCCGGTGCGCCGGCAGCCTCGGCAACGCGCGATGCGTGCATGCGCCTCTGCCCCGGGATATGCTGGCAAGCGCATGACAGCCACCCCTCGCACGGAGCGGGCCGCAGCTCTTCGCAGGCCCATCAGGCGCCTGCTGCGCGCCTACTTCGTCACCGTGCAGGTGGTGCTCTCCTATGCCCTTTTTTCCCTGCGCCGTCGCCTGCGTAGCAACGAAAAGGCGGCGCAGCTGGCCGACCAGGTTCATCGCAAGAACGCCCGCCGTATGCTCGCAGCCATCATCGACTTGCAGGGGTTATTCATCAAGGTGGGCCAGCTCATCAGCGTCATGGCCAACTTGCTCCCGGTGGCCTTCCGCAAGGAACTGGAAACCCTCCAGGACAGCGTGCCTCCACGTCCTTTCTCCGAGGTCGAAATTCGCCTGCGCGAGGAGTTTGGCGGCAAGGCCCCGCAGGAAATCTTTGCCGAGTTCGACGTCAATCCCGTGGCCTCGGCGTCCATCGGGCAGGTCCACGTGGCTCGCTTGCGTTCGGGCGAGAAAGTTGCGGTCAAGGTTCAGTATCCCGACATCGAAACCATCGTGGCCACCGACCTGCGCGCGCTCCGGCGCATTTCGCGCGTCGCGGGTTGGCTGCTTCCCGACTGGGGGTGGCACGTCATCTACGCCGAGATCCAGAAGATGGTCATGGCCGAGCTGGACTACCGCCAGGAGGCTGAGGCCATGGCCACCATTGCGGCCAACTTCACCGGTCGCACCGACGTGCTGATTCCGCGCGTGCTCGGCGACTACTCGACGGCACGGGTGTTGATCACGCAGTGGGTGGATGGGGTGAAGGTGGGCGATCTGGCCGGCATCGCGAGCGCGGGCATCGATCGCGTCAAGGCGGCGCGGCTATGCATCGAGGCTTACTGCAAGCAAATCTTCGTCGATGGCGTGTACCACGCGGATCCGCACCCGGGGAATCTGCTGCTAGCCTCGGGCGCGGGCGAGGGCGCGGGCGAGGGCGCGGGCGAGGGCGGCGATCCTGTTCTGGTGTTCCTTGATTTCGGGGCGACGGCGCGCATTTCACCGGGCATGCGCAAGGGCATCGTGTCGTTCCTGCAAGGTGCAGTCACGCGCGACGTGGGCCGCATCGTCGCCGCCATGAAGGAAATGGGCTTCATCGCGCGCCACGCCGATCACGAGGTCTTCGATCGAGTCATCCAGCACTTCTACGAAAGCTTCCGTGCGCAGATGCGTTTTCAGCACTTCTCCACCGGCAGCCTCAGCTCGGGCCTCGACCTGCGCGGTCAGATCGCCACCCTGCTGGATCTGCGTCAGCTCGACGTCTCCCTTTCCGACCTGCGCGATGCCTTTCACGTGCCGCGGGAGTGGGTGCTGCTCGAACGGACGTTGCTGCTCTTGCTTGGGGTGTGTACGACGCTGGCGCCTGAGCTCAACCCCGCCGAAGTCATCCAGCCATATGTCGATCGCTTCATCCTGGGCGAACGCAAGGAGTGGTCGGAGACGGTCCTCGAAACCGCCCGGGAAGCCGCGCTGTCGGCCTTCGCCCTGCCGACCGAACTTGGCCGGTTTCTCAACCGATCCACGCGAGGTGACATTCAGATCCGGGTTCGTCGCTTCGAGGATTCCGCGGACGCGCTCTATGCCCTGGGACATCAGCTCCTGTGGGGTTTCCTGGGCTCGGTCGGCTTTTGCGTTTCGGTCGTGTACGAGGGTCGAGGGCGGATCATCGAGCAGAGGGTGGCGCTGTTGATTTCCGCTTTCTTCGCCGTGTTACTGCTTGGTTCCATCATCCGGGGCAGACGGGCGCACAGGCGGAAGCGGTAGCGCAAAGTGGCGATTGGGAACAGGCGGTAATGATTGAAAACTTGCCAAGTAGTACATGTAGGATATTATGATATCTATGTCTACCATTCCCGTCATTGGAAGTGCGATCACTTCGCTCGGAGCGTTAGTCATCTTTCTGGCGACATTGCGTCTCGGAAAGCCCGTCCATAGCAAGTCGCATTAGGCGGGGTTCCGAGCCACTGGCGGTCATCCCTGTCGGTTCAGGCTGCGCGCTTTCACCTTGCCGGCGGATGTCTGTGCGCCTACACTGCCTGCGACTTCGAGCCGATAACAGGGTTACATGACGCTGGCTAATCCCGAATCATCACTACAACCTGGCCGCGACGCCACAGACGGGGACCAGAGCGTCCTGGGGCGAAGCGTCATCTTCACCAGCGCCGATCTGACGGCCATACGGAACCTGCTTCGTGGTGGGTCTGTCATCGACTGGCACCGGCTCTACTTCACCGACCGCCAGCAAGTCGATCGCTTCCTGCGCATCAATGAGTACGACCCGGCAAACCCGGAGGATATCGCGCGCATCGAGGATCTTCGCGAACAGGCGGTCGAGTATCTGGAGCGCTACCTGGGTTTCCACGTCGCCGAGGACGTCGCGGTGCGGGTGCCGGCGCGCGATCTTCTGCTGGTGGCCTCCCAGAAGGGCAAACGCCGAACCCAGGCCTGCGTCGTGCTCAAGGTGATGCACGTCCTGCACCACCTGGCGGGTGACGAATTGTCGACCCGGTTGTCCGTCAGCGCGGATCAGATCTTTCAAATCGTCGAGGACAAGGTCCTGCGAACCGTCGAGGAGATGAAGGGCGCCGGCTGTCAGATCGTCGAGTTCGAGTGGAGCCGCAAGGAGCAGGACAGCCTCATCACCAAGCTTCTCGCCAAGCGCGACAACATCGCGGCTCACGTGTACGACAAGCTGCGCTTCCGCATGATCACGCGTAGCGAAGAGGAAATCGTGTTCGTGCTGCGCGAACTTCTGCAGCGTTTGGTTCCCTTCACCTACGTCATTCCCGCCGAGTCGCAGAATGACATCGTCGATCTCCAGACATTCATCGAACGCGAGCCCTATCTGCGTGGCCATCTTGGCGACGTGCTCGAACTGTCGAACGAGTCGCCGGACAAGCGCACGTCGCAGGTGAACGAGTTTTCCGGACCGAGCTACCGCGTGGTCAATTTCGTCACGGATCTGCCGGTGCGGATCGACAAGCACCTCGGGCTCGCTCCCGACGATCCGCTTTTCGCCGACACGGGAAATATCGTCTTCGTGCTCACGGAGTTCCAGATCGTCGACGCGCGTACGGCGCAGGCCAATGAGCTGGGCGAGAACAGTCACGAACGCTACAAGGAACGCCAGTCGACGCGGGTCAAGGCGCGCCTCATGCACGGCATGCAGGACGAGGACACGGGCGGGCCGATGCTCGACCTGAGCGGTCGCCAGGACGGCGACCTAGGTCACGACTAGGAAACTCAGTCAATCCCTTTTGTGCGCACGGATCTCGAGTCCGGGATTGATTCTCACAAAGGCAGGAGATGGTCTATATTCATCGACCGAGATGAGGGGAATGTGGCGCAGTGAGGCGACCTGTTGGAATGCTGCCCCAAGAGAGAGCCGGCGGCACGCGTTTGCTCGCGGTGCGAATGAGCGGAGCGTCCAACTCTATGGCGCATCGGATACTTGGGGGTGCGTGTGATGACCCGTATCCTCCTGGTCGACGATCATGCGGTTGTCCGGCGTGGCGTGCGCGACATCCTCACCGAATCCCTGGGCAAGGTTGATTTCGGGGAGGCCACCAGGCCGTCCGAGGCCATCGAGAAGCTGCAAGGCGAGGACTGGGATGTCGTGGTGCTTGATATCACCCTGCCGGGGCGTGGCGGGCTCGACGCGCTTCGTGAGATCAAGCGGCTTCGGCCGGCTGTGCCCGTGCTCGTTCTCAGCATGCATGCCGAGGATCACTATGCCCTGCGGGCGCTGCGGGCGGGTGCCGCAGGTTACGTGAACAAGGACAGCGCCGCCGAGGATCTGTCGGGCGCGGTTCGCAAAGTGCTGGCCGGCGGCACCCACGTCAGCGTTCGACTGGCCGAAACCCTGGCCAAGAGCTTGCGCGCCGACACCTCGCGGCCCGCGCACGAGCGTCTCTCCGATCGGGAGCTTGAGGTCTTGCGTGCGCTTGCCACGGGCAAGACCGTCAAGGAGATCGGCGTGGATCTGTCCCTGTCCGAAAAGACCGTCAGCACCTACCGCACGCGCCTGCTGGAAAAAATGCAGATGCGCACCAATGCCGAGTTGATCCAGTATGCGCTTCGCGAGGGGCTGGTGGACTAGAGGTCGGCAGCCAGGTAGCGACGCGGTCCCACACGGCCGCCGCGACCACGCGTGTGTAGGACCGGGCCTGACAGCGAATTCAGCTTCCGCCCGGCATGCGCGGCTCCGCGATTCTGCTCTAGTAGTAAGGATGGGAGAAGCACCGGAAGCCATGAAGCAGATTCTTCTCGTCGACGATCACCCCGCGGTGAGCCAACGCATCGGAGAATTGCTGGCAACTGCCGTTCCCCACGCGGAGATGACGGCGGCGGCGTCGGGGGAACAGGGGCTGGCGCTGGTGGCGGAGCGCTCGTTCGATCTGGTCTTGCTCGACCTGCGCTTGCCCGGCTGCGGCGGCATCGACGTGCTCAAGGAACTTCGCGTCTCGCGGCCCGGGTTGCCGGTGATCATCATCAGCTCGCTGCCGGAATCGCCCTATGCGACGCTCGCGCGCAGGGCCGGCGCGCACGGCTTCGTCACCAAGAGTGCGCTGGTTCAGGAACTCGGCCAGGCCGTACGCACGGTGCTCGGCGATTGCGCGCTGGCGTAGGGGCGACTCGACCGAATCACTCGGGCTCCCTCCCGGGCGCGGGTTGCTCCGGCGCGGCCGGAAAGCGCGCGGCGCGCACGGCGGCGGCGTAGGATTTGGCCCAGGCCTCGGAGCTGGCGGGCGGGCGAAGAACCAGGGCCAATGAGACCACGAGGGCGGCGAGCGCCAACGCCCCGATCGCGACATCGGTGCCACGCAGGCGCCCGCGCCTCAGCCAGCGCGGTGGGGTGAGGAAACCCAGGATTCCTCCGCAAAGGAAACCAGCGGTATGGGCCATGTTGTTTGCGTGCACGATGAGGCCGAAAACCATGGTGTAGGCAGCCCACTTGAGCATTTGGTTGCGCACCCCTCGGCCTACGCTGGTGCCGTCGCGTTGCCCCCACCCAGCCGCGGCGCCGATGAGCCCCATGATGGCGCCCGAAGCGCCGGCGGAGATCGCGACCATGTCGAAGAATTGGCAAGCCGCGAATCCCACGATGCCCGTGAGCATGAAGAGAAAGAGCGTCCGCGCGCGGCCGAAGGTCTCTTCGACGGCCGGGCCGATCTGGGCCAGAGCCAGCATGTTGAAGCCCAGGTGGATCAGGCCAATGTGCAGGAAGATGGCGGTCGCGTGTCGCCAGATCTGCCCGGCACGTATGGCCGGAAGGAAGTAGGCGCCGAGGTAAATGAGTTCGTCGCTGTCCACACTGAAATAGCCCGAACCTGGTCGCGCCATCATGATGCGGAGATAGGCCACCACGATGATCATGCCAAGCATGGTGCTGACCGAGACGGCCGTGGGCACGACGAAACCGAGACGGCTCACCACCTGCCAGGTTCGCGCCCCGAGCGGGGCGCTGCAGTTTACGCAGCGTCGTTCGTGCCGATCTTGCACTTGCCCGCACTGCGGACAGACCGCGTGCCGGTAGCCGGCGTGGCGGATCTCGCCGCGTGTGCGCTGGCGCCAGTCTTGCAATGCCTTTTGCCAATGCAGGAGCCTCCAGCGTACGCGCACCCCGTTCAGCCCAAGCGCCGTGGCCAGGCGAACGATGGTTTCGATGAAATCGCGATCGTGTGGGTCGTTCGAGGTCATGGGCTGGGGGCGTACGCAAGGCAGTCTATCACCGGGTCGAGCGTGAATAGCTCGGCGACCAAGGATGTCTTACGACTGGGGGACTAACCATGCGAATTTCGCTCGTACCATTGCTGGTGGCGCTTCTATTGCCGGCCCCGCTACGCGCTGACAGTGGATTTCGCTGCAGGACCGGTCGCCTGGTGTCGGTGGGCGACGGCATGAAGATGGTTCGCGACCGATGTGGCGAACCAGATGAGGTCGTCGAGCGCGTGGTGAAACGCCGGGTGAAACACAAGATCACAAGGCGGGCGGGCGATGTGGAAGAGTCAATCATCGAGGAGCAGGAGATCGAGATTCCGGTCGACGAATGGACCTACGACATGGGGCCGCGCGCCTTCACCCGCACCGTGATCTTCGAGGACGGCGCCGTGGTCAGCGTGGAGACCGGCGACTACGGCAGGAAATAGTGGATTCTTGCAGACAGCGCTTCACCCGTCTCGGTTCCGAATCCGGAAACCATTTCCGGAAGCATCAAACCGTTCGGTGCTTTATGTCCCGAGCAGCAGCACGCCGGCTCCGCGAATTGCGTCGTGCTTGAGCGCGATGAGGGCGTCGTTGGCCTCGGCGATCGGAAAGGTTTGCGTGTGCACGCGCAGTCCGATGCGCGCGGCTTCGGCGAGGAATTCCCGGCCGTCGCTTCGCGTGTTGTTGGCGACCGAACGGATGGTGCGCTCGCGGTAGATGAGCTGGTAGGGTAGCTGAGGGATGGGCGACATGTGGATGCCGCCCAGGACCAGCGTGCCACCAGGCTCCAGCGCGGCCAAGGCCACGGGGACGATTTCGCCCGCGGGGGCGAAGACAACCGCAGCATCGAGTCTGACCGGCGGGGCATCGAGCGCGCCACCTACCCAGGCGGCCCCGAGCTCAGCCGCGAGGGCTTGGTGTCGCTCGCGGTCGCGCGTGCATACGTAGACATCCGCACCGCGTGCCCGCGCCACCTGAAGGGCGAGGTGTCCGGCGGCACCGAAGCCGTAGATGCCGAGGCGAGCGCCCGGCCAGTTGTCGATCCCGGTCAGTTTGAGGGCGCGAAAGCCGATGATCCCGGCGCACAAAAGCGGCGCCGCCGCCAAGTCGGGAAGCTCGCCAGGCAAGGGATAGGTGAACGCGGCCGGGGCGGTGATTTCGGCGGCAAAACCACCGTCCACGGTAAAGCCGGTGAAAGCGGCCGACTCGCACAGGTTTTCGCGTCCCGCCCGGCAGAACCGGCAAGTGCCACAGGTGCGATGCAGCCAAGCCACCCCCACGCGCTGTCCAAGCGCGAGCTCGCTTACGCCCGCGCCCAGCGCCGCCACCCTGCCCACCACCTGATGGCCGGGAATCAAGGGTAGGCGCTTGGTCGGCAATTCCCCCTCGATCACGTGTAGATCGGTTCGGCAAATCGCGCATGCCAAAACGGAAATCAGCACCTCGCCAGCGGCGGGCTTCGGGGAAGGCACCTCGCGAAGAACGAGTGGCCTTGTCGTCACCAAGGCGGGAGCGGAGAGGAGACAAGCCTTCATGCGGGGATCCGACAAAATTCTACGTCGTCGCCGCGCCTCGCGCGAATCGAAATCCTGCCGCAGGGTCTCGACCTTCACACGTTGAAGCGGAAGTTGATCACGTCGCCGTCCGCGACGACGTATTCCTTGCCTTCGAGGCGGAGCTTGCCGGCTTCGCGACACTTGGCCTCGCTGCCGAGCTTCACCAGGTCCTCCCAGCGCATGACTTCGGCGCGGATGAAGCCGCGTTCGATGTCCGAGTGAATCTTGCCCGCCGCCTTGTGTGCATTGCTGCCCTCGCGCAGTGGCCAGGCCCGGCACTCGTCCTCCCCGGCGGTAAGGAAGGAAATCAGATCGCATAGGGCATAGGCGGCGCGGATGAAGCGGCCGGCGGCGGGCTCCGTCAGTCCAAGCGACGCGACGAAATCTTTCTGCTCCTCGGCGGTCATCTGCGCGATGTCCATCTCGACCAGACCAGCCAAGACCACCAAGCCGAGCCCGCTTTGTTGCGCCAGCAGGGTCAGTTCCTCGGGGGCAGGGTGCGCGACATCCGATTCCGGCACGTTGAGGATCAGCATGAGCGGCTTTTGCGTCAGGAATCGAAATCCGGAAATAGAGACCAGATCGGTCCCGGTCAGTCCTTCCAGGCTACGCAGGGGTTTGCCGGCGTCGAGGTGAGCTTTGAGTTTCTCGAGCAGTTCCTTCTCGCCTAACTTGGCCTTTTCCTTCTTGAGGCGCTCGAGGCGGTTTTCGATGAGAATGAGATCCGAGAGGTTCATCTCGATCTCGAAATCCTTCGCCTCGGCGAGTGGCTGGGCCGGCTCGCCCGCCGGGCTCGCGAATCCGCGCACCACGTGACAGAGCGCATCCACCTCGCGCATCGCGCGCAACACCTGTTCGTCGAGGCCCTTGGCCTGACCGGACGCAGGCGCCGCCGCCACGTCGCAAAAGGTGATCTCGGCGTACACGGTCTTCTTCGGATGGTAAAGACCCGCCAGGGCATCCACGCGCGCGTCGGGCACCTTGACCACGCCGAGGTTGGTCTTGCCGCGCGCGGCGCCGTAGCCGGTTTCGGCCGCGAGGCCGGTCAGCGCATTGAACACCGTGGTCTTTCCACAACCTGGAAATCCAACGAGACCGATCTTCATGCCAGCGTCCTAGCGCGGACTCCTTGCCACGGTCAACCGCGAAGGCGGCGAGGGCAACCAGCAGCCCTCGCCCGCAAGATCTAGTCCTTGCCTGCGCTTACGCTTACCGGAATGGTGCGCGGCTGGGTCTCCGGCTTCTTCGGCACTACGACCGTGAGCACCCCGTCGTGCAGGCTGGCGTGCACCTGTCCGCCGTCGACGCCTTCGGGCAGCGTGAACACGCGCGAGAATGAACCATAACGGCACTCGGAAAGGAAGGTCTTGTCGTCTTCCTCCTTGTGGCTTTGCTCGCGGTGGCCGGAGATCTTCAATCGGTTGCGTTCGAGTGAGATTTCCGTGTCCCCTGACTTCACGCCCGGGAGATCGGCGGAGAGAACGTACTCTCCCTTGCTCTCCTTGACGTCGAAGCGCGGGGCGAAGGCCGCCTCGGTTTCCGCGTTGCCCTCACTGACTGGCCAAGGATCCGCGGACATCCAGGCGTTCAGGGTGCGCCAAGGATCCCAAGACCACCTCCACGAGTCGCCCGGCGAAAGTCCGTTCGATGAGTTGCGAAGAATGATACTAGCCATGATCCACTGCTCCTTTGCTTGCTTCCTGCCTGTGAAGGTAGACACGCCAGGCACGGTGTCAAGGAGATGGGATTGGTCCTATTTGTCCTTGTGCGCGTCACTTGCCATCGCTAGCTGCCCTCGACAGCGGTCGCTCGCCGCCTGCGCACTGTCAGGATCGACTCGGCGAGAAGCAACAGAATGAGGATGGCCGACAAGGCATGCCACAGTTCGACCCTGTGTTTGAGGGGCCTCACCCCCGCGGCCGATACCGCGATGCGATCCGGCCGCTTCTGCGGCGCCAGCCGGGTTGGATCGGATTCGCGCGGATCGAGGTTGACGGCGAAATCCTGCGTTGACTGCCTGACGAAGGTTCCGTCTGCGCTGGCGCCGCGTACCCGGTAGAGGCCGATTTGATCGGTGCCGGCATAGGGCAATGTGCGCGAGGATCCGGCTTGTTCGCGTTTGCCCACCCACACCGAGCCGTCGGGCCGGGTGACCTCGAGGGTCTGGGTGTCGCCCGCAAACGCCAGCATGCGCGGCTCACCGACCAGCAGTGTGGTGGCACCGTCCTCGTCGTTGGCCCCGACGAGATTGCGAGTGGCTTCGCGCATGAGCGGCAGAAATCCGGCCCGAATGGGCAGATCCGTCCACTCGCGATCCACCGTGGTGGTCAGCAGCATGACCCGCCCCTTGCCGACCTCGCGCTCGACCAGGGCCGGAGCGCCGCTTTCGTAGCGTAGGATGACGTCGCGCTTCGCCGTGTCTCGGACGGGATCGAGCAGCACGTATTTGAAGAAGCGCGCCGATACCAGACCGTCTCCCTGCTCGGGAAATGCCGCGAGCAGGGGCTGGCGGCGATCGAGCGGCGACAAGCGCTCCGCCGGACGATCGTCGACGGTTTCACCCGAGTGTTGGCCGGGCAGGGCGGACGCCGTGCGGACCAGGCCGAGCGGCTGGGGCAGGAGTTTGGCCATGCGCTCGTTCCAAATCGAGGCATCCACCCGGTCGCCCATACTGAGGAACAGTCCGCCGCCGGCCTCGACGAATCGATCGAGCGCCAGGGCGATGGCCTGTGCGGGCCGGCCCACATTCAGCAGCGCGACCACAGTGTAGCCCGCGAGGCTATCTGGTGTGACGTCGTCCGCGAGCTTGGTCGTCACCAAGGCGCCGGGCAGGCCATTGCGCAAGGCCGCCTCGAAGAAGAAGGCCTCGTCCTCATTGTGGATGGTCCGTGGGTCGCCGTCGACGGCCAGAACGCGCATGGTGCGCGCCATTTCCAAGTGCATCTGGCGCCGATCGTCGAGTGGAAAAGCATCCCCGTCGATTTCGGCGACGAGATCGTGCGAGGAGCCGGCATCGCGGGGCAGACTGTGGAGGAAACGCTTGTGCGCGTGCCCGCCGGCCGTAAGCGCGACCACCCCTTGCGCTACGGCCGCGCCGTCCACCCGCAGAGTCACCCCGAGAGCGGGCACACTCCGTGCCGAGTAATTCGCGATCTCGACAGACACGGCGATGCCGCCTGGACCTGCCTCGGCCGACGGTTGCACATGTGCCGAGACGATGGCTCGGTTCTCCAAGGCGGCCCCTCCCGAGACGTCGTCCATGATGACTTCCGGCGCGCCTTCCCTCGGTAGCCCGGCGCCGTCCTCCCAACCCGTGGCTTGCATGTCGGTGAAGAGATAGATGCGGCGGTGGGCGCGCGTCGAGGGCGCCAGGATCAGGGCAGCCTGGCGCATGGCCGTGGTGAAATCCGCGGGTCGCGCCGAACATTGCGTCGACTCGATGGCCTCGATCACGTGGGCGCGGTCGGGATCGAGCTCGCCAATACGGGGCGGCGAACCAGTGGACGATACCAAAAACGCCAGCTCCGAATCCGACGGGAACTGACGTGCGAGGGCTTGGGCCCGGACCTTGGCGCGCGCGAAAAGCGTACCACCGCGACCGATACGCTGCATGCTCGCCGAATCGTCCAGGACGATCACGGCGGCCTGCGCGTCCAGGCTGACCACGGGCAGGTCGGTGGTGCGCTCGGAAAAAGGGCGGGCGAAGATGAAAGGCAGGCTCGCCGCCGCGGCGGTGCGCGCCAGCATGAGAAGGATTTCGCGCAGCCTGCGGCGCGCCTGCACGCGGCGTTCGGAGCGCAGGAGCAACTGCATGGCCGCGAAGTGGACGGGCAGCGCGCGCCGCCTGCCGATACGATGCACGAGGTAGGGCAAGGCCGCGGCAAGCAGACCGAGCAAAAGGGCTGGGGCGAGGAATCGCAAGACTAGGGCCTCCCCGCCCGGTCGGCGAGAAACGCGTGCAAAATCTCTGTAGGTGGCACATCGGTGCGAGCGAAGCGATATTCCACCCGGGCTTCCAGGCAGGCGGCGCGCCAGCGCTGGCGGAAATGGGCCGACTCTTCACGGAAGGCCTGGGCGAGGTCGCTGGCCTCGGCCAGCAGGGTGCGCTGGTCGCCGGGCTCCATGCCCTCGAAGAACATGAGATCGTCGAACGGCAGTTCGATCTCGTCGGGATCGAGGACGTGAAACAGCACCACGTCGTGCCCGCGCGCGCGCAACTGCCGTACGCGCTCGAACAGGATTCCCGTGGCCGTGGGGCCAGATGGAACATCCTCGGTATCGAGCAGATCGGAAAACCAGATAATCAGACTGCGCTTGTCGCAGATCTCGCTCACGGCATCGACGGCCGGGCCAGGGTCGGCCACGCCGGCCGGGCGCAAGCCCTCGAGGGCGGCGAGCACCTCGCGGATCTGGCCGGGGCGCGTGGAGGGAGGCAAGACCGCGCGCGTGCCGTCGGCGAAGGCCAGAAGGCCGGCGGCGTCTCGCTGCTGGCCCACGAGGTAGGCTAGCGCCGCGCACAGGGTGGTCGCGTATTCCAGCTTGGAAACCGAGGTGCGACGGTAGGCCATCGACGCCGAGGTGTCGAGCACGAGGAGGGTGCGCATCTCGGTCTCGTTCTCGAAGCGCTTGATGGCGTAGCGATCGGTGCGAGCGACGGCCTTCCAGTCGATGCGCCTGACATCGTCGCCGGGCGCGTACTCCTTGTGCTCGGTGAATTCCAGCGACGCCCCTGGATGCAAATTGCGGTGCATGCCAGACAGCGCGCCCTCGACGATGGTGCGCGCGCGCACCGCCAGCGACGAGAGCCGGGACAGCTCCACCGGAGACAGCAAGCCCAGGTGTCGATCCTGCGCCGGGGAGGGTTCCGAGTCCGTCACGGCGGAACTAGGTGGCGACCTGGTCGACGATGGTCGCGATCAAGTCGCGGGCGCGCACGCCGTCGGCCTGGGCATGGAAGTTGCGGACCACGCGGTGGACGAGCACGGGGCCGGCCAGTCTGTCAATGTCGTCGATGGACACCGCATAGCGCCCGTCGAGGATGGCGCGCGCCTTGGCCGCCAGCACGAGGTGCTGGGAGGCGCGCGGGCCCGCGCCCCAGGTCACGTATTTGCGCACGGCCTCGGGCGCGCCAGGCCCGGGCCGGGTGGCGCGGCAAATGGTCACGGCGTGTGCCAGCACGTGCTCGGCGACGGGCACGCGCAAGACCAAGTCCTGTAGCTCGACGATACGGGTCGGACTCAAGATCTTGCGTAACGGCTGCCCGCGGGTGCCCGTGGTCAGGGCCGCAATGCGGACTTCCTCGGCGGCACTGGGGTAGGACACGTCGATCTGAAACATGAAGCGATCGAGCTGGGCCTCGGGTAGGGGATAGGTGCCTTCCTGTTCGATGGGGTTTTGCGTGGCGAAGACCAGGAAGGGCAGCGGGAGGTCGTAGGTGTTGCCGCCGGCGGAGACGCGATACTCCTGCATGGACTGTAGCAGCGCCGCTTGGGTCTTGGGCGGCGTGCGGTTGATCTCGTCGGCGAGCACCACGTTGGCGAACACGGGGCCGCGCACGAATCTGAACACGCGCCGGCCGCTCGTGCGATCTTCTTCCAGCACGTCCGAACCGGTGATGTCCGAGGGCATCATGTCGGGTGTGAACTGGATGCGACCGAAGGTCAGGTCGAGGGTTTCGGCCAAGGTTTGAATGAGCAGCGTCTTGGCCAAGCCGGGCACGCCCACGAACAGGCCGTGGCCGCGGGCGAAAAGCGCGATGAGCAGATGCTCGATGGTCTCGCGCTGCCCGACGATGCGACGACCGATCTCGGCGGTAAGCGCCGCGCGCGCCTCGGACAGCTCGCGTGCCATGGCGACATCGCGCGCGGGTACCTCGCCGCCTGGGGCGGCGGCGGGAACGGTCAGACTGGCAAGCGGCATGGATTCGGACATCCCGCACAGGATGCCACGGCCGGGGAAAGGAGACCAGCCATCGTCGCTGACGATGTCCGGGATTCGTCATTTATTCATAATAGTTACGTCCTGATGTTGCGGGACTCGGTCCAGTCTGCCATTGACATCATAGATGTCGTCACTTCCTCCGAAGTCCCTCCGCAACATCCTGTTCAGCTCGGTCGTCGGTCCCCATGGCGTGGATGGCCCCCACAGTCGATACAAGAACCCGATGAGCCTCCTGAACAATCAGGTCACGCGTGGACAGCAGCATTACACCGTCCAGATGTTTTCGCGGACCTTTGCCTACGACCTGTTTGGCGTGAACCTGGACGCCAACGTGGCGGTGCTCGATTTCCCATCGGAGGAGCAGCTCAAGGCGACGCTCGTCGAGCGGCGCTGGGACAGAGTCGGCCTGTCGGGGATCATGGCCAACTTGGAAAAGGTGATCGTCACCTGGCGCCTCGTCCGTGAGACGCTTCCGGGCGTGCCCATCGACATCGGCGGCCACATCGTCAACGACGACGAGGTGACCCAAGGGATCATCGAGCGCATGCTGCAAACCTGCCCTAGCGAAACCTTCCACGTCTGGGAGCCCTCTTTCGAACGACCGCTCTCCGTCGGGCTGTCGCACTGGCTGCACGCGCGCGGGTGCGAGGGGGAAGGTGTGACCTTCGTGAAGCGCGATGGTCTCGAGTACTACGCCAGGATGCCTGGCGTTGGGCTCAAGCACGATGACGTCGTCCATGCGCCGCTGGTGGACGCCACCTTCGACAAGCGCGCGCTCGGATTCAAGGTGCCCGAACTGTCCGCCGGGCTCATCATCCCCGACGTGGGCTGCCCGATGCGCTGCAACTTCTGTACGACCTCGGCCAAGTTCGACGGCAAGTTCGTCAAGTTCCTCCACACCGCCAAGGACATTCTGTCCGTAGCCGACGCGCAGGCGGCGCGCGGCGTGAGCGAGCTGTTCGTGATGTCGGAGAACTTCTCGCTCGACACGCGGCGCGCGCTCGCGCTGCTTGGCCTCATGGAGGAGCAGCGCAAGCCCTACCGCTACGCCGTCTTCTCGTCGGCGGACGCCCTGCTACGCTTGGGCGTCGACAACATCGTCAAGCTCGGCTACAGCTTCATCTGGATCGGCCTGGAAGAGTCATCGGGGACGACCTACAAGAAGATGGACGGAATCGGGCTCAAAGGCCTGATCGGTCAGCTTCAAGCCTACGGCGTCGAGGTCCTGGGCTCCACGATTCTGGGCTTTCCCCACCACCATCCCGAGGATGTCGATCGCGAGATCGAGCATGCCCTGTCCTACGGCTGCACGTACAACCAGTTCATGCTTTACGTGGCCATGCCCGGCACGCCGCTGTGGAAGCAGATGAAGACCGAGCACCGGCTCAAGGAAAACTTCCCCTGGTCCGACATCCACGGCCAGTACGTCCAGAACTGGCATCACCCGTTCATCTCGGATGCGGTGATCGCGGAGAAGATCGACCACGCGTTCGACCGCGACTTCGAGGTCCTGGGACCTTCCATCTTGCGCATGATTCAGACCCACTATGACGGCTATCGCAACACCGCGGATTGGGACCACGAACTGGTCCAGATGCGACGGGCGATGACCCGCAAGAAGTTCCTCTTCTACACGGTGCTACTCGAGGCCATGCGTCGGGATTTGCGAGCCATGGGCAATGCCATGCACGAACAAGCTCGCAATCTGCGCGATCGCCTCATCGAGGAATGTGGCTTTGGGGCCAGGGTGGCGGCCCTGGTCGGAGGACCCTATGTAGCATTCCGGATGAAGGCCGAACAGCGCCGGTACCAGCGTTCGGTGCAGCTTCGCCAAGCCCCCGAGCCGCGCTGCCTGGTGACCCACTACGGAACCTTCGAACATCGCGCCTCGCCGATTCTGCCGGCTCCCGGTCCCAGACCCCAGTCGATACCGATCGCGCGGCCTCGGCCCGTCGCATGCGAGGAGCGCGCCGCCACCCTGTCCGCGCTCCGGGGCAAGGCGGCACTCGCGGCGCAAGCCAAGAGCTGCAGGATCGAGATCTAATAATGCTCTAACAATGCGGTCTTGGGTGTGCAGGCCGCTCTTTGCGCCACAGGATCTCCGTCCGTCCATCACGCAGGAGACCGGGTAGGCGAGCCACGCGGGAAAAGCCGATCCTGCCGTAGAACCTGGAGGCGGCGCGATTTGCGCTGTCCGACGAGACGTAGAGCCAGCGTCGGGTTTTGAAGGTCTCCCTCTCGACGCGCGCCACCAGGCCGTGGCCGATGCCACGCCCCGCGGATTCTGGGCGCACGGCCAAGAGCGCGATGAAGCGCCCGAGAAGGAAATCGGGCTGGAACACGACGACAGCTACGACGCTTCCCTTTTCCTGGGCGGCCAGCACTTGCCCGGTGCCAGCCATCCGACGCAAATAGCGCGCGAGCTTCGCGCGCTCGAAGCCGAGAGAACGCCAGGGCTCCATGGCCACGATCCAGTCCGCCTGGCGCCCTGCTGGTGTGGGGTCAAGTCGGCGAATATGCACGTCCCTCTTCTTTCGATCCCGGCGAACGCGGCTTGCGATGCCGGACACACCCGAATCGCGACGGCCGGGCCTTGATGGGCACGGCATCAGGCAGGGCGAGGAGTTGCGATACGGTCACGAAACGAAAACCCCTTTCGCGCAGGCCCGCGACGATCTCAGGCAGCGCCTTCTTGGTAAAGGGTTCCCGCTTGTTGATGTGGAAGATGATGATGGCGCCGGGTTTGGCCTCGTCGAGCACGGTGCGATCCATGCGCGCGGTCGGCACGTGGCCACCAGCATCGCCGGATACCACGCTCCATAGGATCACCGGCAAGTGCTCTTGGTTCGCCACCTTCACGACTCTCGCGTTCCACGCGCCGGCCGGTGGGCGGAAGGACAGCGCGGGGCGCCCGATCCTCCTTTCCAGGATCTTGTTGGTACGCTGGATTTGCATGCGGATGCGATCCCTGCGCACCAGGGTCAGGCGCGGGTGCGAGTAGGTGTGGTTGCCAATCTCGATCCAAGGGGCGGCCGCGATCTTCTTGGCCGCCTTGGGATGCTTCTCCACCCAGCGCCCGGACAGATAGAGCGTCGCCGGGATCTTGTCGCGCGCCAGGATCTCGAACACCCTGCGGTCGAAGCCATTGGCTTGCTTTCTGGTGGCGCAGGCGTCGAAGGTCAAGGCCACCACGGGTTCGCTGGTCGTGACGCCCCGGATGGCGATAGCCGTGGTCGAGGGGAGGACCGGGGGCGGAGCGACAAGCGCTCTGGGAGCGAGGGTAGCGATGGCGGCGGAATCGGCCGTGGCAACGTCGACGGGTGCCGCCGCACCCGTGGCGAAGAGGACAGCGCAGAGGACGAGGGGTATCGACATGCGTGCGCTACGGCGAAACCTCCCGATCCATCAGCAACGCATCCTCGCCGGTGTCCGCGTAGTACCGGGGGCGCGTGCCCACCTCGCGAAATCCATATTTGCGATACAGCGCCTGGGCGGCGTGGTTCGAAATGCGAACCTCGAGCGATACCACGCGGGTCTTGTTGCGGCCGGCCTCGGACAGGATGTGACATAGCAGACGTGTCGCGTGGCCGCGTCTGCGCGCCTCCGGGTGGACCGCGACGTTCATGATGTGTAGCTCGTCGGCCACCAACCAGTAGTTGCAGAACGCGACCACGTTTTGGGTGGCTACCTGGCGCAGCACTTCCACCCTGGCCCACGGCCGGGCCAACTCGTCGCTCCAGGCCTGGCGTGCCCATGGCGTCGGGAACGAAAGCCGCTCGATCGCCATCACGGCATCGAGATCAGCTTCGGTACTGCTCGCGATGATGTAGTCCTGCACGACGAGGGGGGTGGCAAACTGCGGCCCTGGCACACGGCGATGCTAACCCGGTTCGGGCTCCGCGTCGCCTTTCCGTGTCCCGAGGGCGTGGGCGATGCGCCCCCAGAGCGCACCCACCCCCTCGCCGGTTTCACCGGAGGCCATGGAAACCGAGGCGGACATCTGGCCCAGGCCTTTGCGCACCTGCTGGCGCAGTATCCCGCGCTCGGATGCGCCCAACTTGTCGGACTTGGTCACGACGAGGTGACAAGGCACGTGCATGACCTCCAGCCATTCCATGAGCTGCCTCTCTTCCGCGCCCAGGGCGCGGCGCGCATCCACCAGCACCAGTACCAGGACGAGCGAGGTTTGCTGCTTGACGTAGCCTTCGACAAGAACCCGCCAGGCGTTGCGTTCGCCGTGCGAAACCTGGGCGTAGCCGTAGCCGGGCAAGTCCACCAGGCGCACGCGCTGGCGCGCCTCTTGGCTGCCCGGCACGCGGATCTCCAGATCGAAAATCACGAGACCGCGGGTGCGTCCTGGCGTCTTGGACACGCGCGCCAGCGCCTTCCGCCCAGCCATGCGGTTGAGCAGGGTCGATTTTCCCACGTTGGACCGGCCGGCGATGGCCACCTCGGGCGGGCCGGCGGGCGGCAATTGCGCGACCTCGCGCGCTTCCGCGACGAAAGCGGCATCCAGAACCACAATGGGCGGCGCATCGGACATGGCATGCACAGTGTACGCGGAACCCGGTAGACTGCCTCGCATCATGTTCAAGTTAGTCGGCCTGACCGGCGGGATAGGGTCGGGTAAGTCCACGGTGGCGGGGATGCTGCGCGAGATAGGCATCCCGGTCATCGACGCCGATGCGATCGCGCGCCAGGTGGTCGAGCCTGGACTTCCCGCGCACGGCGAGATCGCTGCGGCGTGGCCCGATGTCCTGGACGCGGCTGGCCGCATCGACCGTGCGAGGCTCGGCGCCATCGTCTTCTCGAACCCGGACAGCCTCGCACGCCTGGAGGCCATCACCCACCCGCGCATCCGCCAGCAGGTGGCGGTGCAAGCGGCGAACCTGGAAGCTTCCGGGCATCGCATCGCCTTTCTCGAAGCGGCCTTGCTGGTCGAAACTGGTTTCTACAAGCAACTCGACGGGCTGGTGGTGGTATCGGCGAGCGAGGATGCGCAGGTGGAGCGCGTGATGGCCCGCGACGCGTCCTCGCGCGAGGCCGTCCTGGCTCGCGTCCGCGCCCAGCGTCCCTTGGCCGACAAGATTCGCGTCGCCGATCACGTGCTCGACAACGGCGGCGACATCGAGGCGACGCGCGCGGCTTTGCAGCGTATCTTGCGCGCGCTCATGCCAGCCTCGATGTCGTAGGGGCGCAAGGGGCCCGATTGGGGCGAGGAAGAACGCGAGGCTCGAACATCTAGCGCAGGCGCAGCCGCGAGAAGAACGACTTGAGCAGAGCCGCGCTCTCGTGGCCAAGCATGCCCGCCACCACCTCGACGCGGTGGTTGAGGCGCTGGTCATCGAGCAACTGGAATAGGGTCCGCACCGCACCCGCCTTGGGATCGTCGCAGCCGTAGATGAGGCGGCGCACGCGTGCGTTGACGATGGCCCCAGCGCACATGGGGCACGGCTCCATCGTGACGTAGAGATCGGCGTCCACCAGGCGCCAGCTATCGAGCGCGGCGGCGGCGGCGCGTAGGGCGACAATCTCGGCGTGGGCCGTGGGGTCGTTGTTGGTCTCGCGCTGGTTGTGCGCGACCGCGACGACCTCGCCGCGAACCACCACCACCGCGCCCACCGGCACCTCGCCCGACAGCGCGGCCCGTTCGGCCGCCGCGAGGGCGGTGCGCATATGGACCTCATCGAGGACGACAGCCTCGGGCGTTGTCTCGATCGTGAGCTCGGCAATTCGGGTCGCGGACATCGTGGGGTCGCGTATATTAGCGCAATCGCGGCCTAGGCAAAGCGGCTCTGGGGAAATTGTCCCTGGGCAAGCCAGGGATGCCGCGCCATGGCCAGCTCTTGCGCGCCTCGGGCGGCAGCTGGCCGTGGCGGTGCACGTACTCGGCGACGAAGGACAAGGTGGCCGCATTGACGTAGCCGCCCCCACGCAGTGCGCCGAACGCGGGCAAATAGCGATGGGCGATGGCCTCGAAGAGATCGTCGCGCAGGGCCTTGGCGCAAATGCTGGCTGCCGCCACCGCGGTGTGCGCCGACTCGGCGCGGTCGACAGCCTCGAGGTGCGCGAATTCGGCGCTCAGCGGGGAGAACAGAAGGCGTCCGTCCGCGATGATGCGCGAGCACGTCGGCGCCCTGCGAATGAGGACGATGGCGCGTTCGCGTTCGAGCTGGTTGAGCGCCGAGCGCGCCACGTACGCGTCCACGTCGTCGACCTCGCACACCTCGACCGAGGCCCAGGAAGCCTGCTCGCGGATGAGGGCGGCAAGATGGGCGCGGGCCTGCCGCCCCGCGCTGCTAGACCCGAATGCCTTGGAGTCGCGAACTCCGGCGCGCGCAAGCAGCGCTCCCGACCGTTTGTCGAGGGCGACGGCGGCCAGTACCAGAGGACCGATGCCGGGCCCGCGTCCGGCCTCGTCAATGCCGAGAACGAGCTGTTCCCTCATGTGCGCGAAACCACCATGAGTCACGAAAATCAACCTGCAAGGACTCGTCCTATTGACGAGTTCATCCTAAGCTCGACCCATACAGCCAGTCCAAGGTAATTCCATGACTTCCAAATCCGACAGTGACACCTGCCCTCCGGACGCAGAAGGTTCCAGCCAAAGCGGGCCTAAGCGCCACTTCGATACCTTCGAGACCGACTTCTTCCAGCAGGGAGACGAAGCCAGCGCGGGTGTCGCGGTGGAGGGCGAGCGATTCGACGATCTCGACGAGGCGACCAGAAGCAAGAAGCTCGCCCCATCGCGCCAGTTCATGATGAGTGTCGTCGTCGGCAGCGCGTGTCTCGCCATCATCGGCTGCGTCGCCTTGTGGCGCAGCGGTCGCAGCAGTGCCTCCTCCGCGGTCGTGACTCCGGTCTCGGCGCCAGCCGCGCCAGCGGAGACGACGCCCGCGAAGCCGGCGCCGGTCGTGGCGGCCGCCCAGGCGGAACCGGTTCACGCGCCCGCTACGGCACCGGCCGCGCCGGCCGTTGCCGAGGCCCAGGCCTTGCCCGTGCTCGCGCCGGCGCTGCCCGCCACCGCGCCCGTGCAACCCTCACCCGCGGCGGCCGAGAAAGCGGCGCCCCCGGCCGACGTGCCGACCCAGGCGAATCCGGCGCTCGCCGCGGAGGCGAAGCACGTGTCCGTAGTTCCGGAGGTTGCGGCGCCCGATGACGACCTGAAGAGCCGATGCCAGAAGGCCATGAGGGACAAGCGCAGCAAGGAGATCCTGGCCGCGTGCGCGGACGCCTTTGCCGCGGATCCCAGCGCCGCCGCCATTGCCGTGGAGCTGGCCAAGATCGAATTCGACCGCGGCCGCAATGCGCAGGCGTTTGCGTGGGGCAAGAAAGCCGTCGCCGCGGATCCGAGTGTCGCCGACGCCTATGTCTTCATCGGTGGCGCCGAGCAGAACGCGGGGCACGGCAAGGCAGCCAGGGAAGCCTACAAGCGCTACCTGCAGCTCGCGCCGAGTGGCCGCTACGCCGCCGACCTGCGCGCCATCGTGGGTTCGCTGTAGTCGGCCGCCGAGATCTCCCGGTCAGATTCCCAGGTACGACGCCAGCACCAGAAGTCCCACGAGGGCAGCCCCGATCACGAACATGAGCAACACGCTGGGCACGAGGTACGGGTACGCCATCAGCACGATGCCGATGGCGAGGTGGGGCGCCCGTCGCTGGCGCCTGCCGTAGATGAAAAGGCCCATCCCCACCGAACCGATGAACATGGAGGCGAGCAGGGAATTCGTGTTCATCCCGAACATAAGCCAAGTCTAGCATTGCGAAGAGGGCGGCGCTCAGCTCGGGGGAGGAGGCTTGTCTTTTCGGTTGTCTTTTCTGCGACGGATTCGTTCGAGATCGATCTCCGAAAAGCGATACTGCCGGCCGCAGAAGTTGCACGTCACCTCGGCCTCGTTGGTTTCGAGGATCATCTCCTTGAGGTCATCCGGGCCGAGCATCCCGAGAGTTGATTCGGCCCGCTCCCGCGTGCACGGACAGAAGAACTCGACCTTGCGTTGGTCGAGGACCTGCATCCCGTCGGCGCACTGGCCGAGGGCGCTACGCGCGATCGCCTGGGGGGTCCATCGATCTTGCGCCACGGCCTCCCTGAGCAGCGCGGTAAACGCTGTTCCGGGTAGGGCGTTGCGCAGAAACTCCACCATGGCAGCCCCATGGGCCTGGGGCAGGGTCTGCACCAGGAGTCCGGCCGCGGCGGCAACCTCGCCCGCGCTGTCCACCAGTGTTTCGCAGTGGAGCACGCTGTCGATCTGCTCGCTCGCGTTCAGGTAGTGCTCGACCTCTTCGTCTATCTCGCCGCTGCTCAGTGCGACCTGACCGCTGTAGTTTTGGGCCAGGCCGAGGTCTCGGGTGACGCTTACCACGCCCTGTCTTCCGATGGCATCGCCGAGCGCCAGGCGCGGAGACGAGGAGAGACCGGGATCCCAGCTGACCGAGGCGGGGCGCTTGATGAAGCCACGCACTCTGCCCGATGAGCGCGCGTCCACCGTCACGCCGGCAAGCGGCCCGTCGCCCAGCACCTGCAAGGTCACCTGTTCTTCGTCTTTGGTCAAGGTGGCGAGGAGAAGCCCGGCGATCGCGGCGCGTCCCAATGCCACCGCGGGAATGCCGTGGGTCTGGTGGCGCAGGGCCATTTCGCGCACGGCATGGGTCGCGGTCGCGACCACGACGCGCGCGCGACCGCCTTCGATCAGGCCGCGCATGATCAGGTCACTGGATCGATCCTCTTCTTCGCTCACCTCGTCTCTGTAGCACACTGGTCCCCGTTCATCCGCCTTTCGTCCTCACCGTCGTCGCAATCGGTAGCGGCTATTGCGACGTTGCAAACGGCAGCGGTGGCGCGTCGGCGACCGCCACGGCGTACCAGCCTGGCTGCGGCTCGGGCACCATGTACATGCTGCCCGGGACATCGGCGATCGCCGTCCGGTAGACCGTGGCGCTGGTCAGCGCCGCGCCGGAGCTGTCGTAGATGATGGCCGCCTCGGGATCCCCTGAGGCGGGCTCTTGGTCGGTGATGGGGATGCCCCAGCGCGGTCCGCGCTCGTCGACCAACATGACCCGCCATCGTCCGAGGGCGTAGGCCGGCGTGTAGACCATCGCGACGCCGTTGACGGCCGCCACACGCGTGGTGATGCCGTCGTAGGTGTAGTCGCTTATCCACTTGTTGTTGCAGTAGCCCATGATGTCCGTGATTTTCGTCGGGTCGAACAGTAGTTGCGTGCGGGCGTCGTAGCCCCAACTTCCGATCACGCCGTTGGCGTAGGGATAGTTGGGGTCGACTCCGGTGATGGTGCCCGCCGTGGAGCAAGGCGAGTGGTTGCGCCCATGGTTGTGGCCGACTTCGTGGGCCATGGTTTCATAGGACGCCTTGTCGGCGAAGCCGACGCCCACGGCGGCGCGGCCGGCCGCCGACTGGTTGCCCGTGGCGCTGGTCACGACGAAACCGATTCCCGTTGTGCAACTGGACTGGCAATAGGCGCGAAGGGTGCTTGCGGGCTTGACCAGGCCGAAGTAGTAAACGTCGGCTGCGGGTTTGTCGCTGCTGCGCTTGGATCGCAGCTGGTCCAGCATACCGCTCCAGTCGAGCGGGGAGGTCGTGGTCAGCGTGTCGCCGACCGTGATTGAGATGGCGTCGATGGGGTACATGGCGGTCATCTCGTCGGCGTAGCCAGCCAGCGCATCCGACGAGGTGTCGGGCAGGAGATTGTCGACCTCGATCGGGATGATCTTGATCTTGAGACCGCCCGTGGTCTTGACGCCGAGGTCGATATCCCCGCTGGCTGGAAAACGCGCCTGTCCCGCGCTGCCGGACTGCGTGGAGCACTCGACGACCTCGACCGAATAGCGAAGCGAATCGGCCATGGCGCTCGGCGGAACGAAGATCTGGAAGGTGGTCGCAAGGTTGCTGTCCACCGACGAAGCGCTCAGGCTCTTCTTGGAATAGTATTGCGCCGCCGACCCGTCGGCCGGCGTCAAGGTCAAGCGGGCGGCAAGATCGCGCGTCACCCAACCGCTTCCCAAGGTCACGAAGACGCGGAAGAGGGTGTTGCGTCCCTCCACCACGCTGGCGTTCCGATCGGTCGCGGCGACTTCTGCTCCATCCTGCATGACTGGAATCTTCACCGACTGATACACGGCGATCTGTTGCAGGGTCAGGTTGCGCGCCAGATCGCTGGTGCATCCATCGCCATCGCTACTGCCACCCTCCACACAGGTGCCCGCGATGCAGGCCTGGGAGGCGGCGCAGGCGATGTCGCACGCACCGCAGTGGGCGGACGTGGCGGTGACGTCGATGCAGGTGCCTCCGCAGAGAGCCTGCCCGCTTGGACAAGTCGCGTCCGTTCCCGTGGTGTCGGGCGTGTTGGTGGACCCAAGGTCCGGACCCACATCCTGACGGTTCCCTCCCGCACCGCCGGCCCGGGGTCCGTCGGCGGAGGCATCCCGGTTGCCAGCCGTACCGCCGCTGCCGCCAGCCGCGTTACCGCCACTGCCGCCAGCTGCGCCACCAGCCCCTCCGGCCGCGCCGCCGGAACCTCCGGTCCTTCCGCTGGCACCGCCGGAAGCAGCGCTGTTTCCGGCCGCGCCGCCAGCCGCGCCGCCGGTGGCGTCACCACCCGAACCGCCAGATCCTCCTCCCGTGCCGCCCGCGTTGGAGGCCGAGCCGCTGGTGGAACCCCCGGCCCCACCCTGGCCGCCCGAACCGCCTCCGCTGCCGCCGCCGTTTCCGCCGTTCTCGCCGCCCGCACCTGCGCTATTCCTTTGCCCAGAGGGCGAATTGTTGTTGCACGCGAAGGTGCCGGCCGACGCACTGACTAGCAGAACCAGGACCCAATTCACACGTGCCGCCTCGATCATGGGGATTCCTTTCCTCGCTGGTCGCCCAGGCCATGGGACAAGTCAAGACAGCAATCGGCGCAAGGAGAATAGCCTAGCAGAACCCTGGACCAGGGTGAAGTCTTGTGAATTGAAGACCTGGATGCCGCGCAAGAATCCCTGGTTACCGAGGCAAGTGCGCCAATAGTTCGGTGGCGCGCGCCAGTCTGGCCGCGCGCGATTTGCCGCGGTCAGTCCCACGCAGGATGGCGGCAGCGAGCTCGAAATCTGCGCGCGAATCCTGGAGGCGCCGCTTGCGCTCCTTGCCTGCCTCGGGTCCGGTGGCGGCAAGGGTCCGGCGGAGATTGTCGGTGTCGAGCGCGACGATGTCCTGCAAGCGCGCGAGCCAAGGGACATGAGCTTTGGCCAGCGGCCGTACCATGGAATGAAGGAGCGCGGCGTGCTCGAAGGCCAAGCCGGCGACGAATTCCGCGCGCGCTTGCTTGGCGCCTCCTTTCCACACGGAATGCAGTCGGCGATCCATCTGCGCGGGGGTCAGATCCAGCAAATCCCGTAGGTAGGGACCCTTTCCGGGATAGAGAAGGCGGATGGATTGCCCCTTCCACGGAGCTTGGGACAGCTTTCGCGGGCTGAGAATCGTCACCACGCCGCCGCGCCACGGGTGAGGGTATTGGCCGAGTTGCGCCAGCACCTTGACGGTCTTGTCCGGGACCGACGGCACGAAATAGACCGGCTCCGATTCGGCGAAGGGCAGGACGGCTTGCGTGGGATCCTTGCGTACCTCCACCGTGAGGCGGGCCAACGCCGTCGCCTCCCTTCCGTAGGCCTTGCCCAGTGGTCCGCGGGGCAACTCGACCATCAGTTGCGCGAGGTGCTCTCGGCCCATGCTCAGGATCTCGACGGGCGTGGCGCCCTCCAGTCGTTCTTCGCCACCTCTCAAGACCGCCGCGGCTGCCACCAGAAGATCGAAATCCTCGCTGTCGCGTTCGCCTGAGGCGCGCGCCAGCCCCAGGAGATCGGATTGGAGCCGCGCGAGGAGAGCAGTCTCGGGGTGGTCGGAGACCTGTTCGAGGCGATGCGCGATGGCCTCCTCGCGCTGCTTGCCGACGAGTCCTGCCAGCGCCTGCTCGTAAGCTTCGGGCGAAAAATACAGCACCGCCGGCATGGGCCGGCCTCCGGAAACCAGCTCCGCATCGTTCGCCCTGGCCCAGAAACCGCCTGCAGCGGTGCCGAGCGCGGTCAGGCTCGTGCACGCGCCGACGCGGGCCCTGCAATACACCACGCGCTCCGGGAAATCGCCGCGAGCCGATGCGCTCATCGCCAGCGCCACCACCCATGTGCTCCAAGGCAAGAGGTTCACGGGTTCATGCCCTGAAAGACCTTCCAGCAATTGCGCACCACCTGGCCGACCTGGGTATCGCTCGTCCACGGGATGGTGACGCTCGTGGCGGGCGCGTCGAAGCCGGCGCAGTTGATGAGGGCCAACGCCGCGCCGAGGTTCTCCTTGAACGTCGGTTCGATCTCGGCCTCGGGCAGTCCACTGAAGGCGAGGTTTGCCGGCGCGCCCTCGCGTGGCCGCACCTCGGGCGTGAAGGTCGGCCGGCCGGGCAGAACGTCGTAGCAATATTCCATGAGGTCGCCCGTCGTGGGATAGAGCGCGTCGCCCGACTCGTAGGTGTAGGGGTTGCCGTTGGCATCGATGAGCTTGCTCATGCCCTGGCCGATATCCTGAACCAAGGCGTCGTGCGCGGCCGCGCCGGGATAGAGCAGAAGCTGGCTGAAGTTGTGGTAGGTGATGCTCGCGCGGAAGCTCTGCGCGGCGATGAGGGCCACCACGGCCTGGGTCTCGATCTCGGAGGCGGCGGAGGGGCCGGCCCAGATGCCGTACTTCGAGTCAGCCGGATCCCTGCTGGTGGCTTGGGTTTCCTTGCCCCAGGTCGTGGTGGGATAGTTCCGGTTCAGATCCACGCCGCGGTACGATCCGGCTTTCACCGTGATAGTCCTGGTTCCTCCACCGCGAAGTTGCGGGGCCTGGATGACTTCGTCATGGTCGAAGATGTATTCCTTGCGGTTCGGGCGCCAGGTTCGTTGCACCATCACCGAGTGGTTGTGGCCGTCGGGATTCACCATGGGCACGAACCAGATTTCGCGGTTGTCGAGCAGGTGCTTGATGCGCTTACCCTTCTCGTCGCTTGGCGTGTCGGCGTAGGTGTCGATGAGGAACTTGGCGACGAGGAAGGGCACTTCCACCGAAATCCACTCGCGCGCGTGATGACAGCCGGTGAAGAGCACCTTGTGGTCGGGCCGCTTGCCCATCTTGATGGCCCACAGTTGCCGCCCCTCGGTGCTGTTGCCGACGTCCACGACGCTGTCATCCACGATGCCCTTCGCGGCCCCGTCGGCGCGCAGCTTGTCCATGTCGTTGTGCAGGCTCTGGAAGGACTTCGTCTCCGTGGACGTGCCGTCGACGGTCGGGACGTCAATCTCGACCGTGCTGAAGGCATCCCTGCCCGCGAGGTCCGGATGATCCCACACATGATAATTGGCTGCCATCTCAGTTCCCTGCTTCCTCGGCCACGGGCGAAAGTGCCTGCGCCAACGCCTCGATCTTGTCGGCAATACTCGGCCTGCCCCATCGCCGGCAAAGCGCGGCGAGTAAGGTGGCGGTGCCGACGGTCGCCTGGAGATCGCCCGGTGGGGCGCCGGGCTTCGTCTCGGATGCGCCCTGCGCGAGCCAGTTGCCGATGCGGGAAGCCTCCTCTCGTGTTTGCTCGGCGAGTGCGCCCGCGAGCTCGCGGTCGCTGCCCGCGATGAGATGGACCGCCGCGCGCAGGGCGGCCTGCTGCAAGCGCCGCGCATTCAGGTAGGCCGCGAAGCCGGGCGCGACCATCCGCTCGGCGAGCTCGACCTCGAGCTGGGCTGGGGTCAAGGCACCAAGGGCGCTGACGAAAGGACCGGGCGCGGGGAAGAGGATGGTGGAGGTATGCCCTTCGAGGCCCGCTGCCATGCGTTCGGGCAGGGGCAGGATGGTTCCATCCCGCCAGTCTCGCGTCGGGTCGCCCACGACCTTCGCGCGGGCCAGGACGGCCGAGTTCGGCGGCGTCACGAAATAGGTGCGTTCCACGTCGAAATAGGGAAAGACGCGCGCCTTGTCGGGCTGGCCACGATGGGCGGCGATTTGACCGCATGCGGATGCGAATCGCCGGCGCGCCTCGCGCTCGCTGCCGTCGTGGTCGAAATCGCCCGCCGCGCGCGTGGAGGGCGAATCGAGCTCGGCCAGGATCTCGGCGTCCCCCTCGCGAAGGTAGTCGAGAAGCACCAGGGGCGGGGTCGCGGCGAAGCGCGGGACGATGGTGGACGACGCGACCGCGGTCAGCACGTCGGCGCGAACCTTTAGGGCCTTGGCGTCCGCCAGCGGAAGCCCGAGGCTGGCCAAGGCCCGCTGCTCCACCAGTCCGAGCGCCTGCGCCGGGACATTGGCGGCGAATCTCGTCCGGTGGTGCTCGATGGCCCGTTCCACCTCCTTCTCGGACAGGCCGCGCACGGCGTGCTCGTACTCGGACGGTGACAGATAGAGCAGCTCAAGGTCATCGCCGCCTTGTGCCGCCAGCCACGCCGGGTCCTCCACCAATCCCCACGCGCCGGTCTGAGCCTGCCCAAGCTGCACGAAGGGGATTGCGGATCCCGAATCGGCGGTGCGAAACGCGACCCGAGCGCTCACGATCCTCCCTCCTCGACGTCCGCGGGCGCAACCCCCCCGGCGGCAAAGTGGTGCCCGGACGGCGTGCTCAGTGAATCCTGCGCGCCCCCTTCGTGCACGTCCTGCACGACGACGTCGAAACTGGAGCCCGGCGCCACGCGCGGCCGAATCTTTCCTTCGTCGTCGGTGGAAACGTTCTCTTGTGCGCCACCCGGCAGAATCAATTGAACGGCCGCGTTTCGCAGCGGCATCCCGAGCTCGTCGACCAGGAAGACAATCACTTCGGGATCGGAATTGATGTCCACGGTCTGCTTGCTGCGCGCGACCCATTGCGGGTACTCGGCGCAGCCACCCGCGGGACAGGGATCGACCGGCGGCGGAGTCACGGGACCGCGGAAGAAGAACAGCTCGACCCGCCGATTTTCGGCGAGCGCCACGCTGTCCTTGGTGGCCACCGACGGGTGCGCCTCGCCGCAGCCATGGGTGACCAGGCTCGTACCATCCGGCAGTGTCGTGCCGTCCGTCGCCATGTACTTTTGGATGAGAGGGCGCCGGCTGTCCTCCGTCATCGCTCCCGTGGCGAGACCATTGTCGGTTTGAAAGCGGTGCACGGCAGCGCGGGTCGCCGCATCGGTCCGACCGGTGACCGGGCCTGTCCAGTAGGGATGTCCGTCGCCATCCTTCAGCTGGGACAGCATGTATTGGTCCTCGCGTGCGCCCCACGCGGTGGACTTCTGATGACCGGCCTTGTAGCGAGGCAGCCAATCGTCGACGTCGTCTTGAAGAAACGCCGCGATGGCCTGGGCACGTTCCACCGAAAGGGCGAGGTTGTGGGCAGCGGCGCCGGCACGGTCGGCGTGGCCCGAGACCAGGACCGTCTTGCCCACGTGGTCGTCGTAGAGCTCCTTGAGACGCCGGATCCCCGGCATGGCCGATGGCAGCAGAAAGGTCTTGTCGGTTTCGAATAGCATGCCCACCAGGCGCACGCGCACGGGTTGCACGGGCACGACGATGGTGTGGCTCTCTCCCGTGGGGAGATCCAGGCCGCGCTGCAGGTCCTCGATTGTGGTGTGGAACGTGCCCATGCCTGGAGTGTTCTGACCAGGCCAGAGGGCCGTGTCAACGTCAACGAGACAGCGTTCGGCGTGTCTTACCATGGCGGACATGGGCGTCACGGGTCGCGCGCGCTTGTCCGAGTATTCGTCACCGGTCGCGGTTTCCTTTCACCTCGATGCCCACCAGCCGCATGAGATCCAGGGCGTTTCTCCGCGTCACCACGCCGGGCCGCAGGCGGTAGTCGAAGAGCAGGTGGTCGCCATCCAGGGTGTCCTGAAAGTGCACGTTCCTGCCCAGGCTGCCCGGCCCGTCGGCCAGCGCGCTCAACGCGAGGTCATGGGTGGTCACGAGGCCGATCGTACCGCGTTCGAGGAGCTGGCCAATGATGGCCTCGGCGCCTTCGCGGCGATCTTGGGAATTGGTGCCGTTGAGGATTTCGTCGAGCAGAAAGAGCACGGGAGGCTCGCGCGTGGCCATGGATAGGATGGCGTGCAAGCGTTTGATTTCGGCGAAGAAGCGCGACACCCCGGCTTCCAGGGAATCCTGGGCGCGCAAGGACGCACCGATCTGCAGCGGAGTCAGGATCAGGCGGGTGGCGCACACGGAGGCTCCCGCCAGGGCCAGCACCGCGTTCACGCCCACCGTGCGCAGGAGCGTGCTCTTGCCCGACATGTTCGACCCCGTGACCACCAGCAATCGGCATCCGGCATCGAGCCGCACGTCGTTGGTCACACGGGATCCGGCCGGGATGAGCGGATGGCCAATGGCGCTGGCCACCAAGGAAGGCGACTCGGCTTGTTCCACGATTTGCGGAAATACGTAATCGGGATGCTCGAACGCGAAGGTGGACAGAGAAGCCAGTGCTTCCATCTCCGCAATGGCGGAAAGCCAGCGCAAGGCCGCGGCGCCGTGCCGGGCGCGCCACGATTCGATGGCGAAGCTCAATTGCTCGGACAAGAGCAGAACCGCCGCGGGGATGGCGAACAGCTGATTGCGCCGCGACTCCAGCCAATTCACCAGGCGCAGCAGGCGAAAGATGTGGCGGCTGGCCGGTTTGCCTTCGTCGGACAGACCGGCGGACATGGCGACGAGGCGCGGGTCGGAAAAGCGCTCGCCACAGAGGCGATCGATGAGGCGTGCGATCACCTGCAACTCGTAGGCGCGGCGGAAGACCTGCGCTTCCACCGACTTGGCCAGCGGCCGAAAGCGCCGTGCCCACAGCCGCTGTACGAGCACAACCGCCACCGCGGCCGGGATCGCTTCGGGATTGGCGAAGGCGTAGAGCACGCCGAGGCCGAGCGCGCCGAGCAGCCCGGTGACCACGCGTTGCCAGGGCGGAATCCTGGTGGCTGCACCGGACAGCCAGTTCTCCAAGGCCTCCTCACGCACGCGCTCGCGCACGCTGCCTCCCGCCAGCCAGAGATCCTGACGTAAAGACAGGCGCGAGCTCAGCTCGGCGACCGCGCGCTGACGTCCGACGATCTCGCCGGTCGGGGCCGCCTGGGTCAGAAAGCGCGCCAGCGTGGTCTGTCCGCTCCCGGTCCTGGCCATGCACAGATGAGAGAAAATGGAAGCCGGCCCGAAGATGTCCAGGTCGGCCGCGTAGGGGTGCGCGGGATCGGCGAAGCGCTGCCCGTCCGGCGCACCCTTGACTGGGCGCCCCTGCACCCGCGCCATGCCATCGTTGCAATAGCCAACCCGCGCTTCGTGGCGTTTGTTCCGATGTTCCACCAGCGCAATCGCGATGGTGAGGCCGACGAATGCAAGGGCACTGATCGTCGCGGCCAGGCCAAAGTGACCGTGCCGCGAGCACGTCTCCCCGGCCAGCACGATGCCCAGCACCAGGTCGGCGATGCGCACGCGCACGAGCCAGGTCAACCAGCGCCGCAGACGACCGAGCTGCCCCTCTTCCTCGGCCAAACAGCGCGCGTACGTGGCGGCGGGATCGTTGTCGCTGCTCATGTGGGGCACAGAAGGCCACTTCTCGCGCGGAGTGCGCCTCTACGCAAGCTGCTCGCTGCCCATCTCCAGAATGGAATCCTCCTTCTCCCCGCAAAGCGGGGGAGAAGGAGACCGGATCTACGTCCCGCCGAGTCGCCGGATCTACGTGCCCGCCGAGTAGTCGTCCTGGTACTTCACCTGCTCGGGCGTGAGCTTGTCGATGCCCACGCCTTGGGTGGCGAGCTTGATGCTGGCCAACTCTTGGTCCTGTTCGGGAGTGAGCTCGTAGACGCCTGGTTTCATCGACCTGCCGTCCTTGGCCAGCTTGCACAGGGCGAGGAACTGGTTGGCGAAGGACATGTCCATGACCTCCGACGGGTGGCCCTCGGCGGCGGCCAGGTTCACCAGGCGGCCCTGGGCCAGCACGTAGATGCGGCGGCCGTCCTTGAGCGTGTACTCCTCGTTGGCGTGGCGGATCTCGCGCTTGCCCTTGCTGCGCGCCTCCAGGTCGCCGAGGTTGATCTCGCAGTCGTAGTGGCCGGTGTTGCAGACGACGCGCGCCGTCCTTCATGACGTCGAAGTGGCGCCCCACGATGACGTCCTTCATGCCGGTGGCGGTGATGAAGATGTCGCCGAGCTTCGCGGCCTCGTCCATCGGCATCACGCGGTAGCCGTCGAGCATGGCCTTGAGCGCCGCGGTGGGCTTGACCTCGGTGACGATGACGTTGGCGCCGATGCCCACGCGCGCGCATGGCCACGCCGCTGCCGCAGTGGCCGTAGCCCGCCACCACGAAGGTCTTGCCCGCCAGCAGCACGATGGTGGCGCGCAGGATGCCGTCGAGCGACGACTGGCCGGTGCCGTACACGTTGTCGAAGTCCCACTTGGTCTCGGCGTCGTTGACCGCGATGACCGGGTAGAGCAGCTTGCCGTCGGCTGGCCATGGCGCGCAGGCGGTGCACGCCGGTGGTGGTCTCCTCGGTGCCGCCGATGACCGTCTTGGCCAGCTCGCGATGGCGGTTGTGCACGCGAGAAGATCAGGTCGGCGCCGTCGTCGAGGGTCAGCGTGGGCTTCAACTCGAGCGTCTTGTCGATGCACCAGTAGAACTCGTCCTTGGTCATGCCGTGCCAGGCGTAGATCGACGTGCCCTCGGCGGCCAGCGCGGCCGCGACGTCGTCCTGGGTGGACAGGGGATTGCAGCCCGACCAGGAGACCTGGGCGCCGGCGGCGCAGCAGGGTCTCGATCAGCACCGCGGTCTCCTTGGTCACGTGCAGGCAGCCGGCGACCCGCATGCCCTTGAGCGGCTGGGTCTTGCGGCCTTCCTCGCGCAGCGCCATCAGCACCGGCATGCGGCTCTCCGCCCACTCGATGCGCAAATGTCCGGCCTGGGCCAACTTGAGATCTGCAACCTTGTGATCTGTCATGAGGCGGCGAAACCTACGAGGCTTGGGTGCTAACGTCAAGCGAGGTTCTGGACGGCGTTTCGGTCTTGGTCCAGCATCGGGTCTATGCCGCGTCGGCTCACCATGGCGATGTTCCTCTGCCTCGCGTCCGCAGGTCCAGCCTGGGGCGGCGAGGAGACGCCCGGCCCGGCTAATCTCGGCCCCTTCGACGGTCTGGCGCGTAACTTCGGCAACAGCTTCGTCGGCGTCAACTTCGGCTTCCAACTGGCGGCGGTCGCGGCGACCGGCACCATGGTTTCGCAAGACGTTGACCTGCGCGTGCACGACTACTTCCACGATCACCCGCACTGGGGGCGCGCGGCCTATCCGGTCGTCATCCTGGGCGTCGCCGGTCCCGTGGCGCTCTTTGCGGGACTGCACCTCGCGGGTCGGGTCACGGGCAACCCGAGGACGATTGGCGCGGCCTTCGCGGTCTTGCAAGCGGGCGCGCTTTCCCTGGGGTACGTCACGGTGTTGAAGTTGTTCGTGGGCCGGCCCGCCCCGCGCGACGACTACATTCCTTCCGTCGCTCCGGACCAGGCCAAGCTGAGCCGGACCTTTCGCTTCGGCATCGATCGCGGCGGTCTGATCGCGGGCTGGCCGTCGGGTCACGTGGCGGTCACCACGGCCATGCTGTCCTCGCTGGCGGCCTATTACCCCGACAACCCCTGGCTCAAGCTGGCGCTGGTGGTCGGTTCGGCCGGCATGATGCTTGGCGTGTCGTCGTTCGAATCGGGCGGCGTGCACTGGGCATCGGACGCCGTGGCTGGCGCGCTCTTGGCCCTGCCCATCGGTATCTCGACCGGGCAGGGCATGCGAAGCCTGGTCGAAGGCGAAATGGCGCGCAAGCCATCGGCGTGGTTCATCGGTCCATTGCTACGTGCCGACGTCACCGGCGCGAATCTCGGAACGGCGTTCTAGCAGCCCGTGGCAAAAGTCTCCGCGTCGCCGTTCGGGCGGGTTCTGGCCCGTCTGCGGCGTCGCCGCTCGCTTGAATACCTCTAGTATTCGGCGCTTCGCTGCTCCTTGCATCCGGGCCGAACCCACTCCGAACGGCTCGGTCCGACTTTCGCCACGGGCTGCTAGCTCTTGAGCTGGCTGATATCCCTGACCGCGCCGGTGTCGGCGCTGGTGGTCAGGGCGGCGTAGGCCTTCAGGGCGGCCGAGACCTGGCGCTTGCGGCTCCTCGGCTGCCAGGCCAGGGCCTCGCGATCCTCCATGGCGGCCCGGCGCTTGGCCAGGTCTTGCTCGCCGATGGCCAGGTGTAGGCGCCGGTTGGGGATGTCGATCTCGATGGTGTCGCCCTCTTCGATGAGCGCGATGGCGCCACCGCAAGCAGCCTCGGGCGAGACGTGGCCGATGGAAAGCCCGGCCGTGCCGCCTGAAAAGCGCCCATCGGTGAGCAGGGCGCACGCCTTGCCGAGCCCGCGCGACTTGAGGTAGCTCGTGGGATAGAGCATTTCCTGCATGCCCGGGCCGCCTTTCGGCCCCTCGTAGCGGATGACCACCACATCGCCCGCGACGACCTTGCCGCCCAGGATGGCTTCCGCGGACTCTTCCTGGCTCTCGAACACGCGCGCCTTGCCCGAGAACTTCCAGAATCGACTCGTCGACCCCGGCGGTCTTCACGATGGAGCCCTTTTCAGCCAGGTTGCCGTAGAGCACGGCCAGCCCGCCGTCTTGGGAGTACGCGTGCTGCTTGTCGCGGATGCAACCCTGTTTGCGATCGAGATCGAGGGCATCGAAGCGCCTGTCCTGGCTGAACGCCTCCTGGGTCGGAATGCCGCCTGGCGCTGCCGAATAGAAGGTGCGCACCGATAGGTCCTTGCTGGTTGCCGCGTCCCACTCGACGATGGCCTCGCGCATGGTCTTGCTGTGCACGGTGGGAACTTGTCCGTTGATGAGCCCGGCGCGGTCGAGCTCGGCCAGGATGCCCAGCACGCCGCCGGCGCGGTGCACGTCCTCGACGTGGTACTTGGCGCTCGATGGCGCGACCTTGCACAGGCAAGGCACCTTGCGCGAAATCCGGTCGATGTCGTCCAAGGTGAATTTCACCTCGGCCTCGTGCGCGCAGGCGAGCAGGTGCAGCACGGTGTTGGTCGACCCACCCATGGCCACGTCGAGTGACATGGCATTTTGGAAGGCCTCGAAGGTGGCGATCGATCGCGGCAGCACCGAGGGGTCGTCTTGCTCGTAGTAGCGTTTGCACAGCTCGACGGCCACGCGGCCGGCACGCAGAAACAGCGCTTTGCGATCGAGGTGGGTGGCGACCAACGTGCCGTTGCCGGGCAGGGACATGCCGAGCGCCTCGGTCAAGCAGTTCATCGAATTGGCCGTGAACATGCCCGAACACGAACCGCAGGTGGGGCAGGCCGAGCGTTCGTACTCGACGACGTCGGCGTCGGACACGTTGGTATCACCGGCCTGGACCATGGCATCGATGAGATCGACGTGAACTTCCTTGCCGCCAAGACTCGGCAGCTTGACCTTGCCGGCCTCCATGGGGCCGCCCGACACGAACACTGCCGGGATGTTCAGGCGCATGGCGGCCATGAGCATGCCTGGGGTGATCTTGTCGCAGTTGGAGATGCACACCATGGCGTCGGCACAGTGGGCATTGACCATGTACTCGACGCTGTCCGCGATCAGCTCGCGCGAGGGCAGGGAATAGAGCATCCCGCCGTGGCCCATGGCGATACCGTCGTCGATGGCGATGGTGTCGAATTCCTTGGCCACGCCTCCCGCGGCTTCGATCTCGCGCGCGACCATTTGGCCCAGGTCCTTGAGGTGTACGTGACCGGGGACGAATTGGGTGAAGCTGTTGACCACGGCGATGATGGGCTTGCCGAAATCGCCGTCTTTCATGCCGGTGGCGCGCCAGAGGGCGCGGGCGCCAGCCATGTTGCGACCGAAGGTGGAGGTGCGTGAACGGTACTGAGGCATCCCGATTTCCTACCACGGTGGCCCACGCGATCAAGCGTCACCCCCACGTGGAAGGTCCAGAGAGTGGGCGTGCGCTTCGTCACTTGGCCGGCACCATCTCCGTTCGTGCCGCATCCTGGTTTCGGCGCTACAATGCGCCGGACCGTGACCGACAGCGACCCCTCGCCGACCAAGACCTTACCGCAGGCAGCAGTGGCGGCGGGGACGGGTGCGCCGGTCGCATCCAAGTTCGATGCGCTGGTGGGGACCACGCTGGCCGAGCGCTACGAGATCGTTCGTCGCATCGGCGAGGGGGGAATGGGGGCGGTCTACGAAGCGCGCCACAGCATCATCGGCAAGCGTGTGGCCATCAAGGTCCTGCTCGAGAAGTTCCTCGAGAACGAGGAGCTCATCGCGCGCCTTCTGCAGGAAGCCAGGCTCGCCAGCTCCATCGGCCACCAGAACATCGTGGACGTCACCGACTTCGGCACCACGCGCGACGGTCGCGCCTTCGTGGTCATGGAGTTCCTCGACGGCGAGCCCTTGTCCGAGCTCATCATGCGCGACGCGCCCCTGCCGGTGGAGCGCAGCTTGAGCATCGTCAAGCAGGTCGCCAGCGCGCTCGGCGCGGCCCACAGCAAGGGCATCGTCCACCGCGACGTCAAGCCCGAGAACGTGTACCTCGTCCGGCGCGGCGATCAGGACTTCGTGAAAGTGGTGGATTTCGGCGTGTCCAAGGCGGTGCACGCACAGGAGGAAGCCGGCAGCGACTGGCAACGGCTCACGCGCACGGGCGCCGTCTTGGGGACGCCGCTCTTCATGTCTCCCGAGCAAGCGAGCGGGCACGAAGACGTCGACGAGCGCGCGGACATCTGGGCCACCGCACTCATTCTCTACGAGTGCCTGACCGGCGAGCTTCCCTTTCGCGGCAACAACTACCTGGGTGTCATTGCGCAGATCCAGAACAAGGAAGTGCCGCCGCCCTCGACGCTGCGCCCGGAGCTCGGAATCCCCGACGCCGTTGACCGCGCCATCATGCACGGCCTGGAAAAGGATCGCACGCGACGCTACCAGCGCATGGACGCCTTCGAGAGGGACATGGATCGCTTGCTGGCGGGAGACATCGGCGTCACCCTCGACGAAGGCGCGGGCGCCGAGACGGGCACGTCCCCTCGGCCGCGCAGCCGCTGGCCCTGGCACCTGGCCGTCGCGGCGGTCTTTGCCCTGGGAATCGGCTCTGCGGCCGTGCTGGCCCGCGCGGGCAAGAAGATCCCCGCAAAGGTCGCCCCCGCGCCGGTCGCGCCCAAGCCCACGTCCAGGGCGCCTTTGCCCGTCATCGCGCCGCCGGCAAGGCCGGCGAGCGAACCGCCGCCGATCGCGCCGATCTCGCCGAGCGAGCACGTGCGTCGCCCGAGCAGGAGCCGCCCGGTGCGCTCCTCGCTTCCCCCGCAGGAGGTTTCGCCGCCCCCGAAGAAGAGCAAGGCCGACGACAAAATCGCGCCGTCGCCCTATACTTCGCCCAAGGTTCCCTAGTGCCCGCACTGGTCGGCTCGCTGATTCTGGTTCTGTGCCTGCAAGGCCCCGCGCCGCGAGCGCAGGATGCTGGAGCGCTCGAACGCGCCCACAAGCACTACGATGCCGGGGTCAGCCTGTTCGAATCGGGCAACAAGGAACAGGCTCTGGTCGAATTCGAGCTCGCCAACGAAATTGCGCCCAGGAAAGAGAACATTTTCATGATCGCCCAATGCGAGTACCACCTGGGCCAGCTCGTGAATGCGCGCACCCACTACCAGGCCTACCTGGCCGAACAGAAGGAGGGGGATCTCGCGGATCTGGCGCGCCTGCGCCTCGAGGCCATCAATCGCAGGCCCGGCGTGTTCGCCATCAACACCGTGCCCGACGACGTAAGCGTTCGCATCGAGGGCGAAGGCAAGGTCATCACCGGCCAGGCGCCGAACGAATTCCCCGTGCCGCACGGCCATTACCGGGTGACCGTGTCCAAGAACAACTACGGCAGCGAAACGCGCGAGCTGTCCATCGATGTCGCGGAGACCAAGCCGCTCTTCTTCAAGCTCGAGCCCATCCCCGCCCATCTCACCGTGCGCACGCACCCGGTCAGCGCGGCGCTTTTCGTGCGCGGCAACCGCACGCGCAATCCCTACGTGCAGGATGTCCCGCCGGGAAACTACGAAATCTACGCCGAGGCGGCGTACTACCAGCCCAAGCGGGAAACCATCACGCTCAAACCCGGCGAGCACCGGGTGGTCAAGCTCCCGCTCACCTACGTGCAGCGCTCGGGGCGGCCCGAGCTCATCGGCTTTTGGACCGGCATGGGCGCCGTGGGCGGCGGGCTCGCGGTGCTCACGCAGGGCAACCCGACGGACCTTCATGCGTCGCTCTCGATTTCGCTCTTTGGTGCCGGGATGCTCGCCGGTGGTCTCGGCCTCGGTGTGCTCTCGTCCACTACACCGCTCGTGCCGAGCTACATCCGCGACAACCTGGCCCTGTTTCGCATCGGCGCGATGTGGGTCGGGGACGTGGAGGGCGCCACGCTCGCCATGGGGCTAAGCCAAGATTGGAGCGCCACCTTGCTTGGTGGCGCCGCAGGTCTGACCACCGGGGCGTTCGCAGGATGGTGGCTGGACGACAAGTCGCCCAACTACGGACGCGTGGCACTCATCCAGAGCTCGGCGCTTCTCGGCACGGTTGCCGGCGCGATCTCGGTGGCGGCCATTGGACGCTATCCCGCGGCGCCGCCGGTGGTCCCCAAGCCGCCCGACGGAACCCCAGTCGACGACCCGCAAGCCATCGCCTACGAGAATTATCCCAAGGTTTACAACACTTACCGCAATCAGATCAAACAGCGCCTGGCCTGGGGCATGCTGGCAGGCCTCAATGTCGGTCTGGGCGCGGGCCTGGCCATGGCGTATCTGCCCGACCAGGACGTTTACGGGCCGAGCTGGCAACGGGTCATCATGGTCGATCTGGCGGGATTGGCCGGCGCGATATTCGCCACTACGATCGAGGTGTGTTCTCGAACCGACAGCAGCGGCACGCACATCCACTGCGCCGATTCGCAGGCCACGCTGAATCGGCGGACGGCGCGCTTCGCTCTGGTTGGAGCGGGCCTGGGTCTGCTTTCGGGCTGGCTGCTCACCATGAATTACGATCGGGGTCGCGAGGATCGCCCCGAACGGCCTGTATTTTCATTCATCCCGTTGCCGGGCGTCGTGCCGGTGGAGTCCTCGGCCGGGGGCGCGGAGCTTGTGCCCGGCCTGCTGTCCCAAGGGCGTTTCTGACGTCAGGGCAGAGTCAGGGGTGAACCCCGACCGCCGCGCCACCCCGGCGTAGCACCACGAATTCGTCCTTGCTGAAGACTTGCGCGAAGCCCGCGCGTTCGGCTTCGCGCATCGACTCGGAATCGCGTGCCACCAGCATGTGACTGAACAGTGGATTGCCAAGCAAGACAGGTCGGAATCGCACCAAGGGGAAGGTGCGGTCGAGCCACATGTAGCCCCCGGTGTACAGCGGCTGGTCGACGAGTAGGCCTGTCGCATCGCTCTGGCGTCCGACCCAGGCCTGGCAATCGAGGCGAGCTCGGGCCAGATCGGCGAAGTCGTTGCCTCGAAAGTGGCGCGCCCCATCGGCGAAGACGATGCCGAGGCTGGCCAGAACCGCGCACCGGACCAGCCACGTGCGCAGGCGATGGGGTGCGCTCGGAGCGCCTTCCCCCGGCGTGGGAGGTGGCGCGAGCGACTTGCGCGGCGCCAGGCATGCGCCCGCTGCGCCTGCGGCGGCGATCAGGACGAGTGGCCAGAAGAGCATGACGAAACGCTCTTCCTTATGCGCCTGGGTGCTGAGTAAGAGCGCCAGTCCGAGGGCCGACGCCACGAACGGCCAGGAGGCGCGGATCCCGAGAACGCACAAGAGCCCCAGAATCGGCAGCCCGATTGGCAAGCGGTGGAGGAGCTGCGTCCAGTACCAACCCCAGGGCTCGGTGCCGAAGCCCGCTGCGCCTCCCTCGATGAGGTTGAATTTCACGTAGGTGATGAACGAGGCGAAAAATCCGCCCCAGGTCAGCCTGTCCACGATCCCGAAAGCAAGGATGGGCAACAGGGACGCGCCGCAAACCACCACCGCGAGTCTGAGTCGCCGGGCGAACAGCAACCACAGCAGCGCCACCAGCGGTACGATGCCGTGCTGAATGCGCAAGCAGATCCCGAGTCCGAGCAGCACGCCCACCAGGGCCGCCTTGCTTCGACCCGCGCGCTCCCTGCTCGACGTGAGCTCGGCGGTCAGTGTCAGGGCCGGAACCATGCACAGGATCGAGGCCAACTCGCTCAGGGTGTGGACCGAGAACCGCACCAGCAGTGGAAAGGCCGCGCACGAGAGCGCGCCCACCAGTCCGCCCTGCCAGCCGATCGGGGCGGTCTCTCCCGCGGGTTCTTCGCGGGAACTCGCCGGCTCGTCCTTGACCCTGGCGAGCCGCCGGGCGAGCACCATGCCACCCCGCCATCCCGCCCACACCAGGACCAGGCTGAGCAAGCCCCAATGGGCCTGCAGGATCACGGCGATCACCCTCCCGTTGCGAATTCCCAGTCGCATGAGCAGGGCCATCCAGGCGCCGTGATACCCGGGCAGCACCCAGGAACGGATTCCGCGTCGCCATTCCCAGGTCTGGAGGCCGGCGCCGGTCAGGTGTCTCCAGGCCGGTTCCAGGTATTGGAAGAACTCGTCCGGGTGGTGGGGCGGCTCGTAGCCGAGAGCCACGAGGCGCAGCACCAGCCCGAGAAAGAAGATGGCCCCGAGCGCGATGTTGACCCCGCGCCGACTCATCGTCCCCAGGTCTCCACTTCAAAGACCCTCACGATGTCCTTGTCGTTGTTGGGCTCGAAATCGATGCGGATGCCGCGCGCCTGCTTGCAGGCGAGGTCGTGGACCGCCACCGCGAGGGTGTTGTTCGAAACGTCGAGCGATGGCCCCGGCCCGCGCGTGGTCAGACAATGGACGGTGTAACGTCGTACCGTGTAGTCGGGATTCTCGACGCTGCCGGCGTGATGAATAACCACCCGTTCGAGGTCGTGGCTCTCACGCCAGACGATCTCGACCCAGGGATGTCGATCGCTTTCGGCGGAGGCCCATTTTTCCTCCAGGTCCGGTGACTCCTTGCCGTCGACCAGGAAGGCGGGATGGTGCATGTCAAGCCAATCGCCGTAGAACGAGCTGGCGCGAATCGTGGGGCCCAGATCCCACAGCGAGAAATTGTGGCGTTGCGCGGGTGGGGTTCGCCGCCGGGGCAGGACGACTTCGATGTGGCCGTCGGCGGCGACGAACCTCGCCAGCCCGTATAGCCACATACCGCCAAGCAAGGCCAAGCCCAGCATCCAGAGCTTTATCCGTCGCAGGTGGCGACCGGGCAGCCGCGGGTTATCCGGCACCATGGCTGAATATCACATCGGGCGGGGGAGGGGGGCGATCGACCTGTGCGTCAGGTTACAGCTTGGCGATGGAGAGGAACCTACCTCTTGGGATCCCCGTTCATCATCACCCGTACCGGGTCGATCTTCCAGATGTCCTGGCAGTATTCGCGGATGGCGCGGTCCGAGGAAAACTTGCCCATGCGCGCGGTGTTCAGGATCGACATGCGCGTCCACTGCTTGGTGTTCTGGTACATGGCCGATACCTGGCTCTGGCACTCGAGGTAGGAGGCGAAATCGGCCAGGAGCATGAAGCTGTCGCGATCGAGCAGGCCTTCAATCAGGCCCGCGAAGAGGGCGCGATCCCCACGCGAGAAGAAGCCCGAGCGCAGAAGCTCGATGGCCTCGTGCAATTCGCCGTTCTTGGCGTAGACGTCGCGCGGGCGGTAGCCTTCGGCCTGTAGCTTCAGCACCTCCTCGGCGGTGAGACCGAAGAGAAAGAAGTTCTCCGCGCCGACTTCCTCGCGGATCTCGATATTGGCGCCGTCGAGGGTGCCGATGGTGAGCGCGCCGTTGAGGGCCAATTTCATGTTGCCCGTGCCCGAGGCTTCCTTGCCCGCGGTCGAGATCTGCTCGGACAGGTCGGCGGCGGGGTAGATGCGCTGGGCGTTTTTCACGTTGAGGTCGGGCAGAAACACGATGCGCAGGCGTTCGCGCATGTCGCGATCGTTGTTGATGACATCGCCCACGCTGTGGATCAGTTTGATGATGAGCTTGGCGGTGACGTAACCGGGCGCGGCCTTGCCGCCGAAGATGACGGTGCGCGGGGTTTCGTCGCGCTTGGGGTCGAGCTTGAGCCTGCGGTAGAGCGCAATGGCGTGCAGCACGTTCAGGTGCTGCCGCTTGTACTCGTGGATGCGTTTGACCTGCACGTCGAACATGGACTCGGGATCGAAGCGCAGTTGGTGCTTGTCCCACGCGCTTTCGGCCAAGGCACGCTTGTTGTCGTGCTTGACCTGCCGCCACTTGTCGGCGAAGGACGCATCGTCGACGAATTTCTCGAGATCGCGCAGCCGGGTGAGGTCGGCGATCCACTTGTCCCCGATGGCCTCGGTGATGAGCGCGGTCAGGCCAGGGTTGGCCAGCATGAGAAAGCGCCGGGGCGTGATGCCGTTGGTCTTGTTGCTGAACTTCTCGGGCCAGATTTCGGCAAAGTCGCGCAGCACCGTCTCGCGCAAGAGATCGGAGTGCAGCTTGGCCACGCCATTGACGGCGTGGCAGCCCACGGTGGCCAGGTAGGCCATGCGCACGCGGCGCTCGCCGCGCTCGTCGATGAGCGACATGCGCGTGATGCGCGCCTGGTCGTTCGGGTAGCGCAGGCGGATCTCGTTGAGGAAGCGCCGGTTGATCTCGAAGATGATCTCCACGTGCCGGGGCAAGAGCTTCTGCATGAGGCGCAGGGGCCAGGTTTCGAGCGCCTCGGGCATGAGGGTGTGGTTGGTGTAGCTCAAGGTGCGGGTGGTGATCTCCCAGGCCGTCTCCCAAGGCATCTCGCGTTCGTCGACCAGGATGCGCATCAGCTCGGCCACGGTCAGCGACGGGTGCGTGTCGTTGAGCTGGATCGCGTACTTCTCGTGGAAACGATCCATGGTCCCTTCGTGCTGCTCGTAGATGCGAATCATGTCCTGCAGCGAACAGGAGATGAAGAAGTACTGCTGCTGCAGGCGAAGCAACTTGCCCGCCTCGGAATCGTCGTTGGGATAGAGCACCTTGGTGATGTTCTCCGAGAGCGCTTTCTCCTCGACGGCGCGGCGATAGTCGCCCACGTTGAAGGCCTGCAGGTCGAGCGAGATGTAGGCCTGCGCCTGCCACAAGCGCAGCATGTTGGCGGTGTTGGTGTGGTGGCCGAGGATGGGCGTGTCGTTGGGAAAACCCTTCAGCACCTGCTCGGGTATCCAGCGCACGCGGTAGTGTCCCTTCCTGTCGGTGTACGGTTCGGTGTGGCCGCCGAACCCGACCTGGAAGGCGATCTCGGGATGGGCGATTTCCCAGGGGTAGCCGAGGTGCAGCCAGTGATCCAGCACCTCCACCTGCCAGCCGTCCTTGATGGCCTGATCGAAGATGCCGAACTCGTAGCGGATGCCATAACCGGTGGCCGGGATTTCCAGGGTGGCCAGCGAGTCGAGGTAGCAGGCGGCGAGGCGGCCGAGGCCGCCGTTGCCCAGGCCGGGCTCCTCCTCTTGCTCCAAGAGCTCGTCGAGGGACAGGCCGAGCGCTTCCATGGCTTGCCGGGCCGGCTCATGGATGCCGAGGCTGATCAGGTTCTTGCCGAGCTGTGGCCCGATGAGAAACTCCGCCGAGAGATAGGCCACGGTGCGGCTGGCCTGTGCGTAATAGGTATGCGAGGTGTGGATCCAGCGGTGAAGCAACCGATCCCGCACCGTGTACGACAGGGCCAGGTAGTTGTCGTTGGGCGTGGCCACCTCGGGAAACTTGGCCTGATGGGTGAAGAGGTTCTCGAGGAAGTCGTGCTTGATGGACTCGACATCGAGCCCGAAGTGAACGTCCTTGCTAGACGCGATACCCGGTTTGATGGTGGAGTTCTTCATGGGGGCGGAGGGATTGTAGCGGACAAAGCAGCGCCTGTCCCACGGACCTTGGCCGGATGCCGGTCCCCTTCCGTCCGCGCCACCCCACCCGCCGGAGCCGGGGTTAGTTCGTCGGCACGGTCATCGGGTTCGGGAAGTTGCCGGTCATGAAGAGGATCGAGTAGACGCCCAGGGATTCCTGGAAGTAGCGGTCGTTCTCGACCGTGGTCGAGATCGATTCTTCGATGGCCTCCCGCCGAATGTCGCTGGTGGTCTTGCCGCCATCGTCGAACAGGCTGACGTAGGGGCACAGGGCCAGGTTGACCGTGTACGAGTTGTGCCCCTGCGCAGGATCGCAGTTCTTGACGTCGCCCGCCGGGCCGAGGTCGTGACAGATGCTCGAGAAGCGGTTGGCGTTCGGCTCGACGGGATTGTTCTTGTAGAAGTTCGTGAAGAAGTCCTGCGTGGCGTCCATCTTGGCCTGGATGCGCGACTTGCCCCCGTAGTGGACAGACGAGTTGGGCGCGTTCTCGGGCAGGCTGGTGTTGTTGCCGAACCAGGCAGCGTCGATGCCCAGCCGCCACAGGGCGCGGCCCCACTCGTAGGGCTGGCCGCCGCCGACGTTCGCACACGGCTTGAGGATGTCCCCGCTTTGGCTGATCAGGCCCGGGTTCATCCCGGCCTGGTCGTAGCAGCGCTCGACCATTTCCCAGACGGTCTCGGCGGTCTTGTACCAGAAGTCCTTGTGGCTCTGTCCGTTGGCGGCGTTGCCGCCGGTCGAGGGCTGATGCGCGGCCAGGAAGTCGCCGAACACGCGGAAGTAACCGGGCGGATAGTAGTCCATGAAGACCTCGGACACGGTCTTCGGGTCGTAGTCGCAATGATTGGCGTCCTGGCAGTTCTTGCTCCAGGTGTCGCCTTTGGTCGGGTAGTTCCAGCCGTCGCCGTACTTGGTGTTGATCTCGCACTCCATGCGCACCAGCCAGTCGGTGGCCGCGTCGGTGTACTCGGGCCACTGCAAGGCCGCATAGACCATGCCGATGGCGATGTCGACGTCGCCGTCGAAGGCGCTGTCGTGATTGCCCGCGCCCGTGGCGAACGAGTCGAGCGGCTGGCAGTCGCCCGTGCCTTGCCACATCCAGCCCGTGAGCCCGCAGTACCTGGCCTGCGAGCGGTAGTGACGCACGAAGTTCCACAGCTTGTCGAACAGGTCCTTGTCGCCGATGGCGGCCGCGATGGCGATGCCGTAGCCCTGACCCTCGCTGACCGTCTCGGGCGGATCGGTGTGAACACGCGCGGTGCCGTCGCCGCAGGCGCCCGCGCCCTCGATGATGTAGTTCTGCTTCCAGATCTGGTAGCGCTCCCACACGAAGGCGTCGAACAGATCCTGCACGGTCGTCGAGTCGGGATAGATGTACGCCAGTGAACCGCCATAGGGATAGAGGTAGTTGGTCTTCTTATACGGGAACCATGCGCCGTTGCCGAAGCCCACCACGACCGGCGTGGCCGGGGGCTTGGGCGCGCACATGCTGTCGTTCCACACCCCGGTGGCCGACCAGTCGCCGTTGCTGCCATCGGGATAGTAGTCGAACACCTTGAAGTTGGGCGGAGCCACCGCGCGCGGGATGTCCGGCTTACCGTAGTACCAGCGAATCCAGTACTCCTTGGGCTCGGCTGGCAGCAGGTATGGCTGGACCGTGTTCCATTCCGGGTTGTGCAGCTTGTCCACCGCGCGCCAGGTGGTGGTCGCGCTGAAAGAGGAGTCGGGAACCGGACATTCGAACCACGGCCGATCCTGTTCGCGCTGGCAGATGACTTTGAGGGCATTACCCGGGCCGTTCACCTCCAGCTCGATCCACTTGGGCATCAGCGACGGCTTGGGGAAGTAGGTGAAGGTCTTCTGGCCAGCCCACAGGTAACGGAAGTGGACCGTATGATAGCCGCTCGGCTGTAGCGGGCTGCACGGGTCAATCGGCTTCACGTCGCCACCGCAGTTCTGGTAGCCGGGGCCGGGGTTCGACGTGTAGACGAAGTAGGAGTTCGTCTGCAGCGACCAGTCCTGACACTTGGTGGTCGAGGCGATGGTGTTGTCGGGGGCGCCGGCGTAGGCGATCCAGTACTCGCTGGCGGTGCGCGGCGGAAGCTGGATGCTGTTGGTGTAGAGGTTCTTCGAGTCATCCGGGTAGCGGAAGACGATCTTCGGGATGTTTCCGCCGCTCGTGGGCCACATGCTGTCGGGGATCAGCACGTAGTACCAGGGGCAGGAGCCGTCCTGGAACTCCAGGACCGCCTGCATCTCACAGGTGAGGCCGGTGACCTTGAGGCTCGACGGATAGGGCGGAACCGAGAAGCCGAGCGTGGCGGCGAAGTTGAGCGGGCAAGCCGACCCCGGGTAGGGCGTCTTGGGATCCACCGGGTCGTTCCACGGCCAGCGGAAGTGCACCTTGGTGTAGCCGTCGGGGATGGTTTCGTCAGGCGGCGTACCGACCTTGCAGGCGGGATGGGTGAGCTTGCTGCTGTCCGACGTGATGTTCCACTTGTTGCTGCCGACGGGTACGTCGGAGGCGCTGTAGTCGGCTTGCAGCGTGCTCGAGGAACCGTCGTATTCGATCCAAATGTCGGGGTTCTTGCTGTACGAGGAGATGTTGAAGTTACCCGACTGGCCGCCGTTCGCACACCCGTCGGCGCCGACGGGCTTGACCTGGATCTTGGCGATGGTGTTGGGCAAACAGGCCGAGTAATAGGTGCAGTCCGCGCCGTCGACGCGGGCGCCGTAGGTCGTCCAGTTGCTGGGATCGATGAACTGCACGCCCGTGGGCGGGGCGGTCATGGTCTTCATCGTGGGATCGACCGAGGCGGACCACACGTCCCGGAAATGGACGCGGACCAGCCCGTCCGGGCACTTGAGGTCCTCGACGGTCGGGAGGTCGGGCGACAGATCCGGGCCCAGGTCCGGCGCCAGGTCAGGAGCCTTGGCCGCGTCGGGCGTGGTGCCGCCTGTTCCCGTCGCGCCGCCCGTTCCCGTTACGCCGCCTGTTCCCGCCGCGCCGTCGGGAAGGTTGCCCAGGTTGACGGGCGTGAAGGGGGCCCCCGGCAAGCCGGCGTCCGTGATCGGCGCCTGTGGAGGGGGAGCGACTGGCGGCGGGTCGATGACCACGACCTGGGGGTCCCCCGACTTGAGGAGGGGGTGCGAATTGCAGCTCACGAGCGCGCCGACCAAACCCACAGCAACCAACAGAACGCGCGCCAATTTCCAGGCGTTACGCTTCATGGGATTTGGACCAAGCATACAGCTCCAGCGCGCGCGCGGCCGAGAAAAGCTCACCCAGAGGCACGGGATGCCGCTATGGCAGTCATGACCGTCACAGGCCCACACGCGGGAGTGGACCCGCTGCCGCATCTGCGCAATTCTCCCGTCATGCGCCACGGTCGTCGCGCAAAACCTGGGGCACTGCCGGTGCTCTCTGCCTCGTGCGGGTGCTTCCTGCTCGGGTGTCTCCCGGTCGGTACCCCGCCCGCCGGCCACCATGTAGTCGCCGACCGTACATTGACCGGAGTGTACCTGTCCCCGTCCGAAATGGAAGGGGTTCCCTCGCATTTGCTGGTCACGGGGCCTTCGCGGCAGTTTCCCCGGGCTGGCAGCGGCGCGGCCCTGGCCTCCGCCCTTTCGGGTGCGGTGTTTGCCGACCTCTACTCGGTGCCCTACGACGGCGTCACCGGCCCGGCAAGTGGTCTTGCCGACTGGCAGCCCACGGTCCCGGACTTCGTCGTTTCCTACCCGTCCCTGGTCCACGGAACGGTTCCGAGCGACAGCCTGGGGCGCCTCCTGGTGACGCAGTTTTCCCCCGCCGCGGGCTCGTTGGCGGTCGAACGGATCGACCCCACGACTTTGGCGGCGGAAAATCTGGGTATTCCCGCGGTGATTGACGGCGAATGGGTCTTTGCCCTATCGCCGGCGCGGAAGCGCCTTTTCATCGGCGAGTCTGGTTCCGGACAGCTGTGCGATCTGGAAGCCTGTCAATCCATCAAGGGTGTTTCCAAGAACATCGCCTTCATCGGGGAGGATTTCTATTACACCGATGCCTCACCTGCCGGGAGTGGCGCGTCGGCCGGGAACCTCTATCGCATCGACCCCGGCGCCCAGCCCAAGCTGCTTGTCTCCTTCACCGGCGAGGTGAGCGTAAGGCCCATCGTGGGCGACCTCACGCCGCAGCTGCTCTTGTTCCTGGCCACGGGCGCCGGGGATGCGCCCTTCGCCCTGATCGACACGGAAACGCTCAAAACCACGTCTTTGCCACCCGAAAAGGGGCAGGCCCAGTTCGTGTCCTCGTCTTCCGACGGGCACTGGTTGGCGTTTCTGGCCACGATGTTCGCGGGCGATTCCTCGCGTCCAGCGGACCACAGGATCTTCCTCTACGATTGGCCCAGCGGAAGCTTTGCCACGGTGGATTCGGCGAGCGCTGGTCGAAACATCGGCACGACGCTCGAATGGCGCCCCGGCCAGGAGGAGTTGTGGTTCTCCACGCTTCCCGACGGGTTCGGCATCTGGCGACCCGATGGAAGGCTGACCGTCGCGCAGGCGACGCTCGAACCGTACCTTCAGTCGCCCGAGGGCAACCCCTCCGTCTTCACACGCGATGGGCGCCATTGGTTTTCCGTGGGCGCGGGCGAGAACCCGACCCGCCCGACCATCTATGTTGGTTCGTCCGACGACCCCAAGGCGCCCTTGCAGCCACTCAACCCCAGCGGCACGGTGACCATTAGCCACTGGGAAACCGACGACGGGCGCTTGCTCGTGGAGGCGTGGACCGTCGATGCGAACCGCAAGGATATCTACCTGGTCGATGCCGATGCCGGCAGCTCGCGCGCCATCGCCAGCGCCGGCCACCTGGTGGCGCTTGGTCACAGCCGGGCCCTGGCGCTGCTCGACTGGGAAAGCGCGCGTGCGGCCGGCGACCTCACGCTCATCGACCTGGCGAGCGGCAAGCACACCCTGCTGGCCCAGGACGTCTACGACCTGGCGGTGGATCGCGGTACCTCTGCCAGCGTCCCTCCTGGCACCGACGCGCTGGCGTCGGGAACGCTGGTGGCGTTTCTGACCGACAATCGCCTAGCGTCGCCCTGGGATGGGCTGTGGGTGGTAACGTTGCCGTGAACGCCCTGTTGCTCCTGGTGGCCGTCGCTGGCCCACTCCCCGTCGCCGGCGTGGACGGCGGTCTGGCGTTGGATGCGGGCGTCATCGATGCCGGCGTTGCGCCTGCGCTCGACGCCGCATCAGAAGCGTCTCGCGACGGCGCCGTCGACGGCACGCCCACGGGCCGGCTGCGCGGGCGCGTGCTGGCCAAGGGGTCTCGCGGCCCCGTGTCGTCGGCCCGGATCGTCGCCACGATGGCGTCCGGCGAGGTGTCGACGGGCGAGAGCGATGACGACGGCCGGTTCTATCTCGCCGTCCCTTGCGGGCCTGGTGCGCTCGCCGTGCGCGCTCCGGGCTTCGACCCGTTACTGCAGAATTTCGACGCGTGCGCCGATCCGGCGCCGTTTCTGTTGCGCTTGGCTCCGCGGCCGAACCTGCCGGTCTACGAAACCGTGGTCCTCGCTCCGCACGACGAGCCCAGCGTCTCCTTGCGCGGCCGCGAGCTGGTCACCACGCCCGGCTCGCTCGGCGATCCGTACCGTACCATCGAGTCGCTGCCCGGCGTGGCCAGCGTCGCGTGGCCCGCACCCATCTACGCCATTCGCGGATCGAATCCCGGCAACACCGGTTACTTCCTCGACGACGTGCAAGTGCCCTTGCTGTTTCACCTGGCCCTCGGTCCATCGATCGTCTATCCCGGCTTTTTCGACAGCATGACCTTCTATCCGGGCGGCTATCCCGCGCGTTACGGGCGCTACGCGGCCGGTATCGTGACGTCGCAGACGCGTGCGCCGCCCGAGGACAGGGCACACGCGGAGGCCGAGGTTCGTCTCTACGATGCAGGCGGTATGGTGTCGGCGCCCTGGCCCGATGGCAATGGCGGCGTGGCCGCGGCGTTTCGCTATTCCTACACCGGGGCCTTGCTTTCGCTCTTGCGCAATGACCTTCGCCTCTCCTACTGGGACTACCAGTTGCGCGCGGATCGGCGCCTGAGCGCCTGGTCGCTTTCCTTGCTGCTCTTCGGCTCGGGCGACGACCTCGCCTACCGGCTCGATCCGAGCGACCCCGAACGCGCGTACCTGCTGCGCTTTCACCGCGCCAGCCTGCGCGCCAGCCGGCCGCTCGCGGGCGGGCGTCTTTGGGCGCGGCTCTCGCTCGGGGCCGACCGCAGCACCGCGCCCATCGTCGAGAACTTTCCCATCACCGCCGATGCCTACAGCATCATTCCCCGCGCCGGCTACCTGCGGGAGACCGCGCGCGTGGACCTCGAAGCGGGTCTGGACGGGCAGGCGGAGTGGCTGCGACCCAGGTCGGGCGCGGTCGAGGCCGGAGCCTCCGACCTGGCCCGCAAACGCACGGCCCTGCTCTGGGCCAGCTACGGCTCGGCGACGATTCGTGCCACGGATCGCCTGAGCTTGACCCCTGGCCTGCGACTGGACAGCTACACCATCAGCGGCACGACCAGGATGGACCTGGGGCCGCGCCTGTCCGCGCGCCTGCTGCTCGACCAAGAGACCTGGCTCAGCGGCAGCGGTGGTCGGTTCTCCCAGGCGCCGAGCCTCACGGTGCAAATCCCGGCGGCGGAGAATTTCGGGCTCGCGCTCTATGGACTTCAGACCTCGTGGCAGGGCGCCCTCGGCATCGGCACGCGACACGTGCGCGGTGTCGAGATGGAAGTGACAGGCTACATCCAGCGCTACGTGCTGACCGATCTGCGGGATCCGGCCCTCATCAATCCCGACCCCCTGGCCAGCGATTTCCTGGTCCGGCGCGACGCCCGCTCCTACGGTCTGGAGGTCATGATTCGCCGCCCGGCAACCGAGCGTTTGCACGGGTGGATCTCCTATACCCTGTCCCAGAGCCAGCGCGCCTTGGGCGGAGTCATCGGGCCTTCCGACTGGGACCAGCGCCACATCCTCAACGCCGTGCTCGGCTACCGCCTTGGCGACTACACCCTCGGCGCGCGCGCGCACCTCAACACCGGCCGGCCGGTGCTGGTGAACGGCAGCCAGGCCGAGACCTTCGTGCGCCTGCCAACCTTCTATCAACTCGACGTGCGCGCCGAGCGCCGCATTCTGTTCGACGCCTTCAGCCTGCACGTCTACCTGGAACTGGTGAACGCCACCTTGTCGCGCGAGGTGTACCAACTCGACCAGCAGCCAACCGGCGAGCTTTCCCAGCGCAGCCTGCGCATCGTACTGCCATCCCTCGGCGTGCGCGGCGAGCTATGAGCTTAGCCGACCTTGACAAGCCGGACTTTGCCGACATTCTCAGGGCATGCGGGCCTGGCTGCTCGATGAATTCTCTGGCATCGGGGCGATTCGGCTAGGCGATGCGCCGGATCCCGCACCGAAGGTGGGCGAGGTGGTTCTGCGGATGCACTACGCGGGCCTGAATCCCGCCGACAGGTATCTGGCCGAGGGACAGTACCCGGCCAAGCCGGCCTTGCCCCACGTCCTTGGCCGCGATGGCCTGGGAACCGTGGTTGCAGTCGGCCCCGAGGTGACGGGCCTCGCGGTTGGCGACCGCCGGGTCGTGTTGCGCGGCGAGGCCGGCGTCCAGCGGGCCGGCACGTTCGCCGAGCGCGTGGCGGTTCCGGTGCGGAGCCTGGTCGAAGTCCCGCCGGGATGGGACGAGCCCGAGGCCGCGGGCGCGACGCTGGTCTATCTGACGGCGTACCAGGCGCTGACCATGTGGGGAGAGCTTCCCGCGTCTTCGCTCGTGCTGGTGACGGGCGCGTCGGGCGGCGTGGGCGTGGCGTCGCTGCAACTTGCGCTGGCCATGGGCTATGCCGTGGTGGCGCTGTCGCGCAGCGAAGAAAAACGCGAGCGGCTGCGCCAGCTCGGCGCCAGCCTGTGCCTCGACCCCGCGCAACCCGGATGGCGGGCTGCCTTGAAGAATGCCCTGGCCCCGCGTCGGGTAGACTTGGCCATCGACAACATCGGCGGCGCGCTCTTGCCCGAGGTGATCGACACCTTGGGCGATGCGGGGAGAGTGAGTCTGGTCGGGCGTCTCGCAGGCCCGATCCCGTCTTTCAACACCGCGAGCTTGTTCTTCCGGCGCCTTCGCATGGGCGGCGTCTTCGTGGGCGCGAACACGAACGCCGAAAGCCACGCCGGCTGGCAACGAGCGCTGACTCTGCTCGCCCGCACGAACGCGCACCCGCTGGTCGATAGCGTCTATCCCTTCGCGAACCTGCCCGACGCATTCGCGCGCCTGGCCGCGGGCCCCATGGGCAAGGTGCTCATCGAGGTGGATCCAGGGCAACCCCGCCGTGCTTAGTTTAAGCGTTCCCAGCCCGAAGCCCTTGGCGGACAGCGCCATCGCAACGGATTGACATCGAGTAAGTCCATTGCCACGCTTGGCGAGAAGCGGCTAGGCGACGCATGGGCTTGCCGTCGACACCCGAGCCACTACGCCCCAAACACGCCCAGAGGCGGTCTATTTCGACTACGGCCAGGAACCTGCGCGCTGCCCTACCGACCGCCCTCACGACTCATGTCGGTTCCGGCATACTGCTCCCCGAGCAAAATTCCGACCACCCGCAATCCAACGTTCGCTTTTCGCATGAGCACGCGGACAAATTTCCAGTTGTGTTCACTGACGAAGCCACAGTCACCCGTGCGCATCGCGGCGCCCACGTTCTTGTCCTGCGGCTCGGGCAGATTGTTGGCTGCATCGAAAAGCAGCCAACGAGTGTCTCGCATCACACCTCCGGCAGCGTCGAGCGTGGTGTAGTAAGAGCCCCAGCGGCCGGCCCGATCCAGTGCCTCACGGGGTAACTCCCGCACAGGTTCGTCGACCGCCGTGTTGCTCAGGTTCATGGCAAGCACCTTGCGCATCTTCTGTAGCGTCCTGGTGCTGCAACCCTTGCCGCGCCCAGTCCGCATCGCATAGGAACAAAGCGGCTTTTCAAATGCACCCCTGGTCACGAAGAACGTGATGCCGTGCTCGGGATCGGCAACTTCGTCCAAAGCCCCGGTCTTCGGTGATGCAAGGGCTCTGACCAGCGAAGCGATGAGGGATCTCATGGCGGACGCACCGCAACTCTCCACCGGACGGTTGGTGGCCTGCCACAGGTGTGTCGCGGGCTCGTCCACCACCGCGAGCAACTTGACCTCGGTTCCGACCTGGCGACCCAAAAGGACACTGAGCGACTTGCCCGAAGCGGCCACCAGGCCACACTGGGCGTGCTGCAAGGCCAGACGCGGGCCGGGCAGAGCAGGGCTGTCGGTCGGGGCGCTGGACAGCTCCCGTGCCAGGTAGTCCAGGTATCGCCTGAACCAAGTTCCTGACCTCCTGGTGAAATAGGCTCCCCATCTGCTAGCGACCTCAGTCCCATCGTAATGCGGGTCATCGGGTATATCGGGATTGCTTGACGAATGGGCACTGAAGGCCGCGAGCGTTTCCGAGCTGGCTCGAAATCCCTTGTCTCGGCAGCAATCGCGCGACCCGACGCCGTCGTCGGGCGAATTCGCGCAAGCGCCGTCCAGCACGAGTTTCGAGGATTCCTGGCGGAGATACCAGAGCCCGTAGCGGGGATCGGCCAAAGTCGTGACTCTCGCTTCCTCCGGTTTGGCTATACAGCCGGCCAGGGCAGAGACGGCCTTGCGCAATGCCCGCTCATCGCAACCAGACCGTTCTGGCTCGGCGTCCATGCGCGTCAACGCTGCTGAATGTCCCGCATCCGTCAAGGTACTGGGACCTGCACTCGCCAAGGTTGGAGTCGCGGTCAGCATCGGAGAATCCGATGTCGCCACACTAGGCTGATGACCTTGCGCGGAGACGGCAACAAAACTCGCCGGAATTCCCGCCAGCACCCAGGCCAACAAGCGCGGTTCACAGCGCGGCCGATTCTCCTGCCGCTCTTGGGATAGCGTGCACGAATCCGACTGCCTAGTCTTGCAGGGTCGCAAGGGTCACTTATCTTCCAGCACTTTCTGGATCGCGTAAGCGGTGTCGTAGCCGAGCTGCCCGCGCTTGTCTTCAAGCCCCGTGAAGTTGGGGTCGGACCAGTACCGCGTCTGGAAGCTGAACACGGCTTGCGTCATCGCCTCGTCATATTTGTCGCTAACTGTCGCCTGCCCGGCTGGGCTGCTGGCAATCGAGTATCCAATGTCCTTCAGTGCCTGCTTGACCTGAGCGATGGCCGGAGCGCTATTCCCCAACTTGTAGATCTTGCCTTCCGCGACACCCAACACGGGCGGGCGGCTGCCCGGCGGTTGAGACGCTTGCGGGTCGGCGCCCCGACGCGCCATGCCCGCGCCTTCGAGACGAACCCACTGGAAATCGTAGTATGGATCCATCTTGTTGCCGAGTGTGGTCGTGCCCTTCAGCGTGGCGATATCGCTATGACCCACCACGTTTAGCCTGCCCGCTTTGGAATACGTCTCGAGCAGGGATTCCATCAGGACCATGAGCCCGACGTACTGGTCATCCGGGTAGGACCGCGCGGGTGCCTTCTTTACGTCCGCTCCGTTCATGGCATGTACCATCTCGATCCCGACCGAGTTGTCGTTGATGCCAGTCTTGCCCTTCCAGAAGGATCCTCCCGCATGCCAGGCAATGTTGGCCTCAGCGACCAGTTTGATGACGTGCCCATCCACATCCAACAAGTAATGGGCGCTCACCGACTTGGCGCCGTTCTTCTTGCAGAGGGTCTGGATGGGAGGATTCGCAGTTGCAGTCGCGTGCAAGACGATACACTCAATGTCGCTCGAAGATCGATTTCCCCCATTGTAGTTTGCGGACTGGATCCAATCGGGTTTCCAGTCGATCGTCAGTTCCTGCTGCTTGCCTTTCCAGGTATAGAGCAGGGCGTAGGCAGCGGGCGAGGTGTAGACGGCATTCGCATCGATCTTCATGAGCTCCGGTATCAGGACGACCTCAGGCGTATCGTCCACCCTCCGCCCTTTCTCGCCCTGCGAGACGCTCAGCTTCAAGTTGAACCGACGGTACTGGAATTTGGGGCCATTGGCGAAGGACGAACCGGTCAGCGGATACGCGGGACAGGTGCTGGTCTGTCTCACATCGGATCGAACTTCGATCTCCTGTGCCCCATCCCTGAGGGCATCAAGGGGTATTTTGTAAGTGCCCTTTGTCCCTTGGGCCGGCAAGGCGGTGCCACCCAGAAAGAACCTCGCATTTTGGACACGCTCACCGCCCATCCAGCGCCTAGTCTTGGGCGTGGAGGTGTCGCTTGCGAGCGTAAAATACATCTCCAGCTTGACCACCAGGCTGTTGGGCGTGGTGGTTGCTTTGTTGTTTGGCGAAGGTGAGGCCACAGGCTGCTCCTATGTATGCTTGGGTTGGGGACGCCCGTCATGAGTCGACCACACCCTCATCGTCCGATCCGAATCCTGGCGGATCGTCCTCTGAATCCGTGCTCGGTTCATAGGGTCCGTTCATGGGTGACTCCTTGATCGAGCCCTTGGCCGGCGTCGGGCCGCCATCGTGCCAGGCTCGCATCTCCTCGGCGATATCTGCAAGCACGCCCGTGATCGGACGGCAAAAGTCCTCCTGGTACGCTCTCACCTTGTCCTCAAGGGCTTCGTCCGCGTATCCCAAGTTGTTCAGTCGGCGCCAGTCGGCGGTATCGCCGGTGCCGAGCATGAGATACACATGCCGGAAGAACGGGTAGGGTTTCCCCTCTCCGCCCGGTCTGGCCCACGTGATCGAGCACTCTGCGGCAGTGACCGGAATCTCCTTGACAACCCATCCCGCACCATCCGCCGTGACCGAAGACGCTACGCCGTCGACGACTACTTGCGAGGGTGCGCTCGCGATAGGACTATAGGCCGCATCGCACACTCGAACCGCGAGGGTCAGCATGCCTGGGGTGGAGAGGCGGATATCGCAGGCGCGCCGGCGCCACTCCGGATACTCTTTCTCCCCCCTCTTGGCCTTTTCTCCCGGCACCGGCGGCAATATGCCGACCTCCTTGGGGAATAGGAACACTTCCACTCGCCGGTTTCTCTGCTCGCGCTGATTGTCGGGGGCATTGGGGTCGACGGCTTCTTCGGATTTGGTGAGGGGGAAGAATTCGCCGCAACCGTGCACTTGAATCGCAGTGCCATCGGGCACCGTGGTCTCCTCGCGGTGCATATAGTCGAGGATGAGTTGCAGGCGCGTCTCGGGGCCAATCTTGCCGTCTACCTTCTTGATGACTTCACAGTCTCTCTTCTGCGGGTCCTGGGCGTTGTGCCATTGTTGGTATTCCAGAACCGTGGCAGTGTGGCCCATGATTGCTTCGATCATGTGCGTATCTTCGGTCGTTCCCCAACGCTTGCTTGCCGGCTTGTCGTCATTGTACCAAGGAAGCCAGCTCTTGGCGTCGTCTGTGAGGTAACCGCTCATGGCGGAGGTGCGCTCGAGGGAAAGGACGAGATTGTGTTCGTCGGAGGCACTCGTGTCCGTATGGCCCACGATAAGCAAGTCGGTCAGCTTGTACTCCTTGCGCAAGCGAACGAGGTCGCGAATGCTGTCCAGAGCCTTGGGCAAGAGGAAGCACTTGTCGACGTCGAAATGTTCGCCAAGCATGCGCACCATGATCACGAGCGGCTGAATGCTCAATGTCGGGGGATTGTCGGGAGAGGCCTCGACGCCGGCGAATGGCTCGAGTTTCTCCTGCGGTCTGGTCGTACCAGTTGTGGCGTCGTCGGCGATAACCTTGACGACCTGATCGCCGATGAGGGTGACCACCGTTACGGTGTCATCCGCCTTGACCCAATCCTTGCGCTCGGCCCCTCGACATTGAGTCCAGATTGGCTTCACTAGCCCTGCAAGGTCGTGAGCGCCGCTGAAGGTCACTAGGACGCCATCTGTTCCGGCTACGGAGCATTTCGCGACACCTTTGCCGTCAGATAGCACATCCTCAGGCCCTCCTCCATGCTGGAAGGACACGCTGACGCCGGGGATCGACTGTCCGAGCTCGTCCACTACGGTGACCGAGAATTCCTTCTCCTCGGTGCTGACCGGCGCTTCAGCCATCATGGGCTCGTCCGGGGCTTCCGCCGGATGAGAGTCCGGCGCTTCCGCGGCGGCAGGACTTTCGACAGGTTCGCCAGCCGGCTCCTCGGCCGGGGTCTTCACCGTATCGGGGTGAAGCTTGACGGTCACGCTCCCTGGTTCGATCTCTTCCAGATGAAACACGCCCTCGTCCGACAGGTTGACGGTCCTCGGGCTCCCGTCCGCCAAGGTGATGTCAAGGGCAGCGTCCCAGGGTTCGTCTTGATCATCGACCACCTCGACGGTAATCCATGTCAGCATAAACTTGCGCAATTGCGACGGGGTCAAGGGCGCGTCATGGTTCCCCATTGTGGCGGCCTGGGTCGGAACCCGGCGGAGCAGTACCAGCCCGTCGGGTTGACGGGGAGGCCGCCAATCGCCCGAAAGCGCGTCGCGTGCCTCACCCAGAAGCGGGGGCAAGTCGGCCTGAGTGCCGGGCTGTCCGGCGATTCCATCCAGCACCTGCCGGGCCTCGTCGTTGCGGACCACCTGGTAGCTCTCACGGTCAGGGAGTCTGGCCAGGCCTATGTCCACAACCAGCTTGTACTGTCGGCCGGAGTAGCTCATCCGTCCGCGGGTTTTGGATTCAATATTGCGTACCAGACTCCGCAATTTCGCCGTTGCATCTGCCGGTTGGCCCGGCGCTCCCGATGTCTCGACCATCTGGAGCGCGATCAGATCGCGGCTCTTGATACGATTGGCGACCAACTTCATCACTTCGGAGTCGTCCAAGGATGACAAGGGGAAACTCGTCAAGCGGGCGCGCGAGACGAAGCCCCTGAGCTCGCGGGCGATCCTGCGGCGCGCACCTTCCAACGCCCAGACTGCGCTCCCAGAATCCACGGCCGCGTATCCGCCTTCGCGGCACAAACGAATGGCATCGACCGACCCAACCAGGAGAACCCTATCGTTCTTCCAGGATGGTGTGAGGGAGATGGCAGGACAATCCGGATGCATGGCGCAATCCTAAATCCATGGTTTCAAGTTTCTAGACTCTTCATTCGAATCCTCTGCGTTCGCCTCCACACACTTTATTCGTCATGGTCATCTCCAGCCCCACCGACGCGACCACGCCCCTTTTGAAGGTGACGATCTCGCTGACGATCATATCCCGGCAGCCAGGCTGATCAGGAGTGTAGACCCACTCGTCCCCGCGCTCTCGCGTGGGCGGGCCTCGCAGTGCTTTGACTTGGGCGCGGGTAAGGCCTACCAGGGAATCCTTTGGCTTCGACACGGTGGCCGCGGAATCGGCAGCGCCGTCGGGATGCACGCGCTTCTTTTCACTCACACTTCGCTTGGTACCGTCATCGGCACGCGCCGCGGTACGCCCTGCACCATGGGCCTCCTCTACGGCACAGCCGCAGGCCGCAACCGATAGCAAGAGCATGCTGAGCCACGCAGACCATCCAGACGCGGTCCTGCCCGACATGCGCCAAGGCGACTTCATTGAGTTCCTCGCTCCGGACCGTACTGGCGTCGCAGCATTGTCAGAAGCCCGGTGCCGGCTTTGATCTGTGCCACGCGAAACGCGAGCCCTGGCCAATGACGAAGGAGGTCGCACTCCCGTCGGGGCACATCCGGTGCATGGCGCGCCCACTCTAGCTCGTACGACAGCACCGCCGCTTCGCTCGCCCATGGTCCTTCGCGGTGGTGTGACAGGAATTCCGGTGGAAACACAGCCAATGGCTGTGGGCCGTGAACGACCTGGTGCAAGATGAGATATGGCACCAACGCGCGGCTCGCCTGCTCGGAAAGTCCCTCCAACGTCGATTCTTGCTCCAGCGCCTTGCGGGACTTGATGAAATTGGCCCAACTTGGAGATTGAGCCCCGCCCGCCCCGCGCAGTTGCTGGAGCAACGCCAGATCCGCCGGAGCGGCAACTGCGACCATGACGGAGACCGGAGTCGATCGCGGCTTCTCGTGATCCATGACCCATTGCCCTTGGCATTGCCAAGTGCCGGGCGCCAAGCTGGGCTCCAGTTCCGAAAGGTCGATGACGAACGTTCGGGCCTCGCCCGGCACAAGGTCGAACCCCCTGCGCCTGCCTTCGCCCGCTGCGCTGGACTTGGCGGACAGCGTCACGGACTTCTCGCCCGCCACGAAAGTGAACTCGACCGGAAACGGCGGCGAGAGCGGATCGCATGCCAAGAGATCGTAGTACTCCGCTCCTTCGGTCTCGTTGGACAATGTGACCTCCACGAAGGAGGGAAAGCCGAGCACATAGCGAGACGCCATCTGCAACCGAAGGCTCAGCTCGGTTGGTCGCTTACTCATGGTCGTCACCTGGCCACTTCCACATCGCCGGGTTGTTCTCGATGTGCACCTCCCGTACGCCCGCCAGGTGCTTGGCGCAAAGGTGCCCTCCCTGGGTGCCGTACACAAAACGCTGTAGAATGCGCGTACCGATCTTGTAGAGCCAGGTCGTGTCGTAGTTCATCGAACAGCTGAAGGAAGGGGGCTTCAGCCAGCCATAGTACCCACATTTGTGCGGGTAGCCGAAGGCATGCGTGAACTCATGCACGATGGTGGACACGGCCTCGTTCTCGTCCAGGGATGTAGCAGCGAACGCTCGCGTGAATATGATCAGCCTTCCGGCGAAGTACTCTTGGCCAGCATAGAGCGCCGACGGGCTCAAGCCGGTGGTCTCGACGGATCCCGGTGGTCGGGCCTCAATGAAGACCTCCTCGCCAAAGCCCATTCCCCCCGTCTCCCACTCGCCCGAGGGATACCGCATGCGATGCCGTAGGTAGTAGAAGTCCATCTTGGCGTAGGCGCCGCCCTTGCCCGGGAGATCCTTTGCGGCCGGTGTCCTTGTCCTTCGGAACCTCGAAATCCGAGGTGTAGTCGAGGCCTCTCAAGTGGAGGTGGGTCTCACTGCCGATTACGTCCTTCTTCCAAACGCCCATATAGCCGCGTGGGCCGCCCTCCTTGTCGTGCACGCGCAAGTTCGAAACCTTTCCGGGGATCACCCGGTCGACGATCAATTTCTCCCACTTGCGACCCTCGCCCGACACGACCGCGACCTTCGCCTTGCCCGTGTAGACCTCCGGGTGACTGCCGGATGGGATCGGCGACATGAAGAACTCGCTCGAGGCCCGCTGCGCGGCGGCCAGGAAGAACCAGCCCGGCTTCCCCTCCGATCGGAACTCGCCCTTGCCCGCGGTGGCGTATTCCGCGCAGGCGGTCTCTTCGTCACCGTCCAAGAGAGTAAGGAACTGCTTGCCCGGCACGGTTCGCTCCTTCGAAAAGTCCATTTGCACCCGGGCTGGCGCGAAGAACGGCGCCACTTTTGCGGTGGGCAACGCGAATGCACCCTCCATGCATACGTATTCCACATCGATGCGCTTCCACACCGTCATGACGCCCGTCCGCGTCTCGCTACTCGGAGCCACACGCGGCGACTTCTTGATCCGCGCCACCACCACGAAGTTGTCTCCAGCTACGTTGCTGACGTGCAAACGCACGCAGCTCTTTCCATCCTTGATTTGCGTGTCGCAGAGCTTGATGGTTGCCCCGTCTGCAAACTCGAAATCTCCGCTTTGTGTGAAGCGTGCCATATCTGTGCTGGAAGGGTTAGGGTAGTCGCAGGTACCGCGATTCAAACGGCTGCACGGTTTGTCGTCGACGTCGACTTCGTCGGGAACCCGCGCGCCGTGCTTCTGGGTCTCGGGGTGCTCCGCATCGTTGGGGTCGAACCATTCCCATTCCACGCGGGCCTTGGGCGACATCTTGCCCTGAACGACATCGACCTGCGCGCACAGTTCGATGAACTGCGTGTCCTTGGTGACGACGTCGTCCCAGCTCTGCGCCGCCTTGGTGCGCGGCGTGTGGTTGACGAAGATACGCCCCTGATCGTCTTCGCTGAGATAGCCCTCCAGGTAGCCGGACGCCTTGGGTGCCACGTCGCCTTCGATCACCTGGCCCGGCTTGTAGAGCCCTTCGATGGCCGTGAGGCGCACAGCGAGCTGCACGGGTGGGTCGACCGGCAGGTACTTCCGTTGCACGATGGGAAACGTGCCGTAGATGGACTTGCCGGGAGGCTTCTCCGCGAAGAAATCCGGATAGGGCTCGCTCGGGTCGAGAAACAGGAGATCGACCCTTCGATCGGAAGCCGAACGCATTCCCTCCGGGCTGTTCGCGCCCTCGGCGAAGTCCTCGCCGCAGGCCAGAATGGCCGGGTCGTGAAAAGCGAGAGCGGCACGGCTTGCATCGAGGTCGTCGTCGAGCTCGTCCGCAAGGCCGAGCTCGTAGAGGTCGAGCATCGCCTTCCAGTCCGCGGCCGAGGTCTCGGTGTCGAGCGAGAGCGAGCCGGAGAAATCTGCGTTGTAGCGTTTGCGGAAAGCTCGCCGCGCGGCCCGAGTCTTTGGCCCCATCTTGTTGTCCACCGCACCGGGAGGACAGGGCCAGCCGTGGGCCTCGGCCAACCACGCAAGGACTTGCTGGAGATCCTCGACCTTCTGGTGCTCGGCACAGACCTTCCCCCAACCGTCCTTGTCCCCTTGCAAAAGCGCCCGCGTGGCCTCCGCGCGCGCCTTCGACAGCTTGCGATTGTTGTTTGCCTGCCCCGAAGAGTCGGCGTGACCAGCGAGAAGCAGCTTCTTGGTGGGGTTGGCCTTCGCATAGCGTAGGGCGGCGGCGATCACGGAGAGGCCGGATAGCCTTTGCTCGTCGGAGCTCGTCGCGCTGTTTTCGCCGTGGCGCCACGGCAAGACGACGGCGCTGTCGTGATGGAAATGGATATCTTCCATCTCGATCACATCCACGGCGAAACGCCGGATGACGATCTTGTAGTGCTCGCCTGTCGCCAGGGTCAGGCCCTTGTCGAGGTCGTCCAGGATGGCGGGGATCACCTTCATGGGAACCATAGACGATAGAACACTCTCATAGGACAGCGCAATGCGATCCCAAGGCGGGTCACGAAAAGTGCGTGGCGATGTCACCACGTCGATGGCGAATACGCGTGAGACGCACGAGACTGGCTGGCCAAGCGCGGGGTCGTGATGAGGCAGGTACGCCGTGCTGGCCCGCATCTTCGCCGACTCGGTCATCGGCTGGTACCAGGCCTACCGTGACAGCTTTCCACCCCCGTCTCCGTAAGCCGACGCGTGGCAATCGCGGCAGTTCTGCTTGCCTGCTCACTTCATGGTGAACTTGACGTCGGCGGTCCCGTTGCTTTGGTAGCCCTCCACGGTCATGGAGACTTCGTAGAACGTACCCATGGGCATTCCCTTGCTCGCCCATGCGGCGATGTGGTTGGCGAGGGTGATGGTGCCGCTCGTCTTCTTCTGCTGGCGCACGCTCCAATACTGGGGGAAGGTCGCGGTGCCTTGAATGGAAGGTTCATTCGTTCGCGTCATCTTGTAGATGTCGTACGTGCCGCCATCGCTGGTGACCGTGCCGACCGAGGATCCTCCCGGTGGCTTCCAGCTCCCCCAGCCGTCGACGACGTAGTATTCGACGAGTGGGTCGGTGGTCCAGCCGTAGAGGCATAGATAGGAATTGCCGTTCGGCGAGAAGGTGGCGTCGTACTGTGTGACCAAGTTCCCGGAACCGGGCCTGATGCCTTCGCGGCCCACGAATTGTGTGCTGCCCGTCCAGCTCACGCTGAAGCCGTCGGTTTTCAGTGTCATCGTGGCGCTGCCCGAGCCCACCCAGTTTTCGTACGTGTAGCAGCAGTGCTGGCCGCTCCCGCTGGTGACCGTCTTGTTGGCTTCTGTGCACGTATCCCCGGGAGTGCAGGCTGCGACGTCCGCGCTCACACGCGCATCGCTGCCGGCATCGCGGCCTGTCGCGCCGCCGGTCGCGCTGACGCCGCCGCTACCGGTTAGGCCGCCGCTGCTTGTGGCCCCACCGGAGGCCGTCACGCCGCCGGAAGCCGTGGCTCCGCCACTGGCGCTGGCGCCGCCGCTTTCTGTGGTCCCGCCCGAGCCGGTCGTGCCGCCGCTGCCGGTCGCGCCACCGCTGGCGGTGGTCCCGCCGGAGGCCGTCACGCCGCCGGAAGCCGTGGCCCCACCACTGGCGCTGGCGCCGCCGCTTTCTGTGGTCCCGCCCGAGTCGGTCGTGCCACCGCTGCCGGTCGTGCCGCCGCTGCCGGTGGTCCCGCCGCTGCCCACGGCGCCGGCCGCGCCCCCACCTCCGCCACCAGAGTAATTCTGCCCGCCCGTGGCCGCGACCCCGCCGCTCTGTGAGGGTTCACCCGAGCCGCCGGGTTGACAGCCTGCAAGTGCCAGGAACAAAGCTGCACGCGCGCAAACGAAGCTTGCTTTCATGGGATCAGCTCCTTCGGCGACATAGCCCGTAGGCCGTTTTGCGCATCCCGGCCGGAGTTGTCAAGAGAAGCGATTGCACTGGCTCGTGAGTCCGCTCGTCGATCGCTTGCCAAGGCACCACCCCTGGCTCTGCTTTCGCCGTCGACGTCGGTGCGGCCTTACGCTGGCCTTTCCATACGGGCACAAGCGGCGCGCGACGAGGACCAGCGCCCCGGTCAGGGCGTAGCCTGCGGCGCCCATCAGGATCACGGTGGAGAAACCCAGGTTGGTGATGCCGGTCATGGCCCACGACGCGCCCCACGCCGACGACAGCGTGGCCATGGCGTAAGTGGTGGGCATGGCCGCGCAGCGCCCGGCCTCCACCACGCGCTCTACGCCGAACGGGTAGAACATCCCGAGGAACGTGCCGGCGGGCACCACGCCGAGCGCCTCGCAGAGGATCTTGAGTGGCAACGGCAGGGAGAGCAGGCGCGCGTTGTACAGGTGCGTGGCGAGGACGCTCCACGCGATGGCGGCCACGGCCGGCAGCACGAGCGTCGCCGGGCCGCGGAACACGCGCGGCGGTCCTGCAGGTACGCGCCGAGGCCGCTTCCCGCCAGGAACAGCGCCAGGAGCACGGCGACGGCGTAGAGCGGGCTGCCGAGGAACAGCTCGGTCTTGGCGATGAGGCCGATCTCCACGCACATGTACGAGACGCCTGCCACGGTCCGGGTCCCCTCGGCGACGCCCGGCTCGGCGAGATCGGCGCGCAGAGCTTCGACCAAAGGCGGCGAAAGACGAAGAACCTACGGACGAAGAACTTACGCGTTCACTGACCACAGCAAACCACGTATCCGGCACCGGGAGAGGATTTCTGTATGCCCGTTGGCTCTTCGAGCGCGATGGTCCAGTACGGCACCCACTCGGCGGGAATCCTCGGCCCCGTCGCCCTCACCGTGACCGACGGCAACCATGTCGGCTTGCGCGGCCTTGACCGCAGACGCATGCCCGCCTCCACCGGCGTGCGGTCGGCCTTCGCGCGGTTGCACGGCAGGCAGCAAGACACCACGTTCTCCCAGGTCGTTCGACCACCACGCGATTTCGGGACGACGTGGTCGAAGCTCAAGTCCTCCGACATGCACCGAGTACCGCAGTACTGGCAGTGCCACCGCGCGGCTTGATCTGCCGAGGGCTCGGCGATCTGGCCGGTGATCTGCGGGGGCGGTTGTGACCCTGCCGGGTATCGATCCCGGTTCCGCGCCGTGAGGGGGCGCCATCCTAGCCAGTAGACGACAGGGTCGGTGGCATCCTCGGCCGGACTCGAACCGGCAGCGCGTCGCCACGCGCGCGTTGCTCTGGGGGCAGGAATCGAACCTGCAACGTCCCGCTTAACAGGCGGGCGGACTGCCAACTGTCCTACCCCAGAATGGAGCCCCGCGACCGACTTGAACGGTCCTCTCTCGGATACAGGCCAAGCGCGTCGCCATCTACGCTTGCGGGGCGGTAGCAGGGGGCCGTGTTGCACCGGCCGTCAGCGGGAGGTTATGAGCCTCCGCCGGGTAACTATGTCCACCCTCCCTGCAGAGCCCGCGCGGGGAGTCGAACCCCGTTCTCCGATTTACGAGACCGGCGCGTCGCCGCCTACGCTTCGCGGGCAGAGTGCCTGGCGGGAATCGAACCCGCATCTTCAGCTTGGAAGGCCGAGTCCTGGCCGCTCGGACACAGGCACAAGCGCGTGGGGAGCGGCGGGCTTTGCCCGACGCGCACCATCGCGGGAGGCCTGGAACCTTCTGAGGGTTCCAGACGAGAAAGAGCACCCAACGGGAGTCGGACCCGCTCCTTCTGCCTGGCAGGCAGTCATGCAGCCATTGACACCTTGGGTGCGCGGAGGCCGGAGCGAGAGTCGAACTCGCGATGACTCGCTTTGCAGGCGAGCGCCTTGCCGTCTTGGCGATCCGGCCGAAGAGGAAGCGGGGAGAGTCGAACTCCCGGCACCCGAAGGTGCGACGGTTTAGCAAACCGTTGCGGAAAACCGGCATCCGCGTCGCTTCCACGGCGGAGAGCGGAGGAGTCGAACCCCAAGCCCGAGGGCTCCATATGCTTTCGAGACAGCGCGCGGCTGCCGGCCGCGGTCACTCTCCAAGTCGAGGAAGGCGGAGGGCACGATCCCCTGGCCCGTAGGCCCCAACCGCTTTCAGGGCGGCGCACGGCCCCGCCGTGTTCACCTTCCGTCGAGGAGAGCGTCGGATTCGAACCGAAATCCCGAAGGACCGCTCCGGCTTCCAACCGGGCCGTGGCGCCTGCCACGTTCACTCTCCGTTGCAGGCAGCCAGGGACTCGAACCCTGCGAGGCTGGTTTTGGAGACCGGCCCGCGCCCTGCGCGCTGCCCATGGTGGAGGCGCGGGAAATTGAACCCCGACTTGCTGGTTGCGGACCAGCAGTGCTCCCGTTATCACCACGCCCCCATTCGTCGGGAGTCGAACCCTCGGCCTTCCGGTCCCAAGCCGGACGCGCTCCCGCTGCGCCATGCCCCGTTGGGTGACCGGTGGGAATCGAACCCAAGGTTGGTTGGTTCCGGTGGGGCGAATCGAACGCCCGTCGACGGGTTCAAAGCCCGCCGGCCTGCCACTGGTCGACACCGGAATGGTTCCCCGAATTACAGTGCCCCACCCCGGAGTCGAACCGGGCCCTCCGCGGCTTCGGCGCGGCGCTCACCCCACGAGAGCTTTCGGGGCAAATGCGGGACTGGCATGTCCCGCCGCTTGTCATACTGTTCAATTGTCAAAGAGCCGGGTTGTGCGTACAGTGGGTTGCCGGGGAATCGAACCCCGCCCGCCCGGGCTGCCCCTCTGCCATTGAGTTAGGACGGCAGTAGTTCCCTGTTGATCTCGCGCAATAGCGCAAGACCCTTATTGATGGTGGGCGGGGTGGAATCGAACCCGACCGCGCCATTGAGGCAAGGCGTTTACAGTGCCTCTCGTCACCTTGACTGTTCCCGCCCGGAAGCGGGTTCTATGGACCGTGTTTCATGATCGACCCCCAGAAACGCCGAAGGCCGCCTCAAGTTTCCCTGGGCGGCCTTCACGTCGAGCATTGTTGCTATTACGTGTCAGCCACCCTGGTAATCCTCCTTGGTCCCGAACTCTGGGCGTGAAAACGAGACCACTGTCATCGACGGATTGAGGGCACACAGCCAGCCTTGAGCCTGTCGACTCATGGAGCAAATGGCATGTAGCGCTTTTCTGGTCACGACAACTGAAAGGTGCGCGCGTATTGTCGAGATGTCAAGTCGATTTTGTTCAACTCAACACAACAAGCGGCCCCGCTGCGGTGTTGCTCTGCCTATGCGTTGGCGGTGTGCATGGGAAGTACAGAGAAAACCAAAGTCGGCGGCATCGCCAACCCCACCAGCTTCGCTCGCAGAACTTCGTAAACGAACTCGCGAGGTACGTCGAGAAGCGCTGTCAGCACGACGAGCGCATCCTGACGACAAGCTCTTCGAAACACTGCGTGGACTTCGGTGTGAACGAGTTGCTGTTCGACGTGCTGGTGTGCGAGTGCGCATCAACGAGGGCGGCCTCCACGCCCAGCTGGACACGAACTTGCGGGGCGCTGTACTCAGCTCTGACGACGTCGAATGATCGAGGCGATGGCCAAACCAAGCAACAGCAACGCCCCGGCAGGACGCGTTCCGCCTGTCCCCTGCATCGCGCAGGAGCAGCCAGCGGACGGACGGGCTGGCCCGGTGGTGATCCCGGGCGTCCCGCCCGTGCCGGAACCGCCATGGCCCGAACCGCCCGAACCATTGTTTGAACCGCCGCCGCCAGAACCACCCAATCCGACCATCTCCCCGCCGGACCCCTGTCCGCCCGAGACAGAAGCCCCGCCCATGTTGCCGAAGCTTCCGCCTATCACCCCCGCGCCGCCGCTGCCCGAGGAAGCGCCGCGCGTGCCGCCGGCCCCGCCCATTCCACCCGTGCCGCTGGCGCCGCCGCTGTCGCCCGTGCCACCGCTACCGTTCGCGCCGCCGCTCGCCAGGGAGGATCCGCCCGCGCCGCCAGCCCCGCTGTGACCGCCCGTGCCCGTGCTGCCCCCGGAGCCCGGACTGGCGTCCAGCGAGCCGCTGCTGCCGCCGGTCGAGGGGACGCCTGCGTCAGGGCCACCAATCCAAGCCGGCGGTCCGGGTGAGGTTCCGCCCCTACTGATCTTGATGGCATATGCGACCGCCGTGTAGGGTGCCGTGCCCGGCAAGGTGACGTGCAAGCCCGAGCCGTCCTGGGTGGCTTGCAAGGTGGTTGGCTGGCCGCCCGCCTGTGCGAACAGGAAGACCTTGCCGGATCCGAGCGCAAAGCGGCTCGTCGTCACCGACGTCATAGTCACCTGACCGGCCGAGGGCCAACCGCCGAGAATGGCGTACACGGCATCGCCATCCTTGGACTTGGTGTAACGGATATCGCTGGCAGTCATGGCCTTGGGGCCGGTGAAAGAACCGCCGCCGATCTTGGTCGGCCCTTCACCGTATACGGACCATGGCCGAGTGTTGTAGATGGCTTCACCTGCCACCTTCAAGAACGTCCCGAACCCGTTCAGGATGTCCTTTTGCTGCTGCGGAATGGTTCCGTCCGGCAGGGGCGAAATGTTGAGAAGGAGGTTGCCGCCCTTGCTGACGTGGTCGATGAACGTGTGCACCTCCGCGGCAACCGAGTAGTAGCCCATGCCCTGCGTGTAGCACCAGCTCGACGGGCTGACCGCATCGTCGGTGAGCCAGTACGGCGTCGTGATGTCCCCAGGGCCACCGCGTTCGTAATCGTACACCTGCCCCTTGTGCGTGCCCGGCGGGGCCGTAGCGATGCCGTCCTTGGCGGTAGCCACCACCTCCACCCCCGCCTTGGCGGCCGCATTGTAATAGTAGGCAAGGAAGGCTGTCAGATTCGCGTCGCTGATTTGGTTCAGGTTGAAGTCCTGCCAGATCACGTCGGGCAGGAACTCATCGATAAGCTCCTTCAGCTTGCCCAGCCAGATCGTCTCCTCCTGCGCCTTGGGGAGCTGGCCGTAGAGCTGCTGCATCTTCGGGTCAGTCTGGGCCGGCGCATACTGGTAGTAGCCGGTGAAGTTGTAGGCGGTGTGCTGCGACATCAGGAGCTTGAGACCGTGCCTGCGCATGGCGTCCGCCTGGATCTTGCCGAGGTTCAGCTTCGGTCCATAGGCAACCGAGTTCCACGGGTTGACCTGGCTGTCCCACATGGAGAATCCGTCATGGTGCTCCGCCACCGGCCCGGCGAACCTGGCGCCCGAGTCGACGAACAGCTGCGCCCAAGCGTCGGGATCCCAGCTCCCTCCGTCCGAGACCTGCTTGGGCGCGAAGATCGTGAGCTGGCCCGACTTGTCGTTGGCCCCGGTGAGGAATTTGTCATACGGCCAGTTTCCGAAGGGATCGCCGTAGGTCGCCATGTGGTGCTGGTACTCGGCGGAATTGCCTCCCTTGTTGTACATGTTGCGCGGGTACCACTCGGACCCGAATTCCGCCACGCCGAAGGCGCCCCAGTGGTAGTAGATGCCGAACTTCGCATCCTGAAACCAATCGGGGGCCGGATTGTGCGTGTCAAGCGATGTCCAGCTGGCAGTGAATGTGGTCTGCGCAATGGCCTTGGGTGACAGTGCAATTTGCGCGGCAACAAAGGCAAGCGCCAATAGCGGTGTGTGCCTCGCGGCCGACATTAGCCTATCGCGGAAACGCGTTATCCTCATCCTAGCTCCGCCTACGCAGTGGCACGACGCGGGGGGGTCCGTCACGTCGATGGGCGAAGATCGGTTTGCTGGGTATTGGGGGGATCGCGCTGCGCTGTACAGATCGGGTCTTATCAGACATTCTGCGTCGCCATGGCGCCATGGGATAATGGCGCTAGAAATGACTACCGGCTTCGCTCGCTTACGGCTTCAAGGTTGCGGGTTCTTCCTCGCGGGTCGCCTTTCCCATCCAGGCTGGCCCATCCCCTGCGCCCCGTTCTCCCCCTTCTCCGCGCACCAGACCCCCTTGAATCGGTTACGCTCCTGGATGAAGAAGGGATGTTCTGGGCGCTAGGTGTATCATCGCCCCCGTGGGGAATTGCCGTCGAGTCGCCTTGGGAATCTCGCTCGCGTGTTCGGCAGCAATCGGCTGCAGCTCGTCGTCGGTCGAGCTCACCCCTGTCGCGTCGATCGGACGGTGCACCGATCTTCCGAGCGTGGTGTGCGGCGATGCGGGCGTCGCTGGCGAGTTTTCGGCCTTGAGCTGCGATAGCGCCGTGGCGGCGTGCCCGCGCAGCGAAGACGGTTGCAGCAAGGCCAGCTTCGCTTTCGACTCCGACGGATGTTTGAAGGCCGACAGCGCGGCGGACTGGGATGCTTATGGGCCCTGTCTCGAATCGGCCTTGCGTGCGAAACGTTGGCCAGCGCTGGCCGGGCAGACGATAACGGTCCACGAGTCGTGCATGCCTGGGGTGTCGTGCTCGCTGAGCCCGCGCGAGCTCGGTCGCGATCGCGGTCGGTAGATTGGTGTTCCTCGTCGGTCGTCGGTCGTCGGTCGTCGGCCGCTCCGGCATGGTTCGGTCTCGCAGGTGCCGCGATACCGGCGGACCGGTCAGCGTCAGCGCGCCCGCCAGTTTCGCGCTGCCTGTGGAGGGAGGCGCGACTTTCAATCATAGTTGCATGGTCAGCCTAGCGTAGCTTGGCGCCCAGCACAGGCATAGCTCGCAAGCCGGTTCGTTGTGATCCCGATTGCCGATGGGCCGGCGCACAGGTGGGGCGGGCCACCGAGCGCGCGCATCACAATCGGCTGGCGGTCAGGTCGACCTCGTAGGTGCAAGGCTCGGTCAGCGCGCGGGCCGCGGCGAGCGTGCAGTCGCTTTGGGGAATGTCCTGGTTGACGGAGTAGCGGAGCGACTTCACAGAAAGGTTGCTCCCCAGAAGCCTCGCTTCGGCGCGCTCCCAGCTCAGGGTGCAGCCCGCACTGTAGAAGGCACTGCCGCCCTCGGCGGCCATGCCGCCGTCGATGGGCTGGGTGAAGTCGTAGAAGAGCGTGCCGGTGCAGTCCGTGCTGGTGGTTCCCGTGCAGGCGCGGACCACGAAGGTGCTGCTACGGCGTTCGACCCAGACGTAGGCGGGCCCCAGCGTGTAGGGCGTGGCCGAGCCGCAGCTCCCCTCCAGATCCGAGGTGACCTGATACCAGCCCGAGATGTCCACGATGGGTAGGGCGGCGTCGGGGGCCGATTCCACCGGCGAGTCGCCGCCGCAACCAGGGGCGACCACGAGAACGAGGATGGCCAGGCAAAGGACCGCGCGGAGGCGAGACATGCCCCATCTTGCCACGGGAGGCCCGGGTTGGAAACGCGAAGCCGGGCTCGGGTTTCCCATCATCTCGAAAGCAACAGCCGCGGGAGCGACGTTGTTGGGGCGTCATTCATGGCGCCCTCCACCCACGCACGAAGAAGATAGGCGCATCCTCCCGGGAGGAGAGCTGGCGAAGGACAGGGGTTGCAGACGGTGTAGGATGCGGCTAAGCATCGTGAACGGCTTCGTCGATTCCACGGCACCGGGTCGCCCGGATAGGTCCCGAACCAAGGGGGGTTCCATGGTTGTTGTTCGTTCTCCCATGCTGGTGGTGCTCGCCGTTGCGACCGTGTGCGCGGGCGCTTGCTCGTCGGGTTCTTCGGGAGGGGTAGGCGGCGGCGGAGGCGCAGCCGCCTCGATTGGTGGCTCCGGCGGGGCGAGCGTCAGCTCCAGCGCGAGCGGCGGCTCGGGCGGAGCGAGCGGTGGCTCGGGTGGGGCGAGCGGTGGTTCGGGCGGAGCAAGCGGCGGCTCGGGCGGGGCGAACGGCGGCTCGGGCGGAGCGAGCGGTGGCTCGGGTGGGTCGAGTGGCAGGTCCGGGGGTGCTGACGGCGGTGGGACGAGCGTGGTCACGGGCGGAACCAGCGGCGGCGCCGGCGGGCTCGGCGGCTCTGGCGGGACCAGCGCTGGCACTGGGGGGTCCGGCGCCGGTGGCGCTGGCGGCACGGTGGTTCGCACCGGCGGCACGAGCGGCGGCTCCGGCGGGACCAGCAGTGGCACCGGGGGAGCCGGAGGTCGGACCGGCACCGGCGGCACGGTCGTTGGCACCGGCGGGTCGAGCGGGGGCACCACTGGGTCGAGCGGCACCTGCACTGCGGGCTCGACGAAGATCGGCAACACCTGTCAGTCCGGGTGGTCCGCCATCATGGGCAAGTACATCCTGAACAACAACTGGTGGGGCACGGCCGGCGCCACCGGCCAGCAGTGTGTCTGGGGCACGTGCCAAGACGGCGACGTGGTTGGCTGGGTCACCAACTGGAGCTGGTCCGGGGGCACGAGCCCGGTGTTGACGTACACGAGCATCGTCTACGGATGGCAGTACGGCTTCCAGGTGCAAGACACCGGGCTTCCGATCCAGGTGTCCACGAACAAGGCCATCAATTGCGGCTGGGATTTCACGCTCACGCAGACGTCGGGCGGATACAACGTGGCCTACGACATCTGGCTGCACACCAGCGCCAATCCACCATCGAGCGGCGGCCAATCCGACGAGATCATGATCTGGCTGAATGAGGCGGGAAATCCCGCGCCCGCAGGATCCACCTACGCATCGGGGATCTCGCTTGCAGGCGCCACCTGGACCCTTTGGGAAGGCAATGTCGGGTGGCCGGTTCACTCGTACGTGCGGACCGGCAACACCTCGTCAGCCACGATGAACGTCATGGCGTTCATGAACGACCTGGTCACTCGCGGTCGGATTCCGAACACGCGCTACGTGACCGGCGTTCAGGCCGGCGTCGAGGTGAGGTCGGGCGGCGGAACCCTGACCACGAATGGCTTCTACTGTCGCATCGAATAGGTGGAAGGAGCGTCAGGATGGACAGGAGACAAAGAAGGGTGCCAATGGCCATGCGAAATCCCGCGCTTCTCGCCCTGCTCTTCTCGACGTCGGTGGTGCTCCCGCACACCGGGTGTGGCGACGGCGGCTCCTCCGACGAAGGATGGATCGCCTGCGCCGAGGACGAGTTTCGTCTGGTGGGGCAGCTCGACGGCCAAACCATCGACATCCGCGAGAGCATGATCAACAGCGGCAGCGGCATGACCCAGCTTGGCACCGGTGAGTTCAGCACCCAGATGGTGTCGTTGGCGATAGATCCCTCTCGCACCAAGCTGGACCTACAATGGACGAAGACGATGATGGACGGCGAGACCACCGACGCCACGGGTACCTTGCTCATGCCGAGCAGCGGGGTCCTGGCCAGCCAGAGCTACTGCCTGGGTGACGGCACCAAGGTCCACATTTCGGACGACGGCACGCTGCACTTCAAGCTCGCCGGGATCACCGGGGGCAACGGCTGCGCCGAGACCGTGGCCGGCGAGCTGCAAGGTTGCTGGCGCTGAGGCTGCTCCGGCCGGCGGTGTCAGAAGCCACCAGCCGGTCTCGGGCCGTACGCGCGCGCGGATTCCCCACGACGGCGACCAGCCCACGCCAGTGATGGGGCCGAGCATTTTGGCCAACGACTGGTTCCCGCGGGGCGACTGAAAGCCACCGTCACCATGCCTCCCGGTTCCGCCGTAGCCCTGGACTGGATCGCCCGGGTACGTGACGGTGGTGCGATGCCCCCTATCCGTGTGCTTCTTCCTGTCGTCTCCTTTCCAGCTCTGTCGCGTCTGAAAAGGTAAGCTGCTGCCGGAGTGAGTGGACGGGAATTTTGCCCGATGTTAGTGTGAAACCCATTTTGTCTGGTCGGCACAAGGCCACTGGCCTCCGCAGCGATGGCAGACTCGGTTGCACGGCTCTGGGTTGTGTTGCCGTCGCCGTGTGGGCGGCAGGATTGGCGGGTTGTAACGGAGGCGGCAGAACCTCGTTCAGCGCCAAGGACTCAGGGGTTGAGTTGGGTTTGCTCTCGGACTCGTCGGCGGCCGCTGACCACGCGGGCGACTCCCAAAGCGAACAAGACAGGGATGCCGGCCGCGACCTTACCCGCAGCTCTGACGAACAGATGGACAGAGATTCGTCGACCGCACCCTTCGGTTCCGATGCGCCGCCTGAGGTTGGAAGCAAGGCGGACTTGGGGACTGCCGTCGGCCCCGAAACGGGTGGGGATGTCGTTACCGCCCCGAGCGATGGCGGTCGCCTGGACGGTCCAGGCCGGCGAACAGACGCCAGCACGGATGTCGGCCCCGACCTCCGCGATTCGGACGCGTCGTCGAAAGACGCCGGCGATGGGGGCTCGGAAGACGCGGTGCCGGACACCGACCCGTGCGCCGGCGGCACCACGTACGCGGCGAGCACGTCGGCGCGAACCACGACCAGCGGCTACGGCTGGGTGCTTCTCACCGCTCCCACGAACAGCAACAACCAAGTGGTTGAATTTCGCACCGTGCTCTCGGTGCCGGCCACGCCGCCCGCTAGCGGAACGCTCTTCCTTTGGCCTGGACTACAACCGATCCACGCGAGCACGAACTTCGATGTCCTGGACAATGGAGTCCTGCAACCGGTCCTGACCTGGGGCCCGACCTGTGCCCCGGGTTCACCCGCACAATCGTACAAGTCGTGGTGGATTTCCGGACAGTACGTAAACACCAATATTACGTCATCCTCGCCCAACTATTCCGCCTACCACGACTGCCACGGTGGTCCGGGCATGACCGTTGCGGTCGGCGACGACCTCGATCTGGTCTTCGCGCTCCAGGGCACTTCCTGGACTCAAACCGTAACCAACCGTCGCACGTCCCAATCCGTGTCGTATGCCATCGACTTGCTCGGCCAGGGGCAGAACATGGCCGAATTCGTGGTCGAAGAGTACAGCTCGACGCCCGTGTCCGACGTGATCTTCACGTCCTCGGTGATCACGTTCGCGTCCCCCGCCAAGACCGCGTGCCAGCCAGCCCAACGTGGAGTCGAGGATTACTTCTCGGCGCCACGCGCTTCTGCCGATGGGCTCCGTTGCTGCATCGACAAGGTCATTCTTCGTGCGGAAGGTGTCGCAGCGACCTCCCCGAACTCTCCATGACCGCCACGCGCTGATGCAGTGTGCGCGAGACCACATCCACCTGTGCACTGGCTGATGGAAGGCTACCGTTTCTTCTTCTTGCAGCTCGTGGCTGCGGCGGCGAGCTCGCGGTAAGACGATGTCGAACATCCCGGAGGCCGGCTTTCTCCAGAATGCGAATTGCCAGGTGAGGGTTGCCTTCGCACCCGGCGGGAGCTGGTAGCGGGAAAGCACGACGGCCCGCTCGGAGTTTGCGACTCAGACGATGAAGGGCACCAGCGCTTTGACTTCGCGCCGGTAGGCTTGGTATTCGGGCCCGAAGGATTGGAGCAGGACGGCCTCCTCCATGCGGACCTTGCGCCAGTAGGCTGCTGCCATGATGACGACGGCGAGGGCGGCGGTCAGCTCGCGTGCGACGAGAGCGCTGCCGGCGATGGCCAGCAGGATGCCCGCGTAGATGGGGTGGCGAACCCAGGCGTAGGGGCCACTGCGTACCACGCGGTGTCCTGGCTTCACCTCGACGCGCCCGCTCCACTGTTGTCCCAGATGAAGGCGAGCCCAGATCGCGAAGGCCAATCCGAGGCCGGTGAGCAGATCGCCAGCGGCCTCGATCCCGGCGGCGCCGGGCAGCCGCACGTGGATGGGGCGAAATACCAGCAAGGCCACGGAAGCCAGCGCGGCGCCAAGATGGAGGAAGCGCGAGCCGCGACGCTCGAACGATGCTCCGCGGGGCGCTGACCGCGCGGCGACGATCCAGTACGCGAGCCAGGTTGCCCACAATGCAAGGTTGATGACAGTGGCGATCGCCATGGGTTGTGACGACAACAAGGTACCTGGCTTGTCGCCGGCGATGCAAGGAGATGCGGGGGAGAGTTGACAGTGGCGTGGGCCGTCAGCTAGCCTTGTGACTATGGACAAGTCCTGGTGGCGCGCGGCGATCGGGCTTGCCTATGGGCTTCTGGGTAGTCTCGCCCTGGGCTGCTCGGGGATACCTGATCATTCGCTGCCCGGCATGTTGCCAGTGGACAACGAGGTCGAAAGCTGGGTTCGGATCGGCCCGCCTACCGTGGTGAGCACCGATACCCAGCTCTACAATCAGATCGACGGTGCCGCCCCCAAGTACATCGATCGCGGCTGGCAGGGCTCGGTGTATGCGACATACGACCAGGGCGGATTGGACATGCAGGTGGCGATCCACGACATGGGCAACAGCGACAACGCGGAGTCCATCTTCAACTACGACCTGCCCGTGTCGCGCATCGTGATCAGCAACACCGACCCGAACGACCCTCTTGGCGCCAGGCCCAACGCCGTGGTCGACATGGGCCTCCCCACCACCTATCCGGCCAAAGCCTTCATCGGGCGCTACTACCTCGAGGTCAGCATCGATGACCGGTCCGATGCGGCTCTCGTATCCATCGAGGCGTTCACCAGCGAGATCCTGGACCGGGACGCCTGGGCCACGAAGTCGTAGTCGGCCTCGACCGCGTCCACGTCCACGAATCGTGCGCGAGCGAGACTCGAGTCCTTGCGGGCCGGTAGTCATTTCTAGCGCCATTGTCCCATGTCGCCATGGCGACGCAGATGTCTGATAATGCCTGATCCCGCTGCCGTCGGTCTTCTAGACGAGGGCCTTTTCGAGCACGACGAATCGCAAGTCCGTCCGCCTGGGCAATCCGAAGCGAGGATTGTTGTAGGGAAAGGGTTCGGTGCGCGTCGTAACGAAATAGCCTCGGCGCACGTACCAAGCGATGAGATCTTGGCGTTGCTCGATGACGGTCATCCTCGACCGCTCAGCCCCAAACTCAACGCGAGCTCCCCTCTCAGCCTCGGCCAGGAGTCGCTTGCCAATTCCCAGTGCTTGAAGGAACGGGCGCACGGCGAGCATGCCGATGTACGCGCCTGTTGCCTCCCGCCGCAACAGAACGCATCCCATGATTTCCCCACCGCGCGTGGCCAACAACAAGCGAGCGTCGGTGTCCTGAAGAATACTCGCAAGTTCCTCGGCATCGGTGCGCTGACCGTCGAGCAAATCGGCTTCGGTGGTCCACCCCGCACGACTCGCGTCGCCGCGATAGGCGCTCTCGACCAGGACGACGACATCGGTGAGATCCGCGAAGGTCGCACATCGAAATTCCAGTTCCTGGGCACCAGCAACTGGTTGCATGACGTCAGGGTAGCAAATCCCGCTAAAGTCCGTCGTCGATTCTGGCTGCGACGCTCGTGGGCATGCTGCCGGGCACACAAGTGGAAATCGAGCATCATCGTTGGCGGGAAAGTCGAAGCAGGATTCCTAGTTCTTCTCCGGTCCGCACCTGCCCAGAATGACCTTCCATCCGTTCCTGGCAGCACCGGCAGCGGCCAGGCGATTTGACCGTTCACTCGGTGACGCAGGAGTATTGAAGACTCTGGCCGGCCAAGTCGAAGCCGATCCGAGACCCGTGTGTGCGCCGAGTTTCTGCCCTCTCCGTCGGGTCGCGCGCAATCCTGCGAGAGCAAAGATAGCTACGATTGGGATCTGTTGCGACTGCCGGGTCTGACCATCGATCTGGCAATTGCATCCCGAAGTGCCGGAGCTGTGTCCAGTGGAGGTCGAGCTGCCGCCGCTGGCGCTCGCTGACCGCCCAGCGGTCCCGCCGGCTGCCGCCGTGGTGAGACCACCCGCGCCGCCGCCCCCAGAAGTGACGCCACCCTGACCCGCGGTAAGCCCACCGCCATCGACCCCGCCGGATGATCTACCACCCGAACCGATCTGGCCACCCAAGCCACCGTTGCCGGTTGTGCCGCCGGACCCGGAATTCCCGCCCGCGCCGCCAGAGCCGAATCCGCCAGCTCCGACCATACCGCCGGTTCCTGAGACGCCACCGCCTCCCCCGTCCCTGCCAGCGACGCCGCCCGACCCCAGCGGGCTGTCCGGTCCGAATGCGCCATCGCTTCTGGCCGTGTCTTGTCTGTCGTCGGGCCGGTCACCCACGCTCACTAGGTCGCCTGAATTCGCATCGCTTGCCCCCGCATCGGCCCACGACCCCCACGACCCGGCCATATCACCATAGGTAACATTATTCAAGCCACTACCATTCCATCCCGCTCCTATCACAAACAAACGTCCGTTGCTAAGCGGTACAATGCATCGCGAATAGCATGCTCCAATAGTGGAGCTTATCTGTGACCAACCGCCTGTCCCATTATTGGTGTTTGTATAGAGGTTATTGTTGCCTCCACTGCTTAAAATCACTGTTCCGTTCGCATTGACGCAATATGGACCGCTACCGTTGGCGTCAAAAACAGTTCCCGTGTTTGCTGCATTCCAGCTTTCAGGATTTGAGGAAATTTTGTAGTATGCACCACTGGGATTTCCTATTATTTCATAGGTCATTATGTAGCTTCCGTTAGACATTTTGGCTACCGAGGCCATGCCGGGCCTTTGGCCGCTAATCGCAACGTCATCGACTACACTGCTCCAGTTCACACCGTCTGTAGTTGTCTGGTGCACCAATTTCTGGCTGTAGGCGGCATCACGCTCGTCCGAATAATAGCAGATAAGCTTGTTATTTGCAACAAGTAAAAACGGCTCCCAAACCGGGTCGTTGCCAGGAGTTGCAACTTTACCTTCTGCAATAGTGCTCACATACGTCCAGTTCCTTCCCGAATCGGTGCTCATATACAAATCGATTTCACAGAAGGAACGGTCATAGGGAAGAACAAGACCGGCACAAAGGAGTGTGCCTGCAGCCATACCGCCTATAGCCTGGGGCAGTTCGTAGAGCTGAGGTTCCCACCTCATGCCGACTCCCTTATGTGTGTCTTTTACGTCACCAACTTTAGTCCAGCTTTGGCCGTTGTTTGTGCTTTCGTAGATAGGGAATACCGATACTCCCGTTGTGTACTGTTCAAAGGTTGCATACATCTTGCCATTGCTTGCCTGCATGGCTCTTGCATACAAGGCGCCCGGCGCCGGTGCCCCTGCCGGCGGTGTGTACATGACGGATGGGCCATAAGCTCCTACCGAGCTTGGGATTAAGACGGTGGTCAGTATCAGCGCAAGGATAGTCACCACTCTCAGAACCTTTTTGATGTTCTTTTTCACTAAAATTTTCATAATTTTACCCCTTTCATTTTGTCTTTTTTTTGTGCATAGCCCAATCGAAGGGGGTAGTTCCGGTGCGAGAACCCCTTCCTTCTCATGCTGCCACAACTCGGTCCGCGGTGGGACGGCCCGACAAGCGGGTTGGACCGCCTGATTGGCGCGCTGAAGACCCGGTGGGGACCACGAGACGCAGTCTACCCCATCGCGTCCCCGCCGAGGTCGCCTTGATCAGTTCAGCCAGTCGTTGCCTCCGCCCGTCTCCCCGCGTGGCGGGCACGCTGGGGTGGATCTCTGGGACCTCCGTCGATAGGTGCATGGCAGTCAGGATCTTCTTGGCGACATCTTTGGACTTGATGAGGGCGATGAGGCGGAGCGGCACCTTGCACTTGGTGCAGACAATCTCAAAGCCGAAGGATCGCTTTTCATATTGCACCTCTCGCAGTGGATGTAACAGTTGGTGTTGGTGAAGGACTTGTGGGGATGTCGGATGGCCAGTATAGCCACTCGCCTTTGTCGCTGCATATACGTCCCTTGAGGCGCCCCTTGTTGCGCAAACTACTAACGGTCGAAAGGCTGACGCCGAGCAGGGCAGCGACCTGCTTACTTGTCAGCCAGCCAGCTTCGATGAGTCGTTCCTTGAGACTCTTGAGCTTGGCCGAGAAGCGTACCCACTGGACGCTCACGGCATCGAAGGACTCGCCAGTGCCGGTGCGCATCTGTTGCTTGTTGAGTTGGTTGGCGACCTGAGCGTTGGTGTACTCGTCGAGGAGGGCGTCGATCTGCTGACGGACTTCGGGATGTGTGGCACGCAGTTGCTGGGGCGTGAGTGGACGAGGCAGTGTCAAGGTAGTGGTTGCACCGCCGCGGAAGCGGATCTTCACGGTGATTTCGCGCCGCTTGATCAGGGTGATGTCTTCGATCAGAAGCGCCAGCATGCGCTTGCGCTCGCGCTGGGGCGTATTGGGGTCACGCCAGACGGCGGGGAAATCCGTGACGAGAGCGAGGATGCGCTGGCGTTCATCCTTGCCGACGGCGAGTCGGTCGGCCTCGTGCTGGCGCAGGTATTCCTCCTGGGCCTTGGAAAGCGCACGCAGCTTGGCGTTCCACTCTGCTTCCAGTGAATCCGCGACCAACCGGTTGGCGCCATCCACCTGCATGTAGCGACGGCGGGCGTGGTCAGCCTCGTACTGGGCTCGCTCGACTTGGCGGTGGCGCAGCCGATCGGCCTCGTCGAGGCGGGCCGCGATCTCCTGCTGGATGGCGAGGGTCATTTCGAGCGCCATCGGTGTCACGGCCTCGACCAGCAACTTGCTGACGGCTGCGTCGATTTCCGTTCCCAGAATGCTCTGGCATGAGCCGTCGCCAAGGAGACGGCCGTGTCCGGAGCACACATAGTTGGGAATGAGCTGACCTGAGCGTCGAGTGTTGTAGTGAACGCCCATTCGGCAGCCGCAGAGTCCGCAGATCGTGCGTCCTTGCAACAGGGCTGGACCCTCACGAGGAGATTCCCGGCCTCGCTCCCAGCCGAGGGACTTGGCACTGGCCTGTAAGCGCTGGTCGATGCGCTCGTACTCTTGCCATGAGATGTACGCGGGGTGGGCATCCCGAAGCAGAGCAAGCCACTCGGCGCGCGGTAAGCGTTCTCGTCGGCAGGAGTTGCTTCCGTCCGGTCTTTTTCGCCAGCGGTTTCTACCGAATGCGTACGCGCCCGCATACCACGGGTTGTGCAGGATGCTGGCAGTGCGTGCCAGGCTGAGCGGCGTCCAAGCCAGCTCACCCTTGCTCGCCCCGGCACCCAGACGTGTGGGGAATAGCAGCTTCTCTTGTCGGAAGTACTTGAGCGTGGCATGCGCTGCCCCTGTTCGTGCGAAAGTCGCGAACAGCAATCGCACGCTCTCTTGCACTTGCTTGTCCGGATCAAGGACGACGCGCCCGCCACCGTCGTAGACGAAGCCAACAGGTAGGCGACAATGCAATTCGCCCCGGCGCGCCTTGTTGATGATGCCGCCGCGCAGGCGAGCTCGCAAGACGTGCAACTCGGCTTCACTCATCGTTCCCTTGAGCCCGAGCAACAGCCGGTCGTTGAAGTGCGCGGGGTCGTAGATGCCATCCTCGTCGAGAATCAAGGTGTCGGTCAGTGCGCAGATCTTGAGCAATCGGTGCCAGTCAGTGGAATTGCGCGCCAGTCGAGAGACCTCCAAGCCAAGCACGATACCAGCGTGCCCCATCCCGACCTCGGCCACGAGCTTCTGGAAACCCACGCGGTCGACCGCGGAAGCTCCTGACTGGCCGAGATCTGTGTCGATGACGATGACCCGATCGTTTGGCCAGCCCAAAGCAACAGCACGCTGGCGGAGAGCATACTGCCGCTGCGTGCTCTCGGTATTCTCAATGACCTGCCGGACTGTCGATTGTCTGACGTACAGATAGGCATCCCGCTTGAGGTGGCTGGTGGTGACTTTCTGATGTCCTTCGGATCTCATGTCGTCATCTCCCTTCGTCCTACTGCCAAGGCCATGTTGGCCAACACACGCACCATGCCGGCGTGGATCTCGTCGGAAAGGACCGGTGCTGTCACGTCACTGTCCCGATCTGCCGTGAGATTTGCCGGCGCCGTAGAAGTCGTTCCGTGGGCTATCCAGGCGACGATCCCTTCGCGGAGAAGAAACAGCTGTCCAAGGTCGCAGTCGCGTGCGCCGGCTCCCGCGAGAACGCGACAGCGCAACTCTTCGTACTCCGCGATGGCGGTGTCGCTGCCACCCGTTGCCGCGGGCGAAAGGATCACCGCCGTTTTTTTTCCTGTCGTGTGAGCGCCCGTTCGACGCTGCGAGGATGAACCTTGCGGCCGAAACGCTCCAGAACCAGGCGTGCCAAGTCCGGCGGGCGCAGCGACGAATCCGTGGACCGCTCTCGCTGTAGAAACTCCATCACGTCCGTGCTCAGCTTGTGCGACCGTCGCGGTCCTGGCTTTCTCGGCACCAGAGCCGCCAGGCCGCCGCGGTCGAGAACGGTTTGCGCTTGATAGAACGCGGGACGTGAGAATCCGTACGCGGCCGCGCTGTGGCTGACAGGCTGTCCGTCCACGCGCACACGCCGCACCATCTCGTACTTGACCTGGACCAGATCGCGGGGGTCGAAGAAGTCGGAGGAGGCGAAGATCGGATCGGCGACCTTGTCCGGATGGGGATTGAGGCAGCCCTGCTGTCGCAGGGCTGCGAGCTTGGGGTCGGAGGGTTTGGTCTTGCTCATGGGCGTCTCCAGGGTGACCGGAAGGCAGTGTAACTCTATTAACGCCGTTGCAAGTAGAGATGTCAACCCAAAATCGCCAGGCAGGGCAGTGGATGCAGACGCTGTAGTGCCAACTCATCGTGCCATTTGAAGTGCCACCCTGACCACACGACGGCATAATCACAATTACACAGACGGCAAAAATGGCCTTACACACTTCCGCCGCTACGCGCGTCGCTCTCACCTGCGGAGCCTCCCCACCAGTGCGGTGAGATCGATCAAATCCCGCACCCGAAACCGAGACCGGCCGGCCGCCACGACAACAAACAGATCCTCGGGCAGGACACTCGTCCAGCGAGAGGGCAGCGACGCTAGGTTTCCGGCTGGCTCGCGGTAGAAGACCCGATCTTCACCCCAGCTGTACCGGCGAACAATCACGTCGAGCTCCTGCCCGAACTTCGGGTGGAACGGGTGGGTGACCCGCACTGGACCTGTCAGATCCTCGGTGTGAGCTGTAGTTGATAGGGTGATCGAACACCCTCTTGAGCAAGACCGCCCGGGGCAGCCGGTTTAGCCTCGGAATGCCGCTCGGGTCGATCTTGCGCGGCTCGGCCGGAGCTTCCCCGCGCCCATACTCCACCCGAGCTGAGTCTGGAACCACCCTGTCACGGTACTCGGCCGCGGGGCCAAGGATGCCGTGGTAGCGCACCAAATGCGCTCGTGGGCGAGGGATCAGGGGAATGAGCTTCTCGATCAGCTCATGCGGCGTGAATACGACGTGCGTGGTGCCATCCCGCCAGACTTGCTTGAACTTCAGGGCCAAACGCCCGTCGGGCAGCTGCGTTGAACTGGGAACCCTGGGAGGGCTCCCAAACCTTCCCGCGATGGTCCGCGCCGAGCAGAGCTTGGCGGCTTTCCACTCGACCAGGCGGTCGTTGGCGATCGGCGGGCGCGCCAGGTACCTCACCAAGATCTCCAAACGCTCGCGGTCGCCCGCGCGAGCCGAGGTGTTCGCGTGAACGTTGAACCCCGCGACCTCGGCGCAACGCTTGCCGGTGATGGTGGCGTCGGCATCCTCGCCGGTTGTGCCCAGGCGAAGCACGCGGCAGCCGCGGCGCGGGCCTGTCGCAACCAGGCCTTGCACGGAGGCGTTGGCCAGCTCGTCGAGCAGCGAGGTCTGGCCGTCGTCGCTTCTCTTCTGGCGGGCGAGCAAACGCCCGACCTTGCGACAGACGGCCCGGGCGATTCTGGCAACATCCTCGTCGCTGGGTGCGGGCAGCGGGTGGAAGAGCAGGCAGCCATCGGCTTGTCGGGCCCACACGCCGTCGACGGCCAGAGTATGGAAGTGAACGTTGAGCGCAAGCCGCGTTTAGCGCGTTTGCCGAAACGGTAGGGTTTCTATAGGATTCAGGTTCACCTCGGGAGAGAGAAGCATGGCAACGACAGAACCGGATGCACAGATGCCGTCGCCGACAAAAGAACGGAACCTTGGCCTGCGAAAGATCGCGTTCGTGGTCTGGGCAATTGGCTTTTTGCCCCTCTTCGCCGCGCTCCGCTCGCTGCTGCACGTCCCTCCGCTCTATCGCAGCCTGATCGGCGCCGGGCTGTTCTGTGCGTCTGCCGTGGCAGCCTTGTGGCTCCTCGGCCGCGAGAAGCATCCGACGTTGCGCGCCTGGCGGATCTTCTTCGTGCTGCGAATGATGCTCCTTACCCCCCTGCTTCTGGCAATCGCCGACGGCATCGCCGAGGAGGGCTGGCCTCGCGGCCGATTCAATCGTGTCATCGCGAAGGTACTGCTCATGATCATCACGATGGCCGTTCCCACATTCCTGACCGGTCTCTGCGCGTTGATCCGGACCTATCGTCTGGCGGGCGTGCTTGCGCTCGTTGCAGGACTGCTCTCTCTCGTCGATGGTGTCCTGCTACTCCGGGCCAGCTGGCGGTTCAGCATCTTTTCGCTTCGCCTCTCGACGGTGCTGGACATTGTCGGGTTCGGTTCGAAGCTGGAGAGTTATCTCGCGCTACCGATCGGGATTGCGCTCATCGTGGGTGGGATCATGACTTTGCGAGCTGCCGGATCTCGCGCGCTTGCGTCGCGCGCGACATCGTAGTCTCCCGAGGAACGCCGGCCCCTGGCTCTTCGACCAGAACGAGGTATATTCCGTCAGGCTCTTGCGCCAACAGGGATCACGACGCCAGCACGGACGACCAGGTTGTCGACGTCAGCTTGCAAGGAAGGGGTACCAAGACATGAATGGAGATCGAATTCACGCTCTCGCGGTCGCATCGATCTCCGTCGGACTGCTCGCTGCTACGCCCGCATGGGCGGGGTACGGGGAGGTCAACCAGAGCGACTGGCAGCAGGGGGTTACCGGCCTGCCGACCTACGTCAACATGTACGACTATGTCCCCAGCAACGTCGCGAGCAAGCCTCCCATCGTGGTGTATTGCCACCACTGTCAGGGAAACGCTGCTTCGAGTCACAGCTCGATGGCAAGCCTCGAGAAGATTGCCGATAGCAACGGCTTCATCATCATCTATCCGGAAGCCACTGGAGAAAACTGTTGGGATGCGGGGTCGGTTAAATCCCTCAAGCACGGCGGCGGAGGCGACACGGGCGCCGTCGTCCAGATGGTGAAATACGTCATCTCCAAGTACAGCGCCGACGCCGACCGGGTGTACGTGGCGGGCGACTCATCGGGAGGAATCATGACCGAGGCCCTGCTCGGCGTGTATCCCGACGTCTTCATGGCCGGCGTGTCGATTATGGGGGTCCCCTGCGGCTGCTGGGGCGACGGGTACAACGATGTCACTGGCAAGCCGGCCGACGGCACCGGCCAGTGGAGTGGCACCTGCGCGGGCGGCACGGTCGTCAAGACCGGGCAGCAGTGGGGAGACCTGGTTCGTTCCTATTTCCCTGGCTACACCGGACATCGCCCGCGCCTGCAGCATTGGCATGGCGCGAGCGACACCACGCTCAATTACAAGAACGTGGCCGAGGATATCAAAGAGTGGACGAACCTCCTTGGTTTGAGCGAGACCCCGACGGGGACCGAGCAGAACACGCCCAAGAGCGGGACCACACACCAGTTCTGGAAGAATTCTTGTTATACGGTCTATGAGACCTTCGTGTTGGCCAACACCGGGCACACCGTGTCCCTCGACGGACCCACCCTGGCTGCCTATTTCGGCATCGACAAGGCGGGTGGGCAGGATCCGGAAACGGTAGCTTGTCCCGGTGCTGTTCCCGGTGGCGGTCAATCCGGCGGCACGGGCGGGACATCTGGGTCGGGCGGGACGTCTGGATCGGGCGGAACGTCTGGGGCTGGCGGCTCCACGGGCGGCAAGGATGGCGGATCTGGCGGAGGCGATGGTGGCCGTGACGTCGGCGCTTCCGGTACCGGCGGCGCGGGGACGACTGGCGGCAACTTGGGCGGCGGTGGCGCGCAGGGGACGGGGGGCGCCTTCAGCGGCGGTGGCGCGCCGGGGACCGGCGGCCCAACGGGTGCCGGAGGTAGCAGCTCGAAGGGTGGTGCCGTCGGCAGCGGCGGCGCAGTTGGCACTGGCGGGAGCACGCCGAGCAGTACCACAACCGCCACGGGTGGAACGAACGGCAGCGGCGGGGTTTCTGAAAATGGCGGAGCCGTAAGCAGCGGCGGCATTTCCGCCACCGGTGGCAACGCTGGCGCCAGCTCGGGTGGAACGCACGGTGGCAGCGGATCGAGTGGCTGCGCCATCGGAAGCGATGCCGGACACTCGAGTTTGGCGATGGTAGCGCTGCTGCTAGCCGCCCTTGCTTTGCTCCTCCGTCGTCAGCGACGGCGGGCCGCCGAGCAAGGATTTGCCGTCGCAAGGGTCAAGACCGCGCGATCGCCTGCCCCGAGAAAGCCTGGCGGTTCCAACTAGGGGGACCGAGGCGGAACTGCGTCAACCCGACCCTGGTGGCGTCCAGCATGCCGCTCTTGCTAACACAAAGTGCGGAATGTCTTCGGATACAGCTCGGCAGGCACCTTTTCGCCTAACTCCGCCAGGTGCTCTCAGCGGGCGTCAGTGGTAGCCTTGCCGCGAAGGTGCCGCGATCCGGCCGCCGTCAGGAGGAATGAAATGAAGGCCTCGCTCGCTCGTCACAGCCGCTTTGCCGTGGCCATCGCGGCCGCGCTGACTGTGGTTTTCCTCGGCTGCGGCAAGTCCACATCGAACGGAGGCGCGCCGGATGCCAGCGTGGCCGGCAGTGGCGGCGCGGGCGGAACGACGACCGGCGCCGGTGGCAGCACGACCGCGACGGGCGGGAACCCCACCGCCACCGGCGGTGCCACCTCCAGTAGCGGCGGCGGGACCCCGGGCAGCGGCGGGAGCACGACCGGCACCGGCGGCAGCGCGCTCGCCACCGGCGGCACCGGCACCGGCGGCCGGACCGGCGGCACCGGCGGCACCGGCACCGGCGGCGGCGCGCCCGACGCCGGGGCGGATAGCGGAACGGTTCGCAGCGACGGCGCCACCGGTCGGGATCTGGCCGCCGACACCAACGCGCCCCGGGACAGCGCGCACGATGCCGGCCCCGCGCAGAACGATGCGCCCCTCGCCGACATCGCCCCGTCCAGCCCGGATGACGCCGGCATCGACGTGCCAGACGGCTACAAGTTGGTCTGGTCCGACGAGTTCAACACCGACGGCACGCCGGATCCCAAGAACTGGAACTACGAGAAGGGCTTCGTGCGCAACAACGAGCTCCAGTGGTACCAGCCCGACAATGCCACCGTGAAGGGCGGTGTGCTCATCATCGAGGGCCGCAAGGAGCAGGTCGCGAATCCCAACTACCAGGCCGGCAGCTCGGACTGGAAGACCAGCCGGCAATACGCCGACTACACCTCGACCAGCATGACCACCTCGGGCCTGCAAAGCTGGCAGTACGGCCGTTTCGAGATGCGCGCCAAGATCCCAACCAGCTCGGGCATGTGGCCGGCCTGGTGGACCCTCGGAGTGAGCGGGGAGTGGCCGTCGAACGGCGAGATCGACATCATGGAGTACTACAAGGGCAACGTGCTGGCCAACGTCGCCTGCGGCACCGCCACGCGCTGGACCGCCAAGTGGGACTCGTCGACCAAGGCCATCTCGTCGCTCGGGGCCAACTGGTCGTCCAATTTCCACGTCTGGCGCATGGACTGGGACGACCAGAACATCAACCTCTACCTCGACGACACGCTGATGAACGCCGTGCCCCTATCGAGCATGCTCAATTCCGACGGCACCAGCCCCTTCAAGCAAAAAGTCACCATGATCCTGAACCTCGCCATCGGCGGCGACAACGGTGGCGACCCGTCGGGCACCAGCTTCCCGGTCCAGTACGAGATCGACTACGTAAGAGTGTTCCAGAAGCTGTAGCCACTCTCGGTGCTTTGCGCCCCTTGTTCTTTTGTGCTCCCACGAGCCAGGCGTTCTCCTCGCAACGAAATCCGGCACGGAGCATCCAAGAGAGGCCACCGCGCAAGAAGGACTTCCATGCCCGCGACATCGTCCAAGCTCGAAATCGTCACCCACGCGCCATCCGCCGCTGTCGGTCGGAAAGCGTACATTTCTTCCCCCGAGGAGTATCGCAAGCTGCACGCGGAGAGCCTCGCCGATCCGGACGCCTTCTGGCGCAAGCGCGCCGAGGAAATGCTGACGTGGTTTCACCCTTTCAGTCAGGCCAGCGACTGCGATTTCGAACACGGCCAGGTGGCTTGGTTTCTGGGCGGCCGCCTCAACGCGTGCCACAACTGCGTCGATCGACACGTGGACACGCGGGGCGATCAGGTGGCGCTGATTTGGGAGTCGGACGCGCCTGGCCAGGGCATGAAGGTCACCTATCGCGAATTGCAGCGCGAAGTCTGCCGCTTGGCCAACGTGCTTCGCCACAACGGCGTGCGCAAAGGCGACCGCGTGGCCATCTACATGCCGATGATTCCCGAGGCGGTCTACGCCATGCTGGCGTGCGCGCGCATCGGAGCAGTCCACAATGTCGTGTTCGCGGGATTCTCGGCCGAGAGCCTGCGCGATCGCATCAACGACGCGCGCTGCACGACCGTCATCACCGCCGACGAGGGCGTGCGTGGCGGGAAGACCATACCGCTCAAGCGAACCGTGGACGAAGCGGTGATGGCCTGCCCCACCGTGCGCACGGTGTTCGTGGCGCGCCGAACCGGCAACAAGGTGCCCTTCTATCCACAGCGCGATATCTGGTTGCGCGAAGCCATGGACGGCGAGCGGCCCTACTGTCCCATCGAGCACATGGATAGCGAGGATACGCTCTTTCTCCTCTACACCTCGGGGAGCACCGGCCGGCCCAAGGGTGTGGCGCACACCACGGCCGGGTATCTGCTTCAGGCCGCTCTCACGCACCGCTATGTCTTCGACTACCACGACGGCGATATCTATGCCTGCGTGGCCGACGTGGGTTGGATCACGGGTCATTCCTACGTCGTCTACGGTCCGCTCTGCAATGGCGCCACCACCCTGCTCTTCGAGAGCGTGCCCCTGTACCCGGACGCCGGCCGCTACTGGGATCTCGTGGAACGACACCACGTGACCCAGCTTTACACCACGCCCACCGCCATTCGCGCCGTGGCCCGCGAGGGCGACAGCTTCGTCAAGGCCCACGATCGATCCTCGCTGCGCATTCTCGGCACCGTCGGCGAACCCATCAATCCCGAGGCTTGGCGCTGGTACCACGATGTGGTGGGGGAGGGTCGCTGCCCCGTGGTGGATACCTGGTGGCAGACGGAAACCGGAGGCATCATGATCGCGCCTTTGCCGGGAGCGACGGTCTTGAAACCAGGATCGGCGACGTTCCCCTTCTTCGGCATCGAGCCCGTGCTCCTCGACGAGCAGGGCAACGAGATCGAAGGCAACGGCGTCTCGGGTCTGCTCGCCATCAAACGGCCCTGGCCCGGCATGGCCCGAACCATCCAGAACGACCACGGGCGATATATCCAGACCTACCTGCGGCCCTACCACGGTTACTACCTGACCGGGGACGGTTGCCGGCGCGACGAGGACGGCTACCACTGGATCACCGGCCGCGTCGACGATGTCATCAACGTGTCGGGGCACCGCCTCGGAACCGCCGAGGTGGAAAGCGCCCTGGTTACGCACCCTGGGTGCGCCGAGGCCGCCGTGGTCGGCTACCCTCACGAGATCAAGGGTCAGGGCATCTTCGCCTTCGTGATTCTCAACGAGGGGTGGAAGGAGAGCCCCGAGCTGCTAGGGGAGCTCAAGAACGAGGTTCGCCACCACATCGGCCCCTTCGCCACCCCCGACATCGTGCTCATCGTGCCCGGTCTGCCCAAGACGCGCTCGGGCAAGATCATGCGCCGGATCCTGCGCAACATCGCGGCCGGCAGACACGACGAGATGGGCGACATCACGACCCTGGCAGATCCATCGATCGTCGACAGCTTGATCGCCAGGAGGACGGCAATCCCGTAGCGCGCCCTGGTTGGTCGTGAACGCGATCGCGGGGCGGCTCGTGCCGCTGCGTGCACCGCGTTCGCGCAGTTCTTGCGTCGCCGCCCACCCCCAAAGCACGGTAGGATTCCGGCCATGCCAGCCGGAGGCGCACCATGAGCGGCGAGAAGCCGACCTATTCGCAGGCCGAGGTCAACGAGATCATCAGACGCGCGCTCGACAAGCAGGCCGAGCGCGAGGGCCATCTCGATCACGACGATCTGGTGGTCATCGCCGACGAGGTCGGCATCGATCGCGAGTCTCTCGAACGCGCCACCGCGGAGCTGGCCCAGGCGCGCGACCGCCAGCTGACCCAGCAAGACGAGGCCAGGGAGATCGCCGAGGAGCGCGCCATCCAGCTCAAGCGCTTCGGCGCTTCCTTGCTCAGCCACGCCGTCATGAACGGCGTCTTCTATTACGTCGACACGCACTTCTTCTCCGGCGTTTGGTTCAAGTGGCCGCTACTCGGCAGCGCCATCTTCCTGGCGTTCCGGCTGCGCCACGTCCTGGCCCCGCACGACAAGCTGATGCAGAGGCGCCGACGAGAGGAACGCAAGCGCGAACGGGAACGTCGTCGTGCCGCGCGCGCGGCCTGGAGGGATCGCCTGTTCTCCGATGGAGGAGTTTCCTCCGAGGGGGCCGCGCAGTTCGAGAAGGTCGTGCAAAACGGCGTGGGGGCGCTGCTCGACATCGCCGCGCGCAAATTGGACGAACACGGGGAGATCCCGCCATCGGCCCGGCGGTAGGTGACGCGGCGACGGCAACCGCGGCCGGGCTCTTCGGCGCAGGATGGTCAAAGGACGCGTACCTGGCCCCGTTCGTCGATGGCGACCAGGCGCTCTTTGAGCAGTCTTCCCACGGCGCGCTTGAAGGCCTTCTTGCTCAGGCCGAACAGGGCGCGGATTCTGTTCGGGGTCCGAACGGTCCCCGACCTGGGGTGCCCCGGGGCGCCCCAGCAGGGTCAAGATGTTCTGCGCGTCCCTTTCCAATTCCTGGTGCGCGTGGGCGCGCAGCGAGAGCTCGAGCTTGCCGTCCGGGTGTACGTGGGCCACGCGAAAGCGCGCCGCTTGCCCGCGCGACAGCGCGTGCGGCTCGTGTCTCGGCACCAGGCCGAGGAAGCGGCGCTCGACGATGACGAACAGACCGATGTCGGGGTCGTCGCGCCAGGCTTCGCCCTCCACCCAGGCGCCGCGAGCGAAGGCGCCGCCGGGCACGCCGAGCAGTTCGGTCACGCGCATGGTTCCGGCGAGTCGCCCGCTGTTGTCGATGTAGAGACCAACCGGGTACGATTCACCCGCGCGCATTTTCGTCGTCTGCTCCGCGAACGGCACCAGCAGTTCCTTGGGCAAGCCCCAGTCGACGAAGGCGCCGAACTCCGTGCACGCGGTCACCCGAAGGAAGGCCACCTCGCCAAGCTCCAGCTTGGGAATCCTCGTGGTGGCCAGCGGTCGGCCCTCGGAGTCCAGCGCGACGAAGACAGCCACCTCGTCGCCCACCTGCGCCAGGTCCGGGATTTCTGGGCCGATCAGCAGCAGCGTGGCGGCCTCGGTGCCGGAGCCTTTCTCGGCCAGGAAGGCCCCCGGGCCGCCAAAGCGCCTGATTTCCAGGGTGGCGAAGCGACCGAGCAGGGCGCGGAAGGGCTCTAGGGCGAGAGACATCGGAATTCAGTTTGCCAGCTATCCCTCGTGGAACGCCAGTTGAACCGATTTCGCGCTGCGGGTATCTTCCGCTGCGAAAAGGAGCCTCGAAACAAGAAGAAGCAGAAGGCGCATTCCGACACGCCCTGAGATCTCGCCCTGATGCCACCGATCTGGTTGCGGGAGGGGCCGGCGACCCGTGTCGGGCGTCTGCTTATCTGACAGCTCGGCGCGGCATTCGCCGTCTCGCGGTAGCTGAGCCTTCGGCGTTCGCAACGTCACTGCACATAGGGAGAACGGATGCACAAAGCCAGCTGCAGCATCGTACTGGTGACGACCTTGGCCCTTGCGTTGACCGCGGCGGGCTGTTCATCCACGAAGAGCGAAGCCGGAGGCAACGGGGGAACGACAGCGGGGGGCAGCGGCGGAAACGGAGGCCAGACGACCGTGTCGTCGGGCGGCACCGCCGGCGGTAGCGGCGGTGGTGGGACGGGCGGCCAGTTGGACACTGGAGCAGGTGGAAACGGGGGAGCGCGAACGGGCGGCACGACCGGCTCGGGTGGGGTCGCGACGGGGGGGAGCACGTCTGGGGGGGCTTCGGGCATCGGTACCGGTGGCGCGGCGGCGACTGGCGGCATGATCGCGACCGGCGGAAAGACCGGGACCGGCGGTACGAGCGCCAGCGGAGGAACGGGTGGCGGAGCCGGCACATCGGGCGCGTGTGCAACAGGCCAGACGTCGTGCAACGGCTCGTGCGTCGACACGAACTCATCTCCAGGCAACTGCGGCGGGTGCGGAAAGGTCTGCGCGAGCGGTCAGGTTTGCTCGGCAGGGAATTGCAGCGCCAAGTGCGCCACCGGGGAGTACCTCTGCGATCAGGCTTGCGTCAACTTGAGCACGAGCACAGACCACTGCGGCGATTGCAGCAAGACCTGCGGCAGCGGCCAGTCCTGCTCGGGCGGGGTCTGCACGTGTCCCTCGGGTCAGCTCTTCTGCTCACAACAGTGCATCAGCACTTCGGCCGACCAGAACAACTGCGGCAACTGCGGGGTCAAGTGTTCGTCGGCGCAGTCGTGTAGTGGCGGCAAGTGCGTATGCAACGCGGGCATGACCCAGTGTGGAACAGACTGCTACGATTTCAAGACCGATGCGAACCACTGCGGGAGCTGTGACAATCAGTGCTTGATCGGAGCCACTTGCTCGGCTGGCGCATGCAAGAATTCGGGATCGGGTGCCGGCAAGGTCTTTGGTGCATGTCGCTTCCACTTCGGCGAGGATCACGCACAGTTCAAATCGAGCCCACAGGCCGAAGTGGAGTACGTGACCGCCTGGGCCGGCAGCAGCGAGGACTTCAACCTGGCAGACCTCTTCACGGACTGCAAAGCAGGCGGTGTTGCAGCCGGGCGGTTGCCGGTCATGTACGGCTACATCATCGCATTTACCGCGCGACGGGACCAGAATCTGCAGGATTGCAATGTGACGTCGGGGGCCAGCCTATGCACGGCCGGGGCCGCCTACATCCGCGATCATTTCACGGATCGCATCCTGGCCCAGTACAAGAAATACGCCACGGGTGTTGCCTCGGCATGGGGAACGACGAACCCTGTCCTATGGCTGATGGAGCCCGACTACTACCAGTACGCCTCCGACAGCCGGCAGAGCGGAGGACCGCTCACATTCCAACAGGCCGGCGACTACATGCACCAGATCGTGACGGCAATCAAGGCCATCCTGCCCAACTCGGTCTTCTCCATGGACATCTCCCCCTGGATGTCGGCGACGGACATGACCCAGTGGTATGCCGCGCTCCAGATGGGCGACTTCGCGTTCATGAACACCTCGGCCGGCGCGACGCTGGCCAATAGCTCCGACATTCGCGCCGGGCAGCTCACATGGGCCCAGGTCTACAATGCCACGCAGAAGCCGATCATCGCCGATGCCAGCTACGGCGGCAGCTCTCAGCCCCATGACGCCAACTGGGACAGCGCAACGAATCTGAACGCGCGGATCGCCGACGGGGTCACGGCGATTTCGCACGTGGTTGTTCCCAGCAACTGGAGCAGCACCATCACCTCGCTGCGATCGCAACTCGGAACACCGGCCAAGTGCCCGTGAGAGGGAGAGGAAGCTACTTCGGCTCGCCGACCACGATGCCCCGACCGCCGGTGCCCACGTAGACCCGGCCATACACGCGCGGGTCGCCGGTGATGACGCCACAGAAGCCGTACTGGTGCTTGTCGTCGTTGATCCGCACCCAGGTGGCACCGACGTCGTCGGAGCGGAAGAAGCCCCGCGTCTCGCCCACCTTGCCGATGAGATACAGCGCCGGGTACTTCTTGCCGTCGGCCGGCTTGCCGAAGCCGAGCGCATTCGCCTCGCTCACGCTCGCGATGGCCTCGTAGCTCTTTCCCGAATCGGTCGAGTGATTGAGCTCCTTGAGGTTGGTGAGCCACACGTCGCCTTCGATACCGGGCACGGCCTGCGCCGAGGAGGAACTGAACTGGTAGTCGGCAAGCGATGGCAGCCCCATCGGCGACGCGGTGAAGTGGGCACCGCCGTCCGTGCTCCAGTAGGCTTGGCCGCCTCTGGCGTCGAGCACGTAAAACTTATTCGGGTTCACACGGTCGGCGGCGGGCCGGAATGGGACCGGCGCCCAATCGGGACTTGCTTCCGCGTTCGGAAGCCCTTCCGCGCGCGCCCAGGTCGCGCCTTGGTCCTTCGAATAGACGACTGGGCCCTCCATGGGCGCCCACAGGAAGGCCGAGCCGTCCGCGGATACGGCGATCGAGCCCGCTCCCTTGCCCTTTGGCATGGATGGAAACGGCTTCCAGGTCTTGCCGCCGTCGAGGGAGTAGGCGCCCCATTGTCCCTTGTCGTGCCACCCGGTCCGGGCGACGACCTCGGGCTTGTTCCAGGCGATGTCGATGCCCGTGCCCGAGCCGCACAGCGGATTGTCGAACATCCCGCCGGCCGAGGGCACGTTGAGGTCGTCGTGTCGGAAGCCGCAGAGATCGCCCATCACGCTCAGTAGCGGCGGTCCGGCCGGTGGACTGACCAGGCCTTTGATGACCGTCTCCTCGAGCCCGCGGTCGAGAAAGGTCCAGTGGGTGGGCTTGTCCGCATCCGCGGCGGTCGCATCCTCGGTCGCCCAGACCCCTGCCCCGGTGACGTACATCGCCCGCCCCGGGGTGAACGGGTCGATAGCGATGTCGCCCATCCAGCCCCTCCCGATCGGTTCGTCCTTGTGCCAGTAGAGGTACTTCACGCCGGCGTCGTCGCGTACGGCCTTGGGCAAGAGGGCCTTCCAGGTCTTGCCGCCGTCGGTGGTCCGGTAGATTTCGTCGCCGTGGGACCAGCGGTCGATGGTGCTGACCATGACGGTCCCGGGGTGCGCGGCGTCGACCGACAACCCGCCGTACCCGAACGTGTCGTCCTTCTTCTTGGGAACGGCGGGGGTGATGTCCGTGAACTTCTCCTGCTTGGGCTGGTACTTCCAGACCGCGCCCTCGGTCACGTCGTTCGGGCCCGGACCATTGCCGTAGCTGAGGTAGAGGACGCCAGTGGGGTCGAATTCGGCGTGACTTGCCATCACGCCCTTGGGCTGCTTGGGGACGAGCTTCCACGTCGCGCCGGCGTCGGTGCTACGGTAGAGCCCGCCGCTGTTGTTGGCGACGGCGGCGTAGATGATGGGCGTGGCCTTGCCCTTGGCTCCGCTCGCTTTGTCGAAGCGAATGACCGGGATGCCGATCTTGTTGGGGTCGTCAGGCGTCGAGAAACTGTCGACCTTGCTCCAGGTTGCGCCCGAGTCCGTGCTCTTCCACAGTCCGTTCTTGCGCGACCCGAAGTAGAGAGTGCTGGGCAGATTGGGGTCGATGGCGAGCCGTTCGCCCATCGACCTTCCATTTTCGTTGCCGCCCATCTGGATGGGCATGTCGGTCACCTGCCAGGTGTTGCCCCGATCGTTCGAGCGCAGGATGGCGCCGTTGCCCACCCACGAGGTGGTGTAGGTCCCCGCGGCCAGGTACACCTTGTTGGCGTCGACCGGATCGGCCGCCAGGCTCTCGATGCCGGTGAAGTTCGACTCGCGCCCGAGCTCGTCGGTGATGGCGATCCAGCTCTTGTCCGCCTGGTTCCAGCGGTACGCGCCACCCACGTCGGTGCGGGCATACACGAGATCCTTCTCGACCGGACTGAAGACGATGCCACTGACGAATCCGCCGCCCAAGATGACGACGTTCTTCCAGTTGTAGGCAACGCTGCCGAGCGGGCCGCCGCTCTGCCCCGTCTGGGCTGGCGGAGCCATGGCCGCGGCCGGTGTCTGAACGCCCGGGACCTCGGCGCACGAGCATATCTTGCAGCCGGCCTGCAACGAAGCCGACGTGATCACCGCCAACGACATCGCCCACGAAGTTTTCGTAACCATTCGCTTCGCTCCTTTTCTCCTAAAGCAAGTCGCCATAGAGGATGCCCCTTCCGTCGGTGCCTAGATAGACACGGCCGTACCGGCGCGGGTCGCCGGTCAAACAGTTGATATAGCCGAACTGATGTCGCGGATCATCGATGCGCTGCCAGGTCGCCCCGGCGTCGTCGGAGCGATAGGTGCCCCAGACCCCGGCCACGGAGCCGGCGAGGTACACGGCCGGATAGCTCTGCCCTGGTGCTTGCATCCCGAAGCCCACCGCCGTCGCGCCGCCGACCTGCGGCACCTGCACGAAGGTCGCTGCCGAGTCCTGCGAATGAAAGAGGCCGGAGCTTGCCGGAACCCAAACGTCGCCCTCGATTCCGAACACGGGGCGCGGTCGCCCGGACACCGACGCGGTGACCTGCATGAAGGTCGCGCCGCCGTCGGTGCTCACGTACATCCCATTCCTGCCACTTGCGTAGAACTTCGAGGCATTGACACGGTCGGCGGCCACCCGCGCGCCAGTGGAGATCCCCGCGCATGTGCTCCATGTGGCGCCGCTATTCTGCGAGTAGGAGGGCGTGCCTCTCTGGGGAGCCCACACCAGCGTCGTGCCGTCAGCCGAAACCGCGATCGATCCCGAGCCCGTACTCCCCGCGGGCGCGGCGGCAAACGAAATCCACGTCGTGCCGCCATCGGTGGAGTAGGCCCCGCGCGCCCCACTGGACGACGAGCTCGTGCCCACGCGCGCGACGGTAAGCGGTGCGAGCTCGGCGAAATCCAGGCTGGTTGTATTGCCGAACATCGGGTTGCCGAACATACCGCCCGGAGGAGAGACGTCGAGGTTGTCGTGGCGGAAGCCAGCGATGTCGCCCACCCCACTTAGCAGGGGTGCGCCCTCCGGGGGGCTGGCGAGGTCGAGAACTACGGTTTCCTCGAGACCATCATCCTCGAAGCTCCAATGAGTCGGAGAGCCGGCGTCCGCGGCCATGACGTCGTCGCTCGACCAGATACCTTGCCCCGTGATGTAGAGGGCTCGCCCTGGATCGAAGGGATCGATCTCGACGTCGCCCATCCATCCCAGCGCTGGCAAGGAGTTGCTGTGCCACCACAGCCAGGTCGCGCCCGCCACATCCCGCTGCGCCGCCGGGACGAGCGCTACCCAGCTCGCCCCGCCGCTCGTGGTGCGGTAGATCTCGCCGGGCGACCAGTAGTCGATGGTCGTGACGATGAGCGTTCCTGGATGGGCAGCATCGGCCGAGATTCCGCCGAAGCCGCCGCCACGGTGCGGTGGGCTCACATCGGTCCAGACGCCGCTGACCGTGTCGTATCGCCAGACAGCGCCGTCCGTGATGCTGTTCGGGCCAGGCCCGTTGTTGTACGCCAGGTAGAGGTTGCCGCAGCCATCGAGAACCGCATGATGGGGCATCATTCCCACCGGCGGCTGCTCGGGAACCACCTCCCAGGTCGTACCCGCGTCGGTCGAGCGATAGAGCGCGTTTTCAGTGGTCAAGCCGACCCCGATGTAGATGGCCGGCGTGGGGCTGCCGGGCGAGCCGCTACGCGGATCGAAGACCACGAACGTCAAGCCGTAGCCTCCCGTACCCGCGTCGCCGCTGGTTGTACCGGTCGCCGGGAAACTGCTGACTTTCGTCCACGTCTGCGCGAAGTCCGTGCTCTTCCACAAGCCCGAAGTGCGCGAGCCGAAGTACAAGGTGCTGGTCTGGTTGGGATCGATGGCCAACCGTTCGCCCATCGAGCGGCCGTCCGCGTTTCCGCCCATGGGCGCGGGAATGGCGTTGCGCGCCCAGGTCTGGCCCATATCGGTCGAGCTGAGAATCGCGCCGTTGCCGGCCGTAAGGTATTCCCCGGCGGCCAGGTAGACCCGGTTGGGATCGATCGGATCCGCGGCGATGCTCTCGATGCCCATGAGGTTGGAATCGTCGTGCCCGACCCAATCCGTGATGGCCACCCAGCGCCGCGCGGCCGGGTCGAACCGGTAGGCGCCTCCGACATCGGTTCGCGCGAAGAGGAGTCCAGGAAGCGCGGTGCTCATGACGATGCCGCTGACGAAGCCGCCGCCTTTGATGACGACGTTTCTCCAAAGGTACGGCCCGGGAGCCACCGTGTCGCCGGACGGGATTCCCGCGTCGACCGGATACGAAACGAGTGGTGGCGCTTCGCAGGTCGCCGCCACCACGGCCGCGGGTCCGTCCGACGAACTGAATGTCTGCGCTGCATCGGAGCGGCTGGTATCGACGCATGCCACGGAAGTGCCGAGCCACAAGGCGATCGCCACCACGACTTCCAGCCTCTCCCCCATGGGGAGAGGCCGCCGAGCGTAGCTCGGCGGGTGAGGGGCAGACACGGCCTGTGCTTCGATTATCCCTTTTGCCTTCCGGTCGTGTCCCGCGACTTCCAGCCTCTCCCCCATGGGGAGAGGCCGCCGAGCGTAGCTCGGCGGGTGAGGGGCAGACACGGCCTGTGCTTCGATTATCCCTTTTGCCGTCCGGCCGTGTCCCGCGAGTTCCAGCCTCTCCCCCATGGGGAGAGGCCGCCGAGCACGAGGGCGCGAGCGCAGCGAGCGGGGCAGGCGGTGGAGGTGCAGGTCCCGAAGTCCCCGAAGGGGGGAGCTCGGCAGGTGAGGGGCGAGGAGCGGCACCTCACCCAGGCCCTCTCCCCACGCGGACGTGAGGCGAGGGGACTGCATGGGCGCTGCGCAGGTCCTGTCCACTACTTTGACTGCGAGCATGAGCGAGACGCGCGTGGCTTGGGTGAAGCAGGGCCGCTACTGCTTTTCGGCGGCGATATCGTCGACGTAGATATCGAAATTTCGCGGCGTCATGCTCCACGTGCCGAGCCGGAACTCCCAGAACGATTGCAGGTCGAACTGGGCGCCGGGCCCCTTGACGAACATCGCGATGGGGATCGAGACCTTGTGCCATTTCCCGTCCTCGAAGCCCTTCGCATACCGCTCGACCGGCACGGTGGCGCTGTCCTTCTTGTTCCTGCTGCACCCGAGCAGCACACCGACGGAGCCGGGATCTGGTGCATCCGCGGGGGACTTCGCATCCACGCGGATCTGGAAGGTCAGATGGCTGTAAGGGCTGAGGTCGACCCCCGCGTTTTCCGGGTACCACCCGAACAAGTTCCAGCCCCCTCCGATCCACCCCGGCCCCTCGCCGTGCAGCTTGAGAGCGGTGCTCCCATTGACACCGCCGCCCGACTCCGCGGCGAGCTTCGACTTGCATTTTGGTTTCTGGTCGCAAGAGTCCCACCCTTGAGCGCCCGCCCCCGCGCCGTCGCCATCCCAGATCACGAGGCGGCTGCCTGTTGCCGCGGGTGCGGCGGCATTGTTTGCACCACCCGTTGCGGCCGCTGCCGGCGTCGGCCCGGCCGCAACAGCGGTGGGGCAAGGTGGGCAGAGACAACCGGCCGTCCCCACGGAAGCAAGGACGGCGAGCCAAGCGTATGCGAGCGAACTGTGCAACTTGGGCGTCATGGGATCATGTCTCCGGGTGGACTAGGGTCGGGGCACGCTGTACTACGGGATGAACGAGAGGTTGTCGATCGTGAGGTCGGCGGCGTAAGACGTGTCGGTACTACCCGTCCACGGGAAGAACCAGTAGACGGATGTGATCCCGCTTGGATCCGGGGACGCCTGGGGGATACCACCGGTGAGATCGGTCCAGGACACATTCTGCACGGTGGGAGTTGCGGTGACGGGAATCTGGGTCGTAGGGTCGCCGCAGCCAGGATGGTAGTACTGATTGCCAGAGGTTGGAGTGCAGCTACCGACGTCTGTTGCCTTTGCCGTCGTGTCGCCACCGACATCATGCATCCAGGTCCCAGTGGGCGTGTCGGCCACGGTCCCCATACCGAACGTGATCGCGCCACCGTGGGGTACGGACCCGGAAATCGTGAACGAAATCCCCTTGAACTGCGAGGCATCCACCCGGTCGCACGAACTGGACCCGTTGTCGAAGTAGAGCGCGAAACCCGAATAGTCACCGACAGTTCCGCTGATGTGCCAGCTATTCTGGGTGACGTCCGACGTCAGCGGATAGGTCGACCCCGTGCCCGGGTAGTACGACTCGCCCCCCTGTAGCGTCCCCGCACTTCCAAAGCGAACCGCCGTTGTGTCCGTGCCGGCGTCCGAAGGGGTGTACGTGAAATCAGTGATGACCTGTTGAGGCGGGGGGCATAGAGTGCCGAGCCCGGTCGTCGAACCGGTCGAGCCAGCCGCACCCGAGCCGCCCGCGCCGGCGGTCGTACCCCCGCTGCCCCCTTGGGCGGCCTCTTGAGTCGTACAGGCGAGAAGCCCGCCCCCGACGAAAAGTATCGCCATCAGAGAATCGTGAGATGTTTCCAATTCGAGGATTCGTGTTCATGGGTGTAGCTCCCTTCCTTATCAGTTCGGCCCGACGCTCAATCTCGATGACGTCGAGTGCGCAAAATCTCTCGTCTTCCGACAGGCAGTGCCCCACTGCCGTCTCAATCCCTTGCCGCATCGGGTCCTGCATCCGCGTCTGCCCCCTGCACCTTCTTGTAAAAGGCCAAGTCGTCGATCCAAAGTTCCATCTCCGCCTCCCTCGGTATTCGAATGAGGAGGACCCGGAGGTTGGAAGTCATGAGCCCAGTTCCGGCCACGTTCCCGACATTGGTCAGATCGGCGTTGGGGACTCGATTCGGCTTGTCGCTCTGCTGGAACGCACTGAACGGAATGGTGTAGAAGCGCCACTCGCTTGTCACCAGCATCGCGACGGAGTAGTCGTTTCCGCACTGGCTAGGCAGCGGCGCAGCATTGGTGCTCCCTGAAATGATTGTGCCCGTGCTCGGATCGTAAAAATTTCCGCCGCCCTGCTCTTGGGTTCCCGCGTCAGCATCGACCGGCGTGCAGTAGCTGCCATCGGAAGCCGTGTTGTCGTCATCGAGGATGATCGTGAAGCCCTTGGTCGTGTTGCCGGGAGCGCGCGCCCAAAACGAGATCCCCTGGTAGTCTTGCGCACCCGCCGCTTTGAAAACGTTGTACCCAAACAACGAGCCCCAATCGTTGTAGTGGGAGGAGTGCAGCACATCGGCCGTCAGGCTGCCGCAGCGATCTCCATCGGGGATCTGGTCGATGGTCGAGAACGCGCGGGAAACGCCGCCATCAGGCGGCGGGGTGTCGCCCGCGCTCCACCAGTTGCCGGTTGAATTGGGTGGATCGTCTTGGACTAGCGCATTGCCCGATTCGATATACTGAAAATTGTAGCCAACATCGGCCGTGCAGTCGATGGGCACGTCTTTCAGGGTCGTGTAGGGGCTGCACCCCAACACGCCACCAAGACCGAGGAGCAGCGTACCCGCGGCGGCCGCGCCTGCCGCGCGCGGCAACTGGACTGCCAATGTGCGTTTGAGGCTCATGCGACGAAGGCTACCACCAGTAGGTTGCGGTCAAAGAGAAGACGTCATGGTCGGGGTTCACGGGGTGAGCCGTCGCCGGATCGTACCCCGACATGACCTGCACGGAACTTCCGTACACGAAGTGAGAGTACTGCAACGCGAGCTCGCCACGGCTCTTCCAGCCCGGGTGAAACAGGAGGCGTGACGACGAAATGGTGAAGGCCTGCCGCGAATCGCTGCCGTGGCGGCGAACGTGATCGAGCCGCTCGGAGACGCCGAACCACGCGAGAGGTAGGTAGGTGACCTCGCCGCCGCCCTTCACCTTGAACACGCCGTCATAGGATGCGTCGTTGCTGGTGACGTAGGTCCCGACGGCAAACAGGCTGACCAGGATGTCCGGGCTCACCCCCGTGTACCGATCGCCGTACAGCATCTTCGAAACGCTGAGATCGTACTGCGCACCGAAGGTCGAGAGAGAGCCGTTGCCGTTGCTGTTGGGGCCGAGGTACTGCGCGACCAGCTCGGGCCCGCCACGCGCGTTCAGGATTTCGATGGCACCGGAAACCGTCGACGCATTCGTCGCTTGGGTCCGTGCCCCACCGAGGTACAGGTGACCAGCGCGTCCGGCGGTGATGTTGAGGTCGACGCCGAACACCGTGATCCGTCCATCCGGGAGCTTGCCACCGTTGCTGACATCGTCCTGCGTCCACGCGGTGAGGTAGTGGAGGCCAAGTCGCACGAGTCCACGGTAGGCAATGCCAAGATGCGCATGGTTGACGAAGGTCGCACCCACGTTCCCGTCCGCGTAGTCGTTCCAGCCGGCTGGAACGATGTCGGCCGGGGGGCGACCGAACTGGCCACCGAGCCCTTGCTCCAGCACCAGATAGAGCTCGCCGAACTTCATGCCCGTGGTGATGGTTTCGCCGATGGTGTTCGTGCGGGCGATGAGCGGCGTGCCGTAGCGGCCGGCATCGTACGCGCCCATGGCACCGTACCGGCCGGTGAACGCGCCGACGTTCAGCTGGAAAGGAAAGCCGAACGTCTTGGTCAGGTTCGCCGTGACGAAGGCATCGTTTACGCCGAACTGATCGACCGGGTTGTAGTAGCCGGCCGCATCTATGGCGGTCGTGCCAGCCAAGACCGCCGTGGCGTATACCGTCGAGTTACCATAGAGGAAATTGAGTTGCAGCCAGGGCGCCGGCACGACGGCCGTGTAGTCGAAGCTTCGAAGATCTTGGGCCATGAGCGGCGGCGAGTGCAGGACCGTGCTGCTTTGACCTGGCGAGGGATTCTCGCGCTCGTGTACGCCGAGATAGGCGGGTAGCAGCAGGTAGCCGTGGAAATCGAGCGCGAGCTCCTTCGATTCGGCCGGTTGGATGCCGAACGGAAGCGCGGGCGTCGCGCTGCGCACCTGTGGCTCGCCGGGCGAGAGGCCAAGTTTCGGAATCCCCTGATCCGCGCTGCCCTCCGCGGCCGTCGCCAGCGCGGGCATGGCGATCAAAGCCAGGATGATGAGTCCTGACTTCCGGCCGGACCTGGGTGCATAAAGGACGGTTTTCATCGTCGAGCGCTTTCGGTTCAGAAGGTGAGGTAGCCGCCGAGCACAATGGTGTTGCGGTCGAGCGGCTGGGCTGAGTTGGTGTCCACGGCGCTGCTGTAGAAGCGCCGGCCATAGAGGAGTTCGATACGGTCCGTGCTGATCCAGTTGCTGTGGTAGGCAATGCCGGGGTTGATGCTATAGACGCTCCAGCGCTGTGCCTGGTGGGCGAGGCTGATGCTGGAGCCGTTGGCGTCGGGGCCAACCGGGACGATGCCGTTGGCATCGCGGCTTTCGCCGTAGGTTCTGAAGGTCACGCTAAAAAGCGAGGTCATCCGGTATTCGGTCTCGAGCCCGAAGAAGTACCCGGTCGCGTTCTTGTAGTACGGGTCGTCGGTCGCCACGGTTCGGGTGAGCATGCCCGCAATGGCGACGCGAATATCCGGGGCCTGGCTGGTGAAGCTGCGCGGGTGCCAAAGAATACGCGAGACGCTGAAATCGTATTCCGCGCCGATCACGGCGACCTTGCCGTTTCCGTTGCTGAAGGGCCCGAGGTACTTGTTGATCATGTCCTTCGCACCTTGCGTCCAGTCGACGGCCCACCACACGCCATCGCCAACGGATGTTGCATGCTGGAAATTGTACAGTCCGCCTGTCACCCCGACCTGTCCCCAGGGGTCGCCCTGCCAGCGCGCCTCGGCCAGAAAGGTATCCATCCGACCGTCCTTGTGGTCGTCGGTGGTGTTGAGGAAGGTCTTGAGACACACGGTCCTGGTCGGGTCATCGGCACAGGTGCGGTCGTTGGCTCCGTAGTCGGACACGTAGTGCAGATTGAGGGTGTATTGATTCTTGTAAACAATCCCGAGGTGCGCGTGGTGCACCCAGCTTGACAAGCCTGGCTCGATCCAGCTGTTGTAGTCGCCACGGGGAAAGTCCTCGGGCACGCCAGGAACGACCAGCAGCCCATGTGCAAAGGTGAGTCGCAGGTCGCGCGTCAGGTCCAATTCCCCGCTTGTTGTTTCGCCGTAGCCGCGCAACGCGAGCATGGGCCCGAAGACGCCCCAGCCCCACTGACCAGGTCCGCCATAAACCTCGACGAACGATCCAACCTTGAAGTTCAAGCGCAGATTCCCCATCGGATCCGGGGTGAGCGTGAGGTAGGCCACGCCGAACCCAGGCCCCTGCTGCGGATTATAGTACCCCTGGTACTCCTTGCGGTTCATGCGGAAGTAGTAGGTGACAAAGGCAGCTATGTGGGGGGTGCCGTATTGTAGATTCAAAGTGGCGCCTGCCCCGCCCCAGTACGGAAGCTTCCCCTGGGCAAGCGGAGGCACGTGCAGGGAAGTGCCGGAATACCCCTCCGGCGGATTGCTTGGTTTGAGGCCAACGCCAACCGCCTCATAGCCGAAAATTCGGCCGCCGATGCGAAACGTCGCCGCGCCCTTCTCCGTGGGTGCACCGAAGGAAGGAGCCCTACCGCCTGCCGCAGGAGGTACGGGCGGCGCCTGGGGCGACATTCCCGGGCCCGGAGGGACCTCGGACCCCGGCAAGGAATCGGCCGACACGGAGGGCGTAGCTTCTTCGGCTCGCGCCGTACCGGCCACGAGAAAGAACGCAACAGGCGCCAAGAACGCGTAGCAGTATTGAAGACGAACCATCAAGCCTCGAGTAGACGGTCAGATAGTGGCGCAAGGCTTCGCCACGGCTCACAAATTCTTGCCTTCGTGTTGTCGATGCGACCATCTCGGCCACATGAGACGATGGTAGGCGCGGAATAGCATCTGGATGCTGGCTCCATGTGCTGTACCGTAATCAGCGACTGGGAATCGGTATCGAGCTCGCATTCGCAGGGCCGATGCCGCCTGCCGGTACGCTCGCCCCCTGTGCCGCGAGCATGAAGCTGACCGCGGCCCAGTACTCCGCCGGCTTGATCTCGCCCGGATGGCCTTTGTTGGGCATGTGCGTACTTGTGAAGTTGTAGAGATCCTGAGCGTTTCGGAAGGGATCTCGCCAGGCCGCGCCTGCCGGCCGCGACTGCGCTTCGATCTGGAGTAGTTGGGGGTCGCCAAGCGCCGGATCGCCCGACCTTCCGCTGTTACGAGGGTATTCGGGCAGAGCGCCGGGCCCCAGAATCGCGGGAGCGACACCGAGGCCTTCGCCACGCTGGCCGTGGCAGTCGGCACACTCGCTCGAGAACGTGGACGCGCCTTGCGCGGCCTGGTCGCGTGCCCTCGCAAGATCTCCAGGGGTGGCGCCCATCTGGGTGACCGCGCAGCCGAGCGCGACCAACCCACAGAGCACGAACGCCACGCGGACCGCCGACATTCCTGAATGAGCTATACGAGACGACATCGGGCTCTCTTTCTTCTCTGGGGCGGGAATTATTATCCGCTCGGCGCCGTCTTGTGTAGCAAATTCGCCGCCCTCCGGAGATCGCGCCGTCGCGCTGCTCGCGCCGCTCCGGGCTTTCCGGCCGAGCCGCAACGCACGGATTCGCTCGGACGCAAGCCTCAAGCAAGGAAAAGTCCAGAACGCGATGAAACCGCCCCCTCGCCCCGCGTAGCGCAGCGAAGCGGGGAGAGGGTTGGGGTGAGGGGCGAATCGCTGGACCTCTCCAAGCCGCCCTCTTATCGCTGGAAGCCGCCGGTCACTCACCTAGCTTTCTGGGTAAGGACGAGCCGCTGCGCGGGGCGAGGCTTGGTCACGCGAGTGCCGCTCTCCCGAATCTCGACTTCGGCTGCCCGACTATTGCGGCAGCTTCACTTCGATGGCATCGCCATGGTAGCGAACCGTCTTGTCCGCCTGGGGGGCGAACGAGAAACCGACCGGTTTGGCCTTCGCTACCAGCACCACCTCGAAGGTCCGCTCTTTCTGCATGCCCGGGTAGGAACCCTCGCGCTTGCCGATGGCGAGCGTGGAAGCGGCGTCGTTCCAGCGGATCGGAATGCGTGCGAAAGCGCCCTTCTCGTAGGCGTAGGTGAGGCCGTCGTCTTCGTACAGCGTGAACTCACCATCCGCTCCCGCGTAGACCCAGAGCACGATCGGGTCGGCGGGTTTCTCGTCGGTGTACGCGATCTCGGGACCGGTCGGGACGATGGCGCCGGCCTTCACGTGAATGGGCATGGCGTCGTACGGCGCCGGCACCTCGATGGTCTGTCCGCCGGCGACGTTCGTGCCCGTCCAGAAGTCGTACCAACCGGTTCCACTCGGCAAGTAGACGGCGCGACTGCGAGCCTTGTACGTGGTTATCGGGCTCACGAGGAAGGCAGGGCCGAAGAGGTACTCATCGTTCACGTCCCGCGCCTTGGCATCCGCGCGAAAGTCCATGACCAGCGGGCGCATGATGGTCCCGCCCGTGTGGGTGACCGCGCCCGCGAGCGAGTAGAGATAGGGTAGGAGACGATAGCGTATCCGGTCGAACTTCAGCTCGGCCTGGTAGGCGGGGTGCTTTTCGCCGCCGAGCTCCCACATTTCGCGCTTCGGCGCCTCGCCGTGCACGCGCAAGAGCGGGACGAAGCTGCCGAACTGGAACCAGCGCACGTTCAGCTCGCGCCATTCCTCGGTGTCTTCGGCTGTGGGGTGCTTGGCCGCAAAGCGCGCCGGAACGGCGAACCCGCCGATGTCCATGGACCAGTAGGGCAGTCCCGAGAGCGACAACCCGAGTCCGGCCGGAATCTGCGTCCGCAGCGCCGTCCAGGTCGAGGTGATGTCGCCCGACCAAACCGCCGCGGCATAGTGCTGGTTTCCCGCGAAGGCCGAGCGGGTCAGGATGAACACGCGCTGGTCCGGTGCCGCCGACCGCTGCCCTTGGTAGACGGTCTTGCTGTTCGCGAGCGAGTAGGCATTGAGCATGCGCGAGCCGGAGCCGAGCGCCGTCGGGTGCATATGGGTTCGCTGTCCGTCGAGCGTGGGCGTGGGCAGGAGATCCGGCTCCGTCGCGTCCAGCCACCAGGCGTCCACCTGCTTGCGAAACAGAGACCGCTCCATCTGCGACCAGAAGAGCTTGGCCGCCTCGGGACTGAACGCGTCGTAGAAGGTATAGGGATAGCCTCCGTGGCCGACCCAATCGCGCAGCCCTTCGCTCAAGTTGCGCTGGTAAAGGAATCCCTGCGAGCGCATGGCCTCGAAGTTCTCGGTGCCCGGATAGAACTTGGGCCAGACCGAGATCATGAGATGGGCGTGCTTGTCGTGGATCTTGTGGATCCACCCGTCCGGATCGGGAAAGCGGCGCTTGTCGAACGCGTGCGAGCCCCAGGTGTCTTCCTTCCAGTAGAACCAGTCCTGGACGATGTTGTCGAAGGGAATGCCTCGGGAGCGAAAGCCGGCCACGACATCGAGGCTCTGTTTCGCCGTCTCGTAGCGCTGCCGGCTTTGCCACAGGCCGAGCGCCCAGCGCGGGATCATGGGGGCCGGCCCGGTGACGCGCCGGTAGCCCGCGACGACCTTGTCCAGCGCGGGACCATAGACGAAATAGTAGTCGATACCGTCGCCGACCTCCGACCACAGCGAGGTCGTTTGGGCAGTGGTCGCGTGGGGAGCGGCGAGCTTTGCTTGCCGCGTACCATCGCGGGAGGTGATGGAACCCTCCATGTTCAATGGCGGCTTCCACGACAACTGCACCGTCTCCATGTTTTGATCCTTGCTCCACTCGAGCTGGATCTGGTAGCGGTGCTTGGCCTCAAGTCGCACCTTCGCCACATCCTTCCAGGGCAGCCATCCTTGCCGCCAATGGTTGATGACGAGCCGACCGTCGATCCAGAGCTTGATGCCGCTGTTCGAGAAGGTCTGGAAGGTGTAGTCGCCGGTCACGTCCGGCTCGACCTCGCCCGCCCAGCGCACGCTGGCGGGGCCTTCGGGCAAGCTCGGATAGATGAGCTGGTTGGGTTTCTTCTCCTTGCTCGAGAGCTCGATGTCGATGGTGCGGTCGACACGCTCGCCGACCAGATGCTTGAAATCCGCGCCGCGGTAGTAGGACCCGGTCAGGCCGCCGCGCTTGCCGCTCTTGTCGAAGAGGCGCTCGGGCGGGATGGGCGCGAGCTCGCGCAGATCTCCGAAGCGCGTGAAGGAAGTGTTGTCCCAGAGGATGCCCCAGCCGCGGCTCGAAACCAGGAAGGGAATCACGATGGTGCCGTTGTGCTGCCAGAGGTCGAGGTCGTATCCCTTGATATCGAGGAGGCCGAGCTGGTTCTCACCGAGCCCGTAGAGCGCCTCGTCGGCACCGGGCATCCACTCTTGTCGCACGTGGTGCGTATCCTCGCCCTGGACGGTCGCGGCCATGATGGTCCGGCCGCCATCCTTCTCCTCGAGGACAGGAGCGCCGGCGGGATTGAAGAAGGCTACCCGCCCCGTCGCGAGGTCGACCCGGGCGCGGAGCTTTGCCGTGGCGAGCGTTGCCGTACCCGCACCCTCGGTCACCTCGAACTGCGCGCCATCGCAACGCTTGGGCTGCGCCGCGAGGCTCTTGCGAGCGAAGAAGGCCTGGTCCTTGGCGTACGCGACCCGGACGACGTCATCTGCGCACACCTCGAGCTTGAGGAAGCCGTCGCCCACGCGGACGAGGACACCTTCAGGCACGCGCTCGAACCTCGTTGGCGTCGGAACCGAAGCCGGATGGATCGGGCCGCGCGGGGCCGTGCATCCGGCGCCAGCGACCAGCAACATGAGGGATTTCGCGATAGGGCGCATGACACCTCCTCGAAAGGGGCGCGATACTGCCACGACCGAGGTGCGGCTGGCTAGAGCGCCTTCCCCTCCAACTTCGGCGGCCCGCGCAGTCATTCGATGCGATAGCAAGATTCCTTGAGCCACGGCGAAGCCCAGGCGCCACTTTTAGGAGGGCAAATGTATCGCAACGGGAAATTCATGTTCTCGGACGGCTTTGCGGTGCTACCTTTGCGCCGACCTCGGCCTCCGCGACGCGCGGCTGGTCCAGGATTTCTGCCGTTGCTTTCAGCAGGAGGTATGAAGATGGCACGCTTTCATGGGCCGCTCGCTTGGGTACTGGGGATTGGGCTTCTTGCCGGAGGGTGGATCGGCACTGGCTGCTCCCCGAAGACGACATCAAGTGGTGGCAGCGGCGGCTCGCAGGGTGGCAGCGGCGGCAGCGGCGGGTCTGTGGGCAGTGGCGGCAGCGCTGGCTCGCAGGGCGGCAGCGCTGGCTCGCAGGGTGGCAGCGGTGGCAGCAGCGGGTCTGGGGGCAGTGGCGGCAGTGTTGGCCAGTCCGGAGGTTCGGGGACCGGCGGCAAGGCAGGCTCTGGGGGGGCTGGCGGAGCCGGGGGAACGTTGGGAGCTGGCGGAGCCGGGGGAACGTTGGGAGCTGGCGGAACCGGCGGAACATCGGAAGCTGGCGGAGCCGGCGGAACATCGGGGGCTGGCGGGGCCGGCGGTGGAAGCGGAACTGGCACTACCGCCGTCTCATGCGAATCGACCACGCCCGCCAGCGTTGTCAAGGCAACCTCGGTAGCTATCAGCAACTTCACCCCACCCGATTCTTCCGGCACTCTTGCGCCGGCGGGTGTGGACGCCACGGGCTCGATCGGCACCGCCGTTTGGCCCTACGCGCAGCCCGTGGGCAACACTTACGTCTATCCGGCCAAGACGTCGGGCCAGGCCGGTGACGGCGGGGCGTGTACCAACACAGGCGCAGCAAGCGCGCTCACCTCGTCACTCAATGAATGCGATGGACAGCCGACCCCAGGCGTCTGGACCATCAAGGGAACGGTTGGAACATGGTCCGGTGCGGGGATTTCCTTTTGGTGTCCGGTCGACGCGTCGGCATACAGCGGGGTGCAGTTCGACGTGGGCGGAGATGTCGGTCCGAGTGGAACCATTACCTTCGGGATCACGTTCTGCAGCGATGCAACCCTCACGACCTGTCAGAACGGCGAGAAGTCCATCACGGTGACAAGCACGACCACCACGGTGTCTGTGTTGTGGAGCGAGCTTGCAGTCACGCTGGCGGATGGCGGCGCTGGACCGCAGTTCGCGTCCACTGTCATCACAGGCATCAGTTGGGCATTCGGATGGTACTGGCCAGAAGATGCCGGTGCGCCGTATGATCTCAATGTGACGCTGGATAACCTCGCATGGCTGCCCTGAGCAAAGCCGCCGTTGCAACAACACGGCGATCGGTTGGAAAGAAAGGTGCGGCTGCGCTGGTCTTGGGCATGGTGCTTGCGTCGTGTATCAGGCCGCCCTCGCAAGGGCCGACGTCGGCCGCCAACCTTGCTGCAGCGCCGCGGTCTACCGCATTTCCGGCGGCCAGCCTCGCTTGGAAATCGAGTGGCCCTGTGATCGTCCCCAAATCGGATGCGACCCATGACCTCGTGGCCGTCAAGGATCCGACCGTCGTCCGGTACAAGGACCGCTGGCATGTCTACGCAAGCTCGGTTGCCCGCGGCGGCATCTACGGCATGGTCTACCTGTCCTTCGCCGACTGGAGCGAGGCGTCCAAGGCCTCCTTTTACTACATGGACAAGACGCCCGGCTTCAACACCTACGTGGCCGCTCCGCAGCTGTTCTACTTCACGCCACAGAAGAAATGGTATCTCGTCTTCCAGTCGGGGCCGCCCATGTTTTCGACGGCGGACGACCCAGGCGACCCGACGAAGTGGACCGAGCCGTCGGCTTTCTTCGCAAAGACCCCGACGATAGTCGAGCAAAACGGCGGCTGGTTGGATTTCTGGGTGATATGCGACTCGCGCTTCTGCCATCTGTTCTTTTCCAACGACCACGGTCGTTGGTACAAGAGCAAGACGTCCGTCGCGAGGTTCCCGTATGGATTCAGCGATCCGGTCGTGGTGATGCAGGACTCGGAAGCGGGGCGTCTGTTCGAGGCCTGCAATGTCTACAGGATCGACGGAACGAACAAGTACCTGGCCCTCATCGAAGCTTTCGATGGAACCTCGAATTGGCACCGCTACTTCCGCTCGTGGACGTCGGATAGCCTCGAAGGCCCCTGGACGCCTCAGCACGAGAGTGGAGCGTCTCCCTTTGCCGGCAAGCAGAATGTCACGTTCGAGGGCGCGCCATGGAGCGACGACATCAGTCACGGAGAAATGATTCGCGCCGGTTACGACGAGACGATGGCAATCGACGGGTCGAGGCTCCAATACCTCTATCAGGGCTTCGCGCCGGGAACGAACACGAGCGATTACAACGCAATCCCGTGGAAGCTTGGTCTGCTCACGCTCCGGTAGGCGATCCCTGGGGAGGATGGCATTCAGTCCAAACCTCACCTTGCGGCGGGCGCGGGAGACGTGGGTGGACGCGTGAGGTTGCGTAGGGTTTGCAGCAACTCGGGGGTGGCCGCGTAGGGATTGAAGCGGGAGACTTCGTGCCCGGTGTCCCACAACACCGGGACCATTTTTCTTGCGAGCGCGGCATTCATCACGGCCGACATCCAGCAGACACGGGATGCCGGATCCTTCGTGGCCGTCACGCCGAGCTCTCCGATGAAAGCCGGGATGTCGTTCTTCGTGCAGAAGCCATTCATCATGTCGAAGAGCTGCTCCAGTTGCTTGACGTCGTCGGCGCTTCCCCAGGAGGGCATCATCTTTCCCCAGTCGGCGTCCTCGGTCAGACCGCAGAACTGATAGGGCGTATAGTAGTGGACCGAGATGAAGAGCCTGCCGGGGATGGTGTCCTTGGGCAGCTTGTAGGCGCTGGCACAGGTCTTGGTGATGTCGGTGCTGTATCCTGCGACGACGAGCAAACGCTTTGGGTTGTTGCCCCCGGTCTTGCGGACGGTGTCGATGAACATCTGGTTTACCCGGGTGAGGGTTGCGTAGGCCTTCTGGGTCGAGCCCTCGTTGGTGAAGTTGGTTTCTTCGTTGAGCGCCTCGAAGATGACCTTCTCGTTCTTGCCGGCGAAGAAGGTCGAAATCTGTTCCCAATACGAACGGAACTTCTTCTCCGCCTCGGGGCTGAAGGTGGCATAGGTGGCCGGGAAGCGTTCTTTGGCCCCCGAATCAATCCAGCCTCCGTCCCAGTGGATGTCGAGGACACAGAACATACCGGCCCCGGTGATCCAGTCGACCACCTCGCCGACCCGGCGGAATTTGTCGGGCTGGATGCGCCCGTCCTCGGCATAGGTGTCCCAGGCCACGGGCAGGCGGACGGTCTTGAACCCGAGGCGAGCCAGGCTCTCGACGTAGTCCTTGGTGATGCGGGGATTGCCCCAGCCGGTTTCCCAGGTGGTGACGTTCTCGAGGGTGTTGCCGATGTTGATGCCGGGGCTCATCCGGGCGGCCGCGGTCCACGCGTCCAGCTCGGTCATCTTCTCCAAGCTGGGGGGTGTCGCTTTCCCGGGCGCATCGGCAGCCGAGGCCAGGCCGCCAGATGGCCTGGGCGGCGGCGTTAGACAGCCGAGTGGCGAAACAACGCAGAGTAGCGTGGCGAGGTGCAGCGAGCGGCGCGATCTACGCATGATGGTCCTTTCCTAGCCCGCATTTCTCACGTATGCGAGTATTGCAGGTGCTCGTAACCTTGGCGCCATTTGTTGTCCATGAAGTCCCGTTCCCCCCTACTGCCGCTGTTCCTGATCGTGGTCGTCGACGTGCTTGCGCTCACGATCATGTTGCCGCTTTTGCCGTTCTACGCGGAGCACTTCGGTGCGAGCCCGGCGGTCGTCGGTCTGCTCGTGGCCACCTACGCGCTCTGCCAGCTGGTCGCGGGCCCGGTGCTCGGCCAGATCTCCGACCGCGTCGGTCGCAAGCCGGTGCTTGCCGTGAGCCAGATCGGGACGTTCGGGGGGCTCTTGCTGCTCGCGTTCGCTCCGAGCCTGCTCATCGTGTTCGTCGCGCGCATCATCGACGGACTCACGGCCGGCAACCTCTCTACCGCGCAGGCGTACATCGCCGACACGACCGAGCCGAAGGAGCGCTCGCGCGCCTTCGCCCTGATCGGCATCGCCTTCGGCATCGGATTCCTCGTGGGCCCCGGCGCGTCGGGCTACCTCGCGCACCATTTCGGCTTTCGGATGCCCATCCTGGGGGCCGCAGGACTGTCGTTCCTGAGCATCCTCGGCACGGCGTTCCTCTTGCCCCGAAACGAGCCGGCTGCGGGACATCACGAGACAAAGGAAGCGCCAGCGGGTCCCGCGGGTCGTCGTCTGCGCGTGCTCGACTGGGGTAACTACGCCACCTACTTCCACCGTCCCGTGCTCGGCGCGCTCCTGCTCGAGTTCTTCCTGTTCACGTTCTCGTTCTCGATGTTCACCTCGGGCGCCGCGCTGTTCGCCGAGCGCCGCTACACTTGGCACGGCGTGCCCTTCGGGCCGAAGGAGGTCGGGTACATCTTCATGTACTCGGGCTTCGTGGGCATATTCGTGCAGGGGGCGCTCAGGCAAGGCGCGCTGGTGCGGGCCGTGGGCGACCGCGGGCTCGTGCTCCTCGGCTTTGTTGGCGGCGCGCTCGGATACGCCCTGCTCGGCTTCAGCCACGGTGTCGGCAGCCTGATACTCGCCGTCAGTATCGCGGCCTTCGGCACGGGTGTGTTGCGTCCCGCGCTCACGAGCCTCATCACGCAACAGGTGAGCCGCCAGCAACAGGGCGTCGTCCTCGGGCTCAACCAATCGCTCCAATCCGTGTCGCAGATCGTCGGGCCGACGCTCGCGGGCGCGCTCATCGATCGTCACTGGCTCGCCGAATGGGCGCTCGTGGCCGGCGTCGTGATGCTTGTCGGCGTCGGCTCGAGCGCCCTCGCCTGGCGCACCCGCAGCGAGAGGACGCAGACGCCGTAGTGGTGTGGATGGGATTGCCCGATGAGCGTGGGCGTTCCCCACGGCCTTCCAATGAGAGCCAGGGAGCGCGCGGCCTATCGGTGGAGGAGGCCGAACCGCCGCAACAGGAGCCCGGCCGCGACCAGCAGCAGGACCACGGTGACGATGTAGCCCAGCACGTGCCTGGTGCGCGAAGCAGGGCGGGCGGGCTCCCTCCCGGCCATGCTATGGGCGACGGAGCGGAACCCGCCGCGCAAGGAGGTCAGGGCTCCTCCGCTATTCCTGCCGGCGCGCCGGCGACGTCGCTTGCGTCCCACAGCCAAGGTTTTAGCACCAATGTCGCCGACGGAGATGAGGTCATCACGACATCCGGACTGGCACGGGCGCCTCGCCGCACTAGAATTAAACCGGTGCCAAGTCCGATTGAAGCCATCCTCACGAGCAAAGAACACATCGCGTCTGGTGTGTACGATCTGCGCTTTACGATAACGGTGCCAGAGCGCCTGGGGTTCCAGGCCGGGCAGTTCGTGACCTTGCACGTACCTGGGGGAGAGTTGGCCGCCTCCGTGCGACGCAGTTACTCCATCGCGTCGCCGACGTTTCGTGGCGAACAGGTGCGCTTAATCGCCCGCCAGATCCCGGGCGGCCATGCCAGCGAATACTTCACGCGGTTGTCGCCAGGCGCCCCGGTTACCATGACGGGTCCCTTTGGTGGTTTCATCCTGGGCGAGTCGCATCCTGGAGACCTCGTGTTTGGCACGACGGGAACCGGAATCGCCACCATCATGCCGATGCTCAAGGAGCTCGCGCGCAGGCCCGAGCGCGCGCCGGGAAAGCGGCTTGTCTACTGGGGATTGCGCCGGGCGGAGGATATCTTCGCGCGCGATGAGATTGAGGACCTATGCTGGCGCGCCGGCGCCGAGCTGCGCATTCACTTGAGCTCGGCAGAGTCAGGATGGAAAGGGCATCACGGACGCATCAACGACAGCGTTCTCGCGCTGGTGCCGGGGCTGTGCGCGCCGATGTTCTATCTGGTTGGCAACGGGGCCATGGTCGCGGAGATGCGATCGTCGCTGGTCGAGCACGGCGTGGACCGCAAACGTCAGATTCGCACCGAGGCATTCTTCGGCTAGACCGCGTGCGCGGGGCTCGGCTCTTGGCGAGGGCTGTCTCGATGGTGACGGCGGCTGCCCTATCTTCCGCCCACGGTGATCTCCGTGACGGCGGGGCTGCCGTTGGCGGCGCGGATCTCGAAGCGCACGTAGCGTGCGGGCGTCGGGCCGAAGGTTGCGACCTTCATCCTGCCGTCGGCTGCCCAGGTTCCGGCGGTGGCTTCGCGGAAGTTGCTGCTGCCGGCGCTGGTGAGAATTCGGTATGACGTGACGTTGCCGTCTTTGCTGCTGGCCTCGTTGTGGTAGCGCGGCACGCAGCCCAGCCAGCCCACGTCGGGCTGTACCTGGCCGAGATCCAGGGTGATCGACTGCGGTAGCGCACCTTCGGGCTGCCACATCGAGTAGAAGCCGGTGTCGTTCCTTCCGTCGATCGCGCTGTTCGCGTTTCCGCTGCCGGCCATGGCCGACACCGGCGTGTACGGCCGTTCGTTCTGCGGGCCTTGGGCAGGTAGAGGCGGGCGCGAAAGATTCGGAGTCCAGGCCGCGCCCACCGCTCGCAACCGGTCGACGATCGCGGTGTCCAGAATGCCATTGCGATTGGGCGGGCAGTTGAGCAGAAAATTGGTCCACTTCGGTTCCAGGTCTTGGAGATGCCGGGTGACCACGTCCGCGACGCTCATCAGGTTGCCGATGTCGGGCGCCCAGAACCAGTCGTTGCCGCCGCTGGCATTCACCTTCTGGCCTTGCTGGGCCGGGTAGGTGTTGCCGGCCGGCGCCCACGCGCCCTTGGGCTCCTCGAAGCTGACCATGTCCACGTCCCACGGGTCGGCCAGATGCGTGTGATCGGTCAGCAGACAGTTCGGTTGCAGCGATTTCACCAAGCCGCGGATCTCCTGGTAGGCGACGGCGTCGTGGCCCATCTGCCAGGACCAACCGTCCATGACCAGGATGGGGATGGGGCCGTAGTTGCTGAGCAGCTCGGCGATCTGCGTCTTGATGTAGGCCAGCTTCGCCGGCGTGATCTGGCCGCTGCTGACGCCCTCCGTGGTGTCCCATATCGAGTAATAGAGCCCGGGCAGAAGGCCTCGGCCGCGAAAGGCGGCGACGTATTCCGCCACCACGTCGCCCTTGCCGTTGCGCCAGGGGATGTGACCCACGTTGAAGTCGCTGGCGCGACTGGGCCAGAGGGCGAAGCCATCGTGATGTCGGGTGGTGAGCACGCCGTACTTCATCTTGGCGGAGACCGCGGCGTCGGCCCACTGCCGGGGATCCAGGCCGGTGGGGTTGAACTGCTTGATGTCCAGGTTGGCCTGCGACCATGTGCCGGTGTAGGTGAGGATCCCGAAGTGAATGAACATGCCGAAGCGCAGATCGACGAACTCGCGCTGCAGCTCTGCCAGCGGCTTTGCAGGTGCGACACCTGCGTTCGTGCCGGCACTGGCCGCGCCGGCCGCGACGGCACGATCGTTGCCGCTGGGCGACGGATGCGCGCGATGGGCACAGCCGGGTAGGGCCAACAGTCCGGCAAGCACGAATGACGTGGCAGTGCGACGGATCATGTGGGTCCTCTACGGCACGCTTGGCCCCGCTACTTGCGGACAGGATCTCCGTACAGCGTGCCCCGCCCGTGGGTCCCCACATAGACGCGACCGAACTTCTTGGGATCCCCCGTGATCTGCAAGACCAGACCCCATTGGTGTCGATCGTCGTTGATCCGCACCCAGGTGGCGCCGCTGTCCGTGGAGCGGAAGAAGCCGCGCTGGCCTTGCACGGTGCCCACCAGATAGAGGGTGGCATCGTGGGCACGGGGAGCTGCCCTACCGAAGCCGAAGGCGTGGATCTCCTCCACGGCGGGCATGCGATCGAATCCCTTCGTTGCCACATGGTACAGACCATTGAAGGCAGCCAACCAGAGATCTCCCTCGCGCCCTGGGGTCGCGTAGATGCGGTCCTGGCCACCGCGATCGTCACCCCGGTCGCTGCGGTTGTCGGCGCCGGCTTCCCCGCGCTTGGGCAAGCCGTCGGACAGCACGAGGGGCCGCTCGGTGAAGTGAGCTGCACCATCCACGCTCTCGAACACCTTGCCGTCGAAAAGGGCCATGCCATAGAAGCGCCTGGGGTTCACGCGGTCGGCGACCACACGGGTGTCCTTGGGTACCCCCTCGCAAGCCGTCCAACTCGCGCCCTTGTTCGTGGTGACATAGGGGACGCGATCGCGAGGCGTCCACACCCACGTGTCGCCGTCGGAAGAGACGGCGATGTGCCCTTCGCTCGCCTTGGCGTCGGGTACGGCAGCGGGCTCTTGCCAGGTCCTGCCACCGTCCAGGGAGTAGCCCAGGTTTCGGCCGGTGCGGGCGCGGCCGACCCGCACGATGACGTTCGGGTTCATATCGCCGCCGCTGACATCGCTGGTGTTGCCCAAAAAGGGCGGCTTGGGTGTGCCCCCCGGCGCGGGTTTGTCGAGATCCCAGTGGACGAAGCCGGAGTAGTCGCCGACGGCAGTGACTACTTGAGCGCCCTTGGTCGGACTGAACAGGGCCAGCGCCACGGTCTCCTCGATGCCGGGGCTCACGACGGTCCAATGGGTGGGGAGATTCTTGTCGAGGTTGGTCAGATCGTAGGTCTCCCAGCCGCCGTAGCCCGTGGTGAACAGGGCGTGATTGGAATTCGTGGGATCGATCTCGACGTCGAAAAGCCAGTGGATGTCGGTATCGCGGACATACGGCGCCAGGCGGTAGTCGAAGACGCCGCCGCTCGCGAAGACCGGCCTCCAGGTGGCGCCGCCATCGGTGCTGCGGAAGACATCCTCCCCTTTGGGGCGGTAGAAGGAACTGGCGATCACGACCTTGGGATCTTCCGCATCCACCGCGACCGCGGCGTAGCCGAACTTCCGGTCCTTGCTCGGCTTGTCCGGGGTGATGTCGGTCCAGACGCCGCTCTTGATAGCGAGCTTCCAGACGCCACCATCCACCATCGGCATGGGGCCGGGATCCGTGCCATAGGTGATGAAGAGATTTCCGTCGGAGGCCAGGACCGCGTGGTTGGGGCGGTACTTGGTGGGCTGTCCGGGAACCACCTTCCAGGTTTCGCCTCCGTCATCGCTACGGTATAGGCTGGGCTTGCCCATCACCGAGACGCCCGCGAAGATGGTTTGGCTGGCCTTGTCCTTGGAACCGCTGGTGGGATCGAAGACGACGAAGACGATACTGCCGCGGCCTCCGCCGCTCCAGGCGGGCAGCTTGGCTTCCTCGGGAGACAAGGTCAGGACATCGGCGGGGAAGCTTCGCACCTTGTTCCAGGTCGCGGCGCCGTCCGTGCTCTTCCACAGGCCACTCTTGCGCGTGCCCAGAAAGAGGATGTGGCCGTCGTTCGGGTCCACGGCCATGCGCTCGCCGTTGCCGCGACCTGCTTCGTTGCCGCCGAACTTGATGGGCACGTCTGTGCGCTGGAACGTGTGGCCCCGATCCGAGGACCGCAGGATCGCGCCGTCGGGGACATCAGGCGCCGTATAGGTTCCGCAGGCCAGGTAGACCTTGCTTGGATCCGAGGGATCCACGGCGATGCTCTCGACGCCCATGAGGTTCCGATCCCGGTAGGAAATCCAGTCGAGCATCGGTTCCCAGCGCCTGGTCTTGGGGTTCCTGCGATAGGCGCCGCCTATGTCCGTGCGGGCATAGCAGACGCCTTTGGCGGTGGGATGGAACACGAAACCATCCACGAAACCGCCTCCCACGATCTGCACGTTCCTCCAGGTGTAGGGGATCGCCTTGGGCTTGGTTCGGTGTCGGATGGAGTCGTTGGCGGAGAGTGGATTGGTCAGGAAGATTCCCAGGAGACAGAGGGGGAGAAGTCTCACGGCTTGCATCCTTTCTTGCATCGAGGTGGTTCTCCTATCGCGCGAGTACCGCAGCGCCGCCGATTCACGTCGACAGGACGGCCGCCAATCGTATCACGCGGGCATGCGGTCACGCCGCGAGAATTCGCCCCAGACTCCAGCGCCTTTCGCGAGGGAAAGCTCTCCTCACGGACACGGCTTGGCCGTGGGGTCCTTGCCGCACGCCAGCCACGAGACGACGTTTTCCCAGAATTCCGCCGCCTGGTAGGCGGGCGACGTGGCGCAGGGAGTGGGCTGGGGAATGTCGTAGGTGTCCTGTCTCCAAGCACTCCACAGCGTGTTGTAGGTGAGCCATTCATCCCCCCACACGACGATACGGCCGCCCGATCCGGCAGGGTCACCAAGGGCGCGAATATCCTTCACGGTGTAGCCCACGTCTCGCCAATAGGAGCCGGGACGCGGCTGCGTATCGTCGCACCCGACCGGCGAGTTGGCGTTGCACCGGTCGTTCGATGGGAGCGGTCGCGTGCATTGCGCTCGCACGGCGCGCTCCACGGTTGCCGCCAGTCCGGCATTGGTGGGCGTCACGGGCATGATGGGGACGGCGCCTCTGACCTCCAGGCGGCTCACCGGCTTCACGAAGTCGAAGGGGTAGTGGCCAGGCGTCGTGCCGTCCGTCCTACGGAAGTCCCCTCCGTTGTCACCAGCTTGGCTCCAAGTACCTGGGCAAGACACGCCCTCCTTGGCCGCGCACACGTCGCTACCGTAGCCGTAGTTACCGTCGAGCGTCTTCACCACGGGCGAGGTATCGGCGCCGTCGGTGGTTTGGTAGGCGAGACCGATCTGCCTGAGGATGGAATTGGTGTTCCGCGCCTGGGCGGCGGTGTAGTAGTAGCCCATGGTCGTCACGAGCCCGTTCCCGGCCCTCAACCAGTCGGCGATGACCGCAAGCTCGGCCGAGGTCAGGAGCGGTTGGTGCCCCGCCATATAGGTGGTGGTGCCGGCCGGGCACTTGGTGCAATCGCGCACGGCTGGCACGCAATTGTTCGCGCTGTCGTAGGCATTCCAGTACCGAGAGTCGCACGGCCAACTGGGGGGGGATTCATGCAGGCCTGGTATCAGGGGGCACCACTGGGGAAGACCGTTGCCGTTCTGGTAGCACGCAAGATTCCAACCGCAGCTAGGGATACCGATGCCCGAGCTGGTGTGGAGGTCCCAGTGGCTGACACACTGCCAGCGATCCGCGTTGGTATGGAACAGGTCCAGCAAGATGAGTACGTTGTAGGGATCGAGGTCTTCCTTCGTGAGCTGGCCACCGCCGAAGCTGGTAATGCTCCCTACCGACTGGCAACCTCCGAAGTTCTCGTCCAAAAACGCACGGAACATGGCCGAGCCGCTGTCGTTTGCGCTGGGGGACACGTAGGCGTTCCAGACGCCCCACACGCCCATGGTGGCGACTCGTGCACCGTATTTGCCCGGACAACTCAAGCTGCCGCCCGTGCCGCCGCCGCCCGACCCACCGCCACCGCCAGGGAGGCCGGCCGTACCGCCAGCGCCGCCGTCGCCAGGCAGGGGGCCGGTTCCGGACCCGCCGTCTCCACTGCCGGCCGCGCCGGCCGCACCGGTCGTGCCACCGGCTCCACTGCCCGAAGCGCCGCCGAGCGAAGGCTCAGGGCCAGGGTTGACCACGATGCCGCCCTGAACCGAGGCGTTGTCGTCGCAACCATTGGCGCCTGACGCACACAGGGCCGACAGGGGGGGGCCGTTCCCCAAGCCCCCGCCGTGGCCGGGGGACATGGTCACTTCCAGGACGACGCGCGTCTTGCCGTCCGAGGCCAGACCCTCGGAACGAACGATGACCACGTTGTTGGGGGGCACCCCCGCAGGCGGAGGCGTCGCGCAGGCCTCCACGCCGACCACCACGCCGCCGTCCACGCTGCCGGGTGCGGTGTCGCAGGTGAAATTGCCCATGCGGCAGTCCCTCACATCCTGCCGGATGTATACGGTGTACTTTCCCATCGTCGAGCTGACGAGCGCGGGCCCGCCGCCGGTACCAGGAAGGTCGCTGCTGCGACTCACCGTCGGGTAGTCGATGCCCACCAGGGCGGCGCCGTTGTCTCTGAGAACCGCGCCCCGGCGCTCGCCCTGGCACTGCTCCGTAGTCTGGATGGGATCGTCGGCCGAATTGGCGACCGCGGGGCTGAGCAGAGCCGGTATGTTGGGAGCCAGGACTGGATTATTGAGAACGGCTCGCGCCCGCTCGATGCCCGCCTCGGCGACCACCAAAGCCTGGTTGCGTAGATTGATGTTGGAATCCATCTGCATGCTGCCGCTGGTGAGAAACAGGCCGGTCATTCCGAGTCCCAGGAGCGCAATCATGACGATGAGGACCACCATGAGGATTGCGCCTCGATCCCTCTTTCGCTTGCGACTGATCTTGGCTGCTTTCCCAGTATTCATCGTAGTTCTCCCCAATCCCAAACAGGATCACTGAGGCTTGTTGTTGCGAGGGTAGACGGTCGTGGTGAGCACGCGGCGGCGGAAGCTGTCCTTGGGTCGCGGCGACGCTTGGCGGTGGTCCTCGATATCGAGGGGTCCGTTGCCCGAGATGGGGTCGATCAAGTCGTCGGGGGCAAGGGAGCGAGCGACCAAGGTGATGCGGACCGCGGCGGGCAAATTGCAAAAGCCGTCGTCATTCGCCGGAGGCAATACGTCCCCGGGCACGTTGTTCCACCATTCGTCGCTCTTGCGGGCGGCGTCGTTGGTGTGGGCCGCGTTGTCGGCTCCCTCGTTCAACTGTCCGTCCAGGGCAGTCAGATTGTGAGCGGCGAGAGTGCCGGTGTCGCAGGCAAAGGAAACCTGCAGATCCTCGATGCCCTCGGCGAGGACCTGCGGCGCGCCGGCGGCGCCGCTGAGATGTCGCTGCTGCATCATCAAGCTCGGGGTGCCGCTGGCGCCCACCTGCTGGATGAAGAAGCTGACCCAGGTGAACGCGCCGAAGTTCCGTACGCCCGCAACGTCCGCGCCGTAGGCGGTGGTTTCGGGCAGGCCGGTAATCGGGTCGGTTGGGAACATGGCGGGAACATTGTCGGGCGGGTTCCAGATGCTACCGCCGGTACCGCTCTGATGGGGCAGGGCCGCGGCCTGTACTGGAGGGGTGATTTGAAACAAGGTGCAGCCACGGTCATCTCTTGGAGGATCGGCGCCATAGCCCCAATCCGGGATCTTGAGCAGCAGCACGAACTCCCAGGGGCGGAACATGCTACCGGTGCTGGCGCCGGACAAGACGATGGGGGTACCTGGATCGGTCGTGGTCAGCAAGGAACCAAGGGCGATGTCGGTATCCGTACCCGAGGTGCGGTTGCCGAACGCGACGGTGATGATGTCGGTCCCGGCCAGGACTTGCAGGGCGGAGTCGGTCGCGGCAGTGGCGGCATCGTTGTTGATGATCCACAGCGGGGGGATCCACTGCATGTGCGTCGCATTGCTGGCGCTCCCGTCGTACGCGCGCACGCCGGTCTGGGGCCGCGTGTCCAGATTTTCTTGGTCTGCCGGCAGGGTCAGGGGGCCGGGGCTGGGGTAAGTGCTGCGTATCCTCGATCCGTTCAGGGTCGTCGCGTTGGCGTAGCTTGCGGGCTTCACGCATCCGAACATCCCGGTGCCCGCGCCCCGCGTGTAGCGGGCCAGGACTTCCATGGCGGCCCACAGGTTCTGCTGGATGTTGAGCACCTTGGTCTGAGTCTCATAGATGCGCTGCTGGCCGGCGAAGAACATGAAGGTCGAGGCCGCGATGATCGAGGAGATGACCAGGGTGATCATGATCTCGACCAGGGTCATGCCTCTCTCCGGCATAGACCTGGAGATCACCATGCCTTCCTCCGCTCGAGATCCAAACGGGTGGTCTTGGTGTCGCCGACATCGTTGTTGTAGCTCACGATGACCGAAATGACGTAGGGCAAGGTCGCGCCAAGGTCCGCGACCTTCCACTGCCGGCGCCAGCGGTAGGCGGCGAGGTCGGTGGCCAGCGGAACCTTGGGTATGCCGCCGGCGTCGCAGAGGCAAACACCCTCGGCATTGACGTACTCGCGGGTCGATGCCCCGCCGGCATCCTTGGGCCACCAGTTGGCCCAATCGGCAAGCGGCTTGAGCCCGATCGCCACATCGGCGGCTTGCGTGTCGGTGCTCCGGCTGGACAGCTCATCGAGCTTTTGCGAGGCCAAGCGCATGGCGACCGCCGCGTCGTTGGCGTTCTTCGAGGCGCTGATGATGGCCTGCTGAACCGCGATCGTGCCGAGCAAGCCGATGGTGCCGATGAGCATGGCGATCATGACCTCGACCAGCGTGAAACCAGCGTCGGTATTGCGGACGGCTACCATAGTTCCCCGAGATGTATGCTTGCAAACATGCGGCCAGCCGATATCACAAGAGTTTCTGCCACGATCTTAGGGCATGCCTCGGCAACACTAGGAAAATATTTCATGGGGCGCAAACGCGTGCGTGGTCCCAGGTAGGCGAGGGCTCACAAGGTGAGCGCATTCCGCAGGAGGTGCGCCCACCATCGAACGCGCATCCAAGCGCCAAACCGTGAAGCGACAGAGGCAGCCAATCTTTGGGCAAGCGGCACTAGTGCTTGGCAACAGAAAGCGTCAACGCTTCGGATTCCGAGAGAATCTTCGATCGGGCCTGGCCGTCCATGGTGTACTCCACGCGCAGTTGCTTGCTGGTGTGCGGGGCCGGATCGCCCATGAGAGCATTGTAGTTGTCGAAGGACAGCTCGCCGTCCTTGACCATGTCGGCCAGCCTCAGCGTGACATCGACGGTTCGCCCGCTGGCGAAGTCACCGTACACGGCCTTGGTCACGATCAGGCGAAGCGGCGTGGGCTTCTCATCGTAGCCGACGGTCAGAGCTCCGCCTTCCCCGACGATCTTTTTCGCAAGAGCCCCGCCCTTCTGGTACACAACCCTCAGATACTTGATCTTGCCCGGGGCTGGATCGCCCAGCACGGTTGTCGTCGCAGCCACACCCAGGGCGTCCTTGTGGACCATCCCGCGGACGAGCGCGGTCACGTCCGTGGTCGGGCCGTCGTAAAGAGCGCCCCACAGGGCGTTCACAACGACCAACTCGTGCGGATCGACGGTGGGCGCCTCGGGATGCTTGGCTTTGCAGCCGGCTTCTCCGACGAGAATCGCGACGGCGAGGACCAACGTGGCGGGGATATGGCGGATCATTCGGTCGATTATAGCGCTGGCTGCCGGCCGGGTGAGATGCCTCCGCAGCATTCTCGCGGCATCTTCCCGGTTCGCACAACCCGTCGTGACGCGCCTACGCAGGCCCTTACTCAACCCGCTCGCTCCAGGTGGTGCGCGTGTAGCGTTCGATGGCGCTGCCGTTCAGCATCTGTTGCGTGGTGCTGAAGCTCTCGCCGAGGTTGATCGACCCTGGTATCTGATCGGAGGTCACCCCGATGCCATCGACAAACAGCCCGGCGCCGACGAATGTGCCGCCGGTCAGCACGGCGTTGTTCAGCGTGATGCCTGCTAGCTGGTAGTAGGCTCCGTCAGCGCGGAATTCGTGCACCGTGATGTAGCTCGTGCCAGGGCTGAACAGGTTCGGGTCCCCGTTCGTGCACTCGTTCCCAAGCGCGATGGTACGATCTGTCGAGGGTATCGGGACGATCCCTGGATCGTACCAACCCGTGATGACCTGGAAGCCGAGGCCGTCCGACCTCATGATGGCCATCGGCGTTCCCACCGGCCGCGCCCCCTGCGGCAGATTTATGCCACCCGCATCGACGCAGCCCTGCGTGGATAGCTTGGCACTACCATTGAAGTCGCTCACAACGGTGCCGCTCGTCGTCTGAACGCAGATGCAGTCGGCAGCGATACTACCATCGGGACACACCGAGAGGATGATCTGCCCCGTGGAGTTGAACGACGTATCGAGAGCCGGCGGGATCGAGGTTCCGTCGAGCTTGGTCACCACCAACTCCGAACCAGGGTAGGTATCCTCCGAATACGGCAGGGTTATCGGATCCAGGTTCGAATTGGTCACCTGTGCCAGATATATCTTGTTCTGCGCAGAGGGGGCCGAATGGGGCAAGCGGTCGAGCTGCACCACGGCCGGCGAGAAATAGATAGGCTGGCCACAGCCGAGCGAATAGAGTTTTCCGACTTGCGACTGCGAGGGCACATACTGGTAGGCGTTGCCCCAGGTGTCACCAGTGTAGGCCGCCTTCGGAGTTTGCAAAGTAGACGAATAATCGCGCGCAAGTGCGATGTCCGCCATGATCGTGTGCGTCTGTGCACATGTCACGGATGCCAGGCTCGTCACATCAATAGGGGTTTTGGTGGCGCCGGTCGCCGCGTTGGCGTCCACGATCCACAGGCCCTGATCCGTCGTTGTACCAGTTGGATAGCCGGAGGCGAAGATCAAGCGATTGTCGTCGTACCCGTTGAAGTAGAATGCCGGCACCGAGGTCGTTTCTCCGAGCTTGTTCCAATCGCCGCCGAGAAAGGCCGCGCCCCATTTGAGGACCATGTTGCCCGGATTGAGGCCCGCCGTGACGTCGACGACACTCGTGATGTCGAGCGCGAAGGGCTTGTTGCCTCCCGGGCCTTCGGTCATCACCAAGATCGTCCGCCAGCCGCTGCCGGTGTCATCCGAAGCGCAATTCGACCCAATGCACATATCCTTGACCTTGGGCGATCCGGCCAGGCCAAAGATGTGCTGGCCCTTGTCCGGGGCAAGCGGCTGCCCGCCCTGGGCGTAGAGCTTCGTGATCACGGGCAGCATGTCGTTGGGAATGAAGGCGAAGGCCTCCTCGCCGTCCACGTAGGGCGGCTCTGCGCCATGGGGCACGGTGCCCGCGTCTTTGGCGAAGAAGGCGTGCAACATCCCGTCGTCGGCACCCACGTAGACGAGTTGCGGCCGGTTGAAGGTATTCTGTGAGTATTTCGCGGCACCGACCAGCCCGTTGTCGGGGGCCTGCCCGACCACGATGGGCGTAGACGAGCTGACCGGTCCCATGAGCGGCGCGGGGTTGCCCAGCCCAGGTTTGCCCAGTAGCCACTGCATGATGCGCTCGGCTTCATCGTCCGTGGAGCCCAGGTGAGCGGAATGGAGAGCCGTCTTGTTGCTGATTGCGCCTGAGTCGTCGATAGCGACTTTGACTTTCCCACCGCTCGTGTCGCCGAAGTAGATTCTCCGCTTGGTCCAGTCGGTCGGGTGGCCGTTGGCAGCGACGGTCGCGGCATCCCACAAGAGCTGGACCCCCGACGCCGTGTTGTACGCGCGCACGGTGCCCTTCCATGACGGGTAGCTGCTGCTGGTGGTGTAGAGGTAGGTGCTATTGGTCACGACCTGGGTGCTCGGATCCTGCGAGTTTGCCCCAGGCACCGGAGCCGTGGTGGTGTACGACGGGATGGAATGGGCGGCCAGGGCGATCTTGCCCGAGATGGCCCTGTAGACCTCGTCTTCCGTAGTGCCGAAGGCGGGCACGCCATCGAAGTGCGGGCTACCCGCCACGGCCAGGTTCCAGAGGAATGCGTAGGTGTATGGGTAGCGAACGCTCCACCTCTCCCCGGGCACGTTGACCACGACGTGCGTCTGGATGGGCGTAACACCGGCAGACGGGTGGGCCAGGTTATAGGCCTTGGTGATCGCCCCGCACTGGCAGCCGGACGCCGACCAGTCCGGGGTTCCGTCGTACGCGCACGCGGTGGAAGCGCAATCGGCGGAGGGGCCCATGTCGCCGGCACCATCGGACTGCCCATCGACCACCAGCACGATATTGTTGCTCCAGCACGGTGTCCTGGGCACGGTCGGTGTGTCGGGCTTGGCGTTGGCGGCGGCATCGCTGATTTGCGCGGCCGACAGGTAGCCCGCGGCGCCATGGTAACTGTCCGAGGCGTTGTCGTTGTTGAGGGCGCAGCCGAGCGGCGCGACCGCGCCGGTCGCGTCCACGCCGCCGAACGATGCCTTCTCGAGGCGAGCCGTGGTCATCAGAGCCTTCTCTGCCCTGGTGATGCTCTTGGGCGTGATCGCTGGTCCTCCGAAGGAGGTGGCGTTGATGAAGGGAACCACATTGCTGTTCCAGGTTGCGCCAGAGGTGGCACTACACGCGGCGCCCCCGCTCGCACCAGACCAAGGCGGGACCACTGTCGCTTCCCTGCTCACGTCGGGTTGCAGGACCGTAGCAGTGGTTACCCCAGTCGCGGTGGTATTCGCGGTAACGATTGACTTCGTGACGGAGGAATAGGGCGAGGGAGACGCAAGATTTGCGGGGGTGTAGGCGGGACGGCCATAGATGCCGTCATTGATGAAGTCCGTCCGCTCGGCTTCGATGGCGTTATAGAGCACGCCTCCGATCGTGGGGGACTTGCCCATGTAGGTCGTCTTGTACTCCGGCTGGGCCATGCTGCCGAGGCCGGACGCTATTGGTGTTCCCTGGGTGTACTGGAAGGTGTAGTAGCTGCCCTCGTAGACGCCCGTGCCCTGACCCGAGAAGCCGCACAAGGGTCGAGCTGGTGACGCCGGACAAGAGCTCCAGGACAACTTGCTCTGGTTGTACTTGCCGCTGCCGTCGGTGCGTCGGATGAGCCACAAACTGTCACTGCCGGTCACAAGGCTGTAAGTGATCTTGTTCAGCGAAGGGTCCGTGTTGATCGCGCCATTGGCACCGTAGTCGATCGTGCAGGGAGAGACCGGTCCGGTAACCGGGTCGAAGCAGCTCTTTCCATTCGCCTGGATGGCGTTTTGGAGCTCGCCGCGCGTGAGCAGCTTGGTCGCGGTCGCGGTCTTGCCATTCGTCACCCTTACGTAGGGGAAGATCGCCGTGCTGGCGTCGGTGTCGGTCGAAGAGATGCCCTTACCCTGGTACGTGGTCATGAACCCGAAGTTCACCTCGTTCGCGTAGTCCGAGATGGCGCGCCGCAGGGCGCGCTTGACCGTCATCATGCGGGAGGTGGCCGGCCCGCATCGCTCGGCCAGGATCTGGTAGTCGCAAGTCCCTCCGAAGGGGCAATCGGCGTCCTCGGTGCACAGCTCGCCGTTGTTGCTGCACCTGTGCGAAAGGCAGTCCAAATCGCTAGCACACCAAATCCCGCTCCCCGAGCACATCTTGGCCGGCTTGCCCTCGGCGCAGAAGTCGCCGGTGATGCCGTTGGCGCCGGTATTGCAGACGTCGGTGGTTTGACTGCCGTAGCCGCAATCCTTGTTCTGGGTCCCAAAGCCGCGCTTGCACGACCCCCAAGCCGTGCTGGTGGCGGTAGAGGTGACGGTGTCGCTGCCAGCCCCTATGCACTGCTCGCTGCGGCCGCGTCCCGAATAGTCGAGCTCGGAGATATAACGACAGAAATCGCCCTTGACCCTGCTACTGCAGGGCTCGTCCGATGAACAGGGCACGTATGCGACGCCCGTGCTGGTGGAAGTGGCCGAGTAGGTCGCATAGTTGCAGTAGCCTTTGTTGGTGGAATCGCTGCCGGCCGAGACACAATCGCCGGGATCGGGCGCGCCCGGGAAGGCGCAGGTCCCATCCGTCTGCGTGCCGGTGGCGGTATAGACTTGCGTGTCTTCGTACGATACGGTCTCCACCGCGGACCCCGTATCGGTGTAGGTGTCGGTGCCGTAGCTCGTCACGGGTGCGGTTCCCGTCGCCGTCTCGGTCTTCGTGGAAGTCACGCTCCCGTAGGCGGTCGAGGTCACGGTACCGTAGTCCGTGTGGGTGTCGGTGCCCAGCGCGGTGGTCGAGTTGGTCACCGTGTTCGACGCCGTCACCGTATTCGACGCGGTCGTCGTATTTTGCGCGGTCGTCGTGCTTTGCGCGGTCGTCGTGTTTTGCGCCGTCGTGGTGTCTTGCGCCGTCACCGTATTCGAGGCGGTCGTCGTGTTTTGTGCGGTCGTCGTATTTTGCGCGGTCGTCGTGTCTTGCGCGGTCGTCGTGTTCGCCGCCGTCGTCGTGTTCCCCGCCGTCGTCGTATTCGAGGCGGTCGTCGTATTTTGCGCGGTCGTCGTGTTTTGCGCGGTCGTCGTGTTCTGCGCCGTCGCGGTGGTCGAGGCGGTAACCGTATTGTGCCAGGTAAGATAATAACCGTAGGCAATGGCGGTGAGAGTGCCCGTAAACGTCGTGATCCCGGTTGCCGAGCCTTGCAGCGTCCAATTGGTGCCCGAACCGTAATAGCCCGTCCTGGTCGCCGTCACAGTAGACGTCTTGGTAGTTGGGGCTGGGAAGTAGTTGTTTATGGTGTATACAAACGTGCTGATTTCAGTGGTAATCGGGCTCGTGACCGTGACAGTCGTATTCGCGGTGGCGTTTTGGTCTACGTATTGGGTGGCCGTGCAAGTCCAGTTGGCCAAGCTGGTGCTCGTCGAGGTGTGCTCGACGTAATAGTTCACCGCAGTGCTGGTGCCGGTGGCGAGGGCTGATACCGTGAGGTCCCTGTTCTCGCCAAACGTAGCGGTCCCCACCTGCGTGGTGCTTCCCGTCCCGTACACCGTATGCGTGCCCGCCGCGGTGACCGTATACGTGCCCGCCGCGGTCTCCGTATGCGTGCCCACCGCGGTGACCGTATGCGTGCCCACCGCGGTCATCGTATGCGTCCCCACCGCGGTCTCCGTATGCGTGCCCACTGCGGTGACCGTATGCGTGCCCACCGCGGTGTCCGTATGCGTGCCCACCGTGGTCACCGTATACGTGCCCGTCGTGGTCTCCGTATGCGTGCCCGTCGTGGTCTCCGTGTGGGTGCCCGTCGCGGTCACCGTATGGGTGCCCGTCGCGGTCACCGTTTGCGTGCCCGTCGCGGTCACCGTATACGTGCCCGTCGTGGTCTCGGTATGGGTCCCCGTCGTGTATTCCGTATGGGTATCCGTCCCAAAGCCCGTCGACGTATTCGTGAGCGTGTTCGAATTCGTGACCGTGTTCGAATTCGTGACCGTGTTCGAATTCGTGACCGTGTTCGTATTCGTGACCGTGTTCGAGCCCGTGAGCGTGTTCGAGCTCGTGATGGTGGCGCTGGGATTCACCCCTGACTGTGTGTTGGAAAAGGTCTGTGTGTCGCTGAAGGTATCCGTGTACGTGTTGGTGCAGCTGCTCGCCGCGGTGCCGAAGTACATCCCCTTCGACCCCATCCCCGAAAACCCCCAGCGGCCCTTCTGGCCCACCAAGCGACAGCTCCGGTCGCCCTCCTCGCAGTCGGCGCCGACCGCGTTGTAGCGAGCCGGGTTCTCGCCTGGAAGCCCCTGCATCGACTCGGCGGATTCCAGGACGATGAGCACGTTGGGCTTCAACGTGTCCGTGATGTTCTTGATATCCTGCAGCGGGTATGCGTCGGCATAGGTCCTGCCCGGGAACGCCCATGTCGTCGCCACGAGTGCCAGGGCCAGGCAACGACGGCGGAATGCTGCAGACGGGACAGATCTCATGGATTGGCTTTCCTGGTTTCGCATATAGCAAGCCAGCGGCCATCTCCACGAAGTTAGAAATGATCAATGATTTCAACGATAGCCACGCACTTGCGTGGTGTGGATCTGTCGGTATCTATGCTGCCTCGGCCTACTTTTATCTCCGCAGCCATTGCGGACCACGCAACTTTTTCACGCCCTTCGAACCGCGCGATGACGCCGCGCTTCAGCCACCCAAAGGCCAGCAAGCACCGCCACCGCAAGGCCACACAACACCAATCCCCAGAAGATGCTGGATGGCTCGTAGGTGAACTTCAGGATCCACGAGCCCTTGGGAACCGCGACCCCGCGCAGGGCATGGTCGGCGCGAAGGATCGGCACGGGCTCGCCGCCGAGGCGGGCGCGCCAGCCCTTGTCCCATCTGTCCGTGAGCACGACCAACCCCGGCGTTTCCATCGCCAGCGCAAGCGTGATCTCCGACGGGGTCTCCGCGATGATGGTGGCCCGTCCGCGCGCGGCCTCGGGCAGGGCAACGGGAGTCTCGACGTAGGCCACCGCGCTCGGGTCGAATTCGGGCGCCCCGAGCTTAGCCAGCCGCTGTTTCTCATCGGGAATGCTCTCGACGCGGCGAGGAACGAATGCACGGGGCAGTGCCGATGGGTTTCTCAAAGCCCAGTAGTCGGGGGCGACCAGGGGCGGCTTGAACGCCCCCTGAACCGCGCCCCGGATGATCATGTACTCCACGCCGAGCAGGTCCAGGACCGGCGACAGCTTCACGGTTTCCAGCGTAGGGTAGCTGACTTTCGGCTTCAGCCACTCGGCCCGGCCATAGACGAAAGCATTCTCATTGCTCTCGCCGGCAAGTGACAGGAGTTGCAGGTAGCGGCGCGGATCGACTCCGTCATAGCCCCGAACGTCGCGCAGGCCGGCCACTTCCGCGAGGGTGGCGGGCAGGCACTGGAGCGCGATGATCCGTCCGGTCGAGGTCTTGGCGATTCTTTCGAGGAGAGGAACGCGAGGGTAGTAGAGGGCCGGGTCGCACTGGGCGCTACGGTCGTGCGCGAACCACAACATGTCGACGAACATGACCGCGCCTACGAGACCGGTCGCCCAAGAGCGCCAGGTCCGAAGCCGCGCCAGGAGCAGCCAACTCGCACATGCCGCTAGGCCGAGCAGGCCGCCAACCACATAGACGCGCCTGAACCATGACTGAACGCGGCCCACGCCGGACGCCTCGTGGATCCAGCGCGCGGCCTTGCCTTCCCGGAAAAGCTTCCCGATTTCCGTGGCGATGGGCTCGGGCAAATGGCCGGCACGGTAGAACCACCACAGTGATAGGGCCGCCGTGAGAGCGGCCGGCACGTAGAGCCAGCCGCGGCGCTCGCCGTCGGCGGGTTCGGCGAGCGAGTCCAGCCCTGCCGCCGCCATCGCGAGGATGGCGAAGGAAGCGGCGAACACCAGCCGGTTGTGCGACATCAGGTTGAGGCCGGGTAGCCGAAGGATCATCACGATGCCGCCGATGTCGAGGCACCACCCGAGCGCGACATAGGTGAGCCCGGTGGCGAACACGGCAAAGGATCGGTAGCGGCGGTTGCGCCAGGCCAGGGGCGCCAGGAAGAGGGTCACGATGAGGCCGGCATAGGCAGCGGACATACTCTCGATCTGGTAGGGGCCGGGTAGCGGATAGCTGTCCTTGCGCGTGCTCCCGTTCACATCCGGCAACACCAGCAGCGGCAGCGCCGAAAGGCCATTCGGCACGCGTTCCTCGTACCCGGCGGCGCGCTCCGCGGTTCTGGCGCCGGTCCTCGTGTACTGGGTGACGGGCATGATGTAGGGAGCGGCCAGCGAAAACCCCAGCAACCAACCCGAGAGTACGAGGAGTCCGGCCTTGCGCGCCGGCCGGCTCAAACACTGCTTCCCGTAGGTGTCGTAGGCCCGCCACAGTCCATAGAGCCCACAGACCATGAGAGCCTGCGCAACGACGTCGAGTTGCCGGTTGCATAGCGTCGCACAAGTTGCCAGGGCGAGGGCGGCCATTCCTCGCCAGCCGGGCTTTCGCACCACCCCATCGACGGCGAGTACGAGCCAAGGGAGCCAATAGACAGGGGCGCTGGTGGAAAAGCCCAGCCAAAGAACGAAGAACCCCGTCATGGGGTAGCTCCACGCGGTGATGACCGCGGGCCAGAATCCCACCCCGAGGGCCCGACGGCAGAACGAGTAGAAGCCGGTTCCCGCGATGATCGCGGCCAGAAGCTGGTACCAAGCCAGAACCATCGGCGAAGGAATGGCGGCGAGCAGGATGGGCAGTGGCGACAGCCACGGCCATTGCAACGCGGGCTTGCCCGCGTACTGCCCAGAAACCCACAACGGCCAGCGGCCCGCCCGAAGCTCCGAAGCGACGAACATGCGCTCCGGCTCGGCCAAATACACGAGATCGGACTGGATGGTGTCGTGTGGAATCAGGTTTGCCGTCCCGGGTCCTACCGGGATCCAGACGTCGGGCTGAGCGAGCAGGTCCAGCGGTAGCAGGATCCTGCTCCCGATGAGGGACGGCCCGTAGAGAATGACCTGCGACGCGACGATCCCCGCCAGCAGAATTGCCAGCCGTGTGGACTTCGAGTTTTCGATTCTGTCGCGGATCATGAGATGACGGCCGGGGGCAGGTTGTCGTCTCATGGGCTCGCATCGTAGCACCATCTCACCCGGGCCGCTGCGCCGGCCATCCGGCCATCCATGATAGACTGCGGCCTCGAAATACCCCGGTAGCGCCTCAATGAACAAATTCGCCTGGACCCCTCAGAACATCGTCCTGGTTCTCCTGCCCGTGCTGACGCTCACCCTACTGCTAGGTGAAGGCAAGTACGTCGAGCCGATGTTCATCCACTCGACCTACTACTTCCTGCTGGTCCTGGTGGCCGCGTGGGCGATAGTCTACCTGCGTTCGGTGCGCGACCTGACCAAGGCCGCGGTCTGGGAATGGGTGAAGGAGAACCGGGCCGGTATCGTCATGGCGATGGTGATTACCGTGATCACCGCGCTCGCGGTGCATCCAGCGCTGCGTATCCTCGCCGACGAGACCAACCTGCTTGGAACCTCGAAGAACTTCTTTTTCAGCAAGACGGCCACCTTCACCACGTCGGGCAAGTACTACTACGACAACTTCTGGGATGCCGGGGTGGTCATCGACCGGCGCCCCTCGCTGTTTCCCTTCCTGGTCAGCCTCGTGCACGTGGTGCGCGGCTATTCATACACCAACGTGTTCTTGTTCAACCTGCTGGTGTTGCCGATCTTCGTTCTGACGTCCTACCGGCTGGCCAAGTCGCTCGGCGGCGAGGTCTTTGGGGTGGCCGCCGCCCTGCTGGTCTCGGCCCATCCCATCACCCTCATCGGCGTGCGCTCCGGGGGGTTCGATTTTCTTGCGGCGTTCTTCTCCGTGCTCATCATCAAGAACTTCCTCGACCACTGCCGTGCCCCCTCCGCCGATCGTCTAGCCGTGCTGTGGATGAACCTGTGCATGTTCGCGGAGATCCGCTACGAGACCGGGTTGTTCATCGCGCCTGCGGTCTTCTTTCTGCTGATCTTCCGCCTGGTGAAGCTGGAGTATCTGCACCCCTACCGCGTGATCTACGCGCTCACGCCTGCCTTCCTCATGCCCAGACTGTGGCAGGCCATCCTGCGCGGAAACGTGCCTGAACAGGATCCCGGGGCTGTCACGTTCAGCGTCGGCAATCTTCTCACCAATACGCGCAACTACTTCGGGACCATCGTCGCGCCGTTCGACAACCGCACATCGCACGCCGCGTTCGTCATCGCCCTTGGGGTCATTGGCTGCATCCTCGCGCTTCGCTGGATGGTCACGCGCTTGTGGCGGCGCGACTACCGGACGCCCGAGTTTCGCTTCTCGGCCATGGTGGCGGGTTGGATGGTCCTGCAACTTCTCATCGTATTCACCTACGTCTGGGGCCGGCCGGAGCATCCAGCTTCCGCGCGGCTCATCATCGCCATCGACACCTTCTTCTCCTTCCTTGCCGCCTGGACGGTGTCGTCGGCCCTGGGGCGTTTCAAGAAGCTGGTTCCCGCCATCGTTTGCGCTGGCTTGTTTGCCATGGCCGTGCCGGTTGCCGCCCAGGGTCGTCTGATCAACGAATTGACCCTCACCCGCGAAGCCGACACGACCTGGCGATTCTTCGAGAGCCTGCACGAGAAGCGCATTCTCATCGTCTCCGAGCGGCCGGGGCTCTTTACCGTCATGAACTACGGTTCGGTCGATTTCGAGCAGGCAAAGCGAGACCCCGGCCTGCTCGATGGTCTTTCGCGTCACCTGTTCTACGACATCTATCTCATCCAGCAGGTCGACCTCGGCACGAACAAGGTCATACCCAAGTACGAGATCTGGCCCGACCGAGCGCGCACCCCCATGCTCGAGTTCCAGAACGACGTGAACGCCACCGTGCGCATCTCGCGCCTGGTGCATTGAGCGATCGAACGCCCTCTGTCACGCCAAGCCGCCCCGTCGCCCAACATCGTCTCGCGTCAAATTGGCCGATGACGGCTCTTCCCAGGTAGACCACGTCCCGGTTTATACATTCGACCTACATGTACCCACCGGGAGGTAATCCATGTTCTCGACCAAGTTCCTCACCGCTCGATCAGATTGTCGCCGGTCGGCTCAGGCCCTCGCGACCCACTCCTTCGCTCCCCGAGGCGTGCTCACCGGCTGCCTGACCTTCGTGCTGATCGCATGCTCGTCCTCATCCCCGTCGCACTCAGGTGGCTCCGGCGGCAACGGCAGCGGTGGCGCCGGTGGCAACGGCTCAGGTGGCAACGGCGCCGGTGGTTCTTCGGCCAGGGGTGGCTCCGGTGGTAACGGCTCCGGCGGCAGCGGCGCCGGTGGGTCTTCCGTCAAGGGCGGCGCTGGTGGCAATGGCTCCGGCGGTTCTTCTGTCAAGGGCGGATCCGGCGGCAACAGTGGAGGCGCCGGCGGCAGCAACGCCGGCGGCAACAATGCCGGCGGCAGCAATGCCGGCGGCAGCAATGCCGGCGGCAGCAATGCCGGTGGCAGCAATGCCGGCGGCAGCAATGCCGGTGGCAGCAATGCCGGTGGCAACAATGCCGGCGGCAACAATGCTGGCGGCAACAATGCCGGTGGCAACAATGCCGGCAGCAACAATGCCGGCGGCACTAGCGCGGGTGGCAGCAGTGCCGGCGGCAGCAGTGCCGGCGGCAGCAGTGCCGGCGGCAGCAATGCCGGCGGCACTGGCGCGGGTGGCACCGGTGGCGGTGGGAGCACGGGCACGGCCGCTGACTTGAAGTGCACGGATCCCGTCTACGGAAGCGTGTCGATTCCGGGCATCCAGGTCATTTCGGACTTCGAGAACAGTAGTCTCTTTCAGTACGTGCAGGATGGGCGCGGCCAAGACGCGCTGCCCTGGTATGCCTACGCGAAGGGCGACACGAACGACTCGACCACCAATATCATGACGACGCCGGGTCCGTTGAATCCGCTCTACTCGTCGAACAAGTTCGCGGTCGACACCTCGGTGCACGGCCCATGCAGCCTCAAGGGCGCGCTGCACGTGACTTCGCCGGGACCGGCGGCCGACGGTGAATATGTCGGATTCGGCATCGACTTCATGGCAAGACCGGGCACCGCCAAGAAGAAGCTGGCCTACGACGGCTCCAAGTACACGGGGGTCGGCTACTGGGCCAAGTGCAGCGGCGATCTGCAGTTCGCGTACAGCAAGGTGGTCGACGCCGCGCAGGACGCCGATATCGACACGTCAATCGTCTCCACCCCGTGCAGCTATTCGTCGGGCACCATCTGCAATCAGTACGGCGTGAAGAACACCGTCATCACCAAGGACTGGACCTACTACAAGCTGTACTTCTCCGAGCTTTTGCAGGACCCGAACGGCACGACGTTCACGAGTGGTATCGATCCGAAGAAACTGGTTGCGTTCCAGATCCACATCAACCCCTTCAGCCCGCGCTCGGGTTCGCCCACGACCAATCCAATCGACTGCTACGTCGACGACGTCCACTTCCTGACCGAGGCGGCGCCAAGCACTCCCTCCGATACCGTCACTTGGTCCGTGAGTGGCAACAAGATCCAGCGCAACGGCAAGGACTACAGGATTCGCGGCCTTGTCCGCTCGTCGTTCGAATGGGATTGCGCGGGCTTCGGCATCAACCGCGAGGATGCTCAGCGCATCAAGACCTGGCACCCCAACGCCGTTCGCCTTCCGGTGATGGACACGCTTTGGGCTGGCGCTTCAACCGGCAACACGACCTGCAATGGCGGCGCCTATCAGAGGCAGGTCAAGCGCGCGATCAGCTGGCTCCTGCAGCAGGGGATGGACGTCATCCTGGATCTGCACTACGTGGGAGGCACGCCCTCGTCCAGCAATGCCACGTTCTGGGACAGCATTTCCAAGGACAGCTTCTTCAAGGACGGTAGGATCATCTTCGAGCTCTTCAACGAGCCGACCGCGGATATCGGCTCGCTGCGCACATGGATGAACAGCACGATCGCAACGATTCGAGGCAACGGTGCCAAGAACCTCATCCTGGTGAGCGGCACGGACTACAGTTTCGACATCTCCGGATACGTGTCGAGTCCGGTGACGGATTCGGCCAACACGGTTGCCTACGTAACCCACCCGTACATCTTCAAGACAACCTCGGAAGACACCGCCTACTTGACCCCGGCGAAGACCCTACCCGTCATCGCCACGGAGTTCGGCGATGCGAACGTGAGCTCGATCGGCCACACCATTTCCCCTACCCAGTGTGATGCAAGTATTTACTCGAACTACATGAGCAAGTTCGAAACAGCCGGCATCAGTTGGACGGCGTGGGCCTGGATTGTCGATGAGTGGGGCTGTGGATTCCCACAGATGATCTCGGATTACAGCGGGACGCCGAACGCCATCGGGACTCCGGTGAAACAGCAGCTCACGTCGCTGAATCCCTAGCGTTAATCTCCTCAGCCTCTAGTGCGCGCCCTTTTCCAGCAGCTTGCGCACGAGCGTGCGGTCCGTGCCTGCTGCCTGCAGGGGTGTCGCGCCCGTGCGATCGGGGAGATTGGGATTGGCGCCAAAATCGAGCAAGGCGCCCACCATCTCGCGATCGCGGCGCCGTAGCGCCTCGTGCAGTGGGGTTTCACCGGCCGAATCGCGCGCATTGGGATTGGCGCCCTTTTCGAGCAGCATGCGCACGAAGCTGGGCTCGCCCAATCGGACCGCTTCATGAAGGGGCGAGAGCCGGCCGTCAGCCACGTTGGGCTGGACTCCGCGGTCGAGCAGGGCGCGCAGGCGATCCGCATCTCTTGCTTCCAGGGCGTCCCAGAGGCTGCCGCTGCCATGCGCGCGGGGTGACGCGCGCGGTGCAGGCGGGGTGGACGGTTCGGCACTGGCCCTGCGCACCCGGCGTGAGTGCTTGGCGGGGGCGCTTTCGAGCCGCGCGGGTTGGGGCGGGACGGGATCTTGGGGCGCAGCGGCCGGAGCCGCGGGCAGTGGCGTCACCTTGGCCACCGGCCCCGGTTCGCGGTGGCCACACCAATAAACCAAGGCGACCAGCCCGGCCACCAACAGGGCCGGGCCCAGGAGCTTCGGCGGGCGCCATGCGCGGCGCCCGGATGGCCGGACGGGCGGTGCTGCCGCGGGCTGCAGCAGTGGCTGCAGGGCCTGGCGAACTTCCGCCGGGGCTTGGAAGCGGTCCTTGGGCTCCTTGGCCATCATCTTGCCGACGACGGCGACCAAGGCGGCGGGCAGGGTGGGCGCCACCTGCGACAGATTGGGAACAGGATCGCGGATGTGCTTGAGAATGACCTCGAGCTGAGTCGCCCCCCCGAAAGGGGGCACGCCGGCCAGCATATGAAACAGAACGCATCCCAGGGAATAGATGTCGACCAAGGGGCCCGCGCTCTTGGTGTCGGTGGCTTGCTCGGGCGCCATATAATAGGGGCTTCCCATCACCGCCCCGGTCTGGGTCAGATGCAGTTCACTACCGAGCTGCTTGGCCAACCCCAGATCCGCCAGTTTGACGACCCCTTGGCCATCGATCAGGATGTTGTCCGGCTTGATGTCGCGATGGACGATCCGATGGGCGAAGGTCAACGCCAGTGCGCCGAGGAGCTGTGTGGTGATGGCGAGGGCCTCGCCGACCGGGAGCGCGCGCCGTTCGTCCAGCAGCCTCTGCAGGCTCTGGCCTTCCACGAGCTCCATGACCAGGAAATGGACGCCCGCCTCCTGGCCCACATTGAACACGCCCACGATGTTGGGATGGCGCAACCGGGCCGCCGCCCGCGCTTCGCGCAGCAAGCGCTCGGCGGCGTCCGGCCCCAGCGCCTCCATGGGCAACATGAGCTTGAGCGCGACCGGAATATCGAGCGCCAGGTGCTGGGCCTTCCACACCGCGCCCATGCCCCCCACGCCCAGCAGATGCAGCAATCGGCATCCGCCGATCACACGACCGGCGAGGCTGGCATCCGCAACGTCGAGTTCACTGGTAGCCAAGAAACGCTCTCCCTAGCGGGTGATACTACGGCGGGCGGGCTCGGTCACGCTCGACATCCGTGGCGGCAGGCCGGTGGAGGTCCCCTTGCGACTTCGAGCATCATCGCGTGATGGCCGCCATCCTCTTCAGCCTCCACAGCGCGCGGAGCAGGGTATGCCTGGACGCGGCAGAGGTTCACTCCCCCGTACGTGTCCAAGCTGATCATCCTCGCCGATTCGTGCGAGTATCCCCGAGATGAATTTCCGGACGATTTCCTGGCGACGGTGCAGCCCCAACCAATGCCCATGACGACGCCTGCGCCTCCCGCCCACGAGGAGTCTCCCAAGCCGCCGCTGCAGGCGTCTTCTGCGAAATGGCGCAAGCGGCTCGCGACGGTCTGGCAGACTCTCGCCCTGCTCGCCGGCGTCATCCTCTTCCTGAGCGTCGTTCACAGCCACTATCCCATCCAGCGCTGGCTCTTCTGGCACTACCTGTGGATCTGGCTGCTGTCCGGGCTTTGGGCCGCTGGCTGCGCCTCGGTGGGGTGTTTCTTGCTCTCTCGTTTCCGTCTCGCCGCTTGCCGAGACACCGCCGATCTCGTGGTGGCATTTCCCGTCGGGGTACTGTCATTCGAGCTCGCGATCTTTCTTCTCGGCCTGGCGGGGTTTCTCAATAGCGCGATTTTCGCATTGCTCCCCTTGGTTTTCTTGGCTTCGGGCGCGGGTCGGTTGCGCGAGGCCCTTCGCGGCTTCGGCCGTTCGGCTCCGGTGCGCACCCTCCCCGAGCTGGCCGTGATCGCGTTCGGCATCGTCGGGGTCGGGCTCATCTATTTCCAAATTCTGAGCCCGGCCCCATTCAGCTGGGATGCCCGCTGGTATCACCTTCCGATCGCTCGGCAGTACGCCTTGCAGGGTGCCGTGCGTGCCTTTCCGGAGGGTTGGTGGCTGTCGGCCTATCCGCACGGGGCGAGCCTGGTCTATACCTGGGCCTTCCTGCTGCCGGTTGGTCCGCTCTTCGACAAGCTGGAGCTGTGCGCGCACCTCGACATGGCAGTCTTTCTGGCCACCATTGCCAGTATTCCGGCCTTGGTTCGAGCACTCCTTCCCGGGGCGTCGGGGCGCTTGACCTGGGCGGCGATCTTTCTGTTTCCCGGGATTTTCCTCTACGACGCCAATCTCAATGTGGGCGCGGATCACATGGCAGGGCTGTGGTGTATCCCCCTGTTTCTGGCGTTGCTGCGCGTTTGGCGTACCTGGGCGCTCCGCGACGGCGTTCTGTTCGGCGCCTTGGCTGCAGCCGTCGTCCTGTCGAAGTACTCTGCCTGGGCCGTCGTGGTTTTCCCGGCGTTCCTCTTCCTGGTTCGGGCCGCCTGGTTGGGCTGGCGACGGTTCCGCGGCGCCGACCGGCCCGTGCTGGGGACGCTGCTCGCTTGTACCGTCACCGGTCTGCTGTTGAGCGCACCTCATTGGCTCAAGAACTGGATTTGGTACGGTGATCCGGTCTACCCGATCGCGTATCGATGGTTCAAGGTTCACCCCTGGTCGGCCGATTCGCCGGCCAACTATCGCGTCTTCGTCTCCTTCACGTTCCCGCCCGCGCCCGGCTGGCAAGGTGTGAAGGATGCGCTGCTCTCCACCCTCACCTTCTCGTTCAAGCCCAACGATTGGTGGGCCTTCCACCACGACGTGCCGGTTTTCGGGTCGCTCTTCACCTTGACCATGGTGTGCGTGCCGTTCGTACGCGCCAAGCCTCGCCTGTGGCTGGCCTACCTCGGGATCATGGTCACCATGGTCGCTTGGTACCTGACCAACCACCAAGATCGCTTTCTGCAAGCGTGGCTGCCCATCATGGCTGGGGCGACCTGCGCCACGCTCATCCTGCTGTGGCGGGGCGGCAACTTCGTCGTGCGAACCCTGGTTGCCATCCTGGTCGCGGCACAGATCGTCTGGGGTGGCGACGTGCCGTTCTTCCCCACGCACAACATCACCGGTGATTCGGCGTTGCGGATCAATTCGAATTTTCTCGCTTCGGGATTCTTGAAGACGCCCCATCGCCTGCGGCCCTATGGCGCCCTCGGTGAAATCGGTGAAACCCTGCCGCGCGATGCCCATCTCCTTTTGCACGGGCTCGACCTGCAGGTGGGACTCGACGTGCAAGTCGTCAACGATCAATGGCAAGGCCGCATCAGCTACGCCACACTCAAGTCACCCTCGGCCATCTACAGAGAATTATCGAGTCTGGGGGTAACGCACATGATCTGGGACAGCGAGAGCACCTCGGATATGAACTCGCTGGCCAGCGACTTGGCATTCGCAGAGTTCGCCCTGAACTTCGGCGACAATGCCTTCTCGATCGACAACTACACGGTGGCGCGCTTGCCGGCGCAAGCGCCGCCGCTCGGTCTGAACGACAAGGTGGCGATGCTGACGTGTCGAGGTCCCTACCGCGCCGGCTGGTATTTGCTCGGCGATCTCACGGTGCCTGAGCCAGGGCAGCCCTGGGCCTCTCCAAGAGCGCCTGTCGGGGATTTGCAGGGCGCCACCGAGAGCGCCGGGTTCATGGTGGTCGATCCGGACTGCCACCCCGACCTTCCGCAAGCGGCAAACGACCTCTTCCGCAGGCCATTTTCGCGCGAATCGCACAAGCTCTACGTTCGCAAGCTTGCGCGATGAACCCGCGGCTTCGCGAAGAACCTGCACGCGTGGCCAATCTCCAGCCATGCCTTCGGCGCGCACAGCCTATCGTCACAGCTGCTGCGACCGTATCGATTAGGCGAACGGGTCGAACGGGAGGTTGCCGCTCAGCGTGGGAACATCCCAATCGATCCAATCGGCCTCCTTGAACGAGCCCAGCTTGGTGTTCGTGGCTTGGAACGCGGTGATGTCGGTGGTGGCGCTCTGGCCGTTGATGAAGCGGTTCAGGAACGCAGTGAGATCGGCCTGCTGGTTCGACGGGAACGAGCAGTGGGTGTGACTGCCCCTGAGGGTGACGCCACAGCGATCCTTGATACCGAGCGCTTCGAACACCTTGCGGCCTGCAATGCCTCCGCCGTAGGTCGCGACGGGCCCGAGCCAGTCGATGTCGTTCTCGATGACGAGAATTGCGCGCGGGGCGCAGAGCGCAACCGCAAAGTGCTGATCGCACGGCAAGGTGGCAATCTTGCTGCCGCCGCCACAGTAGCCCGCGAAATCGCTGCCCTGCCACTTGGCCTCACCGGTGATCTCTCCGCACTCCTGGATGTTGTCACCCAGGCTCTTCTCCTTGGTCGAAACGCGCCACAAGGCCGTGCCACCGGAACCGCCTTCCTGTGGCAGCGTGAGGGCGACGCGCTCGTCGAACGCGCCCATCGCGAGCGCGCCCTTGCCCCATCGCGAGCAGCCGGTCACCATGAGCTTCTTGAGATCGACGCCTGCTTCCGGGCAGAGCTCGATCCCGTCGATGATGCGACTGCACCCCCAGGCCCAGCCGATGAGGGCGCCGCTCTTGGCACAGGCATTCCCATAGAGGGTCTTGACCAGGCCACTCAGGTTCGACTCGCTACAAACGGTGTTGACGTCCATGGTAATCGACGCAAAACTCGAAAGGGGCAACGACGACCCGCCGCAGGCGATAACACAAGGCTTGGGGCTGCTCGCGCTTCCTCCACCGCTCACCGTGACCGTGAACGTCTGCTTATTGGTGCCGACGGTCATGTTGATTGTGATCTTGCCACCGCTATACGTGGCTGTGAGCGAGTCGGGCGGGGGCATCTTCGGACCGTAGACACCTTGCTGCAGCGCCGCGCTCAGCTCCGCGCGCAGACAGGTCCAGTCCTCCTTCGTGCTGATCCTCTTCCCGCTGAAGAACTTGAACGGATCGGGGAGCATCGCACTGTTCATCGTGGGAACGGTTCCGACGGTGCAGGCGCCGACGCTCGTATCCTCGGCAGGCCACTTTACCGTCGTGATGAGGCCACCGTCGGCGCCGTTGCTGCCACCTGCACCAACTCCGCCGGCACCCGTTGCGCCGCCGCTTCCAGATGCACCACCGGTTGCGGTCGCGCCACCGGCCCCGGTTCTGCCGCCCGCACCCGATACGCCGCCGTTTCCAGAGGTGCCACCTGTTCCAGGGGCGTCACCGTTAGCCGATACACCGCCGGTTCCCGATGCGCCACCGGTTCCAGTTCTGCCGCCGGCACCCGTTGCGCCGCCGGTTCCAGATGCACCGCCGGTTCCCAATGCACCACCGCTTCCCGACGCACCACCCGAGGCGCCTGCCCCTCCGGACCCAGCCCCTCCCGCAGCACTGCCGCCCGATCCGGGACTCCCACCGTTCCCGCTGACCACCGGGGTCGCCTTCGCACAGGCATCGACCAGGCCCGCGAACACTGCGGCGCCGCCAAGCATCAGAAAGCCGCGGCGCGATTCAGCCACGTCACTAACTCCTAGGCGAGGCACCTTGGTATCGACAACACTCGAAGTTCTCCGCGCTTTGTGGCTCATGGGCTCCTCGTCAGTGCAGTGGATGCTATTTCCTAGCAGATGCCGGGAGCCGAGAATATGCGACTTTTGTGCGGAACTTGGGCCTCGACTGGCCGTTGCGAAGTCGGTGTTCGCGGTATTGGGGCGGTTTTCGTCCGGTTGCCGATCCAGGTCGTGGGTGGTATAGGAATCGAAGGAGTTACCTCATGGGACTCGGCACTGGCGAAATCATCCTCATTATCGTCGTCGTGATGGTCGTCTTCGGCGCCAGCAAGCTGCCCCAGTTGGGCGACGGGCTCGGGCGCGCGATCGGGAACTTCAAGCGCGCCATAAGCGGCGCGAACGAAATCGTGGCTTCAGCCAAGAAGCCTGCAAGCGACAGCCCGACGCAGCCGGAAAAGCAGGAATCCGCCAAGCCTACCGACAAGGCGCCGTAGGAGTGGCGGGTTCGTACTGCCAGGGCGAGCGCGAAGCCGTGCGCACCTCCTGGATAGCGATGCTATCGATGCGACGACGGAACCGGACAGATTGTGGCTGCCCGGTTCCGTTGCGATTGCTTGCGATGAACTGCTCTAGCCTCGGCCGAAGCCACCACCGGCTTCTGGACGAGTGAAGCCGCCGCCATCTGGACGAGTTGCGCCGCCGCCGTCAGGGCGAGTTGCGCCGCCGCCATCAGGACGAGTGAAGCCGCCATCAGGACGAGTTGCGCCGCCGCCGTCAGGACGAGTGAAGCCGCCGTCAATGGCGGAGCCGCCGGCATCTGGACGAGTGAAACCGCCGCCATCCGGACGAGTCATGGCGCCGTCGGGAACGGTGAAGCCACCGTCGGGGCGTGGGTTGACAGTTGTCGTGCCGCCGGCGCCTGGAGTGCCGCCCGCGCCTGGGGCGCCGCCGGCGCCTGGGGCGCCGCCCGCGCCTGGGGTCCCGCCTGTGCTCCTCATGCCGCCAGTGCTCGTGATGCCACCGGTGCTTGTGGTTCCGCTCGAGCCCGCCGAGCCTCCAGTGCCGCTCCTACCGCCCGTGCCCGTGGCAAGACCGCCGCTGGACGAGCAGCCGGCCATCCCGACGGACGCACACAGTGCGCCCGCAACGCCAACCAATAACAGATTTCCGATCTTCATTTTTTGTGTCTCCGCTTCGTGGTGGATCTTTTCCAAACCTCCAAGCTCGAAAGCAAACCAACCAGGCCGAATGTTCTGCTTGCTGCCTCTCGCTCTGCTTAGTGAGTGCTCGATGAATCTGTGCTTCGTCAAAAAGATGCGGAGCGAGCAGTAGATCCAGGCGCCCTTGCGGCCCAAGTCCGTTGCGCCATGCCGGAACGGACAACTATTTTCTCGTAATCAGCGCCACAATGAAACCGTGTTGCGAAGTTGAAGCACCGCCCTCGACTGGAACATTCTCGACTGGAACATTGGAGTTGGCTTCTGTTGTTGGGGAGGATTCAGAACGTCGCCGTTGGCGCATGGCGGCAGCGGTGGCTCATGGTGACAACGAAATGGCGATGCAATTGGCCATCGACCTTGATCCGTATCCTTGCGGGGAATAAGACTGGGGGCCGCGGTGGGGCATAATGCGTCCAAGGCACTCGGAAATCGACGTGACCGGTTGGGGAGACACGCATCTCCTCGGCTTATCCGATGAAGACGACAGCGGCAGCGTGCTCGCTGACGACTTTCTAGTAGGCCGACAGCCCAAGACGTTCACCGATTTGGACGTGACGCCATCGGTGGACACCTTCCGCGAGCTCGAGCGTGACTGCGTGGTAGAGAAACGCTGGGAAGATCTGGTGGGACTGCTCGTCGAGCGCGCCGGATCCGTGCCCGACCCGTCCGAGCGCACGCGCTGCCTGGTGCGCGTGGCGCAGCTCTTCGATACCAACCTGGGGGACGCGAACCGCGCCTTCGTCACCTTGCTGGCGGCGCTGCGTGAAGACCCGACGAACGACGATGTGCGGGCGGAGCTGGCTCGCCTGGCCACGGTTCACAACCGCTGGGACGAGCTCATGACCAGGTGCGACGAGCTACTTTCCGCCCTCGGCTCGGACAGTAGGCGAGCCGACCTGCTGGTCACCATGGCGGTTTGGCACGAGCACGACCTCGCCGACCCGGTGGCCGCCGAGAAGTCACTCGAAGCGGCCATGTCCGCCGACCCCGCGAACTACGCGGCTCTGCGTTCCCTCGTGCTGCTCCACGGCCAGCGTGGCGACTGGCATCGCGCGGCGGCCTACCTCACCTGCGCGGCCGGGAACGCCGTCGATCCCTTCGACAGCGTCGAGTTCGCGCTGGACGCGGCGGAAATCTATCGCGAACAGTTGCACGACACCGAGTCGGCGGTGGTGCAGTACATGCGGGTGCTGGCGTGGTCGCCCGATCATCCCAAGGCGGTGGCCGCACTGGCCGATGCGGCGTGGGAGCGCAACGACTGGTCCGCGGCAGCCCCGCTCTTGGAAGGCCTGGCCGGGTCGGCGAAGCACGCCATGGAGGATGCGGCCAAGCTCTGGCACAGGGCCGCCTGGTCGGCGCAGATGGCGGGCGACCTGGAGCGTGCGCGCGCCAACTACCGCAAGGCGTACGCCGCCTTGCCCACCCATTTGCCCACACTCAAGGCCTGGTCCCGGCTGGCGGGTGATTGGGGTTGGTGGCAGGACGTCCTCACCGCTGTCCCTCGCCTGCTGGCTCTGGCGGGAGATCAGATGCCGGGCGAGGAGCGCGCGGGGCACCTCATGCAGCTCGGACAGGCGCATGTGGCCATGCGAGATCTCGAAGGAGGCACTGCGGCCTACATGGAAGCGCTACGCCTGGCCCCCGATCTGCCAGGTCTGCGGCAATCGCTCGCCAAGGCCACCGCGCAGATGGAGGGCCGTGGCGCCGCCAACGCGGCGGCGCTGGTCGAGCAATACCGCGTGCTTCTCCACGGCCAGCTCTCGGTCGACGAACGCTTCGAGATCGTCTGCAAGATCGGTCGCTTGCAGCGCGAGGAACTAAGCGATCAGGCGGCGGCGCTCGGCACCTATTTGCAGGCGGCACAACTGCGGCCCGACGACGTGAACGTGCTGCACGAGTTGGTGGAAATCCACACCCTCAATCGCCATTGGTCGCGCGCCGTGGACGTGCTCGAGCGGCTGGTGTCCATCACCTCGGGGCGGGACAAGGTTTGCTATCTCGGCGCTCTGGCCAGCATCCTCAACAGCGAGCTGGATTCTCCCCTCGAAGCGGTCGCCCTTTACGACCGGGCGCTCGACGAGGACTCGAGCGACCGGCGCACCTTCGAGCGCATCGAGCACATCCTGGTCCAGCGCCAGCAATGGCGGGACCTGACGCGCGCTTATCGCCGCATGATCAAGCGGCTTGGATCCAGTCCCTCGCTGGACAGGCGCCCATGGTTGATCGAGCTTTGGCGAGCCTTGGCCGACACCTGCCGGCGTTACCTGGGCGACTTGCCCGCGGCGACCGCGGCCTTCGAGGTTTGCGTATCGCTGGCTCCCAAGGATGTTCGCGCCCGCGAGGCCCTGGCGGAGGTGTACGAGGCCCAGGGGCGCGATGGTTTCAGCAAGGCCGTGTCCGCGCGCGAACGCATGCTCGCCGATACGCGCAACCCGGACGCGGCGGCCAAGCAGATCCGGTCACTGGCCAGGCTGTACGGCAAGTACCAGCAGTACGACCAGCTGTTCTGTGCCAGCGCCGCACTTTGTGCCCTGACCAGGGCCGATGCGCGCGAGCGAGCGTTCTACGAACACAATGCGCCGAATGGCATCCCCCTGGCCAAGTCCGCGCTGACCGAGAAGCAGTGGCAGGGCCGCCTGTGCTCGTCGCGGGAGAACTACATGATTTCGCAGGTGCTGGCCGCGGTCGCGCCTGGCGTGATCATGGCGCGCGCCAAGGACATCGCGGCCTATGGCATCGATCCCAAGCATCGCGCCAGGCTGGATGGCGATCCATCGTTCGTCTCGCGCTTGCTCGTCTACATTAGCCGGCTCATCGGGGTGCCGTTGCCGGCCGTCTACGTGCCGCCGGGCGCACCGGGCGAGATCGACCTCATCGTATTGCTCGAGGATGGCAAGCCCGTGCCCGCGCTCGTCCTGGGGCGCGACTTGGTGGTCGGGCGCACCCACCAGGAACTGACCTTCCTGGCCACCAAGAAACTGGTGGGTCTACGCGCGGACCACTTCCTGCTGTGGCCGCAGATAGTTCCCAACCTGAGCGAGCTACAAGCGATTCTGGCCGCGGCCATCAAGCTGGTGCAGCCCAAGTTCGAACTGCTCGCGGCCGATCACGAGGTCGTGCGCAAGTACCTCGCATACCTCCGCAAAGTGTTGCCCGAGTCGCAGATCGAGCTCATCGCCGGCGCGGCGGCCCCCCTGCTCGCCGGGACGGCCAAGCTGGACGTGGCGGCCTGGGCCGCGGAGTCCGACGAGATTGCGAACCGCGCGGGCGTGCTGGCGTGTGGTGATGTGGTCGCGGCCGCGCGCGAGATCGTCAGGGAGGCGCGTGCACATCACACGCGCCCCGAGGAAACCATCCTGAATCTGGCCCGCTGGGGCGTTTCTTCCGACTACCTCGATCTGCGCGTGCGCCTGGGCCTCGCCATGATCGTGGCCGAGGCCCCGACGCCACCCGTGGCGCACTCGTTCTCCGAGCTGGGTGGTCTGTTCGATCGCGGGGTTCTCCGCAGGTAATCACGACACTCCCGCCTCGGGAGGTTCGAACGACGATTATCTCGCCGGGCCCTGCTTCAGGTCGGCAAGCGAAATGGGCGGCAGGTATTGTCCCACGCGCTCGCGTTTCCACCAGGCACCGGTCGAGCGGCGCTCGGCGGGTTCCGTGAAGGAGTAGTCGTAGGTCTCGGCTCGGACGAGCCTTGGTGGGTGCTCGGGGAATGGGTTTCCCGCGAGCAAGGCGGTTACCTCCGGCGCGCCTTGCAGTAGGCGAATGCAGAAGTTCACGAACCATATATTGTCGCGGTAGCTGCCCAGGGCCGCGAACCACATCTGCCAGTCCAAGCGCGGTTGGTGGGGCGCGACGAAGGCCGGGCGCCGGTTTACGTTGCCGGGTTTGTACTTGAAGGCGTAGGGCAGCCAGGTCACGCCATCGTCGCTGCCCTCGACGACGATTTCCTTTCGTTCGGTGGTCATCACGGCGAACAGGCCGTAGCCATTCACGGTGCGCAGGGGCATCAGCCACGCGTCCAGGCTCTCGAGCGGCCCGAGCGCGCCGAGGCGGGAGCCCAAGCTCAGATCGATCTGCGCGATCGACAGGGGGATGGCGACGGCCGCCACCACGGCGGTGGCGGCGCGATGCCAGCGCGGCTGCTTGGCCCGCGGCGGTCGGGCGCCACGCGCGAGCAGGCCCGACCATCGGCCGGGCACGATGGCGCGCACGGCCGAGTCATCGAACAGCAGCAGACAAAGCGCGATGGTCAGAAAGTTGAAGAAGGTGTAGTTGCCCGTAAGCAGAATGAGGACTTGCAACGAGATGATGGCATAGCCACCCAGGAATCTGAGGCGGCGAGGTGCGAAGATCAGAAACGGCGCGCCCAGTTCGACGACGAACATGAACACGCAGGACGCCTTGTGAAACCACAGCGGCCACTGATTGGCATACCAGGCGATCCACGTCGGCAGCGGCTGTGTCTGGTAGTGGAAGGAAAGCGCGCTCAGGTTGCGCCAGTTCGGGTCGCCACTCGTCAGCTTCACGCAGCCGGAGGACAGCATCAATTTGAACAGCAGCAGCCGCAACAGCCAAAGGGCGACGCGCGAGGGTGGCCTTGCTGGCGACCCGCGCGGCCAAAGGCGCAAGGGCGCGAGGAAGATGGCGAGAAAGCCCGCCTCGAGCAGCAAGTTGTCCCATTGAAAACCCAGAAACTCGCGCCCTACCGTGGCCAGGGAGAGATAGAGGGGCCAAAGCAACGCGAGACATGGCACTGGAGCCAGGTCGAGGATCAAGGCGCCGGCCAGCACGGCGCCCGCCGCGCACTGAAAATCGAGGAAGCGGTCGGATGAATCGAGCCAACACAAGGTGGGCAACAAGCGCAAGCGGTCCCAGCCGATCCCGCTCGTGTCGTAGTGCTGTCTCACGGCCACCATGAATCGGTCGACGGGCAGGATGCCATGGTGCCCGATAAGGCCCCGGATCTGCGTCCACAGCGAAAGAAAGGCCACCAGGTAGATCAGGCCGAGCGCGCGCAGAAAGAGCCAGCGTACGAGAAGTTGCGACGGCATCTCGAGGTTCCGTCCCCATAGCCGGCGCGTGAGCCAGGAAAAGAACACGCGATGGCGCGCGACCATGCGGTACCCGATCTCGGTCGCCTGCGCGAGAGCGGGCGAGAATCGGTAGGCCCGCAGGGGCCAGCTGCGACCTTGGGCGTGCGCCAAGGCGAGGAAAACCGCTTCAGCGCCGGTGTGGACCACTCCGTCGCAGTCGATGAGCTGGACGGCGTCGTCCAATTGCTCCTGCGGAATTTCGGGGAACCGCTGCCGGACGCTCGGATGCCGCGCGGGCAGATAGTCGACTTGCTCGCCGGTCATGTGCTGCCAGCGGTGAATCCACAGCGAGCAGAAGTTGCAGTCGCCGTCGAAGACCATCAAGGGTTTGGGCGGTGGCGTGGCGACGCGAACACCGGAGGGCATGCGGGAAGGATAGCAGCCCTTGCTGACGCGCCACGGACGGGACGGGCGGGCAAGGTGCGCCTGGACCACCGGCCGAGCCCGCGGACGACATGGCCGGCGCGAAAGCGCGCAACTTTCTTTCGGCAGGACCGATAGGGGCTTTGTCACCACCTCAGACCGGGATTGATAACCTGGCGGGAAGGTGGCAAAAGCAACGCACGCACGGCAAGGAGGCCAAGTCACCATGGGCAGCGTCAACAAAGTCATTCTGGTTGGAAATCTCGGTGCGGATCCCGAGCTCAAGTACACCCCCAGCAACCGTCCGATGTGCAACCTGAGCGTTGCCACCAACGAGGTCTGGAAGGACAAGGCCGGGCAGAAACAGGAGCGGACCGAGTGGCACCGTGTGATCGTGTGGGGCGAGCAGGCAGAGCACTGCTCGAAGTACCTGGCCAAAGGCCGCATGGCCTACGTGGAGGGCCGCCTGCAAACACGGTCGTGGGACGACAAGGAAGGCAAGAAGCGCTACACCACCGAGGTAGTGGCCGATCGAGTCGTGTTCTTGGGCGGCCAGGGACCTGGCGCCGAGGGTAGCGGCGGCGGCGGGCGCGGCAAGCGCGGCTGGGGCGAGGAAGCCCAGACGCCCGCGGCGGCCGACGCCCCCGCAGGACCGCCCCCAGGCGACGACGAAATTCCATTCTAGAATGGGCCGACTAGCGTTCGGCCTTGCGGGGTTGTGGGTCTGCCAAGCATTGGCCGGACGCGGCTGGGCCGGCGAAAAGGCGATGCATGGTCCCGCCGCGGTGGCGGCACGGACCAGTCCCCGCGCCGCGGGCGCCTCCCACTTTCCGCTCTTTCTCCGGCCACTACCGGGAGAAGTCGCCGCGACATCGAGCGGGCCGGTTTCCACGTGGGGGCGTAGCCTGCTTCTCACCTTCGACGACGGCCCGGATCTGGTGGGCACGTCGCTCATCCTCGACGAGCTCACCCGGCGCGGGCTCAAGGCGGTGTTCTTCGTCAACGGGCACCACATCGTGCGCAATCGCCCCGAGGACCTGGCCCGGCGCGATCTCCTGCGCAAGCTGGTCACGCGCGGACACCTGGTGGGTAACCACACCATGAATCACAAGAACCTGTGCCAGGATCGCGATGCCATGGCGGCCGAGATCGATGGCGCCTCGGAGATCATCGCCTACGCGACCTCGGTCCGGCCGTTGCTCTTCCGGTCGCCCTATGGCGCGCGCTGCCGCGAACTGGATCGCGTGCTTGCCGCCCGCGACCTCATCCAGGTGGGTTGGAATGTCGATCCGCAGGAATGGCGCGGCGAGGACGAGGATGCCATCGTGAGGTACACGACCGCCGCGCTGCGACGCGCGCGTGGTCCGCTGATCCTGCTCCTGCACGACAAGAACCTCGTCACCGTGCGCGCCCTCCATCGCATTCTGGACTTCGTCGACGAGGAGAACGCGCGCGCCGCGAGTGCGGGAACGCCGCCCATCCGGCTGGTGGACTACCGCGTTTTGCTACCGGCCGAGCCGTTGCCGGAAACCGGGCTCGAACCCTGGGCTCGATCCCTTGCCTCCTCCCTGGGCGCCCTTTCGAGCCTGCGCTCGCTGTTCTAGCCGCCACGCGCTCGAACGCGGTAGATTCCCCCAGAGGCGCGCATGACCACGACCATCCTCATCGTCGACGACGAAAAGAACATCCGCCGGACCGTGCGCATGGTCCTCGAGGGCGAGGGCTATACCGTCGACGAGGCGTCGAGCGGCGAGGAGGCCCTGGCCCGTCTTCCCGACATCGCGCCCGACGCGATCCTGCTGGACGTGCAATTGCCGGGGGTGTCCGGGCACGACGTGCTCGAATCCATGCGCAAGGCCCGCACGCAGGACGACGAGGGCGCCAAGGCCCAAGCAGAACCGGTGGTCGTCATGATCTCCGGGCACGGCACGCTGGCCGACGCGGTTCGGGCGACCAAGGCCGGGGCCTACGATTTCCTGGAAAAGCCGCTCGATCGCGAGCGATTGATGGTCACCCTGCGCAACGCCCTCGAGCGCCGGGCCATGGTGCGCGAGGTGGCCGGACTACGTGCGCTCGCCCAGGGCCGGTTCGAGATGGTCGGTCAGAGTCCGGCCATGACCGCGCTTTACGCCCAGATCGCCAAGGTCGCGCCCACGCGCACGCGCGTGCTCATCACCGGCGAATCGGGCACCGGCAAGGAACTGGTGGCGCGCGCCATCCACCGCGAAAGCACCCTGCGCGACCGGCCCTTCATCAAGGTGAACTGCGCGGCCATTCCGCCCGAGCTCATCGAGTCCGAGCTGTTCGGGCACGAGCGGGGTGCCTTCACCGGAGCGGCCGCGCGCAAGAAGGGCCTGTTCGAGCTGGCCGACTGCGGCACCATCTTTCTCGACGAGATCGGCGACATGAGCCTGTCCGCGCAGGCCAAGGTCCTGCGCGTGCTCCAGTCGGGCGAGCTGTCGCGCGTGGGCAGCGAGACGACCCTCAAGGTGGACGTGCGCGTGCTGGCCGCCACCAACCGCGACCTGCAGGCGGCGGTGGCGGCCGGACAGTTCCGCGAGGATCTCTACTTTCGCCTGGCCGTGGTTCCCCTGCGTGCGCCGCCGCTGCGCGAGCGGGCGCAGGACGTCCCGCTTCTATGCCAATCCTTCGTGGCCCAGATCGCGAGCGAAAACGGCTTGCACGACAAGAACATCGCGCCCGAGGCGATCGAGATCCTCGCGGCGTACACCTGGCCGGGCAACGTGCGCGAGCTACGCAACGTGGTCGAGCGCCTGGTCATCCTCTCCGAGGACAGCATCGGGGCAGGCGATCTACCCGAGGAAATCGTGGCCGAGGTGGCGCGCAGGAACCGACCCATGCAGGCGGTGGGGGTGCTGGAGCTGCCCTCCGAGGCCAGGAACCTCCCCCTGCGCGAATTGCGCGATCTGGTCGAACGCCAGTACGTGCGCGCCAAGCTCGACGAGAACGACTGGAACATCTCGCGCACGGCCCAGGTGCTGGGTCTCGAACGGACGAACTTGCACAAGAAGATGCGCTCCCTGGGCATCACCCGGGACGACCGTCGCGATTCGTGACGCAAGCGTGGGCTTCGCAAGAGGCCGACTTCGTGTTACCGATCATGTATGCCCGAACGAAAGGCCCGCGCCCGCGCCGCGGTTGAAGCAGCCAGCCAGAAGATCGAGAGGATGCTGAGGGGAAGCCCCGCCTACCGCAAGGTGGAGGACGGCCTTTACGCCGTGAAACAAGGCTCCTCGATGATCATGATCAAGGTCCACACCTGGAAGGACCGTGCCCTGGTGCGCCTGGTTGCCCAGTTGGTCAAGGGCGTGACCATGGAATGCATGCTGGCGGTGGAGCTACTCCAGCTCAACGCGGTTTTGCGCTTCGGAGCCTTCGCCTTCGTGCCCGAGGGACAGGCGATCATCTTGTGCCACACCCTGCTCGACCGCGATCTCGGCGATCGCGACGAGTTCACCGAAACCATCCGCGACTTCGCCTTCGTCGCCGACGAGTACGACGACCGCATTGCCGCCCGCTACGGCGGTCAGACCATGGAAGATCTCATGGAAGAAAGCGTGATCGCGCGCATGCGCCAGGCGGGCGGACCGGATCCAGGGTAGGTGGCTAGCCACCACCCTCGATGCCAAACACTTGGCGGTAGAACGCCAGCTCGGCGGTGAGGGAGCGAATGATGCTTTCCTTACGGCGAAAGCCGTGCTGCTCGTCGGGAAAGGTCACGAGCGGCGCGAGGAGGCCGCGGCGGCGCAGGGCCCGGACCATGTTTTCGGCCTGGTCGGGCGGCACCACGCGATCTTGCAGGCCCTGAAAGAAGATCACCGGACACGACAGGCGCCCGGCGGCGTGGATGGGCGAACGGGCGCGGTAGGTGTCGCGCTCCCTCGGGTACGGCCCGACCAGGGATTCGAGGTAGTGGCTTTCGAACTTGTGCGTGTCCTGCGCCAGGGCCTCGAGGTCGCTGACGCCGTAGTAGCTGGCGCCAGCGGCGAAGACGTCGTGGAACGCCAGCGCGCACAGCACGGTGAGACCGCCGGCGCTCGATCCACGGATCGCCATGCGCTTGCCGTCGACCAGGCCGCGCTCGGCCAGCACGCGCGCGCCCGCAACGCAGTCCTCGACATCCACGACGCCCCACTGGCCGTCGAGTGCCTTGCGATAGGCGCGGCCGTAACCGGTCGATCCACGGTAGTTCACGTCGAGAACCGCGAAGCCCCGACTGGTCCAGAACTGCACGTTCAGATTGAGCGCCGTGGATGTCGAAGCCGTCGGGCCACCGTGACAGATCACCAGGAGGGGCGGGCGCTGCTCGGGCGAGGCTTGGTGGTCGGGATTTTGTGGCTGGTATAGGAGGCCGTGGGCCGTGGCGCTGCCGGAGGTCGGGAAGGACACCGCGCTCGGGCGCGCGAGCATGTCCGCGGCCACGAGGTCGGGGCCCGGACGATGGAAGAGCTTCACCTCCCGGCTTCGCACGCTCAAGGAATAGAGCGCCGGCGCTTGCGCCGCCGAGCCACCCACGAACACGGCACGGCCGCCGCCGGCGAAGATCATGCCGAGCTCGGTGAGATCCGTGACGACAGCATCGATCAGTCCGGTTTCGCCGGCCAAGGTGGCCAGGTGCCAGAAGCCGGATTCCTGAAAGACGCAGGCGATAGTGTCCTGGTCGAGCCAGGCGTATGTGGAGAGGCCGAAGACCCACAAGGGTGCGGCGAATTCCGCTTCCGCTGCGCGCACGCAGGTCGTGGTGCCGTCGGAATTCAAGCGGTAGAGGTTGGAGAAACCGCCACGGTCCGAGACGAAGGTGAGAGCGCCCGTGGGCGACCACGCGGGCTGGAAGATGGACTCGCCGCCGCCGCCCGCCACTTTCCTTGCACGGACAGGCACGCCATCGGCGCCGATCTCGGCCAGGTGCAGCTCGCAGGAGTCCCATGGCATGGCCGGGTGATTCCAGGTCAGATAGGCCAGCCGGCTGCCCGTGGGATCGAGGCGCGGGAAGGCGTAGAAATCGCCGCCGCCGGCCAGCACCTTCACCTCGCCACCTTCGAGAGAGACGCCGGCGATGAAGTTTTCCGGTTCGCCGGTCTTGCGCGCGCGTTCGGCGACACAGATTATGCGCCCCGATTTCCGGTCGATTTGCAGGTCGGCGTAGCGAACCGTTTGCGGCCGAGTGAACGCCTCGGCTCGCCAGGGTATTGGTCCTTTCGTGTCGATGCGATAGAGGCGCTGGTCGGCGTCGTTGGCGAAGATCACCATGCCATCCTCGACCGCGAAGGCGCCGCCGCCGTACTCGTGCACGCGCGTGCGCACGGAATAGGGCGCGCGCACGATCTCCTCGACGTCTCCGCCCTCATGCTTGCGTAAGAGCGCCAGTCGGCCTTGCTCGGCCGGACGGCTTTCGACCCAGTAGACGTCATCCCCGTCGAGCGCGAGCCCGCCGAGGCGCACGCTACCCTCGGCAACGGCATCGGCGGAGAGACGAGAAGGCCAGGCGCCGAAGGGTACTGTGCGTTTCTCGGGCACCACGTCCTAGGGCGGAGAGCAGAGAAAGTCGTTGCATGACGGCTGCGCGTGACAGGACGAGCAGGTCGTGAGGTGGCCATCCTGGAGGATACGCTGGTTGACGTCGAGCTCTTGCCAGTGCCAGTCGCCCGCAGCGCTGTCGTATCCGGGCTGCTCCTTGGCCATCAGATAGAAACCATTCAGGTTGTTACAGAAAGAGTCGTTGCCGTGTTCCTCGGCCACCACCACGCTCCCCACGGGCAGGGGATAGCTGCCCGCAGTGTAGGGATCCGCGGCGATCGGGTTGGCGAACACCCGTTGGTACTGATTCGCGTGGTCAAGGTTCTGACGGCAGGTGGGTCGCACGGGCTGGAACGTGGACCGATACTCGAGGGGAAGAAACACGCTGTGCTGGGGGGTGCTGTCCTGAAAGCAGCCAGCCCCGAGAGCGCACGCGGCAAGGAACAGCCGAACCGAGCGCGACATCCTATTCCTCAGCCTCCGCGACTTCGACGCGGTTGCGGCCGCTGGCCTTGGCCCGATACATGGCGGTGTCCGCCAGCCGCAAAAGGAGGTTCTCCCGACGGCGTTGGTTGCCACTCGGCGCCAGGTGATCGCGGTAGGAGGCGACGCCGATGGACGCGCGCACGCCGGGCAGCGGCTGCACCATCTCGACGACTTCCGTGTCGGAATCGAAGAAGGATGCGTCCTCGATCGCCCGTCGCAGCAGATCCGCGGTCTGCAAGGCCCGCTGCAACCCCGCGCCGGGCAGAATGGCGACGAATTCGTCGCCGCCGTAGCGGGCCAGCACGGTCGCGGGTGGCGCGTTCTCTGCCAAAAGGCGCGCCACCTCGCGCAGGGTCCAACTACCGGCCACGTGGCCGTACCGATCGTTGACAGTCTTGAAGTAATCGAGGTCGATGAAGAGCAGGGACAGATCGGTTCCGTTGTGGTCGGCGTGGGCGATCTCGTCCTGCAGGCGAACGTGAAAGTAGCGGCTGTTGAACAGCCCGGTCAGGTGGTCGAGCCTGGCCAGGGCGCGCGCATGGAGAGCGTCGAGAGCATTTTGGATCGACGACGACATGTAAGCCGCGAAGATGCGCAGAAGCTCGTTGTCCCTGGCGGAATACGGGCTGCCCGAGCGGCGATTGGTGAGTTCCAGCACCCCGCAGATGGAATCCCCAACCAGGACCGGTACCCCGATGACCGAGACCACGGCCGCGTTCGCATCGTGGTTCGGAAGGCCCAGCAGCGGATCGTCGGCGTCCAGGTGATCGCTGCGGTAGGGCACGCCTGAGCGGTAGATCTGGCCGACGAACCCGCGATCGGCGGGGAGGCGCTTGCCAAGCAACTGACCCGAGTCGGGTCCGTAGACGGCGATGAAGGTCAGGCGCGGGGTGCGCACGCCCGCCAGCGTGGCACGCGGATCGTCGAGCAGGATGCCGCCCGCCTCCGAAGGCACGAAATCGTTGGCGCGTTCCAGGATTTCCCGCAGGGCCGCATCAAGACGCACGTCCCAGCGTTCGGTGTCCTGGTCGCGGCGAGAGCGCACGAAGAATCGGGTAATTTCCTCCGCCGACAAGGTGAGGATGGGCCCCGGTTCGACCGGCGGGTTGGGGATGGAAAGCTCATCGAGTAGCGGGGCTTGGGGTACGCCGGCGCGATCCTCGGCGATCGCTCCAGAGGAACCCTCCCGATCTCGCAGGGTCTTGAAATGGATGTCCACCACGCGCGTTATCTTTCGTGCCAAGGTTACTCAAACTCCCGCCAAGGATCCATCTCAGTCCTTACCCTGCTCACCGCACCAGGTCCGCGGGGAACTTCGCCGGGTTTTGCGCCAGGAAGGAGCGCAGGTCCGCCTGCGCGCGCCGAGCCAGGTCGGCCCCGGTCTTCTCGTAACACCGGGCGCGAAAGGAAAGGAAGTCGGCATTCCACGGAATGTCGGGTTCGAAGAACGCCAAGGCATGCTCGCAGACCGGATCTCCCGGCATCGCCTTGGCGAGCGCGACCAGGGCGCCGGCGCGGGCCTCGTCCATCATGTGCACGGCGAAGGGCCGCGACAGAATGGCAAACAGGCGGCGCAGCCGCGCGGGCCGTCCACGCGCGGCCTCCACCGCCAGATTCATCGTCCTCAGCATGAAGGACGGCGGTGGCCAGGGATCGTCTTCGTAGGCGAGCAGGCTGGTCTCGAAGGCGTCGAGCGCCTCTTCGCTCTTCCCTTGCCGCAGCAGCAGGCGTGCCTCGATTCCCGCCGCCACCGGCGGCCACATCGGGCGCAACTGTTCCGCGATAGGCAGGGCTTCGGCATCGCCGGTTTCCGCCAACCCATCGCCCACCGCCATCATCTCGACCAGGGTACGCGGTTGCCCCGACTGCCGGCGCCAAATGGCCGGGATGTTCCAATAGCGGCTGTCAAGCCATTCGACCAGCGCCGCGCGCCGAACGCGCTCATCCTTGTCGAGGTCGCGCGCGCTGCCGGGGAAAATTCCCAGCGTCGCGGCGAAACCGGCTTCCTCGTCGGCAATCAAGGCCCGATCGACTTCGCCTCCAACCAGGGCCGGGCGATCTTCACCGCGCTCTCGAGCCAGCGCCACGACATCACCCGCGTGAAGGTCGTCCGGGTCGGTCAAGGAGCGCGCGAATCCGAACTCGACGCGGGTGCGGTCGTCGGTGTTGATCTTTTGTCCCTGCAGTTCGGCTACCTTGCGCACAAGGGAGGGGCGTGCCACGTAGTGAGACAGCACGCCTTCGAGCGTGACGGTGCTCCAGGCGCCAAGCAGGGCGGACCGGAATGGTTCCTGCTTCATGCGTGCCCGTAGGCGAGCGACATCGTGAACCAGTGGCGTGCGCGTGGCCACCATCAGCAGATCCGACGGTGCCATCCGCCAGATTTCCACCGAGGGAAAGACCTGGGCCAGGGTGGCCATGATGGTAAGCAGAGTCTGGCTGTTGATGGCGTACGCCTGCACCCACTGCAGGAAGATTCCTCCTCGGGCCAGCCGGCGGTTCACCGCCTGGTAGTACTCGCGGGTGAAGAGGCTGGCGATCCCGGCGCGGTAAGGGTTGGATGGCTCGGACGTGATGATGTCGTAGGTGTCGCCATGGACCAGGAGCATCTCGCGTGCATCGCCGATGATCACTCTGTGCTTTGGGTTCTTCATGACGTCGTGATTAACGGCGGCGCATTTGCGCGCCACTTCGAGGATGGCCGGTTCGAGCTCCACGGTGTCCACGTGCTCGATCGACGGCACTGCGGCCAGCCACCCCGACGAGCTGCCGGTTCCCAGCCCAATCACGAAGGCCCGTCGCGGTCGTGGGTGCAGCAGTGCACCCAAGAGCCCCCCCATCACCTGCGTGCCGGCGTCCATGCGCGCGTGTCCGTCGGTCTTGCCGTTCAAGACGAATGCGTACCCGGTCGCGTGCTCCAGGGCCACGCTGCTTTCCACACCATCGTCTTCGCGTTCGATGGATCGGCGCACGCCGTTTTCGAAGTCCCGCAATGCCGTGGGGTTGGCGAGCGACGCGGGATTGACCCGCCCCACGGCGATGGGACTGTGGCGCCAGACCGCGGTGGGTCCGCGCGCGAGGAGCAAGGCCACGACGGCGGCGCTGGCAACAAGCCACGGCATGGAACGGGCCATTCCTCGCGCCTTCGCGGCGGTAGGGCGGGTAATCAGATAGGACACCAAGGACAGAAGTCCGAGCAAGCCAGCCACCACCTGCCAGCAGCCCGGTGCGGTCAGCAGGGGGAGCATGCCAAATCCGCCGGCCAGGGATCCAACAATCGCGCCCACGGTATTGGCCGCGTACACGCGACCGGTCTGACGGCCCACCTCTGCCCGGCCGCGGCCGAGCAGGGCGATGAGCATCGGGAACTGAATCCCGGCTGCCAAAGCCGCGGGCAAGATGACGACGCTCGCCACCAGGGCCCAGGACGCGCTTTGTCCCCAGAACCCGGCCAGGTTGCCGAGGGGGCGCAGGAAGAGCGCGAGAAGCGCAACCCGGTCCCCCAGGGCAAATGGCGCCGCGACGGCCAGGGCCTCGGCCATGCAGATGCTGGAAAAACCAGCGAGGGTCGCCGGCAGACGGCCGCGGGAATGCAGAAGGCCGTACACCGCGCTGCCCACCCCGATGCCGAGCAAGGCCACGGCCAGAATGATGCCGAAACTGTACACCGTGCCTCCGAGCAGCGGTCCCAACATCCGGTACCACACGATTTCCATGAGAAAGAACGCGAAACCCACCAAGGCAGCGGCAAAGTAGACGAAGCCCGCGGGAGCCGCCGCCCCCACGACTGGCTCGGATGCCGTCTCGACAACCGGTGACGAATGCCTGCGGGACCATGCCAGGGCAACCAGCGCCAAAGTGGCTCCGAGTAGGGTGGCACTCCACAGCGTGGACCGCGTTCCCAGCCTCTCGAGGAGAACGAAGTTGGCCAGCAAGCACCCCATCACGGCTCCCAGGGTGTTGAGCCCGTAGACCAGCGCCAGGTTGCGGCGGCCAACGTCTTCGTCCACTTCCACGGCGGCAACCGCGGCAGGCATGGCGCCGCCCATCAGGAGCGTCGGGCCAACCAGGACCAAGGCCCCCAAAAGCAAGCGCAGGGACGTGCCGGCGAACATTCCAAGTCGGTCGCTCCCGCCCAGTCCCACGTAGATGGCGCGCACCAGCCGCAGCAAGAGCGGCGAGAGCGCTGCGAGGACCGCCGTGCCCAGCTCCAAAGCGCCGTACAGCCCCAGCGGCCGTGCCGACCGATCGGCGCGCGCACCGAAGAGCAGCCCTCCGGCGCCCAGGCCGCCGATGAAGACCGCGAGCACGGCTGCGGTGGCGGCCGTGCTGGCGCCGAAGATCAAACGAAATTCGCGGATCCATGCCACCTGGTAGACGAGGGCCGCCAGACCGGAACCGAACAGCAACAGCCCTACCCGCTGGGGCGATAGCGGCCTTGGCACTACGGCTGCTTCCCTTCGCAGGCAGTCGGACGCCGTCTCGGGCGCGCTTGGGACACGAACTCGCGATGCATCGCGAATCATTATATTCGCTGTCGCGTGCTCGCGTGGTCGCCGGGATGCGAATCTTGCTCTCGGAGTAGCCCGCGCGCCCCGCCCGCCCGCTCACACCACCCCCGCGACCTCGGGGTCGTGGGTGCCGCGGTAGACATCGCGCAGGCGCACGCGTCGCTCGAGGTCGCGAATGATGGTCTGGGCCACGTCCATGCGATAGATCTCGCGCAACGAGTGTATCCCGCCCGGCGAAAAGGCGTTGAGCTCCAGGATCTTGCCACCGGCCAAATCGACGCTGACGAGGTAGAGACCATCGGCCAGGAGCTTGGGGCGCAAAAGGTCGCAGATGCGCTCTTCGGCCGCGCCAAACTTGCAGCGCCGGCGCGCCGGGTTGCGCTTCCTGTTTTCGCCTGTGCCGAGACCAGGCAACCGGCGGTAGATCGCGATCTGCTGGCCCACGCGGATGGGCTCGCCACCGAGAAGAAGGAGGCGCTTTTCGCCCTCCTCGGCCTCGTGCAGATACTCCTGGGCCATGGCGTAGCCGTCCTTGGTGATGGCCGTGATGATGGGATTCAGGTTCTTGACTCGCCCCTTGGGCACCCGGAACACCTTCTCGTGCCCGGCGTGCGCCAGCGGCTTGAGCACCGCAGGCCCATCCAGGTCGCGCAAGAAGGCCTTGATCCGTTCCGGCGAGCGCGAGACCAACGTCCGCGCGTGCACCTCTGGCGGCAGATCCGCCAGGTAAAGTCGTCCCCAGGCGCGAAACACCCCCTCGGGATCGTTGACCACGAAGGTGCCGCTCAGGCGCAGGCGCCAACAGAAATCGAGTATCGGCGAGGGCGGCGACGATTGCGGCTCACGCAGGGGGTTGTAGCGGATGAAGACCACGTCGAAATCCGAAAGCGTGTCGTCCTCGCGGACGGCGTCGGACGACACCAGGGCGCGATAGAAGTCGACGGGCTTCGCATAGTCGCCCGCGCGTACGCGCAACGTGGTGGCGAACACGCTGCCGTCATCGAGGTAGGAAAGATCGTCGGCGGTCACGAAACAAACTTCGTGGCCGCGTCGGTGCGCCGACCAGGCCAGATAGTTCCCGGCGAGGGTCGGTTGCAGGGTGGCGATCCCGCCGATGAGAAAGCCGATGCGCATGGGCGTGAGCCGTCCGGGGAGTCTATCCTTCACCTCGCGGTGTGGACAGCCCCGGATGCGCCGAGTGTGCCTTTCGCTGGTGCCTGAAAAGGCCGACCATGAAAGTTGAGCACGGGGAGGGTATCCTGCAATGCTCGTTCCCCATCGCCTCATGCTGGCCGAAGAACCTTCATGCTCACCCTCCGTGCGCGCACCCTGGCGCTGGGCGCACATGGCCTTCGTAGTCGCCACAGCCATCGTGGCCGGTTTGATACAGTGGATCGCCACCGCGCCACGCTGGTTGGTCCAGATCAACTGGGACGCGGGCTCCTACCTGCACCAGATCGCGGTGGGCACCCTGGTGTGGTCAAGTCCCACGTGGACCGCCCACGCCGGGTTGCAATACCTCTACCTGGCCGCTTGCGCGTTGGTGGGTGTGTTTCACCACACGCCGGCCGACGGATTCAGATTTCTCAACACGGTTTGCTTTGCCGTGTCGGCCGGCATTTTGGCAGACGCAGGCCTCCGGCTCACCCGCAATCGACTGCTCGCGGGGCTGCTGGTGGGCGCGTGGGCCACCGCATTCGTGACCCAATTTCTGACCTTCACCCTGGAGGACAATATCGTTTCCCTGACTCCGGCCATGTTGATGCTGTGGCTGTGCGCGGTCAGGCTGCAAATCTGGGGGCGGCGCGAGAGTTTCATCGGTGGTCTGCTCGCGGCGGCGGCCTTGCTCCTGTCGGCGCAAGGTGTTCTCTACATCCTGCCGCCGATCTATATCGCGGCTCTTCTGCCGCGATCGGGGGTCACTCGGCGCCAGCGCGGGGCGGACTTGCTGCTGGTTCTGGCCGGGCTTGCCGTCGGCATCACCTGCTTCGTGCTCTTCTTCCGGGCGGTGTCCTCCCTGGGGTGGAGACCGGCCCTGGCGCACCTCTTCGCGCGTCCGACCAGCACCTTCCCAGAAACCCGAGGTGCGCTGGTCACGCAACTGCTCGACTTCGGGGCTTCGCTGCGAACCGTCGGCATCGCGGTGTCGCTGCACGTCTTCCACAATCGATTGCCGTTTGCATCGCCAGCGGCGCTGATCGGCTTGGGTGCGGCCACCCTCACCGCCGAGATACTCCTGGTCGTGGTCGCCACCTTTCGGGCCATCAGGACCGGGCGATGGACCGCGCACCTGTTCGCCGTGCTCCTCCTCGCGATGACCGTCCTGACCTCGCTCTATCGCGATGTCGAATACGCCTACCTGAAACGGACCGACTTCCTTCCCATGTTCCTGGTCTTCTTCATCATGGCCAGCGCAGGTTCGAGGGCTTCGCTCGCGCGCAAGCTGCTTGGGACCTGTCTCGCCGCGATCGTGGTCTGGCAAGTGGCGACCGGACTAGGCTGGCGCGGTCACGAAGTCGCAACCTACGACACCTTGGATCGCACGGTGCTTGGCAGGTCGGCGCCTGGCTACCATGGATTACCGCCGCAGGGCTCGTTCTTGCGCCATTTTCGCTCCTTGCGTGAAGCAAACCCGCGCGCCTGCACCTTCGTGCTCGATTTCTCCGAGGTTCGACTTGGACGATGGAACCCGGACCTGACCGGTTCCATCTGGTCCGAGATCCCGCGACATGAGGTTCTCGTGGCGCCGGCGGTGATGGCTGGCTGGCCCCGGCCATTGCATGCAATCGATCCCGCCCGGGCAAAGAAGACCCTGGCCGGCTGCGAATGGCTGTCGGAAGCCGCCAAGCGGCGCCTCGGTATCGCGGTGGCCTCGAAGGCGCCTCCTACTCTCTCCAAGTAGCGAAGCCGCCGGTGGCAAGGCGACCTCGCTCGGTGCGCGGGCCGCTACCGCTCGCGGGCCGCGTGGTGACGGTGGAGAATCTTCGCCAGGTCGTCGAGTGGCAAGGCTGGCGCGAAGTGATCGGACTGGCCGCGCATGTCGCTCGCCATGCATAGGGCATTGACGATGGCTTCCTCGGTGCATTCCACCACGGCCTCGTAGAGTCCGTCGCATGCGTCGTCGAGTAGGACCTCGATGTTGTGGGTCATGCCCGAGGTCGCGCGCGGAACCTTGTTGGCGGTCGAGAAGCCGATGATGATTTCACCCGAGGCGTGCGCCGCGAACGAGCCCACGCGGCCGATGCCAAGGGCCGCGCGTTTGCAAAGGCGCGAGATTTGGGACGGCAGAAGGGGCGCGTCGACCGCTACCACGCAGATGATCGAGCCGGCGTTCTTCACACGCTTGCCATCGGCCGCGTAGTCGGGGGCCAGGATCTCTCCGACGGGAACGCCGGCAATGCGAAGCGAATGCATGACCCCGAAATTGGATTGCACCAGTACCCCCAGGTTGTAGTCGCGCCGGGACTGGTCGTCGCGTGCGCGGATCGCCACGCGGCGGGAGCTGGTGCCGATGCCCGCCTTGAAGTCGCAGGTCACAAGCCCGGTTCCGGCCCCGACCGAACCCTCGGCCACGGGACCACCGCTGGCTTGTTCGATGGCGCGATACACGTGTTCGGAGCGAACGTGGCGGCCGACGGCATCGTTGAGCCAGGAATCGTCGCACTCGCCCACGATGGGGATGATGGCGTCGTATTCGCTGCCGATGCCCGGAAAACGGCGGGTCATCCACTTCACCGTGGCGTCCGACACCTTGCCCACCGACATGGTGCTGGTAAGCAGGATCGGCGTTTCGAGCAGGCCCCATTCGACCACCTGGGTGAGGCCCGACACCTCGCCCGCGCCGTTGAGCACGAAGGAGCCGGCCAGGACGCGCTCCGAGAAAATCGGATCGGGCGGCAAGATGGCGGTGACGCCAGTACGTACCGGACCTTGTCCGACCACGAGCGGTCCTTCGCCCTCGATCAAGGTGGTGTGGCCCACGCGCACGCCGGGGACGTCGGTGATGGCGTTGCCCGGCCCCGAGGGCACGCGTCCGATGGCGAATCCCAGGTCCCGAAAGCGCGAGCGCATGGCGGATCAGGTCCCGATTCTCAGGTTGGTTCCGGGACCGCCGGCGGGGTCTTCTCGGCCGGTGGCGACTTGCCCTCGGCCTTGCCATTGCTTTCGCTCTTGCCAGCGCTTTCGCTCTTGCCATTGCTTTCGCTCTTGCCGGCGCTTTCGCTCTTGCCATTGCTTTCGCTCTTGCCGGCGCCGTCTCCGCCATTGCCGTTCGGAGGCGGGACGCGCGCAGCCTCGGCCTCGCGGGCTTCGGCGCGGCGCTTCTCGCGCATGCGCTTGAGCCCGCCGGCCAGGATCTCGCCGATGAGCGAGCGGTAGTCGATGTTCGCCGCGTTGGCGATGAGGCACAGATCGGAGTAGCCGGGGGTAAGTCCAGGCAAGGGGTTGACTTCGAGCACGTAGATCTCGCCGGCATCGTCCATGCGTAGATCCACGCGGGCCACGTCGCGACAGTCGAGCGCCACGAAGGTTTCGCGGGCGATGCGCTCGATGGATTTCAGCTCGGTGGGCGTGAGCTGGGCCGGACACTGGTAGTAGACGTGCTTCTCCCACTCCTGCTTGATCTGGTAGTCGTAGACAGGGCGTGGGTTGGCCTTGTCGAGGAAGATGATCTCCATGGGCGGTAGCACGCGCGGCCGCTTGTCGCCCAAGAGTCCGACGGTGAATTCGCGTCCCGCGATGTAGTACTCGATGAGGGCGGGCTGACGGTACTTGTCGAGCAGCTCGCGCACCACCTGGCGCAGGGATTCTTCGTCGTCGACCACCGAGGCGTGCGCGGAAACGCCCTTGGACGAGCCTTCTTGGTTGGGCTTGACGATGAGCGGGAACTTCATCTTGGGCGAAAGCCGTTCGCGCCCACTTTCCATGACCTGGAACTCCGGGGTCAGGATGCCGTGCTGGCGCAGTACGCGCTTCGACAGGGCCTTGTCGAGGGCGATTGACAGCGTCGCGGCGTCCGAGCCGGTGTAGGCGATGCCCATCAGCTCGCACAAGGCCGGCACCGCCGCCTCGCGGTTGCGTCCGGAGACGCCCTCGGCGATGTTGAACACCAGATCCACCGGAGCGTCCATGAGCTGGCGTGGCAGTTCGGCGGTGGCCTCGAGCGGCACCACCACGTGGCCGTAACTTTCGATGGCGTCGCGGATCGAGCTGATGGTTTCGGGCGCATCGTACTCGGCCTCGGTGTCGTCGCCCTTCGAGTCCATGCGCTTGACGTTGTAACTGAAACCGATGCGCAGGGGCTCGGGTGGACGCCGGCGCCGTCCTACCGGTGGGACGGTGAGCCGCTGGCGGCGGGCGGCGCTGGCGATCACCGCGCCCAGCGTGGCCGCGTAGTCGAGGCCCTCGCGTGCGGTGGCCGCGAACGCGCTCGATCCCGGTTCCAGCGAGGGCAAGGCGTTGACCTCTAGAAGGTAAAGGCGACCGTCCTCGCCGAGGCGGAAGTCGACGCGGCCGAGGTCGCGAACGCCGAGAAGGCGAATCGCCGACTTCGCCAGCGCGCGCAGCCGTGCCACCACGTCTCGCGGCACATCGGGCGGACAGCGCACCGACACGCGGCCGGCGTCGGCCGACTTGAGCCGGTAGTCGTAGATGTTGAAACGGGTTCGCGCGTTCGCCTCGACGACATAGTCGACGGGCATGAGAACGCCCTCGTCGCCCACGCCCTCCACGAACGGCACCGTCACGTCGCTGCCCGGGATGAACTCCTCGACCAGGACGCCGGCGGTGTATTTGCGCAGGGCACGCGGCAGCAGGTCGAGCAAGGCACGCGGATCGCGGGCCACGGCGTCGTCGCCGATGCCCTTGGAGGAACCCTCGTAGTTGGGCTTGACGATGACGGGAAAGGCCAGGCCCAGCATCGCGATGTCGCGGCCGCGCTGCATGTCGTCGGGGACGATCAGGCGCGCGCGCGGCGTGTCGAGGCCCTGGGCAGCGAGGATGAGCTTGGTCATCCACTTGTCGAGCGTCACGGTCATCACGTAGGCGTCCGAGCCGGTGTAGGGAAATCCCAATTCCTCGAACAGGCCCGGGTAGAAAGCCTCGCGGGTACGCCCGCGCCGTCCCTCCGCCGTGTTGAAGATGAGATCGGGTGCAAACGATTCGATGCGGGCAGCCAAGTGCGAAGCCGGCCCCGTGACCTCGATCTTCTCGACCTCGTGGCCACCGGCGCGCAGGGCATTGGCGATCGCGTCGACGGTCTCCACGCTGTCGAATTCAGCCTCGTCCTCGTTATCGGTGAGACGGAGGTTGTGGGTAAATGCGATCTTCACGCTGTCGACGCCGCCCGCATGGGCTCGCTTTCTGCGATGAAGGACTTAAACCAGAAGCAGCGGCTTCCGTCAACCGACAAGTCTGTCGCGGTGACGGTTGCAGCGCTATCCCAGCAGGATGCCGCCATGGCTGCGTAGGGCGCCCGCAATCCTTTCGCCCAGCGATTTCAGATCTTGGTTGGGCCTTACGAGGTAGGCATCGACGCCCAGCTCGAAGGCCTCCTTGACCGTCTCGTAGGAGGGGTAGGCGGTGTACAGGACGGACGCGCAGTGCGGTCGCAGACGTTGCGCTTGCTCGATCACGCGCAGGCCCGACATGCCGGGGAGATTTCGGTCCGCGATGACGAGATCGAATTGGCTCTTCTGCAACAAGTCCAGCGCTTCCTCTCCGTTCGCGGCGGCGGTCACGTCGTAGGTGCGGCCCAGGAATTCCGAGATCAACTGCCGCCGGCCGCCCTCGATTTCAACCACCATGATGCGCGCCTGTTTCTGCTCTTCCTTGCCGGCCTCGCGAACGCGGGCAAGTTGTTCGTTGCGACGCGAGAGGGCGCGGCGGATACGAAAACGTAGGGCCTCCACGTCGCGGATGGGTTTTTCGATGTAGTCCTGGGCGCCGATGTCGAGGGCGGTGACCGCGGAATCGTAGGATGAATAGGCGGTGATCATCACGACCGCTGGAGGCGGATCCAAACTGCGCGCGACGCGCAACACCTCCAACCCCGAGGCGCCGGGAAGGTTCTTGTCCGTGAGCACGAGATCGAAGCTGCGCTTTCGCATCAGGTCGATGGCTTCCTCGGCCGAAGCCGCGGTGGTCACGCGATAGCCGCTGCGCCGCAGAAGCTCGCGCAAGACGGTGAGCACCACGACTTCGTCGTCGACCACCAACACTTCGTGTGCGGAGGGGACGACGGCGGCGGGGCCCCTGGCGGTGGCATCCGCGATGAGCCGGGCATCGAGATCCTGCGTTGGGGCTGGAACGCTGCGCGCGGGCTCCTCCATGAAGCCGAAGCGGGTGAGGGTTTCGACAAGCTGGCGGCCTGCCAATTCCGCACGTCGGCGCGAGCCGGTGGCGGCGACCACCCGCCCGAGCTGCGGTAGGAGATCTCGGCCGAGGTAGGCGCGCACGCCTCCGTAGACCGCCGCAGTCAGTCGCTCAGGCGTCGGTGCCGAATCCACCGTCACCACGGCCGCACCGGCGGCGCGGTCGCGCGCCTCGCGCAGGCGAAGCTCCACCCAATCCGCGGCACCCAGCCCCACGACGATGACGTCCGCTTGGCCTTGCGCGGAGGCACCTCCCACGGCTCGGCTCAGCTCGCCGTCTCCGAGCACGGCAATCATGGGAGGCGCTTGGCTACTTTCGAGCACCGACGCAAGTGCGCCTTCCAGGGCTGGCTCGACGGTGCGCAAGGCGGCGCGGTTCTGCGCGATGGCGTGGCTGAGCATGAGCGCGCGGGTGCGCGCCCGGCGGCACGAGGCGAGGTAGCGAAGATGGGCGCGAAAGAGGGCATCGCTCGCAGGGAGTGGCCGTGGCAGGACGGCGGCCGCTTCCCGCGTGAACAGTACCGCAGCAAAGGCAGGATCGCCGTCGATGATGGGCACGATGTCGGCGAAAGGTCGTATCTCGCGGGCCGCAGCCAGGATGTTCTGCTGGGTGGCGCCCTGGTCCAGCACCACGATTTCGAAGGACTCCTCGGCCAATTTTTCCAGGGCGATGTCCGCGGAGGCGAGCGCGACGACTTCGCCTTCGGCCGCGAGCGCAGTCACCACGCGGGTGCGCTCCGAGGCGGCGGCCACGCCGACCAGGAAGCGCTCTTTTGTCAGCCTGGCGGCCGCGCGAAACGCGGCGAGGATTTCTTCGTAGCCTGTCTCCGCCATGTCGAGATGATTCTATGGCACGGGTTTGAATCTGGAGCAGCTGGAGCGAGAATATCAGGTGAGGGAACGCAGACCCTCGCGATCGGCCAGGATGACCTTGCGACCCTCGGTGTGAATGTAGCCCTTGCGTTTGAACTGCGACAGGGTCAAGGAAACCGTCTCGCGCGTCGAGCCGATGAGATTGGCCATCTCCTGATGCGTGATCTTGAGCCCGAGTACGAGGCCGCGACGGTGCTCGATGCCATGCTCGGAGCCCAGACGCAAGAGCAACTCGGCCAGCTTGGCGCCGACGTCCTTGAACACGAGCTGCTCCACCTTGGCCTGCAATTCGCGCCAGCGGCCAATGAGCGAGCGCGCTAGCAGGTAGGCGACCCGGGCATGGCTGGAGACGAGCTGTTCGAGCCCCGAGCGATCGAGCTCCACGCTCGTGGTGTTTTCCATGGCCTCGACCATTTCTTCCCGTGGGCCGCCATCGAGCAGGCAAGTTTCACCAAAGTAGTCGCCGCCGGTGCGGTAGGCGAGGGTCAGCTCCTTGCCATCGCGCGTGACCTTGGAAACCTTGACCCGGCCGCTCGCGATGAAGTGCACGCTGCTGGCGCGATCCCCAGGCAAATAGACCACCTGGCGCGCGCGGTAGCTTTGCGTCCGGGCCGCGGCCGCGAGCTTGGCCAGCGTGTCCGCCGGGGCGTCGACCAGGATGGGACACTTGCGTAGAATCTGTGTGACGCGCTTTTCCTCCGCTTGGGACATGGCCAACCAATAGCAGAGTCGCCAAGTAGCCGGCAACAAAAATTGTTATCTGGCCTACATTTCCGAACCTCGCCGGGCGCCTCGAACCAGCGCGAATCCCGCGGCGCTTAGGACGATCGAGGCGATGGCGATGACGGTGAGCGCGCGGTGGCTGAGCGTTTCCATACGCTGGTCGAGCCGCAGGCTGGCCAGCGTGATGAGCATCGCGTTGTTGCAGAAGTGGGCCACCATGGAAGGCATGATCGACCCGCTTTCGAGCGCGATGAAGCCGAGCAGAACGCCGAGCAGCGTGGTCGGAATGAGTCGGTAGACGTCGAGGTGAAAGAGCCCGAAGAGGGCGGCGGTGAGGACCACGGCGGTCGCGGCGCCGAAACGCGTCCGCAGTCCGCGCAGGATGGGGCCGCGAAACAGGCTCTCCTCGCAGATGGCCGGGCTGACGGCCACGAGCAGCAGCGTGGCGATGAAGCCCCGGCTGCCGTCCAAGGGGATGAGGGACTTGCGCAGCTCATCGAGCACCTGTTTGGGCACGGGCAGAACCCATTCGCTGAAGATGGCAACGGCGGCCCAGGCACTGCATCCGGCCAGGGCAGCGCCCAGCAAGGCCCGTGGTCTTGGGCGTGAAAGTACGACGACGCTCTTGAAGGTCTGGCCGGACAGGCGCGCGAAAACCAGCACGAGCCCAAGCAGGCCGATCCACTCCGCGGCCAGCAGGCCGGCTGCCAGGTGGTGCTGTTCGATGGGCAAGAAGACGAAGTAGAGCAGCAAGAAGGCCAGCGCGAATAGCACCAGGGCATCCCCGGCGGTGGTGGCGCGCGCGACGCCACCCGCCGGGCGCAGTCGGCGAGGGGTCGGCGCAACCAGACGTTCGGAATCGTAGATACGAGCGGCGGCCACCAGCGCCGCCGCCGACAGAACCAGAGTAGAGGCCACGGCCGAAAGCCCGCCCGTCCATGTGGCGCGCCCAACCAGAAGGTCGCGGGCGAGCAAGGTGACGTTCATGCCCGGGATCCATGCGGCGATCCCCGCCAGCCGGTATTCGCCGATGGCTCCGGCCATGGCCGGAGCGATGGTGAGAAAGTAGACAGGCAGAAGCAGGGTCTGGGCTTCCTTGAAGGTTCGGGCCGTGGCCCCGAGAGCGACGAAAGCGGAGGCGAAAAGCAGGGCCGCGGGGAAGATCACCAGGCTGCTCAGCAGGGCATGGCCCCAGGGCACGTCGACCACGACGTTCTGCGCGGCGAGCCGGAGGATCTGCATCAAGGTGATGGCCATCGAGGCCAGGTTGAGCACCCCGGTGAGCGCGGCCAGCGTCGCGACGGCCAGCACCTTGCCCAGCATCAGATCGAGGCGGCGGATGGGCGAACACAGGACGGTTTCCAGCGTGCCGCGCTCGCGCTCCCCCGCGGTCACGTCGATGGCGGGATAGAAGGCGCCAAGCAGCACCATCAGCACGACGAAGAGGGGCAGAGCCTTGGAGAGCAGGTAGCCACCGAGACGTGCCTGGGGCGCCACGCTTTCCCGGTGCGCGGCGAAGCGCGGGGCACACCCGTCGGGCAAGGATTTGGCGAGGATCCCGTCGAGACGCTCGTCGGCGGTTCGCGACTCGTCGCGGCTGGCATCGTAGATCACGGTCAGCTTGCCGTCATCGCGCGGGTCGAGCTCGACCAGCACATCGAGGCGTCCCTGCTCGACATCGGCGGGCGTGCCTCGGGGCAAAAGGACAAAGATGGTCGGATTTGCCGCTACCTGGGATGCGAGCGCCTCTCGGGCCGGGCCAGCACCGAGGAGCGCGATGGTGGAGGGCCGCGCTTCACGTTGCTTCTCCCGTCCCGAGGCCACCTGGGCCGCGAGCATGGACAGCAAGGGATAGACCACGAGGGGCAGGAGAATCATGATGGCGAGGGTGCGCCGGTCGCGCAGGGCCTCGCGCAGCTCCTTGCCGAAGGTCAGGGCGACGTGTCTCGGGTTCACGGCGTGCCCCCGTCCTCCTCGGCCAAGGTGAGGAAAGCCTCTTCGAGCGTACTCTTGCCGGTCCTGTCGCGGATGGCCGCCGGGGTTCCTTCGCACAGGAGGCGGCCATGGTGGAGGAAACCGATGCGGTCGCACAAGAGCTCGGCCTCCGCCAGGTAGTGGGTGGAGAACAAGATGGCCTTGCCGCGCTGGCGCTCGCCGCGCACGAAATCGCGCATGAAACGGCTGGCCAGCACGTCGAGGCCGCTGGTCGGCTCGTCGAGGATGAGCACGGAGGGATCGTGGAGCACGGCGCGCGCGATGGAGACGCGCTGGCGCTCTCCGGTGGACAGGGCCTCGCAACGGCGGTCGAGGATCCCGTCCAGGGCCAACGCGGGCGCCAGCACCGATACCCGCACGCCAATCTCCGCACGCGCGAGCCCGTGAATCTGGCCGAAGTAGACCAGCACCTCGCGCGGCGTGAGTCGGCCGAAGAGACCGGTGCTGCCACTGAGGTAGCCGAGGCGACGTTTGGCCACGGTGGTGTTGGCGTCGTGGCCCGCCACCAGTGCGCTGCCACGACTGGGCGCGAGCAAGCCAGCGAGCATGCGCAAGGCCGTGGTCTTACCCGCTCCATTGGGCCCGAGCAGACCATAAATCTCGCCTCCGGGAATCGACAGCGAAAGCTCAACCACGGCGGCGACGTCGCCGAAGGACTTCGATGCGCTGTCAAGAATCGCCAGAGGCTCGGGCATCCTCTCCACCATACCCGACTTCCGAGTAAGAACCCCAACAGGGTTCTTGCAAACCCTTGCGGCGAGTGTCGTCCGGAAAAACGCGCCTACACCGACGCAACTCTGGCGGGGATCGCCCAGGATCGCGTTTGCCCGAAGCAGCGCGATCCCGAGTCGCTCCCTGGCGTTGCTACGCGACGGCGTCCTTGGCAGCCTTGACGGGACGGGCTTTGACGACCTTGCGGGCCGGCTTGGCCTTGAAGACAGTCTCCAGCCCAGTGAACGGATTGATGCCCTTGCGCTCCTTGGTCGCGGGCTTCTTGACGACGACCATGCGAACCAGGCTGGGAACGACGAAGAGTCCGTTCTTCTTCAGCTCGGTGTGGCCGATGGTGGCGACGGCTTCGAGCACGCCTTTGACATCCTTGCGCGTGAGCTTACCGTCGGATTTGTCTGCGATCGTTTGAATCAGGGCGGATTTAGACAGGGGACCTTTAGCCATCTTCACTCCTCTCGATTAAATGGATGCTTGACGCTGCCGCTTGCCCAGCCAGGGCGACCGTACCGAGGTAAGGCGCCGCCACGCGAACGACTGCTCGGGCACTCTACTCGAAATCGCGCCGAGCGTGCGACGAAAAAATGCGGGAAAAAGCGGTCGCTGCGCGCGCCCCATCGAGGAAAGGTGCGAGGAAAACACACGTTCGATCATTAGATCGGGTTGCGAGATCGGCTCGACCCGACGGCTCGAACCGGGCAAAGAACGCCCGCATGGCCGGGCCGGCATCCAAGCAGACGCCGCCGTCGCAGCCGTACCTTGTGCCCCGCCGGTGCCCGCGCGTGTGCAGATCGGATCGTAGGGCCGGGCGGGATCATGAAATCACGCCGCGGCTTGCGCGCGAGAGCGCGGATGTGCAAAAAGCATGAGCGTTCCCTCCCCAGAATCGGAACGATTCACGACCGATGGAACCAGCCAGCACCGACACCCCTGAAACGACGAAGCCCGGCCGACCGGGACGGGCTTCGAGTGGCTGGATCGAGGTTGGTGTATTCCTGACCATCCTCTTCGCCTACCTCCTCGGCGAGGGTCGGACGCCGCCGTACAACGATTCCAAGACCATCTACACCGTGGCCGAGTCGATCGTCTACCGCAAGGCCATCGATATTCCCGTCCCTGGCGGGAAATTCTATGCGCCCCAGCCTTTTCTCACATCGGCCATTCACGTACCCGGCGCGGCCATTCGCTGGGCCATCACCAGGTACGACCCCGGGGTCGACAAGCTCGTCAAGCCCATGACGAGTCATCTCGGCAATCAGCTCGTCACGGCCCTCGGATGCCTGGTCTTCTTTCGGCTTCTCATCCATCTCGGCATCTCTCTCGGCGCCGCCAGCTTGGGTACGGCACTTCTGGCGTTCTCGACCATGTTGCCCATCTACGCTCGCTCGGCGTGGTCGGAGTCGCTGCAAACCACGTGCTTCATCGGTTTCTACTCGGCCCTGATGCGCCTCAAGGACTCTGCCAGGCGCCGAACTGGTCTTTGGCTCGGTATCTGGACCGGGTTGCTCGTCAATTCCAAGTACGCCTTCGCGCTGGTGCTGCCGGGAGCGTTGCTGTTCCTCGGCTATTACGCTTGGCGGGGCAAGAATGTCCGACGCCTTCTATCCGCGGCCGCCTGGTCGGCGTTGCCTGGCGCGTTCTTTCTGGCGATCATCTTTTGGTACAACTGGGCTCGCACGGGGTCCGGCGCGAACAGCGGCTATCCAACCGTGGCCGGGCTGGCCGAGAGCGTATTTCGGGAAGACCTCTTCTTCGGTCTGTGGTCGTACTTCTTCTCATTCGGAAAGAGCATCTTCCTTTACAGTCCACCCCTGGTGCTAAGCCTCGTGGCCTTGCCTCTCATGGCCAGGCGCCACGCTGCCAGCTTGTGGGCGCTGGTCCTGACCGCGGGCCCGATCATTTGTCTGTACAGCAAGTTCGTGTTCTGGAGCGGTGACTGGTGCTGGGGACCCCGCTATCTCCTCTTTGCGATCACCCCCATGCTTCTACCCGCTGCTTTCCTTGTCGACGACTACCTGCGCAGCAAGCGAAGGATCGCCCTGGCTGTTTGCGGAGCCGTGTTTCTGATTGGCCTGTGGGTTCAGGTCGTCGGCGCGAGCCAGTACTGGGACAGCTTCATTCGTTTCAGTAAGACTGCGCAGATCCATTGGCTGGGCTCGCCCAACCGTTCCGGGGCGCTCACACCTGATCATGGCGGATCATGCGATCCTTGTTTCGAGGACTTCTACGCGCGCAATTACACGCCGGCGTTTCAGCCCATCGATGGCCAATGGTGGTACTTGAAACACCATCTGTATTCGGATTCGTGGGCCGTCGCGGCCCAGGATCTGCCTCTCCATCGTTACACGCGGATGGAATTCGAGAGCGCCCGTCGATGGTACGAGAATCCACCCTGGGATTGGTGGAAGCTCGATTTCGTCGGCCGCTATCGAGAGGCGGGCAACTTGCTGCTGGGGCTTTTCGTGGCGGGCTTGGTAACCGGGGCCGTTCTGTGGATTCGCGGGCTGCGAGTCGCTACAGCACCTTCCGCAGAAATCGCCCCGTCTGGCTGGCCGCGACCTTGGCTACGTCTTCGGGGGTTCCTTGGGCCACGACTTGGCCGCCTCCGGGACCGCCTTCGGGGCCGAGGTCGATGACGTAGTCCGCGGTCTTGATCACGTCGAGGTTGTGCTCGATGACGATGACGGTGTTGCCCGCGTCGACCAGGCGCCCGAGCACCTGCAAGAGCTGATCGATGTCGGCGAAATGAAGCCCCGTGGTGGGTTCGTCGAAGACATAGACGGTGCGGCCGGTGGCGCGCTTGACCAGCTCTTTGGACAGCTTGATCCGCTGTGCTTCGCCGCCGGACAGGGTGGTCGCGGCCTGTCCGAGTTTGATGTAACCAAGGCCCACCTCGCGCAGGGTCTCGAGTTTCTGCTGCAGCTTGGGAATGTTTTGCAGGAAGCCGCAGGCCTGGCTGACGGTCATGTCGAGCACGTCGGCGATGCTGGCCTGTCGATATTTTACCTCCAGGGTCTCGCGGCTGTAGCGGCGCCCCGCGCAGGCCTCGCACTCGACGTACACGTCGGGGAGAAAGTGCATCTCGATGCGCAGGATGCCATCGCCCTGGCAGGCCTCGCAGCGGCCGCCCTTGACATTGAACGAGTAACGCCCGGCCTTGTAGCCGCGCGCCTTCGATTCGGGCAGGTTGGCGAAGAGATCGCGGATGTGGGTGAAGATGCCGGTGAAGGTCGCGGGGTTCGAACGCGGGGTGCGGCCGATGGGGGCCTGATCGATGTCGATGACCTTGTCGATGTGGGCCAGTCCCTCGACGGTGTCGAAGTCCGCGTCGGGCTGTCGGGCGCCGTGCAGGCGGTGCTTGAGCGCGGGCAGCAGGGTGTCGACCACCAGGCTGGATTTTCCCGAGCCCGACACCCCGGTCACGCAGGTGAGAACGCCGAGTGGGAAGGACACGTTGAGGTCGCGCAGGTTGTGCGTGCGCGCGCCGCGCAGCAGCAGACTGCGTTGGTTGGCCTGCCGGCGGTGCTTGGGGATCTGAATCGCCTTTTCGCCCGACAGATACGCACCGGTCAGCGATTGCGGGTTCTTCTCGATTTGCTCGGGGGTGCCTGCGGCCACCACCCTCCCACCGAGCTCGCCCGCGCGCGGGCCCATGTCGAGAACGAAGTCGGCGGCCCGGATGGTGTCTTCGTCGTGCTCGACCACCAGCACCGTATTGCCAAGGTTGCGCAACTTGACCAGGGTCTCGATCAGCCGCGCGTTGTCGCGTTGGTGAAGTCCGATCGAGGGTTCGTCGAGGATGTAGAGCACGCCCTGAAGGCCGCTGCCGATCTGGGTGGCCAGGCGGATGCGCTGGCCCTCGCCCCCGGAGAGCGTGGCCGCGGAGCGGTCGAGCGACAGGTAGTCCACACCGACGCTGATGAGGAAGGAAAGGCGTGCGGTCACTTCCCGCACGATGCGGTGGCAAACCTGCCAATCGCGCGGGGACAAGGGCAAGGCACGGATGAATTCGTGTACCTGCCCCACGGTCAGCGCGGCGACCTCGACGATGCTCTTGCCGCCTACGCGAACGTGGCGCGCTTCCTTGCGCAGGCGCGTGCCACCACACTCGGCGCAGGGCGAATGCGACATGTAGCGGTGGAACTCGTCGTAGACGGCCTCGAAGTCCTCGTCGGTATTGCGGCCCTGCTCGCGACGGCGGCGCTGGTACTCGTCGAAACGGCGCTGCAGGTTGGCCAACACGCCCTCGAATTCCTTCTTGAAAGTGTGCTTGCGTCCGTTCTTGTCGAAGACGAAGGCAATCTCCTTGCCCGCCGACCCTTCGAGAATGAGCCTGCGCTTTTCGGCCGGCAACTTGTGCCAGGGCTGGTAAAGGTCGATGTCGAAGGCCGCCGCGACCGCGTCGAGGACTTGCTGGAAGAAGGCGCTGTTGCGACGTTCCCAGGGGTCGATGGCGCCCTCGCGCAGGCAGAGGTCGGGATCCGCGATCACCAGATCCGGGTCGAAGTACATGGTGGCGCCGATGCCGTCGCAGGCCGGGCACGCACCCGCTGGATTGTTGAAGGAAAACAAGCTCGGCCCGATCTCGGGCAGCCCCACACCGCAGTCGGGACAGGCGAACTTCTGCGAGAAGAGGAGGTCGTCGCCCTCGAGTGGCGAAACCTTGACCAGCCCGCCTCCCAGCTTGGTGGCAAGCTCGATGGACTCGGCCAAGCGCTGCTCGATACCGGCCTTGCGCACCAAGCGGTCGATGAAGACCTCGATGGTGTGTTTTTGCGACTTGTCGAGCTTGGGTGGCTCGGCCAGCTCGCACAGCTCACCGTCGATGTTGGCGCGCACGAAGCCTTCCTGGCGTAAGCGGGAAAGCTCGGCGGCATAGTCGCCCTTTTTGTCTCGTACCACGGGAGCGAGCACGGAAAAGCGCGTGCCCTCTGCGAAGCCGAGCACGCGATCCACCATCTGCGGAATGGTTTGCGAGAAGATGCGCTGGCCGCACTTCCAGCAGTACACCTCACCGGCGCGCGCCCACAGGAGTCGCAGATAGTCGTAGATCTCGGTGACCGTGCCGACGCTCGACCGCGGATTGCGGCTGCCCGATTTCTGCTCGATGGCGATGGCCGGGGACAGTCCCTCGATGGAGTCGACGTCGGGCTTGCCCCGCTGTTCGAGGAACTGGCGCGCGTAGGCCGACAGGGATTCGACGTAGCGGCGCTGGCCCTCGGCGTAGATGGTGTCGAAGGCCAGCGAGGACTTGCCCGAACCCGACAGCCCGGTCAGCACCACGAGCTTGTCGCGTGGGATCTCAACGTCGATGTTCTTGAGATTGTGCTCGCGCGCGCCTTTGACGACGATCTTCTTCATGGCGTCTGGGGTTGGCTCTGTCCCCCGATGGGAGGCGGCGCACAACCCTACCCGACGCTAAACAGTATCAGAAGGCGCGCGTGCTAATCGAGCGTCAAAACGCGATACCGAAGGAGACGCGCAGATAGGGCGCGCCGCGCCCCACGCGCCCGATGGCGACCGCGCTGGTCGGGATGGAGCCGGATCCCGAGCCCGCGGGCGAGGATTGCAAGGAGAAGTCGCTGCTCGTCCCGAGGTAGTAGCCGCCTTCGATCTGGCCTACCAGCCCGAAGAATGGCGCCGCCGGGGACTGCCAGAAGCGAAGGCCCGGCGACCGAAGCAGCACCCCTGCACCCGCGCTGCCCTGGCCGAAAACCTCGCGGTCGTGCAGGTTATTCGTGCCCCCGCTTCCCAGGCTGACCTTGTCCCAGCCGACACCTCCCGCGAGCCTCGCAAAGGGGGCGAGCCAACGGAGCAGGTCGTAGCGCACCCCAAGCCCGAGGGAGATCGCGTTGCTGTCGAGCCGTTCGGACAGCGCCGTGTAGTCCGGGATGGTGCTCGATGTCGTGATCCAGCCGAGATCCAACCTGACCGTGAGCTTGTCGCTCGGGCGGAGGACGTCGGCCTGCAGGGACAGACCGCCGGCGACGGGCGCACGTTTTCCCGCCAGGCGCTTGGCAGCATCGTCTTGCAGCCAGGTCGTTCTGGTTTCGAGCGCGACCTCGAAGCGAAGTGGATCCCAAGAGGTGCTGGGCCCTTCGGGCTCGGTCGGTCGCGGGGCCTGATGCGGTCGCGGAGCCCGCCAGGCTGCGGTCGGCTGGCCGTAGGTTTGGGCCGAAACCGGAGAAGAAGGCAGCAAGAACAGCGCCGCCAACAGCACCGCGGCACAAGACGTACGCGTTGTCGTCATGGTTGACCTCTTTCAAGGTAGTCCGAGAACAGGAAGCCGTAAGCCGTGCGCGCCGTGGCCCGATCGGGCGCGTCGGCGTCGAGGAACGTCAGGTTGCCAATCGCATTGGGATCGTTCTGCTCGACCGCGAGGTAGCGGTGTCCGTCGGTGCTGGTCTGGTTGAGCGCATGAATGCCGACGATGTACTGATCCAGCCAGATGAGGTTGGTGACCAGGCTACCCTGTGCGCCGCGTGCCACCAAATTGAGGTAGCTGAGTCCGGATCCTTCGTAGGCACTCCATAGCCGGCTTGGAGTGCGGGTTTCGAAGTACGGACTGCCAAACTGGCTGCCCGCCCCGATGTCGTTGAACGATCGCGTGGCAAGGTCGACCACGGTGAACGCGGTTCCGGCGGCGTACCTGCCCGCCACCAGTACCGCGATGCCCTGATCGACGAGCGGCTGCACGGCACTGGCGGACGTGCTGAGCGCATAGTCGGTAAGCGACAGCCCGCCCGTGGTTTCGACGAGCTCCAGGTCCGCGAAGAGCACGCTGGTGCTACCGAGGAGCGTGTCGACCAGCATGGCTTGGTATTTCGGCATGCCGGTCGGGCTGGAAACCGTGAAGGGCACGATCGTGTTGGCCGGAATCGAGGTGGCGATGGCGAGGGTGTGACTGGTGCTGGGATCGATGACGACCAAGCTCCTGTTGGCGGGCGCCACTACGGCAAGACGGGTGGCCGCGCCGGAGCCGTACAGCACCATGCTGGCCGGATTCGCGCCCACGCTGAGCATGGAGAGCGACGCGTGAAAATCGTTGTTGGTACCGGTCGCCGCCGCGGGGCCGAGGTCGGTGAGAGCGATCTGAAAGATGTCCATGGCGTTGCCGGCGCGCACGTAGATGTCGAGGCTGGCGGGGTCGAACAGGATCTGGTCCGGGCTGAAATTGCAGCCCGAGCTTTGCGGGCAAAGCGGGACCGAGATCTCGGTGCGATCGGCGTGTTCGAGGTCCAGGATGGTGACGTAGTTTTGCGACAGCACCACCGCCAGGGTGCGCGCGCCGCCCGAGAAGGCGAAGGGAGGCGAGAATTCGATGCGGGTCGGCACGCCGCCCAGACTGCGAATCGACTTCGAGGTCAACAAGGGAGCCGACGGATTGGCGGGTGGCGTGAAATCCACGATGGTCATCTCGTTAGGATTGAACAGCCCCGTGTCGCTCGTGGTCTGGGTCGACGAGGAGTGGTAGAGAACGGCGAAGCGTCCGTCCACCGACTGCGCCAGGCCGTCGAAGCGGCCGGCGAGCGGGTAGACGGCCGAAGCCGCGCTGGCGTCGACGATATCGAGCTGGGCCGGGATCGCAGCCTTATCGGCGGACCCGCTGTCGCCGTAGCTCAAGACCAGCATCTGATTGCTGCCGTTGCGTTTGACCGCAGCGACCGGAGCCGTGCCCACTCCCTCCATCCGGGGGAAAAGCGACGCGTCCGCGGGATCGAGAATGAAGGCGGTGTGTGAATTTCTCTCGACGTAGGCAACTCGATCGTCGAGCGCCACCATGGGCAGTAGGTCGTTCGCGGGCAGCCAGAAGTCAGTCTTGGAACCGTTGCAGCCGACGTGGACCAGCGGGAGCAGCGGAAGCAGCGACACGAGTAGGAATCGACGCCTCATTGTTGGATCCTTCCGTTGAGAGCGAAGCCGGTGACGGATTCCACGCTACCGCTCACCCAGTCGATGAAGCTGATGCGCCCTTCTGGGTAAACCTGCCCCACGAAGACCTTGTGCGTGGCTTCCGAAAGCGCCGCGATGGAATTGGGCGGGCTGCCGAGGGGGAAGTCGTCGGCCAGGAAACTGGTGAGCGAGATACGCTCGGCGATGCGGATGGAGGCGCTGTCGTCGCGCAGAAGCACGAATGCATAGGTTGAATTGGGGGTGATCGCGAATGGATTGGGCGCGGCGGGCGTCTCCTGCAGCTTCGTGAATCCGTCCCCCAGGCGGACCACGGTGTAACCGTAGCTGTGGTCGGCCGCGCTCGATCCGTGTCCCGTGGTCCCGCCGCTGCCCGTGCTGCTCGGGGCGGTATGCACGACCAACGCGGTGTTTTGGTCGGGGGCGATGGCGATGGCGCGAATGGCCTTGTGCAAATCGACCGTGCGATACACGTCGCTGGCGAAATCGAGGATGACCAGGCTCATGCTGGGAACTGCGGTCGTGTACAGCAGTGCGTACTTGCCCCCTTGGCTGATGGTGACCGAACCGATGGTGACCCCGTCGAACTGCCAGGTCGTCGGGGTCGCGCCGGTGGCGAAGCCGTTGGGGATGTCGACGCGAACCAACGTGCTTTCGTCGCGTAGCACGGCGAACGCCTGGGTTCCGGAGGGCAGCAGGTCCAGGTCGGTCACGGGACTCGACAGCATCATCGAGGTCACCGTGTGGGTCTTGAGGTTGACCAGCAGCAACTCGGCCGAGCCGTCGACCCGGGCGATGGCGTATGCGCCGTCCGCCGTCACCGAAACGTCGACGGGTTTTCCTCCGACCATGGGCGTGTTTGCGGGTGACGAGTCGGCGGCTTGGTCTTGGGCGTTGTGGGCGTCGCTCGATCCGGAGCCGAGGTCAGGCGCGAGTTCCACGTCCGAGGCGGTCACGCCGACATCCACGGGCGAGAGTCCACCGTCGGTTGGCGATGGCTCGCCGTCCACGCCGGCGTCGACGCCATCGGTCAGGGTGTCAGGAGCCGAGGGCAGGGAAGTGCCGGCGTCCGTGGCGAGCAAGGCGGTCGTCGCGCTTCCGATGGCCGTGAAGGGCGCAATGGCGGGTGCGGTGATAGCAGCGAAGCGAAGCTCGGAAATGCCGTCATCGGTGACCACGAAGGCAGCGGCGCTATCGTTGGAGAACACGACCGCGCTCGGGTTGTAGCCGACACTCATCGAGATCACCTGGTCCGCGCCACTGGCGAGGGCGATGACCGAAACCTCCTGGGTGCTCCCCGTGGTCGCGGTGGAGGTGGTCTGGCTCCCGCCCACGCCGAGCTGGGAGGGATCGAACCAGATCACGGCGTGCAGGCCGTCGGGAGAGATGGAAATGGTATTGGCCTTGGCGACGATAGGCAGTGGGCTGTCATTCGGGACGGTGCCACGCACGACGCGCAGGGTGTGGGAGCCGGCGTTGATGACCAGGGCGATGTCCTGGCCCGGCACGGTAGCCACGTAGGTCGGCGAGTCCCCGGGCGTGAGCTCGCTGATGGCCAGGGTCGTCGAATCGATGACGGTCACGGTATTGCGGCTGGGATTGGCCACGTACACGTAGCGGGCGCCAGCACGCGGCGCGAGGAAATCGAGGTTCTGCTCCTGCTCCGGCGGCAAACTCGCAGCCCCGCCCGAGCCCTGGGAGCCCCCAGAGCTCCCGAAATTGAGGGTGGGGGTACCCGCGTTGGAGCCCCCGGCACCTCCCCAGTTGCCAATGCTGGCATCGGCGCTCTCATTTCCCCCCGCCAATGACGTTCCACCTGATGCGCTGCAGCCTCCCACCGGCACCATCAGTGCACACAAAACCAAATGGTATTTGCTCATGGTAGACAGCTTTGCGCAGCAATTTGCGTGCCTTGCTCGAAGGCTGCGGAAATGCTCGTTCTTCCAGCGCGCCGAGCAACACTTGCCTGACATGGGTGTCGCGGTTTGCACCCGCGTCGAGTCGTTTTCCGAGGCAGCCTTCAGTCGCAGGCATTCCGCCGAAGATCGCCTCGGTCGGTCGCTTCGAAGCAGGTGCGCGATGCAGACTCGCCGAAGCCGAGCGCGGGAGGGTTTGGGAACCCATTGAGGGGTCCCATCTCCATCTCAGGTGGTCTCCGGGCCTCGGGTCATCAGGATCTTGCCCGAACGGACCAGCTCGACCACGCCGAAAGGTCGCAGCAAGGTGATGAAGCTGTCGAGCTTCTCGCTGGCGCCGGTCACGCGCAAGATGAGCGAGCTCGCGCTGCAGTCCACCACCTTGGCCTTGTAGTGCTCGGCGGTTTGCAGGAGCACGGTGCGCTCGTGCAGGCTGGCCTTGATCTTCACCAGCGCGATCTCGGTTTCGACCACCGCCTGCCCGGTGTGGTCGATGGCGTGAACCACGTCCACCAGCTTGGCCACCTGCTTGATGATCTGTTCGAGGGTGTCGGGATCGCCGCTGCAGGTGATGGTCATGCGCGATAAGTGGGCGCTGACCGGATCCGCACTGACCACCAGGCTTTCGATGTTGTACCCGCGGCGGGCGAACACCAGAGCCACGCGGACCAGCACGCCGGGCTGGTTTCGCACGAGCACGGAAATCGTATGCAGGGGCAAGGTCGGATTGGTTGCTGTGGTCGTTGCGAGAGAGTTCATGGTCAACCTTTGTGATGGGAACACGGCGCTGTGACTCGATACGGGGCTCTTGGGCTAAGTCGACCCCGCCGGCTTTTCCAGGGTGACCCTTGGCGGTTCGATGATCATGTCGCTCAGGGCTGCGCCCGCGGGAATCATGGGGAAGACATTGTCTTCCCTGACCACCTCGGCATCGATCACGCATGGGCCGTCGTCATAGTCCATGGCCGCCAAAAGCACGCGATCCACGTCGGCCGCGCGCCGCAGGTGGAAGGCCTTGATGCCATAGGCCTCCGCGAGCGCGACGAAATCGGGGTTTCCCTCGAGCGGCGTGCCCGACAAGCGATTTTCGTAGAACAGTTCCTGCCACTGGCGAACCATGCCGAGAAAGTGGTTGTTGATGACCAACACCTTGACCCCGATCTTGTTGATCGCGGCCGTGGCCAGTTCGGACATGGTCATCTGGAAGCCCCCATCGCCGACCACCGCCCACACCGGCGTGTCCGGGCAACCCAGCTTGGCACCCACGGCGGCTGGGAATCCGAAGCCCATGGTGCCTGCGCCCCCCGACGACAGCCAGTGGTGGTTTTTGGTGGTCAGCATGAACTGGGCGGCCCACATCTGGTGCTGGCCCACGTCGGTGGCCACGATGGAATCGCGGCCGCCGAGCTTGTCCAGGCGGTCGAGGATGTGCTGCGCGCGCAACCCGCCCTTTTTCGGGTAGTGCAGGGGAAACTGCTCGCGCCAGGCGCCAACCTGGTCGAGCCACGCGGCGCTGTCGCAGGTCTGAACCAGCGGAAGCAAGTCCTCGATCACCAGCCGCGCGTCTCCGGCCAGGCACACGTCGGGCCTGAGCACCTTGCCGAACTCGGCCACGTCGATGTCCACGTGGATCTTGACCGCGTTTTTGCAGAACTCGGACAGCTTGCCGGTGATGCGGTCGTCCCAGCGCGAGCCCACCGACATGATAAGGTCGCAGGCGTCCACCGCCTTGTTGGCGTAGGCGGTTCCGTGCATGCCGAGCATGCCCAGGTGGAGCGGGTGGTCCTCGGGCACTGCACCCTTGCCGAGCAGCGTGCTTACCAGCGGAGCCCCGAGTTTCTGCGCGAGCTTCAGGATGGCTTTGCCGGCGTTCGACAGGACCGCGCCGTGTCCGACCAGCAAGATCGGGCGTATCGACTTGGCCAGGAACGTGGCTGCTTGCTTGAGCGCCGCCGGGTCGGCGTGCTCGGGTACGTGGTAGCCCGGCAGATCGACCTTGTCCACGAAGGGCGCCGGGCAAGGCGATGCCAGCACGTCCTTGGGCAGATCGATGAGCACCGGCCCGGGTCGTCCCGAGCTGGCGATGAAGAAGGCTTCCTTCACGATGCGCGGGATGTCGGCCACGTCCTTGACCAGGAAGCTGTGCTTGACGGCGGCGTAGGTGATGCCGGTGACGTCCGCTTCCTGGAAACCGTCCTTGCCGAGCATGGGCCGTACGACCTGGCCGCAGAGCACGATGATGGGGACCGAGTCGGACAGGGCGGTAAGCAGGCCGGTCACCGTGTTGGTCGCCCCCGGGCCCGAGGTCACCACGACGACGCCGGGCTTGCCGGTGGCGCGGGCGTAGCCATCGGCCATGTGGGTCGCGCCTTGCTCGTGTCGGGTGAGGATGAGCTTGATTTTCGACTCGTAAAGCGCGTCGAAGAGCGGGATGGCCGCGCCTCCCGGCAGCCCGAATACCACGTCAACCCCTTCACGCTCGAGGCAATGCACGACTTTCTCCCCACCAGTGGGGATTTTGCCCGCGGCAAGCAAGGACGGCGAAGCCGCCTTGGAGGAAATATGTGCATTTCTTCTCGAACTTGGACTTCTGCTCACAATCTTCTTATTCATCTTTGCACTTTCCATGTCAAATCGACGCGAAGGCGGTGATTATTGTTCTAATCATGACGATTTTCAACAAACTTCGTACTAGTCGTCGTGACTGCCTATCGGATACCGCCAAGAATATTCAAACGACGCTATGCACTATTACAAAGGTGCACTATTACAAAGGTGAAGGAATTGAAACACGGAGGACACCGGGGACACGGAGCCGGAGAGGAAGGGGCTTCCGGATCTTGGATCCGAACCCTCTACTCGACGGTGACGCTCTTGGCGAGGTTGCGCGGCTGATCCACGTCGGTGCCGCGCGCCACGGCCATGTTGTAGGCCAAGAGCTGAAGCGGCAGCACGGTGAGGAGTGGCTGCAGGAGCGACGGAGCATCCTCCACCCACAGGACGTCTTGGCAAAGGGCCTCGATGGCATCGTCACCCTTGGTCGCCACCGCGATGACATGGCCCTCGCGCGCGCGCACCTCGGCCAGATTCGACAAGACCTTGTCGTATCCCTTGCCCCGGGTCGCGACCACCACGACCGGTAGGCCGTCGTCGATAAGGGCGATGGGACCATGTTTCATCTCGCCCGCGGCGTAGCCCTCGGCGTGGATGTACGAGATCTCCTTCAGTTTCAGCGCGCCCTCGAGGGCGATGGGGTAGTTGGTGCCTCGCCCGAGGAAGAGGAAATCGCGCGCGTGCATGTACTTGCGCGCGAGCGCGCGCATGTTCGCCGAGCCGCGCAGGGTTTCGCTCATCTTGTGCGGGATGTGCACGAGCTCGCCGACGATCTCGGCGGCCGCCTTGTCGCTGAGAGCGCCGGACCGTCGACCAAGGTGGATGGCGAGCAGGGTCAGTGCCGCGAGCTGGGCCGTGAAACACTTGGTCGAGGCAACTCCGATTTCGGGACCGGCGTGGGTGTAGAGAACGGAAGTGCAGACGCGGGCGATTTCGGAGTCGACGACGTTGCAGATGGCCAGCGTGCGCGCCCCACGCGCGATGGCCTCTCTGACCGCGGCCAGGGTATCGAGAGTCTCGCCACTCTGGGAAATCGCCACGACGAGATCCTTGGCCCCGACCACGGGCTCGCGGTAGCGGAACTCGCTCGCCAGATCCACCTCGCACGGAATACGCGCGAGGTTCTCGACCAGGAACTTACCGATCAGACCCGCGTGATACGACGTTCCGCAGGCCAGGATCACGACGCGCGTTGGCGTCTCGCCCAGCGATTGATCGTCGAGGGTGACGTCGTTGCTGCCGAGCAAGAGCCGGCTGCGCAAGGTGTCGCTCACGGCTTGCGGCTGCTCGTAGATTTCCTTGAGCATGAAGTGGGGGTAGCCACCCTTCTCGGCCTGCGCCGCCGTCCAGGTGATGGTCCGTGGTTTGCGCACGCGCGGATTGCCGTCTACGTCGGTGAAGTCCGCCGAGTTTCGGCCCAGCGCGACCACGTCGCCCTCTTCGAGGAAGATCATGTCGCGCGTGTACTCGAGAATCGCTGGAGCATCCGAGGCTACGAAGCGCTCGCCGTCACCGATACCGACCACCAAGGGCGAGGCATTCTTGGCCGCCACGAACTCGTCGGGGTGCAGGTCGGAAAGCACGGCGATGGCGTACGATCCCTCGACCTGCTTGAGCGCCGCGCGTACGGCATCGACCAGGGTCTTGGCCCCACCGGAAAGGGCTTCGTCGATGAGGTGGGCAAGGACCTCGGTGTCGGTCTGGGAAGAGAACGCGTGTCCCGCGGCCTTGAGGCGCTCGCGCAGGACCGCATGGTTCTCGACGATTCCGTTGTGCACGACCGACACCGAGCCGGCCTTGTGTGGGTGCGCATTCTCGTCCGAGGGCCGGCCGTGAGTGGCCCAGCGCGTGTGGCCGATGCCCAGGGTTCCCGTGGGCGGCTTCTTGGCCAGGAGCTTCTCCAACTCGGCCAGCTTGCCGCGACAGCGCACCACCTGCGTTTGCCCGCCGGAAAGGATGGCAACCCCGGCCGAATCGTAGCCGCGGTATTCCAGCCGGCGCAGGCCACGGATGAGCACTGCGGTCGCTTCACGCGCGCCTGCATAGCCTACGATTCCGCACATGAAATACGTCTACTCGGCCGTGTCGGGCACGGCAAGACTCTTCTCCGCCAGTGACGCGGCCAGGTCGAGGGCGGCCAGGAAACCCAGGTGTTTCGCACGGCCGGTCCCGGCAATGTCGTAGGCCGTGCCGTGATCCGGGGACGTTCGCACGAAAGGCAGCCCCAGGGTCAGGCTCACCGCTTCGTCGAAGGCAAGCAGCTTGATGGGGATCTGGCATTGGTCGTGGTACAGCGCCACCACGGCATCGTATTCACCGTTGACCATCTTGCGGAAGATGGTGTCCGGTTCGTGCGGGCCGCTCACCCGCGCGGCTAGGCCCGAGGTCGAGAGCAGACGCTGCGCGAGGTTGACCGCGGGCAAGACCAGATGGATTTCCTCGTCCCCGATACGTCCACCTTCGCCGGCAAGTGGGTTGAGCCCAGCCACCGCGACACGCGGCAAGCGGATCCCGAAGTACGTGGAAAGCGCCTGCGCCGTCAGCACTGTCGTCCGGGCGATGCCTGAGGCGGTGAGCAGAGACGGGATGCGACGCAGGGGCACCCGGCCGGTCACCATCGTGATGCGTAGACCCGAGCCGATCTGCATGGTGGCGCAGTCCTTGGCGCCCACCCGGTTGGCCAGATACTCCATGTGGCTTTGAAACGGCATGCCGGCCTTGGCCGCCCATTCGCGCGAGATGGGCGCGGTGACCAGGGCGCTCAGCCCGCCATCGACCACGGCGTCCGTGGCGGCCGCAAGGTAGTCGACCTGGGCGCGGCCCGTGATCTCGCTCGGCAATCCAGGTTGCACGTCGTCCTCCCCGAGGCGGGTGACGGACACCACGCTCGCGTTCTTCGGCCAGGCGACTCCCGCGCGCGCGGCCGCACGGTCGAGCACCGCTCGGTCGCCGAACACGGTGACCTCAATCCCGGGGCGTTCGGCGAGCGCACGCACCACGACTTCCGGACCAATGCCGGCAGGACACCCCATGGAAATCCCGATTCGCGGTGAAACCACCATGACCCTCTATCATACAACGAGCACCGGATCGCCCCCTAGGGTTCGCACGAGCGCCGGCACTGCTCGTGAGCTGGGTAGCCGAGCATGGATAGGCCTTCGGCGCAAGAAAGATTCCGCGCCTGCAGCAGAATCGTCGCCTTCCTCTTGGCTTCGCCTGTTTCCCGGTGCAATACTCGATAGAGGCATGGACGACTTCCACTGCTCTTTCTGCCAGAAACGCCGGCGCGAGGTGCGAAAGCTAATCTCGGGGCCGCGTGTATTCATATGCGATGAATGCGTTGCCCTGTGCAACGACATCATCGCCAAGGAAGAAGCGGCGGAGCGGCCACGCTATCCACGACCGCGTGAGATCTTCGACGAGATCGACAAGTACGTCATCGGCCAGGATCGGGCGAAGAAGGCCCTGTCGGTTTCCGTGTACAACCACTACAAACGCATCGGCCAGCGGGGCAAGGCGGCCGACGTGGAAATCCAGAAGGGCAACATCCTGCTCATTGGTCCCACCGGTTGCGGCAAGACCCTGCTCGTGCAGACCCTCGCGCGCAAGCTGGACGTGCCCTTCGCCATGGCGGACGCCACGACCTTGACCGAAGCTGGCTATGTTGGCGAGGACGTCGACAGCGTCATCAAGTCGCTTTACCGCAACGCCGGCAACGACCCTGAGAAAGCCTCGCGTGGCATCGTGTGCATCGACGAGATCGACAAGATCTCGCGCAAGGGCGGCGGCCCCTCGGTGACCCGCGACGTCTCCGGCGAGGGCGTGCAGCAAGCGCTGCTCAAGATCCTGGAAGGCAAGCAGGCCACCATCACCCCCGATGGGGCGCGCAATCGCCCGCAACAGGAGCTGATCCAGGTCGATACCACCAACATCCTGTTCGTGTGCACGGGCGCGTTCAACGGCCTGGAGGAAATCGTGCGCCGCCGCATCGGCAAGAGTGGGCTCGGCTTCGGCGCGGCCATCACCAAGGGCGACGAATCCAAGAACGAGCTGCGCGCCAAGGCCCGCACCGAGGACCTCATCAAGTTCGGCATGATCCCGGAATTCATGGGCCGGCTGCCCATCATCGTGGGCGCCGACGAACTCGATGTCGACGACCTGGCGGAGATCCTGTGGAAGCCCAAGAACGCGCTGTCCAAGCAATACGAGCGCCTGCTCGAGATGGAAGGGGTCAAGCTCCGCTTCACCGAGGACGCCTTGCGCAGCGTGGCCGAGGAAGCCGGCCGCCGCAAGTCCGGCGCGCGAGGCCTGCGCGCCATTCTGGAAGAAGTCATGCTCGACGTGATGTACGAGATCCCCTCGCTGTCCGGGGTCACGGAGTGCGTCGTCACCCGTGACGTGGTCGTGTCGCGCGGGCGTCCGCAGCTTATCAAGGAGAAGAAGGCGTCCTAGCCGCGCCAGCCTGGGCACGGGGCGGGTACGGGAGGTTAAACTCGACGGGGCACCCAACCGAAGGTTCTTCATAGGCCCATTTCTTCGCGAGGAAAACATGTTGACCAATGCTGAGAAGGAACAAATGCGAAGCGTGCTCGAAACGGCCAGAAGACGTCTGGCCAAGGTGGGCCAGAGCGCGCTCAACTACTCCATGAATCACGAGCGCAACATCGGGCGCGATTCCATCGACGAGTCGATGGAGGAGGAGATCTTTTCCACCGAGATGCGTTTGCACGATCGCGAGAAGTTCTTGCTCGGCAAGATCGACAAGCAGATGGTTCGCCTCAAGGACGACGCGATCGACGTGTGCGAGAGCTGCGGCGAGAAGATCGCATTCAAGCGCCTTCTGGCCAGGCCGGTAACCACCCTTTGTATCGATTGCAAGGAGCAGAACGAGCGTGAAGAAGCGGCTGTCGAGCAGTCCGGACAAGGTGCCGGTCTCGATAGCGCCGGTGCCGGCGAACTTGGGGTCGCGGACGAATAGCGACGCGCGCCCCGTCAGCGAGACTTGGTTTTGTCAACGCCTGCCCCTTGTCTCTGCTATATAATGCCCCCCATCAAGCCAGGCGGCCCGCCCGATGCCCGATAGCCGTTATCGAATCATAGAGCGCATAGCTGCCGGCGGGATGGCGGAGGTCTTCAAGGGCGTCGCCGAGTCCTTGCAAGGCTTTCGCAAGAATGTCGCCATCAAGCGCGTCTTGCCAGCGCTGACCAAGAACCAGAAGTTCATCACGATGTTCCTGGACGAGGCGCGGCTGTCGCTGTTCCTCCAGCACGCCAACATCGTCCAGGTCTTCGACATCGGCCACGCCGACGACACCTATTTCATCGTGATGGAGTTCGTCGACGGCGTGGATCTGAAGGCCATCATGGAATGGCGCCGTCGCATCGGCCGCCGCCTGACCATCGGCCAGACCATCTACATGATCATGGAGGTCTGCAAGGGGCTCGCCTACGCCCACGATCTCGTCCATCCCGAAACTGGCGAGCGCCTGGGCATCGTCCACCGCGACGTTTCGCCCGCCAACGTGCTCATCTCGAAGAACGGCGAGATCAAGCTGGCCGACTTCGGGCTGGCCAAGGCCGCCAGCCAGGTGGAATCGACCGACCCAGGCGTGGTCAAGGGCAAGATGAGCTATCTGTCGCCCGAGGCCGCGCGTGGCGAGAACGTCGATCATCGCGCGGACATCTTCTCCGTCGGGATCTTGCTGTACGAGATGCTGACCAGCAAGCGGCTGTTCTACGGAGACACCGACTATCAGACCGTCGAACTGGTCCGCAACGCCAAGATCCCGCCCATCGCCACGCAAAACCCCGAGGTCGAGCCCGAATTCGAGGAGATCTGCCGAAAGGCGCTGGCCCGTCGCACGGAAGATCGCTTTCAGTCGGCCACCGATCTCCAGGATGCCCTGGCGCACTACCTGTTCTCGCGCGGATTGAAGATGATCCAGCGCGACATCGCGGACCTGGTTCGCGCCTGCATCGAGGACCAGGCCACCCAGTCGTCGGGAGGTAAGGCACGGCGCTTGGGTACCGTCGACACCATCCTGCACGCCGAGCTCGATGCATTCACCTCCCTCGAATTCGAAGATGCCGCCCAGGAAGGCCAAGTGGCTGCGCCGGCGGATGCAGGGGGGCTGGTGGGTGGCTTCATCGATCCGCGGGCCTGGTCGTCCGAGGCCGACTGGCCGGGATTGCGCGCCAGCGTCCGTCGCGATGCCGTGGGCGAAGCTCCACGCCGGGATTCGGAAACCTATCAGCGCGACACCATCAACGACATGCAAGCCCGGTCGAGCCAGCCCATGCCCGCGACCACGATGCCCGCATCGCCGATGCCCGCATCGCCGCCCACCGCGCAGGAGGGACGGGGCGTGGCTGGCATCGAGGTGTTGTCGCAACCCATGCAACTCCCGGCCGGCTTCGGGCCCGCGGCGATCGCGCCGTCGCGTCCTCGCGCGATTCGTCGTGGCCTTCTGCTCGGGGTGATGGTCGGCGCGATGGTGATCGGCGCTCTCTTCGCCTGGCTGCTGTTCAGCGGCAGGTAGTCCACTCTTTCAGGCCATCGGCCCCGAGGGTGATCGTGGTATGAAAGGCTCCCCGCCCGGGGGAAGCCGGGTCAGACGAAAGTGGAAAACAATGCTGCATAGAAAACACGTCGACGCGAAGGGCAACTGGGTTGGCTATCGGCCGGACATCAAGATTCTCGACTGCACCATCCGCGACGGCGGACTGGTGAACAACCACAAGTTCGACGAATCCTTCGTGAAGGCGGTCTACGAAACCTGCATCGCGGCGGGCGTCGACTATTGCGAATTGGGCTACAAAGGAGCCCGCCGCCTGTTCGCGGCGGGTCAGCACGGCGAATGGAAGTTCTGCGACGAAGACACCATCCGCCGCGTGGTGGGCGACGGCCCTCGCACCATCAAGCTGTCGGTGATGGCCGATGTGGACCGAACCGACTACCACACCGACATCGCGCCCAAGGCCGAGAGCGTGATCGATTGCGTGCGCGTCGCCTGCTACATCAATCAGATTCCGGGCGCGCTCGACATGATCGAGGACGCGCACGACAAGGGTTACGAGACGGCGCTGAACATCATGGCCATCTCGAAGGTGCAGGATCGCGAAATCGAGGACGCCCTGGGCGCGGCCGCCAAGAGTTCGGCGGATACCCTTTACGTCGTAGATTCCAACGGCGCGCTCTACTCCGAGCAGGTGAGCGATATCGTGATGGGCTTTCTCGCGGCGGTGGAAGGTACGGGCAAGCACGTGGGCATTCACGCCCACAACAACATGCAGCTTGCCTACGCCAACACCATCGAGGCGCTCATCGTCGGCGCCGATCGACTGGACGCCACCATCGCTGGCCTCGGCCGCGGCGCGGGCAACTGTCCACTCGAGCTCTTGCTCGCGTTTCTCAAGAATCCCAAGTTTCACCTGCGGCCGGTCATCGACTGCATCGAGACGCACTTTCTCCCCCTGCGCCAGAAGATGGACTGGGGCTACAGCATTCCCTACATGATTACCGGCATGCTCAACGAGCACCCGCGCTCGGCCATCGCCGTGCGCGAGAGCGAAAGGGCCGACGACTACTTGGCCTTTTACGACCAGATGGTCGAGAAGTAGTCGGCGAGAACCTTCGCGGGAGGAGCGCGAAAAGGCTGGTACACTTCCGGCGCATCGTGCGCTGCGATCTCGTTCTTCTTCGCCGGAGGTCCGCCTGACGTGGTGGTCGGGGTGGCACTGCTGCTCTGGCTGTCTGGCGAAGTGAACCTTGCCAGCCCGGTGGAGGTCTCGGCAACGCTGCGCCGTCTGGGCGGCGCGGATCTGGTACTTGTGAAGGATCCAGCCGGTCCTCGCCCCGTGCGTGTGCTCCTGGCCTCGCGGGTGTCCGCGCCCGTCGAGAAGCTGCGTCAGATCATCGCGGATCCAAGCGCCTACGGCAAGGCCATGCCCTCCTTCCGGCGCGTCGAGGTCCTGTCCAAGCACGCGCGCAAACCGGGCGTGACCGACTTCGAGATCGCGTGGGAGCTGGAAGTGCCGCTACGGAACCTGAGCGGCAAGCTTTGGCTGCGCGCGCAGCCGAGCGGCGTGGATTTAACCCTGGTGGAGGGCGACTTCGCGCCTGGACTCTTTCACCTCGGCGCGCGCAGGGAAAGGTCGGGGGGCAAGGACGCGTCCATCCTGACCATCGAAGGATTCGCCGACGTGCGCGACGCCAACTGGGCCACCCGCAAGATAGCCCAGCGCTTGCCCGTCGCCGAGCCGGCCATCACCGTCGCCGCGGTCTACGTCATGCTCAAGTCGCTCGCCCGTCTGGCCGAAGGCAAGTCGCCCCCGCGTCCAGTCGCCGCCATGAGCGCGCCGGAGCCTGCCAGCTTGAGCGGCGTTCTGGTCGGGAAGGCCGCCAATGAATCTGCTCGTGGGCGCGGCGTTCTGGCGGCGGTGCGAAGCCGCCCCGACGGCCGCCTCGCCCGCGTGGAGGTCGGGGTTCACGTCGGGGCGCCTGCGGCGGCGGTGACGCGGCGGCTGCTTCGCCCCAAGGTCTTTCGCGCCCTGCCTGGTTGGAAGAGGATCTCGCTCGCCAGCGGCCAGCTCGACGCGTGCAAGGATCCGGCGACCTTGTGCTGGAACGTGGAAACCGATCTGCCGACCTTCTCGCTCGACGGAACCTGGAAGATTTGGCCGCGACCATGGCGCGCTCGCATGGTGGCTGGCGACTGCAAGGGCGCGGTGATGGGGATCGACGTTCTGCCTGGCAAGTTCTCCGGTCGCGCGACAGTGGTCCTATCCCAGCACCCGCGCCTGGACATGGCCGGCTTCGTGCCGCGCAAGCTGGTCGAGGCCGAGCCATTTCTGGAGCACGGACTTGCGCTCGCGCTGACCTTGGTCGATGCGGTTTCGCTCGCGTCGGCGCTCGAGAAGGATTAGGCGGGCTGGCAGAAGCCGACGTTGCTGGTCTCGGGAAAGCCGGGTACGGGTTGGCAGACGTATCCTATCGTGCAATTCGGCGTGGGGCTGGAGCGGTCACACAGGGAGAGGCAGGCGGCAAGGTTCGTACCGCTCGCCAGTGACATGCAAGCGTATCCTGGCGCGCAGGATGGCGGATCCTCGGTGAGGTAGCACGTGCCTAGCGCACCAGTGCCGCCAGCCAGCAGACATCGTCCGGCGCCGCTGACCGGGTAGCAACCGTAGGCACGGTTGGCGCAATCCTGCTTGAGCGGATCGCAAGCATTGGACGCGACGTCCGAGATTGCAGCGCTGTCCGTAACATCTTGCGCATCGCTTACCTCCAGGGAATCGCTCCCTCTCCCGGCATCGCTTCCCTCGCCACCAACCACGCCGCTCGGGTTGGGTCCGCCGCCCGTTGAAGACAACACGGGATTCGCCTTGTCCGCGCAGCCCGGCGTCGCGAGTGCCGCCAGCAGCAGCGCAAGCACGGGAAGCGTGGTTGGTAGACGATCGACGGTGGACATCATCGCGGGCAGGGGCGAGTCATCGCGGTTTCACCTGGTGCACCGAAGTATACCCGGCGCGGGGCAACTTGCCGCAAGTCGAGGTCCGGCATCAATTGGCCCGTCCGGGCTTGCCGACCCGGTCGATGAGCGCCACGACTTCGCTCGACAGGCATTCCAGGCGTTCGAACACGTCGGTGGTTTCGAGCAGGCGCTGCCTGGTCTTGGCGTCGGCGACCAGCGACGCGGCGACCACGTTGGCCAAGGCCGCGGGCGTGTCCTGCGCGGCGGCCACGTGTTTGAGCAGCTCCCCGCCGTCGGGAATGGACTCGGCCAGTCCCGTGACCAGGGCACGCAGGGCCGTGTCCGCCTCGTCGATCTCCCCCGGTTCGTTCGCGGGATCGTCCGGGATCTCATGGGCGGCAATCAGGCGGTAGGGCTCGTCGCTGGTCAGCTCCTCGTCGATGCCGATGCGCGCGCGACCGCGCACGACCAGGTTGAAGCGGCCATCGGGCAGCTCCTGGGCCAGGACCAACTCGCCGACCGACGCCACGTGGGCCACACGCGGGATGTTGCCTTCTTCCAGATCTTCCTTTTCGAGCTGCAGGCTGATGGCCATCAGGCGATTGGAGCCGAGCACGTCACGCACCATCTTGCGGTAGCGCGCCTCGAAGATGTGCAGGGGGATCATGGAGTGGGGAAACAGCACCACGTCCTCGAGGGGGAAGAGCGGCAGGCGCCGCAGCGCCCTGAAGAGTCCGCGCGAGGCCGTCCTAGCCGAAGACATCGATGCACGCTCCTGTGAGGGCCTGCGGCGCATCCGCGGCAAGAAACAGTGCCACTCGCGCCACGTCGTCCGCAGTCATGTTGGGTTTCGCGCCGGGCATGCCTTGGTCGAGCATTTGCGTGTCGACGGAGCCGGGACAGATGGCGTTGACGGAAACGCCGTCTGCGCGAAGCTCCTCGGCCAGGGCGCGCGTCAGCCCCACCACGCCGTGCTTGGCCGCGCAGTAGGCCGACAGCATGGGCGTTCCGGACCGGCCGGCGATGGACGACAGATTGATGATGCGCCCGCAGCCGCGCGATTGCATCCCCGGAAGAAACGCCTGGGTCACGAGGAAGGTCCCCGTGAGGTTGGATGCCAGGACGTCGTTCCACGTCTCCAGCGCCAGTGTCGCGGCGGACTGCCGGGCCACGATGCCCGCGTTGTTCACCACGACATCGGGCTCCCCCAGCACCGCTTGCACCCGGTTGCGAAAGCGGGTCACCTCGCTCTGCGAGCGCACGTCGCAGGGTGCATACAGGCAGCAGCGCCGCTCCTCGCTGCTGAGGTCGTCGAGAAAGGTGCCCGCACGCGTGCCTCGGGCGCATCCGGCCACCCGCGCTCCCGAGCGTGCGAAGAGCGTGGCCATGGCTCGGCCGATGCCGCGCGAAGCCCCGGTCACGATCGCCAGGCGTCCGTCGAGCTTGCCCACGCTAACGGTCCCTTCCAACCTGATGGGCGGCGGCGAGCAGGCGCGCCTTCAGATCCGAGCGCTCGCGCATCTCGCCCACGAAGGCGCTGGTCAGGACCCCGGACTGGTCGTGACGCTCGCCCGGCAGGGAAAGGCACATCTGTTCGGCTTCCATCACGCACCCGGCTCCGCGCGCGCCGAGGCCATGCCATAGGGCCTCGGCGATTTGATGGGTGGCGCGTTCTTGCAAGGTCAAGCGCTTGGTGAAACACTCGACCAGATCCGCGAGCCGGCCGAATCCGGCCAGCTTACCCGCGGGGATGTAGGCCAGGTGCGCGACTCCGCGAAACGGCACGAGATGGTGCGGGCACATGGCATGAAAGCGCAAACCGCTGACGATGACGACGTCGGGATCCGTCTCACCCACGACCGGATCGCCGAGAATCTTGGCCGGATCCATGGCGTAGCCCGCGAGAAATTCCTCCTGCCACAGCTTGGCCACGCGTTCGGGCGTCTGCCCCAGATCGGGGTCGTCGGCCGGATCGCGGCCCGCGGCCCGCAATAGGGCCGCGACGGCGGCGGACATGGCTTCTCGATTGTGGGCCAAGCGTTCCTCGCTAGGATCGATCTATACAACATGAACCTCGCGGCGGCGTGAGACAATCGAAAGCTCGCCATGCAACCGACGAACGGAACCAAGACACGCTGGGGTATTCTGGGTGTCGCCAAGATCGCGCTCGACAAGATCATTCCCGCCATCCAGGGCGGCAACACCGGCAAGGTGGTGGCCATCGCCTCACGATCCATCGACAAGGCTCGGGCGGCGGGCGAGCGCTTCGCCATCCCGCGCGCCTATGGATCGTATGAAGAGCTGCTGGCCGATCCAGAGGTCGATGCCGTCTACAACCCTCTACCCAACCACCTGCACGTGCCCTGGTCGATGCGTGCGCTCGAGGCTGGCAAGCACGTGCTGTGCGAGAAGCCCATCGCGCTGAGCGCCGATGAAGCCGGCCAGCTCATCGAGGCGCGCACACGCACTGGCCGCCAGGTCCAGGAGGCGGCCATGGTGCGCACCCACCCGCGCTGGCTGGGCGCGCGGGAGATCGTGCGCAGTGGTCGCCTCGGCGAATTGCGTTCCTTCGTGGGTTTCTTCTCGTACTTCAACGACTCGCCCGATAACGTGCGCCACCAGCCCGCCATGGGCGGCGGCGGACTGCTCGACATCGGCTTCTATCCCATCACCATGTCGCGCTTCATCTTCGAGGCCGAGCCCACGCGCGTGATGGGACTCCTCGAAATCGATCCCAGGTTCGGCGTGGATCGTCTGGCCTCGGCGATCCTGGAGTTCCCGCGCGGTCACGCCATCTTCACCTGTTCCACGCAGCTTGCGCCGCACCAAAGCGTGGATATTCTCGGGACGCGCGGCCGCATCGCCGTCGACCTCCCGTGGAGCATGCCGCACGACCGGCCGAGCCGCCTGCTGGTCGACGACGGCGCGCACACGACCGGACAGGCGGCCGAGGAGATCTGGTTTCCCGCTTGCGATCAGTGGGGCGTCGAGTGCGATGGTTTCTGCGAGGCCATCGTGAAGGGTGGGCCCGCGCCCGTCCCCATCGAGGACGCGGTGGCCAACATGCGCACGATCGACGCGGTCTTCCGCTCGGCGCAATCGGGGAGGTGGGAAGTCCCGTAGTCACTTCGAGCACCGATCTGTTCGATTCTCCCGTGAAATTCGTTGCGCGGCAGAGATCCGAGGCCCTGAAAGGGCAGCCCTTTCAGGGTGTTCAAGGCGGGGACCCGCTGGCTCCGGCGTGGCGTGGCGTGGCTTTGCCCACCAATTCGGCGGCCGAGGCACAACGCTTGCCTTTGGAGGTGAGACCATCAGACCCCACGTTCCTCGGACCTGTCAGTCCGTTGGGCTTGCTTCGACTCGGGCGATGATCCCCCTCCACCCTTTCTTGACCGGGGTTTGGTGCCGATCTCGGTAGTATCTCCTCTCCATCTTCGTGCTCGACCAGCCCGTGTTCTCCAAAGGGTGCTCGTACTCTCCGGATACACTGTCGAACTTGCTTCGCACGAGGAACGAACGAGTGGGCTGTGCTTCAGCGTCCGAGACGAGTAGCGACGCTCGGGGCGCGCTCCCCACGATGCGCGCGACATGGTCTACCCCCTGTTCATCCGAGTAGACAACCACATCCCCCGCGCGAAGATCGTCGTAGGCGATTTCTCCAAAACCATCCTCGGCAAGAACCATCTCGATGATCTTGTCTATGGGGAAGTCATCCACGGAGTAGATGCCAGTTCGGCGAGAGGCAAAAACTTGGCCGTAGCAGTTGTATCCCGCGACTGGCTCGCGGACTTGTTTGAATATGGAGACGTATCGCGCCTCTTCCTTCTGCCGTCCGAGCGAGAGCCTCCCCAGAAACGCCGAAGTCTCGTTGGGTATCGCGGACCCAAGGTGCGTACCGAGGGGGATTTCCCATCTCCCAGGTCCTAGCGCCTCGATTCTGTCTTTGAACGTCATCTCCCAAGCAGCCGCTTGGCATAGCGGCTCAGCCGGCCCAACTCGGCCGCGCGCGTCCGCGAAAGAATCGCAGCAACTTCTCCGAACAAAGGGGAATCCGCGCGCTGGAGGGCGAAGAGAACCGCCATCGCCAGTTCGGTGTGCGCAAATTCGTCTCCCTTTCGAAGGTCCTCGAACAGGTTGTCCAGGAGTCGTTCCACGGCCGCCGTCACTCCGCTGCCGCCCGCTCTCAGGTGGCGGATCAGCTTGGCCAAAGATATGTCTGCGCCGAATTGGGCATCCTCACGTCCAGACCGAAGTCTGGAAAGTCGCGTGAGAAAGTCGGGGCTGCGAATCTCCTCAAGCACCTCATCCAATGAGTGCTCCCAGCCACCTGATTCGGCGGGGGCAAGGCCAATTGATCCAGAGACGGCTCGCGAGTAGCCGTGGAAGATCTGACCGTGAGTCCAACCAGTATCGAAGTCGCCACACTCCACCACCCGGTAGGATTTGGGCCGCTCCTCCCTGACTGGACTCATGAATGACCCTCCACCAAGAGTTGAATGCCCTGGCAGAGAGTACCAGCCATTTCCTTGTCCTTTGCCAGGGCGCGGTCGATCACCTTTCTCAACGATTCTAAATCCTGCGCGTCAAGTGTAACGAGGAATTCGGCGTCGTCCATTTTCGGGCCCGTGTGAAAAAGGATGCGGAGCTGATGAACGATGATCGCCGCTTCGGGCTTTAGGGTCTGGTAGGCGAATACCGGACGAATCTCGGAGGTCGTGCTTGCCCGGCAGAACGAGTTCGTGTTGGCGAGCTTGATTCTGAGGGCCTTGCCGGTGATGGCCAGAGCGGGTAGCGAGATGATCTGCATGACGCGCTCGCCAAACTCCTTCAGCTTGTCGGCGTCGCTCGCGCTGCTGCCCGCTGCGGCGTGGTAAAGAGCGTCGATCTGCTCCTGGCTATCGTCCTTGGACCGAATGGTGATCAGGACGTTGAAGAAGATACGCAGGATACTGTTCACGACCTCTCGGTCACCATGAATGGCTGTCGTGATGGTGTCCGCAAGGGCCTTGCGTCGCAGGGTTGGCTTGGCGTCTTTCAACGCTGAGAGGACCGACTTGGCTGGCTCTTCAGCATCTATTAGCCACTTCTTGATCTGTTCGCAGTCTTCCTTCGGGATGTCCAGATCGGATGACATGTTGCATTTTACGATAGCACGAAAAGCTCCCGCAAGTTTCCGTCAGGTTGGCGCTGGTGCCGTGGCAAGAATCGGCGTGGGATGACTGGCCCTGAAGTGAGGCTGCCCAACAATTCTCCCAGGCGTCATCTCCGAATTTTTGGGCAAAGCCCCACAGCCAGGCACAACCAAGCTTGAGGAGAGCAAGGTAGTTGCGTGCGATCTTCTCGTAGTGAGTTGCAATGGCCCGCAAGCACTTGAGGCGATGGAAAAAGACCTCGATCGCCGCCGTGCACTTCCGGAGGCGGCCCGAAGGTCTCGCCAGCTTCGACCGCGGCTGAGGTCAAGCTCGGCGCGCGGGCGGCCGGGAGCGGCTCCGACGGGACGTGAGGAGGCGCTCCGCGAGCGCAGCGAGCGGATGCCAGCCGACGACCGAGGAGGTCATGGACGCGCGCAGCGCGGCCTTTGACCTCCGTTCCCGGAGGAGCCGTCCCGGCGCAAGCCCGCATAGCCGAGCGGCGCTCTCCGCGATGTAGCCCTTTTAGTCCCAGGCGTCGAAAGTCTCGAACTGCATGGTGTAGTTGGCGCGGCCCTGGGTGGCGGAGCGGAGGTCGGTCGAATAGCCGAACATGCGGCGCAAGGGAACCTTGGCCAGCACCAGGCGCTGGTTGCCGCGCACGCCCACGTCCTCGATGTGGGCGTGGCGCGCGTTGAGGTCGCCGAGCACGTCACCCACGTTGGCCTCGGGCGCGGTGACCTCGACCTTCATGATGGGCTCGAGCAGACGCGTGCCCGCCTCGCGCGAGGCCTGGCGCAGGGCCTCGCCCACGGCGGCCTTTTGCCCGGCCGGAGTCGAAGCATCGGGCCGGTACTCGATGCCGGTGACCACCACCTCGATGTCTTCGAAGGGATAGCCTTCCGGTCCCGAGCGCATGGCCTCGCCGGCGCCTTCGAGCGCGGCTTCCAGGATCGCGCGCGGAGGCTCGGGGATCTTGGGCACGCCTGGAACCTGCTCGGGCGGGAGCAATTCTAGCTTCACCACGTTGCCGCTGCCGCGCGGGCGAGCCGCCACACGCACGCGGGCTTGTCCGAACACCGTCTGCTCCTCGACCTGGCGCTCGAAGCGCGCCTCGGCCTCGGCGGCCCCGGCCAGGGTCTCGCGATGCACGACTTGCGGGCGTCCGACGTGGGCCTCGACCCCGTATTCGCGGCGCAGGCGGTCCACCATGATGTCGAGGTGAAGCTCGCCCATGCCACGGATGATGGTTTGCCCCGTCTCCGGATCCTCGCCGAAGCGGAAGGTTGGATCTTCGTCGGCCAGCTTGGTCAGTCCAAAGTCGAGCTTCTCCTTCTCGGCCTGGGTCTTGGGCTCGATGGCGCGTGCGATGACGGGCTCGTGCGCGTCGATACGGCCGAGCAGGATGGGTGCTCTCGGCGCATAGATGGTGTCGCCGGTGCCGGCGTCCTTGAGCCCCATGGCGACAACGATACTGCCGGCGCCGGCGCGTTCGATGCGCTCGCGGCGGTTGGCGTGCACGGAGAAGAGTCGAGCGACCTTTTCGTTGCGCCGGGTGCGCGCGTTCTGGATTTCATCGCCCGGTCTGAGCACGCCCGAATAGATGCGCAAGAACACGGTCTTGCGGCCCTCGTCCATGGCCACCTTGAAGGCCAGGGCGCACAGGGGAGCGCTGTCCTCGGGGGGACGCGTGGTCGGCTGGCCGGTGGTTGGGTCCGTGCCCTGGATGGCCGGCACCTCCGTGGGCGCGGGCAGGAAGTCGCACACGGCATCGAGCAGCGGCTGAATGCCCTTGTTGCGCAGGGCGGAGCCCGCGAGCACGGGCACGATGCCACAGCGCAGGGTCCCGGCGCGAAGGGCCGCGATCAGGGCGGCAGTCTCGATGGGCCTGCCTTCGAGATACGCCGTTGCGAGGTTGTCGTCAAAGTCGGCGGCGGCCTCGACCAGCTTCTCGCGCGCCGCCGCGACCTTGTCGGCCATGGCCGCGGGCACGCTGTCCTCGCGTGGGGGATCGTCTTCGGCTCCCGAAAAATAGAGAGCGCGCTCGCGGACCAGGTCGACCACGCCGACGAACTGATCCTCCGCGCCGATGGGCAGTTGGATGGGCACGGGATGGGCGGCCAGGCGATCTCGAATTTCGTCGACGACGGCTTGAAAGTCCGCGCCGGGGCGGTCCATCTTGTTGATGAAGGCCAGGCGCGGCACGCGAAAGTTGTCCGCCTGGTGCCACACGGTTTCCGACTGCGGCTCGACCCCCGAAACACCGCAGAACACCACCACCGCGCCATCGAGCACGCGCAGCGAACGCTCGACCTCGATGGTGAAGTCCACGTGGCCAGGGGTATCGATGAGGTGTACGTCGTGTCCCCGCCACTGCAGGGTGGTGGCCGCGGCGGTGATGGTGATGCCGCGCTCGCGTTCCTGCGGCATCCAGTCCATCTGCGCCTCGCCATCGTGGACCTCGCCGATCTTGTGGATGCGCCCGGCGTAGTAGAGGAAACGCTCGGTCACCGTGGTCTTACCGGCGTCGATGTGCGCGCAGATGCCGATATTGCGGACGCGGGTCAGCTTCGAAGGCTTCTTCGCCTTGGCATCGGGACTCGGGCCTGGGTCGGTCATCGAAGGCGGGATTATAGGGAGTGGAAAGTGACCTGCAAGCGCTCGCGAGGGTTGCCGCGATTTTTGCCGCGTCCCGCAGTATAGTCGGTGACCATGAAACGCTCCGAGTTCGACGCCGAGCTGGCGCGATTGCAGCGTGCGTTCGGCGCGGCCGAGCAGAACCTGGGCAGCTTTCGTAGCGAGCGCTGCATCGGCTCCGTGCACTGCATGTTTTGCCAGGACTGTCGCAACTGTTACCGCTGCACACATTGCACGAGCTGCGAAGCCACCACGGGCAGCGGGCACTGCTTGCGCTGCGTGGGTTGCCACGATTGCTCCCACTGCGAAGACACCATCGCCTGCACCCATTCCGCCTATCTTGTGCGCTGTTCCTTCTGCACCGATAGCACCTACTGCTTCGGCTGCGTCGGCTTGGCCAAGAAGGAGTTTCACATTCTCAATCGGCCCTACGCGCGTAGCGAGTACTTCGCCATGGTCAAGGCCCTGCGCGGGCCTTAGGGAGAGCCGTCCGGGTTCGCCTTGCAACGCCGCGCGCGTATCCGTCGGCGCTGTGATACAGTTGTCCGACCCATGCACGACGGAAGAAACGTGCGAGTCTAGCCATGCGAGTTCGCTTCTGGGGTGTTCGCGGCTCTCTTCCCGTTCCTGGCGCACACACCGAGCGCTATGGAGGAAACACCTCGTGCGTGGAGGTGACGTCCGCGTCCGGCACGCGCATCATCATCGACGGCGGAACCGGTATTCGGCGCCTGGGCAAGGAACTGATGCGCGCCGAGTTCGAGTCGGGCAAGGGGCAGGCGCATATCCTGGTCAGCCATACCCACTGGGATCACATCCAGGGTCTGCCGTTTTTCGCTCCATTTTATCGTGAGGGCAATCGCCTGTTCGTCTACGCACGCCAGCGCGACGACCAGAATCTGCGCAGCGTATTCGCCTCGCAGGCGGACGCGCCGTTCTTTCCCGTTTCTTTCGATCATACGCGCGCCAGCGTAGCCTTTCGCGAGCTGCACGACGGGGCCAAGTTCGAAATCGAGGACGTGCAGGTGTGCACCACGAGGCTCAATCATCCCCACGTGGCCACGGCCTATGCCGTCGACGCGGACGGCGCGCGCGTGGCCTACATCGCCGATACGGCGCCATTTTCCGACATCCTGTTCGGCCAGGAATTCCTTTCCGGTCCGCCCCAACAGCACACCCGCCTGAGCAGGACCGACAAGGCGAAGCTCAAGGCCATGGCCAGCGCGGTCGTGCGTTTGTGCGAGGGCGCGGACCTGGTCATCTACGACACCATGTACACCGCCGGAGAATACCGCCAATATCCCCACTTCGGGCACTCCCGGCCGTCGGACGCCATCACCGTGTGCCGCGCGGCAGGCGCCAGCACGCTGGCGCTGTTTCACCATGCTCCCGACCGGTCGGACACCGAAGTGGACACCATGCTTGAAGGCGCACGCGCCCAAGCCGGGGAAAGTGGCTCGAAGCTCGAAATCATGGCGGCCTTCGAGGGACTCGATCTCTTGTTGGGGAAGGCCTGATGGAAGTCACGTTCTGGGGCGTTCGTGGATCCATTCCTTCGCCTGGCCCCGCCACCGTACGCTATGGCGGCAATACCTCGTGTGTTTCGGTCCGTCTTGCCGACGGTGAAATCATCATGATCGACTGCGGCACGGGCGCGCGTAACTTCGGCATCTCGTTGCTTGCCGGCGCCTTCGGCAAAGGCAAGGGCAGCGCCACGGTTCTGCTGTCCCATGCCCACTGGGATCACATCCAAGGGTTCCCATTCTTCGGCCCCTTTTACGTGCCCGGCAATCGCTTCACCGTGGTGGGAGGCAGCCACAGTTCCGAGCTGCTCGAGCGCGTGCTCGAGCGCCAGATGGCGGCCCAATTCTTTCCGGTGCAGAGCTACCGCAACATGGGCGCGCAGATCGAGATGCGCGCGGTGTTCGAGGATCGCGAGGTGCGCGTGGGCGCGGCCGAGATCACCGCGCACCCGAACCCGCACGGCCCCACCCAGGTGCTCGCCTACCGCATCGAGGCCGACGGCAAGACCCTGGTGTATGCCAGTGACGTCGGCTACCCGGAAGGTGGCGCGCCCGAAGACACCATCGCCATCTATCGCGGAGCGGACTTGCTCATTCACGATTGCACGTTCACGCCCGAGGATCACACCCAGCGCATCTCGCGCGGGTTGTCTTCGCTCGATGACGCCGTGGACTCGGCCGTCCGCGCGCGGGCGAAAAGACTGGCGCTGTTCCACTACGACCAGGACTACACCGATCAAGAGGTGGACGATCTCGTGACCCGAGGCCGCCGGCAGCTCGACGCGCGCGGCGCCGGTCAGATCGAAATCCTTGGCGCTGCCGAGGGTCTGACCGTACGACTCTAGCCTGCGTTATTCACCATGATCGGCTCTCCGACGAGCATGTCGGAACAGACTGTCCAAGAACCACGGAAGGGTGGCGGGCTAGACGATTGTGATGGGAACCCTCGAAGGGTTCCCAAGCCCTCCCGCGCGGCTACGCTGCCGGCGAAGCCGGCAGGCTCCGCACGCGATTGTGATGGGAACCCTCGAAGGGTTCCCAAGCCCTCCCGCGCGGCTACGCTGCCGGCGAAGCCGGCAGGCTCCGCACGCGATTGTGATGGGAACCCTCGAAGGGTTCCCAAGCCCTCCCGCGCGGCTACGCTGCCGGCGAAGCCGGCAGGCTCCGCACGCGATTGTGATGGGAACCCTCGAAGGGTTCCCAAGCCCTCCCGCGCGGCTACGCTGCCGGCGAAGCCGGCAGGCTCCGCACGCGATTGTTGTGATGGGAACCCTCGAAGGGTTCCCAAGCCCTCCCGCGCGGCTACGCTGCCGGCGAAGCCGGCAGGCTCCGCACGCGATTGTGATGGGAACCCTCGAAGGGTTCCCAAGCCCTCCCGCGCGGCTACGCTGCCGGCGAAGCCGGCAGGCTCCGCACGCGATTGTGATGGGAACCCTCGAAGGGTTCCCAAGCCCTCCCGCGCGGCTACGCTGCCGGCGAAGCCGGCAGGCTCCGCACGCGATTGTGATGGGAACCCTCGAAGGGTTCCTAAGCCCTCCCGCGCGGCTACGCTGCCGGCGAAGCCGGCAGGCTCCGCACGCGTTTGCCTAGCCCGCACAGCCATCAACTTGGTGCAACTCATCAATAACGCGGGCTAGACTAGTTCCCTCTCGGGAAGTTGTGGGCGGCGAGCAGCAAGTAGAGCCCCTTCAAGGCGCCCTGAAAATAGGGCGTATCATCCAGGGTGGCGGATAGCCAGTCGTTTAGATACTGGTCGGCCTTGGCCTGGCTCACCGCCATACCGGACAGGGCAAAGGCTCCGACGAAAGCGCTGTTCTTGTCGAAGGGGACGTTTGCCACGCCATTCTTGCTGTCGACGTACGTCGATACATTTTGCAAGAATGTCTTCGCCGCAGCCGTCTGAAACCAGACATAGTCCGTCGCGATGCGCCACGGGGTTCGGCACGCATCGTAACCGTAGTTGGCGTCGGTGGCGGTGCCGGAAATGGTTCCCCAGTTGGGAACCAGCGCGCCGGTGGATCCCGAAATGGAGAGCTTCTGGTATGCGGCAAGCGCCGTGTACGCGTCCGAGGCCAGGGTGTTCCAGAACGTATCACCAACGTAGGTCGCCCACACGTGCCAATAGCCCGGGGCGAAGTAGGACGGGTCCACGGTACCCGCGGACCAGCCACCCGGAGCGTCTCCCGGAAGCAAGTAGGACGGTGGTCCCGCCGCGGTCTCGGACTTCTTGATGGCATTGATGAGCGCTGTCGCGTTCCGTCTTGAAGCCGCCCCACTTGGCGTCGGCCTGGACCAGGGCCATGGCGACATCTTCGTCGGCGTCGGCCGCCGCGTAATGGCCGGTATAGCCCGAGTCGCACCCGTTGATCTTCCAGTTCATCAGACCATTGGCATCTTCGTGCGCTTTGTAATACGCCCAAAGATTCTCGAACACGGATTGATCGCCGTTGTCGACGGCCATGAGCATGCCATACCCAATGCCCTCGGATACGGTTTCGTTGCCGTTGCTCGCGATGCGCGCGCTGCCGTTGCCGCAGTCCTGGTAGTACGTTCCCTTCCAACTCGTCCACCACGCCTTGGGATCGGCCTTGGAGGCGTTCTGGCTACTTGGATCAGGAAGGTACCCGTAGTAACCGGACGCCGACGTTCCACCCGTCGCCATGCCGCCAGTCCCTGTGGTACCGGCAATCCCGCCGCCGCTTCCTCCCGTGGCGCCGGCCGCGCCCCCCGTGCCCGTCCCGCCACCGGTGCCGGTGGTCGCGCCGCCGCTGCCTCCGCCGGCTCCACCAGGGCCTCCACCCGCGCCACCGGTCGGGCTTTTACCACCGGCGCCGGAACCACCGTTGCCGCCAGTCCCTCCGCCAGACGCGCCGCCGCCGCCGGTGCCGCCACCGCCGAAGCCGCCGGTTCCTGTCGCGCCGCCTGCCGCGGCTGAACCGCCAGTGTTGCTGGATCCACCGGAACCTCCCGAGCTGTTACCGCCAGTGTTGCTGCTCCCGCCCATGCCGCCGGAACCGTTACCGCCGCCGGTGTTGCTGCCTCCGCCCGCACCGCCGGAACCGCCGCTGCCCCCGGTGCTGCTGCCGTCCAGCCCGCCCTTTCCGCCCACGCCACCGGCGCCGGCGCCGCCCGAGCCGCCAGTCTGGCCCGACGGTGTCGGCCCGGCACACGCGAACGCGAGCACGAGTGAAAGCCCAACTAAATACCGTCCGCGCGCCAACACGCGCATCGAGGTGGGGTACTGCATGGTCCGGTGTCCCTCCGAGTATGACGTCTCTATCGGCAGGAAACGACGCAGGCTATCCGAGGTAGGCTATCCGACGATCAGGTATCCTCGCTCGAGCAGCGACAGCAAAGCTTGCGCGGTGTCGAGGTCGGTCTGCGGGCTCTGGTCGATAATCTGCTGAACCGTGGCTTCGTCCAGCGCCGTCTGCATCAGGTCCAGTTCCTGCGGCTTGAGGTCGCGCAGGCGCGGCGCCAGCGGGCGCGGGATCGAGACGATGGCCTCGAAGGGCGGCAGTTTGGCCGATAGCTCGCGGAATTCGTCCAGCTGTCGCATGCCCTCCATGAGCAGTCCCTCGGTGCTGTCCTGAATCTCCTCCATCACCGTGCGGTCGTCGGGCGGCTCCAGCTCGAAAAGCCCCTTGTCCCAGGTGAGCATGCGAAACATGGCCTTGCGCGGGCTTACGTCGAAACTCTCGTCGACGTTGGCGAAATAGACCTGACCCTTGCGTAGGTAGAGCCGGCCCGTCCCCCACTCGGAGCGCAGCACCATCACGCCCGACTTGCGGCTGGTGGAGAGTAGCTGCAGCAGGTCGGGCAAGGGGATCTCCTCGATGTTCCCCTGCATCATCTTGGGCTCGGATCGTCGGTTCGCGGTGACCTGCATCCTCGACCGCGCCTCGTTCTCGGTGATCGACGACGACTGGATCGGAGCTTCGTTGTTGGCCCCGACCAGCTTGATGATCGAGGTGCCCACCAAAATGCGATCGCCCTCCTTGAGGCGAACCGCTCGGATCTTTTCTCCGTTGACGAAAGTGCCGTTGGTCGAGCCGAGGTCCTGAATCGCAACCGAATGATCGTCGGTGGAGATCTTGGCGTGCTTGCGTGAAACCATGTCCTCGACCAGGACCATGTCCAGGTCCGACGACCGGCCGATGATGATCTCACGGTTGGGCCGCAGGGGGAACTCGCCTCCCTGGTACTTGCCCGAGATGAACTTCAGGGTCCACATTGTGCGCTCGACCCCGGAGGGGCTTATATCCTCGGCTGCAAAGTTGGCTAACCTCGGTGAATCCAAAGGTCGTGATTCTAGTCACTTAGCCGCTGGACGTCAACGTCGGTGCGCGGCAGTCTCCCGTGCCGGTAATTGCGTTGGCGAAGGAAAGCTCAGGATCTCACCCACCAATTCAGCGACCTCGGCATCGACCAGTAGCCCGGCGTGGTTGGTGGGTACGGAAATATGTCGAACCCCCACCATGCGCGTGGAGCCGGTAGGCGCGAGCCGATCGCGCTCCCCGGACACCGAGACCACCTCGACGCCTTCGGGCAATGGTCCCTGTTCGAGATCGCGCAAGAAGGCGGAATCCGGGAGGAGTTGCAGGCTGGCGCGCCCGAATGGCGCGACCACCACGCCGAACAGGGCCGACCACGTGCCCGAGGTGGGCGTTCCGAGCATGACCAGGCGGCGGATCCGGCGCTTTCCGCCCAGGCGCTTTAGATAGTAGAGCCCGACCAGGCCACCCATGGAATGTCCAACGATATCCACGCGATCGAGGTGCGTTTGGGCCGCAATCGATTCGATCTTACGAGCGATCAGGGCGGCCGATTCGCAGATATCGCCGGTGTGGAGCAACCCCAGCCGGTAGGTCAGCACCAGGTGACCTCTCTCGGTCAATCGGCGCTCGAGCAGATGCAGGGAGCCGCGGGTGCCCATGAATCCATGAACGAGGAGCACCGGCGGGCTAGCTTCTCCCGGTTCACAGGCGCTGGGAGGCGCGATTCGATTGCCTCGCAGGGTATGACGAACCCATGTCACGGCCCGTCGTGAGTCTTCGACGCCGTGCCCGAGGATGACCGAACCCGATGACAACCAGTCAAAAAGTCGCATCCAACTGCCGATACTACCACTGATGGCAACTGCACCATGGCTCTCTGTGGTTCGCGATCAAGCCAAGCCGCGCAAGCTCGGCCGGTATGAACTCGAGGAATGTCTCGGCAACGAGGGCGGTATCGAGACCTATCGCGCGCGCGTTCGCGGCCTGGCCGGATTCGATCGCATCTTCGCAGTCAAGTGCCTATCGCGCGGACGCGGCACCCCGATCAATCTGAACGATCCCTTCATCAAGACCGCCAAGCGCACCGCGACCGTCGTGGATCCGCGCGTGGCACGTGTGCTCGACGCGGCAGTGATCGACGGCGTGGCGATCGCCGTTACCGAGTTCGTGCACGGCCTCGACCTCGACCGTTTCCGCGAGTGGGCCCAAGTCTCCGGCGTTCTGGCGACGGGCGGCGATGAAAACGCGGAGAAATGGCAAAAGATCGTGGCCTATGTCGGGGCCGAAGTCGCGGAAGCCCTGGCCGCGATCCACGCGCTCTCGCCGCCTCTCGTGCATGGCGGCCTTTGTCCTCGCAACATCATCGCCACGGCCCGTGGTGGCATCAAGGTGGTGGATGTTGGCTTGCGACAGGCGGCTCGGGGCGCAAACGAAGCGGTTTCGGCGCGGGCTCTGGCCTATGCCGGGCCGGAAACTTCAGCCGCGGAGCCGAGCCCGGAGAGCGACGTGCGCGCGCTCGGAGCCGTGCTCTTCGAGTTGGCGACAGGTGAACCGCCCGCGCCGGACGCGGGCAGCCTGGCGGCGCGAAAGATTCTCGATACGCTGTGGCCATCCTTGGCTGACTTCATTGCCGGGTTGCTCGCAGAAGATCCGGCCCTGCGGCCGAGCGCCAAGGAGGCCGCGAAGATCCTCGCCGGCCACTGTTCGGACATCCCGGACGCCTCGATGGTCGCCGAGATGGCCTCGTTGGTGCACAACTTTTCGGCTTTCGTGGCGGATTCTTCGACGCCCCACACGCCTCAGCCGCTTCCTGCAGAGCTCGGCCAAGCGGATCCCGCGCCCATGTTTCGGCCGGTCGCTCCCGCCGTTCCACCGCCGTCGCCGCGCGCGCCGTCGGCCTCCGGGAGTTTCCTCGCGGCTGGCAACGAGCCCACCCGGGCCGTGCCGAGTGGAAGCTACGCCAGCACGATCCTCCAATCTCGCGCCGCCGCCGCGTCCACGCCGAGCTTCCCGGGAAACCCGCGGCCCATGGCGCCGCCCGCGGCTCCAACGGGCGGAGGCAGCTTTCCGGAGGCAGCGTCTCCAGTCATCGAGCCGCCCGCCCTGATGTCGCCCGAGCCGGGCGACCAGCTTGCGTTGCCACCAACGCAGGAGGGATCATTCGACGGGCCAGACAACGACGATTTCGCACCAAGTGCCGAAGTCGCCGATTGGGGAGCGCGAGCCCTGGCCGCGCTCGGCGACCAGGCAGGGGTGGAGGTCTTGCCGCTGGCGCTCGCGCCGGCGGCGGGCACCTCCGACGGAGCGCCTGGCATTGGGGCCCCCCCTCCGGTAAGCGATCCAGTCATCGAAGAGGCCTTCGCGTTCCTGCCCCCGCCGCCCGCGGAGCTGAAGCCCGCGCCGGCCGGGAACACCCTCGGCGCGGGCGAGAGGTATCGTCCGAACCGAGCGCCGGTTCGGCCGGTCACCCATCAGCGGCTCGAGGACGAATTGATCGATGAGGGGCAAGATCCCGGCGCGATCATGGCAAGCGCCTTCGAACCGCCCGCCACCGATTCAGCGCCGCCCTCGGTCCGGTCAGCGGAGGGGTCGGCCGTCGCTTCCGCAGAGGACGGGGCGGAAGCGCGTGGAACACTCGAGGCCACGGCGTTCGAGTCGGAAGAGGGAACTGGCGCCGACCGGGAATGGTCTCCACCACGGTTGGCGCATGCAATGCCAGCCCCCGAGGTTGCCCCGATTCGGCGTCCGAGCGCGCGCACGGCGGTGAATGCGGAAGGTGATATCGAGGATGGTGAGCCGGACGACGAGAACTGGGAAACCGGCCCATCGCGGGCGAGACGGATCGCCATCGTACTGGCCGCAGTCGTGCTGCTGGGTGGAATCGCCGCGGTTGCCGTCGTCACCCTTGCGCCGAAGGGCAAGAAGACTTCACCGCCTCCCTTCCTGGCTCAGCCGTTCCGATCGTCGAAAGGTGTGACGCCCTCGATCCAGGCCGCCAAGCAGGGAGTGGGCAAGCTGAGGAAGAACGTGCCCGCGACCGAGAAGCCAGGGGCCAAGCCCGTGGCGACTGCAAGTCAGCCACGCGCTACGCCGGGGACGGCAAAGGTCAGCAACAAGCCCGCTCCCGCGGCGCCCTCGGGGCGGACGGCTCCGACCGCGGCTGCGAGCTCCGCGGCCCCTATCGCCACCGTGCCGACGGTTTCCGCCGTCGCCGCGAACGAAGCGGCAAGCGGCGCCGGCGCGATCGGCCTGTCCATCGCCACCGAGCCCGCCGGAGCCATGGTGTGGATCGACGGCCGGGAGCGCGGAACTACACCGTGTACGGTCAAGCTCAAGTCGGGCAGCGCGCGCCTCGTGCTGGTCCATGCGGGCTACCTCACCAGCCAATCGACCGTCGAGGTGCGTGCGGGCGCGAAAGCCAACGTGACGCTGAAACCGGTGGCGCCGCCGATGAACGGCGATGCGCGTTTTCGCGCCGAGTGTAAGACCCAGGGAAAGCTCCCGGTGGTCGTCGACGGCAAGGAGACGGGGATCTTGTGTCCGTACTCCAAGATGCGGGTAGACCCGGGCAGGCACACCATCGGTCTGCTCGTACCGGGAACCGGAAAGGTCCACGCCAAAGAGATCACGCTTTCGGCCGGAGTACGCAGCATAACCTTCGGCGATTGACATCCAGGTCGTGGACGGAAGGGCGGTAGTCAATGAAAATGGAAAACGAAAACGAGCCGGGCACCAGATCGCGCGTCGTGCCTTGCGGGGCCGCGATGTGTGTGGCGTTTGCCTTGACGCTTCTACCCGGGCCTCGGGCCATGGCCGAAACCCAGAAGCCGGACTCGCCAGAAGCGGTGGGCGGGGGTGTGGTGGCCAGGGTTCTCCCTCCAGCGGAGAAGGTCAAGGTCCTCGAAGACGAACTGGCGCAAGAGATGGACAAGCGGGTCAAGGCCGAAGCAGAGATCGCTCATCGCAACACCGAAAATACCCAGCTCATCGCAAGCTTCAAGAATGCGCAGAAGGACAACGTGGCTCTCGGGGTCAAGCTGACCGAGTCGCGCGAGCGGGAGGTTCAGTTGCAGCGGGCGAACGATCGACTGCGCGAAGAAACCGAGCGGGTCACGGTTTCCGTGCGCCTGGCCCTACCCATCATCGCCGGCATCGCCATCATGATACTGGCGATGCTCGTTTGGTTGCTCATGTTCTTGCGCCAGGTCGCCGCGCGCGTGCATGGACAGCGAACGCTTCTGGAAATGCACGAGCTGGAAGGACGGCTGATCCACACCAACGACCTATTCAACGCCGAGGTCAAGCGCACGCAGGCACTTCGGCACAAGCTGGCCGAGCTGGGAATCGAGGACTAGTCGAAGCGCCTCACTTGAGGAGCGGCGGGGGAGGTTCTCCGCAGCCAAGGTACACCTCGACGGTGGTGGCTGTCCCGTTCTTGATAGCGTCACAGTAGCTGCCGGTGAGATCGACCGTGTGCGAGCTGGCCGTGTAAGTCCAGCCGGTGGCCGGCACGAGCTTGCCGTCGAGATACACCGCGAGGTTGTTCAGATCGCCGCCCTGCGACGTTCGCGTGACCGTGAACGTGCAGCTCGTCACGTTCACGCCAATGGCGGCGAGCGCGTCCGCGAGAGCCTGAGGCGAAGTTGCGGGGTAGTAGTTACCGGTGCCGCCAGCGGAGGCGAAGTTGTCCAGGTTTCCTACGCTCGGGCCGATGCCGATCACGTAGACTTTGAAACCTGCGTTCTTGGCCGCCGTGATGGCATCGACGGTCCCTTGCACATCCGTGGTGCTGCTGCTCCCGCCGGCCGCGCAGTTCGGTTCGCCGTCGGTGGCAAGCAGAATGACCTTGTTGTTGGGGTCGTTGACCGTCTTGAGATAGGCGGTTGCGGCCGTGATAGCCGCGGCCGTTGGCGTATTGTTTGCGGGGGTTGCTGCCGCGATCTGGGCCTGGATGGCCGCCGCAGAACTGGCCCCGATCTGCACCTCGACGCCGCTGTTGACATTGCAGGCACTATTTCCACCGCGTCCCCCGCTGCCGCTAAGCGAGGAGAAGAGCTTGAGACCCCAGTTGATGCCCGGCGTACTGGCCAGCGTCGCGTCCACCGCAGAGGTCAGACTCTGCCACCGCTCCGAGCAGTTCGTGGTGTCGGAGCAGACCCTTCCGCCCCCGGCAGCACCAGATGTTGCCGTGGCGCTGTCGCAGTAGCAGTCCTCCGCGATGCTGTAGCTCATCGAGCCGGAGCGGTCGAGCACCAGCAACACGTCGGCGGGCGCCTGGGTGGTCGACGAGGTCGAGGTGCCGCAGTTCGCGTCCGCCGTCGGCGTGACGCCCGAGCCGCCGCCTTGCCCGGATAGGCTGCTCGCATCCAGATTGATCGAGGGCGTGCCGGCGTTACCCCCTGGGTTCCCATTGACGCCGCCGGAACCAACCGCCGGGGGCGAACCGCAGGCCGCGAAAAAGATTCCTATCAGAGAGAAAGTGGCCGCTGCGGCGATGATCGTTCCAAGAATCAGTTTTCTCATGACGTCTCCCTGCCTCCAATGGTACCGCTTCGTTCAAGCTGCTAAACGCAGAAAATTGCCTACTTTAATCATAGACGATCAAGCGCGCGCGAGCAGGATGTTCTGCGGTTGAGCAATGAAATACTGCCGAGGCTGTAGTTTTTGGCCCTACACCAGGATCGGGGCGAGTGACGCACCTGACGGCGGCGTTACCCTACCTGGATTGGAATGTCCTATAGGTGAGCGCCAGGGCAAGAAAGTACTCACACTCATTCCAGTTTTCCGAGGGCTGCCCGTCGGCATGCGCTTCCGTCGAGTGGCCAACTTCGCCTTGGGAATAAGCTTCCTGTCAGGGGGTGCTTGCAAAGCCGTGGCTTTTTCGCCAGATTGTCGGCCCTATGATCCCGGTCACATTCGGCATGCAATCGCTCGATCGCAGGTGTGCCCGCGCTGGGCGTGAGCGTGTCACGGGATGCAAGTAGCGAAAGGAACCGTTCGAGATGGCCAAGATCGAGTTACCCAAGAAGTTCGTCAGCAAGTACCCGCACAAATTCGCCGCAGGCAAGAAGATGTATCTTCGCGGCCAGCGCATTTTGCCCAAACCCATCACGGGCAAGGAGAGCCTGCCCGACCTGATCGATAGCGCTTTCCTGGCTTACAACGGCGCGCGCCTTCAAGAAGGCGCGCGGCTGTTCACGGAAAAGATGCTCGCCAACGAAGGCGTCACCATCGGCATGAGCCTGGCCGGCGCCCTCACCCCGGCTGGGCTCGGTGCGGCGGCGGTGGTCCCTCTCATCAAGGCCGGCTTCGTCGATTGGATCGTGGGCACCGGAGCCAACCTTTACCACGACATGCACCACGCCATGAACTTGCCCCTCTACCGGGGTTCGCCCTTCTCGCGCGACATTGAGCTGCGGCGCTTCGGCGTGGTTCGCATCTACGACATCTTGCTGGACTACAACGACGTGCTGATGCGCACCGACGACATTCTCCGCAAGATCATCATCCAAAAGGAGTTTCAGAAGGAGATGGGCACGGCCGAGCTCCATCATCACATCGGCAAGTATTGCGCCGAGTTCGAGCGCCAGAGCGGCCTCAAGGACGCGTCGGTGCTGGCCGCGGCCTACCGCGCCGGCGTGCCCTGCTACACCTCGTCGCCTGGAGATTCGACCATCGGGATGAACGTTGCCGGCGTCGAGCTACGTGGTAACAAGCTGCGTGTCAACCCCAGCATCGACGTGAATGAGACGACCGCCATCGTCCTCGATGCGAAGATGCGCAAAAAGAAGACCGGCGTGCTCCTGATGGGCGGCGGTTCGCCCAAGAACTTCATCCTGCAAACCGAGCCACAAATCCAGGAGGTTCTACGCATCAAAGAGATGGGGCACGACTACTTCCTCCAGTTCACCGACGCGCGCCCCGATACCGGCGGGCTGTCGGGTGCCACCCCCTCCGAGGCCGTGAGCTGGGGCAAGATAGATCCCGACCAGCTTCCCGATGCCGTGGTCGCGTATATCGACTCGACGGTCGCGCTGCCTTTGCTTGCGCACTACGCGCTGGCGCGCAGGCCTCCGCGCAAGCTCAAGCGGCTTTACGATCGCCGCGAGCAAATGATGGAGAGGCTCACGGTCGAATACTTCAAGCACAACAAGGACGCCACGCGCATAGAGTGAAGAGATGGGAACCCTGGGAGGGTTCGCCATGGGGCCTCCGGCCCAAACACACCACGAAGGCGCGAAAGTTCCCCATCATCGGCGCCCTTTCCGGCCACGCTTGCGCTACTCTTGGCAGGCATGTGTGGCATCGCTGGTCTGATCGATCCGACCTGGGCCAGCCTGGATAGAGCGTGGATCACGAACATGACCTCCGCCCTCGCCCCGCGCGGCCCGGACGGCGAGGGCTTCTGGCAAGCGCCGGGCGTGGCCCTGGGGCACCGGCGTCTGGCGGTCATCGACCTGAGCGGCGCGGCGGCGCAGCCGCTTGGCAACGAGGATGGCAGCGTGCAGGTCGTGTTCAACGGCGAGATTTACAACTTCACCCTGCTGCGCGCGGAATTGCGGGCGCGCGGGCACGTGTTCCGCTCGCAGGGCGACACCGAGGTGCTGGTGCATGGTTACGAGGAATGGGGCGACGAGGTGGTGACCCACATCGACGGGATGTTCGCCTTTGCCCTGTGGGATGCGCGCCAGCGCCGGCTTCTGGCCGCGCGCGACCGCATGGGCAAGAAGCCTCTCTACTTCGCCAGCATCGCCCGCGAGGGCGCGCCGCCGCTATTCGCCCTGGCTTCCGAGCTGAAGGCACTCTTGCGCGTGCCTGGCTTCGATCGCAGCCTCGATCACGGAGCGCTCTGTCGCTTCCTCGTGCACGAGTATGTGCCCCCGCCGCATACCATTTTCCGCGGGGCGCGCAAGCTGGGCGCGGGGCAGCGCCTGCGCCTGGAAATGGGTGCCGACGGGACCGGCGTGCCACGCATCGATCGCTATTGGGATCTGCCGTTTGTCGAGCGGCCGCGCGTGGTGGGTGACGACGAGGCCGCCGCCGATCTGCGCGCGTTGCTGCGCGCGGCGGTCGGACGTCGCTTGGTGGCGGACGTGCCGGTGGGGATCTTTCTCTCGGGCGGCATCGATTCGTCCACCGTCGCGGCCCTGGCGGCCGAGCTGGCGGGCCCGGCCAACGTGCGTACGTTCTCCATCGGCTTTTCCGACGCGTCCTTCGACGAGAGCAGCCATGCCCGGCGCGTGGCGCGCCACCTCGGCACCAGGCACAGCGAAGAACGCGTGGATGCGCGCGCGCTGCTCGATGTCCTGCCCAGGGTGTTCGATTTCCTCGACGAACCCCTGGCCGACGCCTCGGTGGTGCCGACCTACCTCTTGTCGGAATTCACACGCCGTCACGTCACGGTCGCTCTCGGTGGAGACGGCGGGGACGAGCTCTTCGCCGGGTATCAGACCTTCCTGGCCGATGCCTGGGGCCGCCTCTTCTTCGATCGCACGCCCGCGCCGCTGCGCCGGGCAGTCGCGGCCGTGGCCCACATGCTGCCCGCGCGCACCGGGTATTTCAGCCTCGACTTCAAGGTCAACCAGTTCCTCCAGGGCGGGGATGTGCCCGGACCGCAGAGACACCAGCGCTGGATGGCTTCCTTCTTGCCCGAGCACCTGGCGGCCCTGCTCGCGCCCGAGCTCAGACGCGAAGTCGCCCGTGAGCCACTGGCGGAAATCGTCCAGCGAGAGCAAGAGGGTCCGGCGCGCTCGCCGTGGGATCGGCTGATGGACACCTACGCACACTTCTATCTGCCCGACGACGTGAACACCAAGGTGGATCGGGCCGCGGGCGCGGTCGGCCTCGAGGTGCGCGCGCCGTTCCTCGATACGGAGCTGGTCGGTTTCGCCTGCCGGCTCCCGCCCCATCAGCGCCTGCGCTGGCGCACGCCCAAGTACATTCTCAAGCGGGCCATGCGCGGGCGGCTGCCCGACGACATTCTAGATCGGAGGAAGCAAGGTTTCGCCGTGCCGGTTGCGCGCTGGATGCGCGAAGATCTGGCTCCCGCGTTGCGCGACGAATTGGCGCCGGACAAACTGCGCCGCGAGGGGCTGTTCGATGCCACGTTCGTCGAGGGACTGGTCGGCGAACATCTGTCGGGGCGGCGCGATCGGCGCAAGGCCCTTTGGACCCTGTTCGTGTTCGAGCGCTGGCTTGCGCGTTGGGGAGAGGTGCGCTGATGGCGTCTTCGCCCGCGCCGCCCCGTGCCTTCCCGCTCGACCTTTTGTGCTGTCCCATCACGCGCAAGCCCTTGCACCTGGAGGGCGACGCGCTGGTCGCGGACGACCAGCGTCGCTACCGCATCGACGCCAGCGGGGTACCCCAGTTCGCCGAAACCGACCTCTCGATCGAGGCGGGGCGCCAGCGTCGGCACTATCAGCGGATCGCGGTCAGTTACGTCGAGAACATCAACTACCCACATACCGAGGAGTACACGGCCTACCTGGACCGCATCTTTCTCGAAGCCTTCGCGGGTGTCGCGCTTGGGACCGTTGCCGAGCTGTGCTGCGGTCAGGGCGAAGCCGCCACATTGCTCGGCTCTAGGGTTGGCCGGGGCGTCGGTCTCGACATCTCGCCCGCGATGCTGGAAGTGGCGATTCGAAGCCATGCCGGATCGCCGTTCACCTTCATCCAGGGCGATGCGACCCTCTTGCCTCTGCGCGATGGCGCTTTCGACTGCGTCGTGATGTCGGGCGGAATCCACCACGTCAACGATCGCCGTCGTCTGTTCGCGGAAGTGTCGCGTATCCTTCGCCCCGGCGGAGCTTTGATCTGGCGCGAACCGGTAAGTGACTTTTTCATTTGGCGCTGGCTGCGAACGGTCATCTACCACGCGGCCCCAGGTCTCGACGCCGAGACCGAGAGTCCCTTGACGTATGAGGGCACGGTGCCACTGCTGGCCGAGGCCGGTTTGCGCCTGGAGGTGTGGCGCCCCTGTGGGTTTGTGGGCTTTTGCCTCCTCATGAACAGCGACGTCCTGGTGGTCAACCGCCTGTTGCGCTTTTGCCCCGGGATCCGCTCCTTTGCACGCGCGGCGGCGCGGTTTGACGATTGGGTTACCTCGCGGCCCGGCTTGCGGTCCGTCGGTCTGCAGGTCGTGGGCGTGGCTCGCAAGCGGGCTACGTGATCGGCGGCGGGGTTTCGCTCAAGTCCACGAACTTGTCCTGCGTGCAGATCTCGCGCACCACGTAGGTCGCGGTCCGCGAGGATTCATAGTAGGTGCGCATGGTCATCTCGGCCAGAAGTCCCATCAGGATCGAGAGACAGCCGACGAGGAACGACATGACCGTCAGGTGGGGCAGGGGCGTTGCCACGAAGTCCTTGCCGCCCCAGAACTTGTACCAGACCATGGTCATGAAGAAGAGCACCGAGAGCCCCATGCTGATGAGCCCGAACTTCCCGAACAGGTGCATGGGCTTGGTGCCGTATTTCCACAGCATCTGAGACAGCATCAGATCGAGGATCACGTTGGGGATGCGCCGCAGGCCGTACTTGGTTTCACCATAGCGGCGTGGGTGATGCGCAACCTCGACCTCGGTTACGCGCGCCCCGCGCTGGGCAGCATAGATGGGGATGAACCGGTGCATCTCCCCATAGAGGTGGACCCCCTGCAGGACGAAGCGGCGGTAGGCCTTGAGCGTGCATCCGTAGTCGTGCAAGCGCACGCCGGACACGCCCGAGATGAGCGCGTTCGCGATCCACGACGGGATCTTGCGCGTGACGAGCACGTCCTGGCGCCGCCGCCGCCAGCCCGACACCACGTCGAAGCCCTGGTCCAGTTTGTCGAGCAAGGTGATGACGTCGGCCGGATCGTTCTGCAAGTCGGCGTCGAGGGGAACCACCACCTCGTGGCGGGCGGCATCGAACCCGGCGGCCATGGCCGCGGTTTGGCCGAAGTTGCGGGCGAGATGGATGGTCTTGAGGTAGGACCGGGTGCGCGTCGCCTCGCGCATCAGGGCCGGTGAGTTGTCGAGACTGCCGTCGTCCACGAGGATGACCTCGGCCTCGACCCCCCGCTCGTGCAGACTGGCCACGGCGGCATCCAGTTTGGGCAGAAGGTGGGGAAGCGACTCCACCTCGTTGTAGCAAGGGATCACCATCGACACTGTTCGCGTCGCATTCACGTCCGCATGGTACACCGGGTGGTCGCGATTCGCCTGCCTTGGCCCTGCGGGGGGGCAAATCAGGATGGCTTCTTCACGCGCCCGCCAAACTTCCAGGAATTGCCGTTGCGGAACAGAATGTAGGTCGATTGTGGATCCACGTCGGGGCGCGATGCCAACCAAGCTTCGATGGTCTTTCGATCGAAGAAGGTGGTTTGCGGAGTCACGAGCTGGTCGAACGCCACGTGCCTGAAGAAGGCGAACTCGCGCCGGGCCGCCCACTGGCAGTACGAGCGGAGCGGGAGTCGGGAAACGCCCGGGAGGTTACTTAGACGGGACACGCCCTTGGCATAGAGAAAGAAAGGCACGGCCAGCGGGGTCGCCATGCCGTACTTGACCACCGGCCAGGGCCAGTGGGACACCACACGCCGCAGGGGCTCCACCAAGGTTCGCACCACCCCGTTCCCTTCCTTCGCGTAGACCCAGCAATGAAACGCGCCCCCGGGTTTCACGTTGCGGAGTACGGCGTCGAGCCCACGTTCCGGCTGTTTCAGATGGTGCAGGACGCCGATGCAGTAGACGATGTCGGACGGCTCGGCGCTGAATTCAGTCAGATCCGCCTGGACGATCTTCCACGCCTTGAACTTGCCTTGCGCCATGATCGCTTCCGCGCTGCGCACGGAGGCCCCGAGGTCCACGCCTACCAGCGAGCGCGGATTCCAGGTGCCGCTGTAAAAGAGCAGGCTCCCGTTGCCACAACCGAGCTCCAGGACCGTCTTGCCCTCGAGCTCTTTCGCGGTCAAGGGTGCCATCCATTCGGCGTGTTGCTCGGGGGAATAAATCGGCTTTCGCGGGAGGTTGTTCCACGAATTCGCGAAGGCGTTGGCCGTGGCCTGGTCCTGCGGGTTTTCGCTCATGGCGTTAGCTGACGGCGAAGGCACCGTAGCCCACGACACGATTCTTTGGGCCCGCGGTGTCGCCCGAATTGCGCAGGTCCAGGGTCGAGCAAGCCAGCCCCTTCTCTGCGACCAGCGCCAGCAGGGCGTTCACGCCGGTGGCGCCGCACGCTTGTTCGGGGCCGACCTCGCCCGCGGCGAGGCGTTCCATGCTCCGGGCGGTGCCAGCATCGATCCGCTGCGCGGTCGCGTAGTCGTGGTAGTGGCTGAGATCCGAGCTGATGACGATGGCGGTCTCGTCGCCGCCCCAGATCTCGGCGAGGATGCGCTGGACGGCGCGCCAGTCATCGTCTCCGGCGACCAGAGGCACCAGGCGCGCGTCGGGGAAGACTTGCTTGAGGAACGGCAACTGGACTTCCAGGCTGTGCTCGTTTTCGTGCGCCGGCTCGAATTCGCGCGCGAGCCCGGCTTGGACCAGCGAGGCGACCGCCTCCCGGTCGATAGCGAGCGGGCCGATGGGGGTTTCGAAAACACCCGCGCCGCTGGTCGCCACGCCGGCGAAGGCCACGTGGTGCGAAGGACCGACCAGTACCACCCGCGCGATCTGCTCGCGCCGGGCCGACAGCGAGGCATAGGCTGTGCCGGCGATGGGGCCGGAGTAGATGTACCCGGCGTGTGGCGCGATCACGGCCTTGGGCGGCGCCGGGGTGGCCGGCGGCGTAGCCTGCGCGACATACCCCTTCACCGCGGCGGCAAGCTCCTGTGGCTTGTCGGGATAGAACATGCCGGCAAAGGCCGGGGCACGCGCGCGCATGCCCTACTTTACCTCGGATCCGCGTGAGGAACAGGAAGTAGAAGGGATCGAAGGCAGGTGCCTATCGCTCCAGACCGTACGAATCAGGGCAGCACATTTCCCCAGAGTAGCTCGAACGTCAGCTTGTAGCCGTGGTGCTTGCCCTTGCACTCGATGGTGCGCACGCCTCCCCAAGTCATGGCGCCGATCGCAACCGACACGCCTTCGGGCTCGCTGCCGTCGCCACCGACGTTCGCCTCGACCACCAGGCCGGCGTCCACTTCGATCACCAGGGACGCCTGCTGGCCGCCGAGAGAAACCACGTCCCTATTCTTGACCGGCTGACTGCCGAACAGATCGACATCGGCGCGCGGCACCCCAGTCTGCTGGGCACTCCATTGCCGGACCGTCCCCGCGCACCACCACCGCGTGCCGCCGGCCCATTGACCGTCATTGACGACGTCCAGTTGCAGGAAGCGAACCGTCACCTCGACTTTGTGGTGCTGAGCCGGCGCCGGGGCCGGCGTGCTCGGGGGCGGCGGACTGGCCGGCGGATTGGCGGGAACGTATTCGAGCACGCGGATCTCTTGCAGTACCGGCTCGTGGGTGTGTCCCATGACGAAGGTCATGGCGGGTTTCTTGCCGTCAATGATCGGCTTGAACACGCATTCCTCCAGTGCCATCTCGGTGAAGGTCAGACGCGGGCCGATGCCGTGCTTGACGCCTGCGACCAGCGCCGACATCGGATCCTCCAGCAGGCGCACGGCCTGAACAGCGAACGCCGCCTGGGTCAGCAGGTAGCCTATCTTCGCGCCACTGTTCTTGTTGAAGTCGTCGGCCTGGTGCCCGTGCTGGGCCACGATGCCAACGTCGCGAAATTGCTCAGGCAGGCCGAACAGAGTGCCCATGTAATTGTCATGGTTGCCGTAGAGGAAGACCGGCTTGACCTTCTGGCTTCCCGTCAACCAGTCGTCGAAATGGAGCAGCATGTGAATGGTGGGGCTTTGGTTGGTTTCGTACTCGGTCTGGTGACGCCAGAATTCGGCGAATTTCCTGGCGCCGGGGCAGAAGTTCCAGGCGCCGGCGTCGGTGAACGCGCACTTGAGTCCCATCCACAGGTCGAGAAGATCACCGAGCTGGGCCAGGCGGATGGGGGGCGACATGCCCGCCCGCTGATAGTCAACTAGTAATTCGAGCCAGTTTTTCAAATCCTCGCCAGCACTCTGGAAGATCTCGGCGCCTTTGCCGCCCTTGCGGCCGTGGTAGGTCTCGAACCACTCTTCCACCATCGCCGCTTCTTCCTGTTGGGGATCGTCCCATCCGTCGAGCGACGTCTCCGCCCAGACGGCGCCCAGAATCGCAAGAATCTCTTCCCAGTTGTCGATCAGCAGCGGCAATGTGAGGTACTTGCGCGCGCTGCCGTCGTTCAGATCGTCCACGGAGACCTTGAGGAGGTTGGCGATGGACGGTAGCAGAAGGCGCACTACGAGACCCGGGTTGTAGCGGCCCTTCATCGGGTGCTTGGACGCCTCTTTGGTCTTGATCGGAATGCGCGGCCCGGCGTAGGGCACCGGAGATGCCTGCGGAATCATGTATTCCGCCTGATGAGGCTCCACGCCCGCATAGGTGTGGTCCTGCTTGGTCATCAACGGCGAGTGCAGGTCGCCCAGGAACACGTGGATTTTGTCCTCCGTCGGTGCCTGGGCAAGATCGCTGCGCCCGAGGAGGGCCTTCGTGACAACGAGCTGCCCCATGCTCGGGCGAGTGCGGAGATGTTTGAGCAGAGGCTCGACCTTCTTCCATTCACGGCTCTTCTTGATTCCTTCTGCAGCTGCGAAACCTTTCCCTACGAGGCTCGGATCCCTGCTGTATGTACACAGAACGGCAAGGCGACCGCAGACCAAACCGAAGTCGCGCCGACGCGCCCACGATGCATCGGTGGAGTGCTCGGACGGGCCATCGCCAGCCCACAACCCCACGTCCATGTAGAGCATGCTGGCCAGCACGGGCTGGACGAGGGTGGCGGTCTGCGAGGGATCGACCGAGTGCCGCGGCTTACCGCTGGCATCCTTGAGCTTGCTCGCAAGCTCAGGCGGGATGCCATAGTCAACCCATTCCGGAAGGGGGTTGTTTTCCTTGTCGACAAGGTGATCCAGGTTCCGTTTGATGACTTTCTGGTCGAAGATCCCTAGGGATTGCGTCATCTGGTGCCTCAAAAACAAAGATATTTGCGGGCGGAGTCGGGATCGCATGCGGAGGTAGCAACCGTGCCCCAATACACCCTCAGCGTGTAGATCTTGCCGGAAATCTGTTGTGGCGAGACCACGCCGAGTTTGTCCGTTCGGTGGATCACCAACGTATGAAGGCCGGAATCGGTTGTGTCGAAAAGTCCGCCCGGGCCGTGTTCAGGCGCGTAGTGCTCCCCTGGTCGATCATATTCGTTCGGCACATCGGCACCGTTGAAAAGCAAGCGCCCAGCGAGGTCCACCTCAAGCCCCATTGGCGTGTCGACAACGATGTGTACGCTGCGGTGGGCGGGCAGGTCAATCACGAAGCGCCCGATCACTCGGTCGGGGCCCTCTTCAAACGAGGCGCCCACACATTCGCCCGGCATGATGGCTCGGTAGCCAGGCGGTGCAGGCGCTGGGCGGGGTAGCCGCTCCAAGAGGCGCTGATTCGCGGTCGAGCTACCCCCAGAGGGAAATCCGGCGGCGCCGGTACCCGCCTCAGCCCAGCCATATAGATCCCCCACGTACTTCCCGACGGCAGTTTGGCCCTTGTAGGTCACGGCCTTCCAGAAGACGATCTCGACGGCATTCCGGGCACCGCCGTGACGTCTAGCGCGGGAAAATATCGGAGCCTCGTCGGTCCACTCGTTCATGCAACCGACCCATCGGTTGTCCTTGTCGCGAGGGAGGGCGCCACCATAGAGCTCCTCAAGATCATTGGATGGCGCGCCGGAGTTGAGCGCGCTGTCGACCCCCAGGAACTGCGGGCGCTCGTCGGGCGGCAACGTCTCCGGCGGCGGCTCCTCCTCCTTCTTGCAGGCAACGCGCTCCACCGTCACCGCAAACAGTGCCAGGGCGATCTGGAGCCCGGCCAAACTGGTACCTACAGCGCCGCACCATGAAAGAAGATTTCGCGCCGTAGTTTTCGGCGACTTCATCGCGGCGCCTCCGGGCGCGGACCGTAACAGTCGCGATGATCGAGGTCGGGAATCGGGCAGCGCGCGCCCACCGCCTTGCCCCAGTGCACCTGCAAGCTGTATTGCCCGGTGGCGTCCGCGGGAAAGCCCGGCGTCCGTTCGAGCCGCAGCTCGTAGTCTGCCGCGGCCGAAATTGCGAAGGTGTCGGGGTGGTCGGGCAGGGCCGGGATTTCTTTGCCTTCTAGGAAGAAATGCGCCCGCAGCGCCAGATCCGCTGGGATTGTGTAGAGGCGCACGGTGATGGTCTTGCCCGCTGGCAGTCGAATCGCGTAGCGGCCATTCACCGGCCCGGCACTCGGCACCGAGCCGAGCACGCACGCACCGGGCACGACGGTCGGAAGCGGGCCGGGCGCGGGCTCGGCCAAGCGTTCCACCAGGCGCAGCTTGCCGATCTTGGTGCACTCGATTCCATAGGTTGAGTCCGAGCTATCCCATCCAGGCCGGCAGTAGTCGGTCCACAGCTTCATCGCGTAGCGGCCCACGGTGGTCTTGCCGCCGCGGGTGACCGCCATGTAACCCACGGCCTTGGTGGCATCCCAGGCTCGCGTCGCGCTGGAATAGGTGCGCGTCTGGTCCGTCCACATCAGCGTGCAGGTGGCGTTTGCCGGCAGATCCGGGGCACCGGTCAGCTCAGCCAGCCGCGCAGGCGTGTCGAGCGCTTTGGCGAGGGCGCTATGCGTGTCCGAGAGCAGCCCGAAATTCGCCCCCTCGGTCCGTCGCCGCTTCGCCTGATCATAGTAGAGAATGCCCCGATCGAGGGCCCCATAGGGCAGCCAGCCCCACAGCCACGACCATCCGATCATAGCCCACAGGACGAGCGCGGGCGTGGACTTGTACCACGGTGGCGGCGCTGCCGGGGTTGCTGGCGCTTGCTTGCTCACGTGCTCGCCCCCTCGGTACCGGAGCTTGCAACGCCGGCAGTATCGTCGGTGTCAGCACTGTCACCGACGGCTGCGTCGTCCTCGCAATCGTGCATCGCCACCAGCCGTTCACAGGTTGGCTCGTCGAGCTCGCCCGTGACCCCCAGGCCGTCGCAGTCGCCTTGGAAATAGCACACGGCCTCGCGCAAATCATCCGTCATCTCGTCAGTCGGATCGTGGGAGAAGAAGTCCAGGTTGAAAAGTCGCGTGGATGCTCCTCGTGGCGTGGCCGGCGAAATGATGGCCGCGATGTTGAGATCCCAGCGGACCTTGTCATCAGGCTCGGCGTCGTCGGGCCACACCTCGATGGTGCCCTGGGCGCCGGCGGGTGGCGTGTCGAGAATGGCGAATCCTTGCTTGTCCGTCGTGCCACGGATCTCGGGATAGCCGTCGAGGCAAAAGGAGAACGGTCGCTCGGCGTAGGGCACGAGGTCGAGGTCGCACAGGCGTAAGCGAAATCCCTCGGTCGGGGCGTCGATGGCGTAGCGGCGTGCGGCGCGCAAACGCCATTCCGGATAGCGGTCGTCGTTGGACGGCGCTTGCGTGGCCTTGCCGGGCGATTCGCCATCCCCCACGCCCGGCACGCGCGGCAGGATCCCGAACGGTTTGGCAAAGAAGAAGATCTCGATTCGGCGAGCGAATGCGACGTCTTCGCCATCGGCAGGGCTGGCATCGACGTCTCCATCCTCGCTGACGAGTGGAAATTGCTCGCCGCAGCCGTAGGTGACAACGCGGACATCGTCGGGCAACGTCGTCCCATCGAGGTTCATGTAGTCGAGGACGAGTTGGCGCCGGGTCTTGGGCCCCATGATGCCGTCGACCTTGGGCGCCTCCCAGCCGTCGGGTCGGTTTCGCTCGTGGCCAGGCTGGCGCGCGTCATCTGTTTCGTCGTTGTGCCATGTCTGATAGGCCGCGATGTGGTTGCCTCCGCCGAATTCGTCGTCGGGCACTAGCGAATCGATCATGAGGGAATCCTCGTGCTCGCCCCAACGCTTGCCTTCTCGAACGCTGGATTCGTACCAGGCAAGCCACGCGTCGGCGTCGTTGCGAAGGTACGCACGCATTGCATCGGCGCGGTCCGCGGACAATTCGAGGTTGTAGGCGTCAGAGCCTGCAGTATCCGTGTGCCCGACAATCAGTAGATCGGAATCAGGGTGCAACTCGTAGATCTCTGGCAGGCGCTTCAGGCTCGCCACGGCCGAGGGCAACAAGAAGCACTTGTTGGTATCGAAATACATGCCATGCATGTGGGCCAACGCCACGGGCGGCCGGAGCATGAAGGTGTGCTTCTTCTCGGCCTCCAGCTGCAGCTCGGGCAGCGTGCCCTTGCGAAACAGCACTTCCGTGAGCGACTTTTCTTTGGTCTTCCACGCCTCGTCCACCTCGCCACGGATTTCCTGCCAGCGGTCTTTCAAGGCATCGATGAGATGCTTGGTGGCATCGTCCGGCAGGGCGAGCCATGCCTGCTTTTCGCCCTTGAGGGCGACGGTGGCAAATCCGTCGCCGGTGAACGACATGTCACGGTCGGGATCCGATCCGTGTGCCAACTGGCCCGCGAATCCGGACAGCCCCTTTCCAAACTCGTCCACGAAACGGGCAAAGAACGTGACGGACTTCTCTGCGTCGAGCAGGGCCTTCATCTGCGACGGCGTGATGGCGGGTCCATCGTCTTTGGTCGCGGCGGCCTGGACCGGTATCTTCCGCAGCAGCACCAGACCATCCGGCTCCGAGAAGGGCGGGCGCCAATCCCTGCTGATCTTTTCCTTGGCCTTGGTCAGCAGACTGGCCGGCGCGCCGGCTTCCTGGGCCAGACCTTCGAGAATTCGTCGCGCCTCGCCCTGGGACACGACCTCGTACGAGTCTCGCTCGGGAGTCGTGGACAGATCGTCTCCCGAGACCAGCTTGTACTGGCGCCCTCGATAGGGCAGCTTGCCGCGGGTTTGTCTCTCGATCTGAGCAACCAAGCGACGCAATTCCAGGGTCCGGTCGGGCACACTTACCTGGGAGGGGCCCTGGCGCAACACGAGCACGTCGCCGTTGCGGATGCACCCACGCACAAGGTCGCGGACCTCGTGATCCTGCAGCTCCCGCAGGTCGAGCCGTGCCAGACGGCTACTAGCCAAGAAGAACCGGAGCTGCGAGAAGACCGAGCGATACCCCCAGTCGAACGCCCGCAGCGCTTGCACGGCGGGCAATTCCTCCCAGCCCCTTTCGCGGCACACGCGAAGCGCTTCTGTCCTGGGCGCCAGCACCAACGGCACCGCGGTCTCCCAGATGGGTGAGAGACGCAGGACACGGAGACCTAGCAGCACGGCTGCATGCTAGTCCAAGGATTCGCTGCGGAGCAAGAAGGCTTATGACACGCAAAGATTGAGCCGTTTTCACCACGTCTGATGCGCACAGGGGGCCACCGACGGAAAAGGCAGGGCGCGGATGACGACGTGGTGAACGACAAGACTGCCGTCGGACGGGGATGGAACCGTCTCAGAAGGGATCTTCAACCTGCGCGAGCCGCCACAGCTCCGAGAACTTTCCGCGCACCCAGGGGTGGAGGTCATCCGCCGTGCTCGCCGGCAGGGCCGCACTCTTGATGAGCTCCTGGACGTCCACGAGATCCTTCCCCCGGTGGGCGGCAACCATGTCCGCAGCCAGCTTCAGCTCGATGAAACGAGCCATGGGCAACAGCGAGAAGCGCTCTCCGCGCAGGGCTACCGTCGCCGGGTCGGGAAAGGCGATGGGCTTCGGCTTGTCATCGCCGGGAAAGCGGCCTGTTATGAGCACGTCGATGTTCACGCCATGCAACGTATCCAGGAGCTTGCCCGTCCCGGCAGCGCGTTCCGCGTAGCCGTTGCCGAGGTGCCTGCGCTTGAATTCGGAAAGACGATCGTCCCGCATGATGAGGCCGACATCGACGGTGACCCGTTTGTGGCCGTATTCATTGAGCGCAAATGCGCCGATGATGGCGTACTGCCCGCCCGCGAGGGGGCCCGAAGGGCGTGCAGAGGTTTCGGGATTGCCCCAGGAGAGCAACCAAGTTCAGTTCGGCAAGAAGCCTTTGATGGCCTCGTACCAGAGGTTCGCCATATCCGCGTATCCCTTGTCGGTCGGGTGTACGTTGCCGCTGCCCCGGATATCGGAGGTCGGCAGCGTGCTCATATCGACCATGACGACATGCTCGTTCTTGGCAGCATGTGCGCTGACAACACCCGGGATCTTCGCGATGTAACTAGTGTAGTTCGTGTTGGTATAACCGAGCGGCACTATTTTCGCGACCACGATGAGTGCATCGGGTGCAGCCTTGACGAGATTACCCACCAGAACGTCAAGCTGACTCGCGGTCGTCGAAGGATCGGCGTTGCTGGTCATGTCGTTGGTTCCGATGTGCAGCAACACAATGTGGGGTGTTGCGGTGAAGGCCTTGGCGGGCGGAACCCAGCCCGTGATGCCAGTGACGGTAATTCCGTCGTGCCCCTCGTGATTCCTGGGGAAGGGTTTGCCCGACACCGTGGCTGGCCCGTTGGGCAGCGAACCAATGAACGTGACATTCTGGTTCGCCGCAACGGCCAACGCGAAAAGCGCCGAACGGTAGCCGGCGTCGTCGCTCGAATTGAAGCCGTGGGTGATCGAATCCCCGAGCGGCAGGATGACGCAGGGGCTGGCCTTGCAGGGGTTGTATCCAGTTCCACCGCCGGTACCACCGGTGGACGCATCGGCGTTGGTTCGACCGCCTGTCCCGCCGGCCTGTCCCCCGGTTGCACCGCTGTCCCTGCCGCCACTGCCGGACACTCCTCCGTCGCCACCCGGGCCGCCATCGCCGCCCGATCGCCCCCCTGAAGCTGGTCCCGTGCCGCCCGTACCCGTCGAGCCGGCGCTTCCGCCAGCGCCACCCGCCGCAGTGCCACCGCCGCCGCCCGCCGCACCGGTAGTTCCGCCTTTGCTAGTAGACCCGCCGGCGCTGGTCATTCCCCCAGTCGGTCCGGAGGAGCTGCCACCGGTCGCGGAGCTGCCACCGGTCGCGGAGCTGCCACCGGTCGCGGAGCTGCCACCGGTCGCGGAGCTGCCACCGGTCGCGGAGCTGCCACCCTCACCTGTTTGGGCGGTGCCACCCGTGCCCCCAGAGTTGGCGCCGCCGCTACCGGTCTTGCCGCCACTTGCCGCCACGCCGCCAGCGCCTTGGCCACCAGTTCCACTTTGTGGCGCGGGGGCATTCGACGAACAAGCGATAACGCCAAGCGCAACGGCGAAGGAAAGAATACAGCTGACTAGCGAGCTTCGTCTCACGATATGCCTCCGCGGGTTTTAGGTGGGATCCCCCTATTCTATGAATCATAGACCCATAGATACTTCTTGGCCCAGATTTTGGGCCACGATGGGATCCGCTGCTAGCCCCACTATTCGTGGCAGGAGGTGCAATCGTCGAGGGCGAATGCCTTGCCGCCGTCGTGGCATGCGCCGCACAGCTCGCCCTTCTTCATGCGGTCCATGGTCACGGCGCCGACCAGCGCCTGTCCGTGGCGGCGAAGGGAGAAGGCACTCGTGTGGCAGGTCGCGCACGCGCGCGCCGGGTCCTCGATGCGCGGGACGTGCGTCTCGTGGTTGAAGCTGACCTTTCCTGGGCTGCCGTCGCCGAGGGGAAAATCGAAGACATCGGGCAAGGACAGGCTCGGCTCCGCGGCAGCGGCCGCGGTTGCGGGCGCGGCTGCGGCGGCGGGTGCGGGCTTTGGCCGCTCGCCCACGGCAGCCCTCGGACGCCCGGCAAGTACCATCAGCACTGCGCCCACGGCCAGAAGCCCCCACAGCGTCGCGAGTCCAGGCCCGTTGACGATGGTCGGGCGTGTCCTGCGATCTTGGGGAGCCTCGACCGCAGCCGATCGCGTTTCACCATGGCCGAACACATTCAGATGCTTGACCGCGAAGGCGAAGCCGGCAAAGCCCACGGCCACCATGGCGGCGGTCACGGCCAGCTCCATCCACGACGGGAAATACTTGGCGCCGCTCGCGCCCAGCATGCCGGTCACCGATACGTTCAGGCGGTTGACGACGAAGCCCACCACGGTCAGCACCGCGCCCAGGAACAAGCCCTGCCGACTGCGGCGGACGCGTGGTATCGCGAACAGGACCATGGGCAGGCACACCCCCAGCCCCATCTCGCCCCAGAACATCACGCTCTCCTGCGAGAACCGGTAGACCAGCCCAAGGTTGCCCCGGCCCCAGAGATCCTCCAATTTCCACAGCCCATACACGCCGAGCAAGACCACGATGACCCGCGCGGCCCCCTGCAGAACGCGATCGTCGAGGTGTTCCCCGAAAGCCCGCGCCGACAGATGCGATTCGACGATGGTCATGGCCAGCCCGGCCGCCGCCGCGGTGATGAAGAAGAACACCGGCAGCCAGGGGGTATACCAAAGGCCGTAGAGCTTATCGGGAACGATCAGGAACACGGTACCGAGCGACGACTGGTGCATCATCGAGAGGAGCACGCCTAGGATGACGAAGGGCGTGTACAGCGCTCGCACCACGCGCAGCGGACGCTGCCAGCCCAGGCGCTCGAACAGCATGGGGGAAAACTCGATGGAGAGCACCCCGGTGTAGAGCATCACGCACCAGGCGACCTCGAACATCACGGAGTGTGGGTTCCACATCACCAGCGGATGCCACATGCGCCAGGGCTGCCCGACATCGAAGGTCAGCGCGGCGGAAACCAGCAGGTAGCCCAGAAAGGCGGTAAGCACGGCCGGGCGGGCCATGGACTCGCAACGCCGGATGCCGAACACGTGCACCACCGCCGAGATCACGAATCCGCCGGCGGCTAGACCGACCCCGACCAGGACGTCGAAGCCGATCCACACCCCCCACGGGAATTGGTCCGACAGATGCGTCGAGGCACCGAGCCCGTGCGCGAAACGGACGTAGGTCGCGTAGGCACCCAGGGCCATGATGGCCACGAAGACCGCACGCCAGAACGTGATGACGGGCCTGGGCTTGCTGGCGGCGAGCGCCTTCATGGTCTCTCCTTGCTCGCGCCATCGTTGCGCGAGGGTTTCTCATCGAGGGCCACCTCCTCGCGGCGGTTCATGATCCACCACACGCCGGCCAATCCCGCGCCGGCCACGCTCACGACCTTGGGCAAGCGCGAGAGAACGTTCCAGGTGAGCCTTGGGTAGTTTTCCTTGCGCAGGTTGGTGCGAAAACCAAGCCGGGCGAAGTCCACGGACGCCAGGAACAACACCGAGGTGCCGCCCGCCTCATCGAGCCCGAACACGTGGTCGGTATAGCGCTTGCGATCGCTTGCTATCCGTTCCTTGGCTTCGCGGATCAGGGCAGCGCGCTCGCCGAACTTGGTGGCGCCCGTGGGGCAGACCGAGGCGCACGCGGTGGGCTTGCCGTACCGGGTGGCGGTCTCGTAGCACAGGATGCACTTGCGCATGCGCGGAACCGCTTTCGACCATTCGTAGCGGGGAACGCCGAACGGGCAGGCCACCATGCAGTAGCGGCAGCCGATGCACTTGGTCTCGTCGTAGACCACGGCGCCCTCGGCGGTCTTGCGCAGGGCCGCGACCGGGCACACCGAGGCACAGGCGGGCTCCTCGCAGTGCATGCACATGCGGCGAACGTGAACCCCTTCCCGCTCTTCGACCACGGTCCAGGTCGTGGCGGACAGGGACTTGTCATCGCCCCTGGGCAGGCCGTTGGCTTCCTTGCAGGCCATCGTGCAACTGCCGCAGCCGATGCACTTGGTGGTGTCGATGAGCAGGCCAGCCTTCATGGCCGGCCTCCGACGGAAGCCGTCGACAAATCCGGCGTCTCGTCCTCGTCGCGCCACGTGGAGCCCAACATCAAGCGCACGGCTTCGTTCCACGCGTCTTCATCGAGTCGCGACGCCAGGTCGGCCGACAGCGGCCCGCCATCCGCGGCCGTGGTTCCGACGGCGGTGGCTGGCAGGCGCGAAAGCACGAACGCGCGCAGCCAATCCATTTCCCGGAGCGACCAATCCCGCAAGCCTCGCCCGGTTCGCATGGCCGCGAGTCGCGGCGCCAAATCTACCGGCTGCAGGCGCGCCAGCCATCCGGCGGCGAAGGACTCGCTTGCGCCATCCGCGGGAACCACCCCGAACTTTGCGTTCTGCTCGACCACCTCGCCGTCGACGGGCGAGCGCAGGGTGAGGGTATGGCCGCCACCATGGATTACCGCCAAAGGTGCACCGCGCTTGACCGCGCCCACGGGAGGCCAAACCACGCGCTGGGGATGGCCGAGGAGAACGCCGATCAGGTTGTCGGCGCCGACCCGCGCCATCCCCGAAGGCTCGGGCTTGATCCACAGGTGGCCGGAATCCATGAAGACGCCATCGAGTGCTTCCACGCGTGCGTTCCAGGCAGGCGCGCGACGGGCCAGATGCTGCACGAAATAGTCAGCCGTCAAGGCACAGAGCACGATTGCGATGACGAACAGAGCGACCATTGGGATTCACCTCGATGCATGGATTTGAAGGCAATTCGAGAAACGTATTCACCTCGTGACTACGCAAGAGCGGCGCCAAGTTCGCTGCACGCTGGCTCGTGGAGGGCACGTGCCGGAAGTCCCGGTATTCGCGCCCGTCCCAGGCGTGTCCACGCTGAGATGTCTCAACGCGCTAGTCACCCGAAGTGTTGAGGAGTTCAACGGCCCACGACTGATTCCAGGCCTGTGACTGGCCAGTCGCTCCCAATACTGTATGTGATTTCAAGTGGTTAGATTGGATGTGGTATTTCACAACGGTGAGAAAGACGACGCTGGTGCGTTTCTCTACAGTCAGTTGTCCGCTCGGACGCGCCTCGCCGAGCCATCGCCGTCACCTTCCGACTTGGAGCATCATCAGTTGAGGGTCGCCTCGGAAGAGAGGAAGAACAAGCTGTGTCCGCGCGCCTTCGACCGGAACATCGTCAAGACGGGCAGGGTGAAGTTGGAGCGATGGCGAGCTGGTGCATCCAACGGGAAGTCTCATGCCATACTTGCATGCAGTTCCTGGTTGGGGACAGGAAGGAGCAGCGCAGGTTTGTACGGCGACGAGACAGACACCGGTCGGTCGGACCTGGGCGCGGCCGTGGTGCCGGCGCGCTATTTCCGGCGCGAAGACGACGGCCGCACGGTGTGCGAGATGTGCCCGCGGGCCTGCCGCCTGCGCGAGGGCCAGCGCGGGGTGTGTTTCGTGCGCGCGTGTCGCGACGGCCAGATGGTTCTCACGAGCTACGGTCGTTCGACGGGGTTCTGCATCGACCCCATCGAGAAGAAACCCCTGTTTCACTTTTTGCCGGGGACGCCCGTGCTGTCGTTCGGCACCGCGGGCTGCAATCTGACGTGCAAGTTCTGTCAGAACTGGGAAACCAGCCGCGCGCGCGACGTCGAGCGCATGAGCGAGTTTGCCACCCCGGCCGCCATCGCGACCGCGGCCGTGCGCTCCGGTTGCCGGAGCGTGGCCATGACCTACAACGACCCTGTGGTCTTCTTCGAGTACGCCGTGGATGTGGCCGACGCCTGCCGCGCACGCGACCTGCGCGCCGTGGCGGTCACGGCGGGCTACATGATGCCCGCGCCACGCGAGGAATTCTATCGCCACATCGATGCCGCCAACGTGGATCTGAAGGCATTCTCCCAGCGTTTCTATCGCGAGATCTCCGGTGGCGACCTGCACCGCGTGCTCGACACCCTGGTGTACCTGCGCGCCCAGACCGAGGTTTGGCTGGAGATCACCACGCTGCTCATCCCTGGCGAGAACGACGGCGACCAGGAGCTGGATGAGATGACCCGCTGGCTGGTGGCCAACTTGGGCGCCGACGTACCTCTGCACTTCTCGGCGTTTCATCCCGATTTTCGGCTGCTCGACCATGCCCCCACGCCGCTCGCGACCTTGCGGCGCGCGCGCTCCATCGCGCTCGGCAACGGCCTGCACCACGTCTATATCGGCAACGTACACGACAACGAGGGCTCCTCCACGTTCTGCACGCGCTGTGGCGCTCGGCTCATCGGTCGCGCAGGCTACGAAGTCACCGCGTGGGCGCTGACGGACCAGGGCGCCTGCCAGATCTGTGGCGCCGCCTGCGTGGGCCGGTTCGATGGATCGCCCGGAATGTGGGGCAACCGCCGCCAGGCGATCGCGATCGCGGGCGGTGGGTAGACGGCTGGCCAGCGCAACCTCATTCCGTCCATCCGACACCTTCCGGGGGTCTTCAGGGGGGCTGGCCCTTCACAAGGTCTCGAGGAACGCGATGAGATCCCGCTTCTCCTGGGCGCTCAACTTGGTGCCGAATTCGTGGCCGGTGTTGCGGTTGCCGGGCAACCGCGTATCGAAGGTGAAGGTTCCCTGGCCGCTACCCTGGGTGAAAGTCACCGGCCTTCTATCGGTGGGTTCGAGCAGTGCCTCCAGTGTGGGCACCGAGCCGTTGTGCAGGTAGGGGGCGGACGCCACCAGCGTGGTGAGCGGCGCCGTGCGCACCCAGGGTCCGGCAATCTCGACCTTCTCCGTCGGCCCTCGGCGATGGGTCGAGGGGATGCGCGTGATGGGCATGCGGACGTTCTTGTCGGCGAGAGCGCGGCGATCGACCTCGAACCCGAACATGGCATCGGTACCGATGCCACCCGCGGCCAGATCGTCGCGCTCGTCCCCCTGGGCGCTACCGTCGCCGTCGGCGTCGAAGGGCAGAATGCTGCAATTGGTGTACGGGATGGGGGTGGCGAGCGCGGGGTGGCTGTCGTGGCAGTCGGTGCACGTGGCCTGGACCTTTGCCGCGTTCGCGCCCGATCGGTCGATGCCGAACTCGTCGAAGATCGAGGATAGTCCGTTCGGACCTTCGCCCTTGCGCAGGCCGATCGCGGCCAGCAGCCCAACCGGCTCGTGCACGAGATGGCAGTCGGTGCAGCGTGGAATCTCCAGGCCCCGCTTGGGGATGGGCTTCTCCGTCGCGAGCGTGGTCGCGGAATGGCAGGACACGCAGCGTACGGGAATGCGCGCGGTCAGGGGCCGCGTTTCATCGATGGGCGCGAGTAGCGGGGGCTCCAGGCCGGCGCCGGCATAGACCGGCGGCACGTCGACCAGGATCTGCTGGTTGATGATGTCGCCCACCTCGCGGTCGAAGAAGATCGCCCGGCCGCGCGCCACGGCGGAGGGGTCGAGCGCCGGCCGTGCGACGGACGAGAGGTCGGTGTCGTAGAGCAGCTTGCGGATCTGCGTGGCCGCGTAACCCAGGCGAAGCGCGCGCACGAGCCCAGGCGGCGCGGGCGCTCCGTGGCGAAGCACGCGCACGTAAAGGAGGCCCGGAAAGGAATCCCCCTGAAGCCCGATAGCCCCGATGGTGCGGCCATCGAGCACCATGGCGCGATTGATGAGGTCGGCGTCGCCCTCCAGGCCGGGCGGAAAGTCGATGCCGAGCTCTGCCAGGGCCTGCCCGCGCCTCTGCCCGGTGCGCTCGGCGTAGCGCCCGAGCCAATCCACGCCGCGCGTCGCGTAGGTCGCGGCCCAGTTGATCACGGAGAGCGATCGCACCACCAGCGAGCTGGGCGTGCTCTTGGGGTTGAATACACCCTGGAGGCCCGTCCGCATGAGGCCCACGTCCTGGTACCGGCGCGAGTGCAACCCGGGGGCGCTCATGTCCAGGCCGAATTCGTTGGTCAGATCCTGGCGCCCCGGTCCCGCCGAAAGCAACGTGGCCTGCACCTGCTTGGCGTCCGGAAGCTGGAGCGCCTTGCGGTACTCGGCGACGGTCACCCGGCCATCGTGGTCGAGATCCAGCACCAGCGAGTCGGGCAGTCGCATGCGGCGCTTGATGTCGGCCTCGCTGTCGGGGATGCCGTCGCGGTCGAGGTCGAGCGCGTGCGGCGGATCGAATAGCGATGACGTAGCCAGCATCATGCCGTAGTCGAGGCGCGTGCTCGGCAGGCCCAGCACGGTCTTGCCGTCCACGGGATTGCGCCCCGAATGGCACAGCCAGCAGGTCATGCCGATCTGGCCCGTGGGCTTGCCGGTGTCGAAATCGAGGGCGTCGCGTAGGCCGGCAAAGCCGGTGCTGGCCGAGGTGTAGCCGAGCTTGCCGGGTGGATTGTCGGGATCCTTGGCTAGGCCGAAGACCTCGGGGTTGTCGAGGATGCCTCCTTTGAGCGAGATGTGGCGCGTGACGTGGGTGTCGATGCGGCCATCTTGGTCCAGATCGAGCGGCACGTCGTCAAGGTCGATCTTCACGTCGCGGTGCCAGGCCAGATCGGCGAGATTCGTCCAGTAATCGCCGTTGGTGCTGACCAGATGCGATCCCGGCAAGGTGAAGTCCCGCCACTCGTAGGTGCCGATGCTCTCGATGGCTTGCTGGTAAACCGACGCCGAAACCCCCGCCGGCAACAGTCGCGGGGCGACCACGCCCGGCATGAGGGTCGCCTCGGGCAAGGGCAGGGGCGGCTCGGCCTTGTCGACAGGTGTTTGTGCGCGCACACGACGAACCTTGTGCTTGCACGAAATGGCGCCCGTCCATGCCAGAACGAGCGCAACGGCGATGGCGATGCGCTTCACGAGACCTGGAATCTACCTCGCGAGGACGAATGTGCACTACCGCCGAGCGGCCATCGCTTAAGCTTGACGGCGATGCCGGCACGAATCGACGCGAACGCGACACCAACTCTCCAGGTTAGGCGAATCGAGGGCGCGGGGTCGATCGAGGTGTTTTTCCAGATTTCGCCAACCTCCACGCGCGACGACGGTCGTGGGCAGTTTGCCTCGCTGGCCGCGCAGGCCCACGCGGCGCTGCTCGCCCACGGCCTCGGGCCCGTGAACATCGTCTGTGGTTGGATCCATTTCGCCAAGGCTCCCGAGTGGGATTGGCGGCAGGTGCTGGCCACGGATTGGGGAGTATCCGGACCGCTGCCCGTGAGCGCGCTAGTGCAGCCACCAGCGCCGGCGTTTTGCTATTGCTCCATGCAACTCCACGCCTTCCGCTCCGCGCGGCAAGGCGGCGTTTGGTACGGCAACTCGGACGAGCCCGCGGCTACCACGATCCTGCGCGGCGGGGCACGTCACCTGCGGCTCATGTCGGTCATGCCGCGCCGGGAGCTGAGCGCCACCGCTGGGGTCGCCGACATGGCCTACGACATGCTTGCCCAGGCTGGACATGCCCTGACGGATCGCGGGCTCGCGTTCAAGGATGTCGTGCGCACGTGGATCTACGTCCGTGACATCAAGCGTAATTATCGCTTCGTCAACCAGGCCCGCAATCGCTACTTCGAGGAGCAGCAGATGGTGCGCCTGCCTGCCAGCACCTGCGTCGAGGGTACGCGGCCCGGTGCCTCCGCGCCCGTCGTGATGGATCTGTATGCGGTCGCCGGTAGTGCCGAGGTTTTCGTGCAGGCCATCCCGCCGGGCCCCATGGGGGAAGCGTCGACCTACGGTTCGGCGTTTGCGCGCGGCACGCAGCTTTCCGAACCTGGCCGCAGGACGCTCTACGTCTCGGGCACGGCCAGCATCGACGGCCAGGGCGCCGTGGTCGCGGCGGGCGATATCAGGGGCCAACTCGACCGCATGTTCGGGAACGTGCGCGCGCTACTCGCCACGGCGGGGATGGAGCTTGGCGACGCGTTCAACGCCACCGCGTACCTCAAGCGGAAAGACGACTTCCGCGATTTCCAGCAGGCGGCGTCCGCCCATGGCCTTTCCGAGGACCTGCCCCTCGCAGTCGTGGTGGCCGACATCTGCCGGCCCGAATGGTTGTGCGAGATCGAGGTTTGCGCTGTGAAGGCAGGGCCGACAGAGTCGGGCGTCCGGTCCGACGGTTGACGCTCTCCTCGCGCAATTTGCGGATCTTTCACCACCTCCGAAGAACCCTTCCCTTTCCGGGCCTCTATGCGGAATTCGGAAATCGGACGAAACCACTCGGATACTTCGCGTCCACAATGCTGAAATCCGAAAAAGTCCTGGCAAATGGGCGGGCGCGGCGCCGATTGCGCGCTAACCTTCTTGGATGGACACTATTTTAAGGATCTCGGATGCGGCGAACCTGGCAATCCACGCGATGGCCCACATCGCCCGATCCAAGGACGACGTGAACCACTCGGTGGGCGAGATCGCATCGGAACAAGGCGTCTCGGAAGCTCATTTGTCGAAAGTCATGCAGCGACTGGTGAAGGTCGGCTTGCTCACCTCACGGCGCGGTCCGGGCGGCGGGTTTCTTCTCGGACGCGTGCCGAGCAAGATCTCGCTGCTCGAAATCCTGGAAGCCATGGATGGCCCCATGTCGGATAACAAGTGCATGCTCGGGCGCAAGAAGTGCCTGTTCGGGGGCTGCGCGCTGGGGGCACTCCTCACCCACGTCAACCATCAGGTTCGGGTGTTCATGGCCTCGCGCAACCTGACCGATCTCACAGGTTCGTCGCTCAAGCACACCCTGTATCTTGCGGGTTTGGGCGGCAAGGTGGCCAGGGGTGAGAAAGCGAGGCGGGCGCGGAGGGCAAAGGCCTGACGCAGTCCCGGCGGGGTATCGCGGTATAGCTCACGTGCCCCCGTCCTCGAGCAGCGGGTACCCGGCCGCCTGCCAGGCTTCCATTCCACCCTTGAGATCGCGCACGCGTAGGTAGCCGCGCTTGACGAGCTCGTTGCCCGCGGATTGGCTCATCCCTCCGGTCAGGCAGGTCAGCACCACATCGGCGCAGTGGTCGTAGTTCAGGTAGGCCTCGATGGCGTCCACGTTGCTATAGGGTATCGAGGTGTCCGTACCGGGAATATCTCCCGCATACGGGATGTGCACGTTGATCACGATGGGATCCGAGGTGGCGAGCAGGTCGGCCAACTCGGCCGGCGACAGGCGCGAGAGGGTGGTCCATCCGCTGCACCCAACGTCGCCGCCGGCCGCTCCGGTTGCCTCGCCCGCGCCGGGCGCATCACTGGCGGAAGTGTCTGCCGCCAGGTCAGCCATCGTCGCGCGGAGGTCGGTGGCCATGTCCCTGACCAGGTCGCCGGTCACGGCCGCGTCCGTCGGACGGGGTGCCTTGTCGGCAATCCCGGCGGAGCCATCCGGGGCCGCGTCGGGCTGGCCCGCATCGCGGGGGTTGGCCGCGTCGGGCTGGCCCGCATCGTGGAGGTTGGCCGCGTCGGGCTGGCCCGCATCGCGGAGGTTGGCCGCGTCGGGTTGGCCTGTATCGCGGAGGTTGGCCGCGTCCCCCGCGCCAGCGTCTGGTCCCGTCGATGGACCGGGCGAGCATTGCGCGAGGGCGATGGCCAGGGCGAACGTAGATGCAGCCAACCGGAGGGCTTTCACGCACAGAGGATATGTCAATCTGCGGCTCTGTGCACGCGCGCTTTCTCGACCGCAAAGGGCACTACCGATCCCATTCGACTAGCGTTAATATGCCGCTGCCCTGCGCTGGGGTCATGAATTACCACCATTCGCGACGGAGGAAACAACGTGAGAAACACCATCAAGCTTGCAGTCGTGCTGCTCGCCGGCACAATTCTCGGCACCGCGTGTGTCAGCTCGGGGACCTTCGAGGCGAAGCAGGCTGAGCTCGACAAGGCCCTACAGGAGCAGAATTCGCTCAAGCAGGACAACGCCAAGCTCCAGGCCAAGGTCGACGACCTCAACAGGCGGATCGCCGAAGTCAAGAAGCAGATGGACCAGGTCAAGGCCTACGGCAAGGACAAGGCCAACGAGGCGGGGCAGCTCGCGGCTGGCATGGAGAACCTGCAGAAGCGCTTGGACGAACTCGAGAAGCAAAAGAAGATCGCCGAGTCGCGCGCGGCCATGTTCCGTTCGCTGGTGGCCAAGCTGCGCTCGATGGTCGACGCAGGACAGATCAAGGTCACGGTTCGCAACGGCCGTATGTTGCTGGTGTTGCCCAACGACATTCTCTTCGATTCGGGCAAGACCGATCTCAAGGCCGAGGGTAAAGAAGCCATCGCCACGGTGGCCAAGGTGCTCGCCACCATGCCGGCGGATCGCCACTTCCTGGTGGCTGGCCATACGGACAACCTGCCCATCCACTCCAAGAAGTTTCGCTCCAACTGGGAGCTCTCCACCGGGCGTGCGGTCGAGGTCGTGCGCTTGCTCATCGACAACGGCATGAAGCCCAGCCAGGTGGGCGCGGCCGGTTACGCCGAATACGATCCAGTGGCCGACAACGGCACGGCCGAGGGACAGAAGCTGAATCGCCGCATCGAGATCGTCGTCGAGCCGAACCTTTCCGAGCTCCCCAGCCTGGACGGATTGGTCAGCAAGTAGGACACTTGCGATGGGAACCCTCGAAAGGTTCCCAAAGCCTCCCGCGGTGGTGTGCCGTCGCCAAACCCGACTGGCTCCCCACGCGAGTAAACATGTTCAAGAAGCGTGATGTAGCCATCCATTTCGTGGGTATCGGCGGTATCGGTATGTCCGGTATCGCCGAGGTGCTCCTGAACCTGGGGTACCAGGTTTCCGGATCAGACCAGCGCGAAAGCGACGCCACTCGCCGCTTGCAAGGACTGGGAGGCCGCATTTTCGTCGGTCATCGCGCCGAGCAGGTGTGCAGCGCCGACGTGGTCGTCATTTCCAGCGCGGTCAAGCCCGACAATCCCGAGGTGGTGGCCGCGCGCGCGCGCGACATACCCGTGATCCCGCGCGCCGAGATGCTGGGCGAGCTCATGCGGGTCAAGGACGGCGTGGCGGTGGCCGGCTCGCACGGCAAGACCAGCACCACGACCATGATCGCCACCATTCTGGCCCACGCCGGGTTGGACCCGACGGTGGTCATCGGCGGCAAGGCCAAGGTCTTCGCCTCGAACGCACGCCTCGGGCAAGGCGAGGTGCTGGTGGCCGAGGCCGACGAGTCCGACGGATCCTTCCGCCATCTCATTCCCATGGTCGCGGTCATCACCAATATCGACCGCGAGCACATGGACCACTACGGAACCCTATCGGCGCTGCGCGCGGCCTTCCTCGACTTCGCCAACCAGGTCCCCTTCTATGGTGTGGTCGTGGTGTGCGCGGACAACAAGGTGGCGACCGGACTCCTGCCCGAGTTACTCAAACGCCACGTGACCTATGGGCTTTCCGCCGGCGACTACCGCGGCGAGATCCTGTCGGCCGACGCACAGGGAACGCGCCTGCGCGTCTCGGTGCGTGGCGAGGTGCGCGGCGAGGTCGTGGTGCGGATGCCGGGCGTTCATTACGCGCAGAACGCGCTGGCCTCGCTGTGCGTGGCCGACGTGTTCGACGTTCCCTTCGAGGCCAGTTGCGAGGCTCTGGCAGGTTTCGGCGGCGTGGATCGCCGATTCTCCGTGCGCGGCGAGGTCGCCGGGGTTTTGGTGGTCGACGACTACGGCCACCATCCCACGGAAATGGCGGCCACCATCGCCGCGGCCAGGTTGTTTGGCCGTCGCCTGGTGGTCGCGTTCCAGCCCCACCGCTATACCCGCACCAAGGATCTGATGACGGAGTTCGCACCCGCTCTGTCCGGCGCGGACGAGGTCGTGTTGACCGATATCTATCCGGCGGGCGAGTCGCCCATCGCAGGTGTGAACGTCCAGGCGCTGTTGCACACGTTTCCGGGGACGGCAAGGGTGATCTATGCCCCGCGTAAGGAATTGGCGGGTAGCCTTCACGCAAGGCTTCGGGCCGGCGATCTTCTGTTGGTACTCGGTGCCGGCGACATCACTCAGGTCGCGACCGACGTGCTGGCGCGCTTGGAGTAGGCGAGCCCGCGGGCTATCGCTAGCCGCCATTACGCCATCCGGGTATGATTCCAATGCCTTGAGCTCGAACGAAGAAGCTACCCTGCTCTTGCTGGCCCTTGGGGCGGGGCTTGCTCTCGGTCTGGGCGCATGCTCCTCGCAAACCGCGATCGCCATCACGAGAGTCGATGACGCTGCGCAGGGCGACATCGCCCCGGCGACGGACTACGCAACTGGCCCAGAAACTGGCCCTGAGGCTGGCCCAGAAACCGGCCCTGAGGCTGGCCTTGAAGCCGGCCCTGATTCACCGACTTCTGTGGACGTCTTGACCATCTCCGTCCGCACTCTTCTCAGCGACGGGTTTGACGGCGGCTATGAGGTGAACTGGGCACCGTCCAATTCCTCCGACGGCCCTATCACCAACACGCTTGATGGCACCAACAAGATCGCAACATTGGATTCGACCCAGACCGACTACGCACGCGTCCAGTACAACTCGGACGGCCTTGAATTCACAGACGCCAACATCACGGCTTCGATGAAGATCCGCATCGAACAGGCGCCGTCATCGGCAAGGACGGTTCGACTGGACGTCAGGCAGTCGGCGGCCACGGCGAATATCTTCTACGCGGTCGGCGCGACCATTGACGTCAACGGCGCGATGACCAAGGTCGGCGTATTCAAGAAGGTCGGCGACGGATCCGGTGGCTACACCATCTGCGAATTGGTCGCGGGGGCCTCGTTCGCCACGCCTGTAGCGATGAATCAATGGCGCACCATCAAACTCACGATCAGTGGAAGCAAGAACGCTCTTCTGGTCGCTTCTTTCGAGGGCGTGGCCATGGCGACTTTCACCGACGATTGTGTGTCATCCTTGACGGCAACCAACGGCACCATGGTCCCCAACGGAGGGTGCCTCGCCGATCAAACGGGTATTGGCATTCAAGTCGAAAAGGGAATCAAGGCATCGGTCGACGACGTCACGATAACAACACCCTAGCGATCGCCGGCCGGGGCGCACCTGCTTGCTAGAGACCAGTCATGAGCGACACGCACAACACACCCGTCGGAACGCCGGTAGTTCTCGCGCCAGGAAAGATTTTCCTGGTCGGTGAATATGCCGCGCTCGATGACGGATGCGCCGTCGTTGCCGCCATCACCCGCTACGCCAAGGCCCAGTTCATTCCACGCATGGACACCATGCCACCGATGGTCTTGGAAATAGTCAATCGCACCAAGGCCGAGCTGGGCGAAATCGCCGCCGCGCTGCCGCCAGGCGCCGTGTCGGTGGACGCGAACGATTTCCAGCTCGGGTGCGCCGCGGGCGGCTTGGGCTCCAGTGCCGCGATCGCCGTGGCGTCGGTGGGCGCCGTCTACGAGGCGCTGGGCCTGACCATCGAGGAGCGGGAGCCGGAGATCTTCGCCCTGGCGGACGCCGGGCGCCGGGCAGCCCAGGGCGACGTGGGCTCGGGCGCGGATACGGCGGCGGCGACCTATGGCGGCTTGATCGAGATTACCCGCCACAAGGACACCCTGCCTCACATCGAACGCTTGTCGCCTCCCGCTGGCCTGCACCTGGTGCCGTTCTCGGCCGGTCGGTCGCTGTCGACCCGGCAGATGTTGGCAGGCTTGCAAGTATACGCCCAGCGCGAACCAGGCGCCTTCGGACATGCCATGGTTACCCTCCGCGAAATCGCCTATCGATTCGTCGCGGAATTGACCGCGGGACACGCAACCGGCGCGGTGGCCGCGGCCGGCAAGTACGGCGATGAGCTTGCCAAGTTGGCGGCATCAGCGTCGGTTCCGATCCTGACCGACGCGTACGTGCAAGCCTCGAATCTCGCCCGAGAGTTCGGCGGTATCGCTAAACCCACCGGCGCGGGTGGCGGAGAAATCGGCGTCGGCCTGTTCGCCACGCCGGAAGCCGCCCGATGGTTCAGAAAGGCGTGCACCAATCCGCTCACTTCGCTCGACGGCGATCTCGAACGCTTCGGAGTGCGTTGCCGCAGCCCCGATGAAACCGACCACGAAGCCACCAACCAAGACATGCCCAAGGTGACGCCATCTCCCGAACCCGACGATGTCGCCTTTCCGTCGCAGCTTGAAGTGGCCCACATTGTCCGTCCGGTCGAAGAGGTGGACATGGCACCACAGCGGAGCGCCCAGGATTTCACGACCGTGCGCCTGGACCGGGCGCGCAGGCACAGCCTGCGATGGCGCATCGTCCCTGTCGCCGCCATCCTCCTCGCCGCGCTGGCGGCGGCCTGGTTCACGTTTCCACGGCAAATCCGGGCCTGGGTTCGCGGCGAGGCAAGCCATCCACGCCCACATGCAGGTGCAAGCTCGCCCGTCGCCCCGCCTGGCAAAGCAGCCCCGTCAGGCGCAAGCGTGGCCCTGCCCAAAGCCACGGCCGAGCCGGTAGACCCCGTGGCACGGCGAGAGTCGCAGGAAGAGCCGAGCCGGTCGTCGCCCGCGCATGCAGTCGTTCATTGGCGCGGATCCGAACCGCACCAGCACGCGCGTGGGGATGTTCCCCGTGGATTCGCCCCAGCCCCTGCGTCCGAGGGTGCTGCCCGCGCGGCGAAGCTCCCCGCGCCGCGAGACGGGCATGCTCGCTCGGCGAAGCGCCCCGCGCCGCGTGCCGGCAGGCTCTCCCCAGACGACTTCTGACCAGCGCCGAGGCAAGAGAAAATGTGTGGATCGGCGCGCGGACGAGATCCTTCGAATGCGTTCCCGCTTCGTGGCGGCGTCGGGACGCCGAAAAAACGCCTCGCTTTTCTCAGGCACCACAATATTATGCAGACCAGTCCGCCCCGGCAGGATCGAATTGCCAATCCCTCTATCGCAGGGAGGAGCGGTTAACCAACTTTTTCGGCTTACCTAACAAGGAGACGTCATGACTGAGGTTGGCGAGAAGCTCATTTCGCTTAGTCCGGTCGATGTGGCCATCATCGCGATTTACTTCGCCATGGTCATCGGCATCGGAATCTACCTGAGGAAATACGCCAGCAAAGGCGAAGGATTCTTCCTTGCAGGACGGGAGATGTCCGCATGGGTTGCCGGGCTGGCATTCATATCGGCGAACCTCGGGGCACTGGAACTCATGGGCTGGGCCTCGGCCGCCTATCAGTACGGGATCCTGGCGGTCCATTGGTACTGGATCGGCGCCATTCCCGCCATCCTGTTTCTCGGCATCGTTCTGATGCCTTTCTACTACATTTCGAAGACACACTCAGTTCCGGGCTTCCTGAAGCTACGTTACGGTGAGGCCGCCCGCGGGTTCAACGCCATAGCTTTCGCCGTCATGTTCGTCCTGATGTCAGGCATCAACATGTACGCCATGGCCTTGATCCTAAAGGTAATCCTGGGCTGGAACATCTATTTCAGTATCTGCATTTCGGCCGTGACCGTCGGGATCTACGTTACCCTCGGCGGTCTCTACTCGGCGGTCTTCAATGAGGTCATGCAGTTCTTTCTCATCTGGTTCGGCGCGCTTCTCATCCCTATCTTCGGCCTCATCGACGCGGGAGGGTGGAGCGGCATGGTGGCGCGCATTCATCAGAACTTCCCCCACGGCGACTACACGCACGTGTGGCAGTCGACCGGTAGCTTCGCCAACAATCCGATGGGAATTCACTGGACGGGAATCGTGTTCGGGCTGGGATTCGTGATTGCCTTCGGATATTGGAATACGGACTTCCTGGTCGTCCAACGCGTATTGACAGCGAAGGATCTCCGTGCCGCCAAGCTCGCTCCCATCATCGGTTCCTTTTTCAAGATGGCAGTTCCGTTTATCGTGATTCTGCCTGGTCTATTGGCCTTGGCCGTACTTCCATTCCATCTGTATCCCGAGAGCACCTTGACTGCCGGCCAACATAGTTACAACGAGGTTCTGCCAATCATGCTTGCGAGGTATTTCGGCCCGGGGTTATTGGGCCTTGGCATTACTGCGCTTATGGCCGGGTTCATGTCCGGCATGGCCGGAGAAATCAGCGCATTCACCACAGTCACGACCTACGATATCTATCGTTCCTACATCAACAAGAGTGCGTCGGATGAACACTACGTCAAGATAGGACGCATCTCCACCGTTGTCGGCGTCGTGATTTCCATCATGACCGCCTTGCTGGTCATGCAATTCAAGAGCATCATGGATTACGTCCAGGCACTGTTCAGTTTCTTCGTGGCGCCGCTTTTCGGGACCGTGCTGATAGGGATAATGTGGAAACGTGCGACCGCTGCCGGCGGATTCTGGGGGCTCTTGGTCGGAACGGTCTCCTCTGTGGCCATGTGGGCGCTGGTGAAGATCGATCCAAGCAAACTATCCTTGATCGCCCTTTCGCCCGATGCGAAGGACATGTCGGAAAATATGTATCGGGCACTGTGGTCGTGGATAATCTGCGTTGTAGTGACCGTGGGCGTCAGTTTGCTTACCAAGCCGAAACCTGAGGCTGAACTGGAGGGCCTGGTTTACGGTTGTACCAAATTACCAAGTGAGGGGCATTTGCCGATATGGAAGAGACCGATCTTTTTCGCCGCAATCTCGTTTGGTTTGTTTCTCATCTTGCAGATTATTTTCTGGTAGAAATACCATCCATAAGGAGGGGCGCTTGCCCCTCGCCGCTTTTCGGCGTCCATGGATGTCGTTGTAGGCTTTGAAGGAGAAAACACATGGCAGAAGAAAACCGACGCGTCATACCCGTGTGGTTCTTTGTCGGCGTCATCATGTTCATTTACGGCATACTGATCTTCATTACCGGAATTTCCGAATTTTCAAATCCGCCCAAGACGGTTCTGGCCAATTTGCACACACCACTGTGGTGGGGGGCCGTGCTGGCGACTTTCGGCGGGCTCTTCGTTTCGCTGTTCCGGCCCAAGAAGAATACCTAGTCTAGTCTAGCGCTGGCACAGGATCACATTCCTCGCGAGGCTTGTACACGTTGCGGCTCGACCCCGCAAAGAAGGAGCCAACGACTGTCCGGGGATGGTGAACGAATGGGCCTAGCGGAAGAACGCCACCATGACGTTGTCGACGTCCGTGTCGCTGGTTGTCTTATCCGTCTGGTAGAGGAAGGTCGCAGCGCCAAAGCCCGAGTCGGCCACGGAGACGCTCAATCCAGCGATGTCGAAGCCGGTCTTCAATCCGAGCTTGGCCTCGGGCAGCCAGCTTCCGCCCGCGTACCGCGTGGCGTAGGCGCCGAACGTGGTGGTGGACGTGCTCACCTCCTTGCGCCAGACCGCGAGAACGTTACCGTTTCCATCGATGGCAGCGCTGGGGCGCGCGTACTCGGTGGTCAGCCCCAGGGAGCCGGCGATGTTGTCCGTCTCCAAGGCCGTGACCTCACTCCACGGTCCGGTCGGGCTGCCGTGCATGCCGACCAGATTGTCTCCGTTCCCCGTGTTCTGCTGCCATAGCAGCGTGGCGTTGTCCTGCTCGTCGAGTGCGACCGCCGTTGCCGCGACCGTCTGCGCGGTCACGATGGGCGGCAGCACCGAGCTCCAGCCCACGGCGGGATCGTAGGTCCGGCCCAAGAGCACCGTGTTCGAGCTGACCGCCTCGGTCCACAGGACCATGCCCTGCCCCTTGCGATTGATGGCGATCGACTGGTCGTACGCGGTCACGGTCTCGTAGTTGGGGTCGAGCACGGTCGGCGTGCTGAAGCTCTGGCCGGTCAAGACTGCTCCAGCCACGCCCCAACCATTGCGGAAGAGCAGCAAGCCGTCGCCCGTGCCGGTAAGCGCGATGCGTGCCTCAGAATCGAAGAAGTTGGGATTCGGGTCGAGGCTGGTGGGGTTTTCAGTCCAGCCGGTGCCGTCGTAGTAGGCGGTGAAGAGCGGCCAACCGCTGCCCTGTTTGTTGTACACCGCGTGGGCGGTCCCGTTGCGCGCGACTGCGAGGTGAACATCGAAGGAGGGATCGGCGGTGATGCGCGCAGCCGGGCTCCACGACGAACCGTCGGTGCTGCGCGAGGTCCATACACCGTCGACGCTGGCCACCCCTGTGTTCTGACCCCAGATCAGCAGCACGTTGCCGCTGGCATCGACGCCGATGCCCGGCGTGACCGGGTTACCGCGGGTTTCGACCGTGACCGTCTTCTCCCATGCCGCCGTGACCCGGTTCCAACGCTTCACCTTGACGGTGGTCGCCTCGTCCCATGCGACGTAGACGTGCTCGTTTACGGGATCGACGGCGATGACCGGCTGGTAGGACGGGTTGATCGGGTCGTTTTCAACATTCTGGGCAGGCTCCCACGCAGGCGTGTGACCCGCGGTCTCGGGCCCGACGGTGACGTCGGCAGGGGAAAGAGACGTATCGGAGACCTCGGGCAGCGCGAAAGCGTCGTTGGTGTCCTGCGCATCGCCGCCTGGGACATCATCGCCCGAGAGAACGGCATCCTTGGTATCGTCACTGAACACCAGGTCCGTCTGCCCGAGGCCATCCGCGGCGGTCCCGGCGACGTCGGGGAGGGCACCGTCTCCACTTGGCGGTCGCGTGTCGCCGGCATCCGCACTCGGACCGACGACGTCTGGCGCGACGACTGTGTCAACACCAGCGTCGGGGACGGGCGGCGTGACGGCCGACCGGTTGAGGGTTAGCGTGTACGGCCCAACCGCGCCCCCGACCTTGAGGTCGAGCGAATCGATCCTGCCTTCGATCGTAGCACCGTTGACCGTGCCGCCGGCCACGATGCTCACCTTCCCGCTCACCCCGGCCGGGATATAGAGCCCGACCTGCATGGATGCACTGGTCTGCTTCCAGGACACGTCGGCAGTCTTCACCTCGCTAGCGCCCTGCAGTGCGCTCAGATGGATCGTCGTCGGCGTAGGCACGTCCGGGCCGAGCTCGAGGTCGATCACGACGAGCGAACGGTCGTCCTTCGACGAGCACGCCGCCGGTAACAGGGCCAGGGCCACCACAAAGAGAAAGCTTGCAGATGCGAAGGAAAGCTTGGTCATCGACATATCTCCCCAATCTACTGACAACCGTCCGCCGCCGCGCAGGGAATGGACGACTTCGAGAAGACGCCGCCAGCGTAAAGCCCACCTACCACGGCCCCGGCAACGGCGACGCCGACCACTCCCCAGAACCAGGCCTTCTTGTAGAACGGCGTGGTTGGAGGTGGCTCGGCGGGCTCCGAATTGGTCACCAGGATGTTGCCATGGGCGGCAGGCACGTCGGGCTCCACCGGCGGCACCAACGGCACGGCCGGGGCCGGCGCGGGCGGCGGCGCGGCGGCAGCGCCATCCGCTGCGGCCTGCTGTTTCTGCAGATCCTCCATCTCCTTGATGTATCCCTCGATCTCGCTCCGCTCGGCACCGGTCAAGCCCTTGGCCTGGCGAAGGTAGTCGTGGAAGGCGTTGATTGCCTTCTCGGGCTCGCGCAGGTTCTGGTAGCAGCGCCCGATGTTACGCAGGTAGGTCGGGTGCACCTTATCCGCGTAAAGCTCCGCGTAGAGATCGAGGGCTTGCTGGTATTGCCCGGACGCGAAGGCCTGGCGCGCCTTGATCTCGCGCCTGTCCGTGTGCTTTGCGGCCGCCTGGGCCGGCTCGGCCGGCAGGACCATCACCCCCATCGTGGCGGTGACCACCACGAGGTGCAGGGCGGTGAGCGAGGCGAAGCGATGGTTGCGTCGGTGAACGCGATAGCCTAGGTCGATGTACGTATGCACGATACCCTCTGGCGAAAGATTGGACCAAGCGAGACGGGGCCGACTATCGCACGATCCGCCACCTGACTTCCACCCACCCGAAGCGCCGCGCGGGGCTCGTGCGCGTTTCGGCTTGACCCTGCAGCGAAAGATCGGATACTGGGCAGATGCGACATAGTCGCAATACTGTGCGGGCCGAAAGTCCGCGTACCGTGCAGTCGGTCGAGAATTTCCGGACCTTCCTGCGCGGGAAATCTCTCCGGGCGACCTCGGTTCGCGAGGCCATCGTGAAGGCCGTCCTGATGCGAAAGGGCCATTTCCACATCGAGGATCTCGTGCGCGACCTACGCGCGAGGGGGGTTGACGCCTCCCGGGCGACGGTCTACCGCGCGCTGCCGCTGCTGGTCGAGTCCGGGTTGATTCAGCCTACGGTTCTCTCGGGAAAGGGCCACAACTACGAAACCGCGGTCGGTCTTCCGCACCACGATCATCTGGTCTGCTCCGAATGCGACAAAGTGGTGGAGTTTCAGTTCGAGGCGTTCGAGATCCTGCAGCGCGAGGTTGCCGCCAAGTATGGCTTCGAGCTGAAGAGTCACTTCCATGAGCTGATCGGAATCTGCGCGGAGTGCCGGAGACGGCGTCCGCGCGACAACTGACAACCTTGCACCCCATGCCCGTAGATGCGACATAATCTCAATTCCAGATGCGCGAGCGGCCGGCGGTCGATGAACCCGGAGCCCTGGGGAATAGGACGAGGAAGGGTTCCTCGTCTCCAGTTTGGATTCCACAAGGAGTTCACGATGCGACCGAGAGCGATACGAGGAATTCAAGTTCGACGAGCAGTGGCCCTGGCCGTCCTGGCTAGATCGGGATGGGTGCATGCGAGTAGCGGTGCCGATCCGGCGCCGGCCTTGGCCCCCCCTTGGGCGGCGGATAGCGCGCGGACGACCGCCCCTCACGCGGATGACGCGCCCCAAACCGATCTCCCGCGCGAAACCGCCGTGGAAAATCCCCTCGGGCGTGCACCGACCATCGCGGGGAGCGCCCTGGGGGGCTACGGCGAGCTGACGCTGAATGTTCCTAGCAACGCGCCGGGCGTGGTGGACTTGCGGCGTCTGGTGCTGTTCTTCGGGCACGACTTCACGGGTCGAATCCGCTTCTATTCCGAATTCGAAGTGGAGCACGCGGTTGCGTCGTCGAGCGACCAAGGTGAAGCCGAGGTGGAGCAAGCCTATCTGGACGGGCTGCTTTCCCGACGCTTCAATCTGCGCGGCGGACTGGTCCTGATGCCGATGGGTATCGTCAACGTGTACCACGAGCCACCCAGTTTCAACGGCGTGGATCGGCCGGACGTCGACCTGTTCGTCATTCCCAGCACGTGGCGCGAGCCGGGCCTGGGCATTTTCGGCGAGATCGTCGAAGGACTGCGCTATCAGCTCTACGTCGTGGGCGGCTTCGATGCCAACGGATTCACGGCCGAGTCCGCCATCCGCGAAGGACACCAGGAGGCGCAGCTCGCTTACGCAGGCGATTACGGCGCCATCGCTCGCCTCGACTACGAGCCACGTCTTGGCACCGTGATCGGGGCGTCCGCCTACGGCGCGACCTCTGGCAACACGCTGACCTCGACGGTGGGACGCGTCCCGGTGGGCCTGTTCGACATCGATGCTCGATGGCATAAGGGTGGCTTTGCCGCGCGGGTGGAAATCGCGCTTCTGCTGGTTGGCGACGCCGGCAAGCTCGATCGGGCCTTGGCGGAAGGAACGCCGGACCAGCAAGGCGCGGGTCCCGTGGCCTGGCAGTCGCGCGGTGCCTACGCGGAAATCGGCTACGATGTGCTGCGGATCTTCGCGCCCAGTTCGGAGCAAGCCTTGAGCGCTTTCGCGCGATTCGACTACGCCGACACGCAGGCGCGCATGCCCTCCGGATTCGCCGCGCGCTCGGAGTTCCGGCGCACTTCGCAGATGGGCGGGCTGGTCTACAAGCCAATCCCGCAGATCGCCTTGAAGATGGACTACCGCCGCCATTGGTTGGGTGACAGCGAGGCATTCAACGAATTCGCCTCGGCCATCACCTGGCTGTTCTGATGGCGGAAGAGGAAGGCACGATGCAGGTATTCACACGACGAGGATTTCAGCTCCGCACGGCCTCCCTCGAGACGAGGATTGCCTACACCATGTTCCTGTTCTTCATGCTGCCGGGCATGGCCACCCTGGTCGCACTTTCCGCGGGCCGGGTGGGGCTGGATGCGCGCGCCATCGCAACCTACTACCGGGGCGGCGAAAGCGAGATGAGCTTCGCCAAGACGTTCTGGCAACTGGTGGAGGTCAGCCATTTCCACCTCTTCACGGTTCCCGTGGTGGTGCTCATCCTCGCGCACCTCTTCTGCGCGACGCCTGCATCCCGCAGGCTTCGCATCTGGCTGACCTCCGTCACCTTCCTCGGTGTGCTGCTCGACGTGATCGGTCCTTGGGCGGTTCGTTACCTGGCGGCGGGTTTTGCCTACCTCTTGATGGTCGGCTGGATGCTCCTCGCGACTGGCGTCGTCTTGATGGTCGCACTAACCCTGGTCGCGATGTGGGCGCCCGAGCGCTGGGTCGCGCGACTGGTTTCACCCTCCCGGCCGGAAGGGCAGGAAGGGCCATGAGACAATCGCTGGCCGCGCTGCTCGCTGTGCCCGGGATCGTCATGGTTGTCCCGGCGCAGGTCCGCGGGGCGCAAACCTATCTGCTCGAAGCCGATGCGGCGCGCGCCATGTTTTCCGAAAGCACCGGGTTCGCGCGCAAGACGCTCGACCTTTCGGACGCGGACCTCGCGCTGTTGTCGAAGGCTCTGGGGCGACGGGTTGAGGCGCGGCGATATGTCTACTTGGAGGTGAAGTCCGAGAAGGGAGCGGCCGGGGTCATCATCATCTTGGATGTCATCGGCGAGAGCCAGCCGATTACTTTCGCCGTTGGCGTCGCCGCGGACGGGTCGCTGAAGGACATCCAGGTCATGGTCTATCGCGAGCCCCAGGGCGAGGCGATTCAAGAGAAGCGATTCCGCAGGCAGTTCGTCGGTAAGCGGTCGACCGACCCCCTGATTCTGGATAAGGACATCGACGCCATCAGCGGGGCAACCATCTCCTCGCGCTCCGCCACCTACGCCGCACGCAAGGGTCTCTTGCTCGCCGACATGCTTTACGGCCGGGCGCTCGCGACGAGAAAACCATGAGTCGTCAAGCGACCGCGGGGTTGTCGCGTCGTCGCCCGGCAGAGAACGTTCTGCTCCGGCGTGCGCGTCCGCTCATGGGAACTCTGGTTGCCGTCGCCGTGCGCGGCGAGGATCGCGACCCGCTTGAATCTCTCGTCTGCGCGATGTTCGCGGAAATGGAACGGCTCGAAGCCATGCTTTCGGAATGGCGACCCGATAGTGCTATCTCACGCGTGAATCGGGCCGCGGGGGTTGTGCCCGTCCCTGTTCCGGACGAGATTCTCGACGTGATGGAGGCTGCTGGCCAGGTGTCGCGCGCGACCTCGGGGGCCTTCGACTGCACCTGGGCGGCTCTCGCCGACCTGTGGAAAGTCGACCACCCCGACTTCAGTCCGCCGTCCGTCGCAGCCGTCGCCAAGGCCCGCCGTCTGGTCGACTATCGCGCGGTGATGGTCGATTGGCCGTCGCACACGATCTGCCTGCGCCGGCGCGGAATGCGGATCGGACTCGGTGGCATCGCCAAGGCCTACATCGCCGAACGCGCGGCCGATCTCGCCGTCAAGAGCGGCGTAGGTCACGTGCTGGTCGACGCTGGCGGCGATGTGGTCGCGCGCGGACGCAACGGCGACCGTCCGTGGACGGTGGGAATTCGCGATGCGCGGTCCGCGGCCACGCTCCTCGCCACCCTGGAACTTCACGATGAAACCGTCGTGACCAGTGGAGACTACGTACATTGCATCGACCTCGAAGGTCGTCGATACCACCATCTGCTCGATCCTCGGACCGGTGTTCCAGCTCGCGCGAGTCGCAGCGCGACGGTGCTCGCCCCACGAGGCGCGCTGGCGGACGCCCTGGCCACCGGACTCTTCGTCTTGGGGCCGCGCGGGCTCGGTCGCGTGAGCAAATTCGCGGGCGTCGCGGCGCTCGTCGTGGACCAGGACGGTACCGCGCACCTATCGGCGAACGCCGCGGGGCGCTTCCGCGTCCAGGGGGCGGCCGAGCGGTAACCGGCCAAGCTCAGGTCCGGGAACTCTTCGCGTTCAGCCTTGCCTTGCCCAGTCGCCGCCGGGCAGCCAGAAACACGATGACAATCCCGCCCATCTCCATCAGCCAGTTCATGCGCAGGTGAACCAGGCGGTAGCCCAGAAACGCATCGACCCGATGAAACGAGCTGGCGCGGATGAGAACGAAGAGACCGATGAAGCACATGCCCAAAGCCGCCACCTTCGCCGGTAGGTCCAGGCGGCGGAGGACCCCCAGAAATGCGGCGGCCAACAGGGCGAAGCATAGGCACAGGGCACCGATGAACTCCTTCTGTACCACCGCGCGATGTTCGTACCAGCCTTCCCGATGGGACAGCATGCGTCCTATCTCGGTCAGCGCGGTCTGCAAATCGAGTTGCTTGTTGATACCAAGGGCCCAAAGCAGACCTGAGAAGATGGACCATACCCAGAACTCGCGTCGCACCGTCGCTTGCGGCTGCTCTTGCCGTCGTACCTGCCGAGCCACCTGGAGGCAAGTCCACGCGGCCGCGACGTAGAGAACCACGGTGACCCATCCCGCGACGGTCGGGTCGCCAATGCCCGGCGACCATTGGCCGATCCAGCCGGTCTGACCTTCGGAAAGCGACATGCCTCAGAGTAGCATCCCGCCCAGCAAGCCCAAACGCCGACATGATCTCGTTCGCCAGGTACGCCCACCAATATCTCGCCCAGCGGAGCCGGCCTGTTGCCAATGCACGAACCAATGCCTGCGATGTCCTGATTCGCAGCCGCGCCCGCGACGCGTGGGCGCGCGGCGTCCCCTCACTCTGCTATGCTGGGGCCATGCTCTCCGCGCGAGCGCTTTCGAGGCTCGGCTACACGATGCTGGCTGCAACGCTCGGGGCGAGCCTGCTCGTCTCGATCGGGTGCACGGGGGGGCTGAACCACACCGCCGCCGACGGCGCGGCATCCGCCGCTCCGGGCTCGTGCGATTCGGATCCTCTGCGCACGAATCTCGCTCCCTTATGGAACGGTCTCTCGGTGGACATCGACGACTGCCCCATCCTCGAGTTCACGGCCAAGTACAACGAGCCCGACGCCATGATCTTCAAGGCCATCGTCTACGTCGAGTCGCGATTCCAGTACGACGCGGTGGGGTGCACGAGCAATGGGCCGTGCTGCCCGGCGCGCGGCTGGACCGCGGCCGAGTGTGCCTGCCTCGGTTCGATGCAGACCGGGCCTTGGTGCGACTCATCGAACCTGCCCGCCGGGTGCACGGCGAGCGGGCTTGGCTTGCTCCCGAGCGGACACGTGGACTTGGAGACGAACCCCAACGCCGCGAGCTGGCCCAACTCGGTCTTCAACCCCGTGGTCAACGTCGAGCTCGGCATCGCCGGCATCGCCTGCAACCGCGCGCAGGCGGAGGCCCAATTCCGCGGCTGCACCGAGGATCAGTACACGATGATGGCCATCGGCAATTTCAACTCCTACGGCAGCACGAAGAGCTGCACGGTCTACAACTTCGACTACGACACCGCGGTCGTCGACGCGTACAAGACCTACTCGACCGCGGCAGGCTGGCCGCCGCACCCCTACGTGACTCAGTAGAGTCACTAAGCAGCGCAGGAAGTGACTGGTTACTGGATGCCGGCGCCCGTGATGACCTTGGCGGTTGGGGTGCCGGAGGTGCCGGCGACCTGGATAGTCGCGCTCTTGGCGCCGACGGTGGTGGGCTGCAGGGCGAGGCCGACGGTGCAGGTGCCGTTCTTGGCCAGGGAGCTGCCGCTGCATGTGTCGCTCATGATGGCGAATTGAGGGTCGGTCACGGACACAGCCAGGGTACCGGAGGCGACGTCACCGCTGTTGGTCACGGTGAAGACCGTGGTGGCGCCGGTCGTACCGATGGGCACGGTGCCGAGATCTGACTGGTCAGAGGTGATGGTGAGGAGAGCGGGCGAGTAGGCCGTGCCGTTGAGTGCGGCTTTGACGGTCGAGGCACCCGCACCACTATCCGTCACCGTGAGGGTCGCGATTTTGGTGACCTGATCGGTGGTCCTGGGCGCGAAAACGATAGAGATGGAGCAAACAGACATTGGCGCCAGAAGCAGGCAATTGTTCGCCGCCAGCGTGAACTCGGCGGCATTGGCTCCGGTGATGGCTGCGCTGAGCGATCCCGTCGCCATATCGCCTGCGTTGGCGACGCTGAAGACGACGGCCGAGCTCGAGGTGTTTACCGCGGCCGCGAACGCCGCCGTACTCGGTGTCACGGCGAGCTTGGCCATGGCCCCAACCGCCGCGGTGATGGGAACGGCCAGCGTCTTGCCGCCCGCGCTAATGACGATGCTGTCGCTCTTGCTGCCGGTGGAGGCAGCGACGAAGTCCACGACCACGGTGCATGTTACGCCCGCGGCAAGCGTGGCGGCGCAGGTACTGGTTGCATCGATCTTCACCTCCGGGCCGCTCGCGAGCACGGACAAGTCGGTCAGGGCGCCCTGCGTGGTGACCGTGATGGTCTGCGGGGTTGCCGGCACGCCAACAGGGAGAAAGCCCAGGTCGATGGCCGCGGGCGCGACCGAAAACTGACCGGGCTGGACGACGATGCCGGTTACCTTGATCGCCAAGGGCGGCGTGGCGCCGGGATCGGCGGCGACTGAAATCGAGCTGGCGAATGTGCCCACCATGGTCGGCGTCACGGTGTAGGTGATCGTGCAGGTGGCTCCGGGCTGCAGGGCGCTTGAACAGCCGGTGACCGCCACACCGACACCCGGAAGCACCGTCAGCTCGCCCGAGGCGGTGGCGCCGACGTTGGTTACAAACAAGGCTCCGGAAACGCTCTTGCCCAGATCGATGGTTCCCACGTTCACATTGCCCAGGCTGACGACCAGGGCGGCGCCCGTCGCCGACCCGACCTCCGGTTGGGCCGTGCCGCCGGCCTCGCTGCCGCCGGCCTCGCTGCGGCCGGCTTCCGGCTTGCTGACGGCGCTGACATCGACGAGCGCGCCGCCGTCTAGCAACCCTGCGGCCGGGGTATCCATGGCCAAGTTCGCTTCGGGGTGACTGACGACAAAGACGTCGGCCAGCGCTCCGGTATCGGGCCGAGCTCCGGTGCCGACCTCTACAAGCGCTCCGGTATCGACCTGAAGGCCGGGGCCGACCTCCGCAAGCGCGCCGGTTTCGGGTTGGCTGAGCGTGCCGATGTCGGCAGCCGTCTCCAATGCGAGTGCATCGCTCATTGCCGGGCGGTCGGCCGATGCGTCCACGGTCGCCATCGGGCTCTTGCTACAGGCCGACAGCGTGACGGTGGCCACCAAAAAGAAGTAGGTGAGGGTGTTGGCGGGAGCGCTCATGCTGAGACGGGGAGTCTTCATGCCAGGATTGTAGTCCTACAAAAGAGGGACTGCCTAGGGGCAGGGCACGAAGGGGCAAGCTGGCCAAGGACACCGCCTGCGACTACGCCGCCCAGTGCTTCTCGGGTGGAAGCGATCGTGAGAAACGGCGCCATGGCGATCCTGAGAAGTGTGGGTTCGGATCGACACAAGTTGCGGAAATCCTCCGATCATTTTGGTGACTGCGATCGCGGCCGCCGCGATCGATCTGTGGGAGCCCTGGGTAGGCAAATACCCAGGGCCACCCGACCGCTCCGGCGCGTGGCCTGCGACTGCGGCCTCGTGGCCGTAGAATCACCTCGCCCCGCGCAGCGGGGAGAGGTCGGCGCGCGAAGCGCGCCGGGTGAGGGGCTCCCCGGCCGCCGCACCCGCACCATTCCCACCTCAATTCGCCGCGCCCTCCTGCTGCGCGACCGCGGTTGCGCCTTCCCCGGCTGCAGCCACAACCGATTCCTGCACGGCCACCACATCCAGCACTGGTTGCACGGGGGCGAAACCAGCTTGGACAACCTTTCTTTGCTGTGCTCGCACCACCACACCTGGTCCACGAAGGCGGTTGGTCGGTCGAGCGGGCGGCAGACGGGGATTTGTTCTTTCGCGCGCCCGACGGGCACGACGTACCAGCGGTGCCTGCGCGCGAGGTCAGTGAAGATGCTCTCGTGTTCTTGCACGAGTGGGCCGAGGACCGCGGGCTGGACATCGGGGCGGATACCAACATGCCGCTTTGGGATGGGACACGGCCAGACTACGATTGGGCCGTGGCGGCCTTGGCGTCAGAGGCGGGGGTGTGAAAGGGGATTGGGAGCCGCCCGTCGGGGAGCAGCGTGAACGTGGCATCCGTGAGCCTGCCGGCAACCCGATGCCGGTGATGCTCGCACGCGACGAAGTCGTGTTACCGTCGTGGCCTAGGATGCGACTCTCGATGCGAACAGGGGTGATGAAGAAAGTACTTATTGGTTCGATCTCGCTGGTGTTGTTGGCCTCGGCGGCAGGCTTTGCGGCAAAGCCCGCTGGGAAACCCGTTCCGCCGGCGGCGCGCAAGATTCCCGGCATCACGGCGGAAGACACGCACCCGAAAGCGTGCCTCGATTGCCACGTCAACCATCCCGAGATGAACCTGGACGCGCGCCTTAGCACCATCGTCGGCGGTTTCACCAAACAAGTGGGCGCGAAGATGCTGGCCAAGGCGAAGGCCGCGGCCGCCGATCCGTCGAAGATCAAAGGAAGACACCCGTCCGTCGATACTGCGTTCAAGGATGTCCCGAACACGTGCCGCAACTGCCACAGGCGCGAATTCCAAGCAGCTCCGCCGTTCGTGCGTCTGATGCACATCATCCACCTGGTCGGCGGTCAAGGGAATCACTTCATGACCTTCTACCAGGGCGAGTGTACTCTGTGCCACAAGCTCGACCAGACGACCGGCGCGTGGTCGATTCCCAGTGGCGCCGAGAAGTAGTCGTCAGGAAGCCAAGGCCACGCCGAATCCTCCCCAAGAAAGGAAACTCAGGAGGGCAATGACGATTTCCCGCACCTGGTCGGTAGGCATGGTTTTGATGGCGACGGGTTGGTTGCTGGGGTGTTCGAGCAAGCCGGCCGGAGCCCCATCCCAGCCGGATGCTGCGCTATCGGCGGCAGGAGGAGACGCTGGCATCACTGGGGCAGGCGGATCCGCCAGTGGAGGCGGCGCTCCTGGCGAAGGTGGCTCGCCTGGGCAAGCAGGATCTTCTGAGGCGGGCCAAGGAGGCGGCGGTGCGGGAGCGGCAGGTTCTGAGGGAGGCGGTCCCGTGGCTGGCGCGGCGGGAGGGGCGGGCGGCGGTCCAGGATCAACCGGCGTAGACGGCAGCGCAGGCTCGGGCGGGAACGGTGGCGGCGGTGGTGGCGGAGGACAGGGAGGAGATGCTGGGGTTGCCGGTGCAACTGGCGGAGGTTCAGGGGGCAGCAGTGGAGGGCAGAGCGGTACTGGGACCAGTTGGTGGCCCACGCCCTACAATGCCAACGGGAGCCCTTCCCCTTCGGACGGTCATCAAAATGCTGGAGAAGAATGCCTTTCCTGCCATGCAGGGGGTGGGGAGGCTCCCGCATGGCTATTCGGAGGCACGGTGTATAACTTCTCCGGGACCACTGGCCTGGCGCATGTCGAGGTCGGAGTCAGGGACGGCTCCAACTTCTACTCCGCTATCAGTGGCCAGAACGGGAACTTCTGGGTCCCGTTGGGCTCGTCGTCAATCAACTGGACCAAGGCCCAGATCCGCCTGCGCAATGCTGGCGGCGAGACGATGATGCCCAGCGATTCCGACAATGGCGACTGCAACCACTGCCACGACTCGTTGTTGCGAATCATCGTACCCTAGCGGCCACCCACCTACCTCGCCTACCTGTTGGTTCCAGTCGTGTGCCAAAAACCGATCGCCACCGCCTCGGGTTTCACCGAAGCCCATTTCACGCGGCCTCGCGGTGGTAGAAGCCCAGAAGGCCGCCAAGGCGATCGCGACGGACCACCTTTCCGGTGCCGTTCAGGTCGGCGTTCCCGGCGATCAGCGCGTTGTCGATCCCTTGGTGGTTCCTTTCCTGGTGATGGTGCTGCACGAACTCGGTGATCGCGCATCGGAGATGGGCTTCGCCAAGTGGCACTATCCGGTTCAGGCACTCAGTCCTGATGGAAAGCACGAACCGCTCCGCATGCGGATTCAGGTTCGGACTCTTCGCCGGCAACAGGGTTCACCGCCATTCCCAGGATCTCCACCCTCCGGCTGGCAACATCGATCGCAAACAGCACGTCGTAGCGTACCAGACCGAGCCACGTCACTGCCTCCACCGTGAGGAAGTCTATGCCGACGAGTACGCCCAGGTGAGCCTTGATGAACTTCGCCCATGGCATCCGCTTCCCTCGCTCCGGTGCCGGGTCAATGCCCTGCTCCTGGAGGATCCGCCTGATCGTGTTTCGACCGATCTTGTGCCCCAGGTTCTTCAGGGCTCCCCTGATTCGGGTGTAGCCCCAGGTCTCGTTCTCCCTCGCCATCCTAACCACCAGCTCCGCGATCTCTCCACGCTTCTTCGGCCGTCCCGGTCCTCGTCGCTCGCTGCCACGCTGCCAGAAACTGCAGCGGCAACGGAAGATTCAGACCCATCCTTCGTGCGGCCGTGGGAGTGCCAAAACCCGCGGTTCTCACGCATCACCAGGACATGCGAACCACGAGGAACCGCTTGATATCGCGACGATCTGGGCGGATCCAGTTTCGGCACAGGACGCGCTCTTGATCGAAAGTGCAAATCGCTCCGCAAAGACGTTCGATTTGGGCTCGTGGCCGGCAGCTACTCCATCCCTACGATCGCGCCAAGATGTGCCTTGATGAACTTCCCTCACGACATTCCTCGCCTCACGACGCGCCTTCCGTACCTTCCGGCGCACTCCGCAAGCTCGGCAGCTCGACTGGTAAGCGCCCGGATTCGCATCCCTTTTCACGAATGGGATTTTGGGACAGGACGGGTCTAAAATGAGTGACGTGCCGCCACCCAACCGCATCGAGCGCTACGAGCCGGAGGAGTTGCTCAGCTCGGTTGGGCTCGTCGACACCTACCGCGTGCGCATTCAGGGCGAGGAGGGGTTGGCCGCACTCAAGGTGCTCTTCCTGGACCGCGCGGAGGCGAGCTTGGCCAGGTCAATGGCCGAGCGCTTTCTGGCGGCCGGCCGTCGCGCTCTCGCATGCCCGGCGCCCGGCATGGCGCGTGTCTTTGAGATATCGGACGATCCGGAAACCCCATTCATGGTCAGGGAATTCGTGCCGGGCATCGATCTCGCGCGACTGCTCCAGGGCGGGGGCCGCCGCTGCGATGACGTGGGTGGTATGCTCGCGCCGGTCTTGGTCGGGCAGCTCTGTGGGCAGGTGGCGCAGGTGCTTGCAGGGGCGCACGCGGCGAAGCCGCAGCTGTTTCATCTTGGATTGTGTCCCGAAAACGTCATGGTGACTCCTGCGGGGAAGGCCATGGTTCTCGACTTCGGACTGGCCGCCTCGCTGCGTGGTGTCGGGGGAGGGCCCATCGAGAAATGGCGCTTCGTGGCCCCCGAGCTCATCGGAGTCGATGCGGAGGGAGTTTCGGATGAGGTAGCTCGGGCTGCCGATCTGTACTCGCTCGGCGCGCTGCTGTACGTCCTGCTCGGTGGAAAGCAACTCGACGAGGCGGCCACGCTGTCCGAGCTTTCCGAACAGAAGTGGGAACCACTGCCGGACATCCCCGACGTGCCGAACCATCTGCTTTCCGCCGTGCGGGCGCTGACTTCTCCCCATCCCACGGAGCGGCCCGACTCGGCGGGGCTGGTGGTGGAGTGGCTTTGCCGGGCAAACGAGTCCGCGTCCGAGCGCGAGCTGGCTTCGGCCTTGCAGCGGCTTGGGCTCCGGCCGACTCCCTCGCATCAGCCGACGGCGCCCGGGGCGCCCCCGCAGCCGGCCGTCAGGAGGGCCATCCTAGGCAAGCGAGCCGCATCGCGCACGAGGCTCGCGGTGCCGCGGCCCAAGGTTGCCTCTGCGCAGGCGGGCCGGGCGGGATTGCGCCGCTGGCGCAGGCTTGCGCTGGTGGCGGGCGGTGCCCTCTTGGCCGGCGTCATCTCGGCGTGGGGCGTGTCCACGTTACGCCACACCATCGACCTGCACCGGCCGGTAGATGCCGGTGGGCCTCCCGTGTCGGTGGAACCGGAAATGACTAGATCGATCCAGGCGGAGACCATGGTCTTGCGGCCGCCGGACGGAGGAGGACGTCTGGGCGCAAGACGGGCGGTTCGGATGGCCGAAGCCTACCAGCCACAGTTCGACAGCACGCCGTCTCGGGTGCCCAACCACCTGTTTCTCGATACCCGTCCCAGCCAAGCCAACGTCTGGGTGGACGGTGTCCTGCGGGGCAAGACCCCGGTCGACTTGGCGACTGGCCCCGGGAGTCATCGCGTGGTGATCATTAAGCCAGGCTATCGCATGTTGCGGGCGGTCTTCGACACCACCCGTGGTGACTTCGCCCGCCGGGGGCTTCAGCCGGTCGCCTTTCCGAGCTTCGGCGACGCGGTGCTCGATCTGCGGTGCGAGCACGCTGACCTATATCCGGTCCTCGTCGACGACGAGGAGACCGGCCTGCTTTGCCCGGTTCCCCGGCTGCTCGTGCCGTCAGGGAAGCATCAGGTCGGCATCTTTGTTCCCGCGAAAGGGACCGTCTTGGCGGTCGAGGTCACGGCGTCAACGGGCCGGGTGCCCAAGACGGTGGTTCTCGATGAGTGAACCTCGTCATTGCATCATCTCGGCCCAGTCGTAGCGCGTGAACTGGCCCATGCCGCCGTTGGGTGGAATTGCCCGGCCGGCCGAGATTGAGCTGGGGACCAGGGACGTGATTTCTATGGCGCCGGTCGAGCCGAACAGGTAGACGCGCCCGCCCAGGATGACGGGCGAGGTGACGGGCTCGTTGGCCACCATCAGCCCCACACGCTGGGTGGTCTGACCATTGCCATAGATCCGGTGGGTGGTGAAGTAGGTCTGTCCTCGCGTGCATCCGTCGGGGCTGGCCACGTACCACATGGTCATGACCTCGAAGCCGGAGGCGTCGGCGAGCAGGACGCCGAGCGGGGTGGCGGTGGGCCTGGCCCCGAGTGGCATCGGGGTCTTGCAGGTCACGACCCCATTCTCATCGGTCTGCGTGACACCGCAGATCTCGTTGTCGTTGCCCACCGTCAGTGTGATCTGCCCGCCGGTTCCCCAGCTCGTGTCCTTGGTCAGGCCGGTGATGTTGCCATTGCTGTCGGTGCTGACGCTCTCTTTCCAGATCACCATCTTCGAAGGCGGCAGCGAAACCGTGTCGAGGTCGAGGTTCGAGTTCGTCACCTGTACCAGGAAGATACGGTGCCCGAAGCTCGTGGTCGTGGCGTCCCGATCGAGTTGCACGACGGTCGGTGAGAAGTGCAGGGGGTGGTCGCAGGTCAGGGATTGATCCAGGGTGACCCCAGAGTCGAGCATGTAGCGGAAGAGCTGCCCGGAGGTGTCGCCAAAATATCCGGCCAACAGCTTGTTGTCTTGTCCCGTGGCGAAGTCGCGCGCGGTCGCGAAGTCGGTGAGTGCGGTGTATTCCTGGGTGCAGGTGGCGGTAGGCGCCACCGCGCTGTGGGTAAGGATGGCACCGGTGCTCACCGAGGCGCTGACCATGGAGCGCCCCTGCGTGGTGCTGCCGTCGGTCACCGGGTACCCCGAGGCGAAGGCCAGGCGGTAGTCGTCCATAGTGCTGGTTCGATTGAAGAAGTACGCGGGCAGCGAGATGGCGTTGCCAAGGAGACTGTTGTAGGTGGCGGCGCTGCCGCCATAGCCGGTGTGCCACTGCACGGTGACGGGCGGGTCCGCAATGCCGGTCGCCGTGAAGGGCGCCGTCACGTCGAGCATGAAGGTGTTTCCGCCGCCGTAGCCCTCGGGCATGACGAGCAAGGTCTTCCACACTGCCGTATCCGCGTTGGCGCAGTTTTGAACGCATATGGTTTTGGCCTTGGGCGAGTCGGCCAGCCCGAAGATGTGGGCGTAGGGGTCCGGTCTCTGTCCACCTTGCGAGTATTGCTGGCGCACGACCGGCAGCATGTCGGGTGGGACGAAGGCGAAGGCCTCGCTGCCGGCCGGATAGGTGGTTCCGCCGATGGTGGTGTCCACCAGGAAGAAGGCGTGGAGCATCCCGTCTGACGAACCGACGTAGATGAGGTGAGGCCGGTTCTGGTACTGGAGGAAGAAGTTGTGGCCACCGGGTTCAGGGGTGTCCCCGGGCTGGCCACGTCGATGGGGGTCGAGTTGACGATGGCACCGAGGGCTGCGGGGTTGTTGTAGCTGGGATCGCCGAGCAGCCAGCGTGCGACCGCCTCGGCCTCGCCGGCACTGGCGCCAAGCCCCACGGCTGCCAGCGCGTTCTTGTTGGTCACCGTCTTCGTGTTGGGATCGACGACGATCTTCACCATGGTGGTGCCGTCCCAGGTGTAGACCCGGCGCTCCCACCAGTTGCCCGTGGCTAGCTTTTGATAGGCGTCCCAGGCCAAGACCGGCGTGGCGCCGGCCAAATCGTAGGCCAAAAGATGGCCCCTCCATTCGGGGAAGTCCATGCGCGAGTCGAGCGCGTAGCGGCCCTCGGCCACGGTGGTTGCCTGTTGCGTGCCGGCCGAGGTGCTGGTGGGGGCGGTCGAATAGCTGCCCTTGACCGCGTCGTAGATCACGAGTTGGAGCGCGTTGTTGAGATCGGACTCGTTCTGCGCCGTATAGGCGAATGGCGCCACGCCGTCATTGTCATTGTCGGTACCGCCGGCGCGCGCGATGTTGTCGTTGATGGTGCGCGCCGAGGTCGCATTGGCGTCGCCGGCGAATCCCACCACGAAGGTCTTGACGCCGAGGTTCTGGCGCAGGTTGTACGCGGCCAGAACCGACTTGCACTGGCAGCCGGCACCTACGGGATTGGCCGCGGCACATGCCGTAGCGGTGCAGTTGGAGTCGCCCGGCCCATTGGCCTCGCCGTCGGTGATGAGCAGAACGTAGTTGTCGCGACAGGCAAGATGGTCCTGGGGAATGCCATCGGCGCTGCTGCCATTCTTCACCGCAGCCATGTAGTCGTAGGCGCTGGTGTGGATGCCCTTGGCGACGTCGTTCTGGAGCGTGCACCCGGTGGGCGTGCTCCAGTAGAAGAGGAGCCCGCCGTTGGCCGCGGGAGACATCGCCTGCGTGATGGCGTCGGCGGCGGACTCCGAGGCAGTCTCGTCGTCCGTCGTGCTCAGGAAGGGCGCGAGCTGCGTGTCCCAGCGGCCACCACACTCGGCGCTGCATTTCGAGCCGCAATCGGCGAAATCGAGCGGAGGGGCCTTGCCACCGTTGTAGTAGTTGTTGAGCGGCTTGTAGTAGCTGTAGTTGTTCCCGTTCACCGTGATGGTGGGCCCGTCGTAGGTCGGTTGCTCGCGCAGGGTGGTCGAGGTGCCGCCGGAGGTGGCGGTGTAGTCGTAGTAGGCGCCCTCGAAGGTGCCGAGGCCCTGGTCGCCCGGCAGCTCGCAGGTGTACCCGCACCAGTCGGCATCGACATCGACCCAGGTGTGCTGGTCCGTGCGCACGCGGTAACGGCTGTTGGGGGAACCTCGGAGGGACATGTTGGTGCTGTTGAGCCGGCAACTGTGCGCGGGTCCCGTGCGACGGTTGTAGCACCGCGCGGCGGTAAGCTTGTCGCGAGCTTCGAACACGGTGACATCCCCGGTCGAAACCGAGTTGTTGAGATAGTAGGGAAAGTAGCCGTCCTGGTAGAAGGTCATCAGTCCGAAGTTCAGGACCTTGTAGTTGTTGTTGACGACGGATGTGATGGCGCGCTTGGCGATGACGTCGCGCGCGGTGGCCGGCCCGCAAAGGTCGCCCGGAGCGGTGCAGTCCGAGTTCTTCTTGCACACCGTCTGGGTGATTCGACACATGCGAAGGGGGCCCGGCGTCCCGTTGTTGCTGGGGACGCAGGTGTCCGTGCTGCTCGCGGGTGGAACGCAGGGATTCTCCGGCGGGTACACGCAGGTGTTCACCGGCGTGGTGCAGGTGTTGTCCACTGACGTGCAGGTGTTGTCGGTCATGGGAATGCAGGTGTCTTGCGCCAGGTTGCAGATGTTGTCGATCCCGCCGCAGGTCTGGGTCGCGAAGAGACAGGTTTGCGGAACGGGGCATTGCAGGAAGCTGTTGTTGCACCTGTCCCCGCTGGCGGAACAGACGCCACTCGACGGGGTCGGGCAGTCGGCGTCGGTCCGGCACGAATCTTGGGTTGAGCTGCAGGTTTTGTAGCTGGGGCAATCGTTGTTGCCGGCACATCCACCCTGCGGCGTTCCCCCCTGGGTGCAGGTTCCACTGGTCGATGTGGGGGGACAGTCCGCGGGTGACGTACAGGTCTTCGAGGTAGTGTGGGCGCACACGTTGGCGTCAAGGCAGTTTCCGCCCGGGTTGCTGCACAGGATGTGGGTGTATTTGCACGAGCCCATGTCTGGACAGGGGTTGCTGACGCTGTCGCAGGCGGCGCCGGTAGCCGCGCAGGTGCTGCCGGTGGGCTCGGGACAGGGCTGGGTCGATGAGCAGGTGGAGGTGGTCAGAGAGCAGCTGATGTCGGTCACCGTCTGCGTGCCGGTTTCGGTACCGCTGCTGCTCGTCGTCATGGTTGTGGTACCGGTCGGGGTGCCGGTCGCCGTCTTGGTGCCAGTCGTCGTGATGGTGCCGGTCGTGGTCTTGGTGCCGGTCCCGGTCTCGGTACCAGTGTCGGTTATGGTATCCGTGAACCTCCAGCTTACGGACTGGGTGCCGGTGGCCGTGCCCGATTCGGTCACGGTGGCGGCGGCGGTTTGGGTACCATGCCATCCACTGACCTGGGAAACGGTGGTGTACCAATCACCGTTATCCATGTACACGGTCGCGACATCGGTGGAGCTGATGGTGCCCGTGACCGTCCCGGTCATGGTGAACGCTTTCGTGGCCGTGTCGTTGTACGTGGCGGTCACGTAGCTGGTGGCGTTCGCGCCGTCCCCCCCCCATCAGATAGCTGGTGGTGGTGTAGGTCTGCGTGTGGTGGTAGTCCGGCGGCCAATCCGAATAGTAGGCGGTGTTGGTGCTGGTGATGGTACCAGTGATAGTCACGGTTGCCCTGGCCGTCGTTCTGGCGGTATGGGTGCTGGTCGTGGTCTGGGTCTGCGTCTTCGTCGCGGTGGTGGTCCCGGTCTGGGTCTTGGTCGTGGTCTGCGTGTTGAAACCGGTGAGGGTCGTTGTCGTCGTTTCTGTGCCGGACCCGGTTCGCGTTATTGTCCCGGTCTGGGTTCTGGTGGTATCGGTGCAGTTCTTGGTGGGCACGGAGCAAGCTCCGGGATCCTGCGGGCAGTCGGCGGTCGACGAACACTGGGTGACGCCGTCCTTCTGGCAGTAGCCGGTCTTGCAGTCGTCGTCCGACTGACAGGTCCTACCCGCCCACACCTTGCAGACGCCCAGCACCCCGCCGTTGCGGCAATTCAAGCCGTCGTCGCAGTCCACACCGGCCTCGCTCGAGTTGGTGAACAGGCCGCCGGGCAAGCCGGTCATCGAGCCCGAGGTGTCGAGCACGATGAGCATGTTGGCCTTGTGGAGTTGGCGCTCGATGATGACCAGGGGGTTGACCCGGGCGTCGGACTCCGCTGGGCACAAGCAGGTCCAGCCCAGCGCCGCGATGAGGCATCCAACGCGCAGGGCAGGCCGCCGAGAGCGCGGCCGGCGACCGTGCGGGGCGGGGGACGGTGGGTGCCTCACAGATGCTCTCATCGGCGGATGCTTGCTTTTTGTTGACCGGACGGACGGGCCAAGCCGCTACTTCTTGCGGGGACCGATGACTTTTTTACACAATAAATAGTGTAAGCTATAATATATAATATGTAAGTATATAAAATAGGTCTTGCAAAATTGCTTACTTGGCGAGCTCGCTTCGGAGAGGAACGAGCTATCAGTACTAGGAGCAGCAACACCTAGGCCAAGACGCGGCGTCCGGGCCATGGGCGACGCCCCGCCGCGCTGCCAGGGCGTCCAGGGCGCAGGCTTGGTCGCAACACAACGCCATCGATGCAGATCCCGGCCTGGCAGTCGCCGGCAGCGGTGCAGACCACAGGTGAGGGACGACGCCCGCCCCCGGCTTCTTGGGTTTTGACCAGCCTGGCATACAATCGCCATGGAGGCGGGCGCCTTGCTGGCCGATGCCTGGTCTCCGAGCTAACATGAACACCCTAGCCGATCAGATCGTTGAGTTCACGATTGCCCTCGTGCGTGCCTTGCACCGCGTGGGTCAGTTCGATCCGAACAAGCCAAACTTTCCGCGCATGCGTGCCCGGCTGTGGAAAGAGCTCGGGCGCTTGCAGCGCGCGCAACCGGAGATCGGCTACGTCGTTGGTCCACCCGCGCTGGCCGGCGGGGCGCCCGAGATGTGGGTGGATGGTGCGTCGCCCTCGCGGGTGGAGCTGCGCCGAATCGTCGGGGCTTCCGTCGGCGGGGGTTTCGTCCTCCAGCTCTTGGAGTACCTGCGGCAGCGAGGCTTGGCCCTCCTGGCACTCTCGCGCGGTATCACCGAAGCCGAATGGAACGCCTTTCTCGCGGTGATGAGCGAGCCCTGCGTCGACCAAAACGCCGCTGCCGAAGGCGCGCGGCTGTCGCAGGCGCTGCTTGACAAGAAGGTCGTGCACGTTTCGCTGGTCCGAGACGACGATGCCCGCCAGGTCCCGGGGGATTTGCCGTGGCATGCGCGTCTGGCCTATGCGCGGCTGGCGCGTGATCTGCGGGCTGAGGCGGTCCTTGGCAACGTGACGCCCGAGCACCTCGTCGCGCAAAGCGAACGGCTGGTCGCGGGCATGGCGCATTCCTATTTCCGCAAGTACGACGTCCTTCGCGATCTCCTCTTCCGCGCCGACATCGTCGACCGGCTGTTGCACGAGACCCCGGCCTGGCGCGATGCCGAGGCGCTTCCGTTGATCGTGCAGGGTCTGCCTGTGGTGTCGCTCTACGGGACGACCCGTCTGATCCTCAAGGAGCTGCCCGCCGGGGACCGAGCGTCGCCGCCCCTGGCCGCGACCGTGCTCGCGGCCATCGCCGAGCGGATGCTCAAGATGCCGCCGTCACGGCAGGTCGACGAAACCTTGCGGGCGATGTGTCGGCGGCAGATCGTGCCGATCACGCGCCTGCCGGTCGAGCTGCAGGAGTGGGTGTTGGCCGAGCAGTGGGTCGACTCGCTCCGTTCCAACCCGACCGCGGAACCGCCGCGCGGCAGCGCCGACAGCGATCCGATCCGCATCCTGCAGAAGGGCGCGCGCCACGCATTCACGCAGAAGTCGTTTCCCGAAGGGATGGGTATTCTAAGGCGTATCGCGCAGGAGGACCGGAGCGCGGTTCCCGCGGTGTTCGACGTCCCGACCGTGGAGGTGCTTCTCGATTTACTGCCCACCGGCGTGGAGGATAAGCGCGGGCTCCTGGACCTGCTGGCGCAGGGCGGGCAGACGGCCGCCCTTTCCACGGCCATGGTGTTGACCACGGCCGAGCCCAAGGTCGTCGAGCTGGCCGTCTGGATCCTGACCCAGATGAAGGACCTCGGTGTGACCGCGGCCTTGGCGGCTCTCGACCAGGATATCGAGAAAGAGGACACCGTGCGACTGCTGTTGACGTGCGTGGCCGGCAAGACGCCCGAAAGCGCGGCACCGGTCTTCATCCGGCAGATGGCCCACAAGTCGCCGCGTGTGCGGCGGGATGCCCTCACAGCGCTGGTCACGGCGAGCCCGGCAGCCGCGAATTTGTGGGTGGCGCGGGCGCTGGCCGACCCCGACGAGAACGTGCGCATTCGGGCACTGCTCTTGTGCGCCAGTACGGGCGTCGGCGGAGAGCAGGTCATCCCCAGGGCCATCAGAGATCGTGTCGCAGGATGCGCGCGGAGCTCCACCGCAGATCGTGCGGGCGGCCATCGAGGTGGTCATCAGTCGCTGGGAGGCGGGCGCGCTCGCCGTCGCTCAGGCTGAGGCGGCCTTGTGCCGGCTCGCCGCTCCCATCGGCATTCTCGGCAAGATGTTCGGCCAGACCCCGCCCCCACCCGCAGTGCTGCTGATGGCGATCGCCGCCCTCGGCCGTCTGGGCACCGAGCGCGCGGCGCAACTGCTGGTCAAGATCGAGCGCAGCAAGAATCCCGAGGTCGCCAGGGCCGCGAAGCGGGTGCTGGACGGTGATGCCGAGCCGGTCGAGGCGCAGCCTGGAAACAAGCAAGGATGACGCGCGAGGTTTCGTCGTCGTGGCACGTGCGGCCGTTGTTTCGGCCCTACGCCGACCGGCGCCGGTCGGTGAGGGCGAGCTGGGCGGGCAGGCGGAGCAGGGTCATCGCGGTGGCGGCGAGGCCGAAAGAGAGGAGAGAGTTGAGGAATACGCCCAAAGAAGTCGACAATGATTGTTGATACACTAATGAAGGACGCCGCTTGTGGTGCGGCCGCGAGCATCGTTTGCTCCATTTGGTTTCTGTAGACATGCATACAGCTGGATGGATAATGCTGCAGGGAGTCTTCAATGTTATCGCCCTGCTCCTGTCGGCCGTAGTAGCTCGCCGACTGCGACGGTCCTTCGGCTTGGGTGTGTTCCGTGAGATAAGGCCTCGTACCCGATTGTGGCTCGCGTTCGGAGGTTCCGGCCGCGGACTCGGGCTTGGAACACCGAGCGTCCCTACGGACCTTCGTTCGGCGATTCACCAACTGCGATTCCGCTTTGCGGTCGTCGTCATGAGTTTCTTTCTTCAACTTCTGGGCAACTTGTGGCTGGGATTGAAAGCTGCGGAGGCTCCGGACCCGTTCTCTTTGAGTACCGTCCCCGTGGTAACCGGAATGCGCGGCGGTCCCGCCCACAATCTGCGGCTGCCCGACCGCGAACATGATGCAGCGGACAGGGGTCTGGCTCCCGAGGATCACAGCGTCGTCACACGTAGGCCAGTGGCTCTCGCCAGTCGCGCCAGGCGCTGGTCGGCAGTGACGAATGCGCTGGACTGCAAGATGGTCGCGGCGGCCACATGCAGGATATCGAGCGAGCGGGCGCCCAGGATGGCCGTGTGCCGTGCGCTGATGAATTCAGCCCGGGCGTAGACGTCGGCGAGACAAGACCCTGCGCGTGCGTGCGCGATTTGCCCCGCCCGCACCTCGGAAAGCACACCGGCCAACCCGTGTTGAACCTCGCGCACCGTCGCAGGTGCAGCGGGCCGTCTCCCGTCTTCGGCCCTACGCCGACCGGCGCCGGTCGGCGAGGGCGAGCAGGGCGGGCAGGCCGAGCAGGGTCATCGCGGTGGCGGCGAGCAGACCACCCATGACCGCGATGGCCAACGGGCGTTGCAGATCGGCGCCCGAACCGATGCCGAGTGCCAGGGGCGCGAGTCCGGCCAGGCTCGCGAACGTGGTCATCAGAATCGGGCGCACGCGCCAATCCCCGGCCAGTAGTAGGGCCGCCTCGAGGCTCGCGCCTTCCCCGCGCGCAATCTCGAACTGCTCGACCAGCAAGATGCCGTTCTTCACCACGAGCCCGACGGCTTCGCCGAATGGCACTTGCTGCATGCAAGTTTCTTGTCGCGCCCACAGAGTGAGAATGTCGGAGTGACAACCTCTGCCAAGGCTGGGGAGATTTTCTCCGCCGTCGCCACTGCGCGCAGCCACCATGAAGCCCGTGGGCGTGCCGAGAACCACGCGATCACGGCTCAGAGGTTCGGTACCGCGTCGAGCGCCAGCGTCTTCTCGTCGATCTGGACGGTCGCGTCCGAGAACGGCGGGGACTGCCCGGCCGGGCCGTTGATGCTCACCGAGTAAGCCCAACAGCCCTTGAGAAAGTCGATCTCCGAGCCGAGGGCCCCGATGCTGGTCGTCAGGTAGCAGGCGTCGTCGCCCACGCCGGAGACGGGGGTGACGGTATAGGGATCACCGACGGGGTCCGCGGGGTGGCAGAAGTCCTCGAAGGTCGCGTAGTTCGAGTTGATGAGAAAGCTGACCTCGAACAACGGGTAGCCCTGAGCGTCGTCGTACTCCCACAAGCACGCGTCGCTATCCCACTGCCCGACCGTGCTCGTTCCGATCACCGCGGCCACCTGCGCGTCGCTGAGCCGGCTGCACGGGTTGCACCCGTCCGTGCAGGCGTTGGGCGAAAACGTCGTGCACGCGCCGCCGGAGGTCCCGGGGCCGGGGCCGCTGCCGCTTCCGCATCCGCTCGCCGATGCGGCCAGGAGCGTGGCTCCCGCAATCAACCTCATGAGCTTCATTTCGGCAAGCATGCTTAGCGCGCGCCGTCGGTTCAAGGCGCGGCGCGTACGGACGCCAGGACGCGCACCACCTCTTGCGAGGCATGACTTAAGCACAGGGGGCGCAATGGGGTGCGGTCAGCCGACGAGGTGGCGCAGGCGCGTGTCGATCCGAAAGTCGACGCCTACCTTCGAGATCTGGATGTGGAGACGGCGGTTTGGCTTCCGGTAAGCCGAGACGAAGGTAGTAGTCGTGGTGTCCTCGTCTTGGCTCGATGTCAGCCAGTCCCTGCTGCCAAAGGCACGGCCAGGGTAGCCCCTCGGTTCCTCCACCGGTGCTATCGGCGTGGCTATGTTCTTCTGCAACGATCACACGCATTTCGCCGAACCCGAAGACACAAACGAGAAGCCCGGACCAGAGAGGGAACGAATGATGGATCAATGGGGAATCCACTTCAGCCGCCCACGGTGCCGGTGGTGAAGAGCACGGGCACCGGCATGCGGATACCGTCCGGTGTTTGCAGTGCGGCCACCTCGGCCAGATGCTGCGCCTTGAACGCCGCCTGGTCGGCGGGGACCACGCGTCCGATCAAACGACGAAAGCCGGCGTTCCAGATCACGTGCCACCATTCGTCGGGACTGGCCAGGAAGTAGCCCAGGTCTTTGCTCTCGACCTCGACCCGCGCGAGACCGGCCTGCTCGAACAGCCTCCGACACCCATCGGGGCTGCCGATGCGCAGCCAGGTCGGCGGCGGAGCCCGCACGCCGAACCGGCCGAGGCGCGCCATCATGAGCGAACGCAGCGGCTCCATGTAGTCATGGCTGAAGCTGCTGAGCATCACGCGTCCGCCCGGCTTGACCGTCTGGGCGATGAGCTGGAGCTGCGCCTCCATGTCCTCGACGAAGAAGATGCCGAAGGCGCACACGGCGTCGTCGAAGGCGGCCTGCCACGCCAGCGTTTGCATGTCGCGTTCGACGAAATCGACGTTGTGGAGCCCGGCCGCGTGGGTCTTGGCGCGCGCCTGAGCCAGCATGGCGGGCGAGAAGTCGACCGCGGTCAGCCGTCCGCGCGGCAAGCGGCGGGCGATGGCCAGAGACGCGTGTCCGGTTCCGCAGGCCAGGTCGAGCACGTGCTCGTCGCCGCGCAGGCCGAGGTGCTCCGCCATGTGGGTGGCACTGACGTGGAAGAAGCGCAGGGCCGGGTTGTCGTAGTCGTCGGCGACGGCGTCGAAGGTATCCTTGATGTGGCGTATCTGTGTGTTGTCCATGGGATGCAAGACGGAAATATTGCACGACTGCCGACTCCGTCGCGGGCGATGAGGCGGGAAAGGTCGTCAATCCACTCGTCCTCGATGCGATCGAGAAAGACCAGCGGACCGTTTCTGCACCTCCAGCCAGTAGGGCACAGACGCCGCGCGCGCGGCGTGATTCACCTGAGCGACGGCCTGCGGGACGTCGTCGGAAAGCCAGAATCGCCGGCGAAGCCGCGCCCAGACGAGGATGCCCGAGATCGCGCACGCGAAGCCGCCGGCTCGGCCCCGGGGCCCGAGCTGGCAACCCCCACCTGACAGGCTCCCTGATGCCGGCGCTCCCACGACTTTGCTCCCGCCGCCGAGGGCCGGGCAAGCGTTCGCCGTCACTGGCGGTCCGGTCCAGCTATTGCTACCCACCAGTTCCCAAAGCGGAGGTCGGCACAGCATCTTGCCGGTGGGGGCCGGACAGCCATTCATGGGGCAGTGCTGAGTGAACACCACACAGAGCGTGTCGGCCGCGGTGTCGGGCAGGCAGGTCCAGCCTGCGGGACAATCCGAGTCCGTAGTGCAAGTGTCGGGTAGGGCGGGCGCCACGCAAGAGGTAGTTGTCTGACAGCCGGTGGAGGCAGTGCACAGCGACCCGTTTGCGACGCACGCGAAGCCGCCTTCGCCACAGTCGGCCGCAGTCGAGCAGGGCATCTGCCAGGGCGCCGCACATTGCCCCGCGAGCGAGCAGGTATCGCTATTATCCCCCACGCACAGGGTTCTGGCCCCGGGCATGCAGCGCAGCCCGGGGGCGCATTCGTCATCACACGCGCAGGTGGTGAAATCCGAGCTGCAAGCTCCCTGGCCGGCATCGCCCAGGGGCAAGCAGGCGAACCCGCTCGGACAATCGCCGATTCCCGTGCAGCAGTGCGCCTGCGCTTCTCCAGCATGGGATAGGGTCAGGACGATCGCCGTGAGCGGCAGCCACACGCGCCTCATGAGAGGAGTTTATCCGAGCACCCCGAAGGTGCCACTCCTGATATCGCGAATGCGTCGCCCGCTTGACCCCCGTCACAATCAGGCGAACAGTAGAGGGAGGCCCCGGCATGGGCCGGGCAAGCAGGGAGGCGCTCTATGTCGCGACTCGCGTCGAAGGAAGTACTCGTCAGCCTGCTCATCGTGGCGTGCTCGTCGACAAGCAAACCGGCGGGGACCGCGGACAGCAGTGCTCCGGAGATGGCCGTCCCTGCCGACGTCGCGACGGGAACCGGGGGCGTGGTCGCAACCGGCGGCTCGGCCCCGTCCACCGGAGCCGGCGGCAGCGCGCCGTCAACTGGAACGGGCGGCACCGCGCCCGCCGGGGTCACCTCTCTCACGAAGGACGGTATCACCTGGACCTTCGACAAGCCGGTGATCGCCGGTCAGTTCGTCACGGGCGACTACTATGTCGTCGGCCCCGCCACGGTCAGCGCCATCGCTCCGGCGCCCACCAAGGCCTCACCCTACCTCAACGGCTCGGTGCTGAACCTGCCGACCGCGAACGGCAAGAGCGGCTTCGACTCGCGGCTCAACGACGGCACGGACGAGTCCTGGTGGTTCGATGCCTCGTTCCGCGCGTATCCGCCCATCAGCCTCAAGGCCGGGGACGCGCTCGTGTCCGCGCGCAGCCTGGCCACGCCGCACACCGTGCCCGAGGTGATGCGCTCGGTGGACACGAACCAGAGCCCAGTGGCGTCGTACTCGGTGCTGACCGTGCTCTCCGCGCCCGCGGCCGCGGACGCGTTCCGGCCTTCCTACTGCGATCGAAAGCAAGCCATGGTTTCGGCCGCCATGCTCCAGCGCTCGCTCTTGCCGTCGCTGGCACCGCCCAATCCATCGCAGACGCCGACCCTGGCGCAATTCGAGACCTGGTTCCGGCGGCCGTGGATCGACACCAATGCTTTCTTGTTCGATGCGCCGGCCGAATACATGCCCAGCTACGGCGCGCAGGTGGCCGCGGCGGTCGGCTTCGCCGCGCTCACGCTCATGCTCGACCAGCCCGCGGCCGACAAGGTCAACCTGACCAACTACCTCGTGCAGTACGGGATCGATCTCTTCGGCTGCGTGCAAGCGGGCTACGGCTGGCCGGGCTTCGGCGGCCATCGCAGCGGTCGCAAGCTGCCGATCATCTTCGCGGGCCTCCTGCTCGGCGACGAGGCCATGAAGAACGTCTCGGCCACCTACCCGGACAAGTTCGGCGAGGACACGCAGACGGTCTACGTCAACAAGCTCCCGGGTGGCTACAGCAAAGCCTGGCAGGGCGCGACCGTGATCTACGGCGGTCACTACGGCGTCCACAGCGACGGCACACCGATGAGCACCGATCTGCTCTATGGACCCTACGAGCAGCTCCAGCCAGCGCAATGGCCGTTGCTGAACAGCAACGAACAGCTTGGCGAGGCCTATCGTCGCTGTTGTACGTCGCTGGTGTGGGTGGGCGAGGCCCTGGCGATGCGGCTCATGAAGGCCGACGGCATCTGGAGCTATCCGGCCTTCTTCGACTATGTCGACCGCTGGATGACCGAGGACGACACGCAGGCGGTGGCGGACATCAAGTCGCAGTCGGGCTTCGACTACAGCTCGGATTGGGAGCGCCAGCGCCAGACCAAGGGCTACTTCCAGGGCGGCTTCCCCCAGTACTCGTTCGTCGACGACATGTGGGCGAAGTATCGCTGAGGCGCAGCCTACCCCTTATCGCCGATGTCCAGGTCGTGCTCGCTCAGCCACGACCTGGCGATGTCCTCGAGCGCCTGCTTGTTGAAGCTGAACCAAGAATCCTGCCCGACGATTCAAATAAGGAGAACACAACCAATGTTACGTCCGGAGACCTGGCTGGAAGCGATCGCGAGAAACGGCGCCATGGCGATCCCGAGAAGTGTGGGTTCGGATCGACACAAGTTGCGGAAATCCTCCGATCATTTTGGTGACTGCGATCGCGGCCGCCGCGATCGATTCCCGCGCACTCCCCGTGATCGTCTCCAGGGTAGACATGACGTTTCTACATGATATGCTTTGCGCATGAGGAGCCTCGTGACAACCCTGACCGAACGGGGGCAGGCGTCCCTGCCAGCGTCACTGCGCAAGGAATTGGGTCTTTTGCCGGGGCACCGGTTGCGCTGGCAAAAGGTCTCTTCGTGCGAGGTTCGGTTGTTCGTCGAATCGGGACAGACCGTCGCAGGCCCGAAGGCCATGCTGGGATTCGCCAAGACGTTTCGCGCCCCTAGGCGCACTGCTGACTGGATGAAGGACCTGCGTGCTGGCGAAAAGAACCGATGAAATGGGTCGTCGACACCTGCGTCCTCATCGACGTACTTGAAAACGATCCAGCGTTCGGAGGTTCTTCGGCCGACCTGCTGGAAAAGTTGCTGCGGGACGGATTGGTCATTTGTCCGGTCACCATGGTTGAGCTCGCCCCGGCCTTTGACGGCAACTTGGAAACCCAGAAGCACTTCTTGGAACAAGTGGGCGTCGAATTTACCGACCCTTGGATCTTCGCGGACACCGAGTGCGCCCACACGGCCTGGAACGCCCACGTCCAGGCAAGGCGAGCCAGTGATGCCCCGAAACGTCCCCTGGCCGACCTGCTCATCGGCGCCTTCGCGTTCCGGCACAAAGGCCTTGTGACCCGCAACCCCGCCGATTTCCGCCGCTGGTTTCCCAAACTGAAGCTGCGGCAACCTTAGGAGAGTCGCTATTGCAGTCTCGCCAGCCCTCGGTCGAGACTCGCCTGTTGCCCTCGATTCTCGGACAAGCGGTGGACTATGCGATTGGGCACCATCCACCTTTGCAAGTAGAGGCAGCGAGCGAGGAAGCGAGGAGTGCGCAGGTCACGGCATCTCACACCGGGTACTTGCCGAGCCTCGATATCCCGGCGCAGGTGAACGCCGGTACGTCACCATTGTCGCAGGGCGAAGCTCCGTCGCGCCTGAGCAGTCGACCTCCGGAGGAGCTGACTGCTCTCCGTGCCGAGGGCGCACCTCCGTCCGAAGCGGCGGACAGGTCCCCACCGCGGAGCAGGTCGGGTAAACTGGAGCAACCCGCCATGGCCGCCGCATCGAACGCACCTCTTTGTCTTGCCCGGACCGTCCTGGCCGTCGTTGTCGTCTTCGGCCTCGCCTGCGGCCGCTCGATGCTCTCCCGGCCCGATTCGGCGTCGTCCGGCGCCGGTGGCGGTGCTGATACAGAATCGCAAACGAGCGGCCACGGTGGAACCTACGTCACCCTTCCCGTGGGCTCGACGGGTGGTGCAGGCGGTGCCGCCAATAGTCCGACGCCGGTCGGGTGCGCTTCGGCGGGCATTGCCCTTCCGGATGACGGTGGGGTTTCCGCGGCCTGCCCATGCACCGTTTCCGTGGAGTTTCCGGCGGGGAACTGGGTGGACAGCGATCCCACGGGTACGCCGTGCAGTCTCGTCGGCGCCGCCTGCCATTACGTGGGGTGGGGAAGCTCGGGATGCGGTCTCACCGATTGTGCCTGCACGGCCAGTGAGTATGGTTTCCACTGGGCCTGCTGGGGCCCACTTTGTTACTAGAGTCGATGAGGCAAGGCGCTAGCCCAAAGCGCTAATTTTGCCCTATCGGTGCTTCTTATCTTTTAATGAGAGAGCCTTGCAAGACGGAATCGCGACGCTCGCGCCACTGCCCGGGCAATGAACTCTTTCTGCAGAGTGGCCATGAATAGGTTTGGCGCGCCCGCGTCGGAGTTGGCATTCGACGAGGAGTGCACAGAGGGCTCCATGCAGAGCACGATGGCTTCAGCTTGGAGGTTTACATGCGCGTAGCACGATTCAATGTGGTCGCTCTCCCACTCTTTCTTGGGTTCCTCGGGTGTTCCTCGGGAACCGGAGGTACTGCCGGCCAAGGAGGCGCTAGCGCCAATGGCGGCACACAGGGCAAAGGCGGCGCGACCAGCTCGGGCGGCGCGACCAGCTCGGGCGGCGCGACCAGCTTAGGCGGTGCGACCAGCTCGGGCGGCGCGACCAGCTTAGGCGGTGCGACCAGCTCGGGCGGTGCGAGCAGTAGTGGTGGCCGTGGCTCGGGTGGCGCGACCGTTTCGGGCGGCGCGAGCGGTTCGGGTGGCACGACCAGCTCAGGTGGCACGGCCAACTCGGGCGGCACGACCAGCCTGGGTGGCGCGACTGGCGGTGGCGGTGCGACCGGCTCGGGTGGCGCGACACGCTTGGGCGGCGCGACTGGCAGTGGCGGCGCGACCGGTTCGGGTGGTGCGACAAGCTCGGGTGGCGCGACTGGCTCGGGCGGCACGGCCGGCTTGGACGGTGGTGCCGGAGACCCCTCCGCCGCGGTTCCGAGCAAAGGATGCGGCAAGACCGATGGCCTGAAAACCCTGACGACCGGCGGCTCGTCGGTTTCCGGCGCTCCTACCACGTCGACCAGACTCAACGGGGTTACGAGCGGCGGCAAGGCTCGCCTCGTCATCATCGACGTTCCGGCGGACTACGATCCGGCGAAACCCTATCGCCTGATCTTCTCCTGGCGCCAGATGGGTGGGTCGGACACCGGCAATGCGACGGGCCTACATCCCGCGGGTGATGGCCCCAACTTCGACGCCAAAAGCTATGCCTATTTCGGGCTCCGTCGCGAGGCGCTCAATGCGAACCAACCCGCCATCTTCGTAGCGCCCGACACAGACCCCGCAGGCTCGCTATGGGATTACAACAAGGACAGCGTCTACTTCGACGACCTGCTCAAGCTGGTCACCGATAACCTGTGCATCGACGAGAGCCGGGTCTTCACCACCGGCTTCAGCTTCGGAGCGATGATGAGCTACGGTCTGTCGAACGGGCGTGCCTCGAAGCTGCGCGCCGCTGTCACGATGGCACCGAGCCAATTCGGCCCGAGCACCGCGAGTGGTCCCATCGCCTATATGAGTACGACCGGCATGGACGATGGTACGTGTACCTGGGGCAACGACACGAGCGGCGGGAAGGGCTGCGTCATGACACACGCCAAGGCAAATGGCTGTACGATTCCCTCAACCTTCCCGACGGCGACAAAGGGCAGCAAGAAATACGTCTGCTACGACTTCGAAGGGTGCAAGGCGGGTTATCCTGTCAAGGTGTGCACCTTCGATGGCCCGCACACCCCGTCGAGCGTGGATGACGGGACCCAGGTCGGGGAAGATGGCCTGAAGGCCTTTATTCCGCCGCTGGCCTGGAAGTTCATCGCGCAGTTCTAAAGGCAGTTCTAAAGGCGCGGCCCACCCGGGCGCGCCTTCCGAGCCCCGGAGCGGCCTCGTCGAAGCTCTCGCGCGACGCCTCGAGCGGCGAGATGCCGGGTAAGCCGTTGCGCCAGGCGCGACCAGCGAACCTGCTGCTGCCCCCGGGGTACCTTGAAAAGTCGATGGAGACCGACGACTCCTCAAGGTAGGCTGTTCTGTATGATCCTGGCGGCTGCCAGCGCCGATCTCGGCGGTGCGCTTTGCTGCAAGGATCGAGGGGAGCCGAAGGAGCTCATGACCATCACCGCCGCCGGAAGCAAGAGAACCCTGGGTATCGTGGTGGCGGTGGTGGGCGTCTCGTGGCTGTGGGGGTGCCACCCGAACCCCATCGTGTCCAGAGGCGATGGCGCGAGCGACAGCACGCCTCGTGATGTCGAGCGCGATGCGGGCGACGACGACACGGGTGTGGCGGTCGATGGCTTGGCGGCTGCGGACGGGGATGCCGGGCCGCCACCCCGGATGCTGGAGGGGCCTTGCGTCGACGGCATGGAATGCAACGGAAACGATCCGGGCGGAGGTCTGGAGTTCACCTGCCGGTGCTCCGGGGGTAGCTGGATCTGCCCGATGAACGATGGACAGGGCTGGCTCACCAGCGATTTGCCCCTGCCCACGGTCCTGCCGGAAAACGGGGCGTTCTGCATCGGAGCCAACTACGCCTGCACGTTGCCCGGTCACTGTGGCAGCCTTTGTATCTGCACGCAAACCGGGGACTGGCACTGCCGCACCGTGGGGACCGGACCTGATGGCGGGCCCGTTGTCGCCGACGGCATCCCCGATGCCGGCGCCACGTCAGGCGCTGCCTGCGCCTGGGCGGCGTGCTCTGGTCTCGGAGATCCTCCGCCCGCCGCCCTCCAGTGTTTCACCGCGACCTGCTTCTCCACCGTCTTTCCGTCGGGAATCGTACTGTTCGAGCCCGGCGCGGGTGGCTGCGCGATCAGTCACTGAAGCCGACGCCCGCCAGGATTCATCGCTCAAGCCGTGGCGGCAGTTCCAGCATGGATTGGAGCTGGTCGGGGCTTACCTCGGTTGCGGCCCGGTCGATGCGGAGCGCGGCCAAACCGGCGTTACGGGCGCCAAGGAGGTCCATCTCGAGGCTGTCGCCAACGTGCAGGATGCGACTGGCCGGCAAACCGAGCTGTCGAGCGGCCTCGTCGAAGATCTCACGCTCGGGCTTGCGGTGGCAAACCTCGCACGAAACGACGATGGTTTCGAAGAAGGAATCGAGGTGGAGCGTCCGCAGCAAGCTGCGCAGGCGTTCGTCCCAGTTGGAGATCACCGCCAGGCGGAAGCCGTCGGCGGTCAGCCTGTCGAGCACGGGCAACACGTCGTCGTAGATGCGCCAGGCGTCCGCCCGGGCGAAGCGCTCGTAGAGCTCCGAAAAGAGGCGTCGGCTGGGCGGGGCCGGGCCGAGCCCGGCAAGAACTTCATGGACCAGCTGCTCCCAGCCAGACCGGGTCTCGCTGAGGTGAAGTTGTCGGGTCCACACCGCTCGAAAACGGTCTTCCACGAGCTCGGCGGTCACGTCGGGGAAGCCATGGCGGGCGGCTATCTCGGCATAGACATGGCCGACGGAAGGCCAGGCGTTGATCAACGTGCCGCCGACGTCGAAGGTGATGGCCTCGATGCCGGGAATGAATGGCTGTCTCAACGTCATAGCACTGTTCCTTTTCGTATCACGATTGCCTCTTCACCACGGCTGTCGTTGACGCTTCCGTGTTTTCCCATAGTGCGAAACTGCACCGGAACACGGGACAGTGCCCCGCTGACGGAGTGAGGTCCGCGTGAATCCGAATCACAACAGGACCGTTGAACGTCGAAGGTAGATCGAGCGGAAGTGAGATCCTGAGGTCGCGGTTGTGCGCCTGAACCGGCAGGCTCTGGCGCAGCCCTTCGTGCCCTTGCAGCTCGGCTGTCGAAAGCTCGCCCAGACTGTCGCTCTCTGGGGACCAACGCAAAACAACTTCCTTGCCTCTCACCAACCGGCCATCGGCCGGCGACACAATGGCGATCTTGCGAGCCGAATAGGCGTCCGGGATCTCCCAGGTCCAAGACGCTGTCTCGTCCCGCAATCGCACAACGGCGCAACCTTCGGTGAGGGCGGCGTTGGGAACGGGCCCTCCCAATATGGAGGGGCGTTCCCCGATCGATTGCTTACTGTCTATGAGCAGCGGTGCGAATCCGAACTCGATCATGCAGTCGTGATCATATGCGAGGTCGCCACCGCGATAGATGCCGCGAATTCTGACAAGGTTGACTCCATTGAATGTCGCCGTGGTCGCGGGCACGGCCAATTTGCATCCTTGCCGTGTGGGGACTTGCTCGCGATCACTGCCGATCACCAGCGTGAAGAGATCTCCCACCCGCTGCCCCATCTGCAGGTCGAGGACGGGGCGGGAGATGTCGGCCAGGTGCTTTGGAATGGCTGGTTCCTCTAGCGCTGTCGTTTTCAAGGATTTCTCGGCACCCTCGGCGCTCGGGCGCAGGGGCAGACTGACGAGAAGAAAGGCGAGCAATAAATGTACCTCCGGCCCTCGCCTGCAGAGTGAGTTGGTGGCAAAACGAACGTTCGAGTAAGATTTACTCGACATGCTGCCCCCGTAGGTTAGCGACATCTCCGCCGGTTTGCGCTCGCCTTCCGTCCCCACGCACTCTTTCTACGCCCAGTCTCCGATCTCGCGTACTGGGGTTCACCCAAGGACACATCGCACTAACACACCCTCGTTCTCGCCCCAGAAAGAGCCGTACCCCGCTGCTGATGCGCCCCGGACTCGCCTGGACTCTGTAGAAGGAGCTCCCGAAGGCGCCCGCGTTTATGGACCGACCTCGGCCCGCACGAGCGTGCCCGCCACCGCCGTAACGTGAATGCGGCGAAACCGCCCTCACCAGGGATTCCGAGGGAGGCGGTCGTGCGGGAAAGAGAGCGGGCGCCTCGGTGGGCAGACTCATGGCAGACAGGATTTTCTTGATGGTGTCCTCGGTCTCGATCAGAGCGATGAGGCGCAGCGGGGTCTTGCAGCGCGGACACGTTGTGTCGATCTGGAAGGATCGCTTTTCATATTGCACCTCTCGCAGTGGATGTAACAGTTGGTGTTGGTGAAGGACTTGTGGGGATGTCGGATGGCCAGTATAGCCACTCGCCTTTGTCGCTGCATATACGTCCCTTGAGGCGCCCCTTGTTGCGCAAACTACTAACGGTCGAAAGGCTGACGCCGAGCAGGGCAGCGACCTGCTTACTTGTCAGCCAGCCAGCTTCGATGAGTCGTTCCTTGAGACTCTTGAGCTTGGCCGAGAAGCGTACCCACTGGACGCTCACGGCATCGAAGGACTCGCCAGTGCCGGTGCGCATCTGTTGCTTGTTGAGTTGGTTGGCGACCTGAGCGTTGGTGTACTCGTCGAGGAGGGCGTCGATCTGCTGACGGACTTCGGGATGTGTGGCACGCAGTTGCTGGGGCGTGAGTGGACGAGGCAGTGTCAAGGTAGTGGTTGCACCGCCGCGGAAGCGGATCTTCACGGTGATTTCGCGCCGCTTGATCAGGGTGATGTCTTCGATCAGAAGCGCCAGCATGCGCTTGCGCTCGCGCTGGGGCGTATTGGGGTCACGCCAGACGGCGGGGAAATCCGCGACGAGAGCGAGGATGCGCTGGCGTTCATCCTTGCCGACAGCGAGTCGGTCGGCCTCGTGCTGGCGCAGGTATTCCTCCTGGGCCTTGGAAAGCGCACGCAGCTTGGCGTTCCACTCTGCTTCCAGTGAATCCGCGACCAACCGGTTGGCGCCATCCACCTGCATGTAGCGACGGCGGGCGTGGTCAGCCTCGTACTGGGCTCGCTCGACTTGGCGGTGGCGCAGCCGATCGGCCTCGTCGAGGCGGGCCGCGATCTCCTGCTGGATGGCGAGGGTCATTTCGAGCGCCATCGGTGTCACGGCCTCGACCAGCAACTTGCTGACGGCTGCGTCGATTTCCGTTCCCAGAATGCTCTGGCATGAGCCGTCGCCAAGGAGACGGCCGTGTCCGGAGCACACATAGTTGGGAATGAGCTGACCTGAGCGTCGAGTGTTGTAGTGAACGCCCATTCGGCAGCCGCAGAGTCCGCAGATCGTGCGTCCTTGCAACAGGGCTGGACCCTCACGAGGAGATTCCCGGCCTCGCTCCCAGCCGAGGGACTTGGCACTGGCCTGCAAGCGCTGGTCGATGCGCTCGTACTCTTGCCATGAGATGTACGCGGGGTGGGCATCCCGAAGCAGAGCAAGCCACTCGGCGCGCGGTAAGCGTTCTCGTCGGCAGGAGTTGCTTCCGTCCGGTCTTTTTCGCCAGCGGTTTCTACCGAATGCGTACGCGCCCGCATACCACGGGTTGTGCAGGATGCTGGCAGTGCGTGCCAGGCTGAGCGGCGTCCAAGCCAGCTCACCCTTGCTCGCCCCGGCACCCAGACGTGTGGGGAATAGCAGCTTCTCTTGTCGGAAGTACTTGAGCGTGGCATGCGCTGCCCCTGTTCGTGCGAAAGTCGCGAACAGCAATCGCACGCTCTCTTGCACTTGCTTGTCCGGATCAAGGACGACGCGCCCGCCACCGTCGTAGACGAAGCCAACAGGTAGGCGACAATGCAATTCGCCCCGGCGCGCCTTGTTGATGATGCCGCCGCGCAGGCGAGCTCGCAAGACGTGCAACTCGGCTTCACTCATCGTTCCCTTGAGCCCGAGCAACAGCCGGTCGTTGAAGTGCGCGGGGTCGTAGATGCCATCCTCGTCGAGAATCAAGGTGTCGGTCAGTGCGCGGATCTCGAGCAATCGGTGCCAGTCAGTGGAATTGCGCGCCAGTCGAGAGACCTCCAAGCCAAGCACGATACCAGCGTGCCCCATCCCGACCTCGGCCACGAGCTTCTGGAAACCCACGCGGTCGACCGCGGAAGCTCCTGACTGGCCGAGATCTGTGTCGATGACGATGACCCGATCGTTTGGCCAGCCCAAAGCAACAGCACGCTGGCGGAGAGCATACTGCCGCTGCGTGCTCTCGGTATTCTCAATGACCTGCCGGACTGTCGATTGTCTGACGTACAGATAGGCATCCCGCTTGAGGTGGCTGGTGGTGACTTTCTGATGTCCTTCGGATCTCATGTCGTCATCTCCCTTCGTCCTACTGCCAAGGCCATGTTGGCCAACACACGCACCATGCCGGCGTGGATCTCGTCGGAAAGGACCGGTGCTGTCACGTCACTGTCCCGATCTGCCGTGAGATTTGCCGGCGCCGTAGAAGTCGTTCCGTGGGCTATCCAGGCGACGATCCCTTCGCGGAGAAGAAACAGCTGTCCAAGGTCGCAGTCGCGTGCGCCGGCTCCCGCGAGAACGCGACAGCGCAACTCTTCGTACTCCGCGATGGCGGTGTCGCTGCCACCCGTTGCCGCGGGCGAAAGGATCACCGCCGTTTTTTTTCCTGTCGTGTGAGCGCCCGTTCGACGCTGCGAGGATGAACCTTGCGGCCGAAACGCTCCAGAACCAGGCGTGCCAAGTCCGGCGGGCGCAGCGACGAATCCGTGGACCGCTCTCGCTGTAGAAACTCCATCACGTCCGTGCTCAGCTTGTGCGACCGTCGCGGTCCTGGCTTTCTCGGCACCAGAGCCGCCAGGCCGCCGCGGTCGAGAACGGTTTGCGCTTGATAGAACGCGGGACGTGAGAATCCGTACGCGGCCGCGCTGTGGCTGACAGGCTGTCCGTCCACGCGCACACGCCGCACCATCTCGTACTTGACCTGGACCAGATCGCGGGGGTCGAAGAAGTCGGAGGAGGCGAAGATCGGATCGGCGACCTTGTCCGGATGGGGATTGAGGCAGCCCTGCTGTCGCAGGGCTGCGAGCTTGGGGTCGGAGGGTTTGGTCTTGCTCATGGGCGTCTCCAGGGTGACCGGAAGGTAGTGTAACTCTATTAACGCCGTTGCAAGTAGAGATGTCAACCCAAAATCGCCAGGCAGGGCAGTGGATGCAGACGCTGTAGTGCCAACTCATCGTGCCATTTGAAGTGCCACCCTGACCACACGACGGCATAATCACAATTACACAGACGGCAAAAATGGCCTTACACACTTCCGCCGCTACGCGCGTCGCTCTCACCTGCGGAGCCTCCCCACCAGTGCGGTGAGATCGATCAAATCCCGCACCCGAAACCGAGACCGGCCGGCCGCCACGACAACAAACAGATCCTCGGGCAGGACACTCGTCCAGCGAGAGGGCAGCGACGCTAGGTTTCCGGCTGGCTCGCGGTAGAAGACCCAATCTTCACCCCAGCTGTACCGGCGAACAATCACGTCGAGCTCCTGCCCGAACTTCGGGTGGAACGGGTGGGTGACCCGCACTGGACCTGTCAGATCCTCGGTGTGAGCTGTAGTTGATAGGGTGATCGAACGTCCTCCGAAGGAGCTGACTCCAAGAAATGTAGTGTGAAAGGGGAAGCGAAGGCTTGTCTCTTTCCTCAGGCGTGGCCACGGCGGGGACGGGGACGACCTGGCTGCGGAGAGAGCTGTGCGAGGAGATGACCCCCGAGTATCTTGGTGCACTTGTTTGCGATTGCGCGAGCGAAAGGCACCCAGGTAGTCATCGAAGCTTTGGTAGGGATCGGGCTTGCGGTTGGTCCAGTGGAATTGGTAACTGGCGCGCGGCATGAACCCGGCACCGGCCAGACTAAGCGGCACCGCACCCACCAGCTGCCGGTCCTGATGAGCGAGCAAGATGCGCGGCGCCCACCCCATGCCCGCCCCAACGCTTCCCGAGCGCTCGAGCGCCGCCAGGAAAGCATGTTCGAGAAAAGGATCGTCGTCTCCCACCAGCGCATCCCATTCGCCGGGCGCAAGCTCGTTGACGCCTGCGACCACGGACAGGGAAAGCGCGGGAGTCGGCAAAACTTGGGACCGGGGTGGCATGAGAAGCGTAGCGGGGAGTCTAGCCGCCGTGGCCGCTTCGGCCACCCGTCGTCTTGCGACGCCATTGAAACCAGGAAACAAGTTTTCGACGTCGTGACCGGGTTGTGACGGAATCCCGGCGGGGTGGTGACAGGGACGCGGCCACGCTGAATGGGTGGGAAGTTTGAGTAACATGCAGGACAGCACGGTTTGCGTAGCGACGGCGGCCCGCTATCTACCCCGCGCGCAGTTCTCTGCCGAGCTGAGTGAACGGGTCGAGGATTACTTCCGCACGGCCAAGCTCAGCAAGCGGGACCTGCCCGGGATGTACGTCAAGACAGGCGTCGTCTTTACGTGGTGCGCACTGTCCTACGCCGGGCTGCTGGCGACATCGACGCCGTGGCTGGGCGTGGTGCTGTCGATTTCGCTCGGTTTGGCCATGGCCGCCATCGGCTTCAATGTCATGCACGACGGTAGTCACGGGGCGTATTCGCGCTACGCATGGGTCAACCAGCTCATGTCCCGCTCGATGGATCTATTGGGGGGCAGCGTCTATTTCTGGCGCTTCAAACACAACATCGCCCACCACACCTACACCAATATCTCGGGTCAGGATGACGACCTCAATCTCGGCATTCTTGGGCGGCTGTCGCCGCACGATCCCTGGCATCGCTTCTACCGCTTCCAGCACATTTATGTGTGGGCGCTGTACGCTTTGATGGCGGTCGAATGGCAGACCAGTGGCGAGATTCGCAATCTGTTCGCCAAGCGACGCATCGGCATGACCCACGTGCCCTTCCCGGGTGGCTGGGAGCACGGAATGTTCTGGCTGGGGAAAGCCGTCTTCTTCGCTCTGGCCTTCGTACTGCCCCTGTTCTTCCACCCGCTGCTATCCGTGCTGGGTTGCTACGCCATCTCGGCGGTCACCCTGGGCGCCATGCTGGGAATTGTCTTCCAGCTGGCCCATTGTGTGGAAGAGGCGCATTTCGAGCAGCCACCCACCGACCACGCCATTGTCGACAAAGAGTGGACGGCCCACCAGATCGAATCCACCGTCGACTTCGCCCCCCACAGTTGGCTGGTCACTTGGTATGTCGGCGGCCTCAATTACCAGATCGAGCACCACCTCTTTCCGCGCATCTGCCACCTTCACTATCCGGCGCTGGCACCACTGGTCGAGTCCATCTGCCTCAAGTACGGCATACGTCACTTCACCCATCCGACCATGCGGTCGGCAGTTCGATCACACGCGCGCTGGCTGCGTACCATGGGAAAAGCGCAGTCGATCACTTTCCCATCGGTGCCGCCAAGTACGGCGTCAGCGCAGCCATCTTCCACTTGATTGGCGTCAGCCAGTCATTGTCCAGGATGCCACCGGTGTCGCCCGAGTTGGGATTCCGGCACCAGTAGCTCCACGAGTAGTTGCCGCCATGATGAAGTCGAAGTGCTTGTCCCAGACCGGGGCCAGGCTGGCCGGGAAGGTGGCGTCGTCGAACCAGGTTTGCTCGTGCACTTCCGGGCCGTACTCGTGGGCCGAGTAGACCAATCTTTCCGGGTGCGATAGCTGGATGGGGGCCGTGCGAGCGCCGCTGAGGTTGCCGCCCCACCAATAGGTATCGCTGCCGACCGTGCTGACGCCCTCGACGACGAGCAGGACGTCGGGGTTGGCGGCCAGAATGGCGTTGCCACGGCGTTCGGCGGCGGTGTTCCAGTCGGCGGTAGTCGAGGAGATAGGCGAGCCTGAGCGACCAGCCACGACGGGGATGCAGGGTGTACCCGACGCCGAGGTGGGCGGCCTGGTACTTGTCGAGGCTGGCGTCCGGGCTTGCCGGCCGCCGGACGGATGTCCGCGGACGCGTGTCCGCGGCAGGGCGGACAACCGAGCATCGAGGCTCTTCAACGCTCAAAAACCAGCTTCGAAGCAACCATGGTCACTTAGCAGACGATTCCTTTAGTGTCGGTCGGCATCTCAAGAGAGATGCGAGGCTGGGCTAGTCTTCTGTGCGTCATGGCTCTTGCGGGCGGAGCCGGAATCACAGGCATCAGCTGCGGAAGGCCCCTTGGCGTTCCGCAGGAGGATTCCGGCAGGACACGGTGGGCTCCGGTTTCGACCGGTGGCGTGGTGGGCACGATCGGCAACAGTCCGGTTCCCTCTGGCGGTGCAGCAACCGGCGGGTCTCAATCAATGGGAGCCGGTAACGGTGGTGCTGTCGCGCTTGGAGGCAGTTCGGGAGCCGGAGGGATGGAATTTGGGTGTAGCGTGTCGGGCACTGGTGGCGGCAGCGGCACACCGGGCGTGGCCCTCAGCGCGACCTATGACGGCCAGGTCCGCGCGACCTGGCAAGACCAGACCAACCAGAGCCTCTTCCTTGCGGGATGTGGCACCGTGCAGTTGTGGCGGTGCAAAGGGACTAGTTGGAACGAGCAGAAGGCACTCACAACATGCAGCTCGGTCGAAGTTGAGGTGGCGGCCGGTGCGACCTATTCCGATCCCGACAGCCTTCCGGCGGCACTAGCCGGTTGGTACTTTGTCAGCGGGTCGTACGGTCTAGGCTGCACGCCTGGGAAAGCTTTGTACAGCGCCGGCTGCGCGACCTTCCTAACGGCCAGCAGCGACGTAATCTTCGTGCCTGCGGCCGCTGGCAGCGATTCGGGCACCGCCGACGCGGCCGGGAGCGGTGGAGCGAGTCTGGACGGCACCGTCGACAGTGGGGGTGGGATAACGCTTGCCGGTGACGCGAGCTAATCGGTCCATAGGCGAATCGAAGGGGGTTTTTGAGCGTCGGAGAAACTTGCCGGGACGCGGGATGGCAATCTCGATCGGGTCCAGGGAGCGCGCCGGGGCGGCTTTTGCCACCGTCTCCGGGTGCTGGGGGGCCTGTCTGGATCACGCGGGGCAGTCTACTCCATCCCGCCCTGGTCGACGTGGCGTCAGTTGAGCCAGTGTCCGCCCTCGCCAGGAGATTCCGAGGGAGGCGGTCGTGCGGGAAAGAGAGCGGGCACCTCGGTGGGTAGCCCCATGGCAGACAGGATCTTCTTGATGGTGTCCTCGGTCTCGATCAGAGCGATGAGGCGCATCGCGGGGTCTTGCAGCGCGGGCACGTTGTGTCGATCTGGAACGTCCTCCGGAGGAGCTGACTCGCAACCGCAGCTTTGTCGCCGCAGCGACCCCATCATTCGCCTGCCCACCCGTCGTGACCACGTATGTGCGAACTTTTGCTCGCTGGCTGAAGCGCCTGAGCTCCCACTCCGGTCCAAGTGGGGCAGCGAGACCAGGCCGTGTCAGGCCAGAACGTAGCCGGCAGTCTCCCTCTTCACCTTCCCAAGGTTAATCAGCCAGAGCAGCCGGAAATTCACCTGTGCGAATGTGGTCCATTCGATACCAAGGTTCTCCTTTAGGAAGGCCAGTACAGTCGCTTCGGTTTGCGGCTCTCGTGCTGTCTTCAGAAATTCCATGATCTCCTCGATTCCGAGGATGTTCTTGGAGAACACCGAATATAGGAGGCCACGATCTGGACACATTCGGTCGTCACCAGAACCGGGTAGTTGCACCCGAAAAACCGTTCAAGGGGGATCTGGACGTGCTCTATCTCAAGATTCACCACCTCTTCGCCCAGGATTTCATTTTCGACTACACGCAACGGACGAGGGAACCCGAGAGGCGGCCCAAAGCGGAAGGTAGATGACCGGTCCCATGCCAGCGACAAGAAAGCTATTTGAGACCACCGTATCACCGTTGGAACTCGACCCTATTTACAGGTTTCTTCGAGATTCCCCGGACGAGCAAGAGGAAGAAACTCGTCGATATCTGGAAGATCTCTGGGCAGAGTGTGAGCCGTTCGCCGATCGTAGCTTCTTGGACCAGTTCCAGAGGAGGGGGCAGTACCACGCCAAGGCTTGGGAAATGCGTCTCACCGTCGTGCTGAAACGGCTCGGCCTACCCGTGTGCCGTCGCAAGACTGCTGTTGGTCCGGACATCTGTATCGAGGGTCAACCAGGATTGTGGATCGAAGCAGTGACGCCTTCTCCGACCGAGGAGCTGCAGATCTCCTACGAGACGTCAAAGCGCTCCGTGGCCCGAGTACCGGAGGAGGCGATCCTTCTTCGGTATACACAGGCCCTTCAGGCGAAATGGAAGAAGTACGAAAAGTACGTCCACGATGGACTCATCGGCGTCTCAGACTGCTACGTCGTTGCGATAAGCGGGGCTGCCTTGCCGTTCCCGAGCACCCCAGGGAAATATGGGGAGCCGCCCTCGGTCGCCCACGCGCTCTACGGCATCGGGCCCTACCACTGGCAAATCGAGATCGGGACCGGACGTGTGCTAGAGGCCGGATGGTCGCATCGTCCTGCCACGCAGAAACCGACTGGCGCTACTGTCGAATCTGACCTTTTCTTGGGTGGAAAACGCGCCGGGATTAGCGCCGTGCTCTATTCACCCAACGGGATCCAGAACCGGCCGCAAGTCTTCGGACGAGTAGAGGGATGGGATTTTGAGATCTTTCACAACGAATTCGCGTCCGTGCCGCTCAAGCCGGGTTTGATCAACCGTGGCTGGGAATGGGGCGTCAAGGATGGGGTGCTGCGAGTCCTTCACGACTATCGAGACTGGTCGCCCTGATCAGAATTCGACGGTTCGCGGTTTTGGCGCCGGGTCAAGGCCGTCTCCCGTCTTCGGCCCTAGGCCGACCGGCGACGGTCGGCGAGGGCGAGCAGGGCGGGCAGGCCGAGCAGGGTCATCGCGGTGGCGGCGAGCAGACCACCCATGACCGCGATGGCCAACGGGCGTTGCAGATCGGCGCCCGACCCGATGCCGAGTGCCAGGGGCGCAAGTCCGGCCAGGCTCGCGAACGTGGTCATCAGAATCGGGCGCACGCGCCGATCCCCGGCCAGCAGCAGGGCCGCCTCGAGGCTCGCGCCTTCCCCGCGCGCGATCTCGAACTGCTCGACCAGCAAGATGCCGTTCTTCACCACGAGCCCGACGAGAAGGATGAAGCCGGTCAGCGAGGAGGCATTGAGCGGAACCCCGGTCGCCCACAGTGTGAACAGGGCACCGGTGATGGCGATGGGCGCGGACGTCAGCACCAGGGCGGCGTGCCTGGCCAGCCGGAATTGCGCCAGCAGCACGACCAGAACCGCGAGCAAGCCGAACCCCAGGACGGTTCCAAGCTCGATGAAGGTGCGCTGCTGGCCCTGGTATTGACCGCCGATCTCGATACGGTAGCCGACGGGTGGCGAAAGTCCGCGCAGTCTCGCCTGCACGTCGCGCATCACCCCACCGAGGTCGCGTCCCGCGCGATCAGCGGTCACCACCACCACCGGGCGCAAGCTCTCGCGCAAAAGCACCGTCTCGACGCCCCGCCGTTCTAGCGGCGCCACCGCGGCCACGGTGACCGGCCCTTGCGGCCCCCACGCCAGAGCCAGATTCTCCACCCGCGTCGGATCGAAGCGGATCTCGTCGGGAAACCGCACGCGAACGCCGATGGGCCGATCCGGCCGCCGGAAGATGCCCGCGTTTACACCGCGCAGGCTCGCTGCCAGATCCTCCCCGATGGTGCGCGCGCTTTGTCCCAGTCGAGTCGCGGCCGCCTGATCCACGCGAAAGCGCAGCTCGGGCGACTCGCCCTCGAAGCCCGAATACAGATCGACGAGCCCAGGCACGTCACGAATACGCCGGCTGACCTCGGCGGCCAGCTCGCGCAGTACCGCATAGTCCTCGCCGAATAGCTTGATCTCGATGGGACGCGGGATGCCGGCAAGGTCGTTGAGCACGTCTTGCAACACCTGCACGAATTCCGTGCGCGCTTCCGGGACCTCTGCCGCCAGCTCCCGGCGAACGTCCTCGATGACCTCGTCGATGGGCCTCTTCCTCTGTCCGGGCGGCCGCAGTCGCACCATGATGTCGCCCCGATTCACCAGCGTGGCGGCGGCGGGACCGAGCTCTGCGCCGGTGCGCCGCGAATAGGTGGCAACGTCGGGATCGCGCGCGAGCACGGTCTCGATCCTTCGCGCCACGGCGTCGGTGTCCGTAAGCGACGTGCCGGCGGGCAAAAAGTAGTCGAGCACGAACGCGCCTTCGTCCATGGTCGGCAAAAAGCCGCTCGGGACGTAGCGGTAGCAGGCTACCCCGGCGCCGAGCACGAGCAGGAAAGCCGCGAGCGCGTAAAGCGGCCGGCGCACGATGGCCCGCAGCAGCCTCGCGTAGTGGCGGGAAACCCGGCTCGGCCGCGCCTTGCCGAGCGGACGCAGCCAGCGCAGCGAGAGCACCGGGATCACCGTCAGTGCGACCAGCAGCGACAGCAGTACCGCCGCCGAAAGCGTGACCGCAAGCGCGGTGAAAAAGCGGCCGACGAAACCTTGCAGGAAGGCGAGCGGCAAGAAGACCACCACCGTAGTCGCGGTCGTGCCCAGGAGCGCCGCGAACAGCGCGCGCGGCCCCTTGTTGACCGCCGTGCGCACGGAATCGCCTTCTTCCAACCGGCGCCCGATCGATTCGACCACCACGATGGCGTCATCGACCACCAGGCCGATGGCGACGGCCAAACCACCGAGCGACATCATGTTCAGGCTCTGCCCGAAAAGCGGTACCGCCAGAAAGCTCGCGGCCAGGGTGATGGGAATCGCCAGCGCGGCGACGATGCCAGCCCGGAAGTCGCGCAGGAAGAGTGCGATCACCACCACGCAAAGGACGATCCCGATCAGGATGGCGTCGCGCACCGACTTGATGGAGTCGCGCACCAGGGCTGCCTGGTCGTACACGGGATCGAGACGCACCCCGGGAGGAAAGGCGGACGAGACTTGCTTGGCCGCGGCCAGCACACCGTCGACCACGTCGGTGGTGCTGGCGCCGGGAAGGCGGCTCACGCTCACGAGCACGGTCTCGCCGCCCGGACCCGCGACGCGCAGGAAGCGATCCTCGGCGCCGTCGAAAACGCGCGCGATGGAGCCGAGAACGACCGCGCTGCCGTCCGGCGCCGTGGCCACGGGAAGTTGCTCGATGTCCGCGAGAGTACGCGGTTCGCCCGACGCAAGCACCGTGACCAGCTCGTGCGATTCGTCGAACCGACCCACCGACATCAGCACCGAAGCGGCGCGTAACTTGTCGGCGACCTCGGCCGGTCGCAGGTGCAGCGCGGCCGTGCGTCCGGGATCGAGCACGACCTCGATCTCGCGCACGTCGCCGCCCAGCACTTCGACCCGTCCCACCCCGCGCACGCGAGACAGCGCGGGCCGCAAGACCAGATCCCCGAGCTCGCGCAGTCGGCGCGAGTCGATGGCGCCGGTCAGATTGAAGGTGATGACCGGAAACGAGGTGGTGGTGAGCCGCTCGGCCTGAAGCTCGGTGCCATCCGGCAGGCTCGTGCGCACCTCCGCGAGGCGCGCCTCGGTCATCTGCAACGCCCGCCACATGTCGGTGCCGGGCGCGAATTGCAGCGACAACTCGACCGCACCACGAATGGTGCGCGAGCGAACGCGTTCGACCCCGAGGACCGTGGCCAGCGCCGATTCCAGCGGTCGGGCCAGCGATTTCTGCTCCTCCTCGGGAGGAATGTCCTGCTCGCGCGCGACGACCACGATGCGCGGGAACTCGACCTCGGGATAGATGCCACTCGGCAGGCGGCTCGCAACCAGCAAACCGCCCGCCGAGAGCACCAGCGCCGCGACCACCACCAGCGCGGCACGGTCGCCGACCAGACGCTCGAATCGGGTCATCGAGCGGGCTCCAGCCGCTCCCCATCCGACACCCCCAGAACCGGCGACACGACCACCTTCGCGGCATGCAGTGCCGGGGGTGGCCCCTCGCCGGGCAGGCGGACCTCGACCCATGCATCGTCCCCTTTGCCGCTGCTCACGCCTCGCCATACGTGCATGACGTGCGCCCTGCCGTCGCTGCCGCAGAGAACGATCTCGGCCTCCTGGCCGATGGCCGCGCGCAGGGCCGCCGCGGGCACGCCGATCGCCTCGCGCGGCTCGCCCACCGGCACGTGGGCGGTTCCGCCGATGCCGACCGGCGGGCGCACCTTCGCGCCCAGCTCCAGCTCGATACGAACCGAGCCCAAGCCCGTGGCTCGGTCCACCGCCGGCGAGACCGTGCTGACGGTTCCGTCGACCTGCACACCGGGCAAGGCGGAAAATTCGACGCTGGCCTTGGCGTTGGCCGCCACCTTCACCAGCTCGCTGGCGGCGGCCGTGGCCAACAGCTCGAGGCGCGAGGGATCGCCGACCTCCAGGAGCGGTGTCGCGGGCGTGCCGTCCACCAGCTCCCCGGTCCTGCGAATCAAGCGCAAAACCACGCCTTGCAAGGGGCTGCGCACCACCGCCCGACCGAGTTGCCTGCGCGCGTTGGCCAGGGTTGCGGACGCCTCGGCCTCGATGGCCCGCGCCGTGGCGACGCGCGTGACTGCATCGTCCAGCTCCTGACGTGCGGCGATCCCGCGATCGAAGACGCGTTGGACGCGGGCGTGGCTGGTCTCGGCCAGGGCGCGTTCGGCGCTGGCCTTTTCGAGTTGTGCCGTGGCGTGCTTGGCTTCGTCGGAAAGCGGGGCTGCGTCGATGCGCGCGAGCGGCTGGCCGGCTCGCACCCGCTCGCCTTCGTGCACGAGCACGCGCAGAATGCGGCCCGCCACCTGGGGCGCGATCACCGCATCGCGATCGGGCAGGGGGACCACGGTTCCGTGCAGCTCCAAGCTGTCGCGCACCGAACGCACCTCGGCGGCGGCGCAGCGAACCTGCTTGGCAAGCGCGGGATCCTCGTCCGTCGCCTGAGTGTGCTTGCGACACGAAGAGAGTAGGAGCAGCGCCACGAGCAGGTGCCCATGGCCGGCGTCCGCGCGCGCAACCCTTGCGCCCTTCCCGTCCGCGGCACGCCTACCGGTCATGGGATGCTCCGGTCTCGCTTCGGGCTGCATCCAGTCGCTGCCCGACCGCGCGCTCGAGATCCGCATACGATCGGGCCCATGTCGCGACCGCTTCGCTCTGCGCCAGTCGCATGTCCAGGACCGCGCGCTCGGCCTCGAGGACGCGGATCAGGTCGGCGCGACCGGCGCGGTAGCTTTCCTCGGTCATTTCGCGCGCCAGCTCCATTTGCGGCAGCGCCTGGCTGCGCAGGGTGCGAGCACGCCGCTCGGCCGCCAGCGTGCGGCGGCGCGCCTCTTCCAGGTCGGCGCGCAGGCGCAGCGAATCCACGCTTTCCACGGCCTCAGCCAGGTCGCGGCGGGCGCGCGCGCGCGCGATGGCGCCCTGGCGCAAGCTCAGGAGCGGCAGCTCGAACGAGACCCCGCCGACCACGTCGGTCTGGGGTGAGCCGGCTTCGCTTCTCAGCGTCGGGTCGCCCACATTGACCGCCAACTCGAGGCTCACCGCCGGGAAGCGCAGGCGCCGCTCGTGCTCGACGTGGCGGTCGGCCGCCCGCGCTTCGGCCTCGTCCCTGCGCAAGCGCGGGTGAGCTGCTGCCCGCGCCATGAGAACGTCGATGGGCGGCAGTGCGTCGGGCAAGGATGGCCCGCCGGCGATCGCCAAGGGTTCCCGCGGGTCGAGGCCGAGCCACACCGCCAACTGCGAAGCCGACGCCGCCACCATGCCGGCCGCGGCCTCGGCATCCGCGCGCGCCCTGGCTTGGTCGGCGGTGGCGCGGATGACATCGAGCTGGGGTGCCGTGCCGGCGTCGAAGCGATCGCGCGCGATTCCCAACAGGTGGTCGGTCTCGGACTCGGTGAGCGCCAGCAGGCGCGCTCGCTCGCTGGCTTGCCATGTATCCACCCAGGCGAGCGTGGCGTTCCAGCGCATCTCGCTACGAACCACATCCACGTCGAGGCGGGCGGTGCTGGCGTCGGCCTCGGCCGCCCGCACTGCGGTTCCTCGCTGGCCAAAGAGCGGAAGCGGAAGGCTGGCCGCGCCCGACAGCTTCGCGGTGTAGCGCGAGGTGGTGAAGGTCAAGACCGGATTCGACCAGGCTTCGGCCACGTGTACCTCTTCGGCCGCCACGCCCCCGCGCCGCTCGGCGACCAGAATCGCGGGCGCTCGGCTCTCCGCCCCGTCGCGCGCCGCACTCCAGGAAATCGGCTGCGCCCTCGCTGGCCGGGCGGCCAAGGCGGTGAAGACGAGATAGAGCGCGCAGCACGCGAATTCCGTTTCTCTCAGCTGCATTGGCGCAGTCTACCCCAGTCGAGCACCAGGGTACGGCCGCGCGCCAACATGCGATCGTCGCGACGACCGTGAGCGCCTCACGCGCCAATCCCCACGACAGGGTGCGAACCGGAACATCGTCTCGATGGCCCCTCACCCTGTCCCTAACCCTGTCCCTCTCCCCGCGCGGACGCCTCGCCATTAGTCACAGATCTGCTCCGTGGCTTCCAAGGTACGGACGGCGACGGCAAGCGTCTCAAGGCCCCTGGCCAAGACGACGCTTCCTGGCGGTCCGCCGGATGATTTGCCGGTGTACCCACCGATCTGTGCGAGCCACGTGGTGGCCTCGCCGAGGGTCGGCACGGCTCCGTGGGCCAGTTTCGCCTTGCCCGGCTTTCCGAAGCGAAGGAGCACCAACGCCCGCAGCTCAAGCGGGCTAAACTCATCGGTGGCAGGTCGTTCCGGCTCTCGTCGCGAGAGCAGCTTGATGCGTTCCACACGTACGGCCACGGCGGCCAAGATGGTAGCCCATTTCTTCACTGCCTCAGGAGACTGGAGTTGGTTTTCTTCCACGCGACAGGCTCCGCTCTTCCATGCGCGGTGGAAGTCCTCAACACGCCAGCGCTGAGCGTACCCAAGAATGACCTGGCGAATCTCACCGACATTGGTGAGCGGTCGGTTGGTCAGGAGAAGCCAATCGATAGGTGCTTCACCTGGCGGAACGGTGCCTTCCTCTCGGGCCAGGACGACTCCGATTTCCTTCGTGAAGTGCTTGTCCGTTCGCTTGTCGCGGAAATCGAACGGCAAGGTGCAAGCCCGCACGACCATGCGGGCTGTGCGAGCCGTCCGCTTGTAGCCAGCCGTGACGGTGAGGTCGTACTCGGTCACGACGGGCTCAAGCGCGATAGCATCTCTCAGATACGTTCGCCCGCCGTCCTTGGCCAAGACTCGCCGGTCGTGGTTGCCTCGAACCGTGAACCAGTGCCCGCTTGCACATGCATGCTCAAGAGTGGGCCAAGCATCTCCTTCCCGATCAAGCTGGAACCACAAACGCGTCCACGGTGCGTACCGCGCCATCACCTGCTGGGTGTGTTCCATCGCGTCGAGCCACCGCTGCGTCTCCTTGTCGCTCACCTTGCGCTTGTCGCGGTCCTTCTTGCCCTGCCCAACCGGAACCACGTCCTGCCGTATCCACCACTCCTGAGCCGTCAATCCGAGCGGTACGCCCTTCGCTGAAATCGCCAGCGCATTCATCACCTTGAGCCCGCGCGCCCCCTGGCCACGCGTACCGATGGGGCCGAACCCCTTGGCGCGCTGGTGGTCCGTCAGTGTCACGCTGCTGCCATCGACGGCACAGAACACGAAGTCTTCTTCGCGGCACGCTCTTGCCGTCGCTGTGAAGACCGCTTTCGCCACGGCCTCTGCCGCCACATCCGTGCTCTCAAGTAGCCCGTACGCGCCCTGCCGTTCGGCATCGTCTCGGTACACGTTCGCGACTCTGCCGCCTGGTGAGCACGTCGCACGTGCCGCCATTGCCACCAGCCGCACCTTCCATCGACGGTCATCAAACTCGGCGCCGCCAAAGACTTCCTGTGCCCATGTTCTTGAACTCGTTTGCCCCATTCCTCTTCGTCGCACATTTCTTAGTAATTTCCGACTTCTAACCACGCCAAAGATCAATGGCGAGGCGCGGACGCGGGGCGAGGGGACTTGGCTGCTGGATCTCTGCACAGGCAAGGGATCTCTTGGAATCGCCCGAACCGCCCCTCGTCTTTCCCCTGCCATGCCAAGCCATGCTCCATTGCCCACAGAGCGGCGGCAGGCCGCGTCGAAACGCCGAGCTTGCCCAGGTCACGGTTCAGTTGCTCGAACCCGCATAGGGTTCGACAAACGTGCCCGCATCGTCGCCTCCTGCCTCCTCGGCGAAGGCGCCAACCAGCGGATCGATCTTCTTGATACTCCCATCGGGCGCGAATTCCATCCGGGATAGACACGTCTCGCGTAGGTATCCGCTGCCGCCCGGGATCGCATGCCGATGATAGAAGATGTACCAACGTTCCGTGCCTGGGACCCGGACGACCGAGTGATGTCCGGTGCCGACCACTTGGCCGTGCCGCTGCAAGATCACGTTGTCGGATGGGATGGCGATTGGACCGAGCGGTGACTCGGAGATTCCGTAGGCTACCTGATAGTTGACGTCGCGGGCGTCGTTCTCCGACCACATGAAGTAGTACAGATTGTTGCGCTTGATCATGAACGCGCCTTCGTTGAAGTGAGGTGGTGTCATCTTGATCGGCGCTCCGTCGAGGGTGATCATGTCAGGCTTCAGGCGGTTCCCGTATAGGTTCCCCTGTCCGTAGTAGAGATACGCTTGGCCGTCGTCGTCGATGAAGACGAAGGGATCGATGGTCTGTCCGGGGTACTTGTTGCTGGGCTCTACCAGGGGCTTGCCGAGCGCATCGGCGAACCTACCGGCCGGGCGATCGGAGACGGCTACCCCGATCTTCTGTTGTGCGGCGAAGTAGAAGAAATACCTCCCGTCTCGTCTGATCGTGGCCGGCGCCCAGGCACGGATCTTCGCCCAGCGAAGATCTTTCGTCACATCGAGAATCATTCCTTCGTCGTGCCAGTGGATCAGATCTTTCGACGACCAAGCCGAGAAATCCGTCGTCTGCCATCCAGGTTTGTCCGAAGTTGGATACACGTAGTAGGTGTCGTCGAACACGACCGCGTGGGGATCGGCGGTATAACCTTCGAGAATCGGCTTGGGCGGGGCGAGCGCGATCTCGTTCGCCAGGCTTTCAGGGCTGGCCGGCGCCTCGCAAGCGGCACCAGCGGATGCGTACACGGAGAACAAGACACAGATCCGCCTCGCATGCATCGTCGCACTCCCTTCCTCTCGCGGCTGGACGTGGGGACTTGGAGCGATGGGCGTTCACCTTGCTCGGGGGCGTGGGCCGGAATCCACGCCAGGCAAGCAGTCCGCATCGCTTTCACTGGGTTCATGAGGCGAGGGAGGCAGAAGCTTTCACGAAAGTGCAGGCAGGGACTGCGACTCGGGTCGGCTGTGCGAGCGGGCACAGAGCGGGCAGGCAAGTCGCCGATGGTTGGGCACCATCCTCCTCGCTTCGTCCGCTTCGGTTTCTGGACATCTCATGAGGCCGCGGGCGGGGGCCGCAGCAGCGACAGCGACGGGAGAATTTCAATCAGTAGTGTCACGCGCAAGCGCGTGGCGCCGCGCCGACCCTACAGGTCGATCGCCGCATCGAGCGGTGCGCCTGCGGCCGTGGCCGAGGTGTTTACGGCCCAGAAATCCCAGCTCCAGTAGTCGTCGCACATCACGGTCTGGAATGCCTGCAGACAATGGACAGCCAGGCTCTGCATCAAGCCGGCGCTATTTTGGAAGGTGAAGCTGCCACTCTCCGTCGTGCCCAGCGTCAGGGACGACGCCGATCCGTACCTGGAAGAAAACCGGAAGGCATAGTCCCCGGTAAGGGCTCCCGAGCACGAGGTCCGATACGCATCCGCAGGGAGGCGGCAATCGAGCTGGTCCAGGCCGACGTCGAACGGCAGATCGAAGGGGGGCTTCTGGAAGCCGCCGTTGCCCACGAACCAGACCGTGCCTGTGAGGTCCGGCGTGTCGTCGGACACCGCCAGCCACGAGGTGCAGCCCCAGAACACGGCGATTTGCCACTGGACCCGCACCCGGCGGCCGACCGGCACGGTCAGCGCGAGCCCCGGCACGTCGACGGTGAACGTGTAGACGCCCGGATCGCACGCATCCTGGGCCACGCACGTGTCGATGGTGAACTGCGTGGCGCTCGCACCGGTTACCACGCCTTTCAGGTCGCGAGGCCAGGGCGGGCCGGCATCCACGTTCGGATCCGAAGTGCACGAGTAGGTCACCCGGTCGGGCCCCACGAACGAGAAGCCGAAGCTCATCAGGGCCGTTCCCGCACGCGCCTTCTCGTACCAACATGCCCGCGCGCCTCCGTCCTCGACGTCGCCCGGCCCGTCGACCATGCCGGCGCCGTCGCTTGCCCTCTCGTCATCGCCATCCTCGCGGGCCGACGCATCGGTCACGGCCGGCGCGACATCCGCCAGGGAATCGGCCGCGTCCGGCTGCGGGGTCGACGGTGCGGCGTCGAGGCCAACCGCGGCGTCGCGCGCTTGCCGTCCGTCGCTGCAAGCGAGGGATGACGTCAAGAGCACGCAATAGCAGAGCCGAGCCAGCCTAGCGAAGGTCTTCATGGCCAATCCTCCCGTTCGCAAACAAGATTCTACAGGAATACCGACCTCGAGCCTCGCCCGATCTAGAGGGATAATTGGGCAGTGCAGGTGCGTGTAGGAAAGAGTGCGGGCGCCTCCGTGGCCCCTGCACTGTCGTCCGAAACGGATCAGCTACCCATCGTTGGCGATTGGAGCAAACGAGGCTACGCTTGCAGCGCATGGGAAGGGCGCGTTCTCGACATGGCTTCGGTGCTCACGCACGCGATTGGAAGGGCATGGGGCGCCTGGGACTGGGATTGCTCGCCGGCGTGTTCGCCTGCGGCGGCGGGGATCCCGAGCTGGTCGCGGGGCGTTGGGTGGACCTGGAGCAGACGGGTGCGGACGGGGTCCTGCGCAACCTCGCCGTGTCTTCCGAGGGGAGGGTCTTCGTCGCGAGCCGGCCGAGGGTGTTGCGTTCACGGAGCCAGCTCACCTTCGAGGAGGTGGGTGAGCGGCAGGACGTTGCGCTGGTGGCCGTGGATCTCCAGGACCATGTCTACGCCGCGACCGAGCTCTATGTGCAGTCGCCGACTCTCATGCACACCTCCTTCGACGGCGGCAACACCTGGACAGCCACCGCCGTGCCGGCGGGGTTCACGGCCAACGCGATCGCTGCAGATCCCACGGCGACTGGGCGGGTGTACCTCGTCGCCTCAAACAACGTGGGCGACGGGGGTCTCTTTTGCTCAGACGACGGCGGTGCCAGCTTCACGAAAACCTCCAGCTTGGGCGGTGTGCTGGCCGTGGACGGCGACGGCACCATCTACCTGGCGAGGTACAACGGAATATGGCGCTCCGTCGACCAGGGTGCGACGTTCCTCCTACACTCGGCCGAGCCGGCCGGCGACAACCTCTCGCCCCGCTTCTTGCTCACCGATCCAGGGAAGCTTGGCCACCTCATCCTCGGCACGCAGGACGGGCTGTACACGACCTCGGACGGCGGGGCAACTTGGAGCCGGACCGACCCGGGAGTGACGGCCTCGCTGTGCTCCGTCATCTATCAGAATGCGGCGCGGGTTCCGGGAGCGCCGAACGAGATCTACATGGCGGTGAACGCTGCCGGCATCTACTACAGCGCCGATAACGGAGTCACCTGGGAAGCGAGGAACCAGGGCCTTTCCGGCGACTGCCTCACGCCCTTCGGTATCGGCGTGGTCGCCGGCACGGATGTCGTGGTCTACGCCACCATGCTGGGCACCGGCCGCGACTCCATCTTCGCCTTTCTCGCCCAATAGTTGCCAGGGCAGATCCGGATCACCGGCGCCGCATCCACCAATGCAACGTCGGCGCGGTGCTGCGCTGGCGGCATGGTCACGAAGGTCGCAGATCATGGATATGCAATCAGATTGAAGATCCATGAAACACCCGCTATCCCCCAGCCAGCAGCTCAATTCGCACCCGCTCCGCGGGGCCATCTTCGAATCGTGGATGGTTTCCGAAGTCGCAAAGGCGCGCGTTGCCGCCGGGCTGGCTCGACGCATGTTCCACTACCGGGAATCCCGCGGCCCGGAGGTGGACCTGCTGGTACAAGGAGAGACGAGTTGGATCTTGGCCGAGGCCAAGTCCTGGTGCGTGGGGGCGGGCGCCGGATGGAACATCTGCCCCTTGCCGTCCCCATCTGGTGCATAGACACCGTCGAGAAACAAGCAGTGAAAGTGGGGGTCGCAGCGGAGGTCGCTGGCGGCGCGATGAATGGCGGTGACCGAGCCGCACTGGCCGCCGGGAAGACCGCGGTCGGCTTGGCGCTGGCGATACCATTGCGCCACAGTGTCGGTGAAGATGCGCAGCACCTGGCCCAAGAGGCGCGCCCGCCTATTTGCTTATTCGACAGCCACCCAATTTTATTCCGACCGCTCTCGCGCCCCCACTCGTGATCCCCCCACTCGCCAAAAGCGTGAAATCATGAGATTCCATCGCCAGCTCCCCCTCGTCAGAGCCTTGGAAGTTCGAAAAAATAACGAATTCATTTCGGCGTAGAGTAGTAGTTCGACGGATGCAGATTACTTGGCTATGAGAAGGACACTATGAGAGCCACCGCGATCCTCTTGGTGATGAGTATCGTCTCCGTGGGCTGCGCGACCAGCTATCGGCCACAGGAGACCGGCCGAATCAGTTACGTCCTGGACGGGCCGGGATTCTCGCTCTACAAGAACGGTGAGGAGTTTGGCGCAGGCGGGCTGTCGAGCGGGCCGATACGTGCAGTCGAAGGTAACCCTCAGGCCGAGGAACACGCCCGTACATTTGTGCGACGGTCGAGAATCGCGTGGATCCTATGCGGAGTTGCGACCGCCTCACTTGTCACCGCGCTTTCGTTGAATCCAGACGGTCACGCCCAAGGCGATAGGCGACAGGCCGGACTGATCTTTGGGATTTCAGGCTTCACGACGCTCTTGGCTGGCGGTGCTGTGTTCATGACGGCTCCTGGTCACCTTTACGACGCCGTCAACATCTACAACGACGGTCAGCGTCGGGCAGGAGAGTAGCGCCCTTTCTCGGGGAGGCACCGTCGAACAAGGCGTTGCAGCGGACGCCGCTTGCGCGGCGCCGCTGAACGCCATACCGTTGGACGGACTGGACGGCAATCCCATGGACAACGAGGATCAAGAACTTCCTGGTGCCGACGACGCCGTCATGAAGGCGGCGATGAAGGCAGAGCGCTTGGCGAAGGAGCGAAGCCGCCTTCTCTTGGGAAGTGTAGCTGGGCAGAACGACACCGTGATGAAGCGTGTGGCCATCGTCTTGAACCACTTTCCCGAGACACGGGATTCCGACATCAAGCTTCTCGTTCACTACTGGCGCGCATTTGCCGGCTGGGATGGCAGGCCGATCTCTGAACAGGATCTCTATGAGCTTCCCAAGCTAACCTCTCTGGTTCGCGCGCGGGCAAAGATCCAGAACCAACTTGAACTGTTCCAGGCGAGCGCGACCGTCAAGAGGAGGCGACACACGCTGGAAGAGGAGGAGAGGGAGAGCGCACTGACAACGCCTGCTCGCTCGCCCTCGGTCACCATCTTTGCCGATGAGTCGGGGAAGACAGAATCGAACCTGATTGTCGGCGGCATATGGTTCGGCAACAGCGGCGATGTATTCAAGCTGCTCAACAGCATTCTTCCCACCTGGCGAGAGAAAGTAGGTTTCACGTCCGAGTTCCACTTCAAGGAGATTAACGACGAGAACGAACGGCGATATCGCGAGGTTTTCGAACTCGTGCTAGCGAATGCCCCATCCATCGCCTTCAAGGCGCTTCGACAAGCACGGAAAGGGCTGCCAAACGTCGATGGCGCTCTGGACGACCTCTTCTACCATTTCCTTGTCAGAGGAATTCGGCACGAGGATGAGACCGGGCGTTCGCCACTCCCTCGTTCAGTCGAGTTCTGGAAGGACCAGGAGGATCCCAATAGGGATGCGCTTCGACTCGCGAACCTGAAGGACCGGGTTGGCCAGGCTGGCGCCTCGCTGTTTCAAGGCAGGCTGGTCACGGGTCTATTCGAATCCGTGCCCTCCCATGAGGTTGACCTCATGCAAATCGCAGACCTATTCGTCGGCGCCGTGGCGCGAAAGATCAACACACCGGGAATGGTACCGAAGGCTAAAGATCGCTTCGCAGACTTTGTTCTCTGCCACGTTCACATGCCCGACGGCCCCGAGAGCCTGGCATCAAACAGCGACATCGCTCTCGCCGCGAAGCTGTAGCGCGGGTTGGTAGCCGTCCAACCGACGCAGTAGATCGCAGGAACGGTGTAGGGGCCGTACTCGACAACAAGATGGATCCTTCAGTGCGTCTGCAATGCGGGCCGGCTTGGGTTCAGCATCACGCTGCGTATCGCCGCTGCGAGATGTCTGTCCGTCAGCGGGGAGCCCTCGCCAGTGGCCAAATAGAGCGCATCGATCACCGCTGCTTCGATCGACGCCCCCGAACACCCGTGGAGCGCTTGGGCGTGACGGCCAATCTCGAGGGACACGGGGTCCTGGCCTCTCCGCTGCAGGTGAATCATCAAGATCTTCTCGCATTCCTCCGTTGTCGGAAGTTCAAACAAGAAGATCGCGTCCAGTCTGCCAGGACGTAGTAGCTCGGGAGGGACCTTATCGCGATCATTCGCGGTCGCGAGCACGATACCCCTGTTGTAGTCCATCCAGGCCAATAGCATGAATGCGATGCGAAGCATGGAGTGCCCGTCGACTGAGAGTCGAGCGTAAGAGCGTCCAAATTTGCGACCCAAAGAATGGATGGCAACGTGCGCTCCCCTCGGCCGCTGAACGCCAAGCCGTTGATATGGAACGACCCCGCAACTGGAATTCTTAGCTCTCTGTCTTTTCCGTGTCTGCCTCCGTGTGGTTGGGGTGAAGCGAAGAGTGAGCGGCCGAGGGCTAGCTTTGTCGACGGTGATCAAGCTGATATTCGAGGGTTTCGCCGGGATGGCTTACGTCACAGTCTTCATTCGTCGGGAGCTGCCTCGGACTAGGCACCGCGGGTTTGACCGCATAACGCTCATTTTCGAGGATTCTCCTTTCCGTGCTGCCTCGGCCGTTCAGTCTTCGCTTCATCGGTTGATCAACCCAGAGTGCCCTACGCTGCGCGGGTCTTACCGTCGTTGTACAGGCGTGACTCGACCAGGGTTCCGATGGCCCAGATGAAGCCCACCAGCTCGCGCGCAACAGCTGCCGCCGCTTTGCCGGCGGGCTTGCGACAGTAGGTCATCTTGGTGAACTTGCGGTGCAGGCGCTCCTGGGCCTTCCAGGCAATCTCGGCCACACCGGCCGGCAGCGTCGGTAGCACTTTCTTCATGCGAAGGTTCAGCCACGGCCGATGGCGTGCGTGCCAGGCGGCCTCGCCCAGCACGTGGCGCAGGTGCGCGTGCCGGTGCGGGTGAGACGGCCCTTGGATTCACGTCCACCGCTGGAATATTCCGACGGCACGAAACCGGTGTACCCCATCATCTCGGTCGGCCGGCGGAAGCGCTTGAAGGTTCCGACCTCGGTGACGATGGTGACGGCGGTGAGCTTGGCCACGCCTCGTAGCCGCTCACCCATGTGCAGCACCTCGGCGACGCAGTCGGCAAGTGCAACCTGCTGGGCTTCGTGCTCGAACTCGAGCGACTGCACCCAGCGCCACCACGGATGCGTCCAGGCGCCACTCTCGTCGGGTTCGCGCAGGCCGCGACGAAGCAGGTGCTTGACTAGGCGGTGCTTGGCGCGGCTCTCGTCGGCCTTCGCGGCAGCCCGCTGGCGCACGAGATCTCGCAAGGCCTCGTGCTCGGGCGTGGGGACCCAGACCGGCGTGAGGTCGCCGGCCTGGTAGGACTGGGCGAGCTTTTCGGCGTCGCGACGATCGGTCTTCACCTTGTCGCCGGCCTTTTTGGGGATGAGCGACGGTGCGATGACCTCACAGTCGACGCCGAGCTTGGTGAGCTGCCAGTACAAGGCGTAGCCCGTCGGGCCGGCCTCGTAGCAGACCTTCAGACTCTTGCCGCCGCCGAGCTTCTCGATGAGCTTGCGCACGGCCTCGGGGCGATTGGGAAACTTGCCCAGGCTGCGAATCTGTCGGCGCCCCTCGGCGATGGCAGCGGTGATGGTCTCAGCGTGAACATCCAGGCCCAGATATCGAGTACAATTGTTCATGACCGACTCCTCCGTTGTGGCTCTGCGTCTTGGGTTCTTCACCGGGCTTGAGCGTAACCCTCGGTCCCGGTGTGAGTCGGTCGTTCCATTCTGACTAGGCGGGCCTCTCTTTGTGACCCTGTTCCCAAAACTGACGTGGACTGTAAACCCGGACCGGTAAGTGAATGATCGTCTCCAATATGTCCCGATCACCCGAGACCAAAGCATCTGCCTTACCGACCACGGCGGAAGCAACAATCCATTCATCATCGGCGTCGCGCAACCCAAGGTCAAGATGCCGCCGAGGCTTGGCGACGACCTGATGGTCGCGCAAAAGATCCTCGATCTCGGCGACGACATTGGGCGGCACCTTGATTCGCTTGAGCAAGGTTCGCTTGAGCTCGGTCAACACAACCTCGCCGGTGATTAGTTCATGTTCGACGAGGATGTGGCGCAGCAGGTCCGCGCATATTCCGCGGCTCGCGAACGCGCTGACCAGCACATTGGTGTCGAGAAAGACCCTCACGACACGGCCGAAAAGACGTCCTCGTCGGTCAAGAGTCCACGAGCCTCGGCAAACGGAAGGACCATATTCCGGAGGCGTTCGAAGCGAAGGAGAGACAGTTGACGTCGAAGCGCGTCTCGTGCCAGGTCACTGCGCGTCCGCCCTGTCTGCTTCGCCAGGCGATCGAGATCGCGTTCCAGGTCGTCATCGAGCCTGAGGGTCAATGTTCCGTGCTTCATGTGCTACAATGTAACACGCCATGGGCCGGCTAACAAGCCGTTGCAGCGCTCGTACGGAGTGCAAGCAAAAAGAACAGACGGCGGTGCCGCAGGGAAATCGTGTAGAATCGAGAAGCCATCTCGGCGGCACCGCCGCCGCTGAACGGCAAGGCGTTCGGCGGATCGGAGGAACTATGAAACGAAGCGCATGGCTCGGAATCGCGGTGCTGGCTTTGTCCGTCCTGGCGGATGGATGTGCGAGGTCGCGAGAAACTGCCGAAATGGGAACTCAGGCGTTCCGGAGGCGTGCCGCTGGTGGCGAATTCACTCGCATCTACAGAGAGGCAGCACCGGAGTTCCAAAAGTCCACGACCGAGGTCGACTTCGCAAAGCTGATGGAGGGAATCGGCCGAAAGCTCGGCGCGTGGCAGTCGTCGAAACCGCCCGCGTGGAAAGTATTTTCAGGAACGGGAGGACGGACGGTGACCTTTGGATACGCTTCTCAGTTTGAGAAGGGACCCGCTAACGAAGAGTTCATCTGGCGAATCCAAGGAGACCGTGCGATTCTCGTCGGGTATCACATCAACTCTCCACTCTTTATGGCAGATGACCTTCTCGGCACGCGACCGCCATAAAGCCGTTGCAGCAGTCAGGGTGGCCGCCGTGAAATCCTGCAGAATCGAGGTGCCGGCTCGGCGGCGCCCCTGCTGCTGAACGGCAAAGCGTTCGACGGACGAATGATCGGTAGACCATGAACGGACCAGTGGCGCTCTTTGCCACAGTCGTGGTGGCGCAGGCTGCGGCCTGCGCCACTGCACGGTCGCCCGTATCGATGCCGGCCCGTTGCCTGGAAAAGCCGGTCGAGGCGAAGGCTTCCCCTGCCGACCCCGTCACCGTAGTTAGAGACGAGGCGGCTCTCAACGCGAAACGGTGGGTGTACGCGACCTACTTCAATCAAAGAAGAAGAACGTAGCCGAGCACTGGAAACCTGCCGAGGAGTACCGGAGACACGATCCCGACGGCTCGCTCTACGGCGGGAAGGTCTTGGTCACGGAGCTGCAGGTCACTGTGCGCCCTGATGGATCGCTGGACGGGGTCACCATAAATCGCTCCTCGGGCCTTGATTTCCTCGACGATACCGCTGTGGAAGCCTTCGAGAATGCGCAGCCTCTTGGCGAGCCCCCGTGCAAACTTAATGAAGGGGCACTGGAATCGGCGCTGATCGCTGCCGAGAACCGTGCATGGTACGAGAACGCCGATCTCGTGGGGTGTGCAGCTGCGTACGCATTCCATCTCACTTCTGCACACGCCTTCGTGGATGGGAACAAGCGCGTCGCCGCAGCCGCGACCGAAGTATTCGTCCTCGTCGATGGGGCAGAGATCAATGCTTCGGATGATGAACTCTACGAATTGTTCATCGGAATCGCTTCGGGCACACTATCGCGGGAACAGGTCGAAGGTTGGCTGCGGGGGCGCATGACCGGGAAGGCTCGATCGTAGATTGGAGGCTCGCGTTCTTCTGCACCGTCGGCATAGAGGGTCCGCTATGGCCACGGGCCACCATGCGATCGTCGCGACGACCGTGAGCGCCTCACGCTTTCGTGGGGTGCGAAAATAGCGTCGTCCGAACCACCCAAATCAGCGCCAATCCCCACGACAGGAGAGTCGTCACGAGTCCCAACCAGAAAGTCCAGGGCGAAAAGCGCGACGCTATCGTGTGATGGCCAGCCTCGATGGTCAGGGCACGGAGGCCGCCGGCAGCCTCGTGCATGGGCGCCGTGGCCTTTCCGTCGACCCGAGCGCGCCAACCCGGAAAATACACCTCATTGAAGACCAGCGTGGTGCGAACCGGAACATCGACGACGTAGTCCACCCGATCCGGCAGGTAACGCGTAATCTGGAACTGGACGGCAATCGCCTTTTGCTGGAAGGGCTCTCCTTCGTCTGGCGGTGGGTCTCCCACGAAACCGACGACTCTCTTTCCCTGGAGCAGGAAGTCGCGAAAGCCATTCGCGATCAGAACGTCGAGGCGTTTCAATCGGAATGGCGCGTACGTAGCCAAGTAGAAGCTCTTGTCGAGATAGGCATCGTTGGAGCGGACGTCGATCAGCGATTTGGCGTCCACTCTCGGTACCAGGGCCTTGGCTGGATCGAAGGTCGTGCTGCGAATGTCCCTGAACTGCTCGGTTCGACCTTCCGAAGGAACCAACCACATGTCCGTCACGGTGCCGGCATGCACGCCCATGTCGACCCCGCTCGCCACGAGCAGACAGATGGCAAGGGCCGGCGCGCGGGCAAAACGCTGAACGCCAATCCAGGCTATCGACACCACCAGCAGTTCCACGAAGACGACACTAGCGAATTTGTCGTGCATCACCCCGGCCGCGGTACCGGGGTAGATGGCGCTCCCCAGCCACCACACCCCCATCAGCAGAATGGCCAGGCTGCCGAGGAGCATGCGCGAAAAGTGCCGTCTGTCGTCCGGTTTGGCCAGCAGGTTGGCCAGACCTCCGCCGGCCAAGAGACTTGCCGCCAGCACGGCAACCGCGCGGCTGTCCCCGGCGGGAAATCGGGACAGGTTGAGAATTCGTAGGTAGTCGTGCAAAGCCACGCGCGCGAAGAATCCCCTTCCCATGCTCATGAGAAGAGCCAGAAGAAATCCCACGCCGAGCACCGTGGTGGCGCGGCCGCGGTGGGCGACGAGAGCGTAGAGGGCAAGAACCAGGGCGACCACCCCGAAATAGAGCCCACGCATCGACATATCGGTCGTTTCGCCGTTGGGAACGAGGGAAACCGGAGTCCCGTAGAGCAGGTGCCATAGATCGGAAGGCGAGAGGCTTTGCGCGAGCGCCGCATCGGTGGTTAGAGGTTCCCCTCGCGTGAACGCACTGATGTTGGTCGCAACGGACAGCCAGTAGCCGGACGAGATCCCCACGGCCAGCGCGAAGCCGAGGCAGAGGCCCAGGACGAACTTTTTCCGCGTCTTCCGGTCGCCGCACTCGCTTGCGAGCAGCCAGAGGGCCCACGCCCCAAACCACAAAGGGCAGAGCAGAACGACGCCTGGATAACCACTGACGACCAGCAGACCCAAAAACACGCCAAGAACGGGCGTGGCCCACGGCTTGCCCTGGGCCAGTCGCTTGATGGCCCAGAAGATCCACGGAAAGATGGAAAAGGCGGTGACGATGTCCATGTGCTGGGCATTGCACAGCCGCGCGCTCGTGAAATTGAAGGCGATGGCCGCCAACAAGGCCGACGACCTCCGCGCCCATAGATTGTACGCGAGGAAGTAAGCGCCTATGGACCCGAAGAGGATGGTCAGCAGCTCTTGCCACTGTGCCACGAGGAGGCTGTAGCCGGGCAATACGGAAAGCACCCAAGTCACCGGTGTCCAAAGCTGAGACTGCGGATTGACCAGGAACGGGGTACCGGCGTGCCCGTACGGGAACCAAATGGGAAGGGCTCCGGCGCGCAGGGTGTCGGAGATGAAGATGAGAAAACGGGAATACGAATCCAGGAAGTCGAACGGGATGGTGCTAACGGGGATGCCTTTGCTGCCACGCAGCCCTCGTTCCATGACGGCGACGTGCAGGGCAGCGAGGATCCCCAGGGGGAAAGCGTGCTTCACGAACGGCCACTCTCGAAGCCAGGCCCATGCGCGATGAAGCAGTGCCCGAATGGTGTCCTTCATCGCCTTCAGGTTGGCCATTGGAAGCAGTTCGTGAATGAGACTCGCGATGCCACGTGGGGCGGGAAACGTCCGCAAGCTACTGCCGGCGTCGTGGGAAAGCAAGAGCAGCGGGTTTGGCTCAGAAGAAGCTCGAAAGCGCGAGGTAGTAGAGCCCTCCCACGGCGCCGAACTCGCTGCGTAGCTCGGGCGCGGCGCCGATGAGCGGAATCTTGCCCAGGCCCTGGAACGCCCCCAGTGACAGGGCGGTTTCCTGCGCGACCTGGTAGGTCAGGGCGCCGGCCAGCACGGCGCTTGGATCTTGCAAGTTGCCGAGCACCGTGAAGACGAACCGGAACAGCTCGGAGATCTTCCAGTTGGCGGCCGCCCCGGCGTACCAGCGACCGAGCAGATAGCTTTCCCCCCGCGCGAACACCGGCGAAGTGGTCAGGAGCGTGACGTAGTCCGAGGCGTGGGCCGCGCCGGTCCCGCTGTAGTGCGCCTCCAGGGTCAGGGTGAGCTTGCGGTGCAGCCAGTCGACCCCGACCGACCCGCGCGGTCGCGACATCTCGGCGATGTCGAGATCGTAGGGCCCGGCGACCTCGGCCCGCAGCTTGAAACTGCCGAGCACCGCGCCCGCGCCGCCGAAGGCGATCATCTCGCGCCACTGCTTGGTGAGGGCGACGTAGACATCGGTGGATGGAAGGTAGGCCACGGCGCGCACGCCACCCGAGAGGTCGCGCAGGGTGCCCCGGTCGGCCACGACGCCCTCGAATTCGAGCGAGGACGAATGCGAGTAGAGGACGCGAAGCGCGTCGACGCCTCGCTTCTGCGAGGTGTCGAGCTCGAAGGGACTGAAGGTGGTCCACAGATCGGCGACCGGAAACAGCGTGGCGAAGCCCCAGGTGATGGCCTGGCGGCCGAGGCTGATGTCGAAATCGCCGAGGGCCGCGCGCATGACCAGACGATCGATGTCGTGCTCGAGCAGCAGGCGATCTTCGTCGTACGCGACCGATCGCAGGTCGACCGTCCGTCGCGGTACGGCACTGGCACCGAGGCCCAGTTTCTGTCCGCCGAGCGCGTCGCTGCTGACACGCAGAAAGAGGCGCTGGTGGACCTCGGCCGTGACGTGCTCGCCGAGGTCGGCATTCCATTCCAGACGCAGCACGGTCTCGGACAGTCCGAGATGATCCACAGGGGGAGGCACGGGAGCGCCCGGGCCGAGGTCGAACCTCAGCTCTTGCAGGCCGCCCAGCGTGAATGCGTAACCCCCGAGAGCGAGCTTGCCGTTGGCGCCCTCGATCAGATTCTGCGCTCCTGGCGCCCTTCCCTCGGCGGCGAGCAGGAACGCGACCGCCAGCACGACCCGCGCGCGCATCAGGTTCGGACCCGCTCCGTTTCGGAATCGCCACGGTGGTTGATCTCGTCTGCGACGATGCGCCCGTCGCGCAGGCGCACGACCCGCCGCGCGCGCGCGATGACCTGCGCGTCGTGCGAGGCGAGCACGAAGGTGATGCCGTCGCGTCGGTTGAACTCCTCGAGCAGGGCCAGGAGCGACGACGAGCTTTCGCTGTCGAGGTTCGCGGTTGGCTCGTCGGCGAGTACGAAGGCCGGCTTGGGAGCGATGGCGCGCACCACGGCCACGCGCTGTTGCTGGCCTCCGGATAGCTCGTGCGGGCGTCGCGCAAGCATCGTCCCCAGCCCCACGCGTTCGAGCAAGGGCACGACGATCTCGCGTCGCTTGGCCTCCGGCACGCCTTGCAGGAGCAGGGTGTACTCCGCGTTCTCGTAGGCGGTGAGCACGGGCAAGAGGTTATAGGCCTGGAACACGAAGCCAACGTGCTGCAGACGAAAGCGCGCGGCTTCGGCCCGGCCGAGCCCGGTCACCTGGTATCCCGCGATGACGATGTTTCCCGAGCTCGGGGCGTCGAGGGTTCCGAGCTGGTTGAGAAGGGTCGATTTGCCCGATCCCGAAGGCCCGGCGAGGGCGACGAACTCGCCGCGCTTGCACGTGAAGTCCACCTCGCGTAGCGCGTGCACTTCGACCGCGCCCTGTCGGTACGTGCGCGAAAGGTTCTCGGTTCTGATCACGCTGTCGCCGCTCACTGGGATCATGCCTCCGCTATTCATAGGTTCGCATCGCCTGCACCGGGTCGAGCCGGGCCGCCTTGAAGGCGGGGTAGCAAGCGCTGAGCAACACGATGGCCACCACACCGACGCCGCCCGAGAGCCAGCGCCACGGATCGATCACGCTGCGCAGGCGCAGATCCTGGACCATCACGCCGGCCAGTTCCACCTTCATTCCCGAGAGCCCCGCCAGGTCGACGCCGAAGCGGTGGAGGTAGAGGTGAACCAGCAGCGCCAGCACATAGCCCCCCGCCACCGAAAAGCTGGTGAGCACGGCGGTCTCGGCCAGCACCAGGCGCGCCGTCCGTCCCGGCGTCAGCCCCAGCGCGGACAGCAGGCCCAGTTCGCGCACGCGCTCGAGCACCGACATCAGGAAGGTATTGGCGATACCGAAGCCCATGATGACGAACACCACCAGCCCGAACAGCCAGGCGAAGGACTTGTCGGCGCGAATGGCGCCGAGAAGCTCGGGCAGCGCCTGGTCCCAGGTCAGCACCTCGAGGCGCCCGCCGCCGATGGCAAGCTGCTTACGTAGCGCGCGGGCAACCTTGTCTCGGCTGGCATCGTTCGCGAGCACGAGACCGATCTCGGTGCGGGCGGCGCCCGCGCCGATCGCCTCGGCCGCCGCCGCGAGGGTGGTGAACGCCACGCCGTCATCGAGGCCGCTGTGCGGACGCAAGATTCCCGACACGCGAAACAGCGCGCGCGTAAGGTCGCCCTTTGGGCCGGCGGCAGTGAGCACCACGCGATCGCCCAGTTTCACCTCGATCTTTTGCGCGAGTTTGTGCCCGATCACCAGCGGGTGGGTGTCGCGAGGGGCCAGGAAGGATCCCTCGGCCACGTAGGGAGCGAGGTCGAGCAGGGCGGCCTCGGCCCTGGGGTCGATGCCCCGAAGTTGCAGCGCCTCGGCCCCACGCGGCGAGCTCAGCAGGCCCTGCACGATCAGGCGCGGGATCACGCCGCGCACGCCCAGCATATCGCGGGCCGTGGCCGCGACCTTCGCGGGGTCGGCGATGAGTAGATCGGCCGCGCGGCTGCGCTGCCAACCCTCGGCATGGATCAACACGCTGCCGCCCGCGCTCCGCACCGCCGCAGCCAGCACCTGGTCGTAGGACGCGTCCGAGACCCCGAAGGTGGTGAGAAGGCCGGCGAAGCTCAGGGTGATGGCGGTCGCGGATATCAAGGTGCGGGTCCGGTTGCGCCACAGGTTCCGCCAGCCGAGTCGGAGATCGTGCACGGTCAGGCCCTCCCGGAAATGGCGGCGGCGAGTCTGAGGCGCGCGCTCGACAGCGCCGGCCACAGTCCGCACACGACGCCCACCGCCAGCACGGCCAGCGCGGGCAGGACGACCATCACCGGCCGGATGACGAAGAAGATGCGCGCGTGGAAGTTGACACCGCCGTAACTGAACCCCTGCGATCCCAGGGCCGCTAGGTTGAGGCCCACGTGGGCGTGGTAGGCCGACACGCCCACGCCGAGCAGCACCCCGATGACCGCGCCCATCCCCGTGAGCAGCACGGCCTCGACCACCACCAAGGAGGCGAGACGCGCGGGCGTCACGCCCACCGCCATCATCACCGCGAACTCGCGCTTGCGCTCGAGCGCGGTCATGCGCTGGGCATTGAGAACGCCGAGCGCGGCGATGAAATAGACGATGGCGTAGAGCACGATCATCGAGAGCTTCGTCAGGCCGATGATCTGGCGCAGGTCGGGGACCAGTTCCTGCCACGTGCGCGCGACCAGCTTCGGCCCCGCGCTCCCGGCGATGGCCGCGCGTATGGCCGCCGCGGCCTGGTCGAGATCGGCGCCACGATCGAGTCGAACCACGAGCTCGTGGGCTTGGCTATCGAGAGCCGCCAGGTACGCGACATCCGAGATCCTCATCCATGCCGCTTGCCGATCGAGATCGCCGGTGCCGGTGCGGGCGATCCCGACCACGCGCAGACGGTCGTCGCCCATGCCACCGTCGGCCGCCTGCAGTAGCACCACGAGTTGGTCGCCTACCTTGGCCGAAAGCAAATTCGCCAGGTCTTGCCCGAGCACGACCTGCTTGGCTCGACCCTTGGCCGCGACCTCAGGCGAAAGCCATGTACCCGCCACGACCGACTTCGCTACGTCGCCGGCCTTGGCCTCAGCCTTGGGATCGACCCCGAGCACCAGCGCGCCCTGCGAACGTGCCTCGTGCCCGAGCAGCCCGTAGGTCAAAAGGCGTGGGGCGACGGCCGCGATTCCGGGCACGCGGCGCACGCGTTCGAGCAGCGCGGGGGTGGCCGGGAAAGCGTCGTAGATCGAGCTCTCCCGGGCGTGAGCCTGCGATTCGATGCGCACGTCGCCAAGCTGCATGGAGGTGACGCTCTCGATCATGGTTCCATAGAAGGCTTGCATCAAACCGTCGCTCCAGATGAGCATGGCCACGGCGACGGCCACACCGGACAAGGTCAATCCGCTGCGCCAGCGATTGCGAGCCAGGTTGCGCAGGGCCAGGCGGATCATTGCTTGGCGACCCGGCGCAGCCCCCGCTGCGTGAACAGGCTGGGGTCGACCGTGACCCCGAACTTGAGATCCTGGTACTCGACGCGCGTGGATTCCCCCGGTTTGTCGGCGGGCACCATGACCATGGTGAACGGCACCCGGCGGCCGGCCACCTCGTGCGGGTCGGCGTAGCTGAGCGTGCGCACGATCTTGTCGCCGTCGAAGTAGTCCGCGCGCAGTGGCAGGTCGTCGCTGGGATCGAGCAGGAAGGTGATTCGGCTCCACACCACCGGTGCCCGTGGTTTGGGTCTGAGGGTGGCTTGCAGCAGATGCTTGCCACCTTCTTCATGCCAGGCCAGGGTCGCGTCGTAGTCTTTCATAAAGTCGGTTTCGCGCATGAGATCGTCGTTGGTGAAGTGGCTGCCCATCCAGTTGTCGGACAGCAACGAGGTGGGGATGCGCACCAGCTGGTCGGCGCGCGGGGCATAGCTCCACAGGCCCTCCAGCGAGCGCAGGGTTGCCTCGCCGGCTTCGCGCGCCGGGGCGCGCACCACCACGAGGGCTTCCTTCTTCCCGCGCGTCCACGCCTCCAGGGTCAGCTCGCGGCGATAGCGGTCGGTGACGACTTTCATGGTCATGTGCGCGTGCGACGAGTCGGCGCGATAAAGGTCGTTGAGCCGGTCGACGACTTGTCTCACCGAGGGCAGACTCGGCGTGGGCGGGCTGGGCGCCGCCTCCGTCGCGCTTGCCGGCTTCGGCGAGGCGAGGGCGCAGGCGATGCCGATGAAGAGCCAAGGGTACCTCATGATGCCTCCACGACAGGACGATGGCACCGGGGCGAGGGAATTTCCAGGGCGGATCTCGTGTGGGGTACGCCGGTCCATGGGCAGGCATGTCGATGTGGAGCCGGTCCTGGCTGGGCTACTGTGTGCGCAGGTTGCGCGGGTGCTTGCGACCGCGCACGGATCGCAATCGCCCCCTTTACCTTGGGCTTTGCCCGGCAATGTGGTAGTGACGCCCGCCGCCAGGGTGATGCTGCTCGATTTCGGCCTTGCGTCTGCGCTGCGCGCACGAGCACAGGGGGCTTCACCCGCTACTCCTGGAGCGAAGTTCTCTGAGCCAGCACGGAGTCGGTCGGGCTGAAGGGCAGGAGCGCCTCCCGCGCCGTATCAGCGGCTGTCGCGCAGGAACTTCTGCACCGCCAGGGCCGCGATGGTGCCGTCGGCGACTGCGGTCGTGATCTGGCGGAACCTCTTGACGCGGATGTCGCCGGCCGCGTAAAGGCCGGGAACGGAGGTGGCCATCGCCTCGTCGGTTTCCACGCACCCCCATTGGTCGAGCGGAACGACGCCCTGGAGCAGCTCGGTCCTCGGCACCATGCCCACGAAGATGAACACCCCGTCCGTCTTCAGCTCCCGCTCCTCGTGAGTCTTGAGATTCTCGACCCGGACGCGGTCGACCGCGGCATCGCCCAGGAAGGCGCGCGGCTCGTGGCTCCACAGCACCTTGATCTTGGGATTGTCCAGCGCCTCCTTGGCCGTCCCCGGCTCGGCCTGGAACTCGTCGAACTGGTGGATGATGGTCAGGCTTCGCGCGAACTGGGTCAGAAACAGCGACTCCTCGACCGCGGAATTGCCGCCGCCGATGACGTGGATGTCCTTGCCCTCGAAATAGGCGCCGTCGCAGGTGGCGCAATAAGAAAGGCCTCGGCCGCGAAAGTCGGATTCGCCCGGAATACCGAGCGGGCGCGGCCGGGCGCCGGTGGCGACGACGACCGCGGTGGCGTCGATCTCTTCGTCTTCGTCGAGCACGAAGCGCTTGACCTTGCCCTTGAGGTCCATGTCGGTGATTTCCACCGCGCGGGCGATGCGGGCGCCGAAGCGCTCGGCCTGCTTGGTAAAGCGCGCTGCCAGCTCGGTTCCCGTCACGTCCTCGGGAAAGCCGGGATAGTTGGATACCTTGTGCGTGGTCTTTACCTGACCGCCGGGCAGTCCTTCGTCGAGGAGGAGGGTTCGAAGCCGGGCGCGGGCGGCGTAGATCGCGGCCGTCAGCCCCGCGGGGCCAGCGCCGATGACCACCAAATCGTAGCGTTCCGCCATGGCGTCACCCGAGCAGGGCTTCCACCCCAGCCTTGATTTCGCTGCGCTTGATATCGCCGGTCAAACGCTGTCCGAGCTCCTTGCCGTCCTTGAAAAAGAGCAAGGTCGGGCTGCTGGTCACGCCCAGCTTGGCGGCCAGCTCGCGGCTGCCCTGCCGGAACAGCTTCAGGAACCGCACGCGGCCGGCGAAGCGATCGGCCACGGCCTCGTATTTCGGCGCCAGGGCCTCGCAGGGCGGGCACTCGGACGAGAAGAAGTCGAGCACGACGGGCTGGCTCGCCCCAGTCACCTCGCGTTCGTAGTCCTCGGCTTGAATCTCTTTGACGTTCGCACTCATGACCCATCTCCTTGCATTCGGCGGTGGCGGCCGGTCGATGGCCGACCGCCACCCTTCGTTTCACCCTAGTCGTGGCAACCTGCCACCAGTCGAGAAGCCTTGGCGCAACACTGCGCGGTCTTCTCCGGACTCGGGCAGCACGGTTTGGCCTTTGCATGTGTCAACTTCTTCATTCCTGCTCCTTTCCTTTGTACCTCGACTTGGAGCCAGGCGGGCCGCAAAGGATTCGCGAAGCCGTTTGCCTGTAATCGTGCGCCACGCAAACGGCAGGCCCGGTCCTTGCACCGGATTGGCGACGTGGTCGACGTAAAGCGCTTGATGGTTCGAAAGTACGGACAGGTTTGCACCGCTATCGGCCGCGTCGATCCGGTGCTGCTGGTGGCGCTCGCCATCGGGCTGGCCTTCCGCCTGTGGCAGTTCGGCACGCTCCCGCCGGGTCTGAACCAGGACGAGGCCTCGACGGCCTACGATGCATTTTCGCTCGTCCACTACGGCGTCGACCGCCATGGATTCCACCTGCCCGTGATGCTGGTGTCGTGGGGCTCGGGAATGTACGCGCTTGCTTCCTACGTCGAGGCGCCTTTCATCTGGCTTTTCGGGCTCGCGGTCTGGTCGGCGCGGCTTCCCTTTCTGCTCGCTGGGGTGGCGGCAATACCGCTCTTCTATATGCTCCTGCGCGATACGATCGACCGGCAGACGGCGCGTATCGGCTGCGTTCTGCTCGCGGTCAGTCCGTGGCACATCATGGTTTCGCGTTGGGGGCTCGATTGCAATCTGTTCCCCTTCGTCTTTCTGGCGGCCACGGTCTTTCTCGTGCGCTCGGTGCTGCGTCCTCGGTGGCTGGTGGCGGCCGCCGTCCTGTACGCGCTGGCTTTTTACGCGTATGGGCCGGCCTACGTCGTGGTGCCGGTCTTCATCGCCATCGTGCTAGGCCATGGCCTGCGCCGGCGACTGTGGCCGACGCGAACGCTCCTTGTCGCGGCGGCGGCATTCGTCGTGCTGGCCGTTCCCATCGGTCTCTACGTGGCAGTGAACAGCCTGGGCTGGCGCTCGATAGAAACCCCTCTCTTCAGCGTCCCACGGCTGACGGGCTTGCCGCGCTTCCAGACGATGGGCAATCTCCACTTCTTTTCGGCCGAGTTTTTCCGACAGGCTGCCGACAATGTGGGCCACGCCGCCGAGCTGTTTCGGCAGCAGGACGACGGACTGATCTGGAACACCATCCCGGGCTACGGGATCTGCTACTGGTTTTCCCCCTTCTTGGCGCTGGCCGGTTTCGCATTGCTAGTCGGCAACCACGTGCGTCGCACACCTCACCCATCGTTCCCGGTTCTTGCCTGGTGTGTGGCTGCCATGGTGCTGACGGCCTTTGTGAATGTGAACACCAACCGCGCCAACATCGCCATCTTTCCTTTCCTCTACTGTGCGGCCGTTGCCGGCTCCCTGCTGTGGAAATACCGCCCTTTGGCCATCCTCGGTTGCATCCTGGTCTCGATCTCGTCGCTGGGCTTCGCGTCTGCCTATTTCGGACCCTATCGCAAGGCTGCAGCCGAGCCTTTCTTTGCGTCGTTCGGCGAAGCCATCACCTACGCCACACTGCAAACCAAGGGCGAGATCTGTATCACCGGAACGGTCAACATGCCCTACATCTTCGTGCTCTTCTACACCAAGGAAGATCCCCGCCTTTTTGCGCAAACCGTCCGGTACGAGAATCAAGGGGCGGAGTTCGAAGGGGTCTCGTCCTTCGGTCGCTATAAGTTCGGTCTGCAGACTTGCGGCGACTCGGCACCGGTCATCGTCGCCGCCTCAGCGGAGGCCGACAGGCTGGACATGGGGAGGTTCGAGGTCAAGAAATTCGAGCGCTACATGGTTCTATCGAGGCGCGATTGATACGACATGACCACGACGCAAATGGCGTGATTCCAGGCCGCATGTCGTGCTAGCGGCCACGCGGCCAGCATTGCCGGCGAGATCGCGTGGCCCGGGTTGTGCAGGGGAAGGGAGAAAGGACCAAGATGCACGACATCAGCACCTTGAGGCAGGGGCGCGGCACGGAAGGAATCCTCGCCGCGTATCTGGTTCGCCGGGTGCGGAAGCACGGCCGGGCGGCGTTGCTGGTTGCGGTCGGGGTTGTGATCACGATCGCTATCCGGGTGCAACTGTTCGGCTTTCACAGTGGCGATTTGGACGGCTTCAGTCTTGTATGGTGTTCCAGCATCGACAAGCTCGGACTTGCACAGGCGCTGAAGACCGGGAACATCGATTACAACCCGACGTACATCTACCTGCTTTGGCTGATCACCAAGCTTCCCTTCGGCCGTGTGGTGATGATCAAGCTTTGTTCGGTACTCTGCGACTATATTTCTGCGGCGGCCGTGGCGTTCATCGTCTATCGGGTCCGCGGAAGCAAGCTCAGAGCCATTGTCGCCGCCTTCGCGCTCCTCAGCACCCCGACGGTCGTATTCAACGGCGCTCTTTGGGGCCAATGCGACATGGTCTTCACCGCGCCGTTGATGCTGGCTTTGGTCGCAGCCCTCGGCAGGCGCCATTACCTCGCGACGACGCTTTTCGGTTTGGCGATTGCCATCAAATTGCAGGCCATTTTCCTCCTTCCATTGCTCGGCGTATGGGTGCTGCGCAAGGAATGCCCTTGGCGGTCCCTGCTGCCCATCCCCCTGGTGTTCTTCGCATCCTTGGTGCCGGCGTGGCTCGCGGGATGCTCTCTTGGCGACCTTCTGGTGATCTATCCGAGGCAGACCGGGATCTACACGTCCCTGACCATGAATGCCCCGTCCATCTTCAATCTGTTGCCCGACAGTGGCCGTTGGTTCGGCCCGTTCGGATTGTGGTTTGCCATCGCCGTAATCTTCATGACCGTCGTTGCCTGCCTTTATACGGGCAAGCGCACGACGGCGATTCTGACCATCCAGGAAGCGATGGTGTTTTCCTGTCTGACCCCCTTCTTGCTCCCTCGCATGCACGAGCGCTACATATTTCTCGGCGACGTGATCGGTGTTCTTTACGCTTTCGTGAGGCCGCGGCACTTCTGGGTTTCTGTGCTCGTCATCGGGGCCTCGTTCACAAGCTATTTCTCGTTTCTGTTCGGTTCGTTGCCGGTTCCGCTGGGAATCGCCTCGCTGATGCTGGGATCGGCCAGCGTCTTTCTCGTCTTCGACCTCCTGCGCTCTCTTTATCCGGCGGCGTTCGTGGAACAGAAGGCGCATGTCGGCACGTCTGAAGGTGTCGACGATGGTTGGCCCCGCGTGGCCTCTCTTCCCGAGAGGCGGTCGGAGAGCGCAGCAAGATCCTCGAACGCGCTTTACCAGATACGTTCTGCCGGCCCCGATTCCGGTGGGGAGTGGACTCGGTCGTCGTAATCGACACGAACCGCCCGACCCACGCGGACTACGCGGCCCTGGCGAGAAATTCCGCGGCCCAAGTCTCGAGCTTGCGCGCGTCGGCGTAGAAGTGTCGGATTCCTTCGGCAAGCTTGTCGACCGCCATGGCGTCTTGATTGTGCATGAATCGGTAGGCCTTCTCGTCGAGGTGAAGTGGCTCGGCATCGCTGGCCTTGGCCGATGCGACCGACAGTCGGCGGGGAAGCTCGCCTTCGCGCTTTTCCAGATCGGCGAGGATGTCGGGGCTGATGGTGAGCAAATCGCAGCCGGCCAGCAGCATCACCTGTTCGGCCTTGCGGAAGCTCGCGCCCATGACTTGGGTCTTGTAGTCGAATTTCTTGTAGTGGTTGTAAATGCGCACCACCGACGCCACGCCCGGATCCTGATCCGGTGGAATGTCTTTCACGCCACGTTCCTTGAGGTAGTAGTCGTAGATTCGCCCCACGAAGGGAGAGATGAGCGTGACCTTTGCTTCGGCCGCCGCCACCGCCTGGGCAAACGAGAAAAGCAGGGTCATGTTGCAATGGATGCCTTCGCTCTCGAGCTGCGCGGCGGCGCGGATGCCCTCCCAGGTAGAGCCTACCTTGATGAGGATGCGTTCCTTGTCGATGCCCGCCTTGCGGTAGAGCTCGATGATGGCGCGGGCCTTGGCCAGGGTCCCCTCGCCGTCGAACGAGTAGGCCGCGTCGACCTCGGTGGAGACGCGCCCGGGAATGATCCGCAAGATCTCGCAGCCGAAATTGACCGCAAGCTTCTCCATGAAGGCCGATCGGCGGCGCGACTCGTCGCCCGGCTGCGTGCCGGCGTAGTGGACCGCTTCGTCGACCAGCGCTCGGTATTTCGGCTTGGGCGCGACTTTGAGCAGGAGCGACGGGTTGGTCGTGGCGTCCTGCGGCTTGTGCCCGGCGATGGCCTCGATGTCGCCGGTGTCGGCGACAATCACGGTGTGCTTCTTGAGGGAATCCAGCAACGTCATGGCGACCTCCTTGTCTCCATTCTCGGGCAAGTCTGGCCCGTCTCGTACACACGCGCACGTGTTCCATTCGTCCCATCGTACGGACGGGACGATAATCGGCGCTCGCTCAGAAATCGGACGGCGAGAGCCTTCCCGCCGTGGGAAGGGGGAGGCGGCTCGTATGGGACGCCCTTCGACCTCGGCGAGTCGTTTCGGCAGATCGGAGCCGTCGAGAAGCAGGGAGGGGTCTGGCCGCGCCCATCGGGCTGCGGTACGTGACGGCCGCACCCCTGGCCATGGGTGGCGGCACGCGGATCGGCCTCGGCTCGGTCGCGCCCTCGGTGCCGCCGCTCGGGGCGACGGTTTGGTCGAACGTGGCAAGGTGGGATTGCTGGGATTGCTGGGATTGCGGTGTCGCAGGCAAAGCGCGGGTGATCGAAAGCGGCGTAACCGTCGGCCCATGCACCACCGTCGAGGATGGGGAAGAGCTCCGCGCTTGCTGCGGACTACGGCCGTCGGACGGCCGAGAAACCGCCAGATACACCACCATGGCGGACAAGAAGGCGAGGGCGAGGGCGAGGCCAAGCGTGGTTCGCCGCGTCAGCGGGCGCCAGGAATCGGGAAGGCCATCGAGCCTGCGGCGCGCCCAGTGGACCACAGAACCTATCCATAGGTTCTTCGCGTGGACGATGCCCGTCCTATCGATCGCGCGCAACGGTTCGCCGGCGAACGAGTAGAGCACCCTGGTTTCACTGGTGCGCACGCGGCTCGACGGTTCATTCTCGTGCACCGCACGCACGGCCGGCGCCCCTGCGCCGGATTTGGATTCGATGAGCTGGCGAAAGGAGATGCCCGCCATCGGAGTCAATGCGCGCGTCACGGATTGCGCCGGCAACAGATAGTCTTCGGTGGCGTGGATGAGGCTGTCGACATCCGGGAACCGGTCGCTTGCATCCTTGGCCAAGGCCCGATCGACGATAAGCCCCACCTCGGGCGGCAAATCGGGGCGGTATTCGACCAGTTTGGGCGGCGCTTCGGTCAGGATGTGCGCGAGAAGCTCCACATTAGCCTCACCAGGGAATGGCAGTTTTCCGGTCAGCGCCTCGAACAGGAGGACGCCGAAGGCGTAGACATCGGCGCGCGCGTCGATAGCGGAACCTTGGATGGCCTCGGGCGCCATATAGGCCGGCGTGCCGCACTTGGCGATCATCTCGATCGCCAACGAGGTCTCGCCGCTTGGTTCAGCCATCATGGAGATCCCGAAATCGAGTACCTTGGTGGTAACCAAGCGCCCGTCGGGCCCGCTGCAAAGGAAGATATTCCCCGGCTTCAGGTCTCTGTGGATGACGCCCATGGCGTTGGCGGCCGCTACACCGTGCATGGCCGGCAACAACAGGGCCACGGCCTCCTCCAGGTCGAGCGGGCCCTTCGCCGCCAGGTAGGCGGCGAGGGTTTCCCCCTCGAGCAGTTCCATCACGATACACGTCATGCCTTCGTGATCGATGACGTCGAAGATATTGACCACGTTGGGATGATTGACCTTGCTCGCCGCCAACGCCTCGCGACGGAAGAGCTCGGCGGCTTCCCCCAGGGCGGCAACCAATCGAAGGATGACCTTGAGTGCGACGCGCTTCCCGGTTCGCTGGTTGACTCCCGCCCAAACAGCGGCCATTCCTCCCTCTGCAATCAGGGCATCGACCCGATACCGCCCCCCGACGATCTCGCCCGGGCGCAGGATCGTTTCCAGGCTGACTTGTCTAAGCGCTTCACTGCTCATCGATGGTTATAGGATGCCGCTGGAGCATCGAGGTAGCCGCGCGACGCGCACCGCTCCAGATGCCACGAGGATGTTTCGAGGACGTTACGGAAGCCCTCGGCCCATCGTCCGGCACACCGACGGCTCCGCGGGCGGGACTAAATCCCGGCCGACAGCGGTTACCTTACGTCGGAGGGTAAGGCCATGAAGATGAAGCCGCTGTTGTTTGCGATGGGAGTCGTTCTTGCGCTGGGCGCTTGCGCATCTAGCAACGGGGCCGGCCCCGTCCGGGTGCAAAGTGACCCCGAAACACCCCCGATCACGGGCGGGATCCCGCCCGAAAGATTGGGCGATATCTACCTGGTGCTGGACGAGCGAGACGCTTCAGCCAGGAAGTGCTACCAGGATGTGCTCGACGAGAAGGACACGCGGAAGTTCCAAGGCACGGTGGAGCTGCTGCTGACGCTCACCACCGATGGCACCGCAAAGGACGTCCGCATCGTGGGAGGCACGCTGAAGAGCAAGGAGGTGAACGATTGTCTGGTCAAGACGGTGAAGGACTTCGAGTTTCCGAAGCTCAGTCGCGGCGGTGATTTCGAATACCAATACACCTTCGAGCCACAGTACTGAGCAAAAAATTTGGAGGGAAGGGCAAGTCGGGCGATCTTCGCTCTGTGCGCGAAGATGGCGACACTAGCCTCCCGTGGGCCGGCGTATCGGCGTGGCCGCTCTTTGCCAAGCCGGAAGGGCGGCGATCGTGCTGAAGCAAAACCCCGTCGCGTTTGAGGTCGAATCGCCTCGCGCTGGATTTCTGCGCCGACGGCGTGGAAACCGTCGCGTGGCGATCCAGCGCAGAAGTCTGACCAACGCGGTGGCCGGGGTGGGCGTCAGGGTAGGGCGCGCGAGCCTTCGCGTCGGACGCGTGGTCGGCAAACTGGTGCTTCTCTTGTCGGTGATCGCAGCGTGTGGTTGGGGCGGACGCTGGGCGGTTCGCCACGTCGTGGATTCGCCGCGGTTTCAGATCCGAGAGATCGACTTCTCTCCCACGCCTCATCTGGATCGGGCGGCGGTGCTGCGCCTGGCTTCGGTTTCCCTGGGAGACAGGCTGCTCGGTGTCGACACCGATGCGGTGGCGGCGCGCATCGCCACCCACCCTTGGGTGGCCACAGCGCGCGCCAGCCGTCGTCTTCCCTCGTCCCTGGTCATCGAGGTTACCGAGAGGCGCGCAGTCGCCGTGGCCGCGCTTTCCGGCCTTTACCTTGTCGACGAAACCGGACGCCCGTTCAAGCGCGCAACCATGGACGAGGCCGACGGGCTGCCCGTGCTGACCGGGATCGATCGGGCTCGCTACGCGCAGATGCGCGACGTGAGCGAGGCTGCGTTTCGCGAAGCCCTGGCGGTCCTGCGCCAGTATCGGGACCGCCCCGGCCGCCCACCGGTCGGCGAGGTCGACATCGATTCGGGGTACGGGTTCTCCCTCTTTCTGGTCGAAGGCGGGGCCGAGATTCGGCTGGGCCGGGGAAATTACGGCAAAAAATTGGCGCAACTCGATCAGATCCTCGAAGCTGTCTTGGCGAAGGGGATGGGGGGCCTTTCCATTCTGAGAATCGTGCACCTCGATCTTCCCGAGAGCGGAAGGATTCCCGTGCTCCTTCGTGCGGGCGACGCCGAGCCATCCGCACCGACGCAGCCCAAAACCGTGAAAATCGCGAAGAACTAACCGCGCAACGACCAGCAAGTAGGCAAGAACATGGCGAGACGAAGCTCCGACATCATCGTTGGACTCGATATCGGCACCACCAAGATCGCCGCGGTGGTGGCCGAGATGGGCGATAGCGGCCTGGACATCATCGGCATCGGAACGCATGCCTCGCGGGGGCTCAAGAAGGGCGTCATCGTCAACATCGACTCGACGGTGGCGGCCATCAATCAGGCCGTGCTCGAGGCGGAGGGCATGTCGGGCTGCGAGATCTCCCAGGTCTACGTGGGCATCGCCGGCGGCCACATCAAGGGCATCAACTCGACGGGAACCGTTGCGGTCAAGGACAAGGAAGTGCGGGCCAGCGACGTGGCCAAGGTGCTGGAGCTGGCGCGCGCCATCGCCTTGCCGGTGGACCGCCACGTGGTCCACGTCCTGCCCCAGGAATACAAGATCGACGGCCAGGACGGCGTGCGCGAGCCGCTCGGCATGTGCGGCGTGCGTCTGGAGGCGCGCGTACACATCGTGACCGCCGCCGCCGCGGCTATGCAGAACGTGATCAAGTGCTGCAGCCGTTGCGAACTGGAGGTCCTCGACATCGTGCTCGAACCGCTTGCCTCGGGCGAGGCCGTGCTGGAAGAGGACGAAAAGGGCCTGGGCGTGGCCTTGGTCGACATCGGCGGTGGCACCACGGACATCGCCATCTTCACCGAAGGCTCGGTTGCGCACACCAGCGTGGTTCCCCTCGGTGGCTACCAGATCACGAGCGACATCGCCTTCGGCTTGCGGACCCCCCCGCACGAGGCCGAGAAGATCAAGCATCAGTGGGGCTGTGCCCTGGCCAGCATGGTTGCCGAGGACGAGACCATCCAGGTCGCCTCGGTGGGCGGACGCGCCCCGCGCGTCCTGTCGCGCCACGTGCTCTGCCGCGACATCATCCAGCCACGCATCGAGGAAATCTTCTCGTTCGTCAAGGCCGAGATCGCGCGCCTCGGCTGCGACGACCTCCTGGCCTCGGGCGCGGTCATCACCGGTGGCTCCACGCAGTTGCCCGGCATGGCCGAACTGGCCGAGGACATCCTCGGCATTCCCGTGCGGCTCGGCATCCCGAAGGGCGTGGGCGGGCTGGCCGACGTGGTCAAGTCGCCGAGCTTCGCCACTGGCGTGGGGCTCGTGCAATACGCGTCCGTCCAGCAGGCCGGCAACGCGCGCGCCACGCAGCCCTCCGAGCGGCGGGGCCTGTTTGGCCGACTGCGCCGCGCGTTATCAAGTGCTTTCTGAGGCGAATGGGCGCGGGAAAAAACGCAAAAAATTTGGCGCGACCACTTTCGCGTGCGATCCAAGAAGTCTAGGGAGAATTCACATGCTCGAATTCGACGAACCAATTCCGGGGCCCAAGATTAAAGTCGTAGGCGTGGGGGGGGCGGCGGCAATGCCGTCAACACCATGATCGAGGCTGGCATCCAGGGGGTGGACTTCGTGGCCACCAACACCGACTGCCAGGTGCTGGAGACCAACCAGGCGCCGACCAAGATCCAGATCGGGAAGACCCTTACCAAGGGGCTCGGCGCCGGCGCCAATCCCGACATCGGTTGCGCCGCCGCCCTCGAGGATGCCCAGCGCATCGGCGAGGTACTGGCCGGGGCCGATATGGTCTTCGTGACCGCGGGCATGGGAGGTGGCACGGGCACGGGTGCCGCACCCGTCATCGCGCGCGCCGCCCGCGAGCTCGGAGCGCTGACCGTCGGCGTGGTGACCAAGCCCTTCATGTTCGAGGGGCTGCAGCGCAAGAAGAAGGCCCTGACCGGTATCGCCGAGCTGGCCAAGTCCGTCGATGCCCTGATCGTCATCCCCAACGACCGCTTGGTGGGCCTCGCCGGCAAGAGTTTGACCTTGCGCGAATCCTTCAACATGGTCGACAGCGTTTGCCTCACCGCCGTGCGTGGCATCAGCGACCTGGTGATGGTGCCCGGCCTCATCAACGTCGATTTCGCCGACGTGCGCTCGATCATGACCGGCATGGGCCGCGCCCTCATGGGCTCGGGTTTCGGCAAGGGCGAAAAGCGCGCGCTCGACGCCGCTCAGATGGCCATCACCTCGCCCTTGCTGGAGGACGTGTCCATCAACGGCGCGACCGGCATCCTGGTCAATATCACCGGCGGTCCGGACCTGATGTTGAACGAGGTCTACGAGGCGTGCAGCCTGGTCCACGACGCGGCCGATCCCGAGGCCAACATCATCTTCGGCTCGGTCATCGATTCCAATCTCAGCGACGAAGTTCGCATCACCGTCATCGCCACGGGATTCCAGAGCCGCGCGGCGGTGGAGGCCTCGACCTCCTCGGGGAGCGCGCGTTCGACGGTCAAGAAATCGGCCGATCACCAGATGACCCTTCCCATGCACGGCCCGCAGGCCCAGGTCGCGGCGCCGGCACCGGCCACGGGTCCGGGCCAAGCGGCGACCGCAGGTCTCCTTGCGGCCAGCGTCTCGGCGCCGGTTTCCGAGCCACTCGAAGTGTCCGACACCGAGGTGGAGATTGAAGAAACAGAAATCCACCTTTATCCACCCCTGCCGTCGCTGCTGACCCCGGCGCCAATGTACGCGCGCGCGACGCTCGCGCCTGCGCCTACGACGCCGGCGCCCGATTCGCGTCCCGTAATCCGGCCGCCCGTGCCATCGCCCATCGCCAGCGCTTCCAGCAGCGCTCGCCGCGCGACGCCGAGCCCGCAAACCGCCCTGGCCACCGCACACCTCGGGATCGAGGAGAGCGAGTACGACAAGCCCACCTATCTGCGCCGAGCGATGGCCGGCGAGGGCATGCGCCTGCCCGGCGACGGCAAGGTCTAGGCTTTCCGCAGCGAGGAACGCGTGGCGCGCGGAGGCGGGCGGCAGAGCCGACCGGATGCTGGCAAGCTGCTCGCGCGCAATCGCAAGGCACGCCACGAATACGCCGTGGACGAGGTCTGCGAGGCCGGCCTGGCTCTGGTCGGCTCGGAGGTGAAATCCATCCGCGACGGCAAGGTCGCGCTGGTCGATGCCTACGCCGTGGTCGAGAAGGGCGAGGCGTGGTTGTGCGAGCTGGACATCGGTGTCTATGCCTTCGCCCACGCGCGCAACCACGATCCACGCAGGCGGCGCAAGCTCCTTCTTCACCGAAGCGAGATCGATCGCCTGGCGGGCAAGGTACGGGAAAAGGGGTTGACCCTGGTGCCGCTGTCGCTCTACGAAAAGAAGGGTCGGGTCAAGGTGGAACTGGCGCTGGTCCACGGCAAGCAGGAATACGACCGGCGCGAAGACGTGCGAAAACGCGAGGCCCAGCGCGAGATCGATCGCGGCATGGCCAGCCGCCGGCGCTGATCAGATCCTCGATGCCACCAGGACGTCGCCCGTGGGGTCGGGGCGGGTGATGGCAGTGAGCCCGGCCTCCGTCATCCAGGTTCGGTATTCGCTCTCGGTGTAGGCGTTCCCGTGCTCGGTGCCGACCAGCATGTTGAGGGCGAAGAGGGCCGCGAAGGGCGGTGCGGTGCGGTCCTCGTCGAGGATGAATTCGCGAATCACGAGGTGGCCTCTCTTGACCAAGGCCCGGGCGCTGCGCTGGATGAGAGCGCGGTTCTCGCTCTCGCCGAACATGTGGCACACGGCCGACAGCAGGACGAGGTCGAAGCCTTCGCCGAATTCCACCGTACGCATGTCCCCGGGCCGGACGCGGACGCGACTTTGCAGGCCCGCCGCGCGGATGTACTCCTCGGCAAGGGGAACCACGGCGTCCAAATCCAGAATTTCGGCCTGCAATTCGGGGCACGCCTGGGCGAAGGCGATGGCGTAGGCGCCCGATCCGCCGCCGACATCGAGCATCTTCTGGGCGTCATGGATGCCTGCAAGGCGTACGGTTTGCGCGGCGTTTTCTTGGGCTCGCGCGTGCATGGCGGCGATGAAGGCGCGCGTGCGGGCCTCGGGAAAGACTTCGGCCCCGCGCGGAACCGAACGGCCCGACTTCACGCACGCGCTGAGAGTGGACCAGGTATCCCAAAGGTGCACCGAATGCAGCATGCCGGCGCGCATGGGCCCGAGCGCCTTGGACTCCGAGGTGCAGCGGAGCTCCCCATCACGCTTGACGAGCGCGCCTATCGCCACCAGGGCGTTCAGAAGCATCTCGGTGGCACGAGGATCCGTGCCCAGCCGCTCGGCGATTTGCCCGGCGGTGGCGCCTTCGCCGAGAGCCGTGAACACGTCCAGTTCCAAGGCCGTGAGGAGCACGCGGCTCTCCTGGAAGGCCCGGGCGGACTGCAACAAACTGGTCAGGCTGCGCGCTTTGTCCATGGTCTACCTCTCGGCGAGAGTATGTCGCGAAATGTTCGTGGTTGCCGCCGGGCAGTGGCAACCTCGCGACGTGCGCGACCCCTGCTTCTAGTCCGTTCCATCTGCCGCGCTAATCGGATAGGTTGAAGAGATGGCAGCAGGAAGCGCGAAGTGAAATCAGGTAGCCGTCTGGAAAAGATCCTGGAGAGCGGTCAGTTCGCGGTGACCAGCGAAGTCGGCGCGCCCAAGGGAAGTCTGCCGGACGTCCTGCGCAAGAAGGGGACGCTGCTCAAATCGTCGTGCGACGCCATCAACGTGACGGACAATCAGGCCGCCGTCGTGCGCATGTCGAGCTTCGCCGGATGTCTCCTGCTCAAGGAAGTCGGCGCGGAGCCCGTGCTGCAAATGGTAGTGCGAGACCGCAACCGCCTCGCTCTGCAGAGCGATATTTTGGGAGCCGCCGCGCTCGGCATCCGGAACGTCCTCTGCTTGGCCGGGGACCATCAACACCTGGGCAACCATCCGGGTGCCGTGGGGGTCTACGACATCGATGCGGTCCACCTGATTCAGGCGATCAAGACGCTGCGAGACGAGCACCGGGTCATGAGTGGCGATCCGATCTCGGGCGAAGTACCGCTCTACATCGGTGCCGTGACCAACCCGTTCGCGGATCCGTTGCAGATCCACCTGGTCACCTTGGCCAAGAAGATCCGCGCTGGGGCCGACTTCATCCAGACGCAGGCGATCTTCGACCTTCCGCGATTCATTGCTTGGATGGGCAAGGTCAGGGAACAAGGACTCCATGAGAAAGTTCACATCCTGGCCAGCGTGCTGCCGATCAAGTCGGTCGAGATGGCGCGACGGATGCGCGGCGGGGTGCCTGGGGTGCGCGTTCCGGACCAGATCGCCGAGCGCATCGAGCAGGCTGGCGATGCGCGGGCCGAAGGCATCCGTATTTGCATCGAGCAGATTGCACAGCTCAAGTCCGTGCCAGGGGTGCACGGCGTTCACATCATGGCGGTCGCCGGGGAAGACGCGGTCCCGGCTATCGCCAAGGAGGCTGGCCTCTTGCCGCGGCCCTGGTTGGGTGATAGCCCCATGCCCGGGCCGGCGATATGACGAGCGGGTGTCGATTCGCGGGATTCTTGTAGCCTGTCAGAAACCCAACCCTCGCTGTTGGGATTTCACCGCCCCTGGCGTCCGATTGTCCGGCAGGTTCCCGCGTTGCATGTTGGTCCATGGGTTGCAGTGGCCTGCCAAGAAACGACGAGGTGTCGCATGCAGAAACCCTCCCCAACCATCGACCACGAAACCCAGCACACGATCTCTTTGATTTTGCCTCATCTTGCCGGGATATCGTCCCTCCTCGACGTCGGCTGCGGCAGTGGATGGGTGGCGGGCCGGCTCGCACAACAAACCTCGCTGGCAATCTCCACCCTCGACATTGGCGACTACCGGGCGGTTCCGACGCCTGATTTCCACGTGTTCGACGGCGTTCGCCTGCCCTACCCCGACAAGAGCATCGACGCCGCCCTGTTCTCCTTCGTCCTCCACCACGTCCCTGACGAATTGAAACCGCTACTCGTCGCCGAGGCCAAGCGCGTCTGTCGAAGACGCATCCTGGTCATCGAGGACACGCCATCCACCTGGTTCGACCGATGGGCAAGCCGGCGTCACGGCGAATGTTTCCGACGAAAGATTCGCAGCCATGAACGCTTCGGGTTCCTCGACCGCGATCAATGGATGAGGCTATTCTCCTTGCTCGGTCTGCGAGCCATCAAGGCCGACCGGCTCTCACGTTGGTGCCGATCGGTGTGGCAACCTTTCGCCCGCACCGCCTTCGTCCTCGACGTCGCCTGACGACTTCGAGGCCGATTCGCGGTACCCTAGAGGTCGTGATCGCGGCGATGTCTCCAGGATTGGTCGCGCGAAACGTGCTGTTGGCGTTGCTCTGCGCGTCTGCTTGTGGCGCCGGAAGCTCGGCCGGTCACGGAGCCACCGGCGCCCGAGACGCGGGCGGGACCCTGGCCGAAGGTGGCGTGGGCACGTCGGGCTGCCCCGGGCGCCCCTGAGCCCCGTCGTGGCCGCAGGCCAGCAGGTGGTGGTGGGCACCGGCACGCCTGAATCGTGCTCCGAGCAAACGCTCCGTGACGCAGTCGCCAGCGTCACGGCCGCTGGCGGCGGTACCGTGTCCTTCGCGTGCGGCGGCGCGCACACCATCGAGCTCACCTCCGCCCTCGAGGTCGCCTCGGCGAAGGACCAGACCGTGATCGTCGATGGCAATGACGAGATCACCATCAGCGGCGGCGGCAAGACCCGCATCTTCGACCTCGACAACTACACGAACTTCGTCATCCAGCGCATCACGCTGCGCGATGGCTTCGTCGCCGCCGGCGAGCCCGAGGTGACGAACCGGCCCAGCAACTCGGGCGCCGCCATTCGCCATCCTTGGTTCGGCACGCTCGAGGCCATCGACGTCCGTTTCGTGGGCAACGAGTGCGCGAGCCGCGACGCCGAAATCGGCGGCGGCGCCATCTACGCGGGCGGCTTGACCGAAGCCATTGTCTCGGGCTGCGAATTCGTCAACAACACGGCGTCGAACGGCGGCGGCATCTTGAATCGCGGCTCGACCTTGACCATCGTCGACTGCCGTTTTTCCGGCAACGCGGCCCTGGGCGTCGGCGACGGGCAGTTCGGCAACGGCGGCGGGGTCTACATCGACGGGATGAATTACGAAAACCCCGGCGGCAACCTCCTGATGTGCGGCGCGGTCTTCGAGGGCAACGTCGGCATGACCCACGGCAGCGGCATGTTCAGCTACTACTACGAAGGATCGGCAGCCGTCATCCGCGACTCGGTCTTCGACGGCAACCGGTTCGAGAACGGCGGCAAGGGCTCGGGCGCCCTCTACCACGAGGCCGCACCGCTCGACCTCGAGCGAACCACGTTCGCGAACAACACCGGCGGCGAGCACGCCGGCGGCATCTTTCTCGGCCAGAACTCGGAAGCCTTCATCACCAACTGCACCTTCGCGGCCAATCGCGTGAGCGGCAATGGCGCGGGGCTTTTCAACGGGGCCGCCATCGCCCACTTCGTCAACTGCACCCTGAGCGGCAACGACGCGGACTACGGTCCGGCCATCTTCAAGGGCGACGCCGCGACCGTGACCTTGCAGAACACGATCTTCGCCAACAACACGACCGCCAACCAGTACAGCGCGACCAGTTGTCACGCGGCGATGACCGACCTGGGCGGCAATCTGCAGTGGCCGAAGACCAAGGCCAGCGGTAACGCCGACCAACCGTGCGCGGACGGGATCGTGTTCGCCGACCCGTTGCTCGGTCCGCTCGCGGACAACGGCGGGCTCTCCCCCACGTTCGCGCTCGGGCCCGGCAGCCCCGCCATCGGGCACGCGACCCAATGCCCGGCGACCGACCAGCGCGGCCAGCCTCGGGTGGAGCCTTGCGACAGCGGGGCTTACCAGCACCAGCCGTAGCGGCAAAGAATCTTCCGTCGGGCGGCGAAACCGCCACCGTTGTCGCCGACTCGGGCGCAACGAACGTCGACGGCACGGCCGACGCGCTTGCGTTGATATCGATCCCGGACGCTCCCCATGCACGAGCCCCGCGCCCCGACTATACTTCCGTCCCGGAGATCGCATGAGCAGGTCCTCACTGGAACGACGGGATTTCTTGAAGCTGGGCGCCACGGGATTCGCGGCTTCGGCCGTGGCCGCGGGGTGTGCGACGGTGGTAGCGGAGAAGAGGCCGCCGGCACCGACGCCGCTGGCTCAGGCGCCCAAGCCACCGAAGTCGGAGCCTCCGGCCAAGCCTTCCGGACCGCAGCGCCGTACGCTTGGCCGCACGGGTATCCAGGTGCCGCTGGTCAGCATGGGCGTGATGAACGCGGACAATCCCAACCTGGTCAAGGCTGCGCTCGACGGCGGGATGTTCTTGCTCGACACCGCGCACGGGTATCAGGACGGCCGCAACGAGGAGATGCTCGGCACGGTCTTGCCCGGCCGCAAACGCGACGCCTTCGTCATCTGCACCAAGATCTTCGTCAAGACGCTGGACCGCAACACCGGGCTCTTCGGGCCGGGCACGCGCGGCGAAGAGATCACCGAGAAGCTCGACCTCAGCCTGAAGCGCCTGGGCCTCGACCACGTGGATGTCCTCTACCTGCACTGCCAGAGCGCGCGCGAGGGGGTGCAGCACGAGGCGCTGATGAAGGCGCTGGAGAAGGCCAAGCAGGACGGCAAGACGCGCTTCCTCGGGGTGTCCACGCACAAGAACGAGCCGGAGGTCCTGCGCGCGGCCGTCGAGGCCAAGCTCTACGATGTGGTGCTGGCGGCGTACAACTTCAAGCAGGATCACCACCTGGAAGTACAGAAAGCGATCGGCGAGGCGGCGGCGGCGGGGCTCGGCATCGTGGCCATGAAGACCCAGGCTGGCGTGTACTGGGACAAGGCGAAGACCAAGCCCATCGACATGAAGGCCGCGCTGAAGTGGGCACTGCGCGATCCCAACGTGGCGACCGCCATCCCCGGCTTCACCACCTTGGATCAGTTGCAGGACGATCTGGCGGTGATGAGCGACCCGGTGCTCACACCCGCGGACAGCGACAAGCTGAGCGATCGCAAGCTGGCCGACCTCTTCTGCCAGGGCTGCGAGCGGTGCCTGGAACCCTGCCGCCAGCACCTGCCCATCCCGGAGCTGATGCGCAGCTACATGTACGGCCACGCCTACAAGAATCGCGAGGCGGCGCAGTCGCTCTTGCTTGCCCTCGACCTGCCGCGCGCGCCGTGCGGCGACTGCGACGCGTGCCCGGTGGTGTGCGCCAAGGGCTTCGACGTGCGCGAGCGCATTCGCGATATCGCGAGGCTGCGCGACGTGCCGCGGGAGTTTCTCATCTGATGACGGCGATCGCGCTATTGGCCTTGCTGGCCGCCGTCCCGGGTCCTAGCGCCGCCAAGCTGCTCCCCCGCATCGACGGCTGGAAGCTCGCCTCACCGCCGGCGACGTACACGGCGGACAATCTCTACGAATTCAATGACGGCGGGGCGGAAGCGTTCCTGCAATTCGACTTCCTGGACTTGACCTCGGCCACCTACGTGAATCGCAAGAAGGTCGAAGTGACGGCCGATCTCTACCACCAGCGGGACGCGACCCGGGCCTTCGGCATCTACTCGCAAGAACGGCGGCCGGGCAGCACGAAGATGCCGGGCAAGCTCGAAGGTATCGCCAGCAAGGACCACCTGGAGTTCGTCGCAGGCGCCTACTACGTCAAGCTGGCGCTGCCCAACGGTGGCGACCCGGCCATCCTGCCCGAGCTCGCAGAAAAGATCGCCGCCAAGGTGCCCGGCCCGCGCGAGCTACCGCCGATTTTTGCCTGTTTTCCCGACCAGGGCAAGCAGCCACGCGCCGAAAAGCTGACCGCGCGAGATTTTCTCGGACACAAATTTCTGCACGACGCCGCGGCCGTGCCCTACGCCATAGGGGGCGCGCATTTCCGTCTGTTCACCGTCGAGGGCAAGGACAACGCCGACGCACGCAACATGGTCGAAGCTTTTCGTTCCGTGGCGAAGTTGCCGAAGGCCGCCGTAGGAGGCGAGGGCACGCTCACGATCGAGGACCCGCTCAACGGCGAGGTTCTGCTCGCGTGGCGCGGCCGCTGGCTGTGGGGCGCCGTCGACGACCCTTCCCCGCGCCGCAAGCCGCTCGTCGAAGAGCTGGGACGAAGACTTGGTGGCGCCGCTTGCGCGCCTCCCAGGTGATGTCGGTGCAAGAAGGCAACTCGACAAGGGCCCCAGCGGTTCTAGGTCGTTATGGGGAATGGCAGTGGTTGACCTGAACGGTACCGGCGTAACTCGGGGTCGAGAAGGAAATACACGTCATGCCCGTCGGGCAGTCGGCTACCGTGTAGCAGTACTTGATGCAGGTGTTCCCGACACTGCAGTAGTACCCTGGCGTGCAGTCGTCGTCGGTGGAACAAGCCGAGCCGGTCACTCCGGTGCCCGACTGCGATTCGCAGTTGGAGGCTCCTGGGAGGGATGTGCCCGCCGCGGTACATCCGAATCCGGCGGGACAGGCCAGCAGCGGGCCACGAGGATTCTGGGGAGAAACCGGATCGCACACGCGAGCGCATACGGAAACCCCCGCGATCGTGTTGTCGGAATCCCAATAGGTTGGTTCGCATGATCGGGCACTGTCGACCGCGGGACAGTCAGAATCGGATTGACAATATGGTTTGCAGACGCCGCCGAAACAGCCGAGTCCCTCCGCGCAGCCTTTTCCGTTGCAGGCCGCGCCCTCCCCCAACCCGGCGGTCGTCTCGCAGGTCAGGCCCGTAGCTGGGGTATCGGGATAGCAGATCTGTCCAGCCGGGCATCCGCATGATGGGAGAACATTGCAAGTGCCGCCCGCGGCAGGCGGCGGGCAGACCTGCCCATCAGGCGAGTTCGCGTCAGGCACGCCCGCATCCGTTCCCCCATCGCCGCGTCCGGTCCCTCCGTCGGTCCCGCTCGAATCGGGAAGGCAGGTGGTGCCGCTGCAGTCGGGGTGATAACCTGCGGTGACACACGCGGCGTAGTTCGGCGCCGCGCTCGTTCCACAGTTCGTGATGGTGGAGCACACCGTTCCTGCGCTCCAGCACCCGGCCGGGACAGTTCCTACGCTATCGCAGTAGGCTGGATACGCCGGGTTGGTGCAGCTAAGCACGCCCGCGTCAGGGCTCGTGCCGGTCCCCGTGGCGCCACCGGCGGCGCCGCCGGTGGATGCGGGTCCGCCATCGCTGTGGCCACTCCCGCCGGTCCCTGTGGCTCCTCCGGTCGCTGCGGGTCCGCCATCGCCGTGGCCACCGACGCCGCCGGTTCCGGGAAGGCAGGTGGTGCCGTTGCAGTCGGGGTAATACCCCGCGGTGACACATGCGGCGTAGCTCGGAGCCGCGCTCGTTCCACAGTTCGTGATGGTGGAGCACACCGTCCCCGGGGCCCAACACCCTGCCGGGATAGTTCCATCGCTATCGCAGTAGACCGGATACGCCGGGTTGGTACAGCTAAGCGCGCCTGCGTCAGGGCTGGTGCCAGTCCCCGTGGCGCCACCGGATCCCGTGAGTCCGCCGTCGCCGGAGCCACCCACGCCGCCGGTCCCGGGAAGGCAGGTGGTGCCGCTGCAGTCGGGGTGATAACCCACAGCAACACAGGCACGATAATCAGGTGACGTATTCGTACCGCAGTTAAAGACGGTGGAACATGCAACGGAACTAAGCCAGCACGTGCCCGACATCGGGCAATAGAAAGCATCTCCGTCGGGACAAAAGCTTGGCCTGGTGATGCAGGTATTGGCCGAACCTGACCCATTGTCGCTGCAAATGAAACCGCTCGGGCACTCGCCCTTCTCGGAGCACTTGGTCTTGCCGCTCTCATAGCCAGGGCTACAGCCGAACCAGGAAAAGACCAAAGCTACCAGAAGGAACCGTTTCATTGTCATCCTCTCCCGTCCGTCGAGTTGAAGCTAGATTCTACCGGACGACTATCTACGCTTGGCCCAAGCCCCGTGTAAAGCGCGAAGTTGAGGGAGCGGTCGAGCGCATTGGCCGTGCTGGCTGCCGAAGCTGTCCACGCGAAATGATAGCCTCCCCCATGGCAGGCGCGACGGTCGTGTCGGTCGTTTCTGGCGGCGGGTGCCCGGGCTTACGGCTTGTACTTGACCGTTGCCCAGCCGACCGGCATGGAGAACTGCAGTTTCTTGCCGCCGATCGCGACGACGTAGCTGGCGTTGGCCGAGGTGCTGTGCATCACCGCGACGAGGCTGTCGTCGGGGTTCTTGAACGCCACCGCATCACCACCGCTGGTTGCGACCACCTTGGCCCCGGGATCGACGAACTGCGAGAAGTGGCGGTAGACGTAGTATGCCGGGGTCTGCGTGATGCTGCCCGAATTAGCCACGAGCAAGGCGTTCTGTGGCCACTTGCGTGTGTCATCGATGCCGAGGCCGCCCGGGTCAAGTACCATGTTCCAGGCGTTGTACGCGGTCAGGCCGTTCTGGACCGCACCTTTGATGTAGCCCCAAGTGTCGTTGGCGTAGCTGAAGTCGTTGGGTGCGGGCGCGGTCGATCCGATGCTGCCACCGCACTGGGTTTCGGACAGCCAGATGGACATGCCGCCCGCCAGGCCCTTCAGGGTACTTACCTGGTTCGACGCTGACATGCCCCATTGCACGCCGATGGCGCCGCAATATCCTTTCGCGGTCGAATCTTTCAAAACCGACTGCCCGATGTCGGAGTCGCCGCTGGTATTGGACAGCGTACCATCCATGACCTTGATATTGAGATTCGCGCTGGTGATGGCCGGACCAAAGTACTTGCCGACGAAGGTGACGAACGTGGACGTGTCCCAGTGGCACGATGGGTAGTTCTGCTGGTAGTTTGGCTCGTTCTGCGGAGAGACGATCTCGACGTTGATCCCTTGGTCCTTGAAGGCTTGGACCCATTTGACCAAGTACTGAGCGTAGGCTTTCAGGGTGGTATCGTCACTCTTCATGACTCCGCCGTCGAAGTTGGAGTGCGACGCACCGGTGTTGGGATTGTAGGGTCCCGTCTTCATCCAGGTCGGCGGTGTCCACGGGCTGGCCCAGAAGCGGATGTCGGGCTTCACCGCCAGAGCCGCTTTGATGTAGGGGATGAGCTTCTGCTTGTCGCGGTCGATGGAGAAGCTCGCCATGTTGTTGTCGCTGCTGCCGCTCGCCACCTCGTCATCGGTGTAGCGATCGATGGCGTAGTCGCTGGCGCCGATGGGAATCCGTCCCCATGCGAAATTGCAGCCGTCTTTGCCGAACAGCAGTTGAATTGCCTGGTCCTGCATGGCCTGCGTGGTGAGATAGCTCCAACCCTTTTCGTTGAAGGCCCCGCCGAACCCTTCCCAGGTCTGGGAAGCCGAGCTGTCGTTGACGGTTACCGTGGCGTTGCTGGTCACCTCGGTCCACGTCCCGGACTTCCAGTAGGCGCCCGACGCGGATGTGACCAGGGTGTTTGCAACCGGAGCCGATCCACCGCTACCTGGACTCGTCGTTCCACCGGCGCCTTGCACGCCGCCGGTCTGGCCGCCGCCCGAGCCCGAGGCACCTCCGGACGCGCCACCGTTTCCTCCCGCGGCCACCGTCGTGCCGCCGGTGGCGTTGCCGCCCGAGCCGCCGCTCGCGTTGCCGCCCGAGCCCCCGTTCGCGCTACCGCCCGAGCCCCCCCGCCCACTGCCGCCCGAGCCGCCGGTGGCGTTGCCGCCCGAGCCGCCGCTCGCGTTGCCCCCCGAACCGCCGCTCGCGCTGCCGCCCGAACCGCCGCTCGCGTTGCCGCCCGAACCGCTGGTCGCGTTGCCGCCCGAGCCACCGCTCGCGTCGCCGCCCGAGCCACCGCTCGCATTGCCGCCCGAGCCACCCGTGTCGGCGACGCTGACGCCGCCGGAGCCTCCCTGAGGCGAAGTCGATGTGCTCTGGCCGCACGCCACGAGGAGAGCCGCGAGTCCAATACTGGTGATCGATGTCCGTGCTTTGTTCATGTTGTCACATGTCTCGCCGTGGGGTGGTCAACTCGGGTCTTTTGGTTGCGGGAACCGGCCTATGACGCGCATGCGCGTGTGCGCACAAGCCACAAGCGCCATTCCTTCGTTGCCGCATCGCATATCAAGTTGTCCGATGGCTAATCTTACTACAGCGCGGCGCGCTCCCCCAATACCCAGTCTTTCGCAAAATGCGTTCGCCCTGGCACCCTAAACTATCGTGGCGAGCTCGACGAGCATCACCGGAAGTTACCAGGGTGCCCGGAGGGCGTCAGGGGCGCCGCCAGGGCGTCGAATTCCTTCTGTTTTTGGATAGTACCGAATAATTGCGGCGCACAGACTCCTGCGCTGGCGTTCTTGCGCGGTCTGATCTAGCTCACCAGGAGCCAGAAGGCGCGGTCGAGGTGGCGCAGGCGCGGGCGTTTGGAGTCGCGTCGCAAGACAGAGAGCTGCTGGCGCAGGGCGAGGTTCTCGATGACGAGGTCAGCGCGCGGCCGGAAGCCGGTGCGCAGTGCGCGAAAGAGGTTGAAAACGATGGTGAACATCGGTTCGATAGTGCACGAGGGTAGAGGCTGGCGGAATCCTCGTCCTCCGCCCTTCCATCCTTCGCCTTCACCGACGCAAAACCTCGTCCACGGATGAGCATCTGGCGAACCACAGGGCATTCCAAGAGCATCCTGAGAGACTCGACCTATCGAGTTGCGGTAAAGGTTATGTTGTCTACCATGCCAATGCAGTCGTAAGGGGAATCGGAAGTCAACATCAGCCCCACGATAGTGCCACTGGCTTTGTGCGTGGAAGCGAAGGAAATGCTCACCGATAGGCTGGCATTCTGCGGCGCCGGGGCCGTCGACACGGCCGTCGACGTCGAGGTCTCCTGGGGCGTCATCGATGGGACGGGATTCTGCAGCGCCGGGTCGGAATCCCAGGAATGCCACCATGGGATTTCGCCGTACTTGTCGATGGGTGCCGCTCCTGGCGGTACGGTGAACGTGGATGACCCAGTGACCGTCTTGGGTTCGAAATCTGGGGGCGTCTGACAGTCATCCATGATCCAACTGAGCTTGAGTTCCGTCAGGGAACCGCTACTGATAGTGAACTCAACCGGACTGTTCTGGCTGGTCGTTCCCTTCCAAGTGCCATTGAAGTCGGCTGGGTTGGCACCAAGCGACGGATAGCAACAGACTTTCGCGTCGACACTGCACGCGCATGTGTCGGCGACACATTGGCCAAGAACGCAAGCATGCGCACTGACGTTTATGGTTATGTTGCCGTCGTCACTGATACAGGCAACGGCGGGACAGTCGCCGTCCGTAGCGCACGCGTCTCCCAGCTTGCAGGTGGCCGGTCCCAGATCTGCGTTGGTGGTACCCGACCCGCATGCCAGTAGCGTGAGGCCGCAAAGAGTACACACCATTCTGGCGAAGCCAGACAGAACAGATGGTCGCGATGCATCAAGCATGGGACTCCCCTCCTTCAGCGGACGAAAGCACAGTGCTAGAGCAATTGTCAAATCTTGTGGATCGGGCGTGATCACGCGGCGACCCTTGGCGGAGGGTCATCGAAGGGCTTTCCCGATCACGACACATAGTGTACCCGTACTGTCCGGAAACTCGTCGGCGAGCCTCATGCGGCCTCGCGGGAGTAGTAATTCAGCATGCCACCAAGGCGTGAGCGACGAACAACCTCGCCAGCGACGCCGTTGTCATTCGTCGGACCAACCTGCTTCCTGATGAGCTGGCCACCAAGACCCTGGTGGAAGCGCTCGGTCATGTAGTGTTCGACGAATTCCTCGATCAACCGCCGCAGATGGCGCTCGCCGAAGATGATGAACTGATTCAAGCACTCGTACTTTATCGTCTTCACAAACCGCTCCGCGTGCGGATTGCAGTTCGGACTTTGCGCCGGGATCTTCACGCCCTCCACGCCCCTCGCTCCGAGAATCCCGAGGAACACCTCTCTGAACAACGGGTCTCGATCTTGGAGCAGGTGCGTCGCTCCTCGCAGAAATCCATCCACCGGGTCCACCAGGTTTCGCGCCACCTGTTTCATCCACTCCTCGCCTGGGTCGACGGCTATCCCAGCGATCTCCACGGCACGACTCTTGACCTCGATGACGAAGAACACCATGTACCGAACCATGCCGAATGGACCCAAGGCTTCCACGCTGAAGAAGTCACAGGCGTACAACGTATTCCAATGCATCTTCAGAAACTGCTTCCACGTTCGCTTCCTCTCCCGCTCTGGCGCCGGCTCGATTCCCTCCTCAGCCAAGATGTCCGCCACCGCCGTCCGTCCGATCTCGATCTTCAACTCCGTGCGAAGTGCGTCGCGGATCTTCGTGTAGCCCCAGTTCAGGTTCTCCAGGGCCATCTTGACCACGAGCTTCCGTATGTCCCGCGACTTGCGTGGCCGTCCCGTCTTGCATCCGGAACTGTCGTACTTCCGCGCCGCCAACCTGCGAAACCAGGTCAAGATCGTCCCTGGCTTGATGATCTGGCAGCACTTCCGTCGCTCCTCGGGGCTCAGCTTCATGCCCAAAAGCGCCAGGCGACGACGCTGATCCGCGGTGAAGGAAATACGCTCTTTGCCCGTGGCAGCGCAGAGGATCTCCTTGAGAACCCGAACCTCCTCCAGCGAGTAGTCGAGCTTGTGCTTCAGCCTCTCGTTGATCGCCGAAGCGATCATCGCGATGAGGAACTGAAGCGTGAGCGGAAGCATTGGTCGCCACTTTGGCCGTTCAGGCATGCGGGTTCAAGCTGCGAATCTCCGCGAATTTGTGGCAGAATTTCAGCGACAGCTTTTCGGACACCACGGGATGCTCGGCTTTCGAGAATCCGATGGTCAGGCTCGTCCCTCGATCCAACTTCTCCGCCGAGGCGGGGCTGACACAGTAGTGCTAGTTGCTCGACCAGCGCCCGGTGGTCAGGTCGAGCGACCATTGGGTGTAGTTGCTCAAGCTCAACTTGGTGCCATTCACGACCAGCGGTAGCCAGATGTACTTCGAGCTGACCAGATCGGGATCCTGCCAGCGATCGCCAGCGTAGATGTAGGTTGTCGCTTCGCTGCCCACGACGGGAATGACGTAGGTGGACTGCGTGTCGAAGGTGGTCGAATCGCCGATGTTGGCGAGGCTGGTCCAGGGACCGGCCACGGCCGGCGCGCTGGCGTACTGGGCCTGGTTGGAATTCCACCCGGTGGCGGCCGAGTTGATCATGAAGTACGTCCCACCGACCTTGAACATCGCCGGTGCCTCACGGCTGGCGCCCGCCCACAACTTGACGGTCAGCTGCTTCACATCGAGGTAGTCGTCGGTGAGCTGGTACATCATCATGTCCGCGTTATTGTTCGCGGCCGACATGAAATAGGCCGTGCCGTCGTCTTCCTTGAACAGGTTGCAGTCGCGCGACATGTTGCCGAGCGGCTTGAACGACTTCACGAAGGCGTAGTTGCCGTCCACGGTCGAGCTGGTGAAGACGCTCGCCGAGGCCTCGCTGTAGTCGCCGTTGTCCCAGTGGGCCCACATCACGTATTGCTTTGTCGAGTCGTTGTAGATGACCTTGGGCCGCTCGATGATGCGATCGGAGGTATTGAGCTGGGTTGCGGTGCTGCGGGTGATGATGGCGTTGCGGAATTCCCAGGTCACGAGATCCTTCGACGCGTAGCAGTTGACCGCCTTGAACGTGCCGGAGTTCTGCGATTTGTCTTCGCCGAACCAGTACCAGGTGTCGCCGACCTTGAGGAATCCGCCGCCGTGGGCCTCGATGCGCTTGCCCGTGGTGTCGTTCCAAAAGACGCCGTTGTGAAACGTGACAATCTTGTCGCTGGCATCCGTTCCCGGGCCTATATCCTTGGCTGGAACGTCCGCTGGCCCCGCATCGGGCGCATCCATCCGCGCGTCGCTGGCGCCGCTTGAACCAGCCGCGGCGCCGCCAGTTCCGGACAGACCCCCAACGCCGGTCATCCCGCCGATTCCGGTCCCGCCGCCGTTGCCCATCGCGCCGCCGGTCTGGGGCGAACCTCCAGCCGCGGCCGACCCGCCGGTTCCGCGGTTAGTGTCGGACACCACATCCCGCGTAGTCGAAGCGGCGTCCGAAACCTCCGCACCCACCGCCGCATCCGCGACGGTCGTCTGGGTGCCGCCCTGGCCGCCGGTGGCGGTTGCTGCGTCGGCCCTCGATCCTCGTGTGCCTCCAGTGCCTCCTGAGCCTCCCGTCCCCGCCGGGCTACCGCCCGTGCCGAGAGCACCGCCATTGGACGAGCTGCCCCCGGCCCCAGCGGCAGGATTCGAATGGTCCGTCGAACACCCTGCGCCTATCGCCAGCAGCAAGGCCAAGACCGGAGAAAGGCAAAGACACCGCATCGTCCTGATGAGTGGAGCGTACACCGTAATGAATTATCCGGACACACCGATTCTTGTCATGCCAAGGGGCGACCCTCGATGACACGTGGCGGTTGGCGCGACATGCCGTCAGAGGCAGAGCCACCTCACGATCCAGCATCTCGATTCAGAGCCAGGCGTAGACCTCCGAATGGACGCTACCCTGCGCTTACCGACGTGCCCGGCTACTTGGCACTTACGACTACCTCTGTACCGTCGTACTTGACCGCTTGATCCGCGGTGGTGACGTCCACGCCGGCACCATGACTGGCGCCTACCCACACGACATTGAAGGTCCTACTGGCCGGCATGCCGGTATAGCTCCCCGTCCTTGCGCCGATGGTCAAGTTCCCCGCAGCATCATCCCACTTGAATTGAATCAGCGAGTACTTGCCGGTTTCGTAGTTGTACGTGTCGCCCTCATCCTCATAAAGCGTGAAAGAGGCGTCTGCTCCTTTGTAGATCCTGATCTCCAATGGATCGGCGCTCTGTGTCGCATATTGAATCTTGGGCCCCATCGGAACAATCGAGCCTGCTCTGACGAACAACGGTATCTGGCTGAGAGGCGCGGTCACCGTAGCCTTGCTGCCACCGCTGGTCGTCGAGCCGGTCCAGAAGTCGTACCAGGTCCCTGCGGGGAGATAGACCGACCGGCTGGTTGCTCCGGCCGAGGTGACAGGGTTGACCAGGATGGCAGGGCCATACATGAACTGGTCCTTGATGCCGAACACGTTGGAGTCGTTCTGAAAATCGAAGACCAGGGGGCGCATGATGGTGTAGCCCTCGTTGGTCACCCGCCAGGCCAGCGAGTAGAGGTAAGGCATCAAGCGGTAGTGCAGAGTGTCGATCGTGAGAAGATTCGCCTTGCCGGTGGCGCTCCACTGGTTACCGTACAATTCCTTGGGGGCTTGTCCATGGATGCGGAACATCGAGCAGAAGGCCCCGAACTGGAACCAGCGGGTGAACATCTCCTCCGTGGGCGTGCCGAAATAGCCGCCAATGTCGGTGGTCCAGTAGGGCATTCCCGCGTAGGCGTAGTTCAGACCAGCGGGTATCTGCGTGGCAAAGACCCCCCAATCGGCGTTGATGTCCCCCGACCATTCGGCAGCGGCGTAGCGTTGCGAGCCCGCGAACGCGCTTCTGCTGAGTACATAGACGCGTTTGGTGTTGGGTCCCACTTTCCGCCAACCTTCGTAGAGTGCCTTGGTGTGCTGCAGGGGATAGGCGTTGATATAGAGGGATACCGGGCCCAGAGATGTCGTGACGGTCGACATGTTCACGCTGCCTGAGGGATAGTCTTGTGGTTCGTCGTTGTCCGCCCAGATTGCGTCCCATCCGTACTTGCCGATCAACCGGTCATACATCTGCTGGTAGACCAGCGTTCTCGCGGCGGCGTTGAACGTGTCGTAGAAGTAGTGGTTGCTGCCATTACTGGGATTGGGATAGAGCGCGCTGATGGCCTTCAGCGCGTTGTAGTTGTCCTGGTCATTCATACCATCGACGGCCGCGGGCGGGTTCGCCAGGTATTGATACTCTGGCCAGATCGAGATCATCCCGTGGATGTTGGCGGCATGCATCGTACTGACGAGCGTCGCCGGATTCGGGTAGTTGCGCGGATCCATGATATGGGAGCCCCAGGAATAGGAGCCCCAATAGTCCCAGTCCTGGACGACCACGTCGACCGGGATGTTGGCGTTGCGATAGCTGCTCACGACGTTCAAGAATTCGGTTTGGGTGGAGTAATGGTCTTTGGATTGGAAGAGTCCATAGGCCCACTTGGGGAACAAGGGTGCGGCACCCGTGGTTGTGCGGTAACCGGCAATAACTTGATCGATGGTGGGTCCGTAGAAGAAGTAGTAATCGACGCCTTCGCCAGCTTGGGAAGCAAAGCTGAACTTGGTGTTGCTGGAAACATTCCCGGCAAAACTCGTGGAGGAGTAGTTGTCCCAGAAGATGCCGTAGCCCTTGCTCGACACCAACATCGGAATTTGGATCCATCCGTTGCTGTTGACCATGTTGTTCGCCGTAGCGCCCTTGTAGTTCATGACATTGTCGGGGCGCTGGCCAAGACCGAACAGACCTTCGCCCGCGGGCGAGTTGAACACGGTCTGTACCTTGTTGGTGGCGGTTCCTTGGACGGTCGCCGCCGTGACGGACTTGCTGTCCTCCGCCAAGATGACGTTGTCGCTCAAGTCGGTGTAGCTGACCACGCCCGTGCTCTCGTTGACCTTGGCCTTGATTCGAGCCGTCGTGATGGTCAGCGTCCCCGAGGCCTCGCTCACGCAGAAGCTTGGCGTCCCCCAGGTGGCGCTGACGGATAGAGAATTCTTGGTTGGGATAGAGGAGCCGCTGGCGTACTGGACGCGGATGATGTCCGCCTGGCAAACCTGCACCCTCATCTTGTTGCTGCCCACCGTGAAGGTCACGCCGGTTGCATCGGCGGCAAAGCTTCCACCCGTCGGGGTTGGTGTCGCACAAGTCACGACGGTCGACCCGCCGGTCCCTGACTGGCCCCCGGCTCCCTGACCTCCCGAGCCGGCCTGAGCACTCGTACCTCCCACGCCGGTGCCCGAAGCGCCCCCGGAACGGCCGCCTGAAGAGGAGCCCCCCGTCGACCCTGCCACCCCTCCAGTGGACGTTGCACCTGCGGTACCGCTCCCACCCACGCCCGCGCCACCGGTGACACCCGCCCCGCCCGTCGTCCCGCCAACGCTGGTGTTGCCGGCAGCGGCCGCCGCGCCGCCCGCGGCGGAAGCCCCCCCATTGCCCGTGGCGCCACCACTGCCCGACCTGCCGCCGCCCCCTGGGATGCCGGCACTACCGGAGGCACCGCCGCTCGACGCAGTGCCGCCGTTGCCACCCGTTGCCGAGGTACCGCCCGACCCGGCGTTGGAACCACCCTTGCCGCTGCCAGAAGGGCCACCGGAATTGCCCGAACAGCCTGTGCCGGTCGCCAAGAGCAAGGCCAAGGCCGAGCAACCACATACGCGTGTCATCGTGCTTCTGAATTGCGTGTCCATGCGGCTTCATTGTCCGCACGCCCCGACTGTTGTTACACCGAACGGGCGAATCCGGTTGACTCGCGGCGGATCGTCGATTGCTTAGGCATTCGATCCTCGATTCCCATTCCAGGGTAGACTTGGCGCCGTGCCCGGAACAGTCTCTCTGCGTACCTGCCGACCGCGGCGTGAGACGCCAAAACCCTGGCCAGATACCGGCTTACGGGCGGTCGCGCGATGAGCGAGGGGATTTCTCGAACAAAGCCCCTGTCCTCGATGCACCTGGCCGCCGTCGCCCTGCCTATGCGCCCAGCGCCGCGCAGACGGCGTTTGCATCCATGGGTCCAGCTCTTGGGAGCCCTGTGCCCCCTGCTGGCAGCGAGCCGAGCTCAGGCGACGCCCGAGCTTTTTGTCAATCTCGCGTACGACGTCGACGCCACGCTGCAGGGATGTCCGAGCGCAGCCGACTTCCGAAACATCGTCGGCCAGCAACTCGGCTACAATCCTTATAGCGGCAGCGCCACCCTTCGCGTGGAGGTCCGTGCCCATGCGACCGAGCGAGGAATCGAAGGGACCATCGACTGGAACGACCCGACACAGAAGCGGGTAGGTGAGCGACGATTTACGTCGCGAAACCGCGACTGCCACGAGCTCATGGTGGCCATGGGCTTTGTGGTGGCGGTACAGATTCAGCTTCTTGCCACAGAACGCACGGCCAGCCCCGCATCCGGGCCGCAAGCGGCGAATGCCGGATCGCCCGAGCCAGTTGCTTCGCGATCGGAGACGGAGCCAGCCGCTGCTCGGCCAGCACCGCCTGCGCAGCCCGAACCCTCATTGCCGGTCGAGAGCCCGCCTTCCACGCCGGGGCACGTGCCGTGGTCGGCGATCGCTGGCATGGGGCCCGCGGCGGCGATTGGCCTCGGCCCGAACCTGGCGGCACTGGGCCGGATCTTCTTCGAGCTACAGTACGCAGGAGCGTCGATCGAGCTCGGGGCCGAGGCAAGCCTGCCAACCGAAACCCGCCAAACGGATGGCATCGGCTTTCGCCAGAACCTGATCCTTGGAACGATTGCCGCGTGTGGCTACTATCGGTTCGCTTCGGCGTGTGCCCTCGGCAAGCTCGGGCAAATTCGGGTCACCGGGCTAGGCGTCGATGTATCCGCCGCTCCCACCGGATTCATCGCGCAAGCCGGCCCGCGCTTGGCCGCCACGCTCGGGCTGGGCGAGCAACTGCTTTTGCGGGTGCATGCCGATGCGCTGGTCCTGATAACGCCCTGGAACGTCGAATTGAACCACGCGACCTTCTGGACGATGCCGCGATTCGGCGCAGCGCTGGGAATCGACCTGGCGGCACGCTTTCGATGACAACAGCGAGGCGTGGCCTACAATAGTCGGATAGGTCTTTGATGAATCACCTACGGCTAGTATCGAGCACCGCACAGCCCGCACGCCCCCAGCCGGTAGCCGACCATCCGTGCCTGGGCGCCTTCCAGCTCGAATTCGACTATATCGTACGGTCCTTGCGGCGGCTCGGCGTTCGTCGCGACGACGTCGAAGATCTGGTCCAAGAGGTCTTCATGGTGTTGCACAGCCGGTGGGACAGGTACGACTCTTCCCGGCCGTTGCGACCTTATCTGTTCGGCATCGCATTCCGAGTCGCGGCTGCACACCATCGGAAGACCAAGCGGGAACTGCCGTGCGGCGTGGTGCCGGTCGAGGACCATGGTCCCCGCCCCGATCAAGCACTGCAAACCAAACAGGCGCGAGCGCTGGCTCTCAGCGCGCTCGAGCGCATCCCACTGCCGAGGCGCGCGGTCTTTGTCATGCACGAGATCGACGAGGTCTCCATGCGTGACATCGCCTCCGCCCTGTCGATTCCTCGCTTCACTGCTTACTCGCGTCTGCGCAAGGGACGCAGGGAATTTGCAGCTGCAGTGGCGAGCCTTTGCCTAGGGAGCGAGTTATGAACTATCCACCTATCGGTCCTTCGCCCTCCAATACCGAATTCATCTTGGCGAGCGAACGGGTAATCGTACCCGAGTCGGACGAGTTCCGCATGCGCGCCGTTGCGCGCGCGCGCGTCGAGCTGGCGCAGCGCCTTGCAGCCTACCCTCCGCGCTCCTACTGGCTGTCCAAACCGCGGCGAAAGCTGCCAGTTGCCTTGGCTGCCGCAGCCGGCGTGATGCTACTCGCCTTGTGCGCGGTCGCATTTCGCGCTGGTTATAGAATCACCATTACGGGGACCTCTCTACCGGCGAAGACCTCGGCACCCAAGCCAGGCACCCCGGCCCCGCCGGTCCCGGCGGCACTGCCGGACACACCAACCGAGGCAAGTCCCGCGGTCACAATCCCGCCCGAGCGTTCATCGAAGGCGAAGGTTGCCAGGCGCGCGAAGACCCCGACCGACAGCGAAACCTACGCCATCGAACTGGGGCTGCTCGAGCCCGCCTACCACGCCGTGGCTCGAGGCGACTTCGCAGCGGCACTGGCGGCGATCGCCGAGCACCAGCGCCACTTCGTTTCCGGTCGACTCGCGGAAGAGCGCGAGGCTCTGCGGGTGAAGGCGCTCTTGGGACTCGGGCGTCGCGCCGAAGCCCAGCGCGCGGCCTCGGCATTTCGCGAGCGCTTTCCGCACAGCGTGCTCCAGCGTCGGATCCAGGGCATGCTGGACGCGTCGCCGTGAGCGGAGGAAGGGTGGAACGCCGTCGAAGCACGTGGAAGCAGCCACGTGTCCCGGCGTTTTCGGTCTGTGTTGCCCTGGCTGGGCTGGTCCTGGCCTGCGCCACTTGCGGGGGTACGCTGGACGCAGGCTCGGACAAAGGCCCACTCCCCGTCGACGAGCACAACCCCGTCATTCTCTTCAATGACAGCTTTCGGGAGAATTGGCAGGGCGAATACGCGATGCTGTTGGCGAATGCGGGAGGTCCCGCACTGGTCGGCATCATCGTGAACAACAGTCCACCCTGGCCGGATATCTATGCCAACCTGGCCGGGTGGAAACAGATGGTGGCGGCCGCTCGCGACAGTGGCTTGCAGAACATTCCGGATCCGATCGGCAGTGTCGGTCCGGCGTTGGTTCGGCCGAGCGACGGCAATATCGATACGACGGAGCCCAACCACTCCGCAGGAGCCAGCTTCATCATCGATGCTTCCCAACGCCTCGCCCAACCTTACCGACCGGTGGTCGTCGTGACCGGCACGAGATTGACCGACGTGGCAGATGCCTACTTGCTCGACCCCACCTTGCCCGACCGGATCGTGGTGGTTTCCGAGTTGGGAACCACCAACTCGGACGGAGGCGAGATGGGCATTCCCAATGGCGAAATGGATACATGGGCCGATGTCATCGTGGCGCAGAAGCTTCCCTACATCCAGGTCAGTGCCTACTACGACCAGCTGACGGATGTTCCATCGTCGCTTCTCCCGCAGCTGCCGAACAACCCCTTCGCATCCTGGATTGCATCCAAACAGCCCAACATTTGGAACGACCAACTGGCCGCCGACCAGGTCGGCGTCGCTGCGACCGCAATCCCCGGATTCGTGACGGAAGTCACGCGGGTGAGGCAGCAAGGGGTTACTTCCGCGAATTACCCGGGGTTGGCGCCCGATGCCGCCGGTCCGGTTTGGCTGGTCACGAGCAGCGCTGGCGCTCTGGCCACGGCTCGATTTTGGCAGGCTCTCTTGGATCCGGCGACCTTTCATCAGTAGCATCAGCGCCGCTGCCAGGGGTGCCAAGTCTGCTATGTGGGACGTGTTCGAGGGACGCCTCGGGGGCATCGAGTGCTGGATTGCCGCCGGATACCCGACCGTGGCGGATTGACGCGACTTCGGGAGGGGACGCGATCGCGGTTGTTGGCAGTGCGACAATGCTCGACCGCGCGGCCTTGGGACGGTAGAGAGAGCCTGTGGCGACGATGCCTGACCTCGCGGCGTCTCTCGACGCGCGCACCCTCGAGCGCGCGGCCGCGGTCATTCTCGCCGACGAGCTCGCTCAGACCGCCACGCTGCACTTGCCCGGTGGGCGCGATCGCCATCGCGGTCGGCTCGTACACGCGATCGATCTCGCGAATCGCGTCCTCGCCGTGGCCGAGGGGCAGGGCGGGGACGCGCGGGCGAGCGCGGGCGCGCGTTCCACGTTGGTGAAGGCGCATGCTGCCCGCGCACGGGACGCCCGCCACGGAGCGGGCCAACTCTCGCTCGGCGCCCAGCGCGCCCCGACGAGCGAAGCCTGCGACGACGGCTGGCGTCGCGTCGAGGCAATCGTCGCGGTTGCGGAGGCGTCGGCGTCGGTGGCGGCGCGCATGGCTGCCGAGCTCGACGACGACTCTGCGCGGGAGACAGCTCGGGCGGCGGAAGCCGCAGCCCGCGACGCGCGCCGGATCGCCAACGAGCGAAACCACGCCTATACCTTCCATGCCGACCCGGGCTTCTCGTTCGGTGAAGGCTGGTATCTCGCAGCGGCAGCCGTCCTGGCCGGCGTCGCGATTCAGATCGAGCCCGGCCAGCCGCAGACGGCGCAGGCGGAGCGGTTCCTGCGAGACGCCGGCCTCGGCCCTGCGCTAAGGCCGTATCGCTCGCGCCCGCGCGCGAACAAGCACCTCCCCGAGATCGTCGCGCGCGCCTTCCGCGCCGGGGCTCTCTCCGCGCAGCGAAAGCTCCGGGCCGCGTTTCTCGGCGACGCGCCGATCCCGCAGGCGATCGTCGATTGGACCGATCGGAGGCTCGTCGGCGTCCCGGCGGGAAGGAAGGTCCTTCTCTGGGTCCGATCCGGCGTGCACCATCCCAATCGAAACACGACCTCCCCCGAGCTGGTAGAGCTTGCCCGACGAGCGCTGGCTGCCGGTCTCGTGCCTGTCCTGGTTGGCGACGCCGTCCGCCTATCCCCACGCGAAATCCCATCGGGTGCCGTCGACATGACGCTCTTCTGGAAGGAGTCCATCTTCCAAGGCGCCGACATGCGGCGTGCGCAGCTTCAGCTCTTCGAGCATCTGCAGGGAGCGCACGGCCTGGTCGGCCAGATCGGGGTCACCACAGCGGGCATGGATGGCCCCGCGCTGCTGGGCCTTCCGACGATGTACCTGACGGACGCTGCGAACGTCCGACTGGGCACGTGGGTTGGAACGGTCCCGGGCTACCGAGAGATCGTGCGCAACGACGGATACCTCAAGCGTGTCAGCGACAGGTTCAGGCAATGGGCCGATGACGGCGGACACCGAAGTGCCGATTCGGAGGATGGCCGAGGTGAACGTGACGTGGATCACCCGGAATCCACGGCACACTGCTCGAACGACGAAGCCCTGCGCATGCGACCGACCGAGCGCGATCGAGCCCGCACGAGGATTCGATCGTCGGCCCTCGTGATCGCTGCCTTCGCCCTGACCAGCGGTGCGATCGTTGGCTGCGCCAACGGCGAGATTGCGGGCAGCGGAGGAACCGGAGGCGTGACGGCGGGGGCAAACAGCGGACAAGTGTCGGGCGCGGGCGGCACGGTCACCCTCACCATCGACACGACCCCGTCGACTTTACCGTCGAGCTCGGGCGATGCAGGCGTTGTCGGTCAGGTGGTCGCCTGCGACGGTGGGGACGGGTGTACTTGCCCACCCGTCAATGTCGCCGTGCTGGGAAAGCCGGGCAAGTGGGGCGCGAACCCCAATGGCGATCCCGACACGGCCTTGCAGGAATGGTTGAACAGCAGCAGTGCTGGCACCGCACGCGTCGACAACTTCACCGATCGGAAGACACTGACCTCGGACTTCTTGGCCACGTACAACGTGATCATTCTCGCCTCGCTGTCGGAGGATTCGAACATGGGTCCCTTCTGGACCTTCAGCGATGCCGAGTCAGCCGCATTTCGGGCCTGGATCGAGAACGGTGGTGGCGTGATTGCGATGACCGGTTATTCTGGCAGCGGCGACGAAGTCACGCCGGTCAACCAGCTGATCGGCTTTTCCGGCGTAACTTACAACAACGACAGTATTTGGGGCTCGTGCATCGATTGGCAGATCTGCAACTGCGCGCATTCCAACACGCTCTCGGATTGGAACCGGAGCGACCCGGTCATCGCCAACTTGAGCACGGGCGTGACCCTGATTGGCTACCAGAACGGGCGTTCGATCACGTCGCCCGCCGATGGCCATGTGGCGGCGACCGTCGACAGCGGTGAGAATGCGCTGGTGGGTAAGCTGGTCGGCAACGGGCGCGTGTTGGCGTATGGCGACGAGTGGATCACGTACACGAGTCAGTGGACCGGCGCCGGCAACCCAAGCGCGAACGATCCCAGTTGTCAAGGCTACCTTCCACAGGACAAGTATCAGATGGCACAGTTCTGGTACAACATGATCAGGTGGGTACAACCGAGCGCCACTTGCTTCACCATCGTGGATACCTACAATCCGATCACGATTTGGTAGTCCGCGGTTTCCACGGCGCCTTCCTGCTATGGCCTGAACCATGGACGCGTGGGTGAGCATCCAACGCTCAAGTCATTTACCCGGCGCTTCCGCATGAGAACCATGACGAGCCGATCATTCGAAACTTCATCGCCGCCGAGCGGATGGATCGGTCGTGGCTTGGCGGTCCTCGCCCTCGGACTGGCGACGCTATCGTTGGCCGCCTGCGGCCACAATACGAGCGACCCGTTCCCCATCGCGGACGGTTTTCAGCCACTTGAGGCGTGTGCCGCGTCGCTACCGACGCCAGCGACCGGTGATCCGTATCCCGAGGTGCAGACCTCGATCACTGGAAATCGGGACGGTCATGACTGGGCGCATTCCCGAGCCTACGTCCACGCCGCGTTGGCCGACGTGTGGGCTGCGATTCGGGTCCCGGCGGTCTGCCGGATTCACGGCACCAATTCGTGGACCGTAAAAGATGTCGGCTCCGAGCCATTCCCCATGAGCTTCGTCATTCACTACAGCGCCGGTCCGTCCTACTACACGGTCGAATGGGAGGACACCTACCGCGGTGGCGTGCTCGCTGGAACGGCCGACGCTCCTGCCGCCTATGGCATGCGCGGCCAGAAGACATGGGGCACCAGCTTCATCACGTTACAGTCGATCTCGGTCGGTGCCCAACCGGTCGAAGGAGAGGACAGCGTCGTCGCTCTCGAGATGGTCGGTTGGCTCAATGCTACGGACTCGGGCCAATCCGATGCCGCGGGAATGCTATCGGACCTATACCAGGGCCTTCTCGCCCAACTTCACGGCAGGGCAGATGTTGGTGGGGCTGGCGCGGATGGCGGAGGTGGCGGTGTCGAGGCAGGCGGCGCTGACTTGCCAGCGGCCCCATCGGGTCGACCATAGCGCATGGTCCACAGGTTTCGGGCGGCGAACCCGTTCCGCGCGCAGGCCGTAAGAAGTTGCTAGCTTCGAGGCGTGATGGGGGGACGTGATGGGGAATTGAAGTCTGGCTTTTGGGCGGTAATCGCATCAGACTTGCGAAGAGCGGCCGCGCGTCGCCCGAGCAGCACCGATGGCCACCATCAACCGAGATCACGCAAAGCTCATCTGCGACGTCGGGGAGTTGTCCGCCATCATCACCGACGCGTCCGATCTCGACGCCATGTTGCAGAAGATCGTCGACACGGCCGCCGGCCACATGGAGGCCGATGTCTGCTCGATCTACCTCTTCGACGAGGCCGGCAAGGAGCTGGTGCTGCGGGCCACCCACGGCCTCCTGCCGAGCTCCATCGGCAACGTGCGCCTGCGGCCGGGCGAAGGTCTCACCGGTCTGGCCTTCTCCGAGCGTCGTCCGATCAGCGAGGACGACGCGCCTTCGCACCCCGACTACCGTTTCTTCCCCGGCATCGGCGAGGAGAGCTTTCGCTCGTTCGTCGCGGTGCCCATCCTGCGTGGCCGCCGGCCGGTCGGCGCCATGACCTTGCAAAGCAAGCAGCCCGGTCACTTTTCGGCCGAGGACGTCCAGGTCTTCCGCGCCATCACCATGCAGCTGGCCACGACCATCGAAATGGCCCGGCTACTGCTCACCCTGGAGGCCGCTCCGGCCTCGCTCCCGCCAGCGCTCGCCCTGTCCGACTTGCGCCTCGTGCGTGGCCGAGTCGGCGCCGAGGGCTACGCCGCGGGCGAGGCCGTGCTCATCTTGCAGCCGTCGCTGGCCGAGATCCGCGCGCTGATCGGCACTACCGCGCTGGCGCTGCCCGATTTCCGCCGGGCCGTGGCCGCCACCGAGCAGCAGCTCGAACACCTCGAAAGGCTGGCGGGCGAGCGGCTGTCCGACGTGAGCGCCGTGATCTTCTCGGCACAGCTCTTGATGTTGCGCGATCAAAGCTGGCTGGGCGCGATGGAGGAACAGATCGCCGCCGGAACAGTGCCCGCCGAGGCCGTGTACCGCGTGGTCCTCAACTACGTCGAGCTCTTCGACCGCATGGACAACGCGTACATGCGCGAAAAGCGCTACGACGTGATGGACGTGGGCCGCCGGCTGCTCGCCAACCTGTCGGGCCATCGCCCAGTCGAATCTCGCCTCGAAGGACGCATCGCCATCGCCGCCGAGCTTCTGCCCTCCGAGGTCCTCAAGCTGGGGCTGGAGAAGGTCAGTGGCATCGTGCTCCTGTCCGGGCGGCGTGACCTCGCACGTGGCGGTGCTGGCCCGTTCGCTCGATCTGCCGCTCATCTTCGTCGACGATCCGCGCCTCCTGGACATCCCCGATGGCACGCGCCTGGTGCTCGACGCCCGCCAGGGCACCCTGTTCGTGGCGCCCGACCAGGAAGTCGAGCAGCGCTTCCGCGAGCAGGAGGAGAACCGCCATTCGGCCCCGCAGCTGAGCCGAGAGCATGCGCGAGGAAACCCACACCGCCGACGGCACGCGCGTCTACCTCCTGGCCAACATCAATCTGCTGGCGGACGTCGAAGTCGCACGCTCGTACAAGGCCGAGGGCATCGGCCTTTATCGCACCGAATTCCCTTTCTTGATTCGCAACGACCTCCCCAGCGAGGAAGAACAGTTGCGCATCTACCGCCGCCTGGTCGAGGGCATGCCCGGCCGCGAAATCACCTTTCGCACCCTCGACGTGGGTGGCGACAAGGTGCTCTCCTATTTCGACTACGCCGCCGAGGCCAACCCCTTCCTCGGTCTGCGCTCGATTCGCTTCTCGCTCCGCCATCGCGATGTCTTCTTGCAGCAGTTGCGCGCCATCCTGCGCGCCGCCCACGACATCGAGGTGCGCATCATGTTCCCGATGATCTCCTCGCCGGACGAGCTGGCCGCCGCGGCCGACGCGGTCGACGAGTGCCGGACCTCCCTGCGGCGCGAGGGCCTGCCCGTCTGCGAGCGCGTGCGGCTGGGCATGATGCTGGAAGTCCCGTCGGTGCTCGAGCTGATGGACGAACTCGCCCAGCGCGCCGAGTTCTTTTCCATCGGCACCAACGACTTCGTCCAGTACATGCTGGCCGTGGACCGCACCAACGTCAACGTCGCCGACCTCTACGTTCCACACCATCCCGCCGTTCTGCGCGGCCTCCATCGCGCCATCGCGGGAGCCCTTCGTCACCACCGCGACGTCTCGGTGTGCGGCGACATGGCGCACGACCCGCGCTTCGTGCGCTTCCTGCTGGGCATCGGCGTGCGCAAGTTCAGCATGAGCGCGCGGTACTTGCCGCGCGTCCAGGAGGCCATCTTCGCCACCCGCCTCGACGAGGCGCAGGCCTTCGCCAAGCGCCTCCTCGCCGAGAGCTCGGTCTCCGGCACCACCCGGATTCTCGAAGGTGGGTAGGCGGTAGCGGCGGGGTAGGGATCCCATCCCTGGCGGAATGGACACGACCTCGCACTGGCGGGATGATGGGGTGGATCATTCCACGCCCATCATGTCGGCGTCCTGGAAAGGCAGTTGCACCATGCTCACGACTCGCCACGGTTCGCGTGCGGCACATGCCGCGGTCTTGCTTGTCGGTCTGACGCTCGGCGGCTGTGGCAAGAGCGGCAGCGGAGTTCAGCCTGACTCGGGCGCAACTTCCGACGGCGCGAGCCAGCCCGCTGACAGCACCGCAACCCGCGCCGACGTCACCCCCGCCACCGACATCGTGACCACGCCCAGCGACCTCGGCCAACCCATGCCGCCGGAAGACGGGGGCTTCGTGACCGGCGACGTCGGCAACCTGCCCGCGGTCGATCCGCACATCGTGATCGACCAGTTCGGCTACCTGTCCGACAGCGAGAAGATCGCGGTCATCCGCAACCCGCAGACCGGTTTCGATGCAACCGACAAGTTCACACCTGGTGCCACTTACGCGCTGGTCAACGCCGCGACCCTGGCCCAGGCCAAGACCGGCGCGCCGGTTGCCTGGAACAATGGCGCCACCGACACCTCCTCGGGAGACAAGGCCTGGTGGTTCGACTTCTCCGACGTGACCGCGCCAGGCGACTACTACGTGCTCGACGTGGACAAGAATGTGCGCTCGTACCTATTCCGCATCTCCGACACCGTCTACCGGGACGTGCTGAAGGCCGCCGTGCGCATGTTCTTCTATCAGCGTGTCGGCCAAGCCAAGGACGCCGCGCACGCGGGCGCGGCCTGGGCCGACGGCGCCAGCCACGTCGGGCCCTTGCAGGATCACAATTGCCGCCTGTACAGCGACAAGAGCAACGCCGCCACCGAAAAGGATTTGTGGGGCGGCTGGTACGACGCGGGGGACTTCAACAAGTACACCAACTGGACGGCCAACAACGTGCAGAGCCTGCTGCGCTCGTACGCGGAGAACCCGTCAATCTGGACCGACGACTACGACATTCACGAATCCGGCAACGGCCTGCCCGACATTCTCGACGAGGCGAAGTGGGGCCTGGACTACTTGAAGCGGTTGCAGAATTCCGACGGATCCGTGGTCTCGATCGTCGGCGAGGCGAGCGGCAGCCCGCCATCGTCGGCGACCGGGCAGAGCCTGTACGGCAGCCCAAGCACGCAATCGGCCCTGACCACCGCCGCCGCCTTCGCCTATGGTTCGCGCGTGTTACGCATGCTCGGCGATGCCGCACTCGCGAGCTATGCCGATGATTTGCTGGCACGCGCTCAGCTGGCCTGGAGCTGGGCGGCTGCGAACCCCAAGGTAACCTTCTACAACAACGACAGCAGCCACGGCACGAGTGGCCTGGGTTCCGGCCAGCAGCAGTCCGACGACTGGAGCTCGGATCAGCTGAATGCGGCCGTGCAGCTCTTCGCCGCCACGGGCGACGCCACCTACAAAACCTACGTCGACCAGAACTACGGCAAGACGCAGATGATGAACGGCTACGTCGCGGAGTGGAACCTCGGGATCCAAGATGCGCTGCTCGACTACGCCGGCGCCGCGGGCGCGACCGCCACCGCGGCCACCGCGATCAAGAACGCGTACCTGGCCCAGGTCAAGGGCAGCGGGAATCTCGGCAAGGTGCTGGCCAATCCCGCGCCGGATCCGTACATGGCCTGGCTCGACGCCTACACCTGGGGCAGCAACTCGACCAAGGCGGCCTTCGGCGATGTCTTCTACGACGTCATCGCCTACGGGCTCGACGCCGCGACCAACCCGGACGCCCGCCGCGCCGCCGAGCGATACATCCACTATCTGCACGGCGTGAATCCCCTCGGGCTCGTCTACCTGTCGAACATGGGCGATGACGGCGCCGAGAAGAGTGTGACGACCTTTTATCATACGTGGTTCTGTAACGGCAGCGCGCTGTGGGATCAGCTCGGCGTCTCGACCTACGGACCGCCGCCCGGGTACCTGCCGGGCGGGCCGAACCCCGGCTACGACTGGGATGGCTGCTGCGGCACCAACCCGACGGCGTCCTCGTGCTCGGGCAACGGCGCGAAGTGCACGGCCGAATCGATATCGCCACCCAAGGGCCAGCCCGATCAGAAGTCCTACAAGGATTTCAACACGGACTGGCCGCTCGACTCGTGGAGCGTGACCGAGCCAGACGACGGCTACCAGGTGCCATACATCCGGCTGCTGTCCAAGTTCGTGCGCTGAGTGCCGCCCTGGCCGGGGCGCCGGCGGCACGCCCACGGCGGAGCTGGCTCCCGCTACAACCGCTCTTCAATCATCTTTTCGATCTGGGGTGCGAAGTCACGCGGCGCCGCGACCAGACACGGCGCCTCGGGCCGCGCCGGCTCGGCGAAGATGTCGACGGACTCCGGCCGGAGAATCTCGTCGACCACCGGCTCGTCTGCGGCCAGCGCGAGGTTCTCGACGGGAGGCGACGACGCGGGGATGGCCGTGGCCGCCACCGCCTTCTTGACGATCCGCGCCCGCGCTTGCGGCGTAGACCTGACCGTCGGGGCTTCTGTGCGAACGGTCGCGCGCGCTGGCCCGGCTGTCCGGTGCTGGGCGACCGCATTGGCCAGTGGTGGCGAACCCGCGGGCGCGGGCACCCGGTCGGACGCTCCGGTCACGACCAGCACGGTCACCAGGACCGGTGCCAGCCCGAGTGCGGCGGCTTGCGCCCCCAGCTTGCCGAAGATGGGTGGACACCACGCGCGCAGGTCGCCGAGGCGGCCGCGCAGCCGGGCCAGCGCCCGGTGAATGCGCGTGCGCACGGTCGTGGCCGTGACCCCGAAGCAAGCCGCCGCGCGCTCGTCGTCGAGATCGGCGTAGTAGCGAGCCACCAGCGCGCGCCGGGCCGCGCGCGGCAACCGGGTCAAGCTTGCGCGCACGGCGCGACGGCGCTCGCGCGAACCAGCCACCTCCTCTGGTGTGGCCCCGCCAGCCAGCTTGGCCAGTGCGGTCGTATCCAGCCTGACCAGTTGCCCGCGGCGCCACAGATCCACGAACAGGTTGCGGTAAATCCGTTCGAGCCATGGCTCCATCCGGCCATCGGGCGGCGGCGACCGCAACGCCCGCAGCACGGCCTCGCCCCGCAGCTCTTCCGCCATGTCCGGACCGACCAGCCGCGCATACCGGCGCGCAATGGCCTTGCCGTAATCGAGAAGCGCCTTGCCTTCCAGGACGGTCATGGACGTCACCTCCTGCCCGGATCAACGTCAGCCCACCCGAAATGTTCCCTCTACCTTCCAAAATAGTAGCACAGGCTGTTGTCACCGCCGATGCGGAGGACGATGCCGCCCTGCAGGTTCCAAGGCGCGGGAGCCTTTCCTTCATAGGCCGTGGTCAGTCCGCCGGATCGTGCGTTACCAGCCCTGATTGCATATTATGGCATGCCGCTGGCCGTGTCGGTCTTGACGAGACGGGCACATGAACCACCCCACGCGCGCAAATTCGAGGTCACGCCCGTCCCATTCTGCTAGAGTGGCGCCCGCTTGGCGGGTCAAGGTTGGCCGCCAGATCTGCTTGGATGGCCCGGGCGTGGAGCCACTCATTGGCAGGTGCAAACGGGGGGAAAACTATGGACCAGAAAACATCCGTGGGACCAGTGAATGTTGCAGCGTTTGCCTCCGCGTGCGCGCTGCTGTTGTTGTCGCTCGCTTGCACGAAGCCGCCTGCGGTTGGAGAGAGCGGCCTGGGCGGTCAAGGTGGAACCACGAACGCCGTCGGCGATGCCGGCATGGGAGGGGCCGCAGGAGGTTCGACGGGCACCGATGATGCTTCCGCGGTCATGATCAACTTGGACGTGTCGGCGCCCTGGTGGGGCGCGGCTGATGCTCCCCAAACTCCCGATGTGTCGGCTACGCCCACGGGTGATGCCAATTGCGGAAACATCAGCAGGCGAACCACGCGCCAGTCGGTCGATGTTCTGCTCGTGCTCGATCGGTCGGGCTCGATGGACTACAGCATCACGCAAGACTGCTACTGCTCCAGCGCGGCGGTCAAGTACGGTTCGGTCTGCGCCGACACCACGGACTGCACGACTCGGTGGGACGCCGTCAAGCCGGCGGTGGGGACCACTTTGTCGAGCTCTAGCTACGTCAACTGGGGCCTCAAGTTCTTCCCCTCCGCCGGCGCCAACCAGAGTTGCACCGAGAATTCGACGATGGAAGTGCCGGTCTCCACGACCTCGGCGACCGACGTCGAGTCTCAGGTGGACAACGTTGTGTACGAGTACAGCACGCCCACCGCCGCCGCGCTCAACGCGGCTACCGCCTATTTGGACACGCTCGGCGACGGCAACCAGAAGTTCATTCTCCTGGCTACGGATGGTGAGCCCAATTGCGGCGGCAATCCGCCCAATGTCGGCACCGACGACCTAACCGGTGCGACCAATGCGGCAGCCGCGGCGTATGCGGCCGGCTACAAGGTCTACGTCATTGGCATCGGACCGAACCTCGATAACCTGACCCAACTGGCCCAGAACGGTGGCACCTCGGACTTCTACAAGGTCAGCTCGCCACAAGACCTCGCCACTGCACTTTCCTCGATCAGCAAGCTGGTCGGGTCCTGCAACTTCAACTCCGATCAGCCGCCACCAGACGAACACAACGTTGCGGTCTACGTCAACGGTCAGAAGATCGACCAGGACTCCAACAACGGTTGGACCTACGGGTCGAGCTCGCAGGAGATCGTTCTCACCGGCGACTACTGCGCGCAGATGAGCAGTGGAGACCAGGCCGACGTGCAGATTCTGTTCGGCTGCCCGGGCCAGACCTATTTCCCCTCAACTATCTACTGACGTTCTTCGCGGCCGAAGCGTCGAACGCATGCCAAGGGCTCCAGCCTACCGCAGCAGCCTCAGGAACTCCCCGCGCACCTCGGCCATGCGGTGGGCGAGCTCGCTCGTGAGCTGGGCGCGACCGACGCCCAGGCTGCGGGCCAGGGGCTGCTCGTCCTTTGGCGACAGGCGGTCGTCGGCGTAGTCGCGCAGCAGGCGCAGGCGAAGGCAGGCGCGGGCCAGGAAGTGGTAGTGGTCGAGCACGCGAGCATCGACTTCGCCCCGCTCCACCATGCGGTCGAGCGCCTGCAGCGGGTTGGTGGTGCGCAAGGCCGGATCGCCTTGGCCGTGGCGGAGCTGGCCCCAGGCCGCGATGAACTCGAGGTCGGTGAGGCCGCCCGGGCTGAAGCGCAGGTGCAGGGTACCGGCGGAGGCGCGCTCCTGTTCGATGCGCTGGCGCATGCGCAGGATCTCGTCGCGCAAAGCGGGCGCGGGGATGGCGTGCTGGTAGGCGATCTGGCCCATGCTCTGGGCGAAGTCGGAGGGCGGGATGTCGCCATGGTCTAGGCGCCCGGGCAGCACGCAGGCGAGGCGGCCGCGCAGAAGCGCGATGCGCTCCCAGGGCGCGGCCTGCGCCTGGTGGTATTCCTCGAAGGCGCGGTAGCTGGTCACGAGCAGGCCCTGCGAGCCGGAGGGACGCAGGCGGGTGTCGACGGTGTAAAGGCGTCCCTCCTCGAGCAGGGCGCCGAGGGCGCCAATCAAGCGCTGGGCCAGACGGGCGAACCACTCCTGGTGATCCATGCCGAGGTTGGTGGTGCCTTCGCGTTGGTAGAGAAAGACCAATTCGAGATCGGAGCCGTAACGCATCTCGCGCGCGCCGCAACTGCCGAGCACCAGGATGGTCAGCTCCGAATCGGGGCTGCCGTGCCGGGTGGCCAGATCGGCCGCGACCCTCCGCGCGCATTCCCGCAGGCAGGCTTCGGCCAGCCGCACGAGCTGCGCCGAAACCTCCTCGTGTAGAAGGTTGCCGGCCACGTCGTGCAGGCCGATGCGCAAGATCTCCTCGGCCTGAAAGAGGCGCAGGCGGTGCAGGGCCGCCTCGTAGTCGCAGTCGGCGAGACGGGCGGTGAAGTCGGCCTGCCACGCGGATGGGTCGGGAATGGGGTCGCCCAGGCCGCGCGTCAGGTCGGGCCAGATTTCCGGGTGGACGATGAGATGGCGGGACAGGCGCTCGCTGGTGCCGAACAAGCCGGCCAGCATGCGCAGGAGCTGGCGCTCCTCGCGTAGCAGGGCGAACAATCCGAGCGAGGCGCGCAGGGCGAGGTCGCGGAACAGCGCCAGGGCGCGATCGGGATCGGGCGAGGCGATGGCTTCCTCGAGCCACTCGGGTGGCAGACGGCCGCGCGAGATTTCGAGGCCGTAGGCGCTCTGTTCGAGGTCGTGAAAGCCGGCGGCGCGCAGCTCGCTTAGCAGCGCTTCGTTCGCGGTGGTGGGCGCGAGCATGCGCAGGACGGCGGCCGGCGGTCCCGAGGTCGGTTCGCCCAAGGTGTCGGCGACGGCGCAGACGGCGGCTCGGGTCTTCTCGACGACGGTGGTGAACGCTTCTGCGCCGGCGTAGCCGAGGCGCCTGGCCAGGCACTCGATCCCGGTTTCGTCCGTGGGCAGGCGGTGGGTCTGCTGGCCGTGTTCGAGCTGCAACCGGTGCTCGATCCGGCGCAGCAGGCGATAGGCGTGGTCGAGGGAGCGGGTTTCCTGGTCCGAGAGCAGGCCCGCCAGACTCAGCTTGTGGAGCGCGGGCAGGGTCGTGCGCTCGCGCAGGTCGCGCCGCTTGCCGGCGTAGAGGAGTTGCAGCACCTGCGCCACCAGCTCGACGTCGCGGATGCCGCCGCTGCCGAGCTTGACGTCCCAGGCGCCCTCCGAGGTGGAGGCCACGAACATGCGACGGAGCAGGCGCACGTCCTCGAGGGTCTTGGCGCCGGCGATGCGGGGAAAGACGAACGGCTCCACGGTCTTGAGGAAGGACTGCCCCAGCCAGGCATCGCCTGCGGCATGGCGGGCGCGCAGTAGGGCCTGGCGCTCCCAGGTGCGGCCGAAGGTTTCGTAGTAGCTCTCGACCGCGGGCAGCGAATTGCAGATGGCGCCGCTCTGCCCCTCGGGTCGCAGGCGCAGATCCACGCGGAAGACGAAGCCATCGCTCGTGCTCTCGGAGAGAGCGCGCGTGATCGCCTTGGAAAGGCGCGCGTAGTACTCGTGCAGGCTGAGGGCGCCTGCCTGGCCGTCATCCGAGGCGTAGACGAAGAGGATGTCGATGTCCGACGAGAAGTTGAGCTCGTCCCCGCCGAGTTTGCCCATCGCGATGACCGAGAACCCAGTGGTGGAATCGTGGCAGACTGGGTCGCCGAAACCGGCGCGCAACTCGGCTATGCAGAAGCGCACGGCGGCGCCAAGGCAGGCGTCGGCCAGGCCCGAAAGCTCGCGCGCGACCTCCAGGGTCAGCCCAGATTCGGGCAGCGGCTGGGCGCCGGCACCAATCTCTCGTGCGCCGAGGCGGAGCATCTCGCCCTGGGCGTGACGTCGCAGGGCGCGCTGCAAACCCGGAAGCGTGCGCGCGTCCGCACAAGCCGCGTCGACTTCTCGGGCGAAGCGTTCGCGCGGCTTTTCTCGATACAGCCAGGGGTCGGCCAGGAGGCGCGGCAAGCGCCCGGGATCGGCGCGGATCAGGTCCGGCAAGTAGTTGCCGCTGGCCAGGATCGCCGCCAACACGGCGGCGTGCGCGTCATCCTCCGGAATCTCGACCGAGGCTTCGCGCAGGTGCTCGAGGCGCATGAGGGCCGCCTCGGCATCGGGGCCAGCCGCAAGACGTTGAGCCAGGGTTCGCACGGCAAGAAAGCGCGAGAAGCGCTAGAGCGGTTCGAGGCGCGCACAGACAACCGTGATGTTGTCGATGCCGCCGTTGCCATTGGCCGCCGCAATCAATCGCTCGCACAGCTTGTCGAGGTCGCCTTCCTCCACGGCCAGCCCGGCGATGTCGGCGTCCGAGACCATGCCGGACAGGCCGTCGGAACAGATGACGTATAGGTCGCCCAGTCGATGGTGCTCGACCAGGATGTCGACCTCGATGGAAGGCTTCATGCCGAGGGCGCGCACGATGACGTTCTTATGCGGGAAAGCGGCGATCTCGCTTTCGGACATGCGCTTCATTCGGATGTAGTCGTTGAGCAGCGAGTGGTCCTCGGTGATCTGGTCGATGGCGCCATCGCGCACGCGGTAAAGCCGGCTATCGCCCACGTGGCCGACGATGAGCACGTCGTCGAGAAACAGCGTCGACACCACGGTGGTGCCCATGCCGTGACTCTCGGGTTTGCGCTCGGCCTCCTCGTGGATGCGCTGGTTGGCCAGCTTGATGGCCGTGGTCATGCGATTGATGTCCTGCCCGTGCGCACGATCGATCTTGAACGGCCAGGTCAGCTGTTGTTCGCCCTCGGTCTCGCGAAAGTAGCCGACGATGGAATCCACCGCCATGCGACTGGCGACCTCGCCCGCGGCATGGCCCCCCATCCCGTCGGCCACGATGGCCAGTCGTTCGTTCACTGGCAGGTAGAACGAATCCTCGTTGTGGTCGCGCTTCATGCCGACGTTGGTGTCGCCGGAGAAGCGGACGCGTTTCCCGTCCATGGGGAAGGACGTGCTCATACGAAAACTATCGTACCGTCGGCAAGGCGCAGTTTTCAACAACTGAAATGGGAACCGTGCTCTAGCAGTGCCCCGGCTTGACGATTTCCAGCACCGGCCCCAGCTCCACCGTGAGGTGCCCCAGGCTGGCGTACAGGTCGCCATCCAAGGTGTAGGCCGATTCCCGATCCTCGGGATCTATCGAAAGTCGGGTGGCGACGAAACTGGTGGCCCGCTTGGGCGACAGTCCGCGTCCCAGGCGCACGTCGAGCACGTCGAGCAGCAGCGATAGCGGGCCTCCGTGGATGGCAAGGCCTCCCATCCGGTCGGGGTCGTCGTCGGCGCGGTGATGGAGCTTGAGGCGAAACCCGATTTCTGACACCGTGGCCGCGCCCAGGCCCGTGAGGCGGGTTTGCGGCAAGCGGTTGCCGTCGACCTGCACCAGGCCGCGGAAACGGCGGAAGATTCGCTGGGCGTAGCGGCGCGTGGTGAGCACGGAGATCAGGATGCGAAGAACGATCCACACCGCACGCCATGCGCCGTAGCTTCCGCGCGCGTAGTATTCCTCAAGGAAGTTGGCGAGCAGACCGTTGCCGAAGATGAAACCGTAATCGCTGCCAACGCGCAGGCAGCGCCGGTGAATGGTGTTCGGCACCAGGCCCGCGCGATCGCCCGCCGCCAGCTCGGCCAGCAGGGTTTCCGGTTTGACCCGAATACCGAGCGACGCAGCCACGACGTTCATGGTGCCACCGGGCAGGATGGCCAGCGGCGGCAAGGCCCGCGCCCCGTAGGCCGCGATCAGCGCGGACAGCGTCCGGTGTAACGTGCCATCGCCACCGTGGATACCGACCACCGACGGGGATTCGCTGGCCGCGCGACGGGCCTCTTCGGCCAGGCGTTCCAGATCCGGGGGCGCCGCCACGCGCCCGCTCGCCCCCAGGATCTTGGCGAAGCGGTCGGCGCAGCCGGGATCCCTTCGGTTGGCGCGGGAACCCGGGTTGAGAAAGACTACCACGGCCACGAAGGTGCTACTCTACACGACAACCTCACGTGCAGCATTTGTATTGACACGACAAGCACGACGGCATTTACATGCGTCGTGATTCTGAGGTGAGCGAAGGGTCTATTTTGGCAGAAAGCGGCGCAAAGACGGCGGCGGTTCAAGGGATGCTCAAGGAGCGGCCTTTCCCTCGGCTATTGCAGCAGCTCCACCGCAAGCAATTCACGGGTTATGTCGTCGTCGCCGACCAGACTGGAGACGAAAGCGAAATCTTCATGCGTGAAGGTTCGCCCGTGCACGTGGGCCGTCCCGTCGACACCGACCGCCTCGACAATTTGTTGGTGGAATATGGCGTGGTGCCGCCGGACATCGTGGCCGCGGCCAGCGCGCAGGTGGCCAGCGGGCTACGGCTCGGGGACGTTCTCGAACGCATGGGGGCGCTCGACAAGCACAAGCTGGCCCAGGTACTCAAGTCGCAGGTCGTACGCAAGCTGACCCGGTTGTTCTTCGTCGTCGAGGGCACCTACGCCATCTACGTCGCTCCCCACGCCTACGGCGAAGGAGCGGATTTAGCGCTCATGCGCGTCGATCCGCGCAGCGTCGTCTATCCCGGTATCCGCGCGGCCTACGATCTGCCCCGCGTCACCCAGGAACTGAGACACCTGATCGGCCAGCGATTCCGACTGCGGGAACTTTCTCCCGGATTCATCGCCGCGATGGGCATGGCGCCGGAAGACGCGACCATCGAGGCCCTCCGCACGGGTTGGATGACGCTCGACGATCTGGACACCGTCACGTCGCGGCCGTTCGAGGTTCGTTCCATCGTGCTGGCGATGTACTACTCGGACCTGCTCGATCGCGAAGCCATCGACAGGACCAGACAGGGTGTCGAGAGTGCCGTGGTTCCGCAAGCGCCCATGCCCGCCCAATCCTCGGATGCGAGCGCGGCCTTCAAACTCCTCGAGGACTCGGGCCCGAAGTTCCAGTCGGCCGTGCCGCCAACTCCAGCGTCGGCGCGGGGCGAGGTGGCCAACGGACATCGTACTGCTTCTCCCCCTCCGCCCGCGGCGCCTCCCCCCTCGGGTGAGAGGCCACCGGTCGCCGCCTCGGCCGCGCGTCCATCGCAACCGGTCCTCGCGGCCGACGCGCCTCCAGCCGCGCCGGCGGCGCCCTCGGTCATCGTCGTGGGTGCGGCAGCGGCGGCCAGCGGCCGGCCGCCCGGACCCAGCCCCAGGATCCCCGTCGTGCGCAAGCCATTCGTGAGCACGGTGCGTGCGGAGGCCAAGTCGTCGCCGGAGGCGTCCGGCAAGGTGGCGGGTGCTGCGCGTTCGGGTCCGGCTCCCGGGCTCGAGTCCGTGCGCGCGAGCATTCAGGACATGGCCCAGAAGCTGGGCAAGGTCACGCATTTCGAGCTTCTGGGTGTGAGCCAGAAGGCAAGTCCCAACGAGGTTGGGACCGCGTTCGTGCGAGCCGCGCGCCAGTTCCATCCCGACCGGCTGGCCAGCGCCGGCCTGCAGGATCTCCAGCCGCTTGCCGAAAAGATTCTGGCCCACATCAACGAAGCGGCCATGGTCTTGGGGGACGCTACCCGGCGCGCCGAATACGTGGCGACCCTCGCGCCGGGATCGAATGCGGCAAATACCAGCCTGCCCGCCTTGCTCGAGGCGGAGAACATGTTCCTCAAGGGCGAGGTGTTTCTCAAGAAGGGCGAGCACGCCAAGGCCGTCGAATGCTTCACCGCGGCTTGTCACGGGAATCCCGGCGAGCCGCAGTACCGGGCCTATCTGGCTTGGTCGCGCTTCGACGATCCCAGAGCGCGCAAGGAGACTCTGGTTCGCGAGACGCTGAAAGAGATCGAGGAAGTCCTGGGCGAGCGACCGAAATTCTCGCGCGGCTTTTACTGGGTGGGTTTGCTGTGGAAATTCGTGAACGAAGCTGACAAGGCCGAGCGCGCCTTTCGCGAGGCCGTGACGATGGATCCGTCGTTCATCGACGCCAGTCGCGAATTGCGCCTGGTCGAAATGCGCAAGGGCAAGCAATCCTCCGGCAAGGCTGCCCCGAAATCCGATCCCCCGCGCGGTGGTGGACTCATGGGCAAGTTCTTCAAGCGCTATAGGCCGAACCAGCGCCTAAGTACTCGCCGTCGCCGATTTCGGGCGGTCGGCTCTGCCTCTTCCGCTGCCGCGGCTTCGCCCATCTTGGCGTACCAGCGCTCGAATACCTCGGTAATCTGACGCGCCTGCTTCTCGCTCGACACGTTGAAGGACGATTGTTTGCGGTAGCTGCCCTTGAACTTCTTGAAACGCACGATGGCGATCTTGGGCGCTCGGAAGCTGCCCGCGGTCTTGTCGAGTTCTTGGTAAAGAAACATCAGCGTCGCCCACGAGCCCTTGGTCAGCACGACCTTGTCGAGCTGTTTGCGCACCAGCACACCCTCGTCCTCATAGTCGTAGGTGAGCTCGTCGAGTGTCTCTGCCATGTGGGACTCCTTCTCGGGATGCTGGCTATTTGTCGGCGCCGTCTTTGGCCAGCGCGCGCAGGCTGTCGGCCAGCGCCCGGCGGTCGTGCGCGGACAGTCGTGCGAATTCGATCCCCATGCCGGCCGCGGCTTTCTTGCCGCTGCCACGGGTGACCCAGGCGACGCGCCCGCGCGCCACGGTAACCTTGCCGTCGCCGAGGGGGATCTCCAGGGTCAAGTCTTCTCCGACTTCGAACAGCAGATCGGAGCACAAGAACAAGCCTCCCTCGGAAAGATCGCCGGTGTCCAAACGCACCCCGGCCTCGATCTTGTTTCCTTCCGCACGCACCACGACGGGCACGAGGACGCTCTTTCGGTCGAACCGCCGCACGTTGCGTGGTCGTGGGGTCTGGCTCACGGATGGAGTTCCAGCACCGCCGACGAGCGGGCTTCGAACGAGACGCGGGTCGGTCTCGCTCCCGGATTGCACCAACCGGGTCTCGCGCCACACGGCCTCGAACGAAACCGGGGCACGCCCCGCGCTGGCTTCGAGCTTGGCCAAGAGGTCGCGCGGAACAACGACCCAACCACCCGAAGTCACGGCGCAGGCAATGGCAGATGGCGCGCCAAAGGGTCGAATCTCGAGGAAGGTTCGCGATGGGCCCGAAACGTGGAGCACGAGGTCGTCCTTCATGCTCATGGTCGTGCGCGCGTCGAGCGGGCGTATCGCTGCTGTCGGATACGGACGGCGAGCGGGGCGAGACAGCTGAAGGTCGGCGTGTTCGTCGGCCCTGGTCGGTACCGCCAGGGTAAGCGCTCTCGGGAATTTGGTCAAGGTCCAGAGGGCCGGCCTCGGCAATCACGCCTCTGACCACATCCGCGAGCGGGGGATAGACTCGGGGCGCTGGGCGCAGCGGCTCTTCCGTCCGCCACCTGCAAGGCGACGCCGCCGAGCTCTTCCAGGTTGAGCGAGCCACCTTGCGCGCGCACCATGCGCGCGGTTCCGGCCACGTCGCGCAGCTCGCAGGCCGAATCCGGCGCGGGCGAAACCAAGGGATCCACGCGCCCAAGACGTCGGACGTGCGCCATGTCGATGGCTTCGGCGCGGAAAGCAAGCACCGAAACCGACGGCGCGCCGCCGCTTGGAAGGTCGAGCCTGACCGAAACTTGCGCGAGCTGTTGGCTGGTCATGGGCGAGGCGTCCTTGCCGTGTGATCCGCTCTCGCAAGCGAGGCCGGTGCATGGCCAGCAACGCCACGAGCATCAGCGATCGGGCTGAGAGTGCGCGATGACATGCGGCGTTTGGAAGTGAGGTGGAACATTAGGTTTCCGACAGTCGACATTCATTATATGCAGATTCGCCGCGTTACGCCAGTGCGGGCGCGGCAGGTTGAAGCGGGGGAAAGATGGTAGAAAGAGGACCAATGCCAAGAATCAATTCTGAGGAGGTTCGCGAGATCGCGGCGCTGGCTCGCCTTCGTCTTGACGAGAGCGGAGGTCGAACGCATGACCCACGAACTCGACGGCATACTCGGCTATATCGAAACCGTCAAGGGTCTGGCCACGGAAGAGGTCTTGCCCATGACCCACGCCGTGCCCTTCGACTGCCCATGCGGCCGGACGAGCCTGGACAGTCCTTGAGCGTGGACGAAGCCCTGCAAAATGCGCCGCGCCGCCGGGAAGGATCGTTCGAGGTGCCGCGCATCGTGCCCGGCACGGGAGGCGGATAGCCATGGCGCCCGAGGTTCGAGGCGCCTCGCTGGTCGCGCTGGCCGCGGGCGTGGCCGCGAAAACCTGGAAGTCACGCGACCTGGTCGAGGCGTACCTGGATCGCATCGCCAAGCTCGACAAGAAGCTCGGTTGTTTTCTGCTCGTCGATGCCGACGGCGCGCGCCGGGCGGCCGACGCCGTCGATCAAGAAGATCGCGGGCGGCCAGTCGGTGGGACCGCTTGGCGGCGTGCCCATCGGGCTCAAGGACATCTTCGTCACGCGCGGGATCGAAACCACGGCGGGGTCGAAGATCCTGAAGGGCTTCATTCCGCCCTACGAGTCCACGGCCTCGGCGCGCTTGGCCGCGGCCGGCGCCATCAGCCTGGGCAAGCTCAACATGGACGAGTTCGCCATGGGCTCGTCGAACGAGAACAGCGCCTTTCATCCCGTGCACAATCCGTGGGATCTCGATCGCGTGCCGGGCGGCTCGTCGGGCGGCTCGGCGGCGGCGGTGGCGGCGTCGCTGTGCGCGGGCAGCTTGGGCACCGACACCGGCGGATCGATCCGCCAGCCGGCCTCCCTGTGCGGCGTCGTCGGGATCAAGCCAACCTACGGTCGCGTCTCCCGCTACGGCGTGATCGCCTTTGCCTCGTCGCTGGATCACCCGGGACCCTTTGGCCGCACGGTCGAAGACGCCGCCGCGCTTGCTGGAGGTCATCGCGGGTCACGATCCCATGGATAGCCACGTCGATCCCGGAGCCGGCCGGTCGCTATCGCGCAGGCTTGCAAGGCTGGGCTTGCCGGTCATGCGCGTGGGCGTGCCCAAGGAGTACTTCCAGGCGGGCATGGATCCCGAGGTGGAAGCGGCCGTGCGCGTGGCCATCGAGGAGCTGGCACGCGCGGGCGCCAAGTTGGTGCCGGTGTCGCTGCCCCACACGCAATACGCCATCGCGACCTATTACCTCATCTGCATGGCCGAGGCGTCGTCGAACCTGGCGCGCTACGATGGCGTCCGCTATGGGCATCGCACGCCCGAAGCCGGATCGCTGGAGGAGCTTTATGGCAAGACGCGCGGTGAGGGCTTCGGCGCCGAGTCCAAGCGCCGTATCATTCTCGGCACCTACGTGCTGCGCGCGGGCTACTACGAGGCCTACTACGGCAAGGCCCTGCGCGCGCGCCGCCTGATCGCGAATGACTTCACCGCTGCCTTCGCTGCAGTGCGATGTGCTGGTGACGCCGACCTCGCCCACGCCCGCCTTCAAGCTGGGCGAGCGCATGGCGGATCCGCTGCAAATGTATCTGGCCGACATCTACACCGTGGCACCGCCGCTGGCCGGCGTGCCGGCGCTGTCGCAGTGTTGCGGCTTCACGAACGCCGGCTTGCCCATCGGGCTGCAGACCATCGGGCCGCCACTCGGCGAAGAAGCCGTGTTTCGCGTCGCGGGCGCCTACGAAGCGCGCACCGAATGGCACAAGCGCTTGCCACAGGATCCGTCATGACCCAAGGCAGGCAAGACAAATACGAAGCGGTCATCGGGCTGGAGGTTCACGTCCAGCTCGCCACGCGCAGCAAGATCTTTTCCATTTCGTCTGCGGCCTTCGGCGCCGAGCCCAACCAGCACACCGATCCGGTGTGTCTGGGGCTGCCGGGCGCGCTGCCGGTGCTGAACCGCGAAGCCGTGCGAGGCGGCGGTGCGCTTGGGTTTGGCCGTGGGCTCGCACATCCGGCCGCGCTGCCGGTTCGCGCGCAAGCACTACTTCTATCCCGACCTGCCCAAGGGATTCCAAATCTCGCAATACGACGAGCCGCTGTGCGAGGGTGGGGCGGTCACTTTTCGTCTCGACGGCGAGGTCAGGCAAATTCGGCTCACGCGCATCCACATGGAGGACGATGCGGGCAAGAACATCCACGACCCGAGCGGCGTCAGCTTCGTCGACTACAACCGCGCCGGCGTGCCCCTGTGCGAGATCGTGAGCGAGCCCGACATCCGCTCGGCCGACGAGGCGGCCGAGTACCTGCGGGCCATCCGCACCCTGGTGCGCTATCTCGGCATCAGCGACGGCAACATGGAGGAAGGCTCGCTTCGCTGCGACGCCAACGTCTCCATCCGACCGTGCGGCGAAAGCAAGCTTGGCACCAAGGCCGAGCTCAAGAACATCAACTCGTTCAAGAACGTGCGCGACGCCATCGAGCACGAGATTGCGCGCCAGACCGTGCTGCTCGACCGTGGCGAGGCCGTGGTGCAGGAAACCCGGCTGTGGGATCCCGATCGCGGCATCTCGGCGCCCATGCGTTCGAAGGAGCAGGCGCACGACTACCGCTATTTCCCCGAGCCCGATCTGCCGCCGCTGGTGGTCGACGAGGCGTGGCTGGATCGCGCCCGCAAGACACTGCCGGAATTGCCGGAGGCGCGTCATGCGCGCTACCTTGGGTTGGGGCTGTCGGCGAAGGACGCGTCGGTGCTGGTGTCGGAGCGGCCCATCGGCGACTACTTCGACTCTGGCCTTGGCCACGGCGCCGGCGTACCCGAAGAAGATTGCCAATTGGCTCATCAACGAGGTGCTCGGCCGCATCGACGACGCGCGCGGGCTGATGGACGAGAAGGTCCCCGTCCCTCCCTCCGCGCTGGCCGAGCTGGTCGACCTGATCGAGAAGGGCACCCTGTCGGGCAAGCTCGGCAAGGAGGTCTTTTCCCGCATGTGGCAGGAAAAGCGGCGCGCGGCCGACATCGTGGCCAAGGAGTCGGTGAGCCTGCTGTCCGATAGCGACGCCATCGAGGAGGCCTGCAAGCGCGTGGTCGAGCGCAGCCCGGACGAAGTCGCGCGCTTTCGCGCCGGCGCCGTCAAGGTCCTGGGTTTCTTCGTCGGCAACGTGATGAAGGAAACCGGGGGCAAAGCCAATCCGAAGATCGTGAACGAGATCCTGCGCAAGCTGCTGGAGTAACGCTTCGATTGTGCACGCGGGATCTCGGTCACGACATAGCGCCAGCATGACGCCTGTGCGATAGTGCTCTGGATGTTCGGGCTCTTTCGCTCGCGATGGGCGGCCGGCTTGTTCATGGCGGTGGTCTCCATGTCCGCGCTGGTTGGCGCCATCATGATCGAGCGCTCATCGACCATCGCCATCGATGGCCAGCGCCACTTCGCGCTCTTCGACGACGCCATGATCACCATGCGTTACGCCGACAACCTGGTCGCCGGGCGGGGATTGGTATGGAACCCTGGAGAGCGGGTGGAGGGGTTCTCGAGTCCGCTCTGGGTCTTCGTGCTGGCCGCGTTCGCGCTCCTGTTCGGGCGCGAGGACGCGATCGCCGGCGTGCAGATCTTCGGACTCCTGCTCGTGCTCGCCGACCTGCTGCTCGTGGCGCTGCTGGCTCGCCGCTTGCTCGACGGTCGCAAGGGTCGAGACATGGGCGCACTCGGTGCGGTCTTGCTGACCGTGACCTTCTACCCGCTTCTCTACTGGTCCATCATGGGCATGGAAACCGGCTTGCTGGTCCCCCTTTTGCTGCTCGTGACCTTGCTTTCCCTGCGACGGCCGCCATCCGCGCCAAGACGCTTGGGAATCGCATGCGCGCTCGGGCTCGCCTGTCTCTTGCGGCCCGAAAGCGTCCTGTTCGTGGGCGTGTTCTATCCGTTCGAATGCTTGCGCCGCCGACGGGAAGGCAGCTTCTCGATTCGGTCCCTTGCGAGCGAGGCCGCGCTTTTCCTGGGGCCAATCCTCGGCTACCAGATCTTTCGACTGATCTACTACAAGCAGTGGTACGCCAACAGCTACCGCCTCAAGCTGCAGGGCCTGGATCTCGGGGAAGAATTGAAGGACGGCTGGAAATTCTTGGAGCCTTTTCTACTCTGGGCGGGATGGCTGGCGCTGGGGGTGGCGCTCTTCCTGCTGGGATCGATTGCGCGCGCAAGCCGCATCCGGCAGGGGCGCGGCGCCGACGAAGGAGACGCGTCGATTCCGCGGTGGCGGTTGGCGGAGCTTCTCATTCTCTTCGTCGCCTACGTCGTTTACCAGTGGGTCGTGGGCGGAGATGCCTGGCCTCTTTATGTTCGATTTCCAGCGCCCGCAACCGTGCTGCTCATCATCGCCTTTTCGGTTTCGGTCGTGCTCTTTTTCGATGGACGGCCGCACCGCACACCCTGGTCTGGCAGCGTCCTAGGGCTAACCTTCGTGCTGTTGATGCGTTGGACGGCATCGCTGTACCGGGCAGATCTTTTCACGCTCACGCCGATCTACAGCGTGGATGCCGCCTCCGACATCAACGCGGGGCTGGTCATTCGGAAGCTGACCGCCGAATCCGCCACCGTAGCCTCGTTCGCCGCTGGCGTGATTCCCTACTACTCACAGCGCCGCGCCATCGATCCCTTGGGCAAGTGCGACGAAACCATCGCACGGCTTCCCATCCGTCATGGCGTACCCTGGAACCACCCTGGCGGAATGCCTGGGCACAACAAGTACGACCTCGACTATTCGCTCAAGACCAAGCACCCCACGGTCATCCAGTGGCTGGGCGAGCAACCTTGCAAGTGGGGAACGCAGGATCTCAGCAACTGGTGTTACGAAAACTACGTCGTCGTCGGGTTTCCCGGTGGACATCTCCTTCTCGACAAGAAGTCCTCGCTCGTGCACTGGGATCTCGTCGGTCCACGACGACCCTGACCCCCGCCTGGCGATTCCTGCCGTAGCCGGCGCCGTGGTCTGATTGCCTCCTTGGTCTGGTGTTCTGCCAACGCCGAAAGTGGCCTCCGCTGGTGGCGGACCGGAACCTTGCTGGCGTAACCCTACGCTTCCGGCCTGACCGCCGCCGTGGTCAGCAGGTGTCCGTCGATCTCGGACCAGCGGGCTTCGGCGGTAAAGGGACCTTCCCGCTTGGCAAGCGTCAAGGTCACGGACACGCTGCCGTCGCTGCGCGGGAGAACCGTGGCCTCCTGAAAGGACACGTAGCGTCCGATGAGCGGATTGATGGCCTTGTAGAGTGCCTCCTTGATCGAGAAATGCAGCACGACCTCGCGGCGTCGCCGATGGTCGGGAACAGTCGCCATGAACGACAATTCCTCGGGCGTCATGACCCGTCTGCTGATGTCCGGCCGGTTGTTCCAGCCCGGCTCGATAGACGTCGGCGTAAGGGCGGGAACGGGTTCGATATCGATTCCCAAGGACAGACCGCGGACCTTGCGCGCGGCCAGTGCCACCGCGAGGGTTTGCTTGTGACTGATCGAACCCGCCACGCCCTCGGGAAGTTCCGGGGCGCCACGCCTGGTGGAGAGAATCGGTCCAGCGTCGAGATCTATGTCCAGCAAGGCCGCGTGCAGGGCGACGCGCCCGGCGAGCCAAGTCGGTCGTCGCGCTGGTGACAGGGTTTCCAGATAGTCGCGCTCTTCGTCGGCGAGGCAGGGCAGGTCCACCCGCTCGGAAGTACCGGGAACGCGAACACCGACACACCGTCCATGCGGTAGATCGACTCTGAAGAGGATGTTGGCGGACATGATCACGGCGGATTCGCGGTCCGGATGGATCGACTTCCGCCGAGGCTATCACGGAAGGCCAGTGGCGTTCCGCCGCTGCTTCACGGTCGGACGTTTCCAACTGTCCTCTCGGCGGCTTACACCATGGCCACCTTCATATGTCGGTCGACTTGACGTGCACGTCCCGTTGCGGGAAGGGAATCTGAATGCCGGCGGTGCGGAAGGCCGCGTCGATGGCGAAGCGGAGGCAGGAGGCAATCCGCAGGTCCTCGCGGGGATTGGCGATCCAGACCAGCAGCGAGAAGTTCAAGCTCGAGTCGGCGAAGTCGTCGAAGCGCACCTCGGGAGGCGGATCTCGGAGCAGCTCGGGGTTGGCTGCCGCAACCTGAAGCAGGACTTCCTTGGTCCGGGCCGTGTCCGTCTCGTAGGCCACGCCGACCTGCACCCTGATACGGAGGTTCGTGGTGGGCACGGAATGGTTGATCACCTGCGCCGCGATCAGCTCGCTGTTGGGCACGATGATGGTAACTTCGTCGCGGGTGACCACCCGGGTTGCGCGCATGCCGATGTCGGTGACCGAGCCGCAGATCTCTCCGATCTGGATGAAGTCGCCGCGCGCGACCGGCCGTTCGACGAGCAGAATCAGCCCGGACACGAAGTTCTGGGCGATGTTCTGCAAGCCGAACCCGATGCCCACCAGCACCACCGTGGAGGCCGCGAGGAGCGCATCGATGCGAATGCCGAGCGACGTGGTGGCGACCAGGACCCCCACCAAGACGAAGAGGTAACGCGTGATTTTGGTCAGCGCGAAGCGTGCACCGTGCCCGACCTCGCGCAGGGCGAGCAGGCGGTTCACGGCCCGGCTCGCGATGCCGGCCAGGAAGTACGACACCACCACGATCAGCAGCCCCACAAGCAGCGAGAGCAGCGTGATCGGCCCCCCGGCCAGATGAACCAGGGGATGGTGGAGGAGCGCGTTCAGGCGACCGAGAGTCGACATGGGATTATCGAGGGGATGGGACGCCACAAGCGACGAGGCGGACAACTGTTCAGCGCGGTCCCGGGACCGGGAGCACGATAGTGCCGCATTTCATCCGGGTCGGCCGCTGGTCCTCGGGAAACGTATAGATCAACTGTCGCGAGCGCTCCTGCCCTGAAGGGATGGCTTCGGATCGGTCGGCGGCGGCATTCACCTCCGCATGCCGATCGACGACCAGAGGCTGGCGAGCCTCGTCCTTCCCCTCCAGAAGACACGTGTCGTACGAAAACGTCTGTTCCTCGCTGCTCTCGTTCTTCACGGTTACCACTGTCCAAATGAGGGTTTCGTCCGTCCCAGAAGTCACACGGACCCCACCTTCGCCGATATACTCGTCGGGACCTTCCTTGACCTGGCCAAGGGTAACGACCCACCCGTCTGCACGCTTGGACACAGGGGTGTTCGTCAGGACCGAGGTACACGCCGACAATCCGCCAACCCACATGCCAAGCAAAACCATCGTACAGACAGGACGCACGGATCTCATTTGCATTCCTCCAAGTCTGTGAAAACAGCGTTCACCTGGATCTTGTAGGGCAAGGGTCGGTCAAATACAAGCGCGACGGCGATGGATGAGGCTTCTCGGAAGCGCCCGCAGCAAAGTTGCGTGAGAAAGTACCCTCGGAGAGGGATATCCTCGGAGAGGGATTCGGATAGAGAGGGATCTCGAACTCTAGTTAGAAGAGCGTCCCGCCCACGCCCAGACCGGGATGAAGACTCCCGTCCCTGCCGGCCACCTGCACCATCACTGGCGTGAGCCGGCGATGCCACGACGTGCGCATCGGGTCTTCGTCCGGAATGCCGTCGAGGCTGCTCGTCGACAGGAAGGTGATGACCAGGCCCGCCAGCGCCCCGATGGCGGTGCCGCGATAGATGTCCTGCTCGTGGCCGTCGTTGGCAGCGGCACCCAAGAGGAGGCCGACCACGGCACCACCGTAGCCTCCCCACGTCGTCACCCGCACGCGTTCGAGCGAGACCTCGCTGACCTCGGCGCCGAGCAAACCGAGGCCAAGACCACCGTACAACCCGACCAGGCCCGCGACCGCGACCTTGCGCCCGGAGGGCGATTGGTACTGCGTAAATCCGTAGTTCGAGACCGTGCGTCCGGCGAGTCCCAGCGTGCCGAGGGTCGAGAGAGCCAAACCCCAGAAGCCAGCATCGCGCACGAGCTGGGTGTCGCCTGGATCGAGGTCGAAATGCCGGGCCGCCACGACCGCGACGGGAATCGACAGCAAGCCGGCGACCGCGGTCGCCGCTCCGGTGGTGCGGCCATTCGGATGCGCATCGGCCGCGCTCATGACCAGCAAGGTGGTCGTCGGAACGTAGGACGTGATGGCCAGGGCGAGCGGCAGATCGCCACGATCTGGGTTGGCCAGCTTGAGGAAGCCCACCGAACCGAGTGTGTATGCGATTGCGCCCAGCGCGACCGGTGTCAGCACGTCCGATGCACTATGGGCATCCTGGCTGAGCGCGAAGGAGAGACCGACCGACATGCCGTAGAGAAACGACGTGACGCTGAAGTCGACCTTCTCCCAGATCGTCAGGTGGAGCCGTTCCGAGGTCTTTAGCGAATAGGGCTCGTTGCGGATGATGACGTCGCCGTCGTTGGTGGCAGGCGCGGCGTCAGTCCCACCCGCCGCCGGCACAGGGGATGGCGTCGGCGCACGGCTCGACGGCGACATGCGCACGGCGATGATCGCGAGCGCGCGACGGGCCTCGCTCGCCTCGCGCGTGGCGGGAAACTGGGCGGCCAGCTGCTCGAAGAGCGAGCTCGCCCGCTGCAAATCGCCCGCGCCGACGGCCGCATCGGCTGCGGCGAGCAAACCGGCCGCTGTCGACGATTGCCCCGCTCCCGCCGCGGAGGGCGCGACCTCGGGCTCGGCCGCCCGCGACTCCCGGGCGAAGACAAGTCCCAACGCCAGAGCCATCGCGAAGGCAAATGGGCGCCACATGGGTGGCATTATGCCAGACGTCGTCGCGCCAGCGCGAATAGGTTTCGCGCACATCCGGGGCGGGGCTGGTGACAGAAATCACCTCCGAACTCCTTCATGACCATTCTCCGAGGACAGAACATGGGGATGACAGCCACAGCGAGCGGACGGCAATTCGAAGACACCACGCTCCCGAAGCCCCGCGCGCCTTCCAGGAAGTCCCCGGCGGTATTCCGGGGGCGCCTCGTGCCCGAGACTGAAGTAAGCTGATTGCCATGTGGGGAATGCAACTTGTCTTGCGCCGCAGCTTTGTGCGCGGGCCCCTGCTGCTCGGCCTTGCTCTCTCGACACCTGCGGAGCTTGCTTGCATGAAAGCGAGCATAATTTCACACGGACCGGATGCCGCATTGCCAGATGCCGCACCGATTGTAAAGGTCGATGCTTCCACCACCCCGGCGGACTCCAAGGACACGGGCCCCACTCTCTGTGGCAATGGTCTCCAAGACCCTGGTGAAGCCTGCGATGACGGGAATACCTTGTATGGGGATGGTTGCGGCAGTGGTTGTTGGGTCGAATCTGGTTGGATATGTCCCCGGTTCGGGCAGCCCTGCATCCAGGTCTATGCCTGCGGGAATGGACTTCTGTCACCCGGTGAAGCCTGCGACGACGGCAATACGATGAGTGGCGACGGCTGCTCCGGTGACTGCCTGCAGGTCGAGCCGGGTTGGCGATGTCGGGTGCCGGGAAGGCCGTGCACGGAGGATTGCGGGGAAGATGCGGGGGCTTGCGCGGACGGCGGGACGGCCGCCGTGTGTGGCAACGGCATCGTGGAACCTGGCGAGGAATGCGACGACGGCAGCGACACCAGCAAGACGCCCCACAACGGCGATGGCACCTACGGCGGGTGTACCAGCGGGTGCACCTACGGCGCCTATTGCGGTGATGGCGTGATCAACGGCCAGGAAACCTGCGACGACGGCCCGGCCAACGTCGATCTCTACGGCCAGCCCGGTTGCACCTTCGTGTGCACCACGGCTCGCTACTGCGGTGACGGCATCGTCGACAACATGGAAGAGTGCGACCTAGGAGCGGACAACGGGCTACCAGAATACTGCCCCTACTGCAATCGGAGCTGCCGAAATCCGCAGTGTTTTTTTTGACACTTTTCTACACAGGACTCCCGTCCGAGGGTACCTCCGCCCCTGGCCGCGATGGTGGCACCGCGTGATCCCGCCTCGTCTGGAATCCTCTGGCACCATCCGCGCGGGAGCTGAGGTAGATTCGGCCGCATGAGCGACAAGCAGATGCGAGACAAGAACATCGTGATGGTCGTCACAGCAACGGGCTGGGGCCGACTGCGCCGCAGTCTCCTCGCCCGGGCATCATGGGTCGGGTTGGTTGTCATCCTGGTGCTGGGTCATGCGGCCGCCGGTCTGGCCGGACCGCTTGACGATGCGGGCGCCAAGGCAGTTGTGCGATTCGAGCCGCTCTCCGCGGTGCCGCCGGTCCTGGTAGGCCGCCTGCAAGGGGCCAGCTTCATCCATGTCGCCGGATCACCGCAAGGCACCTTCTATGCCGCCACGGACAACGCTGGCAAGGCGCGCGTATGGCTCTTGCGCAACAACGTCGTCGTCGCGGATCTCACCGCACCTGCCTCTCGGGATCACATGATTGCCGACTGGCCAGGAAGCTTCGCCTTTTGGCTTGGCGACCTGCCGGTCGTCGGCATCTCCTGGAAATTCGCGCCCGGCGTCTACGGGATCGAGGATTTTGCCTTCTGGGATGCACGGGGCGCCGGTAGGTTTCTTGGCGGTCTCCCGGGAAGTACCCGGAGCCCCTGCACTGCCGGTGAAGTTACCCCCAACAAAGATTGCGGTAGGTGCAGTTCCGCGAGCGGCATTCCGATCGACCTGAGGCTTTCCGGGTTGGAGAACGGCCGGGCCCGGTTCGTGCAGCAACGAGCCGCCACCTGGTACTACTACTTCTCCGCCGCGGCAGAAACCTTCGAGCAAGACTACCTACTGACAGCGAAGGGGCTTGTCCCCGACGGCCCGCCCCGCCGCACCCGCAACACGATGTCTCTGCCACAAGCCAAGGAGCGCGTGAAGGGATTGCTGCGAGACTACTTCACGCAGGCGAAAAGCCAAAGCAGGCAGACGATCGCGCCCGAATTCCTGACCTGCTTCGAGCAGCTCGTCGATCTCGCGCCCGAGTTTGGTCAGGGGCACTACAACGTAGGCTGCATGCAGGCCTTGCTTGGCAACCACCAGCAAGCGGTTGTCTCCGTCACGAAGGCCATCGCCCTCGATCCCAAGTATCGCAAGGTCGCCCGGCGGGACCCGGATTTGGAGAGTGTGCGCGACGACCCCGAGCTCGCCCGGGTGCTCGCCGGGCCCGGAAAGTAGAGTACTTCCATCCGAGGGCATGCAAGCCCGCACTCGATCTCGCAAACGGCGTCCGTGTGCCGCACCTCCCGCCTCAGGTCGCCCGGTCCCGCCCCGCTTTCTTGGAAAGATAAAGCCTCCGGTCCGCCTTCTTCAACAGGACGGTCACGCTCCGGGTCTCCTCGGAGCCCGCGACTCCCGCGCTCGAGGTCAGCCTGATCTGCCGTCGCCCGAAAGGACAGGGCGTCTTGCGGATCCTGCTGAGCAGTTTCGTCGCCACGAAGCGTCCGCCCTCCAGCCCCGTGCCCGGCAGGAGGAGAAGAAACTCGTCCCCGCCGTAGCGGAAGAGCGTGTCCGTCGTTCGGATCCCGGATTGAAGGATCTCCGCCGTGTGCCGGATCACCTGGTCGCCCGCCAGGTGGCCGTATCCGTCGTTGATCGTCTTGAAGCGGTCGATGTCGAACAGCACCACCGAAAATTCGCGCCGGCACCCGCTGTCCTTCGCCCGGCTCCTCAACTTGAAGTTCTTCTGCAGCGTCTCGTACAGGTCCCGCCGGTTGAGCAGGCCCGACAGGGTGTCGGTCCGCGAAAGCTGGGAGAGAACCCTGTTCGCCGCCTCCAGCTCGGCCTCCGCCCTCTTCATCGCCGTGATGTCCCGCGACATCCCCCATGTCCCGATGATCCGGCCCTTCTTGTCGCGCAGGGGGAACTTCGAGGTCGACACCCAGTTGAAGCTCCCGTCCGGCCAGGTTTCCTTCTCCACCATCTCGACCGCCGGCTTGCCGGTCCTGATGATTCGCTGTTCGTCGCGGAACGCCGGAATCGCATGCTCCCGCGTGAAATGGTCGAAATCCGAGGTGCCGATGATCTTTTTGACGTCCGCGGTGCCAAACCGGAGCGCCTGCGTCCGGCTCACGAAGAAGAACCGCGACTGACGGTCCTTGAAGTAGATCATGTCCTGTCCCCAGTTCATGATCACGTTCAGCACGTCCGTCTCGGCGAGAAGCCCCATCGACCAAGCCATGCGTTCCGGCACCGGGACCGCCTGCGGCCAGGGATGTCTGGTCTTCTTCTTCACACTCTTTTCCGAGCGTGGTGGTTTCAAGCGCACTTTTCGCATCGCCTCATCGCATCTCTGGCTGTTCGGCAACCGATGTTACGCCAACTAGCCACCTAGCCGGGCGAAGATCCTCGATGGGGAAGCGCATCCCGCCACGCGGGTTGGTCCAGGCCTTCCTCAACCTTGAGGAGATCGGGCTTTCATGTGACGATGACGAGATCCAAGGGAGGTCACGTGAGACTGTTCAATTCGAAATGGTGCGAAGCAATGTTTGGCACTGCGGTCGTGGTTGCGTTCGCCTGCTGCCTGGGGTGCGGGGGCGGCGGGAGCCAGGGCGGCGGCGATCCAGCCCTGGTCGGGACGTGGGTCGGAACCGAGGCGACCACCACCGGCGTCGTTTGGACGTTCACCATCACCGCCACCGACGCCGAGGTCGAGATGGCCACTGTCCCGGCGTACAAAGGGACCTATACTGCCGACGCATCGAGCAATCCCAAGCGTCTCACCATCACCATTACCGACTCCGCCACTTCGACTTATGTCGGCAAGACCTCGAACGGCATCTACAAGATCGAGGGCAGCACGCTGACGTTCGCCGGCAACGAACCGGGCAACTCGGCGAGGCCAGCCGATTTCACACCTGGCGGCGATGCTGCGGTCTTCACCCTCAACAGGCAGTAGTAGCCCGCCCAGCCTGGCTCTTGGGTGGTCTTGCGCCCCTCCTAATACTCCGCCGGCAGCCCCTCCAACTCCGCCAACGTGTACACGGGGCCATCCTTGCAGACGTAGCTGCGCCCGGTGTTGCACCGGCCGCACTTGCCGAGGCCGCACTTCATGCGGTTCTCCAGGGTTGTGTAGATCTCGCCCTTGCCGAAGCCCAGCTTCGCCAGCACCGGCAAGGTCAGCCTGATCATGATGGGCGGCCCACATACGATTGCCACGGTGTTGGCGGCCGGTGGCGCTAATTGCTCGACGATGTGAGGGACGAAGCCGACTTTGCCGGTCCAGCCGGGCGTTTCGCCGCCGGGATCGACGGTGGTGACCAGCTTCATATCGGTGCGTTTGCCCCAGTCTTCTAGCTCGTTCTTGTAGACCAGGTCGGCGACGCTGCGGGCGCCGTAGACGACGGTGATGTCTTTCCACCGCTCGCGCAGGTCGAGGCAGTTCCAGATCACGCTGCGCAGGGGGGGCAGGGCGATGCCGCCAGCGACGAAGATGAGGCTCTTGTCTTTCCACTTCTCGAGTGGGAAGACGTTGCCGTAGGGGCCGCGGAAACCGATGACGTCGCCGACATCCTTGTCGGCGAGGCTGCTGGTCACGCGGCCGACTTCGCGGAAGGTACACTCGATGTAACCCTTGCGGGTGGGGGACGAGGCGATGCAGAAGGTGCTCTCGCCTTCGCCGAACGCGCTGTAGAGGCCGAATTGGCCCGTGGTGAAGGTGAAGGCGGCGGCTTCCTCGGGGTTGGTGAACTCCAGGCGGAAGGTGCGCACGCCGGGGGCTTCGTCGGTGATGTTCGCGATGCGCATCAGGTAAGGCTTGTAGATGTTCTGGGTGTCGTTCCGCATGGGCTACTCCGCGGCCTCGGCGAGGTGCTGCTTCAGGTTCATGTCGACGGGGCAGGCGCGCGAGCACTTGCCGCAGCCGACGCAACCCAGGGTTCTGAAGCGGTCAGGGTAGTAAGCGAACTTGTGGTAGATGCGCTGGCGCCAGCGCTGGCTTTGCTTTTCGCGCGGGTTGTGGCCGGAGGTGTGCAGTGTGAACATGCGCATACCGCAGCTGTCCCAGGTGCGGAGGCGCTGGCCCTGACGGGTGTCGGCTTCGTCTTGGATGTCGAAGCAGACGCAGGTGGGGCACACGAAGGCGCAGGCACCGCAGCCGAGGCAGCGCAGGCTCTGCTCGACCCACAGGGGGCTGTCGAACTTGGCGCCGAGCTTGACCTCGAGGGCCTTGGCGTCGAAGGCGGGGGCGACGGTGGCGGCGGGGACGAGGTCGGGCGTGCCGGCTAGAGGCTGGAAGGAGGATTGCGCGACGAGGGCTTTGCCTTTGTCGGTCGGGACTTGGGCGAGGAAACCGCCGGTCTTGAGAGGAGAGAGGAGAATGTCGCTGCCGGCGGTGTCGTCGGGGCGCGAGCCGACGGAGGTGCAGAAGCAGGACTCGTCGGCCTTGGTGCACGAGATGGCGACGACGGTGGTGTTGGCGAGGCGCGCGTTGAAGAACTTGTCCTTGTAGTCCCAGTTGAAGACGACGTCGAGGGCGTGGAAGGCGCGCGCCTCGCAGGGGCGGATGCCGACAAGGACAGTGGGCTGGGCGTTGGGCTGAGCGTCGTCGAGAGCGACGTTCTTGCCTTCGAAGCGGTAGCGCATCAGGCGCTCGACCTTGGGGAAGACGGTGTCTTTAGCCGAGACGGTGGATTGCCCGTTCTTGGCCAGCTCGGCGACGGTCTTGATCTCTGTGATCTCGATTCGCCCTGCGCTCTCTTTCGGTCCAAGCACGCGCTGGCCCGCCTTGGCGATGGCTTGCAGAAGGGTGTCGACGCCGGTTTCGGTGATGGTGTAACGATCAGTCATGGTTGTGGCTCGTAGCAGGGAGAGGGCAGGGGCGAGGGGCGGTGGTCGAGGAGGAGATACATCGCACCTATCGAATGAACGATTCTTTGTCGTCGGGCTTGAAGGTCGACATGGCGTAGTCGAGCTTGGCGCTGGCGCCGCCTTTTTGGCCGAAGTGTCGGCGGACGGTGTCTTCGGCGAAGAAGGTCAGCAGGTGGACGGGGATGCGGACCGGGCAGGCGGCGCCGCAGGTGCCGCACTGGACGCAGCGGCCGGCCAGGTGCATGGCGCGCACGACATGGTATTCGAGGTTGCCGATGGCGTGGCTGGCGACGGGAATCCACTGCGGGCGGTTGCAGTCCATGGCGCAGCGCTCGCAGTAGCACATGGGGCAGCTCAATCGGCAGGCGTAGCACTTCACGCAGCGGCCCAGCTCCTCGGCCCAGAAGGCGCGGCGCTCGGACACCGACATCGCAGTCAGCTTATCGATCGTCTGGCGGTCGGCCTCGGAGATCGCGTCGGGAATGGTCGCGACGGCTTCCTCGATGGCCCCGAAGGTGGCGAGCTCGCGGAGCTGACCCTCAATCACGGCGAGAGCGAGCACGTTCTCTTCGCGCAGTTGTTTCTCGGCGGCCAGTTGCAGAATGCTCCGCAAGGTCGAGGGAACGGCGACGATGGCCATGCGGCCCAGGGCGCGAACCTCGGCCTTGGTGAGGTAGGTGGCAAGATTCTGCGTGCAAGCGGCGTCGACGACCAGGTCAGTCACGCGCTCGGCGGCGCACACGAAGATCGGACGGCGATTGTCGCCTGTGCCCTTGCCGTAGCCAATGACGACCTTGGCGGTGCCCGCCACCAGCAGCTCTTTGGCTTTGCTCTTCAGCTCTTCCATCAGTCAATCCCCGCGGCGGCGAGCTGTCGAATCTCTTCGTACGGACCGAGCGCGCGCACCTTGTTGGTGGCCTCATTGACAAGCTCGGCCCACTTGGCGCCTTCGGCGGCCGAGACCCACGAGAAGGTCACGCGCTCAGGGTCGATGCCGACGAAGTCGAGCAGGTCGCGGAAGACCATCCAGCGGCGGCGCGCGTGGTAGTTGCCCGAGGTGTAGTGACAGTCGTTCGGGTGGCAGCCGGAAATGATGACGCCGTCGCAGCCTCGCGAGAACGCCTTGAGCACCATCATGAAGTCGATGCGACCGGTGCAGGGTAGGCGAATGACGCGCACGTTCGATTGGTACTTGATGCGGCTGGTGCCGGTCAGGTCGGCGCCGGCGTAGGTGCACCAGTTGCACACGAAGGCGGTCATCTTGGGTTCGAATTGGTCCGGCATGGTCAAATTCCTAAATGCACATCAACTCGGCGAAGACCTGCTCGTTACTGAAGCCTTGCAGGTCAATGGCCTTGGTCCGGCAGGTCGAGACGCAGGTGCCGCAGCCCTGGCAGAGGCCGGGATTCACCTTGGCCACCACTTTCAGCACGTCGCCGTTGCGGTTCTTGATTGGTTCCTCCTCGATGGCCTGGTAAGGGCAGGCCGACCTGCACAGGAAGCACCCCACGCAATGGGAAAAGACCGGCGGAGGCTGGCGGTCGACCACGGCGATGATTGGCTCGCGGGTCAACTCGGGCCGCGAGAACAAACCGGCGACCTTGACCGCGGCGCCGCTCGCTTGCGCGACGGTTTCGGGAATGTCGCGCGGGGCCTGACAGGCGCCGGCCAGGAAGATGCCTGCCGTGTTGGTTTCCACCGGGCGCAGCTTGGGGTGGGCCTCCGCGAAGAACTTGTACGGATCGTACGAGACGTGCAGTCGCTGCGCCAACTCCTCGGCGTCGTTCTGGGCTTGCACCGCGGTGGCGAGCACCACCATATCGGCGCGGATCTCGACCTGCTCGGCGCCGAGCAGGGTGTCCACGCCCTTGACCACGAGCTGGCCGTCTTCTTCGTACACGCGCGAGACCCGGCCGCGCACGTACTTGACGCCGTCTTCCTCGACCGCGCGGCGGACGAACTCGTCGTAGTTCTTCCCGGCCGCTCGCACGTCCATGTAGAAGACGGTGGCCTGGCCGCCGTGCACCTTGTGCTGGTACAGCATTGCGTGCTTGGCGGTGTACATGCAGCAGATCTTCGAGCAGTAGGGCACGCCCTTCAGTCGATCGCGGCTGCCTGCGCAGGCGATGAAGACGATGGTCTGCGGCGTCTTGCCGTCGGACGGACGCTTGATGGCGCCGCCGGTCGGGCCCGAGGCCGAGGCCAGACGCTCGAATTTCATGCCGTCGATGACGTCCTTGTACTTGCCGTAGCCGTATTCCGAGAAGTTATTGACCGGCATGGTCTTGAAGCCGGTGGCCAGGACGACGGCGCCGATGTCGTGCACCTCGATCCGATCTTCCTGGTCGAAGCGGATGGCCTTGGTCGGGCACAGCTTCTCGCACGCCTTGCACTTGCCGGTTTTGTAGTAGGTGCAGTTGGCGACGTCGATGACGGGCTTGTTGGGGACCGCCTGAGGGAAGGGCACGTAGATGGCGGCGCGGCTCGACAGGCCCTCGTTGAACTCGTCAGGGATCTTCTTGACCGGGCACTTCTGCTGGCACACGCCGCAGCCGTTGCACAGCTTCTCGTCGATCTTGCGCGCTTTTCGCCGAATCGTTGCCTTGAAGTTGCCAATGAAGCCGTCCAGCTTCTCCAGCTCGGAATAGGTGTAGAGCGTGATGAGGGGGTGGCGCGCCGCCTCGACCATGCGCGGGGTGAGGATGCACTGCGAGCAGTCGAGGGTCGGGAACGTCTCGGAGAGCTGGCTCATGTGGCCGCCGATGGAAGGCGACTTCTCGACCAGCAAGACCGGGCTGCCGGTGTTGGCGATGTCGAGCGCGGCCTGGATGCCGGCGATGCCGCCGCCCAGGACCAGCGCCTTCTTGGTGATGGGCACGCGGATAGGCTCGAGCGGATGGTTGCGCTTGACCTTCTCGACTTGCAAGCGGACCAGGTCGATGGCTTTCGCGGTCGTGGTCGGGGCCTTCTCGTGTACCCAGGAGCAGTGCTCGCGCAGGTTGGCCATCTCGCACAGGAAGGGATTGATGCCGCCTTCCTCGGCGGTCTTGCGAAAGGTGGGCTCGTGCATGCGCGGGGAACAGGCCGCGACGACAACGCCATCGAGCTTCTTTTCGCCAATCGCATCCTTTAGCAGGGTCTGCCCGGGATCCGAGCACATGTACTTGTATTCGACGGCGTGGACCACGCCCGGCATAGCGAGGGCGGCCTTGGCGACCGTGGCCACGTCGACGGTGCCGGCGATGTTCTCGCCGCAGTGACAGACGAAGACGCCAACGCGTGACATCGGCGAAGCTCCTAGTGGGCCGCTGGCGCGGGGGCCGGCGGGGCAATGGGTTTGGCGGGGAATTTCACCGGGACGAAATGGCGGCGGAGGCCGAGCTCCTTTTCAGAAAGGCCGAGCGCCAGGCCGATGACCTGGGTGATGAAGAGGATCGGGATGGCAGTGGACTTGTCGAGGTGCCGATTGACTTCATCCCGACGCAAATCGAGATTCGAATGGCACATGGGGCAGGCAACCACGACGGCCTCGGCCTTTCTCGCGACCGCATCCCCCAGGATCTTGGCGCCCAGCCGACCGACGACGGAAGTGCGCGATACCGAGAATGAGGCGCCACAACACTCGGTCTTGAAGTTCCAGTCGATGGTCTTGCCTCCGACCGCGGCGACCAACTTGTCCATTTCCACCGGATCCTCGGTACGGTCGAAGCCGGTGATTTTCGCGGGCCGCACCAGCAGGCAGCCGTAGTAGCAAGCCGCCGTCGGTTCGAATTTCTTCGTGACCTTGGCGCCGATACGATCGTCGACCTGTGCCAGCAGTTCGATGACGTTCAGCACGCGCGGTAGATTGCCGATGGTCGTCTGCAGTACCTCTTCGACCCGCGCCTTGCTTGCCGGGCTGGTCGTGACCTCGTGACGAGCGGTAGCCAGGCGGTTGTAGCAGGATGCGCACGGAGCCATCACCTGGTCCATGCCGGCCTTCTGCGCCCTGAGCAGCACGTTGACGGGCAAGGCGATGGAAACCAGGTGGTCGATCATGTGGCCCGAGCTGGCGCCGCAGCAGTTCCATTCGGGAATTTCGCAAAGGTCAATCGACAGGGCCTTGGCCACCGCGTGCAATGATTCGGCGAAGTCGCGCGACGACCCTTGCAGCGAACAGCCAGGGTAGTAACCGACCTTCATTGCTGCGATTCCTTCTTCGCAGCGCGAGCCCGGGCGAAGATCGCCGCCACCTCGCGCCTGTTTCCACCCCCATGCGGGAACAGCCCCAGCTTGCCTTTGAACAGCATGGTGGGCGCAATGCCCATATCCTTGAAGAAGTGTCCTGTGCGCAGCTTGTAATCGCCGATCATCCCAAGCTCGAACAGGCGCCCGGCCTTTTGCACCGACTTCATGAATGCCCTGTGGAAAGCGACCACGTCGTCGGCGGCCTGATTGGCCATGTTGCGCGCCAGCGACTCTTGGCGCAGGAAATCCATGGTGCGCGGCAGGTCGACTTCTTGCGGGCAGCGCGTGACGCAGGTTTCGCATCCGACGCACATCCAGATCGCCATCGATCCGAGGGCACGCTCGTCGTGGTCGTTCGATTCGGTTTGCAAAAGGCGCAAGATTTGCGAAGGCGCCACGTCCATGTCCTCGGCCGCGGGACAGCCTGCCGTGCACTTGCCGCACTGGTAACAGTCCGCGATGCTGACTTCGCCCTCCTTCTCCAATCGAGCGGCCAGACTCTGGTGCGCTAACGACGATTCGTGATGGCTACGCATGTGCTTCTCCCGGTCACGACTCTCGACGAACCTTCCGGTCCGGCGGGCGGGCCGAGTATGCGCCAAATCCGAAAACGATTTGTGGTTTTTTTCACAGCGGATTCCACCGCTGCTCTCGCCCCAAGCGGGGAAAAGGTCGGACTCTCGGCAGGCGCGATCGCGAAACTGGCGTTCGCGAAGATGCGATGATCCCACCCGCGCAAGCTCGCATCCGCGATCTCGCGCCGCGATCGGCAAGAACCACGGGCTGCCAGGTCTCAGGCAGAGCCTCGTCGGCCCTGCCGCGGGATCAGACGCCGTGCTTGGCCAGCGTGCGTTCGCGTTCCGGCCTGGCGCCGCGCGCCCGCATCTCCGCGATATACTGCCTGATCGTGCCTTCGACGGATTCGTTGAAGCGCACCACGCCCTCGGCAATTTCGCGCAGCGCGGTGACGCCGGGCTTGTTGTCGCACTTGACGAGCGGCACCGCTCGGTTGGCGAGTTGGCGCGCACGCTCGGCCCCCAGGATCACCAGGGCGAAGCGGTTATTGACTTTCTCCAAACAATCTTCAACGGTTACGCGAGCCAATGGGGCCTCCGGAGTGAAGTGCGAGGGACGGATATTAGGGCGGAAGCCGGCAAAGTCAAGGGTTGCCGCGCCCGGGTTGGAGGGGGCAGATGGAAGGTGTGACGGGCGACAATCTTATTGTCAGGCGGTTACGACGTTGCAAAGTGGTCTCGCTGACTCTAGGCTTAGAAAGTCGGTACTAATTTTCGGCGCTCCTTGTGGGAGGGGAACGCCGGAGGAGTTGAACCAATGCCCGAGATCACTATTAATTGGAGCGACTTAGAAATTGCATTCGAGCGGAACTCTCCCGAACAGGAAAGTTTCCTCGACCTCGAGAATGGAGACCTGCTTTCCATTGCCGAAGGAGAACCGGACGCCGCCGCTCGTCGGACCAAGGTAGCAACCAATCCAGAGCGCTTTCTTCGCGTCGACCCTGCTTCATCCCGCGAACAGTATCGTTGGATGGAGCGTTTCGTGGGTGCGGTTCAGGACCCGCCACTGCGCGAACGCCTGCTTGTCGCCATCGACGGCAAGGGGGCATTCCGTCGGTTCAAGGATGTCCTGCTCGCATTCCCCGCGGAGAGGGAGCGCTGGTTTGCCTACCGCTCGGAACTGTTGCATCTCCATATTCAGACCTGGCTCGACCATCTACACATCGAGCCCGCCAGCCCGCCACCATGGGGTAGGGTCACGGCCCGCGCCGAAACCGCGGAGGTCACACACATCCTGGCCACCGGGGAATCTCCGGGAGAGATCCTGCGCCGCCAGGCGCGCGATCTCATCGACGAGATCCCGGCGGCGGAGATGCCAACTGCCATCGTGTTTCTCGAATTCCTTCGCGAGCGCGGTGCCGCATCCCTGCTGGGTGGCGGCGCGGTCGGTCTGTCGGCGCCGAACAAGACAGCGGACGATCTGCCTCGTCAAGAGGAGCACGAGGAGATCCACGAAGAGGGCGCGGCCGCAAGCTAGCCCGCAATATTCACCCGCCGACGAAGCCGGCAACCTCCGTGCGCGAGGCTTCAACGCAGGCGGAGTCGTTCTGCCCGGGCGATGTCGTCCGTGCCCTCGGTCTTGCCGGCATTTGCCGGCCGAAGTGCGGCTGCGGGCTCCGGGGGAATCCAGATCCAGCCTTGTGGATCGATGGGGTCTTGTCCCGGGGCCGAGATTTGCCAGCCGTCGCGGGTGCGCAGGTAACCGGTGTAGGCGCACACGACGGCGTCGAACATGTTGTCGCTCTGGCGGCATTCCTCGCGCCAGACGCCGGGACCGAAGGTCAGGTCGCGTAGCGCGGCCAGGATGTCGATGCGGCGGTCGACGCGTTTCTTATACGGCTCGCGAAATCCCAAGAGATCGAGGGTGGCGCGTGGAAAGACCTCGATGAGGTTGTGGTTGAGGCGAAAACGCTGCCCGAGCGCGCGCACCAGGTGGGCCGCGCGCGCGGCGAGAGGTCCCATCGCCTGCCCCAGGGTTTCGCGTGCGCGAATGCCACGGCTGCGCAAGTACAGATCCGTCGCGCGCTGGGTGTAGGGGGTGATGGTGGGCTTGCCGCGCCGCAGGTCGCGGCCACCCGCGGCCTCGGGCGCCACGAAGGCGCGCATGGTGAGCACCTCGGCGTCGACACATGCGTTCTGGCCTGGACACACGGGTTCGGTGCAGCGCAGGCATGGCGGCAGGGTCAGCGGAGCATCGATGCAAACCACCGCTCCATCGGCGCGGCCAAGCAGCGCGGAGACCAGGGCGCCGTCGTAAAGCGGTGCCTCCTTCGCTCTCGGGGAGAGCTGGGTAACGATGACTCCGTCGCGGCTTCGCTCGAGCACGGCCAAGGCCGTCTTCTTGCCCTTGCCGCCCCCCAAATCCACACCAATGAATCGCGTAAAGGCCTTGTCCATGATTCGCACAGGTGCTGTTGGCCGGGTCTTCTCCTAGATTCACCATGAGCCATGCCCGCGCTTGGGTCAACGCGAATCCGGCCGCTCTCACGGCTGCCCTTCATCGGCTGGCCGGGCGAGCAACTTGGCCTTGGGCCACGGCCTTCGACCAGGCGCCACGCGGCGTCGTTGCGCTGGCCGCGGGGACAAGGCTCCCGCGGGATGCTTGCGCCGGCCTTCGTCGCGGGCTATGTATCGACCTCCTCCGGGCGCGTAGCTCAGTTGGATAGAGCACCGGCCTCCGAAGCCGGGGGTCGTGGGTTCGAATCCCGCCGCGCCCACAGTCGGAACTTTCGCAGGCGTTGCAGAATCGCGCCGGCAAAAGCCGCGGGGCCTGCTCGCACGACTTCCCGAAGGTTTCGGCATCTAGAGGCCCGAGGAGGCATGCCTTGTCGCGACTACGGGTTTGTACGTTTTCGATTTCCATCGACGGCTTCGGTGCCGGCCCCGACCAGGATCTCCACCACCCGCTGGGCGTGGGCGGGCCGGAGCTTTTCGACTGGTTCTTCCACACGCGAACCTTCCAAAAGATGTATGGGCCCGGCGACGGCGAAACCGGCGTGGACGACGAAATCGCCGCACGGGGGTTCGAAAACGTCGGCGCATGGATCCTTGGACGCAACATGTTCGGCCCGGTGCGGGGGCCTTGGCCCGACGAAAGTTGGCGCGGTTGGTGGGGCGAGGAGCCGCCCTACCGCACGCCGGTGTTCGTGCTCACCCACCACGCAAGGGTGTCGCTTACGATGAAGGGCGGGACCGAGTTTCGCTTCGTTACCGACGGGATCGAAGCGGCGCTTGCGCAAGCCAAAGAAGCTGCCAGGGACAAGGACGTGCGGCTGGGTGGCGGCGTGGCCACGATTCGGCAGTACCTGCGCGCCGGCCTTATCGACGAGCTTCACCTCGCCGTCTCGCCGGTGGTGCTAGGGCAGGGCGAGCACCTGCTGGGCGGCCTCAATCTGCGCGCCTTGGGTTACACGGTCGAGAAGCACGTGCCCGGCAGCCGTGCGGCCGTGCATGTGTCTTTGCGAAAGCAGGCGTAGGTCCGGGAAGAGCGCCGTTGCTGGTCCCGCATCGGCGATAGGATCTGGTGCGCGCAAGGCCGCGAGGCCTTCACTTCGTACACCACGACGCCTCTTGGTCCGTCCTGAGCAACCGCGAGCCCTGAGCGACTGGCACCTGGCGGGGCGCGGCGCGGGAAGGGGTACTCGTTGTCGTCCCGTGGCAACGGCGTACACTGGAAACCGTGCGCCCCCTCGAAGCCACGCTCCCCCCACTGCGCGCTCCGCGAGCTCGCGGGACACAGCACGTCCCGCGCTCGCTCGAATTTGCGTGCGACCGCTCCGCCGGGCGGGCTATCGTGGCACCCGTCACCCCGTTCTACTCCCAGGAGGGTACGAAGAATGATGGACAAGACACAGGTAGTTGCGGACGGTAGAACCTTTGATCTCGACGGGGACGGGTGTCTCAAGCGGTTCTCCGACTGGACGCCTGCCTTCGCCCGGGCGATGGCCGCCGAGGCTGGCGTTGCGACACTGACGGAAGCCCACTGGCAGCTCATTCGCTACTTGCGCGCGGCCGTCGAAAAGACGCACCGGACCCCGGTCGTCCACCGCACGGTCAGGGACAACGGGCTCAGCCTGCGTCACCTCGAGCGGTTGTTCCCGGCGGGCTATCACCGGGGTGCGTGCATGCTGGCGGGCCTCAATCACTTCGGTATCTACCCCGACAGCGAGGGCGCGCCCCGGGCGGCCCTCAACAAGACCTATCGCATCGACGGCGGCGGATACCTGGTCGACCCGAACGAGTGGGACGAGGACTTCGCCGGTATGCGGGCCGAGGAATTCGGCCTGGAGCTCACGGAACGGCACTGGGAGGTGTTGCACTTCCTGCGCAAGGCGCATGCGGAGGCCGGTAAGGTGCCGACCGTGTTCGAGACCTGCAAGTCGCTCAACTTGGCGGACCGGGAACTCGAGATCCTATTCCCGCAAGGCTACCAGCGCTGCGCGGTCAAGCTGTCGGGGCTGTCGCTGGCGCGCTAGCGCCATTCCCGGTCCAGGTACTTGGGCTTGGCATCGACCATGGCGTTGACCACGAGCTCCACCAGACCGCCATAGCGCAGACCGATCTTGCGCTGGGCCTGGTAGAACGAGATGATCTCGCGCAGCTGTCCCTTGCAGTTGCTGCACGGGGCGCACACGTACTTCGGGTGGTCGGCACCCCCGGGTTCGTTGTCGAAGGCTTGCAGGATCTGCCGGAATTTCCGGCGCCCGGTCAGATGATGGCGCCAGCTCGCGAAGTTGCGTCCGCTCATGATGGAGAACCCGGAACCTCCGCCACAGCAGTAGTTGTTCACGCCATGCGGAGTCATCTCGCGGAAGCGTTCCTGGGGCACGACCTGGCTGATGATTTCCCGCTGGGGCGATACGATACCCATGAGCCGCACGAAATTGCACGGGTCGTGCAAGGTAACCGGAAAGTCGTTGCGCCTCTTGTCGAAGCGGATGGTGCCGGCGCGCACGATGTCGCGCAGGATGGGAAGGAAGCTTTCCCGCGGAATGTTGAGCCCGCCGGTCAGCACCTTGTCGGCGATGACCGTGAGCGCCTTGTGCGCGTGACCGCACTCGCCCAGCACGATCTTCTTGACCCCGAGCTTTTGCGCGATCTGCATGTGGCGCAGCGCCGCGCGCGCGAACTGCACGTCATCGTAAAAGACGCCGTAGTTGATCCCGTCGTAGGCCGGCGCTTCGCTCGACATCGTCCAATTGAGCCCGGCCTGGTTGAACAGCAAACTGAAGGCGCCGATGCTTTCCGACCAGGCGATCATCTCGCCCGCGTTGTGGATGAGCAGAATGTCCGCGCCCTTCTTGTCGAGGGGGGTGACGACCTTGATGCCGGTCCTTTCGCTGGTGTCCTCGTCGATGAACTGAAGGTTGCTCCTGAGCACCTCCGGGGTCATGCCGGTCGAGGAGCCAACCTTGAGCTGCAGCATCGAACCGTCGTCGTGCAGCTCCTTGGGATGGATACCCATTTCCTGACTGGCAATCTTGCGGATCTCGCGCGCCAGCAGGCCGTTGTCGACGCCCATCGGGCACGCCTGAGCGCACCGGCGACAGAGGTTGCAGCGATAGGCCAGCTCGAGAAGCCGCGTGACCGTCTGCCAGTTGAGATCGATATCGCCATGGGAGAAGGTCGAGCCGCCCTTGACATACTTGAAGTAGATACGGCGCAGGACCTCCGAACGAAACGACGGGCGGTAGAGCTCGTTCTTTCCGCTCTCCTCGAAGATATGGCAGGCGTCCGAACAGGTCTGGCAGCGCGCGCAGTGCTCGACCGAGAAGAGGAGGGGCTGCAGAAAGGTCCAGTTGTCGGCTTGCGAAAACAGCCGCCGCAAACCGGTCAAGAAGCCGTCGACGAGCCGCGCTTCCTCCTCGGGAGTCGTGGGCTTGGGAATGTTCAGCGCGATGGTGTCGTCAAGGCCGGCGAACCGGTCGCGCACGTCGTCGGCCAGGGGAGCGATGGGAGGTTCCGCTTCCAGCTTGTCGAAGGGAGGCGGCAGCGGCACTTGATCCTCGAGTGCCACATGGGTCAGGGGACCGTCACCTCTGGAAAAGGAGCGAAAGGTCACCGCGTCGGTCACCGGAGGCTCCTGGCCGGGTTTTCCAGGGCCAGATCGGACCAGTTCTTCCTGCCCTCCCCCTGGATGTGCTCGGCTCTCCAGGAAACCCGGTAGGCGAGAAGTTTCTCGATCTTGTCTTCCTGGGGGCCCCCGGCGAGGTTCGAAGCGTCGTTCCAGCGAATCGCGTGGAAGGCGAAATATTTCCCCACGAAATGGGACATGTGCGTGAGCGGTATGTAGGCGACGAGCAAGCCCGAGAGAACCACCGTCGTCGTGGGCAGGATCCGCTCGATCCCATGGCCTGGCAAAGCCGCCAGGTGGAAGGAAGTCAGAGTCGCCGCGAAGGCCATGGCCCTGTCCGCGTGTCGGTCCACCAGTAGGAAGGTGAGGAGGCCGCAGCCAAAGGTGAGGGCAAAGAAGGCCAGGTTGAAGATGTCCCCGGGAACCGTGTGGAGCCTGAGGGCCGGAACCGTGAGCCGCCGGAGCAAGAGTGAAAGCGCCCCGAGGCTGCCGAGCGCCAGCCCGGCAACCCCTACGATCAACACGGTCTCTTGCACGAGCCGGCCCACGCTCCCGGCAGACGCCTGCGGCGCGATCGCGGTCGCAGCGCCGACCAGCAGCGCCAACCCCACGGCGGTCCCCACCAGGTATATGCCAAGGTGGAATGGAAACGTGCGCCTCCAGAGCTGGCGATTGTGGGTTCTGACGGATGACAGGAATACCATTTCAGGGATGGTCGCCTTGACCATGCCCAGCGGCGATGGCCGGCGCGGCTGCTGCTTCCACCATTCCGCTTCCTCCATCAGCGATCCACCGTAGCGAGCCTTGCCCATGGGTGCATGGGGAATCGGATACAGCTCCCAGCGTAGATGCATGGGCAGCCGCAACCACATGGCGAGGCGAGCGACCACGGTGATCGCGAACGAGGCGAAGGCCAGGTAGGTGAGCAGGCAGGGTAGTAAGTCCACGGGAGCTGACGGTTGCATATTCCGGGCCGAATGGTAGACGCTGCGGGTCGCGCCATGAAACCCGTGTGATATCAATAAGAAGGCGAGGCGAGGCCATGGCAAAGTCGCCGCCGAAGGCGGTCTGCCGTTAAATATGACGGCTGGATCCGTGATGGGCACTGGCCTCGGTGATCGACGTCCCGGGGCCGAGAGCCGCCTCGACGTGGCCGTTCACGCCCGGTTGGTCGTCTCGCGAGTGTCCGCGCGCGCGGCCCCGAGAATCCGCTTCGATTCACCTATGGCCTCGCTTGGCCTCGACGGATAATCCGCGGCAATGAGAAGAATCCTCCTTCTGCTGCTCGGACTTTTCCGAAGGTTCAACCTGTGGAAGCTGAAACTGCAGGGCAAGACCGTGCAGGACCTGCATGAGGAGCGCATCGTCACGGGCAAAGCATGGGAAGAGTACTGCGACACCATCAAAGCCGCGGGCACGGCAATTTTGTTTCCCGGTTCGCCCAAGGATGCGTTCAACCAGGCGGAAGGCTATCGCTACCTAAGTCGCCTGGTACGGGGCGGGTTGGAGGCCTTCGTGGAATACGCCGATCCCCTTTTTCCCACATTCCAGCGCATGGTGCACGAGACGGTGAAGCTGGGTGCGGACAATCCCGACAACTTCTATGTCAGCGCGCGCATCAGCGGGCAACACCGCTATCGCATCTGGGGCAAGCGCGGAACGGTCTTCTACCTGGGCTTCGCCACCCAGCTCGCCGATTACACCAAGGACGAGCCCCAGGTCAGCGGGTCGCTGGAATCCGACGACCTGAAGATAGGCCCGGACGGCTCTTTCGAGCTTGTCGTTTCCGTCGACGAGCCCGAGGGCGATGTGGCCTGGCTGCCCATGAGCGCCAGCTCGCGCATCGTGCTGGTGCGCCAGACTTTCCTCGACAAAGGCGCTGAGCAGCCCGCGGAGCTCCACATCGAGCGCGTCGGTGGCGAGCCCCTGCCCAGGCCTCTCACGCCGCAGATGCTGGACGAGGGACTGGCCCAGGCGGGGCTCTTCGTCACGGGTTCGTCGCTGTTCTTCGCCAAGTGGTCGCACGACTGGAAAAAGCACGCCAACGCCCTGCCCCGGCATCCGCCCGAGATCTCGGGAGCGGCCGGAGGCGATCCGAACATCGCCTACTACCATTCGTACTGGGAGCTTGCCGAGGACGAATGCCTTGAAATCACCTTCACCCCGCCCAAGTGCCCATACTGGAACTTTCAACTGAACAACTACTGGATCGAATCGCTCGACTATCGCTATTTCCCGATCACCCTCAACAACCACAGCGCCAGATGCCGCCTCGACGGATCCGTGCGCATCCTGGTGGCGCACGAGGATCCAGGGCTCGGCAACTGGGTTGGCACCGCCTACCATCGCTGCGGGACCATGAGCCTGCGCTGGGTAAGAAGCAGCGAATTCCCCCCTGTGCAAGTGCGCAAGCTGAAGTCGGTCGAGCTAGAGCATCTGCCCCGATGAAGATCCCGCGCTATCGCCTACCCATCCGTCTGTTCAACCTGACCGGTATACAGACGAAACTGGAGGAAGGTGCCCTGATCGACGCAGCCGTGAAGAAAAGCGGCCTGCGCGGTTTCGACGACGACAGTTGGCGACCCGCCTTTCGCAGGCTGCTCGCGTCGCTGAACGAAGAAGCGCGGTTGCATCCCTGGGGACGGTTCATCAGCAAAAAGCGACTGCTGGGCCTGTTGCAAAACCGACTGCGCGCCGAGGCCCTTTTTCGCAAGCACCCGGAGATCCTCGAACAAGAACTGAAGCCGCCGCTGGTGATTACCGGCCTGCAGCGCACCGGCACGACGTTTCTTCATCGACTGCTGGCCGCTGATCCCGCAGCGTACAGCGTGGCGAGCTGGGAGGCCCTGAACCCGGCGCCTCTTGCCGGCAAAAACGAACGCAAGGAACGCATCGCCGTCGCGCGCACCAGCGAGCGCGTGCTCCGATACATCGCCCCCGAGTTCTTCGCGATTCACCCGGTGGAGCACCGCGCGCCGGAGGAAGAGATCCTGCTGCTGGATATGTCCTTCCTGAGCACCGTTCCCGAGGCCACCATGCTGTTGCCCGAGTATTCGGCCTGGCTGGAAAGACAGGACCAGGAGCCCGCCTACCGCGCCATGAAGAAGCTGCTGCTCCTCCTGCAGTGGCAAAAAGGGCCTGCGCGCACGCACTGGGTGCTGAAGAGCCCGCACCACATGGAGTGGCTCGACGTGCTGGTTCGGGTCTATCCAAGCGCGCACGTCGTCCACACGCACCGAGATCCGTTGCGTAACCTGGCTTCCTTCCTCAGCATGGCCTACCACGCCATGCGCATCTTCAGCGCGGCCGTGACCCCTGAGGAGGTCGGGGCTTTCTGGACGAGAAAGATCACCCGCATGGTGGAGCGAGCCATGGCTTTCCGCGAGGCCGGAGAGGCCGACCGGGTCACCGATGTGATCTACTACGATCTCGTGAAAGAGCCGATGCGTGCGGTGGAACGAATCTACAGGAACGCCTCCCTCTCGTTTACCGACGAGGCCAAGCGGTCCATGCAAGAACAGCGGGAACGCAGCCGCCAACGCCAATATGGCGTTCATCATTACCGGCTGGAGGATTTCGGCGTCGACCGGATATCTGCCGAGGCGGGATTTGCGCAGTACCGTGCCCATTTCCAGCTCCCCTATGAAGATGGTTCCCATGGACAATAAGCAATATCGCAGCGCCTCGATCTCCATGCTCGGGGCCATCAAGCAACGGTTCGGAAGACAGAAGCGCATCGGCACCCTGACCGATGGCGAGCGCATGGATGGGAAAACGGTCCTCATCACCGGTGCCAGTTCTGGCCTGGGCTATGCCACCGCCGTTCAGCTTGCCCAGCGGGGCGGCCGCGTGATCATGGCGGTGCGAAGCGGGATCCCGGAAAAGGGCGAAGCCGTGAAAAGCGAAAGTGGCTCATCGGCCGTCGAAATGCGGTACGTGGATCTCTCGGACCTGGCCAGGATCCGGAGCCTGGCCGAAGCTCTTCGCGACGATGGTGTGAAGCTCGATCGGCTGGTCTTGAACGCGGCCACCGTACCGGCACATTCGCGGCAAACGAATCAGGGGCTGGAAGAGATGTTCGTGGTCAACTACCTGTCGTCGTTCTATCTCACGAACTTGCTCATCCAATATGGTGTGATCAGAAAGAATGCCGGCGCTCGCATCATCTTCGTAGCGTCTGAAGCCCATCGCTCCGCACCGGCGATTGACTGGGCAAAGTTCGGCGTCTACGAGAAGTACGGCATGAAACGCGCGGTTCCCCTGTACGGCACCTACAAGCACATGTTGCTCTCCTTCGCCTGGGAGCTCTCGCGCCGAATGCAGGCTGAAAGGACCGGCATCGCGGTCCATGCGCTTTGTCCTGGCCCCGTCAACAGCAAGATCGCCCGCGAGGCGCCGTGGTTCGCGAAGTGGCTGGCAGCCGCGATCTTCGCCGTGTTCTTCAAGGCGCCTGCAAAAGCCTGTGAGCCCGTGATCTACCTTGCCTGCGCGCGCTCGTTGCACCAGCGCACGGGCGTGTATTTGCACCGGATGGAAGAGAAGGAGATCCAGCCAGAGACAGCCGATGCAGAGAATGCCCGGAAGCTTTGGGAGGCCAGTCGCCCTCTGCTGGAGGATCTGGGTCATGGCCTCTAGCGTGGCCCGGCAAACCGGGTTGTCCCCTGGCGAAGGAGCGCCGAGAGATCTCGGCGCTCCATTCGTTGGAAATTCACTGTCGCCGACGCCCGTCGCGTCTTTCGCTACGATGGAATCATTACCTCGCGGTCAGTGCACTAGCCTCGGCGATCGAGGGCGTCGCGCACGCGGCGTACGAGCTCGTCGAGCGCGTAGGGTTTGGGGAGGAAGTCGATGGAATGGTCGAGCACGCCACTCTGGAAAGCCGCGTCCTGCGTATAGCCGGAAGTGAACAGGACCCTGAGCTGCGGACGCCGCTCGCGGCATCGGTCGGCCAGCTCCCGCCCGCCCATGCCAGGCATGACCATGTCGGTGATGAGCAAGGCAAGCGATCCCGGTAGCGCGTCCAGCGCCGCCAGCGCATCGTTGCCATTCGCGAAGGAATTCACCTCATAGCCGAGGCCAGAAAGGAAGCTCTCGGCCAGGGCACGGATAGAGCCGTCGTCCTCCACCAGGAGGAGTCCCTCGTGCCCTCGGGTGTCGGGCAGGTGCGCCCCGGACACCGTCTCGACGACGTCGTCGACGCGAGGCAAGTACACCTTGAAGGTGGCGCCCTCTCCGAGCTCGGAAAGGACCTCGATGTGGCCTCCGTGCTGTTTGACCGCGCCGTACACCATGGCCAGTCCCAAGCCCGTCCCGCGCCCGACCTCTTTGGTCGTGAAAAACGGCTCGAACAGATGGCGCTTCACCTCCGCGCTCATGCCCACGCCGGTGTCGGATACGGTGAGAAGCACGTACGGACCCGGCGCAACGCTGGAATGCTGCCGGCAATAGGTCTTGTCGATCTCGACGTTGGCGGTCTCGATGGTCAGCTTGCCACCGTCGGGCATGGCATCGCGCGCGTTCACCGCAAGGTTGATGAGGATCTGGTCCAACTGACCTGGATCGATGCGGATCTGGGCCACCCCATGGCAGAGCACACAGGCGAATTGGAGATCCTCACCCAGCAGACGCTCCAGCATTTTGCTGAGGTGACGGACGACATCGTTCAGGTCAAGCACGCGCAGCGCTACCACTTGTCGACGCGAGAACGTGAGGAGCTGTTGCGTCAGGTGCGTGGCGGATTTGATAGCCGCACGAATCTCGACCAGGTTTTCTCGTGCCGGGCTGTCGGGCGGAAGCCCTACCATCGCGAGATGGGTATTGGCACCCATCGCGGTCAGCAGGTTGTTGAAGTCGTGTGCCACGCCGCCGGCCAACTGCCCGATGGCCTCCATGCGCTGGGCCTGGTGCAGCTGGGCCTCCAGGCGACTGCGCTCTTCCTCCGCCCTGCGCATGGCCGTCACGTCTTGCAGGACGCCGGTGACACGCGGCTGGGCGCCCATCGCGCCCGGATCCAGTCGCGCCACCGCGCGAACGTAACGAAGCTCCCCGTTGGACAGCGTGAGCCGGTAGACGAGATCGCAGGCCTCACCGTTGGTGGCGGTGTTGGCGAGCGCAGCCTCGACGGAAGCCCGATCGTCGGCGTGCACAGGCGCGAGAAAGGCTTCGAAGGTGGGGGCATTTGCTTCGAGCCCAAGCAAGCGAACGATGGCGGGAGACCAGATCATCGCGCGTGTGCTCGGGAAGAGCTGCCAGTGCCCCATGCGCGACATTTCGTGCGCTTCGAGCAGTCGGGCCTCGCTTTCGCGAAGAGCAAGCTCGGCCTGCTTGCGAAACGTGATGTCCCGGAGATGCGACACCGCCATGCGCGGCTTGCCTGTCGGATCCCGCAACCACGTCGACGTGATGACTCCCCAGATGACGTGGCCGTCCCTGTGAATGAAACGCTTTTCGAACTCCTCCTCGCAGGGCTCCCCGGCGATGCACTTGCGAATCCATTCTGCGCTTCGTTCCACGTCGTCGGGATGTGTGACCCTGCTGAGCGTGCCCGCCAACAGCTCTTCCCTGGAATAGCCGACGATGCGGCACGCCGCGGGATTGACCGCCAGGTACTTGCCGTCGGCGCGAATGAGGCTCATTCCCGTCGGGGCGTGCTCGAAGGCAATGCGAAACTTCTCTTCGTTCTCCTGCAGGCTCTCCTGGGCTCGCCGACGTTCCGTGGTGTCTTGCGCGTAGATCAATACCGCGCGCGCCACACCCGACGAGTCTCGCTGAAGGCTCAGCTCCAGAGCTGCCCAGATCTCGCCGCCGTTCTTGTGGCGATAACACGTCTCGAACTGGACCTTCTTGCCATCGGCCGCCTGTGCCCAATGCTCCCGCATGTGCGCTAGCTCTTGCGGGCACAGCAGCTCCTTCAAGCCGTGCAGGCGCAGCTCGTCGAGGGTGTAGCCCAGCATTTGGCACATGCTGGGATTGGCGAGCAGAAGTTGCCCGTCCATCGCGATGAGCGAGACGCCGAAAGGTGCCCGATCGAAGACGGCCTGCAGACTCTCCGCGACCGTCAGCGGTAAGTCGATCGTGTTGAGGGTGTCTCTGACCATCGTAGGGGGGAGTTGAGAAAGACACGATTCTCCCTCAACTTCGTTCGGGATTCATCATCCATCGCTCTTGCGAGCCCGCATCGGCCGCCCCGAGCCAGTGTCTCCTAGTTCGAGACGAGATCGGCGATCCAGGGAACCTCCGCCGGGGGCGTGGTTGCGAGCTGGCTGGTCCAATCCTGGTCGGTCAGGCGGTTGAAGTTGTCCGTGACGGTTTCGTGATAAGCGGAAACCACGCCTGCGTACGCACGTGGTCCGGAGCAAGTGTTGAAGGTCACCACCATCAGCCGCGGGAATCCGGTGGCCACATGCAGGATCTTGCCCACCATGTTCCCGGCTTCATCCGCGGGTTGGGTGTGCACGTCCGCGATGATGGTGTCTTGCTTGTCGGTGTCGTCAGGGCGGTAGAACAGTTTGGGGTACCAGCCGTCCGGCCGCTGGACGGTGGTACACACGACGTTCTCGATCTTGTACTCGACGGCTTGGTTGATGAATGCCATCTGATCGGCGGTGAAGGGCACGCCCTGTTCCTGCTGCTGGGCCATGGCTTCGAGCATGGTCGCGGTGCTGGCCAGAGACGCGAAGTAGCTGCCGGGGCCGGATCCTGCGCTCGCCTGGTCCAGGCCGAGGTCGGCGACCAGCGCCGAGCCTCGGTTCGCGAAGTCGGCGATCGCGTGCCACAGCGCCGGGATGGGCTCGACGTACGCATCGGGGAACTCGCACACGGGGATGCCCGTGTACGACTGCTTGGCATACAGCAAGGTGTCGTGGCGGAGCTCGGCCCAGGAGGCGAGCTGCATCTGCAGCATGCGCTTGGTCCACGCCTGGGTCGCCACGATGGGCGGCGCGCTCGCGCCGGCATTACCGCTCCAATCGGGCGAGGCCGCGCGCAAGGCCCCGAGCCAGCTCGTGTACAGGCTTTCCGCGAAGTAGGCGGGCTCGTGCTCGTCGACCAGCACGCGCGCCTGATGGAGCGCCTGAGGATAGCCGGGATGGGCTTGGAGGTCCGAGGCGAGGAAATCGACCGCGCCCGAGCTGCCCAACGCCGCGAAAGCCACGTCGAGTGGATTCGGCATCATCCGATAGGGCCGCTCGGACACGCGATCGTAGACCACGTTGGCGAGCACCTGGGAATCGATCACGAAGGGCTGGCCCAGCAAGAGAAAGGCGCGATCGAGCGGGGCCCCCTCGTTCCCGGGCGCGACGAACAGTAGTTGGCTGGCGATGCGCTGGATGCCGAACCCACCGCTGACGATGGCCCGGGCCAGCTCGTCGTCGGTCTTGCTCAGCATCGTCTGCCACGCATCCGTACCCAGGATTGCCATCAGGGATGTGAAGTCGGTGGGGGTCATGTTGTCCGACTCGCCGACGAAGGCGCGCAAGGCTTGGTCGAGCCGTGTCCATTCGGCCTGCACTGGCCCGACCAGCTTGGCCATCAGGGCTGCGGCGGCGAACTGCCGGCGGTCGAATCTGACCTTGCCGGCGTTGTCTTGACTGAGCAGGCGGAGATCCGTGCGACCCAGCCACATCATCGCGCGGAAGTAGGGTTCCAGGCTGGAACCGGCGTAGTGCCCACGTGGCGCGAACTGCGAGAAATCCACCGCGCGCTGCCCTCCGAAGAGCGTGATGAAGTCCGTACCGGTCCCGGCCATGGCCTTGGCCACGATGGCGGCGACGACGGCGCTATCCCCGCCGGCGACTGGGGCCGCCGAGCCGGTCTGCAAGATCAGGTTGGCCGCGACGGCCAAGTACTCGTCCACGTCCGCCACGGTTTCCACGGGCCAGGCCCCGCTCGCCTGCTCGGACGGCAGCGTGGTTCGCATGCCGGCGACAAGCGCTGCGAGCGTCGGCTGGAGCGAGGCCATTTCGACATCCTGGAGGATGGCGTCGTAGGACCGGTGTACGGCGTGCAGAACCGAGTCGCCGGAAACGAACAAGGGAAGATCGCTCGCGTAGATGTTGGCGTACCCCATGAAGAACGTGGCGAAGGATTCTCGCGCCGAGATGGTCAGGCCGGTCTTCGCCAGCGTATCCAGCTCCGCGGAGTCGAGCGCCAGGCTGGAGGATTGGATCAATGGCAGGTCGACCGCTTGCGACGGGTCGTAGGGAAGCTGACCGAGATAGGCTGGATGCCAGCGCGCGAGGAAGGCGGTCGCGTCGCTCGGAGTATCGGCCTCGAGCGCGGTCTTGGCCGCGGCATAGTCGCCCGCGTTGGGCGGGCTGCCGGCGTCCACGCTGGTGACGTCGATGCCGCCGACGCCGCTGTCGTCGCACGCGCCGGCAAGTGGCAAGCACACCAGGAAAATCGCCTGCAAGATGTCGCGGGTCCATGAACGGTCGTGGAGTCTGGTCATGACGTGCTCCTTGCACCGCCAGGATAACTCCCCGCCGCCCCGTCCCCCAAGGCCAAGCCGGCCTTCCTTGTGCCGGCAATCACAGTAAAACGATCAGAGCGCGGGCCGGAGATCATTCCGAGAGCAACTCGGCCAGGAATCGCTGGAGATGGCCGAACGAGATGCGTTCCTGTTCCAGCCTGACGCGGGGGCCGAGACCGTCGGTGCGAAGCTCGGCGTAGAGTGCCTCTTCGGGCGCGGTCAGGCGCGTGAGATCCTTGTCGACGCGATCCGGTTCCTCGACCCATAGCGGCCGGTGGGCGAGCAGGGTTTCACGGTCCATGAGGAAGGATCGGGCGCCGGGAAGGATTGCGCGCAGGCTGTCGAGGATGGCGAATCCGTGGGTGTCGATGTCGCCCCAGTAGAACACCGACCGATTCTGCAACCATGGCACCTGGGCCAATCGATCGAGACCGTACCCCAGACCGAATACGATGAGGCTGTCCGCCACGTCGGGAAAGGCGAGACCGTTGACCTCGTTTTCGGTGACGAATACGCGGGAAGCAGAAGGATCGAGCCGCGCGAACTGGCTGGCCGGCGTGGCCAGGTCGTCGAGACCACCCACGCGATGGCGGGCGTCGAGGATGCGAAAACGAATGAGGGCGGGCTTGCCGAGAAGGCCGTAGCGCTGCTCGAAGGCGTGGGCACCCGTGGCTTGTGTGTCGATCGCCGCCGGCGGCAGGGCGAGGTCGAGTAGCTCGGCCAGTATGCGCCGGCGGCTCTCGATGAACTTGCCGTGCACGCCGGGTACGTCGATCTGTCGCGCGTACAGCCCAGGCCGGGGATGGGCGCGGAACCATGCAACCACCGCCAAAATGCACTCCCAGTCGCTCGCGTGTTCCAGCAGCGCGAGGGGGCGCTTGGCGATCCAGGGCAGGAGCGCGGGGATCGAATCGCGCGTTCTGCCGACGAGGCGATCGAAGACCTCGGCCTGTCGCCGTTTTTCGATCAGTGCGAGCGCGTCGGCCTCGGTGGGCACCACGAAGGATTGCGGCACCCGGTTGGCGCCGAGCTGGCGATGCTGGGTCTCGGCCCACACGATTTCGTACCCCGAACCCTTCCGCGCCTTGCTGCGCGCCTCCAGCGCGCGGATCCATTCCCGAGCCTCGGTGAAACGTTCGGACAGGTCGCGCGCGTCCGGCCTGGCCGAGCGCACGGTCAGCGGAAACAGAGCCTCGCCCGCGAGCCGCGCGGTCAGGATGCGCCCCCGATCCCACAAGCGCTGGACTTGGGCACGAATATCGTCTGGCGTGGTCCAGTCCATGGGCTTGGCTAGCCGGCGTGGGCCGCGCGCTCCTTGCGGTACTCCTCGATGGTCAGGTTGCGCAGCATGGAAATGCGGCCGTCATCCGTGTGCACGAAACCGACCCCGGCGACGTGGGGTTCGATGATGTGGATCTTTTGCAAGGGTGTGACGATGAGCAGTTGCAGATTCATGCGTCCGAAGAGCTCGAGCGCATAACGTGCCGATTCGTCCGAGCCTCGGCCGAAGGCCTCGTCGATGGCCACGAAACGGAAGGACCGTGAGCGTTTCACGCCGCGTTCGAGCCCAAACTGGTAGGCCAGGCTGGCCGCCAGGACCGTGTACGCCAGCTTCTCCTTTTGTCCGCCGGACTTGCCGCCCGAGTCGGTGTAGTGCTCGTGCTCGCGCTCGTCCTCGCGCCATCGTTCCGAGGCCGAGAAGGCGAACCAGTTGCGCACGTCGGTAACCCTGCGGGTCCAGCGCCGGTCGGCATCGCTGGACCCCTCGCGGCCGCGAAAACGCTCGATGAGTCGCCTGACCTGCACGAACTTGGATTCCGAATAGGTGGCGTCCTCGGATCCGGTGAGCGCGCCCTCTGTGCAGGCGCGCAGGTCTTGCTGGAAGTCGCGAATGTCGGTGTCGGGAGTGGCCACGGTCTCCAGACTGATGTAGCGGCCTGGGTTGTAGTCGATGTCGCGCAGCGATCGGTTGATGGCCTCGACGCGCTCGCGGATGGTCTGGCGCTCGCGATGAAGCTGGGACTGGAAATTGGCCACCTCGCGGATGGCGTTCTCGTTGAGCAGCTCCTTGAAGCGGGTTTCGAAGCGCGGCAGGTCGTCCTCGACCAGTCGTCGTAGCATCTCGCCGAACTCGCCGGCGGCGTCGATGCGCGCGTCCAGCTCCTGGGTCTCGACGGGGTAGTCCTTGCGATAGGCCTCCATGGCCTTCACGATCTTCTCCTCCAGCCGGCGCAGGCGCAGGTCGTGCGTGTCGATCTCCTTCTGTAGCCAATCGCGCATGTCTTTCTCGCGCGTGTCGCACGACTCGACGGTCAAGACGTGGGGGCCGAGGACCTCGTCGCGCATCTCCTCCAAGCGAGAGAAGTCGCGTGCCTTGGTCTCGGCGGGTACGTCGGCGAGCAGGTCCAGGCAATGTTGCCGCTGTTCCGTGGCCTGGTCTTGCTTGAAGCGGGTGGTGGCAAGCTCCCGGTTGTCGTTGTCGAGCGCGTCCTCGGTCGCGCGCATACGGCCTTCGAGGTCGGCCAATTGCATCTCGAGGGCGTGCAGGATGTCGGATGCCGCCTCGAGCTGGCGGCGCTCGCCTTCCAGACGTTCGATCTCGCCCAGCATTGGCCGCCAGTCGAGATCGCGGAAGTCTTGGAAGGTCGAGAGTTTGTTCAAGTGGGCCGAGCGCTCCTGGAGCGCTTGCAGCGCCGCCTGTAGGTCCGCCAGATGCGAGGCGACTTCCCGCATGCGCGCCTCCAGAGCCTCGCGCTTGCCATCGAGGGTGGCGAGCTTGGCCTCGTTGGACCAACCGAGCACGTAGCGCGAGCGATCGTCGAGGCGGTGGCGGTCGTCCTTTTCGTGGCGCCCGCCGCTGGTCTTGATCTGGCCGGCGCGGGTGATGGCCTGCTTCTCGCGCCGGAATTCGTCGAGGGTGTCACAACAGACGAGGTCGAAGCGGCGAGAGATCTCGGCCTCCAGCCATCCGTAGAAGGCCGAGTCGGGCTTGATCGCGAGCTTGCGCAGGACCGCCGCGGGAGAGCTGGTGAAGTCGCCCGCGCGCTTGCCGAGCACCCGGAAATAGACCAGCCGTTCGCCAAGCTGGGTGCGATCCACGTAGTGGGCGACGCGCGCGTAGTCTCGATCGGGCACCAGCAGCGAGAGCCCGAAGTTGTGCATGAGGCGTTCGAGGGCGCCCTCCCACTCCCGTTCCTCGGGCCGCACCTGGATGAGCTCGCCGACGAAGGGCAGGTCCTCCTCGTCGAGGGCGAGCGTCTGACATAGCTTGGTGCGGATGGCCAGGATGCGCGAGGGGATATTGGACCGCCGGGCGCGCAACGAGGCCAGCTCGCGCTCGGTTTCGCCGTGCTCTTCCTTGAGCCCGCGCAGATCGACCGCGACCTCGGTCAGGTCGTTTTGCACTCTCGCCTGACGGCTGGCCGTGGTCTGTAGTCCCTCGGCCACGGCGCGGCCGTTGGCTTGAAACCCATCTTGGTTCGCGGGCGGCTGCAACCCCACCGCGACGGCCAGGGCCTTGTACTGTTCGCTGTGGCGCTGGCGAGATTCCTTCTCCGACTGCTTGCGCGCGATGTCGGCCTTGATGCGTTCGATGCGGTCGCCGCCGTGCTCGGCGATGGCGTGTTTCAGTTCGTCGCGGGCGGCATGCTGCGCGCGCTTTTCCTCCGCGCCGGTGGCGATGCGAGCTTCCAGCCTGGCCAGTTCGCCGTGCAGGTTGGCCAGCCGCTTTTCCAGCAGCGCCGTCTTGTGCTGGGCGAACCAGGCGTGCAGGCTATTGCGACACTCGCGCAGGGATTGCGCCGCGGCCGCGGTAGTTTCGTGCTGCTTGCAATCGGCGATGATGGGCGCCAGGCGCGCGATCTGCTCCTTGGCCTTCAGCACCGCCTCATGGGCGCGGTTGAGGTCGTCGAAATGGCGGACCAGGGCATCGATGCGTTCCTCGACCGGAAACGCCTCCAGCATGTGCTGGCGGACGAAGTCGGTCAGGTTGCCGACCGATTTCATGGACACCGTCTGGTGGAACAGGTCCAAGGCCTGATCGTTTTCGATGCCGAAGCGCCGGCGGAACGAGGCGGCGTAGGGCGGAAAGCTGTCATGCAATTCGGTCTTCGGCAGGCGACGCAGTCGTTTGCGCAGATCGCCGATGTCGCTGCCGAAGTTGGCGAAATGTTCGGCGATGGAAAGCGTCTCCTCGGAAAGAACGAAAAGGCGCGCGGGTTGGCCTTCGCTGTCTCTGAGCCAGAACACCTGCGCCAGGGTTACCGTCTGGCCGTAGCCTTCGTTGAAGAAACGGGCCAGCAGCACCGAGTAGCTGTTGCCGTCACGGAGGGAAACCGGACGGGCGGAAAGTCCCGGATCGCCGCGCTCGGTCTTGTAGTGCCCGAGGACGTACGAGCGCAGGGTGCGCTCGCGTGTCTCGGCGCCCGCGGCCTTGTTGTAGGCGGTCTTCTGTGGGGGAACCAACAGCGTGGTGATGGCGTCGATGAGCGTCGACTTGCCCGAGCCGATGTCGCCCGTGAGCAGGGCATTGTCGCCGCCGGGCAGCAGCGACCACACGCGGCCGTGGAAGGTGCCCCAGTTGTAGATCTCGAGCCGGTGCAGGCGAAAGCCCGCGCGTTCGTCGGAGGCGACGAAATCGAGTGCGGCTTGCGCGCTGTCGTCCGCACTCACGGCTCGCCGTCCTGCTTATCGTCAGCGCCCGCGGCGGCATGCGCGGCGTACTCGGCCAAACGGCGGTCGAGCTCACCCAGCCACTGCGCATCGACGAAGGCCTTGAGAATGCGGCGAACCTCGAACTGGTCGTCCTTCCCGCGCAGACGGCGCAGGAATCCCATCTCGACGATCTTGTTCAGGTGCGCATCCAGACGATCCATCAGCCGCGCCTCGTTGGCCACCTCGGGCAGAAAGACCCGCACCATGTCCGCGATCTGCTCGCGGTCGAGGATGAGCCTGGTCGCGTCGCCCTGCGCGTCCAGCTCGGCCAGCTTCTTACGCAGAAGCGCCAGCACCAAGCTGACCTGATACCCGAGCTGGCGGCGCGGCACCAGGCGCGGCAATTCGGGCTCGCCCTCGACCGCGGGGCGCTGGCGCAGGTACGCGTAGCCTTCGCTCTCGTCCAGTAACAACTCGAGGCCGAGCGGCGCCACGTGGTCGCGCACGCGCGCCTGCAGTTCGAGCAACGCCTGCCACTGCGCGGGGTCGGCCTCCGCGTGCAGCACACCCTTCATCAGGGCGATCAGCACCAGCGAGAAGGCGTTCTTTGCCGGTGCATCGTTCGCAGGGTGGTTGGTCATGGTGGCATCGAGGCGCTGGACACGCGCGGATTTCGAATCTAGGGCCGCAGGACGGACGACGCAAGCGCGGACAAGGCAGAGTATGTCTGTCGAACGTCTTGCTGTTCAGCGGCGGGGGCAACCACGTTCGTCAGCGCATGGCTCAAAACGAGTAGATCGTGGGCAACAGAGTCGATCCCATGCTCACTTCGCGAGCTTCCGGAATGTCTCGGCATGCCGGCGCAACCCGCGCGCCTGCACCTTGGCCAGCCGTCCGCGTCGCGAGCGCTCGTTCTCAAGCGGCGTGATGAGGAGGCGCTTTCCGTCGGTTTTGAGGTCAAGATCGGTCTCCTGCGTGATCCCAAGCAGGTCCAAGATGGGCCGATCGAACCCCTTGCTCTATGTACAGCTGGATGTACACTACCGACGTGTCGAAGAGCTATTCGGTTGCAGACGCAAGAGCACATCTTGCGGAGATACTGGACGACGTCGAGGCAGGCAAGGACGTGCAGCTTACGCGACGGGGTCGACCAGTCGCCCTGATGCTCTCGCCGCAGAGGTACGAGATGCTTCGCAGCGAGCACACTAATTTTGGTGACGCTTACCGTGCGTTTCTCGGCCGCCACGCGCCCGAGGAGATCGGACTGGAGCCTGGCTTCTTTTCTTCGCTTCGCACTCAAGACTCCGGACGTCGCGTTCGGCTATGATACTCAAGTTTCTGCTCGACACGACCATCGTGTCCGCCCCGGTCGCGAAGACTCCCAACCGGCGGGTTGTCAGGAAGCTCAAGCAACAAGGTGTCTACTGCGCTATCGCAGCGCCGGTCTGGCACGAGTTGGTCTACGGTTGTAGCCGGCTTCCGGCCGGCAAGAGAAGAAGTGCTTTAGAAGAGTATCTCCACGGTGTCGTCCGACGGTCATTTCCGATCCTGCCATATGATGACGTTGCAGCGGAATGGCACGGACGAGAGCGAGCTCGACTTGAAGAAGGTGGCAGAACGCCGCCCTTCGTGGATGGCCAGATTGCAGCCATCGCCCACAGTCGAAGCCTCACGCTCGTCACCGCGAACATGGAAGACTTTCGACACTTCGATGAACTAGAACTGGTTGACTGGACCCGTTGATTGTCGTCTGCCGACGCCTTGCCGTTAAGCGGTGTGGGCGCCGCCGACTCGGCGCCGCGATTCTACACGATGTCCCTGCGGCGACCACATCCGCTGCAACGGCTTTATGGGTTCGACGGCGCCCACGATGAATGTCGCTCAAGATTTTCCGCGCCATTGCACGCTAAGGCGAAAGATCGGCGTGCCAGCAAATCGGTCCGCAATCGTCCCCATTGGGAGACGATTTCAAATACGTCGCCGTCTTATCCAGCAACGTCGATGAGGTACCCGCCGCATCGGTGAGACTGACGGTATAGCGATCTGTTGATGGCGGCTGGGTCTCGTCCATGTTTCGCCATTTTATGAGGAGCCGCGTCGACTGGTCTGGCAAGGCCGACAGCTCTCCCTCGACTTGGGTCGTGCCCGCGAACGTAAACCTGGAGACTGAGGTTGCAGAAGAGGTGGTCGGAAGCAAAGCTGAATAACATTCGGTGTTGCGACAAACCGTTGCGGTCTGGCCAGCCAGCGAGCCGGGCGACGACTGCATGTTGATGCCCATCGATGTTCCCGATATGCACCCCGCCTCATTGCAGGTCTTAGAGCAATTGGCCAGTGCAAGGACATAGGCGAGGGCAATCGGCCCGTAGCAGAACGGGAGCCAACATTCTCTGATCACGCGCATCTCATCCTCTCGTCAAAGCCATTGTAATCACGTCCGTCGAACGGTGTGCCGATAAGCGGCGAAGGCCGTCCCGGCCGGTCGATAGTAGCACTGCCGTAGTCGTGCGGCGGCCTCCCGAGCATTTGAAGAGCCGCGCGGCCACGGCTCATCGGAGATCGACCGAGAGTTGGCGACCTTCGTCCGCTTCATCGGCCGGTTCGGTAGCGGCCAGCAAACTGAAAAAACTCGCCCGCACAATCTTCGTCGTCTGCCTTCTATTTGTCGACATCTTCGGGTCCGCATAACGGCCTATTAGCCTGCGAAGGATAATACTATCCCAGCGGCGGGGCGTGGGCTTTGCGAGTGGGGTTGCCGCAAGAACTTACGCGATTTCGCGCTGTTGGCGGTTGGCGCCCGAAGCTCGCGCTCACTTGTCCGCTTCATAAGCAGGATTCCGTCCGCGTTTCGGCGCTTCGTAAGCGGGATTCAGGGCAGGGCGGCCGCCAGGCCGTCATCGTGGACATGCCCAGGGCGAGGGCAACGATCCGCGCCATTGTTCTAACCCAGCGAATGGGGCCAGCGCCGGGCAGAAGCACGTTCTGCACCCATCGGGAAACCGAGCAAGTCCGGGCCAGCCCGCGGTGCCATCGGAGGCACCGGAAGGGCTCCCGTGATAGCCTCGCCGTCCATGCTGACGCTGGCCGCAACGACGCCGGCGGTGTCAGCGCCGCCCCCCATGACTCGATCAGGGACAACCCTCGGTCAGGGGATCCCGGGGATCCGAGGACCAGTCTTGGTTTGATTCGGGACCAACATCCCGATATCCTTGCAAAATTGCAACGTCGACGACCGAGATGAGCGGCGCGACCTCGCACCTAATGAGAGGAAGGACCATGAAGAAGACAATCATGTTTGGTGCGGCGGCGCTCGCGGCATTCGGATTCGTATCCACGGGATGCCTCAAGGGCAACAACGGATCGTCAGGAATCGGCGGCAAGGGCGGCAGCGGAGGCTCGGGCGGCGCCACGAGTGGTGGCGCGAGCGGGGGCAGCTCGACTACGTCTTCGACCGGCGGCGGAGGAGGCTCGGGCGGCGAAGGAAGTGGCGGAGCGAGCGGGGGAAGCTCGACTGCGAGCTCGACCGGCGGGAGCACGAGCTCGTCGAGTGCATGCGGTACCGAGGACGGAAGCTATCAGGAGGACACGAGCTTCGGCAACGATGGAGCGACGGATCCGTACAAGGTCAACGCGTGGGGAACTTGGGGCAATGCGACGGCGCCGACCCTGACGCAAACCACGACGGGGCCAGACGGTCTCGACTGCAGCTCGGGTTGTGCAATGCTGACCATCGATTTCTCGGATGGCACCAAACAGTACTCGGCGGGCTCGTTCGTCGAGTTCTTCGGGGCGTCCTCTGATGCCGTCGAAAATCTGCTGAACGAGACCATCACGGCGAAGATTGCGGTGGGAGTCGAGCAAGCGAGCGGGGCCACCACGGCGGTACCCATCTCTATCAGTCTGTTCGGCCAAGACACGTACACGAGCACGAACGGCGTGGACAACCTCTGGGTCGATGACCTGGGCAGTGCCTCCTCGCTCGACGCGGCCGATGGCTGGCATACGGCGACCTACAACGTCACGGACGCGAAGGTTCCGAGCTGGAGCCCGGCGCGAACTGTTTGCGCATCGGCCCTGCATGCCATCGGGATCACGATCCAAAACAACGCCGACATTGACGGCACCAACGGCGCCGTGGTCACCTTGTACGTCCAGAGCGTTTTGGTCGGCAGCAGCGGGGGCAGCGGCGGCAGTGGCGGCGAAGGCGGTGGCGCGAGTGGCGGGGCGGGCGGCGGAGGCGAGGGCGGCGGCGCGGGCGGTGGCGAGGGCGGCACCGCGAGTGGAGGCGAGGGCGGCACATCGAGTGGTGGCGAGGGCGGCGGAGGCGAGGGCGGCACCGCGAGTGGCGGCGAGGGCGGGGGAGGCGAGGGCGGCACCGCGAGTGGCGGCGAGGGCGGGGGAGGCGAGGGCGGCACCGCGAGTGGCGGCGAGGGCGGGGGAAGCACGACGGCGACCGGCGGTAGCACGAGCTCGTCGGGAGCGTGTGGTACCACAGATGGCAGCTATCAGGAGGACACGACCTTCGGAACCGAGGGAGCGACGGACCCGTACAAGGTCAACGCATATGGAACTTGGGGCAATACGACGGAGCCCGCCTTGACGCAAACCACGACGGGGCCAGACGGTCTCGACTGCAGCTCGGGTTGCGCGATGCTGACCATCGATTTTTCGGATGGCACCAAGCAGTATTCGGCGGGCTCGTTCGTCGAGTACTTCGGGACGGCCTCTGATTCGGTCGAGAATCTACTGAACGAGACCATCACGGCAAAGATTGCGGTAGGCGTTGCGCAAGCGAGTGGCGCCACCACAGATGTACCGATCTCGCTCAACCTCTTCGGTCAAGACACGTACGAAAGCACGACCGGCACGGACAACTCCTGGGTTGACGACCTGGGCAGTGCCTCCTCGCTCGACGCGGCCGATGGCTGGCACACGGTGACATACAAGGTCACAGATGCGGAGGTTCCGAGCTGGAGCCCGACCCGAACCGTATGCGCTTCGGGCCTGCATGCCATGGGGATCACGATCCAAAACAGCGCCGACATTGATGGCACCAACGGCGCCGTGGTCACCCTGTACGTCCAGAGCGTTGCGATTGGCCCCCCGTGATTTTCACGCGGCCGCCGTTGCGTACGCTGGAGCCTGGAATCTCCGCACACGCAGCGGGGCAAACAATGGATGACGCCAGCGCCGAGCCGGGTTAGCGTGAGGCTTCCCGCTCGTTAGCCGGGCGGGTCGCCGGGGCCACCTGCCCGGCGCGGATGGCACGAAACACGAGGGGGCTCTTATGCGACACACGAATCGAGCAGTAGCGTGCCGCGCCGGACGCGGCGGGATCGTCTGGATGGCGCTCATCGGCGTCGCCGTCTTGTGCACACCGGCCCTGGCCAAGCCCAAGCCCGCGCCGGCAAAGCGGATCGCGGTGTTGCCACCGACCGATGGCACCCGAAAGGAAGCGATCATCTCGGCCAAGATCGCCAAGGCGCTCAAGCCGCACAAGATATTGGCCGTCACGGGCGGGCCGGTGAAGAAGGCGGTCTCGGAAGGCGTGCCATCCTCGGACGCCGACTGGATCGCGCTGGCACGCCAGCTACGGGTGGACGGCCTCGTCGAGCCAACCATGTCCGGGAAGGGCGCCAAGCGTCGGGTCGAGGTGGTCGTGCACAATGGCGCCGACGGCTCGGTCGCCGGACGCGAGACCTTCGCGGCCAAAGGCCGGCCGGCCAAGCTGGCCGCCGCCGTGGCGGCCGGCTTGTGGAAGAAGCTCGGGTCGGCCATCAAGGAAACCACGCCGCCCAAGAAGGACGAGGACAGCGCCAAGGCGGTGGCGCAGACTCCCTCCTCATCCGAGCCGACCGCCGGCGAGAAGCCGGAAGAGGCGGCGGCGCAGACTCCCTCCTCATCCGAGCCGACCGCCGGCGAGAAGCCGGAAGAGGCGGCGGCGCCGGGCCACGAGGGGGCCGAGACCATGCCCATCCTGCCCGAGGAAAAGTCCGAAGCCGCGGAAGAGCCGGCCAAGGCAACGTCGGCGAAGAAATCGCCCGAGGAGGAGGAAGAGATGCCGCACGGCCGGGACAGATCGGCGCGCCGGCCGCGCGTCCTCGAGGTCGAGATCGGCGGCCGAGCCTTACAGCGCGTGTTCGAGTACACACCCGCGTCCGCCGGCGCCTCCTACGTCGAGAACTTCCTGCCGGTGGTCGAGGGCCGTGTGTCCTGGTTCCCTATCCTCTACGCCGGCGTCTTCGCCACGGGGGAATTCAACTATGCGCTCACGAGCGGCAGCAACCCGGCCTTCCCGACCGGGACGAACGAGCTGGTCCTCGGTGGGCAGGGACGCTACCCGCTGTCTCGGGGCGTGCTGGGTCTCAGCGTGGCCTACTTCCAGCACCTGTTCGTCATCGGCGATACCTCCGATCCGAACGATACGCAGCGGCAGAGCCTGGCGTGGCCCGACACCGCCTACCAGGGCGCGCGGCTCGCGGCCAGCGGACGCTTCTACCTGTGGAGCTTCCTGCAGGTCGGAGCCGAAGCCGGCTACCGCCTGGTCACCAACCCTGGGCAGGGCGGGCTGCGCGTGCAGTCCTCGCACTACTTCCCGAACGGCAAAGCCAGCTACGGCCTCGAGGGCTCGGCCTTCGTCAGCGTCGGCGTGGTGTCGTGGCTTGAGATCCGCGGCGGTGTCGATTACCGGCGCTATGTCTTCGGCGCGCTCGCCCCCGGCCCGGACAACGCAAACGGCACGAACGCGGGCGGCGCGATCGACGAGTACCTGGGGTTCACCCTGGGCGTCGTGGGGGTGTACGGCGGGAAGTAGCGCGCGTGCCTGGCCATGCCGCACAGGCCATGCGCGGGAAAGCTCCGGCCGAAGATGGTGGGGCGGCGCGAATCCTTTCCGCCGACCGAGGCTCATATTCGGCATCATGCAGGCGCAACCAGGCGCAGGAGCACCGAGAAGAGGTGATGTTCAACTACTACCGTTTCACCAAGTACCGCTGGCGCCATTGGCTGCGCTGGGCGGCGCGCGAGCTCTTGGGTAGGGCACGCCGTTCTCTGCCCGCGGGGCAGCGACCGGCTGGAAGCGAGCCGTGAACGCGCGCGCGCAAGCGGCTGCCGTCGGCCCGGCTCCCGAAACCCCTTCCTTCGCCTGTTCGACCTGCGCCAAGGCAAGTTGCTTTCGTGGCGAGATCGAGCGCATGCCGGCCACCTGCCCGACGCGCGCGCGGCCCGAGCTGGCGCGCGACGCGCGACCGTACCTCGCCCCATCCGTGCACGCGGAAATGGTTGCTGCCGACGCCACGCCCTTCGCGCCCGACGGGGCGCTTCGCAACCGCGTCGAGGAGCTGGTGGCCTACACCAAGGCGCAAGGATTTCATCGCATCGGCGTTGCCTACTGTGTGACGCTGGCCAAGGAGGCGCAGCAGCTTGGGCGCCTGCTGCGCGCGGCCGGGCTCGATGCCGAGCTGGTCTGCTGCCGGGTTGGCGCCATCGACTACGACGAGATTCGTTTGCCCAAGCGGCACCCCGAAAGGTTCGCCGCGATATGCAATCCCGTCGCCCAGGCGCGGCTGCTCGACGCCCGCGATGTCGACCTCGTCGCCCAAGTGGGCCTGTGTATCGGGCACGACCTGATCCTGCAGCGAGAGTGCAAGGCGCCGGTCACCACCCTGGTGGTCAAGGACCGCGCGCTCGACCATCATTCGGTGATGGCCTTGCGCTAGTACGAAACGGGTGCGCAGGCGATCGGACGCCTGGATCTTTAGCTAGCCCGCATTGCTCAGCCCGGGTCATCCCACGGCCGATGGCCGCACCCTCCTCGACCTGGGTCGCGGTGAGCTGCTCGACGGCGTCACCATCGCTGACACAACCTATCCGACTACGGCCAAGCCTACGACACGTGTCCTCTGTGGTGAAAAGGTGTATGGATTGCTCGGCTTTCAAACCGCGGACCCGGCTCAGCGGCTGTAGACGACCAGCGGGACCGAAGCGCGGCGTTCGCCGCCAGCCGCGTCGGTCCACGAGACGGACTGTTTTTGCTCGTCGTCGATGAGCGCGTGCGCGTCCTCTGCGGCCAGGCAGAGGTAGGCCACCAATTCGGCCAGCCCGTGCTGCAGTGGATGCGCTTCGAGCAGCTCGCTCAGGGAAACCTGGGTTCGTGTCTGCAGTGCCCGACGGATGCGCGACGCCAACTCGGCCTTGTCCACGTAGACTTGTTCGTAAAGAGCGTCGGTTGGAAACTCCGCGGCGCCCTCGATCAGGATTTGCTCGGCGATTTTGGGTTTCCAGGGCGGCGAGAACAGGGGGCGTTCCGTGGGAAGATCGACGTCGGGGGCGGGCTCGTCGATCTCCATGAAGGTCTTGTCCGGCAGGTGTGGCCGAACCGCGAGGGCGTGTTGCTCGATGCTGCGGATTACCTGCATGATCAGCCGGTTCTCCAGCCACACTTTGTCGTCGAGATAACGGCGGAGCTGCTCGGATAGTCGCGCCACCGTCCGCTGTGCGACCTCGCCCGCTTCCAGCCAGTCATAGTGGACGCGCAGCACGCGCTCATCGGGCTGGAGCTGGCGCACGGCGGGCAGCGCGCACACCGACGCCAGCAACTCGGACAGCTCCTCCTGCCGGGAAGGCGACATGAGGAAATCCCAAAAGGCGCGGAAGCTCCGTCCCTGATCCGAATCGCTGATGGCGTCGCGCTCGCCGAATAGCTCGTCCAGCAGGGTCCCCCTGCCGCCCGACCAGGTCGCAATCTTCTCGCGCATGGCCCGGTCGAGGTCGCGGAAACTCTGTTCGAGCTCGCGGAAATCTGCCAGCAGCGCATACGCCGTACTCGTCATCTGCGCGAACCGATCTCGCACCTGCGCGGGATCCATGATCTCGAAATCGCCCGCGCGCACGCGCCGGATTTCGCCCGCCAGCGCGGCCTGGCGTTCTTCCAATTTGGCGAGGCGGACCTGGGGATCCGCGCGCGTGCCTTCGACCATCTGGCGCAAGAGCTCGAAGACCGTCAGCAGGCGGGACTCGGTGCCCACGAAGCGGCGCTGCTGCAACCCGCCCAGCCAGACCAGGGCCTTTTCGCAAGCCGGGGTCAGGTCGAAATGAGGTTCGTCGCCGCCTTGGGGATAGTACTTTCGCAGCCAGCCGCGCCCTTCAGAGGACCATTCGTCCAGGTACTCCCTGGCGTTGCGTGGAAAGCTTTCCTCGCCCAGCCGCTCTCGCAGGTGGAACAGGTAGTCCTCCAGCTTCGCGGCCAGCTCCTGCTGCGCAATCGTGCGCAGGTTGTGCGCGATGAAACTGCGATGAAGGAAGCTGGCCACCATCGGCGCGCTGTCCGCCATGAGCAGCCGCCAGGCGGGATGGTTCCTGCGAAGAGCCTCTAGGGTCTGGAAATCCATTGGCGAGTCGGCGTGATTCGTGACTCAGGCGCGCCCCAGGTCCCCGCGGCCTGCACTGCCGTCGCATCCACAATCGGCCTCGGCCACCGATGGAACCCGCGAGCGGTTATCAGTGCTTGCGCGACTCGGCTTCCTGTTTCGCGTCCTTCGTCGATCCCTTTTCTGCTTCCTCTGCTTTCCCCGCTTTCTCTTCCTCCCGCGCTTCCTTCTCGCGTTCTCGTTTCGCCGCCTCGTGGAGGGTTTGCAGTTCGTGGTGCCTGGCCTTGTAAAAGGAGACCTCCTTGGGCGGGGCCCAGCCCAGGCCGACCTCGGGCGCTGTCGACCCGCTGTACGTGAGGCAGTCGTCGAGCACGGCGTAGCGGCTCTCCTCGGACTTCATGGCCGGCAAGGTTCTTTTGCACAGGGCCACGATCTCGGCGGGCTTCTTCTGCGCCGCATAGTATTTCGCCAGCGGGGTGAAGGCGCGCAGGTTGGGGCGAATCGCGATGGAATCGCGCAAGGCAGTAGCGCCCGGTTCGGGCTTGCCCGCCGCCATCAAGAGCTCGCCCTTGCGAAGCAAGAGCATGGCGGCCTGGTCGGGCTGGGCCTCTTTGGCACGATCGAGGCACTGCACGGCCTCGTCGACCAGCTTGGGGGAGATCTGCCTGCGCTTGGCGATCCCTTGCGTGAAGAGCACGGCCACCAGCGACGCGAAATCCGAGGCTTCGATCGCGCCTCCGGGGGCGCTCTGGGCTTTCGCCCGCAACTTCTCCATGCGCTCGATGAACTTCGAGTCGGTTGCGGCGTTCTGGTCGAGGGTGGATCCCGGATGCTGCTGGGGTTTGGGGTGGCAGGCCGACAGTGAGAATCCGACGAACAGAGCCGTGACGACGGAAATTCCACGCACCTGGTTTCCTGAGTGATCGAGCACTGGCATTCTCCTGTGCATGAGGGTCGCGGTAGCGGGGTTCGGGTACGGTTCGCCGGTACCCACGCCCAGCACACCCTAGCAGAAGGTCCGTCCAGGAAAAAGCGGCCTCGCAACAGCCCGACCAACAGACATAGCCGGTCCCGCCGGCGTCACAGGTGCGAATCGCGTGACAGGTCGGCTAAGGCTGGGACCGCAAGCGTCACGCGATGGAAGAAACGTCTGGGTGTGGCGGACATCAAAGAGGCAGAAACCGAAGTGACGATCATGACACGGAACCATGCATCTTCATCTTTCTGATTTGTCCATGGCTTCTGTCACCGCGGTGCTGCGCGGGGCCGACGAAATGATGCCGGTCGTGGCCGCCCAGCCCGCGGCCAGCGACGTCATTGGCGGAGGCGGCCGGGGCCGCGAGCCCTTGGAGGCGGCGCCGTGAGGCAGGGGCGCGCGCGCGCAACTGTCGCCGCCGGTTCGATCGCCCTCGTGGCTCTGGGCTTCGCTTTCAGAGTCCAGGCCCAGACTCAGGCCGCGCGCCCACTGAGCCTCGATCAGGCGCTGGCCATGGCCCGCCGGGCGAACCCGAGTCTGCTGGCCGAGCGTGCCCGCCTCGCACAGGCGCAGACCAACCTCGATCTGGCCTGGGCGGCGCTGTTTCCGACCGTGGCCGCGCAGGGCAAGTACACGCGCAACAACATGGAGTTCTCGTTCCCGCTTACCTCGGGCTCGGCGGCTGCCGGTCCCCCGCAGGTTCTGACCATCCAGCCCAAGAACCAGCTCGACGGCGCCATCAGTTTTTCGGCCCCACTCATCGCGCCACCCGCGTATCCGGCGCTGGAGGCGGTGAAGTCCAGCGTGCACTCCGCCGAGGCGGACTACGAAACCTCCGAGGCGTCGGTCCTCTTCAGCGTCGCACAGGCCTACTACGCGGCGGCGATCTCCGACGAGGTCGTGGCTGCGCGCCTGTCGAGCGTCGAGGTCGCGCAAGCGACGCTCGAAAACGCGCGGACGCGTTTCGACGCCGGCACGGTGACCAAGGTCGATGTCGACCGGGCCGAGCTGGCGCTGGTGCGCGCAGAACAGGCGGTACGCGAGGCGCGCTTCGGCCGCGAGCAGGCCTATCGGGGATTGTCGACGCTGATTCACACCGAGGAGGACTTCACGGTGCAGCCGCCGTCGTCGACTGCGGCCGCGGAATCCACCACAAGATCTGGATCTGGCCCTGCGCCTGCGCCCCGAATTCCGCGCCATCCAGCTTTCCCTCCGTTCGTTCCAGGCGCAGCACCGCGCCTATGCCTGGCGTTGGGCTCCAACCCTGTCGGCCTTCGGCAGCGCGCGCGTCTTCAACTACGACAATTTCGCCCAGCAGCACCACGCCTGGGCCGTCGGCGCAGAGCTCGATTGGGTGCTTTACGACGGGGGCGTGCGGGATGCCCAGCGCCACCTGGCCGAAGCCCAGGCGCGCGAAGCCGAGGCCCGCGCCGAGGTTTTGCGCGACAGTATCCGCGACGACTTGGCCAACAACCGCAGCCTGCTCGAAACCAAGCGCCACGCACAGCAGGCGGCCGAACGGCAGGTCGCGCTGGCCCGCGAAACCCTGGATCTGGTTCGCACGCAGTACGAGGCCGGCAACTCGGCCCAGATCGATCTTCTGCAGGCGCAGGACGGCTTGACCGCCGCCAAGGAGGCCCTGGCCCAAGCCCACTTCCAAGTCGCCATCGCCGACCTGACCCTCCGCCGCGCGGCGGGCACGTTTCCGGGAAACTGACGGCTACTTCAGATAGCCCGCCAGGCCGATGGCGCCCCCGCCACATTCGCGTGGGCGTGGGCGGATTTTCTGGCAACCTCTCGTCATGGCAACCGTGATTCTCAACTCCTTCGCTCTGGGCGCCTTTACCGCCGCGCTCGGGGTTTTGCTGGGTGCGTTCGGCGCGCACGCGCTGTCCGCATTGCCGGCCGCGAACCTGGCGTGGTGGAACACGGGGACGCACTATCTCTTCATCGCCGCCATGGGAATGATGTTGCAGGGGGTTTTCGAGCGCTCGCGTCTGACGCTCTTTTCTCCCACCACGACGCTCGCCCTCGGCGTCGTACTGTTCAGTGGATCGCTCTACCTTTTGGCCCTGGGCGCGCCCCGCTGGATGGGGCTCGTCACGCCGCTTGGCGGCCTATCGCTGATTGCGGGGTTTGCGTGGATGGGCGTGCGCGCCTTGTGGGCGCGCTGAGGACCGAGCAAGCGCGACCAGTTCGACCAGGAGTCGGTCGACCGCCATCTGGCCGGGCACGAAGTAGGCGGCGTGCGAGCGCAGCGAACGGCCGACGCGGATGCCCAGCAAGCGTTCCCGTCCGGCCAGGGCGAAGACGTCTTCGTCGTTGTCGTCGTCGCCGAGGTAGATGGCGGATTGGCAGCGCAGACGCTTGCGCAGGGTCATGAGGGCGGTGCCCTTGTCGGGAGCCCCGGCGGGCACGACGTTCACCACCATTTTGCCCTCGACGATGCGGGTGTCGCGCAGGCGGGATGTCGCGACGAGAATGCGTTGCCGAACGGCGGCGCGCGCGCGGGCCTTGCGGTAGTGGACGGCCAGGCTCACGCCCTTGTCCTCGATGACCACGCCGCCTTTCGCGGGCAGCGCGGACGCGAGCTGCGCGCGCCACCGGGCGACCAGGCCACGCGCCTTGCGTAGACTCCGCGAGGGCTCCATGCCGTGGTTGCCGAACACGGCGCGCATGGGAATGCCATCGACCTTCGCCATCACGTCGGCGCGCGACCGTCCCGAGATCACCACGCACGGGTAGATCGTGGCTACCTCGGCCAGCAGCGCCGCCGTGCGCGGCCGCATGGTCGCGGCCTCGGGGTCGCGCACGATGGGGGCGAGGGTACCGTCAAAATCGAAGGCCAACAGCGGGCGCTCCCGGACGAAGTCGAGAAGGGTGGGGCGCTGCTCCTTGGACAGTATGTTCTTCATCGCGAAAGACCCGTACCCCGGCTCAATTCCTCGCCCCTCGGCCGAGGATGCTCGCCCTCCGGCGCAGGCGCGCGGCGTCCACGAGCATGCCGCCAGCCCAGCGATACACGTTGAACTCCGCCAGGAAGGCACGCATGGCGTGCATGCGGTCGCGTTGCTCTTCGCGTGGCATGGCGATTGCCGTGGCCAATGCCGAGCTGGCCTCCTCGAGGTCGTACGGGTTGACGACCAGGGCTTCGGTCAGCTCGCGGGCCGCGCCGGTGAATTGACTCAGCACCAGCACCCCGCCCTCGTCGTCGCGGGCGGCGACGAATTCCTTGGCCACCAGGTTCATACCGTCGTGCAGACTGCTGACGTAGCACAGGTCGGCGGCGCGGTAGAAGCGGTACACCGTCGGTGGTTCGTGGTGGGTCCGGAAGAGTTGAATCGGCTTGTAGCCTTCGCGGCCGAAGCGGGTGTTGATGCGGGCCGCGGTCTTTTCCACCGTCTGATCGAGCTGCCGGTAGTGTTCGATGAGGCTGCGGCTGGGCGCCGCCAGTTGCACGAAGGTGAGGCGGCCAATATAGGACGGAAAGCGTTCGAGCAGGCGCTCGACCGCCAGGAAGCGCTCTTCGATGCCCTTGGTGTAGTCGAGCCTGTCCACGCCGACGGCGAGGATGGCGTCCTTCCGAAGGCCCAACTCGGCGAACACGGCACGCCGGCATTCCTCGACCGCGGGCGCGCCCTGGGCCCAGTCGCTCGGCCAGGCGATGGAGATAGGGTAGGGCCTGACCAGGGTCGATTGCTTGTGCTGAACCACGGCGCTCTGTTCGCGATCGATGCGAGCCTCGAGATAGCGATCCACCGATTCGAAGAAGTTGTTGCAGTAAAGCTGGGTCTGGAATCCAAGGATGCTGCTACCGAGGAGTCCCTCGAGCAGTTCGGCGCGCCACGGACAGATGCCCAGGCGTTCCGAATTCGGCCAGGGGATATGCCAGAAGGTGATGACGGTGGCACGCGGCAGGCGTTCGCGAATGAGGCGCGGGGCCAGGGCGAAGTGGTAGTCCTGCACCAGCACCACCGGATCGTCTGACTCAGCCTCCTTGCACACGGCCTCGGCGAATTTGCGATTGACCGCGGTGTAGGCAGCCCAGTCGTCGCTACGGAAAAGCGGTCGCATGTGGGCCAGGTGGCACAGTGGCCACAGGCCCTCGTTGGATAGGCCATAGTAGTAGCCGCGTTCTTCCTCGGGTGTCAGCCACACCCGCCGCAGCGAATAGGACTTCTCGTCGGGCGGAACCAGCACGCGATCCGCGCGATCCACCGCCTCCCGATCCGCGGAGCCGCTGCCGTGGGCCACCCACACGCCAGAGCAGGCGCGTAGTACGGGCTCGACGGCGGTGACCAGACCGCTGGCCGGGTGCCGGACTTGCACGGCCCCGTCCTTGCCGCGTTCGTGAATGTAGGGCTCGCGGTTGGCCAGCACGATGACCTTCTCGCCGGGAAAATGGCGGACCAGGGTCTGTTTCAGGCGCTGCGAGCTCCACGCGCCGCCCTGTCCGTCGAGCTCTCTCTCGGCGGACAGGCGTTCGACCAGCTCGCGCACATCACGAATGATGGGCAGGAATTCCTTGCGGCGCGATTTGCCCTGGATGAAGCGCAGCAGTTCCTTGCGGAACCCGCGCCAGGACAGGCGCGCCGCCACGATGGTGATCACCGAGGCGCCCAGGGCGAGCAGCCCGAAGGCGGCGAGCAGGAAGCTTCTGGTCTTGGCCTCGCGGCGCTCGACGAAGGATAGGTCGTGCACCAGAACCAGGAAGCCTACCTGCTGTTCGTTTTGCACCAGGGGCACCGCGCTGACGTGGACGTTGCCACCGGGCAAACTCCACGCCGATCCCCACACCGCGTGGGCCTCGGTCGAAGAGTCGTCCCGCAGGCGGCTCTCGGCCATGCGCTTGCCGATGGCCGCGCAGGTCATCTGCGGTGGCATGAGCGGCGAGCGCGCCAGCATCTCCATGCGGTCGGTGCACACGGCCGCCGCCATGATGCGCTCGTCGCGGGCAATGTCGGTGAGGATGCGATCGAGCCCGGCGGCCGGATTCCGGGACCAGTGCGCAAGCAGGTTCTGGCGCGCGCCTGCTCCCACCAGCGCCGCGCGCGAAATGATGTCCTCTTCGAACCACTTGCGTGTGGTGCGCTCGACGATCACCGTTGCGACCCAGGCCAGCAAAGCCCCGGAAGCCAACAGCGCAATCAGGAACTGCGCGACTCGTCTCATCGTTAATCTCCACGTCGATGCTTGCCAGCCCCGGCGGCGGCATGGCGCACGCGTCAGCGAGGAACGGTCATGGTACGCGGGCTTTCCATCAGGTTCAAGGAGGCGCGGACAGGAGGCGCGGGTCGTCGCCAGGAGGCCTGGGCTTTCGGATTCGCGTTCGGGACTGGATTTTTTCCCCGCAATGGGGCAGATGAAGGCGCCATGAGCACAACACGCGAACGCTACGATGCCCTGCGCGCCCTCGGCCTGAAGCTGGATCTCACCCGTGGGCAGCCCGGCGACGACAACTTCGACGTCTCGAACGCGATGCTGACCATCGTGGACGAAAGGTCAGTGGTCACCCCGAGCGGGGTGGCCTTGCGCAACTATCCCGGTGGCATCGCGGGCATCAAGGAGGCGCGGGAGCTATTCGCGCCCATGCTGGGCGTGCAGCCGGACGAGATCATCGTCGGCAACAACGCCAGCCTGAGCTTGCTCGGTCAGGTTCTCATGTGGGCCATGTTGAGGGGCGTTCCGGGCAGCCCGGCGCCCTGGTGTCGCGGCGACGTCAAGGTCATCGTGACCGTGCCTGGCTACGACCGGCACTTCCTGATGCTGGAGAAGCTGGGCATTTCCATGGTCACCGTGGGCATGCATGCCGACGGGCCGGACATCGCGACCATCGAGAAGCTGGTGGCCTCCGATCCCGGCATCAAGGGGCTGCTCTACGTACCCACCTACAGCAACCCGACTGGCGACACCACCTCGCAGGCGGTCGCCGATCGTCTGGGCGCCATGAAGACCGCGGCACCGGACTTCACCATCTTCGCCGACGACGCCTACGCCGTCCATCACCTCGACGACGCGCCACCCGCGCACCCGGATTTGCTGGGGGCGGCGAAGAAGGCCGGGCACCCGACACGCGCGATCCTCTTCGGCTCGACCTCCAAGATCACCTTCGCCGGCGCAGGCGTCAGCTTCCTCGCGGGCAGCAAGGAGATCATCGCGTGGATCGGCGGGCTGATGGGAACGCAGATGATCACGCCCAACAAGGTCGAGCAGTACCGGCACGTCCTGTTCCTCGGCCGTTACCCTGGCGGCATCGCTGGCGTGATGAAGGCCCACGCCAAGCTGCTGGCCCCGAAGTTCGCGGCCGTCGAGGAAGTGCTGGCGAGCGAGCTTGGCGGCAAGGGCCTGGCGCGCTGGAGCCGGCCCAAGGGCGGCTACTTCGTCAGCCTGGACACCGAGAAGCCAGTGGCGAGCCAGGTCGTCGATCTCGCCAAGGCCGTAGGCGTCGCGCTCACGCCCGCTGGCGCGACCTATCCCTACGGCAAGGATCCCCAGAACCGCAACATCCGCATCTCGCCCACGCGACCGCCGCTCGGCCAGGTCCGCAAGGCCATGGAAGTCGTCGCCGTGTGCGTGCAGCTCGCGTCCGAGTAGCGAGATGCCACTTGTACGAGACTAGATTCCCTCGAACAAGATGGTCGAGAGATAGCGCTCGCCGGAATCGGGCAGGATGGCGACGATGGTCTTGCCCGCGAACTCGTCGAGCTTGGCCAGGCGAAGCGCCACAGCCGCGGCCGCGCCGCACGAGATCCCGGAAAGAATGCCCTCCTCGCGCGCCAGCCGGCGCGCGGTTTCGATGGATTCCTCGTCGGTGACCTGTTCCACGCGATCGACGATGGAAAGATCCAGGGTGTCGGGGATGAACCCGGCGCCTAGCCCCTGGATCTTGTGGGGGCCGGGTTTGATCTGTTCGCCAGCGCGCACCTGGGTGATGACCGGGCTTTTGACCGGCTCGACCGCCACGGACAAGAGTGGCTGTTTCTTCACCTTCTCGAAGTAGCGCGAAACGCCTGTGATGGTGCCGCCCGTGCCGACGCCTGAAACCAAGACATCGACCTTGCCGCTGGTGTCGTTCCAAATCTCCGGTCCCGTGGTCTCCTCGTGGACGCGCGGGTTGGCCGGGTTCTTGAATTGTTGAGGCAGGAAATAGCGGTTGGGTTCGCTGGCGGCCAGGGCTTCCGCGCGCCGGATGGCGCCGGGCATGCCTTCCGATCCAGGCGTGAGGACAAGGTTGGAGCCAAATGCCGCCAGGACCTTCCGGCGTTCGATGCTCATGGTTTCTGGCATGGTGAGCGTCAGCTTGTAGCCGCGGGCGGCGCACACGAAGGCCAGAGCGATGCCTGTGTTGCCGCTGGTCGGCTCGACGACCTCGATGCCCGGGCGTAGCACGCCGCGGGCTTCCGCGTCCTGAACCATGGAGGCGCCGATGCGGCACTTGACCGAGTACGCAGGGTTGCGGCCTTCAATCTTGGCAAGCACGGTCGCCTTGACGCCAGCGGCCATGCGGCCGAGCTTGATGAGGGGTGTCTTTCCGATGGATAGCGAGTTGTCGTTGTAGAGCATGGTGTAAATCCTATCAAAACGATAGGAAAAACGTAATATGGGAATCCGCAGGTGTCAAGTCATAAAGTTGAAAGAGCGAACACAGGGTGGTGAAAAGCTGACTCGTTTGCGCCTTCTGATCGGTTCCGGACTCGGTTCCACTTGGCTTTTTGCCTTGGTCGCGCTCTTGCTTACTTGCCATGCATGACCTTCAGCAGATCATCGCTCGGCCTCCTTGGTCTTTTCGTCGTCACCGTACCGGCCGAACGGACGCTTGCCGCTGGCACGCATCCGCCATCAGGCACGCACCATGCGCAGGCTCCGGCACGTGGAGCTGGAGAGCAGGGCAGCTCGCCTGCGCCGTCTGCAACCGGTCAGGGGTTCGAGCAATGGAACGCGGCTTACGCCGAGGCGCGCGCCGAGATGCTGGATGGAAACTTTCGCGCCGCCGCCACCGAATTTCAGGCGCTGATCGCGCCCGCGCCGGATGTCGCCAGTCGCCTGTTGGCCACGGAGATGATGTCCGCTTGCCGGACCTGGGCCGAGGGTGGTTTCGTCTTGACGACGCCGCAGAGAATGGCATTGGCCAATCCTGGCGCGTTCGAAGATCGCCGTACCACCGACGAGATCGCCATTCTCTATACCAACGCGGTTCTTTACGGGCTGTACGCCGGCGTGGTCCTCGACACGTGGACCAAGGCGAGCTCTGCCGGCAGCGCGATCCTGCCTCCCCTGGCCTTCGCCGGCGTAAGCGCGGGCATCGTCGCTGCCCTGGATCACAACGTACGGCTCGGGTATGGCGTGGCGCAGTCGATGGTGTCGGGCATGTACGTGGGATTCGAGGAAGGCCTGGCGTGGATTCTTTGGCATGAGGCCAGCGTGCCGGGGTCGTCCGAGTGGGGCGCGCGAGCGGTGGCGACCATGATTTGGGGCATGGGAACCCTGGGGGCGGCCGTGGGCGGGGTGGTCGGATCTGCCTATGGGACGACGCCCGGCAGGGCCTCCTTGATGGGCTCGGCCGCCATGTGGAGCGGCCTCGTGGCGGGCACGCTGGTGGGTGGGCTCTCCGACCACGCGGACAGCGCGCTCCTGTCGTCGGCCATCGCCCTCAACCTGGGCGCCGTGCTCGGCGGCATCGCGGGGGCCGAGGTTTCTCCCTCCATTGCCCGGGTTCGCTTCATCGATCTCGGGGGATTGAGTGGCGGTCTGCTGTTGGGCGGACTCTACTGGGCGGTGGAGGACAAGAATGCCACCGGCCGTGGCCTGCTGACCTCGACCAGTCTGGGCATGACCGCGGGGCTGTGCTTGGGCTGGATCCTCACCCGTGACATGGAAACCGATCTGCCGAGGAAGCACCGCGAGGCGAGCTTGGCGGAGCGGCTGGTGCCCACCCTGGCGCCGGCGAGCCAGGGCACCGGCCTGGTGCTGGGCGTGGCCTCGACGATGTGAAACAGGATCGTCATCCTGCCAAGAGTGGCCAAGTCGGCCTTCAATCGTGCACACTCGGCGCGTGAGACGCTCGATGGTTCTGGTCGCGCTGCTCGCCGCGGCGGCGGACGCATTCGCCGCGGACGCGCGCCCGCCGTGGCCGGCGCGCAAGCGGCGCACGGACAGTGGGCTCTTGCGTCCGGGGGTTCACGAGGTCAAGGATCCGAAGCGCTGGCCGGCCGAGCCCGAATCGCCGCCGGCGCCCCTCGATGAGGTGCGTTTCCGGACGGCGTTCTCCGGCATGTGCGAAGGCATGGCCTCGGTGCGCATGTTGAGACGCATCTCCGACGGGATCCGCGCGGCCTCGGCCGAGGCGCGGGTCGACCCGTTCCTGCTGGCGGCGCTGGTCTATCGCGAGAGCCGGTGCGTTCCCACGCTGTCGACCGGGTTTGGAACGGGGCTCTTGCAGATCCAGCCGCGCATGATCCAGGGGAACGTGCGTAGAGATGTCCTGCGCTACCAGGTGCTCGAGGGCGATGCGTGGAAGGAGCGCACGCGGCCCATCCCACGCGGCGCCCTTGCGCACCTGCAGAATTCGACGGTCAACCTGCGCCTGGGCGCGGCCTTGCTGGCCATGTGGCAGGAGCAGCACCCGGCCATCGACGCCGCGTTTGCCGGGGCGGTCCCTCATCGTAGCGCGGTCGCGCATTTCGGTTGGGGCGATATCGTTCGCGGCACCGGCGGCGAGGACCGCGTGTTCATCGCGCGCCGGCGGCTCATCAACCGCTATCTGGACAAGCACGTGGCATCACACAAGACCGAGCTCGGGATCGAGGTGGTCTCGCCGCTGGAGGGAATCCCGCGCGTGGCCACCAGCGGGCTCGGCGACGATCGCGACGAGGGCGCGCGTGCCCACCGCGGTCTGGACATCGACGCCACGATGGGCGAGCCCATCGGCAGCATTGCCGACGGTATCGTGTGGTTCACCGGGTTCGACTTGCCCGGCAGGGTGCGGCCCCAGGCCGTGCCGCCCGACGATCTCCCGACCAGCAAGCGGCCCCAGCTTGGACCGGGTGGCCTCTTCGTATGCATCCGTCACGTTCCGCATATTTTCTCGTGTTACATGCATCTGCAATCGTATCGCGTAGCCATCAACGATCGCGTGAAGGCCGGGCAGATTATCGCCAACGTCGGGCGCACGGGAACCAAGGTTTCGGGTTCGCACCTACACCTGGAAATTCATCGCGACGGTAACGCTTTAGATCCGGCCCCCATCCTGGGGCCCGACTTCGTGATCCCGCCGCAAGAGACGGTCGCCCATGACATCGCCTTGGCAAGCAAGAAGCATCGCCTGGTGAAAGAGCGCCGCGCGCGCCGAAAGGCCCGACAGGCCGAAGCGCAAGCCAGGTCGGATTAGGAGCCGCGAAAAGATAACTTGTGCAAAGAGCGCGGCCGAGGCGCCCGGATGGCAAGGAGCGAGGAGCGCGCATACCCGTCGGTATGTAAGCGACGAGCGACGCAGCCAGCCGGGATGGATCGGCCGCGCACCTGCTAAAGTTATCTTTGAGCCGCGACTTAGCACGGGTGCATTGCCGCTCTTCGAGGAGCGATGATTGCAGCCTCGCCGCCCTTCCAACACTTGCGACATCGAGGACACCTGTCTCGCATCCGACCAAGCCAGTGGCAGCCTATACCTGACCTACAGCGACTGCCAGGGTTCCATGACCGTGCAGGTTCATTAGCAGATCAGAGGCGGCTGGCGTAGTCAGTCGCCATCTTGTCGTAGAGCGCCAGATCTGGCTGGGCGGTGTAGGTACTGCCCGAACGTCGCAAGAGGTCGTGCCCCGTGTTCCAGTCGCCTTGCGTAGTGGGTTCCCAGTTGAACGTGCCGATTCCTTGGTTGTTGGAAAGGCCGAAGACCACGTCGTTGATCTCGCGCTGCATGGGGCCGTACTCGGCGGCGAAGAACTTGATGTTGGGGTACTTCGCGACCAGGCCGGCGAAGGTGTTGGTCCAGGTGGTCTTGGTGTTCGCCGTGCTGTTGGGATCGCCTTGGTACCTCTGGTAGCACGACTCGCCGAAGGCGTCTAAGACAACTCCCTGCTTGGTCGCATTGTCGATCCAGTTGGTGCTGGTCGCCAGGGCCGCCCCCGCCTTGTCCGTTGGCTTGTCGCCGCCGCGGTCGATGTGGCACGAGATGAGAATGCTGGTGTCGACGTCCTTGACGCCCTGGATGCCAGCCTTCAGCAAGGTGCCCAGGTTGGTCCAATTGGAGGTGCTCCCGGTAACCTGATTGTTTCCCGTGGGCTGCCCCCCGCTGTCGCAGACGTGGAGCAGCATGCCGGGCGTGATTTCGTTTCCAATCTGGACCATGTCAGGCCGGGCGCCGCCCGCGATCAGTTTCGTGATGGCATCCTTCGTGTAGTCATGAACGGCGGTCGCGAGGTCGGTGATGTTCGTGTACACCTGCCAGGCCACCGGAACGCACTGCTTGCCTGGATCGGCCCAGTTGTCGCTGTAGTGGAAGTCGATGAGCAGGCCCATCCCCGCATCCTTGACTTGCTTGCCAAAAGCGACCGTGTGGGTGATGTCATCGTAGCCGCTATTCCGGTCGTAGCCGTCGGAGGCCTTGGGATCCACGAAGGTTCGTAAGCGAACGAAGTTGAATCCATGTGACTTGAGGATCGTGAGCAGGTTGGCCCGCGTGGCATCGGGAGCTACCTCTTGATCCGTCACGTCCGCGCCGATGTAGTAGGAGGCCGAGAATCCCCCGCTCGCCCCACCGGTGCCGGTCGCCCCGCCGGTGCCGGTCCGCCCGCCAGTGCCGGTCGCTCCCCCCGCTGCCATGGTCCCACCGCTACTGGTGGCGCCGCCGGTGGCCGCGGTTCCTCCCGTGGCGTTCGCGCCGCCGGTAGCCGTGGCTCCGCCGACGCCGGTTGTGCCCCCGGTGCCGGTGATTCCGCCCGACCCCTTCCCGCCGCCGGCGCCGCTGATACCACCGGTGCTCATTGTACCACCGGCGCTGGGCGTTCCCCCGGAGCCCGTCGCGCCACCGGAGCCTGTCGTCCCACCGGAGGCGGACGCGCCGCCGGAGCCGATTGCGCCGCCAGATGGGGACGCGCCGCCGGAGCCGATTGCGCCGCCAGATGGGGACGCGCCGCCGGAGCCGATTGCGCCGCCAGATGGGGACGCGCCGCCGGAGCCGATTGCGCCGCTGCTGCCGGTGTTGCCACCGCTTCCGATACTCACTCCGCTGTTATTCTGGGAGCAGGCGGCAAAGGCCGCCATGATCGCGATGGAGGGGAGGATGCGACTTCGGGAAACGGGAACTTGGGGCATGATGGAGTCCTTACGCGTCGGAAATCGAGAGACCACCTTGTACTTACAAGGTGGCGCGGGGATGCGAAACCAATCATGAGATGCCATGCGCCAGGAGCGCACGTGACGCAACACCCGTGCCAGCGCGTCGACTCAGTCAGGGAGCCAGACCGTTCGGCGCTCTCAGATCCTGTCGACGTCATCGCAAAGTGTCCAACTTGGGGCGATCCGTGCGAGAATTGGACCGATGTTCCTTGGGGCACCACAGGTTCTGCATCGCGGGGCCACATGACCGCATGGTTCGTTTTGGGACTGCTGGTCGGGGCGCCGTCTGCTGGGGCCGGCCATGCTCCGACGGTGACCGTGGACTTCAGCGCCGTGGCTCGCGAGGCACTGTCCGACTCGGCCCTGAGCACCGCGTGCAAGAACTTGCTCCTGCGACTGGCCGAGGATGGCTTTTCGGTCGTCGAGCCGAGCCAAGGCGGCGACATCGCGGTCAGGGTCGGGCGCACCAGCGAACAGCATTTGAACATCGTGGTCGAGACCTCCTTGGGGGCTCAGTCGCGCAAGGTGCGCTTCGGCGAGGGCGCGGGGGAGCAGGCGGAATTCCAGCTCATCTACACGACCCTCGATCTCGTGCGCAAGGCCCACGACGAACTGGCGGCGCAGCCGCCTCCCCTTCCACTACCGCCGGCGAGGTCGCGGGCGACCGGGGCACAACTCGGGGGCGCCATCCTGTGGAGCGGAGCATCCGCGGGCGTGATGGCGAACGTCGACGGCGAGATCAGGCTGGGATCGTTAAATCTGACCCTTGGCCTCGTGGCGCATCAGCCGCTCGGGTTGCCGAGCGAGCTGCACATCTTCGAATGGGGCGCGCTCGCGGGCCTGCGCACGGGCACGCGCGCGCTGGCGCCGTGGTTGGTTCTGGAAGCCGCCCTCGGCGCCGGTTTTCTGCAGGAGCGCTATCGCACCAGCGATCCCGGTGTCGGCCAGGAGGGCGTCCTGGAGGATGGTTTGGCTACCGGCAGCTTGGGCGCCGCGCTGGAAATAACCCGCGGGCTACGTTTCGGATTCACGGGTGGCACGTGGCTGACGCTGCACCAGCGTTCGCACGCCACCGCCAGTGGAGCATCGTGGAAAGGCCCGCGCATCAGGCCGTTCGTCGGGGCGCGCGTGGAGTATCTGCCGTGACTGGGCAGGCAAACCGTTGCTCAAAACGCGACGCGTGCGAGCGCGCCCGTCATTTCACCCGCCACCGGGGACACGCTCACGGGTCGGCCCTCGACATAGAATAGAACACCGGCGGTCACGACGGCGGCGCCGGTCACACCCCAAAGCACGTTGGCCAGGTTCCTGCGCGCGGTGACCGAGGAGATGTCGCTATCGCTGCAACCAAGTTGCGTCGCCCCGCATGAGGCCTTCAGGCTGTCGTACCTGGACTGCATCGACACGCCGGCGGCGATGGCCCCCGCCGCCAGCACTACGGAGGAACCGGCGGCGACCCACGTCCACTTCCGGCCGAGCCACCATCCCGCGTGAGAGCCGCCGCTTGGTGGCTTATCGGCGACGTGCAGGTCGCGGACCGGCTCGGGCGCCGGGGCTGGGGCCGCGGCGGTGGGCGTGGCGACAGTCTGCAGGCGTAGGTTCACCACCTGCACAACCCCCTGCGCCACGTCCACTTCCTCGATGGCAAACGCCGCGCGAGCATGCCTGGCCGTCACCTGATGGTGGCCTGGCGTGGCCCATACGAGGTCGGCCAAAGGTGTCACGCCCACGTCCTTGCCGTCGAGGGTCACCTGGGCGCCTGGCGTCTCGCAATGGATCATGATGCGTCCCAGCTTGCCTTGCAACTCGGCCACGGACCTGCGTGCATCTGCGGTCGTCTCTGGCGAAGCGTCGGTGGCGTCGCGCAGGAACTTCTCGAAGGACGCGAGGGCCTCAACGGGGCGGCTGAGATCGCGGTTGGCTTGGCCGATGTTGAACATCAATTTGGGCGAGGGATAAGCGTCGTAGGCGGCGTTGAACTTCTCCAGCGCGCCCGCGTAATCACCTTCCCCGTAGAGCCGGGATCCCTCGGTCAGCAGACCCTGTGCCTTGGCCTTGGCTTCAGGATCCGCGGATTGGGGTGAGAGTTGGGCAAGAAGCGCGAGAAAGACGAGGGAGGTTGTGTACATGCTGAGGCGTCCGTGCGGCGGGAACGGAGTAGATCTCGGCTGCTTTGTGCGGTGTCTTTACCGAAAGAAGCGATCCGCACCGTCTATGGTATCACAACCGCTGGATCAGTCGCCGCTTGACCCCGTGCCGCTTGGACGGTCTGGCCGGCCTCTTGCCCCTCGACGGGCCGGCCGTGCCTGCGGAAGCGGGCGCCTTGGCGGGCTGCGATCGAGGAGCCTCGGGCTCGATCCCGGCGGGGTTGACTTCGGTGGTCTCCGGCGGAACCGTCGGCGGCGGTCTATGCGGGCCGATCGGCGGCGAGGTCGCCGCATCGTGGACATTCCTGGGCGTGGGTGCGGACGGGGAGCCCGAGCGGAATAGCAGGAATGCCCCGGCAAGCAGGAGCACGAACGCCGCCGCGACGATGAGATGGCGCGGGCTGATGCGATGCCATGGTTGCCGGCGCGCCCAAACGTTGCCTCCAAGTGACGGACCGGCATCGTTCTCGCGCGGATCGCGCGAAGCCGGATCGGCGGAGGACGAGCCGGGCGTCCGCGCGATTTGCGCCTTGACCAGACCGAGGTTCACGCCGGAGGAGTACGTGGGGGGCGACATCGTCACCGGCGGCAGGGTCGCGTCGGCGGGCCTGCCGAACGCGGCGGCCTCGAAGGCGTGGGAAAAGTCGCGAATCGAGGGGAAGCGATCCCCCGGCCGCTTGCTCAGGGCTCGTCGGAGCTCGATTTCGACGATGGGCGGCAGACCTGGCACGCGTGGCGCCAGGACAACCGGCTCTATCTTGATGATCTGGTGCAGGAGCGTGGTCGTGTCGTCGGCGACGAATGGTGGCGCCCCGAGAAGCATTTCCCAGGCGATGCAGGCCAGGGCCCACTGGTCGATGTGGTGATCGATGGCATCGGTCATCCCCGTGGCCTGTTCGGCGACATGTAGGTCGGCGTGCCTACGGCCATCGCCGCATTCGTCAGTCGCGTGTGCGCCGCCATCATCTTCGAAATGCCGAAGTCGAGCACCTTCACGAAATCGGGCTCGCCGGGAATTTGCAGCAAGAAGATGTTGCCCGGTTTGAGATCGCGGTGGACGATGCCCTGGGCGTGGGCTGCACTGAGCGCCGACGCGGCTTGCCTCACCACGTGGACGACCGCCTCGACGGGCAGGCGCCCCACCCGTCGCAGGCGGTGGTCGAGGTCCTCTCCCTCGAGATATTCCATGACCAGGTAGGGCTCGCCGGTTTCCGTCTGACCGTAGTCGACCACCGAAACCAGATGTGGGTGGCCAAGGTGCGACGTGATCTCGGCCTCGCGATGGAAGCGCGCCAGGGCCTTGCGATCGGCGGTCAAGTGGCGGGCCAGGAGTTTGACGGCCACGCGCTTGTCCAGGCGAAGTTGCACCGCCTCGTACACGGTGCCCATGCCGCCCTGGCCAATGGGACGCGTGAGGCGGTAGGCACCGTCGAGCACGGTGCCCACGAGCGCGTCCGGGCGCAGCCCTGGTGGCATGGTCGGAGCCTCCTACCATAAAACCCCAGGAAGCGCTCTCGCGCCTTTGGCGTACTTCGTCGAGATCAGCCACCAAAGGTGAAGGCATAGGCCGCCACGTTCTTGCCGCGGAGCCGCAACGTGACGTCGTGTTCGCCATACGGGCCCGCATAGAGGTTGTAGAGATCGTGCCGATCGATGGTGAATTGCTTGGTGCGCTTTCCATCCACCAGCACGTCGGCGACGACCGGCTGCGTGCCCTTGTCGAGTCCGAGCACCAGGTTCACCTCGCCAGCAAGCGCATGGTAGCGAATCTCGCCGGCCTTGGAGCGGAGGATTTGCCGTTCGTCGTCGGCGAGCTGCCATTCGCCGACCAGGGCAAAGCTGTCCTGCGGAAGAGTGCCGGGTGCCGAATAACGGTGTCGGCCGGCATCCGGCGCGCCGGCACGGTTGGCAAAAGCCGTCCAACCCCGGGGACCGAGATAGGTTTCCGGGGAAACACGACTCTCGCGTGCGCTCGGTTCCGGACCTTCGGCGGTTGCGCGCGTGGGGCGCCCTTGCTCCGCGAGCAGACTTCGGATGGCCCGATCCGTCTCCTCGTCGGCGCCTTCGCCGAAATGCTTGTAGCGAATGATGCCTTGGGCGTCGATGAGATACTTGGCCGGCCAATAGTGATTGCCAAAGGCCTTCCACGTCGCCAGATCGTTGTCCTGAGCAATGGGATAGTCGAGCCCGTGCCGCTTGATCGCGTCGGCCACGTTCGCCGGATTCTTTTCGAACACGAACTCGGGCGCGTGCACGCCGACGACCACGAAGGGCTGGTCGTGGTACCTCGACCAGAGGTCGCGCATGTGCGGCAGGGTGCGAATGCAGTTGATGCAGCTATAGGTCCAGAAATCGACCAGGACGACCTTGCCTCGCAGCGCAGCCAGGGTGAGCGGCGGGGAATTGTACCAGGGAGCAAGGCCCGCGAATTCCGGGGCCGGGCCCAGCTTTGGCAACTTGGGCAGGTCTTCGCTGGGCGTTGCCGAAGCAGCGGGTCGGAGCGTGGCCGGGGCAGCCATGGCCTTGCTGAACAGGTGCTCTTCCAGGCTTGCGCCGAGATCCCCAAATCCGGCCCGATCGGCGAGCCAAGTCTGGGCACCTTGGTACAGTTGGAAGCGCAGGGCCACTGCCGACAGGACGAGCAGGGCTCCCGCGAGTTGCTTGATGCGTCCGCCGTAGCGACCGAGCCAGCGCGCCGAGCGAACCACGCGCTGTCCGCCGTAACCAATCAGCAGAAGCGGCGTCGCCGCGCCGAGCGCGTACGCGGTCAGGGCCAATAGTGCGCGCGGCCCGGGCTCGTCGCGCACCAGGGCGAGCGCGAAACCGAGCGCCGGCCCCGCGCACGGAACCCACACCAGGCCCAAGGTGAGTCCGACGACGAGGGTGGAAAGGAGCGACTCGCGACCCAGACCCGCCTCGGCCCCTTGCTGGACATCCGTGCCGAGCTGTTGAATGCGGGTGGCGGTGGGGCCGCCAAGCGCCACCGCCGCCGCGCCCGCCAGCGGGGCGAACAACAGCACGAGCCAGCCCTGTCCCCAGAAGAGCGGGAAGGCTCCCAGCACGGCGAGGGCGATGCGCAGCCAAGCACGACGAATCAGGAAGCAGATGCCGAACAAGAGCAGCGCATCGTAGGTCGCGATACGGATCAAGTCGGCCAAGTGCACCAATCGTTGCAGCGCGACCTGGAGAACGAAGGTGAACAGCACGAAGCTCGCCACCATACCGAGCACGGTGACCAGCGGGCGAGCCCGCCGCCGTCCCGCGACGCTCACGCCGAGGACGATAGGCACCAGGGGAAGGATGCACGGCAATAAGATGGTCAACAGTCCGGCCGCGAACAGTGTCAGCAGCATGGTCATGGCGGCCTCCTCTAGTCGCGCAAGTAGTGGCAGGTGTACCCGCCCGGATGCTTCTGCAAGTAGTTCTGGTGATATTCCTCGGCGGGATAGAACGGTCCCGCCGGCACGATCTGGGTCACCACCTTGGCCGGCCACTTCCCCGAGCGATCCACGTCGGCCTTCACGCGCTCCGCGATCTTTCGCTGCTCTTCACCGTGGTAGAAGATGGCCGACCGGTACTGCGTGCCGATGTCGTTGCCCTGACGATTGGGCGTGGTCGGATCGTGCAGGCGGAAGAAGTAGCGCAGGATGGTTTCGTAGGAAACGACCTTGGGGTCGAAGACAATCTGCACCGCCTCGGCGTGGCCGGTGCGGCCGGTGTGGACCTGCTCGTAGTCGGGGTTTTGGGTCGTGCCTCCGGTGTAGCCCACGGTGGTTTCGAGGACGCCGGGCAACTTGCGGATGATCTCCTGCACGCCCCAGAAACAGCCTCCGGAAAGCGTGGCGATTTCCCTCGATCCGGTTGTCGTGGTTGCGACCGCCGGCTCGGCCATGCCGAACAGGGGCAAGTACTGGCCGTAGCCGGCCGCCGCCATCTGCTCGACCGGGATGAAGCGCATGGCCGCCGAGTTCATGCAGTAGCGCTTTCCGGTCGGCGCGGGTCCATCGTCGAACACGTGCCCAAGGTGCGAATCCGCGCGTGCCAATCGCACCTCGACCCGCGATTCGAACAGCGAATCGTCCGCCCGGGTCACGATGTGACCGGGTTCGATGGGCCGCGTGAAGCTCGGCCAACCGGTTCCGGATTCGAATTTGTCCTTGGACGAAAACAGCGGCTCGCCGGACACCACGTCGACGTAGATGCCATCTCGATGGTTGTTCCAATAGGCGTTGTGGAACGGCGGCTCGGTGCCATTTTCCTGCGTGACCTGGTACTGCAGCGGCGTGAGCTTCCTCAGCCCAGTGGTCTTGTCCCAGGTTGCCACCTGGACGGCCGTATCCGGTTTCGTTCTCGCGTGCGAGGTCGCCGCCGCGAGGGCGGTAGCAAGACCCGCGACAAGTGTCGCGACGATCGAAAGACGAACTGCAAGCTTGGCGTCGATCATGGCTTCTCCTTCTTTGGATGCCCGTGACTCCGCGTTGTTCGATCACGGGCGGCAAGGGATGTCGTTTTCTTGGGCTTACGGACAGGTGGCCGGTCGGTTACCGATTCGTTGTGCGGGTGGCCGCATTGCGGTTAGATTGGCGGCACGGAGCATGCGCGCCCCCGAAAAGTCCTTTGACTCCGCGGCTGCCAGCGATGAGCAGCTCATGACCGCATACGTCGCGGGGGACGAGGGCGCGTTCCGCGAGCTCTTCGCGCGCTACGCACCCCTGCTCGCTCGTATCGTGCGCGCACAGGGCTCGTCCGACGAGGAGGGACGCGATCTCGTGCAGCAGACCTTTCTTCAACTCCACCGCGCTCGTCGCGACTACCGGGCCGGCGAACCCCTGCGCCCATGGCTCCTCACCATCGCCTACAACTTGTGTCGGGACCGATGGCGCACCCTGGGCCGAAGGCGCGAAGTGCCCCTCGAACAAGCCCCACCGCCCGTCGATACGGCTACGCCCGCGGATCTCCTGCAGGCGGGGCGTCGCGCGGAGCGCCTTCGGGGTGCCCTGCGGATGCTGCCCGGCGACCAGCGACAGGTCGTGGAAATGCACTGGTTCGCCGGTATGCCCCTGCCCGATGTGGCGGTGGCCTTGGGTGCATCGCTTAGCGCCGTAAAGGTGAGGGCGCATCGGGCCTACCAGCGCCTGCGCGCGAACCTGCGCGGAGAAGTGTAACCGTGAAGGGAGATCTTCGTATGAACCTCCGATCGATGAACGTAAGACCAAGCGGTGACGAGAGGCCGCGGGGTGTCTGACATGGACTGCGAGCAAATGAGGCAGGCGATCCTCGGCGGCGGCGATCTTGCTTCAGCCGAGGCCGAGCGCCATCTCGCCGCGTGTCCGGCGTGCGCGGACTTGGCTGCGGACGGCGGCGCTCTGGCACGCTTGCTCGCGGGCGTCGAGCCGGGACGCGAGGCGATAGCCGAGCCGTCCTTTCAAGACCTCGAGCGAAGCCTGGCCGGGGAGAAGGGATTCTTCGGGCGTTTCGCCAGCCTTCCCAGCGCCACGCGATGGCTCCTGGCCGGCGCGGTCTTGTTCGTTCCGGTCGCCACCGGCTTGGCCAAGCTCAGGCCCGACATTGCGGTCTATCCGCCCGCTCGCTTGGCGATCGAGCTTTGCGCCTTGGCCGGCTTTGGGCTTGCCTCGATTTGGCTTTGGTTGCGCCCGCTCTATAGAAGACAGCTCGGCTACGGCCTGCTGTTTGCCTTCCTCGCCGCCGGGCTGCTCTTGCCCTGGTTGCTCGCGGCTCTCCCACCGGCCCGTGCCAACACCCTTTGGTTGCAAACCGTCGTGCCGGGCGGCTTGCATCCCCACGCGGCGGGGTGCTTCGCCTTCGGCAGCGCGCTCGCCCTACCGGTCGTCGTGGTCATTGCGGGACTAGGCCGGCGCGGTCGCAGTGTCCCGGGTTTCATGATCCTGCCCGCGGTCGCGGGCGCCCTCACCGGCCTCGTGGGCCTCGAGCTGCACTGTCCGGATGCATCGCCCTCGCACCTCCTGGCCGGACATGCACCGATCGCCGTGGTGTTACCGCTGCTGTTCTATCTTGGGGCACGTTTCTTTCGCGCGCGAAAAGGATCCGGCGGTCACGCCCACGGCCGGTGAGGCATTCCGCAAGGCAGGCGCTGCCTACTGGCAGACCAGGGTACAGGCGTCCGGCGTCGTGCCGGCAAGGTAATTCGCACACGACAGGGAGACCATCCCGTCGACGCACGCCTGGGCCTGGTCCGCATGATAGGTCTCGCCCGCACTGCAGCCCGCGTCGGCAGGCGTCGCGCAACTCTCATTCTGCATTCCTGTCGTGCAGCTCGATACCGAGGTGTAACCCAGGGCGGTCAGGCCATCCGCGCCAACACAGGTGGAGGTCCGCTCGCACAGAGCAGCAATCACTTGCTTGCAGGCATCTTGCGCCGAGATCGTGCCAGTGCCGCCTCCCGTGCCGCCGCTGCCGCCGCCGCCACCCTGGCCGCCCGTGCCACCGGCTCCGGCAGGCCCGCAGACCAGAGCACAGGCAGCCGGCTCAACACCGTTGCTGACGTCGGTGCACGACTGGTTGCGAAGGTCGTCGACGCACTTCTGAGCCTGGTTCGACTGGAACGCCTCGCCGGTAGCGCAGGTCAACTGGCTTGCCGCGCAGTTGGCGGCTTGCATTCCTTTCGTGCAGTCATCAACCGACGCGTACCCCATGCTGCTCAAGGCCGCGGCCCCCCCACAAGCCGAGCTTCTCTCGCACACGGCGGCCATTGCCTGGTTGCAGGCCTCCAGGGGCGACAGACTGCTGCCACCACAGCCCATCAAACCAGTTCCGAGCAAACCAAGAAGGCCAAACACGGACGGGGACGAAGTGAATCGCATGGTCTCTCCTATGATCGAGGTCGCGCATCAGATTCGGACGCGCCACCATTATCGCCCGATTCCGCGGTCGCGTCTATGCTTCGGTTGTCGCGAACCCGCTACTATTTCCTCGTGACCCTGTTCGATGAGCTGCGCGCGGCGGAGCCGCCAGGCCGAAACTAGCCGAGCCCGAGACGATGTCGTCTGCAGTAATCGAGGAGCACATAAGGCGCCCAGATGCGCGACCAGTAGAGGCCTGGCGCGCCCGCGCGGAAGGCGTGCCAGAGGCGGCCGAGCGCGGTGATGTCCATGCCCGCCCGCTCGACCAGGTCGCGGTCGGTGAAGTGGGCTTCGATGTCCGCCGCCAACTGATCCCTGGCCCAAACCTCGATGGGGAGCACGAATCCCGCCTTGGGCCGCTCGAAGATCGCAGGGTCGAGGTTGGGCATGGCGAGCGACTTCAGGAGTCGCTTCTTGCACAGGGGCTGGAAACGGTCCTGGTCGGGAACCGCGAGTGCCGCCTCGACCACGCGATGGTCGAGCAGTGGCACGCGCACTTCGAGGGAAGCCGCCATGCTTGCCACGTCGGTGTCGCGCAACAGTCGTTCACCGATGAAGAGGGCGAGCTCGAGCCGGCCGACCGCGGCGAGAGACGTGCCAGAACTGGTCAGTTCGGCGAGATCGGTGAAGCGTCCCGGCGGCAGCCCGCTATCGGCCTGGACCCGCACCGCGTCCTGGACCAGGTGGGCCAGAAATTCCTGCGTGTACAGGCCATACGCGACCTGGTAAAGGGCTACCGCGTTGCCCCGGGTGGCCAGGACGTCGGCGAGCTTGCCCCAGCGGGTCTGCGCCGGCACTTCGCTGGACCTTCCGTCTTTCGATTTCACCGCGAGGCGCGCGAGGGCTCCCAGCAGGGGCTGCGGCACGAAGCGTAGCGCGCGCGTGACCGTGCGGCCGCGCGGAAGATCGCGGAAACTGCGGTAGCCGCCGAACAGCTCGTCACCCCCAGTCCCGGCCAAGGCCACTGTGAAGCCCGCCTCGCGCACGACACGGCTGACGAAGTAGGTGTTGAGGCCGTCGAAGGTCGGCTGGTCGAGGCTTGCGAGCCCCTTGTCAAGGTCGGCGCGGAAGCGTGCCTGGGTCAGCGTGAATTCGAGGTGCTCGGTGGAGAGGGCGCTGGCGATCTTGCGTGCATAGGACGACTCGTCGAAGCCTGTTTCCTCGAAGGCGATGTGGAAGGTCTTGATGCGCTGGTTGCCGGCGCGAACCGCGAGCGACGTCACCGCGCTCGAATCCACCCCGCCGGACAGGAAGACGCCGAGTGGCACGTCGCTGACGAGGTGCTGGCGTGCCGCCGTCAGAAGCTCATGCTCGAGTCCTTCGAGCGCCTGCGCCCGCGGCAGGGCTTTTCGGTTCGCCAAGGACCAATAGCGCCTGGGCTCGGGACAGGGGTGGTCGAGCGCGAGCGAAAGCGTGGCGCCGGGGGGTAGCAGCGAGATGTCCTTGACCGCGGTGCACGGACCGACCACGAATCCGTTCCACAGGTAGGTGGCCACCCCGAGCGGATCGAGGTGTCGCGCGAAGAGGTCGGTGGCGAGTAGGGCGCGAAGTTCGGAGGCGAACAGCACCACCTTGCCCCCGGGGCGTGCCAACGTCGCGTAGTAAAGGGGCTTGATACCCAGACGATCGCGGGCCAGAAAGGCCCTGCGCCGGGCGGGATCGTAGATGGCGAAGGCGAACATGCCGCGCAGACGTTCGACCGCCCGCTCGCCCCAGCGGCCATAGGCTCGCAGCAGGACCTCGGTGTCGCTCTTCGAGCGGAAGGATTCGCCCTCGGCTGCCAGGTCCTGGCGCAGTTCCGCGAAGTTGTAGATTTCGCCGTTGAAGACCACGACGTTTTGGCGCACCGGATCGATCATCGGCTGATGACCGTCGTCGGAGAGGTCGATGATGGCCAGGCGCCGGAACCCGAAGGCAACCCCTGGGCCGCCAGCGGTGCGAAAGAAGCCCGCGTCGTCGGGACCTCGATGCGCCTGCGAGTCCGTCATCAAACGAACGCTCGCTTCCAGGCTGTCATCCATGGCGCCGACGGCGCCGGCAATTCCGCACATGTCGACTGCTCATTGTGGCGCATGGTTCGCGGAATGCAATGTGCCGCGGCAGCCACGGCGCGACTTCCGCGCCGGCCGCATTCGACCCCTCTTGTCGCGGCCAAACACCAACCGTCCACGAGTAGCAAACCACGCGAAAGTGGTATCCTTCAGGCCATTGCCGCCTCGATCCTCGATGCCAGAACAGCAAGGCCAGGAGCCACCCGCCGAGGCGCGTATTGGCGTGGTCGTCATCGGGCGCAACGAAGGCGAGCGCCTGCGCGGTTGTCTGCTGTCGCTTTCCGGGCAGGCGGCGCCCGTGGTCTACGTCGATTCCGGATCCAGCGACGGTAGCGTCGCCCTGGCGGCGAGTTTGGGCGCGCAGGTCGTGGAGCTCGACCGCCAGCTCCCCTTTACGGCGGCGCGGGCGCGCAACGCGGGATTGGCCAGGCTGCGCGAGCTGGACCCGGCGGTCGAATTCGTGCAGTTCGTGGATGGCGACTGCGAAGTCGTGACGGGCTGGTTGGATCAGGCTGCGGCGGCGCTGCGTGGCGATCCCACCCTGGCGGTGGTGTGTGGGCGGCGCAAGGAACGCTGGCCCGAGGCAACGGTCTACAACCGATTGTGCGACCTCAGAGTGGAACACGCCTATCGGCATCACGGAGGCCTGCGGCGGGGATGCCCTGATGCGAACCGGGCCCTTGCTCGAGGTGGGCGGATTCAACCCGGCGCTCATCGCAGGCGAAGAGCCGGATCTTTGCTTTCGCCTGCGCCAGCGCGGTCAGCGCGTCCGCCGCATCGACGCCGAGATGACCCTTCACGACGCCAACATCCGGCGGTTCGGCCAGTGGTGGCGCCGCACCCTGCGCGGCGGCCACGCCTACGCCGAGGGATTCACGCTCCACCGCCGCGAGCCCGGGCGCTACTGCAGAAGGGAAGTGCGCAGCAACCTCCTCTGGGGCACGCTCCTGCCGGTGCTTTGCCTCGCGCTGCTATGGCTCCGGCCGAGTCTCGCGGTTCTGCTCCTGCTAGGCTATCCGCTGCTGTTGTTGCGCGTGTACGTGGGGAGCCGACGCCGGGGTCATGGCCGCAAGGATGCCTGGCTATATTCCTCCTTCTGCGTGCTCGGGAAGATCCCGTCGAGCCTGGGGCAGCTGCGCTATTGGACGAGGAGGGCGCTCGGCCGGCACAGCCACCTCATCGAATACAAGAGCCCCGGATCGTGAGAGCCTGCCTCACCGGCGCTCGGGCAAGCCCGCGTCGTGCCAAGGAAGCCAAAGTGAAGAAGGCGATTCACCATCTACTGATCATTGTCGCGGTCTACGTGTTGACGTTCCTGACCAACGCGCCCGACTACGATTTGTGGGCGAGGCTGGCCGTCGGGTCCATGTTCCTTCGAACGGGACACGTGTTGCGCCACGATATCTTCTCGTATCTGCCCACGAAGGACCTGTGGATAGACCACGAATGGGGGGCCGGCGTCGTCTTCTACTGTTTTGCGAAGTATCTCGGCAACTCCGGGATCTTCGTTCTGAAGGCGTTGCTCATCTACGCCATCTTCATCATGGTCCAAAAGACAATCGACGTACGTGGAAGCAAGAAGACTCCCAGCGTGTTGTTCTTCGCGTTCTTGGGCTATGCACTCTTCCCAGGGATCGCGAGCCTCGTCCGAAGCCAAATGTTCACCTATCTATTCTTCAGTATCTGGATCTACGGGCTCGAGCGCGTGCGGATGAATGAACGGAAGATCCTCTGGGTGTTTCCCTGCACGATGCTATTTTGGGTGAACATGCATGGTGGCTTCGTCGCAGGAATCGGACTCCTGTTGCTCTACGCTATCGGCGAACTGCTCAACCGGAAGAGTCTGCTGCCGTACCTGTGGGTCCTCTTGTCAATCCTGCCAGTCATGCTCATCAATCCCTACGGATTTGCACTGTGGCGCTTTGTCGTCGAAGCGTCGCTCATGCCCAGACCCTTCATTCCGGAATGGTACCCCATCAGTCTCAGCGGCCCCCAGCAGGCCATTGGCGGAATTCACATCCATTTTCTCGCCGGCTACATGGTGCTCGTCGGACTGACGGCACTTGCCGCTGGCCGGGCGTTCCTGCGCAAGCAAAGGGAGGACTGGACGAGAATCGTCGTGCTCGTGACGTTGTTCTTGTTGAGCGTGCGGCACCAGCGAAACATCGTCTTCTTCGTGCTGGCAGCTTCGACGCTCATGTACGATCCGATTGCTGGACTGTTGGATCCGCTGCGGACGATACTCGACAAGAGGGGCCCGGCATGGTCCGCAAGAATCCAGACTGTCCTTCGCTGGAGCCTTGGCTATGTTCTTCCGGCGGTGGTTTTCCTCTGCATCATTCCGAAGCTGTCCCACCGGATGATCCTCGACTACCGACGATTTCCCGTGGGTTCCCTCGAATTCATAAAGCAGAACGGACTCTCTGGAAACCTTGCCACCGCATTCGACTGGGGCAGTTACGCCGAGTGGAAGCTCTACCCTCAATGCAAGGTGATGATCGACGGGCGATACGAAGAGGTTTTTCCGAACGATGTTTTCGATCTGGCGATACATTTTTCGCTGCGCAAGGACCAGTGGTGGGAAGTCCTGAGCCGTTTTCACACCGACATCGTGGTGCTGCCGAAGCATGACTACACGCAGGCGGACCTCGCGCTTCTGTCGGGGTGGAAACCCGTCTATCAGGATTTCGTGAGCGTCGTTCTTCTGCCTGCCGACAGGATCGCCGGGCCCTATGTGCGTCCTGACTACAAGAGTCGCGCCTATTCCAGCGAAGATCTATCGAAGCCAATCGTAGCGATCGAGTAGCTGGGCGGCGGGCAAGGGCGGCGCCGACGTGGCTGCCTCGTCGGGCGACGGTGCGGGCGAAGGCATCGAGGAGATCGACATGGTTTGGCGTCGGAGGCTCGTTGTGACGCAAGTCGGACTAGGTTCGTGCGGGTGGGCCGTGTCTTTGCTGCCAGATCGCGGCCTGCCGGTCGTTGAGTCTCCGGGTGGCCACGTCCTTCCCGCGCAGCAGGCACTCCCGTTGATAGGCGTTGAGGAAACGTCGGAACTCCCGGTCGTCGTAACGGCCGGCCCGCCCGGCGGCGCTCTTGAGATATCCCCACAGCATGGCGAGGCCGCCGATGAAAATCGGATGGCGAGGCATACGGTAGATCGCGCTGGCGGCCAGGTAGATCGGCGTCGTCCCCATGAAGTACTGTCCGAAGCCCCAGCGCACGCGGCCGGTCCAGATGCCTTTCTGGCTCGATCCCATGGGACGGAGATGGATGAATCGCAGATCCTCTTCGTCGCGGCTTTCCGCGATCCAGCCCAGCATGCGGCAACGGTGACAGTCGATGCCGTCCCACATCACCTGGCGTACGAATCCGCCGATGTCGTCGAAACAGGCGGTGCGGTAGAACTTCGTCATTCCCACCGACATCTCGTCGCCGCACACCTCGGACACCAGGGTTCCGGTTTTCGCATCCACGAAATAGGGCTTGCCCGAGGTCGTGCCCACGCGTGGCTCGGCCTCCATGCGCGCGATGAGCGTTTCGAAGTACCGCGGAGGCAGATCCAGGTCGAGGTCGAGTTTGCAGAGGTAGGAGAAATCCGCGAGATCGACGGTGTCGAGCCCGGCGTAGAAGGCCTCGATGACCCCCGGACCCACGCTGCGACCACCGCGGTCCTTGCGGCGCACGATGCGGAGATAGGGCAAACGGGCAGCGTACTCCTCGAGAATCGCCGGCGTCTCGTCGCTCGAGCCATCGTCGACCACCACCCACAGGGCCGGCAATACCGTCTGGCGCGCGACGCTGTCCAGCGTTCGTCGCATGTACTTGGCTTCATCGCGACAAGGAGAGATGAGGACGTAGCGTCTATCCGATGGCATGGGAGGTCGGCATCACAAGTCGGCTAGTGAGATGACGGGAGCAGGCGCGAGGTTTGCCCAGGCAAGGCGAATTCGGCCCGCTTACCCGGCGCACCGCATGGTTCGCGAAGACGCATCGCGCAAGTCGAGGTGGTCGTGGAAAGCGTTTCATGGTAGGCAGATCCTCTGCAACCACGAACCATAGACTTGCCTGGGGTTGGGCCACTTTCTCAATTTATTCGTTTGGCTAATTTGGATTCTGCCCCAACATCTTAAAGGGCGGGCTCCGCGATGACACGGGAAAATCGGACACAAGCTGCTATCGAGACAACCCTGCGGCAAGGACAGGTTGTTGGCGGAAGGTACTGTGTCGATAGGCTGATCGGCAAAGGCGGGATGGCGGAGGTTTGGGCGGGGACGAATCAACGAACCGGCAAACGTATTGCGCTCAAGGTCATTCTTCGTTCCTTTGCTTCCAGTCGCGACGCCGTCGAGTTGTTTCGTCGCGAGGCCTTGGCCGCGAGCCGGGTGAATCACCCCAATGTGGTCAATGTCTTCGACGTCATCGACCACGAGGGCATGACCTGCATCGTGATGGAGATGCTGGAGGGCGAGCCCTTCGGCAGCTACCTCGGACGCAAGGGCTTCCTCGGTGTCGACGAGGCGGTGGCCTTGCTCCTGCCCGCCATGCGCGGAGTCGCCGCGGCCAACGCCGAGGGCGTCATCCACCGTGACCTCAAGCCACAGAATATCTTCATCTGTATCGGCCCGGACGGGCGACTCATCACGACCAAGGTGCTCGACTTCGGCATCTCCGTGATGATGGAGAAGTCGGTCGACGCCGCCCAAGCGACGCAGCTTCTCGCCACCCATGGAACGCCCGCCTATATGTCCCCCGAGCACATTTCCGGCGCGCCCGACATCGACGAGCGGGCCGACGTCTACGGCTTTGGCGTGCTGTTTTTCGAGGCCCTGACCGGCCAGTTGCCTTTTCTCGGCGATCCAGGACCGGCATTGCTCGTGCGCATCATCAACGAACCGGCCCCGAAGATCACGATCTTCCGGCCCGACTTGCCACCGCGGATGGTCGAAATCGTCGAGCGAGCGATGGCCAAGGATGCCAAGGATCGCTTCGCCAGGTTGGATGATTTCATCCATGCCGTCGAAGAAGACTTCCTGCCACCCTCGCCACTCCCGCGCGCGCTGACGCCGATGGCGGGCGTTCCGCTTTTCGCACAAGGCGATGCACCGTCGGGCGTGGCGGATTCGGTGGTGCAGTTGCTGCATCGGAGCGAGCCTTCCGGCCTGCACGAGATCAACGAGACCAAGGCGCTCTTCACCCTGCCGCGAGAAACCGACAGTGGCGCAGGCGAACCGTCGCGGCGGCTTGAGGCGATCGGCCGTACCGGTGAAGTGCCCCAGGTGACGACCAAAGAAGTGAATCTCAGGCCCTCCGTAGGCCGAAACCTGCGGCGTGTCCTCGCCAAACGCGGGATGGCTGCCATGATGTTTGTCGGCGTGGTGGTGGTGGTGGGCTGGCTGGCGTTTCCCACGCCCGTGCAGTATCGCGCCAGGGACGAAGAACCGGTCATTCGAGTCCCGCAAGTGCCCGTGGCGGTTCCGCAGGCCGCCGTCCCCGTCAAACCTGTCGAGGCCGCGCCGCCGGTTCCATCGCAGGCTATCGCCGACGAGGCGCCGGCGGTCGATCTCTCGCCCAAGGGGCGGCCAGATCGAACAACGCACGCCTTGCTGAAGGCAACCCCGAAGAAGAAGAAGAAAGCGATTCGTTCGGTCGTTTCGCCCAGGACCTTGCCGTTGGGTGTACCTGTCGCTCGTCCAGAGGAAGTTCGCGCTCAGACGCCAGCTTCCTCCGCCCCCCTCACGGACACGCGGACGCAAACGCAGCCATCGATTCCGCGGGCAGGGGCGCTCACGCCCGCCGATTTCTAAAGCACCGAACGGATTGACTCCCTAGCCGCCCCACTCGATCTCCACGGAGTCCATGGGCAAGTACACCGAAAAACAACTCCCCTTGTTGCGCTCGCTCGTGACTTCAATCCATCCGCTGTGCTCGCGCACGATGCCGTAGGCGACGGACAGCCCCAAGCCCGTCCCCTCGCCCACGTGCTTGGTGGTGAAGAATGGCTCGAAAATTCTCGGCAGCACCTCGGGGGAAATGCCGATACCTTCGTCCCGCACCGAGATCACGGCGTACGTAGGCTCGCTGCCCTCGCTCCACACGGGTGGGGTGAGGTCGGCGGGCGGTCTTGCCTCGGATGCACCGAGCCCGATGGTCACCTTACCCGGCCGCTCGGAGGCGTGGATGGCGTTGACCAGCAGATTCACCAGCACCTGTTCGATTTGTTCCGGGTTGGCGGGTGGCGTGGGTAGGACCGGCTCAGCAGCGATGTCGATCACCAGGTGGCGTTTGACGGCCAGGGGTTCCAGCATCGCCACCGCGCGCTGGGCGATGGATAGCAAGTCCGCCGGAGTGCGCCGGGCGAGCGGACCGGGCGGGGAGCTGGCCCGGCCGCGCGCGAAGTCGAGCAACTGGCGAACGATGTGGGTGATGCGGTCGATCTGCTCGCTGATGATGTGAGCGGCGTCGCGCGTGTCGCGTGGCAGGTTCGGGTTCCGGGTAATCATGTTCGCGCGCATGAGCGCCACCCCAAGCGGGGTACCGAGCTCGTGGGCTATGCCAGAGGCCAACTTGCCGACGGTGGCCAGCCGATCGGCATGACGAACCTGTTCCTGCGCGCGCAGGCGTTCCTCGGTCTCGGCCGTCAAGGCCTGGCGGGTTTCGGCCAGACGAAGGCACATCGCATTCATCTCCGCCGCCAATTCGCCGATCTCATCGCGCTGGTGGATGACGAGCTGGCCCTCGATGTCGCCGCCGCCGATGCGCGAGGCTTTCGCGACCAGCTTCTCCATGGGTTTGCCCACGAACCAGACGCCGAGTGCGGTGGCCAGTGCGCCCACGCTCGCCACCGCGATGACGGTCAGCGCCAAGCTGCGGATGATCGTATTGCGCACATAGGCGCGGGCGAAATCGCGCAGCTCGGAAATCTCGACGAATCCCTCGATGGTTCCGTTTACCCTGATGGGCACCTGCGTGACGAGGAGATTGGGTTGGCTTCGCTCTCCCGGCGCGCTCGCGCCGTCGAGCCAGCGAAAGTGCAGCATCTTCGACGGTGGCTTGATGCGGGCAACGAACTGGACGGCCTCCTGGCGCCCCTTGCTGGCCCAGACCGCGGCGACGGCGTTTTTCAGCACCTCGGCCATCACGCCGTGCTCCTGCTTCATGTCCTGGTCGAAAGCCGCCAGCTCCCGGCGCACGCGATAGTAGGCGCTCGCGGACAGCACCACGGTCAGGCCGACGACCATGGACAGGATGAGTTTGCGCGCCAGTCTCATGCGCGGCAATCACGCGAAGGTGGCAACCTCGGGGATGCGAGCGCGTACCAAGGAAAGCAGCTCTTCCGGCCGGAACGGCTTGGCCAGCAGCACCGCCGAACCGAGATGCTCCACCTGCGCGCGCAGGGTGTCATCCGGGAACGCGGTCACGATGATGATGGGAATGCCGAGCCCCGAATTGCGCGCGGACAGCGCCACCTGGAATCCAGTCATCCAAGGCATGCGCACGTCCGTGATGAGCAGGTCCACGGGATTGTCATCCGTCAGAAGCACGATGAGGTCACCTCCGCTCGACGCCGGGGCCACTTCGACACCAAGCCCGGAAACCAGCTCGCACAGCACGTTGCGCATGTCCTCGTCGTCCTCGGCGATCACCACGCGCGGTAGTCGATCTTCTCTGAGCATGGACAATCCTATGAGAGTGGTATGCCCTATTCGATGGGAGCGTGCCAGGCCTCGCTCCAAGATTCGAGCTTGTGCGTCTTGGCGTGGACCCGGACAGGGACGTTCGTCATAGTCCCTTCTTTCTAGCAGACTAGTCCGCCGCGGTGGATGCGCTAAGATGGGCCGATGACTCGCAGCATGGCCACCCGGTTTCCTTCGGCTAGGCGGTGCGTGTGTTTTGTGCTGGCGCTGGTGCTCGTCCACGCAGGTGGCGTCGCCAGGGCCCAAGATTCCGCCACGTCCGACACTGACGCCAGGTACCGAAGCGTGCTCAAGGACGCCCTCGCGGAATACGACGCCAATCATTTCGAGGAGGCCAGAATCCTCTTTCGGCGGGCCCACCAGATCAATCCCAACGCCCGGACCCTGCGCAGCATCGGCATGGCCTCATTCGAGCTGCGCGACTATGTCGCTGCGGTGCGCGCGCTGACCGCCGCTCTGGTAGACCCGCGCAAGCCGTTGACCCCAGAGATGCGAACCCACGCGCAACGGTTGCTCGAACGCAGCCGCATGTTCGTGGATATCTACGCCCTGAAAATCGCGCCCAGCGATGCGCGCGTGGTCATCGATGGCAAGGTTCCGGACTTGGAGCCGGACGGAACCGTGTTGCTGGGCTTCGGTTCGCACGGCGTAGAGGTCAGCAAACCCGGGTTCGTGGTGAGGACCCTCGTCGTGAACGTGCGCGGTGGCGAGCATAAGACGCTGACCGTGACCTTGCAACGAAGGCCTGAGCCCATGGTCCGTCAACCAACCGTGGGGGGCCTCGCCGAGAAGCAGCCGGCGCCACCGGCCAATAACGTATTGCATGGTGGCGGGCATGCCCGGGCGATCTGGCTCATCGCCGCTGGCGGCACCGCCCTGGTCTCGGCTGGTGCCGGAGCCCTTTGGTGGTTTCAGAATAATGAAATCACAAGCTGCGCCAATCCTCCCCAAGATTATCAATGCAACAATCGAAGCGCTATCTTGAGCAAGCGGAACCTGGCTGTCGGAGCGACGATTGTTACAGGCGCCGCGGCTATCACCATGGCGGTGATCGGGATTCTCAGCCGCAAGCCCGAAGCCCAAGAGCCGGCCCCCGCAAGCGAGCTTTCATGCGCCGTCTCTCCCTCCGGCTTCCTGTGCACCAGAGCGTTTTAGTCGACTTAGGCCGGTTCAGCCCGCGGGCGAATCTGCCGATGAATGGGTATCATGCACCTGGCCTCGTGCGAGGGCTCGGCAATGAGTTCGACCGAGCGTTCGAGCCGACCCGGAAGTCCGCGTAGCGCCGAGAGTACTGCGCCCTCTTCGAGCCGCGAAACGGGGACAGGGTTCGCGTGGTGACCGCGGTGCGATCCTCGTGGTGGTCATGCTGATCATGATCGTGCTTCTCGGTCTGGGCATGTCGGGACTGTTCCTGACCAAGTCCAGCGTGCAGATGCTGACCAACACCAATCTACGCAATCAGGCGCTCTATGTGGCCGAGGCCGGACTTGAGCGCGCGCGCGACATTCTCAACGGGCCGGTATCGCCGGACCTGACCGCGCTGCTCGGTGGCGCGGGGCACCCCGCCAACCCCGCCGACGAAATCCCGAGCACCCTCGATCCCGTCAACGGCCTACCCGTAGGACGCGGCGCCATATTGACCGATACCGCGGGGGTGCCACTTCAGCGCGTCAACTACCCCACGAGCGTTTCTCATGGTGAACCGGTCCCCGGCAATCCCAACGGGCTGTCGAGTCCCCTCATGGGCGTGTACACGGTTTACATTCGCAACGACACCGCGGAATGCCGCATGGGCAAGTTTACCGTCGATGGAGAGGCGGCGGGCGGAAACCTGATCGTTGTCATTCGCTCGGAGGGCATGGCCAGCGACGGCCGCACGACCGTGGCATTGGAAATGACCATGGGGGGCGGTGGCGGCGGCGGTGCCGCTCAGGGCGCGGGTGGCATCGCCGCGGTACTGTGCAACTCGGGCAAGAACGCCTGCGACGACAACAATTCCGTGCAGAACAACGTCGTCGTCAACAACTGAAATGGTAAGAAGTGACAGGCGGCCCTCGGCCCCCGACACGGAAACCATGACCAGAATCGACGCCAGTTTCAAAGTCTGCGCCTTGCTCGGCTTCCCCGCGCACCATTCGATGGGGCCGGCCATACACAACACGGCCTTCGAGGAGCTCGGGTTGCCGTTCGTCTACGTCGCCCACGATGTCGCGCCCATTGACCTCGCCGCTGCCATCGCCGGCGTTCGTGCCCTCTGTTACCGCGGACTCTCCATCACCATGCCGCACAAGGTGGCCGCCCTCGATCTCGTCGACGAGGTCGACGCCACGGCACGAGCCATCGGCTGCATCAACACCGTGGTGAACGAGCACGGTCGGCTCGTCGGTTACAATTCCGACGGGCGGGGCGCCCTCGACGCCTTGGCGAGGTCGGGGACTCCCATCGCGGGTCGGCGGGTGCTCGTCCTCGGCTCGGGCGGCGCCGCTCGCGCGGTGGCCATGACGCTAGCCTTGCACGGTCATCCTGCCGAGCTCGAGATTCTGGGCGTGGTCGAGGACGAGCTGGCGCGCCTTGGCCGCGACATCACGGAGAAGTCCGGCAGTCACGTGCGTGCGGCGAAACTCGACCACACGACCCTTGCCGACGCGCTTGAGAGAGCCGAGGTGCTCCTGCATTGCACCCCCGTCGGCATGACCCCCGACACCGGGCGGACGCTGGTGCCGCGCGCGTTGCTCCGGCCGGAGATCGTGGTCTTCGACGCGGTCTACAACCCACGTCGGACGCTCCTGCTCGAACAAGCGGCCGCGCTTGGGTGCCGAGTCATCGAGGGCATGGAGATGTTTCTCGGACAGGCCATGGTGCAATTCGAGCTGTGGACAGGTCACCCAGCCCCCGCCAGCGCGATGCGACACGTGATCGAGGCGCGCTTGTGAATCTGGTGCTGATTGGCTACCGCGGCACCGGAAAAAGTGCGATTGCCCACAGGCTTGCGGGCATTCTCGGCCGGCAGATGGTCAGCCTGGACCACGAAATCACCCGCTTGGCCGGCATGCCCATCCTCGACCTCGTGGCCGCCCACGGCTGGAGCCACTTTCGTGACGTGGAAGAGAAGGTCTGTCGCAAGTTCGGTGCAAAGGACGATCTCATCATCGATTGCGGAGGCGGCGTGGTCGAGCGCGAAGCCAACTTCACCTCGCTGCGCGCGGGTGGCAAGGTGTTTTGGCTGCGCGCGACACCGACCACCATCGTGGGGCGCATCGGCGGAGATCGTGCGCGGCCATCCCTGACCGGGAGCAAGAGCTTCACCGAGGAAGTCGAGGAGGTCTTGGGGCGCCGGCTGCCGCTTTACGAGCGGCTGGCGCATGTGGCGATCGACACCGATGGCCGCTCACTCGACGACCTGGCGGCGACCATCGCGCGTCGGTTTCAGGCCGAGCTTGTCAAGGGCCCCTGAGGCGGCCAGTCCTCACACCTGGGGTTTCGCCCCTTCGCCTGGCCAGGAAGGACGAGGTCCGTCACGGGGTTTGCCAAGCAAATGCTTGATTTCGCATCCGGTGTCAAACCGTCGGGCGCTTCGGGGTGAGGCCCGCGGGTTGCATGCGACTTTTGAGGAAGAGAGACTCTCTTCAAACCGGGCGCGGGAGAAGCCGGTAGGGAAAGATGGCCCTCTAGCAGCCTGGCGCGTTCGCTTGGCCCAAAATCTGTGTTAGATACTAAGTGGTTGCCGCCTTCGCGGTCGCGAATCTGCCATAAGGAGCTGCATGTTGGACACACGCGACAATTCGGTCCTCAAGTCTCTCAAAGAGCTGCGCAAGCAGGAAGAAGATCGGGTCAAGAAGGAGCGAGCCGAGGCTGAGGCTCGCGCAGAAGCCGAGCGTCGAGCGAAAGAAGAAGCTGAACGAAGGTCCAAGGAGGAGATCGAGCGAGCCAAGCGCGAGGCAGAAGAGCGCATCCGGCGCGCAGAAGAGGAAAAGCAATCGCGCGAGCGCGAGGAGCGTTTGCGGATCGAGGAATCCGAGCGCCGCGCGCGCATCGAGGCCGAGACCAAGTTGCAGCAAGAGCGCATGCGTCTCGAAGCGCAGGTCAAGACCGCGGTGCAGGCCAAGAGCACACCCGTGGGCGCCATCATCGGCGTGGCGGCGGTCGTCTTGCTCATCTCGGGCGGCATCATCTACAAGATCAAGGCCGACCACGAGAAGGAGCTTGCGGCGCAGCAGGCGGAGAGCGAGCGACAGCGCCAACAAGAGAAGCTGAAACTGGCCGAGCAGGAGAAGAAGATGGAGATGCTCGAGGCCAGCTTCAAGCAACAGCTGGCCGCGGCCAAGAGCGATCGCGAGCGCGAGGCCATTCAGAAGCAGTACGACGATGCTCGCGCAAGATCCCACTCCTCGGGTGGAGGATCGCACTCCACCGCGTCCAGGGAAAAGAAGGAAGCCGCGCCCACTGCCGCGCCCGATCTCATCAAGAAGAAGAAAGAAGTTTCGCTCGACCCGCTCGACGGGCTGAAGTTGTAGTCCGCCACTCCTGCGCGTGGCCGTGGTAGAAATGGCCATATGAGTGGTAGCGAGCTTTTCGAACGTCACCGGGCTAGGCTGCTCGATCTCCTCAAGCACTTGGCCTACGAAGAGCGCGAGGTCGTGCTCGCGTCCGGCCTGAAGAGCAACTTCTACATCGACTGCAAGCAGGCGGTGTTGAGCGCGGAAGGGCACTTTCTCGTGGGATGGCTCATCGGCCGCCTCATCGCCGAACGCGCGCCCGAGGTGGAGGCGGTCGGCGGTCTGACCATGGGTGCCGACCCCTTGGCATCGGCGGTATCGACGGTGAGTTACCTCGGCCAAAAGCCGCTGGATGCCTTTTACGTACGCAAGGAAGCCAAGAGGCATGGCACCGGGGAATGGATCGAGGGGCGCAAGCTGCTCCGCCAGGGCATGCCGGTCGCCATCCTGGAGGACGTGGTAACCACCGGCGGTTCGGCGCTCAAGGCCGTGGCGCGCGCGCGCGAGTTTGGTCTCAAAGTGAGCCTCATCGTCGGGCTGGTCGATCGCGAGGAAGGCGGGCGGGAAGCACTCGAGAAGGAAGCCCCGCTCGTGACCCTGTTCCGGAGGCGCGAGTTCACGTGATTCGCTGGATACGGGTGTGGTGCCTGGTCTGCGCGCTGTGCGCCGTGGCGGTCGGATGCGCCTCATCCCGCCCGCTCGTCGTCGATTTTTCCCAGGCCACCAAGGCCTATCGCAACGAGGACTATCCATCGGTTTTCGCGGCGTGGACGCGACACGATAAGCTGGTCCAGGACATCGGAACCGCGATGGAGATCTGGGCCACCTTCGAGAGTTGGGATTTTCGCCAGGCCTATGTGGCCAAGTACGCCAAGGTCTACGATCTGTCGGACAGCGAGCGCCAGGAACTGGAGAAGACGCAGAAGACCTTGGCGAGCGCGGTGTATGAGATCCACCTCGTCGCGCAGAGCACGAACGATGGCTGGAACGACTTCGAGCGCAGAAATTCCCCGTGGCGGATCACCCTTCTCGACGGAACCGGGGCGGAGCTCGCCCCCACGTCGATCAAGGTCGAAAAGCTTCCCGAGGTTTACGAAACCGAATTCTTTCCGACTCGCACGCCTTTTTCCCGAACCTATACCCTCAGATTCGTCCGCCCCACCGGCGCCGGAGACTCCTTCGTGGGGCCCGAGTCCGGCCGCATGATCCTTCGTGTCGCCTCTCCCATCGGCAAGGTCGAGGTGGCGTGGGAAGCCAAGGATAGCAGCGCAGCGCACTAGTTCCGCCCGTCAGGCGGAAGGTTGCAAGGATACTCCCGTGGTGGCGGAAGGACGCTTCCCTCGCGCGCCGGGTTGGTCGAAGATGGCCTCTCGGTGCTCGATTTCGTTCGCCATGGATTGCATCACTACCTGGCCGTGGGTTGGCCGGTCATGCTGGGGCTGGGGTTGGGCCTGCCACTGGTTTCCTTCTGCGTCGGCTTGATCGTGTTGCTCGGGTTGCCCGTGGACTACTTCGTACGTATTTCCGAACACCGGGGGTTCCGGCAGGCACCCCGAGTGGCGCGGGTGATCCTGGTCGTGGCCAAGAACCTGCTCGGGGCGATGGTGTTCATCGCTGGATTCGTGATGGCCCTGCCGCTGGTGCCGGGACCGGGTATTCTCTGCATGCTCGTGGGGTTGGGGCTCATCGATTTTCCCGGCAAACGATCCCTGGTGCGGAGGCTCCTGCGTGAGAAGCACGTTCTCTCCTCGGTCAACAAGATGCGCGCGCGCTTCGGCAAGCCACCCATCCTGACGAACGATGACAGGTCTCGGTCTATGGTAGACAGGCGGGCATGACAGGAAGCATCGCATTCATCTGCTCCATGTGCCGAAAGCCCATTCCGGTCGGTGGCAAAGTAATCCGCTGTTCGGTTTCGACCTGCAATTCGGGCAAGATCAAGCTCGTGTTCTGTTCGCCCGCGTGCTGGGATTCTCACCTTCCCGACGCACGGCACCGCAGCGCCTATTTCACCGAGGAGACGGCACGTCGAGAATGACGCAGACGCCCGGGTGGCTCGACCTACATGTGAGTCCGATCACGGACCGCCTTGAATCCGCGTTGCGTGACGTTTGTCCGTAACGGTGTGGACATTATCCCGACCCTAATTGGGCAGTTGTCTCCGTGCGAACGACTTTGGAGGACATTCATGAACACGCGCAAGCTCGTTTCAACGCTTCTGGCACCGCGACTGTGGCTGACATACGCCGCGCTTTTTGCGTTGGCGGTATCGGGATGCTCTAGCAGCTCGAGTGGAACCAAGCCTGACGGTGCGGTTGGCGGGTCTGGCGGCTCGACAATAGGGGCCGGTGGAAGGGGAGGATCGGGCGGAAGAACTGGCGTCGGAGGCAGCGCGGGCTCTGGCGGAATAACCACTGGTGCAGGCGGCGCGACCGTCGATGCAGCAGCGACCGGCGGCGGAGGCGCGAGCCCGCTCGATGGCGGCGCTGGAGCCGGCGGAGCGATTATCGATGGCGCGGCGGCGGGCGGCGCCGGTGGAGTAATCACCGATGTCGCAGCGACGGGCGGCGCCGGAGGCGCGCTCGACGGGGGCAGCGGCGGTGTGGGCATCGACGCGTCCGCGGACGCGCCGACCGAGAACGATGTGCCCGCCGACGCACCCACGAAACTCGACAGCGAATCCGTGGACGGGGCGACCTGCGGCGCCAGCGGCCAAGCTTGCTGTCCCGGCGAGAGTTGCAACAGCGGCGGTTGCTGCGTGCCTCCCGCTGGAGGCGGCGGCGCGTTCCGCTGTGTGGCCGACGGTGAGTCGTGTGGCGCCTCCATCGGCGGCACTTGCGCGGCCGGCGCGTGCGCCGGATTGGATGGCGGAACCTGTGGCGCCTCAGGCGACCAATGCTGCACGCGAACCGGCGGCGGTGGCGGCGCGTTGGTGTGCACCGGGGGCAACGTGACCTGTGGGACGGGCGACGCCTCTCCGGGGACGTGCGTAGCGTGCGGAGAACTGGATCAGGCGTGCTGCGGAAGCACCGCCAACAATAGAACCTGCACGGCCGCGGGCACCGAGTGCACCGGCGCAGGCAACAACAGGACGGGCACCTGCACGGCCTGCGGTGCTTCGGGCGAGGCTTGTTGTGGCGGTGCCGGCGGGACATGCTCCAGCGCATTGCTCGTGTGCCGCACGACCGGCGGCGGAGGTGGCACATCGACCTGCGAACCCTGCGGGGCCGGCGGCGAGTTCTGTTGCGGAACCGGCCCGATTGCTAACCGGACGTGCACTGGGACCCTCACCTGCACGGCATCGGAAGCCGGGGCAGGGGCTAACAACGCGACTTGCCAGTAGCCGCAGCCAGACATTTGCTCGATCTTTTCGTTTTCTGAAATACAATTTAGATCTGGCCTTTCTTGAGCCCAGGGATCGCTTCGGATCCCGTGGGTCATGCAACAGGTAGCTCACGGAGGTTCCCCGAATGGGCATTCGCGACTTTCCGATTTCGCGGGATGAGGGGCGAATTCTGCTGGCCATCGGGATCACGATCGTCGTGGGTGTGCAAGCCTGCACCATCGATAAACGCGGGTTGCTAGGCGCGAATGTCGGCATCGGCGGTGGAGGAGGTGCGAATTGGGATGCCTCTGGCCTAGGTGGCGCTGGTGGCGCCGCGATGGATGCCATCGGCGGCGGTGGGGCACCTGCCGCCTCGGGAGGCAGCGGTGGACTGCTGGTGGCAATGGGTGGAAACGCGGGCGCGACAGCAGTCACCGGGGATGCGGTCGGCAGCGGTGGATCGGTGGTGAGCGCAGGGGGCGCTGGGGGGGGTGATGCCAGCATTGCGGCGGGAGGTGGATCGACGGGATCGGGCGGCACCTCGATGAGTGTGGACGGGTCGGCGGCGAGCGCGGGCGCGACCGGAGGCTCAATCATGGTAACGGGTGGTATGGGAGGTTCGAGCACGACCGGAACAGGCGGCTCGACCATGTCAACGGGTGGCGCGGGGGTGGCCGCCACAGGGGGCGCATCAGGCGGGGAGGGAGGGTCCGGGGGATCCACGGGAACGCCCTGCGGTGGCGCTGGCCAGATCTGTTGTGCCGGCAATGCCTGCTCGGATGGCGGGTGCTGCGCGCTCGGCGCTTGCATCGCAACCGATGGAGCTTGTCCGGATGCGCTTGGCGGAGGCTCCTGCTCGCATGGGGCCTGCGGCACTTGCGGCGGCGCTGGCATGCAGTGTTGCGGGAACAATACCTGCACGGCGAGCGAGACGACTTGCACCGCGGGCACGTTCGCCGGTGCCTCCACCTGTACCGCGTGCGGCGGCGCGGGCCAGCCCTGTTGTCCCGGCAAGCTGTGCGCGGACGGTGGTTGTTGCGTGGCCTCCGGGAACCTGACGACTGCCGCTACCTGCGTGGCCGCGGGCAATGTCTGCGGAGGTGGACTCACCGGCACTTGCGCGCACGGCGCCTGCGGCTCCTGCGGAGGCGAGGGAGATCCATGTTGCACCGGCTCTCAATGCACGGCTCCCAACACCACCTGCCAGAATGCGACGACCCTCGGGGGACGAGCCAGTTGCGTGGCCTGCGGTGGCAAGGGTCAGCCTTGCTGTGCGGCGACCGCAGGCGGCACCGGAACCTGTTCGTACGGGAACAACTGCCAGATGTCGGCTCTCAGCTTCACCTATTCCTGCGTGGCGTGTGGAGGCGACGGGCAACCCTGCTGCGCGGGCAGCACCTGCACTGGTTCGGATCTCGTCTGCCGGCAAAGCACCATCGGTGGCACGGCAAGCTGTGCGGCCTGTGGCGGAAGGAGCCAGCCATGTTGTGCCGGAGATACGTGCACGAGCGGACAATGCAGAGCCGGTGGCACGTGTCCTTGACGTGACGGTGGATTGCCTGCCCGGGGGGCTAACTTGCTTCCGGCGGACTGACTTGCACCGCAGCTGCGGTCGGCGGCGGCAATCGTGTGACCTGCCAGTAGCGAGCGCCCTCTTCAGCGCGAGCAGTCGAGGCCGAGGTTGCGCTTCTTCAGGTCGGCGACCACGGGCTGGAAATAGGCGAGCATGGCGCGTGGTCCGATATCTTCGCCCGTCGCTTCGCGGATGACCTCGCGCCAGTCGCGGGTGGCGCCGAGGCTGAGGATCTTTTGCAAGAAACGTCCGACCTCCGGGCTGCCCGAGTAGTCGCACGCATGCACGTCCTGCTTGAGGATCTTGGTGCAGATGTGGTCGTGGAGCTGGAACTTGATGAGGCTGGCCAGGGCGTAGTCGTAGTATTGGGCGGGATCGTCGTTGATGTGGGTCTTGGTGCAGGCGTCGCACAGATCGTCGCCACGGGCACGGGGTGCCTGGACGCCCTGGTAGCGCGCGACGTACTGCCACCAGCGCGCTTGCCATTCCGAGGGGGGCAGCTCGCTTTCGTAAAGATCGCGTTCGAAATGGGTCATCGTGCCCGCGGCGAAAGGCAGGAAGACGATCGAATCCAGGGCCGACTGCAACAGCCAACCCGCGGGATCGGGCTCTTGGCCCTGGCGGACCACGCCCAGCTTGCGCAGGTAGGTCATTTGTTCGCTGGCCAGGCGGGCCAGCTCGCCGACGGCCTCGTGAAAGGCGCGGTTGGCTCCGGCGCGCAGAAGGAACGGCACCTCCGGGCGGTCATAGGAGAGGTAGTAGTAGATGTGCCCGAGCTCGTGGTGGGCGGTGCCAAACCATTGCTGGTTGGGCTCGACGCTCATGAGTGAACGCACGTCGCTTTCGCCGTCGATGTCCCAGGCCGAGGCGTGGCTGTTCTTCTTGCGCGGGGATCCCCGGTCCACCGGGTAGAGGTCGGATCTCTGCCAGAAACTCTCTGGCAGACGCGGGAAGCCGAGCGATACGTAGAAGTCCTCGGCGGTGCGTACGATGAACTCGCGACTCTTGTGCTTGAAGAAGGGATCGAGGTTGGCGCCTTCGACCAGACCTGGCCACGATTGCGCCCAGCGGTTGCCGATCCAGTGCGCCGGGATCAGGCGCGGCACCGGCTGCTTGTAACGATCCGCCAGGGTGTGCTTGGCGAAACAGTGCAGGCCGTCGTAGATGGGCGCGATGGCGGCGAGCATCCCGTCCATGAGGTCCATCATATCCGCCACGGTCATGCCGTAGTCCGCGACCTCCAGGGCGAAATAGGACGAATAGCCCATCTCGTGCGCAACCTGGTTGCGCAGACTTTGAAGATCGACGAGGCCCGGCTTGAGCTTGCGTCCGATCTCCTTCGAGGCCACCCAGGCCCGCTCCCGCTCCTTCAGGTTGCGCGACCTGCGAAGGATGTCGTCGAGGTCGTTGGCCGAGGTCGGCCGCAGACAGGCACCCGCCGGGCTGGCGCGCAGACAGAAGGTGTAGCCATCGAGGATGGCCGACTGGCGGGCTTCGGCTTCGATACGCTTGGCGACCACGGCGGGAATGGTGGCCGGGCTGTCGGCGGCCGCCAGCAGCAGCTTGGTGAGCTGGCGAGCCGCGAGAGGATCGAGGGCGTCTTTCCGTTCGAGAAGCGCCTTGGTCCGTTCGATCACGAGCTTCGAGCCGAGCACCGATGCCAGGGCCTTCTCCGCGGCGATACGCGCGGCCGTGTGTTCGGGGGTCACGTCGGTGGCCGCCGTCCATTCGGTCCGATTGGCCACTGTCTGAAGCGGCTGCACGAGGCCGTTCATGGTCGCGAGGAAGGTGCGTGCCTCGCGCTCTGGCGCGCTCGCCTTCTTGCTTGGACCGGCGTGCAGTCCAAGCGCAACCAGTAGAGCGGTCGTCAGCGCGCAGGAGGCGGAGATGATGGGAAGCCGGCGTGACATGGTCCGAAACTAACACGGACCGGGCTTTACGAACGCGGGCGAGGATGGTAAGCCAGCCCCCCATGCTACGGATGCTCGGTCCCCGAACCTGCCACCTTGGACTGACGGCCGCTCTTCTCTGCCTCGCTGCTTGCGGTGAAGGCGAGGGAGGACGTTGCCAGATCAACTCGGACTGCGCGAGCGGACTGAGCTGCCAGGACGGCACGACTGGAAACGGCAAGTGCGTCTCTCAGAATCCGGCCGGGACCACGACCAACGACGCCGCCGTGGATGTGGCTGTCGCGTCTGCCTCCGACGTGGGGGCCGATACCCTGGTGACGCCCGAGGTCGACAGTGCCGAGGTCGATGCCGCAGAGATCGAGGCCAGCCCCGCGGAGGTCGACGCCACCCCCGCGGAGGTCGATGCCGGTGTGGTCGATGTCGCCCCCGCGCAGGTCGATGTCCGTACGGTCGATGTCGCCCCCGCGCAGGTCGATGTCCGTACGGTCGATGTCGCCCCCGCGCAGGTCGACGTCGGCGAGGTCGATTCGGGCAGCCTGGACGCCACCCAGATCGATCGGTGACGGCCGGAATTAGATGGCCAGTTCCATCTCCGCAAGCTGAGCGCGAAAAGCCCGTGCGCCGGTGAACAGGCGCGCATGGATGCCGAGAGCCGAGGCCGCCGCGACGAAGGCTGGAACGTCGTCGAAATAGGCCGCTTCCTGCGCGCCGACTCCCGCCCGAGCCAAGGCGAACTGGAAGATCTCGGGATCGGGCTTGGCCATGTGGATCTCGCACGAAATCACCAGGCCGTCGAAGCGATCGAACTGGGGAATGAGCGGGCGAACGAAGCGCCAGTGCATCTCGTTGGTGTTGGAGAGCAGGAACACCTTGACCTGGCCGAACAAGGATTCGACCAGGGGCAGAAGCTCGTGGTGAACGCGGAAATGGCAGTTCCACATCGCGAAGAAGGGCTCGGCCTCCATGGGCGTCTCCGACCCTGCCGCCCGACAAACCGCACGGCGAAGCTCGTCGCCCGCCAGGGATCCCCGGTTGATGGGATCCCAGAGACCGAGCATGCGGGCCCGGATTTCCTCGGGGGATGCGCCGCCCCACGCCGACATGCGCTGAAACAGGACGGGATCGTCGTGGAAGGCGAGGACGTTGCCGAGATCGAGGAAGACGGCGCGGATGCGGGTCATGAATCCTAGCTGTCGTCCACCGGGATGAACTTGATCTCCTGGATCTGGTATTCGCGCGAGCCCTTGCCCGTGCGCAAGTTCACCGTGTCGCCTTGTTCGCGGCCGATCAGGGCGCGCGCGAGCGGCGCCGAGATGGCGATGCGGCCCTCCTTGATGTCGCCCTCGTGGTCGCCGACGATGCTGTAGACGGTTTCGTCGCCGGAATCCGTGTCCGCCAGGCGAACCGTCGCGCCGAAGACGACGCGCGAACCGGACAGCTTGCCCGGATCGATGACTTCGGAGAGCGCGATGGTGCCCTCCACCTCGCGGATGCGGCCCTCGAGAAAACTCTGGCGCTCTTTCGCGGCCGCATATTCGGCGTTTTCGGACAGGTCGCCGTGGGCGCGCGCGGTTTCGATGTCGAGCACGTTCTTGGGCCGTTCGACCTCGCGCAGCCGCTTGAGCTCCTCGCGCAGCTTCTTCTGGCCCCGCGGGGTCATGGGAATGCGGTCAGCCATGTTGGTATTCCTGTAGCGAGCAGACCGTGATGCTGCCCGACTTGAGTTTGGCAATGGCGTCGGCGGCGGCGCGGGCGGCCGACATCGTGGTGTAGTAGGGAAGGCCGCGCATGAGGGCCGTCCGTCGCAGCGAGAAGGAATCCTGGATGGAGGCCGCGCCCGCGGTGGTGTTGACGACCAGGTGCACGTCGCCATCGAGCATTCGGTCCACGCAATGGGGGCGGCCCTCGCTGACCTTGTTGACCCGTTCGCAGGCGACGCCGGCCGCCGTCAGGCGGGCGTGGGTTCCGCCGGTGGCCATCATGCGGAATCCAAGGCTTACCAGGTTGCGCGCCACCGGAATCGCCAACTCCTTGTCGCTGTCCTTGACCGCGATGAAGGCAGTCACGGGTTTTCCAGCGGGTACGGGCAAACGCATGGAGGCGGCGAGCTGGCTCTTGGCGAAGGCCGCCTCGAAGCTGCGATCGATGCCCATGACTTCGCCGGTGGAACGCATCTCGGGGCCGAGCAGGACATCCACGCCGCCGAACTTCACGAAGGGAAACACGGCTTCCTTGACCGCGATGTGCGAGGGCACGACTTCGCGAATGTCCATCTCGCGCAGGGTGCGCCCGGCGGCGATCTTCGCCGCCACCTTGGCCAGCGGCACGCCGATGACCTTGGACACGAAGGGCACGGTGCGCGAGGCGCGCGGATTTACCTCGAGGATGAAGATGCCGCGGCCGTCGCGCGGTACGGCGAACTGGACGTTCATGAGGCCGCGCACGTCGAGCTCGCGGGCCAGGGCTCGCGATTGCTCTTTGATGGCATTCACCGTAGCGGCGGGTAGCGAGAACGGCGGCAGGGAACAGGCCGAGTCGCCGGAATGGATGCCGGCCTCCTCGATGTGCTCCATCACCCCGCCGATGATCACGTCCTGACCGTCGGCCACGACGTCGACATCCACCTCGATGGCGTCGCGCAGAAACTGATCGACCAGGATGGGCGCGGATTCGTCGCCGCGCCCGCCGCCGGTCGCTAGGCTCTCTCGCAGGCCGGCCTCCAGGGCGCGAAGCACGAAGGTCTCCAGGCCGGAGGCGTCGTACACGATCTCCATGGCGCGGCCGCCAAGCACGTACGACGGCCGCACCATCACCGGGTAGCCAATGCGTTCGGCGATTGCGCGCGCCTCCTCGAGGCCGTGGGCGGTGCCCCAGGCAGGCGATTGCAGGCCGAGCTTGGTAACCAGCTCGCCGAAGCGCTGGCGATCTTCCGCGCGATCGATGGCGTCCGCGCTGGTGCCGAGCAGCTTCACGCCCGCCTTTTGCAAGGGCACCGCCAGACGCAGCGGGGTCTGGCCGCCGAACTGCACGATGACGCCCTCGGGTTTCTCGGCGTCGATGATTTCGAGCACGTCCTCGCGGGTGAGCGGCTCGAAGTACAACCGGTCCGCGGTGTCGTAGTCGGTCGAGACCGTTTCGGGATTGCAATTCACCATGATGGTCTCGTAGCCATCTTCGCGCAGGGCCATGACCGCGTGCACGCAGCAGTAGTCGAACTCGATGCCCTGGCCGATGCGGTTGGGCCCGCCACCCAGGATCACGATCTTCTTCTTTCCCGTGGGGCGTGCCTCCGATTCGGCGGCAGGATCGGCGTCGGACCCGGTCTCGTAGGTGCTGTAAAGGTAGGGGGTGTGCGCCTCGAACTCGGCGGCGCAGGTGTCGACTCGCTTGAGCACGGGCCGGATGCCATGGCGGATGCGTGCCTGCCGAACGTCCTCTTCCTTGACCCCGGCCAGCTTCATCAGGCGGCGGTCGGACATGCCCATGCGCTTGCGGCGTGCCAGCGACACCGGATCGTCGAGTAGCTTGAGGCCGTCCTGGCATGCCGCCTCGTCCTCCTTCACCATGGCGTCGAGGTGTTCGAGGAACCAGGGGTCGATGGCCGTCAAACCATGGGCGTCTTCGATCGAGAGGCCGGCGCGCAAGGCCTCGGCCAGCTGCCATAACCGATCCGGTCCCGGCTCGTGGATCTGTCGTTTGAGATCGTCGAGAGAAGGGACGCGATCGAGGTCGAAACCCCATCGGCCTATTTCCAGCGAGCGTAAGGCCTTGCCGAGCGACTCCTTGAAGGTTCGGCCGATGGCCATGACCTCGCCCACGGATTTCATCTGCGGGCCGAGGGTCGAATCGGCGCCGGGGAATTTTTCGAAGGCAAAACGCGGTACCTTGGTCACCACGTAATCGATGGTCGGCTCGAAGCAGGCCTTGGTTTCGCGCGTGATGTCGTTCGGGATCTCGTCGAGGGTATACCCGACCGCCAGCTTGGTCGCGATCTTCGCGATGGGGAAACCGGTCGCTTTCGAGGCCAGGGCCGAGCTGCGCGATACGCGCGGGTTCATCTCGATAACCACCATCTCGCCGCTGCCCGGGATCGATCGCAAACTGGATGTTGGACCCACCGGTTTCGACGCCGATTTCCCGAATCACCGCCAGGGCGGCGTCGCGCATGACCTGGTATTCCTTGTCGGTCAGGGTCATGGCCGGGGCGATGGTGATGGAGTCGCCGGTGTGCACGCCCATGGGATCGAAGTTCTCGATGGAGCAGATGATGACGGCGTTGTCCTTCCCGTCGCGCATCACCTCGAGCTCGTACTCCTTCCAGCCCAGGACCGACTGCTCGACCAGCACCTCGCCGCGCGGGCTCTGTTGCAGGCCCCAGTTCACCTTGGCGTCGAATTCTTCGGCGTTCCACGCGACCGCAGCCCCCGAACCGCCGAGAGTGAACGACGGTCGCAAGATGACCGGGAAACCGACGCCGATCTTGGCCGCCATGTCGGACTGGATGGAACGCGCCTCCTGCAAGGAGTGGGCATAGCCCGACTGCGGCACGCGCAACCCGATGTTATGCATGGCCTGTTTGAACAGGTCGCGATCCTCGGCCTTCTCGATGGCGGCCACCTGCGCGCCGATCAGTTTCACGCCATACTTGTCGAGAACCCCGGCCTTGGCGAGCTCGATGGTCAGATTGAGCGCGGTCTGGCCGCCGAGCGTGGGCAGAAGCGCATCGGGGCGTTCGCGTTCGATGATCTTCGCGATGATGTCGACGGTGAGCGGCTCGACATAGGTGCGGTCGGCCAGCTCGGGGTCGGTCATGATGGTGGCTGGGTTGGAATTGACCAACACCACGCGGAACCCCTCCTCGCGCAGGGCCTTCACCCCCTGCGTGCCCGAGTAGTCGAACTCGCACGCCTGCCCGATGACGATGGGGCCAGAACCGATGAGAAGGATGCTTTGGATGTCCGTTCGTCGCGGCATTACTCGGACTTTTTCAGCTTCAGGATATGGCCTTCCCGGTCCAGGTGGAATCCATCGGGCAGTTTCTTCTCGACCGAAGATCGGTAGCCTTGCACCAGCCAGCCCAGGTCGGCGAAGCCATCGGCGATGCGAATGCGCAGGCGCAAGCTCTCCTCGCCTTCGGACACGAAGAGTTCGAGCAACCTGTCGCGCGCTGCCTCTTCATTCTTGAGCACGAGCAGCGCCTCGACGGTGGCGAAACGCACGCCTTCGTCCATGTCGGCGAGGTAGGGAGCCACGAGCTCGGGCGATTTCTTGTGTTTCATCAGGCCGAGGTGGCGGATGAGCTGGATCTTCTTGGTGGGGTCGCGTTCGTAGCCCGGTTCGTGGCGCGCCAGCGCCTCGGCGATCACGGCCACCTCCGCGTCCTTGTCGGGCGCGATCTTCTGCAGCACGCGCAAGGGCCACGACACCGAGTCCGCCGCCGCCAGATAGCGCCTGACCGAGGGCAGGGCCGATTCACCCTTGCTGACCAGGGTGTCGAAAACCCATTCCTTCTCTTGCTCGTCCTCGATGGACTTGTCGTACATCATGCCGAAGCGTCGCAAGAGGCCGTAGATCGCCTGGTCCGAGCCCTCGATGGCGAGGGCCTCCATGGCTTTGTAGCGATCTCCCGACTGGGAATACTTGTTGATCGCGCGCTGGATATTTCCGGCGCGCGTGCGCTCCTCGCGCTTCTCCTTGGAAAAGATGTCGAGCAATCCCATGCGAGTTGGCGGAGTCTATACCACGTTTGGGCGCGAATCGTTGTATACAGGGACGGTCGCGCAAGATCGCTTTACGGCCTGTCTGACGGAAGCTCGCCAGACGCGCTCTGGCACGCGGCTTTCGTCGTGGATACAAGCATCAAGGAATCGCGGGGCCTGGACCCGAGCAAGAACGGACCAGACGGGCAATCCGCACCGGCGCGCCTGCAGGCGGCCTTCGGCCGGGCCAAGCCGTGGCTTGAATCCGGTAAGGTGTCTGATGCGTGGTGTTTTGGGGTTTGCTACGCCCTGCTGCTGCCATTCTTCCTGGCGCCTCTGTTCGCCACCCGACTCTTGCCTGGGCTCGATTTGCCGTTCCACTTGGCCGCCGCCGATCTGCTGTCCAAGGTGGGGCGGGCCGGCTCGCCGTATGCGCCATACTACGAGGGCGGCCTGCGCCTCGCTCCCTATGCCGCGCACTTCGTGGCCCTGATCGTGCTCGGCAAATTCATGAGCCTGCTCGCCGCGCACAAGCTCATCATCATCATCTACGTAGCGGGACTGCCGCTCGCCATGGCCTCCTTGCTGGCGGTCTGCCGGCGCAGCCGCATCCCGGCCTTGCTCGCATTTCCCCTCGCCTACAACCTGACGCTGCACTACGGGTTCGTCACGTTCGCCCTGTCGCTGCCCGTGCTGCTGTGGCTTCTGGCCGAGATGACCAAACTGGCGCACAGCGATCGCGGACGCAGCTTCGCGACGAGGTGGCTGCTCACCGCCGCGGTCGCGAGTCTGCTCTTCCTGTGTCACTTGCAGAATTACCTCTACGGCGTGTGCGCGTCGCTCGCGTTCGCCGCGCTCGCGGCGGCCCCGATGCGCCGCAAGCTCCTCGCGGTGACGGCGCTACTGCCTTCCTTCGCGGGACTTGCCTATTGGCAATTGACCTCTCCGCCGGTCCACGGGCAAGCCAAGCTGACGGCCGCCCTGGCCTGGACCTTCCTCAAACGCCACCGGCTGGCCGATCTGGGACGCAGGAGCCTGCCGGTTGATTTGTGGAATCGAATTCTCCTGATCCCTGCACACGCCTTGCGCGCCTTCGTCGACGAGGTCAACGTACGGGCCTGCAACGGGCTCGTTCTCATCATGGTCGTCTATGTCCTGGTCGGTGCCCTGGCATGGCCGGCCGCGGACGAACCGAGCGAAACGCGGCCGCTGCGCAAGCGTCGCATGCGCCTGGCCGGTCTGATTGGTTTCCTCGGCGCGCTCACCGCCTACCTGGCGATGCCGCATCACCTGCAAGAACTGGAGTTGATGACGTTTTTTCCGCGCTTCTCGGTGCTGGTGCTGCTCATGGCTCTTGTCCTGGTGCCGGCCGGGCTGCTGCGCTTGCGCGGGGCATTGTTCCTGCTGCTGCCTTTGCCGGCGCTGCTCTTCGGCGCGCTCTACGCCGGTCAACTCTACCGCCACTACCGCGCGTACGGTGCCGAGGTTGCGGATTTCGTCGCGGTGGTGGACAAGACGCCGCCGGGAGGCAAGGCCTTGGGGCTGGTTTTCGATCGCGCCTCGCATGTGATGCAGGTCGAGTCCGCGCTCATCGGGCTGCCCGGTTTCTACCCGGCCATGCGCCCGGCTTTGGGCAGTATGGTGCCGCCAACCTACTGCGGTCTTCGCCACATGCCGTGCCGCCTGAAAGTCGCGCCGGATTTCGCGACGAATCCCTGGGCGCCGGCCAGCTTCCTGCCCGCGAAGATGCTGCCCACCTTCGACTATTTCTTCGTGCGCAGTCTGCCGCGTGGCATGGATCTCTTCAAAGGCTACCACGGCATGGTCGAGCTCCTGGCCAAGTCCGGGACCTGGATGGTCTTCCGCAAGAGACCGGGGCCGGTGGTGCCCGATCGGCCGCCGCCGCCCCCGGCTCCGGCCGTGGCGCCGCCCGTCCCGCCGTTGCCGCCGTCCACGGCGGGCAAGACGCTGCCTCGCGAGCCCACGGGACATCGTTAGAGAGAACCGTGGTGAAGACTTCCGATTGCCGCAAACGGTGTTGAAGGCGGATGCGGCAGGCGGCATAGTTCCCGGCGATGGCATCGGTCGAGATTTCGGCATCTATCCTTGCGGCGGACTTCACGCGACTTGGCGCTCACATGAAGGAGGCCGAGGAGGCGGGCGTCGAGCGATTTCACGTGGACGTGATGGATGGCCGGTTCGTGCCCAACCTCACCTTCGGACCCCTCATGGTGGAGGCCGCGCGGCGATGTACGCGCGCGACCATCGAGGCGCATCTGATGATCGTCGAGCCCGAGCGCTATATCCCGGACTTCGCCAAGGCGGGCGCGGACAACATTCAGGTTCACCAGGAGACTTGTCCGCACCTGCACGGCATCATTCAGCAGATCCACTGGCTCGGGAAGAAGGCCACCGTGGTTCTCAATCCCGCCACGCCGCTGGGGACCCTCGAAGACATCCTTGGCGACGTGGATCAGGTCCTGATCATGACCGTGAACCCGGGATTTGGTGGGCAGAAGTTCATCGAGAGCGTGCTGTCCAAGGTGGCGCGCCTGCGCCGGACGATTGAGGAACGCCACTTGACCTGCGCGATCGAGGTCGACGGCGGCATCGCGCCGTCCGACGCCGCGGCCGTGGTCAAGGCCGGGGCGCGCGTGTTGGTGGCCGGGTCCGCGATCTTTCACGCCCCCGAGGGCGCCGCCGAGGCAGTCCGCCGGCTGCGGGCCAGCGCGGAGGCAGGCTAGCGCCCTGGTTCGTCACATCCTGCTCTGGCGCTTGAAGGAATCGGCCAATGGGCGCGGCAAGTCCGAGAACGCGGCGAGATAGAGCGCTGACGTCGTGCGAGCCGTCCGATTCGCCGACGGTCGTAAGTTCCGTTCGGCAAACCGTAATGGCCGTTTGACAGCGCCGCGTGCCACTCACGATAATGATCTAACTTGAACCTGGGACGCCTCATTCGGCCCGGTGTTGCGATCACCGAGGACGCTCGATCATGAACGGGACCGGGATCCGCTCGCCTAGAACGGTCATCCAGGCTGCGGACGCGCTACTGGTCGTGCTGGTCATGTTCGTGGCTTACGCTCTGCACTCGCTGCTGTGGCCGCACTTCACTTTCCTGCGGGCACCCGCCGGCCCGGAGGGTTTCATCCTTCTGGCGTACCTGGCGCTGCCGCTGTGGGTGATCCTGGTCGCGATCCTGGGCCTCGACCGCCCGCTGGAGATGCGCTGGTCTGTGGCCCATACCGTGCTGCGCCTGATCGGACTACACCTGTTGGGGTTTGCCGCGCTGACCGCGATCACCTTCATCACCAAGACGGTCGTGAACCGCTCCATCGTGGCCATGTTCCTCGCGCTGTCGTTCATCTTCATGTTGGCGGAGCGGCTCGCGCTCCGGCAGTGGGCGAAGCGGCAGCACGCAAAGGGACACACCCGTGGCCGCCTGCTGCTGGTCGGCAAGCCAGGGCCGACCATGCAGCGGTTCATCGACGGCCTGCACGCCGATCCATTTCCGCCCGAGGTCATAGGCTATCTCGGCCGCCATGAATCGGATCTTAGCGCACCGAAGCACCTGGGCACCCTGGGCCAGCTGCCCGCAGTTCTGCACCACGAGGCGGTGGATGCGGTGGTCGTGCTGGAGCAGCTTTCGCCGCGCCGGGCGGGCTGGGTGGTGAACGTATGCGCCGACCTTGGCCTTTCCGCCAGCATCCCCTTGCCCTGGCAACACGTGTCCAGTTTGACCCCACACGTCGAGGCGGGGGCCGGTAACGACTTTCTGTTCTTCGCCCCGACCGCGCGGAGGGCAGCGCAGCTTGCGGTCAAGCAGGTGCTGGACCTGGTGCTGGCCTCGGCCGCCGTGGTGGTGTTGCTGCCGGTATTCATCGGCATCGCGCTGGCCATCGTCCTGCTCGACGGGCGGCCGCTGGTCTTTTCGCAGGTGCGCGTCGGCCTTCATGGCCGGCGCTTTCGCATGTTCAAGTTCCGGACCATGATGAAGGGCGCCGACGCGTTCAAGGACGACCTCGCCGCGCTCAACGAAGTCGATGGCCCGGCGTTCAAGGCGACCCACGATCCGCGCGTGACCCGTCTGGGCGCCTTCCTGCGCCGAACCAGTCTGGACGAACTGCCGCAGCTCTTCCACGTCCTGGGCGGGTCCATGAGTCTGGTCGGCCCGCGCCCCCTGCCCGAGCAGGAACAGCAGCGAATCCACGGCTCGCAACGCCGCCGCCTATCCATGAAGCCCGGGATCACCGGGCTGTGGCAGACGAACGGCCGCAGCGACGTGGGGTTCGCGGACTGGATGCGCATGGATCAGGAGTATGTCGATCGCTGGTCGCTGGGGCTGGATCTGCGCCTGCTGCTGGTCACTCTGCCCGCGGTCCTGTCTCGCCGGGGGGCGCGCTGAGCAGGACGCTACCGGGATCAGCTTTGGAGATGCCCCCATTCAACCCTGCGGGGCAGGCATCACGAGGTGCTGTCGCGCATCGCACGCGCGAACTCCTCGAAGATGTCGTCGAGGCTGCGCGTGATCGTCCAGTTCGGATAGTGGGCTTTCAGCTTACGCAGATCGGAGTAGTAACATAGGTGGTCCCCCATCCGGTTGGTCTCCGAATAGGTCCAGTCGAGCTTCTTACCGGTGAGTTGCTCGGCGCGATCCATGCACTCGAGGATGGACACGCTGTTCGCCTTGCCTCCGCCGAGGTTGTAGACCTCGCCCGGCCGGGGGGCCAGGACAAACTCCTCCATGGCCCGGACCACGTCGTAGGAGTGGATCTGGTCCCGCACTTGCTTGCCCTTGTAGCCGTTGACAGTGTAGCGACGGCCCTCGCCCAGGGCCTTGAAGAAGTACGCGAGAAAGCCGTGCAGCTCGGCGCTTGAGTGGCGGATGCCCGTCAAACAGCCGCCCCGGAAGACCCCGGTTTTCATCCCGAAGTAGCGGCCGTATTCCTGACAGAGAACATCCGCAGCGACCTTGCTTGCCCCGAACAGGCTGTGCATCGATTGATCGATAGTGAAGGTCTCGGGAATTCCATGCTGCCATTCGGGGTCTGCGTAGTCCCAGCGTTTGGGCAACTCGGCGAGCGCCAGCCGATTCGGCGCGTCGCCGTAGACCTTGTTGGTGCTCATGCAAACGAACGGGGCTTCCGGTACATGGCGACGCACGGCCTCGAGCAAGTTGAGGGTTCCGACAGCGTTGGTGTCGAAGTCGTCAAACGGCATGCGCGCCGCGAGGTCGTGCGAGGGCTGGGCCGCGCAATGAATTACGGCGTCCGGGTGGATCTCCTCGACGGCGGCCAGCACGACCTGGCGATTGCGGATGTCGATATCGCGGTGGACGAAGCCCGGCACGCGTTGCTCCAGCCACTTGCGCACCCAGGTCGTGTCACCGTCCTCGCCGAAGAAGTGGCGACGCAGGTTGTTGTCCAGACCAACCACCTGGTGGCCCTTGCTGGCGAAATGCACCACGGCCTCGCTGCCGATGAGTCCACTGCTTCCCGTCACCAGGACTTTCATGCTGCGCACTCCCTGGACCATCATAGACGGAGGCACTGCGGACCGCCAAGCGCAGGGCGCCACGCCGGTTTGGGCTTGCCGAGGTGGTCCTTCGAGTCCAACCTAGAAAGCTGTGCCCGAGGCTTCGCCTTCTCTGCCCCGCATCACCGTTCTGCTTGCAAACGTCCCTACGCGCATTCCGATGGCCAATGGCCGGGAACGTTTCTTTGTGAAGGCGGGCAGCCGGTGGCCTTTCTCCATCGAGAAAGCAGCAGGCGAGCCCTGCCGCTACGTCCCGTTTCCGTTCGGGCTCGCCTACCTGGCCGCGCTACTGGAGCAAGACGGGGTGGACGTGGAGGTCTACGACGGGGTCGCTCTCAACACCTCCGGCGAGGCGCTGCTCGAGTTCGCCAGCAAGATCCGGCCACGGATCGTGTTCATGGAGACGACGACTCCGACGGTGGATCACGATCTGGCGCTCTGTCGCGAGATCAAGACTCGGACGGGCGCGCTCGTCGCTCTCGGCGGAGCGCACGTCACCGTCTTTGCGGAATCGATCCTGCGCGAGCACACGCACATCGACTGGATCCTGCGCGGCGAGTACGAGCTGAACGCGCGCGATGCGATCAAGGCATGCCGTCAGGGTGAGTCCCTGCTCGACGGAATCGCCGGGCTGGTGCGGGCGCAGATTCAGCCGGACGGCTCGCGTCGGGTTGTCTCGGGACCGCCGGGTGCTCCCATCGAACCGCTCGAGCTTCTGCCCATGCCGGCCCGCCACCTCTTCCCCACACGCGAGGCGCCTTCCGTCTGGCCCTACTGGGACGGCTTCTGCCGGCACCGGCCCGCAGTCCAGATGCACGCGAGCCGCGGCTGCCCGTTCCGCTGCACCTTCTGCCTGTGGGTGAGCGTGATGTACCGGAACGGTCCGTATCGGACGTTCTCGGCCAAGCGCGTGGTGGACGAGATGGAGCACGCGATCCGCGAGCACGGGGCACGGGAGATCTACTTCGACGACGATATCTTCACCGCTCGCGAGGCGCACGTGCTGGCCATCTGCCAAGAGATCGTGGCCCGCAAGCTGCGCGTACACTGGTCGGTGATGGGCGACGCCATGGCGGTCACCGAGCGAGCCATCGAGGAGATGGCCCGTGCGGGATGCATCGGCATGAAGTTGGGCATCGAGAGCGCGAACCGCCAGGTGCTCGAGCAGGCCCGCAAGCCGATCCGGCTCGAGAAGGTGCGCAACGTGGTGCGCTGGTGCAACCAGCGTGGCATCAAAACCCACGCCACGATCACCTTCGGCCTCGATGCCGAGACCCGCGACAGCATGCGCGAGACGATTGCGTTCTGCCGGTCCTTGCCAGTCGACTCGATCCAATTCTCCGTGGCAACCCCGTTTCCGGGTACGCCCTATTACGAAAGCGCAAGCCGTAGCGGGCACCTGCTGGATGCGCGCTGGACGGACTTTGACGGCGGCCGCTCGGCGGTGGTGTCCCATGAGGGGCTGAGCGCAGACGAGATCGCCGAGTTCACTGCCCACGCGCCCTCGCGCTGGTTGCGGGCCCGACTGCGCGACCCGGCCTGGCTTCGCCGCCAGGCCCACTTCCTGCGCGAGATCCTTGCCGACCAGGGTCTGGCCGGCGTCAAGCGCCGGCTCGTGCGTGCCGCCCGCCTGCTGCTGGCCAGGCCAGGCTAGGTTTGCCCAGATGAAGATCCTGCTGCTCAATCACAATGTGGTGGAGCGGAGCACGTTCTACCGTGCGTTCTACTTCGGGCGCGAGTTGGCCGATTGGGGACACCAGGTGACGCTGGCCACCATCTCGCACCGGAACCTCCTGCGTCCCGTGGTGGGAGTGCGCGAAGGAGTTCGCATCATCGAGACTCCGGACTTGGGCATCTCGTTGGCACGCACGGGATGGGATCCCTGGGACACCGCCTGGCGGGTGGCGCGCTTCTTGGGCGAGCGCCCCGACCTGGCGCACGGCTTCGACTGCCGGCCGGTCGTGCTCGGTCCCAGCCTGGCGCTCAAGGCCCTGGCCCGCACCCCGTGGGTGAGCGACTGGGCCGATTGGTGGGGGAGGGGCGGGGCCATCTCCCTGCGCAAGAGCTGGATCGGCCGCGTGGCTTTTGCTCCGTTCGAAACCTTCCTGGAGGAACGCTTCCGTCATCTGGCGGACGAGGTCACCGTGACCAGCCGCGCGCTTGCGGAGCGCGCGCTCGGTCTGGGAATCCCTCGCGAGCGGGTCCACTACATCCCCTCGGGCGCCAACGTGCGCACGATTCCCGTGCTCGATCGGGGCACGTGTCGCGCGGAGCTTTCCTTGCCGAGCGACGCGCCCATCGCCTGCTTCATGGGCTTCGTCCAGTACGACCTGGCACTCGCGGTGCGCGCCTTCGCCGTCGCGCGACAATCCGTGCCAGACGCCATCCTGCTCCTCGTGGGGCCACGCAACCGGGAGGCCGAGGGGCTGATCGCAGAGCTGGGCCTGTCCGCTGCCGTGCGCTCCACAGGCGCTCTTCCCTTCGTCAGGGTGCCGGTTCCCATGGGCGCCTCCGACGTGTTGCTGCTGCCCTACTCGAACACCCTGACCAACCGGGCGCGTGGCCCCATCAAGCTGGGCGACTACCTGGCCGCGGGCCGGGCTGTGCTGGCCAATCCGGTGGGCGATCTAGTCGAGGTCTTCCAGGCCGACGAGGTCGGCGTGTTGGCCCCCGACAATGCGGAGAGCTACGGGGCGGCGCTCGCCTGCTTGCTCAAGGACCGCGACCGCACTGCTCGTATGGGGCAGACGTCGCGCAAGGTAGCCGAGGAGAAATACGCCTGGAAGAGGATGTCCGAGAGACTACTCGAGGTGTATGAGCGGGTCAGGGGGGGCGGACCGGGAAGAACCGGAGCCGTTGAAACCTGAGGGCCGACCACATCATCTTTGGATCGGGCCTGACAGCCAATGGCGTTATCGCATGAGCACGGGAAGTGTCCCCGCCGCCGGTTCCGCGCTACCATCGCGAGGCGATGTTCCGGAAAGCTCTCGTGACCGGTGGCGCAGGCTTCGTGGGCTCGACGCTTGCGCTTGCTCTCAAGTCTCTCCACCACGACATGCAGGTGGTCGCCCTCGACAACCTGCACCGGCGGGGATCCCAGCTCTCGTTGACGCGCCTGCGAGCCGGCGGAGTCCGGTTCGTGCACGGCGATATCCGCATCGCCGAGGATGTCGCTTCGGCCGGTCCTTTCAATCTGCTGTTGGACTGTTCGGCAGAGCCCTCGGTGCTAGCCGGCATCGGGGAGAGCCCGGCGTACGTCACGCAGACCAACCTCTTAGGCACGCTCAACTGCCTGGAGGCCGCGCGGCGCTGCGGCGCCTGCCTGCTATTTCTTTCCACCAGCCGGGTCTACCCCATCGAGCCCATGCGACGAATTCCACTCATCGAGGGGACATCGCGATTCGAGATCGACGGTGCCCGGTGCGAGTTGCCTGGCCTAAGCGCGGCCGGGATCGCGGAGGAGTTTCCTCTGACGGGGGCGCGGTCCCTCTACGGGACGACCAAGCTCGCCTCCGAGCTATTTGCCGTCGAATACGCGGACAGCTACGGCGTGCCCGCAATCATCGATCGCTGTGGCGTGCTGACCGGGCCCTGGCAGATGGGCAAGGTGGATCAGGGGATCGTCGTCTATTGGGTTGCCAGCCACTTCTTTGGACGGCCGTTGCGCTATATCGGCTACGGCGGTGACGGCAGACAAGTTCGCGACATCCTTCACGTCGACGATCTGGTCGCCCTGGTCGAACGTCAGATTGAGGTGCTTCCGCGCGCGCGCGGGGAGATCTACAACGTGGGCGGAGGACGCTCCTGCTCGGTCTCCTTGCGCGAGTTGACGGAATTATGCCAGCGTGCCACGGGGCAGACTGTCGAGATCCAGCCGGTGGCCGAGACGCGCGCGGCCGACATTCCTATCTATCTATCGAACACCGAGCGAGTCGGGCGGGCTTTCGCGTGGGCTCCAACGCGCATGCCCGAGCCGATCGTGACGGAGATCGCGAAGTGGGTTTCCGAACACGCCCGCGAGTTGGAGTCGATCATGGGCTAGTTGCAACGCCTTCGCGCTTCCACGGCGGCGCGGCGGCGGCGGAGGAGGAGATCGAGAGTGAGGTGCTTTTCGCGTGGTAGGTTTCCCGCATGCCCAAGCCTGCACAACCCACGACCCTGCAGCGGCTCAAGACGCTGGTCGGCCCGGCCGGGTTTTCCGTCGATCCCGACGAGCTTGCACCCCACTTGACCGAGTGGCGCAATCGCTTCGTGGGCCGAACCCCGCTCCTGCTCAAACCGGCCAGCACGAACGAAGTCGCCGCCATCGTGCGCGCGTGCGCCGAGGCGGAGGTGGGCATCGTGGCGCAGGGTGGAAACACGGGACTCGTGGGCGGCCAGATCCCTCGGCCCGAGGGCTACGACCTTCTGCTCAGCATGAGCCGCATGAACCGGATTCGCGCCGTGGATGCGGTAGACGACACCATGGTGGTCGAGGCCGGCTGCACGCTGGCCGTGGCCCAGGAGGCGGCGACCGGCGTCGATCGCCTGCTGCCGCTCAGCCTGGCCGCCGAGGGAACCAGCCAGGTCGGCGGCAATCTGTCGACCAACGCGGGTGGCATCCACGTGCTCCGCTACGGCAACGCCCGCGAGTGCGTGCTCGGCCTCGAGGTCGTGACCGCCGACGGCGAGATTTGGGACGGCCTGCGCGCCTTGCGCAAGGACAACACCGGCTACGATTTGAAGCAGCTCTTCATCGGCGCCGAGGGCACTCTCGGCATCATCACGGCGGCCGTGCTCAAGCTGTTTCCCCGGCCGCGCCAGGTCGAGACCATTCTGGCCAGCACCACCGATCCCGAGAAGGTTCTCGCCTTGCTCGCGCTCGCGCGCGACCTGACCGGCGACGGCGTCTTCGCGTTCGAGATGATCTCGCGCTTTGCCCTGGAGCTGGTCGTGCGCCATATCCCGGGGACCTCGGATCCCCTGCCGGCCCCCGCACCCTGGTACGTGCTCACGGATCTGACGGTGCCGCGCGATGCGGCCGAGGCCTTCCTGACCGCGGCGTTCGACAGAGGCCTGATCGAGGACGCGGTCCGATCCGGCAGCCCGGCGCAGGCGAGGGCGCTGTGGAAATTGCGCGAGTCCATCTCGGAATCGCAGAAGCACGAAGGTGGCAGCATCAAGCACGACATCTCCGTGCCGGTGTCGCGCATTCCGGCCTTCATGCGCGAGGCCCTGGCCGCCGCCGAGAAGCTGATCCCCGGCATCCGGCCCGTGCCCTTCGGCCACGTGGGCGACGGCAATCTGCATTTCAACTTCACCCAGCCCGTGGGCATGGATGAGCAGGAATACCTGGCGCAATGGGAGAGACTGAATCGAGTCGTACACGACATCGTGGCCGCGCACGGCGGATCCATCAGCGCCGAACACGGCATCGGCGTGCTCAAGCGCGACGAGGGGCGTCGCCACAAGAGCGCCGTCGAGCTGGACCTCATGCGCCGGATCAAGCGGGCTCTCGACCCCAAGGGCATCATGAATCCCGGCAAGGGGATCGCGTAGGGCGCGAACCTACATCTCGGAACCTCCATGCCCAGCCGATCCGCAACCAGAATTCCAGAGGACCGCTTGGCCGAAGCCATGGGCGAGAAGGCAAGCAATAGCAAGCCAGCGCCAGGGGCGGGCGGAAGCCATGCGGGGCTACGGGCCTTGCCCAAGGCGGACGTGCATTGCCACGCCCTGCTCAACTGCCCGCTCTCGACCTACGAGCAGGTGCTTGGCTACAAACTGCCGCCGCCCCCGGTCCGCTTTCGCGACTTTGGCGAATTCGGTGGTTACTTGGCCGCGAATCTGTTTCCCGCCATTCGCAGCCTCGACGGCATTCGCACCCTGCTGCGCGCGGGGCTCGAACGGATGGCCGATGAAGGCGTGGCTTACGCCGAGGCCAGCCTGGACCTACTCCTGCCAGAGCACATTCACGCGTCGCCGCAAGCGGTGATCGAGATCGTCGCGGAGGAGAGCCAGCGCGTCGCCGAGCGATTGCAATTCGCGCCCGAGATCGGCATCAACCGGCGCGTGCCGCCCGAGCGCCTGCGGCCGACCTTCGTCGCCTATCTCGACTCCGGCGTGTTTTCCGCCATCGACCTCTACGACGACGAGCGCGCTGGCGATCTGCGCGAGTTCCAACCTTTCTTCCGCCTGGCGCGCGATCGCGGCCTGGCGCTGAAGGCCCACGCGGGCGAAACACGAGGGCCCGAGCGCGTGCGCGACACCCTGGAGATCCTGGAGGTCGACGCCATCCAACACGGCATCGCCGCGGTCCACGATCCTCGGCTGCTGGAGGAGCTTGCCCGCCGGGGAACCCAACTCAACCTCGGCATCGCCAGCAACATCGCCCTCGGCGTGGCCGGGTCCTATGAAGCCCACCCGGTTCGCGCGCTCCTGGACGCCGGCGTGAACGTCGCCCTCGGCACCGACGATTTCACCATCTTCGGCGCCGGCCTTTGCGACGAGATCCTTCGCCTGCGCCGCTCGGGCATGCGCCTGCGCGACCTGGCCAAGCTGCGCCTCGGGCCGCCGGCATAGGGGCAGATGCGACTCGCGTCGGGTAAACTGCATCGATGATGGCCCAGAGCTATTGGCTGGTGAAGAGCGAGCCCTCCGCGTATTCCTGGGAGGACCTGCAGCACGACAAGCGGACGCGCTGGGATGGGGTGCGCAATTTCGAGGCGCGCAATAATCTGCGAGCGATGAGGAAGGGCGATCTCGTGCTCTACTACCACTCGGGGGAGGGCAAGGAGATCGTCGGGATCGCCAAGGTGGTGAAGGAAGGCTATGCGGATCCCACGGCGATCGATGGTGACTGGTGCGCGGTCGATCTGGCTCCGGTGAAAGCCATGGTCAGACCCGTTCCGCTCGCGAGGCTTAAGGCGGAGAAGGCGCTCGCCGGTCTGGCGGTCGTCCGAAAACCGCGCATCAGTGTGACGAGAATCCTTCCCGCCGAGTTCGCGCGTATCTTGGAGATGGCTGAAACCAGCAAGTAGAAAGCCGCGAGCCCGGCTTGCGAGGCACCGTCGTCGTCGAAGCCCCGTCATGGAAGGGAGGTTCAAGCGGCTGCCGGAACCGCCCGCGGCAGGGTGAAGGTGAACGTCGAGCCCTTGCCGGGCGTGCTTTCCACACTGACCTCCCCGCCCATGGCCTCGACCAGGTGCTTGACGATGGAAAGGCCGAGGCCCGTGCCGCCCATGTCGCGCGAGCGTCCGGGATCCACGCGGTAGAAACGTTCGAACAAGCGTGGCAGGTGTTTGGCTTCGATGCCGGGGCCGGTGTCCGACACCAGAACCTGGAGCTTCGCGCCCGCCTCGCGCGCGCTGATGGCGATGTTGGCACCGTCCGGGGAGTACTTGAGCGCGTTGTCGATGAGATTGGTGAGAATCCGGTCGAACGCGTTCTTGTCGCCGGAGGCCTTGATGAAGTCGTCGGGGATTTCCACCGCGATGCGGATGCGCCTGGAAGAGGCGCGCGCGGCGAAGGGCGCCACCGTCTTCTCGCAAAGCGAGGCGAGATCGAGCACCTCCGGGTTGAGTCGGAACTCCTTGGCCTCGACCTTCGATAGGTCGAGCAAATCGTCGACCAAATCCCCCAGACGACGGGCATTGCGCTCGATGATGTCCATGAATTGAGACGCGGCTTGGGGATCGCGCTCGATGGCCATGTGCAAGGTTTCGGCGGCCGAACGCACCGAGGCGATGGGCGTACGCAGCTCGTGCGAGACGTTGGCCACGAAATCCCTGCGGATGGTCTCGAGCCGCCGCATCTCGGTTACGTCGAAGAGGACGATCACCAGGGCGCGCGGTTCGCCGGAGAGCCGTGCGGCGTGGACCATCAGCCAGCGCGGCTTGAGGCCGCCGAGCCCAATCTCGCCCACCAGCGGTTCGTTGGCCACCAGCGCCTTCTCCACGATGGAGTGCAACTCGGCGTTGCGGACCACTTCGATGATCGACCTTCCGACCAGGTCCGAATCGAGCAGCAGCATCTCGCGCAGCGACGGGTTGGCCAGCAGAATACGGTGTTCCCCATCCATGACCAGCACGCCTTCGCGCATGGATTCCAGGATGCGACCGAGGAGATCCCGGTCGTCGCGTAAGTCGCGCAGGGAGCGCGACAGGTTCTCGGCCAGGTGATCCAGGGTGCGTCCGAGCTCGCCAATTTCATCGGGTGACTCGATTCGGGTGCGAGCCTGCAGATCCCCGGCGGCCATGCGGCGAGCAATGGCGGTGAGACTTCGTAGTCCGCGCGACATGAGCACCGCGGCTGCCGACGACATGAGCAAGGCCGCCACCAGGGCCACCAGGGCACCCCCCAGCAGCAGGGTTTGCGCGTGGGCCTTGGCCTGGTCGACCCCGGACAGGGGAAGGCTCAGTCGGGCTATCATGCCCGAGGCGCCCGGTACGGGCGTGGCAGCGTAGAGCATGCGCTTCTGGATGGTCGCGGAATACCGGATGTTGTCCGTGGTCTGGCCCGAGAAAGCGGCGGCCACCTCGGGACGTTCTCGGTGGTTCTCCAGCTCCTCCAGTGCTTGGCCCGAAACCTCGGAGTCGCCCAGCACCTTGCCGTCCGCGCGGATCAGGGTGACGCGGGCTTGCGCGAGCGCGCCGAGATTGTCCGCCAGGGCATCCCAGTCGGTGTTCTCGCTCTTCGACTGCCAACGTGTGGCGGCCCGTTCCGCCACCAGGCGCAAGCGGACGTGCAGATCCTTGCGGATGCGCTCGGTGAGGTCGTGCTCGACGGCTGGTACCAGGTAGATTTCGGACGCCGCGAGCGACGCCACCAGCAGCGCGAAGGAAAACAGAAACAGCTTGCCGCGAGCACCCACTCTCATGAGACGTCTTCGGTCTTGTCCGCCGCGGTGGCGAAACGGTACCCGATCCCGCGCACGGTCTCGACGTAGGCCCCGGCTGGCCCAAGCTTTTCCCGCAAGCGCTTGATGTGGGTATCCACGGTGCGCGTGTTGTTTTCCGGGCTTGCCTCCCAGACATCGTCGAGCAGCGTTCCCCGCGATTGCACCCGTCCGCGGCGCTGGTAAAGCGTCCACAGAAGCTTCATCTCGATGGGGGTGAGCGCGATTTCCTCGCCTTCCACCCAGGTTCGGTGCGCGCTTCTGTCGACGCGCAAACCGCCAAAAACGAATTCGGAGCCCGACTCGGCCTCGGCCGCCAGCGCCACGGACAGGTTGGACGAGCGCCGGAGTACGGCCTGCACCCGAAGAATCAGCTCTCTGACGCTAAAAGGCTTGACGACGTAATCGTCGGCGCCCAGCTCGAACCCCACCACGCGGTCGATTTCCTCGGTGCGCGCGGTCAGCATGATCACGGGAATCTCGCGCAAGGACGGATCGCTCTTGAGGCGACGGCATATTTCGAGCCCAGAGATATCCGGCAGCATCAGGTCGAGCAGCACGAGCTCCGGTCGTTCTTTCTGCAGCAAGGTCAATGCCGCCGCACCGCGATCCGCGCTTAGCACCTCGTGTCCCGCTTGCCCGAGGTTGTAGGCCAGGATCTGTCGGATATCCGCCTCGTCTTCGACTACCAGGATACGCGCCATGACGTAACCGCCTTTATACCTCAAAGCACGCGAATTTCAGGGACTGGCCCAAGGTGGCCACCAAAGTCGCCGATGAGGTCGGAGTTTCTCATCGTGACGCTCGCCGCCGCGCCCTCGCGTTCTCATTCGCCTTGCAGCGCTTGCAGGCGATCGCGCGCGGTGACCAAGAGCGTGGGCGGCACGGGCCACTGTTCGAGGATCAGCGAGCCCGCGTACCCTCGCCGCCGCAAGCGCCGGAGCAACCCGGCGATTCCCGAGGGATCCCGGCCGGCCGGGCCGGTGAACAGCGTCAGGTGCGTGTCGCCGTCCCCCCAGTTCTCGTGGAGGTGTACGTGCACGATGGGCACGTGCGCGCCCAGCCTATCGAGGTACGCCAGGTAGTCGTTGTGGGTGGCGCGGTGGAGATTGGCATGGCCGATATCGAGACACAGCCCGATCGCGCGAGCACGCGCCGGATCCAGGGTTTGCAGACGCGCGAACAGGCGGTTGATGCTCTCGGGTCCGATGAAGATGGTGTTTTCCAGGGCCAACGTGATCCCGCAGGGTTCAAGCGCATCCACCAACGAAAGGGTCGCCCGACAATAGGCATCCACGTCGCCTTGAACCAAATGGATGTTCACCACACGCGCGCCGATATCGCGGGCGAGGCTGACGTCGCGGAGCAGCTCGGCGCGGGCGGCTCCCTCGATGGGTCCGGCATCGAGGGCCGCATGCACGCTGAGGCGCATGTGGTGGTCGTGCGCGGTGGCGCGCAGGAAGGCACGCTCCGCCGTGCCCACGTCGTCTGCCGACCAGCCACGGCCGAGCGGCCCACCGTCTGGGAAGATCTCGAAGGCGTCGAAGCCGTGCTCGACCGCGAACACGAAGGGATCCCTCACCGGGGCGAAGAACGCGGTCTGGTTGCCGACGGAGAAGCTCCGAGCCTCAACCATGATCGAGGCCCACCTGGGGTCGTGCCTGCACGACGAAGAAGCGGTCCTGGGCGTAGGCGCCCTCGATGTCTTGCGGGCCTCCGAGCGCGCCTTCCACGGCTCTGCCCAACTCGGCCAAGCCATCGAGGAGGCGGCGGCGCAGGGTCTCGTCCCACAAGATCTCGCTGCCGGCATAGTCCAAGGTCACGGCCTGCGCCCGCGGCACCGCGAAGCTGTCATACAGGCCGGCGCCCGCGAAGCCCACGAGATCTTCTCCATTGGAGTCCGAGCGAAACATCACGCCATGGCCGTAAAGGCCGAGACTCTTGCTCGGGAAGGAGGTCATGCGGCCCGTCCGATCCCCGCGGTGGTGGGCGAAACCCAGCGCGCGGCCAGGGTGATTCCCCACCAGGGTCTCCCCCAGACCGAGCACGACTTCCGCGACGAGGTCGTCGCGGTCACCGGTGATGGGATTCGCGGTGTGAATGACGAACGCATAGTCCGCTGCCACCACCTCTTGCACCAAGACCGCCATGAGCAAACTGGCATCGGGAATGCCCTGGGCGCGACGGCTGACGTACGCGCGTTCATTCCATTTCGAGGCCCACACCCGCGTGATACCCGACCACACCTCGGGAAAGGGCGCGGGCCAGGGGATCGTCGCGGCAGCCATGGCCACGCGCAAGGCGGCCTCCAGCCCGCGCGGCGGCACGAGCCCGACCACGACCTCGCGCATGGCCGAGAGGGTGGTTGGAATTTCCACCTGGGACGCGCGGGCCAGGTGGTCGACCAGTTCCTGGTGGCGATGCGCGCTGGCTTGATTGTTCGGGTGCTCCAGCACGCGTTCGCACACGCCATACGGAAGCGCAATGGCCGTGGGCACATGGATCCATTCTGGCAGACGGCCGCGCAACCGCTTCAGGTTACGCGACTTGGCGCCCACCGTGGACGCCTCGAAGGCATCTTCAGGGATGGCGTATTCCCTCGCACTCGGCGGACGCGCCAGCGACCGCTGCGGGCGCACCATTTTGGCCGGTGGGGGCACGCCCGGTGCCGCGACCGACTCGGCCGCAATCTCGCCGTCCGGCCGCACCGTAAGGCGAACCCATTCGCCCTGGCGAGCGCGCAGGCTCGCCAAGCGATCCGCATCCCAACCGGAGGCCAACACAACGCCGGCATTGCGGGCGCGCACCGCCACGTGGGACATGAGATCCACCGTCGACTCCGTGAGCACGGCCACCACGCCCTGGGGGATCTCTTCCTCGCCCGAGATGTGGTCCGTCATGACGATGGTGCTGGTCGCGATCGACCATTCTTGTGCCTCGGCCAGCGCGCGGGTGTTGCGTACGACACCTTCCACGCAACCGCGCCCGCGGCTCGCCACCTGCCAATGGCCGAGACCAGCGATCGTGCGCATAGCTTCGTCGAGTTTTCGCGCCAGGGCGGACACCACGAACTCGAGCCTGCCGCGCAACACCTCCTCGGAGAACAGGCGCACCGTCCACGGCGCGGCCGCGAAGGCCTGGCCCAGGTACTCCGCCATGGGTTGCAGCAAGCGTCCGTCGCCGTCGGCGATGGCGATCAGCTCGCGGCGAATGCGATCGATCACGGCCTGCAGGTGCAAGGCGAATTCCTGGCCCGAGCGCGGGAGCTGCGCCACGCGCCGCAGGTGGCGTAGGGCCAAGGTCAGCTCGTCGCTCTTGCGTGTGCAGCCGAGGTTGCGCAGCGCGAGATCGATCCACCCGAGCAACTCGTCGGACGACAGGTCCTCGTGCAGGTTGCGCTCGACCAGGCCGCGCAGGAAGTCCTCCAAGCCGAGATCGAGATAGAAGAGGTCGCGCAATCCCGCACGGCCCGGGCGGAGCTGACCGGCCAAGGCTTCTCGCGCACGCGTGACCGACTCGATCAGCCACCCGCGCGCTTGCGCATCGTCGCGGCGGTGCCACACGGTATCCAGCAAGCTTCGGGTGGACTCCTCGAGGAAGGTGCGCGCCGAGTACAACGCCGTGCCGAGATCGATGGCCGAGTGCACAGCGCGCAACACGCCGAGAAAGTCGCCGAAGTCGTGCAACAAGGCATCGCGAAGATGGGGGATGTAGTCGGGTGGACTACGGATCGGGCGCTCGTAGCTCTGCAAACGCTCGCGGCTCACGCCGCCCGCCGCGAGCGTGTCGTAGAAGGCGGCCCGATCGCCGTGCCGGCGCAGGAACTCCAGATACGCCTGGCAGATGACGACATCATCCGGCGTGGTGTTGTTGTGCAGCTTCTGGTGCCACTCTTCGAGGAAATGCCCCGCCGCTTCCTTCACGTGGTGCCGGTGCATGATCTCGAGAATGCCGTCGCGTACCCGCTGTCCCTCGCTGCCTCGGCCCAGGGTGCCGGCGATCATGCGCAAGAGCGGCCGCCCGCGTTCGCTCTGGGCGGCCCACTCGGCCAGCTTGACGCTCAGGCGATCCTGCGCGTGCGCCAACTCACGCGGCTTGGTGTTGTAGTTGCGCTGCCAATCGAGCTGGCGAAGGGCCGAGAAGCGCAGCCAGACGAACAGCAAGGCCAGGCCTGGGACATTGTCGGACGCGACGCGATCCAAGAGATCCCAGGCCAGGTTGAACCGATGCATGAGCGCAAAGGAGTGGTCTCCGGTCTCGCGCTCGACGATCTCGTCGGCGATCTCCGCCAGGGATGCATCCTCGATCGGCCCGCGCGCCGCTCCTGACTGTAGGCGTACGAAGAAGTTCTGTCCGCGGTCCTTCCACCACCGTCGCCCATTGGGTTGCCACAACACGAAGCAAAGGCCGCGTGGAAGGTCGCCGGACGCGCTGGCGAAGCGCAAGGTGCGTAGTCCTCCTTGGTCGAGGAACGGGGTCTCGACCGCGCCCTCGTCGACCTCGCGCGTATCCGATGGGCGCAATTCCGTGGGTGGCAACTTCCATTCCCGGCGGCTCGCGCCCACGCCCCAGTGCAAGAGCAGCGGACCCTCCACATCGGTGGCCAGTGCCACCTCCAGGCCGGCCTCCGACCAGCGCGCGGCGACGGTCAGCTGGTAACCTTCCTGCAAGTCGAACCGGCTTTCGTGCGAGGAGGCCGGCCCGATCGACGCGCGCGCGGCCATTCCCGGCGTGCTCCGAGTCCCGGATCAGCGAATCGATGCCGACCCGGCGCGAAAGACGATGCTGCTGTAGGCGGGTACGGTGACGGCTGGAACGGTCGTGCGCCGGCGCTGGGGGTTGCGCCCTCGGCGGCCGGCGCCTTCGAACGTGACGGCAAGCCGGCGCAACGAAAACGCAGCCGGGGCCGTTTCCGCGGGCGGCGGTGGTGACGACTCGTGGCAGGCGGCACTCAGCATTCTCTCATCCTGCTGGGTGCTGGTTGTTGGTCAAGTTTTTCGATCGATTTTCTGTCAAGAGGATCCCGTTCGGCGCTGACGCCCTGCTGCCATCACGACAAGAGGGCGCGCATTTCGTCGCTTTGGTTGGCCCCGATGCCCGATATACTAGTTACCATGCCGGGCAACCTGTTCGACGTGTTTGTGGTGGGATCCACGGATCCGAGCGCCGCGGGCGAGACGCGGCTGGCAGCCGCCCTGTCGGCCAAGCACGGTTTGCCGCTCGCGACGGTGGCGAAGGCAATTTCCGCCAAGAACCTTCGTGCCGGCCAGAGTCTGGAACAGGCCCAGGCCCAAGCGCTGGTGCGCCACCTACAGTCCATCGGGGCAGTCACGGTCATTCGACCCGCGGGCGTGCGTGGTCAGGGCCGTGCGCCTTCACCGAGCCAGGTCGCTTCGGCGCCGAACCCTCCGCCTTCGCCCAAACCGCCTTCGTCTCCGGGCCGGACGAAGATGGCTACCCCGGCACCGGGAAGCGGTTGGCCGGGCGCCATGGCGGTGACGGGTAGCACCCCGAATCCGGGTCCGTCCAATCTCCAACTCGGGGCCACGGGCAGCGGTGGATTCAGCCTTCCCCCGATCGCGCCCGTTGCCCCAGGCGACCCTTTCGCGGCGGTCTCTCCGGCCCTGGCACCGGCCGCGGTCCCGTCCGGGGTGGCCGATCCCTTTCAACCCAGACCCGTCGCTGCCCCGGTGCTGAGCACGCCGGCTCGGCAGCGGCAGGCCGCAACGCCCGCGCCACCTGGCCCAATTCACCCCTCGGGCTCCGGCCTGGCTCTCGACGTCGCGCCTGGACCCAAGCTCGAGCTGGCCCGTGGCGACCGCGGACCCTCCGAGGAGGACATGTCCGCCGCGCCCAGCAGATCGACAGCCTCGGCCGGATCGTTGCGTGAATTGGGCATGGGTCGCAATTCGGGCGTCGCCATGGACGAGGATCCCCGGAACCTCAACCTGGTCAGGTGCGTTCAGCACGGGCTCTACTACGACAAGACCAAGGCCTCCGGTTGCCGAAAGTGCATGTCGTCCGCGCGCGAGGTGGCGAACAAGATGGAAACGGAGGCCGCCGAGTTCCACGTTGGCGACCTTCGTCGCAAGCCAGCGCGGCGCGCATTTCTCGGCCTGCTTTTCGCGCTGATCTTGGGGTTCCTTCCCGCGGTGTACTACTGCCTCGGCCCGGGCACGGCCGAAGTGCGCAAGCTGCGCGTCGAACAGGAGTTGCTGTCACGCCAGCCGGGCACGGATGAAATCATGCACCGCTTCGACGATCTCGACCTCCAAGTGGGCGAGGCGCACGATCAGTCGACGCGCAAGACGACCGTGGTCTGGGTCGCGGTCGCGTCGGTCGCCATGCTCGGCTGGTACAAGATCACCGCATAGCCCGATCCGCAAAGCGTCGTCCGCCAGCTGCTTTCGACGCTATGACGCCGTGGCGGTTTCACGCTTGCGCCGCCCGCGCTCGATCAGCCAGACCACCAAGATGGAGATGTTGTAAAGCGCGAAGATCGGCAGCGCCAGCAGGGTCTGGGTGAAGGGATCGGTGCTCGGCGTGAGCACGGCGCCCACCACGAACGCGAGCACGATGGCGTACTTGTTGAACTTGAGCAGACCGCGGCTGCTGACGAGCCCGATCCAGCCCAGGATGGCGATCACGACGGGCAACTCGAAGGCCAGGCCGCATGCCGCGAGCGTCATCATCTGAAAGTTGGCCACCTCGTCCATCATCAGCATGGTGTCGAGCTTGAACGGAAGATCTCCCGCGAAGCTCGTGCATAGCTTGGTCAGGAAGTAGGCGGCCGGCTCGCACATCACGGAATACGCGAACACCGCACCACCCAGGAAGCACACGGCAGTCGCCAGCGCGATGAGCAGGCCGATGCGGCGCTCCTTGCGATAGAGCCCCGGCGCGACGAAGCGCCAAAGCTCCCAGAAAATGAATGGCGCCGAGATCAGCAGGCCGCCCACGATAGCCAGTTTCATGTACACCCAGAACGGCTCGGTCAGGCTCTTGGCATAGAAGTTCATCTCGTGCCCGGCGTCGCGCAGGCCGCGGCGAACCGGCCGCGTCAGCCAGTCGAAGTAGTGCTGGACAAAGACGAAGGAGCCGATCATGGCGAGCAGGAAGGCCAGCCCGGCATTGCGCAGCCGAACGCGCAGCTCGACCAGGTGATCGAGGAAGGACATGCGCTTCTCGTCGGGCCGGTCGGGGGGAGTGCCGCCGGGCGCTCCGCCTTCCAGCTGGGGCGGACTCGCGGCCTCGGCGAGATAGGGATCCTGCCCAGAGGGTCGGTCGGTCACGTCGGATGGTTGCTCCGCCATGGGCTAGCCCTTCTTGCTCTCCGGCGTGCGCTTCTGCAGCAAGACGGGTTTCGCCCGAGGCGAAGCGGGCGAGGGTTTGCCGGCGAGCGTCGCTTGCGCGGCAGCGGCGGCATCGAGCTGGGCCTGTAGATCGACCACCGTCGCGTCCGAGGTTACGGCGGGCCTCGCCGAGGGTTCGGCCACACGTGGTGGGGGCAGCGGCGGCGGAAGTCGGGGCGGATGCGCGGTCAACACCGGTGGCGGAGATTGAATCTCGGGCAAGGGGGTCAACGTGCGCAGGTCCTCGGAAGGTGGCGGATTCGCAATCATCGTTCCACCGGCGCTGACCACGTCGGATGGGCCAGCAGGTCCGGGCAGGGCCGCGGCAGCCTTGGCCAGATCCTGGTTCGCCCGCGTCTGGCGCTGCGCCTCCGCTTCCGCCTCCTGTTGCTTGCGGCGGGCCTCTTCGGCATCCTTGGCCTCTTGCTGCTTGCGGCGGGCGACTTCTTCTGCGGCCTTGCGCTGCGCGGCCCTGGCTTCATCGCGCCGTTTGAGCTCCTCGGGCGGCAGGGTCGCGGCATCGCGTAGCTCCTGCAGCGGCTTGCGAATCATGTCGTCCAGCTCGATGTCTTGGCGAATGTCCGCGGTGGCCTTGCGAATCTCGCGGATGACCTTGCCCAGGCCGGTGGCGATCTCGGGCAACATCTTGGGTCCGAGAAGATCAAGGCGACCACCAGGACGACGACGATCTCGCCCATTCCGAGATTGAACACGGAGACAGTATTAGCCCCAAACGGGCCCCACTTCCACCTTGACACGAACGCCCCGAGCAGAATCGGGCCGCGAGGCCCCGGTTGGGACGCGGGGGCGGAAAGCGAAAACCTGTTAGCAGCCCGTGGCAAAAGTCTCCGCATCGCCGTTCGGGCGGGTTCTAGCCCGTCTGCGGCGTCGCCGCTCGCTTGAATACCTCTAGCATTCGGCGCTTCGCTGCTCCTTGCATCCGGGCCGAACCCACTCCGAACGGCTCGGTCCGACTTTCGCCACGGGCTGCCACGTCAATGATCGCCTGAGAGCGTCATTTGCCGAGGTGGTTCCACGGCATAGCTGTCCAGGCCACGTTCGCGCAGGAGCGCGGCCAAGGGGTCGGCGCCGGCGTGAAAGAGCGCCACTTCCCTTGCCCCGATGGCATCGACGGCGGTGAGAATTTCCGTGGCGCTCGGCAAATTGCTCAGGGCAAACCCGTGCCGCAAGCGCATGGCCCCCATTTTCCCGGGTTTAGCCACGGATCCCGACACCAGGGCGAGGCGGAGGTTTTCGAGTGCCACCAGGTTTGCGGCATCCCGCGCCTCGGGTGGCCAGAGCAGTACCTCGCCCCGGGCGACCCGGCCCGCGAAACGCGCGGGAGCCGGCAAGGGCTCGCCGATCTCGCGCAGGCGGGCCATGACCGCGACGATGCGTGGGTGTGCGCGCAAGGGGAGTTCGGCCTGGGCGAGATCGAGCGCTACGGCGGGCAAGGCGCCGAAGGGGGACGCAAGCAATACCGGCGTTTGTCCGTCGGCGAGTGTGGTTTGCACGAAGGCGCGTATCCCGGCGATGGTTTCCATGCGCGGTGGAAAAGCCAGGGCGGGGTCGCCGAAGGTGGCGTCGACGCAGACGGCGTCCGCGTGTCGAACCTCGCTGGCCTCGATCCCGGCCACCAGCGGATCGGGACAGAAGGCGCCCAGGTAGTAGAGGAGCCGGCCCTCGCTTTCGCACAACAGCCCGGCTGCGCCTGGCAAGAAGCCCGTGGGTACGACCTCGATGCGATGATCGCCGAGATTGAAGGGCCGGCCGAAGGCCGCGGGCAAGGCGCGCGAGCGCAGCTTTTCCCCGGCGTTTCCCAGCAGGCGAAGGGTTGTTTCCGTGGTCACGATCTGACGCCGGGCCGCGCGGGCGCCCGAAAGCGCGGCCGGCCCGCGCGGCGCCAGCGCGCGCGCATGGGACAGAAAAATGAGGTCGCTCGGGAATCCCGTGGCGTCGCACGTGATAGGCGTGCCCGCGAGACCGATCCCGGCGCGGTAGACAAAGGCGTGCTTCGAGCGTCGTGGCTTCATTCGTTGCGGGCGGACGGCAGCGTCGCACATCCAGCGTCCGGCGGCAACAGCACCTCCATCAACATGCAATCGAGGAGCAACGACGTGGGCGGCGGCTCCCCACGCGACTAGCCTCCTTGAGCGGCTCGCTTGCCCGCGCGTTTGCGGGATTCGGGTTTCGCCCCAGAGTCGGCGTCGCTCGCTAGCGAGGTCATGGCGCGCTTGGCCGGTCTTCGCGCGAGAATCTCTCCCGCCGCTGGAGCCTTGGCCAGGCCGGGGCCGGCGCCCTCCTCGGCATCCTCGCCCTTGGCGGGGGCTTTGGCCGACGGACGCCCCTCGTCCAGACTCGCCTTCAAGGCCTCCATCAAATCGATCACGCGGCCGCCCTCGGCCGGGGCCGGCGCCGAGGCTATCTCCTTGCCTGCAATCTTGCGCTCGATGTCGGACTGGATGCGCTTGCGGACATCGTCCTGGTAATCCGTCGGGTTGAACGTCTCGGAGCCGATCTGATCGACGAGCTGCTTGGCAAGCTTGACCTCGGATTCGCGTACCTCGGCATCGGGGATGGGTACCTCGGAGAACGGGCGAACCTCGTCGGCGTAAAGCAAGGTCTGCATGATGATGCCGACGCCGCCCTGGGCATCGTCGGACACGCGCAGCATGACGATGTACTGCTTGCCGCGCGCCGCATAGCGGGCCACCGCCGCGCGATTCGCCTCGCGCATCACCGTGGCGAGCAGTCGGTAGGCCTTTTCACCGCCTTTTTCCGGGCCGAGATAATATGCCTTTTCGTAGTAGAGCGGATCGATGCTCTCGCGCGGAACGAACTCGGCAATCTCGATGGACTGGGTTGCCTTCTCCTCCAGCGCCTTCAGCTCCTCGGGCGTGAAGGTGACGTACTGGTCCTTGGCGAACTCGTAACCCTTGACCATCTCGTCGCGCGAGACGACCTCGTTGTCCACTGGGCAAACGTACTGCTGCTTGAGTCGAGAGCCGCACTTGCCATGTAGCAGATTGAAGGAAACCCCTGCGGAGGATTGGGTGGCGGAGTACAGCTTGACTGGAATCGATACCAGCCCAAAGGAAATCGTTCCGGTGGAGATTGCGCGCGCCATACGACGAATTCTGAGCGGAAATTTGGGCCGATCCACGGAAAAAAGGACCTAGCTGGTCCTCTTATCACCACCGCGCGTCAATCCGTGACGCCAAGGCGCGGACGACATCCAATCAACCTTGGGCAAACTTCTCTCTGAATTGCGCCGCGAGCTTCGGGCCGCGCCCCGCGTCTTCGTGTTTGAAATAGACGAACGCGTCGGTCCACACCATGCCCGAGAGTTTCTCGGCCCAGGCGCCGAGCGCGGCCTCGTCGTAATCGGGACGTCGCAAGCGCAAGTATCCCCAGGCGGTCGTCGCCACCAGCGGCGTCGCGAAGTCCTCGGCCTCGGCTACGCACAGGGCGGCGCCGTGGGCGCGCAGGGCTTCGTACACGGCATCGACGAACCAAGAGGTGTGGCGAAACTCGAAGGCGGCCCGGATGTCACGGGGCAGAAGCGCGAGAAAGTCCACGAGGCGCGGGAGATCCTTGCGCAAGAACGGCGGCAACTGGAAGAGAACGGGTCCAAGCTTCTCCCCGAACGACGCCAGGGCACTGAGGAAATAGCCGACGGAGTCCGCCGCGCCCACCAGCTTTTGGCGATGGGTGATCTGTTGGGGCGCCTTGGGCGCGAAGCGAAATTCCGCGGGCGTGGTTGCCGCCCACGCCGCCAGCATCTCGCCCTTCGGCATGCGATAGAACGTGTTGTTGATCTCGACCGTGGTCAGGCGCTCGGAGTAATAGGCCAACATCTTCCCGGGCGGCATCTTCTCCGGATAGAAGGTGCCGCGCCACGCGGGGTAGCTGAAGCCGCTGGTTCCTATCCACGTCTTCACGACAACATCTCTGACATGAAAACGATGACGAGGCACGGGAATCCATGGGCCTAGACGAGTACAGTCGGAAGCGCGACTTCAACATCACGGCCGAGCCCCCAGCCCGTGTCGGCGCGACGGCAGCGGGCCGGAGTTTCGTAGTGCAGAAACATGCCGCGCGGCGGTTGCACTACGATTTTCGCCTAGAGCTCGACGGCGTTCTCAAGAGCTGGTCGATCCCGAAGGGTCCAAGCTTCGATCCGGCCGCCAAGCGCCTGGCGGTCGCGGTCGAGGATCATCCCATCGACTATGGAGGTTTCGAGGGCATCATCCCGGCCGGTCAATATGGCGGCGGCACCGTGCTCTTGTGGGATCGGGGAATTTGGAATCCGCTCGTAGATCGGACGTCGCAGACGTCGCCCGCGGCGGCCCTTGCGGCCGGCCACCTCAAGTTCGAGCTTTTGGGCGAGAAGCTGCGGGGCCGCTGGGCGCTGGTGCGGCTGAAGCCGCGCGGGCGAGCCGCGGGTGGCCGGGGCGACGACGAGCGGAGCTGGCTTCTGGTCAAGGATCGGGACGCGCACGCGCGGCCCGAAGCCGAATGGCGCGTGACCGAGGCGCGCCCCGAAAGCGTGCTCTCGGGGCGCGACCTGGAGGCGATCGCCACGGCCTCCGACCGCGTTTGGCATTCGGATCGTGGGCGCGCAGATCCGAGTGGCCTAGCCGGCGCACGTGCGGCGCCGATGCCGAAGCGGATCCACCCGACGCAACCCAAACCAGCGCGCAACGTGCCCGACGGGGACGCGTGGCTGCACGAGATCGAGATCGTGGGCCGGCGAGTCGTGGCCCGCGCAGATGGCGGACGCGTGCAATTGCTGGGGGCCGACGGCAGCGACTGCACGGCCGCGCTCGCAGCGGTGGCGCGTGCGGTACGCCTGCTGCCCGCCGGTCAGGCCATCATCGACGGCGTCGCCACCGCGCTCGATTCGGACGGCCATTCGGGGGCGGACCGCCCTGCCGACACGCTGTACGCGATCGATCTGCCTTACCTCGACGGCTACGACCTGACCCGCGTCCCACTTTGCCACCGCAAGTCCATGCTGTCGTCCCTGCTTGCCAAGGCCGACGCCGGCACCGCGACCGGCCTTCGCTTCGCGGACCATGTCCTCGGCCGTGGCCGGGAGATCTTTGCACGCGCTGTGGCTCTCGGCGCATCGGGGATCGTGTCGAAGAAGATCGACAGCCGCTATCCGACCCCCGCGTCGGCCTGGCGGATCGTGCGATGTCGCGGGAGAGGCGCGGGCGACCATGCAGCGACCGCTCCGAGGCCCGCGTCGCCCGGTCGCGCGCGGAGTGGGTTGGCTTCGCCGACCGTGGACCATCGCGAGCGGGTTCGGGACTCCTTCGAGGGTTCCCGTGTCGGCCAACTTCGCATCGCGGACGTGAAGCTTACCCATCCGCAGCGCATGCTCTATCCCGAGGTCGGCATCACGAAACTCGACCTCGCGCGCTTCTACGAGCGCGTCGGCGAGCGCATGCTGCCCTACCTCGTGGATCGTCCATTGACCCTCGTGCGCGCTCCGGACGGTATGAAGGGACAGCGATTCTTCGTCCGTCACGCCGGCGATTGGGCGCCGCGCGAGCTCAGGCAATTCGAGATTGCGAGCGGTACGGGTTCGGGGACCGCGATGATCGTCGACGACCTGCGCGGCCTTGTCGCCTTGGCCCAGATGAACGTGCTCGAAGATCCACCCCTGGAACGCGCGCACGCGCGATCTCGATCGGCCCGACCGCCTCGTCTTCGACCTGGATCCCGGGCCGGAGGTTCCCTGGTCGGATGTCGTCGAGGGCGCCAAGCGCGTGCGTGAGGTATTGCAGCTCCTCGATCTCGCGAGCTTCGTCAAGACCACCGGCGGCAAGGGTTTGCACGTGGTGGTTCCCCTGACGCCTGCCGCGACTTGGGAAGATGCGCTCGATTTCTCGCGGGTCATGGCCCAGGCGCTGGCGCGCTTCGAGCCCGCGCGCTTTTCCGCAGGGCTCGCCAAGGCGCCGCGTGCTCGCAAGATCTTCGTGGACTATCTTCGCAACCGCCGGGGCGCCACCTCGGTCAGCGTGTTCTCGTCGCGTGCGCAACCAAGCGCGACCGTGTCCGTTCCCGTCGGGTGGGAGGATCTCGGATTTGCAACGCGGGCCGATGCCTTCCACGTCGGCGATGTCGAAGGGTGGTACGGCAAGCGCGATCCCTGGGCCGACTACGGCGAGGTCCGGCAGCGCTTGACCGCGGCCAAGATCCAGGCCGCGCAGGCCGCCCTCGAACGCGCACCTCGTGCGACAACGCTCGTGCAAGGGTAACCGTGGCCAAGGATGTGAAAACCCGAACCCGCGCCGAGGGCGCAGCCATGCCCGAGCTCGCCGACGCGGTCGCGGCCCCTCTGCCCAAGGCCGTCGAGCCCGCGCTGGCGACGCTCGCCGCTGCGCCTCCGACCGGGCAAGACTGGGCGCACGAGATCAAATTCGACGGGTACCGAATCCTCGCCCGGTTGGACCAGGGCAGGGTGACGCTCTTCACGCGCAAGGGAAACGACTGGACAGGGCGCATGCCCGCGCTGGCGGAAGCGCTGCGAACCATCCCGGTCGGGAACGCCTGGCTCGACGGCGAATTGGTATCGCTCGACGCACGCGGCGTGAGCGATTTCCAACGTCTACAGGACGCGCTTGCTCGCGGGCCGGTTCGCCAGGCTCGTTCCCTTGTCTATCATGCGTTCGACTTGCTCTTCCTCGACGGCGTCGATCTGCGTTGCGCGGGCCTGGCCCAGCGAAAGGCCTTGCTCGGTAAAGCGCTCGCACGCGTTCCGCCGTCTTTCGCCGGCACGGTGCGCCTGAGCGAACATGTGATTGGCCAAGGACCGGCCTTTTTCGCGCAGGCCGCTCGCATGGGCTTGGAGGGAATCGTCTCGAAACAACTCGACGCTCCCTACCGTTCGGGCCGTAGTCGTAACTGGTTGAAAGTCAAATGCATGCAGCGCCAAGAGTTCGTGGTTGTCGGATTCACCGATCCGAAGGGATCGCGCAGCTTTTTCGGGGCGCTGCTGCTGGCCACGCGCACGCATGAAGAGCTGGTGTATCGAGGACGGGTCGGCACCGGCTTTCGCGAGGATTCTTTGCGCGACATTCACCGCAAGCTCGAACCCTTGTGCGACAGGCAGTCGCACCTGGCGCACGCGCCGAGCGGCGCGGAGGTGCGAGACGTCCACTGGGTGAGACCCGATCTCGTGGTCGAGGTTTCGTTCGCGGGATTCACCCAGGACGGCCTGATTCGACACTCGACGTTCCTCGCCACCTAGTTCCATCCGTGCGAACCTCTATCGTAAGCGGCCTTTGGGGATGGTACGCTATTTGCCTCCAACAAGGCGGAAACGCGCAGGCGTTGGTGGCGAGTCGCAGGCTGGACAAAAGCCTGGACAAGCAAGGAGGATCTCGATGCCCAAACCGGTTGCTCCAAGACTTTGCGCGATGGCATTCGTGGCTGCGTTCGCCGGTTGCGAAGGCCACGCGACTGCCTTGAAGGTGACTGCCCGAGATGCATCGCCGGATGGGCCGACGATCGTGAGCTACTTCGTCGATCTCAATCCCATCCGTCTGCTCGATCTGGTGTTCATGATCGACAACTCGCCATCCATGGCGCCGAAGCAAGAGAAGCTGAGAGAGAATTTTCCCAGGTTGATCTCGGCGCTCGAGAATCCGATCGACGGCAGTCTGCCCGATCTGCGCGTGGCCATCATCGACAGCGATCTCGGCACCCATGGTGCATATGACAATGGAAGCTGCGGTCCGAAAACCCTCGGCTCGTCGACCAGCCTCTACGGGGATATGGGCAGGTTTCAAATGATCGGCGCCAAGGCTTGTGGGGTCACCAGCACCGATGCGCTTTGGCTCGAATATACAAAGGGGCAGCCAGTCAATTTCAGTGGAGACATCGCCACCGTCTTTGCTTGTCTGGCCAGCAACCTCGGCACGCTCGGGTGCGGTGAGGAACACCAATTGCAGGCCTTCGAGTATGCCCTGGTTGGAAAGAATATCGGCAATGAGACTCAGCAGAACATGCTGCGCCCGAATGCAAATCTCGGGCTGGTATTCCTGAGCGACGAGGACGACTGCTCGGCGGCCGCGAACGACGGGATGTTCGGCGACTTCCCGGACCTGGGAGGGGAGAGCGCCAGCTTGCGCTGCGTTACCCGGAGCAGCATGTGCGAGGGAAGGAACCTCACCTCGTCGCCGCCCGGCTATCCGACGGACGCAGCCTTCGAAGCGCCCCTCGCGAACTGCCAGGCCAGGACGGATGCCTGCCCGAACACCCTCGACGGCACCCAAGGGACCGATACCTCGAAGCCTACCAACTGCTCTCCGCTGCGCAGCATAAAGCGCATGGCGGACGAAATCAGAGCCCTGAAGACCAAGCCGGACGAGCAGCTCTTCGTCGTGGGTATCTTCGGCTGGCCGCTCGACGCCTCGGCGATGGCGGATGCCACGTTCAAGATCGCGCCCATTCCCAATCCCAACATCATGGATAGCGCGCATCCCCAGGTCTACGACACTTGGCCGGTTTGCTACGACCCCTCCCACCAGCCAAGCAAGGTCGATCCCGCCACCGGCTTCGACAGCGAAGCGGCGGGTTGGGGCGCGACCGGTGGGCTCCGTCTTTCGGCATTCATCGACGAATTTGGCGACAATGGCCTGAAGTTCAGCATTTGCCAGCCCGATTTCTCGGATTCCATGCGGCTCATCGGGGGAGGGCTGGCCAGAAAGATGCAGAACCTCTGCCTGCCCGAGATCTTCACTCACTATGCGAGCTGCACCGCCAACTATGTGGTTGTGGATGGTGCTGGCAATGAGGTTCTCGATCCCAACGTCATTCCGGTCTGCGACCCGCAGGCGAGTCTCTATCCTTGCTACAGTCTGGCATCGGACCCGACCCTGTGCCCAGGCAGCGACTTCCTCGTGCAGCTTGACCGAGGTCCCGCCGCCAACGATCCCATCAAGCCGGGAACGAAGATCCAGTTCCGTTGCCAATGAGGCTGCGCGACCTCATGGCCGATGGCCGCGGTCGTGGCCGCTGAACAAGGGACTCGGAGATCTTCACCATGCGCGTCGCAGGTTGCCGGCAGCACGGTGCTGCGGGAAATCCACCTGCCCACAAGAAAGGGCTCGCAAAATTCTCCGCATTTCGCATACTCGCCGCGTTTCGTATCACTTGCCTTCAGGAGAAGCTTAGTGATGAAGACGGAGATTGGGCGTTTTTGTAGCAGGCGGAAGTGGTCTCGGCTGGCCGGCCTATCGATAGGGCCATTGCTACTCCTGCTGACCATCCCCATCATTGGCTCCAAGGCACACGCGCGGGAAGAGGACAAAGACGTCCCTGCCGGGGGCAGGACAACCTCGCCTTCCGATCCGGCGGCCGGTCCACAGAGCCCGAAGCAGGCAGAGCAGCCCGCGCACGAGGCACCCCAAGTGCGCGAGGATCGCAGCGCCGCACCGGCCGGCGAGGAGAGCGCGCAGCCGGACCAGACACCTGCCCCGACCAACGGTGTCCTACCGGTTGAACCCGAGCCGAAGCAAGTGCCGACAACGCCGGCACCGACGAATCCCCTCGTTCCACCGACGGCGCCACCGGCCACAATGGAGAAGGCAAGCGTTCCAGGGCCGGCTCCGCCCCGGCCGCAGCAACCGCCTGCCATCCCGCCGGAGGCTGCGGTTGCTCCGCCCGCCCGCACGGTAGCGCCGCCGGCCCCTCCCGCGTCCGCCCCCACGGCCCCCACCGAGACCGTGCACGCCGCCGAGCCGTCTTTGCAGCCGGTTGCGAGGGCAGGGCATTTCGGCGTGGGCTTGGATCTCGGGGTATCCGGTATCCTGCCGGACGCCGGATTGCTTCTCACGGGCCGCCCGATTCGTCCGGTCCACGTGCAGTTTGGCGCCGGCTTCAACGGCTTCGGCTACGCCATTCGAGGCGGGCTGACGCTCATCAACCCCTACCTCGTCCCGGTGTCACTCACTTGGGAGGGAGGACACTATTTCGAAGGCGACGCCAACCGAGCCGTACACTGGTTCAGCAACGACCCGCGGGACATCGTCTCGCTCAAGCGGTTCAGCTACGACTACATGAACCTGCTCGCCGGGATCGCCTTCGAGGGTCGCAACTTCTCGTTTTATCTTCGCGGTGGCGTGACCTGGATGTACACCACCATCAAGGATTTCCAGCAGTCGGTCAACGACGTTGCCAACACCGACCTCATCGCATCCGACCCGAAGATCCGCTATCGGGGGCCGACCCTCAAGCTCGGCGTGATTTTCTTCCTTTAGGAGCCCCGCCATGCGCTTAGCCTGCTTGTACTTCCTCACCCCTCTGTTCCTCTTGGGTTGCCATCATCTGGTCAAGATCGACGTGGATTGCCCCACGCTGTGCCTGAGCTCGCCGGGACCGACGCTTCCAGGCTTTGCCAACGATGTTCCTCCCGGGCAGATTGCTGCCCTCGATGGAGCCGTCCCCACCTTGGGAGAGGTGGTGCTCGATGCAGGAATATCCGAGGTCGTCCTGCCCCCCCTCGCGCTTGCATGGTTCGTAGAAATGGACTTCAACGAGGTGCTCAGGGAGCTGCCGGCGACGGCGATCGGTCTCTCGGCCAATGTGCAGGTCTCGTCGGTCAGATTGACCAGTACGGAGGACCTCTCGTTCATCGATTCCGTGGATGTCTTCCTTGGTCACGACGGGCTGGAGCATGACGGGGGTGGAGCCGCGACCGAACCAGATGGGGCTCCGCTCGACGCCGGCTCCTCCTCCCCTCTCGCCTGCCAGGCACCCGGTTCGAGCATGCAGATCGCCTATTTCCATAGGCCGGAGAACTTTCCGAGCAGCCCGAGTATCGACATGGTTCTCCTGAATCCAGGGCTGAACTTCTTCGACTGCATGAAGGACGCCCCATCCCGGTTCGACGTCAAGATGACCATTCGGCCGACAGCCTATCCCGCCGCCGACGTTCCCCTGAACCTCGGTACCTGCATCGGCGTGCAAACCCATGCGAGCTACCCCTGAGCCGATTTGGGGCTAGCAACGTACCCTGGCCAGGGCCTGTTCGACCGAGGCAACGTACGAGCCGCCGAACAGATTCACGTGCACCATCAGGAAGTAGAGCTGGTAGAGCGGCACGCGCTCCTCGTGGCCGGGAGGCAGCGGGAAGGCTTCTTGGTAGGCCGAGAAGACCCGCGGGCCGAAGCCGCCGAAGAGCCGCATCATGGCCAGGTCGACCTCGCGGTGGCCGCCGTGTACGGCCGGATCGATGAGGCAGGGTTGGCCCAGGTCGTCGACCATGGCGTTGCCGCCCCACAGGTCGCCGTGCAGGCGCGCCGGCGGCTCGGGTGGCCCGACCAGTTGCTCGACGTGTGCAAGCAGCCGGTCGAATCCTCGCCGCATGGCGGAACTGGCCCGCCCACGGTCGATGGCCAGACGGAGTTGCGGCAGCAGGCGGCGCTCGCGGTAGAACGCGGCCCAGGTCGGAAGCGGCCGGTTGGCCTGCGGCAGCCGGCCGATGAAGTTGTCGTAATCGAGGCCGTAATCCGACGCCCCCGCGCGATGGAGCGTGGCCAGCCCGCGACCGAGGATCTCGTCGAAGTCGGGCTTGCGCCGGCCGGGGCGGATGGACTCCAGCACGAGAAAGTCCTCGCCTTGCGCGAGGACGAGCGGCACGCGCAGCGCATGGGCCTTCGCAAGCCACGCCAGCCCACGCGCCTCGGCCGCGAACATGCCGGCAGGCGCTTCGCGGTTGCTCTTGACGAACACCCAGCGCCCGTCGGCCAGGCGCGCCTCGTGGGCGTCGTTGATGTCGCCGCCCGTAACCGCGTCCCAGGTTGCGACCGCGCTGCCCAGCGCCGTCTCGACCGCGGGGAGGATAGGGTCGCGGGTCACGGATCGAGCCGATAGGTCCGTCGCAGGTGATCGAGCAGTCCGCGACAGGCTGCAAGGCAGACGTCGAAGACCACCTCGAAGCCCTCGGGTCCACCGTAGTAGGGATCGGGAACCTCGGCGCCTGGCGCCGCGCCCTCGTCGAATTCGCGCAGCAGATGAATGCGCGAGCGCGCCTCGTCGCTCGGCGCGAGTCGCCGCAGCTCGCGCGCGTTCTCCTCGTCGAGCGCCAGGACCAGGTCGAATCGATCGAAATCCCCGCGGGTGAACTGGCGCGCCAGGCCGCTGATGGGCATGCCCCGGCGCTTGGCCACGGCCCGGCTGCGCCGGTCGCGTTCCTCGCCCACGTGCCAGGAGCCGGTGCCCGCGCTGTCGATGGCGATGGCGTCTTGGAAGCCGGCTTCGCGCACCAGGTGGCGCATCACCGCCTCGGCCGTCGGCGAGCGACAGATGTTGCCCATGCACACGAAGCTGACCGCGACCCGCTTGCCGTCGCTCATGGCGCGCGCTCCGCGCCGACTGGCCGCCCATACAGGGTTCCCGGACCGGCTCGGTCGATGACCACGTCCAGCAAGTCGCCGACGGCCACGCCCGAACCGGCGTGCACGATGACCGGGCGGAAGTTGTCGGTTCGTCCCAGCAACTCCGTCGGCGATCGACGCGAGGGCGACTCGCACAGCACGCGCTCGCGTCGGCCCACCTGGGCGGCGTAGATCCCGGCGGTGATCTTGCGTTGCTCCTCGATGATGCGCGCCAGGCGCTGCTGTTTCACCGCCGCCGGCACATCGTCGGGTAGCGTGCGCGCGGACAGGGTTCCCTTGCGCGCGGAGTAGGCGAACATGAAGGCGTTGTCGAAGCGTAGCTCGACCTGGGCGCGGCAGGTTTCCTCGAACTCCGCATCGCTCTCGCCGCAGAAGCCGACCAGGAAGTCGGTCGTGATGGCGATGGTGGGCATGGCCTCGCGCAAGGCGCGCACCAGCGCGGCGTACGCACCGAAGTCGTAGCCACGTCGCATCCGCGCGAGGACCGCGTCCGAGGCCGACTGAAGCGGCAAGTGCACGTGCTTGCACAGCTTGGGCAGCTCGGCCATGGCCGCGATGACCTCCGCGGTGAAGCCCAGCGGGTAGGGCGAGACGAAGCGAATGCGGTCGATACCGTCCACTGCCGCCACCTGGCGCAAAAGATCGGCGAAGCCGGCCTCGCGTCCATCCTCGGAAAAGCGATACGCGTTGACGGTTTGACCGAGGAGCTGCACCTCGCGAATACCGCTCCTGGCCAGGGCGCGCACTTGTCGCAGGACCTCTACCGGTGCGGTGGCGTGCTCGCGACCACGGGTGAAGGGCACGACACAGAAGGCGCAGAAACGGTCGCACCCGCGCTGGATGGCCACGTGGCCGACCACGGATCCGGCCATGGCGCGTGAAGGGTCCAGCCCGGCGTAGGTTTCGTGCGGGTCGAGCGCGGTGTCCTGCACCACCTCGCCGTTGCGGGCTCGTTCGATGTGTTCGGGCAGGCGGCGGTAGCTGTCGGGGCCGACCACCAGATCCACGTAGGGTGCCCGCTTTCGTAGGTCGCCGCGCAGGTGCTCGGCCATGCAACCGGTGATGCCCAGGACCACGCGCTTCCCGCCGTCCTTGTACTGGGCCAGGGTGCTGGCGCGGCCGCGCACGCGCTCGACCGCGCGCTCCCGCACCGCACAGGTGTTGATGAGGATCACGTCGGCGCCGGATGGATCGTCGGTGCGGGCGTACCCTGCCTGGGCCAGCAGGCCCAGCACCATGTCGGTGTCGGCCACGTTCATCTGGCAGCCGTAGGTTTCGACGTACACCGTGAGCATCGAGGCTTCTTATAGCACCCGTCGCGGCGCTTGCCCGCCGCCTACAGCACTTGGCATGGTCACGGGGGGTTGGGTGGGTGGGTTACTGAACGTTCGCCTGGCACCAGGTACGGTCGTCGCACCAAGGAACGGTGCCGTCCGCGGTCTGGCATGTGGACGAGCCGCTTAGCGAACCGATGTAGTAGATGATCTGGCCGTCACGCATCTTGTCCAGGCTGCTGAAGGTCTTGTCGGCGCTGTTGATGTCCATATCGAAGCGAATGGCGCTGCCTGCGCTCGGGACGCCGCCCGGCCAAGGCACCAGGGCCTCGATGGCATAGCCCGCGCTGGTGGCCGCCTGGGCGTATTGGGTGGTCGGCAGAGCGGTGGGTGTACCCGAGCTGCCGGTGTCTTTCAGCGACACGGCGGGGCCATTGGCGGGAATGATGAGGTGGAGCGTATTGCTGTCGTTCGAGGTGAGCCCGGTGACGTTGTTGTTGGATGAGACGAAGAGCTCGATGGAATCCCCCAGGTAGGCCTGGCTGATGGCCTGCGAAGCGTCCGCCATGTTCACGGTTTGCACGCTCGCATCCTGGACGTCGACGAAAACGTGGAAGCCGGCCGAATCCCAGGCGATGCGCGCGGTGGCGCTTTCGAATTGCGACGTGGGCACGCTGTTGTAGTTGAGCACCTTGGCCGCGTTCTGGGCATTGAGCACGAAGTAAGGCAGACCGCACATCTCGCTGCCACTGCCGTCCAAGGTCTGCGTACTGTTGAATTTGGGAATACCCGACTTACAGGGATCGCTCGTGGTACCGCCACTGCAGGATGCGCCGCTACCGCCGTCGCGGGTCGAATCGGGCGCGTCGGCAGCGCCGCCGTCCCGGGCCGGCACGCCACCACAACTGGCGACGGCGCCACGAACCGAGCAGGGCTTGCTCGCGGTGCAGGACGTGAAATTGTCGAACCCTTCTCCGGTCGCATTGCACGAAGCGATGTTGGTGCCGCTGCACGCCGACTGGGTCGAGTCGCAAACGTCGGGCATGCAGGAGTCCACCACGCCCGCCTGGCAAAACCATGAGGCCGGGCAGTCGGACGCGGACAGGCACTGCACGCACGCCGAGCTCGAAGTATCGCAGATCATGCCGAGGGCGCTGCAATCGAGATTCGAGGTGCAGGCGGTCCTGCAGACGTTGCGGACGCAACGCATGTTGCTGGAACCACATTGGCTGTCCACCACACAGTCGATGCAGACGTTGTTCGCGGTATCGCAAAGCCCGGGCGTGCAATCGCTGTTGTAGAGGCAGGTCGCCAAGGTCACACACTTGTTGTTGTTGCAGGACTTTCCGGTGGCGCAATCCGACGTCGTTGCGCACTGAGCGCATACTCCGCGTGTCGGGTCGCAGATTTGATCGCTGGGGCAATCTGTCTTGCTGCTGCAAGCCGTGAAGGTCACGCAGCGGTTGCCGAAGCAGTGACCGCCCGATGGACAGTCGCCGGTCTTCACGCATGGAACGCAAAGCTTCTTCGCGGGCTCGCACACCTGTCCGCTTGCGGCACAATCGGAATCGGCCGTACATGGGAGATCGGTCGGCATGGAGCCGCCCGATCCGCTCGTTCCGCCACCAGCCGCTCCGCCGCTCGACGAGCCGCCGTCTCCGCCCGATCCGACGGGATCTCCGCCGCTGCCCGGGCTGCCGCCACTTTCCGAAACCCCGCCCGATCCGCTGGCGCCGCCCGAGCCTCCATCCGTCGGCCTAGAGCGGGTGGGCACGCACGACGCGGTACCCAGCGCCAGCACGCACACAAGCCCAAGCAGAAGCTTCCGGTCAGGAGAATGGGAATGTCCGTCGATCATGAATCTCGCCGTAACCACCTGGGCGGGAACGGCAGGTATAGTACCTACTCCGCGCCGCACCTGTCGATGGCAATTTCCGGATGACGTCTCGGACAGCACTTTTCAGACGCGCTCTTAGCAACGGAACCGCCCACGCCAGTGGACGAGGCGAGTTGAAACGCTTCCGACACCTCGGCATCTTACCGGGCAAGAGGGAGGTGTCCTGTGTCCAGGATCTCCACGATCTCCAGGATCTCCGAGACCGATAACCGCCCAGGGGAGAGACATCCGAGATGCGGGCGTACGTGCGGCGGTGTTTGGCCACTCGGGGTGCTCGCATGCGCCGTGGTCGCCTGCAACGCGCAGATCGTGCGATTCGACGTGGGGCCGAGGCACGTCTGCGCCGGCCAGGCGGTCCACATCGCGTGGGAGGTGAAGGGCTCGGCTCGACTCCGAATCGACCCGGAGATTCCCGGAGCCCCGGACGGGGACGTTGCGTCGGCCGGTCATGCGACCATCAGGCCGACCAGCAACACCCGCGTTTTCTTGCGCGTGACCCGATGGCCGGGCGATCCCACCGGCGGAGATGTGGACGTCACCCTGCCGGCACCGGTCGAGATCGCGGCGGATCTGCAGGACTCGCCATCCTGCATGGATGGCGTACTCACGTTGCAGACGGAAGCCAAGGGGTTCGCCGACGGCGTCAAGGCCGGGCTGGTGAGCGCTCACAAGCGCGCCCTGGACGTCCGCCGCGTGGACGCCGCGGGGCACGTGATCGCCGCCCAGGTGACGCCCGGAGGATCGGCGACGGCGGCATTCGCGGCGCTGCCGGTGAACGGCCGATGGACCCTGTCGTCAAGGCTCGATCCGGGCGAATCGTGCAGCAATCCGCCGCACGTCCTCACCGCGATCGTCCAGCCCGCATGCAAGGAAGCGACGCCATGACGCTCGAGGAGCTCAAGGACAACGTCGACACCATCGTCGTCGTCATGATGGAGAACCGTTCGTTCGACAACGTCCTCGGCCATCTCCGCCATCCAGCCGAGGGCAACCGTCTGGAGGTCAAGGGGATCGAGGACCTGCAGAACGACGCCTACGTCAACAAGAACAGCGATGGCATCGGGATTCGACCGTTCTGGAGGGACGACGCGCCGACGGCCAGCGATCTTCCCCACGACGCGGCAGGCGTGAAGGAGCAGCTCGCGTACGTTGCGGACTTCGACAAGTACCTGATGGACGGATTCGTCCGCGCCTTCGAGCGCGAGGTCGGCAGCATCGTCAAGGATCCCGCGCCCATGGGGCTCCTGCGCGCGAAGGATCTGCCGACCACTTCGCCCCTGGCGAATCAATACACGGTGTGCGATCACTGGTTCGCGTGCGTGCCCACATCGACTGCGCCCAATCGCCTGATGTCGATGTGCGGAGCCACGGAGCTCGCCGAGACCGGCGTTCTCCTGCCCGATCAACCGACCGTGTACAACTGGCTCACGGATCGCAAGATCCGGTGGCGTGTGTACGCGGCCGGGCTGCCATTCTTCGCGTTGATGCCGTCGATGATGCCGCTGACCCTTACCAGCCACTTTCGCCGGATCGCCGAGCTCGCACGCGACGTCGAGAACGAGGCCCCGAGCGACTGGCCGCAGGTCATCTTCATCGAGCCCGACTACTACGACTGTCCCGTGCATTTCCATCCCGCTTGTGACAACCATGCGCCGCTGGCCATGGCCCCCGGCGAAGCGTTCCTTGCGGACGCCTACCGTTCCTTGTCCTCGAACGCCGCCAAGTGGGCTCGCACGGTCTTCATCCTCACCTACGACGAGCACGGGGGGTTCTTCGACCACGTGCCCCCGCTTCGGATCAAGTACCGGAACCCGAAGGGCGTCGCGTTCGACACCACGGGGCCGCGCACCCCGACCATCGTAGCGGGGCCGTTCGCGCCCAAGCACGGCGTCTGCGATCGGCCGCTCGACAACACCTCGATCTTACAGCTCATTGCCGAGCGGTTCGGCGAAGCCGGCAAGAGTTACTCGTCCGAGGTGGAGGACCGAGCACGACAGGGGATTGAGAGCGCCTCGGTCGTGCTCGACGCGGGCGCGGCCAACAAGGCCATCTGTTCCCTGGGCTCGTTTTCCCCCACCGGCGACGCAAGCGCGCTGATCGCCTCCGTCGAGTCCGACTTGCGCCGAAGCTTCGCCGCCGGCATTCGCTTGTTCGTGGACAGGCATCAGACCGAGACGCTGGTGAAGTTTCCGGACTTGCGCGGGTTCGTGGGGAAGTGAGGCTGCCCGGCAGGCCGAGTGAAGCGTTGCGATGCCTTTCGGACAGAACGGCGTACCAAGACAATGGCCCGCTCTCTTCATGACCTCCGTGACAGCCAGGTCGCATATTTCCGAGGGCGCAAGGCGTTGCATCGTTCCGCGTCCACTGCAAGAAGTAGATCCGCCCAAATCAGCGTGATATCGAGTGGTTCTCCGCAGTCCTCCCCGGCGCGAGATCCGCGAGATCGCTTGGACCGAAAAACGCTGTCGGAGACACTGTGTGATTGTGAGCCGCGACGAGAGATCGTGCAACGCATGCCGCTACAAAACTCAACGTAGAACGTGTCTTTGGGACCAGATATCGTGCTATAGGGGCCTGGGACTTGTCTCGGGATGGCGATGGCGTTCCGCTCGCTGGCGCAGGTTCCAGATCAATTATGGAAACATTGGACCCTAACCAGGCATGGAGGGAGGCTGACGTGTCAAAGACATGGCTTCGAAGCGCAATTCTGGCGACCATATTCTTCACTTGGGGCTGCAACTCAAATAGCGGTGGCGGAGGCTCAGGCGGCTCCGGGTCTGGCGGGTCCAGCACCGGTGGCCAAAGCGGAGGCTCCGGCGGGTCCGCTTCGGGCGGCACGACTTCGAGCGGCGGCACGACTTCGAGCGGCGGAAGCCCAGCCACGGGCGGCATAACCTCCAGCGGCGGGATAACGTCGAGCGGCGGAAGCACCCCTGCCGGCGGCGCGACCAGCGCGGGTGGTGCGACTAGCTCAGGTGGCGAGACGGGACCGGGGGAACGACCGGAACAGCCACTGGTGGCGCGATGACCGGGGGCGCTACCGGCGCGACGGGCGGCAGAACTGGCTCGGGCGGAGCGACGGGTGGGGGTGGCGCAACCCCAGCAGGCGGCGCGACAGGCCCGGGCGGCACAACAGGCTCGGGTGGCACGACGGGCGCGGGCGGCGGAACCTCGACGGGCGTGACGGTGAAGCTCGATTCGACACACCAGACGATCCAGGGGTTTGGCATCAACGATAACTGGGCGTCGGAGGCCGTACCGAGCTCGCTCTTCAGCACGAGCGGCAGCGGGATCGGCCTGTCGATTATGCGTATCGGCATGAATGACAGTGGCTCGGACTACACCAGCACCGCGTCGGCCGACGCCTCGACGGCGAAAAGCGCTGGCGGCAAAGTCATTGGGTCATGCTGGAGCCCGCCCGCCAATTGCAAGAGCAACAATAACGTGAACGATGGTGGACACCTGAACTCGAGTTGTTACGGCTCTTGGTCGGATACGATAGTCAAGTGGGCGAAGGGCCATAGTCTCTACGCCATGTCGCTAGGGAACGAGGGCGATTTTGCGTCTTGTGGTAGCAACGATCCGTGCAATGGCAACTACCCGACAACGCTCTTCACGGCCAATGAGTATGTGGCTTTCATCAAGGTGGCGGGACCGAAGCTGCAAGCCGCGGGGATCAAGGTCATCGGGCCGGAAGCATCGGAATGGATCCACACCTGGTCCAACGTGTCGGCCGGGCCTGATGCGGCTGGCAAGAACAGCTCCGATCCGCTGAAGTGCGGCTGCTTCGGCATGACCGCCGCCAGTGCCACCAATTGCGCCAGCACTTGCACCTCAGGGGGCGGATACGACTACGGCCACTGGCTCGCGAAGGACACGGCGGCGTGGGCCGCGCTCGACATTCTCGGAGTGCACGAGTACGACTCGCAGCGCGCGGAACCGTGGCCAAGCGACGTCAGCGGCGGCAAGCCAGACAAAGAGATCTGGCAGACCGAAATGTCCGGCGTGAAGTGGTGGCCGGAACAGGGGCCGAGCAGCGACATCAAGAACGGCGTCGCGGTCGCTGGCTGGATTCACTCCGCGCTCGTCGACGGCGAGGCGTCGGCCTGGCTTTGGTGGTGGTACAAGGCGTACAACACCGACGACAACGAGGGTTTGCTGCTCAAGAGCGGAACCGATACCAAACGTCACTACACGCTCGGCAACTACAGCAAGTTCGTGCGGCCGGGCTACGTCCGGGTGGACGTGACCGGAAGCGTCTCCACGGACGTCCTGCTATCAGCCTACAAGGGTACGGACGGCACCGTCGCCGTCGTGGCCATCAACAAGGGCACTGCGGCAGCCAGCGTGCCGATCACCATCTCCGGCGGTACAGCGCCAGCCTCGTGCACGCCGAACGTGACGTCGGCGACGGACAACCTCAAGGCAGGGACCGCGGTCACGGCGACCGGTGGCAGCTTCACGGCTGCGCTCGCCGCCACGACCGTCACGACGTTCGTCTGCAAGTAGTCTCATGTCAGCCTCTGGAGCTGCTAGGGCGATGGGGGCCAGAGCGGCCCCATCGCCGTCATTCTGTGCGCCACCGCCGTTGGCACGTAGGGCACCTGGCCCGCCCTCCCCAGCGCAGGCCACCGATAGAACGACCAACCCGTGGCAAGCCGTGATGGCCACTGATAATATAGCTGGTGCCAGATGTCCAGGCGCTCAGAGCGAGAAACAACGCAGCATTTCGATAGGAGGCTACCGTGTGCAAGATAGGGCTTCGTAGCGTGATTTTGGCGGGCGTACTCTTCACCTGGGGCTGCAGCGGAGGCAGCACCGGCGGCGGCAAAGGCGGCTCTCCGGGCTCTGGAGGATCCGGCACTTCCCCGAGCAGTGGAGGAGCAGGAGGCGGGTTCGGTGGTTCGGGCGGGACGACCGCGAGCGGTGGGACGACCTCGTCCGGCGGAAGCCAGGGTACCGGCGGGACGACCGCGAGCGGTGGGACGACCTCGTCCGGCGGAAGCTCGGCTACGGGCGGCAACACGAGCACGGGTGGTACGATGGGTGCGGGCGGGGCAACCTCGGCCGGCGGCGTGACGGGCAAGGGGGGCGCGACGGGCGGGGGCGGGACAACCTCTGCCGGCGGCGCGACGGGCAAGGGGGGCACGACGGGCGGGGGCGGGACAACCTCTGCCGGCGGCACGACGGGCGGGGGCGGCACAACCTCCGCCGGCGGTACAACGGGCGCGGGCGGCGGAACCTCGACCGGCGTGACGGTGCAACTCGATCAGACAGAGCAGACGATCGAGGGGTTTGGGCTCAACACTGCCTTGGGCGGTGGCACGGTTCCGTGGGACTCCTATTACAGCACCAGCGGCACCGGGATCGGCTTCTCCATCGTTCGTGTTGGAATGACTTCGAGTGGTGGCCTTTCGGGCAGTAAACCGGCCAGCAGCTATAACGCAAAGGTAATCGGGTCAGCTTGGACCGCGCCCGCCAATTGCAAGGACAACAACAGCGAGAACAATGGTGGACACCTGCTTACGAGCTGCTACGACTCATGGTCGACGACCCTGGCCAACTTTGCGAAGAGCCAGGGCCTGTATGCAATGTCGGTATCGAACGAACCTGAATTTGCGTCGTGTGGTACGAACGACCCATGCAACGGCACCTACACCACAATGCTCTATACCGCCAAGGAGATGGTGGCGTTTCTCAAGGTAGCAGGGCCGAAGATCCAACAAGCGGGTGCCAAGGTTATCGCGCCTGAAACGTCGGAATGGCTCCACCTTTGGTCCAACATTTCTGCCGGGCCTGATCCTGGTGGAAAGAACAGCTCAGACCCGCTCAAATGCGGCTGCTTCGGGATGACCATCGATAGCGCCACTGCTGCCAAGTGCGCTAGCACGTGCACCCAGGGGAACGGCTATGACTACGGTCACTACCTGGCTGCCGATTCGGCCGCGTGGGCCGCTTTCGACATCATAGGGACGCACCAATACGATGCGCAGCTAGCGTACGCCTGGCCTAGCGACGTCAACGGTGGAAAGCGCAACAAAGAGATTTGGCAGACTGAAATGTCCGGAGTCAAGTGGTGGCCGGAGCAAGGACCGTCGAGCGACATCAACAACGGCGTCGCGGTTGCAGGGTGGATTCACTCGGCGCTCGTCGTTGGCCAGGCTTCGGCCTGGCTTTGGTGGTGGTACTCGCAGACCGGCGACAACGAGGGTGTGGTGCTCGGCTCAACCGATACCAAACGCCACTGGACGATTGGTAACTACAGCAAGTTCGTACGGCCAGGCTACGTCATGGTGGACGTTACCGGGAACTCCAACACGAATCTCCTTCTCTCGGCTTTCAAGGGTACGGACGGCACCGTCGTCGTGGTGGCCATCAATAAGGGCACCGCGGCCGCCACCGTCCCGATTACCATCGCCGGTGGGACCGCGCCAGCCTCCTGCACGCCGAACGTGACGTCGTCGAGCGCCAACCTCACGGCCGGGACCGCGGTCACGGTGACCGGCGGCAGCTTCTCGGCCTCGCTCGCCGGCACGACCGTCACCACGTTCGTCTGCAAGTAGCCTCGGCGTCGCCGGTAGAAGATGCAATGGCCATGGAATCCGAATGGGTTCCATGGCCATTGTGCTATTGGCCACTTGGCGGCGCCGCCACACTGCTGGCGGTGTTCCCCGCAAGATCCGGTTGCCAGACAACATCGATCGCCGCAGGGGGCCTGTGGTCAACACCACCCTGGGCCGCGGGGCAAAGACCGCGAGCACCTGGAAGGGCCAACCCGATATCCTGCTACTCACACTCGTACAGGGGGTAGCGGCCTACCTTCGTGCATACAAGTGGTGGAGTGCAGGTGCTGGCCAGGGGATCGCAGACCTGATAATAAGTGGCATCACCAGTTGGAGGACCGTTTGGCGGCTGGGTAGGGTAGCACTTGGCTTCGTTCAACGTGCGAGAGTAGAGCATCACGCATACCTGCCCAGGACAGTCATTGGGTCCGTCACAGAAGATATAAGGCATAATGCCTCCCCCTGTGCCGCAGCCTCCAGATGGATCATCCATCATGCATCCATCTGCCGCGAGACATCGCGAGGAGTTGACGCAAGAGACATATCCCGGAAGCCCGATCGTTCCATCGTTCCGACAGTTTCCGTTGATACATCCCTGTGGACAGTCTGTTACTACTGGTGTGCCGCCCCCGCCGGAATTGCACGTCTTCTTCTGGGTGATGAGACCACAGATGGAAACGCCGGGCTTAAAGGCACTGTCGTTGTCGTCACAGTCGTCGCTGTTGCTTACATAGCCCGACGTCCCGGGGCAAACCTGGGCAGGCGCCGCGGGATTGCCATAGCCATCGAGGTCAGAGTCCCTATACTGGGTGGTAGGTCCGGTGTATCCAGTGCAAGGGCCCCAACCGGTGGTGGTGTTGTCGCTGCTGGCCGCGCAAGTCTGGCTGCCGGCCGTGCACATGCCTGCTGGAAGGCATGACTGCGTGCTTCCCGCGGTACACTGGCAGTAGGTCGTTTCCTGGCTATCAGGTGTCCCGTTGCAGTCATTGTCCACAGACGACATGCAATTGCGTGTACTTGGGCCAACGGAGCCTGTACAGGAGCCCCAGCTGGTGGTCGTCTTGTCGCTGCTGGCCGCGCAGGTCTGACTACCGGCCTTGCATATTCCTTTTCCGTCGTAGCCTGGGTGCTCTTGGCAGGAGCGGACCTGGCTCACGGGGCATGCGCAGTAGGCAGTCTCCTGGTTGTCAGGCGTGCCGTTGCAGTCGTTATCCAGGGACGATGTACAATCTCGGGCCTTCGGCTGGCAGGCAGTAGCGCCGCCCGTGCCCGTAATGCCGCCAGTGCCAATCACGCCGCCTGTAGCCTCGGTGCCGCCGGTGGCCAAAATGCCGCCAGTGCTGATCGCGCCGCCGCTACCAGGCGCGCCTCCGGTGAACCCGCCAACGCCGCCTGAGCCCGTCGTCCCACCCGCTCCGCTCGTTCCGCCAGCACCGCCGGTTCCGGGAATTCCCCCGGTTCCGATCAGTGGCACATCGGCAGTTTCGTTGCCAAGTGCATCAATGACGCCCGTTCCTCCGGCTCCTGGGACACCTCCACTTCCACTGTCGGTGCCACCGTCGAACCCCTCCTGTGCGCCCCCGATGCCGGTCTCTCGAATCGAGACGTCGTAGCCAGTGTCGTTTCCCGTGTTGGAATCGACCGCAGTCGCATCGAGACCGCCGGAAGGGGGCGGAATTTTGCAGGTCTTGCCATCCGCCGATTCACAGCAAAGCCCATTTGGTCCGCATACCGATCCCCAAGGGCAGCTCTTGTCGTCTTTGCAGGTGCGGGTTTGGGTAGGGTCGATCTTCGGGTCGTTGAAGCACCCGAAGGCAAGAACGGAGAGCAGGGCCGCCAACGCCAGCCCATGGCGATGTCGGCCGCCCGACGAGAGTGTGGAAGCAGACGGGAAGGTCATTAGAAAGCTCCTGTCAGCAAGGCGCCTGCAATGCCAGGCGCGACGCTCGGTACCAGGGCAACGCTGGCACCTGAATCTCGGCCGGAATGCCAGCCAAGGTAGTAGAGCAGCGAACCACCAGCGAGGCAAGCAGCGCCCACGCCGTAGCTGACCCAGCCCAGGGTCTTGTAGTTCTTGCGTGAGGTATCGGTGTCGCGGTTGAAATTGTTGGGTTTCTCCAGATCGTTCGACATGCTGTTGACCTTGAGATTCAAGATCACGCCGGTGAGCAGGGCGGCAGCACCCACGGATACCACCGTGATGCCGGCGATGCGCAGTCCCGAGCCCGCCTTGGCGTCGAGTGGCTGCGGTTGCTGCGCAACGGTTACGACCTCCGGCGAGACGGGGACCTGGGCTGGCTGCGCCGGCACGACCGGTGTCGAAGCGACAGGTGCAGGTGGCGTAAGAGGCGACTCGCTTTTGGGAAGATAGGATTCGCAGGCCTCGATCCGTTTCTGCGCCACGGCCTTTTCCTCAGCCGTGAGGGTTTCCCCCTTGAGCAGGTATTCGCGGAAACGGCCGATGGCATCCTTGTATCTGCTGTTCTGCTCGAAACATCGTCCTTGGTTGAAGATGTAGGTGATGTCATTCGTGTCGACATAGAGCTCCGCCAGGATTTCCACGCCCTTGGCCGGGTCGCCGGCCAAACAGGCCTTTTTGGCTGTGCGCTCCTTGGCTTGTCGGCTAGCCGCAGAAGCTGGCAAGGGCAACGACACCAGAATCGCGGGTATCAGAAACAACATCGCTTTTTGGGAAACCATGGGCTTGACCTCATCCTGAACGTTCTCGCCACTTCCCACGCTGAGGAATTGTCGCAGCATGAGCAGAAGCAGCGCACAAGTCAACCAGAGGGGGCGGACGACGAACAAACTGCCGAAGGCCGTCAAGTCCTGCAGAGGATATGACGATAGCATAGCAACGCCATCCATCATGAAATGGTCCCTCCGCCCACAAAACCGAATTGCCCCGCGGTTGTCAGGACTTGTTCTTCTCGCGCTGCTCGGGTGTTCGTTTGACGCCAGCAGGCTGCGCGCTTCCGCACCGCGGGACGCGGACTCACCGATCGACAGCCGTCCAGTGGCAGACGAGGGTCCACTCGACCTTGTCGCCGATAGGCCGCTCGTCCCGGCCGACGCGATAGAAGGCAATACTCCAGACGCCGTCCTGACACTCGATTCATCCGCTCCGGACGCCCTGGTCCGGCCCGAGGCCGGGGAGACCGCGTATCTCGCGTCGGATGCCGAATCGAATGACGCCTCGGCACCCGACGCGACGGCTGACTTGGCAAGCGCGGGTGAGGACGCCATGCCTTCCATCGATGGACCCTTCGAAACTCCCACCGGCACGGGCGGCGTCGACGCGGCAGGAGGCGACACCGGAACCGGTGGCATTTCATCGACCGGCGGTACCGACGGTGCGGCCGGCTCGGGCGGTTCGCCAGCCACAGGCGGAACCAGCGGCCAGGGCGGGACGTTAGGAGCAGGCGGGGCAACCGCCATCGATGCGCCCACCGATACGGGAGGCATGCCCAATGCAATCACCGAGTATGAGCTCCCGACAGCGGACAGCCAGCCTTGGGTTCTCACAGTCGGCCCGGACAACAACCTTTGGATCGTCGAACGCGCAGTCAACAAGATCGCCAGATTCATCATTGCCGATGCCACCTTCAAGGAGTTTTCAGTTGCGGGTGGGGGTGGCAGCATCGAAGCCATCGCGCTCGGCCCGGACGGCAATCTGTGGTTCACGGAGTACGGCAACAATCGCATTGGGCGCATGACGGTTGACGGTTCCATCAACGAGTTTGCCGTGCAGGGCACCGGCCCCGACGGCCTCGTGGCTGGTCCCGACGGCAATCTCTGGTTCACCGAGATGAACAGCAATAGCATTGGGCGCATGACGACCAGCGGAACCAGCACGCACTACTCCGTGCCTATCACGAACAGCCAACCCGGTCGCTTGGCTGTCGGTTCCGATGGCAACATCTGGTTCGTTCTCTACGGCGCAAGTCGCATCGGCCACCTGGCCCCCACGCTGCCGACGCCGGGGCCGGTCGGTACCTACACCACCAACAGTCTAAACAGCTTGCCCTCCGGGATCGCGGCGGGCGGTGACGGGAACCTTTGGTTTTACGAAGTCGGCCCGAACCGGATCGGTCGCATCATCCCGTCGTCAGGGGTAGTCTCGGAGTACAACATTCCCACCGCCAACAGTGCCGGCGTGCGGGGGAACATCACCGCGGGTCCGGACAACAACGTGTGGTTCACGGAATTTGCCGCCAGCCAGATCGGCCGCATCACCCCCTCGGGATCGATCATGGAATTCCCGGTGACCACCAAGAACAGCTCGCCCTATGGAATTGTGGCCGGGCCCGACGGCAAGCTCTGGTTTGCCGAATCAGAGGGCAACAAGATAGCGAGTATCGCGCCGTAGAAGAGGTCGAGGCGCCCCGTCGCGTCGCTTGCCCGCGCGCTTCGACCTACTTCTTGTGGCCGCCGAGTCGTCCCACTTGCTCCGTCGCCTCGGGGCGCGCCGGAGCATCTGGCGGGGCGAGATCGAGGTACTTCTTGAAGTCGGCCAACGCGGACGCCTTGGCCCCCGTCAGTAGTTCGGCCTGGCCAAGCTGAAAATAGACATCGGCCTGCCACGGACACTTGTCGGGGGCCTTCGCCGCCGCCTTGCGAAAATGTTCGATGGCCAACGCGGGCTTCGCGCGATCCATTTCCAGCCGGCCCAACCGATAGTGAGGCTCGGGAGCCCCCGGGTCGATTCGCAGCGCGGCCCGCCAGGACGCCTCGGCCTTGTCCGCCTCTCCTATCTTGTCGTGGCACAGGCCTTCGAGGATGAGCGGCTCGGGGTCGCTGGGGGTCATCTTGGCCGCGGCTTGAAAATCGGCCATGGCGTCCTCCAGATCGCCCATGCCAAAGTACATCCGGCCACGTTCCATGTGACCTTCCGGCAGCGCCAACGCGTCCGCCAGGGATTGCAGGGCTTCTTGCTGCTTGCCGAGCCTTTCCAGCAGTCGGGCGTAATCCAGGGCAAATCGCGGGGTATTGCCCCAGTTGGTCGCATGTCGGTAGTCCTGCAAGGCCGCGCTGGTATCGCCGCGCAGGTCATGTACCCGCGCCACGTCGTAGGCGGCCTCTGCATTACGCGGGGATTCGTCGAGTACCTTCTTGGCCTCGCTTTGGACGAGATCGAGCTTCCCGAGATCGAGGGCCAACCGCGCGACGGCCAAGTGCAAGGCCGGCGTTGCGTGACCGGCCTGAATCTCGTCCTGGTAGCGCGCCAGAGCATCGTTCTTGTCGCCCAGTTTCAGAGACACATCGGCGAGCCGCTCGCGCACGCCTAGGGTTTCGGGCGAGGCCTTGAGGGTGCTCTCCAGCGACGCCTTGGCTTCGGCCAGTTTGCCCTGGGCTTCGAGAGCGGAGGCAACCCCAAGTCGAGCGGGGATGGACTTGGGATCCCTTTCCAATGCCTTTTGGAATACCTCTTCGGCCTTGACCGGGTCCTTGGCCACGATCAGGGCATCACCCCACGCCAGTTGCAGTACCGCAGGGGGCGCCCCGGCCTCCTCTGCCGCGCGCAGCACGGTCAGCGAGTCCTCCGCCTTGTTCTCCTGCTGCAAGAGCGCCGCGAGCTTCAGGGACGCCGGCAGGAATTTGGGCTCGCGTTTGATGGCGTCGCGGTACCCCTGTTCGGCCGCGGCCAAATCCGGTGGCTGTTTCACGCTGGCAGCGAAGCCCGTCCAGAAGGGCCCGCGGGGATCGTCAGCACGCAGCTTGGCCGCGGCAGCAATGAGTGGAAGGCCCTGCTTATCATCGCCCGTGGCGATGAGGGCGCCACCCATATTGAACTTGCCGGCCGGGCTGGCCTCGATCAGCGCCGCCCCCGGAGCCTTGAGCTGCTCCAGGGCCAGGGCGTACTTGCCATCGTAAAGCAAGGCTTCTGCGAGGGCGATGCGGGCGCTGATGAGGTGTCTGTCGAAATTGACGGCGCGCTGGAAAGCACCGATGGCGTCGTGCGCGTGCCCAAGCGCCTGTTCCGATTGGCCGATCAAAAGTTGCAGGTCGGCGAGCTCGCTCGGACCCGCGTCGGGAAGCTTCTGCCCAGCGAGCGCAAGGGCGGCGGACAGGCGCTTTTCCGGGGTTGCGTCGAGACCAGCCAGTCCGATCTTCGCCCCCGCGTGGGCAGGGTTCTTGGCCAAGACCCACTCGAGCTCCTTGCGCGCATCCGCGCCGGCCGATGCCGACAAGGCCTTGCCCAGCAAATAATGCCCGAGCACCTGATTCGGTTTGGCGGCGACGTAGCGACGAAGCGGGTCCACGGCTGCGGCCGCCTTGTCATCGGCGAGCCGGGCGATGCCCGAAATGAGCAAGCTATCGACCGCATTGCGATCGGTGAGCGAGGCTTCAGCCGTCCCCGGCTTACCCTTGGCCACGGCCAGGAGAGCGCGCGCACGGCCAAGGGCAGGCGCAAGCTTGGGGTGCGAACCCGCTCCCTGCATCAGTTGGTCCGCTCGAGTCACATCTTCCGCTGGCCCGCCATGCGCCGCGAAGGAGGTCAAAATCAGTTCCGCGGCCTTGAGCTGCAGCGCCACGCCTCTGTCCTTGAAGTGAGCGGCGGTCTTGTCGAGCGCCGTGGCCGCATTCTGGTACGCGGCCAGGTTGTCCTGCGCGAGTTGCGCGGCGAGCGGCCTCAGCACGGCCTCGGGACTGGGCGCCGAGCGCATCATGGGCAGGCCGATGAGCAGACCAGCCGCGATCGCGACGACCCCACCGCCTGCGAAGAATACCCAGCGTGGAACGAAGGATTTCCTGGCCACCGGGCGCATGGCCCGTGCCGCGGAGGCACCCCGGCTGGTGGGCGGGGTGAGCGCTGGAATGTGGTCCTCTCCCAATGAGGCGGCCTCGGCCAGCCCTTCGCTGGCCACGCGCGCGGATGGAAATGGTATGGCGGCGGGTCCATCACCGGTGGAAGAGCGTGCATCGCCCTCCAGCTCGAGACTGAATCCCAGGTCGAGGTTTTCCGAAGCGCTTGCCGGTCGCGACGGACGCGCGTCGGCCCGCGCGGGATCGGGATGATCGAGTTGCAATACCGGGTCGGATGGCGCGGGAACCAGTGGCGCCAAGATTGGTTTGGGAACCGACGAGGACGATTTGCCATCCGAGAAAGGAGGCAGAGGCGGGGTGCCGGAGTGGGGAAGGGGCGGGGGCCGGGAGACACCGGCATGCGCCGGAGTGGGAGGCGGCCTATGGGCGGAGGTCGGCGGGACCTTGTGCGCATCATGCTGTCCATCAGCCGCTGTGAAATTCGGCAGTGTTGGGGCCTTCTCCATGGATGAAGGCTTCGGCGCCTGCGTGGAAGCCGGGGGAGGGGGAAGTCCCAGATCGAACGATCCAGCGCTCGACTGCCCGGCGAGTGGATCTCCGAGCGTCAGCGATTCGTTTCCACCAGACGCTTCCTGGGGATGGGTGAAAGACAATTCCAATGCCAGGCCCAGCGGTGGTGTTCTGGCGGGCACTCGCGTGGACGAGGCCGCGGGCATTTCAAGCCCGCTCGCGGAGGGCATCGCGAGCGGCGCATCACCAGGTCGCGCGTTCGCTTCCGGGTCGATCGACGAGTCGCCGAGGTTGGGAAGCATCTCCCGGTCGACCAGCAGGTCGCCGGGCCGGGGAACGGCGTCGCGAGGGACGGGCAGGTCGCCGGGCCGGGGAACGGCGTCGCGCGGGACGGGCAGGTCGCCGGGCCGGGGAACGGCATCGCGAGGGACGGGCAGGTCGCCGGGCCGGGGAACGGCATCGCGAGGGACGGGCAGGTCGCCGGGCCGGGGAACGGCATCGCGCGGGACGGGCAGGTCGCCGGGCCGAGGAACGGCATCGCGAGGGACGGGCAGGTCGCCGGGCCGGGGAACGGCGTCGCGAGGGACGGGCAGGTCGCCGGGCCGGGGAACGGCGTCGCGAGGGACGGGCAGGTCCTCAGGACGGGGAACGTCCTCGCGTGGGGCGGGCAGGTCGCCGGGCCGGGGAACGGCGCCGCGTGGGGCGGGCAGGTCCTCAGGACGGGGAACGGCCTCGCGTGGGGCGGGCAAGTCGTCCGAGGACGGTCTCGCCGGAGGTTTCACCCTGAAGGTGGTCTTGCAAAACAAACATACGTAGTCGATGCCACCCCGTGGGATGTCCACGACAACTTGCTGTCCCTTGAAGCATTTCGGGCAGATGACCTTGAGCGAAGACACGGCAAACCCTTTCGAGCCATTGTATCACCGTCGCGCGGTCATCGTGCAGGGTCGGCTTTGGGTTTGTCTTGGCCCTTCATGGGAAGCACGGCCGAGAGTCGACTCGCGATGTGTTGTTGGTAGCGAGTCTGGTAGAGCTGCACGAGGGTCAAGAAGAGCGTCATGATGAGTGGTCCGTAGAGGAGGCCCGGAATCCCGAAGCCCATGATGCCGCCCAGCAGACTGAGGAAGACCAACAGGTTGTTCATGCGCATGGAGGAGCCAATGAGGCGTGGCTTGAGGCCGTATTCGAAGAAGAAGGACTGGCCCATGCAGAAAAACAGGAACATCACGGCGGCGAGTGGACGGCCTCCAATCCACAGGTAGATCGTCGCGGGAATCACGACCGCTGCGATTCCCACCAGGGGCAGGAAGGCGGCGATGGCCATGAGGATTCCCCATAGTACCGGCGATGGCAGACCAACCACCACCCAGGCGATGCCGGCGACTAGGCCCTGTAGCAGGCTGGCGGTTCCGCTGCCGAGCAAGATGGCCCGCCCGACTTCGCCCAGCTTGTTGATGAAGATCTGGTCCTCGTCGTGCTTGAGCGGGGACAGCCTGTAGATGAAGGTGCGCAGCCGGTCGCCATGGATGAAGAGGTAGAAGATTCGAGAACAGGGTGATGACCACGTGAAGCGTCGTGGAGAGGAAGCTGGAGAGGAAGGCGTTGGCGCGCGTGGCGAGGTACTGGGTCAGGCTGCGCCCTGTGTCGAGCAACGCCTGCTCGACCCACTCGGGGGCCAAGGTGATGCCAAGCCGCGAGGCGACGTTGGCGATGCCGCTCATGATGACGCCGTTGCGCCCGGCGATGGCCCGCAATGCCAGCGAGCGACCGGCGCTACCCCAGGTCACGGCCGCTTCGCTGATATCCCTCAGCAAGGCCGAGGCGACCAGGAAGATGGGCACGGCCCCCACCGCCACCAGCGCCACGACCATGATACCCGACGCCAGGACCTGTCTATTGTGCAGCAAACGCGTGAGGCGAACGTGAAGAGGCGTCAGCAGAATCACGAACAGGAAGGCGAACACCATGTCGCCGATGAAGGGCAGGAGCACGTAGCCCACCGCGAAGAGCGCCAGGACGAAGAGGACCACGAAGAAGTAGGGCGCGATGGCCTCGTTGCCAAATCGCGTCTTGGGCGCCGTGGACTCGGCTCCCGGGGATCCCGGTGTGCCTGTCTCGGCGGTCCCACTCTCATCTGATTCGCTCATGACGGCTAGCATAGCGCGGGTTGAATTTTTCGTCGCGTTATCGAAAAGTGCCCCGCCTTCGCTCCTGTATTCCAGGATCCACCATGAATTCCCGCGGCACTTGACGTTCTCGGTCCCAGCGTCTAGATAAGGGCGTCCCGGAGGCCCGGGCTGGCCACAGACGGAAGGTGTTTATGGGTTACCAATTCGGCGCAGTGCTTGCTTTCGCGGTCGTGGCGATCCTCTTTGCCTTGGCCATGCTGATGGTCGGCCGCCTGCTGCGGCCGCGGTTTCCCAACGCCGACAAGCTCTCCATCTACGAGTGCGGCGAGCGGCCCATTGGTTCGGCCTGGTACAACTTCAACCCGCGTTTCTATCTCATCGCGCTGGTGTTCATCATCTTCGAGGTCGACATCGCGCTGACCTTCCCGGTGGTGGTGGTCTACGCTTCCTGGATCAAGAAGGGGACCGGTTGGGTCGCGTTTGTGGAGCTGCTGCTCTTCACCGTCGTGCTCTTGATCGGGCTGGCCTGGGCCTGGGCGCACGGGGATCTGGAGTGGATCAAGAAGCTTTCGCCAAAGTCTGGCAGCGCCGAGGAACGGAGCGGTGAGAAGGTTTCGCCTTCGGTCTAAGAGTCGTCCATGAGCCCACAAGAGCCATATCTGGCCGAACCCGGCACCGGTGTCCTGTTCACCAACACCAGCCTGCTCGACGATGCCATCAACCTGGCACGCAAGAACTCTATCCACTATTTGCTGTTCGGTCTGGCGTGCTGTGGCATCGAGCTGATGCAGACGGGTGGTCCGCGCGCCGATCTCGACCGCTTCGCCGCCATCTTCCGCGCCAGCCCACGCCAGGCCGATCTCGATGATCGTGGCCGGCACCTTGACCTACAAGATGGCGGTGCGCACCAGGCTGCTCTACGACCAGATGGCCGAGCCCAAGTACGTGCTGTCCATGGGTTCGTGCGCGAACTGTGGTGGGCTCTTCCAGGCCTCGTATTCCGTCTGCAAGGGCGTGGACAAGATCGTCCCGGTCGATGTCTACGTGCCCGGCTGCCCTCCCCGGCCCGAGGCGCTCACGGAGGGGCTTCTGCGCATCCAGGACATCATGATGTGCGAGCGCTGGAAGACCAAGATGCGGCCGGGGCGCGTCGACCCCACGGTTCCCATGATGATCTCCTCCCCCAAGGCCAGATAATATGACTCAGGAAGAAGTCTGCACCCAGCTCAAGGCGCAGTTCGGTGCCGCGGTGGGGGATTTGTCGCAGACCAAGGGCGACCGTTTCGTGATCGTGAAGGGCGAAAGCATCGTCGAGGTCTGCCGTTTTCTCAAGACTGCGCCGGGACTCGAGTTCGACTACTGCCAGGACATCACCGCCATCGACTGGCCGGCCCGCAACCTCATCGAGGTGGTGTATCACCTGTATTCGCTGGTCCATCGACACGGACTGGTGCTGAAGGCGGAGACCGATCGCGCCGCGCCCACCATCCCAACAGTCGAAGGGGTGTGGAAGGCCGCGACTTGGCTCGAGCGCGAGATCTACGACCTTTTTGGTGTGAATTTCTCCGGGCACTCGGATCTGCGGCGCATCCTGCTGCCCGACGACTGGGTGGGGTATCCCCTGCGCAAGGACTACCAGGAGGCAGGCGGGTACCACGGTATCGGCAACGAAAGGCCCGATCCACTGGTGCAGCTTTCGAGGGTGAACGACGAAAAACGCAAGGCGGTCGCGGCGCGGGCTGCCGCGGCGGTGCAAGCGGCGGCACCGGCTCCCCCTTCGGAGGCTTCGCCACCCGCGGCATCCCCGCCGCCCGCGGCCACGGATGCGGCGGCGGACGCGGAAAGGAAGGGCTAGGCATGGCCATCGACATGCAGCTCGACCGGCACATCCTCCGCCGCACCGATCGCAGCGATGAGGAAATCGTCGTCAATTTCGGTCCCCAGCACCCGTCCACCCACGGGGTCATCAACTTCGTCACGCAGACCAACGGCGAGATCATCCGGCGCTCGGTGCCCGACATCGGTTACTTGCACCGTGGCCTGGAGAAGATCGCGGAGCTGGTGCCCTACCCAGGGTACATGCCGTTCACCGACCGCATCGACTACCTGGCCGCCATGTTCGCCAACGAGGGCTACGCCCTGGCCATCGAGCACCTGCTTGGCCTGGAGGTGCCCCCTCGCGCCAAGTACATTCGCGCCATCACGGGCGAGCTGTGCCGCATCTCCAACCACTTCATTTCCGTCGGCACCATGGCCCAGGACATCGGCGCCGCCACGCCGCTCACGCACGCCCTGCGCGAACGTGAATCGGTCAACGATTTGCTCGAGGAGCTGTGCGGCGCGCGCCTGACCTTCAACTGTCACCGCATCGGCGGCGTGGCCTACGATTTGCCCGAGGGCTGGGCGGCCAAGGTCCTGCGCTTCCTCGATCACCTCGATAGCTACATCCAGGAATGGGATCGCCTGATCACCTTCAACGAGATCTTCGTCAAACGCCTGGCCAACGTAGGCATCATCAGCCGCGAGAAGGCCATCGACTTCGGTTTGGCCGGGCCCAACCTGCGCGGCTCGGGCGTGAATTGGGACATCCGGCGCGACATGCCGTACAGCGCCTACCCGGACTTCGATTTCAACGTCCCCGTAGGCACCGGCCGCTTCGGCACCGTGGGCGACTGCTGGGATCGTTACTTCGTGCGCGTGCGCGAGATGGCCGAATCATCCAAGATCGTCCGCCAAGCCCTGGCCAAGCTGCCCGAGGGAGACATCCAGGCCAAGGTGCCGCGCAAGCTGAAACCGGAGGCCGGCGAGGCCGTGGGCCGCGTGGAATCCGCGCGCGGCGAAATGCTCTACTATGTCGTGTCCGACGGTTCGGAAAAGGCCTATCGCCTGCGCGTGCGCACCGGGAGCTTCATGGCCATGGGGATCGTCGAGGAGCTTTCGCACGGGATCATGGTGGCCGACCTCATCGCCATCATCGCCTCCCTGGACGTCGTTGCTCCGGAGGTTGACCGGTGAAGATCACGCTCGGACTCGATTCGACCTCGCTCACCCGGCGTTACCCTCGGCTGGCGATCTTGGTCACGCTGTTCATGGCCTTCGGCGTGCCGCTCGGACTCTACGTCGCGGCCTTGGCCATCTTTCCCCTCAACACCCCAGAGCGGCTGGATGCCCTGGCCAAGCAGTGGTTCGGCTTCGACCTTGCCGGCTCGCCGTATCGCACTCTGATCTACACCGTCTTCCTACTCCTGGTCGCCTTCATCGCGGTCAACTACGCGGCGGTCTTCGGCGGGGTTTCGACCTGGGTCGAGCGCCGTATCGCCGGTCGCATGCAGAGCCGCATCGGCCCCAACCGGACCGGCGCCGCCGGGTTCCTGGCCTGGGTGGCCGACGCGGTGAAGATGATCCTGAAAGAGGACACGATTCCGGCGTCCGCCGACAATCTGCTCTTTCGCGGGGCGCCCTATTTCTCGATGGTCGGATTGCTGCTGCCCTTCGTCGTATTGCCCTTCGGCGAAAGCACGGTGGTCACCGACATGAACGTCGGTGCGTTCTACGTGACGGCGGTGACTGCGTTCGTCGTGGTCGGCATCCTGGTGTCGGGCTGGGCGTCCAATTCCAAATGGGCGCTGTTCGGCGGCATCCGCGGCGCCGCCCAGGTGCTGTCCTATGAAATTCCCGCTGGCATCGCGCTCATGGTGCCGGTCCTGATGGCCGGCACCCTGTCCATGCAAGGTATCGTGCGTGCCCAGGGCGGCTGGCCGTGGCACTGGTTCGTGTTCCAGAACCCGGCGGCCTTCGTCGCCTTTTTCATCGCGGTGACCAGCTCGCTCGCCGAAGGCAACCGCACGCCCTTCGATTTGCCCGAGGCGGAATCGGAATTGGTGGCCGGCTACCATGCCGAGTACTCGGGCTTCCGTCTGGCGATCTTCCTCATGGTCGAATGGGCCAACATGTGGATCATGGCCGGCCTTGCGGTAACCATGTTTCTCGGCGGCTGGCAGGTTCCCGGCGTCAGCGACGAGATGTACAAGAGCGCGCTCGGCACCGGCCTGGTACCCTCGCCGCTTTGGTTCGTGCTGCAAGTCACGTCCATGCTCGTCTTCGTCGTCAAGACCTGGGCGCTGGTGTTCGTCTTCATCTGGCTGCGCTGGACCCTGCCCCGCGTGCGTGTCGATCAGATGATGAGCCTGTGCTGGAAGTACCTCGTGCCCGGCGCGTTCGTCTGTTTCATCGTGACCCTGCTCTGGCAACTGCTGGTGCCGCCCATCGGAGTCGAGATCACGGGGATCGTGCTCACGATTTTCGCGCTGGCCTTGCTGGTCAAATTCCTCATGGACACCCGGCGAAACATCGATCGGGTCGCGGGCGACCGCGTGGATCTGAGCAATTGGTGATGGGCCATGGCTGAAGAGATCCGCGAGTATTTCGGGCACATCACGGACGTCGTGAAGACGTTCTGGGAAGGACTTTCGGTCACGCTTTCCTACATGTTGCGCCGGCCGATCACGGTGCAGTATCCGGATCGCACGGAAAAACGCGTGGCCGACATGTTGCCCTCCCGCTACCGCGGTTTGCTCGAAGTCGACATGAGCGTGTGCACGGGCTGCATGGCTTGCGAGCGCGCCTGTCCCGTCTCGGTCATCAAGATCGCGACCGACAAGGATCCGGCCAACCCCAAGCAGCGGGTCATCACGCAGTTCGACATCGACGAATCGAAGTGCATGTTTTGCGGCCTGTGCGTCGAGCCGTGCCCGACCGGTGCGATCCAGCACACGCGCGAATTCGAATCGACGATGAAATCGGTCGACAGCCTGGTATTCCGCTGGGTGCCCGATGCGGAGAAGCCGGTACCGTTCTATCGGCCGGTCAAGGGACAGGATGCGCCGCGGGCTCCGGTCGGGGAAATCCTGCGCAAACGGATGTCGGAGGCTTCGTGGATCGCGGCTCCCTCCATCCTCGTTCCCGACGGCCCCAAAAAGGACTAGGTCATGGAAACCCAGTTCGTCATCTTCGTGTTCTTCGCCCTGGCCACCCTGGTGGGTGCCGCCGCGGTGGCCCTGTCGCGCAACATCTTCTGGAGCGCCATGGGGCTCCTGTCCAGCCTGGTTGGCGTGGGCGGGCTCTACGTGATGCTGTCCGCGGATTTCGTGGCCGTCACCCAGCTCCTGATCTACATCGGCGGCGTGCTCGTGCTCATCATCTTCGCGGTCATGCTGACCAGCCAGATCCAGGACATCAACGTTTCCAATCGAAGCATGGGGCTCGTGGGCGGGTACGTGGTTTTCTTCGTCACGACCACGTTGCTTTGCTTCGTCGCCCTGTGGGCGCCCTGGAATCTCACCGCCAAGTTGCCCGTGGCCGAAACCACGTCAGCCATCGGCAATGGCCTGCTCGGCACCTGGCTTTTGCCGTTTGAGATCACATCGGTGGTGCTGGTGGCGACCCTGGTGGGGGCCATCGTCATCGCCCGCAAGGAAGTCAAGTCCGACTAGCGCCGGGGCGGAAAGCAACCATGGCACATCTCACGCTCAATCATTTTCTCGTCGTTGGCGCCCTGCTATTCGGCTTCGGCCTACTCGCCGTGGTCACTCGCCGCAACGCCGTGGCCGTGCTCATGGGCATCGAGCTGATTCTCAATGCCGCCAATCTCAACCTGGTGGCCTTCGGGCGTTACGTGGCGGGCGGCGTCTCGGGCCAGGTGTTCGGGCTCTTCGTCATCGTGCTGGCCGCGGCCGAAGCTGCCGTGGGCCTGGCCATCATCCTCGCCCTCTACCAGATGTCGCGCAACATCGACGCGTCGCAAGCCACGATGCTCAAGCAATAGACGAGGCCAGCCGGAATCGACATGGAACACGCCGCTCACCAACTGGCCCCGCTCGCGACGCAGGCCGCAAGCTACCTGTGGCTCATTCCGCTGTTCCCGCTCGTGGGCGCGTTCATCAACGCGACCATGGGCCTGCGTCTGCAACGGCGCTTCGGCAAGGGTCTGGTTCACGGCATCAGCATCGGGGCGATGGTGTTGTCCTTCGCCGTTGCCTGCGTGGCCTTTGCGTCCTTGCTCGGGCTGGACGGCGAGCATCGCTTCCTGCAGGACACGCTGTGGAACATCTTCACGGCCGGCAAGGTGTCGGTGGATCTCGGGTTCGCCCTCGATCCGCTGAGCATGATGATGACCCTCATGATCACCTTCGTCGGCACGCTCATCCATGTGTTCTCGACCGGCTATATGGCCGACGAGCCGTCGTACTGGCGGTTCTTCGCCTACATGAACCTGTTCGTCTTCTCGATGTTGCTCTTGGTGATGGGCGACAACTTCGTGCTCATGTTCTTCGGCTGGGAGGGCGTGGGGCTGTGCAGCTACCTGCTGATCGCCTTCTGGTACTCGGATGCGCAGAAGGCGGCGGCGGGCATGAAGGCCTTCGTGACCAACCGCTTCGGGGACTTCGGGTTCGTGCTCGGGGTGTTCCTGCTCTTCTGGGCACTGGGCGGGGCGTGGCACACGGGAGCCGACGGCAAGACGGCGTATGTCGAGACCGACGCGCATGCAGCCGCGTACCTGGCGGCGGCGCGCGGCGAAGAGCACGGCACCCCGCACGTCGAGGTGGGGCCCACCCTCAACTTCCGGCAACTGCGCGACCAGATCGTCATCACCGACACCGGCGTGGCCGAGAACCTCAAGCACCAGAAGATCTTCGGCCTCAGTCTCCTGGCCGCGGTCGGCATGCTGCTGTTCGTCGGCGCCATGGGCAAGAGCGCGCAGTTGCCCCTGCACGTGTGGTTGCCCGATGCCATGGCCGGCCCGACCCCGGTGTCGGCTCTCATCCACGCCGCGACCATGGTCACCGCCGGCGTCTATATGGTGGCGCGGCTCAATTTCGTCTTCGCCCTGTCACCCACGGCCATGGGTTGGGTCGCGCTCATCGGCGCGCTCACCGCGATCTTTGCGGCCTCCATCGGGTTCTTCCAGTACGACATCAAGAAGGTGCTGGCGTACTCGACGGTGTCGCAGCTCGGCTTCATGTTCATCGGCGTAGGCGTCGGCGCCTACTGGGCCGGCGCCTACCACCTGCTCACCCACGCCTTCTTCAAGGCCACCCTGTTCCTCGGCTCGGGCTCGGTCATCCTCGGCTGCCACCACGAGCAGGACATGCGCAAGATGGGGGGGCTCGGCAAGCACATGCCGGTGACCCGCCTCACCTACCTCGTCGCGTGTTGGGCCATCGCCGGTTTCCCGTGGGCCAGCGGGTTCTATTCCAAGGATGAAATCCTGTGGAAGGCCTTCACCCAGGAAGGCATGGACTTTCTCGGCTTCCCCGCGCCCTGGCTGGGACCGCTCATCTATGCGGTCGGCATCGTCGCCGCCGTCGGAACCTCGTACTACATGTTCCGCAGCTACTACATGACCTTCACCGGCGAATACCGCGGCCACCAGGCTGGCGGCGAGCATGGGCACGACGAGGGACATGGCCACGGCCATACACCGCACGAGTCGCCGCTATCGATCACGCTCGTGCTGGTGGCGCTGGCGGCGGGCGCGGTGCTGGCCGCTATTCTCGGCATCCCAGCCGCCTGGAGCGGCAGCGCTCCCATCCTCGAGCGCTGGCTGGAGCCGTCCCTGCCCGCGCTGGTGAGCTTCGCCGAGAAGTCGCATGCAACCGAGTATCTGTTCCAGGCCATCGGCGTCTCGGCCGGGGTCATCGGTTGGGCCTGCGCGCGCATGCTCTACAAGGATGGCAAGAGCGAGGTACCGGCCCGGCTTCTCCAACGCTGGAAGCGCGCCTGGACCGTGGTCTACAACAAGTACTACGTTGACGAGCTGTACCAGGCGACAGTCCTGCGCGGCGCGGTCTCTCTGGCGCGCCTGTTGTCGTGGTTCGACAAGCACATCATCGACGGCATCGTGAACCTGGCCGGCGCCATCACGCGCGTGTTCGCCAATATCGACGGCGCCATCGACCGCTATCTGGTCGACGGTGCGGTCAATCTGGTTGCGGGTTCTGCGCTGTCGGCGGGAAGCATCCTGCGCCGGGTGCAGACCGGCCGCATTCAAACCTATCTCTACGGGGCACTGGTGGGCGCCGTCGCCATCGTGCTTCTCAACTTCCTCATCAAGTGATTGCGACCGAGGACATGCGCTCATGATCAGTCAAGAGAACGTTCTTTCCTGGGCCACTTTCTTCCCGCTCATCGGGTTGGCGGTGATTCTCCTGTTCACGGCGGCCAGGTACTTCCTCGGCCTGTCCCGGCACGCGCTCGATCAGCTCGCGCGCATTACCGGCCTGGCTGCCAGCGGCCTTTCCTTCGGCTGCTCGGTGCTGGCCTGGATCTGGTTCGACTCGGCCAATTCAGGCGTGCAGATGGTCCAGCACTTCACCTGGATCAAGAGCTTCAACATCGAATATCTGATGGGCGTCGACGGACTTTCCATCTCGATGGTGCTTCTGACCGGGTTGATTTCGTTCGTCGCCTTCATCGCGTCCATGCCCTGGTGGGGCGGCGCCAAGTACAGCGAGATGGCCGGCATGACCCCGCACGAAGGCGATCATGGCGATCACCCCAAGCACTTTTCGGTGCGCATGGTGCCCGGGTACATGTGCATGCTGCTGCTGCTCCAGACCGGCATGATGGGCACCTTCGTCGCCCTCGACATGTTCCTGTTCTACGTTTTCTGGGAGGTGATGCTCCTGCCGATGTACTTCCTGATCGGCATTTGGGGCGGCCCGCGCAAGGAATACGCGGCCATCAAGTTCTTCCTCTACACGTTGGTCGGCTCGGTGCTGATGCTGCTTGCGATCATCGGCATCTACTACAACAGCCATGCCGCGCTCTTGGCCGACGGCACCATGTCGAGCGGCCACACCCTCAACTTGCTGGCCCTGACCACGCAAGGCAAGGAAGGCGTGTTTGCGCATTCCTCCGCGGTGTTTGGATTTGCCTTCAGCAAGATCGCGTTCATCGCCCTGTTCATCGGGTTCGCCATCAAGATCCCGATGTTCCCCTTCCACACCTGGTTGCCCGATGCGCACGTCGAGGCGCCAACGCCCGTCTCGGTCATCCTGGCCGGCGTGCTCTTGAAGATGGGCCCCTACGGCATCTTGCGGTTCAACTACCCGCTTCTGCCCGACGCCACGGAATGGGCGGCCAACGCCATCGCGCTCTTTGGCGTGATCAACATCGTCTACGCCGCGTTCGTCTGTCTGGCCCAGAGCGATCTCAAGAAGCTGATCGCCTACTCCTCGATCAGCCACATGGGCTTCACCTTGCTGGGCATGGCGGCCATGACCCCGGCTGGAATCTCCGGCGCCGTGTTCAACATGTTCTCCCACGGTATCATCTCACCCATGCTCTTCCTCATCGTGGGCGTGATTTACGACCGCGCCCACCACCGCGAGATCGGTCGCTTCGGTGGGCTGGCAACCGCCATGCCCGAATACTCCGCCATCACGGGCCTGGCCTTTTTCGCCTCGCTGGGCTTGCCCGGCATGTGCGGGTTCGTGTCCGAGTTTCTGGTGCTTTCGGGTTCGTTCCCCACCTACCTGCTTTTCACCGTTATCTCCGCCACCGCGGTCATCATCACCGCGGCCTACTACCTGTGGGCGATCCACCGCGCCTTTCTCGGCAAGCTTAACCCTATCTACAAGGACTACCCCGACCTGAACTGGCGCGAGCGCGTTTGTCTCTACCCGCTCGGCGCCATCGCTATCGTGCTCGGCTTCTACCCGCAGGCCGTCCTGTCGGTGATCAACCCGGCGCTCGTCCAGCTCATCAGTGGCCTAAGGCCGATGTAACCATTCCCGGGCCGAAGGGAACCGCATGACTACCACCGAGTTCAACATTGCGAGCGCGTCCTGGTTCAGGCCGGAACTGGTGCTGAGCGTGGGCGTGCTCTTGCTCTTTCTTCTCGACGTGGGCTGGAAGAACAGTCGCCATCGCGTGCTCATCCTGACCCTGGGTGCGCTGACCTGTTTCTGGGTCGCGGCCGGGTTGCCTCGTCTTCCAACACGTCGAGAGTCGCGCCATGTTCAACGGCATGATCGCCAGCGATCCCTTCGCGACCTTCTTCAAGTGGCTGTTCCTGGCCGCGGGCGGCGCTGACCGTGCTCATTGCTGCCGCGTGCCGACCGAATTCGGATCCGTTTCGCATCGGCGTCTTCTATGCGCTTCTGCTCGTCGGTGGTGCTGGGCATGTTTCTCATGGCCAGCTCGCTCGACTTGCTCATGATCTACCTGGCGGTCGAAATGGTGTCGCTGCCGAGCTACGCCATCGCCGGCTACAAGCCGGGCGATCGCCGTGCCGCCGAGGCCGCGCTCAAGTACGTCATCTACGGCGGCGTCGCCTCGGGCATCATGCTGTTCGGCCTTTCCTATATCTATGGCCTGACGGGGTCTACCAGCCTGATCGGACTCGGCGCGCGCCTCGACCGGCTGGCCATGCCGGCGGCGGCGGGTGGCCAGGCCGCTCTTGCGCGTGGCCTTGATGGTCGCGGTCGATCTTCGTGCTGTGCGGCATCGGTTACAAGATCGCGGCCGTGCCCTGGCACATGTGGTGTCCCGATGTCTACGAGGGCGCGCCCACGCCATTCACCGCCTTTCTGTCGGTGGGGCCGAAGGCGGCCGGATTCGCGCTCGCCATCCGCGTGCTTTATGTGCTCGCTGGCCGAGCAGCGCCGGGGCGGTAGGGGTTTGCACGCGGCCTCAGCGACGTGCCTTGGCCGGCCGTGGTTGGCGTGCTGTCCGCGGTCACCATGACCCTGGGCAATTTCACCGCGCTCCACCAGGAAAACCTCAAGCGCCTGCTCGCCTATTCGTCCATCTCGCACGCGGGCTATGCCTTGATGGGGCTTTCCGCGGCCTCGCTTCTCGGCGTGCAGAGCGTGATGATCTACATGCTGGTCTACCTGGTGATGAACCTGGGCGCCTTCCTCGCGGTCATCGTCATCGGCCAGGCCACCGGTTCGGAGACCATCGCCGATTGCAAGGGTCTTGCCCACCGGCATCCCTTGCTGGCGGTCACCTTCGCCATCTTTCTCTTCTCGCTGACCGGCCTGCCGCCGCTGGCCGGCTTTGCCGCCAAGTGGTATCTGTTCGTGGCGGTTCTCAGCCACTACGCGCAGGACGGCGGCGGCTGGTATGTCGTGCTGGCCATCATCGCGGCGCTCAACACGGCTGTTTCCCTCTACTATTATGTTCGCATCGTGCGCGCCATGTTCATCGACGAGCCCCAGGGCGACTTGGTCGTGCGTCCCAAGATCAGCTACCAGATCATGCTTGGCGCATTCTCTGCCGCGCTGATCTTGTTCGGCGTCTGGTGGACCCCCATCGTCGACTGGACCAGCAGGTCGCTGGTCTTCTTGCGCGGATAGTCGGAAGCCGGAGGCCGCCGCGTTTAGACGGCGAAGTCGCGGCCGGCACCTTCTTCCCTACCAAGCCCATCGGGAAGGGGGCCGGTCTACGAATGGCCATCGGCCGCCTCCATCGTCCATGGGCATGGCGTCGTCATCACGTGCCTGGCAATGTCGGAAAAGGCGGGAAGATCAGTCCGCTTTTCTCCGATACAGGTTGATCTTTGAATATTCACCGGCCCGTGTTAGTCAAACTCGAAGTAAGACAGGCGCGCTCCTATTTGGGGCTACCATGATCGATGAAATTCGCCCAGGGATGGGCGGTTGTTCATAGTGAATCCGAAACCAAGAAAGCGAAGGAGAAACGAGATCATGAAGACGGCACTCAAGATGATGATGGCGGCCCTGCTCGCGGTTGGCATGTCGGGCGCGGCGCGCGCCGATGGGACCGCGATGTATGGCAAGAAGTGCGCCGGCTGCCACGGCAAGGATGGCAAAGCCGCCACCTCGATGGGCAAGAAGTACCAGATCAAGGATCTGACCGACGCCAAGGTGCAGGCCGGCGCCACCGATGCCCAGTGGGAGAAGATCATCCTGGAAGGGTCGAAGAACGCCGCCGGCAAGATGGTCATGCCCCCGACCAAGGTGTCGCCGGCGGAGGCCAAGGATCTGGTCAAGGCCTGCCGCAGCTTCAAGAAGTAGCTCCGGGCGGGCGCTTTTCGCGCCTTCGCAAGGTGCCCCGCCGGCGCCGGAAATCGCGGGATAGACGGTCCGCTCGCGAGCCCGGTGCTGGGCGGGTTTCGAGTAGGTTGGCGCCCCTTGAACCGTCCACGGAGGAATGAGAGCGCGATCTGTCGTTGGTTTTTCGGTTAGTATCCACTTCGTGGACTCGAACCATCCCCCGCCCGACCCCAACGCGACCCCGCCGGGGCTCAGTCTTCCCGTATCCATGGGGCCCATCGCCCTGCCCAAACCCAAAGGCAAGCGCCGTTGGGGCTGGCTTTCGGCCTGGACCCTGCTTGTCTTCGCGGGCGGGATCGCCGCAGGTCCGACGCTGACCGATCAAGCCTTCGCGCTCGTGCAACGCGCGTCGGCGATGTTTGGGCTGCAGGTGCCGCGATTGTTGCGGCGGACCGCGCCGACGCCGGTAGGCTCGCTCCCATCCCCGCCAGCGCGGGGTCCCGCCGCCACGCCCCCGCCCCCGGCGCCCGTGGCGGTCCAGGCCGAGAGAACCGACGATTCGCAGAAGCCGCCGGTAGCCGCGGCGGAACCGGAACCGGCGGTCGCGCCCCGTGCGACGGCGCCGATCCGGGCGGAGAAGGCCGCGGGGGAAGCCGCGCACCCACGGCACGCGAAGGGTTCCGCGAAGACTGCTCCTGCCAAGGCCACCGCCGGAAAGAAGGCCGGCGACTACGACGATCCTTTCGCCGGTGGCGCCGAGAACACGAGTGGGTCCAAGGCAACCGCCTCGGGCAAGAAGCCGAAGCCGGCGTCCGCCGCAAACGCGGCGTCCGGATCGCGCGATCCGCTCGACAACCTGATGGCCGAAGGGGTCTCGAACGGCAAGGGCAAGAAGCGCGGGAGCAAGGATCTCGACGCTCTCCTGAAGGACGTGCAGAAGAGCAACCCGGAGCCAGCGCCCAAGCGCGAGTCCCGTCCGCCGCCCGCCGAGCTGTCCAGCTCCGATATTTCCCGGGTCATGGCGGGGGTCAAGACCCGTGGCAACCAATGCGCGCGGCGCCTTGGTGAGAAGGGCGTCGCCGAACTGAAGATCACGGTGGGCAAGGACGGTTCGGTCACCGACGTGCGCGTCGGTGGCAAAGTGGCGAACACCCCGCTCGGGGAGTGTGTCGCGAAGGCCACGCGCTCGGCGAAGTTTCCGCCCTCGACCGGCCTACGTTTCGACTACCGCATCGACGTCTATTGAGTCCGCAGGCACTCCCGCCACCTACCGCAAGGCCAGAAGATGCGACCTATTTGACCGGAAGCATGCCGGAAAGGAGGGTGGCGACATCCCGGCAGCTTTGTATGCGATGCTGAGGGCGCTTGGCCAGCAGTTGCAGGACGACGGTTTCCAGATCCTCCGGAATGACGGGATTGAGTTGGCGCGGCGGCACCGGCGGCTGCGTGATGTGGGCGACCAGGATAGGCATGACCTCCTCGGCGTCGAACGGAACCTGTCCGGTGAGCATCCGGTAGGCGATGCAGCCCAAGGCGTAGATGTCGGCCAGATGGGTCACGCTACCGAAATCGTTGGCCTGCTCGGGCGCGATGTATTGCGGGGTTCCCGCGATCATCCCGGCGCGGGTCAGGCCCTTGCTCGTGCTTTGTCGCTTGGCGACGCCGAAATCCATGACTTTGACCACGCCGCTTCTGCACAGGAAGAAGTTGTCCGGCTTGACATCGCGATGGACCACGCCGTGGTCGTGAACCGCCTGAAGCGCGTGGCAGATCTGGATGAGAAGCTCGACGGACTTGTCGATTGGCAGAGGCCCGCGTTTGAGCACCGAACCGAGATCCTCGCCGTCGAGCAGCTCCATCGTCATGTACTTGCTGTCGCCGTAACTGCCGAGATCGTACATGCGGATGATGTTGGGGTGGCTGAGCTGCCGGGACAGGGATACCTCCTGCTTGAAGCGGCCGAGCACTTCCTCATCCACGACCGCGGTGGCCAGGAACTTGATGGCGATGTTCTCGTCGAGATCCATGTCGAAGGCCTGGTACACGGCGCCCATACCGCCCTGGCCGATCATCTTTCCCAGCCGGTAGCGATTGTTGATGACGAGATTTTCCCTGATGGCGACGTTCTCGATCGGAGGCGGGGTAGGGTCGCGGTGCTGGGCCGTGGCCCGCGGTCCCCCTGGCGGCGACGGCAGCGACGGCAGCGACGGCAGCGACGGCAGCGATGGCAACGACGGCATGTCGGGCAAGGAGTCCGGCGCCGTGGGCCCCGGACGCAGCACGGGTGAGGAAAGCGGCGTTTCGTGGCGTTTCACCGCTTCGCGAAACGCCTGGTCTTCCTCGACGATGCGTTCGAAGTCCTTGGCCGAGGCGCCGAAGTCCTCGGCAGTGGATGCGCGCAGGCGGTCGTCGGTGTCGCGATAGTGTGGGTGCTTGGCGGCGATCTTTCGATAACAGGAAGCCGCGCTGTCGAACGACTGGTGCGACTCGAAGAGCAAGGCCAGGGCGTAGAAGACCTCGACCTCGGTTTCCGTGACGGGGCCCGTGCCCTGGAAATGCGCCACCAGGTGCTCGAGTTCGAGTGGCAGCATCGAGCGGTCCGCGCAGGCGCGAATGGCTTTGGCGCACGCTTCGCGGTACTGGGGGTGGGCCGGCGTCACCAGCCACAAGTTCTCCAGGGCGCGATCCCAGTCTCGCAGCGAGACATAGCACTCGGCCGCCTCGAACGGCATGCGGGCGTGGCCGAAGTACTCTGCGGCCCGATCGATCCGGTCCAGAGTCTTGGCCAGGCGCCCGGCGTCCGCCCATTGCCCGAGGGAAACGTAGGCCTCCATCGCGGCCTCGTGTTTGCCGCTCGATTCCAGGCGGCGAGCCGCCTCCAGTTCCCCCACGGGTTGCGTCTTCGCAGGTTTGGCGTATCCCTGCAGCTCGATGTACCCGGTCCGATCGGCCTCCACGCGGGCGGCGTTGACCATGTCACCCAGCGACACCAGAAGGTCGACTGCCCGTCGCCGCTCTCCGGAAGTGACGAACAGCTCGACGGCCTGGGCGACGTCACCCGCGCGCGAGAAGCAGATGGCCGCCTTCAGTAGCACGCCCTTGCGACGGGCGTCGTAGGGAGCCGATCTGGAATGTACGTAACCCGCGACTTGCAGGAGCGCCTGGCCAGCCTCGGCGAAGTGCCCCCCCGCGAGGAACACGCGAGCCGCATCCTCGTGGGCGCCCGCGCGCAGGAAGGCATCGCCAGCCTCCCTGTGCTCGCCTCGCTTCTCGCACGCGTGCGCCACGGCGAGCAGGGACTTTCTACTTCCTTCCATGGAAGGGCTACTCTTCCTCCGGCAGTTCCGAGGCCATGCGCTTGAGGATCTCGGGGAAGTTGGCCACGCGTAGCGCTTCATCGAGGGTGATCACGCCGTCGCGAACGTACTGGAACAGACAGCTATCCAGGCTTTGCATGCCGCTGCCCGGATCGGCCGTTTGTAGGTAGGCGTCGATCTGGTAGCACTTGTTCTCGCGGATGAGGTTCGAGATGCCCACGGTTTGGAGCATCACCTCGAGCGCGGCCAGGCGGCCTTCGCCGTTGGCCCGCTTGACCAGCATCTGCGCCAGTACCCCACGCAACATGACCGACACGACGCCGCGTATCTGATCGCGCGATTCCTCGGAGAAGACGTCGATGATGCGATCGGCGGCCTTGGAAGCCGAGTTGGTGTGCAAGGTGCCGAACACCAGCACGCCGGTTTCCGCCGCGCGCAGGGCGACCTGCACGGTTTCGAGGTCGCGCATCTCGCCCGCGACGACCACGTCGGGCGACTCGCGCAGGCTCGAACGCAGGGCAGTGGCGAAGCTCTCGACGTGTTTGCCGACCTGGCGCTGTGTGATCACGCTCTGGATCGGCGTGTGCACGTACTCGATAGGATCCTCGATGGTAATGATATGCCGGGACGAGGTCTTGTTGATCTCGTGGATGAGCGCCGCCATGGTGGTGGTCTTGCCCGAGCCTGTGGGGCCGGTGATCAGCACCAGGCCGTTTTGCAGTTGCGTGAACTTTCTCACCACCTGCGGCAGGTACAGTTCCTCGAGGGTGGGCAGGCGGTTGGGAACGACGCGGAAGACCGAGCCGATACCGCGCGTTTGCTGGAACATGTTGGCGCGGAAACGGCCCACCCCCTCGAGCTCGTAGATGAAGTCGATTTCCTGCTCTTGCTCGAAACGCTCGCGTTGGGCCGGGGTCAAGATCTTCGAGCAGAAATCGTCGCGTATCGGCCTCGGTGAGAACGCGGAAATTGAGCGGCACGAGCTCGCCGTCGTGGCGGATGAGCGGCGCGATGCCGGAGTGGAAATGTAGATCGCTCGCGTGCTGCTCGACCACGAGGCGGAGAAAAGAATCTAGGCGAGCCATGGCGCCCCCTTGCTCTTCCTCATGTCTCGCCCTCGGCGGTCTTGGCCACGGCCTGCGCGGCCTTGGCGTCGGCCAGGATTCTGGCGGCATCCGGCCCCGAGATCACCAGCTCGAAATTCTTCTTGTTGGCGGACTTCATGTACGCGTCCTCGGCCGTGACCAGTCCGGCGCGGTACACACGTTCCAGATCGGAATCCATGGATTGCATGCCTGCCTCGCGCTGGGTGGCGATGACCGACGGGATCTGGAACGTCTTGCCCTTGCGGATCAAGTTGGCGATGGCCTCGTTGTTCATCATGACCTCGACCGCCAGCACCCGGCCTTGATCGTCCTTGCGCTTGAGCAGGTACTGACACATCACCGCGCGCAGGGTGTCGGCCAGTAACGACCGCACCTGCGGCTGCTGCCCGCCGGGAAAGACGTTGATCATGCGGTCGATACTGGTGTCGACCGAGACGGTGTGCACGGTTCCCAGTACCAGGTGGCCCGTCTCCGAGGCCGTAAGGGCGAAGCGGACGGTGTCGAGGTCGCGCATCTCGCCGATCAGGATGACGTCGGGATCCTGGCGAAGCGTGGCGCGCAGGGCGTTGGCGAAGCTGCGCGTATGCGTGCCGAGCTCGCGTTGATTGATGAGGCACTTCTTCTGCTTGTGGATCACCTCGATGGGATCTTCCAGGGTGACCACGTGCCGGGAGGAGGTGCGGTTGATGTGATCGATGATGCCGGCCAGGGTGGTCGATTTCCCGGACCCGGTGGGACCGCCGATCAGCACCAACCCGTTCTTGAGCTCGGCGAAGGTGTGTACGATGGGCGGCAGGCCGAGATCCTCGAGCACCGGGATCCGGTCCTTGATGATACGAAATACCGCCGACATGCCGGGCAGTTGATAGAAGACATTGGCGCGGAAACGCAGGGATTCCGACTTCACCTCGATGGAAAAGTCTACGTCGCGCAGGGCCCCCAGGTCTTCGATCTGTTTGGGCGTCAGGCTGGGGGCCAGCGTGCTGCGGACCTCTTCGGCGGTAAAGGTGTGCGAGCTCAAGGGCACGACCTTTCCCATCTTCTTGATGTACGGACGCATGCCCGACGAGAGGATCAGGTCGTCGCCCTCGGCCTCGGCCAGGGCGACCAGCATCCGCTCCAGCAGGGAAAGGGCGAATCGCCCGTGCGCGGAGGCCGACTGGCCGCCGGTCACCTTCCAACGGCCGAGCAAGGCTCGGGCCGACGCGGACACGCGATGATCGGGGTCATCGAGCAGCGGCACGATCGCGGGGGCCTGCCCCGGTTCGTCGAGGGTTTCGAGGCACGCTAGAACGATTAGCTTCATGTCCGGGTCCGAGTCGGGGAGCAGCGCCGCCACGTGCGGGGCCGCTTCATCCGCGTGCATCGCCTGCAAGGCCTCGATGCACGAGCGGCGCAGGTCCGGTTCTCGGCTTAGCAAATCGACGACGTAGGGAATGGTTTCGCGAAGGCCGATGGCGCCGATGGCCTCGATGGCGCGCTCGCGCACCCACCAGTCGGCGTCGCCCTGGGCCGCGCGCACCAGCGCTCCCAGCGACGAGGCGTCCTTCAGCCGCAGGAGCGATTCCGCGGCGTAGCGCCGCACGATGTCCGAAGGGTCTTGCAGGTAGGCCACCAGGTGGCGGGTGAGTTGCTTGCCCGCCATGGCGACGAGCGCATCCATCACGCGCTCCCGCACCCACCAGTCCTCGTCGCGCAGGAGGCGCAGGAGGCGCGGCGCCAGTTCTCCCGTCGGATCCCCGACCCGCTTGGAGATGTCTACGGCCATGCGCCGCACGTTCACGTCCTTGCTGCGCAGCAGCCACAAGATGGTGCGCGCCAGATCGACCTTGTTCGTCAGGGCCAGACTGGTCAGCACCTCGGCCGCCCGCGTGCGCACGTCGATCTTCTTGAAATTGAGGCCCTCGATCACCAGAGGCAGCACCTCATCGTTGCCGATGGCCTCCGCGGCGTCGAGCACGGCCAGGCGCACCACCTGCGGACCGGCGTGGAGCTTGCGCGCAAGTAGATCCATCGCGCGGATGGAGGTGAAGCGGGCGATGGCGGCGATTCCCGCCTTCACCAGGTTGAGATTCTTGCTGTCGAGAAGCGGTCCGATCGATTCGAAGTACTCGTCTTCGTTGCACAGGGCGCCGAAGGCGGCGATGGCTTGAATGGCCACCCGCTCGCTGCCGTCGGCCAGCGCGGAGGACACGGTCCTGGTCGCGCCTCGAAGATCCTTGGTCATCAGCTCGGCGTTACCGAGATACTGGAGCGCGAGCAGTTTCTCCGCCGTGTTACCCACCGCAAGCACGGATGCCAGCGCCGGGATGGCCACTTGTCTGCCGATGGACACGACCACTTCCATCGCTTCCAGTCGCCCCTGAAATCCGGGCTCGCCGCAGAAGCGTGACAGGGTTTGAAAGACCGTCGTGCCACCCACCTGCTTGAGGACGGTCGCGGCGGCCCGCCTGATCGAAGCGTCGGATTCCCGCACCACCGCGCACAGTTCCGCGTGGCCCTCGACGTTGTTGACCTTGGTCAAGAGCGGAACGAGCACGGAGATGAGCTGGGCATCCCCGCCGCGCAAGGCGCGCACGTAGGGAATGAACAGGGCTTTGTCGATGACCTTCTCGGCCAGGGTGCGAAAGATGAAGAGGCGATTGGTTTGATCGCGCGCGTCGCCAGGCAAGCCTCTTCCCAAGAGGAGCGCGAGCAGCTTTTCGATGTCGTCGCGACCCAAGACGGGGGCCTCGGCCAGCAGCGCATGAACCTCCGCAGGCGCCGGCCAGCCCGCCGTCTTGAACCTGCGCTGGAGTTCCTTGCTGTCAATCATCTGCGTTCCTGGTTTCTCGTGGAGTCCGCGCAGAGAAGAAAGACCGTTCGTCGCTTGGAATTCCCTCCGCCGATCGAGCCGCTCTTTGTGGACGCCCGATCACCAGTATCGTCGCCCAGAATGTGTCCCGTGTCCACGGGGTGGTGACAGGTGGGTGCGTTGCCATGCCGTCCGGTGCCAAAACTCAATCGCGGCCACTCACGCCGCTTCTCGGCAGCAGAAGTTGAGCAGTCCACCAAGTCGTTCGCGTCGAACCACTGCGCCGGCACATCCTCCAACCTCCCGGAGTCCCTTCACTTTTCGACGATCTTGTTTTGGCATAAACGAAGATCTCGCGGACCGACCGGCTCCCAATCTCCGGGACCACACGACCACGTTCGGAGAAAACCGACAAAGATTCCGCAGCGGCAAGCACGACTTCCAGAACCTTCACAGCAGCGGCCGGCGAGTCGGCCGCGATGTACTACAACGCCAAGTCGAGACAGTCCCGCGCGGCGGGAGTCCAGACTACTGCTCGCTTCCCGCCAGCCACTTCCGACGAAGCTCCGCGGCGACAACATCGTCGGGGAATAGCACATCGCCGACCCATGTTGCCCGGGATGACACGTCCGTCCGCCTTGCCGTTAAGCTGCGGGTGGCCGGCCGCGGCCGCCCATCAGCGCTGCTACGGCTTATGCCGTTCATTGCAACCAGGACGCTAGTATGATATATTATCATACCATGGCAAAGGCAAAGGTCGCAGTGACTATCGACTCCAAGATCCTTGGAGATCTGGATATCCTGATCGCCGCACACCGGTTCCCGAATCGGAGCCAGGCGATCGAGGCAGCCCTAGCCGACAAGATCGATCGACTCAAACATACGCGACTAGCTCGGGAGGCAGCCAAGCTGGATCCGAGGCAGGAAAAGGCGGAAGCAGACGAAGGTCTCGCGATGGATGTGGCGACGTGGCCAGAATACTGAGGGGCGACATCCGCTGGGCGGAGTTGAATCCCGTCCGCGGCCATGAACAGGCAGGGACTCGCCCCGTCCTGATCCTAAGCCACGACGTGTTCAACGAGCGATCGGGCACCGTGATCGCCATGGCCATGAGCAGCCAGGAGCCACGTGCCGGCTTCCCCTTGACCCTGGAATGCAAGGCTCCTGGTATCGAGAAGCGCTCGTGGATCAAGATCAGTCAGGTGCGAACGCTCCCTGTGGAAAGGATAGGAAAGCGGCTGGCCAGGGCCGCTGAGGAGGAGCTTGCCCGAGTCATCCACGGGCTGAACGAGATCATCGCGGACTGAATCGGCATATCAACGGTTTGGCGTTCAGCAGCGGGCGGCCGTCCGCGGCCGACCGACAGCTTCAACGGCTGTTGGTTGGGCCGTCGTTGTCTCGCCCGATGCGCTTGCACCAGCGCTTCCCCTCGAGCCGAAACCCTAATGCCTTGAACATGCAAGAGTGACCTCGATGCGTGGAGATGATGCCGGCGGTATCGAACGGATATCCCTCGACGATCTCGGCGCCTTGTTCTCGCGCGTGCGCGACGGCGCCTTCTAGCATGGCGCTCGCAATGTCCTGGTGGCGATAGGGCCGAGCGACGAAGAAGCAGAGCACGGTCCAAGTCGGCGTCTCGGAAGACGTCATGCGAGGCATGCTTCTGGACCGTTCGAGCCGAACGTAAGTTTCGCGAGGGGCGACTGAGCACCAACCAACGGGTTCGGTGCCCTTGTACGCGAGCACGCCGATGGGAGTTCCAGAATCGACGAGCTTGAGCATGGAAGCCCTCTTTTGCTTGCCGCTCGATTTCTGCCCACCGCGCAGGCGATGAAGGGTGCACCAACAGTAGTGCGGGCTACCCTTCGCCTCGAAGAAGCGAGCGAATGCTTCCCAATTCTCACGCGTAACGGGTTGAATCCTAATTCCGCGGATCACCTCTTAGATATACCGCACGGAAAGGCGCCACGTCACCAGCCACCCGGGACATTTGGGTCACTTTCGTGTTTGTGACTGTCGCTCTATGCTGCCGAAGGCCTTGCCGTTAAGCGGTGTGGGCGCCGCCAAGCCGGCCCAACGGCGACCACATCCGCTGCAACGGCTTTATAGGTTCGACGGCCATCTCGTCAGATGGGAGCCAGGAATTCTGGGTCCCCTGACATCTTCGTAGATACGCAAAGTCTCTCAGCGCTACCCGATCAGAAGCCGGCCTCCTTTCGGGCCGCATCTTCGCAGTCGCTGAGGCCCTGGATGTCTTTCGCGGCCATCATGCATGCCCGCGTCTTCTGTGACCGGTGCTCGCACAGCCCCATAAAGAACGGTGGCGTGGGCGGGGGGAAAACCTTGTTGTGGGCGAAGACGGCTTTGCAGGTGATTGGCGTCGCGGCCTTGGCGGGCTTCTCACCCTTCTCGTCCTTGGCGATCTTGGCGGCTTCGGCCTTTTCCTTGGTTTCCTTCTCCTTGGCTTTCTTCTCTTCCTTGGCCTTGTCGGCATTCTCCCCGGACTTCGCGGCGGTCGGAGCCGGTTTGGTGGCCGGCGCTAGCACCGCCGCGGGTTTGCCCTCAGCGAACGCGAGGCCCGCGAGAGGCATTGCAGCCGAAACCGAAAGAACCATGACCAAGCGCTTCATTGATTGTCCTCCAGTGAGTACGAGGTTGGACTGCGGGCGCAGCATACAGCAAAGAAAACTATTTGGCTCTCCACCACTATTGGGCCCGACCGATTTGCGTTGTCGCCAATATGACTTTGTCTGCGGGTCCGCCAACGCCTTGCCGATAAGCTGCGCGGTCGCCGCCGAGTCGGTCTCTCGATTCTACACGATGTCCCTGCGGCGAACGTGTCAGCTTCATCGGCTTGTTCGGCGGCTCACCGGCTGGGTTTCCATTGGCACAGCCCAAGACCCAGAGCCACGACGAGAACTGCACTAGCCGCAAGCCTGCCTGGCCCGCTACGGCCGCAACGCGCGGAGTTGGCGAACCCCGGCCCGATAAGCGCCTATAGCGACGGCGATCGCCGCCAAGGTGATGGCCAGCAGGCCCAGGCCCCACTGGTTGATAACCGCCGAGATGCCCTCCACCATGGCGGTGTGGGCCTTGTCGCCGGCCATCGGCGCGACGTACATGCCCCGCAACATGACGACGACGTCGCACAGGGTCCAGAACATCATCATGGCGACCATGGCGATCGCCGTGGTGGCGATGAAACGCAAGCGGATCGGTTCGCCGTCGAGGGCGTAGCGGATCGATGCCACGATGATGATGAGACCGGTCACCAGGATGGGGTACATCCCGAGACCACCAAGCAGGAAGGCCGTAAGGAGCGTGCTCATGGTTTTGTCCTCGTTTCTGTACGGTCAATGCGCGCGGGGCCGGCGCGTGACGAGAAATTTCTCCGTCACAGGTCGCCGTGTGGTGAGTTAGACGAAGGAATGAGAAGCGAGCGAGACGTCGTCTGCGGCCTCATCGCGGGGCAACCCGGCGCCTTCGACGAGATGTACCGCCGCTTTGCCGACAGTATCTGGCGCTTTCTCGTACGTTTGGCCCAAAACGAGAGCCTGGCGGAAGATCTCTTCCAGGAGACGTGGCTCGCGGCCGCGAGCCATGCCCATCTGCTGCGGGAAGACTCGTCGCTCTTGCGCTGGCTCTACACCATAGCGCGGAACGCCCACCGGATGTCGTGGCGGAGCAAGCGAGCGGACGCGGCCAAGTGCCTGCTGTTCCACCTGTCGGGCGAGACGCCGCGCCATGGCGACGAAGCGCTGGCCGCGCGCCTCGACCTCGCGCGCGCCAGCGCCGCCATCATTCGCCTGCCCGAAGCCTTCCGCGAAGTGCTCGTGCTGTGCGTCCTCGAGGAGCTGAGCTCGGAAGACGCGGCGGCCATTCTCGCGATCTCACCCGAAGCGGTCCGCAAACGGTTGAGCCGGGCGCGTGCCGAGCTGGCAACCGTGCTCGGCGACCAACCCGGTAGTCAGGAGGAATCCCCATGAGCGACGAACACGACCCCGTCTTCACGATGCTGGCGCGCGCGAGCACGCCCCCGCTGCCGGCGGCCCTTGGGCGACGGACGCTCGCCCTTGCCCGCAGCAACCTTGCCCCACGCGGCACCCGCCCGCGATCCCTGGTCCTGGCCGACTACGCGCCCCCGCGCTCGCTCGTGCCTTCGTTGCTGATCTCCGCCGCGGCCGCCTTCGTCGTCGATGCGTTCATCAAGGTGGCCCGCCTGTTCGCGATCTCGTGACGCTGCTGCCGACACTGGTGTCCTGTCCGGCGAACGTCTTGCCGTTCAGCAGCAAGCCCGCCGCCGAGTCGGCGTCTCGATTCTACACCGATGTTCCTGCGGCGGGATTGTCTGCTGCAACGGCTTGTTAGCCAGCGTCCTGCACGCTATCCTTCCTACCATGAACATCGCACTGACCGCCGTCTTCCGGAAGGTACCCGAGGGATACATCGGGTACGTAGAGGAACTGCCTGGTGCAAACACCCAGGGAAGTACTCTCGACGAAGCGCGGGACAACCTCCTGGAGGCCGTCGAGTTGGTGCTCGAAGCTAATCGCACGATGGCCCAGCAGGACGCCGGTCAGGCCGACATCCGAGAACCGCTCCAGGCGGCGCACCGTTGAAACGTCGGGACCTCGTCCACCATCTGCAGAGCCATGGGTGCGTTCTCCTGCGCGAGGGGGCGCGCCACTCCGTCTTCATGAATACGGTGGCTCGAAAGACCTCGACGGTTCCTCGTCACACCGAGATTAACGACAATCTTGCCCGCAAGATTTGTCGCGACCTCGAAGTCCCTCCGCCGTCTGGCTAGTCAGAATGGAACGACCGACTCACACCGGGACCGTGGGTTACGCTCAAGCCCGGTGAAGAACCCAAGACGCAGAGCCACAACGGAGGAGTCGGTCATGAACAATTGTACTCGATATCTGGGCCTGGATGTTCACGCTGAGACCATCACCGCTGCCATCGCCGAGGGGCGCCGACAGATTCGCAGCCTGGGCAAGTTTCCCAATCGCCCCGAGGCCGTGCGCAAGCTCATCGAGAAGCTCGGCGGCGGCAAGAGTCTGAAGGTCTGCTACGAGGCCGGCCCGACGGGCTACGCCTTGTACTGGCAGCTCACCAAGCTCGGCGTCGACTGTGAGGTCATCGCACCGTCGCTCATCCCCAAAAAGGCCGGCGACAAGGTGAAGACCGATCGTCGCGACGCCGAAAAGCTCGCCCAGTCCTACCAGGCCGGCGACCTCACGCCGGTCTGGGTCCCCACGCCCGAGCACGAGGCCTTGCGAGATCTCGTGCGCCAGCGGGCTGCCGCGAAGGCCGACGAGAGCCGCGCCAAGCACCGCCTGGTCAAGCACCTGCTTCGTCGCGGCCTGCGCGAACCCGACGAGAGTGGCGCCTGGACGCATCCGTGGTGGCGCTGGGTGCAGTCGCTCAAGTTCGAGCACGAAGCCCAGCAGGTTGCACTTGCCGACTGCGTCGCCGAGGTGCTGCACATGGGTGAGCGGCTTGCCCGTCTCGACAAAGCCATCGACCGGTTGGTGGAGTCCGCGCCTGCCCACATGCGCGCCGTCATCGAGGCGCTGCAGGCGCTACGAGGCGTGGCCAAGCTCACCGCCGTCACCATCGTCACCGAGGTCGGAACCTTCAAGCGCTTCCGCCGGCCGACCGAGATGATGGGGTACACCGGTTTCGTGCCGTCGGAATATTCCAGCGGTGGACGTGAATCCAAGGGCCGTCTCACCCGCACCAGTAACGCGCACCTGCGGCACGTGCTGGGTGAAGCCGCTTGGCATGCGCAGCACCGGCCATGGCTGAACCGTCGGCTCAAGAAGCTGTTGCCCACGCTGCCGCCGGGTGTGGCCGAGATTGCTTGGAAAGCCCAGGAGCGGCTGCATCGCAAATTCACCACGATGACCTTCCATCGCAAGCACGCCGGTACCGTGGCCACAGCGGTGGCCCGTGAGTTGGTCGGGTTTATCTGGGCCATCGGCACGATGGTGGAGTCGCAGCAAAAGAAGAGCACCCCGTCTCACGCGGCATAACCGAGCAACCCCACAAACAGCCATGAAGCGAAGACTGAGCGGTCGAAGTCAGCACGGAAAGGAGAATCCTCGAAACGCGTTATGCGGTTTCGACCCGCGATGCCTAGTCCGAGATAGCTCCCGACGCATGAAAGACTCTGAGGTACGTCGTCCCGACCAACCCTCGAATATCAGCTTGATCACCGTCGACAAAGCTTGTCTCCGACCGCTCACTCTTCGCTTCATCCCCAATCGCAGACGGAGGCAATACCTAGAAAAAGATCCGGAGAGCTAATAATAGAACTTGCGGGGTCGTTCCATATCAACGCCTTGCCGTTCACCTGCGGCGGTGCCGCCGAGCCGGCCACTCGATTCTACACGATTTCCCTTCGGCACCGCCGTCAGGTGCAACGGCTTTATGGCGGCATCCCCCGTGCTGGGCCATGGCTTCCCCAAAATAGCGAAATGGACTATCGTCGCAGCATGCGTATGAGAACGCTGTCAGCACTGGCCTTGCTACTGGTCTTCAACTGCAACAAGCCTGGCAGCGCCGCGAGGGACGGTGGTGGCAGCGTTGCGGGCGCAGAAGCCGGGGGGCCACATCAGCTTGGTGTGCCTGGCGACGCGGGCCCAGTCTGCCCAGCCGATTTCGTCGGCACATGGAGCATGGTCTCCGTGGTATGCGGAGGCACGGATGTTACACAAGACATCCACACGAACGGGGGAATCGCAGATATGCGCATGGAGTTTGGCAACACTGGTACCTCGTGCGGACTGATGAACACCGTATCCGGACCGACATGCACGGAAGTGGAAGAGCTTGCTCTTCTACCAGGCGTGGGCGGGACGTTTTCCATTGCCTCGCGGGGTATCACGAACTGCCAGCCTACCCAATGTGTGTTCAACGCAGGCGATGCGCCGTGTATCCCTGGCGACCGGGCAGGCGCGTCTACCCTGACTTCGATGAGCTTGGACGGCGCGAACCTGGTTGTGACCTCGCAGCCACCTGCGGGTTTGTGCGGAGGCTATAGCCTCGCGACAGTCCTGACCTACGTCAAGTCCTGAGCAACCGTCTTCAGCGCCCATGTCCGCCGAACGCTATGCCGATAAGCGGCGGGCGAAGCCCGTCCGCTTCATCGGCTTGTTCGCCCGCTTCGGGGTCGAAGGCACGGACCAATGAGGACGCTTCCCGGTCTCGGCGCAGTCGCGCAGGTACATGTTCATGAGCGTCTGGTACGGCAGCGACATCTCACGCGACAGCCCCTGGAAGTAGTCGATGGTATCCTCGTCGAGCCGAATTGTGAGCTGGCGCTTGAGCCGCCTAGCGTATGGATTCCGGATTGCCGTCGAAAAATCGTAGTTCTTCCTCATCTCATTCTCCGATCGTCATACTGCCCGCGCTCGAAGGAATTCGCCTTGCGCGCGGAGATGATGCGGATGACCTCGTCCTGCTGACGGTAGCAGTGGCAGACCACCAGCGTTCGCAGCTGCCCGCTGAGTCCGAGAAGCACAAACCTGTCCTCATCATCGGAATGCTCCTCGTCGGGGCGCATCAAGGCGTTGTCGTCGAAGAAGACTGTCCGGGCCTCCTCGAAGGACACGCCGTGCTTCCGACGGTTTGAGGCCGCCTTCCGCTCGTCCCATTCGAAGCGAAGTCGTTTCACGCATCCACGAGTGTACCTACTTCGTAGCTACACGGCAAGTCGGTCGAACGCTGTGCCGTTCAGCGGCGAGCCTGCCGCACGAACGATTCGTTGATGTTACTCCAATTTCCCTGCGGCGGGATCGTCCGCTGCAACGGCTTGGTGAACAAAGCCGCGGCAGTTTCGGATCTCGGTCGTTGCCCGGTTTTCTGAGAGCACGACTTGGGGTTAACCCTGTGATCACCGGCACCCGATGGACGGGCGCCGGCAACCACAAGGAGACGAAACATGGGTCAACTCTACGAGAAGATGGCATCCGATCTCAAGCTCCGTCGATATTCCGCCCGCACGCAGAAAAGCTATCTGTGGTGCGCCCGACGGTTCGTGCGGCACCACATGCGCTCGCCCGCCGAGATGGGCGGCAAGGAGATCCGGGACTTTCTGCTGCTGCACCACGAGCGCGGCGCGAGCGCTTCCAGCATCAAGATGTACGTCGCCAGCTTGCGCTTCCTCTATGCCGTCACGCTTGGCCGTCCCGGCGAGGTGCAAAACATCCCCTGGCCGCGCGTGGCCCAGAAGCTGCCCGCAGTCATCGACCGCGACCACGTCCAAGCTTTGCTCGGCAAAATCGAGCCGATCAAGTACCGCATGGTCGTGATGACCGCCTACGGCACTGGCCTGCGCATTTCCGAAATCCTGGCGCTGGAAATCTCCGACATCGACGGCAAGGCAGGCCTTATGCACGTTCGCCACGGCAAGGGCGATCGGCCACGCCTGGTGCCGTTGCCCCGGCGTCTGCTGCAGGCCCTGCGCGAGTATTGGCGTCTCGAAAGGCCACGCGGCCCACTGCTATTTCCAGGAGAAAAGCCGGACAAACAGTTGTGCCCCGACACCGTCCGTCGCGCCGTCCACTGCGCGGCGGCCGAGCTCGGCATCCATCGCCGCGTGACTATGCATGCCTTCAGGCACAGCTTCGCGACCCACCTGCTCGAATCAGGTGAGGACTTGCGCACCATCCAGGTGTTGCTCGGACATCGTTCGATCCGAAACACGACACGCTATCTGCAAGTCTCCGCGCAACACCTGGCCAGCGTGACCAGCCCCCTCGACACCTTGGGTGAATGCAATGGCAAGCAGGCACGCGCGGCCAGCATTCGGGTGACGCCCGCAAAACGGAGGAGCAAGAAGACGCGTCGACGACGCTGACCGATGTCGTCGGGCCACGACGGGTCCCCCGCCTGTTCGGCCAGGCGGGGGCACGCGTCTGACCGTGACATCGGAGCGCTGTTCCGACGTCACGGGGACGCGTTTCGCAGAGCCCATGCGCTCGGTGCGATGCAGCGCCGGGCGCTGCGGGATATCTCTGTCTGCCGCACCGGCGCCCTCGGCGGGCACCGCGACGTGTGCCCGAATTGCGGGTGCGAGCGAGAGGTCTACAACTCGTCTCGCAACCGCGCTTGCCCCAAGTGCCAGGCCTTGCCACAAGCGCGATGGGTGGGCAAGCGGATGGAACGCGCGCTGCCCATCTCCCACTTCCACGTCGTCTTCACGCTGCTCGCCGAGCTGCGCGAGCTCGTGCGCGCACACGAGGATCTCCTCCTCAACCTCCTGGTCTCCTTTGCCGCCCGAACCCTCTTGCAGCTCGCCAGGGATCCGAAGCGCCTGGGCGGCTTGCTCGGGATTAGCGCCGTCGTCCATACCTGGGCCCGCAATCTCATTTTTCATCCTCACGTTCATTGCATCGTGACCGGCGGCGCCTCGATGCCGAGAGCGGGTGGGTCGATTCGTACGAGAAATTCCTGCTTCCGGTCGATGTCCTGCGCGCGAAGTTTCGGGGCAAATTCCTCGACGGTCTCGCGCGACTCTTCGACGAAGGCAAGCTCACCGTCTCGCCTCACATTCCCGAGCGCGTCGCCAGCATGCTTGAGCCCACGGCTTTCGCCGGGCTCAAAAACACGCTGTACGGAAAGGACTGGGTGGTCTACACCAAGGCCCCCTTCAAGAAGCCCGACGCGCTCTTTCGCTATCTCGGCCTGTACACCCATCGGGTCGCCATCTCCAACCACCGCATCCTGCACGTGGACGACAACAGTGTCCTCTTCCGAACCCGCGACAAGAAAGTCTGCCAGCTCGCTCCGCTGGAATTCATTCGTCGCTTCCTCTTGCACGTGCTGCCGCGCGGCTTCGTGAAAATCAGACACTTTGGCCTCTATGCCGTCGGAAACGTCAATTCCAAGCTCGCCACCGCCCGGTCCGCCATCGAACGGCAATCCGCTCGCAGCGAGACGACACCGGCGCCAGTACCAGACGCGCCCGCGGACGAGACGCTCGACTGGCGAGCTCTCTTCCGCAAGCTCACCGGCATCGACCTCGGTATCTGTCCCCATTGCGGAAGCGCCTTGCTCTCCATGCCTCTGTCCCAGTCCACACACGCTTCCCGTGCACCACCGGAGGCACCATCGTGAATCGACAACCACAGTCCACGGCCTCGCTGTTCCAGGCTGGCGATATCTTGTCGACGGCATGCGATACGTCTGTGCCCACAGCCAGTTTCCTCTGTCTACCGCCAGCTCGCGACGACCACCGCCCGTCACGGTCTGCGGATTTGCCGCCCCTCAGAGCTCCCCGAGCGTCCGGAGACGCCCGCGCCCAGTTCGATTCCTGCGAGATCGAGTGCCTCTTTCCCCATGCGTGCGTGGCACCGATCGCCTCTCGAACCCGCGGCTTCGTTCAACACGTCGTTTGAGTCGTCCGCTGCGCCGATTCTGCAGGACCATGGCGCAGCTATTCCCGCGGACGGCTCAAACGCCTATTGGTTAGCCATCGCCAAGTTCGAGCCGACGACGCCACACCCTCGGATTGCGGCTGGCATGAAAGCAAGCGATCACCACGACGCACTCTGGATAAACTCGATATAGAAGGCCAAAGGGAAACCGACGAATCGGCGCGCGACGAAACGTCCCGATAGAATGTCTGGTAGGACTCAGGCCAGTCGGAGATGGCTTTCGCAGCCTGGGTAGCGGCATGTAGGAACTCAGCTCCGAGGCCAGTTTTTTGTCGCTCATACCAGCCGTTTGCGTCAGCGAGATCGGCCTCGGCTGCTGGCCGAAGAATGACCGGCTTCACCGTGAAGAGCCGATGCGACGAATCGCCTCGTCCCAGGTTGTGCCAGTCGGTCCTTCACGTTCCAGATCATCGAGGCGTCCGTCGAGTTCTTCCCGCTGGGCTGGGGTCAAGGGAAGCAGGCTCGCAGCGGCACCAATGCTGTCCCAAAGCCTCCCGATCAGATCCAAACGCTCATCGGTACTGAGACGATCTACATCGATAGCTGGCATGGCCATGAAGGTAGTATTCCACACCGCACCGGTCCTGCCAACCTGCCTGCCGCAGCGTATATCAACCCCTTGCCGTTCACCTGCGGCGGTGCCGCCGAGCCGGACACTCGATTCTACACGATTTCCCTTCGGCACCGCCGTCAGCTTCAACGGCTTTATGACGGCCATGGTCCACTCCAGGGTTCATCGCTGGATGGCCTTCACCAGGGCCTGTTCAGTCGTAGAAACAGCCAACCTGCGCCTGCCGCTAAAACGGCAGTGGCGGCCAAGCAGAGCGCCCAGCGCCGCCAGCTTCCGAAGGGTCCCGGAGCGCCGAAGTAGAAGAGAAAGGCAGCTGCACCAAGATTGGCGGCTATGGCAGCAAGGGCGACCTGCATAAGGAGCCCGCTCCCGCCACCACACCAGCCGTTATATGTAGTGTACGTCGCCAACATGACGCTGAGGTACGCGCCAAAACAGGGAACGAGACCGTAGAGCCGTCGCAGGGGAGCAGTGTCGGTCAGCGGGGAATCTTTGTGTGTGGATGCCACAATTGGTCCGTCGAACGCCTTGCCGTTCAGCGGTGGGAGGCCGTCTGCGGCCGACCATCCACTTCAACGGCTTGTTCGGCAGCATACACCTCCAGCACCGCGTTTCCTCGTCCCGTTGTCACTGCCACCGCTGTTCGGAGAAGCATCTACCCGGCATGCCCCTGGTGGATCAAGCGCAGAAGCTGAGGAAGAAGCCATCGTACGACAACCAAGTCTCCGATGACGGCGAGGACAAGCTGGGCCGACCAAGATCCCTTTCCACTGCGCTCGGGAGAACAGTCCACGATGGATGTGCCGGCAACCCTGTCTCCTATCCGACGATTGCTGTAGTAGACGTAGAAATACTCTATCACCGGGAGCAACGGGATTATACCCGTAAACAGATTGCGCAATATCCGAGCCTTCGTTGAAACGTACCGAAAGCCATCAGCTGAGGCGATGTCGAGGCCCACGACCTTTTTCCCCCAGCTTCGCGTGCCAAGATCTCGAACGATCATCCAAGCTGTGAAGGGAGCGTAAGGGGTTCCTGCGCTGACTTTGGCGTCATTGGCAAGGTGGCAGAGAAATGCGCCGATGTCGGTCCCGGACATGGTTTCAGGATGGCGCTTGCCGTGAAACAGGATGAACCGGCGAATCCATGCGACGTAGGTCTTTTCGGTGTTCGGGCTGTAGTGCCGGGCGCGCAGCTCAGCGCGGACACGGTCGAGCAAGCGCGGCGGCTTGGCCGAATTCGGGCCAGCATGGCCGGGATCCGGCCGCGTAAGCTGAATGATGGTGGCGCCTTGGTTGGAATTTCGGTCGTCGTGGCACATGGAAGGAGGCAGTGCGAAGTCCGTGCCGGTGTTACCTCATTCCGCCGATTAACCTCATGCTGTCTCGGCGCACAAAAGAGGCCCTGGGATTACCAGGGCCTCTTCGCGGTGGCGAAGACGGGCTTTGCTCGTCGGAGCCGGTGCGCGGGAGGGCTTCGGAGCTGCGGTCGCAACCCAGCATCGGGGCGAGGGCCGGACAAGGTTCCGCTGTCCCCGCTCATCGTCGCAGGGTCGACAGCGCGTGGGTTGGCAGTTTGCCAAAGACAGGCAAGTCCGACTCTCGCCAATGAAGCAATGAGTGAATCTTCAAATTGCAGGGCTGGTGTGCGGTGCTGCTTCGAACGGTCGACCTTCGGGAGATCCCACTCGCCCTTGGGGCCAGATTCCCGTGCCGGGTAAGGGGAGACCGGGTATTCTCCTCCGCGATGGGATACCGGATCCCGATGGATCGGTGGTACGCAATTGCGGCCTTGCTTCCGCTTGTGGCCAGTCTATCCTGCGGGGCTGGATTGCGCACGCACTCTGGCGCAACCGACTCGGACACGCCGCCGCCGACCACCCCAGATGCATCGCCGGAAGCCGTACCGGACAGCTTGAACGGGACGGACGCTGTCACGAACGGGACAGACGCCATCATGGATGGGACGGACGCTGTCACGAACGGGACAGACGCCATCATGGATGGGACAGACGCCGTCACCATCACCAGCGTGACCGTGACCGTCGGTCCGGAGGGTGGAGAGATCGTGCTCGCGGAAGCAACCCTGTTCATCGGCCAAGGCACCATGAGCCAGGCGGCGCCGATCACGCTGCGTCGATACAGCACGTTCGGCCGCGCGGGCGCCATCAGTCCGGTGTTCGAGATCCAGGTCCCAACCGCCGGCACCTTCATCAACAACAATCCCGCCATCGCTATCTCGGCCTCGGCCGAGATAGCGAGTGACGCCAGCTCGGTCGTCGGCTTCGTAACGACGGCGGCGGACTACTGGGTTCCTAGCATCGCCCCCACCGCCTGCCCCAGCTCGAGCGTTTGCGGGACGGTCTACAATCTTCGCTACCAAGCGGCCAGCGACGCCTCGCCTGCAGTCACCTCGCTCTACTTCGCCATCGTCGTCAAGTGCGATGGAACGACGGTCTGTCCGCCGCGTCAATCATGCAACTCGAGCGCCTGCCAGGCATGCCCGAATGGGCCGCTCTGCTGACCTGCCCCGCGCAGCGACTGATTGGCGCGTTCGAGAGGGTGTTGCCATTGGGCGCTCTCTAGAGCATCGAACGGGTTGACTCTCCAGAGAATCCAATGACTTGCGCGAACCCGAGCATTTGTATCCCCTCGCCTCGGCGCAGCCGGGGAGAGGGCGAGGGTCATAGGTGCTAACCACTCGGAGCCCTGCATGAGGTAGCTTTCGTGACTAGGCCGAGGCGTTGAGCAAGACGGTGTCGAGGTCGGACGACGAATTTGTCGATCTGGTACTGCTGGCGGCCGTCGCGAAACTCAGATGTGCGGTCAAGGGCTGCAACTCGTGCCGTCAGCGTGAGTCGACCGAGAATGGCATCGGCCAGAGCACAGGACAGAAACGCAATGGCGCGAAATGGAGAAAGCCGGCTTGGCCGGGATGATGGGCTAGGCAGCGGCTGCGACGTCCGAGGGGGGAATAGCCTCGTGGCAGCCGGCCAACCGTTGCAGCAGAAGCGCGCAGATCAGCTTAGCGAGCAGCCAGGTACGGCCCGTGTCCGGCAGGCGATTGGGCAACTCGTCGAACTTGAGCACAGTCTTGAGCGTCTTGAACGCAAGCTCGACTTGCCAACGCAGCCGATAGGTCGCGACCACTTGTGCGGTCGTCATCATCTTGCAGGGCACGGTCGTAAACAACATGATGTACTTGGCGCTCTCGATGGAACACTTGCCCGGTCGCTTGCCGCGCTTCAACTTGGTCCGGCGCGTCCGCTTCTGGGCCTTGGCTGCCTGCTCGGTGGGCAAGGCATAGATACAAAATCTTCCCTCGATCGCCTGACCAGACTTCGGCCGGATCTCGACGGGGATCTCCGTCATCTCGCCAGGGGCGAGCCTTCTGGCCACGACCAGTGGGTCGACCCGCGCCCCGTCGGAGGTACTCCACATTGGCAGCGACGAAGCATTGATGCGCACCAGGGCGTAGCCACCTCTCGCCGTCACGTGCTCGATCGAATTCGCCGTCCCATAGATGCGGTCACCCACCAGAGATCACCTGGCTCAACCGCCATTCGCTCGAACGACTCCCCGCCATGGTTGTCGGTCAACTCCGCTCGGGTGAATCGCCGGGTAGGCAACTCCACAGTCACGTGCAGGCGAAAATCGGCCATCGTGCTGCCAGGCCGGCTCGCGCAAGTCGCGTCTACCAGACGCATGCGCAAGGGACTTGACGGCAGCCCAGCCATGGTTTCCGCCAGCATGTCGTCCGCGATCCATTCCAGCCAGTCCGCACATCGCTTCTCCCGCTTGTGCAGGGCTACGTTGCTCACGTCGCACAACCCGGTTGCCCGAGCGTGCGCGACCACGGAGCGTAGGGATCCGTCAGATGCTGCCCTACCCAACAGCAACCGTAGCAGCTTCTCCGGGTCGGCCAGTGGCCCGTCCTCCATGACAATTGCGCCCGTCAAGAACGCGCTCTCCTTCCACCCGGCAGGAAGCTCCCGGACCAACATCGGCCATTCGCACTCCAGAAGTTTCGTTCCCATACCTCCCCGTACACCTTCGCGAGATCGCTAGCAAAAAAGTGGTTAGCACCTATGAGGGCGAGGGTTAGGGCGAGGGTGAGGGGCCAACGTCGAAGAACAAGTGGTGTCTCCTCACCCGCCACGCTTCGCGTGTCGGCCTCTCCCCGCTCACGCGGGGCGAGGCGGAAGCAACCAACTCATGCAAGTAGGTGAGCTTGCTCGGCTTTCAACCCCTTCGGCGCTCTAGGAGGCCACCAGCACCACGACGTCACTCGTATACGCCGTGCCGTCCGATCCCTTCACGGTGAAGGCGAAGGTCCCAAGACCGTGGAAGCCCGCGGTGGGCTGGAATCGCGCCGTGTGCATGTCTGTCTGGAGAGCGACGGTTCCGTTTTGCGCTCCCGATACGGCGTAAGTCGGGGAGACGCCGGCAAAGCCGGTGGCGTAGGCCGACAAGTCGATGTCTACCGGGGCACCCGCGGTGGCGGAGGCGTGCGGCTCGGCGAGCCAGTTCACGTAGTGCTCGATGAGCGCGTAGCCGTCCGCCGCCTTGGTCATCGCGTCGTTCGCGCTTGGGTCGGAGCCGTTGGCGTTCTCCCAGTCGTCGGGCATTCCATCGTTGTCGGCGTCGGTGGGCCGCGTGCCACCGGCGATCGCCCCATAGCCGTTATTCGCGAGGCCGGTTTGCGCCTGACTGGTGTAGAGCGCGCCGTCGGGTCCGACGGTATTGGCGCCGGCCCCCGTCGTTCCTTTCCCGAACGTCATGACCTGTTTGATGATCAGGGCATCGATGGGATCGCGCGGTAGTGTCCCGGCGAGCGACATCGCGACGCGAGCCGCGGACGCGGTGTCGAGCGGCGTGGTCGCGTTGGTTTCGCTCGACCATGGCCTGGCAAGCACCGTTCCCGTCCCCTGGTACCAATAGGGCGTCGTCGCAGCCCCGTCGAGCGTGCCGTTGAGATTCGCGTCCTTGAGGTTGCCCGCGTAATAGATCGATTGGTTCTGGTCGATCTGGTACCAGGTGTTGTCGGTCCCCGTGGAAGCCGGCCCGAAGATGAAATAGTTGTTCAAGATGTCGTGCTGAAAGCTGGTGCTCGTGTGCGTGGTGTATCCGGCCGAGCAGTTGTAAAGCAGGTTGTTGACGAAGACCGTGTTGATCTTTGCGAGCGGGTTCCGATTGTGGGAATTCGCGAAGATGTTGCGATACCAGGCCATTTGGCTGGAGACGGACTCGGTGTGAGCGCCGAACTGCTGTCCCGTGGGGTCGGCGATCAAAGAGTCCTGGATGGTGACGTCTGTCACGGGATGGTTCTGCCAGTCGTCGCTGACCGCATCGATGTCGTTCCAGGGTGCAAACTCGAAGGAGGAATGATCGATCATCACGTTTTGCGCTAGGTAGAGGCTGAGCGCGTCGTCGTCCGTGCTGGCGGTTTCGCTCCCCGGACGAATGCGAAGGTACCGACAGATGATATTCGACGAGTTGGCGAAGGATATCTCTCCGCCGCGGAACCCGATCCCTTCGCCGGGAGCCGTCTGGCCCGCGATGGTGATGTTGCTCTTGACGGACACTGCCGTGGCGAGTTGGATATAGCCCCCCACGTCGAACACGACGAAGCGGTTGGAGCTGCTCACGGCGTCGCGGAACGAGCCTGTCCCGGAGTCGTTGAGATTCGTCACGTGGTAGACGGTGCCGTTGCGTGCGCCCGTCGCCTTCTTGCCAAAACCCTGGGCCCCGGGGAACGCGAGCGGGGCCGAAACCGTCTGCGTTCCGCCGGTGGCCGAGCTGCCGCCGGTCGCCTGGATCCCGCCGGTTGCAATCGTTCCGCCGTTGCCCGAGCTGCCGCCGGCGGCCAAAATTCCGCCCGCCCCAGTTTTGCCGCCGGAGGCGGTGCTGCCCCCTGCGGCCGAGTTGCCGCCCGCGGCGACGCTGCCACCGGACGAATCGGTCCCGCCGGATGAGGAGAGTCCGCCAGTCCCAACAATTCCACCAATGCCGAGGCCGCCGCCGTTGCCCGAGCTGCCGCCGCTGCCCACGGTGCCACCCTTTCCAGTCGCGCTCGTCGTCGCGCCGGTACCACCCGTCCCGTTTACGCCCGTGACGCCGCCGATCCCGCCGGCGCCCGACACGCCGCCGGAGGCGCTCGCTCCCCCAGGTCCGGTCATGCCACCGCCCGTTGCCAGGCCACCGCTGCCCGCAGCCTTGCTCGAACCTCCAGACCCCGAGCCGGCGCCCGAAGAATTCGAGGAACACGCCGCAACGGATAAAGTCACTGCCGCGATCAAGAAGGCTACGTGGATACGCGAGGCGCCGGCCGTGGAAGACGAAGGATGACGCATATTCATGATCCTAATGTCCAAACGGCTCTCGACCGATCAATGAGAATCGGCTAGGAACGAGAGAAGGTCAACATCGCGCCGGTCGATTCTCCCAGCGCCGCCTACGCATTCCGAAAAGAAGGTTCCGGCGCCTCCAGGGGGCACCCCCAGGGGGCGTTATGCTTGGATTTTCCCATCGTGGGCACGATGACATACCAAACAGAGGCCAGCGCAATGAGCAAGGTACGAGTATCGATCACGGGACTTTGGATCGCGTTCTTCATCTCGGCTTGCGGCTCTGGACAACCCGCGAATACGTCGCCGCAGGGGGGCCATGGCAGCGGCGGCAGCGCCACGAGCGGCGGAGCGGGGGGCAGCGCGACGGGCGGCACGGGAGGCAACGCGACGGGCGGCACGGGAGGCAACGCGACGGGCGGTACGGCCGGCAACGCGACGGGCGGCGCGGCCGGCAACGCGACCGGCGGCACGGGAGGCAACGCGACCGGCGGCAGGGGAGGCAGCGCGACGGGCGGCACGGGAGGTAACGGGACGGGCGGCGCGGCCGGCAACGCGACCGGCGGTACCGGGGGCAATACTGGCGGGGTAGGTGGTGCGACCGGCGGCTCGGCAGGCGGGGCGGGCAATACTGGTGGGGCCGGTGGTGTGACGGGCGGCGCTTCGGGAGCAGGTGGCGGTGGCGCGGGTGGTGGAACAGACCAGTACACCAAGCCCGCTCAACCCCCGGCCGACGAGGATGGCTCGCAGCTTTGGCTGCGCTACGTAAAGGTTCCCCTTCCTGGCCTATTGGCGGAGTACCAGGCTGCCCTCGGCTACGTGGTGAAGGCGGGTAGCTCGGACACCCTGCAAGCCGCTCAGGCCGAGCTGGTGAAAGGACTCTCAGGTCTGACGGGCACGACGGTATCCGTCAGCGATCAAGCGAATGCCGACGGGGCTGTGGTGCTGGGAACGCCGGACTCCTCGACCATCGTGAAGGCTTTGTCGCTCGGCGCCGCGCTGACGGCGGTTGGCAGCGAGGGCTTCGTCGTGCAAGCGACGACGACCGGAGGCTACAAGGCGATCGTGGTCGCGGCAAACACCGACGTGGGCGTGCTCCGTGGTTGTTTCGCCCTGCTTCGCCACTTGCAGTGCCATCGCACGGTCCAAGGCTTGTCGCTCGGCGAGGCCCCCAAGATCCAGCACCGCATTCTCGACCATTGGGACAACCTCGATGGCAGCATCGAGCGCGGATATGCCGGCAAGTCGCTTTGGAATTGGAGCAGCCTACCGGGAACCATTTCTACGCGGTACAAAGACTACGCGCGAGCGAACGCGTCCATTGGCATCAACGGCGTCGTGCTCAACAACGTCAACGCCGACTCCCAGATTCTGACCAGTAGCTATCTGGACAAAGTGGCGGCCCTGGCCACCGCCTTTCGCCCGTATGGGATCGCCGTGTATCTCTCCGCCCAATTCGGCGCGCCGAAACAGATCGGGGGACTGAGCACCGCGGACCCGCTCGACAGCTCCGTCAAGCAGTGGTGGGTTACCGAGGCGAACACCATTTACCAGAAGATCCCCGATTTCGGTGGATTCCTGGTGAAGGCCAACTCCGAGGGACAACCAGGACCGGGCGACTACGGCCGCACCCATGCCGATGGCGCCAACATGCTTGCGAGCGCTTTGGCAGGACGTGGAATCGTGATGTGGCGAGCCTTCGTGTACAGCGACAACGGCACCGATCGCATCGCTCAGGCGTATAACGAGTTCAAGCCTCTCGACGGCAAGTTCTCGATCAAGGTGATCGTTCAGGTGAAGAACGGACCTCTCGATTTTCAGCCGCGAGAGCCCTTCAGCCCACTTTTCGGCGCCATGCCAAGCACGCCCCTCGGCCTGGAGCTGCAGATCACCAAGGAATACCTCGGCGAGGACACGCACTTGGTCTATCTGGGGCCACTTTACGAGGAGGTCCTGAAGTCCGACACCTACGCCAAGGGCCAAGGGTCGACGGTTGCACGGGTCATCGATGGCACCTTGCATGGCTACGCCACGACGGCGATCGCAGGCGTGGCCAATATCGGCAACGACACGAACTGGACCGGCTCGCACTTCAACCAGGCCAATTGGTACGTGTTCGGCCGTATGGCGTGGGATCCGGACATCTCGGCGCAGGACGTGGCCAACGAGTGGATCCGCCAGACCTTCACCAACGATCCCGCCTTCGTCGGGCCGGTAACGACGATGATGATGGGCTCCCGTCAGACGGCGGTCGACTACATGACCCCCATCGGACTGGCACACCTCATGGGCACGGATGATCACTACGGTCCAGCGCCATGGGTCAGCAACCTCAGCCAGGCAGACTGGAACCCGGTCTACTTCCACAAGGCGGACAGCACCGGCATCGGGTTCGATCGTACCTCGACAGGCAGCAACGCCGTTTCACAGTATTTCACGACGGTTCGCGACCAATTCGCAAGCCGCAGCACCATCCCCGACAATTTCCTGCTTTTCTTCCAGCACGCGGGCTGGGACGACAAGCTGAGCTCGTCGGGGCGTTCGATCTGGAACGAGCTGGTCTACCGCTACAGCCACGGCGTCGATGAGGTGGGCACGATGCGCGACACGTGGAGCGCACTGCAAGGGTACATCGACGCCAAGCGCTTCAAGGACGTCGGCGACTTCCTGCAAATCCAACACTACGAAGCCCGCTGGTGGCGCGACGCCTGTCTGGTGTACTTTGCCGGCGTCTCCAAGCACACCATACCGAGCGGATACGCCACGCCCGCCCACGATCTGTCGTACTACCAAAACCTCATGGACAAGTGTCCCAGCGACGTGACCAAGCCTCGCTGCCCCGACGTCTACACCGACAATCCGTCGCCGGCGGTTCTCCAGTGAGGTTGCACGGGGCGAAGATCGCGCCGCGGAAGAGCGCGACGACCGGACGCCGGTCGCAAGCGTCGCGTCGCTGGCGGGCTTCTGCCTGGTGCCGCTCCTACGCCTCGCCCCGCAGGTAACGGCGCTCGAGATGCTGTTCGAAGGCCTGCGTGGTCAGCCGGCTTCCGGTGGCGCGTTCGATCAGGTCCGAGGTGCCGAGAAACGACCCCTGACTCCAGACTTTCTCGCGTAGCCAAGCGTCGAGGGCGCCGAATTCCCCCCGGCGTATTTGATCCATGACGTCGGGAAGGGCGCGACTCGCGGCAAGAAACAGCTGCGCGGCGGTGAGCGCACCCAAGGTGTAGGCGGGAAAATAGCCGATGAGACCGGCCGGCCAGTGAACGTCCTGCATGCATCCGTCTCGGTCGTTGCCCAGGGTCGAAAGGCCGAGTACTTCGCGCATCCCGGCGTCCCATGCCTCGGGTACGTCCTCTGGTCGCAGCGAACCATCCACGAGGCTCTTTTCGAGCTCGAAGCGCAGCACGATATGGCAGGGATAGGTCGCCTCGTCCGCATCCACGCGAATCAGACCGGGGCTGACCCGGGTCAGCTGGCGAAACAGATTGTCCGGGCTGAAGGCGGCGGGGTCCTGGGCCACGCGGTCGGGAAACGCTTGCGCGATGAACGGCAGTGCGAATTCCGCGAACGCGCGACTTCGACACATTTGCATCTCGACCAGCAGGCTCTGGCTTTCGTGAATGCTCATCCCGCGCGCTGTCCCCACCGGCTGTTCGAGCCACTCGCGTGGCAAGTTCTGCTCGTACTTCGCGTGACCGGATTCGTGCAGGACGCTGGCCATCGCCTTGGTGTAATCGGCGAGGGCATAGCGGGTGGTAATCCGGACGTCGGTGGGCACGCCTCCGCAAAAGGGATGGTGGCTGGTATCCAAGCGGCCGTGGTCGAAGTCGAATCCCAGCTTCCGCATCAGTGCCAGGCCCAGCCAGCGCTGGCGCTCGACCGGGTAGGGGCCGTCACAAACGCTCACCGGCTCGGACGCCTGGCGCTCCAGTACCTTGGCAATCAGGCCCGGCAGGTAGGCGCGCAAGCGCGCAAACAGAGGTGCGATGGACTCTGCCCGCGCGCCCGGCTCGAACCCGTCGATGAGAGCATCGTAGGGGGCGAGCGACAGCTTCTCGCCCAATGCCTGCGCGGCTTCTCGCTTCAGCCGGATCACCTCGCGAAAGAAAGGCAAGAAGCCGGCGAAGTCATTGTCAGGTCGCAATTTCCGCCATGCTTGCTCGCTCTGCGATTCGGCCCGCGACATCGCTTCGACCAGGGGCGCAGGCAATGCGGTCGCGCGTACCCATTCTCGTTCCATCTCGCGCAGATTTGCCTGCTGCCACGGCGAAAGGTCCGCCGCTTCCGTGGCGGCGGCGGCGAACAAGTCGCCCAGCCCGGCCTCTGTCGCGCGCCGGTGGATAACGCCGCGGAGGGCGGACAGGGCTTCTCCCCGCGCAGGTCCGCCCCCTACCGGCATCATGGTGGACTCGTCCCACGACGTGATGGCTTCGACATGACGAAGGTGAGCTAGAAGCCGATAGTGCTCGGCCAGGGCCGTGTACGACATCGGGCGAGTCTAGCCCAAATCGAAACCGGCGGTGTACGGTGCGCGGTGTTCGGTGCCGGAGGCTTGTTTTTCTTAGAACTCCCCACGCAACCACAGGCTTGCGCCATCGGGACCGGCCGAGAGCATCGGTACCAGCGAGCCGGCGAAGATGTCGTCGCGGTCGTCGCGTCCGGGGTCGGCGGGAGCCGTGAGAAGAAGGGTGACACCGACGCCCACCAAGGCCGCACCGGCGGCGGCGCCGATGATGCCTCCCAAACGCAGGTTCCTGTACTTGTCGACCGGGGACTGTGCATCCCTCATGGTCTGGTCGCAGACCTTCTTTCGCACGTCGCTGAGCACCTGGCTGGGATCGCACGTGCCCCCGGGCACGTAGTCTTTCTTCACCTGAGCCAGGTTGTCCTCGGCCGCTGGGAGCTTGCTGTTGCTCCACAGCGCCAGCCCGGCCGAGCCGCCCGCCACCAAGGCGCCACTGACCAGCGAGGCAACCGCCCAGGTCTTGTAGGAGTGCACGCGTGCCACCTCGGCCGCGCGCGCTTTCCCCGTGGGACGCAGCGACACCTTCACCTCGGCTTCGCCATTCGCGGGAACCTCGGCCAAGCGCTCCAGGGGCTCGAAATCTGGCCGTTCCAGCTTGACCGCGTGCAAACCGGCGAGAAGAACGATGGGCTGATGGTACGTGCCCCGCGACCGGCCGTCGATCGTGATCTGGACGTCGCCCGCGCCGGCCTCCACGCGTAGCCGCCCACGCGCCGCATCCGCGGTGCTGTCCTCGTCCGGATCGAAGGAGACCGTGCTATAGACACCGTCGCCCAGGTTGAGCACCCGGCGGGCGGTCATGTAGCCCGGCCGCTGCATCTCGAATACATGCTTGCCTGGTAGCACGGTCACCGGCTCGGCCAGTGGCGTCGTGCCGACCAGCTCATCGTCGACCCGCACCTCTGCCCCCGGCAAGGGGGAGTGGACGGTCACGTGCGCCAGCTTGGCCTCCGTCGGCTGTAGCTCGAAAGCGAGCTCGGCGTGGCCCTGGGCGGCCACGGTCACCGACTGGCGCAGGGGAATGTAGCCGGGCGCCGCGACGGCAACGATGTGCTCGCCCGCAGCCACGGGCAGCGGGGCCGAAAGCGGGGCCTCGTCGGCGCGCTCGCCGTCGATCACGATCGACGCCGGAACGTTCACTTTGACGTCGAGCTGTCCGATACGGCGTTGCTGCTCCTCCTTGGCAGCCTTGGCGCGAGCAAGGTACTCGGGCTTGAGCGACCCCGGGTCGGACAGGAGATCGTCCAGGGTCTCCAGCGCATCCACCGGCTTGTCCATCGCGACGTACACGAGGGCGATACGGTAGAGGAGAAGGCGACTGGGGACCAACTCGTGCGCGCGCTCGAATTGAACCAGCGCGCCGCTGTTGTCGCCGTTCTCGAAGAGGTGAAGGCCGCGCGCGTACCGTTCCTTGGCTTCGCGGATCGACTTGCCGTCTGCCTCGGCGGTGCCGGCCTGAGCCGCGCAGGCCAGAAGCGCGATGGAAAGCACCAGCCCGCCAAACACTCGTGGATTCGTCATCAGAATGGTCCTCCTCGGTAAGCCCCGCGCGACACGCGATGGGATGCCGCGCGGTCGTGGATACTAAAGGATCGTCGGCCGCGTGGCCAGGAGGGATCCCTGTCCGAGGGTACTCCCCGATCCCCTCACGGATCCCTGTCCCCACACGCGGATCCCTGTCCGAGGGTACTCCCCGATCCCCAGATCCCTCCAGATACCGCAGATACCGGTCCCAGATACCCAGATACCTACCCAGATACCAGATACCGGTCCGAGGGTGCTTCTTCACGCAACTTCTCTCTCCCGGTTCCGAGAAGGCATTCATGACCCTCCCACGCCAAGTTGTCCCCGGCTGCGACTACATGATTACCCGCCGTTGCTCCGAGCGTCGCTTCTTCCTCCGCCCCGACGATGCCACCAACAACGCCTTCCTCTATTGCCTCGGCCTCGCCGCTCAACGGGCCAAAGTCGAGGTCAATTTCTCCGTTGCCATGTCAAATCACCACCACACCGGCATCCATGATCCTGATGGCAATTTTCCCATTTTCACCGAGCACTTCCACGGGCTGCTCGCCCGCTGCCAGAACGCTCGTCTCGGCCGCTTCGAAAACTTCTGGTCATCCGAGCCCACCTCGGTTGTCCGCCTGGTCGAGCCCAACGACGTGCTCGAGAAAATGGTCTACGCCTTCACCAATCCGTGCGCCGCTGACTTGGTCGACACCGTGGAGGAATGGCCGGGCGTGAGCACCTACCAGACCGCGCTCGTCAGTGGCTGGCTTGTCGCCACGCGGCCCAAGCACTTCTTCCGCAACAACGGCGGCATGCCCGACATCGTCACCATCCGCATCGCGCGACCGCGCGGCTTCGACCATCTCAGCCAGTCCGAATGGGCCGATCTCGTGAACGAGCGCGTGCGCACCAAGCAAGCCGAGCACCGCCGCCGCCGCACCGCTCGCAGTATCGCCGTCCTCGGTCGGGCCCGCATCCTCACGCAGAATCCCTTCGCTTGCCCGAAGAGCTATGCACCGCACTTCGGGATGAATCCGCGGGTTGCGGCGAAGGGCAAGTGGGCGCGCGTCGAGACGTTGTTGCGGAACAAGGGCTTCCTCGCGAAATACCGCGCAGCCTTTCTGGGCCACTTGGCTGGGGTGGCGAGCGTGCTATTCCCGTTCGGAACCTACTGGATGCGCAAGTTCGGCAAAGTCGACTGTGAGACAGCGGACTTGCCAGAGCCCGCCTCATCCACTCCCTCAGTGGCTCCGGCGCTGGTGTAGCTGGCCTCCCTGCCTCTGAGGAACTACCCTCGGAGCGGATCCCGCCGGAGCGGATCCCGGAGAACTACCCTCGGGGCGGATCCCGCGGAACTACCCTCGGAGCGGATCCCGCCCGCGGAACTACTCTCGGAGCGGATCCCGCGGAACTACCCCTGGTGTAGCTGGCCTCCCTGCCTCTGAGGAACTACCCTCGGAGCGGATCCCGCCGGAGCGGATCCCGGAGAACTACCCTCGGGGCGGATCCCGCGGAACTACCCTCGGAGCGGATCCCGACCCCCTCGGAGCGGATCCCGCCGGAGCGGATCCCGGAGAACTACCCTCGGGGCGGATCCCGCGGAACTACCCTCGGAGCGGATCCCGCGGAGCGGATCCCGCGGATCCCCGAACGGAGCGGAGCGGATCCCGAGAGCGGGAGAAACTACCCTCGGAGCGGATCCCGAGCGGATCCCGGAGAGATCCCGATCACCCTCGGAGCGGATCCCGAACTAGACTTCGCGAAGCGCGCGCATTACAAGAACATGGAGAACACATGAAGCCGCCAGAACTTATCTTGTTTGGACCGCGTGTCCGAATTCCAAAGCTCATCCTTCTCCTCGCCGCGACAATGGCCGTGGGGTGCGTTAGCCTCAACAAGCCCGAGAAAGTCGAAGAGTGCGCGGCCGCGCGCAACTGCTCGGACAACCCAGACCAGCAGCCCGGTCCGGACGCCAACGATGACACGGCACCACCCGGCCCGGATTTGCCGTACGGGGATGAGCCGACTGCCCCAAAGGACTTGGGTCCGGATAGCCCTATTCCCGATGCGCCTGCCGACCAGACGGACCAAGGCTCTGACCAGAAGGACGTCACCGGGACAGATGCCAAGGAAACCGGCAGCATTCCGTCCGACGGCAATAGCGACCCACCGACTGCCGATGTTGGGCCCGATCTGGGACCCGACACAACTCGCCGAGACGCAGGGCCTGACCTGGGGCCCGACCTGGGACCTGACCTGAGGCCCGACCTGAGGCCCGACCTGAGGCCCGACCTGGGGCCCGACCTGGGACCTGACACTTCGCCGGATACGAGCACGTTGCTCTCGGGCCTTGTCGCCTACTACAAGTGCGAAGGCCCTACCGGCACGACCCTGCAGGACTCCTCTGGCAATAACAACAACGGGACGCTGGTTGCCGCCACGAACCCTGGCTACTCCTTCCCAGCGGGCAAGGTTGGAAACGCACTCGCTCTCGCCGCAGGTGGATCCGGCTACGTTTCCCTGCCGACGAGAGTGTTTGCGAATGCCACGGACATCACTATCGCAACCTGGGTCAATGTCACAACCTCCCAAAACTGGCAGCGCGTATTCGACGTGGGCGTCAACGCCAATCTGGCAACCAACACCTCGACCAACACGCGCTATATGAACCTCGTGCCCAAGAACGATGGCACGAGTCTCGTCTTCGCCATCAGCCAGAATGGGTACGGCAACGAGCAGCAGCTCACCTCTACCGCGCTCACCACCGGCACCTGGCGGCACGTGGCGGTGGTATTGGGCTCCGGACAGGGCAACCTCTACGTGGACGGCGTCCTTGCATTGAACGGCGCCATCTCGCTTCGGCCCGCCGACCTGGGTGCGATCGACTACGCCTATCTGGGGAAGTCGCAATTCAGTTCGGATCCGTATTTCGTCGGTCAGATTGACGAGTTCCGCGTCTACGACCGCGCCTTGAGCGCCGCCGAAATCCAGGCGCTCTACCGATACGCCGGGCCGTAGCGCGCCTCCCGGGTGCGATCCGCGGTTCCGTCCGACCAGAGGCTTGCGCCGCGACCGCCGAAGAGATGGCGATCCGTTACCCTCGACCTGCGATCGTCCGAGCCGCGACCACGGCGCCGTCGGGGTCTCGTCGCACCCGATCCCCGATCTCCACCGCCCGCCGCCGCAACGCCTCGTCGATGACGAGCCCGTCGAGTGCCGCGGGCAACTTGCCGCCACGAAGGGTGGCGGGGGACCAGGTGACCGATGCTCCGAGCCACCTCGCTCGCCGAGCATTGTCGTGCTAGTCGCCGAAGAAGGGCAGGATCGCAGCGGGTCGTCCAGCGCGCAAAGCCTCGGCGAGCGTGCCAATACCGCCGTGATGGACCACAGCGCGGCACCGCGGAAAAAGCAATCGGTAGGGCGTGACGGGAGCCGCAAGCACGTGCCCCCCAAGCCCGTCGACGGCGTCGGGCTGCGCGCCAACCATGACGGCGCGACAACCGATATCGCGGCAAGCGGTCCCAACCCGGCGGTAGAGGTCGCGGCCCACCGTCTTCACGCTCGAACCCAGTCCGACCGCGAGCGGTGGATCGCCGTCAACCCGCATGAACGGCTATTCTAGAGGGTGGCGGCCAGTTTTTCCCCAAGGACCATCCGCGTGTTCCCGCTGACGGCACCGCAATCATTGAACTGGCGGAACTCCCGACGGAGTCATCCGCCGAGGTGCCGAGCTTACTTCTTGCAGGTCACTTGGAAGAAGGTCGTCGGAGCGGGGCTGCCCGGCATGTTCGACTCGATCGGATCCCCATCGCCGTGACGGCCTCAGTAGATTACGCCATTCACCTGTCCGCAGTCGGTGAACTCCAGCGTGGTTTGGATCTGGAAATTCGACTCGGTGGTGTGGCGCTCGGCGTGGAAGACCGCCAAATCGTAGTCGTTGCCCTTCGTCAGCCCGAGCGAGTCGACGTTCACCGAGGCGCTCATCTGCGCGTGGCGACCGCCCAGGTCGATGACCAGTTGGTTGTCGATGAACACCCAGACGTCATCGTCACCGACGAAGGAGAATGTCTCGCCGCCGTTGTACTTGAAGGCGGTGTGGATCTCGGTGGTGAAGGCGAAATTGTGGTTCTCGCCCTGGTTGCCGAAGCCCTGATTGTCGAGCGGGAAGAAGGAGCTCGGCTTCACCGCCGAGAAGGTCGCTATCCCGTTGGTGGTCACCAAGTGCAGCCCCAAGATGAAGGTCATATTCACATCCGGCACGTCGCGGTACCACTGATCGAACTCGGCTTGGCCGGTCGTGGACGACGTATTGCCTCCGGGGTGTGCATAGACCGGCTTGCCGTCGGACCCCAGGGTGGTCTCCACGATGCCGGTGTCGAGGCCCGATGGCATGGTCTCGAAGTCCGGGTGCCCGCCGGATTGGTTGCCCATCTTGAAATCGCGGACCACGCCGAACAGGCCTGCACACACCGTGGCGGCGCCCGTGCTTCCCCCTGTCCCGACGGCGCCACTGTCGCCCGAGATTTCCGGGCCGAGCGCGTAGGCGCCGGTGGTCGAAGGCGTCACGTTGATGAAACCCGGCGGAGGCCACACGGCGGTCGCCGAGGTTCCATCGCCACCTGCGCCGTTGCTCGAAGCGGCAACGCCGCCCGTTCCGAGAGAAATCGTAGGCGGCCCTCCGCTGCCGCCGCTGGACGTTACGCCCCCGACCGAGGGCGGGCTGCTGCAGCCGGCAACAAGAAGCGCAGCGAGGCTGGCAACCTCCACCCACGAAAATCGGCTACGCTCTTTTCGCTTGTCCATCGCAGTCTCCTTTGCGGGTACCTAGATGTACCCAGTCTTGTTAGAGGCGCCCTTGTCGCTCGGTCGACCATGCCAAATGCAGCAAGGAATGCGAAGAGGCACAACGCGTCGACAGCCCAGATCTTGCCACGATCGAGGATTTTGCAACGGTGAATCTGCCCGCGCACCTGACGGCTTGGCAGCCGTGTCGCCGGGGGATAGCCCCCGGCAGCGCGCGGGGATAGTCTAGCCAAACCCGGGAGCCTGAACGATGAAGGGAAATGCGCGTCGCCTTGTCTGGTCTTGCTGGTTGGGCGCCCTGGTGGCGTCGGTGCCGGCGTCGGCGCAGGTCCGGGACCAACTTCCCGACGGCGGCACACGCATCACCCTGCGTTTTCCGAGGGGCCTGCGCATGCCGGACGTGGCGCTGCTCGCGGACGGTTCGCTGCGCCTGGGGCGCGGCGCGGCGGTGAATCCAGGTAGGGGAGGGCGGGGCATGGTGGCGAACCTCGGCAAGGGCACGACGGTGATCGGGGATGGGGCCAAGACCGGCGGCGTGGCCAGCATCGGGCCCGTGCGGGTGGCGGCGGGCGCGCAGATCGCGGGCGACGTGCGCGGGGCAGGGTCCGTCGAGGTGGCCGCGGGCGCGAAGGTCATGGGCGAAACGCGCGCGGATGCCTTGCTGCTCCCGTTGGTCGAAAGCTCGTGGACCGTCCATTCCCCGGGGAAGGCAAATAGCGACGTTGCGGTGGCGAAAGACCAGACCAAGAAGCTCGTACCGGGCGCCTACCGGGCGGTAACGGTGCGCAGCGGCGGCGTGCTGCAACTTTCCCGGGGGAGCTACTTCGTGGGTTCCTTGAAGGTGGCCCGGCAGGGCCGAATCGAGTACCAAGGGAACGAGTACTGGCCGGTGGTGATGTACGTATCGGGTGCCGTCGAGCTCCACGGCAAGGTGGGGAGGGACAAGGGGGCTGCGCCTTTCCTGCTGGTCTCGCCCAGGGTGCGGAAGCTCGCGATCGGGCAATTCTTCTCGGGCACCGTGCTCGCCGCGAACGCGCGCCTGATTCTCGGCGGGAAAGGGACGACCCTGCGGGGCGGGTTCGTGGGCCGCGACATCGAAGTCCTGCCGGGCACCGTCATCGAGGCGTCCCCCTTCGCACTGGACACCTTCCGGTGGAAGGGGTGGGTCGCCCACAATGACGACGACCGGGATGGCGTGCCGGATTACCTCGACGCGTGCCCGGCCGACGGAAAGAAACGCGCGCCCGGGGCGTGCGGCTGCTCTGTGCCCGACGTGGACGCGGATCACGACGGTATTCCCGATTGCCTGGCGCGGCTGCGGCGCGAGGATCTGCCCACCTGCCCGCCGGGCAAGGCGTGTCCTCCGGCGGAATCGTGCCGGGCCTTTCCCTGGCGCGAGTCGGTGTACTGGCTGTGCGCGGACAAGACCGGCGTTGCGCACATCGATGCCGGGAAAGCCTGCGCCCAGGCGGGCATGTCGTTGGCCAGCTTCGCATCGCCTGCGGAAGGGCGTTTCCTCGCGCGCCTCCTCTCGGCGCCGGCGTGGATCGGTGGCCCGTCGCGGGCCAAAGCGTGCCGCGCGCTCGACGACGTGGACGGGGCGGTCATCGAGGCGGGGTGCGGGACCAAGCTGGGCTTCGTCTGCCAGTACCGGCCGCGGCTACCGTCGGAAAGCGCCGCCCAGGTCGTCGCGCCGGAAGCGCGGGCGTGCGTCGACGCCGCCACGGCGGATTTCCCGTCGGCCGGGGGATCTGGGGACGGGGCCGCCGGGCTGGCGGCGTTCGAGCGGCAGCTCGACGATGCCAAGGAAGGACGCTTCGCGGGCGTGGCCGCGCATCCACCCGAGGCCGGATCCGTCTGCCCCGGTTCGGGTTCCGCCATCCCGTGCGATGAGGTCGAGCTGTGCACCAAGGAAGAGCCGCGGCGGGTTACGCTGGATCTGTTCGAATCCGGCCTTCCTCGTATCGTGACGACAGCAGAGCTGTTTCCGTCCGGCCTTCCGAATCTCGCGTGGTCCGAGGCATACAATGATCCGCCGCTGGGCGAGGGCGTCGGCCATTCCTGGTGCCGGATGTCCACGCAGAATCCCACCTCTCTTGCTCCGGTTCGATTGGAGGGTCTTGGCCGTCTTGTGCGCGGTCGCACCGAAGGCATGTCCGTCACCCTCGCCCCGGAGGTTTCCTTCGCGGCCGATCCCGTGCCCTATCCCTTCGGCGAGGTCGAGCCCAACCTGCGCGGGAAGGTGGCTTTCGAGGTGGCGGCCGACGCGGACGGCCTCCTGGGCATTCGCGGACCCCTGGCTTTGCTGAAGGGCACCTTGGAGATTGTGGCCAACCGCTGCAGCCTGCGCGCGGGCATGACGGATCTGCGCGTGCTGGGGGTCGGAACCCGGCCTCCCACGTACATCCCGTGGATCGACACCAACGATCCTACGAGCCCTCTGCATGCGAAAGCGGCAGCGTGCGAGCGGGCGCTGCGCCGGTTTCTCCACGATGCCGACTACACGAAGAAGTCGTTCCGGGATGCGCAGCAACTGGCGTGGCAGATTCATCATTCCCAGGGCCTGGACGAAGCGCCACTGTGCAAGTCCATCGCGGCGTCGGAGCCCATCGTGGATGGTTTCCCCGGCGGGCCGCGGTGCTATTCGAACGAACCCATCGAGGCCATCGCCTCGCGCTTCATCTATTTCTACAATCCGGCGGGCATTGGCGTGGCAGCGGGACTTGGCGAAGTCGCGCACGCGTTGTGGAATGCGTCGGCCGCCTTCGGCGCGGCGGTGGAGGAGACCGTGAACCACGGGTTTCTCGGCGAGACCCACGAGGCCACGCGCACGGTCGCGATGGTTCCCCTCCGCGTGGGACCCATCCCCGCCAGCGCGAAGGTCGACCTGACCGTCCGCTACGCGATCTCCGGACGCTTCGAGGTGGATTGGAAATTCCCGCTGTGGCTCGAAGGCCCGCCGGAGGGAAACAATCGGCTCGTGCGCGTGGCGGCGACGGTGTCGCCCACGGTATCGGCATCGCTCGGCGTCGCCGTCGGAGTCGATCCCGCCTACGCCGGTCTCGGCGTCGGCGCGGAACCCGGCGGCACCGTGACCTTGGCGAACGCAACCCTGCCCATGTTCGTCGAGGCGGCGCTCGACCGCGAGACCTTCCTCGACACGCGGCCGTTGCCCGCGGACGTACGCGAGCCGGTGGCGTTGAAGGACAACGACTTCGTCTTCGGCGCGCCCAAGCGCTACCGCTTTACCCTCGCGCACGAGCACGGCGCCGGCGTGGACGGATCGGTGCTATCCGGAGATCTGCAAGCCCGCCTGCGCGTGCCCATGGGATCCTTCGAGCGCGTGTTCGACCTACCCATCGCCCGGTTGCAAGGCAAATCGGGGCATTTCGATCTGGCCGATGCGCACGCGCCGTCCGGGCAGCGGGCTTCGCGCCGAAGCGTGCCTGGCGCGGCCGGCGGCCTGCCGCTCGCCGCCACGCGGGTGGTGGCGGGCGCCGATCCCATCGGCATCTCCGAGGCTGAATTGCCGTTGATGTTCCTGGAGGGCTTGCCCGACGATCGGCGGCCGCGCTATGGCGCCCCGCCGGTGGACATGGCCGCCCTCGAACGCGTCTTCTACGACGACCTGTGCCGGCCCAAGCCCGGCGAGCCGTGCCAGGTGGACGATCGCCGCGCCCCCGCCTGCCAGACCTATTCCGCGTGTGTGGCGCCCGAAGGAAAAAGCCAGGGCGTGTGCCAGGCCAAGTGCCGCGGCGAACGTGACGGCTGCAAACGCAGCGAGGACTGTTGCCAGGGCCTGGTGTGCAGCGTGTATCACGAATGCACCCCCTGCGCCGGCCAGGGCAAGAGCTGTCGAGAGGGCAAGGCGTGCTGTCCCGGACTGACCTGCGATAGAAAGAGCCGGACCTGTAAGCCGCTCGCCAAGTGACGATACGCCGAGGCTGGCACCCGGCCCTGGCCTTTCGCCGCGCACATCGGGTCGTGGTGCCACCGGCGGGAGCACACTTCGTCAAGCGCGCCGGCTCTGGTTCCCAATGGACCGGATTTCGAAGGCGGCGGAACTGTAGTAACACAGCGTCCTCGACGCCAACTTCCGAGAGGTTCACGGAAATGAAACGACTTCACCAGCAGGCTTTCGCGGTCGCATCGCTTTGCCTTGGACTACTGCTGGCTGCGCCAACACAGGCGGGGACGTACGCGAAGGTGAACCAGAGCGACTGGTGGGCGGGAGTTACCGGCTTGCCCAGCTACGTCAACATGTACGGCTACGTCCCGACCACGGTGGCCTCCAAGCCTCCCATCGTGGTGTACTGCCACCATTGCCAGGGCACTGCGAGCTCGAGTCACAGCTCGATGTCGGCCCTCGAGACGCTTGCCGACAAGAACGGTTTTCTCATCATTTACCCAGAAGCCACCGGCGAGAACTGTTGGGATGCCGGGTCGAAGAGATCCCTCAAGCACGGTGGCGGAGGCGACACGGGGGCTGTCGTCCAAATGGTGAATTACTACATCTCCAAGTACAGCGGCGACGCCGGCCGGGTGTACGTGGCGGGCGACTCATCCGGAGGGGATCATGACCGAGGCGCTGCTGGGCGTGTACCCCGACGTCTTCATGGCCGGCGTGTCGATCATGGGGGTGCCATGTGGCTGCTGGGGCCAGAGCGACTACAACGACACCACCGGAACGGGGAGCACCGCCCAGTGGTGCGGCTCCTGCGCCGGTGGCACCGTCAGCATGACCGGGCAGGCGTGGGGAGACCTGGTTCGTTCCTATTTTCCCGGCTACACCGGCCATCGCCCGCGCCTCCAGCATTGGCATGGGGCGAGCGACACGACCCTCAACTTCAAGAACGTGGCCGAAGACATCAAGGAATGGACGAACCTCCTCGGTTTGAGCGAAACCCCGACGGGGACCGAACAGAACACGCCCAAGAGCGGGACCACGCACCAGTACTGGAAGAATTCGTGTTACACGGTCTATGAGACCTTCGTGTTGGCCAACACCGCGCACGCGGTCTCGGTCGACGGAGCCACCCTCGCTGCCTATTTCGGCATCGACAAGGCCGGCGGTCAGGATCCGGAAACGACCGCGTGTCCCGGCGCGGTCCCCGGGGGTGGCGGCAGCGGAGGCGCGGGGGGCTCGCCCGGTTCGGGCGGGGCGACCGGGGCGGGCGGCGCCGCGGGCAGCGGCGGGGCACAAGATGGTGGGCTCGGCGGAAGGGACAGCGGCAGCCGCGACGTGGGCATGGCAGGCAGCGGTGGCGCGCAGACCACTGGTGGAACCTCCGGCGCGGAGGGAACCGGCGGAGCCACCGGTAGCGGTGGCGTGCCACGGACTGGCGGCACATCGAGCAGTGGTGGCTCGACTGCCAAGGGCGGCACGACTGGCGGCGTCCCTGGAAGCGGTGGTACCGTCAGCAGCGGTGGTACCAGCAGCACCGGAGGTTCGGTTGCAGGCGGCAACGTGGGAAGCGGCGGCAGCAATGGATCGGGCGGAGCGCAGTCGAACGGTGGCGTCAATGGACAGGGTGGCAATTCCGGTGGCGGGGCGGGCTCCGGCGGCACCACGTCGGGCGGTTGCACTTGTGCAGTCGGAAGCTATGGTGGACATTCGCCTTCTCTCGCGGCAGCGCTGCTGCTCGCGGCCTTCGGGCTCGTTATCCGGCGCAGGCGACGGGCGCGCCACTGACCGACAAGCTGCAATCGAGCCGCCGGTGCTCGCACCGCCTCGATCGCCGGTGCCGCCGCCGGCCGCGCCGCCGCCGCTTTCGCCCATCCCAGGGCGCCATTATCTCGCTCCACGAAGGGCCCGCGAGGATGGACGCGGTGGCGGACGGCACTACGGCACGGCGAGGGTGACGGTGACGTCGCCCTGGGCGTTTGCGGCGCAGGTCGAGCCGCCCGTGACGCATGCACAGCTCGACACCCCATTGCATGCCGCGGGCAAGGGATCGCAGACGTAGTTGCCCGGATTGCTGACCGCCCCGCCCACCTGGGCGTAGCAGTAGTCCACGTCGTGCTGGCAGTAGCTCCAACCGCAGCGGAACATGCCCGCGGGCTCGGGGCAGGTGGCGTTGCTGCTGACGTCGACGCCGGCCTGGGACGCTTTGCAAGCGCCGGGGTAGTTGTTCCCATCGCAGCCACACACCGGGGCAGCGGAGATGGCGCAGAGCACGCCCCGCGGGATGGTGGCGCAGGCGCCGTGCGTGCGCGAGCCGCACAGGTTGTCCGACCATTCGCAGTAGGTGTCCGCGGCGCAGGCCGGATCGCCGGCGCCGCCGCAGGCCGCACCGACACCCGAAGCATCGACGACGGATGGGGCATCCTCACGGCCGGCGTCCAGCGCGGCATCGGTAGCGCCGCCATCATCGCCCGGGCAGACGAAGTTGCACTCCGTGGTCTGGCTGCACGAAAGGTTGCCGCCCTGACAGGTGCAGGTCCAGGCGGACGAGGTGATGCCGCAGCAGCTAGCCTGGCCATAGGTGCAGGTGAGGGGTCCGCTGCAAACGCCACCCGAGAGCGGCAGCTGCGCCGGGCAATCGGTCGCGGCGTCCGCCCCTGCATCGAGGCCCGTCGTTCCCCCCGTGCCCTTGCCGCCGCCGCTGCCGGGCACGCCGCCCGAACCCTGCGTCCCGCCGGTTCCGGTTAGGCCGCCTGTGCTGTGCACGCCCCCGGACGCGATGGTGCCGCCGGTACCCAGGCCACCGCCCACGCCGCTGGTCGCGCCGCCTACGCCCGACTTGCCGCCCGCGCCACTGGTCGCGCCACCGGCGCCGCTGCCCTGGCTGCCGCCGAGGCTGCTCGTGCCGCCCGTCCCGCCAGAGGTCGCGCCACCGCTGCCGTGGGCGTCGAGGGCCTGTTGCCCGCTCGAGGTCGAGCTGCCGCAAGCGCTGGTCAGGATCATCGCGAAGCATGCCGCGACGGCGATCGGGTTGTCGAGGTATCGGGGGGCGAGGCGAGGGATCTTCATTGCGGACTCTCCTAGTCCGCTATTTTGACCTGCCTATCCGAAAGGGCGACCCTGGAACTGTGATCCCGGTCGCTAGCCGCCCGGGGTCAAGCCGCCAGGCCGGAAGTGATCGGGCTGGAGCCGGCGTATACTCAGGAGACATGCGAATCATTCGAAGTTTCGACTTGATGGTCGTGGGGCTGCTGGCCGGCGCGGCATGCAGCTCGAAGGGTACATCTTCGAGTCGCCGTGACGGAGCCGTCGACCAAGCCGGCGGCGCCGATGGCAGTTTGGCGCAGATGGACGGCTCGGGCGGAAATACCGGAGGGGCCGGCGGGAGCGGCGGAATGGCGAGCGACGCCCTCCTCTTGACAGACGCGCCCGCCTCCGGCGACGCCGATCCGGGCTGCGGTCCCGGATACCCACTGAACAGCCAGCGTCCACAGGGCGATGGCTGCAATACTTGTTATTGCGAGGGCGGCGGCTCCTGGCTGTGTACGACGAGGGCGTGTCCGCCGCCGGTCGACGCGGCCGCAGAGGCTGCAGCCGATGCGGGTTGCACCGGCAGCGGGTGCTCGACAGCTCACGATGCGGCTCAAGACGGCAATCCCATGTGCGGCACCCTGCTTTGCGGTAGCGCACAGTACTGTTGCGCCAGCCCGTGCGCCGCCTGCATGCCGACCGCCGAGAGCTGCGCATCTCTCGTGTGCGGTACCGGAGACGGAGGCACTTACGAGTCCTACCCCAGCGACTGCACGCCCGCATATTCCGGTGATTCCACGTTCTGTGGGGCCGTCTCCCCCACGACCCCGCACAGCATCCACTACTACCAGTGCACGACCAGCGTGCTGGCCTCGCCGTGCTCGACGGTCTCCCTGGGCACAGCCGGCGGCAGCTTCTGTTGTCCCGGGGCCTCGTACTAGACGCGAATTACCGGCCGCCCGAATGGCTACGGCGGAAAGAGGCAAATCGGGCGGTTGCGCTTCCACCGGCCGCGTGTCCGTCGTGGTGCCGATGGTACCGTCGGGAAGAACGATCCTCCACTGCTTGGCCGAATTCGCACGCGGATGGCGACCTGGCGAAGGACAACCCTAGAAACCATCAGGTGAAAATCCCGGACCTCCGGCAAGGAGGGTAATCTTGTCCTCTACTATGGGACACGGACTCGCAGTTGCGTTGCTCTCGCTCGCTAGCGCAACTCAACCCGTGGCGCCGTCGCCGTCACCGGAGTCGCTACCTCATTTGGTAAGCCTCTTCCCCCGCGGAGAGGTCGTGGTGGCGAATGGTCGACGATCCTTGGCGACGACCATGGGTGAGGTGTTGCAAGCCGTCGCCCGCGACAGCGCGGGCCGGGAAGCCGAAGTTGCGTTCGTGGTGAACCGCTCGCAGGGAGGGAACCTGGGGACGGAATTGGCGCTGGCCCTGGCTGCCCAGCGGGACAAATTGGTTCGGGGCCGCTATGCCCTAGTCGTCTGCGGAGGTGGCGATGGCGTGCGGGAGGCCACTGTCGATGCGGCCCTGAATTCGGATTCGTATGCGGTGCTTCGGAGCGCTAGGCGCATCGCCGGCCAGCCGAGTGGCGGTGGTGTCGAGGCGAGCGTGGTTGGTCTCGCTGCCGCTGCCCGTCTCGATTGGCGGCCAGGATCTTCCCCGCAGATCGTGTTGTTGGCGAGCAAACGCATTGCTGGAGATCTCGATGCTGCGGCGCCAGGGAACCGCGTCGATGCCCAGGCCCTGGCCGAAGTGCTTCGGTGGGCTCGGCGTAGCAAGGCCAGGCTCTTGGCCATTGATGTCAACCTGGAAGACCGCGATGGACGGGGAGACGACAGCAGTGAAGACTCCCTGGAACAACGCGGCCTAGTTTCACTGCAACAGGTGGCGGGTCTCTTTCGCGATGGCCGTCACCTGCAGGTCTCCTCGCCGCGAGAGTTGACCCTTGCCCTCCAGGAAGCTTTGGCCCGTACGGGTTCCGACGCCGCGGGAGCAGATGTGGCTTTGCTCGTCGACTCCTCGGGTTTGATGGGCGAAGCCACGGATTTCGTGCGCGCCGCACATGAATTGCTGGCGAGATTCGTGTCGGCAAAAGGCCACCGCTTGGCTATCGTGCGTTTCCTGGGCAAAGGTGCCCCGACCCTTGTCCTCCCCTTTACCGACAAGTCGGTGGCGGTGACTCGTGCCGTGCGTGGCCTGCGACGAGGGGAGGTTGGTGATTGGCCGAAGGATCTGTCCGGTGCAATGGCCACCGCCCGGCGGTTGCGCTGGGACGAGGCGAACAAGAAGACCCTCATTCTACTTACCGCCGCACCCGCGTCTGGTGGGATCGATTCGTCTCTGTTGGATTGGGCGGATGAAGAACGCGTCGCCTTGACCGTGATTGAGCCGCTGCCCGCGCTTACGGGATCAAAGCGCCGAGCACAGTGAATTTTCCGGCCGTGTCCTTGTTCACCTTGAAGATCTTTCCGTCATCCTGGACGTACACGGCTCGGGACAGGCTCTCGTCGGTCGTGACGTGAATTTCATAGAGATGGCCGGTCTGCCCTGGCGTGGCGAAACCGCTCTTGGGGGAGACCTTGAGTTTGGTAAGGGAACTGTCGCAGCGAACTGAGCGCCCATCGGCGAACGTCAGCTTCGTCTCCTCATTCGCCGGTTTCTTAGCGTCGAAACTCTGCACGAACCTGTAGTACTCCGAGGAGAAGTGAGCGGCGGGAGGAAAACCACGCGTGCCCAGACGTTGGTAGTCGACGTAGCCTTTGTCGAAGGGGGTATTGGTCGGTTCGAATTCTGGGCTGAATTCCTCCTTGAAATAGGCGTAGGTGGTGGGATTGTTCGCAGTATCGATGTACATGACGCTGATCTCGGGCTGGCCCTTTTTCTTGATACTGGGCTTGGCAAAGCTGGAGCCAACGCCGGGGGGCGGGCCAAAGACCGGGATGCCCAGGAATTTAGCGGCGGCGGCCATATAAGAAACCTTGCGAAAACGCGCATCCATGTCTCTCTTCACCCGCTTACGCGTGGTCCGTTCCTCCACTTTTTCGCTGAGTGTGCCGTCGTGGTGTTTGCTGGTGCTGTTCACCGTGAAGTGGGTATCATCCCCGGCCTTCTTGTGACCAAGCGCCGCCGCTACCAGGTTCTTATAGTGGGTTGTGGCAGTGGCGATCATGGCCAAGTCTTCCCGATCCAGGACGTGGTCGTTTACCGTCTCGGCGACGAAGCGCCAAGGTTCCAGCTCGAAAACAAAGCCTCGCACCCTCAGCATCGAGCCCTACGTGATTCGGGGGCGGCTGTTCGGTGGATTCTTCGACACCAGCAAGAGCTTCGTCCTGCCGAGTGGCCTGGACGGCGTGCGCGGGCTCGTCGAATTACAGGGTAAACATCCCAATACGATCCTGCTTGTCGTTGGCCACACCGACACAGCTGGAAAGCCCTCCTACAACTAGCCGTATGGTGGAAGTCTCCTGGTACGGATCTGGCGAGGGCTCCGAGGGAAATCCCTCGGGGCTACTCCACGTGCGACCAACACGGAGAGCACCCTCAGGCGCCGTCGAGGGTCGGCCGAAACCCCGCCTCCGCCAGCCCCGCCGCCACCAGCCGGATCCCGAGGTGCTCCGTGTTTGACGGCTCGTGCGCAACCAACACCACATCGCGACGACCCGGCAACCGCTGCTTCATCATGGCCAAACGTCAGGGACGTCTCCCATTCCGAATGGTGTTGAAACCGGAGCCGCCAGCGCAGAAACTCGACCCACCCACAAGGCTGGGGACTCTCACCATCCATAGGAGGAGCGTATCGTCATGACCCCAGAAGAAAGCGGCCGTTCGAAGACTTGCGGGACGATTGGCTTGCCGATTTGGGCCGCCCTCGGTCTTCTATGGGCGGCCTGCGGCATGCGAACCGGGATGTCGGCTCATTCGCTGGACGCTCAGGGCAGTAGCGAGAGTCACGGTGGCAGCGGTGGAACCGCGACGGTACCCCACGGGGGCAGCGGCGGGACCGCGACGGTACCCCACGGCGGCAGCAGCGGCGGACTCACCGGCGGCACCATCACCGGCGGCAGCGGCGGCCGTGGCGGCACCATCACCGGCGGCAGCGGCGGCCGTGGCGGCACCATCACCGGCGGCAGCGGCGGCCGTGGCGGCACCATCACCGGCGGCAGCGGCGGCCGTGGCGGCAGCACCACCGGCGGCAGCGGTGGTCATGGCGGGAGCATCACCGGCGGCAGCGGTGGTCATGGCGGGAGCATCACCGGCGGCAGCGGTGGCCATGGCGGCCAGGCAGGAGCCGGAGGCGCAACCGTCGTACGCGACGGTTCGCCCGACGGGGACGCCAAGGATTCCGGAGACGTGGCCATGCCTCCTCCCCCGAAGATCGACCCCAACAGCGGGTATGCGACCGTCAATGCAGGCACCGTCATCCTGAGCGGCTTCATCATGTCCAACGCCGGCGGCTCGGGCTCATCGATCAGCCTGACCTTTACGGACACCTCCTTCTGCGCCTCGGGAACCGTCGGCGCCAGCTCCACCTACCAATCCTGGGCGAACACGGGATTCAACGTCAACCAGGCACAATCGGGCGCGAGCGGCTCGACCGGCTCGCTCCCCTTCGTGGGCAGCAGCATCACCGTCAGCTACGTGAACAAAGGCGGCTCGACCCTGGAGCTGCAACTGTGGGACGGCACCAACTACTGGTGCGCGTACCTGCCGCCGTCGACCAGTCCGAATGCCGTCAATATCCCGTTCTCCAGCCTCAACAGCGCGTGCTGGGATATGAGCGGTGCGGCTTTCGTGTCCGGTACCCCCGTCGAAGTGGTCCAGCTCCAGGTGCCGGGCAGCGACTCCAAGCCGACGCCGTTCGACTACTGCTTCCTCGGCATGACGATCCAGTAGCCGAGCCCAGTGGCCGCGGCGTTCACGGAGGGATTCTGATGAAGACCACCATTCGCCTTGGCATCTGCGCTCTTGCTGTGCTCGCCCTGTCGGTTGCACGTACGCGCAGCCCCATCCACACGACTTCGTCCGCGGGAGGAGCCTCGGGGGTCGGACACGCTCGGTAACTACAGCAGGTTCATCCGGCCAGGCGCCACGCGGGTGGACGTCACGGGAAACCTTCCCACGGACGCCCTGCTCTCCGCCTACAAGGCGAGCGGCACGGACAGCACCTTCGTCATCGTGGCCATCAACAAGGGCAGCGCGACGGTCAACGTGCCGATCTCCATCTTGGGCGGAACAGCGCCAGCCGCGCTGTCTTCGTGGGTGACGTCGGCGAGCGACAACCTCAACGCCGGCCCAGAGGTCACCGTGAGCGGCGGCAGCTTCACCGCCACGCTCGCCAGCATGACCGTCACGACGTTCGTCGGCAAGTAGCCCCGATTCCCGTGGTCCCACGGGCGGCTCCTGGGACTTCCACGGAATCCTGGAATCTCCTCCGAGGGAACCGTGGTCCGTGTCCGGATTCCGGACACACCCAACTACCCTCGGTTGGGGATCGGGGATTCCGGACGCGTCCAACTACCCTCGGTTGGGGGATGGGGATACCCTCGGAAACTACCCTCGGTTGGGGGATCGGGGGATCAACTACCCTCGGTTGGGGATCGCCAACTACCCTCGGTTGGGGATCGCGTGGACCCTCGGTTGGGGATCGCGTGGACGCCGGGCGTTGGGACGCCAAATGGCGTAAGATTCGCCACAGGACAACCTGCGAAAGGACGAGAATGAAAAAGGCGATAATAGGAACGTCGTTTCTGCTCGGAGCGGTTCTCGTTCCGCTTTCCGCGAGGGCGCAGATTGGCGTGAGCGTGAGCGTCAATGTGCCCCTGCCTCCACCCATTGTCTTTTCCGCGCCCCCGGAGGTGGTCGTCATCCCTGAGACCAATGTCTACGCCGTGCCCGATGTCGAAGCTGACATCTTTTTCAGCGGGGGTTGGTGGTGGCGTCCGTGGGAAGGGCGCTGGTATCGCTCTCGCCATTACGACCGCGGATGGGCCTTCTATCGTCAGGCGCCTCCGTCCTTCTACAGAAACGTGCCACGTGGATGGAGGAACGACTACCGGGATCACCGCTGGAGAGGACACGAATGGAATCACGAGCGCATTCCGCAGGCCGAAATGCAGCGCAACTGGCGTGGCTGGGAAAAGGACAAGCACTGGCAACAGCATAACGGGTGGGGCGTTCAGGGCATGCAGCCGCGGCCCGTCGGGCCCAGGGGGAATCCTCAACGAATGGAGCGGAGACCGGTAGCGCCTGGGCAAATGCGTGGGCCGCAGCCGGCTCCCCAGGGCCAGCCGCAACGCGGGATGCGAGGGAGGGCAGTTCAGGGGCCGCCTGGCCAGCCGAGACAAGACGGCCGCGGCATCCAACCCGGTCAGCAGGGACCTCGCGGCGGTGGACCGATGGGCGGCCCGAACCGGGGGCCCGCAACGGGCGGCCCGAACCGGGGGCCCGCAACGGGCGGCCCGAACCGGGGGCCCGCAACGGGCGGCCCGAACCGGGGGCCCGCAACGGGCGGCCCGAACCGGGGCCCCGCAACGGGCGGCCCGAACCGGGGTCCCGCACCCGGCGGCCCGAACCGGGGCCCCGGCCCCGGCAAGGGCAACGACAACCGAGGCGGACACGGTCGCAGATAGCCAGCCCTGAGAAGACCTGCGCGAGGTTGCGGTGGGGATCACCGCAATCGCACCCAGCGCTTAGCGAGGGACGCGCAGGATCTGCTGGCTTCCGGTCATGATGAACAGGTGGGTGGCGTTGAGGGCAAAGCTCCTGGGATCTTCAAGGGCATGGACAATCGTGGTTTGCCCTGAGCCATCCGTCGTGGCCCGCACGATGTTGTCGCAGGTTTGGCTGCCCGTGGCCCAGTAGACATTGCCACCGCCAGCCGCAATCGGCCCCATGGGGGTCGCGCTCTGTTGGCTTTGGAATGCGGTCGCCGTACCACCCCCGGCCGGGATCTTCAGCACGTTGCCGCCGTCCAGGTAGAAAAGGTAGCCGCCGTCGAACGCAGGTCCGCCGATTCCTGCGTTGTTCGAGGCCAGGGTCACAAGTCCGCCCGTACCACCGTCCGTGCCGCCGTCGACCGGCGAGCTCGCCTGCGCGTCGAGCGAAATGGACAGCAGAGAATCCTGCACCGGCGTGACCTGGTCGGTGAAATAGATGTGCCCGTTCGCCAGGACGAAGGAATCCGGGTTCACGTTGTCCACCAGCGCGGTGACGGTCCCGCCCGCGATGGGAACGCGGTCGATCTCCTCGACGTTGGCGTCGTAGAAGTAGACGTACTCGCCCGCCAAGGCGATATACCAGGGGCTGATGTTGCCACCGAGCGTGACGGGGGCGCTGCTGCCGTCGAGCGGCATCTTGGCCACGCGATACGGCTGGTAGAGGCCGCCCTCGGTGAAATAGAGGGTGGTGGCATCCACCGCGAGGTCGTTGAAGTTGTTGTCCGTCGAGGTGCGATCGAGAAGGACCTGGTCGACCCCGTCACCGAGAGTCACGCGATGGATGGTGCCTTTGTTTGCCCAGTAGAGCTCGCTGTCGGTCACCACCATGACGTACGGGTCGCCGGACGCCACGAGCAATTCGACCCCGTCGGGAAATCGGGTGCAGGCGCATCCGCTACGGGCTCCGCCCCGGCGTCGGCAATCGGCGTATCACCCAATGGACTTGCATCGGCGGTTTGCTTCGAGCCGCTCGATCAACCCACGGACGACATGGTCAGGGCACCCATGAGAAAGCAGACCCAAGCGCCAAGCGATTTCATAGGCGGAATGGTACTAGACCACCTCAGTTGCGGCCCAGCTTGACCGGCATCAGCGCGAAGCCGTTGGTCGCGTCGCCCATCGCATAAAGGTGCCAGACATCGCCGTCCACGAGCTGCGTGGGTGGCGTGGTCGCAATCAGGCTGCCTTCACAGTTCGTGCTGTCGCCGGCGTAGAGCGAGAACTGATAGGTGCCGACCGTCAGACGCCGATAGTACCCCTCCGCAACCATCATGTGCGCCCAGTCCGAAGGCGAGCCAACGAAGTACGAGAAGATCGTGTGCTTGCCGGTGTCGGAGGCCGCGATGTGGAAGTTCATAGAGTCGGTCATGCTGACTTCGTACATTGCTGGATCGGCACCTGCCGGCACGTACCAGATGATGGTGTTGTTCCCCGTGCCGTTGGGCACCTGGATGAAGTCGGTCAATTGGCCGTAATTGAGGTGCCGGTAGACGGAATACCACGACCAGTCGGAAAGCTGGGTCCACAGGTCGAACGCGCCCGGCTCCCGCCGTTGTCGAAGACCTGAAGGAAGCGCATCTGGGTCATGGGGGGCGGGGCGGCGTCCGCGTTGGTGCTCGTGCCACCGGCTCCGCCACTGTCCGTAGTGCCGCCAGCGCCTGCGCCACCTTGTGCCACGCCACCGCCGCCGGCGTCGCCCGCGTCCGACGTGGCCACGGCGTCCCCCGTTCCGCCGCCGCCACTGTCAACTCCCGCCCCGGGGGAGTTACTCTTCGAACAGCTCGCTGCGACCATCGCCAGCGCCAGCAGAAGGATGGGTGCCGTTGACCTTGCCCTCATGAGACCCGATTCTCACGCTCGCAGCCGCAGTTGTCTACATCTGGATCCCCCCGAGCGGACTGTGGTCCAGGTCCAGGTTCCGGACGCAACTCCCCCGCCCCCCGGCCGCGTTCGAGCACCCGTAGTTGGTTGTCCTCGCACGCGTCGCACACGTCGGGATTCCAAGCGGCCCGTAATCGGTGTACAGTTGGCCCGACTCTCAGCAGATCCGTTGTGCACGTCTGGAGGCGGAACGATGACCACGCTACGTCCCTTGTTCGCGACTGCCTTGGTGATCCTGATCGTTGGCTGCGGACCCGAGCCCACAATCGACAGACAAGGCCCGGCCCGAGATCGGCTGACCGCCAAGATCAAGGCCGAGAATCCGCCGGAAGTCGATGCCGGCGTCGCAGATGGATCGCCCGGGACGGGAACCGTGAGCTTCACGGCGGAGCAGACCGCGACGCAGACACAGACGGCAACCGGCGTGCTGACCATGACCACGAGCACGACCTCGACGACCACCCACGCTGTCACATCGACCGATACTAACACGACGACCGAGACTACGACTCAAACAGACACCGCAAGTCAGACGCAAACCGCGACGGCAACCGAGACGACGACCGCCACCGCGACCGCGACTGGCACGGTGTCTGCAAGTCAGACACGAACCGCCACGACGAGCACGACCGCGACGGGGACCCAAACTGGGACCATCACGCAAACAACATCCCAGACCCAGACCACGACGGCGACCATTACCGCGATCGCGACCGTCACCGGGACGGCCACCAGCACGATGACCTATACCCAAACCGCGACGTCTTCGAGTACCGCAACCAGCACCACCACCTTGTCGACGCTGCTCACGAGCACGCAGACCTTTGTCTTGACCGGCACTGTCACCCCAACCAACACGGCCACCGTGTCCAACGTCTCGTGGTCGAGGGGGCTGGGCAAGACCATCACCACAACCACCACACAATTCCTCCTCGGCACTGCCAGCAAAGTGGTGACTGCCACCGTGACCAACACCCTCAATGGCACTGCGACCAAGACTGTTTCCGCCCGGGTGACCGGCACCGGAACCCAGACCGGCACCGCGACTGTGACCGCGACGGCTACTCGAACTTTGGGCTCGACCTACGTCGGCCGAGGCAGCAAGACCCTCACCTCGACCAGTACGGCAAGTGGCACCGCAACGCGATCGTGGACCTACCACCCCACCACCACCTTGACCCAAACCCTGACCGGCATCGCGACCGAAACCCTGACCGACACCCAGACAGCTACCGAAACGCTCACCTCGGTCATCACCCCGACGGTGATCGTCACGGGTACGACGACAGCGACGCTTACGCCCACGGTGACCAACACCGTAACCAACACAGTCACCGTGACCAACACTTCCACGGAGACCACCACCACGACGGTGACCAACACCAGCACGGTGACCAACACACGCACCATCACCGCGACTGCAACCGAGACCGTCACCGTCACCATCACCAGTACGAATACGGCCACCAGCACCAGCACCTCGAGTCGCGTCGAAACCTCGACGTCGACCGGCACGTCCACCGGTACGGCGACTGGGACCGTCACCGTGACCAACACCGTGACGAACACGGTCACCAACACGTCAACGATTTCCTCGTGCTTGGCTGGCTACGGCGGCCCGGGCGTGATCGAGGGCGCGGTGGTGCTGGGTCAGACCCATCAAATCGCCGACCTGCAGGGCGTGTGGTGCATCACCGGGAACCTTGAGATCACGAGCTCCACGCTCGCCGACCTGGCGGGCTTGGAGACTCTCGCGGCGGTCGGCGGCTCTGTCAGGATTGACGACAACTCGGCTCTGACCAACCTCAACGGGCTCGGCAGCCTCAAGGCCGTGGGATGGGAGCTCGCCATCGACAACAACCCCGCCCTCACCAGCCTGGCTGGCCTCGGCAACCTGCAGTCGATCCGCGAGAATCTCTGGATCACCAACAATCCCGCCCTGCCGGCCTGCTGGGCTTGGCAGATCGCGCAGCAAACCCAAATGTCCCCCTACAACATCTCCAACAACACCGGTACCGGTAGCTGCGGCACGCTGCCCGAAGGCTTCGTATGTCAGCAAGGAGCAACCGGTCCGGGCGTGATCGACGGCGACGTCTTCATCGGCTCCACCGGCCTCGGTCTCCACGACTTCGGCGGCGTCACCTGCATCACCCGCAGCCTGGGAATCTACGGTGCCAATCTCACCGACCTGTCAGGCCTCGAGACCCTGGTGGCCGTCGGCGGGGGCGTGATGATCGATAGCAACCCGGTCCTCACCAACGTCAACGCGCTCGCCGGCCTCAAGTCCGTGGGATGGGATCTGACCATCAGAAACAACCCCGCCCTCACCAGCCTGGCTGGCCTCGCCAGCCTAACCTCGCTCGGACAGGCTCCCTGGATCTCCGACAACCCGGCCTTGCCGGCCTGCTGGACCTGGGAGATCGCCAAGCAAACCAATACCCCCCTCTACAACTGCCAAGGCAACACCGGTACCGGTAGCTGCGGCACGCTGCCCGAAGGCTTCGTATGTCAGCAAGGCGCAACCGGTCCGGGCGTGATCGACGGCGACGTCTTCATCGGCTCCACCGGCCTCGGTCTCCACGACTTCGGCGGTGTCACCTGCATCACCCGCAGCCTGGGAATCTACGGTGCCGATCTCACCGACCTGTCAGGCCTCGAGACCCTGGTGGCCGTCGGCGGGGGCGTGATGATCGACAGCAACCCGGTCCTCACCAATGTGAACGCGCTCGCCGGCCTCAAGTCCGTGGGATGGGATCTGACCATCAGAAACAACCCCGCCCTCACCAGCCTGGCTGGCCTCGCCAGCCTAACCTCGCTCGGACAGGCTCCCTGGATCTCCGACAACCCGGCCTTGCCGGCCTGCTGGACCTGGGAGATCGCCAAGCAAACCAATACCCCCCTCTACAACTGCCAAGGCAACACCGGTACCGGTAGCTGCGGCACGCTGCCCGAAGGCTTCGTATGTCAGCAAGGCGCAACCGGTCCGGGCGTGATCGACGGCGACGTCTTCATCGGCTCCACCGGCCTCGGTCTCCACGACTTCGGCGGCGTCACCTGCATCACCCGCAGCCTGGGAATCTACGGTGCCGATCTCACCGACCTGTCAGGCCTCGAGACCCTGGTGGCCGTCGGCGGGGGCGTGATGATCGATAGCAACCCGGTCCTCACCAACGTCAACGCGCTCGCCGGCCTCAAGTCCGTGGGATGGGATCTGACCATCAGAAACAACCCCGCCCTCACCAGCCTGGCTGGCCTCGCCAGCCTAACCTCGCTCGGACAGGCTCCCTGGATCTCCGACAACCCGGCCTTGCCGGCCTGCTGGACCTGGGAGATCGCCAAGCAAACCAATACCCCCCTCTACAACTGCCAAGGCAACACCGGTACCGGTAGCTGCGGCACGCTGCCCGAAGGCTTCGTATGTCAGCAAGGCGCAACCGGTCCGGGCGTGATCGACGGCGACGTCTTCATCGGCTCCACCGGCCTCGGTCTCCACGACTTCGGCGGCGTCACCTGCATCACCCGCAGCCTGGGAATCTACGGTGCCAATCTCACCGACCTGTCAGGCCTCGAGACCCTGGTGGCCGTCGGCGGGGGCGTGATGATCGACAGCAACCCGGTCCTCACCAACGTCAACGCGTTGGCCGGCCTAAAGTCCGTGGGATGGGATCTGACCATCAGAAACAACCCCGCCCTCACCAGTCTGGCTGGCCTCGCCAGCCTAACCTCGCTCGGGCAGGCTCCCTGGATCTCCGACAACGATGCCCTGCCGGCCTGCTGGGCGGAGCGTGTGGCCGCGCAAGTTGGACAAACCTGTTCGTGCACGAACAACAACGGCAGCGAGGTCTGTCCTTAGGGAGGTTGCGCTCCTTGAACTGCCACTGATGCCAGGACGGGTAGATGGGCGTGGTCGCGCTCGCGGCGTCAAGAAGGGCGACCTGCGCGGCGGTCAGGCATCGACCGGCGGTCCGGCCTCCGCCGCCAGCCGGCTGCCAAGGCGGCTCGCCGCCGGCCGGGGCCGGCCTCGACCGATCTTCCCCGTCAGTCGCGCCCAGCCGAGCGGGCTCCAGACGAGAGTGCCGATCCCTTGATTGAGCGCCAGCGGCATCAGCTCCCACTCGTACTCGCGCCCGACCAGCGAGTAGTGCGCGTGCAGCGTCTCCTCCACCGGCGTCAGCGCGTCGAAGGCATGGATGTGGTAGAGGTCGCCCCCGACTCGAACATGTTGAGCCACGCCTCCAGGCACACATAGCTGTCGAAACTCCATGATGAGCATGGTTTAGCCGGAAAGTGGCGGACGCGCATCCACGACGGGCGGCACCTACCCTGTCACAGGGGGCATTCCGGACAAAACTACCCTCGGTTCGGGATCGTTACGGCATTCCTCGCCCCGCGAGGATCCGCCGACGGCGCACCATATTTCCGGGCGAAAAGTCCCGGGGGTCTGGTATCTAGGGACCATGATCTCGCTTAGAACGATTCGCCGATTCCGATGGCTGTTTCCCGCGGCCTGGCTTTGCGGGGCGGTTCTCTGTGCGCCAGGCTGTGGCGGTGGAGGTAGCGGCGGTGGCGGCGGTGGCGGCGTTGGCGCTGGCGGCGCACCCTCCGGCTCGGGCGGCAGCGCTGGCGGCGCGCGCGGGCTTTGCTCGGGTTCGCCCACGACGCCGAATCTCCCGGCATCGTTCGGGGATTCGTGCGGCGCCGGGTCCAACTATGCCCTCTGCGCGATCACCAGCGCGGATCAATGCACGGGTGGCTCCTGCCTGTGGGACGGCAAGCAGTCGGCGGCCTATTGCACTATCGGCTGCGACGGTTCGTCGGGCTCCTGTCCCGCGGGGTACACGTGCACTGTCCAGAGCTGCAGCGCCGGACCGCCGAGCGTCTGTGTCCAGGTCGGAACCGGCAGCAGTACGACCTGCGCCACCGTCACCACCGACTCGAGCCTGACCGTGACATTTGCCACCCTCGCCGCCGACGGCCGCCTCTATGCCATCGGCCAGCGCCCGTCGAGCGAGCTCTTCGTGCTCAGCAAGACGCAGTCGGAAACGACGTGGACCAGCGTCTACCAACATCCCGCCTACCCGCTTTACGCCGGGGCGTGGGGCGACCTGCTAACCACCGCCGATGCGGTGTACTTCACCACCGCGGCCGGCAAGATCCTCAGGATCACGGGAACCTCGGTCGCGGAGGAAACCTTTGAGACCTGCACGGGCAACGGCGATTGCAAGTACGGCGGCATGCGCCTCTTCCAAAGTCCCGCGGGCAATGTGCGCGGTTTCACGTATTACGGGCCGGTGCTCGAGCGCGACGCGCAGGGGACCTGGACCTCCGTCATCGCCACGCTGCCGGCGGGCTATCAACCCATCGCCGCCTTTCGCAACAGCGGCTTCTGGGGCTTGTGCCAGGCCGCCGGCGCGCAGACGGACGCCCCGTACGACCAGATCTGTTTCGGCAACCTGGGCGACGATCTGGTCACCGCCCCCTTGCCCAATGGCGACAAGGCCGCCGATTGGGACACGGCCGCGCTGGGCGACACGCCCGCCGACTTCCTGATCTTCTCGACCACGGGGGCGCTTTACCACCGCAAGAACGATGCGTGGTTCAAGGAGGGGCTGCCCGACCCCGCCGGCCAGTCGACTGGCGGCTGGCTGACGAAGTTTCCGACCGGGACCGTCTTCGCCATCCGCGATACCAATGGCCCGATCTTCAAGCTCGCGGACAATTGCTGGCAGCTCGAACCGGGCTCGGTCTACGCGAGCGGCCTGCCCCTCGACAACGGCAAGCTGGGCTATCTGTCCATGAACCAGTGGTGCGAAACCATTGTGCCGTGACCGAAGGGTCGAGGCCCGCAGCTACTGCTTCGCTTCTCCAACCGTTCCCGTCTCCACTGCGCCCGCCGGCCAGTAGACCTGGATCATTACGCCGGTCGAAGTGCGCTTGCCGTTGACCAATTCCATGGCGCCGGGCACGGTGCCGCTGCCGAAGAGGCGCTTGCCTTTTCCCAAGACCACCGGGAAGGTCATGATGCGCCACTCGTCGATCAGCCGGGCTTTGAGCAAAGTTTGCAGAAGGCCGCTGCTGCCGTGCACCTGCAGTTCCTTGCCTGCTTCCGCTTTCAGCTTCTTGTTCCTTCACGGGGTTCGATAAGAAGTGGGTTCCAGAGGATTGTCACCCGACCGGCGTCGGGTTGCGCTCCTTGAACTGCCATTGATGCCAGTACGGGTAGATGGGCGTGGTCGCGCTCGCGGCGTCGAGCCGGGCGACCTGCGCGGCGGTCAGGCTCCAGCCGACCGCGCCCAGGTTGTCGCGCAGCTGGGCCTCGTCGCGCGCCCCGATGATCACGCTCGCGACCGTGGGCCGTTGCAGAAGCCAATTCAAGGCGACCTGCGGAACGCTCTTGGCGGTCTCTGCCGCCACCGCGTCGAGCGCGTCGATCACCCGGTAGAGGTACTCGTCATCGACCGGCGGTCCGGCCTCCGCCGCCAGCCGACTGCCAAGGCGGCTCGCCGCCGGCCTGGGCCGGCCCCGACCGATCTTCCCCGTCAGCCGCGCCCAGCCGAGCGGGCTCCAGACCAGCGTGCCGATCCCTCTGATCGAGCGCCAGCGGCATCAGCTCCCACTCGTACTCGCGCCCGACGAGCGAGTAGTAAGCCTGGTGCGCGACGTAGCGGCACACGTGGTCGCGCTCCGAGACCATGAGCGACTTCATCAGGTGCCAGCCCGAGAAGTTGGAGCAGCCGACGTAGCGAACCTTGCCCGCCTGGACCAGGTGCTCCAGCGCGTGCAGCGTCTCCTCCACCGGCGTCAGCGCGTCGAAGGCATGGATCTGGTAGAGGTCGATGGTGTCCGTCCCGAGCCGCCGCAAGCTGCCCTCGCACGCCGCGATCAGGTGCTGGCGAGAAGAGCCCACGTCGTTCGGACCCGTCCCCGCCCGCTGGCCGCCCTTGGTCGACAGGATCACCCGTTCGCGCCGCCCCTTGATCGCCTTGCCCAAAATCTCCTCGGCCAGCCCATCCGAGTAGATGTCCGCCGAGTCGAACATGTTGAGCCCCGCATCGAGGCACACATCGACCAGCCGCGTGGCCCCCGCCACGTCGCTCGCCCCCCAAGCCTTGAAGAACTCGGTGCCGCCGCCAAACGTCCCCGTCCCCAAGCAAAGCACCGGGACCTTGAAACCTGACCGGCCGAGCTGTCGAGACTCCATCATGGCCATGGTTTAGCCGGAAAGTGGCGGACGCGCATCTACTGCGGCGACCCTCGACGGGCGCCAGCGGCATGGACCAGGGATCGCGCAACGGCTGCGCCTGTTCTCTCAGAGGCACATGGGATCGCCGGCGCACCATTCCGCCGTGAAGTCCACGGACACGGTCCCGCTGGGGAAAGCCGACTGACAATGCCCGGTCATCCGACCCGAATCGATGGACTTGACGGTCAGAACGGTGTTGGTCCCAGCTTCGCAGCTGGACGCCCCTTGGGCGGGCGAGCACAGCCCGGCCCCACCGTGGTCCAAATCCAGCGCGTAAGTTCCAGGCTTCAAATTGTCCCAGCTTGTGTACCAGATCTTGACGACGACGTACGAGCCAGACGCGGCGCTGTCACAGCTCGGTCGGTCGACCCCGATGGTGATGGTGACAGCCGTTGCATCGTTGGGTGAGCACGCCGCCACGGCGATGGCGTTGTTCCCAATCGTCACGCCGAGGCCCGGTCCGCCGTCGGGGTTGCCGCCGCTCGCATCGCCCGGGAATGCGCCCCGGCTGTCTTCCTTGCCAGCGTCGTGGCCGCCCTGCGCATCGCCCAGAGCATTTTGCCAGCCGCTTCTTCCGCAGCCGCCGGCAACCAGCGCTGTGGCGGCCAATGCGACGACCGAGAAGTCGCTCCTTCCGCGACGGTCCTTGCCGTGCGTCGCCACAGCTCGGGGCTCAGACGGCATGGAGGATCTCCCCATCTTCCAGGGCGTGCGAGCGCACAGGAGCGCCACCAGCCAGGACCATCTCACCGAAGACCGTGCCCCCATGGTACGAGCGTACCAGAGGAGCAGGCGTTCGGCGATCGCTTCGGGGCAGCTCGGGCTGCGCTGGGACGACATCGACTGCCACAACCGTAGATCGTGTTTCGCTGGCCGATCACGCTGGCAACGCTTCGCCAAGCCCCTCCGACATCGGCACGTGCCGCTGCCGGCCGGACTTCGTTGGCCCCACGTCCCTTGCCGACCACGAAAACGCACTTCCCCGCCGGAGGCTGTGGGCTCGGCCACCCTTGCGGCGCGGCACCGAGCCTTTCTGGGTGATCGTGGCGGTGCTCTCGCCGATACTTGCGGGGTGAAGTTCAATCCTGACTGCTGGTTGCTAGTGATTCTCGGCTGCACCCTGCCGCTGGTCGGCAGCGGCTGCGGGAGCAGCACCAAGGCGTCGTCGCACGATGCCGCGCCCTCCGCGGACGTCGGCGCGGCAACGGGCGGCACCGCGACCGGAGGCGTCCGCGGCACAGGCGGGGTCGCGGGCGGCGGCGTAGGCGGCACGGGCTCGGGTGGCACCGTGACTGGGAACGGGGGATCGGCGCGGGCCGGCGGAGCGACCGGGTCCGGCGGGATGGGCACGGGTGGAGTGACGGGCCTCGGCGGGACGATGAAGACCGGTGGAGCGACCGGGCTGGGCGGGACGATGAGCACGGGCGGAGTCGCCGGCCAGGGCGGGGCGGTGGATGGCGGTATCCTAGATTCCGCGCGAGACATGGCGATCGGCGAGACGGGCGACTCCAGCGCCGCCATGGACGGCGGATCGGCGCCACGGTGCATGGGCACGCCGAGCACGACGTCTTGCTCGTCGGTCGGGATCTCGAACTGCATGTCGGTGCTCGGCTGCACGTATCCGACCATCGGCCGATGCTTGGGAACGAAGCAAGCCTGTAGCGCCAACTCCACGTCCACGACCTGTGCGGCGGAAGCCGGTTGCGTATGGCGCGCCGACGGGGCGTGCTCGGGAACGGTCACCTATTATTGTGCCAGCGGATCTTCATCCACCGCATGTGCAGCTCAGCCTGGCTGCACTTGGACCCCGCCCACCGGGGGGAGCTGCATTGCCACAGCAAATCCCTGCAGCGACAATACCAGCGCGTCGGCTTGTTCGGCACAGACGGGCTGCACGTGGAGCAACGCTGCGCTAGCCTGCAGCGGCCCACCCGCCGCTTGCTCCGGCAAGGTCAGCCTCGACACGTGCCTCGCCGTCCAAGGATGTGGTTGGGCGACCACCGGCGGAGGCTGCTCTGGCACCCCCACCGCTTGTTCGGCCTACACGATGAGCGCCGACTGTCTGGCGGCAAGCTGCTCGTGGTCCAGCACTCCCTCGTGCACAGGAGGATCGCCTGATTGCGACACCTACCCAACCGCCAGCGCGTGCCAGGCAAACAATCCCGGATGCTCGTGGTCGACTCTCGACTCGCCCTGCGGCGGGACGCCGACAGCTTGCAGTCAGCTCTCGACGTCAGACTGCACGCGGCAGCCCGGCTGTTCGATTCCTGCGCTGTAGTGGAGAGCGAGCGACCCCAACGGCCGTGCGAAACGTGGATTTGCTGTCCCTCGCCCCGGCGCCCGCGACTACCAGGCGTCCGAGAACAGTTTCACGATCGGGAGATTGACCTCGCCGTGGTCGAGCAGGGCACAGGAATGGCCACAGCCAGCGCTCACCGCGAGGGCCGTGCGGCCGGTGCCGAGATCGACGAGGGGCAAATTGGCGCCCATCTCGCGATAGCACTTGCGCCCAAGGAAGTCGGCGCTGGACTCGCAGCGGCCTCCGGACGACCATGAAGGCTGTCCATCGACTTGGGCTTGGCCCCGAAGGAGGTGTCGGCCATGGCAAAGCGATCGCGTCCTTCAGAAACAGGGAAATCTGCGCAACCCCCGGAGTCCATCGACCTGCCCAAGCCTGCGACCAAGTCCCCGACATCGCTGCTACGGGCCTTGCGGCTGCGCAGGACCACGCGCGATCTCAGCGAGAAGAAGCTGCCTCTGCACACGCTCTCCGACCTGCTCTGGGCAGCCTGCGGTGTCAATCGCAAGCAGGGCCCGTTCGGCATTCCCGGCCGGACCGCGGCAACCGCCAGCAATTCCCAGGAAATCGACGTCTACGTCGCGCTCGCGGACGCGACCTACCGCTACGACCCAGTCCATCACCGCCTGCTCGAGGCGGTGGCGGGCGACCTGCGCAGGCATGCCATCGGCCGCGGCCAGGACGGTGCTGGTGCCAAGGCGCCGGTTCGCCTCGTCTACGTCGCGGACATAGACAAGCTCGTGCACACGCAGGGCTTCCAAGAGCCCGGCCTGCTCGATCCCGATGTGCAACGCTCGTACTACTACGTCGACACCGGCCTCATCGCGGCCAACGTGTATTTGTTTGCGGCGGCGACGGGCCTTGCGGCCTGGTTTCACAACTGCGACCGGCCGGCGCTGGCCGAGAAGCTCCGCTTGCGGCGGGAGCAGCGGGTGCTGTTCGCACAGACGATCGGGTACCCCGCAGAGCCTCGAGGGCCGAGCACGACCGCCGCTTCCAGCAAATGAACGGTCGCTAGCAGCGCCCGGCCATTTCTCGCGCGCTGCCGCGGCAGGCCGGCGCGCCGTTTTCGTTGCTGGTCGTTCCTCACCGGACGCAAGCGCGTCGTAGAACTGGCGCATTCGCCATGGATTCTTGGCCGACAGCCCGTTCCGTCCCGGGAACTCGGCCTGCAAGTCGCGAGCAAGGTTTTCGACCACGGAACGTCCCCAGCCGAGGCTTTCGAGTTTCCGGTGGATGGCCTCGCCGATGTCCCAGTAGAGCTGCACCAGCTCCGCGTTCACGGCTCGCAGCGCCTGGTACTGGCCGCGCCGGATGCGCGTCTTGAGCTCAACCAGGAAGCCGGCGTAATCCCGAGCCGCCGGCTCGCTCATGCTGTCCCCTTCGGGGCGTAAGCGACGAACATGCTCCCTTATCGGAGGCAGGTCGCAGAAGTTGCTTGGCTCGAACGGCTACGGCGGAAAGAGGCAAATCATGCACGTGAATTGGATCGACTGGCCGGCGAAGCAAACCCAGCGGTCATTGGCCAATGAATCGAGCCAGGCCTGCCGCGCATCGGCCGAGAGCAGGGGCGTCTGGTCGGGCAGGCTCAACAGGTCGATGACCCGGCCGTCACAGTCGATCACGACCGCGTAGGCTGAATCGGCAGAAGACGAGATCGCGCCGCAACAGCAGCCCGCGGCCTGGCCGACGGCATTCTGAAGCGTGTAGTAGTCACACCCGCCATCCAGGGCCGCGCTCTGCCCACCATCGGCCGCGCACGACTCGTGAGGGAGCGGTTGCACATCTACTACCGGAGGCGTGTCCACCGGAGTAACGGTGCGCGCGTCGAGATAGATAAACGGGCGGGTATCTGGTCCGTCCGCGAGCGGCGGATTCGCATCATGCGCGCCCGCGCCCGAGCCCGCGCACCCCGTGGCCATGGCCATCATCAGCCCGTGCGCCAGCCACGGCGAAGCCAAACGCCGCGCCGGCCGCTCCGTCGTCGCGTGGCCGTCGGGCCAGCTCACCTCGTCGAGCAGGCAGGCGAAGCGCTCGTCGAACGGCGCCAACTGATGGGCCGCCTGTTGCTGCAGCGCCTCGACCGCCTGGCCAAATTCGCGCGCGGAAAGCGGCGAGCACGCCAGCACGAGCGCCTGCTCGAGCACGCTTCGGCGCACGCGCTGGGCCTGCACCAGCACGGCCTGCGCCCGATCGATCGCTCCGCGCCCGGCCCCGGGCAGGCCAAGCCGGTGCGCCACGCGCAGCGCGAACATCACGTCCACCGCACCCGGCAGCCGGGTCACCCACGCCAAGCCGCCCATGCGGAGCCGGTTCAGCGCAAACAGGAAGCGCTCGGTTTCCGGCTCGGCCGGCAGCCACGCCATGCCCGCGCCCTGCCCGGCCAGTTGCCCCTTGGCCGCGAGCTGCGCCGCGAGCGTCGTGCCCGGCCACACCGTCAGCGGCACGACCTCCCAAGCGAAGTCGTCGAGCTGGCCGAGCCCCGCCAGCTCCGCGCGCGCGTCGTCGAGCGTGCCGTCCGGCCGCAGCGCCAGCACGTTGAGCAGCGGCGCAATCCCGCGGCCGGCCAGCCTGTGCAAGGCAGCCACATCGTCCGCCTGCGTCCCCCGCCGGTGCAGCGCCGCCTTGCCCCGCGGCGTGAGCGATTCGATGCCGACCAGCACCGACAGCGCCCCGAGGCGCGCCAGCGCATCGACCACCTCGTCCGAGAGCACGCTCGGCTCGGCCATCAAGCGCCACGCCATCGTGCCAACCCGCCGCCGCGAAAGCGCCGCTTCGAGCTTCGCAAGCCAGGCCCGCGCCGCCCGCGCCTCCGGCCCGAGCAGATTGTCGTCGACGACCTGCACGACCCGCACCCCATGATCGTGGTAAAGCTCCGCCACCTCGTCCGCCAGGTCGTCGATCGGCCGGTGGATGCTGCCGGCCGCGGTGCCCGGTTCGAGACCCAGCAATCGGCGTTCATGGTCCAGCTCGCGCTCCAGCGCCGAAACCCCACAGTACGCGCACCCGCCCGCGCACCCCCGCGAAGCCGCCACATCCGCCTTGGGAATCCCGATGAGCGTGGGCCGCGCCTCGGCCCGCAGCGGCCACAACCGGCTCGCCGTGAAAGCGTGCGGATTGCCCCTGCCCTCGCCCTGCCGCGTGGTCAACCCCGGCACCCGCCCGAGGTCGCCCCCCTCGCCCAGCGCCCGCGCCAGCTCGACCATGACCGCCTCGCCCGCGTGCCTCACCACGCTGTCGATGGCCGGATGGTCCACCAGCAATTTCGCCCGCTCCAGAGTGGCCAGCGCGCCCCCCGCCGTGATGTGCCCCCCAAACCCGCGCTGCCTTAGCAGCCGCACGAACGCCAAAACCAGCGGCGCCGACAAAGGATCCGAGATCGAAACCCCGACCAAGAACGGTCGCATGGCCAAAGCTTCGTCGACCGTCGCGCCGACCCCCGCCGGCGCCCCCACCGGCAGCACCCGCGCCCGAAACCCCGCCTCCGCCAACCCCGCCGCCACCAGCCGAATCCCCAAGTGCTCCGTATTCGCCGGCTCGTGCGCGACCAACACTACGTCGCGACGACCGATCAGGCGCGGCTTTTTCATGGCGGACCTCGCTTTCATGCCTAGCGTATCACTTATCTCTCGGACGCGGCGGGGACGCGCCAATACAGGACTTTACAACTGGACGTCCATATGTAAACTCTAGATCTATGATCGATCGACCGCTGTGGAGGGAACGTATCGCGGCAGCCTGGCGACAGGCGCCCATCGTCTGGCTTGCCGGCCCGCGCCGCGTGGGCAAGACCATGCTCGCGCGACAACTGCCGCAGGCCCGCTTTCTCAACTGCGATCTGCCGAGCGTCAGCGAGCGTCTCGCGGATCCGGAGTCCTTCTACCGTGGGGTGGCGGAGCCCGTCGTGGTCTTCGACGAGGTCCACCAGCTCGCGGATCCCAGCCGCCTGCTCAAGATTGGCGCCGATGCCTTTCCGCGACTCAAGATCCTGGCCACCGGTTCCTCGACGCTGGCGGCGACGCGAAAGTTCCGCGACAGCCTCACCGGACGCAAGCGCGTCGTGAATCTCGTGCCCGTGCTCTACCGGGAGTTGCCCGCGTTCGGCGTCCGCGACCTGCGCGAGCGCCTCTGGCGAGGCGGGCTGCCTTCCGTGCTGCTCGGCCAGCACGAGCCGGCCGAGTTTTTCGCCGAGTGGCTGGATTCCTATTACGCCCGCGACGTGCAGGAGCTCTTTGCCGTGGGCAAGCGCGCCGGCTTTCTGCGCGTGTTCAATCTCCTGCTGCGCCAGAGCGGAGGGCTGCTCGACGTCTCGCGCATCGCCGCCGAGAGCGCGATCAGCCGGCCCACCGTCACCCACTGGCTGGAGGTATTTCAGGTGACCCAGACCCTGCACGTGGTGCGACCGTACGCCGCGGGCGGACGGCGGGAGATTGTCGCCCAGCCCAAGGTCTTCGGCTTCGACACCGGGCTCGTCTGTCACGCCCGTGGCTGGGAACAACTCCGCAATGACGACTGCGGCCCCCTCTGGGAACATCTGGTGCTCGATACGTTCATCGCCGCTGGCGAGCCCGCGATTCACTACTGGCGCGACAAGCAGCACCGCGAAGTGGACTTCGTGCTGCCGCGCGGCCGCCATGGCGTGGATGCCATCGAGTGCAAATGGAATCCCAAGAGCTTCGAGCCGCGCGGTTTGCTGGCTTTCCGTGAGCGCTACCCGCGAGGTCGCAACTTCGCAATCTGCCCGATCGAGGGCGAGCCCTACGGCAAGACCGTGGCCGGGCTCGAGGTGAGGTTTCTCTCGCCGGCGCAGTGGCCGCCGGCTGGCGCGGGACGTCGATAGCCTGCTGGCAATCGGCGGATGCCCTATGCCGGGCGCTCCCAAATCGCCGCCCCTGCAGCTCACTCCCCGTCCTTCGCCCCCTCGTGCTCCCAGAGGCGCAGGCGTTCGGCGATGGCCTCGGGGCTGGGCAGTTGGTCGCGATACGCCTCGGGAAGCTGGGGAACGATGGCGTAGGTGGCGACGCCGATGGGGCGGCCGGCAGTGCGCAGGGCGTATTCCACAACGGTCACGTTCTTGTCCCGACAGATGATGATGCCGATGGGCGGGTTCTCGCCGTCCATGCGTTCCTGGGCATCGAGCGCCTCCAGGTAGAACTCCATCTTGCCCTTGTGCTCTGGCTGGAACGCGCCGATCTTCAGGTCTATTGCCACCAGGCAACGGAGGCGGCGGTGAAAGAGCAGGAGGTCGATGAAGTACTCTTGTCCACCGACGGCGATGCGGTGCTGGTTGCCGACGAACGCGCAGGCGCCGCCCATCTCGGCCAGGAAGTGGCGCAAGTTGTTCACCAGGCCGCGCTCCAGCTCGCGTTCCGAGTGCGCCTCGGCCAGGTTCAGGAAGTCGAAGGTGTAGTGGTCCTTCACAGCCAGCGTGGCCTGAGCCCGGATCTCCGGCGATAGCGTCTGGTCGAAGCTGGTCTGGTTCGACAGGTACCTTTCGTAGCTTCGGTTGTCCACCTGATGCTGGATCACGGCGCGCGTCCAGCCGAAGCGGGCGGAGGCGCGCAGGTAGAACTCGCGTTCTAGGTCGTCCTTGCAACTCCCGAGAATCACGAGGTTCTTCGCCCAACTGATTTCTGCAACCAGCGGTTGCAGTTTTGGCTTATCGCGGTAGGCGAGATAGAGATCCTTCATGTTCCACAGGTTTCGGGCGGAGAAGCCGTTCCGTCCCGGGAACTCGGCCTGCAGGTCACGAGCAAGGCTCTCGACCACGGAACGTCCCCAGCCGAGGCTCTCCTGCTTCCGGTGGATGGCTTCGCCGATGTCCCAGTAGAGCTGCACCAGCTCCGTGTTCACGGCCCGCAGCGCCCGGTACTGGCCGCGCCGGATGCGGGCCTTCATCTCTATCAGGAACCCGGCGTAGTCCCGCGCCGCCGGCTCGATCATGGCGTCCCTTTGGAGGCGCAGGGATTGAACATGCTCCCTTATCGGGAGCAGCTCGGAGAAGTTGCTTGACGGCAGGTGACAAAGGGTCGCCCTTGGCGAGACAGCTTCACCGCGCTGCCTGCAGCAACACGTTGGCGCGGTGAAAATCGAGGTAGCTGCGTTGGCCGCTGCAGAACTCGCCCACGTTCACGGGTCTGTCCGTCTCGACGCCCATTCTCTGGAGGGATGCACGATCAGCGACCGGGCTGATGATGAGCCTGCCGGTGTCCTCGAAGCCGATGAAGCCTCGGTCGAAGAGGTGATCGATACTTGGCGTGAGTAGAAGCCCATTCTCCCCGTCCAAGCGCTCCTCGTTGTTCGAGTCGCGCCAGGGCCTGATGTGGCTGGCGACGAGATGGGCATCGTTCTCCACGCCCGTTATGCGGCAGCGACGCTCGATTCTCTGGACGCGCTCCTTGAAGAGGCCCTGCCCACGGCGAGCTCGAATGATGGTCACCCGGTCTGTGTCGCGGATGGCGACGTCATGAAGTACGTCCTGTTCCAGCTTGTGCTCCCAGAAGTCCAGGTCGTCACCGCCTACGGTGGCTACCTGGCTGGGTTCTGCGACGGCATCATTCATCATTGGCACCTTCTGCTCCTGGGTAGCCAAGGCGGAGAACAGCGCGGTGGCTTCGGGACCGATGAGGCCGGCCAGCACGGTAGCGAGCTCGGCCCCCACCTCGGTCAGAGTAGACGCTCTGCAGGCCGTTCCCGTTCGGGAGCAGCGGGGAATACTTCGCGGGAAGGAAGCGTCCCAGGATCGTCCATGTGATCCTTCGGCCGCACCAGGTTCTTTAGCGGGACGAAATGGACACGAACCTTCCAGCCAATCCTCTCCCAGTTCATGCCAGCCTGGCCGAATTCGGCAGGCTTCGGGCTCTCGAAGCAGTACGACTGGGCAACGCCGATGGCCTGGATGCGGGTGTCGACGAAGGAGAACACCACGTCCCCGACGGCCACCTCGCGCATGGCCTCGTAGAAGTGGTTCCTGGCACCGTTGGCGTTGCGTTTCGGCGACCAGAGATATCCCCCGTCCCTTTCCTGGCGGTAGGTCTGGTTCTGATTCACCCACCAATAGCGCAACGGCTTCCACGATATCACGCCCAGGTCGCCACGACGCAGCCGAGCAGATACTGCTGGACCTCTAGCCGATCCCTTGATCCAGGTGATCGAGCGCGTGCAGCGTCTCCTCCACCGGCGTCAGCGCGTCGAAGGCATGGATCTGGTAGACGTCGCCCCCGACTCGAACATGGTGAGCCCCGCCTCGAGGCACACATCGACCAGCCGCGTGGCCCCGCCACGTCGCTTGCCCCCAAGCCTTGAAGAACTCCGTCCCGCCGCCAAAGAGTCCCCGTCCCCAGGCAAAGCGCCGGGACCTTGAAGCCTGATCTGCCGAGCTGTCGAGATTCCATGATGCGCTCTACTCCCACTTCTTGAAGTAGGTCTTCAGACGCTCGACGGTGTGGCGCCACTTGGGCGTGGTGGGCTGGCAGACGGTGTTCTGGTTGCCGAAAAGGCCGACTTCGTTGAAAGCCTTGTTCTCGGGGACGGTGTCGAGCCACTCGACGCGGACAAAGGCCTCGATCATCTCTGGATCGGTGGCTCGCTCGCGCAGGCGATCCGCGGTCTTGAGCACGTCGAGGCACGGGACGTCGTCGAGCTTGAAATCGTTCAAGGTTTGCACCGACTCCGTCACCCGGCCGACGCCGACGTAGCCCTTGCCTGGAATCTTGACCCAGACGCGGTCGCCGGGAGAGACGCGGAGGTCGCAGAGGCCCCCTGGGCCGATCAACTGCAAGGCCAGGAACGTGTGCGAAGTAACTGTCGGGAAAGTCGAGCTTTTTCCTGTGGACAAGATCCTGGCTAGTCTCGGAAGACTGGGAACGCAACGCTGCGAGAAGACTCGGCTTTGGGTCTTGAGCCTTTTGCTTTCGTACTTTCACCCTGGTACCTTCATCTCTTGATTGGAGGTGCATATGTCTGAGGAGCTCAAAAAGCTTCTTGAAGCTGCCAGGCGCATATCGATGTCTCCTTCGGACTCCGAAGGCCAGCGTCGCAGTTTTGCCTACGGAAACACTCATTTCGAAAACGAACGAATCACCCGCGAAACCGTAGACAAGGCGGCGGAGAAACTGTCGAAGGAGAATGGTCAGAAAGACTGACATCCGTCGGGATTCCGAGCCGCGGTCACACCAGCTATTCGGCGACGAAGACCAGAAGGCGGAACTCGAAGCTAGAAACGGCCTCCTCCAATTCGACGAGGTGATCCGGCTGGTTCGGGAAGTTGAACAAGGCGCGAGCTTTCGGCTGCGGCCGTCGACGCTTTCAACACTTCATCGCATTGCGATTCAGGACATCTACTCCTGCGCAGGGAATTACCGGACGAGTCCGGTTCATATCAAAGGCACCGACCATCAGCCTCCTCTTTGGCAGGACGTGCCCAGGCTGGTAGAAGAGATGTGCGACTACGTCAACGACCACTGGCAGGCGTCGACGCCAGTCCACCTTTCGGCGTACCTGATGTGGCGAGTTAACTGGATCCACCCCTTCGCCGGAGGCAATGGCCGCACTTCGAGGGCTGTGTCCTATCTCGCCCTCTGTTCCCGATTGGGCTGCCATCTGCCAGGTAAACTGACAATTCCGGAACAGATCGTCGCGAGCCGAGAGCCCTATTACAAGGCTCTTGATGCGGCGGATCTCGCCTGGAGTAAGAGCGCGGTCGATGTTTCCGAGATGGAGAACCTCCTGTCGGCCCTTCTCGCGCGCCAGCTGACCCAGGTGCACGCTGCCGCGGTATCCGTTCCAAAGTAGTGCGAGACCTTCGAGCGGCGCTTCGGAACAAGCGCCGCTCGGCACCTATCCCTTCGGCCAACCCCTGCGCCGGGTCCTGCAGATCGACCGATCGCCCAAGCGCGCATTCGTGCTGGGTGTGTACGCCAGCGCGGTACACGCTCGCTGGCTCAGCCCGGCCGGGCGCACGCTGGTCGCAGCACTGGCGGTAGCGTCCGAGCCGTGCATCTTCTGGCGCGGCGACGGCGTCGAAAACATCATCGGCCGAATAGCCATCCCCTCGTGCGCCGGTCGGCTTGTGCCGGCCACAGCGCAGTTGAACGGCCCATCGGGGCAAGCGCTCGACGACAAGATGCTAACCCCGCTCGGGCTCACGCGCGGCGATACGTGGCTGTGCGACATGGTCCCGCATACGTGCCTCAATCCGAAGCAGAAAGCGGCGCTGGTCCGCGAGTACGAGCCACGCATCGCGGAGATGGGATTGCCGGCGGTCCACCTACCCGAGGTTCCGACATCGTTCGCCGACCACGCCCGCCGCCGCGACGTCCTCGCCGAGCTGGTAGAGTCTCGCGCCACCACCCTCATCCTCCTCGGCGACGAACCGATTCGGCATTGGCTGCGCCACTTCTTGCCGCGCTGGCAGCGCCTGTCGGACTTCTCGGAGTACGGTGTGCTGCACGAGATCGAGCTCCCCGGTTGGAAGGGACGACTCCTGCCGCTGGCACACGTTCGGCAGGTCGGGGCGCTGGGTGCACATTCGCCCAAGTGGTTCGAGGCGCACCGAGGCTGGATGCGGACCACGGCACACGGCCTGTTGTCCGACTGAGCGCCCAACTATCCTCTACTCCCACTTCTTGAAGAAGGTCTTCAGACGCTCGACCGTGTGGCGCCACTTGGGAGTGGTGGGCCAGTCTCCACTCATCCCTTCCCACGCCCGTTCTTCGCGCGTGCTCGGCCAGGCTTCCTCAGCTGCTTCGCCGTTGCCTCGAATGCGGCGTCGATCGCTCGGGGCTTTGCGCCTTGCAAGGCATGGTAACGCTCGTACTCAAGCTCGGCCTTCGCCTTCGCGACCTCCGCCGAGATCGTCCCGGCGTGATCGAGGAGCTTGCGCCCCGAAGCCCTGAGGAACTCGTCGAGCTTGTCGACCCAGTCGTGCATCGTCATCGGCTTGCGCTCGAGTGCCTGGAGCTCGGCGAACTCGATGTACAGGTTCACGATGCGGTGGAGCACCTGCAGCTCTGGCTCGGTCAGGTAGTTCTTCGCGATCGCCGCGTCGGTCTTGCTGACCACGCCACCCGGCCGCGTCGTCTGCATGCCCATGAAGGGCTTCTCGCCGTCGGCCCGCTCGTGGACGATCTCGGCGGCCGTGTGGCCGTGCGTCGCCCAGTGCATCTTGTTCTGCACCGTAGCGAAGAACTGCTGCGACAGCCCGGTGTCGGGCTGGTAGTCGATGCTCGTCGCATAGATGTCGAGGACCTTCTGGTAGAACCGTCGCTCGGACGCGCGGATCTCGCGAATCCGCTCGAGCAACTCGTCGAAGTAGTCGGTATGGCCAGAACCGGGCGGGTTCTTCAGCCGCTCGTCGTCCATGGTGAAGCCCTTGACCAGGTACTCCGACAGGCGTGAGTTTGCCCACTTGCGGAACTGCGTGCCACGCTGGCTGCGCACGCGGAAGCCGACGGCGAGGATCGCCTCGAGATTGTAGTGCTCGATCTCGCGCACGACAGAGCGCTGCCCCTCGGTTCGAACTATTCGATATCGTCGAATAGTTGCCTCCGGCGCCAGCTCCCCCTCGGCGAAAATCTCCCTCAGGTGGTGATTCACCGTCCCGACGCCGATGTCGAATAGCTGGGCCATCATCGCCTGCGAGAGCCAGACGGTCTCGCCCTCGAAGCGGCACTCGATGCGCGTGCGCCCATCCTCGGTTTGGTAGAGGATCAGCTCGCCCTTGGGTGTGGTGTTGGTAGTCCTTTTCTCTGTCATGAGGGGTGCCTGTTTTCGATCGCCGTTACTCCCACTTCTTGAAGAAGGTCTTCAGACGCTCGACGGTGTGGCGCCACTTGGGGGTGGTGGGCTGGCAGACGGTGTTCTGGTTGCCGAAGAGGCCGACTTCGCTGAAGGCCTTGTTCTCGGGGACCGTATCGAGCCATTCGACGCGGACGAACGATTCCGTCAGCTCTCCATCGGCGGCGCGTTCGCGCAGGCGGTCTGCGGTCCTGAGCACGTCCAGGCACGGGACGCCATCGAGCTTGAACTCATCCAAGGATTGCACCGACTCAGTCACGCGGCCGACGCCGACGTAGCCCTTGCCTGGAATCTTGACCCACACGCGGTTGCCGGGAGACAGGGCCTTCAGCGTTTGGGTGTACCAGGCCCCGCCGCCCGCGCTGACGAAACCGTGGGCACGGGCGTCTTCCCAGGTGCAGTCGCCCCCAAACGAGACGTAGTACTCGCCATTCCACGGCTCCTTGCCTTCCGTGTGCTTGGTGGTGGTGGCTACGTTGGCTTGCGTCTCGCCAGGGTCGATGAACCAAGCGCGGCTGAGCAACTGGTCGGTGCCGTGGCGAAACACCCGGAAGAAGACGACGTTGATGGCGATATCGCGATCGTTGAGGTACCGGATGATCCGCTCGGTAGCGTCGTCCAGCTCGGCCGCAACCAGAATGATCTGATGCGACTCGTTCAGCGATTCTTCCTCCAGGGTCGTCCCGAAGCGCGCCTTGAAGGCCTCGTCCAGCGTGCCGTCCTTGGAGAAGCGCTGGTAGATCTGCGCGATCTTCTCGGGCGTCAGATCCTCGACCCACGAGGCGTAGTCCAGCGCTTGCGCCACGACCTCGCGTGGGGTTCGATCACGCTTCAGCTCGATGAGAACCAGAGACGCGTCAGGCGCGATGGCCAGCAGGTCGATGCGCCCACCGAACGGTGTGGGCTCTTGCCGACCGATGAGCATCCAATCGGGGGAGAGGATGCTGGGATCGGCGACGATCATGTCTTCGAGTTGCTGCTCGCTCGGAAGCCGATCGGGGGCGAGGGGAGTTGGCGTGGGGCCGACGGTCCAGATGGCGTGTTTGATGGGCATGGGCAGTTCGGTGTGGTGTTTCTTCACTGCGTCCAGTCAAACCAGTCGCATTCATCGCATTCAACCATGTAGTAGGTCTCATCGCGAGCGTCGTCCGTGGCGAATGAGTGCTTGAGATTGGCGGAGCCACATTGGGGACAGCGGCCCACGCCCATGGGAGCCGTTGGATCGTCAACGACCGCGGCATGTGCCTTCACGACGGCCTTAGCCAATAGATCGTCCGGTAGACCTGCATATAGTTCGGAGAATCGAGCGACCTCGGTAATGCTCCAGCCTTCAATATCAAGGTGATCGAGACGGCCAACATCCAGGTTCCAAAATGCGATTCGCATGCTCAAGGTCTCGCCATCTCTAGCGGAGCTCTCAGCGGGATACGCGAGTATTGGAGCAAGCCCGGTGACTCGTTGGAGAAGGTCCCTTTCCAGCCGATCGCATAATTGGGGATAGGTATTGCCCGCGTCCGATGGCCCTCGACCTCGGCTGAGCAGTTTCCCTACATCAATAGAGAATGACACCACGACAGGCTCTGACGGCTCGTCCTTTGTTCCCGGGCGAGTCCTTAGGATCGCTTGAACGGCGGCCGTCCGCGACAACTCGCCTGATTCGATTGCGGCAGAAATTGTGGCTAGGATTCGATCGCACTTGGCGGACTTGGTGTGTCGGCGCAGCTCGTCTTGAACCCTTGGCTGTCTCTTGGCCCAGAGCTGAAGGTAGAAGAGGATGGCTTGATCATCCATCAGATCACCCCCCTTCCGCTTGTTGCAACTGTGATGGGTGGGGACGAGGTTGGGTAAGGCGTTGACCGTGAAGTCGTCCGGCAAGGGAATCCGTCGGCGAAGTTCCGAGAGACTGCTTGGGGTTGTTGTCTCGGGAATGATGTGGTCGATATCTAGATCGCTGAAAGCAACCGGTACTCCGCAGAAGAAACACTTGCCGTCGTTTGCTCGCCAGAGCGACAACCGAGTTGTTGCTTTGAATCTTGTCGCGCTCATCGTGTAGACAAAGTCAGCTCGGCGACCATAGCGGAGAGAAGGCGGTCGGCGGTGGTTTGGGCGGCGGTGAGTTGCGACTCCCACTGGTCTACCAGGGCCATCAACTGGTCCACCTTGGCGACGATGCGGCATTGTTCGGCTACCGGGGGAATTGGGGTTAGCAAAGTCTCAACCCCGCCGACACGGAGGTGCTGAACGGTCGCGCCTACCGGCTTGTCCTGAACGCGATCCATGAGAGCGGGATCCATCAGGGAATACAGTAGGAACTTCGGGTCCATCGTTCCCGGCACAAGCCGAACCATCATCATTCGTTGTCCGAGACAGATCTTCATGCCCTCGGGGATGATGCAAACTTCGCCCATCGGCGCCTCTCGCGTGATGAGGATGTCTCCGGGTTCGGGTTTGCACCTCGCGCTCCAGCGCTCGTAGGTCGTCGGGGTTACGAACTTGGGTTGGTCGAGGTTCAGTTTCCCGTTGCGGATGTTCGTCGTGCGGAGGAGACGCACGCCGGAGTCCACATAGGGCGCAGTCTTGTTGTGACAGTCAGCGACCAGAAGACTTGCTTGAATCAAGGTCGCCCAGGCCCAACCGGGGGCTGTCGGTTCCAGCCCGTCCGGCAATACCTGCGTGCTCTGCTTTCGAATCTGCGTATTGGCCTCATCCCTGTTGGGATATCCCGCCTTGAGCATCTCAGCCCGTCTTTGGTCTATCCGGCGGAGGAGAGCGTCCGCTGGTTCGTCGTTGGGATCCTGCGGGGAGAGGTGGCCTTGGACGGCTAGGGTTAGGATGGTTCTGCGGAGGTCGGCAGGGGTGATGGTGAATGAATCGTGGAAGAGGCGCTCGAGGTTGGCTGGGGTGGGGGCGTCGGCGAAGCGGGCCAGGGCAGCGCGGACGAGTGCCGCTTGCCGGGTGTCGCGCTCCTGCAACTGCGCCTCCAGCCGGTCGCACAACGCCATCAACTCGTCCACCTTCGCCACGATCCGCTTCTGCTCGGCGAGGGGTGGAACCGGTATCGCCAGGGCGTGCAGAGTTTCCGTCTCTAGTTTGCACGTGCCGTGTGTGGAGCGTTCGATTGCTGCAAGGACGACAGGTTCGAACGCGCGAAGTGCGACAAGGAGGAACTCCGTCGTGTTTGGTTCAGCGGGTAGCAGCGCCTTCATGTCCTGATTGATCGTCACCTCTCGCGTGGTGACTGCAACCGGGAACGCGCGGGCGAGAATCATGCCTCGGACGACCATAAGCAGGCTTCCCGCTGGAATCAGACGAACCGCGGAGTCTTCGACGGCGGCTTTCGAAATGTGGTCTTGCGCGTCCGAGATGCGGAGCAACTTCATGTCCTTGGGGCTGACCCAAGGGAGCTTGCCTTGCCAGAACTCGGGCCGCGATTTCGATGGCGTGCCGCCGCCTCGCCATTCACCAATCTGGCCGAGCGGAACCCGGAGCCAATGCGCGGGGTAGCTGTCATCGCCCTGTTCGACCGCTGCTAAGGCCAGCTTGGGGAACGATGCTGCGGCTGACTTATCGCTGGAATTGCGCTCAACAAGCCGCCCCTGAATAGCAAGCGAGAGAATGAGTCGTCGAACCTGGAGGATACCGTCACCGTGATCTACAAGTCGGTTGAACCTCTGAAGCAACGGAGCGGTCTTCGGCTTGGCAGAGCCCATCTCGCTCATCGGGACAGTGCTTCCTGTAGCTGGGACTTTAACTGCTCACGCGTCTTCGCCACCTGCTCCAGTAGCTTTTCGTATTCAGGCAGCAGGTGATCCACGTCCCCCGGCCCGTCGTCGGTCTGGTGCGGGTTCTTCAGGTCCAGGTTGTAGCCACTGGCTTTGATCTGCTCGATGGGCACCCGCCAGGCGCGGTCGGTTTCCTTGCGGGCGGCGAAACCGTCACTTTCCTTCCCCCACCATTTGCGCTCGACCTCGAATTCCTCGATGCGGATGGGCTTGCCTTTGTTGTAGCTCTTGGCGCCGTCGGGATAGGGGTGCTCGTAGTACCAGACTGCTGTGGTCGGGGCGCCGCTGGTGAAGAACAACAGGTTGGTACGGATGCCGGTGTAGGGGTTGAAGACGCCGTTCGGTAGGCGGACGATGGTGTGCAGGTTGCACTCGGCGAGCAGCTTCTCTTTGATGCGGGTCTTGACGCCTTCGCCGAACAGGGTGCCGTCGGGAAGGACCAGGCCGGCGCGGCCGCCGGGCTTGAGGATCTTCATTAGCAGCACGAGGAACAGGTCGGCGGTCTCGCGGGTGCGGAACTCGGCGGGGAAGTTGGATTCGATGCCGTCTTCTTCCATGCCACCGAAGGGCGGATTGGTGACGATGACGTCCACGCGCTCTTTGGGGGTCCAGTCGCGCAGGGGGCGGGCCAGGGTGTTGTCGTGGCGCACGTTGGATGGGACCTCGATGTCGTGCAGAAGCAGGTTGGTCATGCACAGCACGTGGGGCAGGTGTTTCTTCTCGATGCCAGAAAAACAATCCTGGATGTGGCGCTCGTCGGCGGGGGTCTTGGCTTGCTTGCGCAGGTGATCGATGGCGCAGGTCAGAAAGCCGCCGGTGCCGCAGGCGGGATCTAGGATGGTCTCGCGCTTCTTCAGGCTGGGGTTGACTTGCTCGACGATGAACTGGGTCACCGCGCGTGGGGTGTAGAACTCGCCCGCGTTGCCGGCGGATTGCAGATCCTTGAGGATCTTCTCGTAGATGTCGCCGAACATGTGGCGGTCATCGGTGGCGTTGAAGTCGATGCCGTTGATCTTGTTGACCACCTGGCGCATCAGGGTGCCGTTCTTCATATAGTTGTTGGCATCCTCGAAGGTCATGCGCACCAGGCCCGCGATCTTGTCGGCCCCGCCGGAAAGCGCCTTCAGCTTGGGCAGCAGGGTGTTGTTGACGAAGTCGAGTAGGGCATCGCCGGTGATGCCTTCTTCGTCAGTGGCCCAGGAGGACCAGCGCAGGTGCTTGGGCAGGGGCGAGCGGTAGTCGTCGCGAAGTGCGGCCAGCTCTTTCTCGTGGTCGTCGAAGATCTTGAGGAAGAACATCCAGCCAAGCTGCTCCAGGCGCTGGGCGTCGCCGTAGGTGCCGGCGTCCTTGCGCATGATGTCCTGGATGGATTTGACGAGGTTGGAAACGGACATGGTCTACGCGGCTTTCTGATAGAGGGCGGTTTCGATGTCGTGGATGGCGGCAAGATAGCCGGACTTGCCGCCGAACAAGCCCAGGATTTCCATGGGCGTGCCGAAGGTGGTCAGGGGATCGACCTTGAGGATTTCGATGGACTCCACGCTGCGCAGGCCGGCGTCGGCGTACTTGTCCAGCAAGGCGTCGAGGATCGCGCGGGCCTTGTCGCCGTACTTGCCGAACAGGTTGCGCTTCTTGACGTTGCTGGCGCGCTCGCGCCGGGTCAGCGGCGGCTGGTCGAAGGCGACGTGGCAGACCAGATCGAAGGGATCCAGCTCGACGCCGAGCTGCTCGGCCAGCTCGTCCAGGAAGATCCCTTTGGTGGCCAGCTCGTCCACCAGGGCTTGCTTGCGCTTGGCTGCCGTCCATTCGGTTAGGAAAGCGTCCAGGGACGCGTACGCCTTGCGCACGGCCTTGCGGGTGAAGTCCTTGAGCGATTCGGTGATCAGCTTGCCGTCGGCGTCCAGGTACTGCACGCGCTCGGTGGCGATGCGGACCTCCACGTCGTCGACGTAGTACTTGGTGGGCCTGGTGGCTCCGCTGCCATCAGTGTCGGCGTCCCCGTCGTTCCATCCTGCGTCGGGTGCATCTGGGCGGATGTCGGCGGGCTCCGGTTCGCCGGTGACTTCGTCGGGGGGCACGGGCGTGTCGTGTTCGCCGGGCACGTAGATTTGCACCGGCTCGCCATCGAAGTCGGGATCGGCGAACAGCGCGGTGGCGTGCCGGAAGTCCATGATGGTGAAGTAGAACTTCTGGTAGTCCTCGTTGATGCGGGTGCCGCGGCCGATGATCTGCTTGAACTCGGTCATCGAGGCGATGCGGCGGTCGAGCACGATGAGGTGGCAGGTCTGGGCATCGACGCCGGTGCTCATCAAGCGCGAGGTGCAGGCGATGACGGGAAACGGTTCAGCCGGATCGATGAAGTTGTCGAGCTGGGCCTTGCCCTCGTCGTTGTCGCCGGTGATGCGCATGACGTAGCGAGGATTGGCTGCCGCCAGGTCGGGGTTGGCGTTCACCAGGGCCATGCGCATGCGCTCGGCGTGGTCGACGTTTTCGCAGAAGACGATGGTCTTGGCGAAGCGGTTGGTGGCGTGCAGGAACTCGGTGATTCGGCCGGCCACGCGGCGGGTGCGTTGTTCGAGGATCAGGGTCTTGTCGAAGTCGGTCTGGTTGTATTCGCGGTCGGCGATCTCGTGGCCGTAGCGGTCGGTCTGGCCCTTCTCGGGCCGCCAGCCGTCGAGATCCTTGTCGAGGCCGATGCGCACGACCTTGTAGGGGGCGAGGAAGCCGTCGGAGATGCCCTGCTTGAGCGAGTAGGTGTAGATGGGCTCGCCGAAGTAGTCGATGTTGGAAACCTCCTTGGTTTCCTTGGGCGTGGCGGTCATGCCGATCTGCGTGGCCGACGAGAAGTATTCCAGGATCTTGCGCCAGGCCGCATCGTCGGCGGCGCTGCCCCGGTGGCACTCGTCGATGAAAACCAGGTCGAAGAAGTCGGGCGAGAACTGCTTGTAGATGTTCTGCTCTTCCTCGGTGCCGCTGACCGCCTGGTAGAGCGACAGGTAGATCTCGTAGGCCTTGTCGGCGGTGCGGTTGGTGACCTTGGTCATCGCCTTGCCGAAAGGCTTGAAGTCGTTGGTCTTGGTCTGGTCGGCCAGGATGTTGCGGTCGACCAGGAACAGGATCCGTTTCTTGGCGCCGGACTTCCACAGGCGCCAGATGATCTGAAAGGCGGTGTAGGTCTTGCCGGTGCCCGTGGCCATGACCAGCAACACGCGCTTTTCGCCGCGGGCCACCGCTTCTACTGTTCGGTTGATGGCGATGTTCTGGTAATAGCGGGGCGTCTTGCCCGAGCTGTCGTCGTAATAGTCCTGGGTGGTAACGGCTTCCTGCTTGGGGGTAAGCCCCTTGGCGGCGCAGTAGCGCGCCCACAGGTCGGCGGGTGACGGGAAGCGGTCCATGGGCAGCTCGCGCTCGACCGTGCCGGTGGTCTTGCTGCGATTATGTTCCAGGAACCCGTCACCGTTCGAGCTGAAGGCGAAGGGGACGTCGAGGATGTCGGCGTATTCCAGGGCCTGGCCCATGCCCGAGGCGATGGTGTGGTTGTTGTCCTTGGCCTCGATGACCGCGATGGGCAGGTTGGGCTTGTAGAAGAGCAGGTAGTCGGCCTTGTTGGCCTCGCCGCGCGCCACGGTCTTGCCGCGAACCATGACCCGGCCCTTGGTGAAGTAGGCCTCCTCGCTAAGCTGGGTCATGAAATCCCACCCGCTGGCGAGGATCGCCGGGGTGATGAACTTGGTTCGGATGTCCGCTTCGGTGAGGTCTTTCTTGTTCACAGATCACCAAGAGCTGGGTGGCACGTCGGAAAACCTTGGGGCAGGCGGATTTTCCGCCACTTCCAACGGAATGACAAACGTTCTTGGCTGGACCGGCTGGACCTGCCCGTTTCGAGCGGCAGCGTCGCATTTTGAACTGTCTGACCGGCTGTAGGGGCAACGACGGCAACCTCTAATTCGCATTGCATGCACCACTGAACAAGTGTATAGTTATGCCCATGCTCACCGTCGAGGAATTGGGTCAGGAGATTGCGGAATTGGCGGTGCATCTGGATGCGGCCACGCACCGGTTGCTCGAATGCGTTCGCCAGTTCGATGCGGAATGCGGTTGGGCCGCGCAAGGGGCCGCGTCGTGCGCGCATTGGTTGTCTTGGCGAATCGGGCTCGACCCGGCCACGGCGCGCGAGAAGGTGCGCGTGGCGCGCGCGCTCGGCAGCTTGCCGGCCATTGATGCCGCATTGAAGGCGGGCAAGCTGTCGTATGCGAAAGCGCGTGCGCTGACCCGTGTGGCCACGCCTGAGACCGAGGCGAAGTTGCTCGGGGTCGCGCTCTACGCGACGGGCGCGCAGCTCGAGCGACTGTGCCGCGGCTACCGGACCGCGCTGACCGCGGAGAATGTCCTGCCGCCGCCCGAGCGCTCGGTGCGCCGCCGGGAATTGCCGGGTGGCATGGTCAAGCTGGAGATCGTGCTTTCGCCCGACGAGGCCGATCTGGTCGAGGGCGCGCTTGAGCGGGCGCGCGAGGTCGCACGGGAGGGGGCGAAGGCAGACGTTTCCGCGGAAACGCCCGCCCCAGCCGCCAAGCCCGCGCAAGATCTTCCGCGGCCCTCGCGCGCGGACGCGGTGGTCGCGCTGGCGGAAAGCTACCTGGCGGGCAACGTGGGCAGCGGCAACGGCGGCGAGCGCTTTGCGGTCATGATTCACGTCGACCAGGATCCCCTGGCGCCGGATGGCGTGCTGGCGGGAACCCTGGACGACGGCACCCGCGTTTCCGCGGAAACGCTCCGGCGGGTCGCGTGCGACTGCGGGCTGGTTGCGGTCAGCGGCGATGGCGAGAAGCTCAACATCGGGCATCGTTCCCGCTCCATTCCTCCGGCGATTCGCCGGGCGCTGGAGTTGCGCGACCGCGGCTGCTCCTTCCCCGGCTGCACCCACGACCGCTTCCTGCACGGCCACCACATTCAGCACTGGCTCCACGGCGGCGAAACCAGCGTCGAGAACCTGTGCCTGATCTGCCCATTCCACCACCGCCTGGTCCACGAGGGCGGCTGGTCGTTGCAGCGAGCGGCCGACGGAGAATTGTGCTTCCGCGCGCCCGATGGCAAGGAAATGCCCGCCGTGCCTGCGCGCGAGGCGACCGAGGACGCGCTCACCTTCCTGCACGAGTGGGCGGACGAGCGCGGACTGGATCTCGGGGCGGACACGAACACGCCACTGTGGGACGGGACGAGGCCGGATTACGACTGGGCGGTGGCCGCGCTGACGGGGGCCGGAGAGTGACGGACGGTTGCCGAAGGAAATGCGCTGATGGCCCAGGGATCCGGGATCGAGTGGACGGAGTCGACGTGGAATCCGATCACCGCTTGCGACAAGGTGAGCCCGGGGTGCAAGCACTGCTATACCGAGCGCATGGCCGAGCGGCTCCAGGCGATGGGGCAGCCAGCGACCTGTTCCACAAGGATGTGCCGCTCGCGTACACCTAGCGCCTGTTCGGGGTGATGCTGTCGCATCGACCGGCTTCGGGAAACGGGCGCGCGGGTCAAGTTCCTCTCGCTCGAACCACTGCTCGGTCCTCTGCCGAAGCTCGACCTGCGCAGGATCGACTGGGTGATCGTCGGGGGCGAATCCGGCCCGGGCGCGCGGGCGATGGACCCGAGGTGGGTCACCGACCTGCGCGACCAGTGCGGACGGGCGCGCGTGCCGTTCTTCTTCAAGCAGTGGGGCGGCACGAACAAGAAGAAGGCCGGGCGACTCCTCGACGGACGCACATGGGACGAGATGCCGCGGGATAGTTCGCAACCGAGGCCGAATACCAAGGTGCGTTCGAAGTCGCTCCCGCTGTTTGGTTGAGGGGTCAGGCTCGGTGGAGGTGCCATCGGGGACTTCTTCAGGGAGCAACATTTCCAGGCCATGACCGAGAAGATCACAAGGACGGTAGGCATGACCAAGAAGACCCTGGTTCAATCGGACCGCGTCGAGCGCGCTATCCTCGTCTTGCGGGGTCACAGGGTCATCCTCGATTCGGACCTTGCTGCTCTCTACGGCGTCGAAACCCGTCGCCTGAACGAGCAGGTGAGAAGGAACCTGGCCCGCTTTCCGCTCGATTTTGCCTTCCAGCTTACCTCGGAGGAATTCGCAGCTTTGATATCGCAAATTGCGACATCAAACGCGCGTCCGGGGCGTGGCGGGCGTCGAAAGCTTCCTTATGTCTTCACCGAACACGGCGCGCTCATGGCCGCTTCGGTGCTGAGCTCGACCAAGGCTGTCGAAATGAGCATCCTCGTCGTACGGGCCTTCGTCCGCTTCCGGCGTTTGCTGGCCGCGCACGGCGAGCTGGCCGCCAAGATCGACGAGATGGAGCGGGAGATGAACCGGAGGTTCGCGGCTCACGACAAGAGCATCGCGGCGCAACGGCAGGGCATCCTTTCCTTGTACTCCGTCATCGACAGCTTGATGCCGAAGTTGTCCGACCGTCGGATCGGTTTTCACGGGAGCGGCGCGGGAGAGTCGGGAGAACCGAAGGGGTAGGGTTTCCCGGCCGCTAGGTTCGCTCGCCCGCCTGCCTGGGTAGATATCGACTGGGTGATCGTCGTCGGCGAATCTGGCCCGGGCGCGCGAGCGATGGACCCGAGGTGTGGTCACCGACCTGCGCGACCAGTGCGGCCGGGCGCGCGTGCCGTTCTTCTTCAAGCAGTGGGGCGGCACGAACAAGAAGAAGGCAGGGCGACTCCTCGACGGACGCACGTGGGATGAAATGCCGCGGGATAGGCCCGGTGCGGTGGCAGCCACAGGTAGGATCTTCGACCACTTGGGCCATCGTGGAGCCGCCCAAGATAGCGGTTGCATGCGCCCCAGGGTAAGCTCGTCCCCATGAAGCTCGTGGTCACACTCGAAAGGGACGAAAGCGGGATGATCGTTGTCGAGTGTCCAGCGATTCCTGGCTGCGTAAGCCAAGGGCGTACCGAGGAGGAAGCCCTGGCCAACATACGCGAGGCGATCGTCGGATGCCTTGCCGTGCGGGCCGAACAGGGACTTCCGCTCACGGTTCGGACGGCCGAGGTCGAGGTCGCGGTTGCCTGACCTGCCAGTCGTCTCCGGTCGCGACGCCCGGCGTGCTTTCGAACGGCTCGGCTGGGTGTTCCGTCGGCAGGCAGGGAGCCACATGATCCTCACGAAGGCAGGGAGCATCGTGTCGCTTTCGATTCCAGATCACCGGTAGCTGGCGCCGGGCACCCTGCGCAAGCTCATCCGCCTCGCCGGCGTCGGCGTCGACGAGTTTCGCTCGATGCTGTAATCGCCTGGCCGACATCCTCACCAGCAGCGCGCGCGGCGCAAGTCGAAGGTGCGCCGTCTCGTCAGCATCTGAAGGCGCCAGCGCTTTTTCGAGCCACGCTCGCGTGTCCTCCGTGCGCGCAGGATCGGGCGGCATGAAGGAGGCGGCCCTCGCGCAGCACGGTCCCGGGCAATGAGGCCTGCAGGTGCGAACGAGCCTCGAAATAGGCGTGCGAGCACACGACCACGTCGGCGGCGATCCCGGTGCCCCGTAGAGCCTGGTAGCCAAGCTTGCTGCCACGGGCTTCCTTGGTGGCGCTGTCGGAGACGACGATCAGAATGTCGTAGTCGCTATCCGCGCCGTCGTCGCCGCGAGCCTTGGAACCGAAAAGGTAGATGCGCTCGGGAGCGTAGGCGTACAGCAGCCGACGAACCAATTCGTCGAGCTTGGGGTCGAGAAGGATGGCATCGACGCCCATGGCCAGATTCTAGCACTGCTGCCGGCATCGCCTTCAGATTGTCACCAAGCGCGGGGATCGACTGGGTGATCGTCGGCGGCGAATCTGGCCCTGGCGACGCATCGTGGGACGAGATGCCGCTAGACTCTCCCCATGTCCCGGCGAATCCGCATCCTCCTCGCGACCTGCCTCCTGGCAGCCTGCGCGACCACGGCGCCGTCCGAGCGGCAGCGGCGCGTTTCGGAGTGCCTGACGGGCTGTAGGGGCAACGAGGAACCGCGGCGCTCCGGGCCCTTCGACCAGAACGCGGGCCGGCCTACGAGGCGGCCCAGCGCCTGCGAGCAGCAGTGCGAGGCGATGAAGTAGGCAGGCCGGGTGCGGGATGGGCTTGCCATGCCGGCGGGGAGAGCAGGTGGCAGGGCGCTCTGCCATGGGCGGCTCGGCGGGTGCGGCCGATCGGTCGCTTGCCTCAGGGCATGTCCGCGCTACGGCAGCAGGTGGATGCGGCTGTTCCCGTCTGCCCGCGGAGACTCATTCCGGGGGTGGATAGGGGTAAGGCGGGGGATAGGGATAGAGCGGCGGATAGGGGTAGAGCGGCGGATAGGGATTGGGCAAGTAGGTGGCAGGACGAGGAATTGGCAGGATGGGATTGGCATCCTCGAATGCCTTTGCCCCACGCTTGGAATGCCGATGACGGTTCCAGCCCGGGATGGCGAGTGAAAGGCCCGTGACCGCCGTGGGAATGGCAAAGACGAGCTCCATGCCCGCCCATTCGCTTTGTTGAGATTAGGGCGAGGGTCAGGGCGAGGGTGAGGGGCCAACGTCGAAGAACAAGTGGGGTCCCCTCACCCGCCACGCTTCGCGTGTCGGCCTCTCCCCGCTCACGCGGGGCGAGGCGGAAGCAACCAACTCACCGGCGCTTCGCCATCTACGCATTTTGCCGCCGCTCACCGTGAGGGCGATTCCGTAGGTGCTGACCTCCCTGTTCACGTTGGCAACGAAGTCCAGGCCGATACCGTTGTACTTGCCGTCGAGGCTTACGCCGACTTGGATGGGGACGTTCACGACGTTGTCGTATCGTACCCACTCGTATTTGGGCGTGGACAAGCTGAAGGGGGAGCTTCCCTCTGCAGCAGGGATCTGCGGCCCGCGGCGAGTGGTGGCTCCCAGCCCAACCCCCGCGGCGGCATGTACGCGAAACGACCCGCCGCGCACGACGCTCCCGATGAGCGCGGAGCAGTCTGTGATGGCAGCCTCCGGCGGGCCGTCGAGCGCGAAGGAGGTGGTCCTGCTCGCGCGCACCCGGAACAGCACGTGCGCCCAGTCTACCGAAAGACTGGCGATCGCCGTGGGGCCGATGGAGGTGTCGCCGACGCCGAGCGAGAGATAGAGATTGGGGGAAGACCGAGCGGCGTTCGAGGCAGCGGGTGTTGGAGATTCATCACCTGCGACCGCGCTACTGGCGCTCGCCATGGCCAGGAGCGCGAGGAAATGGCCGAAAGCCACGCGGATTCTGCGGTTGGCGAAAAGGGGCGAGCAACCGATTGGCCTCATGTCTCCCCTTTACGCAAGGGACGTGCCACCAATCGAATGCCTGCGCATGGGTGAGCCACGGAGCCCGAAGCTCTGGTGATCGGCTCTTCCTCGCCGAGCTCAGTAGTCGCAGCCTGGCCGTGAGGTGGAATCAGTACACGTCCAGCACTCCATTGCGATCTTCGTTCCTGCCGCCAGCGGGCCGTCGGCTATTTCCGCGGCGGTTCGGAGGACGTTCATGATCCGTCCGTTGATCGGGCATTTGCTGTTGTCGATGACGAGCTGCCAGCAGTCGGTGGTGATGGTGTCCGGCGTGGCACCGGCCGGACAGATCGGCAGCGACTGCGGCGATTCGGTGTACGTGACCGCGCCCGTCGTGGAATCGACCTGGGGCACGCGATAGACCACGCGACAGTCGGGCTGAAGTCCCGGGGTCACCGGATCGACGTCAATCGGGTTTACATCGATGCAGGGGGTGTCAGGCTTCCTGGCTAGCCATCCGAGCACGTTCATGGCGGAAGTGAAGTCCCGCTCGCAAATGCTGGACTTGAGGCCGTTTTCGCCGAACTCGTCGATGAAGGCGGAGATGCGTAGCCCGCCTTGCGCGCCCCAGCCCCAGGCATCCGCATCGAAAGTGGCGGGGTCGGCCGGCTCGTGGTCGGGATCGTAGCAAACCGGCCAGTAGTCCCACACTTGCCCTTGCTGGTTGTCGGCATCTTCGGGGCCCGGGCCGGGCACGAGGTCGATCTTGTACTTGGCATTCGCCATATCGGGTTGACCATTGGTACCGGTGCGTGGCCAGCCGAAGATACCGGTCACCAGGATCTGGTTGTCCGGATCGGCCTTGAGCGCCTTGATCTCCTGGGCCAGGTGGTGGATGTCCTTGAGCGGGCTGCACGGGGTCGGCCCGCTGGTGTCGGTCGCCGCGTTGCCGTCCGTGGCATCGGGGCAAGCGTCGGTTCGTGCCGCGCAGTCGGCAAAGTTGGCTTCGAATTTGGCGCTGGTGGGATAGCCAGGAGGGACGTCGGTCAGGTTCACGCCACCACACTGGTGGGCGCGCGTGGCACACCGGAGGCTGGTCGATTCGCCGCGCAGCTCGGGCTTGTCGCCGAACATCCCGCCATTGGTCGGCGGGGTCGCCGCGGAACAATCGTCCTCGTCGCTGAGGATGACCAGGCCCAAGTAGGCCTGCGGGCGCAGGAACGTGTTCTGCAATCCGCCGCTCTGGCTCTGGTGCAGGTTCTGTGAGGCGAGGGCGAATTCGAAGGACTGGAGCTGATGCTCTTGCCCGCAACCGAGGGCACCGAGATTTCCGGCCAGACACCCGAAGACCTGGCTCATGTCCATGGTGTGGTCGTAGGTCGCCGGGTTGCCACGGGGATAGTAGTCGAGCCAGAGCGCATCGGGGTTGGCGCCGCAGCCAACGGCGCCGCGCATTTGGAAGTTGCCGAGGTCGCCGAAGTCCTTGCTCGCGTCGGGGCTGGCAGTCGGGCCGCACGGGCCGCTCGGGTACGCCCCGCCCGTGCCCAGGTCACTGTCGATGATCGCGACCCTGAGGTCGGGATAGCGCCCGTCGGAGGGATCCTTGAGCTGCGCGAGCAGCTTGGGTAACTGTTGCGCGAGCTTGCTGACCTTGGGCGCCATGGAAGGCGAGTCGTCGATCATGAAGACCATGTCGAGCTGGCGGGCGGGCGGCACGCTCATGTACACATCGGTTTCCTCAACGATCCCGGCGGCCGCGGCGCTCCCGGCCGCGCTCTGGCAGTTGGCGAGCGCATCCGGCCCCTGACACGCGACCGGCATCTGGGCGCCGTCTGGGCCCAGGAAATCCTTGCACAGGCAATAGCGCTTGCAGCAGAGCGGGCCGACGACAAAAGGCACCCCGCAGACGAAGCCGCCCTTGCAGCGTGTGTCCTCGGCATCGCCCAGGTTCCGGATCTCGCCGCCGCAGTCGGAATCGCTGCTGCACTCGTCGGTGCAGGTCGCGCCGGTAGGCGGGTCGGCGCCACTCGATTCGGGAGCTAGCACCGGCTTGAGGCAAAGGCCCGTTTTGCACGCGCCGGCCTCCAGGTTGACCACCCCCTGGGAAGGCCCGGCGTCCACCGTCAGATCGCAAAGCTGGCCGACGGTGTAGCTTCGCCCGCAGCCGACGATCATCATCAGAAAAGCGGTTCCGAACCATGCGACGGCACGAGGCGGGTTCTTCATGAGCCTGTGATCTTTCAAAGCAAGAACCGGACCTGATACCAAGGCCCGGATGATCAGGCAAGACGGAGGAAAGACGGGAGAGAATTGAAGAGCATTGCCTCCGCTTGCCAACTCCGTTGGCGCTTTCCCTCATGTTGTGACTACCTCCGAACGGGAGCAAGTCTCTGGCGCCGCTCTCGCTTGAGCCCCACGGTTCTTCGCGTTGGCGGATAGGGTCGGTCTCGCGCAGAATTACGGCCTTGGCCGCCGCTAGATTTCGGTGGCGTTTCGGCTGCGCAAGGAGGACCCATGACACCCGACACGGTCAAGCTGTTTGCCCGCTACAACGGCCACGCCAACACGGAAATGGCAGGCGTGCTCGCCCGGCTCAGCGATAGCGAATGGACCAAGGAATTGGGCGGCTACTACCCATCGATCCGTTCGCTCTGCTCCCACCTGTTCATTTCGGATCTCGCCTGGCTGCGGCGCTTTGCCACCTTGCGCCCGTTCCGCTACGCCCAGCACCCCATCTTCCGGCAGACGCCGACGCTGGGGGATTTGCTCTTCGCCACGTTCCGCGACTACGAAGCCGAGCGGAAGAACCTGGACGCACGCTTCGGCGAATTCGCGGAGGAAGTGCAGGTCGAGGATCTTTCGCAACGCCTGCGCTACAAGAACTTCAAGGGCGTCGATCAGGACCGCGACTTTGGCGGGCTGGTCCTGCACGCGTTCAATCATCAGACCCACCACCGCGGCATGGTCGCGCTTTATCTCGACATGCTCGGCAAGGAGAACGACTTCAGCAATCTGTTCGCGTTGGTCTGAGGCGTGATGTCCCGCGCAAGCGCGCGGCCTATCGGCGCATGGTCCTATTCCCTGTTGGCCGTGCGCCGGTCTTGGCAGGATACTTACGTTGCGATCATGAGACCTTCGATTCTCGTATTGTCCGTGGTGACCCTGGGCTTGGTCGGCGCGGCCTGCAGCTCGACGAAGCCGACCGCGCGCGGACCGGATGCCAGCGCCGACGGTGCCGGCGGCATGGGCGGTGGCATGGGCGGCGGCAGTGGCGGGCTCGGCCCGGGGGGAAGCAGTGGGCTCGGCGGCGGCGGGACTGGCAGTGGCGGCACGAGCGCGGGCGGCGTCGGCGGGACCGGCGGCGGCGCCAGAGGAGGTAGCGGCGGCGGGGGCAGTGGCGGTGGCGCCGCGAAGGACGCCGCGCCGAACGATGCGCTCCCCGACGTGCCGGTGCCCACCGACGGCAATCCACCGGGTAGCGATGGTGGCCTGGTCTGTCCGGACCAGATGCCCAGCGACCCGTCCACGCTCGGCCGTTGCTCGCTGGAACCGGTGACAGGCAATTTACATTGTGCCTACGGTGGCGCGGATGGCGGGCCGGGCTGCGACCGGAGCTACTTTTGTGGGTGCGCATTGGTCCCGGGAGGAGGGGCGGTGGACTGCTGGTGGGAAGCGGATCCCATACCGATCTGTCCCGATGCCGGCGTGGCAATAGCCGATGCGGCGCCGGCCGACGGCGCCTCGGGGGATGGCGCGGGAACCCAGCTATGCGGCGGCCAGGTCTGTGCGGCCGGCGAAGCCTGCTGCGGCCCGGCCGAATGCGGGACGTGCATCCCCGCGATGTCGGGCAGGTACTGTCCCTCGACCTGCAGCACCTCGGCCTGTGGTCCGTCGGGCGCGCCTTGCCAAGCGGGCGAGATTTGTCTGGACCTCAAGGTGACGGCCGGGCCGGCCGTGGCCTCGGCAACTGCCATGTGCCTGGCGAATCCCTGCGCCGGGCAGACCCTGGCCTGCGCGTGCTCCGCCAACACGTGCGAGGCCATCAATACGCAGACGACTTGCGCAGAGGCCGATCCCGCGGGCGGCTTGCTGACCTGCACGGGCGGTGGCAAGTGCGCCTCACCCGACACGCCGATTGCCACGCCCACCGGCAACCGCGCCATCGCCGATCTGCGGCCTGGCGATCTCGTCTACAGCGAGCACGAGGGGACGCTTTTGGCCGTACCGCTGTTGCGCGTGGTGCGACGGCCCGTGACCGGTCATCACGTGGTTCACATCGTGACCGCAAACGGCGCCGTGCTCGACATCAGCGCCCCACACCCGACCGCCGACGGCCGAACCTTCGGCGAGCTTCAGGCTGGCGATCGCCTCGATGGCGATACCATCGTGGTCCGCGAGATTGTGCCGTACCCGCACGCCTTCACCTACGACATCCTGCCCGATTCCTCGACGGGCACCTACCTGGCCAACGGTCACCTGATCGGAAGCACGCTGCGACCAGTGCCGCGCGGCGCGGGCCTGCAAGCGGACCGGCCTTCGCCTTACCAATGCATCGAGAAGTAGGGCGGGTGTGGTTCGACAGGAAGATGTCCGCACGCCTCGAAGGCGCTGATCCGCGGCCCGCCGCTGCGGCGCCAACTGTTTGCCTCGCCGCCCACCCCGGCTTGACCGCGAGCATGGTCGATCCCAGATTCAGGGCTGTGCCACGCAAGGAGGAACCATCATGAAAATAAAGGTGACCAGCATCTACGTCGATGACCAGGAAAAGGCGCTGCGCTTCTACACCGACGTCCTGGGCTTCGTGAAGAAGGCGGATTTTACCAACGGGCCGTTCCGATGGCTGACCGTCGTCTCGCCGGAGGAGCCCGACGGGACCGAGCTGCAGCTTGCTCTCAACGACAATCCGGCCGCTCAGGCCTACCAGCAGGCGAAGTTCGTGCAGGGCCAGCCTGCCGCCATGTTCTATGCGGACAGCGTGCAGCACGAGTACGAGCGCATGAAAGCGCTCGGCGCCGACTTCATCATGCCGCCGACCAAGGTGACCGGCTCGACCATCGCCATGGTGAAGGACACCTGCGGCAACCTGATCCAGATCGCCGCGCTCGACCGCAGGGGGCGGTGATCGGCTGAAGGGGCGAGGGTCCTTCGGTTCCTTACCCAGAAACCTAGGTGAGTGACCGGCGGCTTCCAGCGATAAGAGGGCGGCTTGGAGAGGTCCAGCGATTCGCCCCTCACCCCAACCCTCTCCCCGCTTCGCTGCGCTACGCGGGGCGAGGGGGCGGTTCGGGCGAGTCCAAGAGATCCCTTGCCTGTGCAGAGATCCAGCAGCCAGGTCCCCTCTCCCCGCTTCGCTGCGCTACGCGGGGCGAGGGGGCGGTTCGGGCGAGTCCAAGAGATCCCTTGCCTGTGCAGAGATCCAGCAGCCAGGTCCCCTCGCCCCGCGTCCGCGCGGGGAGAGGGACAGGGTCATAGGTGCTAACCACTCGGAGCCCTGCATGAGGTAGCTTTCGTGACTAGGCCGAGGCGTTGAGCAAGACGGTGTCGAGGTCGGACGACGAATTTGTCGATCTGGTACTGCTGGTGGCCGTCGCGAAACTCAGATGTGCGGTCAAGGGCTGCAACTCGTGCCGTCAGCGTGAGTCGACCGAGAATGGCATCGGCCAGAGCACAGGACAGAAACGCAATGGCGCGAAATGGAGAAAGCCGGCTTGGCCGGGATGATGGGCTAGGCAGCGGCTGCGACGTCCGAGGGGGGAATAGCCTCGTGGCAGCCGGCCAACCGTTGCAGCAGAAGCGCGCAGATCAGCTTAGCGAGCAGCCAGGTACGGCCCGTGTCCGGCAGGCGATTGGGCAACTCGTCGAACTTGAGCACAGTCTTGAGCGTCTTGAACGCAAGCTCGACTTGCCAACGCAGCCGATAGGTCGCGACCACTTGTGCGGTCGTCATCATCTTGCAGGGCACGGTCGTAAACAACATGATGTACTTGGCGCTCTCGATGGAACACTTGCCCGGTCGCTTGCCGCGCTTCAACTTGGTCCGGCGCGTCCGCTTCTGGGCCTTGGCTGCCTGCTCGGTGGGCAAGGCATAGATACAAAATCTTCCCTCGATCGCCTGACCAGACTTCGGCCGGATCTCGACGGGGATCTCCGTCATCTCGCCAGGGGCGAGCCTTCTGGCCACGACCAGTGGGTCGACCCGCGCCCCGTTGGAGGTACTCCACATTGGCAGCGACGAAGCATTGATGCGCACCAGGGCGTAGCCACCTCTCGCCGTCACGTGCTCGATCGAATTCGCCGTCCCATAGATGCGGTCACCCACCAAGAGATCACCTGGCTCAACCGCCATTCGCTCGAACGACTCCCCGCCATGGTTGTCGGTCAACTCCGCTCGGGTGAATCGCCGGGTAGGCAACTCCACAGTCACGTGCAGGCGAAAATCGGCCATCGTGCTGCCAGGCCGGCTCGCGCAAGTCGCGTCTACCAGACGCATGCGCAAGGGACTTGACGGCAGCCCAGCCATGGTTTCCGCCAGCATGTCGTCCGCGATCCATTCCAGCCAGTCCGCACATCGCTTCTCCCGCTTGTGCAGGGCTACGTTGCTCACGTCGCACAACCCGGTTGCCCGAGCGTGCGCGACCACGGAGCGTAGGGATCCGTCAGATGCTGCCCTACCCAACAGCAACCGTAGCAGCTTCTCCGGGTCGGCCAGTGGCCCGTCCTCCATGACAATTGCGCCCGTCAAGAACGCGCTCTCCTTCCACCCGGCAGGAAGCTCCCGGACCAACATCGGCCATTCGCACTCCAGAAGTTTCGTTCCCATACCTCCCCGTACACCTTCGCGAGATCGCTAGCAAAAAAGTGGTTAGCACCTATGAGGGACAGGGTGAGGGGACAGCGAGGTGGACGGCTTCAAGGGGCGAAAAAGTGACAGGAATCCGACCTGGCGTACTCTCTGGGCGGGTTTCGAGAAGCTTCTCATGGCCGAGAAGGGCTTCCTGGTAGCGCAAGGAAGATTTGGGTAAGGACGAGGGCGGACCGGGGAGAAGGGGTTCCGGACTCTTCCGTCGGGCCTCGGTTCATGGCTATGCTCCTCACCGCCTTCTGTGGCGAGGTGCGGCCTCAGGGCGCCGGCGTTGCAAGGAGACTCTGGCTGGTGCACTCGCTGCTGCCGCCGTCGGTTGCGGTGCATGCACCCGCGGTCGGCGCAATGCAGGCGATGGCCGGACACAAGATTCCGACCAGCGAGTTGCACCCTGCCTGTTGCCAAGCCAGCTTGATCTCGTTCAGGGTCGAGGCATCGTTGACGTAGGTCATGCAATTGACGAAACACGGTGAGAGTGAGGAACTGACCGACTGTTGACACTGCCCAACCGCCGCGGGGTCGCAGCTTCTCGCCGCGGGCAGGGCGTCGGCATACTCACTCTGCAAATCGGTGCAGCTCGCGCCACCGTCCACTGGCTGAGCGCCACCGTCGCCCGAAGCGCCTCCCGTGCCGCCGCTACCTCCCCCTGCGCCGGTCGTGGCGCCGCCGGACCCGGCCTTGCTCCCTCCGGAGCCAGCGCCGCCGCCGCCGCTGCTGGTGGCGCCACCGGTGGAAATGGCACCTCCCGTTGCCGAGCAGGGCGCGCAGATTCCAGCCTGAGGACTGAGACACTGCCCGCAGCAAAGGGTCCAGCCTGCTGGACAGCCCGCATCGACACTCGCGTCGCTGCCACCCGTGACGGAGCCGCCAGCTCCGACATTGCCTCCCAATCCAATCGAGCCGCCCAAGGCAGGGCGACCACCGGTCCCGGGCACGCCGCCAACGCCCCCGGCCGAACCGCCTTGCCCATTCGCGCCGCCCGCTGCCCCACCCGCGGCGCTCGTCCCGTCAGCCCCACCCTGCGAGCCTGGAACACTCGTTCCCCCGGTACCGGGCGAGATGCCGGAGTCCAGCAGCGTCGCTCCCTCCTTCTGGCACCCAACCAGGCACAACGCGACGGCCAACCCGAATCCACCTTTGCTTGTCAGCTTGCGCATCAATTTCTCCTTCGTGGAGATTCCAGTCTAGCAAGCCTTGGTCCAAGCGCGATGGCGGCCAATCGCTCTACGGGCAGGTACCCGTGGTGATCTCCGCGGCCTGACTGCCGTCCGGCGCGCACTCGCTGGCCATCGGCATGCTCTCCCCGTTGCCGCACTGGAGCACCGGCGGCCCACTATCCGCCATCCGCCCGATGCTCGTCTTGACAACCGCCTGGCCGCTGGGATCGAGCCACACATAGCTGATCGTGGTACCGTCTCCACTGGTCGTGATGTTGACGTCGTAGCACTTGTTTCCGTTCTTGGTGACGCCGACGCTTCCCGTGTGACGGGATCCTTGCGTCTGCCACGTGACGAGCTCGTTTGTGCCGTTGTTGCAGCAAAGCTTGGTGATTTCTGTCGAACCATCCGCGAGCACCGAGTCGTCCTGGGTGCATTGCCCAGCCACCAGGCAATCGTGAATGAGATTCCACAAACACGATGGATACTCGCAGGAACCTATGAAGCCACCTCCCGTGCCGCCCATTGCGGGCGAGCCTCCCGTGCCGCCGGCTGCGGGCGAGCCTCCCATGCCGCTGGTTGCGGGCGAGCCTCCCATGCCGCTGGTTGCGTGCGTGCCCCCCGTACCGCCGGTTGCGTGGGTGCCCCCCGTGCCGCCGGTTGGGTGCGTGCCTCCCGTACCGCCGGTTGCATGCGTGCCCCCCATGCCGCCGGTTGCCAGGAAAGTCCCGCCCGTTGCCTCGGAAGTTCCCGCGCTCCCGCCTGTCGTGGTGGGGGCACCACCGGCGCCCGGCAGCGACGGCAGATCGTCTTCCGGCATGTCCAGCATTCCGCTGCGCGCCCCGCACCCCCAAAGGTAGCCGCATGCCCCGACGAAAACGGCCAAGATCGAGTAATTGCGGAGATACATGGACTTCGTGATCATTAGAGCGGCTCCTGTGGCGGGACTATAGCCGAGAAGTCGGCCGGGATCTCCGCTCCGAGCGGTACTTGCGATCTCCGCGAGACCAGCTCGGAATCGCATCGGTTGCGGCGCGCATCCAAGGCACCGAGCAACAGCTAGCGAAAGGCACGATCATGGCCACGAACACCATCCGACTTCACCGCGTGCTGCGCGCGAAGCCCGAGCGAGTCTATCGGGCATTCCTCGATCCCGATGCTATGGCCAAATGGCTTCCGCCGAATGGCTTCACCGGTAAGGTTCACCATCTGGATGCCACGGTTGGCGGCACCTACAAGATGTCGTTCACGAACTTCTCGACGGGGCACAGCCACTCGTTCGGTGGGGCGTATCTCGAGCTGGTGCCGAACGAACGCATACGGCACACCGACAAGTTCGACGACCCGAACATGCCCGGGGAGATTCAGACGACGATTTCTCTCAAGCAGGTATTCTGCGGAACCGAGCTCAACGTCGTGCAAGAAGGAATCCCCGAAGCCGTTCCGCCCGAGGCCTGCTATCTCGGCTGGCAAGAATCGCTCACCCTGCTCGCCCAGCTCGTCGAGGCCGAGATTCCAGACTAGCATAACGGTTGTCTCGGTACCCTGTGTGCAGGGCGGGCTACCTTCGCCCTGTACTAGATGTCCGCTCCTTGACGGCCTTGTAGGTTGGAGGCTTATCTCAGCCCGGAATCGGAGTCGTGTCCACGGGTGCCATGTACATTGGCGCAATGACACTGCTACCGTCTGGTAGCTGCGCCATATAACGAACGACCGGGGTACCGTCGGCTCCGGCGTCGAGAATGGGCGCCATGTACTTGGTGATCATGGTGTCGGTAGCGCTATCGACGGCACCTGAGTCGGTCTGTCCGAGATCGACGGCTCCACTGTCGACGGCTTCGGCATCGCGCAGGTCCAGCAGCGAGACATCGGAGCCATAGATCGGTACGTCGCCGGGGAGGACGGTGTCGCGAGCGACGTCGGCGACCGGTGCGAGATCCGCTGCGGGGCCGTCTGCGCCGCGCGCGTCCGCGTTGGCTTGGGCATCCTGCCTTGGAACAGGGCCGTCCGCGTTGGCTTGGACATCCTGCCCCAGGGAGGCATCTTCTCGGATCGGAGCCGAATAGACGGATGTGCCTGTGGTGCAACTGCCTACGGCGAGGCCGATTCCAACCGTCGCCGGCATAATCATGTTGCGCATCCGCGCCTTGAGGAATCGGAAGACGCGCTGTCGCATTTCTTGTTCTCGCATGGAATCAACCTCCACCGCTTGGCCGTCTAATGATCGCACCTATCGACAGACGGGGCGAGAAAAGGTTGGAGATTCACGGCGTCGTGTGACAAGCGACACACCGCCCCGAGCGAGGATTCGACCTGCGGTAGCCAGGTCCAAGCCGGTTGCCATTTTTTCCGGCCGGCACGAAGATGCGTTGATTCGGAGTTTGGGCGGAACCAAAGGAGGGACCTGAGCATGAAGACCACTTTCTTCGCGATGATGGTAGTTGCGTTCCTTGTGTGCGTGCCGGCCTCGGCCCGCGCTGACGGCGCCGAGATGTTCGGCAAGAAGTGCGCTGGTTGTCATGGCAAGGATGGCAAGGCCACCACGGCCATGGGCAAGAAGCTCAATATGAGAGATCTCACCGACGCCAAGGTTCAGGCGGGATCCACGGATGCACGGTTGGAGAAACTCATTCTGGAAGGCGTCAAGGGGGCCGGCGGCAAGAAAGTCATGCCAGCCACCAAGGCCACTGCCGAAGAGGCGAAGGAACTGGTCAAGTTCGTTCGCACGCTGAAGAAGTAGCCCCTCGTTCAGAGCTGCCACGCCCATTGCAGGCGGCCGAGCCCGGAGGCGTTGGTGACGGTCAGGGTGAGGGGACTGCTACCGGTGCTCAGTGTGGTCATGGAGTAGCTATCGCCGTTGCGCAGCCCCGGCCAATAGCAGCTTCCCATGCCGGCGTTGTGCATGATGTCCGACACGGCTCTCACGTACGAGCGGAAGGCATCGCCGTCGGTGTTCACGCTGTAGTCGGTGCCGGTCGTCATCGGCGCGCCCCACTCGCCGACGAGGGTTCGCGCGGCGTAGCTTCCGAGAGCCGACGTCATGCTATCGCTCCATTGTTTTTGCGCCGTCCAGGTATCGTGCCAGAACCCGTAAATGTGTAGCTGCAAGATGCAGCCCGCGAAGCGCGAATCGCTGCCCACCGGGACGACGTTGTCGTCGTAGCCGGTCCCGGCGACGATCACGCGCCCCTTCGGCACGGTGGAGAAGTCGGCCAACCATTGCGCGGCGGTATCGTTCCAGGCGCTGCCGTATCCGTAGGGTTCGTTGTGGATGTCGAAGTAGACCAGGTTGTTGTTCTGGTACGCGGAAACGACGACCTGCCACATGGCCTTGAATGCGGCGGCATCGTCGGGTTTGCCGTTTTGATACGCCCAGTACGCGACGATGACTTTCATGCCCTTGCCTACGGCCGTGTCGATGACGGCTTTGTAGGCGTTCCACCACGTGCCGGAAACCGTCGGCTCGTTGATGGGGATCCGCACGGCGTTGGCCTGCAGCTTGGTCTGGAACTCGGACAGGATGTCGGAAGCCTTGGTCGCGACCGTCGCGTAGGTATCGGAGCTGGAAGACAAGCCAGAGAGCGCGAGCAAGCCGTTGACGAAGTTGTCCCTCGGGTCCGCCCAGTTGACGCAATGGAAGGTTTGCGGTCCCTGGATCGCGGCGCCGGCGTCGGCGGTGCCAGCGTCCATGGCGATGTCCGCGGCAGCATCGCCAGTATCGCGTGCGGCGTCGGGCATCGCCGTGCCGCCGCGTCCACCGGAGGCAGCAGTGCCGCCCGTGCCGATCGCGCCCCCGGCGGAAGTGGTCGTGCCGCCTGATCCCACGATGCCGCCAGATCCCTTGGCGCCTCCACTGACCTTGGAACCGCCGGTCGCGGCGCCGCCGCTGCCGGGCGCGCCCGCCGCGGCCCCGCCAGTGTTCGGCGACCTGCCTCCCGTGCCCGGGACGCCACCCGTCGCGCCGGTCACCCCACCAGTTGCCCCGGCGGAGATCGTGCCGCCGCTGCCTGGCGCGCCCCCACCGCCGCTTGCGCTCGTGGCTCCGCCAGTCGCGGCAACACCGGAATCGGTCTTCGCGGACGCGTCGGGGATCGCCTGCGAGCTACACCCGAGCGCGCCCCAAAGCAGGAGCAATGCCAATCTCGAGACCACGGGAGGAAGCATGGGAAGTTCGCGGCGTTGGTGGACCCCAAGATGGTGCCACACTTCCAATCGCCATGCGCGGCCATCGCCACCAAGGGTTCGCGCGTGGCGGCGGCTGGTGAGCCATTTCCGCGACCTCGAGCCACACCCCCAAAAGGGTAGTATCCGAACTGAAAGAGGGAGATCAATCCATGACTCGACGATCAGGCTGGGCTTTGCGGCTGGTGATGATAGGAACCTTGGGCCTCTCGAGCGGTTGCGGAAATGGTGGCGCAGGCCCATCGTCGTCCGGCGGCGCGCCGAGCTCGGGTGGCGCGCCAGGGTCTGGTGGCGCTCAGGAGACAGGTGGAGCAACAGGTCAAGGAGGCTCTCGCGGCAGCGGCGGAGCGACCTCGGCGGGAGGCGCGGTTTCCTCAGGCGGCAGCGGCGGCACTGGCGGGGGTGGGGCTGGGACCACCGGCACGACCAGCACGGGTGGCACAACCAACGCGGGGGGCACGACCAGCCCCGGCGGCGCCAGCGGTAGTTGTCCAGGAAGCTGCGCCGCCCCGACGCCAACGTCGTGCTCGTCACCGCAAGTGCGCATCACCCAGGTCGATTTGGGATCCACGCTGAGCTACTCCACCGACGAGACCTACAACATTCCGCTGGCCATCGCGGCCAAGCCGGGCGGCGGGTCGCTCATCGCATGGGAGACCGGTTACTCCCACTACGGCAGCAGCACTACCAGCCAGGTGCACATCGGGGAGCTCGACTGTGACGACAAGCTGGTGGGCACGCCATTCACGCTGGAAGGGCATGACTTTCAAGACCTGGCGGCGGATGGCAACGGTGGTGTCGTGGTGCTGACCCGAGACGCGCAGAGCGGCCCGGACGCGCAGCACTGCGGCGACGTCGCCAACCTGTGCGTCACGCCCAGCGACCGTCCCGGCTGCTACGACACGTACATGGTGCGCTTCGATTGCGCGGGAACCCAGCAATGGGCGACCAAGCTGACCACGTCGAGCGCGACCGTGCCGCCCTACACTTCGGGCGGCGGGGACAATCTATTCGTCTGGTGGTACCAGCACCACGGGCGCATCGCCTACGACGGGACCAACTACGCGGCCTACTTCTGCGATGCCATCACCGTCACCAACAACGCGTGCAGCGCCGGCGCCGGCAAGGTCGACATTCACGAGGGCGACCGCATGCAAGTGGTCGGGCCATCCGGATCCCTCGTCACCGGCCACGACAGCTTCGCCCTCGGCTGCAGCCATAGCTGGACCGCGCGCATCGTCTGGGACCAGCGCACCAGCCACTTCGTGATGGCCTGCGCGACCGACAACAACTGCCGTATCGCCCAGCCCAACCCCTACCGGACCATCGTCAGTGCGACCTGCGACGGAACCTTGTTCGGTGGCGACATCGTCAACGCGAGCGTCGCCGGCTACTGGATCGCGTGGAGTTACCAAGGAAGCATCAAACTGGAACACTTCACCACCGGTGCCTCGGACAATACCGTCACCACCGCCGGCACCAGTCAGAACCCGCACTTGGTTCCCTACGGGGCGAACCGCATGCTGCTGACGTGGAAATCGGGCTCGTCGCTGGCAGCGCAGGTGTACGACGCCGGCACCGGCGCGACCGTCGGCTCGCAGTTCACCATCGCGGTGCCCGACCATCCCTGGCAGTCCTGGAAGCCGTTCCCCGACGGCAGCGTGGCCTACGCGGCGGTCGGCTCGGCGTCGAGCACGATCCAGATCGCGCGCCTCATGCCCTGCTCGAACTAGCACGCCCCAAGCCTGGTGCAGACCTTGACACCACGATCCCACGGTGGCCCAATGACGGTACCGGGAGGTGTTGCATGGATAGCTTGATGGTTCCTTCGTCAATCCAGCGCGTTCGTTCCTTCCTGGTCGAGATGTGCGGCATGAAGGTGAAGCCATGGGCGAGCACGGAGGAGACGCTCGGCGCGCTTGCCACCACGCTCATCTCCCGCCACCGCTGCGACATCTTCTGGACTTCGCTACGCGTGCTGCTCGCGACGCTGGCTCGCGACGTGAAGCGGCGAGAGGAAGCACGGCCCGGCGCTCTGCTCGATAACGAAGTGCTCGATAACGAGCGGTACGCGGCCCTGCTCGACGAGATCCGGACCTGCCTCGCGCGGCAGGAGGGTGAAACGACGACGACGACATCGTTCCGACGTCTGGCCGCGGGGCTCTCCGCGCCGGCGCTCGCGCTTCTGCTTCTCCTCGGCGGAGCCGCCACGGTCGGTTGCGATCGCGGGGCCTTGAGGAGCGCGCCCAAGGCCGAGGACGCCGCGGTGGTGGATGACGCCTCTGCGGCGCGACTCGACGCCAGGCCGGACACCTCGACGGACATCGTCCCGCCCGCCGTCCCGGATACAGCGCCCGGCCCGGATACGACGTCGGTAAGCATAACCCTGCCCGACACGGGGCCCGTACCGGATGCCGCCACCCATGGGCCGGACGGTGCCACGGTTACGATTCAGGACATCATGGATAGCTGTAATCTTCCGAGCCAGAACCAGACCGCGGTTCTGGCCTGCCTCGCCAGGTTGCGTGACTCGTGGACGACGGGCATCGCCGAAGCCCTGGCCGGTATGCCATGTGACACTGTCACCTCTGAGCTCTCCTGTTTCGCTTACGCGGGCCAGGCCTGCTCGTTCGGCAGCACCGCTGAGTTCGTGGTGGGCACCACGCGCGTCTGTGAGCCCATCCTCGTCTACGTCGGGGTTCGTTTCGTGTGAGCCGGCATCCGCTCGATCGGGTCGTGCGCGAGCCACGCACTTGCATCTGGGAAATCACCCGGCGCTGCAACTTGCGCTGTATCCACTGCGAGAACGAGTGCGGCCCTCCGTCCGCGCGCGAGCTTTCGCCTGCGAGGATCCACGAGGTAGCGGCGGATCTGGTGCGCTTGGGCTGCCGTGGCGTCCATGTCACGGGCGGCGAGCCGCTCTTGCATCCCCACTGGGACGGCGTTTGTCGTGACCTCGCCCGGCTTGGGTTGCGTGTGGCGCTCATCACCAACGGCACCCTGCTCGACGACGAAAGCCTCGACCGAGCACTCGACGCAGGCGTAGCCGCATTCGGGATTTCGCTCGACGGGTTGCAGGCCACGCACGACAGCATCCGCCTGCGCGCCGCGCCCGGGCCCTCGCCTTGGCGGCAGGCCGTCGCGGCTATCGAGCGCGCGGTCGCGCGCGCGGAAACCATCGTCATCACGGCGGTCAACCGGCGCAACCTGGCCGAGCTGCCTGCCCTGCGCGACCACTTGGTCGCCCTGGGCGTGCGGCGGTGGCAGGTTCAGTTGGTGGTTCCGATGGGACGTGCGCTCACGGGCGCCGAGCCCTTGGTCATCGCGCCCGCCGATCTGGAGTTTCTGACCGCATTCCTCGTCGAGGCGCGCGCCAAGGGCAAGTCGCCGCAGGTCGACGTGACCGACACCATCGGCTACTACACGGAACGCGAAACGGGCCTGCGGGGCGCCGCGGATGCGCCCATGCTGTGGACGGGCTGCCAGGCCGGCATTCGCGCGGTGGCCATCACCTACGACGGGCGCGTGCGCGGTTGTTCCATGCTTCCGCCGGAATTCGATGCCGGCGACTTGCACGATGAATCCTTCGCCACCATCTGGAGCGACGTGGAGCGCTTCGCCTACGGCACGCGCTTCGATGCCGTCAATCTGGCCGGCCCGTGCGCGCGCTGCCGGGTCGGGCCGCTGTGCCGCGCCGGTTGCACCACCATGGCCTACTGGACGACCGGCAGCATCTACACCAATCCGTTCTGCCTGCACCGGGTGCGCGGAGGCTGCGCATGATGCAATGGAGCGTGCCCTCGGTCGTAGCACTCGAGCTGACCTTGCGCTGTCCGTGCCGCTGCCAAACCTGTGGCTCGCGCGCGGGCGCGGGGCGCGCGCGCGAGCTCGAGCACGTCGAATGGCTGGGGGTCATCCAGGCGCTGGCGGATCTCGGCTGCCGGCGCATCTCGCTCATGGGGGGCGAACCGCTGCTCTACCCACGGTGGGCGGAATTGGCAAAGGCGGCTCGCGCGCGCAACCTGGTCGTCGACATGATCAGCTCGGGCCAGGGGATCGAGCCCGACGTTGCCCTCGCGATTCGCGACAGCGGCCTGCATGCGGTCACCATCAGCGTCGACGGCCTGGCCGCCACGCACGACCGCCAGCGAGGCCGGGCCGGCTGCTTCGAGCAGGCACTGCGTGCGATTCGTCTGGTCGACCGGACCGGACTGAAGGTTGGCGTGACCAGCCAGGTGAACCAGGGCAATCTCGCCGAGCTCGAATCCCTCGCCCCGATCCTGGAAGATGCCGGCGTGCTCGGCTGGCAACTGCAATTGACCCTGCCCATAGGTCGGGCCGAGGAACACGGGCATCTAACCCTGCCGGCGGCCATGATGCCCGAGCTCTTGCGCGTGCTGCGCCGCTTGGCCAGGCGACCAGGGCTGCGGCCTCATCTCACCGACAACATGGGCTATTGCACCGAGGACGATCTGGCGCTGCGAACGATTCAGGGCGGATTTCCGCGCCCCTGGCTTGGCTGTCGCGCCGGCCTCGATGCCTTGGGCATCACCAGCGACGGCCGGGTGAAAGGCTGCCTGGCCCTGCCCGACGCCTGCGCGGAGGGGAACGTTCGCGACGAGCCCCTGGCGGCAATATGGGACGCCCCCCATCGCTTCGCCTACAACCGGCGCTACACGCCGACGCAACTTTGGGGCGAGTGCGCCCGCTGCGAGCAGTCGGCGCGTTGTCGAGGCGGCTGCACGGCCACGGCCTACGCCATGTTCGGCCGCCCAGGCACCAGCTCCCACTGTTTTCGGCTGCACGAACCGCGATGATACACAGGAAAGGGACCATCACCTGTTGGAGCAATTGCCAGTTCACGTCTGCTTCGCGTGCGGGTCGTAGGACGCGGCGAAGGACAGGGAGGTTGACCTTGACCTTTTCATCGGACATCCTCCCGAACGCTGTGGGCCGCGGCAGACCGTGCCCTACCGCGCCGACGGATCTCGGCCGCTGAGAGAAACACAAAGCAAGCACAGGACGAGACATGAAGCGAGAAGACTGCATCTGTTATAGCGGCGCGGCCAACGGCGCGGAGGCGGAGTTCGGGGCGGCGGCGGAGCGCTATGGCATCGACGAGGTGAATTTTACCTTCGAGGGACACGTCAACGCCCGGCAGCGTGGTCTGCGCGTCCTCACCAAGGCGGAGCTGCGCCATGGCGACGTCAGCCTGGGCTACGTAAGCAAGCTCATGCACCGCAAATATCCGGACACGCCCATGTTCCGCAAAGTGCTGCAGACGATTTGGCACCAGGTCGACAACGGCCAGGAGATCTTCGTCATCGGAAGGATCAACCCGGACCACACCGTCACCGGCGGTACCGGCATCGCCGCCGAGTATGCGCGCCTGTTCAATCGCCCAGTCTACGTATTCGATCAAGCTCGGTCGGCGTGGTTTCGCTGGAATGGCGAGACCTGGGAGGGGGCGGGCGAGCCGCTCATTCGCCAGCCGCTCTTCTGCGGTACCGGTACGCGCTTTCTCGAACCGAACGGGCGCGCGGCCATCGAGGCCTTGTTCGCCCGTAGTTTCGCCTAGAGGAATGGCCGCGATAGGAGAAGGGAACTATCCATGCGCTACTAACGCAACTGTGCGCAATTCGATGCGATAGTGAGTGCTACCCAGAGCTGCCGTCTATTGAGATATTGCCAGCCCCCTGCTCTGGGCCTGAATCCATTGGTTCAACCAGGCCAGCGTCGATTCTCGGTATACCCGTTCCAGTCAGCATCTCGACGGCTGGATTGCTGGAAGGCGGAGTCACCAACAAGGTCGCGGACTTGCCGCCTGCCGAGGTCGGCCTCAAGGCAACGCCGACGGTGCAAGTGCTTCCGGTCGGGATGACGCCGGTCGAACAGGTATCGTCCGTGATGACGAATTCGGCACTCAAGAGCGTGACGGTGAAGGGACCTATGGCGACCTCTCCTGAGCAGACGTCTCCTGAATTGTGCAGTATAGTCGAAAACGATGCGAGCATTCGAGAGTGGTCCACGATGCCATCCGCGAGGTGCTGCAAGCCATCTAGGAACAGGACTTTCTGGAATGCTCGCACGGCTTCCGGCCCGGACGTGGTGCCCACGACGCGATTCGTGCCCTTGACCGGGTGGCGCACCGAGGGGAAGTCGCCTTCTTCTAGTCGCACGGTGGCATTGCGGACTAGACGAGTCCTCATTTATTGACGAATCCAAGGTCCCGCAAGCACCAACGGGACAAGGAAGGTCGAACAAGACTCACCACGAAGCGGGAGACACAAACCATGAAGATAGGAAATTTGTTATCGGTTTGCATGTTGGCCGCACTGGTTACCCCCCTCGGAATCGCCGGTTGCTCGTCCAGCGGCGGCCTTACCGAGGGCACGGGCGGCAAGAGCGGTAGCGGCGGTTCTGCAGGTTCAGGCGGAGCCACAAGTACCGGCAGCACAGCGCACACAGGTGGTTCTTCAGGTGCGGGCGGCGCCATAGGCACCGGCGGGATGATGGGCAGGGGCGGGACATCCGGCATGGGCGGGATGACAGGCATGGGCGGCACCACGATGACGAATCCGCGCCCAGATGGCGGCGGCTTCACGCGTCCAGATGGCGGCGGCTTCACGCGTCCGGATGGCCGCGGCTTCACGCGTCCAGATGGCGGCGGCTTCACGCGTCCGGATGGCGGCGGCTTCACGCGTCCAGATGGCGGCGGCTTCACGCGGCCGGATGGCGGCGGCTTCATGCGGCCGGATGGCGGTGGCCGTGGCTAGCTGCTAGCTGATTCCACTCTGTGGAAGGAAAGATCCGGGCAGCCGCAATCTGCCCGGCTTCTTCCGTATGGGGCCAAGAGACATCTGCTACGGGCACCAGCCGCTGGCAGACAAATCCAAGCCTACCCCGCACGCGGCCTCGGTGTCAGGTCCCTGGTAGTGCGCGGCGATGAACTACGCGAAGGCCGACTTGTCGAAGCAGGTCGCCTGCAGCGTCCAGGTCCAGGCACTGGCAGCCCAGCGAACGTCCGGACTGGGATCGGGGGCCAGCACCGTCTCCATCAGCGCTGCGCAGGCCTGGTCGGGGGCGAGCCCGTCGATGAGCGCCTGGGCCTGTGCGACCTCGTCCGGGCAGCCGTCGGCGCAGTTGTAGACGATGTCGATGGCGCCGCGTTCGATGCTGTGGACCATAAATCGTTATCAATGCTCCGGGCGGGCATTCGGGCGATCCAACCGAGCGCATCCCGAAGAGCTCCGAATGTTCTGATTCGCACCTGGCCTTTCAGTCGGATTCCGCGTTTCTTACTCAACAAACGTCGCCGTCGTGGTGTTGCCTAGTCGACGATGAACGATGTACAACCTCGAATCGCACCGCTTCATTGTCTCCCTCGGGCGTAGCACCGACCCCTTATGGCCGTGATAGGAGAAGGGAACTGTCCATGAGCTACTCTGTTCGAGTTCTTTCGACATTGACCGCCACCCTGTCGTTGACGTCCCTAGCGGAGGCGCAGACGACGACCACCCCGGATCCGTCGCTTGCGCCCTCTTCGGCCGCGACCACCGGCCAGGTCGAGAGCTCTGCGCAAACGACGCTGCCGTCGCCGCCGCCCACGATTCCGCCCGGGACGCCTTCATCCGCGGCAACGGCGCCGTCCGCGCCCGTGACGCCCGCCGCGCCCGACGCCTCCTCGGTCGCGGCGCCGGCATCGGCGGCAATTTCGCCGATGCCGCCAGTCCCCCTTGCCCCAAGGCCTCGTCCATGCGCACAGAATTGGAGTCGAGGGGGCTTTTACCTACGGTTCGGCAGCGGGTTCGGCGGCGTGAACGTTTCCGGCAACGGTCCGAAGGGAACGGCGTCCTTGTCCGGCCTGGGATCGAGCTCATTGTTCGCGATTGGCGGGAACCTCGTGGGTGGACTGGTCTTGGCCGGAACGATCCAATCGTCGAGCATTACTGCGACCTTCACGGGAGGTCCCTTTGTGGACGAGAACGTGACGTCTAACGGGACATCGCTGGCTGCTTCTTCCAAGGCCGATGCCAGTTCCGCACAAATGGGCTTGCTGCTTGATTGGTATCCCGATCTCTCCGACGGATGGCACGTCGGTCTTTCAGGGGGCCTGGGCTTCACGAGCATCAAAAATCATGCGGACGACGGCACGATGACCGGCACGAGCGCGGCTGGTAGCATCTTCGGCGGATACGACTGGGCCATCGGTCCAGAGTGGTCGATCGGGCTTGCTCTCGTTGGCAGTGGCGTCCTGCCGGCCTCCATGAAGAACTCGTCGGATCAGCCCGATACCGGCTATCGCTTGAAGTCCTATTTCCTGGGGATTTCGGGATCCTTCCTCTATTTCTGACTTGGGATTCGTCGCGGCTACTGCGAAGCGAATGCTCCCTGACGCTCGGCCATGACTTTCCCGACAGTACGGTGCGCCAGCTTGTGCGCGGGGCCGGGCGTTGCCAGCAGCGCGGACATGCCGGCCTCGGCGACGATGGATTCGAGCGACGCCTGACAGATGTGCCAGGGCAGGGCGCCCGCGGGCAGATCGAGGGTACGTTCCAGGCGCGGGAGCAGGTAGCCAGCCACCTCGTGTCCATGTTCGGCGTATCGGCCCGAGAAGACCACGCCGTCCAGTCCCTCCAAAGCGGCCAGAGCGCTGCCCGCGGCGAGGGCCATGTGGTACAGCAGGTGTTCTCGCACGCATGCGATTCGCGCGCGCTTCTTCGTCAGCACTTCGGCGAGTGTGGCCGGAAAGCCCAGCATGCCGAAGAAGCCGCTTTCACGCGTGAGCAGAAGATTGGCTCGCTCGGGACCCAGGTTTGGATCGGAGGCAAGGGCAAGCGCGATGGCCGGGTCGATTTCGCCGCAGTTGAGCTCGCCCGGTAGTCCCTCCATGGGCGTGCTCCCGCTGGTCACGGTCAGCGGCGCGCGCCCCAGGACGGCCGCCATCTCGGGCCGGGAATCGAGACAGATGGACAGCATGCGCGCGGGCCGCTTGTCGGGACCGAGCCTCTGCGCGAGCTCGTGCGTGGCCGCGTCGTGATAGAGGCCGTGGTAGCCCCAGCGACGGACCGAGCGTCCGGCCTCGGTGGGCAGCGCATAGGTGGTTTCCCGCGGTGGCAGATCCACGAAGAAGGAGGTTTCGAAGGCCAGCGCCACGGGGGTGTCCGGAAAAGCGGAGCGCGCGTCGGCGACCAGCGTCGTGGTGTTGGCCACCGACAGCGGGGACTGCGAGCCCAGGCGCGAAAGCCGCGCCTGGGTCTCATCGTCGACGATGATGGGACGGGGAAAATCGCATCCCCCGAAGACCGCGCGAATGGCAAGCACATCGATGGGGCCCGCGTCGCCCTTCGCTGCCAGCGCGGCATGGAGGTCGCCCAGCGACGTCGTGGTGCCGTGGAAGGTCCCCACGCCGGACAGAGCGTTTTCGTACGCCGCCGCGCTGTCGAAGTCGATGCGCGCGTAGCGCAAGCCGGTCTTGCCGGGGATGACGACCAGCGAATTCATGACGGCAACCTTTCCGAGGTTGTCAGCAACGCGAAGGTGGCGCGTGCGATGGCAACCTCCTCGTTGGTGGCGATGGCCAGGATGCGCACGCGACTTGTGCTCGCCGCAAGATCCACGGGCAAGGGCGGCGCGTCCGCGTTCTTCAAAGGATCGAGCACCACGCCCAGGTGGCCGAGCCCCGCGGTCACCGCCCAACGCACGTAGGGCATCTTCTCGCCGATTGTATCCGTGAAGATGATGCAGTGGGGGCGCTCGGTGACGAGCAAATAGGCGCCGAGATACTTGCGGATTCGCCACAGGTAGACTTGCGCCGCGCGCGCGAGGCTCTCGCCTTGCACGATCCCTTCGCCTCCGACCAAATCGCGGATGTCCGCGGAAACGCCAGTGAGGCCCAAAAGGCCGCTCTTGCGATTGAGCATGGTTTCCACCGCGAGACTGTCGCCCTGCGCTCGCGCCACCAGGCCGAGGGCGATGGCGGGATCGAGATCGCCCGAGCGCGTGCTCATCACCAACCCTTGCAGCGGCGAATAGCCCATGGTGTTGTCGACGGACTTGCCCTTCACGATGGCGCACAGACTGGCGCCGCCGCTGCCGAGATGGCAGCTCACGGCGCGCAGTTTCGACAATGGGATGCCGAGGAACCTGGCCGCCTCCTGCGCCACGTACGCGTGGCTCGTGCCATGGAAGCCGTACTTACGATAGCCGTGGGTCCGCGCGAGCTGGGAGGGCAGGGCGTAGGTGCGAGCGACGGACGGAATCGTGGCGTGGTAGGCGGTGTCGAAGACCACGGTCTCGGGCAGCTTGGGATAGAGCCGCCGGCAGGCCGCGAGCAGACGCAGCGCGGGCGGGTTGTGGATGGGTGCGAGATCCTGGACCTCCTCCAAGTGGCGAAACACCACCTCGTCGACGACGACGTGGCCTTTGAAGATGTTTCCGCCGTGCACCATGCGGTGACCGATGGCCTCGGGCACGAGCCGCGCATCCCGTTCCAGCAATTTCATCACGGCGGTAAAGGCCGAGCCGTGATCGGGCATCTCCAAGGTGAGATCTTCCTTCTGGCCCGAGACGTGATGGTGAATGCAGCCGGGCAGGGCGGTCTGCGGTCCCACCCGCTCGGCCTCGCCGGCGGCCAGCTCGGTCTCGCCAGGCATGTCGATCAAACGATACTTGAGCGACGAGCTGCCACAATTGAACACGATGATGCGCACGATTGCTCCACAGGTCAGAGGCTATCGGGAATCCATCCGAAAACCGGGATACCCACCATCCCGTGAGCGATGGCGGCCGTACCGTAGGCACAGGTGATGAGCTTGGAGATGGTCAGCGATTCTCCCTCGCGGTGGGCCTGCTCTTCGTGGCCGGGCCCGTAGCCGATGGTGGGAATGCCGTGCTCGTTCACCAGCAAACTGCCCGAGGTGCCCATGCCCAGGCGGGCCAGCTTCCAGCGTCCGGGTCGTACTTCGCAATTCGCCGCGGACAGCGCCTGACGCGCGCGAGAGAGCAGGGGGCTGAACGGATCCGTCGCCCAGGCCTGGGCGATCCGCTTGGCCTTCACCACCATGCCGCTGGCCAGGACCTCGCTGCGTTCGCGCACGGTCACCTCCACGTCCACGGCGCCTGCCGTGCTCGCGGCGCGCACGGCCTCGCCTCGCATGCGGGCGAGCAGGTGGTTGACTTCGTCGTTCGAGCCCATGCGCCGTTCCAAGGCGATGACGGCTTGGCGGAAACCGGGGCCATCCTCGTAGCGCGTGTCGCCTACCGCGACTTCCTCGACGGCGGTGTCGTGGCCGGAGTCGTCGAACGCGCGACTGACAAGCGCGGCGGCGTCGGAGACGCTGAAGGGATTGATGCCGCGGACCGTGACTTCCAGTTCGGCGCGGCCATCGTGGCCATAGTAGAGGCCAAGGTCGGTGGGCTCGCCCAGCACGGCGTAGCTAGGCACCAGTCCCATGTCCGCGAGCGTGTGGCTGAGCAAGCCACGCATGCCGATGGAAATGCCGTTCTCTTCCAGGACCGTGGCCGCCACCACCAGGTTCCCCCGCAACGGCAAAAGGCTGCGTTTGATGAGTCCCGCGGCGAAGACTTGCGCGGCCAGACCGCCCTTGCAGTCGGCGGCGCCGAGACCGTGCAAGCGTCCACTCTCGATACGCCCGCTCCACGGCGACTCGTTCCAGGTGGAGAGGTTGCCGGTGCCGACCGTGTCCATGTGGCTGGCCAGCATCAGCGTCGGGCCGTCCTCCACGCCGTGGAGCACGCCCACGACATTGCCCAGCTCGTCGGTGGTCACGTCGTCGAAAGCGAGGGCGCGCATCTGATCGACCACCAATTCGGAAACCTTGCCTTCGTCGCCACTGGGGCTGCGGGTTCTGAGCAATTCCTGAGCGAATGAAACCATCTCGCCTTGCAGGCCTTCCAGTTTGGTCTTGAGCAAATCGTACATCTCGTCCTTTCCCTTCTCGCGGGCCACACTTTGGATGGCCCACGGGGAGGAGCTACAGCAAGGACCATGCCCGCGCGTCGCGATGGCCGCAGACGCAAGGACGGCGCCGGGTTGCGGGGCCTGTGACGGTTCGGGCCAACTCGCCGGCGTTGCATAATGAAATATGATGTTTCATTATGAAATAACCATGCGCGCCGACGATCTGCGTTTCGACGAACTCTTCACCTTTCGCGACGGCGTCATCGATTTCCAGGGTCGCCGGCTGGTCCTCCACAGCACGGACGCCTTCGCCCTGTTTCGCAAGGACCTCTACGAAATGGTCGGGGCCAGACAGGCGCGCAGGATCCTCACGCGCTATTCGTACTTTTGGGGGCAAGCGGACGCGGCAGCCATGCGCAGGGTGTTTTCCTGGAGCAGTCTCTTGGAGCTCGTGAAGGCCGGGCCACGTTTGCACGCCATGCAGGGCGTGGCCCGCTGGGTGACCAAGCGGCTGGAGCTGGATGACGGTGGCGACAAAAACGGCCACTTTCTCATGGACGTAACCTGGCACGGATCGGGGGAAGCGGAAGAGCACGTGACCCATCTCGGCAAGTCCGAGCAGCCGGTGTGCTGGATGCTGGCCGGCTACGCCAGCGGGTTCATGTCCTACGCCCTCGACCGAAACATCTACTTCGTCGAGCAGACTTGCCGCGCGCAGGGCGCGCGGGTGTGCACGGCGGTGGGCAAGGACGCCGCAGCGTGGGCGGGCGATCCCGGCGCGCCACTGGCCTATTTTTCGGCTGACGACATCAAAGGCAAGATTCGCAGTCTCAGCGAGCAGCTCCGCAAGGTCACGCGCGCGCTCGACGGTCAACACCCGCCGGCTGTCGACTCTCGAACGTCTCGAACGCCCGCCGCTGGTGGAGGCGCGCAGTCCCGCCTTCACGCGCGTGCTGGAGCTCGCCACCCGCATCGCCCCCTTCGATTCGTCGGTGCTCATCACCGGGGAAAGCGGCGTGGGGAAGGAGGTGGTGGCGCGCCTGATCCACAGCCGTTCGGCCAGAAGCAAGGGGCCGTTTTTGGCCATCAACTGCGGGGCCTTGCCCGAGACCTTGCTCGACTCGGAGCTCTTCGGCCACAAGGCGGGGGCTTTCACCGGCGCGGTCTCCGATCGCGCGGGGCTGTTCGAAAGTGCCGAGGGTGGAACCCTGTTTCTCGACGAAATCGGGGAAATCTCCCACGCCACCCAGGTCAAGCTGCTACGGGTTCTGCAAGAAAGGGAAATTCGCCGGGTGGGCGAGAGCCGGAATCGCCCTATCGACGTGCGGGTCCTCGCCGCCACCAACCGCGATCTGGCGGCCAACATGGCGCGCGGATCTTTCCGCGAGGACCTCTACTATCGCTTGCGCGTGGTGGAAGTCGCCATTCCTCCCTTGCGCGAGCGGCGCGAGGACATCTTGCCCCTGGCGCGTTTCTTCGTGGACAGGTTTCGCACCAAGCTGAAGCTGCCGGCCTTGCGTCTCTCGGCCGAAGCCATCGGCTACCTGACGAACTATCCCTGGCCGGGCAACGTGCGCGAACTGGAGAACGCCATCGAGCACGCGGCGATTCTCTCGCGCGACGGCCGCCTGACCCCGGATCTCTTCCCGCCGGGCATTCTGCATCGCACGGCCGGACCTGGCCGATCCACCGGCGAGCGTTCGCTCCGCGAGCTCGCGAGCGAGCACATCCGGGACGTCCTCCGACAGACGGCGGGCAATCGGCGCCAAGCCGCCGCGATCCTTGGCATCAGCACCGCGACCCTGTGGCGCAAGCTGAAGCGGGCCAGCGAAGGCTAGCTCCCTTGGCGGCCGTGCATGAAACCTGGCGCGCGTGCACTCGGCCAGCGTCGTGCTAAGTAGATTCGAGCTGCGCGTCTCGGAATGCGACAGCTGGTAGAAAGGAGAGTGGTTTCATGTCCAAGATCCCGCAATTGACGACTTCCCTCGCCGCCACGGCGATGCTGCTACTTGTCTCCAGCAATGCATCGGCGCAACTCGACTTACCGCGGCCCAGCCCCTCGGCCAAGGTGTCGCAGGTCATCGGGCTGACCGAGATCACCGTCGACTACAGCAGTCCAGGCGTGAAGGGGCGCAGGATCTGGGGCGGGCTCGTACCCTACGACAAGATGTGGCGAACCGGCGCCAACCAGGCCACCAAGATCACCTTCAGTCGTGACGTCACGTTCGGCGGCAAGCCGGTGCCAGCCGGGTCGTACGCGCTTTTCACCGTCCCAAGCAAGGGCGCGTGGACGGTGGTTCTGAACAAGAAGGCAGACCAGACAGGGACCGGGCGCGAATACAAGGCGGATCTGGACCTGGTCCGTTTCCAGGTCCTCCCCAAGCCGGCGCCGCGGCGGGAGCGCATGACGTTCCTGTTCTCGGACTTCACCGACGACAAAGGCACGCTCGACCTGGAATGGGACAATCTGCGAGTTCCCATCTCCATCAAGGCCAACACCGAAGAACAGGCGCTGGCCAATATCAACAAGAGTATCGACGGCGCGTGGCGGACCTATGCCAACGCCGCCCGCTATCTGGGCGAGACCAAGAAGGACTACGACAGCGCGCTGAAGTACGTCGACCAATCCATCAGGTTGAAAGAGGACTGGTTCAATCTGTGGATCAAAGCCACGCTCCTGGCTGGCAAGGGCAACACCAAGGACGCCATCACCCTGGGCGAGCAGGCCTACGAGCTTGGACAGAGGGCCGACTTCTTCTTCCTGGAACCGGAGATCAAGAAGACCCTCGCGGAGTGGAAGAAGAAGGGCTGAGCGACGGGAACTTCGTCAGCAGGCGTTCACGTTCCAAGCACGCGCCGGCAGGTGGCCTCGTAACGATCCACGGCTGGGGCCGGTCGGAATTGCGTTTCGGCCAGGTGGCGGGCGGCGTGGGACATGCGGCGGTGCAGTCCTTCGTCCGTGAGCAGGCGGAGCGTGTGCTGTACCATGCGGGCCACGTCGCCGGCCGCAGCCAAGAACCCGGTTTCGTCGTCGGCGACGACTTCGGAGATCCCGCCCACGTCGGACGCGACCACGGGGACTCCGCAGGCCATGGCTTCGAGGGCGGCCAAGCCGAAGCTTTCGCTCTGGCTGGGCAGCAAGAACACGTCGCTCCCTTGCAACACGGGAATCAAATCCCCTCGCTCGCCCAGGAAGCGAACGTAGTCCCCGAGATCGAGGGTTGCCACCAATTCCCCGATGCGCGGCCGCTCGGGGCCGTCGCCCACCAAGTCGAGGCGCGACGGAATCTTGGTGCGCACCGCCGCGAAGATCCGTACCACGTCCTCGATGCGTTTGAGCGGACGGAAATTGGACACATGGGTGAGCACCCGCGGGCGGTCGACGGAACCAAAGGGAGTGGCTCCTCCCGTGCGTTCGTCGCCCGGACGAAAGGTGTCGGTGTCCACGAAGTTGGGGATTACTTCGATGGCCACGTCGTCGGCAAGGCCCAGTTGCCGATGGGCGGCCTCGGCCAGCCAGCGCGAGGGCGCGGTGACGGCGTCGCTGTTGCGAACGACGAAGTGGGTGAGAGGCTGGAATCTGGGATCCGAGCCGACGAGGGACACGTCGGTGCCGTGCAGGGTGGTCAGGATCTTGGGCGCGGCCGTGCCCAGTACCTGACGAGCGAGGTAGGCGCTGACCGCGTGTGGAACCGCATAATGAAGATGAAACAGGTCGAGTTTTTCCGCGCACGCCACCTCGATCATCTTCGCGGCGAGGGCCAAGGAGTAGGAACGCTCGGTCAGCAGGGGATATTCGAGCGGCGCGACTTCGTGGTAGGTAACGTTGGGGCAGGCGGGATCCAGGCGCGCTGGCATCTTGTCGCTGAGGAAGCACACGCGGTGTCCGCGACGGCCGAGCGCCATGCCGATTTCCGTGGCCACGACGCCGCTTCCTCCGAAGGAGGAAAAACAGGCGACGCCGATGCGCAGGCTCGACCGCGACCCCATCATGGTCGCAAGTCCTGCACGTCGGTGACGAAGGGGCCGACGGTTTGCAATCTCTCCATCACCAGGCGCTTGAGTCCCGCGACACCATGACGGCCGGCCAGGGATGGCCAGCCGTAGTACCGCTCCTGCGGCACGCCCTCCGGCACAAGCGCGAGTTCCAGCCGGCGGAAGCGGCGCGAGGCCGTCTCGTCGCGCTCCATCAAGGTCCGTTCGTAGCGCGCGAGCAGACGCGCGAGCACGTGTTCTACGCTGGACCGCATCCGGTCGGCAGGCCGCTGCAGGTGCGCACTGGACGTCGCGACCGCGGCCGCGATTTCGGCCACCGCGGGCGCGATTTGCCTGTCGACCAGGGCGCGCAAGTCCTTCGGGCTGGCCGCTCCCTCGGGCGGCTTCGCGGCCAGGCGAGCCCGTAACTCGTCCTTCGCGGTCGCGAGATCCGCGGTCGCGAGCCCGAGTTGATCGAGCCGCCTGCGCGTGCGGGCATCCACGCACAGGAAACGCGCGCGCGGCACCAGCAAGGGCGGCGTCAAGCCAAGATGCGCGTACAGCGGTGGCAACTGGGCGAAGTAGTTGATCTCGCCCGGCCCACCCACGTAAGCAGCGGTCGGCAGCAAGACATCCTGGACAATGGGCCGCAGCAGGGCGGAGGTGGAAAAGCGTAGCGGCTCGGCCGCGAGCGCCGCCAACAGGTCTTCGTGGCGCACGACCTCCGGGCTCCCGGCCAGCGCCCAGGAAACCTGACCAGCGCCCGTGACCTTGCGCTGGATGCGAAAACGAGGGCCGGTTGGGCGGTCGCGATGGAAGAAGACCAGCGCGCCTCGTTCGCGAACCGGGACTTGCTCCTTGAACCCGGCGGCGCCCAGTGCGTCCAGCCGGGCCCGCAACAGTGTCTCGATGGTTACGCAATCCTCGATGCAGGTCCGGTACACGGGCGCGGTCAACTCCGCCACGCGCGCATCGCGCGGAGTAAAGACCAGCAAGCCCTCCTCGGCAAACACCGAAGCGATCACCGAGGCAAAGGCGTCCACCATCGCGCGCCCTGGTCGGTAATGGGCACGCAAGAGCGCCAGCGTTTCGTCGGCGGCCGGTCCTGGTTCGAGGGCCACGGCCAGCGTGTCCAGCAGCTCGCTCACCTGGGTGGAAAGTGTCCGATAAGCGACCGAGGCGCGTTCGACACCGCCTTCGTCCCGCAGGACGAGGCGAATCGGCTCGCCATCCCGACCCGCCACAGTGCACGAACTGATTTCATCGAAATCGTGATCCTCGGATTGCAACCAGAAGAGCGGCGCGCAGCGGACGCCGGACTCGGCCTCGATGGCGCGCGCCACGGCGATGGCCGAGGCGGCCTTGTAAAACGCGTAGAGCGGACCGAGAAAGAGACCAATCTGCTGGCCGGTGGCGACCACGGCGGTCTTGCCCTTGGCCAGCGCCTCCAGATGGGCCTGGCGGGCCGCGCTGGGCGGCAGGTTGGCCTGCTGCTCGCGCAGGACCTGCAGCACCGCCGGCGGCGTGGTGCGTTCCGCGGCCAAGCGTACTCGCGCGATGCGCGCGGCCGGGTCGCGGAAACGAGGCGCGAAGAACGCATGTGCAGCAGGCTCACCTGCGAGGTAGGAACTGGAGAATGCACGGCCCACTGTTGGCGCCTAGTATACTCGGCGGAACTTGTCCACGCCGGAGGAGCCTCTCTGCGTTTCTTCCGGTCGTCACCTTGCTCATGTCCAGCGAAGCTATCGCCAGTCCGCCTCCACCCCAGCTAGATGCGGCCGAGATTCAGCTCGCCCTGCGCAAGCTGGGCGTGGCGGGCAGCGTGCTCTACGTGGCCGCGCATCCCGACGACGAGAACACGAACCTGCTCGCCTATCTGTCGAAGAAGATGATGGTGCGCACGGCCTATCTCTCGCTCACGCGCGGGGACGGCGGGCAAAATCTCATCGGCGCCGAGCAGGGCACGGATCTGGGCGTGATTCGCACGCAAGAGTTGCTGGCGGCGCGGCGGCTCGACGGGGCCGAGCAATGGTTTACCCGGGCGCGTGACTTCGGCTACTCCAAGAGCGCGAAGGAAACGCTGAAGATCTGGGGCCAGGATGTTGTGCTGGCAGACGTGGTCCAAGTCATTCGCCGGTTTCGCCCCGACGTGATCGTCACGCGCTTTTCGCCCGAGGTGACCGACACGCACGGGCACCACACGGCCTCCGCGCAGCTCGCGCTGGAGGCATTTCACGCCGCGGCGGACGTGAATTTCCACCCCGAGCAGCTGAGCGCCGGCGTGCGCCCGTGGCAGGCGCGCAGGATCTTCTGGAATCGCTCGTCCTGGAGCCTCAAACCCGACGAGGACATGTCCACCTTTCTGAGGATGGACGTGAACGCCTACATTCCGCTTCTCGGCATTTCTTGCGGCGAGCTGGCGGCGGAAAGTCGCACCATGCACAAGAGCCAGGGCTTCGGCGCTGCTCCCAAGCGCGGCCCCATCATCGAGTACTTCAAGCTGCTGGACGAGTCCGAGCCCGCGGCGAGGTTCGACGATTCCGTGCTCGATGATCTCGACTTCACCTGGAACCGGTTCAAGGGTACGTCGGCGCTCCGCCGCCTGATTGCGCGTGCCCAGCGCGAATTCGTTCCTGCGGTCCCCAGCAAGGTCATCCCGACGTTGTTTCAGATCGACCGGGCCTTGGACGACCTGCCCGATGCGGGATGGCGGGCCAAGAAGAAGGCCGAGGTTCACGATCTGATCGTGGCCTGCGCCGGGCTCTTCAGCGAGGCCATCGCGGCCGACTTTCGTGTCGTGCCGGGGAGGTCCATCCGAGTCACGGCGACGGCGATCAACCGTTCGCCAGCGAAGATCGACCTGCGCGAGGTGCGTTTCTCGGGCGGCGAGATCGCCGGCCAGCCGGAAGTCGCCGATGTGCGCGTGGCCAGGCCGCTCGGCATCGTCGAGGTCGAGGAGACTTTGCGCGTCTCTCCCGATCTTCCCTTGTCCACGCCCTACTGGCTGGCGTTGCCGCCCGCGCCGGGCGTGTTTCGCGTGGCGGATCCGTCGCGCATCGGGTTGCCCGAGACCGCGTCGCCCCTGCAGGTCGATTTCGTGTTCGCGATCGACGGCCACCTCCTGACCGTCCGCCGACCCATCACCTTCAAATGGACCGATCCAGTGGCGGGCGAACGCAGCCGCGCGCTCGAAGTCGCACCCCTGGTCTCCGTCCATCCGTCGACTGGTGTTCTCATGTTTCCGGACGGCGAGGCGCGCACGCTGGCGGTGCGGCTTGCCGCCGGTGCACGCGACATCGCCGGAACCCTTCGCCTAAAGATGCCGGTGGGCTGGTCGGTCACGCCGGCCTCGCTACCATTTTCGCTGGCGACCAAGGGCCAGGAAGCCGAGCTCACATTCCGCATCCAAGCGCCGGCGACGAATGGCCGACAAGAACCCGCCACGGGGACCTTGCGCGCCGAGGCCGACGTGGGCGGCCTTCACGATGACCAAGGCGTGGATCACATCGAACATGCCCATATTCCCATCCAGACCGTACTCAGCCCGGCCGACGTGCGACTGGTATCGTTCGCGATCCACGAGCGCGGAAGGAAGATTGGCTACATCCCCGGGCCCGGAGATGAAGTCCCGGCCGCGCTCCGCCAGGTTGGCTACGAGGTCACGTTCATCGGCGACCCCGTGCTGGCCAACTTGCCCGTTGGCGGCTCCGCGCTTTCGCGTTTCGATGCCATCGTCATCGGCGTCCGCGCCTTCAACACCAGCGAGGAGCTGCGCGCGGCCCAACCCGCGCTCATGGCCTACGTGCAAGCAGGTGGCACCCTGGTCGCGCAATATAGCACCAACAACCGGCTCGCTCCGCTGACGACACCCATCGGACCCTTTCCCTTCGAGATTGGCCGCGGGCGTGTGACCGACGAGGACGCCTCGGTGTGGTTTCTTCGACCCGATCAACGAATTCTCAATAGCCCCGAACCGGATTACCGCGCGCGATTTCGAGGGTTGGATCCAAGAGCGTGGGCTCTACTTTGCCTCGACCTGGGATCCGCGGTATCAAACCGTGCTCAGCATGAGCGATCCGGGCGAATCCCCGCTGACCGGCAGCATCCTTTGGGCCCGCCATGGCAAGGGCGTCTTCATCTACACCGGATTGGCATTTTTCCGGCAATTGCCCGCGGGGGTTCCAGGCGCGTTCCGATTGTTCGCCAACCTATTGGCCGCGGGACAGGGACAGGAAAACAATGCCCGATGAAACTCCGCGCCCGGCCCCATTCCCGAGCTGGACCGCGCTGTATCTCATCGTCGGGATCGCGCTCGCCTTGGAAATCGTCGCGTTCTCGGTCTGCACGTGGATCTATCGGTGACCGCGCTCGACTGGGTAGTCTTGCTCGGAACGCTGGCTGCCATCGTCGGCTACGGCGTCTGGAAGTCGCGCGGCCCACAGGATATGGCCCGCTACTTGCGCGGCGGAGGTCGGGACAAATGGCACACCATCGGCCTATCGGTCATGGCCACGCAAGCCAGCGCCATCACCTTCCTGTCGACGCCCGGGCAAGCCTATCAAGACGGGATGCGCTTCATTCAATTCTACTTCGGACTGCCGTTGGCGATGATCGTGCTGTCTATTGTCTTCTTGCCTCGCTATTTCAACCTGCGCGTCTTCACGGCCTATGAATTTCTGGAAGGCCGCTTCGATCGCAAGACCCGGCAATTGACCGCGTTCCTGTTTCTCCTCCAGCGTGGACTCTCCGCCGGCATCACCATCTACGCGCCCGCCATCATCTTGTCGTCCGTGATCGGCTGGTCGCTGCGACTGACGTGTCTGTGCATCGGCGGGGTCGTGATCGCGTACACAGTGTTCGGCGGCGCGCGTGCCGTCAGCCAGACGCAGAAGCAACAGATGCTTGTCATGCTCGGCGGAATGGTGGTCGCGTTCTTCGTCATCGTGACGCGCCTCCCGCGCGAAGTTTCGTTCGGCAACGCCCTTCACATCGCCGGCACGCTGGGCCGGCTCGACGCGGTGGACATCTCCTTCGACCCACGATCCCGCTACACTCTGTGGTCCGGTCTGCTGGGTGGCTTCTTCCTGGCCATGGCCTATTTCGGCACCGACCAATCGCAGGTGCAGCGCTACCTTGGCGCCCGCTCCCTCGCCGAAAGCCGCCTCGGCCTTCTCTTCAATGGTCTGGTCAAGGTACCCATGCAGTCGCTGATTCTGTTCGTGGGCGTGATGGTGTTCGTCTTCTATCAATTCAACGCGCCCCCGATCTTCTTCAACCAGTCCGCGCTCTCGGCCGCAAGGCTCACTCCGTTCGCCGGTGAGATCGATGTGCTCAAGCGCGCCCATACCGCGGCCTTCGAACATAAGCGATCGGAGATTCGGCAGCTCGATCGCGCCCTGGATCGGCACGACGCCGCATCGATTGCCATCGGTGAACAGCGCGTGCGAGCGGCGGAATTCGCCTCGCTGGCCATTCGCGAGAAGGCCAGGCGAACCATCGCCAAAGCCCTACCTCACGCCGACACCAAGGACGCTGACTACGTCTTCCTGACCTTCATCATGCGCAATCTGCCCCGCGGCGTGGTCGGTCTCCTGCTGGTGGTCATCTTCTGCGCGGCCATGTCGGCCGTGGCCGGCGAATTGTCGGCGCTGGCTTCGACGACGGTGGTGGACTTCTACCGGCGCAGCGTGCGCCAAGGCGCTTCCGATGCTCACTACGTCCGGGCCGCCAAGTGGTTCACCGCCGGCTGGGGCGTGCTCGCCGTTCTGTTCGCGACGTTCGCCTCGCTGCTCGACAACTTGATTCAGGCGGTGAACATCCTCGGCTCTCTGTTCTATGGAACCATCCTCGGCATCTTCCTGGTCGGCTTTTCGGCCCGCGCTGTGCGTGGAACCGCGGTGTTCCTGGCCGGCATCGCCGCCGAGGCCATCGTGGTCAGTGTCTTCCTGGGCACGAACGTCAGCTTCCTTTGGTACAACGTCATCGGCTGCGGATGCGTCGTGCTGCTCTCGGGAGCGCTACAGATGGCCCTGCATTACTGCGGAAGATAGATGATCGCCTTGCACGCGGACGAGCAGCGGCCGTCCAGGCCGTTGCCGGCCCCGTCGTCGCATTCCTCCACCCCGTTGATAAGGCCGTCGCCGCAATGGGGGGCCAACTTGCACTGGCCCGTGCAGCCACCGTAGGAACCGTCGAGGATTCCGTCGTCGCACTCCTCGGGTCCATTCTTGATGCCGTCGCCACAGTGCGGGGCATAGATGCAGCTCGGCGCACAGCCGCCGTAGTCACCCGTATTGAACTGCGCCCCGTCGTCGCATTGCTCGGGGGGCTCGATTTTGCCGTCGCCGCATCCGCCCGGCAGGCGGCACGCCTTCGTGCAGGTGGGATCGTCCGCCATGGTGGGTTCGCATTCCTCGCCGTAATCGGCTTGCACCACGCCGTCACCGCACTTCGGTGCGAACGTACAGTCGGGGTTACAGGTCCCGTAAGTGCCGTCGTTGACGCCATCGTCGCACTGCTCGGTATCGTTGACCGCGCCGTCGCCACAGAAGCCACCGCGCTGGCAGTTCGACATGCATCCCCCGTAGGCCGCATTGGGATCGATGCTGGACACGTTCTGGTCTCCGTCGTCGCATTGCTCGGCGTAGTCCGCCTGTACGACGCCGTCGCCACAACGCGCCGGCAACTTGCAGCCAGGGGCACACCCAGAGGTCGAGCCATAATCGTCATCGTTCTTGCCGTTGTCGCACTCCTCGCCATCACTGACCACGCCGTCACCACAGAAGCCACCCCACTTACACTGCGAGGTACAACCATTGTAGGCCGGATCGTCGTTGGGGCCTGGACAGCTCGCGGGCACGCCGACCGAGCCGTCACCGCAGTCGCATTCCTCGCCACCCGACACCACTGCGTCGCCACACGTGGGCACGCACTCGGATCTCTTGGTGGTGAAGCCCTGGAGGGTGAGCTGGTAGTTCGACTCCGGCGGGTGGCGGTCGGCGCCGAAAATCGCAATCTCGTAGACACTGCCAGTGACGAGACCCAGAGCGACCTTGTGGACGCGGAAGTCATCTGGGGTCGCGGCCGGTACCTTCGTCCCGTTGCTGGGCGCGCAGTCCGTCGCCCCTGCGGTGACGCCAATGATGTTTCCGGCCGTGTCGAGACAGCCACCTTCCGTGACCTGAGCGTCACCCGGGCTGCCCGTGACCGTGACCTTGCCGGGCAGTTGCTGGTGGACGCCGCCCAGGTCGAGAACCAGAACGCCGTTGATGAAGATGAACAAATCGTCGTCGCCGTAGAAGCTGAGCGAGATCCCGTTGGTTCCGTCGTACACGAAATAGTATCGCGCCTCGTCGGTGAAGTAGGAGTCGTGCTTGACGCCGGGAACACTCGTGACCCAGCAGCCATTGCTGAGCGGGTCCTGGTTCGGACAGTCCGTCTGGACCACACGCGGCGGGAACAAGTATTGGTCGCCCGTGCAGGTCGTCCAGAAGGGGGTGCCGTCATAGTGGTTCCAGTACGGCCACAGGTTGCACTGCGTGGCCTGGCTCGGGTTCAGCGTGTCCAGCGGGAAGAAACCCCCCTGGGCTAGGTGCGACGTGCTTGCGTATTGGTAGATGTTCGAGCCGATGGAAGGCATCTCGAGCACGGCCGTGAAGGTCTTGTTGACCGAGCTGTCGTCATTGAACCATTGATTGAAGCTGGCCGCGTTCTTGTAGGTCGGTGCCGTGCCCTTCCAGATGGGCCCTCCCGGGCTGCTCGCGGTGTAGCCGGTCAGGGCGCCAGTGTAGGCGCCGCCCGTGCTCGTCGAGTTGACGGCGACGCCGGCGGCTCCGCCTTGGAAGCCGCCATTTCCATCCGAGAGGGGACTGTCGTTGGCAGCCTGCGTGTAGTTGCCCTGGATACGGCTCGAGTTGCCGATATTCCAGTCGCTGAACTGGCAGGCACAGGTTGTCGTCGAGCCGGGCTGTGGTTTGCCGTGGGACAAGGTGGAAGCCATGATGCCCCAGCAACGCGTCGTCGAGTCGTTGCCCTTCGCAGGCCCGCCCGCGTTCGGCACACACAGCGTCGTCGGCTTGGTGGAGCCGCCATACCGCGTGCCCAGGAAGGGGAAGTCGGGATGGCCGCCGGAGGCGACGTTTTCGGGCTGGAAGTCACGGTAGATGATCGGCAGCTCGAGGCACTGCCCCGCACCCGACTGGCAGGTCGCAGAGTCCTGGGCGCTCGCGGGCGTACAGGTGAAACCGCCCTCTTCCTTGCACTTGGATGAGCAACCATCGCCGTCCAGCCCGTTGCCATCGTCGCAATCCTCGCCCGGATCGAGGTTGCCATCGCCGCAGGAGGTGGTGCAGGCCTGCGTCTTGCCACTCGCGTCCTGGCAGTCCGGCTCCTTGGTGCAGGTCTTCGAGCAGCCCTTGCCATCGCCGTAGAAGAGACCGTTGACGGCCTTGCAGCCGCTCGGCAGGTTGCCAGGATCGATGCCGCAGTCGCAGAGCTCGCCGCTCTCCTGCTTGCCGTTGCCGCAGATCGCCTTCGTGCACGCCTGGCCCGGGGTCGGACAAGTGGCGCCGGGCTCGAGCTGACAGGCGCTGGAGCAGCCGTCTCCACTCGCGGTGTTGCCGTCATCGCAGGTTTCGCTGCCGATGACCTTGCCATCGCCGCACTTCGGTGTGCAGTGTTTGCCGGGGACGCGGCATTCGTAGCCGTCCTCGATCTTGCAAGCGCTGCTGCAGCCATCGTCGCTCGCGGTGTTGGCGTCGTCGCAGGTCTCGCCGCCCTCGATCTCGCCGTTGCCGCACTTGATGACCGGACAGTCGCACGCCTCGCCCGGGGTGCAGGTGCAGCCCGCACCCTTGGTCTTGCAGTCTGCCGAACACCCGTCGCCGTCCTTCTGGTTGCCGTCGTCGCACACCTCGCCGATGGCGGGCTGGACGACGCCGTCGCCGCATCGCGCGGCCTGCCTGCAGGGCTGGCCGGGCGTCGGACAAACCCACCCACCCTCGAGGTGGCAACTGCTGTCGCAACCATCGGCCTTGTCGGTGTTGCCGTCGTCGCAGTCCTCGCCCGGTTCGATGCGCTTGTTGCCGCACTGAGAGGTGCGGACACACGGCTGTCCGGCAACGCATGTGTAGGCGGGGTCTTGAACCGCGCAGGTGGAATCGCAACCGTCGCCGTCAAGGGTGTTGCCGTCGTCGCAGACCTCTCCGGCGCCGATAGTGCCATCGCCGCAAACCACATTCCTGGTGCAAGCGCCGGCGGGAGGACAACTCCAGTGCGGTTCCACCTTGCAATTGCCGTTGCAACCGTCGCCCGGCAGCACGTTGCCATCGTCGCACTGTTCGATACCGCCCTGATTGTTGATGCCGTCGCCACATCCCTCCGGCGCTTGGGCCTTGCATCCGGCGGTGCTGGTGCTGTTACACACGAGCCCCGTGGTACCGCCGGTCGAGGCCACGGTACCGCTGGTATTGATGATCACCCCGCCAGCGCCGGCCGTGCCGGATGCGCTGCCGCCGACCCCTCCCTTTTCTGACCCACCAGAGCCTCCCCCGCTTTCGATCGCAGGGCTGGTGCAGGCAATCCCCGCGAGAGCAAGCATCGCAGCAAGACCGACCGCCGCCAGATGGCCAAGGCATTGACCACGTACCACCGAGTGTCTGCTGAGCGATGTTGTCATTGGAGAGCACCTCGCGCACGAGAAGCGAATCCGGATCGGTTCTACACCGTTTGGAAATGAACTTGGCAGATTTCGAGGGCCTGGACCGGCAAGCAGCGCCATGATGTGATCCGAGTGGGGAAAACCCACACATTGTCCCGTCGCCGCGAGGCAACCCTGGATGCCAGCGCGCGAAAGACGTCGGCTGTGAGCCGAGGGTGCCATCGGACATCCCTGGCGTCTACCGAAGGGTGTTTCACCGCCCACGCAATTGCTTCCTGCTCGTGGCAAACCAGACCTGCACCTCTTGCTAGTGCCTCGACTCGGGCATTCGTTGAAGTCGATGGCATCTCCGGTCCAATTTCTCGACGCCGCAGCTCCCTATGGCGTGCCTGGGTCACACCACCATGGCGAATCGTGGCAGTGCAGGTGCAGGAAAACTGCCATACTAGTCCTCGAACGGTGTAGAACCCTTTCGAGACCGCTTCCCCTACACGAGGTGTTCTCCCATGGTAGTAGTGCGCAACAGATACTCGGTGGTACATGGTCAATGCCTTGGCCATCTGGCGGCAGTTGGGCTTGCGGCAGTGCTTGCGTTGGCGGGGCTTGCTTGCACCACGCCGGCCATCGAGAATGGGGGAAAGTCTGATGGAACAGGCCAGGGAGGCGTCGGTGGCGGCGGAGCCGGCACCGGTACCGGCGGCGTGGTCATCAATACCAGCGCTACCACAGCCTCGTCCGGTGGTACCACGGGGCTCGTGTGCAACAGCACCAGCACCGCCGGATGCAAGGCCCAAGCGCCGGAGGGCTGCGGCGACGGCATCAACAATCAGGGCGGCATCGAACAGTGCGACGATGGCAACGTGCTGCCGGGCGACGGTTGCAACGGCAATTGCAAGGTGGAACCGCACTGGAGTTGTCCTCCCGCCGGCGCTTGCACCAGGAATGTGGTTTGCGGCGATGGGCAGATCGGACCGGGCGAGGTGTGCGACGACGGCAACACCTTGGACGACGATGGTTGCGACGCCACATGCACGGTGCAAGATCCCGCCTTCACCTGTGTGGCCGGAGAGGCTTGCGTGCGGACCTCCGAGTGCGGCAACAAGCGTATCGAAGCAGGCGAGGATTGCGAGGACGGCAATACCACGAGCGGCGATGGGTGCAGCAGTACCTGCAAGCTCGAGGGTGGCTGGGTCTGTCCGAACCCGGGAACTCCTTGCAAGCTGGCCCCACGCTGCGGCGATTCCGTCGTTCAACCTTCCATCGGCGAGGTGTGCGACGACGGCAACCAGAAAGATGGCGACGGTTGCTCGGCCGACTGCAAGACCAAGGGCGCGGGCTGCGTATGCGCGCCGGGAGAGCTGTGCCAGTGCCCGGTGGTGAAGTGCGGCAACGGCGTTCTCGAGGGCAGCGAGAAGTGCGACGATGGCAACGCCACCAGCGGCGATGGCTGCGCGGGCGACTGCACGACGGTCGAAAAGGGCTACCAATGTCGGGTGGTCGGGAAGCCATGCACGCCCAAATGCGGCGATGGCATCACCTCGGGCGCCGAAACCTGCGACGACGGCAACACGACGAGCGGCGACGGCTGCTCCGCCACCTGTCACCTGGAGCTTGGGTACAAGTGCGACGGCAGCACGTGCACGCCCACGACCTGTGGCGACAGCAAGGTCGAGGGTGCCGAGGGCTGCGACGACGGCAACGACCTATCCTTCGACGGCTGCTCGATGGACTGCCAGATCGAGCCGGATTGCTCGGGCACCTCGTGCATCTCGAAGTGTGGCGATGGCATCGTCCTGAACGAAGACTGCGACGACGGCAACGCCGGCAGCGGCGACGGTTGCTCGAAGGACTGCAGGATCGAACCCGGCTGGACTTGCACCCAGCCCGAGCTCGGCGACAAGATGCTGGTGCCGGCGGTCTACCGCGATTTCAAGTTCCACAAACCCACCGATTTCGAGGCCGGCGTGACCGGATCGACCACCGGTTCACCCGGCATGGTCGAGGCCGACCTCGACCAAGACGGCAAGCCGGCCTACACCGGCCTGACCGGGAACGCCATCCACGTCGAGAGCACCACCAGCTTCTCGGAATGGTACCGCAACACATCGGGCATCAACCACGCGACGTCCGGCAAGCTGACACTGTGGAACAACAACAATGGCGGCTATGTGAACCGCTACGGCGCCAACGGCGAGCAGTGGATCAACAGCGAACCGGCCTATTACTGTGGGAATGTCGGGGCGGAATTGACCGACGCGGACGGAAACCCCATCCCCTGCACATCCATGTACGGGGCGACCGACTGTGATGCGGAGGTGGCTGATGGCAAGGTCATGGTCCCGGGCAGCTGCACTGCCACGAACGGCTCCTACACCGCCAGGTTCATCGTCTCGATGCTCGATGGCAACCCGCTCTTTTTCCCGGTCGACGGAGACAACTTCACCCCGGCTTCCGAGTTGACGGCCGCGCAGATTCCTCCCCTCTACGACCCGCAGGGTACTTGGCCCTACGATTTCGATGCCAACGGAAACAAGCGGCTGCACAATTTCAGCTTCACCAGCGAGGTTCGCTACTGGTTCAAGTACGACTCGACCAAGACCTATCGGCTCGAGTTCACCGGCGACGACGACGTTTGGGTGTTCATCAACAAGAAGCTGGCGCTCGATCTGGGCGGCATCCACACGCCGGTCGAAGGCTCGGCCACCCTGGATGGCGCGGCGGCCACCAAGTTTGGCAACATGAAGTCGGGCAGCGTCTACCAGATCGCGGTATTTCAGGCCGAGCGGCAGACCACCTGCTCGTCCTACAAGCTGACCCTGAGCGGCTTCAACGCCGCCCCGACCAGTTGCGTTCCCACCTGCGGCGATGGCGTCACGGTGGGTGACGAGGAATGCGACTGTGGCGACGGCAGTGTGCCCCTGCCAGCGAGTTGCTCGGGGGCCAACGACAATCCCTCGTACAATGGCTGCACCTCGGAGTGCAAATGGGGCGGGTTCTGTGGCGACGGAGTCGTCAGCGATGGCGAGGAGTGCGACAACGGGTCCAACAACGACGACTACGGCACGACCAACGGATGCGCTGCGGGATGCAAGTTGCCCGCGCGCTGTGGCGACAGAATCGTCCAGACCGACTTCGACGAGGAATGCGACGATGGTCCCGACAACGCCACCACCAGCGATCCCAAGGTCGCCTACGGCGGCTGCATGTCGAATTGCCAGCGCGGGGGGCGCTGCGGAGACGGGCAGGTCAACGGCTCGGAGCAGTGTGATGACGGTGTCAATGACGGCACTTACGGAACCTGCAACCCGGATTGTTCGCTTGCGCCCAGGTGCGGCGATGGAATCGTCCAGTCCGACTACGCCGAGGAGTGCGAGCCTACCATGTCGGACGATCCCGACTGCACTCCTGGATGCCGGTTGCCCGGCGGGTGCGGGGACGGGATGATCGAGCCGCCTGAACAATGCGACGACGGCGCGCTCTTCAACAATGGTGACTACGGCGGCTGCGCGCCCAGCTGCATCTACGCGCCGCACTGTGGGGATGGGATCATGAATGGGCCCGAAGAGTGCGACGACGGCATCCTCGACGGCTCGTATGGAGGCTGCACGCCGCAGTGCAAGTTGGCACCTCACTGTGGCGACGGCCTCGTCAACGGGTCGGAGGAGTGCGACAACGGGCCCGCCAACGGGACCGACGGCCGCTGCTCCTCGGCGTGCAAGGCGATTATCTATCTTCCACCGTAGTCTGGAGCCCAAGCATTCGCCGCGTGGGGCACGGCAAGCATCTCCAGCGCGAGCATCTCCATCGGCCGCGATGGATCAGGGATGCGCCAGACCGTCCACCCTGCCGGCGATCCTGCGGAGGTCGTGATGAGGTAGACTACTTCGCGTGCTCGCCACAGCGTGTCCAAAAGACAGAGACGCCAACGTTGGCCCTCTGGTCGCGCGGAGAGCTGGCGGGCTTTGCTCGCCGTCTCGCTGGCCTTCAAGCAAATAGGTGAAACATGCCCATCATCACGATTTCGCGCGGGACCTTCAGCGGTGGAAAAGAGATGGCGGAACGATTGGCGCGGGAGCTCGGCTACCCCTGCATCAGCCGTGAGGTCATCGTGGAGGCCGGAGAGCGGTACGGCGTATCGGAGGCCGCGTTGAACGTCGCGCTCAGCCAGGCCCCTTCCCTCATCAATCGCTTGAAACGCGACCGCGATCACTACCTGGCCTATATCCGTGCCGTGCTTTGCAGGCACGCCCAAGCGGGGGATTTCATCTACCACGGCCTCGCCGGTCATCACCTGCTCGCCGGAATCCGGCACGTGATCCGGGTGAGAGTCGTCGCCGACACCTCGTACCGAATCAGCGCGGCCATGAAGCAACTCAACATCACCAGCCGCCAGTCCGAAGCCCACATCAAGAGGGTTGACGAGCAACGGCGGAAGTGGACGCGATTTCTCTACGGCGTCGCCTGGGAGGATCCCTCCAACTACGATGTGGTGCTCAACCTCGAATACCTGGGCATCGAAGGGGCTTGCGCGGTGGTTGCGCGCCTGAGCGAGCTGGAGCAGTTCCAACCAACCCCGGAGTCACGCAAGGCACTCGACAATCTGGCGGTGCGAAGCCTCGTCCAGGCCGCGCTCGCGGGTGATGAGCGAACCCGCGATGCCGACTTCCGTCTGCGCGTGGAGGACGGCGTCGTGACCGTGGAAGGGGTGGCCAAGCTGCCGGAGATGATCGAAGCGGTCAACGAGGTCGTCCCGGCGGTCAAAGGAGTCGTGAAGGTCGTGAACCAGGTGGTCCCCTTCGGGCTCCCGCTATGACGGCGCCGGCCGTGCAGCCTTCGCAGACGCGGTTCCAGCCCGAGGGTGGCCTGCCAATTCACACCGGTCCAAGTCCCGCGGACGATGACCGGGAGTTGCTCGCGGAAGCGGAACGCGCGCTCGCCGAACGCCCGAACCTCAGCATTGGTCTACGCATCAGCCTGAGCATGTTGCTGTGCTTCCTCCTCGTCGCCGGCGTCATCGTGGCTTCGATGGTCCTGGTCTCGCGGGTTGGCACGCTTCAGGAAATCATCGACAGGGTGAGCACCTATGCCATCGAGGTGGAGCACGCGCGACGCTACGAGAAGAACTATCTTCTCTATGGAACCGGCCTGGACGACGCCATCACGCAGGTTCAGGCCGCCCACAACCAGCTGCGAAGCAGCAGCGCCAGTCTGATCGATCTCATGGGCACGCGTGCGTTCGGGAGGATGGAAGACAACCTGGAGACCTACGGTCGTTTTCTCGAACGTTTGCTCGTGTACACGAGGAGCCATCCAACCGAGACGGCGGACGACCAGCGAACGCAGATCGAGGTGGACATCCGGCGACACGGGGCGCAGGTCGTCGCGGACGCGACCGACCTCATCGATCGCGAACGACTTCATCTGCGCACGGCCATACGCACGTCATGGATCGTGGCCGCCAGCTCCCTCCTGTTCATCATGCTCGCCATGGTCCTCGTGACCTATGTCCTGGCTCGGCAGGTTGGCAATCCGCTGCAGCGTTTCGTCGGCTACACGGAGCGAATCGCGAACGGCGACTTCTCCCCCATCCTGCCCGCCCGCCGCTACCGCGATGAATTTTCTCGTCTGGCGGTCGGCATCAACCGCATGATTTTTCGACTCAAGCAGCGCGAGGTTCAGCTTGCTCGTACCAGCCGCATGGTGGCGGTTGGAACCCTCACCGCCGGCATCGCGCACGAGCTGAACAATCCACTCAACAACATCGGGCTCAACGCCGAAGCGCTTCACGACGATCGCGACGCGTACACCGGCGAGCAGAAGCAGAAGATGCTGGCGGAAATCGTGAGCCAGGTCGAACGTGCAAGCGCCACGGTGAGGAATCTTCTCGACTTCACGCGCGTCGAGAAGCCCGTGCTGGTTTCTTTGTCCCTCAAGGACGTGGTGGGGGAGGCGCGAAGACTCGTCGCCAACGAAGCGGAAATCAAACATGTGGAGTTTCGCGTCGAGATGCCCGAGGACCTTCCCCCGGCCAGGGGAAATCCGCGCGATCTCCAGCAGGTATTCCTCAATCTGTTCCTGAACGCCATCCAGGCGATGCCGGGTGGGGGCCTGATCGTGGTGCGTGGCAAGGCGACCGACAGCGCAGCGATCGAAGTGGAGGTGAGCGACACCGGTGTCGGCATCCCCGAAGAGAATATCGATTCGGTCTTCGATCCGTTTTTCACCACGAAGGAGGTCGGGGCCGGAAGCGGACTTGGTCTGTTCGTGAGTCTCGGGATCATGGAGAAGCACAATGGGAGTATCACCCTGCGCAGCAAGCCCGGGCAAGGCACGACCTTCACGCTCCGTCTTCTGATCGCGGGTCATGGCGCGGTGGAATCCGCCGCTAGAAAGGAGAGCTAGGTTGCATCTCTATCTTCCCATCGCTGGAAACGCCATCAACGTGCCGATCATGGTGGGCCTGGGCGGACTCGTGGGCTTCCTGTCTGGCCTCTTCGGCGTGGGTGGCGGGTTTCTCATGACCCCGCTGCTCATGATGCTCGGGATTCCGGCCACGGTCGCCGCGGCCTCGGATTCGAACCAGATCGTCGCCGCCTCGGCCTCGGGCTGCTACGCGCACTCTTGTGCGCGGACCATCGACATCCGGATGGGTCTGTTTCTGCTCGTGGGCGGAGTCGTCGGCGGGACGGTGGGGGTCCAGTTCATCAAGGTGCTTCGCAGCCTTGGGGAGGCGGATTTCGTCATCAGGGTGGTCTACGTCTTGATGCTGGGCGGAATCGGCATCTACATGCTGTTCGAGAGCCTCCATGCGTTGCGTGGCCGTCGCAGGGTGGTCGCGGTGATCAAGCCGTCCTTCTACCAGCGTGCCGTCGCAGTACTCCCTTTCAAGGTCTCCTTTCCGCGCTCCAAGGTGACCATTTCGGCGATCGTGCCACTTGTCCTCGGGGCCTTCGTGGGCGTGCTGGCCGCGATCATGGGGGTCGGCGGCGGTTTCATCATGGTTCCCGTGATGATCTATTTGCTGCGGATGCCGATGCACGTCGTGGTCGGGACGAGTCTCTTCCAAATTCTCTTCACCTGCATCAACGTCACCGTTCTGCAGTCGTACCTGAACCACACCGTGGACTTCGTGCTCGCGCTCCTGCTCCTGATCGGCTCGGTCATCGGTGCGCAGATTGGCGTGCGCCTGGGAAAAGGCCTCAAGGGCGACCAACTCAAGATTCTCATGGCGGTGGTCGTGCTGGTCGTCATGGGCAAGATGCTACTTGGCCTGATCCTGGAACCGGACTTCCTGATCGCGTACAAGGGAGGACACTAGGTGATGCGACGTGCGGCGCTTTCGCTCGCGGTCCTCGTCGGCCTCGCATGGGTGGCATCGCCGGCCATGGGCCAATCCCGGACAAGGCCGATCGTACTCGATCCACAGACCGTGAAGATCGGCATGACCTTCGATGGCGTCATGATCGAGGTCAGCGCCGAGATCCCATCCGGTTACGAGGCTGCGGTAAGACTCATGGGCCGTCCGGAACGACAGGAGCTCGTGAGGTTGGGCAAGAAGGCGGGTCTTCTCTGGATGGGGGTGGGCGCGATAACTCTCGAAAACGTGCCACGCGTCTTCCAGGTAATCACCACGGCCCCGCTGGCCGAGGTCGCCGGCCCGACCGCGCTCGCCCCGTGGTCGCTCGGTTACGCGTACCTGCTTCCGGATCGTGTTCTCGACGCGGCCATGCGCGCTGAATTCGTGGGACTGAAAGAACACGAGAGACTGTTCGCGATTCGCGAAGGAGGGCTTGCGCGGGCAGCGCCGGCTGCTCCTCCGACGGGGGCAGTGCCCACGGGCGCCGACGCGCAGGCCAAGCCCGCGACCGCGCAAAGAAGCGAGACGGAGTTGCTCCACGGCACCTTCCGATTGCCGGCGGGTGTGCGGGCGGGCGACTACGCGGTGGAACTTATCGGCTTCAAGGATCGGCGGGCTGTCCACCTCGGTAGCACGACGCTGCGGCTCGAATATGTAGGGGTAGCCCGGGCACTGCGACATCTCGCGTTCGACCACGGACTGGCCTACGGGATTGCGGCCTCGTTGATCGCGATCGTCGTGGGCCTGCTGACAGGGTTCCTATTCCGGCCCAAGGCCGACGAGAGTCACTGAGGGGGGGCCAGGTGCGGTTTCTGGATCTCTTCAATGGCGAGCGTCGGGGCGGCACGGATGTCCTGCGCGCTCGTTTTGCGAGGTTTCGCCACCTGCTCGAGATGAACAACCGTGTCCTCCGACTGATCGCGGACGCCGACGAGAAACTGGGAGGGGAATACCTGTTCGACGCGCAGTATCTCCATCACCTCGAAGGCGAGCTTGGCGAGGCGGTCGCGGCGGCGGTCAACGATCTTACGGAGATGTCCGGCAATCGCTATCCCGGGCTGGCCCTGGCGCTGGATCGCGTGCAAGGCAAGGTTCGGGGCAGCCTCGATCCGCACCGGAGCGCGCGGGATCTGCCCTTGACGTTCACCATCGACGAGATCGGAACCGAGCTCGCGGCGGTCGTGGGCGAGAAGATGGCCCGCCTCGGCGAAATCCGTCGTCGGCTTGGGCTCTCGGTTCCGGAGGGGTTCGTCATCACCGTGCAGGCGTGCGATCAGCTCCTCGCGGATCCGGCGCTGGCCGCAGAGATCGAAAGGCTTCGCCAGGGCCACGCGGTGGATCCTGCCAAGCTGCGGGCCGCAATCACCGCGGTCGAGGTGCCTGCCCCTGTCTCGAAGGCGGTCAAGGAGGCCCTGGGTCGCTTTCGCCGCGGTTCGCGCTTCGCGGTTCGCAGCAGCGCGCTCGGGGAGGATGGCGAACTTTCCTTCGCCGGGCAGTATGCAACGGTCTTGAATGTGTCGCGGGACCACGTCCTCGATGCTTGGCGCAAGGTGGTCGCGAGCCTGTTTTCGGCGCGGGCGATCGAATACCGTCGCCAGCACGGTCTCGGCTCCTCGGTCACCCACATGGCGGTGGGGTGCCTCCAGATGGTGCCGGCAGAGTCCAGCGGCGTGATCTACACCGTCGACCCGAGTGCGCCCCGCAGCGGAGCCATCATCGTGTCCGCGGCATGCGGCCTCGGCCTCCCGGTGGTCGAGGGTCGCGGTTTGGTGGATGGATTCACCGTCTCGCGAACAGCGCCCTATCGGCTACTCGGCCGGGAAATCGCCGAGAAGGGGGAGATGTGCGTGGCGGGCGACGATGAAGGGACCAGGATGGTGGCCGTACCACCCGAGCAGCGGAATACGCCTGCTGTTTCCGACGAGACACTCGCGCTGCTGGCCGACCTCGCGCTCAGGATCGAGCGGCACATGCGCTGTCCCATGGACATCGAGTGGGCGCTCGACGGCAAGGGCAACCTCGTCGTGCTGCAAGCTCGGCCGTTGCAGGTTGGACCCGAAGCGCGACCGCGAACGGAAGAGGTTTTGTCCGCTCGCAAGCGATACCCTGTTCTCATGCACGGGCGCGGAGACGTCGCGTGTCGTGGCATCGGCGTGGGCCCCGTGTTCGTGGTTGGAACGGACGAAAGCACCGAGGGCTTCGTCCCAGGCGACGTTCTGGTCGCGCGGATTGCCTCGCCTCGTCTCTCCTCCCTCGCGGGCACTGCGAGCGCCATCGTCAGTGACCTTGGGTCGGTGACGGGGCACTTGGCCGCCGTCGCGCGCGAGTACCGCGTTCCAACCATCGTAGGCACCCGGGATGCCACGCGGCTCTTGTCGGCGGGGACGGTGGTGACGGTGGACGCGGACGAGAACACCGTCTACGACGGAAGCGTGGAAGAGCTTCTGCGTTTTCGACTCTTGCGCAGTCAACCCTACGAGGAGACGGCCGAGTTTCGGGCCTTGCGCCGCATGCTCAAACACGTATCGCCCCTCAATTTGGGGGATCCCAGCGCGCGTGGCTTCACGCCCGAGCAGTGCCGCACCTACCACGACATCATCCGCTTCGCCCATGAACGCGCATTGGTCGAGCTCGGCCGCTTCGAGGGCATCAAGCTCGACGGCCGCCATGCGAGCGCCCGGACGCTCAATCTCGACATTCCGCTCGACCTCGTCGTCATCGACCTCGGTGGCGGCATCGCGCCCGGCGCGAATGGTAAGACCCTCGTATCGAGCCAGGTTGCCTCCAGGCCTCTCGCGGTCCTACTCGAGGGACTGCTTGCTCCCGGCGTGTGGTCGACCAGTCCAGCCGATATGGATCTCGATGGTTTCATGTCCAGCGCCACGCGCGCTGGCCCCTTGACCGTGCCGGGTAGCACCGCGGTCAGACGGAATGTGGCGATTGTCGCCTCCGACTACCTCAACCTCAATCTCAGGGTCGGGTACCACTTCAACGTCGTCGACTGCTTCCTGAGCGAGAATCCCGAGAACACCTACATCTTCTTTCGCTTCGTTGGCGGCGTCACCAACGTCACCCGACGTACGCGGCGCGCGCGCCTCTTGGCGCGCATCCTCGGCCACCTGGACTTCAAGACGGATCTGACCGGCGAGCTCGTGGTGGGTCGGCTTCGATGCGTGCCACAAGCGCTTTTCGAGGAGAGGGTACGCATGGTGGGTCGCCTCATCGGGTTTTCTCGCCAACTCGACATCCTGCTGCGCGATGACGGCACGGTGGACAGGCTGGCGAACGCTTTTCTCCAGGGGTCAGGGGAGGCTTCGATTTCTTGGCCACGCCATTCAACCTGAGCGAGTTGATCGAGGTGAGCGCGCGAGCGACGGCGGCGCTGGACTCGCCTCGCAGCCCAGGCCAGCTTTCCCAGGCTTTCCCTTCTCGGGCGGGATCACTGGGAACTGGCGCCTGCGTGAAGTAGATTCACTTCATGAACGAGCAGAAAGCCACCAACATCACCTGGCACGAGCACAACGTCACGACGGAAGACATCGAGAAGCTCCACAGCCACAAGGGGGCCACGATCTGGTTCACCGGGCTGTCCGCCTCTGGCAAGTCCACCGTCGCGAACGCGGCCGCGGCGGCGCTCCACGAGCTGAGGGTAAGCACCTTCGTCCTCGACGGCGACAACATCCGGCACGGCCTGAACAGCAACCTCGGCTTCTCGGCCGCAGACCGCGAGGAGAACATCCGGCGCATCGGCGAGGTGGCGAAGCTGTTCACGAACGCCGGCGTCGTGAACCTCACCGCGTTCATCAGCCCGTACCGCGCGGATCGCGACAGGGCGCGTGCCCTTCAGCCGCTAACGTTCATCGAAGTGTACTGTGACCCGGGGATCGCGGTTTGCGAACAGCGCGACCCTAAGGGCCTTTACAAGAAGGCTCGCGCCGGCCAACTCAAGGGGTTCACCGGCATCGACGACCCGTACGAGGCGCCAGGCAGCCCGGATCTCGTGCTCGACACGGGTGCGCTCACGGTCGGCGAGTGCTCCCGCGCCGTGGTCGACCTGCTGCGCAAGCGGGGCGTGATCGTCTGACCACGTCGGGTCGTCCCCGCCGCGTGCGGATCATCGCTTCCCGCGCCGTTGGCTACAGGAAGTACCTGATGACATAGGATAGTCCCAGGCCGGTAGTCGTCAGCGCGAGCACCGCCTCGATCGCACGCGCGGGGAGATACCGTTGCAGGCGCGCCCCGGTGTACATGCCAAGCAGGCCGCCCGCGCCCAGGCTTGCCCCTAGCCACCAGTCCGGCGACAATTGCGGCTGGCCGAGCATCCGTCCGGCCGCAGCGAAGAAGCCGACCCCCACCAAGGACGTCAGAAAGGTCGAGAAGAGGGTGGCGCCGGCGGTGGTGTGAACAGGCAGGCGCGCGACGGACACGAGGATGGGCGCCATGATCGCGCCGCCGCCCACGCCATAGGTCCCCCCGATCACGCCCACCACGGCACCGAGGAGCGTCAGCTTCCCGGTCGAGATGGCATACCGGAGTCCCTGGAATTCGTACTCCACGCGACGCCAGTCGAAGCGAAGCGTGTGTAGCCGAAAAGCGGTCGACCGGGCGGCCGGCTCTGGTCGCGAACCGCCCTTCATGGCGAGGACCAGGCGCGCCCCCAGCAGCAAGAGCACCATGCCGGCGAACAGCTTGAAGCTGCGGACATCGGGCAAGAGATAGATGCGCGCGAGCCCTCCCACCACGACCCCGGGCACCGTCCCGACAGCGATCACGACCGCGAGCGGCCACATCATCCGCCCCTCGCGCAGGTAGCGGTAGATCCCCGACGGGGTGGCGAAGACGTTGAAGAGGTGGTTCGTGGGCGTGACCGCCAGGCTGGTCAAGCCGAGCACGCTCACCTGGAAAGGCAGGAGCAGGAAGGCCCCCGAAACGCCAGCCGTGGAGGTGACGAGAGACACCCCGCAGGCGACCAGACACGCGAAGATGTAGGACCCGCTGGTGCTCGCGAGATGAAAGGTCACCCAGACCTCGCCAGGTTCTCCTCGTGCCTGGATCCCATACGGTCTACGGACCGGAATCTTTCGCCGAGCAGCATGACTCGCTTGCTTAGCATACTTTTCCCGCCCCCACGCACGAGCCCCGTCCGCAATCCCGCGGTCGCCCGACGGGTGACGGTCAGGCGATGACGCCGCGCTTTCGCAGCAAGTCGAGCACGGCGTGCCCGCACTCGCCGACCGAGAGCGCGCCCGTGTCGAGCACGAGATCCGGTTTCGAGGGCGCCTCGTACGGGTCGTCGATGCCGGTGAACCCCTTGAGCTGGCCGGCACGCGCCTTCTTGTAAAGGCCCTTGGGGTCGCGCTGTTCGCAGACCGCGATGCCCGGATCGCAGTACACTTCGATGAACGATCGCGGCTGGAGGGCGCGAGCCTTGTCGCGGTCCGCGCGGTAGGGGCTGATGAACGCGGTGAGGTTCACGATGCCGGCGGTCGTGAACAGCTTCGCCACCTCGCCGATACGCCGGATGTTTTCCTCGCGGTCCGCGGCCGAGAAACCGAGGTTGCTGTTGAGACCGTGCCGGATGTTGTCGCCGTCGAGGACGAAGGTGCTCACCCTCATTTCGTGGAGCATCGCCGCGACGGCGTTCGCGAGTGTCGACTTGCCAGAGGCGGACAGCCCGGTGAACCAGATCGTCGCTCCCTTGTGTCCGTGGAGTTTCTCCAGGTCCGCGGTCGTGACGTTGTGCTCGTGCCAGGTGATGTTGGTCGCTTTTTGCTCGGTCATGGTGTGGATCTCCTTGCTGGGTGACGAAATTCGATGCCTACACGCCGGCCGTCTCGAGGTAGTGCCGAGATTCAGGATCCTCGCCTCCCCAGTCGCGCGCCGGCATACTCTTGACGAAAGTGATGATTTGCTGCACGCATTCCGCCACCGAGCGCTTGGAGGTGTCGAGATAGAGTGCCTCGTCGAGGGTGGGGGGCTCGTACACCGCATCCACTCCCGTCAGGCCGACCAGCTTGCCCGCCGCCTGCGCTTCATAAAGGCCCTTGTTGTCTCTCGACCTCAGAACTTCGATAGGCGCCATCACGTACACTTGGTGGACGGCCACGTCCTGGGCAGCGACGCGGATGTGCCCCAAGGCGCGGTTGCGCACCTGGCGATCCGGGGCAATGCAGGCGACGATCACGTCGTTGCCCGCGCGAACGAAGACGCCAGCCATCTCGGCCATGCCAATGACGTTGACGACTCGGTCCTCGGGGCTCAGTCCCAAATGGGGCCAAAACTGCTTGCGAATGAAGTTGGCGTCGACCATGGCGCACGGTGTTGCGAATTCCCGCTTCATGGCCGTGACCAAGCGTTCGCCGATCGCTGACTTGCCTGCCCCTGGAACTCCCGTGATCCAGATTACGCGCTTCATTTGCATGCCTTTCTTTTCAGGGTTGGTCGCCTTACATCATCTCCAGAAAGCCGCTCGGACACATGTCCGCGCATTTCCTGCAGCCGTCGCAAATTGCCGGTGACAAATTGAAGTAGTTTCCGCCCAGGGTGGGAGCCTGGACTTTGGTGAAGCAGCCGGGTGTGCAGTACATCCAACAGCGTTCGCATCCGAAGCACGTGCCGCAACTCAAGCAGCGCGCGGCCTCGGCGGCAGCCTGACTCTTGGTCAGGCCCTGGTCGACCTCGACCCACAACAGACGTAGGCTCTGTTCGCTGCTGAGGACGTGCGACGCTACCCGCGGGATTGCATCGTACAGATTGAGCTTCACCCGCCCGGTGCTGATGGGTTGGTGGACGGTGGGGTTCACCAGTTGCCGGCCGGACAACGTGGCGTCGATGCTCAAGGCGGCGCGCAACCCTTCGTGGATCGAGCGCGCGGCAATGCCGAGCAGGATGTTGTCGCCCCCCGACCACACGCCAGGCACCGAGGTGCGTCCCCACTCGTCGACCTCATCCGCCGACAATCCGTCGATGAGGCCGAGCAATCCCCAGTCCGGGGTCTGGCCGTAAGCGGAAATGACGGTGTCGGCGGCAAGCCGGCGAGTCGGACCGTCGACGGCGCGAGGGAGGCGAACGCCGCTGGCATTGGGCGGGCCCAGCTCCGCCGGCTGCAGGTTCATGCTCGCGATGCGCCCGGCTTCGCCTCGCACGATGTCGACCGGCATGATCGAGTACTCCACGGCGATGCCTTCCTCCGCGAGCTTGCCCAGGTCTTCCTCGTCCTTGGTGTGGCTGCGCAACAAGGTGACGGTCATCGACGGCAACCCGAGCGCTCTTCCCACGCGTCGGGCAACGCGTGCCACGTCGATGGCGGTCTGTCCGTCACCGACCACCACGACCTTCGGCCCGATGAAGAACTTGGCAGCCGAGTTGGCGCTGCGTAGAAACTCCACCCCCGAAAAGACGTCGCTGCCGGCGCCGCCGGGAATGTCGATCGCTCGCCCCACATGGGCGCCAATGGCCACGAAAACCGCATCGAACGTCGTTCGTACTTCCTCGAAGGCGATGTTGGTTCCCACCTGGACATCGGTGCGAATCTCGACCCCGAGCTTGTGGAGGCGGCCGATCTCGGCGTCGAGCACCGCGCGTCCAAGCCGGTACACGGGTATCCCGTAGCGGAGCATGCCGCCCGCCTGGGGGTAGGATTCAAATACCGTGACGCCGTAACCTCGGCGGGCCAATTGGTAGGCACACGAAAGTCCCCCCGGTCCCGCGCCCACGACGGCGATCTTCTTCGGGGCGGCTGGCACCTGCGCGATACGGACAAGCTCCAAACGGCGTGCGATTCCCCAGTCGCCGACGAAGCGCTCGAAGGCGGAAATGGCCACGGCTTCGTCCTTTTCGCCACGATTGCAGTGCTGCTCGCAAGGATGGGAGCACACCCGTCCCAAGACCGCGGGAAAGGGATTGGTATCCGTGATCAGACGCCACGCTTCGTCCCAAGCGGCATCCTCCTCGATGCCCAGTTTCGCACGCCTGGCGACCACGCCCATGGCAGCCCTGACGTTGTTTTCGCTCGGGCAATGGTTGCTGCAAGGCGGTTGCTTCTCACGTTGTTGGGGACGCTCGCTGGAGCCGGAGAAACCTGAAGCTCCGCGTACAACCAAAGGCTTGTTCTTTTCCGTCTTCTTGAGAAGCGACATGATGCCAGCCTGTGCGAGGCCTTTGCTTGCAAGCTGTGAGCCGTACGTGTCACGGGGAAAATAACCATATAATCATGGGGTTACTTACTTCGCCTTATCGGCCGTCATATTTCACGGTTGCATCCCACGGAGCGCTGTCATATTTGACGGCAATGGATGAGCTGTTGGTATGGAGAGCGTTGTCCTCCCATCCGGCCTTGAACCAATCGGTCCGTGGCATTGCCGCCGTTCTCGGGCGTGACATCCCAGCCGTGGGATTGGTCGTGCTTCGCCTGGACCTGCCCCAGCGACAGCCACGCGTCGTGGCCATGGATTGGATCGAGCGCCCGACCTACTCGATTCCCCCCCGTCTTCAGCTCGTGGACGGACAAATCGAGCTGATTCTCGCGTGGCACAGAAGCGGTACGGCGCGGCTGGGAAGCCTGGGGCGCGACGATCTGCTAAGCGCCTTGTGGCCGGCGCCGGAGAAGCACGATATCTGGGTAGCCCCACTCGGAAGCGAGGGAGACAATCCGGCCGTCCTGCTGCTCTTCATGCGTGAAGGGCCGGTCAGCCCCGAGTTGGAAAGGAGCCTGAGCCAGATCATCGAACCCTTCGCCGTCGCCTTGGATAACGATCGGCGCCTCCACGAGCTCAAGCGGCTCAACGAGGCCGTAGAGGCGGACAAGCGCGTTCTCCTCGACCGCCTCGATCGGCAGGAGCTTGGCGAAGTGATTATCGGCGCGGAGACGGGGCTCGCCGAGGTCATGCAGAAGGTTCGCCTGGTCGGCCCAACCGAGGCGCCGGTGCTGGTCTTCGGAGAAACCGGAAGCGGCAAGGAGGTGATAGCTCGGGCCATTCATGCGTGCTCGCCACGCCACAGCGGTCCGATGGTACGCGTGAACTGCGGGGCCATTCCCCCCGGACTCGTCGACTCCGAGCTTTTTGGTCACGAGCGCGGTGGATTCACTGGAGCCGTCGCCACCCGGCGCGGTTGGTTCGAGCGCGCCGACGGAGGCACGCTGTTCTTGGACGAGATCGGAGAGCTTACCCTGGACGCTCAGGTGCGGCTCTTGCGCGTGTTGCAGGACATGACCATCGAGAGAGTGGGAGGAACGACATCGATTGGCGTCGACGTGCGCGTCGTCGCGGCCACCAATTGCGCCTTGGACGACATGGTCCGCGTGGGCAGATTTCGCAAGGATCTCTGGTACCGCTTGAGCGTCTTCCCGCTTTACTTGCCCCCTCTTCGGGCTCGCCCGCACGACATTCCCAGCCTGGCGGCTCACTTCGCGGGCAAGGCGGGCCGGCGCCTGCACGGCTGGCCGCTGGTTCCGTCGACTGAGGACTTGGAGGCCCTGCTGTCCTACGATTGGCCGGGCAACGTGCGCGAGTTGGCCGCCGTGATCGAGCGCGCCGCCATTCTGGGCGACGGGCGCACGCTGCACGTGCGCGCCGCCTTGGGCAAGACGCGGGCGCAACCAGTCGCGATACCAGGAACGGAGGGGCCACCGGCGGAGCCATCCGGTTTTCCACGGCTCGACGACGTCGTCTGCGCGCACATCGAGAAGGCCCTGGAACGCAGTCGCGGCCAAGTCGAGGGTCGCGCGGGCGCGGCGGCACTCCTCGGCGTGAATCCACACACGCTGCGCGCCCGCATGCGTACGCTCGGGATCAAGTGGGAACGATTTCGAGCGCGGTTCAAGTCCGGATAAACGGCCGGCGAGGTTCTGCGGGTAGGGCGCGGCAGCCATCTTTCGATTGGCAAGATCGCCGACGGCTCCTACAATGTCCCGCGTCGCCACTCGGCGCCCGCCATCGACAGCCCGCAACCCAGCGCAACCCCACGGGGGCAAAGGCAGGGAAAAATGGAGTACCTGAGACTCGCAACCACCATCGCCCTGTGCCTCTCGGTCTATTCGCTGCGGGCATGGGCCGACGAGCCCGCGGCGCCTCCCTCCACGACCCCGTCTGTATCACCGTCCGAGCCGCCCAAGGAGCCGGTCGGCGCTCCCTCGCAGCCGCCGCCGGCCGGACCCGCTGCCTTGGACGATGTGAGGCGCCAATACGAAGAGCTTTTGGCGCGGCAACGCCTGCTCGAAGGGCGTTTGCAGTTGCTCGAGAGCGCTCAGGCAACGCATCATCAAAGGCTGGAGCTCGTGGAGCCGCCGTTGGCTGGCTACTCCCACAAGAACTTCTTCTTTCGCGACCGCGCCAGCAATTTCGTATTCGTTCCCAAGGGCCGCGTCAACGTGGATTACTACCACTTTCTCAACCGTGGCGATCTGCCGAGCGGAGCCCAAGACAACGGCGCAACGGATCCCCGACCCAAGGATACGATCTTCATTCGCCGTGCTCGCGTCGGCTTCGCGGGCACCCTAGGCAAAGTGGTCGATTTCCGCTTTGAAGTGGATGTTGCAAGTCAGCCTACGCCCGGCCAATACGGGACGGTTACGGACGCGTCGTTGGTCTTCAATTCCAATCCTTACCTGCAGATCGAGGTGGGCCAGTTCTATTCCCCATTCACGCTGGAGAACCCAACCTCGGAGAACTATGCGGACTTCATGGAGAAGGCGGCCCCGGTTCGATTCGTGGTACCGAACGCGCGCGAAATCGGCGCCATGATCCAAGGCAAGGCCCCGCGAAGCATCGCGTCCTACTGGGTGGGTTTGTTCAACGGCGATGGCCAGAATGTCAAGAACTTGGACGATCGTGCCGCCGTCATCGGGCGGGCCATCGTTTCCCCGCTTGCATTTGCGCCCGACCACGACAAGTGGCTCGAAGACGTTTGGGTGGGCGGCTCGTTCTGGACGCAGACAAGCACCAATCTGGGCGCCGCGGTGGCACCCTCCACGAGTGGCGCCACGCAAGGCGATCTTCCGAACTTCTCCACGCAGGCCGGCGTTACCGTGTTCAATTCGAACTACTCGGGCGGCAAGGACGCGGCCGGCAACGCCATTCGCTCGCACCTTGCACCAAGCGGAAATACCACCAAGTACGCGTTCGAGCTGAACCTGCCCATCCGCTACCGGTTCGGGGCTCGCTTCGAGTATGTGCATCAATCCATCGAGCTGCAGGAGCTCGACGACGTGAACGTCGCCGGAATTTCGAGTCGCGCCTCCGGACCGCACGGGACGCTCACGGGGTCGGGCGGCTATGGGGAGGTCTATGTTTGGCTCGGTCATGACGTGAACGTCGACCGTCCAGGGCTCTATCGACCTCCGCATTGGCGCGGCTACGAGCCACCGCCCTTGCCCACCTGGGCGGTCATGCTGGCGGCCAAGTATGAGCATGTTGGCTTCGACATCGACGGTTTGGACAGCGGCGCCGGCGCGGCTGGCTCTTCCACCTCGAACCCCGCGGTCGGGCACTACGCTCTCGACGTCTTCGAGCTGGGCGCCAATTTTTGGTACACACGCCACGCGCGCTTCAGCACGAACTACGTGGTCAATTACCTTGGTGCAGGGAATGGAGCGGCGCCCGGCAACTTGAGCAAGAACTTCTTCTACAAGAGGTCGGAGCAAGAGCTCGTGTTTCGTTGGGCCGCGTCGCTATGAGGCCAATCGGACGCACGGGAGCGCGTGTCCCGGACGGCTCCGACCCGCGCCATTCGCTACTGCTTACACGTTATCGTCGATGACGTCGTCGGGGCTGGCGGGTCTCTCCACAGGCGCCTGCTCCAGCCTCCGCTCGTGGAAGAGATTCGTCACCGGCCGATCGGTCGCCAGACCGTGCTGCTTCATCTTGCGCCACAGTGTGCTCCTGGATATTCCGAGATCTCGGGCCGCCAGATCCTTGCGCCCAAGGCTGCGCATGAGGGCGTCGCGTATGGCGTAAAGCTCTGCTTGCGCCAGCGGCGCGGACGATGCCCTGGGGGGGCGATCCCGCGCGCTGTGGGCGCCACGGAGGATGTGCTCGGGCAGGTCGTCGAGCTCGATGGTGTCTTCACCGCTCAGGACGAACGCGTGCTCGATGGCATTCTCCAGCTCGCGCACGTTGCCCGGGAAAGGGAAAGCGAGCAGGGCGTCCATGGCGGGCTGGGAGATCGAGCGAATGCGCCGACCTTGCGCGGCGTTGAAGTGGGCGATGAAATGTTCGACGAGCAGAGGGATGTCTTCGATACGGCTGCGCAGCGGCGGCAGGACGATCCGCACGACGTTGAGGCGGAAGAAGAGATCCTGCCGGAAGCGACCCGCCGACACCTCCTCGCTGAGGTTGCGATTGGTTGCCGCGAGCACCCGCACGTCGGCCTTGATGGTCCTCGTCGACCCCACCGGGGTGTATTCGCGTTCCTGCAAGACCCGCAGAAGTTTCACCTGGACCGCGGGGGAGAGCTCGCCGACCTCGTCGAGCAGCATGGTTCCCCCTTCGGCCTGGTGGAAGCGCCCGGGCCTGTCGGATCGCGCATCCGTGAACGCGCCTCGCACGTGACCGAAGAACTCCGACTCGACGAGCGATTCGGGAATGGCACCGCAGTTGACCGCCACGAAGGGTCCAGGGGCCCGCGGTCCCATGCTGTGGATGGCGCGGGCGACGATATCCTTCCCGCTGCCTGGCTCGCCTTCGATGAGGACTGTCGCATCACTGCGCGCCACCAGCGGGAGCAGGTCGCACACGTCCTTCATGGCCGGGGAGCGAGTCACGATGGGCTCGCGGGTCCCGCGGACCTGAATCTCCTTCTGCGGTCTCACGGCCTCGGAAAGCTCCCGGAACATCTCCACACCGCCGACCGCCTGCCCGCGGCGGTCCAAAAGCGCCGCCGTGCTGACGGCGACCAGCAGGGCGCCGCCGTCTCGCCGGTGGATGGTCACCTCGCGGTCGCAGTGGGTCTGTCCCGATTCGACGCTGTGACGCAAGAAGCAGGCCCCCGAGCACAGGTCCGCGCGAAGGATCGCGGCGCAGGACTTACCGACGACCTCCTCTCGGCGGTAGCCGGTGATCCGCTCCGCGGCCGAGTTGAAGGAAGTGATTCGCACGTGGCCGTCGACGGTGAAGATGCCATGCGGGATGTTCTCGTAAAGGAGGTCCGTAAATCGAGGATCGGTGGGCACCAGTGAAACGTACCCTGCATGTCTCAATTCTGCAACATGCAACATCAACGCGTCTCGATGATGGAACGCGGACGGGAGGTGCTTCCGATGAGAGCACCGCTAATCGGCTGCGAATAGCCACCACCAGCATCCTTGCGTTCACGTGTCATGAGCTGGCAAGCAAATTGCTTTAGCATGCGTCAGAGGCGGAGTCGTCCGCCCAACCAAGGAGCCAGCAAGGAACCATGAGCTTCGATCTCCCGTACTACGTCGAGCCCGTGGATACACACAATCTCCCGCGCCGGTTTCTCGACGCACTCGCCGCCATCTTTGCGCATTCGAACTACGCGGCGATTGTCGAGATGGCGGCCCGGACCGGCGCGCGCTGTGGCCGTTGCACCGTGACGTGCCCGGTCTATCAGGCCTCCGGGGACACACGCGACCTTCCCTGTCTCAGGTCCGAGCTGCTGCTAGACGTCTACCGGCGTTACTTCACGGTTGGTGGCGCCCTGCGCGCCAGGCTCGGGTCCACGTTCGAGCTTGACACCGAGCACATTCGAAAGATGGCCACGGAGTTCTACCGCTGCACCGCCTGTCGCAGGTGCAATGCCGAGTGCCCCATCGGCATCGACCACGCGCTCATCACGCGCCTGGCGCGCTGGGCGCTCTCCGAGGTGGACATCGTGCCCAAGGCGCTGCGGGTTTCGGTGCGCGCACAGCTCGACGGGGCCGCGCACAACACCTCGGCGGTGCCCTCGGCGGCGATGATCGATACCTGCGAGTTCCTGGCCGATGACTGCAAGGATATCCACGGGCTCCAGATCGATTTCCCGATGGACATCGAAGGTGCGGAATACATCTTCTTCCCTCCGGTCTCCGATTTTCTGATGGAGCCGGACACGCTGATGGGAATCGCCGCGGTCATGAAGGCCACGGGCGCCTCGTGGACCATCGGTAGTAAGTACTACGACGCGATCAACTACGGGCTCTTCTACTCGGATAGGCTGCTCGACCGTATCCTGCAGCTCGAGCTGGACGAGGTCAAACGGCTCGGCGCGCGCAAGGTCCTCATCGGCGAGTGCGGCCACGCCTCGCGCACGGCCAAGGTCTTCAGCCGCACCTTTGGCGGGCCGAATGCCCCCGAGGTGGTCAACATCATCGAATTCACCCACCGCGCCTGGCGCGAAGGTCGACTCAAGTTGAGGCCCAATACCATCACGGAACGAGTCACCTACCACGATCCCTGCAACCTGGCACGCAGTGGCTGGATCGTGGATCAGCCGCGCGAGCTGCTCCGGGCCATCTGTTCCGACTTCGTGGACATGACCCCGCGCGGGAAAGAGAACTACTGCTGCGGTGGCGGAAGTGGCTCGGTGTCGGTGGACGAGATCCGCGGGTTCCGCACCGGCATCGGTGGCAAGACCAAGGCCGAGCAGATCCGGCGCACGGGAGCGACGCTCGTCGTTGCGCCATGTGCAAATTGCAAGAAGCAGCTCGCCGAGGTCTGTGAGGACAACGGTCTCGACAAGGTGAAGATTGTCGGGCTGCACAACCTGCTGCTATTGGCTCTGGCGCCGCCTCAGTCCGAGAGAGCGCAACCACCTGACGGTGGCAACGGCAACGAGAAGGAAGGCAGCTCGGGGAGCACCGAGAAGGGTCAAAGGAAGGGCCAATGATGCAAAGCTGGATCGACTTCGCTCAGGGCCCGCTGCTGCGGATCTCGGTGGCCGTCTGCTTGATGGGACTCATGTACCGGGTGGCTCTCGGCATGTGGGCCGCGGCGACCTGCTGGTACCGTGCCGCCGATCGGCGTCTGCCACTGGCGAAGATGTTGCGCACGACCCTGGGCTGGTTGCTTCCGTCGAGACTGCTGCGCGTGCGGCCGGTCTTCAGTCTCCTTTCCTTCGCCTTCCACCTCGGGATCATCGTGGTCGGGCTGTTCTATGTCGGCCACGTCGCTCTCTGGCAACCGGTCGTGCGGGTGCCGTGGCCCGTGATGGGGCCTGGATGGAGCGATCCGCTGACCATCCTGGCTCTGGTGGCCCTCGTCGGAGTGCTCGTGGGACGCGTCGGTGTGCGGACCTCGCGCGCCCTCACGAGAACTGGAGACGTACTCGTTCTCGGGCTGCTCCTGTTCCTGCTGCTGACAGGGTACCTGGCCGCCCACCCCGATGTTGCGCCGGGCAGCCCAATGGCCTGGGTGCTGGCCCACATGCTGGTCGGCAATGCAACGCTGGTGGCGCTGCCGACCACGAAGCTCGCCCATTGCGTGCTTTGGGGAACGACGCGCCTTACCTGGGAGCTTGGCTGGCACTTCCCAGCCGATACCGGGCGCCACGTCGCGCGGGTGCTAGGCAAGGAGGGCAAGCCCATATGAGCGCCATGGCGATCCTCACGGACGTGACCCGGTGCACGGGCTGCCAGCAGTGCGTGGTCGCGTGCAAGGGGCAGAACCACGATGGGCCGGACACGGCATTCGCGTGGCAGCGCGATCCCTCCGGTCTGTCCGCCACCCGGCGCACGACCATCCTTCCGGCGCCCGATAAGAGGTTCGCGCGCGTGCATTGCCGGCACTGCCTCGACCCCGCCTGCGTCCAGGCGTGCATCGTCGCGGCCCTCCAGCGGACCAAGGAAGGCGCGATCACCTACGATCCATCCGTCTGCATCGGGTGCCGCTATTGCATGATGGTTTGCCCCTTCGAACTGGTTCGCTATCAGTGGGGCTCGGCGGCGCCCAAGGTCATCAAGTGCACCTTGTGCTGGGAGGCCGTGCAGTCAGGGCAGATCCGTGAGCCGGCCTGCACGGCGGCGTGCCCGACGAAAGCCACGATCTTCGGAACCCGCGACGAGTTGTTGGTCGAGGCGAAACGCCGCATCCGTTCTGGCGGCTACATCGACCACGTGTGGGGCGAGCGTGAGCTGGGCGGAACCTCGGTGCTGTACATCTCCGACGTCGATCTGGCGGGCGTGGGATGGCCCCAGAGTTTGGGCACGGCGCCTGTCCCCGAGCTGACCCGCAAGATCATGCACATGGTTCCTCCGGCATTCTTCGGCGTGGGTCTCACCATGGCGGGTATCTCCTGGATCGTCGGCCGCCGCCGCCAACTCGCCGCGGACAAGCAAGCCGCCCGCGCTGAACCGGACGCTTCCGGAACGGTCGTCGCCGAGGTGGAGGCGCCCGTGGGTGGAAAGGTGAATGAAAGACCGGATGAAAAGGTGGAAAAGGTGGATGACAAGTCGGAGGTGAAGAAGTGACCCGCGACCCGAACCTGCGGCCGTTCGTCGCCAAGGTGGTGCTGTGGTTTCTCGTGGGAACGGCGTCCGCCATCGCTGTCTTTCGCCTCGTCTACGGTCTGGGCGCGGTCTCGGCCATGGACGATTCCACGCCCTGGGGCATCTGGAAGATTTTCAACGTGGTTGCCGGAATCGGGGTTTCGGCGGGGGGCTTCACCGCCGCGGCCACGGTGCACATCTTCCACCTCAAGCGCTACCATGCATTGCTTCGCGGTGCCGTCCTCGTCGCCTTTCTCGGCTACGTGTCGGCCGGTACGGCGCTGTTCTTCGATCTCGGCAAGTCGTGGCAGATCTGGCGCCCTATGTTTTTCTGGCAGCCCGGCTCGCCTCTCTTCGAGGTCGCCTGGTGCGTGATGCTCTACCTCATCGTGCTCGTGGGCGAGCTTTCCCCTCCCGTGCTCGAGGGACTTCGATTCGAGCGGGCGCGCAAGGTCGTTCGCAAGATGACGTTGCCCATCGTGATCGCGGGCATCGCCATCTCGTCCATGCACCACTCGACCCTGGGCACGCTGTTTCTGCTTGCGCCGCGCCGGTTGCACCCGCTGTGGTATACGCCCCTGCTACCGCCCACGTTCCTGGTGTCCGCGATCGGACTCGGCCTGTGCGTAGTCGCTCTCGGACACCTCGGTTCCTGCTGGCTCTACCGACGAGAGCCGCAGTGGGCCGAGTCGCATGGACTGGCCAAGGGCGCTGCGGTGGCGTTTGTTCTTTACGCCCTCATACGTTTTGCAGACCTCGTCGCACGCGGCCAGATTGGCTATGCCTTCGAGTGGAATGGGGCCGCAATGTTGTTCTGGGTGGAAATCATCGTCAGCACCGTCGTCCCGATCGCCCTGTTCGTGCTGCCTCGCCTGCGTGACTCGCGGGGAGCGCTGGTCACGGGTCTGATGTCCGCCGTCGTCGGCTTCGTGCTCCACCGCCTGGATGTTGGTTGGCTCTCCAGCATCCCGGTGCTCGGATTCCACTACCTGCCAACCTTACCCGAAGTGCTCTTCAGCTTCGGCATCCTGGCGGGCATGGCGATCGTGTTCTTGTGGTTCGTCGAGCACCTCAAGATCTGGGACGAGCCGGCCATCCCGTACGATCACTTCAGTGCTCCGGTGAAGGACAAGACCATTGGCACCTACTACGGAGCGCCCTGGCTTGGCGGCGTACAGCGTAGTGCGCTTGCATGGGTGGTGGGAGTCGTGGCCGGGGTCGTGCTCTTGGAGGCGCACGCCGTAGCGAGGACCAGACCCCTCAGGGTTCCCGTCGAGCCCGCGCGGGCAGTGGCGCTGGCGCCGCACCCGCAGGGCAGTACCGGCCCGCTCCAGCTCGCTCCACAGTGCAGCGCTTCCGATCCGAAGGCTTGTCCGGCGCCTAGGCCCGGCCTTCTCATCGACGGTGATCGGGCCGGTACCTATGTACTCTTCGCGCACGACGCGCACATGGAGAGGGCCGGCGGCCCGGGCGCGTGCGGTGTTTGCCACCACGAGAACGCGCCGCTAGAGCGGGGTACGTCTTGTGCCCGTTGCCATGCGGACATGTACGGGACGACGGATACTTTCGACCACGGCCAGCACCAGGTCGCCCTTGGGGGAGAGCGGTCGTGCGTCGAGTGCCATGCCGCGGGCGCGGTCAAGACGCGCGCGGCCTCTACGCCTTGCCACTCTTGCCATCGCGTGGACGTGGCGCTCTCGCCCATCAACGGCCGGCACTCGGACTTGCCCGAGGGTGTGGCCGTCGGCTATCGCGATGCCATGCACGGCCTGTGCATCGACTGCCACCAACGCGCAGAGCGAGAGGGCAAGGTAAAGGCGGGGACCATCACCCTGTGCCGTTCGTGCCACACCGACCCGGGCCGCGTCGCTCTTGGCGCGGCCCTGGCCGCTGGAACGCGGCAGGAGCCGTCCAGGGCAGCCCCATGATGACCGCTCGCATGACCACGGCTCGTTCGCGCATCGTCGTCATGGATGGCGAGCAAGACCTGACCCTCCACGCGCGCCTGGGGTTCGAGGACGCAGAGGCTGCTGGGTGACCACGGCCTTCCATCTGACGTCCCCCATGGGCCGGCTCAAGGCGGCCCGCCCACGCTCGATCCGGTTGGTCGCCCCCCGATGTCGCCACGGGGGCTTCGGGGGTTTGCCGGATTTCTCCCTCGACCACGTGCGAGGCGTGGCGTGACCCCGACCCAGGGCAATCTCATCACGGACCGGGAGCGCGCGTCCCTCTTGGATCTCCTGCCAACCGGCGTCTTCATCATGAACCAAGATCTCCGCGTGATCGACCACAACCGCGCCTTTGGCGAGTGGTTCGGGCCCTCCACAGGTCGGCTCTGCCACCAGGCATTGCATGGTCGCGACGAGCCCTGTGCGCCGTGCCCTGCCCGCGACACGTTGGGCGACGGCCAGGAGCGAGTTACCGAGCACGTGGACTGTGGCGCGAAGGGGCACGAAACCCATTATATCGTGCGGCTCAACCGGATCCTTGTGGGTGACGTGCCGCTCTTGGCTGGGATGGTCACCGACACCAGCGCCACAAAGCGGCTGCAACGGGAGTTCCAAACCTTGTTCGAGCGTGTGCCCTGCTTCGTCGCAATCATCAACAGGGACCTGCGTGTCGTCCTGGCCAACGACGCCTGCCGGCGTGCGTTCGGCGAGCCCCAGGGACGCCATTGCTACGAGTTCTTCAACGACGCGCATGCGGCCTGCGAGCAGTGCCCCGCGTCCGACACATTCGCCGACGGCCGATTTCACAGCTATCGCCACGTCGGCCACTCCAAGAGCGCAGGCGCATTCGATCGTGTCGTCTCGACGGCACCGCTAGGCGGGGAGGGCAGGCCTCCGGCACACGTTCTCGAGATAGTTTCGGTGAGCGTTCAAGACCTGAGCCAGATCAAGCGGCCCTAGACCGAAGTTCCCACTGGGCACCTGCATCGTGGGGCGTCGAAGGCATGTGCGCCATGCGATAATCATGGCCGGTGACAGTTCGATCTTGACGCCTTGATCTGATTGACAACAGTCATCGGTATCAATATTGTTTATACTCTCGGTGCAAGATGGAGCTCCACCAACTCAAATGCTTTCACGCAGTGGTTGAGGAGGGCGGCTTCAAACGAGCCACATCTCGCCTGCACGTTACCCAGCCAGCGCTGTCCTACCAGGTCAAGCAACTCGAACAGGAGCTGAACGCCCGACTCTTCGACCGGCGGCCGGGAGGGGTCAGCCTGACCGAGGCCGGGCGGGTGTTGATGCAACATGCACAACTTGTTTTCGAATCGGTGCGCCATGCCGAGAGCGCCGTTCATGAGTTGGGCGATGGGGTCGTGGGCGAGATTCGCGTAGGAGTCGTCAACACGGTCGGGCTGTATTTCCTCCCCCAGGTCCTTGGGGCCATGCGGACCACCTATCCCGAAGCCGTCCCGACCTTGCTTTGTCGTCGGGATTCCAACGTCATCCTGGATGCATTGCTACAGAACCGACTGGACCTGGCCATCGTCGCCGACCCGCGGCCGGATCGGCGCATGGTGCACGAAACGCTCATCGAGGAACCCTTTTGGCTCGTTTGTGGCCGCAAGCACCCACTCTTCGGAAGATCTCGCGTGAGCTCGAGCGAGATCAAGGGGCTGCAATTCGTCTCGGTCTCCACGGAATTGCCGACCGGCACTCTGATTCAGAGGTACCTCGGACATTCCGGAGTGAACGTTCGATCGATCGTGATCAGCGACAACCTGGAGATCGTCAAGAAGATGGTCGAGCTGGGGCTAGGGGTTGCGCTTCTTCCCAACATGATCCTGGGAGACATCGTCGGGGCAAAACGGAAGTCCGAAGTTCGACTATGGCGAAGCGCGATCGATCCCCCACTCTCGCGGTGCATTTCTCTCGTCACCTGGCGGCACAGCAGTATGAGCCGAGCGGTTTCGACTTTCATCGACGTCGCCCGTCGCCTTGCCTGTGAGTGGCGTAGCTGCATGGCGGGAGACTGCGCCTAGACCAACTGGTCGCCAGCACATCGCCGTCTATCAATCTTGCCTATCGCCGACATCAAAACTATCAATTCGGTGGGCCCCGCGGCGTCGAGACAGGGGTACATGCACCGTCGCATGTGGGTGGTGGAGCTCCTCGACAGAAAAGCCCGAATAAGGCAATTGTTCACCGAAACCCAGAACTCAATCAGTCGCGTTTATCGGCAGCATCCAAAATTTCGCTTTGACGGGCTCCGGCCTTCGAGAGTAAGAAACCTAGTCGAAAACCGATAGGACCCTTTGCACAGTAACGGTTTTCGATTCCACCCACCTTTCGATTCGCAGAACCGCGGAGGTAACGCATGCCCAGCTTCGTGAACCCAGAGAAATGCGACGGATGCAAGGCCCTCGACAAGACGGCCTGCCAGTATATCTGTCCCAACAACCTGATGGTTTTGGACAAGAATAAGATGAAGGCCTACAACCAGGAACCCGATCAGTGCTGGGAGTGCATGTGCTGCGTCAAGATCTGCCCGACGCAGGCCATGGACGTGCGGCCCTATGCGGACTTCGTGCCGATGGGCGCCCAGGCTGTGCCGCTCAGGTCAACCGACAGCATCATGTGGACGATCAAGTTCAGGAATGGCAAGGTCAAGCGCTTCAAGTTCCCCACCCGCACGACGCCCGAGGGGAAGGCCGAGCCAAGTGGTGGCTGGAATACCGATGGCGACATCAACAGCCTGGATCTGCTCGGTGAGCCGTCGTCGCTGGGCCTCAACAAGGTTTGGACCCGCTAGGTCCTGCTCGAATTTGAAAAGGAGAATGCAAAATGTCTGACTTCCAAACCATTGAAGTCGAAACTGATTTGCTCATCTGTGGCGGTGGAATGGCCGCTTGCGGTGCCGCGGTCGAGGCTGCCCACTGGGCGAAGAAGCACGGCCTCAAGGTCGTCCTCGTCGACAAGGCGGCGATGGACCGTTCGGGCGCGGTGGCCATGGGTCTGTCGGCCATCAATCAATACGTGGGGCTCAGGGACGGCAAGAACACCATCAAGGATTACTGCGATTACGTGCGCAATGACCTCATGGGCGTTACGCGCGAGGATCTCGTTGCCAACATCGCACGCCACGTCGACTCCACGGTCCATCTGTTCGAGAAGTGGGGCCTGCCCATCTGGAAGGACAAGGAAGGCGCCTACGTGCACGAGGGTCGCTGGCAGCTCATGATCAACGGCGAGTCCTACAAGATCATCGTCGCCGAAGCCGCCAAGAACGCCCTCGGGAAAGAGAACATCTACGAGCGCGTATTCATCACCGCTCCGATCATGGACGGGGACCGCTGCGTCGGCGCGGTCGGCTTCCACACGCAGAAGAAGGAGTTCTACGTGTTCAAGGCGCGCGCGGTACTGACGGCGATGGGTGGGGCCGTGGGCGTGTTCAAGCCGCGGTCGACGGGCGAGGGCTCCGGCCGCGCCTGGTATCCGCCGTTCAACTCGGGGGCTTCGGCGTACTTCACGCTCAAGGCCGGTGCGGAGATGACCTGCCAGGAAGTTCGCTTCATCCCGGTGCGCTTCAAGGATGCCTACGGTCCGGTCGGCGCATGGTTCCTGCTCTTCAAGTCTCGAGCGACCAATGCCATCGGCGAGAACTACATGGAAACGCGCAAGCCCGAGCTCGAAAACTGGCTGCCCTATGGCAAGGTGAAACCGGTTCCAGCCAACCTGCGCAACTACCTCGGCATGCTCGACACCATGCAGGGCAAGGGCCCCATCTACATGCGCACCGAGGAGGCGATCGGCAATATCGTCAAGGCTACGCCGGATCCGGCTGAAGCGAAGAAGAAGCTGAAGGAGCTCGAATCCGAGGCCTGGGAAGACTTCCTCGACATGACGATTCTCGCAGGCCCTGTTGTGGGCGGCGACCAACGTTCAGCCCGAGGAGAAGTCATCCGAGATCACCGCCGCCGAGCCCTACTTCATCGGCTCGCACTCCGGTGCATCCGGCGCGTGGGTGTCGGGTCCGAAGGATTTGGCTCCGCCCGAGTACTTCTGGGGCTATGAGAACATGTCCACGACCAAGGGGTTGTTCTGCGCCGGCGACGCCTCGGGCGCCTCGTCGCACAAGTTCTCCTCCGGCTCGCACGCCGAGGGGCGAATCGCGGCCAAGTCCGCGATCCGCTTCCTGACGAACGAGAAGCCCGCGAAGGGCAACTACAATGCGGCACAGCTCGACAGCATGCGCGAAGCCGTCTTCAAGCCCTTGAAGACCTTCGCGGACAATGTTGGCAAGTCCACGCAAGAGGACGTGAATCCCAACTACATCCTCCCGAACATGTTCCGGATACGCCTGCAGAAGCTCATGGACGAGTACGCCGGCGGGGTGTCGGCGCAGTTCATGACCTCGGAGGCGAATCTCAAGCGAGCCCTGGAGTTGCTGGTCTTCTTGAAGGAAGACGCTACCAAGCTAGGTGCCCGGAACTTGCACGAGCTCTTGCGGTGCTGGGAGAACTATCACCGCATGTATCAAGCCGAGTCGCATGTGCGCTCGGTGCTCTTCCGCGAGGAAACCCGGTGGCCTGGCTACTACTTCCGGTCCGACAAGCCGAGAATGGATCCCAACTGGAATTGCTTCGTCAATTGCAAGATGGATCCCACCACGGAAGAGTGGTCCATGAAGAAGGTGCCGATCAAGTACCTCTTCGCGTAGACGAGGGTTCAGGCCGGCACGCTGTCCTGAACGCCAATGGGTTCCAGGCGCCTCCACTTTTCACCACCGGACGTCTGGAACCCATTTCACATTTTGGAGGCTTGAGTGGTTTCGAGCACAAACGAGTCATCGTGTCCGTACTGCGGTTCCACGCTGCGCTCGCTCCCGATTCCCGACGAGCTCGGGTACGATCAGCCCAATCACCTGGTTTGTTTCAACAACGATTGTTCCTATTATCTCGAGGGTTGGGCCTGGATGCAGGACCACTACGCGGTCAACGCGTCGTATCGGTACCGCATCGATCCGGCGACCGGTACCGCGTTCCCGTTGGCGGTGTGGTCGGAGACGGCGCTCAGCGACAAGATTGTCGAGGACAGTAAGAAGACTTGAATTCTGGAGCAGGTAGTCCGCAGGGGCGGACAAGGAGAGAAGACGTGGCGAAGAAGCAGCAACCCAGCGCCCAGACGACCGCGCTGCCGGATGTCATGCGTGGCAAGCGTCAGCTCGGCGCCGAGGACCGCTTTGGGTTTGCCTGTCACGCGGAGCTCTCGTGTTTCAACCTTTGTTGCGCCGACGTCAACATCATGCTGACGTCGGTCGACGTGCTGCGACTGGCGCGCAAGCTCGGCATGTCGACCACGGATTTTCTGAACACGCACACCCAGAGGCCCATCACCAAGGATCTGCACTTGCCGGTCGTCATGCTCAAGATGCGCGACGATGCCGAAAGGCGATGTCCATTTGTGGGTGAGCGCGGTTGCACCGTGTACGGCGATCGGCCTTGGGCGTGCCGCATGTATCCAGTCGGCATGGGGTTACCGCCGGCGCGTGCCGGGGTCGATCCGGAGCCCGTCTATTTTCTGTTCGAGGACGACTTCTGCCACGGACACGCCGCGGGCAAGCCGTGGACGGTGGCGAAGTGGCGCGACGACCAGTCGGTCCCCGAGCGCGAGGAACTGGAGCAGGGATTTCGCGACATCGTCGGGCATCCCTGGTTCATCGGTGGAACGCGGCAGCTCGATCCACGGAGGATCGAGCTGTTCTACATGGCGGCTTTCGACCTCGACACGTTCCGCAGCTTCGTCTTCGGCAGCACGTTCCTGAAGCGCTTCGAGGTTGAGGCGGATCTCGTCGAGAAGATCAGGGTGAACGACGAAGAACTCCTGCGATTTGGTTTCCGTTGGCTCCGGTACGCCCTCTTCAGTGAGCCGACCATGACGATGAGGCCGGATGCGCCGGCACCACGAAAGGTAAGTGGACTATGAGCGATCCAGGGCAAAGGCCGATCTTGGTTGTTGGCGCCGGCATCGCCGGCGTTACCACCGCTGTCGAGGCAGCCGAGGCCGGGCAAGAGGTCATTCTGGTGGAGCGCGAGGCGGCGATTGGCGGTCGCGTTCTTCGCCTGCACAACTACTTTCCCAAGCTGTGTCCACCCTCTTGCGGCATGGAGATCAACAGCCGACGCCTGGAGAAGAACGCGGGCATTCGCGTGATGACGCAGTCATCGGTCACGCGCGCGCAAAAGAGCAATGCCGGGTGGCTGGTCACCATCGAGCGCGCGGCCCAGTTCGTCAACGAACGCTGTACGGCGTGCGGAGACTGCTCCAAGGTGTGCCCTGCAAAGGTGAAGGACTCGTTCAACCTCGACATGTGCGAGGTGCCTGCGGTGCGTTTGCCGCACGCCGAGGCATGGCCGCGCCGCTTCGTGCTCGATCGCTCGGCCTGTCCCGCTGGATGCGCGTTGTGCGTCTCGGCGTGTAAGTACCAGGCGATCGATCTGGACGCCAAGCCAACCGTCGAAACCGTCGAGGTGAGCGCCGTGGTCACCGCCACGGGCTGGCACCCATACCCGATGGAAAAGCTCGATGCGCTCGGTGGCGGCAAACTGCCGAACGTCATCGCCAACGTGCAAATGGAACGAATGGCGTCGGCGAGCGGGCCAACCCAAGGGAAGATCCTGAGGCCCTCGGACAAGACGCCAGTCAAGAAGGTTGCCTTCGTGCAGTGTGCTGGCTCGCGCGACGTCAACCATCTGCCATACTGTTCGGCGGTTTGCTGTTTGGCGTCTCTCAAGCAGGCGATTTACGTCAAGGAACAGGCCGCAGACGCAGAGGTCACCATCTACTACATCGACCGTCGTACGCCTGGCCGCAACGAAGAGATGTTGACGAAGGTCGCGGCCATGACCGGGGTGAAGCTCGTCAAGGGCAAGGTCGGCAAGATCGAAGCCGCGCCAGACGGTTCGTTGAAGCTCTTCGTCGAGGACTCGGAGTCCTCCACGATTCTCGATGCCAGGGCCGATCTGGTCGTGCTGGCGACTGGAATGGTGCCGAATCAGGATACGCGGGAAGGCGCGTTCGGCCTCAAGCGCGACGATGACGGATTTGGACTCGATAGTTTCGCTGACCGACTCTTCGTCGCCGGGGTATTGCGGCATCCCGAGGATGTCGCCACCAGCGTGCGCGACGCCACGGGAGCAGCGGCCAAGGCCATGGCAAGCGCCATGAGGAGTGCATGATGGAAGGCCTAGGCGTATTTGTTTGCAGCGGTTGCGATATCGGAACCAGTGTCAAGCTGGACGGTTTCGAATCTCTTGCCAAGGAACACGGGGCTTCTACCTATACCTGCCATGACTGCTTGTGCTCGCCCGACGCGGTCGCGGAATTGCGTCGCAAGGTCGGTGCAGGCGAAGTCAGCAGGATCGTCCTCGCCGCGTGCTCGCCGCGGGCCAAGACCGACGAGTTCCGTTTCGATCCGGCCAAGGTGGTGGTGGAGCGCGTGAGTCTGCGCGAGCAGGTGGCATGGTCGCAACCACCGCTCGAGGAAAACACGCAGATGCTCGCGGAGGATCTCTTGCGCATGGGTCTCGCGCGAGCCGCCAAGCTGACCCTGCCGAAACCACTCCAGGAGACGCTGGAGCGCACCGTATTGGTCGTGGGCGGTGGGGTGGCCGGGATGCAGGCCGCTTTGGCGAGCGCGAAGATGGGACACCCGGTTGTGGTCGTCGAGCCCAAGAACAACCTGGGCGGTCATCTTGCAGAGGTTCGGGATCTCCCCCCGGATTGTCCGCCGTACACCGAGCTGCACGCCAACAGCATCAAACAGGTCGTGAGCGAGGTCCAAGGCAATGCGGCCATCCAGGTGTTTCTCGGGGCACGCATCAAGGAGATCACGGGCCAGCCGGGAAAGTTCACGGTCAGCATCGAAACTGCCGGCGGAAAAGTGCAAAGCCACAAGGTGGGCTCCATCGTCCAGGCCACCGGCGCCCGCCCCTACGATGCGCAGCGACTCTCTCACCTCGGCTACGGTCGCTCGCCGAATGTCCTGACCTCCCAGGAACTGGAGGTCATGCTTGCGCAGGGCAAGCTCAGCCGACCTTCGAGTGGCGGAGCACCGAAGCGGATCGTGTTCGTGCAATGCGCGGGATCGCGCGATGCCGCGCACCTTTCGTATTGCTCATCCGAGTGTTGCGGCACGACCCTGAAACAGGTCGCAGCGATTCACCGCGATTCTCCCGAGACTGAGTGTGTCGTCGTGTTCCGGGACATACGCGCTCCCGGCCAGCTCGAGCATTTCTACCGAACCGTACAAGAACAGCGCAACAGCTTGTTCGTTCGCGGCGTGGCCGAAACGGCGGTCGACGGCGACCGCATCGTGGTCAAGGTCACGGAGACGCTGCTCGGCGAGGACATCACGATCGACGCCGACCTGGTGGTTCTGGCCGTGGGGATGGTGCCGAACTCCGCCGATGGCGAAGCGATTCGCGCGCTCACGGATGCGAAAAAGCGCGTGGCGCGCAACGAGTCGGAGACGCAGGTCGAGCAGGCCAACAAGATCATCGAAACCCTCAAGCGCCACGAAAACACCGAGATCCTGAACCTCAGCTACCGGCAAGGTCCCGACCTTCCTGTCTTGGGCTACGGCTTCTCGGACTCCCATTACGTTTGTTTCCCCTACGAGACTCGCCGCACCGGCATCTACGCCGCCGGGACACTGCGGGCACCGATGGATGCCGCCCAGGCCGTGGAGGACGGTTGGGGCGCGGCCATGAAGGCGGTGCAGTGCATTCGCGCCGCCGAGCAAGGCGAAGCTGTGCATCCGCGCGCCGGCGATATCGGCGTGGCGGACTTCTTCCTGCAGCGCTGCACCCAGTGCAAGCGCTGCACCGAGGAATGTCCGTTCGGCGCACTGGATGAGGATGAAAAGGGCACGCCTCAATACAACCAACTTCGCTGCCGGCGCTGTGGCATCTGCATGGGGGCTTGTCCCGAGCGGATCGTATCGTTCCCCGACTACTCGGTCGATGCGGTCGCGAGCATGATCAAGGCGATCAACGTTCCCGAGGAAGACGAAGAGAAGCCGCGGATCGTGGCATTGTTGTGTGAAAACGACGCACTGCCGGCGCTCGACGACAGCGCCCGCGCGCACGCGAAATGGAATCCCTGGGTTCGGGTGATCCCCGTGCGCTGTCTCGGCGCCGTCAACATCGTCTGGATCGCCGATGCCCTGTCGGGCGGAATCGATGGCGTATTGCTCGTGGGGTGCAAGCGCGGAGACGACTATCAATGCCACTACATCCGCGGCTCGGAGCTTGCCAGCACGCGCATGAAGAACGTACAAGAGACGCTCGGCCGCCTCGCCCTTGAGTCCGAGCGGGTCAAGATCGTCGAGCTCGCTCGCAACGAGTTCTGGCGCATCCCCCAGGTTTTCGACGAATTCGCCGAAACGATTGCCAAGTTCGGCGCCAATCCCTACAAAGGCTTCTAACTACAGACCCGGACGCCTCAAGACAAGGTCCACGAGGTGTAACCAACAAGGAAGGATTCCCGATGATCAAACCGCATGGTTCCGAGAAATTGAACCCTCTCTATGTCCAGGACGACGCAAAACGCGCACAGCTCCTCAAAGAGGCTGAAGGCCTGCCCTCGATCTTGATTTCATCCGCGGCCGCCGCGAACGCGGTGATGTTGGGCGGCGGATACTTCAACCCGCTCACGGGCTACATGGATCTCGCAGATTCGCTGTCCGTCGCCGAGAAGATGCAGACCGTCAAGGGGCTGTTCTGGCCAGTGCCCATCGTCAACATGATACAGAGCCCGTTGCCCATCGCCGGCGCCAAGCGGATCGCGCTCAAGGATCCGAATGTTGACGGTAACCCGATCATCGCCATCCAGGAGGTGGAGAAGATCGAAGAAGTGCCCGAAGACAAGATGAAACTCATGACCGAAAAGATCTTCCGCACGCTGGATGCAAAGCACCCCGGCGTCGCGGCCTTCAATTCGGTGGGGCGCACCTTGGTATCCGGGCCTATCACCGTGCTCTCGCACTCGTATTTTCAGAAGGAATTCCCCGGAACCTATCGAACGGCCTATCAGATCCGCGCCGAGATGGAAAAGCTTGGTTGGAAAAAGGTGGTGGCGTTCCAGACCCGCAACCCCATGCACCGCGCGCACGAGGAACTATGCCGAATGGCGCATAAGGATGTCGGTGCCGACGGCATTTTGATCCACATGCTCCTCGGCAAGCTGAAGCCTGGGGACATCCCCGCCGACGTGCGCGATGCCTCGATTCGCACCATGGTCGACATTTACTTCCCCAAGGGTACGGTGCTCATCACCGGCTACGGCTTCGACATGCTGTACGCGGGCCCGCGCGAAGCGGTGCTACACGCCGTGTTCCGTCAGAACACCGGCTGCACGCATTTGATCGTCGGCCGAGATCACGCGGGCGTCGGTTCGTACTATGGCCCGTTCGATGCCCAGACCATCTTCGATCAGGAGGTACCCAAGGGCGCCTTGGAAATTCAAATCTACAAGGCCGACAACACCGCTTGGTCCAAGAAACTGGGTCGCGTGGTCATGATGCGGGACGCGCCGGATCACAAACCTGAGGACTTCATCAATCTGTCGGGCACCAAGGTTCGCGAAATGCTGTCCAGGGGCGAGAATCTGCCGCCGGAGTTCAGCCGGCCGGAGTGCGCCAAGATCCTCATGAAGTACTACCAGTCACAAGCCAAGTGAACTGGCCAGCAAAGGAATGCCGGCTCCCATGGTGGGGCCGGCAACCTTGGTTTCGATGCACCAAGCCCCTAATGGGCCGACTTCAGAATTGCGGTAGGCATAGCGCAGCTGGGAGAAGATCATGAAAGACACGAAGGGCAGCAGCAAGATCGACACGATGGTGGCTGTGTTGCGTGAGTGGCAGGCAATCGAGCGCCAGGCCATCAACGACACCGCGGAAATCATGGAACAGACCAAGAGCCCTCTCTTGCGGCTCGTGATGGAAATCATTCGACACGACTCCACCATGCACCACCGAGTGCAGCAGTTCTTGATCGACTCGGTCGAAAAGGAGGCGCCCACGGTGACCCGCGAGGAGATCGCCGAGATCTGGGACAAGCTCATGGCCCACGACAAGGCCGAAAAGCGCACGATGCAGATGGCCGAGGAGCTCAAGAAGAAGGCATGGTCGCCGATCCACAAGCAACTCCTCGACTACCTGCTCCGAGACGAGACCAAGCACGACAGCCTTCTCGAAGGCCTGAACGAGGTCAAGAGAGGCATGAGCCGCGCGTCGGGTGGCTAGGCGTCTATTCCCGACCCGCGGAGGAGCACAACAATGGCGGTCGCACTTGACACGAAACTGATCGATGAGTTGGCGCACTATGGCGCCGAGGATGTGAGAAAGTGCTACCAGTGTGGTAACTGCACGGCGGTATGTGGCAACGCTCGCATGCCGTTTCTCTTTCCACGCAAGCCGACGCTCTACATTCAACTGGGGCTCGAAGACAAGCTCAAGGGCAGTCTCGAGCCCTGGCTGTGCTACTACTGCGGCCAATGTTCGGATCGGTGTCCGCGCCACGCCGAGCCCGGCGAAACCATGATGAGTTTGCGCCGTTGGCTGACCTCCCGCTACGACTTCACCGGTATCTCCAAACTCTTCTACACCTCGTGGAAAGCGGAGCTTTTCGGGGTCCTGCTCGTGGCGGCGTTGACCGCCGCGGGATTCCTCGCCTTCGGATTCTCACGCGGCGACATCAACACCTACGATGGCCCGACGGCCTTTCTTCCTAGTTCGGCGGTGCACATCTTCGATTGGGGGATGGCCACGGTCCTGACCATCCTCCTCGGCATCAATGCTGCGCGCATGTGGTGGTTCACCATCGGCCGGAACCGGGACATTCACATCCCTCTCTGGAAGTACATCACCAGTCTGCATGTCTTGCCGCTGCATTTCTTCACCCAACGACGCTTCGCTGAATGCGAAAAGCGGAGGCCATGGGTGGTGCACTTGCTCCTCATGTTGAGCTACGTGACGATGTTCGTCCTCATCATGTTCTTCCTGCACGACGTGCAAGCTGGACCAGAGATCAATTGGACGGTTCATGGCTTTGGATACGTCGCCACCCTCGGGCTCATCGGCGCGGTGGTGCTGAGCATGGTATCCCGGCTCAAGGAGTCGGGCGGGCAGTACCAGCATTCGCACGAATCCGATTGGATCTTTCTGGGCTTGCTGCTCTACGTGGCGACGACGGGAATTCTCCAACACGTCTTGCACCGCACCGGCTTCGACATGGCGGCCAACATTACCTACTTGGCTCACCTTTCTGGTGTCGTGCCTATGCTGGTCTTGGAGGTCCCGTTCAGCAAGTGGGCGCATATGGCGTACCGCCCACTGGCAGTGTATTTCGCCCACCTTCGCTCGTAGAGCGTGACCCGTTGTCGGCATCCAGCAGATCGAGCGTTGCAGTCCTGCCGTCGCATTTATTTATCCGCCTTGTCGACGAACTCGAAGCGATAGTCTCCTGAGAGAAATGCTCGCGCATAGGCATCGGCTTTTGCTTGATTGTCCATGAGCATGTCCAGGTGGCGCGCGCTGGCCATCAGACGGCCGAGCATGACCAGAGATTCCTTGATGGCCTCCGCCGGGCGCTTGCCCAGCATGGCTTCGACGCGGTCACCCTGGCAGCTCACCTCGTAGCCGTTGCGTTTCAAGATCGTGGCCAGGAAGTGAGCCCGATTCTCCCGGCGGTGAGCGACCGCCGCCCCGCCCATGAAGACGAATCTGGCGTAGTTTTGGTTCTCCGACGGGGAGCACATCGCGTCGACCGCCGAGAAATGGTAGGCGAGGCGTGAGCTGAATTGAGCATATTGCCTTGAGCAAATAGCGAGGCTTGGCTCTCCGTACCGTTGATCGTCAGCGGCGCTGCGTACGACGATCGACATGAACCCTTTCAAATCGAATCCCACCGGCCCTGCCCATCGCAGACGGGGATCGGCCATGCCCTCGATGAGGGCCAGTAGCGGGATCGAAAGGATGTCGGATCGATCCAGGTGGCGGCCGGAATTCTCCCGAACCCCATCCCCGAGATCCAGAATCCTGACTTCTATCGGCACTTGCCACTTGAATCTCAGTCTTTGCGTCGAGCCGGGTTCCGCGAAGGGCCGATTCTCCAATTGAAACATCTCGTGCATGGCCTTCTGATGCACGAAGCGAGCCACGTCATGTAGACTCCTGCAATTCTCGACGGAGAAGTCGGGCGAGCGTGGATCTTTGAGCGAAAGCGAGGCCACCCGATCGAGGAGTCGATTGACTCGCGCCCTGGCTGGATCGAGATGGGGACCCGCTGCGCGCCGGCCCGGGTCTTCGGCCTTCAAGAGATCGGTCACTTTACCTTCGTACACGTTGCCCGACCACGCGTTGACGGTGACGAGGGCTCCTTGCTTCAGCTTGGCCAGCGCCGCCGTCGCCCCCACCAAAGTCGGTACGCCAAACTCGTGCGCCACGATTGCCATGTGACCGGTCGGGCTGCCTGCCTCCGTAACGATGGCGGCGATGCGCTCCATCACCGCCGAGAGCTTGGGGGAGGTAGCCGAGGCTACCAGGACCGCGCCCTGGGGAACCTCGTCGAGATCGTCGAGATCCGTAACTCGCGCGACCGCGCCGAACGCAGTCCCACCGCATGCACGTGTTGCCCCTGAGATGAGCACGGGGAAGCCGTGGAGGACCGGCAAATGCGGCACGGACGACGGGTAGGTCGGATGCCCTCGGAGGGGGCGGCTTTGGACCACGAACAACGTACCTTCGTCATCGACCGCCCATTCGAGATCTTGCGGAGTACCGCACGCCTTCTCGATACGTAGCGCGGTCCGCGCAACGTCCGCGGCCAGACTTGCGGGGAGCATGTCGGCGGTCTTCCCGGCCGCCGCCGCCACCTCTTGTATGAGCCCGCCACCCGTACCACAACGTATGACGAGACCGGCGATACCTCGATTGCGCTCGAGCAGCGCGTGGGGCTCGTCGCGCGACACGAGCACGCGCTCCGGAACCACCCGCCCATCCATCATGGCCTGAGCAAGGCCGGGCACGGCGGTCACCAAGACACCGTGTCCTTGCGCCGGAGCGCGAGAAAAGGCCACGCCGCTGCTGACGGGTTGCACCATGATCATGACCATGACCGGCATCGCGACATCGTCGGGGTGAAAGCCGCAGAGGCGCGCATAGTGAACCGCCTGGAAGGTGAATTTGCTCGCGATGACCCGTTTGTACGCAGCGGCCAGGTCCCGTTCCTTGACCCCAAGCACGGTTTCAAACTGTCCGGCAAACGAAGATTCCGAATCCTCCGTCACTGCGCTGCTACGCACGGCCACGCCGAACTTGGGCTCGCAACGACCACACAGGCGCGCGTAGGCTCCAGCGAGTGCCTCTTCGAGATCACGCGGGAGTGGGGCGGAAAGGATCTCACGACAGATGCTTTCGCAAAGCCTGCGCAGGGTCTGCACGCCGGGCTGCTCCGCCTGGCTCAGAACCTCCTTGGCGCGATCCGCGAGCCCCGCGCCCAGGATGAATCGCTGGTAGGCCCCTGCGCTGACTGCGAAGAAAGGGGGAACCTGCTCGCCCGCCGTCGTCACCCATCGTGCAAGGTTTGCTGCCTTGCCTCCGACGATCTCCGGCCTGATGGCATTGGCCTCCTCCGGCCAGACCACGAGGGGTATTGGTTCGAGGGATGTCTCTTTCGGAACAATGGCCGTGACCTCTCGTTCGATGACTTCGCAACGCTCGCGTAGCTCGGCGTAACGGCCGCCGGACATCGCGATAAGAGACCGCACCATGATCCGCAGCGATTCGCACAAGGAGTCGCCACTCTTGCGCAGCGCCATCCATACCGCCGAGTCACCCCGCGCGGAGGTCTCGACCATCTCCGAAAGCGTTCTCAAGAACGCGTCGTTGGCGACGCCGACCGCCTGGAAATGCTCGAACTTCGCTTTGATCGGGATTCTTGTACCCGTGTCCGCCCTGCTGCGCAGACGGCCGAAAAGGTGGTACCAGAGTCCAGCCATGCACTACTAGCCGTTGAAGAGTTTCATGTAGAGCTTGATGCCAACCATGATGACCCCCGCGAACGCAAGAACACCAAAGCCGAGACGGACGCGCGGCCCACCCGCAGAGCGCGTATACGAGGCACCTATCTGCGAGCCAATGGTTGTCCCCAGCAGAAGCGCGAGGACGAGGACGAGGTGTACATTGCCCTTCAGGGCGTGCGTGAATACGCCGTAGGCCGAACTGAACATGATCTCAAATAGGTCGGTGCCCACGGCGACCACGGTCGGACACCCGAGGATATACACCAGGGCCGGCATGCGGATGAAACCACCCCCGACGCCGAGCATTCCGGACAGGAGGCCGGTCGCAAATCCGATGGCGAGAATCACCCACAAGGAGACGGACTCAATGCCGGATGCCGGCAAGGAAACCATCGGCCACATACGCAAGGCACGCATGCGCGACGCATAGCCCGTTACGGGAGGGGCATCGGCCTGCTCGATCGCCCCAGTCGCGCGTTTCATCGTGCGCAACGATTCTCGTACCATCGCTTGCCCGAGAAACACGAGCAACGCTGCATAGACGAGGCTCATCACGATGGTCATGACGTCGACACGACGGCCGGCCAGGGTCATCGTGCCGGCGTGTTTGAGGATCTCGAGAATCCTCGCTCCGGCCTCGACGCCCGTCGCCGTGCCCGCGATCATGAGCCCTCCGAGCTTGAAGTCGATGTTGCCAAAGCGCATGTGTCGAACCGTGGCCGCCGTCGACATCCCGCACATCTGTCCGAGGTCTGAGCCGACCGCGACGTTGTAGGGGACACCGAAGACCACGTTGAGCATTGGCACCATGAGGAAGCCCCCGCCGACACCGAAGAAGCCACCAAGGCCGCCAATCAATAGGCCGAACAGGAAGAGCCACGGAAAGTTGCCTATCCCGAGCAGGAAGTCGCCAGCGGACATTAGTGGCCCCCCTTGCCGAGCTCGACGCCGAACAGCCGCTCGATCGTTCGCAATCCGACGCCAACGACAAGTCCAATCACGACCGGCATGGCTTCGCACACGACGAGGTACACACCCTGTGCCTGGAACCCGGCTACGGACGGATTCGCATCTCTACCCAGATTCTGGAGCCACTCAATGAATAGCATCGGCTGAACTCCCTGCTAGTGGTATGCGTCGACTTTGCGAATGTCGAGCCGGGTCTTCTTGACACCGGCCACGGCCTCGACAATGCGTGTGACTTCCGCGTCGCCACGCGCGCTCGCACGCTTCAGGATTCCCGCAGTCGGCATTTCACCGCTCACCACCACGGTGCCGTCGTCGGCGGTCACATGGAACTCCACGCCCTTGGTCCCCACGTTGGTCGCGAGCGCGACCTTGACACGACAGCTCAGCAAGAAGTCCTGGAGAGCTCTCCGAACGGCGCCATCAACGGTAAATTCCGGACGCTTGCTCCCCTCGGTGATCAGGTGGCAGGCGGTTTCGATCGACATCTTCTCCAGATTGAGCACCATGTCGTAGAGTCCCGGATCCCGCCAATCCGCGCCGTAGATGAACTTCGTCCAGAGGATCCGCTCGGCATCGACCCTCTCGACGTGCTCGATCGCAGCCTCTTCACTGAGGTGCTGTCGCTCCATCACCGACTTGACACGCATTGGGACCGGAGCAATCAAGCGGACTCGCATCACGGAGGGGATTCCGTGCAGAAGTAGATGACCCGCGTGCCCATGGTAGACGAGGTCTCCCGACACCGCATACTCGGCCAGCGTTGCTTGCACGGCTGTCACGTAGATGCGGCGGTTCGATGACAATCGATCCAGGAGCCCAGGGCCCTTCTGGACCTTCTGAATCAGGATATTCTCGGACACACCGAGCTTCGCTGCGGCCTTAACCAGGATCTCGCGGCCCACGCACGGGTACTTCAGGTGTTCGCTCAGACACTTTGCCAGAGCCTCTCCGCCGCTCATCGTGCCACGGGAAATGGTAATGATCGCCATTGCTGCCCTCCACCGGATGGCTTGGCGCTGGATGTTATGAGGCAGGTCGCCTTCATGTCAATAAGATGTGACTGCCGTGCGTGCATGGTTTCTAGTAGCAAGTGATCAACGATCGAGCCTGACATCCCACTCGACCTGATCGGATCGAGGAGCGACTGCGGATGGGTGGACGCCTCATTGGTTTTTTCCGCCAACTCGATATACTGAGGCTCACCGATCGCACTGTGGACAGGCTGGCGGCCGCCTTTCTCGAAGCAGGTGCCGGGTGGCCATCGACGCTTTTGCAAAGGAGTCGGATAATGCAGACGGACATTGAGGTGATGGTCCTGGACGATGAGATCACCGTGTGCGAACGGCTCGAGGATTTTCTGCAGAAGAAAGGGATGAAGGTGGAAACCTTTGTCGACAGCTCTGCGGCCGTGGAGCGACTTGCCCACAAGCGATTCCACGTCGTGGTGACGGACTTGAAGATGAAGGGGCCAACCGGTCTCGACATCCTCGTGGCCGTCAGGAGCCAGAATTTGCGCACGCAAGTCATCATCATCACCGGCTATCGCACCATCGAGGCGACCCGCGAAGCGGAGTACGCCGGCGCCTATGGCTTTCTCGACAAGCCGTTTCACCTCGACGATCTCCATGGTCTTGTCAAGAAGGCCGCGAGAAAGGCGGGTAAGTAGGTTCGAACGTGAAACGCTTGGCAGCGCCAACGGTTGGTGGGAGAGTGGGTGATGGGGCGGGACTGCCGGCCTTGGCCCGAGGGATGTGAATGAACCCTAGCTATCGCATTCTCATCATCGACGACGAGAAGATCGTCTGCGATCGGCTGAGCACGGAGATGGAGTGGGCCGGGTTCGCCGTGGAGGCCTACACCGAGAGTAGCCAGGCTCTCCAGCGTATCACCACGGAACATTTCGACCTGGTGATTACCGACATCAAGATGCGTGGACCGAATGGCATCGAGGTGATGAACTTCGTGCAGCAGAACCATCCGTCGACCAGGGTGATCGTCATCACCGGCTTTGCCACCGTCGATACGGCCAGGGAAGTGCTCAAGGGAGGCGCGGTGGACTTCATCCCCAAGCCGTTCAAGATGAGCCAGCTGCGCGAACTGGTGTTGCGTCTTGCCGCCGAGAAGACCTCGGGGGCAAGCGGCCAGCAGTCACCGTAGCAAAGCGATCCATGGTTGAATCACCTTGCTTCGCAGTCAGTCAAGAAGGACCGACACATGCAAATCATCTGTATATCGCGCGGCAGCTTCGCCTGCGGAAAGGCTCTGGCGGAAAAGCTGGCCGCCAACCTGGGTAGCGAGTGCGTGAGCCGAGAGTCGCTGACCGACATGGCCACGGCCAGCGGCATTCCGGTCGGCAAGATCGAGATGGCGGTGCTGAACAAACGCCCACTCTCGGAGGATCTCACCGTCGCCATCGACCGCTTCAAAGCCTTCCTCAGCATCACGCTGTGCGAGAAGGCATTGAAAAATGGAATCGTCTACCACGGGCGCACGGGGCACTTGGTGCTGCCCGGGGTGTCGCCCGTGATGCGCCTGCGGGTGATCGCCGATCCGGAGGAGCGGATCAAGCTGACGATGCAACGTCTTCATTTGGCGCGCGAAAAGGCCAAGCGATACATCGAGCAAGTCGACGACGACCGCCGCCGCTGGGTGCGTATTCTGTACAACGTCGACTGGGAGGCTCCTTCGCTTTACGACCTGACGGTGAACGTCACCCGGCTGTCGGTGGACAACTCGGCGGCTGCGCTGGTGCAGATGGCCGAGTTGCCCGATTTTCAGACGACGCCGGCCTCGCGGCAAGCCCTGGCGGACTTGCTCCTCGCCTCGCGCTGCCGCCTCGCCATCGGCCAGGACGAACGCACCAGCCGGGTGGCGGTCAATGTCCGGGCCGAGCGAGGAAATGTTTCCATCACCTATCCGCCGCGCCAGGCGCAGCAGGCCCGCGCGATTACGGAGGTAGTGGCGAAGGTGCCAGGGGTGGAGTCCTTCGTCTGCACCGTGGCGACCACCACGATCCTGTACGTTCAGGAACGCTTCGACCCGAACACCGAGGCCTTCCGCCACTTGCTCGAGGTAGCCGGAAAGTGGAACGCGGCAATCGATCTCGTCAGGCTGGTTCCTACCCCTGAAGACAGCGGGGATTGCGGCGCCCGCCCTGCGCCGACGGGCGACGGACGCGACGGCGGGATCCTCGACGACACCCCTGATGCCAGCGACTTCGATACGGAGGGCCACGGCGTACCCGAGACCCTTCACCACCTGGTCAACGCGGGACGTGCCGGCGGCTACCGCACGGTCTATAGCGGCATCCCGGGCCTGCTCGCGAGCGTGGATCGCAACGAGCGCTACAGCTTGGTCACCCTCGGCGACGTCTTCTTGGACAGACCGGCCACCACCCGCGCCCGGCTCAAGCGCGACCTGGCTGGCCAGCTCGCCGAGAAGCTGCGCATCCCCGTGATCGACGCCGAGGAGATCAAGGAGCGCTACCTCTTCGGACCACGGCAGTGGCTCAATCTCATCTTCTTCTCGGTGCTGACCGCAGCCATCTACCTCCTGGTCTTTTCCTACCAGGCGCCGATCCTCAAGATGCTCACCGCCAAGGGAACCCTCAACCGGCTGGCCGCGACCGCGTCCGTGGTGCTCTCGATACCCGTGGCGGCTTTCGTCATCGGCAATGTCGCGCACAACCTGCTCAAGCTGATCAAGCTCGAATGAAAGGTCTGCTCGATCGAAAGGCGGCACAGGACCTCACTACGAGTATCGAACGGAGAACAACATGCACGGTCTACTCCCAGCCAACTTCGTGGAAATCACCTGGTCGATCGCCCTTCAGGTCTCGATGCTCGGCTTCATCGGAGGCATCCTGAGCGGATTCATCGGCTCGGGTGGAGCGTTCTTCATGACCCCGGGCATGATGAATCTGGGCGTCATCGGACCGGTCGCGGTCGCCTCCAACATCGCGCACAAGTTCGGCAAGGCCATGGTCGGCTCCAAGAAACACGGCGAGCTCGGCAATGTGGACAAGCGCCTCGCCATGTACATGCTCGCCACGGCCGCCGTCGGCATCCAGATCGCCGTGCAGATCATGAAGTTGGTGAGCCACGGAAAAGAGAAGGCCGAGGGCGCGGGCGCCAACCTCTACATCTCGGTGGTCTTCGTCGCTGTTCTCCTCGTCGTCTCCCTCTCCATGCTGACCGACATCGTCAAGTCCCGCCGCGAGCATGCCGGCGGACCGTCGCTCAAGATCGTCAAGCTCCTCAGCCGCATGCGGCTGCACCCGCTGATCCGCTTTCCGGTGGCCGACGTCAAGGTCTCGCTCTGGGTCTTGCTGGTGTGCGGGCTGGCGACCGGCTATCTGGCCGGCACCATCGGCGTCGGGGGCTTCATCGGCGTGCCAGCCATGATCTACGTTTTCGGCGTGCCGGCGGCGGTGGCCGCGGGCAGCGAGCTTTACCTGGCCATGTACATGGGCGCCTTCGGCGCGCTCAGCTACGCCTTTGCGGGCATGGTCGACATCCGTCTCACCTTGCTGCTCTACTCGGGCTCGCTGCTGGGCGTCTACATCGGCGCCTACGGCACCAAGGTGGTGAACGAGCTCTACATCCGGCTGACCACCTCGCTGGTCATTCTGCTTTGCGTGCTGAGCCGGATGATCGCCATTCCCATGTACCTGCAGCAACTCGGCATCCTGCACTTCGATCCCGCCTACAACGCCTATCTGAACTCCGCCAGCAAGGGCTCGCAGTATGTGGCTGGAATCGGCGGCGGGGCGTTGATCCTGTACTTCGTCTTCCGGGCCTATGCGCAACGGCGGCGGATCCGGGCGAGCCTGCTCGCCACCATTCCCGAGCCAGCCAAGGGGGGCTTGGCGGAATCGGCCTCGTGAAGCACCGCAGGGGCTAGCGCCATGATGAGAGCGGTGATCAAGGCGATGTCCGGGAACGCGCGGCGCGCGGAAGCCATCACGCGGCTGCGCCTGCAAGCTGCCCGTTTTCGCAAGATGCTGGACAACGCCCGGTCCCTGCTGGCGTTGATGGCGGATGGACGAGAGAAGCGCGCTGGCGAGTACATCTTCGACAAGCAGTACGTGATGTCGCTGGTGGATAATCTGCTCGAGCGCGCCGGCATGCTGGTACTCGACGCCTGCGCGCTCGTGCCGAGGGGGGGCGAGACGCTACTCTCCGGCTTCGATCGGCAGAAAGGCTACGCCGGCCGGGAATTCTTCGCCGCCGAGATCGTGTCCGAGCCGGAGGCGGCGGTCGAGCCCGAGCTCGCTCTGCTTTCCCAGGTGCTGGCCTGGTGCGAAGAGAGTACCGACGTGCGCCGCGAACCGCTCATGGGCCTGGTCCGGCAAGCCTTCGACCACGTTTTCGAGAGTTCGAACCGGGACGGCGACCCGTGGCCAGGCCTACTGGACGACAGCCCGTCGATCCACAGGACCGACGGCCTTCGCCTGCTGGTCATTCCCGAGTTCGGCGACGGCTCGGCATCCGCGCTGGCGCCGAACCGTCCATTGCCGCCTTGTCGTCCCTTCGGAGCGCTGCTCCCGATCGGCCCGGACGGAGCCGGCGGCCGGGCGAGAAGCGGCGCGGCCGCGACGCGCTGGCTGGCGGTCATGAGCGAGGAGCGATTGCTGCTCCGGGGGCTGTCCGATGGGCGGCAGACCTGGGTGGCGGCGGCGATGACTGGACGGGTGCAGAGCGACTTCGCATTCGCCTTTCTGCCGCGGGGACTGAACCCGGACGAGCTCAAGGCCGAGCAACTCCATCTTGATGAAACCTCGTTGGGAACCATGGCCTGGTGTGAACGGGCGCCCACCGAGGTTCTGGAACGATGCCTGGCCGCACTAGGGAGGACCGTCTTTGGTGTCGCCTAGTCATCTCAGATCACCGAACGGCTTGCCGTAGGGAAGGATTCTCATGAACAGAAAGCTACGCATCATGGTCATCGACGACGAGAACATCGTGGGTAAGCGCCTCAAGCCCGCGCTGGAAAAGAATGGGGAGATGGTCGAGACCTTCGAGGACAGCCGCTTGGCCTTGCAGCGTTTCCAAGCGGAGCCCTTCGACGTGGTGGTCACCGACCTGCGCATGGACCAGATCGACGGTCTGGATGTGATGGAGGAAATCCTGACACGCGCCCCCGCCACCAAGGTCATCATCATCACCGGCTACGCCACGGTCGAGGTGGCGCGCGAGGCCCTGGCCAAGGGCGCCTTCGACTTCATCGCCAAACCCTTCAAACCCAACGACTTGAGAGCCATTATCCAGCGGGCCGTCGAGCAACTACGCGACTGAACCGGCGGGGAAAGGAAAGCAACATGTCCCTGGTTCTGGCCACGGTCGGTTTCGACTACGAGCTGCGGTTGAGATACGAGATGCTGCGCTCGCTGCTCAGGCGCAATGGGCTCGCCTTGCAACTGATGGCCGACCTGGAAGCCGACCTCAACCACCTGGCACGCTCCGACTCCCGACTTCGCCGCCCGCTGCAGCGCCTGCTGGACGAGGTGCTGCTCATGGCGCAGGAACTGAATTTCATCTCGGGCGATCGGCACGTCGACCTGTACGATGCGATCGAGCGGGTGAGCACGCGCATCGCCGTTGCCCGGGTTGGAGAAGCGCGTCCGAGCAGGCAACCGCTGGCGGTGGCGATGGAAGACCGGGAGTTCTCCGATTCCTCGCTGGTGGGCGGCAAGGCCTCGGGGGTGAGGGCGCTTCGAACCATCGCGCCCGACCACACCGTGGGCGGCTTTGCCATCACCACCGCCGGCTACCGCCTCTTCATCGAGCAGAACGACCTCGGCGACCGTATTCGCCTGATGCTCGACAACATCGAGGTGGTGGCCGACCCCTTGCGGTTCGGGCAGCGGACCCAGGCCATTCGCAAGATGATCGAATCGGCGCCTCTACCCGGGGCGCTGCAGGAGGCCATCGCAAGTCACGCCGCCGAGCAGGCCGGCGTAGGACCCACGGGCTGGGCCGTGCGATCGAGCTCGGTCAGCGAGGACGGGGCGTTCTCCTTCGCCGGACAGCTCGACACTTTCCTCAACGTATCCCCGGAAGCCCTGGCCGGCGCGTATCGCAAGGTGCTGGCCGGACGCTTCTCGGATCGAGCGGTACGGTATCGCCTGAACTGCGGCCTCAACGAATCCGATACGCCGATGGCCGTGCTCTTCATGCCCATGGTGGACGCCCAGGCCGCGGGCGTGGTCTACACCTCCGACCCCCTCGATCTCCAATCCGGAGTCATGGTGGTGAGCGCCGCCCCCGGCCTTGGCGACCGGGTGGTGCGCGGCTCGGCCGAGGCCGATCTCTTTCACCTGTCTCGCGAGGCCAGCCCGAGGCTGCTCGACGCCCGGCCGGCGAGGACGGACGATCGCCCTCCCGACTGGCGCGACTACCTGCCGGAGAAGGCGCTGCTCGATCTAGGGGTGCTGGCCTACCAGACGTCGATCGCTTCCGGCTGCAACATGGACCTCGAGTGGGCCATGGACCGCGCGGGAAAGCTCTGGCTGCTCCAGGGGCGGCGCTTGCGGGCGCGCTCGCCCCAGGCGGTGGTCTCCGAGAGCGACCAGCACAACAAGGCCTCGCTGCTCGAAGGCGGCGCGACCATCTTCCCCGGCCGCGCGGAGGGGATGGTCGCCAGGATCGAACCGGGAACCAGGCCGACCCTACCCGAGGGCGCCGTGTTGGTGGTCGAGCAAGTCACCCCCGCTCTGGCCGAGCACCTACCCTCCATCTCGGCGCTCCTGGCCGCCGGGGGCAGCCCGGTCGGCCACCTGGCCACCTTGCTGCGCGAGTTCGCCGTGCCCTCAATCTTTCAGATCGGACCCTCGGCGCGCGTCCTTTGTCCGGGAACCGTGGTCAGCGTGGATGCCACCAAGCGGGCCGTCTACCAGGGATCGCGCTGGCCCGACGTCAGGGAGCGCGTTCTCCTGCGTTTGGGCTCGCGCGCTCGCAACGTCGCACTGGACCCCCTCCACGCCGCCGTGCTCTCGCTGCACCTCGTGGATCCATTTGCACGCGCTTTCGACGTCAAGCACTGCCTTTCGGCGCATGACATCATCCGCTTCATCCACGAGATGGCGGTACGCTCGACCTTCAAGTTCGGAGACGAGCGCAAGCGGTCGAAACGAACCTGCGCGCGCCAGCTTGAAAGCGAGCTTCCTCTGCGCGCGCGTTTGATCGATCTGGATGCCTGCACCCCCGACGGCAAAGGCAAGGTGGCGCCCGAGTCGGTCAGGTCGGCGCCGTTCCAGGCCTTCTGGAAGGGCCTGGCCGATCCGCGCCTGGCCTGGCCCGACCGCTGGGGCCGCGAGGTCGATGGGTTGCCCGTCGATTTCCAGGAGGCGGTGCTGGGTGGAGCGCGCGGCACCCGCCGGCGCGGCGAGCCCAATTACATGATCGCCGCCCGCGACTACTTCAACTTCAACGCCCGCTTCGCCTACCACTACGCCATGGTCGACGCCCTGGTCGGCCCGGGCGGCCAGAACAACTACGTTCACTTCCGCTTCCACAACGGAGGTGCCAGCAACGAGAAACGCGAGCGACGCGCGCTCTTTCTCGAGCGGGTGTTGCGGGAGTCGCGCTTCGGGGTAGATCGCCGCGGCGACCTGGTAACCGCCTGGATGCGGAGATATTCGCAGAAGGAGTCGGAGACCGCGCTGACCATGCTGGGGCGTCTCCTGGTCTGTTCGCGCCAACTCGACTTGCTCATGACGAACGAGGATAATGCCAAGCTCTATGCGCAGTATTTCCTCGGCGGCGACTACCAGGCCTTCCGGTGATCGCCGCCGCGAGACGGGGACACGGACCGGCATATGTCCAAACCGACCCAAGACGGGGAAAGCGCCCTAGCAGACCTCCGAGAATCGGAGGATGACTATGCGGAAAACGCCGTCCTCCGCAACCGGCCCGTGCTCAGCCTGCGGCTGCGGCTGGGGCTGTTCTTCTCGCTGATCTTCTGTTTCTGCCTGGCGGTCACCCTGTGGTCGATCTACGCGCTCAGCGAGGTGCAGTCCAAGTTCCATTTCCTGGAAACGGCGGGCAACTACCTGAGCGAGATCCAGCAGGCGCGTCGCTTCGAGAAGAACTACCTGCTCTACCGAACCAATCTCCGGGACGCGCAGGAGCACGTGATCAATGCCTCGCGCATCCTCGAGGTGGAAGGGGCGACCATCGGCAAAATGGTAGGCAAGCAGCACTACGCCACCATGAAGCGGCAATTGCGCGAGTACGGTGCGCTGCTCGAGCGCGTGGACGGCATTCCGGAGGGCGATCTCGCCCGGGTGATCGAGCCGGACCTGCGCTCTCACGGCGCACAGATGATCTCGTTCGCGGAAGAGTTCGTGACCAAGGAACGGGAATCGGTGCAGCGGATGCTCTACTGGGCGCGACGCGTGCCTTTCATCTTTCTGGCCGCGCTGGTCACGCTGATGGCCTTCATCCTCTCCTTCTTGGTGCGCCAGCTCATGCGCCGGCTGGCCAGCTTCATGGAGCACACCGAGCGTATCGGCCATGGCGACTTCACTCCCATCATGCCGCAGCACAAGTACCGCGACGAATTCTCCGAGCTGTCGGTGGCGTTCAACCGCATGATTCACGAGCTCGACCGCCGCCAGCGCATCCTGGTCGAATCGCACAAGCTGCGCGCGATGGGCACGCTGGTCGCTGGCGTCGCCCACGAGCTCAACAATCCGCTCAACAACACCATGCTCACCGCTTGCACATTGCAGGAAGATCTCGACGTGCTGAGCGACGGAGAGAAGCAGGAGATGATCCGGGACGTGATCAACGAGACCGAGCGCTCGCAGAGGATCGTGCGCAACCTGCTGGACTTCGCCCGCGAGACCGAGGCCACCATCACGCCGCTGCAGATCGAGAAGATCGTCGAGGACTCGGTGCGCCTGGTGGCCAATCATCTCAAGCTGGCCAAGGTCTTGCTGAAGTGCTCGTTCGAACCCGACCTGCCCGCGGTCCACGGCGACGCCCAGATGCTCGAGCAGGTCTTCGTCAATCTCCTCTTGAACGCCATCGATGTCCTGCCGACAAAGGGAGAGATCGAGGTCACGGCGTACGACGTCAAGGAGAAGGGATTCGTGGCCATCAAGGTGCGGGACAACGGGGTCGGTATCCCGGAACACATCCTGTCGCGCATCTTCGACCCCTTCTTCACGACCAAGAAGAGCAAGGGAACCGGGCTGGGGCTCTCGGTCTCCCAGGGCATCGTCAAGAAGCTGGGTGGTTTCATCGAGGCCAAGAGCGAACCCGGCAAGGGCAGCGCATTCACCGTGTATCTACCGGTGACCGACGTCCCTTCGGCCATTTCCTCGGGCGAGAACCACCGGAAGATTTCCAGATGACCTGCTGCCCGCAGCCTGGCGGACGAGCGGACCCGCAAGCGACGCGAGTTGCTCGAAGCGACCGAGCGGGTGTTGGCGTTCGTCGCCAAGGATGAGGACCCTCACTCGCGAGGTGGCGAGGTCACGGGCTTGTGGACCAGGGGGCATGAGACCTCGGTACTGCCGGCGTGTGCCTGCTCATAGATCTTCTGAACGGCGATGAGCTGGGTCGGATAGGTGTTCTCCTCACCGATCTGGTCCCAGAGATGGGTGCGGCGTAGAACGTCGACCACGCTGTCCTTCAGGCCGCTGAAGGAGACGCGAACGCCGCTCGCGCGGAGCTGACGGACAATGCTCTCCAGCATCTCCTCGCCTGAGGCGTCCAGCTCGTTGATGCCGTGAGCGACGATCAGGACGTGGCGAAGCTCGGGCATCTTGGCCGCATGTCCGAGCACCTCTTCCTCGAAGTAGCTGCAGCTCGCGAAATTCAGCGGACCGTCAAAGCGGATCGCCGCGATGTGCTTGCATTTCTCGAGGCCATGCCGTCTCGCGTCCCTCAGGGATCCGTCCGAGTGGAGCGAAAGCTCTGCCACGTGAGGGTGCATGGTCCGGTAGAGGTAAGCGCCCAGCGAGAGCCCCACGCCCGAGAGAATTCCCCACTCGAGGTGTGGGGCGAAGTAGAGTGTGGCGGCGAAGGCGACGATGGACGTGAAGCCGTCGAACCACTGCGCCTTCCATGCGTGGATGAAGCCGCGGAGATTCAGGAGCCACACAACCGCTATCATGATGATGGCGGCCAGAACCGCCTGCGGAAGGTGGTAGAGCAGGGGGGTGAAGAAGAGGAGCACGATCACCACCACGACGCCGGCAAAGGCGCTGGACAAGCCCGTCTTGGCGCCCATCTGAAAGTTGACCGCGGACCGCGAAAAGGAGCCTGAAACCGCATAGCTCTGGAAGAAGCTCCCCACAGCATTGGCGAGTCCCTGGCCCACCAGTTCCTGATTTGGATCTCAGCCGGTGCTGGCTCTTGGCCGCCATGGCCTTGGCGATGGAGATGGCCTCCATGAATCCGAGCAGGGAGATGACCATCGCCATGGGCAAGAGTTTCAAGACGATGGGTAGGCGCAAGCGCGGCATCGAAGGCTTGGGCAAGCCCTCCGGGATCTTGCCCACGACCGCTCCTCCTCCCGACAGGAGCAAGGCCTTCTCGTCCAGAGGCTTGTTGCCGATCCTCAGTTTCCAGCGGCCACCATCCCCCCGCTTTCCCGGCGGCACCATGCCGCTCAGGAAGAGGGCGCCGTCCGGCACTTCCCGCTCGAAATGGTAGGCACGCAATTCCCGCCGAAGGTCTTCTTCATCTTCCTTCAACTCTTTGATCCGGGCGTCTACCAGCTCGGCACGATGGTGCAGGAGCTGGATCATGCCGGTCGCAGGCGGGCTCTCCCCAGCGGCGAGTCGCGCTTCGAAACCCTTGGCGGACCGCTGTTCGTGGCAACTCTTGCATACCTTGGGTGCGGTCTTCAGCGACGAATCCATCTCCTTGTTCATGGCCATTCTGAAGGCTTCCATTTCCTGTCGTTCCTCGGCGGTCGCATTGAAGGCTCGGATCCGCCCCGGCACGTCCCCCGCGGGGAAGCGGGAGAGGGGCAATTCGAGGTGCTTGTCGAAACCCGTGGCCCAGGAAAGCAAGGTGGTAGTCGCGACGGCGACCAGCACACTGGGGATCCTTGGGTTCACCTTCTTGAGGACGAGCATGATGGCGAAGGCCAGGGCGGCCATGCCCACGGTTGGCCAATGCGTGGATCGCGCGACTTCCTGAAGAACTCGGTACACGGTTTGGTAGTGGTGATGGGCCTTCTCCACCTCCACGCCCAAAATACTGGCGAGCTGGGAGGTCGCGATGATCAAGGCGGCTGCATTGGTGAATCCATTGACCACCGGGTGCGAGAGGAAGTTGACCACGAGCCCCAGGCGAAGAATACCGAGCAGAAGCTGGAACAGGCCCACCAGGAGAGCGAGCAAGACCGCGTAGGCGACGTACTCCTTGCTTCCCGCAGTAGCCATGGGTTCAAGAACTGCGGCGGTCATCAACGACACCACCGCCACGGGTCCCGTTGCAAGTTGCCGGCTGGATCCAAAGAGGGTGGCGATGGTCGGCGGCAGAAAAGCCGCGTAGAGGCCGTAGTAGGCTGGAAGCCCCGCGAGTTGGGCGTACGCCATGGACTGAGGGATCAAGACGAGGGCCACGGCGAGGCCGGAAAGCAGGTCGGCCCGCAGGGTATCGCCCCGGCATTCCCCTATCCACCCAAGAAAGGGAAACACGCGGTGCAAGACCGGAACGGTCTTGGTCCATTTCGCGTGGGAGGCGTTCTCCACGGCCTGGCGTGCAGGCGGACGCGCCTTGGCCATCAGCCGCTTTCGCTGCGCCGCCCCCTGCAACTTGTCCATGAGCAAAGCGAGGGGGACCGGCTTGTCCAGGACGTCCAGAGCCCCCAGCTCGATTGCTTCCCTGCCCTGTTCGGGGGTTGCATGCGCGGTCAGAATGACAATCTGGTGGAGCGGGTCGAGAGCCAGGATGCGGCGGAGGGTTTCGATTCCATCCATCCCGGGCATGGCCAAATCCAAGAGGATGGCATCGAATTCCGGGCTCGCGGCCTTTGCGACGGCTTCGGACCCACTCGCAGCGGTCTCGACAATCCACCCGCGTGCTTCGATGCGATTGGCGAGGGTTTCCAGAAAGTCCGGCTCATCATCGACCAAGAGGACTCGAAATTGCTGGTCAGCCATGCGGTCTCCGTGTGGGCGGTGGGGCAACGTCACGCGGGCAAGGTGATCTCGAAGCAGGGACGGTCTCCTCGACCGTCGTACCGCAGGCTGGCCCCCAGTTCGGCCACCAGGCGGTCAAGGAGGTCTTGCCGGCTCTCCGAAGCCGGCCCTGCCGCGACCGGAGCTGTTCCCTGCAAGCGGAGGATGGGCCGACGGCTCTCGACGCGAACTTCCAGTTGAATCGTGCTCTGACCAGGCCCCGCCTCCAGCAGGACTTGGAGGCAAAGGAACAGGAGGTGAATGAGTGTGAAGGCACTCGTCGTCACTGGAACGGACGCGGAAGCGATGTCCAGGATCATCTTCACCTGCTTCAGCTCGAGCATACGAGCACTCAGCCCCGTGAAAAGGTGGAGCACATCCCGCAGATCCGCATCCGCGAGCAGACCATTCGCGGCATGGGAGAGGCGGTTCAAGAGTTTGACGTACTCCGTCCCGCGGCTGACGTTGCGGCCGATCTTTTCGACCACGGGACCTAGGCGTTCGCGAGGAATGGCGTGGTCTTCATTCGCGGCCGACAGAAGGTCCTCCACGAGGCCATTCAGCTCACCAAGGATCGCAAATACATTGTTGATCTGGTGGGAGAGGCTTCCGGTCATGGCGGCGAAGAAAGCCATGTCTTTCTCCCGCCGGCCCGGCGGTTCCCGTCCACTCACGGCTGACCATCCGCTTGGTGAACGGCTTCCCGGATGATCTGAACGAGCGCGTCTATCTGAACCGGCTTCATCAGGTACCGGTACGCGCCGGCCTGCAGGCCCTCCTCGGAGGTCTCCCGGCATCCGTGACCCGTCATCATGATGACAGGCATCAAGGGCCGAAGCGTCTTCATCTGGCGAACCACCTCAATCCCCCCCATCCCTGGCATCTTGACGTCCAACACGACGGCGTCGAACGCTGTCGCCCGGATTCTCTCGAGTGCCTCTTCGCCCGACGTGACACCTTCCGCCTCGAAGCCCCTCAAACCCAGACGCTCGGCGAGCGTGAAGACCAACTCCCCTTCGTCGTCCACGATGAGTACCCTAATCCGATTCATGAGTCGCTCCTGCAGGAAGCACGGGCTTGAGGGGGAGGCAGACGGTAAAGCTGGTCGAGCTTCCGGCCTGGCTCTCCACGGTGATGGAACCACCGAGCTTCTGGACTATGCCGTACGTCACCGAAAGGCCCAAGCCGTTCCCATATCCCTTCTTGGTGGTGAAGAAGGGTTCAAAAATCCTCGACAGGTTCTCTTTCTCAATCCCCGTGCCATTGTCGGCAATCGTCACACTCACCCGGTCTTCGGACGCGTGGCGGAGCCCGATTTCGATACGGCCTACGCCATCGCCGACGGCATCGAGGGCGTTGTTGATCAAGTTGAGGAAGACTTGCTCCAATTGGCCCCAGTCGCTGATGATGGGTGGCAGGTCTTCTTCCTTCTCGATGACGAGCTGGACGTTCCGGTAGTTCGCCTCGCTGCCAAGGAAGCCGATCACGTCCCTGATCAGAATCCTCCAGATGGATCGTCTCCGGCGTCACGTCGACGTGCCGCGCGAAGCCGAGCAGACGATGGGTCACCCGGCTGGCCCTCTCCACCGACCCGATGACCGATGCTGCCAGACCGAGGAGCTTCGCTCGCCGAGGCAAGTCGGGCGCCATCTCGATCACGTCCTGCAAGAGACCGGCCTTCTCGTTGATGATGGCCAGTGGGTTGTTGATTTCATGGGCGACTCCCGCCGCCAACCGGCCAATGGTTGCCATGCGATTCGTGTACTCGACGTTGTTCAGGACGACGGCTCGCTTGCGGTCGGCTTCGCGGATCCTCTTGATCATGTACGTGGAGCCCGACCAGATCACCGAGAGGATCAGGATCACGCTGACGCCGAAAAAAAGCAGCAGTTCTCTCCTCACGGCATGCCAGTTGATCACCTGCTCCCTGGGCACATGGATGAGGACAAACAGAAAAGGTGACACTTCGATGCGGGCATAGCCGACAATGACGGGCTGGCCATTTTTGTCGCGGCGTTCGAAGGCTCCGGCATTTCTCGCCTGCTCCGGAATCGCCAGTCGAACGCGATTCAAGACCCTTCCGTAGAGCCGGGAAGGACTCTGGAGCACGCCTTCACTGTTCATGAGGAAGGCATCGCTGTAAGCGTCCACGCCGGGCCCCCGGATCCTCCGATTCAGTTCCTCGCTGTCCACCGTGGCTCGGAGGACGTACCAGTCGCGATCGCCCCGCATGCACTTGATGGCGATGACGAAGTGGGGAATGCCCCGGTAGCCGAGGAAGACGCTGCTCACGTGCACGCCGCGCTGCTGGACCTCCCGAAACCAGGGCTGGTTCGCATAGTCCTTGCCCACCAACTCATAGGGCCCCGCGTAGGACCGCTGCTTCCCGGTATGATCGATGAGCCCGAGATCCACGAACCCGCCAAAGGCCTCCTTCAGGTTCGCGAAGACCCTCTGGAGCTTCGCCGCGTTCTCGAGATCCTCGAAGCTCTTGTCGTGGATGATCATGTCCAGCGCCGAACGGCGCTCCGTCAGAAAAAAGTCTACGGACTGCTTCGTGGTCGCGGTGAGCCGTACGATGGGCTCGAAGAGATCCGTGCGGTAGGCCTTTTCGTACTGGTAGTAGCTCAGCAGCGTGATGACGATGAGCGGGCTCAAGGAGACGAGGGCTGTCAGAAGCACGGTAAAGCGCCGAAGCACCCGGTAGCGCCGCTCCTGCCCTCCCGAGCCCAACTCGTAGTTGTCCGCCCCTTCGACGAAGAGGTTGCGCAGAAGCCCCTTCAGGCTGCTCGGAGTTCTCTTTGCTGCGGGTGCACCCCAGTCCACCATGTGGAGCCCCTATGACTTGTTCGGACCGTCTTCCTGCAAGCTGGCGATCTTCCGGTAGGCGTCCCTCATTGTCTTCGACAGAACGTTGATGTTGACGGGCTTTCTGAAGTAGGCGAACGCGCCCAACGCTTGGGCGGCCTGCTCCTCCTGCTCGCTTCCTTGGCCGGTCAGAATGATCACCTGCGTGGCGGGGTGACCCTTCTTCACGCGCCTCAGGACCTCTATCCCATCGATACCGGGCATTTGCAGATCCAGGACCACCACCTCCGGCTCGTCGTTCTCGATGATGGCGAGCGCCTCCTCCCCGCTGAACGCAACCGCGGCAGCGACGTTCCTCGCCAGCAGCCGCTCTGACAGCGTCTGGACGAACTCCTTCTCGTCGTCCACCAAGAGAACCCTCGCAGGCGTATCACCGTGAAAATCCAGGTACATGCCAGGCTGTCGGAATCTAGGCCCCACGCGCGTCGTGACTCCCTTGATCCCTTCCATCGCGGCAACCAGGCCCTTGAGATCTTCTTCCAAGCGCTCCACGCGAACGGCGTATTGGTTGATGACGAGCGTGGCATAGCCGTTTTCACAGAGCACTTCCACGTCGTACCCCTTCTCGGCCAGCAGGACGTTGACCGCCGCGGCCAGCTGGAAATCGACCACCGCCGCTTCGCTTTCCGGCGTCCTTTCGAGGGCAGGCTTCCCGATGTTGGCCCGGAGGATCTCCCGGGCCTGGTCCACCGAGGTGTCGTGCATGGGGATGACGATGTCGTGGATCTCCCTGTTCCATGGGATCGAACCGAATAGGTACTCGGTCCAGGCGGCCTGCTCGGCATCCTCCCGGCTCACCTCCTTGGCCGCCGCGTTCTGCGACAGTCCCCGAGCCTGGGCTGCCTGCTGCACGCGGTACTCGAAGGGTGCCGCGAGGCACACTCTCAGGGCGAAAGTAACGGCACGCGGGACCAGGAGGCTGGCGTACCCATGCAGGACGAGGCGGTCATCAGCCAGCAGACGAGCGAGGCTCCCCCTGAGGTAGGCAACGGCCTTCTCCTTCTCGTGCGTGAAAGCGTTGAAGATCGACGGCGAGCCAGCCATGGCTCTGGCCAATTTCGCTTTCGTGAGACCGTAGCTCTTCTCCGTCAGGGCTAGGAGATCTTCGGCGCGAACGTGGCGGTATCTCTCGGTGCTGCTCCAAATCTCCGTGAGTTCTTCGCCGTGGCAGTAGGGCGCGCTGAACAGCAGCAGAACGGGCATGGGTCCCCCTCTCTCAATGCTGTCCCCAACGGAAGCAGCCCTGCTTGAGGTCTGCCACGGCCTTGACCATCCGTCTGGCCAGACGCTCACCAGACTCCGACGGGCCAGTCTTGCGACTCGAAGATTTCGATACGCTTGGCCGGCGAGGGCACAGCAGAATCCCGTTCACAACCCCACCCCTCTAGGGCCTGCTTGGCGCCTGGCCTGAATGGCCAGAACCACGTCGGCGTGGTCCGCGGTCTTCCCGATTTCCTCGACCTGCCGCCAGCCCAGCTGGCGGGCTCGCTCCGCCGCCTCTGGGTGCAGACACCACGCCACGATCTGCACGCCGAACCCCGGACAATCTCGGTCCTCTTCCAGGGCGTCGACCTCGTCTCGGCTTCGCAGCAGGAAACCGGTCAGCGGCGCCGCGCCCAAGACGATGTGCGCGGCCCGAGTCAGGGGCAGAGGCACCTCGACGGCCTCGGCTCCGGCAAGGTCCAGCGCTTCGACGACCTTCGCCGCCGGCGCGAAAAGGCCGATGCGTTCACCCGAGAGAGGACGCCGGCTGAACCAGGCCAGCGTCTCGGCTCGACGCACCGTCGGACCGATGACAAACAGCGCGGGAGGCTCGATCTTGGCCGCTAGCGCGGCCTCCGCCAGTCGCGCCACACTGCTTCTCACGATGCGTTGGCGAGACGTCGTGCCGCGCTCGACGATAGCCGCCGGCATGGCCGGGTTCATGCCACAAGCCACGAGCCGCTCTGTCACGTCCGTCAGGCTCGCAACCCCCATGTAGCCGACGAGCGTGGCATGCTCGTCGGCGGCCAGCAGGTCCCAGCGCACCTGTGGACCATCGCCTTTCTTGCTCTCGTGCGCCGTGATCATCGTGACCCGCACGGCTTCGTCCCGGTGGGTGATCGGTATGCCGGCATACGCCAGCGCACCTATCGCCGAGGTAACGCCCGGGATCACTTCAAACGGTATCCCCGCGGCAACCAGTGCTTCCGCTTCCTCGCCCCCCCGACCGAACACGTATGGGTCGCCGCCTTTCAAGCGCACGACGCGTTTGCCCTCGCGGGCCAGGCAGACCAGCAGCGCATTGATCTCTTCTTGAGGCACGGGATGATTTCCGGCTTCCTTGCCCACACAGCGTAACTCCACCTCTGGCCGTAGCTCCGCAGGCAGTGCGCTGGCTGCGAGACGATCGTAGACCACGGCGTTGGCCGCCAAAAGACGTTGGCGACCACGCACGGTCAGAAGGCCTGCGTCCGCCGGGCCAGCGCCGACGAGTGACACAAGGCCGGCGGTGACTCCACCCGCCAATGCCCGCTCCGGGCGATCATGGGCGACGGGCAAGGCCCCGGACTTTCCGAGGACCTCTCGATCCTGCCCCTTAAGCCATGCCGCCTCTTCTTTGGAGGATGGAACCCGCGCCGTCAAGCGTTCCTCATCCACCGTCGACGCAAAGAACTGATCGTAGCGCCTTTCCATCTCATCGCGCGGCAAACCCATCGCGCGCACGAAGCGGCGAAAACGCGTTGCCGCCTCCGTCCACTCGGCCCATTCCGGACCCAGGCGACGCTCGAGGAGCTTCCGTAGACGACGGACCACGAACGGCGCGCCGCCAGCTGACGCTATTGCCAACTGGAATGAGCCCCGCCGCACACGCGCCGGAAGATGAAACGAGCAGATCTCCGGGTCATCCGCGACATTCGCCCAGATGCCGCTCGCGTGCGCGGTCTCGAACACGCGGCGATTCACCTCGCGGTCGTCGGTAGCCGCGAACACCAACGAGCAGCCAGCCAGGTCGGCAATCTCATAGGAACGACGCTCGAGTTCCACCGCGCCCGATTCCGCAAGGTCTAGGAGAGGTTGCACAGCAGACAGGGCAACGACCCTCACCTTCGCCCCTTCGGCCAAGAGTCCTTGCACCTTGCCAAGAGCCACCCCACCTCCGCCGACGACGAGGCAGCGCCGGCCCGCCAAGTCTAGCATCACCGGGTACATGGCATGACCTTCAACTCTCCCCGGCCGCTGATTCCCCTCGTCGCCCTCCCACCAGAGCGGCGGGTATCGATGTTTCTCCGGGTTCCTTGACCTGCCGCTCACCGTACTTGTCGATGCCCGCTCGCTCCTTCACGGAGATTGCCACTTTGTACAGAACCGTGAGCACCAGTGCGCCCGTCGCTAAGGCGCCGGCCGCGACGAAGGCCTCATTCCACTTCGGCCAGTACTCGGTGATCCTGTCGAAGGAATTGGGGATAAATCCTGCCACGACAAAGGCCAGACCCTTGTCCAACCAGATGGAGAAGAAGGTAGCCAATGCACCAACGAGCAAACCTCGCGGGTTTCTCCGGGAACGGGGAACCGCCAGCAGTGCGAGGCCCAGCACCGCGAGCGCGCTCGACGTCCACACCACGGGCACCATCCGGCTGTGCCCTTCCAGGCCGACGTAAAGGTACGTGAGCGTGCGCATGTGCTCGGGATTCTGGCTGTAGAAGGCGGTGAAGAACTCCAGCCCGATGAAGAACAGGTGCAGGCTCAAGGCGTAGACCACGATCTGCGCCAGCTTCTGGATGGCCTTCGTCCCGGGGTCGAAGCGGCTCAGCTTCCCCACCACCATGCTCAGAACGATGAGCAACGCCGGCCCGGCGGCGAACGCCGTGGTCAGGAAATGCACTGTTTGTAGCGCGGTCGCCCAGTGGTGCTTTCCAGGCAGGCCCGCGTACAGGAACGCGGTGATCATGTGAATGCTCGGTGCCCAGAAGATCGCCAAGTAGATGAAAGGCTTGATCCACCTTGGCGCGGCTTCCCCTCGCTGTTCCGCGCCCAGGATGGTCCAGCCGCAAACGAGATTGAGGCCGAGGTAGGTGCTCAGAACAATCATGTCCCAGAAAATGATCGAACCCGGGGTTGGGTAGAGTAGGACGTTGAGGACCCGCTCGGGCCGTCCCATGATGGTGAAGACCGAGAGCATGCTGACGATGACCGCGGCAACCGCCAGAAACTCCCCGAGGACGGTGATACGAGCAAAGGCCTTGAAGTCGTGCAGGTAGTAGGGCAGGAGCACCATGACGGCAGAAGCGGCGACGCCGACGAAAAAGGTGAGTTGCCCGATGTGCAGCCCCCACGGGACGTCCCGGCTGAGGCCGCTGGTAGGACCCGAGCCCAGATGGTGTTCCCGCAGCCAGCAGAAAAGACCGAGGCCGATCACACCGAGCAGAAAAACCAGGAACCCCCAGTACTTCCGACTTCCCCTGAATGCCGCTGCCAGCATGACTTGGCCTCCTAGACGACGTAGAAAACTCTCGGTTGGGTTCCGAGCTCCGGCTTCCGCACGACGGTGTAGCGCGATTCGATGGCCTTTCTCACCGGCGATTGGGGGTCGTTCAGATCGCCGAACACCAACGCGCCGTCGGACGCCTCCACGCAAAGGGGTGGAAGGCCTCTATCCAGCTGCTCGTAGCATAAAGTGCACTTCTCGACGACCCCGGCCGCCCGGGTTGGAAAGTCCGGATTGATGTTTTCGATGAATGGTTCGGGAGGTAGCCAGTTGTAGCTGCGCGCGCCGTACGGGCATGCGGCCATGCAGAACTTGCAGCCGATGCAGCGATGCATGTCCTGCATGACGATGCCGTCCCAGCGCTTGAACGTGGCTTTGACCGGACAGACGCGCACGCAAGGTGGATCGTCGCAGTGATTGCAGAGAACCAAGAAAGGCTTGTCCTTGAACGCTTGGGGAGCGTGCGCGTGATCGCTGGTGGGGAAAGCGTGCCGGTATTCCTCGGTCCAGATCCACTTGACCTCGTGTTTGGGATCGGGGATGGCAGGAACGTTGTGGTAGCGATGGCAGGCGCGGATGATCCGCTGGTAGTCGCTCTCCGTCCCTAGCTTCCAGACGTCGATGACGAGCGCCCAGCGGGTGCCCTTGTCCTTCCCGCCGGAAAGAATCTCTGCCGCATCGACATGGACGAAAGCCCCCATGCCGGCAGCAGTTCCTGCCCCCAGGAGGGCAGAAGCACCGAGAAACTTGAGGAATCCTCGTCGCTCTGCACTCATCGCGGGCGCACCTCGTTCGGCGCAGGGTGCGCCTGCTGGCCGTTGCGCGCCGCTTTCCATGGATGTCTCCGCTTTCTTCTGGTCAATCACGCGAGGTCACCTTCGAGTTGTCGTGACATTGCCAACAGTCGGGACTAACGCTCAGATAGGAGTGGCACCGGTCGCAGAACTGTGCCTTGTCGGCATGGCAGCGTAGGCAGGTCTTGGTAAGGCTCATCTCGTGGGTTTCGCCGGGATAATCGTGTGACATATAGAGGCGCTTGCCGTCGCGGACAACGGTGGCGCGCCACGCTTCGAGGAGCCGCATGTGCTGCGACCGCATGAAATCGTTGGACTCCACACAGTGCTTGCCACTGACCGGCTTCGCTAGCTTGGGAGCTTCGCCATGCTGACCGCGGGCCAGGGTGTACCAAACCGGGAATGTGGCGAGCCCCAGGAAGACGAGTAAGCCGGAAAGGATCTTTCTACCGTCATGCAGCAAGGGTCTATTCCCTCCTTTCACCATCAAGCGGCTCGCCTCGCAGGTCGAGTTCGCGCTTCTTCTCGCCCTTCAGGATCATTGCATTGGCGACCATCTCGTGGATTCCGGTAACCCGTACTTGCGGCGCCCAGTACTCGCAAACCGTCGACAGCGTCGCCCTATCGATCGCGCACATGGCGGCGAGTCGGTTCACGCCGTGCTTCTGCTGCACATGATGAACTGCGTTGCCGCGGGGCAGCCCACCCCGCAGGCGCATCTCCATCATTTCGTCGGTGCCCAGGCCCGCGCCGCCGCCACAGCAGAAGGTTTGCTCGCGGATCGTGTTCTCCGGCATTTCGAAAAAGTTGTTGCAGACATTCCTGATCACGAAGCGGGGTTCTTCGAGAATGCCCATGGCGCGTGCGGGATTGCACGAATCGTGAAAGGTGACGCGAAGCTTGTTGTTCCGACTCGGATCCAGCTTCAGCTTGCCGTGCTTGATGAGGTCGGCGGTGAATTCGACGATGTGGACCATCTTCGTCGAGCGGGCATGGGTGAACTCCGTGCCCGTGATGGGCGAACGCGGCACCTGCAGAAAGTCCGCCGGACCGTTCATGGTATCCATGTACTGGTGCAACACGCGCCACATGTGCCCGCATTCGCCGCCCAGGATCCACTTGACGCCCAGGCGTTTGGCTTCGGCATAGATCTTGGCGTTCAGGCGCTTGATGGTGTCGTGCGACGTGAACAGACCGAAGTTGCCGCCTTCCGAAGCGTAGGTGCTCCAGGTGTAGTTGAGACCAAGCTCGTGGAAGAGCACCAGATAACCCATGCAGGTATAGGTGCCTGGGTCCGCCAGGAAGTCGCCTGAAGGGGTCACGAACAGAATGTCCGCCCCCTTCTTGTTCATGGGAATATCGACCTTCACGCCGGTGTAGCTCTCGATGTCCTCGGCGAAGAACTCCAGCGTGTCCTTCAGTCCATGCGGCTGGATGCCCAGGTGGTTGCCGGTGCGGAAACAGTTGGCCACGGGCTCCATGATCCAATTGACGTTCAGGCCCAGGAGATTGAGCAACTCGCGGGCCATCATGGTGATCTCCGCCGTGTCGATTCCGTACGGGCAGAAAACCGAGCAGCGGCGACATTCGGTGCATTGGTAGAAGTAGAAGAACCACTCCTTGATGACGTCGACGGTGAGAGGCCGGCCACCGGCCAGGCGCCCGAGGATCTTGCCGGCGGTCGTGAAGTCGTTGCGGTAAACCGAACGCAGCAGTTCGGCACGCAGTACCGGCATGTTCTTGGGGTCTCCACCGCCGATGAAGAAGTGGCATTTGTCGGCGCAGGCGCCACAGCGCACGCAAATGTCCATGAAAACCTTGAAGGAGCGGTACTTGTCGAGCCGCTCCTTGATACCTTTCAGAATGATCTCTTTCCAGTTCTCTGGCAGCTTCCAGTCCTGGTCGGTCGGCGACCACACCCGCGGGTTGGGGAAACCCATGTATTCCAGATTCTTGGGTTTGGCCGGATAGATGAAGTTGCCGATCTTGAATTTCGGCTTGGTCTTCATCCAGCCGGTCGCGGGGGGATTGTGATCGATCTTCAGGAGATCGTCCTGCTTGTAGAACGCCATCTGATCAGGCTTGCTGGTTTCGGCCATGATTCAAGTCTTCTCCACCGGCAGGCCGGCCTCGATCATCCGCTCGCGGAATTCGTCCTCGTATTCCGCATAGGTGTGAACCTTCACCGGCGCGTTCCAAGGGTTCACGTGCCTGCGCGCGCGACTGTCGTTGGCCAGATTCCGCGTCGGGCTCAAGAACACACCGGCAAAATGCATGAGCTTCGAGAACGGAAAATAGGCGAGCAACACGCTGACCAGGAAGACGTGGACGTAGAAGAGGGCGTGGGCCCCGGCGGGCAGCACGGGCGCGAACGCCAAGAGCCCCATGGCGAAACTCTTGACACTTTCGAGGTCGATCTTGACGAAGTGCCGGAGCAGCACGCCCGTGGTTGCGATGCCGATGAGCAGGAAAAGCGAGAAGAAATCGGCGGGCAGCGAAATGTACCTGACCTGCGGCACCCAAAGGCGGCGTGCGAGGAGGTAAAGAAGCCCGGCAAGAAGGCCGGCGGTCGTCAAGTACATTTCCGGAAGGCCCAACCGGAAGAAGCCGTCGATAGACGTGATGGCGACCACGAGCGCGGGCACGGGTTCGGTGAAGAAACGCAGATGGCGCAATAGCACCACGAGCATGCACCAATGGAAGACCATCGCGCCCGCCCACAACCACTTGCTGGACCCGTGGACGACCTTGGGGCCAGGCTTGAGCGTCATCTTCGTGTTGCCGAACAGGGAGCGAAAGCACAGCACTTCCAGAGCCATGCGACAGAAGACGCCAAGCTGCGTGTGTGGACTGTCGAGATAGCTGGAGCGTATCCAGGAAAGAGATTTTTGCTGACCACAGGTGGTCGGGATATGGAACGGCACCGGACTTCTCGCCCAGCCGAGGATCTTGACGACCACTCCAAGGAGAAAAATGCCGACCGCGGTATACGGCACGACGATCCCGAACAACACCTGGAGCCCGAGGTCCTGGACACCGATCGTGGCCAGCAGAATCAAGACAGAAACCGCGATGAGTCCGTACCACGCTTTCATGACTTCCTCATTCACGTAAAGGCGGCGGAGGCGCGGATTCGGGTGGCTCCTTGTCCTCCAGCCACTCGGCGACGCCGAACCGACGCAAGAGCCCACTGACATGACGACCGGCCTCGCGCACCCGGATGGTCGCCACCTCCTCACGGCAACGCACATACAGGTCGAAGGCCACGAACAGGACTTCGTCTACCCGCGCGTCGAGGGTTGCGAGAACATCGAGAATTGCAGGATCCGCAAGGAGATCTTGCGTCTCCTCACGGATTGCCGTCTTGAGAGCGGGCACGAATGCAAGGGCCAGGCTGGGGGAAAGCTCCTGGACGGCCCGGATCCTGATGATCGGATCCAGAGCCGATCTGACCTCATCGACCGTCCCCTCATCAAGCAGAAGGTCGAGCAAGCACTCACTATTCTCGACGATTGTCTGGCCGACAGGATTGGCGAAAGCGTCGTGCTCCTTGGCATAGAACCGGGCGCTGTCGGCCGGATAGGACGCCAACATCTGCTTTCGCCAACGAGCGAGGAGGTTTTGTCGTCGCTCCTTGATGAACAGGCCAAACGCCGCGTTACGCATGCATTCGTCCGCCCGCGATATGCCTCAGACGCAGCCTGTGGGCTTGGGAAGGCCTGCGACCTTGCATGCTCCTTTGGCCGGGCCGGTGGGGAACAAGTCGTAGACTTCGTTCAGCTTGAAGCCGGTTTCCTTGCAAAGCTTGCGAATCATCGGCGCGGCGCCGAACTTGACATAGTAGTCGCGCAGATAGTTCACGAGCTTCCAGTGCTGCTCGGTCAGGGTTTCAACCCCTTCCGTCTTGGCAAGGGCCTTGGCCACCTCTTCATTCCACTTGTCGGGCTCCTGAATGAACCCGTCCTCATCCATTTCCAGCTTCGTACTACCAACAATGAGATCTGCCATGGTCTTCTCCTTTTGTGCTTTCGAATCACGATTCGTGGGTGTAGCTGTGGTGTTCCCTCGGCTTGCTATCGCGTGATGCCACTCGGCCGCTTGGCTCATGGCACGAACAGACCTCCACGCTCGACGGATACCGCTTGGCGACAGTACGTAGGGCCGAAAGCAGTAGGGGGCGCAGTTCCTCATCCGCCGCCAGTCGCCCGAGATCCGGAACCATGGGCAAGAGCAAATCCGGCTGCTCCAAGGCGATGGCCGAGATCACCTCCGGGGCGGTGTGGCTGTTCGTACCTGATTCATCGTTCATGGCCCACACCAGCCGGCGCACCAATTCGGATACCTGCAGGGGATGGTGGCGTGCCGCGCGTGCAATGGCGCGCGCCGCCGCGGCGCGGATCCGATCGTCCGTGTGGTACGTCATACTGATGAGGTGGCGCAGGATCCGCGCATCCTCGGCCACCAGGGCGTCGACCGCCGTGGCATCCTCGGCGCGAATCGTCGTCTCGACCCGTGCGCGCAGATTCATGGCGTGCCCCCCTGTGCGGCGCGGACCAATGCCGGCGCCCAGTCGGGTACACCAAGGGCGTGCAGGTGGGTGTAAGTCGCGACCACGTTTTTCGCGTGGATGCCGTCGCGCCCGAGGCCCACGCCAACGCCACGATCGAGCGCGACCACCGTGCTTAGCTGATCGGCCCCTTGTCGAGGACGGGAATAGTGAAATTCGTGGCCCGCCAAAACGCGACCTTCTGGCAGGAATGGATTCTTGGTGTCGACATGGCCGGCCGAATAGCCATGGCCTTGAGGCCTAGCATTGTGTTCGACGGTCACAGGCAGCGCCCCAACCATGGAGTGCAACACACCATCCTTCAAAATGCCCCCGGACAGATACATGAGACCGCCGCATTCGGCCCAAACCGGCAGGCCCTGATCGATGCGTTTGGCCAGCGCATGGCGGATAGGGCGGTTGTCCGCGAGCTCCTGGGCGAATTCCTCGGGAAATCCCCCACCTGCGTAGAGCGCATCAATGTCCGGGAGATCGTGGTCGCGAAGCGGCGAGATCGAAACCAACTCAGCACCGGCAGCCGCCAGCGCCTCGAGATTCTCGGGATAGTAGAAGGTGAACGCCTTGTCTCGTAGGACGCCGACCCGGGCGTGGCCGGCCGTATCAGTCGATGTCCTGGGAGGCGCTGCGAGGTCCTTCGCAGTCCCCGCGATCTTCACGACGGCGTCGAGGTCGACGTGGCCTTCCACTACCTCGGCGATGCGTTCGACGACTGACGCGCAGTCGTCTTGTTCCAGGGCGGTCACCAGCCCAAGATGCCGACTCGGAAGCTCCATCGCGGCAAGCTTGGGGATTGCGCCGACGACCGGAATGCCGGTGACGTCAGCAATAGCGGTGCGGATCACCGACTCCTGCCGCGCGGTCCTGACGCGATTCAGGATGACACCGGCGATGGTCAGGGACGCATCCATGGCAAGGCATCCGAGGACCATGGCGGCGAGGGTGCGCGTTGCCTTGGTGGCGTCCAGCACCAGCACGACCGGGGCCTCGATGAGCTTGGCGAGCTGAGCGGTCGAGTGGGTCCCGCGGCCGTCGGCACCGTCGAAGATGCCACGGTTGCCCTCGATGATTGCGATGTCGGATGACGGCACGGCTTGGCACAGGGATCCGATGATCGCCGTGCGAGGCATCATGAAGGTGTCGAGATTGCGTCCTGGCATGCCGGCGGCCGCGCCCAACCAACCGGCGTCGATGAAGTCAGGGCCCTTCTTGAAAGGCGCAACCGCATGGCCATGCCGCTTCAGTGCACCGATCAGTCCAATCGCGGTGACGCTCTTGCCAGCATCGCCGCACAGCCCGGCAATCACCACTCTGGGAAGTCGCGTGTGCGTCACTACTCTCCCATGGATCTCAAACCATTAAGCCATGTCCAAGAAACCACACGGACATTCGTCCGCGCATTTCTTGCAGCCGTCACACGTATCCAGTTTGACCGTGTAGTAGTCACCCGGCTTGGGTGGCGTCGTCACCTTCTTGAAGCATGAGGGGGTGCAGTACATCCAGCACCGCTCGCAGCCGAAACAGGATCCACATGAAAAGCAGCGAGTAAGCTCGAAGAGAGCCTGCTCCTCCGTGAGTCCCCGATCAATCTCCGCCAAGGGATTGGCCAAGCGATCCTCCGGGCTCCTCACTTGGCGAACGGCGGGGGCCTTGGTCTCGAAGAAGTCGAACTTGATGCGGTCGGGGCCGATGTCGGGGCCGCGCCCGTCGAGTTGCGGCTCGATGCCTCGCAGGGTCGCGTGCATGCTCAGCGCGGCCTTGCGTCCTTGCCCGATCGAGGTCGTGGCCAGCCCGAGATTGACGTTGTCACCGCCCGACCAGATCTTTTCTTCGTGGGTGCGCCCCCACGCGTCGATGGCGAGCCATCCCTTTTCCTGGAATGCACCCAGGGCCTTGACATCGGGCTGCTGGCTGACCGCAGCCACCACGGTGTCGACCTCGATCTCGTCGAGCTTGCCTTCGATGGGAACCGGCCTACGCCGTCCCGAGGCATCGGGTTCGCCGAGTTCCATGCGTTGCACGACCATCTTCGTGACTTTGCCGCTGGCATCGCGAACGATGCGCGCGGGGGCCGCCAAGAATTCGATCTTGATGCCTTCCTCGATGGCCTCTTCGATCTCACGTGCAATGGCGGGCATTTCATTGCGCGTTCGGCGGTAGAGAATCGTCACCTCGCTGCCCATGCGCCGCGAGATCGCGGCAGCATCCTGACCACAGCGCAGGCAAACCCGGGCCGCGTCGACGGCCGTGTCCCCGCCGCCGATGATCACGACTTTCTTGCCGACCGGCGGTGGGGCTCCAGTATTGGCTAGACGGAGGAATTCCGTACCGGTGTAGACGCCTTGCCCGTCCTCGCCAGGAACGCCGACCTTCTTGCCTTGGTGGGCGCCGATTGCGACATAGATCGCGGCAAAGTCCTTCCTGAGCGCATCGAGGGTGATGTCCTTGCCGACGGTCACGTTGCAGCGAATCTCGACCCCCAGGTCCTCGATGCGCTTCACCTCCGCATCGATGATGTCCCTGGGCAGTCGATAGACGGGAATCCCGAAACGAAGCATGCCGCCAGTCTTGGACAGACTCTCGAAGACCGTGACCTTGTAGCCACGTCGGGCCATCTGATACGCGCACGAAAGCCCCGATGGTCCAGCACCAATAATCGCGATCTTCTCAGCAAACGGTCCCCCGACATCCAGCTTCGGCAGTGGCAGGTCCCGTTTGATTGCCCAGTCGCCGATGAAGCGCTCGACGGAATTGATCCCGACAGCGCCATCCTTGTGGTTGCGGTTGCACTGGCCTTCACAGGGGTGCGGACAGACGCGCCCCATGATCGCGGGAAAGGGGTTGGTTTCCACCTCTATCGCAAAGGCGCGATCGCACGCCTGATCGAGACTGAGCCCGATCTTTTCTCGCTGCGCGATGATGGTCAGCCAGCCGCGAATGTCGTTGTCACTCGGACAGGTCTTGGTGCATGGAGGCAGTTTGACGACTTGCACCGGACGGAGCGCCGAGACACCACCGGCGTCGCCGCCACGGTTCATTGACCGCAGCGGCTTCGCCTTGTCGACTTTCTTGAGCAGGCCCATCAGCGACTCGCCAATCAGGCTGGGGCGTCAGGGTTGAGAACGATGTAGCTGCCGCCCACGTACGAGTAGGTGCAGCTTCCACCGTCGACGAGCGTGCGAATCGCCTGCTTGCACAGTTGCTTGTCGCACGCCTCTTCGCCGAATTTCTCCACCATGGCCTTGGTGAGATCCAGGGCTTTGAGATTCTTCTTACCGTGGTACTCCTTTATCATCGCGTACATCGCTTCAGCGACTTGTTCGACCGATACTGGGCTCATGGCAATTTCCTCGCTCGATGGGGGGACGACTGAGAGACGTGGTGGGTCTTCTTCACTTCTGTCTTACCTGTGCTGAACGCTTGAAGGTCTCGCCAGCATGGGTGAAATCATCGATGTGTAGCTTGGTGAACGGGATCTTGGTCAGCTGGAAGAACTTCGGCCAGCCGATACGTTCGATCCACTCACCCATGCGTTCGAAACGCTGGGCGCCGCCAGCATAGACGTCGACGATGTTCTTGACTGCGGAGACGACCTCCGGCCAGCGCGGTGGGTTGTTGGGAATGAAGGGGATTGCCAGCTTGGAGAACATGGGCTCGTGGCGCGCGTTTGACACCTTGCCGCCAACCCAGATGCTGACCCCGTCGTTTACCGGGTCATTGAGGGTCATCGCCGGGCACACCGTGTAGCAGTTTCCACAGAACATGCACTGCTCTTCGATGACTTCCACCGTGTCCTTGCCGTCGATGGTCTTGGGCCGGATGGCACCCGTCGGACATGCGGCGACGGTCGTCGGGATCTCGCACATCTTGCCCAGAGCATCGTGCTTGATGCGCGGTGCCCGGCGATGGACGCCAAGGATCGCGATGTCGGAGCAGTGGACCGCCCCACACATGTTCAAGCAACACGCGAAAGCGATGCGCAGCTTGGCCGGAAGATCCATCTTCTCGAAGTGGGGGAAGAGCTCGTCCATGATGGACTTGACGACGCCCGAAGCATCGGTGGCCGCCGAGTGGCAGTGCACCCATCCCTGGGTGTGGACGACGTTGGTGATGGACGGGCCGGTGCCACCTACCGGATACCCTTCTTTCTTGAGGCGCGCGATCAGGGGATCGATCTTCTTTTCGTCGGTAAGAAGAAACTCGACGTTGTTGCGGCTGGTCCAGCGCAGATAGCCGCCGGAAAACTCGTCGGCAAGGTCCGCGAACAGGCGCAGGGTTTCGATGCTGGCAATGCGCGCGGTGGCGGCTCGCACCGAGTACAGCTTGTCTCCGCTCTCCGCCACGTGGATCAGCACGCCAGGACGTGGGTTTTCATGGTACTTCCACTGTCCATAGTTCTTCTTGATGATCGGCGGCAGGAACTGCTCGTAGTTGGGCGGGCCGATGTCGACTTTTCGTTGAGTTGGTTCAGGGCACATTGATGTGATCTCCTGTCGTTCGGGTGGTGTCTTGAGAGGTTAATGGCCCTACTTCGAGTCCGTTTCGTAGAACATGTAGGGGTTGGTGCGCGGATGGGCGACCATCTCCGGAGTGGGATCGAGACCAATCTGCTCCAGGAAGTTTGCCATCCCGATGCGTTGGATGAACTCGCCCACCCGCTCGCGATTCTTGCCATGCTCGGACCACAAATCCCAGATCGCGGCAATCAGCTCTTTGATGTCGTCGTAAGGCGGTTCCATCTTCACGAATGGAATCAGCACCGAGGACAGGAGCGCGCCCTTGACGATTGGCGCCTTCGAGCCCAGCAGCAGGATTGCACCTCGGTCCTTGCCGGGCGCCAGCGCCTTGGGCATGGCGTTGATACAGTGCATGCACTTGACACAGTTGCTGTTGTCGATGGTCAGGCTCTTGGCGTCCCACTTCATGCACTTGGTCGGACAGCGGCCCACGACGTCGTTCTGGATGTCGATCTTGCCAGACGCGGCGTACTCGCCGAGCGCAGCTTTGTCGACTTGGATGTCGTCGCGCCAGGTGCCGATGACGGAAAGGTCGGCGCGCGCCACCGAGGCCACGCAGTCGTTAGGACATCCCGCGGCCTTGATCTTGAATTTGTACGGGAAGGCCGGACGATGCAGCTCGTCCTGGTAGGTCATGGTCATGTCGTAGGCGAAATTCATGGTGTCGTAGCAGGCCCACTCGCAGCGCGATTTGCCGCAGCAGCAACTCGGGGTGCGCATGTCCGACCCCGACCCGCCAAGGTCGAAGCCGGCTTCCGTGAGATCCCTGAATACCGGTTCGAGCTCCTTGGTAGTGGTCCCGAGGAAGATGATGTCGCCCGTCGAACCGTGCATGTTGGTGATGCCGGAGCCGTGCTTTTCCCAGATGTCGCACAGCTTGCGGATCGCCGCAGAGGTGTAGAACCAGCCGCTTGGCTGGTTCACGCGGAGGGTGTGAAACTCGGCGATCTCGGGGAATTCATCGGTGATGTCATTGTATCTTCCGATAATCCCGCCGCCGTATCCCCTGACGCCGACAATGCCGCCATGCTTCCAATGGCTGATCTTGTCTTTGTAGGAGCGCTCGAGAATGCCGCACAAGGCACTCGCTGACTCGTTCTTTTTGCCGCTCTTCTTGATCTCCTTGACGAAGCTCGGCCATGGGCCGGTTTCAAGTTGGTCCAAGAGTGGCGTCTTGCGTTCTGTCATGGCGAGAATCCTTTCCATGCCGAGTCGACAACCGCCGGCAAGCCTGTCGTGCGACTCCGCGTTGACCTTGATAGGCTTTTGCCGCAGCGGAGTCAGGGTGTCAATCCACAAGAATTCATAGCGATCTATAAAGCCGTTTGATGGAGCGCCGGCGCTTGGGCGCCTAGGCTGGTGACCGGGAGGATTTCGCAGCGGTTGCATTTGCCCGCGCGAAACTCCAGAATGGCTCGCCCTGGAGCCTCGTCGAGGACAACGGTGGATATCATGCAAGCGCGCTCGATGATCGTCGTCTGTTCTGTCTTGTGTGCCGTGGCGGTCGCCTCCCCTGCACACGCGAAGAAGCGATCGAATGCCGGCCATGGTGGCGCACGGGGGCCGGTGCTGAAGGTCCAGGTCGACAAGTCCCATGCCCTTGACGAGCACCGGATGGAGATTCGCATGTCGCGGCCACCGGGGAAGATCGAGATCACCGTCACCAGCGAGGACGGCCGCGTGATCGCCGACCTCGACCAGGATTTTACCGGCAAGTCGGCGGGCGCGCCGTTGGTCGTGAGCTGGGATCAGCCGCGCGACCAGCCGATCGGCTCCATCGATCTGAAGATGTACGACCGGGACGGTCACTACATCGAGCAAGAATACTCCGCCTGGTACGTTCCGATCCCGCACGAAGATGTCAACTTCCGCACGGATTCCTCGGACATCGATGCCCCGGAGGTGCCGAAGCTCGATCAGGCGTTCGCGAAGGTGCAAGAGGTTCTGTCGAAGGACAAGGCGCGCGAGCACAAGAACCTCACGCTGTACATCGCTGGGCACACCGACACGGTGGGGAACGCCGCCTACAACATGAGGTTGTCGCTGGCCCGCGCGCAATCTCTGGCGCGCTGGTTCCGCCAGCGTGGGGTGCGCATCCCGATTGCGTACGAGGGGTTCGGCGAAACCGCGTTGCGAGTTCAGACGCCCGACCAGACCGACGAGCCACGCAACCGCCGCGCGGACTACATTCTCGCGGACGAACCTCCCCCCATCAAGACCGTGGGCTTCAGGCCGGGGTGGAAGCGCCTCAACTGAGCCGCTGACTTGCCTTGGGTCCGCGGCCGAAGGTCGCTGGGCCGAGGTGCTCCCGCTGCCTTGGGGACGGCGCGCTAATCGGCGAGGGACACTGCTCGCAGAACGCGAATTCAGGCCCCGCTCGATGTCCAAGAGAATGTGCATCACAGGGGCGCTGCGCGGGAAGTCCACTCCTTTCCGGCCGCCATGTAACGCGCCTCCAACCACCAGCATCTTAACTGGCGCCCAGCGCAATGGCTGATGAAAGGATGAAAACATGACTTCGACTTGGTACTTGCGGGTTGCGATATCGCGCGCTTCGGACGAGGTGAACGAGATGGTCGTCGGGACGTGGGTGCGGCGATGAGGATACTCGATCGGATCGTCTATCCCGCGGCCTTCCTGGTACTCGGCCTGCAGGCGTGTGGTGGTTCCAGCGGCGGGGGGCAGAGCACTCCGACGCAACGCTGCCTGCACGCCAGCGACTGCTCCGGGGCATTGATCTGCGTCCAAGGCTTCTGCGTGCAGGCGTGCGTGGAATCGAAAGACTGCCCCGCAGGGCAGCGTTGCATCGAGGCCACGGAAGGAAACGTTTGTCAGCCCCCGGAAAGAGCCACCTGCATCTACACGAGCGAGTGCACGCAACCACTGGTTTGCGCCGCCGATCTTCAGTGCCGCAGTCAGTGTCAAAGCAATGTCGACTGCCCCAAGAGTCAGGTCTGCACCTCGGTAACCAAGCTGTGCGCCGATCCCACCATCGACACGAACTACAATCAAGCAACCAACGATTTCAACGTCTCCGCCGATGGTGGAGTCGGCACCGTGGATGGGGGGGGCACGAAGGACGCCCCCGCGGGCGCTGCCGATTCGAGCCTGCCTGGCGCCGAGGCTGGGCAGCCCGATGCTCCTGCCATGGGATCGATGGATGGGGGTGTTGTGGATCAGACGGCGGCTCCATTCGACGCTGCCGGTCCTGACATATCGGCAAACTTCGACGGGCCGGCTCTGCCGGTCGACGGCGTCGTCGTGTCGCCGAGTTCTTCGGTGCGCCAGGGACAGATCAACGTCACCATCACCATTACGCGGGCGGCCGGGGGCCTTTCCAGCGCCGAGCTATTCGACCTCGGCGATTTGACCGTCCGCCCGCAGAGCGGTGGAACGGATACTTCCTTGGTGCTCAAGGTTTCCGTTCCGCACGGGGCACCTCTTGGGGCGCGAACCTTGCAAGTCGCCACCAGCAGTGGTGTGATCACGGCCGCCAATGTCGTGAACGTCACGGCGATTACCTCCGGCCCGCTTGGCGCAGATACCAACGCGGGCTCCGCGGGCTCGCCCTTCCTGACACTCAAGCAGGCCATGCTGGTCGCGGACGTTGACGATACCATCCACCTCATGGACGGGACCTACAACACCAAGGGCGGCGAAACCTGGGGCTATGTGATCCCCGACAATCTCACCATCGTGGGCGATTCCACGGCCGGTACCGTGATCGACGGAGTAGGGGCTACCAACAATCCGAACGGCCTCAATGCCTCGACTGCCGTCACGCTGAAGACCCTCACTCTCCAGCATTTCTACTACGGCGTGGACATGAAGGAGCCGGCGAGCACGCTGACCATGCAGGACGTGGTGCTTGCCGGGAACTCGAACACCGCCATCTACGTCGAACAGGCGGCCACTGGCTCGACGGTCAACGTCCTCGGCAAGGCCGGACTCATCGATCAACCGTCGCAGAATGCCATCACCGTGTACAACGCTCCGAGCGTGGCGGTCAACATCACCGACGCGACCGTGCGGGCAGGTAACTATGCCATCTACTTCGTTTACAATTGCTCGGCGGGAAAATTGAACGTCTCGGGCGCGACCATCGAGCAATTGGCGAATTCCAACGCCATCTACATGGGCATCAGTTCGAACGCGGTGGGAACCACGGCCGTCCTCGACAATGCGACCGTCATCGGGAATATCACCGACACCGACCCCAAGGGTACCTTGACTATCACTGGTTCGAACATCACGCAGAAGAATGGCAATGGCATGGATTTCTCCGCGCTTTCCTTGGTCATGGCGAATTCCACGCTGACCATGTCCTCCTCCAGCACCGGGATCTACTTCTCCGGGATTCAGTCCACGATGTCGCTCACCAGCGTCACGGTGACGGGTGGTGGCTACGGCATCCAGCAGACAGGAGCGGGCAGCAGCGCCAAGCTGCGCGGCACCACCATCCAGGGCACGGCCTACCACGCCTACTACTTGACCGCGGGCGACCTGGATCTGGGCACCGCGACCGAATCCGGCGACGACGTGATCAGTGCGCCGACCAATACGTCCTACTGGTGTCTCTACATCTCTCGGCCGCAAGGAGCCAGTGCAGGAAACCCGGTTACTTGCAGCGGGACGACGTTGAACGGTTTGGCGCCCAGTCCGGGCACTATCGATGCCTCCGCGGGCACGATCAGCCTGGCGCCGCAGCGGTACTATGTGTCAACCGGCAATCAGTTGATTTTCTACTAGCCGGCCCGACCCGTGTCCGCGAGGGACGATGGCGTCTAATCACGGGCGGAAACCCCAGGACCGGGCTCGTTCCGCGGTCCATCCGTGACCCAATGTGGATCCGTGCAACGCGCGCCGGATCGCGTTGTATTGAAGGCCGCAGCGCGAAGGCGGTAGACTGGGGGCATGGTTTCGCTACTACTGTTGCCGTTGCTTGTTGCTGGGCTGGCGGCGCGCCCGCAGATCGGGGAGCCAGCTCCTAGTTTCGAGACCAGGACCCTGGCAGGGACGAGCCTGCGCGACGATATGTTGCGAGGACGGGTAACGGTGGTGGATTTCTTCGCCAGTTGGTGCGAGCCGTGCAGGGATGGTCTCTCCGAGATCCTCGCGATCCGGAAGAGCCTGGGGCAGCGTTTCGATTTGGTGGTCGTGGCGGTCGAGGGGGATAGCCCGGCTTTGAAGGACTACCTCGCCAGTCATCCTCTGCCCGCCGGAACCACCGTCGCGCTCGACGGAGATGGCGCGCTGGCGCGTGCGTTCGGCGCGGACCGTCTGCCGACGACGTTCTTCGTGGATGCGCGCGCGATCATTCGTCACATCAACCGCGGTCATGGCTCGGGCTTTCGCGTGAGATCTTTGCAGTGGCTGACCGACATGCTCGCGCGTCATCGGTAGCCATCGATCCGACCAAGATGTGAAGCTGCTTCACAGCGGGCCGGGTCTGCCACGGAACCCACCTGGGATATCTGACAAGCCAGGTCGGACCAGGTGCCCTGGGTGTCTATCAATGAAGCGAAGCAGTAGGCCGAGGACCGGGAAGAGGCTGAATATCTTTGGCTTTCTCCGGCTCCCCAAGAGTGCCGGCAGCCGTCCTCGTGCATGAGGGTTCTGGTTCGCGACCATGGAAGACCCGACAGCACCGCGGTCGAGGGGCACGCAGATTGCTTGAGTGTCCTTCAGAGGTAATGCCATGAAGACTCCGATGACTGCTTTTCTTTGTTTCTTGCTCCTTCGTGCCGGTGTCGCGCGAGCCGATGAGGGCTCTGTACCCGATTCCCGGCCGGGCCCTTCACAGACCGCGCGGCCGTCGTCGGCTGCTCCGCAGCAGCAGCCGCCTGCGCCACCGCAAGCGCCACCGACCCCTTCGGTTCAGTATCAAGCTGGTCCTCGGATTCAGCAGCCCATGGTAGCCGACCAGGCTTCCGGCGCGGGCCAGTGGGTATACACGGATCAGTATGGATGGGTCTTCATGCCCTACGGAGATCAGTACGTCTACGAAGGCACGGCCTACGACGAATCTCCTTATGCCTATGTGTACTACCCCACTTACGGATGGACGTGGCTGATAGCGCCCTGGATTTGGGGCTGGGGGGCATACCCCTACTTCGGTCTCGGCGGCCCCCTCGGCTATGGCTGGTATCGTGGCCTCTATGGGGCCGGCTACGGGTGGGGCGCGTATCGTGGTGGCGGGCGCGGGGGATTCGCTTCCGGCGGCGGCTACCGTGGCGTACGCGGCTACCGCGGTGGACCGCGCGCCATGGGAGGCTATCACGCCGCAGGAGGATTTCGCGGTCGTGCCGTTGGCGGTGGATCTCGCGGCGGGTTTGCAGCCCACAGCAACGGTAGCGGTGGCTTTCACGGTGGCCTGGGCGGCGGTGCCAGGACGGGAGGCGGTTTTCACGGTGGTTTTGCCAGCGGCAGGTCTGGGGCTGGCTTTCACGGGGGATTCGGAGCAGTCTCGCATGGCAGCTTTGGAGGACGCGGCGGCTTCGGCGGCGGGCACGGCGGTGGTCGCCGTTGACCAGGGGCGCGTGCGCAGAACGCATTCTCCGGGCTCAATTTGCCAGGCCATTGGTGCGGCTGCGTTGGCGCGAGTGACGCGTCGACGGTTCCGAGAAGGAGGTCCTGCCAGCCGTGGCCGGCCAGCGAGTTGAGTGCTTAGGTTGCGCGGAGAACCCCCCTGCGCGTACGATGGGTGTGTGGCGAGACCTCTTGCGCGAATCCCGAGTGTCGTCCTGGTCATCCTCATTACCGTCGGCCTCGGGTCCTCGATCCGGGCGGCAGGCGATTCCGCGAAAGATAGCGTGGGGGCGGCCCGGGCGCACTTCAAGCAGGGGCGCACGCACTACCAGCTGGGCGAGTACCGAGAGGCGCTCAAGGAATTCAAGGACGCATACCTGCTGAAGCAGGACGCGTCGTTCTTGTACAACATCGCCCAATGCCACCGGCAGCTCGGCGAGCTCTCGGACGCGGTCAAGCTGTACTCCAGCTATCTGCGTGAAGCCCCCGATGCGCCCAATCGCGCCGAAGTGGAACGGCAGATCCGCGATCTCAAGACCGCCATCGAACAGAAACGGCAACAGGAGGAGCAGGCAGCCGCGGCGGCGGCCCCACTCGCGGCACCGCCCAAGGGGGAGGAACCCGTGCCCGTGCCTTTTGTCGCGCCAGCCCCGCCCGCGCCGGCTCCGGCGTCCGCTCCGTCCGCCCCGATTACTGCACCGGTCGAGGTGCCGAAGGACGCGGAACTGGAGGTGATCGCCACGCCGCCCGAGGCAAACATCCTCGTCAACCATATCACCGTGGGCATGCGCGGCCCGGTCAATCTGCGTCTCCCGCCGGGGCTCTATTCGGTGGCGCTGGAACGCACGGGGTTCCGCGGTGCGGAGGGGGCGGTCACGCTGATCGCGGGCGATCATACCGCCGTGGCGGGAAACCTGGCACGCGTCAAGACCCATGGATGGCGTGGGCTGGGAACAACCTTCGTGGTGCTCGGCGTGGTCGCCGAGACCGGCGGCATCGTCGGCCACATACTGGCCAACCGCAGATTCGCCGGCACGGACGATTTCAACCGCTTCGCTACCATAGAGAAGATCAGCCAGGCGACGGCGATCACGTCGGCCACGCTGGCCATCACATGCTATGTGCTCGACTGGGTAGTCAATCGGGGCAACGTCGATCCCGGGCCACCCAGCCTGCTCGCTCCCGCGTCGAGGGGGACACCATGAGCCGCCTCTGCTCCGTGCTCGTGCCGATGCTCGCGTGTCTGGGCTGCGCCAAGGGCATTCCACTTCCCGACGCCACTCCAAAGGTGACTATCCCCGCAGGTAGTTACGTGATCGGCGGAACTACCGACGCGTGCAATTCGTCGCAGAATACGCCCTGTGGATCGGCCGAGCCCGCCCACCCCATCGCGCTCAGCCGGCCGTTCCAGATCGACGTCCACGAGGTAACGGTCGAGCAGTATGCGGCCTGCGCGGCCCTGGGCAAATGCTGCGACGAGAACGTCGGGGATTACGTCAATCAGGGCAACCTTCCGGCCGAGGTCAATATCGAAGAGGCTCGCCAGTACTGCCGCTATCGCAACCTGCGCTTGCCCACCGAGGTGGAGTGGGAAGTCGCGGCGCGTGTGAAAGACGGTCAGGGTCACATACAGGTCTATCCATGGGGCGATGTCGCCCGCGCATGCGGAGATGTGCCCTCGCAGGACTGCGGGCCAAGCAACAAGTCCCTGCAACCGGTGGCCAGCAACCCCATCGACTGCACGCCTCTTGGCGTGTACGACATGGCGGGCAGCGTGCCTGAATGGGTCGAGGACGACTTCACCTTTTCCTCGGGTTGTCGCTACGAAACGCCCGTGGGGGTCCTGTGCTCGAACGACAGTGGCTGCATGACCAGCCAGTGCGCGGGTGGCAATACCTGCCAGGGCGAATGCATTGGCACGAGCAACAATATGTACCAATGTCCCATCGACGCCTCGAATCCTCCAACCTGTCTTGCGACGCCCGTCGATGAGGCCGTTATCGATCCGCTGCACGTCACATACGATCATGCGGCGCAGGACCAAGGTACCGATTGCCAGGGGTCAAGCGTGGGGACGGGCGGAGCGTCCTCGCGCAACCCGCTGCTCAAGGGTGGCGGCGTGTTCGAGAGCCAGTGCCGGCAGAATCCGGCCGCGCGCTTCTGGGCGCTGGACGGCATGAGCATCAACAGTTCGGGTGATTCGCGTGCCCGCGGTGGCTTTCGCTGTGCGACCGGTAATGCGCCCCAAGCTACCCTCACCGCTCGATTGCAGCTTGTCGGTTCCGTGCAACCAAGCTGCGGCGTTCTTTCGGTGTCGCTCGACGGCACCACCCAGCCCGCCGGGTGGGGCACGCGCATCCAGGTTGTGTTCGCCTCGAACTACGGCGTAGCGCCAGCGACGTTCGATGCCACGACTTCGCGCTACACCCTCGATCTGACCGACACGCGCGTTTTGCCCACGACCCCTTGTGCTTCATCGTCGCAGTTTCTCATCTACGGCGGCGCCGGCCTGGTGCTCACCAATCTGCCGGTCGGTCGTTTCAACGTACGGATCCAGTATCCCGGCCAGAATTCTGGCCAGTATTCCGGTCCGGACGGCGGCGGCAACTGCACCGTCAGCTATGCCCAGACGGTGGATATGTCGAGTGGAGAGACTCCCTGCACGACGAATTTCACCGGGACCAGCGGGAATCCGCAGTGCTTGTGATCGGCGGAGATACTTCACTGACGCCCGGAAATTCACCACCAGGTATCCGAAACCAGCGGAGCGACGAAGTCGGCCCTCCTTTGGCCAGGTGCAGCGCGGATTGTGATCGTGGTTTGTGGAATCCGAGAAATTTCCGCTATACTGCGACGAAATGACCAACACAAGAACAGAAGCCGTTGTCCGTGAATTCGTCGATCGCCTGGTGTCGCTCGTCGAGGCAGATGTTGCCCGTCGGGTTCAGGGCGCTATCGCGTCGGCATTTCTGGCCCCCAAGGCCGCTCCCGCAGCGAAGCCGGCGCCACGCGCGATCAAATCCCAAGCGCGGCCGGCACGGCGATCCATCACGGTCACCCCCAAACTGCTCAAGGCTCGCAAGCTCCAGGCGAAATACATGGTGGCCCTGCGTGCCCTGAAGGCAGACGACCGCGCCCGCGTGAAGAAGCTGGCGGGCGAGAAGGGCGCCGCCGCTGCATTGAAGCTCGCGCTGTCTCTCAAGTAGAGCCTGGGCACTGCTCCACCAACCCCGATCCCGCCCCAAGGCCCGGGATCAGGGGATAGCCAGGCCTAGCAGCCCGTGGCAAAAGTCTCCGCGTCGCCGTTCGGGCGGGTTCTAGCCCGTCTGCGGCGTCGCCGCTCGCTTGAATACCTCTAGTATTCGGCGCTTCGCCGCCCCTTGCATCCGGGCCGAACCCACTCCGAACGGCTCGGTCCAACTTCGCCACGGGCTGCTAGAACCCAGGGTTGGGGTTGGCGAAGCCGGCCCCCGCTGGGTGAAGTGGTGAGCCGGGGTGGTGTTTCCGGCCCCGGCCGCACTCCTTCTCCCCGCAGGGCGAACGGCTTCGCCGCGGAATTCAACCTGCGGATCAACCCGCCTCCTTGCACTTCATTTCTTGCTGGGCGTGATCAGGCGGAATTCCGTACGGCGGTTGGAAGCGCGGCCCGAGGCGGTCGAGTTGTCTGCAATGGGACGGGACTCGCCGTACCCGATGGATATCAGACGTGACGAGGCGATCCCGTGCGAGACCAAATAGAGCTTCACGGAATCGGCCCGGCGCTGAGACAAGCTCTGGTTGTACGAGGCTCTACCCTTGCTGTCGGTGTGGCCCGAGATCTCCAGATTGACGTCGGGGTAGTCCTGCAGGACCTTGACCGCGCGGTCGAGAATGGCCCACGATCCGGGCAAGATTTCCGCCGAATTGGTCTTGAAGTTGATGCCCTCGATGACGCCGGTGAACTTCTTCACCTCGGCCGGCACCTCGTCGGGGCAGCCATCCTCGTCCTTGTAGTGGTTGAAGGTTTCGGGTTCGTTGGGACACTTGTCGATCTGGTCGGGGATGCCGTCCTTGTCGTTGTCGAGATCGGGGCAGCCGTCCTGGTCCTCGAAGCCGTCCTTGTCCTCGGGATCATTGGGGCACTTGTCGAGCGCGTCGGGGATGCCGTCCTTGTCGTTGTCGAGATCGGGGCAGCCGTCCTGGTCCTCGAAGCCGTCCTTGTCCTCGGGATCATTGGGGCACTTGTCGAGCGCGTCGGGGATGCCGTCCTTGTCGTTGTCGAGATCGGGGCAGCCATCTTGGTCCTCGAAGCCGTCCTTGTCCTCGGGTTCGTTGGGGCACTTGTCGATGTCGTCGGGAATGCCATCGCCGTCCTTGTCGCCCCTCTTCGCAACTTTCTCGATGACTCTCTCGTTGTGATAGATCTGCACCTTCTCGATTTCGCTGAAATTCAGGTACAGGCCGCCGAAAACCTCGAAATCGGGACCGGTATAGCCGATGCGACTGCCGATGGGGATGAGCGGGATCGCCGTCCAGGGCACGGAGATTCGCCCGTCGATACGCATGCCTATCCGTGGCGTGAATCCGATCTTGAGACCAACCCCTGCGTGCACGAAAGACTCCGTGCCATCGTTGGCTTTGTTCGAGTCACTCACGAGGGAGGTCAGACCGCCATAACCGGCGAGCAGGAAGGGCTGCAACATGTAGTTGTCGTCCAGATTCAGGACGAAGCTGCCCCGGTAGGCGAACACCAGCATCTTCGTGCCGTAGTCGACGCCGCTCGGATCGTCGTTGCGGGTCCTGGTCGGAATGGCGGCGAATTCAGCCTCGAAGCCGATCCAACGGTTGAGGTGGAATCCGAATTCCCCGCCGAACATTCCGGAGCTGCTCGGAGAAATGGCCGTCGGATCGCCCTTGGCACGCCCCAGGGCATGGTCCTCGGTGAAAAAATGCCCGCCCCCGAAGAGTCCGAAATCGAATCGGTACTCCGGCGTCTCCAGCTGGGGGGGGACCTCTTGCTTGCCTTGGGCCGAGGCCTGTGGGCCGGAAAGGGTGGAAAGAAGCGCGCCGGCCACGAGAGCTCGACGAACAAGCAGGGTTGTGGGGAAACGACTCATCACGGTGACCTCCGGTTGTGGTTACGGACGTGGTGTTGCCTCGGGCGCCGCCACCCGAGGGCACCGCCAAGAATATGTGAATCCCGACGATTTGGCTATGGCGCGGATGGGGCAGGGTGGCGCACGGAGGAAGAGCCTTGCCGGAGAACTGCCCTCGGCAAGGCTCCATCCAGAGCCGCCCGATCAGGCTCGGCGGGCAAACCCATCTCCGGCGGCTAGAACGTGCGACCGCAGCTTAGCCCGAAGACGCCGACCCTGCAGGCAAGGGCGCCGTCTCGGGTGGGGCGCGCAGACGCGGATTTCCAGGATAGGATGCCGATGGTTGCCATGGCCAAGGCGGCGGCGCCGGTGACGATCGTGGTCGTGGCGCCGATGTTCCTCTCGAGCACCAGCGATGATTTGTCGGTGCACCGATACCCGGTCTGGGCAGCCCGGCATGAGGCGAGCTCGGAGCCTTGCACACCCCAGTAGATGCCTGCTCCCGCAGCGATCAACGCCGCGCCTCCACCGGCCCAAAGCCAGGTCAGGGCAGTCCGGTTGCTGGGCGGCGGAGGATTGGCCTGCGTGGAGACGAGCTCGGTTGGGGGAGGGTCCGCCGCTGCTGATACGGGGGCCACGGTCGTGGTCGGCTCGAGCGTCAGCCAAAGTTGTTTGCGTTCACCGCCGCGAACCTGGATGGACAGCGAGCGCTTCACGTAGCCCTTTGCTTGGGCCTCGATGACGTGCGGCCCCAAGCCCAGCATCAGCGTCCCATCGGGATCGAAATCTGGAGCGTTGGCATCCACGGTTACCTGCGCATCGGAGGGCGACAGCTTCAACGTGTATACGGCCACGAACATCCGGCAGCGCTCGAGTAGGTCCTGGGCTTCTTTGCGCTGCTCGGCCGAGAGCGGCTTGCGCTGGTCCATTAGGGCTGCCGTGAGATTCCGTGCCGCGGTGACATAGTCTCTCAGCTCGAAGGAGGTCATGCCGATGCCGCGGAAAGTGCGGGCATTGGGGTTCAGGTGGTGGGCGCGACGAAAATAGCCGAGGGCTTCTTCGAAGTGGCGGGCATCGTACTCCGCGACGCCGTCCTTGATGGATTTGACATAGATCCCCTTCGCGCCGGCGGCACCGTGGTCAAACGGATCCGCCGCGCTGTCCGCTGCTTGAGCGTTGGTCGAGGCAGGGCCAAAGCAAAGAAGGGCAGGCAGGATCGCGACGGCGCGAACCGCAGCTTGTGCAAGGATTGGCTTGAGCATTCGTGATTGGGGTCGCTGCACCTGCAAATGGTCAGAAATCGTCGACGTGCAGTGTGCCCGCGCGTGGGGTTGTGCGTCTTGCTTTCCGAGGATGAGCGGCGACCGGCTTCCCGGTGGATGGCCTGCGACGTGCGGATGGGACTTCCGCGTCCGTTTCCGCCGCGGAGGCGCGTTCGCCAAGGTCGCTGCCTCGGGGTAAAGCCCTGTCGGCCTGGTCATGCCCCAGGCTGGCTGCGGGAGGTGCCGGTGGGTTCTCGATGGGCAGGCCCGGGGATTGGCCCGTTGGCGGTTCGGTCGGGACTGCTACCACGGGTTGCACTGCCTGGGCTGGTGGCGGCGCACTGGGCGAGATGGCATGGACCGGGGCCTGGGCGGCCGGCATCGGCGCCACCTTCTTCGCCACGCCGCCGCTCCGCGCGGCGATCCACGTACCGATCGCGATGACCAACACGATGCCGGCACCAGCCAGAACGCGCCGGTCGCGCAACATGCGCAGGACCGCAGCCCGCAATGGGTGGACCTCCGTCGACTGGTCACCCATCGATCGAGCTTCGGGAAGGGCACCAACGGTTCCGAGAGCTGGACTTGCCGGCACGGGTGTCCCCGTCGTCACAGCCGCCAGCTTATGGCTCCATTCGTCGACTATCTCGGAATTGGGCGCGGCCTGTTCGCTCTCGCGCCTCGCGGGGAGCCCGCCAAAGATCCGCGTCTCGTTGTACTGCCCGGAAGGCTCCTTGCCGATGTGGGCCGGCACCGCAAGGGCGAGCGGGCCGGACACCGTGTAACTCAAGGACGCGACGGGCACCCCAGCGACGGGGGTCCCGGTCAAGGGATGCGGTGTCGCCGGCATGATCTGGTCCTCGATGGCCGACACCATCTGGTTCAAACTTGCGAACCTCTGGTTGGGCGCCTTGGCCAGCGCGGTTTCGATGATGGCGACGATACTTGGCGGCAGATCGGGCCGCAGTTCTCGCAGTGGCACCGGGGATTCGGTCAACACCCGACGCAGCAACTCCGTCCCCGGTTCGCCGGGAAAGGGCGTGCGCGCGGTCAGAGCCTCGTAGAGCAACAGGCCGAAACCGTAAACATCTGCGCGCTCGTCGATCTCTGCCGAACCTTCGATGTGCTCGGGGGACATGTAGGCCGGCGTGCCCACCAGCCCTGGAGTGGCGGTCACCGAGCCTCCCCTGGCCCAATCCATCATGATCGAGATGCCGAAGTCGAGAACCTTGGTGGTGACGATGCGCCCGTCAGGACCTACGCAGACGAAGATGTTCTGCGGTTTGAGGTCCCGATGAATCACACCCTGCGCGTGGGCGGCGGCGACACCGCGCATGGCGGGGAGCAGCAGCCCAATCGCGTCGCGCAGGCTGAGCTGTCCGTTGCGCGAGATATAGGTTCCAAGCGTCAGGCCATCGAGCAACTCCATCACGATGCACGCCACGCCTTCGTGCTCGATCACATCGAACACCGTGACGACGTTGGGATGATTGACCCGGCTTGCCGCCAGGCCTTCGCTGTGCAGGAAGGCCTCCGCGTCAGGCGTGGCCATGAAGCTTGAGCGGATCACCTTCAGAGCGACGCGCTTGCCGGTTCGTTCGTTGGTGCCGGCCCACACCGACGCCATGCCCCCCTCACCGAGCAAATGGCTGACTCGGTACTTGCCACCTATAACCTGTCCCTCCAGCAGTCTAGTGTTAGGTTTGCTGGCGGACAGGGCGCTGCCGCCCATGTATGCCACAAGCCTATCTATACTTACAACACGCGGAGTGGGGCAAGAAGATTCCTTTCGCAGGAGACTATTACTGTTGTCCACGTTGCGTCACGACCCAGGGTGGGGCATTCCCTGTGGCCAGCCGGGCCGGTGGTGGAGCCGCGACTACATGCGTCACTGGAATATCGCGCAGCGCACTATGGGCTTGTAAATCGCCGTTTCGTGTGCGCAGGATGGCTCTCGCCCGGCATCAAATAGCGGTTCGCCCGGCAACCCCGTTCCCGCTAGACTGGCAACCGATCGGACGACTAACTCATGAGAAATCATTCGACAAACTTGTTGGCGAGTTGGCTTGTAGTTCTGTTGGCGTCGAGCGTCGCTTGCACGAAGGCTAGCTTTGAGCGCATCGCTGATGTTGCAGGGGGCGCTGGGGGTGGCGGGGCGGGGGGCACAGGGGACGGCGGGCAGATCGCGGGCACAGGGGGCGGCTCGGGCACTGCGGACTCCGGCCTTGGCCCAGACGTGAGCGTCACTTGTCCCGCGACTCCCGTGCCGCTCTGCACGCCGACCACGACAGACCCCTGCGATCCGGTCTGCCAGACCGGCAGTAAGTGCGATTGGTGCGCCCAGAAGTGCAGTTATGCACTTGTCGGCGCCACGGCCCAGCCGACCTGCGCCGCCAAAGACCAGAATCCGGTGGCAGTCTTCCAGCCCTGCGGGGTGACGTCTCCGGGCTTGGCGGGTCAAGCGGACAATTGCGAGCCGGGGAGTATCTGCCTGCAGCCTGTCAACGGCGGAACGACAACCACGGGATACTGCTTTGCCCTTTGTCACAATGCAATCCAAGACTGCACCGGCGTGGCCTGCACCCAGCGCAGCCTCTCCGCGGCAGGTGGCACTGTCACTGTCTGCGAACCCCCGTACAGCGAGTGCGGCCCGGATGGCAACTGCTGCGATCCCTTGGCAACCGGGACCAGCAGTTGCGGAGCGGGTCGGGTTTGCCTCTTGGTTCCCCCTGACCAATCATCAGGACACAGCCGCACCGTTTGTGAGTTCAGCAGCGGGGCCAACAAAAACGGCGACGCTTGCGCCTCCGCACATGACTGCGCGTTGGCGAACACCTGCGTGAACGACGGCGTGCACAACGGCTGCCATCGGGTCTGCAATGCCGCCTATCCCTGTCCCGTCGGGGACTGCCTACAGTGGGGCACTGAGTATGGCTTCTGCCCGAACAACTGAAGTTTCTGCCTTGCAGACCAGCACCACAATCGATCGGCAACACCTGGACGAAGGTGCATAAACACTCTCCATATTCTTAATCTTGAGGGGGGACCGATGAGAGTCTATTCATGGCGCGCTAGAAGTCAGGGATCCACATTGTCATTTGGGCGTGGGAGCGCCTTTTGGGGCGCCCTCGCCCTCGCCCTTGCCGCCGTCTTGGGCGCCGGTGGTTGCAAGAATTCCGAGCCTTCCCACGAAGACGGTGGGCAGAAGGACACCAACGCCTCCGATGCCCCCCGAGGCTCGGATGCCCTGCAGCCCGGTGTATGTCCGCCGGGCACGGTCAGCAAGTCCAAGGGGAGGGCCGAATCCTGTAGCTGCAATGACGAGTGCCAGACCGGCTTCTTCTGCGCTGACGGCGTCTGTTGCACCTCGGCCTGCGGGCAGACCTGCAGGGCCTGCAATCTGGCCACGTCGCTCGGTGTCTGTGCCCCCGTTCCATCGGGGGTGAAACCCCACGATTCCCTGGTCTGCGCCGCCAGCAAGCCCGCGACCTGTGGGCAGGATGGAACTTGCGACGGCAAAGGCGGTTGCCGCAAGTACGTGGAAGGCACGGAGTGCAAGCTCGGCACCTGTGATGGGGATAGCGTGACAGGCATCGTCGCTTGCGACGGCAAGGGCAACTGCTCCGAGGCGGCGTCTTCCCTGATCTGTCCGCCCTACACCTGTGATCCCGCCACCAGCCATTGCACCTATACGTGCACCAGCAACTCCCAGTGCGCGGCTGGACAGCAGTGCGTGGCTGGCAGGTGTGGCAAGAGCCCGAACGCCGCTGTCTGCCAGAGTAGCGATGACTGTGTTTCGGGCTTCTGCGCGGGCGCGAGCGCGGACGTCCTCGGCGTGTGCTGCAACATCGGGTGCAATGGACCTTGCGAGTCGTGCAGCCAGACCGGCTCCCTCGGCACCTGCACGTACCTGCCGGTCGGTTTCACCGACCCGGCGTGCAATGGCACGGATCGCACGACGTGCGGCAACAACGGCCTTTGCGACGGGCTCGGCTCGTGCACCCGGTGGTCGGAGAACACGCAGTGCGGTTCGTCCGCTTGTTCGGGTTTGGTCGAGAACACGCCTCGGACTTGCGACGGCCAGGGTAATTGCAGGGATCCGCAACTGGTTGATTGCTTCCCCTTCGTATGTTCCAATGGCGCGTGTTTGCAGAATTGCACCAGCGACCAAGACTGCGCGCCTGAGAACCAATGCCAGCCGCAAACCCTCAGCGGCGTGAGCACCAATACTTGCGGCCAGAAGCAGAACGGGCAGCCTTGCTCGGATTCCGGCGAGTGCATTTCCGGGCAATGCGTGGACAAGGTCTGTTGTGAAAGCGCCTGCATTGGCCCATGCCGGAGCTGCGACCTGCCGAGCTCGCCCGGGCATTGCCTGAGCGTGGCAAGCGGTGCCTCGGATCCGCGCAATACTTGCAAGGATCTGGGCGCGACTTCCTGCTCGACCAACGGCCTGTGCGACGGAAACGGTGGCTGCCAGGCCTACCCGACCGGCACCGCGTGCGCCTCGCAGACCTGCGTTTCCGGGGTGTATTCTCCGCCCTCCACCTGCAATGCCTCTGGCCAGTGTGTGCCGTCGCCTTCCCGTCCCTGCGACCCATATGTCTGCAACGGCAGCACCTGCTACGACACTTGCACCAGCAACAACGCCCAATGCGTTCCTGGGAACGTGTGCACCAACGCCTCCTGTGGACTCAAGCCTAACGGAGCCAATTGCGGCGTGGGGACAGAGTGCAAGTCGGCCTTCTGTGCTCAGGGCGTATGCTGCAATAGCGCATGCTCGGACGCGTGCATGGCCTGCAACCTCCCCAGCACGCCAGGGTTCTGTGTCGCCGTGGCCGATAACGCCCCGGATCCGCAGGGCAAGTGCGCCGCGACCCCCCCCGACGCCTGCGGCACCACGGGGACCTGTGTGAAGGGGGCTTGCTCCTACTGGAGCGGGAACTGCAAGCCGTCCGTCTGCGCCAACACGTCTTCGGTCACACCGGCGTCGACCTGCGATGGCAAGGGTGCTTGCATAACACCAAGCAATCAGCCCTGCGGCAGCTTCGCGTGCGTCAACGGCGGGTGCAATACTACCTGCACCGTGGCTACACAGGCCCAGGATTGCGTCTCGCCCAACACCTGCGTGACCATCTCCGGCGTGCTCAGCTGCGGTTTGAAAGTCGACGGCGCCGCGTGTACCGCAGCCGGCCAGTGCCAGAGCGGGTTCTGCACCGAGGGGGCGTGTTGCAACAGCGCCTGCTCGGATGACCAAACCACCGGCGGCTTGTGCAAGACCTGCAAAGCCACAGGGACCACTGCCGCCGGCACTTGCCACAATGTGCCCTCTGGCGGCTCGGATCCCAAGTCCCGCTGCGCCAATAGCAAGAGCGATCCCCAAAGCAAGACTGCAGCAACGCCGGCACCTGCGACGGAAGCGGCGCCTGCAAGCCATGGTCAAACACCACCGCCTGCCGGCCGCAGATATGCCCCGTCGGAGGAGACGTCGTTACTCGCCAAATCTTTTGCGACGGTAAGGGTGCGTGCCCAGACGTCACAGACAACGACCGGTCTAAGTGCGACCCCTATATGTGCGGTTCGGGTTCGGGCCTGCCTCACTACGTGCCAGACGACCACCGACTGTATGACGCCCAATGCGTGCGTTTCAGTCCCCAGCCACCACTGCGGGGAACACTCCGGATCGTCAGGCTGTACGGCCGGTACCGACTGCGCGAGCGGGCACTGCGTGGACAGTGTTTGTTGTAACAGCGCTTGCGCTGACGGCTGCCAGAGCTGCACGTTGTCGGGAAGCGTCGGTACTTGTTCGGATATCGCCAGCGGCAGCTCGCCGCGCACCACCACCCCGGCCACCTGCCCTGCCGCGGAGGGGACCGGTGTTTGCGGGAACACGGGAAAGTGCGACGGAAAGAGACGGTTGCGAGCAGCACACGACTTGTACTCCGACCGCGTGCGCGACGCAGACTTCCGAGTACACCATGTGTACGACAGGCACAACAAACAGCACCTGCACCGCTTCGACCCAAGCCTGCGGTACGGGGTACCTGTGCATATCCGGGAAATGTGCCACGACTTGTACCACCAGCTCGGGGTGCGATACTGCCAACGGCTATGGTTGTATTGGGGGATACTGCGCCAAGGAGCACCTGGGCGTTACGTGCACCGTCGACAAACAATGTTCTAGCAACCATTGCGCGGACGGTGTCTGCTGCAACACCGCGTGCTCCGGATGCTCTGGTTGCACCAACAGCCTAACAGGGAAGCCCACGGGACAGTGCCAGCCCGTTGCGGCTGGCGGGGATCCGCACGACACCTGTACTGCCTCGGCACCCGCCTGCGGGCTGGACGGAAACTGCGATGGCGCCAGCAATATGCCACATGACCGTCTGGGACTCCCTGCGGTTCCTCGTGCACGGGCTCCACGCTCACTCCCATTAGCTGCGACGGCACGGGGAACTGCAATGTCAATGGGTCTCGGAAGCCCTTGCCCCGACTCCACGGTCTGCGGGTTCCGCAACGACCTGTGGCTCGCAGAAGGACCTGGGGGCGACCTGCACGCTAGGTACCGACTGCGCGAGCGGACAGTGCGTCTCGAGTGGAAGCGGTAAGATTTGCTGTGCGACTAGCTGTGATGATGGGCTGGGCTGCACGGCGGACGCTTGCGTGACCGGCGGGAATAGCTGCACTAACACCATCCCGGCCGGATCCTGCGTCATAACGGTGTGTTTTGCTACGCCGACGGCGAAACGGAGCCGAAGAACCTGTGCCAGCAGTGTACGCCCGCGACCAGCCATACCGCATGGAGTCCAAAGTCCGCGGGTGTAATCTGTCGCGCATCTACTGGTTCGTGTGACCCGGCCGAAACCTGCGACGGGACGAACCCGGCTTGCCCGGCGGATGTAATTTCCTCAGCAGGGACGGTGTGCCGCCCGGCAACCGGCGGTTGCGACAAAGCGGAGGTTTGCGACGGGACGAGCGTGGCTTGTCCGGCGGACGGGTTCTTGCCGTCCTCGACGGTATGCCGGGCCGCCAACGGTGTGTGCGATGTGGCTGAGACTTGCCCGGGCAACAACAAAGATTGTCCGGCGGACTCTTTCCCTATCGGGGACGGTGTGCCGGGCCGCCAACGGTGTGTGCGATGTGGCTGAGACCTGCCCGGGCAACAACAAGGATTGTCCGGCGGACTCCTTCCTATCGGGGACGGTGTGCCGGGCCGCCAACGGTGTGTGCGATGTGGCTGAGACTTGCCCGGGCAACAACAAAGATTGTCCGGCGGACTCTTTCCTATCGGGGACGGTGTGCCGGGCCGCCAACGGTGCGTGCGATGTGGCTGAGACCTGCCCGGGCAACAACAAGGATTGTCCGACAGACTCCTTCCTATCGGGGACGGTGTGCCGGGCCGCCAACGGTGAGTGCGATGTGGCTGAGAGCTGCCCGGGGGACAACAAGGATTGTCCGGCGGATTCTTTCTTATCCGGGACCGAGTGCCGCCCCTCCGCGGGTGTGTGCGATGTGGCTGAGACTTGCCCGGGAAACAACAAGGATTGTCCAGCGGATTCTTTCTTATCCGGGACCGAGTGCCGCCCCTCCGCGGGTGTGTGCGATGTGGCTGAGACTTGCCCGGGAAACAACAAGGATTGTCCGGCGGATTCTTTCTTATCCGGGACCGAGTGCCGCCCCTCCGCGGGTGTGTGCGATGTGGCTGAGACTTGCCCGGGAAACAACAAGGATTGTCCGGCGGACGCCAAGGCGCCGCTGGGGCAGGCGTGCGGTACCGCTGTTTGCACTCCCGGCAGTGCCTCCTTCACATCCTATGCCTGCGACAGTAACGGGAGCTGCGCTGCCGGAGAAAACGACTGCACCCCCTATCTCTGCGTGAGCAGTCCAACGGTTCAATGCTCGCAAAGCTGCACGGATGGCTGCGTCAGCAATTACGTTTGCGGCAGTGATGGCGTCGCGTGCGTGTCTGGCGGCTAGCATCCCGATCCCCTCCCGAGGACTTCACTCCCTGTTTCGCCAGTTGCTCTCGCGCGCTGAGGGCGCCGAGGCCGTCAGAAATCGTTGCGGATACCTCCCGGCGGGTGGCCTGGAAGTTTCAGTGCCCGACCGATCCGCAAGCCCTTGCGGAAAAGTCGCGACCAAACCGCAAGCGAGTGTGGCAAAGTCGCGGCGTACCCAGACCAAGGCCATCGCGCGGGATCTCGAAAAGAAGATGGTTCTGCTTTCCGGTCCCCGTCAGATACGCAAGTCGTAATTGGAGCGTTCGATCCGGTACGTGCGTGGGTTGCTCGAACGGCGCTTGCACGTCGTCACGAGTTGGTGTGGCCCACGCTCCAGCCAGCGCGGATCAACTCCCCAGGCGAACTTCGACCTTCACTTCGGCGGTTCCGTCCGCCGGCAACGGCACGACGGATCCCGCGACTGCCCGCCCGTCGACCATCAGGGAGACAGTGTTGCCTTTCCCTGCGCGCTTGACCTCGATGGCGTAGCGAACCCCGCGGAACACGCGCGTGGCCTTGAAGCCTTTCCACTTGTCGGGGATGACGGGCGCGATCATCAGGCCTCGGTAGGTCGGCCGGATTCCTAGTATCCACTGGGTGCCGGCGACGTAGGTCCACGATGCTGTGCCGGACAGCCAGGCGTTGCGGGCGTAGCCGAACTGCGGGTGCTCGGGCCCGGCGATGTTGCCGCAATAGACGTAGGGCTCGACCTTCATGCGGTCGACATCCTGATGGGAAAAGGGCGTGATCTCCAGGTAGTACTGCATCGCCCGTTCGGCCATGCCCAGCTTGGCCGCGGCCACGATGGCCCAGGTGTTGGCGTGGCAGAAGACGCCACCGTTTTCCTTGGCCCCTGGCGGATAGGTCGTGGTGCCGCGCACGCGCTCGTCGCCCTTCGACGTAGGACGGCCAGAGCAGGGCGAGCCCGTACTTGCAGTGGAGGTGCTTGTGGGCGCTTTCCAGGGCTAGCTTGGCCCGTTCGGGCGGGGCCGCTTCGCCGATCACGGCCCAGGTCTGGGTGTTGAGCGCGATCTTGTGGTGCGCTTCGCTCTTCACCCCGACGGGCTTGCCCTCGTCGTCGTAGGCGCGCGCGTACCATGCCCCGTCCCAGGCCACCTGGTTGATGATGCCCGCCATCTCCGCGTGCAGAGCCCGGAAGCGTTCGGCGTCCGTGGTGGCGCCAATGTGCTCCGCCAGGTCGGCCAGATCCAACATGACTCGGCAGAAGTGCTGCGCGACCCACACGCTTTCCGCCTTGCCGCTGCCATGATCCACGTTCATCGTATCGTCCCAGTCGGCGAACCCGATGCGCGGCAGTCCCTGGGGCCCGCGGTGCTTCAGCGTGAATTCCACCGCGCGCAGCATGTGGCTCCAGATGGTGTCCTCGCCGCCGTCCCAGTAGGCGACCTTGTGATCGAGATAGGCGAGGTCGCCGGTTTCGCGCAGGTACGCGCACACACCCAGGATCAGCCACAGATGGTCGTCGGAGAACCACTGCGGCCACTGCGGGAATTCCGCGGCCAGGCCCGGTCCGCCTTCGCCGGTCAAGGGCAAGACCTGATGCCAGGTGTGGCCGTCCTGGTACTGCAGGTGCCACAGCATGTTCAGTGTGGCACGCGCGCGCTCGGCCGCGTTGTGAACCGTGCCCAGGGTGTCTTGCGCCGAATCGCGCGTGCCCAGGCCGCGGCCGGTGCCAGTCTCGTAGGCCGAGACGAAGCGCGACCAGAAAAGCGTCGTGCGGCACTGGATGGGATTCCACACATTGAGCATGGCGTTGACGATGGGGTCGGGCGTCTCGACGGTGAAACGGCCGAGGTAGTCGTTCCAGTCCGCGGTCAGGGCCGCCAAGGCGCGCTCCACGTTCTTGCCATCGCGGAACCGGTCCACCACCTCGGGGATGCGCGCCGGTTCGTCGGTCACGCCCATGATGAAGACGATCTCCTTCTCCTGGCCGGGCGCGAGGCTCACATTGTGGCACAAGGGATCCGATGTTGTTGCCGCGCGCGGCCTGCGTGTTCGTGGGCTTGCCGCTTTCGACCATCTCGGGGTTGGAAAGATCCCGCCAGCGTCCGATGAAGACCTCGCGGTCGGTTTCGAACCCGGCCGGTTTCACGCTGGAGGCGAAGTAGTTCGTAGTCGGCGCGAAGCGGGTCTTGGAGGTGATGATGCCGTCCTTCACCCGCGCTTCGAGGATGTGCTGGCACCAGTCGAGATTGAGCTGATCCCCGAGGGCGTCGCGGAAGCTGAACTCGATGTAGGAGAAGGTTCGCAGCTTGCGCGGCTTCTTGCCGACGTTCTTGACCTTCAGGACCCACAGCTCGCACGGGCAGGTCTCGTCCGCCGGAGCGGGCGGCACGAAGTAGAGCAAGCTGGCGGCGATGCCGCCGTAGGTGCTGCTGATCTTCGTGTAGCCCGCACCGTGGCGGCACTCGTACGAGGACAGTTTCACCGCTGGGGTCGGCTGCGCGGTCGGGCTCCAGTATTTTCCCGTCTCCATGTCGCGCAGGTAGACGTAGCGGCCCGGCTGGTCGGCGGGGATGGCGTTGTAGCGGTAGCGCGAAACCCGGCGGTTCTTCGGGTCGCGGTCGAAGGCGAAGCCGCCCGCCGCGTTCGAGACGATGCCGCCGTATCGGCCCTCGCCGATGAAGTTGAACCACGGCGTGGGGGTATCCGGCCGCGTGATCACATACTCGCGAGTCTCGTCGTCATAGTAACCATAGGGGCTCGAAAGAGCCCTGCTCTTGGTGATCATGGTGCGGCAATCTAACCCTCCCGTCGGGTGCAAGTCAAAGCGGGCGTGTAGAGATTCGAGCACACTTGAGGGCTAGGAACCCGGCCCCGTCGATGTTAGTTTGCCCGCCAGTCCGGGGTATCGCAGAGCGCTCGTATTCCCCGGCCAAACGCCAACGACCCATTCGGGGCGAGGACAAAGAAGCCATGTCGGAAGAGCGAAAAGTCGATCCATCCCAAGTACTTCCATTCGTCGAGAAGTTCGGCTACTCGCTGGGGGACTTCGCGTCCAATTTGTTCTGGATGCCCTTCGTTCTCTTCGGGAATTTCTTCTACACCGACGTGTTCGGCATCTCGTCCACGGCGGTCGGCTACATGCTGCTGGTCACGCGCATCTGGGACACGGTCATCGACCCGCTGGTGGGAATCATCGCGGATCGCACGCGCCCGCGGCCAGGGTTAGGCAAGTATCGACCCTACCTATACTGGTTCGCGCTTCCCTTCGCGCTCGTGAGCAGTATCGCCTTCTACACGCCCAACTTCGGGCCCGGGGCCAAGGTGGTCTACGCGTGGGTCACGTACACCGCGTTTTGCATCATCTACTCACTCATCAACGTGCCCTACTCGGCGCTGATGAGCGTGATGTCGCGCGAGCCGGGCGAGCGTAGCAGCACCAGCTTTTTCCGCATGATCGGCGCGCAGGTCGCGGGCCTTATCGTGTCCAGCAGCCTGATGCTCTTGGTGGCCAAGATCGGCGGCGGTAGTAGTCAAAGCCAGCAGCAGCGCGGGTTCTTCATCGTCATGACCCTCTTCGCAATCGTCGCCATGGCGTGCTTCCTACTTGCCGGCAAGATGACGCGTGAAAGGATCGAGCCCGAGGCCAAGGAGAAGGGGGATCTGGCGAAGGATCTCAAGAACATCGTGGGCTGCGGGGCGTGGTGGCTCTTGTTCCTGGTCTCCTTCTTCACCATCGCGGCGTTCACCCTGCGCTTCGGCGTTGCCGCCTACTACTTCAAGTACTACGCCGATCCCGTGGCCGTGGAGAAATGGGGACTGTTCCAAGGCGGCGCGGTCAGCGCCTTCTTCACCTTCGGCACCATCTGCGCCCTGCTCGGCGTTGTCGCATTCAGCTTCTTCGCCAAGACCATCGACAAGAAGAAGATGTACTACGTGCTCATCCTCTCGTCGGGGCTTCTGTCCATCTACTTCTATTACATCCCGAACACGAACATCACGACCATCATCGCGACCCAGGCGTTGTTCTCGTTCCTCACCGGGCCGACGGGCGCCATCCTTTTCGCGATGTATACGGACATCGCGGCCTACATGCGCAGCCAGGGCGCCTCGGCCTCGAACGGTCTCGTGATGTCGGCCGGGTCGTTCGCCCAGAAATTCGGATGGGCCATCGGCGGCTCGCTGACCAGCATCTTGCTCGGCGTTGCCGGCTACGTGGCCAACCAGCCGCAATCCGAACAGGTCAAGGACATCATGCGCTTCATGATGAGCTGGGCACCCATGATCACCTGCTTCATCGGCGCCTTCTTCATGATGCTCTACCCGCTCAACGGCAAGGTCATGGAGGCCGTGACCAAGAAGCTGGCCGAAATGGACGCCTAGAGGGAAGGGCTCTAGCCGGTCGGAACGCGCACGCTGGCCGCGACCGGCTTGCTGCCGTCCACGGTGATGCTTCCATCGGCCGCGATGGTCACCTGGTAGTGCTGAAGCGGAGTCCGGGCCGGACCCCGGGTGACGTTTCCGTTTCCATCGAAGGCCGAGCCGTGGCAGGGGCAGTAAAGACCCGCGGAGATGGTCTGAGCGTTGTCCTCGAGGACGCACCCGGCGTGGGTGCAAATGGCGGACATGGCGTAGATGCCGTTGCTGTCCTGGCCGACAGCGATGTTCGCCGACAATACCTCGAGCGAATTCATCTTGAAGTTGGCCACGTTCATGGCGCTCACGGGGCCGGTAGGTGGCGAACCCTTGGGATTTTGGCAGCCGGTCATCACCTTGGTGAAGATCAAGGCGCCGGCCGAGGTGCCCACCACGCGCAAGAGTTGGCGCCGGTCTAGGGCTTGCGCTGCACGACGTATCGGAGTGCTTGCTTCGGACATCTGGACCTCCATAGTCCTATTTAGTGATCCAGTACCCAGGGCGAGGGGGAGGCAGGCGGAAATCGTACGTCAACCGGAAGGGACACGGAGGAGGAGGCGTGTCAGGCGGCCTTGCGGGCGCGGTACTTCTTCACGAAGCCACACGGACGATAGGTGATCTTGGCCTGGCGAAGACCGGGATCGCCGAGATCCTGCTCGCGATTGATGAGGGTAACCGTCGGGGGCAGGGAGCGGGCGAAGTCCATGTTGATCACCTGGTAAAGGCCCTTCATGTCCGGAACGGTCTTTTCGTAGTGAACCACGAACATCGTGCCCGCGGCAGCCTCTTCGCCCATGGTGTAGCCGACCGGTTTGCCCTCCACGTAGTAGAGGCGTCCCATCAGTCCGAATTCGTCCGCATGCACGAGCGCCTCGCGCGCGGGCGCGTAGTCGGCGTGGTCGCGGGCGTGATCTCGCCAGGTGTCCAGTACCACCAGGGCGTCGCCGACCCGATCGTTCGAAAGCGGAAACGCCTGGTAACGATGGGTCTTCTCGAAGACATGGACCAGGTTGCGCTTCTTCTGTAGGGCGCGGCCATGCAGGGTGGCCAGATCCTCGCGGCGGTAGAGGTAGTCGAAGTTGTCGCGATCCTCGCTCACCACGTACCCGGCCTGCCGCAGATGTTCGGCTTGCGTCTCGGTCACGAGCTTCATCGAGGAGAAGCGCCGAAAGAGCTCGTCGAGAAGGTCCGGGCGCGGCAGCGCGAAGGGGCAGATGAAGAAGGGCATGCCCTTGTCGGCACCGGTGAGGAGGTAGGTGCCGTCGGCAAGACGGCCGATGCGGTAGGCGTGCGAGGCGCGGAAGCAGTGGATACCCGCGCAGCTCAGCTCGGAGACGCCTTCGCGAAGCTGGCGGAAAAGGGGATCGAGCTGCGGTCGATCCGCGAGTTCGATCTCGGTCAGGTTCGGGTAGCTTCCGATCATCGTGCGGCGGACATGGTGGCGAAAAACAGGAATATCTCGCAGCAGATTGGATGATGCGAGCGACGAAATGTAGCACGGGGCCGAGGGATGCGCCGGCCCCGCGGACCCCTCACCAACCGACGCGGACGCCGTCGGCCTCTCCCCGACGGGGAGAGGCGAGGATCCGAGCTGCTACCCACACCTCGATGGGGACAGCCCCGCTAGCCTCCACTACCGGCCACGAAGTTGAAGGGATACGAGACGATGGCGATGCCTCCACCGGTGGGCTTCGGGAACTCCCAGCGCTTGATTGCGTCCACCACGCACTTCTCGACCCGTAGGTTGTTCATGGTCGTGCTCTGCATGACGGAGCTCAGAACCTGTCCCATGGGCGAGATGACGAACTGAACCGCGACCCGGCCTTCGAGCCCGGCCTTGCGCACCAGTTCCTGGTCGTAGCAGTACTTCACCTCGTTCATGTGCAGGTGGACCACCCGCCGTATGATCTCTTTGTCGAGCGAACCGCGGGTGGTGACGATGCCCGGCGTTACCCCCGCGACCCTGGCTGCCTTTCGGCTGGGCAGGCCGATGCCGGCTCCCCGTCCGTAGTTGCGGCCGAGCGAGGTGTTGAGGTTGCCCGTTCCGAGGGTGCCGATGCCAGTGCCGCCGCCCCACCATCCGGTTCCCGTGACCCCGAGGCCGCTCGCGCTGTAGGCGCTGGCGATCTCGCCGCCCACCAGGTTGCCGAGGACGGTCTGCTGGCCGTCCCCCGCGGCGATGCCGTGTCCGAAGATGCTGTTAAATGGCGCGTCCCGGCTCGCGCCGAGGATGCCGAGGATGCCCTTGTTCAAGATGGCCGATTTCGCCTCTTCCTTGCCGAGGTGTTTGTCCTTGCCGTCGCCCTTGATGGCGTAAAGGCCGCTCGGCCGCTTGGCGTTCTTGTCGCCCAGTCTTCCGGAGTCGCCAAGGTGGGCCTTGCCCGACTGTCCCTGATCCTCGTCTGTTCGCTGGGAGAGGAATGCGGGAACTTTATCCGGTTCGGGCGCCTGGATGGTGAAGGGCACGAACGTCCTGCCCATGCCCGTGAGGTCGCCCGACAGCGACGTTCCTTCCGGTGGAACGGCGAAGATCATCAGCAGGAACAAACCCAGGGCGAGAAACGAGCCCAGCGTGAACCTTTGCTCGTCCCAGCGCCAGGTGAACCAACGCCTGGGCAGGGGTTCGGCGCGGGTGGTGTGAGAAAGCTGGAAGGTCATGGCCCCGCAGTCGATGCGAGCGCGCGCATCCGCGGGCAGAGTGAAATTGTTGCCTCGGTCGGCGAGATAGTCGGCCAACCGGTACACCTTTCCTCCGACCATCACGTCGCCGGTCATCCGGGGCGTGACGTTGACCAGGAAGCCGCCTCCCCATTTCGACACCAGTGGCAGGTCGGGATGGCCGAGAAGATCGCCCGCGGCCGGTGCATCGGCCCACGCCGACCGTCCGATGGTGTAGCTGGTCTGCCGGTCCGGGCCATGGCCGGCGAGCAGACGGCGTTTCGGTGCGATATCGAGGAGGAAGCGCGTGCCGATGAGCACGCCGTTGTAGCTGGCGCGCACTTCGAGAGCGGGCGGGCCACCCGGGCGTCGCTCCGGGTATCGATTCGTGGTCTGGGGAAGGTCGGGACGTTCGTCGATTCTGGATGCAGCAGTATCCATGACACACTCCTCGCGTTGGGCCGGCGCCAACCGGCTCCGGTCGGCATGGTGGGACCAGGGGCAGCCCGGATGGCGTCCGGACGATCCAGGGACGAGGGGGCCGGCACCTGCCGGCCGCAATCACCTTCGCCCTTCTGCACCTAGGGACAACGGAAGATGGGATCGAGTTTCAAGTTTCTGCTCTTTGGGCGGGGCCCGATAGCTTGTCGAACCTGCACATGACGAGGTCGCTCGAAAGCCCTTGCCCCCGAAGAAGCAGCCCTCTGGCCATTCGCGTCATCGACGTCTTCCCATTAGCGAATCCACTCTTTCCGTGGTAGGCATCGACGCCACCAATGGACTCCTGCGTCTGATTCCAGGGAAAGGCTCTGATGAAGGACAACCCAGGGAAGATTGGGATCGACATAGGCGCGGTGTCTTTGAAGGCCGTGCGACTCGGCAGCGACGGCGACGTCATCAAGTCATTCTACGCCCGGCACCGCGGTGAGCCGGCCAAGGCGCTGGAAGCCGCGATGACAGACCTGTCCGTGGTGGCGGGCGACGCGATCGGGTTCTGCGGGTCCAACGCCACGCGTTTCTGCGAGTCCTTCGAGCTGACCAGGCTCGACCTGGCGGCCTGTCAAATCCCCGTGGTACTGGCGGAGTTTCCCGATGTCGCGAACATCATCGACATTGGTGGGGGATCGGTCACCCTGGTCCAGCTTGACGCCCAGGGACACTTCCAAAACTACGCGACCAATTCTATGTGCGCGGCGGGCACGGGCTCGTTCCTGGACGAGCAGGCCGCGCGCCTCGGCATTTCCTACGACGACCCGGGCCTGGTGGGGCAGGTGGCCGAACCGCCGTCGATCGCGACCCGCTGCTCGGTGTTCGCCAAGAGCGACCTCATCCACCGCCAGCAGGAGGGCTACAGCAAGGCCGCCATGTGGTCGGGCCTGTGCCGCGGCATGACCCGCACCCTCATCGGGACGCTCCTGCGCGCCAAGCCCCTCGACAGACCCACCGCCATCGTGGGCGGGGTGGCGTTGAACAAGGAAGTCTTGCGCTGGCTGGACGCAGCCTACCCAGGCCTTCTGCGGATTCCCACGCAGCCGCACCTTGCTGGCGCCATCGGCGCCGCGTCCCGAGGCAGCGTGCCCAAGCGCCTGCCCTCGCGCGACGCCATCCACCGCATCGCCACCAGCGGCGACGTCGAGTACCACGACTGGCCCTTGACGCTCGAAAAATCAACCTATCCGGACTTCGCGACCGCCGAATCCTACGTCGATGGCGACGACAACGAAGTCCGCGTGGTGTCCTGGCCGGCCGGGCAGGCCTTGCGCGTGTACCTCGGCATCGACATCGGGTCGACGAGCACGAAACTCGCGCTGATCGACGAGAACGACGACCTCAAGGTCGATATCTACCGCAAGACCGCCGGCGATCCGGTCGGCGCCTCCCAGAAGCTGTTCCGCGCGCTCCGCGCCCTGGAACGCGACAAGGGCGCGCGCATCGAGGTGCTGGGCGTGGCCACCACCGGTAGCGGCCGCAAGATCGTCGGCGAGGTCATCGGCGCCGACTGCATCGTCAACGAGATCAGCGCGCACGTCGCGGGTGCGACCTATACCGATCCGGCGGTGGACACCATCTTCGAGATTGGGGGCCAGGACGCCAAGTACATGCACATCGCGGACGGACACATTCGCGATGCCAACATGAACTACGTGTGCGCCGCGGGCACCGGCTCGTTCATCGAGGAGCAGGCCAACAAGCTCGGCTACAAGGTGGCAGACGTGGGCGCGGCGGTGCTCGGGGTGAAGCCACCGCGCGCGACCGATCGCTGCACGGTCTTCATGGAGCAGGACGTGGTCCGCTTCATCGAGGGCGGCGCCACGCGCGAGGAAGCCCTGGCCGCGGTCATGGTCGCGGTAGCCAAGAACTACCTCAACAAGGTCGTAGGCAACCGTCACTACAGCCGCAAGCGCATCATGTTCCAGGGCGCGACGGCGCGGAACAAGGCCCTGGTGGCCGCCTTCGAACACATCCTCGACGTGGAGGTCGTGGTATCACCCTACTGCCACGTGATGGGCGCGTTCGGCGTGGCCAGGCTGGCGCGCCAGGCGATGGCGGAGAAGGGGGCGGTGGGGTCGCGCTTCCACGGGCTCGATCTGGAAAGTCGCAAGGTGACCCTGCGCAAGGAAACCTGCGACCTGTGCCAGAACGACTGCAGCATCACCTTCGCGGAGATCGAGGGTGTCAAGGGTGCGCCTTCGTGGGGCTACATGTGTGGACGCGATCCCGCGGAACAGAAAGTGCGCAAGAGCCCGCACGACCGCATGTTGCGGCTGCGCCAGCGGCTGTGGCGCGAGTCGGGCGCCGGGGTGAAGGTGCCGGACGACGCGCGCGTGATCGGGATTCCACAATCGCTGATCATGTACACCTACTACCCGATGTGGCAGCGGTTCTTCAACACGCTCGGCTACAAGGTGCAGCTCTCGGGCCCGACCACCGACGAGATTCGCGAGCTGGGACCGCGCATGGCGGGCGCGGACTTTTGTTTTCCGGCCAAGCTGGCGCTTGGTCACGTGGCGAAGCTTGCGACCCAGGACGGCGTGGACTTCGTGTTCGTTCCCCATGTCAAGAACACGCCGGCCAACGAGGAAACCACCGGGACCACGGTGTGTCCATTCGTGCAGGGCACCGCCGCCGCCTCGCGCGCGGCGCTGATCATGAACCGCCTCGACACCTCGCGCATGCTCAGCCCGCTGGTCGACATGCGCATGCGCGAAGGGGAGATCGTCGGGACCCTCAGTGACGGGCTATCGCAACCGCTTGGTCGTTCGGCGCGCCAGATCAAGAAGGCGTGGCGTGCGGGCCTTCTGGCCCAGGCCGAGTTCGAGCGCCGCTGCTACGCGGAAGGGGCCAAGCTGCTGGCCGAGGCCGAACAAAAGGGCGAGAAGCTGATCCTGCTCGTCGGCCGACCCTACAACAACTACGACGCCGGGGCGAACCTGGGCTTGCCGCAGAAGATCGCGGATCTCGGCCGCACCGTATTGCCCATGGATTTTCTCGAACCCGAGCTGCACCGCCTGGGCGAACGCTATCGCAACGCCTTCTGGAGCTATGGCCAGAAGATACTGGCGATCTTGGAAAAGGCGGCCACGAGCGAGGTCATGGACGTGGTCTACCTGACCAACTTCTCCTGTGGTCCGGACAGCTTCCTGCTGAGCTATGCCGAGGAGATCATGGGCAACCGCCCGCTGCTCATGCTCGAGCTCGACGAGCACGGCGCCGACGCGGGCTACATGACCCGCCTGGAGGCGTTCTTCGACGTGCTTCGCCGGCCGCGACAGCCGCGCGGGCCGCGCACGGCGGTGCGGCCCGAGCCGTCCGACATGCGTGATCGCACCATCTGGCTTCCGCCCATGCACCCCTTCGGAACGCGCCTGTTCGCATCGGCCTTTCGCTCGCACGGCTACGACGCGCGCGTGTTGCCCGACGAGAACAAGGCGTCCTTCGAGCTCGGTCGTTCGCTCACGCGCGGATCCGAGTGCCTACCCTGCGCTCTCACCCTCGGGACCTTCCTCAAGACCCTACGCGAGCAACCGCGTGGAGGCAAACACGCCTTCTTCATGCCGAGCTCCAAGGGCCCGTGCCGGTTCGGGCAGTACACCATCCTGCACCGGCAGGTCCTCGAGCGCGAGGGTCTCGGCCACGAGGTCGCCATCCTGGCCCCGGCCTCCAACAACGCCTACCAGGGCCTCGACGGACCCATGCGTCGCTCGCTGTTCAAGGCCATCGCGTGCGCCGATATCTTGCTCAAGGCCCAGTGCAAGGTCCGGCCCTACGAAGTCAATGTCGGAGAAACCGATCGCGTGGTGAACGAGGGCGTGGATCTCATCGGCAAGGCCATCGAGGAGGGCGCCGACATCCCGGCGACCTTGCAGACCGTCATTCAGAGGGTCGCCGCCATCGAAACCGCTGGTCCGCGCAAGCCGCTGGTCGGGATCGTGGGCGAGATCTACGTGCGCAATAACACCTATGCCAACGAAGACGTCATCGGCGCGGTCGAGACCTTCGGCGGTGAAGCCTGGATGCTACCCATCACGGACTGGGTCATCTACACCTCCTCGCTCGAGAACTACAAAGAAGAATTCCCGTCGACCATCCTATCGTGGGAGAAGGCCGACACCTTCGTCACTTATACCTGGATGAAGCACTGGGAACAGAAGCTCATGAAGGCGGCGAGTCCCTTGCTGGACGATCGCCACGAGCCCCGTTTTCAGGATTACCTGGAACTGGCGACCCCCTACATTCCCTTCTATCTTGGCGGTGAAGGCAAGTTGTCCGTTGGCCGCGCCATCAAGTTCGCGCAGCAGGGCGCGGCCATGGTGGTGAACTGCGCGCCCTTCGGCTGCATGCCCGAAACCGTGGCCACGGCCATTTTCGGACGCCTGTCCGCGGATGTCGACATGCCCATCGTCAGCCTGTTCTACGACGGCAGCGGGGGACAGAATCGCCGGCTCGAGGTCTTCCTCAACAATGCGGTTCGCGGTCGGCGCGGCGTCGCCGGTTTGTCGGAGAACGCCGGCCTCGATATCCCACCGGGTTGGCCGAGTCGCGACCGGCTCGTCCCAGCAGAAAACCTCATGGCGCGCGTGCGCAGTGGCGGCGCGGCGTAGACGCCCTCAGGCTCACGGCCCGCCGCGCTCGCCCCGACACGCGGCCCGGAATTCGCGTTCCGGGCCGGTGTTCCGATTGACCTTCGATCAGAAAACGACGCCCTGGGGGATCGCGCAGTCGGTCGTGCAGTAGACGATGGCGTCCGAGCTATCGGACGGCTGTAGGTCGGTGTCCAGTTTCTGCCCGTTCCGATCTCCAAGGTCGCAGGCCTCGTTGGGGTCGACGATGTTGTCACCGCAGAAGTGCGGCTTCAAACAACCGATGCTGCAGCCGTCCTTGCCCAGGCTGGTGTCGCCGTTTTCCTTGCCGAGGTCGCATTCTTCCGGTCCATCGGGCGGGCCTTGCACGATCTTGTCGCCACAGAAGGGGCCGTATGTACAGTCGGTCTTGCAGCCGCCGTAGGTCGTGTCGTTGTTGGATCCCGTGCACGAGGCGGGAACATCCACCGTTCCGTCGCCACAGTCGCATTGTTCGCCGTTGGTGACGATGCCATCGCCACAGTGAGGCGTGCAGGCCGACTTCTTGGTGGTAAAGCCGTTGAGCGTGAGCTGGTAGTTCGACTCGGGGGGGTGCCGGTCGGCGCCGAAGATCGCGATCTCGTAGATCTTGCCGGTGTTGAGGCCAAGGGTGACCGTGTGGACTCGGAAATCGTCCGGGGTCGCGGCAGCCGGGGGCGTCGAGTTCGTCGGCGAGCACGCAGTCGAACCGGCGGTGACTCCCGTGATGTTCCCGGCGGTATCGAGACAGCCACCTTCCGTGACTTGCGCGTCCCCTGGGTCGCCCGTAACTGTAACCTTGCCCGGCAACTGCTGGTGGACGCCGCCGATGTCGAGGACCAGGACACCGTTGATGAAGATGAAGAGATCGTCGTCGCCGTAGAAGCTGAGTGCAATACCTGCGGTGCCGTCATACACGAAGTAGTAGCGCGCTTCGTCGGTGAAGTAGGAATCGTGCTTGACCCCAGCGACGCTCGTGACCCAGCAGCCGTTGCTGAGCGGGTTCTGGTCCGGGCAGTCCGATTGCACCACGCGCGGTGGAAACAGGTACTGGTCGCCCTGGCATGTGGTCCAGATGGGATTTCCGTTGCCGTGGTTCCAGTAGGGCCAGAGGTCGCACAGGGTAGCCTGGCTGGAATTGAGCGTATCGAGCGGGAAGAACCCTCCCTGGGCGAGGTGCGACTGACTGGCGTATTGGTAGATATTGGTGCCGATCGAGGCCATCTCGAGCACGCCGGTGAAGGTCTTGTTCACCGATGGGTCGTCGTTGAACCATTGCTTGAAGCTGTCGGCATCCTTGTAGGCGGGCGTCGTCCCCTTCCAGATCGGGCCTCCGGGGCTGCTTGCGGTGTAGCCGGTGATGGAACCTGTGTAGGTACCGGTCGTGCTGGTCGTGGTGACGGTGGTGCCTGCAGTCCCGCCCAGGTAGCCGCCGTTTCCGTCGGAAAGGGGACTATCGTTGGCGGCCTGGGTGTAATTGCCAGGGATCCGGCTCGAATTGCCGATGTTCCAGTCGCTGAACTGGCACGAGCAGGTCTTGGTGGAACCGGGCTGCGGTTTGCCGTTCAACAGACTCGATGCCACGATGCCCCAACAGCGTGTGGTCGAGTCGTTGCCCTTGGCTGGCCCGCCCGAATTCGGGACACAGATCGTGGTGGGCGACTTGGAGCCGTTGTACTTCGTGCCGAGGAAGAAGAAGTCCGGGTGGCCGCCCGAGGTAACGTTCTCGGGCTGGAAGTCACGGTAGATGATGGGCAATTCGAGGCATTGACCCGAGCCCGACTGGCAGGTCGAGGAGTCCTGGGAAGTGGCGGTGTCACAACTGAAGCCATCCTCCTTCTTGCAACTCGACGAGCAACCGTCGCCGTCCGCCTGGTTGCCATCGTCGCATTCTTCGCTGGGATCGAGGTTGCCGTCGCCACAGGTAGCCGCGCAGGCCTGGGTCTTGCCGGAGCTGTCCAGGCAGTTTGGTTCCTTGGTGCAGGTCTTGGAGCAGCCGGGGTTCTTGGGGTCGCCGTAGAACAGGCCATTCACGGCCTTGCAACCGGAGGGCAGATTGGTCGGATCGGTGCCGCAGTCGCACTGCTCGCCCTTTTCCGTCTTGCCATTACCACAATCCGACTTCACGCACGCCTTACCGGGGTCCGGACAGTCGAATCCAGGCTCGGTCTGGCAGGTGCTGGAGCAACCATCCTTGCTATCGGAGTTGCCGTCGTCGCAGTTTTCCGAGCCGGTGATCACGCTGTCACCGCAATCGGGAATGCACGCCCTTCCCGGAACCGGACAGATCCAGCCCGATTCGATGGATTGGCAGTCGCCGGAACAGCCGTCGCCGCCATCCGTGTTGCCGTCGTCGCAGGTTTCGTCCGAGGTCAGGATGCCGTTGCCGCAAACCGCGAGGTTGATGCAGGGCTGATTTTCCGTCGGACAGGAGTAGTTCGCCTCGATCTGGCAGCTCGCACTGCAGCCGTCGCCACTGTCGGTGTTGCCGTCGTCGCACTGCTCGCTGCGTTCGATGATGCCGTCGCCACAGTTGCCGCCGCCGGGACGATCCGGACCCGCGTCGGGTTTCGGCGGCAACGTGAAGCTCACGCTTCCGCCCTCGCCGCCGTTCGAGGAACCGGTGCTGCCGCCGCCGTTGCCTCCCTTGGCTCCGCTGCCCTCGCCGCCGCTGCCACCTTCGATCTTGGGGGTCGTGCACCCTCCTGCCGCAATCAAGGCGATCGCTCCGAAATAAACCAGCGGGAGATGCCTCTTTCCTGCGCTGCTACCATCGCGGCTCGAACGGCTGATGTACATCATTGGAATACCCCTCTCACTTCGGGAACCAAGGACTCGGGAGCGAGTTGCGGAACGATCTGGCCCCTAGTCTGGGCGTGAGTATAGCAAGCATCACCCGCGTGACTCCTACGGAATTCGACAGGTCCCCACGAGCGAGCCCGAAAACGGTGCCATGGCGCGACAGAGCCTGTCGTGTCGCCTATTGGCGAGCGAAGGGCGAATGATCGAGGAACGCGCGCATTTCGTCGTGGACGGCTTCAGCCTCGCGTGCGACGTAGTCGGCGATGGCATGCGCCAGAGCGCGGTGGCGGATCCAATGGGCGCTGTAGGTTCGCTGTGGCAAGAAACCGCGCTTGAGCTTGTGCTCGCCCCCGGCACCACCTTCGAATCTGTCCAGCCGGTTCGCGATGGCGTACTCGATGAGGCTGTAGAAGCACAGTTCGAAGTGCAGCATGGGCAGGTCCCTGGCGCAGCCCCAATAGCGACCGCACAGCCGGTTACCGCGCATGAAGTTCGTAGTGGCGGCGACGGGCTGGTCGCCATCGTAGGCGACCGCGGCTAGCAGGCGGTCGGCGTGAGTCCTTCGGATTTCAGAGAAGAATTCCGGGGTCAGCGACGCGACGTTGCCATAACGCGCGAAGGTCGCGCGGTAGAAGCGGGGGAGGGCGGCCCAGGTCTGGTCGTCAATCTCGCCGCCACGGGCGGTGGCGATGCGCAACCCGTGGCCGCCGGCTACCTGCCGCTCGTGGCGAACCTGCTTGCGGTTGCGCGCTCGGTACGTGTCGAGATAGTCGTCGAAGTCCCGGTAGGGGACCGGGCGGCGATTGTTCCAGTGGAATTGGTAGCTCGCGCGCGGCACGAAACCGGCCGATTCCAGCTCCGGCAGTTCCTCGGGACGGCAGAACAGGACGTGAATCGAAGAGGCTCCGGTTTCGTCGGCCACCTGACGCATTCCTCTCACCAGCAGGGGCGCCACCAGGCCTCGCTCCAGGTCCGGCCGGACGAGCAATCGGTGACTGGACGCCGGGGTGAAGGGGATGGCCGCGACCAACTTGGGGAAGTACGGGATTCCCGCGCTGCGTGCACCGTGCGCCCAGGCAAAGTCCCAGATGAACTCGTCCATGCTGTCGTCCTTGAGGTACAGCGGCACCGCACCCAGCAATTGCTCGCCACGGCGGGCGACCAGGATGCGCGGCTCCCATGCGGTGCCCGGCCCCACGCTCCCCGAACGCTCCAGCGCGGCGAGGAAGGCATGTTCGAGGAACGGGTCGTCGTCGTCGACCAGTGCGTTCCAGTCCGCCGCCGACACCTCGGTGACCCCGGACAGAACCGAGAGAGAAAGCGGTGGATCGGACATGGAGGACATCGCCCGGCGAAAGTCTAGCCTGTCGGGCGCGGGAGGCCACGACCCGGCGAGGGAAAGGGAATTCTCTCGCGGAGGCGTCGGAAGTCGCCCTGCCGGCTACTTCTTCGAGCCCTTGGACGCGGCTGGCAGCGGTACCACCTTGGAGGCGAGGCTCAGTCTGACCTCATCGGCGAAATCGGACGCACGGAAGGTGGCGTTGCCGTCGTAGACCGCACGCATCCATCGAAGCTCGGGGGAAAAGTCGTTCACCGTCAGTGTCATCTCGAAACGCGCGCCCGCCTTCACGGCTTGCGGCGACGACTTGGCCAGCGGCGCGCTCACCGGATCCCATTCAGGGGGAAGCGGCGTGACACCTGGGGTCGTGGGTTTGGGCTTTGGCATCGCCTGAAGCAAGAGCAATCCTGGATCGATGCGCACCTCCGCCCCGTGCTCTCCCTTGACTGTCGCGCGCACCACCACGGATTGCGGCTTGCCCGGCTTGGCGTGAGGGAGCGGCGTTTGAATATCGAGCGCAACCGTCGCGGCAGGCTTGGCCATGGCGGCCTTCTCGCAGCGCGCGAGATCGGCCAGGATCTCGTCCGCGCGCGGGTCCGCCGCGGGCCGTGCAAAGACCAGCCGCCGCTGCTTCCCCTTGTCGCGAACCAGGAAACTGGCGGCCGGCTGGTCGGGCTGGACAAGGGGACCGGACACGGTCGCGGGCAAGCTGGAAAGCGCGGCGATCAGACCATCGCGCTTATCGAGCGCGATGCGATAGAGGCCCGCGGCGCCGCCGTCCTCGGCGCGCGGAAGCAGCAAGGTGAGGGCCTGGCCGCGCAGCTTGAAAGTCGCGGCCACCGCTCCCGGGCCGTCCGTGAAGCTGATGTCCGCTTCGAGCGCGGTGCCGACGGTTCCGCTAACCTTTCTCGCCTGCTCGGCCATGGCTTGTCCCTCGGTCGCGAGAAAAGTCGGCGCTTCGGTCGCCGCCCATGCAAGTAGCAACCCCGCGACCCGCGGCCGCGGGCGTCTCACCGGCGTACCTCGACCATCGATTCAGCCGAGAACGCGCAGCCGCGCAGGAGGTTCTGGCCGGCCACCGTGTCGCCTCCCGAGTAGCTCGCGAAGCTGGCGCGCATGAGGTAGCTGCCCGGATCGAGGGCGACCGTGGCGGAGAACTGGCGCGTCTCGGTTTCGCCCGCGCCGATCCACAAGAGCGGTCGCTGCACGCGTATGGCCGGCTCCAGGGCAACGCAGCTGGGTTCGAGCGGCAGCGGCGTCACGCCCGGTTGTTCGACCGGCCGCTCGGCGACCCAGAGGCGCACGTGCTCGGTGGGTTCGTCCTCCAGCCCGCTGGACGGGCTGCGAATCCAGGCGCCTTCGTTGCCCCGGTTCTCGAAAGAAAGCACGACCGGCAGGGCCTGCGATCCGGGCGGGAGAGTGGCCGGCACCTCCAGACCGAGCTTGAGAGTGGTCTTCGGGTGCGCCCGTGTCTCGAACGCGGCGGCATCGAGTGCGAGGAGCAGGGGCATGGTGGGTTCGAGATCGGGGGGCTCGCCGCCGATCACGCGGTCGAGACGCGACCCGCAGGCCACGACCGTGATGAGAACGCGCACGTCGCCGGGCGAGAGATTGGGAACCGGGCCGCCCTGCAAGGTGGCCTCGACGGCGGCCAGGAGGTCGGCCAGTTTGTCCTCGGCCAGCTTGCTTTCGAACCGGCCAATCTCCTCGCCGCTGGCGTCGCCGAAGGATCGCAGGGTGGACAGGACGGACCTGCCGGAGCCCTGGATGGTCAGGCGTTCCAGCCAGAAGTTCTCCCTGACCGTGCGGCGCTCCACGCCGAATCCCGCCATCAGCGAGGGTGTGGGGCCGAGCGCTACGAGTGCCTCCCGCATCGATTCCAAATCGTCCGTGTTCACTTGTCCACCGCCTTGTAAGTTTCCGTGCCCCCGCTCACCGCCTTGACCAGACGGGCGGTCATCTCGGCGAAGGCGTGGTAGTGGCGCTTCTTGGTCTTGGTCATGTTCTGTCCCATGATGCAGTCCGCGTCGATGCCAGCCACCGCGCCGTCGCCGGACAGCGAGGGATCGACCGCGCCTCCGGCGTACTCGTCCGGGTTGTCCAGGTGGTGCCCGGTCTCGTGCGCCGGCGTGTTGCCGGCGGCGCCCATGAACCACAACCTCGCGTTGGACCTCAGCGCGCCGGGCGCGAGCAGGACGACGTCGGCTCCGTAGGCGTGCACCTCGACGAAGGTGAGGGTTACGTCCACCCCATAGCGGCAGCAGGTCACGGACTTGTCCGACTGGCACCCGTCGCGCTCGATCCGGAACTTGTCGCTCCACTGGTCGTGGGCCTGTTTGGACCAGGTCGTGCGCACGTTCGTGTACTTGGCGCTGTTGAAGTCGTAATCCGCGAAGGCCTCCGGCCACGTGCCACCCGATGCGCCGGTGAAGGTCGCGCCGGACTTGTAGAAGCCCACCGCCTGATAGTTGGTCGCGCTGGGCACGAATCCCGGCGGCAGCGGCACCCAGGCGTGGCCGTCGTAGTACTGGGCCGGTACCATGGACATGCCACTCGGGCGCGCCCAGCGATAGCCGGCCCACGGACAGCCGCCAGCGGTTCCGGTGATGCCCGCCGAACGGAGGTCGACGTAGGTTCCGCCCCAACCCTTGAGCACGTCCGGTTTGGCTTCGACCATCCCCACGAACTTGTCGAGCTTCTGCGTGAAGTGGGAGTGGTTGGTGAAACCGCTCCAACTCCGATTCTCGTCGAAGGTCTGGACCGGGGCGGTTCCCACGGCTTCCACGACCAGCACCGCGAGGTTGCAGGCCACCGTGTTGTCGTCGGTGGTGGCCTCGATGTGGACCTGGTCGAAGGTCTTGGGTGGCGTGTCGCCCGTGAGGTGATTCACGTCCTTGATCTCCCACTCGTAGCTGAACTTTCCCTCCTTGATCGTCACGGTCGGCACCGGCAGCTTGGGCGATGGCAATTCGCGCGGTCGCAGGCGCAGCTTGAGATCGCCATCGGGCAGATTGCTTTCACCGGTCAGCTTGACCTTGGTTCCACACGAGGCCTTGGCCACGCTCCACGCCAGGTTCCACACCCCGCGTCCGATGACGATCTTGACCTGGTGACGGGAGCCGGTGGCGAAGACTTGCGGTTTCTTGATCTTCTCCGGCACGAAGATCTCGTCGCCCTCGCACAGAGCGTTGGGGTGCTCGCGCTTCTTGCGAAGGTCGGCGTTGGCGTCGTGATCGTAGATCAGGTGCCAATCGAAGAAGCCGTTTGCCTTGGCGACACTGACAAGGCTTTCGCCCGCCTTGAGAACATATGTTGGCATGCTGTGGAGATAAGGGGGAAAGCCCGGCCTCGTACTGCTCGGTGCCAGGAGGACTTCTTTCTGGGTTGTGCGCCCTTTGAAACAACGCGATGGCGGCTTGCCAAAAAGCTTACGACACATCCTACCGGGTGCACCAATCATTGCGTAGGATAGCGCGATGAACCTGGATCGCATCGCGCTTGCACTCACGCCTTCCTGGCGCGATGAGAAGCTGGTCCTGGTTCGCGCGACCGACGCGGTTCGGCTGTGCCGAGAAGGCGGTTACGAGGCGGTGCCGCCCTGGCGGGTCGACTATCCCGACCGAAGGGACATGCACGCGCTTCGCGAATTCGTCGCGCACGCCCACCTGTCGAGGTTCCCGCTGTCGTTTCTCGACGATGGAGAGGTGCTGGCGCTGCTCAGACGGTCCATCGAGAGTCGCGAAATGGTCGTGCTTCGCCAGTCCGAGGGCGCCAGGGTGGAGCCCGGGAGTGCCACCGCCGAGCAACGCCGGCTGATTCGGGAAATCGAGCGCCTGACGCAAGGACGGCTCAACTACTCGGGCCGACGTTACAAGCTGGTCGCGGACGCCGACCTCGCGAAGCAGCCAGACCGGGACAGCTTCGAGGTGGTACGGCATGACGATGCCGTGAAGATTCTGGATGCCGTCGCCAAGGAAGCCGGCGCGACCGCCGACCCTGGCGGAACGTTTGGCCAGGCCAAGGAGAAACTCACGCGCGACTGGCGTCCCCCGGTCGCTCCGGACGGGCTGATTCTGCTGCGCAAGATCATTTCGCAGCGGGATACCTCGGTTGACGTGGCCGAAACCATCACCCCTTCGCAGATGAAGAAGATGATGACCAAGACCGAGTGGATCGAGATCGTGGTCATCGACGATCTGGGCAAGCCCTACACGGGGCCCTACCGTATCGCGCTGCCGGACGGCAGCGTTCGCGAAGGCAATTTCGACGAGCAAGGACTGTGGGGCGACTACGACATCGATCCGGGAAACTGCAAGCTCCTCCTGCCCGATATACCCGAGGCGGTGAAGCCGGCCGTGACGGCGAGCGCGTGGGTTGCGCTGAAGCTGGTCGACGACGATGGCAAGCCCGTGGAGGGTCGAGCTTACAAGCTGAAGTTACCGGACGGTTCCGAGCGCACGGGAACGACGGGCGAGGCCGAGACTCGGGTCGACGGCATCGCGCCCGGCACCTGCGTCTTCTCGCTGCCGGCCGACGACGCCGGCGGTTCGGGCTAAGGCGGGTAGAGCAGGTACTTCGTGCGCTTCTCGCGGAAGGCTTCTAGGTCGTTCTGATAGAGCGCCTCGATCTCGGGAAGAGGGCGGCGTTCGAGAATGGCCCGCGCCACCGCGGGGTCGCCCACCATGCGGCGCAGGTGAGAGGCGTCCCAATCCTTGCCGTGGAGGTTACGCAACGCGAGGGCTATCGCGATGCCGGTCCGCACGGGCTCGAACACGGCGCGGTTTTCGACGTGCAAGCGGACGCCATGGCAGAGCGTGCCGGCGTATCGGTTGCCCGCGGGCGTGAAGCTTTCGGCCGCGAACGACACCCCGGCCAAGCCGGCCTTGGCGAGCTCGGCTGCGAAGGCGCGGCCGTCGATCCATGGGGCGCCGACCAACTCGAAGGGCGTGTCCGTGCCGCGGCCGACAGACACATTGGTCGCTTCGAGCAGTGCGACGCCGGGGTAGAGCACTGCTTCGTCCACCGTGCGCAGGTTCGGCGAGGGTGGCCACCACTTAAGTCCGGTTTGGTCGAAGTAGTCGCCGCGCTGGTAGCCGTGCATGCGCACGATGTCGAGCCGTAGACCGAGATGCTCGTCGGCGTTCATCATTTCGGCGAGCTCTCCCATGGTCATGCCGTGGCGGACCGGCAGTGCGAAATGGTTCACCGGCGACATCTCGCTCGCCTTCAGCATGGGGCCGGCGACATCGAGGCCATCGATGGGATTCGGTCGGTCGAGAACGACCATCCGCAGCCCGCGCTCGGCCGCCGCGCGCATGACCGCGTGCAAGGTCGAGGCGTAGGTGAAGAAGCGTGCTCCCACGTCGGGAAGGTCGACGACCACCGCTTCGATGTCCGGCGGCAGGGTCACGGGTCGAGGCCCCGCGGGATGCGCCGATCGCGGGCCGAGCGATCCGCCATAGAGGCTGTGGATGGGGAGCTTGGTTTTCGCGTCGACTCCGTCCTCGATGCGCTCGTCGCGGCTGGCCGTCAGGCCGTGCTCTGGCGTGAGCAGGGCGACGAGAGCGAGATCGCGCCGGGCAGCGAGTACGTCGGTCGTGCGCGCGCCGTCTTTGGCGCGCGCGCTGTCGTTGGTGAGCAGGGCGAAGCGCAGACCGCGCAGGGGCGCGAAGCGTTCCGCCGCCAGCACGTCGATTCCCACGGCGAGCGAAGTGCCTGCGGCGCGCGCCTCGGCCAGCGTCGGTTGCCCGAGCACCGTCCCGGCCAGAGTCGCGATGTCCCCGGCGAGGGCATTGACCGATCCCTTTCCGTCGGGGTGAACGCGATTGCTCAAGAAGATCACGAACAGGTCCTGTTCCGGATCGATCCACAGCGACGTGCCGGTGTATCCCCCGTGTCCGATGGCCCGGCGCGAGAGCGCGGTGCCGCGATTGGCCGAGTAGGCGCTCTGCATGTCCCAGCCGAGGGCGCGTATGCCACCGGGTACATCGTGCGGTGCCAACATCTTTCGCATGGCCCTGGCTGACAGCACGCGCACGCCATCGAGGCTTCCCGATCCGAGGATCATGCGCGCGTAGCGTGCCAGGTCGCGCGCGGTCGAAAACAGCCCGGCATGGCCGGCGATGCCGCCCATGCGATAGGCGCGCGGGTCGTGCACCTCGCCACGAATCCAGGCGTCGCCTCGCTTTTCGGTCGGGGCGATGCGCGGACGGGAAGCCCCCACGGGAAGGAAACCCGTCTCGCGCATGCCCAGGGGAGCAAAAATCTCGGCGTTCGCGAAGGTCGCCAGGTCTTCCCCGGTCACGCGCCGGATCACCTCCTCGAGGACCATGAATCCAACGTCCGAGTAGATGAATTTCGAGCCGGGCGGTGCCTTGAGAGAAAGCGCCATGATGCGCTTCATGGCGAGGGCGCGGCCGTGCTCGAAGTCGGCGAGCGGGGTCTCGGCGGGCAGGCCCGAGACGTGGGTGAGCAGTTGCCGCACGGTGATCCTGTCCTTGCCGTGGCCGTGGAACTCTGGAACGTAACGAGAGACTCTCTCGTCGAGACCGACCTTGCCTCGATCGGACAGCACCATGATCGCGGTCGCGGTGGCGATGGGTTTGGTGAGCGAGGCCAGATCGAAGATCGTGTCGAGCGTCATCGCCTCCCTGCTCGGCAAGAGAGCGCGCAACCCGAACGCCTTCTGGTACACGATGCCGTCTTCTCGTCCGATGGCGACCACGCAGCCGGGGAGTTTCCCTTGCGCCAGGGCGTCGGCCACCAAGCGGTCGATGCCATCGGCCAGGGCCGCGGGAACGCGGGTCTCGGCCTTGGCTGGCGGGCTCACGCCGGCGTCGACGCCAGCGTGCGCCGTGCTCGAATGCACGATCGCGACGGCAAGCGCGGCGAGGAAGAGACGGACGGAGAATCCTCGGCCGCGAGTCAGTCGCGCCCGCAGTGATGCGCTTGCGTGGGCCGGACCCATGGTCCGAACATACCACCGGCGCGATTCTTCACAGTCCCGCGGTCGAGATCGGTCCGGTGTCGACGACCTCGAAATCGCTGCCGTGCACCCCGCGCAGTCCCGATACCAGGCCGTCCATGTAGGGCGACCAGCCTTCGTTCGACTCGCCCGAGATGTACCAGTTGCTGCCGTTATCGGCCAGGATGAGCCCGTATTTCTTCATCGCGGTCAGGACGACCAGGGTAGGCCCGGAAAACGCGCTGGTATCGAACGTGGCCTTGAGACGGAGCCGCAAGCCCATGGGCGGCAGCGAGGCGTTGGATTTTCCCGCGGCGTGGGTGGCGGGATGGATGTAGCCCTGATAGGTGTTATTCATCGTGAACCGGATGGCATGACGAATCTCTCCGGCCATGACCTCGTCGAGGCGAACCAGACCGGGAAGTATCGGCAGGCCGGCCGCGTCGGCGGAGGTCCAGCCGTCCTTCCTCAGGGTGTTGGAACCGAGAGGGAAGATGGCGCCGTTGGCCGCGGTCCAGCCGGAGCCGCCGGTTGGGTTCTGCGCGTTGTAGAGCTCGTAGAGCGTGCAGTTGGCCGGCGCGCCCGTCGTATCGATGTAGAGCACGTGCCGGTCGCTGTCCGTCGACGCGCCGGCACCGCCCTCGATGGGCGCCGTGAGGGGAATCGGGTAGCAGAACTGGTTGCTCCCGGTGGGGCAGGGCAGTGGATCGCTCTCTGAGGGCCCCCAACTAGCGCTCCAGGTGATGGGCTCGGGCGTGGCGCCTTTGCCCGTCGAGAATGGAATCCCGTAGCCGTCGGTCATGGTTCCCCAATCCGGGTGAAAGGCCGTGCTCGGCGACATGTTGGAGATGTAGGTCGCGCTGCTCGCGTTCAGCGGATAGCCAGAAATGTCCAGGTTCCAGGGATTGTCGGAGGGGAAGATGTCGCAGCCGCCGATGGTCGCCGCGGTGCTGCCCCCGGTCGTGGCACCACCGCTTCCGGTCGTGGCACCACCGCTTCCGGTCGTGGCACCACCGCTTCCGGTCGTGGCACCACCGCTTCCGGTCGTCGCGCCACCGCTTCCGGTCGTCACGCCACCGCTTCCGGTCGTCACGCCACCGCTTCCGGTCGTGGCACCACCGCTTCCGGTCGTCACGCCACCGGTTTGTCCTATGCCTCCATTGCCTTGGGCGCCGCCCGAGCCGGTCTCGTCCGAGGGTCCGTTCGAGCAACCCGCCAGGACCATGACCGTCCCCAACGTCCAACGCACGATGGCTCCACGACGCTTTGCCATGTCGATTCCTCTCGTTTGGTTGAGCTTGCCCGGCTTTCGTTCCCAGGCAGGCATGCAATCGGGGTTTGACACCGCTCCGGTTCTTGTTCAGCTTGCACTACCATTATGCGGCAGGCTCTGGCGGAAGGATACCGTGGACGACTAACAGCTCGCGGCGCGGCCCTGGCCGTGGCGCTGCTCGTGTTCGTCGTCTATTTCCCCTCCCTGCGCAACGGCTTCGTCAGTTGGGACGACGACATCTACGTTACCCACAATCCACGCCTGCGGCATTTGACCCTTTCGTCCCTGCTCGGGACGTTTTCGAGCCTTCACGCCAGCGGAAACTGGCACCCGCTGACCGAGCTCTCGCACGCCGCCGACTATGCGGTGTGGGACATGCGCCCGTTCGGGCACCACCTGACCAGCATCCTGATCCACGGGCTCAACGCCGGGCTGGTGGTCTTGCTCGCGTGCGCCCTCGCTCGCGCGCGGGAGCGCTCTCCCGAGCCTTCCGAGCGCACGGTCGTCGCGGGGATTGCCGCGGGGCTCTTGTGGGGCCTGCATCCGCTGCGCGTGGAGTCCGCAGCCTGGGTGTCGGAACGCAAGGATGTGCTCTGTGCCGCATTCTACCTCGCCAGCCTGCTGTGCTACCTTCGCTACGCCAGAGTCGTGGCGGAGACCGACAGCGCAGCGGCTCACCCCGATGGGAGAAGAGACTACCTGGGCGCGCTCGCCTGTTTCCTGCTGGCCCTCATGAGCAAACCCATGGCCGTGAGTCTTCCGTTCGTGCTGCTCGTCATCGACGTCTATCCCCTCGAGCGTACCAGGCACGCGCGAAAGTGGCGCTTGGTCGGGGAGAAGCTCCCCTTTCTCGCGCTTGCTCTGGGCTCGGCCATCGTGGCCCTGATTGCCCAGCGGGCCGAAGGTGGCTTCCGTGCAATGCAAGGTCTACGCCTTGCGACCAGGGCACTGGTCGCCATGCGCTCGACGGTCCTCTACCTGGGCAAGACCTTGTGGCCGGCGGAACTGCTACCGCTTTACGCCTATCCGCAGAAGGTGTCCTTCACGTCGTGGAAGTTCGCGCTGCCGATACTTTCGCTGGTCCTGCTGGTGGCCGCGAGCGTGTGGCTGGCGAAACGAAACCGGGCTTTCCTGGCGGTGCTGGCATGCTACCTGGTGGCGCTTCTTCCGGTCATCGGGATCGTGCAGGTCGGCCCGCAATCCATGGCGGATCGCTATACTTATCTGCCGGCGGTCCCGCTTTCTCTCCTCGCCGGCGCCGGGTTCGCCGCCCTGTGGAAAATGGCCGCGACCATGCCTTCGCGCTGGCAAACCTCCGGGCTGGTGCTCGTCATGGCTCTCGTGCCAGGGGTCTTGTCGCTGCTGTCGATCCGCCAGATGGACGTGTGGCGAAATGGCGAAACCCTGTGGAGCCAGGTGATTCGGTACGAGCCGTGGAATACCGAGGCGCACAACAACCGCGCTTCATTCTATTACGAACACGGCGATCTCACCGATGCGCTTGCCGATTACGATGCCGCCCTGAGGTTCGCCCCTCCGGTCAGCCCGGCGCACGCGGCGAAACGTCGCTCGGCCTATTTCAACGACCGGGCCATCACCTATGTGCGGCTGGGAAGATTGGCCGAGGCAGTGAACGACGAAAGCGCTGCCATCCGACTCCGACCTGATCGTGCCGACTACTACATGAACCGCGGAAACATGTACCGAGGCATGGGCAAGACCGATGCGGCCGCGGCGGATTGGCGGCGGGCACGTGCATTGCGGGCGAGCGCTGGCCCAGGTTCGCCTCACTGAGCCCCGGCAGCAGCTGGCCCTTTCCTGTCCCGCGCGCGGGCTTTAGTAGTATTCGATTTCGCCCGCGTCGTTGAGCCGTATGTTGCGGTGTCGGTGGGCGCCGGTGAAGCGCTCGATCTCGCGCACCCAATCCGAGTCGGGGAAATGATTCACCATGTACTCCGCCTCGCCACGCGCCTCGGACCGCTGCTCGTTGTCGGCCAGCGCGTGGATCAGGATGGCGTGGCGCTCGGGGGCAAAGCTGCTGTCGGGAAAGCGTTTGTTCCCTTCGCGCGCAAGCTTGATGGCGAGCTTGTTGTTGCCCTCGGCTCGGGCGCTGCGCAGTTGCGCCATCAGGCTGGCTTCGGCCAGTTGGCCCGCCGGGGAAAGGGGATGGGCATCCGGCGAGCTGGTCGCCCTGGGCACGGGGGCGCCGGGCGGAGCCGGAGCTGGCGGCGGGGAGGGCTGGTTGGCAAGCTTCGGTGGGGCCGAGGACTTGCGCTCCGCGGCCGCGGATGCCTTTTCCTTGGCCTTGCCCTGGGATGTGGGCTCGGCCCACCACAGCACGAGCGCGGCTGCACCCACCAAAACGGCAAGGCCAAGAGTAATCCGCGCGCCCGACGTCTTCACCAACGACCCATCCTAGGGGCAGGCGTCAATTGTCGCCTGCTGTGCCGTATAGAGGTTCTTCATCGGCGTTTGCATGGAAGGCCACTTGTAGTTCGAGTTGCCTTCCGTGTACGACCAAGCCCATGCCCCGTCATAGCCGTTGCTGTAGAGGTAGGTGAAGCTATCGTTCACCGCTACCGGCGAGGTGTCCTGCGAGTAGGCGGCGAACTCTCCAATCACGAGTTTCTTGTCCGTCAGCCCCCAGTAGGACGCCGGATTCGCAAACACGTTGTCCGACGAGCCATTGACCTGATAGTAGTGCACCTCGTAGAAGTCGAGCGTTCCGGTGGACTTTCCGCCCGCTGCTTGCAGGGCGCTGTCGGAGTAGTAATTCTTCTTCCCGCTCGCGTTCGAGCAATAATCCATGGTCTGCGAGCCATTAGTAACCGGCACCGTGGGATCGGCTGCATGAATCGCGGCTGCCCACCAGTTCACGCACATCTGAATGTATTTCTCGTCGACTTTCCATTGGGTCGCCCATCCTGTCGTCGACATGCCTTCTGGTTCGTTGAAGATCTCGTAGGAGTACAGGCCCGGAGTCCCCTTGAGCCCCTTCACGAGATCGGTGAGATAGTTGTCGATGTACGACTGTCGGATCGAATCTTGGGTTACCAGATTCTTGTTCTGAGCAGCGGCGCTCCCCGCGTTGTCCTGAGCCATGTCGAAAGACCAAAGGCTGATGTCGACCGCAATGCCAGCGGAGTTGGCGGCGGCCAGGATCGCCTTGACGCCGTCGATGTGGGATTGCTGTATCTTCTTCACGGTGCCATCGGCATTGTAGCCCGGGGTTGTGGTGCCATTGGTGTGAAACCACCATCGAACGATGCGGCCGCCGGCGTCGTGGGTGTCCTTGAATATCTTGTTGAAGGTATTGATGTCGGGATTGGGTACGTCCGCGGCGAAATTCACCCAGGCCACGTTCAAACCACTGGCGAACTTGCAGATCGACCCGCCCCCGGTGCCACCGCCTGTCCCGGTCGAACCACCCGTACCCGTTGTGCCCCCGGTCCCAGGTCCGCCGCCACCGCCCGCGCCTCCGGATCCGGTTCTGCCACCTGTCCCGGTCGAACCGCCCGCCGCCTCTCCGCCGTTGCCGTTGCCGCCGCGGCCACCGGTCCCTGTCGAGCCGCCCGACGCGACACCCGAATCCGAACCGTTGCCCCCAGTTGCGGTTCCGCCACCGCCGCCCGATGCGCTTCCACCCGCCCCGCCGGAGGCCCTTCCGCCGCCCCCGCCAGACGAGTCACCGGCGGTGCCACCGGACGCATTCCCGCCCCCGCCGCCAGAGGCATTTCCGCCCGATCCGCTGCCGCCACTGCCAATCTGGCCCCCGCTTCCAGAGCCACCGGAGCCGGGCTGGCCTCCTGAATGGGAACCACCCGAGGCGGAGGCGCCGCCCGTGCCACCTCCACCCCCGGTCCCGTTCGAGCACCCATTGGCAGCCAAGGCGGCCGCACAGACAGCCATCGACAGCGCTTGGGCGAGCTTCATGGAGGAAGTTAACCATGAGCCTCGTCGATCGCTCAATCTGAAACCGAAGCGGCTGGTCGGGGCCAAAGAATGCAATGCGCGGGCCGGCCGCGTCGGGGGCTGCGCATCCTTCTGGGTCGCCCACGGCGGGCTAGGATGGAAGCGAAACCATCAGCCAACCCCTTGACGGAAAGGAGGTTTCAGCCTAAACAATACCCCCTCTGCGGGCGTAACTCAGTGGTAGAGTGTCACCTTGCCAAGGTGAACGTCGAGGGTTCAAGTCCCTTCGCCCGCTCCAAAGCCCTGGTAATCCCAGGGCTTTTTTTTGTGCGCCGAGACAACATGAGGTAATCGGCGGCATGAGGTAGGAATGAGGTAATCGGCGGGGGGGAGTGTCACCCTGTTTTGGGGTCGGCCTAGCCGCCCTGATGGCCTTGTCTGGCTTGCGCGGGCCATCACCCGTCTCGCACGGCCGCGACCGAGGGAGCATCGACGGCTCGGGCGAGCCAGCGGTGGATCTCTTCTGCATCCTGCGATGCACTTATGCGCGCCATTTGCTGCGCGGTGGGCTCGATACCGCGCGCCCGGAGGAAGGTGATAAGCTGTCCCTCGCCAAGCTTTCATCCTGCCCGCGCGGACAGGCATTCCCGGATGGAGCGCGGGCTTTGGCGTTTTGGTCGTGGTCGTGCAGCCACGGAACCCGTCCATGATCGTCGATGTGCCGCAGACGGAATCTGCATCTGGGCAGACTCGGGCCATCCGCCTTCTTGGGTGGAATGCCGCGGGAGACGCTCTCTTCAGGCCGCGAGGCGTTCGTACTGGTGATGGAGGCCGCCCACTTCGGGGGAGGCCCGCGAACTTGTGCGCAACGGCTACGAGCCAGTGCTCAAGCACGCCCGCTGGTGCTTCCTCAAGAACCCCGAGAATCTCACGGACAAACAGTCCGTCAAGCTCGCCGATGTCCTTCGCTACGACCTACGCTCGGTCCGCGCCTACCTGCTCAAGCAGAGCCTGCGCTTTTTCTGGTCCTACACGTCTCCCACCTGGGTCGGCTGGTTTCTCGACCGCTGGTGCGCAAGGGCCATGCGCTCGCGCCTCGACCCCATCAAGAAGGTGGCGCGCACGTTGCGGAGCCACCGCGAGCTGATCCTCAACTGGTTTCGCGCCAAGAAGGAGATTTCCGCTGCCGCAGTCGAGGGTATGAACGCCAACGCCAAACTCGCACTCAGAAAAGCGCGAGGATTCCGAACCTTGTCCTTCGCCAGGCCGCCGTCCGCGGACATCAAGGCCACCTTCTCGTGGCGAAGAGGCCGCGGCCGGCACCGATGAACCGGAGGCAGGAACCTTGGTGAAGGCGGAATTGCTCGTGGGATCGCCAACGGGACAGATCTCGCCATTCGCACACAACACGACGAGCGTCGAGTGCCGGTCAGGCGGCTCGGCGCTCGTACCGATGGTGGAGGCCGCCGACCTCGGAGGTCTCCACGATGTCACCCATGCTGGGAGGCTGGACCGCCCTCGGCTCGGGCGCATCCTTGCCCAGCGACAGGTGGGTCCTGGCCTTGTGGTAGTAGGCAATGTAGGACTTGATGATCCGGTGCAGATGGCCCTCGCCGAGTACGATGACATGGTCCAAGCATTCGCGCCGAAGCGAGCCGCCAAGGCGCTCCGCGTATGGGTTCATGTCGGGCGCGCGTACAGCGGTTTTGATGACCCGAGTCCCCATGCCGCCGACGACACGATCGAACGAGGCCCCGAACTTGTCGTCGCGGTCACGCAACAGGATCTTCGGCGCTTCTCCGTCCATGGTTGCATTTCGCAGTTGCTGAGCCGTCCAGGCATGGGTCGGATTTCGACTGGCAGCCGTGCAGACAACCTTGCGCGAGCCCAGATGCACGATGAAGAACGCGTACACCTGCCGGAAGAGAATGTCGTACGCTTGGATGAAGTCACATACCCACGCACTGTCGGCATGGTTTGCCAGAAAGGTAGCCCAGCTCTGCCTCCCCGTTTCGTCCGAACGCCCCGCATGTACTTCTGGATCGTCCGCTTGCTGACCTTGATGCCGAGCTTGAGCAGCTCGCCGCGGATGCGCTCCGCCACGTGGATAGCAGCGATGCGCCGAGCAGAAGGTGAATGCGGTCACTCAGGCTCAAGCGCGGCCGACCTGCGCTACGTCGGAGCACGTTGACTTGGTGCCGGAGGATGGCGTTTTCCACCACGAGCTCGCGTCGAGAGCGGCAGCCCAGGTCGGCGACGACTTGGAGAGGTTCAACGCAGCCGGGAATGGGAGCGAAGCTCGACCACAGGCGGCGGGCGACTGCTCGGATCTTTGCGACGATGGAGGATATCTTCATGGTGTTGTTCGACCACGATCCGGGTAGCCGGTCCAGGGATTCAGGTAGAGCCTATCTACTTGATATCCTTCCGGATGAGAAAGTAGCCAGCACGGGGGAGCGCGCGATTCATATGTCCGCAGCGTGCCCCCGCGCCTCTGCGCGCCAGATCTCGACGCGCTTCGACCCAAGACTGGCGCTGCTCGACCTCACCGCGACCCTTCCTGGCAGTCTTCCCGGCCGCGCTCGGTCACCGATCGGCATTATTGCGGCGAACAGGTACCGAGGCCGGGCGAATAGTTTTTGTGGCCAGGTGGTAACATGCTCTTCATGCGTGGTTTCACTTTGAGTTTTGCCGGAGTTGCCCTTCTGTCCTGCCTGGTCGGATGCGGGAGCAGCAAGCCCGCGGACAGCGGCGTGGGCGGCACGGGTGGCGCGACTTCCGCGAGCGGGGTGGGCGGCAACGGCGGTGGGACGGGTGGCACGACCTCGGCGAGCGGGGTGGGCGGCACCGGCGGCGGGACGGGTGGCACGACCTCGGCGAGCGGGGTGGGCGGCACCGGCGGCAGCACGGGTGGCACGACCGCCGCGAGCGGTGGCGGTGGCAGCGGCGGCGCTACGCTTGCGCCGGATGCCGGCCCCGGTCCGGGCAGTGGCGGCTCCGCGGATTTCGAGAACCGTTACATCAACGCCTTCTGCCAGTTCTTCGCGAGGTGTGGCGTGAGCCCCAGCGTGGCGGCCTGCAAAGCCGACTACTTCGACTCGGGAGCGGTCAATCTGACCGTCCTCGTGCAGGACATCGACAGCGGCAAGATCATCTACGACGTGAGCCAGGCCCTCGCCTGCTTCGACGCGATCGCGGCCACCGCTTGCACGGAGGAGGCGACCGTGGAGGGGGGACAGACCAATGCGCTGTGCACGACCGTGATCCGGGGAACCGTGGCCGTGGGTGGAAACTGCGTCACGGACGCGGAGTGCGTGGGTGGCGTCTGTCATCAGCCGTCCTGTGGTTCGAGCTGTTGTCTCGGCACCTGCGGGCAACCCCTGGCCGCCGGCGAGGCCTGCACCAGCTCGACCGACTGCGTGCCCGGCGACTATTGCGGCACCGACTACGTGACATCCTCCCAGAGCACCTGCCAGCCGCAGGGGGCGCAGGGGCAGCCCTGCACCTATAACAGCGAATGCCAGTCCGGCCTGACCTGCGACAGCGCGGGCTCGGGAACCTGCGCGCCCTACGTCAAGGATGGACAACCGTGCAACCCCGATGGCGCCGATTGCGAAAACGTCAACGGCTTCTGCGACACCACCAGCGGCACCTGCCGTCCCCGCCTGGCGGTCGGCGCCGCGTGCAGCGTCCCGGACGGTGGTATATCGAGAATCAGCTCGGGTTGCGTCGTGTACGCCGACTGTCGCGAGGGCACCTGTGTGGCCCTGCCAGGCCCCGGGGAAGCGTGCACCGTCCTCGACGGTGGCTACGCCGAGTTGGCTTGTTTCGTGGGCACGTGCACCAATGGCACTTGCCAGGGGATGGCGAATCCTGCGTGCACGGTCGCGAGCGCGACTTCGCCCGACGCCGGCGCGCGCGACTAGCTCGATGGACTTCGTCCGGCAGCACCGTCCCGTCGACATGGCGCTGATTGCGCAGCTGCGGATCAAGACGTCTGGGACTTTTCGGGGTGCAAGTGCGCCACAGCTGCGTGCGCAGACATTCTGCGTTTTCGTGTACGCAACATCGGCACCCCTATCGATGATCGAAGCGTTCTGGCGCTCGCTGAAGCATCAGTGGCTCTACCTCAACTCACTTGACTCGCTTGCCCGACTCCGTGCCCTGGTGGAGTTCTACGTCGAGGAGCACAACACCCGCATGCCGCATGCGGCCTTCCATGGCCAGACCCCTGACGAGATGTACTTCGGCACGGCTGCCAACCTGCCCGCGGAGCTGGCAGCGGTCCGGGAGCAGTCGCGTGCGGCACGTCTTAAGTCGAACCGAGCGATGTCCTGCGACGGCTGCCTTGGTCGGCAAGCCAGCCTTCCCGTCGTACAGATTCCTCCATGATTCCAGCACTGCTGCTGTTGCGTACATGAAAGTGCGGAAGGTCGTCGTACGCAGCTGCCCGGTGGAAACTCGACGCTGGCTCGACCTGATACCGAATTTTTGCGGCGAACAGCCACACCGTCGTCAACCTGGTCCATCAGTAGCGCAGGAACACGCGTGTCTTAAGCCCATTCGATTGCAGAAAGGCTTCATCCAGATCGAGAAGATTTGCGGCGGCCGTCTCGAAGTAGACTTTCATGTCATAGCGGTCCAGGGTGGCCTTCGCCGAGCACAATGCCCGCTGCACGGAACGAGACGAGCGGTCGACAATCTTGCTCCAGAAACGGTCCGGAGTGTCCGCGACGACGTAGCCAGGCGTGCCGCTCTCCGCGATCAGCAGTTTGTTCGGCCGGAGATCGAGTGCCTCGCGCACGAAGTGGGCCACCTCATGGAGGTTGAGCGCCGTGATGAGGAACTTCAAGGTCACTTCGCTCTTGTGCTGACCGATCAGCTCCCGGGCAAACGCCAGCGTCTTCTCGATGTCCAGCCCCATGATGGCCCGGTAGGTTTCGGGCTGGAATCCCACGAACGAAATCACGAAGGAATCGAACAGGTCACCCAGGTCCGCCGCCATCGCCGTGTCCAGATTTCCGTTGGTCACCACCCGTAGCTTGGTGTGCGGAAACTCGCGCCTGAGCTGGCGGGCCCAGTCGAGGGAGCGCGGCTGGATGAGGACCTCGCCTCCCTGCAGGACGATGCTATCTGGTTTCTGCGATCGAATGAGTTGCGTGAGATCCGGGTAGCGGTCGTAGGTTCCCGTCCAGTCCGGCGCTCCCACGCAGCACATCGCGCACTCCGCCTGGCAGACGAGCGATAGCTCGAGATTGAGGATGCGTTCCTCGCCCGTCGGGTCCTCGTGGTTCCTTCTGCGAAGCTTGACGTCGCAGGAACAGGTTCGCTCGTACTGATCGATGGCCTCCGGCAGGTCGGGGTCGCGGATGTTACCGATCCTGTGGTACGCGCTCCGATACACAATGCAGCACGGGTAGACATCGCCCTCGCTATCGACCGCCAGCCGATAGAGATGGCACGCGCGGGCCGGGAGGTCCTGCGTCACCTTGGACCGCTCCCTGACGGCTCGGATGGCCTTTCCCACCAGGGGGGATTTCCTGACCTGCGTGCGCAGCAAGCTCTCGGCAAATGCGAACACCCCTTTGATGCCTTGGCTGGTCTTGGCGACCTGGTTGGCTCCTGGCAAACCCATGCGCTACTCCTTGCGGGGGACCATGAACGTCCCCTGGACCGGGCCAGCCTAGCATGGTGGCGGTCCCGATCATCGTTCTACGCCCAGCTACGAACCAAGACCTTCCGACATTCCCTCGCGCATCTGCAACACGCCGGATTTGTAGGAGCCCCGGGAGGCCAACCTCCCGGGGCCATCCGGCACACCATGGCTTGCCGGAGCCGCAGATCATGCCTACCGCCCCCAGTCAGGTCTCGTAGACTTCTTTGCGGTGGCCAATCTTGACGATGAGCACTACGTCTGGAGGCTCGATCGTGTAGACCACGCGCCAATCCTCCACTCGCAGCCGCCGTGCACCCTTGAGGCTGTACCGCAGGGGCTTGCCAAACTCGACGGGATGAGAGGCGAGTTTCTGTTCAATGGCCTTGCGGATTCGGTTGCGAACATCCTTGGACAGCCTTGGGATGTCTTCTCGAACGACACTTTCCAAATATTCGATCCGATAGCTCAAGCCCAAACCTTCCCATGAGGGATCCGCTTCTGTTTCTTGCCCAGCCGCTCATCGGCGACGCGCGAGAAATACAGATCCTCTTGATACTCGAGCGCCTGCTCGATTAGGCTGAGCCCCACACCCGAAACCGACTGGGATCTCTCGCTCGATAGTCGCTCCATGGCCTCGTAGATTTTGTCGTCGACTGTAATGTTGATCCGCTTCTTGGCTGTTGGCATCTCTTCTGTCTCCATCGAAAGTGTAACACCGGTGCTACACCGGAACCAGGTGTGGTGACGCTGCCGGGCGACAATTACATCTCCCCAACGTGTGAATGTAGTTGACGTCCGGCAGTGACGCCCTTACGCGTCCCATTCCGGCAGCATGAGGTAATCGCCCAGCTGCGTGCGCGGACATTCCGCGTTTTCGTGTACGCAACATCGGCACCCCTAATATCGTTCGGGTTTTCGCTGGTGGTTGAGTCCCGGGCGGTGCTGTCCTCGTGATGATGAACACCCCCATGGCCACGCCGCGGACGCGCCACGCGTACGACCATCGCCTTCGGGAGCAGGTGATCCGCAGCGGCACCAGATGCCTGCCCAAGCACGTCGCCATCCCGCGATCCACCGTCTCCAGCTGGACGCGGCGCGGTCCGCGCCCGGTCGTCAGTCTCGAGCCGATTGAGCAGGATCGGCAGCAGTTGCTCGACTCGCTCGCGAAGCTCGACCGCCGAGTGCGAGTCCTCGCGGCCGTTGTCCGGCTTCTTTTGGCACTTCTCCGCGCTTCGGGGTTCATCCTCGCTGGCCGGCGGCTGCCTGGCGGCGCCGCCAAGGCCGGCATCCTGCGCGCCATCTCTGGTGCAACGCCATTCCTACCGCTCGCCGTGCTCCTGCGGATTGCGCACCTCGAACCCGGGCGATACCAGGCATGGCACCGTGCCTCCACCTTGGCCTGCGGTTTGGACGACCGGTCCTCCTGCCCGCGAACCAGCCCGAGTCAGCTCACGCCTACGGAGGTGGCCAGCATCAAGGACATGGTGTTGGCGCCCGAAAACCGCCACATGGCGCTGCGCACGCTGGCCCTCTATGCCCAGCGGATTGGCAAGGTTTTCGCCTCGGTCACCACGTGGGCCAGACTCATTCGCGAGCGCGGTTGGCGTATCTCCACGCGGTTATCGACAACTACTCGAGGAAGATCCTCGCCTGGACGGTGGCTCCCCGACTCGAGCCCACGGCGACGTGCCAGCTTCTTCTCGCCGCTGGCAGGCATCTCGTCTTCGCCGGTCGGCCGCTTCTGTACGCCGACTCGGGCGTCGAGAACGTCAACGGCGCGGTGGAGGCCACGCTGCTAAGTGCCTGTCTGGACCGTGTGCTCGCCCAGGTCGATGTCGCCTTTTCGAACTCGATGATCGAAGCGTTCTGGCGTTCGCTCAAGCACCAGTGGCTCTACCTCAACTCTCTCGACTCGATCGAGCGGCTCCGCGCCCTCGTCGAGTTCTACGTCGAGCAGCACAATACCCGGATGCCACATGCGGCCTTCCATGGCCAGACCCCTGACGAGATGTACTTCGGCGCGGCTGCCAACCTGCCCGCGGAGCTGGCAGCGGCCCGGGAGAAGGCGAGGGCGGCGCGTCTTACGGCGAACCGAGCGATGTCCTGCGATCGCTGCCTCGGTCAGCAAGCCAGCCTTTCCGTTTTGCAGATTCCTCCGTGATTTCAGCACTGCCGCTGTTGCGTACATGAAAGTGCGGAAGGTCCTCGTACGCAGCTGCGGTAAGTAGCCAACACGACCGTGTCTGCGCGGTTAGCGAGCGGGTAGGTCATTCGAGGGTGCGGTCACTCGGCACGCAAGCAATTCGAGCGCCCCTTTACTATCACCGCATCGCATCTGAGAATGTTCGAGAATCGAAGGTTCTGTCAATCCGCCCCTATACCTGGCGTTCGCGCGTGCCTACGGATTGAATAATGTGTAATAGACGGCGCCATCGGAGACGTCGCATTGGCTCGTCATTCCAAAACAGCTCGGGCTGCCGCAAAGGCAGGTGCAATCGAGCCGGGTCGCACAATCGGCGGGGAACGGATTACAGAACCCAGGAGGACCGCCCGAGCTTCCGCTGGAGCCCCCCGTGCCGCCCCGCGATGCTCGGCAGTAGGTTTCGCCAACGGCGCACTCTTCGCTTCCGCAGGCGAACTGGCGAACGGCATCGGTGCCGGCGTCGATGCCGGTGACGAGTGCGGCGTCGCCGTTCCCCCCGACCCCACTGCTGCCACCGCTGCCCAACCCTCCGCCGATCGGGACGGCCCCGTCTATGCCGCCGGCGCCGCCGAGCGGTCCACCACCCCCGTCCATCGCCCCGCCCTCACCACCGGTTCCACCGATCCCCATCGTTCCTGTGGAATCCACGTCACCGCCATCCACAGCCCCACCGTAGCCGGGTGCTGCGCCGGAGCCCGTCGCTCCGCCGGATATCGTCGTGCCACCGCTTCCACCGGCGCCCCCAGTCACTACTCCACCACCGTCCTTGCCCGAGTTCCCCGCCGAACCTCCGACCATGCCCAAGTCTCCTCCGCTCGACGGTCCGCCGCTGGACATCGGTGCATGGGCCGCGGCGTCGGGCGAAGATGCCTTGGTGCTGTTGCTGCAGCCATTGCCGGCGAGTGGCAGTGTGCAGCCGACGATCAACAACAACCACGAGGCGCAACGGAGCTTCATCACGTCAGTATCCGCGAGCCCAGCAGCATGAGTGGCGAGAAAAGTCGCAATAGCGTCTGGCACGGGTGAGCGAACGCACACCGAAGTCTGCCGGGCAAAGGCTTTGCCCAGCAATTATCGCCAGCCCAATAATTCCCGCGACCATTGTGCGCCGCAAAAACTCCGTACGACCAGCAAGCTGCTGGGATCTTCCGTGCTCGTGTGGCTATGACCGCGACTGCCGGAAGCGGCAGACGGATAGGACCTTCCCTCAACCGCCGGGCCCGGACCGGGACATCAATGCATTCCGTCATGGTCGCAATCAGAGCGACCTACGACTCACACCCGCTGGCACTCTCGCGCGATGCTTCATGGACAGCGCGGATTCGTCCAGGGCAAGTTCGACCGCCAATTGCTGAAGATGCTGTGATGCAGAATCTTGGAATAAATCGCGTCAAAACCACCGGATAGCGGCAAATGAGAGGTTCGGATCAGGACGCTGTGCGTCTACAGTCCTCTCTGCGGCCGGCAATGGACAAAATCCCAGCCGCGTGCTGTTCCGCACGGAGTTTTTGCGGCGCACAGTCGCGTCGAGGCCCCAAATGTGGTTTGGGTCGTTCGCGATCACGGTACACGGCTTGGCCACAGCTGGAGGTTGGTCGGGATTGTCGGCGGATGCCAGTGGGGCTGGAGGCTGGGCTGCGGGCTTGCGGTTCAGCATGCGCCTGACGGCGCTCGCCGCGATATGAAGGCCGGCGCGGGCGAGGAATCCGGCGATGCGTCGCCGGCCCATCATGGGGAAGAGCGTCTTGAGCTTGATGACCATGGCTGCGACGAAGTCGGGGAACTTGTTGACCGGGACGGTGGACTTCACGAGCGCGCCGGGCTCGTCCTCCTCAATCCGGCCGCTCCAGCTGGCAACGGTGTCGTCGGTGACGAGGAAGCGGCGGCCAGCCTCGGCCTTCGACCAACCACGGGCGTGGACTCGCGCTCGGCGTTCGAGCTTCGCGAGCGAGTCGAGCAACTGCTGCCGGTCTTGCTCAATCGGCTCGATGCTGACGACCGGGCGCGGGCCGCGCCGTGTCCAGGTGGAGACGGTGGATCGCGGGAATGGCGACGTGCTTGGGCAGGCATCTGGCGCCGCTGCGGATCACCTGCTCCCGGAGGCGATGGTCGTACGCGCGGCGCGTCCGCGGCGTGGCTGTGAGGGTGTTCATCATCACGAGGACAGCACCGCCGGGACTCAACCACCATCGAAAACCCGAACGATATTGGGGGTGCCGATGTTGCGTACACGAAAACGCGGAATGTCCGCGCACGCAGCTGGCAAATTCGCGCATGTTGCATCTGCATGACGAAATGTCTGGAATGTCGTGATTCGCAGCTGTGACTGATCTTGTCGATCCTCCTTCTTCGCTTTCTGCGCCGGGCGACCCGAGCGCAGCGAGGGGAGCCCGCTGCGCCCTATGCGCAACGCGCTCCTAGCGCAGATTCGTGTCGGTACGCACTCGGAAATTCTGATCAGGTTTCGGCCAAGGCGCGTTCCAAGAGCTCGCCGATCCCCTTCCGGCCTGCCCACAGGTGGAGATAGGCCAAGTCCAATCGATTTCCTTGAGTCTTGATCACACCGAGCACATCGCCCCATTGCCGATCCGAGACACCACCGCCGTCGCGGTACCACATGAGCTTCTGCAACACCATGTCCTCAGGACTGGCGACGAATAGGTCGGACTGCGGTTCCTCCAAAACGCGAACCCGTCGCTTGCGGGAGAGTTCAATCGACAACAGTTCGTCCGCCGCGGTCACGAACACGTCTACTTTGAACATGGTCGCGAGGTGAAGGATGTTGAAGCTGGAGCGTCGTCGGATTGCGTCTTTTACCATGTCCGCGTCGACGAAAAAGGATGCCTTCAGGGCGGCGACGAAGGGATCGAGGTGAGCCATCCGGAGATCTGCAACAATGTCCACATCGAGTGTCGCGCGCGGAATGCCGTGCAACGAAGTGGCCAGCGAACCACCCACCACATACTCGATCCCCAGGCGCTCCAAGACGCTAGTCACGGCCAGGGTCACCTCGATGGGCTCTGAGATTGCCATCGCCGATCAGGATGTGGCGCGTTCGGGATCCCAGCCGAAGGCATGCACCATGGTCGCGCGATCAACACTCATCGCTGCGAGCCGTAGCATCGCTTCGCGCTCGTCGATGCCCGGGTATCGCAGCCGAATTCCGGCCAGGGCGAGCTGGCGAATGTTTCGGGTCAGGGCCCCGGCGAGGGCAATTTTCTGGGCTGGCGTCATTTGCTGAAACCCGGCGATGCGCATCGCCTCGATGGCGCAATCCGTGTCGGTCTGCCCTTGTCCCATGTTCACGCCATCATACCCGTTTCTGTCCAGGAGGCATCGCGTCCGCATGAGGTAGTCGCCTCCAGCATGAGGTAGGAATGAGGTAATCTGGGAGTGCTTTTCACGTCGTTTCAGGTCTTTTCGAGTCGTTTCGCGCCTTTCAAGTCCGCTAAACCATTGAAATCACGAGGTTGGTGGGCACCTTGCCAAGGTGAACGTCGAGGGTTCAAGTCCCTTCGCCCGCTCCAAAGCCCTGGTAATCCCAGGGCTTTTTTTTGTGCGCCGAGACAACATGAGGTAATCGGCTGCATGAGGTAGGAATGAGGTAATCGGAGGGGGAGTGTCACCCTGTTTTCTCCCCTTGCCTCCAGGTTGCACCCGGCTGGCAAAAGCTGAGGCTGGCGCCGCGGCAGCCCTGTCGCGTGGTTGTTTCTCGCCCGGTCCTCGGCGGGCTCCATCACGAGTACTACGCACGGGTCGCCTGAAACCAACCGCTGCAGGACACCGGCGCAAGGCACGCGGCACGCGATTCGTGTGACCGCTGTCTGCTCTCCGCGCGTTCGCGCGCCAAATCCCACCCCATGTTGGGCTCACGGCGGCGCCGCCCCGTCCCTGTAACGACGAATGCTTGCGGCGGTCTTGGGAGCGTGGGGGCATTGATCGGCATTATTTCGGCGGACAGGCAGCTCATTCGATCTGAGTGAAATAGTAATTCATTGTGATTGTGCGGATCGAGAAGCGGACGGCAAGTGGTCGAAAACACACGGGCCACCGGTGGCACGGGAACTGCTTAAAGATCCGACGTCAGGCATCTGCCATTGGCGCCGCGTCGGCGTCGGCGGGGTAATCAGGATCGAGAGGATTACGTGCGACCAACGCCCAAGTCGTCAACAACATCCCGACCACGCACGGTCTCGGGGATTCCCACCTCTCGCTCTCTCGACAAGGCTCCCTCGGGCATCGCGGGCCTCGACGAGCTTACCGGCGGCGGCCTGCCGCGCGGGCGACCCACGCTCGTCTGTGGCAGCGCGGGCTGCGGCAAGACGCTCTTCGCCATGGAGTTCCTCGTGCGCGGCGCGGTCGAGCACGGCGAGCCCGGCGTCTTCATGTCCTTCGAGGAGACCGAGGAGGAGCTGGCCACCAACGTGGTCTCCCTCGGCTTCGACTTGCGCCAGATGGTCAAGCGGAAGCAGATGGCCATTGACCACGTGCGCGTGGAGCGCAACGAGATCGAGGAGACCGGTGCGTTCGACCTCGAGGGCCTGTTCGTGCGGCTGCGGCTCGCCATCGAGAGCGTGGGCGCCAAGCGCGTGGCGCTGGACACCATCGAATCGCTGTTCAGCTCCCTGCCCAACCCCGCCATCCTGCGCTCGGAGCTGCGGCGCCTGTTCCGCTGGCTCAAGGACCAGGGGATGACCACCGTCATCACGGGCGAGCAAGGGGTGGGCACCTTCACCCGTCAGGGGCTCGAGGAGTATATCTCCGACTGCGTGATCTTCCTCGACCACCGGGTCACCGACCAGATCTCCACGCGCCGCCTGCGGGTCGTCAAGTACCGGGGCACCACCCACGGCAGCAACGAGTACCCCTTCCTCATCGACGAGACCGGCATCTCGGTCCTGCCCATCACGTCGCTGCGCCTCGATCACGAGGCCTCCAGCGAACGAGTTTCCACCGGCATCGAGCGGCTCGACGAGATGCTCGGCGGCGGCTACTTCAAGGGCACCACCATCCTCTGCTCCGGCTTTGCCGGCACCGGCAAGACCAGCATCGCCGCCCATCTGGTGCGCGCCGCTTGCGAGAAAGGCCAGCGCTGCCTGTTTTTCGCCTTCGAGGAATCGTCCGCCCAGCTCCTGCGCAACATGGGCTCCATCGGCATCGACCTCGGGCGCTACACCGCGAGCGGCAGGCTCGACCTCGTGGCCTCTCGCCCGTACACGTCCAGGGCCTGGAGATGCACCTGCTCAGCATTCACAAGGCGGTCAACCAGCGACAGCCGGCGCTCGTGGTCATCGACCCCATCTCCAACCTCGTCGGCTCGGGTAGCCAACTCGGCAGCAACTCCATGCTCACCCGGCTCCTCGACTTCCTCAAGACCAGGGGCATCACCACCTTGTTCACCAGTCTCACCGAGGGTGGCGCCAACACGCAGCAGACCGCGGTGGGCATCTCCTCGCTCATCGACACCTGGCTGGTGCTGGATGTGGTGCGCGGCGGTGGGGAGCGCAACCGCACCCTGGACATCATCAAGTCGCGCGGCATGGCCCACTCCAACCAGACGACCGAGTATCAGGATCTCGGACCAGGGTGTGCTCTTGCTCGACACCTACCTCGGGCCCAGCGGCGTATTGACCGGGTCGGCCCGGCTGGCCCGCGAGGCCGCGGACCAGGCGCAGGTCGCCTTGCAGGAGGAGGAGATCGCGCGCCAGCAGGCGCTACGGGGCATCCGCCGCAACGCCTTCGATGGCCGCCTCGCCACCCTGCAGGGCGAGTTCGCCGTCGAGGACGCGGAGCTCGAACGAGACATCCAGGAACGGATCCGCCAGCGCGACGGCGCCCCCGCGGCTCGCGCCGCCATGGCCAGGAGCCGGCAGGCCTTCGCGCGGGCGCCGGGCGCAAACAGGAAGCACAACGGGAAGCACGAGGGGAAGGGGCACCGCACATGACCAGGCCAGCGACGATTCGACGTGAGAAAGGCAGGGCCACCAAGGCCAAGACCGTGCCCAAGCCGGTGTGGGAGCTCCGGCTCTACATCGCTGGCCGGACCGCCAAGGCGGTGGCCGCGCTTTCGAACCTGCAGCACATCTGCGACGAGCGCCTCACGGGCAAGTGCCGCATCGAGGTGATCGATCTGCTGCGCAACCCGGCGCTCGGGTGTGGCGATCAGAATCCTCGCCATCCCGACGCTGGTGAGGAGGCTGCCGAACCCGGTGAAGAAGATCATCGGCGACCTGTCCAACGTCCGGCGAGTGCTCGTGGGGCTGGACATCAAGGAGCTGTGAGAGGAGCAAGTAGCTATGAGAAGCATGATCCACACGCTCCCTAGCGCCGCCAAGACCGTCGCCGATGTGTCGCGCCACCTGCTTCGTCTCTACGTCACTGGCACCACTGCCGGGTCCACCCGCGCCATCCAGCAGGTGCGGCAGGTGTGCGACGAGCATCTCGCAGGCCGCTACGACCTGGAGGTGATCGACATCTACCAGCTACCAGCCCTGGCCAAGAACGATCAGATCATCGCCACCCCGACCCTGGTCAAGGTGCTGCCGGCGCCTCTGCGCCGCCTCATCGGCGACCTGTCGAACCTCGACCGCGTGCTGTTCGGGATGGACATCCGGGAGCGGGCCTGATGACCGACGACACGAAGGCGCTGCACGACCGGATCGACGAGCTGGAGCGCCAGCTCGAGGAGTCGCAGCAGGCGTTGGATGCCATCCGCAGCGGCGAGGTGGAGTCGCTGGTTGTCGAGGGGCCCGATGGCCCGCGCATCTACTCGCTGGAGTGGTCCATCTACTCGTTCCGCGTGCTCGTAGAGGCCATCAGCGAGGGCGCGTTGACGATGGGGAAGGACGGTGTGGTGCTCTACTGCAACTCGCGCTTCGCCAAGATGCTCCTGGCCCCGCTGGAGCAGGTCATGGGCAGCCCGCTGCGGCGGTGGCTCTCCGAGCGCTCGCAGCCCGCGGTGGATGCGCTGCTACGCCAGGCTATCACCGGGGAGGGGCGCACCGAGATCGCGCTGCTCAACACCGGCGGCCGGGAGGTTCCGGCCTATCTCTCGGCCAGCAGCATCCAGGACAACGGGGCGCGGGTGTTCTGCCTGGTGGCGACCGACCTGAGCGCTCTCCGACCCACGGGTGCGTGAGCGGACTAGGGACAGCCACAGCCTCTCGCTTCGGTTGACGTGGTCGCGCGTTCAGGCCGCCCTTCGCGGAAGTGCGCTGCCGCCTTCCGGCACTTCACAATCGACAAGGTGAAACTCTTCGCGAATTTCCAGCGGTTTCGACTCGCACAATTCTTGGTCGATCAACCCTTGCTCGGCCGGATCGAGCTGCCACCAGATCTCGTCGAGGAGCGCGACGAAACGGGACTCCTCATCCGCTGCGAGCTTGCCGCCAGCGGCCTCACGCTCGAACAGCAAGCGCAGCGCGCCCTTGATCCGCGTATAGCCTCCCCCTCGTTGTCACGGGCCATCGTGAGCAGCAACTTCGCCACCAGTTCTCGGTGCCAACGCAGAATCGTTTCCGCCGCCGCGATCGTGGCTATCTTGCCAAGCTCCTCAGCCACATCAGCTCCATGAACCTTAGGCCACGGCGCGTGGTCTCGCATCGGCGCAGCCAAAATACGCGGGCAGCGTGACCGTTCGTTCAGAAAGTAGCCGCCAGAGTCAGCCCACCGCCGCGCGAAGAGACTTGCGGCTGAAGAGTCAGCCGAACGGCATCGGGCCGCACTTTGGGTGCCTCCTCTTCACTCACCGGAACACCCAGGTGGGTGGCCAGCTTCTGGTCGTAATCGCGAGCGAGCTGGCGCCGTTCCTCGAGAGAGACCGGGTTGGCATCCGTAAGCGCATAGATCCAGGAGCCGACAAGAATGACCCCCGCCCCGATGCTCAGCCCGGAGAAGACCTCCGTGTTCCGGTCGGTTTGACGCTGGAACTGGCTTTGCGACGCCTGGGTGCAGCTCTGGAACTGCTCGACAAGGTCGTTGGATCGCAGTTGAGGCTTCGCGGCTGGTGCTCGGAGAGCCACACCAAGGAGAAGGCCACCATGCCCAAGCCCACGGCGGTGCCGATCCCCGCGACCAGATGCCGCTTGAGCTCGGCCGATTCGTAGCTCTGGGCAAGGTCTGCGCGCCCGACCGCCCGATAGAACTCGGCAGGATCGAGCGTGCGCCGAAACGTCTTGCCTTGGGTCGGCACGTCAAGCACGGTCTGCGTGCACGTCCCCCCTCCGCAGTCGAGCGTCGGCTGGTCCGAGATGTCGATGAACTTCCGCTCGTACTCCGCCCTGGTCTGGTCGGCTGGCAGCGGCGCGACGGGCGGGCGAGACGGCGCGGCTGCGCCGCCGGCAGGGACAGTCGAGACGTCAGTAGGTCTCACCGGGCTCGTCGCGGAAGGCGAGCCCACCGTATCAGGCGGACTGCCGCTGCTGGGCGCAGCACTGAGCAACGTCGCGATGATCAGAGAGGCAAACATCGGAGCTTCGACATGATCTTACCATTGTCCTTCGCCAACGTGTGCTCCGGTAACCGCTGCACGACCAGGGCGCTGCGCCGCTACCCGCGCACACGCCTCTATGAGCCTGCTTGTTTCCGATCTCGACCGAAGGGATCGCCCTTGACCGCTTCGGTGTGCAGCACGCATTCCCACGCACCGCTCCGACGTGACCACACGGAGGCGTCGTTGGCTTCGAGCACCAGCCGCTTGCCGTCGACCTCGAGGTCCTCCTTCACCGAGTACGCGACGATGACGGTATTTGCGTCCACCGACTTGAGCTTGACGTCGCTGAATTCGAACCCTCTCAGCTTCCACTTGTCGGACTGGACCATGAATCCTATTTCCTGCTTGCCGACGCTGCCCACGCCTTGAGCCCCGACGACGATGCTGGGGTCAGCGGTCAATCGAGAGACGACACCCGCGTCCTTCGTGATCATGGCTTGCCAGTATTCGCGCTCGATCGCAAGGATTTCGCTTTCTGTCGGTGTACCGGCCATGATGGCCCCCTTTCTGAGCAACCTCCTCCCAAGTATTTCCGAAAATCGCCGTCATGCCAGGTTCCCGAATTTTCGATGCCGGCTAAAACCGCGCCGCCTGTCGGCCGCAAGAACTCGATCCGTGATGCGGAACCCGACCGTTTCATCCGCGACCGCCGGCCGATCCGATGCCCGCGGCCCAACATCTGCTGATACTCTGCCGCGATGGTCTACGATCCGATGACCAGCCTCGCCCGGGCCCTCATGAGCCTGCTCCGCTCCCGCGCCGCTCTCCTCGCTGAGAATGCTCTTCTCCGCCAGCAGCTCATCGTCCCCACGGAGGGCCGCCCCGCACCGCGGCTCAAGGTGCGTGATCGGCTGGCCATCTCTGGCATGACCAAGGTGTTCCCCTCGCTTCTCGCGGCCGTCGCCATCGTCCGCCCGCAGAAGGTTCTCCGATGGCACCGTTCCCTGTGGAAGCTCGTCTGGCGTCGTCGTTCTCGTCGTCCTGTCGGCCGACCACCTATCGATACTGACACCCGAGCTCTGATCCGCCGGCTTGACGAGCTGGCAACACCTCCGGCGTTCCTCAGGCTGAGCAACTTACCTGCCTCGGCGAGACGCCGCTGCTGGGCGGTGAAGGAGATCTTCTTGCCTTCGGTCAGGGCCTCGACTTTCTCCCACAGGATGCGTCTCTCCTCCGCCACGTAGTCGAGCTTTCGCTGCAGCCTGTCGTTGATCGCCGAGGCGATCATCACGACGAGGAACTGCAGCGCGGCGGGCAACATCCTCAGGTACCCTGCCCCCTCATACCTGCCTTTCCAAGCTCCATATCCCATCGAATTCATGCGAGAATCGCCGCAATCGTTTTCCGGACACTACGCGATCGTCGCCAGGACACCGGACACACGGGCAAGAGAGGTGGTATCTTCTCGCTCGATGGGCGACGGCAGCGTCAACGACTCAACCGAAGCCGCGTTGGTCGACGAAAGTTTGATCGACGCCATGTTGGCGCTCACTGCCGAAGAGCGCCTGCGCCAGAACGATCGCATGGTGCGCACGGTCCTGCTGCTCCGGCGGGGATGGAAAGCCGTGAAGGATGCTCAAGATGGCGGAGAGCGCTGAGCTTTCAACGCTGCTCGAGCGCCTGCTGGCGACGGACGTCGAGTTCGTGCTGGTGGGAGGACTCGCGGCGGTGGTGCAGGGCGCGCCCATCACGACCTTCGACGTGGATATCGTCCACCGCAGGACGGCCGATAATGTCGACCGACTGATGGCGTTTCTGGCAGGCGTCGGGGCTCGATACCGCAATCGCCCAGGACCGCCTCTCCCACCCAATCGGAATGCGCTGCTTGGTCCAGGGCACTCTCTCTTCGTGACCAACCTTGGTCCGCTCGATGCGCTCGGCGCCATCGAGGGCGGCGCGGACTACGACCGATTGTTGCCGCTGTCGCTGGTCATGACGGTCACCGGCCGCTCGTTGCGCGTCTTGTCGCTGGAGACCATCGTCGCTTTCAAGAAGGCGTCGACGGATCCCAAGGATCGGCTCCGACTGCCCGTCCTAGAGGGGGTCCTTCGCCGCAATCCCAAGTGAGTCGCCTGATCGAGACGTGTCCATGAATGGACCCGTACTATCCAACAAATCATTGTCGGCCATCACGCGGCCTCTCGAGCGTAGAAGTTGAGTATTCCTGTCCCTCGCCAGGTGCTCATCCACATGCGGGGCGCGGCGACGACTGCTCACGGTTTCGTTCATTGCCAGGTGCTTGGCGATGGTGAACAGCCATGATGAGAAGCTGGCCTTGCTCGCGTCATACCCAGATAGGTCGCGGAACGCGCGAAGGAAAGTCTCCTGCGCCAGCTCCTCGGCCGCAGCCTGATCGAGCCCGAACCCGCCCAGGAAACGAAACAACGGCCGCTGGTAACGCACGATCAGCAAGCGGAACGCATCGCGATTGCCGCCGAGCACTTGCCGTATGAGAAAGCCATCGTCCATGGTCACGAGCCCTAAGCGGACTCGCAACCAGTCATACCAGCCACCCCGGAAAAGGTTCCATGGCTGGAGGGGAATTCGTGCCGCGGCGAAGCGATCTTCGGGTTGGCCTGGGTGTGGCACCGGTCGGCCGTCGAGCGTGGCACGCCGAGGCGTCTGAACAGGTCAGGGTGCTGACGTGAGTAGTGCTACGCTCCCACCCTCAGCAGCGCCTGGGATTCGCCCAGCTTTTTGCCCTGTGAATCCAAGACGAACAGCTTGTAACTCCCTGCCGTCGTGGGAACCGCAATCGCCGTCGCGTCGCCCGCGGCCTTCGTCATGGTGGCACCCTCGGCAAACGTCGTCGTACCGGCCGGAGCGAACCACACGGTGTTCGCCGCATCACCGCTGCTCCTGATGGTGAGCGTGGCGGTTCCCTTCGGCGCCGCGCAGCTTGCGGGGAACACGTAGTCCTGGATCGGCAGCACCGTGCTCGGCACGATGCTCCGATACTTGTCCTCGACACCCGAATTCACGGCGAACCCGTACTGGGTTACTGGCCACACGGCATCGGCAACGACGACGGGCGTGTCGATGGTGCTATTCGGAGGGTTGGCCCCCATCTTGTTGACTGTCGCGTAGGTCCTCAGAATCGTCAGGTCGTGCTTTGCACCATAGTCTTCGCAGTTGATGGTGTAGGTGACGCCCTTGTCGATATCGAGGACGCTGTCGTTTTCCGTTATATACGCGCTACCCTCGTCGTTGTGCAGACCATAGGTGGGCCCCGACGAGTTGTTCGGGATCCCTTTGACGTAGTTCTGGTTGATGACCGTTCCAGGCATCTGGCCCAGAGTGTAGACCGCGCCGCTGTCGTGCAATCGGGTCATCATATTGGTGAAGCGGTTGTTGTTACAGGTGTTGTTCTTGCAGGTGGTGGAGTCCGTGAAGTTTCGCCATCCCCATCCCAAGTTGATGCCATTGTAGGCGACCGTGTGGACGTGGTTGTGCGTGAACGTGAGCGTATCCGTGAAGAATGCAGTGACGCCCGCGTGCGAGCCGAATCCGCGCTGCGTGGCCACGTTGTACACGAGGTTGTTGTTGATGGTGATCTTCGTGCAAATGCCTTCCACGCCTTTGGCGAACTTCTCGTGGGCACCTCCGTCTCCCAAGTAGACGTGCTGCGGGTGACCAATCGTCATGCCGCTTCCAGCGATATCGGTGACGTAGTTACCGATGATGTTGGAATTGATGACGTCGTTGATCATCGAGATGCCTTCATTGCCACTGTGCTTGACCACGTTGCCCACGACGTCGATGGAATCGGCGCTATTCACCATAATGGCAGAGGGGAGGGTGTCGAGGATCTCGTACTTCCAGTCGTGGATGCTTTTGCCTTTGCCATAGGCGATGTAGATCGTGGCCCCCTGGACGCTCGACTTGCCGTATGAGCTTTCGACCTTGTAAAGATTGTAGTCCGTGTTGGCGAAGGTGATCCCTTGGAAGGTGATGTTCTTGACCCTGCTCGTGTTCGAGGTGCCGGCGACGTCGATCAGCGTCTCGGCGACCGGCGCCTCCACATCCGCGGTGCTCATGTCTTCACCCGTTCGGGGATAGTAGTAGAGCGTCCCCGTCGTCTTGTCGAAGTAGAACTGGCCCGGAGATGTCAACCAGGCGAACACATTGAAGATCGTGTGCGAGCCCGAGGCGGCGAAGGCGGCGCCCGAGTCCGGCAACTGGGCGATGGCCCCGTAGGGTTGCTGCAACATCAGCGCCCGGTTGCTGCCGGAGGTGACCACATCCCTGACGCAGACAATATTCTCGTTCCAAGTGGTTTGGTTGACGATCTCCAGATCGTCTTTGTTGGAGGTGATGTCCGGCACATCCGACGTGTTGTAGTTGACCCCGTCGAAGCCGCTGCCACTGGCCCATGCCCAGGCGGCTTGCCCGGAGGTCACGGCGTAGCTTCCGGTCGAGCCTTTGCAGGAGACGGTCTTGCTGGTCATGTTGGCGCGTGCGTCGTTCACGTAGAGGTTCCGCAACTTGGTCTTGCGGTCGAGCGTGGCCTTGTAAACGCCGCCGCTACTCACGGTCCACCCCGTGACTTTCTGTGCACCGTTGATGATAGGCGTTTCGCCGGGGTAAGCCTGATAGTAGATGCGGTGGTTGCCCGTGCCCGAGTCTTTCACGGCAAAGGTTATGGGGCTGGTGATCCGGTAGTCGCCGCCTCGCAGATAGACGTAGATGTCGCCGGTCATATTGGTGTTGACCGTGCTAACCACGTCGCGGGCTTTGGTGATCGTCTGGAAGGGCGCGCCCACGGATCCGTCATTGGTGTCGCTGCCGGAGGGTGACACGTAGTAGCAGGCTTGGGCCTGCGACTTGGGGCACACGTCAGTCGAGCCACCGGTACCGCTAGTGCCAGCGCTGCCGTCCAAACCGCCGCTTGCACCTCCGTTCGTGCCTCCGCCTGAGCCGCCGCGCGCGCTACCGCCCGTGCCGGGGCTCGTGGTGCCACCCGCGCCTGCCGCTGCCCCTCCATCCGAGCCGCCGCTCGTGCCGCCGGTCATGCTCGCCCCCGAGCCACCGGTGGGGCTGCCACCCGAGCCGCCACTCGCGCCGCCGGTCGAGCCTCCGCCCGCGCCGCCGCGCGGGGTGCCACCTGAGCCACCGGAGAGGCTGTCGCCCGCGCCGCCCGTCGCACTACCACCCGAGCCGCCCCCCGCGCCGCCCTTCACTGTCCCGGTCGAACCGCCACTGCTGGCAACGCTCGTGCCACCAGAACCTCCATTCCGAGGAGTGGTCGTGCCCGTCGAGCTGCAGGCCGCGATGAGAGCTGCGAGTCCGATGCTGGTGATCGATTTCCCTGTTCTATTCATCGGACATACCTCGGTTCGAGTCTTGGCACTGCATGGTCCGTGCGAACATCGTCCTGTCAGGAGCATCTTCATCCCTGGTGCAGTGGTGCGAGGTTCGACTTTCCGTTGCAATGACCGGGTGGAGCGTGGCCGGTCACCTTCTGCCTGTCCTCTCTACTTGCGGACAAGATGTTGAGACCAAGGAGCGGCGGCAGCACCGATCAGGGACGGGTGTTCAGGACCTGCCAGCCGTCCGCCTGGAGCCAAGCCCTCGATCGGCAGACGCCGGCCTTGCGGCGCCCTGCGGCGGGGCGTGCGGCCTACTCGAACATATCGACCTGGCGGGTCGGCTTGAGGCGGACCTTCGGGTTGACTGTTCGCTCAGTTTTCGGACAGCAAGGGGAAATAACCCTCGGATCGAGGGCCAAGACGCGGATCGTAGGGCCAAGACGGAATCGCGACCCTCGCGCCACTGCACGGGTGATGAAGTATTTCTGCAGAGTAGCCATGGACAGGCTTGGTGCGCCAGCGTCGGAGTCGGCATTCGACGAGGAGTGCACAGGGCGCTCCATGCAGAGCACGGTGGCTTCGTCGTGGAGGTTTGCATGCGCGTAGCACGATTCAATGCGGTCGCTCTCCCACTCCTTCTAGGGTTCGTCGGGTGTTCCTCAGGAACCGGAGGTACTGCCGGCCAAGGAGGCGCTAGCGCCAATGGCGGCACACAGGGCACAGGCGGTGCGACCAGCTCGGGCGGGGTGACCAGCTCGGGCGGCGTGACCAGCTCGGGCGGTGCGACCAGCTCGGGCGGCATGACCGGTAGCGGTGGCCGCGGCTCGGGCGGCGCGACCGTTGCAGGCGGCTCGAGCGGTTCGGGTGGCACGACCAGCTCAGGTGGCTCGGCCAACTCGGGCGGCAGGACCAGCATGGGTGGCGCGACTGGCAGTGGCGGTGCGACCGGTTCGGGTGGCGCGACACGCATGGGCGGCGCCACTGGCAGTGGCGGTGCGACCGGTTCGGGTGGCGCAACAAGCTCGGGTGGCGCGACTGGCTTGGGCGGCACGACCGGCTTGGACGGTGGTGCCGGAGACCCCTCCGCCGCGGTTCCGAGCAAAGGATGCGGCAAGACCGATGGCCTGAAAACCCTGACGACCGGCGGCTCGTCGGTTTCCGGCGCTCCTACCACGTCGACCAGACTCAACGGGGTTACGAGCGGCGGCAAGGCTCGTCTCGTCATCATCGACGTTCCGGCGGACTACGATCCGACGAAACCCTATCGCCTGATCTTCTCCTGGCGCCAGATGGGTGGTTCGGACACCGGCAATGCGACGGGCCTACATCCCGCGGGTGATGGCCCCAACTTCGACGCCAAAAGCTATGCCTATTTCGGGCTCCGTCGCGAAGCGCTCAATGCGAACCAACCCGCCATCTTCGTAGCGCCCGACACAGACCCCGCAGGCTCGCTATGGAATTACGACAAAGACAGCGTCTACTTCGACGACCTGCTCAAGCTGGTCACCGATAACCTGTGTATCGACGAGAACCGGGTCTTCACCACCGGCTTCAGCTACGGAGCGATGATGAGCTACGGTCTGTCGAACGGACGTGCCTCGAAGCTGCGCGCCGCTGTCACGATGGCACCGAGCCAATTCGGCCCGAACACCGCGTCTGGTCCCATCGCCTATATGAGTACGACTGGCATGAGCGATGGTACGTGTACGTGGGGCAACGCCACGAGCGGCGGGGAGGGCTGCGTCATGGTACACGCTAAGGCAAATGGCTGTACGATTCCCTCAACGCTCCCGACGGCGACGGTTGGCAGCAAGAAATACGTCTGCTACGACTTCGAAGGGTGCAAGGCGGGTTATCCTGTCAAGGTGTGCACGTTCGATGGCCCGCACACCCCGTCGAGCATAGATGACGGGACCACGGTCGGGGAAGATGGCCTGAAGGCCTTTATTCCACCGCTGGCCTGGAAGTTCATCGCGCAGTTCTGAGCAAGCCTTCCGGCCGGCAGCGCAGGATGAGGCGCCCCCCGTCCGGGCCGGATCGGGCGGGGGCGCCGGTCAGCGCTTGCCCTGCACGTCAGCTCGCACAACTTCGCTATCTTCCGAGCATCGGTTGCGATGTCCTTTGAGGCTTCCCAGCCCCGACCGACTGCCGCTGCCTAGGCGCTCTAGGTGGCTGGTGTTTTTCGTTTTCGGCAGGATTCGTGCCAGAAAAACCTGATCAATTCCGATCACTTACGAGGACGACTTTTCAGAAAATGGCGTTCGACACCAGCCACCTAGTAGAAGGATGGCCCGGAGCCGGGCGGGGGTGCCTGCGGCGCGGCGTCGAAGCGCATGATCGGGCCCAGGCCGCGCGGGGCGAGGTAAAGGCACTCTCCGTCGAAGGCGGCGCCCGTGAAACCGGCGCTGGCGCCTGTCAGCCACAAGTCGACGGATGTCCAGGCGCCGGCCGAAGCGAAGTCTCCCTGCGTGTCGTAACGCACGACCAAGGTCCCATCCCCTGGGACGTAATAGACGTCGCGACCGTCGAAGCTCGCGCCGTTGAAGTACACGATGTCGAAGTCCTCACCCAAGACATCGGTCGCGGCCAAGTCGAATTACTTCCACGACGTCGGGTTGCCGAATGCGCCCTTGTGTGTGTCCGCCGCTCGACACCGCCCACTCCTGTCCGCTGACGCCAGTCGGCCTGCATCGCACTGTCGACATTCAAGAATGGCGCTTGAACCTCCTTCGCTCCCGAGCGTGCTCCATGGTGACAGAGCCTCCGATGCCACAGAGCCGCTTCTTCAGAAACCGTTCCCCGGTTGGTTGAGATCAAAATAGAGGTTGTCGATGTATTCGCCGCTACCGGTGCCGGTACACGCCACCCCAACGCTGTTGGTGCCGGCTGGAGGCGTGACGACCTGGCTCGCAGGAGTCCAGGAGTTGCTGGCCGCAACATTCATGATCACGAAATCGGCGTTCAGCTGGTTTGTGCAGGCGCCGTCGGAGGCGTAACCACCACCTATCATACAGTTGACCCCCGTGCCCTTCGCCATGAGGCCGAAAACGTAATTAGTGCTCCCGTTGGCAGTGCTGGGCAGGGGAACGCACCCATCTAGTTGACCCGAGTTCAACAAATACGCCGACCCCGACCAGGAACAGCCGGCGGCATCCGTATGATCCCAGGTCACGCCATACGGAGTCCAGCCGTTGAGATTCTGATCGAATCCAGGATTAAGGTTCCGCAGGGCATTGGCCGCGCTCGGTTCGTCACAGGTGCACGTATACTGGCTTGAGCAGACGGTATAGCCGCTCGCGGTACAGTTGGCGTTGGTCGCACACTGCTTGCACCCCCCTCCGACGCAGTACGGTGTGGCACCGCTGCAGCACGCGCCGTTGCATCCGATGGCGCCACTTGCACAGCAATACCCCCCCGAGCAGTTGCCGGAGGTACATGTGCTGCTGCTGCCGCAGGTGCCGCCGTTGTTGGTCAAGCAGGCGCCGTTGCTACAAGTCTGTCCCGAGGTACAGCACTTATTACCACCACAGCCCGTCTGGCTGCTGCTACAGCAGACGTTGTTGTTGCAGATAGTACTTGAGCACTCGATGGGTAGGCTGCAGCTGCTGGTGTTACTCTTCTTGCCTTGGCAACTTGCCGGTGTGCCGGTGCAGTACTGGCTTGAGGAACAGGTCTGGTTTGCAGAGACGCAATTGCCACCGCCATTGCACGCATTCGCGATCGTGGTGGCCAGGTCATTCGAGCATGTCGCCGTCGAGCAGCTCGTTCCCACCGTCGGGTATTGGCAGGTGTCGTGGCTCCCGTCGCAGGATCCTCCACAAGAGGAGTTGTCGGTAGTGCAGGCGCTCCCATGACGAGATGCTCCTGAGCCCCACGAACAAGTCCCGGTGTGGCCCGAGAGGTTGCACGCCTTGCACTGCTCTGTGCAAGCCGTGTCGCAGCAGACCCCATCCGCACAGTTGCCGGTTGTGCACTGGATGCCGTTCGAGCACGTGGTGCCCGGAGTCAGCTGCTGCTGGCACGTGCCGCCTGAACAATAGTAGCCACTGAGACAGTCGTTGTTGCTCGTGCAACTTCCAAGACAATCCGTCCCGGCCGCATTACACTTCAGCGAATTCGGGCATGCCGACTGGGTCCCCGCGCAGGTGTGTGAGTTATTGCAGGTGCTGGTCGTCTTGGTCGAACCGGTGCAGGTCGTTGCTGAGCATGTTCCGCTGACGGCCGGGGAGTAGGTGCAATTTCCACTGCCATCGCACTTGCCGTCTTGACCACACGTCACACTTGAAGCCTTGCAGACAGCCCGAGGATCGGTGGTGCCCGAGGCGACTGCAGCACATGTCCCATTTCCGTTGATGTTGCACGCGTAGCACGACGAGCAGGTGGCGGTCGTGCAGCAAACACCATCGACGCAATTGCCGGTCGTGCATTTGGTTCCGTCGGTGCCGACGCACGGTTGACCGGGAGTCCTCTTGGGGCTGCAGACTTTTGTGCTGTCGCAGTACGTGCTCGTGGAGCAGTCCGCGTCGCTCTGGCATGTCGTCAAGCAGCCGGTCGTGACCGAGCACTGGTATTGCCCGCAATTGGTTTGGGTGCCAGCTTTGCAGTTGCCAAGGCCATCACACATGCTCGCGGGCGTGAAGGTTGCGCCACTGCACGATGCCGTGCCGCAGGTCTTGTTCTTGTCGACTTTCTGGCAGGTCCCGGCGCCGTCGCAGTTGCCAGTGTTTCCGCAGGGATTGGTGGTGGTCTCGTCTTGGCAACTGTTGTAGGGATCCTCGCCGGCTACGACCGAGGCACATGTACCATCGGCGACATTGGTGTCGGTCTTCTTGCACGAGCTACACGCGCCGTTGCACTTGCCGTCACAGCACATGCCATCGACACAATTGCCAGAGGTGCATTCATTTGCAGCCGCGCAGGTCTTTCCATTGTCCTTCTGTGCGGTGCAGGTCTTGGTGGTCGTGTCGCAGTAGCTCTTTCCGGTACAGTCTGTATCAGCGGCACAGGCCTTCTGGCACCCGTTTGTTGGGTCGCAGGTGAAGGCTCCGCAACTCTCGGAGAGCGGCGTGCCGCACGTGCCCTTGCCATCGCAGGTTGCCGCGTGGACAAAGCTTCCGGCAGTACAGGTCGCGGCCTTGCAGACGTAATCCGTGCCGGTCATGTGGCATGCACCGGCTCCGTCGCACGTGCCATCCAGGCCACACTGGTTGGTGGTGTCTGCGGCGCAGCTGTCTCGTGGATCCGTACCAACCTTGACGGCGCTGCAAATACCAGACTTCGCGGTAGTCAACGAGGCGGAGCATGCCATGCAGTTGTCCGTGCAGGCTTTGTCGCAGCAGACGCCATCGACACAGAAGCCAGAGGTGCATTCATTCGTGGCACTGCATGTGTCGCCGTTGATTTTTTGGGCGGCGCAACGCTGGGTTGTTGCATTGCAGTACCCGGCTGGACAATCTTTGTCCGTCGCGCACGAGGTTCGGCATCCATCCACGAGATCGCACGGGGCTGAACCGCAATCGGTGGCAGTGACCGCCTTGCACGCGCCCTTCCCGTCGCAGGTGGACGTCGGTGTAAACTGGGTTCCGTTGCATGCGGCCGTCGCGCACACGTGGTCGGTACCAATCATCCGGCAGGCGCCAGCGCCATCGCAGAATCCGTCGGTGCCACATTCATTGGCAGCAGTTTCGTCCTTGCAGGCGTTGTTCGGATCCTTCTTTCCGGTGGCCACCGGAGCACAGGTTCCATCGAGCTTGCCGGTCAAAAGTTGCTTGCAGGACATGCAGGTTCCTGCGCAGCCGGTTTCACAGCAGACCCCTTCGACACATTGACCGGAGTTGCAGTCGGAGGGGGTAGCGCAGGTCGCGCCGTTGTCCCCAGCTCCTGAGGTGTAGGGAATATCAATCGCGCCACCATCGTAACCCGAAGACCCACCCTTGGCGTCGCCGGTCGTGTCGCCCTTGGCGTCGCCGGTGGTGCCTCCCTTTGCTGATCCGTCGTACGGGGTAGTGCTTCCTCCACCTCCGGCGGAGCCGTCGAGTCCGCTACCGCCTGCGACACCTCCCGCTCCACCCGCACTGCCCTTGAGGCAGCGACCTTCTGAGCTTCCTGATGTGATATCGCAATAGTAGTCGGCCGGGCATCCTGCCTTTGTGCCACACTTCAGTTTCGTGGGGTCAGGCGTCTTGAAGCACGCCGCAAGCCCCATAGAAGCTATAACAAGGGTCCAAAGACCCATCCAGGAAGAATCGGCTCGGTGCCGGACGTTGAATAGGGTCTTCATTAGAAGGCTCCAGTTAGGACGGCGCCCGCTTGGTCGGGACCGAAAGTTGGGAGAAGCGCGACACTGTTCTCGGGCTTGGGCTTCGATTTCAGTCCCACGCCATAGAGAATCGCTCCAGTCACGATGCAGGCGGCTCCGACTCCGTAGCCGACCCATGCCATCGCCGTGTACGTCTTGCGATCGGAATCCTTGGTGTAGCCGTCCTTGACGGTGTACATGTTGTCGACCGTGCTGTTTGCCTTCAAGTTGAAGACAACTCCGGCCGCAGCAGCGGCAACGCCGACAGAGGCGACAACGATCCCGGCAATCCGCAGGCCGGCTCCGTCGCTTATGGGGGCTATTTCCGGCGCAGGCTGAACAACAATCAGGGCCGCTCCTGGCGCCGGTGCGGGCTCGGGCTTCGTCGTGACCGGCGGCGCGATCAGGGGTTGTGCGACAGTCGGAGGCGGCGCCGTTCCCTTCTCTTGCGCGAGCATCTCCTTGCAATCCGCGATGTGTTGTTCAGCCTCGGCCTTGTCGCTCGCGTCCAGTGACTTGCGCCCCGCACGCAGGTACTCTTGAAAGCGTGCGATGGCGTCTTCGTAGCGTCGGTTCTGCTCAAGGCAGCGGCCTTGATTGAAGATGTAGGTTGGATCCTTTGTATCGATGAACAGCTCGGTCAGCGTGGCGACGCCCTGGCTGTAGTCGCCATCGAGGCATGCCTTGCGGGCGGAGTCTTCCATCGCCTGTTTGTTCGACTTGCCGGCCGCAGACGCCGGTGCCGTGCCCCAAAGTGGGGTGAGGGCAACAGCCGCGAAAAAGGGAACGAGTCTTTTGTAAGTGCGCGTTCTAGGTTGGCTCATGGCGGCATAGTTTGGAGTGGTCCCTTGGAGTTTGCAAGAGGAATGCGCCGGTTTGGACGAGCCGCGGCGTATCTGCACACCTCTAATCGATACGCTGTGTCTTCCAGATCGAAATAGCGTGCGCCGAATGTGGGTAGGGCCACGGCTTTGTCCAAATCGTGGCCCCGAGAACGCCACTTGATGAGGGTGCGGCAAGTGACACAGGCGGCTCGTCACCAGGTGGCTCGGCCACGGGAGGCAGCTTGAGTGGCGGGACGGCGAGCGGCGGAACTGCCACGGCGGTAAGGCCTCGGGCGGTACGGCTGGGGGGAGTACCGGAGGCGGTAGCGCTTCGACTGGAGGAAGCTCCGACACCTGCGGCGCAGGCGATCTTGCAGAAGACGCTTCTCACGCCCATCGAACCCCTGCACGTTCGTTGCCATGAAGTAGCATAGTACCACCATGGATCGCATCGTCGTCGCGCGAGACATGTCGACCTGGAGAGAATCCTCAGGAAACGCGCGCAGACGATCTTGGTGAGCGCGCCATCTCCGTCTCGCCGCTAACCTCACGCGTTCCATACCAACCTCGTGCTGGCACGGTACGCTCCTGGTCGCGGGCAACGCCTTCTCCTGCGCGAACCAGCTAAGTCCCATTTCTTGTTCAACGTTGGCGAGGTTTGCGGTACTAATACCGCAAAACATGAAGAGTCACTTATCGTATGGTCCTCTAGTCCATAGGGCGGCTGCGGCCACGGGGTTGGGCGCGCTTTTGTTCGCATTCGGTTGTGGGGGTGTGGGATCGGTGGGAGGCGGCGGGCAAGCTGCCTTCGACGGATCCCCAGCCGCCGTCGATGGGCTCGTCATTGTTCTCCCAGGTGCCGATGCGCCGCTGGGCCATGATGGTGGCCTTTCGCCTGGCCCGGACGCATGCGGTAATTGCATCGACGCACCCGAGGTGGCGATCTGCGGTGATGGCATCCTGGAGACTGGCGAGCAGTGCGACGACGGCAATCTCATCCCGGGCGATGGCTGCTCAGGCGTTTGCACCCTGGAGCCTGGCCACGCGTGCCCGACCCCAGGCACACCGTGCATCAACACCGCCACGCGGGTCTGCGGCGACGGAAAGATCGAGGGCGGCGAGGCGTGCGACGACGGCAACACCCTAAGCGGCGATGGCTGCTCGTCGATTTGCTCGGTCGAGGTGGGTTGGTCCTGCGCCACCCCCGGCCTGCCGTGCACACCCGTCGCGACCCCCAGCGTTTGCGGGAACGGAATGGTCGAGGCCGGAGAGCAGTGCGACGATGGCAACGCCACCGGCGGCGACGGATGTAGTGCCACATGCAAGGTCGAGCTGCATTGGACTTGTCCCCAGCCCGGTCAGCCATGCACGCCGGTGGAGTACTGCGGCGACGGGGTGGTGCAGACCTCACGAGGGGAGGAATGCGACGACGGAAACGCTATTCCGGGCGATGGTTGCTCGGGCATCTGCACCCTCGAGCCAGGCTACGCCTGTCCGACCGCCGGCGCGGCATGCATCGACCTCTGGGTTTGCGGCAATGGCATCGTCGATCCCGGCGAGGTGTGCGACGATGGCAACACCGTGGCCGGCGATGGTTGCTCGGCGACCTGTACGACCGTCGAGTCCGGCTGGACGTGCCCCAAGGGCGCGAACAACACGGGTGGTCCATGCACCAAGCCATTTGCGAGCGTTTGCGGCGATGGCATCCTGGAGTCGGGGGAAAGCTGCGACGATGGCAATGCCGTCTCGAACGACGGATGCTCGTCAACCTGTCTCACCGAGGCGGGCTGGAACTGCCCCGCCCAAGGACAGCCGTGCACGCTCATCGAATTCTGCGGCGACGGCGTGCTGGATCTTGCCACCGGCGAGCAATGCGATGACGGAAACACCAAGGGTGGCGATGGGTGCAGCCCACAATGTACCGTAGAACCGAACTATACCTGCCCCGTCGCCGATCGGCCATGCGTCTCCACCGTCCGATGCGGCGATGGGAAGATCGGCGGCATCGAGCAATGTGACGACGGTAACTCGGTCGCGGGCGATGGCTGCGGCGCAACCTGTCAGATCGAGCCAGGCTGGACCTGCCCGGTGGTGGCGGCGGCGTGTACGGCGAAGACATGCGGCGACGGCATCCTCGCAGGGACCGAACGGTGCGACGATGGCAACACGGTCTCGAACGACGGCTGCAGCGCTACGTGCCAGGTCGAGGCGGGGTACGCCTGCGGCCCGGACACGTGGCATCCCACGGCCTTGTCGACAGCGTGCTACCAGACGGTTTGTGGCGACGGACACAAGGAGGGCGCCGAGCAGTGCGACGATGGCAATGTCCGCCCGTTCGACGGTTGCTCGCCGACGTGCACCAACGAGCCCAAGTGTGGCTACCCGAACAACGACACGGCTCAACCCTACCAGTGTTTCTCGGTCTGCGGCGACGGCATCAAGATGCCCAACGAGCAGTGCGACGACGGTAACCTACAAGGTGGCGACGGGTGTTCGTCGACGTGCACCATCGAGCCCGGCTACACCTGCACCGCCTCGGCCCCGGCGCTGGGCAGCTCGCTGACGGTGCCCATCCTCTATCGCGATTTCAACTGGCACCACCCGCAGTTCGAGGTCGATCCCATCTACGACCAGCGCCAGGTGGGCATCGCCAGCAGCGCGATTGGGGTGAACGGCAAGCCGGTCTACAACACGGCCTATGTCGGAAGCAACGCCGGCGTATCGCTCGGGCGGCCCTTCACCATGGACGGGCCGGCCATGGACACCACGGGCACGCTCATGAGCGACGCCACCGGCGCTACCTACTACACCAAGAGCGCCAGCAACACGGCGTCCCTGAACGCTGCGCAGATCGCTTCGAGCTATGCCCAGTGGTACACCGACGATCCCTATGCCACAGGCAATCCGACGACGGACGCGGCCAACCCTGCCGTCACTCGAATCACGATTCAAAGCACCCTGACCCTGAACCAGATCGGAACCGGGATCTATCAATACTACAGCTCGGCGTTCTTTCCGCTGGATGGTTTGGGGTTCGGCAACATCAACTATCCGTCCACCGACCCCACGGAGGTTCACAATTACAGTTTCACCAGCGAGACGCATTACTGGTTTCAGTACAGTGGAGGCGAGCAACTCGAGTTCCGAGGCGACGACGACGTCTGGGTCTTCGTCAACGGCCAGCTGGCGGTCGATCTGGGCGGCATTCACAACGAGCTGCGCGGCGTCGTAACCCTGAATGGGACGAGCACGCAGGCCTGCGCCGACGACACCCCACCGGCTTGCGCCGGGATGGCGGTGTGTGATACCCCGGCACCGGCCAACTGCACGACCTTCGTGAACGGCTTCGGCATGGTGGCGGGCAACATCTACGAGATCGTCGTGTTCCAAGCCGAGCGACACGTCACCGGCTCCAACTACAAGCTGACTCTCAGCGGTTTCAATGCTCCGAAGAGCGTGTGCCGGAGCGTGTGCGGTGACGGTATCGTCACCCGTGGAGAGGCTTGCGACCTCGGCACCGCCAAGAACACCGGCGCCTACGGAACCTGTAACCCGGACTGCACGTTGCCGCCCCGCTGCGGTGACCAAGTCGTGCAAAAGCCACCCGAGCAGTGCGACGATGGCGTGAATCTCGCGACCTACGGGGGCACTTCGACAAAGTGCGGGCCGAGCTGCCAATGGGCCCCGTACTGTGGCGACGGCGTCGTGTCGAACGGCGAAGAGTGCGACGAGGGTGCCACGAACGGTGCCGGCTACGGACACTGTACGGCCGCCTGTACCCTGGGCCAGCGCTGCGGCGACGGCGTGATCAACGGTGCCGAGCAGTGTGACGACGGCGCGCAGAATGGCACCAGCGGTAGCAAGTGCACCACCACCTGCACCTTCAAGTGTGGCAATGGGCTCATCGATCCCGGCGAGGACTGCGACAATGGCGTGACGCTGAATACCGGGGGCTACGGCATGTGTACTCCGCAGTGCACCTCCGGTCCGTACTGCGGCGACGGCGTCAAGAACGGCCCCGAGCAGTGCGACGACGGCAGGAACGACGGCACCTACGGCACTTGCGCTCCCGGTTGCGTTTTGGCGCCCTACTGTGGCGACGGCGTGGTCAACGGTACCGAGGCATGCGACCTGGGCGCCAAGAACAGCGCCACAGCCTATGGTCAGGGGCAGTGTACAAACCAGTGCGAACCCGCCCCGTACTGTGGCGACAAAGAGGTGCAGACGCAATTCGGCGAGCAGTGCGACGACGGCGTCAATAGCGGCCTGCCCGGATCGTGCTCGCCGGACTGCAAGGGCTTCGTGCGGCTCCCGTCCTGCGGAAATAACGTCGTCGATCCGCCCGAGCAATGCGACGACGGCGCCAGCAACGGTACCTCGGCCAGCACCTGCGACGCCAACTGCCGGTTCAAGTGTGGCAACGGCATCAAGGATCCCGGTGAGCAATGCGACAACGGGGTGAACAATGGCAGCTACGGGACCTGCTCGCCCGACTGCACGTTGCCCTCCTACTGCGGCGACGGCATCAAGAACGGCCCAGAGCAGTGCGATTTTGGCGCCGCCAACGTGGCACTGGCGACCGCCTACGGCCCAGGCGTGTGCACGTCGGTTTGCATCTGGGCGCCCTATTGCGGAGACGGTCGTATTCAGTCGCAGTTCGGCGAAGAGTGCGACGGCGGTGGAATCTGCACTGCCACGTGCCGTGTCATCATCCCTTGATGCCAAGGGAGCAAGGTGTTGACCACCGATTCTCCCTCATGGCCATCACCACTGACACGTCCCCTGCCGCAGACCGGACGCGCGCTGAACACCAGCGCCGGTGTCGAGTCGACCACCAGGCGATAGTTGACGTCCTCGCGGTCCGTTGCATCGCGCCTCTGGCTGTACGCCAGCTCCGAGGCCGATGGTTCTTCTTCCACCTTTGAAGTACTCATACCAACTCCTGCACGGTCAGCTCGTCCTTCATGTACGCATAGTAGATGGGCGCCGCGACGACGCCAGCGACGCCGAAGGCGGCTTCCATCAGTAGCATGGCCGCCAGGATCTCCCAGGCTCGCGCGTTGATTTGCGCGCCCACGATGCGCGCGTTGAGGAAGTACTCCAGCTTGTGAATGACGATCAGAAATATCAGTGCGGCCGCCGCGACGTAGGGTGAGACACTGAGTCCGACCACGACCACCACCGTGTTCGAGATCAGATTGCCAATCACCGGCAAGAGGCCGACCACGAAAGTGAGGACCACCAGCGTCTTGGCAAGCGGCAGATGCACGCCGAAGATCGGCAGTCCCGCCAGAAGAAACACGGCGGTCAGAAAAGTGTTGATGGCCGAGATGCGAACCTGCGCGAAGACGATGCGGCGAAAGACATTGCCCAGGCGGGACATGCGTTCGGCCAAGGCGCGCGCCAAGGGCCTTTCGACTTTGCGTGGGCGCAGGTCGGTCAGCGACACTATCACGCCGATCACCAGTCCGACGACGATGTGGACGAGCGTCCGGCCAAAGTCGGCCCCGACGGTGCGAATCTCCTTCGCGTGCAATCGCAACCAATCGACGGTCGCGTCCTTCAGGGCATCGGCGTTGGCCGGCAACCCTTCAGACAACGCGGACGGCAGGTTGGCCCGCGCGAGAGCGACACTATCGGCCAGCTTCTCCAGCAAGTTGGCGAGATGCCCTTCACTACGTACCAGCGCCACCAGGCCCGTCACCGCAGCAGTCACCACACCGATGACAAGGACCGCCAGAGCCGTCACCGCCACCATACCTGCTCGCTCGCTCGACAGGCGGCGCCGCAGCCTCAGCACGGCGACGTGGACCAGCTCGTAGACCAGCAGCCCTGCCAGGAGAGCCGAAAGCAGTTGCAGCTTCAACACCATGAGCAGCCCAGCGGCCATCAGAATCCAGGCCGCGATCTCGTGTCGACTGACCCCGCCCTTTACCTCGGCAGGTTGGATTTCGTCGCCCATGGGCGCCTTCTAGCATGGAACCCTGTTCCCGTTCGGTGCACTAGGGAGCCGGCAAGCAGCGCGCGGGAAAACCGCCGCAGCTTCCCGCGCAGCAGTCCGCGGGGCCAGTGCATGGGGCGCCCTCGGGGGCGCAGGAATCGCGGCAGGCCAGCTTGCCCGTGAGGCTGGGCGCGCACACGCCCGAGCAACAATCGGTGGCCAGGGAGCACGGCCGCTCCCCACCTCGATAGACGTTGACCACCTGGCAGCGGCTATCGGCGTTGCACACGGCTGCGGCGTCGCAGCACTCGGTGGATTTCTTGCACGCGACCCCGGTGGCCTTGCAACCCGGCACGTCCGCGCAGCGAAGAACACCCTCGGGGATCGCGCGACAAGTGCCCGAGCAACAGTCGTCATTGGACTGGCAGCGCTCGTCCTTGGGAAAGCATCCGCCCGCGCCCTGGCAACGTCCGTCCGCGCTGCATACCCCCGAACAACAATCCTTGGCCGTCGTGCATCGCTCGGCGATGATCTTGCAGCCGGGCAGGGCCTTGCAGTTGGCCGCGCCATCGGCGCTCACCTGGCACAGTCCCGAGCAGCAGTCGGTGGCGTTACCGCAGGTCTCGCCGGCCACCCGACAGCCACTCTGCAACAGGCATCCACTCACGCCCTCGACGACCATGCCACACTGGCCGCCACAACATTCACCGCCGCTGGCGCAGGCCTCGCCCGCCACGTGACAGCCGGGGCCGGGGGCCGCGCATTTGCCGGCATCGCAGCGGCCGTCGCAGCAATCGCTGGCCACGGCGCAGAGACCGCCGCCTTGGGCGCAGATGGTTCCGCCGCACGTTCCCGCGCCGGTACAGCCGAGGCCACAGCAGGCCGCGGCCCGGCCGCACGGCAAGGCCGAGCTGGCGCAGCCCAGGTTCGAGGCACAAGCAAGCTGTCCGCTGCTGTCCTGCTGGCAAAGGTACGAGCAGCAGTCCTCGGGACGCGCGCAGGCCGCGCCTTCGCCCAGGCACAGCGAGTGACCGCAGGCGCCGCCCGCGCAGGTACCCGAGCAACATAGGTCATCGCTCGTGCAGGCCTCGCCGTCGCCGGCGCAGTGGACGAGCACGGGCGCGCTGGCCAACTCCACGTCGCGCACGCAGCCCATCGCGACGAGCTGCGCGGCGAGCAGCGCGAAGGCAACGGCGCTGTGCGCGCCAGGAGGGACGACTTGAAAGGCAAGGCGGGTTGGCATCAGCGGGGCCGAGCAGGCTGCGTTTCCGACAGGATACGCCGCGCCCGCGCCGCCGAGAGCCCTTGTGGAAAGCGAGCCAGGTATCGTTCCGCCGCAGCCCTCGCGTCCAAGCCCGTGCTTACCTGCAAATCGAAGAGCCCGGCAAGGGCTTCCTCGGAAAGCGCGCCCTCGGGATAGGCGGCGTAGGCGCGCTCCAGGCTCTGCCGCGCGTCCTCTTCCCGCCCGAGCTTGCGCTCCAACTGGGCCGCGGCGTAAAGGGCGTTCTGTCGCATGGCGCGCGGCGCCCCGGCGCGGTTGAGCGACTTGAAGGCCGTCACCGCGCCGTCGAGACGGCCGGCTTGGCGCAAAGCCTCGGCGCGCAAATAGCCGAGCTCGTCCAGGCAGCGCGAGGTGGGCGCGCAGTTTTCGACCTTGCTCAGGGTCTCGTCCACGATGTCGATGGCGCGCGAGGGATTGCCGGCGCGCATGGCCTTGCGCGCCCGCGCGCCCTCGTCCGGGCAGGTCGACTTGGCGCAGGTTCGCGGCTCGGGCACGGGATCCACGGCGGGCTGCAGGCTCGGCGCGGGCGGCTCCTCCGCCTTGAGCAAGAAGGTCGAGCCGGCTCCAACCGCCCACGGCTTGGACTCGCCCAGGCGATAGGCCATCACCTCGCCCTCGTCCACGTGGACGTAGGATCCCTGCGCGCCGTACCCGACCACGAAGCGCGTGCCCTTCACCTCCACCCGGCCGTGCGCGGTGGCCACTTGGAAACTCTCGTCGGCTTGTCGGTGGGCCACGTGAACGAAGATGCGGCCGCTGTCGAGACGAAGCCGAGGAGCTTTGCTGGTGCCATCGAAGGCCACGCGCCCCGGGCCCACCAGTCGCACCTCCGCGTCCCGGCCGACGAGAAAAGCGGCCTCGCCCTCGGAGGCGATTTCGAGCACGCCACCCGGCCCCATGGCCGCGCCCTTGGTCATGGCCACGCCAGAAAGCGTGACCCGCCCCCACAGGGTCTGAATATGCGCGAACGATTGCGGGGTGGCGGGGCGAAGCACCAACAGCCCGCCGCCTGCGGCCAGGACCAACCCGGCGGCCAACGCGAAGACGAGCGTGCGGCGCGAGCGCGGACGGGCCTTGCCGGGCAGGTCGCGCAAGATATCGCCCTCCATGCGGCGCAGGCTCACGGCGGAAATCTCGTCGGTGACGAGGCTGCGCAGACGCGGCAGGGCCGAGGTCCACGCGGCAAAGGTCTGCTTGCAGTGGGGGCACATCGCCAGATGCGCGTCCATCTTGGCGCGCACGTCCGGCGAAAGCCGCCCGTCGACCTTCTCGAACAAGAGTGTCTGCGTCTTCTTACACGCATTCATGGTTTGGCCTCCCATCGCAAGTAGCGGGCAAGGTACGCATCGTTGCGAGCCCGGCGTTCGATTTCCACGCGCGCGTCGTGCACGCGGACCTTGATGGCGCCGACCTGGGCGTCGAGCAGAGCAGCCACTTCCTCCAGGCGGTGCCCCTGCAGCACGTGCAGCACGAAGGCCGCGCGTCGCTTTTCCGACAGCGCGCCCAGGATGTCGTCGAAGTGGGCAAACGCGCGCCTTGCATCCAAGGTGCCCTCCGGCGAAATTTCCGTGGCGCCCTGTCCCTCGTTGATGGGAACAGGCAAGGGCCGATAGCGCGATTGCTTCGACAGGCGCAGCGTGATGCGAATGGCGATGCGCCCAAGCCAGGTGAAAAAGGACGAATCACCGCGAAAGCCCGGCAATGCCGCAAAAGCCTGCACGAAGATGGTCTGCACTAGATCCTCCACATCGCAGCCTGGGCCAGCCAGGCGGTAGACCAGACGATGCACTCGCCGCGCGTGCAGGCGAAAGAGTTGCTTGAAGCCCTCCGCATCCCCGGCCTGGGCCCGGCGCACGTAGGTCGCGCTCTGGTCATCCTCGCCTCCGGCGGTGTGAAAGTCGATCTCGGGCTCCACGGATAATAGTGTGGGTAGGCGAGCCGCAAAGGTAAGGTCGTCCGGCAAGAAACCCGGAATTGGCGGCACTAGCGGCCTCCGTATTGGAGTCCCAGCTCGACCAGCACGAGAGCGCGTGCGGCGGGCCACACCACCTGGCCATCGACGCGGTAGCGCGTATCGGCCAACACCGCCAGCGCCGACGCTCGCGCGTGGGCGCGCAATCCCGGCGCGACGGTGACCGAGGCGCCCAAAGCCACGCCCGCCTTGGGGACCACCGTGGTGTCGGAGCTCGAAACGATTCCCGCCGCCTCGGCCGAAAACCTGCGCACGGCGGCGTGCCCGACGGTCTCCAGCCAGCCCTGCCAAACGCCTGTGTGCCAGGCGTAGGCGAGCGACAGACAAACAGGAATTTCCCACGAGGTGACGTGGATGCCCTGGGCATCGGAGGACTGCCGCGGTTCGAGGTAGGTACCGAGATCCATTCGCCAGCGCGTGCCAAGCTGAAGGCCGGCCCCGAGGCGCAGGGCTTCCCGCGATGGCCCGCTGGTGGGCACCATCAGGGCCAGATCCGCGTCGAGCAGAAAAGCGCCCAGGTTGGGTGGAGAAGCAGGCGCGGCATGCTCATCGAGCACGCCGACGGTGGTCGCGCCTGGCACGACTGCCGCACGTCGCTGCAAGAGCGCCTGCACCTTCAAAGCAGCCGCGCGATAGAGATCCTCGGTGCGAAGGGCGCCCGGCAGGCGCGCGACGGTGGTTTCCTCGCCGTCCACGACCACTACCTCGGCGTCTTCCCCAAAGCCGCGACTCTTCCGCAATGTGATGACCACCGCGCTGGAATCGGCTGGTAACGCGTTCGCACTATCGGGGGCAGCGGGCTGCGGTTCGATCTTCACCTCCGCGCCGTCCAGGTAGCTGCGCAAGGCATCGCCAAGCCGCTGGCCCGAAAGCGGCGGTTCGGCCGAAACCCGCAACGAGGTCGCCTGGGCAACGCCGACCAGCGCGCACAGGATTGCGACCGAGCTCAACCGACGCAACATGGAAGCTCCATGCTACTCCGGTTCGCGCGGGCGCGTTCCCGCGAGTTGGCTCCTAACCTTTTCGGCCTCCCTGGCCACTACACGGACAAAAGGGGAGTCGCCATGTCAAAGACCAGCAAGCTGTCCGTAGTCGTCGCTACCGCGCTCATGTTCGCCTGCAGCTCGGGCAGCGTTGGCGGCGGTGGGGGAGCCGGGGCCGGGGGAATCGGCCTCTTCGCCGGCAATGGTGGGGGGGGACAGATTGGGACCACCGGCGTCCTGGGCGGCGACCAAGGGGGAACGTGGGTCGTGACCGGGAATGGCGGAAACGCCGGCCCTGGTGGTCCGGGTGGCCCTGGCAAGAACGGCACGGGTGGTAGCGGCACGAGCAGCGGTGCCGGTGGTGGCAGCAGCGTGACCTGCGCGCCGGGCGTGGTCGGGGCCATCGTCACGGACTGTGGCTATCCCTATGCCAGCGACGTTGCCCTCACCAGCGTGGTGTTCAACGAGAGCGAGGTCTTGCGCGCGATCCGACCTGCCATCGATGCGGCGGGCGGGATCGTTACCCTGCTTTACAACGACGAGCACGCCATGACCCTGGGCGTGCGCCAAGTCGTGGTGCAGACGGCGACGGGAAGCAGCAGCACCGACTACCCGGTTTCCGCGCTGGCAGCCAGCCCCAGCAGTGTGCTCAATCCCCAAACCGGAACCAATGCCTTGACCGGCGACAACAGCGGTCTCGATCCTTCGTTGCGGCCCTTGTGGCCGGTGCTGTACGTGACCGACGTAACCAAGAACCCGGACAGTCGCGCCGGCGATTGGCAAATGGGCGGCCGGCCCATCAACCCGGGCGCCGTCTACGGCACCTGGAAGTCCGCGGTTCGTACCGTCGACAAGACCACCTCGCTGGCCACGGTGTCCGTCACGCCCGACGCGGATCCGGTGAAGAACGATTGGAACCTCGGCATCAACGATCCGGTTCCGTCGGGCATCAAGGACGAAGGCTGGAGCGCGGAGGTGAAGTGGGGCGTGACCTTCCAGCCAGGGCACTCGTATCGCCTGCAAGTCATCGTCCACGATGGCGACCAGAACAAGTCTGGCGGCGACTGCGGCGAGGCCTGCATCGTGTTCTGCGCGGGAGGGAACACAACCCCTCCCCCCACGTGCCCGGACGGTACCTTGGCTTGCGGCGAGGGCATGGCCGAGGGAGGAGGGTACGCCTCGTGCCCCGAAGGCGAGAGTTGCCTGAACGGTTGCTGCACCACCCTCACGTGCCCGCCGGACTCGTATGCCTGTGGCCAGATCGGCGCCGAGGGCGCCATCGTGGGCTGTCCCTCGGGCGCTTCCTGCGTAAGCGGCTGTTGTATCTACTCCATCCTAATTCCGTAGCCCTGCTGTATGCGCCTTCGATAGGGACCTTGCGAGGGGAAGAGCCTCTCAACCTCATTCACTGAATTCCTTGCGCGCGCAAGATTATTTGGCTTATGGAACACGTCAGGCCATCGCTAGATGCCGTGGGTGCGGAGACATAATCGTTCTGACCGCGCGTGTTGACCTTGCAGTCTCCGGCATCGGACGAAGCGAACGTGATCGTGGTGTCGGTGAAGATGACTTCCGAAACCGGAGCCGACGAGTATTCCTCGATAACGAAATAGGCCAGGTTCTGCGACTGGTTCTGCATGTCGATGCTGTAGGTCACGGTTCGATTGGTCTGAAGGTCGGTCACGGTCTGCGTCCAAATCGTTCCCGAGAGTTGGATGTCCATGTCGAGTGTGTCGCAGACGCTCACGGACATGATGGGACCGCCGTTGCACCCGGTATAGCCAGACACGTTTCCATTCGTGTTTACGTACTGGGCCGATATCCACCAAGTAGAATAGGCACGAGGTTGCGAGCCAGGTGCGCAAGAGGAGCCCCAGGTCAGGACCGGTTGCAGGACGCCGTTGTCGATCGGATTGAAGTTGGCGCCGTTCGGGTCGAGCCCTGGCCACAGGAACAATGTGCCGGATGCTGGCGGCTGCGGCGGAACGACCATCGTGGTTTGCAGTCGCACGATTTGATTGTTGGTATTGGCCGCAATCAACACGCTGCCGTAACTGCTGACACGTCCGCCGGGTGCGGGCGTTCCCACTTGGGTTGCTGGGGCCGTGTAGCAGCCCGTCGACGTGCGGCCGCCGGTGCCTTTGGCTCCGCCAGTTGCCGACGAACCGCCCGTCCCCGTGCTGCCGCCCCTGCCCGCAAGACCGCCCGTACCGCCAGTTGCGCGGGTGCCACCCGAGGCGGTGGCGCCGCCCGTGCCCGTCGCGCCTCCTGTCTCAGGCTGTCCTCCCGTTCCGGTTCTCCCACCGGTGCCGGACGAGCCACCCACCCCGCCCGTGCCTACCAATCCGCCGCTCGCCCCGCCAGCGGAAAAAGCGCCACCTGTGCTGGTCGCGCCGCCGCCGGCCGAACCACCCGAGCCGGGCGCCGTGGTCGCACCGCCGGTTCCTTGCCCACTGGTCGTTCCGCCGGTGGGAAGCGCGCCTCCAGTTCCGCTGAAGGTTCCCCCGCTTCCCGTTGCGCCACCGGTCTCGGTCGCGCCACCCGAACCCACGGCGCCGCCTTGCGTGCCTGCATCCGAACCACCGATGGTCACGGAGGTTCCGCCACCGCACGCGGCTAGCAGGCAGCTTGAAACAAGGACAAGACGTGACTTGAACATGCGAGCTCCGGTAGGGAGGGGGCAGGTCGACCTGGCGGGTGATGGCCTTGGCAGCATCGTCCGGCGCTTCATTGGTTTGAATGAAGCAGTGGCGAGTCGCCCTGGAAGTGGCTCACGTTCGAAGCGGGCGAACCACAACCCGATGATGGACTTTGGGATCCGTCACATCGGATAGTAGTCGCACTGGCCGCGCGAGTCGTAGCAGTAGCCCTTGACGCATGCAACGGAACATTGCGCGTCGCTGGTGCAGCTATTCCGGGCGCAAAATCCGCTGCTGTCGCAGCTGAAGTCGGTGGCGCAGGTGCCGTCGCCCGGCACGCAGGTCTTTTCACAACGGAGGGAATTGCAGCCCTCGCCCGCGGCACAGTCCGTGTCGCTCCGGCAGCCCGAGACACATTTCTTTGGCGCCGGCTCGCAGGCGCAGGACGTTCTCGGCACGACATCACAGATCACCTTGCCCGTTGTCGTGCCGGCGTCCAGAACGCAGTCGCCGTCATTCGTGCAGGTGCTCGTTCCCGGAATGCAGTTGCCGCAACCAAGGAACTCCCCAGGAGCGCGGCAGGTCAGGGTTGGGAGGTTCCCGCAGTCGGCGCTCGACGAACAAGGCGTGCCCTTGGTGATCCCCCCACCCGTGCCGCCGGAGCCGCTCCCGCCCGCACCTACTTGACCGCCAAAGCCAGTCCCTCCGGCGTTTCCCCCAGTACCCCCGCGACCGCCAGAGCCGGCGACATCGTTCCCACCCGCGCCGCCGGAAGGGGCGTCGGGAGAGGCATCGGAATTCGACGGGCACGCTGGGACCTGCGTACCGGACGTACAAACGTACTTGGTCTGTCCCACGTCGCTGCCGGCAAACACGGGGATGCCGGTGCAATTGGGAAATCCTGGATCGCTGCAATCGGCGCTCGAATTGCACGGCTGGTAGCACAAGCCATCGCCGTTCGGGCCGCACCCGGGGCCTGAGCCAATGCTGGGGGGCGAGCACGCGGTGTCGCTGTATTGGTACCATCCGGAAGGGCAGGGGGGAGCAGGGCGGCAGACGGATACGAGCCCGCTGTCACGGCTTGAGATCGCGGCATCACCTGCCGCGCCTCCAGCGCCGGCCGACCCACCGGAACCCGTTGCGTCCGCCGAGTCGCCGGCGCCGCCGGTGGCGAAAGAGCCGCCAACCGCACTGCTGCCGCCGATCGCGAGCGAGCCGTCCGCCGACGTGCCACCCGTTCCTGTCGTCTGTTTTCCCGCGCTCGCACAGGCGGCCAACCCGAAGGCTCCGAGTGATAACGCGATCACGAATCTTCTCATGCTGTCTCCTTCATACGCTCACGCAACCCGTGTGTGCAGGTCGAATCAGACGTCTTCGACTGGCGAGGCGGTAGGCGAGATCAACGCAAGGACCGAGCCAAGGCCCGCGGTGGCTCATTCTGTCGAATTCCAAGGGGGCAGCCTGAGGCAAGCGCGCCTATCTTGCGACATTCTTGTCGCGGTGGCCTGCCCGATCTTCCTGTGCGTCACTGGCACGTTGCACCGGTACTGACCGCGGTCGTCCGCTTGCAGGGTTGCCCTCGGAAACCTGAACTCCCTTGCTGTAAGATGCTCGCCGATGTCCCAGCCGCACCCCTCTGAACGCGATGTCTGCACCAAGCTCATCACCCTGGCGACAGGAGCACCGATGACGACGAACGGCGCCATTCCTTCTTTGTTCTTTGCCCTGGCCATGGTCTCGAACGGATCCGTCGCTATGGCGAAAAGCTCCGTCATGAAACCCGCGACTCGGGCCGTCTGGGCGCCCAGGGTCGCCCACGCAGCGAAGATCGCATCTTCAGCCGATCCCTTCGAGGAGCTCTCGACACCGACGAAGACCACGGCACGGCCCGCGGCGGCCGTGCCACCCAAACCCGGGGCCACAAGAGCCGCACCTCCGGCGCAAAACCTTCCATCCAAGGAGCTCGAAGCTTTCATGAAGCGCTTCGAAGGAAGTTGGAAGTGCGACACGACGTTTGCCGCGGGAGATCTGTGGCCCGGGTCGCAAACGCTGGATACGAAGACCGACATGACCATCAAGAAACAGTTCGGCGGGTTCTCCTGGCATGGCGAATTCAAGCTGGCGAAAACCGCGACCATCTCCGCGACCAGCGGCGTGTTCCAAATCAGCTATGCCGCCGGCACCAAGCAAGCGACCTTCCTCAGCTATGACAGCGTAGGCTCCGCGATGATGGGCACGGGCACGCTTGCCGGCCATTCGGTCACCTTCGTCGAGGAGGGCTTCCTGAAGGGCGTAAGGGTCAAGGTTCGGGAGACGTTGGCCGCGAAGGTGGCGAGGAAGCTCTATCACAAGGTCGAGATCGAACACGGCAACGCCTACCAGGTGATGGCCGAGGACACCTGCTCGAAGTAGGCGGCTAGGAACCGATGGGCGTGTCAGCCGGTGAGCCTGCCTCGATATACATCGGCGCAGACTCGCGCCGGCGGGGTTTTGCGGCGCTGGAGCACGTCCGCAGGATGGCCGAGCCGACCCGGCCCCACAGCGCGCCCCTGATCGCCCTGACAATCGCCTGCGTGGATCCAGAGAATTTTGCCGATGCGAAATACTGGCCGGTTACGCCGCTGCGAAGTCGGATCGTGCACGGTTTGCCGGGCGCCTGCGCCGCTGACCTCGCCATCGATGAACACGGCCAGGTTCGAGGAATAGGACATCTCCCGATATTGCGCGGGGCTGTCGGCCGGCCGCAGCGTGGCTGTGACATTCAGTCGCTGCTTGCGAAGCGTCCGCACCACGGCGGCTCGGACGGGCTCGAAAACATCGTCCCCCTTGAAAGCAAAGACCGCGACCTTGCCCCGTGCGCTAGCTCCCGGTTTCTCGGGAACATCCTTTACCCAGGATTGATCCGGCGGTGCCGTGTGATTTTGCGGGAGCAGACACGGCACGCCCCACGCGGCCTTGGCGGGACTGGCCATCGCACACAACGACGCCGCCGCCAGTGCAGGGACGACCCATCGTTTCGGCCCTATCGAGTAACGACCTGTCGGGCGACCCGAGGTTGCCCCGGCCGGAGTTCCAGTTCGCAACATCCGGGGAGCCTTACCCAAAAACCGCGGAAGAGCCACGGAAAATCTGCGTCACGCGTGCGCGGAATGCGCTGTCGTTCGCCTGTGGTTCGCGAAGTCCTCGTCCGGAAGCCTGCTCCTCCGTCGGTGAGCGCACGAATCCAAGAGACGGCAAGACCGACATGGCATCATGCGCCACCTGGCAGCCCCATTCCCGACCATTCGGTCTGTCGAGACTGGTCCCCATGGGAGAGGTCCCCGATGATCATCGCGGTGGACATTGCGACTAGTACCAAGCCAATGGTGTAGAGCACATTGCCGGGATGGTCGATGTCAGCCACATCTTCGCGGGGGACGAGAAACTCACGGCCATAGTTGTCGCGCACGCGCAGGAAATTCGTGTCCGAGGCAAGAATATGTGCTTCGTATGCCGGGCCGTTGACCCGGGAAATAGTGGCGGTAGTCGAACACCCGGCAAAGGCGCAAAGGACGAGGAACGCGACGATCCGTTCTCGCAGTTGCCAAGCCATGCTTGGAGTATGGAGCCGTCGCGGCGGGCTGGGAAGCACTGCTGGAGGCGCGCCCCGTCGGATCGACAGGGCGCGTTATGTGGATGCCGGATGATGTGGAGCTGGGTTAGGGGCGACCACCGATTCCACGCGGGTGCGGCCAGAAATGCTCCACGCGATATCACGCCGATCTGTGCTGATCCAGGCTCGGCACAGGACGGGGTGGACAATCGATGGGAGCAAGCTTCCTCGCGATCGTCTGCACCGTGCTCCGGATCTGATCTTCGGTGTGCTCGCTGGTAAGAAAGAAGCGGAGGCGGGATTTGCCATGGGGAACCGCTGGCGAAATCATGGGGCCGACGTTGATACCTTCATGATAAAGCTCGGTGGACAGTTGTATGGTCGGCAAATCGTCACCGACCATGATGGGAACGACTGGGCTTGGGGCGACGCTGCTGCCGATGTCGAGCCCGGCGTCTCGCGCCAGCAGTCTGAACAAGTTCGCGTTGCGCTGTACCGCTCGCACCCGTTGTGGTTCCTCCTCCAGCACGCGCAAGGCCGCGAGCGCTGCGGCGGCAGTGGCAGGGGGCATACCAGCCGAGAACATGAACCCGCCGTTGGTGTACCGGAGCAAATGGATAAGCTCATGCGATCCGGCGATGTAGCCACCACACGACGCAAGCGCCTTGCTCAAGGTGCCCATCCAAACGGTGACCGCTCGCCGGTCGATCCCCGTCGCTTCGCCAATGCCGCGCCCGGTGGCTCCGACGATACCGAGCGAATGGGCTTCATCGATCATGATCATGGCCTCGTGGGTGCGTGCCAGCTGGACCAACGCCGCCAAGTCGGGCAGATCGCCATCGGCGCTGAAGACGCCTTCGGTGATGATCAGTGCCCGTTCATACCGAGGGCGGTGCAGAGCCAGCATACCTGCCAGCATGCGCAGATTGTTGTGTGGGAACGAGTAGGTCTGCGCGCCGGCGAGCCGGGCACCAAGCACGACGCTATTATGAACCAGGGCATCCATGAAGATGACATCGACTTCTGGCCTGACCAGGGAGCTGATGCCGACGAGATTGGTGAAATGGCCGGCTGGAAACACGATTGCTTCCTCGACGCCCAGCCAGCGTGCAATAGCGGCTTCGAGATCCAAATGAGGCTGCATATTGCCACCTGCAATACGACTTGCCGAAGCACTGGCGCCGTAGGCATCGAGAGCGGCATGTGCGGCCGCCAATACGCGAGAGTGTTGCGCGAGGCCCAAGTAGTTGTAGCCGGCGAAGTTGACGCATGAACGTCCGTTGATTCCGGCGATCGCGGCGTTCGGACCAGTGGTAACTCGACGGAGCGGCCACGCCGAGTCGTGGAATTCGATCTTCTTCAGCCGTGCCCAGAGGGCCTCTGTCTCGGGAAAACTTGCGATGTCATTGCTCGATATTCCGATTGGGATGGTCGTGGATGAATCAGTGGTCATGACTTGGTACCTCCGACAGGACAACTACCTGTAGGTGGCAACGACAGTCAACAACACAATTGCAACAAGACAGCCACACAAGACAGCCACACTGATTAGGACCGGATCCCTCAGGCATGAAACGTGGCAGCCCCTCACCCGCCTCGCCGCGCTCGGCGAGGGGTTTTCAGGTCAGGTTCCGGCTCTCCGCGATTGCGTGAGAGAAACTTGGCGATGACTTTCCGGAGACTCTGCACGTCGACCAGGGCGTGGTACCACGAACTGCCGATTCGATGGCGCTAGAAATACGCCGAGATGCCCCAGTTCAAGCCGACCTTCGTGAGTGTGCCGCTGCTACTGGCCCCGTTGTCTGCGCTCGCCCATTCCTTGTAGTAGCGAAAAGCCGGGCTCACTCGCACTGCCCAGGAATCGGCCAGGAAGACCTCCACGCCAGCGTCGGCCCCGGGGCCAAGGATCTTCTCCGCGCCGCCGGTGACGGTTAGGTACTGGAATTCGAGTACCGGCTCAAAGAAGAGTCCGACGTCGGCGCTTCTTGCATAGAAACGAAGAAATCCGCTCAAGCCTGGGCCCTGGATGGAACTGCCGGAGGAGATGTAGAAGTATGCGGCGCTGCCACCCACCTCCACGTTGTCCGAGGCGAAGTACCCGATCCCGGCGCCGAACGAAGCGAGCGTCATGTTGGTCCCATGATCGGGCGCGAACAAGTTGAGACCAGTAGCATACATGGAAGAAATTCCAAGCGAGCTTCCGAGACGCAGCTCGCGCGTGCCCTGCGCGGGCAAGGGATCGGCGTGCACCACGCGAAGGCCGCCCAGTAAAATCGCGCACACCATGCCGAGTGAAAGGGATAATGTCTTCATAGCGCAAGACGATACGCGCGCTGCGCCTAAAACGCAAGTCCGCGCGTCAATCCTCCGGTGCGACGGGGCCGAGCCGGGCTGTTACTGCCCATAGACAGAGACAATGTTGGCCTGTACCGCGTCGTCGGCTGCATCCGACGAGTAGTGGGCGGTCATGAGCCCTTCGAAGAAGTTTCCCTGGCCGGCGTTGCTGTTGTCGCCGCTTATACCCAGGATGATGGCGCCCTCCTTGCTCATTGGATTGTATCTTGGGCCAGGGCGCTGCCCGTCGAACATCTTTGTCAGGCTGCCGGACTGCGCATTGCCGGCTTTGATGGCCCAGTGATTGGCGCCGGCCTTGTCCCCCTTCACCATGGCCGTGGCGTACTTGTAGGTCACCGACGTGTTGCCGTTGTAGGGGTTCGTGTCTCCGGCAAAGAGACCGTTCTCGAGGCTCCCCATGACCCACGGACCGGTGCCAGCCCCCTTGCCCCAAATGGTGCAGGAGCCAAAGTAGACTGCTTCCATCGTACCGTCGCCGTTGTCCATATCGTTGGTCTCGGCGTTCCCGTAGTCGAAGCAGCACAAACTGTTATAATAGTCGCCACCAGTTATCATGTAGATCGTCTCCGGGTTGTCGCCGGTTGCGGTGCCCACGGCTTTGTCGTTCCGATAGCCAACCCCCGCCGGGTTATGTTCCCCGTAGACGTTGTGGCCAGCGATCGTGATCGGAAGAGCTTTCGCATCTGCTTCGTTGTCGCCAGTCAACGTGGCCTGGCCCTGGGGCGCCTTGGTGAGATGGTTGCCGTTGCCGGACTGGTCATAGATAATCGAGATGGTGCAGACATCGGTGCCGCAGAACGCATCCTGGTCAGCCGCGTTGGCGAAGCCGCCCGGGGCGAGAACCCCGATGTCCTTGGTCGTGCCGTCCGCTTTCTTGACCTGGTAGAGGGGCCCGCTGTACGCGCCCAGGAGAGCCCGAACCGTGCTGTGGGCCGCCACACATGGGCCACCGTCGTCCGCGTAGACATCGCAAGGCAATTTGCTTGCGGAGGTGGTCGAGCTGCTCGGGCTGGTGGTCCCGCCCGAGCCGCCGCCCGGCTGAGCGGTCCCGCCGGCACCGCCAGCGGCGCCGCCTGTCAGACCGATGTCTTGGCCGGTGGCACCGCTGTCCTGTTGGTCTGTGAGCTCGCCGCCCGGCAATGTCTGGGTTCCACATGCGCACACCATGCACGCCCAGAGCGATGTCCAAGTGAATCGTGCAGCCGTACCGTTGCGTTGCGATGTCGTCTTTGTCATATCCCTATATCGCAAGCAGAGGTCGCCACCTTTCAATGAGACAGCAATATACTGATGCCGGCGAACAACCGCCCTTCCCACCTTGGCAGTGACACCCTCGAGACGGGCTGCTGTGCTTTTGTGATGGTGATCTCCTGGCTCGCCAACCAGTACTGCCCGCCGACTTCAATCCATGGGCGAATCCAGCCGGTCGCCGCCCCCAGGCGCAGCGCAAGGGCCAGGCCGGGCGCCACGGCGCTGGACTGGTGATTGGGCTCGAAGCCGTGCCCGGCAACCGTCGTGAAACCCGCGAAGATCTCCGCGCGCGCATCCAGCCTCACCCGTCGCTCGACGAGCGCGAGCGTAGGCCCGAGCGACAGACCATAGCGACGCCAGGAGACCGTTCCCGTCTCGATGGTTGCGTTTCGTTGCGTTTCTGCCGCAAATCCCGCGCGCAGCCCCAAGCGACGCCCACGCATGCCGGCTTCCACCCGCGCGGCACCGACCAAGCCGGCCCTGTTCACCGAGCTGCCGAGCCCAACGGACAAGTCGAATTCCCGCGGCCTTCGCTGCGGTGCCGGCGCCAGGACTTTGCCGCTGGGCGGGGCCGCCGGCGTGGCAGGGGGAGGCGGAGCCCTGGGCTTGGGAGGTGCAAGCACACCCGGCTGCAGGAGCGAGATGCCGGGATTCCGCTCGGCCGTCCACGATGCGATGACCACGGCGGCGATGGTGGCGAGATCCGCGCACGTGCCGCTGCTGGTGAGCCGGCGGGAAAACAGCACTTCCCCGGTGAGGGAGCGCAGCTCGATGAGAAGGTCTAGCCCGGTGGTTTCGATCCAGGCGACGTCCGGATAGGATGCCTCGGCGGGGGGGAGCAGCTCGGGCAGGATGGTCGCAACTTGGGACGCGGTTGGGCAGCGGCTCGCCCCTCGGACTTCAACCGGAGGCGTGTTCGCGGCCGCGAGAGCGAACGCAACGACAGCCGTCACCATCATGGTGGCGACGATAGCTGCCTTGCGGCCGGCCCCTGCGGGAATTCCTTCAGGTAGCGCCGGCGATCCTGCTCCGCTCCGGCCAAGTCTCCGGTCCGCGCGCGACAAGATGCCCGCCCAAACAGTCCTCTGGCTACTTCATCCGGGGCGCTGCCACGGCTCGCGGACAACACGGCGTCGAAGTCGAGCAAGGCATCCCGGCAGCGACCGGAGAGCGAGCGCAACTCGCCCCGAATCAAGCGCAGCTCGCCGGTGTGCCCCTCCCGCTGGAGCGGCAGGCGATCGAGGATCTCCAACGCGCGGGCGTTGTCGCCGAGCTGAAGCAGGGCTTGCGCGCGGGAGGAAGCGGCTTCCGCGGCCAGCGCACCCTGCCCGAAGCGCCGATCGTAGTCGTCGAGCAGGGCCAGCGCGCGCCTGGCATCGTGGTCGCGGCGAAGGGCAGAAAGCGCCTGGCGCAGGAGCCCTGCCTCTTGGGTCACGCCGTCGGCACGTACCTGCGACATGGCACGGCCGCTCGGCCTGGTCGCGGTCGTTCCGGTTGGCGGCGTCTCGATTGGCAAGGGCAGCGACGGCAACGCTGGAGGTTCGAAGGTCTGTGCGGGCGCCCTGGGGACTTGCTCGGGTGGGCGACGTGGTTGCGTTGCCACACTGTCCGCATCCATAGCGGCGACCGAACGCGACTTGCGGGGTGCTAGCAACCCTGGTTGCTCTGCTGGCGACTCCATTCGATGCTGCGCTGCCGGCGAGGGCGAGGGCCGAAGGCCCCAGAGCGTGGCAGGGCGGCCCGCGTGGGTCCCGAGGGCCGGCAGGCTCGGCACGCGATCCACCGCAGCAGGAGGCGCCCAGACCCGGCGAATGACGTACGTGGCCGTAGCGGTAGCAACTCCCGACACGGCCAACACGATGGTTGCCACCGCGGCGACCCTGACGGCCGTCAGGAGATATCGTCGCCGTCGCGGCAGAACGGAATAGCGGCGGAGCTGTGGCGTCGGCGCGTAGACCGAAAGAACTCGCAACTGGCGGGCGAGTCTTCCCTCGATAGAGCTCGGTCGCTCGGGGCTCTCGCGCAACCTCCGCGGTTCGAACAGGTTCGGGGTCATCGTTCGCCTCGCTTTTCCAGTAGCTCCCGGTAGTGGGCCTTGAGTTTCTGTCGCCCGCGGTGCAGCCGGACCCAGACCGTGGCCAGGCCTATGCCAGTGAGAGCGGCAATCTCTTCGCCCGACAGGCCTTCAATCTCGAACAGGATAACGACGCTCCGGTACTTCTCCGCCAACCTGTCGAGCGCCGAGTAGATCTCGGCCGCCGCCTCCCGCCGCTCCATCTCTTCAAGTGCCGATGGCCCGTGCGCATGGAGCTCGGTTGCGTAGTCGAGCGGCATGCCGCGCAGCCAGCGGCGGGTTCGTTCGCGACGTCGGTGCGTGGCCGCGATGTTTCGCGTCGTCTTGAACAGCCACGTCGTCAGCTGCGCCTCGTGGTGGAATTCGGGTAGTCGCGCGTGTGCGACCATCATCACTTCTTGCGCCACATCCTCCGCGTCGACCAGAGGTCCGCCCAAACGATTGGCCCACCGCTCGATGTCACCACGATGGCGGCGAAAAGCCGCATCGAGGTCGAGCGACTCCGCATTCGCTGCGTCATGGACCTGGCTCGACCCTAAAGTCATGCAACTCTTCTATCGCGCCTTCGGAGAGAAACCTTTCACCTTGGCGGTGTTTTCTATCCCTCGGGGCACCGGCCCTGCCACGGATGACACGACCTGGCCCTACTTTCCGAACACGATGCTTTGGATGCACAGATCGGTCACGGTGATCGGGGCCGCGCCGGAGGTGACCTGCAAACCGACTTTGTCGATGTTGGGCACGTCGGCGGCGGTCATGGCGACGCCACCGTCGTTCCAGCATTCGGTATTGAAGGACGTCAGCGGCACGGGATCGCCCGACGTCCACAGCGCACAATAGGTGGTGCCCACGGCATCGCCCGAACGGTGAAGCTCGATGCGCAGACCGCTGGTGGGCGTGCCGGAGAGGTTGAGAGCGATCGTGGCGAAGCTCTGCCCGATGGCGGCGTTCGGCTCTTTGGCGTTCACGCCGACCTGGATGCCCCAGTTGTTGGTGTAGTCGGTCTGGGTTGGAGTCTCGGGCAGAGCGGGTATCGAGCCCGTGACACAAAGCGCGGTCGAGCTGTCCCAGTTGGTTTGCGTGCTGCAAGACGATGCGCTGGTGATGGGAGCGCTTGTCGCGCCGCACGTCGGGGACGTCACGGTATCCGACGCCCCGAGCGTGACCCAGCCGTAGCCCGTCATGATGCCATTTCCTCGACCGGAATTGAACGTGATGACGGTCGTCGCCACGTCTGGCTTGTCAGGAGACGCGACCGTGTCGGTCGCGTCGGTCGCGGCGGAATTGTCCGGGGTGGAGACGGCGTCACTGGTGTCGATGACATCGGGAAGCCCCGTGTCGGGCACCGGGGCCTCCGGTGCCACGGCCGTGTCATCGGCGCCCCGGACATCCGCGACGGGTAGGTCCGCGGCCACATCCTCTGCAACCCTGGCGTCCGAAACGCTTGCGTCGGGCTGGGTGGTCTTGCCGATATCCTGGCCGGCATCCGGCGTGACGGGGACGGCAGCGTCGTTTTCTTGCCTGACATCGCCCGCAGCCAGGACATCCGTCTCGATGCGGGCATCGCCCGGCGAAATCGGGATGGCGCTGTCCAGGCCGGCATCGGGTGCTGCCGTCGCGTCGTCCCGCGCATCGTTCACCTTGGCAGCATCCGGTTCTGCGTTGTTGCTGCATGGGCCGTTGAGGCCCGACGAACACGCGGCGACCGCCTCCGGTTTGTCCAAGTTGACACAGCCCAGCCCGGCCACGGCAAGGACCATCGGAGCTATCAGTCCCGCCAGTCGTCGACGCGGCGGAAGGGGTTGTCTGGGCATCTTGCGCGTCGGTGAGTCACCACCGCACACGCCCTGTAAACCGGAATCGAGCCCGTCCTGTCCGAAAGGCATCATCACTGCTCGAGCAGCCTCTGGGTAGTAGACATCGAAGTTCATCTCACGTTCGCGCGATCGCTGAAGTGACGCCTTAGCCGCCGCTGCGGTAGCCGTCAAGGCGCTTCGCGGTTCCTCCGCTATTCTGGCATTGCAGCTTCCCGGTGCAAGTGGTTGCCGTGTCAGTGGCGGGGTTTGCATCACAAGGTCAACAGGTAGGCAAGGTAGCCTTGCAGGCGAGTATCGCCCGCGATGCTTCGGCCCGCTGACACGAGAAGGTGGTGGTTAGGGGTGAAGTCCAGCACCAGTCCGATATTGAAGCGCAGATTTCCGCTGCCGTCGCTTCGATCGGCGGTGGTGTAGTAGATCTCCGCGCCCAGGCTTGCTCGCTCGGCGAGGCTGCGCTGAACCAGCCAGCCTACGTACCAATAGCCACGGTTGCCCGGCCCGGGATTGAACCAGTACCCGACGCCGCCGTAGGTGGTCCAAGGTCCTGCACTCTTTTGCAGCCACAGCGGGACGAATCCGTGCAGGTGGCCGGTGCCGAGGCCCCTGGCCTCGTCGCCTAGCGGAATCTCGACCAGTGGAAATGTCCCGACCATCGGCATGAAGTCGCGTTCCTCCACGAAGCGATACTTCGCTCCCAGCTCGAGGTCCCCGGGCCCATAGTTGGTTTTGCCACCGGTGGGCCGTGCGAAGGCAAGGGGCGCGAGGACGTGAAGCTGCAGATCGGGCACGGCGCCGTAGTTGACCTCGATGTGAGGCGCCGTGCCGGTGGCGCCGTCGCGCGTGATCTCCGGCTGGGTCGCCAGGTAGAATTCCCAGTGCCGGTATGGGACGGGCTCGGGATCGTCGGTCAAGTAGGGTGGGCCGGCGAAAAGCGGCGCGGGCAACAGGAGGAGGCCGGCGGCCGCCGCCAGTGCGAGGCGTGTCGCGCGAGCCGTGGTTGAAATCGTCATGCCCATCATTTCATAGCGTGTCTTCGTGGTTTTGTCCTCGCGGGCAGGTCCGCGAAGTGTCTACCCCTCCAGCGCGCGGCGATTGCAGTCCACGTCACCGCATTTTCCCTGGCGCCCAGGACTTTCCGTGCTCGAATCGGAGGGATTACCCGTGTGCCGGCATCGCCGTTCGCAGCGACGTCAGCATGCGCGTGAAGGGGAGGCAGACGCATGGCCAGCGACCAGTCGCAGGAAAATCGAGCAACCGAATCGATGCCCGTCGTCTTCGCGGCCCATGGCGCGCCCGTCTTGCTCGACGACCAGGGATGGATGGGCGAGCTGGCCGCATGGGCCGTGGCCATGCCGCGGCCGAAGAGCATTCTCATGATCTCCGCGCACTGGGAAGAAGAGGCGGCGACCCTGGGCGCGACGCGGACTGTACCCCTGGTATACGATTTCTACGGCTTTCCCGCGCGCTACTATGCGGCCAAGTACCCAGCTCCGGGAGCCCCCGATCTCGCCGCTCGCATCGGCGCGCTCCTCGGCGACCGTGGCATCCCGCTGGCGGCCGACGCCGAACGTGGGCTCGACCATGGCGCGTACGTACCGCTCGTGCCCATGTATCCCGAGGCCGACGTGCCTGTCTTGCAGCTCTCGATGCCTACCCTGGACGCGAAGAAGTTGTTCGAGCTCGGCCGCGCCCTCGCTCCCCTGCGTCGGGAAGGAGTCCTGATATTCGGCAGTGGCTTTCTCATCCACAACATGCGCTATGCCTTTCGCACTGGCATTCCCAACTGGGCGAGGGAATTCGATGCCTGGGCTGCCGAGTCCATCGCGCGTTTCGATGTGGATGCGCTTCGGGATTTTCGCGCGCGGGCGCCGGCCGCGACGATGGCCCTGCCGACGTGGGAGCACTATGCTCCGCTCTTGCTGGCCGCGGGCGCGGCCAGCGAGGCGCGGCCCCAGGTGTCGTTTCCAATCACCGGCTTCTGGATGGATGGAGCGTTCACGCGACGGTCGGTAGAGTTCAGGTGAACGCGAAATAGGCTTTGGCAACGGAGGCAAAATGACCGAGAGAAGACAGCGCGTGGCCATCGTGACCGGCGCGAACGGCGCCATCGGCCGGGCCATCTGCGCCGGCATGGCGGAACGCGACTTCGAGGTGGTGATGGTTTGTCGGAACCCCGAACGCGCGCGCCAGGCGGCGGAGGCGGTGAAGCAGGCCGTAAGCAGGGCGCTGTTGCGCGCGGAGATTGTCGATCTCTCGCGGCGCGAGGAGATCTTGGCCTTTGCCTCGCGCTGGCGGGGACCGCTTGACGTGCTCATCAACAACGCGGCCATCGCGCCGCGCCGGCGCGTGGAAACCCCGGAGGGCATCGAGATGGAATTCGCCACCAACGTGCTCGGCTATGTGTGGATGATGCGGGCCTTCGATAAAGCGTTGCGTGAAGCGTCCCCAGCACGGGTGGTGAACGTGGCCAGCTATTGGGCCGGCGACCTGGATCTGGATGACCTGCAGTTCAAACGACGCGCCTACAACAACGACACGGCCTATCGCCAATCCAAGCAGGCCAACCGCATGCTCACCGTAGCCTTCGCGAGGCGCTGGCCAGCAACGGATGTTACCGTGAACGCTTGCCATCCCGGCGACGCCAATTCGGCCCTTTCCAATTCGCTCGGCTACGGGGGACACGAGACACCCGAGCAGGCGGCGGACACGCCGGTATGGCTCGCGACGGATCCGGCCCTGGCGGGCGTCACCGGCAAGTACTTCGCCAGCCGGCGCATGCGGTCGTGCGAATTCTTCGAGGGACGAGGCCGCGATCGCGACACTCGACGAGGCCTGCGCAAGATTTTGACCTAGGGGCTGCCCCTAATAGCCAGGGGATCTCAACCTTGATCTCAGCCTTTCAATAGGCACAGCCCCTAGTACCAGGCCAGCGCGCGGGGGGGAGTTTGTGCGAGGGATTCGTCGTAACCGTTTTGCTCGGTGTGAAGGTACCCGTGCCGACATCGAAGACGCGCAGCAGGGCCGACGTGGTCGTGGTTCCGTCGGCGACCAGAATGCGACTATTCTCGACGTCCGCCAGCACGGCGCCGAGGGCAAACGCCTCGGCCGATGCGAAGACCTCGACCGGCGCGGCGCCACCGAGGGGCAGCCACCAAAGCCGGTCGGGCGACGGAGTCGAAAAGTCGCCTGGGGTCACGCCAAGCACGGTGTTGCCATTCCATGCCGCCAGTGTCGCGTTGGAAAACGGGAGCCCGCCGGCGGCCCCGGCCGTGATTTGGCCGACGACGGTGGGTGGCGAGACACCGATATCGATGGCTACGATGGCCGAGGTGTCCGCTTGCTGGGGATCGGTGTAGGAGCCGGCACAAGCAACCATGAGTCTTCTCTCGGTCGCCACGTAGGTCATCGCGCCGCAGTTCTTGCTGCCTGGCAAGTCGATGGCACCCGTGACCCGGTCGGTGGTTGGGTCCACCATGACGATGCGGCCCGTCCCGTAGGTCTTGAAATCCTGGCTGATGGCGTTCAAGGAAACGAACACCGTTCCCTCGGCCAAGAGGGCCCGGTCGGCACGCGGCAGGACGCCCGCCGGTGCGAACGGTGCGAGGTCGATGCGCCCCAGGATCGCGGGCTCTGTCGGATCGATGATCAGCAAATCGTCGCCATCGTCGAAATCATCGGGCGCCGGCGTGGCGGCGCTGTTCCTCTCGGACCGTGTGACATAGGCCTTGCTGGCCGAGAGCGTCACTAGGTCGTGAGGGTCGGAATGGAAGCCAGTGCCCACTGCAAGTTGCCGCAGGGGCATGCACGTCGCTGGGTCGAGCCAGGTCAAGGCATCGTTTCCCTTGGCCCGGTCGATGAGCGCCACGGGGCCGCCCGGCGGCACTTGTGTGGGCAGCACGACGTCGTACGAGAGGGTCATGGCCAGTCCGGGCGCTCCCGTACCCGAGTTGAAACAGCCGTCCGCCAGCAGATTGCCGTCGCGGTCGAGGAAGGAAACCGATGTCGAGCTGTAGTCGCTGTTTACGACCGCGATGCCGCGAGGCAGGCCGCCTGCGCCGTCCGCCGAGGAATCCACGGTCTGCACGCTCGGCGAGGTCTCGGCGGCGGAGGCATCCGGCAGCGAGGCGCCGGAGTCGCTGCCGCAGCCGCCAAGGCCTGCTAGAAGCGAGATCGAGTACGCGGAAAATGCCAAATCGAGTCTCATGTCCATTATTCCTTTTGCTTGTTGTGTGTGGAGGACCACGCGAGGGTCAGGTAGATTTCTCGTCCCGGTAATGGGTAGTCGGACAAATCGTAGACCGGGGAATCGCCGAGGTTCTGCCCGCTGGCGCGAAGAGAAAAATTGCCAGGCAGATCGGCATAGACCCCGGCGCCGAACAGCAATCGCGCCGGCACCTTGGACAAATTGGCCAGATCGCGGTAGTTGCCGGCAGTCGCATCCAGGTCCATGTAGAACCCAAGCGCGACGCGCCCCCAGAGTTGCACGGCTCTCCATTCCGGGCGGGCATAGAGCCGGTAGCGGGGTCGCAGCGGCAATTGCTTGCCGCTCTGCGATTCCACCGTCGACGTGTCGCGGGCGTCGGTAAAGGTGCCGGCAGCCTCGACGCGCGCGTGACGGCCGAGATCGAGCGAGACCTCGCTCTCCACGCCCAGGATACGCGCGCTGCCGAGATTGTTCGCTCGGGCGCGCCCCCCGCCATATTGGTACTGGATGAGGTCGCTGACTTGGCTGGCGAAGCCGGTCGCGGACCAGCGAATCTTGCTCGATCCGCGTTGCCAGGAGACGCGTGGCCCAAGGTCGGCGTTGAGGCCGGATTCCGGCTTGAGTGTGGGGTTGCCGAGCAAGTAACCGGTATTGCCGTAGAGCTCGATGGTCGAAGGAAGGCGTGCGTAACGGCCGAGGTTTGCGCGTAGGGCGAGCCAATCCGCCAGCTCCTTCACCAGCGACAGTCGCGTGACGGGAAGGAGGTGATTGACCGGGTTTGAAGTCGGCAGGAAATTGCCGAAGGGATCGCGTCCAGAGGTCTCCTCCCGCGCGGCCTCCAGTCGCAGCGAGGCAATGACGTCGAAACGGATCGGCTGTATCCAGAAGTCGCTCTCGACGCCCGCGGCGCCGAAAAGTCGCGTGGCCGGAGCGCCGCTCGCCTGGGCATCCGAGGGGCGGAAGCGGTCGTAGCGGGCGTCGAGGACCCCGGATAGAGTCAGCCAGTCGCGCGCGACTCGCCGCCAATCGAGCGTGCTGCCAACCGTGTAGGTATCGATCGTGTGCGTTGGTGGGACTGGCAGCGATCTGGCCGGCTGGATCGTCGAAGTGGGTGAGATCGCAGTTGCCATAGACCAAGGCGCCCAGCCGTCCGCCGGCGCCGAGATCCCGGTTCGAGTCGTAGGCGAGGATTCCGGTTGCTCGCAGGGTTCCGAGGCGTGCGGTCGGATTGGCCAGGTTTGCCTGGCCAGGCAGTCCCTGGTTTCGGCCGAAGAAGAGGACCGAAGCGCTGAGCTGTCGGTCGCCGGCAATGTCCAGCACTGCTCGCGCCGTCCCGTCGATTTGGCGCAGGTCGTTGTTGCGGCGCCGGACCGCGAGGTCGTCGCTGGTGGTGAGGTTCGTGCCCTGGGTGTCGACATAGGGAAAATTGCCCTCGCTGGTGAGGGCGTGCACGCCGCCGTAGAGGTGAAATCGTCCGCGATTCCACGCGCCGCGCGCGCCCCCGTAAAAGGTGCCGAAGGATCCGCCACCGGCCTCGACCTCGGCATGGTTGTCCTTGGGCACGGCGGTGGTGATCGAGACCACGCCACCGATGGCCGAGGCACCGAATGCGATGGGGGTCATGCCACGATAGATTTCGATGCGTTCGACGTCGCCGAGCGGGATCAGACCGAGGTCGACGCCGCCACCGGTGGCTGTGTTGAAGGGCACGCCATCGACGTAGACCAACACCTGGTTGGCCGTCGAGCCGCGTAGGGACACGGTCGCGGTGGAGCCCATGCCGCCGAGTCGGGTGACGACCACGCCCGCTCGTTCGGAAAGAAGTTGTGGGACCGACTCGTCCGCGCGCGGGGTTCGGTCACGGGTGATCGCCGAAGAGGACGCGGCGCCGTCCTCGCGCGGCGTTTCCGTCGCCACCGGGGTTGCCATCACCACGGTCTGGTAGACGGGCCTCTCACTGGTTTGCGCCGAGAGTGCTGTCGGGCATGATCCCGCCGCGCCGCACGCAAGCAGCGCGAACAGCAGCTGGACAGGATGTGGAGGCCGGTGGCGAGCGTGCCACGCGCTCGTCTCTGGCCGATGTCTTTGCACGAAAAACCCCTTCTGCCGACACGGGAGAAGGGGTCTTGACCAGCACGGCCTTCTCCCCGGAAGGACATCGAGAGCACGACAATCGCGAGTGGATATCCTGGCTCAAGAGCGACGCGACCGAAGTCGCGCTGGCGTCGGCTCTCGCCTTCCCAGGGCATGCGCCCCAGTGGCGATACGAGAGCCTCCTTCTCCTTTACAGTGGCGGGACCGCGCCGGATTCGCACCGGCTTCCCCATTTCGCGATTGCTATTCAGTTTTCACAAGCAATTGCACCCTAGAGATCCGGCGCGTGGCTGTCAAGGCCGACGATAGTCGTCCGGCTTGGACGGAACTGCGGGCGCCTTGGCAGCGGGCGAGGCGCCCGCTAATTCGCGCAGATGGGAGAGCAGGCGGCGCGCGACATCGGGCTTGCCTTCCTGGGCAAAACGCCGAAGCAACGCCAGCGTCGCCTCGCGATCCTGGTCGAAGGCATGAGCGAGAGCCACCTTCGCGGCGTCGGCACGACCTTCGGCATCGTAGCAAACGCTGAGATTGAGCCAGGCCTCCACATAATCGGAACGATGCGCGACGACGGACTCGAACAGTTCCCGTGCCCGCTCCATGTGCCCTTGTTGCCCAAGCCGAACCGCGAGGCTGTACTCCGCGTCCGGATTCATGTGACTGGCCATGGGCCCCTGGCCGAGGTTGGCCAGGAGAAAGAGGGCGACCGCGCAGACGCCGGCGGCCAGGCGCTCCTTCCGGCCCGCCTCGGCCACGAACCATCGCACCGCCTGGCCGGCGAAGATCAGGAGAAAGGGCACCATGACCACGCGGTAGCGAGCCGCCACGAAGAACGCCAAGACCACGATCGATAGTCCGAGCACCATCGCCGCGAGGAGCGGGGCGCGACGCCAGCCAACCCACAATCCCACCGATGCAAGCGGCAAGAGGAGGCCGAAGGGAAAGGCAAGACCCGGGACTTTCCACAGCAGGAGGGCGAGAATGGGAGAATCCAGGCGGGCCGGATAGATGGCTTGGTTGCGGAAGATCTCGTTGCCGGCGATTAGTTGCCGTAGCTTGTGGGCTTGCAAGCGCAGAAACGCCCAGGGTTCGGCCGCCGCCCACGCGACCGACTTGGCGACGAAGTATCGAGAGGAGGCCGCTTGGCCACGCACGCCCGCGCGAGCCGGCTTTTCGGTGAGGCGTTTCCACGCGATGCCCGGTCGGATGTCCACCATCTGCTCGTACTTGGGATTGTTTCCGATCCAGAAGTTGATGCCGCCGTTCGAGGACAAAAGCACGAAAGCATGGCCCCGGAAAAGGTTGTGGGCCGTGACCGGCGCAAGCGCGAGCGCCATGCCGAAAAGTACCCAGAGTGCTCGTCTGCGCGCGAACACCGCGGCGATGAGCGGAACAATCAAAGAGGTCGCGACGACGACACCCGCCCATCCTCCGAGTAGGCCCGTGCAAGTCCAAAGCGTGCGTCGGTCGGTCCGCCTGGCCAGCATGGCCGAGATGACAGTGGCCAGAATCGCGAAGATGGTCAAGGTGGGCGCGAGCAACTCGCCATCGAAGTAGATCAACATGCCGTATATGGCCGCGGCGACGCCGCTGGCGATGCCGACCGCGCGGCCGAACCAGCACCCCCCTATCCAGGCGACGAACGCGACATTCATGGCGCCGAGGCACGCCTGTACCAGACGGGGCGCCATGAAGGAATCGCCCACCAGCCACCAAATCGCGCCGAGAAAACAGGGGTAACCGGGTGGATGCCAGAACACCGCTTCGGGGTAGCCATGGCCACGCGCGATGGACCAGCCGATGGCGGCGTAGTCGCCCGCATCGACGACGGGATTCGTGAAGTAAGGGCTGGTTGCCATGGCCAGGACATGGGCCAGCCTGATCGCCAGCGCGAGGGCGAATAGGAGGGCCAAGTGACGCCAGGAAACGGGGCCGGCGAGCGTCGACGTCAGGCTTTGCATGGCCTGTCCCATCCTTGCCCAAAGGCGCCGTTCCTGGTCGGCGCGCCGGGGCGCCGTCAGGCGACTGTCGGAGGCCGCGCGGCCTGGGATTGATTGTTCGACCACCGGTGGCGAGTCTACACTCGCTGTCTCTTCGTGCCGAATCAGGCGATGGGCTGGCGTGTTCTACGAGGGGGGTGGGGACACTGCCTAGTTGCAGGCACCAGCCTGGCAGGAGCTGTCGCCAGGCCGAGACAGATGGGCAAGGCTCGTATGTTGGCCAGACCTGTGTAAGAGTGCTCGCGATATTGTCATGGCTAGACTGTCGTGGAAATACGTGCCGCCGGCTTTTCTGCTGGTGACCTTGGTGCCGGCCACGACCCTTGCTTCACAAGGAACCGGGCATGGCGATCCCGTGGCGCCCGTCGTGCTGGGCCTGACCATCATCCTCGTCGCCGCCAAGCTGGGCGGCGAGTTGGCTGTACGCGTGGGCCAGTCGGCGGTGCTGGGAGAACTACTGGTTGGTGTCTTGCTTGGAAATCTCGCGCTGCTCGGGTACTCGGGCCTCGACCCCTTGTGGACCGACCCAACCATCGACATGTTGGCCCGCCTCGGTGTGCTGGTTCTTCTCTTCGAGGTTGGCCTGGAATCGACGGTGGGGCAGATGCTGAAGGTGGGGCTTCCGTCGCTTGTCGTGGCGACCCTGGGGGTCGTCACCCCCTTCGCTCTCGGTTGGGCGGTGGGCGCGTGGCTGCTGCCTTCTCACAGCGTCTACGTGCACGCGTTTCTGGGCGCCACTCTGTGCGCCACCAGCGTTGGCATCACCGCGCGCGTGCTCAAGGACATGGGCCGGCTGCAGACGCGTGAGGCGCGTATCATCCTCGGCGCCGCCGTGCTCGACGACGTGATGGGGTTGGTCGTCCTGGCGGTTGTGACCGGGATGATTGCGGCGGCGGACAATGGTGCCTCGTTTTCCTTCGCCAGCGTGGCCGCGATCGTCCTCAAGGCGGCCGCCTTTCTCGTGGTCTCCCTGTTTCTTGGCGTGCGCCTGTCGCCGAAGGTATTCGAGCTCGCGTCCAGATTACACGCACACGGCGTGCTCCTGGCCCTCGGGCTGGCCGTGTGCTTCTTCTTGTCCTGGGTTGCCAACCTCATGGGGCTGGCGGCCATCGTGGGCGCTTTCGCGGCCGGACTGATTCTGGAGAGCGTGCATTACCGCGGGTTCGTGGATCGCGGGGAGCATCCCCTGGAAGATCTCATCCATCCCATCTCGGGATTCTTGGCCCCCGTCTTCTTCGTTCTCATGGGTCTGCGAACCGACTTGCGATTCTTTGCCGGTCCCGACGTGGTTCGCCTCGCGGTGGGATTGATCGTTGCGGCCATCGTCGGCAAGCAGGCCTGTTCGCTCGGGGTATGGGGCCAGGGCGTTCGTCGACTGTCGATCGGGCTTGGCATGATCCCGCGCGGCGAGGTCGGGCTCATCTTCGCGAACATCGGAGTCGGCCTGACGCTGGGCGGAGAGCCAATCATCGACCGCGGGATCTTCTCCGCGGTGGTGGTCATGGTTATCGTCACCACCTTGGTCACGCCCATCGCGCTGAAGTTCAGCTTGGAGCGTGCGGTGCGCAGGGGCTGACCCGCGCGCCCGAAAGTGTGGCATGTCGTCTCGCGTGGCATTACGCCACGCCACAGATCACCTAGTGGTGCCGTTTCCTGGACCGCTTGGCCTTCTTGGCCTTCTTGACCTTCGTGGCCTTCGTGGCCTTCGGACTTTCCTCGCTCGCTTCGGGAGTGGCGTTCGTCGTCGCCGGTGTTCCGTCCGGGTTGAGGCTGGGTAGCGGGACGTGTACGCACTTGCCTTTCGCGCAGACCCAACGATGACCGGGAGGAGGCAACCCGACCGTGTCCACACAATCGAACATCTCGACGCATTTGCCTGGACCAAGCTTGGGGCGATTCTCGGCCGGCTGGACCGGCTCGGGTTCGGGCGCTGCCTCGGACGCGGGCGCCGAAACCGCGACCGCCGGCGCGGGGGCCGCTTCCTCTGGCGCGTGTGGTTTGGCCGGTGCCGATGCGCAGGAACACGCAAGAGCGAGGGCGAATGGGAGTGCGGCGTTGGTTCGAATCATCGGGTTGACCTCAGCATTGTGCCAGGTGGGGGCAGACCGGTGCGTCCGCAAGAGCCGTGCCAGCCTACTCCGCATCCTGGCCCGAGAGTTGCTTTTTTTTGGGACTGGAAGTGGAGATCCTTCTTACCAAGTACATGTGGTTGCTGGACACCATCGTCGTGGCGGTATGTGCAGCGGTCTTGGGCATGTCCGCCTCCAGCCTGGTGGCGTCCCGGTTCGGCGATGTCGCGTATCCCAAGCGTCTTGCCGGGCAAGCGAAACTGATCGCGCCGTTCAAGGTTCGCGGCAAGCAGCCGAATGCGATTCTTCGGCGGAACATCTTTTGCTCGACCTGTCCCCCCATCCGGCTTGACGGGGATCCCGATCCCGAAGCCTTGACCGAGATGGGGCCTATCGAGCCGCAGGCCACGAAGCTCCCGCTCGAACTCTTGGCCATCATGTATGCGCCCAGCCTCGAGGCGCAGAAATGGGACATGGCCATCATTCGCGACGGCGACGAGAAAACCGTCGGAGCCTTCGGCGTGGGAGCGGAAATCCACGGCGCCACCCTGACCAGTATTGAAGATACGCGGGTATACCTGGACAACGCGGGAACCACCGAATTCGTCGATCTACTAGCCCCGCCCGAGACCACGTCGGCGCCGCCTCGCCAGCCCGCGCACCCACCAGCCAAACACGTCGATGCGTTTACGCAGGAGCTCGACCGCGGCATCAAGAAGGTCGGCGAACACAGCTATGAAGTCCAACGGAGCACGCTCGAAGCGGTTCTCGGCAACATTGCGCTCTTGTCGCGATCGGCCCGCATCGTGCCCGAGCTGCGGGGTGGCAAGCCCGCTGGGTTCAGGCTGTTCGCGGTTCGGCCCGATGGCCCCTTCGCCAAGATCGGACTGCAAAATGGCGACGTGGTCGTTTCCATCAACGGGCTGGAGATGAGCAGCCCGGAAAAGGCACTCGAGGTCTACGGTAAACTCAAATCGGCAAGCCATCTCGACCTGGGGCTGGAACGAAACGGCAAGAAGATCACATCGGGCTACACCATCCGCTAGAAAGTGGCCAGATGCCACGTGGGGCAGGCTGCCACGTGGCGCGGATGCTCCAAGCCGCCAGAATCGCGCGCTTGGGGCTGGCACCGGTCGTGCAGGGAAGTCCCCCGTGCATGCACTCGCGACAGAGTCGAACCGGACCCACTCCCGCAGATATCGCCTCCTGGTGGCCGAGGACGATCAGGCGTTCCGGGACATGCTGGTTATCTTGTTCAAGGCCGACGGTCATGATGTTGTCGCCGTGGCGAACGGGCGCGCGCTCATGGACACCCTGGCGGCTTCGTCGGATCCGCAGCTAGGAGCGGCCCCATTCGATCTGGTCATCTCCGACGTGCGCATGCCGGGAGCGACGGGCCTGCAAGTATTCGCGCAAATGTCGGGCGCGCGGAAGATTCCGCCTTTCATCTTCATCACGGCCTTCGGTGGCGAAGATTTACACGCAGAGGCCGAACAATTGGGCGCCTTGGCAATTCTCGACAAACCGTTCGACTTCGACGATCTGCGCGCGTTCGTCGACAATTTCTTCGCCACCAAGAATCCCTGACGGCCAAACTCGATATTCCGCGAACTCCGATCGATCCGACTCCGCCGAATCAGGCGCCGCGCGACCAACCCTTGGGGATCCAGCGCTTGAGGGCTTGGATGACTGGCAGGCCCGCCGTGGGCTCGGGCTTGGGCGGATTGAGGAGCTGCTCGTCGTAGATGGCGTTGATATCGCCGCTGGTCAGTATGGCGACGACCTTCTGGTTCGGATCCTCTTCGTCGAGCACGAGCAGATCTTGGCCATCCGAGTGGGACATCTTTCCGAGCGCCGAGTACAGGCTTTGGTCGAGGGTCACCGTAACCGCGGGTGTAGCGAGATCGCGGGCCACGATCAAGTTGGCGAGGGCCGCTCGGCTGCTCAGTGCCTGCTGCACGGAATGAAATGAAATGACTCCCACCAGCGCTCCGTCCTGTCCCACCACCGGCAGGCAGGTTTCTCCCCCCGAGGCGAAGCGTTCGAGCACCCCGGGTAGCTGAGTTCGCTCGCTCACGGGTATGGGCGGTTCGCTTGGCCGCAGGGCCAGGATGTCCTTGACCTTGGTGCGTTCGAGAAGGGTGCGGATGATCTGACGCTGCTGCGCGGGGGAAGATGATCGTGCCGGGAGCTGCTTCTCGTAGATGGTATGGCGCCTGACCAGCAGGACCCCCATCATGCACACGAACATGCTGGGCACGAGCAGGTTGTAGTTTCCAGTCATCTCGCTGACCATGATGACGGTCGAGATCGGCACATGGGCCGCGGCGGCGAAGAAGCCGGCCATGCCGACCATGGCGAAGGCGCCTGGATCCGGGACCAGGACCGGCTGCCATCCGTGGAAAACCAACCCCACCGCGCCCCCGAGGGCACCCCCGATGACGACGGCCGGCCCGAAGACGCCTCCGCTGCCGCCCGAGGCCACGGTGAGAGAGGTGGTGAGCATCTTGGCCGCCGCGACCGCCAGCAGGGTAAGCACGGTTCCCTGACCTTGGAACGCCTGCTGTACCACGCCGAATCCGGTCGAGAGCGCATCGGGAACGAACAGCCCCACCGCGCCCACGAGGAGCCCGCCCAAGGCGGGCTTGGCCCAGTTGGGGATGCCGAGTTTCCTGAACCAGCCGCGAGTGCCGTAGAACACCTGGGGGTAGGCTCTGCCCCCGAGCGCGACGACCAAACCGAGGACGAGGTAAGGACCGAGCTCCATCGGCGTGCGAAAGCGGAAGCTCGGGGTTACGAACAGGGCTTGCCAGCCGAAGATGGAGCCGAAGGTGCTGTAGGCGACGATCGAGGAGAGAATGGCCGGCGCCACCACCTCGGGCTCGAGGTCCATGTCGCGATACAGGACCTCGGCGGCGAACAAGGCGCCCGCCAGGGGGGCTCGGAAGATGGCGCCGATGCCCGCTCCCATGCCCGCGACCATGAGGGTTCGACGTTGGCGGACGGAAAGCCCGAGCCAGCCTGCGATGTTCGAGCCGAGGCCCGCGCCGATCTGGGCGATGGGACCTTCCCGGCCCGCCAATCCACCCGTGCCCATGGTGATGGCGGAAGCGATGGTCTTGACGAAGGGGACGCGTGCGCGAATCTTCCCGTCGTGAAAGTGGTACGCGTCGATGGCGGCATCGGTGCCGTGCCCCTCCGCCTCGGGCGCCAGCGTGAAGACGATGATTCCGCTCACCAGGCCGCCGAGGGCTGGCAGGAAAAAGAGGATCCAGCGGGACAGAGGGCGGGCGCTTTCCGCGAAAAGCAGCGACTCCCCCCCGGGGCCCGACGGCCGATAACCCGCCAGTCCGTCGAGACAGAGGTGCTTGGTGAAGGCCAGCAGGTAGTGGAATCCGGCGGCACCCAGACCGGCGATGACGCCAACGGCGGCACAGAGAATGAGAAGCGTTCCGAAATCTACGAAGTGGCGGCGAAATTCAAGAACATCACGGGGGCCATGGACTGTCACTGCGAATCCTCAGGCTTCTTCATAGCGCAGACCGGCCCAACTCCCTAAGACTTCGACATCCCCGCCCTCCGCCGGAACGCGTCGACACTTGCGGCGAGCGACGTTCGCTCGCGGAGCCGGCCGGCTCCGCTTGCGACTAGAAATAGTAGCGCGCTCCGATGGCACCATCGATGTAAACGACGTATTTGCCGCGAACCGCGGCGTTGCTTCGAACCGCGAATTCGGGGGCGATTTCGAAGAACAACTCGATCGGATTCCCGCGCACGAGGACCGACATTCCCAGAGGAAGACGGAAGCCACCCTCGGTGGCGCTGGGCATCTGACCAACGGCGAAGTCGTGGGCCAGGACGCCGCCGACGCCTACGTAAACTGGCAGAACGTACTGGCCGTCGGACGATGTCCAGGTTCCTGGACTGAACAGCAGGTCCAGGTGCACGCGCAGGTCATTTCCTTCCGAACCTTCGCCGATGGCGCCTTGGAAGGCGACCGTGGAGGCGGCCCACAGCTTCGCCGTCACGCCGGTCACCATGTTGCCGATGTTGAGCCCGAGGCCAAAACGCGCTGGCGAGTTGGGCATTCCGGCGTAGGAGCCGGTATCCTGTGCCGGAGCGGTTTGGGTGGTCGCGCTTGGGGGCGAGGGGCTAGCGGGTGCCGGCTCTTGCGCCCGGGCCACGGGGGAGAGCAGCAGAAGCCCGAGAAAGCCCAGAAATGGCGTACGCGGTGAGAGGTGATTCACTTGGCAACTCCTTTCGTGGAGGCATGTTGTGGGCTCTCCCAATATCACGGCGATCACCCGAGCGCCATCGCTGGTCGGGGCCTACTTCTTGGCTCCTTTCTTGGATTCCTTCTTGTTGGCCTTCGCGGCTTCAGGCTTCTTCGCCTCGCCGGCCTTGGCTTTTTCCTCCGCCTTGCCGCCCTTTGCGGGGTTCATGGCTTCCTTCTCCTTGGTGAGCTCTTGCACCTTCGCTTCCGCCTGAGCGAGCTGGGCCTTCAGGGTGTTCATGGTCGGCGTTTGGGTCGCGAGCGTCTTTTGCACGTTGCTCAGATCGCTCTTGCATGTCTTGAGGGCGTCTTGGGTCTCCTGGTCTTCGCACGCGGCGCCGGTGAGCAGAAGGACTCCAAGGCCTATCGTGGCGAGGGTCTTGAATGTGCGAGTCATGCTTTCTCCTTTGCGTTCTCCAGACTGAGGTGGGACGGCTTGTACTTGCGCGCGAGGGCTACAGCAATCGACATGCCACGCTTGAAGCGACGCACTCACGCAAGACCGCGATGCCATAGTCGAACCCGAGCTGGGTCTTCAGTGAATCGCTCTGCGATAGCTCGCTTCCCCTTCTGATACGCGGCCTGCAGGTGGCGAGGCAATTTGCCTCGCGAGGCAAGCCGCCTCGTTGCGAACCACCTGCCACTGTGCCTCCCGCCCGCATTCCTGTCGGGTGCGTGGCATGAGCCTTGCTGCCCCTTGCGCTCGATGCGTTCGATCGAGAATCAATCGTGCGCCAGATTTTGAATCGGCGGGTTTCACGAGCGCCAGAGTGAACAAGGAGGGGAAGACCCATGAAAAGCGTAACCGTCGCACTTGCATCTATGTTGTTGGGGTTCGGTTGCTCGCACGCGACCCCGAAGCCCGAATCACCTGCGGTGGCGCCACCACCGCCGCAGCCGCTACCTCCCCCCGTCGTGGCGGATCATTCGAACGAAACCGCCGAGGCCCCGGCCCGGGAGGATTCCGATGGCAATGCGATCTTCTTCGACTTCGATTCGGCGAACATCCGGCAGGACGCCCGACCGACTCTGCAACAGATCGGCGAGCAGCTAGCCCATAGCAACAAGTCCATTCGCATCGAGGGGAACTGCGACGAGCGAGGCACCACCGAGTACAACCTGGCCCTGGGCGACCGGCGCGCCCACGATGCCAAGCAGTACTTGGAACGGCTCGGGGTTTCCGGGAAGCACATCTCGGTCGTAAGCTACGGGAGCGAGCGGCCCAAAGACCCGGGTCACGATGAGGCGGCGTGGGCCAAGAACCGTCGCGACGATTTCGTGGTGAGGTAGTCTTGGCCACGATGGATGGGCTGGGTGCAGACTCCTCCACCTTCAGACTTCCCCATCAATCGCGGCCTTCGCGCGCACCTCGCTCCACGCCTGACACGGAATCAGGGTAGGATTGACGGACCATGAAGCTAGCGACCAAGCTGACAGCGTTTATCCTGGCCGCTATGCTCCTGGTTTTTGCCGTACGCGGCTATCAGGCCGCGCACCGCCAGTGGGTGAGGGCGGAAAACCAGGAGCGGGAGAACTCGCTCTTGGTCGGGCGCGCGCTACGCCCGGCCGTGGTCGAAATCTGGCGCCAGGAAGCGGTCGGCCTGGCGCTGGAAATGCTTTCCTACGCCGCGGATCGCGTGCGCCGAACCCAGCAGCTCGACTTGCGTTTCGTGCGCCTCCCCGAAACCAACGGGCCCGGCGTGCAGCCGCTCGTCCAACCCTATCGCCTCGCGGGGATGGCTGACGACGAGGAGCGCGTCTTCGAGGACAAGGTTGCCGGGAACGAGACCTTGCTCACCTACTTGCCCGTCACCGTCAGCGGTAGGCGGGTAGGCGCCCTCGAGATTTCTGGACCGCTGTCCGAGCGTGACAGGGAGTTCCGCGCGGAGATCATGCAGATCGTCGAGCGAACCGCCCTTGCCGCGCTCGCCGCCTTCGTGGTCGTCGGGGTTGCCGGCGTCTTCATCGTCGGACGTCCCATGCGTCGCTTGGTGGCCAAGGCGCGCCGGATCGGCGCCGGGGATCTCTCCGGACCTCTCGATCTCCGGCAGAGGGACGAGGTTGGGGAGCTGGCGGGTGAAATCAACCAGATGTGCGAAAGGCTCGCGGCGGCACAGGCGCGGGTCGAGGAAGAGACCAACCAGCGCCTCGCGGCCTCGGAGCAGCTTCGTCATGCCGATCGTTTGACGACAGTGGGCAAACTGGCATCCGGCGTCGCGCACGAGCTGGGCACGCCGCTCAACGTCGTCTCGGGTCGGGCCAAGATGATCGCGCTTGGGCAGGTCTCGGGCTCCGACTTGGTGGAAAGCGCGCAGGCCATCATCGACCAGGCAGAACGGATGACCAACATCATCAAACAGTTACTGGGGTTTGCCCGACGTCGACAACCCCAGCGCCGAACGGAGAGCTTGCGTGGCGTGGTGGATCGCACGCTCGCGCTGTTGCATCCCATGGCGGAAAAGTCGGGGGTCGTCTTCAAGCCCATCCACGGAGAACCAGAACCCATTGCCGAGATCGACGTTTCGCTCATCGAGCAAGCACTGACCAATCTGGTCGTGAACGCCATTCATGCGATGCCCAAGGGTGGCGTGCTCACGATCCGCTCGTGCGAGGAGGTGGTTTCGCCACCCGTGGGTGTGTCGGTCATAGCCGGCAGCTATGCCTGCCTGCACGTGGAGGATACTGGGGTTGGCATGAACGGCGAACAACTACGCCATGCCTTCGAACCCTTCTTCACCACCAAAGAGGTCGGTAGTGGCACCGGTCTGGGGCTTCCGGTGGCCCATGGTATCGTGCGCGATCACGGGGGCTGGATCGCGGCGACCAGCGCGGTAGACAAGGGGAGCCGCTTCTCCATGTACCTGCCCTCGATTCACAAGCCGGAATCATCCGATGAACAAGTCGATTCTGATCGTGGATGACGATGTGGCCTTGTGCCGACTGGTCGTCGATGGCCTCGGACACGAGGGGTTCGAGGTGCGTAGTGCGACCTCTCCCGAGGACGCGCTCGCCGCCATGACCGATGTCGACTTCGATGCGGCGCTGATCGACATCAACATGCCGCAAATGAACGGGCTGGAGCTGGGCCGGCACCTCCTCGATCGGAGGCCGGATCTTCCCATCGTGGTCATCACCGCTTTCGGCAGCCTGGAGACGGCAATCTCCGCGATTCGCGCCGGCGCCTACGATTTCGTCACCAAGCCGTTCGAGATCGAACAGCTCGTCGTGGCGGTCGAGCGCGCATGTCAGAACCGCCAGTTGCGTGAAGAAGTGCGCCGCCTGCGTGAAGTGGTCGTGGCGGCCCGGCCGTTCGCCGATATCCTCGGCGAGTCGTCCGAGGTACATCGTATGTGTCGCCTGATCGATGCCGCCGCGCAAACCGATTCCACGGTGCTGGTGACCGGCGAAACCGGCACCGGCAAGGAGCTGGTGGCGCGGGCGCTTCACGAGCGCGGCCCGCGCAGCGCGGGCCCATTCGTGGCCATGAACTGTGCGGCCATGACCGACACCCTGCTCGAGAGCGAGCTTTTCGGTCACGCACGCGGTGCCTTCACGGACGCCAAGGACGCCCGGGTCGGCCTGTTCGTGAAAGCCGGGACGGGAACCCTGTTCCTCGACGAGATCGGCGACATGCCCGCGGGCATGCAGGCCAAGCTGTTGCGAGCCCTGGAGGCGCGCGTGGTGCGGCCCGTGGGCAGCGACAACGAAGTCCCGTTTCGCGCGCGCATCATCGCCGCGACCAACCGGGATATCGAGGGCGAAGTGGAGGAGGGACACTTCCGCCAGGATCTTTACTTTCGCATCAACGTCATTCGCATCCCGGTCCCGCCCTTGCGAGCGCGCGGCGGCGACACCTTGATCCTGGCGCAGAGCTTCGCCGAGAAACTCGCGCAGCGTCTCGGCAAGAAGGTGACCGGCATTTCGATGCCCGCGGCCGAAAGGCTGCTCGCGTACCCCTGGCCGGGGAACGTGCGCGAGCTGCAGAACGCGATCGAGCGCGCGGTGGCCCTGACCCACTACGAGGAGCTGGTGGTCGAGGACCTGCCCGAGACCGTGCGCGACCACAAACGGGCGCCGCTTCTGCCCCTGGGCGAGAATCCGTCCGAGTTTCTGCCCATGCACGAGGTCGAGAAACGCTACATTCTGCGCGTTCTCGATGCCGTAGGCGGCAACAAGACCTCGGCCGCGCAGATCCTCGGCTTCGACCGTCGCACCATGTACCGCAAGTTCGAACGCTTCGATCGCAGCAAGTAGTGGCGCCCCGTAGGCGGGGCCCGAGGATCTCAAAACACCCGCGCCACGATCGCGCGGAGGTGGTCGATATCGAAAGGCTTGTCGAGCAAGGTCAGGGCGCCGATTTCCCGCGCCCGCTTGTGAGTGTCCTCGTCACCGAACGCCGTGAACAGGATGACGGGGGGCATGGCGGGGTGCTGTCCCAGCTTTGCCAAGGCCTCCAGTCCCGGCCACCCCGGCATGCGAAGATCGGAAAGCACGAGATCGAAGGGGGCGAAGGTGCCGTCCTGGCTGAGGGAATCGCCAAGGATGTCGATCAGGTCCACGCCGTTGGAGACGGCGACGATCTGGTACCCGTCCTTGCGCAGGGCCGAGGCGAGCAGAAATCGAAACGACCCGTCATCCTCGGCTAGCAGCAAGCGACGAGGACCCGCCCGGCCGGGAATCTCCGAGGTTCGGGCCTCACGCGTCGACATGGGGTCCGAGGTCGAAACGTCTTGCGATTTGGATGGCATGGCTCCAGCAACCTGCATGAAGAGTGCCCGCGCATTCGTCCGCCGCGCGTGGCTATTCCAAGTCTTCGAAGGTCTTGATCATCTCGGGTATGAAATTCCGCGGAATTTCGATCAGGCTCTTTTGTTCTGCCCTTGCAATGGAATTGATGAGTAATCCGTCCGGACGTTGCAGGTCGCCTTCGACCTGATCGTCCTCGAAATCGTAATGCTTGACGGCGGGAGCGGTTCCAGCCTGAGAGGAATTGCTGTTGGCATCCGCGGCATAGGCCGGAACAGCGAGTCCCGTGCCCAGTAACAGGGCGATGGCGAATAGTTTCATGAGCTGCCTCCTGGCGGTTGTCTCGCAGCTCGGCAGCGCCCTCCTCATGCTCGAATCTGCGAGTTCTTGGTTTGGCTCCGCTCCTCCGGTGTTCGCGTCGCAACGCTAACTGCACTCGAAATCTGCATGGGGGATGCCAAGAAATGCAAGAGAGGTCCGCGGAACTGGCAGTCCTGCGCGCGCCTTCCCCGTGGCAATCCGCCGCGCGCGACAGTCTGCCACGTTGCCTGAACCAGGAATCGCACCGTGCGCGTCCATGGCGCGCGTGCCCCTGAGCTGTTTCCACCTCGACGCGACACTGCGGGTGGAAAACATGAAAAAGCAGTTCATCGCAATCGCATGGTTGCTGGGTCTGGCCGCCTGCCGCCAGGATGGGAACTCGCAGCAGCTGGTTTCTGCGGATGCGTCGCCGATGGGCGAGGACGCGGCGGCGCTTGGCACGGGAGGACGGCAAGGCACGGGAGGCCAGCCGGGATCCGGGGGAAAGGTGGGGTCCGGCGGGACCACGACGACCGGCACGGCGATAGGTGGCGGTGGCGGCTCGGGGAGCGGAGGGGCCGCGGATATACCGGACGGCGACATAGGCACGGGCGGAACCGGCCCAGGGGGATCCGGGACAGGGGGCATGGGCACGGGGGCAACCGCCACTGGCGGAAAGAGTGGGGGCGCGGGAACCGGTGGCAATGGGACAGGTGGAACGACTGTCGCCGCCGGTGGCACGGCCGGAGCGACCATTTCGGCGGCCACGGGCGGCCGGACTACCCTTGCGGGCGGCTCCGGCGGTGGCACGGGCGGCATCGGCGCCGGCGGTACGGGAAGTGGTGGCGTGGTGGGGGCGGGCGGAACGACCAGCGTGCCCGGCACCGGCCCCCCCGAGACCAAGCCGCTAGGCTATGGACAGTCCACCACGGGGGGCGGGGCGACGAATGCAATCGATGCCGGAAGCATGTCGGCGATTCAGAGCGCCATCGACGCCTATCCCGGCAGCGGAGGGCTGACCATCCACTACACGGGAAAGTTCGATTTCTCCACCATCCCCGATCCATGCACGCAGTGGAACCTGGCGGCGCAAATCGTGGAGATCAAAAAGAAGAGCGACATCACCCTCATCGGCGCCGACGGGTCCGCGGCCAATTTCGGCATCCACATCGCATCCTCGTCGAGCAATATCATCGTTCGCAACATGACCTTCGGCCTTCTGCCCGGCGGCGGCGATGCCGACGCGATCAACATCGAAGGAATGAGTGGAGGCGTGCCGACCAACATCTGGATCGACCACAATGAACTTTTCAGCTCCATGGCGACATGCGCTGGTGCGGGCGATTCCTCCTTCGACGGTGTCATCGACATCAAGAAGGGTGCGGACGACGTGACCGTCTCGTACAACTATTTGCACGACCACCACAAGGTGAGCCTCAACGGGTTCAGCGACAGCGATACCGCGGTTCGCCACGTCACGTTCCACCACAACATCTTCGAGAACGTCGCCTCGCGGACGCCCCTGCAACGTGGGGGGTACAGCCACGTGCTGAACAACACCTTCGATCAAGTGTCCACTTCCGGCATCAACGTGCGCATGGACGGCTACTCCCTGATCGAGGGCAATTACTTCGAGAACGTGGAAAATCCCGTCACCTCGCGCGACAGCTCGGCGATCGGCTACTGGGAGCTGCGCAACAACAACATCACCGGCCCCGCCGATTTCACCAGGTTCAACATCACCTGGGTGGCGAGCTCCTCGACGCCCACCGTGGACGCCACCGACTGGACCACCACCGCCGCCTACCCCGTGTCCCTTGGCTACAGCTACACGGTCGATCCCCCCCAGTGCGTGAAGGACGGCCTGGCGAAAGTCGCAGGCGCCGGGAAAGGCTTGGCCACCCTGAAGTGCCAGTAAGCTAAGGTCGCCCTCGGGTGGTGCTGTTTGCCCCGGCGCCCGCGGGGGCAGGCGGGTTCCTCTCCGTCTCGCGCCGTTGTCGCACCTGGCGGCGCCACAGGCGAATCGCGCGGATCATGAGAGTCACCCCCGACCATGCCATCACGATCGCAAGCGGCAGCGCGATGACCCTTGGCCACAGTGCCGCGACGGCGGCGCCCGCGAGGAGGATCGCGGCGAAGATCGCCATCAGGTGGCTCTGGGCGAAGCCCAGCGAGCGACGGCGCCTGACCACGCTTCCTACCGCGTGCGCGAATCGCACGGCGCCGACCGCGCGCCCCGACGCCCCCCGGGGCACGGCCTTCACGCGCTCTCCGCGAGGAGCGGCACGGGTGTCGGGCACCACGCGGCGCTTGAGATCGATCACGATCTCGGTCGCGTTTTCCAGGTCCGAGAGAAACATCTCCTCCATCTCGTGGGCCAGTCTCTCGTGTTCCAATGCCACGTCGATTTCGTAGTTGGAGATGAAGCTGGCGAGATTCAAATTCGACGAGCCCACGCGGGCCCAGCGCCCATCGGCCACAGCGGTCTTGGCGTGCAGCATCGATCCATTCCACTCGAAGATGCGCACGCCCGCCTCGAGCAAGGGACGATAGCCCGCCCGCGAGAGTGCGGCGACCAGTTGCAGGTCGCTGGCGCTCGGTACCAGCAGGCGCACGTCGACGCCGTCCTGGGCGGCGGCGCCCAGGGCTTGCACGTAGGGGGCGAACCCGACGAAGTAGGCATCGGTGAGCCACAGGCTCCGTTTGGCCGCGCTCGCGATGAGCTGATCCAAACGGAAGAGCCTGGCTTTGCTGGGGACATCCGCGATCACCCGAAGCGGCACGTCTCCAACCCGTGGCAAGGCGCCGGGATCCGAGAGCTCGTCCGGCCCGATGACGCCGCCGGCGGCCGCCCACACCTCGGAAAAGGCACGCTCGACATGACCGACGGCCGGCCCACGAATTTCAACACCCGTGTCACGCCATGGCGCGATTCCTCGCGCGGGATCCCCGAGCCAGCGGTGGCTGACGCAGACCCCGGTGACGAAGGCAACCTCGCCGTCGACGGAAAGGGTCTTGCGGTGATCGCGGCTGAGCCAGCCCACGGGACTGTCGATGCGGGGCGGGTTGAATCGCCTTACCTCGACGCCCGCTGCGGCCAAGGCTCGCCAGTAGCGGCGCGTGGCGCCCCCGAGCGAGCCCAGCCAGTCGTGCAGCATCCTGACCTTCACCCCGGCGCGGGCTCGCTCGCTGAGCGCAGCGGCCAATTCGCCGCCGACCTCGTCGTCCTCGACGATGTAGTTTTCGAAGTAGACCGACTTGCGTGCGGCGCGAATGGCGGCGAACCAAGCGGCGTAGTTGGCAGCGCCATCCTTGAGCACGCGGACGGCGTTTCCCTCGACGAGGGGGGCGCCGGAGGCGCGCGTGTAAGCTTGCTCGACCTGTTCAGAGGCGCCCAAGAGGGCAGCAGCGTCTGATGACGGAGGGAGGGGGCCGGGGGTCGTGGGCTCTGGCATGACGGCTATGCCTTGAGGGTAGCTCAAGCGGTCCGGCGGTGCAGCACGTGTCATGCCGGCCGGACTGGCAGTGCCCAGGTTGAGTGGGCTACAAAGCGCGAGCGGATTCGCCGGGTCCCACCAGCTTGGTCCGCGTGTGCCGGCGGCCGAGCAGATCGACGTAGTCCCCCAGGATCTTCACCGTCTCGTTCAAGAGCACATCGCTGTCCGGTGACCCCGGATTCGCGGCCTGGTCGAGGTCATCCGGCGAGGAAGAAGACTTGGCGTCCGCCCCGGCGGCCGGCTTCTTCGAGGATGCGAGGGGCGGCGGCAAACCGGGCAGGGAGGCGTTCTCGAGCGTGATCTCGTAGGTCGTGGGTCGGATCGGGGGACGCATCCGCTCTTCCTTTTCGCGCGCTTCCCGGTGAGCCTTGATCTGCGCCAACTCCTGCCGGCGCTCGGCTTCGTTCAAGGAAACCGATTTCTCGGCCATGCTTTTCTTGATGCGAGCGACATCCTCCTCCAGATAGGCGAATTCTTTCTCGCTCTTGACCCGGGCCAGGGACTTCTCCCGCAAGGCGGCGAGATAGGGCTGCACGCGATTCAGTTGTTCGTGGGGCGCGCGCGCCACCGCGTCCCAGGGCAGGGGGTTCTTAAGGGCCGACTCGTTCACATCGGTGAGGTCGCTGGGGGAAGGCAGAACGATGTCGGACGCGACGCCACGCAATTGCGTCGAGGCGCCGTTCGGACGGTAGAACTTGCTGATCGTAACTTTGAGCGCGCCGGGATCGTAGGCATAGGCGAGACCGGCCTTCTCCATCACGGCCGCGAGCGGCAGGATGTTTTGCACCGTTCCCTTGCCGAAGGTCGATGAATCGCCAACCACCACGGCGCGCCCATAGTCCTTCAGGGCACCCACCAGGATTTCGGACGCGGAGGCGCTGAATCGGCTGGTGAGCACGACCAGGGGGCCGACGTATTGCACGGAGGGATCGTTGTCCTCGCCTTCTTCGATGTCGCCCGCCAGGTTGCGCGTCTGCACCACCGGGCCCTGGCGAATGAACAACCCCGTGAGGCTGATCGCCTCGTCGAGGGATCCTCCGCCGTTGCCCCGCAAGTCGAGCACGATGCCGCGCACGTGCTCCGCCTTCAGCTTCTTCAGTAGGGTTACGACGTCGGCGGTGGCACTGCGACCTTGGCCGCCCTTTCGCCCGTCCATGTCGGCATAGAACGAAGGCAGGTCGATCACGCCCAGCCGGAGCTTGCCGCCTCGATCCGCCGGCAAGTCCAGGATGCGGGCCTTGGCCTGCTGGTCGTCGAGGTTGATCTTGTCGCGTACCAGGGAGATGGTCTTGGTGGGCGAACCGTCTGCGGCGCCGGCGGGTAGAATGGTCAAACTCACCGTCGAGCCCTTAGGGCCGCGAATCAACTCCACGGCGCGCGTGAGAGGCATGCTGGTGATGTCGACCGGCTCCCCGCGACCTTGCGCAACAGCCAGGATGCGGTCACCCGGTTTGAATAGACCGCTGCGCGCCGCGGGGCCGCCCGGCAAGAGCTCGCGAATCTTGCAGTAGCCGTCCTCGGTCTCCAAGGAGGCGCCGATGCCGAAAAGCGAGAGGTTCATGGCGATGGTCAGACTTTCCATCTCCTCATGGCCGAGGTAGTCCGAATGCGGGTCGTAGACATGGGCGAGCGAGTTCAGGTAGATCTCCAGCACCTCGTCGCTGTGCAGGTCCTTCATGGTCGCCAGTTGTTGCGTCTTCCGGCGTATCAGGGTGTGCACGATCTGCGCCGGCCGCTTGTCCGCCAACTTTTCCTGTAAATATTCCGCTCGGACTTGCTGCCGCCAGATGGACTGGGCGGCCTGCAAATCGCTCGGCCGTTGCGCGTGTTCGCGATCGAACGAGAAGACGTCGTGTCCGGTGAAATCGAACTTCGCGGTCTGCAGCAGCTTCGTGCTGTAGGCAGCCCTTTGTGCCAGGCGCTGAAGGAAGCGGGCGAAGATGGCGTGGGCCGCGCTGGTATCCCCGAGGCTGTCGGTGGCCCGAGCCAGCGTGGCTCGATACGCCGCGAATTCCTTCACGTCGGATTGCAAGAACAGCGAACGCGACCCGTCCAGGTCGTCGAGATAGCGGTCGAGAAATTTTCCCGCCAGTTCATTGTCGAGCGGGTGATGCGCGAACTGGGATTGCTCCAGGATGCCAGCCGTGATGCGCGTGATATTGGCTTCGGTGGTTGCCGTGGTGGCCCGCGCGGAGGGCGCCTGTCCGCTCACACCTGTCGCGCCGGTGACCATGGCCAGCACAAGGGCGACCAGCAAAGCGGCAATTCTGTTTGGGAACTTCATGAAACCTCCGGCGTACTGGTGCCCAGGCTGGACCGAGCAGTCTCGCTGGCCCGCCCGTGCGCCTCTGGACGGTAAGGTCATAGCCTACGTGCAGCCGATTGCCACTACCTTGCGCGCAGATTACAAGGTTGCAGGCTCGAAAGAACCACCGCCTCTCGCCAAGCAACCATCCGGACGGGAGCTGGCGGTTGCCCAGGCGATCTTACTTGGCCCCGACATCGATTCGGGCGACCAGGTCGCCGACGCTGGCGGTAACCCGAGGCAAGCGAGCCTTCGTGCTCGGCGAGAGAACCACGCGCGCGATTCCGGACTCGTCGCTCGTCGTTGATTCACTGCTCAGCTTTCCGCGGCCGGCGCTGATCCGCCAGTGTACCGTGACACCTGGTTTGGCATTGCCATCCGCGTCCGTCACGCTGACCTCGAGCGTGCGGTCATCGCCCCCGCCTCCAGCTCCGAGGGGGATGCTGCGGCCAACGAGCTTCGCGGGAGGGCCGCTCTGGGCGTGGGCGGAGAAGGTCGCGGTGGATGATTTCTTGCCCTTGATCGAGGCGATCAATATTTGTGTGCCCGCCACGGGTCCTAATGTCCAGTGCGAGCTTGTCTCTCCACCGGTGTTGGTCGCCGCCTCGCCCGGGTCGGCGATGCCGCCATCAACAGGAACGAAGGCGACGTCGGACCCCGCTACGGGGTTCTTCTCCCCGTCGAAGACGCGGACAACTAGCGGCTGCGGAAGCGCTGCGCCGACGATCCCCGACTGCCCGTCGCCATGTACGGACGCGATCGTGCGGGCCGGCCCCGCGGTAATCTTGGCCGACACACGGGTCTGCTTGCCGCCGCTCGAAACCACCACCTGCGCCTGTCCGGCAGGACCTTGGGACTGGAGAAAGCCGGTGGGAGAAACCACCAGCTTCGACGTGTCGGTCGAGGCGAAGGCGATGCTGGCGCCCCCAATTGGTTGTCCTGTCGCGTCGTCCACCTCGGCGGCAAGCTGGATTCCTTTGCCCGCCACCAGGGTGACGGAATCCGGCGTGACGCGCACTTCTGCGACGGCTGGCAGCGTTGGCTTCTTGGGGGTCCTATCGCACGCAGCCAACACCATCACCCATAGCAGGCCCGCCGCCCTGCCCGCGTTCCCTGAGTTCCCTGGAGCACCCATCCGTGCAATATTGCCGATCATGTGGCGACCGACAAGTGTTGCAATCGCGCTTGCAGCGCTGCTCGGGGTCACGCTTCCGTGCTGGGGGGAGACGCCGCCGTCTGGGGAGACCGAGGAGTCTGCGGGTGGTTCTCCCTCGTTCCCCGTCGAGTTTCGTGGCCAGTCCCTATTCGAAATCAGGGCTCCGATCGGAAAGCTCGCCCCGGCAAAGCGAGCCGAGGAGATCATGCGACGGCTGCGAGACATCGCCTCCGGTTCGGCTTCAGCGGCGAGGTTCGTGCGCACCGTGGACCGGGACGATCGGACGGAACGTGATCGCCGGAGATTGGCTGATTGTCTCGGTTACCGACGATGACGCGCGGCCGAGCGGGAGAACCCGCCGCCAACTGGCCGCCGATGATGCCGTCGAGGTCCGTCAGGCTCTCCAGCGGGACTTCCACGACCGCAGCATCAAGAGTCTCGCGTTCGGAGCGCTCTATAGCCTCATCACCACGATCGCGCTCCTCCTGATCTTCTGGGGCTTCTCGCTTGGCTTCCGTAGACTGTACATTCTCGCGCGACGGGTCTCGACGACACGTCTCGGCCCGAAGGCGAGGCTGCTCGGGGGCGGAATTCTTAGCCAGGTCTTGGTGGCCTTGCTGCGACTCGTTCGCTGGCTGCTGTCCGCGTTCGTCCTCTACCTCTACGTGAACTTGACGCTCAGCTTTTTCCCCTGGTCGCGAGGCCTGGCAAAGCAGCTGTTCAGCTATCTCAACTCCGCCGCCCTGTGGATGGTTCACGGACTGCTCGCGTACCTTCCCAATCTCATCTACATCGTCATCATCGTCGCAGTGACCCGTTACTTCGTGATGATCGCCAAGGCTGTCTTCAACGCGCTCGATCGCGGCTCGCTCAAGATGTCGGGCTTCTACACGGAGTGGGCGATGCCCACGTACAAGATCGTTCGCTTCTTGATCTTCGCCTTCGCGATGGTGCTCGTCTTTCCGTATCTTCCCGGCTCGAGCTCGCCCGCCTTCAAGGGGGTCTCGGTCTTCCTCGGCATCCTCTTTTCTCTCGGGTCGGCGTCCTCGGTCGGCAACATGGTCTCCGGTATCGTGATTACCTATATGCGTCCGTTTCAAATCGGCGATCGGGTCAAGGTGGCCGACACGGTTGGCGATGTCGTGGGGAAGAACCTGCTGGTCGTCCGGGTTCGAACCATCAAAAACGTGGAGGTAACGATCCCGAACGCGATCGTTCTCGCGAACCACATCATCAACTACAGCACGTGCGCTCGCGAAAATGGGCTCATTCTGCACGCTACGGTGACCATCGGGTACGACGCCCCTTGGCGAAAGATCCATGCGCTGCTGATCGCCGCGGCGGACCGGACGGCAGGATTACTGAAGACGCCCGCACCGTTCGTGCTGCAAACGTCGCTCGACGACTTCTACGTGCATTACGAAATCAACGCCTACACGGATCGGCCAAATCTGATGGCGACCATCTACTCGGAGCTGCGAACCCACATCCAGGATGCCTTCAACGAAGCCGGCATGGAGATCATGTCTTCTCACTTCACCTCGGCGCGGGACGGCAACCGGATCGCCATCCCCGATCAATACCTGCCGCAGTCGTACGAGCGACCCTCGTTCCGGATCCGGCGCGTAGACGAGAAGCAGTCGAAATAGAGGCTTAGAGGATTCCAACCTGCGGCGCGCTCGAGGCGTCCCCCACCGCGAAGGTCAATCCCGCATCGATGGCTCGCACGATGTCCACGCCGCCAGCAGCGCAAGCGCCAGAGCAAGGAGGCGGACTCGATATGCCGTGAGGCAATTTGTCTCGCGCTGCATGGATGGCGAAAGGCAGTACCATCCGATGGAGCTTTCTAGTCTAGGCGGAAGATGATTTCGCCTCGACTTGGTACCGCGACTTGGTACATATTTTGCGCCAATACGATGAGGCCACAGGTCTTCGCCGGTGGGCAGAGTCGCCGCAGGTTGTTGCTCGGGCTTGGAGTGGTTGCTGCCATTTTCCTCGTGGAGGAGGGGTTGGGAACCCTGCTCACCCGAAGCTCGGACACGTCTAGCCTCAAGCTGTACACGACCTCGCTCGCCAGCGTCGAGCAGGTGACACGCATCGCCCACGAGGTCGATCACGAGCGCCAGCTGGTGAACGACCATATCTTCGAGACGGATCCGGTGGCCATGGCCGAGATCGAGAGGCAGCTCGCGCAGGTAGCGGCGCAGATCCAGCGACACGAGAAATCCTATGCGTCCCTCGTCAATCTTCCCCGCGAGGCCGAGCTCTGGCGGCAAACCCAGAGCATCGAGGCCCGAGTCGACCGAGGGATTGCCGCGGTGTTGGATCTGTCGCGGAGTAATCGAGATACCGAAGCCAGGCAGCTCATGGTCGCGTTTCAGCGCGACCACATGGACCTCGACGGCCGGCTCGTCAATCTCATTCAACTCAATCTTGCCGGAGCCCGCGACGCGATGGAGCGAATCGGTTGGTTGCAACGTCGGACCGAGATCGTGCAGTGGGCGGCAGGAATCGCTGGGCTTCTCGTGCTTGTGCTCTTCGGGGTGTGGGGCAGCCGTCGCATCCTCGCCTACGAGCATCGGATCACGGGTTACGCCCAGGAGGTCGAGGAACGAAACCATGACCTCGATGCCTTCGCGGGTCGCGTGGCCCACGATCTGCGGAATGCCCTCGGCCCCATCGTGGCATCGCCGTTCATGCTGCGAAAGTTGCAGGGAATTCCGGAGCGCGCACTCCAGATTGCGGATCGCATCGAGCGCTGCTCGCACAGGACCATCGCCATCTTGGATGCCCTGCTCGCCTTCGCGCGCGCCAGTCACAGGGCCGAGCACGAGTCGGCCGCGCTCGAGCCTGCTGTGAGGAGCGTCCACGACGCGATCGCTTCCATGGCCGCCCGGCTCGACGTGTCGGTCGAAATCGGAGAGATTCCGGACGTGCATCTTCGTTGCAGTCCGGGTCTGCTCCACATCGTTCTCGCCAATCTGTGCGGGAACGCGGTCAAGTATCTCGATGGGCAGAAAGAGCGGCGGGTTCGCGTTTCGGCGCACCAAGATGGGCTGCTGTGCCGAATCGATGTGGAAGATACGGGACCCGGGATCTCGAAAGACGTGCAGGACAAGATCTTCGAACCCTTCTTCAGGGTCGACGACAATCGGGCACCGGGCACGGGCATCGGCCTGGCGACGGTGCGCCGGATTCTGGACGTTCGAGGAGGCCGGGTGGCCGTAGAGTCCGACACCGGGCGCGGTGCATGTTTCACGTTTTGGCTTCCCGTCGTACCTGCGCGCGAGCTGAGCCTCGCCGAACCCGCTCCCGATATGAGACATTCAGCGGTCCAATAGGGCGAATTAGGCACCGGCCATGCATTCACGTGTTTCCATCTGATAACTCGAACGTGCAAACGTCTCGGCCGGGTTCGACGGCCAGACGTTGAAGGTCGAAGTGGACAACAAGAGCACCGAAAGCTCCGGCCAGAAGGATGAGAAGGTCAATGTCACTGAATGGGGCCAGTATGCGCAAACCATTCAGCTTCCCACGCCAGTGAAGGCCGAGCAGATGAAGGTCCAGCACCAAGGCCAAGAATTGCTCATCAGGTTACCCAAGGCCTGAGGTGACCTGCTCGCTCGTTTACCGCAAGCAGCGAGAGCGGCAGCCGCACCCAGGGGGCGGGACACCGAATCGGCTATGCGCGGGCGGCCGAGGGCGTCTACACTGAAGACGTCAGGCATGTACCCGAACACGATGAATAGATGTGCCCTGTGGAAGAACTCAAGCGTTAGGTTAGAACGAACCGCAAGGCTCAAGCTCCATGGGTGAATCGAGCGGACGGCTTCGATGGCTGTTCCCCTCGCTACGCGGGCTCAACGCTTCGTGGCTGTCGGGCGATGCGGTCGCCGCCATGACACTTGCCGCGATCGCCATTCCGGAGCAGATCGCCACCGCTCGGCTCGTCGGCATGCCGCCGATGAGTGGCCTGTTGGCCTTCGCCGCAGGTTCGCTCGCCTTCGCGGCCTTCGGCGCCAACCGTCTGATGTCGGTCGGGGCCGACTCGACGATCGCGCCCATCATGGCGGCCTCGCTCGCAGGCATGGCCGCGGTTGGCACTCCTCACTATGCCAGCCTTGTCACGATGCTAGCGCTGCTCGTCGGCGCGGTTCTGGTGCTCGGCAGTCCCTTACGCCTGGGCTGGGTTGCGGATCTGCTGTCCATTCCGGTAACAACCGGGTTTCTTGCCGGTGTTTCGGTTCACATCATCGTCGGACAGTTGCCAACCATCCTGGGCGTCGACGCCGCGCGAGGCAATCTGCTGCACGAGATCGGCGATCTCGCCCACCAGCTCTCCCATGCCAATGCGTATTCCGTGACGCTCGGGATCGGGGTTCTAGTCCTATGTCTCCTCTCCGAACGGGTGAACAAGCGCATCCCTGGGGCGCTGATCGCGCTCCTTATCAGCGGCTTCGCGGTCTGGCAGCTCAACCTTCAACAGCGCGGGGTCTCGGTGCTGGGCGCGCTGCCCATCGCGCTGCCGGCGATGACCTTCGCGCTTCCGAGCTGGAGCGAGTTTACCCACCTCATCCCTCTCTCGCTCGTCGTCGCGCTGGTGTGCATGATTCAGACCGCAGCTGTCGTGCAATCGTTTCCCACTGGTTCGGGCTCCGATGATACCGTCGACCGGGACTTTGCCGCCGTGGGAGCCGGCAGCATCTTGGCGGCGCTGCTTGGATCCTTTGCCGTGAATTCGAGCCCGCCACGCACGGCCGTGGTAGCCGAGTCCGGTGGGAGATCTCAAATCTCCAGCTTGCTGTCGACTGTGATGGTCGCGGCGCTGGTCTTGCTTGCTGCCAACGCGTTCGCGTACGTCCCGCGCGCCGCACTAGGCGGAGTGCTGGTCTTCATCGGCGTACGCATCTTTCATGTTCCGGTGATGCGGCGCATTTACAAGCACAGCCCGTGGGAAATCCTGCTCGTTGTCGCGAGCGGTATGCTGGTCATCATGATGCCGATAGCCATCGGGGTCAGCATGAGCATCGTGCTCTCGCTCTTGCACAGTGTGTACGTCATCGCCCGTCCCCATTGTACAGAGCTGGAGCGGGTACCGGGAACCACGGTTTGGTGGACAAGGGAAAAGGGGCAGCTTGGCGAGAACGAGCCCGGCGTCCTCGTATTCGCGCTCGCCGCGCCGGTCAACTTCATCAACGCCCACTACCTAATCGGCAAGATGATGCATACAGTCACTTCGTTGCCATTGCCATGTCGACTGGTCGTGATCGAGTCGAGCGGCGTGATCGACGTAGACTTTACCGGTTCCCAGTTGTTGCAAAAGGCGATCGGCGATCTGCGAGGCCGCGGCATCGACGTGGCGTTGGCGCGGCTCGAATCCAAACGCGCAAGCCGGGCTGCCAGGCGAACGGGTCTCCTTGAAACAGTCGGCGCCCAGCAAGTATTTCTGTCCGTGGAAGAGGCCATTCGGCGGCACACGGTTTCGCGCACTCGCGATGCCGACCCGAGGGTGTAAGCCAGGCGTGCGCTCTCAGAGAGCGCACCATTCCGCAACTATTCGCTCAGCAACGTCTTCGAGGTGCGAAAGCACGGATTTGAATGCCAAGGCAGGAAGCCTGGCCCGCTCTTTTGCGGTGGTTGGCTGATACGCATTTCGGGCTCGCTCGTACCGTGCAAGACGCAGCACCGTCTCTTGCGAAGAGAGCATCAACCTCGATATTCGGCGCAACGAGCGTATCGGCGCCGACAGGGCCTCGATCAGCAAAAAGCGCGTGCCCTGGGCGGAAGCAAAGTCAGCCGCTTCGCGCCTGATCGCGGGTGTTGCGAAGCGCGCGCTGATGATGACCAGGGGTGGAACTGTTTCCGCATTTCGCCAGACCCGTGAGGCTTCGCGCAAGAGCGCTGGCTCCGCCTCGCGAACCCCGCTTCCACTCCTGGACAAATACATCTGCCCCTCGTGCGCCAGATTGTCTACGGACTCGATTTTCAGCGCGTTCGGCAGCAATTCCTCGATCCTTGCCGCGAGAGGCCCCTTGCCCCCCAGCGGCGGGCCACAGACGACCAACAATCCCTTTTGGGGGAAGGGAAGGACTGTCTCTTCGGGACACAGCGCCAGTCTATTGCGAATATTCATAGCACGCCTAGTCTAGCAGGCCGACCTCGTGAAGACCTCCGTGAGTATCCTGCGCTTCGGTCCTCTTGGAAGCGGCGACAAAGCCGACAAGCAGGGTGGCAAGAGCCATGAGCAGTGCCCCGTAGGTGACGCTCGCGCCGGCAAGCTCGATGCGGTGGGTGTTGAGCCAATTCAAGTGGTGACCTCTGGAGCTAGGGGCGCGGTGGGTGTGCTCGGACGGACAGGGATGATGAGCAAGGCGCACTCGAGATCGGACAACAGGCGCTCGGGCACGCTACCGAGTGGAATCTCCGAGGCCCGGCTGGCTCCCCCGCGACCGTGACTGGCGACCACCACGAGGTCGAAAGCACCTTCCTTTGCCTTTTCCACGATGGTGCGTGCCGGTCCAGAATCCGTCGACGAGAAAGTCGACCACGCCGTTACCCCGCAGCCCTTGGGCGACCCTTTTCAGGTATCCTGTCAGGGTCTCCGGTGTGGGTAGATGGCCGGTCCCACGACGATCATCGTCACCAGCGTCGTCGTCATCACGATGATGAGACTTCCGAACGCCTTGCGGGCACTGATCGCGGGCGGCCCACCGTAAGCCGCCACCAGGTTCGCAAAAACCTCGATTCCAGTCATGAGCGCCAGGAGCCGGACGTACCCGGCAAGAGTCGTGTGAAGGTTCGCTTTCGAGAACCCGCGACGGAAAGCTCGGGAAGTCTCACACCCCGACGGACCAGCACGGCGAATACCAGGACCCATAGGAGGGCAAGCACGGCCGCCGTCGCGGGACCGAAGACCCGGGCAGCCCAGCGCGGCCCGCGATTCACCACCACCCCCACGGCAATCGTCAACCCCGATGAGCTTGCCGATAGTCGGATCCGATAGCCATCGCCTGAGCTGAAGTTCCATGGTTCCTATCTACCTCTCAATGGGCATTCTTGGCTCCCCTGGTTTGGTAATCCGTGCGAATTTACGTCCGGACGGCCAGGTCGAAGCGGTCTAGGTTCATCACCTTGTTCCACGCCACTAGATCGACCCGCGTAGCAGTGGGGCGCGAGCGACAACAATCGGCCGAAGTGAACGTCGCAAGTGCTCAGTTGTCACGGTGCAGGGGCTGAAAGTTGGCGAGGCTCTACTGCGCTCCAGTCAGCAGGGCGAAGATCGGGCCGACCGTGACGGCCAGGTACGCGCCGAAAAGTCCGGGGAGCATATAGGTCGCGCCGATCAGGATGATGAAGCCATAGCGTGCGATGGAGCGATAGCTGTTGCGCGCGCCGTCCGGCAAAAACCACTGAACGACGCGCGAGCCATCGAGCGGCGGGATCGGGATCAGGTTGAAGAACGCCAGGATGAGGTTCCCGTAGCAGAAGAAGAGCAGCGGCGAGCCGATTCCGGTGAATTGGCCTCGTGCGAAGACCGCCGCAGGAAACGCTCGGGACAAGAGTCCGGCGACGAGCGCTAGAACGATGTTCATTGTCGGGCCTGCGATTCCCGTCAGCATCATCCCAGTTCGCTCATCCCGAAAATTTCGCGGGTCGATCGGCACCGGTTTGGCCCAGCCGAAGAAATATGACCCTCCCGATAGTACGAGCATGATGATCGGCAAGGCCACTGTGCCGATCGGGTCGATGTGGGGGAGCGGGTTCAAGGTAAGGCGACCGGCGCGCTTGGCTGTCGGGTCGCCGAGCCGGTACGCGACGTAGCCGTGAGATATCTCGTGCAAGATGATTGCCGGGAAGATGATCGCGAGCTCAACAAGATGCTGAAATAGGGATGGCATGCTCTTTCACGTCCGGACGGCCAGGTCGAAGCGGTCCAGGTTCATCACCTTGGTCCACGCGGCTATGAAGTCGCGCACGAATTTCTCCTTGCTGTCGTCCTGGGCATAGAGCTCGGCGTAGGCGCGCAGGATCGAGTTGGAGCCGAACACCAGATCGACACGGGTGGCGGTCCATTTCACGGCGACGGTGCTGCGCTCACGAACCTCGTAGAGCCCATTTCCGGTAGGCGCCCACGTGTAGCGCATGTCGGTCAGGTTGACGAAGAAGTCGTTGCTGAGGACGCCCACCCGATCCGTGAACACACCGTGCTTGGTGCCGCCGTGATTGGTGCCAAGGACACGCATGCCACCCACGAGCACCGTCATCTCCGGTGCGGTGAGGCCCATGAGCTGCGTGCGATCGAGCAGCAGCTCTTCCGCGCTGACCACGTAGTCCTGCTTGAGCCAGTTGCGGTAGCCGTCATGGATCGGCTCCAGCACCGCGAAGGACGCCGCGTCCGTCATCGCTTCGATCGCGTCACCCCGTCCCGGCGCGAACGGCACGGTGACCTCGACGCCCGCGGCCCGGGCCGCCTGTTCGACGCCAACATTGCCCGCGAGGACGATTACGTCCGCGATACTCGCGCCTGTGGCTGCGGCGATGCCCCCAAGAACGCCGAGCACGCGCGCGAGACGGGTCGGCTCGTTGCCCTCCCAGTCCTTCTGCGGGGCCAGGCGGATGCGCGCGCCGTTGGCGCCGCCGCGCATGTCCGAGCCGCGGAAGGTGCGCGCGCTGTCCCACGCGGTGGTGACCATGTCGCCGATGGAAAGCCCGCTGCCCGCGATGCGCGCCTTGACCGCGTCGACATCGTATTTCGTGTTGCCGGCGGGGACTGGGTCTTGCCAGATCAGGTCTTCCTTGGGTACGTCGGGGCCGAGGTAACGGGTCTTCGGACCCATGTCGCGATGGGTGAGCTTGAACCAGGCGCGCGCGAAGACATCGGAAAATTCGGCCGGGTTCTTGTAGAAGCGCTCCGAGATCTTCCGGTAGGCGGGATCCTTGATCATCGCCATGTCGGCGTCCGTCATGATCGGGTTGTAGCGGAGCGACGGGTCCTCGACGTCGACGGGCTTGTCTTCTTCCTTGATGTTCACGGGCTCCCACTGCCAGGCCCCGGCCGGGCTCTTCTTGAGCTCCCACTCGTAGCTGAACAGCATGTGGAAGTAGCCGTTGTCCCAGCGCGTGGGGTGGGTCGTCCAGGCGCCCTCGATGCCGCTCGAAACGGTGTCGCGCCCGCAGCCCTTGCCCTTGGGATTGCGCCACCCGAGGCCCTGCTCGGCGAGGTCGGCCGCTTCCGGGTTCGGGCCGAGGACGCTCGCGTCCCCGTTGCCGTGGCACTTGCCGACGGTGTGACCGCCGGCGGTGAGCGCCACCGTCTCCTCATCGTTCATCGCCATGCGCGCGAAGGTCAGCCGCACGTCCTGGGCCGTGCGCCGCGGATCCGGCTTGCCACCCACGCCCTCGGGGTTGACGTAGATCAGGCCCATCTGGACGGCGGCGAGGGGGTTCTCGAGCTTCTCTCGGTCTTCGCCGTCGTAGCGACTGCTGGCCAGCCACTCCTTCTCGGAGCCCCAGTAGGTGTCCTTCTCGGGATGCCAGATGTCCTCGCGACCGAAGGCGAAGCCGAATGTCTTGAGGCCCATCGACTGGTAGGCGATGGTGCCCGCCAGGATGATCAGATCGGCCCAGCTGAGGCGGTTTCCGTACTTCTTCTTGATCGGCCAGAGCAGTCGGCGCGCCTTGTCGAGGTTGACGTTGTCCGGCCAGGAGCTGATGGGGGCGAACCGCTGGTTACCGGTGCCGCCGCCGCCACGGCCGTCGGCGATGCGGTAGGTCCCCGCCGAGTGCCAGGCCATGCGGACCATGAGACCGCCGTAGTGCCCCCAGTCCCCAGGCCACCACGCCTGGCTGTTCGTCATCAGCGCGGTCAGGTCCTTCTTCAGCGCGTCGACGTCGAGCTTCTTCAGCTCTTCGCGGTAATTGAATTCCGGACCGAGCGGGTTGGTCTTGCGGTCGTGCTGGTGGAGGATGTCGAGGTTCAGTGCCTTGGGGCACCAATCCATGGCCGATGCGCCCACCGTCGTGTTGCCTCCGTGCATGACCGGGCATTTGCCGGAGCTGCCGCCCTTCATCGGTGGGTTTTCCGAATGCGAGTGAACGGGGCTGGGCTGCTTTGAATCGCTCATGGCATGCTCCTCTCATGCTTGTGTTCGGCTGGCGCTGCCTAGGCCGGCAACTTCCGGTTCAGTGTGCAGACTCCCCGAACCCTAGCACGCGCATCGGCGATCAGAAATGTCCCTGGTTCGGAATCCCCCTTGCGGAGCGAGCGGGGACGATGAGCAACGCGCACTCGAGATCGGAGAAGAGGCGCTCGGGGACACTGCCGAGGGGGATGGACGGAGCCCGGCTCGCGCCGCCGCGGCCGTGACTGGCAACGACCACGAGGTCGAAAGCACCCTCCCTTGCTTTCTCCACAATGGTGCGCGCCGGCCCGGAGCCGTCCACGAGAACCTCGACAGCGCCGTACCCGCGCAACCCTTCGCGCACGCGCGCCACATAGCCCTCGAGGGTTTCGGGTGTCGTGTCGCCGTCTGGTACCGCGAGGAGCACGACTTCCGCGCCCGTGGCCAGGAAGCGAGCCGCATAGGGGAGGGCGGCCTCGGCCTCGGACGACCCGTCGAGGCCCACGAGGATGCGCACGAGCGCGGGATAGCGCGGCGCCGGGTCGCCGGAGCCGTGCACGACAAGGAGGGGCAGGTCCGCCGTTCGCGCAAGACTACGCGCGTCCGAGATCTCCTTGGCGATGACGAGAAGGTTCAAGCCCTTGCCGCGCGCCAGGGTCATTGCGGTGGCGGCCGACGCCTCGATGGCGACATTCTTCACTGGGCGAAACACCGCCTCGATCGAGCGCAAGTAGAGCGCCAACCGGTTGGCCAGGGCGGGAGCACCCACGACGCAAATGGCCCAAGGAACGGCGAAGGCCTTCGCGACGTGAGCCCCGGCAATCAACGCTGCCTCGCTCGCCTGTGAGCCGTCAATGATGGCGAGTACGCCTTGAGGCCAGCTCGGCGCGCGAATGGGAAGGAACGACTTCTGCTCGCTAAGGACACGCCCCAGGCGTTCCTCGATGAGCGTCGGGGCGCCGAGCTTGCCGCGGTACCTGGTGAAGACGACATACAGGATCGGAACCAGAACGACATACGCCCAGGCGCCATCCATGAAACGTTCGAAGAAGATGAGTCCCGCCGCACCGGACGTGAAGAGCGCCGCGAGGACGGTGCCGAGGAGCGATAGGTCGCTTGCACCGCCGGTCTTTCTCTCACGCAGCAGGCGTTTCACCGCGGCCCAGCCGGTAAGGCCGAGCAGGACGAATACGCCAGCCGCATAGAGCGCCAGATAGGTTTTCTCGCTGGTCCCGAAGGCGGCGAAGCACGCCGCCACGAGAATCACCTGCGCATACACGGGACGGTCGGCGACATCGAAACGGTTGCGCTGGCCGAAAGACGCGGGGATGTAGTTTCGGTGCCGCATCCCGAGGGAGAGGTTCTGAATTCCTTGCGCGCTGGCCGCGGCCGCCGACAGCAGGACGACGATTCCGACCATCGTTCCGAAATAGGCCATGGGCGCGGGAAGGAGCTGGTCCATCGTCTGCGTGAATACCGACACGTCTTCCCGCATCGGGTCGGCCAGCTCGAAGATGGCCGGTCCGACGATGACCATGGTCACGAGCGTCGTCGTCATCACGATGATCAGGCTGCCGAACGCCTTGCGGGCCCGGACACCAGGGGGCCCGTTGTAGGCCGCCACCAGATTCGCGAACACCTCGATGCCGGTCATGAGAGCCAGGAGGCGCACGTAGCCACCGAGAGTCGTATGCAGATTCGCCCTCGAGAAGGCCCGCGGGGAAAACACCGGAAGCCTGAAACCCTGGCGTACCAGCACGGCGAAAACGAGAACCCAGAGCAGCGCGAGCACCGCCGCCGTCGCCGGACCGAAGACCCGGGCTGCTCGCCTCGGTCCCCGATTCACCGCCACCCCGACCGCCAGGGTCAGTGCAACGGCCAGCAGGCTACGTTCCCAGCGGCCGAGGCCACCCGCACGGTCGGCGACGAAGGTCACCAGCGCCGCGAGGCTTACGAGAAAGGTCAGCGTGTACTCGATGGCGGTGATGCTCGCGTTGAGCTTGACGGCCCAGCCGCCGAACTCCTCCCCGCACAGGCCGCTTCCGCCGCTTCCATCCGAAATCCAGTGCATGACGTGGCGGTACATCAGGCTCACGACCGCGACGGTGAGCACGACCAGCCATATCGGCGTACCGAAGCACACGGCCCCGGCCCCGCTGGCCACCACGAGCTGCAGGAACGGACCGAAGACGTACAAAGGCGAGGAGGCGGGATCGCCGCCGCCCGCAAACGCGCCTTCGAGAGCACCCTTGAGCCGATGGGAAACCTGCACCATCCACCGCCTGATCTAGCACCGCACCAACTTCGCTCCCCGCCCCAGGCGGGACCGACAATCCTCTCTCACCGTTGGTTGTCCCTTCCCTCTGCGGGGAGAAGGAGCCGCGCAACCTCGAGCACCAGTGTGCCCAGCCTTGATTCGAGCCCCATCACCGGCAGGACGAAGAGTGTGCCATCGTTCGCGACCGGCACTTTCTGCAGGCTGGAGAGTTCGGCAGGAAGTCCTGGCACGAGATTGGCGATCGCCTGGCCACGCTGAGAACGCTCGCCCGAGCCAACCACGGTGCCATCCGCCTTGGCCACAAGGGCACGCCGGATACGCGGTCGTTTTACCAGGCGTTGCATGTATTCCTGAACGTCCTCAACATCGTCGCGCACCAGCTCGGCGCGCACGGCCCATTCCGTGGTCACCGCCGCCAGCTCGATGGCCTCGGCCACGGCCACATCGACTTGCTTCTGGAGACACTCCAGCAACTCCTTCTGGGACCGGCGCGCAGCTTTGCGTGCGCGCAGCAGACTGCCTTCCCGCCACAAATACATGGCCAACACCGTAGCGGCCCATGTCGCCACGGCCACGAACACCAGCATCTCCGGTCTCGTCGACCTGACCCGCGCAAGGATCTGCTGCCACAAGATGAAGGTCGTCAGGAAAAGCGCACCCAGGGCAATCAGCACGACCAGCCATGCCAGTCGTGACGACTTCTTCCGCGGCGTTGCGGGTTCGCTAGCTGAGGGATTCGAATTCACGAGTATTCTCCTTGGACAAGAGTCCCACGCCGAGACACAAACACCAAATCGAGGACGCGAACGGCGCTTCGTCAAAGACCACGTCCTCACGCGCATCCTCGAAGAAGCCGACAAGCCGGGGGACCGGAGAGTCCCGCGCGCCGCGACAGGACGTTCGTTCTCGATGCAAAAGAATCGGTTCGAAAAGGCCCCCGGAGTGCGCTAGAAATTCCGGCCGGTTGATGCCAGAGAACGATCTTCACGACTCTGCGAAATTGGCAGCTTTCGCCTCGTCGATCCAGGCGCTAAGTTTCGCGCCGCCAACCTTGGGAAAGGAGCACTCCACCATGTCCGACGCTCGATGGGCTCTTCACTCCACACGTTCGATCCTTGCATTGGTATTGATGGCAACGACCGGCGCCTGCGTGACCACTGGAACCTTCAACAAGAAAGTCGCCGAGCTCGACAAGCTACGCGCGGACCACGATCGCACGGCGGCCGAAAGGGAAAAGGATCTGAAGGCCGAGATCGATCGGCTCAAGGCACAGATCAGCGATGACGACGGTAAGATCAGCGCGCTCACGGCCGAGCGGGACGATCTGAACAAGAAATTGGATGACACAACCGTCCTGGCGGGGGAGCTTCGGGCGCGCTTGCAGAAGCTGGGACAGAATGTCGACAAGCTGACCAGCGAGAAGGGGCAGCTCGCGCAAGTTCTCGCGGACGCCAAGGCTCGCCTCGAGGAATTGCGAAAGCAGAAGGCCGCGGCCGAGGCGCGCGCGGCCACGTTCCGCAACCTCGTCGCGCGGCTGAAATCCATGATCGACGCCGGCAAGCTCAAGGTCGTGATCCGCAATGGCCGCATGCTCATCGCATTGCCGAATGACGTCCTGTTCGATTCGGGCAAGACCAACATCAAACCGGATGGCCAGGCCGCGCTCGCGCAGGTGGCCAAGGTCCTGGCCGCAATCCCCGACCGCAACTTTCTCGTCGCCGGCGACACCGACGACGTGCCGATTCACACGGCCCGCTTTCCATCGAACTGGGAGCTTTCCACCGCACGCGCGGTTGAGGTCACGAAGTTCCTCATCGCCAACGGCATGCGGCCCCAGGTGCTGGCCGCGGCAGGGTATGGGGAGTTCGATCCCGTGGCACCGAACGACTCGCCGGAGCATCGGGCGCAGAATCGACGGATCGAAATCGTGCTTCAACCCAATCTCGCCGATCTGCCTTCTCTCGAAGGGATCCAGACCAATCCATGACGGCAATAGAGTCTTCTTCCCGGGGATGCGAGCGGCGATGTGCATGGTTTTGAAGCGAGCTAAGTGCGATACGCGTCCAGGTGGGCGCGTGAGGTGCTCGGGCGCGTGGATGCGGCCGTGCACGGTTTCCCACCTATGACAGTCAGAAGGAGATGGACGATGAGGAATGGAATGATTCTATGTGCAGCCATGATTGCGAGCGCGCTCGCTTGCGCGCACGAGCCCCCGAAGCCGGCGCCGGCAGCCGCGCCGATGCCGGTCGCGCCCCCGCCTGTCGCCACTACGCAGTCGACCGGTCCGCATCGCTGCTCATCGGATACGGATTGCGCGGAGAACCAACTGTGTATTCGATCGGAGTGCGTCGACATCACGCCCGACCTCGCCGAATGCAGCGCCATGCGGGTTCACTTCGACTTCAACGAAGCCGATCTTCACGAGGAAGACGCGGCCAAGCTCCAGCGCATGGGACGCTGTTTGAAGGTCCTGCAGAGCCTTCACGTGACCATCGATGGCAATGCGGACGAAAGGGGGACCGAGGAATGGAACCTCGCGCTCGGCGACAAGCGAGCGACCGCGGTCGAGAACTACCTCCAACGCCTCGGTGTACCGGCGGATCAGCTCAAGAAGGTGACCTACGGCAAGGACCGGCCCCTTTGCACCCAGCACAACGAGGAGTGCTGGGCGAAGAACCGCCGCGCCGGTCTCCATCCCAAGCCGTCACGCTAGCCAAGCCGCCGGTGGCGGTCTTCATTCCATCCCACCTGAAGACATTTGTCTTGCGCCCGGTCTGCGCACAGTTCACGGCGTGGGCGTCTCGTCCTTGCAAGCCTCGGTCTCGAGTTGGACCGACCAGGCCGGGCCGGGTACCGAGTGGACGCGATCCTGCGGGGCGGTGGCCAGCTCGGCCAGGGCCGCGTCTCGCATAGGGCCGAGGTCGAGCGCGGGCTTGTGGCTCGCGGGCTTGCGGCGGTGCTTGCGCTTGCCGGTGTCTAACTCTGGCGATGGCAGGATCACGCATGCGTAGAGGCCCCGATCGCTGCGCACCCATGCGACGGCGGACGCAAGGGCAGGCAGCCAGCCGGCCCCGTCCTCGGGCTTGGCGGCGACGGCTGCGAGCGGAATGGCGACATCGTGGACTACGATCGAAGCGTGCAAGCGGTCTGACAGCAACGACGCCAGCAGGGTCTCGGCGGTCGCGCCAAGCGGCGCGCCGAGATGGACGATCTCCAGACGGGGATGATCGGCATCCGCTCAATCCAATCGCCATCTCCTGATCTGGCCGGCGGTCGCCTCCGGCCACGCCCGTTTCAGGGCGTCGCCGACATCGCCGGTGGTCTTGAGAAGATCGGCTTGCGGTCGCACTTCCGGGACGTCGGTCTTGGCGAACTTGCGGGCCACGGACTCCATCGTATCCAGGTCGGGGACCGCGACGACGACGACGGTGGGGGTGGCACCCGACACGCGCGCGATTCGGGTCGCCAGCTCGACCTGCAATCTCCTGGCTTCACTGGCTTTGCCCACGACCACCAGACGCACGGCGACGTTCCGATGCCCGACCGACACGGAGGATCGAACGGCGGCCTGCGCTAGCGGTAATTCGCCGATGATGTCCTGGATTTGCGCGCGCGTGCGCACCTCCCAGGTGACCTCCCGCAGTGCGTGCGAAAGGGGCAGCAAGACCGCCACGACCAGCGCCAGGGGAATGATGAGCCGCAACGATGTCCCGTAGCGAGAACCGAAAAGGCGCTTGGCCAGAAGCACGGAGCGGCTGGTTGGACCTGGGTCGCCGAAGCGCTTCTCCTCCAGATGACGGGTATCGACCAGGTTGAACCCGAATAGCCAGAACGTCAGCACCGAGAACAGAAGGATGCCGCTGAGGTTGGCGGTGAAGAGGAGAAACGCGCCCTCGGCGATCATACGATCCGAGGTGCCCAGACCGAAACCGGCCACACAGAGAGGGGGCACGAGGGCGATGGCGACGGCGGTGCCGGCCGCCGCCGCCGCGCTTTCGGAAGCCGAACGCAGGGTGATGAAAGCCGCCGCCAAGGCGCAGAAGAATCGCCACCAGGAGATCGAGGGCAGTGGGCGATGCGCGCGCGGTGATCTCGCCGGTGACCGCGTGAAAGGGCAGGGACTTGGTGATGAGCGCGGCGCCGAGCACGACGACGACGATGCTCCAGGTGGTCCGGACGAGAGAGCGGATGGAGAGCAAGGGCAATCCCACCGCCAGTCCCATTCCCAGCTCGATGATCGGGTTCATGAGCGGGGATACCAACATGGCGCCGATGATGACCGCGGAGCTGTTCAGGACCAGCCCCAGGGTTGCGATCCCGAGTGAAATGCAAAGTTGCATCCAGTACGTGGGGGCGGTTCGCGCGTGGCCCTCCAACATCCGCCGCACGATGCCCTCGCGGGTTTCCGACGTCACGGCGAAGGCTCCGGAGAGCCAGGCCCGGGTGGCACGCAAGAGACGATGGCGGAACAGATGGGAACGAAGGGTGGTCAAGGGTCGTCCTCCTCGGAGGCGGGCTTGGCGAGCGAGGTCAGGCGCGCATCGACGGCCGCGGTCAGTTCCTGGGCCGCGTGGCTGGGGACAAGCCCGTGCCGAGCGGCCTCCCCGATGGCGTTCCTTTCCACGGTGGCAAGATAGCGCCTAAGCCGTGCGAGCGCCTCGTCGTGCAATCCGGTCTGGGCTTCGTGAATGCGTCCCATTTCGCTCTCCGCGGAATGCAGCAAATCTTCGTATTCCCTTCGGACAACGGAAACTATGGCGGGCGCCACGGCATGGGTGCGCGCCGCCTCGTCGAGACTACCGAGAGCCGCTTTGATCGCCACGATGCGACCTCGCTGCAGGTCGTAGCCTCGATCGGTTTCGCCGCGGACCACGCCAAGCCAACGCAAGAGCGGCGCCATGGTGAGGCCTTGCGCGAAGATCGAGACGATGACCACGCCGAAAGTCAGGCTCACCAAGACATCGCGGTGGGGAAAGTCCTTGGCCAAGGACAGCGCCAACACCATCGAAAGCGCGCCGCGAAGGCCGCCCCAAGTCAGCACGGCTGCCCACGACCACGGCACCTTCTCGCGGGATCGCCGGAGAGCGGTGGAAACGCAAGCGATGACGACCGCGCGTCCCAGGGTCAGCGCCAGGAACGCGACCAGGATCGGTTTCCAGACGGCGATCACCGCCGAGGGCTCGACCTCGAATCCGATGAGCAAGAACACCAGGGAGTTGAGGGCGAAGGCCAGGTATTCCCAGAAGGTCTCGACCGCCAAGCGCGTGGATGGGCTCATCCCGTTTTTCGCGGCGTAGTTTCCGCACAGCATGCCGGCGGTCACGGTCGCGATGACACCGGAGACGTGCAAATGCTCCGCAGCCACGAATGAACCGTAGGCGGCGAGCGTGGTCAGCGTGATCTCAATCATGGCTTCGTCCACGCGTCTGATGACCTGGGACGCGGCAATCCCGACGACGCCACCCATCAGAAGTCCGCCGCCGACCACGCGCACGAACTCGCGCGTGGCCGCCGCGACGGAAGAACCCTGGCCCGAGGCGATGCCCAGGATCATGCCGAAGAAGACGACGGCGGTGCCGTCGTTGAGCAGGCTCTCCCCCTCGATGAGCACGCCGAGGCGGCTCGGGACGCCCAAGGTCTTGAAGACCGCGACCACGGCGATGGGATCGGTCGCGGCCAGGATGGCGGCGAATACGAGGGCGTGGATGAACCTGAAGTCGCGCGCGAAATGGAGGGCGCCCACAATCGGGGTCAGTAGCGCCGCGGTCACGGCAATGGAGGCGACCACGCCGGGCACGGCCAGGGACAAGATCGTGACCTTGCTGCGCCAGAAGCGGGAAAAGTCGAGATGAAAGGCCGCCTCGAACAGCAGTCCGGGCAGGAAGACCGCGAAAAGCAGCTCCTTGGTGAGATGAGGCGGCCGTAGGACGTGCGTCGCTCCGAGCAGGAGTCCGGCCAAGACCAGGCCGACCGTGTAGGGAACGAGCAACCGGCGGACCAGCAGCGCGACCACCGTCGCGACCGCGAACAGCGCGACTACGATGACGTCTATGTTCTGCATCTAGGAACCGTCGAGAGGGAAACGTTCGAACGTCGTGGACCGGCTGGCATCGACCGCGGACGTGACACCAGCGCGAGGATGGTATTGTTACACGACGTTCCTCCCGGAGTGTATCAGCTCGGAGATGATCGGTCTGTGCAGGATGATCTGGGTTCGCCAGACCTCGGTCCCGAGCGAGGAAGCGTGGGATGCCGTATGCTTCCAGCCCGCCATGACACATCCCACGACCTCTGCAAGGCATTCGAATCTCATGGGCAAAAGGGCGCACAGGCCTGGTTACCGCGGCAGCACGGCATGGTGTTTGGGCGTGGTCCTGGTCGGTCTGCTCGCGACGAGTGGCGGGCCTCGGGCCCAAACCTCGTCGGGCATCAGCCGCGACGGGGGAGTGGCTTCCCCCGAGGACCAGCTTGCGAAGGATTCGCCGCGCGCCTCTCTCTCCCGATTCCTCAATCTCTGCCGGTCAGGGGACTATGCCCAGGCGGCGCGCTACCTCGACCTGCCACCCACGGCGGCGAATCGGGGGCCGGAACTCGCCCGCCACCTCAAGAGCGTACTCGACCGGCACGTCTGGTTCGACCTCGATGCCATCTCACCCTTGTCCGGCGGAAACAATCAGGACGGTCTGCCACCCGGGGTGGAAGAGATCGCCACCATTCCCGGTCCGGGCGCGGAACGCGAGCCGGTTCGCCTCGTCCGCCACGATGACGGCGGCACCCGCTGGGCGTTCTCGCGTGCGACGGTGAAGCGCATCGATACCTGGTACGCGAGCCTCGACGGGGTGTGGCTGGAAGAACACCTGCCCGCACCCTTGCTGCGTCCGGGACCACGCAACTTGCTGTACTGGCAGTGGCTCGCGTTGCCGCTGCTTGTCCTCCTCGCGTGGATGCTTGGAAGTCTTCTGAGCCGCCTGACTCGGTGGCTCTTGGGTCGGCTCTCGGCACGCACCGCCACGCGCTGGGATGACGAGCTGCTGGCCCGTATCGGTGGTCCGCTGACGCTTGCCTGGACCTTGGCGCTGGCGTACCTGTCGCTGCCTTGGCTGGGGCTGTACCAGCACGCCCAGGATTTCATCTGGAGGGTCCTGCGCGGTGCTTTCTTCCTCACCTTCTTCTGGGCGCTCGCGCGTACGGTGGATGTCGCGCGGTACGTCCTTACCAGGGCAGCCTGGACCAAGGACCATCCGGCCGCGCGATCCCTGCTTTCCTTGGGGTCCCGGGTGGCGAAAGTGCTGGTGGTGATCCTCGGCGGGGTGGCGCTGCTTTCCGAGCTCGGCTACCCCGTGGCCAGCCTGGTCGCGGGTCTGGGCATCGGCGGACTGGCCTTCGCGCTGGCGGCGCAGAAGACGGTGGAGAATCTCTTCGGCGCGTTCTCCATCGGCGCCGACCAACCCTTTCGCGAGGGCGACTTCGTGCACATCGAGGACTTCGTCGGTACGGTCGAGGCGATCGGGCTCCGCTCGACCAGGATCCGAACCCTCGACCGCACGCTGATCAGCATTCCGAACGGGAAACTCGCCGACATGCGCCTGGAATCCTTCACCGCGCGCGATCGAATTCGGCTCGCCTGCACCGTCGGACTGGTCTACGAAACAACCGTGGCCCAGATGCGGGAAGTGCTCGATGGACTCGAGCGCATCCTGCGCGAACACCCCAAGATCTGGCCGGACGCGATCGTCGTGCGCTTCGCTTCCTTCGGCGACTCGTCGCTGAACATCGACGTGATGGCGTGGTTCCAGACGTCGGACTGGAACGAATTCCAGCTCATCCGCCAGAACCTCTTCTTGCAATTCATGGAAGTGGTGGAGAAGGCGGGCAGCTCCTTCGCCTTCCCGACGCGCACCGTTCACGTGGTCAACGACCAACCCGTCGGCAAGGGGCGGTCCGACGCTTCCGCGTGATGGCGCGCGAACGTCAGCCCTTGGGCGCCACCGGCACGACCAGAACGGCGCAGGGCGCGTTTTGCACGACCTTCTCGGCGACGCTGCCCAGCAGCAGATGCCCAAGGCCATGCCGGCCGTGACTGCCCATCACGATCAAACCGGCGCCGATGCGCATCGCGTGTTCGACGATGGCCGTATAGGTGCGACCCGACTCCGAGGCTCCCGTGCAGACGATATTCTTGTCGCGAACCTCGGCCACGAGCTGTTCCAATTGCTCCGCGGCGCGAGCCATCGCGTCCTCCGTGGCGATCGGCATCGCGATGATGTCGCCAGGCGGGGGCAGCACCATCGCCGAGTTCAGGTCGACGTGCAGGATCTCGATGGCGGCGTGAAAGGTCTGCGCCAGGGTCACGGCGGCGCTCACGGCCGCGCCCGAGGCCTCGGAAAAGTCGGTTGGAACCAGGATCAACTTCAGGTCTTCGAGTTTCATGATTCAAGGCACTCCTTTCGTTGAACCTTGGCGGTCACGGGGCTATGAGTAGGCGATGCTCGGTATCGTCGATCCCATTGCAGGCAGCATACCTTCTCTGGCGACGTATGCCACGGACCCTCGTTTTTCCACGCTGGTCGCCGAGTTGCGCTCGGAAGCGGCGCAGGCGCTGCCCGCCGTGCGCGGGCGCGTGTGGATGGTGAATTCAACCGCCACGGGGGGCGGTGTGGCAGAGATGCTTCCCGGCGTCATCAATCTCTTGCGCGAGCTCGGCTTCAAGGTGAGCTGGGCGGTGATGGGCTCGGATCGCCCCGAGTTCTTTCGCCTCACCAAGCGCATCCACAACCTGCTGCATGGGGTGGCCGAAGCCGGGACCGACCTCGGTCCCGCGGACGCCAGTCTTCTGGAAAGCGTTGGCCGGGCGAACGCGGAAGCACTGGCTCCCCACCTCGGCCCAGAGGACTTGCTGGTCGTCCACGATCCCCAACCGCTCGCCATGGGCAAGCATCTGGTCGAACAGTGCGGAGTGCGCGCGATCTGGCGCTGTCACGTCGGCCTGGATGAACGGAACGCCGCCACGCGCGCCGCGTGGCGATTCCTTAGGCCTTGGATCGAGGGATACGCGTCCGCGGCCTTCTCCGCCCCCGAATACATCCCCAGCTTTCTGACCGGTCGGGCATCGGTCCTCTATCCTGGCATCGACCCGTTCTCGCACAAGAGCCGCGATCTTACGGTTTCCAAGCTGATGGGCATCCTGGTCAACGCCGGCCTGCAGACCGCCTACCAGCCGGTACCGACGCCGGATTTTCCGACCCCCGTGCGGCGCCTGATGCCAGACGGATCCCTGGCCGTGCCGGGTGAAATCGGGCTTCTGTTTCGCCCCATCGTCCTGCAGGTGTCGCGCTGGGATCGCCTCAAGGGTTGGCGGCCGTTGCTGGATGCGTTCGTGGGTCTCAAGGCCGAGGCGCGAGCTGGCCAGGTGGAAGGGCTTTCCTCGCGCAACCGGCGTCGTCTGGAACTTGCGCGTCTGGTCCTGGCCGGTCCCGATCCCGCGAGCGTCGCGGACGATCCGGAGGGCGTCGCGGTCTGGCGAGAACTGCAGGAAGCCTATCTCGCTCTGGATCCGGTGGACCAAGCCGACATCGCCCTGCTCGATCTGCCCATGGACTCGCGCAAGCACAACGCACTCATCGTCAACGCCCTGCAACGCTGCGCCACCGTGGTGGTGCAGAATTCGGTGCGAGAAGGCTTCGGGCTCACCGTGACCGAGGCCATGTGGAAGCGGCACGCTGTGCTGGGCACGACGGCGGTTGGCATACGAACGCAGCTTCGCGATCGCATCGACGGCCTGCTGACCCAGGATCCCCATGATGCGAGCGAGATCGCGACCCACTTGCGCACGTTGCTCACGAGCCCGCGCTTGCGCTACGAGATGGGCAGCCGGGCACAACGACGCGTGCACGATCGTTTTCTGGTCTTCTCACAGGTCTCGCGCTACATGTCGCTGTTCATGCAAGCATCGGGTGGCGCAGCGACGAGATAACCCGATGATTCGTGTGGACATCTCGCCTGACGGGTTGTCAAATATCGCCGCATGGCGAAGCTGAAGCCCGGTTCACCGTATCCCCTGGGCGCCACCTGGGATGGGTTGGGGGTGAATTTCGCGCTTTTTTCCGAGCATGCCGAGCGTGTCGAGCTGTGCCTCTTCGATTCCCTCGAAGCGACCAGCGAATCGCGTCGCATTCCGCTCACCGAACAGACCGATCAAGTCTGGCACGTGTACCTCGCCGACGTGTATCCGGGCCAGCTCTACGGGTATCGCGTGGCCGGGCCCTACGCGCCCGCCGAGGGACATCGCTTCAATCCCTCCAAGTTGATCCTCGACCCCTACGCCAAGGGGATCGCGCGCACCATTCGCTGGGGCGACGAGATGTTCGGCTACCGCATCGGAGATCCCGCGGAGGATCTCTCACGCGACGATCGCGACAGTGCGGCCCTGGCGCCACTGGCCGCGGTGGTCGACAACGCCTTCACCTGGGGCGACGACAGACCGCCCAAGACGCCCTGGCACAAGACCATCATTTACGAGGTGCACGTCAAGGGCATCTCGAAATTGCATCCCGAGATCCCGGAGCACCTTGGTGGCACTTATGCGGCACTTGCCAGCGAGCCCATCGTGCGCCATCTCCTCGATCTGGGCGTGACGGCCGTCGAGCTCATGCCGGTCCACCACCATGCCTACGACCGCCACCTGGTGGACAAGGGGCTCAGCAATTATTGGGGCTACAACACACTGTCGTTTCTGGCGCCCGATCTTCGCTACAGCGTGTCAGGATCCCCCCTCAAGGCGCTGCGCGAATTCAAGCACACGGTACGCGCGCTCCACGCCGCCGGCATCGAGGTCATTCTCGATGTCGTGTACAACCACACCGCCGAGGGCAACCACCTCGGTCCCACGCTTTCTCTGCGCGGGATCGACAATATGGCCTACTACCGGCTGGCCGCCGACAGACGCTATTACATGGATTTCACCGGCTGTGGCAACACGCTCAATATGCTCCACCCGCGCGTCCTGCAGCTGATCATGGACAGCTTGCGATACTGGGTCCAGGACATGCACGTGGACGGGTTTCGCTTCGACCTCGCCAGCACCCTCGCGCGCGAGCTCTATGAGGTCGACAAGCTGGGCGCATTCTTCGATATCATCCACCAGGATCCGGTTTTGTCGCAGGTCAAACTGATCGCCGAACCTTGGGATCTCGGCCATGGTGGCTACCAGGTGGGCAACTTTCCCGTGCTGTGGGCGGAATGGAACGGTAAATACCGCGACTGCATGCGCCGGTTTTGGAAAGGAGATCCGGGCATGCGCCCGGAGGTCGCCACGCGCCTCGGGGGATCCAGCGACCTCTACGCGACCAGCGGTCGGAGACCTCACGCCAGCGTCAACTTCATTACCTGTCACGACGGGTTTACCCTGCACGACCTGGTCAGTTACAACGGGAAGCACAACGAGGCGAACTTGGAAGGCAATCGGGACGGCGAGAACCACAACAATAGCTGGAACTGTGGTGTGGAGGGGTTTACCGAGGAGGCCGGCATCAAGGCCCTGCGGCAGAAGCAGAAGCGAAACCTACTGGCCACGTTGCTCCTTTCCCAGGGTGTCCCCATGCTCTGTGCCGGCGACGAGATGGGGCGCACGCAGAAGGGCAACAACAACGCCTATTGCCAGGACAACGAATTGAGCTGGGTCGACTGGGATCTGGACCCGCTCGGACAGTCGTTGCTCGATTTCACGCGCCGACTGATCGCGCTTCGCAAGCGTCATCCCGCCTTGCACCGGCGAGATTTCTTCCAGGGACGCACGCTGGCGGGCGACAGCGTGAAAGATATCCGCTGGCTGGACACGAACGGGCGCGAGATGGCCGACGAAGCGTGGCGGGAAGGGTTTGCCCGCGCGGTCGGCGCCGAGCTGCGCGGCGACGTCATCGCGGAGATGGACGAGAACGGGGAACGGATCGTGGACGATACGCTTCTGCTCTTGCTCAATGCGAGTCACCTCGGTGTCCAGTTCTCGTTGCCACCTCCACCCGACCGGCTGCGCTGGGAGGTCGTGATCGACACTGCCGAGACCGGCGGCAAACCGCGCATCCGGCGCCAGGCCGGCATCTACCGGCTGGCGGGGCGATCGCTTGCGGTGCTGCGATCGGCGCTGGACGCGGCAGGGAAGGCGAGTCCAGGATGACGGCGGCGCACGGCCCAGGTTCGAGGAACGCGAGCCTCGGAGCCACGGTCGACGGCTCTGGCGTCCGTTTCCGGGTTTGGGCGCCGGTCGCGCGTCAGGTGGATCTCGCGCTGGAGGACGGATGCGGGCGCGTATTGGCGATGCAACCCGAAGGGGAGGGTTTTTTCGAGACCTGGCTCGGCAGCGCCGGGCCAGGCGTTCGCTATCGCTATCGCGTCGATGGCCAAGGACCGTTTCCCGATCCGGCTTCGCGTTGGCAGCCGCTTGGCGTGCACGGCCCGTCCGAAGTCGTCGATGCGAGTCGATTCACCTGGACCGACCAGTCCTGGCGCGGGATCGAGATGAAGGATTTGGCGATCTACGAACTTCACGTCGGGACCTTCACGCCTTCGGGGTCATTCACGGGTGTGCGCGAGAAGCTGCCTGCCTTGCGCGCACTGGGCATCACCGGCGTCGAGTTGATGCCGGTGGCCGATTTTCCCGGCCGGCGCAATTGGGGCTACGACGGCGTATGCCCGTTTGCCCCGGTGCGGTGCTATGGCAGCCCCGACGACCTACGTGCCCTGGTCGACGCCGCGCACGGCCTCGGACTGGCCGTACTGCTGGACGTGGTCTACAACCACCTCGGACCGGACGGGAACTACCTGGGCGCCTTCAGTCCCTTCATCGACAGCGAACGCCACCGCACGCCTTGGGGCAAGGCCATCAACCTGGACGGGCCGCACAGCAGCCCCGTGCGCGCTTACTTCATCGACAGCGCCCTGCACTGGCTGCGCGAGTATCATTTCGATGGTCTTCGCCTGGATGCGACCCACGCCCTGTGCGATGAAAGTCCGCGCCACTTCCTCGCCGAACTGGCGGCGCAGGCGCATGCGCTGCCCGGCCCGCGTCGGCTGATCGTCGCCGAGGACGAGCGCAACCTTGCCGCGATCGTTCGGCCCGAGCACGAGGGTGGAATGGCTCTCGATGGCGTGTGGGCCGACGATTTTCACCACCAGGTGCGACACCGTCTGGCCGGCGACAGCGACGGCTATTTCGCCGATTTTTCCGGCACGACCGGGGATGTGGCGGACACCATCGCGCACGGCTTTTTCTTCCGCGGCCAGATGGCGCCACGCCTGGGACGGCCGCGCGGCAGCGATCCCGCCGGCATCCCCGCCGAGCGCTTCGTCTTCTGCATCCAGAACCACGATCAGGTGGGCAATCGCGCCCTGGGCGAGCGTCTGCACCATCAGATCGAGCCGGCCGCTTACCGGGCCGCGCTGGCGCTGCTGCTGCTTTCACCCGAAACGCCGCTTTTGTTCATGGGACAGGAATGGGCCGCCAGCACCCCATTCCTCTATTTCACCGACCACAACCAAGAGCTCGGGCGGCTGGTCACCGAAGGCCGTCGCTCCGAGTTCAAGAGCTTCGCCGCGTTTTCGTCGCCCGAGGCCCGCGTGCGCATTCCGGATCCGCAGGACGAGGCGACCTTCGCACGCAGCCATCTGCGCTGGGAAGAACGCGAGCGCGAGCCACACGTTCGCGTGCTGGCATTGGTTCGAGCCCTTCTCGATGTGCGCCGCCACATCCGGTCTCGATTCCGCTGTGAAGCCGACGCCGCGGGGCCGGCGACGGTGGCATTGCGCTATCCGGGTCACCTGGTGGTGGTGCAGCTCGAAGCATCGGGAAGCATCGATCTCTCGCCACATGCGGGTGATTTCACCTGGACCATGGTACTCGATACGGAAAACCGCGACTTTTGCGCCCATTCCCACCCCGTCACCGTCGTGGCCGCAGACAAAGGGCTGGTCGCCAGCTTCCAGCGCCCCGGGGCTTTGGTGCTGCAGAAATCCATGCCGAGTCATGAGTCATGAAGCGGACGACGCGAAATCGCCCCGACCCACTCTTGCGCGCGCCGGTGTCCACCTACCGGCTGCAGCTCAATGCCGACATGACGTTCATCCAGGCCGCCGGGGTGGCCGCGTATCTGCACCGTTTGGGCATCACCGATCTCTATGTCTCGCCCTCGTTCAAGGCCGCGCCAGGCAGTCCGCACGGCTATGACATCTGCGATCACACGCAGATCAATCCCGAGCTGGGCGGGAATGAGGGCTTCGCCGCCCTCGCGGCCTCCCTGCGCAAGGCCGACATGGGGCTGGTGCTCGACTTCGTGCCCAACCACATGGGCGCCGACCCCGCGGCCAACCCGTGGTGGCGCGACGTTTTGGAGAATGGGCCCTCCTCCCCGTATGCGCGCTTCTTCGACATCGATTGGCACCCGCTCAAGGCCGAGCTTTCGGGCAAGGTGCTTCTGCCCGTGCTGGGCGACCAATACGGCCGTGTCCTCGAGCGCGGCGAGCTGCGTGTGAAGTTCGGGGACGGCGCTTTCTCGCTGGCCTATTTCGAGCACTGGTTTCCACTCAATCCACGCCAGATGGCGCCGATCTTGAGCCGGGATCTCGACACGCTGAAGGCGGTGATGCCGATCGAGGATCCTCACCTGCGCGAGTTTCTCAGTATCCTCACGGCGTTGCAAAACCTGCCCGCGTACACCGAGACCGATGCCGCGCGTATCGAGGAACGCCACCGGGAAAAGGACATCGCGCGAGAGCGATTGGCCCGACTGGCCGCCGCGTCCGGCGTCATTCGAGGCTACCTCGATCGCACCATCGCTCTGCTCAACGGAGTCCCCGGCCAGCCTTCCAGCTTCGATCCGCTCCACGAGCTCCTCGAAGCCCAGGTCTACCGCCTAGCCTTCTGGCGAACCGCTCAACACGAGATCAACTACCGCCGTTTCTTCGACATCAACGGCCTGATCGGCGTGCGGGTAGAGGATCCGGTCGTGTTCCGCGAGCTGCACCAAGGGGTTCTTCGCCTGGTGCGCGACGGCTCGGTGACCGGGCTGCGCCTGGACCACATCGACGGCTTGCTGGATCCCAGGGCCTATCTGCTTCAGCTCGACGAGGCTCTGCGCGAGATCCACGGGAAACCCCTCTACGTCGTCGCCGAGAAGATCCTGTCGACGGGTGAAACCCTTCCCGCGGATTTCCGCCTGGAAGGAACCTCGGGCTACGACTTCCTCAACGAGGTCAATGGGGTGTTCGTCCACGGCAAGGGCGCCTTGCCGCTGAAGCGCTTACACGCTCGCTTCACCGGTCGGGAGGCTCCCTTCGCGGACGTGGTCTACCTGGCCAAGTCGCTCATCGCGGACAGCTCCCTCGGCAGTGAGCTCACGGTGCTTGCCTATGCGCTCAACCGCCTGTCCGAAAAGGATCGCCGGTCGCGCGACTTCACGCTGGTCAGTCTGCAGGCGTGCTTGCGCGAGATCGCGGCCTGCTTCCCCGTCTACCGCACCTACCTCGAGCAGAGCGGACCCTCCGGCGGCGAGGCCGCGGTCATCGAGACCGCCATCGCCCAGGCACGAAGACGCAATCCCGCCATGGAGAGCAGCGTGTTCGACTTCCTGAGAAGCATCCTGCTTGCGCGCGGTCTGGATTCGCCTCTGCAGGAGGTAATAAGCGAGCAGCGGGCCTTCGCTCTCAAGCTACAGCAGTACACGGGGCCGTTGCAGGCCAAGGGTCTGGAAGACACGACCTTCTACCGCTACAACGTGTTGGCCTCCTTGAACGAAGTGGGGGGCGATCCGCAACGCTTCGGCGTGTCGGTGCGAGCATTCCACGCGGCCAATCAGCACCGCTGCGAGCATTGGCCCCTCACCATGCTGGCTACCTCGACCCACGATACCAAGCGCGGGGAGGACGCTCGCTGTCGCATCGACGTCCTGTCCGAGATGCCGGGCGAATGGGGAAGGCAGGTGGCGCGTTGGAGCCGCATCAATGCGTCTGCGCGAACCAACATCGAGGGCGAGCCGTCCCCGGATCGCGGCGACGAGTATCTCTTCTACCAAGCCCTGCTGGGGGCGTGGCCGGCCGATCAGAGCACCGCCGTGGCGCCCGCCGCGCTCGTGGAACGCATGCAGTCCTACATGCTCAAGGCTTTGCGCGAGGCCAAGTTGCACACGAGTTGGGTAAACCACAACGAGGCCTACGAGCGTGCCACCCGGCGATTCGTCGACCTGGTCCTCGATCGCAAGAAGGGCTGTGAGTTCCTCGCCAGCTTCTTCCCATTCAGCGCGCAGGTCGCCTTTCTCGGCATGCTCAACTCGCTCTCCCAACTCGTTCTCAAGCTGGCCTCGCCGGGCGTGCCCGACTTCTATCAGGGCTGCGAAACCTGGAACTTGAGTCTTGCCGATCCCGACAATCGGCGTCCGGTCGACTTTCAGGCCCTGGCGCGTCGCCTGGTGCGCATGGAGCCCTATCTGGACGGTCGGAGCGCGACGAGCCGGCGATGGGCCTTTGTGGGCGGGCTCCTCGGAAGCTGGCGGGATGGTCGCATCAAGCAATACTTGACCGCTGCGGGCTTGCGCCTGCGCCGTCGGTACAGCCGGGTCTTTCTCGACGGAGCCTACCTACCGCTCGCGGTCGAAGGCGCCCGGGCCGGGCACGTGGTGGCGCTGGCGCGACGACTGGGCGACGTGACCATCGTGGCCGTGGCTCCCCGTCTTTGCCGCGATCTGTGCGGCGCGAACTGCCGCCTGCCACTGGGCGCCAGGATTTGGCGAGACACTCGGCTGTGGCTACCCGGCGGGGATGACAGCGGCGACTTTCACGACGCGTTCACCGGAGCTGTGCTGACGCCGACCCGGGATGAAGATCGTCATAACCTGTACCTCACCGACGTGCTGGGGCTTCTTCCCGTCGCGCTCCTGGTGCGTCCGTGGAAATCGGCGCTCGATCCAGAGACAGGCCCCTGACTTACGCCACCCGCCGCGAGATCACGCGACGACTCAGCGCTGTGAGGTTCGGAATATCGAAGGGTTTGTCGAGGACCGCCACCGCGCCCGCGCGCTTGGCCCGCTCGTGGACTTCTTCACTACCGAAGGCCGTGATCACCACAACCGGCGGCACCATGGAACTGTGACTCAGGTCCTCCAGCTCGGGAAGACCTCTCCATCCCGGCATCCTGATGTCGGAGACCACCAGGTCGAAGGGTTTGACGGAAGACTCCGGCAGCCATGACGACGCGAGGATATCGAGCAGGGAGGCCCCGTCACCAACCGCCACCACGTCGTACCCTTCCTCCTCGAAGGCGAAGAGCAACATGTCCCTGAAAGCCCAGTCGTCTTCCGCGATGAGCACGCGCGCTCGTCGTTTGAAGGCCTTGCCCGGACCCCTTGGCGCCGATGTCCCGAGCGGGAATTCCGAATCGATGTCTGTGTTCATCGCAATCTCCATGCGCCTATGGAGTTGCATTCGATGTGCCACGTGACATGGCGGAAATGCAGGTCTTTCGCCTTCTTCTTGCATGGGCCGGTCGTGGCGACCTGCCCCGTGTGGCGTCTCGCCACGCGCGCAAGACCGCCAGACGGTGCTTCGCGGCGCGACGAAGACCCTTCAGATTTTGCCGGGTCCAGCGTCCTCCGCGATGGCCCGCGGTGGCTCCGGGACTCTCCGCCAACTACTCGACTCCAGTCGGGCATGCGCCTCTGCCACCCGTTCGGTGACCACGGCCACCCACACTTCGTCGCGCGAACGCGGCGACCAGCGATCGTCCATGACGAAGCGCCGGCCAGAACGCCCGACCAGAAGGGGCAGAAACATCGGCGAACCATTCGCTTCGCCACCCTCGCGGATGTCGCGCATGGGCTTGCGTTTCTGGCGCTTCTGGTGCTGCCAACGTTCGACGCACAAGAGACCTCGCTCGCACAGCAGGATCCAGTTGCGCAGGTCGCACGGCGCCCCGAACAGCATGCGAGCGCCAGCCTCGGCCACCGCATCCGCGCTCAGTCCACTGCGTCGGCAATCGACGCCCACGTAGGTCCGGCGAACACGGAAATCCTCGATCGTCTTGCGCGCACATACCAGATTGTCATGCCGCCCTCGAAGAGGATCACCGCAACCGCGAAACCCACCAAGGTGAGCAAGCCGACGTCGAGGGAAGCCGGCCTGACCAGATTGACGAATTCAGGTCCGAGAAGAAATCCGGTTACCAGCAGAAGCACGATCCCGGGAATGCGCAGGTGGAAGGCTAGCGCCTGGACAACGACGCCGGAGGCAAGGGCGATGGCGATGGTCAGAGCTGCCGTGTGGTGCATGGGGGATGTTCCCGCCAGCAACAGGCGCGTGCGCCGGAGATTTCCCTAATCGCCGTCCTCGGCGAGATTGATGTCCACGCAAACCACGTAGGAATCTCCCGAGGTCAGACTTACGCGGTTGGAGATGGTGACGCAGACGTTACCAGTGGCAACGGAAACGTAGGGCCTGGTCACGTAGTGGCGCTGGTTCTTGCCGAGGTACATGAAGTACTCCTTGGCGCTTTGGTTGCCCCCCGCGGGCGAGGGACCGAACAGCGCGGTTCGCCGGCGTTGGCTGCAAGATGCGTTGAAGACGGTCCGGGTGATCTGGCGACCCGACTCATGGATGACGTAGGCACATTCCGCCGAAGGGAAGCGTTGCAAGGCGTGTTCGAGCATGGTTTCGTAGGCGGCGGGTTCGCTCATTTCCACCACGGCGGTGATGCGGCTGGCGATGTCATTGTAGCGCTTGTACATCAGCTTGCGCGCGGTGAACCTCCGCACCATATGCTCGGTCAGGACCGAGCGCAGCCGACTGGCGTAGTCGAGCCCGCTTTCCAAGCAGGCTCGAGCCGGAGGTTGCGGATAGGCGAAGTAGTAACCTTGCACGAGGTCCGCGCCACGCTCCAGGCAGCACAGCGCCTCGGCCTCGGTTTCGATACCTTCGACCACCACGACGACCCCGATCTTGTGGGCCAGCTTGAGGAAGAAGTCGAACAGCTCCTGCTTGTGGTACTCGCGGTCGATATTCTGGATGAGCGATCGATCGAGCTTGATGATGTCCGGCTTGATGCTTGGGATACGCTCCAGGTTGGAATGGCCGGTGCCCATGTCGTCGAGGGCGATGAGAAAGCCTCGCTGGCGGTGAAAGGCGACGAAGTGCTGCAAGGCGGAGGCGTCGCGGATCTTGGATTCGATGATTTCGATGGCCACGCGCTCGGCGGGAATCCCATGCTTCTCCGTAAGATCGATGAGCGTGTTCGACTCGGCGGTCGAGCGGTCCAAGGTGGATGCGTCGACGTTGACGAACAAAATGAGGTCGGGATCGAGACTGGCCAGCCTGGCAAAACCGCTCAGCGCGGACGCACGGCACAAGCCGTCGAGCTGGAGCGATCGCTTGTGCCTATTGGCGGCGTCGAAGAGGTAGTTGGGGGAAATGGACTTGCCGCTCGCCGGATTGGTGGCGCGAATGAGTGCCTCGAGCCCGATCACCCTCTTTTCGCGGATGGAGATGATGGGTTGAAAGTGGCTGAGCATACTGCGAGCTTCGAGGACGGCGTGAATGTCGAACTCCGCGTCCACGATGCGCGCGCGTTCCGCGCTCGATTCCAGCTCCTCGGCATTCGTCATGGCAGGCCCACTCTCGCCCTTGCATGCACCACCATCGGAACGGATGGGCGCGCGCCGCGTCGCTTGCAACACCGATACGTGTTGGGTGATTCAATTGCCATGGATCTTTTGCCCTGAATCCCGGAGTTGTACTGGTCGACTGGGCCGAGCCCGCCCAGGATACTGCAATCCGCCGACGATGGATAGCCGGCAGGCGAGTTTTTCCGCGGTTTTCGGGTGCAGCAGGCGTGAAACATTTCCGCAACATGGGCGACACGCGATAGCGCCGGAGGGAGATTCGCGATCCATAGTCCCCGATCCGGTGCCTGCGCCGTCCTACCTGTGCGCATTTCTCGTGCAAGGTAGCAAGGTGTAGCAGCTCTGCCTGCATGGCGCGCTCGCCAAGTCGGCACGAGGATCTCCGCGCGGACCGGGCTGTTCGTCGCGCGGGCGCGCCGCGTGTCGTGGACGGATTCTGTGTTACCGTGGCGCGAGGGCTGCTCTTTTGCGCCCCCCGCTTCCTAGTCCATGTTCTTCTCAGGCACCACGAGATTCAAGCCGATCCGTCTCCTCGGCACCGGGGGCATGGGCAGCGTTCACCTGGTTCACGACGAGCAGTTGGGGACGGAGATTGCTCTCAAGACCCTCAACCTGTCGAGCGGCACGGATCTTTACCGGTTCAAGCGCGAGTTCCGCGCCGTGGCCGACATCAAGCACCTGAACCTGGTCACGCTATACGAGCTGATCTCGGAGGGGACGTTGTGGTTTTTCACCATGGAGTACGTGGCGGGCCTACCCTTCGACCGTTACCTTCTCGGGGCCTCGGCATCCTTGGGCGCGGACGCGCAAGCGGGTGAACAGCCACTTGCCTTCCAGCCGGCCGCCCAGCCACTTCCCGAGCACATCCTAGACTCGGTGCGGCAGCTTTGCGTCGGGGTTCATGCCCTGCACGAGGCGGGCTGTATCCACCGCGACCTCAAGCCGTCGAACGTGCTCGTGACCGAGCAGGGTCGGGTGGTGATCCTGGATTTCGGCCTGGCCAAACCGACGGGCAGCGGTTCCTTCTCGTCCGAAGGCCTGTCCGGGACGCCGGCCTATATGGCTCCCGAGCAGGCGCTCGAGAAACCCTGTTTGCCTTCTGCCGACTGGTACGCCGTCGGGATCATGATCTACGAAGTGCTCACCGGGCACTGTCCCTTCGAAGGCGCCATGTTCGATGTCTTGCTGAGGAAGCAGTCGGAGGATCCGCCGTCGCCCGTGCAGGTCAACCCCCAGGCGGACGACCTGCTCAGCGATCTCTGCATGCGGCTCATCCACCGGGACCACACCCAGCGTCCGACCGGCCCGGAAATTCTCGTCCGCCTGGGGGTATCTCGCGACACGCGCGGGTTGCCGCCCATCAGGCGGCACACGCCGGTGGCGGTGCCCGCCATGAACGTCGTCGGCCGCGAGCAGGAGCTGCATGCCCTCTACCGCGCATACGCCAGAATGCGCAAGGGGCATCTGGCGGTGATCACAGTCGAGGGTAGTTCGGGGATTGGCAAGACCTGCCTTATCGAGTCGTTCCTGGAAGATCTGCAAAGCACGCCTAGTGCCACCATCGCGCCGCTCGTGTTGCGCGGGCGTTGCCACGAGCGCGAAACCCTTCCGTTCAAGGCCCTCGACAATGTCATCGACGGCCTGAGCTATCGCTTGGCCAACCTCGGTGCCGACGAGCAGGCCTACGTCCTGCCCGACGGCATTTCCTATCTGAGCGAGATCTTCCCGGTTTTGCGCCGGCTCAAGCTCACCGAGCACAAGCGCTATGCAGTGCCGACATTGCGCGATGCCCGGGAACTGCGCAACCAGGCCTTCGTCGCGTTCTGCGAGCTCCTCAGGCGTATGGCGCGCACGCAGCCCGTCGTCATCTTCATCGACGACCTTCAGTGGGCCGATCGCGATAGTTTCGCCCTTCTGCATGCCCTGACACAGCAGCCGGGTGCGCCGGGCCTTCTCCTCGTCGCAAATTTCCGCCCGGCTGCCGACCACGCCGTGGCCGATCCCCTGTTGTGCGAGTTCTGCGAACAGCCCGGCGTCGAGGCCATCGCACTCGGGCCCTTGTCGCCGGAAAATACGCGGACACTCGTGAGCAACCTCCTCGACGAAGCTGGCATTGCGTCCGCGGTGAGGCACCACATCGGGGATGCGGCGGTCTTGGAATCGGGCGGCAATCCGTTCTTCGCCGTCGAGCTGGTGCACCATTTGTGCACGGCCGTCCTGCCCAAGCACGGGCTCGGGCGGCCTTTTGCAAGCGGCGAATTCGGACTGGACGGAATGATCTTGCAGCGGGTGGCCAACCTGTCCCAGGAAAGCCAGCTTCTCCTGGAGGTCATCGCCGTGGCCGGCGACCCGTTGCCACAGCGGGCGCTTGCCAGCGCGGCCGGCCTGACCTTCGGGTCGGAGTCGTGGGAACGGGGGATTTCGGCGCTGCTGGACCAGTGTCTGATCCGGCGCCGAGGCCGCCAGGGCGCGGATGTCGTGGAAACCTTCCACGACCGCATTCGCGAAGCCGTGGTGGGGAGCCTCGACGAGGCAGCCTCGCGCCGGCACCACGTGCGACTGGCCCAGGCCATCGAACAATGGGACCGCGAGCGCACCGACATGCTGGCCCGCTATTGGCTGTCCGCCGACGACCACGAGCGGGCCAAGCGCTACGCGTGCGAGGCCGCGGCCGAGGCGCGCACCAAGCTGGCGTTCGACCGGGCGGCGCAGCTCTATCAGACCGCTGCCGAACTCGAGGTGGACGATGGCGCACGCGCCGATTTCTTGCGTGCCCTTGGCGAATGTCAGGCGAGCGACGGGCGCGCCATCCTGGCCGCCGATGCCTATGAGAGCGCGGCCGAGATCAGCGAACCCACGCAGGCCGCGCGCCTCCGACATCTCGCGGCCGAGCAACTACTGCGCGGGGGAGAAATCGCACGAGGACTCGATGTCCTTGCCGGCGTTCTCAAGCAGGTAGGCCTGCGCCTGGCGCCCAGTCCGCGTCGCGCGGCTCTTTCGGTGGTGTGGCGGGTGCTGCGGCTGCGTCTGCGTGGCGTGGGCTTCGTCGAGAAGCCGGCGTCCAGTATCTCGGCCGCCGACAAGCATCGCCTCGACGTGCTGTGGTCGGCGAACATCGGCCTCAGCATGGCGGACACGCTGCGCGCCGACGATCTCCTTCTGCGCTTTCTCATGCTTGCGCTCAAAAGCGGGGACATCCGGCGCGTGGCGCAGGGATTCTCGGCGCTTTCAGGGCAGCTGGCCGTGCTCGGCGGATCGCGTTTCGGTTGGGCCATGCGCCTCGCGTCCGAAGCCGAGGTGCTGGCGCGGCGTTCGTCGGATCCCGCGACCATCGGGATGGCCAGGATGTGCAAGGCGATCGTGCGCTATTTCGCCGGAGAATTCGATGCCGCGGCCAACGATATGACCGCGGTCGAACAGTACTTGCTCAGCCACTGTCACGGCGTGAGTTGGGAACTTGCGACGACGCGTTCCTTCGCCTGCTTTTCCCTGCGTCTGTCGGGACGGATACGCGAGCTGTGCGAACGTTTCGATCGCTATACCGCGGACGCCGACCGCACGGGCGATCGTTACTTGGCGACGAACTTGCGCACCTACCAGACGCTGGTGTGGCTGGTCCGGGACGATGTCGAGCGTGCGGGCAAGGAAATCGAAGGGATCTTGGATGCGTGGCCTGCCGACATGTACCACGTTCAGCACTTCCTCCACCTTTATGCCCGTTGCGAGCAGGCCTTGTACGCCGAGAAGCCCGAGGCGGCTCGGCAGGCCATTGCCGACGACAGCAGGAGTCTACGGCGTTCGGCACTGCTCAAAGTGAGCGGAATCCGCATCGAGTTTGCCTGGATCTCGGGCCGGGTCGCGCTGGCCTTGGCGGAAAAGGCGAGTGACGATGAGCGGGCATCTTTACTGCGGCAGGCTCGCCAGAGGGCGCGGCTACTGCGCAAGTCCGAACACCAAACCGGTGTGGCCATGGGCGCAGCTATCGATGCGGGCGTGCGTTGGCTCCAGCCGGGGGCGGACCGCAACGATGGACTCGTTGCGCTCGACCGCGCGGTCGCAACCGCCGAAGCCGCGGGGGCGATGCTTCTGGCCGAATCCGGGCGCAGGTGGCTGGGGGAGATCGTGGGAGGCCGGCGCGGCGAGGAGCTTCGCGCACGATCCAATGGATGGATGGCCGATCAAGGGGTGCGCAATCCCGCGCGCCTTGCCCATCTCGTCGCGCCCGGCTTTCGCGAACGTGCGAGCTAGAACAAGATCTATCGCGTTCATGCCCTGCCGTTCCCTCTCGCCCGCAGGACAATCTCGGTGATCTCGGCCAGGGCGCCGAGCCGCATGGGCGGCCCCCAATAGCCGGTTCCGCAGCTCACGTAGATCTGCGAGTCACCTACCCGGTGCAGGCCGCGAATGAACGGCTGCTGCAACCGGACCAGCAGACCCCAGGGCCAGATCTGCCCGCCATGGGTGTGGCCGGAAAGCTGCAAATCGACGCCCAGCCTGGCGGCCTCGTGAATGGCAATGGGTTGATGCGCGAGCAGCACGACTGCGCGTTCGGGATCGCGCCCAACCAGAGCCCTGGGAATGTCCTCGCCGGTCCGTCCGCGGGAAACCGCGAGGCGCCGTGGTCGGGAACGCCCGCCAAGTCGAAACCCTCACGGGAGGTTCCAATGGAAACGCGCTCGTTGCGCAGGACTCGAATGCCCATGCGGTCGACTTCGTCCATCCAGGCTCGGGCACCCGAGTGCGTGTAGTACTCGTGGTTGCCGGTGACGAAAACACGCCATGGCGGGCGCGCAGGGTGGCAAGCGAGGCCAGGGCAGGGCGCAACTGCTCGATCGTGCCATCCACCAGATCTCCGACGATGGCGATGAGATCCGGGTCGAGGCCCTTGGCGGTATGGACGATCCGTTCGACGAACGCGCGCCCGAGAAGTCCCCCCACGTGCATGTCGCAAAGCTGGACGATGCGCGTGCCGTCGAGGCCGGCGGTGGCAGGCGCGAAAGGACGATCTCCACGCGCTTGACCGCGATCGGGCCGCGCGTCGCACGCACTGCGGCCGCGGTCATCCCACCGACGCTGGCAAGCGCGGCGCCCGCGAGCACGCGCGCCGTGAAGGTGCGGCGGGAGCCATCGAAAGGGTTCGCGATACCGAACCATCGGCTACCAAGCAGCGCCAGCAAGCGCAGGATATCCGTGGACACCAGCGCGAGCAGGAGGATGAGCATGGCGCCCATCCAGATGAAGCCGGGCCAGGCCAGCACGCGCCCGAGGCGCGGAACAGGCGCCCCAAGAGACCGTGGCCACCACCAGAAGTGCGAGCCCGCCACGCTGGTCGTGGCGAGCCTGGCGCGCGAGGCCGGACAATTGCGTGTCGCGCACCAGGCGAATCCAGAAGTAGTAGTGCAGTCCCGCGATGATGGCGCCAGCGATGACGAAGAGGACGATGAATCCGAGGGTGCGGCTCAAGACAATTGCTCAGGTGTTGCTGCGGAATCTCCAAGCATAGTAGGAACCGCGCGGCTTGCTACTTGAGCGTCGCGCATACGGTCTTCCCTTGGGTGGGTCGACTACTTGGTCCACGCCTTGTCGAATTCGCCTTCGCCAGCCTGGGGATTGCCCGCGCCGTCCCCGGGCGCCTGGGTGGGGGCTTCGGGTGCAATCGCCTCCGGCACATCGCTGGCGAGCGGCGCGACCGACGTGGCGTCTGAGTCTGGCGCCGTCGACACCATTTCCTCCGCTGATGGCGATGCCTGCGCCTGCGAGGCAGCGCGATGCCGGCGTATCGCGGATTGCAGCAAGGAATCGTCCGGTGGCAATACGTCGGCTGCGGCATTGATAATCGCAGTCGCCTGCTCGGGCACGTTCTTGCGATAGGGGAGAACGAGCGACCGCAGCATCGCGTGATGGTGGACTCGAAGTCTGTCTACCGTCATCGCGGGCTCGCGCTGTTCGACACGGGCTCGGTTGACCTCTACGTAGGCGTCCCAGTCGGGCGCCTTCCAGTTGTGTTCCAGCGCATCCACGACCTGAGCCTCCATCTCGATGCGAAGCTGGGCTAGATGCTCGAGAAAGATCCGGAAGGCAGGACGCATGGTGGCCGAGACGTCGGGCGGAAGCCGGTCGCGTAGACTTCGCACCAATCCAGTCCAGACGGCGATCTGGGCGCGCATCGTTCGGGCCCGAGGGCGCCGAGGCCTGGCACCGCGTCCTGGATTTCCTTTTCCAGGGCGCGCAGGATGTCGCCTGGGGAGGCCGGACGCTGCGGTTGGGCTGGCGGCGCCACAGCTTCCGGTGCGAGCGGGGGCAAGGGCTTCGTCTGCCAGGGGTCTTAGCAGGGCACGCAAGCGCGCGAACTCCTGGTCGCGCTTGATCTGCTCGGGATCGAGCGGCGGCGGCAAACGCGGGTTGGGTCGCGTGCGCCGCGTTCGCCGACGTGCCGGCGTCGCGGCGGGTGCGAATTCGGCCGCCCTGGCGTTCGGGTACCGGGCGTCGCGTCTGTCTGCCAGTTCGTGACGGACCATCTCGCGTACGCGCGCACGCACGGGCCTTTCGATGGTGTCAAGAAATTGCCGCGTGAGCGTGGAGACCATCTCACGCCGTTCGCGGTCCGCTTGTCTTCTCGCCGCTTTCCCGAGGCAGGAATTCCATGCCGGCGCCATTGGCGATAACACCTTCGCGATGATCGCCTCGCCACGTTCGACTGTAGCTTCCTCCACCGCCGCGAGCATGCGCTGGGTGAAGTCTTGGACGATGTCGCTGACGGACGACGAGGGACGTCCCTGGACCGTCGGCGTGCTTCTTTTCGTACGGGTGCGAGACATCGTCATTCGGCTGCGCTGGCCTTTCCTTAGGCAGGGTGATCATGATCGGACGCGGTAGGGCGAACTCGGGCCGTTGTCTAGCACGCGGGCCGCGCCGGCGCAGCTGGGAGCGTGTAGGGCGTCCGGCTCGACAATTCAGTCCAGCCGTGCTAATCTCGAAGTCCGCACGCGCAATGGGGATGGCACGATGAGAGCCGCCGGCAATGCAACCCTCGGATTGGGCGCCCTGGCGGCCATCGCAGTGAGCATCTCGTCGGCCGTCGCTTCGTCGGTCGGGAATTCCGGGTCGAGGCCGGCCCTTCCCGCGCAGGAGCGGCCGACCCTCCAGCATTTCGCCACCGCCGCCCAAGCGCTCGAACAGGTGCTGGCCACGCCGGCGCGCGTGGTGGCATTCGGCGAGTACCACCAAACCACGGCGACCACGAAGATACCCTCGTCGCTCCGGCGCTTCACCGCGGGAGCTATTGCCCTTGGTCGCCAAGCTGGCGACCGATCTGGTGGTGGAAACCTGGGTCGCCGACGGCGGATGTGGCAAGAAGGAAACCAAGGTGGTGGACCAAGTCCAAACCACGACCGAGCGGCCTCCCGAAACGGAAAACGAAATCGTCACGTTGTCGAAGCGGGCCAAGGCGGCCGGTCTCGCGCCCCACATCCTGACCATGTCGTGCAAGGACTATCGAGCCGTCATGGGCAAAAATGGCGAGACCGACTTCGCGAAGATGTTGGCCCTCACGCGCGAGCGATTGCAAAGCGAGGTCGTGCATTGGCTTCGGGCGCCGACGGCCGCTAAACGGTGGGGCGCGTGGTCGCGGTCTACGGCGGCGCCTTGCACAACGACCTTTACCCCGCGCCCGAAGATCGGCCCTTCGCCTTCGGCCGCGCGCTATTCGCCAAGGCGAAGGGACAGTACCTGGAAGTGGATCTGTTCGTGCCCGAGTACATCCTCCACGACAAGCGCATGGCCGCCGAGCCGTGGTTCGCCGAATTCAAGACCGGCATCAAGGCCGGAGACGCCTTGCTCATCCGCCGCAGCCAGAGGTCGTATATCATCGTGTTTCCGATGACGAAGACGTAGCGGGAAATGCGCGATTGACCTGTTCACCGTGGGCGCCTAGCAGCGATTTCCTCGTCCTCTCCGACACCGGCGTCCCGATCTACCCGGAGGCGGCTGGCCGACATGCTGGCCGCGGCCCGCGAGGCGGGGCAGTTTGCCGTAGGCAAGACCGAGGCGGATCTTGCCCGAGATCGGCAATTGACTCTCGCACTACTCAAATACGTGGAGATAGTCGGCGAGGCCGGCGCGCGGGTTGGCGAAGACACGCGCGCCAAGTATTCACATGTGCCTTGGGCAGACTTGGTTGGGATGAGGAATCGGCTAGTCCACGCCTATTTCGACGTCGATCTTTCGCTTCTCGCGGCTGTTGCTTTCCCGGATGCACGCACGGCCGATTCTTGCACGGACACCACATCCGGCACTGGCTGCACGGGGGCGAAACCAGCGTCGACAACGTGGTCTTGCTGTGTACGTTCCATCACCACTTGGTGCACGAGGGGGGCTGGTCGGTTGCGCGAACGGCGGACGGCCAAAGGGTCTTCACTGCGCCGGATGGGCGCGCCTTGCCGCCGGTACCGGTTCGTGAGGCCGGCGAGGATTCTCTCGTCTTCTTGCGCGAATGGGCAGAGGAGCGGGGGCTGGATCTCGGTGGGGACGCAAATACGCCGCTTTGGGACGGTACGCGGCCCGACTACGACTGGGCCGTGGCGGCATTGTTCCAAATCTAGGCCGGCCGCGCCTTGCCATTGGGCGACTCGCATTTTCCTGTAGCCTCCCATCTTGCGTCGGCCCTATCTTTTGTTCATGTCTATCGTCAAAGCCGATCCACGGCGGCGCCGCCAGCTTCCGGTGAAGGGACCATTGCTCTTCTGGCGGACTGGCGAGGATGGCGTTTCGCGCGTGGGGTTGGTGGTCGTGGTGAACGCCTGCGTGAACCCGGAGTGTCCCTGTCGCGAGGCCGCCTTGATGGTGTACCGGGTCGGCGGCGGGCTTGTCAGTGCCGAGTTGAAAGGAGAAGAGGTCCGGTTCACCTTCCCCGAGGACTGTCAGGGGGGAGAAGGCGCGAGTGCCCGCGTTCTGCTTACGGATCTCGATCTGGATACGGGGCAGGTCAAGGTGGCCGAGAATGCCGTCGAGCACGAGCGCGACGAGTCCGCGCTGGCCTGGCTGCGCGAGGAATTGGACGGTCCAGTGCTCGACCACATCTCCGACCTGGTGCTGCGGCTGAAGGGACTTCGCCCGCATGCTCGCCTGGAGGTCATGAACTTCAGGCGGAAGGTGCTCGTGGCATTCGGCGAGGCCTACTTTCACGGACGCGTCGATTCCTACCTCATCGAAGGTACTCGTCTCGAAGCCTTGGATGTCTATTGCGTGGAACCCGGTTGCTCGTGCACGGAAATGCGCCTTATCGTGGGAAGCGGTAACCGCGATATGGGATCCATTATCGTGGATCTGGCCAAACCTGATCGACCTCGATTCGAGGGCCATCGTCTGTTGCCTCGACTGTGGCAAGCCGTCCGACAGCGTTACCCGAGCATGGATGTGTTTCGCGAACGTTCGGTCAAGATGAAGAAGGCTGGACCCGACATCATCGCCGAGACAGAGGCGCGCCGCCGCGCTGCCGCCCCGGCCATCAGTCGCAACCAGCCGTGCCCTTGCGGTTCGGGCAAGAAGTACAAGCGATGCTGCCTGGGCAAGACGGTTCCGCGGCCCACAATCTGATCCTCGTGTGACAGTCCCTGTCACATGGCGGGAGTAGCCTGGCAGCATGGACCAAACCATGTCTTTGCTGGTTTTCGCTCCCACGACGACGGCCCCGCCAACGGCAACTCGGATAACCCCTGCGACCTGCAGTGCAAGCTCATCGTGCTATAGGTGGATGCGAGCCGGTGGTGAGATGTTCGGATCGCGCTGAGATCGACGCACCGGCTACGGCTGATTCATCGGGCACGTGGGAAAGCCGCAGGCACACCCGTCCATTCCTTGCCCCATGCCCATCCCCATGCCTCGGTCAGGCCCACGGCCAGCTCCGCCGCCACGCCGTCCCTTAAGGCCGCCCGCCCCCATCATGCCAGGGCCCATTCCGAAGCCTTGGCCAGGACCACTCTGGGCCCACTCCGCCCTCTGCGCGGGTGTGAGTAGGGCGTGAACCTCCAGTCCGAAGTCGGTCCAGATCGCCCGTAGTTTCTTGTGGATCGCATCCATCTCGGCTTGCTTCCCAGTGATGGCCTTCCGATCCGGCTTTTCCGTCACCCAAAGCTGGCGCATCTCGATCATCTTGGTGTCCAGCTCGCCGCGAAGAGGCGCGGTCTTCTCCATGGCCGAGGCGCGAAGGGCAGCGATCTTCGTCTGCTGCTCTGGTGTCAGGCTCGACATGAGGCCTTTCCGAGCAGCGGCACCTTTCCCCGCGCCGGGGCGCGAACTACCACCTGAGCCTTGTGCGAACGCGAGTGAAGCGGCTGCCACGAACAACAGCATCACGAATCCCGTGTTTCCGAGTGTCTTGCGCATGGTTTTCCTCCCTTGTCTTGTCAAATGCTCGAATAGCGTTTCGGCCATCTACCAGCCCAAGCAACAAACTTCATCCCCACGCGATTGGGCACGAGCTGTAGGTGTTCCAGAATAGCGCCGTTTTGTCGGCAAGCTCGCTATTCCGTGGGCCGGCCCGATGTAGCACAAGCGGGCTGCCGCCGCCCTCGAAGACATCCTCGCATTCCGGGTCGCCTCTACGTGATCGCCCGCAGCTGCTCCCAGCGCCGATGCTTCATGCGACTGGACCGCGAAACCAACAACGCCTTCATCTGCTGTTTGCGCTACTGCCGGTAGAGGAAGTAGATATCTTGGTTATTGCAGCCGCCGGCGGTGGAGCCGGTAGCGACCAGCGTGCTGCAGTCCTGGAATGGCTTGTGGTCCCATGCACCGATCGCTGGGGGAGTGTTGGGGGCGTTGGGGTTGGACCAATCGGCGCTGGTGCTGAGCCGTGTGAAGATGAAACCGGCGAAACCCTTGAACAGGAACAGCGTCAGGCGATCGGAGGAGATGCCCGTGACGTATTCGTAGTCGGTGGTCAGCGCCGTGTCCCGCTGTCCCGCGGGGAAGGGGACACTCGTCGAGGCACGGACCGAATGGTAGATGCCGTCGGCGGCCGTGCTGATCCCATTGATGGTATAGTAGAATTCAAGACCGTCGGCCGAGATCGTCGGGGCGCGGAACTTGCCCGCCGTACCGGCCACGAAGCCGTTGATGGTGACGAAGTCGTTCGTCGACGGTGTGCCGAAATCGATGAGCTGTAGCGCCGACCTAGTGGCCGATTCGATTTTGGTCTGGTCGGCCGAGTAACCGATGAACGTCAAACCATCGCCCGACAGCGCCCCCAACTCGGCTTCCGATCGGTACATGTTGTTCGAGGCGATCCAGGCGGTGATATCGCGCGAGGTGTAGGTCCCGCTGTGGGGCGCTGTCTCGTCGGCCAGGTAAATCGTGTACTTCTCGCACACCCCGGCCGGCGACGACTGCCCGTAGACGATCGATTGTCCGCTCGAGCTTGCGGCGATGATGACCTCCTCCGCGCCGGCGCGGCTGAAGGCGGCGAACGCTGTCGGCTGGTAGTTGAAGGTCGTGCAGACCGGTGTCTGGCAGACGTTGACAACGCAGCCCATGCTGGCCGGACAGGTACCGCAGTTGGCATTGCGGGCGGCGCCGCAATGGTCCGTCCCGCTGACCATTTCGCAGCTCTTTCCAAGGCGCGCGCAGAACTGCGCGTCGCTCTCCGGGGCACACGCCGCGTCGGCCACATCGGCACCTCCAGAACCGCCGGTCCCGAGGATTCCACCGGTGCCGATGATGCCACCCGTGCCGACGATGCCGCCAGTACCGACAACTCCGCCTGTGCCGACCGTACCGCCAGTACCGACAACTCCGCCCGTGCCTATCGTACCGCCCGATGCAGTTGGCTCGCCGGTATCGACCCTTGCGTCGGTCGCTGCCGTCACGGCGGCGTCGGCTACACCCCCGCTGCCGAGCGGGCCGTCCAATGCACGGACGTCGCCCGAACTGCCAGGGCCGTCTTCCCTTGCGCCACTGTCTATGATTCCGCCGGTGCCAAGGGGGGCGTCAGGCATGTCTCCCTCCGCGCCATCCTTGCTGTTCGTATCGGCGATCGTCCCAATATCCACACCTTTGAAGTCTTCGCTCGAATCCACCCGAGGTGAGCCCACCTCTCCGTTGGCGCCCCCGGCCTTCGCATCGATTAACCCCCGAGGCGTTGTCGGAAGGCTTGTGCAGGAGATGGTGGTTGAGAATGAAACGACCACGGCGAATTTGAACCTTGTCATTATGGTGGCCCCTCAGAACCGTCCTTGGAAATTGACCGTCATCCCCGAACCGACCGAGGCGATTCCGGTCGCGGTGTCTGCCGGCTCGGTAGGGGTCAGCCAGAGGAAGTAGGCGCCGGCCCCGCCCAGCACTGCGGCGCCCACGTAGCCAACCACGAACCAGGTCTGCGCCGAGTGGAACTCATCGTTCAGGCTCTTGCACCCCGATCCGACCGCGAGGTTGCTGGTTCCGCAACCCGCGTTCTTGAAGTCGTTTGCTTTGCCAAAGTAGCTCACGTGCTCGACGATGCCCAGCACCAGGCTGGCCACACCCAGAACCGCGAGCCCGTCCCCACCTCGTGCTGCCGGGACCAAAAATCGCTCTTCGGCGGGGCGGTTCCAGCCTGCAGGAGGTTCGCGGGTTGGGCACCACCCGTGGCTGCCGGAGTGGGTCGGCGAAGGGAGTGGGGCCATCGGCGAAGTCAACCGAAAGGGAACTTCCATCGCTTCGTCCCCGGCAATGGTGACCGTCTGCGCGGCCGATTCCATCCCACCCTTCCTGATCGCGAGACGGTGGGTTCCGAAGCCAAGAACAGCTGGGATTCCGGCGAGGGCGGGCCGACGTCGACGTTATCGATCACCAAGTCCGCGTCAGCAGGCTGCGCGACAACCGAAACCAACCCAACCTTGGGTCTGAAGTTGTGCGCGAAGGGTTTCCGCCGCTCCGCGCAGACTGGGATCTGCGTCCTTGGCTTCAGCCAGGAAGAGGGACATCTCCTGGTAGGCTTGGGCCTCATGCCCAGCGATCAAGCCGTGCGCCTGTCCTAGGTTGTAGTGAATCTTGGGGCTCGGGAACAGACGATAAGCCTCGGTGAACTTCGCCAGTGCTTCCCCGGCGCGGCCTTGTTCCAGTGCCGTGTTTCCTTCTCGCAACGCGGCCTGTGCCTGCGATTTGCCGAATCGGTACCCGGCTCGGCGCCGGCGGCGGGCGCTGACCATGCGAGGGATGAAAACGAAAAGGATGGGGGAGAGAAGGATTACGAATTGCCGGCAAGCTCGGTGCATTGAATCGTCCTCGGTCATAAGTCGTCGTTCAGTGGACCGGGATGTCGCGCGGGTATTCCTGTGCCGGCCCTTCGGGTACGTGTCGGGTGTTCGCGCGATGGGTGTTCGCGCGAGGTGGTCTTGGGTGTCGCCTTCGGCTCGCTTCGATGGCGTGGTGACACCGCGGCGGACTCCGATGGCGTGGGCTCGGGTGGCTTGGGCCCGGGCGGGTTGGGCGCGACCTCGGCCAGCGACGGCTTGGGGGCGGTAGGCGGAACAAACGCGGGCAAGGGGCTGCGTGCAACCGGTGGAGCCGCCGGAATGGTCGGCGTGCTCGATGCCGTGCTCGACGTGGCCCCCGCGGGCGTCCGGTGCAAGACGACCGTTGCCACGATCGCGATCACAAGTGCCGCGCCTCCCGCGATGAATCCGATAACCTTGCCTTGCGACGACTTTGTTGCCGACAGAACCTCGACATCGTCTCGCGAATCGCCACTTCCAGCGACGGACTCCATTTCCCCCGTGCTGGCTCGGAGCGTGGTGGCGGCAGCAGGCGCAGTCGGCAAGAGGCTCGCGCCTTGCACGCGCGCCTCCGGCGTCGGGAATGTGCCACGGCGGCGGAGGGAATTCGCCGCCTCCTTCAAAGCAGCGCCGAATTCCAAGATGGTGCCGAAGCGATCGGCTGCCGACTTGCCGAGGCCGCGCATCACTGTCGCCTCGACGCCGGCTCCTACCGCGACCCCCAACGAGGTGAAGCTTGGTGGGGCCTCGTTCACGACCTTGTAAAGGACATTGGCGATGCCGTCGCCCTCGAACGCCATGCGACCGGTCAGCAATTCATAGGCGATGGTCGCCAGCGAGAACTGATCGGAGCGTGCGTCCATCGAGGAACTCCCGCCCGTCGCCTGTTCTGGAGCCATGTAGTACGGCGTCCCCATCAAGGTGCGGGTTTGCGTCAGCTTGCTCAGTCCATCGACGGCCTTCGAGATCCCGAAATCCAGGATCTTGACCAGCGAGCGCGAGGTTCCCGGCAATGGCACCAGGAAGATGTTGGCCGGCTTCAGGTCGCGATGGATGATCGACTGGCCATGGGCGGCGTGCAGACCCATCGCGGTCTGCTCGACGATGTCGGCATACCTCGGTCGGCCCCATGGGGTGGCCAATGACGTGCGTGAGGTCATGACCCTCAAGGAATTCCATGATCAAATAGGGCCGCCCGTCCGGCAACTTGTCGGCATCGCTGACCCGAACGATATTCGGATGGTTGAGCCCCGAAGTGATCTCCACCTCGCGCTGAAAACGGAGAAGCACCTCCTGGTGATGGCCCATCTCGGGCAAGAGCAGTTTCAAGGCCACCCGCCCCTTGGTGCGTTCGTGTCGCGCCTCCCAAACCTCGCCCATCCCACCCACGCCGACCAAGCGGATTATGCGGTAAATGCCACCTATGAGCATCCCCGCGGCCAGGGACCCGGAAGCCGGTGGATTGGCAACCCCTTGCGGGCTCAACTCTTCGCTGGATGAAGACACGTCAGCCCCGCTTGCCTTTCGCGTTTCGATCGACCATCGCCCCGCTTCGGGCAAGCTCGCCAATGTCTTCCATGATTATCCTTCCCTGCAACCCTCGTGCGCTCACCGATACGGCACGAACGCAAATCTATGTGTCGCGTTGGATGAGCGCCATCCTAAAGAGGATTCACGGGCTCCTATTTGACGCCATGTGTGCGGCACCCTGATGCCATTCTCGCCGGCAACCCGTTGCAGCGGCCCAGACGACCTCTCAAAGGTGATCGTTTAGAAGACCCGCCCTCGAAGGGCTCGAAGCCGCTCTTCCTACGCCGCCGAGCGGCTGCTGCGACCGGGCTGGACCGCGGAGATGAACTTGACGCCGCGGTTTTCTTCCTCGGCGCGGCGGAGCAGCCATTCGGTTTCGAACAGCACGAGGGGTCGGCCTTCCACGTCGATCACGCAGCTTTGCCGGCCGGGCAGCTCCAGCTTGTCGAGATCGAGGTCTCGACCTTCCAGCCAGCGCGCGTAGCGGTAGGGCAGGCGGTCGAACCCGATGCGCACGCCGTATTCCGAACGTAGGCGGTGCTCGATGACCTCGAATTGCAGCACGCCCACCGCGCCCAGGATGGGATCGCGCTCCAGACGCTTGCGGTCGAAGAAGAGCTGCACGGCGCCTTCCTCGGAAAGCTGGTCGAGGCCCTTCTTGAGCTGCTTGCGCTTCATGGGATCGTCGAGCCGCACGCGCACGAAGTGCTCGGGCGAAAAGCGCGGGATGCCCTCGAATTCCACCGGCTCGCCGTCGCACAGGCTGTCGCCGATGCGCAGGACGCCGGGATCCCACAGGCCCACGATGTCGCCCGAGTAGGCTTCGTCGACCACGGTGCGTTCCTGGGCCATGAATTGCACCGAGCGCGCCAGGGACAGGGTCTTGCCCGTGCGCACGTGGTTGACGTCCATGCCGCGCACGAACTTGCCCGAGCAGATGCGCAGGAAGGCGATGCGGTCGCGGTGCTGGGGATCCATGTTCGCCTGGATCTTGAAGACGAAGCCGGAAAAGCTGGGCAGGTCGGGCTCCAGCGTGCCCGTCGTGGTCAGCCGGGTGCGTGGCGGTGGCGCCAGATCGACGAAGTGGTCGAGCAGCGGATCGAGCCCGCAGTTGGTCATGGCGCTGCCGAAAAAGACCGGCGTGAGCTGGCCGGCGAGAAACTGCTCGCGGTCGAACCCCGTGCCCGCGGTTTCAAGCAGACGCGATGTCTTCGTGCGCCTTGGCCAGCCGCACATTGCCGATGGCTTCGCGAAGCTCGTCGGAATCGAAGTCGGTCTTGTGCATGCCCACCCGCTGGGCGCGCGAGCCGCCCTCGAAAAGCAGCGGCCGATTGCGTCCAGCGGTCGAACACGCCCGCGAAGGTGTCGCCCGTGCCGAGGGGCCAGTTGGCCGGGCTGCACGGGATGCCGAGCACGCGCTCGATCTCGTCGAGCAGCTCGAAGGGATCCTTGCCGTCGCGATCCATCTTGTTGACGAAGGTCACGATGGGGATGCCGCGCATGCGGCAGACGTGAAACAGCTTGATGGTCTGAGGCTCCACGCCCTTCACGCAGTCGATGAGCATGATGGCGGTGTCGGCGGCCGACAGCGTCCGGTAGGTGTCCTCGGAGAAGTCGTTGTGGCCGGGGGTATCGAGCAGGTTCATGTGCCGGCCCTTGTAGTCGAACTGGAGCACGCTCGCTCGACACCGAGATCCCGCGTTGTTTCTCGATCTCCATCCAGTCGCTGGCGGTGTGGCGCCCGCCGCCGCGAGTCCGCACCGCGCCGGCCATGTGCAGGGCTCCGCCGTAAAGCAGCAGCTTCTCGGTAAGCGTGGTCTTGCCCGCATCCGGGTGCGAAATGATGGCAAAGGTGCGCCGGGCGGCGACCTCTGCGCGCAAACGTCTGTGCTGCTCCTCGTCCATCGATTGGGCAGCGTAAGGTAGCAGGTGCGGACCTGGTTTGCGCGGCCTTTTTGCTAGAAGGGAACGTCGTCGTCGCTCGGAGGTGGGGCGTCGTGACCGGACGGCGCTTCCTCCCCCTTCTCGCCCGCATCGTCGATGATCTCGATGTTGGTCGCAACGCTGTCGCCGTAGACCTTGCCGTTCCAGTCGCGGCCACCCAGTCGTCCGGACACGGAAAGAACCATTCCCGGCTTCCAATCCGTGGCTTGTTCCGCCAGCCGCCCAAAGACCTTGATGGGTATGAGCTGTGGATACTGCCCCTGGATTTCGAAGATCAGCGTGAGGATCGACTTACCGGCCTTGGACACGAAGGTGTCAATCCGTTTCAGCGTGCCTTGACCCTGGAATGTGAAATCTTCACCGCTATTCATCGCTTGTCCTCCCGACGCCCGACCGGCTTGCCCGCCAGGCGCAGATTGTCCTTCTGTCATACCAGTCGTCGCTTGCCAAGCTCCTGGTCTTGCTGCCATTCGCTCGAGATTGTCGCTATCATCGCCCGGCGATGCCTTCGGCTTCCGAAAAAGAGCCCCCGGCGGGACCGCCGTTCGAGCATCCCAGCCAGCGACCCCAGCCATCGGATGACTACCGGATGCTTCGCCTCGCCTTGCACGAGCTGCGAACGCCGCTGACCTCGGTGCAGCTCAACGCCCAGTTGATCGAGCGGTCGCTGGTGAAACTGGGGCTGGAAAAGGAGGGCCGTCTGGCCGCGACGATAGTTTCATCGGCGCGCAGGCTGGACGCCTTGACCCAGAAGCTGGGGGATGTGGCTCGCCTGCGCTCGGGCAGCGCCACCTTGGACGTTGGCGCGCACGACCTGTCGCGCCTCTTGCCCGAGTTCCTTTCCCGCCACGCTGAGACGCTGGAGGTCGGTCGCATTCGAATGTCGATTCCGGGCGGACCGCTGCCGATCGCGGCGGATGCGCGCCGCTTGGACGGAATCTTGGCCGACCTGCTTTCGATCGCCTTGGATCGAGACGAGGGTCGGGCCGGGATCGATTTACGGGTGACCGCGACCGCAGGCGAAATCAACTTCGCCGTGACCGTGCCCGGGGCCGCGTCCGGCGATCCGCCCGAGGCGCCCAGCGAGGACGCGCTGGGGCTGGGTTTCTTGGTGGCCCGGCACCTCATCGAGTGCCATGGCGGCAAGCTCGACGTGCGCGGAGAATCGGGTGGGACTCTCGTCCTCTCTTTTGGGTTGCCCCGGCGTTGATGGTTTGCTCTAGGTCAGGCCGTGCTTGACCATCTTCTCCCAGAGATTCTTGCGGGAGATCCCCAGCATCTCGGCAGCCTTGCGGCGCTCGCCGGCAGCCAGCTCCAGGGTACGCGCGATGTAGTCACGCTCGAACTGTTTCATCACCGCCGACAGCGGCTCGACGCGCTCGTTCGCCAGCGCAGTGCTGCCGCCGTGGAATTCGGACGGCAGATGATGGACCCGGATCTCCTGGCCGCGCGCCAGGATGGTGGCGTGCTGGATGGCGTGCTTGAGCTCGCGCACGTTGCCGGGATAGTCGTAGCCCTGCAAGGCCGCCCATGCGGCAGGCGCCAGGGTGGGTGGGGTCTGGCCGGCGGCCGTGAACTCGCGCAGAAAGTGCTCGACCAGGATGGGCAGGTCGGAAAGGCGCTCGCGCAGGGGCGGCATGTGCAGATCGAAGACCTTGATTCGGTAGTAGAGATCCTGGCGAAAGCCACCCTCTCCGCCGCTGCTTCTGAGAGGGCGATTGCTGGCCGAAACCAGACGCGCATCGACCTTGACCGTCGTGTTGGTGCCGATGGGCTCGAAGGAGCCTTCTTGCAGCACCCGCAGCAGCTTGGCCTGCACGTCGAGTGGCATCTCTCCGATCTCGTCGAGAAACAGGGTGCCACCATCGGCCGCCTTGAAGCGACCGTCGCGCCGCTTGACCGCGCCGGTGAAGGCGCCGCGCTCGTGGCCGAAGAGCTCGGCTTCCATCAGGGGGGCCGGGACCGCGGCGCAGTTGACCGCCACGAAGGGGCCATCACGCCGGTCGCTGGCCGCGTGGATCATGCGCGCGGCAAGCTCCTTGCCCGTGCCGCTTTCACCGGTCAGCAGCACGGCTGCGGGGCTGTCCGCGATGGCGCCGATACGTTCCCGCAGTTGCGCGATGGCGGGCGAGTGGCCCTCGATCATGTGGCCGGCCTGGCGCGCGGCCAATTCGGCGCGCGCGGCGGCCAGGTCGTGCAGGAGCCGCCAGCGTTCGTCGATGCGCCCGACCATGGCCAAGACATCGGGCAATTCGAAAGGCTTGGTCAGGTATTCGATGGCGGTCTCCCGGACCGCGGTGATCGCCTCCTGGATGGTGCCGAAGGCGGTCATCAGGATGACGTCCGTGTCGGGTTGCTGGTCGCGCACCCTGCGCAGGATGGTGAAGCCGTCGCCTTTCGGCAGGCGGACATCGCTGACCACCAGGTTGAAAGTCTGGCGGTCCAGGCATCGCATCGCCTCGTCGCCGTCGGCGGCCAAGGCCACGCGATGGCCGATCTCGCGCAGCGCCTCGCCGAGTGGCAGGCGTATCTCAGGCTCGTCGTCTACCAAGAGTATGTCGAGCATGCCGCGGTGATCCTGGTCCGGCGGTACCGCGCCGAAAAACTGAGGAGGGATGTTGGAGTCGCGTTATCGGAAAATCAAGGACATTTCACCTCGGGCGTCTCGTGTCATCCGTCTCCGTCAAAACCGGTTGACTGCACTTGGATCCGCGCTTGCATTGATCCGTCCCCGTCCTGAATATGTCCACCGACAAGGGTAACAGCCAACAAACGTGGGGCTGGTTGGCCGCGGCCGCCTTATCGATTGCACTGGTGGCGATGTGGGCGGTCTCGGACTTCCACCTCCTGCCGGTGCTCGCACTGGTTTTCGCGGGAGCGCTCGGGGCCATCGTGGTCTCGCTAGCTGGCGGCCAGCGCGAGCGGAAGCAAGAGCTTCATCGGCAGCAGGCCGAAGTGAAGGCTCTGGGCGAGAGTCTGGGGCTTGCGCGGTCGCAGTTGCAGGAGGCGAATCGGCGTCAGGACGAGATCCTTGCCACGCTCTCGCACGAGCTGCGCAATCCCCTGTCGACCTTGCGTTCCAGTCTGTACGTCCTGCAGCGAGCGGAGCCAGGCGGTGAACAGGCCAGACGCATGATGTCCAGTATGGACAGGCAGATCGACCAACTCGCATCCCTCGGCGACGACCTGCTCGATGCGTCCCAAATGGGCCGCGGTGAGATCGTGCTGCGCCGGTCCACCATCGACCTATGTGCCGTGGCACGAGCTGTGGTCGAGGACAACCGGGCGCTTTTCGCGCGCAAGTCGCTCGGGTTTGTGGTCGATGTCCCGGACGAGCCACTGTTGCTTCGTGCCGATCCGGATCGCCTGGCCGGGATTCTCGGCAACCTTCTGGACAACGCGGCCCAATTCACCCCACCTGGTGGCGAGGTCAGGCTGAAGGTCGATCGCGAGCCGGCCGGCGATCGCGGGCGCGTTGTCGTCCGCGACAGCGGTGCCGGGATCGAGGCCGAGCTGCTGCCGCGCATCTTCGAACCCTTCGTTCAGGGCGATCGGTCCCTGGCCCACAGTCAGGGCGGACTGGGCCTGGGTCTCGCCCGTGTCAAGTGCCTGGTCGAGCTGCACGGTGGGACCGTGCAGGCCTCGAGCGATGGTCAGGGGCGAGGGGCCACGTTCACGGTGGAGCTTCCGCTCGGCGGCGGGGAGAACGAGCGCGTGCCTCCGCCGGCAAAGCGCGCGCGTCGCCGCGTGTTGGTCATCGAGGACAACGTGGACGGGGCGGAAAGCCTGCGCGCCGTGCTGGAGTTGCTCGGTCACGTGGTGGAGACGGCGGCAGATGGTCGGGCGGGAGTCTCGCGTGCGCGCGAATTCCTTCCCGAGGTCGTCTTTTGCGATATCGGCCTGCCCGTGCTTGACGGATTTGCCGTGGCGCGCGCCCTGCGTGAAGAGGTGCGTCTGCGTGGCGCATTGCTGGTGGCCATGACCGGGTACGCCCGGTCCGAGGACCGTCGCCGCGCGGCCGAGGCCGGCTTCCACGACCATCTGGCCAAGCCGCCGAGCATCGAACGACTGGAGGAAGTCCTGGCCCGGGCCGCACCACTGCCGACGACCTGAAACGCGGTCGAGATGGGCTGTGCTAGCGAGGCACCGATTGAAGCTGCTTCACGAGATCCGCCCGGCCCGACTTCATGAGCCAATCCTCGAGAATTGCGCTCACGATCATGGTTGCCAGCAAGGGATCGGACGTCACCTGTCGGGCCGCTTTGTAGGCGGCGGTCACGAGATCCTCGATTCTGTACCCGTGCGCAGGGTTCAAGCGCTTCATGGTCACGCTCCTGTCTTTCTTGATTGGATGCTCTTCCGCTCGATGGAGTTCCGAGTGCATCAGACAGGCCAACGAGCGAGCGGGATGGCCATGAGGAGCTCAGCCTCGGAGCGAGAAAATTCCCATCACGCCGGGACGTTACCGTTTCGAAACCAAGAGACTGCTTCGGTAACACTGGGGCGCCCGCGAACGGACATCGCATTGCCCCTTTCCCGGCCAGTTCGCTCCCAAACATCGCTCGTGGCCCCATGCGCCTCTGGTCCCGGAATTGCACATACCCAAGAGAGGAAGACAAGCCACGAACGACCCTGGACCACGCTGGAGGGAACCGTGACAGCATCGACCACTAATGTCGAGACTTGGAATGAAGATGAGAAATCGGCCGCGGTCAAGCAGGGCTTGGGGGGCGAGCACGACGTCGTCGATTGCTGGGACGTGGCCACGTTCGAGGAAGCGGTTGGCCGCTGCGAGGACAGGGCATACCGCCTAGCCGTGCACTTGGTCCGCAACGAGAGGGTCGCGCAGGAGATCCTCCAGGAGACCCTTCTCGCGGCCTGGCGGAACACGCCGAGCTTCGCCAGCCGAACCCAGCTCAGTACCTGGGTCTATCGGGCGACGGTAAGGTGCGCCCTGGGGCGCTCGCAGTCCGCAAACGGGCGCGGACCGTCCCACAACGACGACTTCCTGCTTTCCCTGTCGACCATCTCGCGCTTCTGCCGACGAGGGAACTGGCAGGAGGGACCCGATTGGTCGGTCTTTTCTCCGCGTCAACTTTCATCGGAAGATCTCTTTCGCCGTATTCGGCAAACCGTCGACGTGATGCCCACGCATCTGCGCGCGGCGTTTGTCCTGTGCGATCTGGAGGAGATATCCGCGGAGGACAGCGCCGAGATCCTCGACGTGCCGGTGGCGACCGCGAAAGAGAATCTTCACGCGGCCAGGATGGCGATCCATCATGCCATCGGGCGCCACTTTTCCCGCCGCGGGAGAGACGGCCTCGGCCGCGATTGCTACCTTCTTCGTTGACCCGTGCGAAGAGCGTCCCGCGATGTGAGTTCTTGAAGAAGGTTCTCCAGGCTTTCCAGGCTTGGGGGCTTGGCGACGTGCCTGTCGAAACCCGCCTCCCGCGCCCGCTGCAAGTCCTCGGGCAGGGCATAGCCACTCAGGGCGACGAGGAAAGCGCCCTTCAGGGTTTCATCCCCGCGAAATGCGCGCGCGACTCCGTAGCCGTCCATGCCGGGCAGCCCGATGTCGCAAAGCACGACCTGCGGCTTGAACTGGCGAGCCTTGGCCAAGCCGTCGGGACCGCTTTGGGCAACCTCGACCAGGTGCTCGCCGAATTCGAGCGCCTCGCGCAGGCTTTCGGCCGCGTCGATGTTGTCCTCGATAATCAGCACCCGTCGGCGCTTTCCCTCCTTCTTCCCGGCGCCCGGACTCGCCTCGGCTTGCGCGGTCTCGCCGAGCGGCAACTCGACGACGAACTCTGCTCCCTTCCCAGGGCCGTCGCTTTGGGCGGAGACCTCGCCGCCATGCAACTCGACCAAGCCCTTCACCAGGGCCAGCCCGAGGCCCAGCCCGCCTTGGCTGCGGTCCAGCGTGGCATCGGCTTGCATGAACGGCCGGAACAGGCGGCAAAGCACCGTCGGTTCGATGCCAACGCCTGTGTCGCTGACTCGGATTTCGGCGCGCCGCCGCGACGGGATGGCTCTCGTAACGACGCTGACCCGCCGGTCCTTCGGGGTGTACTTGGCCGCGTTTTGCAGGAGGTTCCCGACGACCTGGGCAAGGCGCGCCTCGTCTCCGTCGACGGGCAGTCGCCCCGCCGCAAGGCTCACCGCGACCTCGATTCCCTTCCCCTCCAGCAGGGAGCGATGGTCCTGGACCGTGCGGTGGACGAGTTGGTTCAGATCGAGCGGAGTGCGCCTTAGCCGAATCTTGTCGCGGGAGATGCGTGTGACGTCGAGCAGGTCGTCCACCAGGCGTGCCATCTGACCTGTCTGCCGGCCGATGATTTCGAGGGCGCGTTTCGCCTGCTCGCTGCCCGGAACTGCGTGTTCGAGGACGAAGAGGCTGTTGCGAAGGGGGGCGAGGGGGTTGCGCAGTTCGTGGGAAAGGACGGCCAGGAACTCGTTCTTGTGTCGGTCGGCCTCGATGAGCTGCGCGTTGGCGGCCCGCAGGGCTTGCTCCATCTGCGTGCGCTCTCGCTCGTGTTCCAAAGCGGCGATGGCGTAGGAGAGATCGGCGCACAAGGCCTCGATGAGTCTTCTCTCCGCGGCGTCGAAGACTCCCGCTCGTCTCGCATACAATGTAAGCGCACCGATGGCCTTTCCGTGCCTGTGCAAGGGGAAAGCGGCAGAGGCGCCAAACCCGTGGCCAAGCGCGGGCCCACGCCACGGAGAGGTGTTCGGGTTGGTCGCGAAATCGTCGTTCACCACCGGCCGGTTTTCGCGGATGCAGGTGCCCGTGGGGCCGACGCCCAGGCCGCCAGCGATTTCGACGTGGATCTCGGACAGGTAGGCTGCCTCCGTCCCACCCGCGGCCGTTGGCACGACCGCGCGTCCCTCGACCAGCCCTATCCAGGCCAGGGGAAAATCACCTTGCTCGGCGACGATGCGGCAGACCTCGCGATACAAGGTCTTCTCGTCGCGGGTTCTCACGATGGCTTCGTTGACCTGGCTGAGTACCGCGTACAGCCTTTCCAGCCGTTTGCGCTCGCTGATGTCGCGTACCACGCTCACCAGGGTGCGCTCGCCCTCGACCATCGCCCCCCTGGAGCTGACCTCCACGGGGAAGGTTCTGCCACCTCGGTGCTGGTGGATGGTTTCGAAGAGGATCCCTCTGTCGTCGGCAATCGCCATCTGCTCTTCGGTGAGGGCGAGGGTATCGGGAGCGCGCAGGCTCTGGATGGAAAGCGAAAGGATTTCCTCGCGGCTGTAGCCATAGGCATCGAGGGCCGCGGCATTGGCCTCGAGAATCCGGCCGTCGTCGCGCCTCATGAAAAGCACGATGTCGCGGCTTTGGCTCGCCAAGAGCTCGTACCGTCGCAGGGCCTCGGCGGCGAGCGTGGACTCGGTGATGTCCTCGGTGAAGATGACGATACCTCCGATGGCGCCCGAGGGCGCGCGCCAGGGTCGCACCTCCCAGCGCACCCACTGCACGCTGCCATCGGCACGCACGAGCCGGTCGGCCTCGGATCGCACCACTTCCCCGGCCAAGGCCCGCGTGTGCGCACGCTTCCGATCCTCGCCGATCTCGGGGAACAGCTCGTAGTGGGACAGTCCCCGCACGTCCCGGTCGCCGAGCCGGTAGTCGGCAAGCCATCGCCGGCTGGCGCTCAAATAGCGCATGTCACTGTCGAACATCGCCAGGGAAGCCGGAGCATGGTCGATAAAGAGCCGCAACCTCTCCTCGCTCTCCTTGAGAGCGTTTTCTGCCTTCTTGCGATCGTCGATATCGCGCAGATACACGTCGAGTCGCCCCAAACGCGGGAACATGAACACCTCGTACCAGCGACCATTGAGAGGCGAGGGTGCTTCGTAGTGCTCCTGGCTACGCCTTTCCTTCGCGTCGAGGTAGTGCTGGTGGATGCGCGTTCCAGGCAGATTGGGAAACACCTCCCAGATGACCTTGCCCAGAAGCTCGCTCGCGGGGCGTCCGAAAGGCGCCCGTTCCGCCGCGGAATTCACCGCGACGAAGCGCCACTGGTCGTCGAGTGAATAGTAGGCGTCGGCAATGCTCTGCAGAACCGCGGATGTCCTGGCGTGCGCCTCGATGACGGCTGCTTCCGCCTGCACGCGCTCGGTGACGTCGAGACCGTAGATACGGACGGTGCCCTCTTCGGCCGTCAGGTGTAGCGTCTGGTGGTAGGTGCGCTCGCCGACGACCACGATGCGTCGGTCGGTGTTTCCGCTGGACGCGTCCTTCAATCGCTGCGTGACCGCTGGCCAATCCACGAGCCACGGGTGGGTTGGGCCTTGCCCCGCCAATTCGGGGAACAGCGTCTGAGCGGCTGGATTCGCGTAGCGCACGCGCCCCTCGATGTCGACCTCGACGATGGGGTTCGGATTGTGCTCCGGGAAGGACGCGAGACGCGGGGCTGGCGATCGCATGCGCGGGCGATGATAGCCGGAATCCGGGATGGTGGGATCCCTGGAAGGCGCGCAATCGCTGGCGGCCCAGGGCTATTCCGGCTTCAACTCGCGATTCGGGTATAGGCTCTTGAAGAGCGCGACCAACTTGCTATGCCTGACCGGGTTGGTCTTGGGCAGCAAGGAGTTGCACCCGGCGCAGAGGTAGATCAGCTCGACCCCGGACTTGCCGTCGACGAGCGTGTACGAGAAGCGGATGATGGTCGGCTTCTCATCGCTTTCGGTACCGCACACCTCGCAGCGAAAGGTATTCCACATGTTCGTCTGCCCACCGGCCGGACTGGCTTATCACACGTCTGCACGCGCGTGCCAGGTGCGTAGATCCCGACGAGGAAGGCTGATACGCCATGCGCCATCCCCGATGTCACCCGCCCTGGACAATCGGGTAGACTCCTCGATACCTTCTCGACCCGAGGCGGGGATTTTCTCGGTAACCAGGAGCAAACAAGATGAAGCTCGATCTGCGCTACGGCAACCATCCCGACGACGTCAGGCGATACGACACGGCCGATCTCCGCAAGCATTTCCTCGTCGAGAAGGTTTTTGCGCCGGGCGAGCTCAACCTGACCTATACCCACGTCGATCGCGTCATCTTCGGCGGCGCCAGCCCGACGCACGTGCGGCTCGATCTCACGGGCGGCAAGGAGCTGGGAAGCGAACGGTTTCTCGACCGCCGCGAGCTCGGCGTCATCAACATCGGCGAACCGGGACGCGTGGTCCTCGACGGCAAGCCCACCGAGCTCCGCCAAGGCGACGGCCTGTACGTGGGCATGGGCGTGCCGAGTATCGGCTTCGAGAGTGCGAACCCGGCCAAGCCCGCCAAGTTCTACCTCGTGAGCTCGCCCGCCCATCAGACCTATGCCACGGTCAAGATCGAGCTGTCGAAGGCCAACCCGCGCAAGCTGGGCGCAGCGGAGACGTGCAACGTGCGCACCATCTACCAGTATGTGCATCCGGCCGTCTGCAAGAGCTGCCAGCTCGTGATGGGGTTGACCATCCTGGAGCCCGGCTCGGTGTGGAACACCTGGCCGTGCCACACCCACGAACGTCGCATGGAGGTTTACCTCTACTTCAACATGGCGGAGACGGCGCGCGTCTTCCACATGCACGGCCAACCCAACGAGACCAGGCACATCGTCATGGCGAACGAGCAAGCGGTGATCTCGCCCTCGTGGTCCATCCACTCGGGCGTGGGCACCGGAGCCTACACCTTCATTTGGGCCATGGCTGGCGAGAACCAGAACTTCGACGACATGGACAACCTCGCACCGTCGGACATCCGTTGACGATTGCAAAGGTGGTGGCGCGCCGAGCGGCTACGGCACGCTGATCTCCCGCACGCTTCCCTTCTTGAAGACCAGCCCGTCGGTGCCGACGTTGTCGCTGCGGAAGTACACCGTGATGTTCGGCTTGCCACTCTCGGAGCCGGCGCGCGTGGGGGCTCGGGTCAGGGGCATCGCGGGATTGATCCCGGTCGCGCAAGGCGTGGCGCCCACGCCGAAGTCCGTACCGTAATCGACGTGTTCGTTCAGCTTGCGCCAGGTGCCGCCGCCTTCGCCGTCGGTCTCGTCGATCCACAGTTCCTGCTTCACGCCGCCGTCGGCGAGGTCGTAGACCGCATGTTTGTAGCCGATCCATTGGTTGGTCGGCAGGGTGCCCGCGCTCCAGTAGGACTTGTTCAGGATCGCGGTCGAGTCGGTGTGCTTGGTTTCCTTCTCGAAGTCGATGTGGCCGTCGCAGCGCATGCGCGCGTTGATGCCGCGGGTGTCGCACAGGTCGACGGTTTCTTGCCCGGTGGTGCCATGGTTGGTGCGCGCCAGGGCCGCCATGCCCGCATACGCCGCCGAGCAAGTGAACGCAGGCGTGCGCATGAAGTACATGGTGATCTCGACATCGCGCCACTGATCCAGCTTGGCCGGGTCGTGTACGTACATACGCGGAACGCCACCCGAGATCTTCAGCGTGCCGGTGCCGTCGGTCGAATAGGAGGCGTCGCCGTGGTCCGCGTCGAACCAGGCATCGCTCGGATCGACGCCGGTAAAGCTGCGGGCCGCGCCGTTGTCCCACGAGGAGAACCACGCCTTGCCGCCGGCGAGCGACGGATAGAGCTGCGTGATACCGAAACGGTCGACGCTCGTCGAGGGGCCGGTCGCGCCTCCCGCGCCACCGGTGCCGGAGCTTGCGCCGCCCGTGCCGGTCGTGCCGCCGGCGCCACCGCTTTCCGTTCGCCCGCCGGTCCCGGTGCCGGCGCCGCCAGAACCACCCATGCCGCCCGTGCCGATGCTTGCACCGCCCGTGCTCGTGACGCCGCCGGTCCCGGCCACGCCGCCGCTGCCGATTGTCCCGCCGGTCGCACGACTTCCCCCGCTGGCGGCGACCCCGCCACTACCAGGGTGGCCGCCCGAGCCCGTGGCACCGCCGGCCCCGGAACTACCTCCCGTGCCTACGCCGGCTTCCACCGTTCCGCCCCCGCTCGCGCCGGCGAGGCTGCTGTCCCTGCCAGCGCCCGATCCGCTCGATGAGCCACCGCACGCGATTGGCAACAGAGCCAGGCAAGCCAGCAGCGGGAAGCGGTAGCAGCGGGTCATCGATCGAATCGTACCCTGGAAAGCCGACTGGCGATACTGTCGCCGGGTTCGGGAGGGGTCGGGTATGATGGGCGTTCGTGGCGATGTCGACGCGCGTCCTGTGCTTGGGCAACGAACTGGTGTGCGACGACGGCGTGGGCATTCGTGTCGGGCGCATCCTCATGGCCTTGCCCTTGCCCGCCGACGTTCACGTCGAGCTGGCGCCGCATCTCGGATTCGACCTTCTCGAAGTGGTCGCCGCCGCCGATCGCGTGGTGCTGGTCGACGCGATGAGCACGGGACAGCCACCAGGCACCTGCGTGACGCTGGAGGGTCGTGGGATCGAACGTCACGCCGCCGGCGCCTCGCTCTCGCACACCATCGGCATCGCCGAGTTGATGGAACTGGCCCACAAGCTGGCCCCGGAGCGAGCGCCCGCGACCCTGCGCTTCGTCGGCGTGGAAGGCGTGACCTTCACGGACTTCGGCACCGAGCTCAGCCCGGAGGTCGCGGCCGCGATCCCCGAGGCCGTCGACGCCGTCTTGCGCGCCATCGATGCCAGCGACGAAGTGCGCGCCGTCGGCCAAGCCGCGAGCCTGCGAGCTTTGGCACCGAGCAATTCGGTCGGTTAGCAGCGTGCCCGGCCTCAGGTCGCCGGCTCCGGCGTGTCCTCGCCAGCGGTGTCGGCCCCCGACACGATGGCGGCCAAACCCGCAATGGCGCGCGTGGTCTCCTCGGCCTTCGGCTCGCCCGGGCCGAGGGTGGTGACGCCCAGGCCCTCGCCGGCGCTGGTGAATAGATGGCAGGTGAGCACCATATGGTTTTCATCGGTGACGCGCACCGAACGCACATCCGCGAGCGGCAGCAACATGCGTGCCCGGGTCACCATCTCGCCGGCCACGGCCGCGAAGGCCGCCAGGCCCTCCTCGGCCACCGACTCGCCCGCGGCGGCGATGAGAAATCCCTGGGCGTCGGCGAGCACGGCGGTGCGTGGTCCACTACCGCCCACCAGCGCGCTCAGGTTGCTTTCCAAGTCCGTGACCGGCGCCACCACGGGCACCTCGCCGGTCGCAGCGGGCATTTCCCGGCTGGAATACGAGCCGCTGGCGTAGAGCTGGGCCTCGAGATCCTTCTCGCGCCGCCGCAGGTACTCGACCTCCTCGGCCAGGGAGACGGCCTCGGCCGCCTGGGCGCGCAGAGGGACCAGCTCGGCCTGATCGTGCAGCAACTCCTGCAGCCGCCTGGCCATCAGCTCGGCGTCGAGGCGGACTTGCTTGTGCGCCACCGTGAGGCGCTCGAGATCCCCGCTCGCCTCCTGGTGCGTGCGCAGCTCGGCGACCTCGTCGCGCAACCGCCGGTTCTCCTCCAGGACGCGATCGAACTCGGCCAGCTTGGCCTGCGCCGCGGCCAGCTCGACCCTCGCGTCCTTGGCGATGTCCTCACGTCCCGCCTTCACCTCACGTTCGGCCCGCGCCTGCTGCTCGCGCAACTCGGCGTTTTCCAGGGCCAGGCGCTCCAGATCCTTGGCCCGCTCCTGCGCGGCTCGCCGCGCTTCGTCGACCGAGGCGACCTCCGCCCGCAGCGCCTCGACGACCTCCTCGGCGGCACGCATGCGCAGCTCGAACTCCTGCCGAGACGCCTCCGCGCTCTGCCGCTCGGAGCGTTCGCGCTGCATCTGTTGCGCAAGCTCGGATCGCTCCGCCTCCGCCTGGGTCAGGCCGATCCGCAGGTCCGCGAGGGCGGCGGTGGCACTGGCCCGCCCGGAGGCCTCGGCCTCGGCAAGCTTGGCTTGCGCCGCGGTCTCGATATCCTCCAACCGATCGCGGAAACGCTGCTCGCCCGCCGCGGCCTCCTCGACCAGCTTGGCCAGCCGTTCGCGCTCGCCTTCGCGCTCTCTCGCCCTCCGCTCGGTCTCTTGCTCGTCATGACGGCGTAACTCATCGAGGGCGGCCGTCGCATTTTCCGCCCGGGCGGCGTTCTGGTCGGCGCGCAGCGCAAGGCGTTCTCGCTCTTCCTGCGCGCGCAGGAGCCGCGCCCGTAACTCCTCCACCTCCTTTTCCAGAGAGAGATCGTGGCGTTTCTGTTCCGCCTTGGCCGCTTCGAGTTGTTCGGCCCATCCCTCGGCCGCCTTCTCCTCCCGTTCGAACAGGGCGTGATTCGTGTCTTCAGCCACGCGCAGACGCTCGGCCAGGATCTTCTCCTGGGCGGCGAGGCGCTCGCTCTCTGCACGCGCGCTGTCGCGTTCCTTCTCCGCGTCCGCGCGGGAGCGACGCAGATCTTCCTTCGCGAGGGCCTCGGGCTGCGGCTGTGCTTCGCGCGGAGGCGCGTCGCTCGTTCGGCTGGGCGCGAGCAGGAAGCCCGCCAGGAAGAAGGCCACCGCGGCGACCAGGCTGGCAATGATGAGCAAGGTGGGAGGTGACATGGGTTCGTTCTCTACTGAATTGCGATCTCGACCCTGCGGTCGCGCGCCCGGTCCGCGGCCGTCGACTCGCCCGTGCGGGGACGCGTGGAGCCGAAGCTCCGGGTTTCGATCCGGCCCGGGTCCACGCCGTGGGCTTGCAGGTAGCGGCTCGCCCGCCGCGCCCGCGCCCGTGCCAGCGCCCGGTTGACGTCCGGGGCGCCCAGCGTGTCCGTGTGCCCGCTCAGCACGACCTGCCGGGTTGGATCTCCGGCGAGCTTGTCCGCCACCCGGTCGAGGGTCTCGCGCGAGGTGCGCGAGAGCCATGTCGTGTTGATGGCGAACAGCAGATCAGGGAGCTCTTCCACGGCCGGTGCTGGCGCAGGTGGCGTTTCGCCAGGCGGCCCCTCACCCGCCTCGCGCCGCTCGGCACCCTCTCCCCGCGTAGCGGGGAGAGGGGTGGGGAGAGGGGCGGGGTGAGGGGCAGGGTGAGGGCGCACGGATGCCAGCGGCCGATTCCCCGACGTCGTGGCGAAGGTGCGCGGAAGCAGCAGGAAATCGATGGCCGCCAGATCGCCGAGGCCGAGGGCAAGCAAAGCCGCCGCCAGCGCGAAACGCGCCGACGAGGGCAGATGGGATGTCGCACCGCCGGGAGGGTGCGCGTACCCGGGCGCACTCATGGGATCCTCAGGCGGAGGCGGAGGCGGAGATCGCCTTGCCGAGTTCCACGCAGCGACGCTTGACCTCGATGAAGACCAGGCCCAGCTTGGCGTCCTTGGTGGTCAGCACGACCAGGACCGAATCGGCGCCGACCGCGTTGAGCACCACGTAGCCCTTCTCGCTGCGCACGTAGACCTGCTCCATGGTCGAGGCCATGAGCTCGGAGGAGATGCGCTCGCCGACGCCGAGCATGGCCGCCGCCATGCCGGAAACCAGCTCCTCGTCCACCTCGCTTGGCAATACCGACGCCACGATGAAGCCGTCGATGCTGACCACCGCGGCGCCAATGATGTCCGGCGATGCCCCTCTGAGGCCGCGCAAGATGTCCTGCATTTTTTCTGTACGAGAAGCCATGGTCCATTCCTCCTAGGTGTGGGTTAGCTGCGGATCTGGAACTTGACTGTACACTGGCCGACTGTGCCGAGGGTAGCCGCGGCGTAGCTCTTGCCGGAAAAAGCGCTCATGAGCCCGGCGAAATACTCGTGGAACAGCTCGCACAGGTTGGCGCTGCCCGCGGGCTCGCCGTGCGCCGCCACCACCTTGTGCATGGCGCACGCGGGGAAGGTCAGGGTCGCGGTCTGCGTGTCGGCGTCGAGCTGGGCCTCGAAGGCGAAGGCATGCGCGAAGCGCCGGCGCAGGCCCGCGAGCAACTGGCCGAGATCCGCCGCCTCGTACATCTCGGGCATGTGCGCGGCGGCGAGATTGCCCGCCGAGCGGCCCACCGCCCGCTGTCCGCGCCCCATGATCTCCTTGAGCGCGTCGGACAGTGCATGCAAGCGCACGTGCGTGTCCTTGAGCGCTTCGTCGTAGTCGGCCTGGCTCATCTGCTGGGTGGCGGGCACCTGTTGCAGAAAACGCGACACGAGCGCGGCGTTGTTCTCCATGCGGTGGAAGGGCCGCTGCGGCTTCTCCGCGGTCACGCTCAGGCAGCGCGACGGGCACAGGTACACGCACGAGGTACAACCGATGCAGTCGTCCTGGCGCACGACCTTGGCCAACTTCTTCGGTCCGTCCTCCTCGAACACGTCGGTGGGGCAGATGTCGACGCACAGGCCGCAGTCGCGGCAACCGGCTTCTTCGATGTGAACCGTCGGCATGGCTTATCTCCTCGCGGTGCGCAGGTTGCGACCGTCTTGCCAAAGACTGATTTCGAGTGGCATCTGTCCCACGCGATGGGTGGAGCAAGACAGGCACGGGTCGTAACAGCGGATGGCGAATTCCACACCGTCGAGCAGCTCGCTGTCGCTCTTGCCGAGCAAGCTGGTGGCGGCGTCCTTGATGGTGGTGTTGATGCTGGCGATGTTGTGCTGGGTGGCGACCACGAAATTGGCCGACTGGATGAGCGCGTTGCCGTCCACGGTGTAGTCGTGGATGAGCACGCCGCGCGGGGCCTCGACGTGGGCCACCGCGTGCCGCTGGATCGTCCCCGGCGCCGTGCGCACCTCGGGCGAAAGGATGGCCGGGTCGTCGAGCATGGCCACCGCCTTCTCGGCGCAGTGGAGCATCTCGACCAGACGCGCCCAGTGCCCGGCAACCACCAGCTTCGAGGGATTACCGCAAGCCGCCTTCCATTCCGCCAGGGCGGCGTCGGCCAGCTTGGTGCCCGTGCTCTCCGCGCAGTTGAGGCGGGCCAGCGGTCCCACGCGATAGGGCGTGGTGCCACCACCGTCCTTGAGCAGGACCTGCTTGCCGTAGCTGTAGGGAAGCGCCTCCTCGACCAGATGCTCGGCGTAGTCGGCGGCCACGAAGTCGAGGGCGACCGAGCCGTCGGGCCTGCGCACGCGTAGCTTGCCGTCGTAGAGGTCGAGCGCGTTGCCCTGCAAGGTTCCGAGGTCGTGCGTGGCCAGCGGCAGGCGGCCGAGCATCGCGGGATCCTTCTGCAGGGCTTTCTTGCCCGCGTCGAGCACGACCTTGGCCAGCTCCAGCGCCTCGGCGGCCAGGGCCTTGAGCGTCGCGTGGCTGTCCTTGGTGAGGCCGCACGACATGCCACCCGCGACCGCGGTCACCGGATGCGTACCCCGGCCACCCACGATCTCGACCAGCATCTGCCCGATGCTGCGCAGGCGCAGTGCTTTCTTCGCCAGCTCCGGCGCGGCCTCGAGCAGGCCGATGAGGTTGCGCTTGCCCACCGGGCTCGATTCCCCGAGGAAGATGTCCGGCCCGGCCAGCGCGAAGAAGTGGATGGCGTGCGAGTGAATCATGCTGCCGCAGTTGAGGAGCTGGCGCAGCAACAGGGCCGCGGGCGGCGGCGCCGCCGAGAACATGACGTCGAGCGCCTTGGCCGACACCAAGTGGTGAGCGTGCGGGCAGGTGCCACAGATGCGCGTGGTGAGGGTCGGCATCAGCTCGGCCTGCATGCCCTGCACGAACCGCTCGAAACCGCGGAACTCGAGCACGTGCAAGGTGGCGGCGCCGACTTTGCCGTCGTCGCCGATGTCGATGTGGACCTGGGCGTGGCCCTCGATGCGCGTGACGGGATCGATGGTGAGGGTGCGGCTCATCGGGGGGCTCCTTGCTGTGCAATCCAGCGCCGGAGAAGGAAGGTAGGCTTCTCGCGGAAGACCGGCGAGGCCATGGCGTAGGCGTAGTAGGTCTTGGCTTGCTTTTCGATCTCCGAGGTGATGGTCGCCTTGGGGATCTTGGTCATCATGGACATGCGCGTTGCGATCTCGGTGCGAATGTCGCGGTTGGGTTCCAGTACCACGTTTTCCGATGGCCCGCTGCAGCCCGAGCAGGGCATGCCGCGCGTCGGGCAGGCGCCGCGGCAGCGGTCGAGCGTGGCGCTACCCATGCACAGCACGCCTTGCGAAAGGAAGCAGGTCTCCTGCTCGATCGTCCCCTGGTGCACGCGGCGCAGAGCTGCAACCTCGGTGTGCTTCATGGCGCGGTCGCAGTGGAAGCACACGTTGTGCTCGCCAAATTCCGGCGGCTTGCCGTCGATCACGGAACGAAGCGCCTCGAACACGTAGTAGGCGTGCGGGGGACAGCCGGGCAAGTAGAGATCCACCTTGATGGTGGCATCGAGTGGCCGCACGCCCTCCTCGAGCAGCTTGGGCACGCCCTGGTCCGGCACGAAGTGGGTCGATGTCGTGGGGTTGTTGACGAAGGCCGTCTCGGCCAGCTCGCTTTGCGCGTGCGCGAAGCCCGAGCCCTGCGGCCCGCCGTACACCGCGCAAGTGCCGTAGGCCAGGATGGCGTCGCAAGTTTCGCGCATCTTCTTCGCGCACGCGACGTCGTGGTGGGTGCGCAAGGCGCCGGTGACGATGCCGAGCTTGGCCTTGGGATAGCCCTTGACGTCCATCAAGATCGGCAGGCGGACGATGTCGATCTGCTCCAGTACGGCGAGCAGACGCTCGTGCAGGTCGACGACCGACAGCTCGCAACCCGAGCAACCGGAGAGCCATTCAAAGGAAACCGTAACCTTGGCCATGCTGTTCTCCTAGCCCGTGAGTAGAAGTTCCTTGAGACAGGCATTCTCGCCGGCGTGCAGGATCTCCAGCTCGGCGCGCTTGCCGGTGAACTTCTGCACGTAGCCGCAGAAGAAGCCGTGGTTCATCATGCACAGCGACTGCTTCTGCTCGTGGCCGTAGCGAAAGAGCGCGCAACGGACCATGCAGTTGCGGAAGACCAGCTTGACCGCCTGCTTGCCGTCCTTGGCGTACACGAAGCTGGCGGCGGCGGCCGGCTTCCACACCTCGAAGGGCCACTCGATGCCGTTCGCCTTGAGCGCCTGGCCCACCTTGGCGAGCGCGCTGAGCAGGTCGGCGTCCGGCTCGGCGGCCCCGCTCTTGAGGCCCACGGTGCGGCCGGCGCGAAAGGTCACGGTCTCCGCGCCACGGCCGAGCACCTGCTCGAGCCCGTGCGACAGCGAGGCCATGACGACCAGGAGGCCCTGCAATTCGTCTCTGCTTTCGGTCACACCCATACCATTCTCCTATCTTTGTTGATGGGAACCCTGGGAGGGTTCCCATGCCCTCCCGCGCTCTGGCTGCGCCGAGCAAAGCTCGGCTTCGCCAACGCGATAGTTGATGGAACCCCCTGAAACCACCTCGCCCCGCGCAGCGGGGAGAGGTCGCCGAGCGCAGCGAGGCGGGTGAGGGGCTGCCGGCGAAGCGTAGGCTCCCTCGCGATCAACGGGTCGCCCTGCTTTCCAGTTTTTTCAGGTTGAGGTCCAGCGAGCGGTTCTCTGGATCCAATTGCTTGGCCGCCAGCCAGCACTGGCGCGCCTCCTCGACGTTGCCTGCGCGCAGGGCGGAAAACCCCTTGTCGACCAGCGACGAAGCGGCGCCGCCGGTACGCGGCCCCTTGCGGGACTCGGTACCGGCGAGCAGGTGCGTGCCGGCGCGGCGGATGGGATCGCCATTGCCGCCGTTCGCCGCAATCTTGTCGAGAATCGAGTCGTCGACCCGGATGGCCGGCAGCGAGCCGGTCGAACGGTGCGAGGAATTCGCCCGCTCGTCGAGTGCTCGCACGGCTTCCATCAGGGCATGCTGCCAGTTCGCCTGGATGGATCGCTCCACGCCGTCGGGCAGCGGCGTGGTGCGGAAGACGCCATCCTCGGCGTCCAGGATCGCGCACAAGGCTTCCTGCCCCACCAGCGCGCCCCAACTCGCGTGTAGGAGCACGCCGTCCTTGACCATGACCGTGCCGGACTCGCCGCCGGCGGTGATGCGCAGGGCGGCCGTGCGTTGGGCCAGGCAGAGCATCTGGATCAGATCCGAGGCCGAGAGGGCCGAGAAGCACCCGGACAGGCCGTGGATGCAGTCGAGCGCCTTGCGCACGATATCGAGAACCTCTGCCGGCTCACAGGGTTTCCGCATGAGGCGCAGGCAGCCTAGTCCGGAGATCCGCTCCTGCAGCTGATCGACCTCGTCGCTGGTCTGCACGACGTAGACGGTTTCGGGAAACTCGATAGCTGCCCAGCACACCAGATCGAGGCCGCTGGCGCCGGGCAGATCCATGTCGGTGACCACGACATCCACGCTCACGTCACGCATGATCTCGCGGGCCATGTCGGTGTTGGCCGCGAGAAGCACGTCGAACTGCTGGCTGCCGTCGTAGAGCGCCCGATGGAGAGCGAGGGATTTCTCCCTGTCTCCATCTACGACTAGGACTTTGGGGCGCCGCCTGGCCATAAGCAATCGCTCTATCGGCCCCCGCGGCCAAAAGCTAAAATCAATAATGAACCCACGGGGGTAGATATCTTCTCGCGAAACTCCGTAAGAGATCCAGCGAATTCTCTGCTACGAGTAACCGTGCGCGGCCCGCGACTCGCGGAGCGCTCACGCCCTCGCCCAAGGCTTTCGCCCCCTGCGTACCTCACACGAACACGCTACCGCCCCGAACTCACGCGACCCGCGACCCACGGGGCGGACACCTACCCGCGGGCCGGCCCTTCGGGCGGCCCGCACTTGCCCGACCTTCAGTAACCCTGCCCGTCTGTCGCGGGCTTGACCTTGCCGCGGTGGATCCTGAACAGGAAGACGAAGTAGGCGACGGCGATGGGGAAGCCGAGGAACCACCACTTCGCCCCGGCCACGAGGCCGCGGTGACCGACGGCGGCGTTGTACGCAGTGAGGCTCCAGGCCGGGTTGAGGGTGGACTTGAGCATGACCGGGAACACGCAAGCGGCCGTGGCGGCGAGGAGGCCGAGAATGAAGGCACCGCTGCCCAGGAAAGCGACCAGGAAGCGGCCTCGAAGCTGTCCCAGGAAGACCGTGGACAGGCCCAGGGCGAAGAGGAACAGGCCAATCCATGCCAGCGGGGCTTCGGGCAGGTTGGCGTAGACGTCGGGATTGACTTGCTCGGTGGCCAGGGTCGCCAGGCCACCCAGCACCGCGGTCAGCACCGACAGGGGCAGGGCGAGACTGCGCGCGCGCTCGTGGACCGGTCCTTCGGTCTTCCAGGCCAGGAACAGGGCACCGTGGTTGGCGATGGTCACCAGCACGAACACGCCCATGAGGACGGTGTACCAGTCGAGGATGCCGACGGGATGGTGGGTGGTGAAACTGGTGAAGAGCGGGATGTTGAAGTAGCCGGTTTCGTCGACCGGCACGCCACGCACGACGTTGCCCAGTGCCGCGCCGAGGAGCACGGGCAGAAGCACGCTGGCGAAGGTGAACACGAAGTCCCAGAAGGCGCGCCACATGCGGTCGGCGACGTGGCTGCGGAATTCGATGGCGATCCCGCGCAGCATGAAGGTCCACACGACCATGAACATGGCCAGGTAGAAGCCCGAGAAGCCCGCGGCCAGGACCCGCGGGAAGGCGAGGAAAAGGCTGCCACCGGCGGCGAGCAGCCAGACCTCGTTGCCGTCCCACAACGGGCCGATGGCGCCCAGCACCTGGCGGCGCTCGGAATCGCTGCGCGCCACCAGGTGGTGCAGGATGCCGGCGCCGAAATCGAAACCGTCCATCACGGCGTAGATGGCGACCATGACACTGACGAGCCAGAACCAGAGCATTTCCATGGGCGCCTCCTAGTTCGATGTCGGGGCGCCGTGGGGCACCGGACCGTGGGTGATTTCACGCATGATGAGGTACAGGAACAGGAAGCCGAGGACCACGAAGAGGCCGGCGAAACCGAGAGAAGTGAAGACGGTTTGGCCGCCGTGCACGAGTTGACTTGTGCCATCGCTCGTGTGCAGAAGGCCGTACACCAGCCAGGGCTGGCGGCCAAGCTCGGCGGTCAGCCAGCCCGCGGTCGTGGCGATGTACGGGAAGGGGAAGGCCAGCATGAGGGTCCACAGAAGCCAACGCGCCTTCCATAGTCGGCCACGCCATAGCAGGAAGGCCGCCAGACCCATGAGGGCGATGAAGATGGTTCCGAGGCCGACCATGATGTGGAAGCTGTAGTAGAGAAGCTCGATGTTCTTTGGCCACTGTGAAGACGGAAATTCGCTTAGCCCCTTCACGTTGCTGTCGAAGGTGCCATAGGCGATGAAGCTGAGAACGCCCGGCATGCGCAGGGGGTTGTCGAGACGGCGGTTGCGCACGTCGGGCTGGCCGATGAAATTGATCTCGGCCCAGGTTCCGCTGTTCCAGCGGCCTTCCATCGCCGCCAGGGCAATGGGTTGGTACTTGGCCACCATCTTGCCCTGGCGATCGCCGGTCGGGAAAGCCACCGAGGCGCTGGCCAGCAATCCGATGATGACGCCGGTCTTGAGGAATATTCGCGCCTGCTCGAGGTGAACCTCGCGCAAGGTGTAGTAGGCGCCTACCGCGGTCACCACGAACGAGGCCGTGACCACCGCGGCGATCATGTTGTGTGCGTACTGCGCCAGCGCCCAAGGGTTGAGCAAGAAGGCGAAGAAGCTGGCGATCTGAAAGCTGCCGTCGAGCGCGACGCGGTGGCCCACCGGGTGTTGCATGAAGGCGTTGGTGGCGATGATGAAATAGCCGGAAAGCCACGAGCCCACGAAAAGCGCCCATGCGGCGAGCTCGTGGATCTTGCGGCCGAACTTGTCCTCCCCCCATAGCAGAAGCCCGAGAAAACTGGATTCGAGGAAGAACGCGAACATGCCTTCCATGGCCAGGGTTTGGCCTATGACCCCGCCGGCGAGCCCGCTGAACCGTGCCCAGTTGGTGCCGAACTGGAATTCCATGGGGATGCCGGTGACCACACCGACCGCGAAGTTGATGCCGAAGATGCGGATCCAGAAACGGGCGGCGTCCAGGTAGCGCTGCCCGCCGGTCCGTCGGCCCAGCATCTTGAGCACGACGATGAATAGCGCAAGCCCCATGGTGAGCTGCGGAAAGAGATAGTGGTACGTGGCCGTGAAGCCGAATTGCAGACGGTGCCAGAAGACGGGGTCGCTCATGATTGTTGCCCCTCAGATGAAGTTTGCATCATTCGTCATGTTCATCCTTGTGACGCGGTCGCAAGAATCCGCTGGGGCGCTATGTTCTTGCACCACGTCTCTTGGCGCAAGGCCCTTGCGGACGCGTGATGACCCGCCGGGGCGGTGTTCCATGTGGCCGCACTCGGGCTAAAGAATTGCCGCGCAGATGCCGATAGACCCGGCGCTATGACGAGCTGTCGATTTGACGTCCCCATGCCAAGGCTCGATGGGAGAGCGCGAGGCAGGCATGAGGCTGGGTGAAATACTCGTCAAGCGCGGCCTCATCACCGAGGCCCAGCTGCAGACCGGGCTGGCCGAGCAACATACGCGTGGCGCGCGCCTGGGAACCTGGTTCGTCGCCTCGGGCATACTCACCACCGATCAGGTCGCGCTGGCGCTGGCCGAGCAGTTCGGTGTTCCACCCGCGCTCGATGCCGATTTCGCGCGCGCCGAGGCGGTGCTGTGGCGACGGCTCGCGGCCCACCACGCAGTCGAACTGCAGGCCATCCCGCTTTTCGTTACCAGGCCACGCCGGGTCGCGGTGGCCATGGCCAATCCTGGGAATCCACGCGCCATCGACAGGTTGGCGTTCATCCTGGGCATGACAGTCGATCCGATGGTGGCCCCGGAAGTGGCGATCTCTCGCCATCTGGAACACTTCTACGGCGTGCGGCGGAGGGGCGGGACCGAGATTGCGCAGCCTGCGGAGATGGCTCAGCCAACCTCGCCCTCAGCGACGCCCAAAACGCCGACGCCGGAGGACGACGACATCCGTCCGGCGCTGCGCTCGCATCGCAAGCCGCCGCAACGGGTTCGCCTGGCTCCGCTCAAGCCGGGCACGGCCGCGCGCGAACCCGCCGCGCCGATCGAGGTGATGGAGGATGCGCTCTGCTTTACCCCGACCCCGCTCGCGGTCATTCCCCGCATGGACTCGCTCGCGCCGCCCAAGCCGTCGCGGGTGGCGTCGCGCCACCCACTGACCCCTATCGTGGTGCCTATCACCAACGCGGGCGCTCAACTCGCCGTGGATCAGATCCAATTCGCCTCCGATCAACAGGATCTCTCGGACAGCCTGTTCACGTACATGCGCATCTCCTTCGGTGCCGGCGCCATGTTCGTCGTGGAGGGCGCGGTTGCGCGTGGGCGGTTCGGCTTTTGCGACGGACTGGTGCGACCCGAGGTCGAAAACCTGGCCCTCTCGCTCGCACTGCCTTCCTGTTTCCGCATCGCTCGCAGCCGGCGTACGACATTCCGCGGATGGCCCCTTCCCGACGGTATGGCGGTACAGAGGCCGCTGTGGGCGGCGCTTCATTGCGAGCCTCCGAGCGAAGTGATCGTGTCACCCGTCATCGTCGACGGTCACGTCGCTCTGCTGCTCTACGCCCAGGGCCAGGCTGGTGAGCGCATCAACAACCTTGCGGCCATCAGGATGGAACAAGTATGCGAGGCTCTTAGCAGCTCGCTGTTGCGTCTGGCGGTGTGAGCGGCGCCGTCAGGTTTCCTTCGCCGGGTCAGCGGTGCCTGGACAAACTGATGCCGGTGGTGCTCTTGACGACCTCGACCATCTCGTCGGCGGGGGCGCGCGACTTGATGTAGACCAAGGTCTTGGCGAGCAGGTCGTGCAGGGCCTGGCGCCTGGGATGGAAGGCGACCAAGAGGAAACCGGCGAGGTAGCCGACCAGGATGGCAGTGGCGAGCGCGATATAGACGATGGGCACCACGAGCTGCGACAAGTCCAGGGTCGAAAGTTGAAACGACACGCGTTCGTTGCCGTGCAGGGCGTAGACGAGCCCCGCGAGCAGGGTCCACGCCAGGGGACCCCAGGCGAGGGCGCCGAATCTGATCAGGGCTGCCTTCCAGGTGATACGACGGCCGAGCACGCTTTCCACGCGGATGCCGAGCAGCCATTTGCCCGGGGTTTGTCCGAGCAGGCGGTGGCAAAGGACGAAGTAGACGAGAGCGAGCGGCAGCACCCAAAGCCGCACGAAATAGGCCGCCACGAGCAGCAGGACCGTGTCGATGGCGAGTGCGATCCCGCGCGCACCCATGCCGCCCAGCTCGCGTCGAGGGGCGCGCGCGGCCTCTAGCGCGGCGATCAGATCGTCGTAGTTTGCGTAGCGATCCTCGGGCTTCTTGGCCATCATACGCTCGACGATGCGGGACACCGCCTGCGGCACCTTGGGATTGAGGTCGCGTACGGCGGGTGCGCGATCCGTGACGTGCATGGTGATGATGCCCACCGGGGACGGCCCGGAGAACGGCGGCCGCCCGCACAGCATGTGGAACAGCGTGCAGCCGAGCGAGTAGATGTCCGAACGGTGGTCGGCCATCTGGCCGCGGCCCTGCTCGGGCGACATGTAAAGGGGCGAACCGATGATGGCGCCGTCGCGCGTGAGCTGGGCGTCGCCGTGCATGCTCTTGACCAGGCCGAAGTCGAGAATCTTGATCCCCGCCTCGTGGTCGAGCATGAGGTTGGAAGGCTTCACGTCGCGGTGAACGAAGCCATGGGCCAAGGCCGCGCGCAGGCCGCGTGCCGCGGCCAGGGTGTAGTCCAGGGCTTCCGTGACCTGCAAGGGCGTTCCCTGGGCGAGGATGGCGTCCAGGCCCGGCCCCTCCAAGTATTCCATGACGAAGAAATGGAACCCGCGATCCTCGCCGATGAAGTAGATCTGCGCGACGTTGGGATGGCGCAAGCGAGCCTGGGCTCGCGCCTCGAGCACGAACCGTTCGACGATCTCCGGTTCGTGCGCGATGTCGATGGCCAGGACCTTGATGGCGACGGGGCGGTCCAGGGAAAGATCGGTTCCGTAGTAGACCGCGCCCATGCCGCCGCGGCCCAGTAGACGCACCAGCGCGAAGTGCTGTAAACGGGAGCCGGCAAGCCCATCGGCAATCGATCCCGCTTCGCCCACGGACGAGCCCTTGACCAAAATGGTTTCGTCGAGCGCCCGACGGCTCTTCTCTCCGTCGCCCATGGGGCGAGGATACCCTTTCTGGTCCGAAATTACGATTCCAGCGAATCCGGAGACGCGCGTGACCCAAGCAGACTCCGGAAGGTCGTGGTAGAGGACTGGCCTGGATGATGCGAACGCGGTCCAGTTGCCGGGAGCGGAGAGCGAAAAGACGGAACGATTCCTTGGCGGGCAAGCGTCACGGGCCTGCCGTCTGGCCCGTCATCGCGCTCGTCGCCGGGTGCGCGAATTCTCCGCGTGGTTGCTCGTCGCGGGACTGCGAAGACACGGCGCATGGGCCCTTCCCACGCCAGACCGTGGCCAACAGCGAGGTGCGCGTCCTGCCGCGCGCCGCGAACGGGCGCATGTATCAGCTCTATGTCGGCTTGCCCGATTCCTACGAAGAGAAGCCGGAGCGCCGCTACCCGGTCCTCTATCTGTGTGACGGCTACTGGGACTTCAACTTGGTCAAAGGCCTCTACGGCAATCTCGTCGTCGACAAGGCGATCCCCGAGATTATCGTCGTCGGCATCGGCTACCCCGGTGACCGACCCGATTACGGCCGCCTGCGGCGCTGGGATCTCACGCCGGTCCCGGCCACGTACCCCGGCGCCAGCTTCGATGGGCCGAGCGGACACGCGCAGGACTTCCTGTCCGTGCTGGAGAAGGAGATCGTTCCACTGGTCGAGCGCGAGTACCGCGGGGATCCTTCCTACCGCGTGCTGGCGGGCAGCTCCCTCGGCGGGCTGTTCACGCTCTACGCGATGTTCGCGCGGCCCGGGCTCTTCGTCGCGTATGTCGCGCCCAGTCCGGTGGTCGAGTGGGCCGACGACTGGTTGTTCGGTTTCGAGGAGGGATTCCACCGCGGCGGACAACCTCTCGGGGCGCGACTGTTCATGACCTATGCGGAGAAGGATCCGGAGATGATCCGCGACGGGGTCAAGCGCTTCGATGCCCGCCTGCGCGAGCGGTCCTACCCGGGTCTCGCCTATCAATTCCGCATGGTCGAGGGCGAGGGCCACGCCAGTACCAAGGCCGAGAGCTGCAACCGCGGCGTGCGTTTCGCCTTCTCACCACGGGCGCCGCAAGAGTCGTACCCCTGATATGGGAACCCGTCTCCTACCAGCGCTCGGCGTTCGTGCTTTCTGCAGGGGACGGGGGCGCCGGAGACTCGGGCCGGCCAGGCTTTCTCGGCTCCCTCTCGTGGGCCTTCTTCGGCTTGCTGACGGTTTCCTTCCTGTGATGATGCCTTGGTTCTTCCGCGGGCAGCGCTGTTGGCCGGACGGCGGGGAGCGCTGAAGGGGGCGGTGAAGGCGGAGGAGTGGGGGGGACGAACGCAGGAAGCGGTTCGGGCCGTGCCGCGGGCGTCGCTGGTTCTGGCGCAGACGCGGCGGCCGAAGGGGCCGACCCCGCCGCGTGCGGTGAAGGGCGCGTGACCAGAATGGTGATGGCGAGACCGACAGCGGCGATGCCGATGATCGCCCCCGCAGCGATCAGGGTCCGGCGCTTTCCTGGCGAGGCAAGGGCCGTATCCTCCACTTCGCCCGTGGCATTGCGGAACGTCGTGGTCTGTTTAGGGCTGGTGCTGGGCTCGATGACGGTGGAGACATGCGACGGCGGAAAGGGATCCGCAGTCAGCGAAACCGGCGCGGGGGTCGCCATGGTCTGCTCCAGAGCGAACCCGGAGTTCCGATAGGGGACGCTCGCCGGCGGTTCGATCCCGGGGAAATACCCGGCCGAGGGCACGCCATGCACCGGCGTGCCACGGGCGAGGGCGTGGCCGCGCAGAGCGGCCTGGAAATCGGTCATCGACTGGAAGCGGTCGTCGGGGCTCTTGGCCAGGGCGCGCAGGATGGCCGCGCTCACATCCTCCGGCACCGCCGGGTTGACTCGCTGTGGAGGCTCCGGCTCCCGCATCACGTGCATGATGATGATGTCACCGAAGCCCTCACTGACGAACGGTGGGCCTCCGCAAAGCATCTCGTAAAGGATGATGCCGAGAGCATAGATGTCGGTACGGTGGTCGATCCTCTCGATGAGCCCCTGGCACTGCTCGGGCGACATGTAAGCGGCCGTGCCCATGATCGCGCCGGTGCGCGTCTTCAGCGAGCTGCCGCGCATGTCGTCGCGCAACTTCGCGATGCCGAAGTCGAGCACCTTCACGCGCTCGCCGGTGCCCACCATCTCGTCGGGCACCAGAAAGAGATTGTCCGGCTTGAGGTCGCGGTGGACGATGCCCTTGCTGTGCGCGGCCGCCAGCGCGGAGGCGGTTTGCGACGCGATCTCCACGGCCGCGTCCACCGGCAGCGGCCGAGTGCGCTCGAGTCGCGTGGCCAGGCTTTCGCCCTCGAGAAACTCCATCAACATGTAGGGCACGTCCTCGTCGGGAAGCATGCCTACGTCGATGATGTCGATGATATTGGGATGGCGAATCGCATTGGCCGCGCGGGCTTCGTTGAAGAAGCGCGTGACGAGCGACTGGTCCCGCGCCAACTCGGGCTTGAGCACCTTGATCGCGGCCTTCCGTCCCATGATGGGATGGAGGGCGAGATACACGGTACCCATTCCGCCCTCGCCCAGCAGGGAGACGACCTCGTAGTTGTTGATGTGCTTGCCAATCACGATTAAGCCAACAGCCTGCTAGGTTATCAGAGATCGTTTGGAACTGCACGTCAGCGCGAAGGACTGGAATGCAAAACGGGGTGCTGCCGGGATGCATCGACGAAGGACGCGATGCGGCGCGCGCCTGGCCGCGTAGAGAGGCAGCAGCCCCCCTCCGACCGCGAGCAGAATGTCGGTGGCTTTCACGCTTTCGCCCGCCGCCCATGTGACGCCCGCCACGCGATCGAGTACCAAGGTCTTGCGAAGTCGCTATAGAGACTTCACAAAACTGGCTTGTTGCCCGACAATAGAGGTCTATGAAATTCTTGGACCCTGTCTTGTCTCGGACAAGCGTCTTCGGTTCCATGCTGGCACTGCTCTTGCTTGGACCGCTGACTGCGGGTTGCGTGAACCTGACCAAGCCGGAGAAGGTTCAGAAGGCCTGTCCCAGTAGTTCGGCACCGACCTGTTCCGACGGCTACGTGCCGCCGCCGGGACCCGACGCTCCCGACAACGTGGCTCCCGATCTATCTCTCGGCAATGAACCGACGAAGGTCGAGCCGGACGCGGGCCCCGACGTTTCGTCAAACCTGTCGGACGGACCGGCCGAAGAGACCGATTCGGAGTCTGTCAAGAAGGACACGGCGGGACCTGACGAGCGCAATCCATCGGACACTACCGAGGCTCCCACCCCGCCCGGCGACGTGCCATCCGAGAAAGCGACCGGTGCCGAACCACAGGGCGCGGAGCCCAAGGCGGGCCCCGAGCCAGGACCCGAGCCCGGACCCGAGCCCGGACGCGAATCGGGTCCCGAGCCAGGTCCGGAACCAGGCCCCGAGCCAGGTCCGGAGCCACCGCGCGACGCGGCTCCCCCCGACGGCTCCACCGCGGCGTGCGCGAATGCCACACCCAAGACCGGTGGCAACTCCGGCAATTTCAACACCATTGGCGCGTACTGCTTCGTCACCTGCGATAGCATACAGAATGGCTGGGGTTGTTCGAACTTCACTAGCACCACCGATGTAGCAGATACCGCCAACCGAACCTTGAAGGTCAACGGAACGACGGTAACGTGCGGTGGTTCGCTTCCCGCGAAGGCGTCCGGTGGCTACTACTATTTCGACCTGGGTGCCGGGGGAAACACGTGGGACGCCATTTGGTGGTCGGGAACCGCGGCTTCTTCGTGTACGGCCCCGGCTGGCGGCTTCAGTCCGTAGCGAAGCAAGCGGCTCACTTGGCATAGAAACCTGCTCGGCCGGACGCCAGACGGTGTGGGTGCTCGCTCTACGCGCGTCCCTGTAGGACCGTGGTAGAAGAGCGCACGGAATGCGCGGTAGGGAAGTGCCCATGTCGCTCGTGAAGCTGGGGCTCGTGTTTCTGGCCGCGCACGTGGCGACGGCGATCTACTTCCTCTTCGATCGCGCTTCAGGGACGGCCGCCGCGCTTGTGGGGTTTCCTCTCGACGACGCCTGGATCCACATGGTCTATGCCCGCAGCCTGGCGGGCCTACACGGGTTCGCCTTCAATCCGGGCCAGCTCGAAACCGGGTCGACCAGTCCGTTGTGGGCACTGCTCCTCGTGCCGGCCAGCTGGGTGGCGCGGCTTTTCGGCGTCAGCGTGGTGATTCCCGCGAAGCTCACAGGCGTCCTGGCGGGGGTTGGCGCGAGCCTCGGGGCCGCCCGCCTGGCACGCCGTCTGGGTTTCGCCCTGGCGGTCGAGTTGGCCGCCGGTCTGGCCATCGCCGCGGATCCCGGGCTGGCGTTCGCCCAGGTTTCGGGCATGGAAGTCATGCTCGCGAGCGCGCTCGTGCTGTGGACCCTGGGCGACCTCGCCGCCGAACGCTACCAGATGGCGGCGTTTGGGGCGGCCCTGGCTCCGCTGGCCAGACCCGAGATGGCAGTGTTCACCCTGCTCGCGCTCGCGGTCATCGAGTGGCGGCTGCAGCAGCGGCATGCGCGCGCGCCTGCGCGCCTGCTCGTCCTCGCTCCGACCGTCGCGTTCGCGGGCGGATGGATGGTCACCTGCCTGCTCGTGTCCGGCTATCCGCTGCCAAGCACGTTCTACGCAAAATTCGCGAGCCGGTCGGAGTATTTCGCGCACAACCTGGAAACGATCTTCGCGCAGGTCCTGCCAGCTTCGCCGTGGTTCGCGCGTGGTACGGGCCTCGTGCTGTGGGGGGCCGGCGCGGTCGTGCTCTTTCGCCGCGGCTTGGTCGCGGGGCTGACGGCCTTCTTCCCCGTGCTGTTCCTGCTGGTGGTGGCCGCCTCGCGGCTCATCAGGGAACCGTGGCCATTTTACTGGCAGCGCTACCTCTTGCCCGCCCAGGCGATTCTTCTCCTGACGCTCGCGGTGGGCGCGGTTGCCGCCGTTGCATGGTGCTGGCAGAGGCGCCAACACGCGTGGGGACCGGCCTATGCCGTGGGAGGGATGGTGCTGGTGTTGGGCTCGCTCGTCGACGTGCCGGCCGCCTTGCACGAGAGAGCCGATCTGTTCGCGTGGAACTGCCAGAATATCGAGGAGCTGGACGTGGCCATGGCCAAGTGGCTGCGTGACAATGTCCCCGCGGAGGAATCCATCGCGGTGACCGACGCGGGCGCCGCGCGCTACTTCGCCGGCCATCCCATCGCCGACCTGGTCGGGCTCAACGACTATCGCTACCTTCACCATGTTCCCGAGCGGGAACGCGAGGTAGGCCACATTCGCATCCTGTCCACCTTTCCCGCGTGGATGCCCTCGCTGCGCGGCGATCCCGCGTGGCAGATCATCCACCGAACCGCGACGGCCCACCTCACCATCTGCGACTGCCCTCAGTCGGAGATCGTGGCCTACCGGCGCCGCAACCCGACGCCGTAATCGATGAGATCGCGCGCCCTCGCATGGGCGTGGACCGCGGGGTCAGGTCCTGCTCTACTTGCGCCGCGCTGGGGAATCGACCTAGATTCCCGTGCACGGAAGGGGCCCATGACATCGTTTGCAAGGTACAGTCCACATCGCGGCAAGAAAATCCTCCGTTCCACCTCCGCCATCCTCATGGCTGTCTCGCTGATCGCGGTCGGCATCGTGCCCACCCCGGCCCATGCCGCGAGGGGAAAGACCGCCAAGGAAAAGAGGGAGAAGACAGATCCGCGCGAGATGCAGGCGCGGGAAGACTTCGCGGCGGGCAGCTACCAGGAGGCGCTCGATATCTACACCAAGCTCTACGCCGAAAGGCTGCACCCGACGTACCTGCGCAACATCGGGCGCTGCTACCAGAACCTGAACGAGCCCGACCGCGCCATCTCCAGCTTCCGCGAGTACCTGCGCAAGGCCAAGGACATGCCCGCCGACGAGCGCGCGGAAGTCGAGGGCTACATCAAGGAGATGGAGGATCTGCAGAAGCAGAACGCCGCCGCGGCCGAGGCCGCCAAGCCCGTGCCGCAACCCTTGCCGCCGGTGGCGCCCGTGGCCCCGGTGCGTCCTGTGGTCTACCAACAACAGCCGGCGCCGGCGCCCGAACCGGCGCCGTTCTACAAGCGCGCCTGGTTTTGGGGGGTGGTAGCCGGCGTGGTGGTGGCCGGGACCGTTGCTGGCCTGGCGGCCGGTGGGGTCTTCTCATCGAAGTCCAATAACAACTGTCCTGCTGGCTACGCCTGTCCCTAGTCGCGAGGAGACACCATGATCGATCTCGATTTGCTCAGCCGGTATCGCCGAGGCGTTGCCGGGGCGCTGTTCGCCGCCGTCCTGGCGCTCTTGTCAGCGTGTGGTTCCGGCGACCAGCGTCCACTGGTTCTGGTGAATGTACCGCTCGGGACCTATGCGGTTCCCGGCAACACGGTGCAGGTCACGATCACCCTCGATGGCGTCCAGGCGGCCCAGAAGATCCTCGGCGCCTCGGATGCTTCATCGGGCAATATCGGTATCTACCTGCCCTCGGGGAGCAGTGGAACCGCCTCCGTCACGGTCGTGGTGCTGGATGCGAGCGGCTGCGCGATCGCGACTGGAAGCGGTGATACGTCCGTGACGGCGAGGGCGGGCAAGACCAGCGGGCCGGTATCGGTCACCTTGTCGCCGTCGGCGGTATCGTGCGTGCCCGACGACGGAGGGGTTGACGGTAAAACGTCCACGCCGGCCGATGCGGGCGTGCGAGACGGCCCGCGTGGCGATGCATCCACAGGCGTGGATGTGTCGCCGGCGGTTCCGGACGGACCGCCCGTTCTCGTCGACACGCAGCCAGGTCATGTCGATGCCCCGGCTTCGGATGTCGTTTCCGCGTCGGACACGAAGCCCGATGCCGCCGGGCAAAACCCGGATGTTCCCGAAGATGGTTCCCCGGCAGACCTGCCGGCGAGTCCTGACCTAGGACCAGATGGACCTGTCGATGCTCCGCCCACGACCATGAACATCATGGCGAATTGCACGGCCTATACCCACGCGCTGAAGGACAGCACGGGCGCCATCGAGGACTGGGCCGTCTATCAAGTCGCCTTTTCGCCGGACGGAAAGGTCCTCATCAGCTTCGGCGAAGATGGTCGCGCCAAGGTATGGAACGTGACGGCCACGGGGCTTTCCGAGCCTTCGAGCGGGTTGGTGTTTGCCAGCACCAATCTCAGCCTGAATGGTGCCATTTCGCAAGATGGGAATTACGTCGCCATTGGCGACCAGAACAGCGAGGTAGCCGTGTTCGATTTGCCGGCTTCCCTTCAGTACGGCGCGCCCACGAAGAAGTGGTCGCTTCCGGTCAGCGCGCTGTCGGTGGTGACAGGGTATCCCGATGTGATGCAATTCACTACGGACGGTGGTCATCTCATCGTCGCCTACAGGGCGTACTCGCAGCCGGATGCGAATCAGTTCGTGGTCTGGGACCTGACGACCCAAACCATCGCCCGCCACGCGGACTACGCTTACGAAGATCGGCCCATGGCCGTTCTTTCCGGCAGCTACGCTGGCGCGATGTGGGTCGCATCGGCTGCCAACGTCACCGGCGACGCGGGGGATTACGTGAGCACCGTGACCTTGATGGATGTGTCGCAAGCCTCGCCGGCCAAAGCCCAGGTCACCGTTCCCGGCTACATCAACAACATGGCTTTCTCCCCGGATGGCACCACCCTGGCCATCGCCTTCGATTCCGGCGAGGTGAGCCTCTGGGACATCACGAGCAAGTCCAGCATCGCGCGCCTGGGCAATCCGCTCATCGCAGCGTCGACTTCCGGCTCGAGCTCGGCCTACGCACTTGCCTATGCCAATGACGGAAAGTACCTGGCAGCCGGAGCGGGCGACTTTTTTGGTAGCTCGATGCTCAGCCTGATTCAGGTTCAGCAGAGGATCGCTCTGCAGAAGCCCATCGACTATCTTCCATTCGCAGCGGCCTTCGCGCCCGATGGCCTCGGCCTTGCCGTGGGCGAGCGTGACCTCGGCGTCCTGCTCTATTGTCGGCCCTAACTGGCGGTCTCGCCGATCTTCCCGATGGCGGGTCGCCCTTTCGCGCGCAAAGCTTGGTTCGAGTTCGGCCATGAACGACATCATCATCGACTTTCACAGCCACGCCTTCCCTGACGCTATCGCCGCGCGGGCCATCGGGCAGCTCGAGCGGGGCGGAGGCATGAAGGCGTTTCTCGACGGGACCGTGACTTCCTTGCTGGGTTCCATGGATCGCGCGGGCATCCGCACGTCGGTCATCTGTTCCATTGCTACCAAGCCCGAGCAGTTCGACCCGATCTTGAAATGGTCCAAGGACATCGCCTCGCCGCGTATCGTGCCCTTGCCGTCCATTCATCCTAGGGGGCCGGATCCCGTGGGGCAGGCGCATCGGGTGGCGGAAGCAGGCCTTTGCGGCATCAAACTGCATCCCTACTATCAGGATTTCGACCTCGACGACGAGGCGCTTTTTCCTCTCTACCACGCCCTCGACCACCTCGGGCTGTTGCTGGTCTGCCACACCGGATTCGACTTCGCATTTCCCCGCCAGCGCCGGGCGGATCCCGTGCGCATCCTGCGCGTGCTGGAACGCGTGCCGAGCCTCCGCCTCATCACCAGTCACATGGGCGCTTGGAACGACTGGGACGAAGTCGAGAAGCATTTGCTTGGCAAGCCCATCACCATGGACATTTCCCTGAGCCTAGAGCTTCTCGGGCGCGCGCGCGCGCGTGCCATGCTGCTCGCCCATCCGTCGGACCGAATCCTCTTCGGCACCGATTCGCCCTGGTCGAGCCAGGCCGAAACCCTGCGTCTCCTTCGTGCCCTGGATCTGGGCACGGAGGTTGAGCGACGACTCTTGGGCGCAAACGCCGAGTTGTTGTTGGGCCGGCAGCCGAATGGGCCGGTCGGCTGATTGGTGGTCCCCCAGGCCAGTTCCACCCGTGGTCATTCGCGCGCGCGAAGGGAAGCCAGAAAGGCGCGGGTCTTCTCACGGACGACCGGGACATCGACGAGCGGGCAGGTGATTTCGTATCGCACCGCCCAGTTGCCCTGGTGAAACAGGGAAAGCTGGACGAAGATGGTATCTGTCTTGCCGCCGGTTGAAGTGTTCACGATCATGGCCATTTGCTTGGTGTCGGGGGGATGTCGGTCGGGCAGCGGGAAGGGCTCGGCTGGCTTGGCGCCCGGCCGCTCGCGCCTTGCGCGGTCCACCACGGATTTCCACTCGTCATCGAGCGTGCCGGGGGCACGGTAGACGAACACACTGATCGTCTCTTGCGACTGCGAGTTACCGCCCATGTCGATCGAGGTGTAGTCCAGACGAACGTCGCTTCCATCCGCCTTGTAGACGGAGATGTCGCCCACCTCGAACGACTTGAACTCGTCGGGCAGCAGCATGAAGGCTTCGCGATGGTAGCGCGCGGTTCCCTCGGGCACCTGCCAGATTTCCCACGGCTTGCGCATGAATACGTCGTCGGCATCCGCGCCCGCGCGGGCGGCGGGGGGCGGGATCTTGGCAGTGGCATCCGGGATGAAAGGGCCGGCGCTGGCGCACCCGCCGGGTAGGGCGCACGCGGCCCCCCACAACGCGACGAGAATCGGGCCGCGCATTCTTGGCCTGGTGGATTCGTGCATATCCCCTAGGTTGTCCCCGGCGCAGCTTTACGGCAAGGGCGTTACGTGCCGCGGCTGGTCTTCTCAGTAAAGGCCAACCAGCCAGGCGGTGGCCACATAGATCGGTGACAGCACGAGCAGGGCCGTCATGGCATAGCGGCCGAAGCTCGGCATGCGGTACCCGGAGGCCTCCGCCATGGACTTGACCATGAAGTTGGGACCGTTCCCGATATAGGTGTTGGCCCCCATGAGGACCGCGCCGGCGCTGACGGCCGCGAGAAAGCCGGCCGGGACGGAGACGATGGCGACCGAGAGGCCGAGCGCGCTGGCCGTGCTTTGCGCGGCGGTGAGGAAGGTGAGGTAGGTCGGGGCGTTGTCGAGAACGCTGGAAAGGATCCCCGAAACGAAGAAGAAGTGCCAGGGGGCGACCAACCCCAGGCCGGGTCCCTTCTGTTCGAGCAGAACCAACGCGGGCGCCATGGTCACGAAGATGCCGGCGAACAGGATGGCCACCTCGGCGATCGGGGCGAACACGAACGCGTTCTTCTTGCGGCCGGATTGCCTGCCGATGAACAGCGACGCCAGTGCCGAGAGTGCCATCACGATCTCCCGCACGGGGGTGGGCAAGAAGACGGCGAGAATGACCAGGGAGAGCCAAAGCAAATTCAGCCCGCCATCCATGGACAGCGGCACCACCTCGCGCGCGTCCTTCGCCAGATCCTGGATGGCTTCCTTCCGATGGGCCTTGCGGTCGATCCAGTAGAACAACGCAAGCAAGTAGGAAACCGCGAGAAACCAGATGGGGAACAGGCGGAGAGTCCAAACGAAGGGGACGCCGCGCAGAAAACCGAGGAATAGCGGCGGATCCCCGAGCGGGGTCAGCAGGCCACCGGCGTTGGAAACGAGCAAGATGAAGAAGAAGGGCACATGCCTGGTATGGCGTCGCTCGGAATTGGTCCGCAGTAGCAGCCGGATGAGCAGCATACTGGCGCCGGTGGTGCCAAGGATACTGGCGAGAACGGCGCCGATCGCGAGGATGAGGGTGTTGTTGCGAGGCGTGGCCTGCAGGTCCCCACCCAAGTGGATGCCGCCGGTGATGACGAAGAGCGAGGCCAGCAAGCAAAGAAAGGAGCCGTAGTCACGCGCCGTGATCGCTAGTCGAGCGGGGCTGGAAAGAAGCAGCCAAATCGCGATAGGGGAGGCAAGGAGCGTCGCGAAGAACGCTTTGTTGCGATTGCGATCCCAGAACGCGGGCGCCGCAAGGGGAAGAATTGCGATGCCGGCGAGGATCAGGATGAAGGGGGAAACTGCGACAAGGGGTATGGGGAGATCTGCTTCCATGCAATGGCTCGGTGGTTGGCCTCCTGGGAGCCTATCATGGGCATCCAGTGCATTGGCGATTGTAACGGCGACGAGGCCAGGCGCCAGTTTCCGTCGTGTAACATCGACGTATCCAAGCGGATACTTACCGGGGAACGATTATTGCGCAAATGATTGCGAGGATTAACCAACCTTTCATGGGTCGGAAATACCTTCGCCATTGGCTTCTGATACATATTCACTCAGCAGATGTTTCCAACACAGGAAGGATTGGAACGATGAAGAAGATCGAAGCGATTATCAAGCCATTCAAGCTCGACGACGTCAAAGAACGCGTCTATACCGCCGGAGGCAAGGGCATGACGGTATCGGAGGTCAAGGGGTTCGGTCGGACCGGCGGCAAGAAGGAGGTCTACCGTGGCTCCGCCTACGTCGTGGACTTCGTGCCGAAGGTGCGCATCCAGTGCTTCGTCGACGACGAGTTGGTTCATCCGGTGATCGACGCCATCATCGCGGCCGCGCGCACCGGCGAAATCGGCGATGGGAAGATCACCATCAGCAGTCTCGACGAAGTCATCCGCATTCGGACGGGCGAACGCGGCAAGGACGCGCTTTAGGCCCCCGATGCCGATGCATTCACAATAGAGGCAGCTATGTGGGACTACTACAAGAGAACATTCCTGGCCGTACAATTCGCCGCGGGTTTGGTGAGCTACATGGTCTACCGAGACACCAACCATGCGTGGATACCAACGGCGGTCTTTTTTCTCTCGATGCAAATCAGCGCGGTGTTTGGAGCCATGTGGGCCAATCGCCTGCGAAGGAAGATACAGGCGCACTCGTCGTGTGCAATCAACTAGCGATACCAATCAACCAAAAGAATGGAGAACGAGGTGACCGTATGATCCAATCAGTACCGCGAAAGAAATACCGTCTACTTGGAGCGGCGCTCGTCGTCGCCATGGCGGCGACGACCTTCATTGGCAGTGCGACGCTTGCCGATGAGCCGGTGCCCGACCGCACCGGGGCGTTCCAGTCAGTCCCCAGCGCGGCATCGGTTCCAGGCTACACGAAACCGGACCCCGAGAAAGCCACGACCAAGGATTTGGCCGTGGCCGTGGATGCCGTGGCGCAGTCCGCTTCGCACGGGATCTTCTCGATCAATTTCGTGTGGACGTTGATCGCAGGCTTCCTGGTCATGTTCATGCAGGCCGGGTTTGCCTTCGTCGAAACCGGGCTGATTCGCGCCAAGAACGCGGGACATACCTTCACCATGAACTTCCTGGTGTACGGGCTCGGCTTGTTCGGGTTCTTCGTGACCGGATTTGCCCTCATGTGTGGGGGACTGAACGGTACGGCGATTGGCGGGCCGGCAAGTCTCGGGGGCGTACCGACGCTGAATCATATGTTCACGATCGGATCGGCCATGAATGGGGACCACGGTTGGGGGCTTTTCGGCACGACGGGATTCTTTCTGTCCGGGTCCGGGTACGATGCGGCCGCCATCGTGCTGTTCTTGTTCATGATGGTCTTCATGGACACCACGGCCACCATCGTTACGGGTGCGTGCGCGGAGCGTTGGAGTCTCAAGAGCTTCTTCATCTTCAGCATTTGCGTGGGAGCCTTCATCTATCCGATCTTCGGCGCTTGGGTGTGGGGCGGGGGGTGGTTGGCCCAACTCGGTTACCGACTCGGCCTGGGGCACGGTTCGGTCGACTACGCCGGATCGGGCGTGGTGCACTTACAAGGTGGTGCGCTCGCGTTCGTCACGGCCTGGTTGATCGGGCCGCGCATCGGGAAATACGACGCCAACGGGAAGGCGAGGCCGATCTTGGGGCACAACATTCCCATGGTGATGGTCGGAACCTTCATCCTGGCCTTCGGTTGGTTCGGCTTCAACGCCGGCAGTTCGCTGGCGGGTTCCGATGGGCGCATTGGCATCATCGCGACCAACACCATGATCGCCGGCATGTCGGCCACGCTGAGCGCCACGCTCTACATGTGGTTCAAGATCGGCAAGCCCGATCCCAGCATGATGTGTAACGGGATGCTGGCTGGCCTCGTCGCCATCACGGCCCCCTGCGCCTTCGTCAGCCCGGTCGGCGCCTTCATCATCGGCGCGGTGGCCGGGATCCTGGTCGTTCTCAGCGTCTTTTTCTGGGAAAAGGTCGGCATCGACGATCCAGTCGGCGCCATCAGCGTGCATGGCGTAAACGGGGCCTGGGGTGTTCTCGCAGTCGGGTTGTTCGCCGACGGCACCTACGGCATGGGCTGGAATGGAGTTGGCGCCACCGAATACCTGGGCACGACCGGGGCCGCCCTCAAGGGCGTCACGGGACTGTTCTACGGCGATTCCAAGCAGATCGTCGCGCAACTGATCGAGGTGCTCGCGTGTATCGCCTGGAACGTCGTCGTGGGCGGCATCGTGTTCTGGGTCATAGGCAAGATTCTCGGCTCTAACCGGGTCTCGGCGGAGGTGGAAATCGAGGGCCTCGATGTCCCCGAAACCGGCGTGCCGGCCTATCCGGACTACGTGCTCGCCACGAAACACAACTAGGTAGAATATCGTTCAGGAGGCGCGACAGATGCTCTCCGCGAGGAGGGCTGCTGTCGCGCCTTTTTGCCATTCGGAAGTTCGTGCGGGCGGCCGGCGGGGGAGGCGTTGCACCTCGAAGCAGCCTGATCGTCGCCGCAGCCGACCCGGGCTACCCGGCGATTTGTCGCAGAAATTCCTCGGTACTTGCCGTGGGAGCGTTGCAACGGCCTTGGGTGCAAACGTAGGCCATGGCTTGCGCGTCCGTCGCGGTCTTCCCCGAAAGCCACGGGATGCGCTGTTCGAGCGTGCGCCACGCGGGAGAACCGGGCTGACCCGAGAAAAGCACGGCGCGGGGACAATAGGCTTGACGGAGCGCCAGAAGAAGCAAGCCACCGGCCGCGGCATCGCCCGCGGGCAAGGTAATCACGATTTCGCGCATCGGCCCGGCCAAGGTGTCGACCGCCAGGAGCATTTCGGTCATGGTCATGGGGCGCTCGCTGAGGCGCGGCAGGTAGAACGCGACGGCTCGTTCGGCCACGGATCGCCAGCGGGAATCATCGGTGAACGCGGCGAGCCGCGCGACATTCATGAGCGCAACCGAGCTGCCCGCGGGTTCCGCGCCGTCGAACATCGGGCGCTGCCGAGCCAGCAATCGCTCGTGCTCCTTGCTGGTCGTGAACCAACCGCCTGCTACCGGGTCGGCAAACAAGTCTTCGGTTTCCTCAATCAGATGGCGCGCGTGATCGAACCAACGCGGATCGCCGGTGCTCTCGAAGAGATCGAGCAGTCCCGCCGCGGTGAAGGCGTAGTCGTCGAGGAATCCGGCGACCCCCAGTTGCCCGTCGCGAAAACTGCGCGCAAGCCGGCCGGTCCCCGCCTCACGCATGCGCGAAAGGAGAAAATCCGCGGCACGCACGGCGGCCTCGAGGTAGCGGTGCTTCCCGAGTACGCGACCAGCCACGGCAAGGGCGCTGATGGCCAGACCGTTCCAGGCCGCGAGTATCTTCTCGTCGCGCAGTGGGGGCACGCGGCGTCTTCGCGCCTGGGCCAGCTTGATCCGGGCCGGCGCAAGGCGTTGCGTGACGCCTTCGTCTGGCTGCGCCTGAAAGAGGATGTTGCCGAATTCGCTGTTTCCCTGCTTGGTCACGCCGTAGTAGCGGAGAAACGCTCCGGCGTCCTCACCCGATCCGAGCTCGGTCAGGATCTCGTCCTCGGTCCAGGTAAAATACCGTCCTTCCTTCCCATCCGAGTCCGCGTCGGTGGCGGAATAGAAACCGCCTTCGGCGGAAGCAAGCGTGGCGAGCAGATCGTCGCAAGTTTCATGCACCACGCGTGCGAAAGTCGGCCGCTTGGTCACCTGCCAGGCCTCGGCATAGGCCACGACCAGAAGCGCATTGTCGTAGAGCATCTTCTCGAAGTGGGGCACGCGCCAAAACGGATCGGTGGCGTAGCGATGAAACCCACCCGCCACATGGTCGTAGATTCCGCCGGCGGCCATGGCTTCCAGGGTGCGCACCGCCATGTGCAGGGCACGGAGATCGCCGGTGCGCTGGTGATGGCGCAAGAGTAGGCGAATCGGGACGTGGGATGGGAATTTCTGCATCGCTCGTAGGCCGCCATTTTCATCGTCGAAGCCGCGCGCGCATTGTTCGACGGCGTGGGCGACGAGGGATACATCGGGCCGAGCGTGCGGTGGTGATCCTCTCTCGTGCGCCGGGTTTGCTGCTACCTCCATGTCCGCTCGCACGGCCTCGGTGAGGGCATGCGCGGCGTCGTGAACGCGTTCGTGCTCGCCGCCGAACAGGCTCGCCAGCTCGGTCAGGAGGTCGAGGAATCCATGCCCAGAGCCTCGCTGTCCGGCGTAGGGTGGAAAGTAGGTGCCGACGAAGAACGGCTCGCGATCCGCCGTCAGCCACGCGGACAGAGGCCATCCGCCCATGCCGCCGAATTGTTGTGCCGCCCGCATGTACACGGCGTCCACGTCGGGGCGCTCTTCGCGGTCGACCTTGATGGATACATAGTGTGCGTTGAGGAACCGAGCGATGGTTTCGTCCTCGAAGGATTCCTCCTCCATGACGTGGCACCAATGGCACGTGGAGTATCCGATCGAGAGGAAGACCGGCCGTCCCAGGCGGCGCGCCTCCGCAAATGCCTCGTCGCCCCAGGCGAACCAGTTCACGGGGTTATGGGCATGTTGGCGCAGATAGGGGCTGCTTTCCAAGGCCAGGCGGTTGGTGTAAAGAGGCGTCCGATCATCCGCCAGGTGCCGTGTGCGCACGGGGATGTCGGGACGCCCGGCCTGCACGGCCACCAGCTTGGCCTGAAGTTCGGCGGGATGGGCTTTGGTTCCTGGCAGGGAGCGCACCACGGTGCTTGACCATGACCTCGTATGGACGGGGTTGCAACCGGTTCCGTCCCAAAAGAAGATGTAAGAAGTCCTCTTTTCGCAAGCGCGGTATGGCACCGGGTCATTCGCCTGCTAGGGTTTGCCCAGAGATTGCCCTGGAGTCCCATGTCCTTCGCGGAAATCAAAGACAAGGTACGGGCCGGCGAGCCGCTCGGCTTCGAGGATGGTGTCGTGCTCTTCCAGCATCCCAACTTGCTCGAACTGGGACACCTCGCCAATCAGGTGCGCGAGGAGCGGCACGGCCAGCGGACCACCTTCAACCGCAACATGCACCTCAACGCCACCAACGTGTGCGTGGCGAGTTGCCGGTTCTGTTCGTTCGCGAGACTACGGGAAGGTGACCCGGGCGCCTACACCATGGGCCTGGAAGAGGCGTGGGGCCGACTGCGCGCCCGCGTCGAGGCCCACGATGCCATCACCGAAATCCACATCGTCAACGGTTTGCACGATGGGCTGCCATTTTCGTACTACACGGATCTCCTTTCCGGGCTCAAGCGCATCTGTCCCACCATCCACCTCAAGGCGTTCACCGCGGTCGAAATCTTCTTCTTTCATCGACACTACGGTCTACCGGTGGCCGAGATTCTGACGACGTTGCGCGCGGCGGGTCTGGATTCGCTGCCCGGCGGCGGCGCGGAAATCTTCTCGGCGCGCGTCCGCCGCAAACTCTGCGCCGATAAATGCGACGCCGAACAGTGGCTGGACGTGCACAGGATTGCGCACCGGATGGGGCTGCGCTCGAACTGCACCATGCTGTACGGCCACATCGAAACCATCGAAGAGCGCGTGGACCACCTGTTGCGCCTGCGGGCCTTGCAGGACGAAACCGGGGGCTTCCAGACCTTCATCCCGCTGGCCTTTCACCCCGACGGCAATGCCCTGCGGAAGCTGCCCCCTCCCACCGGGATCGACGATCTGCGGACCTTCGCCGTCTCGCGACTGCTCTTGCACAACATTCCGCATCTCAAGGCCTATTGGGTGATGCTGGGGCTCAAGACTGCACAGACCGCGCAGTGGTTCGGCGCCGACGACCTCGACGGCACCGTGCAGGAAGAGCGCATCTATCACATGGCCGGCGCGGAAACGCCGCAGCGCCTGAGTGTGACCGAAATCGTGCACTTGATCGAGCAGGCCGGTCGGGTTCCGGTCGAGCGCGACACCCTCTACAAAGTCCTGGCCGAGGGCCGCGCACTTTCGCAGGGCAGGCCGTTTCGTCGCGCGATGCCACACGCACTGGGGAGTCCGTCATGAGCGCCCGCGTTCGCTTGGCCGCGGTTCCGTCTCTGAGCGCGCGTCCGCTCACCTACGCCGTTGAAAAAGGACTGGCCGAGACTGGCTTCGAGTTGACCTACGATTCGCCCGAGGAATGCACGCGTCGCGTGTCAGGCGGGCTGGCCGATCTGGCGCTTGTGCCCAGTGCGAGCTATCGTGCGCTCTCTCTTGCCCGTGGCCTCGACGTGAGGATCATTCCGAGTGTGGCGGTGGTCGTTCGCGACGATCTGCCACCCGAGTTGGCCGGGGAACATCGTCTGGGCGCGCTTTCGGGCGAGGTGGGCGATTGGCGCCGCCAAACCGGGCTGCCCTTCGTTTCTTTGCTGTGGGTAGGCAAAGAAGGCGGGGTTGGCGCAGAAGTGGCGCGCGCTCTCTTGCGCGGCCTGGACCAGGGCTTGGTGCACTTGCGCGAAATCGCGGGGGACTTCGCCAGAGACCACGGGGGCGATGCCGCGCGTTACGAGGGTTTCCTCGCGCGGGTCCTGTGCTTCCGGCTGGGCGCGACCGAGATGTCTGGGCTCGGTGCCTTTCTCGATCACCTGCGCTTGGCCGAGACTCCCGCCCCGACCTCGGGCTTCTCCACGCGCATCCGATTCTTCGATTTCGCCTATGTTCGGGATCTCGCAGATTCTGGCGACCCGCCCGGTGTCCGCACCAAAGCCGCCACGATGCCGACTCTCGATGGGCTGCTTTCCGACGCCGCCACCGGCGGACGGTTGAGCCCGGCCGAGGCCGTCCATCTCTACCAGCATGCGTCGCTTCTGGACCTTGGCAGGGCGGCGGACGAAAGACGCCGGTTCTTGCATCCGCGGAATGTCGTGACCTACATCATCGACCGCAACGTGAATTACACGAATCTTTGCCTCACCGCATGCAAGTTCTGCAACTTCTTCCGGCCCGCGAAGAGCCATGACGCATACACCTTGTCGCGCGACGTGCTCGCCCAGAAATTCTCGGAAACCGTGGCCATGGGAGGTATACAGATCCTGCTCCAGGGCGGTGTGAACCCCAGCCTGCGACTCTCCTATTACGAGGATCTGTTTCGCTGGACGAAGGCGAACTTCCCCCTGGCCTTGCACGCGCTTTCGCCCGAAGAGGTGAGCTTCATCGCCCGGCTCGAGCGGCTCTCCGTTCGTGCGGTTCTGGAACGGTTGGTGGCGGCTGGCCTCGACAGTCTGCCCGGGGGCGGAGCGGAGATTCTCGACGATGAAATCCGGCATCGCATTTCCCCCCTCAAGTGTTCGACCGACACGTGGATCGAGGTCATGCGCGAGGCGCATGCCCTAGGCCTGCGTTCCACGGGGACCCTGGTGTTCGGGTTCGGCGAGCGTCCTTTGCACCTCGTGAAACACCTGCACCGGCTGCGGTCGCTACAAGACCAGACGTCCGGTTTTACCGCCTTCATCTGCTGGCCGTTCCAGTCCGAAGGCACCCGTCTCAAGCTCGGGGACGACACCACGGCGCATCGCTATTTGCGAGTCTTCAGCCTGGCGCGCCTTTATCTCGACAATTTCCCCAACCTGCAGGTGTCGTGGCCCACCATGGGGCCAGCCATCGGGCAGGTGGCATTGCGATTCGGCGGCAACGACTTCGGCTCGGCGATGATCGAGGAAAACGTCGTATCCCAGGCCGGGGCGGTCTTCAAGCTGTCCGCGGATGACATCGAACGCCGCGTGAGGGCGGCTGGGTTCGTCCCACGCCGGCGAAACATGCGCTACGAGCTTCTGTCGGAGGGCGGCGCGCGAGCCCCGATCCGGTGCGAGATCGCGGGCGATGGCACCGCGCCATCGCTGGCCATTGGCGCATAGTGTCTACAAGACCTACAAGACATGGAGGGCGAGACTTCCCACCGAAGGTTGGCGAGGTGTTCTTCCAGACAGGGCGATCTTTGCCCGATTGTCGAGTGCGATCGCTCTCATACACGCGGCGTCTCTGCCCTAATTTCTTGTCATCGGGCAGAGGTGCTCCGCTATACTAACTTTCGGTACTCTGGCAAGAGACCCGTCCGCTCTCACGAGAGGTATGTTCAAATGCGAACCAACACTCCCCGCAACTGTGGTAGCCGCCTGGCGCGCGCGGCTCGTTTGTCGGCGCTTCTCAATGGACTGGTTTTGGTCTTGGGTGGACTGGGGTGCCAAGGGGGGGGGAACATCACGCCGCCGAGTGGCGGAAACAGTGGCAATGGCGGCGGTGGCAACGCGGGAGCGGGAGGCCATACCCCAATCATCGACCTCGATGCCGCGGTGACGGTGAACATTCAGAAGTGCGGGAACGGTCAGCAGGATCCCGACGAATTCTGCGACACCGGGCCTTCGGTCGGCGCGGAGGGCAGTGGTTGCACCAAGACCTGTCAGATCGTGGACGGCTACACCTGTCCCGAGTGGGGCCAGCCGTGCATCCTCACGGCCAAGTGCGGTGACGGCATCCTCACCTCCACCGAAACCTGCGACGATGGCAACACCGATGATGGCGACGGCTGTTCCGGCGATTGCCAGCACGTCGAAAACGGGTATGAGTGCCGCGTGCCGGGCAAGAAGTGCACGCCCAAGTGCGGCGATAGCCAGCTCTTCGGCAGCGAGAAGTGCGATGATGGCAACGCCAACAGCGGCGACGGCTGCTCGAGCACCTGTCAGATCGAGCCAGGCGCCACCTGTCCCACCTTGGGCCAGCCTTGCACCAAGTCGGAATGTGGGAATGGCAAGACCGAGACGGGGGAACTGTGCGACTGCGGCAACGATCCGAATAATCTGCCGAGCGGCTGCAAGGCCGTGAACGGCTTGTTCTACGGTGACGGTAAGGGCTGCTCCAAGACCTGCACCAAGGAGCCGAGCTGCCAGGACGGCTCCGGCAAGACCCAGGCCTGCACCTCGGCGTGCGGCGACGGCAACCTCGATCCCGGCGAGGACTGCGACGACGGAAATCAAGTGAACGGCGATGGCTGTTCGTCGAGTTGCAAGGTGGAAGATGGGTTCACCTGCTCGACCGATACCGCCCAGGATTCCTCGACGTGCCAGTCGGGTTCGGGTCAGTGCCTGGAGCTGCCCATCATCTACCGCGACTTCCAACCCGAGAACGTTTCATCGGGCGGCCACCCGGACTTCTTCTTCCTGGGCACGAAGTACAATGGTTCCAAGTCGCCCACCACCATTTGCGTCCCCAACTCGGGCGGGCCGGCGAAGGGCAACGACTCGACCGCGCGCTGCTGGGGCATCGTGGCCGCGAGTCTGTTGAACGGGAAACCGCAGCCCGGCACGACCAAGACCTGTGCTTGCCAATTCAGCGATTGGAACATCGGCAATTCGAGCCGCATCCCCGGCAACTACACCCAAGCCGCCAATGACAGTCCACTTTCCGACGGCAACGCTGGCTACCAGGGAGGGGCCGTTGGCGCTGCGGTCGCTACGACGAGCACGACCGGCGCGTACACGGGCACCATCACGGGCTATACCGCCAGCACCCCCGGGGGACCGATCTGGAAGGGAACGACGCCTGCCTACAAGGATGCCAATAGCTTCAAACAGTGGTTCAACGATGACTCTACGGTGAACAAGACCTTCACCGGCGTGCTCGAGATGGCTTCGATCGGCACGAACATCTACCAATACGCCAGTACGTCGCATCTTGCCCAGGGTGGCTTCTTCCCGCTCGATACCCTGAATGCCAGCCAGGCCACGCTGTGCAATCTCTGGCCCTACTGGAACCATGGCAACGGAAATCCCATCTGGACGACTTGTCAAGGCGACCAGTATCTCTTCCCGCCACGCGTGGTCCAGTCCGATTGCCCTGGCCAGAACCCGCTCAGCAACGGCTGCTGGGTTTCGGGCATTCCAGGCGTCAAGCACGACTCCTACTTCACGGACGAAGCGCGCTACTACTTCGCGTACGATGGCGCCACCGGCATTTCACTCAGCTTCTTCGGGGATGACGATCTCTTCATCTTCATCAACGGGGTTCTGGTTCTCGACCTCGGTGGCGTTCACCAACAGTTGCCTGGCAAGGTCACGGTCACCGGGGATCCGGGCGACGCGCAGGTCACGGAAGGCGGCTGCCTCGACACCGCCGGGAACATCACGGGGGTCACCGCCGGTTCGACCGCCTGCTCGCCGACCAACTCCACGCCCCCGGCCGCCGCGACGCCCGACGATTTCCGGGTCCACACCGTCACCTTGGGTCTCAATACGGGCAAGGTCTACGAGATCGCCATCTTCGGCGCCGATCGGCACCCTCCCGAGTCGAATTACCAGCTCACGCTCAACGGATTCACCACCAAGAAGTCGAATTGCGGGCCTCGCTGCGGCGATGGCGTCGTGTCGGGCGGCGAGGAATGCGACTGTGGCGATGGCTCGGGGGAGACCCCTGCGGATTGCACCGGGCCGAACAACGACAGCACCTACGGTGGCTGCACGACCCAGTGCAAGTTCGGGCCCTTCTGCGGCGACAGCGTCGTGCAAGGATCGCCCGATGGACCCGAGGAGTGTGACAACGGTAAGAACAATGGCGCCACCTATGGCCAAGGTGGGTGCACGCTCGGTTGCACGGTCCCGCACTTCTGCGGCGACGGCATCGTCGACTCCGGAGAAGACTGCGACCTGGGCAGCAACAACGGTGGCACCGGCCAGCCGTGCAGCAAACAGTGTAAGTTCATCGAGAATCCAGGCTGACGGATGACCCTACGCGAACGATCCTACCCGATCTCGGATCGTTCGATGTCCTCCGAGTAGTCCTCGACTTGGCTCTCGGCGGGGGCAACGTAGATGGCTTGTCCACCGGCCCGGAACTCGGCGGCCTTGTCGCGCAACCCCTCCGCGATCGCGTCCGCGCGCAGATCCTGGGAAATGCGCATGGAACAGAACTGCGGGCCACACATCGAACAGAAATGGGCGCCTTTGGCCGCGGGCGCGGGCAGGGTCTCGTCGTGGAACTGGCGAGCCGTGTCGGGATCGAGCGAGAGATTGAATTGATCCTCCCAACGAAAGGAGAAGCGCGCGCGTGAAAGGGCGTCGTCGCGAACGGTGGCGCCCGGGTGCCCCTTGGCCAGGTCGGCGGCATGGGCGGCGATCTTGTACGCGATCACGCCGTCCTTCACGTCCTTGCGATTGGGCAGACCCAGGTGTTCCTTGGGCGTGACGTAGCAGAGCATGGCCGTGCCGAACCAGCCGATCATCGCCGCGCCGATGGCGGACGTGATGTGGTCATAGCCGGGGGCGATGTCGGTCACGAGCGGGCCCAGGGTGTAGAACGGGGCTTCGTGACAGGCTGCCAGCTGGCGGTCCATGTTCTCGCGAATCTTGTGCATGGGCACGTGGCCGGGGCCTTCGATCATGACCTGCACGTCGTGGCGCCAAGCGATCTCGGTGAGCTCGCCAAGGGTTTCCAGTTCGGCGAACTGCGCCTGGTCGTTCGCGTCGGCGGTGCAGCCGGGGCGCAAACCGTCGCCCAGACTGAACGCGACATCGTATTTCTTCATGACTTCGCAGATGCGCTCGAAGTGCGTGTAGAGGAAATTCTCCTCGTGATGAGCCAGGCACCACCTGGCCATGAGGGAACCACCACGCGAGACGATGCCGGTGATGCGCTTGGCTGTCAGGGGCACGTAGCGAAGCAGAACGCCCGCGTGAATGGTGAAATAGTCCACGCCTTGCTCGGCTTGTTCGACGAGCGTCTCCAGGAAGACCTCGATGTTCAAGTCCTCGGCCTTGCCTTTCACCTTGTCGAGGGCCTGGTAGATGGGGACGGTTCCCACGGGCACGGGTGAATTGCGCAGGATCCATTCGCGCGTTTCATGGATTTGCGGGCCAGTCGAGAGATCCATGACGGTGTCGGCACCCCACTTGACGGCCCAGCGCAGTTTGTCGACCTCCTCGGCGATGGTCGAGCTGACCGGGGAGTTGCCGATGTTGGCGTTGATCTTGACCAGGAAACCGCGGCCAATGACCATGGGCTCGGCCTCGGGATGATTGCGGTTGGCGGGAATGATGGCGCGGCCGCACGCGACCTCGTCGCGCACGAATTCTGGTGCGACGTTTTCACGCAGGGCTACGAAGCGCATCTCCTCGGTCAGCTCGCCTTTGCGGGCATAGTGCATTTGGCTGAAGTTTCCATCTCCACGGGCCACGCGCTGGTCGATCCAGGGTTGGCGCAGTCGGGGCAACCCCTTGCCCAGATCGACGGGGCGCGGGCCGAAGGTGTCGTAGACTTCCAGGGGGCCCTCGCCGGGCGCCAGCGCGATCCGACGGAAAGGAACGCGCACCACACCGTCCGCTCTTGAATACCCGCGTGGAAGCGGGCAATTCTCCCATCGCGTCGAGTTCGCCGATGCCACCCTGGCCATTCGGCAAGGGCGTGACTTGGCTGCCGGCGTCTTGCGATGGATCTTCTGGCGGGCTGTGGGTCGTAGTCGGTGCTTTCATCGGTCTCGCTCCCGGCGTCGCATGGCGCCGCAAGAAGACTAGCGCCGTCCGGATTCAAGTCAAAGTCTCACGGACGGGGATGATGTTCGCGATCAGTCGTGGAAGTCCTTGCCCTCCCGCGTGGCTTTGACGTAACCGGCTCGGATGACGAAGTCGCCGAATCGCTCGCCGGGGTTTCGCTCCCGCGCGTAACGCGAAATGATGGGCTCCAGGACCGCCACGATGTCCTCTTCGGCAAGGTTCTCGCGGAACAGCTTGCTCAGCCGGTCGCCGACGAATCCGCCGCCGAGGTAGAGGTTATACTTGCCTAGATTCTTCCCGACCAGGCCGATCTCGGCGATGTATGGGCGCGCGCAGCCATTCGGGCATCCGGTCATGCGAATGACGATGGGTTCCTTTTCCAGCCCCGCCTTGTGCAAGATGGCGTCGAGCTTGTCGAGCAGGCTCGGCAGGTAACGCTCGGATTCGGCCATCGCCAGGCCACACGTCGGCAGGGCCACGCAGGCCATGGCGGAGAGTCGAAGGCCGGTCTTCGCGATACCGTCCTTGAGCCGGTGATGTTCGAGCAAGTCGTCGATGCGACGCTTGTTCGACTGGCTGACGTTGGCGATCATCAGGTTTTGATTCCCGGTCAGACGAAAATCGCCATCGTGAGCATGCGCGATCTCGCGTAGCGCCGTGAGCAGCGGTCGTCCGGGTTCGTCCCGGATACGGCCGTTCATGATGAATAGCGTGAAGTGCCATGTGCCGCTCACGCCCTTGACCCAGCCGTAGCGGTCTCCGTTGCTTTCGAAGACGAACGGCCGCGCCGACGCGAGTGCGTGACCGAGACGCCGCTCGACCTCGCCCTTGAACCAGGCCAAGCCGCGGTCGTCGATGGTGTACTTGAGACGGGCGTGCTTGCGATTCGTGCGGTCGCCGAAATCGCGCTGCGTGGTGAGCACGGCTTCCGCGACGGCGATGACGTCGTCGGTCGAGCAAAAGCCGATCACGTCGCCGAGGCGTGGATAGGTTGCGCGTTCGCCATGGGTCATGCCCATGCCGCCGCCGACCGTCACGTCGAAACCGACCAGCCTGTCCTTGTCGGCGATGGCGATGAAGCCGAGGTCGTTGGCGAAGACGTCGACGTCGTTACTGGGAGGCACGGCCATGGCGATCTTGAACTTGCGCGGAAGGTAGTGCTTGCCGTAGAGGGGTTCGCTATCGTCGGGAGATTCGCCACCCGCCACCAGCTCGTCGTCCAGCCAGATCTCGTGGTACGCATGGGTGCGGGGCAAGAGGTGTTCGCTCACGCGTTTGGCCCATGCGTGGACCTCCCCGTGCAGGGACGAGATGAACGGGTTGGGATTGCACATCACGTTGCGGTTCACGTCCCCGCAGGCCGCAATGGTATCGAGCAATGTCTTGTGGATGTCCTGCGCGGTTTGGCGCAGGTTGCGCTTGGGGATGGTGTGGAGCTGAAAGGTCTGGCGCGTGGTCAGGCGCAGGGAGCCACCGCCATAGGCGAGGGCGAGGCGGTCCAGATCGAGATACTGGCCGGGCGTGCACACCCCGCCAGGCACGCGAACCCGCACCATGAAGCCGTGTAGCGGCTCCAGTTTCTGTCGCTGGCGCTCGATGCGGACGTCACGATCGTCTTGCTGATACATCCCGTGGAACTTCAGCAATTGCTGGTCGGACGCCGCGATGCCGCCGGTGATTGTGTCGCGCAGGCCCTGCGCGATGGTGCCGCGCAGGTAGTTGCTCGCGTCCTTGATGTATTCGCTTTCGCTGCTGCCCGGGGCGGGCTCGACTTCATCGCTCATGGAAACACCATCCTTGATTCGCCGCATGGACTGGGCATGGCCTTGCTTGCTCCGCGGGGGAGGGAACTAGTAGACATCTCGCTGGTAGCGTTTGCTTGCATGGAGATTCTCGACGTACTCCACCGCGGCATCGCGGCTCTTCCCGCCTTCCTTGCCGACGATGGAAATGAGTGCTTCGTGGACATCGGTCGCCATTTGGCTGGAGTCGCCGCACACGTAGACATGTGCGCCATCCTGCAACCACGCGTACAGATCGCGACCGCGTTCGCCCATGCGATGTTGCACATAGACCTTTTCCGGCTGGTCGCGCGAGAAGGCCAGATCCAGGTGGGACAGTACCCCACTCTTGTGCCAGCGTTGCCACTCGACCTGATAGAGAAAATCGGTGGCGAAGTGTTGGTCGCCGAAGAACAGCCAATTTCGCCCGCGGCAACCCAGGGCTTCGCGTTCCTCGACGAACGCGCGAAACGGCGCTACCCCGGTGCCGGGGCCGATCATGATGACGCGCGCGTCGGGGTTCTCGGGCAGCTTGAAGTTGGGGTTTGGTGACGGGTAGATGCGCAGCGGTTCGTCGTCTCCCAAGCGCTCGCACACGAAAGACGAGCACACGCCCTCGCGCACGCGCCCGTGACTCTCGTAGCGGGTGAGACCGACGAGAAGGTGAACCTCTTCTTCGTGTGCAAGCAGGCTCGATGCGATCGAGTAGAGGCGCGGCTGCAAGCGGCGAAGCATGCCGACGAAGGTCTGGCCGCTGAGGTCGCTCGGCGGAAAGGCTTGCAGCAGGTCGACGATCTCCGCGGCCGTGGACGAACTCCTGGAATTCTCGCTCCTGGCCCTTCTCGAGCAAGGCGCTCAGGTCGGCGATCTTGAGTTCGGCAGCATAGGCCTTGACGAAGGGGCGTGTGATGGTGGTGATTTCAAAGGTGTCGACCAGAACCTCGACGAGAGGGCGTTCCTTACCGTCCACGCTGACGCCGTCATCCGGCGCTAGGTGGGCCGCGGCGAGTAACTCGCGCACGTAGCCGGGTGAATTCCGCGGCAGGATGCCGACGGCGTCGCCAGGCTGGTAGGCGATGCCTGAACCGGTAAGCGACAGTTCCAGGTGAAAGGTCTTCTTTTCCGAACCGCGGCCGTTGAGGTTGATGCGCTCCAGAACCGCGGCAGAGAATGGTCGTGCCTTGTCGTAGCCCGAGATTTCGCTGGCCAAGGCAGGTGTCGTCGGTGCATGGGCTGGCGCAGCGCCGCTGGAAGGCAAGAGATTCTTGAAGGTGTCGATCACCTGTCCCTGCCAGGCCTCGACCGCGGCCTGGAAATCGACGTCGCAGTCGACGCGCGCCAAGACGCGCTGGGCTCCCAGCTCCTCCAGGCGACTGTCGAAATCGGCCCCGGCCTTGCAGAAATTCGCGTAGCTGTAGTCGCCAAGAGCGAGCACGGCGAAGTGCAACCCCTCCAAGCGCGGCGCGCGCTTGCCGAACAGGAAGCGGTGGAATTCGACCGCCGAGTCCGGCGGGTCGCCTTCCCCCTGGGTACTCGCCACCAGAACCAAATGGCGTTCGCTGCGAAGGTTCGCGGGTTTGTAGTCCGATGTGCTTACTGCTACCGCACGGACGCCTGCGGCAAGAGCCGCCCGCGTGAGGAGGTTCGCCACCTGCGCCGCATTGCCGGTTTGCGAAGCGAAGAGAACGGTCAGCTGTCGATCCGAACCACCCTCGACGTTTGCCGCCGCGGCCCCGTCATCGCCGCCCTGAAGGCGGTGGGTTGCGGTCAGATACCCGAGCAACCAGGCGGTCTGGTCCGGCGCAAGACTGGCGGCAAAGGCGTTGAACTGGGCTGTTTGCGAACCGGAAAGAGGGGCGTGCTTCGGGTCGAGTGGAGGAATATGCATCGATCAAGTGGGTTATGCCTCACACAACCACCTGACGCCAGCGGTAGGAGACCGAATAGGTCCCTTTGGGCGGTGGTTCAGGCCGCGGCTTCCTTGAATGCATCCAGGTTGCGGCGGAAATAGCTGAGGTGGAACTGGGCGTGGTCGGTGTAATGCTTGAAGATATCCGCCAGGCTCATGCGCCCCCGCTGTGGATGGCGGACATAGTAGGTTTCCCAGTCCGAATCCGCGAGCGCCCTGGCCATCGCGCAGACCACGCGACGAAGCGCGCGCGCGGTCTCCAGGGAAGCGAGCGCGTCTCCGGTTTCGTACTTGGCTCTCTCCTGCCATGCCACTTCGTTCCACACGAAGACTTCCGCACCGGGTTGGGTGACGGCCAGGCGCAGGCGGCCGTAGGCGAAGGCGTCAGCGTCGAGAAAATGAACCGCGTGGTCCCGGATGCTCCAGGCGCCAGGAAGGTTCGGCCGAAAACCGACCGCCTCCGCGGGAGCGTCTTTCACGAAATCGATGAGCGGGTCGATGGCGGACTCGTAGCGTGCGATGAGGGAGAGTTGTTCTGCTTTGTCCATGGGTCGTCTCCTGGGCAAAAGCATACCTCGCCAATCCGAGATGTCCCGGATGAGGGCGGCGACCCTTCCGATCGCCGCCTCGATGGTCACGGAATCCAGATTTGAGGAGGCGGTGGGGGCGGCGGGGGCGGCGGTGTGGTTTCGGATGGCGGCGGTGGGGGTGGTGGCGGCGGGGCCGCGACCGGCGGTGGCGGCGGGGGTGGCGGCGGCACCGGAGGCGAAGGTGGCACGGGCGGCGTCGTGGCCGGTGGCGGCGGGGCCGGCGGCGGCGGGGCCGGCGGTGGCGGTGGCGCCGCGGGCGAAGAAGGCGGCGGCGGTGGGGCGGGCGGTGGCGGTGGCGGTGGCGGCTGCGACGACGGGGGTGGGATCACGGGCGGCGGCGGCGTGCCGATACTGATGCACGAGGCGAGGTCGAGCATCATGAACTCGAGGACCTTCTCTTGCGCGGTGAAGCTGCCGGTGCAGTAGCCTGGCGTCGTCGAGCTGCCCGAGGGTTGATTCACGTGAAAGCCGCTGTAGACGACGCGGCCGCACTGCCGGTCGACCGTCGCACCGACCGGCGTATTGAAACTGAACTCGTGCGCGAATTGCTGCTGGATGCAGTTGCTGCTGGAGTGATTTGCATCCGTGCAGGTGGAGGCCGAGCTACCCTTGTATTGGCGCCAGGCCGAAGGAGATGTCAACCAGGCCTGACTGATGGGGTTCGACACGGTCCCTTCGATGACGCTGTTGGCGACGTGGGCGACATTGTTGAGGAGCATCGTGGTGACTCCGCCCGCCGTGGTCCCCGCCCCGATGTTGACGAGCCACTGCGCGAAGCCGGCCCCTTTCGTGAAGGCGGTGTTGACTTCGCCGGTGATGGCCAGATAGCTCGGCGGGTTGGTGCTGCCCGCGCCCACGTAGTAGCGCGTCTCCTGCACCTCCTGGGGATTCCCAGCGAGCTGCCAGTTGGCGGTAGCGGGGAACGGGCTGCGCGATGGCGCGATGAACTTCCAGCTATAGTGCGTGACGAAGGCGCGTCCACCCGCGGTCGTGTAGTTGAGAAGATTTGGGTAACCGGGCGCATCTGTTTGCGCCCTCGAGGGAGCCGCTCCGGCCGTGCTGGGGTTGTTGCCACCGCTTGGCGAGTCGCCCGGGCAGGGTAGGAGAACCATGTCGTAGCTGGAAAGCCCGGGTTGCCCATTGGTGCCGCTGCCGCCGTTTGGCCCCGTGCCGCCCCACAGAGAGGAGGCATCGGGCGTTGTCCCGGATGCGAGCGTCGCCCCCGTCTCCCTGTAGATCCGGATTCGTCCCGTGCCCGTAGGCGCCGTGAACTCGGAGGCATCGACGCCCATCTTGCGGATCACGCATTCGAGGGCGTCGACCGATCCGGTGGTGACCGCGGTGAGCGGGATATTGCCTTCGCTGTGGTTCCTCGGCAGCCGGACGGTGCCGTCGGGAATGGGGTTGTCGCCGCAGCTATGGGTGATATCGACGGTGATCTGCCGACGCCACTTGCCGAGTTGCACGACCAGGGGAATGCCGGTCCCCGTGGGGGCGTTGGCGATGGTGAAGCTTCCATCCGGTCCCGAGATGGCGCCCGCCACGGCCTGGTCCGAGGTGAGGGCGGTGCACTGATCGCACGACGGACCGTCCGTGATGGTGGACAGCGGCCCGTTGGGAATATACACCAGCGCGTTGTAGACCGGGTCGCCCGCAGGCGGGGCGCCAGCCGGCGTGAACACCTTGCCGCTGAGGGTGGTGCTGCCGGCATCGCACGCGGCGACCTGACACTGCAGGCCCGAGCACTGGCCGCAATTGCTGCCGGTGCACACGCAGGCGTTGTCCTCGCAGGTGAAACCCGTGGGGCAGGCAGGACAAGTGATGGCGCCGCCGCAGCCGTTGCCAATAGGCCCGCCGCAGTAGATGCCTCCATTCGAGGCAGTGCAAGTCGTGGGGGCGCACGAGGCGTCACCCTTGCACAGACCGGTGTTGGCGTCGCACACCTTGCCGGCGCCACAGTTGGTGGAGCAGGTCAAGCTGCCACCACAACCGTTGCCTATGGTGCCACAGAAGTTGAACTCCGTACCGTTGGTGCATGCGGAAAGTGGGGTGCAAGTGCTGTCACCCTTGCAGAGCCCCTTGCTGGTGTCGCACACCTTGCCGGCGCCGCAGTCGGTGCTGCAGGCGAGCGCGCCACCACAGCCGTCTCCGACGATACCGCAGTACTTGAAGGCGGTTCCGTTGTCGCAGGTCTTGGGGACGCAGGAGGAATCGCCTTTGCACAGATTATCCAGACCGCACACCTGGTTGGCGCCACAGGCGGTTCCGCACGCGATCATTCCGCCGCACCCGTCGCCGATGCTGCCGCAATAACTGAATGGGGTACCGTTGCTGCAAGTCAAGGGAACGCAGCGTGCATCGCCCTTGCAGATCCCATCCGAACCGCACACCTGGTTTGCGCCGCAGTCGTCGCCGCACGGGAGGGTACCGCCGCAGCCGTCGCCGGTCACGCCGCAGTACTTGAACGAGGTGCCGTTGTCGCACGCGACGGGAACGCAGGTAGCATCGCCCTTGCAAAGTCCGGTCGTGGCATCGCAGGCCTGGCCGCCAGCGCAGTCGTTGCCGCAGTGGAGGGTGCCGCCGCAACCGTCGCCGACATCGCCACAGTAGTTGAACAGCGAGCCGTTCTTGCAGGTTGCCGGCACGCATGTCGCATCGCCCTTGCAAAGTCCGGTGGTCGTATCGCAAACCTGGCCGGTGGCACAGTCGCTGCTGCAGTGAAGGGTACCACCACAACCATCGCCGACATCGCCGCAAAAGTTGAAGGGCGTGCCGTTGCCGCAACTGGTGAGCGGCTGGCAAGTCAAGCCGCCGACGCACAGGTGATCCTTGCAGATCCAGCCCGCCGGACAGGCCACATTGCAGGCGAGCGCGCCGCCACAGCCGTCGCCGACCTGGCCGCCGCAGTACTGTCCGCCGGGAGGGGTGCAGGTCAGCGGCGCGCAATTGGCCGCCACGCACTGGTTGTTCTTGCAGGTTTCGCCGGCGATGCAGGCGCCGCAGTCTTCACTTGCGCCGCAGCCATCCCCGATGACGTCGCAATACTTGCCGGCGCCGGTGCCGCAGGCGACAGGCGTGCAGGAGGCGCCCCCTTTGCACAGGTGGTTCTGGCACGTCCACCCGGGTGTCGTGCAGTCGGCGCAGGTGATCGAGCCGCCGCAGCCGTCGCCGAGCACCCCGCCGCAGTACTGGCCGCCGGTCGGCGTGCAGGTGGCGGCCACGCAGCCCGTCGCCGGCACGCACTGGTTGTTCGTGCACACTTGGTCCGCCTCGCACGCCCCGCAGTCCTCGGCATGGCCGCAGTCATCGCCGATGGTGCCGCAGTACTTGTTCGTTCCAGTTCCGCACGCCCTCGGGCTACAGACGCCGGGATCACCGGTGCAGAGGCCGTTGGAACAGGTCCAGCCTGCCGGGCAGGCGCCACAGGAAAGCTTCCCACCCGCGCCATCTCCGATGTCTCCGCAGTAGGTCCCGCCGGCCACCGTGCACGTCGTGAGCTGGCCCGCATCGTAGCCGGAGCCGCTGGTGCAGAGCCCGCCGACGCACGAGAAGCCCGTCGGACAGTCGCCGCAGTTCAGGCTGCCTGTGCAGCGATCGCCGATGACCCCGCAGTACTGTCCGCCCGCGACCTTGCAACTCGTAAGGGGCTGGCAGACGCCTCCATCGAAGGCCCCCGACCCGCCACCGTCGGGAAAGGTGCCGATGGGTGTATCTGGCAATACCCACTGGGCGTCGGGCGTGACGCTCGGCCCCGAATCGGCCGTGGAGGGAACGCCTACAGAACCGGCGCCTTGACAGCCGGTGCCGAGCACCAGCATCGCGATGGTCACACTCGGTGCGGCAAGAAAGGCCAGGGAATCGTGCAATCTAGTTTTCAACATGAAGTCGCTCCTGCGCTGACCCGGTGGTCACTTCGTGATCACTTCGAGGACCGATCCATTGTACCTGAAACCGGGCAACTTGGTCGGCGTTGCGGCGTGCCATCACCGTGATGAGCCCATGTGGGTGAAAGACATACCAAGACACCTGTGACGGTGGCTGAATGGGGGAGATTCCTGCGACCCTGTTCGCCTGCGTCAGGTGCGTCCCCGTCGCACGCGGACGGGAATGGATTCGCAAGCCCCTCATGGCCAGTCGAGGTGAGCGCGGGGCCAACTCCGCGATGGAAGCAATCGTCCACGAGTCTGGTGATTTCGGTCGCTACGACAAATAAGGAGTCGCAAGGTCGGAATTTAAGTAGTGAGGCCTGCCTGCTGCATCTAACCTTGGGGAACAGACATTGGACCCCATGGTTTCGAAATCCGCCAGGTCCTCGCAACGATGATTGACGGGTGCGCCGAGGCGAAGGAGAGAGAGTATGACGACGCGTAGATGCCCGGTTTTGGCAGTGTGGCTACTGACCACGGTGACGGCGGCCTGCAACAACACAGATCCCTCGTCCCCTTACTACGAGGGAAAGGGTGGCGATGCCTCCGGCGGCAGACCCTCCGGGGGAGCTGGGGGCAGCGGAGGAGACGTCGGAAATGGAGGCTCCGGTGGCAGCGCCGGCGTGGGCGGTTCTGGCGGAGTCGGGGGCAGCGGCGGCAGCGTGGGCTCGGGCGGCTCGATGGAAGTTGGGGGCAGCACGGGCGCGGGCGGTTCGGGTGGGTCTCGGGGGAGCGGCGGTAGCTCGGGCGGTTTGGGCGGATTTGCGGGAAGCGGCGGCAGCGCGGGCGCGGGCGGTTCGGAAGGAGTCGCCGGCAGCGGTGGTAGCGGAGGTGCATCTGGCTCGGGCGGCACTGCTGGCACTGGGGGCAGGTTGGGAACGGGCGGCAATTCCACGGGGACTGGCGGCGGTCTGCCCGGGACCGGCGGCAGATCGGGCAGCGGTGGGGTGTCCGGCACGGGTGGCGCCACCCAGGTTGGTGGTGCCAGAGGTTCAGGTGGCGGTTCCGGACGGGATGCCGGCACCGGGTCAACGGTGAGTTACGCGACGCAAGTCGCTCCGATGCTCAGCGCAAGCTGCACGAGTTGCCACGGCGGTTCGAATCCTGCAGCCGGCATCAACCTGAGCAACTACAACGGTGCGAAGGCGAATGCGAACGCCGCGAACAGCGCCATCCAGAGCGGGATCATGCCTCCGGGCGGAGGGCTTTCTTCGGCCAATAAGCAAATGTTTCAGTCCTGGTGCGATGAGGGCATGCCCAACAATTGACCCAGAACGCGGACCAATTCCATCGATCATAGCCCCTTGGCATCTGCCAGAACCTGGGCCGCGTGCACCCCAGGATCGACGTCCAGATAGGTCTTGAATACGATGCCCTTGCGGTCGACGAGGAAGCTGACACGCGAGTAATACTTCCACAGGCGCAGGGGTACGCCAAAGGCTCTCCCCCATCGCCCATCGCTATCGGAAATCAAGGGGAACTGAAGGCCGTGCGCGTGTGCAAAGGCCGCCTGATCGGCCACGGTGTCGTGGGACACGCCTACCACCCGCACCCCCGCGGCCACGTATCGTTGCCAGGCATCGCGAAAGGAGCATGCTTCCTTGGTGCATCCCGGGGTGCCGGCTTTCGGGTAGAAGTAGACCAACAGGGGATGTCCCTGCAGCGACTTGAGGTGGACAGGTTGGCCGTTTTGGTCCGTGCCGGTGACGTCGGGCAGGACGCTGCCGGCTGGCAAGGGTGCGCCCGGCCCCTTGGCGGTGCCGGAGGACGCGCAGGCCGACAGCAGCAAGAGGGTCACGAATCCGGACCGCCACGGGTTTGGAGCACATCGGAATCTCATGGCCGAAATCTAGTTCATAAATCGGACCAAACTAGTCGAATTTGCGCGCCCTTTGTAACGGGCGGCGCGCTAGAATGCCAGCGACAGACCGGCACGCATGGATCGGCCGTAGCGCGGGATCAAGTTGGGAGGATAATCCACGCTGGTGGGGTATCCCGTTCGCATGTCGTGCACATCGAGCAGGTTGTAGAGCCCCGCGAAGTACCGCAGGTGGTAGGCTCGATATTCGCCGGAGGCGCTCAGATTCCACAAGTAGGCGTCGTCGACGCGGTTGTCTAGCAGCGGTTGCGTCGGGTCGTCCTGGCGGAAATGCCGCCCCGAATCCAGCACCAACTCGCTGCCCAGCCGTAGTGCGGTCCCGACCAGAGGACACAGCAAGCGCAATTTGACCATGGTCTCGGGTGCGTTGAGGAACGGCACGTCTCCCGTCGCCGTCATTTCCTCTACCCGCTGCCGGGTGATGGACAGTGAAAGCAGGGTGCCGCCCCCCGGCTCCCAGCGTGCCTCGCCCTCGGCTCCCAGGCTGCGTATCCGGTTGCCGTCATTGACGTAGATTTGCCGCCCATATTGCGGCGCATCTTGCAACACCAGCAGATCGCTGAGCCAGTTGGCGAAGATCGCGCCGACGACATGCACGTCGTCATTGATCGCGTGCGAGTGCTCGATCTCCCCGCTCCAGATGGTTTCCGGACTCAACCTCTCGCTAGGGTTGTTGGCGCGCTCGTTGGGCGAGGGGGCACGGAAAGATCGTCCGAAGAACAGCTTGGTATTCCCGTTCTCGTACGGTTTGCCCACGATCGCGATGCGTGGGCTGACCGTGGTTCCGGAGCTTCTGGTGTAGCTGTCACTGCGCAAGCCCAGATTCGCGCTCAGACGACTCGACACGCGGATGTCGTCAACCAGGTAGGTGGAGACGATCAGATCCTTGCCGACGTCGGGATTGCCCGCGATGGGCTCATCGGCCCGCATCAGCAACTCCTGGATCACTTCGCCGCCGAGGGTCACTTGCTGTCGGAGAAATCTCGGTAGTCCAATCCGCAATTCCTCGGTGATCCACTGGGCCTTGAGATTCTCATCGGGTGCCGCCGTGGGATCGATATTGATGAAATTTCCGTGGTACCAGCTCGCGTCGTACGCGGCACGGGCGGCCACTTGCACGCCGTGGACCGCGCGGTCGAACGTCAATTCCGCATAGCCGCGACGGTCGTGGTTGTAGGTGCCGAAGACCGGCTGGGTGTCGTAGGCTCCGGTGGGCAGGTACTTCTTTCGGTCGTTGTAGCCGGCCCGCAGAGAAAGAGGCCCCAGCCGGCCCACGACATCCGCGTGTCTCGCCGCTTCGCCATCGGCGCCCAGCACCGTGATCGGCGCGCCGCCAGTCTGCGAAGACGGCCAGATGTAGCGGCTGTCCCCGTCGGACTCCATGGCGGCCGCGCTGAGCATCAGCTCGGCGTTGCCCTTGCGGGCACTGGCGGTAGCGCGTCCCGAAACCAGGCCCACGGTTCCGGCCATGGTATCGATCGCGGCATGGGCGCCCTCCCTCGCTCGGCGGGTGACCACGTTGATGACGCCGAAAAGCGCCCCGGTTCCGTAGAGAACCGAACCCGGCCCGCGTACGATCTCGATGCGGGCCACGTTGGCCAGATCCACATCGAAATCGTGTCCGACATAGCCCTGGCCGGTGACCGCGTCGTTGGTCGAGTGACCGTCGATCAGCACCAGCACGCGATTGGTGTAGTCGCCGGGCGGCGAGAAGCCGCGGAATCCCACCGATTCATAGCTGCGGTCGTTCGAGGTGAATGTGCCGCGAACGCCGGCCAGCGCTTCCGTGAGCGAGGTGTAGCCGAAGGCCGCGATCTCGTCGGCGGTGACGATGGTGACCGAGGCTGGCGCGGATTCGGAGGCGATGGAGGACTTGGTCGCCGCGGTGACCTCCGGGTCGGCATGTCCGAGATACGCATCGACGAAGGCGCGCTCCCCCTTCTTCACCTCGACCGTCGTGGTGAATGGCCGGCGGGTTTCCGCCAGAATCTCCACCCGGCGAAGGCCTGCGGGAACCCCATCGATGACCGCCGGGGCGAACCCCGCTTCCTTGCCGTCGACGCGAATGAGCGCGCCGGAGATGTTGGAGCGCACCACCAGGACGCCCGTCGGGGCCACGGCGGGCGCCATCAGCACATCCACCGGCAAGGTGTCGTCGGGGAGGACGTTCACCATCAGACGTTCGGTCTGGTACCCCGGCGCGGACACGAACAACACCAGCGGACCGGGCAAGACCTTGACCTTTCCCGTTCCACGGAGCAGGACCTCGCCGTCCAGGAAATCGCGTCTAACCTCCGCCGTCACCGGCGCGCGTCGGATCTCGATCTCGCCGTAGATCCTCTCGAGCACGGCCGACAGCCTGACTTGCTTTCCCTGCACGGGCTCGACCGCGAGCTGCACGGTGCGATAGCCCTCGTGGTCGAGGATGATCTTGGTGGGCCCCGGACGCAAGGCAAGGCTCTTGGGGGTGCTGCCGAGCGCGCCGAGATCGCGGCGCCCGGCGTAGATGGTGGCGCCCGGTGGCGTGGTTTCGATCTCAACCAGCGCAAGGTGCGGCCGCAACTGATCGATGGCGTCGCGAACGGCCTGCTGGTCTTTCTGCGGGAGCGCCGTGGCGAGCAGCGTGGACCATGCGCGGTAGGCCTCGTCGTATCGGCCGAGCCGATTCAGGCAGCGGGCGATGTTGAATTGCACGTTGCGGTTGGGCACCAGCCGATTGGAAAGGTAGTAAGACGCCAGTGCGTCTTCGAAACGCTTCTCCTGATAGGCGCGATTGCCGCGCAAGAAGTGAAACTGGGCTTCGTCTGCCTGCCCCGCGAGAGGCAGCGGTGTCGGCGCATTCGCGGCTTCCGCCATGGGCGCCGAAAGGAGAAACCCGACGATCGGGAGGGCGAGAAGCGTCGATCTCATGGTGGCCGTGGTCAGCGTTCGATCTGGATGTCGGTCGGCGGCTCTGCGGCCGATTTGCTGGCGCGCCTGCGTTTCGCCGAGGTTCGGCGCACGGCCGGGACAGGGGTGGCGAACTTGGCGCTGACGGTCAGCCCCCGGGAGGGCAAGGCCCGTATTCTTTCCGCCTCGAAGCCTTGCAAGCGAAACGTGAATTCGACGGGCGCGCTGGTGCCTGCCGCCTTGTAGGAGGCTGGGGTCGTGCCGACGAGAGCACCCTCGACGTAGACGCTGGCGCCGGACGGTACGCTTTCGAGCCTCATGTCGACAGGCAAGGGCACGGCGGGTGGCGGTGGCGAGATCGGGACGAATGCGACTGGCACCGAGGGGCGCTCGCGCAACACGGTCTTCGGCTTGCCACCAAGGTTGCTCAAGACGTAAATGCCCACAAGGGATGCCGCAACCACGCCGAGGAGGACAAATCGGAATCGCGCGCCGCTGTGGGTGACGCCGGTCTGCCCGGTCACCTGCTTGGACACCGCCGTATCGCCGAGGGTCTTGATCTCGGACACGGTGGCCTGTCGCGAGGTCGGCAAGGCAATCGCCCTGATCCGTTGCGAATGCACGCGCGCCAGCGCCTCACTGCTGCCCGCGCTATTGCCTCGCACCAGCTCCAACCGCGACAGGAGCACGGCCATCGATTCCTGGCGCAGGGCCGGATCCTTCGCCAGGGCTTGCATGATGATCGCCTCCAGCTCGCTCGGAAGATCGGGGCGATAGGTGCTGGGCGGCGCCGGCGGTTCGTTGATGTGCATGCTGATGACCGCGTACACGCCATCCCCCTCGAAAGGACGCCTGCCGGTGACCATCTCGTAGAGGATCACGCCGAGCGAGTAGAGGTCGGTACGAAAGTCGATGTCCTTCGCGCTCATGCATTGCTCGGGCGACATGTAGAGCGGCGTCCCCAAGAGCGAGCCCGTGCGGGTCTTGTGCACCTGATCGAGGGTACGGTTTTGCAGCTTGGCGATGCCGAAGTCCAGCACCTTGACCTGCTTCTTTTCCAGGCGCCGGGGATCCGTGACGAGGAACAGGTTGTCGGGTTTGAGATCCCGGTGCACGACCTCGTGGGCATGCGCTGCGGCCAGCGCCTCGGCGATCTGACAACCCCAGTCGATGGCTTCATCGAGGGGCAATGGTCCGCGGGTCAGCGCCTGCTTCAAGGTTTCGCCGTCGAGGTACTCCATGACGATATAGGGCGTGCCTCCCGCGAGCACGCCCGAGTCGTAGATGTCCACGATGTTGGGGTGGCGGATGGCGTTCGCGGCGCGCGCCTCGGTGATGAATCGGCTTACGATCTGGGGGTCGGCCGCATCGCTGGGAGTGAGAACCTTGACCGCGGCCTGCCGGCCGATACCCGGATGCAAGGCCAGGTAGACCTTTCCCATCCCCCCCTCTCCGATGAGGCGCTGGATCTGGTAGTTGCCAATGCTCGTCCCGATCACGCTCCCGCGTATTATCGGCGCAGGTTTCGTGATGCGCAACACAAGATTGGGCTGGCGTGCGCGCCCGACTGCCAGGCCGCCGAGGTCGGTCGCCTCCTACCTTGCCGGTGAAAGCATCTTCTCTTGTGTCGAAAGCCCTCCGGAAATTTCGGGCTTGTCGTAGTATCCGCGCAGGAGAGGACTCGTCAGCATGGCGGTGGCAGCTGGACAAAGCTTTGGAAACTTCAAGATCGTGCGTCTGCTTGGCGAGGGCGGGTTCGGCGAGGTGTACGAGGCGGAGAATCCCCTCCTGCAGCGTCGCGCCGCCATCAAGGTCCTACACACCGGGATGGTCCAGGATCCCGAACTGGTTCGCCGTTTTCTCAACGAGGCGCGCTCCGCGAGCGCGATCCGCCACCCCAACATCATCGATGTCTTCGACGCCGGGGTCACGCCCGGGGGCGAGCCCTACATCCTGATGGAATTCCTCGCGGGGAATTCCTTGCAGAAGATTCTCCTGGAACGGGGGCGGATGCCCTTGCGCACGGTTCAGGAAATTACCCGCCAGGCCGGTTCCGCGCTTTCGGCGGCGCACGCGGCGGGCATCGTCCATCGCGACCTCAAACCCGAGAACGTCTTCCTCATTCCCGACGAGGGCATGCCCTTGGGGTTTCGGGTGAAGGTGCTCGATTTCGGTATCGCCAAGGTCAAGCACCGGGATGACCAGGCTTCGACGCTCAAGACACAGGCAGGCCTCCTCATGGGCAGCCCGGCCTACATGTCTCCCGAGCAGTGTCGCGACAGCTCCGACGTGGACTTGCGCACGGACATCTACTCGCTCGCCATCATGGTCTACGAGATGCTGGCCGGGGTGCCGCCGTTCGCCTCCAAGTCGTCCACCGAGATGCTGGTCATGCAGATCACGTCCGAACCTCCCGCCTTGCGCGATCATGTCCCCGACCTGCCCGACTACGTCGAGCAGACGGTCATGCGCGCGCTGGCGAAGGATCGCGAGGCGCGCTACGCCAGCGTCGATTATTTCGTGGGCGCCCTGCACGGAACCTATCCCGCCCTGACCGCCCAAGGCGGTGGCGCCGGCTTGGCGGGCTTGGCGCAACCGGCGCGGTCGCCAGGAGCGCCATTCCACGCGACGCAGGGATTCGGTCATCAGCCCACGCCAACGCCGGTTGCGGTCGGGAATCTCGCGAGTGCAGTTGGGCCTGTGCCCGTGCCCGGCGCGACCATCACGACCTTTTCGCACGCCACCGGCGAGACCGGTCCATCTCCTGCGCCATCCGACAGCGATCCGGATCTCGATGCCGTCACCACGAGGCGCTGGCCGATCGTCCTGGCCCTGGGCACTTTGGCCGTCGCGGTGACGCTGTTTTTGGTCATTCGCCCAGGTGGGTCGCGGTTACCGGCGCGGACAAGCCAGGTTTTGCCGCAAAGATCGCCCGCAGCATCGGTCGCACCGGGCGCGGCCGTTCACCTGCGCATTCAAAGCTCGCCCTCGGGTGCCAATGTCCTCGCCGAGAAGGACGGCAGCGTGCTCGGCATCACGCCATTGCAGAAGACCTACCCACAGGCCAAGGGCACCATGGCCTTCGTCCTGCGCATGGCGGGTTACAAGGACAAGTCCATTACGGTCGCGCTCGGTGGCAACTCATCCACGTCGGTGGAACTGGAGCGGGCGGAAGGAGCCCCCGCCGAATCCACGACGAAACCCGCGGCGACGCGCACGAGAGCGCGCAAGACCGGCAGCGCGCGCAAGCCGCACAAACCGACGCGGAATGAGCAAGACGAATGGATCGTTCACTGACGACCCGCGCGACCTGAGGATTCTAGCCGGGCGTGAGATCAGGCCGCGAGATCGGCCAGCTTCGCGCGCACCTGTTCGGCGTGTCCGGCCGCTTTTACGGTGGCGAAGTGGTGCGCCACCTTGCCCGCCGGGTCGATGAGCACCGTCGAACGGATCACGCCCATGGACTTCTTGCCGTAGTTGTTCTTTTCACCCCAGGCGCCGTACTTGTCCATGACCGCGTGGTCGGGATCGGACAGCAGTTTGATCTTCAGCTTGTACTTGGCGATGAACTTGCGGTGGCTCTCGGGTGAGTCCGGGCTGCACCCGAAGACGGCGGCGTCCAACCTGTCGAAACCGGACAGCCCGGAGGTGAACTCGCAGGCCTCGACGGTGCAGCCAGGGGTGTCGTCCTTGGGGTAGAAATAGAGCACGACCCATTGGCCGGTCAGGGAAGACAGCGCGACCTTGGTCCCGTTTTCATCTTGCAAGGTGAATGCGGGGGCTTTCTTGCCCACCTCGATCTTGTTCATGCGGTTCTCCTTCATTTGAAATCCAGCAGGTGCCGGCGGGGGCCGGGCTTTCGCCCACCATCGCTTGCCTGCTGACATTCGACACAAAGTTCGGCGTAGGGCATGGCCTCCAGTCGTTTGCCGATGGGTTCCTCGCACGCGCGGCACAGGCCGAACTCTTCCGGCGCATCCGCGATGCGCGCCAAGGCGCCGTTGATGCGCCGGAGGGCCTGGGTGCGCGCTCGGTTACGCTTCGAGGCGATGACCTGACTCATCTCCACCAGGGGCTGCTCGTCCTCGTCGCCGCCCGCGGCCGTGTCATCCTTGCGTGCGGGCTCGATGGCCACGTCGCCCTCGGCCAGGAGATCGGCGCGCAGAGCGAGCAGTCGCTGCTTCCAGGATACGAGTTCGAATGGCTTCACGCCTTCCTTGGATGCCACAGAAGTGGAAAGAATGCACTCCGACGAGGTCAGTCCTCGTCTCCCGGTTCGCCGGACTTGTCGCCAGCCGGCGCCGGCGGACGATCCGCGAAGTCGAGACCGCAACGGGCCAGGGCTTGCCGCGTTTCTTCGGGGGGAGCGTCGACGTCGATGGGGCAAGGTCTGGGCAACATCGACCTCAGAGCCTGTGCGGCGAACCGCCGGGCGAGCGGGTAGGGGCTGGCCAGAAGGCGTGCCACCTGGGGCGCCGCCGAGTCCACCTTGTGTTCCGCCAGAACCATGGCCGCGGTGACCTGCTCGTGGGGCCGCCCACGCGCCAGGGTGGCTACGAGCGCATTGGCAGCGAGATCTCCATAGAGCGCTCGCAGCTTGCCTCGATCGTACTTCTTCCCCCACAGGCGTTCCATGTCGCCAACCAAGCCGGCCACGCTCTTGTCCACGTGGCACAGGGCGCACTCGAGTGGGCGGTCGCCCTCCACCCGTTCGCGATCGGTCGGCGAACCGATGCGGTGGTAGCGGGTCAGGGCGTAGTCGAGCGCCATGTTCTTGCGGGGCATGTGGCAAGCGATGCACGACCCCGCGGGACCGGTAGGCGAGTGGTGGGCGTGGTTGGCCAGCTCCTCGGGATTGGCGAGCGAAGTGTGGCAGGGGAGGCAGACACGGTTGCCTGCCGGTGTCGCGAGGCTCGCCAGGTATTCGGGCTTGTCGAGGGTGTGAGGATCGTGGCAGGCCGTGCACGCCAGGTTGCGCCCGGGACCGCCGAGCAGGAAATCCCTGGCCTCGCCAGAGGTGGTGGAACTGCCTCCCGGCGCGCCGCCATGGCGGAAGCCACCCTCCCAGGTAAAGGGGTAGCGCGAGAAAAGCACCTGGTGGCAACGCGCGCAGGTACGATTGATGAGCAGGGCGCGCGACGGGACGTTGCCCGCCGCCGGCTCCACGTCGAGGAAGTCGGAACGGGGTGCGAACGAAGTGCGCACGCTGGGATCCGCGACGTGCTCGCGGCCACCGCCGTGGCAGACCTCGCAGCCGATCCCTTCTTCCACGAGATGCTGGCCCTCGAAGTGGTTGGCGAAGGCGTGAATGCCGGCTCGAGCGGCGCTTTCGCTATCACGCGCCCAAGCCGGCGGCGCGACACCAAGCAAGCCTTCCTCGCCGGCAAGAGCGGCGTGAAATGCGGCTTCATTCGTCACATGGTAGGTGAATCGAAGCGCGGGTGGCAGCAAGCGGTCGACGACGACCCCCTGGTACCCAGGAGGCGAAGGTCCGGCCAGCGCGCCCAGGACGGTGTCGAGCCAGGGAACCGTGTTGTGGCAAAAGATGCAGGTCCGGTTCCACACCCCGCCCGCGAATAGGCCGGGCCGCTCGTGGGTCATGACCGAATACCCCTTCGGGCGGTAGCCATTGGTTTGATAGAAGTAGGTGACAGGCAAGATCACCTCGGGGCTGGTGCCGCGCACGATGCGCTCCGCGGGGGAGGCGACCTCGACGCCCGCGAAGTCCTCGCGGTAGTGATTGCCGATCACGCGCGTGACCCGGTAGAGGTGCGTGCCTTGCAGGCGTGAAACCATGCGCACATAGCGCGCCGTTCCTTCGCGGAACATCGTCGCCCGGTCGCCCTTGAAGATGAAGCTTTCGCCGGCAAAGGGGGCGTGGATTTCGGCCTTGTCCGGGTCGCGGGTCATCTCGTGCATGGGCGAGGTGCCCCACTTGGCATAGATGTCCGCGTGGCAGGCAGCGCAGGCGGCCGATCCGACGTAGTCGTCGCGCACGATGTTGCTGCGGGTTTCTCTCGCCGGGGCGACCCCGGCCTTCACGCCCATCGCCGGGCTCCGGCAGCCCACGCCGAGCGCCACTGCCATAGCCGCGGTCGCTAACCTCACGCCACCACCATAGCGCACCCATGTGCCGGAATCGCGCCAAAGTCGGCGACGGCGGGCGGCCGTGCGCGGATTGCGGAACCCGCTGTTGCGCTTCGTCGTTTTCAGGAATAAGCCTTGTGCACGATGTTGTTTCTCCGTCGCGAAGGCATCTCCATACCCACTGCGCGGGGCGCCGGCTGGATGTCTGTTCTGCTCGCGTTTGCGGCGGTGGGATGCGCACGATCCCAACCGAGTGGCGCGCACAAGGCGCGGCTTGCACCTTCGGTCGTGGTCGCCAAGGTGACCGCGCGCGACGTTCCTATCGAGGTCCAGTCGCCCGTGGATCTGCGTCCTCTCGAACAGGTCGACGTGGGCTCGAAGGTGCTCGGTTACGTCGACGCGGTTTTCGTCGACCGGGGCGATCGGGTGAAGAAGGGACAGATCGTCGCTCTGGTGCGGCCGAGCGATCTGCCCGACCAGCTCGCCGCCGCCCGCAGCAGTATCGGTCAGATCAAGGCGCAGGCGGTGTTGGCGCGAACCAACTACGAAAGGGCGAAGAAGCTTGCGCCCTCGGGCGTGGTCAGCCAGCAGGAGCTGCAATCGGCCAGCGCGGCCCTGGCCTCCGCGGAGTCCGCGGAAGCATCGGCCCAGGCACAGATCTCGGGTCTGGCCATTCGCCTGGGCGAAACCCGCATCACCGCGCCTATCACGGGGTACGTGTCCGCGCGCAGGCTCGATCCCGGCGCCCTGGTGGGTCCACCCGGCGGCGGCGCCATCGTGACCATCGTGCGCATGGATCGATTGCGCGTGTTCCTGACCCTCAACGAAACCGACGCCACCGGGATCGCGATTGGCATGGATGCCCGGGTGGAGCTTGATGCACTACCTGGGAAGAACTTTTCCGGCAAGGTCGTGCGCGTGGCGCCGACCTTCGATCCACTCACGCGCACCCTGGAGGCCGAGGTGCAACTCGCGAACGACTTGGGCGAGCTGCGCCCAGGGATGTACGGACGGGGTTACGTCCGGCGGGCAATTCACCCGAACGCCCCGGTGGTTCCCGTCGACGCGGTCCAGATTTCATCCGAACAGAAGTACGTCTTCGTGCTCCACGACACCAAGGTCGAGCGCCGGGCCATCGTGACCGGTGTCGATGTCGACGGCGGCGCGTTTTTGGAGGTCCGTTCCGGGCTCGCGCCCGGCGAGGAAGTCGTCATCGCGGGCGCCGACGGGCTCGCCGACGGCACCACGGTGCGGGTCGCTCGCAACGTGAATCCCTACACCGGAACGCCCACGGCTTCGGGCGCCCACCCGCGTGCCGAGGTCTTGCGCCCGACGGGCCAGTCACCCAGGCGGGACTAGGCCCCGCGGCAGTTACATCCCATGTGGCTTACACGACTCGCGCTCAAGAATCCGGTCTTCATCTTGATGCTGTCGCTCATGCTGATCGTGCTGGGCGTGGTGTCGCTGAACAAACTTTCGGTCGACCTGTTTCCCGACATCACGATTCCGGTCATTCGCATCGCGACCTTCTACACGGGGGCCGGCCCCGAGGACATCGAGAAGTCCATCACCCAACCCATCGAGCGCGCGGTGAGCGCGTCGCCAGGGGTGGATCGGGTCGAGAGCTCGTCCAAACAGGGCGTATCGATTATCAGTGTGTGGTTCAACTATGGAACCAACCTGGACAACGCCCAATTCGAGGTCTCGCAGCGGATCGCCCAGATCCTGAATACCCTGCCGCCGGGCATTCAGCAGCCCTTCGTGCTCAAGTTCGACATCACTAATATCCCCATCGTCGCGGTGACCGTATCGAGCGACGGCCTCGACGAGAAGCAGCTCTACGACCTGGCCTATAACACCATCGAACCCCAGCTCGAGCGCATTCGAGGTGTTGCCAGCGCCTCGGTGGGTGGGGGCAAGGTGCGAGAGATCGAGGTCATGGCCAACGCGAGCGCGATGCGGGCGCGTGGCGTCAGTATCCTCGATTTGGCCAATTCGGTCCGCACCTCGAACCTGCTTCTGCCAAGCGGAAGTCTGCGCACCGGCGATCGCGACTACAACGTATTCACCAACACGCAGGTTCCCGATGTGGCGCCGTTGCGACGTGTCATCGTTCGTTCCACCGCGGCGACGCCCGGGCAGGCCCAGGGCATCGTACGGGTCTCCGACGTGGCCAAGGTTGCGGATCTCACCGCCGACCAGACCGAGATCGTGCGCATCAACGGCCGGCGCGGCGTCTTCCTGCGCGTCCTCAAGCAACCCGGCGCCAACACCATTGCCACCGTCGATGCCGTTCGCGCGGCTATTCCGAGGCTGCGCGGGGTGCCGGGCAACGTGAAGATCGACATCTCGTTCGACCAGTCGGCTTACATCCGGTCGGCCGTGGCGGCGCTGCAACATGAAGCCGTGCAAGGCGGGCTGCTGGCCATCTTGGTCATCCTCGTCTTCCTCATGAACATTCGCGCCACGGCCATCATCGCCGTGGCCATCCCGCTGTCCATCGTCGCCACGTTCATGCTGCTGTTCTTTGCCAATCAGACCTTGAACGTCTTCACCCTGGGTGGCCTTGCCCTCGGGGTAGGGAGGTTGGTCGACGACTCCATCGTCGAGCTCGAGAATATCCATCGCCACCTGGCTTCCGGGCAACGCCGAAGGCAGGCGGTGCTCTCGGCGGCGCAAGAAGTCGCGATGCCGATTCTGGTATCCACCATCACCACCATCGTCGTCTTTCTTCCGGTCCTGTTCATGTCGGGTATCGCGCGCTATCTCTTCCTGCCGTTGGCGCTCACCATTTCGTTCGCCCTCATGATGAGCTTCTGGGTCTCGCGAACCGTGACGCCGTTGCTTTGCTATTACTGGCTCAAGGAGGGCGCGCAAGAACGCAAATCGAAAGGCATGAGCGCCATGGTCACCGGCTTTTTCGATCGGCTTGACGTGGCCTACGCGGGCGCCTTGCGCTGGGTGCTTACACACCGCCTGATGACTATCGTGGGGATCTTTCTGTTCTTTGTGGGTAGTCTCTTCATCAAGCGCTTTATCGGGACCGAATTCTTCCCCGATGCCGACGAGTCGCAGTTCAGCATCACCTACAAGGCGCCCATCGGCACGCGGGTCGAGCGCACGGAAGAAATCACCAAGCGGCTGGAACATGTGGTCGAAGAGCAACTGGCGCCCCTGCACGAGGGCGGCAAGGAAGTGCCCCTTTACACGACGATGCTCACTGACACCGGGTTGCCCCAGGGCCGGACCGCGATCTTCAGCAGCAACACCGGCACCCATTCGGGCAGCCTGCAAGTGTACCTGGTGCCGCGCATGGCACGACCGATCTCGGATGTCGAGGCCGCGGAGAAGGTGCGCGCGGCGCTCAAGGATGCGGTGCCGGGAACCCAGATGTATTTCTTCATCGGCGGCATCGTCAAGCGCATCCAGAATTTCGGCGCGGCCGCGCCCATCGACGTCGAGATTCTCGGCTACGATTTCGATGCCGGATCGAAATACGCCAACCGACTGATGGCGAACCTGCGTACCTTGACCGACGCCCAGGGGCGACCCACCGTGGTCGACGTGCAATCATCGCGCGAAGAAAATAGCCCCGAATTCGACGTGGATGTGGATCGCGAGAAGGCCGGGATGCTCGGTATCTCCGAACAGGATATCGCGCAAACCATTCTCATCGGGTTGCTCGGCAATACACAGATCACCCCGGTGCCCTACACCGATCCGAAGACGGGCAACGAGTACTACATCAACGTCCGCATGGACGACCGCGATCGCGGGCACGTTTCGGATCTGGGCGACATGTTCGTGCGCACGCCATCGAACGGAATCGTAAGCGTGGATACCCTGGCGCACATCGAACGCAAGAGCGGCCCGGTGATGATCGATCGCAAGTACCTCCAGCGCATCATCCACGTCACGGCCAACGTCGCCCCCGACTCGGATCTCGGCGCGGCCAGCCAGGCCGTCCAGGACGCGGTCGACCACCTGCAACCGCCCGATGGCTTCTCCGCGACCCTGGGCGGGCAGACCCTCGAGCAGAAGAAGGCCTTTCGCGGTCTGATCTTCGCCGCCATCATGGCGCTCTTGCTCGTCTACATGGTGCTCGCCAGCCAATTCAAGTCGCTCATCGATCCCTTGGTCATCATGTTCAGCGTGCCGCTCGGCATCTCGGGTGTCTTCATCATGCTCTTTCTCACCCAAACCAAGTTGAGCGTGAACAGCTTCATGGGCATCATCATGATGGTCGGCATCGTGGTGTCGAATGGTGTGCTCCTGGTCGATTTCGCCAACGTGCTCAGGCGGCGGGGCAAGGCCATCTCCGAGGCCACGGTCGAGGCCGGGCGCACCCGTTTGCGCCCGATCCTGATGACCACGGTCGCGACGGTTCTTGGCCTTCTGCCCATGGCCCTCGGCATCGGCGAGGGTAGCGAGACCAACCTGCCGCTGGCCAGGGCGGTCATCGGTGGACTCATGGTATCGACGTTTTTCACCCTGTTCCTGGTGCCGGCGCTTTACACCGTGTTCGACCGCTTCGCAAAGCGACGGGCGCCCGACGAGGACGACCTGGTCGAGGAGCCGGCGCATGGCTAGCAGCCCGCGGCGAAAGTCGGACCGAGCCGTTCGGAGTGGGTTCGGCCCGGATGCAAGGAGCAGCGAAGCGCCGAATACTAGAGGTATCAGGGTTCCCGTCACCTTTTCGTGCCATGAAGCCGCCCATCTAGATGGCCCCTCACCCTGTCCCTCTCCCCGGCTGACGCCGGGGCGAGGGGACCTGGCTGCTGGATCTCTGGGCAGGCAAGGGATCTCTTGGACTCGCCCGAACCGCCCCCTCGCCCCGCGTAGCGCAGCGAAGCGGGGAGAGGGATGGGGTGAGGGGCGAATCTCTGGACCTCAACCAGCCGCCCTCTTATCGCTGGAAGCCGCCGGTGCAGGTCACTCACCTAGCTTTCTGGGGAAGGACGAGCCGCGAAGCGGGGAGAGGGGATCGGAGCGTGCACGTGTGTAGCAACTTCTTGAGCTCTCGGCACTTTCACACCGTTCGGCGCTCTAGAATCCTGCCCGCTTCCATTTTCGCGGGCGTCGTCCCGGGGCTTCTCTTCGCGGCCTGGGTGGGGCGAGCGCGAGCGCAGAGCCTGCCCGGCCTCCCCCCCATCCCCAAACTGGAGGAGGTTGCCCCCGAAACCGGCGGGGCGGCCGAGAAGATTTCCCTTACCGAGGCCGTGCGTCGCGCCCTCGCGCGCAACCCGAGCGCCGTGGTGGCGATGCAGGAGATCAAGCGTGCCCAGGCCTTGCTGGTCGAGGCACGGGCCGGATCGCTGCCGTCGCTGACTGCCAGCGGGGTCTTGACTCGTCTCGATGCCAACCGGGTGTTCGGCAACAACGTCATCATCTCGAAGAATCAGCAGTCCGCCAATCTGCAGCTAAGTGTTCCCTTGCTGGCGCCGCGTTCCTGGATGCAGTGGTCCGAGGCCTCCATGAATCTCGACACCGCCAATGCGAGTAGCGAGGACACGCGACGGACGCTCGCGACCTCCGTGGCGCGGGCCTACTTGGCGATCATATCTCTCAAGCGACAGGTCGATATCAATGCCCGGTCGGTGGCCAACGATCGTTCACACTTCGAGTACACCCACACCCGCTTCGCCGGCGGAGTCGGCAATCGCGTGGACGAGGTGCGGGCCGCCCAGCAACTCGCGTCTGATCAGTCACAACTTTCCGCGAGTTTCACGGCCCTGGCTCGGTCTCGCGAGGCGCTTGGCGTCCTCTTGGGCGAGGACAAGCCGATGGACGCGCTTGACGAAGTCAGTCTGCCCGATGGCAACGCGAGCTTCGCGGACGCAGCCGTGAGACGGCCGGACGTCCTTGCGGCCAAGGCGCGGGCGCTTAGCGCCGAGAAGGTGAAGAAGGACAGTTGGGCCGACTACGTGCCAACGCTCAATGGGCAATTCCAGCCCTTCTATCAGCACCCGGCCACGCTCACCATGCCGGAGACGGGTTGGCAAGCCATGCTGGTGCTGACTTTTCCGCTGGTCGAGGGCGGGATCCGTGTGGGGCAGCTGCGCGAGCGCGCGGCCTTGCTGGCCGAGGCGCGCGCCCAGTACGATGCGCTTCTCAGACAAACGCGGTCCGATATTCGCGTGGCGGTCGGAGAAATTCGACGCGCCGACGAGGCCATGCGTTCGGCCCGAGCCGCCGCCGACCTCGCGCACCAGGCGCTCGATTTGGCCAATCTCGCGTACCATGCCGGGGCCACCACCAACATCGAAGTCATCGACGCCGAACGTAGCGCGCGCGATGCGGATAGCAGGGTGGTCATCGCCGAGGACAACGTGCGCCAGGCCCGTCTCGACCTGCTGGTCGCCGCCGGCCAGTTTCCGTAGCGCCCCGTAGTGCCCCGAGCTCCGGCCCCCTCGCCCCGCGAAGCGAAGCGCCCCGCAAAAGTGCTCCGGCCCCCTCGCCCCGCGAAGCGAAGCGAAGCGGGGAGAGGGTTGGGGGCGCGCCTGGCGTACCGTGGCGGAAGATCTCGCGCTTCATGACTCGCCGTTCGCGCAGCGCCGGCATCCAATCACGAGAGCCCCGATGAAAGGAGAAGCCAGCCATGGCAGGCCAGGATAGGAAAGGGAACAAGGACGCTCGCCTAGCGCAGCTTTCGCCGATGCAGTACCACGTGACCCAGGAGTGTGGAACCGAACCACCCTTCCAAAACGCCCACTGGGACAACCATCGCCCCGGGATCTACGTCGACGTGGTTTCCGGCGAGCCCCTCTTTCTGTCCACCGATAAATTCGATTCCGGCACCGGCTGGCCCAGCTTCACCCGCCCCATCGAGCCGGACGACGTGGTGACCAAGGCCGATGACTCGCTCTTCATGTCGCGCGTGGAGGTACGCTCGAAGCGGGCCAACTCGCACCTCGGCCACGTTTTCGACGACGGACCGGGACCGACAGGCAAGCGTTACTGCATCAACTCGGCCTCGTTGCGCTTCATCCCTGCCGACCAGATGGCGGCGGCGGGGTACGGCGAGTACCTGCCGCGACTGGGCGTGCAAGCGCCCGAGCCAGCAAGGAAGGGCGCCCGGACGACCGAAACCGCCACGCTGTCGGGCGGATGCTTCTGGGGCGTGCAGGAGCTGATTCGCCAATTGCCTGGTGTGGTGGAGACCCTCGTGGGCTATACGGGTGGAATCACCGACAATCCCGACTACGAGCAGGTGCACAACGGTCGAACGGGCCACGCCGAGGCGGTGCAGATCGTCTACGACCCCAAGGTGATCTCGTACGAGCAGATCCTGCGCACCTTCTTCCGATTGCACGATCCGACCACACCCAACCGGCAAGGCAACGACATCGGGACCCAATACCGTTCAGCCGTTTTCTATCACGACGACGACCAGTGCCGGATCGCCGAGCAGGTAAAGGCCGAAGTGGATCGATCGGGTAAGTGGCCGGCCAAGGTCGTCACCCAGATCGTGCCAGCGTCGACCTTCCATCCCGCCGAAGGCTACCACCAGGACTACCTGCAGAAGCACCCGGACGGCTACACCTGCCACTACCTGCGCGACTGAGCGCCATGCCTCGGCGTGCTCGTTCGTAGCGCGCTTGTACTACCGGCCGAGCCTGGTGTTACCATCGTTCCATGGATCGTCAACCGCCGACGAAACTGGGTCTGGCCATCGGGATCGCCTGTCTCGCGGCCACGTGCGCTGGGCTGCTTGCGGGCGGCTGCACCCGGTGCTTGCTGGCGTGTGGCGGCAGCCTTCGCATCTCACTCAGCCAGCCAGTGGTCCTTTCGGATCGATTCTCGGTCGAGGTCAACGGAACGGTCTATCCACTCAGCTACACCGATGATCGGCCGCCCCCCGGTGTCGACCAGTACCTTGCAGACAAGATCGAGATTCCGGTCTATGGACAACCCTTCGCAGTGCATGTGCGCTGGCTGGTGGACGGGGTGCTGTGGTTCGAACAGACGCCGAAGACCCAATGGTCGACGCAAGAGGTATGCGGCAATGCCTGCTACTCCGGACAGGCCACGCTGCAACTTCCGGCCACCCTTCCCGACGGAACGCTGCTCAGCGACATGCCGCGCCCCTGCTCCCTCTATGGCTGCATCAACCAGGTGACGATCCACCTCACCGAACCGGTCGCCTGGCGAAACGGAATGGCTCTCTCCGTAGAGTCCGACCCTTGCACGTTGAGCGGTTGCTTCTCCGGTACTACCGGGTCCGAGGCCTGTGTGGCAAGCCTTGCATCGATGGCCAACGCGGGGAACTGTGCGGACATTCCAGGAGCCATCGATACCATCATGGTCAAGACCAAGGCGGAGTCCTTCACCCTGGCTTGGTACGCCGACTACGACAACTGGTTCATGGTAACGGTGTGGCCGCAATACGAGCTCCCGATTTTTCCCCCAGGCGCCACCTGCTCTCCTGGATGTCTTCATGGCGGAGCTTCGCTCACACCGCCGACGGTGTTGCCGGCGGCCGTAGTCGACGCGGGAAATCCCGGCGGCGGAGGATGAAGCGGTCCGCCCGCCGGGCTCCATCAGCAAGGCGCGCGTCTGGCGGGACAGCTTCTCGGGGCTGGCGGGAACCACGAACGCCCCCACGTCCGCGCCCAAGGTAGGGACGGTTGCTGGAGGCTCGATGGCCACCAGTCTTGCCACCGGCTTACCCGCGCGCGCGATGGCGACCTCTCCACCCCGCTCGACCATCGCCAGCAGCCGGGAGAACTTGGTCTTCGCCTCGTGAACGTTGAACGACTTCACACCGCAAGGTGTGGACTAAGTCAACATTGGGATCGACGCGTAACCGTTCCACGGGCGCAGGCATCGAATGTAAACGCCTGAGTCGAGAGGGGACCATGCTCAAGGTGCTGATTGCCAAGGAACGGGCCGAGTGGGAATCGCGCGTTGCCGCGACGCCTGAAACTGTCAAGCGACTGGTCAAGGAGGGTCTCGATGTGGCGGTCGAGACTGGGGCGGGCGAGAGCGCTTTCCTGCCCGACGAGCGGTTCCGGAGCGCGGGCGCACGCATCGTCACGGATCTCGGGTCCGAATGGGCGGGCGCGGATGTCGTCTTCAAGGTGTCCCCGCTCGCGCACAGCGACCAGCTCGGCAAGGATGAGGCGGACGCGCTCAAGCCCGGCGCGCTGGTGATTTCCTTTCTGCAACCCTATCGCAACCTGCCCATGGTCAGGACACTGGCCGCGGGCAAGGTGACGGCCCTGGCCATGGAGCTGGTTCCACGCATCACTCGCGCCCAATCCATGGACGCGCTCTCCTCGCAGGCAAACGTCGCCGGGTACAAGGCCGTGCTGCTGGCGGCGGGCCGCCTGGGCAAGTATTTCCCCATGCTGATGACCGCGGCCGGCACCATTCCGTCGGCAAAAGTCGTGATCATGGGCGCGGGCGTGGCAGGCCTGCAGGCGGTGGCCACGGCCAAGCGCCTGGGCGCCGTAGTCTGGGTTTCCGACGTGCGGCCGGTGGTGAAAGAACAGGTCGAGTCGCTGGGCGGAAAATTCATCGACTCGCCGACCCAGGAGTCGGGCGAAGGGCAGGGCGGTTACGCCAAGGAAATGAGCAAGGACTTCCTGACGCGCCAGCAGGCCATCATCAAAGAGCACATCGCCACCGCCGACGTCGTGATCACGACCGCCCTCATTCCCGGCAAGCCCGCCCCGCGTCTGGTCACCGCCGACATGGTGCAAGGCATGCGCCCCGGTTCAGTCGTCGTGGATCTGGCGGCCGAGCAAGGCGGCAACTGCGAGCTCACGCGCGCCAACCAGGAGGTGATGGAGCATCGGGTGACTATCCTCGGCCCCACCAATCTGCCTTCCACCATGCCTCTCGATGCGAGCACGCTGTACGCGCGCAACCTCCTGGAGTTGGCGTTGCTCGTGCTCAAGGGTGGCAAGCTCGGCGTCGACACGAACGACGAAATCATCAAGGGCTGCCTGCTCACCCACGAGGGGCGAATCATGCACGGTCCAACCGCCGACGCGGTCAAGGCGGCGCCATGACCGGCGGCTTGCTCGTCGCGCTTTACCTCTGCACGCTGGCTTTCTTCCTCGGACTCGATGTCATCCGGAAGGTCCCGCCCACGCTCTACGGCACCCTGGCCACCGGCATGGGGGCGGCCGCCGCGCTCTCCATCGCGATCGCGCTACCCGCGACCGGGGCGACCGGCACGGTTGCCGGCGCGGTCCTGAGCGTCTCCGCCGTGGTCATCGCCAGCGCCGGCATGGTGGGTGGGCTCGTGCGCACGAAGCGAACCCTGCGCGATCGCGGGGGAAATCGCGGAGCGAAGCGATGATGCCCGCTTTGCGCGAGTTCGCGGTGCCCGTGCTCTACATCGCGTCCGCGGTGCTCTTCATCATGGGCCTCAAGCTGACGTGCCGGCTGCGCTCGGCGAAGCGGGGGACGACTCTCCTCGGTCTCGGATTCATCTTCGCCCTTCTTGGCGTCGCAATCGAATCCGCGCATCTCAATCCCAGGCTCGCGCTCGCGGGGCTCGCCGGTGGCATGGGTCTGGGACTCTCCGTCGGCTATGGCGCGAAGATCGAGGCGGGCGCCGGCCTTGGCCCGGTGCTTGCCGCCGCCGGGGGCGTGGCGGCCGCCCTGGTCGCGGCGGCGGCCTTCCTCGACGTCGAGACCTGGCCGCTCGGCAGCGTGCTCGCCCTGGACGGCGGCCTACGCGGGGCCGCGCTGGGGCTGGCCGTGGTTTCGGGCGCGGCCGCTCTCGTGCTGGGGCTTCTCGCCGGCTTCGGACCGGCGGTGCGAGGATCGGGACAGCCGGCGGTGGTGGCCCTCGCGGCCTCGGCTTCGGGTCTGGCCTCGGCCATGGTGGGTATGGCTCTCGGCAACCCCATCGTCGTCACCGTGGGCGCACTGGTGGCGAGCGCGGGCTTTTCCCTCGCGGCCATCGTGGGCGCCGCGCTCGGGCGCGCGCCTCTCGACATCGTCGCTGGCGCGGGCCGCAAGGGCGCAGGCGACGAGTACGCCAACGTAAAGGCGTGCGGCGCCGAGGAAACCGCGATGGTGCTCGAGACCGCGCGCAAGGTGGTGTTGGTCCCCGGCTACGGCATGGCCGTCGCGCAGGCGCAGCACGCCCTGGCGGACATGGCCAAGTTGCTGCGGTCTCGCGGCGCCACGGTGGTCTACGCCATTCATCCCGCCGCGGGGCTCATCCCCGGCCACATGAACATCCTGCTCGACGAGGCCAAGGTGGACCCGTCGCACCTGCGCGAGTGGGAGACCGCCAATCAAGAATCTCGCCGACGCCGACGTGGCCGTGGTGGTGGGGGGCAACGACATTGTCAACCCCGCGGCCAAGGACGACCCCACGAGCGCGGTCTTCGGCATGCCCTTCCTCGATGTCGGCCGCGCGCGCACGGTCTTCGTCGTCAAGCGCAGCCTACGACCCGGCGCCGCGGGCGTGAAGAACCAGCTCTTCGAATGCGCGAACACCAACATGGTCTTCGGCGACGCCAAGAAGGTGCTGCAAGCCATCGGCCTCGAGCTGAAGTCGCAAATGAAAGCGGCGGCGTGACCATGGAACCCGGATTCATCTTGTGGACGGTCATGATGTTCGTGTTGGCGGGCTTCGTCGGCCACCACGTGATCCACGGCGTGCCGACGCTGCTGCACACCCCGCTCATGTCCGCCACCAATGCCATCTCCGCGATTTCCGTGGTCGGCGCCATCATGGTGGCCGGTTCCGAATACGAGACCGTGCGCACCATCCTGGGCGTCACCGCGGTGGCCGCCGCCATGTGCAACGTGGTTGGCGGATTCCTCATCACCGAGCGCATGCTCAAGATGTTCAAGGGCGGCCGTCCCGGACCGAAAGGCGGCGGCTAGCCATGCCAGCAGAGCAGATCATCGAGATCGCCTACTTCGTCGCCGCGGTGCTGTTCATCCTCGGGCTCAAGCTGCTGGCGTCGCCACAAAGCGCGCGCCGGGGCATGCACCTGGCCGAGCTGGGCATGGCGATCGCCATCGGCGGGACGCTACTCGACCACCACATCATCACCTTCACCTGGATCGCCATCGGCGCCGCCATCGGCGCCGTGGCCGGGATCGTCATCGCGGTGTGGACGCCCATGACCGCCATGCCGCAGCGGACGGCCCTGTCGCACGCCTTCGGCGCCGCCGCGGCCGCGCTGGTCGGCATCTCGCACTACTACACCGAAGGCGCGAACTTGCCCGGCGGTTCGATGGTTGCGCTCGGCATCGAGGTCATGCTCGGCAGCCTGACCTTCACGGGCAGCATGGTGGCCTTTTCCAAGCTGCAAGGCTGGCTGCCCGGCATGCCGATGACCTTCAAGGGGCAGAACGTCTTCAACATGCTCTTGCTCGCCGGCATCGTCACGGCCACGGTGTGGGTCATCGCCAGCCCGGCGTCGAGCACGCTCTTCTATGTCATGGTTGGTCTGGCGCTCGCGTTCGGGGTGCTGTTCGTGATGCCCATCGGCGCGGCGGACATGCCCGTCGTGATCGCGCTGCTCAACTCGTACGCGGGCCTGGCCGGCGCGGCCACCGGCTTCGCCCTCGACAACAAGATTCTGGTCATCGCCGGCACCCTCGACGGCGCCTCGGGCCTCATCCTGTCGATCCTCATGTGCAGGGCCATGAACCGCCCCATCACCAACGTGCTCTTCGGCGCATTCGGCAAGGCGCCCGAGGCCGCACCGGACAGAGGGGTCCAGGGCAACGTGCGCTCCATGACCGCCGATCAAGCGGCCGAGCTATTGGCCGGCAGCGAGAGCGTGGTCGTGGTCCCCGGCTACGGCATGGCCGTGTCGCAAGCCCAGCACGCGGTCAAGGATCTGGCCGACGTCCTCGGCGAACGCGGCATCGACGTCAGGTACGCCGTGCACCCGGTGGCCGGCCGCATGCCCGGCCACATGAACGTGCTCTTGGCCGAAGCCGGCGTGCCCTACGACAAGCTGTTCGACATGGAACAAATCAACGACGACTTTCCCCGCGTCGACGTGGCCATCGTCATCGGCGCCAACGACGTGGTCAACCCCGCCGCCCGCAACAACAAGGCGAGCCCGATCTACGGCATGCCCATCCTCAACGTCGACAAGGCAAAGTCCGTCCTCGTGCTCAAGCGCTCCATGGCGACGGGCTTTGCCGGCATCGAGAACGAGCTCTTCTACATGCCCAATTGCATGATGGTCTTCGGCGACGCCCGCAAGACCGTCGGCGAATTCTCGACCGCGCTCAAGCAAAGGGCCAAGGCGGCGTAGTCCTGCACGAACCTCTCGGCGGCCTTCTCAGCTTCTACGGCTTGGCAGCCGGCAGGACCACCACGTCGTAGACGATGGCGGGCGTGGGGTTGCCGTAGTCGCGCCAGAAGCCGCACTTGGTCTCGCCGGGTGCCACCCCGACCACGTGCAGGTGATCTCCGCCGTCTTCGATCTTGAGCAGCTTGGCGTCGTCGCACACGACCCCGGCCAGCACCCAGCCCAGGCGCAGCGGGAAGGTCTCGCCCACCTTCACTTTGATCTGTGGCAGCGTCCGGTTTTGGGCCCCTGCCATCGCGCCGCCGAACAGGAGAGCTGCCAGAAGGAACAAGCAGAGGATGGCCCGCATGCGCTCATCATAGTCCCATTTCGTCCCATTTCCGGCGACAGTGGGCGCGCGGCGGTGGGCCAGGCTGCCCATCGCTGTCTCAAGCTGACGTGGAATGGTAGCCGGCGGAATGCGGTGCTAGATTGTCTGCCATGAAGTTCGTGATCGAAGTCGAACGCGAGGATGACGGGAGGTGGATCGGTGAAGTTCCCGACCTCCCAGGCGTCTTGGCGTACGGAACTTCGCGGGAAGACGCCATCGCACACGCTCAGGCGCTTGCCTTGAGGGTTCTCGCTGATCGCAGCGAGCACGGCGAATCCGGACCTGCGCTTCTCGACGTTTCCTTCAAAGCGGCGTGACGACCTGGGGCTCAATCAAGTCGCGACGGCTGCTCGCATGCCTTGAGCGAATCGGGTAGTCGGTCAAGCGACAGACCGGGTCCACCGTACCCTCGCGCGGCTCGCTTACATAGAGGATCAGCACCCGAGTGGCGCGGTATCCCCCTTGGCCATCACAAGTCTTCTATCGCGGGTCAGGCCTTGGTGTTGCCCTCGCCAACGATGGCTGCGATGGCGACGCGCAAAGGTTCAAGGTCGTGCTCGACCACGTTCCAGACCTCTTCCCAGTCCACCTGAAAGTAGGCATGCACGACGGCGTTTCGCATGGCGATCACGCGACGCCAGGGGACACGCGTGTACTGCTCTCGCGTCGGCTCAGAGACTCGTGCAGCCGCCTCTCCGATGACCACGATGTGGTGCAGACACCAAACGCGCAGCATCTTGTCCGCGTCAAATCGCTATCGTGTTTGGGCCTGCTCTTGGATGGCTGCGATGGCCTCCAGAATATCAAGTAGGCGATCGCCGTCGGCTCTCACAGGACCACGGCGTCGGCAAAGACCCGCTGGCGAAACCGGTCGCGAAGACCGCGCGCACTGACCACATCGACCCGGCAACCCAGGATGGCCTCCAAATCCATGATGAGCTCGCCGTGGTCCATGAGGCTGCGCCCGGGCTCGAAGTCGACGACGAGGTCAAGGTCGCTGCTAGCGGCGGCATCGCCGCGCGCTACCGAACCAAACACCCGCACATTGCGCGCCCCATGGCGGCCCGCCAGCGCGATGATCTGATCTCTGCGCTGTCGAAGATGGTCGAGGGTCAGCTCGGGCATCGTTTTCACCTACACATAAGGTACGCCGCCCGGACTAGCGCCGCAACTGCACGTCCCCTGAGGCCGCGCGGCCAAGCCTGGCGCAAAGTGCCTCGAAGTGTGCCGACCACCCGGAACGAATCCCCGAGCGGTTCCACGAGCTCGATCCGCTTCTTCGGAGCGGCGGTGGACGGTCCGCGAGGGCGCCGCGGAGCTTCACGTGAACAGGTCCGACACCCGCTTCGCCGCCAGCAGCTTGGCGAGGCTCGTGTACCGCGGTCCTTGCATCGAGCCGGTGGTGGCATCGGCGAACGGGATCGGCTGCGGCAGGGCCTTGGCGGGCTCCGCGAAGATCAGCTTGTATTTGCCTTCGTCGCCGTAGGGCTCGATGCGGTTCACCTTCGCGTAGGTGGTGATGGCGGAAACCGGGTTCGACTGGTAGGCAGCGATGTACTTGATCTTGGGCAGCATCCCGCCGCCGATGCGGATGGCGTACCAGCAGTGCTGGCCGAGAAAGACCTCGTCGAAGCCGTCCTGCTGGGCCGGCACGATGAGGGTGTCCCGCGTGTCCTCAGAGCAATTTCCGAATCTCATCCACTTCGAGCTTTGCGCCCTTCAGGATGGCCCGCAAAGTGCCCGGAGGTATGTCCCTTCCTGGATGAACCGGGACCGTGGCGCGGCGGCTCGGATCATCGCGGTGGCGCATGGTCACGTGGCTACCCACCTGACGAAGCTGCACAAATCCGGGCCACTCGAGGGCGCGGACCATGCGAACCCCGTTGACTTGGGGCAGAAGGCTCGAGCCGCCTCGACGTCGACCATCGTGAAGTGGGCGCGCGGGGGCGGGACAGGCTGTCCGTCGGCGCGCAGCCCTTCGAGGTGGCAAACCACCGCCTCACGGATATTCGCGATGGCCTCCTCGTAGGTGTCCCCCATGGATGCACAGCCGGGAAGATCGGGGACGTAGACAGAGTAGCGTCCGTCCTCCTCGCGCTCGGTGACTACTGCATACGAGATATTCATGATGACCTGAAGAAGGCTAGCACGGGGAAAAGGCGCTGTCTTCGGCCCAGGTTAGGGCGAATCAGGCCACCATTTCTCGGACCACGGTCTCGGCCAACATGGCGGCGCAGTCTTCGGAGCGGCGAAAGGCGGCTGCGAGGGGGCGTCGCAGAGCTTCACGCAAACAGGTCCGCCACCCGCTTCGCCGCCAGCAGCTTGGCGAGGCTCGTGTACCGCGGTCCTTGCATCGAGCCGGTGGTGGCGTCGGCGAACGGGATCGGTTGCGGCAGGGCCTTGGCGGGCTCCGCGAAGATCAGCTTGTATTTGCCTTCGTCGCCGTAGGGCTCGATGCGGTTCACCTTCGCGTAGGAGGTGATCGCGGAAACCGGGTTCGACTGGTAGGCGGCGATGTATTTGATTTTGGGCAGCATCCCGCCGCCGATGCAGATGGCGTACCAGCAGTGTTGGTGGAGGCCGCGACCGATGCCTCTAGGTGGCCCCGCGGGTACAACAAGCGGGCGGGGGAGCTCCAACGGGCGCGATGGGAAGGCCCCGCCTCGGTCGTGGGGGCGGGGACGAAGACGCACAGGGCATCTCGTCCCAAACCCGGCCGTCGAGAAGCCGGCCAGCCTTCTTCTTGTTGGTTCCGCCCCACTGCTTGAAGAAGAAGGGAACCCGCGCCGCCCGGCACTGATCGCGTATCTCGGTCACCCACGCCTCGTTCATCGGCCGCGACTTGGGACCGGACTCGCCCCCGACGATGGCCCAGTGGATGCCATCGAGATCGAGCTTCCCGAGCGCGGCGAGGAGCGGCTCGAACGAAATAAAGCGCACCCGCGCCGGGGTCCGGCGAAGGTGGTCCATCCGGTAAAGGTACTCCGGCGTCTCGACACTTACGCCCATCCAGACGTTGATATGGAAACCCTGGGAGGGTTTCCAAACCTTCCCGCGTTCCGGCTCCGCCGGGCAAAGCCCGGCCTCGCCATCGCGACTTGTCGGCCAGTCGAGCTTGGCAGCGAGGCTTTCCAGCCGCTCAGCGCGCTTGGTGAGCACCTGGAAGGTGTGCCACGACGCCCGCTTCATGACGTCGAACACGCGCCGGATGTAGCTGTCGGGAATCTTGGCGTGAAAGAGGTCGCTCATGGAGTTCACGAACACGACCTGCGGCTTCTTCCAGCCGAGCGGGAGATCCAGGGTCCGCTCGTGCAACGCAACCTGGAAGCCGTGCTCGTAGTTGGGCTGCCCCATGGCCTGCAGCCGCTTGGCCATGCGCTCGGCCTAGCAGTGCTTGCAGCCCGGGCTGAGCTTCGTGCACCCCGTGACCGGGTTCCAGGTGGATTCGGTCCACTCGATTGCGGACTTCGCCATGCTAGGCCCTCCGGTCGCGGAGGATCAGGACTTCGCTACACTCGACGTTTCCCGAAAAGCATCGGGAAACAGATCTTGCATGCCGGCTTGGGCCTTCTTGGCGTCGTCTTCGGTGCAGAACAGCCATTCGGCCGCAGTATCCCAAGAGATAACGCCAAGGCTTGCCGCGCGCACCACGACCGCACTGAAGCGTCCCGCACGTGACGGATGATTCACCAATGCCCGAAGCGGATGGTACGCGAGGGTATAGGTTTCGCTCGCTTCCCAATCGGGATTCGGGGGACCATTGGGCGCCGAGAGGCCGTCGAGCGGCACGGAACGCTTGAGCGCATTCCAGAGTTGATAGCGGCCGGCCGTGAAGCTGATCCCGAACTTGTCAATGAGTTGGCCTAGCGCTCCCTCGGACGAGGAGTAAAAGTGCGCCATGGCCTCGGATTTCGGGAGAAGAAGCTCCACGGCGAAGGCGTTTGCCCGTTGCTCGACCGGATCGGCACGGGTGTCTTCGCGCGCATCAAGCGCCTCATACTCGTCGACTCGCAGATCCTGGAGTTGAGGACTGGGATCGAAGAGCAGGTGAGCAAGCTCATGTGCCATCGTCGTTCGTCTGACCCGAGGGTCGGCGTTCTTGCCATTGACGTTCAGAACGATCGCGCGATGCTGCTGGCTAGGCTGCACGGTCGCGCCAGCGATCCTCTCGCCAAGCAGCGCCTGGATCACCGGGATGGCCAGTTGCGTTTCGACTAGCCCTCGCATCGACCGTAGCGGGCCGGTGAGACCGAGTTTTCGCCGGAACATCTGAGCCAGCTCGTACCCCATGAGGTAGGCCGGCCGTCCCAGAGGCGACCCGTAGTCGGGAGAAGGGGTAAATGGATGCTCGTGGTCGTGGAGGCCGAGCTTCTCTTCGAGACGAATCTGCGTCATCGCGACCCACGATGCTTCCGCCAATGTCGCGACAACTGACGGGGAAAGCGCCGGCAAATCGTCAGACAAGCGCCTGAGGCGAACCGCTACCCGCTCGTTTCCTTGCGGTTCCGGAGCGAACGAGATATCATGCGCTCATCGAGCCCTAGAACCCGTGCCACTCGCTCGTACTCTCGAACCGGGCGTCGTTTCGATCCCTCAAGTGCCTCGACAACTTCAGGGACAAGTTCACTCTTCGAGGCCACCGTCCGGATGTCGATTCCGAGCTGGGTGCGCCTGTCCCGCAGGGTTCGACCGACAGCGGCCGGGTTATCTGTGATGATGGCAGAGCCGTCTTGAACGATTTCGCAGAGCCTGCAAAAGCCGTAGGCCTCTAGGGCTTCCTGGGCGGAAAGGCGGCGGCCTCGTGCCCTTGGCGAATGGTCGAAGGTGAGAAGGTCAAGACCTCGCACGAACATCTGCTTCGAGTGGGCAGCGCGCTCCTCCGCCGTAGAACCGGGGCCTGGGCCGAACACGGCGTCCAACATCTGAAGATCCGTCTCACTCATCGGAATATCCGCTGCGGGCAATCGTTGTCCTCGCTCCAGCCTGCTGAAGCCACTTCGAAACCATACGACGAGAGGACGCTCATCGCGTCCTCAAGCTGTGCAGGTGTCCTTGCCGGGTAGCGCCCAGATCCTCCCGTGGCGTACAGCTTGTTGGAATCGGCAGGGTCAAGCCAGACCTCCCCACCGCAGCTTGCCGGCCCTCCACCAGTGAGGTTTGTGTGTTTCGCTACGCCAAGCGAAAGCGGCGGAGGCTTTACGTGGGGCGCGATCTCAAGAACGAAGCGAACGTCGCTGGGCACGATCACCCAAAGGTGCCGTCCGTTGCGCTCGCCCGGCCGCCTCGCTGGCGTCATCGTTGCCACCGCCTCGGGAAGGAATCCCACGCCCTCATCGATACCAAGCTGCCGGTGCTCATCGGGCGCTCCGGCCGGTTTGGCAGAGGAGACCTATCCGGTCATCGTCACCACCTCGAAGCTGATGAGCACGGGCGTGGACGCGCCAACCTTCGGAACCGTTCGACGAGAAGGCGAAGGGCACGCCCAGCATGTCGGCGTATTCCAGCGCCTGTTGCATGCCATCGCCCACTCGGTGGCTGGGCTCTTTGGCCTCGATCACGGCGAGTGGCAGGTTGGGCTTGAGGTAGAGCACGTAGTCGGCCCGCTTGGCGGTGCCGCGCGCCACCAGCCGGCCGCGCACCATGACCCGGCCGGCGGTCAACGACACCTCTTCGCGGACTTGGCTTTGGATGTCCCAGCCGGCCCGCTCGATCGCGGGAGCGATCAGCTTGGTGCAGACGTCGCATGCAAATCGATTGCTTGCCAGGCACCCTTGGGCCACGGTCAGGGACGACCTCTTCGGGCTAGCACTGGCGGGGCCTGCACGAGGCGGGCGTGCCTCGGACAGGGATCCGGTATACTCACGGCATGGTGCTGCCGCTGGATCGAGGCCGGCTATCGGCCAAGAACCGCTTCGATGACGCCGAGGACGTCGAGGACGCATTGCTGCGCTCGCCCGCGGAAAGGATGGAGCTCGCGCTCGCGCTGAGCGAGGTGGCGGAGGATTCTACGCGCCCATGGGGCTGGGGCCTCATCCGAGGAGGTCGAGCCCCGCCGTACTGCTTGCCTGTGCCACATTCTTCAGCGCCGATGAACAACCAGCTCGCCCAGGTGCTGTCGGCGGCCATCCGCGCGGTCGAGAGCCTGCGCTTTCGCTACGCCTTGGTCGGTGGGCTGGCGCTGGCCGCACGAGGGGTCATTCGGGCCACGCGCGACGTCGACCTCTTCGTGGCCATTCCCGACCAGGGCAGGCCGCGCCTTCAGGCCGCCCTGGAAGCCGAGGACTTTCAGGTCCCAGCCTTGGAAGAAGAACTCACCACGATGGGGGTATTCCGCTCACGCCATGGCGGTGCGGGCTTGTTTCTCGACATCTTCAACGCCGTCGGCGAATTGGGAGACGCGATTCTCGATCATTGCACGCCCGTCCAGGTGGCGAAGCTATCGGTAAAGACCGCGCGGGCGGAGGAGATCGCCATTCTCAAGGTCTTCTCCGACCGGCCGCGCGACACCGACGATCTGCGGCGACTCCTGGCTGCCAGCCGCGGCTCACTCGACCTCGCGTACCTTCGCAAGTGGGCTGCCGCGCTCGACGCGAGTCTGGGAAGCGACGAGGTATCCAAGCGACTAACCGACGCCATCGCGACGGCTGGAACCCGCTAGCTTTTCACGTTCCCATTCGAGTTTGCCGAAGCCGCATGGGTGATTGGCGTCGCCGCGCGAATGGCGATATCCATGCTACATGGGTTTGTTCTTCGTCGCCTGGGCACTGGCCGCAGCAGCGGACGTCCCATCAGACCCGGCGCCGCTTGCCTGCCTGGTTCGGCACTACCCTGTCGAGGCCGTGCGCAGGAGAGGCGGATGGTGGGTTCGTCTTGGGAACGGAGAGTTGTTGCCGTACGACGACGGTCGCCAGAAGTCCCCAGCCGAGCGCATCGAGCATCCTGACCTCGAGGACATGTTTGCCGTTCCCTACCGGCCCGGGCCCATCGCCATTCCCGACAGGGAAGGGGATGACCCGGGACGCGCGCGGGTGCAGGCGTTTTTCCAGTCGGTCTATGACGTGCATGGCAGGCGAATCGTCACCATTGCGTTCCTGGGTCAGCGGCTCCGCGTTCATGCGCTGGTCCGCAAGGCAGTCCAGGCCGTGGAGAAACGTCTGCGCGTGTTGTTGCGCAGCCGGCCCGAGCTGCGCGGCCAACTGCTGCCGCTCGGTGGAGGTTATGCCCGACGCAACATTGCAGGCACCGATCGCACCAGTGCGCACGCCTATGGCATCGCCGTGGACATCAACCCGCGACGGTCGGCCTACTGGCGCTGGAGCAAGAGCGCGGGCGGCAAGGCGGTGCCCACCCCCGCCATTCCCGACCAGGCCATCGTGGATGCCTTCGAGGCCGAGGGCTTCATCTGGGGCGGACGCTGGTACCACTTCGACACGATGCACTTCGAGTACCGGCCCGAGCTGCTGGATCCGGACTGCACCGGCCATCGCTGATCACCGGCGAGCATTCGCGGCCGTCACCTCACGGCACTACCGGCGACGAGTCTCTTCGCAACCGCCGTCCCGGAAGCGCATGCGGCGGGCGGGAGCGAATGTCCATTCGGGGGTCTCCAGGGCGTCGCCCACAGGAAATCGGTACCAGGGATCGCTGCCCGTCGATCCCCGCTGGCCGGGCAAGCCGCGCAGGACGTGCATGTCCTGCGCGGGCATGTAGCTTTGGGCCAGCAGGAATACGCGCTGTCCCCGCTTGTTCTCGGCCACGTCCACCACGATGACCGCGTGGCCCGGAAACCCGCCCGCAATGAACACATCGCCGGGCTGGATCGGATCGCTGGCGTCTACAGGCAACAAATCCTTGGCCAGCGAGTAGGTGCCCGCATAGACGAACAGGAAATCCAGGTAGCGCCGGAAAGAGGGCCACGCGGTGTCGGTGGGTGCGTCCTTCCGCCACGCGATCTTTCGGTCGTGGACGTGCGGACGCGCCCCAGCCATCCAGTCCGTCCACGGAACCGGGGCACCATTCGTCGCGTGCAGGCAGATCGCCTGGTACCTGTGCTGGGAATAGAGGTATTCCGCGTGTAGCCGAATCACGGCATCGGCACATTGCTGGTGATCCTTCTTGCCCACGTCCATGTCGATGACCCGCACCTGCGCCGACTGGTTCGCCTTCAGGCGGCCATCGAACAACCGAACCGGCGTGCCGGCCGGTTTCAGCGGAAGATGTCGGAGCCAATCTCCGAAGCTGCCCTCCGGCTCGCGGATACGCTCGTATCCCGGCGGTGCAGCGATGGCCTGGGCCAAGGGTTGCGCGGCGGCGGCGTGTGGCCACGGGTAGGGAACGGCCTGCACAAGCCATGCGGAGAGCAATCCAGCGAGCGGCCACAGGGCAGTCATGGCGACCATCTTACGTCGGCTTGGCGAATCGAGCGTTGCGGAGGCGACTGGAGCAGGTCGGGAATCGCAAGCGAATCTGGGGTGTCGGGGAATGCCGCGAGAATTCAGCGTGCCAGGAGATCCTGCCAGAAGCTCGACAGTCTCCACATCTCGGCCAGCGCGGCGCCGCGGTTGGCTTCGGCGTGGGTGATCAGGCGGCTGGCGAAGGCGCGGACCCTGGTGGTGGCTTGCAGCGTGCGGGCGAGCGAGAGCATCTCGGAGGCCGGCACGACGGAATCGTCGGCGCCGTGAAGCAGGAATACCGGCGCCGTCGGCAACGGCGAACGCTCGGGGGAAAGGCCGGCGGGCAGATCGAGTCCGGCGAGGAGCGGCAGGAGCGCGTGGCCGAGCTTGCCGACGTCGCGGTCGCTGACGTAGCCCATCAGCGTGCGCGCCGGCTCGGGCAGGGCCTCGCCAAGCTGCCGAGCACGTGCGAATACGGCTTTGGCCTTTCCCGGGTCTAGCCGGTCGATGCTGGAGGCGCGCAGGAAGACCGTGATGGCCTCGTCGAGGCCCGCGACCTGCTCGGCCGGCACCACGCGGTCGGCGAGGTTGAGGAGCGCCACGACCGCACCGTAATCGTGCGGTGGCGGGATGTGGATGTGCTCGCCACCCGTGGCCAGGGCGCGCGCCTGGGCATCCACGGGGAGGCCTTTCCCCTGGCAAAGGTATCGAAGCACGCGCAGCAGATCGCCGTGGCCTCCGAAGGAAAGCACGTAGGCCACCCGGTCGCGCACGGCTGGCCGGCCGGCCGCCACCAGGGCCAGGCCGCCGGAAAAGCTTATGCCCATGATCCCGACGCGCCCGTCGGGGGCCAGGTCGGGCCGGGCGGATGCCCAGGCGATGGCGTCTTCGAGCTCATCCGTGCTGTCGGTCGTGAGCCGATAGCGCGCCAAATCCGGCGGCGCCACGGTGAGCACCTGCAAGCCGGTGGCAGCCAACTCCCGAGCCAGACCGACCAGGCGCTCTTCGCGGATGCCGTCCATGTGGATGCCGGGCACCAGAATGGCCGTCCGGCGCACCGGCCGCTCCGGTCGGAAGGTCCGCGAGTCGACCGGGCCATGGCGCGTGGGAAGCGCGACAATCGGGCCTTCGTGAACCTTGCCTGCCGCCATCCGCGCCAGGCGCGCCCACGCGCCATGGTGCTTGGCCACCCTGATGATGAAGGCCAGCGAGGCCAGCCTGGGCAGTACGTGCCACGTGCTGAGCGCGAGCCCGGCGGCGAGCGCGATGGGAACGACGATGCGCGCGCCTTTTGTCATGCCAGGTCTAGAGTCTCACCCCGACTGCCAGACCTTCGCCGGTCGGGAAGACCGTCGCCCGGAAGCGCCCGCTTCGCGCCAGCGTGTCGTGCATCGTCCGCATGGCCGCGATGGCCTCGGCAAGCTCGCCAGCCGGTTTCTCGCTCAGGTGGCCGAAGAGAAAGGCGTTGTCGAGGACGACCAGTCCGGCAGGACGAAGGTTGGCCCCTGCCCAGTCGAGATAGGCTGGATAGCCTTCTTTGTCCGCGTCGATGAAGCATAGGTCGAACGGCCCGCGGCTGGTCAGGTGGGGCAGGACGCGCTTCGCGGAGCCGACGTGTACGTGGACGCGTGCGCTGAAACCGGACTTGCGGAAGCTCTCGCGCGCGACTTTGGCGTGCTTGGGCTCGATCTCGACCGTGTCGAGCACGCCATCCGGCGCCATGCCGCGCAAGATCGAAACCCCCGAATAGCCTCCCAGGGTTCCGATCTCGACGGCACGGCGGGCTTGACAGGAACGCGCGAGGATCTCCAGGTGCCGCGCATCCAGGGCCGCGAGCTGAATGTCCGGCAAACCCGCGCGGGTCGAGCGCTCGCGGATCTCGCGCAGGACTTCGTCCTCGGGCGCGTAGGTGCGGGTCACGTAGGCCGCCAGGGCAGGGGCGTCGTTTCCGAAGGGCTTGTTCATGTCATGGCAATCCTGGCGTGATCATGGGCACCTCGTAGATGGCGTGCAAGGTGGTCACGTAGAGCGTGCGCCGGTCGGCGCCTCCGAAGGTGCAATTCGAAGGCGGCGCCGGGAAGGGGATGCGCCCGGTAAAGCGGCCCGCGCTGTCCAGCACCACGATGGTGCTGGCCTCGGTGCTGTTGTTGGCTACGTAGACCCGGCCGCGATCGTCGACGCACAAACCGTCGGGCACGTGCAGGCGGGCTCGTGGATCCTTCTCGGCGTCGCCGAAGGGCTCGGGGCTGCTCACGCTTCCGTCCGGCGCGACCGGAAGACGCCATAGGCGATTCTGGGCGTCGCTGCCGACATAGAGCGTATTGCCGTCGGGAGAAAGCAGGATCCCATTCGGCATATCGACTCGAAACGCCAGCGAGAGGGCGCCGTCAGGCGCCACGCGATAGACCGCCGTGGGCGCGTGGGCGCCCGGCCGCTCGCCCCAGGTCGTGTCGCTGAAGTAGATGTTTCCATCCTTACGAACCGTAAGGTCGTTGGGCGCGTTCAATGCCTGTCCGTCAGGCGCGCGCTCGGCAAGAAGTTGGCGCTCACCATGGGACACGCGCGCCAGGGCGCCGTTCCAGCGCTCGCACGCGAGCAGACGTCCCTCGCCGTCCACCGCCAGGCCGTTGGTGCTGACGGGCGCGCCCGGATAGGAAACCGTCGAGAACGAGCGCGTATGAGGATCGAATCGATAGATCTTGGCGGCCGCGCCATTGTGCTCGACGACGTCGGAAAAGATCAGAGCGGCATCGCGCGCCACCCACAACGGACCCTCGAGCGATAGGAAAGGGATATCGCTGGGAATGGCGCGCGGCGGGCTCGCGGCAAGGACCTCCTCGCGATCCGTCGCATCTGGCCGGGAAGGGGCGGTGGTCCCGCAGGTCACGAGGGCCACGGCGGTCGTGGCGACCGCCAAGGCACGCACCGGGCGAGGGAACGAAATCGTCTGCATTCCCGGCATGTACCACGGGTTTGGCCCGTGCCATAGTCCGGCTTGATGACCGGCCTGCTCTTGTGCAACCTCGGTACTCCGGAAAAGCCCGACCCGGCCGCGGTACGCAGGTACCTGCGCCAGTTTCTTTCCGACCCGCGCGTGCTCGACATCGGCCCCATCGGGCGTTGGGCGCTGCTGAACCTCATCATCCTGCCCCTGCGCGCGCGCAGGAGCGCCGCCGCCTACCGGAAGATCTGGAGCGAGCGCGGCTCGCCCTTGCTCTGGCATGGCCAGGATCTGGTCGCGGCGGTGCGCGAACGACTGGGGCCCGATTGGCTGGTCGAGCTGGGGATGCGCTACGGGAATCCTTCGCTCGCCTCGGCCCTCGGCAAGCTCCGCGAGGCCGGGGCCGACCGCGTGGTAGTGTTCCCACTCTACCCGCAGTATGCCGTGTCGTCGACCGGCTCGACGGTGGCGGAGGTGCTTCGTATCGCGGCCCAGCCTTGGTCGCCCCCGTCGCTGAGATTCGTCGAGGCCTTCCATGACGACGCCGGGTTCATCGACGCCTTCGCCGCCGTGGGCGGCCCGATCGTGAAGAGCGAAAAGCCCGATCATATCCTGATGAGCTTTCACGGGCTGCCCGAGCGTCACATGCGCAAGACCGATGCGACCGGCAAACACTGCCTTGCCCGAGCCGACTGCTGCGACCGCATCGGGCCGGAGAATCGCTCGTGCTATCGGGCGCAGTGCTACGCCACCGCACGCGCCCTGGCGAGCCGACTGGACCTGGCCGAGAGCACTTGGAGTGTGAGCTTTCAATCCCGCCTGGGACGCACCCCGTGGATTCACCCCTATACGGACGTCGTCATTCCTCGACTGGCGGCCGAGGGAAAGAAGCGGCTGGTGGTGTTCTCCCCGGCGTTTGTCGCCGACTGCCTGGAAACCCTGGAAGAGATCGGGATTCGCGCCAAGCTGCAATTCGAGGCCGCCGGCGGCGAGCGCCTGACCCTGGTGCCGTCGCTGAACGCGACGCCCACCTGGGTGGATACCGTGGTGGGGCTGGCGCGCAGGCAAGTCGCCGGCGACATCGCGGCGGGAAGTCTTCGGTAGCGGCGCGCGGACCGAGCTGGTTCACTGCAAGACATTGTCGTGGATCGCCTTGAGGAGGGGATTCCGCTGCCCGGCCGCCGCCGAGGGCAGGTAGCCTTCGTTCAGCTCCCACTGGATGACGCCGCCCAGGCCCTTGGACTTGAGGTAGGCGCCCTTCTCCGCGATCGACTGTTCGTCGTCGTACGAGATGAAAGTGCAGCCGTCGGGCGCATGGGGCGATGCGAACGACAGGTACGGCACGCGCGCCAGGGTATCCCACTGGCGGGCGCCGGCGCTGTAGTAGTTCTTCATGATGTTGGCGTAGGACATCGTGCCGTCGCTGGCGACCACGGTCGAGCCGTTCAAGGCCTGATCGGGCGCGGTCACGGGCGACGAATAGCAAAGGCCGTAAAAACCGATGCCGATGCCGAGCTTGGCCGCGGGGACGCCGGCCGCGAGGTAAAGCTTCACCGTCGAATCGATCGACACGGGCGTGGCCGAATCCGTTTGGTAGAGGGGGCTCGAATGCCAGCTCTTCCATCCCGACCAGGCGTCGGATAGGCCGTAGGACATGATGTTGAGTTGGTCGTAGGCGGCGGCGATGGCGGAAAACCCCGAAAGATCCGCGCCCAGGTTGACGTTGATGATGCCGATGGGGATGGTGACGAGTGTGCCCGGACTGGCGCTGCGAATGCGCTTCGCGATGTCGATCACCGCGGGCTCGTCGCTCTTGTCCATCGGCTCCCAGTCGATGTCGATGCCGTCGTAGCCGGTGGTCGTGAGCAGCGAAACCAGGTTGGAGGCGAACTTGGCGACGGTTCCGCTGGCGGTGGCCGCCTGGAATCCGCTCTGCGTATCGGAGCCGCCGATGGAGGCGATGGCCTTGACGCCGTGGGCGTGGGCGGCCGCGATGAGATCGGTCGCGAGCTGCGGGTTACCGCCGGCCAGGGTCATCGAGCCGTCCTGGTTGGGCAGGTAGAACGCCATCGCGATGTGGGTGAGCCCGGACCATTCGATCTCGGAAATCGGATATTGATCGGGCGCCCAGCTCGCGTAGTACCCCATCGACCAGGCGCCGGTCGCGGTGCCGCCGTCCACGCCCGCGCCGGCGGTTCCGCCAGTTGCGGTGCTGCCGTCCACGCCCGCGCCGGCTGCGCCGCCGGTCGCGATACCGCCGTCGAGTCCACCTGCCGCGCCACCCGTCGTACTGGTGGCACCGCCGGTGGTGCCGGTGACGCCGCCCGAGGAGGTGGCGCCGCCTGTCGATCGCGTTCCGCCTGTTCCCTTCGACCCCCCCGTGCCGGCTGCGCCGCCCGACGCGCTGGTGGCGCCGCCGGTTCCGGACATACCGCCTGTCCCGACGGAGCCACCCATCTGCGTGGTACCGCCGGAAGCGGCCGATCCACCGGTGCCTGCGGTACCCTTGTCCGCTTTGCCACAGGCAGGCGCCATGCTGGCGAGCGTGCCGAGCACGATTGCGCCCAGAACCTTCGAGCTACCCATGTCGCTTCTCCTTGGCACAGGGAACAGCCAGCCGTGACGGGACGGCTGGCCCAACCATTTTCCTCCCCCTATGCTGGTCTGCCAAGGCCCGTGGTGGGCCGGGCGCTAGTTGTAGGTCGCCGAGAAGAGAAGGGATGCCACGATGGTCGTCCAGCGTGTGTCAAAGTTGGCGTCCTTCATGGATGCCGCAAGGAGCTGGCCGGATACGCCGAGGCCCCAGTCGTACGAGACCCACCATTCCTTGCCGAAGGTCAAGCCGAGGCCGACGCCCAAGTCGGTGCCGTCCACGGAATTGTCGCTGTTGTTGCTGTCGCTGTAGGTAATCTTGGAAAAGAGCAGGGTCCCGGAAACGTACATATTCCCCTGGAGATAGTAGGCGATGCCCGGACCAAAACCTACGAGGGTTTCATTCACGCCGCTATAGGAGCCGCTCGTACTACCGTCATCGTAGTGCGGGTCGGTGACCGACGTCCCAAGCAACTCGCCGTAAACGACCAGATTGGGGGCCACGACGCCACCCGCGGCCATTCCGAAGGTGGCTCCGACACCACTCTCGGTAATAGTGACGCCGTTGTAGCTGGCGGAGTTGTGGAAGTAACCGGGACCGAGGAGAAGCCGCAGGTAGAACCCGTCGTGCTCGTGGTATCCCACCATGGGCGGCGGGGCGTAGGCCTGGGGCGGATAGGGCTGCGGGGCATAGTAGCCCGGCGGGGGCGCATAGGGGGCGGGCGCGTAGCCCGGCGGGGGCGCGTAGGGGGCGGGTGCGTAGGCCGGCGGCGCGCCTTGCGCCATCGAGGTGGCCGACCATAGCGAGGACAGAAGCAATGTTGCGAGGAACTTACCGGACATAGGGGACCTCCAGTGGGCTCGCATCATACGCCTCGACGACGAAGTTCGCGAAGCGACTTGTTTCCCAATTGATGCGGCGGAACAACTTGCTAATCGCCTGCGCGTTCATCATCATCGTGGGGACAGGCGAAAGGAGACCCCTCGCGATGGCGGTTGCCCGGAAGTTGAAGATGTTCGTGCTCGACACCAACGTCATCCTTCACGACAGCAAGTGCATGTATCAGTTCGAGGAGCACGACATCGTCATTCCCATCACGGTGCTGGAGGAGCTCGACGGGTTCAAGAAGGGTAACGAGTCGGTCAATTTTCACGCGCGCGAGTTCCTGCGCGCCGTGGACGGGCTGGCGCAGCAGCCTCTGTTCGACAAGGGCGTGAAGATCGGCAAGAGCCTCGGCAACCTGATCGTCAAAGTCGGCGGCGAGTACCACGAGGACTTGCGCCAGGCCTTCGAGACGCGTACCCCGGACCACGAAATCCTCAACGTCGCATACCGGCTCTGGCGCCAGTTTCCGCGCCGGGAAATCATCCTGGTCAGCAAGGACGTCAACCTGCGCATGAAGGCCAAGGCGCTGGGGATGACGGCGCAGGATTATCGCAACGACCACGTCAAGAATATCGCCGCGCTCTACACCGGAATCCGTCTCAAGGAACACGTCGACGAGCCGCTGGTCGACCGCATGTACACGCAGCCCTTCACCATCAGTCCGAACGATCTCGGCCTCGAACCGCCGCTGGTGCCCAATGAATACCTCATCATCCGCAACGGCAAGAAGTCGGCGCTTGCCACCTACGACAGCGACCGGTCGGTGGTCCGCCGTGTGGACAAACTGTCCGCCTACGGCATCACCTCGCGCAACGCCGAGCAGGCCTTTGCCCTGAACGCGCTCAGCAACCCCGAGGTCAAGCTGGTCAGCATCTCGGGCAAGGCCGGCACCGGCAAGACCCTGCTGGCCCTGGCCGCGGCGCTCGAGCACAAGAAGGAATACCGGCAGATCTTCATGGCCCGGCCGGTGGTGCCGCTGTCGAACAAGGATATCGGGTATCTGCCCGGCGACATCCAGTCCAAGCTCGATCCGTACATGCAGCCCCTCTACGACAACCTGGGCGTGATTCAGAATCAGTACGGGGCGACCGACGCGCGCCACAAGCGTATCCGCGAGATGCTGGACGACGAGAAGCTGGTCATCGCGCCGCTGGCCTACATTCGCGGGCGCAGTCTGGTCAACATCTACTTCATCGTGGACGAGGCGCAGAACCTCACCCCCCACGAGGTCAAGACCATCATCACCCGGGCCGGCGACGGCACCAAGCTGGTCTTCACCGGCGACATCTTCCAGATCGACCACCCCTACTTGAACAGTCACTCGAACGGGCTTTCCTACCTCATCGACAGGATGCAGGGGCAGAGCATCTACGCGCACGTGAATCTGACCAAGGGCGAACGCTCCCAGCTGGCCGAGTTGGCGAGTAACCTCCTTTAGTAGAACAGAACGGCCGCGATGTGCGGCTGGTGCAGTCTGCGAAGCCTGGCCAACAAGCACGATCTCCAGGCTTGTGCGGCGGTCGGCGGCATGGCTAGACTGCGCCGCATCCTGCGTGACCTGTCTCGTGATGCCTCTGCGCGGCAAGACATCAGGACTTCCCAAGAGAGGAATGACCACGATGTCCGAAAAGAGCTCCACTAATTTCTTCTTCATCATCCTCATCACGCTGGTGGCCACCATCGGGGGATTCCTGTTTGGCTACGACAGCGGCGTGATCAACGGGACCGTCGAGGGTCTGCAGAAGGCCTTCCACTCGGACTCGGCTGGCACCGGTTTCAACGTCGCCAGCATTCTGCTCGGCTGCGCCGCGGGCGCCTTCATGGCCGGCTGGCTGGCCGACAAGTTTGGCCGCCGCACCATTCTCCTCATCTCGTCGGTGTGCTTCACCATCAGCGCGCTCGGGGCCGGCCTGGCCCATGATTCGTTCCAGTTCATCCTTGTGCGCGTGCTCGGCGGCCTGGCCGTGGGCGCGGCCAGCGTGCTTGCCCCCGCCTACATCAGCGAGGTGACCCCGGCAAAGTACCGCGGTACCCTCTCTTCGATTCAGCAGATCGCTATCATCACGGGCCTATTCACCTCCTTCCTCAGCAACTACATCCTGGCGCGCGTCGCGGGCGGCTCGACCGTCGTGCTGGCGTGGGGCTTCGAGGCCTGGCGCTGGATGTTTTGGGTGATGACCGTTCCGTCGGTGACCTTCTTCTTCTCCTTGCTCTTCATCCCGGAAAGCCCGCGCTTCCTGGTGGCCAGTGGAAAGAAAGAGAAGGCGCTGGCGGTGCTGACCCGCCTCATGGGCGCAGCGGAAGGGCAGGCCAAGCTGGCCGAGATCGATGCGTCCTTGGTCTCGGATCACCACCGCCCCAAGCTGACCGACATCCTCGATTCGAAGCGGCTCTTCCGCCCCATCGTGTGGGTCGGCATCGGGCTGGCCAGCTTCCAACAGCTCGTGGGTATCAACGTCGTCTTCTACTACGGCGCAGTGCTATGGCGGTCTGCCGGGTTCAAGGAGAGCGACGCGCTCCTCATCAACGTCATCAGCGGCGGGGTCAGCATCCTGGCCTGCTTCTTCGCCACCGCGCTCATCGACCGGGTGGGGCGCAAGCCACTCTTGCTCATCGGCTCCATCGGCATGGGCGTGACCCTGGGCGTGCTGGCCGTGGTCTTTGGCACCGCAGACACCGTCAACGGCACCCTCCAGCTCACGGGCAGTGCGGGCCCCATCGCGCTCGTGGCGGCGAACCTCTACGTCATGCTGTTCAACTTCTCGTGGGGTCCGGTCATGTGGGTCATGCTGGGCGAGATGTTCCCGAACCAGATCCGCGGGTCGGGGTTGGCCATCAGCGGCCTCGCCCAATGGCTCTCCAACTTCGGCATCACCATGACCTTCCCCATGCTGCTCGCTGGCGTCGGCCTTGGCGGCGCGTACGGCCTGTACACGGTGTGCGCCATCATCTCGATCGTCTTCATCCTCAAGTTCGTCCACGAAACCAAGGGCAAGGAACTGGAGGAAATGAAGGGCTGACGGAGGCCCTTGTCCGCCTGTCGCGGATTCAATATCCGCGAATCCGCTGCTGGCACGCGGAGCAGAACTGCGCCGACTTGAGGTCGATGTCCTCGACGTAGGTCGAACTACGCATCACGCACACGGGATGATCGCAATGAACCAGCCCGCAGGTATGGCCAAGCTCGTGGATGGATTCCTTGGCCAGGCGATCGAGTAGCAGCCGGTTGTTGCTCGGCAGGCCGTAGCGGGTGTTGTCCAGACGGTAGATCGAGACCACCGCGGCGCGGCCCGCAAGCTGCGCCTCGCCGAAAACATAGGTGAGAATGGGGATGAAGAGATCCACGCCCGCGACGCCCAGCACGCGGGCCTTGCTTCCCGCCGATTCTGCCAGCAGGTGCGCGAGCATTTCCGTCGAGTTGTACTGGCCGCGCGAGCTGTCGAAGGCCAGCTCGGGATCGAAGCGATGGGGACGCACGGCTACCGTGGCCGCGAAGGCACGGCCAATCTGCGTCGTGACGTGCTCGATCAGCGGCGATTGGCTCGGCAGACAGATGGGGACGAGTAAAACCTCCGACACGGCCGCATGCTCATGCCGGCTTGGAGCCTGCGTCTGCCTCTCCACCCTCGGCACGTTGCAGGCCGTAGCGCTTGATCTTGTTGTAGAGCGTGGCGCGATCGATTTGCAAGAGATCTGCCGCCTGGGTGATGTTCCAGTGCGTGCGCCCGAGAATGACGGCGATGTGCGCTTTCTCCACGTCGGCGAGAGAATCCCCGGCGGGCGCATTCGTGGCAGGGGCTTCCGGCCGGGCGAAGGGCAGATCCTCGGGACGAATGACGCCCGTCCGGTTCACCACCATGGCCCGCTCGATGGCATTGGCGAGCTCGCGGACGTTGCCGGGCCAGTCATAGGCCATCAACGCCTGGGTTGCCTCGGGGCTGATGTCCGACACGCGTTTGTCCATCTGCATGGCCAGCTTGGCCATGAAGTGCCTGGCCAGGGTGGAAATATCATCGCGCCGCTCGCGCAAGGCCGGCAAGGCGATGCTGAACACGTTGATCCGATAGTAGAGATCCTGGCGGAACCGCCCGTCGGCCACCAGCTTCTCCAGATCCTCGTTGGTGGCGCAGATGATACGGAAGTCCACCTTGACCGGTCGCGATCCTCCCAGGCGCATGACCTCGTTGGTTTCGATGGCGCGCAGGAGGTCGACTTGCATCTTGGACGTGATGGTGCCGATTTCGTCGAGAAACAGCGTCCCTCCGTCGGCCATCTCGAGGCGGCCCTTGCGCCGGAAGTTGGCGCCCGTGAAAGCGCCCTTTTCATGCCCGAAGAGCTCGCTTTCTAGCAGGCTGTCGGGCAACGCCCCGCAATTGATGGGCACGATGGGGAAGTATTTGCGCGCGCTGTTGGCGTGGATGGTGCGCGCGACGAGCTCCTTGCCGGTTCCGCTTTCCCCCCGGATCATCACCGTGGCGTTGGTCTGCGCCACCTGGCGGATCATTTCCATGACCTTGTGCATGGCCGGGCTTTGGCCGATGACGAAATCCGCGGACGACAGCTCGGCGATGGTTTCGCGAAGTTGGGAGTTCTCGTCCTCCAGCCGCCGCTCCCTCAGGGCGCGCGCGACCAGATGGCTGAGCTCGTCGGGATCGATGGGTTTGGTGACGTAATCGAAAGCGCCCTCCTTGAGCGCGCGCACCGCCGTATCCACGGACGCGAAGGCCGTCATCATGATGACGACGACCTTCGGATGCGTGGCGTGGATGCGGGACTGCAATTCCATGCCGTCCATGCCGGGCATCTTGATGTCGAGCAAGATGATGTCGTAAGGGGCCTGCTCGAGTGCCTGCAAGGCAAGGATCGCGCTCGCGGCCGTCGCCACGTTGAAACCATCCTTGCGAAACCAGTGCAGTAGGGAATCGCGAACGCTCAGCTCGTCGTCGACGATCAGAATGCTGGCTTGCTGTGGGGACATGCTATGCGGATTCCTTGTTGGGGCTGTCGGGCGGATTCGGGTTTCGCGGCAGGCGGATCGTGAAGGTGGTTCCTTCTCCCTCCACGGAAGTCACGTCGATCGTGCCATGGTGACCCCGTACAATGCCATAGACGACGGCGAGGCCCAATCCAACACCACTTTCCTTGTCCTTGGTGGAAAAGAACGGCTCGAAGATATGCCCGACGGCGTCCTCGGGTATGCCCACGCCGGTATCCGCCACGACCAGCTCGATGGCGTCTGCGGCTGGCGTGACGGTCAGGCGGAGGGTGCCGCCATCCTCCATGGCTTCGATGGCATTGACCAGTAGGGCCACGAAAACCTGCTGGATCTGGTCGGGGTCGCAGGTGAGCTGGTCGTCGCCGGACGCCGGCTGGTACTCGCAGGCGATGGAGGTCATGGTCAGACGGTGTTGGATGAGCAGAAGGCTGCGATCGATGATCTGCGAAAGGTGCACCGGCGCGAAGCTGGCCTGCGACGGCCGCGCGAACAGCAGCAGGTTGCGCACGATGTCCCCCGAGCGCCGCGATTCCTGCTGGATGGCGGCGAGGTAACGCTGGACCTCCTGCTTGCGGGCCTCGTCGAGCGTCTCGTCGCGCACGACCCGCTCGACCAGCTTGGCGTAGTTGAGGATGCCGCCGAGCGGGTTGTTGAGCTCATGGGCCACGATGGCGGCCAATTTACCCAGCGAGGCCATCTTCTCCATCAGCATGACCTGGCGCTGGATGCGCCCGAGCTCGGCGGTCTTCTCCACGACCTTCTGTTCGAGCTTCTGCGACCACTGGTCGGCCTCCTCGCGCGCCTTGTGCAGATCGCGGGTCATGCCGTTGAACGCGGCGGCCAGGTGCCCCAGCTCGTCGCGCGAGGTCACGTCGATGCGCGTGTCGAGGTCGCCCTGGGCGATCCGTTGCGTTCCCGCGACCAGTCTCATCACCGGGCGGCGCACGATGCGGTACACGAAGGCGATGGTTCCTGCGCTGACCACCAGCATGACGGCGATGGTGAGCCACAGCGAGCGCCTGCGCGCATCCGCCAGCGCTAGGTCGAGCGGTTCGAGCGACATCTGCACGTCCATGATGCCCAAGATGGATTGCTCGGTTACCGGCACGTGGCAGCCGCTGCGGGCGCACCGAGGTTCATTCTCGATGGGCTCGATGACACCGAACACGCGGCGGCCCGCGCTGTTGCGGTAGATGCGCGTGCGCTTCTCGGTATTGACGGCCTTGAGCGGCGCCGTCTTGTCGTGGCAGACGACGCAGGCCTCGGCTTGCACATCGACCTTCTGGCCGATCTTGCTTGGATCGTGGGAAAACGCGACGACGCCTTGCTTGTTGTAGATGTTCAGAGCCTCGACGCCCGGGCTGCCCGACACCAACTGGACGATGTACTGGACGTCATCGTTGCGGTTGAGGAGCATGCCGTGGTTGGTGGCGCGCTTGACCAACTCGCCGAACTTTCGCGCGTAGGAATAGACCGACTCGTTCCACTCTTGGGAAATGGCCCGGAAACTGAGGAAGGCATAGATGGAGAAGACGACGACGATGGTGAGGAGCAGGGGCGCGAGCAGCCGCGCGCTGGCGGAATGGAAGAAGCCCACGAGGACGCCGCCCATCGTCGGCCGAGGCCGAGGCCCCGACGACGCGTTGCCGCGCCGTCGGGTTTCCCCTTCGGACGTGGGTGGTTTGGACGGCTCGTCGGGTAAGGTCAGGTCAGAAGCTCCTGCACGAGTCTGAGGTAGCGGGTCGAGCCGAGCATTGCGCGCGGATCGGTCAGGGCATTTCCACCGTCGGCGAGGGTCGCGCCCACGCGGGCGGGCCGAGCCTCGAGCAGGACATCCACGCGGTGGTGGAAGTTGTGCAGATGCGCCCGGCTCAGGTTCTCCATGTCGGGACCGGACAAGAGCTGGGTGTACTGCTTGTTTGCGCGATCCGACTCCAGGGTCATGTCGATGAGCCAGCCGGCCCCGTAGGGCGCCGAGACTACGAGCTCGGGGCAGTCCAGGGCGGCTTCGTTGCGGCTACGAACCCGGCCCGAGATCGGCGCCGGAATCGTCAGCTTGCCACCTTTGGCGAACAAGGTGGCGGCCGCCTCGCCGCGTTCTAGCCACGTGTCCGTCGATGGAAGCTTCATGGAGGTGGCTTCCGAAAGCAGCCAGGACGCCAGAGCGTCGACTCCCAATCGAACGCTCGCCGGACCCAGCTTCAGCACCCAGGTGTGCGAGGGGCTGAAACGTCGGTCCTGTGGAAACAAACGGTACCCGCTTGGCCCCCACTCCCCTGGAGCCCAGGACGTGGATTGTCTGGATTCGCCGCGATGCAGGGCCTTGTCGAGCAGGCAATGCTCGCAGTCGAAATCGCGGTCGCAAAGTCTATACGCCAGGACTCCTGCGCTCATCCAGATGCATTCCTTGCTCTCGGCCGGAACCGTACCTAGGGGCAACCAGCCACCTGCGCGGCGTGGTTGGTTGGCGACCCTTGCGCTTTTGCTGCTTTGACCCATCGAATTCCTCGCCTTGGTAGGGAAGTGGTTACTAGCCTTGGCAATATTGGAGCCAACATTGGCAAAGCACGCTACACCCCTCCCTCCGCCCGCGGCCTTGCCCCAACGCACCGCCAACGCGACGGATTCGAAAGAAATGAGGCTGCATCGCCATCTTCGCAAACGAAGCTCTCGCCATATCTCTGTCGACGATTCCCACGGAGTCCGTGGCTTCGAGTGCCGTTGTCCCGCCATTTGCTCTTGGAAACCCATTTTAATTCAAATGGTTATGATGCATGTATAAAAATCCAACGATCTTCTCGGGGGACTGTCGAGAAAGACGGCATTGACCTCAGTAGTCAAGCCTCCCCTGCGAGGGAATGCTGCTCGCTCGCCCACGTCGCCGAATCCCCAGCGCGGGCGACAACATGGCGCAAATCCAAGGGAAATTCCCCTCTACCTGGAGCGTTGTCGGTGGCGGAGGGCAATCCCCGCGCGCGTGGTATGGGGCTTGCCAGTACCTACTTCTGGGCGCCTGACGAGGCTGCCGGGAGGTTGCGATGACCCGTTCACAAAGCGCGAAGAGTCTGGTCAAGAATTCCCTGGTCTACCTGGGACTGGCGATTGCCGTCATCGCCGCCGTTCCGCTCATGGCCGGGCTCGCCTACGGCGTTCGCCTCCTGATTCCGCTGGGCATCGTGGCCGCGCTGGTCGCGATCGGCGTGAGCCCCAGGCTGCGACGCTGGTTTCTAGCCGAGGCCGACAATTCCTCGCATTACCACGGCCTTTCGATCCCGCCTGCCAGCTATTCGGTTCATCCTACGCACGGCTGGGCGAAGATCGACCCCGAGGGGACGGCGACCGTTGGCGTCGATGCACTTGCCGTCGCGGTCCTCGGACCGGTCGTTTCGCTCGAATCGCCGCCGGTGAGCTCGCGGGTCGAACAAGGCCAGCCGCTGTTCACGCTTCGCTGCGAGAAACGGAGTCTGGCGGTGAAGGCTCCGGTGGGTGGGGTCGTGCGCGACATCAACCAGAAGGTCGCGACGAGGCCCGCGCTGGTCAACGACAACCCCTATGGTGCTGGTTGGGTGGTACGCCTGGAAGGTGTCGACCTCGGCAGCGAGAGCGGTCGGCTGGTGAACGGCTCGGCCATCCGGGCCTGGTTCAGAAGCGAAGTGGACCGATTGACCGATGCCCTGCGAGCGCGCGGCGCGGCGCCCAGTATGGCCGACGGGGGCGTCCTCGCCAGCGACCTATCGAGGCACATCGACGACGCGAAGTGGGACGAGATCGCGAGCGCGTTCTTCGCGGGCCCGCACCAGTAGCGGCCAAGGCACACCGCCGGGGTGGCTAAAGCGCCGAGAGGATTTCCCTCTTTTTGGCGTCGTATTCGGATTGCGTGATGAGCTGCTGGTCGAGGAGCGATTTGAGCTCCTTCAGTTTTGCCGTAGCGTCCTCGGGTCGAGCCGCCGTCTGGCCGGCCATGGGGGGCACGACCGCACCTGCCATACCCATGCCCACCGCCATCGCCATGCCGACGCCGCCCGATCCTTGGTTCTTGGCGGCTTCGCGCAGAGCCTCCAGCTGCTGCAGCTGCGCGTAGCTGACGCCCGCGGCGCTTGCCGCCTGAGCCTCGGCGTTGATGTCGGCGATGCGGTTGATCCGCCGCATGGTGTCCTCGTCGAAGCTCGTGCCCTGGATGCGGAAGTCCTCGAGCAGGAAGCCGAGGCGGGTGAAGTCGTCCTTCAATTTGGCCGCGAGAGCGGTCGCGATCTCTTCACGGTTGGGATCGATCTCGGTGTACGTGTAACCCGCCTCGGCGAAGAAGTCCGTCAAGGGCTGCACCAGGCGGGCGTTGAGCGGCTCTCGGATGTTCTCCACCAGGAAGGTATGGGCGCCCCCGACCACCTGTAGGAAAAAGGCGCGCGCGTCGATAATTCGCATGGAGTAGTTGCCGAAGGCGCGCAGGTTGACCGGGAACTTGTATTTGGGGTCTTGGTATTTGATCAGGGACTCGGTGCCCCACTTCAGATTCAGGATCTTGGCCGTGCGGAAGAAGTAGAGCCCGACCTTGTGCTCGCTCTTGAAAGACTGCATGAACCTGACCAGGGTCGTGAAGAACGGGATGTTGGCGGTGCGGAGCTCGAAAAGGCCCTCCTCGGTGTAGACGGCTTCGACGCGCCCCTCGTACACGAACACGCAACCTTGGCCGGGACCCACGATGAGCTTGGAGGCGTTCTTGATCTCGTCGCCGTTGTCGGTCCAGCACTGGAACAGCAGACTTGGATCGGGGTCTTCCCACTGAATGACGGAGCGCAATTGACGCGCGATAAAACTCATTGCAAGCCTCCTCTGGTCATGGCTATTCGAACGAATCGTCGGATCCTACCCCAAACGGTAGCGAATCTTGCCGGATTTCACTTGCCCTTGCGCCGGCTGCGGCGCCTGACGAGGAGGTAGGCCAGCGCGATCACGGCCGCAGCGACCAGAACCACGCCGAGGGGCGTTCCGCGCGCCGCTGCCGTCACTTCGAGCGCTGCGCGAACCAGGCGGACGATCAGTCGCACCAGGAAAGCGCCAAAACGCAACACGATGGGCAGCAGCAAGAGCAGCCCTAGTATCCGTAGCCAGCGCATGCGCCGGTAGGTGACGGATCCCCGGGCCGCGGCAAAGGGATCGCCAGCACCGGCCGCGCGCGGCCAGGGAACCTGGCCGCTGTCGAAGGCGGCCCGGCGTTCGGGATCGGAAAGGACCTCGTGCGCGCGATTGATCTCCGCCATTTTTTCGGCGGCCAACCCTTCAAGCGGATTGCCTTGGTACTTGTCGGGATGGTACTTCGCCACCAGCGCGTGGTAGGCGGCGCGAATCTCGTCGGGGGTGGCGTTACGGGCAATGCCCAACACGGAATAGGGATCGGGTTCGCTCTTGGGCATCATGGCGGCGGGTTATCGGACTGCTTTGCCCGCGCCCCCGATCGCGCTGGGGGACTGCAGGTAGCGGAACACATCGGCCGAGGTGGAAAGCACGAGCCAGCTCTCCTTGTCGATGACGCTCTTGTAGGTCTCCATGGTCTTGAGGAAGCGGTAGAGCTCGCGATTGCGATTGTAGGCGTCGGCATAGATCGCCGCCGCTTCCGCGTCGGCCTTCCCCATGGTTTCCTGGGTCTTGCGATAGGCCCCGGATTCGATCACCTTCAATTCCCGCTCCTTCTTGCCGCGGATTTCCGCGCTCTTGCCTTGCCCCTCGGAGCGGTGGCGGTCGGCGATGCGTTTACGCTCGGAGATCATGCGATCGAAGACCTTGGCCTGCACGCTTTCGATGTAGTTGATGCGCTGGAACTGGATGTCGACCAACTCGATGCCGTAGTCCGGCACCACGGCCGAAACCTGGGCGAGGATGAGGCGGGTGAGCTTGTCGCGGCCGAGCTCGATCTGCCGCGAGGACTCGGCTTCCATGATGTCCTCGGCCTCCTCGCCCTTCTCGAAGGCGCGGTTGGAGGTGCGCACGGCCTCGATGAGGTCGTGGCTGGCGATCACGTTCCGGATTGCGCCGTCGATAATATCGTCGAGACGCGACTGGGCTCCGCGTTCGTCGTGTAGCCGTTGGAAGAACAGCAGGGGATTGTCGATGCGCCAACGCGCGTAGGTTGCGACGCCGATGTATTTCTTGTCGCGGGTGGGGACCTGATTGGCGTTGCCGTTCCATTCCAGCCAGCGCTTGTCGAAGTAGTTGGCCTCTTGGGCGAACGGCGTCTTGACGTGCAGGCCCGCGTGCGTGACGGCCACGCCGATGGGCTCGCCGAATTGGGTGATGACGACCTGTTCGGTTTCGGACACGGTATAGAGCGCGGAAGCAAGCGTGACGATCCCCAGCACCGCGAACGCGCCGCCGATCACCATCGAACGGCCGCTCATGGCTTCACCTCCTGGACGGGGCCGAGAGGAAACATGGGCAAGATGCCCTTGGCCTTTTCGTCGAAGATCAACTTCTTGCCCGCCGCGGGCAACACGGCCGCGAGGGTTTCGAGATAGATCCGGCTGCGCGTCACCTCCGGCGCCTTGCGGTATTGCGCCTCGATGGCGATGAACCGCTGGGCGTCACCCTTGGCGCGATTCACGCGGTCGACGGCGTAGCCTTCGGCGCCCTGGATCTTTTGTTCGGCGCGTCCGCGCGCGCGGGGGATTTCCTGATTGTACTCGGCCCAGGCCTCGTTGATGGCGCGCTCGCGCTCTTGAATCGCCTGGTTGACGGCGTTGAAGGATGGGCGCACCGGCTCGGGGGGATCGACATTTTGCAAGACGAGCTGCTGGACGGAAATGCCGTTGTCGTAAAGTTTGCACAAGTTCGAGAGCAATTGCTTGGCCTTGGCCGCAATCGACTCGCGGCCCACCGTGAGAAGCTCGGTGACGCTGTGGTCGCCCACCACGGTTCGCATGGAAGCCTCGGTCATGAGGCGGAATGTCTCCTCGACGTCGCGCATACGGAAAAGGTACTTGTAGGGATCCGAGATCTTGTACTGGACGATCCACTCGACCGTCGCCACGTTGAGGTCACCCGTCAGCATGACCGACTCGTCCTCGGTCTTTTCGTCCTTGTGGTACTGGCTCTGTATGTCGGCGTGAGCCGTGCGAAAGCCGAATTCCTGCTTGAGCTGGCGTTGCACCGGCACTTTCTGAACCCGCTCGATACCAAAGGGGAACTTGAGATGAGGGCCGGGATTGCTGGTGCGCACGTATCGCCCGAATCGGGTCACCAGTCCGACCTCGTCCGGTTCCACCTGGTAGTACGAGCCGTAAACGGCCACCAGCCCGACGATCACGAGCCCGACGATGGCCAGCAGTCGGCGTGAGTCGCGCAGCCGGGCGCCAAACTCGCGTGCTGCGCGAGCGAATTCATCCGGATCGAAACCACCGCTGCGATATGCCATAGCGCTTTCTCTCAAAGTCTGGAGGAAAACTCAACTAGAGCACCGAATGATTTGAAAGCCGAGCAATTCCGAGAGTTTTTCACCACAGAGAACACAGAGGACACAGAAACAGTCTGCAGGAAGAAGAGGTTCGAATCCGGATCCGGAACCCCAGCGGATTGGAATATGACCTGGCCGTGACGCTGCCGTGACGGAATAGAGTGTAAGAAAAATGCAGAGGCATTGCACCGAGTCGCCATGTCGGCCGTACACGCGCCAGCAGTCCAACCGCAGAGCACCCTCTCCCCCGAGAACGAAGGTGCAACATGCGCCTCTATCTAATCAACCCCACCAACCCGCTCGTCAGTTGCGTCACTGCCAAGCAGAACCGGTGGAACCGCTACCGTATCTGGAAGCCGCTCAGTTTGCTGGTGCTGGCGCGCCAGACCCCGCCCGAATGGGAAGTGACCATCCTGGACGAAAACCTGCGCCGGCCCGACTACGCGGCCTTGCCGCGACCGGATCTGGTGGGCATCACCGCCTTCACCTCGCAGGCGCCTCGCGCTTACCAGATCGCGGCGTTCTTTCGCAGCCTCGGCGTTCCCGTCGTGATGGGTGGTATTCACGCGACCATGTGTCTGGAGGAAGTCCTTGGGCGTGTGGATTCGGTCGTGACCAGGGAAGCGGAAACCGTATGGCCACGCGTGCTCGCGGACGCATTGGCGGGCAGCCTGCAACGTCATTACGATGGTGGCCACGTTCCGGTGGAGGATTTCGTGCCCGCGCGCCAGGATCTGCTTCCCGAGGGTTATGCTTTCGGCACCATTCAGACCACACGCGGTTGCCCTTTGAATTGCAGCTTTTGCAGCGTGACGACCTTCAACGGCGCCCAGTATCGGCAGCGCCCCGTCGACGATGTGGTGCGCGAGTTCGCCACCATTCCAGAGAAACGCATTCTGGTGGTCGACGACAATCTGGTCGGCACGCGACCCGACCACATTGCGCGCGCCAAGGATCTCTTTCGCGCCTTGGCCAAGGCCAAGCTGCGCAAGCAATGGATCGCCCAGGCCACCATCAATTTTTCGGACGACGAGGAGCTGATGGCGCTGGCCTGGAAGGCCGGGTGCCGTGGCGTCTTCATCGGCTTCGAGTCACCGTCGGAAGAAGGCCTGCGCGAGATCGGCAAAAGGTTCAACCTGCGCGCGGGCCGCGACTTTCGCGCCTCGGTTCGCCGCATCCAGCGCCACAACATCCTGGTCATGGGATCGTTCATCATCGGGCTGGATGTCGACGACGCGGGCATCGGCGAGCGCGTGGCCAGGACGGCCAAGCAGTACGGGGTCGACAGCATGAACGTCCTTTTCCTGACGCCGCTTCCCGGCACGCGCCTGTGGGATCAAATGAAGAGCGAAGACCGCATCACGCTCGACACTTATCCCGAGGACTGGCGCTTCTACACCCTGACCTTTCCCGTGGCACGTTATCAACGACTGACGTCCGATGCCGTGATGAAGGAAATGGAGGACTGCAACCGGACCTTCTATTCCATGCCGGGCGTGGCGCTACGATTCTGGAGTTCCTTCTGGCAATGGCGCAAGCCACTCATCAATCTCGTGACCAATCTTTCCACGCGCAACAACAGTCGCGTCGAAAGTCGATCGTACGTGGACTTTCAGAAGCATCTTGCAGGTCGATACGCGCGACGTGCCCGCCCGGTGGAAACGCGCCGGGATTCCGTGCCGGCGGCGTAGGGCAAAAGAAAACACTGGACTTCGCCGGAATAGTCGCCATCCTACCTTCGTCGTTCCGCGATCGATCTCCTATCGGTCCAGGCCATATCAGAGCATTGGTTCTCCTGGGCGTTTATGCAGTCGAGGACCGAGCGCATTGTGCGTGACCCGTAAATCCTGACGAGGTCGTCAGGGCGAAGGGCCACAGAAAGTGGACTGAAAATGGGAACAAGACTCTTTGTTGGCAACCTCTCCTTCAACACGACCGAGGTCGATCTTCGCAACGTGTTCACCGAAGCCGGTTTGAACGCAACCGAGATCAAGATCGTGACCGAGAGGGAAACCGGGCGGCCCCGTGGCTTCGCTTTCGTGGAAATGGCCGATCAGGCCTCGGCCACGAAGGCCATGGAAGCACTCAACCATCGCGAGCTCGACGGGCGGGAGCTGAATGTCAACGAGGCGCGCGAGCGCGCTCCTCGCGCGGGCGCCGGTTCGCGCTACTAGCCGAGGCCGAGCCCCTCACCCGACGCGCTTCGCGCGTCGACCTCTCCCCGCTTCGCGGGGCGAGGTGAGTCTCGCGCATTCAGTCCGTTCGCCGCTCTACGCCTTCTGTTCGGCGGGGCGGGCCGGAAAATCGAGCGGAGGCAGGAAGGTCTCGTAGAAGAAGGCGCAGTCGCGGCGTACCTGCGCCTCGGTGAGGCCGTACTTCTTCGAGATCGTACTTGTGCTCCGACTCGTACTTGCGCTGCTTCTCGCCGCGCTGGTGGATGGTCTCACGCAGCTTCGGGGTCATCTCGTGCCCCAGGAACTTGCACATCTCGTCCATGAGCCCCTCGAAATCGGCCATCATGCGGTCGTAGCGCACGACGAAGACCCTGCTTTTGTCGATGGCGCCGCCGGTCCAATCGTCGTGGAATCTCCTGAGCAGGAGGATCCATGCCTGGTACATCCGATCGAGCCAGCGCTTTCGCATGGCCTCGGGCAAGGACCAGAAACCGAATGCCCGATCGAGGACGCCCACGACGAGGCTCATGGAGCTCGGGATGATCGACAGCGGGTCGCGGGCCATGTAGAGGATCTGGGCCTCGGGGAAACGTTCGAGAAACTGTGGCAGCCGGACGGCCAGGGAAAACAGCTTGGCGATGTTGCGATTGGCCTTGTGCAAAAGGAGACTGCGCCGCCAGAGCGCGTCGAGCCAGGCCAGATCGCGCTTGGACGTGTCGCGTACGCGCGGATCGAACCACGGCAGGCGGTCCTCGTCGTCGAAGGACAGGAAGAAGCCGTAGAGGAAGAATCCGTCGACGTAGCGGAACAATACGGCCACGTCGTCTGTTTCCACCGAGCTGAGGCTGGTTTCGTGCGCCTTGGTCGAATGGAACCTTGCCGGGCTCACCTTCTTCGAGCAGCGGCAGAAAAGGCCTGAACAACTTTTGGATCAGGAGCGAGGGATAGAGCATGAGAAACAGCTCCATCCCGGAGCCGAAGCCCTCGTCGGCCAGGAAGCGCTGTAGAAAGGTGGTGCCGGTTCTGGGATTGCCCACGAGCACGATGGGCCGGTTCGCCCGCCTCTTCCCAAGCCCGGGGAAGAACAGATGGTCGAGCGCCATGCCGATGCCGACGATGGTGCGCAGCAGGCCGAAGAGTACCGCGAGAAAAATCGGCACTACCCTGACGCCGAAGGTCCTCCGCAGCACGCGGTAGAGATGGCCCATCCTGGAAAGTGTGCTGTTCATGGCTCCCTCAACTGACGCGAAATTGTTCTGTGAACGCCGCCTTGAAACCCTCGAGATCTTCGCTCGGCAGGTGATTGATGCCAGCCGCGGTCTTCCGGCCGCCTCCGGTCGGGAATCTACGACAGAAGGCCTCGGCCGAGATTGGGGAATTTGCGGGGACGCGCAGGGAGACCAGGTAGCCGCCGCTGGTCTTGGGCGAGACGATGGCGAGCGCGCTCGTGGCATGGGCCTTGGCGAGGTCGTTGGCCAGCGTGCCGCTCGAACGGCGTGCCCACGGCGCATCCGGCAGTTCGTACACGATCGCGCCGGGCACTTCTCGCGACGGCTCGAGCCGCCGGGCCAACGCCATGTCTTCCCGGTACCCGTCGGACAGCCGGCGGAAGGTGGGAGACTTCTCGGCGAAATCGAGCGGATCCGCGTAGGGCAACATCTCTTGTGCCAGAACCGCCGGGGGAACGTGGAGATCGGCGATGGTTTCGCCGTAGGCATTGTAGTTGATGGCGACACCCAGTTCCTTCAAGCGCTCGCCCGCCGCTTGCGCGAGTCCGGCCTCCTCGGCCAGGGCGCGCCCCTCGTCGATCAAGCTGTCTCCGAAGGCCCCCACCGTGGCCCAGCGTCGCATGCGCCCCGCGAGATGCCGGTCGACAAGCATGCTGGTGCACACCTTGGCGCTTGGGTCGATGTGAGCTTCGAGCCGAGGGTGCTGGGGCAGCTCGCCGGCGAAGTGGTGATCGAAGTAGCGGACGGACACGCCGGCATCGAGCAGGGCGACCAGCCCGGCGTGGTTCACGTCGGCCGAAACGTCGAGCACGATGCACTCGTCGCCTGCAGCCCCATGCACGCGTTCGAGCAGGGCGATGTCGCGCTTGACCCCGGTGACCAGGGCTTCTCCCCCGCCCTTGGCCCCGGTTTCGGCGGCGGCCAGGCGAAGCTGCTGGAGTGCGCACAGGCCGTCGGCATCCCCGTTGAAGGCGTAGGTGCGGTTCATGGCTTGAAGCTTCCTTTCCTTCTAGCCGCGCTCGATGTAGGTCGTCGTGAAGTACTCGTCCTTGGTGTTGGGCGCGAACGTCATCTTGGTGGACTCGAAGACCGAGCGACGGCCATTCTGTTTGTTGATCATCTCCATCCGCATGGGACGATAGCGCTTCTTCTTCGGGTCGAGGAGCTTGACGTCACGGGCGGTGAGCTCCTTGAGGAGCTTGCCGTCCTGGCCGTAGTAGAGCGTCCGGACCGCCACGAATTTGCTCTTGCTCACCCAATAGGTCTGCTTCGAATAGCCGTCGGAGCTGGCCACCTCCTTGTTCTTGGGCAACACGTCGATGACGTAGCAGGTCTCGCCACCGTCGCAGGGCTGCTCCTTGCCCAGTGTATACGTGAAGTCGTCGAGGGCCGGGACGGTGATGTCGGCGTAGGTGAATTCGCTGCCCATGAAGCTCTGCGTGCCCTGCGAGCTCAAAATGCGGCGGGTCTTGCGCAGGGCGGGTAGGTAGATCCACAGGTCGTCGGGCTTGCTTTCGTAGTCGAAGATGAGAATGCCCGTGCCTTGCACCTCGGGCGGAGCCAGGAAACGGTAGACCCGCTTCTCGGTCTTGCCCCCGTCGTACAGCTTGGTAGCCATGGCAATGTCGCGTTCGCGCTTGCGGCCCTTCTCGTCGAAGATGGTCATCTTGACCGTGGCCTCGGAACCATCGAGCTTCCGCGTGGTCATGACCCGTTCCATGATCTGCCGTGCCGACAGGGCCGGCGCGGCGTGGGCGACCTCGGGCTGGAACCATGCGAGCGCGGAAAGTGGAACGAGAAGAGCGAACAGAAATCGATGCTGGATCATCTGGTTTTCCTTTTCAGAACGCGGACCTGAGCTCGGCGTAGCCCGCGCTCAACTTCTGGTCGACCAAGCCGAAGAGCGTGTCGGTCGGTCCCGTGAGTATCTCCGCCCCGACGTAGGCGGTCAGGGCGTCGGACAGGTGGTAGCCGATCTTCGGAGAAGCCAGCCACTCCTTGGTCGTGAAATTCACCAAGGCGAGCGCGGAGATGGAGAGGGTGTCGTGCGCCGTGAGCCACTCGACGCGCACCGTGGCCAGGTGCTGGACCCGTGCCGTTTGCGAGAAGAGGATCTGGTTGTTCTTGGCGAGTTGGTCGTCGATTCTTTCGTTCGCGGCGTCTTCTATCGTCGCACCGACCGGGGGCTGCTGCTTGAGGTAGTTGGTGTCGATGGGGATGAGGGGGCCGTTTTCCTTTTGCCAGTCGAACGCGTAGCGCCCCAGGTATTGGGCGATCACGCTCACGGAGCCGAAGGTGTGGTCGACGCCGAGCGCATACTGCAAATCGGGTCGTGGGGCATTGAGCAGGTTCTGATAGTCGTAGGGCCTGCGATAGGCCGCTTCGGCGCGGATGGCCAGAACGTCCCCGAGCGCGGTCGAGAAGTCGAAGCCCACCACCTGCTGCTTGTAGGCGGTCCTGGAGATCAGGACCTGCGGATTCGTCAGGTCGAAGGTGACGCTCTCACGCGTCAGCCCAGGCAGGGGCGCGTAGCCGTGCAGGTAGGAGACCGACATCTCGAAGGCGGGAAGCTCGAGATGGACTCGCCCGGCCAGCAGCCCGTTGTCGAGAGTCGGATTCGGATAGCGCGTATCTCCGTAGTAGACGTATTGGGGCAGGTCGACCGGGGGCAATTCGGTGGCGACGTACATCGGCATCCATACGCCCTCGAGACGGAAGGGAGCCAGGCGGAGGAAGGCGCGCGCACCCAGGTTGCCGACGCGACGATCGTCTTCGATCGGGGATCGGGCGCGCAGATCGAAGGGTGTCACGTTGTTGGTGGGGTTGAGGAGATCCGCACGGCCCCATACGACGATCTGCTTACCGAGGCGGAGATCGAGCGGTCCCAGGTAGGCGTTCACGTAGGCCTCGCGCACATCGACGACGGTCTGCTGCTGCGGCTCGCCCTGCATCCCATAGCGCAGGCGCAGCTCGGCGAAGCCATCGCCGAAGCGCTCCTTCTTGGTCCTCACCGAGAGCGAGGCTTCGCCATACCCGGCCTTCATATCGGCCTGTTTTGCCTCCGCGACCTTCCCGGCATACACGTCGCCTCGCACGTAGCCGCTCAGACTGAAACCATCGCTGCTCGCCCCGACCGAGCCCGGTAGTCCTGCCGCCGTGGCGGTGGCGGCGGACTGGCTCTGCTCGAACAAGCCGGAACCGACGGATACGGTCTGTTCTGGCTCGGCCGGGGCGCTCCCGGTCTGGCCGGCCTGTGGCGCGCCGGCATCTGCGGTGCTTGCGTCGGGTGGTCCCGCGTCGGGGGGAGCCGCGACCGCCGCGCCTGCGCCTATATTGTCGGGGAGATCTCGGCGGCCGTGGCGCGCCCGCCCGTGGCGAAGGGAACGGTGCCTGCCAGCACAACGATCAAGTGGCGGCCGGCAAGCTTCGCTCGACCGATACCGTCGCGAGAGGTCCTGATCCCAGCGAGGGTTCCAGATTTCGCCATCTCAGACATTCGCACCTCCAGAGGGCTCCCCGGTCCACTCCCCGGTCGCCATCACGATCGAAAAACCGGACGCGGCGCTGCCCAGGGCCAGCTTGTCGCCGGGGCGCACGGTTCGTTCCTTGAGAAGCTGCTTATAGGTCACACCCACGCTGGCGCTGGCGGTGTTGCCGTAGAGGGAATGGGTGTAGACGCCCTTGTTCGAGTCGACGCCGATGTCGTGCAGGATCTTGCGCACCATGATTTCGCTCGGTTGGTGGAAGACGTAATGATCGATGTCGTCGGGCCTAAGACCGATGGCGGCCAGACGCTTCTTGATCCAGGGCGGAATCAGCTTGGCGAGCCGCATGAGCTCCACCGAGGACGAGAAGAGCGCCCCGTCGATGGGCACCTGGCACAGGTGCCAATGGTCGGGCACCGTGATGGTGTCGATGGCGAGGAGACGAATGCCGCCCCTCGGAAAGGGAGAGGCGCGCAAGAGCACGCAGGTGGCTGCGTTGCCCACCGTGAGTCCCGCGGACATCATGCGGAGATCCCGCACGGTCTGGATGTTGTAGCTGAGAAACTGCCGCGACAGCTCGGACGTGCAGACGAGCGCCGTTCGATAGTCGTCGTGGAGGTTCAGGTAGGCGGCGGCGGTCTGAACGGCTTCCAGGTGTCCGACGCAGGCCGAGGTCACGTCGAAGGCGTGGGTCTTCTTGAGGCCCAGCTTGGCCGCCACTTCCATCGCGGTTGCCGGCTCGAAGTACTGGCGCGCGATCCCGCCGCTGATGACGAGATCGACCTCGTCGAGCGAGGTTCCGTTCGCTTCCAGGCATTGCCTGGCCGCCGCCACGGCGTAGTCGGCCACGCGGCCGCTATCGTCGGATTCGAGGTAGCGCTGCTGCGTCTTGCAAAGGCTGAACACGTGCTCGATGGCCGACGCGACGCTGGCGAATTCCTTGTCCGTGCCCTTGAACTGGGCGCGCACGCGCCGGATGGTCTCGGCGTTGTCGACACGGCTCGGCGGAAAGGCAACCCCCGGCTTCGAGATGTAAAGCTCTGGTAGGCTCACGCGTGGTCTCCGCAGATTGGCATTCGTTCCAGTCCTTCAGTTGGTCCGCAGGCTAGGAGGTAAACATCGCCACCCGCACGCCTCGATCGGCTCGCCAGAAAGGCCAAATTTTATGCGAAAGGCAGAGGAAACAAAAACACTATCTCAGACTTGATTTCAGTGCGTCGCCTCCAGCAACGAGCGCAGCAGCGGCTCGCGGAAGTCGCTTCCTGGGGCGAAATAGCTGGCCAGCACGACTCGTCGCGTGCCCTGTTCGCGGTCGAGCCTGTCGACGAACACCTGTCCGCCGGTCGAGACGACCACCGTGCGGAGGGAATCGGGGCCGACATCGTAAACCAGCCGGTCGCCCTTCTCGTACCCGCGCTTTTGCAGCGCCGCGAACCATTGCGGCAGTCCCTGGCTGACCTTCTGCTCGAGGCCGGCATCGAATCAGGCCCGCCTTGCGGGCCTGTTCCAGGTTATCGCGCACGACGCCCATCCAGCGGTCGAGAGAGACGTCCCGTTTGAAGCGCATCTGCACCACCGCGCGCTCGGCTGCGATGGCCACGTGTGCCAGCTGTTGCGCCAGGCCTTCCGAATACGCCTGGCCGCGCGCCAGTCCGGCGAAGTGACTTTGTGCCTTCTTGTCGACCCGGACTTCGATGGTGGCGACATTGATGCGCAGAAAGGTCTTCTGCAGCAACATATGCATGTAGGAATACGGACCCTGGGCGAGATCGCTGGAATTCAGGGAAGGCAAGGGGCCACCAGCCATGCTAGTGACCGCGAACGAGCCGACCAGGAACGCCACGCCCACGGCGGCGAACGAAGTACCGTTCATGCTTGGCATCGATCTTCCATGGCCTCCATGGTGGGGTATCGCTACATCCCGAAGCGGTAAAGGACATCGAGCGACACGAAGTGGGAGGCAGCGCTGTACGTGCCGGCGTTGATGACCGGGGAGGGCTGCCCGAGATAATGGGAATTGCAGTAGGTGGTGTTGGTGTAGGGGGATTCGCACGGGCTGCCCGGCACCTGCTGGTACACGCGTGCAGCTTCCTCGGAAACCGATACGCTCGGCTGAATGCGAAGCTGGTAGGCGAGCGCCAGCTCCACGCGCCCGAAGAGGATCGAGGCGCCCACGCTGCCCCCTATCTGCGCCCCGCCGGGGAAGTCGACGTTGGCGTAGGCCGGGTCGGCCACGGCGCTCTCGTAGTAACCACCCGCGCGCACCGTGAGCCGGTTGGGAATCGCCGCATAGTCTCCGCCGAGTCGCACGGAAACCGTATCGCGCCAATGCTTCTCGATGTTGATGGTGTTGATGTCCAGGGTTTCCGACTGGAGGTCTGCCTGGAGCCCGTTGGTGTCGATGGCGAAGCGCTTGACGCGAGACCAGGTCTCGTACTCGATGTCCAGCTCGATGTCGTAGATCTCGCGCGTTCCCGAGAGGTGCCGGTAACGAGCCCCACCGCGAAAGAGCATGGGCAAGGGCAGGGTGAGCGTCACGTCGTTGGCGGGCGCGCCGCCCCGGGAGAGAGTCAAGTCCCCGAGCGACTGACTGACCGGCACCACCGACAGGGTGCTGTGGGTCACCACGTTCGCGGGCACGACCTCGCCCGACAGGCCGAGCTCGAAGAAACGGCACGGGCCGGTACCACGCGCCAAGGATCGCGTTGAAGGTGAACGCCGCCGAGCCCTTGATGGTTGCCAACATGTCGTAGGTGCCCGACACCGGATTGCCCGGTCGTGCAAACGTGTCGCCGTCGATGAAGAGCGAGTAGTTGAGGCGCGGCACATGAATCCACTCGGCCGATGCGCCGACGCCGAAGACATCCCGGTACTTCCAGGCGATGCTGGCGACGTACTCGAGGATGATGGCCTCGCGGTCGACCATCATGTAGCGCTGGCCACCGGCCGATGGAAAGGCTTCCTGGCTGATCCCAGGGGGCGCAAAGGCCGCCAGGGCGAAACCCCAGTTCTTCAACCCGAGGTTCGAGGCCACGGCCAGAAGCGGATCCAGCGCCTGCCACGGCTTGCTGTTGTTCACCTTGGGGAAGGGTACGAGAGGGGCTTCGCCGGTCTGCGGATCCGGGTTGCCGTAGTCGATGGTGGGCGCGCGCGTGAACGAATAGGCGTTGTACGACAGGGCGTTGCCGAATTGCACCAGGGTGGTGCCGATCTTCGCGAGCCCGGCTGGGTTGTAGCTCACCGCCGTGACGTCGTCTGCCCTGGCAACGAAGGCGCCCCCCCTTCCGGTCGCTCGCGCGCCCAGGGTGCCGGAATAGTAGCCGCCCTCCGCGAGGGCTGGCGATGCCACCAGCCCCGCTCCCAGCAGGGTCGTGAGGACGGCGGGGAATGATTTCATTGCCTAACCGCCGGGGCGCGGCCGAATCGATCCATCATGTGAATCAGGTCGGGTTGAGAATGGCGACCGCGATCGGCGCCGGAACCTTGCACGAGCTGCACATGAGGGCCACGGCCCACACGCCGCTGGTCTGGTTGAACCCCGGGAACGCTTCGCCGCTTGCAGATTTCGCGGTGGCCAGATCGGCGCTCTTGACACCATCTGCAAGCGCGATCTGGTAGAGCGGGTTCGCCATGATCTGGAGGTCGAGGAATCTGGCCTGAAGGTCGGCAACGGTCATGCCGCCGTAATAGCCAAGGAGCAGACTGTCGATCCGCTGGTAGATGACGGTGTTATCCAGGCCGTCGTGCTTGAGCTGGCTCCAGTCCACCACCCATGGACCCGCGGCTGGAATCGCCACCGGCAGGGACGAGATGGTCGCCGTGAAGTCGAGGATGCCGCAACCATCGGGCGCGGCGACCGTGACGTTGGTCGACCCGGCCGTGGGTTCGAGGAACATCATGCTGCGGGAGCCGGAGCCTGCCACCGTGCCGTTCGCGAAAAGCAGCATGTACGTCAAGTTGGGGCCCGCGACGTAGTCTTGCGCGGGCACGAGGGTCTGGTCGCTGCCTAACTTTGGGAAGGCCGCGAGGGTGGCGCACGTCGAGGGCGGCGAGACCGTGTGATCGACGGTGTAGTTGGAGATGGTCTGGACGTTCCTCGTGAAGTCCTGGCCTGCCCCGAGCGTGGCTTGGATGGAATCCTCGCTGAGGTCCAGCACCTGCAAGAAGTTCACGCTGTCGATGTCCGCGGCTGCCGAGACGGGGTGGCACAGGAGATCTTTGGTGATCCCGTCCCAGCAGATGGTCAAGTCGGCGCCCGGCGTGGTCTGCACGCGAGGGATCGCCAGCGAGCTGGTGGCCGTGTAGTTGTTCTCGTCCTTGATGACGGTGCCAGTCGGGGGGGTAGTACCTGTCGAGCTTCCACAGCTCGCGAGTAGGGGTGGCACGAACAGGGATGCGACGATGAATGCTGCACCCCGATGCGATCTTGAGAGCCCGATGCCGAAATTCATCCGCTCATTTAACCCGAAAGCGTTTCACGGCGCCAGCCAGAAGCATCGTGGTTTGTCTGCCTCGATAGCCCTTGCCGCATATGCATCCTCGTGCGAATTTGCATGCTCGCATGCTGCGCCGATATGTGACATGGCTGGTGAAGCGGCCAAAGACGGTGATCGCGATCGTCATGGCCATCACCCTGATCCTCGGCTTCTTCATCACTCGCCTGCGATTGATGCTGGACATCGATTCCCAGATTCCACCTGGGCACCCGCTGGTCGTGGTTGGCAAGCGCGTGGAAAAGCTGTTCGGTGGCAAGTACATGACGGTCATCGGCTTCTATCCGGCCCAAGGCACCGTCTACACGCCGGAGATTCTCGCCAAGGTCAAGCGCGTGACCGAGGCCGTCGCGCGCCTGCCGGGGGTCAAGAAGGGCAGCGTGCTGTCCCTGATGTCGCCTCGGGTGAAGGACATCCACAGCACCGAGGATGCCCTCGAGATCACGCCGCTCGCTAGCAAGGTTCCACAAACCGAGGCGGAGATCGCCGCCTTCCGCGAGCGCGTCAAGGCCAACGCCTTCCTCACCAGCCTCTTCGTCAGCGACGACGGTCGCGCCACCTCGGTGCTGGTCGATTTCGACAACTTCGAGAAGGCCGGCGGCGCCAAGCACCTCTACGGCCGCATCGAGAGCATCCTCGCCCCGGAACGCGAGCCCGGGCTCGAGATCCTTCCCGCAGGGGCACCGACCATTCTTTACTGGCTGCTCGTGTACACGCGCCGTGTGGCCGCCCTATTCGTCCTCGCGCTCGCGATGATCGGCTATCTCCACTACCGTGCCTTCCGCACCTTGCAGGGCATGTTCGTCCCCCTGGTGACGGCGATCATGGGCGTGATCTGGGCGCTCGGGCTGATGGGCCTCATCGGGGCACCCATGGATCCGTGGAACATCATGACGCCCATCCTGCTGCTGGCGATAGGCGCCGGCCATTCGGTGCAGATCCTCAAACGCTACTACGAGGAATACAGCCGCCTCAAGGCGTCTCGCCCCGACCTGCCGCCGAAGGAGCACAACCGTCTCGCGGTCATCGAAGCCACGACCAAGGTCGGCGTGGTCATGCTCGCCGCGGGCACCATCGCGTCGCTAAGCTTCGGCTCCCTTGCCACCTTCGGATTACCCTCGATCAAGAACTTCGGTCTGTGCACGGCCTTCGGCATCTTGGCCGCCCTCACCGTCGAAATGTCGTTCATCCCGGCCATCCGCGTGCTCCTTTCCCCGCCCTCGGCGCGGCAAACCGAGCGCGAGAAGCGCCAGGAGTACTTCGACCCGATCCTGGAAAAGCTGGCGACGATCATCCGCGGCAGCCGGGAGCGCCCCATTCTTTGGGGGTTCCTGATTCTCATCGTCCTGTCCATCGTGGGTCTCCGACGGCTCGAAACCAACAACAGTCTAGGGGCGCAGTTCTTCGAGAGCAACGCCCCGGTGCACGGCTTTCGCATGGCCGACTCCCGCCTGGCGGGCACGCGCGTGATCCAGGTGCTGATCGAGGGCAACGCGCCCGACGCCATCAAGAACCCCGAGGTGTTGCGGCGCATGGATGAGCTCGGCACCTTCATCAAGCAGCAGCCGCTTCCCATCGGCAAGGTCGTGTCGATCGTCGATCTGCTCAAGCAGATAAGCCTCGCCATCGACAACGGCGGCCCGGGAAAACTCCCGGATACACTCCAAGGCGTCGCGCAGTATCTGTTGCTCTATTCCATGGGCGGCGACGAGAGCGACCTCAGCCGTCTCGTGGATCGCGACTTTCAGCGCGCGGTGATCACGATCTATCTGCGCACGGACGACTATCGGGCCATGAAGGCATTGACCGTCGCCACGACCGCCAGGGCCAACAAGCTCTTCGCGGGCCTGCCGGTTACGGCGCGCGTCGGCGGCGGCGTCACCAACGCTATTGCGCTCAACGAAACCATGGTCCACGGCAAGACCATCAATCTCATCCAGATTTCGATCCTGGTCGTGGTCATCACGTCCATCCTGCTGCGTTCGCTGGCCGGCGGCCTGCTCGTGCTCCTGCCTCTCGCCACCTCGGCGCTGGTGAACCTGGGTTTGATGGGCTGGACCGGGATTCCGCTGTCCATGGGAACGGCCGCAATCTCGGCCATGGCCGTGGGCATCGGCGCGGACTATGCCGTCTATTTCATCTTCCGCGTGCGCGAGGAATTCCAGCGCACGGGCGAGTTGCGCGAGGCCACCGCCATCGCGCTCACCACCTCGGGCAAGGCCATCGCCTACGTGGCGAGCGCCGTCGCCGGCGGCTACCTGTGCTTGACCTTTTCGGGGTTCAAGGTCCACGTCCTTTTGGGCGTGCTTGTCGCCTTGACCATGGTCACGAGCAGCGCCGCGACGGTGGCTTTCCTTCCCGCCGTGCTCCTGCGCCTGACCCCTCGCTTCTTGAAGCGGCGGCAGCCCGCGTCTTCGACCTCACCAGGGTAGTTTCAGGCTAGTCCCAGGCTAGCTTCCCCCACTACCGGCGGCCGGTCGCTACGGCGTGCAGACCTTGAGCACCGTGAGGTACCAAGGGGCGGGGTTGTGGCATGCGCCACACTGGAGGCCCACGAGCCATGTGCCGGTACTATCGATGCCCGGGAAGCTCTTCCCGCTGTCATCCTGCAACGTCGAGAAGTCGGCCACGGTTCCGGTGTCGATGCCGCCCTGGTAGAGCTCGGTCGCGATGAGGTCGAGGTCGAGGAAGTCGTTGCCCTGAAGGTCCGATAGGGACTGGGTGTAGTGACCGACGAAGGCGGAGGTAATGTTGGTCAGGATGAAGTCGTTGCCGAGCGCGTTCTTCGTCATCTGACTCCAGTTGAGCGTGATGGCCGGCTCTCCCGCGGGGACACCGGTCGGTGTCAGGTGGGAGAGATCCGCGGTGAAGTCGAGGAGCGTGGAGTTCGACGTCATGGTGACCATGGTGTTGGTGGAATTCGGGTCGAGCTGGAAGGACTGGATCATCTTGACCCCCTGCCCGGTGACAGTTCCGGTGGCCGCCATCATGGTGTAGGTGTGGTTCTCGGGGGGGTAGTGAGTGGCATCGAAGTAGCCGAGGATGGTCGCGGAGTCGACGGCGCCTCCGTTCAGGGTGAACGTGAACAGCTTGGCGGAGGTGGCGCTGCCATCGGTAGTGATGGTGAGGGGAACCACCGTGAGATCGCGCTGTCCGAGGGAGTCGGCGTTCAGTTTGGTCTGGAGGTCGGCCAAGGACAGATCCCACATCAGAATCGAGATCGAGTTGAGATCCTTCTTGGCATCGATGGGATGGTCGATGAGGGAGGCCGTCACGCCGCCCCAGTCGAAGGTCAGCTCGGTGTTGGGCGCTACCGCGATCGAGGGCAAGGTGAGCGTGCTCGAGAAGGCGTAGTTGTTGGCCTCGTTCGCGATGAGGCTGGTTCCGTTGCAGGTCACACTTCCACTCCCTCCTCCCGTTCCTCCTCCTCCCGTTCCTCCTCCCCCTCCGCTTCCACCACCACCACCACTTCCGCAGGCTGGCGCCGCGAGGGCCAGGAATGGGAGAAGGAGCAGAGTCGTCTTATTCTTCATGGAATGGCCTCCCGCGTAAAAGCCGAATCCAACCACCCTACTACTTGGGTGGCGGTCCGTACAATGTCGCACGCTTCTCGATATACCCGAAGGAGGCTCCGAGAGGCCAGTCCAATTCCTGCAGTACCTTGCCGCTAGAGTCGACCTCCTGGAGCACGCCCTTGGTCGAGAACGCGACGATGGTGTTGCCGTTGGGAAGCCGCTGCACGTCGCCCATCACGTCGTTCTGGATGCCTGGGCTCGCCTTGTACGACCAGGCCTTGGTGGCTTTCTTCGCGCTGAGGTCGAGCTTCATCTCGACGGCGAGAGAGCCGCTGCCGTCGCCTCCGACCAATCCGCCGCCCCCGGCGGCAGTTCTGCTGTTGTTGTTGAAGATCACCAAGTCGTCCAGGCCGATGAGGTGGATGCCGTGCTCGCCCCCCGCCCAGGTGTCGCCGGTGAAGGTGGAGGTGGAGCCGTTGAGCACCCAGACCGTCGACCCGTCGCTGCGTTTGACCTTCGTGACATTGTCGTTGTCGAGGTCCGAGAACACCAGGGTGTCGTCTTCCTTCGAATACTCGACATTGTTGACGTGGCAGGCGCCGGAGCCGCCGTGCGCGGCCTTGGCGTTGACGATGGTCTTGACGGCTCCGCTGGGCGAGTATTCCTTGATGTCGTCGCAGTTCTGGCTCGAATTGTAGGCGTAGAAGGCCACGGTCTCGTCGGGCTCTACGGTGAGCTGGTGATTGAGCCCGGTGAACTTGCTCGACAGGTCCTCGTCCGTCATCCCGTCCATCGTCACCCGGTGCACGCTGACCGCGCCGCTCGGCACGTTGGCGCTGTTGATCCACATGTGCGTCCCGTCGTAGCTCATGCGCGCCCCGGTCACATCCTTACCAGGTGCGTAGGCCCAGACGATATCGCCGTCGGCATCGAGAATGTACGCGGGCGCCCCCGATGACCCACCGCCTTGAACGTACTGGCCCGTGATCAAGAACCCACCGAAGAGCGCCGACTTGTTGTTCGTCGTGACCGTGAGCTTGGGTAGACCGTTCGCCAGCGCTCCGGTGGCGATGGTGTAGTCCGAGCTGGTGCAGTCGCCGCTGCCACTCGATGCTGTAATGCGATAGTGGTAGGTCTTCGAGGGCTTCATGCCGAGCAGCAAGGTGGTGTTGTTGCTCGAAGAGGGGCTGCTGACCGGTGCGGTCATGCCGTACGACGTATCCGGTCCGAAATCGATATGGGCCGAATTCATACCCGAAAGTGTCGTCGACCACGTGACGATGCCGACGGTCGCGATCTTCGAGCTGGTCTTTGACGACTGGGTGAACGAGCAACTACTAGTCGAACCGCCGCCGCCGGTCGAACCGCCACTGCCGGCCGAGCCGCCGCTGCCAGCCGAGCCGCCGCTGCCAGCCGAGCCGCCGCTGCCAGCCGAGCCGCCGCTGCCACCTCTTCCGCCGCCGCCGGTTCTTCCGCCGCTGCCCGCTGAGCCGCCGCTGCCGGTTCTTCCGCCGCTGCCAGCCGAGCCGCCGCTGCCAGCCGAGCCGCCGCTGCCGGCCGAGCCGCCGCTGCCAGCCGAGCCGCCGCTGCCGGTTCTTCCGCCGCTGCCAGCCGAGCCACCGCTACCGGCCGAGCCGCCGCTGCCAGCCGAGCCGCCGCTGCCAGCCGAGCCGCCGCTGCCGGCCGAGCCGCCGCTGCCGGCCGAGCCGCCGCTGCCACCCGAGCCGCCGCTGCCACTCGACCCTCCGGTGCCGGTCGTAACGGTGCCCCCTGCTGGGGCGCAACCGAGGCCCCAGAAACATAGGCAGCCGCACAGGGCCAAGGCGGTGGAAACACGCGGCATGGGCAAATCCTCCTTGTCTTTCTTCGTTGGTGGCTAGGCGTAGGCTCTATTACTGACAAGAAGGATCGATGTCGGCCACCGAAACCGGCGTTATCGTGGTGGCGGTCTCAGTGGCCCCGATTTGTGAGGCCTGGAGCGTTAGACAGTAGGGCTGCTGGTTGAAGGCGCACACCTCGCAGGAAACTCCCCCTTGGACCTGGAGCGTTGTGCAAACCGAGTCCTTGGTCGCATTCGGGACCAGGTAGAAGAGCTTGTACAATTCGGCCAGGTCGACCGTTGCGTCAAGCTCGCCGTCTATGGCGGCGGAGCTTCCCGGTAGCACGTTCTTGAAAAGGACATCATGCGCCGTGGTTTCGACCTGGTTGGGATGATTCGGGGAGGTGTCCACGATGTGGATTGGGAAGGCGGGCGCGGAGATCTGAATGTCCGGATAGCTCGCCCCGCTCGCAGTGACCTGGGTCGTCGGCGAGCATGGGTCCTGCTCGCCGTTCAGAGCCGTCGTCAGGGTGATGGTGAGGTCGTTCCCGGTTCCGGCCTCGACACCAATGAGGAACTGCGGGACGTAGGCGCCGACATCGCTTCCCACTCCCGGCGGTTTGGTCCAATTGGCGGCAGGCAGGGCGGGCGTGTCGAGCAAGAAGGTCTTGCCGACCCAGTTCGAGCTGGGAGCCGAACTGGAGCCTCCACCGCAGGCCGAGAATGCGCCGAGAACTGGAAGCAGCAGAGCCCATGGTCGAGTCGAATTTCGCGTCAAAAGATGCTCCTCCGGTAAGAAGAAACGCGCCTAAGCGCAACACACCAAAACTTAGGGGGCGACCGCGAGACGTTGAGCGAGGCTAGAAACCACAAAACTTAAACGGATTCGACTGGCTTGCCAAGGATGAAGATGTGCTCAACGAACGAGCGGGCATTGCCCCAAGCAATATCTGGGGCCACTTGCCTGGCTGTTTCTTCACACCTATTGCGAGAGGAAAGAGAATTTGCGCGCAAGTAGGGAAGTGTAGCACGCGGCCGGATTCGACCGCTCCGACTCCGCGATGAGAGAGGCGAAGGAAGTATTCCAAGCCCACGGAAATCATCCCGTCCGGGACGATTCGCTGGCCGCAATATCGCGCGCGCCTGACTCGGGAGAGGCTATCCTGCTTCCCCATGGCGACCTCCCGCAATCCCGCCTGGGCCGAGTTGCTCCAGCTCGTTCCCATCGTCAGCTTGGCCTTTCCGTTCATCATCCAGGGCAGAGTCGATATTGGCCGGGCAGGCTCCGGCTTCGTCATCGGCGCGCTGTTGACACTTCCTATTTCGGCCGTGGTCGTGCTGCGCAAGCACCTGCTCAACCCTATTCTCGTCGGGGCCGGACTTTGGCTGTGGCTTGGCGCCCTGGCGTTCAAGCTCCCGGTGCCTCTCCTCGAGGCTTGGCTGGCGCGAACCCAGGCGTTTGGAATGTTCGCCGCGGCGCTCGGTGTGGGGCTTGTCGCGACGGTTCTCTTTCCCCACGGTTACGTCGCTTGCCCTAGCAGCGATCCACGCTGGATCCGGCGTGCCTCATTGGGACTGTTGGCGCTGACGTTGGTCGTCGTGGGTTGGGCCTGGCTACTTCGTCACGACATTCGTCTTGGAGGGGGCTTGCCGTTCATCGTTCTCAACGTCGCCCGTCGTGTCATTTGCCGGCGGGCCCCCATCGGCGCGACTGGGGTTCCCTGACGGTCGGAAGGGCATCAAAGTGATCTCTCGTCGCTGACGGCCCGACATGATCGCCATTCCACCACCAGCTTATATCCAGACCGCAAGCGCGACATTTCGCGGGCCACGAGGACCCGTGTTCGAAGGCTGCACGCTGAGCATCGAGCCCGGGCAGCGCTGGGCGGTCGTGGGCCCGAATGGCAGCGGCAAGGGTTTGCTCCTGGCCGCGCTGATGGGCAAGCTGGGCCTGCTCGCGGGACGTTTGCGGCATCCGTTTCTCGAATGCGATTCGCGTTTCGCGGATTCCGTGTTTGGTGTCTTGCCGCCCGGAACCATGGCCTTGGCCTCGATGCGGGAACATCGGCAGTGGCTCTTGGCGCGGGACTTCCATCAGCTTCGCTGGCACGGGTCTTTGTCCGAAGGAACGGCGACGGTGTCCGCGCTTCTGCAGCGCGGGCACGTGGAACAGCGCAATCCCTTCGCGGTCCTCGACGACGCAGGCAAGGACCGCTTCGACCAGGCATGGCAGCGGGAGATCGCGCGCTTCGAGCTTCGCCCATTGCTCGATCGCCCCGTGGTGGCGCTGTCGAATGGCGAATTGCATCGTTTCGTGCTGGCGAGGGCCTTGCTGCGACGGCCGCGTCTGCTATTCATCGACGATCCATTCGCCGGGCTCGACCTCCACAGTCGCGATTGCCTGTTGGCGGTTCTCGAGGATCTCGATGGGGAGGGCGTCGGGGTGGTCCTCGCAGCCGAACGGGAACGGGATTTGCCGGCGAAAATCACCCACGTGTTGCGGGTGGAGGCTGGACGCATCGAGCGCGTGGGCTCGCGTGGCGAGGATCCAGCCTTTCGGAACCAGGCCAGGCCAGGCCGGATCTTCTCCATTCCCCAGGGCGAGACGCGACGGATCCCGACGGACGTTCCCATCGTCGAGATGAAGGACGTGACCGTGCGACAAGGCGAAGTCACGTTGCTCGACGGCATCACCCTGAGCGTGGCCCAAGGTCAGCATTGGGCGCTACTTGGTCCCAATGGCAGCGGCAAGTCGACCTTGCTCAGTCTGCTGCTTGCAGACAATCCCCAGGTCTATGCCAACGACGTGCGAGTTGCAGGTAGGCGCCTTTGCCCCGGACACAGTATCTGGGACCAGAAGTCTTGGCTGGGCTGGCTGTCGCCAGAGCTTGAAACCTACTATCCGCCGAACGCTCGCACGGTCGAGGTCGTGCTGTCCGGCTTTGCCAGCTCGCTGGGCGTCCACGGGAGCAACACCGCCGAGCAGGCGCGCGCCGCGCTGGCCTGGCTTGAGCACATGGGTCTGCAAAGGCAAGGCGAAACGCTCTTCGCCGAATTGGCGCCCGCGGCGCGACGGCTGGCGCTCTTGGCGCGCGCGATGGTCCGCGGTCCCTCGCTGCTGCTCTTCGACGAGCCCTGCCAGGGACTCGATTCCTCCGGGCGAGATACCCTGCTCGCGGCCGTGGCCGCGGCAGTGGCGTCCCTTTCGGCCGCGATGATCTACGTTACCCATGACGCCGACGAGATCCCGGACAGCGTGACGAATCTGCTGGTGCTCGATCGCGGCCGCGCCCAATTTCTGGGTCCACGGCCCAGTCGCGTCGCGTAGATGCAGGGCAGTCGCGCGCCTATCGGAGCAGCAAATGCACGATCTTGCCTCCCCCATGCGGTGGAGGACCCATGCGGTGGAGGACCCATGCGGTGGAGGACCCATGCGGTGGAGGAAGCGGTGGAGGAAGCGGTGGAGGAAGCGGTGGAGGAAGCGGTGGAGGAAGCGGTGGAGGAAGCGGTGGAGGAAGCGGATGAGTAGTCTCGTGATGCGACGTGCTTGACACACTGGTATTTCAGGGCGACAATATTTGCCGCGGAGGGCTTTTATGATGCGCTTGCTTAGGACAGGCCTGCTCGGCCTCATGGTGGTGATCGTTCTCGCTTGCTCCTCCACGAGCACGGGAAACAAGACACGCGTCGGCGCCGAGGGCGGGACATGCACATCGGGTGGCGCGTGCGATCCGGGGTTGGTGTGCGTCGCCAGTGTTTGCGCCAAGCAGGCTGACGCCGGATCGGGCGGTCCGCCGCAGGACAACGGTGCCTCGATCAACCAGGATGACAGCTCGCCCCGTATAGGCCCGGCACGCCTCGCAGGGGCGGTGGCATCCGCGCAATGGACGCAGACGAATTGGTCGGCAAGCAACAGTTTCTTCAGTCTTTACGCTAACCAGGGCTGGGTTTTTGCCCGAACCTGGGACAGTCTCAATGGCGGCCGCGTGTTCCTTACGGCCGACAGTGGCGCAAACTGGACCCAGATCAGCTCTGCCGAGAGCGATATTGACATCCTATCCATTGCGTCGAGCAACAACATCCTTGCTGGTACTTGGAATGGGTTTTACCTGTCCACCTCGGGCGGCACAGGCTGGAGTGCCGTCGCGCCCACTGGGATACCTGCGGATACGGCCATCAGGTCTATTGCGGCGATAGATACCACCCTTTTTGCCGCTGCAACGGGGCATATCTATAAGTCTTCAGACAGCGGCAATACCTGGACCGATGTAAGTTCGGGAATACCGGCGACCGTCGTGGTTACCTCGATGGTCGCGAGTGGGAACGCCGTTTTCGCAGGTAGCGACAGCAGTGGTGTCTATATCACGACAAACGGCGGAACCAATTGGACTGCAAGAAGTTCCGGACTTGCCGATACTCACATCTCTCAGCTCGCCGCCATGGGTACCAGGTTGTTTGCCGTGACCTTGAGCGGTGTCTTTGTGTCCACCAACAATGGCACGAGTTGGGCGGCGGATAGCTCCGGCCTCGGCAACATCAACGCTTTCCTCGTTCTGAGCGATCAGCTACTTGCCGGGACCGACAATAGCGGCGTTCACCTTTCGGACGACAGCGGCGCGACCTGGACTTCGTTCAACGCAGGGATGCCCGATGGCATCCGCGTGTGGTCCCTGGCCGCGAGCAGTGACAACATCTTTGCCGGGACAGATTCCGGAATCTGGCGCACTCCATTGGTGCCGAACAACGCGCCAACAGTTGCGACGGCGGCGTCGGCGAGGCCGAATCCCGTGGCCGGCCAAACCACAAGCCTGAGTGTGCTCGGAGCAGACGATGGGGGCGAAGCGAACTTGACCTATACTTGGACCACGATCGGGACGCCGCCGGCCGCGGTCACCTTCAGCGCGAACGGGACCAACGTGGCCAAGAGCACCACCGCGACCTTCAGCAAGGCCGGGAACTACACGCTCCAGGTGACGGTGAAAGACCAGCCTGGGCTCAGCGCCACCAGTGCCGTCGCGGTCACGGTCAATCAGACACTGACCAGCATCGCGGTGGTGCCCGAGAGCTCGATCATTCTGCCACTGGCGACTCAGCAATTCGTCGCGACGGCCCGGGACCAGTTCGCCACTGCCCTGGCCAGCCAGCCGATCTTCACCTGGAGCGTGAGTGGCGGTGGAACCATCGACGGCAATGGCTTGTTCGCGGCCGAGGCCACCGTCGGTGGCCCCTACACGGTTGCCGCCCGGAGCGGCGCAGTCGGCGGCACCGCCACGGTTTCCATCGCGGTCCCCAATGTCGGGCCAACCATTAGCTCCCCGGCCGCCGCCGTCCCCAACCCCGTCACCGGCAATACCACCTCTCTGTCGGTGCTCGGCGATGACGACGCCGGCGAGGCGAGCTTGACCTACACCTGGGCCACGAGCGGCTCGCCGCCGGCATCGGTCAGCTTCAGCGCCAACGGCAGCAATGCAGCCAAGAACACCACCGCCACCTTCACCAAGGCCGGAAGCTACACTCTCCAGGTCACCGTGGCGGACCAGCCGGGCTTGGCCGCGACCAGCGCGGTCACGGTGACCGTCAATCCGACACTGACCAGCATCGTGGTCTCGCCGACCAGCGCCACGGTCAACACCTCCGCCAGCCAGCAGTTCAGCGCGACGGCGCGGGACCAGTTCGGCGCCAACCTGGCCACCCAGCCCACCTTCGCCTGGACCGTGAGCGGCGGCGGAACCATCGGCGCGAGCGGTTTGTTCACTGCCGGTGCGAGCGCAGGCGGTCCCTACACGGTCACTGCCACGAGCAGCGGCACGAGCGGCACCGCCGCCGTTACGGTGTCCTCGACGCCGACCACGGTGTACCAGATCAATACCGGTAGCAGCAGCGCCGCCTCTCCCTTCACCGCCGATCGGTACGGCAGCGGCGGCACCATGCACACGGTTACGAACAGCATCACCATCAGCGGTATCGCCGACCCGGCGCCCATGGCCGTGTACCAGAGCGAACGCTACGGCAATAGCACCTATACGTTCCCCAGCCTCACTCCTGGCAGCCAATACACGGTGCGCCTGCACTTCGCCGAGATTTACTGGACCGCAACCGGGAAACGCAGGTTCAACGTGGTCATCAACGGCACCACGGTGCTATCGAGCTTCGACATTTACGCCACAACCGGCGCGCGTTACAAGGCCGTGCTTCGCGAGTTCACCGCGACGGCCAACTCGGCGGGTCAGATCGTGATCAACTTCAATACGGTCACCGACAACGCCACCATCGAGGGTATCGAGATCATCACGTTGACCCCTAACAACCCGCCCGGCATCGCGACGGCAGCCTCCGCCGCTCCCAATCCGGTCTCGGGTAGCACGGCGGCCTTGTCGGTGCTCGGCGCCGACGATGGCGGCGAGGCGAACCTGACCTATACCTGGGCCACCACCGGCACCCCACCGGCCGCGGTCGCCTTCGGCGCCAACGGCACCAACGCGGCCAAGAACACCAGCGCAACCTTCGGCAAAGCCGGCGCCTACACGCTCCAGGTCAGCGTGAAGGACCCTGCCGGCCTGACCGCCACGAGCGCGGTCGGGGTCACGGTCAATCAGACCCTGACCAGCATCGTGGTCGCGCCGGCAAGCTCCACGCTCGCGCCCCTGGCCACCCAGCAGTTCATCGCCACCGCGCGGGACCAGTTCGCCACCAACTTGGCCAGCCAGCCGTCGTTCACCTGGAGCGTGAGCGGTGGCGGCACCATCGATGCGAGCGGCCTCTTTACCGCCAACACCTCCGCAGGCGGACCCTACACCGTCACCGCCGGGAGCGGCGGCGTCACCGGCACCGCGACCATTTCGGTGATCATCCCCAACGTCGGGCCAACCATCGCTACCCCGGCCGTCGCCGACCCCAGCCCGGTCACCGGTTCCACGACTACGCTGTCCGTGCTCGGCGCGGATGACGGTGGCGAGGCAAACCTGACCTACACCTGGGCCACGACCGGAACGCCGCCGGCGTCGGTCGCGTTCGGCGCTAACGGCACCAATGCGGCCAAGAACACCACCGCAACGTTCAACAAGGCCGGTAGCTACACTTTCCAAGTCACCATCAGGGATCAGGGTGGACTGACCGCCACGAGCTCCATCACGGTGACCGTCAACCAGACGCTGACCAGCATCGTGGTCTCTCCGTCGAGCGCCACGGTCAACACCTCGGCAAACCAGCAGTTCAGCGCGACGGCGCGTGACCAGTTTGGCACCAACCTGGCCACGCAGCCGACCTTCACGTGGACCGTGAGCGGCGGCGGAACCATCAACGGAAGCGGTTTGCTGAGCGCGGGCACGACTGCCGGCGGCCCCTACACGGTCACTGCCCAAAGTGGGGGTGTCAGCGGCACCGCCAGCGTGACGATCTCCTCGACGCCCAGCACGGTCTATCAGATCAACACCGGCAGCAGCAGCGCCGCCTCGCCCTTCACGCGCGATCAGTACGGCAGCGGCGGCACCATGCGGACGGTGACCAACAGCATCACCATCAGCGGGATCACCAATCCGGCGCCCATGGCCGTGTACCAGAGCGAACGCTACGGCAATAGCACCTATACGTTCCCCAACCTCACGCCGGGGAACCAGTACACGGTCCGCCTGCACTTCGCCGAGCTTTACTGGACCGCAACCGGGAAACGCAGGTTCAACGTGGTCATCAACGGCACCACGGTGCTATCGAGCTTCGACATCTACGCCACGACCGGCGCGCGCTACAAGGCCATGCTTCGCGAGTTCACGGCGACTGCAAGCTCGTCGGGGCAGATCGTGATCCAGTTTACCACCGTGACCGACAACGCCACGATCGAGGGCATTCAAATCGTCCGTCAATGACAATCGTCTCGTGATTTCATGAACAAAGGATACCGCACATGCGCAAAACCAACCCAGTAAGGATCCGGCCCTCGTCCATGGGGAGGCGCGAGTTTCTGCGTACTCTTGGCGCGACCACTGTCGGGGCAGCGGGGCTTGCGGGCACGATGGGCCCCTTCGGTTTCGCCAGGGCCGCAATAACCCCTGGAGAGAAGGGCATCTACATCACCGATTTGTGCACGGCGACCATCACGGGACTGAATAGTAATTGCACTATCATCCGCCTCGACACGAACAAGGGGATCTCGGGATATGGCGAATGCCGTTGTGAAGACACCAACTCTATCAGCGAGCTGAGGGCTCTCAAGCCGACCATTCTGGGGATGAACCCAACGCAGGTCGACAAGGTCTTCGCTGCGATCAAGAATTATGGAAGCCCCTTCAGCAGTAGTAACCAGAAGCTCATACCGCGGAAGACAGGAGCGATGAGTGCTATTGAGGTGGCCTGCTGGGACATCACCGGGAAGGTGTACAACGTTCCGATATGGAAATTGCTCGGCCCGAAAGTCAGGGACAGGGTTCGTTTCTATGCCGACACTCCGCAGCAGAGCAGTAGATCTGCACTGCAGTCTGCTATCCAAGCCCGTCTAAATCGGGGCTTGACATGGTTCAAGATGGATCTCACGTATAATGCGGCATACCCCGGGCTGATTAGTGGTACCGATTACACCACGCAATCGGAAAGCGGCTACCCCTATACGTGTGTAACCATCAAGTCATCGGGTATGACCAAGTTGCTGGGTTACGCCAATGTCTATCGAAGCATGATCGGGACTGCTCCTCTCTCCTCCGATCACGATACGGGTTGGAATGGTCCCAATTATCTCGATGTTAACTCCGCCCATCTATGGACGAGTCAGATGTATGGGAGTGCCTATCAGGGCCCCTACGGAGGATGGATGGAGGATATTGTTCCCTGGTATTATTCCAGCCCCTTCAATTCGCAATACCCGATTCTTGACCAGATCCATGGCCAAAACAACGGGGCTATTCCGCTTCTTACCGGTGAAGACATGTATTCCACGGACGAGTTCTATGCATTGATCGATGCCGGGGCGGTCGATGTGATTCAGCCCGATCAGTCCACCGCCGGAGGAATCCACCAGACCAGGCTCGCTGCCATGTACGCGCACTCGAAGGGCATCAAGACCGCGTTGCACATGTCAGGGTCGCCGTTCACGCTTGCAGCCAGCCTGCACATTGCGGCGGGCATCCCGGATTTCCTGGCACTGGAACACCACTACCTCGATGTGTCGTGGTATGATTCCTTGGTTGACGGTATTGCAAAGCCGATAGTTCAGAGCGACGGATGCGCAATCATACCGGACGGTCCTGGGCTGGGGATAGTACCGAACGACACCAATATGAAGGCGCATCTCACGGGAAGCTACTTTGCTTCCCTGACCTAGCTAGCAGCCCGTGGCCAAAAGTCTCCGCGTCGCCGTTCGGGCGGGTTCTAGCCCGTCTGCGGCGTCGCCGCTCGCTTGAATACCTCTAGTATTCGGCACTTCGCTGCTCCTTGCATCCGGGCCGAACCCACTCCGAACGGCTCGGTCCGACTTTCGCCACGGGCTGCTACGACGGATTCTGAAGAAAGGGATCGCGCTGGCTGGGAAGCAGACCGTACTGGGCAGGGACGGTTTCCGGCGGTCAGGGAGTTCGCACGGACAAGACCTCGATGGGAGCGTTCAGCGGAGAGCAAAGAGGGCGGAGATCTCTTGTTGCGACAGTGCGCGTTTGTAGACGCGGAAGTCATCGAGCGACCCGTAGAAGAAGGGATTGCTGCCCGCCGAGCCGCTGAATTGCGAGCGGCCGAGCCAGTTGTTGGTGGTGGTCGCCAGGTCGGACAGGTGCAGGGTCATGGCGTCGTTCGTGGCCACGACTTCGGCGTCGATGTACATGGTCCCTGTGTAGAGTGAGCCGGCTGGGAGCACGATGGCGATATGATGCCACTCGTTCGCAGTGAGCGTGGTCGTGCCCTCAAGGCGCTGCACGCTGGTTGTCGAGTGCCCCGATTGGGAGATGCCGAAGCGGACCGGCGCGTTGGCGGAATCACTGCGCGCCGTCAAGTAGCAATTGGGGCCCGTCGTCGAGGAGGTGTCGGTACCGAAATCAAAGATTCTCTCCCAATTCTGAGTGGTCGTGGCCTGCGCGAGCTTGACCCAGACGGCAATCGTGAAGGCATCGGGTGCCAGGGGCTTCAGGGCAGGCACCGTCACATAGCCGCCAGCGGAGCCGGGAGAGTACGTGGAAGGGGTGAGGCTGAGCGCGTGTGTTCCCACCTGGCTGTTGGAGGAGAAGGTGGCGCTCCCGCCGATGCCGTAGGTTGCCAGTTTGCCGTCGTGGGCGCCGCTTCCGGACGTCGACGAATCGGCGGCGGTCGCGCCGCTGCTCTCGTCGAACTTGTACCAGAGGACCAGGTCAGGGTCCGCACCACCGGTTCCGCCGGCGCCCCCCGTTCCACCGCCGCCGGTGCCGCCGCTTCCTCCGCCGGTGCCCCCGCTTTCGCCGCCGTCAGTGCCCGCGCCGCCCGTTCCGCCGCCGTCAGTGCCGGCGCCCCCCGTTTCGTCGCCACCGTCCACGCCTGCGGCCCCCGTTTCGTCGCCACCATCCGTGCCTGCGCCACTGGTGTCTTCGTATGCGGTAGCCAGATCGGGGAAATCCGCAACATCATCGGAAGCGGCGACATCCTCTGCGGCGTCCGCCTCGGGGAGATCTTTGGCATCCTCGGCAACGGTGACCTCGTCCGCAGCGCCCAGATCGGGCATGCCCGATGCGCCGTCCACATCGAAGCCGTCGGCACTGCCGTCCGTGTCGCCGCTGCCAGCCGCGGTCGCGTCGAGCACGCCGGGGTGAGCCATGGACCCATCAAGCGTGCGCGAGGCGGGGGCGCGCAGCTTGCCGATGTCGACCGAGCACGCGGCAGCCAGTATGACATTGAGGCAGAGGAGACGAATGCAGAGGTCTGCCGGAAAGGCGCGCAGTGCTTTGTCCACACGGAATCTCATCTTGATCACGAAAAGGCCGGCTCCATAGCGTAACCGATCCAGCGCAACTGGGAAAGGCTGGTCCCAAATAGGAAAAATGAACCGATCCCTCGTCGTCGTAACCACTGCTGTGCATCTCCCATTTTGCAGTACACCATGCCAACTCGTCGTTCTCACGTGCCCCTGTCCCTGGTGGTCGGCACCAACCGCCGAGACACGAGCGATGGCGACCTGGCACGGGGGCTGGCCGCCGGGGAGGCCTGGGCCGTCGCGGAGACTTGGCACCGTTTTGCACCGATGGTGCTCACGATGGCAGAGCGCTCCCTGGGATCGAGATCCGAGGCGGACGACATCGGCCAAGAGGTCTTCTATGCCGTATTTCGTAAGGCGAAGGGTCTGCGCGATCCCGACAGCTTGCGCAGCTTCGTCTATTCCTTTGCCGTCCGTGCGTTAAAATCCGAACTGCGCCGCAAGAGACTGCGCGCCTGGGTTTCCTTCGACGAGCCTGGCGCGTTGGTGGACCTGGGCAGCCGAACGTTGGACGTGGAGTCGCGTGATCTCTTGCGGAAGTGTCATGCCCTACTCGACCGCTTGACGCCGCGCGATCGGCTTGTGTTCAGCCTGAGACGCATGGAGTCGATGACGGTGGAGGAGATTGCCACTGCCATGGACATCTCGGTGTCTACGGTGAAGCGATCGATGGCACATGCGTCGAGCCGGTTGTTGCGCTGGATCGATGCCGACCCTGGGCTGGCCGGCCTGCTTGATGCAAGGGGGTGGGGACGATGACAAATACTTCCGGCGAACCGAAAGACTCTCGGAGGCTCGCCGCGTTCACCGAGGTGACCCGAGATGGCGTGGAACAGCGCACTCCGGCGGAGATCGACCAGGGACTGAACGCGCTTTTTGCACGTATCGCCGTGGGCCGGGCGCGCCGACGGGGACTTGTTCGTTGGTCGCTGGTCGGGGTGACGGCGGGGTTATGTACCCTTGTGGGTCTGCAAGTCGCTTCGGTTTTCCGGATGCGCTCGCCCGCCCCCGAGCGGCCGGCGCTGGCCTACCGGATTGAGGGTGGCGCTGTCCTCGATGGCGGGTACTTGCGCGAGTCCGGCCACGCCGGCATCAAGCTGTCCTTCAACGAGGGGAGCAAGCTCGTGCTCATGCCGGGCACACGCGGGCGGCTCCGTGCGGTCGACAAGGCAGGCGCCCGCGTCGCCATCGAGCATGGCACGGCCTCCTTTCAGGTCACGCAAGGCAGTGACCGGCGGTGGTTGGTCGAGGTTGGGCCATTCCTGGTCACGGTCAAGGGTACCGTCTTCACGGTCTCTTGGGATCCGTCGAGCGAGCGTTTCGAGCTGAGCCTGCGACGTGGCCGTGTCGTGGTCAGCGGGCCAGTTTCGGGCGGAGACATAGCCTTGCGGGCCGGCCAGCGGTTGGTCGTGAACCTGGCAAAATTGGAGACCTTGATCACCGAAGAGAAGCCGGAGGAAGCCAGCGACGAGCTTGTCGGCGCTCCCGTTTTCCACGCTATCACCTCGCCCACTTTGCGCCCGTCGGTCGCGAGAGACGAGGCGGCCGGATCGACTACGTCCGCAGCACCTGCGCCGTCGGCCGGCACCAAGCCCGTCGCCAAAATCGACGGCAAGCGCCGATGGACCGACGAATTGGTGAGCGGCCACTGGGATCGCATCATCGAGGACGTCGAACGAGCCGGCGTGGAGGCGACGCTGGACAAGGCTTCCAGCGAAGACCTGTTCGCACTCGCCAATGCGGCTCGGTATCGACGCCGCACGGATTTGGCTCGTACGGCACTCCTTGCAGAGCGCCACCGCTTCCCGGGCTCGCCGCGCGCGCTCGACGCGACCTTTCTCCTCGGTCGAGTGGAAGAATCCGGCGAACGCGGGATGGCGCGGGCGATTGCATGGTACGACGAGTACCTGGCCCGCGCGCCGACCGGCGCATACGCCGCGGAAGCTTTGGGACGGAAGATGACTCTCACGAACGAGATCGGGGGGCCGGCCGAGGCGCGGCCTATCGCCGAGGAGTATCTTCGTCGCTTTCCCAAGGGAAGCTATGCTGGATCGGCGCGCGCCCTGCGTCGCGTTCCCTAGACGCGTGGGGAGCCGGCCGGCTGCGCCGGCGGCGGACCATCGCGGGAGGGAATGGGAACCCATCAAGGGTTCGCAAATGAGACGCGTGGGGAGCCGGCCGGCTGCGCCGGCGGCGGACCATCGCGGGAGGGAATGGGAACCCATCAAGGGTTCCCATATAAGATGTCTTCGAGTGGATCGCCTGTGGCTTGCCATCCTTGCTTCGACCTTGCTGTTTTGGGCGGCGCCCGCATACGCGGTCACCGTGGCCATCGTACGGCCGCTTGCTCCTTCTCCGGAAATGACCGAAACCTTGGTTCGTCTCCATGGAGAATTGCTGTCGGTGGGGCTTGAAGTCGAGATTGTCGAGGGCCCGGCCGACCGTGAGCTGGGCACTTCGCGCACTTGGCTGAAGAAGCTGGCGGCCGATCATGGGTTCGATGCAGTCATCGACATCGTCGGCGACGGCGGGCTGATTGCGGTCGAAGTCTGGGTCACTGACAAGGCGCCCCGAAGATTCGAAGTATCGAGAGTGGCCCTCGAAGCGAACACGGAAAACGCCTCGGAGCGGCTGGCCATTCGCGCCCTCGAGGTCTTGCGCTCGAACTTTCTCGAGATCGACTTGGCAGCACGAGAGCGGCGCAGCGAACCCAGCGCGACGCCGCCGACTACCACCTCGATCCAGGGTAGGGTGAACCAGAGCGGGAGCTATCCCGAGCGCTTTGGCATCGAGGTGGGTGCTGCTGCAGTTACCAGCCTGGATGGTGTCGGGCCCGCCGTCCTGCCCATCATGCGCTTCGACTGGGCAGCACGCTCATGGCTCGTCATGCAAGCGGCGCTGGCAGGTCTGGGGAGCCGCCCCACGGTTGCGACGACGGCTGGTAACGCGCGGGTTGCCCAGCAATACGGCGTCCTGGGTGGATGCTATCGCTTTCGCTCGGACCAACGGTTGCGGCCCTTCCTTGCTCTCTCGGCCGGCGTGCTGCGTACCTCGGTCGAGGGCCAGGCTGACTTGCCCAAGCACGGGCACTCCGTAGACCAATGGTCGTTCCTGCTCGATGGAAGCCTGGGAGCGGAGCTGCCATTGGGCGGTCGTTACTACTTGACCCTGGCGGCGCATGTGCACGTCGCCGAGCCGTACGTGGCCATTCACTTCGTGGATGAAGTGGTCGCCACATCCGGGCGCCCCAATCTCCTCCTGACCCTTACCGTCGGTGCTTGGCTATGACACCGTGGACGCGGGCCTGGCTGCTCGGCATGCTGGGCGTCGCCGTGGGAGGCAGCGGTTGTTTGCGTGCCAACGTGTATGCCATCACAGGCGAACCTGCCGGCGACGCCAGCGGCGGCGACCAGAGCGTGGAACCGGTCACCTGCCCATCACCCGCGCTCTCGGCGGGGGACACGAGCGTGACACTGCAAGTAGGCTCCGTGAGCCGCAGCTACGTGCTGCACATTCCTTCGACATACGACGGCAGCAAACCGGTGCCGCTGGTCGTGGACTTTCATGGGGTCGGCGGCTCGGGTCTGAGCGAGTTGTCCAGCTCACCGTACCCAGCCACGACCGATCCCGAGGGTGTGGTCATGGCGTTTCCGGACGGCCTCAAGGGTCCGGCCGGCACCGCTTGGAACGTTGGGCCCTGCTGTGTGGCCAACGTCGACGACGTGGCCTTTGCCAAGGCCCTGGTGGCCGACGTCCAAAGGACCGCCTGCATCGATCCCAGTCGCATTTATGCGGTCGGCGTTCTCACGGGCGGCGGGATGGCCTACTACCTCGCGTGCCACGCGGCCGATGTGTTCGCCGCCGTGGCACCCGCCGCCTTCGATCTCCTGGCGGAGAACGTGGACGACTGCATTCCGTCGCGTCCGATTACCGAGATCTCCTTCCGCGGTACCGCGGTCAGCCGCGTGCCCTACGCTGGAGGCGCTTCTTCCCTCGTCCCCAGCATGCCGATCACCTTCCTCGGCGCGGTAGCGACTTTCGAGAAATGGGCCCAAATCGATGGATGCACTGGATCCCCGTCCCAAGAAGACAGCCACGGATGCTCGAGCTACTCGGGCTGCAAGGCGGGGGTCGAGGTGATCCTCTGCACCAAGCAGGGCGGCGGTGAGGACCCCGGCGACCCCAGCGTCGCTTGGCCCGTGCTCGCGCGCCACACCCTCTGACCGTCTCCTACACATCGAGACGTCACTTTCTTGGACCAATTCGCGAGACCTGAGCAGCTGCCAAACAGCATTTAGGCACAAGGTATCCGCCTATGCAGAGGAGCGCATCGATGAGAACAGTGCATCTGGCAAAGAGGATGTTGGTCGCTGGCATTCTGAGCATCGCGATTGGCGGCTGCGGCAATTCGGGCAGCGGAGGCGCGAGCAATGGGGGAACGACAAACCCGGCAGGTGGCGCTGGCGGCACCCTCGGCTCGGGCGGCACCACCGGCACGGGCGGCATTGCCTCGGGCGGGACGACCGGAGCTGGCGGAAGCACCGCGCAAGTCGTCACCGGCGGGGCGACCGGCAATGGCGGGACGGTGGCCTCCGGCGGCTCGAAGGGCACTGGTGGGGTGCAAGGAACGGGTGGAACAAGAGTCGGTACGGGCGGCTCGTCGACGCAAGGCACCGGCGGCACGGTTCTTTCTGGTGGCACGCTTGGCACCGGCGGTGGCAATACCGGCGGGCTTACGACCGCGACCGGGGGAGCGGGGACGGGGGGAAGAACGGGAACTGGCGGGAGCGCCGCCGGCGGGACGACCGGTGGCGGTGCCAGCGGGACGGGCGGAAGCGTCGACACTGGCGGGACTACCAGCGGCGGTGGAGGCAGCACCGGGACCGGGACCTGCACTGCGTCCAAAGCCGCGAGCCAGAACGTAACAGGCACTGGGACGCACAAAGTGGTCATCGAGACGAATTCCGACGCAGGGATCAAGTGTGGCACCATCTACAGGCCTGCGGACCTAGGGGGCGCCGAGAAGTACCCGATCCTTGTCTGGGGAGAGGGTGGCTGCTCTCAGGACGGACTCTCGAACCAGGCGTCCATGGGCGAGATCGCCTCCCACGGTTACTTCATCGTTGCGGATGGTACACCGGGTAGCACCAACGCCTGCGCCGGCGGGCAAGATGGAAAGGCCTTCCTCGACTACATCACCTGGGCCATTGCCGAGAACGGGAAGTCCTGCAGCGCGTACTACCAGAGCCTCGATACGACGAAGATCGCAGCCGATGGGTTTTCGTGCGGCGGATTGATGTCCGAGAATGTCTCTGGCGATTCCCGCTTCACCGCCATCGGGATCACCAGCAGCGGGCTGTTCAGTGCGGATCAAACTTTGTACAAGAAGATCCACACACCGTTCAAGATCCTGCTCGGTGGCTCCACCGACATAGCGTACACGAACGGCGAGAGGGACTACGATAACATCAGCGCCCTTGGTATTCCGATCCTACTGCTCAGCAAGGACGGTGCCGGCCACGGAGGGGATTTATTCAATGCCAAGGGGGACTTCAACACGGTCAACCTGGCCTGGCTGAACTGGCAGCTGAAGGCCGACGAAACCGCGACGGGCAAGGGCCTTCTCGTTGGTTCGAGCTGCAAGTACTGCAACGCCAGCGGCTGGGAATTCAAGTCGGCGAACATCCAGTAGACAGGTCTCGGCCCTGAGCTTCGTTCGGGTCCAAGAACCTGGAGCAGCCGCGCTTGCACTCAGCGCGGCCGCTTTTCCTCAGCGATGCGCAACATGGTAGCTGCGGCCGCGTAGTCCGGCCGCAGCTCCAGGGCTTTGCGAAACTGCACGATGGCTTCGTCGACCCGGCCCATGGAGAGCAAGGCCCCGCCCAGATTGTTGTGGGCCACGACATATTCCGGAACCAGATCAACCGCCTTCTGGAAATGTCCGAGGGCCTCGTCGGTCCGGCCGAGATACATCAGAGCCAGGCCGAGGTTGTTGTGGCCGAAGGCGTAGTCCGGATCAAGGGCCAAGGCTTTGTGGTATTGCTCGACCGCCTCCTCGTACCGGCCCTGGCCGAGCAAAGCCAGCCCGAGGTTGTTCGTGGCCCTCACAAAATCCGGCTTGATGCCCAGGGCCTTGCGGTACTCCGCCATCCCCTCGTCCGTCCGGCGCTGGTTCACTAGGACAAAGCCCAGATCGTTGCGGACCTCCGGGATGTCCTTGATCGTCAGGACGTAGCGGAACAAGGTTTCGGAGTCGTGCCACAGCCTCGACTGGCGCCAGCTCAGGCTGGCGAGCAAGAGCAGGACCGCGGCCAGCTCTGCGGTCAGCACATAGCGGCTTCGCGTCCCCAGCCGGCGCAGCCCAGCCAGGACCGCAGCCCCGCCCAGCACGGCCCAGGCCAGGCAGGGCAGATAGGTGTAGCGGTCGGCCGCGAGCTGGGTGCTGAACGAGACCAGTCCCAACACGGGCAGCAGCGTGACAATGTAGTATGCCCACGCGACCACGCATCCCGGCCAGGGGCGCCGCTGGTGCAGCAGCAAGGCGGTCAGGCCCAGCACGAGCCCGGCGCTGGCGGCGACAGCCACCGGGGGGAGCCGGAGATCCAGCGGCATCGGATAGAAGGGGATGAGTTGAACCGGGGCCACCGTCTTGCCGAGGTAGAAGGCCAGGCCGTAGAAGGCCTGCTGGATTCGGAAGCCCAGGCTTAGCGGCTGGAGCACCGCGGTCTGATGCCGCGCCGCCAAGCTGACCCATCCCGCCGCCAAGGCCACGGCCAGCAGCGGGAGCTTCTCCAACCAGACCCGCCGATACTGCGGCTGCAACCACTGCCTGGGATCCTTGGGAAGCCGGCGCAGTGGATAGAAGTCCAGCAGCAGCAGGGCGATGGGGAGGGTGATGCCGTTGACCTTGGACAGCATGGCGGCAGCGAAAAGCACGGCGCAGCCCAGAAGCCAGCGCCGCCGCCGGGCCTCGGCGGAGCAGGCGCGCAGGTGGCAGAGGATGGCCAAGAGATAGAACACGCCGGCTTGCAGGTCGTGTTGGCCACTCAGCCAGGCCACGGGCTCCACGCGCAAGGGGTGCAAAGCGAAGAAGAGCGCGGCGAAGGCCGCGGCGACCGGCAGGGCCGCATCCTCGGATGCCGGCGCGGCCAGGTGCAGGAGGCGCGCGGCCAGAAGGTAGAAGAGGACCGCGTTGAGCGCGTGAAGGGAGAGGCTGGCGGCGTGATAGCCCAAGGGCCGCATGCCCCAGAGCGAGAATTCCAGGCAGGATGTCAGCCAGCTCAGGGGCTGGTAGTTGCCCATGTGGAAGGTCGTCAACATCCAGCGCAGGTTCTGCCAGTCCAAGCCACGGAAATGGGGATTGTTGAGGAAGTTGGCGTCGTCGTCCCACGTGATGAAATCGGCGTGCAGCGTGGGCCAGAACGCCGCCAGGACGGCCAATGGGATCAAGACCAGGAACAAGCGCTTGACGAGGTCGGCGGGAATCTTCGAGGCGGTGGCTTTCATGGCGGCGGACGGGATCTTCTTTGCTGAGCGACGGACGCAACGCCCTGCAGTCGCGGGGCGTTCACCAAAACAGTTCATCTCTTTGCTCGCGAGCACAATGCACTTGCCGAATGTCCTGCGCACCGAGACATCAACTTTCTTGGACCAATTCCCGAAACCAGTGCAGCTGCTGAACGACATTTGCGTACAAGTATCCGCCCATGTACAGGAGCCCATCGATGAGAAAAGGACATCTTTTGAAGTGGACGTTGGTTGCTGGCATTTTGAGCATCGGCGCTCCTGGCTGCGGCAATTCGGGCGGTGGAGGCGCGAGCACTGGCGGAACGACCGGCACTGGCGGAACGACCGGCACCGGGGGAACAACCAGCACCGGCGGAACGACGAGCACCGGCGGAACGACGAGCACCGGTGGAACCACGCCCTCCGGCGGCTCGGTCAGCACGGGTGGCGCTCAGGGAACGGGCGGCACAGTGGCCGGAACGGGCGGTCGCGGCACGGGCGGCTCCACTGGAATGTCGACGCAAGCTACCGGTGGTGCGACCGCCAGCGGGGGCACGCTTGGCACTGGCGGTGGGCTTACGGGCGCGACCGGAGGAGCGGCGACCGGGGGAAGAACAGGAACCGGCGGCGTCGCCACCGATGCTGGGGCCGGCGGTGGCGGTAGTGGCACCGGTGGAAGGATCGGCACCGATGGGAGCACCGGCAGCGGGACCTGTACAGCGTCCAAAGACTCGGGCAAGAGTGTATCAGGTTCCGGGCCGCACAAAGTAGTCATTGAGACGAATACCGACTCGGGAGTCAGCTGTGGCACCATCTATCGGCCTGCGGACCTAGGGGGCGCCGAGAAGTACCCCATCTTCGTCTGGGGAGAGGGTGGCTGCTCCAGGAATGGATTGTCGAACCAGGCGTCCATGGGCGAGATCGCCTCCCACGGATACTTCATCGTCGCAGATGGCCCGGCGGGCAGCGCAGGCAATTGCGGCACCATTTCCATGTCAACGGACGTTGCGGGCATGGCGAAGGTCATGATCGGGTACATCGACTGGGCCATCGCCGAGAACGAAAAGTCCTGTAGCGCGTACTACCAGAGCCTCGATACGACGAAGATCGCAGCCGACGGGTTTTCGTGCGGCGGATTGATGGCCGAGGGTACCGCCGGCGATCCCCGCATGACGGTCGTCGGGATCACCAGCAGCGGGCTGACCAGTGCTGTTGCGAGTTACTACAAGACGATCCACACGCCGTTCAAGATCCTTCTCGGTGGCTCCGGCGACATCGCATACACGAACGGCGAGAGGGATTACGATCAGATCAGCGCCCTTGGTATTCCGATCATACTGCTCAGCAAGGATGGTGCCGGCCACGGAGGAGATTTGAGCAATGGCAAGGGGGACTTCAACTCGGTCAATCTGGCATGGCTGAACTGGCAGCTGAAAGGAGACGAAAGCGCGACGGGCAAGGGCGCTCTCGTTGGTTCAAGCTGCAAGTACTGCACCGACAGTGCCTGGGAAGTTAAGTCGAAGAACCTACCGTAGACGGGGGGCGCCCTGGAATGTAGTCGAAGAATACGCTGTAGATGTCCGGGGTACGGCCTTCATCCCGCCGGGCGAGACAGCACAACGCGAAATCTCGCCTCATGAAACGCACTGCTCCGCGGCCCGTCCAGCCGGACGTAGCCGTGCAGGTGTCAATCGAAGCCTAGAACGCAACCGTGGCTTGGAGCTTGATGACGTTCTGGTCAGGCTTCTGAAAAGCATACGCACCGCCTTGGACAACGTCGGTCCCTGCCACTAGCGGCCACCCCGATCCTCCTGGTGTTGGCCAAATCCCTTTGAGTACCATCTTGTCGCCATAGATGTATCTCGAGTACTGAAGGTAGATGCTTTCCCCGGAGAGGAAGTGTGAACAGAACGCCAGTCGTGCCGTGAGGGCGGAGAAGATGTACCCGGCGTGGTCCATGTCGTAGTTGACCGTGTCGCCGCGGAGCATGAGTGCGAGCCAGGTCTGAGGTCGGTATGTCAAGTCCCCACCGTACTTGAGTTGTTTGAGGCTCTTGAGCGTAATCGTTGAGCCAGCAGGCAAATCAAGACTTGCGTCCGCAAGAAGTCCAAAAATGCTCAGCGTCAAGTCGGGCACACTTTCTGGCGCCACGCCCAGTAAATTGGCGAGCGTGTCTTCAATGAGGAAGCCGAGATTGAGCATCGAACCAGTACCAGTGCTGCTGGGAGGGTCGCCGCTCCACTGCAGGTAGTTTGTGGCGATGCCCAGGCCGCTCTGCGCATGCATGACCTCGGTGCCCCCATAGCCGCCGAGCGCCCAACCATTCTTGACGCTGATGTAGGACGGGGATATCCACAATCGACCCAAGTAGGGTACGCGCAGGTTTGCCTCGGCGCCGGCGACCGACAAGTGGGCCGCCGAAGCATCTGAATAGGCCTTACCCCCAGTTGCCGAGGCGTCCGCAGTCAGGTAGGGGTCTCTGGTAAACTCGTAATTGTAATGAAGTCCGATATCGACATACTTCTTGTAGGTGACTTCGAGGTTACCCCACGCAATCAAATCGGCGCCCGTTTTGGTCGCGTAAAGCGGGCTTTGGGTGGCAACATCATACCTGAAGGAGCCATCCCGGCCGGTACCAAAACCTTCCGTGATATTCGCCGTGAGATCGGGATCTAGGGGGACCGTCAATCTGAGCTCTTCGCCGATTTGACGAAAGCGCCCGAGTGTGAAGGTGTCGTACTTCTCGAAATAGCCATAACCCGGCCACCAAGCACCCATCTGGAAAGCAAGGTTTGGTTTGACGCCGGCAACCTCGAAGTCCGTGTCCAGCGTGAGATAGGCGATGCCCGGTACCGCTGCGGCATCCGGGTTCCGGTTGCCGGTCGCCGCAAGCCAGTACCCCATCCACCCGACCGCGGCGTCGACGTGCTTCTTCCTTTCGTGGAAGGTGACCTCCGCCCAGTCTTGTTCCTGCAGCCGCGTGTAGGCGAAGCTGTAGTAGCTCCAGTCCAGTACCCGATCGGGCGCGTACGAGATCTGAAGGTGAGAGGGACCGTTCGGAATGGGGGTACCGTCCGGATTGGTTTGGTTCATCTGGTCGGGATTCGGGCGCGAGCTGATGCCGAGGGCCATGGGCGCGCGGAAGTATCCATGGACTTCCGTGTGCCAGCCTTCGAGTGGTCCATTAGGTTCCGCTCGGGTGGGTGGCGGCGCGACCGGCGCAGGCCCCGTGGCGGGGGGGACGACAATGGCCGCCGCAGCGTCCGCTCGGGCCGGCTGAGGGGCATCAGACGTGGGATTGTCAGATGTGGCCTCATCGGTGGCATCTTCAGCCGCCTCTTCAGCCGCCTCTTCGGCCGCGACCACGGCCGGAATCGACACAACTGATATCCCCAACAGGAGGAACACTCGCAATCTTCGCAGCATGGCTTTCCCTTCCTCTATCGCGACGAATTCTGAACGCGGAGTTAGTGGTCAATCGTGCTCAACGTAGCAAAACTCTGAGAGAAACGCACGAGAAAGAACCGCACGGAATATTGCATTTGCGGTTCGCCTTTGGCGCCCCATGTCCGATCGCCGGCCGCCGGCAATTGCATGTGAAGCGCTCCTTCCTGCATTCGCGGGCCATATGCACAATGCCGGACCGGCGGGGACACGTCGCGCGCTAACAGGGATCGAGTGGCATGGACAGTGGATGGGCTCCGCTACCCACAGCCAATTTACCGGAATGTCATTGCAGACACTGCTCGTCCCTTTTGCAACGGGCCCTGACGCTCGCGCAATTTCGACAGACCCCTCACTTTCCGTATTTCGCGGCAACGACAGCGGCCTGAAGGGCATCAAGGGTAGCCTGCGTCGCACATGGGCCGGTCGCCACGGCGCCTTCGTAGAAGCGTCCTCCAGCGCCGCAACTATTGTCACCGCCGGTTCCGAGGATGAGGGATCCCTGTTTCGCCATGGGGACGTAGCCGTTTTTCGCCGGGCGAATTCCGTCGTACATGGTCGCCAGCTTGCCGTACGTCGCATCGGCGCCGGTCGCATCGGCGCCGTAGAGCGCAAAGCGGCCCTTCGCCGAGTTCTTATCCCTCGTATCGCCGAGGACGACGGCAGTGACGAAGTCGAATTTGAGTGGCTTATTGGTCGAAATATTCTTGTCTTGGTTGTTTTCCCAGCCAGCATAGAGACCGTTTTCCAGGTCTGCCTCGACCCACGGGCCCGGTTGCCCACCAGAACCAGTGCCCCAAACGACGCCTGCCCCAAAGTAGATGGTTTCCATGGTGCCATTGCCGTCGTCATGAGAGCTCGTTTCGGCGTTGCCGTAGTCGAAGCAGCACCCATTGATCAGGTCCTTCTGGCTGGTTACCATGTACATGCTCTCAGGCTCGTCGCCTTTTGCCATCCCGTTCCCCGTCTTGATGGTGCAGCCAGAGCAGCCGGTGCGATAGCCCATACCGGCCTTGATGAGGATGCCGTAGGCGGAATTGCCATTGATCGTGACCTTGAGATCCGCGGCGTTTGCAGGTTTGTCGGGACCGCATACACCGCCTTGGGGCGATGGTTCGAGGTCGTTCTTCATTCCGGACTGGTCGTAGATCTTCGTGATGGTGCAGGTGCCCCCGGAGCAGAACGTGTCTTGCGCGGCGGAGTCGGCATAGCCATTCTTGGACCCGATGTCCTGCATCGTCCCCTTGCAAGAGCTCGGTCCGGCATTCGCAGTTCCTTTGCAGACTTGGTAGAGGGGGCCCGTGTAGCCGGTGGCAATCACTCGCACCGTGCTGTGCGCTGAGACGCACTTCTGGCCGGCTGCGTTCAATATGTCGCAAGGCAAGGAGGCGGCGGTGCTGCCGCCGGTTCCGGTGCTGCCGCCCGCCCCGGTCGCACCGCCGTTGCCGGTCGCGCCGCCGTTGCCGGTCGCGCCGCCGCTGCCGGTCGCGCCGCCGCTGCCGGTCGCGCCGCCGCTGCCGGACCTGCCGCCGTTGCCGGTCGCGCCGCCGTTGCCGGTCCTGCCACCGTTGCCGGTCGCGCCGCCGTTGCCGGTCGCGCCGCCGGTCCCATTGCCGCCGGAGCCGCCGCTTGGCGTCACCGTTGCGCCGCCGGTCCCATTGCCGGCGGACCCGCCGCTTGGCGTTACCGTCGCGCCGCCGGTCCCATTGCCGGCGGAGCCGCCGCTTGGCGTCACCGTCGCGCCGCCGGTCCCATTGCCGGCGGAGCCGCCGCTTGGCGTCACCGTCGCGCCGCCGGTCCCATTGTCGCTGGAGCCGCCGCTACTAGTGGTGCCCCCCGACCCGTCCGTTGACGTGTACGACCCACAGGCGACGGGAACAGTGGCAAGTGATATTGCGGTGACGGAGGCTAGTATGATGGAGCGAATTTGCTTCATTGCGACATCTCCGGTTCTTTGGGGCGCTCGATGTGGATGGGGCGACTTGGTAGCAAAGGGACGAATGTTGCTAGGAGTTATGCTGGTCCGCAGTATCCATGCCTAGGGAGAACTCCCACCTTGGCCTTGGCGGCTTGAGGTGAGTGAGCACTCCCAAGAGGCGATGGCTGAGATCGCCACTTAAAGGGGGATGCCCTGGCGCAAACGGGTCTACGTAAAATTGTCGGGAATATCGGAATGTTGTCACGGCAATTTCTCCTGGGCTGGCGCCTGTCCCGACTATGCTCTCTCGCGAGCCGGGTCTTGCTCCACTACAAGGGCTGTAGAGAATCCAGAATTCATGCGACACTTGATCGCGGAGGTCGCATGATGCGTAGAGTTGTCCTCCTCGTCGCCATGGCTTCGGCGTGCCACCCGAGCGGCGATTCCGGCGCGGCAGGCGGCAGCGGCGGCGGGAGCGGTGGTGGCGGCGGCGCGAGTGGCGCCACCAGTGCCGTTGGCAGCGGCGGGAGCACCATCCCCGTGGTCGGCGGCGAAACCGGCACGCGCTACTTCGGCGACAGCCACAGCGGCAACTTCTGGCTCGGACCGGTGGACTTCGCCGAGACCGAGTGGCACAACGCCTGTGGCCCCTCGGATGGCCCTTATCCGGGCGCGATCCAAGCGCTCTATGGCGACTACCTCATGGGCGTGGCCAACCAGGTCAAGCTTGGCAGCCTCAGCGCCAGCCAAGGCCAACTCTGCGACACCTGCGCCGAGCTCACCGCCAACGGTGTCACGCTCATCGCGCACGTCATCACCTACGGCGACGAGACTGGCCCCAACGACATCGACGTCAGCCCGCAGGCCCGGGATGCGCTGCACGGCGCGACCAACTATACGTTTACCTGGCGCTTCGTCACCTGCCCGACCAAGAACGCCATCGTCTACACCTTCGACGGCCGCGACTGGTCCAACTACTGGTACTTCCGGGTGTGGGTCCGCAACGCGCGCGTGCCCGTGGCCAATATCGAGTACAAGGTGGGCAGCAAGTCGTGGGTGGCAGCCGAGTGGCAGTCCGATGGCGCCTGGCAGGCGGCGAACGCGGATTTCTCCGAGGGGTTCTCGCTGCGCGTGACCTCGATCGAGGGCGCGAGCATCGAGGACACGCTGCCCGGCATCGGCACCTTTGACGCCAACGTCGGCGTCGCCTCGCACGCGAACTTCGAGTAGGCCCGTGGGGAGCCGCACTCCGCGCCCTCTCTGCGAGATCGTTGTTTCCCGAGCTATTAACATCCGGAAGCCGCATGAGGCGCGGCGATGGCTTTCGGGACACCACGGGATTGCTTCCTCCGGATGCCTCTTGCAGACGCCACGTGTCGTGGTAGGAAGAGAGACAGCCGCATCGCAACTTGCCCGGCCGAGTCCGGATGATCGGAAAGGCTCGTTGGCTGCCTCTAATACCTTAGCCCACGTTCAGCACGTGGGTCTTTCAAAGGGCCGTCGAGTGAGGAGAACCTCACAGGGAGATACACAATGCGCGCAACGAAGGCTGTCTATTTAGTCCTGGCCATAGGCGGGGTTCTTTATGCCGGGACCAGCGGATGGGGATGCTCCTCGCTCAACAACGTCACGCCGGTCGGGGGCGGTGGTGGCCAGGGCGGCAGCAACGACACGACCGTCGTGGGTGGTGACAGCGGCAACTCCGGTGCTGGTGGCACGGTTGGCAACACCATCACGCTTCCGCCGCCACCAAGCTTCGGTGGCCAGGGCGGTACGTCCACGGAGACGACCATCCCCTGGCCTCCGCCCGGGTTCGTGGGTGTTACTCCGGCTTCCATCGGTGACTACGCGACTTCACAAGACCCGCTGACCAGCATGAGCGGCTCTGGCGGCAGTTCGGGCACCACCACCGGACAGGCCAAGTGCACCAACATTCTGTTCGGCATCGTCCGCGACTTCCAGATGAGCACCCAGAGCGGTAGCAACCCCGACTTCGAGCCGCAGCCAACCGTAGTTGCGGACGACCACGGCATCATCGCCGACACCCTGGGGTCCGACGGAAAGCCGGTCTATGGTGATCACCCGGACGGGACAAGGACTACGTTCGGAGACGATACGCACACTGCCCAGGAGTATTTCGATCAGTGGTACAACGACGTCGACGGTGTGAACATTTCCTATGTGGTCGGTCTCCACTTCGTGCAAAGTGGTAACATCTTTACCTTCGCCGCCACAACAGGCAACACGGGCGGAATTCCCAACGTTTCATACTTCCCGCTCGATAGCCTGGGCTTCAATGACGAGGCACAAGCGGCGGATGGGAATATGCACAACTTCTCTTTCACCACGGAGATCCACACCTCGTTCACCTACAACGGAGGGGAGACCTTCACCTTTAAGGGCGACGACGACGTTTGGGTCTTCATCAACAACAAGCTGGCCATCGACTTGGGCGGCATTCACCAACAAGAAACCCAATCGGTGGATCTCGACAGCCAGGCTTCCACCCTGGGGATCACCGTAGGCAATTCCTACCCATTGGCTGTGTTCAATGCCGAACGACACGTCGTGCAGTCGAACTTCCGCATCGACACGACGATGACGTTCGCGGACTGCGGCATCATCCCGGTTCCAATCTACTAGATGGCACGGGCATGCCCCGAGGCTATTCCGTTGGCGAGGCATGGGTGCCTTCGCTATCCTCATACGACGGAACCGCCTGCTACCTTCTCGCTGCCATGGAGGCCGCATGAAGAAGCTCAACGACATCGAAATCTTCGAGAACCTGGCGGAGATGCTGCGGCCGGCGCACACGGCCCTCGTCGTCTGGGACGTGCAGAATGCCCTCGTCAAGAGCATCTTCAACCGAGAAACGTTTCTCGCCGCGCTGGGAAGGCTCGTGCTCTCGCTGCGCGGCAAGATTCCCGTGTTCTACACGCTCATCACGCCCATGCCGGCGAGCTTTCAATCGGGCTGGGGCTACTACTCGAGGATGCGATTGTTCCGCGTCGACGATCCGGGCAAGCTGCCGAGCTTCATGGCGCTGGGTACGAGCGATCGTGAGGTGGCCGATGCGGTGAGGCCAGAACCGGGCGACATCCTCATCGAAAAGGCCACGCCCAACATCTTCCTGGGAACCAACTTCGAGGTCATGCTGAGAAACCGCGGCATCCGCTCGCTGATCTTCACCGGCATCGCCACGGAAATGGGGGTGGAGCATTCGGCCCGCGACGCCGGTGCGCGGGGTTTCTACCCCGTCGTCGCCACCGATTGTGTTTCCTCGCGGGACAAGGACGCGCACGAGCGTTCGTTGGCGAACCTTGAGCGCTTGGTGGTCACGGCCTCGTCCGCGGACATCGTCAAGGCGGTGTCCGCGCAGGTGACGTAGCGACGCCAAGAACGCGTCTCTACCGGCACAAACCAAGTAGCATGTTGATGGTGTTCGAGCCCTTGTCCGTCACTACGATGTCCACCTGGCCGTCACCGTTCAGATCGGCCACCGCCACCGAGTTCGGGCCACCACACGTGGTCGTCCTGGACGGCGTCTAAGTCGCTGGCAGCGACGAGGAGATCGTCTTACGCCCCTTGCCTCACCTCGAGTCCGACCGGGGTCTCGCACCAGGCACCGCGCATGGCCGACACCAAGCCCGCCCGCTCCGGCACCCGCTGTCGCTACATCAGACGGGTCGAGATCATGCGTCTGACCTTCGGCCTTGAGGTCGTCCGCTGCCCCGGCTGCGGGGGCCGCATGAATGTGCGCGCGCTGGTGCGCGACCTCTCAGGGCCTCCGTCTGTCCGACGGTGGCCAAGTGTACCTCGCCCAGCACCCCACCCGCCGCGACCTCGTAGGCGCTGCGAGGGCCCGCCCTCGGCGCCTCCGCGCCGCCCCAACCTCTGGCAACACGCGCCCAGAGCGTTCAAATCAACTACGCTCCACTGCCCTTGCCACGTTCCACGCTGGCCGCCCTTTCCAAGGTCTTCTCCAGGCTGGTCAGGAGATCCTGGTTGCCGTCTTGCCTGTAGGCCGCCAGCCGGCGTTCGCAGTCGGGCAGGCGTTCGATGAACTCGCCCAGGCGCGCATCGTTGATATCGTCGGCGGTCAAGCCGTAGCCCTCGCGCTCGAGGTAACGCGCATTGAGTACTTGTTCGAACTGGCCTTGGATTGGAACCGCCAGCATGGGGCGATGCAAGTACACCGCCTCGCCCATCAAGGTGAAGCCGGCGCTGGCAACCACGCCCGCGGCCGTACGCAGGTCGTCGATGAAGGTGGTCTCCGAGAACGGCCGGTAGCGCAGATTTCCGTCGACGACATCGGTCTGGATGTCCCGGCGCAGACCATAAATGCGGCACGCGCGGCCACTGCGTTTCAGGATCTCGGGCAGCGCCTTGTTGGACGTCGAGGTCTGATACACCAAGAGATGCTGACCGGGTTCGGGCCGGGCGGCCAGGATCTCGGGGCGCAGGATGGGCGGATGCAGAGTGGTGTTCGGCTTGCGCGTTGGCGGGTAGAAGAAGGTCGTGATGTGGTAGTGGAACGCGCCCGGGATCTTGGCTTTGACCACGCCGTTGGTCAGGCGGTAGTCGCTCTCGCACCCGGCCAGCAGCTCGGGGGCGTGCGCGCAGCGGTTGATGATCTGCATGTTGTCGACGGAAATCACGGGCAGCTCGTGGCGCAGGCCGAAGAGGTAGCTCCAGGTCTCGAAGTCGGAGATCACGACCTGGGGTTGGAACCTCTCGCTGATTTCCAGATAGGCGCGGATGTTCTTCGGCAGGCCGGTCAAGGCGCCTTTGGCGTTCTGTACGACGGTGCGCCACTTCTGCACGTCGTTGTCTTCGTAGGCCAGGGTGTAGCCCCAGATCTTCTTCACCGACAGGACATCGCTGGCCCGCTTGGCCAGGTAGTCGTAGGCGCGGCCCGAGACCACGACCTGAATCTCGTGCTTGGCGGCCAGGGCATCCAGCACCACGCGCGAGCGCATGGCGTGCCCCATGCCCTCGCCGACGACCCCATAGAGAATTCGCATGGCGGCAAGCATATCCTACGTGCGAAAAGAGAGGCGACATGACCTGCGCCGAACACGCACTTGGGTCGGACCTCCTGGCGACCTTGCCGGGCACGCTCTTGCTCTTCGGTTATGCCCTGCTGTTCGCTCTGGTCGAAATCGAAATCGAGGGCAAGGACGGCTGGGCCATGAGCTTGCCCACGTGGTACCGGCGCAAGCCGGTCTATGCCCGCGTCTACGCCTTCCTGCTGTCGGGCAAGCCGCTCACCGGTTACCACGCCGTGATGTTCTTCATCCCATTCGTCAGCTTCCACATCGGCCTGGCTTTCGGCCAGTCGTGGTCGTGGGGGCTTGAGGCGCGCGTGGTGGCCAGCTACCTGGTGTGGAATGTGACCTGGGATTTTCTGTGGTTCGTGCTCAACCCTCATTACGGCTGGGCGCGCTTTCGCAAGGGCCAAATCTGGTGGCACGGGGGCGTCTGGATCGGCCGGATGCCCATCGACTACGTCAACGCACTTTGGCTGTCGTTCTTGGTGGCAGCCGTGCCGTGGTTCGTCCACGGGAATGTCACCACTCTGTGCCGGCACGCGATCTTCGTCGTTTGCCTGGTCGTGCTGACCGTGGCCGCGGCCTTGGCTGCGTCGCTGTACCAGCGCTGGTACTGGCACATGCGGCGTCCCGACAGCGACGAGCGCTGATGTCAGGTGGCGGTCCAACCTGCCCCGCCTCGCGCCTCCGCCTGTGCCTCGCCAAAACCCCATCGGCGGCACCTCCCGCGCCGACGGTGGCAGTGACGGTCAGGCACGCGAGCGCCCATCACGCTGAGCCATTTGCAGTTGCCTTCTGACTTTAAGCATCATCACGAAATGGCTACCATCCGGTCGCAGCTTACCCGAGGCGGCCGATCCGAAGAGGATCGCCATCCACGCCAGCCTGGGAAAGCAGGCGGACGACGGCGGGAGATTCGGCCACATTCACGCGGTAAGTCTACCACGAGTCGAGGAGGGCGAACGCGTTCCGTCGCCCACCGAGCAGTCGTCTGTTGCCAGTCCCGATGGTTCTGCGCCGCAAGAACCCCATCCGACGACCGGGCAAGGGATGTCCCCGTGACGCTCGGTCGGATTCGGCCGACGATGATGGGATGGCATTACCGAATAGCGGCCGGGCAGCCTATTCCGAGCGCCGACTCAATCTGAGCAGACGCGCGCCGTGAAAGGGCACCACCGGGCTGAAGGTCCCTTTGGCCGTGCCGAGGTCGGTGTGGGTCCACAGATCGCGGACGGCCACTTCTCCGGCGATGCCGAGATCGGCGAGCGCTACCTCGATTGGCAGGCCCGGACGCTTGTCCTGGTTGGCGCCGGTCCCAACCACGGTGAGGATGCGGACCTCACTGGTCGATGCGCCGGCCTTCGGGAAACGCGCGGTGGCTTTGAAGCGCACAGCCCCGGCCGGGATCGGGTACTCGATGATCGCGGTTGCTTGTGCGAGCAGCCCGTCCTTGGTCAGCGAGGCGCTGTCCCACTGGGCTTCGGCGCTGGTCCAGCGGAAGTCGGCGAGCGGACGCTCGCGGCCATCGCGAAACACGAATCGTGGGGCCTGCCAGAGCACGGCTTGAAACGTGTCGTCGCCCTGCCGCACGGGCGCGGCCACCAGGAAGAGCTTCTGGCCGCCCCGGAGATCGGTATCGATGACGGCCGCGCTGTCCGGCGCGCCGGTGATCACCGCGGCCGGGATGCGGGCGTTGCTCTCGTCGAGGCGGATGCGGTCGCGGGCATTGAAGACCGCAAGGTACACATCGCCGCTCGCAGGCTCCTTCGCGGTCCAGGCGATGAGCCCATCGTGGTCGAAGAGCGGACGGTTGTCGCTGCTGCGCTGGTTGACGGCCAGCACCTCGTCGTTGGTGAGCAATGACAAAGTGAAGTCGTCGGTCTTGGTCATATCTCCGCCGTGCATCAGGGGAGATCGGGCGATCGACCACAGGGTCATGACCGTGTGCTGCTCGTCGCGGGTAAAGCGCGTGCCGCGCGCGCCAAGCGAGAGCGTACCCAAGGGCAGCATGTCTGCGTCGGGCCAAGCGCCGGGCTTGCGGTGCTGATTCCACATTTCCAGGCGCCAGAACTGATCGCGCAGCGAGGACCAGCGATCCCAAAAGTCGTCGCTGATGCGCCAGAGGTTCGCGTGTGCCGCCACCTGGGCGGCCGCCTTGACGTCGGTGGCGCCGGGCGAAAGCGACAGCACCATGGGGCGGCCGGTCTTGTCGATGGCACGACGGATCGCCGCCAGCTCGGGCAAGTTCTGGAAGGTGGGTCGGCTCAAGTCGTCGACCTTGACGTAGTCCACGCCCCACGAGGCGATCATGGCGAAGACCGAGTCGTAGTACGCCTGCGCGCCTGGCCTGGACATCTCGACGCCAAAGTTGTCGGAGTTCCACAGGCAGATGTGATCCTTGTCGGCGATGTCCTTTGCGTGAAGAGCAGTCCCGAGGATCGGCAGGTTCGCCTCGACAGCCTGGCGGGGAATGCCACGCATCAGGTGAATGCCGAGCTTGAGGCCCAGGCCATGGACGTAGTCCGCCAGGGCGCGGAAGCCGCTGCCGTCGGCCGACGAAGGGAATCGGTTGGGCGCCGGCTGCAAGCGTCCGTAGCCGTCCATGGCGAACACGGCGTCCTTGCGATACTCGTGGCTCTTGGCGCCGGGCTCGAACCACTGGGCGTCGAGGACGATGTACTGCCAGCCGTGGGCCTTGAGCTTTTCGGCCATGAAAGCGGCCTGGGCCTTGGCCTGCTCTTCGGTGACCGTGGTGGCCAGGCAGTCCCAACTGTTCCAACCCATGGGCGGCGTGGGTGCAAAGTCGTGGAAATCGACGGCAGGCGCGACGGCGGAACCAGGCAGAGGCGGAAGAGGTGTCACGACGTCCTTCGCTTTCTCCGAGGGCGATGCGGGCGTGCCGTGACTGCCGACCATTGCTTTGGTCGTTCGAGACTGCGGCCTCAAGCAAGCCAGCGGTGCGAGCACGCAGAGAACCGCGGCCAAGCGATACGAGGATGATGTCTTGTTCATGATGTGGACTCGTCGCGCTGGCCGATTGTAGCGGGGCGCTCGCATCGCAAACCACGTCAAACTATCGGTCCGACACAGAGTGGCGAAGATCAGCGTCCGCCTGTGCGTCGCCAAAACCCCATCGGCGGCACCTCCCGCGCCGACGGTGGCAGTGACCGTCAGGCACGCGAGCGCCCATCACGCTGAGTCATTTGCAGTTGCCTTCTGACTTTGAGCATCATCACGAAATGGCTGCCATCTTTCTTAGCTTCCTCGGCGCACTTCGCTCGGCCTCTCCGTACCCGTAGCGACCTCATCGTTGAGAACCTGGCTCTCCGTCAGCAACTTGCGGTCTGCAAGCGCCACGACCCGTGCCGACGGCTTGTTCATGCTGACCGCCTCTTCTGGATCGCCCTGTCTCGGTTCTGGTCACGCTGGCGTGAAGTCCTGGTCGTCGTGAAACCCGCGACCATCGTGGACCTCGTCACGACAGGAAGAGTTTTGCTTCGACACCTGAGCCCAGACGCGGCCTCCGACGCCTCCCAGGGCCGTCGTCCGCGTCGTCTGTCCGACGGTGGACAAGTTTAGCCTCGCTCGCCAAAACTCGTCGCACAGCTATGTGCGCAGACCTTCCGTAGAAAAGCGTACGCACCAGCGTCAGTGCTGAAATCATGGTGGATTTGGCGGTGCGGTAAGGCTGGGTTGCTCGCCGCTGCACTGGTCGCAGGTCATCGCCCGATTCGCTGCAAGACGCTCCGCCCGTGCCTTGCTCCGGGACGCCGCCAGTTGCGCCGGCAGGTCGACCGCCGTACCAAAGTACATCTCATCCGGCGTCTGGCCGGTGAATGCCGAATGTGGCATCTGGGCGTTGTGCTGCTTGATGAAGAACGCCACGAGAACGCGAAGCCGCTTTATGGAGTCGAGCGAGTTGAGGTGAAGCCATTGGTGTTTCAGCGAAGCCAGAATGCCTCGATTATCGAGTTGGAATAGGCAACATCGACCTGCGCGAGGACGCGCTCCAGGCAGAGTGACGCGGTCCGAGTCAGGCCGCTGATGCGAGATGCGCGTGGGCCTTGTCCGAGCTCGTACTGCTCGGTCGGGCAAAGACGCTCGACACCCGGCGGTCCCGGAGCGCGAGGCCTCCCCAGACGAAGACGGCGAAATAGATCGGGAACAAGGTATGGCTTGCGAGGGGCAGGCCGGCCTGCACGTTGACCTCCACGGCACCGCCCAGATAGCCGGTGAGCAGCACCGCGCCCAAGATCGCGGTGCGCGGGATGCAATAGACGACCGTGCAGGCAAGCAGCACCAACCCGATGGGCAGGATGGCCCCGGCGGGAAAACCCATCTGGGTGCTGGCCTTTACGACCCAGGGCAGCTGCAGCACCTTGGTCAAGCTGTCGAACAGCAGGAACGCCACCGCCAGGCCGCTGGCGGTGCGTCCAATCCAGAGTCTCTTCTTACTGATGGGGCGCGCCTGCGGATACGCGGGCCTCGCTGCTTGGCTGCTGGCGTGGCTGGTCAGGTTCAATGTCGTGCTCATGGCGATTCTCCTTTCGCCGAGACGACGAATGGGACTGGTCCGGTCCGACATTCCGGTACACGTTTTTTTTCGGCCCGGGTGTCGGCGCCGGTCATAGTTGATCGTCCTATGGAAGCAGGGGGAGAAGCGATGCTGTATGCCATTCTCTGTTACAACGACGAAGACATCACCGGGGCCTGGAGCAAGGAGGAGGACGACATGGTCATGGCCCGCTTGGCGGTCGTGAACGACAAGCTCGCCAAGGCCGGCAAACTGGGACCGGTTGCGCGCCTGATGCCAACCACCGCGGCCACCACGCTGCGAAAAGGCGGGTACGGCAAGCGCCTCGAGCCCGGGCCCGAGCCGCCCGTAGTGACCGACGGCCCCTTTGCCGAGACCAAGGAGCAACTTCTCGGCTTCTACGTCATCCAATGTTCGGGCCTCGAGGAGGCACTGGAGATCGTGCGCGACCTCGGTCACGCCAATCCCGGCGGGGCGTACGAGCTGCGTCCGATTTCGCTGTTCTTGCCGGGCGCTGGAATCAAGTGAACGCTATGGACTGGATCGAATCTCGCCTTGCGCTCCGCACGACCGCGCGTGATGGGCGCGCTCACCCGCTACTTCCGCGACCTCGACCTGGCGGAGGAGGCGTTTCAAGAGGCCTGCTTGGCCGCGCTCAAGAACTGGCCTGGCCGAAGCCCGCCCCACGATCCGGCCGCCTGGTTGATCTTCGTCGGGCGCAATGCCGCCCTCGACACGGTCAGGCGGCAGAGCAAGCAGCGTCCCTTGCCACCCGAGGACATGCTGTCGAACCCGGAGGATACCGAAGCGGAGTTGGCCCGGCACCTCGACGACGCCCACTACCGTGACGACATCCTGCGCTTGCTCTTTATCTGTTGCCATCCCGACCTGCCGGCCACGCAGCAGATCGCGCTGGCCCTGCGCATCGTCTCGGGCCTCACGGTCAAGGAGATCGCACACGCCTTTCTGGTCAGCGAGGTGGCCATGGAGCAGCGGCTCACGCGCGCCAAGGCCCGCGTCGCCGACGCCAACGTTCCCTTCGAGACTCCGGACGAGCACGAGCGCGCGCGGCGTCTGGCTGGCGTCGCGGCCGTGCTCTATCTGATGTTCAACGAGGGCTACTCGGCCACCGGCGGGGACGTGCTCATTCGCGCCTCCCTGTGCGAAGAGGCCATCCGGCTGGCGCGCTTGCTCCTGCGCTTGTTTCCCGCGGAGCCAGAGCTCATGGGACTGCTCGCGTTGCTGCTGCTCCAGCATGCCCGCGCCAAGGCGCGGACGGACGGGGAGGGTGCCATCGTTTTGCTGGAAGACCAAGACCGTCGGCTGTGGAACCGCAGCTTCATCGAGGAGGGGCTCGCGCTGCTCGACAAGGCGATTCGCCACCAAGCCCGCGGGCCTTACCAGATTCAGGCGGCCATCTCGGCCTTGCACGCCAGGGCCGAGCGAGCCGGCGACACCGACTGGCGCCAAATCGAGCTTCTCTACGCCGCTCTCGAACGACTGCAGCCGTCGCCCGTGGTCAGCCTGAACCGCGCCGTTGCCTTGTCCAAGGCCGAAGGCCCGGCGCCGGCGCTGGCCATGATCGAGCCGCTCGCGCCCAAGCTCGACAACTACTTCTACTTTTTCGGCGTGAAGGGCGCCCTGCTCACGGAGCTCGGTCGTCACGAGGATGCGCGCGTCGCGTTCGATCGCGCCATCGCGCTGGCGCATACGCCGGCCGAGGCCGCGCACATTCGCATGCACCTCGATCGCTTGATGAGCCGGCCGCAAACGACGCAGACGGCCGCCGGTTGACGGCGGCCAGGTGAAAAAAGATCGAGCACGATTGTCGGCTTCGCGCCCGCCCATTCGTCCTTCGAGCACAACCCAACAAGGAGGATCCCATGAAGTACCTATGTCTCATCCGCCATTCGGAAAAGTACCGCGAGACCCCGCCGCCGGCCGCGCTCATGGAGGCGATGGGCAAGTTCGTCGAGAAGTCGATGAAGGAGGGCGTCCTGGTCGACACCGGAGGTCTGCTGTCGAGCAAGGACGGGCTCCGCATCCGGCTCGCCAAGGGCGAGCTCATCGTCACCGACGGCCCGTTCAGCGAAAGCAAAGAGGTCATCGGCGGCTGGGCGATCCTGAAGACCGAGTCGAAGGCCGAGGTAGTCCGGATCGCAACCGAGTTCATGGATCTTCACCGCAAGAACTGGCCCGGCTTCGAGGGCGAGTCCGAGGTGAGACCGATGTTCGATCCCGGCATGGGGCCGTGCTGATCGAGGAAGGGTCATCGAGGAAGAATCATCCGAGAACAGTCACGGAAAGGAGCAGAGCAATGAAAGTCATGGTCATGGTCAAGGCGACGAAGAAGTCCGAGTCGGGCGCGCTGCCCGATCAGAAGCTGCTCGCCGAGATGGGGGGCTTCAACGAGCAGTTGGTGAAGGCCGGGGTCATGCTGGCCGGCGAAGGGTTGCACCCGAGCAGCAAGGGCAAACGCGTGCGCTTTACGGGCGGCGAGAAGATGGTCATCGACGGGCCCTTTGCCGAAACCAAGGAGGTCGTGGCCGGCTTCTGGATCTGGCAAGTCAAGTCGATGGACGAAGCGCTCGACTGGGTCAGGCGTTGTCCGGATCCGATGCCAGGCGAAGAGTCCGAGCTGGAAGTCCGACCCATCTTCGAGGCCGAGGACTTCGGCGAGGAATTCACACCCGAGCTGCGCGCCCGGGAGGAACGCTTGCGCACCCAAATGGGCCGACAGCAGACCTCGTGAGGAGAAGGTCATGGCTCGCACGAAGATCTTCCCGCATCTCTGGTACGCGAAGGAGGCGGAGGAGGCGGCCAGCTTCTACGCTTCCATCTTCCCCGACTCACGGGTGGACAGGGTCACCTCTCTCATGAGCGAATCGCCCTCCGGCCCGCCCGGCTCGGTGAAGGTCGTGGACTTCACCTTGTTCGGTCAGCGCTTCCAAGCCATCAGCGCCGGGCCGCATGACGCCTTCAACGACGCCATCTCGATGGTGGTGTTGTGCGACGATCAAGCCGAGCTGGACCGCTACTGGAGCGCGCTGCTCGGGGGCGGCGGCAAGGCCCAGGGGTGTGGCTGGCTCATCGATCGATTCGGCGTGCGATGGCAAATCGTGCCGGCCATCCTCGACCAGATGATGCGCGACAAGGATCCGGCTCGGAGCAAGAAGGTGAGCGACGCCTTCCTCAAGATGGTGAAGCTCGACATCGCCACGCTCGAGAAGGCCTACGGGAGCCGGGAGCTGTCGAGCTCGAGGTAAAGAAGCTGGGTTTCGGGGGACATCGACAGCTTGGCGACGGCCAGAAAGCTGTCGCCCCGCGCGGCCATCACCAGGGAGAAGAACGTCGGTACCGAGCCGTTCACCACGGCGCCGCTGTCGATCGGGAAGCGGCGGATGGCCTGGTCCGGCGTGGCGGCGTTGGTCACCCGGGCAACGGCCAGGGTGAGCGTCCTCGTCACACTGGTTGGCGAGGACTGGCACATGCAGGGCGTGACCCCGGATCCGCACACCGGCGGCGACTGCGTGAGCGCGTACGTGGTGGTGGAATCGATTTCCAGCCACCCGGCGTAGGCGCGGCCGCCAGCGGTTCGCACCAGCCCGAAGCCAGAAGGCGCGCCCACGCCGTGCTGGGTGCAAGTCGTGAGGCCCTGGCAGGCAGGCCCGGTCGTGACGGGGGAGCTGGGCGGACAGTCTCCCGCGTAGGCGACGCGCTGCGAGCCTGGCACCACCCGGTCGGTCCACACCGCCGTGTCCGCGTCGGGCGTGAGCACGTGCAGGCCGTCGACCTGCTGCACGCCGAGGGCGGGAAAGGCACCCGAGCCGCCGAGCCCGCCCGCCAGCACGATCGGTCGGTCCCAGAAAGAGAAGTCGTTGCCCGCCTTCCCGGTCCACGGCGTGTAGGACGAGCCGTCCGGGCCCACCAGCGTCAGCGCGGGCAGCCCCGAGGCGCTGCCCAGCCACGCCACCCAGGGCCGGTCCATCGCGTCCACGTCCATGGCCATCGACACCGCGGCCGTGGTCCCGAGTCGTGTCGTCTGCCAGCACGAGCCGTCGCGCGTCGCCAGCTGCGGCAGGTAGTCGGCGAGGTTGAAGTAGGCGGCGAAGGCGTGCGTTTCGTCGATCGATCGGCCTTCGCTGACCAGGGCCTGGTCGCCGGCGGCGACCAGAGTCGCCTCGTCGGTCAGCCAACCGGCCGCGGTTTCCCGCGCCCGCCACAGCCCCGGCATCTCGCCGGTGAAGATGGTGCGGGTCCCATCGCGTTCGACGACCAGCGACTCGATCGCCTTGGTCAGCCCGGGCACGTCGTCGACCCGGGCCGCGCCGCCGGCGCCGATGGTGAATAGGTGCGACGTGAAGCCGCCGGTGGCGAGTAGCACCGACGCGCCGGTGGTGCCGCTCGGCACCAGCCATGGACCGTAGCCGCTGCTGTCCGAGCAATGCAGGCTGTAGGCCGTGGTGATGGGGCAGCCCGCGACGTCTCCGCAGACCGCCGCGGCGTCGAAGGTGAAGGGTGAGACGCTGCAGGTCGAGGACGACTTCGCAGCTCCTTGCGTGACGGCCATAGGGCAGACCGAGGTGGGGGCGTCGGCCGAGCCGTCGCGCAGGTCGGCCATCGCATCTCGGGCGGCGCCGCCGTCGGACGGGGGGCCCGCGTCGACGGCACCGCCGCTGCCGCCGCCAGCGCCGCCGCCACCAACGCCGACATCGCCAGGGCCCGTACCACCGGATCCCGCGCCACCGGTGGCCGCGCCACCACTACCGCCCGCCGCGACGCCACCGCTGGCGATCACGCCCCCGGTACCAAGAGCGCCGCCATTGCCTTGAGTACCGCCGCCCGGCGCCGCACCGCCGGCTCCCGTCTGGCCGCCAGACTTGCTCGATCCACAGCCGCCGTTCGTGGTCCCGATGACCAATGCCATGGTGAGGATGCTGCAAAGGGTCGCCGTATTTCTCATTGCGTGCCTGATCGACGCATCCATTGTGCGGGCCGCGGCCGAGAACGGCAAAGGCCTTGCGGATTTCCCTGACTGATTCGCGGTTCTAGGTGTGGCACATGTCACCCGGACTCGGCCTCATCTCGTGCTGGGAGCCTACAGGACGCTGCAGGTCGTCGTCCGCCGCCTCGCCCTGCGTCTCTGCCCCGCTGTGGCCGCCGTCGGGCCCGAAATTGGACCGCTTAGGTAGTCGCCACTAGCAGCTCCTCTGAATTGTTTGGCGGGCGAAGGCCGTCTGCCCTGTCCGCGAAGTAGCGCTGAGCAAGCACGGCTGCCGATACGTGCTTTACGTCCCTGAAGCCGGCATCGCGGGCCAATGTCAGTATTTCCGCAGGCGTGAAGAAGCTGATGAAGGGAGTGCCGTTCGCTCGCGCTCCCGCGGTCGCTCGCTCAACCGCGGGACGTATCTCCGAGTCCGCCATCTCGAGTGGAAGCATGAACGACATGGCAAGCGTAGATCCCTCAGCGAGCGCCGCGATCTGGCGCAGCGTCGCCGTAATCGCGTCCTTGGTCAGGTACATGCTGACACCAGTGGAGGCCACAACCGCCGGCCGCCCGGCGTCGAAGCCCGACGCTGCGAGCTGTTCCCACCACGCGTCGCCTGCCTCGAAGTCGACTGGCACCAGTCGCAGAAACGGCGGGACGCCGAGGCCGAGGTCGACGAGGCGCTGGCGCTTCCAGGCCTGGGGGCCTGGGGCATCGACCTCGAATACGAGCAGACGGGAGGTGAGATCCGGCCGACGCTGGGCGAAGGTGTCCAGCCCCGCTCCGAGGATGACGTACTGCCCGACGCCGCGGGCAGATTGCTCCGCGACGAGATCTTCGATGAAGCGGGCGCGGGCTACGATGGAGGCGCGGAAGGGACTCGTGAAAGGGCTCATGTCCGGACGACTGCGCCAGCCGTCGTCTGGAGCCGCCAACTTCAAGCCGACATCGTCTTCGAGCACATGCGGCAACGAATCGACTTCTACGTGCAGCGCCCGCCACAAGGCAACCCGCACCGCGGTGTTGTCTGGCACTGCCTTTTGCTTGTCACGCATGACATTCTCTCTCTTGGTCTTCGGCTGTTGTCGGTCAACGCCGTGCCGTTCAGCGGTTCGGGCGCCGCTAAGCGGGTTCCGCGATTCTACACGATGTCTCTACGGCGACCACATCCGCTGCAACGGCTTTATGGGTTGACGGTCAGCGAGGACGATTGCACGATGATCGCAGCACCCGTCCAATGTGAGGTTGATGGAATACCGAAGGGGTCGCAAGTAACTCTTCTGCCCGCACGATGGCGGGGTGGTGACCTCTCCGATGCGGTCACCCTGGTAGGCTACAAGCCTCGCTAGCGCCTCTCCAGGAACCCTCTGCCTTCGAATATCGCCGGTATCGCCTTTTCGATTCGTGCTACTCGGGTCGTCGCCTTTTTGGCCGCGGCAAAGTGATAGAGGTAGCTCCTTTGCCGTCCCGGCGTCAGCGCCTCGAAGGCGCGCTTGAAACGCGGGTCCCTTAGGAACCGCTCCGTCAGCTCTTCGGGAACCGGAAAATCCGAGGTTTTCTTCCGCTCCATCCGCAGCCCAGCCTTTTCGACTGTGATGGCCTCGCGCACGTAGGCCTTGATGGTCGCCGCCCTCGCCGTGATGTCCTTCGCGCTAGTGAACTTCATCACCCGCCCGGCGTGCAGCTGACCGAGCTGCACCAGCACCTTTTGGGGGTCCTTCAGCAGGGCGCCTTGAAAGAAGCCCAGCCCGAAGTATTCCTTGAAGCCCTGCATGATGACGACGTTCTTCCCATTTACCGTGTAGGTGGGCTTACCCCACTTACACTCCTCTTTCATCGCAAAGCCGTCGAGCACCCGCCGCATCTCGGCGATCTCCGCTTCCCACCGCTCTCGATATGCCATCTCCATGCCAGCACCTTTCACTCTTGAAGGGACCCGCTTGGGTCTGTTTGTAAATCTGGCTGGGCCACGCCAGCAAGAGAAATGTCGCGAGCGAAGGCATGCTGATGGCTGCTGTCCACGGATGCAATGCGCGCACGACCCCATTCGCGGGATTGTCGCCCGTGTTGGAGCGTGCCGCTCATCCCTACCCGGCCGCCCGCCACACCTGCATGCCGCCGCGCAAACTCCTCGCCGAACGGAAACCGAATCGCTCGCGCAAGATGGCCACGGCCTGAAGGCTCCGTACGCCGACCGCACAATAGGCGACGGTGGGCAGGTCAGCTCGCATGTCTTTGAGTAACCCTTCCGACAAGGTCTGCTCAAGCCGCCCCAACGGAACGTGGCTGGAGGGCAAGATCGCGTCCTCGGCCCGCTCCCAGTCTTCGCGCACGTCGACGAGCTGTACGAGGCCCTCGCGCAGCAAGGAACGCAATTCCCCGGCATCGATCTCCCAGCCCTCGTTCGTACAGACCCCGAATTCCGCATCCGCCGGCAGTTCCTGGATCGGCGACCTGTTCGGTTCTGCGGTCAATGTCACGGTTCGCACGTTCATGGTGAGGGCGTTCCAAAGAAGTAGCTTGCCCGAGAGCGGCTCGCCGACGCCGGCAAGGATCTTGATGGCCTCCCCAGCCTGCCAGGTTCCCACGATACCGGGCAGGATCCCGAGCACGCCGACCGTCTCGCAGTTGGGCGCGAGATCGGCGGGCGGGGCTGCCGGGAACAGGCAGCGGTAGGTCGGGCCGCTACGCCAATTGAACACGCTCAACTGCCCCTCGAAGCCTTGGATCGCGCCGTATACGAACGGCCGGTCCGCCATGACGCAAGCATCGTTGACGAGGTAGCGAGTGGCGAAGTTGTCCGAGCCATCGATGACCACGTCGCAAGCATCGACCAGCGTGAGAGCGTTTTCCCTTCGGAAGCGCTCGGCTACGGCGGCCACATCGACGAACGAATTCAGCGCGCGCAGCCTTCCGGCGGCGACCGTGGCCTTGGGCTGGCCGATGTCCTCCTCGGCGTACAGCACTTGGCGCTGTAGATTGCTCGCTTCCACTCGGTCCGAATCCACGACCACGATGCGCCCCACCCCGGCCGCGGCGAGGTAGAGCAAGGCGGGACAGCCGAGGCCGCCGGCGCCAACCACCAGAACCCTGCCGTCCTTCAAGCGCTCTTGCGCAACCAGCCCGAACCCCGGCAGGGATAGGTGGCGCTGGTAACGGCGCAGCTCTTCGGCGGTCAGCATGAAAGCGCCTCGCGCTCGGCCCGGGCCACGACCTGACCGTCGTAGGTTCCATCCCAGTCTTTCCACACCGGCTCGTAGCCCTGGGTGCGCAGGAAGGACGCGACCTCGGCGGGGCTGCGCGAATCATCGATGGAGAATTGTTCCAGCGAGGTCTTGTTGTGCGCGTACCCACCGGGGTTGGTGCGCGATCCGGCGCTCATCGCGGTGATACCGAGGCGGATGGCGTGGTTGCGAAAACGGGCGCTCTCCCGTGTGGATAGCGACAGCTCCACCTCCTGGCTCAACAAACGAAAGGCGCAGATGGTCTGCGCCAGATCTCGCTCGCCGAACGCGGACAACGCCGTGGCGTCGCCGCCTTCGTGAGGGCGCAGGCGCGGGAACGAAATGCTCGTGCGCGAGCGCCAGTAGCGGTTCTCGAGGTAACGCAAATGCAGCCCGACGAACCAGGCGTCGGCCCGCCAGTCGGCGAGGCCATAGAGCGCGCCGATGCCGATCTTCTTCACCCCCGCCTGGCCCAGGCGATCTGGGGTTTCCAAGCGGTAGACCATGTTGGCCTTGGGCCCGCGCAGGTGGTGGCGAGCGTAGGCAGCGGGGTCGTAGGTCTCTTGGTAGACCATGACCGCATTCGTCCCTTCTCGTGTGAACCGAAAGTAGTCCTCGATACCGAGCGGCTGCACCTCCAAGGACAGACTGGAGAATCGCGGGCGCAGCAGCCGAAGCGCATGCACGAGATAGTCCGGCCCCACGCGCGGGCTCTCGCCGGTAAGCAGCAGCACGTGCTGCATGCCGGTTCCGGCCAGCACGGTCGCCTCGGCTAGGATCGCCTCGTCGTCGAGGATCAGGCGCTCAAGATGATTCTGGGCGCTGAAACCGCAGTAGGTGCAGATGTTTCCGCATACGTTCGACAGGTAGAGCGGTGCATAGACCTGCATGGTTTTGCCGAATCGCGCGACCGTGCGCTGGTGGCTGGCCTGCGCCATCTCCTCCAGGTGCGTCGCCGCGGCCGGGGACAAGAGAGCCGCCAGATCCTCCATGGAGATGCTGCCTCGCCCCCGTCCGAGCGCGCGCCGCACGTCGCGCTCATTCTTGGCCATGATGGAGGCCGCGACGGACCGAGAGTCGTGCTCGCACCACACCGTCTCGAAGCTCCTCATGCCTTATCCCCTTGCGTGAGGAAAGCTGTGAGCGGCGATGAGGCGCGCGCCTCTTCCGCCTGCGCTGGCAGACCGGCCTCGTATCCTTGGCGCCCAGCCGCGACCGCCAGAGCGAAGGCGCGCGCCATGGCCACCGGATCTGCGGCCGTCGCTGCCCCGATCTCAGCCCGGAGCCCCGGGCTCACCCAAACAAGGTTCAGCTAAATAGGACCCAGATACGAACCCGTTTCAACCGAAAAGTGATGTGCGCGCGAGGTCGCGGTCCATTGCGTCGACGGGATAGTCACGAGCACCGTCGAGCACCCCGCGACCGCGCGCCCTCGTGCTTACTTCGAGCGAGATGGTTTCGAGGTGACGCGCGTTGTCCATCTTTACGGACAGCACATCGGAAAGCTGGGAGGCGTTGTGACGAAGATTGTCCCAGAAATGCCGTAGTTTTCCCTTCGACTTGCTCTTCTCGACATCCATCTGGCCTGATCGATCTACGATGCTATAGTAGACAACATGTCGCTTCTACGAGATACCGAGCCAAGCCTCGGCTTGCGCCTGATCGACGCACGTGCGCCCCGGTTCAATCAGGCCGTGATTGGGCTGGCTGCTCTCATGGCCTTTGCACTCGACTTCTGGCCCCTGCTGACACTGGCGGCGGCCCAATTGGCCCTCGCTCTGTTCCTCGGCCCGCAGGCGTGCTTGGCCTGTGCGATCTATTTCAAACTGGTGCGCCCCCGGCTCGGCCCTGGTCCGATGAAAGACGCCAGGCCGGTTCGCTTCGCGAATTGGGTCGGGCTGGTGATCTTGTCGGCTGCCTCGGTCGCTCACATGGCGCGCCTGCCCGGTCTGGGCTGGGGCTTGGGGCTGCTGGTCGCCGGCCTCGCACTCCTCGCGGCTGCCACCGGCTTTTGTGTGGGGTGCGAGGTCTACCGCCTGTGGGCCGGCCTGCGCGGAATCGGCCCACGACGCGTTGCCCACATCGACCTACGAGAGAATCGGAGCGGCACCCCGGCCCGGTCTGGTAGTCGAGTTCTCGCACCCACGGTGCACCGACTGCCGCACGCTTCAAGAATCCCTTCGCGATCAGGGCGTGCCGGTGGCCCTGGTGGATGTTTCCCAGAATCCCGCATTGGCCCGCAAATACGGGATCAGTCTTGTGCCCCTGGCGTTCGAGGTCGACATCAATGGGCGCGTCCTGTCTCGAGTCGTCGGCTAGACAGAATCGCGCAGACCCCAGCCGGTAGAGCCGGTCCAGCGAGGCAGCGAGCCGGGGCTCGCTAGGTTTGCGATGCTTTCAGTTCCGCGCTCCAGGGACTGTGTGGGCTGGGGCATCCGGCCTTCGGGCACCCCAGGAGATCCTCGCCGATTCTTGCTTCGGGTCCATCTTCGCGTCCGCTGTGCCGAGCGCCGTCGTCGGCACTCGGCGTGCGGCGTCTGCGACGAACACCGCTACTGGCCAGCGTGCGGTAGGCGCCGTTCGGCTCCATTGCGCACCTCACATCAGGCTGGTAACGGTTGGACTCGCACTCGCGCGAGTCGACAAGAAACGCAGGCCTCATGCAGGATGGTCGGATGTCGAGGTACTCTGCGGGAGTCGCTCACGTATCAGAGACAATATCTCTTCGGCTCGAAATGGCTTGGGTAGCAGAACCGCTGCGCCGAGGTGCTTGATCTGCGCACGCAGGGTATCATCGGGAAATGCGGTCACGAAGATGATGGGCATCTCCAGTCCCGCGTTTCGCGCGGAGAGCGCGACTTGGAGACCGGTCATCCATGGCATGCGCACGTCGGTGATCAAGAGATCGACCGGGCTGCCCTCGGCCAGCAAGGTGACCAGATCGTCACCCCCGGACACCTCGGCAACATGAACGCCCAAACCTGAAACCAGCTCGCGCAGGATGTTTCGTGTGTCATCGTCGTCCTCGGCGATCACGACTCGCGGAGTTCGATCCGGTAACAGCATAGACACCCCCTCGAGTTCCTTGCAGCAAGTCTACTTGAACTATTGCGGGGCATGGGCGCCATTGCAAGTAGAAAGCGGACTAAATCAGTCGGAGATTGATGGCTCTAGCGGACGGCGGCCAGCTTCAAGTCACGGCGCAACGCGTTCGTTGGCCGTTATAGGGCGTCGTCGACGAGCACTGGGTGTAGCGGGGATTTGCCCAAGATTCGCGCCCCCGTGAATCGCGCCGGAAGCCGTTGGGTGGCGGGAACTGGATCCCGTGACAAGCTAAAGGAGGAGCGCACGGATGAGGCCGTTGGTAACGACAATCGCCGGTTTGGCCGCCGGAGTTCTCGTGTCCGCGTCCGCAGCCGCCACTGCCACCCTGACTGTCGACCTTTCAGCGAGCATCGGTCCGGCCAGGCACGTGGCCAGCGGCTCGCTCTATGGCGTCACCGAGACCCTGCCCGCGGACGTGAGCGGATTGATCGCGCCTTTGCATCCTCGGATGTTCACCAACCCGGCGGCCGACCAGCAACAACCCGTGGGCGACGCCATCGTGGTCGCGGGTCGCGTGGCGCCGACCGACTCGCAGGTCACCATCCGGCTGGCGGATTGGCTCAAAGGCTTCTACACGTTCACGAACATGAACGACTGGTTCGACAAGATCAGCCAGACCGTGTCGCGCAAGAAGCAGGCGGGGCTGACCAATATCTATGCGTACGAAATCTGGAATGAGCCGAGCGGCACCTACTCGAGCAGCAACCCATTGTCCTTCAACGAGTTCTGGCGGCAGACCTTCGCCGAGCTGCGGCAACTCGATCCCGACGTGAAAATCACGGGTCCGTCGCTCTCGTACTATAATGAGAGCTGGCTGCGCGACTTCCTGTCGTTCTGCAAGGCCACGCCATGAGGGGATCGCGGTGGCGGAGATCCCGCTTGTCCTTCAAGGGGCAAAGGACTAGCTTAGCAGGCGGTGGTCTTATTCCTACGCTCACCCTAGCGGGAAGAGCGAAACGATAGATGCATTCTAATTCCTGAATTCCCCTACTTGGCACTGGCATTTTCCACTCGTGGAGGACCAAAATGAGAGCAGCTAATTTCGCAAGCAGGCTCCTGTTCATCGCCCCTCTTGGCCTTTGCCTGTTCTGGGGTTGCGGCAACTCGACCAACGGCTCGGGCGGTACCGGCGGAAACACTGCCACAGGGACAGGTGGCAGTAACGGCACCGGGGGCAAATCCACAGCCACAGGCGGCAGTGTCGCTACCGGTGGGGTCGGATCGGGTGGTACCAGTGCCACCGTGACTTCGACCGGGGGTACCCAGCCCGCCACGGGTGGCACCACCACAAGCACCAAGGGAGGCACTTCCGGGAGCACCTCTGGCGGTGCCACCGGGAGCAGCACGGGCGGAACCACCGGAACTGCCACGGGTGGCACCACTGGAACCGCCACGGGTGGCACCACCGGAACCGCCAAAGGCGGAACCACCGGAACCGCCACCGGCGGCACTACCGGAACCGCCACGGGTGGCACCACCGGAACCGCCATGGGCGGAACCACCGGAACCGCCACCGGCGGCACTACCGGAACCGCCACCGGCGGCACCACGGGAACCGCCGGCAGCTCTGGAGGGTATCTGCCTGGAAATCCTGCAGTTCCCAGCGCCGGCTGTGGCAAGGCTCTGCCGTCGACGTACAAGGCCGGCGCCGACACGACCCGCAAGGACATGACCAGCGCCGGAATCGCCCGCGAGTACATCATATACATTCCGACCGGCTACGATTCGAGCAAGCCGTACAAGTTGCTCTTCGCCTGGCATTGCATGGGCTCGAGCGACACCGGAGCCGTCAGCAGCGGGTATTACGGTGCCAAGCAGAATGATACCGGAAAAACCACCATCCTAGTTGCGCCCCAAGGGTACACGGATTCAATGCCATGGAGGAGCGACAACAAGGACCATACCTTCTTCGACGATATGCTCGCGCTGTTCAAATCGGACCTGTGCATCGATGAATCGCGCGTCTTCACCATCGGATTCAGCTTCGGAGGGATGGAAACCTATAGCCTCTCGGTGGACCGCCAGAAGGATCTTCGCGCGGGCGTGGGCATCGCCCCGGCCAACTACAACATCTACGTGCCCACCACCAAGACCCACGCGCCCATCGCCTGGATGCAAACCACCGGCATGAGCGACACCACGTGTCCGTGGGTCAACGGGAGCAGCACGACCCAAGGCTCGAAGTACATCGCCATCGAGCACGGCACCGACAACGGCTGCACTGTGCCGAATCCCATACCGACATGGACCTCAGGCAACCACCTGTGCGTGGATTTCACAGGGTGCAAGGAGGGCTATCCCACCAAGGTCTGCACCTTCAACGGGCCGCATACCGACACCTCCAATGAAGGCGGCAGCAACTGGATTTATTCGGAGGGCTGGAAGTTCATAACGCAGTTCTAGTCTCGACTCAGCGAACCTCAGAAATGGGCGCGTCGGCCACAAGCTGACGCGCCTGTTTCGTATCTGGCCGTCGCCGTGGGTTCCACAATCAACGCCTGTGCCTCGCCAAAACCCCATCGGCGGTGTCCGCCGCAAAAACCTCGTTCCGAGGATCAGCCTCGGCGGCCGGCCGCCGACCGTGTTCCCGGCTACCTACGCCGTCTCCGACGCCGGCCTGTCTCCCGCACCGGGCTCTGCCTGGATGTCGTTCGACACGATCGACATGCACGCCTCCTGTGTCGGCACCGGCGGAACCGTGCAACTGTCCGCCTACGGCGCCGGCGGCGGCCGGATCACCGGCTCCTACGCCGGCGTGACTTGGACGGGCACCGCCTGCCCGGGCACGCCATCGGGCGAATTATCCATCACGCGCAAGGCCGATCCATGATCCCGCGTTTTCGACGTTGCCGCGTGGTCGCCACGCCGAGCTCGCGGTTCCGGGCTGTGGAACCAGTCGGCTACGCGCGCAGCTTGGCGCCGATCTTAGTGGTGTGCTCGCCTTGGAAGCGCGCCGCCGCCAATTCGTTCTCGCTAGGCATGCGTTCGCCTTTTCCGCCGGTGATGGTGCTTGCGCCGTAGGGCGAGCTGCCGGTGACCTCGTCGATGCGCATCTGCCCTGTGAAGCTGTAGGGCAGGCCCACCACCACCATGCCGTGGTGAAGCAGCGTCGTGTGGAAGCTCAAGATGGTGGATTCCTGGCCGCCATGGGGCGTGGCGGAGCTCGTGAACACGCTGCCTACCTTGCCGATCAACTTGCCGGTGGCCCACAGCTGGCCGGTGGCGTCGAGGACGCGCGCATCTGCGCCGCCATGTTGCCAAAACGGGTCGGCACGCCGAAGACGACCACGTCGGCGCTGGCCAGGTCGTCGACGGTGGCCACCGGGACGTGCGCGAACGCACCCTGGGCGGCCTTGGCTCCTATCTTCTCCAGCACGTCGTCGGGCAGGGTTTCGGGAACCCGCTTCACCACCACATTGGCGCCGGACACGGCGCGCGCGCCTTCGGCTACTGCCTCGGCCATTTTGTAGATGTGTCCATAGGTCGAATAGAACAGGACCAGAACGTTGGTTTTGCTATCAGTCATGGGATCTCCGTGGGCGAGACCTCTTCGCTGTGGTCGCCCATGACGACCAGCGTGATGACCTGGGCGTCGATGGGAAGCGCTAACCCCATGCGAGCACCAGAAGGCACGCGATCGAGACCTGATGATCGCCGTGCTTGGGTCATGCCCGACGCGCTCGCGGTCGACGACGCGTGGGCCGCGCGCGACCCCGTGATGGCCCAGTTGGCGGCCGCGGCCGTGGCCGGCTTGCCGCCCGCCGGCCTAGCCGAGCGCAAGCGCCTCCCCGCGGCCATTCTCGACGGCGGCCGCCCCGAAATCGTCGGCGACCTGGTGGTGCAAGACCAGGGGACGAGCCGGCGGGATCCACGGCCCAAGGCGCCAAGCCGAGTGAGAATCCTTCAAAAGATCGTTACAAAGAACACTTCCGACAATGGCTCGGGTGTGTACGATGTCCGACGATGTTCGGAGGATTCATCTCGACGTTGATACGCGGCCTACGCTGGCAAGACTGCGCCGATGTTCTGCTGCTGACCGCCATCTTCTCGTGGGTCTACTCGTGGATGCGCCGGACTATCGCGGTCCAAATCTCCTTCGGCATGGCGACCCTGCTCGTGGGCTCTTGGGTTTCCAATCACTTCGGGCTGATCCTGACGTCCTACCTGCTCTCCGCGGTCAGCGCGGTGGCAACCGTGGTGCTGGTGGTGGTGTTTCAGCGCGAGATCAGGCGGGGGCTCGGTCGGGTCAGTCCGGTGCGCTGGATTAGCAACTGGCACCGCAAGCAGCTGCCGGTGGGCCCGTCGGCGGTCATCGCCGAGGCCGCATTCACGCTTGCCGCTGCCGGCAAGGGCGCCCTGATCGTCATTCCACGGCGCGATTGGGTCGGGGAATACCTCAGCGCCGGCACCGCCATCGACGCCAACCTTTCGTCGGCCCTCATCGAGACCGTTTTCACCTCGACCGCGCCCCTGCACGACGGCGCGGTGTTGGTCGTCAATGACCGCCTAGCGCGCGCCGGCGCCGTCCTACCGCTCGCTACCGAGACCGGCGATCCTCGCCACGGCACGCGGCATCGCGCGGCCCTGGGCCTGGCCAGCGTCTCGGATGCCGTCGTCGTCTGTGTCAGCGAAGAACGGCACGCCGTCATGGTCGCCCACGACGGCGGCTTGGCTTCGGTGCCCGGCGAGACCGAGCTGCGCGACACCATCGAGCGACTGTGCACGAACCACAAGGCAACCAAGCCCAGCGCGCCCGAGCGCCGCCGCCGAGCGCTCGATGCCTTCGCGTACCCGCTGATCTTCCTGGGTGTGGTCACTGCGTGGGCCGCCATCGCCTCGGATCGTTCGCACGAGGTTGGCCGCGTGGTGCCCCTGGAAATCCGCGGCGTCAGCGACGGCCTCCGTTTCGATCCACCGCGAACCGCCAGCATCGCCGTCCAACTGCGCAGCTCCAGCCGCGAGCTGGATTTGACCGCGTCGGATGCGGTGGATGCCTATATCGACGTCTCGGGCAGCAGCAGTGGTTTCCACGTCTTCCACGTTCACACCAGCGCGCCGGCTGGCGTCGAGGTCGTGAGCATCGCACCCAGCACCGTCACCTTGCGCATTCGCAAGCGAGACGCCGACCGGCCCGCCACCACCAACCGCTGACCACGACCGTCCGCTCCCCTCGCCCCGCGCAGGGGAAAGGGACAGGGCATCGACGTTCGTGCCGCCAGAGCAGCCATGCTGGGCTCGACGGCGTCCGGTACCAAGACAAGATCGTCGAAAAGCGAAGGGACTCCGGGAGGTTAGGCAGCCCGTGAGTAGGAAGAAGGCCGAGCCACTCGGTTCGATGCTGCCGTTGCCGCTGCGGTTCTTGGCAGCGTGGCACGACTTCTCGACCATGCCAAGACGGACGTTGTGGCGACGGCAAAGTGGAGGGATGCTCAGACGCATGGTGACCAGGGTATGCACAGTGACTCTCGTGCTTTTCGGTGCTTTGTTCATGCGGCTCCGGCAAGCAGAGCTCGGACGCCGTCGCCGTGGACGCGTTCCCCGACATTGCCGGCGCGGAAACGCCACCCGACGACCGCTGTGGGCTGACGCCGCGGCTGCTCGTCAGCGCAAGCACGTTTCCCAGGCCACCGTCCGACGCGGGAACGATCGAGGTCGTGGCGCTGGAGTTGGTTGCGAACGCGTCGGATCTCTACTACGTGATCTCCGCCGCTGAGAACAACGGGAATTTGTTCAGCCCCATACTGGCCGGCAGCGTCTTGCGCGTCCCTCTTCGCGGTGGACAGCCAACTCTGGTCGCCTCGGGCTTTATGTTTTTCAAGCCCGTGCTCACCGCGACGAGCGTCATCCTCGGCGAAGACAATGCGTTTCCCAACAACGACAGCACTTCCATCGTCTCAATTCCTTTCGATGGCGGCGCACCGACCACGATCGTGGCCCTTGCCGACAACGATTCGCTGTCGACCGGCCCCGTGACCGATGGAACCTACGTCTACTTTGCCGACCGAAGTGGCATCCAAGCCGCACCATTGGCCGGCGGTTCGACGAGCGCAGCCACTGTGACGCTCGCCTCAGACATTTCCGGTGCCATCGGCGTCTTCGGCCGGCGCTTGCTCTTCTTCCTGCCCCAAGGGGAGGTGGACAGCGTTGGCCTCCCTCCTGTTTCCAGCAGCCCGGTGACGACCTTGGGCATGAGCGCTGCTGGCCCCACCAATGTCATGCCATGCGGAACCGATGCATGCTGGCTGGGCGAGGGGGCAGACGCGATGATGCGAATGGCCCCCACTGGCGGGCCCATCGCGATCATGCCACTGCCCGCAGCCCTGGCGTCCCCGTTGAACGTTGCGTTCGATGGCTCCGATTTCTACATCATGGGCGGCGCCTCCGGCACCACCGAGCGGCTGGGGAGAATGGCCGCGGATGGCAGCTCTTTCGCCATTCTCGCGACCATGTCCTCGACCGGCGGCGGATCCGTCGCCGTTGACGATGAGTGTGTCTACTGGTCCAACGCCCTCGGCATCTTTAGCTTGGCAAAGACCGCCGAAGGGCCCTCCGCGCAATAGGCACCGACGTCGAGCTGGCCACTCCCCTAGGGGACGGCTGGAAATGAGACAGGACACCCGGGCTCGCGTGCTACGTTTCAAGTTGAAATGGAGCCCACAACGCCACACATTGCGTTTCTTTCTATCGCCGCCTTTCTGTTCTCTTCGGGCCTGGCCAACGCCAAAGGCCCGGCGAAGAAGGAGCGCGGCAAGACCCTTCCGACCTACGAGGAGGTCGTGAAGAGCTATCCCGATGGTGTTCCCCTGTGCGAGACCGAAGCGGACATCGTGGGGGAAAACGACCAGAAACTGTCGCTGGCAGGATGTCACCCTGACCAAGGGCAAGGGGAAGGTGCATCCCTTCATCACCGATCGCGTGCGCGTTCACTATTCGGGATGGACGACCGATGGCAAGCTGTTCGACAGCTCGGTACAGCGCGGCGAGCCGGCGGAATTTCCGCTCAATGGCGTGATCAGGGGATGGACCCGAAGGCGTGCGTCTGATGGTGGTCGGCGACAAGACGCGGTTCTGGATCCCCGGTGAGCTGGCTTATGGGAATTCACCTTCCAGCCCAGGCGCTCCCGCCGGAACGCTGGTTTTCGATATCGAGTTGCTTGCGATCATTCCGTCGGAATAGGATCGAGACCTTGGTATACGGGCAGGGCTACCACGAAGCCGCCACTTGAGCGGATGGGCATTGCGCGCAAAGAATGATTTACACATCGCAAGCGCGAAGCGTGTTCATACCTGCAGGACCGCAGGCGTATCGTCGTGCGGTCGCTCGCTCTCGCCGGAGGTTCGCATGCGCCTATGCCTGTCCGCTCTCGTGTCATCCCTTGCCCTGGTCAGCCCGCTGCTTGCCCAGGCCGCCGACTCGGATGTCAAGGTCAGCTCCATCGGCTACCTGCCCAGTCGGGTGAAGCGGGCGTCCATCACCGCCGCCGCCACGTCCTTCACGGTCAAGCACGACGCCGATGGATCCGTTGCCTACACCGGCACCGCCAGCGCGGCAAAAACCGATCCCGACACCAGCCAGAGCATCGCCATCGCGGATTTCACCCAGCTCGGCGAGACCGGCAAGTTCTACGTCGACGTTCCGGGTGTGGGCCGCTCGGTGACCTTTCCCGTCGGCAACGACGTGTACCGCGATGCCTTCGTCGCGACCATGCTGGGGTTCTACGGCTGGCGATGCAACACAGCGGTCTCGTTCACGTTCAATGGACAAACCTACGCCCACGACGCTTGCCACATGGACGACGCCCATCTCGATTACATCGGCACCGCAGGAGGCAAGCGCGACGGTTCCAAGGGGTGGCACGACGCCGGCGACTACGGCAAGTACATCGTGAACGCGGGCATTACCTTGGGTTCGCTCCTCGCCGCGTGGGAAGAGTATTCCTCGGTGATTTCCACCTACGGGTGGCCCATTCCCGAAACCGGCGGCGCCCTTCCCGACTACCTCGACGAAGTCCGCTGGGAGCTCGAATGGGTGCTCAAGATGCAGTACTCGGCCAGCGATGGGCGCGTCTCGCACAAGCTGACATCGCTGACCTTCGATGCGCCCCATGCCGACGGCGGGACGGACATCGACTATTGGGTCATGCCCGAGAAGGATCTGCAGACTCGTTACTTCGTCCCCTGGGGATCGGCCGCGACCGCGGACTTCGTCGCCGTGCTGGCCAAGGCGGCGCGCATCTACAAGACCTACGACTCGGCCTTCGCCGACCAGTGCCTGGCCGCGGCCAAGGTCTCCTACGCATACCTGCAGGCCAACACCGCCAACCAGACGGTCACGGATCCCACGTCCACGGGAGCCTACACCACCACGGATTCGGACGACCGCCTGTGGGCCGCTGCGGAAATGTGGGAGACCGCCGGCGACGCGGCGGCGTTGACCGACTTCGAAACGCGCGCTGCCAAGTTCAACACGGGCACCTCGACCTATGTCGACGCGGATTTCGACTGGAGCAACGTCAAGAACCTGGGCATGTACATCTATCTTCAATCCCAACGCACGGGGCGCAACGCGACCACCGTGACCGCGATTCAGAAGGCCTTGACTGCCGCCGCGGACACCTTGGTCACCAATCGCAACAACAGCGGCTATGGGCGCGCCCTGTCGGGCAAGGCAGGGCAATACTACTGGGGCTCGAACGGGGCGGTGGCGCGCACCTGCATGCTACTTCAGGTCGCCAACCGACTTTCGCCCAAGGCCGACTATCTCGATACCTGTGTCGATCAGATCAGCTGGCTCTTCGGCCGCAACTACTACGACCGCTCGCAGGTCACGGGGCTCGGTATCAACCCGCCCATGCATCCACACCATCGTCCTTCGCAGTCCGACGGCATCGATACCCCGTGGCCGGGACTGCTGGTGGGCGGTGGCAACAACACCTCCACGCAGGCTCCGAACGGCAACAAGAACGGCGCGACCAACTGGACCGACGACGTGAACGACTACGAGCTGAACGAGGTGGCCATTAACTGGAATGCCCCGCTGACCTATGCGCTGGCCAGCTTTCTTGACGCCGACACGGGGTCCACCACCAATTCCGACGCCGCGATCGTTCCCACCGACGCCAGCGCTGGCGCGGGCGGCAACGTGGCCAGTGGCGGCGGTGCAGGCGGCAGCGCGAGTGGCGGGACGGGGGGCATGGTCAGCGAGGGTTCGGGCGGCAGTGCAGGCGGCAATGCCGGGAGCGGCGGAGTCGCAAGTGGAGGTTCTGGCGGCAGCGGCCTCGGTGGTTCTGGCGGAATCTCGAACGGTGGCGCACCAAGCTTGGGCGGTTCGAATTCCGGCGGCGCGACGGGTAGCGGCGGCGCGGGCAGCGGCGGTCAGCCCATCAACACGACAAAGACGAGCAACGGTTCAGGATGCGGCTGTGTTCTCGGAGGCGTGCCGCCCGAGTCCAGGTCGCCGCTCGTTCTTGCCGTCCTGTTCGTGGCGGTGGTCGCTTTCCGGATCCAACGAATCGATCAGCGAATCGACACCGCGCCGGCGCGAAAGACGATGCGGCTGTAGACGGGAACGCTCATGGTGGGGATGGCCATAGGCTGTAGCTGGCCTACGAGGTCGGAGAAGGGACCCAATGAATCGTCCTCGATGTGGATCTGCTCCGAGCCGGTTTATCGTCGCTGTTGCTCTTGCCCTTTCCCTGGCGGGCTGCGGAGACACGTCGTGCTCGGGAGACAACGGGAAAATGTGCGACGTTTTCCCGACGCCGGTGCTTCTCAAGCAGGACTTGCCACGGCTTCACTTCACCGCCATGTCGGTGAGCGAGGGGACTTGCGAACCGCCTACATGCCAAGAGCTCCCCTGTACTGAGCTTCGTTTCATCGGTGCCGCCCTTCCCTCGGTCCCCATCACGTCGCCAGGCGAGCCTCTACCGGATGCTCGATGTCGCTTCGACGTTTCGACGGCCGAGGGCCAGTCGCTCGACGTCGCGTTGAGGCTTGCCCAAATCGACAGCGCCACCGTGTGTTGCTGCACGGGTCCCGGCCACCCCTGCAACGCCGCCCCTCGCAAGTTCGTCAGTTACTCGTGGTCGGTCTCGGTCAATGGCGTCGTGCTGGGGACCGATATCGTGACTCTCCCCGCGGCGTGGGACGGCGGCCCCGTATCCGTCGACGCCGCCATCCCAGAGTCGTAGCCCGTGAGAGGTGCCAGAAACTTCCACGACGGCGGCTCCCAGCGCGAAGGTCAGAGTTGCGGGGCGGGCTCGACGAGCACGCGCACCCATATCAGCTCCGACCCGAACCAGCCCTGGCCGTTCGACCGGGTGAAGCTCACGAACTGCACGCGCCCGCCCTCGCCGGCGTACTCGGCGTGTGGATAGGCGTCGGAGGTCCAGCCAGCGGTTCCCTTGCGGTCGGCCGTGAACAGCCCGGCGGGCGCGGACCAGGGGCCGGTCAGGTCTCGGTGAGACCCGAGGCGGTGACGAGCGGTTTTCGGCACACGACGCGCATCTATCGCCAGAAAGCCGACGAGATGCCGTTGCTCTGCTCGACACTAACGCCTCGCGTGGGGCAACTATACGGCAACAAAACCTAACATCGCTTACAACTACTTGAAATTGTTGTGGAGGCGCCGGGTACTGCCCCCGGGTCCGAGAGGTCTCTACTCCAGCCACTACGTGCGTGTTCGGCGATTCAAATCTCGCGTCCGGGTTGGCCCACCGACCAGGCGTCCCGCACGCCAGCCCTCCCTGTTTCTCGCGGCCGCGCCGGAAGACGCTGCCCGGCCGCAAAGCCCGCTAAATGGCCACTTCCCTAGGTCGCAGGCAATCCCTGGGGTCGTGGTCCGGTCCGGTTTTTAGGCGGCCAGAGCGAACGAGTTGTCGTTCGCGTTTCTTTTTTGCCCGTTTTTACGAGGCCTCGGGCGCCTCGGCACGCAACCAGAGCTTCGCTTACTCCCGTCGAAACTGTTTCGCCCCCTTGTGAGTGGTTCGCGGTCAGTATAGCCGCGGTCGGCGCATTCGGCCACGTACCCGATTCGGGCGTTACGGTATAGGGGTGCTCCCAGGTCAGCTATTCCTTCCCGTCGGTCGGTAGCCAAGGTTGGGGCGCGGAACGAAGGATTCTCGTTCCCCCCCTCGGCGCTCTGGGATCTCCCTATTTGGGGGCGGCGGCGCGGTCTTCCAGGTAGAAGACGGTGATCGCGAGGCAGTGAAAGGCCTCGTCAGAGGACTGGGTCACGATGGTGTCCACGACCTGGCACTGGGGATGTTCTCGGATCCAGAGCGTCACCTTCTCGCCCAGGTTCTCGCGCTCCTGGGCCATGGTGGCGGAGAAGATCTTCACTCCGTTAAAGCGTGCCGTTGTATGCGTCTGACTTTGGGCCATCGGTTTGGTTCTTCCTCTCCGGACTTCATGCTCGACCTGCCAAGTGAGTGACTGCCTACTCCTCCTCCTCCTTGCGAGTCGCGGTGCCGGAGCGCTCCGCGTTTGCCCTATCCAACCGGTCGTCAGAAGCGTATAGCAGCCCTTTCACCCTTTCCACAATCCCTACCACCGGAAAATTGTGGGTGCAACACCGCGGCGTTCAGCTTGCCGCGAAGCCCAGATCCCGACGCAAGTCGAAGTAGTCGAGCGACACGGCGAAAATCAAGAGGTCTTCCAGGGCCGCCGGGCCGTCTTCCTCGACCACCGCGCGTCCGACGCGCAGGAGATCCCCGGAGATCAGCAGGGCCAGTCGCGTCGCCACGCGCGCCAGACCCTTGCCCCAGAGGCTGAGGTTCAGATTGTCGTATTTCTGCTTGATGGCCTGCGCGACCTCGAGAATGCGGAACTGCGTGTCCACGTCGAGCGCGGCGATGGTTTTGGATGCCTCCAGTGCCGCCGCGCCTTTTACGGGGCCGGCGGCATTGGCCAAGGCCAAAGCCGCGATGAAGTAGGGCCTCATCTGGCCACCCGATCGCGCGGAACCGGCGCGCCGCCCTGGCGCGCCTAGCGCCATGGCCCGGCCCAGGCGGAAGCCCAGTTCCACCGTGTCCTCGGTTGCGAGCAGAAGCTGGCCGCATAGGAGCGCCGGGGGACGGAGGTCCGCCATGCGGGCGTCACCGCCCAGGACTGGCAAGCAGATCACGGCCTCCGGCGCGCCGACGTCGAGCAGGTCGCAGATGTACCGAAGAACGTCCCGAAACGTCGGGGGCTGCTCCTCGGCGGGCAGCGGCAGGTCGCCCTCCGACAAGCCCAGTTCCTCGCGCGCGAAAGGTTTGAGCACCGAGGTTTCGACCAGCAGAGCCGCCAGTCTTTCCAAGTCGCTTTCTTCGGGCCGGTAACCGGCGCGGGCGAGCAGGTTGGCCGGCAAGGGGCCCTGGATCCTGCGTAGGGAACGGGGCCGGTCATCGTCCGCGAGCTTGCGCACGGACGGGTCGGCGAGGCCGCGCAGGACCATGGCCGCGGCGGTCGTAGCCACCGCTTCCTGCTGACCACTGCGCGCAAGCAGCGCCAGCAGCCTGTTCGCCGGCTCCCCGTCCTTGGGATGGAGGTGCCATTCCGCCGCAAGGGCGCGCGCGGTTTCCTGCCAGCGCGCGGGATCTTCGGCGTTGAGTTCGCCCGACTTGCGCAGGCCACCTAGATTCCTCGGCGTCAAGCGCGCTGCGGTGTCGTAGGCGATGCGGGCCGAAGTCCTATCCGAAAGCTCCCCCTCGTAGAGCGCGCCAAGTTCGAGCCAGAGACGGCTGCGTAGGGTTTCGGCGCGCTCCCCAAGTGCGGAAACCAAGCTGCGCAGGAAGCGCTCCGCTCCGCGCGGGTCGGGTTCGGGCAGCCGGCTGTAGGCTTCGAGGAGTAGGTCCAGGGCATCCGCCTGCTCGGGGTCGATGGCCAGACTCTGTTCGAGGTGGCGGCGAGCGGTCCGCGCGTCGTTTTCGGTCGCCGCCAATCGACCAAGCATGGCGTGAGCCTCGGCGAGATCGGGATCGAGAGCCAGGGCGTGGTGAAGACGCTCGCGAGCCTCTTCGAGCCTGCTCGGGCCTTTGGCCACGAAATCTGCCCAGCCGAGGTAGGCATGGTAAAGGGCCTGATCCGGTCGCGCTCTCACGGCGGCCTCGAATTTTCCTAGCGCTTCGTCGAAACGATCGGATTGGAAAAGCTGCATGGCTTCCCCGAAGGCCAGCTCGGCCCCGAGTGGATCGACGCCCGCGGCTTTCGCGGCCCCGAGCCCATGGTCGTAGTCGGCGCGCGTGGCCGGGGCGCACAGGATCTGACCGGCCAGCTTGATGGCGGTGCGTACGGCCTCCAACCTTGCCTGGTCAGACGGCGCAATCTCCACGCCAGCCAGTGCCCGGTCGGAGAAACTTTCCAGCTTCGCACGCACCGCCTCCTCGATCTGGCCGGTGGGGGTCTGCGGCGTGGCGCCCAGGATATCGTAGTGCGACTTGCCGTGAATCATCAGGTACTCGTGCAGCAAGCGCTGTCGCAACTCCGAGGATGGCGTCGTGACGATGTGCGTGCCCGAGCGGCGTTCGGGTCTGGTGCCGTATCCGATGGCGAGGGCGCCGGAATTCGAATCCACCGCCGCCTGTGCGCTGGCCGGGAGCGACGGCGGCGAGCCATCGCCCTTGTGCAGCTCCATGAAGCTCATGTCCAGCGAGCTGTCGACGATGGCGTCGAAGCGTTTGTTCAGCTCGGCGCCCAGCTTTTCGAGCGAGAAGGACGACTCGAGTGGGCTCGGCGGGGGATCCGCTTCTTCGACTTGTTCGCCGAGCTCGGCGAGTCCGGTATCGAGAAGCGCCTCGATTTCCGCCATCACGACGTGGGCATCCTCGCGCAGCGACAGGGCACCGATGGTCGGTGTATTGGCGATGATGCTCGCGAAATCGCCTCCGAAGGTTTCGTCGAACTGCACCTTGTAGCGATCGAATCGCGGCGTGAGGAGCACGGGACAAGCGCCATGGTGGTCGAAGCGGTTGACCAGTGCTTCGGGCGTGGCGCTGCGATAGAGGCCGAGAAAGACCGCCTGCGCGACATCGAGATCGTGCTCGATCACGCGTTCTCCGAAGGTGTCACCCTGCGTGAAGCTGTAGCTACCCTCGTCCCAGCGCAGGCAATCCACGATGCGCTTGCGCGCCTGAGCGGCCAGGCATTGCAGCACCTCCTCGGGCGTGAGCCAGCCGAGCTCGATCAGCACAGCGCCCATCTTGTGGCCCCGCTTCTTGGTTTCGACGAGCAAGAAGGTGAGCTGATCCTCTTCGAGGATACCCTTGGCGCGAAGGAGTGTGCCAAGCGCTTCCTGCCGCAGATTCGAATCGGCCGCGACCACCCTGCCGCCGCGGACGAAGAAATCCTTGCGGACCTTGCCGTGCGCGAGGGACAGCGTGCCGGTGAGGGTGGTTTCGGCCAGGTCGAAGATCAGGCGTCCCACGTGCATGTCCGACAGCGAACCCGATCCGAGGGGATCGTCCGCTCTGGGCGGCGACCCGGCGAGAGCTTCTTGAATCGGCGTGGCGGTTCTCTGCGGACCCGACGAGGGCGGCGGTGTCAGCCCGACCGGTTCGAAAGGGGCCACGCGCGGTTGGGCCGGAAGGAACGCCGAGGCGGTCTGAAGTGCCTCGATGTTGCCCTCGGGCGGAAGGGGCGTCGCGGGCATCGTCGCGTCTGCGCCCTCTTGCTCGGGCACGGGCTGGCCGAGGCAGGTCAGGATCGTCCGCATCAGATCGTCGGCCTGCAAGGGCTTGGGCAGGAAGTAGGCCTGCACCTCGTCGCCCAGGCTACTGGCCAGGGTCGGATCCTTGTAGACCCCGGAGATGACGATGATGGGGATGTCCTTGCCGAAGGAGGCTTCGCGCACCGATCGGCACATGGCAAAGCCGTCCATGGCCGGCATGTAAAGGTCGGTGATGATGAGATCCGGACGCTCCGAGACGAACACCGCCAGTCCCTGCTGTCCGCTGGCGGCCTGGACGACGCGCGGCTCGATGACCGCCAGCCGGGGGTCGCTGGTGATCAGACGCTCCATCGCCTTTCGTGCGATGGGGTCGTCTTCGACGAGAAGGATTTTTTTCCCATGACTCCGCTTTGGTCCAGCTCGCCGCCGGGCGCGTGGAACCGGCGGTGAGAAGAGGCGTGCGCCTACGATTTGTTTCGTGTCGGCCCCGGCGCCGTGTTTGCCTGCGAGCCTTTGACCTCCGCGAGCGCTTCGACCGACGCCGCGGGCAGGGCGGCCTTGGCCTCGGGCATGGGGCCGAGGCCCATCTTGGCCTTGAGCTCGGCCAGGGCGTTGTCGGTGCCGGTGGCGCCCGATTCCAGGGCCTTGAACTTCTGCTTGCAGGGTATCTCCGGTCAGCTCGTTGCCCAGTTCCGTCGTCGCCTCGGCCTCGGCCTCGATCTGGTCCACCTTTTGCGACATGCGCTCGAAGGTGTCGAAGGCGCCGGTGTCGGAGAGCCCCTCATGGTGCTTTGGATGGTCTTCTGGGCCTCGGCGCGCTTCTGGCGAGCGATCAGGATGTTCTTCTTGCGCTTGGCCTCCTCGATCTTGTCGTTGAGCGCGCGCAGCTGATCCTTGAGCTTGTCGACCGCGTCCTTCTGCAGCTGCGCCTGCTTGCCGAATTCGGCGAACTGGGCTGTCGTGCTCGGCTTTGCGCTTGAGCGCCTCGCGCGCCAGGGTCTCGTCGCTCGCGCGCACCGCCAGCATGGCCTTGCGTTCCCACTCTTGGCCAGGTCACCTTGCTCGTCGCGCTGCTTTTCCAGGCGCTTCTGGTCCGCGATGGAGACCGCGACCTGCTTCTTCGCCTCGATCAGCTGGTTTTGCATGTCGAGGACGACCTGGTTGAGCATCTTCTCCGGGTCTTCCGACTTGGAGATGAGGTCGTTGATGTTGGACTTGAAGAGGGTGCCGATACGCGAAAAGAGTCCCATGACGGTTTTCCTCTACTGCTGGTGGACGCTAGGCCACGGCCCGGAACTTCGAAAGCACGGGGTATTGTTTGCTGACGGCCATGCCCATGTCGTCGATGACGGCCTGGAATTCGTTGAAATCCATGTTCTCCAGTGCGAGGGCGCTGCCTAGCACGATGGCGTTGCCCTCGATGCCGAAAGCGCAGTGGAAGAGTTCCGTGGTGTTGAGGCGCAGCAGGGATTCGAAGAGGGCTTCGCGTTGCGCTGGCCGGCACTTCCATGAGTTTGAGGCGGAACACGACGATGGGTCCGGCCAGGGAAACCATCAGATTCTCGATGCCATTGAAATGGAGACGCCAGATGTCTCCCCCGAGCTCGTCGTGACCGATGCCCATTTTGAGTAGATACGACTCGATGTCCTCACGCGTTTTCATGCGAAGAATCGCCTTTCCGTTGGCATTCCGCCCCAGGTTTGGTCCTGCGGCTGACTCCGAGCGTATACGATTCCCTGGCTGGCCACAAACCCGTTTCCGGAGTTCCTATGACTCGTGGAGACAATGGAACCGCCGGCGCCAGGGTTCCTGTGCGCTCGGCAACTATGGAATGCGTTGCATTTCACGTTGGCGCCGGATTTCGTTGTAACCTACCATGACCACCGTGAACACGAACTCCCGTTCCTGGCTCGTCCAGATGACTAGTTCCTCGCAGGATATGCTTGCGCCAGTTGAAGGAAGTCTGTTCATGTGGTACCCGAGAACGCCACATGTCTTCTGATCCAAGCCGCTTGCCGCGCCACGTTGCAATCATCATGGACGGGAATGGTCGCTGGGCGCAGTTGCGCGGATTGCCTCGAATCGAGGGCCATCGCCGGGGCGCGGTGGCGGTGCGCGAGGTCGTGCGGGCCGCTCGCGAAATCGGGGTGCGGGCGCTGACCCTGTACGCGTTCTCCGCGCAGAATTGGCTGCGGCCGCCCGACGAAGTGGCGATGTTGATGCAGCTGCTGCGCGACTACGTCATCGACGAACGACCCGAGATCATGGACAACGACATTCGCCTCGTGACCATCGGCAACGTCGATCGGCTGCCGAGCTACGTGCGCGAGCCTTTGGAGGCCCTCAAGCGGGACTCGACGAATAATCGTAAGATGACCCTGTGCCTGGCGCTGTCGTACGGCGGCCGTGAGTCGATTGTCGCGACCACGCGCTCGCTCTGCGACATGGTGAAAGCGGGTGTTCTCAATTCCGAGGACATCGACGAAGAACGCTTCCAGGCCGCGATGCAGACCCACGGACTGCCGCAGCTCGATTTGATGATTCGCACCTCAGGCGAAGAGCGGCTCTCCAACTTCCTCTTGTGGGAATCCGCCTATGCTGAACTCTACTTCACCGAGACCTTCTGGCCGGACTTCGGCCGGGCCGAATTCATACGCGCGCTGGATTCTTTCCGCGGACGCGAACGCAGATTTGGGCGCACCGGCGAGCAGCTCCGCAAGATCGGGTAGCCTGGTCGCAAGATCGGGGCTCGGCCGGGTGTGTCCGTCGGACCGTCAATCGAGGTTCCATCGTTGAGTCCAGAGCGGAAGGATCTGCTCGTCCGGGTGGCCACCGCCGTGGTGGGGCTGCCCGTGGTCGGCGCCTTTGTCTTCTGGCGCGATTCGCGGGCTTTCACCGCGGTATGCCTGTTGGTCGCGCTGTTGGCCTTGATCGAGTACACCGGGCTCACCATGGCGGGGCGTCCGCGGGCCGAACGGTCGGGCATCGTCTTGCTCGGCGGAGGACTCTTCCTCGCTCTCGCGTGGCGGCCGGATCTGGGCTTTGCCTGGATACTCTCCGCCGTGATGGCAAGCGCGATCTTGCTCCTGCCACGAGCCGTGGACCTTCGCGAGGCCTGGTCTCGCGTGGCCTCGGCGGGCTTTGGCGTGTTCTACATTGGTGGATTGTTGGCGGCGTTGCCGCTTCTGCGCGCGCGGATGGGATCGGCATGGGTAGCTCTCGCCATCGCGGTCACCTTCGGAAACGATACCGGGGCGTACTTCATCGGTCACGCGATTGGCCGTCACAAACTGGCACCCGTCATCTCGCCCGGAAAGACGATCGAAGGCGCGGTGGGGGGATTGGCGGCCAGCCTCGCCGTCATCTTCGCGGCACGCGCGCTGCTTATGCCCGATCTCACCGTAGGCGATTGCGTGCTGATCGGAGTGCCGACAGCCATCGTGGGACCGGCCGGGGATTTGCTGGAATCCTTGCTCAAGCGCGCGGCAGGGGCCAAGGACTCGGGGCGATTCCTCCCTGGTCACGGCGGGATCCTGGATCGGATCGACGCACTTCTATTCGTGGGTGCCTATGTTTGCCTCTATGCCACACAGCTCAGATAGATTCGTGGGAAGCCCGTCCGCGTCACCAGCGCCGAGACTTATGGCTGCCCCAAAAACTTCACAGCCCCCGTGGAGAAGGTCCACGAGGGCTGCGGGGCTACCTAAGCGATGCTGGTTAAGTTCAAGTATCTATGTTAAGCGATTGTCTTGGACAGTCGCGAAACTAGGCACACCGGCTTGCGCCGGTGCGTGGGAGGATGAGCAACAATCGGAGTTGAAGCCTTGTTGCCTGCCGCGTGTCGCAGCAATTCCCATGCCGAATGCTTTCTGCCTTCCTTCAAGTGAGCTATCCTATCGATATTTAGGGGATTTCATGATAATCCCAGAACCACAACCGCGGTCCTTCGACCCGCTACCCATGACACCCCTGTCAGGGTTTCTGGGGCTGGATCGCAGAAATCTGCAGGGCTAGATGTCCAGCACCATGTTGCTCATCAATGCGGACGGCCCCGAAACACGCGTTGCGCTGGTGGAGGATGGCCTTCTTGGCGAACTCTACATCGAGCGGAAACAGGAACGGGGTATTGCCGGAAACATCTACAAGGGGCGCGTCGAACGCGTGCTTCCCGGGATGCAAGCGGCCTTCGTAAACATCGGACTCGAGAAGTCGGCCTACCTGCACGTCTCCGACGTGCGAGGCACGCCCGACGACCTCAAGCGCCTGGTCGCCTCCGGGGAAAGCTCGACGGCCGAAAACGGCGATGACGAGGAACCAGAGGCACCGCCTGGCGGCGCGCGCATCGAGGACCTGCTCAAGGAGGGCCAGGAGATCGTCGTGCAGGTGACCAAGGAGCCCATCAGCACCAAGGGCGCCCGTGTCACACGTTACATCTCGCTGCCGGGCCGGCACCTGGTGTTCATGCCCACCGTCGAGCACGTCGGCATTTCGCGACGAATCTCGTCGGACAAAGAGCGCCGACGCTTGCGCGAGATCATCGATCAGATGCGGCCGCAAGGAACCGGCTTCATCGTGCGCACGGTGGCCGAGAATGTGCCGGACAAGGATCTCAAGGCCGACATGGATTTTCTCATCAAGCTCTGGAACAACGTCGTCCAGCGCACGGAAACCGGCCGCTGTCCATCGCTCATCTACAACGATCTCGACCTGCTCTTGCGAACCGTGCGCGACATGTTCACGCCCGATGTGGACAAGCTGATCATCGATTCGCGCCCCGAATACGACCGCATCAAGAAGTTCATCGCGGCGTTCATGCCGGACTTCGCCGGGCAGATCGAGCTCTACACCAGTGCCGAGCCCATCTTCGACGGCTACGGCATCGAGATCGAAATCGACCGCGCGCTGGAGCGCAAGGTGTGGCTCAAGTCGGGCGGCTACCTCATCGTCGACGAGATGGAGGCTCTGACCGCCATCGACGTGAACACCGGGCGTTTCGTGGGTAAACGCAACCTGGAAGACACCATCACGCAGACCAACCTCGAAGCCGCGCGCGAGGTGGCCGAACAGCTCCGCATTCGTTCCATCGGTGGCATGATCGTCGTCGATTTCATCGACATGGACAGGTCCTCCAACCGCAGCAAGGTCACGCGCTCGTTCAACGATTTCTTGCGGCGCGATCGGGCCAAGGCCGCGGTCACCCGCATCTCGGAGCTTGGCTTGGTCGAGATGACGCGCAAGCGGACGCGCGAGTCGCTCCTGCATCACCTCACCGAGCCGTGCCAGCACTGCGAGGGCAAGGGCTACACCAAGTCGCGGCGAACCGTGGCCTATGGGCTTTTGCGCGAGCTGCGTCGCCAGGGCAATCTCATCGAGGGCGACACGGTTATGGTGGAAGTGAATCCGGACATCGCGCAGGTTTTGGCCGGGCCCGACCACATCTATCTCGAGGAAGTCGAGAAGCGCTTGCAAAAGCGCATCGTGGTCAAGGCGCGTGGCTCCTTTGCCATCGAGGATTTCGAGCTCCGCTCTCCGGGACAGAAGGCGATCGAGCGTAGCGAGGTGGTGCGCGAAGGCGATCGCCCGGAATCGAGCCGTGGTCGCCGCCGCAAGAAGATCGGCCCGCCGGCGGAGGTCCAGGCATTGCTCGACGAGGAAGAACAGAACAGCCTGGCCACAGACCGGGATTTCGATGACGGCCGCCAAGACGCTGAACCGGACGCCCGTAGCGGGGAAGAATCGGCGCCTCCCGCGGTCGAGGTCGCCGCGCAAGTTCCCGTGTCGGAAGCCGCGACGTCAGTTCCAGTACCTGCCGAGGTGCCTGCATCGAGCCCACCTGTTCCCGGGTCCGACAATCCCGAGGAGCAATCCCAGGAAGAGGTGAACAAGGGCTAGCCGGCATCTTCGCGCGGTAGGGTCCATCAATGGGTAAGATAAAGTAGTACTTGTATTCAATTGTAAGTAGAAAATCTATCAACAGGAAAAGTCAAGTAACTACAAAGTGATAGAATTTTGATCCACAGGCTGGCGGCTGATAGCATTTTGTGAAAAAGGACGCCGCAACCGGCGATTTTCACAGGATGGCCGAACACGATTCCAGGCTGCCGCCACTCTGCCTTGGCGGGGACGAGACTCCGCCGCCAGAGAGGGAAACGCAACTCGAGTTTACCTTCGTGACAGAGAACGCGGATGGGGGCAGACCAGGTCACGCTCCCCCTTGCTCACGCCAGGAACTACGCTCTCGGAATCCGGGTCGCAGCCTGCATTTGCCTCGGGTCGTACGGCCCATCGAAGAGTTGCAACTCGAGCACGGAGTGTTGAGCCATATGCCGCCGGGAAAGAACCTGGGGCTGACCCTGACCGAGAACCGTCACACGATCATCTCGGTCCAGCGCGGACGCGACCTTTACAGGGTTCGCGTGCACCGAATGTTCGCTGGCGCCGAGCCGCGGTTGGTGCGGGCGCTGGCCCGCTACGTGGTCCACAACGACGCGCGCGCATCGGCGCTTCTAGGCGAGTTCATCGAACGAAACCAGCACCTGATTGGAAAATTGCCACGGCAGACGCGGCGCATGGTGCTGCACACCCGTGGCCAGTTTCACGACCTTGGAGCCATCTTCGACCGACTCAACCGGCGCTACTTCGAGGGCAAGCACGACGCGCGCATCACCTGGGGACCCCAGCGTCGGCACGCGCGGCAGCGATCCATCAAGGTCGGGAGTTACTCGCTGGAAGACCGCCTGATTCGCGTTCACCCCGCGCTCGACAGTGAAATGGTCCCCGGCTATTTCGTCGATTGGATCGTCTTTCACGAAATGCTGCATGGCAAGCACACGATTCGCGAGGTGGGCGGGCGCCGTTGCTTTCACCCTCCGGAGTTCTCACGCGAAGAGCGTCAGTTCCCTGGCTATGGGCGTGCCAGGCTATGGGAAAAGGCCAACATGGATCGCTTGCTCGGCGATTAGCGCTCTAGCCCAGCCATGCCAACTTGGCAAGGCTCGCAGCGGATCTGCGCCAGGAAAGCGCAGGTCTTGCCGTAGGACGGAAGTCTCCCCGTCGGCAAAGGGCTTTCTTCATGGAACGATTGATGCTAGGTCCGTCACGACAATGAAGACGGCGAAACTCATCACCCTCGTGCTAGCCCTGGTGGGTGCGGCAGTGAGCTGCGGCCACGGGCGTTATCTGCCGGGGACGACCATCCTCGCCACCGACACCAATCGGGAAATCATCGATACCATCGAAGAGTACCGCATGAGACTCATGGAGAAGAACGTCGATGGGCTCTTGCTACTGGCGTCCGACAAGTACTTCGAGGATGGCGGCACGCCCCAGTCCAACGACGACTATGGGTATTCCGGCTTGGCTGCCATTCTCACGGGGCGCTTGCAGCGCGTGGAATCCATTCGCTACGACATCCAGTACAAGAGCATCAAGATAGGCGCCGATGGTCGGGCCGTGGTGGAGGCCTACCTGAGCGGCGCCTTCGAGTTGCAGGGGGAGGTGGGGGAGCGCTACCGCCGAGTCAGCGACTTTCACCGCTTCGTGCTGGAACGCTCGAAGACCGGTGGTTCGGCGAAGTGGAAGTTCGTATCCGGGATGTGAGGTTTCTAGAGATCGAAGACCAGCAGACGCGTCTCGATCGGGCCATTGTAAAGTCGGTGGGAGATGGTGGGCCGACGCCGCAATATCTTGGCGAAGGCGGGGTTGCCCGAGAGGCAAACGGCGCGCCACCCCGTCATGCCGTCGAAGGCACGCGCGATGCTTGCGTAGAGGCGCTCGACATCGCCACCCAAGGCGGCTCCCGCGAGGCGTTCGCCGTAGGGCGGGTTGGTGCACACGGTGCCCGGAGGACTCCGGTGTGCGAGGCTCCTTACATCGGCCACCTCGAAGGTGATATCGGCCACCACGCCCGCGGCTTCGGCGTTCTGGCGCGCGGCCGCGATGGCCGTCTTGTCGACATCGCGAGCAAGAATCGGGCACGGCGCGGACGCGCGCATGCCATCGCGCGCAGACTTCAATAGGGTTTCCCATATCTTGCGTTGTTCTGGCGTAGACCAACGCTCGAAGCTGAACCTACGGCGCAAGCCAGGGGCGATATTTCGCGCCGCTAGCGCGTGCTCGATGGCCAGGGTTCCCGACCCGGCCATCGGGTCGATGAACGGCCGGTCGGCTGCCACCCTGCCCAGGGCGAGTACGGCCGCAGCCAGCGATTCCTTGAGCGGGGCTTCCACCATGGCCACGCGGTAACCCCTTCTGTGCAGCGGTTCGCCCGCCAAATCCACATACAGGCGTGCCTCGTCGCCGCGGACGTGCAGGATGATCGAGACATGCGGGTTGCGCGCGTCGACATCCGGGCGTCGCCCGCTGCGCTCGCGCAGCATGTCCACGATCGCGTCTTTGACCTTGAGCGCGGAAAAGCCCGAGTGGCGCAGGTTGGGATTGTCCTGCGTGGTCGCGTGTACGGCGATGGTCATGCCTCGCCCGACGAAATCGGTCCAGTCGACGGCGCGCGTCTCGGCGTAGAGCTGGTCGGCATCGTGGGCCGTGAAGGCCGCAACCTCAAGCAGTACGCGCATGGCGACGCGGGCGTGCAGGCACACTTTCATGCCGTCCATGAAGGTGCCGGAGAAGGAAACTCCGCCGGTGGCGCCGCTCGGTCCGTGGATCCGCAGAGCCACGAGCTCGCGCCGTAGGGCGCCTTCGGTTCCCTTGGCGCAGGTGACGAAGAATTGGCAGTCGCGGCTGTTCACGGTGGCGATCCCGAGGGTTGAGACGCGCACACCATGCGATCCCGTGGTTGGCGAGGCAAGGGCAATCTCGGGCGCATCCGGTGGAGACTCTCACCGCGGACTGCTAGCATTGCGCCGCTGTTGTTCCTTTCGACCTGCGAACCTTGGAGGAACCATGAAGCCAGCGCGAGCCAAGAAGTCGAAGCATCTCCGGGGATGGATCCCCGATCTTCCCGACCAGCGCGATCTTCTCTACGCCGACATCCGCCCGAAGGGCGTGCGCTTGCCGAAGTCGGTCGATCTTCGACCGACCATGTCCCCGGTCGAGGATCAGGGCCGGCTTGGCAGCTGCACCGCCAACGCCTTGGCCGGCGCCCTGGAGTCTCTTGAAATCAAGAGCGGGCAGCCCCTCGTCGATCTGAGCCGCCTGTTCATCTACTATAACGAGCGCGCCATCGAGCACACGGTTGCAAGCGACTCCGGAGCCATGATCCGCGACGGCATCAAGACCCTGGCCGCGCAAGGGGTTTGCTCGGAGAAGAAGTGGCCCTACGTGATCTCGACGTTCACCAAGAAGCCCTCGGCGGCTTGCTACGCCGAGGCCAAGAAGCACACCATTCACACCTACCATCGCATCGCCTCTCTCAATGAGATGCGCGCCTGCCTGGCGGATGGCTATCCCTTCGTCTTCGGTTTTTCGGTCTACGAAGGCTTCGAGTCGGCCGCGGTGGCTCGCAGCGGCATCCTCAAGATGCCCAAGCCGGGCGAGCGCCAGCTCGGTGGCCACGCGGTGTGCGCCGTGGGCTACGACGACAAGGGCGAGTGCCTCCTCGTGCGCAACTCGTGGGGGCCGCTATGGGGCAAGCAGGGATACTTCACCATGCCCTACGACTACGCCGAGAATCGCGAGCTGTCCGACGATTTTTGGACCATTCGCGCCTGAGCCGGCTGGCGCTTGGCGGGCCAAGTTCGGACGAATGTCGCGGAGTCTCGCGGATGAGAGTAAAATATCCTGCGGCCGGTCGCCGACGGAGACATCCCAAAGTGGCAAGTAGACCAGTGAAGAGTGCGGCAATGGTTGCGCTTGTGGCGTTTTTCGCGGCCGAGCGGGGATGGGCGCAAATCGACAAGCCACGTTTCGTCATTCTGCTCGACAACTCGACGTCGATGACGCAGAACCTGGCCGGCGTTCAGACCCACGGCGACGGGTCGGATGCCCAACCTGGCTGCGATATCGACGGCAAGTCGACCGCCGGCTGGCCCTACGACGACAGCAAGCTCTTCTTGGCCAAGAGCGCTGTCATCGATACCATCTCCGCTTTCGGATCGGCCGAGTTCGCCCTGGCCACGTACAGCCGGACGCTCCTCGGCGAGGCGTGCGGAGCCGATTCCGAATGCACGTCCTTGCTCGCGGGGGCCGTTTGTGCCGAGGTGCCCGGAGATAGCTCTACGCAGAAATACTGCGCCTACCACGGCGGTGACAACTACAGGGAATGTCTCTCGGGAACCGGCTGCGTGAGGTGCGCCAACCCCTCCGACAGCAACGACCTGGTGTTCGACTGGGGAGCCTTCGACTGCATCCTCGCCCGGTGCAGCTTCGCCCAGGGGTGCGTGGGTGGCCAGGTCGTCGTCGGCTTTCCTCCCTCGGGGAACTCGAACCTGCTCGACATCTATCACTGGATCGACGGCAAGGAAGACTTGCCGCCCTTTTCCGCCGCATCCAATCGCGAGATTCGCGCGGTGACCATGACTCCGCTGGCCTCGGCAATCGACTCCGTGCGCGCCTGGTTGACCGACGCCACCGAGACCGCCGTGGGCGCGGGTCCAGGTTTGCTGTCAAACAGCCCCACCGCGCGCGATCCGCGCGTGGCCTGCCGGCCGTATAACATCATTCTGATCACCGACGGCGAGGACACCTGCAGCCCCAACTCGGCGACCGATCCGATTACCGCGGCCGGAACCGCCTTCGGCGCGGGCATCGGCGTGTTCATCGTGGGATTCGGCACCAGCTATTCCACGGTTCTGGACAGCATGGCGATGGCCGGCTCGGGGCAAAAGCAACCGGCCTATTTTGCGGCCGATCGTTCCGATCTGACTGCAAGCCTGGGCGACATCATCATGAACGCCATCCCCAAACCCAAGTGCAACTGCGACGCCATTTGCTACGACGAGGCCGCCGCATTCCCACAGAAGGGCCAGGCGTGCACGGTGGGGATCGGCCGGTGCAAGCGCCAAGGTGTCTATGCTTGCAACGCCGCGGGCGACGGCGTGGTGTGCGCGAACGCGGCGACGTGTGGGGCAACGCCGCTGGTTCCGGGCACGCCGGTGGCCGAGCAGTGTGGGACCTTGCCGGGATGCGAGGCGCCCACCCCGGCCGATTGCGCCGACGAGAACTGCGATGGAAACATCGACGAGGGCCTGTCGTGCAACTGCTCGTCCAAGCCCGAGCTGTGCAATGGTCTCGACGACGACTGCAACGGCATCGTGGACGACATCGTGGCCGTCCCCTGTGGCCTCGACCTGGGGGCTTGCAAACCGGGGCTTACCGCCTGCGTGTCCGATGGGGCAGGGGGCCAGACGATAAAATGCCAAGGGGCGGTCGAGCCGACGGCCGAGATTTGCGACGGGATCGACAACGACTGTAACGGTCTCGTCGACGATGTGGCGCGCTCCTGCTATCCAGACGGGACGGCTGGATGCAGCCAAGACGCGACGTCCAAGCTCTGGACCTGTGTCGGGGCGTGCGCGGCCGGGAGGCAGGTCTGTTCCGCCGGTGCATGGCAACCCTGTGTGGGCGCGGTTACGCCTTCCCCCGAGATCGCGTGCGACGGGATCGACAACAACTGTAACGGCCAAGTCGACGAAAACGATCCGCTGTCGACCGAGGTTTGCTACCCCGGCGGCACCGCGGGTTGCGATCTCGCCAGCGGCCAATGCGTTGGCCAGTGTGCCTTCGGCCACATGGCGTGCGCCAGCAACAAGATGGGTCTGACCTGCGTAGGCTCGCACGTACCTGTGGCCGAATCGTGCAACCGCAAGGACGACGACTGCGATGGCCAGATCGACGAGGATTTCCCAACCCTCGGGCAACCGTGCAACGAGCAGTCCTGCCAGGGCGCGGGGCAATTCGTGTGCAACGCCGCCGGGAACGACGTCGAATGCACGGTGACCGCCACCGGGCCGACACCCGAGGTTTGCGACGGGCGCGACAACGACTGCGACGGTCTCATCGACGAGGCACCAGGCCCCGGCGAGTCCCCGATGCCGGGGGTGGGCATACCTTGTGGCAGCGACATCGGCGAATGCGAGACCGGCATCTCGACCTGCGCCAATGGCAAGATCGTCTGCACTTCGGTTGGACCGACGCCCGAGGTTTGCGATGGCAAGGACAACGACTGCAACGGCAGCATCGACGACGGCGTGGTGCCGCCAGGCGATAGTTGCAACCCGGCCGGGATGGCCCCTGGCCAGCCCATGGTAGGGGAATGCCGGCCAGGCACTTTCGTATGTCGGGGGAGCGACGGTTGGAAGTGTCAGGGCGGCGTGGGGCCGACAGCCGAGATCTGCGACGGCAAGGACAACGATTGTGACGGCGTGATCGACGACAACGCAATCTGCGCCGCCGGCTACGTTTGCGTGGCTGGCGCGTGCGTCCCCACCTGCGTGGTGGGTGGAGAACAGTATCCGTGTCCGGCCGACCGCTATTGCAGCGCCGGGGCTTGCATCCTCAAGGCCTGTGCGTTGCAGCCCTGTGCGCCCGGCTTCATTTGCCAAGCCGACGGAACCTGCGTCGATCCGTGCTCGCTCGTCACCTGCTTGCCTGGCGCGACGTGCACGAATGGCGTCTGCGTCGACTGCTACTCCACCGGATGCCCGGCTGGCCAGCTTTGCATCGGGCGCCAGTGCGGGGCGGATCCGTGTGCCGGCAAGACCTGCGGCGACGCCCAGTTCTGCAACGCCGGGACATGCGTGCCGAGCTGTGCGGGTGTCACATGCGGAACGGCCGAGGTGTGCGTGGGGGGCACCTGCACGACGGCACCCTGCGCGCAGGCATGCGACAGCGATTCCTTCTGCGATGCCTCGACGGGGGCCTGCCGACCCACACCCTGCGCCGGGGTTGCCTGCCCGGCGGGCATGGTTTGCTTGAATACGACGGGGCTATGCGCAAACGATCCTTGCGAGAAGGTCCACTGCGGACAAGGTCAAGTGTGCGTGGTGGGCGATGACGGAACGCCCGATTGCGCGATTCCCCCCGTGGCCGGGATCGTCGTCCAGCCGCGCGCGAAGGGCAACGGTGCCTTCGCGTGTAGCTGCTCGACCCTTGGCGCCGGGGACCGTCACGCGTGGTTCGATGGGTTGCTGGTGTTGGTCGGCGCGGGGCTTTGGCTCGGGCGAAGACGGCGTGCTCGATCGCGCTCGGAAGTCAGGTGACGAAGGCGCGCGGCTGGGCCAGAGCGTAGGCGATGGCGGGTTGGATCTTTTCCGGAAGCAGGCCGCGCCAGAAGATGTGCCACTCGGGAAAACGAACCAGCCCGTCGCACTGTTTGGCGTAGTAGGGGACGATGGGGTTGCTCGGGCGAGCGCGCCAGAAGAACATCGGAAAGTCGCGCGTGAGCATGGACCAGATCTCGCCGCCTATGCCCTCGCCTTGGGCCTGGCGGTTCACCGCGAACTTGCTCAGATAGGGTGCGATATCCGTGTGGCCGAGGAGCGCGGCGCCCATGTAGTTCTCTTCCAGGTACACGCATTCGGACTGCGCTTCCACCATGCCGCCGTCGTCCATGGCACCGGGCACGAGGGCGCGGCCGAAGGCGGATTCCAGCAATAGCGTCAGTCGGCCGCGATCGAGGGAGGCGAGGCCGCGCTGCTTTTCGATGCGCGATCCCTTGCGAATCAGGGTGCCGGCACCGCCGACCGTGAACAACTCGCGCAGAAGGTGCAAGGGATTCACGACGGCGACGTTCATGCGCTGGGGAAGCTGATCGAGCAGCGTCTTGACATGGCGAAGCAGGGAGGCATGGCGGCGCGGCAGGTCGCTGGAAGCCAGCAAGGTTTCGTAGTCGGCCGAGAGGTTGACCAGGGAAATGCGTGGCGCACCTTCGCGCTCGATGCCCGCGCTGGTGGACAAAAAGATCACCTTGCGAGTTTCAAGGCTCGCGGCCAGGGTTCGCAGCAAGCTGAAGCGGTCGTCGATGGCGAGTTCCTTGGCCGCGTCGAGGGACACGATGGGGATCGTGCTTTCCTCGAGGGTTTGCCGCACGTTGCTTTGAATCTCCTGCGCGAGATCCATGCCCGAACCGATGACTTTGGCCGGCACGTCGTCCTCGATCAGCCATTCCAGAATTCTCTGCGACTGCTTGTCGGCGTCGCGGGCGTCGAGCAGGCCCACCAGCACCACCGGGAAGAGCCCGAGACCCGCCAGGATGCGCAGGTCGAAGTGGAAGGGATCGAGGGCGGCGCGAACGATTTGCGCGTCCGCGGCGATGATGGCGAAGCTTTCCTTGCGCTGGGCACGAAAGAGCTTGAGGTAGAGATCGACATCGGCCTTTTGGCCGACGCTCTCGAGGAAGCGTCTTATGATTTCTGGGTCCATCGGCGAATGATCCGGCGGAAGACTCGCACAGCTTGCTCCCGTTCGTCGAGGTCGACTTCGTCGTCCGGCCTGCGGCCATCACCCATGGCCTTGACCGTTCCGGCCCCCGGGTTCATGCTTTTCCTTGGACCTTCTGCACGGTTCGACACCCGGACGAAGTTTCTTTTCCCTACAAGCATTAAATTGGGAGTCGCCTCTGGCCGATGGAATGAGCACGCCCGCTAGAGTCGGGAAGCCCGATGCGGCCAACAACTGTGGCTCCCCCCTACCATGGTAGGGGTCAGGACTCATCCGAACGGCCGAGGTGGAAGGTTCGTTTTCCAGGATTCGACGATCGCCGTGGGCCGCGAAAGCCCTGGCCTGGCGCGCCTAGGATGGGCGATGCTTGGCCCAGCACCGGAGTGATCGATTGAACCTTCTTGCCTTCTTTAGACCGGCGGAGCTTCCCAATTCCTGGGCTCCCACCCATGGCTGGGTGGCGACGCGCGTGCTGGTGGCGATCGCGGTTTTGTTAATCGCTGCCTTCGCGCTCCTCGATGGTCCCTTGGCCATGCGGCGTCTTTCGCCCGTCACGCAGCGCATCGCTCGGCTCGGGTTGATGGGTGTCCTCGCCGTGTCGGCGATCCTTGCCGTGGCGACCTACGTCGATTTCGGCGTCTTTCGCTACGGCACCTATTTGAACGAATGGGATTTTTACCACTACTACTTGGGCACCAAGTACGCCCCTGAGTTGCGATACACCAACCTCTACGGTGCAACCCTGGCGGCCGACGAGGAAACCGGTCTGCGCTACCACAACCCCGAGGGCGAGATTCGCGACTTGGCGACGGCGCAGCTACGCGACGTGGGCTCGGTCGCGGCCGAGGCCAGCCGCTATCGACATCGATTCGGCGAGGCGCGCTGGCGCGAGTTCGTGGCGGATGTCGCGTGGTTCAAGATGCAGCTACCTCAGAACCGCTGGAGCTTGCTGCTCATGGACCACGGCTACAATGGCACGCCTGCGTGGTCGTTCGTCGTGGGCAGTCTACTTACGCGCCACCTCTCAATCCGCCAGCCCCTCGGGCGCTGGCTGATGCTGTCCCTCGACCCGCTGCTGCTCCTGGGGGCCATCGTCGTCGTGGGGTGGGCTTTCGGCGTGCGCGCCGCGCTCCTGATGGTTGTATTCATCGGCACGCACTACCTGATGTCCTGGGGACATCTCAAAGGTGCCCTGCTGCGCACCGACTTCGCCATGTGTTCCGTCATGGGGGTTTGTCTGGTCAAGAAGGGCCGCTACAAACTCGCGGGTGTTCTGCTCGGCTGGGCGGTTTTGTCGCGCGTGTTTCCCGCGTTCCTGCTGGTGGGACCGGCGGTTCTGTTCGCCAGCGAGCTGGTGCGAAAGCGACGGGTCGATCGCCCGCTCGCGGGGTTGCTGCTGGCGAGCACCGCGACCATCGTGGTCATGGTCCTGGCCTCATGCGCCTACTTCGGCGGCGCCTCCATCTGGCATGAATGGAGCTCGAAGATCCTGCTTCACTATGGCGGTGGCAGCGATTGGGACGTGGGCTATCGAACCGTCGCGGAAACGCAGTTCATCCATGGCGTTCCCGTGCGTGCGGCCGACCTCATGATGGTAACCGGGCAGGGGCCGAGCCTGGTCGCGAAGGTCATCGAATACGGCGTGCTGGGGTTGCTCGTCCTGCCCGCCCTGGCCTTCCTACCTGCCCTCGAACACCACGAAGCCGTGGCCTTTGGCTTCGTGTTCGTGTTCCTGCTGGCCGTCGCCGCCTACTACTATTACCTCATCCTCTGCGTCCCACTCCTGTTCTTCACTTCCGACCTCGGCAAGTCCCAACACACGTTGGGCGCGGCCTTCATGTTCGTCACCGGCTTGCTTGGCTACGTGTTCTTTACCGGCTGGCAGCCCTTGCGTGGCTCCTGGGTGCCGATGCACGGCTGGCACCAGACCTTTCCCACCACCTACTATCTCAGCTGTCTTGTCGCGGTAAGCGTCGCCCAGATGATCCTGATCGCGGCGACCAAGGCACGCGCCCTGGAACGCTCCGGGCGCCTGCCATCGGGATCGTGACGAATCTACTTCATTCCGCGCCGGCGACAGCCTTGTGCTTCGGGCGCACGGCGAAGTTCACGTTTTGGTATCCGGCCGTGGCAGCCGAGAACATGACCTTCCTCAGCATCTTGAACTCGACACTCTTGTCCGCCTGGATGATGCAAACTCCTTTGAAGTCCTCGGCGGGGTGCAGGAGCTTGTAATTGTTCTTGGCGGTGACGAGCTCGTCGTGCAGTTCATCGATCTTCATGTCCCCGGTGGCGCTGTCCTTCATCAACTCGTCACCCGTGGCCACCTGCCTGCCGTCCAAGGTCACGACATCCTTGGTCACGGCGATGACCGGCGCCCGTTCGAGGTCGGTCCAGTTCGTGGCGTCAGGGAGGGTGATGTTCTTTTGGATGAAGAGGATCTCGCCATTGGCCTGGAAGGTCATGAGGAGAAAGATCACGAGGACCGTCATCATGTCGATGTAGGCCACGAGATTGAGCGACTGGCTCAGGCTCTTGCGACCCGCATGCCCGAGCTTGGCCTTGGCCACTTCGAGCTCGATCGAATGGTAGAGGTGCGACTCTGGTGGTTTGATGGGCATGACAATGCGTCCTTTCCTAAATCCCGATCGCGCCCACGTGGGTGGATGAATCGGCCGCGAATAGGCGCATTTCGCAACCGATCACCGGGTAGCCTCGCGCGCGCTCAGGTGAACCGACCGTTGCCCTGACCTGCGCGGGGATCTCCGATGCTCGCGATTCGACCAAGCCCAACGCCAGAGTTAGGCCTTGCCCGGTCGCCGCGAAGCCGGTGGCCGTGCCCGAATACTCACTCCAACAACAACAGCTCGTCACTGTTTCCTCCTTCGGCAAAACCACCTGCCAAGGCAGCTCGCCGACCACGGGCAGGAACCTACCACCGTTTGTAAGAAGTAGAAGCGCAAATTTCTGGCCGTAAGCGGCAACGCGGATCCCCCTGACCGTCATCCGGGCTCTACGTCCTTGCGTGCTTCATCCCCGAAGCCTCCTCGGGCCACCTTCCCTCTGCACTTCTGCGGTCGTTGCGTATCGGGTGCCCGATGTCGTCGTAGGATGCGTGTCGACGAGATTTCGCACAGCGCGGCCCGGGTCGAGCACGCCAAGCAACAAGACGAGAACGCCAAGCGCGGACAGCGCGAGCGCCAGGCGCAGGCCAGGGACATCGTAACTCATGTCGACCGTGTGGAAACCCTTGCTCAACGCGACCGCACGGCCGAGCGCATTCGCGCGCAGAACAGGCACCGCTTGCCCGTCCACCTGCGCCGTCCACCCGCGCGCGAACTCCTCCGCGAAGAAGGCGAAACCAGGACCATTGCTCTCGCACACGGCTGTGAGTCTCGTGTTGAAGTAGGACGTCAGGGCGCAATGCCCCGTGCCTCCACCGTCCGGGGATGAGGCGGGCGCGGCAAGGATGACCCGCTCCCCGGTCACCACGTCCGGATCGAGAACGGATCTGAGCGTCGCGTTGTCGCCGAGGATCGAGGCACGGCCCGCAAAGTGAACGCGCTTCCCGTCCCCCACCCGATAGAGCGCGGCAGGGGCTGCGGTCGTGCCGGCCACCCGTGGCACACGCGCCTCGGCGCCGTCGGCCAGCGAGAGCACCGCGAACTCGACCCCGAGCAACCGAAGCAGGGCAAACGGCTGGTCATGACCTCGGATCCACAAGGCTTCGATCCGGGGTGACAAGCCGGCGTCGTATCCAGGAACCTCGGCCAATCCGTACGCGACTGCCGTGCCGGGGCGCAAGGTTGCGAGATGCCTCGCCTCGAGACCCCAGGTGTCGCCCTGTCGTTCGCGCGCTTCCACCTCGTGGCCCACCTCGACGCTGCGATACACACGCGGGGGAGCGGGTGACACCTGCCGGGCCGCCAGCGCAGCCTGGGCGAGCGGGGGAGGTTGGTCAAGGAGCGAGGCGGGCCCGAATACGAGCAAGGGCGTGGCCGACCGGGCAAGGTCGATTGCCACGGCGGTTACGAGGAGAAGCGGCGCCAATCGCGGCCGTAGGCGTCCCAGCAAGAGTACCCCCACGATAGCCAACACCGCGAACCCAGCGCGCAGCATCGCTGCCGCCAAGGTGTGTGCCACGGGGACATTCGGGAGCGCGATGCGAATCAGCGCGAGGCTCGCAATGAGGAGCGCCCCGACGGCCAGCCGGCGCCAGGGCAAGCTGGCAGGCTCCCGTAAGAGGCGATCGGCCCCCAGGGCCGCAGCCAGCGCCGTGCATGCGATGGTCAGTGAAAGGAACTTCTCGGGTGCCCGCTGACGAGCGAACAGGGGCACGAGCCAGCGAAGCGCGACGTGGACCGGCGTGTGGCGGCCAAGTGCGAGGATTATCGATACGAGCACGCAGCCAAGAACGAACTGAGCCGTGCGTGTACGGCGAGGATATCGAGATCGGCTCGATCGACCAAGGCCGGCAAGCGCCAGCGCGACGACGCCCGCGCCGAGGCAAACGCCGTAGAAAAGTGGTCGTTGGTCTTCCACCCCGTCCGCGATCAACCTGCCGCCTGGGTAATCGCCGTAGGGATCGCCAAACGCGCCGGCCGCGACGAGCTCGACGAGCCGCAGGGGATGAAGGGACCACATTTCGGCCGATCCGCGATCCAGGGGTTTGCTCCTTTCGGTTGCACGTGCGGCGAGCGCCGTAGGCAAAAGAACCGGAGCCGTGAGCAGCACTGCCAGGCCCAAGGCGGCGGCAGGAGCCGCTATCGTTCGTCCTTGGCGGAATGCGGTTATTCGCCCTCGCGAGATCCGATCCGCGATGAGCATCGCAAGCCCAAAGCCGACGCCCATGGCGGATTGGAACACTTCACCTACAAGGAGAGAGCCCGCGACCGGCCAGGCCGCGCTTACCACGGCCCGGAGCCAGCGCCCGCGAGTGAGCGCGCGTCGAAGGTCCAGCGCACCGACTCCGCACCACGGGATCCACGCGCTGGCGGGCAAGATGACACCCGCCGACCAGGCAGAGGTCGCGAATCCCGATAGGGACCACGCCAGCGCCCCGATGAGCGCGCCTGTCCTGCCCGTGCCGAGCCGTCTTGCGAGCAGGAGGACGCCGAGCCCGCCCCACACGACGTGGAGAAGCCAGACGAAGGTCAGGGCGCGGGTCAGACTCCCGAAGAGCGTGAGCAGGTAGGGCGGGTAGTAGAGCCCATAGAGCGGGCTGGCTGCGATGGGTAGCCCGAGCCCTTGCCGCGGGTTCCACCAGGGAGACTGATGCGAGAGGAGCGACGTTCGAACGAATGCGCGGGCTGGGTAGACCCAGCGCGAGAAGTCACGGAAGAAATATACCTGCCCTAGAAGCACAGGTAGGTACACGAGGGCCACCAGGGAGAAGAAGACCAGCCACACCCGAAATTCGCTGGTCAGCCATTGCGCCGTGCCGGTGGAAAGACCACGCGAGCCCTCGACCTGATCCTCCGCATGCTCATCCACGGCTATGGGGCCGATAGGTACCATCGGTGGGCATCAGGCCACGGAAGGCGATCGCTGCGGACGTCTGCAATACCGTCGCCGTCGCAAGGGGCTCTTCTCCGACTGCATGCGGGTACTAGAGCGGAGAAAGGAACTGCCAAATCTCGGGACCGGCGAACGGCGCCGGCTCGTGCACGCCGGGGAAGGTACACCAGGTGACGGGATACCCCTGGTCGCAGCCCTGGTAGGTCACACAATTGTTGGCATCCGGGGCCGAGGTCTGCGTGCCGCAGTGGTTGCGTTTGGCGAACTCGTCGCGCGCGGCCTGCCCCTGCGCGATGGGAATGGTGGTGTCGTTGGTGCCGTGCGAGGCCCAGTACGCGATGTGCTGGCCGGTCGGGCAGGGGTTTGGCAGCGAGCCCGACATGGGCGCGATGCCGCGGAAGACATCGCTGCGATTGCAGCCGAGGGTGATGGTCATGATGGCGCCCATGCTGAACCCGACCGAGAAGATGCGGCTGGTATCTATGCAGAGTTGGGATTCGAACCGCGCGATCATGGCGTCCACGAAGGCGAGGTCGCTCGACGACCAGGTGGGGTGGGCCTGGGGGGCGACGAAGATCGCGCTGCCATTCGCCTCGCTTTCGATGCCGAAGTAGGGACCGGATAGGGTTACCCCGCCGTTGGTGGGCTTGCCGGTTGCCACCCAGTTGTCGTCGTACTGGGCGCCGTGGAAGCCCAAGATCAGACGATAGGGGTGGTTCGGATCGTAGCCGTCGGGGACCTTGAGAATGTACTCGCGAGAGGTCCCGGACACGTCGATGGTGTAGCGGTCGCTGGCCGGAGGCGTCATGGTGCCGCAGCCCGCGCTGGGTACGGGCGGGGACCCGCCTGCGGAGGCATCTACGCTTCCTCCCGAGCCGCCGCTCGCGGGCGGCGCGCCGCCGGCTGACTGGCCGCCACCGGCGCCGCCTCCGCCGCCGGATCCGCCACCGCTGCTCACAATGCCACCGGTTCCGGTTCTTCCACCGGTGGAGAACTGGCCCCCGGCCGTGGTCCCGCCCGAGCTTCGCCCCGTGTCTCCCGCGCCGCCGCCCTCGGCGAGTCCACCGGTTCCGGCTCTACCACCGGAAGCGGGCTGGCCAGCGTCGGGGCCAGCGACGCTCGTGCTTCCGCCAGAGCCCTGCGGAGCACCGCCCGTTCCCGCGGCCATCGCGGCATCGGGCTGTGCGCTGCCGGAAACGCTGGAACCACCGGTTCCCGTAACGCCGCCAGTGCCGGCGCCTCCCATTCCAGGCTGCGGACTGCTGGTCTTGGTTCCGCCGCAGGCTAGGGCGAACAGCGTGCAGCCGACTACCAGGCCGTGAATCCTTGGGTGCGAAATGGGCGCGGATGGGCGCATGCCAACCTCCGTGGGCCGAAGTCTACACGCCGAGGCCTGGATGTGCATGCATCGGAGTGTCACGAGGAACCGTCCGTCGTTTCCAGGCTGGCGATTTCCTGCTCCAAGGCTTCCCATTCGGCAAGCAGCGCCTCGATGCGCGGATCGAGCAATGCCTTTTCTCGTTCCAGGGCCGCGACCTCTTCCTTGCTGGTGCGCTCGAAGAAGCCGGGGCTGCAATACTCCTTGGTGATGGCTTGCTTGCGGCTTTCGACGGCTTCGATCTCGGCCAGCACCTGATCGCGGCGTTTGGGTAGTTGAATAAGACGGTTGCGGCGGCGTTTCTTGTCTTCCCAGTCGGTGGCGCTGGGTGAGCTCGCGGCTACGGCGTTTTCCTGACGCGCGCGCCTCGCCCTTTGCACCACCGCGTCGGCATCCAAGTGGTCGTCGCCGCACCTGGCGAGGTACTCGGTGTAGGTGCCGGGAAAATCGCGCGGGCCTTCAGGCGTGATCTCCACGATGCGCGTTGCCAATTCGGAAACGAACCAGCGGTCGTGCGAGACGAAGATGACCGTGCCGGGATAGTCCTTCAGGCTGTCGATGAGAGCGCCGATGGCCTCCAGATCCAGGTGGTTGGTAGGCTCGTCGAGCAGCAGCACGTTGGGCCTTTGTACGACGAGTAGCGCGAAGATAAGGCGCGCCGCCTCGCCGCCCGAGAGCAGGCCAACCCGTTTCAGCACGTCCTCGCCCGAGAACAACACCTGGCCGAGTTGGCCGCGCACGAAGGTCGGACTTGCGCCCGGGCAGGCGCAATCGAGCAGCCCCAGGGGCGTGGCATCGGCGTCGTCCAAAACCTCGCGGTGGTCCTGGGGAAAGTAGCCGAAGCGCACCGCGTGGCCCCAGCGCGCCTGCCCCGCGTCGGCGGCCAGGCGGCGCGCCAGGATCTTGAGCAGGGTGGACTTGCCAAGACCGTTGGGGCCGATGATGCCGATGCGCTCGCCTCGTCGCAGAACCAGGTTCACGTCGGTCAGCACGCGCTTGTCGCCGTAGGCCTTGGATAGGTTCTCGATAGCCAGCACGTCCTTGCCACTCGGCCGCTCCTGCTCGAAACGCAGCCTGGGCGCGCGCCGCGAGCTGCCCACCAGATCCTCTACCTCGATGCGTTCGATTTGCTTCAGCCGACTTTGCGCCTGCGTCGCCTTGGTGTTCTTGGCGCCAAAGCGTTCGACCCAGGCCCGTTTGCGCGCGATTTCCTCCTCGGCCCGCGCGATGGTGGCTTCCTTGCGCTCGCGAGTCGCGGCCTTGTCGATGACGAAGGTGGAGTAGCTGCCGGTGTACAGCGTGATGGTTCGATAGTCGACATCCAGGGTATGGCTGGTCACGTTGTCGAGGAAGCGCTGATCGTGCGAGATGATGACCGCACACCCGGTGTAGTTGGCCAGGAATCTTTCCAACCAGCGGATGGTCAGAATGTCGAGATGGTTGGTCGGTTCGTCGAGCAGCAGGATGTCCGCGCCACCGATCAGCACTTGCGCCAGCAGCACGCGCAGCTTGAAACCGCCCGACAGGGTGGATAGGGGCGACTGGTGCACGGCCATGGGAATGCCCAGGCCGACCAGGACCAGGGTGGCGCGTGGTTGCAGGGTGTAGCCGTCGTGCGCGGCGATCAAGTCCTCCAGATCGCTAATCCTGCCGGGATCAGGATGGCCCTCCTCGCCGATTCGCTTCTGCTCGGCCAGGGCCTCCCACACCACGGCATCGCCACGCATGACCAGATCCAGGATGATGGCGTCGTCGTCGAGGAAGCGGTCCTGTCGAAGCACGCCCAGGCGCGCCCGCTTGGCCAGGTTGAAGGTGCCGTGGGAGGGTTCCTCGTCGCCAGCCAGCAGGCGCAGGAAGGTTGTCTTGCCCGAGCCGTTGGCGCCCACCAGCCCGTAGCGCGACCCCGCATTGAGTTGCAGGCTCACGTTCTCGAACAAAATGCGTGCGCCATATTCCTTGGCCAGGTTGTTGGTGTCGATCATGCCGGGCGCGTGAGGGTAGCACTACGGCGGCGGGACCGCAGTGGGCTGGCGCGTGAGACGAGCGGAACGCGAACACGCCAAGCAGGCGGGGCGGGGGCGGACCTTCGCCACTCCGGGTAGTATTGCCCGCATGACCGCCGACCTGACCATTCTGTTTCGCGACCAGAGCCTGATCGCCGCGGACAAGCCCGCCGGCCTGGCGGTCCATCGCGGCCGGGCGCGGGAGCGTGATGTGGCCACGGTTCGCGTGCGCGACCAGATCCGATGGAGGCTGTTTCTCGCCTTGGCACTGGCGGCGACCGGATGCCACCGGTCGCGGCCGTCGCCGGAAGAACAGGTGCGCAAGACCATCGACGAGGTGGTCAAGGCCGCGCGCGAACGGGACATCAAGCCCGTGGCGGCCTCGGTGTCCCCCGCCTACGCGGATAAGGAAGGCAACGACAAGAAGCAGATCGTTGCGCTGGTACGCGTTCAATTCTTGTTGCACCCGAATCTCTATCTCGTGGCGAAGGTTGCCTCGGTCGAATGTCCCGAGCCGATCCAGGCCCGCGCGATCGTGTACGTCGCCATGGCGTCGGTGCCCGCGGGCGGTTTGCCCGACCTGCGCCATTTGTCAGCGGACGTGTACCGCTTCGAGTTCACGCTGGTCGACGAGGACGGCACCTGGCGCGTGCGCAGGGCAGCCTGGGCCCCGGCGAGCGTGAAGGATCTTCTCTGACGATGGCGTTCTTGCGTTCTTTGTGCGGACGCCGGCTGCAGGTTTGCGGCCCGCCCGTCAGTAGGCGAATCGTCGGACCGAAACGTTCATCACCAGGCCGAGGGCGAGCATGACGGTGAGCGCACTGGAGCCGCCGTAGCTGATGAGGGGCAGGGTCACGCCGACCACGGGCAGAAGGCCGGTGACCATGCCGATGTTGACGGCGACTTGCCAGAACAACATGGAGGCGACGCCCACGCACACAGTGATGCCGAAGCGGTCGCGCGCCTCGCGGCCGATCTTGAGCACCCAGAGGACCAGCAAGGCATAGGCGATAAGGACCGCGGCGCAGCCGATGAAGCCCCATTCCTCGGCCCACACCGCGAAGGGAAAGTCGGTCCACAGGGCGGGCAGCGAGCGCAGGCGGATCTGCGTCCCATGCAAAAATCCCTTGCCGATGAATCGGCCCGAGCCGACGGCGTTCATGGCCTGGCGGGGTTGCCAGGCTGTGGCCGGATCGAGAGCGGGGTTGATGAAGGCGAGGATGCGGTTGCGCTGGTAGTCGTGCAGGGCGTATTCCCACAGCGGCGCGAGGGCGAGCGTGCCGGCGGCGATGATGCCGGCCAGGGTCTTCATGCGTAGGCGGGCGATAATCACGACCGTGGCCGAGATGAGCCCGATGATGAGGGCGGTGCCGAGGTCGGGCTGGGCGGCGACCAGCAGCACTGGCAGCCCGGCCAGGAACAGCGGCACGAGGATATGGCGCAGCGTCCGGCCGTCGAGCGAGGGCGTGTCGTGGATGTACTTGGCGAGGGCGATGATGGTAAGCACCTTCATCAATTCGGAAGGCTGCAGGTGAAAGGCGCCCAGGTCGAACCAGCGGCGAGATCCGCTCACCACCTTGCCGTGCACCAGGACGGCAACGAGCAAGATGATGCCAACGCCGTAAAGAACGTAGCCGATGCGCGAGACGATCCGGTAGTCGAAGCTGGCCACCGCGAGGAAAAGGAGGGCGCCGCCGGCCAGCCACGAAAGCTGTTGCGCGAACAGGTTGAACTGGCGCTCCCGCACCGCGCTCCACAGGTTGAGCAACCCGAGGCAAAAGCACACGGTCATGGCGAAGGTCAGCGTCCAATCGAACCGGAAGCGCAGTTTTCGCCAGGACACTGATTTCGGCATCACTCGCCTTTGCTGCCTTCCGTCTCGGATGGGCTTGCAAAGCTGCTGGCGGGCGCGGAATTTTCCACCGCCCGCTCTTGCGCCACGGGCTTTTGCGCGGTGGCGCTCAGGCGTCGCTCCCCTTTGAGGGACAGTCGCGGCGGGTTGCGCTCGTCGGGCGGAACCACGCTGTCGAAGTAGTTCTCGACGATCTCCGCTGCCACGGGTGCCGCCACTGAGCCGCCGTGGCCGCCGTGTTCGACCAGGACCGCGAAGGCGATGCGCGGCTGGGCTGCGGGAGCGAATCCTGTGAACCAGGCGTGGTCGACGCGTTCGTAGGGCAGGGGTGGCTCGTCGCCTCCGCGTCGGCCGCCTTGGAACACCTGCGCCGTGCCGGTCTTGCCCGCGATCTCGATGCGCCGGGGACGCGCCTTGTAGGCGGTGCCCTTGGGATCGTAGACCACGCCATAGAGCGCTCGCCGCAAGAACGCCAGGGATTCCGGCGAGACCGAGACTTCACGACGGACGCGTGGCGGGAACTCCTCGATGATCTGTCCGGACGGGGACTCGATCCGTTCGACGATCTGGGGCAGCCACAGTTTCCCGTTGGAGGCGATGGCGGCGTAGAGTAGTGCCATCTGCAGTACGGTGGCGCGCGTTGCGCCTTCTCCGATCGCCGTGTTGAGCGCGTGCCCGATCACGAATCCTTCATTCTTCCCATCGGCGGCGGCTCGTGCGCGGTGCCATTCCTCGGTGGGGATGAATCCCGCTTGCTCGCCGTTGAGCCCGAGTCCGGAGGGAGCGCCCAGCCCGAAGTCGACGGCGTACTTTGCCATGCGGTCCATCATGCCGGGATGGCCGCCGAGGTCGTAGAAGAACACGTTACAGCTCTGCACGATCGCGTCGTACAGATTCACGATCTTGTGGGCCTTCGTGCAGTGGAAGCGGCGGCGGCCGACTTGGATGTAGCCGCCGCACTTGATCTTGTCCTCCGGGACGATGACCTTCTCTTCGAGCCCGGACAAGGCGGTGATGGCTTTGAAGGTCGAGCCGGGGTTGAAGGTGTCGGACAGCGCCTTGTCGAGGAACGGGTGGAGGCGATCGCTGAGAATGCGGGCGATGTCTTCCGTCGAAACTCCACCCGACATCATGTTCAGGTCGTAGGTGGGTTTGGATGCAATGGCCAAAATCCGTCCGGTCTCGACGTCGATGACGACCACTGCCGCCGACCGCACCGAGCGCAAGGCGCGCTCGACGATGCGTTGTAGGTCGAGATCGAGAGTGAGCACCACGTTGTTGCCGGGCGTGGAGGGCTGACTCGCCGGACCGTCGGTCACCAAGTCGGCGATGTGCACGTCGGTACGCCTGAGCCCGCGCCGGTTGACCACGACCTTCTCGAAGCCCTTCTGCCCGCGCAGGTAGGGTTCCCACTGTCGTTCGATACCCGTGCGTCCGATCAAGTCGCCTGCCACGTAGCCCGCGTCCTTGCGGGTCTTGAGTTCTTCCGCCGAAACCTCGTTGAGGTAGCCGATGGCGTGGGCGGCGAGGGAGCCGTACGGGTAGTGACGTCGCTGCACCGCCACCACGCGAATGCCAGGCTTGTCGAGCGAGGTTTCGAGTTGCGCCATCACCTCGCGGCTGACATCCTCGGCCGCCTCCACGGTTCGGTCCTTGCCCTTGGTGGCCTCGTTCCGGATGGCTTCCCAGGTTGGGAACCGCTCCACGTCGGGACCCAGCAGTGCGCGCAGTCGATCGTAGGCTTCGCGCGTGATCTGCGAAGGTAGCACCTCGATGTCGTAGGAGGGAACCATGGTGGCCAGGACGCGGCCCCTGCGGTCGCGGATCTGCCCGCGCGTCGCAGGGAGGGAAATCGTGCGGATGATGTTCTCGGCCGTCATCCGGTAGAAGCTGTCGCCGTGGAGAATCTGCAGGTAGAAGAGGCGCGCGCCAAGGGCCAAGAACACCAAGGACACGATCAGGGATAACACCTGGCTGCGATGCCGTATCTCAGGAAGTTCCGCGTCTTGTCCTGCGATTTCCATCGTCGATAAGAGTCAATGAGGGGTCAGCGTGGTGGTAGTCCGTGTCCAAGCGCGCGCGCGCGGCGGCGTGCGAGCCCGACCCGCAGCAGAGCCGGATCGAGCCGGCCATCGAGTCGGGCCAAAAGCCACAACACCGGGGGCCCGGCCACGGCGGTGAGCAGGGCCTCGAGCGGTGCCTGGCCGAGGCCGCCGTAGCCGCTCTCGGGGCTGATCTGGGCGCGCACGACCACGATGAGGAAGGCCGCGATGATGCTGGCCACGAACGAGGTCGCGGCCTTGAGCACGATCCCTCGCACGGCAAGGCGCCACGCCAGAACCCGTGCGACGAGCGCAAGCGTCACGAACACGAAAGCGTGCACGCCGCGCGGCGCGCCCGAAACCAGATCGAAGAGATAGCCCATGCAGAACCCCACGACCACCGCCGAAGAGGGCGACCACTTGAGGGGGGCCATGCCGACGTAGAGCACCACCAAGAGCCCGAGACTTGGTGTCACGAGATGCACGGGGGCGAATTCCATGACCGTCGACTGCAAGAGCAGCAGCAGGAGCCCGACGGCGAGGGTGGCCAGGGAGCGCATCAGTGATACACCGCCAGCCCGTGGGCGGGCGCAAGAGGCCTCCTCGGACCGGCTTCCGGATCGGGTGGTGGAGCGGGCGCCACCACCACCAGAACCTCGGACAAGCGCGCGAAGTCGACATCGGGCGTGACTTCGATGTCCTGCGTGAGCCCAGCCGAGTTCTTCACGATCTTGCTGATCTTGCCGACCGGCAGATCGCGGGGGAAACCGCCCAGTCCGCTCGTGACCACCAGATCTCCTTCCTTGGCTTGCTCGCCTTGCATGAGATACTCGATGGCGCAGCGATATCCGTTCTCGCCGGGCTTGCCCTTGAGAATCCCGCGACCGCCGGTGCGCGGCAGCACGACATCGATGGCCGAACGGGGGTCCACCGAGAGCATGATGTCCGAGGTCTCGCCCGAGGCGCGATTGATCCGGCCGACCACGCCTTCGGGCGTGATCACCGGCATTCCGCGCTGGACCAGACTCTCGCCGCGATCGAGCTGGATGCGGGCCACGCGGAAATAGGGCGAGACGTCGATGGCGATCACGCGCGCGACCAGGGTTTCGGCCGCGAGGGCATTGCGCAGTCCAAGCAGGTGTTGGAAGCGAACGCTCTCGGCGGCGCCGCGTTTGGCTTCCAGCAACTCCGCTCGCAGGCGTTCGTTGTCGTTGCGCAGATTCTCGTTTTCGGCCCGCACATGCACCAGATCGACGTAACGGCCGGCCACGTGGCCAATGCTGCGCGCGAAGGTAGCGAACGCTGATTGCACAGGGGAAACCAGGGTCAAGATGCCACGGTCGAGCGGCGACAAATACTCGGGCGAACGAACGCTTTGCCTGAGCAAGAAAAGCGACAGCACGAAGGCCGTCGTGATGATCGCGACCTCGCGAACCTTCTGCCTGTGGCCGGTGGGAGACATCGTTCGTGCGCAGCGAATCTACGACCCGTCCTGCGGGCGAGCCAGGTGAAATGCCGCTATTGCAGGGCGACTTCCTTGAGCAAGGCGAGCTCGTCGAGCGCGCGCCCCGTGCCCAGCACCACCGCGCATTCGGGCGAGTCGGAAACCATGACCGGCAGTCCCGTCTCCTCGCGCAGGAGCACGTCGAGGTTGCGCAGCAGCGAGCCGCCGCCGGTGAGCACGATGCCACGATCGACGATGTCGGCGGCCAGCTCGGGAGGCGTGCGTTCGAGTACGGATTTCACCGCCTCGACGATGGCGCCCACCGGCTCGGCCAGGGCCTCACGGATCTCGTCGCTAGTGACCACGATGGTCTTGGGCACGCCGGCGATGAGATCGCGTCCCTTGATCTCCATGGACTCGACCTCGTCGAGGCTGTAGGCGTTTCCGATCTGCTTCTTCACTAGCTCTGCGGTGCGTTCGCCGATGAGCAGACTGTATTTGCGCCGAATATAGGCCACCACGGCCTCGTCCAGCTTGTCGCCCGCCATGCGGATCGAACGCGCGGCCACGATGCCCGCCAGCGAGATGACCGCCACCTCGGTCGTGCCGCCGCCGATGTCGACGATCATGTTGCCCGACGGTTCCGTCACGGGGAGGCCGGCACCGATAGCGGCGGCCATCGGCTCCTCGATCAAATAGACCTCACGCGCGCCAGCGGCGAGCGCCGAGTCGCGCACGGCGCGCTTCTCGACCTCGGTGATTCCCGAGGGCACGCCGATGATGATGCGTGGCTTGACCAGGGTCTGGCGGTTGTGAACGCGCGTGATGAAGTAGCGCAACATCGCCTCCGTGACCTCGAAGTCCGCGATGACGCCGTCCTTCATCGGGCGCACGGCCGCAATGTTGCCCGGGGTGCGGCCCAGCATCTCCTTGGCCTGCTTGCCCACCGCGAGTACCTTCTTGGTGCCGTTGCCCGAACGCTGAACCGCGACCACCGAGGGTTCGTTCGACACGATCCCCTTGCCGCGCACAAAGGTCAGCGTCGTCGCCGTTCCGAGATCGATGGCGAGATCATTTGAAAAAAGCCCGTAGACCCAATCGAGCAGCATGCGTTGCGCTTGGCAAAAGGCTTGCGTCACGCCCTTCGCATCAAGCAGGTCCCCCTATTAGCACACCCGGGGTTAATTCGCTATGTCCGTTCCTTATCGACCCTGCGCGGCGGACGCGAGATTGTGTTCCGCTTTCCCCGCTCCGCTTCCCGCGAAGTCCGTGATAGATTGCCGCACCTTTTTAGAGAACCGGCAAGGAAGGATCCAGATTCATGCTCGAGCAGATGCGTCAACAGTCACGGTCGTTAATCATCTACGTGGTGTTCGGCATCTTGATCGCAGTCTTCATCATCAACTTCGGACCACAGTCCCCAAGTGGCTGCAGCCGTGGCCGCGGTCAGCCCGACATCGAAGGCGCGCGGGTGGAAGGCCATCTCCTGACCCGCCAGGACTACATGTACGGGATGATGATGGTCGGTGCTCAGAATATCCCTCCGCAGAAGGCGAAGATGATGCGTTTGCACGAGACGGTCATGGACATGCTCATCGACCGCGAGATCATGGCTAGCGAGGCCGAGCGAGCCGGATTTCGGGTCACCGACGAGGAGGTCGAGGATCTCCTGGGCGCGTCCAAGATCATCGGGCTCGGTCGCGAACAGAACGCCACCATCTTCAACGAGGATGGGAAGTTCTCATACGACCGCTTTCGCAAGTTCGTGCAGTACCAGATGGGCATGACCCCGCGGTCATTCATCGAAGAGCAGCGTCGCGAAATGCTGGCTAACGACATGCGCGACAGCCTGAGCGCCGGGGTGGCGATTTCGCCCCTCGAGGTGAAGGAGGATTGGACGCGGCGGGCGAATCAAGTGAACGTCGAGTATCTGCGTTTTCCCGTGCGCCGTTACGAGTCCGAGATCGATCTGCGGCCGGAGGAGATCGCGAAGTACGCGTCGGTCAACGAGCAGGCGCTGAGGAAGCTGTACGACGAGCGTAAGGCCGCGCTTTACGAGAAGCAGCCCAAGCAGCGCCATCTGAGGCAGATCCTGGTCAAGCTCACGGCCGAGCCCACGGCAGCCGACGACGCGGCGGCGAAGAAGAAGGCGGAGGGCTTGGCCGCGCGCATCCGCAAGGGCGAGGCATTCGCCAAGGTCGCCAAGGCTGCTTCCGAGGACGAACGCACCAAGGGGCGTGGGGGCGATCTCGGCTGGCAGCGCGTGGGTGGTACCATGCTCGATCCCGCCGTCGACGCAAAGCTGACATCGGCCAAGGATGGGGAACTGGTGGGCCCGATCAAGACCGCGAGCGGCTACGTTCTGGTCACCTCGGAGGGCACGCGCGAAGGCAACATCAGCTTCGATGCGGCCAAGCTGGAGTTAGCGGAGAGCCGCCTGCGCGAGGAGAAGAGCAAGGCCATGGCCAAGTCCGAGGCGGACGCGGCCCTGGCCAAGATCAAGACGTCGCCAGACAAGAGCCTGAAGGATCTCTTTCCGGCCCCGGAGGAGGGCGAGAGCGGTGCGGCGAATAGCAACGCCGTGGCGGCCGAGGAAACCGGACTCTTTTCCCGTCATGGCACGACGGTGGCGACCATCGGGAATGCGCCGACGTTGGCCAAGGCCATCTTCGCGCTCACCAAGGACGCACCCATCGCCGGTCCCGTGGAGGAGCTGGGAAGTTTCATCGTCGTGAAGCTGAAGGAACGCAAGCAGGCCGACCCCGCCGATTTCGAGAAGAACAGGGTTGGCCTGATCGAGGACGCGGCCAAACGCAAGGCCGGTATGGTGGTGATGGAGTGGGCGCTGCAGCGCTGCCGCGAGGCGCGTGACGCCAAGCAGATTGAAGTGAATGTCGATCTCCTGCGCTACGAAGGCGGTCAAGAGGGGGCGATTCAGTACGAACCTTGCTCGCCGCCGCAGCTCTATTAGTCCTCCATGACTTGGGGCCGCGAGCAAGGGGACGTGGCGGGGAAGCGGCGCCGGCCGCGCTGGATGATGTTCTTCACCGTGCTCATGCTGCTCCTCGGTGGGCGCATGTTTTTCAGCAGTGTGACCGACCTGCATCGGGTGATCAGCGGGAAGCCCGAGTTCCTGAACCTGGATGGCAGCCTCGATCCGCAGCAGCAGGCTCTGTTGCGCGGGCAGGTCGTGCTCGGCAACGCACTTTCGCGCCAGCGTCCCGCCGTCCTTTCGGTTCACGCCCTGGCCCGCCTCGGGCTGGGGCTCACCTACTTGTTCGCGGTCGCGGCGGTGTTCTCCGGTGATGCGCGCGGCCGGCGAGCGTCCTTGCTGGCCGCCTGGGCTGGTATTCTGGTCTGCCTGGGCAACGTCGTGTTCTTGCTCGTGGTGGTGCGGCGGACGGTGCCCTGGCTTCTGCCAACCCTGACCGAGGCGCTCGCCAAGGATGCCGCCCGGGCTGGCCACGCGGCCCCGACTGCCGAGGTGGTCGCGCAGCAGGCACGGATGTTTCTCGTCGATGTACCCCTGGCGATCACCGGCATGGGGATGACGTTCAGCCTGCTGCTCCTGGCATACTTCGGTGGCCGTCGCGTACGGTTGTTCTACAATCAGCCTAGGCGGGCAGACCATGGCTGACAGCGAAGGCGCGTTCCGACTCACGTTCGTGCAAGGGCGCGGCCTGCTGAGCCTTACTGGCCGCGATTTCGAGGGCCTCGGTCGGGTCGATACCCTCGAGCTCGAAATCCCGAATCTACACTTTCCCTTCGACCTGTCAGGTGGCGTCGCCCGATTCAAGAATCGGCGCTTGCGCTTGCGCGAACTGGCGCTCGCCGTGGGCAGCCGGGATCTGAACGGCATTCTGGCCCAGGCGCCGCTGCGCGACTTCGGCATCTTCGATCCGCGGGTGAGCATCGAGGGCGCCCGCCTCACCCTCAGCGCGCGCGTCCAGCTTGGGGGCCACGAGAGCGAAATCACCGCGACGGCAGTGGTGTCACCGGAGCCACCGCGTAGCGCGAGCCTTTGCGTGTACGACGTGCGCGCCTATGGATTCCTGCCGATCCCGGCGCCGCTGGTCGTGACCGCGCTCTTCTCTGCGCTCGGCGCGGAATCGCCCGCCAATCTCGACAGCGCGCCCGAACTCGCCCTACCCGCGCTGCTTCATATTCGCAGCCCCGCGGACATTCGTATCGATGTTTGCGAACTGTCCATGCTCGCGATTCTGCCTATGTACGGATGGCGGCTTCCCGAGCGTGCCCAGGTGCAGATTCGGGTCGTCGGCGGCGTCGGCAAGACCACCCACCTGCCCCTGGTGTTCTCGCTGGCGGACTCCCATGTGCCCGAGGACCCCCTGCTCGGCGAGGACGCCAGCCCCGAGGCCTATCCCATGCGGGAGTTTGCCGCCCGCTGCGCGCCCGTCGAGAGCGCCCTTGCGCGCGGGGACATCGCGACCGCTCTCGATCAGCTCCAGGCGCTTGCGCCGCTCGAAGCCGATGATCGGGTCGGCACCACACGCCTTCTTCAACTCCTGCTGGCCGGTCAAAGCACGTTGCCCCAGGCGGGGGATCTCGCGCAGGCGGCGCTCGCGCGCTGGCCCGAGTTCGTTCCCGGCCAGCTGGCGTTGGCCGTGATCGCGTCGGTGCGGGGGCAGCCTGGGGAGTCGGCCGCGCTGTTTGCCAAGGTCGCGCAACTTTCCGAGGAGCAGGGCAGGAGGGAGGACGAAAGCTGCGCGCTCGTCGCGGCGGCCCGCGAGCTGGCGGCCTCCGGGCAGACCGACGAAGCCCTGACTACGCTCGAACGCGCACTGGTCGTGCGTTCGACTCTTCGGCCGGTGGCGCGGGCCAAGATCTTGCGGCAGGCGGTGGAAGGGCGCTGGAACGAGATTCTGACCAGCATCGGCGAGGAATCCGCAGTCGTCGAACCGGACGTGCGCGACGAGGTGGCCCAGGTGCTGGAGCTGGTCCATCGGGGTGGGGTGGCCAGGGACACCGCGCTCGTTGCCGAGGCGGCATCCTCGCTGGAGGTGCTGCTTTCCCGCGAGGAATGGCCGGAAACTGCCCTGTCGCGGGCCGAGGTGGCCTACCAAATGGGGCTCGTGCGCTTGACCCTGGGCGACGATCAGGCCGCTTCGCACTGGTTCGCGGTTTGCATCGAAGGTGACGCCCCCGGGCCCATCGTTGCGGCGGCATGGCGGGCACTGGCCGAGTTGCTGCTACGGCGTGGAGATTTCGCGAGTGCGGCCCAGGCGCTGGCGGGATGGGCAGGGGATGCGCGCGTTCCCGAGAGTACGGACGAGAAGATCGACCATTTGATGGAGGCTGCACGGATCGACTGGCGTGAGCTACACGCACCGGATCAGGCCTTGTCCGTGCTCGAAATCGCGCTGAGGTTGTCGCCGGCCGACCAGAGAGTGCTAGCCGAACTCGAGCGACTGGCGTTTGCGGCGGGCCTTCTGACCAGCGCAATCGAGACCCTCCGCCGGCACCTGGGCGAAACCAGGCCGGACCAGGGCAAGGCGGTGCTGCGCGTGCTCATACGGCTGCTGGTCGAAACCGGCGACCGGCCGGAGGAGGCGAAAGAGGCTTGCCGGGTGCTTCTCGATCTCTCACCGGGCGATGAGGAAGCGGTCTTTCATCTGGCGCGGATTGGATGGGATGCCGGCGAGCGCGTGCAGGCGGCAGCCGGCTACCGCAGCTCGACGGCGGCGAAGAGCCTGTCTCCGGCCGGGCTGGCCGAGGCCCACCTGCGCGCGGCCCAGGTCGCGTTTGCCGAGGGCGCGCATGCGGAGGCAGAACGACACCTGGCGGAGGGACTCGCCCCCGAGCCTGCCGGAGCCCGCATCGAAGTCGTGTCAGAGGCGCTACGTGCGCTCGGCCACGAGGAGAAATTGCACGACCTCCTGGCCGTGCGGGAATCCACCCTGTCCGACCAGCAGGATCGGCGTCGTGTCAGGCGATCTTTGGCGGCGGCGGCCGAGCGCAAGGGCGATCTCGCCGCGGCCGAGGCCATCTATCGCGAGCTGCTCGACGAAAATCAGGAGGACATCGCGTTGCTCGACCGCATGGCTTTCATCTGCAAGAGCCAGTCGCGCTCCGACGAGCTCGAGCACTGGCTCGGCAAGCTTTGGGTCATGGTGGATCGTGAGGGTCTCTCGGAGCAAGGGCCTATCGACGGCATGGCGGTGGGGATGGATCTGGCCGCGCTGCTCGCCCGCACGCCCGCGGGACGGCCGCGCGCCGAGGGGATTCTTCGTCGGCTCCTCGAACACGCGCCCGGCACGCCGCCACTGCTCGATTCCTTACACGCGCTATCGATCGAGCAGGAGAATTTCGACGAAGCAAGCAGGATCCTTGCGCGGCGGCTGGAGGTGACGCCCGAGAAAGAGGTTCCCGCTTTCTTGCTGGCCCGGGCACGCATGTGCGCCGCCCAACCCGAGGGATCGCGGCCGGCACTGGCCATCCTGCAATCCTTGGCGGTAGAGAATCTGGACGAGGAATCGCTGATCCTGCGGGCGGATTTGGCCGCGAAGGCCGGGGAGGTCATGGACGCGGTATTGTGTCTGCAACACCTGCGCATGCGGGCCAGCGACGAGAATCGCCCTGGTCTGACCAAGTTGCTGACCGAGGCGCTGTCAAAGCCCACGGTGGCCAAGGACGTTGCCATCACCGTCCTCGAAAAGCTCCAGGTCGAAGTGCCCGACAATCTCTTCGTGGCCAAGGCGCTCTTCGAAGCCTATGGCCGACTCGACGACGTGGAAGCACGCAACCGCGCCTGGCAAGATCTGTTGGCCAAGGTGCCTGCGCTGCCAGACCTCTTCCGGGCGCGCTTCCAAGTGGCGCTTTCCGAGGCCGCCGAGCGCGAAGGAGACTTGCAGACAGCCGAACAGATGCTCGACAAGGCCGCCTTGCTGGATCGCTCGCCGCGCTTGCGCGTGGATCAGCTCGTGATTCACGCACGTTTGCTTGTCGCGCGCGGCGAGATCTTGCAGGCGCAGGACGAACTGGAGGAAGCTTTGTTGCTGAACGCCGATTCGGCGTCCGCGCTCGCGCTTTCGGCCGATCTGGCCTACCGCGGGCAGGCGTGGGAGAAGGCGCGCAAGGCCTATACCCGTCTTTCCAGGATACCCGGCGCCGACGCCGCGCTGTCGCCGCACACCCTGGCCTATCGCCGAGCCGAACTGGCCGAGATGTTCGGGGATCACGCCGAGGCCGAAGCCGCCTATCGCGAGGTCGTGGCGGTCGACCCGTACAACCATGGGGCGCGCGAGGCGCTGGCGGAATTCGCGCTTTCGCGCGGGGATCTGGCGGAGGCGGCGCTGCACTTGCAGGAAGTGGTGCGGCTCGTGCCCAAGGAATCCATCGATCGGCTCACGCAGGCCCGCCAGCGTTTGGGCCAAGTCTATCTCGGTCTCGGCGACCTCCAGGCGGCGAGGCAGAACCTCGAGCTCGCGCTGGCGAGCGAACCGGATCGTGGTTCGACCCTGGAACTTCTCGCCACGACGTATGGGCGGCTCGGGCTTCACCGCGACGCCGCGGCGATGTTCGAGCGACTGTCGCGCATCTTGACCGATCCCTCCAAGAAGGCCGAGGCGCTGTTCCGGAAGGGCGAGATCTTGCGCACATCCTTGGCCGGCGTGGAAGGCGCCAACGAAGCCTACTTGCGCGCCTCCGACCTGGACCCGACCTTTGCGCCGACCCTTGGTCGTCTGGTGGCCTACTATTGGGCCCACGCCGATCTGGCGAATCTGGCCGATGTTGGCTCGGATCTGGTTCAAGCCTCGCCCGTTCCGAGGGCCGATGGGGACGATCTGGGCTTGCTCGTGGCGATGGCGGCTCTGCTCGCACGGCACGACGAGACGCTGGCCAAGTCGGCCTTGGAGTCCACGCTGCTGGGCGCACCCTTGCGGCCCGAAGTTGCGGTCAGGCGTCTGGGCGAGCTCGTGTCCAGGGTCGCGCGTGGCGATCTCGATTCCCTGGACGCAGTACTGACATTCGTGCGCACGGCCGGGTCTCCCGGCTTCGAGGAGGAAATGGCCGCCGCCGCCGTGCGCGGCATCGCCAATGATCCGGGCGATGCGGGGAGCGCCATGGTGCTGGCGCGTATCGTCGAAGGCAAGGGCCAGGTTGGGCTCGCCCGATCCGCGTACAGCCTGGCCCACTTCATCGATTCGGGCATCGGAGCGAAGCAAGCGACTCTCCGACCTGGGCGAGACGACGACGCCTCGCCCGGAGGCATTCGCGCCGGGCAGTGCCGTCCATCCGCTGTGCCGAGGGCCTTTGCGCAAGGTTTTGCACCACCTTGCGGGCGCCCTCGCCAGTGCCGGGCCCGCGGCGTACGACGAGCCGGCGGCCCCACTTCAGGAGAGGACGGTTGCGATCTGCGAGGAACTGCGTGAGCTACTGGGCGCCCGGCCGGTGCCCATCGCCGCCCAGGGTCACGGCGTGGACGTGACGTTCACGGCAACGCAACCTCTTAGCATCCTCATTGGACGCAGAGCCGAGTCCCTGGCGGCTGAGGACCTGCGGTTCTTCGTCGCACGCGCCCTCGAGCAAGCGCGCGCTGGAACGCTCGCCGTTCTGCGCATGTCGCCGGACAACCTGCGCGGGATGTTGCGAGCCGTGCTGCGTGTGGCCGGCGCGCCTGGTACGCCATTCGAGATCGCCGAGGAAGGCACCGACGAGGCCACGGCCCTGTGGATCACGCGCTTGCGCAAGCCTGAGATCGCGGCGCTTCTACCCATCGAGGCCCACAAGGACGATCTCATCGCGGACGCGGGCCATGCCTTGGCCAATCCGCCCGATCTCGACGACTACATCCGTGGCTGCCGCTACACCGCGGATCGGGTGGGCCTGCTTGCGTGCGGTCGTCCCCTGGCGGCCCTGCGCGCTCTCGGCGGGCTGCTCAAGGACGGCAGCGACTCGGAGGAAACGGCGACCGTCACGCAAAGGCAGGAACAGGTGCGCGCTTCCCTGGCCATGCGCGAACTGGTGACGTTCATGGTTTCCGAGGAGTACGGCGCGCTCGTCTGACATCCCTCGATGCCGAGGGCAAACTCGCCACTCCCTCTCAATCTTGTCCTGCCTTATGTCATCTTGCGATAGACGCCGATGACCACGCCGAGCAGACTTACGCTGCGGAAGTCACGCTTGCGTACGACGATTGGGCTCATCGCGGAATTGGCGGGTTGGAACCGGATGGTGTCGCCCTCCGGGTAGTAACGCTTGACCGTTGCCTCGTCGCCGATCATGGCCACCACGATCTCGCCAGACGAGGCCTGCAATTGCTTGCGGATGAACACATAGTCGCCGTCGAAGATCCCGGCTTCGATCATGGAATCGCCCTTCACCCGCAGGGCGAAGACCTCGCGATTCTGGCCGATGAAGAAACGGTCGATCTTGACCGTGTCCTCGTAGTTCTGCACCGCGAGCAAAGGCTGGCCCGCGGCGACCTTGCCGAGCACCGGGACCTCGACGAATTCCTCCGAGGTGAAGAGCGGTCGCAGGGCGCGCGATTTCAGATCCTCACGGTGCAGGAAGCCCTTCTTCTCGAGCGCGCGCAGGTGATCGTTCACGCCGTTGGTGGACCGGATGCCGAAGTGGCTGCCGATCTCGCGCAGCGTGGGAGGGTAACCGCGCTTCCTGATGGAGTCGCTGATGAAGTCCAGCACGTGGCGCTGTCTGTCGGTCAAGCCGCCCGCAGGCTCTTCTTCCCGTACGATGGTAAGATCTCCCATGCCTGCTCCTTTGGTCAGCTACTGAACATACGTATGGTACGGAACATCTGTCACGTGTCAAGAAATACGCGAAACGGGCCGGAGATCGCGCTCCGGACCTTGTGACGCATCTATACTAAGTTATCTAGTATGATTGTCAAAGTGGCACGATATTTGGCATGTAGGCATAACTTGTGACAAGATGACAATTGACGAACTGGTCCATGACGTCTCGTTTCGTCATGGATCGAGTGGTTACGGCAAGTTGTGACAGCGGAATACGACGATGAGGGTGGCACCAAGGTTGAATCTCTCGACTTGAACCTGGATATGACGACGTGAGCAAGGAAGCGCCGGGCGAGAACGCGCATGTGGCCGAGGCCGTGGGGGGAACCATGCCCACAATCTTGGTCGTGGACGACGAAGCCGGAATCGTCGAGCCGTTGGCCAAGATCTTCGAGAAGGAATCACTGCGTGTGCTGACCGCCCAGAGCGGGAGCGAGGCACTGGAGATTCTTCGGCGCGAGCCGATCTCCGTCCTCTTGACCGATCTGGTGATGCCGGGGATGTCCGGGCTCGACTTGCTCAAGGCCAGCCGGAGCGTTTCGCCTGAAACCGAAACCATCCTGATGACCGCCTACGGCACCGTCGAGAACGCGGTCGATGCCATGAGGCACGGCGCCTACGACTTCGTCACCAAGCCGCTCAAACGCGCCCAGGTGGTGCGGGCCGTGACCAAGGCACTCGAGAAGCGCAACCTGGTACAGGAAAACCGCTCGTTACGCGCGCAACTCGAGGCCGAGCGACACAAGGCCGTGATCGGCCAGTCGTTGCCGTGGCGGCGTCTGATGGAAACCGTGATGCAAGCCGCGCCGTCCATGGCGACCGTGTTGCTCCTCGGCGAGTCCGGTACCGGGAAGGAGCTGATCGCGCGCGCCATTCATCGCTTTTCGCAGCGTCCCGCGGGTCCCTTCGTGCCCGTCAACTGCGCGGCCTTGCCCGAAACCATCCTCGAGGCCGAGTTGTTCGGCTACGAACGCGGTGCCTTCACCGGAGCGGTTCAGCGCCACGATGGACGCTTCCTCCAGGCCGACGGCGGTACCCTTTTCCTGGACGAGATCGGTGAGATTCCGACCCACGTTCAGGTGAAGCTCTTGCGCGTATTGCAGGAGGGCGAGGTCGAACGCCTAGGCGGTCGCACCACCAAGGTGGACCTGCGTCTGGTGTCCGCCACCAACCAGGATCTGCGCCTGGAGGTGAAGGAGGGACGATTTCGCGAGGATCTCTACTATCGACTCAACGTCATTGCCCTGCGCATGCCGCCACTGCGCGAACGGCGCGATGACATTCCCTTGCTGGCGGAGCACTTCCTGCGCCTCTACTGCGAGCGCAACGGTCGCCAGCTCACGGGTTTTTCCCGGCCCGCGGCCGAGGCCCTCATGCGCTACGAGTGGCCTGGCAACGTGCGCGAGCTCGAGAACACCATCGAACGCGCAGTGGTGCTGTCGCGTGGCGCGACCGTGGAGATCGAGGATCTACCGGTGGAAGTGCGTACCGGTACAGGCAACAGCAGCGACACGAAATCCGTCACGTTCGCCATCGGCACCCCGCTGGCAGAGATCGAACGCCGCGTGATTCATTCCACCTTGAACCATGTGAGCGGCGACAAGCGGCTGTGCGCGCAGTTGCTCGGCATTGCCACACGGACCATCTATCGACGCCTGGAAGAAGACCGCGATGGCGGCGCAGACGGCGAGGGCGCGCCCGACGAACCCCGGTAGGTCGGCAGTTGCCAAAATGGCAGGAAGATCGTCGGTTGCGCATTCATAACTATATGAAATTACTTGATTTAACGCGCCGCCGATGTGGCCCCGGTGTTGCTCTTGCGTGGAGCAGACCGTGGAAACCCTGCTGCGAAAGTACCTGTGGGCCGTAGACCTTGCGGTTGTCGCTCTGTGCGCGGCGTTTCTGGGCATGGCGGCTTCCGGCGCAGTTGAATCGAGACTGGCCAGCACGCCCATGCCCGCTCGGAGTGGGCCGCAGAGGCCGCTCAAATCCACCGCCAAGCCGGTCTTCAGCAAGGATCCCAAGGCCATCTTGAAGCGGAACATCTTCTGCTCGACCTGCCCGCCGCTGCTCGACGAAGCGGCGCCGTCCGGCCCGGAGACCACCACCGACCAGCAGACCAAGACCACGCTGCCGCTCGCCCTGTTGGCCATCATGTACGCGCCTCCACCCAACGGCATCCAGTGGTCCATCGCGGTCATGCGCGACACCGAGGACAAGTCCATGGGCGCCTTTCCGGTCGGGAGCAAGATTCATGGCGCCACGGTCACCGAGATCCTCGAGACCCGCGTCTACCTTGACAACGACGGCAAGGCCGAATACATCGACCTGTTCGAGTCGCCCGCGCCGCCTCCGACCCCGGTGGTGGCAGCGGCCAAGAGTGCCGGATCCCTTTGCCGCCGACCTCGCCAAGGGCATCACGAAGCTAGGCGAGAACAAGTACGAGCTTCAGCGCAGCACGCTCGAATCCGTGCTCGGCAACATGGCGCTGCTCTCGCGCTCCGCCCGCATCGTGCCCGAGATGAGGGACGGTAAGGCCGCGGGATTCCGCCTGTTTGCGGTCCGGCCCGATGGTCCGTTCGCGATGATCGGCATGCAGAACGGCGACATCATCTCCTCGATCAACGGGCTCGAAATCACCAGCCCGGAGAAGGCCTTGGAGGTCTACGCGAAGCTCAAGTCCGCTAGCCATCTTTCCCTGGGCATGGAGCGCAACAGCCAGAAAGTCACGAAGGAATACAACATCCGATGAAGCGTTTTCTTTCAGCAATCGTCGTTTCCTACCTGGCGGTCGCGATGGCCGAAGGGGCTGTTGCGCAGGGGCAGGCGCCAACCCCACCCGCGTCGCCGACACCCGCGCCCGGCATGCGGCCGTTCCCGAGAAGAGCGTCCCCGCTTGGTGCCCTGCGAGCCGGTAGGTTTTCCCCGCCCCCGATTGGGGTGAACAAGCCGGCGCCTCCGGCGGCCAAGCTTGGGCCTCATGTCCCGCCGGCGACGGCCAAGCCGGGCGATTCCGGCGCGGCGGGGATCGTCGAAATACCTGGCGAGAAGGAGTTCAACTCGTGTAAGAAGCTTCCGGCGGGCAAGCGCATCGTCCGCCTCAATCTCAAGCCCGACACCGAGGTGATGGATCTCATCGGGTGGATCTCCAGCATCACCTGCGCGCAGTTCATCGTGGCCGTGCCGGTTCAGGGCAAGAAGCTCACCATCGTCTCGCCCCAGCTCATCACCCCGGAGGAGGCGTACCGGCTGTTCTTCGCGGCGCTGGATTCGCTCGGTCTGACGGTCGAGCCGGCGGGCAAATTCCTGCGCGTGGTCGAGAACGCCAAGGCGCGCTACACACCTCTGCCCATCATGGGGGAGGGCCAGCGCGCGCCCAGCGACCGCCGCTACGTCACCAAGCTGGTGCGCTTGCAGTACCTCGATGCGCTCGATCTCACGAACAACGTGCTCAACCGACTCAAGACCGATACCGGGGACATTATCGCCTACCATTCGTCGATCATCATCACCGACCAGTCCCAAAGCATCAACCGCTTGGTCAAGATCATCAAGCAATTCGACTCGCCCTCGAACCAGCGCGACCAGATTTGGGTCATTCGCGTGAAAAATATGTCGGTGCTCGATATGGCCTCTCGGCTCGCCGAGATCGTCCCGGTCGAATTCCTCGGCACCGGCCAGCGCGGCAAGGGCGCCGCATCCCATCCCCAGCCCAAGCAACACGCCGGGCCTCCCGGGGAGCTGACGACCGAATTGACCATCACCAAGTTGATCCCGGACGAACGGACCAACAGCCTCATCGTGATGGCCAACCGGCGCGCGTACGATTGGCTGGTGGCGCTGGTGCGCAAGCTGGACGTGCCGCTGGAAGAATCCGGCCGCGGCAGCGAAGGGCGTTTCCACGTCTATTACTGCGCGAACGCCAACTGCGACGAGCTTGCCGCCACCTTGAGCGCCATCACGGGGGTTCAGATTTCCGGATCGCTCACCACCAACCGTCACGGTGGAAGCGCACGCGGCTGCCCCGGCGGGCGCTGCCCCCGGCCAGTCCAGCCCCGCCTCGTTGCTTTTCGAGAGCGATGTTCGCATCGCCTTCGATGCGCCGACCAACTCGCTGCTCATCATGTCGAGCTTCAAGGATTACCAGTCGCTGCGCAAGGTCATCGAACAGCTCGACTCGCCCCGCAAGCAGATCTTCATCGACGCCACCATCATGGAGGTCTTGCTCGATAAGACGCGCACGGTGGGTGTTTCCTACCACGCTGGTACCGGCGAATCCGTGGCCGGACAGCCCTCCCTGCTCCTGGGCGGGTTCAATGCGAACAACACCATGAACCCGACGGCCCTGGTCAACAATCTGGGCGGTCTCAGCGCCGCCCTGTTCGGCCCCACCACCGGCGACCTGGGTAACAGCACCCTGTTCAAGGGACTGCCCATCAACATCCCGTCGTTCGGCGTGTTCCTGCAGCTCCTGCAGACCAACAACGACGTCAACATCCTATCCAACCCCCACATCCTGATCATGAACAACCAGGAAGGCGAGATCTCGGTCGGTGAGGTGTTGCCTTTCCCCGGCACGACGACCGCGGCCCTGGGGCCCACCGCTGGGGGCGGCGTTGGCTATCTGCCCTTCACCTCGGTGCAGCGCCAGCCGGTCGAGTTGAAACTGAAGCTCACCCCGAGCGTGAACGAGCACGACATCATTCGCATCGATGTGGACCAGGAGATTTCCGACGTGGAATCCCAAAACTACAATGGCATGGGGCCGGCCACGTCCAAACGTTCCGTCAAGACCACGGTGGTCGCGCGCGATCAGCAGACCGTCGTCATCGGTGGACTGATGGCTGACAGAATCTCCGAGAACGTCACCAAGATTCCTATCCTCGGCGACATCCCCGTGCTTGGCTTCTTCTTCCGCAACACCACCAAGACCGTGAAGAAGTCCAATATCCTCATCGCCATCACGCCTTACGTGGTGTCGGATCTCTCCGACCTGCGCCGCGTGGCGGAGAAGAAGCTGCGCGAACGGCGCGAGTTCATCGAGCGCTACAGCTCGCTGGAAGACACCTCGAAACTGGAGCAGCAAGAGATCGATACCCATCGCAAACGCGGCATGATCGAGGAGATCAACCGCAGCGTGCGCGAGATGGAAGAGGACGAGCGGCAGCTCCAGCTCATCCGCGAGCGCGACCAGCGCGACGAATCCACGCCCATCGAGCCCAGCGAGGAACCGGAGACGGAGAGCAAGCAGAAAGAGGACAACGCGGGCGTGCGCAAGGCGTCGGTAACAGCGCCCGCATCCGACGAAGATTCCCCAGCCGGCGGCGGCGGCACCCGACAAGCGAGGCCCCCGAGCCGAAGTCGGACGAGTAGGTGGCCGTGGCACGCAAGCGCATTGGTGAAATTCTCGTCGCCGCCGGCGCGGTCCAGCCTGCGGCGGTCGAGCAGGCGCTCGCGCAGCAGCAGAGCGAGGGCGGACTGCTCGGGGAAATCCTGCACAAGGCCCACGCCTGCAGCGAGGAGGATGTGCTCAAGGCGCTCGGGAGTGCAACTAGGTATCCGGTTCTTGAGCCGACTTTCCCGTGGCCGACATCGATGGCGAGCTGGCCGCCAAGGTGCCTATCGGATTTTCCAAGCAGCACCGGGTGATTCCCTTGCGCTGGGACGGCGATACGGTGTTGGTGGCCACGGCCGATCCCCTCGACGTGGGCGCGCTCGACGACGTGCGCGGCATGATCGCCGCCGAGGTCCACGCCCGTGCTCCTGCCGGGCAACAAGCTGCTCGACGCCATCAACCACGTCTATGGCCGCAAGCAGGACGCCGGCAACCTGGGCGAAGGTGAAAACGAAGATGACATGGGCAAGGCGGAGGAACTGGTCGACATCCTCGATGTCAACGACGAGGCGCCCATCATTCGCTGGGTCAACGCCCTGATGTTCAACGCGGTCAAGGAGCGCGCCAGCGACATCCACATCGAGCCTGGCGAGAAGGACGTCATCGTCCGCTACCGCATCGACGGCGTGCTGTACGAGACACGTCGGGCCGCCCGGCAGTTCGTTCCGTCGATCATCTCGCGCGTGAAGATCATGGCTGGCCTCAACATCGCCGAGAAACGCCTGCCCCAGGACGGCCGCATTCGGCGCAAGATCGCGGGCAAGGACATCGACATGCGCGTGGCCACCGCGCCGACGGTCAAGGGCGGCGAGCGCATCACCATCCGTCTGCTCGACCGCGAGACCGTGCTGCACGACCTGGCCGACATCGGCTTCGGCGAGGATCATCTGCACGGCGATGAACGATCTCATCACCCGGCCGCACGGCATCTTGCTCGTCACCGGGCCGACCGGCTCGGGCAAGACCACCACGCTTTACGCCTGCCTGGCCAAGATCAATTCGCCCGACCTCAACATCCTGACCATCGAGGATCCGGTCGAGTATCAGCTCGACGGCATCTCGCAGGTCGCGGTCAACGAGAAGATCGATCTCACCTTCGCCACCGGCCTGCGTTCGTTCTTGCGCCACGATCCCGACGTCATCATGGTCGGCGAAATCCGCGATCTGCCCACTTCGGAAATCGCCATCCAGGCCTCGCTCACGGGCCACCTGGTGCTCTCGACCATCCACACCAACGACGCGGCCGGCGCCATCACCCGCCTGGTGGATCTGGGCGTGCAGCCGTTCCTGGTGGCCTCGTCGCTGATGGCGCTCTTGGCCCAGCGTCTGGTGCGCCGACTGTGTCGCGAGTGCCGCGAAACCTACCGTCCGACCGAGGTCGATCTGGCCAGCCTGGGCCTCGATCCGGCCGCCTTCTTCTCCGGCTCCATTCGCCACATTCACTTCAAGGGATCCGGCGATCCTCCGCCCCCCGGCATGCTCTATCGCGCGCGCGAAGGCGGCTGTAACGCCTGTCTCAATGCTGGCTACAAGGGCCGGACCGCCATCTACGAACTGCTGATGATCGACGACCGCATCCGGCAACTGGCCATCAAGAACGCGGACGCCGGCACCATCAAGCGCGCCGCCATCGAGGCCGGCATGCGCACGCTGCGCGAGGACGGCGCACAGAAGGTCCTTGCGGGCATGACCAGCGCCGCCGAGGTCATGATGATCACCACTGGAGACAGCTCCTAGGGCCAAGCGATGCCGGTTTATGCTTGGAAAGGACTGAACGCCGCCGGCAAGTCGGCCGCTGGCACGCGCGAATCGGATGGGCCCAAGGCGCTGCGCCAAACCCTGCGCAAGGAGAACATCTTCATCAGCGAAGTGCGCGAGGTGGTCGGGGGCCGGCAGTCGAAGCTGGCGCTCGCGACCGGCGGCAGCGGGGCCAAGGGACTGCGCCGCGAGGTCGACCTCAAGGGCATCTTCGAACGGGTCAAGCCGCGCGACGTGGCCGTGTTCACGCGCCAGATGGCGACCTTGCTGCACGCCGGGATTCCCCTGGCCGAGGCCATGGGGGCGCTTTCGGAACAGTCGGACAACAAGAAGTTCCAGATGATTCTGGCCGGGATCAAGCAGAAGGTGAACGAGGGCGGCTCGTTCGCCGATGCCATGACGGCGCATCCGAAGATATTCCCCGAGCTTTACACCAACATGGTCCGTTCGGGAGAAACCGCAGGCAATCTCGATGCGGTGCTGGCCCGACTCGCGGACTTCCTCGACGCCCAGATCGATCTGCGCTCGAAGGTGTCGAGCGCCATGGCCTACCCCATTCTCATGACCATCGTGGGGAGTCTGGTGCTCGGTTTCTTGATGACGGTCGTGGTTCCGCCCATCGCCGGCATCTTCGCCGACTCGGGCAAGGCGCTGCCTTGGAATACCCAGGTGCTGGTGTTCGTGGCCAACATCATGGGTGGCTATTGGTGGGTGGTGTTGCCCACGGTGGTGGTCACCATCCTGCTCGTGCGCCGCTGGATGCACAAGCCCAAGGGGCGCGCCTTCACCGATCGCCTCAAGTTGCGGCTGTGGCTGATCGGGAAGTTGGTACGCTTCATCGCCGTGGCGCGGTTCGCGCGCACCCTGGCCACCATGCTGTCGTCGGGCGTACCGGTGCTGACCGCGCTCGACATCGTCAAACGCGTGCTCAACAACACGGTGCTGGAGAAGGTGGTCGAGGACGCACGCGTGGCCATCCGGGAGGGCGAATCCATCGCGGTCACGATGAAAAAGTCGGGCGAGTTTCCCTCCATGATGTGCCACATGGTCGCGGTGGGCGAGCGCTCGGGCCAGCTCGAGGCCATGCTCGAGAATGTCGCGGGCGCCTACGAGCGCGACGTCGCGACCGAGGTGGGGAAGCTCACCTCCATCCTCGCCCCCATCATGATCGTCATCATGGCGGTGGGGGTGGGTTTCATCGTTTTTTCGATTCTCATGCCCATCATCGAGATGGGTCAGATGGTTCAATAGGTAATGGACATACGGACAAAGGAGAGCCCCATGAAAGTTGCGAAGACTCATCACGTGCGCGTTGCTGGCCAGGGCAGGCGGGTCGGGGAGGGCGGCATGACCATGCTGGAAATCATGATCGTGCTCGCCATCATCGGCCTCGTCATGTCGGTGGTCGGCGTGGGTGTCTATTCATCGTACAAGAAGGCGCAGAAACGCATCGCCCAGGTGGCGGTCAACGAGATCGCGTCGAAGACGGTGCAATACATGACCGACAACAACAACGAATGTCCCAAGGCTATCGACGATCTGGTGGCCCAGAAATACATGCCGAAGAAGCAGAAGGATCCCTGGAACCATGACTTCATCCTGCGCTGCCCGGGCACGGTCAACGTCGATGGCATCGACGTTGTTTCAGTGGGCCCGGACGGCCAGGAAGGCACGCCCGACGACATCACAGCGGTCGAGCAGTAGATCCGGAGCAACCGTGGCGAGAGGACGCAGACCATTCGCGCAAGGCTTCACGCTCATCGAAATGATGATCGTGCTGGTCATCATCGCGCTGGTGACGGTGGTCACCGTGGTTGGCCTGCGCGGCTTGGTCAAGAGCGATCTGCGCTCGACCTCGTCCCGCATGGCGGCGACGATTCGCTATCTGTTCGACCGCTCCTCGACCACGGGGCGCGTGCATCGCCTGGTGCTGGATTTCGACAACGAGAAGTACTGGGCCGAGGTGACCGAGGACGAGTTCACGCTCGGGCCCGGCAAAGAGACGGAGGAGAGCCGCAAGAAAGAAGCCGAGAAGATCGCCAAGGAAGAAGAGGAAAAGCGGGAGGCGGCCGAGAAGGAATCGTTCTTCGGCGACTCGCAGATTCCCGCGCGCTACCTGCCCAAGCCCTTCGTGCCCAAGCGGGCGAAGTTCGAGGCCTTCCATGAAATCGCGATCAAGCCCATCACGCTCAAGTCCGGCGTGTACCTGGAAGACGTCTATACACCGCGCTTGCTCAAGCCCCTGGACAAGGGCAAGGGGTATCTCTACTTCTTCCCCATGGGCATGACCGAGGCGGCCGTCATCCATCTATCGGACGGCAAGGAAGCCTCCTATTCGCTCATCGTGCACCCTCTTACCGGCCGTGTGATCGTGAAGGATTCCTACGTCGAGCCCGACACCGAGCAGCAGGTGGACGACTCGGGAACGGTGGTAACCCCATGAAACTCGCCAGAGGCGCCGCGCCCACCGGATCGCGCATACGCGAGGGAGGGTTCTCGCTGCTCGAAGTCATGGTGTCGCTTGCCATCCTGGGCATGGCTCTGGTGGTGATCGCGCGCATCGTGACCAGCAACGTGGCCGCTGCCAACCACTCGCGCATGACCACGGCCGCGACGTTCCTCGCGCGCACGCGTATCTCGATGATGGAGCAGAGCCTGCTCGAGTACGGTTTCGCGGAGATGGACGGCGAGGATAACGGCGACTTTTCCGAGGAGGGATTTCCAGGCTTTCGCTGGTACACCGACGTCGAACGCATCGAGCTGCCGGCCGATGCCACGCAGAAGGTGCAACAGGCGGCGAACACGGCCACGCAGTCGACGAACCCCATGGAGATGCTTTCCGGTTTCATGGGCGGCTTCATGTCCACGCTCATGGATCCGATTCGCCTGGGCCTGCAAGAATCGGTGCGCAAGTTGACCGTGCGGATCATGTGGGACGAGGCCGGAAAGCCAGAACAGTCCTTCGAGGTGGTGTACTTCTTGACCGATCCCTCCCGCCTCGAAACCGCGGTGGCGCTGGCTGCGTCGGGAGCCACGGATACCAGCACCAGCACCAGCACCAGCACGAATACCTCGACGAAGAAATGACCATGCCTATTCGCCGTCACAATCGAGCTCGAACCCGCGCCTATCCGCACGGTGGTTTCACGCTCATCGAGATGATGTTGGCGCTCGCCCTCATGGCGCTTCTGACCTCGCTTCTTTGGGGCACCTTCGCCCAGACCGCGCGCGTAAAGGCACGCATCGAGAAGTCCCAGGACCGTACCCACACCGTCCGGGTGGCACTCATGCGCATGAGCCGCGAGATCGAGATGGCCTACTTGTCCGCGTCCGAGACGGTGGGAACGCAAGACCGGCGCACCATGTTCTCGGGGGAGTCGCACAACGACTTCGACGAATTGCGTTTCTCGTGGTTTGGCCACTTGCGCTTGCGCTTCGATGCGGCGGAAGGCGACACCGCGCTCGTCAGCTACTTCACCGAGCCCGATCCCGATGACGCGACCGTTACCAATCTCATGCGCCGCGAGACGCGTCGGCTCGAGAGCAAGGATCCCAAGCTCATCCCGGGCGAAACCTACATTCTTTGTCCGGACATCTCGCGTCTGAAGTTCGCCTACTACGACTACAAGCAGAAGGACTGGCGCGAGGACTGGGACACCACCAAGGCCGACGGACAACAATACCTGCCCACGCAGGTCAAAATTTCGCTCACCGTGTTCGACGAGCGGGGGGTGCCCATCACCTTCACCAGCATCGCCCGCCTCCATGCCCTCGAACGCGTCGACTACCGCCCCAACCGCTCCTGATCGCACCATGCACGCACCTCACCCACCAAAGGAAGAAACCGCGAAAGCCGGCGACAAGATCCGCGCGGCACTACGGCGGCGTTTCCGGGATCGACGCGGCCGGGACCGGCAGAGTGGCGTGGCATTGCTGGTGACCATTTCCGCGCTTTCGCTGCTCATTGCACTGGTGTCGCAATTCTCGTACGCGACCACCGTGGACGTCGCCCAGGCCGCCAACGCGCGCGACGAGCTGCGCGCCCACTACCTCGCGCGCTCGGCGATGGAGCTGTCGCGCATGCTCATCAAGATTCAGCTCACGTTCGTCGAGCCGATCATGGCCCAGGCGCAGAAGATGCTGGCCGACATGGCCGGGCAGGACCTGGGCATCAGCTTGCGCGTCACCGACTATACCGGCCCCCTGCTCGGCTTCTTTGCGGGCAACAAGACCGACGTCTCCATGCTCGGCTCGATGATCGGCGTCGACACCAGCCAGGCCAAGGGGCTAAGCGCCGTGCAGGGACGCATGGACGCCGAGATCACCAACGAGGATGGCAAGATCGATATCAACTGCGGAGGCGGTCCGGCCCCGACCGGGACTCGCCAGCTCGTCATCTTCCGGCTGCTCACCGCGCTCTTCATGTCGCCGCGCTACGATCTGCTCTTTTCCACGCCCGACGCCGACGGGATGTTCGTCGATCGCGTGGATCTGGCGCGCGCCCTCATCGACTGGGCCGACGGCGACGAGCAGACGTTCAGCATCGATGCCAACAGCGCCGGGCCGGAAGACTACCGCTACGACCAGCGTGCGGATCCGTACCTGGCGCACAACAACTACTACGACACCGTCGGCGAGACCGCGCTGGTGCGCGGGATGAACGCGGATTTCAGCGAGGCCTTTCGCCCCTATTTGACCGTGTACGCCAGCGACCCCAACTGTAAGGTAAACCTGGCCTCGATCAAGGGGGACTGCACCCCGCTCATCGTGGGACTGATTCGTGCGGCGCTGATTCCCGATCCGACGAAGCCTCCCGACGACCCCTCGATTCTCGACGACAACAAGATCTATCCGCTGGCCAGCGTGCTGTGCGAGCGTGGTGCCGCGGTCGGCTTCGACAGCCTCGACACCGTCATCGGCGTGCTGACCAATCCCGCGGGCTCGCTCGCCAAGGACGATCCGCGTTTCCAAATGATGCAGAACCTGACCGGCATCACCATCAACAAACAGCAACTATCGCAAGTGGCCTACGTGGGGCCGCCGCGGGTGTACCGGGTCGTGGCCACCGGAGAGTCCGGCAAGGTGAAGAAACGGATCACGGCCATCCTGGACACCGCGCGCAGTCTGGACAACCCGGTCACGAACGACCCCGCCAGTGAAAAGGCTGCCGGGGTCATCCAGTACTGGCGGGAGGAATAACAGCACCATGGCCCACACCATCACCGGAATCGACCTTGGCGCCTGGGCGGTGAAGTTCACCGTTCTCGAGGTCGGCTTCCGCCACACGCGGCTCGTCTCGACCTACGAGGAGCGTGTCCCCACCGACCAGCGTCCCCCAAGCGAGCGCCAGTTCGAGGCTTTGCGCCAGGGTGTCTCGAAGCTGCCGGGCGGGACCACGGCCTACCTCGCGCTTCCAGGGGACATGCTCACCCTGCGGGTGCTGGAACTGCCGTTCGCCGACGCGCGCAAGATCGAACAGGTGGTGGGCTACGAGATGGAGGGCCAGATTATCCACGAGCTCAACGACGTGCTCCTCGACCACGTCGTGCTATCGGCGCGCGGAAAGGTCGCCGAGAGCAACGAGGGTTGCCGCGCGCTGGTGGTGGCGGTTCGTATCGAAGAGGTACGCGCTTTCCTGGCGGCGATGCAGGCGTGCGACGTGGATCCACGGTCGCTCTTCGTGGCGCCACTGCTCTACCGGCCGCGGAGCCCTGCGGTCGTCAGCGACGAGGGGGTGATGGGTTGCCGCGTGATCGCGGATATCGGACACCGGCGAACCCATCTTTGTTTCGTGGTCGGCGACGAGGCCGTGTTTGCCCGCACGCTTCTGCACGGTGGCGAGGAGATCACCAAGTGCCTTCAGCGCGCCTCTAAGGGGAGCTGGACCTGGGAGCAGGCCGAGCAGGGCAAGGCCCAGATTGGCTTCGTGGCCAGCAGTCGGCGGCCCGCCGCGACCAATGTGGAAAGGAACGTCGACGCCGTCGTGCGCGAAGCCTTGCAGCCGCTTCTGCGCGATCTCCGGCAGACCCTGGCCAGCTTCGCGACCAAGGACAAGGCGCCCGTCGAGGAGATCCTGCTGGCGGGAGGAGGAGCGCGGCTGGGAGGGCTTGCGGGATTCCTGGAGGATGAGCTTGCCATTCCCGCGCGGCCCTTGCTTGCGCCGCCCGAGCCGAAGGAGGGTCCGGATGGCTCGCTGATCGAGGTGGAGGACACAAGTCCGCCGGAGGCAGATCGCTTCGTGCTCGCCGACGCCATCGCGAACGTCGCGGCACGCGGACACAAGGAACTGGACATGCGCCGGGGCGAATTCCAGTACCGGGCCAGCTTCTCCATCGTGCGCCAGCGCGCGTCGCATCTGATTGTCCTGGCCGCGTCCCTGATTGCTTGCATCGGCATTCACGCCACCATCACGCTGCGCAGGCTGTCGGCCGAGCAGCGCGTGCTCAAGACGCAATTCCAGACTGCCACCAAGGAGCTGTTTGGCGACGCTCGCATGGAAGCGAGGGACGTCTCGGCGGCGCTCAAGCGCAACCTGCGCGACGAGATGGCGCCGCTGCCGAAGGCGACCGCCTATGACTTGCTCGATGATATCTCCACCCACATTCCACCCGCGGACAAGGTTCAGATCGACATCGAGGATCTCGACATCCGGCCGAAGAAAGTCACCATGAAGGGCACCATCGACTCCGCCGCCGCGGTCGACGAGATCGTGGCCAAACTGAAGGGCATCGAGTGTTTCGAGGACATCAGCAAGGGGCCCATCACCGAGGTGTCGGGTGGTGCCAAGCAGTTCAGCCTGACCATCGCCTCCAAGTGCCCATGAGGAACCCATGAGACTTTTTCAGCGCTTGTTCGCCAAGCTTAGAACCTTGATCGGGCGTCCGACCGCCTACGCCACCGCGGAGTGGAACAGGATGTCGGCGCGCGAGCGGCGCTTGATCGCGATCCTGGCCAGCGCCTTCGTCGGCTGTGCCGTCCTGCTGGTCGCCTATTTGGTCTTCGATTCCATGCAAACCATGGCCGAGGAAAACCAGGATCTGCGCAACGCCCTCGACGACATCGCCAAGCATAGCGATGAGTTCCGCGACGCGAAGGCGCGGGTCAAGGCGCAAGCCCTACGCATCGGCAACGCTCCCCCACAGCTCGCCGCCGATTTGGAGGCGGCGGCCAAGGAGGCGGGCATTCAGATTCCCGAAACGTCCGACCGGCCCGACGCCGCCGCCGGCAAGCACTACATCGAGCACAGCCTCGACGTGAAGTTGCGCAAGGTCGATCTGAAATCACTGGCCACCTTTCTCAGCAAGGTGGAAACCGGCCGTACCCTGGTTCTCATCACGCGCCTGGAGATCCGGCGCGGTTTCGGCGGGGATGGCTCCACCGTCGACGTGGATCTGACCGCGACCACCTACGAGAGGCTCAAGAGTGGCGGCAAGAAGCCGCCGCTCAAGGGCGGTCTCTCGGCGGGGAAGGGCAAGGGCTAGTCTAATGGTCGTCAACGAGAAGCTGCGCCGGCTAGGGAAGGTCGGCTCCATTGTCGGATTTGGTTTCTTCATCTTCGCCGTTGTCTTTTACGTGTCGCTGCCCTACGCGCGTTTCAAGGACTTGCTGGCAAGTCGGGTCGCAAGTTTCGGCTACGACATGGAAGTGGAACACGCAGGTCCGTCGCTCGGCTTGGGGATGTCGCTTCGCGGTGTGTCGCTGGTATCGCGCCATCGTGGAACCGGCAAGCCCACCCGCATCCTGATCGAGAAGGCGACACTCGACTGGTCGCTCCTGTCCTACCTTTTCGGGACCAAGTCGTACAGTGTTTCCGCCGATGTCTTTGGCGGCGACATCGACGTCAAGATGAAGACAGGCAAGGACGACACGACGCTTCGGGCACGCGCGAGGGAAGTCGATCTCGCCCAAGTTCCCTGGGTGAAAGAGGCCATCAATCTTCCGCTGTCCGGAAGACTCAATCTCAAGATGGACGTGGGGTTGCCCAAACAAAGGGCGTCCGAGGCGAAGGGCACCCTGTCGTGGACCTGTAGCGGCTGCACGCTTGGGGACGGCAAGGCCAAGCTCGTGATCGCGAGCAATCCCATGCTCGCCGACGGCCTGAGCCTGCCCAAGGTCCGGCTTGGCGACTTGTCGGGCAAGATCGCCATCGACAAGGGAATTGGACATCTGCAAAACGTCCAGGTCAAGTCGCAGGATATCGAGGTCACCGTGGAAGGGGAGATTCATCTCGCCCAGCCGATCGCCACGTCGCACGTGGATCTCTACGTGCGTTTCAAACCGAGTGACAGCCTGCTGCGAAGCTCGGAGAAGCTGCGAACCATCATGGATCTGACGGCCCAGATGGGCAAACGGCCCGACGGCTTCATCGGCTTTCGCGCCACGGGTTCGTTCCAGCAGATGGGCAGTGTGCAATGGCTCAAGACCTCGCCTTTCGTCGGCGCCTCGGCGTTCCCGAAACCCGTGCCACCCGCGCGCGGCGCAGCCAACGCGCTGCCGCGGAGACCCGCACCGCCACCGCGACCGTTCGCAATGCCCGCTCCGGTCCCGGTGGCGCCGCCTGTCCCGGCCGCGCCATTGGCGGCATCCCCGAACCCGGTTCCGCCGGATCCCCCCCGCCGCCGGCACCGAGCCCCACCCCCGCCCCAGCTCCACCACCGCCTCCCCCCGCCCCAGCTCCACCACCGCCTCCCCCCGCAGGACGACCACCAGCGCCGTCGACCGCGCCGTCGACTACGCCTTCGACCGCGCCGTCGACTACGCCTTCGACCGTGCCGTCGACCACGCCGTCGACCACGCCGTCGACCGCGCCGTCGACTGCGCCGTCGACCGCGCCTTCCACAACACCGGTCCCGTCCCCCCCTGGCGCGCCCACGAGTGCGCCGTCTGCCGCCCACGCTGGCGGAACCGCAGCGGCCACGTCGACCATCACCGACGAAGATCAACAGCTCTAGCCGAATGGCGATGCGCGATAGGCGCGGACCGCGGAATCGTTACGGTCTGGGTGCTGCGAGGATCACATGGCCTTGTTATTGCGCGGGTAGACCGTCGTGCTCAGGACACGGCGGCGGTACTGGTCCGTGGGCCGGGGCGACGAGTAGCGATGGTCCTCGACATCCATGGGGCCGTTACTCGAAATGGCGGGATCGATCAAGTCGTCCGGAGCGAGGCTTCTGGCGACCATGGTCAGCCGGACCGCGGTAGGCAGATTGCAGAAGCCGTCGGTGTTCGCCGCCGGCAGGTTGTCACCGGGAACGTTGTTCCACCATTCATCGTACTTACTGCTGGAGTCGTCGGTTCCTTCGTCCAGAAGGCCGTTGAGTTCGTCCAGTTGGTAGGTACCCAGCGTCCCGGTGTCGCAGGCGAACGAGACCTGGAAATCCTCAATGCCTTCGGCCAGGATTTGCGCCGACGTGGAATCGCTACTCTTGTGCCGCAGCCACATCATCAGATTCGGGATACCGTTGGATCCGTTCTTGATGAAGAAGGTCACCCAGGTAAGCTGGCCGAAGTTGCGCACCACGGCGGAGGTAGAACCCCCGCCGGTGTAGTTTCCTGCGGGAAGCATGTCGGCTACATCCCCGCCGGGATTCCACACGACGTCGCCGGGGTTGATGGCGCTCGTGTTGTGAGCCAAGACTGCGGGGACGGTGTTGTTCGGATCGGTGGAGGTATTCTGGAACATCGTGCATCCACGGTCCACCGGGGGATTGCCATAGCCCCAATCGCGGTTGAGAAGCAGAATGAATTCACCTCTGCGGAACATATTTCCCGTATTGGTTCCGGCCAAGGTGATGGCCGTGGCTGCGCCGGTGGTGGCGAAAGGCGTGTCGAGCGTGACGTCATAGTCCGTGCCTGAAGTTTGGTTGCCGAATGCGACAGTGAGAACGTCCGTATTCGGTACTACGCCGGTAGCCGCGTCGTTCGTGGAGTTGTTGACGATCCACAGCGGGGGGATCCATTGCATGTTGCCCGTTGTGACGTCGTACGCGCGGATGCCGGTCTGGGGACGATCCCCCAGGTTGGCGGCCAGGGGCCCCCCGCTGGGGTTGACGCTTCGAACCCGGGAACCATTGTCGAGGGTGGCGTTGTAATAGCTCGCGGGCCGCACGCACCCGTACATGCCGCTACCCGCGGCGCGTGCGTAGCGCGCCACGACTTCCATCGATGCCCACAGGTTCTGCTGGATATTGAGCAGCTTGGTTTGCGTCTCGTAGATGTGCTGCTGCCCAGCGAAGAACATGAAGGTCGAGGCCGCGATGATCGAGGAAACCACCAGGGTGATCATGATCTCGACGAGGGTCATGCCCGCGTCGCTTGCTGGGTTACACCTCACCACGACTTTCTTCTCTCCAGGTCGAGGCGGGTAGTCTTGGCGTCGCCGGCATCATTGTCGTAGGTCACGATGACGGACAGGACGTAGGGCAAGCCGACGCCAGTGTCGACTACTTTCCACTGTCGATGCCAGCGATAGCGACCAATCTCGTCGGGCTGTGGCGCGATGGCGGCGTTGGAGGCGTCGCGAAGATAGACGCCCTCGGCATCGACGTATTCGGGAACCGAGGCGCCCGAACTGTTGGTAGGCAGCCACTTGTTCTGGGCAATCGAACCGAGTCCGATCCTGCTGTCTGCTCCTGGCGTGTCGGTGTTCAGGGCGGATAACTCTTCTATCTTCTGAGTTGCCAGGCGCATGGCCACCGCCGCGTCGTTGGCGTTCTTCGCGGCAGTAGCCATGGACTGCTGGACCGCGACGGTACCGAGGAGACCGATGGTTCCGATGAGCATGGCCACCATGACCTCGACCAGGGTGAAGCCAGCGTCGCGTTTCACGGCAGGGTCACCTTGTCGTTGGAAGTGATATAGCCGGTCAGGCCAGTGATGTTGATGACGAAGGAGGCGTCGTAATTGATGGAAGGCAGCAATTCGTTGCGAATGAACACTCGCCAATTCGCTGGGGTCGTTTTATCGGCAAAGGTTGTCGCGCTGCCGACGGAAGTGAAGACGATGTCATTGGTAGCGGGCGAAGTGGGTGCGGCGGGCGCGCCGGACGGTAGGGTTTGGAACCCGGGTAGCGTGACGAGGTCGTTGACCTTTGCGTCCCAGATGGCCACCGTCTTGTCGCCGGCCGCCACCGGCCCCGCGGTCGAACTAAGCAACGTGTACACACCGGCGGGGTCCTCGCGGTACAAGTCGACGTGCGTGCGGTAGAGCTGAACGTGGATGTTCGCCCTGTCGCCCATGGCTTGAAAGCGCGCGCGCTGGAGGAGTTGGGCGACGATCTTGGCCCAGTCGCGGCCCTTGCGAGCGGTGTTGTCGCGGGTGAGCAAGGGGGTGGACAGCGCGGCGAGCAAGGAAAGGATCACCACGACCACCATGAGCTCGGTCACGGTGAACCCTCCGTCTCTTCTTCGGACCGTCAACATAGTTCCCCGCTACGTATGTCTGCAAACATTCGGCCAGCCGAGATCACGAGAGTTTCCGCGATGATCATAGGGCATACATCGGCAGCACTAGGAAAACATTTCATTGGGCGCAAACTGGTGCGTGGGCCCAGGTGAGTGCAGGCCCACAACGTAAGCGATTTCCGGATGGCGCGGTGTGCGGTCGTCCGTCGCTCAGCGTGGCGGCCTTTGCCCCGCGTGAAACCACGACCGATACTGCCCCATGCGCGCGCGCTGCTCTTCGGGTGCATGGCGATGGCAGGTGGCGTATTCGGCGGTTCCCGGACTGGCGCCCCAGCGGATCTCGACGCAGTCGTTGGGGTTGTAGGCCATTTCCAGGGCCGGGCGGCGGGCCAGGATATCGGCGACGGTCAGGCGGTACGAAGAGCCGTCGCTGCGCCGGTACTCGATAGCGCGCTGGTGGATCTGGTTTTCGTGCAGTACCTCGATCTCCGCGCGCACCACGGCCGGCTTGCGGCCGCCCAACTTGAACAGCTCCGGGCGTTCGGAGATGCGCCCGGGCAACCCCGCGAGCACTCGCAAGGCGATGAGCAGTCGCATGTCGCGCGAAGGGGTGGCGTAGTCTTCCCACGGCCCGGTGGTTTCGAAGATCTTCGGCCCCACCGGCATGGTCACGACCGGGTCGTGTTTGTCGCGCATGTAGCGCTCGCCGTTGTCCACCGATCCCACGCGTGTGGTGAGTTGCTCGACCAGCGCGTCCATGGTCTCGGCGTAGGCCGCGCGCGCATCGAGCCCGGCGGGATTGATGAGCTTGGCCATGCGGGCGTAGAATTCGTCGCGGTCGAGCCGGACCTGCTGGTCGGAGAAGGGAGGAAAGCGCGGGTCGGCGACGAGCGCGTCGTTGGGCAAGGGGACGAGGGTCTTGTCCGGGCCGCGCACGATGGGGCGGAAGGCCTTGAAACCCGGGCCGGCGCTCTTGATATCGCGAGCAAACAGAAAATTTCCCTCCCAGAAGCGTTTGCGGCCCACGGTGTTGTCGGGCTGTCCGTCGACGGCGAACAGCAACCCGCCGTGTTCGGGGGTTTGTTCGACCCAGGCGGCGATCATGAGCACATGACCGTAGGGGTCGGCGTAGATGGTGCCCGGTCGCAAGGCGGTACGGGTGAGAGCCACGGGATAGAAATCCGTCTCCTCGTCGTCGAGCGCGGTGCGGGCGCTGCCCGAATGGACCCGGTTGGCCAGGACGCGCAGGAAACTGCGAAAACGTTCGAGCGGACCTTTGCCGCGAATGTTCTCGTCGGCCTGTTCGTTGTGCAAGATGGGTCCGCATTTGGGCGGGCGCTCGTTCGTGCCCCGGTCGCAATCGCGCAGGGCGAACGGCAAGCCCAGCTTCCAAGCGAAATAGGCGCGCAAGTAGTAGGGCAGGTCGGCACAGTCGGGTTCGGCGCGCGGGATGTCGCGATTCTTGGGATCGTCTTCGCGCAGGCCGAGGTAACCCCAGAGAAAATTGCGCGCGGGATCGTGCAACACCGGCGCCAGCGAGGGGAACCCAAGGTTGGCGTCGGCCGGCGCATCGAACAGGTGCTCGATCCAGGCCGAGAAGAAGTTCTCGGTCGCACGATTCCACGCCCTGGTCGCGCGCCAGGCGCCCGGACTCTCGGGACGAGCCGGCGCCACGACGTGGCGGCGGGCAGCGATCGCGATGCGCCGGCAGGCCAACGGCGAGCCATCGCGGATCAGCTCGATCTGCAAGGTGCCGGCGCCGGCGTCGCGCAGTTGGGCGGCGAAGGTGAAGGGCGGGCCGCATCGCCGGGAGGTCGCGAGCTTCTCCGCGCGTCGGCCCGGTAGGGTGACTCGGATTTCGCCCTGGCGCACATCCTCGCTGACCACCAGGAGGCGCAGTGGTTTTCCGGCCGCGGGCACAAGCGGGGACCACCAGATACGCGTGTCGGCGGTCTCGCGGCAAGCCGTCTCGCTGGCGCGGGACTCGCCCTTGGACAGGGCGACCAACGCGGCGGCTGCCAGGGCAATGCGAAAGACTGCGTGGGCCAAGGACTCTCCCTCACCAATGGGTTGGGTAGTTGCGATGGCGGATGAAGGTGCGCGCGCTTACCATCTCCGGGTTCTCGAAGAATTTGACCAGCGAGACCCCGGCGAAGAAGCCGCCGATGTGCGCCCACACGGCCACGCCACTCGAAACCTCGGGATGGATCGATGTCAATTGAGGCAACCCGGCCACGAGCTGCAATCCAATCCACACCAGGAGAACGAGGTAGGCCGGGAGCGATAGCAAGAAGAAGCCGACGAACACGTGCACGCGCACGCGCGGGTAGAGGATGAGATAGGCGCCGAGTACCCCCGAGATGGCACCCGAGGCTCCGACCATGGGAGCGGGCGAGGCGGGATCGATGGCGATCTGGGCGACGGCTGCGGCCAGGCCACACACGAGGTAGAAGACGAGGAAACGCCCGCGCCCCATGCTGTCTTCCACATTGTTGCCGAAGACCCAGAGAAACAGGCCGTTGCCGAGGATGTGGGCCCAGCCCCCGTGCAGGAACATCGAGAGGATCGGAGTCAAGAAATTGATCGGATCGCGGTCCACGACGCAGTACAATCCCATGCCCAGCGGGACGGCGGTCCCGACCGCTGCCCGCCGAGTGATTTCCCCCGGCACCAGCCCGAAGTTGCACACGGTCTCGGACAGGCGCATGGGGTCGAGGCCGGCGCCTTGCACGAACAGCCACACCATGCCGAGGGCCACCAGGAGTGCGACCGTCACGATGGGAAAGCGCAAGCTCGGGTTGTCGTCGCTGATCGGAATCATGTGGCGTGAACTCCTGTCACCTTAGCACGCCCCACCTGCGTGTCAGCCGGTGGTGAGAATCGACTAGGGCTAGGGTTTCGGCGGAGTGGCGTCGGGGACGCCACCGTCGATACTGGGCTGCGGCTCTTCGCGATAGCCGAATAGCTTGCTCTTCTCCGATGGTGGCGTCAGTTTCACGGCCACGCGCGAGTCGGAAAAGGTGTAGGCCCTGGTGTGAACCGGCATGAAACCGCTTGCTCGGATGATCAGGTCCAAGGGGCCGCTGTCGCGCGGCCGTTCCACCACCAGCGCGCGAGGCGCGGGAATGGTACCGAGAGACTTCCTGCCCCACCTGACCTGGGCCCTGCGCGGTGGAACCGTCTGGATGATGATGTGCACGGTGTCCGGTTTGGCCGGTGGCACGGCGTTGGCCGCAGCCTGGCCCCCGTCGTTGCCGGGTTTGCCGGCGGGTTTCTTGCCCATGTCGGCGGCCCAAACCACCAGCGACGCGGCGAACAGAAGGGATGTGACGGTGACCGCGATCGTGCGCTTGCGAGCAAGCCACCGTTGCGATAGTGCGAATTGCACGCGCGCCTTCATTCTTCACCTTCCGATTTCGCGGGTGCGCTTGCACCGGCCCGGCCTTCATCGGAATTGCGCACCGGCGGCGGTGGCCCCGGGTATTTGATGCCGGGTTTTTGCACGTAGGTCAAGATCGGTGACTTGAGCGTGCCCTTGATGTCGCCTTCGAGCACGGTCACGGGCAATGGAGGGTCCAGTTGGTAGGAATAGCCGCGCGAGGGCAACCTGATCTCGTAGACATCGTTGCCCGCCAGGAACTGGCGCGCGAAACCCATGCCCTGATCGCCGAGCACGCGCATGGGACGGTGGCGCAGGATGAAAGAATAGAGACGAATGGCCAGATGGTTGGGCAGACGGTGGCAACCGTGCGAATAGCCTTCGGAGCTGTAGATCGACAAGTAGTCCGACGAGCCGTGGGCGCGGATGCCGTTGTCCCAGTCCGGCCTGCCATTCTTGCCCGGCTGCACGAAGTAGCCGGCAACCAAGCCGTAGGCGGAAAGATACCCGGGCCCCAGTTCGTCGTAGTTCACCACGCGTTGCCACGATCCGGCCACGTCCTTCATCTTCAGAAGCGAGCGAATGGGTGTCGATTCTGGCGCAATCCACACTGGGCCCGCGACGACGTTGCGTATCACACGCGCGCCCACATCCGATCCCTTGTAACGGAAGTATTCGTAGCCGTCGGAGGCCTGTTCCGCGCGCCAGCCACCGATGGTGGTGCGCCAGCGCACGAGCAGAATGCGTTGGTTATTGTATTTCACATAGAGATGGAAGCTCGGGTAGTGCTTGCGCGGCTGCGCGTGGCGCACGCCGTCAGCGTCCCACGGCAGGTCGTACCACACATCGCCACGGTCGATGACGATGGACAGATCCATGTCGGGCGCGTAGTACTCGGGCAGCGCGGGCAGCTGGACGGCCACGCGCATGTGGCGGAAATCGGCGGGGCGGTGGCGCTTGAAGAACGCCAACGTGCCCTCCTGCGTAGACAGACCGAGTTGCTCGGCCGCGGACTTGGTCAGCTCGTCGACCAGATCGCGCACTGGCACGGGCTTGCCCGCCTTGCCGGTGTAGGTCGGCGCGCCGGCCTTGCCCTCCACGCTCCCATCCTCGACCACGCCGGCCGCCGCCACCACACGCTCGCGCAACACGCGCATGAAGGTCAGGTGGTCGTTGGCCAGTGGTGGCCGCGCCAGTGCGTCCATGGTCTTCGAGCGCAGGTAGTTGGCCTCGTAGATCATGTTCTTCTGCTGAAAGCGCCGGACCGCTAGTCGCATCGCGTCGTCATAGACGCCCCTGCGGTGGTGGTCGCCGCGCCCCAACATGCCTTCGCACACCAGCCGCTTTTCCACCTCGGCCATGGCGGCATTCTCGGCCACGCGGCGCTGGTAGGCCTTCACCTTCGCGGCAAGCGCCGGGACTCTTGCGGCCAGATCGGCCAGGGTCGCGACTTTGTACTTTTGGCGCGCGCCCTCGAGATCGCGGCGCAGCCGAGTCGTATGCATCTCACTCAGCTTCATCTTCTCCGGCGGGACGTAGGCGATGGTTTCGACCTCCTCCAGTTTCTCCTGGTCGATGCTGGCGTGACAGGTCTGCTGCTCGTCGGCGAGATAGCGTTTGCGTAGGATACCGAAGGAAGGTGGGATGCCGTAGAGTTCGAGGTAGTTCTTCTGGCCGGCCGGGAGTGGTTCGCCGTCTTCGTCCAAGGTGTCGTTGGCCAGACCGATGAAGACGCGACGGTAGCGGTTGTGCAATACGGTTCCATCGGCGGCGTGCTGCTCGGCAAAGATGAAGGGGGTCCAGTCATCGCTGAAGTCGACGATGGTGTAACCCGAGCGGGCGGCGGCATCGGCATCGACCCAGCTTTCCTTGCCATCGTGGATCACGATGGCCGCGTTGTCGGATCGTGCTGGCTCGGGCGCGACGGCTGGAGCCAGTGGGGCCGCTGCCACCGGGGCCGGGGCCGGGGGCGCCTTCGCGAGGGACGGGGAAGGCAGGATCTGGGTTGGCGCGGTGGATGGTGGCGCCTGGGTTCCCGCGTGGCAACCGAAGCAGCCGCAGAAGATCGCAGCGGCGCAAAATGCAAGAGCGGATTTCATCGAGGTGTCTTGGAAACCTTATGCCCCAAATCCCCCGCACGCAAAGTATGTGCGGCTACGAGATACGGGGCTCGGCCAGCGCGGCTTGCACGATGCCTCGCGCCTCGGCCAGGATTTGCGCCAGGTGTGCGTCGCCGGCGAAGCTTTCGGCGTAGACCTTGTAGACGTTCTCGGTTCCCGAGGGACGCGCCGCGAACCAGCCGTTTTTCGCCACGACCTTCAGGCCGCCGATGGCTGCGCCGTTGCCGGGCGCCTTGGTCAAGATTGCGGAAATGGGCTCGCCGGCCAACGATGCGCTCTTCACCTGCAAGGGTGAGAGCTGCTTGAGTTTCGCCTTTTCCGAGGGCGTGGCTGCCTGGTCGACGCGGGTGTAGACCGGCGCACCGTGGGCGGCCGCGATGTCTGCGTAATGCTGGCCGGGATCCTTGCCCGTGCGCGCGATGATCTCGGCCGCGAGCAGCGCGAGGATGATGCCGTCCTTGTCCGTGGTCCACGCGGTGCCGTCGAAGCGCAGGAAACTGGCGCCCGCACTCTCTTCCCCGCCGAAACCCAGTTCGCCGTCCAGCAGGCCATCGACGAACCATTTGAATCCAACCGGCACCTCGCGCAGGTCGCGGCCGAGAGCGGTCGCCACGCGATCGATGATGGCGCTCGACACCAGGGTCTTACCGATGGCGGCATGCTTGGGCCAATTGGAACGATGGGTGAAAAGGTAGCGGATGGCGACCGCCAGGTAGTGGTTGGGATTGAGCAGCCCGGCCTCCGGCACCACGATGCCGTGGCGGTCGGAATCGGGGTCATTGCCGAACGCAACCTGATAGGCGCCGCGCAGCTCGACCAGCTTCGCCATGGCGAAGGGGCTGGAACAGTCCATGCGGATCTTTCCGTCGTGATCGACGGTCATGAAAGCGAAACGTGGATCGACGATGGAATTGACGACCTCGAGGTTCAGTTTCCAGCGATCGGCGACGGCTTGCCAGTAGGCGAGCGAAGCGCCCCCCAGGGGATCCACGCCGCACTTGACGTTGGCGGTCCGGATGGCGTCCATGTCGACGACATTCGGCAGGTCCTCGACGTACAGGCCGACGAAATCATCCTGGCGCGTGGTCGAGGCCTTGAGCGCCGTCTCGATGGGCACGCGCCGCACGCCCCGGTTGCCCTTGCGCAGAAGCTCGTTGGCGCGATCTTGAATCCAGGCCGTCACGTTGGTATCGGCCGGTCCACCACTCGCCGGGTTGTATTTGAACCCGCCGTCGGCCGGCGGGTTGTGCGATGGTGTGACCACGATGCCGTCGCCCAGCCCGCTGCGTTTTCCTCGGTTGGCTACCAGGATCATGCGCGAAATCGCCGGCGTAGGCGTGTAGCCATCCCCGCGTTGCATGATGGTAAGCACGGAGTTCGCGGCGAGAACCTCCAAGGCGGTGCGCTCGGCGGGCTTCGACAGCGCGTGTGTGTCCTTGCCGAGGAACAAGGGCCCGGTGATGCCCTCTTGTCGCCGGTATTCGCAGATGGCCTGGGTCATGGCCAGGATGTGTGCCTCGTTGAACGAGCCAAGTAGGGACGAGCCGCGGTGGCCGCTCGTCCCGAAACTGACCAGTTGTTCCGTATCCTCGATGTCCGGCTGCTTGGTGAAATAGGCGTCCACCAGGCGGTCGACATCCACCAGGATCTCGGCAGGGGCGGGCTTTCCAGCGAGTTGGTGCGGCATCGGATTTCCTCCTAGGCGAGAACCCTGGGATAGTTGTTGAAACTCCCACGGTGAGTACCGTCGGGCAAGGCCCGCGGACCCATTTGGTTCCACGACGCAGGTTACACGAACCGGCCCCAGAGTGAACGGCGATTGCGCGCTTCCCAGGTCGGTCTTTTCGCGCGAGCCGATTTCCAGACGCGATCGCGTTTCCTCATGGACGCGTCAGGGCGACGACGGTTTCGACGTGGTAAGTCTGCGGAAAGAGATCGAGAGGCTGGACTGCCGCGATCGTGTAACCGAACGGGCGCATCTCGACCAGGTCGCGGGCGAGCGTGGTGGGGTTGCAGGAAACGTAGACGATGCGCTTGGGACAGGCACGGGCAATCCTGCGCATCACCTTGCCGCCAGCGCCGGCACGCGGCGGATCGAGTACCAGGATCTGGGGTGCAAGCCCGGCGGGCAGAACCTCGGCCAGTACCTTGCGCGCGTCGCCGGCGTGAAAGGAAAGCGCGTGGAGCCCGTTCGCGGCTGCGTTTTCGCGCGCGGCCTGGACGGCGGCCTCGACGATTTCGACACCCACGACCCGGGCGCCGGCGGCGGCCAGGGCCAGGCTGAAGGTGCCCACGCCGCAATAGACGTCGACGACCTTGGCACCGGCGACGTCGCCGGCATAGGCCTTGACGACTTCCACCAGGCGTTCCGCCTGCGCCGAGTTGGTCTGAAAGAAGGTTTCCAGGTGAATGCGGAAACGCAGCGAGGCGGTGATTTCCGTGATGTGGTCCCTACCGAAAAGCACGGTGGTCTCGGCGAGCGGGGCGGCCCCATCGGGCGTACCGCGAATGCCGCGCACGACCCCCACGATGGCGGGGGCGACCTTCGCCAGGTGGGAGGCCATGGCGTGGGCCTCGGGAAAGTCGCCGGGACTGGTCACGATCCCGAGAAGAATCTCGCCGGTGCCACGGCTCTGGCGGATGCAAAGCTCGCGCAGGAGCCCCTGCCGCGAGCGCGGGTGGTAGCACGCGATGCCGTGGCTTTCGACGAAATCTTGCGCCGCCTTGACGATGGCGACGGCCGTGGGGGATTCAAGAAAACACTCTCGCAATCGGATGATGTCGTACCAGGCGCCGCGGGGATGAAGTCCGAGGGTTCCGTCCGGATGAAACGCGAATTCCATCTTGTTGCGGTAGTTGTACGCCTCGGGAGCAGGGATGATGGGCCCGATGGGCACATCGCGGAACCCGCCTAGACGCTCGAGGCTGTCGCGCACGGCGGCCGCCTTGGCCGCGACCTGGGCCGGGTAGGCGACGTGCTGCCAACAGCACCCGCCGCAGCCTTCCTCGAAGTGCTGGCAACGAGGTGCGACCCGGTCTGTGGAGGGAGTCTCGACCGCGATGAGATCGGACTCGACATGGCGGCGATGAACCTTGCGCACCCGCACGCGAACCACCTCGCCCGCCGCCGCGCCGGTCACGAAGACCGCAAGACCGTCGATTCGGGCCACGCCCTGTCCGCCATAGGTGAGACGATCGACGGTGACGACCAACTCGTCGCCGGGCCGAATACGCGCGCCGTTTGCCGTGGGTGCAGACAAGACGGGAAAAGTTAACCACGAAGGGCAGGGAGAACCCAGGCGGAACGGACGAGGAAAGAGTTTCGACGGGAGGGACGAAGCGTCCCTACTCGGCTGGCTGGGTGGTGAAGAAGGCGAGGAGCGAAACTACTTGAGGGTTACTTCGCCGGTGGCGTAGGTAACGAACTTCTTCTTGATGATCTGGCCCACCTTGATGATGTAGGTGTGGCCCTTGTTGAAGCCGTTGTTGGTTTCGAGATCGTAGGGTTCCTGGAACACGAGGGATCCTCCGGGCGCTTCGGGCGAGTACTGGTCCACCAGGATACCGGGCTCTTTCTTGTCCACGAATTCGACCGTCATCGGCCCCTTGGCCGGTGGCTTCTTGAAGACCGCCAGGTAATTGATCGGCCACCGCTCATCGCTGGCCTTCTTGGTTATCTCGGGCGAGGACGGATGCGTTGAAAGCCACTTGGAGAGTTCCTCGCCGTCCGAGTCCGGCGGCGTCGATGTGAGGATCCAAACCTTGCCACCATGGGCTTTGGACGAGGCGGTATTCGGATCGGGCGCAGTCGTCGCCCCTTTCGCGACGTGTTTCTTGGCCGCCTTGGCGCCGCACTCGTTATGCGCGAACCTCGGTGCGGTATTCGCGGCAACCAGCAGCGCGAGTCCAACCAATAGTGTGTGCATCGTCATCTCCTTCCGCAAGGTGGCAACCAGTCGCAACTTCCCCGCACGAGATATTCGGACGCCAACGCGCGCCAGTCAACAGGGCAGTCTCGGACCATTCGGACTAGCCGAGGACTAAGCCGAGGACTAGCCGAACACGATGGTGCGGTTGCCCGTCACCAGGACCCGGCGCTGCAGGTGCAGGCGCACGGCGCGCGTGAGGACCTCGCGTTCCAGATCGCGTCCAGCTCGCATCAGATCCTCGACCTCGTCTCTGTGCGAGACGCGCCGGACGTTCTGCTCGATGATGGGGCCTTGGTCGAGATCGGCGGTCACATAGTGGGCGGTCGCGCCGATGATCTTCACGCCCCGCTCCTTCGCCTGATGGTAGGGGCGGGCGCCCGCGAAGGCGGGAAGGAACGAATGGTGGATGTTGATGATCCGGTTCGGCCAGCGATGCACGAAATCAGCCGATAAGATCTGCATGTAGCGAGCCAACACTACGAGGTCGATAGCGAGCGAATCGAGCAGGGCGAGTTGCTCCTGCTCGGCCTGGCGCTTGTGGTCGCGGTCGACCGGAATCACCGTGAAGGGGACGTCGAAGTGCTTGCACACATCGGCCAGGACGTCGTGGTTGGAGATGACGGCCACGATCTTGCCGCCGAGATCCCCGATCTGCTGGCAAAGCAAGAGGTCGTACAGGCAATGGGAGGCCTTGGTCGCAAACACCGCCATGCGGGGAACGCTGTCCGAGAAGGTCAGCTCCCACTTGAGGTCGAAACGTTGGGCGAGGGCGGCGATTTCGCCGTGGATCTGCCCGCGTTCCAACGCGAAGCCGGCGAGATCCCAAACCAGGCGCATGAAGAATTCGCCGCTGTCCCTCTCCGCGTGCTGATCCGCGTCTAGAATGTTCCCACCGTGGTCGAAAACGAAGCTCGAGAGGGCGGCCACGAGCCCTGTGCGGTCGCGACAGCTCACGAGAAGGGTAGCGGTAGCGGCTTGGTCAGATGCCATGCATTCCACCCGTAGTCGCCTCAGATACTCTGGTTGCCAGGGGAACGCAAGCACGACCAACAAACCGCCGCCGGGGCGGGCCGCGGCGCAGCGACGGCTATTCCAGCTCGTTCGTAACCACGGGCATGGTCTGCCCGGCAACGTCGCCAATGGATGTCACGAAGCCATCGCGTTGGAACTGGGCCAGCGTGCCATCGCAGTCCAGATCTCCAACCGCGACGGCGGTGAATTTGGCGTCTTTTCCCTCGCCGCTACTGGCGTAACCGGGTATGTAGTTGTGCGGGTCCGCCAAGGCGAATTTCAGGGCTTGCCAGACACCGTCACTCGCCCAGACCGAGTTGCCGCCGGGACAACGACCACCGGTATCGATGCAACAGCGCGGATCTGCTTGCTCCCAAGCTGCGACGAGTCCCGGGAACTGCTTGGGAAGCGCGCCCACGTTTCCATCCGAGTCTTCGCCGGTGAAGTCGGTCATGTAATAGGTCACCGACCCCGCCCACATCTTGTTGAGGTGGCCGACGGCTTCCGCGGTGCGTGACCTTCTGACGTATTTCGTGAACGCGGGAATCGCGATCGCGGCGATGATGCCTATGATGGCGACCACGATCATCAACTCAACCAGGGTGAAGCCATTGGCCTTTCGGTGACGCATGATTACCTCACATGCTAGGTAATGCAGAATACGTGCCGTCTGCTAAATAATTCTTGTGTTTGAACGTAAGTTACTAAATCTATTATGGAAAAGTCTATGTGGTATCCATTCCGTTTGCGCAGGACCGCGACAGTTTTTGTCTTGAGTGGCGAAAACCTGCGCGATGAACGACAAAATCCGTCCCCAAAACAGAAAAAGCGGATCCCCAAAGGGGATCCGCTTTTCGACGAGTTGGAGCTGGGAGGGTGTGGTCTAGCCGGTCGCGCCGCCATCCACTCCGTGTGTGTCCACCACTGTCCCCGTATCTATCCCCGGCTGAGCGTCGACCGCGGGAGTTCCGCCGTCCACGGCCGGAGCATCCGGGGCCTGCACGTCCATGGCGTTCTCGCTGTCGATGGGGGCAGCCTGGTCGATGAGGGGGCTCTGATCGATCCCCTCTTGACCGTCAGGGGTCATGGCCTGGTCCTTGCCGGTCTCCGCCGCCACCTCGGCGCCCATGGGGACGTCGGGGACGACTTGGGGCTCCGCGCCCGGGTTGGTGTCTTGCTGCACCATGTCCTTGCCAGCGTCCGGGATCTTGGTCCCGTTGTCGCTGCCGCAGCCGAGCGTCACGAATGAAAGTGCAAATACTGTAACTACTAGCTTCCTCATCATAGCCTTCTCTCCTGGGTTGTTCTCTGCCGAATCGCTTTGGCGCGGCATACTACCTGAAAGGTTACAAAAGTAAAACATTTTCTCGTCCGTATTGTTACAAGACCGAGTGAATCACCGCGCCAGGCGCGATTGCGCCAAGATAACAGGAGGTTCCCCATTTGCCCCGCTTCAAGAACCCCATAGTTGCCGATTTGCGTTGTGGCCTGGAGGAAACGGCTGACGATGGCCTCGTCGCCGTAGGGGGCTCGCTACAGCCGGAGATCCTGGAAAAGGCGTACAGAATGGGGATCTTTCCCTGGTCTTCGCAACCGGCCGTCACCTGGTGGTGTCCCGATCCACGGGCGGTCTTCGAGCTGGATTCCTTTCGCATTCCGCGCAGTCTGCGCAAATCCATTCGCCGATCCGGCTGGACCTTCCATCGGGACAGGGATTTCGAGGGCACCATGCGAAGGTGTGCCGAGCCCACGGCCGACAGGCCCACGACGTGGATCTCGGAAGACTTCATAGCTTCGTATTGCGAGCTGCACAGGCGCGGTGTCGCCCATAGCGTGGAGGTGTACGAGGGCGACGAGGCGGTAGGCGGTCTTTACGGGGTGGCGTTCGGAGGCTTCTTCGGCGGTGAATCCATGTACCGCCGACGATCCGACGCCTCGAAGGCGGCGCTTGCCCATCTGGTCGCGCACCTGCGCGCGCGCGGCTTCGTCCTGCTCGACGCGCAGGTCATGAATCCCCACCTCGCGAGCCTTGGCGCGCGCGACATCTCCCGCGCCGAGTTCCTTCGCCGCTTGCGCGCCGCACTCGCCCTGGAGGTTGGATTCTGACCGCGCCGCCACCGTCGGCTATGATGCCAGCCATGACGTCATCAGCACAGCGGGTGCTTTCGCGCACCCTGCGCGCAACCGTGGTCGGCGCCGCCATGGCGGCCGCGAGCGTGTGCGCGAAGCCCGCCGTGCGCGCTCCGGCTCCTCCGTCGTTTCGTCTCGAGGTCGTCCATGTGTATCCGCACGACCCCCGCGCCTTCACCCAGGGATTGCTCTTCCTCGACGGCAAGCTCTACGAGAGCACGGGCCTCTATGCGCGCTCGTCGGTTCGGCGGGTAGATCTCGCGAGCGGCATGGTCGAGCGGGAAGCCAGCCCTCCGGCGGATTTCTTCGGCGAAGGGCTGGCCCGCGTCGGCCAGCGGCTGATCCAGCTCACCTGGAAGAATGGGAAAGCCCTGGTCTGGGATCTTTCCACATTGAAGAAGCAATCGGAATTCTCCTACGACGGAGAGGGTTGGGGACTCTGTTTCGACGGCCGCCATCTCGTGATGAGCGACGGCAGCGACCGACTCACCTTGCGAAATCCCACCAGCTTCGCCAGGGAAGGCGAGGTTCGCGTGCGCCTGGCTGGAAAGCCGCTGGGCAATCTCAATGAGCTGGAATGCTCGGGCGGCGTGGTCTACGCCAACGTCTGGCAGGACAACCACATCGCCCGCATCGATGCCAGGTCCGGCACGGTCACTGCCTGGATCGACGCTTCCGGGTTGCTCGATCCCCGCGAGGCGGCGGGTGCGGACGTGCTCAACGGCATTGCCGAGATGGCCAGCACCGGACACCTGCTCGTCACCGGAAAGCTGTGGCCCCACGTCTACGAGGTCGAGGTCGTTGCCGGCCCGAAGGCAGGGCGTCCGTGAGGCGCTCCGGCACGACCATCCGCTCGGTCGCCGTGGCGGCGGTTTTGCTCGCGGGGCTGGCCGGCGCGGCCCGCGCACACGCCGCACCGGGGGACGATCTGAAAGTCTACGTCCTCACTTTCGGCCCAGGCGAGCACCCCTTTCTCAAGTTCGGCCACAACGCCATCCTCATCCAACCCAAGACCGAGCCAGGTTGGGTGTTCAATTTTGGCACTTTCGATTTCGCCGATCCGGACCTCATCCTGAAATTCCTGCGTGGCCGCTTCAATTACTGGCTCTCGGTCGGCGGCGCGGAGGCCACGTTGGAAGCCTACAGGGAGGAGAACCGAACCATCGTGTCCCAGGAATTGGCTCTTTCCGCGCCCCAAAAATGGGCCCTCTGGCTGGCCTTGCGTGAGAACGCTCGGCCCGAGAATCGCGCCTACCTCTACGACTACTTCTACGACAACTGTTCCACCCGCGTGCGGGACGCCATCGATCGGGTGACCGGCGGTCGGGTCCACGCGGCGGGGCGCGCGCCCGCGACCATGACCTTCAGGGACCACGCGTTACGTTCGGTGGCCGACTACTGGCCCGAGTACGTCGGGCTCTACCTCGGTCTCTCCCGTGCCACGGACCGGCCCATCGACCGTTGGGCGGAAGCCTTTTTGCCCGAACGGTTGGCCGCCCTATTGCGCACCGTGCGCTTGCCCGACGGTGCGGGAGAGGAGGACCTGGTCAAATCGGAAAAGGTAATCTACCAATCCACCCGCCCCGCCAAGCCAGCGCGGCCACCGAACTGGACCCACTATTTCCTGGGTTTTGGCTTGGCGATCGGGGGTGCGCTGAGCCTCCTCGGCCACTTGGGCAAGCGTCGGGCCAGTGCGCGCGTCCTGCTTGGGTGCGCGACCTCGCTCCTGGGCCTCGTGTTCGGCCTGATCGGGCTCATCCTGGTTGGCTTCTGGGCTTTCACGAATCATCGGTTCGCCTGGGCCAACGCCAATATCCTTCAATTCGCGCCATGGGTCGTCGTTCTATTCGGCTTCGGCTTCGGCGTGATGCTCGGCAGGCCTCGGGCCACGCGCCGGGCGAGTATTGTCGCGCTGTCGGCCGTGGCATCTTCCGCCATGGGAATCCTTTGCAAGGCATTGCCCGGGCTGAATCAGGACAACTGGCCCTTCATCTTGACGTGCTTGCCCATCTGGCTGGCCTTGTGGGGAAGCCTGCGGATGGTCGCGCGGACCAGGTCGTAGTGGTCCCGGGGCCTGGCCAGGGCATTTTTCCCGGCTGGAGTCTGCCCTATTCGATGGTAAGGTGTCTGCATACGCACACTCGCTTCGGACGGGATATGACTTGAAGACATCCGCCGAACTCAGGGTAGAGCTTAGATGTAGAGCCTCGCAACCGTTCCGAGACCTCGCGCGAAGGAGAAATGCGCATGATCGAAAACGAGGATTCCGTAGTCACTTCGCTCAATGAATTGCGGAAGCTCAAGCACGAGCGGATCACCAGGCAAACGCAGTCGCGCGCGGCAGTCGGGGCTGGGCGTTCGCTGGCCTTGGCGGAAGACCCGGCCTCCGATCAACTGACGCCAGCGCCGGTTCAGGGGCTTTCCTTGGTGGGCGGACAGCAAGCCAACGCACACCGCCCGAACGTTGGTTTTTCGATGGGGGGGCCTCAGGGGAGATTCGCCCAACCAGCCTCCGGGTTCGATCCCTACCAGGTGCAAGCCCCAGTGATCCGGACCAAGACATCCTACAAGGCGGCTGTGGCCGTGGCCGTGCTCCTTGTCGCAGCCGGGGGCGCGGGCTACGTCAAGCTGCAGAACGACACGCAGGCCATTCTCGTCGCGAAAGACGCGTCCATCAGGCAGGCCGAGGAGGCTCGCAACCAGGCGGTCGAGTCGGCCGCCAAGGCGGATCGGCAGTCCAAGGCGACCCTGCGACAGTGCGAGGATAAGATGAAGACCACCTTGGCGTTGGTGCCGCCGACTCCCACGACGCCAGCGCCCGAAGCTCCCGTGGTCGAAAGGAAGCACGAGAAACCGGCCCCCAGGGTCGCCGCACGCTCGTCCAGCCACAAGTCTGCGGCCCGGTCGTCCCATCATCCCGCGCAGTCGGAACGCGCCGCGCCGAAGTCCGTGGACGTTCCGAAGATCGCGAGGAAGAAGAAGCTGGACAACGATCCGCTCGCTGGCCTCGGCAAGCTGTAGCCCGCCGATCCTTTCCCCCAAGGGCGCGGCCGCCCACCAGCGTGCGGCGCGGTGCGTGGTTGGTTTTATTGACGGAGGGGCGGCCATGTCCGACCCTGAGGCATGCTTTCCGCAATCGAGGAAACCGCTTTTTATGACAGTTGCAAGCAGGCACTTCTGGACGAACATAGCGGCAAGTTCGCGGTCGTGTGCGGGAGAAGGCTGGTCGGGGTACACAACTCCCTCGATCTCGCCCTCAAGGCGGCCGCGGTCGCATTCGGAGACGGCGATCTGACCGACGGGGCGCCGGTGCTGATCAACGAAATCGGCGAACCGCCCAGGGTGCGCGTGGTGGCACAGGCTCATCGCCCAGCACGCTGAGGCGGGGCTCCGCGCGAGTCTCGAAGCGAACATCGTCGGGACCTTCGCGAAACCTCTGACAAGCCGCACTAGCGTTTGCAAATCCTTCCAGCCTTGAGTAGAAAAGCCGTCGCTGGCTGCCGACCCTATCGGTGCGGGCTGGCCGGGAAAGGGAAAATATCGATGTCACCAGTCTCTAGTTGGAGTTCGAATAGGCGTTCCATCGGGTGGCTCTACCTCGTGGCGCTTTCCGGCCTCGTTCTCGGTTGCGTGGAGCAGTCCGAGGACAAGCTCACCACGGAGGACCAGGAGTTCGTCAAGAAGAACCTCCTGTCCACGCCTCCGAAACCCCAGTTTGTCGTCAACGCGGATCTCGACGGCAAGGTGACCTATCTGGGCATGGACGTGAGTCCCAACCCGGTGGCGGCAGGCCAGGACGTCAAGCTGACCCACTACTGGAAGGTGATCCAGGCGCCAGGCGAGGGGTGGAAGGTGTTCACCCACATCAGCGGCACCAACAGGCAGGGCTTCGCCAATGTGGACCACACGCCGGTCAGCGGCAAGTACCCGGTGTCGCGTTGGAAGGCGGGCGACATCATCCGCGACCAGCACAGCTTTCGTCCGCCGGCGTCGTGGACGTACGACCACATGGAGGTCTATGCCGGTCTTTACAAGGGGAACGAGCGAATGCCCGTGCGATCGGGACCCAGCAACGAAAACCGCGTGTTTTGCGGCAGCGTCCCGATGAACGTGAAGACCCCGGTGGCGCTCAAGCGCTACGTCGTCACCAAGATCGCCAAGCCCATCAAGATCGATGGCAAGCTCGACGAGGCATCCTGGAAGAGCGCGCCCTCGACCGGCCCATTCGTGGACACCATGACCGGTGGTCCTGCCGCCATTTCCACCGAGGCCAAGCTCCTGTGGGACAACCACAATCTCTACATCGCCTTCGAAAACGTGGACAACGACGTGTGGTCCACCCTTACCGAGCGCGATGCCAAGCTGTGGACCCAGGAGGCGGTCGAAGTGATGATCGACGCCGACGGCAACGGCAAGACCTATGTCGAGTTGCAGGTCGCGCCCAACGGCAACATCTTCGATGCGTATTTGCCGAGCTATCGCAAGTACGAGGACAGCCTCGATCCCAAGCGGAAGATGTACGACTGGAATTCCAAGCTCAAGGCCAAGGTCGTGGTCGACGGCACGCTCAACAAGCGAGACGATCAGGACAAGGGCTGGACGGTCGAGATGGCCCTGCCGCTCGCCGACGCCAACGGACTGGACAAGCCGGGTGTGAAGATTCCGCCTGCGGTCGGCGACGTGTGGCGCATGAACATGTTCCGCCTCGACGCGCCCAAGAACAAGCCGCAGGTCGCCGCTGGCTGGAGCCCACCACTTGTCCCTGACTTCCACAAGCTGGACCGTTTTGGCGAGATCGTATTCGCCGACGAGAAGGGCGAGGTGCCGCCTCCCAAGGCAGCGGCGGCGGGCAAGGAGGAAAAGGCCGCCGCCAAGGGCGCGAAGAAAGCGGGGAAGATGGAAAAGGCCGAGAAGCCTGCCAAGGAGGTCAAGGCCAAGGCTGACAAGGGAGCTCCCGTCAAGGGCGCGAAGAAGGCCGAGGCCGCGAAGCCCTAGCGAGAGATTCGAAGGCGACAGGGCCGTCGGGCGGTTGCCGGGCGGCCCTTTTCCATGGTCGTGCGCTACCATCGTGGGTATTGATTTCGACTTCGCTCAAACCTCTCGCCGAAGCTCCGTGGTCCGTTGCGTGGGTGCTGGCCTGCGCGTGTTTGGCCTGTGCAAGCACGCCTCGGACCGTGACCGACCGTGGTCGCGGGGGTGAGGTTCCGTCGCCCGCGCCGACGATTCCCACGGGGCCGTCGGCCGACCGCTACACGACGACAGCCGAACCACCCACCACGACCGATCCGCTGGCGACCAAGTTGGCGGTCAAGATCGACAGCATCCGACGCAAGTCCGGACAGGTTCCCATGGTTCGCGACGGGCGACTCGATCGCGTTGCTCGCGACATCGCGCTCTCGACCGGTGCGTCGGAGGTTCCTTCGTTCGACGCGACGGTAGCTCTCTTTGCCCACTACGGCATCGTCGAGCCCGACCCAGGCCTGATTCTCAAGCAAGGCGACGATGGTGCGGAGACGAGCGCGGTTGCGGATTTGGCGCGCGAGCTCGCGGGAAATTCGGATTCACAGACGTGGAGACGGATGGGCATCGGGGTCAAACGGACGCCGGGACATTGGATGGCCGTGCTGGTTTTCCACGGCAAGAACCTGGACCTCGATCCGGTTCCGCGCAGGATCCCCTCCCAGGGGCACGCCACCATAGCCGGCCGAATCCGTGCGATGTTTCATGCACCGGAGGTTCTGTTCACCCCGCCCCGAGGCGCGGTTCGCAGGCTCGTCACGGCCACGCGGCAGGGCACCTTCACGGCCCGCCTCGACTGCGACGGGGGCGATGGGCCCTACCAGGTGGAAATCAGTGCCGAGGACGCGCGCGGGCCGACCGTGCTCGCGAATTTTCCCGTGTACTGCGGGGTCGCGCCCCCCGCGCTGGTACTCGCCAAGTCGGCTCCGCTGTCTTCCGTAACCGATCCCGCCCTGGCAGAGCGTCAGATGCTCGATGCGATGGATCGCGATCGCTTGGCCAACGGCCTACCAGTCCTGGTGCGCGACCCGCGACTGGCTCGGATGGCACGGCGCTACAGCCGCGAGATGGCCGAAACCGGCCAGGTAGCGCACTACTCGCGTCGCACCGGCACCGTCGTCGACCGCGTGCGCGCCGCCGGGATCTCGCCCGAGCCAACGTGCATCGCGGAAAACGTCAGCAGCGCTCTGTCCGCCGCCGATGCCGAGCGAGGATTCATGGCCAGCCCAGGACATCGCGACAACATCCTCAACCGCGCGCTCACCCATGTGGGCGTGGGCGTGGCCGTGGGGCGCGAGGAGGGGGGAACCGTGCCGCTCTTCTTCACGCAGGTCTTCGCGGGCTTCAGCCAGTAGCCCGTTGCGCGCGATCCGTGGTAGCAGAAAGGCTCATCGAGAGGAGAAGTCCGCACCATGACCCATGCAAGCTCCGCAGGCAACCCAACCCACCCCTTGCTCGTCGTCGGCTCGGTGGCCCTCGACACGGTCGAGACCAGCCACGGCAAGCGCGATGAGATCCTGGGCGGGGCCGCCTCCTTCTCCTGCTGCGCCGCCTCGTTCTTCGCCCCCACGCGCCTGGTCGGGGTCGTGGGCACGGACTTCCCGCCGGCGCACGAGGAATTCCTGCGCGCGCGGGGCATCGACCTCGGCGGGCTCGAGCGCGCCCCCGGCCGCACCTTCCGCTGGGCCGGCCGCTACGCCGCGGATTTCAATACGCGCACCACGCTGGATACCCAGCTCAACGTCTTCGAGACCTTCAAGCCCAAGCTGCCCGCCGCGTGGTCCGAGTCCCCCTTCGTGTTTCTGGCCAACATCGATCCCGTGCTTCAGCTCGAGGTACTCGGCCAGGTGAAGCAGCCACGCTTCGCCGCCTGCGACACCATGAACTTCTGGATTTCGGGCCGGCGCGCCGAGCTTTTGCGCGTGCTCGAGCGCGTGGACATGATCCTGCTCAACGATGAGGAGGCACGCCAGCTTTCCGGGCACAAAGGCCTGCCGGCCGCCGCCCGGGCCATCGCCGCGCTGGGACCGAAGGCCGTGGTGATCAAGCGTGGCGATGCCGGCGCACTGCTCTTCCAGGGCAATGACGTCTTCGCGGCGCCCGCCTTTCCGCTCGACAACGTAGTCGACCCGACCGGCGCGGGCGATTCCTTTGCCGGCGGTTGCATGGGTTACCTTGCGCGCACGGGCGACACCTCGGCCGCTTCCATGCGTTCGGCCCTGGTCGCAGGCACGGTGCTGGCCTCGTTCTGCGTGGAGGACTTCAGCCTCGATCGCTTTCGCACGCTCGAGGCATCGGCCATCCAGGCGCGCATCGCCGCCTTCGCGGATCTCGTGCGCTTTGAACCGCCAAGAATCTAGCCCGCATTATCCGCCACTTCGGTGCTTCAGCAGGTAGCGGAGCAGCGGCGCCGCATGCAGGGCCTGGATCATGTCGCCATTGTCGAGCAGGGAAAGCGCGTCGCCGACCCTGACCAGGTGGACGCGCAGATCCTCGGTCAGCTCAGGTGTGGCGTCGTGGGTGCGCTCGACGCCTTCGGCGAGGAAGGTCGTGGTCATGTTGTCCTGCAAGGCCGGGTTGGCCGACAAGCGCGCAAGCACGCTCCACCTGCCACGAGCGAAGCCCGTCTCCTCCATGAGCTCGCGCTGGGCCGCGGCCAGCAGCGTCTCGCCGTCCTCGACCACACCGGCGGGAAGCTCGTAATGAACCGCGCCGATGCCGGGACGGTACTGGCGCACGAACACGAACCGGTCGTCCCCGGTCACGGCCACCACGTTCACCCAGGGCGGGAACTCCGAGATCCAATAGTCGGCGATCTCGCGACCCGTGGGCAGGCGGAAACGCTGGTGGCGAAGCACCAGCCAAGGTGGCCGGCGAAAGAGGTACTCCTTGTCGAGGCAATGCCAGGGTAGGGGATCGTCGGGCAGCTTCAATGACACACGCGCAGTATTCAGGATCGCCATGCCCCCTGCAAGGAGGCTGGAAGCTGGCATAATTTGGAGTACCCTACGGGGCTGCTGCCGTGAGCGAGAAACGTGACTACTATGAAATCCTGGGCGTCGGTCGCGACGCCGACGGGGCCGAACTGAAGCGCGCCTACCGCAAGCTCGCGCTCGAGCTGCACCCGGATCGCAATCCCAGCGACAGCGAGGCCGAGGCTCGCTTCAAGGAAGCCTCGGAAGCCTACCAGGTGCTTTCGGATCCTGAAAAACGGGGGCTCTACGATCGCTTCGGACACGACGGCCCGCGCGGCGGCGGCTTTGGCGGTGGCTTCTCGAACATGGGCGACATCTTTTCTGCCTTCAGCGACATTTTCGGCGACATGTTCGGCGGTTTTGCTGGTGGATCCTCCCGAGCATCCGCGCGCGGCGCCGACCTCGAAACCCAGGTCGCGTTGACCCTGGCCGAGGTCGCCACGGGGGTGGCCAAGGAGATCAAGATTCGCCGTCGAGTCGCGTGCGGCGAATGTTCGGGCTCTGGTGCGGCACCAGGCACCGGACGCGAGAGGTGCCAGCAGTGCGGCGGGCGCGGCCAGGTCATGCATCAGCAGGGTTTTCTGATGATCCAGACCACGTGCCCCATCTGCCGTGGCGAGGGCACCATCGTTCGCAAGCCGTGTCCCACCTGTCGAGGCAACGGCCTGACCATGGCCGAGGAGAACTTCCAGGTCAACGTTCCGGCCGGCGTGGAGGATGGCGCGACGCTGCGCCTGGCGGGACGGGGCGAGGCCGCGCCTGGGGGGGGCCAGCCCGGGAATCTCTACGTCAGTTTGCACGTGACCACCGACCCGCGCTTCGAGCGCGACGGCGCGGACTTGCACACGCTGGTCGCAGTTTCCTTTCCACAGGCGGCGCTGGGCGCGACCATCAAGGCGCCCTCGCTCGCCGGGGATATCGACGTGGAAATCCCCGCCGGCACCCAACCGGGCGACACCGTGAGTTTTCGGGGCAAGGGCCTGCCGCATCTGCGCGGGCGCGGATCCGGCGATCTGGTCGTCCATCTCAAGCTGGTCGTGCCAAGGACGCTCTCGGCGGAGCAGGAGCAGATCCTGCGTGCCTTCGCCAGCGCAGGTGGCGATCGGGTCGAGCCGCCGAGCGAGCGTGGCAGCTTCTGGCGCAAGAAGCGCAAGTAGGGCAAGAACCGCAAGCAGCCTAGCGTTTCTTCTTCCCGGCTTGCCGGCCGGGCTTCGCGCCGGCGGCGGTCTTCTGGGTTTTCTTGTCTTTCTTGCCGGTTCTCGTGGCCGGCGTGGGTTTCTTGCCGTCGGGCTTCTTCAGGGTGAAGTCGATCCGTGGCACGGGTCTTTGCGGCTGGTAGAGCCAGGCGTAGGTCAGGTAACTCGAAAGCACGCGCTTGGTGTAGCCGCGGGTCTCGTCGTAGGGGATGGTTTCGATGAATTCATCGAGATCGAGGTCACCGCGCTCGCGCAGCCAGCGATCCACGCCGCCCTCGCCGGCGTTGTAGCCGCTGATCGCGAGGGGGACCGCGCCGGCGTAGTGATCGAGGAGAAATGCGAGGAAGCGCGAGCCGACCTCGAGGTTCTTGTCCGGGTCGAACAGGGCCTCGCGCGTGACCGGCCACTTGGCGAAGCGCTGCGCGGTTTTGGTCATCATTTGCGTGAGGCCGAGCGCGTTGGCGAAGGACTCGGCGCGCGGATAGAACGAGCTTTCCTCGCGCATGATAGCCCACTGCAATGCCTCGGGGACCTTGTTGGCGCGGCAGTATTTCACGACGACATCGGGGAACGCCCTGGGGTAGCCCAGGCGCCACTCGGCCTCGTGTCTTCCGCCACTGGGATAGACGCGGCGAAACGCCGGCAAGGCATAGCGAGGAACGGAATAGGAGGCATGCCACTGCCCGCCGCGGTCGAGGAGGATGGCGGTGATCCACAGGACGTCCTCGCGCCCGGAGGCCGGGTCGTCGCCCTTGGCCCCGCCTACGCGCAGACCCAGCTTGGCCAGTTCGCGGCGCGCCTCGCTGCCCAGGCCCATGCGCGCGAACTCGACCGCTCGCAAGAATCCCGTCTCGCCGAAGATGGCATGCTTGTCGAAGTGCCACGGAGACTTCTTGTCGATGTCACCCATGTGTTTGCGCAACTCGCGCACCAGCGCCGTCTTCGCCTCGGGAGCGATCTTGCGCAGGCGTTCGATCGAGAACAGGGTGTAGACCGACAGTGGGTACTCGCGCACGGCGCGCTCGTAGCCGTCTCGAGCTTGTTTGCGCTGGCCTTTCTTCTCCAAGATGCGCGCCTTCCAGTAAAGAGCGCGTCCTTCGGCGTACCAGATATCCTCGCGCGGGTAGCGTCGCAGATCCTGGTCGAGCCAGCGCAGGGCTTGGTCGTAGTCGCGGTCGCGGTAGTGGTCGAAGGCGAGGCGCCACAGCGCCTCGGGCGCCATGTCGCCCTTGGGATAGAGATCGGCGAGATCGGACAGTAGCTTCTCGGCCTGGGCATCCTTGCCATCGTCGGTATAGACCTCGGCGGAACGCAGGCGCGCGTCGTCGGCCAGACGGTGGTGGGAAAATTCCTTCTCGATGCGGGCGTAGAGCGCGAGTGCCTTCTCTCTATCGCCCGAGGAGGCATACGAGCGCGCGCCCTGGTAGAGCGAGCGCGCGAGCAGGTCGCCTTCGCCCGCCTGGTGGCAGTCGGCGATGGCCTGATCGAACAAGGGGGCGGCGCGCTGGCGTTGTCTCTGCTTCCACACCGACTGCGCGACGTGATAGCGCAGCTTGCACCGAAGTGCCTCGTCGACGCCCGGCATGGCGAGGGCGGCGGTGAAGGTCGCCTCGGCCTGCACGTTCTGGTTGCCGTCGAAAAGGATCATCCCGCGCGAGAGCAGTTCGTCGATGCTGCGGGCGGTGATGGCGCTGGCCTCGGCGGCGGGTGCGGTCTTGGCCAGGGCATCCAAGGCATCGCTGGACCGTGTGGCCCAGGTCTCGCTGGGCGACTCGGCCCACACCTTGCGGTACGCGGCCGCGATTTCTTGCAGGGGGCGCCTGAGTTGGCGCAAGGCCTCGGCGTACTGGAACATGGCTTCCGCGTGGCGCGGACCCTTTGGAAAACGGGACAGGTAGGTGCGCGTCTCGGTTTCGAGATCGGCCCAACGCTTGGCCGCGACGAAGGCGTCGACCTTGACCATTTCGGCCTCGGCCTCGGGCACGCTGCCCGCGGGCACGCGGGCAAGCCAGGTGAAAGCGCCGTCGCTGTCGCCGCGGCGCAGGTGACAGCGGGCCGCTTGGAAGGCGTGGTACGGGGCGAGCAGCGGATAGGACGACCATAGGTCCTCGAAGATGTCCCCCGCGGCTTGCCACGACGACTGGTTGATGAGCGCCAGCGCCTGGAGGAAACGCAGGGGATTGCGTTCCGGGGCTTTCGCGGAAAGGCCGGCCAGGACGCGCGTCAGTTCCTTGCTGGCACTGGCGTAGTCGCCCGCGCGGAAGTACGCAGCGGCCTTGCTCTCGGGACCGGAGGTGAAGAAAGGATCGAGCCACTTCTTGTTGAACGCGACCGGAGCGGACTTGGTGGCGGCGGCGTCTTCATCCGGCGCCGCTTGTTCCTCATCCTCGTCCGGACTTTCCGGTTCGCCAGCGAGAGCGGGTCGGGGCGTGGCGAGCCGCGCGGGCAGCGCCAGGAGCGCAAGCAGGGCGAACACGGCAAGATGGACAAATCGCCTCATGACTACCGACAAGACTACGGAGCCCGGCCCAGCGCCGCAAGAAAGCGGGCCGCGGCCGGTCTATTCCTTGGGGGCCGCCTTGCGCGTGCTGGTGGCGCTTGCCTGGTTCTCGATGCGTCGAATAGTCTGGAATTCGGTGGTCAGGCTGCTGATGCTCTGGTCGAGCAAGTTGATGTCGTTTTCCACCATCGCCACCTTCGACTTGAGCAGGCGCACCTCGTGCGACAGGCGCGCCATCGCCCAGAGAATGAGCAGCAAGTTGGGGATGAGGGCCAGGACCGTGTAGGCGATGAACTGACCGTCGAGTAAACCGAGAGCGTTCTTCAATAGTCCCACGGTGCCATTCCTTTTCCACGGAGGCCGCGCACGTCTTTCACTTTGGCTGCCAGAAACACACGCGGTTCCGTCCGCCGCGCTTGGCTTCGTAAAGCGCCTGATCCGCGGCCGCGATGAGGGCCTGGGCGTCGGCGATGCGCGTATCGGGGATCGAGGCCACCCCGGCGCTGACCGCCACGGGGATCTCGATGCCATCGGCGGAGAATTTGTGTCCGGCCACGGCCTGGCGCACACGCTCCGCCACCGCCATGCCTTGGATGTTGTCCGCACCCCGACAAATCACCGCGAATTCCTCGCCGCCCACCCTGGCGAACACGTCCTCCGCCCGTATCAGCGCGGCCACGACCTGCGCCGTCTCCGAAAGGACCACGTCGCCTGTCGGGTGTCCATGCGTGTCGTTGATGGCTTTGAAGTGATCGAGATCGAACGACACCAGCGACAGCGCCGCCTTGGTGCGCCTGGCGAAAGCGAATTCGCTCTCCAGGCGATCGGTGAAATATTTCTTGTTGAAGGTCTTGGTCAGGTCGTCGCGCAGCGCGATCTCGTACATCTGACGCTGAAAGACCTCGTCCAGGCTGTCGTGGTAGGTGAATTTCAGGACGGTGCTCGAACCAACCAGGATCTTGTCCCCATCCTCCAGCACGTGCTTGTCCACGCGCAGGCCACGGCAGAAGGTGCCGTTGGTCGAACCCAGATCGTGCAGGATCATGCTGTCACCTTCGATCTGGATCTCGCAGTGCTCGCGGGAAATACCATCGTCCATCATGCGGACATGCGCGGACTGTCCGCGCCCGATGATGGTCTGCTTGCGCGAAATCTTGAACATTTCGCCCATGGCGCTGCCCGCCAGGACAATGAGGTAGGCTTGATCGCGGTTGGTCGGCGTCCTGTCCGAGCCAGGGGGGCCATGTTGAACGCGCGTGATGTCGTCCCAAGTGGTGGTCACGGCTCTTCCGATCGTATCACCTGCCGGCCGCGGCGCTAGCATCCAACTTGAGAGCGAGGGCGCAAAGCGGCGCGGCCCTGTCGCCGAACTCGCTCGCGGCTGCCATGGCCTCGGTCACGAGTTCGTGTGTGCGTCGGCGCGCCTCGCTGGCGAAGGCCGCGTGCTCGCGGTCATCGCGGTCGTCCGCATGCTGAAAGGCGATGCCGTAACTGGCGCCGAATCGCCCCAGAGCTGCCAGTTGCGCGGGACTTGCGCCCGCCGTGGACGCGCCGATCTCCATGGCCGCGCGAAACAACGCTCCGGTCTTCTCGAGGTGCATGCGCTCGATGTCTCCCAGCGTGGCGGGGGACGGTGTCAGGGTGTCGCGCGCCTGTCCACGCACCATGCCCGAAACGCCCGCTCCGCGCGCCAGGGCCGCGATGGCTGGCAGGTACCGCCCAGGCGCATTCGCCTGTTTGGCCGCCTCGGCCAGCCATTCGAAGGCCAGGGTAAGGAGCGCGTCCCCGGCCAGGATGGCCGTCGCCTCGCCGAAGGCCTTATGGCTGGTGGGCCGTCCGCGCCGGACATCATCGTCATCCATGGCCGGCAGATCGTCGTGGATGAGCGAATAGCAGTGCACCAGTTCGACCGAGGCCGCGGCGACACGCATCGGCTCGTCCACGCGTGCCCCCACGGCCTCGCACGCGGCCAACGCGAGGATCGGGCGCAAGCGTTTGCCCGGGGCGAGCAGCGAATAGCGCATGGCCTCGACCAGACGCCCGGGATCGTCACCCGGCTGAGGCAGGCGCGTGTCGAGAAGCGCATTTACCTCGGCGCGCCTGGCGGCCAACCAGGTTTCGAGGTCGAATCCGCTCATTGGCCCTCCCCATCGCCTTGCGGCTCATCGAGGGGCGCTGTCGTCGCGTTTCCGCCCGTGCTCGCGAGCAAGACCTCGACCCGCTTCTCGGCCTTGTCGAGCACGGCCGTGCCCTGGCGGCAAAGCTCCATCCCTTCCTCGAAGTAGCGCAGGCCATCTTCGAGCGCCAGGTTGCCGCTCTCCAGGCGCTCGACGAGCGAACGCAGGCGCGCCAGGATGTCGTCGAAGCGGACGGGGTCGGTCGGTTCGGGGGCGGGTTTGGTCGCCATGACCGCGGGATTGTAGCAAGCCTTGCCACCGCGCGGGCAAAGGTTGTGAAACATGGATTGGCTTACGTGACGATTCGCTTCTTCGCGTCAGGCAGTGCTATCGTCGGGGCCGAGGGTGGTTAGCGCGACGCCGATCTCGGAAATGCCGCAGACGCGAGCCCGGCCGGGCTTGCGCGCGCAGATCATGCTTGGCATGACCGCGGTGACGCTGGTGGCGATTCTCACCACCGGGTACATCGCGCTGTGGGCCTCCGGGGACAGCCTGCGCGTGCAGCGCGAATCGATGACCGCGACGCTGGCCGCGGCCATCGCGCGCACAGTGGCGGCGGAATGGGCATCCCCCCCTGGGGCCACGAATTCCGAGCAGCGGAAGAACCTGCGGACCCTGCTGCGATCGATCGCCGAGACCACGGGTGCCGTCGAGCTTTCCGTTATCGGCCTCGATCGCCACGTGATCGCCTCGTGGCCCGAACGGCGCGCCGGCGACCACGATGCCTCGGTGATCGGCACGTCCCTGGCGGGTGGACCGCCGGTCGTCAACTACCGCCGGGCGCCGCAGGGCCGGGACGAGGAACTCTTGGCCTACGCGCCTATCGAGGTCGACGGGCACGCGACGGGCGCCGTGCGCGTGGGGATCACCGCCAGCGAGCCGACGAAATCGGTCCTGCGGCGCTCGGGGCTGCTGCTGCTTCTTCTGGCCATCGCCGATGCGCTGCTGGTGCTGGGACTTGGCCTTTTCGTGCTCAAGCAACTCGTGGTCAAGCCGCTCGGGCAACTTCGGCGGGCGACCGCCCTGATGACCGCTGGCGACTGGGAGCCGCGCATCGCCGAGGAAGGGCCCAAGGAATTCGCCGCGCTCGCCTCGGCATTCAACCAGATGACCGTGTCGCTCTCGGTGCAGCGAGAGCAGATCATTCGTTCCGAGAAGCTGGCCTCCGTGGGACAGCTCGCGGCCGGCGTGGCCCACGAGATTGGCAATCCACTCGCCGCGATCCTTGGATACGTCGATATCCTACGTTCCGATTTGGCCGGCAAGGGCGACCTGCCTCTCGCCGACCGGCAGGACGCCCTCGACCGGGTGAAGGCCGAGACCCAGCGCATCCATCACATCATTCGCGAGTTGCTCGAATTCTCGCGTCCGAGCCACGAAGACCCGGTGCCCACGGATCCGCTGCGGGTCGTGCAATCCGCGCAGGCGCTGCTGGCGCCGCAGAGCCGTTTTCGCGAGGTCCGCGTGGTCACGATGCCCGCAGGCGAAACCTGGCCGCAAGTGATGGTGGCGCCCAGCCGCCTCGTGCAGGTGTTCGTGAATCTGATGCTCAACGCTGCCGACGCCATGGGCGGCAAGGGCACCATCGTGGTGTCGTGCCGGGAGGACGGCAGCCGGGTGTGCCTCACCGTCGCCGACGAGGGGCCGGGCGTGCCCAAGGAAGTCCGCCGCAAGGTCTTCAATCCCTTCTTCACCACCAAGCCCGTCGGCCAGGGCACCGGACTGGGATTGCCCGTGTGCCGCTCCATCGTCGAGAGCTTCGGCGGCACGCTCGACGTGGCCCCCAGCACGGTCGGGGAGGGCGCCAAGTTCTCTATGCTATTGCCGGGCGTCGAGGGAGTGTGACGCAGGCTTCTTCCCTTCCGGCAAGAAGGCGGTACCATGGGACGACCACTACCGGGGAAGGGTACCCATCGTGATGTTCCGTACCTTGCTTCTGGCCGAGTTGCTCGTCGGATTTGCTTTGGCGTTTGCCTGTGGGCGCACCGAGATGGGGACGCTCGTCCGCGGGGCGGACAACGGAGGCGGAGCCGGTGGCATCGCTGGTGCGGGCAGCGGAGGTGGCGTTGGTGGAAGCGACGCGACGGGCAGCGGAGGAGCGCCAGCGAGCACCGGTGGCACAGGTGGCGGCGCTGCCGGGCCATGCGGCGAGGCCCTCTGTCTCACGCTGCTATTCCAGACCTGCGTGCCCGAGGGAAGCTGTGCCGCGCAAGGAGGCGGCAGTCCCGACACCTCGTTCTCCACCGCCTGTTATGCGAACGGGGTTACCGTGTCCAGGGCAGGCGGATGGAACGGCACGAACCTGTTCGGCAGTGTGGCCGTCGGACGCAGCGGTGTCCCCTGCTACGCCATCAATTCATCGAGCCCGGGCTCGGGGGACGGCAACTCGTATGTGGTCACGGATGCCAGCGGCGGGCAAGTTGCCACGGGGACTACCGACCCCAATACCGGATTCGTCATCGTGACCTGCAACGGAGGCAAGCCAACCCCGGTCAGCGGGGCCTGCCTATACCCCTTCGCCGATAGTAGCGCATGCGTTCCGGGGGGATGTTTGTAGTGTCGCCGATGCCGTGACGACGTCGCCACGTGCGTCGAAGAGCTGACAGGCTTGTGACCGAACCATGCATGGGTTCCGCAGGCGAACGCGCCATATCTAATGGGTGACGAAAGCAACCCTTCTCACAGACAACGAGATCTCGGCAGCGCGCAGGAAATGGCGAATGAGGATCGGGACGAACTCCATTCCGCTGCTTGCGTTCCACCTGGTCACCCTGGTCGGCGTCCTGTTCGCCGGATGGTCCTGGAGTGGATTCGCCTTGGCGGTCGTGGTCTACTTCGTACGCATGGTCCTGGTCACGGCCGGGTACCACCGCTATTTCGCCCATCGCTCCTTCAGGACCTCGCGGGTGTTCCAGTTCTTGCTCGCCGTGGGCGCCCAAAGCGCGGCCCAGAAAGGCGTGCTCTGGTGGGCCAGCCACCACCGCTGGCACCACAAATACTCGGATACCGAACGCGACGTGCATTCAGTCAAGCAGCGCGGCTTCTTCTACGCGCACGTGGGCTGGCTTCTTGCCGACACCTGGAACAGCACCGATCCCAAGCTGGTTCCCGATCTTTACAAGTACCCCGAGCTGCGCTGGCTCGACCGCCCCGGCATTCAGCTCTTGCCAGCCTTCGCCCTTGGCCTGTGTTTCCTCCTGCTGGGGGGAAACCAAGGCCTCCTGTGGGGATTCGGGGTTTCCACCGTCATGGTCTGGCACGGCTCATTCGCCGTCAATTCGCTTGCTCATCTGTTCGGCCGGCGGCGCTATGCCACGGGGGATGAATCGCGCAACAGCTGGCTCCTGGCCATCCTGACCACGGGCGAGGGCTGGCACAACAACCACCATCACTACCCGAGCTCGGCCAGGCAGGGGTTCTTCTGGTGGGAAGTCGACCTGACCTACTACGTGTTGCGGGCGCTCGCGCTGCTGGGTCTGGTGTGGGATCTGCGGCGGGCCCCGGACGACGTGCTGGCGGGTCCCACGGTGGCGGACGGCGTACGCGAAAGCCAAATCAGAGCGGCCTGAGATTCTTGCGCTTTGTCGTGTCTTGCACGGCGCGGACCGAGGATTTCTGCCAGAATAGCCTTGCTTGCGACTCCGCACCCCTACGACCAGGTTCCTCAACCGTGCTCGCCTCGTCTTCACGTTGACGGCGTTGATCCCGACTGTCCTGATGACGGTGATAGGGATCGTCTTCCTGGCCATCGGTGGATCGAAATCCATGGCCCTGGTCGGCGGCATCCTGGTGTTGTGCTTCTGTGGCGTTGCGCTGGCGGGCTACGCCATCGGGACCGTCTTCGTCACGCGTGGCGCGAGCCTGGCCGCGGTCCAGAACGAGTTCTTGTCCTTGGTCTCGCACGAGCTGCGCACGCCGCTCACGTCGATCCGGATGTTCATCGACACCCTGCGAGAGGAGCGGGTTCATGAGGAAGAGGAAAGACGGCGCTGTCTCACCATCATCAATCAGGAGTTGGGACGGCTCGACGGCCTGGTGGGCAGGCTCATCGAGCTGTCCAAGATCGAGCACCGGCATTCGGTCTTCGAACGGCGCATCGTGAGCGTGGACGACATCGTGGCCGACGCGCTGGCCTCCTTCGAGGCAATCAAGGTGGGTGGCCAAGTCGACCTTCGCGTGAAGTTGGAATCGAACCTGGTTGTCTTCGGAGACCGAGCGGCGTTGGCCCAGGCGGTGTGCAACCTGCTCGGCAATGCCTGGAAGTACACGCCATCGCAAGGCAAGAAGATCGATGTCGCGGCCGCCTCGGATGCGAAACACATCACCATCACGGTCGCTGATAACGGCGATGGCGTCAGGGTTTCCGAAGCGAAGGCAATCTTCGAGAAGTTCAGCCGCGGCAGCGCGGCCAGGCAGCGCGGCAGCCAAGGGTCGGGATTGGGGCTGGCCATCGTGCGCGCCGTGGTCGAGGCACACCAAGGCAAGGTAGAGGTCAAGTCGGAGGAAGGCCACGGGGCGCGATTCCGCATCATCCTTCCACGCCGCAAAGAGGCCGTCGCATGAGCGACACCACGTCCGGGCCTTTGGTGACCATCGTCGAGGACGACGAGGCGATTGCGGAAGGGCTGGCACTGAATCTGAAGTTGCAAGGCTACCGGACCGAGGTGATGGGCGACGGCGAGACCGCGCGCAAACGTATCGAGGCGGGGTGTCCGGATCTGGTCTTGCTCGACATCTCGCTGCCCAAGCAGAGCGGCCTGTGGGTGCTCGAGCGCCTGCGCGAGGCGGAAGATCAGGTGCCGGTCATCGTGCTCTCCGCGCGCCAGGATGAATACGACAAGGTGGCCGCGCTGCAACTCGGGGCCGACGACTACGTCACCAAGCCCTTCGCCCTGGCCGAGCTTCTGGCGCGCATCGCGGCCGTGCTCCGCCGCACGCGCACTGGCTCCAGACAGAGCGATGGAAGCCTCGAAATGAAGAGCAGCGATGTCCCTGAATCCCCCGCGCTGGATTCGGGGCCGATCCTGCGCTTTGGCGACGTGGTCGTCGATCTCGATACGCGCACCGTGAGTCGCTCGGGGAAGCCCGTGCGCCTCACCCATCTGGAATTCGAGCTTCTGAGTTTCTTCTGCCGCAGTTCGCGCCGGGTCTATTCGCGCGAGCAGCTTCTGCGCGAGGTGTGGGGGCTACGGCAAGCCGGCCAGGCGCGCACGGTGGACAACTTCATGGCTCAGTTGCGCTCCAAGCTCGAAATGGATCCCGAACGTCCGCGGCATTTGCTCACCGTGCGCGGCAGCGGCTATCGCTTCGTACCGGATTGACGCGTGATTGCCACTGCCCGATGACGGCGCCGGATCAGATGGCCGCCCGCGCGCGATCGTTCATCGCGGTGGCGATGGGCAGGTGCCTGGGCCCGCGGTGGAGGTGCAATGCAGCAGTCTCTCCGGCGGCCTCGCTCTCCTCTTGGCGTACTTCTTCGATGGCGCAAGCCAGCCTCGGCAAGACCGCCTCGCTGGTGTAACGGATCATGTGCTCTCCGGCGACGGCCAGTGCCACCGCGCGGGCGATACGCCCCGGGGTGTATCGCAGCACCTGTCCCAGGAATCGCCAGTACGCCTTGCGGTACGTTCCCCTCACACCTTGGCGCCAAACGGAACCGAGCACGCATCGAAGGGCATAGCGCCAGGGCAAGCTGAAGTGCACGCTGGCGCGCGGTCGCAGTCGAAGGGCGCGCAGGCAGCGGGTGAAGTATTCCCCGGGCGAGTAGATCTGCTGCAAGGTAGTTCGATAGATATCGAGCAGGGTGTCTTCCCGCACCTTGGTCTTGAAATTGGCTCGGCCGAAGGTCTCGCCGCTGGCGCGCTCGATCATTCGTCCTTCATGGGTCAGCCTGCGCTCCAGTTGCGTACCGGGTAACGCCGTCAGGATACCGATCATGGCTTGGGGGATGGGGGAACGCAGAACCCACTCGCGCTGCCTATCCAGGGCGGCCGCGTCGTCGGCGTCGAAGCCCATGATGAAGCCCGCGTTGACGTCGAGCCCCGAGCGAATCAAGGTTTCGACGGCCGCGTTCAGATCTACCGCCAGGTTCTGTCGCTTGTGGGTTTCGCGCAGGGCCGCGGGCGAGGGCGTTTCGATGCCGACGAACACGCAATCGAAGCCGGCCGCGACCATGCGGACCATGAGGTCCTGGCAACCGGCCAGATCGATACTGGCCTCGGTGAAGAACTGAAAGGGGAACTTGTGGGTCTCCATCCACACGGCGAGGGGGCCGAGCAGTGCGAGAGTCTCCTTGCGGTTACCGACGAAGTTGTCGTCGACCACGAAGACCGAGCCACGAAAACCGGTGGCCAGAATGGCGTCCAGCTCGCGGCAGAATTGCGCGGGCTCCTTGGTGCGCGGCCGACGCCCGAACAACTCGACGATATCGCAGAATTCGCAGCTGAATGGACAACCGCGGCCCCATTGCACGCCGATGGCGTGGTAGGCCTTGATGTCGAGCAAGTCGTAGCGTGGCGGGGGCAGCCGCTTGAGGTCAGGACGTCCGACGCTCGCAAAGCGAGCCGGCAGCGCCGCGCGATCGGCCAGCAGGGCCGCGCACAGGGGCGCGATCAGGTCTTCCGCCTCGCCCATGACGATGCAGTCGACATAGGGTGCGAGAGCCTCGGGCGTAGCCGTCGCATGCGGGCCGCCTGCCACCACGGTCTTGCCCATCGCGCGCGCACGCGCCGCGACCTCCAGCATCGACGGCCGCTGCACCAGCATGCCGGACAGGAAGATCACATCGGCCCATAGAAGGTCGGCGTCTTCGAGTGGCTGAACGTTCATGTCGCAAAGCCGCACTTCCCAGTCCCGAGGAAGCATCGCCGCCACCGTGAGAAGGCCGAGCGGAGGAAGGATCGATCGCTTGCCGATGAAACGGAGAGTGCGCTCGTGTCCCCAGTAAGTCTCCGGAAACACGGGAGAGATGCACAGAACCTTCATGCGCATATTAGCCCACGTCCCCTGTCAGGGTTGTGTCACGGACAAGTCATTTCTGCTCTCCCCGGGCGGAGCTGGAGCAGCCGATCCGCGGTCGGCCTCCCGGCCGCTGGCGCGTCTACTCGGTAGGCTCGGGCGGGCTGCCCTCCGGGGTGCCTTCGGTTGGCTGGGGCCCGGGCACGATGCCGGCGAGGTCGGGATCGTCATCGGGGCCGAGCGGACCGCGCTCTTGGCGATCCAGATGCCGTTGCTGACGGCGCTCGGCCTTTTCCTTTTGCCGCTTTTGCCGAAGAACTTCCTTCTTGCGTTTCTCGGCGGCGTTTTTCGTGCCCGGTCTCACGCCTGGTCTACCACCGCTGCTTGCGTCCGCCGCCGAATCCACCGCGATCGCCACCGCCGCCGCCGCCGCCGAACCCACCGCGCCCACCACCACCGCCGCCACCGAATCCGCCACGACCGCCGCCACCGCCCGTTCGCTCGCGCGCCTCGCTCACCGCAATCGAGCGGCCCTGCAAGTCCTTGCCGTTCAGGTTCTCGATGGCATTCTGCGCGCCCGCGTCCGTCGCCATCTCGACGAAGGCAAAACCGCGCGGACGGCCGGTGTCGCGGTCGAGCACCAGCTTGACCTCGGCCACGTCATGACCGGTTGCCACGAAAGCATCGCGCAGGTCCGCCTCGGTCGTCGAGTAGGACAAATTGCCAACATACAGTCTTCTTCCCATCGGGATCTCCTTCATTCTGCCAGGTTTCGTTTTCCGTCGACTACCCAGCAGCGGCCTTGTCGGAGCCTCAGACGGGAGACGATCAGTCGACCTTCCCCAACAAGATTGGAATGGCTCGGAGCGCGATCCGCTACGCGTCGCTCTGTTGTTTCTTCTCGTCGGGGGCGGAACCCCGACGCGTCGTCACCCTTCGCGCTACATACGAACCGATACCCAGGTCATGCCGACCATGGTGAGTCAAGTCTATGGCTTGGAGAATGGTGCGGCCCACGAAAAAAGTCCAGGGCATTGTATAAGTTTCTCTCCGGGTGGCTTGTCACTGCTGGGCTTTGCCATCCCGCGATGACACTTGTTATGGGGCGAAGCTCGCGGACTCGCCCCGACGGCGATAGGTGCAACGCGCTGTAATCCTGACGACGCGACGCTTAATCGGCTATCTTCTTGCTCGATTTGGGGGGGTTACTCAGGACGAAAACGATGATGCGACGCCTCGGCAGTGGACAAGCGATGGTGCTTCCGGGTACCGTGCGCAGGAATTTTCCGCCGTGGCTACCGTGAAGAAGTTCAAGGGGAGGCAAGGCCGGCCAAGCAGGAACGGGCAAGTTCCCAACGGCCGGGTAGAACCATTGCGCGAAGGGCGAGTTCTTGAACCGCAGTCTGAAAGGGGCGCCAGTCATGGGTAACACCGGAGCCGCCATCACTCCGTCGATCGCCGGGCGGGAGTTCCCCCCGACCGAGGGAAGAGGGGAGCGCGTTGTCGTTGCCTTCATCTGCGAGAACTGCTCGCGGCCTGGCCTGACGCCGACCTCTGGATTCCGCCGCCGGCCGACCACGCCCGATTTCGCATGGCCGTTTCCTGTCAACGAGGTCGTGGTGCCGTGCGCGGGGCGTTTGCAGCCGGAGCATTTTCTCAAGGCCTTCGAGGACGGCGCGGACGCGGTTGGCGTGATCTGCTGCGAGGAGGGCAACTGCCACCACATTGAAGGTAGTCGCCGTTGCGGCCGGCGCCTCGAGTATGTAGGTGGTGTCCTCGACCAAATCGGTCTGGGGACGAACCGCGTGATGATCTTTCACCTCCCAGGGTCGGCCCAGGAGGACATGGCGCTCGGCGCTGGCGCCAGTCCGGTCGCCGAACCGGAGATGAATCGCAAGGTCGCGGGCGTGCGCGAGGCGTTTCTCGCTCGCCTGGCCACTCTTGCGACGAACCCCATGCGCGAGGGCGCATTACCCGAAGAGTCCCCCTACGAACTGGAAGATACTGATGAAAGCGACTAGTCGGTTGACCGAGAAACTGGGCAGCGGGAAGTTTGCGCTTACCGCGGCTTGCACGCCACCTCATGACAGCGACGCAGACTCTGTGAAGAAGCTGGCGGCCTTCTTCCCCGCGACCATCGACGGTGTGGTCGTGGCCGACAATCCTGGCAAGGCGCGCGGCTCGGCGCTGGCGTGCGCGGCGCTCATGGCGGCCGAAAAGCTGGAACCCATGCTCTCGCTCGTCACCCGCGATCGCAATCGCGTCGCGCTCGAATCGGACGTGCTCGGGGCCACCGCGCTAGGCATCAAGAGTTTCTTGTGCCTGACCGGCGACCATCAGGCGCTCGGGGCATCCCCGCAGGCGGCGGGCGCGTTCGACATCGATTCGGTCCAGCTTTGCCAGGCCCTGTCCAAGATGACCGCGCAGGGCGTGGACTTCGACGGCAACAAGCTTCCCGGCGCGCCCAATTTCGGCATTGCAGCGTCCGTTCACCCGTTCTTGCGGCCGATGGACCTTTCGATCCTGCAGATGAAGAAGAAGATCGCTGCCGGGGCGCAGGTGCTGATGACCGACGCGATCTTCGACGTGGCCGGCTTCGAGGACTGGATGAAGGCGGTGCGCGCGGCGGGACTCGAGCAGAAGGCCGCCATCATCGCCAGTGTGCTGCCCTTGACCGGCTTGGACCAGGTGGAACACCTCAAGGGGCGTTCGGGCTTTGCACCGATTGGCGACGATGTCATCAGCCGTCTCCGTAACAATCCATCCCAGGCCGGCATCGCCATCGTTGCGGATATTGCCGCGAAGCTGAGGAACATGGCGGGCGTGCGCGGGATTCACATCCTCACGGGAGGTTGCGAGCAACTCGTCCCGAGGATCATCGAGGAGGCACGTCTGGCGTAAGCCGGGCGGAACCGCGGATGCCCGAGAAATATCACATCAAGGCGGCGGCGACGCCGGGGCGCTTTCGGCGCGTGGGCAAGTTCGGCAGCGTCGACTGGCGTGAGGATTGCTCGCGTTGCACCAACTGCGTGAAACCGCGCTGCGTGTACGACACCTACAGGAAGGAAGCGGCTTACAACCGCGACCCGCGAACCTCCGTGATTCCGCTGTACGACTGCCGGGGCTGCCTGTCGTGCGTGCAGGGTTGTACCAAGGGCTTGCTCGCGCTCGCACTCAACCCGGAATACCTTGCCCTCGGCGACGAATACTGGAAGCCCGACATCCTGGCCACCACCTGGAACCAAGCCGACAGCGGCCGTATTCCGGTTTCGGGTGCGGGCTACCGCGGTCGCTTCCACGGCCCCGGTTTCGACGGTATCTGGACCGACATGTCCGAAATCGTGAGGCCCACGCGCGATGGCATCCATGGCCGCGAGTACATCAGTACCAGCGTCGACATAGGCAGCAAGCCCATGCGCCTGTCGTTCACCCCGGACGGCAGGATGGTGGGCGAAACCACGGCGCTCATCGACGTGCCCATCCCCTTGATTCTGGATGTTCCGCCATGGGAGATCGCCGGCAAGACCCTGGCCAAAGCGCGGCTGACCGCCGCCCAGGCGCTCAAAACCATGGCCGTCGCATCTGCCACCGAGGTGAAGGGCGTGTCGGAAGATCAACTTCCGCATTTCGTGCCGCTCATAGGTGGCGAAGGCCTCGGTGACGCCGGGCCACTTTTGCGCCAGGTACGCATGGTGGAATTCGTCGACGGACAGCAAGCGCTGGACCTGGTCAAGCAGGCAAAAGCCGTGAATCGCAGGGTGGTCTGCGCGCTTCGCTTGCCGCTGCAGGGCTACGCCGCCGATCGCATCCTGGTCGCCAGCAGGTCTGGCGTGAGGGTGTTTCACCTGTACGCCGATCTGCATGGCTGCGAGGTTGGGGCCGAGAAGCCGCGCCACCTCAAGGACGTGCTGCGCGAGATCCACACCCGCCTGGTCAAGGAAGGCATGCGCGACGAGGTCACCCTGATCGTGTCGGGTGGCATCGCGCTGGCCGAGCACATGGCCAAGACCATCATCTGCGGCGCGGATCTGGTTGCGGTGGACACCTCGTTGTTGGTGGCGCTCGGGTGCCGTGTGTGCCGTGGGGCTACCGGGAGAACGCACATCGACCACTGTGCCGCAGATGCTGGCGATCTCGATCCGGCGTACGCGGCGCAACGGATGGTGAACTTGATGGCGGCGTGGCACTCGCAACTGATCGAGGTGCTGGGCGCCATGGGCATCCGCGAGGTGCGGCGTCTGCGCGGCGAAGTCGGACGCGCCATTTTCAAGGAAGATATCGAACGGGAGGCTTTCGGTGACCTTGCCTGCAAGTAGCGCTCAACCAGGGACAGGTGCGGCGGAGCCGGTCCTTTCCGCGGGCGGCGAACCGCAGACGACGGTCGAGCGAATCGTGCGCCCCATGCCGGATCGCTACCGGAACGCCCTCGGCAAGTACAAGATCAACCGCTCCGCCGATTGCGTGGGCTGCGGCGACTGCGTGAAGCTGTGCCCGGAGGGCGTGCACGTCAAGCCCGACGGCTACACCTTCTCGCTGCGTCCACGCGACCATCTGTGCATCGGCCCGGAATGCGCCAAGACCGACCATTACTGCGTCGCCAAGTGCAGCAAGAAGGCGCTGTCGATGGCGCGCAACCCGACGGTCGACACCATGGGCGACCCGCGCTGGACCGCGGACCTGATCCTTTCCACCTGGCACATGGCCGAAACCGGGCACGCGCCCAAGGCGGGCCTCGAATACCGCACGGGAGAATCGGGCGGCGGCTTCGATCGCATCGGTTTCGAATTCCCGGCCGCGCCGGCCAAGGTGGATGCCGCCAAGGTCGATACCGGGCTCGATCTCAACCACAGGGGCGACGGCCGGCCCCAGGTGCACATCGACCTGCCGGTGTACGGCGGCGGCATGTCCTTCGGCTCGGTCAGCATCCACACCATCCTCGGCAAGGCCCGCGCCGCGACCGCGTGGAACATTTTCACCTGCACGGGCGAAGGGGGATTTCATGATCGCCTCAAGCCCTACGACAACCACGTCATCACGCAAGTTGCGACCGGACTCTTCGGCGTGCGCGAGGACACCATCCAGCGCGTGCCCATCGTCGAGTTCAAGTACGCTCAGGGCGCCAAGCCAGGCCTCGGCGGTCACCTGCTGGGCGACAAGAACACCCCGGCAGTCGCGCGCATGCGCGAGGCGGTGGCCGGCAACGCCCTGTTCTCGCCCTTCCCGTTCCACAGCGTGTACAGCGTCGAGGACCACAAGAAACACCTCGACTGGATCAAGGAAGTCAACCCGCGCGCCCTGGTCTCGGTCAAGGTGTCCACGCCCACCGACGTCGACATGGTGGCGGTCGGCAGTTACTACGCCGGCGCGCACATCATCCACCTCGACGGCAGCTACGGCGGCACTGGCGCGGCGCCCGACATCGCCAAGAAGAACATCGCGATGCCCATCGAATACGCCATCGCCAAAGTGCACAAGTTCCTGGTCGCCGAGGGCATCCGCGACGCGGTCACGCTGATCGTCAGCGGCGGCGCGCGCACGGCCTGGGACGTGATGAAGGCCATTGCGCTTGGCGCCGATGGTGTGGTCATCGGCACCGCGGAAATGGTGGCACTCGGCTGCGTGCGCTGCGCATGCTGCGAGAGCGGCCGCGGCTGCCCGCGTGGCATCGCCACCACGGATCCGGAATTGATGATGCAGATGAGCCTCGACTGGGCCACGCAACGCCTGATCAACCTGCTCGCGGCCTGGCGCGAGCAGATGGTCGACATCCTGGTGCGGCTCGGGATCCCGAGCACGCGCGAGCTGCGCGGTCGCAGCGATATCCTCTACTACGCCAAGGAGGCCACGTGATGCGCGACCTGCCGGAACAATTGCTGGCCACGCGTTCCGAGGCCTACGGAGAGGGTCCGTCGTGCGCGCCCGATCGCGTGGGGAGCCGGCGAGCTTCGCTCGCCGCGGACCATCGTGGGAAGGTTGGGGAACCCTCCCAGGGTTCCCGTGTCGACGTAGGCGGAGCCGGGCTTAGCCCGGCGGAGCCAGAGCGCGGGAGGGCCCGGGAACCCTCCCAGGGTTCCCGTGTCGACGTAGGCGGAGCCGGGCTTAGCCCGGCGGAGCCAGAGCGCGGGAGGGCCCGGGAACCCTCCCAGGGTTCCCGTGTCGACGTAGGCGGAGCCGGGCTTAGCCCGGCGGAGCCAGAGCGCGGGAGGGCCCGGGAACCCTCCCAGGGTTCCCGTGTCGACGTAGGCGGAGCCGGGCTTAGCCCGGCGGAGCCAGAGCGCGGGAGGGCCCGGGAACCCTCCCAGGGTTCCCGTGTCGACGTAGGCGGAGCCGGGCTTAGCCCGGCGGAGCCAGAGCGCGGGAGGGCCCGGGAACCCTCCCAGGGTTCCCGTGTAGAAGAAGGCGGTTGTGGGGTCACCGGGTTCGCCTGCAACATTCCCGTGCGTGGCAAGTTCATCCACGAGCCGTCGATCCAGATGCAGAACCGCGGTAACGGCAAGGGCGGCGGCATCGCGGCCGCGGGCCTCGTGCCCGAGCAGATCGGCGTTTCGCGTGAAGTGCTGGATTCGCACTATTTGCTGCAGATCGCGCTTCTCGATCCCTTGGCCGGAAGCGAGGTCGAGCAGAAATTCGTGCTGCCCAGCTTCGATGTCGCGCTTTCCACCAAGCAGGAACACATCGACGACCATCGCGACATTCCCGGGCTGGAGGTGCGTCCGCCCGACATTCACCGCTATGTGGTGCGGGTCAAGCCGACCGTCTTGAAGGCCTTTGGCGAATCGAACGGCCTCACCAAACTGTCCCAGCGCGAGCTGGAGGATGAATTCGTATGGCGCAATTCCTACCGCCTGAACGAGACCATGTACGCCTCGCTCGGCGAAAAGCGAGCCTTCGTCATGTCGCACGGACGCGACCAGCTCGTGTTCAAGCTGGTCGGTTACGCCGAGCAGAACGTCGAGTACTACAAGCTCGAGGATTTCAAGGCGCACGTCTGGATCGCGCACCAGCGCTACCCGACCAAGGGACGCGTGTGGCACCCGGGCGGCGCGCATCCGTTCGTCGGGCTCAACGAAGCCCTCGTTCACAATGGCGACTTCGCCAATTACCATTCCGTGTGCGAGTACCTGCGCCAACGCAACATCAAGCAGCAGTTCCTCACCGACACCGAGGTTTCGGCGCAGCTCTTCGATCTGTGGGATCGCGTTTACAAGTACCCCCTCGAATACATCATCGAGGCCCTGGCTCCGACCACCGAGCTCGATTTCGATCAACTGCCCGAGGACAAGCAGCGCATCTACCGCGAGATCCAAGCCACGCACATCCACGCCTCGCCCGACGGACCGTGGTTCTTCATCATCGCGCGCAACCATCCCGACCTTGGGCGCATGCAGCTCCTCGGCATCACCGACACCGCGATGTTGCGACCGCAGGTGTTCGCCCTGTCGGACAACGGCGAGGTGCAGATTGGGCTCATCTGCTCCGAAAAGCAGGCCATCGACGCCACCTTGCGCGGGCTTTCGCGCGAAGACCCGCGTTTTTCGCCGGTGGCGGATCGCTATTGGAACGCGCGCGGCGGCAGTAGCACCGACGGCGGCGCCTTCATCTTCACCGTCACGGGCGACGAGGGAAACAAGAGGCTCACGTGCGCCGACAAGTTTGGCCGGCAGTTGAACCTGGATGTCGGCCGGATCCGTTGTGACCAGCCGCAGTCGGCGCCGCTGGTCGAGATCGTCTCGGCCGGGATCCGCAAGGCGGTGGCCCTATCGCTCAAGCAGGGCAGGGCGCAGGATCTCTTCACGCACGTGGTGCAGGGCCTGCCGAATTGGCCGGCGGGTGGATTGCGCGAGCTGTGCGATCAGATCGTCGCGGCCGCCGACAACGGCCGCGGGAAGGCCACCGCCATCGAAGCCTTGACCATGCTCTACGACCGCCACTTCGACACCGGCGACAAGCGTCGCGCAACGGTCCTGCCGGTGCTGGAAGAGACCCTGATGCGGCTTTTCGACAAGAGCCCCGTCCTCGGCGAGGCAGGCGTGGGCAGTTTCCGTCGCATGGATTGGGCGAGTCGAAAGAAGATCGTGGCGCCGGGGCCCGGTGAAGAAGTCCTGGTCATCGACGCCGAGAAGTTTCCGCCCGAAGGCGACGACTGTGATGCCGTGTATCTGCGCCAGGCCTATCAAGCGGGCTGGCGGCGCTTCATCGTGTACCGCCTGCGCGGCCAGCGCTTTACCGGGGTCGGGCTCGGCCCCAGCACCGATGGCGTGCGAATCGACACCTACGGGTCGAGCGGCGACTATCTGGCGAGCGGCATGGACGGCGAGGAGATTTATGTCCACGGCAATGCCCAGGACCAGATTGGCCAGATCGCCAAGCGAGGCAAGCTGGTCATCTTCGGCGACGTAGGCCAGACCTTCATGTACGGCGCCAAGGGTGGCGACGTGTTCGTGATGGGCAACGGCGCTGGCCGTCCGCTCATCAACGCCGTCGGCCGTCCACGCGTGGTCATCAATGGCACTTGCCTGGATTTCCTTGCCGAGTCGTTCATGGCCGGGGATCCGCTCAATGGCGGAGGCTTCGTCATCCTCAATGGCGTGGAATTCGACGGCCACGCCAGACTGGTGCCGCTGCCATCGCCCTATCCGGGCAGCAACCTGTTTTCGCTGGCTTCCGGTGGCGCGATTTACGTTCGCGACCCTGGCAAGAAGGTGGTCGAGCAGCAACTGAACGGTGGCGTGCTCGCGCCCTTCACCAACGCGGACTGGCGACTCATAAGGCCCTACCTGGAGGAGAACGAGCGGCTGTTCGGCATCAAGGTGCAGGACTTGCTCACCGTGAATGGCAGACAGTGCGAGCCGGAAGAGGTCTATCGCAAGGTCAGTGCCCAGGCGCTGGCAGTGCTCGCGGCCGGGACGGAGAAGAAGAAATGACCAAGAGCTTGGCTGCCGCGGACTTGTCGGGCGACTTCGCGTCACAGGTCGAAAGCGAAAGTCACGCCAATCTGATGGCGTGCCTGCAGTGCCAGAAGTGCACGTCGGGCTGCCCGGTGGCGACGGTGGCCGACATCAAGCCGCACGAGATGATCCGCATGGTGCAATTGGGCCAGCGCGACGAGGTGCTGGAGAGCAAGATGCTGTGGCAGTGCACCTCGTGCCAGACCTGCGCCACGCGCTGCCCGCAGAAGGTCAGCGTGGCCGCGCTCAACGATGGCCTGCGCCGCATGAGCGTACGGGTCAAGGCGAATGCCAAGAGCGCGGTCCCCGTGTTCAACGCCATCTTCATGCGCGCGGTTCGCAGGCGCGGTCGGATGAACGAAGCCGGGCTCATGGCCTCGTTCAAGCTGCGCACCATGCGCCTCTTCCAAGACATGGGCAAGCTGCCCATGATGTTGTGGAAGGGCAAGATGCCGCTCTGGCAGCAGGCGGCGCCGGGACAAAGCGAGCGCGAGGAATTGTTCCAGCGCGCGGCCAAGGCGAAAGGCGGCAAAGCATGAGCTACGCATTTTTCCCCGGCTGCTCCATGGAGGGCACTGCCCATGATTACCAGAAGTCGAGCCTCGCGGTCTGCAAGATGCTCGGCCTCGAGTTACCGGAGATCCCGGACTGGATTTGTTGTGGCTCGACCTCGGCGCACCAGACCGAACCGTTATTGGCCCTGGCCTTGCCGGCCAAGAACCTGATCGCGGCGAAGGGCAAGACCGTGGCCGTTGGCTGCGCCGCCTGCTACAGCCGGCTCAAGACCGCGAACCACGAGATCGCTGGCGACGCGCAGACGCGCAAGACCGTGGCCGCCATCGTGGGCAAGGACTACGACGGCAAGACCGAGGTCCTGCACCTGCTCGAGATCCTGGCCCGCGACGTGGGCATGAAGAAGATCGCCGAGGTGGTGAAGAAGCCGCTCAAGGGGCTGAAGCTGGTTACCTACTATGGCTGCCTGCTTTCGCGTCCGCCCGAGGTGACCCGGTTCGACGACCCCGAGAACCCGACGTTGATGGACCAGGTGCTCGAGGCCGCGGGCGCGACCATCCGCGAATGGCCGCATAAGACCGAGTGTTGTGGCGCCGGCTACTCGATTACCGACGTGAGCATCGTCAAACGCCTCACGCGCGAGATTCTGGCCATGGCCAAGGCCGCGGGCGCGGACTGCATCGCCACCGCGTGCCCGCTGTGCCAGCTCAATCTCGACCTGCGCCAGAAGGACACGGAGAAGGCGTCCGGCGAAACGTTCAACCTACCGGTGTTCTATTTCACGCAATTGCTGGGCCTGGCCTTCGGCCTCTCCCGCAAGGAGCTGGGCTTACGCAGCCTGGTAGTCAGCCCGAACAAGCTCTTGGCAGAGCGCGGAATTGGGGCTTGAGACAATGATCGTACAGGGTAAAGCAAAGAGTGGGGATGGGGCCAAGGTCCCGTTTGGAAGTGGGGCCAAGCCCCCGGCAAACGGTCGGGGCAAGGCGCCCGAGGCCGTGGGGGCGGTCATGGTATGCGGCGCCGGCATCACCGGTATCCAAGCCTCCCTGGATCTGGCCGAGTCGGGCTTCAAGGTCTATCTGGTCGAGCCGTCGCCCGCCATCGGCGGCCGCATGGCCCAACTCGACAAGACCTTCCCGACCGGCGACTGCGCCATGTGTATCCTGTCGCCCAAGCTGGTCGAGTGCGCGCGCAACAAGAACATCGACATCATCACCCTGGCCGACGTCGAAGGCATCAGCGGCGCGGTCGGCAATTTCGAGGTGAAGCTGCGCCAGAGGCCGCGCTACATCGACACCGACAAATGCAACGCCTGCGGCGAGTGCTCCCTCGTCTGCCCGGTCTCGTTACCCAACGAGTTCGACCGCGCGCTCGGCACGCGCAAGGCGATCTTCCGGCCCTACGCCCAGGCCATTCCCAATGTGTATGGGATTTCCAAGGCCGAGGGGATAGCCCCGTGCAAGGCCGCGTGTCCGGCCGGCGTGAATGCCCAGGGGTACGTCGCACTCATCGCCGCCGGCAAATTCGAGGAGGCCTACGAGCTGGTCAAAGAACGCTGCCCACTGCCTGCGGTGTGCGGCCGCATCTGCCAGCATCCGTGCGAGAGCCAGTGCAACCGCAAGGATCTCGACGAGCCGGTGGCCGTGCGCGACCTCAAGCGGTTCGCCGCGGACTACGTCTACGCGAAACGGGCAGGACACAAACCCGTCCCGTTCCAGCCGGTCAAGATTCAGAAGGAAAGGGTCGCCATCATCGGCGGCGGACCGGCTGGCCTGACCGCCGCGCAAGATCTGACCAAGCAAGGCTACGGCGTGACCCTGTTCGAGGCGCGGCCGTTCCTGGGCGGCATGCTTCGTCTGGGTGTTCCCGCGTACCGCCTGCCGCGCGACGTTCTCGACTATGAGATCGGACAAATCCTAAACGACCGTGTCGAGGTGCAGCTGGGCCAGAAGCTGGGCCAGGACTTCACCATCGACAGCCTCAAGAAGGCCGGTTACGCCGCCATCTTCATCGCCACTGGAGCGCACAAGAGTCTGAAGATGGGTTTGCCCGGCGACGACGCGACTGGCGTGATGTACGGCCTCGATTTCCTCGGTCCCGTGAATCTCGGCGAGAGAGTTGCCATGGGCCCAAGGACCTTGGTGGTCGGCGGTGGCAACGTGGCCATGGACGCCGCGCGCGCGGCCCGGCGCATGGGCGCCAAACAAGTGACCATCGTCTACCGTCGAAGCCGGGTCGAGATGCCGGCCCTGCCCGAGGAGATCGCCCAGGCCGAAGAGGAAGGTGTGCAGTTCGAGTTGCTGACCAACCCCATCAAGGTCATCGCCCAAAACGGGCTGGTGACTGGGCTCGAATGCCTGCGCATGAAGCTGGGCGAGCCCGATGGCTCGGGCCGCCGCCGTCCGATAGCGGTCGAGGGATCGAACTTCACCATCGACGCCGATAACGTCATCATCGCCATCGGTCAGGCCGCGGACCTTGCCGATGGCGCCGGCGTGCCGCTCGAAAACGGCAAGATCGCGGCGGACGGCTCCCTGTCGACGAAGATCCCAGGCGTGTTCGCGGGCGGCGACGTGGTGCTGGGCCCCGCCTCGCTGGTCGAGGCCATGGCCCACGGGCACCACGCTGCGGAAGCGATTGCGGCCTTCCTGCGCGGGCAGCCCATGCCGCTGCTCGATACCGGGAAGAAGGCGACCGCACCCAATCCCAATCCCGCGGCAGAGGTCGCCGCCAAGCAGGCCATGCCCAAGATCGTGGTCGAGGATCGTACGCGCGACTTCCGCGAGATCGAGCTCGGCTATACCCCCGAGCAGGCCATGGCCGAGGCCAAGCGCTGCCTTGCCTGCGGCCTGTGCAGCGAGTGCGGCCTGTGCGCGAAGGCGTGCGGGCCCGGCGCCATCGTGCACGACATGCAGCCCACGACCCGAACCGTGCGCGTGGGCTCGGTCGTACTCACGCCCGGCTACGAGGAATTCCAGGCCTCGCTGCGCGGCGAGTTCGGCCACGGCCGCTACGCCAACGTCCTTTCCAGCGTGCAGTTCGAGCGCATGCTGAGCGCCTCCGGGCCGACCGAAGGGCAGGTACAACGGCCATCGGATGGGAAGCCCGTAAAGAAGCTCGCTCTTCGTGCAGTGTGTCGGCTCGCGTGACAGCGCGCGCGGCAACGGGTATTGCTCGTCGATCTGCTGCATGTCCGCCACCAAGGAAGCCATGGTCGCGATCGAGCACGTGCAGGGCCTCGACGTGTCCATCTTCTGCATGGACGTGCGCGCCTTCGGCAAGGAGTTCGACGGCTACGTCAACCGCGCACGCGACGAGCACGGTGTGAAGTACATCCGCGCCATGCCCTCGCGCATCGTCGAGATGCCGGGCAGCAAGAACGCGCGCGTACGCTTCTTCGACGACAAGGGCCAGGAGAACCAGGAGGAATTCGACCTCGTCGTTCTCTCGGTCGGACTGCGGCCGAGCGCCTCGGTGAAGGAGACCGCGGCCAAGCTCGGCCTCGATCTCAATCAATTCGGCTTCTGCGCAACCGATCGACTGGCGCCCATGGCGGCGTCCAAGCCCGGCATCTACGTGGCCGGCGCGTTCCAAGAGCCGAAGGACATTCCCGAGTCGGTGGCACAAGCCTCCGGGCGCGGCGGCCTGCGCGATGGAGGACCTGTCCACGGTGCGTGGCACCCTGATCGAGCGCCACGAGTATCCGTGGGAGCGCGATGTCACCGACGAGAAACCGCGCGTGGGTATCTTCATCTGTCACTGCGGCCACAACATCGCCTCGGTGGTGGACGTGAAGAAGGTCGCGGAGGCGGCCGAGAAGATGCCGGGCATCGCGCACGCCGAGACCAACCTGTACGCGTGTTCGGACACCAGCCAGCAGCACATCAAGGACGTGATCCGCGACAAGCGGCTCAACCGCCTGGTGGTGGCGTCGTGCTCGCCGCGCACCCACGAGGTGCTCTTCCAGGAGACCCTGCGCGAGTCGGGCCTCAATCAATACCTCTTCGCCATGACCAACATCCGCGACCAGTGTTCGTGGGTGCACAGAGACGACCCCGAGGCCGCGACGGAAAAGGCCACCGATCTCATGCGCATGGCCGTGGCCCGCGCGCGCAACCTGAAGGCCCTGAGCACCGGCAAGCTGCCCGTGGTGCAATCGGCGCTGGTGCTCGGCGGTGGACTCGCCGGCATGACCACGGCGCTGGCCCTCGGCGATCAAGGTTTTGCCGTGCACCTGTGCGAAAAGGAGGCCGTGCTCGGCGGTCAATTGCGCAAGATCCACTACACCTTGGAAGGGTCGGATGTGGCGGGCTTCTTGGCCGAATCGATCGCACGGGTGGAGAAGCACCCCAACATCGTGGTGCACCTGCAAAGCAAGCCCATCCAGATCGCCGGCCACGTGGGCAACTTCAAGACCCGACTGGACACGGCCGGCACCGAAGAAACCATCGCGCATGGCGTGATCGTGCTTGCGGTGGGCGGCAGCGAGCGCCAGACCGATCTCTACCTCAACGGCAAGCATCCCGGCGTGATGACCCAGCGGCAGATCGAGGAGAGACTTGCCAAGACCAAGTCCCATCCCCTCCCCCAAGAGGAGAAGCCGCCTCACTCCCAGCCTCTCCGCGATGGGGAGAGGCAGCCGACGCTTGCGTCGGCGGGTGAGGGGCTGCTCGCTTCCGAATCGCCCTTCGTGGTCATGATCCAGTGCGTGGACAGTCGCAACGACGCGCATCCCTACTGCAGCCGCGTGTGCTGTTCGGAAGCCATCAAGAACGCGCTGGAGCTGAAGCGGCAGAAGCCCAAGGCCAAGGTGGTGGTGCTCTACAAGGACATCCGCACCTACGGCTTCCGCGAGCTGGCCTACCAGCAAGCGCGCGAGGCGGGCGTGCTGTTCATTCGCTACGCCGACAAGCAAGACCCGAAAGTGGCCGACAACGGCAGGCTTGCAGGTCAAGGTGATCGACGCCGGCAATACCCGCGAGATGGTTCTCAAGCCCGACGTGGTCGTCTTGTCGACCGGCATCGCGCCGGCCGAGGACAATCCCGTCATTTCCGGCCTTCTCCGCAGCGCCCTGACCGCGGATGGCTTCTTCCTGGAAGCCCACCCCAAACTGCGACCCGTGGATCTGGCCAACGAGGGCGAGTTCCTAGCCGGACTCTGCCACTCGCCGCGCTTCATCGACGAGACCATCGCGCAGGCCAAGGCGGTGGCAGGCCGCGCGGCTACGGTGCTCTCGCGCGCCTTCCTCGACATCGCCGGCCAAGTGGCCAAAGTCGACCCGACCAACTGCGTGGCCTGCGCCACGTGCGTGAAGGTTTGCCCCTACGGCGCGCCCATGATCAACGACTTGAAGAAGGCCGAGATCCAGGGCGCCAAGTGCATGGGCTGCGGCTCGTGCGCGGCCGCCTGCCCGGCCCACACCATCACCTTGCAACACCAGGAATGCAGCCAGATGACCGCGATGCTCGACGAGCTCCTGGTAAGCGACGGAGGCGTGCCATGAGCGGGCTTCAGACCAGCGCGGCGAAACCTGTCTCCGCCAAGGCCTGGGAACCCGAGATCATCGCTTTCTGCTGCAACTTCTGCGCCTACGCCGCCGCCGATCTGGCCGGCTCTCGCCGCATGCAATACCCGGCCAACGTGCGCGTGGTGCACGTGCCCTGCACCGGAAAGATCGAGATGGAGCACATCCTGTCTGCCTTCGAGAAGGGCATCGACGGCGTGCTCATCGCCGGGTGCCTGGAGGGCGGCTGCCACTTCCTGGAAGGCAATCTGCGCGCCAAGCGCCGGACCGAGTACCTGCAAGAGATGCTCGACCAAATCGGCGTGGGCCGCGAGCGCCTGCGCATGGTGAACCTGTCGGCCGCCGAGGCGCCGACCTTCGTCAAACGCGTGAAGGAAATCGTCGAGACCGTGCAAAGGCCTGGGTCCGAGTCCCCTGAGAAAGAGTGGAGCGCCATGATCGTTGCCAGCCCCAAACCCATCACCGAGATCAAACAACTCATCGACCGGCACAAGAAGGTACTGTTCGTCGGCTGCGGCACCTGCGTGACCGTGTGCCTGGCCGGCGGCGAGCGCGAAGTCGGCATCGCCGGCTACGCCACGCGCATGGCGCGCAAGCTGGCCGGAAAGCCCGTCGAGCTGGAGCAAGTCACCATCGAGCGCCAGTGCGAGAACGAGTTCATCAAAGACCTTGCCCCGGCCGTCGAGCGCGCCGAAGCCGTGGTGTCGTTCGGCTGCGGCGCCGGCGTGCAAGCCATCGCCGAGCGCTTCCCGAGCAAACCCGTCTACGCCGGCCTCAACACCAACTTCCTCGGCATCCTGGAAGAGCAAGCCATATGGACCGAGAAGTGCATGGCCTGCGGCGACTGCATGCTGGCCGAGTTCGGCGGCATCTGCCCCATCACCCGCTGCGCGAAGCACATGCTCAACGGGCCCTGCGGTGGGAGCACAGAGGAGAGGTGCGAGGTGGCGGAGGACAGGCCCTGCGCGTGGCAGTTGATCTACAAGAGGCTGAGCGCGATCGGGCAGCTCGACCGGCTGGAGAAGATCCAGCCACCGAAAAACTGGAGCCTGGCCTGGTTCGGCGGGGCAAGGAAACTCGTGCGGCCTGAGCACCGGGTGTAGATCGAAACGCTCTGCATCGAGAATAACAAGGCCGCAAACCTGCGAATCTCTGACGGGCGCATCAAGTCCGCCTCCCATCGACATAATCATTCAAGACTAGCACAGGTACGTTGGGGAGTGCCGCCAACCGTCAGGCTGCAGTCCGCATGGCCCGCGTTACTGGCCCTGGCACCGCGATAGGCAAAGAACTCGGATCGGCGACGATCGGTCAGCTCGACCGCCTCATCCTAGAGCAGCACGGCGGCCAGGAGACCCACCGTGTGGTGAGCGCCAGAGGGTACGTTGCTCGAGGTGAAGACACGAAAGCTGCCGGTGAGCAAGCCGCCGACCGATACGCTTCGGTAGGGCAAGAACAAGCCAGCATTGAAGCCAACCAGAAGGCCAGATCCGGCCGCCGGCCCCCAGTCGTCGGAGCCCTTGCTGGTGAACCACCCGACCTTGGGACCCAAGCGGATCTGGCCAGCATGTAAGCCGACGAGCGGACTGAGGGTCAAGTCGATGTAGTGCCTAGAAGGGTTCCAGAATCCGGTCCAGAAATTCGGACGTGGCGCGTCCGCATAGGGAGGGGGCCCCCTAAAGTCGGATCTCACATAGTCGACGTCGCATTCGCCATTGAGAGACAGCCTCTCCGTCGCGTGCCATCCGAGCAGGGCTCCGAATCGCGGGCTGCCTTTGTATCCTGCCCAGCCATTTCCCACCGGTAAGGTAAAGCCAAGGTACGGCACGAACAAGATCGTCGGTCGATGGTTTGGGGTGGGCACCGCCAGGGATGTTGGCTGGGGCGCGCCCATGGTTTGGCTCGATGCCTGCGATGGTCGTGTCGGCGAAGGCACGTTCTGCTCGGCCGCTGGCTCAGGAGGGAGAGACTCAGCCTGCGCACGCGCCAGGCGAGGCTGCACGAGCACTAAGCAAGACAGTCCAGCGAGGGTAACGAACCGTCGGAGAAGCAGAAGTCGAACGCTCACTTCGCGAGCTTCTACCACGATCGCACTTCGGTCCGGAATTCGGGCACCCTGTCGAGCTCCAGATCTTCGCCGGTTCCACGATGGCCTGCATGGACGGAGAAGGATTCGTGAGCGCGGCGAACCCAATCAGCTTGGGGGCTCGAGGTACGGTTTGATCAGGCCGTACTTGGCCTGGTTCACCGTGACCCAATCATCCTTCAGGATGCCTTCGGTATCGCCCGAGTTGGGATTCATGCTCCAGAAGGTCCAGCTGGCTTGCTTGCCAACGTAGTCCATGAACGTGGTCAGCCACTTGTACGGGACGGAATTGGGATCGGCCGCGCTGGCTTCCTTGATACCGAATTCACCGATGAAGACCGGTGCAATCCCGCGCTTGGCCACGAACCAGAACTTGTCGTCCCAGATGCCGGGCATGTTGCTCGGAAAATTGGCTGCCGAGAACCAGGACTGCGCGTAGACCTCGGGACCGTACTCGTGCGCCGAATACCAAAGGCTGTTGGCCGGGATACCGTGATCGCCGATGGGGCTGTCGGCCACGCCCTCCAAGTTGCCGCCCCACCAGTAGTTGTCGCCGCGGTAGTTTTCCACCCCCTCGACGATGATGGTGATGGCAGGGTTGGCGGCCAGGATGGCCTGCCCACATTGGATGGCGGCTTTGCGCCAGTCGGTCGTGCCATAGCCGTCCTGGTCGTATCCCCAGGTGGCCGGCGGCTTCATGCCGGAGGTGGTGTTGCCGTGGGGTTCGTTCTTGAGATCCGCCGCCACCACCGCCGGATTGTCCTTGTAGCGCTCGATCAACGACACCCAATCCGAAATCCAGGTCGAGGCGGGATAGGCGCTGGTGTACCACAGCGTCTCGTTCATGTACCCGTCGTGCGCCCGCGAATGGTTGTCCAGAATCACCTTCAGGCCGATGCGGTTGGCCTCGTCCAGGATCTTGTCCATCACTTCCAGCGACGAAAGCCCGTCGAGGTCGAGGTTCATGCCCACTTCGTTTGTATAGGGATCCACGCCGTAGGCGTTGATCTGCATCCCGCTCGGCACCCCCGTCAGCATGTCGTTGCACCAGGGCAGCCGCACGCTGTTGAACCCCAGATCCTTGATCTGTCGCAGCATCGACCGGTAGTCGCGCGCCCACAGCCCATGCGGCGAAAGATTCCCGGTCTCGAACCCGAACCAATTCACGCCAGTCAACCGCGGCCGACCGAAGCAGCCAGCACAAGCCGACGGCCCCCCATTGCCGCCCGCCCCTGCGGCACCTGAGCCCCCGCTGCCATCCCCGCTGGTCCCAGGTTCCCATGGCGCGGCAGATTTGCCGATCGAGCAAGCCGCGAGCAGGAGAAGAAGGGCCAGCCCGGCCAGGGTGCTCTTGCGGCTGTGAGACATCGAATTCACCGGACGCTACTATCCCGGCGCGACGGCCGCCGTCGGCGACGGCGAGGCGCACGACGGCCTGGAGCGCCGAAGCCCGATGGCATCAGAATGTCGATCAGGAAGTCGTCGAGATCCCCCAGCTCCGGCTCATCGTCAGGCTCCTCGGGCTGCCCGGTGGCAGGGCCGGCGACGAGCTCGGCAAGGGTGATCTTGCCTTCAACGAAGGACTGCACGAGCTCGCGGGTCTCCCGCAAAGCCTGGACCTCGCTTTCGAGCGTGGCCAGCAGTCCGCCGAGCTGAGCGTCCCCGCGCTTGCCCCCAAGACCGAGGGCCGTCACAAACTCGGCGGGGTCCGAACGCCTGAGCTCGCGCATTTGGGCGTCCAGCTCCTTGAGCTGGCGCTTCAGCTCGCGGTTGGTTTGCTCGAGGCTGGCGCAGCGCCGCTCTGTCTCGTCCTCATCGCTGCCCGGGTCGGGGGAAGCATCCGTGAGCCACACCTTTTCCAGCTCGATCAGGCGGGCCAGATCGCCGTCCTGGTAGGCGCGGGTTACCTCCTTCATCACCTCGGTCCGCCTTTCCCGAGAATCCCCGTCCTGGGCCTTGTCAGGGTGGATGGCGTTCGCGAGGCGGCGAAAGAGATCCCGTATGGCCGCTGCGGTGGAGCCGGCCGCACGCCTCGCGGGCGGACTTTCGCCAGTCGGGTCAGGCGAGGGCGGGAATTCGCCAGCGTCGGAGTCCCAGGACTTTGCGCCGGACCCATTGTCGAATCCGAAGATGTCGTCGTCGGGCGATGGCCCGGCGGTAAGGATGCCCTCTAGCTGCAGCGCCTGGTAGAGATCCTGGATCAGGCGCCGGTCCTTGCGCTTCAGGTTCGGCCTAGTCAGGATGGCGGCGAAGAGCCCGTGGACCTCGCGGTCAATTTCCAACCCCTGCGCGAGTAGCGGCCGGGCTGCGCTCGCCAGCTGTGCCATCTGCGCATGCTGGGCGTCGAGCGCCGTGCGCAACTTTTCGAGCTTGCCCTTCTTTCGCGTCACGTTCGCTAGCAGCTTCTGCCTCTCGCGTAGCAGGGCGACAAGTCGGCTGGACGTTTGTCGAAGCTCGAGCTGGCCAGTGGCGGGCGGTGACACGCGTGCGGTGGCGGGGCGCATGGGCCGAATGTTAGTCGAGACGCGCGCGGATTTCACGGGTCTTGCCCGAAAGCCTGAGCGACCGACGAATGGTTGTCTAGCGGTGCCCGCCGCCGCCGTGGAAGCCGCCGCCGCCGTGGAAGCCGCCGCCGCCGTGGAAGCCGCCGCCGTGGAAGCCGCCACCGCCGTGGAAGCCGCCACCGCTGCGGTAGAAGCCACCGCCGCGGAAGCCGCCGCTGCGGTAGAAGCGGCCACCGACACCGGCGCCGCGGTGGAACCCGTAGCCGTAGCCGCCGCGCCAACCGCGCCACCCGGCACCCCAGCCGCCGTGGAAACGGCCCCACCCGTGACGGAAGCCCGGACCCCAGCCCCAGCCGCCCCACCACCAGGGTGCGCCCCACCACCAGTCCAGGCCCCAATACCAGTCGGGTCCCCACCACCAGCCCGGCCCCCATGCGTACTCCAACGCCGGGTCGTAGACCGGCTCGTAGTACACTTGGTCAGCGCTCTGCCCGGTCATCAAATCGAAGTGAGAATTGTTCGTCACGACCTCGGCGCCGCGACGGACTTGCCAGGTCAGGGTCACGTTCTGGGGGTGCGTGGTCTTGGGCATGGCGTAGTAGAGATCCAAATCGCCGCGGCCTCCCGCGGGGACGGTCTGGCGACCACTCCCCTGGTAACCCTTGGCGTAGGTCGGGTGGACCGGCGGACCGTTGTCGAAGCGCACGGTCGCCTGCGCCGGAGCGACGATCCACGGTTCGGCGTCGTTGTTCTCGACCGCAAGGCGCAGGTGCAGCATCGACTGCGGTTGTCCACCGGGCGCGAGCAGACTCTCCACGCCAAGGGACATGACATAGCCCTGTCCCTTGGGTGCGTCGGCGGGAATATCGTAGCGCAACACCGGCGGTCCGGCGTTCTCCGGAGATGAAGATGTGGACCCAGCGTAGGCGTCCGGCCCTTCTTGATCCTGATCGTACTCGGCGTATCCATAGGCACAACCGCTCGATACCGCGGCCAATGCAAGCAGCGGAAACAGCAATGATTGGTGGTCATTGATCGATTTCACGGCAACACCTTCCTTACCCATCTACCGTGCCACGCCCGCGCCCGAGATGCACGTCGAGCCCTTGTTTCGCAGCCGGCTCGCGACATGGGCTATCTCTTGCTGCGCCCCCCATTGCTGCTTGCACCGTGGCGACATAGAGCGCTGGCGTATTGCTCTGTCAGCTCGCGGTGCGCTGCCGCCTGCTGCGGCGTCGAAGTCGACCAGCGCATCGGGCGCGGGAATGGGATAGTCGCGGCGTCATGGATGTCGATGCAATCGCCGGTGAGCTTCGATCCGGTGGGTTCGTGGCCGTGGAGAATTCACTCTCGCCCGCGGTGCGCGCCCGTCTCGACGATGGCTGCCGCGAAAGCGCGGCCTTCGCGCCCGCCGGCGTGGGAAGGGGCGTGCAGCGAACCCACGACGCCGGTATCCGGGGCGACGTCATTCGCTGGCTGGATGACAGCAAGGCCGCCGATCGTTCGTTTCTGACGGCGATGGAAGAGCTGCGCATCGGCCTCAACCGGCGGCTTTTCCTGGGGCTTCTTCACTACGAATGCCACTATGCTATCTATGGTGTCGGCGCCCGTTACGACAGGCATCTGGACACCCTGAGCGGCCAGAAGAACCGCCTGTTGTCGACGGTCGTCTACCTCAACGACGAGTGGGCCCCGGCCGACGGCGGCGAGCTGCTCCTTTACCGGGCCGGCAACCAGAGCGCCATCGCCAGAATTCTGCCCAAGCCGGGCCTCATGGTTCTATTCCTGAGCGAGGAATTTGCGCACGAGGTGCTGGCGGCGAAGAAGCCCCGTCACAGCATCGCGGGTTGGTTCCGCGGTCGCGTCCCAAGCCACGCGTAGTGCGTCTCGTCCTGCTTCAGCAGGCCAGCGCCGAAGCTATCTGCCCGCGCCGGTGCGACAGTCGCTTTGCTGTTTTTAGTTACGACTTGTCAAGTGTCACGATGCGGCTCTACAATGGAGCGCCATGACTTCCATCCGCGGACTTTTGGGTGTTCTTGCGTGTTGTCTTGTCCTGACGGCGTCGACGCCGTCCGTGGCGGCCGCCGACCCGGCGCAAGCAGAAGCGGCATTTGCCGAGGGGCAGAAGCAGTTTGTTGCCGGCAACTATCGCGGGGCACTGACGTGGTTCAAGAAGGGCTACCTGGAGACCCAGGACCCGGCCTTCCTGCTCAACATCGCCCAGTGCCACCGCTCCCTGGGGGAAAGCCAGGCTGCCTTGAAGATGTTCAGGCTCTATCTGAGCTCGTCCCCGGAGGGGACGAGCCCGGCGACCCGGGCCATCGCGACCAAGGCCATCAAGGAGATCGAGAGCGCGCCGAAGGTCGAGCCGCTTGCGCCAGCGGGCGCGGCATCCGCAAGCCCGGCCCCCGCCGCAGCCGTCCCCGCCCCCGCGCCCACGCGTGCCGCAGTTGAGGGTGCAGGGCTGGCGTCCTCCAGCTCCGCGCCTAAGTTCCAGAGTGGGCCGGGTGGCATGCCGGTTCTGGAGCCGCTGCCCGAGCTCGACGCCGCGAGGCCGGCGGATGTGGCGGCGCGGGCGCCGGACACCAAAGAGGCCACGGCACGCCCTCTGCGTCTAGCCGCCATGGTATGTGGCGCGGTCGGGCTGCTCTCCGGCGGGGTCGGCTTCTATTACTGGACGCGCGCCCGCTCGCTGTCCGACTCGGCGAACAAGTCGGTCGTCTACAATCGGGCTGACTACGACGACGGGAAGCGTGCCGAGAAGATGCAGTGGATTTTCTATGGCGTGGGCGGCGCGGCGGTCGCGACCGGGGTGGTGCTGCTGGTCTACAGCAGCTTGCTGCCCGCACCGAAGCAGACCAGCGTCAGCCTGGCGCCGACGGTGGGGCCCGGCTCGGCTGGCCTGGCCGCCGTCGGAACCTTCTGATCGACGTCCAGTTTCACTAGCAGCCCGTGCGGCGGCTGGGACTGCTGGCCGGCCAGGTGAGAAAAGGTGTAGAAGGCGCCTCGTGAGCAGGCAGGAAAGGTCGGAAGGCGCGCATCCTGGCGTGGCTTTTCCGCATGCGTGAGCAAGTGAGCGGCCGTGACGAACAGTGCCCGAGCGGCGGTGTGTCCGGATGGATGCATCTGTTTGCGCTGCTGGCCTGTCTGCTGCTGGGCGCCTACCTTCGATGGCACGGCCTCGCCGGCCAGATCCCAATCGATGACGAATGGCACGGGCTCGATTTTGCGCTGTCGCGCGACTTCTGGTTTCTCTTCACCCATTTCAGCCGGGCCGGCGCCAACAGTGTCCCGTTCAACCTCTACCTTCGCGCACTGCTCGGCTCCCTCGGCTGGTCCGAAATTACGATTGCTCTCCCGTCGTTGGTCGCTGGCATCGCGCTGCTCTGGGTGTTCCCGCGCTGGGTGTCGCGGCGGTTTGGCGTCGTTGCGGCGGCGGTGTCGGCCGTCCTTCTCGCGATCGCACCCTTCTTGGTCTTCTATAGCCGGGTGGCCCGGGTCTACTCTGCGGTCTTGCTGCTCGAGTGCCTCGCCCTGGTGGCCTTGTGCGAGTGGCTCCACACCGCGCGACGACGCCACGCCGCCGGCGTGGTGGTTCTCGGAGGGCTGGCAATCTGGGGCCACGCCTCCGCCTTGCCGCCGCTCGTCTCGGCCTTGGTGGCGGCCGCCGGACATCGCTGGCTGCGCACTCGGCACGCAACCGGCCCACTCCATCCCCGGGCTTTGCACGTCATTGCGGCGGGGCTGGGGATGTTGGCGCTGGCCGGAGCGCTCTGGTTTCCCGCCTTGCGGACGCCCATGCCCGTGATGTGGCTGACCTCGGCGCACTTCTCGGCGCATACCCTTGCGGGGATATGCCAGCTCGTCACCGGGACGGCGAGCGTGCCTCTCCAGATCGCCTACCTCCTCGTCGCGACGGCCGGGGTCGTGCTGGCGCTTCGGAGAGCGCGCCAGGACACGATCGTCCTGGCCGCGGCGGCAGGCGGATGTCTGGCCGCCGTACTGGTGTCCCGCCCCAACGCCGGCGAAGTCGCAGGCGTGTTCGTCCGCTACCTGCTCCCCGTGTTTCTGCTTGCCAGCCTCGGCGTGGGCGTGGCGGTCGAGACAGCAGTGCGCGAAGCAGCGACGTGGACGCGCCGGGGGCTGCGACTTGGAATAGCACTGGGTCTGCTCGTCGCTCTTTTCGCCTTGGGCCCGTTGCCGTGGCTCTATGGCGCGACCAACAGTTTCACGAAGCACCCGGTGTTTGCCTACGACTACGCGAACCACGACCCCTATCGGGCGCGCCCGGACCCACTTGCGCCGGCCCCGGAACCCAGACTTCGTCGTGCCGAGCTGCAGCTCTTCTACGCGAAACTGTCGCGCGAGCCAGGGGATGGGCCGGTGATCGAGTACCCCTTCATCCTGGGCGAGGACGCGAATCTGCTGTACTTCGCCCAGCAGGTTCACGGGCGCCCGGTCCTGGCCGGCTACTATCCGAGTGGCGCGCTGGACCGGGACGTCTTCGGTATCGCGGTGAAAGCCCGCTCGCCTTCCGAGAGGCGGCCACCGTCCCCCGGCTTCATCCTGAGCGGGATGACGATCGATCACGTGCTCGGGCGCGCGGGGAGCGACCGGCGGATCCATTTTCACACGGTGGTGGACATCGCCGATCCTGACGCGGTGGCGCGAAGTCGAGCCGAGTACCTCATCTTGCACTGGAATCCGCTACGCGAATTCTTCCATATCGGACCGGAATGGGGGAGAAGCTGGTTCGTGGCCCGGATCAGGGACCGGCTCATCGCCAGATATGGCGCGCCACTGTTGGACAATGGCGCGATATGCGTCTTTCGCGTCGCTGGCAAGTCGTGATCTCGGTCGGCGTGCCTGGGGCTTGATCTGGTGGCCCGCCTCGGTGCCCCTTGCGCTGCCTCCGTGGTGAGAATCTTCGTTTTCGCTTCTTGGAAACGCGCCTAGAGTTCGTGCATCAAAAGCAGCAGAGAGAAAAGGAGACCTCATGGCAAGCATCATTAACTCGCAGATCCCGGAATTCAGCGTGCAAGCCTTCCACGACGGCAAATTCAAGACCATCGGCAACGCCGACCTGAAAGGCAAATGGTCCGTATTCTTCTTCTACCCTGCCGATTTCACCTTCGTGTGCCCGACCGAGCTCGGCGACATGGCCGACAAGTACGACAAGCTCAAGGGCATGGGCGTCGAGGTGTACTCGGTGAGCACCGACACGCACTTCGTGCACAAGGCCTGGCACGACGCCTCGGACACCATCAAGAAGATCAAGTTCCCCATGCTGGCGGATCCCACCGGCGCGCTCAGCCGCGCGTTTGGCGTCTACATCGACGCCGAAGGCTTGGCCTATCGTGGGAGTTTCGTGGTGAACCCGGAGGGCAAGATCAAGGTCGCCGAGATACACGACAACGGGATCGGTCGCAATGCCGAGGAGCTGGTCCGCAAGATCCAGGCTGCCCAGTTCGTGGCCACGCACGACGGCGAGGTTTGCCCCGCCAAGTGGACGCCAGGCGCCGCGACCTTGAAGCCCGGGCTGGACCTGGTAGGCAAGATCTGACGCGAACCGCGCGCACAGCCTTTTCACGATCCGGGACCGACCATCCCGGGTCGTCTTTTCTGTCGAATCCCCCCACCTCCACCTGGAGCACCCATGCTGGACCAAGGCATCAAGGACCAACTCACCACCCACTTCGCGACCTTGTCCTCGTCGCTGACGCTGGCCCTGTACCACGGCACGAATCCCAAACAGCCCGAGCTGCGTGAGCTGCTCGCCGAGGTTGCTTCCTGCAGCGACAAGATCATCCTCGCCGAGCTGCCCGAAGACGTGACGGGGGTGCAGTTCGACGTGCTCAGAGATGGTCGGGCGACCGGGATCCGTTTCCGCGGTGTGCCTGGCGGGCACGAATTCACCTCGCTCATTGTTGCGCTGCTCAACAGCGACGGTAAGGGCAAGCTGCCCGACGAAGGGATCCGGCGCCGGGTGAAGGCGCTCAAGGGGCCGGTGCGCCTGCGCACCTACGTTTCGCTGAGCTGTACGAACTGCCCAGACGTGGTGCAGGCGCTCAATCAGATGGCGCTCATGCACGCGGATTTTCGCCACGAAATGATCGACGGCGAGCTGGCCGAGAACGACATTCAGGCCCTCGGCATCCAGGGCGTGCCCGCGGTCGTCAGTGGTGGCGCCATCGTGCATGTGGGCCGGGCCAGCTTCGCTGAATTGCTGGAGACGCTGGAAGGCGCCCTCGGGCGCACGCCCTCGTCCGACGAGGCACCGCAGGCGCCCCAGAACTATGACGTGGTCGTGCTGGGCGGCGGACCGGCGGGCAGTTCGGCGGCGATTTACAGCGCGCGCAAGGGGCTCAAGACGGCGCTCGTGGCGCAACGGCTCGGCGGTCAGGTGCAGGAAACCGTAGGCATCGAGAACTTGATCTCCGTGCCCTACACCGAGGGGCGGCGTCTGGCCGCGGACCTGGAAAAGCACCTGCGTACCTACGCCATCGACGTACTGGAGAACCGCAAGGTCGAGCAGATCCTCGACCACGGCAAGCAGAAGGAATTGCGTCTCCAGGGGGGGAGGTCTTACGCGCGGACGCGCTGATCCTGGCCACCGGGGCCAAATGGCGCGAGCTCGGGATCCCGGGAGAGAAGGACTACATGGGCCGGGGCGTGGCGTTCTGCCCGCACTGCGACGGCCCGTTCTACAAGGGCAAGCGCGTGGCGGTGATCGGCGGCGGCAATTCCGGCGTCGAGGCCGGCATCGATCTGGCCGGCATCTGCGCGCACGTGACCCTGGTCGAGTACGCCGAGCAGCTCAAGGCCGACGAGGTGCTGGTGCGCAACCTGCGTGGCTTGCCCAACGTCGAGGTGGTGACCAACGCGCGCACCACCGAGGTCGTGGGCAACGGGCAAACGGTGACGGCGTTGCGCTACCAGGATCGCCCGTCCGAGAAGATCCACGAGGTCGCGCTCGACGGGGTCTTCGTCCAGATTGGCCTCGTGCCCAACAGTGCGGTGGCCAAGGAATTGGTGACCACCAATCGCATGGGCGAGATCGTCATCGACGAGCGTTGCCGGACCAGCAAGGCGGGCGTCTACGCCGCGGGCGACGTCAGCAGCGTTCCGTTCAAGCAGATCGTCATCGCCATGGGCGAGGGCGCCAAGGCCGCGCTCACTGCCTTCGAAGATAGAATTCGCGCAGTATGATTGGAGAACCCATGATCAACAAGAAGATCCAAGACGCACTCAACACACAGATCACTCTGGAACAGTACTCGGCGCAACTTTACCTGGCCATGAGCGCGCATTGCGAGGGCCGGAGCTTCCGTGGCTTTGCCCATTGGCTGCGCGTGCAAGCACGGGAAGAAACCAAACACGCCATGAAACTGGTCGACTTCCTGCTCGACCGCGGCGGTAAGCTGGAGCTCAGCGCCATCAACGCGCCGCCCGCCGACTTCGGCAGCGTGACCCAGGTGTTCGAGAAGATCCTCGAACACGAGAAGGGCATCACGGTCAAGATCGCGGCGCTTTTCGAATTGTCGCGGACCGAGAAGGACTACGCCAGCGAGATCACGTTGCAGTGGTACGTCACCGAGCAGGTGGAGGAAGAGGCCAACGTGGGCCAGATCGTGGATCAACTGAAGGCCGTCGGCGAGCAGGGTGGCGGCATCTGGTATCTGGATTCGAAGATGGGGAAACGCGTCGCGGCTGTATAGTCGCAGGCTCCAACCTCTGGTGAAAGATCCGAAGACCCAGGCCTACCGTCGCAAGAACACATTGTTCAAAAGCGCGATGGCCACACTGACGATCGATTCGCCGGCGATGATGCCCGACGAAACGGGCACCACGTAGCGTTCGGCGCGAACTGGGCTGCGGCGCGACCAGAGCCAGGCGGCGGCAGCGCCGAGGAGCATGGAGAAGGGGTTGAAGAAGGGCAGGATGAGGCCAAGGCCGAGGCCGATGGGCGAGGGGATGAAGCGCCGGTGCCTGGGTAGGAGGATTTCCAGCACCGCCAGGGCCGCGCCGACGAGCGAGCCCCACACCATTCCGTCGCGGGCCATGGGGTGGAGGTGGCTGATTCCCTCTTGAAAGAGCTTGGCCACGGCCAGCCAGGTCTGGGCGCTGGGGGCGGCGAAGACCGGTTGGGTGCCGCCCGCTCCCGTGAGCATTCTGGCGTCCGGTACCAGGAGATGAAACCCGATCACGGTCGCGGCGGTGCCGGCGAACACGCCCACCAATTGCGCGAGAAACTGCCGGCGCGGGTGGGCGCCGAGGAGATAGCCGGACTTGAGGTCGGTCAGCAGATCGGCGCTCGACGCGGCGGCGTTGGCGGTGATCGAGGCGGTCATCAGATTGGCGGTCGCGTTCTGCGGGATGAGCACGCCGTACACGAGTTGGGTGACCTTGCCCATGGCGCCGATGGGTGTGATGTCGGATTCGCCCGTGGCCCGGCAGGCGACCAGCGAGAGAAAGAAGGTCAGTAGCACGGCGATGAGGCCGAGGTGCCAGGGAATGCCGAAATGGGTGTGCCCGATGAACAAGACTCCTGCGGTGGCCACCAGCCCGAGTCCCAGAAACCACGAGCCCGGAACCTCCGCGGTCGCATAGGATGCCTTGCTGGTTCGGCCGAGCCCGCCCACGGCGCGCAAGATGGTCCGCCATTGGGTGAAGAAGGTGAGCAGGCCCGCGGAGATCATCATGGGGGCGCCGATCCAGATGCCGATGTCGCGCCAGGCTCGGCCGGCGCCTTGCGCGGCGCCGATGGCAAGGGCGATCGGTCCGATCCAGTACATGAGGACGAGGCCGCCCAGGACCATCGAGAAGCAGATGCGCGGCCCGGTGAGAGCGCCCGCTGCGATCATCACGAGCTTGTTGTCGAGCACGAAGTTCCAGTCGCTCGCGGCGCATGCCACGCCGGTTTGGGGATCTCGGCCGGGCACGGGAATCCAGTCGAAGATCGAAGAAGTGTCGGGAACCAGTCCCTTGTAGGGATGCCGCGCGCTCGGCCTGCGGAACGGCAGATCCATGATGACGGGTGGCACCGCGGCGACCAGCGCGGCGTAAAACAGCGCCTTGCCTTTGGCCGCCGCTTCCTTGCCCTGGCTGTAGAGCGACTGCAAGGTGACCGCGGCGGCGATGCCCGAAGGGAAGCGCAGCTTCTCCTGGTTGATCATGTTGCGTTTCATCGGGATGGCCAGGGCCACACCGAGCAGCGCAACGAAGAAGGTCCAGCCCGCCAGCACCGGCCAGGGCAGGTGGCGGCCGTTCGGATCCTGCGCGGTCACGCTCAGGAGCAACAGCGCCGGCGTCGCGGAGACCATCGTGCTGCCCGTCGAGTAGCCGGCGGCAGACGCGGTCGATTGCATGCAGTTGCTTTCCAGAATGGACAGCGGCGAGCGCGCCAGGCCGATGCGGAGGCACAGGTTCCACAGCGAGAAGGAGACGATGCAGGCGGTGATGGCCACGCCCAGGCCCCAGCCGGTCTTGAGCCCGACGTAAAGGTTGGTGAAGGCGAGCAGAAAGCCAAGTAGGGACCCCATCACCACCGCGCGCAGGGTGAGCTGGGGCGCGTCTTCGCCGCGAAACGCGCGCCGGTACCAGGTCTCTTCGTCGAAGGTCGCGACTTCGGCGGGCTGGATCGCGAGCGGCCGGCCGGCCGCGATGTCCTCGGGCGTGCCGGCCGGCCTCTGAAGCAGGGACATGGCGCAAGCGTACTCGATAGCCGTGGGTGTTGACAGCGAGCAGGTATTCGGCCGAGATTGCACCCATGCAATACATCTCGACCGCCATGCTCATGGTCATGCTCGCGTGTTCATCGTGCAAGAAGGAAGCAGTAAAGGCAGCGCCGACGCCGCCGCCACGGCCCGCGGTCAAGGCGCCGGCGGCGCCCAAGGGTTTGCCCGCGCCTGCGGATGTCGCGGCGGCGCCGGCCGACGCCGAGAAGACAGCCTCGGGACTCGTCTCGAAAGTTCTCCAGAAAGGCACCGGCACCGTGCATCCCGGCCCCGAGGACATCGTGAAGGTGCACTACACGGGCTGGATGACCAATGGCAACATGTTCGACAGCTCGGTGGTGCGTGGCCAGCCTGCGGAGTTCCCCCTCGACAAAGTGATCAAGGGCTGGACCGAGGGCCTGCAGCTCATGGTCGAGGGCGAAAAGCGCCGCTTCTGGATCCCGGCCAATCTCGCCTATGGCGACACCCCACGCCGGCCTGGAGGTCCCTCGGGAACCTTGGTCTTCGACGTCGAATTGCTCGGTATCAAGAAGGCGCCGGCCGCGCCCGCCGTACCGACCGACGTGGCCGCCGTGCCCAAGAACGCCAAGAAGACCGCATCGGGTCTGGCCTATCGCGTTCTCGTCAAAGGCAAGGGCAAGGTGCACCCGACCGCCAGCGATGTCGTGAAGGTGAACTACACGGGCTGGACCACCGACGGCAAGCGCTTCGACAGCTCGGTCGTGCGGGGCCAGCCGGCGGAATTTCCCCTCGGCGGGGTGATCAAGGGCTGGACCGAGGGCCTGCAGCTCATGGTGGAGGGCGAAAAGGCGCGCTTCTGGATCCCGGGAAAGCTTGCCTACGGGGAAGAACCGGGCCCGCCCGGACGGCCCTACGGCATGCTGGTATTCGACATCGAGCTGCTTCAGATCAAGAAATAGCCCGAGAGGGGGCGAGGACCGTCGAGCGCGCGGCTCGGTCGCCTTGCGCTTGCCCCTAGCTCCCCGCGGGCTTGCGCAATACCGGGAACAGGCGCGCCACGACGGCCATGCTGGCTTCGTCGAGCTGGATGCCGCAGCCGATGGCCTCGTGTGCGGGGTGGAAGCCGCGCCAGCGCACGGTGCCGGTCAAGCTCTCTTCGCCCGAGGGAGTGCGGAGGGTGATCCTCATGCGATCTCCGGCACCGACATCGTCGGGCAACGCGCTGGTGGCCACCACGAAGACGCCTTGGGCGGAAACGTCGCAGATTTCCCCCGGCATGGCAACCTGCTCGCGGTTGTACCACAACACAGCGACGCGTATCCGATGCCGAGGGTGGATTCGCCGTTCGGGATGGGGGCGCGAGGGCATCATCGTAGGCTACACCGATCCGGAAGCTTGTACCTAGGCGCCACCCGAAAATCCATCGGGGTGCCGATGGTGCCATCGCCAGGCGGTTTCGATAATCTCCTGCAAGCCGTAGCGTGGCGTCCAGCCGAGAACCTCGCGCGCCTTGCGGTTGTCGGCAAATACGGAGGCGGGGTCGCCGGGCCTGCGTTCGACGTTTTCGGCCTGGATGGTCGCGCCACTCACCCGGCGGGCATGGCGGAGAACTTCGAGCACCGACGCGCCTTGCCCGGTGCCGACGTTGAAGACGTCGGACGCCTTGCCCGCAGCCAGAAAATCGAGGGCTCTGGCATGCGCCTCGGCCAAGTCGAGCACGTGGATGTAGTCGCGGATACCGGTCCCGTCGGGCGTGGGGTAGTCGGTGCCGAAAACGCTCAGTGCGGGCGCGCGCCCGGTGGCGACCTTCATGACCACCGGGATGAGATTCTCGACGCGGCGTGGATCCTCGCCGTTTTCGCCGTCGAGGGACGCGCCCGCCGCATTGAAGTAGCGCAGAATCACGCTACGCAGGCCGTGGCAGGTGTCGTACCACTTGAGCATTTGCTCGACGATGCGCTTGCTTTCACCGTAGGGATTCTCGGGGCGCAGCTCGTCGCTCTCGCGAACCGGCAGGGTTTTGGGCGTGCCGTAAACCGCCGCCGTCGACGAGAACACGAACTTGCGCACGCCCGCGCGAAATGCCGACTCCATGAGTTGCAGGCTTCCCAGCACGTTGTTGTCGAAGTACTTGCCTGGATTGACCATCGATTCACCCGCAGCCTTGTAGGCGGCGAAATGGATGACCGCCTCCAGCTCGTGATCGCCGATGACCTGTCTTACCAGACCGCCATCGCGCGTGTTGCCCACCACCAGGGGGGTGTCTCCGATGGCCTGGCGATAGCCCAGCTCCAGGCTGTCCAGCACGATGACGAAATCGCCGCGGGCGCGCAGCAGCGCGGCCGTGTGCGATCCGATGTATCCGGCGCCGCCGGTGACGAGAACGCGCATGATGTCAGCGGTTGATGATGTGGATGGCCTCGCCCATCGCGGCCTTGGCTGCTTCCATGATGGCCTCGGGCAAGGTGGGGTGTGGGTGAACGGTCAGGGCCAGATCGGATGCCGAGGCGCCCATCTCGATGGCCACCGCCGCCTCGCTGATGAGGTCGCCCGCGCCTTGCCCGACCACGTGAATGCCGAGCACCCGGCCGTCGTCAGTGTCCATGACCACCTTGGCGAAACCATCGGTGTCCAGGTTGGCGATGGCACGGCCAAGGGCGGTGAACGGAAACTTGCCCACCTTCACCTTGTAGCCGCGCCTTTCCGCCTCCTCGGCGTCAAGCCCCGCGCTGGCGATTTCCGGGTCCGTGAATACAACCGACGGGATCACCTGCGCGTCCATCTCGGCGGCCCGACCGGCGATGGCCTCGGCCGCGACCTCGGCCTCGCGCGAGCCCTTGTGCGCCAGCATGGGCTGGCCGGCCACGTCCCCGATGGCGAAGATGTTGGGCACGGAGGTGCGCATCTGGCGATCGACGGTGATGAACCCGCCCGCGGTTTTGACCCCTGCGATTTCCAAGCCGATATCCTCGATGTTGGGTCTGCGCCCGACCGCTACCAAGATCCTGTCGGCCTCGATGTCCGTAAGACCGCTGTCGCGTTCCACGCTCAGCACCGCGCCATCGCCCTTCTCGGTGATGCCCCTGGCCTTGGCGCCAAGCAGGATCTCCAGCCCGAGCTTCTTCGCCTTGCGCGCGACCACCTGCACGCATTCGGGATCGCTGCCGGGCAAGATCGTGGGTAGCGCCTCGACGAAAGTGACCTTGCTGCCCAGCTTGGCGTAGAGGGTGCCGATCTCCATCCCGATGTAGCCCGCGCCGACCACCACTAGCCGCGCCGGCAGCTCGGTGAACGCCAATGCACCGGTCGAGTCGACGACGCGGTAGCCGTCGAAGGGCAGGCCGGGGATGGCCACCGGGCGCGATCCGGTGGCGATGACGATGTGCTCGCACTCGACCAGGACTTCGTCCTCCGAGCCTGGCCGGGTGACGCGAACGCTACGCGGCGAAAGCAACGTAGCGGTGCCTTCCCGGTACTCGCAGCCATTCGCCTTGAGGAGTTGGCGGACCCCCGAGGTGAGCTTGCCGACGACGCTGTCTTTCCACTGCTGTAGGCGCACGAGATCGACGCGCAAATTTTCGACATAGATTCCCATGTCCGCTCCATGGGAAACCTTCTCGTACAGCTTGGCGGCGTTGATGAGCGCTTTCGACGGGATGCAACCCACGTTCAGACAGACACCGCCTGGGGCTACTTTTTCCACCACCAGCGTCTTCTTGCCAAGCTGGCCAAGGCGAATGCCCGCCACGTAGCCACCGGGGCCAGCCCCGATGACGACGACTTCGACTTTGACGATTTCCGTGCTCACGAGCGGATCTCTAGCATCGAATTCGCCCGTGAGCGCAAACTAGTGATGCAATCCAGGCCGATCTTCCCGCCGGGGGCGTCCTACGGTGGCGAGCGGGCCTACCCGGATGAAGCACTGTCGATCGAGTTGCTGTCCATCGCGGCTTGGTCGAAGGCGGAACCGTCGATACTACCGCCGTCCATGGGTGGGGCTGGCGGAGGCCAAGAGCACATGCCAGGCACGTCATGGACGGCATGCCAAAATCCTCCTAGGCACGCTTTGATGCCCAGGAGCCGGCGGTGTTTCACGGTTTTTGCACCGAATACTCAAGGCTACCGTGGGGTTACCTGGCGCTTTCAGGGTGGAATTCTTGCGACGAACGGCGTAATGGGGGCATCCGACAGAAAACCGGACAGCTGCTGTCCGGTTTAAGTTGACCTCCGCGGAGATGTTCCCATGCCCAGATCCCATTTCGTGTTCGCTGTGGCAATGGTGGTTGGCGCCTGCAGTACCGGAACCACGCAGAGGTTGACCGCGGAAGCGGGGGTCGATGAGGCCGCCAACGGGAGCCCCGATCTGGGCAGCGGAAATCCCGATGTGAACACCGCGGCCGGCGATCTCCCGGCCGATACCGTGGCTCGAACTGGCCCCGAGGTGGGGGCGGATGCCGGCGCCGGCCGGGACGCCACCGCGACGGTCTCCGAGACGGGGCGCGACCAGGCTCCCGACATCGGTACGACCGACGCCGCCCTGGATCTGGCGCGCGACAGCGGCCTAGACGGGGCCGCGGACAGCGGGCGCTCGGACGGCAGGCAGTCGGATGGTAGCGGTTCGGGCGGGATCGCCGGGCACGTGTCGGTGCTTCAGCATCACAAAAGCGCCACCCGCGACGGATTCTACGTGGATCCTGCTCTAAGCCAGACTGCCGTGGCCAGCCTGCACATGGACCCCGCCTTTGCCGGTGCCGTGGTTTCGGGGCCGACCTACGCGCAGCCGCTCTATCTCGCCGGTTCGGGTGGAAGTCCCGACATGGTCATCGTCGCCACCGAGCAGAACCATGTCTATGCCTTCGATGCCGCGAGCGGCGGCAAGCCGCTTTGGGATCAATCCCTTGGCATGCCTTTGCCCAAAGCGCGCCTGGCCACGCTTCGGCAGGGCTGTGGGAACATCGATCCTCTCGGTGTGACAGGCACTCCCATCATCGATCCCGCCACCCGAACGATCTACCTGGACGCCATGACCATTGCCAGCGCGAACGCAACCGCCCAGCACCAAGTCTTTGCCCTCGATGCCGACACGGGCGCGATCCGATCCGGATGGCCGGTCGACCTCAACAGCACCGCGGTCGCCGGCGCCACGACGTTCGACTCCCTGTCGGAAAATCAGCGTGGCGCCCTGGCCCTGCTGGATGGCAAGGTGTTCGTGCCCTTTGGCGGACACATCGGCGACTGCGGCGTCTATCACGGATGGATCGTCGGAATTTCCACCAGCGATCCCACCCAGGTCAACGCCTGGGCGAGTCGCGCGGTCGCCGGCGGCGTGTGGGCGCCGGGCGGGATTTCCTCGGATGGACAGTCGCTCTTCTTCGCTACCGGCAACACCGAGAGCCAGTCGAACACCTTCTCGGCGCCGCCGACCTGGCAAGACGGAGAAACCATCTTCCGCTTACCATCGTCGCTGGTCTTCAGCGGGCAGAATGCGGACTACTTCACCCCATCCAACTGGACAGCGCTCGACGACGCCGACACCGACATCGGTGGAACAGCCCCCGTGGTTCTCGATGTTCCCGGCGCCACGCCCTCGGCGTTGGTGATCGGCCTCGGCAAGGACGGAAACGCCTACCTGCTCGACCGCAGCAATTTCGGCGGCATTGGTAGTCCTCTCGTACTGGCTTCGGTGGCTACGGGCACCATCATCAACGCTGCGGCCGCCTACACGACCCCCCTGGGGAGCTATGTGGTGTTCAAGGGGACGGGCAAGAATTGCCCATCCGGAAAATCCGGTGGGCTGGCTGCGATCAAGATTTCCGCCGCCAACCCTCCGGCGATTTCCATGGCTTGGTGTGGTGGCCCGTCTACGCAGGATTCGCCCGCGGTCAGCGCCACCGATGCCCAGGGAACGGATGCCGTGGTGTGGATCGTTGGCAGTGACAACAAGCTCTACGCCTTGGACGGGGATACGGGGGCCACGATTCTTCCACCTACGAGTGGGACAAGCACAGACACGATGTCTTCCGTGCAGAAATTTGAAACACCTATCGTCGCCAATGGCCGCGTCTTCGTGGCCGCCAATAACCAAGTTTACGCATATACACCGAACTAGTGCCGCATTTCCCCAATCGGCGTGACATCCAGCCCCAGGTCCTGATAACATTCTCCCCGAGAGATGCGGGCTCTCGTGATTGATTCCCGTGACCTCTCTGGAGAAGGAATGGTCGCAGACGGGAAGGCAGCAGGCAGGTTCGACGGCCGCGAGGTTTTTCGATCGCTCTACCTCCACATGGTCGAAGGAGTCGCGCTGCACGAATTGGTTTGCGACAACAGCGGCAACCCGATCGACTACCGCGTTCTGGATGCAAACCCGCAATTCGATCGCACCATCGGCATTGGTGGGGTGGAGACGGTCGGCAAGCTCGCGACCGAGATCTACGGCACGAAGGAGCCTCCCTATCTGGCGGAATTCGCCCGCGCCGCCCTGGGCGGCGAGCCGACGCGGTTCGAAACCCACTTCGCGCCCTTCGATCGTTATTACGACATCAGCGTGGTGCCTTTCGGTACGCGACAGTTCGCCACCATCTTCCTCGACATCTCCGAGAGGAAACGAAGCGAACGGGCATTGCGCGAGAGCGAATGGTTCCTGCAACGTGCCCAGCATGTCGCCCATATCGGCTCCTACCGCTTCGACATCGCCAAGGGCACCTGGAGGAGCTCGCAAGCGCTGAACGTTCTCTTCGGCATCCAGGATGATTTCAGGCGAGATCTCGCGGGTTGGCTCAGCCTGGTGCACCCCGACGACCGCGAGGCAATGCACCGCTACATGGTGGAGGAGGTCATCCAAGCTGGACGCGATTTCGACCGGCGCTACCGCATCGTTCGCGCCAATGACGGCGACCTTCGCTGGGTTCACGGCATGGGTGAGCTCGAAATAGATGCGTCCGGCCGTCCCATTTTCATGATCGGCATCATCCAGGACGTTACGGAGAGCACGCTCGGGGGGCAGGCCTTGCGCGATTCGGAGGAGCGGTTCCGGCGCATCTTCGAGCTCATTCCCGGCCCGGTGACCCTGGCAGAGACCGACGGCGCCATCATCGCTTGCAACGACGCCTTCTGCGCGGCGGTGGGCTACCAGCGCGAAGAGATCCTCGGCAGGCGCACGAGCCAATTCTCGACCTGGCTCGACCCCCAATTGCGCGACAACATGTACGCCGAGGTGTCCCAGGGCAAGTACGTGGACTGGCTGGAGTTCAAGATGCGACGGCGCGACGGACAGATCCGCACCATGCAGATCTTCTCGCGTCCCTTCGAGCTGAGCGGGAGGAGGGTGGTGCTATCCGCGGGCCGCGACGTCACGGAACAACGCAAGCTGGAACAGCAGATGCTCCACAGTCAAAAGTTGGAGAGCCTTGGCGTGCTCGCGGGTGGCATCGCGCACGACTTCAACAACCTGCTCACCGGGATCCTGGGCAACGCCGATTTGGCCAAGACCGAGATGTCGCCGGTCGCCCCATCGCGCACGAGCCTGGAGGACATCGAGATCGCCGCCCGTCGGGCCGCCGACCTATGCCGCCAGCTTCTCGCCTACAGCGGTCGTGGTCGCTTCATCGTCCAACCCTTGAGCCTGCAGGAGTTGGTCGAGGAAATGGGCCACCTGTTGTCGGTCAGCATCAGCAAGAAGGTCGTGCTCAAATACCATTTCTCGCAGGGGCTCCCGGCCGTCGATGCCGACGCGACGCAACTCCGGCAGGTCATCATGAACCTCATCGTCAACGCCTCGGAGGCCATCGGCGAGCGCAGCGGAGTCATCTCGGTCACGGTGGGCCTCGCCCACTGTGAGTCCGACTATCTCAAGGATTGTCTGGGCGACGAACGGTTGCGGCCTGGCGACTACGTCTACCTCGAGATCGCCGACACCGGCCACGGCATGGACAAGACCACCCTGGATCGGGTCTTCGACCCGTTTTTCTCGACCAAGTTCACCGGACGCGGGCTTGGCTTGGCCGCCGTGCTGGGGATCATGCGTGGTCACCACGGGGCCATCAAGGTCTATAGCGAACCGGATCGCGGCACGACCTTCAAGCTGCTTTTCCCCCCCAGCGAAACCTCTGCGCGCAAGCTGGAAACCAGGCCCCCGGCCGACACCGCGTATCGCGCCACGGGGAAGATCCTGCTCGCCGACGACGAAGAAACCATCCGCAACCTGGGCCGCCGGATGTTGCAACGGGCGGGGTTCGAGGTCATCGTCGCCGCCGACGGCAGGGAAGCCATCGAAAAATTCGCCGGCGACATGGACGCCATCAGCCTGGTGATCCTGGATTTGACCATGCCTCATGCCGACGGCGAGGCCTGCTTTCGCGAAATGCGGCGTCTCAAGCCGGACGTGAAGGTCATCCTGAGCTCGGGCTACAACGAACAGGACATCGTCAACCGGTTCGCGGGCAAGGGGTTGGCTGGCTTCGTTCAGAAGCCGTACACGACGGAGGAGCTGCTGGCGAGGATCCGCGAGGCCTTGGAGAAGACGTAGTTCATGGAAGTTCCGCGCGCCGGAAGAGCGGCGCCGTTTCTGGTCCTGCTGATCCTGGTTGGACTGGCCTATGTGCCGCTCTTCTTCGGGGAAGTGCTGTACCAGCGAGACGTGGGGCGTTGGACCTACCCCGAGCGCGCATTCCTGAGCAGCAGCTTCGCCCAAGCGGATTCTCCCTTGTGGAATCCTCTTATCGGACTCGGCCTCCCGACCCTGGCGAACCCGCTCAACGAGGTCTTCTATCCCCCAAACGCGGTGCTCCTGGCCGAGCATTCCCCTCGCTCGACATCCTGGTTTCTCTTCGCACATATCTTGCTCGGCGCGACCGGCATGATGCTACTGGTGCGCCGGCTGACTAGGAAGGCCGCCATCCCCGCGCTGGTGGCCGGACTGGCCTGGGGTCTATCCGGGGACACGACAGCCGAGGTCACGGCGGGGATGCTTGCAATCGCAAGTGCGTATATCCCGTGGTGCGCGCTCGGAACCCTCAACCTGGCGCGGACGATTCGCACGGCGGGATCCTGGCGCGCCTGGGTCGCCGCAACGGCGGGAGCCGCGATCCCGTTCGGACTGTGCTTTCTCACCGGGGAAATCTTCACGCCTTTCATGGCCGCCGTGTTCGCCGGTGGCGTGGTGCTCGGCGACACGCTCGATGAAATGGGCTCGACGACATTCTCGGTCCTCCGTACCTGGGTCGGGCGCTTCGCCCTAGGTATCTCTGTGGCCGCCGTTCTGGCGACCACCTTGGCAGCAGCCGCGCTCTTGCCCGCCATCCGCGCCGTGCGGGCGACCGATCGGACTCACCCTCTCGCGCGCGCCATCGCCGAGGTCGGCTCGCTTCACCCCTGGCGATTGGCGGAAATGATTGCCCCTGGCGCCATGGGCGATCCCTACACCAATTATCCCGCGGGACCGTGGGTGGGGGAACCTGGTCTCGGTCAGAGGCCGCTTCTCTATGGCTGCTATCTGGGCAGTAGCGTACTGGTGCTGGCGCTCATGGCCTTTGGCCGAAAGCGCAAGCTGGCCGCGACACTCGGCGTGGTCGCACTGCTCGCGCTCGTGGTTGCCTTCGGAAGACACACCGGGGCGCACGCGCTGGTTCGCACGATCTTGCCGCCCCTGGCCTACATGCGCGGTCCCGAAAAGTACCTCTCGCTGGTCTCCGCCTGCGTGTCTTTGCTGGCCGGCCTCGGGACAGCTCGGCTGCTCGAAATCGAGCATCGCCTATGGCTTCGAGGTCTGCTCGTGGCCGTCACGCTGGTCTTACTCGTGCTCGCCGCCCCATGGTTTCCATCGAGCATGGTCGCGCAGGTACGGTCGAGTGCACAAGCCGGACTGATATTCGCGCTGGCCGCGGTCGCCCTGGCATGGATCGCCGGCCAGCCTTTCCGACTGGCCGGACCGTTGCTGGTCGGCGTGGTGTTCGTCGACCTCGCGCGTGCGGTGATCGCCTTGCAGAATTTCGGATCCTCCGACCTGCTGGGGGCAAAGCCCGCCGCCGCCGCGGCGGTCCTCGCGGATGCGCGCGAGCGCGGGGAGATAGCTCCGCCGCGAGTCTATCGCTCGGAGCGCGCGGACCCGGCCATCGGTGCGGCTGCCCCGACGACCTCGGTGGCCCAGGTGCAGCGGAATCTGGTGGGTACCCTCATCGATAACCATGCCGGCACCTTCGGCATCGCCACGGTACCAGGGTACGACGCCGCCATGCCCGCGACGCTCTCCTCGCTTTGGGTTGGCGGCCATGTCATGGGGCTCGACTTGCTACGGTTGACCGGGGTGCAATACGCTATCCTTCCCAGCGAGCCGGCCTCCCCCCGGGGCTTCGTCCGATCATGGATCCTGTGCCGGGCGTGCGGCTCTTCCATGTCTCCGATGTCTTGCCGCGAGTCTACCTGGCAAAGGCCGCTGCCATCTTGCCTGATGTCTTCGCGCGACGGGCGGTGTTCGACCCGGGAATAGTCGCTGGCAGGCAGGTCATTCTCGCGCCAACGCCGGCGCCACCCGCCGACGTGCCTATCGGCGAGGGCACGGCGAAGAACGCAGGCGGTTGCCGGTTGACGGCATTTGCGCATGTACGCGTCGAGGCGGAATGTCAGGCCACGGAACGCGCCCTCGCTGTCTTCGTCGAACAGTTCGACCAGGGATGGTCCGCCGTGGTCGACGGCCATCCGGCCGTGCTCCTGCGGGCCAACCTGACCATGCGCGCGGTTCCGATCGCATCTGGCCGCCACCACATCGTACTCACCTTTTCGCCGCCCGGACTATGGGCTGGGCTGGCCATCTCGATCGCGAGTCTGCTGGCCATCGCTTGGGCGCTGCTTTTCGGGCGCGAACGGCTACCGACGATGCGGCAGTCCAGACTTCCGCTCCTCGACCGGCACCGTCGGCCGGGCGACCACGTCCTCGAGCAGGCTCGCTAGCGGCGGTGGGCCCGCGGCTTCCTCGCTGGCGATGGCCGCGCGAATGGCCTCGACCAGACGGCCCTTCATCGCGGTTTGCGCGTCGGTCGGAAGGATCTTCCTCTTCGCGAGCCAGGTCGCGAAGCGACGCAAGGGATCCCGCTCCTGCCAGGCTTTCTCCTCGCTGCCGTCCCGGTACCGGGTGGGATCGTCGGCGCTGGAATGTGCACCCATGCGGTAGGTGACGGACTCGATGAAAGAGGGTCCGCCGCCCGCGCGGGCCTTGTCCACCGCCGCCTTGATGGCCGCGTACATGGCCAGTACATCGTTGCCGTCTACCCGCAGCGACGGCACGGCATAGGCCAGACCCTTGACCGCCAGGGTTTCGGATTGGGTTTGCTTCGCGACCGACGTGGAGATCGCCCACTGGTTGTTCTGGCAGACGAAGACCACGGGCGCCTGGTAGACGCCCGCGAAGTTGAGACCCGCGTGAAAGTCGTCCTCGCTGGTGGCGCCGTCCCCGAAGAAGCAAAGGGCGATATCGCTTGCCCTGCAGATCTTGGCCGCCCACGCGATGCCGACTGCGTGCGGGATCTGCGAGGCCACGGACGACGACGTACTGACGTGCCTCACCTCGGCCGAGCAAACGTGGCAGGGCATCTGACGGCCGCGGCCCACATCGTGGGCTGTCCCCAGGATCTGCGCGAGGTACTTGGCGAGGGGCAAACCGCGATAGACGGCTGCCACGCCCTCGCGCAGACCCTGAACGAAATAGTCCGTTTTCAAGATGGCCTCGGCGCCCGCGATGGGGCCGGCCTCCTGACCTCGGGCCTCGAAGTAGTGGCCGATGCGTCCCTGGCGTTGCAGGGGCATGAGCTGCTGGTCCAGCACGCGTGAAAGCAGCATGCCCTCGAACATGCGCGCAAGCGCCACGGTCGAAAGATCGGGCACTTTCTCGTCGTCGGCGTAGCCGTGCTGGTCGAGAATCTGGACTAGGCCGGTGGCTCGGGCGTAATCCTCGTCGGACCAGACCTCTACACTTTCACCAGTGATTTGCCCCGAGCGGCGTTTGTCGGTTGGCTTTGCTTCTGCCATGGTCCGGTGCTTCAGGTCTGGTCGAGGAAGATCAACCCCGGGGTTTCCAGCGATGCCTTCATCTCGGCCACGAAGGTGGCGGCGTCGTAGCCGTCGACCAGCCGATGATCGACCGACAGGGAAAGGTTCATCATGTCGCGGATGACGATCTTGTCGTCCACCACGACCGGACGCTTGGCGATCTTGTGGATGGCCAGGATGGCGACCTCGGGGTAGTTCACGATGGGCGTGGCCACGATGCCGCCCAAGGTACCTAGGCTGGTGATGGTGAAGGTCGAACCACCCAGGTCGCGCGGCGAGACGCGGCCGTTCTTGGCCGCCACGCCCAGACGGTCCAACTCGCGCGCGAGATCCGTCAGCGACCTGCGATCGGCGTGGCGTATCACCGGCACCATCAGACCCTCGGGCGTCTGCGCTGCGATGCCGATATGGTACTCACGGCGCTGCACGATCTCGCCGGCCGGCTCGTCGAGGGTGGCGTTGAGTTGCGGGTGCTTCCTCAGGGCCTCCACCGCGGCCTTCACGAAGAAGGTCAGGTAGGTGAGCTTGATGCCATGGCTGGCCAGCCGACGCTCGGCCTTGTCGCGCAACTCGACCAGTTCGGTGCAGTCGATCTCCTCGACATAAGTGAATTGCGCGACCTGACGCTGGGTCAGCACCATGTGCTCGGCGATCATGCGACGCACGCCCCGGAACGGGATGCGAACGTCGCCGCTCGTCGACGTGGAGACGCTGGGCGTGGGTTGGTTGTCGAAGGCTTCGTCGGAGCCCGAGCCGACCTTGGCGGCCCGCACGTCGGCCACGGTGATTTGCCCGCCTGGGCCCGAGCCCTTGACATGCGATAGATCCACCCCCATCTCCCGCGCCAGCCTGCGTGTGGCCGGTGTCGCCAGAACGCCGCTGGATCCGGCCTGGGCTTCCGAGACCGGGCTTGGGGTCTTGGCGGCGCTGTCCGCGCTCGCGGGCCTGCCGGCCTCGGCAAGAGGCTCGATGATGATGAGAATTTCGCCCACCGGACAGCGCTGGCCTTCCTTGAAGCGCCGCTCGAGGACGCGCCCGGCGCGTGGGGTCGCGATCTCTACCGTGGCCTTGTCGGTCATGACCTCGACCATGGGCTGGTCCTGCACCAGCGTATCGCCCTCCTTGACCAGCCAGCGCACGATTTCGCCTTCGGCCATGCCTTCGCCGATGTCGGGCAGTTTGAACTCGTAAGCCATGGTTCCTCCTAGCCGATGGTCACCTTTTCGATCGCATCGAGGATGCGACCCTTGTCGGGCAAGTAATCGGACTCGAGCGTATACGGAAACGGGGTGTCGAAGCCTGTCACGCGCAGGATGGGTGCCTCCAGGTGCAAGAGCGCGTGTTCCTGGATCGAGGCGCAGAGCTCGGCGCCGAAGCCGCAGGTACGCGGCGCTTCGTGGACGATGACCACGCGGCCGGTCTTTCGCACCGACTCGAGAATGGTTTCGAGGTCGAATGGCAAGAGCGTGCGCAGATCGACGATCTCGACGTCGTAACCCATTCCCGCGCCCTTGTCGGCGGCCTCCATCGCGGTGTGGACCATGCTGCCCCAGGCGAGAATCGTGACCGATCGCTCGGAACGCGTTGCCGCCCGGCGCACGACCTTGGCCTGGCCGAGGGGAATGGTGTAGTCGCCCGCGGGTACTTCGCCGCGGGCCGTGCGGTAGAGCCGTTTGGGCTCGAGGAAGATCACCGGATCCTCGCCGCGAATCGCGGAGGCCAGCAGTCCCTTGCTGTCCGCGGGCGTGGAGGGATAGACGACTTGCAAGCCCGGGGTGTGGATGAATACGGCCTCGGGCGATTGCGAGTGGTAGTGGCCGCCACGTATGCCACCGCCGGCCGGCATGCGAATCACGACCGGTGCGGTGTACTCGCCGCCCGAGCGGTAGCGCATCTTGGCCAACTCGTTCACGATCTGATCGTAGGCGGGGTACACGTAGTCGGCGAACTGGATCTCCGCGACCGGGTGAAGGCCGTAAAGGGCCATGCCGATGGCGGCGCCGACGATGCCGTTTTCGGCCAGCGGTGTGTCCATGCAGCGGTCGGGTCCAAACGCTTGTTGCAAGCCCACGGTAGCGCGAAAGACGCCACCGAAATGCCCCACGTCCTCGCCCAGAACGACGACGCGGCTGTCTCGCTGCATTTCCACGTGCAGGCAGTCGTTGATGGCCTGGATGATATTCATCTCGGGCATGGCGGGGATCCTTTGTATGGGCGGGAGCAGGTCATGAAGCGGGCTGCGCGACCGCGGAGCGACCGGGCCGGCACGGGATTATGCCAGGTTGGCGCAGGAATCAAGGGGGTATGCGCGAGCCGCAAAGACATCGAGTGTATACTGTTCCGCGGCTGGCGACAGCCGGGGAAGGCACTACGTGACAGCCGCAAGCAACCGGTCCCACCGTGCGCGCGGGCGCTGCCCGAACTTCTTGCGTGTCTGGTTGTCGCTGGCGTTGATTTCGGCGTCGTTGCTGGCCTCCGGGCCGGCGCGCGCCCAGCTTGGCCAGAACCGCCTGCAGAACGACTTTGGCGATCTCCTGCGCGTGCTCAGCGAGCTGACGACGCAGCTTGGAACCAAGTCGCGCGGCCAGCTACTCGATTTCTTCAACAAGATCGAGCTCTTCAACGTCGAGAGCGAGATCGACCGTTTGGTCGGTAACCCCTGGGAATTGAGCGATTCCACATCGTACAAGTTGAGCCTCGCGCCTTTGCATTTGGCCTATCCCGTATTCGATCAGCAGGTCCAGCAGATGACCCGGCTCGACGACATTCGCAGCCGGCGGATTCAGGACCTGACCGTCGATTCGCTCGGCCTCATCACCGTCAACCTCGATATCCTGAACGGTGAGCGGAGCGGCGGCCAGCTCGCGAATTCGCTCTTGCACTACTTCGACGCGCGCGAGTTCCTCGATCTGGGAGTCTTTCTCCTGGCACAGCAGCCCTTCTTTCCACAGACCGAGGACGAATGGGAGATTCGTAAGCACGAAATCGCCAGCCACCAGGGATTGCTCGCCCTGACCGTGGCGGGACTTGGCGCGCTTTTTCAAGCGGGCGCCATGAGCGATTCGGGAACCATCAGGCGCGCTCGCGATCGTGCCTACAGCCTGGGATGGTACGGCAGCTTCTCCCGCCTCGGCTACCGTTTCGATCCCAATCTCCGAGGCGGACTGACCTCGCGCTTGCCGGGGCTGGAACTCTCGGCCGGCCTCATGGAGCAGGTTCGGGCACCTGCGGACGGCGCGTCTCGCGTGTTCGAAATGGCCGTTCGCGAAAGTTGGCTCAACCGCTACACCAGCGTCAGTGGCTGGGACAGCTTCATGGAGGCCGCCATCCGCCGCGTGATTACGACCGAGAGCCAGTACCGAGGTGAGTCCTTCACGGCTCGCGGCGGCCTGTTCGTCAAGCGCGAGCATCCCTTCCATTGGCGCAGCATCACCCTGCGTGGTTCGACCGAGGTCGAATCGGATCTCACGGATAGTCTGCGTTACGCCATGGGCTTTGGCGTGGACTACACACGGACCGGTCTGTCCGCGGTCCTGCAGTCGAGCCGCACCAACGTCATGCACGACAGCGGTCCTGCCCCCGAAACGCGTACCGCTCTCCTTGTCGCCGGTACCGTGGAGTCGCCCGTCCAGTACTACGTCGAGTCGATGAACGAAAAGGCGCGACTTCTGCGCGACGAGTGGAATGCCATGCTCGCGAGCGAAGCCGAGCAAAAGCAGGCCGAAGAGGAAATGCACGTGCTCGCGAGTGGAAAGGCGTCACCCTACCGGCTGGCCCCGGTCTTCGAGGCGATTCGCCGGGCGACGGCGGAGAGTGAAACCCATCGGGCGCGCGTGGCCACCAGGGTGGGCGACTATCTGGAGAGTCGCCGTATCGCCTATTCTCTCAAGCGGTGGAAGCACAGCCCGGACGATTTGCAGGGGCCGCTCGACGGCGAGGTGCTCGAGTCGGCCAGCCTCGCGGTCCTGGATCGCCTGGCCGAGCTGGCGGCGTTTCTGCAAGGCGCACGGGGGCGTCTGGAGATCCTGCGCGATCGGTATAGCCGCACGATCGAACGCTTGCAGGCCATGGGCGGCGGCAGCGCACGGGCGCGCGAGCTGGCCACAGGCGAGCTGGAGGAAATCAACCGAATTTGGCGTCGCGAATCCGAGGCCGTCAGCGATGCCTTGCGCCTCTACGATCACTACCTCGCCTGCGCCCGGCGCATCGCCAGCATCGCCAGCGGAATCGTGCCGGTCAGACAAGTTGCGCCCCTGCGCCCGTGGGTCGTGCGCAAGCTGGTCACGCTCGTGGTGCAACCTCTGAACCAGTAACGACATGGACGGCGAAAGCTAGGCAGGCCTGCTCTGGGTGGGGAGGTGGATCACGAAGGACGTCGACCATCCGTCGACATCTTCCAAGGCGATCGTTCCCTGGTGGGCGGCGGCGACCAGGCGGCAGAAATAGAGGCCTACGCCCCACGCGGACATGCGCCGGGGCTCGGTTCCCGTCAGTGGAAACTTGTCGAACATGTGCCGGCGTTCGGCCTCCGGTACGGGGGGGGCGGTGCTGTGGATCGACAGGCGGACCTCGTCCGCTCCGGTGGAGGCCACCAGCAGAATCCGGCCCCCTTCGGGTGCGTGGCGCAGCGAGTGCGTGGTCAGGACTTCCAAGGCACGGGGAAAGAGGCGAAGATCCACCGCGGCCTTGAGGTTCTCCGGCGCTTCGAAGGTCACCGCGATCGATCGCGCGCGTGCCCGAGGCGCGGTTTCCCGCACGGTGGCTTCCAGGATCGGCCGCAATTCCGCGAAATCGAGGCGCAGGGTGAGCCGGCCGCTTTCCAGTTTCGCCATGTCGAGGATCTGCGAGATCATGCCGCTCAGACTGTTGAGCGTGCTCAAGGCGTCGTCGGTCGCTTCCAGGAGGGAGGCCTGGCTGGGATGCTTCTTGAGTTCCAGCGCAAGGTACTCCAGGGAGAGCAGGGCGGCGCCGACGGGACTTCGCATATCGTGCACGATGATCTCAAGCAGCGCGTCCTTTTCACGCTGTAGGAGTTCGAGCTCTTTGTGTTGGTCCTGCAACTTGGCGAGGGAAATCATCGTGCTCGCGGCTTGGTGTTCCCGCCGAAGCGCGACTTCGGTCTTGCGAGGCACGGCGCTGGTCGCCACCGCCACGAACCCGAGCGCAAAAACCGACACCAACAAGGCCCAGTTGGACAGTCCGGCCGTGCGCAGAAGCAACCCGTCGGCTACCGTCGAAAGAAGGGTCAGCGCCACCACCAAACGCACCGGCATCGAGAGGCCGGCCAACGCCACGATGAGGGTATAGACACCGAGGCTGCTCACCGCCCAGGCCGCGGCGTATCGGGGGATGCCATGTTCGATGACCAACCCATGGTGATGCACGAGGAATGCCAGTGCGATGTCGAAGAACGGCAAGATCAAGTACAGCCGAGCCGTCACTGCGCGGTGCCGGAATACGAACGCGAGCACGGCGACGACCAGGTACGCCAGCAGCGGCCACACGAGGATGTCGGCGTTCATGCCGCGGGTGAGGGTCCAGGCGATACCGATGGCCAGGAAGACGGTGACGGCAATGAGTCGGATCACGGCGGTCAGGACGACGGCCCGTTCGCGGCTGTGGCCCACCATGGATGGGGGGTCGTGGTCTTGGACGGTAGCGGCCTCGGGCATGGCAGTGGGCAGGGAAAATACGCTATCTGAGCCGAATCGACTATCCATTGTGCGCCCTATGTGGCTCTCATCTCAAGGTCGGTCGCGCCGGCCTTGCGCCGCGAAGGTCTTGCATCCGCGCGCGACTCAGTCGGTGCGTTTGTGAAAGCGAACCGTGGCGAAGAGTAGGATCGCGCAGCCGATGGCGAAGAGGGCGAGCAGGCGCCACCACAGGTCGGCCAAGCCGGCGCCCTTGAGCAGGTTGGCGCGCATGACTTCGACGTAGTAGCGGACGGGATTCGCATAGGTGATGGCCCGCAGCCACGCGGGCATCGCGAGCACCGGCGTCATTACGCCCGACAGCAGAATGGCCGGCATGATGAACAGGAATCCGGCCAAGAAGGACTGCTGCTGGGTCTTGCTGATCGAGGAGATCAGAAGGCCTATGCCGAGCGTGCACAGGAGGTACAGCATGGTGGCGATGACCAGGACCAGGGGATTGCCGAGCACGGGCACCTTGAAGAGCCACACCCCCGCGGTCAGCACCAGAAACACGTCGAAGCATCCGATGACGAGAAAGGGAACCATCTTCCCGAGCAGCAGAAACAGGGGACGAATCGGGGTCACCAGCACCTGTTCCAGGGTGCCCATCTCCCGTTCGCGCGAAAGCCCCATGGCCGTGACCACTGTGGTGGTGATGACCAGCAGCATGGCGATCACGCCTGGAATCATGAAGGGCGAGGTGTCGAGGCCTGGATTGTAGTAGACGCGGGGGATGGCCCGGATTGCCGGCGCCGGCGCGATGTTCATGGCCGCGAGGCGCTGGCGCATGAGGTCGGTCGCGACCTCGCCGAAATAGCGGGTGGCGGTGCTTGCCACCACCACCGCCCGGTTGGGATCCGTGCCGTCGAGCACGACCTGGATCTCGGCGGGACGGCCGGCGACAAGATCGCGCTCCAGCTCGACCGGCAAGATCATGGCGGCCGCGGCATCTCCCGACCGCAGCCGCGCGAGCGCCGCTTCCACCTCGCCGTCGAGTCGCGAGGGGCCGGCTACGCTCGCCGCGTACCATCGCGGGAGGGTCAGGGGCTTGCGGCGAAGGGTGCCGTCGGCGAGCAGGCGGCGGACGTGGGTGCGGCTCGACCGGCTGTGATCGCGGTCGACGACCAGCACCGGCACCTTGTCGAAATCGAAGTCCACCGCGTAGCCGAGCGCGATGGTTTGCAAGAGCGGCGCGGCGATGAGCAGGAACATGACCCGGCGATCGCGCACCGTCTGCCGCACCTCCTTGCGTATCACGGCCCCGAGCTCGACCGTCCAGCGCCGCTTGCTCATGCCAGCCTCCGCTTGAATCGCAGCGTGGCCAGCGCCAGCACCACGATCGCAAAGGCCAGAAGTGCGAACAGATCCGTGGCGACCACGGTCCATCCCGCCCCCTTGAGCATGATCGCGCGCAAGGCGTGGACCAGGTAGCGAGCTGGAACGACGGTGGTGAGCCACTGCAGCACCCTCGGCATGTTTTCGATGGGAACCAACATGCCCGACAGGATCAGCGACGGCAGCAACGACGACAGGGCCCCGGCCTGGGTCGCGACGAGCTGGTTGCGCGCGAGCACGGAGATGAGCAGTCCCTGGCCGAGCATGCCGGCCAGGAAGAGAGAGCCGGCGAGAAACAGCAGCGCGACGCTGCCGCGCATGGGCACGTCGAACACCACCGCGCCGAGCGTGACCACGAGCAGCAACTGCACCATGCCGAGCACGAGGTAGGGCAGGAGCTTGCCGAGCACGATCTCCAGGCGGCCGACCGGGGAGGCAAATAGTTGCTCCATCGAGCCGCGCTCCCATTCCCCCGCCACGGTCAGGGCGGTCAGGAGCACGGCCGCGATGGCGAGCAGGTACGCGGCCAGACCGGGCACCACGAAGAAGGTCGAACGGCCGGTGGGATTGAACAGGGTGTAGACCTTCACCGAAAGCGGCGCGACCTGCGCGAAGCCGGATCGACGCACGGTCTCGGCGCGTAGGATGGCCTCGATCTTGGAAAGGATCTGGCGTGCTAGGTTGCCGTCGCTGCCGTCGACCAGCAACTGCGCCGGGCTATCGCGTCCGGCCACCAGATCGCGCTGGTAGTGGTCCGGAATGACCAGCACCGCCGCGGCCCGGCCCCGGCGCAACATTCGTTCCGCGCCCCCGCGGTCCGTGTCGCCAGCCGATTCGAACTCATGGCTGGCCAGCACCCCGCGCGCCAGCGCGCGCGACTCCGAGCTGCGATCCTCGTCGAGCAGCGCCAGCGGGATGTGTTCGACGTCGAAGCTCATGCCGAAACCGAAGAGCAGCAACATGACCACCGGCATGGCCAGGGCCATGTACAGGGTGCGCGGATCGCGCCGGATGTGCAGCACCTCCTTGGCGGCCATCGCGGCCACGCGCAGGAAGAAACGCCCCTGCCGCGAGGTCATGCCGCCCCCTTGGCCTGTCCCAGGGCCGCCAGGAATACGTCCTCCAGCGAGGGCTCGCCGGCCTCCACCACCACCTCGCTCCCGCCGGAGGTCTCGACGGCTTGCCGGAGACTTTCTTCGTCCCAGCGGGCGGCATCGACTTGTAGGTGCAAGCCGGCGCCGAAGGGCTCGACCGCGGCGATCCCGGCTTGCTCGCGCAGGGCCGTCGCCGCGCCGGCCAGATCGCGACCGCGCACCGAAAGCACGCGCCCCGGCACGTAGGCGCGCTTGAGCGCCGCCGGTGTGTCGAGCGCGATCAGTTTTCCCGCGGCCATCAAACCGATGCGCCGGCAGTACTCCGCCTCGTCGAGATAGTGGGTGGTGACGAAGATGGTGGTGCCTTCTCCGGCCAACTGGCGGATGAGGCGCCAGAACAGACGGCGCGCCTGCGGATCCACGCAAGCCGTGGGCTCGTCGAGAAACAGAACCTGCGGCTGGTGCAGGATCGCACAGGCCAGAGCCAAGCGCTGACGAAGGCCGCCGGGCAAGGCGCCGGTCGTCTTGCGTTCGAGCCCGGCCAGCCCGCAGCGATCGAGCACATCCGCTGCGCGCGCGGCCAGTGCGCGTCCGGAAAGGCCGTAGGCGCCGCCGAAGAAGTCCACGTTGTCTTTCACCGGCAGATCGAGATACAGGGAAAATCTTTGCGACATGTAGCCGATGGACGCCTTCACCGCCTCGGGCTCGCGGCCTACGTCGAAACCCGCCACATGCGCCTGGCCGCTCGAGGGCGCGAGCAGCCCGCACAGCATGCGGATGGTGGTGGACTTGCCCGCGCCATTGGCCCCGAGGTAGCCGAAGATCTCGCCGCGCTCGACCGAGAACGACACCCTGTCGACAGCGCGGAACTTTCCGAAGTTGCGGACCAGGTCCACCGCCTCGATGGTCGCCGCGCTCACGAGGCTCGGGCTCCTTGCTCGCGCTCGGCCTGCTCCAGGCGTGCCAGAAACAGGGTCTCGAATGTCGGCGCGCCGCCCGAGTCATGGCTCGCCGCCGCGCGCGCGAAATCGGCCAGCAGTGCGCGTGGCTCGCCTTCGAGGAGCAGGCGGCCTTGGTGCACCAGCGCCACACGGTGGCAGCGCTCGGCCTCATCCATGTAGGGCGTCGACAGGAGCACGGTCATGCCGTCTTGGACGAATTCGTGGAGCAGCGCCCACAGCTCGCGCCGGCTGATCGGATCCACGCCCACCGTCGGCTCGTCGAGCAGCAAGACCTCGGGGCGATGCAAGAGCGCGCAGGCCAAGGCCAGCTTCTTGTACATGCCGCCCGACAGGGCATCGGCGCGGCGATGGGAAAAGGGCGCCAGCCGGGTGATGGCGAGCAGTCGCTCCGAGCGCTCCCGAAACATTTTTCTCGGCAAGCAAAACAGGCGGGCGAAGAAGCGCAGGTTCTCGGCGACCGACAGGTCCGGGTAAAGGCTTGCCTGCTGGGGAACGAGTCCCAGGCTCTCGCGCACCGCCGCGCCCCCCATCGCGGGATCGCGCCCAGCTACCGTTGCCTGGCCACCGTCGAGCGCGATGAGCCCGGCCAGGGCGCGGATCGCGGTGGTCTTGCCGGCGCCGTCGGCGCCGATGATGCCGTAGAGCTCGCCCCGCTCGACCGCGAAGGAGAGTCCATCGAGCGCGCGCGTCTCCCCGAACCGGCGCACGAGCCCTTGCGCCGCGACCATGCTCATGGCCGTCCGGTTCCGACCAGGGTGATGTCCACCGGCATGCCGGCGCGCAGTTTCCCGTCTCGATTCGCCAGCACGACTTCGATGGGATAGACGAGGCAATCGCGATCGCTACGGGTCTGGACGTTGCGCGGGGTGAATTCGGCCTCGAACGCCACGGTCGAGACATGGCCGGGGAAGCGCTGTCCCGGGTAGGCGTCGGCCACGGCCTCGACCGGCGCGCCGGTCTTGACCGCGCCCAGCTCGGCGTCTGCCAGGTAGAACGTGGCGCGCACCTCGCGTAGATCGAGCAAGCGGATGGCGACAGCTCCGGGGGCGAGCAGCTCGCCTTCCTCGTGCGGGATTTCCTCCACCCAGCCATCGCGTGGGGCGCGTAGCTCGCATTCCGCGGCCAGAAGGCGCGCGCGCTGCAAATTCGCCGCGACCGCCTGGGCCGATTCCTGCGCCGCCTGGGCTTTCGCGCTCGATGCTCGCCAGGTTGCGCCAGCCGACTGCATCTGGTCCTGATTGGCCGCGGCCTGGGCCTGCATGGCCTTGACCTGCTGTTCGAGCGCCTCGGCGCTGGAACGGGTCTGGTCGCGATTCGACAAGGCCACGTCCTTCGACAGCTTTTCCAGGCGCCGAGCCTGTCGCAAGGCCGCATCTCGCTGCGCGGCCAGCGCCGCCGCTTGCGCTTCCGCCGACGCCTTGGCCGAGGCCGCCACACGGCGACTACCACGCGCGGCTCCGGTCGACAACTCGGCCGCGCGCGCCTGCGCCTCGGCCGCGCGCAAGCGCGCCTCCAGCTCCTTCACCTCCGAAAGCGTGTCCGCGCAGTCGAAGGTCACCAGGAGGTCGTTCTTCTTCACCGCATCGCCCTTGTGCACGTGGATGCGCACGATGCGCGCCCCGATGCGCGACGCAAGGTCGACCTGCGTGCCCTCGATCTCGCCCAATCCGCCCGCCGGTCCCCGCAGCGCCCGCCCCTGCATGCGCAGGCGGATGCCAAGCAGGACGCCGAGCGCGACGACCAGGAGAGTGAAGGCGATGGCAACCCGTTTCATGGAACATCCCTCGCGGTGGTCGTTCGGCTTCAGAGCTCCGAATGGGCGGGGCCGTCCTCGATCGGCGATCCGGCCTCGATGCGCATGGGCTTGTTGTGATGGCGGACCGCCTTGGATGCTTCCAGGCAGGCGCGCCCGAAGACCTTCTCGACCCTCCGCCACAGTTCATCCTCCGCGTCCGCGTACAGCTTGCGCCGATTCCCCGAAAACCTGATCGACGCGATCTTTCGGCCGCTCACGCCGCTGCGCAGATCGATGGTGAGAATGGACTCGGCCCTGCCCGTGTCCCTGACCTGGCCGTGCACGTAGAGCGCAAGGTTCAGCGCGGCGCCCATGTCTCGATACTGCTCTGTCGTGTCCGGGGACCGCAGGGCGGTCGAGACCTCTCGCACCTTGGTCTTGAGCACCTTGATCACTTGGTTGCGCAGGGGCTCCGCGTCGTCTCCGCGAAACTCGAAGACCGCCACCTTGCTGCGGCTGATGGCATCGGCCACTTCCCCGGCATGGGCCTCGGCTTGCGCCTTGACCTTGGCCTTCGCGGCGGCCCGGGGATGGGTCTTGCCCCTGGCGTGCATCTTGCGAGGACGCGCCTCGGCCGCGGAAACCGTGCCCAGGAGCAGCGCCGCCAGTGCCCACGCCAACCGGGACTTCCGGGGCAGAAGGCGCATAGACCGAGCCACCGCGGCGGACCGTGCCGAAGAGGCTGACGGACCGTGCGAATCCCAGGCGAGCATCCGAAGCATGGGAGATCTTCTAACCGATTCCACCCGCGGCTGCCTAGGTGGCTGGTGTCGAACGCCATTTTCTGAAAAGTCGTCCTCGTAAGTGATCGGAATTGATCAGGTTTTTCTGGCACGAATCCTGCCGAAAACGAAAAACACCAGCCACCTAGTCCAGGATCCGGCCGGGATCGAGCCGGACCACGACTTCTCGAACCTCAGCGGCGTGGTGGAGATCCCAGCCGGATCGTAGCGGTCAGAAGCTTGGATCGGCGCGCGAGCCATGGTACCAAGTCCGCCGTGAGCCTCGGTCGTCGCAAGGTCGGCCTCGATGATCCCACGCGATGGGTGTTCAACCGTATGGCCGACGTCTACGATGCGCGGCCGGCGTACCCGCTTGGGTTGATCGATGCGCTGGCCGACCTGGCCTCTGGCCGGCGCGTGGCAGATCTGGGCGCGGGGATAGGGCACGTGGCCTTGCCGCTGGCCGAGCGGGGGTTCGACGTCCTCGCCGTCGAGCCGGCGCAAGCGATGTTGGATCGGCTGCGAGCGGGGGCGCGCAAGCGGCGGCTCAAGGTCCGCGCCATTCACGCGGCGGCCGAGGCGTTGCCACTCGACGATGCCAGCCTGGAACTCGTGGTGGTGGCGGATGCACTGCACTTCCTGGATGCCGAGCTCATCGCCAAGGAGATCGCGCGCGTGCTCGCCCCCAAGGGAGCGCTGGCCATCGTGACCTGCGCGCTTGGCAAGACGCCGTTCATGCGAAGTCTGGTGCGGATCATCGAAGCGGCGGTTCCGAGGCGGCCACGCAGCCTGGACCAGAGCCTCGTGCAGATCTCGGCGATCACCGGCGTCCGGTTCGCGTCAGAGCGTCGCTTTCACGACGAGACGCCGGTGGACGGCGATACGCTCGAACGCATCTTGCGTTCCATCTCGTTTATCGGGCCGGCGATGAATGCAGCGCGCTCCGCGGCGTTTCACGCCCGTGTTCGCGCACTTCCGGGCCCACCGACCTGGGCGCGAACCTTCACCTTGCGCGCGGGCCGCCGCCGCGGTTAGGGCACGATGCGCGGGACAGTGTCTCGGCGTTTACCAGGCGGTGTAAAGCAAGCCGCCTGCCGCCAGCCAAAGAAATCCCCGGTAGGTCAGCTACCCATTTTCGCGCGCGTTTGTCCTTGATTCCCTGACGTCGGAGCGCTGCGCATCACCGCGGCGCCTCGCGACGCGTCCCACGGATTTTGCCCAGTTGATGTAGGGTGTCCGGGATGCCGCCAGCGAGCGAGCCGGATGAGGCACCGACCTCCGTCTGCACCCCCGCCGCGGACCGCGCCTTCCGGGTACGGTTGCTGTTGCTGGCGGCGCTCGCCCTGGCGTTTCGGCTCCTCCAAGTCCATTTCATCGTCAGCGCACTCGGAACGGCGCAAATCCACGACGCCGCCTACTACCACGACCTCGCCCTCAAGATGCTCAGGCGGCACACGGTCCCGGGGCTGGGCAGCGAGGTGGCTTTTGCCAATCTCGGGTATGCGCACGTATTGACCTGGCTCTATGCCATCCTCCCCTCGCCGACCTTCGTGCTCGTGTTTCAGGCTGCGCTCGGCGCTCTGACGACCGTGCTGACGGGTCTTGCCGGGCGGGACCTCTTCCGTCGCCGGGAGATCGGGCTCTGGGCCGCGGGGCTTTACGCCTGCTACGCGCCGTCGATCTTCTACGACGGACTGCTGCTCATCCCGAGCCTTTCCGCCTTGCTCTCGGCTGCGCTGGTTTGGCTTCTGTGCCGTGCGCGCGGGCGGCGGTCATGGCGCTTCGGCGCGCTGGCGGGCCTGGGGATTGGCCTGGCGGCGATCCTGCGGATGTCGCAGTTGCTGCTCCTTCCATTCGCCCTCGTTGCCCTTTACCGACTGGGCCCGCGCCCGCAGTGGCCGCTGCGTCGGCTCGCGCTCCTGCTCGCGCTCTGCGGCGGCACGGGGCTCGCCATCGTGCCCATCGTGCTCGGCCAGCGCATCGCCACCGGCGCCTGGGTCCCGGTGACCGCCAACGGCGGCATGAACTACTGGATCGGCAATCATCGCGGCGCTGCCGGGCGGTACACCGAGGCGCCCTTCCTGGACATCTCCCGTGGCGGCGATTTCCGACACACGATGGTCGTCGAGCGGGACGGCTTTCTCGCAGAGGCGCGGCGTCGCTCGGGCGATCTCTCGCTGTCGCTCGCGCAGTCGAGCGCCTTCTGGTGGCGCCAGGCCTGGCGCGAGATCGCCCAAGCCCCGGTGGCGTGGCTGGGGGTGATGGTGCGCAAGCTCCGGATGACGGCAAACACGTACGAGCTGCGCACCAATGCCAGCATCGATCTGATCGAGACGGTCTCGCCCGTCGTGCGCTGGGATCCGCTTCGCTTCGGGGCTTTGCTGGTGCTGGCCGCGCTCGGAGCCGCACATCTCGCCGGACGGCGATATGTCCGGGCGAGGTGGCTGTCGCTCACCCTGATCGCACCGCCGTTCCTCACCTGTCTGCTCTTCTTCGTGAGCGGCGAGTACCGACACCCCGCCGCGCCCGGGCTCGCCCTCCTCGCCGGGTTTGCCCTCTATCGCATTCGCCAGCGTGGCCGGGCGGGCGCCATCCTCCGGTTGCTGGGACCGCTGCCGCGTTGCCTGACCATGGCGCTGGTCGCGGTCGCGGCTTTCTTCCCGATCGCTCGCCTCGGCCCCGCCCAGGACCGAAAGGCCTACGCCGAGTACCTTGCCATGCCGAGCTCCGACGGCCGTCCGCCCACCCTCGAGCGGTACGCCCTGGCCCGCAGGCTCTTGGCTCGGCATGGAGATTCGTCGGAGGATCGAATTCTTGCAGCGGAAGCGATGCTGCTGGTCGAGTCGAACCGGGCCATCCAGTTTCGCGATCGGGATGCGGCCCTGCGGCTGATCCAGGTCGCGAGCTGGCTCTGGCAGCAGGAGCTCGAGCCCACCGCGGAATTGCCGGCCACTACGGTCGACCGCATTCGCAGCAACCTGGTCCGGCGCACGGTGCAGCTTTGCCGACAGCGGTGGGTCGCGCAATGGGCGGACATTGCCCAGGACCTCGCGCTGCTCGGCTGCCATTCGTGGCAGGAGGCGCGCCCTCTGCTCGACCGGAGGATGCTGCCCGAGGCAGAGTCCTTCTTGGACAGCGCCAAGGACAAGGCACCGCGCTCGGCGGAAGTGCTTACCTACTACGCGGAGCTCGAATGGCTGCGGGGCAAGGATGCCACGCCCTGGCTGCTGCGCGGCCTTCGCGCCCGCCCGAAGTTGGCGGCTCCGGCGCTGCTCGCCGCAGACTATGCCCTGGCCCAGGGTGACGTCGGCGAGGCCCGCCGGTACGCGCAGGAGGCCTTGCAGCGCGAGCCCGGGAATCGACTGGCGCAGGACCTGGTCCTGCGCCTGCTGCGACCTCCGGCGGAGCTCGGCGCGGCGTTTCCACGAGCGTCTACCCGCCGAGAAGGCGTCCCGCCGTCGGCGCTCCTGGCGCGCAGTCGTGCCCGCGCTCTGCTGTACGAGGGACAGGATGACGAGGCGATCGCGGTCCTGCAGGCGGCGGTGAAGCAGGGGCCCTACGACGAGGGTCTCCACTACGCGCTCGGCAACCTGATGGTAGAGCGTGCATCCCCCGCGGCAACGGTCGCGTTCTTCTCGTCGGAGGCTGCCCGCGACGAAAAGCCACAGGCCAGCCATTACTTCAAGGCGTTGGGCCACGAGGGCATGGGCGATTTCGAGGGCGCGGTTTCCGAGCTCCGCCGCGCGCTCGCCCTGGATCCCGCCCACGAGCTGAGCCAACGGCAGTGGGGACTCCTGCTCGAACGCCAGGGCAAGCTGCAACCTGCGCTCGTGCACCTCCGCGAGGCCACCCGGATCCATCCCGAGTATCGTCCGGCGCTCCTCGACGCCGCACGCGTGGCGGAGCGGCTCGGGCGACCGGCGGAGGCGGCGCAACTGAGAGAGCGCGCTCGCGGCGCCGACCCCAACACGCCTCGACGCTTCTTCTACTGGGCGAAATACCTGCATGAGCACGGCCGCGATGCCGGCGCCTTGCAGGAGCTGGCCCGGGGGCTCGCCGAGGTCCCGAACGACACGCAAGCCATCGAGCTTCGCCAAGCCATTCGGGGCAGCTCGGGCTCGGCCTTCGCTCCCTAGCCGCGGGAGTTGCCGCACAAGCCGTGACGATGTCCCCCGAGCGGCGCTTTACAGTCTCTCGCCAATACGTATGCTTGGAGTGCCATGAGATTGCCAAGGCCGAGGTCGTTCTGGCTCTTGTCGGGGATGGGGCTGCTCGCGTGTGGGAAGACCAATCCCATGATGATCGGAAGCACCGACGGAGCACCGAGCGAGAACCAAGACGCCGCCGCGTCCGGTGGCTCCGGCGGCACGACGCCGGCAGCGATCGCGGTCGACGAACCGCCGCAGCTGGCAGGACCCGCGGTGTTCGCCACCGGCTCGTATCCCGTGGCCATGGTGGCGGGCGACTTCAACCGAGATGGCAAGCTGGACCTGGCTATCGCCAACAACGAGGGGAAGAGCATGACGGTGCTCTTGAGCAAGGGTAGCCAAGTCCTCGCCACCCGCGTCGACTACGCCACCGGCGCGGGGCCCGGAGGCATCGTGGCCGGCGATTGGAACAAGGACGGCAAGCTCGACCTGGCGACCGCGAACCGCTACGACAAGACGGTAACGATCTTTCTCAACCACGGCGACGGGACATTCGCGCGGACATCCGAGCTCAGCCTCGGCTACGAGCCGTTGGGGGACATGGCGGCGGCCGACCTCGAGCCCAATGGCAGCACGGACTTGGCCGTCGCCGATTACGACGGCCGCGCGGTGAGTGTCTTGTTGAGCAAAGGGGACGGGACCTTTCTGCCGAAAGTGGACCTGGCCACCGCTCCGGTGCAGCCCGGGCCGGTGGCGTCGGCGGACTTCAATCGCGATGGCCACCCGGACCTGGTGGTGGGAAACCTCGACGCGTTCGTGGGCGGAGGCACGGGCCTGGGGATTCTGCTCGGCAAGGGGAGCGGGACGTTCGCCGCCAGCAGCGCGTTCGGTGGTAACGACACCGTCTCGTCCATCGCGGTCGGTGATTTCGACGGCAACGGCAACCTCGATCTGGGCGTGGGGGACAGCAACAGCAGGTTCTCGGGCGCCACGACCGGCGTTTTCCTGGGGAACGGCAACGGAACCTTTCAGTCCGAGGTTACCTACGCCAACGCGACGGACGCGTACGCCGTCGCGGCCACCGATCTCGACCGTGACGGTCGGCTGGATCTGGTCTTGCTGCGAGGCTACGGCCTCACCATCCTGTTCGGACAGTCGATCGGGGTCCTTTGGTCCTTCGGTGCACAGATGGACATCGTGGTTTCGCTAAACTCCGGCCAAAGCAAACCCGCACTCTGCGTCGTGAAAAACGCCGACATGAGCTCCGGCTCGGGATATTACTCCGGCTTGACCTTCGAGGCGATGGCCGTCGGCGACTTCAATGGCGACGGGAAGACGGACGTGGCGATTACGGAGGCGAACTACAGCGTGGTCTTCCTGCTCATGGGCAACGGCAACCGCACGTTTGTATTACCGCCCTGGTGTCCGTAGACCCGGCGCGCCGCCTCAACCGCGTCTTGTGCCGAAACTGGATCTGACGGAATCGCCATGATATCGAGCGCTTCGTTCCGGTCTCGACGGTCCCAGGATCGCCGAAACGGCGAATTCTGGCACTCCTATGGCCGCACGAAAGACAGGTTCGACGCTCCCACTGCCGTTGCAGTTCCTGGCGGAATCAAGGCTCACCTGGGCGTACTCGTCGGCATGGACCTTTTCACGGTGGAGGCAGTGACGTGGCTCGGTCTGGTACGCTACCACGTGCTGTTTACGATCGATGTTGCCAGCCGGAGGGTGCTATCACCAGGAAAGGAACCACCAAGGGATCGACAACGCGTTGATCGCGGGGAACGCCGACGTGAACGGCACCGGAAAGGTGGTCCGTCGCGATCGCCTTGGCGGCCTTCTGGGCTTCTACCACCGCGAGGCCGCGTGAAATGGGCTTCTATGAGACCCGAGGGGTGACGATCGGTTTTCGGCACACGACGGGCTCCGCCCGCCGAACAATTCCGAGGAGTTGCTGGTGGCCACGACCTGAGATCGACTGGCGCGCGAGCCAACCCGCCGAGCGCGACGTGGTCGGCGCCGGACCGCCTGCTAGGCTTGCCAATGGATCTCGCCGCTACGGTGAGAGAGAGAGGGAAACATGAAGAAGAACGCGACGGAGCAGAAGGCCGGGGCACCTTCGCGTTTGATCGACGCGAGAATCAAGGAGCTGGGCGACTGGCGCGGCCAGGCGCTTGCCCGGATCCGCGCCCTCATCAAGGAGGTCGACGCGAACGTGGTCGAGGAATGGAAGTGGCGGGGCGTGCCGGTCTGGTAACACGACGGCATGATCTGCACGGGCGAGACCCCAGAGGTCTTGATCCGCAGCTGCGCTAGCGACATGAGCCAAGCAGCACGTCAACCGAGTTGCCGCCGGTTGTGACGATGTCCAGCCAGCCGTCGTCGTTCAAGTCACCCACGGCAATCGAGCCAGGAGGGTCCGCGGCTAGGTAGTCAAGCTTCGTCGCAAAGGTGCCGTCGCCTTTCCCGAGTAGGAGGCTCACCCCGCCTGGATGGGGAGAATCGCCAAAATTTGAAGTGACGACGTCCAGCCAGCCGTCGCCGTTCAAGTCACCTAGCGCCACGCTGTTCGGGGAGGCCTCGGTACCGTATTCCACCTTGGCGGCAAAGGTGCCGTCGCCCCTCCCAAGCAACACAGTCACCGTGTCGACGTTATTGGTAGAAACCGAGCTCGACACAATGATGTCCAGGTTTCCGTCGCCATTCAGGTCGCCCTGCCTGACCGCGCTCGGGCCACGCCCGGTATCGTAGTCCACCTTGGCGGCGAAGGTGCCGTCGCCTTTCCCAAGTAGGACGCTGGCCGACCAATATTCGTCGGCGCCGGTATTGGCGACAACGACGTCCAACTTGCCGTCGCCGTTCAGGTCGCCCAACGCCACCCCAGTGGGATAGATCCCGACTTGGAAGGCGAGGTTGCCGGCGAACATCCCGCCGCCGGCTCCCAGCAGAACGATCGCCGTGCCTGTAGGGCCGACGGCATTCGTGACGACAATGTCCAGCTTGCCGTCGCCGTTCAAGTCACCCAGTGCAATCGCGGTCAGCTGGCTTCCGGCTGGGTAGTCCACGTTGGCAGCGAAGCTTCCGTCGCCCTTTCCCAGCAACACACTCACCGACTGAGCCTGCATCACCGCGAGGTCCAGCTTGCCATCGCCATTCAAGTCGCCCATCACAACCGCCGTCGGCTGGGATCCGGTTGGGTAGTCCACGTTGATAGCGAAGCTTCCGTCGCCATTTCCCAGCAGCACGCTCGCGGTGTCCGAGTCTTGGTTGGCCGAAACGATGTCGAGCGTGCCGTCGCCGTTCAAGTCACCGAGTGCGACCGAAATCGGAAAATTCCCGGTTGGGTATGTCGTCCCGGTGTCGAATGTTCCGTCGCCCTTGCCAAACAGCACGCCCACCGAGTCGGAGCTGCCAGTCAGGAGGTCCAGCTTGCCGTCGCCGTTCAAGTCGCCCAGCGCCACTCCACCCATTCCGCCCGGGTAGGCGGCCGGGGCGGCAAATGTCCCGTCGCCCTTTCCCAGCCGCACGTTCACCGAGGGGCGTCCCCCGGCGAGGAGGTCCAGCTTGCCGTCGCCGTTCAAGTCAACCAGTACCACTGAAGCGCCCACTGTCTGGTATTGCAAGGTTGCATAGTCCGTCGGGCCAACAGGTGTTTCGTCGCCCTCTCCCAGTAGCACACTGATCGAGGATGCACTGTCGTCCGCCAGCACGACGTCCAACTTTCCGTCGCCGTTCAAGTCACCGAGGGCGAAGTGTCTTGCTGAGGCGCTTGGGGCGATCCCAACTGGGTAGTCCAGCTTCGAGGCAAAGGTTCCGTCGCCTCTTCCGAGAAGCACGCTCACGGTGCCAGGCGCGCTGTTCGTCACGATGTCCAGCTTGCCGTCGCCGTCGAAGTCAGCCAACACCACTTCTTCCAGTCCCCCGCCAGGGCTATAGTCCACCTGGTTGGCGAAGGTTCCGTCGCCATTTCCCAGCAGCACGCTAATCGTGTTCGAGTAGCGGCTGGTGGCGACGAGGTCGGCCCTGCCGTCGCCGTTCAAGTCACCCACCGTTACCAAGGTCGGGCCGGTCCACTGCGTCCCGTCTCGACTGTCTCCGACGGTGCGGTCCATCGTGGCGGCAAAAGTTCCGTCGCCATTTCCCAGCAGCACGCTCACGGTGCCCGACGGGTAGTTCGCTGTGACGAGGTCGAGCTTGCCATCGCCATTCAAGTCGGCAACGGCCATTGAATTCGGCGCGTCGGAGACGCCGATGGCATAGTCCGTCTTCGCGAGGAACCTCCCGCCGCCTGTCCCGAGCCACACGCTGACCGTGCCGTCACTCAGATTGACGAGGTCGCGCTTGCCATCGCCGTTCAAGTCACGCAGTGCCACCAAGCTCAACTGCCACCCAACGTAGGTCAACGGCCGCGTGCCAAACGCAAGTGTTCCCGTACACGCAAGGGCCCCACCGCCTTCCGCGGCAGCATCTTGGGCGACAGGTTCCGACCCAGAGTCCTTCGGGACGACGGGGCCGTCCAGTCCAGCATCCTTGTTGGTGACCGTATCGGGCGTCGCGATGTCTTGGCCGAGATCGGGTGTTTGCGGAACGGTATCAGCAACCGCGACCTCTGCACTCGCCGCAGCATCGCTCTCGCCAAGACTCTGGTCCGAAGGCAGATCGCGTTCCGGTGCTAGATCCAAAGAAGTTGCGCCTGAGTCCTTGGCGTGGACAGCCAGTCCCGTAGTGGAACCACACGCCGCGATGGCAAAGCCAGCGGTCACGATGAGTATGAATGTCTTGGCCTTGTCGACGAGCAATGGGTTTTTCCGAAGGCAACCTTCTTCCCAATCAGGGCAATTGTACGCCAAGCGGAAGACGACCGAAGCAACTTGTCGATGAGTTGTCCCGATAACGGGTCATGCGCCATACTTCGGTTGATTCCGTCCCTATCTCACGTCGACACCCCGTGGAGAACACCCGACGTGACGTCGAGTTCGAAGCATTCGCCCCCGCGGACAGCCACCCCGAGCTTGCGCCAGGTCCGAACCATGACCGTCTGTCCTGGCTGCAGCGAGCTTGGCTGGGCTTCGTGACCGCCGTCATCGAGGACGTCCCTGCTGACCTCGACGAATGCGAGTCTTGCCGCGAGACCGACTGCTCTTGCGAACGTTGGCGGCATTGCACGAGGCGGCAGCGGTCGAGCCACCACTCGTAGTACTGGGAAGGAAGCCGAGCAAGGTGCTGGTCATCAAAGACGATCGTGGTCGAGGAATCTGGACCACGGTCCTGGTAGCCGGTCCAGGGCAACCGAGACTTATCTATCCTCGCGGAATACCTCGGGATGAGGCAGGTAAGGCGGCCTGCACGTCAGCGTCGGCAAGATCAGCGACAATATTGGCAAGGGTCACGACCCCGGCGGCACCGCACGTGGGCAAGGGCGGCGAGCAGCTACGTACGGAAGGGCCATCCGCGCCCGGAAGAAGGTGGTACGTGCGCGTGATGTCGAGGCCGGTCAGCGGATCGAGGCCGTACTGGTCGCGAGTGAGCGCCATGCCACCGTCGGGACCGAACAGGATTGTGGTCGGCAGGAGCACGACGATGTCCCCGCGTCAGCCACCGCCGCATCCACTGCGCAGGCAACGACCGTACAGAAGGACTGGCCGCTCTCATCGCAATGGCATTCGTTGCAGCCGTCGGCCGCCGGGTAGAAAGCCCCGACGGCATAGACCTTGCCCTTGTAGGTGCAGCTTGCGGGCCCCGAGTCGAGCCCTGGGCTCGCAGAATCGGCCACCACGTCGAGGGGCGCCGGCACATCGCCAGACAGCGGCGCGGCGTCTTTCAAGCACGCCATCACCGTGCAGGCAACAAGGCCGTCCGATGTGCACCGGCAACCGTTGCAGTCCTCCGTGTCCTTGAATGTGTCTCCGACTTGGTACGTCTTCCCCGCGTAGGAGCAGGTGACCATTCCCTGGTTGTCCGGGGCAGCGTCCGCCACGTGACTCGCGTTGGGGTCAGACGGGCCACCATCCTCGAGGCACGCCATGAGCGTGCATGCAACGCCGTCCGAACGGCACTCGCAGGAGTTGCACCCGTCGGTATCGGGGAAGCGTTCACCCACGCCGTAGCGCTTGCCCGCGTACGAGCAGGTGCCCGAATTAGAGATCCCGCTATCGCATCCGGCCGCGCAGACCGAGAAGAGCAACAACAACGCCAGAAACGTCCAAGCTTTCATGAAGTCCCCACTGTAGGCAAGAACGATACCAGGACAAGACCGCGCGTTCGCCAGGAAACTCGCCGTGAGGCGCTAGCGATTTCGTCCCACCCCTGACGAGAACGTCCGGGTCCCGTCGTGACGGACGCTCGCCACAAGGTCGCAAAAAGCACGGGTCGCGAGCATCAAGTTGCTCGACGGAACGAAGGTAAGCCGCTCCCACCCAAGGACGACCCGGCCACCGTGGTGGCCGATTCCGGCGGAAAAAACGTCAATGGAGCCGTCGACGCCCTTCTTGGTCTTGGCCGCTTGCGCAGAGTGCTTGCCCAGGTCTCCCTCTTCCAGGCACGAGACCCGTTTGAATCGGTTACGCTCAGGTGGTGCTGAGGGTGCAGCCGGGTTGACTGGCGCAGTTGGCGGCGGAGAGCTGGCTGCAAGGTGTCGGCGTGCCTGAGCAATACTGGCCGTTAATAAGGTACTGGCAGCCGGCCGCCTCGCACTTGTCGGAGGACATGTCATAGCTGCAGTCGGTAGCTGTTCCCCCACACACGGCGCTGCTGCCCGCGTCGACGGGCCACACGCACCCGGACTCGGCCGCGCAGCTCGTGGGGGTCGTGTTGTTGATGCAGGCACGCGCGGTTCCGTAGTTGCAATGGCCGGTGGTCGGCATTTGCATAAAGCAGCCAGGCACGTTGTAGCAGGACGACTCACTGGCCGGACAATACGAGTTGCTCGGGGTGCCCACGCAACGCGGTTCCGTACCACCGTCCACCGCCGTGTCCAGACCGCTGATTCCGCCGGTGCTCATCGTGCCCGGAGAGTCCACGTTGCCGCCGTCCCGTTTTCCACCGAGGCCGGTTGTTCCGTCGGAGCTCGCTATGCCACCGCTGCCGCCGGAATTCGTGGTTCCTCCAGAGCCCGTCGTGCCACCAGCTATTGCTGTGCCACCGCTGCCACCGGCGCCGCCATTCACGGTAGCGCCGCCATCTCTGCCAGCCGAGCCTCCGCCCGCACCCAAGGTACCGCCACTCGCTGCTCCGCCCGTCGAGGTCGGTCCTACGCTTGCGGCGTCGGACGAGGACGCCTTGCCGTCGCAGCCGCTACCGGCGAGCGGCAGCGTGCAGCCGACGATCATCAACAGCCAAGACACGCGATGAGCTGCCATCTGCCAAGTATGCACGAGCTCGTCGGCGTGAACAGGGGAAGAGTAGCAAGAGCGCTCGCATTCACGATCTGCATGAGCCAGGTTCGACCGATGAGTGACGCCCATCACGAAAGATTTTGCTCGTGGTCCGGTCTCGCCAGGTTCAGTTGCGTGATGCGGCGGGATCCGCGCGCGAGACGTCTCGGGCTGCGGTGCTACTTCTGCACCGGCTTCGACGACCCAGATGCGCGAGGGAATGTCGGGAATGTCTTGATTCGCGGCTGCGCTGCGGTTGCCACCTGCAACCTGGGGGTTCGTGAGGGGCCTATGCAACTATGTACACGTTCTCACCGGGTGTATCTAAGTCGCCGCTCAAAGATAACTTTAGCAGGTGCGCGGCCGATCCATCCCGGCTGGCTGCGTCGCTCGTCGCTTACATACCGACGGGTATGCGCGCTCCTCGCTCCTTGCCATCCGGGCGCCTCGGCCGCGCTCTTTGCACAAGTTATCTTTTCGCGGCTCCTAATTGCTAGTCAGCAGCCTTCGGGGTCGAGCTTGGAAACCGCAAGTCAAGCCACATCCGGTGGCAGGGCTGGCCGGAACGTTGAAGGCCAGCGGTACGCCTTGACAGACCACCCGCGAAAATCCTTCGCGCATACCCGGTTTCCTTGGTTACCGCCGAATAGCGTCGGAGCTAGAGCGGAACCGCGCAGGTAGAACGCAACATGGTAGCCGCTAGACGTCGTGGCCGCACTCGCACCTTTCTTGTAGACAACTGTGATCGCCCCCAATTGCGGTTTGAGCAGTTGTAGGCCGAAATTCATCCACCCCTGCGCACCCGCGTTCATTCCAATTGCTGGCTGTCCGGCCCGACCAAGGCACCACGCGACGAAGCAGGAACACCACGGAGTCTCGTCGACCTGGCCCATCTTGAAGCCACTAGGCACCTTCTTGTGCTTCTTCGGATCTCGGACGAGGAAATCGAGCCGCCTCAGATAGGGAAAAGCAGAGATGTATTCCAGTATCCGCGAGTTATTCGCGCCTAGTCCAGGCAGTTCCTTCGTTCCTTGCTCGGCAATCGCACGTGCAAGCCACGGTGCTTCTGCCCGGCACCTCTCGATGAGTTGAAGCGTCGGCAGAAAGCTAATGTCCATGGTGTCCTCCTTGATCAGATCCGTGCGCTGGGAAAAGGCTCGCAGGCACTCCTGACTGAACAAGCCCGTCGATGAGACTTCGCCACTCGACATCACTGTCCGATGGCTGAAATGAATACTGCTTGACCTCCCAGGCCATCCGCCCCTGCGAATCATCAGGCTTGCGCATCAGGAAGGCCCGGACGGTTCGGCCCCGCTTGCCGGGTTCCCGTGCTTCAAGATATGCCAACTCGCCTGTCGATCGCAGATGGCTCACTTTCATCGGGCGTCTCAGACGGGCTGCTTCGGCGGTCACATCGAGCAGGAACTTGCGCAATGGACTCGCCTTCGGAACGGGCGAAGACTCGCTCGCGGGAAAGAAGGAAGAATCAGCCGTGAAGGCAGCCGTCCAGTGCCAGTTTCCACCGATGAACCGAAACTCGAAGCTGCCGACCATGAATGTGCCGGAGGAGACATTGGCGTCGGCAATCCGCGACGTACCATCCACTACCTGCGCCATAGTTACTTTCTCGCCGGCCGTCCTAAGTGAAAGCAAACGTCCCAGCTCACGCTGGAAGCTGCTGCGATCGTAGGTGATGCTCGGGTCGTTATCGTCAGCGTTACCCCACCTGACGACGAATGGGAATCTGGTCATGCGAGCAATCGCTGAACGATCATTGGCCCTTACAGCGGTGCGAAAGCCGTCCCAGAAGCGATCAACGCTGCCTTTAGCGCTGTGAGAAGCGTTCGCCGACACTATGGCGTTCGCGGCTTTGCCGGATGAGCACCAGAGCAGAGCTGCCATGACCGCGAGGGCAGGTGCGAGCGAGCAGCCGACGGCCCCGAACGGGCGATGCAACGCCGGCCCACTGCTTTCACCAGGCTCACGGCAGATCCAGCGCACCTCGGCTCGTTCCTCCTTCGCGGACGAAGCTAGGCGAGAGCACTTTGCGAGTCAAGTGCATCGGGGTCGAAAACCTGGTGGGAAGCGCCTGGATCGCCGGGTGCGGTCACCAGGGTGATGACCCCGCGGCGCTGGAGAAAGCGGAGGATGCGCTTGCTCGCGCGACCCACGATGGCCTCGATCTCTTGCTGCGTGGGCGCGGGCGCAGGGTGGAACATCTGGCCCTTGCCGTCGCGGTCTGGGGAGTAGGCGCCGTCGAGAAAGGCGGTGTGGAGATGCCTGTGGTTCGCCAGCTCGTTGTCCGCGACCCCTGCGGTTCGCGAGGGCGCTACGGGCAACCGAAGGCGATCTCGATCGACAGCTTCTTGAGCCGCAGCAACTCCTCGCAGTAGGAACCGAAGAACGTGATCAACCGGGGGTCCACGAGATCCCAGCCTTCCAGTCGATCCGGATCGCGCGGCACGACCTCGACGTTGAGGGTGGCGGTGACGTTCTCCGGATCGGGCGGCGGGTTGCGCAGCGAGAGCGAGCAGGTCATGGGGAAGTCCCAGGGGGGAAAGAGACTGTCGAGGCGCTTCCGAGCGATCCAGGACGATGAGCAGGTCCATGGGAACGCTCTCCACGTTCCAGGTCACCGTCCCGCAGTTGGACGCCGGCGCCTCGGGCGAAGCGCCATCGGCCGCTGCATCCGTCACGTCGCGGCCGGCCGACGCATCAGCGAGGTCCGGGCTGCGCGCGTCCCGTCCGGTCTGGCCGCAGCCCAGGCAGCCGTGTCCCAGGTCGGTTCTACCGCACGCCCCGGAGCCTCCGAGAACCAACAGGCACACCGTCGAGAAGGTACGCTTGTTCATCGCTCCGCCGCGCTTGCGTCATTGCCCACTGCCGAAGCCGTGCCGAGAATTGGGAGAGCGCGCGCTATCTCGGTCGTCCGTGCGTGTCTTCACCTGGTGCAGATCCCGCACACTTGAACCGACGGCGCGATGGTGGAACAACCGCAGGTCAGGCCGCAGGGGCAGTCGCCGCTGCCCTGGCAGCCGCACGCCTTGCGGGTCCGGCTCCCCACGGTCACGCTGTCGCAGTTGCCCGGATCGCTGCACGACGTGCAGGCGGCGAAGAAGCCGCTGGAATCCGCGCTGGCGCAGACCGGGTCGACGAACGTGTCGATTGCCCGACCCGCCTCCGCCACCTCGGGGCTGCCGGCCGGGGCGTCGATCGGGGCGATGGCGTCGACGGATGCGGTGTCGGGGCCGCGCAGTGCATCGACCGCGATCGGGCTTGCCTCGGCGCCGGCTTCACCGATCCGGGCCACGTCAGGGGGAGAGGTGTCAGCCGGCGAGGTGGTGGCGGCATCCTGGATGGGGACCGCGGGCGCGTCGGCCGGCTGGGATGCGGTTTCGGCGGTGGAGAACTCGGCTGGCGGGTCGGACGAGGCGTCCGTCGCCGCCGCCGCGTCGTGCGCGGAAGTGCCATCACCGCATCCCGGAACCGTGACGGCAAGCTCGACGATTCCGAGCAGCGCGACCCTGCCGAGGAGGACGTGCAACCGATAGCGCGACATGACGGCGATCATAATCCAGGCGAGTACCCTCGGCGGGAATTCTCAGCGCGACACATTCTCCGAGATCGCTCGGCTGAGATGTGCCTCCCATTTCGGGCGGCCATTTGACACCCGTCCTGTCCGGAAACTCGTGACCGAGCCTCATGCGGCCTCCCGATGGTAGTAGTTTAGCATGCCACCGAGGCATGAGCGCCGAACAACCTTGCCAGCGGCGCCGTTGTCATTCGTCGGGCCTACCTGCTTCCCGATGAGTTGGCCACCAAGACCCTGGTGGAACCGCTCCGTCAGATCACCGAGGACTGGCAGGCTGGGCACCGCGACGGCCGCCGGTGAAGGGATGCCAGGGGCCGCCGTTTGGACTCAGCAGGAGAACAAACAGGCGCTCGGGCACTTCTTCGCACAGACCGCCTACAACCGAGAAATGGGACGGCCAAATTCCCTGGCGCACACCGCCAGTCAGCCGGTCGGCGCTATCGTAGTCGAAGCGAACGGCCACATGCTCTCCGAGGGCACTGGAGATCGTGGCGTCTCGTGGCTTGTCGCTGCCGAGGCCATAGTCGATCTCCACGCGGCTCCAGACGCCGTCATCCCCGGTCAGCCAACGCCCGTCGGGCCCTGCGCTGAAGTAGTAGACGAGGTGGCGAATCTGCCCGAGGTCGTTCCGCTCGTACTCATACCAGCCCAGAATCCGCGTCGCGCCCTGCGGAGATGCGGCGCTCGGGGCCGAAGTTCCGCGCAGGATTTCCCGCATGATTCGCCCCTCGGAGTCGCGCTGAAACTCAATGTCGACTGCGGGCGAACTGGCCCCCACAACCCAATAGGTCTCCCCCGTGATGGTGTGAACGTCCGCGCTGAACGGAAGAACCCGATACCCAGCGCCCCAATACGAACTTTGCATCGAGCGGCTTCCATCGGGAGAAACTTGCAATTCGGCGAAGATCCGCGGCGAAGACTCTGCGGGTGCCAGAAAGATCGCCTTGGACGGCATGTTGTCCGAGAAGCTCAGGGAAAGACTCCCGCACGGACTGGCCATGGCGACGGCTGCGCGAAGCAGAACCGCGGCCGAGACAAAACACGACCCATACCGCCGCCCAAAACACGCGGGCGGCACACTGCGCTGGTTGCCCGACAGTCGTACCACAGTCACGCAACAGGTTAGCACGCCATCGCATCCTCCGAGGTGGGCCTGCGGTGGTACGCTACGCTGTATGTGTAAACCCACGCGGGCTGGCTTGCGTCGTCGCGATGCGCTCGGGCTCGCCGCTCTCCTGGTCGCGGCGTGCGGGTCGGGCAAGGCGACGCCCGGCGATGGCGGCAACGGTAGCGGCGGAACGGGGGGAGCGGCGCCGGGAGCAAGCGGGCGTTCGTCTCCTACGACATGTTGCAGGGGAACATGGGCATCGAGGGGGCGGATGCCGCGTGCCAGAAGGACGCGGACGTCTGGTTCCAGGGTCGTACGTTCCGGGCTTGGATCTCGACCAGCACAGAAAGCGCGTTGGCACGTGTCGGCCAGGGCCCGTGGTTCGTCGGTAGCGAACGCCTCGGCACGGCCGCCGATCTCGCTGCCAACCAGCTCGGTACGCCGTTCAATCGCTCGGCGACCGGCTCGGTGTTCGCGACGGGGGAATACGCGTGGACCGGCACCGTCAGCGGCGGCACCGCCGCGTCTGTCACGTGCGCCGACTGGACCAGCAAGGACGTCGGCCTCACCGGCCTAGTGGGACAGATCAACTACGCCGGCGAGGAGTGGACCGTCGCGACCATTGCGACCACGATGGCCATCTTTACTGCCTGGAGCAGTAGCCGCTTTGGGCAGCCCAGCTGTATCCGCCGCCTAGCGGACGGAAGAAATAGCCCATCTGTGTGCGCAGACATTCCGCACCTTCGTGTAAGCAGTTGCGGCGCTCCTAATATCGTTGAAGTTTTCGCAGCTGAGAATCATCACATCCTGGAGTTTCATGGGTGCAAATGCAACACGCGCAGAATCGTTCGCTTTTCGGGCTGTCGGGGCGACCTGCTTTGCGCCGCCGTTGTCCGCCGTCCATCCTGCCCGGGTGCCTGACACCGCCTGCCGACGCACATACGACCATCGCCTGCGTGAACTCGCCTACCACGCCGGTGACCCGGGCGTCGCCCAGCGCCTGGGAGTGCCACGTTCAACGGCAAGGAGTTGGATGCGGCGGGGGATGCCGGACGTGGTCACTCTCGATGTGCTTGACCCAGACGCCGGCGAACTCCGAGTCCGGGCCGTCCGGCTTGAGAATCGCGTTCGCATGCTGCTGGCTATCGTGCGCTTGCTGTTTTGCGTCCTCCGGATCTCTGGGGTGCGCCTGGACGGCGACCGCGTCCCGTCCGGTGACGGCAAGACCAACTTGCTGGGCGCGATCGGCACGCCCGGACCAGCCTCAAGCGCACGGTCGTTCTCCCGGCAAGCCCGACGCAAGGCGTGCGCGCGACGAGACCGAACGAGTACTGGCACCTCGATGTCACCATCATCAAGTTGCTCGACGGAACGAAGGTCTATTTGCATGCAGTCATCGACAACCTGAGCCGCCGAATACTGTCCTGGAAGGTCGCCCTTCACCTTGAGCCCCAGAACACGTGCGCTGTCCTCGTTGAGGCTGGCGAGACGCTCCCACCCAAGGACGCCCCGGCCACTTTGGTGGCCGATTCCGGCGGTGAAAACGTCAATGGAGCCGTCGACGCCCTTCTTGGTCTTGGCCGCTTGCGCAGAGTGCTTGCCCAGGTCGAAGTCGACTTCTCCAATTCCATGATCGAGGCGTTCTGGCGCTCGATGAAGCACAACTGGCTCTTCCTGACCCAACTCGACACTCCGGCAGCCGTCGAGCGCCTTGTCGCGTTCTACGTCACGGAACACAACTCCGTCATGCCGCACGCGGCCTTCAACGGGCAGACGCCTGACGAGGTGTACTTCGGCACGGGCGACCAGTAGCCGCTCAACTTGCCCAACGCCGAGCCGAGGCCAGACCGGCGCGGCTGGCAGTCAATCGGATGGTGGCCTGTGCCCAGTGCCGAACCGACGGCCTGCGGACGGAATCCTCAGCGATTTCCGATGTGGTGCACTTGCACCCGGAGAAGTCCCAGACGTCTTGATCCGCAGCTGGGGTGAGAACTTTAGCTGATCGACAACCCGGCATCCGCAGACGCCGCACAGGCCGCATGTCGGTTACTCTCGGTGTTTGGAACCTGGGCGGGGCATGGTGAAGTCGTGTCAGCCGAGCCCTCGGGTGGCAGATGGGCGAAGGATCGTCGGCATCCAAACAATGGTCGCCCTATTCCACCACTGCCGCAACCTGCGTCTGACGTTGTGCCGGCCGTTGACGAGAAGCCTATCCCTCTCCACCTCCACTGCTATCAATGTCGGTGCCGCTATGGCCGATCTTAACCAGCTCCGCAGATGCCATTCCGGCAGGGCGTACACTTGCTACCAGAGGGGACGAAGACAGGAAGCGAAACCCGGAGCGCCGAACGAGGGAGCATTCGCTGCGCATTGAAGATCGCGATTTCGTACACCTTGCCCTTGGTCAGGCTGAACTTGGTGGCGGTGGCGTTGTCGAGAGTGATACTCCCAGCCGCCGCCAAGTGTACGCCGCCAAGATCGACCGCCAACTTGCCGTTCAGGAAGACCCATACGTCGTCATCGCCGACGAAGGACAAGCTCTCGCCGCCCTGGTACTCGAACCAGTAGCGCACCACGCTCGTAAATGAGAAGTTGTGCTTCTGTCGGTCCAGGTCACAGGTTCCGAGATAGGGAATCTCGGGACCGTCGGATGGCGTGGCCCAGCCTCGGTCGTCGAGGGGAAAGAAAGCCGGAATCTGCCAAGTTCCTGTGGTTCTGTCCCAGGTGCCGGAATTGTCGTATACGAACGTGCCGTCCCCTTGTGCGGCCAGGGTCACCGTGTCGACGACGACCTTGGAGTACTTCGAGTCGTGGTACCACGAGGCAAAGTTGTCAGCATTGGTCGTCATGGAGAGAGTGGTGTCCACATCCGGGTTGTATTGCGGCTGCCGGTCGGCCCCCAAGGTGTCGAGGACGATATTCGGAACCACGCGCCCCGATCCCGCGGGAATCCCGAAGTCCGGGTTTGCCGGCGGGTCCAGGGAGTCGATTGCAGTTTGTGGCATCATATCCCGGTAGAGAATGGGAACGACGAGATCGGAGTCCGTGCCTTCGACCTCTTGCGTACATTCCCAGTTTGGCTCCAGCTTGCACTTGTCCGAGCACCCGTCGCCCGAGCTCAGGTTGCCGTCGTCGCATTCCTCGTCGGGCAGCTTGAGGCCGTCGCCGCACGGCGAGGTGCAGCCGCTGGTTCCCGTGCAGACGGGCTCGGACTTGCAGTCGGGGGCGCAGCCATCGCCGGGCATCGTGTTGCCGTCATCGCACGACTCGCTGCCTTCCTTGGTGCCGTCGCCACACACCGTCTTGTGGCAAGGCGTATTCGGCTTCGAGCAAGCGTAACCCGGCTCGAGCTTGCACCCCAAGCTGCAGCCGTCGCCCGAGTTGGCGTTGCCGTCGTCGCACTCCTCCCAGCTGTGAGCAGACCGTCCCCGCACTTGGGTTGACAACGAATGCCGGGCGCCGCGCAAACCCAACCGGTCTCCACGGTGCTGCAATCGGCGGAGCAGCCGTCGCCGCTGATCGTGTTTCCATCGTCGCATGTTTCTGCGGCCGAAATGATGCCGTCACCACACACGGCAGCGACATAGGGCGTATCGAGAGCACCTGCTTCCGCAATCTCCCCGCCATCTGGAGTTACCTGCACGCCTGTCTCGGCACCGACTGAGTTGGCGTCCACCACGTTCGTCTCCGACGTGGCCCCGTCCCCCGCGCTGCCTGCGCCAGCATCCAGGACCACAGGCAAACCCGTTCCACCTTCCGCAGCTAGTCCACCTCCGTCCAGCAAGGAATTTGGACAGACGCAGGCCGCAAACGTTCCTGCAGGTGTGCACGTCTGGGTACCGTTCAGGCAGCTGGGCCCTGGGCATGCGATGGTGAGACCTGGAACGCACTTGGCCCCCTCGCTACCACCGCCACATCCAAGCATGATCGCCAAAGCGAGGAACGAAGCCAGAGTGCCGCATCTTCTTGTCATGCCGTCCATGGTCGCCTCATTCTGACTTTGCCGCAACCTCGACTGCGGTACAGGTAGGCCCCAAGGTTAAAGAACGTAGTCCTGGCGGTCCGGTCGTCCCAGCCTACTACCTTCTACCGAGGGACGCTGACCACACGAGCCTCGATCAGGTTCTCGACCTCGTCGAGGATTTCGCTCAAGAAGTCGTACCCTGTCTCCTTCTCCACCTCGTCGACCGAGACCAGATAGGTCGTCCATTTCGTTCCGGCCGGACCATGGATGGTGGCGATGAAGGTGTTTCCCGTGATGCTCGTCTCGACGTCCTAGGCCTCGGTGTTCGGAATTCGATGCCTCCCCGGCGTCAGCATCGGTTCGAGAATCGCGATGTGGGCATCCTCGATGTCCGACCGTGGAACGGAAGAAAGTTGGCCGTTGAAGAGCTTGTAGAAAGAGATGGGCGGGATCGAAGGCATCTGGTCGTGGCAGTATCACACATCTGCGCTATTTGATCTGGCCTGTGAGCCGTGGTGTCGCAACGGTGCTGGCTAGGCTAGACTCAGGCAAGGAGCACACCATGGAATTCGATGAGGTCGTGAAGAAACGTCGGTCGCTACGGTCGTTTGCAAAGGTGGAAGTGACCGACGCCCTCATCAAGGACCTCGCCACCGTGGCGAGTCAGGCCCCATCCTGCTCGAACAAGCAGCCCTGGCGTTTCGTGTTCGTGCGCAGCCCCGGCATGCTGGATCGAATGGTTGCAACGCTGACGCCGGGTAATGCGGCTTGGGCCAAGCAAGCCTCCTTGATCGTTGCGGTATGGTCGAACGCAGACCTGGATTGCAGGACCCCGGATGGGCGCGACTACTTCCAGTTCGACACCGGAATGGCATCGGCCTTTCTCATGTTAGCTGCGACGGCAAGGAAGCTGGAAGCCCATCCAATCGCCGGATTCGATCCGAAGGCTGCTCGGGAGGTGTTGGCCCTTCCCGTCGACGCCCAGGTCATCACCCTCGTCATCATGGGTGGCCACAGCCAGGAGATTTCGCCTGCGTTGAAGGACTGGCAGGTCAAGGCAGAGACCGAACGCCCACCCCGACTACCCGTCGAGGACTTCGTGGCAATCGTTTGACCTGCTCGCACGAGAGCCGCGAGTCGCGCAATGAGGGCGAGCGGGTCCAGCTCGACGGAAGCTGTGCCATCCGGCCATAGCTTCTTGAAGTCCAGCCTCACGTCACCATCGTCGAGGATCTTCAGCCGGTCGTTGGCCAGCGGCAGGCGCGGCGTTTACCAGGCAACGAAGAACAACACCGCGAAGTAGTGGCAGGCACTTCCTCCCAGGACACAGAGATGCCATATGGCATGCCCCTCGCGCATGCTGCGCTTGCCCGCGACATAGAAGACGATGCCGCCGGTGTAAAGCAAGCCGCCCGCCGCCAGCCAAAGAAATCCCTGGTAGGTCAGGGCGGAAATCAACGGAACGATGGCAAGTACCGCCAACCATCCCATCAGCACGTAAATCGCCAGGGATAGCCTGCGACTTCGCTTGGCCAGCCGGATTTCTTGGTAGATGCCGACGATTGCCAAGAGCCAGATGGCCGCGAAAAGCGGCCAGCCCCAATGGCCACGAAGGGTGACCAGGGTAAAGGGCGTGTAGGTGCCGGCAATGAGCAGGTAGATTGCGCAGTGATCGATGTTCCGCAACGCCTGTTTCGCGGGACCCTCGGCGAAGTGGTAGAGAAAAGACGAGCTATAGAGTCCGAAAAGCGTGGCCCCATAGACGATGAAGCTCACCATTCGCCAGGGATCGCCGGCCTGCGCGGCCGACAATACCAGCACGATGGTACCCACCAGCGCGAGGCCGGCGCCAGCGAGGTGGCTGAAGGCGTTGAATCTTTCTCGGGGTTGCATGCCGGTTGTGTGCCTTGGTGCGGCCCTACCTTCGCTCCAGAACGATCGCGCCGACCGGGGGCAGGTTGACGATGCTGTCGCGATCGAGGACAGCCCAGTAACTGCCATTGCTGCGCTCCGGCTCCCGCACGACCTCGTAGGCGGGCCAGGATGAATTGAAGATCTCCTTATAGGCCGCACCCGCGGGAAGTCCCAGCCAACCGAGGTTCTGTCGTTGGTCGGGCGTACCGAACGTGGCAATGACGAAGAATCGTCCACCGGCACGCGCGAAGGCGATGGTGCTGTTTCCGCGTCCAACCACTTGACTGTCGTTGCCTTGAAGTCCGTTGTTCGCGTTGTTTCGCAGACCGATCAAATCGCGAAACCAGGCCAGGACGCGATTGCGATCGTCGCCGAGACTCTCGTAGGTGGCGAGTCGAGCGAAGAACTCCGCTCGATTGCGGTCGTCGGCGCGGTTGTAGGCGGGGAAGAAATCGTTGTCCTCGCCCCCTTCGCTACCCATGAACAACATGGGGACGCCCATGGCAAGCAGGGCAACGGTTCCGGTCGCTTTGGCCATCTGAAATCCCAAGCCCAAGGGCGCCTGGCGCACGATGCGCACTTCTCCGCTGTCGGGATGGCCGCACGAGTCGTGGCTTTCGGCGAAGCGAACCGCCTCGCTGAAGGGACGGCGCCACGTGTGCGGCACGTTCATCGCATCCCACAGATCCTGCGTCTTGTCCCAGGTTTTGGCCAGATCGGCGACGCTGTAATGGAAGGGGAAATGCCACTGGCCATCGAGGACGCCTCCGTTCGAGTTGTTCGTCATCCCCCAATTGCATGGATTGTTCTCGCCGACACAGATCGGCCATGGCTGCTCTGTGGCATCGGCCGCGCGACGAACCGCATCGCGCAGCATCTGGAGGAACTCCCACCCTCCTCCGCTGCCGCCCTCGCGGATAACGCCATCTTTCGGCCACTGGCCGTTCACGATGGCCTCGGTGCAATCGAAGCGAAAACCGTCGATGCGAAACGCGGACCATAGGTAAACCATGACCTGGCGAAAGTATTCGCGGCACATGGGGTGGTCATAGTTGATCTCGTCCCCGAAAAACGTGCTGCCGTCCACGTACACGTCCCTTGCGATGGCCTGAAGTGGGGAGTCGCCGACGTGGTTGAAGACCAAGTCCATCATGACACCTTTGCCTGCGCGGTGGGCGGCCGCAACGCAGCGGGCGAGGGCCTCCGGTCCTCCGTAGCCGGAATGGATGGCGGCGTAGAGGCTGACCGAGCCGTAGCCCCACCAATCGCCTTCCTGAAATTCGTGTATCGGCAAGAACTCGAGTTCGGTGGCTCCGAATCTATCGAGGTAGTGCCCCGCAGCGAGCTCGGCCGCGACCTGGTCGAAGCCGTCCGTGCACGGATTGCGAACCGTGAAACGCAGTGGATGGAGTTGGTAGACGATCATCGATTCCCAGGTGCGGGTGCGCCAGCCGTCATCGTGAAGACAGGAGCGGATGTCGGCGGGGTCGAGGTATAGCGACCAAGCGCGATCGATCCCCTCGTCGAGCTGCGCCCAAAGCTCGTTGCTGGGGTTGGTGACCCAGCGGCTTGCGGGATCGAGGATCTCGATGTCGTCGTTCTGCCGGAAGCGATAGCGCTGGCCTTTGGGCACTTGCGCGGCCATGACGGAACACCACCAGTAGCGGGCGTCGGGCGTCGGTTGCATCGCGACCGAGGTGCGGATACCCGCGCCCGAGATCAGGATGAGGGAGAGGGTCACGGCATGCGGCGCATAGAGAACGAAATAGACCTTGCCGTCGAGCGGCGTGGCGCCGTGGGGCAGCTCGGCCTGCGCGAAGATGTCGGCGTCCACGATGGTCCTCCCGAACAGCGCGGTCAGCAGATCCCTGCGCGCGACGGGCAGCTCGGCAGGCTGCGGAGCAATCCCCACGGGACTCATCGGGGCTCTCCGGTCGGCAGGCTGCTTGTCGCCGTCGCGGTGGGCGCGCGTACGAATCCGAGCCGGCCGTCCACGGTGTGAAGCTCCGTGCCCAGAGCGTCCGCCAACTGGAAGAGCCGCCATCGTGACACCGGTCCCTCGCTTCGCTGGTCGACAGGGGGCTGCGCATCGATCGCGGCGGCCAGCGGAATCTTGACGAATACGTTCGCGTCGGCTCGCCACGAGCCGTCCACTGCCCGATTGGCGGGAATCTCGGCGAACGCCGGCGACTGTCCGACAGCCACCTGGAACGCCAGCCTTCCTATCGGGGCCGTGCCCGCGGTGGGGTGAAAGACGAAAGCAACCGGCCCGAGCGCAAGATCGTCGGTGAGCCATCCGTCGTAGCCGAGCAGAGCCGTGAAGCGCCGTCGCGCATCGCTGTCATCATGTGCGATGCGCACTGGCCGGTGGAACGGGCGAGGCTCCGCCGCGCCGCCGGCCACCGCGAGGGTATAGGCGGCCTCGGGAAACACCGAGGCCACGTAGGTAGCCACGAGAAACCGGCGGTCGCGATCGAAGGGCACAGGTTCGCCCGAGGCCTGCAGGAGGGCACGGTAAGGCTCGGCACTGTCGGCAAGCACGAGCCCAGGCGGAGCCTCGAGCAAGGTCGGAAACAGAAGACGAACCGTGATGGGGATCGAAACCAGGGGGTTCCGTCTGAGGCTCACCTGCCCGCCCTTCACATGGATTGTGTCACCGTCGGCAGGCCGCCACACGCGGTTGCTGCGCTCGGGCTCGAATCTATCCGATGCGGTGGCGAATTTGAAATGGAAGCCATCACGCATCCAGGCTTCGACAGGCACGCGGAAGCTGGAGATCCCGGTCGCGGCCGCGCGCTCCCATTCCCACACGCGGCGCTGGTTCGATGTCCCGGGTTTCCAGAGGTAGAGCGAGCCACCTGCGAATTCCGCCCGGCTGTGCAGAAAGAACGTCACCTCGCTCGGCGACCGTGCCGCGTACGGATCGTGGATCATCACCCGCGGGGACAAATCGAACGCCCAGAACGAGCGTACACGTCGCGTGGGGATTCGGCGAACGTAGTCGTCGGGCTCCCAGCGGTGGTCGTAGGGGAAGAGGAACTTGAAACTGACCGTGCGCTGATCGACGACGTCGCCATGCAGGCGAAACAGGAATCGGCCCCCATCGGATTTCGCGCGCGCGTCCCAGGTCTGGCCCAAGGGCTCCCAGGCATGCAGAACCACTGCCTCGCGCGGCACAGATGACTCGAACGTGATCGTGATGTCCATGCGTCTCTCCAGCGAGGTAGCTCACCTCAGGGACGAAATTAGACAACCCGGAATCGCGTGCCGCAAGCGCGATGCTGGGCTTGCACCATCTTGCGCGCGTCGCGGATCCGCCCGCAATGGGTGGTCGGTCGAACCGGCCGGATACCATGCCTCGTCGCCCCCTCGCACTTCTCTTGAGTTGTGGTGTCCATGGTGGTGAGATGTTCCGTGTGCAACCCTTGGTCTTCCATGGATAGAACCTTGTGCAGCGTCATGGGCACGGCTTTGGCGACGCTGGCCATCGTCGCGCTGGCGGACCTGCCGGTGGCCGCCGAGGTTGGCAGCACGAGGCGGCCCGTGAGCCTCTTCACGCCTGGGCCCAGCCTCGAGTTGGGCTTGGGTGGCTCGCTACGATTCGGCGGAGAGGTCGCTCTGGCGCAGTACTCGGGCAGATGGGGTTTGGGCGCCGCCGTGGGCTTCGTGCCAGGCCGCCTCTACCTCGAAGCCCAGCCCGCGGTGGTGCTGGGCGATCATCTGCACAATTTGCTGCTGGGCCTCGACCCCGGCTTCGTCATCGATGTCACGGCCGATGCGCCCCGCTATGGCGGCCAGGTCACACTTTGGGCCAACTACGTCCAAGGAGGTGCTCGTCTCTGGGCCTCGCCGTTGCTTCCCTTCGCGCGCGTGCAAGCAGTGATGGGCATGGGCCTCGTCATCACGGGCGGGCTCATGCTCAAGCTGCCCCTGCCGGTTTCATGAGCGCCTGGCGTGGGCCAGAAGCGATTCGCACAAGGTAGGCGCATCATTTTCGTCCCCTTTCATCTGAAGGTGCTGAGCTATTTCCAGCCGGTTTCGCTGGGACGGTCGGCAAGCGACGTCAGTGGCTACCTGGAGTTGCTCCTTTACCGCAACCAGTTCCAACTCCTCACCGACGGAGCCTTCTACTCCGATGGCGTGCGCTACTTCCCAGCCGTTGCCGTGGTAAGACACCTGAAAGAATTCCTGAGAGCGGCAACACACGTGCTCGTGCTTGGCGCTGGACTTGGCAGTCTCGTGGCCGTGATGCATGCGCGAGGATATGACCCGCGGTACACGCTGGTGGAAAAGGACAAGACGGTGTTCGGTTGGGCGTCGAAGATCCTGGGCCAGCTCGACGCACGGAAGCTGGCGTTCGTATGTGTCGACGCCGAGTCATTCATGGCGCAAAACGAGCGCAAGTACGACCTGATATTCGTCGACCTATTCGCGGGCAGAACCGTTCCCGACTTCGTGACTACCCCACGCTTCCTGATGCAATGTCACGATAGCCTCTCGCCTGGTGGCCGACTGGCCTTCAACTACATCGAGGCCGACAAGCAGGCGTGGGAGAAGACACAAAGAACTTTCGCCGGGGTCTTTCCCGACTACCACATAGTCAGAAGAGACGATAACCGCATCCTGATAAGTTCGCCGCCCGCCGCCGAGAAATCCACACGTCGGTAACCCGCAAATTTCCCTCCGTTACACCACGATCCGGCGTCGCAGCCGGTGGATGGCGAAGTACCCGGTCGCGAGGGTCACCACGACGAGAAAGGCGAGATCGGCGAGCATCACCGGCGTGAAGCGGGCGAAAACCAGGAACCGGCTGAGGCGGATGGCATGGGTGAGGGGCAGGATTTCGGCGAATGGGCGCAGGATTCGCGGCAAGCTCTCGATGGGAAACACGGTTCCCGAGAAGAAGAACATCGGCGACAGGAACCCGGTGAAATAGAAGTTGAAGTGATTGATGTTCTGGACGAACGACGACACCACGAGCGAGATCGCGCCGAACATGGCCCCGGTCAAAAAACCAACGGGCACCGCGAGCACGCCCATGGGCATGGGAATGGCGCCGAAGAGCGACATGACCAGGACGACACAGGCGCTGAAGAAGAGGCCCTTGCTACCCGCCCACAGGATTTCGCCGACGAAGAGATCGTTGACGGTCACCGGCGCGGCGACCATGCCGTCGTAGGCCTTCTGGAATTCCAGGCGCACGAAGGTGCCGAAGGTGCACTCGTAGGAGGCCGTGAACATGGCGGACGTCATGGGCAGGGCGGTGGCGAGAAAGACGAGATAGGGCATGCCATCCATCGCGGCGATGTACCTGCCGAGCCCGAGGCCGACGCCGAGCAAGAAGATCACGGGTTCGAGGAAGGGGGGCAGGCCGTTGCTGATGAGGTTGCGCGTGTAGACGCGCATGTGGCGGTTCCAGACGCTGTAGAGGCGCGCATGCAGTGCCGGCGGACGGCTATCACTGACGGGCATCGAGCCTCCTGCCGGTGGCCTTGAGGAAGACGTCTTCGAGAGTGCTCGGGCGCAAATGGTGATCGCCTGGCGGCAACTCGTCTGCCACCGCCTTGAGGAGGGCGTAGTCGGCCGCGTAGACGCGCACCGATTCATCCGAGCGCTCGACGCGCGCGGTTCCAGCTGGCAGGCGTTCCAGCGCTTGCGGGGCGAGCGTGACGTCGGTCAGCTCCAGGACGTAGGGTTCGATGTGGTCGCCGAGCAACAGCTTGGGGTTGCCACGCAGCACGGCTTTACCATTTTCGATGATGAGGACGTCGTCGCATAGCTGGAACGCCTCCTCCATGTAGTGGGTGGTCAACATGATGGTGAGACCGCCGCGCTTGAGCTGGCGCAGCTTGTCCCAGATGGTGTGGCGAACTTGCGGATCGAGGCCGGTCGTCGGCTCGTCGAGGATGAGCAGGCGCGGCTGGTTGAGCAAGGCACGCACGATGACCAGTCGGCGTTTCATGCCGCCCGAAAGCTCGCGGATGTTGGCTCGCGCCTTTTCGCGCAACTCCATGAAATCGAGCAGCTCCGCGATACGCGCCTGGGCTCGCTTGCTTGGGATGCCGTAGAGCCTGGCGAAGACGCGCAGGTTCTGGCTGACGTTCAGCTCCTCGTCCAGGTTGTCGTCCTGGGGGACCACGCCCGAGCGGCATTTGATTTCGAGCTCGTCGCGCTCTGGATCGAAGCCGAACACGGAGACCGTTCCGCGCGGTGTGGGGTCGCGCTCGGCCTTGTGATAGATGAGGCGCATGATGGTGCTCTTGCCCGCGCCGTTGCGGCCGAGCAGTCCGAAGCAAGTCGATGGCGCCACGTCGAAACTCACCCCGTCGACAGCCTTCAAGTCGCGGTAAGATTTGTGGACGTTGTCGAAGACGATGACGGCGTCTGCCATGGCTGGCTAGAGTTAGCACAACCTGGCCGCAAAGGCCTGCGAGGCGGCAGGGAAGGACGACCCGGGGATCTTGGCGAAAGCCGCTGGCGTCCTCGCCGTGCGCGTACAACACTCTACCCATGGCCGGCGAACCCACCATCGAGAAGAAGAACTACACCGAGGAGCAGGCCAAACGCGTGCTGCTGGATGCCCTGCGAGGGAAGGGGGGACAGCTCACCAAGGCGGACGCGGTCGCGCTGTCGGGTCTGCCGGTGCCTGATGCCGAGCAGGCGCTCGGCAACCTCCTCAAGGAGTACCGCAGCCACCTGTCGGCGACCGAAAGTGGCGAGCTGGTGTACGAATTCGATCCTGCGTTCGAGCGGCGGGACGCGGTGCCCCTCTCGGAAAAGCTGGCCAAAGTGGGTCAGGCGCTATGGAAGGGCTTCACCTTCCTGTTCAAGATTTCGATCGTCGCCACGCTGGTGGCGTACTTCGCGATATTCCTGGCCATGATGTTGGCGCTGGTGTTCGCGCGGAGCTCGGACGACCGCGACGACGGCGGCGGCTTCGACCTTGGCTGGCCGCTGTTCTGGATGTGGGGCTGGGGGCCGTCCTCGCAGGGCATGTACGGTCGCCGGGCACGGCCGCGCCGCAAGGGCAAGCCGCTCTACAAGAAGGTGTTCGAGTTCGTGTTCGGACCGCCGCGCCCGAGCGAGGATCCGCTGCTCGACGAGAAGGAGATCCTGGCCCATATCCGCAAGCACTGCGGGCGCATCGCGGCCGTGGACCTGGTCACGCTCATGGGTTGGGACTTTCCGCGCGCCGAGGAGGAGGCCACGCGCCTCCTTGTCGACTACGGCGGCGAGCCCGAGGTCACCGATGACGGCGTGGTGCTTTACACGTTCAAGGATATCAGGAAGACCGTGCAGGAAAACCAGGCCGCCGCGGTGGAGCCGCGTCGGGCCTGGGAGCGCATGGAAGCGCGGCCTCCGCTGTCCGGCAATACCGGCGCCACCAACGTGACCATCGGGCTATTCAACGGCTTCAATCTCCTGGCGCCATTTTGGATCGTTCCCGCCTTCGAGGCGCGCCTGCAGGCGCCTTTGGGTCACGCCTTCCTGCTCTATACCTACCCGGTGATTTTCTCCTCCATGGTATTCATCGTTCCGCTCGGACGTTGGCTGGTGGAAAAGGCGCGTGACCGCGGTCGGCGCCAGCGCAATGCCCGGCGCGCCCTCCTGCGCATCGCGATCGAGAACCAGGGCGCGCCCTTGCCACCCGAGCAACTCGCACCGGACAGCGCCATGGCCAAGGCGCTGGACCGCTCGCTGGTCGCGCTGGGCGGCGACGTGGTCACGGACGATGCCGGTCAGATGCGTTACGCCTTCCCCAGGATCAAGGAGGAGCTGGATGCGGTGGCGCGCGCGCGTGCGCAGGCTTCCGGTTCCGAGAAGGAAGCGGGGACCGTCGTGTTCTCGTCGAAAGACTGACCGACAGCGGTGAAAAACCACGCACTCAGAGATCGATGTCCAGTCCGGCTGCGGCGGCGTGCCGCCGCGCCGCCGCGGTGCGGGCACACGAGCCATGCGCGAACAGCGCGAGCACGAACGCGCCCACCGAGCCCGCGGGCAGGACCGCGAGCAGGGGGGAGAGATTCCGGAGCCCGCCGCCAAAAGCAACCAAAGTCCCATGGCCAATCCGTCGACGACAGACAGGAGTATCGTCAAGCGGACGGCCCACAGGCGTTGGCCGTAGATGCGGGAACCCAAGGCCACGAAGCAGATTCCGAGCCCCACCATGAGGTAGGGAACGGCGCGATAAGGCCCCGCCAGCCAGACCGCCGACCAGAGCTGCAGCGCCGCGAGAAAGTGAAGTCCTCCGTTGATGGCCGCTCCACCGCTCGCGGCGGCGGTGGCCGTCGAGCGTCGCGTCTCGCTTACGAGTCGATCCAGGAGCGAGGGGGCCTGGCCCTCGGCTGAGGGCGTTTGCGGCTCGGCGAGCCTTGTCGAATCAGGATCGTCCATCGCTGTCTCCCGACAAATGCGTGTAGAGCGGCATTCAGGCGTTCCAGAGGGCGCGCAGCCTCGATCCTATGTCGAAGCTCGCGCCACCGGTCCCTATGGGGTGGTTGTCCATCATCGTTCCGGGATCGCGTTCGGTCACGCGCTCGAATCGGTCGAGAATGGTTTCGGGGATGAAGCGGGTCAGTGGCGCGATGACGTGGCGGTCGCCATGGCGGTGTTGCTGGCGCACGAAGAAGCGAAGCGGCCGTATCAGATGGAGGGCACCCTTGGCGCGGGTCATGGCTACGTAGAGCAGGCGGCGCTCTTCCTCGATTTCCTCGGGCGTGTCGGTGGCCATGTCGGATGGGATGCAGCCGTCGACGGCGTTGAGCACGAAGACGGCGTCCCACTCCTGGCCCTTGGCGGAGTGGATGGTCGACAGGATCAGATAGTCTTCGTCGCGCAAGGGCGGTCCCGCCTCTGTCCCGGTGGCGCTGGGCGGATCCAGGGTCACCTCGGAGAGAAAGCGTTCGCGGCTGTCGAAGCCACCGGCGATCTGTTCGAGTTGCTCCAGATCGCCTGCGCGCGCATGGGCATCGCCGTGCAGGGCTTCGAGGCGCGGTTCGTACCAGCGCCGGACGTTACCGATCTGGCCTGGCCAAGCCGATGTATGCGAGTGCAGGGAAATCATGAGGTCGCAGAATGGTGGCCAGTCCTCACCAGCGGGGCCTGCTGGCGTGAAGGCGGGCAAGGCCTGAAGCTCGAAGCCGTGCTCTTGCAGCCACTCCCATGCGTGTCCCGCGCCAGCCGGTCCCACGCCATTTAGCAACTGCAAGGTCCGGAACGCGGCGATGGAGTCGCGCGGATTTTCCGCCCAGCGCAGGATGGCGAGGACGTCCTTGATATGCGCGGCCTCGAGGAAACGCAGCCCGCCGTACTTGACGAAGGGAATGTTCCGGCGCGCGAGCTCCACCTCCAGCGCGTCGCTGTGGTGGGCGGCGCGAAAGAGCACGGCCTGGCGCTTGAGCGCGAGCCCGGCCTCGCGCCGTTCAAGCACGTGCTCGGCGACGAAGCGGACCTGCTCGGTCTCGTCGTTCACGGTCACCAGCTGCGGTCGCTCACCGGCCGTGCGGGTCGAGAAGAGATCCTTGGTGAAGCGCTGTTTGGCGAGACCGATGACCGCGTTGCTGGCGTCGAGGATGGGCTGACTCGACCGATAATTCTGTTCCAGCGTGATGACGGTAGCCGGCGGCGAGTACTGCGTGGGAAAGTCGAGGATGTTGCGCACGCTGGCGGCGCGGAAGGAGTAGATCGATTGCGCGTCGTCGCCCACCACGGTCACGCCATCGCCGTCCGGCTTCAACTTGAGCAGGGTTTCCGCTTGCAGCCTATTGGTGTCCTGGTACTCGTCGACCAGCACGTGGTCGAAGCGCGCGCCCACGCGTTGCGCGAGCTTGGGCTCGGACATCATCAGCCACCAGGTGAGCAGTAGATCGTCGAAGTCGAGCACGTGACGCGCGCGCTTGGCGTCGACATAGTCGGAAAAGAGCTGGCGCAGTTCCTTCTCCCATTCCGCGCACCAGGGATACGCTTGCTTGAGGCACGCACCCAGCGGCTCCTGCGCGTTGACGGTGCGCGAGTAGATGGCCAGGCAGGTCCCTTTGCGGGGGAATCGCTTGTCGGTGCGCGCGAGCCCGAGCTGGTGGCGAAGCATATCGAGAAGATCGGCCGAATCCTCGCGGTCGAGCACGGTAAAGGAAGGATCGAGCCCAATCGAGGAGGCGTGCAGGCGGAGCAGGCGGTTGGCGACCGAATGGAAGGTACCCGCCCAAGAGATGCCGGTGGCACCGCTGCTGCCCGGCAGCTTGGATTTCGTCTGGCCGATGATGAGCTGCGCTCGGCGGATCATTTCGGCCGCTGCCCGCCGGGTGAAGGTCAGCAGCAACACGCGCCGCGGATCCGCGCCCTTGGCGATGATTGCTGCCACCCGGTGGGCGAGGGTCGAGGTTTTCCCCGAGCCCGCCCCCGCGATGATGAGGAGCGGCCCGTTGCCGTATTCCACCGCCGCACGCTGGGCCGGGTTGAGTTGATCGAGATGCTTGTCCACGAAACCTCAACACTAATCAAATGTTCAGCCCGAGGCAAGGAAGCAGATTCATTATAGAAAGTACTTCCAACAACTTAGAAACATAAGCTAATCCGTTTGACATGCATATGCGTGCATATCATGATCGGTTCATGAGGACCACCATCGAGATCCCCGACGCCCAGCGAGCCCGCTTGCTCGACCTCGCTGCCCGCCGTGGCGAGAAGGGTTTTTCTCGCCTGGTTCAGGAGGCCATCGAACGCATGTTGGTCGAAGACGATTCTCGCAAGGTTCGCACCCAGGCGGCACTCGCCCTCAAGGGCTCAATGAGCGCGAAGGCGGCGGACGATCTTGCTGCGTCCGTCGCGCGCATCCGGAGCACATGGCGATGATGATCGCAGAGTCGGATGTGCTCATCGACTTTCTGCGCGACCGTTCCCCCTGGGCCAGGCGGATCGAGCTTGAGATGGAGACCGGCCACCTGGCCACGACCGCCATCAACAGCTTCGAGTTGCTCAGCGGCGCGAAGAGCGCGGCCGATCGGGAGAAGGTGTCTAGCCTGCTCGCCGCGCTGACGGTGCTGGGCCTGACACCCGAAGCGAGCGAGCGCGCGGCAGAAGTGCGGCGCGCGCTGGAATCACAAGGGCAGGGGATCGGTCTGGCCGACTACCTGATCGCCGGTGTCTGCCTGGTAAACGGCGGAGTCCTCTTGACCCGCAACCAAGACCACTTTGGACGCGTGTCCGACCTGAAGATCGGCGGGCGCCATCTCTGAGAACATCCGGGAGTTGCTAGCGCCGGGGCGAACAAATCGCGACTTCGGAGCAGAGCCCCCAGGAACAGACGACTGATCGATGCTCGGTCCTCCATTGCGAGTCGTCGAGAACCTCGGCGAGCCGGATGGGGCGGCAGCCACCGAGTAGCGCCGGCCGCCACTTGTAGATCCTTCGCCACGTGGCCGCAAGGAGACGTGACCCCGGCGAGGTACCCTCCGTCAGGCTGACCGCGCACAGGAGGCCGCGTGCGTCGAGCACGCGCCGCGCTTCCCGCAGAACCTCGCGGATCACGGTATCGGAAAGAAGATCGAGCACGTAGGTGACCACGAAACGGTCGCACCCGCCGGCCGGCAAGGGGGACGACGGAGAGCCTTCCGACAACTGCACCGCAGCCCGCTCGCGCCAAGGCGCCAGCCTCCTCGTGGCAAGGCCGACCATCGTTGGGCTGAGATCGACACCGAGGTAGCGTGCGTGTGGGTGCAGGCGTTCTCGAAGCAGGCGTTCGGCGAGGCGTCCCGTCCCACACCCGAGCTCGAACACGGACGCGGCGTGCCCGAAGTCCCCATGGGCAAGCATGTGCTCGATTGGCGCGGCCTCGTAGAATTGTCGGTCCTGCTTGGCGCCGAAGCGGTCGTAGAAGCGCCTTGTCTCCTCGGCGGAAAGCACGCGCTCCTCGCTCCCAGATCCGGCCTGTGCGCTCATGGGTGAGTCCTCACCCTTTGAAGTATTACTCCAGATGGTAGCGGGCGCCGCCCGTCTTGGAGTCGATGCTTACCCGAGAGCGCCTATCGGACCATTCGGATCGCTGATGGCGCGTGGGAACACCGGGCTCGACATCCTCGATGCGATCCCGCTCGAATGCGATTCTGCTGACGGCGTCGACCGTAATGGTGAACGCACCGTAGTCTTCTTCGACTTTGCCTTCGATGAAGTATGGGCGCTGGTGGTCGAGCATGTGGCAGAAGCGGCGGTAGGGCTCGGGGAAGAAGGTGCATTCCATGAGACCGGTTTCGTCCTCGAAGGTGATGAACTCCATGGGCTCGCCCTTGCGGGTGGCCACCACCTTGCCGGTGACGAGAAAACCGGCGCAGCGGACGCGCCGGCCGGCGAAGCGCGGGAGATCCTTGGCCTTGACGACGTTGTGACGATTGGCGGCGGTGTCACAAAGGATCATGGGGTGGACATCGCAGAGAAAGCCGAGGGCGTGCATTTCCGCGTGCAGGCGGGCTTGCGGATCGTCGGACTCCAGCGCGGGGCGGGGTATTGTCGCTTCGCGAGTGAACAAATCGCACGACTTGCGTCGAGCCGCGCTCTTGCGCCAGGCCGCGATCTGCCAAAGCTGAGCGGCGTGGCTTTCGCTCGGGTGAAGACCGTCGAAGGCGCGCGCGTAGACGAGAACGCGGGCTTCTTCCTCGTCGGGACGAACGCGTTCGAGAAAGTCGACCAGGTCGCGGTACGGACGGTTGCCGACGATGCGGGCGCGCGTCGCTTCGCCGAGGTGGTGCAAGGTCAGCCACCCGACGCGCACGGCGCCGGCCGCGCCCTGCCACGGAATCTCGCTGTGGTTCACGCCCGGCGGCAGCACGCGCACCCCGAGGCGTCGCGTTTCGGAAACGTAGGCAGAGGTGGCATAGAAGCCGCCCTGGTTGCTGATGACCGCGGCCATGAATTCCGCCGGGAAATGCGTCTTCAAGTACGCGGCCTGGAACGACACGCGCGCGTACGAGGCGCTGTGGGGTTTGCAGAAGGAATAGCCGTCGAAGGACAGAATCATGTCCCAGACCAGTTCGATCTGTTCGCTGGCAACCCCGCGGCTGCGTGCGCCCGCAATGAAACGGCGAAGGTAGTCGGGCAGGCGTTTGGCGCGATCCTTCTTGCTCATCACCTTGCGCAGCCCGTCCGCCTCGACGTGGGAAAAGCCGGCCAGGGCCATGGCCGCCTTGGCCACGTCTTCCTGATAGACCATGATGCCGTAGTTGTCGTCGAGCACGCCGTCGAGCAACGGGTGGATGGGCTGCCAGGTGCCGCCGTGCAAGCGGCGCAGGTATTCGTGGATCCACTTGTTGGCGGCCGGGCGGATGATGCTGCTGTGGATGACCACGTGCTCGTAGTCGCCCCGGCGCGCTTTCTGCTGCAATTGCCGCGTGGCCGGACTTTCGATGTAGAAGCAGCCCATGGTGCCGCCGGCGGCGATGCGGGCCTGGGTGGCGGGATCGTCCTCGGGCTCCCAGCGGGAGTCGTCGAACGGGATGCCGTTCGCCTGCACGTTGGTCACGGCGTCGCGGATGACGGCCAGGCTGCGGTTGCCGAGCAGATCGATCTTCACCAGCCCGGCGGCTTCGCTGCTGTCCTTTTCCCACTGGATGACGGGGACGCCCTTGGGCGCGATTTCGACCGGCACGTAGCCATCGATAGGCTGGGGCGTGATGACCAGGCCGCCCGGGTGCACGGAGATGTGGCGCGGAATTCCGATCAGGCGCTGGGCCAGTTGCAGGATCTCGGGCCAGGGTTCGGGGAAATCGAGATCCTTCATCTCTGGCATCTCTCGCAGTCGGTCGAGCAAGTCGTCGTCGTCGCCGCCGATCTCGCTCGCGAGCTCGCGCCAGAACCAGGGTAGGCGTTTCGACACTTGTCCGATTTCGGCGTCGGTCAGGCCGAAGACCTTCGCGGTCTCGCGGATGGCCATGCGCGGCTGGAAATTGGCGAAGCACGCGACCATGGCGCTGTGGCCGCGGAATTGGTCGAGCACCGAGGCGATGGCGGCGTCGCGCTCGTCCCAGGCGAAGTCCACGTCGATGTCGGGCGGATCCTTGCGGCCGGGATTGAGGAAGCGCTCGAAGTAGAGATTGAATTTCACCGGGCACACGTTGGTGATCCCCAGGCAATAGGCCACGATGGAGGCGGCGCCGCTGCCGCGACCGCAGATGCGCGGCGAGCGCTTTACGATTTCCTCGACCACGAGAAAATAGCTGGAAAACCCCATGCGCTCGATGGTGGCGAGCTCGTACTCGATGCGGTCGACCACGGTTTCGTGCAACTCGGCGCCGTAGCGCTTACGGGCGCCGGTGTAGCAGCGTTCGCGCAGAACCTCGCAACTTGGCCGATCGACATCCTCTCGCCAGGGTGGCATGACCAGGCCGAAATTCGGGCCGGTGAAGGTCAGTCGTTCGGCGACCCCTTCGCTGGCCGCCAGGGTTTCAGGCCACACGGCAAATCGCCGTTCGTAGTGCGCGGGTGGGGCCAGCCAGGCATCGGCCGGCGCAACATCGCCCGGTTGCAATCGTGACAAACTGGTGTTGCGAGCGATGGCGCGCAGGAGTCGGTGCACATCGTAATCGCCAGGCACGAGAGAAAAGCTGGAAGGCACCGCGATCGAGGCAATGCCAAGACGACGTGCCTCGGCGCGCGCCTTGGCCGCACTCTGCGATGGCCGGCGCGGCAACGCCGCCGCCACGGTGACGCCGGCGTCGTAAAGTGGCGCGAGCAACGCCGCCCCGGGCACGAGCACGGTGAGCCCGCGTGCCAGGGCGGGAACATCGCGGGCCAGGGAAAAATCCTCGTGACAGTGCCTGCGCGTGATCAGCCGGCACAGGTTGCGATAACCCTCGTCGTTCTCGACCAGACAGACCACGCGGCGGTGCGAGCCCGGTTCGCTCACCTCGGCCCCCACGATGGGCGTGATGTCCTGTTCGCGGCACGCTTGCAAGAATGGCCACAGCCCATAGAGGTTGTCGGTGTCGGTGAGGGCGATGCGACGGTAACCGTGTTGGCGGGCCACCAGCGCCAGATCCTCCGGCGCCGACGTGCCCCACATGAGCGAGCAATGCGAGCGAACGACCAACGGCACCATGAGGCGCGACCTCAGTAGACAAGCTCGCCACAGCCCAACCCCCGTCCGAAGCCCACGGCCGCTGCACCGAACCTGTCGCGGATGGCGTCGAGCGATTGCATGAGCCGGTCGCTTTTCTTGACGGGCTGGTCGCGGTCGGCGAACAGGTCGAGCTGCGCGGGCGGGAAGGTAAGGCGGTCCAGGCATAAGCGCAGATGGCGAATGCGTACGCGGCGGGTCCAGGCGCGATCGAGTACCACCTTGGCCGTCTCGAAAAGCCGCCGGTCATCGGTCGAGGCCGGTACGAGTCTGCCCTGCCGGGCCACGCGCATACCGTCGGAATAGTCGAGCACGATGCCCAGTCTTTGCGCGGCCATGCGGCGCTGGCGCAGCTTGCGGCCGGATTTTTCGACCAGCGCAAACAGCGCCGCGTGCAGCGTTTCGACGTCGTTGCTGTCGTTGCCGAAGTCGTGGTCGGCCGCGATCGTGGGGCGTTCTTGCCCCACCGGCAGCACCGGCGAGGCGTCGATGCCACGCACCGATTCGTAGAGGAATTGTCCGTGTCCGGCGAACACCACGTCGAGCTGGGGCAAGGTCCACGCGAGGACCTGGCCGACGCGGTCGAGGCGGAATTCGCGTAAGCGGACGAGGTCGCCCTGGTCGAGGCCGGGCACCAGCGTCACCGACAACGGCGACAGAAAGGCCTGTTCCTGCCCTTCCTCCAGGATGTATTCGCCGGCCGGTTTCACCACCCGCGTGGCCACCTTGGCCAAGAGCTTGTTGTGCGCGACCGACCAGATGGGATCGAGGCCAAGCTCTTTGCGCACGGTTTTGCGAATTCGCCAGGCGATGTCGTAGGCCGGACCGAACAGACGGTGGGTTCCGGTCGCGTCCACGAACAGGTGCCCGTTACTGTCGGTCATCTCGATGAGGGGCGAGTAGGGCAGGGCGCGCGCCAGGAGATCGCGCGTCGCCTGTTCGTAGCGATCGGCGTGGGGGGCGATGACCACGGTGTCGCGGCACAGGCGTCGCGCGCGCGCCAGGGCCATGCCCTTGCGGATGCCGTGCTGAAAGGCCTCGTCGCTCATGTCGAATACGGCGGCGCGGTTGGCGCCCTCGGGCGCGATGACCACCGGGCGCCCGCGCAGGCGGGCATCGAGCACGCGTTCGACCGCGACCGCGAAGTCGGCGACGTTGAGGTGGATGATCTCTCTATCGTTCATGTCCCGCCGCCAGCAAGCCGGCCTTCTGTAAAAGTTCGAGCAGTCGCCGCGCATTTCGCGGTGCCTGGCCGCGCACGTGGTTGTTGAAGAAGATCACGCCAGTCTCCGCGGCTTCGATGAGACGGCGGAGTTTTTCATCCATCCACGTTTCCAGCTCGCCGTCGGAGTAGTCGTAGTCGAACTGCGTCGCCATCTTGCCCGAGCGCCAGCCGAGGGCGTTGCGGCCGTGGAAGCGGACGTAGAAAAGCTCGGGGTTGGTCACCACGTCGAGGGAAGGAAAGAGTCCGGGCAGCTCTGGTTCGTCGACCGTCACCAACGAAACCCGTCGGCGCGCGAGATCGGCGAACACCTTGTCGGTGGCCCACGCGGCGTTGCGAAATTCGACCGCGAGCGGCAGCCCATGTAATTCGGATAGCAGCGCTCCGAGATACGATCGATGCTTGGGCGACCGATCGAAGCTGGCGCCGAATTGAATCAAGATGGCGCGGAGCTGGCGCGACTGCACGAGTGGCGCGATGCCCAGGCGATACTTCGCGGCCTCGCCCTGCCAGGCCTTGGCGTCGATCTCGTGGGTCAGGGTGCGAGTCAGCTTGGCGCAAAAGAGAAAATTCGGCGGCACCAGGGCGCGCTGGCGTTCGACCGCCTCGGCGCGCGGCATTTGATACCAGGTGTAGTTCAGCTCGGTGACCGGGAACTCGCGCGCGTAGAGCGGCAGCATCTGACCGGCCTTGGTGCCGGGCGGATAGATGCCGGCCTCGACCCACTCGGGGTACGAATAGCCGGACGTGCCGACCCAAAGCGCGCAAGGTCCGACAGACTTTGCCTGGCGGATCTCGTCGCGGGAGTTGGTAAGAACCTTCTCGGGGTTCTTACCCGGAAGCTCAGCGCTGGCAGCGTTGGGTGAGGGGGAAGCAACAGACATCGCGAACCACCTTGACTGGACGAATGTTCAGTATTCACGGACCACCCGCATCCGTCAAGGCGCAAGACTTTGCCGCACTAAGATCGCGGGGTGCGAAACCGAACCAGCACCGCGACGTCCAACAGAAAATCCCTTTGCTTGCCAAGCGAAGCAGGCGGGAGAAAATCCTCGCGGTAGGGGCGGACATGACCAAGAGATCAGGAGAGGCAAGCGCCGGAGACGATGGCGGTGATGCGCTGCAGTCCTTGCGAGAGCGGGTGCTTGCGGGGGCGTTGAATGTTCTGGCGTTCGCGGTTCCCGGGATCAGCCTGGTCATCATCATCGGGAGCATCCACCTTCGAACCTTCGACCCGACGACCGCGGTGCTTTCGATCTACACGCTTGCGTTTCCCTTGCTGCGGTTGCTGCATCCGCGGCTCGGCTTCCGCGCCTCGTCGTTCGTGCTATTGGGTCTCCTTGCGTTCACGGGCTTCGTGGTGGAGGCACGTGGCGGCGTCGGCGCCGGGAACGTCTTGGTCGATGCCTTGGTTCCGCTCCTCGGCGCCTTGTTTTTCGGAAGGCGCGGTGCCGTTGTCGGGTTGCTCGTGGTGATCGGCCTGTTTGCAGTGGGAGGAGGCCTCGTGGTCATGGGTCACGTGCCACGGATCACGATGTCCATGTGGGATCCCACGAAATTGGTCTTTTGGGTGCGACAGATCATTGCCTTCATCGTCATAGGCCTGGCCATCACCGTCACGCAGATTTACATCGTGGAACGACTCGCCACCGAGGCGCGCCGGCTTCAGAAACTGGTGGCGCACGAACAGCGGCAGCGGCTGGCGCTGGAGAGCGCCGAACGCGAACGCGAATACGAGCGCGAGCAACGCATGCGCGCCCAGGAAGCCCTGGAAGAATCGCGCCGGATCGAGGCTCTCGCTCGCCTGGCCGGTGGGATCGCGCACGACTTCAACAACGCCCTGACGATCATCATGGGCGCTGCCGAAGCAATGACCATCGCGGAATCGCCGCAAGACGCGGCGGCGAGCGCCGGCGAAATCATGCAAGCATCGCGGCGCGCGGCGAACCTGACCCACCAACTCCTGACGCTCGGTCGCCGGCAGGTTTCGCAACCGCAGGCGGTGCAGATGGCACCGCTATTCGAACGTCTGCGCACGGCGTTTCGTCGCGTGCTGGCCGACGACATCGTTCTCGCCATGGACCGCCCGGGCGAGGACATCGTGGCCCACCTCGATGCGGCCGATTTCGAACGTGCTCTGTTCAACCTCGTGGTCAACGCACGCGACGCCATGCCGAGAGGTGGAAAACTCAGGATCCGATGCGGCTGGAAGGACATCGCCGTCGACGATGCCGGCGTGGCCGGCGGCCGCTATGTCGAGGTCACGGTATCCGACACCGGCGAGGGCATGGCACGGGAAACCCTCGAGCATATTTTCGAGCCTTTCTTCACCACCAAGTCGATCGGCCGAGGCACCGGACTCGGCCTGGCGACGGTCTACGCCTTTGCCACCAGCGCGGGTGGCAGTCTACGGGTCGAATCAGCCGTCGGGGTTGGGACGACCTTCACGCTCCTCTTGCAGGTTTCTGCAAGCCCCGTCGTGGGGAGCGAAGCCGCATTGGGGGACTCCTCGTCATCGGCCAAGGCGTTGCCCAAGGATACGCGCGTGCTGGTCGTGGAGGACGATCCCGAGGTTCGTGGCAACATGGTGAGGACCCTAGCGCGCGAGGGCTTTCAAGTGACCGAGGCCGCGGACGGGGACGAAGCCTTGACGCTGATCGCGGAACAGGCGGGCTTTTCACTGCTGTGCATCGACGGCGTGATGCCGGGGATCGCCACCCGCGAGGTCATCGAACGCGCTCGCCAGCGCTGGCCATCGATGCGTGTCCTTTTGTGTTCCGGCTACGTTCATGAGGATCTGTTGCGTCGTGGCGTAGCGGCTGGTCACTATGCTTTTCTACAAAAGCCTTTCTCCCCGCAAGACTTGCTGTCCCTGGTTCGTGGACTCGTGGCACCTGCGAGCTGAGGGTGGATCGCGTCGGGTAGGCCGCGTCGCGATCGATGTCGACGGCAGGACGAAGACGGCGGTTCGCGGCCAGTGGCACGGCGAGCGCGTCGCGCATCGGCGTCGCGCCGAAGGCGGAGCGTGGCTGTTTCGCGTAGCGGTCGATCTCGACCGCGCGCCAGAGATACCAGCTCGCCACCGAGGCGTAGGGCGACCATGCCCGCGCCGCTCGTTCGATGGTCCGCGTGCCAGGCAGTGCGCGCATGCCGTAGGTGATGGCGAGGCCCTTGCGCACGCCGAGATCCGCGACCGGCAAGACATCGGGACGACCGAGGTAGAATAGCAGCAGCATCTGCGCGCTCCAGCGCCCGATGCCGCGGATGCGCGCCAAGCGACAGACGATGTCCTCGTCGGACATGGCGTGCATTTCGGAGCGCGTGGGCAGGGTCCCGTCGACCGCGTGCGCGGCCAGATCCAGGAGCGCGAGAGTCTTGTTTTGCGAGAGTCCCGCGCCGCGCAGCTTGGCCCTCGGCAGAGCCAGGACGGCGGCGGGGTCGTCGATCGCGCCATGGCCGAGAAGCGCAGCCACGCGACCCTGGATCGTCGCGGCAGCCTTGCCGGAAAGTTGTTGCGCGATGATAGCCGTGGTGAGGGCCGCAAACGGCTCGACGGAAGTGCGCGGGCCAGGCGCGGCGGCCTGCAAGGTGAACGGCCCGGCGCGGTCGATCAGGTTGCCGAGGCGTGGGTCGGCCCTTGTCAAGTGCGCGACGGCTTCATGCTCGTCGAAAGCCACATTCGAGGTGCGGCCACGGTAGCCCTCACGCCACAGCAGGCGCAGCTTGGTGTGCAGTCCGCTACCCGCCGAGTATTGGCCGAACCCGGTGCGCGCGAAGACGCGGTGGCATGGCACGATGACGGGCCATGGGTTCGTGGCCATGGCACGGCCGGCGGCGCGCACCGCCCTCGGGGAGCCGGCGAGGGCGGCCAACTCGCCGTAGGTGCGTGTCTCGCCGGCTGGAATCGCCTGAGCCGCGCGCTGTACGCGCAGCAGGAAGGGTGGCGAGCCGTTCGTGTCGAGGGCGACGCCCGAGAAATCTTGCACCTCGCCGCCCATGTGCGCCCGCAAGGCTCGGGCGACCTCGGCGATTTCGCGCGGGGCTGGCGCCTCGGTCCTGAGGCCGGCGCGACCGAGGTCCGCGGCACCAAGGTCGGTCCAGTCCGAACTTGGGAAGAGGACGCGCGAGATGCCGCGTTCGCTGAAGCCGATCGCGATGGTGCCGAGGGGGGTTCGAACTCTCGTGAATAGACTCATCGATCCTGAGATGAACGGCGCGGGCTCGAAGGATTTCCGAGTTGGGGCTTTTGCGCGCGCGCCTCACCAGGGATGTCGATCACCACCCTCCATCCGTGGGGGCCGCTGGCGCGTCCCCATCAGAAGGTGAAGGCGACGTCGTCGATCCAGATGCTGAAGGTGGCGTTGACCGGGATTTGGAACAAGACCTCGTACAGGCTCCTGGGATCGAAACTCGCGCCTTGCATGCCCCAGCCATCCTGGCTGATTTGGCTGAAGCTGACGGTGTACTTCTTCCAGCCGGTGCCAAGGGTGATGCGCGATCCGTAGTGGTCGTAGCAGGCGGTCGGTCCCGTGACATTGGTCTGGCAGATCCCTCCGTCCGGGAATGTGTCCTTGTCCGGGAAGGTGACGCGAAGCACTGTCGGCGGCGTGCTGATGTCGCTCTTGGCCCAGAAGCTGATTCCCGTGTATTTCGAGGCGTCGTACGGGCTGCCCAGCCCGAACCAGAAGTCGGCCCCCCAATCCGAGAAGCCGCCGCCCTTGACGTAGGCCACGTACTTTCGGCACGGATCTCCGGTATCGGTCGGGTTGAAGGGATTGACGGGGTCGGGAGACATCGTGCCCCCTGGCGTGCCGTCGTCGCTGTCGGTCCAGGATCCGACCCGTCCGTTGACCGAGAGGATGTAACGATTGCCGTCGTTCAGGTCGTCGATTAGATCTTCGTTGCTGCCCAGGCCAGGGCAACTCGTTCCGCCAGTGCCGATGGCGCCGCCGCTCGACACGGTGCCACCGGATGCGATGCTTCCCCCTCCCGCGCCGCCAGTGCGAACGTCGATGCCACCGTCTCTGCCGCCCGAGCCCGCGCTGCCGCCGAAACCGCCATCTCTGCCGGTGGAGCCGGCCGACCCGCCGATGCTTCCGCCTGCGCCGGAACCTGCTCTTCCGCCACCGCTTGCGGGAGATCCACCGGGACCGTAGCCGGCCTGTCCGCCGAAACCGCCTGCTGCGCCTCCACCGGCGTAGCGGATGCCGCCGGTGCCAGGCACTCCGCCAGTCGCAGGCCGCCCACCGCCGCCGAACACGCCGCCAGTCGCAGGCCGTCCGCCGCCGCCGAACACGCCGCCAGTTGCAGGCCGCCCACCGCCGCCGAACACGCCGCCAGTTGCAGGCCGCCCGCCGCTGCCCGGACTGCCGCCGCTTCCACCCAGCGAGCCGGCGGATTCGTCGGCCTGCAAGTCGAGCGGGCTTCGTGCCCCGCAGCCAGCGGCAAGGAAGATTCCCAAGGGTAGCGCCAGGATTTCGAGTCTGGGTTTCATGGTCATGGCCTTTTGTCGGAGTCGCCGACACTATGGCACGGCTCAGATACTTCGGGTACGTTGCGCTCGACGATGTGTCGCGCGGCATGCGGGAGCGGAACGTCATGCCAGGTGGAGAGGCGGCCCGTGGTGTCGTCCGTCACATATCCGCACGTCATAGCTTCCCCTTGGAACGTGAAATGAGGTCTAATAACAACCATGCGGTCTGTCGCCCTGCTCGCGATGGTAGTACTTGCGGTTACATGTGGGCCTTCCCCTGATGCGAAGTTGCCCGGCTATGCCGTGGGGACGGGGGGCGACAATTCTCCAGGATCGGGCGGTGTACCTGGCACCGGGGGGACGACACTGGTTGGCGCGGGGGGAAGAACCGGTGCAGGAGGCAGCACCGTCGCTGCGTCGGGTGGCGCGACTGGAACCGGCGGCAGGAGAAGCACGGGTGGCGCAACTGGAACCGGCGGCAGGAGCGGCACGGGTGGCGCGACAGGAACCGGCGGCAGAATGGTCACCGACGGGGGACCCGACGGACGCGGCTCCGACGGAAGGCTCATGGGGACCGGCGGCACCACCACCAGTTCTGGTGGCGCGATGACAATAGACGCGGGACGCGGCGGTGGTGGCGGCACCGGCGGCGTTACAGGGATGGACGGAAGCGCGGGGCGTGATGCAGCGATATCGAGTGGCGATGCCAGCTCGAATTGCTTCTCGACAATCGTAAGTAACGGCTACACCTGCAGCGGCACCCCCGCGTGTAGTGAGTGCAAAGACCAGAACGGGAATTCGAGAGAGGACGGTTGCATGAAGGCGATCGACTGCCTGGCGGCGGCAGGGGGCAGTTGCAACAGCAGCTGCAAGCAGGACTGCCTCAACCTGGCCGGTGACAGTCCAGGCATGGCATGTGTCACCGCCTTCCAGACAGCGTGCAGCGGCTCCGGATGCTGAATCGGCCCGCTTGGGGCAGTCCCTACGTAGCGCGGCCTTTGACCTCCGTTCCCGGAGGAGCCGTCCTGGCGCAATCCCGCATAGCCGAGCGCCGCTCTCCCAGTCGCCCCTTTTGCGCCCGGAGAATTAGGGACAGGCCTTGTCGCGAACCGCGTGCCAGACTGTTGCATGACCATCGAGTCTTCGCGATGAGCGACATGGTTCGCACGCACAAGATACCGTACGTCGTCAAGCTGGCGCGTGGCGACTACTACTGGTGCGCGTGCGGCCGCTCGAAGCGCCAGCCCTACTGCGACGGTTCGCATCGAGGCACGATGCACTCGCCGATGAAGATCGAACGGATGGAGGAAGGCGAGGTCAAACTCTGCGGCTGCAAGCGATCCGCGACCAAGCCCTACTGCGACTGCACGCACGAAAAGCTGTAGGGACTAGATCTTTCCACCCGTGAGCGACATGCTGCTCTTGGGGGTACGGCTTTCGTTGGCCGCACTGACGCGCACGCCGGCGCGATCTACCACCGGGCAGCGGTTCTCGCAGATCCCGCACCCGGTGCAGTGGTCGAGATCGATGTAGGGAAACTTGAGCGTCTTCTGCGTGCCATCGCGGGCGGTGATGGTTTCCAGCTTGAAGTAGATCGCCTTGGGCGAGGTCGGGCAGACCTCCTCGCACACGATGCACTGGGTTCCGTAGCCCCAGGGCAGACAGCGTCCCTTGTCGAAGAAGGCCGAACCGATGCGCACCGGCGGCTTGGCCGGCATGTCGCCGACCTTGTCCGCGAGCTTGAGGTGGGTGATGGCGCCGGTGGGGCAGACCTGACCGCACAGGGTGCAGCTACTTTCGCAGTAGCCGATGCGCGGGATCAGGATGGGAGACCAGAAGCCCTCCAGGCCGGCCTCGTAGAGTGCCGGTTGCAGACCGCCGGTCGGACACACCTTCATGCACGCGCCGCACTTGAGGCACTTGGCGAGGAAGTCGGGCTCGTCGAGCGCGCCCGGCGGACGGATACGCGCCGGGTTGGGTCGCGGATCCACGCCGTCGGAGGCGCGCATGAGGGGAAGCCGCCGCGATGCCCGAAACCCCGGCGGTGAGCCACTTGCGGCGGGAAAGGTCGGTCTCCGTCCTGGACAGCTTGAGCCCGGGCAGGAACCGGTAGGCGATGCCGCCGCGCTTGCAGCTCTTCGTGCAGTTGAGACACACCATGCACTCGGTGGCGCGTACGGTGCCCTGCGGGTCGGCGGCGCCCTGGCAGTCGGCCCCGCACACGTCGCAGTCGTTGCAGATTCTTGAGATCCTTGCTGATGCGGAAGAGCGAGAACTTGGACAGCAGGCCGAGAAAGGCGCCGAGCGGGCACAGGACGCGGCAGTAGAAGCGCGGATAGACGAAGTTGAGGGCGAGGGCGCCGAAGAAGACGATGGTGATGAAGGTGCCCCACTGGAAGTGGCGCTCGCCCTGGTAGCGGCCGAAGGCGGCGTTGCTGGCGGCCGGCAGGACCGAGGTGGACAGCCCGCGCCAGGTGGAGGCGATGGGATCGAGCAGGCCGATCTGCACGCTGCCGGCCGCTGCCAGCCCCAGCATCACGGCCAGCACGGCGTACTTGATCTTGTGCGACGGGCGCGGGGCGTTCTGTTCGATCCGCTGCATCACCTTGCGCTTGCGGCCAAGAAACCCGAGCATGTGGTGCAGCACGCCCATCGGGCACATCCAGCTGCAGAAGAAACGGCCGAACACCAACGTCAGCACGATGAGCGGCAGCGACCAAACCAGCGCGTGGTGCAGGGTGTGCGACGACAGCGCGGTGGTCACGGCGACCAGCGGGTCGAGCTCGAGAAACCACTGGACGTCGTAGCTGCGAATAAACAGCGAGGTGCTGACGAAGACCAGGAACAGGAAGAAGATCAGAAAGACGGCTTGGTAGGCGCGGCGCAACCACAGAAACATCGCTAACCTCCCAGCTCCTCGGTCTTGAGGCTTCTCCACTCGGGCGTGCCCAGGCCCGCCTTCATCCCCTCGACGATGAAGCCGAGGCTGGTGGGGAAAATCCCGAGCAGGCCGGCGCCGAAGGCGTCGAGCGCGACCTCGTCGGTGCCGACCGCGATGGTGTCCATCTTCTTGACGTCGGCGAGACTGCCCCCGGTGGGGCCGTTGGCGAGCAGGATGCGGGTGGCGTCCATGACGGTCAGGGTGGGCTTGACCATGGCCGCCAGGTCGACGATGGAAAGGTTGATGTCCTGGTGCAACTTCACGCGCTGACCGCCGAGCACGCCGTACCAGTTCTTCATCGCCATGGTGGCGCCGGAGAGGCCGTGCTGTTTCACGATCGGCACGTTGATCACGCGGTCGGCTTCGACGAACGGAAACAGCACATCGCCCGTGCGCAGGAGCTTGCCCGAAACATCGACCTCGCGAAAGCCCGTGGCGTCGGGGCGCACGACAGTAGCGCCCGCAGCTTTGGCGGCCTTCTCGATGCCCGACCGGGCAAAGCACTGTTCGGGCGTATTCACTGAAACGTCGGTGACCCAGATCTTCCCGGCGCCCGCGGCAGCGACCAGCCTTACGACCTCGGCCACCACGTCGGGGTTGGTGTTGGCCGCTTGCTCGGGCAGGCGGTTCCAGCCGATGTTGGGCTTGATCACCACGCGCTCGCCGCGCTTCACGAAGCGGCCCATCCCGCCCATCGCCTCGACGGCGCGGCGGACGTTGGCGGCGGGATCGGGGCCGTGCACGACGGCCATTTCCACCGCCCCCTGCACCTTGCCCACGCGGTGATCCTTCAGCTTGGGCAGGGACTTGCTCTTGCTGCGGCCGTCGCGGGCGCTCAGCCCAAGGCCCAGCGCAACGGCGCCCGCCGCCACCGCGGTAGTGACTCCCACGCGCAGCAGGGCGCGCCGGTCCATCCCGTCCGGTTCGGCGCCAGCGGGCTCGCCGGTCTTGCCGCTCTCGCGCAGCCGCGTCTCGGGCACGACGTTGCTGCCACTCGGCTGCTCGCCGTCCGTCATTTCATCCTTCCCTTGAGCGAGCGCGCCACGACGGGCAGGGCGGCCTCCGCCTTGGCGTCGAAGGCGGTCAGTTTGGTGTAGTAGCGTCCGTGGTGAAACACGAACGACATCGGGCCGACGATGGCCTCCGGCCACCCGTCCACGAGTTTGGCGTTAGGGGATTTCTCCTTGTCGAAAATGGCCTGGGCGTTCTCGGGCGTGGCCATGTCGTAGACGTCGCACACCAGGTCGCTACCCTCGGGCGTGGCCATCTCGGCTGCGGCCAGTTTGCGGAAGTGGCGCTCGATGAAGATGGGGGCCGCGCCGTCGATGTAGTCGAATAGACCCTTTTCGTCGTACAGCGCGACCTTCTCCTTGACTTTCGCACCGTCGGGAGGCGGCGCGAACAGCGCGCGCAGGGCTTGGTCGGCCTGCTGACCACCGACCTGGGCGGACCCAGGCGCGTGCTCGACGGGGGGCGCTTTTCGGCCCTGCCAAACCAGGGTGCCGATCAGGGTTGGCGGAATCACGGCCAAGACTGCGAAGAGGAGGATACGCACGTTGCAGTGGAAAGGTTATGTCGGGGACAGCCCGCCGATCAAGGGCGACCGCAGCGTGATTCCGGAATTGCGGAAACCTTATGAGGCGTGGATAATCCTGCCACCAGGCCGGGAATGTCCCTGGCCTTGCGCCACCCGGTACCCGCGAAGGAGGAAACGATGACTCGTCTTGGCTCTCTGATTTCTTGCGCCGTGTTTGCTTTGGGCGCGGCACTCACGGGCTGTGGTGGTGGCGGAAGCAGTGGCGGCACTGGTGGGAGCATCAGCGGTACTGGCGGGAGCGGGGGTGGTGGTGCAGGCGGACAGAACGCCGATTCTGGTAGTGCCCCGTCGGTTCTGGACCTGATACCGCAGGACGGCGCGATCGCCGGCTGGACGGTCGATCCAAGCAACTCGAAGACCGCGGGCAAGGTCGCGGCCACGGCGACGACCGAGATCGATACCGAGGCCCTCATCGATGGCGCCGCCGCCGACTTCTTCGCGGCGCCTTACACACCGACGATCTTCGCTTGGCAGAACTACGTGAATGCAAACGTGACCGACGCACCCGATGGCGCCTTCGTGACGCTCTATATCTTGCAGATGCCCACCGCGCAGCAAGCGTCTGGTCTTTACACTTCGCTGCTTGGCGCCTCGCTCTACGTCGGCAAAACCTGGACCGAGCCGAGCTCCACACTTGTAGGAACCGACTCTCGCATCGCGGACACCGGCGACCACTGGTGGATTAATTTCTACAAGGGCAACTACTACGTCGAAGTCAGCTTGGGTCCTTCCGCCGGACCTGCCCCTGACTTCACTCCTGGAGATGAAGCCACCAAGGCAGCGGCTTTCGCATTCGCCACGGCGGTCGCCGCGCAGCTCTAGCCCCGCTCTAGCCCGCCGCTTGGGCGGCGCCGCCATCACTCGAGGCGTCGCCGTCGGGCTGCAGCGTGACGAGATCGTAGCCGTTCGCTCCCAGGCCGAGCTGGTACGCATTGTCCAGCCAGGCAACGATCGATCCGGCGATGGGCGGTTGCTTGCGAGTTGCGCGTAGTTGGTTGACCAGATCCAAGGCATAGCGATCCAGGGCCAGTGGATCGAGGGACGCAAAAATACGGCCGGGAAAACAGTCTGGCCGGTCGGCCGTGTCTCCCAGCGACACGGCTTGCAATGCATCCACAATCGTCAATTTGATACTGTTGCGAATGGTCGGAATATTGTAGAGAGCCGGCAAGGCGGTTTGCAGGTCGGTGTTCTTCGCCACCTGGGTGTGGTAATTGCCCGGTATGTCGATGACGCCGTACACATTCTTCAAGCCACCGGTGACGCCAGACTGGCCGTGGGACTTCAACACGGGGCAGTTGATGGTGATATCGGTCTGCTCGGTCAGGATTCGTGAAAGACGTGGGGTCGAGCCTTGAAAAGTACCGAAAAAATCACTGGAATAGCCGGGGCCTCCCCCATCCGTGGTCGAATTGACCGTTCCAATCAGACGGGCACCCTGCAGATCCGCGTCGGTATACTTTCCCGCATTCTGCAATTCATCAAGCCGCCTATCCCAGACCAGGATGTTGCCAGGGCACGCTGGGAGGTTGGTTTGTAAGTTTCTGATAATTGCCCGCACGACCGCGGGGGAGGTCGGAAAGTATGGATTGAGACAATTGACTTTGAGGCCGATGCGCGTGCACGGGCCGGCGGTTGGCAACAGGATCGGCCATGGGTTGGCTGCGCCGCCCGCCAGAGTCGAAAGTACGGCATCGACCATGCCTTGAACCGCGTCGAGCTGAGGTTGCGCGAGGCTCTTGCCTTTTGCGTCGACGCTGTCGTCGCGTTGGATGGTGACCACCTTCGAGGATCCCTGAACTGGGGCGACATGCTGCTCGTCGGCCGGCGCGCCACTGCCGTCAGGCGGGCTGCACCCGCAGGTTGAAATCGACTCAGCGTCCACGGATTGAGGGGCGGCATCGGGCCACATGCCGCCGACGCCAGGAAAGCAACCGGCAAGCTGACCGAGCGAAGCTGCAGCGGCCGCACCAGCGGCGCCCATCAATACTTCTCTTCGGGTGTTTCCTGGTTTGGAGGCCATGTGTTTTCTCCGAGCAAGATCGGAAATTCGGAAATTCGGATGAAGAATAGCACATGGATGAACCGTGCTCTGGTACAATCCCCGGTGGTTGGGGAGGGGCATGGGTTTGCTCAACGACCGCATGCAGCGCGGTCACAACCGAGAAGGAACCCCATCATGAAAGTCATTTCTCGACGCAGCTTCGTGGGCGGCTCGATCGCAGCGGCGGCCGCCTTGAAATATGGCCGAGTTTTCGCCACAGGCAGGGAGCACGATATCGTCGACGTGTCCGGAAGCGATCCGGCAAAGATGGTCGCGGCCGCGCTGGCGGCTTTCGGCGGAATTGGGAAATTCGTCAAGCGCGGCGATTACGTCGTCATCAAGCCGAACGCGGCGTTCGCCAACCCACCGGCGTGGGGCACCACGACGCACCCGGAAACCGTGGCCGCAATCGTCAAGGCCTGTCTCGACGCCAAGGCCAAGCAGGTCCTGGTGCTGGAGTTTCCACAGGCGAAGGGCGCCAAGTGCCTCGAACGCTGCGGGTTGACCGCCGCCATGGCCTCACTGCCCGCAGCCAAGGTCAAGTTGCTCGGTGGCGCCGAGGATTTCCAGAAAGTCGATGTGAAAGGTGGGGTAACGCTCAAGTCGGTCGAGGTCGCCAAGGCACTTCTGTCGGCCGATGTGTTCATCAACGTGCCGGCCGCCAAGGCCCACTATCAGGCCGGCGTTTCCCTCGGCCTCAAGAATCACATGGGATTGATTTACGACCGGCAGGCGTTTCACACCGCGATGGAACTGCACCAGGCCATCGCCGATCTCGGCCGCGTGATCGTTCCCCATCTCACCATCCTCGACGCCACGCGGGCGTTGCTTACCAACGGCCCGGCCGGGCCGGGTGATACCGCCACGCCCGGACGCATGGTGGCTGGGCGCAAGGTGGCCTCGGTGGACGCCTACGGCCTGACCGTGGCCAAATTCAACAACAAGACCATGACCCCGGCGGAAGTTCGCTACATCGAGTTCGCGGGCAAGGCCGGCCTCGGCGAAGTCGACGTCGCCAAGCTGAGGGTCAAGAAGGTCAGCGCGTAGATATCGCCAATGAGACGAGCGGCCCTAGTCCTGGCCGCGGTGGTGCTATTCCATGCGGCGCCCCTGCGCGCTCGCACACCGGAGATCGCGGTCGATCCGGTGAATGGCATTTGGATCGCGCAGGACGACAAGTTCATCTACCAGACGCTCGACCGCTGGACGGTCTTCGCCGCGGGAGCGACCGTCAACAAGATGGTCGTGGACCAAAACATCCTATGGATCGCCACCGATGATGGGGTAATCCGTTTCGAAACCGGAAGTCAACGATGGACCAAGTTGACCATGGACGACGGTCTTCCCAGCCAGCGGGTCAGTACGGTTGCCTTCGACGATCAGTATGTCTGGTTTGGTACCAACAAGGGGCTGGTGCGCTACCGCAAGACCGATCGCACGCTCAAGCTCTACGACGAGAGCAACGGACTGCCGAATAAGGCCGTCACCTACTCGGTCACCATCGGGCGCCAGGTCTGGTTCGGTACGCGGGCCGGGATCGCGGTATTCAGCCCCGATGTGGATGGATTGCGCGCGTTTGGCGAGGTGGATGGCATGGCGTCGGGCGACGTCGCCGAGGTGTATCAGGTTGGCAGCGACCTCTGGTGTCGCACCGACGTTGGGCTTTCGCGCTTCCGCATCCAACAGCGCGTCTTCAACAATTTCCCCTTGACCCTGATGGGCGCGGAGCAACTGCGTGTCATGGCTGTCGACGGGGCCGACATCTGGCTAGGCACCGACAATGGCCTTTTCCAATTCCAGGACGCCAGCGACAGCATCATTCCCTTCCCCCAGCAGGCTGCGCTCGGCAGCAAGATGATCGTCGGCGTGGAACCGACCAGCTCCTATGTCTACATCACGACCGACAAGGAAATTCTTCAGTACAGCCGCACCTCGCTGGCCATCCATCGGTGGACTGCGGCCGAGGGGCTCGCCCATCAGGAGGGTTCCACGGGAACCTTGGCCCAGGGTGGTTTCTTCACCGTCATGTTCCCCACCATGGCCGAGATGCTCAACATCCAGCTCGACCAGTGGACCGAGCGCAAGATCGAGGTGAAGGCTGCGGGCGTCAACAAGACCACGGCCCGCGTATTCGGCCAGCTCGATTCGGAGATGCCGTACAACAAGGTTCGCCTGGGTCCAGGATTTCTTCGGGGAAACCCCGACTCGGACAACCAGTATGCCAATGCCACGGGTGGCTTTGGATTCGGGCGGCAACTGGACAAGGAGCGAACCCTCAACGGCTCGGTCTACTTGGATTACGGTCAGCTCAACGCGAGTGGCATTCGCGATTTGCAATATAAAGTCGAATACCTGGGGAACCAAAATGACGTCGTCCGCGACGTGCGCATCGAGGACAAACTGAAGTATCGCTATGTCGAAGAGGGACTGGAAAGGCAGCTCCTGCTCCAGGGCGCGCACGTCGGCATGGCCACGCCGGGCGCCGAGCCCAAGGCGAGCGTTTCCCTCGACGCGGGCTTCCGGCGCGGCCAGGTCGTGCGTGACTTCATCACCGGCCCACGGCAAGAAACCTATCAGCTCTCGCACAAGTACATTCTTCCTGGCACCGATCGGGTCTACGTGGACGGTGAGTTGCTCAACAATGGCACCGACTACACTATCGTCAATACCGCCGGACAGTTGCTCTTTCTGAATCCCGAACGCATCGACGATCTGAGCGTCATCACGGTCGAGTACGAATACGATCTGGTGCCGAAGAAGGATCTGGGAAACCTTTCCTTGTCTTCCAGGCTGCCGGTGACCAATGAAATCGGAACCTGGGCACTTTCCGGCACGCCGACGATCATCAGCAGCGACACGGGCCTTTACAATCAAATCGACGGTGCGGCTCCCAAGTACATCGACCGGGGTTGGATCAGCAGCGTCTACGCCACCTATCAGCAGGGCGGCAGCAGCATCCAGGTCGCCATCCACAACATGGGCAGTGTGGACGACGCGCAGGCCCTGTACCAGTTCGATTTGCCCGTCTCGCGCATGGCGATCAACACGCTTCCGGACGGCAACGTCAATGCCGTCGTCGATATGGGCCTGCCCAATGCCTACGCCGCCGAGGCGTACGTCGACAAGGGCCAGTACCTCATCGAGGTTTCCATCGACGATCGCTCGGACGCCGCGCTCGCCTATATCAAGACCTTCACCCTGGAGATCCTCAACCGGAGCAAGCAGGCGGGATCGAGCCTCGGCGATCAATTCAAAGAGTGGATGGTGGCAACCCGGGCAGCCGTCTCGCCCGTCCATGGCATGGAGATTGGTGCGCGCGCGGTCGAGTTGCAGCAGATGTCCGATACCAGGGACGTCAACGGCAATCTCGTGACTCCCGCTTTGCACCTGACCACGGGGGCGGTGGATGGCCGCTATCAGAGGCAAGTCGGAGATGGGGGACTGCTTACCGGCTACGCCGAAATGGCCGGGTCGCACGATTCGAACGGCGCGCGACCCGACGGCTTGGCCGGAATGGGCTTCCTGCGACTGTCGAGCCCGAGATTGGAAGGCATGCTGTCGGGCCGGCTGAACTCCGAGGGCTGGACGCCCATCGGCCATACCACGCCAACCTCCGCGGACCCGTCCACGAGAACCTGGAACGACGCGCGGTTTGGAACCCTGCGCGACGATACGCAGCTCAATGTCACGGGCTATCCCCTGACATGGTTGCCGGTGACGGCGCTGTTCACGCGGCAACGCGCTTGGTTGCCCGACGGAAGTGGTGGCACGGGCACGCTTCAGCACGCCATCGCGCGCGTCCAACTCAACAGGGCCGGCTTGCCGGGAACGACCCTGCAATTGAGCAGCACCGAGCTCGACAACCCCAATGGGTTCCAGACCCATCGCTTGCAAGGCTCGGTGCAGACCGATTACGACCTCGCGCCCGCGCTGTCCTTCACCCGCATCAAGAAGCTCAATATTCGGGCGCTCTACAGTATTTCGCAGGGTGAAACCGACGAAAATGGCAGCTGGGCCTACCAAGATCGCGTACGCCTCATGCGCTTCGAGGGCAAGCTTTCGCCCACCGCGACCGAATCCATCTACGCCCTCTATCGGTCGCGCGATCTGGGACGACAGAGCGATGCGGGCGGTCCCTTCTGGCGCAGTCTGTATCACTGGGAGCTCACCTCGGGAGCGCAAAGCAGGTTCATCCGGGGCCTCGTGCCGCAACTGAACTACAACCTGATCTACGACGACAATCGCCTGCCGGCGAACGCCCCAAGCGAGACCCCGGTCGCCGGTGTCACCCCCCCCGGCGCGAGCGCGCCTGCACCGATCGCGAGTTCGACCGGCACCAGCTTGAACCAGTGGGCCAATACCGGACCTGCAGGATCTGCTTTCACGCCGCCCGGCCCAGGACCCGGAACCATCCAAGCGCCGACCGTCACGGTGACGGGGTCGATCGGCGCCGGCCTCGGCATCTATCCCGGACAATGGTGGGCAAAGCTTGCCCCGCTTGCCCTGTCCCCGAGTGTCGCCGTCGGTGACAGCGAGCAGTCCGTCGCCGGTGTCAAGACGACCTACAACCGAATCTACGACTTCGTGGTGTTGGAGGTGTGGGGGGGGCGCAAGTTGGAGATGCAGCTCTACCAGCGCTACCGCGTCACGACCACCGCGTCAGTGGCGCAGCCCGATAGCCACGACAGCGCAACCACCACGATCCTCCTGAACCGCATCGTCTACCGACCCATCTTCACCTCGCCTGTCACCCTGCTGCTCAACTACGAAGGCGATCGGGGTGTGAACGACCCGACCTTGATTGCGGATGCCGGTCCATGGTGGAACAAGGAAACCTATCAGAGCACCCTGCAATGGCTGATGCGTTGGAACCAGGTATTCACCACACGCTCGACCGCCACGGGAACGCTGGAACACACCTCGGATTTCTTTGCGCAGGACCCTGTCACGAGCGAATACCAACCTGCCGACCACTCGAAATACTCGACCTACGGCGAATTCCAAATTCGCATCTACCCGCTCGCCGATGTCTCGGCCCTATATATCTATCAGACCAGCGGGGTAAGTCGCTGGTTCGGCAGCGGCGCCGGCGCCTACGAGGCGTGGGAATTCGAGCCGGCGGCCGGGGTGATATGGCGCGTGGGCGACAAGATGTACCTCGACGCGCAGTTCAGCTACGACTATCTCTACTGCATGTCCGGAACGGCATGCGCGCCGGTTTCGCGGGTGCTTCCGCACCTGTACTTCACCATGAATCTGTGAGGACATGGTAGGAGACTTCGTGGCTCGTGTTTCCATGAGGAAGTGCGTCTCGCTTGCCCTGGCGGTGCTTGGGTTGGGTTCCTGCAAGTCCCGCACGACCGAGGTCGTCGTCTTTCATGCCAGTAGCCTGACCGCGGTGCTGGGGGATGCCGCGGAAGCGTTTCACAGGGTCGACCCGCGGGTGCGCGTACGGATCGAGCCCTCGGGTTCGCAGGTGGCCGTGCGCAAGGTTACCGAACTGGGCATGCCCGCCGACATCGTCGCCGTCGCCGACGCGGCCCTGATCGACAAGATGATGGTGCCCTCCTACGCCACTTGGAACGCGCTGTTCGCCACCAACGAGATCGTGGTCGGGCACATGGATCACAGCAGATTCACCGATCAGATCGGGCCCGAGAATTGGCCCGATATTCTCACGCGCGATGGGGTTCGGTTGGGGCGCGCGGATCCCGATACCGCCCCCATCGGTTACCAGACGCTACTCGTGTGGAAGCTCGCCGAAACCGTCGGCGCCTATGGTGCTTCCGGCAGTCAACTGAGCGACAGGCTCAAGGCCCATTGCTCGAAGGACCATGTGGTTCACGATGAGGCCGAGCTACTCGCCCTGCTCGAATCGCGCGCCATCGACTATGCTTTCCTCTTTCGCTCGACCGCCGAGGATCATCATTTGAAGATTCTGACCCTGCCGCCGGAGATCAATTTGTCCCGCCAGGACCAAGCCGCGCGCTATGCCCGCGCCCAAGTCGACATCCGCATGCAGCAGGGGCAGGGCAGGGCGCGCATCGTGGGTGCGCCGGTGACGTATGGCCTCACCATTCCCGCGCATGCGCCTCACCCGGATGCGGCGTTACGGTTCACCGCCTTCTTGCTCGGGGACGCCGGACGTCGCTTGTTCGAGCGGCGAGGATTTCATCCGGTCTCGCCCGCGCAATGTGCTTCGTGCGCTGGGCTCCCGCCGGCGCTTCGGCCGCTCGTGACGTTTCCCGGATCTCATCCGTCCTCTCCCTCTTCCCCGTTTTCGCCGCCGTCGCCAAGGCCATGAAGCACACCTGGAAACAAGTCGTGGTCGCGATCCTCGCCCTGGCCGCGATGCACGTCGGCATCGGGATGGCACCCATGCCGCCGTTTTCGCTCGGGGTGAACCTGGCCCTATTCTTCACCAACCTCTTCGTCTTCTACGCCGCGGCCACGGTCTTGCGCCGGCGCTCGGCGCGCACGGTCCTGCTTTTCGTCTCCGGCTACACCGCGCTCTTCGTGCTGGTGCTGGCGGTGCTGGGGAAGCCGCCGCTTTTCATCTTGCTGGTCGTCGCCTACGCCGGCTTCTTCGGAGCACCGGTTCTTCTCGGCTTCTTCGCCATCTTCGTTCTTTGCTTCGTCGTCCTGCAGCCGTTTGCGTTCGAAGCCTTCATCCCGCTGGCGCTCATCTATTCGGTCGCCTGGCTCACCCGCGAGAAGGCGTCGCACTTCGCGCGCTTTTGTCTGTGCGGCGGGCTCCTGGCCCTGACCCTCGTCCTTTTCCCCCTCATCCACCTGTCGATGCAGGATTCCTTGCAGACGCTCTGGCGCACCTTCATGCGGGGCGACGTGGCGAGCGCCATCTGGATCAGCCTGCTCACTTCGAGCGTGGCGACCGCGATCCTGGCGGTATGGGCCGTGCCGCTGGCCTATGCGCTGGCCCGGGTGGAATTTCCTGGCAAACGCTGGGTATTGTCCCTGATCGACGTCCCCATCCTGGTTCCCCAATCGGTGGCTGGCATCGCTTTCATCGTCCTGCTCGGCCCCAGCAGCGTCCTCGGTAGCGCCCTTGCTACCCTCGGTCTGCCGATCTCGGGCACGCTCTTCGGGATCGTGATCGCCCAGGTGTTTGTGGCCGCGCCGTTTCTGGTGAAGACCGCAATGACGGCCTTCGAATCGGTGCCGCTGCAATTCGAGCTGGCTTCGCGCAGTCTGGGCGCGTCGCCGTCCGCGACCTTCTTTCGCATCTCCTTGCCCCTGGCTTCGCGCGGGATCCTGGTCGGCGGCACCTTGGCTTGGGCACGGGCGATCAGCGAATTCGGGTGTATCGTGCTGTTTGCCAGCTCCCCCGTGACCGCGCCGGTGCTGGTCCACACCGAGTTCCTGCGAGCCGGCGCCTCGGAGAGCCGGCCCATCGCCATCCTTCTGCTGGTCGTCTGTTTGTGGGTGTTCGTGATGCTGCAATTCGGGCAGACCTTGCTGCCGTTCGCCCTGCGGCGCCCGCGCGGAGTCCGTCGGGCATGATCGAGATCGCGCGCCTGCACGCCACTTTCGGCGAGTTCGCCCTGCGGGACGTCTCCCTGCGCATCGGCAAGGGCGAGTACTGGGTGATCCTCGGGCCGAGCGGCTGTGGCAAGTCGGTCCTATTGCAGACCATCGCGGGTTTCTTTTCGCCCACGCAAGGACGGATTCTGGTCGATGATCGTGACGTGACTGCGATTCCGCCCGAACGCCGCAGGATGGGGCTGGTGTTTCAACAGGCGGCGCTCTTTCCCCACAAGTCGGTTTGGGAGAACATCGCCTACGGCCTGCGCGCGCGCAAGGTCCCCGCCGAGGATGTGGAACGGACTGTCACCGACTTGATCGAGCGGCTTGGTCTGAAAAGCATTCTCGCCCGCCCAGTTCCCACGCTCAGCGGCGGCGAAGCCCAGCGCATCGCCGTCGCCCGCGCCCTGGCCATCCGGCCGGATCTGCTGCTCCTCGACGAGCCGATGAGCGCTCTCGACCACAACACTCGGCTCGAATTGCAGGTCGAGCTGGCCCGCGTCCACAAGGCCTTGGGGCTTACCACCCTGCACGTCACGCACAGCCGGGAAGAGGCCGCCGCCTTGGGCGACCACATAGCGATCATGTTGGCTGGCCGCATCGTCCAGCGTGGAACCATGGCCGAGGTGCGGGGTCGGCCGCGCTGTCCCTTCGTGGCGAGGTTTCTAGGACTGGATGCGTCCTCTATTGCCGCGCTTCCCGCCTGCGCCTCGGCCTGTGACGAAAAGTCGGGCGAATGTCTCGCGGAGGATGCAAGCTAGGTCGTCATGCAGCCTGAACGCGCGCCGCTCGGCAAGGTGTTCAATGTTCCCTTCTTGTCGTTGGATGGAACGAGCGTGGAGATGGCCACACTGTTGTTCTTGTTTCTGGTCGTGATTGCCATCGCGAGCGTGAAACGCCACCGCCAATGGGTCCGGCGCGGGGTCCAGGTGCTGTCGTTCGCCGTGTTCTACGGGGTCGTGTATTCATGCCTGGGCGTGTTCGGCATGGTTCGCAACGGCCTCTATGGCCTCACATTGGTCGGATCGGCCTACAGTGAATCGTTCTATTGGCTGGCCTTGCCCATCGTGATCATCGCCGTGACCCTGCTTCACGGCCCGGTCTTCTGTGGCTGGATCTGTCCCACCGGCAGCCTGCAAGATGTCTCGGGCTGGATTCGCAAGCGTCTTCCCCGCCGGCCTGCTGGTCTTTCGCGGGCCGAGCTCGTGGGCATCGCCGCTGCCAGCCTCGGCTTCGTCTCGCTCCTGGTATGGATCGGCGTGAAGAAGAAGCTCTTCGTCGAGGATTCCAGCCTGCACTGGTCGGCCATGCTGCTCTTGCTCTGTTGCCTGGTCATGGCCGGCATCATCGACGATATCCCGACGCGCAAGTTGCGGGCGTTCAGCTTGGCCGCGATCTTTCTCACCGCGGTTTCTCACATGGTCGTGACCTCGCCGGTGCATTTCGCCTTTACCGCGCGCGATGATCCGGCGTCGGCGCTGACCACGCTGGTGATTCTCGTGGCCGGACTCTTCATTCTGCGTTCGTGGTGTCGTTACCTCTGCCCGTGGGGGCACCTCATGGGCTTTCTGCACCGGTTTTCCCGCCTGCGTATCCTGCTCGATGCCTCGAAGTGCAGCCGCTGCGGGGTGTGCGACACGAGCTGCGATGTCGCGGCCATCGAGAAGGGCGTGATTCGCCTGTCCCACTGCCAATTCTGCCATTCCTGCGTCGATCACTGCGCGAACTCCGCGCTGAAAGTCGTCGATGTCTGGCAGTTGCGCGCGACGCAGGGACGCGAGAAGCCGGCCCCCACCAAGGCGGCCCTGCCGGGCGAGAGCGCTCAGGCATGACTTGGCGGACGCTCGCCCTGATTCTCGCGTGCCTGCTTCCCGGCCGAGCCTTCGCTGCCGACTGCCGGATCTGGTCGCAGAGCCGCTGTGACGCCCAGAATCAGGCTGCCATCGACCTGCCGGCGGGCGATCGAACTCTGCCTCGGGCGTGGACCTTCGACGGCAGCGGCCGCGTCTGGGGCTACGAGCCTGGACTCACGGTCTGGTCATCGCCGGCCCTGGGGGTGGCCGGCGATCAGCCCGTCGTCGTGGCGGGCAACTACGACCATACCATCTACTGTCTAAGCGCCGCGACCGGCGATCCGTTATGGAAATTCACCACCGGCGGACCCGTGTATGCCGCGCCCGTGTTCTATCGGGACGGTGCCCGGCAGATGCTGCTGGCCGCATCGAACGACCGCATCGTATACGCCCTCGATCCGGTACTCGGCCGCCAGATTTGGGTCCACGCGGTCGAGGATTTCCGGCCAACCTTGGGCGGGGCGCGCCTCGCCGCGCCCTGTGTGGGTGGAATCGGAGACAAGGACGATGCGGTTTTCGTGCCGTACTGGATATGGGATCGTTCGCTGGCCCACAGCATGCAACGTAGCGGGGTCGTGGCCTTGGCCATCGACGACGGCCGGCCGATCTGGCGCGCGGACCTGGGCGACAGCGAGTTGACCGCGGCCATCTTCGCGCGTCTGCAAGGACGCGGGATGGTCTTCCTCGGCTCGTCGAGCGGCAACCTCTTCGCACTGGCGGCCAGCAGCGGCCAGGTGCTCTGGAAGCGGGCCGAGCTCGATTGCGTCCGCAGCCCGCCAGCTTTCTTGCAGACCAGCGACGGGGCCATGCTGGTCACGGGATCGAAGTTCGGCACTGTGCGTGGGCTGGACGCCGTCACGGGGGTCGAGCGCTGGCAGTTTCGCACCGGGGATCGCATCACCGGATCGCCCGCGGTTCTCGACCAGAAACGCCCGACCGCGTTCGTCGGGTCGTACGACCGAAAGCTGTATGCCATTGGTGTGTCCCATGGCGCGCGGATCTGGGAGGGCCTGGGTCGCGGCGGTTTCTACTCTTCACCCGCGCTCATCGCGGAGGGAGACGAGCCCATGGTGCTTGCCACGGCCTGGGATCACATGCTGCATGCCATCGATATCGAGCGCGGAACCACGATATTCACCGCCTTCACGGGCCGACCGCTATGGAACGTCGGGGGCATGGACGACAGCAACTGGTCCTCACCGGCTGCGGGACGCATTCGTGGTCGCTGGATGGCGTTCGTGGGTAGCTACGACGGAACCCTGCACGCGCTTCCGCTCGAAGCCAGCAACCGTTCAGCGCCCGAGCTTCGATCCAATCTGTGGTTCTGGCTTTCCTTCCCAATCGTGCTCGTACCCTTCGCCGGTCTTGCGATTCTTCTTACCCGGCGCGAACGTCAGCGCAAGCGCGCAGGCGGACAGTCTATTCCAGCTCGTTGACGATGTATGGGATGTGGTCCCCGGTCACGTCGCCATGGGGGCTGATGACGCCGCTACGGAAGAACTCGGACAGGGTTCCATTGCAGTTCGTGTCGCCTTTCGAATAGGCAGTGAACTTGGCAGCGGACCCCGTTCCCGCGCCGCTGTAGCCGGGCATGAAATGGTGGGGGTCCGGAAAGGAGAAGTTGAGTGCATTCCAAACTCCATCCGAGTTCCACACGTGGTTCGAGCCGGGGCACATCCCTCCGGTCAGGCAGCCGCATTCCTGGGCCTCCGCCCAAGTCGCGGACGGACCAGGGAACTCCTTGGTCAGCATCGTTCCCCCCGCGATCATGTGATCGGCTTCGTAGTAGGTGAGGGATCCGGACCATTCCTTGTTCAGGTGCTGGACGGCCTCGGTCGTGCGCGATCGCTTGATGTAACGGCTGAACGCGGGGATGGCAATGGCGGCGAGGATGCCGATGATCGCCACCACGATCATCAGCTCGACCAGAGTGAAGCCAGCCTGTTTGCGGCAAATGCGGTGGTGCACTTCAGCGACCCCTTTGATGTCAGGACTACCCCACCCCCGAATATGCAGTAGCCGTGCCATGGCTCGCAGTTCAGGAGTGGATTCCAACTTCGCGGTTTTTATTCGTGAATTCACAATGGACAGGGTTTGGGATGCCACGCGCAATGACAGAACCCGTCACCTTGGCCGGCTGAGCGGACTCGACCGGACATTTAGCGTCGGCGAAAGAACAGCCAGGCCGCGACCACCAGCAGGGGAACCGAGGCGTAGACGAGATAGAACCAGCGCGAGGTGGCGGGGCGGATCTGCCCCTTGGCCAACCGGATCATTCCGCGATCCTCGGGCGTTACGGTTCTTCGCGTGTCGACTTTCAGATCCGTATTGCCCAGGCTCTCTCCACCAGCACTGATGGCAAGGTAGACGGGATACTCGCCTTCACGGACGGTGGGGTTCCGGATGAGGGTCAGAACCAGGTCTGCATTCTGGCCCGAAAGCAGTCGAGACACCGAAACCGGGGTGACGTCGATGTCGCACGCGGGGCTTCGGGCGGTGAGCTTCAGGTTGCTGATGGGGTGGCTGGAGACGTTGGTCAGGGTCACCGGCATCTGGCCGATCACGCCGCGCAGTCTTCCCAGCATCACGCTGTGGATCGATAGTCCGACGCGTTCGAGGGTTTCGATGCCGGCGGTGTCCATCGCGGTTCGGCCTCTAGGCGACCGGATTCGCAGGTCGGCTTTGTGGTCGATGAGGGCGCGCGCGATGAGCCCGTGGCGGGCCGTGTGCAGGGGAGTCAGCCCTTTGGATGTGCGAGCGTTCACGTCCGCTCCGGCCGCCGCCAAGACGTTCACGACTTTTTCATCGGCGGCCAAGTGCAGTGGCATCATGCCGGAGCCATTGCGGATGTCGGTTCGCGCCCCGCGACGCACCAGTAGCCCTGCCATTTCCGGATGCCCCAACATGGCGGCGAAGTGGAGAGGCGTCATGCCGCCCTCCGCGCGGGCGTTCGGGTCGGCACCACGGTCGAGCAGCAAGCTTGCCGCATCCAGCCGTCCCATGATGGCCGCGTGGTGCAGAGGCGTCATGCCGCGGTCATCGCGGACGTCGACAGCGTCACCAGCATCGAGCCGTCGCCGGATGGTCGCTATGTCACCTCGGTCCGCCGCGCGGTGAAGCTCCGTGGCTACCAGCCCAGAGTCGACGCTCGCGGCGTCGCCAGGCGCGGCAAGGATAGCTCCATGAAGAAACGTAGCGGCGGATGCAGCAACAACTTGGAGAATTTTAGAGCTTCTATGCATCTTTTGCGCATTATTATGGGGTAAACTTATCTGCTTCGTCCCCCAACAAAGGGGTAAAGGTGCTCGGGAAGGTGCGGCTGTTGGGCATTCGTTGACTTGGGACCAGGTTCGTTTCGCCACCGTCATACCGGTTTGTGGTCGAGAAATGGAGAAAACCATATGACTCTTCGCAAAGGCAGTCTTTTCGTCGGTTCTGCTTTGTCGCTCGTGCTGGTGTCGTTCCAGGCACAGGCGCACTGGTGCGACGACCTGTGGGCTTCCAGCTACAACATCGTGGTCCGCCCCGAGAGCGACACGGTGACGTCCGGCTCGAACCTGAAAGTCTTCGTTCAGAACAACATGGGCTATCTCTTGCCGAGCTTCAAGCTGGCAGCCTCTATCGGCGGCACAGCCATCACCACGACCGCTCCCACGACGCTCAAGGTCCCGGGCACGCTCCTGCCCGGTGAGAAAGGGACGTGGGTGCTCCCGGTCACGAAATCCGGTGGTGGGACGGTCAAGATCGAGGACATCACGTTTTCCGTGTCCTTCGGAAACTCCGGCGAAAGTAGGTGCTACCCGACCAAGGGCGCGAATGCGGTGATGGTCGTGAAGACCGACGGCACGCTCTACCCTTCGGCCCCACCACCGGGTCTGGACAGTCCCGTCAACCCCGGTTGCACGGGCGACTTGGCGCAAGGGCGCTCTCTCCAGTACCAGGCGGTCGCTGACTTCGAGGACGAAGGCGTCGGTCTCGACGCGCTGCTTAAACTCTATTGCGCGGGCCGCGCATCCTTTGGCAGCTCGGATGGCGTGAGTCAGACCTACTGCAAGAGCTCGACGAGTATCGACGCGTGTCCTACCAGCAAACCAGCGTCCGGAACCGGGTCCAAGTACGACTACATGCACTTGTGGGCCGCGGGCGAACTTGCGGCGCGGAAATCCGCACTCGGCGCTCGCGCCGCAGTTCTTCGCGCCCGCCTTCAGTGCGGCGTGAACGACGCCGACGTGGGGTTCGCTGGCTACGCCCTGTTCATGCTCGGATACCTGGGCGAAGACGCTGGTGCGCGGACTTTCATCGCATCGCAGATCTCGGGCACCGGCGATATGGCGGCCATCGCCAAGGCGTCCCTCCTTCTCATGGGCAGCGCCGACGACATGACGAAATACAAGGCCGATGTTCAGGCCGGTTTGAAGTCGAGTTCCACCTTCGTCGCCGCGGCCTCCGCGGCGTCGCTGGGAATTGCAGCGAAGGATGATACCGCGGTGACTGGGACGCTGATTCCACTCGTGAAGTGGACAGAACCGGACACGAGCGACGACGGCAAAGGCATGTATGCGTCCCACCTGCTGGCGCTGGTTGCGTGGGATCGCCGTCAGTGGGCTTTCAATGGCGGCGACATGGGTGCCGTGACCTTCTATGGAGACGTCGCGACCGGGACTGGCGGCAATGGTGGCGGAGTTGGTGGCGCGACTGGTTCTGGTGGAACGGCCGGGTCGGGCGGGGCGTCCGGCAACAAAGATTCAGGCGTTGGCGGCGACGCGAAGTCGGCGACGGGCGGGGCGTCGGGTAGTGGTGGGGTAGCCGGAAGCGGCGGCGCGGGTGGCTCTGGCGGCAGGGCAGGGTCTGGCGGAGCCGGCGGTTCGGGCGGTTCCTCCAGCTCTGGCGGCTCTGGCGGCACATCGATCTCCGGCGGTGCGGAAGGTTCGTCCAGCTCTGGCGGTTCGGGCGGAGCATCCAGATCGGGTGGATCGAGCGGCACGACCAGTTCTGGCGGCAGCAATGGGCCGGGCGGAGCTTCGGGCGGCAATACCGGCAGTGCTGGAAGCAGCGGCTCCGGTGGTGACACTCGCGGCGGCAGCTCCACCTCGATCGATGGCGCGGCCCCGGGTTGCAAGTGCAATCTCGGCGGCCACGCTCCGACGCCAACCATGGTCTTTCTGGCCATGGCGGGCCTGGCGTGGGTGATTCGACGCCGTCGCAGGTAGTCGCGAGGATTGGTAGCAAACGCCGACAGCGGCGAGGTTCATAGGCGACGAAGCCACCGCGTGGGTCTTGCGGCGTTTTCCCACTGGCAACGCTTGACTTGTGCCCCGATGGCACGGCATACATTCGCCCTCAGCTCAAGATTGCGCCCGTAGCTCAACTGGATAGAGCACCGGCCTACGAAGCCGGGGGTTACATGTTCGAGTCATGTCGGGCGCGCAGGCTTCCGCGCTATCGGAAGGAGCGCTCGTGAGGGTGGCGTGTAAGGTCGAGGGTCGTTGAAGCACTAGTAAGGCGTGGCGAGGTCGTTGTTACCGCGCAGCGCAAACTTGTCTTCCGTCTCGTATGACGGTGGATGGGACCTCGTGCCCCCAACCATTGAGAGCGACACGACCATGGCATTTGCGTCGCGGTCGCTATGCAAGATCCGATGGGCATAACCTGATTTCACCACGTTGCGCTGGCACCAAGGTTGCTTATACAGATGTCCGAACAGGAGGCTCTCATGAATGCCATCGCTTCTCTTCGCACCGACAATGCGGCCGCGCTGCAGCGCGATGTGAGTTTTCACCCCGCACTGAGTGCCCTGCGCAATTCAGCCTGGTTTGGCGCCTTTCCTCAGAACGTCCTTGCAGCCCTCTCGATGAGCGCCTCGCTTTGCTCCTTCAGCGCCAGGCAGCAGGTGATTCTCGAAGAGCGCTGGTTTGGCGCCGCGGTTCTCGTGGTCAAGGGAAGTCTCCGCGCGGTACGCAGGACCGATAATGCGCGCGAGCTGACCCTCGAGACGTTCCGTCCCGGCGATCTCGTCGCGGACTCGATGCTTTTCCCGGACACGGCCATCCCGGGCGACGGACTGGTTGCGGCCGAAACCAGCCTTCTACTTTTCATCCCGCGCGACGAATTTCTGACGGCGCTTTCGAGCGTTCCACAGGCCGCGTTGTCGCTCATTCGAGATTTGGAGCGGCGACTCAATCGGGTCAAACTCCTGGCCTCGGGGCTGGCGACCTCGGACGTGGAGAGCAGACTCTATCGTTTGCTCTACAACCTGGCGCGCGATGAGGGCCAATCGGCAGCGGAAGGGACGGTTATTCCGCGCTCCCCGACGCAGCAGGATCTGGCCAGTCGGATCGGGGCCTGCCGGGAAACCGTGTCGCGGATCGTGGCCGATCTGGCGCGTCAGCAGGTGCTTTCGCTGGAAGGTCGCAAGTTGACCCTGGCACCTCGGTTTTTCGAGATCGCCAAGTCAGCCGGAATTTCCTGACCGCAAAAGTCAGACGCCTGTCTTTCTCCGGTAGACATCGCTGTGAATCCCGCCAAAATTGACGCTTTTCGGAGCGGGTGTGAGAATCCGGCGAACCTTGAAGCAACTGCAAACTGAGTCTCCTCGCGGCCGGCCCGGCTCGCTCGCTGGCCAGGCATGATAGGGTGCGAGAATCCATGCCGGAGATCGAGGCGGCCCCCCTGCCCGGGCCGCCAAGATCCGGGAAGCGCCCCATGACCCAGCCATCCGTCACGCCAGCAGGAGAAAGCGCGAACCCGGATCTCGCGCCTGGCAAGAGATTCCTCCGTGCTGGCGGTCGTGGGGCGCGCCTTTTCGCCCTTGACCGGAGGCATCGCTCTCTTCGGCGATCACGTCCTTTTGCTCGCGCGCGCCGTGGTATGGCTGTTCCGGCGTCCCTTTCGCCTGCGCCTCTTCCTCGACCAGATGGAGTTCGTCGGAGTGGGCTCCCTGCCCATCATCATGCTGGTCGGATTCTTCACCGGCGCGGTCACGGCCTTGCAGGCAATCCTGGCGCTCTCGCTTTTCGAGCAACAGCGCTACGTCGGCTTCGGGGTGGGTGTTTCCCTGGCGCGCGAGCTGGCCCCGGTCTTTACCGCGCTCATGATCACGGCCCGCGCCGGGTCGGGCATGGCCACCGAGCTCGCTTCCATGCGCATCACCGAACAGGTGGACGCGCTCACCACCTTCGCGGTCAATCCCGTGCAGTATCTGGTCACGCCTCGGCTGGTGGCCGCCTGCCTGATGCTGCCCGTGATGAACATGGTGTTCAACGTCGTCGGCCTCATCGGGGTTTACGTGGTGGCCATCGTGTCTTACCAGATCGACCTTGGCCAGGTGCTGGAACTGTTTCGCCACGGGGTGGACCCCATCGACTACATCGAAGGCCTGATCAAGGCCTTCTTCTTCGGCCTGACCATGGCGACGTGTTCCTGCTACCAAGGCCTGAACGTCCGCGGCGGCGCCAAGGAGGTCGGGCTGGCGACGACGCGCGCCGTGGTTTCGACTTCCGTGACGGTGTTGGTGCTCGACTATTTCCTAATCCAAATCATGAATATTCTCTTCCCCTACGGCGGCCTGTAGATGGCGGAGGACGTGCTAAACCGCGACGAACGATGGCAGATTCGCATCCGAGATCTGCACAAGTCCTTCGGGGCGCAGAAGGTGCTGCGCGGGGTGAACCTGGACATCGAACGAGGCAAGATCAACATCATCATCGGTGGATCGGGACAGGGCAAGTCGGTGTTCATGAAGCACCTCATGGGTTTGCTTGCCCCGGATCGCGGGCATATCTACGTCGACGGTCAGGACATCATCGGTCTCGGCGACGTGGCCATCGCGAAGATTCAACGCAAGTTCGGCATGGTCTTCCAATACGCCGCGCTCTTCGACTCGCTCAACGTGGTCGAGAATATCGCCTTCCCGCTGCTCGAGCGCTACCGGTTGCCCAAGGCGGAGGTCATGGATCGCGTGCGCAGCCTGCTCGTGCGCCTCGACCTGGCCCAGGCGGCCGGCATCGAACAGAAGTTCCCTGCCGAGCTGTCTGGTGGTATGCGGAAGCGCGTGGGTCTCGCGCGAGCACTTGTCGACCGGCCGGAGATTCTGCTCTACGATGAGCCCACAACCGGCCTTGACCCCATCGCAACCAAGAATGTCGACGAAATGATCAGGCGCACCGCAGACGAATTCGGCGTCACGTCCGTGGTCATCTCGCATGACATGGCATCGACCTTTCGCATCGCGGATCGCATCGCCATGCTCTACGAGGGCGTCATCGTGGCCAGCGGTGGGCGCGCGGAAATCATGGCGGCGCCCCACCCCGTGTTGAGGGAATTCGTGGAAACCTCCGGCGCGGTGCACTTCGACGGGAGCCAAGCGTGAGACGGAGCTTTGCCGCCCTGACCGTCGGCGCGCTCACCCTGGTGGTGCTGGTGGCGAGTTACTTGCTTTTTCAGTACACCTCCGAGCGAATGGCGGGCGGCAAGGGCTATCGGGTCTATGCTCTGTTTCACAACGCGCTCGGCGTCTACGAGAAGACCCGGGTGCTTTCCGCGGGTCTGCGGATAGGGCAGGTGGAGGAGCGCGTTCTCGATCAAGAAAGCGGCAAGGCGAAGGTGTTCCTGCGCATCGATCCAGCGATTCGCCTGTACGAGAACGCCGCCATCGGCAAGAAGTCGGCGTCCTTGCTCGGCGAGTATTACCTCGACATCGATCCCGGCACGCCCTTCATCTTCAAGAACGGGCGGAAGGTCGAGTCACGTCAGCTCAAGGATGGCGACCAGATCGTGAACGTGACCGAGCCCGCCGAGATGGGCGAGATCATGGACGCCGTGAGCACCATCCTCCCAGTGCTCAAGGCGATCCTCGAGGACGTCAAGGGGCTGACCTCTGGCCCCATCAAGGACATCGCGAACAATGCCAACGAGATGATCGAGAGGAACTCGGTCATCGTCGAACGCCTGCTCGGGCGCATGGACGAGATCGCCGCGACGGTCGAGGGCATCACCAAGTCCGAGGCGGACGACGTGAAGGTGGCTTTGCACAACGTCCGCGAGATCACGGAGGGGATCAAGGGTCTGGTGGGGACGACCCAGGGTCAGGTCTCCGGCGCCGGTGAAGACCTGCGTTCGTCCTTGCAGAAGCTGCAGCGCAGCGTCGACAGTCTGGACAAGTCGCTCAACCACGTCGAGAAGATCACCGGCAAGATCGCCGACGGCGAGGGCACGGTGGGGCACCTGGTCAACGACGACACCGTGGCCAAGAACCTGGACAGCATCACCGACGATGCAAAGAGCTTGCTGCACGGAGTGTCGCGCATACAGACCATCGTGGGAATGCGCACCGAGTACAACTACCTGGCCCAATCCTTCAAGTCCTACCTGGCCGTCACCCTGATGACACGCCCGGACAAGTTCTACATGATCGAAGTCGTCGACGATCCCCGTGGGTATCGTACCAAGTCCAGCGTTCAGTCCGACAGCTCGGCCACCGGACCAGTGTCGACGACCACGATCACGACCACCGAGCAGCTTCGCGTGTCATTCGAGTTCGGCAAGCGCATCGGTCCGGTCGTGGGCCGGTTTGGCATCATCGAATCGACCGGCGGCGTCGGCGCGGATCTCTATCTCTTCGACGATCGGTTGATGCTCAGCGCGGACATGTTCGACATGCGTTCCAACCAACAACCCCGTTTGCGGGGGCGGGCCTCGTTTGCCGTCTACAAGCACATGGTCTACCTGGTTGGGGGCGTGGACGATTTTCTCAACAACGTGAAGACCCAGGGACTCGCCGGCGGAACTCTCGACTGGTTCATGGGCGCACAGCTCGTGTTCAACGACGAGGATCTCAAGTCGTTGTTGCTTTTCGGTGGAGGCAGCGCAGCGTCGTCGGCCAGCAAGTAGCTTGACGCGAGGCCGGTGGCTCCTATAGTTACGGGCTCCCCGTTTCCATCCGTGAGACCGGGTCTGGCCATGCGGTACAAAATCAAAGATATCGGTGAGGGGGGTGTCGATGTGCGCGTGGCGGTCAGCGAGGCATGGTTGGCGGCGGAATGTCCGGACGCTTCGCTCGGCCTCCCCGAGGCCGGCGTGAAGCTCGAAGGTCGCCTCGAACCCGCCGGCGAAGGTTACCTGTTGCGAGGAACCTTGCGCGGGGAGCTGACGGTTCCGTGCGCGCGCTGCCTCGAACCGGCGCCCGTTTCCATCGAGGCTCCCATGGTGGTGACGTTCGTCGCAAGAGGTGAGGCCGATGAAGGTGGCGAAGCGGATGCCGAGGACGATGTCGTCTCGATCCAGCACGGTGTCATCGACCTGGGCCTTCCCATTCGCGACGAAATCCTGCTCGCAGTGCCGATGTCCCCGGTCTGCCGCCCCGATTGCGCGGGGATCTGTCCTGTCTGCGGAGGCAATCGCAACTTGACACCGTGTGACTGCGAAAAGCAGTCGATCGAGACCGCCAAGCTCGGCGCGCTGGCAAAAATCAAGCTTCGGTAGTAACAACACAGCCACCTATCCATCGACCTTCGCCCCGCTTGACGCGGGGCTTTTTCTCGAAACAGCAAAGAGGCGAAAATGGCAGTTCAGAAGAGACGTCAATCGAAGTCCCGCTCGGCAATCCGTCGGGCTCAGGTCATGAAGCAGCCCGTGCCGCACTTCGTGCCTTGTCCTCGTTGCGGTGAACCGCGGCTCTCCCACCGGGTGTGCGCGGCCTGCGGCTACTACCGGGATCGCCTGGTCGTGGAAACAAGCGAAGAGGAGAACTCCTGAGCAAGATCAGGATCGCCGTCGATGCGATGGGCTCGGAAGGGGCGCCACGCATCGAAATCGAGGGTGTCCTTTCCGCGGTCGCTGCGAGCGGCCTCGATGTCGTATTGGTCGGAGAGGAACCGCGGCTGCGCCAGGTGCTCGGGGAATCCGGGCCGGGGGCGCCGCTCGAGCGAATCCAGATTCGTCACGCCCCCGACACCGTCGGCATGGACGAAGCGCCGGCCATCGCCTTTCGTCACAAGAAGGCTTCGTCGTTGCGGGTGTGCTTCGACATGGCCAAGGCCGGAGAGGTGGATGCCGTCATCTCCGCCGGGAACTCCGGTGCGCTCATGGCCGGGGCGCTGATCCTCCTCGGCAGAATCGGCGCCGTCGAGCGACCGGCCATCGCCACGACTTTTCCGACCCGGACCGGTCAATGCGCCTTGCTCGACATGGGGGCCAACGTCGATCTGCGCCCTTCCGTGCTGGCGCAATTCGCAGTGCTGGGCGCCACCTACGCGCGATTGCAACACAAGAAGCCGCGTCCTCGGGTGGGAATTCTCTCGAACGGGACCGAGGAACAGAAGGGAACCGTGCTCACCCGCGAGGCGTTCAAGCTGCTGAGCAGGACGACCGCCAGCGGTGCCAGCTCCGAGTTCGAGTTCCTGGGTTATGTCGAAGGTCGAGACATCTTCAAGGGGACCGCCGACGTCGTGGTCACCGACGGTTTCACCGGCAATGTTCTGCTCAAGGGTTGCGAGGGGTTGGTCGAATGGATAGGCGAGGCCGTCAAGGAAGAGGTGATGCGTGGGAGCTTCATCGAGAAGCTTGGAGCCTGGCTGATGCGGCCGGCGCTGCGCAGATTCAAGCATCGCTCGGACTACGCCGAAACCGGGGGTGCGCCTCTCATCGGCATCGACGGCGTGGTCATCGTCTGTCATGGCGGCTCCGACGCACGGGCCATCAGGAATGCCATCCTGACCGCGGGCGAATATGCCAAGATCGACCTGCGCAGCGAAATAGAGCGATCCATGGCCGCGCATGCCTTCCTGTGGGCCGACAGCGATCCGCCGGCGTCCGTGGAGGTGTAGAGCCGTGCGAGAACTCACCGGCCGGGTTGCGGTCGTGACCGGGGCGTCGCGCGGCATCGGCCGCGCGGTGGCTGTCGCGCTGGCCGCGCAGGGCGCCAAGGTCGTCGTGAACTATCACCGCAACGACGCCGCCGCGGGCGAAACCGTGGCGGCCATCGGCGGCGCGGGCGGGGAGGCGGTGGCGATGCGGTTCGACGTTGCCGATTCCGGCGCGGTCGAGTTGGCCATGAAGGAAGTCGTGGCGGTGCACGGAGGGATTGACATCCTGGTGAACAACGCCGGCGTGGCGGCGAACGCGCTGACCCTGCGAGCGAAGGATGCGGATTTTCGCCGGGCCGTGGACGTGAACCTGGGTGGCACCTTCAACTGTACGCGCGCCGCCTTGCGGTCCCTGATGCGAGCGCCGGACGGTGGCCGCATCGTCAACATGACGTCGATCATCGGCGAAACCGGCTCCGCCGGCCAGGCCTGCTACGCCGCGGCCAAGGCTGGTATCGTCGGGCTCACCAAGAGCTGGGCGCGCGAATACGCCTCGCGCGGCCTCACGGTGAATGCGGTTTCTCCAGGAGTCATCGCCACCGACATGACCGCCGCCGAGATGCCGGACGCGCGCAAGGACGAGGCCTTGCGCACCATCCCGCTCGGCCGCATGGGCACCCCCGAAGAGGTCGCGCACGCGGTGGCCTTTCTCGCCGGACCGAAGGCGGGCTACATCACCGGTCAGGTCGTGCGGGTCAATGGCGGTCTTTTCATGTAACCTATGGGCTGCACGTCGCTCCCAGAAACCGTTGTCACAAGAGGATCCGAGAATGGCTGAGAACATCGAAGAGAAGGTCACCAAGATCGTAGCCGAGCAGTTCGAGGTGCCGGCGGAGAAGATTGCCATGAAGTCGCTGTTCGTGGACGATCTCAAGGCGGACTCCTTGTCCGTGGTGGAACTCGTGCTGGCGATCGAAGAGGCCTTCGGCCTGGAGATCCCCGACGAAGACGCCGAGAAAATCAAGACCGTGGGCGACGTAGTCAACTACGTCAAGGCGCGCGCCAAGTAGAGAGTGGCCATGCCACGCAGGGTAGCGGTGACCGGTCTCGGACTGGTCACCCCAGTGGGAGTCGGCACCGAGGAAACCTGGCAGGCGCTGCTCGACGGGGTCTCGGGCATCGCTCCCATCACGCGCTTCGATGCCAGCAACTTCGCGACGCGATTCGCTGGCGAGGTCAAGGGTTTCGAGGCCACGCGCTGGATTTCCGCGCGCGAAGCCAAGTCGTCCATGGCCGATCCCTTCATCCAGTACGCCATGGCGGCAGGAACCATGGCCATGGACGATTCCGGGCTGGTTTTCGGGGGAGACCTCGCCGAGCGCGCGGGCTGCTTCATGGGCTCGGGCATGGGCGGGCTCACGTCCATCGAAGCCACCCACCTGGCCTTGCAGGCCAAGGGACCGCGCCACGCGATTTCCCCCTTCTTCGTCACGCAGCTCATCATCAATCTGGCGGCCGGGCAGCTTTCCATCAAATACGGCGCCAAGGGGCCGTCTTACAGCCAGGTTTCGGCTTGTTCCAGCGGCGCCCATGCCATCGGCGACGCTTTCCGCCTCATCCAGCGTGGCGAGGTCGATGTCATGATTTGCGGCGGCAGCGAAGCCGTCGTCACCCCCCTCGGAGTCGGTGGATTCGCTGCCATGCGCGCGCTGTCCACGCGCAACGATGCGCCCGCGCAGGCGAGCCGCCCCTTCGATCTGGAGCGGGACGGGTTCGTCCTTGCGGAGGGTGCTGGTGTCCTCATCCTGGAAGAGCTGGAGCATGCGAGAAAGCGTGGCGCGCGCGTGCACGCCGTCATCGAGGGTTACGCCGCCACCGCGGACGCCCATCACATCACCGCCCCCGCCGAGGGCGGTGAGGGCGCGCAGCGCTGTATGCGCGCGGCGCTGGCGGACGCGGGCCTGGCCGCGGAGAGCATCGACTACATCAACGCCCACGGCACCTCGACCAAGATGAACGACGCGACCGAGACCTTGGCCATCAAACGGGTATTCGGCGACCACGCGCGCAAGCTGATGGTCAGCTCGACGAAGTCGATGACAGGCCATCTGCTCGGCGCCGCGGGCGGCGTAGAGGCTGCCTTCTGCGTTCTCACCCTGGCACGCGGGCAGGTGCCGCCCACCATCAACTATACGACCCCCGACCCAGAGTGCGATCTCGACTACGTGCCCAACGTCGCGCGCGAGCTGAAGGTGAGACACGCCATCACCAACAGCTTCGGCTTCGGTGGCGCCAACGCCTGTTTGATCTTCGGCCGCCCGGATTCATAGCGTCTGCCCGGTTGGAAAGTCGTCGCCCGTTGCAACCATTCTCGCGATACACTGTGCACGATCATGGCCCTTGACCTTTGCCCCTATTGCGGTAGGGCGGCGCACGGTACGGAATCCAACTTCGACTGTCCCGGCCGATCCGACACGAAGACCGTAGCAACCGCCGGTATCGCGGTCGCTTCGCCGGTCGAAGCGCAGGGGACGCCCCCATCGAGTGCCTTTGACGCGGGTGGCACTTCTCTCGGTACGAAGCTCTCGTCGGGCACGAAGGTGGGCGAGTACGAGATCCTGGATCGCATCGGGGAGGGCGGTATGGGGACGGTCTACAGTGCCGTCCACCCCATCATCGGCAAGAAAGTCGCCATCAAGGTGCTGGCGGCACGGCTGGCCAAGAACAAGAACGCCATCCGCCGTTTCGTGCTCGAAGCGCGCGCCGTGAACGACATCCAGCATCCCGGGCTGGTCGACATCTTCTCCTTCGGTCGGCTGACCGATGGGCGCCACTACTACGTGATGGAGTATCTCGAAGGGCGCAACCTCGGCGACGTGCTGCGCGAGCGGGTGCGCCTGCCTGTGGTTGAAGCCGTTCCGATCTTCCTGGAAGTTGGACATGCACTGGTGGCCGTGCACTCGAAGGGAATCGTTCACCGAGATCTCAAGCCGGAGAACATCCTCCTGCTTTCCACGGCGTTGGCCGGTGGGCAGAGGGTCAAACTGGTGGATTTCGGTCTGGCCAAGCTCGTGGAGGGCGTGGATACTCGCCTCAGCCACGGTGGCCCGCGTACCGCCGCCGGAGTCAACGTCGGCACGCCCCACTACATGTCTCCCGAGCAGTGTCGCGGGCTCAAAGTCGACGCGCGCGCCGATCTGTATTCGCTCGGGGTGTTGCTTTACGAAACCCTGACTGGGAGCTTGCCGTTCGACGGCCCGACCGCGGTGGATATATGGCAGGCCCATGTCGAGAGAGCACCGCGGCCGCCGAGCGAAATGGTTCCAGGGGCGATCAGCCCCGCCTTGAATGCGATCGTCTTGCGCCTTCTCGCCAAACAGCCCGAGCATCGCTTCCAGAGCGCCGGGGATTTCTGCGCGGCCCTGGAAGGTCTCGGGGACGATCGCCCGTCGAGACTCATGCCGGGGTCGCTGTCGGTTTTTCCCGCGCAACCGTTGCACATGCCCGTCAGCTACGACGAGCTTGCCACGACGACGGAAGACCTACCCGCGGTACAACTGCCCGAAGTCGCCTTCACCGAGGAAGAGCGCCGGCAAGAGATCGAGGAGCTGCGTGCGAGCCTGGGTCTGCACATCGAGGAGCCTGCCTCGGATAGCCAGGAGGAGGAACAGATGAGCGCGCTGGTCATCAATTTGGGGCTTTCGCCCTCCTCCTCCTCGCCGGACCCCAAGGGGCAACAACGGGCGGAGCGACACTCCTTGCCGCTCTCGACATCTGGGCCCAATCTCCGCCACTCGAAGCGCCCGATCGAGGAACGGACGCACCTGCCTCCACTCACGGCCCCCTCCGGGCGCGGCGGCGGTGCGGCGCGCGCGACCGAAGGGGTGGCGCGCCCCCCCTCGCGCGTGTGGAAGATCGTTCGCGTCGTGTTGGTGGTGGCGCTTCTGATCGCGGCGACGGTCGTGGCGGTGAAGTTCGTCAAGTAGCGCGCATCGCGGCCTCGATCGCCGTCGGCGCCTTGGGCAGGCTCTCGGTCAGATTGTCGTGGCCGCCGTCGGTCACCAGGATGGTGTCTTCGATGCGGATGCCACGCACGTCGCGAAAGGGGACAAGCCGGTCGCGGCGCAAGCGGTCCTTGGCAACGCGCGTGCGTTCCGGATCCTCGAGGATTGCGGGGACCTGGTAGAAGCCTGGCTCGACCGTCACCGCCATCCCGGGAGCCAAATCGCGGTCGAGGCGCAGTGCCTTGAGGCCGGGATTGGCCGACCGCATGCGTCCAGGCGCGTAGGTCGCGCGGTCGCCGAGGTCGTCCAGGTCGTGGACGTCCAGGCCGATGAGGTGTCCCACTCCGTGTGGAAAGAACAGCGCCACCACGCCGTCGGCGACCAGTTCCGCCGGATCGCCTTGCAGGATGCCGAGAGCCACCAACCCATCCGCGATGGTGCGCGCGGCGATGCCCTGCAACTCCAGGTAACGCTGCCCCGGCCGAACCGCTTGCACCGCGGCAAGCTGCGCGCGCAGCACGATCTCGTATAGGTCGCGTTGAGTCGGAGAGTAACGTCCACGCACCGGCCAGGTGCGGGTTACGTCGCCGGCCCAACCCCCGGCGGTCTCGGCACCCGCGTCCACCAGGAGTAGATCGCCCTCGGCCAGGGTGAGGTGGTGGACTTCATTGTGGAGCACTTCTCCGTGCACCGACACGATCGAGTTGTACGAAGTGGTCATGTTGCGCGCGATGAGCTCGGCCTCGATGGCGGCGCGCACCACGCTCTCGTGGATACCAGGGTGGATGGCGCGCAGGCCGGCCTCGTGCGCTGCAACCGTGGCCTGCGCGGCCTCGCGCAGGCCGGCGATGCCGGCCTGGTCGTGGACCAGACGCAGGTCGATGATGGCGTCGGCCAGGGGCTCGTCATCGGTCGCCAGCTTGCCTGGACGAATCTCCCGGCCGACCAGACGGGACTGCTCCAGGCAGGTTTCGACATCCGGCGACGGAAGGGTGGCGGTCGCCCCGGGCCGCATGACTCCTTGGAGCTTGTCCATGGACAGAACCGGCACCCCGAGAATCTCGGACAGCTCGGCGAATCCCGGCTCGGCGCCGGTCCATAAGGCCGCGTCCGCCGCCGGCTCGGGCAAGAAGAGTTGCCACGTCTCACTGGTCCAAAGCCCCATCGCCCGCGGCAGGTGCAGCCCGAACAAGTAGAGAAAGTGGCTGGCGGCACGAAAAGGTTGTAGGCCGCGGTGAGTGCCGCGTGGACGCGGGGCGCCGGAGGCGACGAGGGCAGGATGGGGGCCGAGACGGGCGGCCAAGCGAGCACGCCTCCCTGCGCAGGCGGTCTTGTCGAAAAACGAAAGATCCATGTTGGCACGAAGTATACGACGATTCTCTGGCGGGACCGGGTTGGTGAAGTCGCATGCCGGAGGCGGGTTCCGAGGGCGCCAAGCCATTGGAGGATTCCCGTGTGGAAGTCGCACCCTCGATCTTGATCGTATCCACACACGTGCCAAGCTAACCGTTCTGGGAGCCATGGCGAAGCGTAACCCACAGGACGAGCGCGAAGTTGGGACCCTTGAGAAGGTCGAGGTGGACCAGCCGCGTCTCTTCGAGGTTGTGCTTCACAACGACGACTACACCACGCAGGTCTTCGTCGTGTACGTGCTGATGAAGTTCTTCCACCACGACGTCGCCACGGCCAATGACATCATGATGCACGTACATACCAAAGGGATCGGCGTGGCCGGGGTCTACCCACGTGACCTCGCGGAAACCAAGGCGAACCAGGTGGTCACTTTCGCGCGCAAGCACGAGATGCCTCTGGAATGCTCTGTGCGAAGGCAGTCATGCTGAGCCAGGAACTCGAGCTGGCGGTGCGCAAGGCGCTGGCCGACGCCACCCGGCGCGGTCACGAGTTCTCCAGCCTCGAGCACCTGCTGCTCGCGCTGCTCGACGACGCCCGAACCGCCGACGTCATCAAGAAGTGCGGTGGCGCCTTGCCGCGGGTGCGCGTAAAACTGGAAAAGTTCCTGGCCAGCGCAATTCCCGCCTTGCCGGCGTCGCCCGAGCGCCAGGCCAGGAGCGGGGAGCCACAGGCTGAGGACGCGAACGGCGGCGAGCCTGCCGAGGAATTCCGTCACGCGCAGCCCAGCATGGGATTTTTACGCGTCATCCAGAATGCCGTGAACCATATTCTTGGCGCGGGTCGCTCGGAGGTCGAGGGGCCGCACGTGCTGGTGGCCATGTACGGCGAACGCGACTGCCACGCCGTGCACTTCCTGAAAGAGGAAGGCATCTCGCGTCTGGACCTACTCACCACCATCTCGCACGGAACTTCGAAGCTGTTGCCGGGATCGAGCGACGGGGACGGAGCTGCGGGGTCCGGCACGCCCGAGGAGCAGGGCGAAGAAGGTCCGGCCAGGGATCCACTGTCAGCCTATGCCGTCAACTTGAACGAACGGGCGCGCAAGGGCGAGATCGACCCGCTGGTCGGGCGCTACAAGGAGGTCGAGCGGGCGCTGCACGTCCTGGCCCGGCGGCGCAAGAACAACCCCTTGTTCGTCGGCGATCCCGGCGTGGGCAAGACCGCCATCGTCGAAGGCTTGGCCGCGCGCATCGAGTCGGGTGAAGCGCCAAGGGCATTGCACGGGACGACCATCTACTCGCTGGACATGGGCGCGCTGCTGGCAGGCACGCGCTACCGAGGCGACTTCGAGGAACGCTTCAAGGCGGTCTTGCGCGCGGTGGAGGAGAAGGACAATGCGGTTGTCTTCGTCGACGAGCTGCACACCATCGTCGGCGCGGGGGCGGTTTCGGGGGGCAGTATCGACGCCTCGAACCTGCTCAAGCCATTGCTTTCGAGCGGGCGCATCCGCTGCATCGGCACCACCACCCACAAGGAGCTGCGCGGGCACATCGAGAAGGACCGCGCGCTGGCACGAAGGTTCCAGACCATCGAGGTGTCCGAGCTGAACGTGGCCGACTCGGTCAAGGTGCTGCGTGGACTGCGTCGCCACTACGAGGAATTCCACGGCGTGAAATACAGTCCGAAATCGTTGCGCATGGCCGCCGAGCTGGCGGACCGCTACCTGTCCGAGCGTAAACTGCCCGACAAGGCCATCGATCTCATCGACGAGGCGGGTGCCATCCTCAAGCTGCGCGCCGGCGACGAGGCTGGGAAGAAGGACACCCCCATGCGGGTGCGTGCGCGCGACATCGAGGCCGTGGTCGCCACCATGGCGCGCATCCCACCCAGACGCGCGGCTTCCACCGACCGCGAACGCCTGCGCAATCTGGAAACCGAGATCAAGGCGCGCCTCTTCGGCCAGGACAAGGCGGTCGAGCGCGTGTGTCAGGCCATTCGCATGAACCGCGCAGGACTCGGCCAGCCCGGCCGCCCCATCGGGTGTTTTCTTTTCGCCGGGCCGACCGGCGTAGGCAAGACCGAGCTGGCCAAGCAACTCGCCGAGATTCTGGGGGTGAGCTTCCTTCGCTACGACATGTCGGAGTACATGGAGCGGCACACGGTTTCGCGCCTCATCGGGGCACCGCCCGGTTACGTCGGTTTCGATCAGGGCGGGCTTCTGACCGACGCCATCCACAAGACGCCGCATGCCGTGCTGCTGCTCGACGAGATCGAGAAGGCGCACCCGGATCTCTTCAATATCCTACTGCAGGTCATGGATCACGGCTCGCTGACCGACAACAACGGGCGCCAGTCCGACTTCCGGCACGTGGTCCTCATCATGACCAGCAATGTGGGCGCGCGCGACCTCTCGAAGCACCTACCCGGCTTCGGCGCGGGTGAACGTTTCGGCGATTCCGACGAAGCCTTCAAGCGCATGTTCTCGCCCGAGTTCCGCAACCGCCTCGATGCCAAGGTCGACTTCGCGCCGCTCGGCGAGGCCGAGATGCTGCAAATCGTGGACAAGTTCATCGCCGAGCTGTCCGGGCAGCTCGCCGAGCGCAGGGTGACGCTGCAACTTTCGCCGCGCGCGCGTGCGTACCTGGCCAAGAAGGGGCACGACCCGATGAACGGCGCGCGTCCACTTGCCCGTGTGATCCAGGAGGAGGTCAAGCGCCCGCTCACCGACGAGTTGCTCTTCGGTGCGCTGGCGAGTGGCGGCAGCGTGAGCGTGGATCTCGACGGTGAGAAGTTGACCTTCGCCTATGCGGCACCTTCCACTCGGCCCGCCAGTACGAAGAGTGAGCCGGTTGCGTAGGCCCGGGGTGTCGGGTCTGGCAACCAGGCGTCCGCACGTCAGCGCCGTTGGTTCGAAGGGGCAAATGATGGATACTCCGTCGCGGTGGCGATGGACCGAAAGCGACCTCATGGATGGCCAGCCTTGCTGGCCTGTTGCGCGGCCGTGGCTGCATGCGCGGGCACCCACCGTACGACCGAGGGAATCGACGGCGGCGTTGCCTTGGACGCCGAGGTTCAGCCGTCCGTAGACAGCGCCGATGCGGCGCCGTCCAGGCATTGGGCGGACGACCGGGTTTCCGCCTTGGTGGCGCAGATGACCTACGCGGAGAAGATCGCGCAATTGCAGAACAACGCCCCCGCGGTTTTCCGGCTCGGCCTCGCGGCCTACAACTACTGGAACGAGGGGCTCCACGGGGTGCTCACCGAGGGAGCGACGTCGTTCCCGCAGGCCATCGCGCTCGCCAGTACCTGGGATCCCGGGCTGGTGGAGCGGGTAGCATCGGCCATCTCCGACGAAGCGCGCGGATTCAACGTGAAGTCGGGCAAGGGGCTCACCTACTGGGCGCCGGTCATCAATATGCTGCGCGATCCACGCTGGGGTCGTTTCGAGGAGTCGTACAGCGAGGATCCCTATCTCATGGCGAAGATGGGCGTGGCCTTCGTGCGTGGCATGCAGGGCGACGATCCCAAGTACCTCAAGACCGTGGCCACGCCCAAGCACTTCGACGCCAACAACTCGGAATACAACCGGCACACGGGGTCTTCCGACATCGACGAGCAACTCCTGCACGAGTATTACCTGCCTGCCTTCGAGGCCACCGTGGTCGAGGCCGGCGCCTTCTCCGTCATGGCCGCCTACAACAGCATAAACGGGGTTCCGGCGTCCGCCAATCCCCTGCTTCTGCACGACATCCTTCGCCAGTCGTGGGGCTTCCAAGGCTACGTGGTATCGGACTGCGACGCCGTGTGGGACATCGCCAACAGCCACAACTACACCTCCACCACGACCGAGGCCGCGGCCATCGCCCTGCAGGCGGGCACGGATCTGAATTGCGGCGCGACCTATCCGAACGAGCTGCAAGCAGCGCTCGACCAGGGTTTGGTGACCGAGAGCGACGTGGACCTGGCACTCACGCGGGTGCTGCGGGCGCGCTTCCTGCTCGGCGAATTCGATCCCGCGGACCAGGTCCCCTATCGCGCGATCGGCGCCGATGTCATCGAGTCGCAGGCGCACGCCGCGCTCGCGCTCGAGGCCGCCCGGGCAGCCATCGTGCTGCTGAAGAACGACGGGGGCCTGCTGCCGCTCGACCGCGCGGCGGTGCGCTCGATCGCGGTCATCGGGCCGCACGGCGACGACGTTACCCTGGGCGGCTACAGCGGCTATCCTGACCACACCGTGAGCGCGCTGGCAGGCATGCAAGCGAAGTTTCCCCCGCCCAGCAGCGTGGTGGTCGCGTACCAGCAAGGCTGCACCGTCACGGGGGACAAGGATCAGGCCGCCATCGACGCGGCGGCCAGTCTCGCGCGGCAGTCCGACGTGGCGGTGGTGCTCGTGGGCACGAGTCAGGACGTGTTGCGCGAGGAAATGGATCGGCCGGACTGGAACCTGCCGGGCGCGCAAGGCGATCTCATCCAGGCCGTGTTCGCCGCCAATCCCAAGACCATCGTCGTGCTGGTCACGGCCGGGCCGGTGGCCGTCGACTGGACACAGAAGAACGTGCCCGCGATCCTGACCTCCTTCTACGATGGCCAAGAGCAGGGCACCGCCATCGCGGACGCCCTGTTTGGGGATGTGAATCCCGGCGGCAAGCTGACCACGACCTGGTACAGCGGCGCGACCACGTTGCCACCCATCGGCGACTACGACCTGCGCAAGGGACGGACCTACCTTTACTTCAACGGCACGCCGCTTTATCCCTTCGGTTTCGGCCTTTCGTATACGTCCTTCTCGTACGCCAATTTCCGGGTGGTGCCGACGAGCATCGCTCCCACCGGCTCCGCCACCATCACCGTGGACGTCAGCAACGCGGGCCCGCGCGCCGGTGACGAGGTCGTGCAGCTGTACGCCCACGACGCCTTCGCCAGCGCGCCCCGGCCCATCGAGGAGCTGCGCGGCTTTCAGCGCATTCACCTGGACCCGGGGCAGTCGCAAACCGTCGCCTTCACCCTCGCCGCCAAGGATCTCGCCTTGTGGGACGTCGCCAGCCATGGCTGGCGCGTGGAAGACGGCGTGTTCGATATCGCCGTGGGCGCCTCGTCCGCCGACATCCGCGCCCAGGGCAGCCTGCTGGTGCAATCCCATGGCGCTGCGGCCCCCGAGGACGGTTCGGTCGGTCCATAGCCCAGGGCACCGGCCAGGGTGCTTGGGGGGCCGAAAGGTCTTGCTCCACCGAGTAGCCTCCGCGTCCCGTCTGCGCCATGATCTTGCCATGGCTGCATTTCCGAAACGAGTCACGCTGGGGCGTACCGGGCTTTCGGTGTGCCCGGTGGCGGTTTCGGGGGGCTATGGCGTCGATGAGAAATCCCTTCTGAGCGCCTTCTACCGCGGCGTGAATTACTGGTACCACGGCTCGCTGCCGCGCAAGGGGATGACCGCGGCCATCAAGCAGCTCGTGGCGGCGGGCAAGCGCGACGAGCTGGTGATCGTCTTGCAAAGCTACCTACGCTGGCCTTGGTACATGGAACGCACCCTCGGCAAGGAGCTGCGCTTGCTCGGCATCGACCATTGCGACGTGCTGCTACTCGGTTGGTACAACGTCATCCCACCGAAGAAAATCATGGAGCGCGCGGAGCGGATGCGCGCAAAGGGCATGTTTCGCCACCTCGCGATCTCGTCGCACAACCGGCCGACCTTCGTCGAGCTGGCCAAGGACCCACGCTACGGCATCCTGCACGTTCGTTACAACGCCGCCCACACCGGCGCCGAGCGCGACGTCTTTCCTCACCTGCCGGCGGAGAACCGCCCCGGCACCGTGGCCTACACGGTCACCCGCTGGGGCTCGCTGCTCAAGCCCGGCAACGCACCCGCGGGCGAGGCGCCCATGCGAGCGCGCGACGCCTATCGCTTCGTGCTCAGCAATCCCGACTTCAACGTGTGCATGACCGGTCCCAAAAGCGGCGAGCAGATGGACGAGGCCCTGGCGGCGCTCGACGAGGGGCCGCTCTCGCCCGAAGAGAACGAGCGCATTCGTCGCCTGGGCAGCCACCTTTACGCCAAGGCTTTCCGCAAGGGGTGAGGAACCATGGGACTTTGGCGATGACTCTCGCATGCGCACTCCTTCTCATTGGGCTGGGCGCCGAGCCGGCGGCGGGTCGCGACGCCGGGGTACCGCCGTGGTTGCCGCAGATGAAGCCCGTCGACGTTTCGGCCAAGGCCGAATACCCGCTGCGACAGGTACGCGACGGATACCTCTACACCAGCCCCCATTTCGAGGCCAGGGTTGGTCGCGATGGCCTGGTCTCTTTCAAGGACAAGCACGGATCCATCTCGTTTCCGTTTTTCGAGAAGGGGGCGCGCCCGCGAGGTCCCACACTGGAGAGCACCCTGCGCGACTACCTCGGCAAGCGACGAGGGCGCGAGGCCACCCCGCCACCCGAGCCCGCGCCACCGCCCCGCGGGATGGTGCAGTCGGAAATCTGTCCGCCGGGTTCGAGCTGCTATTTTCCGCCCACGGCGAACATCATCGCGGTGAGCGGAACCTTCGACCTGACCGACGAGCTGATGCGCGGGCTGGGCCAAGATCCCTACAGCCCGGAGAAGGCGCGCTTTCTGTCCGCCACCTTCGAATTCAGGATCAAGCTGGCCATCGCAGCGCGCGTCGCTGAAATGAAACGGTCGCTCGCAGACCTGCCTGCCCGGCTCGACGAGCTCTGGGGCGACGGGCGCTACAGCGTGCGCGAGCGGCGTCGTATTATCTACGAGCTGTGGTACGAGACCGACCGGTCGCCCGATGGGGATCGCGCCGCGACCATCATCCGCGAATTCATCCGCCGCCGGCTGCCCTGTGGAAGCCCCGACGGCTACACCCGAGGCGAGTTGGAGGCGTTCGCCAAGTCGCACCCCGACCGCCTGCTCTTTCCACCCGGCGACTGCCGGTGACACCGCGCACGTGGTCGTCCCCGACGTCTTCACGGCGCGACCCAGGTTGCCGCCAATGCCACGAACCTCGGCCGGTCCTTCGCTTTCGACTTGGCGGACGACCTGCGCGAAAGCGTCCGCGATGGCGAGTTCCGGCCGCCGTCAGACCTCTGCGAGCGTAACCATCCGAAGACTCGCCATTCGCGCGAAGTCGCTGTCCAGAGACCAGAGAGAACAGTCGTGCTCGGCGGCCAAGGCCGCGACCAGCAGGTCGCCCACGCCAAAGCGCTGGCCGGCGGCAGCGCCAGCGGTCACCCATTTCTCCAGAAGCTTCCAGAGATCCTCCGTGGGATACAGCACCGGCAGAGCCGCAAGAAGACGCTCAAGACGCTGCGACTCCGACTTTCTTGCACCCGAGAGGATCTCGATCTTCACCGATACCGGCAGGGCAACCTCGTCGCGGTCGAGCAAGCCCGACAACCTCTCCACGACGGGCATCCGCCCGCGGAAGAAGTCGATCCACACCGAGGTATCGACCGCAATCACGACTTCGCCTGCCGGTTGGCACGTCCGCGGGTAGAGCGATAGCGTTCTGCCTTCCCCCCGCGACACGAGACAAGCCGGGCCGGCGGCGAGAGCGTCCAAGATCGATGCCAAGATCCACATGCCCGGCAAGGCTCTTCAGCTCATCAATTCGACGGTGGCGGACCAGCTCCGTCAGAGATAGCACCACCGTGTCGGTCTTGGATTTGAAACCAAGCAGTCGCTGCGCCTCGTCCAGAAGCTGCGCCGGAAGATCGAGCGTTGTGCGCATAGGAATGATGATGATTCGTATGCTTGTGGATGTCAAACTGGGCCGTCAAGGCGTTGTTGCCAAGCGGAGACGTGCTCATCGCAGGCGGATTCGATGGCACCAGCTCGCTCACGAGCGCGGAGTTGTACGAATAGCCCCGACGGCGGGTATCGAGAAGACGCAAAGGCTGGCCGATGGCTTCGAGCGGGTAGATTGGGTGCACGTGCTCGACCGCTAGCCTTGTCCTCGGAGCCTGTCGCCATCCTCGACAACCTAGGTTGGCTACAGCTCGACATCGACAAGGGCAACCAGTCGTCAGGCGGCGCTGACATGAAGATGGTCGGAGATCTCGGCAACACCAAGGTTTGCCCCGACCTGACCTACGAACCAAAGACGTTCACCCTGTCCGACTTTCCCGTGACCAGCACCTCGGACGGAAGGCTGTGGATCATCTTGGGGACCGACTCCGGGTTCGAAGGCATCACCACGCTCTACGACGACCGCATCGCAGTCACGCTGCGCGCGAACCCGTAGTTGTCCTTGGAGTCCTCAGAATCTTGAGGCCGAAAATCAGCATTCGGCGAGATTCGGAGCCCACCGCGAACGAGCTCTGGTGGCGTGGCGTTTGCATGGGGAATGTCACATGCGAAAAGTTGTGTTCTCGTGGTGCTCCCTGGGGCTCGCGTCCCTGTTTCTAAGCTGTGGCGGTACTTCCTCGACCACGGCTCATACGGTCGCGATTTCCGCGAGCGAGAAGAGCTGTTCGGCCGATTTGGATTGCGTGCCTGCCTTCGAAGGGACGTTGGGATGCTGTGGTCCGGGATGTCCCAACTCGGCCATCAACACGGCCAGTTACGCGGGTTACCAGGCCGACGTGTCGAGCGCAGAGCCGGTCTGCAATCCGGCCCCTCCCTGCGCGCTGCTGACCAACGCGATCTGCAAGGCCGCCGCCGTCTGTCACGATGGAACATGCGAGCTGTCCACTCTCACCGTGGATGCTTCGGCGATGGAGTGAACGGCCGTTCCAGCAGGCGTGTGAAGGCCCAGTCATACGTACGGCGAACGGTAGTCATTGAGCGACTATGCCACGAATCTGCGAGCATTGACGGGGTGGGTGCGAGGTTGGCCCGCACTCGATCCTCGGCATTGGACGGGGGCGCGACTACGTCTGTTCCAGATACGTGTACCCGGACAGGCCTTCCTCGTACATGCGCAAGAGCGAGCGGGTTTCCTCCAGGCTCATGCCATTGCCGCGCACGGCTTGCTCGGCGAAGCGGCGCACACGCGCCACTAGATCCTCGCGCGCGTAGCTGACGTACTTGAGCACGTCGGTCACGGTGTCGCCGGTTACCACGTGCTCGATCTGGTAGCCTCCGCCCGGCGCCAGCGACACGTGCACGGTGTTGCTGTTGCCGAACAGGTTGTGCAGATCGCCCAGGATCTCCTGGTAGGCGCCCGCCAGGAACACACCCAGGTAATACTCGTCGCCGGGCACGAGCGCGTGCAATTCGAGCACGTTCTTCACGTCGCGCCGATCGATGAAGTGGTCGATCTTCCCATCGGAGTCGCAGGTGATGTCGGCCAGAACCGCCCGCCGCGTGGGCTCTTCGCCCAGGCGGTGGATGGGCATGATGGGAAAGAGTTGGTCGATGGCCCAGATGTCGGGCAGGGACTGGAACATGGAGAAGTTGCAGAAGTAGGTGTCCGACAGGTTGCGCTCCAGGCCCTCGAATTCCTCAGGCACCTCGCGCATGTCACGCACCAGTTTGAGGATCTTTTGGCAGATGGCCCAGAAGACGTCCTCGGCCACCACGCGTTCGGGCAGAGAGAGGCTGCCGAGAGAGAAAAGCGACAGCGCCTCTTCCCGGTATTCGAGCGCGTCGTGGTAGGCCTCGCGCACGTTCTTGCTCGAGATGTCGCGCCAGGTGTCGAACAGGTTGCGTACCACGCGCGAGGCATGGTCGGGCAGCTTGTCCGGCGCCTTGCCCACGTCGAATTCGCCGACGCCGAGGGCATCCACGATCAGCATCGAATGGTGCGCGACCACGGCGCGGCCGGATTCGGTGACGATGGTCGGCTGTGAGACCCCGGCGGCATCGCAGATCTCTTGCAGGCTGAACACGAGATCGTTGGCGTATTCCTGCAAGGTGTAATTCATCGACGACGCGAAGTTGGTTTGCGATCCGTCGTAGTCGACGCCCAGGCCGCCACCGGCGTCGAAGTACTTGAGCGGCGCACCCAGCCTCACGATCTCGACGAAGTAACGCCCCGCCTCACGCATCGCATTCTTGATGGCGCGGATGGCGGAGATCTGGCTGCCCAGGTGGAAGTGGATGAGCTCGAAGCAAGACAACATGTCGATTTCACCGAGGTAGCGCACCGCCTCGACGACTTCACGCGTAGAAAGCCCGAACTTCGATCGGTCGCCGCCCGACCCTTCCCAGCGGCCCGAGCCCTTCGACGCCAGCTTGATGCGCATGCCGATGCGCGGCCTGACGCCGATCTTCCTCGCGGTATTGGCGATGAGCTCCAGCTCGGAAAACTTTTCGACGACGATCATCACCTTGCGCCCGAGCTTGGAGCACATGAGCGCGGTCTCGATGTACTCCTCGTCTTTGTAACCGTTGCAGACGATCAGCGCCTCCTCGTCGTCGAGAATACCCATGACGGCGAGCAATTCGGGCTTGGATCCTGCTTCGAGGCCGTAGTGGTAGGGCCGTCCGAATTGCGTGATCTCCTCCACCACGTAGCGGTTCTGGTTGACCTTGATGGGGTAGACGCCCCGATAGTCGCCCTTGTAGCCGTACTCGGTCATGGCGCGCTTGAAGGCCTCGTGCAGATCCACGACCCGGCTCTTCAGGATGTCCGAGAAGCGAATGAGGAGCGGCAACCCGATGCCGCGCCGGACCACCTCGCCGACCAGTTCCTTGAGGTCGATGCTGCCAGCCTCGGGTCCCTGCGGGTGGCTGACGACGTGGCCAGCCTCGTTGATCGAGAAGTACCCGTTCGACCAGTACTTGATGCCGTAGGTTTCAGCGGAATCCGCGATGGTCCACTTTCGCGGCAATCCGTTCGTGGTGCTCATGGGCGTACGTTGAAGAAAAACTTCGACAGATTCCACTAAAAACAGAAGGCCTCTCGCGCAGCGGTTCGCGTCCGGCTGTGGTAGCCTAGCCACTTATCTTGGCAAGTACCTTCGGCGAGCTCTTCCGGATCGCGACCTGGGGCGAGTCCCACGGGCCGGGTATCGGCGTCGTGGTCGACGGGTGTCCCCCGCGCCTCGCCATCGGCCGCGAGGAGATCCAGGTCGAGCTGGACCGTCGCCGACCGGGCCAAAGCCGCATTACCAGCCACCGCGACGAGGCGGACCAGGTCGAGATTCTTTCCGGCGTCGAGGGTGGCCTGACCTTGGGCACGCCCATCGCGCTGCTGGTGCGCAATGGCGATGCGCGCGCTGGCGACTACGACGAGATGCGTACCAAGTACCGTCCGTCGCACGCCGACTACAGCTATCAAGCCAAGTACGGCATTCGCGCCGTGGCGGGAGGCGGTCGAGCCAGCGCGCGCGAAACCATCGGCCGGGTCGCGGCCGGCGCCATCGCGCGCAAGTTGCTCGCCGAGGCGGCCGCCATCGAGGTCGTGGCCTATGTGAAACGAGTTTGTGACATCGAGGCGGAGATCGACCCTGCGACGGTGACCCGCGACAAGGTGGAAAGCAATATCGTGCGCTGTCCGGACGAGAAGGTCGCGCAGACCATGATCGATCTCATCGACTCCGTTCGAAAGGCGGGCGACTCCGTGGGCGGCGTGGTGGAGGCGGTGGCGCGCAGGGTCCCCGCCGGGCTTGGGCGAGCCGGTCTTCGATCGACTGGAGGCGGATCTCGGCAAGGCGTTGCTCTCCTTACCCGCGTGCAAGGGCTTCGAGAGCGGCACCGGCTTCGCCGGCACCCGCCTGCGCGGCTCGCAGCACAACGACGCGTTTTACGCCGAGCAGGGCAGGGTGCGCACGCGCAGCAACCGCTCGGGCGGCATTCAAGGCGGCATCTCGAACGGGGAGGACATCGTCGTTCGCGCCGCTTTCAAACCCACCGCCACCATCCTGATGGCGCAAGAAACCGTGGATGTCGACGGTAACAGCACGACCCTGCAGGCGCGAGGCCGTCACGATCCCTGCGTGCTGCCGCGCGCGGTACCTATCGTCGAGGCCATGATGGCCTTGGTCCTGGCCGACCACTTCCTGCGCCAACGTGGACAGTGTGCTTCCCCCTAGCGCCATGAAGAAGACCAAGAAAATCTCCGCCAAGACCACGTCGAAGCCGAAGCGAAGGTCGAGGCCAACGAGGAAGACGGCGGCCAAGGTGAATGTGCGGATGGTCGAGGCGACGGTCCCCTACCTCGAGGTGAGCATTCGCGCGCCGGTGACGGAAGAGTCCATGGTGCCTCTATTCGATCGAGTGCGAGGAGAAATTACCCGCCTCGGCGCCAAGAGGGTGCTCGTCGATTTGCGCGAAAGCTCGGTCGCGCTCACGATCTCCGATCTGCACGGCCTGGCCAAGATGGTAGCCGCGACCTTCGCCGGGGTCCTGGAACGATTTGCGCTGGTCATTCGCCCGGAAGATCAGCTCTCGGAGAAATTCTTCGAGCCGTCGGTCAACAATCGTGGTCTGCCCACGCTTGCGACCACGGACCCGGATGAAGCAACCTACTGGATCACGACGAAGTTCAGGCCGGGCCGGTAGGACAGCGGCTCACACCGGCAAGACCGGCCGGCGGCGCGGGTAGCCGCAGTCCATCTTCGCGGTCATGGTGGCGAAGCGGCGGATGAGATCGTCCCGCAGGCCGTCGCCGGGAACCACGGCGTCGACGTGCAGATCCGAGGCCAGCTTCATGATGTCGATGTCTTCGCGGTACGCGCGGCGCAGATCTTCCACGTAGGCGGCCCGTTCCGCCTCCGGCTTCCCGCTGATCTTGTTGGCATAGACGGCGTTGACCGCGGCCTCGGCGCCCATCACGGCGATGCTGGCCTGGGGCAGGGCCAGCGTCGCATCGGTGTCGAAGGCGGGGCCGCACATGGCGTAAAGGCCCGCGCCGTAGGCCTTGCGCAGGATCACGCTGATCTTCGGCACCGCGGCGTCCGCGATGGCCGAGATCATCTTCGCGCCATGGCGGATGATACCGGCGCGTTCGACCACGCTGCCGATCATGAAGCCAGGCACGTCGGAGAGAAACAGCAAGGGAATGCCGAAGGCATCGCACAACCACACGAAGCGCGCGGCCTTGTCCGCCGAGTCCACGAAGAGCACGCCGCCTTTCCACTTGGGTTGGTTGGCCACGATGCCCACGGCCCGACCACCGAGGCGGGCGAATCCGGTGATCAGCTCGCGTGCGAAGCGCTTCTTGATTTCGAAGAAACTGCCCGCGTCGACCAGCGTGTCGACGAGCGCGAGCATGTCGAAGGACTGGTTCTGGTTTTCCGGCACGAGGTCGTCGATGCGCTTGTCGCTTGCGGGCTGCCGGGAGGTGACGTCGGACACGCGGTCTTGGGCATTTTGCGGCATGAAGGCAAGGTAGTCGCGCGCCTGCGCAAGACAGGACGCCTCGTCTTTGGCCAGGAGGTCGGCGCAGCCCGAGACCTCGCAATGCATGCGCGCTCCGCCCATCTCCTCCAGCGTGGTCTTTTCGCCGATCACCATCTCGGCCATGCGCGGCGAGCCCAGATACATCGAGGCGTTGCCCTCGACCATGAACACCACGTCGCAGAACGCGGGGATGTAGGCGCCGCCGGCGGCGGACGGGCCGAACAGCAGACAGAGCTGCGGGATTGAACCCGACAGGCGGACCTGGTTGCGAAAGATGCGACCGGCGTGGCGGCGGCCAGGAAACATGTCGAGCTGATCCGTGATGCGCGCGCCCGCCGAATCCACCAGGTACACGAGGGGCAAGCGGAGGCGTCCGGCGGCTTCCTGGATGCGCAAGATCTTCTCGACGGTGCGCGCGCCCCAGGAGCCGGCCTTGACGGTCTGGTCGTTGGCCATGATGGCCACGGGACGGCCGTGGATGGTTCCAATGCCGGTCACCACTCCGTCGGCGGGCAAGTCGGCCGCCGCGGCATTGGCGAAAAGTCCGTCCTCGACGAAGTCCTTGCCCCCTTCGTCGCACAGTCGCGCGATGCGCTCTCGGCAGAACAGCTTTCCCACGGCGCGGTTGCTGTCGTGGTACTTCTGCGCGCCGCCCTTGCGGATCTTGTCCGCCAGGGTGCGGATCTCGTCGCTCTTGCTCATTGACCGCAGTGTACACGATTCGCGGGAAACCACGGAGGACACAGAGGTCAGACAGAGCACAGCGCGCTCTTTCAACTCCGTGCTGTGGTTCTTCTCCCGCGGAGGCCCCTATTTCTCGTTCTCGCCCAGCGCCGAAGCCACCGCCTTGCGCAAAGACTCTTGTACGTGCTCGGGGACCGTTGGCGTGGGCAGCGACTTGCACAGTGCGAGCGTGCGTTTGAGGGAGTCGCAAACGCCGGCGCAGTGCGGGCAACCCGCCACGTGCTCTTCCATCTCCGCGCACACATCTGGGCCAATCTCGTCTTCCAGCTTCTTCGAAAGCATGGTGAGAACGTCCGGGCAGGACGGCCTGGCCGCCAGGGCAGGCTCGCCGCCCACCAGGGCGAGCAAGTGTTCGCGCAGGGCGGCCCTCGCGCGGTGCAGGCGGCTCTTCACCGCGGCCACGCTCACGCCCGTGACCTCGGCGACCTCGGCGGCGGTCAGGCCTTCGATGTCGCGCAAGACCACCACCTCCCGCGCCTCGGGCTCGAGCTCGTCGAGCGCCGCCGCGACGGTTTCGCGCGCCTCGCGGCCTAACAGCGCCTGTTCCGGCGTCGACGAAGGTTCGCCGGAGATGTCGTGATGGACCCTGTCGAGCGGCTCGTGAAAGGCCGGCGCGCCTTTGGTTCGTCGTCGCTTCTTGATGCAAAAGCTGCGAGCCACGGTGTATAGCCACGTGGAAAGCGAAGCCTCGCCGCGGAAGTCCTTCATGGTGCGCGCCATGGTGAGAAGGGTGTCCTGTGCGACGTCCTTGGCGTCTTCCGAGTCGCCACACATCTTCACCCCGAAGCCGAAGACCCTCTGCTGATGGCGTTCGAGCAGGGCAGTCAGCGCGGCCCGGTCGCCCTTGCGGGCCGATTCAAGCAACCGGGATTCCGCGCTCGCGTCGTCTATTTCGCTAGTCATGTGAGCTCAACGGTACGACATCCTAGCCGAAGGATCGCCCTGGTTCACGGGTAAGCGTTGCGGGGAGCGCAAAGGTTCGCCATGGTTTCGCTTGTGAATCCTTTTCGCGCGCCCTGGCTCCAAGGTCTTGAAAGGATCGTCCGCATGGCAACCAAGGCCCTCAATCGAGACAACTTCAACGACACCGTTCGGCAAGGCATCGTCCTGGTGGATTTCTGGGCACCCTGGTGCGGGCCGTGTCGCGCCTTCGGACCCATTTTCGAGAAGAGCTCGACCGCCAACCCGGACGTGATCCATGCCAAGGTGAACACCGAGGACGAGCCCGAGATCGCTGGCACCTTCAGTATTCAGGCCATCCCGACCTTGATGGTGCTACGCGACGGCGTCGTTCTCTACCAACAGGCGGGCGCGCTGCCCGGCTCGGCCCTCAAGCACCTGATCGACGAGGTGAGGGCGCTCGACATGGCCAAGGTCTTGGCCGAGGCCAAGACCGAGGAGGCGCATGTCGCCTGAAATCGCGCGATCGGACTCGGCGCGGCCCGTCGCACCGGCCCCTGAAAGGAAACGAAAGATGCTCTGGCACACTCTGGCCTATGTCGTCGGCGGCGGCGTTGTCGGTTTCGCGTATCACAAGATCGTGGGTTGCCGCAGCGGCACGTGTCCCATCACGGCGAATCCCTACATCTCCACGCTCTACGGAGCGCTCATGGGGTTCTTTGCCGGTGGCGGGCTGGGTCGCTAGTCCAGGTATCACGATGTCGCGACGTTGACCTGCTGCATGGACCGGATCTGCTTTTCGTCCAGCCGGTGGACGCAGTCGAATAGCTGCTGTCTGAACGAGCCAGGACCTTCCGACTTTTTCACCGCCAGCTCGGCGGCGATCTCGTAGCAGGCTAGCCCGGCGGCCGCCGCTTCCGGGATCTGGCCTGGCGTCGCGCCCGCGAAGGTGCCGATGACCGAGGTTGCCATGCACCCGGTTCCTACCAGGTCGGCCATCATGGGATGCCCGTTGCGAACCAGAAACACCTTGCCTTGGCCCGCGACGATGTCTTCGGCGCCGGTGATGACCACGGTGCACGCTCGCTTGTTCGACAGGGACACGGCGATATCGCGCAGATCGGCCGAAACCTGGCCGGCGTCGACACCCTTGGTTTGACTGGCCTGGCCGGCGATGCGCGCGATCTCCGAGCTGTTGCCCTTGATGACGTCGATCTTCGCCGCGTCGAGGATCTCCGCGGCCTTGCCATCGCGAAAGGGCGTGGCCCCGGCGCCGCACACGTCGAAGACGATGGGAATTCCCTTGCGGTTGGCGGCGCCGGCGGCGAGCTTCATGCTCTCGACCACCTCGCTGGTCAGGGTGCCGATGTTCAGGACCAGTGCCGAGCCCAGCGACGTCATGGCATCCGCCTCCTCGGGCGCGTGAGCCATCACTGGCGACGCCCCGAAGGACTTCACGACCTGGGCGCAATCGAAGATGGTGACCCAGTTGGTGATGTGATGCACCAGCGGCCGCTGGTCGCGCACGGCCTGCAGGAACGAGTAGATGTTCATCGAGGGATGCTCCTTGTCGGCGGAAAGATGCACGGCAAAGCGGGCGAATGCGAGCCCAAAAAGCTCGCGCGTGGGTGTGCTGCATGGGAGCGGCACCGATGCTCGGATGTGCGCGTGATCTCTGGACATAGCGGAACCGGCTTTCCCTTGGAAATTCCCCGGCTATTATTGGGGTCATGAAGAAGTCGAAGGTCGCCATCCTGCGCACGCGTCCAGCCACCGTGATCGAGGACTATCACCGCCTGATGAACCTGGCCGACTACCAGGACGTCGTTGCCAAGGACGCGGACACCGGGCTCAAGATCAATATCTCGTGGCACTTTTTCTTTCCCGGCGCCTCGACCCCGCCGTGGCAGCTCGATGGCGTGATCCGCGCCATGCTCCGGGACGGCTACGCGCGCGACCTGTTGCACGCCTGTCACAACCGGACGGTGGTCATCGACGCCCACTTGGGCGAGCGCGAAAACAAGCAAATCGATGTCGTGCGTGCGCACGGCTTGCGTAACGTGCACCTCTATGAAAACGAAGAATGGATCGACGTGCGGGAGGCGGTGGGCGATCTGACGAAGAAATTCCTGTGCCTCAACAACGTCTTCCCCAAGGGCTTCTCCATCCCCAAGCGCTTCATCGGCGAAAATATCGTCCATTTGCCCACCGTGAAGACACACATCTTCACCACCACCACCGGCGCGATGAAGAACGCCTTTGGCGGGCTGCTCAACGAGCACCGCCACTGGACCCACCCGGTGATTCACGAAACCCTGGTGGACCTGCTCATGATTCAGAAGAAGATCCACCGTGGCGTATTCGCCGTGATGGATGGCACCTTCGCCGGCGACGGCCCTGGGCCTCGCTGCATGATTCCGCACGTGAAGAACGTGCTTCTGGCCTCGGCGGACCAGGTGGCCATCGACGCGGTGGCCGCCAAGCTGATGGGCTTCGACCCCATGAAGGACATCAAGTTCATCAGGCTCGCCCACGAACAGGGGCTGGGCTGCGGCGATGTGCGCGACATCGAACTGGTGGGCGATGTCGACGCCGCCAGCGAAGTCTGGAACTTCGAGGGCCCGTTCAAGAACATGACCTTCGCCTCGAAGAATCAGCACCGCATCTACTGGGGGCCGCTCAAGAAGCCCGTCGAATGGTCGCTCAAGACCTGGCTGGCGCCTTGGGCGTACGTGGCCAGCGTGGCCTATCACGACATGTACTGGTACCCGCGTTTCGCCGAGGCGCGCATGAAGACCGTCCTCGAAAGCGACTGGGGCAGGCTGTTCTCGGCATGGGGCTCCGTCGCTCCCGATGAGCGCGGCTATCCCGAGGTCGGCAACGTCGACGCGCGCCTCGTGCGCATGACGGGCGCGCAACTCCTCGAAGGCTTGCGCCTGGTCGGCATGGCCATCGTGGAATCGCCGGAGTGGAAGGGAAAGAAGAAGGTTGGCGCTCCGCTCCCGGGATAATCGCCGATCGCGGGGCACATGCCGGCGGCATGCGTGCCTCGAAGCCAAAATCGTCGATCGCGACGCTTGAGAGAATGCCGGGGAATGATTAGCCTGCGTGCTGGAGGAGTCCATGGCCGACAGATCGCGTGCAGGCATCGCGTTGAATTTCAGCTTCGGCAAGGGTCGGAAGCCCAAGCAGGATCGTAGTCCCAGCTCGCCTTTTCGCATGCTGGTGCTGGGCGACTTCGGCGGGCATGCGAGCCGCGGCCATGTGCGGTCCGGGGCCGAACTGCGCCCGCAACGGGTCGACCTGGACGGCTTTTCCTCGCTGCTCGCCAAGATCGCCCCCAGCATCCAGATCCAGCTTGGCGATCAACCTCCCTTCACGATCGCCATTCGCGAGCTCGATGATTTTCACCCGGACCATCTCTTCTCTTCGCTGGAGTTCTTCGCTCCCATGCGCGAGTTGCGCCGGCAGCTCCAGGATCCCAAGGCCTTCGCTTTCGCTGCGGCCATGGTCGGCGGCGTGACCGCCCCGGACACCGCGCCCACCGCGGGGGAGATCGCGGCCCACGGCGACGACTTGCAGCGACTGCTTGGCAAGCCAGCCACGACGGAAGCGCCCGCCGCGAAGCCGACTTCGGCGGTCGACGCCATGATCCGCGACGCGGTCGCGCCCCACATCGTCGGCAAGTCGGATCCGCGACAGGCGGATGTCATCGCCGGTGTCGACGGAATGACCGGCGAGCTGATGCGAGCGGTGCTTCACGACCCTGGCTTCCAGGCAGTGGAAGCCGCCTGGCGCGGCCTCGATAGAATGATGCGGACCATCGAGATCGACCAGACCCTGCAAGTCTTCGTCCTCGATGTCAGCCGCGCCGAGCTGGCCCAGGATTTCGCCGCCGAGCGCAGCCTTGCCGACAGCGCCATGTATGGCATCGTCGTCGATCGCGCGGGCGACACGCCCTGGTCGCTGCTCGTAGATTGCGACGCCTGCGGCCGCGGGCAGGAGGATGCGGCTTTGCTCGCTCGCCTGGGGACGCTGGCGCAAGAGGTGGACGCTGCGTTGCTCACCGGCATGAAGTGGGCTGACTTCTCCGCTGGCTTTGCCTCGCTGGAGGATCAGCGGGCGTGGATGGCTGTGCGCAACAGCACGGCGGCGACATCGATCGCCGTGGCATTGCCGAGCATTCTGTTGCGCCTTCCGTATGGCAAAGCCACCGATCCGATCGAAACCTTCGCGTTCTCGGAGCAGACCTCGCCGCCCGCGCACGAGCGCTACCTTTGGGGTTCATCCAGCCTGGCCGTCGCGCAGCTTTTCGCGCAGGCCTTCGCGGGCGCAGGCGGCTGGGATTTCGCTCCTGGGGATGAGTCGTCGATCGACGATCTGCCCACCCACATCACGAAACAGGACGGCGAATCGGTCCAGACTCCTTGCGCGGAAACCTGGCTTTCGGAATCGAAGGTCGACGGGTTGATCAAGGAGGGGCTCATGCCCCTGGTTTCGGCCCAGGGCCGGGGCGAGGTTCGGGTGCCGCGCTTCCAAAGCATCGCCGCGCCGCCGGCCGCACTGGCGGGTCGCTGGCGCAACGACTAGAGGCCATAAGTCGGGTCGAGCCTTCGCGACATTCATGTCGGGCTCTGGTCGCGCCTCCGCGCCCGCAGACGACGGTCCTGCTCGTCGCGCTGGTTGGAACGCGCCTTGCAGTCTCGTGGCTATCGAGATGCAGGAGGTGCTTCGCGCCATGACATTTGTGATAGCGTCCCACCCGTGGGTTGGTTGCCACGCGCACCTCTTGCCTTCACCGCGGCGCTCGGCTTGTCCGGGTGCCTCCTCTTCACCGACCCGATCAACGAGGCCCCTGTGGTGACCATCGACGAGCATCCCGATCCGGTCTTCCGCGGCGTCCAGACCGAGTTCACGGCGACCGTGAAGGACGAGGACAGTCCGGGTTCCATCGTGCTGGCGTGGGCGGAGTTCGGGCCCGATCCCGTGCTTCAGGGGTGCGACTGGATCACGCCCGCAGCCTGGGTTCCAGCGCCGTCAAACGAAAGGAAGCTGGACAGCTCAGCGCCCTACAAATTCACCGGTTCGAGTCTGGTTTGTCTGTGTGTCCAGGCAACCGATCACTATGGCGCCTCCGGGCAAGCTTGCCACCGCATCGAGCCCAAGCCTGCCGCGCCAAGTGCTCGAATCGAGGATGTGTCGGGTGCCCTATCCGGGGCCACGCGCCCACTTTGCTCGCAGGTTCAGCTTTCCGCGGAAAGCTCGACCTTCCCGGCCGGCGACCAGCTCCAGTTCGACTGGAGCATCCAGTATTCCGGTAGCGATCCATCGGGAACGTCGGTCCAGCTCGCCACCTGCTCCGGCGTCGATAAGAGCAAGACCGACCAGCATCGCTGTTTCTATGCCGGCGTGCCGGGCAGCTACACGGTGACCTTGTCGATCACCGATACCTTCGTGGAAAGTGGAGCCACGACGTCTCTCAAAAGCGACCCTGCCATGTTCGTGGTCCAGGTCGACGTGGATCGCCCACCGTGCATCCAGCGCACCGATCCCGACTGGTACAGACAATGGATTTTTCTCTCGAGCAACCCCGAGCTGGGCGGAACCTATGAGAGCCGCACCTTCAAGGTTCTGCTCGTTGCGGACGACTGCGAGCCCTACCCGCAGCTCCAGGGCTCGACCAATCCGCCCGCTCGGTTCGTGTGGTCCGTATTCGATTCCACGCAACCTTCGCCCACATGGGTCTATCAGACCAACACCTCCGACACCTTCACGGTCAGCCAGGCTCTGTTCCCCAACGCGCGGCCGGGCGACACCATCGGCTTGCGGGTCGAGGTGCGCGATACGCAGGTACAGAAGCTCTATCAGTCCGGCGGCCAGGTGTGCCCGCTCGACACGGACGTCTGCTGCGGAACGAGTGCATGCGGCCAGACTGACGAGTGCGTTCGTTGGACCACATGGACGGTGCAATTTCAGCCATGACCATCGCGCGCTTCCCAGTTCTCGCGTTTGCCGTCGCCTTGGCCGCGGGTTGCAGTTCTTCCAGCGGTGGTTCGCTCTTGGGGGGTAGTGGGGGCAGCGGTGGCCTCTCGGGCAGTAGCGATGCGGCGCCGGTCATAAACCTGGGCGATGCGGGACCGGGGTCGAAACCGGATGCCGGCAGCTCCGAACCCGTCCAGGCTAATCTCTCTTCGGACGCCCCGTCCTTCAACTGGGACGCGCACACCTGCGTGGGGTGTGCCGGGAACGGCTCGGGTGGGGCTATCAGCGGCGCCGGGGGCGCTGTTGCCGGCTCGGGCGGCGCATCTGGCTCGACTGGCTCGTCCGGGGCGGGTGGTTCATCCAGCTCGGGCACGGGCTCAGGCGGCTCCCTGGGCGCGGGCGGAAGGTCGTCAGCGGGCGGCGCGATGGGCACGGGCGGGAGGCCGGGGAGCGGGGGCTCCACCAGCCGTGATGCGGGGATGGCGGGTGGTGATGCTCCCCCCTATCTCGTCGATGGGGGGGGGCCGCCGGATGCCGTCACGGGAGCGGATCTAGCATCGGGCGGCGATGTTGGGCACGGGGACAGCCTGTCGCCTGACACCACGGGACCCTGTTTGGCCCAGATCGAAGCCGTGGTTCCCGTGACCGATTCACTCGCAAGGTTCCCCCTGGTGGCGGGACCGAGTGTCCAGGTCGTACTGCGCGCGAGGGTCACTTCGGGAGGTCCCGCGACCGGCGCGACCTGGACCTGGCAGGCCAGCCGAGATGGCGCGCCCCTTTCCTATGCAATCGGTACGCAAGACCCGGCGACAGCCGCATTCCCCATCGCGAGCGGCGGCAGTTACACCTTCACCGCTCGGGACAGCACCGGGGCCTGCTCGGCTACGGTCCAGGCTTCCGCCGTACCCGCGAATGCCTGCGGGCCATGTGACAGCTCCGTGATTCTTCGGGCAGCGCCGCCCTCGACCACAGACATTCCAGTGCAGGTGGGCCCGATCGGTTTGACCGGGAGCCCGCCCTTCAGCCAGGACCGTCCCATTCTCGCCAGCGGCGAAGCGATCAAGGTCGCGCCGAGCGTGGGCAACAGCCTCGTGCGTTCCTACGTCCGCATCAACGGCGTCGGCGGAAATCTTGTGGCCGATGGATTGGCCGACCCCCAGTCAGGTGGATTCGCCGCACGCCTGCTCACCCTCGGTGACAACCGTGCCGTGCTGAGGTACGACGTGCTCGTCGTGCCCATCGATGGCAGCGGCGGCACGACGGTGGCGGCCACGGCACCGCAACTCTTCCAGAGCCTGACCCCTGACGGCATCAACAACGCTTCCTTCGGCCTTGGCGGCGGCGTCGCCGTGACCGGCGCCACGCTGACCGCGAGCGGCCAGGCCGTGAGCGACGTTCGCGTGATGCTGACCAATCAGGATCCGACCTCGCCGCCGCCGAACCAGCTCATCTTCTCATCGGTGGGTAGCAGCGACGCCCAGGGGAACTTCCTGCTCCACGCGCAGCAGGGAAGGTACTGGGTTTCCATCGCGCCGCCTGCCGGAAGCGGCTTGGCGGAAGCTCTCGCCCCGAGCTCGGTCATCCTGGCCGGCGACACCACGCTTGCCTTCACGTGGGACGCGCCCAGCACGGCCACGCTGGTCTTGAACGTGGTCGATGCGGCCGGGCAAGCAAGCATCGGGACGCGCGTGCGACTCACCTCGGCGCAATCCAGGACGGTAGGGACCTTGACGGTCGGCTCCTCCTCGGGCACAGCCACCACGCAATCCGCGGACGGCGACATACAAATCGAGAGCACGACGTCCGCCTCCGGGGTCGTCACCTTCGCGAATCTGCCCGACGGCGCCGACTACCAGGCCTTGTTGATGCCGGCCGCCCTGGGACCGAACTCCGCGACGACGACGATTTCCCTGACCCTTCCCCCGGGCGGAGCGACGCTGACCGCTCGCCTGTTGGCGCAACGCAGAATCAATGGGCAATTGATCGCGGGAACGTCGGCCGGTGGCTCGTCCCAGATCGACTGGACCCACGTGGAAGTTCTGGCCTACGATCGCAGCAGCGATACGCCGGAATCGCCGCTGGCCATCGCCGCCAATCCAGACGGCAGCTTCGCGTTGCCCGTGAGCCCTGGCCGGCCCTATGTCGTGCTCGCCGTGCCGGATGCGAGCAGCGATCTCGCGCGAACCTTCGTCGGTCCGGGGCCGATGCAGTCGAACGAGTTCATCTTTACCCAGAAGGTGCAGGCGGTCAGGGCGTGGTCCTCGACGGTGATTGACGAATTCCAGAATGGTTTGCCGGGGACGGCCCTGCAGGTCTTCTGCGACGCGACCTGGCCCTATTGCGTCGACCCGACCATCCCACTCGCTGAGACGACGTCAGGAGCTGGCGGCGCCTTCCAGCTGGACCTCCCCGACCCCGCCACCCGGTAGCACCAGGCTCGCCTCGCGCTACTATTTTCCTCGGAAACGTGGGGGGCGCTTCTCGGCGAAGGCGCGCAGGCCCTCGGTGCGATCCTGGCTGCCGAGTACGGTTTCGTAAAGGTCGCGTTCGACCGCCATGGCCTCGTCCATCGGCTTGCCGAAGCCGGTGTCGATGGCGCGCTTCGCCGCCTCCAGGGCCAGCGGGCCGGCTGCGGCCAACTCAGCGCACAGGGACAAGGCAGCCGCGCGCAGCTCCGACTTCGCCACCACCCGCGAAACCAGGCCCAACCTCAGCGCCTCGTATGCGTCGATCCGGCGACCCGTCAGGATCAGTTCCTTGGCCACGGCGATGCCACACAAGCGCGACAGACGCTGCGTGCCCCCGGCGCCAGGAATGATGCCGAGGCGCACTTCGGAAAGGGCCAGGGTCGCGCCCTCGTCCGCCAAACGGATGTCGCAGGCGAGCGCGATCTCCAGCCCTCCCCCAAGCGCCGCACCGGCGATGGCTGCGACCACCGGACGGGGAAACTCCGCGATGGCCCGTACCAGGGCGCCGAGTTCGTCGAGGAATGTGCGCGTCTCATCGAGGGTCATGCCGAGCCGTTCTTTCAGGTCGGCGCCGGCCGAGAAAACCTTGTCCCCCGCGCCCGCAATGACCACGGCCGTGAGGTCGCAGATGCTCGCGAGCGCAGCTAGCTCCGCGCGAAGGGCCGTGACCAGGGCGCGCGATAGGGCATTGGCTGCCCGCGGCCGATTGAGGAGCAGCCACGCAACCGGGCCCTGTCGCTCGATGAGAACGGGCGGCTGGTCCGAGTCTTTCGCGCGTCGGATGTTGCCCATGGGTTTGCCTGGCCAGAGAGCTATTTCCGCCACAGTTTGTCGAGCAGGTCGTCGGTGATCTGCTCCAGCGTCTCCACGATGATATCGGCGGCCGACTGGTCGTAGCCCATGAAGTTGGCGCGCTTGACGGCGATCACGCGCGCCAGGGCGGCCTTGCCGGCTAGTATTCCCGGCTCGGCGTCCTCGATGACGATGCACGACCGAGGTGTGACGCCAAGCAGGCGCATGGCGGTCTGGTAGGGTTCGGGATTGGGTTTGCCCTGGTTGTAGTCCTCGGCGCCGAGGAGATGCTGGAAGCAGTCGCTAAGTCCGATGCCTGCGACGGTTTCGCGCACCTCGACCCGGCTCGACCCCGAGACCACCGCGAGGGCGGCCCCTTCGTGCAGACGACGAACCAGCGCAACCGCGCCCGGCAGCGCCTGATAGCCATGGTTGGCGAACAGCGCGCGCTTCTCCTCCACCGCCGCGGCGATGAGGACTCCCATCTCGACCCGCAACCCGTACTCGCGCTGGATTCTCGCGTGGATCTCGTTCCACGAGTGGCCGACGATGAAATCGCGCATGTCGTCGGCCAGTTCGACCTGCCAGCGGCGGGCGGCCAGGACCACGGATTCCACGTTTCCGCGTTCGCTGTCGACCAAGGTGCCGTCGAGGTCGAAGAGGACGGCTCTGTCTGTGCGCATGGGTGGGCGGATTATACGGAGACAAGTTGGCTTGACCGACTGTTTTTGCTAGAACCTTCGTTCTAGAAAGCCTACCGGCTTCTAGAGCGATGGAATCGCAGTCCAACATCGCAGAGTTGCAGCGTGAAAATGAGAGCTTGCGGCGCGAAATCGCAAAGCTCGAGGATTCTGCGTGCCCTGACGTATCGGGATAGCCTGACCGGGCTGTGGAATCGTCGCTATTTTGCCGAGCGCCTGGGCTCCGAGCTCAGCCGGGCGCGTCGGGCCTCGGGGCGACCATTTACCGTGCTGATTCTGGATGTGAACGACTTCCATCTCATCAACAGGACCCATGGGCCCGGCGAAGGCGACCTGGTCCTGCGCTGGGTAGCCGAATTCCTGGAAAAGTCGATCCGTGCGCACGACGTGTGCTGTCACATCGAGGCGGATCAGTTCGCCGTCATCTTGCCCGACATGGCGCCGACCGCGTGTCAGTTCCTCCTGCATAGGCTGCGCGACAAGCTCGCCACGCTGAGCGCACGCGCCCCCTTCTCCTTCGGACTCAGCATGGGGACCGCCAGCTATCCCGAGCAGGGCACGACCTTCGATGTCTTGGTGCGGGTGGCTGATGAGGGGCGCATCGAGGACAAGCGCCGTCAGGCGTCGGGCCCCGAGGGCCAACCCCGAGGGGGCGATCCTGGCGGTGGCGCGGGCTGACCGCTATCCCCGCGCCGGCCTCTCGACCGGGTGGTTCAGGTTCTTGGCCACTTCCGACGAGGCAGTTCATTTACGGAAATGTCACGCCGGGGTACACTGGGTGCGCGTATGTCGGACTTCGGGTTCAAGCGGCCTGCGGGCGCGAGGGATGTCGTCTTGCTGGCCATGGCGCTGGCGCTTGCCAGCTGTGCGCAACGCACGACAAGGCTCCTCGTGCCCACGGACGAAAACTCCGTGGACAGTGGATCGAACGTCTCGTTCAAACTGGATGCCTATCCCGGTCACGGTGAGGCAGGCTCGGGTTTCGGTTACGACGGCTCGGTCGGCTGCACGGGGACGCCCGAGCTGTGTAACGGCATCGATGACGACTGCGACGGCGTCATCGACAACGGCTTCGACCTGCAGACCGATTCCTTGAACTGTGGCGCCTGTGGCGTCGTGTGCAGCGCGCCAACCGCGATCACCGCATGCGTGGGCGGGGTGTGCGTGATTTCCTCATGCACCCCCGGCTACGTGGATGCCGACAAGAACCCGGTCAACGGTTGCGAATGTATGCTGACCAATGCTGGCGTCGAGATCTGCGACGGGGCGGACAACGACTGCGACGGGGTCATCGACAACGGTTTCGATCTCGCAAAACGACCCGAACCACTGCGGTGCGTGCGGGACGGAGTGCGAGGCCGCCAATGCGACGTCGGTCTGCCGGAACGGGGCGTGCGGATTTACCTGCAAGCCCGGCTACCACGACGCCGACAAGAAGGCGAGCGACGGCTGCGAGTACGCCTGCACGCCGACGGCGAATCCCGCCGAGGTCTGCGACGGGGTCGACAACGACTGCAACGGCCTCATCGACGGCGACGATCCCGGATTGGTCTACGCCCCCGCGGATCGCACTTGCTACAGCAGCGCGGCGGGCTCGTGCCAGGCCGGGCTTACGACCTGTATCGCGGGCGCGCTCGTCTGCGTGGGAGCGGGGCCGCCTTCGCAAGAGATCTGTGACGGGCGCGACAACAACTGCGACGGCGTCATCGACGAAAGCGACCCCAATCTCGGCAAAACCTGCTATGCGGCCGGCGGCGCGGGCTGCAACGCGGCGACCGGGGTTTGCCAGGGCGAGTGCAAGCGGGGCGCCTACGTCTGCACCGATGGCAACCTGGTGTGCGGCGGCATGGTCACGCCCCAGGTCGAGGTGTGCGACGGCAAGGACAATGACTGCGACGGCGTCATCGACAATGGGTTCGACACCGACACCGACCCGAACAACTGCGGCGGCTGTGGCCACAAGTGCGACTTTCCTCACGCCTACGCGGCGTGCATCGGCGGCGTGTGCGTGTTCGAACCGAAAGTGCGGGAAGGTGCCTGCGCCGCTGGCTGGGTGGACCTGAACGGCGATCCCGCCGACGGCTGCGAGTATTCGTGCACGCCGGACGGCCCCGAGATGTGCGACGGCAAGGACAACGACTGCAACGGTCTCATCGACAACGACGATGCGGGCCTGGTCTATCCGTCCAACTTCTGCTCGGAGGTTGGCGAATGTAGCAAGGGGCCGGGTGGGTCGGCCCACCCGGGCTGGGAAGCCAGCGCCTCCTTCCCGGTGTGCACGGTTCCGACCGGGGCGCCCGCAGGAACGTCCCCGTCGTGGATCTGCAACTACCCGGCTACCGTGCAGACCACGGCCACCGGGGAGCTCGTGGCGCAAGAGACCTGGTGCGACGGGCTCGACAACGATTGCAATGGCGTGGTCGACGATTTCAGTGAAAGCGCGATTGGCAAACCGTGTGTCGATCCCGGCAGCGGCGCTTTGGGTGCCTGCCGGCGCATCGGCACCTTGCGCTGTCAGTCGGACAAGACGCTACCCGCGGCGTGCGACTTCACCGGGGTTCCGCCCGCGGCTTCGCCCACGGACGAGATCTGCGACGGCATCGACAACGATTGCGACGGTCTGGTCGACGAGGCGTGGGACAATCCGGCTGGGCTTCCTCAATGCGGTGGGCACGATTGCCTGGGCGTACGCGACGATGTGGTGCATGTGAACGCGTCGGGCGCGCCGGGAAGCGGCTACTACATCTACAAGTACGAATCCAGCCGGGTCGACGCCGACGCCACCTCGCAGGGCACCTCGACCGTGAGAGCCTGCTCGCGACCGCAGAACGGAACCGGGGTCGCCGTCCTGCCGTGGAGCTCGGTGAACTGGAACCAGGCCAATGCCGCGTGCCGTGCCGCCGGCATGCGTCTGTGCAAGATCGCCCGGGTGGGCGGCGCGATCGTCAGCGACGAATGGGGCTTCGCCTGCCAGGCCGGCCAGACCTGCGAGAGCGGCCTTTATCCGTATGGTTGCGCCTACAACGCCGCTGCTTGCAACGGCTCGGACATGAATCTCGGCCACGCGGTCGCCTGCGGTTCGCTCTCGAGTTGTGTCACGGTCGGGGATCTGGATCAAAGTAGCAGCACTGATCAAGTCTTCGACTTGAGCGGCAACCTGGCCGAGTGGACCGACGATCGGCGCGATATCCTCAATACCACGGGCTCACCGGCGGGTGCGGGCTCGGACACCTCCATCTACACCACGCGTGGCGGGGCGTTCGACAGCTTCTTCCCTGGCATGGCGTGTGACTTCGCCGGCACCCAAGTCCACCCCTCGTTCTCGTTTCCGGACACGGGTTTTCGCTGCTGCTCGTCTTGCCCGCCAGGGCAGGCCGACTGCAACGGGGCTTGCAAGAACCTGGGCAGCGATGCCACCAACTGTGGCGGCTGCGGCGTCGTCTGCGGCGCGGGCACGTCCTGTCAGAACGGCGTCTGCCGGTAGCCGAGCCCCTATCGCGGACCAGGCGGCCAGGAGTCTTCGGGCAGCCTGCAAAGGGCGCATTGTCGAAGGTGGATGGGGGAGTCCTTCGGCATCCTCACGACGCTCGCGGCCTGGAGCGGAGTCGAGGCCTACGGTGTCCGGTCTCCACCAAAAGAAAAGGGCGAACCCCGGTGGGTCCGCCCTTTCGACCAGGGGCAGGAAGCGATGACCTGCCGCCGGCTATGATGGGGTTAGCTACTTGTGCACGTCGGCGATGGCCGCGATGGTACCGGGGCCGTGGCACAGCATGCACTGTTCGGTCTGGCTCTTGGCCGCCAGGCGCGTTCCGTAGTAGGTCCCGCCCATCTGCTTCATGTGCTCTATGTAAGTGGGGGAGTTGTGGCATGCGGAGCAGGCTGCGGTGATGGGCGAAGTTACGAGGGTTGTGTCGGCCGCATCGCAGGGCGCTGCCAGGGTGCAGGGGCATGGAACGTCGGTCGTGCACGCGACTCCGTTCACCGTGCCGGTCGTGACGGTGCCGCTGGTCGAATAGCCGGTTCCATAGTTCGTGACACCGTCGGCCGTCACGAAGGGCGAGATGCTGATGTCCGGAGCCGCATAGGTTCCGGTGGCTTCAGTGGTCATGAGCAGATTGGGCACCGCGGCCGCGGAAGAGCTGGCGCTGAAGTCATATGTCCCGGGCTTGTGGCACTGCTCGCAGTTGTTCAGGATGCCAGGGTAGGTCACCTTGGCGTAGGAATCGGCATTGGCGACGGTACAAGTCCCGGCGGCGAAGGTGGTGTTGGCCGGGCACACCGCCTGCCAGGTGTAAGGCACGCCACGCTCGGAGCCGCCGTGGATGCCGTGGATGAATGTCGACGACGAGACCGACCAGCCACCGTTGGCTCGGTTCGGGTTGTGGCAGAACGCACAGGTAGACGCGTCGTTGCGTTGGCCGGCGTGGAAGCTCGGGTTGGCTCCGAGCTGTTCGTGGCACTTGATGCAGGTGCTGTTATCCACGATGGATCGGCGGGCGGTGTAGCCCGTTGCCACCAGGGAAACGTCGGTAGCCGCAACGATGAGGCCGCCGCACACCTGCCCGGCCGCGCAATTCTTGACGACCGTGGAGTCGCCGTAGGGGAAGGCCGCCAGGTCGACTTCGGTGAGCGGCTGCGACGAGGTTGTTCCATAGCTGTAGCCGATACCGCCCGTGAGCATGACCGCGGTGTCGGGAATCGCTGCGGCCAGGGTGATGGTATAGTATCCGCTTGCATCCGGGCCGGTCATCGTGCCTGTGGAGGCCGCGGTTCCGTTCCAGATGGTCTTGATGTAGCCGCTGGCCGTCATGTTGAAGTCCGCAGGCGCCTTGATGCCATCTTGTGGGAGGGCGTACGCGAAATACACGCTCGGCGAGTTCACGAAGCCGTCCATCATCTCGGCGCTGGCGCTGACCACGCCGCCGTCGATGCTTGCGCCGCCGTCGATGCCTGTGCTGGCGCCGGGCGAATTGAATACCACCGGTGTCCCATTCTTGGTGAATTGGAAGACGATGCTCGGGTGCTTGTTGACATCACGGCTGACGGCCTTGATCTGGTAGGCGATCTTGGCAGCGCCGGCGGGTAGCTGTCCTGCCGCCGGGATCCAGCCCTGGTTGGTGTGGGTATTGGTGCCGCCGAAATTGGTCGCTGACGGATCCGGGTCGGCAACCGCTAGGTGCGCATCGAGAACCCCGATGCCGACGATGCTCTTGGGCGCGGTCGGCGGGTGGCAAGTTGCGCAGGTCGCGTCGTTTGCCATCGCCCCACCCGTGTGCAGGGTGCGGCCGGCCGGGGGCGTGGCCAGGAAGCTGGTGCCGTCGTGGCAGGCGCCGCAGGCGCGCCGGCTTGGCTTGGCCATGAAGTTGGCGGCTTGGGACGCGCCGGTGTGGCACTTGACGCAGTTACGAACATCCTGCGGATAGGTGATCTCGTACGGTTTGGCGACCCCCGTGTAGCTTCCGCCATTGAGCGCGAGCTCTTCGCCCATGTGGATCTTATGGATGAAGACCGGGAGATTGACGAAGGCCTCGCCGTTCATCAAAGCCGCGGAGCCGGCCCATGCGTGGGTGGTCGGATCGACCACGCCAGCGGTGTCCAGGTCCACATTGGGCGTCGAACCCGTGCCCGGGATGGCTGTGAACCGGCGCTGATCGTTGTGGCAGGCAACACAACTCTGGACGTCGTAGCGGGTGCCGTTGTGGAAGGCGCCCGTGCCGCCCGCCGGAGCCCGGAACGAGCTATGGCAGTTGAGACAGTTGGCGGTGGCAACCTTGTCGGTCTTGCCCGTGACGTCCACGCCTGTCGCCGGAACGAAGTCCTTGACCACGTTGACTGGCGCGAAGGGGTTGCCGGATTCGTAGACCAACATGACCAGGCGGTGGGTCGCGGCGGGGTCGTAGGTGGTGCCGGCGTTGGCCGGATCGGCGACGTTCTTGGCGAAGGTGTAGGAATAGGTTCCATCGCCGTTGTCGGTCAGGGCGCCGTTCGTGGCGGAGGCGGTGGCGGAGGCAGTTTCGGTGCCGGCGGTGCTGGTGGCATTGGCTGCCATGTAGCTGACCCAGGTATCGTCGCCGCCTGTGGCGGCGGTGGCCGGGACCAGCTTGAGGAGCGCGAATCGCATGTCGGCCGGAGGTAGGCCCGCGACGCCGTCGCCGTTGCCCGCGGTCGCCTTGAAGGCGACGACCGGGTGCCCGGTGGCCGAGACTGTCACGCTGGTGACCGCGACGCTGAGATTGAGGGCGGCCATGTCGGCGGCGCTCATGGTCGTGTAGCCGGTCACGGCGCTCTTGACGGTGACGGTGACCATCCCGCCGTCCCCGCTGGGGCAGGTCACGTCGCTGGTGCCGTCGGCATTGCTGACCACAGTGCAAGACCCGGTCGTAGTCGTGGTTGTCGCCGTCGGGAGGACGACCTTCGTCCCATCCGGGCAAGTAATCACGCTTGTCCCGCCGTCGGTGGACGAAATGGTGCAGTTCGTGGCACCACCGTCATAGGTCGGGATGGGAGCGTTGCTGGGCAGGGTGACGCTGGTGCCATCCTGGCAGCTCAAAACGCTGACACCGGCGTCATTGAGACCGACGGTACAGGACTTGCCGTTTTTGCCGTCCGAACCCGAACAGGACGCGAGAGCGAACGCCAGACCGGCGGCCATGAGAATACGCAGTGAAAACCCTCGATTCATTTTCCTCTCCTTGGCGAAGCAGTTGCCGGACAAAAAAGTAGCACGGGGACCGTGAAACTCGTAACGAATAATGACCTTCCAGGTCCGAATTATCTCATCTCTCTTGCCAAGTGCAATGGGCAAGCAATGCGATAGGGTTTGTCGGTTTGACGGGGTCAGATCGACCTTCTACTCCCACCGTGGAGAGATGGAAGGTCTTTTGCGGGTCGCCGTGGTCGGAAACGATGGCGGGATCTGCGTCGGCGACCCAGCCAAGGCCGTCGTGGGGGGTAGATGGTTCTCGGCGTGTTCGATGTGAAAGTGGATGGAATCAGTCGAGGATTGCAGCGGGGCGCGCGCCGGCGTCCCTCCGGCGATCGGCGGCGGCACGCAAGTGCGCGGTGGCGCAAGTCGACTGCAACGCGAAGCGATTGGCACAGAGCGTGGTCGCTATGGGCAGCTTGCCGCGGCCGTCCAGACGAGTGGCGTCGCGGAATTGCTCGCGGTGATCTGCAGGGCCTGGGTGCCCGACGTCACCGTCAGCTCCCCGGTCGCCATGAGTGCCTGCGCGATCGAAGGCGACGGCGCCGCGGAAAACTCGATCCGCCACGCGACCGCGGTAGTGGTGAAGTCGCCACTCGCCTGCACCCGCAAGAAGTCGCCGGTCCAGGTTTGTGCCGTGGCGAAGGCGACGTCGTGGTCCACGTTCCAGCCACGCAGGAAAGTGTAGAAAAGCAGCGCGCCGAATTGGTCGGCGCCCGTGGTTTGACCCGACTTGGGCAACGAAGCGACGTAGGGTGCCGGGCACACGTCGCCCGAGCCGACCGGGGGAACGTGGCCGTCCGGGCCCACCAGAAAGCCGACCGTGTGGGGGGGCTCTTTCGCGTAGCCGTGGCGGACTGCCGCATTCCCGCCTGCATGGTAGGCCGTGGCCTCGTATTTCGCGCCCAGTGGATAGATCAGGGCCTGGGCCGCGAAGAGCGAGGATTGGTATTGATCGAGGTAGGCGTAGTAGTCGCCCAGCATCCGGTCGAGGACCAGGATGATGTTCGACTGCGTGTACCCGAGCTTGAGTAAGTCGTTGGCGAACAGGATCTCGTAAAAGCGGGCGTCGCCCTCGATGACGGAGTCGTAGGCGAGGTACTGGTCCGAGGTCTGGAAATCTCTCTGGTCGAGGTTGAGCTCGCGGTCTTGCAGGGAATGGATGAATTCATGTGCCAGGGTGATCATCGCGTACTTCCTGGCCTCGGTACCGGTCTGGCTGGGATGGTCGATGATGGTGACGTTCTTCTTGCTCGAATCGTAGAAGGCCAGGGTGTTCGCAACCTCGTCATCGATGGTCGCGCTGCCGGTACCGGCGTCGCTACCGGCCCCAGCGTCGCCGCTGCCGACCCCGCCGTCGTCACCGGTAGCCGGCGCGGTCGTGGAGCTGGTATTGCTGGTGAAGTGGAGGAGCAACATTGCCTCGTCCCACGGATTGGGGCCGCTCTGCGAGGCCGTGGACGCGTCCTGTTCGAGAGCTTGGCGAAACTGGTCTTCGCTCATGACGCTGACCGGTGGCAGACCGTCGAAGGGATCGTAGGCGTCGCCGCGCAGGCTGAGATCGTGGTAATAGACCTCCTCTTGACAGGCGCCCTGGGTGATGTCGCAAACCGCGAGTGTGGGCTGGCTGCACGCGAGGCTTGATACAAGCAGCAACAGGCTCGAAAGCACGAAACCGCGAACGCGCCTCATAGGTCGATCTCCTTGCCGAGTTGCAAGCCCCAGCGTTCGAGGCCGCCGAAAACTCCGAGCGGCTGGTCGAGGTTGATGAGAATCCCGGCGAACAGTCGCCCGGCCTTGGTTGCGAAGGTCGCGCGCAAGCCCACCGCGCTCTGCCAGCGGTCGTAGCTGGTCGAAGGCAGCAATACGGTTTGCAGGCGTGGGCACAAGGCGAAGCTATCCCCCATGGCCAGGCGCGCCTCGACGGCGATCTGGCCCAGCGTCTGACTGCTGTTGCTGTTGCCCCGGACCCCGATGGAGGGCGTCACCGCGGCCTCGATCACGAGCAGATGGTGATCGGGGAGGGCATAGGTCGCGCTGCCCATGATGGGCACCGCCATGTAATCCGGCGACCAAAACCACAGATTCCACATGCCCCACATGGCCATGGCTTGGTTGTAGAGGAAGGCGTAGAGCCTACCGTTCGACCCGAGCGGGATGTGGGCGAGAGGGGCCGTCACGCCCAGCCCGGCGCGAAACCGCCACGACCCGGTATGGAAACGAAAATGGCCTGAGAGCTGGGGATTGCCCGTGCGGGTCGTGGATTCGCCGAGCCCCTGATTATCGACTGCCAAGCCGCCGCCCCAGGCGAGGTCGATGAGAACGTTGGGATGCACGGCATAGGCGCATTCGAGCAGGGGCGCGAACACCACCGTGGTCGATCCCGTCTCGCTCTCGCCGGCGGTGGTCAGGATGGCGCCGTAGTAAAACCGTCGGGGGACTGGTGCAACGGGGGGCGCTTGGGCCTTTGCAAGCGTCGGGACGTCGGGTGCGGGGGCCGGCTGTGCGGCTTGCGGTCGTGCGGTCGGCGGCTGCGCGAGTCCGACGCGCGGGAGGTCCAGGACCACCAACACAGCGAGCAGACCCGACCGCCTGCGCGCCAACCTCGAAAGAGCCCGACGGGTGCTTGAGAGCATGGGTGGACGCAGTCTATCAGTTGCCGCGATTCATGCGAATCGCCCCCTGTTACCGAGGAGCAACGAAGGCACGCGAGGCAAATCCGCGATTTCCCGACAGGAGTCAAACCGATCGGTGCGCTAGGCCCCTGGCTGCGTTCCAGCAGAACGAATCAGCGGCAGCTCCAGGGCGTCACGCAGGGCCTCGCAACTCGCCTCGATCATGTTTTGCGACACCCCGATGGTACTCCAGGTTTCACCGTGCCTTTGCGACTCGATGAGGACGCGGGTCTTGGCGGCGGTGGCGGCCTCGGGATCCAGGATGCGCACCTTGAAGTCGGTCAGGAGGACTTCGCGCAAAAGCGGGAAGTGAGGGTCGAGCGCCTTGTGAAAAGCGCGATCCATGGCGTCCACCGGGCCGGCGCCTTCGGCGACCACGTGCGAGACCTCATCGCCGACCTTCAGCTTGACCGTGGCCTCCACGAACATGTCGCTGCCGCGCCTTTGCTCGGATATCACCACCACGTCCAGCACCTCGAAGGGCTCGGCGTAACCGGGCCGGGAGCGACGGACCATCAGCTCGAAAGAGCCCTCGGCCGCCTCGAACTGGTAGCCCTGGTTTTCCATCTCTTTCACCCGCCCGAGCAGGGCCGGTTCGTAGCCGCGCATGTCCATGCCCAGGTCGCGCGCCACCATGCGCACGTTGCCACGGCCAGAGAGCTCGGATACCACCACCTTGCGCTGGTTGCCCACCGATTCGGGCGTGACGTGCTCGTAAGAGGCCGCCAGCTTCTCGATGGCGGCCACATGGGCGCCGCCCTTGTGGGCGAAGGCGGAGGCGCCGACGTAGGGCGCGTGCGCGCGCGGTCGGATGTTGGCCAGCTCGCTCGCCGTGCGCGACAGTTCGGTCAGGTGCTTGAGGTTGGCCTCGGGCACGCAGGTATGGCCCATCTTGAGCTGCAGGGCCGGGATCACCGAGACGAGATTGGCGTTGCCACAACGTTCGCCCCAGCCGTTGAGCGTGCCTTGCACCATGGTGGCGCCGGCCTCCACGGCGGCCAAGGCATTGGCCACCGCCATGTCGCCATCGTTGTGGGTGTGGATGCCGATGGCGGTCTTGCTGACCTTCTTCAGCGCGCGCACGGCCTCGGCGATGAAGCTGGGAAGGCTGCCGCCATTGGTGTCACACAGGGCCAGCCAGTCCGCTCCGGCGTCGGCCGCGGCGCGCGCGGCCGCCAGCGCATAGTCGCGATCGGCACGGAATCCGTCGAAGAAGTGCTCGGCGTCGAAGATGACTTCCTTGCCGTTCTTCTTGAGAAAGGACACGCTGTCCGCAATCATGGCCAGGTTGTTCTCGGCCGTGGTGCCGAGCACGTGGGTCACGTGCAAAAGCCAGGTCTTGCCGAAGATGGACACGGCGGGTGTACCGGCCGCGACCAGGGCCTGCATGTTGTCGTCGTCGGCCGCGGCCTTCTTCGCGTGGCGGGTGCTTCCGAAGGCGGTCAGCTTGGCGTGCTTGAGGCCGAGCTCCGGCGCGCGTGAAAAGAATTCCACATCCTTGGGATTCGAGCCGGGATAGCCCCCCTCGATGTAGTGGATGCCGAATCCGTCGAGCAGCCGGGAAATCTTGATCTTGTCCTCGACCGAGAGGGATAGCCCCTCGCTTTGGGTTCCGTCCCGAAGCGTCGTGTCGAAGAGTGCGATCTGCATGATGGTGCCCAACTTTCTTGGTTGAATCATGCAATCTACAAAATCGCGAGCCCGGGCGCAAAGCCCGGCCTGTCTTCGAACCTCGCCGGCCATCCGGCACGAGGAACTGCTGGGTGTCGTGCTCCCCCGGGGTTCGGCCCGGTGGCGCGCCGCTATCTGTCCAGCAGCCTACGCACTTGGTCGCGTACCTTGCCGTAGTCGTTGGGCAGGTTGATGGGGGTGTTCGCGAACTTGCAGACCGGGACGTCGACCAGCTTGGACTCGTGGTAGCCGACCTTGAAATCGGTGAACTTGAGCCCGCTGGCGGTGCTGATGACCACGGCGCGCTCGGATTTCTTGATGGTGCCAGCCGCGATGAGCTTTTCGAGCGCGGCCAGGGCCACGCCGGTGTGCGGGCAGTTGAACATGCCGGTCCGGTCGGCGCGGGCGGCGGCGTCGGCCAGCTCTGCCTCGCTGGCTTGTTCCACCACGCCGTCGTATTCCTTCAAGGTGCGGATGGCCTTGGCCACGCTGACCGGATTGCCGATCTGAATCGCGGATGCCAGCGTGGTTCTGGGCACCACGGGCTCGAACTGCTCGAAGCCCTTCTTGTAGGAGGTGTAGAGCGGGTTGGCGGATTCGGCCTGGGCCACGCAAATGCGTGGCCGCTTGCTGACCAAACCCAGCTGGCGCAGCATGTTCAGCCCGGCGCCGAGAGCGCTGACGTTGCCGAGGTTGCCGCCCGGGATGATGATCCAGTCGGGCACCTCCCAGTCGAACTGCTGTACGATCTCGATGCCCACGGTCTTTTGGCCCTCGACGCGCAGGGAATTCATGCTGTTGGCCAGGTACACGCCTTCTTCGTTGGCCAGGCGCTGCACCACGGCCATGCAGTCGTCGAAGTTGCCATCGAGGGCCAGCACGGACGCGCCGTTGGCCAGGGGCTGTACCAGCTGCGCGGTGGAGATCTTGCCGCGCGGGAGAATGACCATGGCGCGGATACCCGCCGCCGCCGCGTAGGCGGCCAGCGATGCCGAGGTGTCGCCGGTCGAGGCGCAGGCCACGGCCGAGATCTTCTTGCCGTCGGCGATCATCTGTTTGACCGACGAAACCAGGACCGTCATGCCCAGATCCTTGAAGGAACCGGTGTGCGAGTTGCCGCACATCTTGACCCAGATGTCCTCGACGCCGAGCTCGCGGCCGTAGCGTTGGGCCCAGAACAGGTTGCTGCCGCCCTCGAACATGGAGACGATGTTCTCGTCGCGAATGCCGGGGTGGACCCACTCGCGCTTGCCCCAGATGCCCGAGCCGTAGGGCCAGCGCGTGGTCATGAAGCGACTCTCGAAGACCTTCTTCCACTCCTCCGCGCTACGCTGCTTCAGGGCCTCCATATCGTGGGCGACTTCGAGTAGGTTTCCGCACAGGGGGCAGCGGTAGATGACTTCGTCGAGAGGGTACTCGCCCTCGCAACGGGCGATGCAACGGAAATGGGCGTGGTACGGAATCATGGGCTCACGATAGCATCAGCGCGGGTTCGGAAGGGAGCCCGAATCCGCACCTCGCGATTTAGCGGCAACTGCCGAGGTCGGGCTCCGCCGAAGAGCCCAGGGAGGCACAAGTACCTCCCCCCGTGCCCGAGCTGGAGCAACTCGGCGTGCCGTCGCTGGCGGTCGAACAGAACGACGAACATGCACCCGTGGAAACACCACTGAGGAGACAAGTGCTGCCCTTGGCGCAGTCGTTGAGAACGGTGCAGCTATCCCCCGGACTCTTGCTGCCCTCTTGTGCGCACAGGGCGCCCGTCTGCGAGAAGTAGCAGGCCTGGCCCGATGGGCAGCCGGTTTGTTCGAGCGCCTGACACGTGGTGACTGCAAGACAGAAGGCGACCGTGGTCAGCCCTGGGGCCGTCGAGGCGCAAATCTCGGATCCTGGACAGCCGTTTGCGGTTCCGCTGGCCGCGCACATGCGATGGCAGGTCGCCGGGGCACCAAAACAGGCCAGCCCGTCGCCGCAGTCGTCACCCGTCTGGGAACCGCCGCTCGCAGTTTGCGTGCAGTCGTCGCCCTCGGACTTGGAACCCGTGGCGTCGCAACCAAGGGCCAGGGTGCCATCGCCTTGCTGAAGCGCTGTGCACTTCATCCCCGAGTCGCACCCCGCGTTCGAGAATGGGTCGCAGTTACCCGTGACGTCCGAATCTGCGTTGGGGCCGTCGTGCTTGGCATTCTTGTCGTTCGGGCTGGCGCTATCCGAGGCTTCGGCGTCGCCGGTTCCACCATCGGTGGGCTGACCGATGTCGCCGATCTTGGCGCTCGCGCAGGCGAAGACCTGACAGCCCAGCACCGCCACCCAAACACGCAGCAGGCGCTTCGCATCCGCATCGCTTCTTGGGGAGGGTACGCTGCTTCGGCGAATACGCATCGGGGTGCTTCCTTTCTTACCTGTCCCTCGCCGCGCCGAGTTTGTCCGAACTTCGCGGCAATTGCACGCACGAAACCACCAAGTGCGAGCCGCGCGATCGAGTCGACCGGGGGCACGAATGGGGATCGAGTGGGATGATTCCGATCACCGTGATCGCCTGCCGGCACCCGTTGTCATCGGTGCCACGACGCGTTCTCGGGTTCGTGTTATCGTCGCGGCGCATGCCCACAGAGACCAATCCGTATGCGGCACCGCGGGCGGACGTGAATGCCGGCGCCGGGGGCGAGTACGCCGCACCGGGCGGCTTCTGGTGCTCGGGATCGATGCTCGTGGCCCGCCACGGAGCGGTTCTTCCTGCCCGCTGTGTGCGGTGCAACGCCGAAGTACAAGAATCCTTGAAGAAGCGCCGGTTCTACTGGCACCATCCGGTGTGGTTTGCGTTGGTGTTGCTCAACGTCTTCATCTACTTGGTGGCTGCCTTGATCGTGCGGCGCCACGCCGACGTCACCTTCGCTCTGTGCGCTGCGCACCGGAAGCAGCGGAACCGCGGCATCTTCCTTGGACTGGGCGGGGTCTTGCTGTCTCTCGGGTTGCTGATTGTCGGAATCGCGAACGACCAAGGAGTCCTAATCCTGATCGCGCTGCTTGCATTCCTGGTGGCCATCGTCGTCAGCATCGCCAAGGGGCGCACGCTCACGCCCGTGCGCATCGACAAGGCCGTCGCTCAGTTCAAGGGGTGCGGCGAAGCCTTCCTGGCCAGTCTGCCGAGATCGTGAGGCGCCTGTCGATGCCCCGCGAATCTCAGCGGTTGGCTTTCGATCGAGGTGCATGATAGGCAAAGTGGGTTTCGAGGCATCGCGTGACAAGTCCCGAGCCAAATCCCAGCGCAAGCGTCGTCATCCTGGGCGGTGGTTTGACCGGAATCTCCGCGGCGCTTCATTTGCGTGCGCCATGGGTGATGTTCGAACGCGAGCGCAACCTCGGCGGGCTGGCGGTGACGCGCGAGCGCGACGGCTATCGATTCGATCGAACCGGCCACTGGCTGCACCTGCGGGATCCCGGCATGAAGAAACTCGTGGCCGAGACCTTGCCCGGCCAGATGGTCCAGGTCGAACGCAAGGCGCGCATCTTCTCGCATGGCGCGACCACGCTCTATCCCTTCCAGGCCAATCTCTTTGGACTGCCGTCCGAGGTGGTCAAGGAGTGCCTGCTCGGCGTGATCGAGGCCAAATTGCAGCCGCCCGGGGACAGGGAGCCGACGAATTTCGAGGAGTACTGCCTTCGCCACTTCGGCACGGGGATCTCCAAGCACTTCATGATTCCGTACAACGAGCGGCTGTGGGGCGTGTCGCCGCGCGAGATCACGGCGGACTGGTGCTCCCGCTTCGTGCCCTTGCCCAACCTCGAGCAAGTCGTGTCGGGCGCGGTGGGCGCGAAGGCGGGTGCCCTGGGCTACAACGCCTCGTTCCTGTACCCCAGGCAAGGCGGCATCGAGACCTTCGCGTCTGCCCTGGCCGGACGATTGGACCCGACCCGGGTGCACACCGCCACCAGTCTCGACGAGCTGGACTTCCAGCGCCGCGAGGTCGTGGTGGGCGGCGAGCGCGTGCCGTACGCCGCGGTGGTGGCGACCCTGCCCCTGCCCGAGCTGCTCAGACGCATGCCGGGGCTGCCCAAGGCCATCGAAGAACACGCGAGCCGGCTGCGTTGCACGACCTTGCGTTACCTGGATCTCGCGACCCGATCGCGGCCGCCGGCGGACTGGCACTGGGTCTACGTTCCCGAAAAGCGCTACCCGTTTTACCGCGTGGGCATCTTCAGCAACGCGGCGGCCAGCATGGCGCCGCCTGGCGCGGGTTCGTTCTACGTCGAGCTGGCGGATCGCGGCCCGGTGAGCGAGTCCGTCGTGCGCGCCTGCCTCCAGGGTCTGGCCGAGATGGGCGCCATCGCCGACCCCGAGGACGTGCTGTTCGCCGACGCGCGCGAGATCGACTATGCCTACGTGGTCTTCGACGATCACTACTACGCCGCGACCAGCGCCATCTTCGCGTTTCTCGAATCCCACGCCATCTATCCGCGCGGCCGCTACGGTGCGTGGACCTACAATTCCATGGAGGACGCCCTCATCGCCGGACGCGAGGTCGCCGCCACCATCGAAGCCAAGACTAGCACTAGGGGAGTCAAGCCATGAGTCAAGCCGCCGCCAACCCGTCACCCGACGTATCCATCGTGATCCCGATCTACAACGAGGAAGGGATCCTGCGCGGGTCGGTGCTCGAATTGCGCGACAAGCTCCGTCCCTTCAGCTTCAGCTACGAGCTGATCCTGTGCGAGAACGGGTCGCGCGATCGAACCGTCGAGATCGGCAAGGCGCTGGAAGCCGAGTATCCGGTGGTGCGCCTCCTCTCCGTCGGCGAGCCCAACTACGGGCTGGCCATGAAGACCGGTATCCTCGAGGCGCGCGGCAAGATCGTGATCTGCGACGAGATCGATCTGTGCGATACCGAATTCTACGCGCGGGCGATGGCCTTGCTGGAACGCACCGACACCGATTTCGTGGTCGGATCGAAGGCCATGGTGGGCTCGAACGACCAGCGGCCCATGATTCGCCGAGTGGGCACGCAGGTCTACAACGGCCTTCTGCGCGCGGTCTGCCACTACCGCGGCACCGACACCCACGGGCTCAAGGCCTTCAAGCGCGAGGCGCTGCTCGAAACCGCCAAGCGCTGCATGCTCGACCGCGATGTCTTCGCCAGTGAATTCGTGATCCGCGCTCACCGCGAGAAGAAGAAGGTGGTGGAGATCCCGTTCGCCGTGCACGAGAAGCGGCCACCTTCGATCAACCTGCTCAAGCGCGTACCCCACGTGCTCAAGAGCGTGGCCCGTCTGGCAATTTCCGTTCGCCGCAACGAGGTGTAGGGGAACGGTCGGTTAGATTCCCCAGCCGCCGCTCACGTGGAGGTTGGCGCCGTTCACGTAACTGGCTTCGTCGGACAGCAAGTACAGCGCGGCGCCAACGACGTCGTCCACGCTGCCGACGTTGCCGGCCGGGATGGTCTTCGCCATCTGCGCCAGCTCGGCCAGATCGACCGAGCCCGAATCGATGAAGCCGGGGGAGATCGCGTTGGCCGTGATCTGATGGGGGGCCAGGGCCTTGGCCAGGCTGCGCACCAGCCCGAGCACCGAGACCTTGGCCAGGTAGTGCGCGGTGATCTGGGTCTGCGCCATCACCCGATCGGCGTTGGCCATGGCGAAGGCGAGGATACGGCCCCACTGCCTCTCCATCATGCCGGGCGCGACCAGGCGTGACAGATAGAAGAGGCTGTCCAGGTTGTTAGCGAACATGGCGCGCCAGCCCTCTGCGGTTTCGTCGAGGACGTCGACCCGGTGAAAGGGGCCCGCGCAATGCACGAGGGCGTCGATGTGCCCGCGCCAGGCCAGCACCTGGTCGAACATCTCGGCACAGATATCGGGTTGGGAAACGTCGGCGCACAGGGCGAAGGCCGACCCGCCGCATGCCTCGATGGCATTGAGCGTGATTTGGGCGTCCTCCTCGCTGGTTCGGTAGCAGATGGCGATGTCCCAGCCACGCTCGCCCAAGGCATGCGCGATGGCGCGACCGATGCCTCTCGCGCCGCCCGGAATCAGAGCCACCCGCCCCACGGCTACCTGCTCAGAAGGACGGCCAGGGCGACGGCCGCAGCCAGGATGACGACGAAGGCGAGGATGCGCGGCCAGGCCAGGCCGCCGGGCGAGCGACGCGCGGGGACTTCGTCGTCGCCGGCTACCGAATCCGCGGTCACCAGGAACAACTGGCGCGTGACCCGCGGCAGCTCGCCACCCAGGCGGTCCGCGATACGGGCGAGCTGGCGCGCGACTTCGTCGAAGGTCGGTCTCTTCTGGCGATCCTTCGTCATCATGGCCACGACGGTTTGGACCAGTTCGGGATCCGCGTTCGGGGCTTCCGCGCGTGGGTCGGGAATTGGCGATGCGAGGTGCATGCGCATCACTTCGAGATATTCCTTCACCGTGGTCCCTTGCTGGGCGCGATACGGCGGATGGCCGGTGAGAAGGTGGAAGAGGGTGCAGCCGAGAGAATAGACATCGGCGCGCTCATCGAGCTCCTCGCCACGGGCCTGCTCGGGCGCGATGTAGTCCGCCGTGCCCACGACCATGCCCCGGGCGGTCAGGCTCTTGTCTGCGGCGTAGGATTTGGCCAAGCCGAAATCCGTGACCTTCAAGAATCCCATGCCGAGAAATGCCCAGGTTCGCTGGCTTGACGTCGCGGTGGATGATACCCGCGCGCGCCGCTTCGCCGAGTCCGGTTGCCGCTTCGGCGCCTATAAGGGCGACCACGGCGCTCGGCAAGGGCCCGCGTTCCTCTATCAGCTTCTGCGTGTCGCCGCCCTCGAGCAGTTCCATCGCATAGTAGGGGCGAGGCGGCTCACCGGTTTGTCCAGACTCGAAGACCGGGATCAGGTTGGGATGGGACAGTCGGGCCAAGGCGCGCGCCTCGCGCAGAAAGCGTTCGGTGATGGTGGGATTGTTGACCTGGCCAGTGCCCAGGACCTTGATGGCGGCGCGCCTTCCCAGGGAATCGTCCGTGGCGAGATAGACCTCACTCATCGCTCCGATGCCGAGCTTCTGCTCGACCCGGTAGCGGCCCACGCGCGATCCGGCGTTCAGGAACGGGATGGGATCCGGCCCGCGCTTGCTGCGCGCCGCGCTGGTACCCTCAGGGGGGGTTGGCATGGCTAGCCGGGTACCTCCTCATCCTCGGCGGCATAGGCTTCAAATCTGGTGTACTCGCGGATGAAGGTCAAATCCACCTCTCCAGTCGGTCCCGCGCGGTTCTTTCCGATCTTGAGCAGTGCCTTGCCGCGCCCGGAAGGGTCAACATTGTACATCTCATCGCGGTGGATGAAGAGAATGATATCGGCGTCTTGTTCGATGGCACCCGATTCCCGCAGGTCGGACAGTTGCGGCGTCTTGTCCTCGCGCTTCTCCACGCTGCGGTTGAGCTGCGAGACCGCGATGATGGGAAGGTGCAGTTCCTTGGCCAGCGCCTTGAGTCCGCGCGAGATCTCCGCGATCTCGCGCTCGCGCGATTCCTCCCTGCGTCCGCCCAAGCCATGCGCGAGTTGCAGGTAGTCGATCACGACCAGTCCCAGCGGCGGCGGACCGTCGGTCTGGGGTGGAAAGTAGCGCGGGTCGCTGCGGAACCGCCGCGCCTTGGCGCGAAGTTCGAGGATGTTCACGGCGGGCGAGTCGTCGATGAGGATGGGCGCCTGGGAGATGCGATTCCCGGCCGGGTAAATCTTGTTCTTCCACTCGCTGTACTCGATCAGGCCACGGCGCATGCGATTGGAATCGATGCGCGACTCGCCGGCCAGCAAGCGTTCGATGAGCTCGTGCTTGGACATTTCCAGCGAGAAGATGAATACCGGGATCTTGTGGTTGAGGGCGGCGTAGCTGGCGACGTTCAGTGCCCACGAGGTCTTGCCCACGCCGGGCCGGGCGGCTACGACGATGAGGTTCTCGGGCTGGAACCCGGCCGTGATCTCGTCCAGCTTCTTGAAGCCGGTGGGAACCCCTGTCACCGCCTTGCTCTCGCGCGCGCGGGCGTCGATGTTCTCGAAGAACCTCGCTCATGATCTCGCCGATGGGTTGCGCGCTTTCGCGGCGGTTCTTCTGCGCGACCTGGAACACCATGCGCTCGGATTCGTCGAGGAACTGCTCGTAGTCGCCGAATTCCCCGTAGGCTCGCGACTGGATCTCGGCGCACGCGGCGATCAGGCGGCGCAAGGTGGATTTTTCCTGCACCAGGCGTGCGTAGTGCCCGATGTTCTCGGCGGTGGGGACGGCATTGGCCAGCTCGATGAGGTAGGCTTGGCCGTTCTCCAGGCGGGCGAGCGCACCGCGGTTCTTGAGCTCATCGCCCAGGGAAACTACGTCGATGGGCTGGCGCCGTTTGTCGAGCTCCAGCATGGCCGCGAAGATCTCGCGGTGGGCGGGCAGCAGGAAATCGTCGGCCGTGATGGTGGTCGCCATCTCGTCGAAGGCCGAGGGCTTGACCAGGACGCCGCCCAGCGACGAGCGCTCGGCTTCCAGGCTATGCGGCGGTTGCCTCCCCGGTGCGAGAGAGAGGACCGGCGATGGGAGTTCGGCCATGGACGCTGAGTGTACCCTGTTTTTCACCACAGAGAACGCGGACGCTAGAGGAGATCACAGAGGTCGGAAAAGAAACGGGTCCGGATCGCGAGATCCGAACCCTTCCTATATCGTATCCTCTTTGCTCTCTGCGACTCTGTGGTGAAACCTTCTACGCCTCTTTTTTGACTACCCAGACCTTCAGCTTGGCCGTGACGTCGTGGCCCAGCTTGACCGCCACTTCGCTCATGCCCAAGGCCTTGATGGGCTCGTCGAGCTGGATCTTCCTCGCATCCAACTTGATGCCTTGTTCGGCCAGGGCCTCGGCGATGTCCCGGTTGGTGACCGAGCCGTAGAGCTTGTCTTCATCGCCCACGGCGCGCGCCAGCGAGACGGACACCTGCGACAAGCGATCCGCCTCGGACTGCATCTGCTTCGCCAGCTTGGCCACGCGCGCAGCGATGACTCGCTGGTCGTGCTGCAAGCGCGCTTCGTCCTTTTCGGTGGCCGGCACGGCCAAGCCGCTCGGCAGGAGATAGTTGCGACCATACCCCGAACGCACGGACACGACCTCGCCGGCCTTACCCAGGTTGTCCAGGTTTTCTCTCAAGATGACCCGCATGGCTTTCTCCTTCTCCGGCTACTTGCCCGTGACCGCGAACGGCATGAGGGCGATCATGCGCGCGCGCGACACCGCCCGGGCGATGGCCCGCTGATGCTTGGCGCAGTTGCCCGTCAATCGGCGCGGCACCAGCTTACCGCGATCGGTGATGAAGTACTTGAGCAACCCCGCGTTCTTGTAGTCGATGACGAGGTTCTCATCCGTGCAGAACTTGCAGGCCCGGCGCCGCGAGGACTTCCTGCGGCCGGAATCCTGTTCGAGATCCGCGTCCTTTTCTTCCGGTCGTGCCATGGCCTAGCTTCCTCTCCGGACAGGTTCGTCGACCTTGCCGAATACCGCTTCTTCGAAATCGAAAGCGCCTTCCTCTTCTTCGTCGCCGAATGGCCGCGCGCCGGCTTGCCCGGTGGCGATGGCTTCCTCGTCGGGGCCGGGAATGGACGCGCTGGCGAAGGTCTCGTCGGTCACCGTCGAGGTGCGCGTCGCCGCATCCACGTTCTCGGCAGCCTTGATCGAGTAGTAGCGGATCACGGTATCGGTGAGGTGCAGGTTGCGCTCGACCTCCTCCACCAGCCCGGCGCCGCCGAGATAGTTGAAGAAGACATAGATACCCTTGAGCTGCTTTTTGACTTCATAGGCCAGCTTGCGGCGGCCCCAGTTCTCGACCTTGAGCAGTTGGCCGCCACCCGCCTCGATCACGTGGCGAATCTTGGCGTTTGCTTGGCCAATGGCCTCGTTGGTAACGTCGGGTTTGAGGATGAAGATGGTTTCATACTCGCGTGTTCTGCCGGGGATGTCCCTACACGATCCGGTTCGTTTCTCTGCCATGCTGTTCTCCCTTTGGGCCTACGTCCCGCGGAGCCCGCGGGCAAGGAGTTGGTGGAGGTGGTGACTAGGTCGCGCCTCCGGTTTCGGATTTCTTGCGTCGGTTGAATGCGTTCATCGCCATGACCAATCCATCCTTGACGATGGCGGTCGTGGCGTCGGCTGCCTCTTTTACCAGATCCGGAAGGGTTCGCCGCTCTTCCGTGGAAAAATCTGCAAGCACGTAGTCGGCCCCTTCCCACAAAGGGGGTGGCCGCCCGATGCCAAAGCGCACGCGGCAGAACCCCTCGCCGCCCAGCTCGGCGACGATAGAGCGTAGGCCGTTGTGGCCTCCCGTGCCGCCGCCTTCGACCAGCTTCAGCCGACCGAAGTCGAGATCCAGGTCGTCATGCACGACCAGGGTCTGCGCGGGTGGAATCTTCCAGAAAGCCGCTGCGCGGCTGACCGCGAAACCGCTGTCGTTCATGAATTCCATGGGTTTGCACAGGATGGCTTTGGTCTTCCCCAGCGTGGCTTCGACCAGGTCGGCGCCCATGCGCCGGCGTGGCGGGGGTGCGTCTACCCGCCGCGCCAGTTCGTCGATGACCATGAAGCCGGCGTTGTGCCGGTTGCCGGCATATTGCCGGCCGGGATTGCCGAGGCCCACGACCAACCACATCGCCTGGGAACGACCGAGCAAGCCCGCCCGAGGTCTACTTGCCCTTCTTCTCTTCCTTCTTGGCCCCCGCAGCGGGTGCCGCACCAGGGGCGGCTTTGGCGGGTGCCGCACCAGGCGCGGCTTTGGCCGGTGCTGCACCAGGGGCGCCCTTGGCACCTCCGGCTGCGGCCGGCGCACCAGCCGCGCCCGGGGCCACGCCTGCGGCAGGTGCCGCCGCGCCTTCGGCCGGGACCACGCCCTCGGCGGTGACTGCGGCGGCTTCGACCTCCACCTTCTCGATGTGTGGGGCGACGACCGACGCTACGGATTCCTTGGGCGCCAGGGTGGTGCGAACGCCGGGCGGCAACTTCAGATCGCTGGCGTGGAGGGCATCGCCGATGTCGAGCGCGGTCACGTCGAGCTCGATCTTGGTGGGGATGGAATCGGGTCTGGCGGCGATGGGAAGCGTGTGGTGGCTCAGGTGCAAGTTGCCACCGTTGGTCACGCCCACGGGAATGCCGGTCAGGACCAATGGCACGCTGACCTTGACTTCCTCGTCCATGCTGACGCGAATGAAATCCACATGCACGGGACGGCGCGAGATGGGGTCGATCTGCACGTCGCGGATCATGGCCGTCACGGCTTCCGACTTGGAGGCATCCTTCACTTCCAGCGTGAATACCGTGTTGCGCTTGCGCTCCTTGTCGAGGGCATGCGAAAGCTCGACGGGGTTGAGCGCGAGCGACAGGGGATCGAGTTTGTGGCCGTAGAGCACGGCGGGCAACTTGCCGCCGCTGCGCGCGCGGCGGGCAGGGCCCTTGCCCGATTGATGGCGAATCTCGGCGGAAACCTTGGCGAAGTCCATGATGACGTCCTTTGCTGCGTGCGGATCTATCAGATGAAGAGGGAGCTTAACGAATCCCCCACGTGAATGCGCTTGACGGCCTCGCCGAGCAGTGGCGCCGCGGAAAGCACGCGCACCTTGGGCGAGGCCCTGACCTCGGGGCGGGGCGGGATGGAATCGGTGATGATGAGTTCCTTGATGGGGCTCTGGTGAATGCGCTCGACCGCAGGCCCGGATAGCAGGCCATGCGTGACGCAGGCATAGACGGAACGCGCGCCTTGCTGGGTAAGGCCGGCGGCCGCGGCGCACAGGGTGCCGGCGGTGTCGACCATGTCGTCGATGATGATGGCATCGCGGTCCTTCACGTCGCCGATGATGTGCACCAGCTCGGCCACGTTGGGGGCGGGCCGGCGTTTGTCGATGATGGCCAAGCCGGCATCAAGCCGCTTCGAGAAGGCGCGTGCACGCTCCACGCCGCCGGCGTCGGGCGAGACGATGACGGTCTTGCCGGTGAACTTGGCGCGCAGGTAGTCCATCATCACGGGCATCGCGTAGATGTGATCGACCGGGATGTTGAAGAATCCCTGGATCTGGCCGGCGTGAAGATCCATCGCCAGCACGCGATGAACGCCGGCCGCGGTCAGCAGATCCGCGGCCAACCTGGCCGAAATCGGCGTGCGCGGCTTGGTCTTGCGGTCCTGGCGCGCGTATCCGAAGTAGGGCATGACCGCCACGATGGGGTTGGCCGACGAACGTTTGAGCGCGTCGGTCATGACCAAGAGTTCCATGAGGTTGTCGTTGACCGGCGTGCAGGTCGGCTGAACCACGAAACAAATCACGCCGCGCACGTTCTGGTCGATCTCGACGTACACCTCGCCGTCGGCGAAACGCTCGACCTTGGCGCTGCCCATGGGTTGGCCGAGGTACTGGCAAATGGCCTGGGTCAGGTCCGGATTGGCGTTGCCGCTGAAGATGGCAAATGGTTTGGTCACGAGGGTTTCCCTACCTGACGGAGGCGCTTGCCCGTCAAGAGGGCGCGAATATTGCCACCCACGCCATCACCTGTCAACGGATGACGCGACACCGTTGCCCGCGACGGCCCCTGGCATGCTGACTCTGTGGTGAACACGCGACTACAGCTGCGCGGTCAGCAGGTAGAACTTGTTGTTGTCGTCGTTGATGATTTTCAGGCCGGCACGGACGTTCTCGGGCAGCAGGGCCCGCAGGCCCTCGATGCGACTGCGTTCGATGATGAAGAACATGCGCTTGCCCGGGTGGCGCTTCACGTATTCCTTCAGGTTCTCGGCGTTGCGGTCGCCGAGGAACACCGTGCGCTCGCTTATCGGCCCCTCGTAGATTTCATTCTGGGTGTAGAAATTCTCGCCGCGCCAATACATCTGCCAGGCCAGCAAGCGCTCGTAGGGGGAGCGGCGTTCCCTGTAGTATTGGGCGATGAGCGGCTTTTGCGACCAGTGCGCCGCCGCATCGCGGATGTAGACGTCGTTCAGAAAGTAGGTGAAGGCGACGGTGACGCCAAGGGCGGCGAGGGTCGCGATGGACCGCGCGCGCTGCCAAGCAACGGACACGACTGCGATAGTGAAGAGCCCCGCGAACACCCAGAGCGTGCGGATGTAGTTCATGTCCGGCGGCCAGGGGCGGCCCTGTGGGGTGTTGATGTAGTCGTAGGAGAAGAGCCAGATGAAATGTTGCGCGCTTTTCTGCGCCGAGGTCAGGTCGTAGGTGACCAGGGCCAAGAGGGGCGCGCCGACCAGGACCGCGAGCAGCATCAGGCGCCCGCGGCGCTCGGAGAGAACGTCGTCGAGAAAACACCCCACCGCCATGGCCATGCCGGGCAAGGCGGGCAGAATGTAGTGGTGGAACTTGGTCATCGACAGAGACACGAGGGCGTAGCCGGACACGAACCAGATGGCGCCGAACCACAGGATGTCGCGGCGCTTGTCCGTGGCCGCTGCCACCGCCGCGCTTTCGCCGTGCCGCCTGAAGGTTCGCATCACCACCCAGGCCAGCGCAGAGGGCGCGAGCGCGATCCAGGGAAAGACCGCGTATCCCAGCTCGCGAATGAAGTACTCGAAGCTGCCGCGATCGCCGTGGCGTCCCGTCATCAGCCGGCGCCAGTGATTGTCGCCGTAGAGCTCGTTCCAGAACGGCAGGCCGTGACGGACCAGCATGGCGTGGTGCCACGGCACGGCCACCAGCGCGCAGGCCAGGATGGCGAAGGGAAGGCTGCGCAGGATCTCGGCGCGGGCCAGGCGTCGCCAGTTCCAGGTGAAGATCAGGTAGGCCAGAAACACGATCACGGGCAGACCCAGCCCGGCCAGTCCCTTGGCCAGCATGGCGAGGCCGCACAAGATCGAGGCGATGTGCAAGTAGAAGGGCGCCTTGTAGCGGGTGCGCGCCGTGTACCAGAGGAAAGCGAGCAAGCCGATGAAGTAGGGCAGCATCGCCACCGTGCCGGGCAGCGTGATGCGATGCTTAAACGGCAGCGGCCAGCTCAGTTGGATCGAGTTCACGACGAGCTGGGGCACCACCGTCAACACGAGCAGGCCGACCGTCGTGTAGTAGATGGGATGGTGGGGCCACGACAGTCCCTTCCAGCTCCGGCGCGGCAGCTCCTCGTCCTTGTCGTCGAACAGGGCCAGGGCGCACAGGCCGAGCCCCAGGGTCATGGGGCCGATGAAGGCCATGTCGGTCATCGCTTGGCGCGCGATCAGGCTGAACATGGGAAAGGTCGCCAGCGCCAGCAGTGCAAGCACGCCTGCACGGCGACTGGCGAATTTGGCGAGCGGCAGGTACACGCCGATGAGCGCCAGCAGCGACATGAGGCAGAAGGGCAGGCGCAGGGCCCATTCCGGCCGCGTTGAGAGCGCGAACGCACCGGCTGAAAGTCCACCGTCGCCGATCCCGAATATCTTCAGGGACAGGCACATGAGCCAGAACGAAAGCACCGGCTTGGACCAGAAGTGCTCGCTGTCGAGAGGCGAGCCCGGCCAGTACAGGCTGATGAAGTCGTTACGACGCGCCATCTGCCGGGCTACCTCGCCGTAATGGGTTTCCCAGGGGTCGAAGAGGCCATAGCTGCCCGCGAATGGCACGTACAAGAGGACGCCGAAAAGCATGATGAGGAGAATCATCTGCCGTTCGCCGAGGCGATCGAGGAAGGACGGACCGGCCGCGACGGGGACGGTGGCCGACGCGATGGGATTGCTGTCGTCAGTCGTGGAGGTCATGCGCGAAACCGCTGCTCGAAGCCCGGCATGCTATGCGCGCTGGCCTCGCCTGTGAAGTACGAAGGCGAGCACCAGCAGCACGAGCGCGAGCCCGAGGCCGGGCAGCCAGATCTGCAAGAGCTGCGGTCGCCAGTAGCGCTCGGGGGCGATGCCGATGCGGTTGCGCCGAACGAAATCGATTTGCGCCGCCAGGAATGTGGAGGCCACAGCCAGCACGGCCAAGGAGGCCAGCACGCGTGGGCTACGCTTTAGCGGGGAGGGGGTCAAGGTGATGCCAAGTCCGATTTCGGCCGGTAGGAGATACGAGCGGCAGGCGGCCGTCAAGTGCTCCGCCATGCTGCGGCGTAGCATTGCCGCTCTCCCGTCATCGCCGCGGCCGCTCAGCCCGCGCATATCCGTACGCCTCGACTTGGCAACGACGTCGAGAAGAGGTTCATTCCTTGCGACTTGGGTCTCCTCGGTTAAATGGGATGCGACATCTGTTTTCGCAACGCTCGCGACCATTTTGGGCTCTATTAGGATAGGAGCCCTGACAGGGTTCGCAAATGCGTGGCTTGGGGAGCCAGCCGGCTCCCGGGCGATCGAGAACCAGAACCTTCGGAGAACCACATGCCAGAAGTCGAAAGCGTCAAAGTTGTCATCATCGGTGGCGGCCCAGCCGGCTGCACTGCCGCCATCTACGCAGCCAGAGCCAACCTGGCGCCGGTGATGATCGAGGGTGGCGGCCTCGTGGTCGAGCCCCTCACAACCCCGGGCGGGCAGCTCACCATCACCACCGAGGTCGAGAACTACCCTGGGTTTCCGCACGGCATAAACGGGCCGAAGCTGATGGAGCTGATGCGCGCGCAGGCCGAGCACAGCGGCGCGCGCGTCGTCACCACCGACGTGACCTCCGTCGACCTGTCGGCGCGTCCGTTCAAGGTCGCGACGGGCGAGGGCGAGCTCGTCGCCGAGGCCGTCATTTTGGCCACCGGCGCCTCGGCCAAGTGGCTTGGGATTTCCTCGGAGGACAAGTTCCGCAACCACGGTCTGTCCGCGTGCGCGACCTGCGACGGGGCGTTCTTCAAGGGCATGGACCTGGTGGTGGTCGGTGGCGGCGACACGGCCATGGAAGAAGCGACCTACCTCAGCAACCTGGCGACCAAGGTCAGCATCGTGCACCGCCGCGAGGGCTTTCGCGCCTCGCGCGCCATGCTCGAACGCGCGCGCAGAAACCCCAAGATCGAATTCGTCACCAATGCCGTGGTCGACGAGATCCTGGGCGATCTGCCCAAGCCGGGCGTCACCGGCGTGCGTCTGCGCGATCCGCGTGACGACAGCACGCGCGAGTTGCCTTGCGGCGGCGTGTTCGTCGCCATCGGCCACACGCCGAACAGCGCCCTCTTCAAAGGCAAGTTGGACATGGACGCGACCGGCTACATCCAGACCAAGCCCGGCTCGACGGCCACCAGCGTGCCGGGCGTGTTCGCATGCGGCGACGTCGCCGACCACGTTTACCGCCAGGCTGTCACCGCGGCGGGAACCGGGTGCATGGCCGCCATCGATGCCGAACGCTTCTTGGCGCATTGACCCGCCAAGTTTCCCTTCTGGTAGTCTTTTCGTCGCGGTAGCATAATTGTCCGCGATGCGTGAGAGCCCGCCTGCGGAACCGAGCAACGAGCCCGAGATCATCGTGGAGGAGACGCCCGCGGTCGAGATCGACATGACGGTGGGCCATCCCGAGCAGACCGTCGCCTGCCTGAGCAAGGTCAGCCTGTTCGCGGACTTGCCCGCGGTGTATCTCCGGCGCATCGCCAGCCTGGGCGTCGAGGAATCGTACCCGCGCGGCACGCCGGTTTTCGCCGAGGGGACCGCGGGCGACAAGCTTTACGTCATCCTGTCGGGCTCGGTGCGCATCAGCCGCCAGGTTCCTGGCATGGGCGAGGAGGCGCTGGCGATATTGAAGGCCGGCGACTACTTCGGCGAGATGGCGCTCATCGACGACTTTCCACGTAGCGCGGACGCCATCGCGCACGAGACCAGTAGGTTGCTGGTGCTCACCAAGGAGCGGGTCGCCGACCTGCTCTTCGTCGACCGCGACCTGGCATACGACCTCTTGTGGAGCTTCGTGCGCACCCTTTCGGCGCGTTTGCGCGAGACCAACGACAAGATGACCTTCCTCGCGGTCAGCAGTCGCTTTTGACCTGCAGGCCGCGTCCTCGCCCGGTTCGCGCCATGGATCCCGAAGCCAAGAAGATGTGGGCCATCGCCGGTTCGACCGGTGCGGTTGGTATTGAAATCGCGGTGGCGATTGGCATAGGGTACCTCGGCGGACGGTACCTGGATCGCAAACTCGGTGTGGCTCCCTGGCTCATGTGGGTGGGGTTCGCGGCGGGGGTGGGGGCCTCCATCAAGGCGCTGGTTCGAGTGGTTCGCAGCTACAAGAAGAGTCTCGCGCAAGAGGATCGACCGGACCAGAAATGAAGAGCAAACGCTTCGGAACCATGGATTTCGCAAACCTGATCTTGGCCGTGGCCGTGACCGCGCTGGTCGGGCTCGTGTGGGGCAAACCGGGGGTTCTGGCCGGCGGCGCGGGCGCAGTCCTCGCGTGTATCAACCTATGGGCCATGCGGCTTCTGGCTGCTCGTGCCGTCGCGCGGGCGGCGGCGGGCGACAAGGCTCGGGTGTCCTGGCTGATGGCGGCTCTGGGGGCGAAGATGATGATTCTCTTCGGGCTGGTGTGGCTGTGCATCCGCGTCTACAATCTGGCCCTCGTGCCGTTCGCCATCGGCATATCGATCTTGCCCATCTCGCTGGTCTTCACCGGGCTATGGATAGGCTCGACCGCCGGCGAACAGGGGAAAGCCTAGGCCATGGGTCCGCATTCCTCTTGGTTCAGCCTCTTTCCGGGCTACGAATCCCTGCGCGAAAACCTCGCGACCTACCTCGGTCGCAGGTGGACCTGGCAGGTGTTCCAGGTTACGCACTTCGAGATCGACCACATCCTGGGAGGGCTGCTGGTCCTGCTCGTGCTGACCCTGTTTGCCTTCCGGTACGCCATGAGCGTGCGCATGGCCAGCGACCGTGGCGCGGTTCCACCGCCGCGCCTGTGCCTGCGCAACCTGATGGAAACCTTCGGCGACGTTGTGTTCGGTTTCATGGAAGAGCCCATGGGTGCCAAGAACGCCCGCAAGTTCCTTCCCCTCATCGGCTCGCTGTTCCTGTTCATCTTGTTTTGCAACCTGCTTTCGCTCATTCCAGGCTTTCTGCCGCCGACCGCGACGCTCAAGACCAACCTGGCCTTGGCGTTGTTGGTGTTCGTGCTGACCCACGTCTTGGGGGTCGCCGAGCACGGGCTCAAGTACTTCAAGCATTTCATGGGGCCGCTGTGGTGGCTCGCGCCGCTCATGATCCCCCTCGAGATCATCAGCCACATCGCCCGCCCGATTTCGCTGTCCGTGCGGCTCCTAGGCAACATCACCGCGGATCACAAGGTTGGCGCGGTGTTCTTCGCGATTTTTCCGCTCCTGCTTCCCGTGCCTTTCCTCGTGCTGGGGGTTTTCGTCGCCGTGGTGCAGGCCCTCGTATTTACCCTGCTCTCCATCGTTTACATCTCGACTGCTATTGCTCACGAGGAGCACTAGCCTTATCGTTCGCCCCACCCACCATGTCCCGATAGGAGGATCCCGAGATGCGCCGAGTAGCCAAGTTTCTTGCCCCGTTAGCCGCCTTCGCGTTTGCGGCCCTGTCCAGCGCCGCCGCCTTCGCGCAAGGGACGGCCCCCGCCGCCGACAATTCCAAGGGCCTGATCGGCGTCGGTGCCGCGCTCGCCGTCGGGCTCGCCGCCCTGGGTGGCGGTCTCGGTCAGGGCCGCGCGGCCGCGGCAGCTCTCGACGGCATTGCCCGCAACCCGCAGGCCTCGGGCAAGATATTCGTCCCCTTGATCGTCGCCCTGGCGTTCATCGAATCGCTGGTCATCTACGGCCTGCTCATCGCCTTCACCCTGACCGGCAAGCTGTAGGCCGCCCGGGTCGTGCGGCCGACCGGGGTTGGTATCTGCCATGGCTGGCGCGATTCCCGATCCATCGACCTACGTGCACGGCTACTCGCCGAGCGAGAAGGCGCGCCTCGGCGATCAGGCCGACACCCTGGCGGAGCTGCTCCACCACGACACGCACTATCCGGCCGGTACGCGCGTCCTCGAAGCCGGCTCTGGCGTGGGAGCGCAAACGGTCCACCTGCTCGAGCGCAGCCCGGACGCGCACTTCACCTGCGTGGACCGCGAACCTTCGTCCCTGGCCGCCGCCCGCGCGGCGCTCGCCGCCCATCCCCGCGCTGCCGTGCAAGTCACCTTCGTCGAGGCGGATGTCCTGCACCTGCCCTTTCAGGCGGCGAGTTTCGATCACGCGTTCGTGTGCTTCGTGCTCGAACACCTCGCCCGGCCCGCGGAGGCCCTGCGCGCCCTGCAACGAGTCCTTCGTCCCGGCGCCAGCGTGACCGTCATCGAAGGCGATCACGGATCGGCCTTCTTTCATCCCGACAGCCCCAAGGCCAGACGCACCATCGACTGCCTGGTCCGGGCCCAGGCGCATGCCGGAGGCGACGCGAACATAGGCCGGCGTCTGTTCCCCCTGCTCTGCCAGGCGGGCCTGCGCGACGTCCAGGTATCGCCGCGCTTCGTGTACGCGGACCGGAGCAGGCCGGCCTGGGTTTCCGGGTTCATCCGCAAGACTTTCATCGCCATGGTCGAGGGCGCACGGAAGCCGTCCCTTCGCCTCGGCCTCATACGTGACGACGAATGGGCGGAGGGAATCGCCGACCTCGGTCGAACGGCCCTCCACGATGGAACCTTCTGCTACGCCTTCTTCAAGGCCACGGCGCGCGTGGGTTAGGCGGCTCGGTCGCGCGGAGATTGCAGGGCAAACCGGCTCAGCGGCACCTTCGACCAGGCCTACACCGTCGCGGCCGTGAGCCGGATCCGTGCCTTTGCGCACTCTATTCATCGATGGCCACTCTCTTGACGTTCGTAGGAGATCGCCGGGCGCTTATCCGGGCACTCCGGACTGGCCATCCGAGAAGCAGCTCCTGTAGGTGGTCGCGCGGCGGCCGGCGCTCCGGCAGTGTCTGGAGGACGGGACGAGATGGAAACTCCCGAGTCAGGGCTAGATAGAGTCCGCCAAGTGACGCAGCTGGCTCTCGATGCCTGCTCGGACCCGGCCGTGGCGATCCGCCAAGCGCGAGAGCGATTGCTGGAGGCCGTGGCGGCCGGAAACGCGCCGCGAAGCGCCTGGTCGCGGAGACGTCTGTCCCGCCTGTGGGGCCTCGCCCTCGTGGGCGTTGCGGCGGTGGCGCTCATCGTTGTCATCGCGCTCTGGTCGTCGTGGCCCATCACCTTTCGGGTCGGACCCACGGCCGAGACCGGCCGGCCTGGGGATCTCATCGAGGCCCCGGCCGGAACTCAATTGCACGTGCGCTTCTCCGAAGGAAGCTCATTCCTGCTCGATGGCGGTGGCCATGCACGTGTGCTGGCTACGGAGGACCGCGGCGCCCGCGTGCTCGTCGACAGCGGCGATCTGGACGTGGCCATCGCCCATTCCAACCTGCGGACCGCAAGGTGGAGCTTCGAGGCCGGACCCTTCCAAGTCCAGGTCACCGGAACTCGATTCCACATGGCGTGGCATCCGGCGACCCGGCGCTTCGCTCTGGCCACGACGGAAGGTCGCGTGGTCGTGTCTGGTACCTGCATGGGGAAACCACTAACCGTTGCCGCGGGCGAGCGCGTCGATTCTTCGTGCGCGCCCGTGCAGGCCGTCCCGGCTGCCTCGCCGGCCGAGCCCGCGCCCGACGCGAATTCGCCCGAAGCGCCGCCCGTCGGGGCTGTCACCGGGTACGAGCCTTCCACACTCAAGCCGGCGCCCAAGCCCACGCCATGGCGCGAACGCATCGCGGCCGGACGGCTCGGCGACGGTCTGCGCGCGGCCGAGCTGGCAGGTTTCGGCCGCGTGTGCCAGGAAGCGAGCCTCAAAGAGCTGGTCGCTCTGGCTGGCGCCGCTCGCCTCTCAGGCCGCAGCACGCGCGCCAGCGAGGCGTTACGCGTGCTACGCCAGCGTTTCCCGCTCACCACGGCCGCGTCCATCGCGGCCTTTACCCTGGGCCGCATCGCTTTCGAGCAGCGCGGCGCCTACCAGGAGGCCGCCTATTGGTTCGGCACCTATCTGGCCGAGCAGCCGAGCGGCCCCCTTATGGGGGACTCGATGGGACGCCTGATGGAAGCGCGGCAGGGAGCGGGAGATCTGACCGGCGCCAGGCGGGACGCCGAGCGATACTTGCGTCGGTTTCCCAAGGGCCCCTATGCCGCGCAGGCCAGGGCTCTCTCGCAGGAGTGATGCCGGTCATCCGGGGCACGGAGCGCTAGAAAGACAGGAGCTGTGCAAGCTTGCCGCCCTGGTTCCCGAACCGGATGGGCAGGTCTTTCAGACCCTTGACTCTGAAGGGCGGAGCGCTGAGGTCGATCAGGCGATACTCACCGGCTTTGATGTCTCTGTTGTTCCCGCCGCGATCGTTGGTGATGATCGCCCACTTGTATTTCCCCCTTTTCAAATTGTTCTTGATGAACTTGATGATCAGGGCATTGGGCAGATGCTGAAGAACATCCTTGCATAGGAGAAGATCTGCGGACGGGAGACTGTTGGTCACGTCGCCAACCATGAAAGACACGCCTTTCTTCTGGTACTTCTTCTTCACGACACGGATAACGTCCGTGGAGATATCTACGCCGAGGTAGCGCGCATGATTCCAGTCGGTAGCGGCGGAAAACTCCCAATCCCCGCAGCCCGCATCGACGACGGTCTTCACATGGCGCTTCTTGATGAACTCCTCGACGTAGACACGGTACTCGCGCGTGTTATCGAGGGTGGATCCCGATCCGCTCGTGCCTTTGCCTGCGGAATCCTTTCCCCAGTCACCTCTGCTGTAAATCCCGTTGAAGGTCCGAGCAAGTTCCTTCTTTGAGGGCGGACCGGCCTCAACCCGCAGCCACATGCCGCTGCCCCAAAGCAGGGCACCCAGGATAATCGCTGCGGGAACGACGACCCTTTTCTGCATGACCTCTGGGAAGAGATGCTCGCACGAGTGGCCGAAGCGGTCCATCGGGATGTGACGTTCGCTCTTGCTGCCGTCAAAGGGCTGGCCAGCGCGAGACGTTTTCCAGGGGGTCGTCAGGCGCAAGCTACCGAGCAGATCGCCCAGGATGTCGGTTGACTCACCGTCCAACCGGTTAAGACGATCGGTCAAATCATCTGGACTGTTCGCCATGCAACGTCCAGCGACTACCAATCATCTACTTAGTACGCGGTCATTCGAGCGGCTGCTTGAACGAAAGAAGGATAGAGGATTTCGCCAGCGGCCGAAAGGGTCGCCCGTCGACACAGTCAAAGGAGAACCACATGCTCGGCACGAGAATCAGGGAAGTCGCGCTTCGGGCAGAGCCCTATCTCTACTCGGCTCTTCGCATCGTCGCGGGTGCGATGTTCGCGTTTCACGGTATGCAGAAGATATTCGGATGGCACAGTCCGTTCATGCCGCCGGCGGGATCGCAGATCTGGTTCGCCGGGATCATCGAATTGTTGGGTGGCACCTTGATCGCGCTCGGCCTGCTCACTCGCCCCGCCGCCTTCCTGGCCAGCGGCGAGATGGCCGTCGCCTACTTCCAGTTCCATTGGAAATTCGCCGTGGCCCAGGGCATGTGGCTGCCCACGCTCAACAAGGGCGAGCTGGCGGTGCTCTACTGTTTCCTGTTCCTGTTCATCGCCGCGCGCGGCAGCGGCGGACTGGCGGCGCTAGGCGGTCGAAGGCGGAAAGACGAATCTTGATCGGGGGCAACTGACTCATACCCGCGTTCGCCGGATGCGGTAGGCGGACCTGGGCAGCACCATCACCAGCAGGCCGGAGGCCACGAAGAGTAGGCCCGCAGCCAGGCCCCACCACAGACCTCGAAGCCCCCAGCCGCCGCCGAGACCGAGCAAGTACGCGAGCGGGAGCGCGAGAAAGTAGTAGCCGCAGAAATTGAAGAAGGCGGCGGGCTTGGTGCGGCCGAGGCCGCGCAGGATGCCGCTCGCCACTACTTGCGTGCCGTCGAGCATCTGGAACGCGGCCGCGACGGGCAAGACGTGGGCGCACAGTGCCCGCACGGCGGGCTCGGCGCCATAGAGGCGAGGCAGCTGCCACCTGAGGAAGAAGAACGCGGCCGCGAACAGGGACATCACGCCCGCGCCCATGAGCAGCGACAGACGCGCGGCCCGGCGGGCGCCGACCTCGTCGCCGGCGCCGATCAAGTTGCCCACGCGTACGGCGGTCGCGGTGGAGATGCCGAGCGGAAACATGAAACTGAGCGAGGCCAGGTTGAACACGATGGCGTGCGCGCCCAGGGGCACCTGCCCAAGCTTGCCGGCCATCAGCGTGGTGAGCTGGAAGGCCCAGACCTCCAGGCCGAAGTGCAGCCCGATGGGCAGGCCCAGCCAGGCGATGCGCGCGATCCGGCGCCAGTCGAACGAGGCCCGCTGCCATACCGTCCACGCCGGCCTGTGCAGGCCGCCCCAGAAGATCACCGCGAGCAACAGGGCAGGCAGAAGCAGGCGCACCGCGGTCCCTGCCAGGCCCGCGCCGACGACCGCCGGAAGCCCGCCGCCGCCGAACACCAGCCACCAGGTCAGAGCGGCATTGATCGCGTTCACCACCAGCACCACCCACAGCGACGGGGCAACGACGCCACGTCCGGCCAAGTACTGCCGGGCCACGGTGAAAACGAGGAACCCGAACGCCGTCGGCGCCTGCAACGCCACGAAGGTGCCGGCCAGCGCAGAGAGCTGCGCGTCCTGGCCGAAGGCGGTGAGGACGGGCCGCGCGCCCAGCCACAAAAGCGCGATGGGCAGGCCGAGCAGGATCGACAGCACCATTCCACGTTGGAAGGTCAGGGCCGCGGTCTTCGCGTCGCCGGCCCCGTAGGCCTGGCTCAGGATCGGATCGGCCCCCATCACCACACCCGTCGCGATCATGATGGTCCCATGGGTCCACACATTGCCAAGCGAGACTGCCGCCAGGGCTGTGTTTCCCGCGCGTCCCATGAGGAGCGTCTCCACCACGCCCAGGAACATCATGCCCACCTGGGATGCCATGAGCGGCAGGGACAGCCTGACCAGGACGCGCAGCTCTTGGCGCAGGGGGGATGTCGTCATCTGGTCGATGTTCGCACTTTGGCCGAACCACCGCGGATGGAGCAACATGTAAAGCACCAGGTGTCCGTAGCGAAAGCCGCGAAGCTCGGGTTTCTGGCGGCATCACCGCCACCGATTGCGCGCCCTCCCTTCGACGGGAACGGGCAATCCTGTTGTGGTCGTCGCTTGCCCGACGTAACCTTGCGTCGATGTCGTGGATCCCCCAATCTCGTTACGCCTACTTTGCGACTCTGGTCATCTTGTGCGCATGCGAGGGGCGCACGACCTTGCGCGCCTCCTGCACCAAGGAAGGCGAGACACGCCCTTGCACGAACACCTGCGGCGGTGGCATCGAGACGTGCAAGGGCAGCACGTGGTCCGCGTGCGTGGTGCCACCGGCTGAGGTCGATTGCAGCAACACCTGCGGCGAGGGCACGCAGCGATGCCAGGACGACCAGCTCCAGGGCGTGTGCAACGTGGCGCCGGTGGTGCAGGATTGTTCGAGCATCTGCGGTCCTGGCGTCGTGACATGCGCCGACAACCATTGGCAGACCTGCACGGCGCCCCAGCCCAAGCAACCCAAGCTGACGGCCACCATTCGCGATTTCCACATCACGTTCCCCGACATGAATCACGATGGCATCGCCGAGACGGGCATCGTGGCCTCGACCTTGGGCGACGACGACAAACCGGTCTACGCGCACAGCGGGCCCACGGCCACGGTGAGCGGTCCCAACACCTTCAACCAGTGGTACCGGGACGTCGATGGCGTGAACATCGCCACCACCCTCGACATTCCCCTGACCCCGTCGCAAACGAGCAAGGGCGTGTATGGCTACAGCAACACCTCGTTCTTCCCCATCGACGACCGGCTATTCGGCAACGAAGGCCAACCGCACAACTACGCCTTCACCGCCGAGGTCGCGACCCGATTCCGCTACGGCGGCGGCGAGACCTTCACTTTTTCGGGCGACGACGATGTTTTCGTGTTCATCAATCGGAACCTGGCAATCGATTTGGGGGGCATCCACGAGAGCATATCGCAGACCGTGGACCTCGACGCCCAGGCCGACCGGCTGGGAATCGTCGCGGGAGGGATCTACTCGATGCATATCTTCTTCGCCGAGCGCCACATGATTGGCTCCGATTTCGTCGTCGAAACCACCATCTCAGAATTCGACGTATGCAACTGATTTCCTTGTAAATACGCTATCTTGTGCGTGTGTGGCTGGCCGCTTCACAGGCCGGCGGCGGCCACTGCCCACCCTCCAGAAATCACTCGGCCTGCCGAAGGATGCATGGCAGGGAATGGCTGTTCGCTTTGGGACATCGATGCTAATTCGTGGCGTCACGGGAGACCGAGGGAAGAAATGAGGCTGGTCGAGATTCTCCTCCAGCGAGGTTGGATCTCGCCGACGGGCTTGCGCTCGCTGGTGGGCTACCAGAACCTGGAAGACGAACAGCTGGGAATGGGCCTGCTCGAGGAAGGAATGCTGAGCGCAGACCAACTCGCTTCTGCGCTGGGCGAGCTTTTCGGGGTGCCGCCAGCGCTGGACCAGGACTTCGCGCGCTCCGACCCGAACCTGCGCAAACGCCTGAGTGCCCACCAAGCCTCGTCTCTCAAGGCTATCCCTCTTTACATCACCCCCAAGCGGCGCGTGGCGGTGGCCATGGTCCAGCCCACCGATCCCAAGTTCGTCGACGAGCTGGAGTTCGTGCTCGGCGCATCCATCGAGCCCATGGCGACCTCGGAACCCGTGCTCGCCCGCCAACTCGAGATGCTCTACAGCATGCCGCGCCGCTGGACGACCGGCTATCATCCCGTGGCCAGTCCGGCCATCGCGGACGGTGGCCAGGCGATGAGGAAACCCATGGACGATCCTGGGTGCCGTCCCCTCGACCTCACGCCCTCCTTGGGGACGCCTCTAGGCCCCAGGTTCGAGCCCGCGCCTCCCGTGCCCGGGCAACCCGGCTTGCCCAGAAGACCGAAGCAGCCGACCCAGTCCTATGCCGTCCCGGTGAACGACATTCCCCTGGTCGTGCCGGTCGGGCCCATTGCGGGCGCGTATCCCGCCGAGAATGCGAGGTCGCCGATGCCGGCTCCGCCCCGGACGGCGATGGCCGGTTCGGACGGGGCGGTGGAGAAGATCCTTTCGGCCAATGACCGGCAAGCCGCGGCGGATCACCTCTTTTCCTTCATGCGCTCCTGTTTTGCGGTGGGCGCGATGTTCGTGGTCAACGGTGTCTTCGCCCAGGGACGTTTTGGTTACAACGAGGGGTCGCCATGTCCGGGCGTCGAGCGAGTCGTCTTCTCGCTCTCTCTGCCTTCCTGTTTTCACTTGGCCCATCGTCACCGCGCCCTCTTTCACGGCCCCCCGCCGCCCGATGGGGAAGCGGTGCACCGGCCGTTGTGGGCGGCGCTTGGTTGTCGACCTCCGAGAGAGGTCGTGGTCGCGCCGGTCGTGGTCGGGGCTCAAACGGCTATCCTGGTCTACGGCCAGGGTCGCGATGGGGCGTGCATCGAGAAGCTCACCGTGTCCCGGCTGGAACGCGTCAGCGCGGCGCTGGCGGAGGTCCTGGTTCGTCTGGCCTGACTCTGCGGTGTTATCGAGTCAATGCCCGCGATGGGTGCCCGATGCCTCCGCAGACTCCACCGTTGACGTTCTTCCCACGCTGGATGGAAATGGCCTTTGTCCGGATGATGCCAAAGGAGGAACGATGACAGCCAACCAGTCCATGCCCACCGTCGGCGGCACCCTCTATACCTTCACCTTCGGCGACACCGTCTTCGCCGTGGACGCGGCAACGGGCGGACGCATCGTGACCTTCTCGCTCGCGGGCAAGAACATCCTCACTGCGGCGAAAGGCAGCCAGGACAACAATTGGGGATCGACCTTCTGGCCTAGTCCGCAGAGCGACTGGAACTGGCCACCTCCGGCCGAGATCGATCCGGGCGCCTATGCGGCCTCTCCGTGCGGGGCGATGGTTTCCATGGCCAGTCGGACGTCGGGCGCGCTCGGGCTCGCCGTGACCAAGCAATTCTCGGTCGACGCCGCCACGGGTATCGTCACCATCGACTACGGGCTGGTGAACCACGGCGCGCAGGCGCGTTCGGTCGCGCCGTGGGAGATCACGCGGGTCGCGGCCGGCGGCCTCACCTTCTTCCCCATGGGCGACGGTGCGCCGAGCAAAGGCTCGCAGGACCTGCTCGACCTGCAGCTCGTGGACGGCGTGGCCTGGTTCGCCTACGACGCCGCGGCGATTGCCAACGATCAGAAGGTCTTCGCCGACGGCCACGAGGGCTGGATCGCGCACGTCGATGGCAACCTGCTCCTGGTCAAGGCATTCTCCGACACGCCCGCCGCCCAGGCCGCGCCAGGGGAGGCGGAAATCGAGATCTACACCGACGCTGGCCACTCCTACATCGAGATCGAGAACCAGGGCGCCTACGCCAGCCTGGCCCCAGGCGCGACATCGACCTGGACCGTGCGCTGGTTCCTGCGCCAGCTCGACCCCTCGCTTTCCGCGCAGGTTGGCAGCGCCGATCTATTGAGCTTGGTTCGCGCGCTGGTCAAGGGTTAGTGGACGGTCACTGTGCGATGGTGATGGCGATCCGCAAGGATTGGGGCCTTCAGCAGTAGTCAAAAAACCAACCAACGGCGCGGTAGGATGCATTCCTCATATGTGCGCATGGCGTAGCGATCGGTCATGCCCGTGATGAAGTCAGCGACCGCGCGCGGCAGCTCTTCATCCTCGGACAGACCCTTGGGCCAATGCTTGGCGCGGAATTCGTCGGCGTGGCCGTTGAAGTACTCCCACAGCTCGCGCACCACGCGCTGGGCCCGCTCGAATTCGGCGTGGATCTCCGGTCGTTCGTAGACCTTCTCGTAGAGGAAATCACGCAGGGCCATGAGCGCATCGAGTACCTCGGGGCTCATCTCGATGTGGTGCTTCTCGTCGAGGCGCGAGGCGGACACTACGTCGGTGACCAGACGGCTGATGCGTCCGCTGTGGGTCTTGCCCAGCACCCCGAGGATGTCGGCGGGGACCTCCGACAAGGAGATGACCTGGCCGCGAATGGCGTCGTCGAGGTCGTGGTTGACGTAGGCCGCGATGTCGGCCACGCGCGCGATTTGACCCTCCAGCGTGGAGGCCTCGTGCTCGGTCTCGGTGGCCAGGACCTTTCCCTTGCCTTTCGAGTGGCGCAGAATCCCATCGCGCACCTCGGCCGTCAGGTTGAGCCCCTGGCCGTCGCGTTCCAGAACGTCGACCACGCGAATCGATTGCCGACCGTGGTGGAATCCACCCGGAATCAGCTTGGCCAGGATGCGCTCGCCGGCGTGTCCGAACGGCGTGTGTCCGAGGTCGTGTCCCATGACGATGGCTTCGGTCAGCGACTCGTTGAGCCGCAACGCGCGCGTGATGGTGCGCGCGATCTGAGACACCTCCAGCGTATGGGTCAGTCGCGTGCGGTAGTGGTCGCCCTCGGGCGCCAGGAAAACCTGGGTCTTGCCGGCCAGGCGGCGGAAGGACTTCGAATGCAGGATGCGATCCCGGTCGTGCTGAAAGATCGGCCGCACCTGGTCGAGCGGCTCGGGGCGTTTGCGGCCGAGGCTGGCGCTGCTCTTCTGGGCGTGGGGCGAGAGGATCTTTTCCTCATCCGCTTCAAGCTGTTCGCGAACCGTCATGCCCATCCTTCTAGCATTGTGGAACCAAAGTGCCGTTCCCGAGTTCCTGTTTCCGGAAGGTTTCTTTCCAGTTGCTTTCATGAGGAGGATTGGTTTCCCAGCGGCAAAATCTCGACAAGCGACAGGGGAACACCTTGCTACATCCGATGAGGATCTCTACCGTGCCCGTTGCGTGCGAGTGTTGGCGGCATTGAGGCCCCGGCACTCTGGAAGAAAGGATCGGTCGTCATGCAGGCAAGACAAGTCGCTCTGGTCACGGTACTGGTTCCGGCTCTCATGGTCGGGTTGCTTGGTGCGGGACAGGCACTCGGTCAAACCCCCGGCGAGCCCGCGGGAGGGCCGCCCGCGGCGGCCGTCGCGCCCGCGCCCTCGATGGCTGATCTTGCCGCGCGGGTCGCCGATCTCGAAGCCTACCTCAACAACACCGCGCCCAAGACCATGACGGTGCCTGGGCCAGGGCACAACGCCTGGATGATGACCTCGGCCGCCCTCGTGCTGTTCATGACCTTGCCCGGCCTGGCGCTGTTCTACGGCGGCCTGGTTCGCCGCAAGAACATCCTTTCGGTGGTCGCCCAGTGTTTCGGATGCGCGGGCCTGGTGACGATTTTGTGGTGGGCCTTCGGTTACAGCGCCGTGTTCGCCAGCAGCGGATCGGCCAGCGGCGCCTCGGTTCTGGGCTCGATGAAATACGCCTTTCTCAAGGGCGTGACCTCGGTGCCGAACCAGGACTACGGCCCCTGGGTCTCGCAATCCGTGTTCGCCATGTACCAGATGATGTTCGCCATCATCACGCCCGCCCTGATCGTGGGCGCCATCGCCGAGCGCATGAAGTATTCGGCCATCATGGCCTTCATCCTCGGCTGGATGCTGCTGGTCTACTTCCCGCTCGCGCACATGGTGTGGGGCTCGGACGGCATGATGAATGGACTCGGCAACGCCCATGCCGGCATCAAGGCCATCGACTTCGCGGGCGGCACGGTCGTGCACATGTCCTCGGGATGGTCGGCGTTGCTGCTTGCGCTCATCTTGGGGCCGCGCAAGGGATTCGGTCGGCGCCCCTTCATGCCCCACAGCATGGTGCTCACCGCGGTCGGCACCGGGATGCTATGGGTGGGTTGGTACGGCTTCAACGCCGGCAGCGCCGTAGCGGCCGACGGTATCGCGGCGGGAGCCTTCGTGGCCACCACGCTGGCCGCCGCCATCGCCGGTTCGACCTGGCCGCTCATCGAATGGATCGCGCGTGGCAAGCCGACCGTGCTCGGCTTCTGTTCAGGCGTCGTCGCCGGCTTGGTCGTGATCACACCGGCCGCCGGGTTCGTTTCGCCCACCGGCGCCGTGATCATCGGCGTGCTCGCGGGCGCCGTGCCCTATGTCGCCTGCACCAAGCTCAAGCAGCTTCTCAAGTACGACGACGCCCTCGATACCTTCGGCGTGCATGGCGTAGGCGGCACGCTGGGCGCGCTGCTCACCGGCTTTCTGGCCACCCCCGAGGCGAACGGCAACCTCAACAACAACCTGGGCCAAATCGTCGGCAGGACGCTGTGGATCGAACAACTCAAGGCCATGGGCGTAACCGTTGCCCTGGCGCTGGTCGGCACGGGGATCCTGGCCTACGCGATCAAGGCGATCCTCGGCTTGCGGCCCGATTCCGACAGCGAGGAACAGGGCCTCGACTTTCTCGATCACGGAGAGGCCGGCTACCACATGGATGAGGCCGGCGGTTAATCGCGCGCACGGTCTGATACTATCTGCCGGCCGTGCCTGTCTCGCTCGCGCCGAGCCCCGTCGATCAAACCTCGCCTCGCGGCGGGGTCGTGCGTGCCGCCAGGCGGCCGGCCGGGTGGGTTGCGTTGGGACCGCCCCCGCGTATGCCCGACGAACCGGGCGAGCTGTGGCCCGGCCCCGACGAGGACCTGTGCTGGCTGGCCGGCAACTGGCGCATCCTGCAGCGACTCGACGGGCATCGCACGTCGCTCGATGATCTCTTGACGGCCCATCTCGCCGCCAGCTTGTTCGAGGGAAAGACGCCCGGAAATTGCCTCGATCTCGGGTGTGGCATCGGCAGCGTCGTGCTGTTTTTGGCCTGGCGTTTTCCGGCGGCGCGACTCGTCGGGATCGAAGCGCAGGCGGTGTCCGCCGGCCTGGCCATGCGTTCCCTGGCCTGGAACGGCATCGGCGAACGGGCCGAGATCCTGGTAGGCGATTTTCGCGAACCCGCGGCCATGGCCGCGGCCTTCGACCTCATCACGGGCACGCCGCCCTATTTCCCCGTTGGGGCAGGCCCCGAATCCGCTCGCGTACAACGCGCGCCATGCCGATTCGAGCATCGTGGCGGGATCGAGGCTTACTGCGCGACGGCGGCGCCAAGGCTGGCACCTGGCGCGCCTTTCGTGGCCTGCCAGGCCTGGAACCAGCGCGAGCGCGTGGAACCGGCGGCGTGCGCGGCCGGCATGCGGCTCATTCGCTGGCGCGAGATCGTCCCACGCGCGGGCAAGGACCCCCTGCTGTGCATCTTCGCCATGCGCCGGGGCGATGCCGCCGAGCCGCTCGTCGTGGATCCTCCGCTCGTCGTGCGCGACCAGCGGGGTCGTCGCAGCGAGGAGTTCGTCGCCATCCGCGCCGCCATGGGCATGCCGGCGTAGGGCGGGTATGGCGACCTGGGAGTTTCCATCACTTGACCTTGACTCCGCGGCGTGAGCTATCCATTCTCGGGGGCCCGACCCGGTGACCCGCAAGCGAAAGGATTCCGAACCCATGGCCGACGAAAAAGCGACCGCCAAGACCCAGCCCGCCAAGACCCAGCCCGCCGCCGAGGCCGGCGAAAGATGTTGCGTGGAGAAGTGCAAGCAGCCGGCACGCGCGAAAGGCTATTGCCGCAAGCACTACATGAGCTGGCGGCGCGGCAAGATCGGAAAGAAGCATCGCTACAACACCTGCAGCAAGGAGGGGTGCCGCAAACCCGCCGTCGCTGGCGGTGTGTGTGCGGAGCACAAGAAGGGCGCGGCCGAAGGCGCCGCTCCGGCAGCGTAAGCAGAACTGAATCGCAGTCCAAGATCAGGGCGCCGCACGCCGCGCTGCAAGCGATCCGCCGCGTCTTCTCTGGTCATAAGCCGGCCAATCATTGCCCGAAGCGGGTGGCGCCTCTCTGGAAACCCCATGTACAAGATCGTCATCAAGGGTGGCAAGCGACTGCACGGCGAGGTGTGCGTGTCGGGCGCGAAGAACGCCGCGCTGCCCATCCTCGCCTCGTCGCTGCTTGCCAACGGTCAGTCGACCTACCGCAACGTTCCCGGATTGGGCGACGTCATCACCATGCGCAAGCTGCTCGGGCAGCTCGGCGCCAAGGTCAGGGGCGACGGAACCACCGTCGTGGACAGCACGCACGTCGATCGTTTCGAGGCGCCCTACGAATTGGTCAAGACCATGCGCGCGTCGGCGCTCGTGCTCGGGCCGCTGGTCGGCCGCTATGGGCAGGCGTGCGTGTCGTTGCCGGGCGGATGCGCGATTGGCGCACGTCCTATCGACCAACACCTCAAGGGCCTGGCCGCGCTAGGCGCGCGCATCGAACTGGAACACGGGACGGTGACCGCGCGGGCGCGGCGTTTGCGCGGAGCCACCATCGTGTTCGACGTGGTAACGGTCACCGGAACCGAGAACCTGATGATGGCCGCGGCTCTGGCCAAGGGTGGCACCACCCTCGAGAACGCGGCCTGCGAGCCCGAGGTCGAGGAACTGGCCCGCGTGCTCAACAAGATGGGCGCGCAGGTTCGCGGCGCCGGCACATCGCTCATCACCATCGAGGGCGTGGACGAACTACACCCCATCGATCACGCCATCATCCCCGATCGCATCGAGGCCGGCACCCTGATGGTCGCGGCCGCCGTCACCCGCGGCAACGTGTTGGTTCGCGACTGCATGCCGGAGCACATGGACGCGATCATCGCCAAGCTGCGTGCCGCCGGCGTCGAGGTCAACATCGAAGAGGGCGGCGTGCGCGTCGTCGGGCACGCCGATCTCAAACCCACCGACATCGCCACCCGACCGCACCCTGGATTCCCCACCGACATGCAGGCGCAGTTCATGGTGCTGATGTCCCGGGCCAGGGGGCAGTCCGTGCTGTCCGAGAACATCTTCGAGAATCGCTTCATGCACGTGCCCGAGCTGATGCGCATGGGTGCGGATATCGTGATCGACGGCCATTTGGCCGTCGTGCGTGGCCCGGTCAAGCTCAAGGGCGCCAAGGTCATGGCCACCGACCTGCGCGCGTCGGCTTGCCTGGTGCTGGCGGGGCTGGTCGCCGAGGGCACCACCGAGGTTCTGCGCGTCTATCACCTCGACCGGGGCTACGATCATCTCGAACGCAAGCTGCGCGCCATCGGCGCCGACATTCGTCGCGCCAAGGGTGGGCTATGAGACCAGCCCATCCATCGAAGAATTGTGCGCGGACGGGCAATCCCGGTTAACCTAGACGACCTGTCATGGCCGAGTTGGATCTTCGGGAAGTGCTGGAACGCGGGGTCAAGCTGCACCCGCGCATCGTGGCGCAAGACCTTTTCAAGGACCCCGCATCTCTGCAGAAGATCGCTTCTGCGCTGCCCGCGTTCCTACCGTTCAAGGGCAAGACCTACAAGTCCGCGATGTGGGTGCTCGACTGGGATCATCGGATCCCTTCACGGGACTACATCCTGCGTCTTTACGCCTTCTATTCGGCGCACGGAAAAGCCATCGGCGAGCTTTCATTCGCCGATCGCGCCGCGCAAATCCAGCGCGAGGATCTCTTTCCGGAGTTCGACGTGTCGGACTTCGCTGGCCTGGTTGCCGACGAGATCTACGAGGCGGAAGGACCGATTGGCGGCGAGTTGAAATCATTTCGCCTGGTCAGCGAGTGGCGGCGGGATATCGATCCCAAATCCGCGCGCAAGGCCGAAGCGATCGCGCGCGCATCCCACAACTTCACGGAAGTCGCGGGAGAAACGCGCGCCCGGCCGCCGGGGCTGGGCGATCTCGAGGCCGCTGAGTGGTGTCCGCCAAGCGAGAGTGGCCATGGCCGGTGGGGCGTGGACGTTTGGTACCTCCGATCCTTCAATGGCATGGTGGGGGAGGGCACCGCGTTTCTCGTCGACCTGGAAGACGAGAAGGTGGTTCGGCAGCGCGATTTCCAGTTCCGCGCCGGATAGCCCGAGGGGCAGACCGAGGCATCGAGCCCTCACTTCCTACCGCGCGTGCGATAGTAGTTGCAGTCCGAGGAGGACGGCGTTCTCGGTCTGACCTTGCACCTTGGTGATCTGGTACACACCGAGCAGGCGCGCGTGGAAGCCGTCGACGATGTAGCCAAGCTGGGCGTCGACGCTGGTGAAGTCTCCGGCGTCCGAAGCCTTGCCTTTGCTGGCGTGCTGGACGCGGACGAGCGGCTGGAATCGGCCAATGCCGATTTCGATGGGCAAAAGGTAGCTGACCAGGGCGAAGCATTGGGTGCTCGCCAGTTCGCCGTTTCCCCAAAGCTTGGCGAAGGCACCCTCCAAATCGAGGACGCCCGTCGCGCCCCCGCCCTTTTCGAACAGGAGATCCGCGTTGATCTCGTTGAAGTCGCTTGCGGGTGCCGTATCGCCCACTGGCGCCAGCGAACCATCGGTCTGGTGCTGGGCCCCGACCCCGACGGCGAGGACGTTCTTGTTGCCGTAGTAGGTACTGCTCGAACGATAGCCTGGCTCGGGGTTGAGCAGGCTCAGAGCGAGCCGCGCGGAGTAAAGAGGGCTTCCGTCCGGTTGGTCGAGGCCGAAGACACCCAAGTAGTATTTGAACCTGCCGCCGCCCATTTGCCCCCACAGCGTGGCGCCGTCGCCTCGATCGTCGAGGCCGCCTTGGCGTGGTCCGGGAGCGGGACGCGCGCCGGCGGTCGCGGTCGCCGCGAAGGCGTCGTAGCGTCCTGGCAAGGTCCAGGGCGCGATGGCCCAGACCGTGCTGAGGCTGGCGCGATCCGAGGGAATCGGCATGCGGCCGACCCACAGATTGAAGGCGTCGGCGAATTCCAGCTTGGCCACGAGATCCAGCAGCGCCGCGCTGGTCGAGCTCGTCGCAGGACCGAACGTGCCGACCAAGCCAGCTTGCCATTCCACGTAGGGGTGAACCCGCCCGGAAAGTACGACGTCGGCCTCTCCTTCCAGGCCGATGTCATTGAGCTTGTTGCGTGAACCGGGGTTGGGATTCTCCACGCGCAAGACGGCGCGCGTGCCGACCTGGGCCGCGATGGGTTCGCCGGGCGCCGGCGGCACCACGGCCGGCGCGGGCGGAGGCGAGGCTGCGGGGGCGGGCGATGGCGCAGCATTCGTCGCCGGGCCCGTGTCGGGCAGGTCGGTCAGCGCCTGGGCGCGCAGCGGCCTCGGGCAAAGACAGGCGAAAAACACCGCAGCCAGTGCCATGGTTCCGTACGGAAAACGGAGGGGCCGGTCGTCCGTGAAGTGCACGGGCTAGGATACTGCCCTATTCGTCACGGAGAGTCGACCGGCTGGATCCAGGAGCGATCGAACACCGTCGCGAAGTGTCCGGCCAGGGCGCGCTTGACCGCGGCGAAATCCAGCGCATGCCCGCGTTCGCGCGCCATCGAGGTCATTACGCCGGCGTCGAAACCGCAGGGATGGATGGCGCCGAAACGCGCGAGGTCGGTGTTTACGTTGAGCGCGAGTCCGTGCAGCGTGACCCACTTGCGGACCGCGACGCCAATGGAGGCCAGCTTGCGAGGTGGGCTTTCGTCTCCCGTCCACACCCCGGTGAGGCCCGGTCGCCGCGCCCCCGCGAGGCCGAAATCGGCGAGCGTGCGCAAAGTGGTTTCCTCCAGTCCTCGCAGGAAGCGGTGCAGATCGCGCTCTGATTCGCGCAGCAAGAAGATCGGGTAGGCTACGAGTTGGCCGGGTCCATGGTAGGTGACATCGCCACCGCGTTCGATGGCGAACACCGGGATCCCCCCAGCGTCGAGGAGGTTGTCCGGTCGGGCCGAGCGGCCCATGGTGATGGTGTCGGGATGCTCGACCAGGACCAGGGTGTCGGGAATGGATCCGGCTTGGCGCTGAGCCAGCAGATCCCGCTGCATGCGCAGGACATCGCCGTACTCGCGCAGGCCGAGATCGATCGTTCGTGCTGGCCAAGCTGTGGCGGTGATGACCTGGATATTTGGGACGAAACCTTGGCGATGACAAGGCCGATCGTCGGATCGCGCATCGTGCCGGCGGTTTTTCACGGAAGCAGCCGAAATAGGTCACGGCTATGGTAAAAAATCGCCCATGCATAAGGTCGCTCGTGCTCTGATTTCGGTATCCGACAAGAAAGGCATTCTGGACCTCGGCAAGCGCCTGGCCAAGCTCGGCGTCGAGATCCTCTCCACCGGTGGCACCGCCCGTGCGTTGCGCGAGGCTGCGGTCCCGGTGAGGGACGTCAGCGACTTCACCGGCTTTCCGGAAATGCTCGACGGGAGGGTCAAGACCCTGCATCCGCGCGTGCACGGAGGCATCCTCGGCCGCGCCACCGAAGAGCACCGCAAGCAGATGCGCGAGCACGGCATCGACGCCATCGATCTCGTGGTGGTCAACCTCTATCCTTTCCGCGAGACGGTCGCGCGTGGCGCATCGTTCGAGGAGGTCATCGAAAACATCGACATCGGCGGCCCGGCGATGGTGCGCTCGGCGGCCAAAAACCACGAACGCGTCGCCGTGGTCGTGGATCCCGCCGACTACGATCGCGTGCTCGCCGAGATCGAAACCCGCGGCGAGATCTCGCAGGCCCTGCGCTTCGAGCTTTGTCGAAAGGCTTTCGCCCACACCGCGGCCTACGACGGCGCCATCGCCAGTCACCTCGGACGCCTGTCCGAGCGTGGGGACGCCGTCGCCGATTTCCCGGCCACCATGCACCCTTCGTTGCACCTCGACCGCGTGCTTCGCTACGGCGAGAACCCCCACCAGAAGGCGGCCTTCTATGCCTGGGACGCGCCCTCGGGCATGTCCCTCGCCAATGCCGACGTCATCCAAGGCAAGGAACTTTCCTACAACAACCTGCTCGACCTCGATGCCGCCATGAAGTTGTGCGCGGAATTCTCGCCGCCCGTGGCATGCATCATCAAGCACACCAACCCTTGTGGCATCGCGCTGTCGGAAGCCGGCGTGCTCGATGCCTACAAGCTGGCGCGCGAGACCGATCCGGTGTCCGCGTTCGGCGGCATCGTGGCTTTCAATCGCAAGGTCGAAGAAGACCTGGCCAGGCTGATGGCGGAGGTGTTCCTCGAATGTATCGTGGCTCCGGCGTTCTCGCCTGAGGCGCTCAAGGTCTTTTCGGCCAAGAAGAACCTGCGCCTGCTGCGCGCGGTCATCGCCAAGCCAGCCGACGGGCAACTCGACATGCGCTCGGTTTCGGGCGGCATCCTGGTGCAAGCCACCGATGCCACCACCTGCGCCGCCAGCGCGGCCAAGGTGGTCTCCGAACGCGCGCCCACCCCGGCCGAGCTCGCCAATCTCGATTTCGCCTGGCGCGTGGGCAAGCACATCAAGTCGAACGCCATCGTGTTCGTGGGCGGTGGGCGCACCCTGGGGGTGGGCGCCGGACAGATGTCGCGCGTGGACTCGGTGAAGCTGGCGGTGGCGAAGGCGCGCTTGCCGCTCGCGGGCTCGGCGCTGGCGTCGGATGCCTTCTTCCCGTTCCGCGACGGTCTCGACGAGGCGGCCAAGGCAGGCGCGACCGCGGTCATCGAGCCCGGCGGTTCGGTGCGCGACGATGAGGTCATCGCGGCGGCCAACCAACACAACATCGCCCTGGTCTTCTCGGGCGAGCGCCATTTCCGGCACTAGCGCATGGGTACTCGGATTCTGCTGGTCGGATCCGGTGGGCGCGAGCACGCTCTGGCGTGGAAGCTGCTGCAAAGCCCGCTGTGCGACTACTTGATCGCGGCGCCCGGAAATCCGGGCATCGAGGCCCTGGGCCGTGGCATGGGCGAGGGCAGGGTAGGGCTGGCCAAGGTCGCGGCCGATGCGATCGACGATCTGGTGGCCCTCGCCAAGGCCGAGAAGATCGACCTTGTCGTGTGCGGACCGGAGGTCCCGCTCATGGCCGGTCTTGGGGATGCGTGCTTGGCCGCTGGCCTGCGCTGCTTCGGTCCCTCGCGCGCGGCGGCCGAAATCGAAGGTTCCAAGCGGTTCGCCAAGGATCTCATGCGCCAGGCCGGGATCCCCACCGCCGCCTACGGTGGCTTTTCCGACGCGGCCGCGGCCGAGGCATTCATCGAGGCCCAGCCGGGCAACGTCGTGGTCAAGGCCGATGGCCTGTGCGCCGGTAAGGGCGTGGTGGTGGCCAGTTCGCGCGCGGAGGCGAAACAGGCGGTGCGTTCCATGCTGGTCGACCGCGTCTTCGGCGAGGCTGGCGCGCGCGTGGTGATAGAGGAACGCCTCACCGGCCGCGAGGTTTCGATGATGGCCTTGTGCGATGGCACGCGCTTCGTGCTATTGGCCTCGGCCGAGGACCACAAGGCGGTTTTCGACGGCGATCGGGGACCGAACACCGGCGGCATGGGCGCCACCTCGCCCTCGCCGCTGGTTGACCGCGCCCTCGGGGAATCCATCGCGCGCACCATCTTCGCCCCGATGGTGGCTGCCATGGCGGACCAGGGACGGCCCTTCCGCGGGTTGCTCTACGGTGGCCTGATGCTGACTCCGGATCGCGGCCCCATGGTCATCGAATGGAATTGCCGTTTCGGCGATCCCGAGACCCAGGCCGTGCTCCCGCGCATGAGCGATGATCTTCTGCCCTGGCTGCTCGACGCAGCCTCGGGGCAGTTGCCCCTGATCTCCCCCGATTGGCTGCCTGGCCTAGCCGTTTGCGTGGTGCTGGCGGCCGCGGGCTACCCAGGCAAGGTTCGTTCGGGCGACGCAATCTCGGGCCTGGGTGACGACGGGCAGCTCGTGGGCGGAAGCGATGATACCGTCGTCTTTCACGCCGGCACCAACCGCAAAGGTGGCCGTCTCGTCACACACGGCGGGCGCGTGCTCGGCGTGACGGCCCATGGAACCAGTTTGGAGGAGGCACGCGCGCGCGTCTACGCCGGCATCGAGCACATCGCCTGGGCCGGCATGCACTTTCGCAAAGACATCGGAATGCGAGGAACACCATGAGCGATACGGCTTGCGACGTTGCGATCTTGATGGGGTCGAAGTCCGACCTCGCCACCATGAAACCGGCGGCCGAGGTGCTCAAGGCGCTTGGCCTGCGCGTAGAGGTTCGCGTACTGTCCGCGCATCGGACGCCCGAGCAGACCGCGGCCTTCGTGCGCGGGGCCGCGCGCTCCGGGACCAAGGTCTTCATCTGTGGTGCCGGCGGCGCGGCGCATCTGGCCGGGACCGTGGCGGCGCACACTACGCGCCCTGTGATCGGGATCCCAATCGCGGCGGGGAGCCTACAAGGCATGGATGCGCTGCTTTCAACCGCCATGATGCCGCCGGGAATTCCCGTCGCCACGGTGGCCATCGGTGGCGCCGAGAACGCCGGCCTGCTCGCGGCACAGATCGTGGCGATTTCCGACCCGGCGCTTGCCAAGCGGGTGGAAGACGAGCGCGAAGCTCGTTTGCGCAAGGTCTTGGAAGCCGACGCCGAAGTGCGTGCGAAATTCTAGCTGCCAGCTGCGGATACCCACGCGTCCGAGTCTGGGGTATAAACGTCAGCGTCATGAGCGACGAAAGCAGCGAGAAGGATAGCGGGCAGACAACCGAGACGAAGACCAAGCCGGCCTCGAGCTGGCTTGGTAGGGTGCTGTGGCTGGGGCCGCGCGTGGCCGAGGCGAGGGCGACGAGCTTCGGCCCGTCCCATCCCGGGTTTGCCTGGTACGACCTTGCACGGCAGATCTGCGACGACGTCGTCAAGATAGGCGAATCTGGAAAAGGCAGCTGGGCCGTGCTTCTCCTCGATACGTCCGCGGTCGAGTTGCTGATCCGCGCTCATCTGTCGCGCGCAGGGCTTCTGACCGGCGCCGCGCCTCTCGGCGAAGGCGATTGGGAAGACGCGCGCAAGGTGCCGGTCGTGGAAGCAGCATGGGCCAAGCTCACGACGGCACAGACCACGACCTTGATGGCCATGCTGGGGCCGGACCGGGACGCGACGATCGCCAATCTCTCGGGCGAGGAGCGCGAGACCTTCGCCGCCAGCCTACACGATCTCGTCATGCGGCTAGCGGAACCGCTCGAGTTCGAGGCGAACCGGCTCGGGCGTGCGTTGTTCGCGCGCTGGTCGCGCGTGTTTGTGGTGGGGGTGGCCCTGGCCGTGGGTCTCGGCTTCTTCGGGAAATGGCTGAACGCGAAGCTTGAAGGGCCGAATCTGGCGCTCCACTGCGCGGTCACGACGAGCAGCCAATACCCAGGACAGGGCGTGGACCATACCCTACTCGTCGACGGCGATCCCGACACCCTCGGTTTTCACACCAACGACGGCGGACAGCAGTGGGTCGTGATCGACCTGGGAAAGGTGCGCAAGTTCCACAAGATCGTCGTCTACAACCGGTCCGACGGCTATGAGGAGCGTGCGGTGCCGCTGAAGGTGGAAGTCAGCAAGGACAACATCAACTACGCGCAAATCGCCGAACGCAAGAAGACCTTCGACAAGTGGACCGTCAAGGGGCTGCATGCCGAGGGCCGCTACGTGCGCCTGAAGAACACGCCACCCAACTTCTTCCATCTGGCGGAGGTCGAGATCTTTTGAGGAGAGAGCCCCATCGGTGGCTCGCTCATCGCCAGGAGGCGAAGGGCAGGCGTAGGAGGTACGCGTGGACGCTTTGCGCGGTGCCGGTCCATAGCGGCAGGTAGAGCATCGACACACCCACCGCGCAGATGAGAAAGCCCAAGACCGCGAGGGGCGAACGCTTCTCGATTCGCTCCATCAGGGACGCGAGTAGTCCGAGCCCGAGACCATAGGCGCCAAGGTAGTGGAAGATGTAAGATTGCCTGTGGGTCAGGATGAAGGGGAGCATGAGCGCCGCCATCCCGGCCAACGCCAGGGCGTTGCGCCTGTGCGAGACGGGGAGGGCCACCCGCGCGCGCAACCAGCGAAAGCCGGCTCGGGCCAGACCTGCAAGCGCCAGGAAGATCGCTGCCGTGGTACCGAACCATAGGAGAATGTTGCCGATGGTCGAAGTCGCGCGGACCATTCCCGGGCCAACGTCTTCGCGAAACATGACGATGGGGTGGGTCAGGAATGGCCACGTGTACCACTTCGAGCTGGCGGCATTGTCCCAGACGGTAAAGCCGGCGTGGTGCTGGAGCAGCTTCCAATTCGTTCGCAACATCCCGGACAGTGAAATCGGCTGGCGCGTGATGCGAAGCGCGGCTGCTTCGATCGCGAGATAGACGAGCGAGGCCACGCCGAACATCCAGACGGTGTGCCACATCGATTTGCGCGCGCGTCGTAGTAGGATGGGGGCCAGCAGGAGAACGCACGCACCCGTCCATTTGCTGGCGACGGCCAGCCCCACGCAGAGGGCGGCGGCGGCAAACCAGCGCAGGGACCGAGCCCACAGCATCAAGGCCAGGGCCGCGTACATGAATGCCGTAAGTGGGTTGTCGATGAGCGCCGTCCGTGCGTAGGAAATGAAGAACCCGTCGATGGCGAGGAAGGCCGCGGTCATCAAACCGGCGCGCCGGTCGTCGAATATCTTGGCCGCGCAAAGCCCCGCCAGGGCCATCAGGGCGAGCCCGAAGAGCGCCGAGGACAGTCGCCAGCCGAGGCCGCGATCGCCGAAGATCAGCATGGCCGGGACCAGGACCAATTTGCCGAGCGGAGGGTGGTCGTTCCAGTCGGCGCGGTGGGCGATGTAGTTGCGGGCGTTGCTCACGAAATGGTGTTCGTCGAAGCTGAAGGTGCGCGGCGTGTCCAGGTCCACGAAGCGCCAGATGACGCCCAGGCACAAGAAACCGACGCAAAGGGCGGTGACCGCGAAGCGAACGGAGTCGAGCTTGGTAGGGGCACGGGCGGGAACGGGCTCGGCCAGGCGGTCGGGCGGAGCGCTCGGAACCTGCGATGCAGTAGGTGTTCCGGGAGCGTCTGGGCTGGTCATGTCCATCGAACCTGGGCCATCATGCCTTGCGGTAGCGGAGCGCACCAGGGTATCTCGCGCGCACGATACCATTCCCAAAACCTCCATCCGTGAGTACCCTTGCGCGGGATGCGGTAGACTGCCAGGCATCCGTGGCATCGAACAAGGCCGTGGGCTGGCGGTCAGTCAGGCGGCCTTGCAGCAAACGTGTAAACGAAAGGACGAGCAACGTGGAGAGCGAACAGGACAAGCAGGCAAGCGCGGAACCACAAGTCGAAGCGCCCAAGACACCCGTCGAGGCGCAACACGTCGCTGGCGAGGAGCCGAATGCGGCGGCCGAGGAGCCCCAGAAATCTACGGACATCGTGCCGCCCAACGTCTCACGCCGTCGCGTGTTCATCGGGCTCGGCGTGGGGGCTGTCGTCATCGTCGGCGCGGCCTTGGCCATGCAGCACACCCCCGGTGAACCGGGAGCACAGTCTGGCAGCACCGTGGCCGCGGACATTACCCTGGTCACGTCGGACCGGGCGGACGTGGACTGTGCCGCCGCGGCCGGCGTCGGCACCTATCGCTGCGGCTTCTCCGATGAGAATATGCCCTGGCACGGCCAAGAGGCGGACAAGCTCAAGCCCTACTACACCACGGATCGCCATCTCTACCTGATCCCTGGGCTCTTTCTTCAGCCCGCACTGCAAGAGCGCCTCAAGTCGGAACCGCCTGACAAGCCGCGCGATCTGCTCAAGCGCTTCACCGCGAAGTGCAATCTCAAGATCGCGGGCAAGCTGGGCGGCGTGCGCGTGCGCTGGCTGGCAACCGGAACCTGGTCCAATCCCGAGGAGGTCGATGTGGCGACCGCGATCGACTGCAAGGTGGAGGGATAAGAGGGTCTGGGAACCCTGGCATGATCCACCGGCTGTTCCGACAACAGCCGGCAGCTATCGCGCGTACTCAAAAGCGGCCTCCTCGGTGTCCTAACACTTGGTAGCCGGTGAGAGGAGTGAGGGTGGATTGTTTGATTCCAAGGAAGGACACCTCATGCGAATCGAAAGACCGCTCGTCCATACCGCGATACTCTTCTCGATTGCTGGCGTGCTTCTCGCCTGCAGCCCCAAGAACCAGGGCATCACCGCGAGCTCGGGCGGCACCTCGGGTTCTGGAGGGCAGACCGGCTCTGGCGGGGCCAGCGCGACCGGCGGCAATTCCGGGTCCGGCGGAGTGACCGCCAGGGGAGGCGCGATCGGCATGGGTGGCAGCACGGGAACCGGGGGAAGCGCCGGTTCGGGCGGGGCGAGTGGTACGGGCGGAGGGAGTGCCACCGGAGGCGGTATCGGTTCCGGCGGCACGACTGGCACTGGCGGCTCGGCTGGTAGCGGTGGCACGAACGCAGCCGGAGGTGTGGCCGGCGGCGGAAGCGGCGGAGGAACGGTTGGGAGCGGTGGAACCGCCGGGAGTGGGGGGGCGGCCGGGAGCGGCGGTATGGCTGGGACGGGCGGTGGGGCCGGGAACGGCGGCGCCACGGGGGGCACGACGGGGGTGGGAGGCACCACGACCACGGTGGACTGCGCCGACACCTCGACCACCTCGCTCTCGTTCACGAAGCAGTACCAAGACGGCGAGATCGCCGTCACCGGTTCGACCAAGACCTACCACACCATGACCAACTGGTGGTACAAGTTCGGCGGCCAGACCGTAGCCATCGACGGACTTTCCATGACGGTGGGGAATTCGGCGGGTACGTCGGTGCCGGCCAGCGATGGCAACCCGATGGGATTTCCGACCATCTTCATCGGCTCGTACCAGAACCATACGACGGTAGGAAGCAACCTGCCCCTCCAGGTGTCCACCATCAAATCTGTTCCCACGATCTTCTCCACCAATGCCAGCACGCTCGACACGTCGAATTTCAACGCGACCTACGACGTGTGGTTCACAGCCACCAATGCCAAGCTCGGTGCGATGAGCAGTTCGCCGGGCAAAGGCGGCGCCTACCTGATGGTATGGCTGTACAAGCCGGCCGATCGCCAGCCACGCGGTGGCTCGTCTTCAACCACGGGCGCGTCGCCGAACCATTCGGCCCAGACGGTCAACGGCGTCCCCGGTACCTGGGACGTCTGGGTCGACGGCAGCACGGATCCGCCGTGCATCTCGTACGTCAGCAGCAGCCCGCTCGACGCGCTGTCGTACGATCTGAACGACTTCATCAAGGACGCGGTGGCCAACAACTACGGGGTCACGAACAGCATGTACCTGAGCATCGTCTTCGCCGGGTTCGAAATCTGGGCGGGCGGAGACGGCTTGCAAACCAAGCAGTTCTGCGCGTCCGTCAACTGACGTCGCTGGCCGGCACGGCCGTCGATTTTCCACGCACGATCGCAAGATTTCCTGCTTTCCCGTCGCGGGGCGGGATTCATCGCGCCCCTGGGTGGTCAGGGGCACATGCCTTGCGCCCCCTCTACGGAGGCGTCGGCTCGGCTTTCACGGGCCAGGGTTTGCCGGCAAGGGAATGGCAGGTCGTGCCGGGCTCGACGCGGCGATAGGCAAACCAGCCGGTCTGCGTTTCCTCGCTGTCGCCGGCCATCAGTTTCAAGCATAGCCCGCTGGCGCCGAGGATCTTCTGCCTGACCTTCACCGCGATTTTCCCGGTCGCGCCGTGGTCGGTGGCCTGGCCGGAAATCAGCGCCGTGGTCGAGTGGTTGGAAACGTAGACGTCGCCGGAACAGCTCGTGCCGGAAATGGACACGGTGGCGCCTGGAAATCCGTCGGCGTCGATGTCCTCGGCCGCCCACCCGTTTGTCCAGGGTGTGGCCGTGAGCGAGCCGTCCTTGCTCTGGTCCAGCACGATGTGCGATGCGGGCAGGCGGGCTATGGTTGCCGGCTTCATGCTCGCCAGCACGCCCTTGATGCGGCGGACCTCGATGCGGCACAGCTTTTCCCGGATGTCGATGCGCGAGGGGGTTCGATGGACTTCCGCGATGAGGTAGTTCTCGGTGTGGGTTTCCTTCTCGCTGTAGAGGGGAATCTTGCGCTTGCCGATCAGGACTTGGTGGCCGGCCCACACCTCCACGCGAGGTTCGGGGGCCGCGCCACTCGCCGCTAGCAGGGCGGCAAGCATGATGACGAACGGGTTCATCGTGCCTCGTGCATTGCTAGAGCCTGGCGAAGACCTTGGCCATCTGACTGATGGTCTTGCCGCTCGGCTCGCGGCGCTCGCGGTCTTGCGCCACCATGGTCGTGCGCTTCGCGCGCACGACCACGCCCGTGTGCACGTCCACGCGCGCCCATTCCTCCTTCACCTGCTTCATCCCGCGCGTGAGCGTGTCCTCGCTGGCGTATTCGCAAACCAGGGTGTCGACGCCGTGGACCTGGCCGTGCTCGCAGTAGGCCGCGCTGTCCGGCGCGGGGTCGACGCGTGCGAACCCCTCCGGGGCAAGGCCGGCGTTGCGCCAGGCATTCAGGACCTCATCGGTGTGCGGCGTGCCTTGCACGTGCGCCGCTGGCGTCATGGGCGCGGCCGCTGACGGAGTCTTGCTCTTGCTGCACGCCGGAAGCTGGGCCAGGCCGAGAACGATCGCAAGCATTGGCAGGCGTCTCATGACGTGGTCCTTTCTCAGCGATGGCGCTCTTGAAGATGGTCGTCACGTTTCGCCGGAGGTGGTGCGGCGGGACCGCGCCTTGGCGCAGGCGCCAGCGCGGGTCGTGGGGCAGGACCGCGCCTTGGCGCAGGTGCGGGCGCCGGCCGTGGGTCAGAGCCAAAATGGGGCCTGGGCCCTGGGCGCTGCGGCTGCGCGCGGTGAAATAGGGGATGGGTGACCGGGGCGCGCACAGGGGCGAAGCGCGCCGGCGGCTCGTGACGTGGGTGCTGCCCGAATCGTGGAGGTTCTCGCCATCCTTCATGCCGCCCGCGATCATGGTGACGTCTGTCTTCGATGATCTCGCGGCGTTCGACTAGCACGGGCGGCCCTCCGAGGTTGATGCCCACGCCTATCTGGATGGGCGGACCGGAAGGGGGGGGCGGCGGTGCGTATACGGGCGCGGCAGGGCCACCCACCGAGGCGCCCGCACGCCAACCCGGGCCGCCAATGGAGACTTCCGCGCGTACCGACGGAGGCGCTACCTGAATGTCGACCACGGGTCGCGCATACGGCAGGGGCGCGTACGCGTCGTTGATCACCGCGTAGCGAGGACGATCGTCGTAGTAGGCGCGGGGAAAACTGCCGACGTACCAGTAGGCGCCGCCCGAAAACTGAAACTGGGCTTGCGGAGGCGGCTGGTACCAGTGGTAGTGCGGCCCCTTGATGTAGCAGTAGACCGGGCGGCCGAGACGGATCTCCGCCTCGGCCACTGGATGCGCGCCGTAGTACGCGTAGCGCGGGCCATCGTAGTCGAACGGGGCCGGATCGCCGACGAAGTAGAACGCGCCATTGTTCTCGCGGTACATACGTGGATCCGCCGGGGGATAATTGTGTACGTGCGGCACGTCGATGGTGCAGAAGCCGCCACCAAATTTGTGCGGCACCGGGTGCTGCGAGAGGTATTCGACGGTCCTGGCCTGCGCGAGGGTCGAAAACCCAAGCGACAGCGCCAGCATCACGATGAACGCGCCTAGTTTTCTCATGACGTCCTTTTCCCAGAAGGAAGTGGATGACTTGCCATCCGACACAGCATACCCGGTGGGGGCGACGGGAGGCCATGAAGGAAATTTTCGCGGGGCGCAGCCGGGCAAGGATAGCGGCAGGCGGGAGCGATGACTCTCCGCAATCGTTCACGGCCCGGAACCGGCAACGTCGGACGCGCGCACCGCGTGCGAACGTGCGTGGAGATTCGTCGAGGGGACTCCCACCGGGGCTCTTGGCGCGCGGCCGATGGCAGATCGGCGCCAGCGCGGACGGCCCCTTCTTGCCGTCCCGTTCAGCTAGTCGACGGGCAAGCCGCTGACGATGATCTTGCGCAGGCCGGGAACTGGTAGCTGCGGCCCGCGCTTGGTCTCTTCGAAGATGATCTGACAGAGAGTCGCGGCCGTGAGATCCCGGTGCGAGGCTTTGTCGATGACACGAATCTCCTCGCCCCCGCGGATCAGGTCCGCGATCTGCTGGAGATTCACATAGTGGCTCTCCTGGGTGTCGTACATTTTTCGGTTCGGGTAGCGGCGGATGGTCCTCATGGGACGACAATCCCACAAGTTTCGCTTCACGGGAAGATAGAGAATTCTGCAGCGGTCGTGGAAAGGCTGGCGTGGCTCCGGTCCGTCACTCGAGCCCGGTCTGCCTCACTGGGCGACGGGGATTCTCGCAGACCCATTGTCGCCCGCTGAGCGCGCCCCGGGGACATTCGCCTGTTTTCGCCATGCTGGCGGTACAGAAAGGTTGGGACTGGAAGAAGACACCGCAGCCCGGTTTCAAGGAGGGTAGAAGCGTGCGTGCATTGCAGACCGCTATTGCCATCATTGCCGGGCTGCTCATTGGGGGGTGCGACAAACTCGGTCTAATCGACCGTACGCCGTCGACCAGGGGCCTGGGCGGCGCCGGCGGCCGTGGCGCGGGAGGTGCGGGAGCCGGTGGATCGACGCAAACCGGCTCAGGCGGCGCGAGTGGGTCCGCAAGTGTCGGATTGCCATGTGACATGGAGGCGATGCTGGTCAAGTACTGCGGCAGTTGTCACGGAGCACCCCCGTCAGGCGGCGCGCCTCGATCGCTCATGACCTATGCCGATTTGACCAGACCGGATCTCACGAACAGCGCCATCACCGAGGCGCAGGCGGCCATGCAGCGGATGCAAGACAAGAGCGCACCCATGCCACCCTCTCCGTCGCCGGCGCCTACGTCGACGGAAATCGCGATGTTCCAACGTTGGCTCGACAGCGGCTATCCCACAGGTTCGTGCAGTAGTGGTGGCGCCGGCGGCAGTGGCACCGGTGGAGGGTCTCAAACCGGGGGCGCGGGAGGCACGGGATCTGGCGGCACTGGTGCCGGATCTGGGGGATCGACTCAACCCGGCTCGGGTGGCTCGGGAGGGAGCACCGACGCCGGCGTCCCAGGGGGCAACTTGCCATGCGCCGTGCAGACCCTCCTCGTCGATCGATGTGACAGTTGCCATGGCTCGACTCCGTCGGGTGGAGCACCTCGATCCCTCGTGACCTATGCCGATCTGACCGGTCCCGATTTCGCGAACAGCACCATGACGGAGGCCCAGGTCGCTTTGCAGCGCATGCAGAGCACGACCTCGCCCATGCCGCCGGCCCCAGCGTCGGCGGCCACGGCGGCCGAGATCGCGACGTTGCAGAATTGGATCAATGGCGGCTATCCCTCGGGTTCCTGCAGTGGCGACGCCGGCGCGCCCTCATCCGATCCACTCAACGCACCGCCCACATGCACCAGCAAAGTCAATTGGACCCGCGGAACCAGCGGGTCGTCCTCCATGGAGCCGGGGCAGGCCTGCATCTCCTGTCATGCTGGAAGCGGAGGGGAGGCGCCGAGGTTCGCCGTCGCGGGCACACTCTATCCCACCGGACACGAACCCGACAACTGCAACGGGGTCAATGGAACCAGCGGCGCCACGGTGGTCGTTACCGGCAATAATGGCACCAGTATCACCTTGACGCCCAATTCCGCCGGCAATTTCTACTCTTCCACATCGCTGACGCCTCCCTACCAGGCCAAGGTCGTAAGCGCGTCCGGCCTCGAGCGATTGATGTCTTCCACCGCCAGCAGCGGCGACTGCAATAGCTGTCACACCCAGAACGGCGCCAGTGGCGCCCCCGGGCGCATTACCTTGCCGTGATTTCCCCTATAGGCAGACCCCATAGCCGGCGCCGTACCGCGGATGGAGGTCTTTGCACCAAGCAAGCGATGAACAAGATCTTCCATCGGCCATGACGGCGATGGGGGCTGGAGGCCTATCTCGGGCGCTGGTAGAACGGGTTCTTGCCGGCGGCGTGATCGGTGGTGTCCACGATTTCCACGACCTCGGGCGCGATCCTGCGCACCATGACATCGACCCCTTGTCGCAAGGTCACTTGCGAGGAAGCGCACCCCTGGCATCCCCCGCTCATGGCGATGCTGAGTTTCCCGTCACGGTAGTCGACGAGGGAAATCTTTCCCCCGTGTCCGGCGATGCCGCGATTGACTTCTCCGTCGAGGAGCTGCTGGATGGCGGCGCGAACCTCGGCGTCGGATCGCCCCCACGAGCTCGGACGGGAGGCATTTTCGAGGATGGCCGGAACGCCCGTTTGCATTTGCGCGCGGATGGCCGCGCCGATCGCGGATTTCAATTCGGCCCAGGCGCCTTCGGGGACCTTGCCCACGGTGACGACGTTTTCGGCGATGAGCACGTGGGCCACGCCGGGCAAGGCGAACAGTCGCTCCGGGAGCGGCGAGCCGGCGGCCCGCTCCGCGCGGTCGAAGAAGAACGGCCCACCGGGGTGAACGGGTCGGCTGACCGTGAACTTGCACGTATCGGGATCGGCCAGCAGGACTTCCGCGCGAATCGCGATGAGGGGGACGGCGCGCGCCTCAGACATCTTCGGCATGCTCGCTTGCCGGATGTTCGGCCAGCGCGCGCAAGGCTTCGAAGGCATAAATCCCGGTGCTGTGGCCGTCGCTCCACTTGATGGTGATGCCGTAACTTCCCACGCTGGTAAGGGTGACCGGCGCGACATCGGGCCTCACCGTGCTGGGATCGAGGAGCGCTCTGCCACTCATCTCTTCCACGCACAGGGCGCATGGACAGGCGAGCCGCAGATCCCTCACGTCGAAGTGACTTTGCTGGCCGTCTTCCCATAGCACGGACAAGGTTCTTGGGTTGGTCCGGCGCAAGCCGACCGCGGTGGTCCGCGAGCCCGGCGCGGGTGCCGTTCTCTCCGCCCAACCGGGCCCGGCGTCATCGCTGCTCCACTCCCAGGAAAACGGCTTCAGCGCCGTGGTGGGCATCCCCTGCAAACGCCCAACCAGGGCCGTGGCGATGGCGAAGAAGGCAAGGCTTGCGACCGACTTCGGTTTCTCGATCACGATGGGCAGGCCGCTGTCGCCGCAGGTGACCAGCTCGGCGTCGAGGGGAATCGAGCCGAGGAACGCCACGCCGAGCTCATGGCTCATGCGCTGTCCGCCGCCGCGGCGGAAGACGTCGGTGTTCTTCCCGCAATGCGGACAGGTGAAGGTGCCCATATTCTCGACGATGCCCAGGATGGGCACGTGCACCTTCTCGAACATGCGCAACCCGCGCCGCGCGATCTTGAGGCTCACATCCTGGGGCGTGGTTACGATGATGGCGCCGGAAAGCGGAACGTTCTGCGCCAGGGTGAGCTGCGTGTCGCCGGTACCGGGCGGCAGGTCGAGCAGCAGATAGTCGAGCTTGCCCCACTCCACGTCGCCGATGAACATATTCAAATACTTGTTCACCATGGGGCCGCGCAGGATGGCGGGGCTGTCGTCTCCGGTGAGCATGCCCATGGACATGGTCTTGAGACCAAAGCGCTCGGCCGGCAGAATGGTCTGGTTCTTCGTTGTTCTCGGAGGCTCGCCGGTGGCAAGGCCGAGCATGCCCGGGATGCTCGGCCCCAGCACGTCGGCATCGACCAGCCCGACGCGTCCGCCGACCTGCTGAAGCGCCAAGGCCAGGTTCACGCTGACCGTGGATTTCCCGACGCCGCCCTTGCCGCTGCCCACGGCGATGACGTGTCTGATGCCCGGCAGTTTCTCCGGCCCCGGCGCGGAGGAGCCCGAGGACCCAGGTGGATGATCGTGATCGTGTTGCACGCGGGTAAGATGCTGGCCGAGACCGTCAGGGTTTGCACGCTTTTCTTGAGGCTGGCGCCGCACACCTTTTTGCGCCGGCTGCCGCGCTCGCTGCTGCTACGATAGGCCCCACGACCATGACAAATCCCGCCATTCGCATCGAAAAGGATACCTTCGGCCCCATCGAAGTCCCCGCCGATCGACTTTGGGGGGCGCAGACGCAGCGCTCGTTTCAGAATTTCAAGATCTCGGGCGAACGCATGCCCGCCGCGCTCCTCTACGCGCTGGCCTTGGTGAAGAAGGCGGCCGCGCTCGTCAACCTCGATCTCGGAACCCTCGACGCCGGCAAGGCGCGCGCGATCGCGACGGCGGCCGACGAAGTGTTGGCCGGCAAACACGACGGGGAGTTCCCCCTCGTCGTCTGGCAGACCGGCAGCGGCACGCAAACCAACATGAACATGAACGAGGTGCTCGCCAACCGCGCCAGCGAGTTGCTGGGCGGCGAGCGGGGCGAGAAGCGGCTGGTGCATCCCAACGACGACGTGAATCGCGGCCAGTCCTCGAACGACGTTTTCCCGACGGCCATGAGCGTGGCCGCGGTGCAATCCCTGCGCGCGGGTTTGCTGCCGAGCGTGCGGCGGCTGCGCGACACGCTCGCCGCGCGGGCGGAGGCTTTTCGCGATATCGTCAAGATCGGCCGCACCCACCTGCAGGATGCGGTTCCGCTCACGCTCGGCCAGGAATTCTCGGGCTACGCTGCCCAGCTCGACCACGGCCTCGCGCATGTCGAAGCCTCGCTGGCCCACTTGTGCGAGCTCGCTCTCGGCGGGACGGCCGTGGGGACGGGCCTGAACGCGCATCCCGAATACGCGACGCGAGTCGCGCAAAAGCTCGCCGAGCTGAGCGGCCATCCCTTCGTTACGGCGCCGAGCAAGTTCGAGGCCCTGGCCGCCAACGACGCCCTGGTCAGCGCGCACGGCGCGCTCAAGACTCTCGCCGCGTCCCTCAACAAGATCGCCAACGACGTACGTTGGCTTGCCTCCGGCCCGCGTTGTGGCATCGGCGAAATCGCGATTCCCGAGAACGAGCCCGGCAGCTCCATCATGCCCGGCAAGGTGAACCCCACGCAGTGCGAAGCCGTGACCATGCTGGCTGCCCAGGTCATGGGCAACGACGTGGCCGTCAACATCGGCGGTATGTCGGGCAACTTCGAACTCAACGTCTTCAAGCCTCTCATCGCGCACAACTTCTTCCAGAGCGTCCGACTCATTACCGATGGTTGCGACAGCTTCCGGGATAAATGCGTCGCCGGCATCGAACCCCGCCGCGAGCGCATCAGCCAGAATCTCGACAATTCCCTCATGCTGGTCACGGCGCTCAATCCCCACATCGGCTACGACAAGGCGGCGAAGATCGCCAAGCACGCGCACAAGCAAGGCCTCACCCTCCGCGCCGCCGCGATCGATCTCGGGCTGGTTTCAGGCGAGCAATTCGACCAGTGGGTCAAGCCCGAGTCGATGATCGGGCCGCGCTGACACACGCCCGGCACTTCGCGGATCCGATCGGGTGGTAGCCCGTCTTCGATGTGACTACGGTGCATGCTGGCGCTGACTCATGTAGTATCGGCGAAGGTCATGCACCGCCAACCTTGTGGTTCCACCTTCAAGCGCATTCCGACCAGGTTGAAGAGACGGGTGACCCGACCGGGTTCACCACGATCGGTCTAGTGATCGAGAAGGGATCCTAGGTGACATCACCACCACGCTGGCCTGGCTGGGCGGTCATTGGATTGACCGTCCTCGGGCTGACGGCGACCTACCTGACGGCGCCTAGCGTCTTCGAGTCGACCGATTTCCTGCGGTTCCACGCTCCCCTGCATGCATATGGTGCGAACGCGCTACGCGCAGGACACCTGCCCTTGTGGAATCCCTATGTCAACCTGGGCCGGCCTTATCTGGCCGATCTGCAGTCCGGGCTTTTCTACCCGACGAACTTGCTTTATCTGTTGTTCCCTGTCCGCATGGCCTTCTTTCTCATGGCGGCCGTGCATCTCACCCTGCTGACCATCGGCATGGCTTTCCTGGCCTCGTTTCTTGGGGCTGCGGCACGAGAAGCTTGGGCTGCCGGATTCATTTTCGCTTTTGCTGGCGTCACATCGGGCACGCTACAGACGGGAACGATAGAATGTACAGCGGCCTTGGCCTATTGCCCCTGGGTCTTCCTGCTTGGTGCCAAGCTACAAGATAAGCCGAATTTCCGAGACTTCGTAACGCTGACAGTTGCCCTGGCGTTGCAGTTGCTTTGTGGCCATCCGCAGTATTCTTGGATTACCATCATCGGAGTAAGTATCTTCCTCGTCGCTCGCAGGGCAGAGGCGCCATGGATGCCAAACCTGCGATGGATGGCCCGAGATCTGGCATGCCTCTTGGTGTCGGGAGTATTGGCCATGGCGATCGATGCTGTACAGTTGCTGCCCTTTCTCGATCTGGTGAAGCAAGGTAATCGAGGAATGGCTTCGTTGGCGTCGTCGGACGCATGGTCTTTGTCCTGGCGTGATTGGGCCACCCTGGTTCGCCCAGCGAAAAGCACCTTCGTTGTCAATTGGACCTATGATTTCTATCCCGGTTTGATCGTGGGCTTGGTCGGGATCATCGGTTTCTTGCGGAGGCGGGATCGCAACCGACGTGCTCTCCTGATCATGTCTCTGGTGGCTGCCCTCATCGCTGTCGGGACGCGCACGCCGGTTTTCGCTTTGCTTTATGAAATCTTGCCCGGCGTCTCGATGTTTCGACTGCACGGGCGGGCGGCAATTCTCGTGGTGATGGCATTGTGCCTGACGGCCTCACTTGCCCTGGGCGATGTTCGTTCGAAACGACGAGACCTCGGAATCGTGGTCGCAGGCATTCTGGCGGCGGCGGTGAACCTCATCATCGAATTCCAGATACCGGTGGCGAGCCGATCCTGGGGGGAGGTGGCAGCTCGACTGATGATGATTCTCGTTGTCGTCATTCTGCTCATCCATCCTCGCGGGTCGTCGCCGCTCCTGCGCTGGCAGTTTGTCGCCTTGGGCATCCTTCAGGTGATCGACCTTGGCTGGGCCACATGGGCGATGAAACGAACCTACGTCTTTCCCCACCAGTTTCCGGCCGAGGTCCTGGTGAAGGGGGAACTGGAGAAGAGAGAGCTTCTCGGTCCTGGGAAAGCTCCCCCTCGCATTTCCATGCCCTTTCCCTACGTGCGTGAGAATGCGGGCATGATTTACGGCTGGAGCACATTCAACGGCTACGTGTCCTTGAGCCTGAACCGTGTCTGGCTCTATCTGCATCGCGTGTTGGGAATCGAGCCATCGGACACATTGAACACAATCCCGGCGAACGACATCTATCACGCAGGCCCATTCCCCTACACGTCCATGAATCTGGTCCTGGGTTGGGATCCCCTGTCACGACGCGGTGTCGTGAATCCCAGGCCTGATCCGCGCGTCTACTTGGCCTTGGAGGTTGCGCTGGAACCATCGTGGCAAAAGGCTATCAATCGCATGCGTGCAGGGCATGACTTCCACAAGCAAGCATTGGTCGAAACACCGACAATGCTCGGACCTAACTTTGCGGGGGCCACCCCATCGCGCCGGGACTGCACGGCACAGATCCGCTACTTCGCCGCCGAGCAGGTCCAGGTGCAGACGGAATGCCCGGAGGCTGCACTGCTGGTTTTGGCCGAGGCCTATCATCCTGGATGGGAAGCCCTTGTGGATGGCGTGTCCCGCCCGGTCGTGCCAGCCAATGTTTGGATGCGATCCGTGGTTCTCCCTGCGGGTCACCATGACGTCGTGTTCACCTATCGTGAGCGCAAGCTGGCGACGGGTGCGGTCATCAGCTGCACGACTCTGCTTGGGCTGGCCTTTCTCACGCTCTTGCATCGCCGGCGCCGCAAAAGCGCTTGGTCAACACGGTCTGCCCCGTCATGAGGACCCTGGTGGACTCGGTGGTTGGGCGGTGATGTGGTAACACCTGCCCATGGGGCATCGGATCAGGAACGCGCGCGAGGAAGACCTGGCCGCGGTCGGCAAGCTGGCCGGGCAGCTGGTGCGCATGCACCATGCATGGGATCCGCAGCGCTGGATGATGCCGAGCGGGGTTGAAGAGCTCGATTCTTCGCCAGCCAGCTCGACGATCCCGACACGGTCATCCTGGTCGCCCAGGACGGCCTGGGCGACGTGGTCGGCTACGCCTACGCCGCGCTCGAGCCGCGCAGTTGGGCCGACCTGCGCGAAGCGTGCGGGAAGCTGCACGATGTGTTCGTGGAAACCCATGCGCGCCGCCGAGGGATGGGCAAGGCGCTGGCCCGCGAGGCCATGGCACGCCTTCGCGACCTGGGCGCCCCGCGCGTCGTCCTGACTTCGGCCTGGCAGAACCGGGAGGCGCACGCGCTGTTCCGCTCGCTTGGCTTTCGCGAAACCATGATTGAAATGACGAGAGAGCTCGACCGCAGCGCGGGAAGTTGAGCGCTCTGAGTGCTATTGCGGCTGTGACTGTGCGCCGCAACTCGTGCTGGCGGCCGGACACGAGCCAGTGGTGATCGCACACAGCGAGCCCACTTGGCTGACGGTGCCCGTGTTGAGGGTGGCGAGAAGCCCGGACGCCTGGACCGCTTCGGTGCAGGTCAGCCCGCCGCCATTGTTGCTCTGAATGCTGACCAACTCGAAGTTGGCAGGCCCGCTGGCGGCCAAGGTTTGCACGTACACCCCACCCCAGGTGAGGCCGGTCGCGAGGACGGTTCCGGGTCCGTTGCCGCTGACCACGGTATTGCGAATGTCAAAAGCGGCGCCGTTGAGGAGAATGCCCCCACCGGGATTGTACCGCACGGCGCAGGTATCCATGTGCAGGATGACCGACGACCCGCTAGGTGGCGCGGCGTCGATACCCATGCCCGAGGCCGGGCTGATGCTGCCCTGGATGGACAGATTGCGCAGGGTGATTTCACCCTGGGTGATGGTGATGCAGTCCGCTCCGGGGTCGGCCGGCACGAGGGTCGCGCCGGTTTTGCCGACGATGGCAAGCGGCGAGTTGACCGCGATGGTCGTGGAGCCGGGTGCAAGGGACCCGCGGACAACGACCAGGGGTTTCGATCCCGATTTGGCCAGACCCACGCCGGCAGCGAGACTGCAAACCGGGTCTGCCGGAGTTCCGGGGTTGCTCGACGAGCAGGTCGCGGTTCCAGCCGCGCCGACGTAGATCGTTTCGGCATCCGTCGCGCAATGGCCATCCAGCATGCACACCCCGGGACCTATGCTAACGCACTCGCCATCGGATTGGCAGGCGCGACAGGTGTTCTGAACGGCGGCGCCACCGGACGAAGTCTGGCAAATCGGCTTCGTGCCGGAGCAGGTGCTGTTGTCCGTGCACTCGACGCATGCTCCGGTCGCGGCACATGCCGTATCGCCGGAGAAGCTCGCGCAATCGGCGGATGCCGCGCAGGCACGACAAGTGTTGGTGGCAACGGCGCAGACGGGGGTCGTGCCCGAACAAGTCGCATTGCTCAGACACTGAACGCACTGGTTCGAGGTCGCGTTGCACACGCTGGTCGCGCCCGAGCACTTGCTGGCATTGCTGCTGGTACACTGGACACAGGCACCGCTCGTAGCGCAGGCGCTTCGGTTTGCATCGGCCAGGCCGCCGCAGTCGGCATCGGCCGCGCAGCCGTGACACTTGTTGTCGCTTCCACATAGAGGCGTGGTGCCGGCGCAATCGCCGTCGTGCACACACTCGACGCAGGTGTTCGATGGTGTGTTGCAGACGGGCGTCGTACCGGTACATGCAGATGCGGCCGTTGCCGTGCACTGGACGCATTGGCCGTCGGTACGGCAGGCGGGCAGGGCCGCGTTCTTGGCCTGGCATTGCGAGTCCAGGCCACAAGCGGCGCAGGATTCCTTGGTCTTGTCGCAGATGGGGGTCGCGCCGGAGGTGCAATGATCGTCGGATGTGCAACCGACGCACTTTCCGGTGGTCGCGTCGCACGTTGGCGTCGGCGCCGAGCAGGCGCCAACGCCTGCGAGTTGGCAGCCGACGCAAGCGAAGGCGACACAAAAGGCCTTGGTCGGGTCCGGGCAGTCGCCGTTCACGCCACAACTGCCCTCGGCATCGGGAACCCAGGCGTCGACGGCCGCATCCGGGACCGCCGTGTCGATGGAGCTGCCCAGGTTGGCATCCACCGCTTCGAATCCATCGACAGCCTGCGTGTCGATGGCCTGCGTGTCTACCGACGCCGCAGGCGCGTCCGGCCGTAGGGTGTCCAGGGTTGGCGAATCGAGCGGGGAGGTTGGCGCATCGCCAGGACCGTCGAGCCCACCCCCGTCGCCGCTATTTCCACAACCCGTGGAGGATCCCTCGCACGTACACACGTGCCTTGTCGGGTCACAGCGAAGTCCGGGATCGATGGTCGTGCATTGGCTGTCCGTGGTGCAGGAAACGGTACTGGAATCTTTGGACAGACAGGCAGGGATCGAACAAAGCAACAAGATGAGGGGCGCAATCAGGAAAGTACGCATGGTTAGAACCTCACGTTCAGGGCGACATGGTTGGGCGAAAGTGAAATTGACGTTTCGTAGGTGAGTCTCGTGATTTCCCAAACCGCGCCGGCGGCCGCCAGCAAGCCGCCGCCCACCAGGGCGACGATGCCGACGGTCTGTGAAGAATAGTGCTCGCACGTGGTGGTCCGGGAGGGCGAACAGGTTCCGGTGGATCTTCCATCCTGGTAAAGAGCCCAGCCACCATAGCCGAGAACGATCGCGCCCGCCCCAATGAAGGTCCACGGAATCCAGACCGGGACCGCAGACGAGGCCTGGGGTGGTTTGACCAGCACAGGGCTTGGCATGGGTGCGGGTGCGGGGGCTGGGGCTGGGGCTGGGGCTGGGATCGCAGGCGCTGGCGGCAAGGGCGCGGTCGATGGTTTCTCGCCTTCCTTGATGGTCTCCGCTTCACTGGCCGCGGACACCAGCATTTCGCCGGCGGTTCGGCCAGCAACATCAGCCATGCGCTCGACGGTGCAGTAGTCGCAATAGGCATCCGTCCTATGCAGCTCGGTTGCACCGGACCTCCGCACCTCGATGACGACGTCGTACCCGTCATCCTGGTTGCGATCGCCGGTCAGGCGTAGCACGTAGTCGACCCCAGCCTGATCCGCCAGCCTCGCCATACAGTCCCTGTCGCAGTCCTCGTCTGTGGCGACCTGGACCACCGTCCAACCCTTGGCCGAGAGCTCCTTTTCGAGGCCGGCACGCAGGCGCTCATGGGCATTTGCCACCTTGGGCGCCAGCTTCACGGCATCGACGATCGCGACGCCACGTGGAAAGCGAGGTTTGGCCACGGCTCGGGCCGACCCCAAATTGGCGACAAGTAGGAGGAAGATGGCAAGTCGGGCCTTAGGCAAGGTGCTTCTCCGCTTTGGTGGTTAAAGGGTGACGGTTTTCAGATGCCTAGGGAGCGCCCTCGGGTAGCGCCAGGCGAAGCCGCTTGAGGCGGCGCTTGGCTTCGGCATTGTCCGGGGCAGCGACAAGGGCGGCCTCGAGCGCGGCCTTGGCACCGGCGAAGTCCTGCTGCAGCGCGAGAATTCGGCCGATCAGGACGAGTGCCGGCGCGCCGGCACCGCGCGCGACGGCGTTTCTTGCTTCGCCGAGTGCCTCGGGCAACTCGGCGCGGTCGAAGCTATCCATCGCCGAGGCGAGGAGTGCGTCCGGGCTCGGCCGCACCGTCTTGTGCTCGGACTTGGACCGGGCTGGATGATCATGTTGGGGCGTAGATTCGACTCGAACCGGTGGGGAAGGGGAAACTGCGGCAAGGGTTGGGCGCTCGTCGGGGCTCTCTGCCTTCGCGGGTGGCGCCGGCAAGGAAGGTTTCACGGATGTTGCCGACGTGGCGTGTGGGGCCGGTGTCGTCGAGTAAACCACCGGTGCGTCCAAGGATTCGTGGCCACCGAATCCGAGAAACAGGACGACGGTCAGGACCGCAAGAGCCCCGAGGGCCAGCGGCAAGGCCCGGCCGTGCTGCTTGGGCGTCGGTTGCGCTTGCGACCTGGATGGGGTGAGCGCCACACCATCGTCGAGCAGCAACCGTCCTTCTTGGAGCAGCTTTTCATGGAGGTCATTGCGGACCGGACTGCTGTTGCCAAAGACCATCCGTGCCAATTGGTCTCTGCCCGGGAAACCCGTGGTCAGGTAGTGACCGATGGATCGCGCGAACTCGTGCGCGGTCTGGAAGCGCAAGTCCGGCTCGGGATCGATGGCCTTCTCTACCATGCGATCGAGAGCAAGGGGAACGTCGCTATTGAACGCCGAGGGCGGCGGCAATCGGACGGTGGGTGCATCTCGATAGGACAGGGTGGTTGCCGGATCGCGCTGGGTCAGCAGGTACCAAGTCATCAACCCAAGACCGTAGATGTCCACCCTTGCGTCGGCCTTGGCACCGCGAAAAAGCTCGGGCGCCGTCCAGTCCACCTTGCCCACGAGGCCTCGTTGCGATCCGCTGTCCTCGCCGGCCGTGGACTTTGCCACGCCGAAATCGATCAACTTGACCTCCCCAGCGAAAGACAACATGACGTTTTCCGGGGTAACGTCCCTGTGTACCAGGCCCCTGGATTTGAACCCGTGCAGGTAGCCGAGCGCTCCTGCTACCTCGATTGCGATATACGATGCCAGGGTGATCGAGATGGCTTCGCCGGCCACGCAAGCCCGCACCATGAAATCGCGCAGGTTCAGTCCTTCGATGAACTCCTGCACGAGGTAGGGCGGCCCTGGTTCGCTGTGAAACGCGAAGGTCTTGCCGATTGACGGGTGCGAAAGTGCCATCGTGATCTCGGCTTCGCGTCGGAAACGCTGCTCAACCTCCGCGATCTGAGTGGCGGAAAAGTTCGACCAGGGGCTACCCATTTGCTTGATCACGCAGGGCTGCGCCGCGCGGCGCGAGCCCATCAAGGCGAGGTAGATACTGCCCATCCCACCTTCGCCGAGTAGCTGTACGATGACGTACGGACCCAGGCGCCGCGGAAACTTATTGAAGTCTACGGGAAGCATTGCTGAGCAAGACCGGAGGTCGAAAATCCAGATGTCCCGGTTCTTGGCCGCGCGAAGCTTAGCAAACCTTTTCCACTGTGGCGCAAACGGATTGCGCGCATGTCGCGGAGGCTGAAACGCCGCCTCGTTGCGGCCGGAGTCGCCAGGCAGGGCGGGACCCTGATGCCCACCAGCCATGACGGATGGCCCGCGCCATAGCAACCAAGAGCCCGGCTCGTGCATCGAAGTGGCCTCGTCCTGCCTGGCCCCACGCGTCCGAGGTGGCGGGGAAGTCAGACCGCGGGTGACGAGTGGGCGAACCACAGCCGGGCGCGCAGAATCCGCGCCCGCGCGACTACTGGTCCATGTTCTTGCGCTGCACCGTCACCTGCGTGTTCTGGCAAAGCTTGCAGCTCGTGCCATAGAACATGCTCCGATTGGCGGTGTCATCCATCAGGTGAACGCGCATCCACGCCGTGACGGCGACCTGGTAGGGGTCCTTGATCGAACCGATCCAGCTACCGTGACTGGCGGTGGGATTCTCCTCCAACATGACGGGCGTCGTGGTGATGGCGTCGAACGCCTTCTGGATATTGCTACACGGAACGACCGTGTCCTGTCCGCCACAGAGAAAGAGCGCCGGTTCGTGCAATTTCGGTGTCGCCGTCGCGCCCGCCATCGTCGCAATCGCCAGGATGTGAGGGTCGGAGCCGACTACGCTCGTCGCCATCGCACCTTCCGAATGCCCGGTCGCGCCGATGCGGGACGTGTCGAGGTGATGATAATACGGGCTCGTCGAATCCTCGTTCTGCTGGACGATCCAGTTCATGCCGACAAGCTGTGGCAGCAGTCCGGTGGTTGGGTCGGCTTGGGAGACGATCGTGCTGAGCGACGCGATCACCACGAACCCATGCGAGGCGAGCTGATCAAGAATCGTCAGGTAGTCGCCGCAGTAGTTTGCAGCCAAACAGGAGGGGGGGTTCGGTTCGGGGTTGTCCGTGTGACCATTCCCCCAGAGGATGATGGGGTGGCAGGACCCAAGAGTCGTTGGCCGGTAGACATTGAAGCGCTGCTGCGTGCTGCCGTACACGGGATCCGGGGTAGCGCCAGCCAGCGGCCCGACGTTCTTATCGGCCGTGACCTTGAACGGTCCCGCGGCCGTCGGATCGGCCGTGGGCCAAGGATCGCCCCCGCAACCGCTCGTGAAGAACCCACCGTCAGACTGGCCTCCGCCGTCGCGCCCGCCTGTCTGGCTGCCCGCGTCCGTACCCGGCGCGGTCTGACCGCCGGCGCCGGTTTGTCCGCCTCCGGACGACCCGGCTTGACCGCCTCCGACCCCCCCCGCAGCGGTTGCGCCGCCGGAACCGGTCGCGCCACCCATGCTCGTTACCCCACCTGAAGCGGTCGCGCCACCGCGTCCGGTGCTGCCGCCGGAACCGGTTGCGCCTCCGGAACCGGTCGTCCCGCCACGCTGAGTGGTGCCGCCACTGCCTGGCACACCGCCCGAGGTCGTTGCGCCGCCGCTACTGATGGCGCCACCGCTGCTTGGCGCTCCACCTGAGCCGACCGCGCCGCCTGTGCCCCCGCCGGCGCCGCCCGATAGCTGGCCACCGCTGCTCGTGGTTCCCCCCGTCTGCGTCGGTTTTCCCGAGCCATTGCTGCATCCCGCGAGCACCAGAAGACCAACAAAACCTGCTGAAAATACTCGGCTTCTCATGGAACGACCTCCTGGCAGTTAGGGAGCGAGATGGCGGTCTTCGCCCAGGTCAACTCACACACTGCGCCTCGATGGAAGCTCAGCACCTGCCTAGCGGAACTATGAGAAGAGCGAATCACTTGTCAAGCATTGACTATGATGCGCCCTAGGAGTCATGAGGGGCGACTTGGCCGGCAAGCTGCTTGCCTTCGCGCGCTGCATACCTGATGCGGTCGCCAAAACCCCACCGAGCCGAACCTCGCCCGCATTTTCACGGCCGAACGTAGTATACTGTCGCCATCCTGAACAGGGATAACGCAGTAAGCCAGTAGGAAGAGGCAGCAACCATGGCTACGAAGACGATTTGGGACATCAACGCCGGCAGCTAGACCGTCTCATACGGGTGAACTTCAAGGTGAGGTGTATAGAGGCGTAGTCACTGTTATCGGACAATCTCAGATGCGACGCGGCGATGCGAGACGGGTGCTTGTGCTTACTACACACGCAGCTCGTCGACCGCCTCATCCGCGGAAGGAGCAGTCAGATGAGAGCTAGTGTTATTTTCTCAGGTCTAGTCACACTCTTTGCCCTTGCGAGTTGCGGAACGACCGCCCCGGGCCCGGCCTCGCAGACAGGAGGCGTCACCAGCACCGGCGGACAGGATCAATCGGGTGGCGGCGGTGCCGGCTCAGGCGGCAGCACAGCCAGCGGCGGCACCACCAGCTCGGGCGGCAATACGGCCGCGGGCGGCGCGACCGGGAGCGGCGGCACCAGCAGCTCGGGCGGTGCCAGCAGCTCCGGCGGCATCACGGGCAAGGGCGGCACGATCTCGAGTGGCGGTAACAGCGCGAGCGGAGGCATCGCCCTCACCGGTGGCATCATCAGCTCCGGCGGTAACCAGGGAGGGGGGGAGCGACCGCTCGCGGGGGAGCTACGGCTTCCGGCGGCACGACGGCCTCCGGCGGGATCACTGGAAGCGGTGGCCAGACCGGAACCGGCGGCACCACAGCGGCCTACCAAGGGCCTTGTGACGTGCTCGGCAGCGGGTGCGCGGAGGCGTACAGCGTGGCTAGGGCAATGACGGCAAGCTACACCGGGCCGCTCCTTCAGATCGGAAAGGCCTCGGACGCGAAAGCGGCGACGCTCGATATCGGCCAGACCAGCGACCACAAGGCGGACATGACGACCTGGAGCGCCTACTGCGGCGGGAACCAGTCGAGTTGCGTCGTTTCAAAGATATACGCCCAGATCCACAAAGGGAGTAACGATCTGCTACCAGGCGTGTGGAAGACACCCTGGAATCCGGACTGTAGCGCCGGCGGCTACACTTGCGCCGCGAAGTTCACGATCGAATCGGCGACGGGCTTGCCGATCGTCACGACGGTTTCGCCGCAGGAATATGCACTCTCCGGCGACAACTTCGCCACCGGTATCAACGGTGGTTCGAAGGCCATGGGCATCATGTACAATGGAAAGCCGGTTGCCAATCAAGTCTATTGCTGCGGCGTCATCGGCCTTACCCACAAGTACAACGCGACCGACACCACCGGGACCGACTTCATGCTCGCCCTGGCGTACGGGTGGAAAGATTCGGGCGGCTGCTGCATTGCCACCAACTGCGGCGCGTCCAACAAATACTGCGTCGGCGCGGAGGAGGAGGAGAACAACGATATGTACGACTATGGTACGTCACCCGTCGAGAACGCCATGGTCGTGACCCAGTACGACCCGACCGCGAACGCTGTGATTGTTTACCTGAACGGCACCCTAGGGCTTACGAAATCGCCTCCCAAGGCGGGGAAGCTCAACGCGGGAACGGCTATCCACCTTGGCGGCGGGGGCGACCTGAGCCAGCCGGATCCGGTCCTCATGCGGGAAGCTCTCTTCACGAACAACGTCATGAGCTCGAGCGAAGTGACGGCAATGAAGGCGAACATCGTAGCGTTCTTTTCCTCGCTTAAGTTCCCCTAAGAGGCAGAAGGGGCAGACACCCATCCGATTATTCAGGCCACCGCCGCTGCGGTTCGCCAAGCCCTCCGTCCACCGGCCATGGGGAAGATTTGCGAGTTGCCCGGGGTCGGTGGACTGCATCATCGGTGCGAGCGTCGGGGCTCGCGGATAGTTTGCGCATCGGGGAACAACGACTATTCTATGCCCCGTGCTTTTATCGCGCCTGCCCCGAGGTTCTCTCTCCATCGTCACGGTCGTTGCCATCGTCGGTGTGGCCAGCGCCTGCACGAAGAAAGCTCCATCCAGTCCGCTGGCAAAGGCTGCCGCGCCTGCGGTCGCGAAGCCGGCCGACGACAAGCGGCCTTCCAACGATACGGCTTGGCCGGCTGGTATCGACCTTGGCAAGCTGGATGATCTCAAACGCAAGATATTCGACCGAATAGTCAACCGCGAATCGTCGGCATGCGGCAAAGGCCACAGCCTGCTCTACTCCGTGAAGCACGACAGCTCATGCCGTGCTTCCTTCTATGCCGTCCGCTACGTCGCGCGGCTGGCCGATGCTGGATTGTCCGAGTCTGAAATCGGCGAGAAGCTGTCGCAACGTTTTCGCGCGCCTCACGTACCCCACATCGACGTGTCCGAGGCACCCAGCAAGGGCGCCTCGTCCGGGCGTGTGACCATCGTCGAGTTCGCCGACTACGAGTGCCCGCACTGCAAAGAGTTGCAGCCGGTGATGCAGTCGCTTCTGGCCAAGTATCCGAGCGACGTCACCCTGTATTTCAAGCACTTCCCCATCAGTTCGAACAACTCCCTCAATGCTGCGCTGGCCGCGGCTGCGGCGCAAAGACAGGGGAAGTTCTGGCAGTTCAGCGACAAGATTTGGGAAAACTCGGAGCACCTGACGCCAGCCGTGCTGGAGGGCCTGGCCAAGGAAATGGGCCTCGACTTCTCGCGCTGGTACGGCGACGTCGGCTCGGAAGAAGTGCGATCGCACGTGCAGGGGGACAAGACCGAGGCACGTAGCCTGGAGATCCACAGAACCCCCGCCGTCTTTATCAACGGCCGCAGGTACACCGACGAGCTCGACCTTGCCAGTCTGAAGGATTGGGTCGACGAAGAGCTTGGCCGCTAGCAGACGCGTGCTTCCGGCCCGCAATAGCGCGCGGCAGGCGGGCCTCGGCGGTCCGCCTGCCGCGCCATCGCGCCCCGACTACTTGGCCGAGACGGCGATCGTGACGTCGACCGTGGCTCGGGCCAGCCCGGTCGCGCGCGTGGCCGAGGTGGCGCTCAGCTTTCGGACCAGCATCTTGCCTAGACCGCGGTCACCCGACACGACGGTGATGCCGGTGATCTTACCGGCACTGTCGAGGGTGATGCGCAGCCTGACGGCGCCGGTGGCCAGGCAGCCGTGCGCCCGCGCGCTTCGCTCGATCAGCCCGCGCAAGGCTCGGGTGTCGCCCGCGTGCTCGACCTTGTCGATCGTCACCTCGATCTTGCAGGTAGCGACCTTGTCCCTTGCCATGGACTTCCTCCTGCTCTCGTCCTTCGCCTGCGCGGCTTGACTGGGCTCGGGGGCTGGAGCGCCGGCCGCCTTCAGGGCGCGGGCACCACCGACGGCGCCGGACAGCATGTCAACCGTGCTCCTCATGGGCTTCGCCATTCGCGCCGTCGCATGGTGGTAGGCCGGTGCCGGGGCCGAGGCAGGGGCAAGCGTGAGGGCCTGCGCTTCGGCGACGGCATAGTTCGACACACCCTCCGGCATGGGCAGGGGTTGGCGGACAGTGTCCGACTTGCCGGCGCGATTCACGATTTCCGAATCGATGGCCACGAAGGACGTGAATGGCGTCAGCAGATGGTAGAAGAGACCGAGATCGGTGATGGCGTCCTCGACGGGCTTGCCGCCGCCCATGTGGAACTCGTCCTCCAGCACCTCCACCCACTTGCGTGCCCACAGCGCGCGCAGGGCGTGATTCTCCATGCGGGCATCTGCGGGACGCAGATCGACGGCATGGTGGAAGACGCCATGTCCTGTACGGCCGCTGATCTCGATGCGGGTCGGCTGGTTGCCGCGGTACTTACCGAAGATGAGCAACGGTCGCTCGGCAAGCAGGTCGGGGATCTTCTCGGGCGCGACTTCGTAGGCGCCGCTGTCGCCAAAGCGGACCGCGACGTCTGTCAGAAGCGGCCGGTCGATCATCTGGCGGAGCTTCTCGGCCTCTTCGGCGGCCTTCTGTGGGCCGAGCACGACGAAGGGCTCGCCCAGGCCTGCGCGGGCCATGCCCTCGATGAGGGCACGGTTGACCGAGCTGCCGATGCCGAAGGCGAACAGGTTGGCTTGATCCAGACGCTCGCGGATGAAGCGGAAGGCCTTGGCCTCGACGCCCACGTACCCGTCGGTGACCACGACTACCGTGCGCGACACGCCCCTGCCCACGTGAGGGATGGCGTAAGCGGCCTCGAGTCCACCCATGAGCTCGGTGCCGCCGCTGCCGTACTGCTTGAGGATGACGTCGAGGCCTTCCTTGATGTTGGCTGCCGTGGCCAGGCGCGATCCCGAGGGGCTCCACACGTAATTGGCGCCCGAGAAGCACGCGATGTTGAAATGGTCGGTGGGGCGCAGTTTGGACAGAAGGTTGCGCATCAACGCCTTGGCGGTATCGATAGGGAAGCCGTTCATCGAACCCGACACATCGAGCAGGAAGATGAACTCACGGCCCGGGACATCGGCCAGCGCGGGGCGTTTGGGCGGCTCCACCAACAGGGCGAAGAACTTTTCCGCGGGCCGATCGAGACCCGCCGTGGGTTCTTCGTATTGCAAGAGTCCGGTTTCGATCTTGTCGCCAGCCAGACGGTAGCGCAGCACGAAGTCCTTGTTGCCGCCGCCGCTCTGGTCGAGCTTGATAGTGGCCGTGGATGGGCCGAGGTAGTCCACCGCGATCTTGTGCGAGGGCGACGAAACTTCCTTGAGCCCGATACCGGTCTGCAGGCGGACTTTGATGTTCCAGGCGTAGGGCTCTTGCATGCCCTCGGACAGATGCGGGTTGGCCATCCACCGGTCGGTCTCGGGGTTGGCGCCGCCGGCGTAGCGCGGCCCCACCACCATCGGGTAGACGAATTCATAGGTCGCGTTTTCAGGAACGATGAGTTCGCTGTAGTCCAGTTCGACTTCGATGCGATCGCCGGGCATGATGTTGGCCACGCTGGTGGTAAAGACGTTGGGCCGCTCTTGTTCGAGCAGCGACGCGCGCTGGCCCGCTTGCTTGGCGGCGTCGTAGTGCGCCCGCGCCTCGACCTTGCGCTCGATCTTGGCCTCGATGGTGCGTGTCCCGATCTTCATACGCATGGCATGCACGGCCGCGCGCGTGCTGGCCGGGAATACGTAGATGGCCTCGATGGGCCTTTTCCCGGCGTTCTCGAAGATCTGGTGCACCTTGACCGCGGCGATGACGCCCGCGATGTCGACCTCGGCCCACGTCTTCTTGAGGGGAACCCGATCGTGCGCCGGATCGCCACCGGCGACGTAGAGGTAGGGCGACAGGCTGTGGTTGGCGCCTTCGCGGCCTTGGGGCGCCAAGGTCTGCAAAGTCATGGGGCCGCCGTACTGCACGGCCTCGAGCACCTTGGTGGGGCTCGTGAGCGGAGCCTTGGCTGGTCGGGCATCGCTTTGGGCGGGTGCCGAGGCGACCAAGAGGGTAAGGCTGAGAACACCGGGAAGGAAACGGGGCGAGAGCAGCGTGCGCATGTCGGACCTCCTGCCCCGGGATGAAGATGTCTACCGGGGTCGTAGAGGTCGAACGCGGGAGAGGCGAAAAGGATCTGGGGAAAATTCGGACCCCTCAACCTGTCTCGCTCCCCGCCGAGGGCGGGGAGCAGGAACCCATGAAGGACGATAGGCGATGAACCGCGTGTTCTTGCACGACGGTCAGGTCGCGAATCCTCCGCGAGGAAGCAGGCGAAGAACGGTCGCGGACAACTCGCTGGCGGACTCCACCAGCGCGTCCGGCGCCTCCGCCGCGAGCGGGGCCGGGTCGCTGAAGCCCCACGCCACCGCCACGGCCAGGGTGCCTGCCTCGCGCGCGGCCCGAATGTCGGGCACCGTGTCGCCGATGTAGAGCGATGTCGCGGGATCCGCGTGCGCGACTTTCATGAGTCGTCGCAGGCGGGTTGCCTTGCCGAAGATGCTGGTCCCGGCAACGACGGTGTCGAAGCCCACGATGCCGTAGCGCCCGAAGAAACTCTGCACGTTGTCCTCGGAATTCGAGGTCACGATGGCAAGGTGACAATCGGCAGCGTGCAGGCTGCGCAGTGCCTCGGCAATGCCTGGCACGGGCCTGACGGTGCGAAAGTGGTCGTGCAGCTCGGCGCGCACCGCGATCATGAGCCTTGGCAGCTTCCACATCGGGATGCCCAGGGCCTGCATGAGCTGCCCGGCTCCTAGGCGGCGCAGGTCCTGGATCTCGGCTTCCCGCACCGTGCGCAGGCGCAGCCGGGGGGCGACGCGGTTGTAGGCCAGCAGCGATTCCGCGAAGGAATCAGCGACGGTGCCGTCAAAGTCGAAGATCACGAAGGGGCGCGCCATGGAGAGCCGCACCCGGTTATAGTGCACTGTTCACCGACTTTGCGATATTCCTCGAACCCGCAGGGGCGACGGAAGATCTACGACGGCTTGAGACGGTCGATGCGGCGGCGCAGTTCGTCCATCTCGCCGTTGAGCCTGCCCAGGCGGCGGCTCACGATGAAGACGTAGCTGAATACGGCCAGCCAGATGAATCCGTAGGCGAGTGCCACCATTTTCATGTTCTCTTCTCCTCTACCTGGTCGAGCAGGACCTCCAGGTCGACAAGCCGCGCGTAGGCATTCTCCGTGGCCAGCCGCGCGGAAAAAAGCACCCACCAAAGGGCGGTGAAAGCCAGCAGCGACAGCCAGAAAGCGCCACGCATGCCCGGTCCCAGCGTCGACACCACGGTGGTCTGGGGATGGATGCTGCGGAAGAATCGCACGCTGAAGTAGACCAACGGAATATCGATGGCGGCGAACAGCGACAGGGCCGCAGCCAGACGCCGGGCCGATGCGCCGCCATAGCGCCGTGCCAGCACGTAGGCCACCAGCATCAGCCACAACAGCAGCGACGACGTCAGGCGCGCCTCCCATTGCCAATACACGCCCCACGCCGCCTTGGCCCACAGCGGGCCGGACACCAGCACGCACAGGCCGAAAACCACCCCCAGCTCGCACGCCACCACGGCCACGCGATCGCCCCGCTCGGACCCGCCGAAGAGGTAGGCCACGCTGCCGCCCGCGCACACGAGGGTCGACAGCATGAGCAACCATGCGCAGGGTACGTGAAAGTAGAAGATCTTCTGCACCAGCCCCATGGTCACCTCGCGTGGGGCATCGGCGATGGCGTTGCACGCGATCACGAACAGGAGGGCGGCGACGGCGGCCATGGGCCAAAGTCGCGGCGAGGTCGGTCGGGTTTCAGAAGACATGAAGAGCCATGATAGCGCAGTTCAGTAATGGGGGGTCACTCGCCGATGACCACGGGTTCGAAGACCCACAGGCCCAGCGCTATATAGATGACGTCGGTTGCCAGAAGGAAGCGCGTCCAGAACGCGACGGGCTCCAGATCGGGAGACAGGGGATCGAAGAGGCACGCCGTGGCTCGGCTGGCGGCCAGCAGGACGGGAATCACGATGGGGAATAGCAGGGCGCCCAGCAAGGCATCACGACTGCGCGAGCGCAGCAGCGCGGCCGAGAACACGACGCCGGTAGCGGCGAAGCCGACCGTGCCGAGGACGAGGACCAGGGCCAGAGCGCCGAGGTGGGTGAAAACCCCGGTCGAAAACAGAACGCCGACCAGCACGGTGAGCAGGATCTCGACCGCCAGCATGAGGGTCGAGGTCGCGATCAACTTGCCGGCGTAGATGGCCGCGCGCGGGGCGGGAGAGAGCAGCAGGGAGCGAATGGACTCGTTTTCGCGCTCGCGGTCGAGCACGCGCGCCAGGGCTACCGTGCCGGTGAAGAGGGTTGCGGCCCACAGTACGCCCGCTGCGGTGATGGGGCCTTGCGCCGGATCGGTGGCGCTGGCCAGGGCGAACGAGAACACCAGCACGACCAGGGCCGCGGAGAAGCCCATGGTGTAGATCACCTCGCGGCTTCGGCCCTCGATGCGCAGATCCTTGAGCGCAATGAGCGCCGTGTAGCGCCAGAAGCTACCCGTCACGCAGGGCCTCCTCGTACAGGGCTCGAACCTGCGCGACGCCGAAACCAGAGGCCTCGACGCGATCGAGGGCCACGCGGCCTCGCCGGAGGACCACCAGGTGGTTGCCAACCTGGGCTGCCGCATCGAGATCGTGGGTAACCAGGACGACCAGTCGCCCGGCATCGCGTTCGCGCGAGATCTCCTCGGCGAGCCAGCGCACGCCGACCGGGTCCAGGGCCGACGAGGGTTCGTCGAAGAGCAGTATCTCGGGATCGTGCAGGAGCGCGCGCGCCAGGGCCAGGCGTTGCAGCATGCCGCGCGAATAGGACCGCGCCGGCAGATCTTGGCGCACGTCCGCGAGGTCGACGCGTTCGAGCATGGTCGAGATACGCCCCTCGGCGCCGGTCAGGCCGTAGAGCGCGGCGAAGACGCGCAAGTTCTGGCGGGCCGTGAGATCGGGATACACCCCGGGCTCGTGCCCCACGTAGCCGACGGTCCGCCGTACGGCCGGGTCGCGCGCGATGGACGCGTCGCCGAGGAGAATCTCCCCGCTGGTGGGCCGCACCAGGGTCGACAGGATGCCGAGCAGGGTGGTCTTGCCCGCGCCGTTCGGACCGACGATGGCCGCGACCTGTCCGGGCGCGAAGGCCAGCGACACGTCGACGAGCGCGCGCTGGCGGCCGTAGCTCTTGCACACCTTGGCCACGCGCAGGCAGCGTTCGCTCATGCCTTCACCCGGCCTTGTTTCCGGGTGTAACCACCTTGCGTGGGCGTCGCGCGGCGACCACGCCGCCCGCCACCAGCAGCCCCGCCAGCACGGCGGCAATCCACTTGCCGGTTTGATCGCGCGTGGGTAGCCCGAGCACGGTCAGGTGCAGGGCCCGCCCCGTCGGCACGGCGTCCAGGTCGTACATGCGCAGCTCGTTGCCGCTGTCGTCGCGCTCGGGTGGGCGCGCGCGCAGACCCGGGGCCGAAAGGCCGATGGAGTACTCGGCTGGGATCAGCACCAGCCCGCCTTGCAGTCCGAGAGGCATGGGCTGGACGATCTCGAATTCCGACGTCTCATGGGTGGCGAGCGCGTAACCGAAACGCACTTGCGCGGTCGCGCCTGGCGATTCCGTCGGTGAAAGCATCGTGTGCACGAAAATGCCGACACCCTCCTTGATATCCAGGTCGACGCCGCCAGGCAACTTTTCGGCCCCGGCAAACCCGGCCGGCAGTGGAATGAACAGCCCGCGCGGTCCCGGGTCGAAGACCTTGTCGGAGGTATTCTCCAGCAGGAGATTCTGCAGGACTCCAATGGCGTCCTCACGCAACTCGATCATCATGCGCGAGGCGGAGGATATGCGCAGCACGGACGGATCGCTGGTCCTGCCTGGCATGCGGATTTCCCCCACGGCGCCCCGATCGGCCTCCAAGGTGAAGGCCGGGGAGCCTACCCGCATGCCGTCGCGCTCGATCACCGCGGCGTACTGCGTCCCATCGCCCGCCTTCAGGTCGGCGAAATGCGCCGTGCCCGATTCGTCGGTGACTCCGTGAACGAAATCCACCCCACCGGTGGCGTGCGCGACGCGGCCAAGATCGACCGACTGCCCTGGGATCGGCTTGCCACCGGCGGTCAGCACGCGCATCTCCAGGGTTCCGGCCTTCATTCCTTCGCGCGGTTCGACCTTGCCGGAACGGACGCCGAGAGGCTTCGGCTGCGCGGATTGGCCGTCACTCGCTCCCCCGGTCATGTCGCTCATGGCCTCGGCGGCGTGGGCGCCGACGATCATGAGCAGGCGCGTGCCGCCTTGCTCGGGCACGGGAAATCGCACGGTGGCAAGGCTCTCTCCCTCGATCGTGGCCTTGGCCCCGAAGATGCTGCCGGCGGGGACGCCGGTGAAGACCGCGCGCCCGTCGTCGCCGGTCTTGGCGGTCACGGACTTCTCGGCGCCGTCCTTGGCCGTCCAGGACCCCACGACGTCCACACCGACCAAGGAATCGGTCATCGAAGGGCGCGCGACGCGAACCGAGATGCTGCCGACCGGGAGATCCCCGACGAAAAGTGGCGCGCTGGTGGCGGCGTTGTGGTCGGGCGGAGGCATTTGCGCGAGGGAAGGTGTGGCCAAGAGCGCGAGGCCGAACCCCAAGAGGGCTTGCGCGAACCTGCCTGCTCTTCGGGTCACGGCACCCCCGGGGTGGTCAATTTGGTCAACGCGTGTTTCATCATGACTTGCGCGTTCCACCATAGCATGCCGGTGGCGGGTTGCCGGTTCACGGCCGGCCCGAGAAGCCGACCCGCGGGGACGTGGCACGTAGGGTGTGAAATGCGCTACGGCGTGTCCGATTCCTGGTCCGGCACCATCAGGGATTCGAAGAGGCGGTAGCAAGCCAGCCCGGCCAGGCCGACCGTCAGGCCACACAGGGCCAGGGTCACGAGCTGCGCCGAGGTTGGCATGCGCAGGACGGTCTTGCCTATCAGTGCCGCGAGCCCGGCGACACCAAGCCCGGCCCCCAGGTGCAGCCAAGTCGCGCGGTGGCGCGCCTCGGACTCCTGCGCGCGGACGGGCGCGAGCACGAGGAGAGCCCCGAAGGCCATGACCAGGAATCCCAGCCACAACCAGTCCACGAGCGGATTGCGCACCAGCTTGAGCGCGACCGCGCGCCGGGCTTCGTCGTAGCTGCCCAACGTGATGTAGAGATCCTCGGCGACACCACGGTGGATGGCGACCTTGCTGACCGGTTCGTTTGGCCGCTGGTCGTAGAACTCGCGTCCGGGTCGCAGGTGGCCCAGGCTCTTGCCGCCGGACGATACCGCGATGTTGGCGCGGTAGGTTTCCTTGATGAGATCGCGGCCCTCGGTCATGCCATCGAAGTGGAGCTTGTAGGGGCCGAAGTCCTTGCTCTGGCCGGCCACGATGACCGCGGTCGCCTCGCGCTGGAAGGCCTGGCCGGCGAAACCCACGAACATCAGAACCAGGCCCATGTGCACGATGTAACCGGCATGGGGCTGGCGGGCCTTGAAGATCGTACTGGCCAGGGCGACCGGGAAGGAGCCACCGCTCGCCTTCTGCCGGCTGCGCGCCGCGCGCACCAGTTCCTGCACGATCACGGTGGCGACGAAGGCGCACACCGCAAAGCAGATCAGCGCGGCCGGCGAGCGCGCCGCTCCGGTGATGCCACCCACCACCAGCATTGCGGCGCCGGCGCCGATGGGCAGGAGGGCGCGCCGGCGGGCCACGGTCTTTTCCATTCCGCGCCAGGGAAAGAGCGAGCCGGTTCCGGTCAGGAGCAAGAGGACGATGCCGACTGGCACCATGGTTCGATTGAAGAAGGCGGATGTCACGTTCACGCGCTCGTGCATGATGGACTCCGAGATGGTCGGGAACAGCGTCGCGACGAGCACGATCGCGGTGGCCGCCACGAAGCACCAGTTGGCGATGCCGAACATCGACTCGCGCGAAAGGATTGCGCCGATAGCTTCCTTGGGGCGCAATTCCTTGCGCCGCCAGAACAGCAAGCCAAAGCTGAACGCGAGGATGGCCAGCATGAAAGCACCGAAGACATAGGCCAGGTGGATGTCCTTGCCGAAGGCGTGCACGGACTGCACGATTCCAGAACGGGTCATGAAGGTGCCGACGATGGTCAGGAAGAAGGCGAAGATGACCAGGATGAAGTTCCAACGAACGTAAAGGCCACGGCGTTCCTGTACTTTCGCCGAGTGGACCAGGGCCGTGGCCATCAGCCAGGGCAGAAGGCCGGCGTTTTCCACCGGGTCCCAGGCCCAGAAACCACCCCAGCCGAGGACCTCGTAGGCCCAGATCATGCCCAGGGTCAGTCCCAGCGAGAGCACGAACCAGGCCGAGAGCAGCCAGCGCCTGACCAGCGGGAACCAGACGTTGCCGAACCTGCCCGCCATGAGAGCGCCCATGGCGAAGGCATAGGGGATGGTCAGGCCGACGAACCCGGCGTAGAGCGACGGCGGGTGCGCGACCATGTAGGGATTCTGCAGAAGGGGGTTGAGCCCCTGGCCGCTCGATGGCTGCGACACCAGAAAGGTGTCGAACGGATTCTTCTCGTACACCACGAGGTAGATGAAGAAGTCGCACACCGCCATGAGAACGGTGACAGCGTATGCGGTGATGGCCGGCTCGCGCCGCCACAGAATCCGCACCGCGATGGCCGAGCAGAGCGCGAGCAGGAAGACCCAGAACAGCAGCGAGCCGTCGAGGCCGCCCCACACCGCGGTCAGTTTGTAGGCGAAGGGTTGCCCCGCCTCGGAATAGTGCTGGACGTATTTGATGGAGAAGTCGCTCGAGGTGAACGCGTGCGCCATGGCCGCGATGGCCATGGCGAGGGTGGTGGCGAGTAGGTAGACCGCGGCCCGACCGGCGCGCAGGAGTCGCTGCGAGTCGCGGCGAATTCCTACCAGCGAGGCGACCCCGGCCAGGGTGGCGATGACAAAAGAGACCAAAAGCGTTAGGTTTCCGAATGCAGCCATGGGCAGCTCCGACGCTTGAAATGTTCCGTGCGCCCCGCCTCCGAGGAATGCCGGAGGTGAGGGGCTTGACCTCGAAAGATGACCTGTTTTTCCGGCGCGTGCCAGGTCTATACTCGGCGTCATGCGCGCGCAATCCTTCCCCCTTCTTACGCTGGTGCTCTTGGCCAGTCTCGCGGGCTGCGCCAGCCTGAAGTTGCAGATGGTCGACCGGTCGGTGCAGCGGCCGTCGAACATCGCCGTCTACTTCACGGTAGACACTTCGCGCGGCGATCCTGTCCCGAATCTGACGCCGGCCGATTTCCACATCTACGAAGACGGACAGCCGGTGTCGATCTTCGAAAGTCGGCAGACCATCCTGCAGCCGGAAGTGGCGGCCGTGCATTACACACTGTTGCTCGTGGACATGAGTGGGAGCGTCGCCGGATCGCCCGACCTGGACAAGGTCGTGGCAGGAGCCGCTTCGTTTGCCCAGCAGGTTGGGCGCTACCAGAAGCTCGCCGTCTATGCCTTCGACGGAAGTCCACACGTCACGCAGATCGTGCCCTTCGGCCGTGGGGATGCGCAGAGCACGGTGCGGGCCTTCGCCGGATTCCAACCCAGGGATCCCTCGACCAATCTCAACGGAGCTGTGGTCGAGGCCATCAAGATCCTCGAACACCAGATGAGCCAGTCGCCGGTCCCGCTGCGCTTTGGAACCCTGGTCGTGTTTACCGACGGCACCGATCGCGCCGATCGTGTCTCACGGGAGGCCCTGCATACCGCGCTCGATGGGGCCGGCGTCGAGATTTACGCCATCGCGGTGGGTTCGGAGATCAACGAAGGGGAGATCCGAGCCATCGGACGCAACGGAACCTTCACCTCGAAGGACCCGGCGGACATCCGCCGCGGCTTCGACGAGATCGCGGCGCGTATCGAGGGCTTCTCCCGCCGCTATTACCTGCTCTCGTACTGCTCGCCGGCGCGCGCTGGTCATCACGACGTCGAGATCGAGGCCGTCAAGGGCACTATGCGGGGTCGCTTGCAGTACGATTTCAAAGCGGATGGCTTCGGTCCCAATTGCGATCCGAATCAGAAGCCGGCCTTCAGCGTGCGCCATCCACGCACGCGCCCCCTGCCAAAGGGCAGGGTCCAGTAACTGGAACCTAGCAAGCGCGCTCGATAGGACCCTGCGATCAGGCGGCGGCCAGCGAGGCCACCTTCACGCGCAGGATGGCCTTGAGATCGGCGGCTCCGTTGCCGGCCAGGGGCACGTCCAGCCACAGCATCGATGGACTGCCGTGCGCGTTCTTGCGCGCAAGTTGCCCTACGGGCGAAAGCCTCCTCCAGTCCACGGCCGCGGCGGCTGACGCGGGCAGGGCGACGATTCCGACCGGCGACTCCTCGTGCAGGAGCAGCGAGCACAGCGGCTGCTCGCCGATCAGGTAGCGCAGAGCCCAGCCGGTCCTCGGGCCGTAGAAGTAGACATCCTCCTTCACGTCCCTTTGCCGTAGCAAGAAGGAACGCGCCATCTCGAAACGCTTGCCGAGCGCCAGCGGCAAGCGCGCCGCGAACGCGGCGGCCGTGGGTGGCTGGTTCTTCTTGGGAAAGGCGACCCTGGGCGGCCGACTGGTGGCAGCCTGGCTCGCCTTGGCGGCGGGCTTTGTCCTCGATTCAGTGGGGGGGCGTTTCTTTTCAGGTCGCGGGCTTTTCATTCCGTTTGCCGAGCGTGCCACGCAGGTATCCGATGATGCCGGGCAGCAGCGAGAGGAAGATGACCAGGATGATAAGCTTCTCGATGTGTTTGGTCACGTTTGGCCACACCGTGGCGAGCCCATAGCCGAGGCCGGTCACGCCCGCCACCCAGCCGATGCCGCCGAAGACATTGTAGCTGACGAAGCGGCGATAGTTCATGTCGCCGATGCCGGCGACCACGGGCGCGAAGGTGCGGATGATGGGGATGAAGCGCGCGATGATGATGGTCTTGCCCCCGTGGCGTTCGTAGAACTCGTGGGTGCGGATGAGGTGCTTTTTGTTGAAGAGCAGGGAGTTCTCTCGCTTGAAGAGCTTGGGACCGGCCTTGCGCCCGATGTAGAAGCCCACCTGGTCGCCAGCCACCGCGGCGATGCTCACCGCGGGGATGAGCCACAAGATGTCGAGCAGTGGCTTGCCGGTCGGGTTGGCTGACGTGCAGAACACCCCCGCCGTGACCAGCAGGGAATCGCCCGGCAGGAAGAAACCGACGAGCAGACCGGTTTCCGAGAACACGACGGCGACCAGCGCGGCCATGCCTCCCCAGGTGATGATGGCCTGGACATCGTAGATTCGGTGGAACAGGTCCATGAGTGCTTGCACGCGCTGAGATCCTTTGTTCAGGGTGAATCGAAGGCGGTAAACTGCTCTTCCTTGCGAAATAGAGCAAGTGCCGAGCATCACGGTGCATGGGGGTGCGGAGATGGCAAGTGCCCGAAAGGTGGTACGCGGGTGCATTGCGACGCGATATGACAATCGGGACGGGGTGTCTTTGCCCGTCAAGTATTCCTCCGCGGCGCCGATAACCATGGGTAGCAATAGGCCGGCTGGTCGGTTGGGGTTGGCCAGCGGCTGCCCCGAGTGAGAAGAAGATATGGTGAGTCAACTTGTTGCCGGACAGTGGGTGGAGGTCTCGATGCAAGACCTGCGGACGCCTGTGCTCCTGAGTGGTTTCGTGCTCGGGCTGCAACCGAGCGGAGTGCTGCTCACCTTTCCCGAATTGCTCGCGCCGCCCGAGGGGCTCGACATCGAGGCCCACGCAACCTTGTGCTATAGGAACCACTCCGGCCGTCACACCGCAGTCGGACACGTCCTGCGCGTGGTTGCGGGACCACCGGTCACGGTCACATTCAAGCACCCCGTGCCGATGACGACTCGATCCCCGGCGCCTCCCCGTCAGGACCGCCGCGAGGTTGCCGGTATCGCTCCACGTCGTCTTTACTTCGGTGTCCCCGCCGCCTGGACAAGAGGACCTGCACGGCTCGACGGAGAATCTGGGCGCGAGCGGAGCGTTCGTCTGGACGTCCCGGTTGCTCGCGGTGGGCGATGTCCTTCGCCTGGCCGTCTCGCTTGGCGCCGAGAGCGCGGTGGCGCGAGGACGCGTGGTACGCATTGTCGAGAGCGAGGATGGGGAAGACCACAGGTTTGGCGTGGGAGTCGAATTCGTGCACGCAACCGAGACCGAGCGGGAATGCTGGTTGGCCTTCCTGGCCCGCTTGCAGAGCCGAGACCGCAGATAGCTTCTTCCCTGCTTCTTCATGCCCGGCACGCACAACAATGTCGCTCCTCGTGCGGGGCTGTGGTGTACTGCCTCGGATGAGCAACGGCCAACGAAGGCTGGGACCGGGCGCCGCCACCGCACTGGTGGTGGCCAACATGGTGGGCACCGGCGTGTTCACCACCAGCGGAATCCTCATGGGCATTCTTGGATCGCCTTGGCTGGTGCTGATCGTCTGGCTGCTCGGAGGCGTCATCGCGCTCCTGGGAGCGCTGTGCTACGGCGCCCTGGCCCAGCGAATTCCCGAATCTGGCGGTGAGTACACTTTCCTTGCGCGCACCGTGCACCCCATGGCGGCCTATGTCGCCGGCTGGCTTTCACTCATCGTCGGCTTCGCGGTTCCACTCGGGGCGCTGGCCTTCGCCTTCGCCGAGTACATGCGGCCCTGGTTGCCCTCGGGCGTCAGCTCGCGTCTGGTCGCCACGGCGCTCCTGTCCGGCGCATGCCTGCTCCACGTCGGTTCACTCTCCTTCGGCGCGCGCGTGCAAGCCGCGGTGGTTGTGGCGGAGATCCTTCTCGTCACGCTGTTCGCCTCCTTCGGGCTCGGCCGCCTCTATCCGCATCATTTCCACACCGCGCACGTGGCGGTGAATTTCGGCAAGATGGGACTGGCGCTGGTGCTGGTGTCGTTCAGCTACCTTGGCTGGAACGCTGCCGTGTACATTGGTGGCGAGGTCAAGGATCCGGAGCGCAATCTGCCGCGCTCGCTCATCCTGGGAACGTCCATCGTCACACTCCTCTATTTGGGCTTGAACGCCTTCTTCGTCTTTGCCGCGCCCGTCTCGGAGCTGGCCGGACGAATCGACGTTGCGCACGTGGCGGCGGCGGCCGTGGGGGGGCCGCGACTCGCCGCCGTCGTGTCCGTACTGGTGGCCCTGGCCCTGGCCATGTGCGTGTCCGCGCTTACCATGACCGGCCCGCAGGTGGCCGCGCGGATGGCGGCCGATGGTCTGTTGCCGCGACGCTTTTCCTCGTCGGCGGGGCGACCGCCGCGCTTGGCCCTGCTGGCGCAGCTTGTCCTCGGCCTTGTGGCGCTATGGACGGCGACCTTCGAGCGCATCCTTACCTATGTCGGCTTCACCCTGGGAATCAGCATGATGGCTACCATCATCGGTCTGTGCCGGCTGCGCCTCAGGGAGGGACCTTCGTTGCGCGTTCCGGGCTGGCCGTGGGTGCCCGGCCTGTTTCTGGCATTCGTCTCGAGCTCGACGATTTTCACCATCGCGCAGCGACCCTTCGTGGGGCTGATAGGGCTCAGCACCCTGGGCGTGGGGGCGGTCGCGTATCTCCTGCAGAAGCCGGGCACTCATGCGCCGCCCCCCGCGCACCCTGCCCCGAAAGAGGGATGACCTTGGTCATCGCTGCCCGGTCATCCCGCAGGTGCCGAATGCGAAACGATTGACACGGAGGATTGGAATCCGGCCTTCTTGGCTGGTAACCTGATGCATTTCGCCGGGTTCTCCATGAAGAAGCAGATCGTTTCTCGACCGCTGTTCTTTCCTCGGCCGGTGTTGTTGGTGAGCACGCGCGACACGGCGGGAAAGGACAACATCCTCACCATCAGCTGGGCGGGCGTGGCTTGCACGACCCCACCCATGGTCACCGTGTCGCTGCGCAAATCGCGCCACAGCCACGACTCGATCAGCGCGAGCAAGGAGTTCGTGGTCAACATCCCCACCTCCAAACAGGTGAGGGCGCTCGAGCTGTGCGGCACGACCTCCGGAAGGGACACCGACAAGTTCGCGGCCCTGGGGCTGGGCAAGATCCCTGCTTCCGTGGTCGCCCCGCCGCTCATCGACGAATGCCCAATCAACCTCGAATGCCAAGTCCGGCACACTCTTCCCCTCGGAAGCCACGATCTCTTCGTCGCGGAGATCGTGAAGGTCCATGCCCACCATGGCGTTCTGCGCGAGGATGGCCAGATCGACGATGCGACACTCGACTGCTTGGCATGGGGGTCGGAGGAGTTCTTCAAGGTGGTCAAGTACCGCAAGCAAGTTCGCGTGCCCCGTTTCCTATAGTCCGCGCTCGTGTATTCTAGCTTGACCAGCGCATGCGTGATGCTCCCCCAGGCCAGCCTGCCCACCCCTCTCGACGAAGGAAGCGTTGGCTTATCCTTGCGCTCGTGGGCGCGGCCGCCATCGGCGCGGTCGGCCTGCTACTCTCACCGTTGCCTTGGCCAGGCGGCGGGCAGGACGCGAGTGGGCATTCCCGGTGGACGGTTTTTCGCCTCAAGCACAAGCCCGAGCCACCCAAGCTAGGCATCGAATACCACTTCGATCACAATGCCATCGTGGACAGCCGCCTGGTCGGGGCGCAACTCCTGGGCCTGGCGGCGTCCGGCAACCTGGTCACCTTCGATGCCGAGAACTTCCAGGTGCGGCAGGAAAGGGTCTTGCGCCGCAGGGCCACCTGCCTCGGACCGGCCGACGAGTCTCACGTGCTTGCCGGTATCTCGAATGGCTCCATCGTACGGGTGGGCATCGACGATCTGTCCATCGAACAAGTCGCCGAGGTTCCCGGCTCGCCGCGCTGGATCGGCAAACGCGCCAAGGACGGCGCGCTGGTCATCGCTTACCAGTCTCAGGATGCGCCCGAAGGCAACGTCTACGTCAGAGTCGATGGGCCGGGACGCATCTACGACGTGGGTAGCCGGCCGGTGCTGTTTCTCGACCGCAAGGATCGGCTTTGGTTCGCGAATGGAGACAGGGTGCGTTTTCTCGACCTTGCGGCCGGCGCGCGCGGCGAGGTGGCGTGGAAACAAGGATGGCCGGGCGTGCGCGGTTTCGCCCAGATCTCCGATGGACAAATCTGGGCCTTCGGCGGCGGCGAGAGATCCGGCGGGCTGGCCAGCACCATCGTCAGGGTATCACCGGGTCCGAAACCGGTCCTGCTTTACGGGGCAAGCGGGAAGAACTGGGCGCAGGCGGGGCCCGTGACCCCAATCACGCACGTGCTCGAAGAGCAGTCTCCCGCGCGCATCCTGGTGGTTTCCCACGATGGGGTGTCCGTCACCGATGGGGGGGTGGCAAAGTGGCAGCCGCTCGATGCCCTGGTGGCTGGACATCGCGAGGGCAATTTGTCCGTGGCCCTGGGTCAGGCCCACGTGACCGAACACCGCGTTCTACTCACATTGGCGCGCGGCGGATTCATGGAGGTCACCGCTGAATTCACCCATCGCCACGTTCTCAAGGGGCAGGATTCCGTCTTCAGGCCCTTCGCCATCGTACGCCTAGCCGGCGGCTTGGCGTTTTACGGTGGCGGTGGCCCCTTGTTCTACCAAGGCGGCAAGTGGCGCCCGCTCCCGGACCCGGTCATGCCTCCGGCCGAACTCATGGGGCCGGGCAGACCCGGCGAGAAGGATCGGGTGTGGGCGGCCATGACCACGATCCCCATCGGGGGAGAAGTCAGCTACGTGATCGCGAAGGCCGGACCGCACCGCAACTACGTGGGGCACCTGCATGGCTTGCTCGACGTGTTTCTGACCGCGCAGTGGGACGGCAAGGCCGTGACCGTGCTCGGCCGCGAGGAGCTGCCCATCGAGCCCGACGACACCTTCGCGACCCCGGACAAGGCGCTTTGGAACGTCGACGATCGCGGACTGTGGAGTTTCTCGGGTGGCCATTGGCGCATGGTCATGCAGGCGGGATCGGGAAACGCCGAGGGTGGCGGGTCCGCGGGCGGGCTGCGATCTGGAGGTGATGCGGGCGCATAACCACTTCAAGTCGGCCATCGGCAATCCGCTTCACTTCGCCCCAGCCTCGGCCTCCCCGTTTTATGGACTGCCGGCGGGCGCCTCGAACTGGGCGCTTGTCCGACTGGACAGGAATGAGGAGGGAGGCGTACCCCTCATCGACGAAGTTCCGGTGAAGGTGGACGGGCGCCAGCTTCTCATCCACGACCTGACGGTTTGGGGCAATGGCGATGACATGGGAACCCTGGGAGGGTTCCCAGACCCTCCCACGAAGGTGCGCGGCGAGCAGGGCTCGCCGGTTGCCCACGCGACTAGGGAGTTGTTGCTCGCCACCGATCACGGGCTTTGCGTCTTCAACATCAAGTGGGGAAACTGCAAGTTGCTGAAGCCGGAGGGCCTTGCAGGCGAGGTCAGTCTATTCATGCGCGACACCGCCAAGCGGCTGTGGCTTGGGGGGCGCGGCCTGTGGGTGTTGCGCGATCAGCAGCACGCAGTCGCCGTGCACCCGGAAATCCCCATGTTGGCGGACACTCGGGTTCTCGCGCTGGCGGAGGCGCCGGACGGCCGGCTGGTCATTGGCCTGGAAGGCCGGGGGGCGGTTTTTCTGACCATCCCGCCGGGTTGGTTCGAGCGGCCTGCGAAGCCGCCGTCAGAACTACCGCCATGGGAGAACATCCATGCGCATGAGCCATCCTACCTCGATCGCTGCGTCGTCATCCGCGAATGCCCAAGCAAGGACCTCCCCATGTCGGCCGCGATCACCGCGAGCCTGCTTTCCGGGCTACGCGAGTTTGCTCAGGCAACCGGTCCGCGCGTGCACGTCGCCTTCGAGGAAGGGTACGAGTGCCACCCCGACATCGTTGTCGGTGGTGCGGAACTTGATACGCTGATGGCGGGCGTAATGCCGCTGGTGGAGAAGCTTGCCGGCAAGGCCAGGTGGAGTGTGTCCAAGCGCTTCGGACCGCGCGGTAGCCAGGTCGTCGAGGTCAGGGCCTGTCCCAAGTAGGCCGCGGGCGTATCTAGAGCATCTAGTTCTGCCGGCACTCCAGCACGAGCACCGTGATGTTGTCGGTGCCACCAGCAGCGTTGGCGGCAGCGACCAGCGCGGTCACGGCTGCGTCGAGATCGACACCTACCTTGAGGTGCTCGGGTAGGGTCGTGTCCGGAACCAGGCCCGACAGGCCATCCGAGCACAACAGAAAGATGTCGCCGTCGTGAATCTCTTCGGAAGTGATGTCGACTTGCACGGTGTCGCGCATGCCGAGGGCACGCGTGATCACGTTCTTGTGGGGGAACTTGCGCTGCTCCTCGTCACTCATGCCGGGCCGGGCTTCCTTGTAATCCTCCAGCAGCGAGTGGTCGCGGGTGAGCTGCTTGACCTGTCCCTCCCGGACGCGATAGCAGCGCGAATCCCCCACGTGCGCCACGTAGAATCGATCATCGGCGATTTGGCCCATGACGACGGTGGTGCCCATGCCGCTCAGGCGCACGTCTTTCGACGCCGACTCGTGAATCTTCTTGTTGGCCAGGCGAATGCCGACGTTCAGCCGGTTCTCCAGCACCGACAGGGTGTGGTCCATCTTGTATGGCCAGGTGACGTCCTCGTCGCGCGTGCGCGCGAAGAATTCGCGAACCACGTCGGCGGCCATTTTCGACGCGACCTCGCCGCAGGCGTGCCCGCCCATGCCGTCTGCCACCAGGAAGAGCTGCTCCTCCTCGATGAGGCAGAAGTAGTCCTCGTTGTGGTTGCGTTTGAGTCCTAGATCCGTCTTGGCGGCGTAGCGGATTCGCATGGGGAGAAGGGAACAGTTGACCGTCGGAGGAGGCCCGTTGTCAACCTTGTTGAATGAATCCCGAGATTCTGTCGGTGGGTGTTGACTGGCGCAAGGGCGCTCGCTAAGGTACTGAACAAATGTCTAAGTTCCGCCCGGGCGTGGCCCGCGAAGTGCGCAAACCGAGCAAGCAGGCCGTCAAGCGCGTGGCTGCCTCTGGCGCTTCCCGCAAGACAGGAGGCGCGTCCCGCAAGGTGACCGAGCCCGGCAAGGTGTCACGCGCAGTCGCGGTCCAGGAAACCGTTCTGCAGGCCAAGGCTCCGCCGGGGACCGCGGCGATTCTCTCTATCGGCGACGAAGTGCTGCGCGGGGAGATTGCGAATTCCAACGCCGCGTTTCTATCCGACCGCCTATTCGACGCCGGCTACGAGGTGCGAGCCCATCGTGTGGTTTCCGATAGGCCGACCGATATCCGGGACGCCCTCGAGAGTTTGGCCGGCGAGGCAGCTGTGATCGTGGCCACCGGCGGACTCGGGCCGACCGACGACGACCGGACGGTGGATGTGGTTTCCGAGTTGTTGGGCGTGAGGGCGACCGAACACGCGCCTTCGCTCGACGCCATGAAACAGAGATTTTCGGCCCACGGGTTCGCGCTGACCCCAAACAACCTGCGTCAGGTGCGCGTACCAGAGGGGGCCGTCGCCTTTCTGAACTCGGCCGGCATTGCCCCGGGCTTCTGCGTGCGCATCGGAGAGGCCGAGGCGTATTTCTTGCCGGGAATTCCGCGCGAGATGGAGGGTATCTTTCTTTCTCAGTGCATGCCGAGGCTGGTCCAGCTCTTGAGCGAGAGCGGCGTGCCTCGGGCAGCGGTGCGCACCTTTCACATCTACGGGATGGGGGAATCGCACATCGATCATCGTCTGGTTGGCCTGATCGCGAGCGTGCCGGACGTGACCGTGCATTTCCGCACGGCCGCGCCCGAAAACCACGTCAAGATCGTGGTGCGCACCAGCGACTTCGCCAAGAGCCAGGCCGTGCTCGATCAACTCGACCACGAGCTGCGCAAGCGCATCGGACAGGGGATCTACGGCATCGATGGGGAGACCTTTCCCATGGTGGTGGGCAAGGCCTTGCGCGAATCGGGCGCCACGCTGGCCCTGGCCGAATCGTGTACGGCGGGCTACGCAGGCCAACTCCTCACCTCGGAACCGGGATCGAGTGACTTCTTCCTAGGTGGCGTGATGGCTTATGCCAACGACATCAAGACCAAGGTGCTGGGCGTTCCCGCCGAGCTGCTCACCGAACACGGGGCGGTCAGTGAGCCTTGCGCTCGCGCCATGGCCGAGGGGGCGCGCGCGCTGACGGGCGCCACCATCGCCGTATCGATCACCGGCGTCGCTGGCGCCAGAATGGATGGCCGACCCGGTACGTTGGCTGGCGGCGCGACGGGCGACAAGCCGGCGGGCTCGGTGTGTTTTGCGGTCGCGGGCACACGTCCCACCAAGTCGGTGAGCAAGCTCTTTGCCGGGGACCGCGAGCGTATTCGCAGAGCGGCTGCATACCATGCGCTCGACATGGCTCGCCGGTATTTCATGTGATCTTGGGGGAAGAAATGGCGAATCTCGCCCACACGGCAAATACAGCAAACATGGCAAACACGGCAAACACGGCAAACGCAGATCGAAGCGAACACAAGGAAACCAAGGCCGACGCGGGCAAGGCGCAGAGCGCACGCGAGGCGGGGCGCGACCGGGCCATTGAACTGGCGGTTTCCACCATCGAAAAACAGTTCGGCAAGGGCAGCATCATGCGCCTGGGCGACGATATCGCCCCGCCCGAAGTCTACGTCGTTCCCACCGGGGCCCTCGGGCTCGACATCGCGCTCGGTCTGGGTGGGCTGCCGCGTGGGCGCATCGTCGAAATCTACGGTCCGGAATCCTCCGGCAAGACCACGCTCGCGCTTCACGTCGTGGCGCAGGCGCAGCGCTCGGGCGGCATTTGCGCGTTCGTCGACGCCGAGCATGCCCTGGATGTCGGCTACGCGCGCAAGCTTGGGGTGAAAACCGATGACCTCCTGGTGTCGCAGCCCGATCACGGCGAGCAGGCGCTCGAGATCACCGAGATGCTGGTGCGCTCGGGTGCCGTCGATGTAGTCGTGGTGGACTCGGTGGCGGCCCTGACCCCACGCGCGGAGTTGGAAGGAGAGATGGGCGATTCCCACGTAGGCCTGCAGGCCCGCCTCATGAGCCAGGCGCTGCGCAAACTGACCGGCACTATCTCCAAGTCCAACACCCTGGTCATCTTCATCAACCAGATCCGCATGAAGATCGGCGTGATGTTCGGCAATCCGGAGACCACGACGGGCGGCAACGCGCTGAAATTCTACGCCAGCGTGCGCCTCGACATCCGGCGCGTGGGCGCCCTCAAGGACGGCGACAAAGTCGTCGGAAATCGAACCCGCGTGAAAGTGGTCAAGAACAAGATGGCGCCGCCGTTTCGCGAGGTCGAATTCGACATCATGTACGGCGAAGGCGTCAGCCACGAGGGTGACTTGGTCGATCTCGGGTGCTGATTGCGGCGCGGTCGAGAAGTCGGGCGCCTGGTTCGCCTTCGAGGGCGAGCGCATCGGGCAAGGGCGCGAGAACGCCAAGCAATTCTTGCGAGAGCACAAGGATATCGCCACGAAGATCGAGGCCAAAATCCTGGCCCACCATGGCGTGAAACGTGAAGCGGGGATGCCTGGCCAGTCGAACCTGTCGGGTGTCGCGGTCCCCAAGCCCGGCCAGCCCGAGAAGCGCAGGTAGGCCCCCCTCACACCAGCCCTTACACCAGCCCTCTCCCGCTGCGCGGGTGAGGGTGCCGAGCGTAGCGAGGCGGGTGAGGGCTTCCTTTTTTTCGCTGCATAAACTTGTCGCGGCCCGCTTCCGTGCGTACTACGATTTGAGCAATGTCACCGAAGAAGTCCGTTCCCGAGGGACCGATCGAAATCCCCGAGTTCCTGCCGATCCTTCCCTTGCGCAATTCCGTCTTGTTTCCCAACTCGATCATTCCCATCGATGTGGGGCGCAAGAAGTCCGTCAAGCTGGTCGAAGAGGCGATCGCCAAGGAAAAGCCGGTCATCGGCATCGTCACCCAGCGCGATGCGCGCGTGGAGGAGCCGAGCCCAGCCGACCTGTATACCGTGGGCTGCGCCGCGCGGATCTTGAAGGTCATCAAGCTGGCCAAGGACAGTTTCTCGGTCATCTTGCAAGGAGTGTCGCGCGTGCGCCTGCTCGAGCTGAGCACGCAGGATCCCTACATGGTGGCCAAGATCCAGGTCCTGCCGGACGCGGCGGGTGGCTCCGCCGAGCTCGACGCTTTGGTGGTGAACGTGAAAGACGTCGCCAAGCGGGTCATCAAACTGATGCCCGAGCTTCCCAAGGAAGCGTCCTCGCTGCTCGACAGTGTCAGCGAGCCGGGCCAACTCGCCGATCTCATCACCTCCAACCTCGACGTGCAGGTCGACGAGAAGCAGGAAATCCTGGAGATCTTCGACCTCAAGGCGCGCCTGCGCCGCGTGCTGCAGTTCCTGTCGCGCCAGCACGAGGTGCTCAAGGTGCGCGAAAAGATCAACACCCAGGTGCAGGAGGAGATGGGGCGGAACCAGCGCGAGTACGTCTTGCGCCAGCAGCTCAAGGCCATCAAGGAAGAATTGGGCGAGATCGACGAATCGGGCGGGGATCTGGACGATTTCCGCGAGAAGATCGCATCGGCCAAGATGCCCGCCGATAGCGAAAAGGTCGCGCTCAAGCAACTCGAACGGCTCAAGGTCATGCAACCGTCGTCGGCCGAATACACGGTCACGCGCACCTACCTCGAAGTGGCTGGTCGAGCTGCCGTGGTCGATCTTCACCGAGGACAAGCTGGACATCCCGGCCGCGCGCGACATTCTGAACGCCGATCATTACGATCTCGACAAGGTCAAGAAGCGCATTCTCGAATACCTGGCGGTGCGCAAGCTCAAGACCGACAAGAAGGGGCCCATCCTGTGCCTGGTGGGGCCGCCCGGGGTGGGCAAGACGTCGCTCGGGAAATCCATCGCGCGCGCCTTGGGGCGCAAGTTCATGCGTATTTCTCTCGGTGGCGTGCGCGACGAGGCCGAGATCCGCGGTCACCGGCGGACCTACGTCGGCTCGCTTCCCGGGCGCATCATCCAGGGTATGAAGAAGGTCGGGTCGAGCAATCCCGTGTTCATGCTCGACGAGATCGACAAGCTCGGCCACGATTTCCGCGGCGACCCCGCTGCGGCCTTGCTCGAGGTCCTCGATCCGGAGCAGAACCACGCCTTCTCGGATCACTACTTGGAGGTGTCCTTCGATCTGTCGAAGGTCATGTTCATCGCCACGGCGAACATCCTCGACCCGGTGCCACCGGCATTGCGCGACCGACTGGAGGTGCTCGAGATCCCGGGTTACACGCGTGAGGAAAAACTCAACATCGCCAAGCAGTTTCTCATCAAGAAGCAGGTAGAGGAGCACGGCTTGACCGACGAGCGCCTGGTATTCGACGACGCTGCGGTGGGAGAGATCATCGACAGCTACACGCGAGAGGCGGGCGTGCGCAATCTCGAACGCGAGATCGCCAATGTCATTCGCGCGGTGGCTGTGTTGGTGGCCGAGGGCAAGGCGGGCGAGAAGGAAACCGTCACCCTCGCGCGCATCCCGGACTTCCTCGGGCCGCAGAAGTACCTGCCCGAGATCGCAGACCGCACCGCCGAGGCGGGGGTTGCCACCGGCTTGGCCTGGACCCCCGTGGGTGGGGAAATCCTCTTTATCGAGGCCACGCGCATGAACGGCAAGGGCAACCTGGTACTGACCGGGCAGCTCGGCGACGTGATGAAAGAATCGGCGCAAGCGGCGCTGTCTTTCATTCGCTCGCACGCGAAATGGCTCGGTATCGACGATGGATTCCTCGAGCGCAGCGACATCCACTTGCACATTCCGGCCGGTGCCATCCCCAAGGATGGGCCCTCGGCGGGCGTGACCATGTTCGCGTCCATGGTGTCCTTGCTGACCGGCAAACCCGTGCGCAGCGATGTGGCCATGACGGGGGAGATCACCCTGCGCGGGTTGATCCTACCCGTCGGCGGCATCAAGGAGAAGTTCCTGGCCGCCCATCGCGCGGGCATCAAACGGGTCATCATGCCCGAGCGCAATCGCAAGGACGTCATCGACATTCCGGAACAGCCGCGCAAGGAGATGGAAATCATTCACGTCAAGCGCATGGACGAGCTTCTGCCTCTCGTGCTGACCGAGATGCCCGAGCTGAAGGGCACGATGGTCGGGGCGGTCACGCCCGCGCCGTTGATTCCCCCGCCGCCCGCCGCCTAGACCTAGAGCAGCGAACGGCGCGACTTCCCCCTACGCGCGCGACACTAGCCTCGGCGAGGCACGCGCGATTTGCGTTCCGAGCGGTGACCACCGGGGCGCGGGCGCTTGGCCGAAGTCGGCGCTTGGCCCTTGGGCGCGGGTGGGCTTGAACCGCTCGAGCGGCTTTCGAGCTTCTCCAGGCGTTCGCGCAATCGGGTGGATTCGCCGCGCAGGCGCTCGACCTCTTCGCCGAGCTTGCGCAGCTTGTCGCCGGCCCCGCCCTTTTCGCGCAGTTGCGTGATGGCGCTTTGGAATCGGCGCTTGGCCCTGCCGTCGAGCTCGGTGGCGCGCGCCCGTTCGATGGCGGAAATGGCGCGCGCGTCGCCAATTTCGGCAAGGGCCATGGCGGCGTCCATGCGCACGCGGAAGTCTGGGTCGGCCAGGCAGGCCTCCAGCCTCTCGCGCGCGCGTCGGGCGTTGCCCGTGCCTTCGGCCAGACGGCCGAGGGCACTGACCGCCGCGCGGCGCGACTGAAACGAGGCGGCGCGCGTGATCGCCGCTTCAACCACCGGATAGGCTGCTTCGTCGGACGTCGCTCCCAACCCCTCCAGAGCTCGGGACCGGATGGTGTCCATGTAGGCCCGCCGATCGAGTACGGGCGTCAGGATTTTCACGGCGCGCGGCGAGCGCACTCTGCCGAGGGCGAGCGCCGCATTGGCCTCCACGAATAGGCTCGGGTCACCCTCGCTCACCCACCGCTCCAGGACTTCGGCGGCCCGTGCGTTCCCAGGATCGAAATCGACGCGGAACTCACCTAGCGCCGCAGCGACGGCTCGCCTCACTTTCGGCTGCTCTTGCTGGCGTGAAGCCAGCAAGGCGTCGAGTGCGTCCTGGCGCCGGGTCTTGCCGAGGGCCGTGGCCGCCGCCGCGCGCACCGCCCAGAAGGAGTCATTTTCCAGGGCCGAGCGCAGGGCCACCACCGCGCTCGCGTCGGGTTTGTCGGCCAAGGCGCGCGTTGCTAGCACGCGGTCGATCGCGAAGCGCGCGTGGGAAAGCTGGCGCACCCACAGCGGTCGGGGTTTGTCGAATTTGACCGTCTTGAGCAGGACATTGCCGGGGTCGAAGATCACCTGCGCGGGTGCTTCGTCGAGCGGGAGTGTGAAGGTGTGCGAGCGCTGGTGAATGTGGATCGGCTCGTCGCGCTCTCGGTCCGCGACTTCGACGCGCACCAGGGTGTGGAGATCATAGACCTTGTCGCCCTCTTGCTTCTGTTCGACACGCAGGGAGCCCACGCGACTGTCGGCATCCCATTGCCAGGTGCACTCGAGCTCGGGGTGTCCGGGCTGTTCGATCCACTGTTGGAAGAAGTGATCGAGGTTGCGCCCGCTCGCTTCTTCGACGGCGCGGGCCAGGTCGCGGGTTTCCACCGACCCGCGCGCGTGTCGTTCGGCGTACATGCACAGGGCGCGGAAGAAGTCGGCATCGCCGAGCTCGTGGCGAAGCATGTGCAGCACGCGCCCGCCCTTTTCGTAGAGGTGGCGGTCGAAAAGGTCGATGGGTTCCTCGAATTGTCGGCACACGATGGGGCGCTGGTACTCGCCGGCCTCGTCGAGGTAGGTGTCGAGATCGCCCAGGAGATCGACATCGGCCTCGTCGCGGCCGCGCGCATGGGTGCGCCAGATGTACTCGAAATAGGTGGCGAAGCCCTCGTTGAGCCAGGCCTCGGGCCATTCGCGGCAGGTCACCAGGTCGCCCCACCACTGGTGGGCCAGTTCGTGCGCGACCAGGTACTCGATGTCCTGGTCGAGCGCCGCGCGCTCGTCGAGCATGGCTTCGACCGTGAGCGTGGTGGCGGAGGTGTTCTCCATGCCGCCGAAGATGAAATCCGAGACGAAGATTTGGCTGTAGCGATGGAACGGGTAGGGCACGCCGATGGTCTTAGAAAAGAAATCGACCAGGGCAGGCGTAGCCGCCAGGCTGCGTCGCAGGTCGGCTTCTCGACCCTTGGGCCCGTAGTAGTACACATCGACGCCGGTTTCGATCGCGCGCTCCTTGATCTCGGCGAAGTGCCCGCACACCAGCGTAACCAGGTAGGGCGAATGGGGGAAGTCCAAGGCGTAGTGCCAAAGGGTAGTTCCGTCGCCCAGATCGCGGCTTTCTCGCAGGTCGCCATTCGAGAGCACGAAAAGCCCCGAGGGCGCCTTGCACAGCACCTCGCTGGTGGCTTTGAGAAGGGGCGCATCGACGCACGGGAAGTAGAAGCGCGAGTCCTCGTCCTGGCCCTGGGTCCAGCATTCGTAGGGCCGATCGGGGTGGGCTTCGTCGGGCCCCACGAAGTAAAGCCCGCGCGTGGGCGCGCAGTGATAGTCGACGGAGACGGAGAAGGTGTCGCCGCGACTGCGCGGGCGATCGAGGTCGATGCGCAGGCGCTTGCCGTCGTAGTGCGTAGACCGGGTCGGCTCCTGCGCGATGCTGATGGTGGAGAAAGTCATGTCCACCGCGTCCAACTCGACCGCCGCAAGGTCGTCCCTGCGACTTCGCAAATCGAGCGTGACTCGGCCGCGCAGGGTGCGTGCTCGCAGATCGGGTGTCAGATCGAGCCGCATGTGCGCGACGGAAAAGGGACAGTCAGGGGCGAAGTGGGTTCGGGTGCCGGGAGCGACGAAGGGTCTTGGCATGGGGTGAGGGCAGGAACGTTACCCTGGATCGCGCGATCCGGCTAGCTGCCAGACACTCGGCTCCGCGGCCTTCGGCTCGGTCGCGGAACCGGAAACTCGAACCACGTTCGCACGTCCCTGTCGAGGCCTACGCCATGCATGAAGTTGTAGACCGCGCGGCGCAGGCCTTCGCCGAAGGCCCCGGGGTCGGGGCGACCTGGCTCGTCGAACGGGATCTCGTTGCGGGAAAACGCGGTGGCGCGGGGATCGAGGATGCGCAGGCGCAGCTTGCTGCGATCGCGGAAGGCGGGGCTGTGGGCGGTCAGGGCGAAACGGTGCCAGTAGGCCGAGTGCAAGCAGCCTCGGGCGAAGAGGTCACGCACGAAATCGAGAGCGTCCACGGTTTCCTGAGCGGTCTCGCTGGGATAGCCATACATCAGGTAGGCGTGGACCAGGATGCCTGCCTGGGCGAGCGCACGCATGGTCAGGGCGGCCTGGGCCGTCGTGATGCCCTTGTCCATCAGGGCGAGCAGGCGGTCGTGCGCGCACTCGAGACCGCCGCTCAGGGCCAGGCAACCCGAGCGCGCCATGAGCTGCGCCAATTCCGTGTCGAATTGCTTTTCGAAGCGGACGTTCGCCCACCACGCGACGCGCAGGCCACGCTGCAGGATCAGGCGCGACAGATTGCCGAGCAGGGCGGGTGGCGCGGCCTCGTCGACGAAGTGGAAGCCTGCAAGTCCGGTGTCGGCCATCGCTCGTTCCATCCAACCCACGATGGTTTCCGCATCCGCCGGATCGTAGCCGCGGATGTAATCGAGCGAGGTATCGCAAAACGCGCAACGGTGCCAGTAGCAGCCGTGCGCCAGGGTCAGCTTGATCCACGGTCGCTCGGTCCACAGGCGATGCATGGGATTCGGGCTTTCGGCCATCGCGACGTAGCCGGCGGTGGCCAGAGTCGAAAAATCCGGGGCCGGGAGTTCGCGATGCCGCAGGGGTGGCGCATCGGCGTCGTCTTCCAGCACCACGCGCCCCCGCCTGCGCACACGCGTGCGCACCAGCTTGGGAGCGCATTTGCCAGCAGCCGTCGACGCCAGCGATTCGACGATGCGAGACAGAGGAACCTCGCCGTCGTCGTAACTGACGTAGTCGAAGGTGTCGAAGACACGCGTTTCGTCGAGCTCGCGCAACTCGGTGTTGACGTAGCCGCCGCCCAGCACGGTGGCGATGCGCGGGCCAAGCGCCTTCACGCGCCTGGCGATACGGAAGGCACCGTAGAGGGCACCAGGGAAGGGCACGGTCAGACCGACGACGCGCGGGCGATGCGCGCGAAGGGCTGCCTCCGCCAGGTCGTCGATCCAGCGATCCAGCAGGGTCGGCCGTCGCACCAGCGCGCGGGCCAGCGGATCGAAGCCGGTGGCGTCGGCGGCCAGGTGCTCGGCGTAGCGGGCCAGCGCGAAGCGATCGTCGATGCCCTCGCGTACGGCGTCCGCGATCTCGTCGAGCAGCAGGCTGGCGCGGTGGCGAGCGACCACCTCCTCTGGCTGGCCGTCCGTGAGACCGCGCAGGACCTCGAATCGCGGTCCCTCGGGCAGGCTGGTCGGAGTCGCCAGGCGCGCTGCCAGGTGCGGCGCCCGCCCCTGCAAATAGAGCACGGCGTCCGCCACGGTCGCGCGGATGCGCGCCGCATGCGTCAGGAAATGCCGGACCGAGGAGGGGCGGCGCCGGCCTGGAGATTTCCCGCGCAAAGCGCGCTCGACGGCCGAAAGACCAGAGGGCGAGAACAGGCGTAGCGCCAGGGCCAGCGAAAGATCCTCCTGCGCGACCTCGTGTCCTTTCTCGCGCAAATACGCCGCCAATGCCGGCACGGCGGGATAGATCGTGTTGAATTGCACCATGGGCGGTGTGATGAGCAGAACCCGCATCGGCCAGGGGATGCTACCGCGCCATCTCGAAGGACGCCGCACCTACTCGAGCAGAAGGCGGGCGCGTTCGATGCGCGCCACCAGCGAGGTCAGGCGCGCATCGGCGGCGACGGCCGACAGCAGGTTGGTGGCGGCGACGCTATACGCGGCCCGATCGAGAAGGCCCACGAGCAGGCGGTAGCGCAGGAAGAGAAACGCGGTTTGCGCGACGTCCGACAGGCAGTAGCCACGCAAAGACTCGATCTGCCCCGTGCGGTACAGGGCCTCGACTTGACTGCCATCGACACCGTCCTTGCCCGGTAACCCGATCAGCCGAGCCGCGCCGTGCAGGGACGTCATGCGGGTGGCGCCGTGGTCGGCCAGCTCGTCGCACAGGTCGAGGTGGCCGTCCGTACTGTAGCGGTAGCGATAGTCCCGCTTCCGGTAGTACCAGGGCGCCGAGACACCGTGGCGCAGGCTGCGCAGCATGAGCACCGGCAGGTCAAAGCCGCGGCCGTTCCAGGTCACCAGGGTGGGTTCCCACTTGGCCATGAAGTCCGCGAAATCGGCCAGCATGGGGCCCTCGTCCTTGCCTTCGCCGATGGTACCGGTCTTCTTGCAGACCAGGTTCTCGTCCAGCCACATCACGCCGATGACGACCGGCTTGCACGCGAAGATCGGGGGGAATGTCCGCTCGGTTCCTGGACTCGGCTGCGCCGGCGCGTACAACTCGGCGTCGGGAATGGTTTCGATGTCGAGAACCAGGTGCGTTGTAGCTGCCATGCGCGCACCGTATTGTAGCGCGGAAACGGGTATCCCCGTGCAAGGGACGGCAACAAAGGCTAGTGTGGCGGGCGGAATGAGCCAGGATCGCTTCCACGGGGATTCGGATCCGTCCGGGTCGGGAAGGCCGCGCTCCCTCCGGTACGTGCGCGCCGCCCAACTTCGGGTGCGGGCTCTCCGCTGGGCCATCGGCAAGTCCGCGCTGGGTTCGCTCTTTCTCGTGGGCGCCCTGGCCTACGCGCTATCGCCGCAGCGGCACAGCGACTTGAGCCGGGTTTGGATGGCGTTTCTGCTCGTCCTGTCCACGCTGAACGTGGGCCTTGGCCTGCGCACCTTCTCGCGTGTGCGTCGCCGTGCCGCGCGTTACTGGCCCGTGGCGACGGTGATGTGGGGCGCGCTGGCAACGGCACTCGTCAACATTCTCATGCGACGGTGACGAGCTGCGGACCTGGGTGGCGTGGCTAGAACGCCAGGTAGGCGATGGCGCCGACGCTGCCCGGCGCGATGGCGGGGAGCACGACGAGGGTGCTTCGCTCGCCTGCCTTGGCCATCTCCGATGGTTTGGAGAAGTAGCCGCGATAGAAGAAGACCCCCGAGGTGACCAGCAGGGCGCCGCCGACGCCGTAGCCTACCCACTGCAGCTTGGAATAGGTGTCGCCCTTGTCTTGCTGGTTCTTGACGTAGTTGCTGGCTCCCGGAATGTCGCTCAGGTATCCAACGCTGGTAACGCCATCCGCTTTGCATCTGAGGGTTTGGTCGCTGGCGCACGGGTAGCGGCGATAGGGATCGAGATTGCTGTTGATGGCGCTGACCTCATAGCTCGCGTAGCCACCCAAGCCGACCGCTACCAGGCCGACCCCCAGGAGAGCCCACGCGGCGACGCGCGAACCTTGATTGTAGGGTGCGGGTGGTTGCTGGGTTAGGCCGGCTGCGGGCGCGCCAGGAGTGGCCTCCACACCCGTCTCGGTCGGCGACTCGGGCAAAGCGGCCACTCCCGCGATGGCCTTGAGCTCCACGGGGACATTCTCGGTCGCGCCGGAGGCCAGCGTGACGGCGCGCTCCCACTTCTCGTACCCGCCCTTGCTCACCGCGATTTGGTGCGGTCCGACCGCGACGCCGGACAAGGTCAACCCTTGGGCGCCAAGCAGCCCCACCTGGATCCCGTCGAGCGAAACCGCCGCCCCGACCACGCCACCCGTGACCTGGAGAGTTCCCGGCAGCGACTTCCCGGTGAGGGTTGCAAACCACTTCTCCGCCAGAGCGCGCAGTCCCGCGGGGGTGGCTTGGGCCCTCGTGATCTGCTCCGAGATCCAGGACTCGACCACGCCGCGCTCGGCATCGAGAATCTTGAGGGTGACGAGGAAGGCATCGGTTCCCACGGGTTGGACGTTACCGAAGATCAGTTTGGTCGAGCCGATGCTCTGGGCGGCCTGGGTCATGCAAGCTGGCGCTTCGTCGGCGCAACTGAACACCAGCTTCACCTCGACCAGATCTTTGCCCTGAACGAGACGGTACCCAGGGGACGAGGTTGCGCGCTGCCGTAGAGCCTCGGTCACCGCGGAGGCAACCGCCTCGGGTGCGCCCGCGGCCGGCTCCAAGCCAAGGACCGAAATGGTCACATCGCTTGCCATTGCAACTGGGCTCACGCAAAGCAATCCGGCAAAAAGAGCAAGCGCTGACAGAGAAGAGACCCCGGGAGCAATGTTTCTCATGGCTTCGGACGATGTTTTCCTACCCCTCGGGTAATGTCAATGCACACGACTTACTTTGCGTAGGCGGCGCCCCCTGGCGCGCTGTGCCTGTGCTAGCGTATCGAAACATGCGGCTCGGCGTGTCGGCAAAGATTCTGATTGCGTATGCCGTTCTCCTCGGGATGCTGGCTGCCAGCAGTCTGTTTACCCTGCTCTATCTGCGGCGCGGCCGGCAAGAGCTTGCGGCCAACCAGCGCCGCCTGGAGGTTCAAGTCGCGGTCGATGCCTCGCTGCGGTCGCTGGAGGACTTCGCCAAGATGCGCGTGGCGGAGGGCACGGGCTCCACGCTGGGTCTCACCAGCAGGGTAGCAGCGCAGAACGGCATCGCGTCGGCGCGACAGAACCTGAAGGACGCGCTCGATGCCATCGATCGCTACTTCAAGGAAGAAGCCAACCCGTCGCGACGTGATGAGTTCAACGGGTATAGGCGCGACATCGAAGACCTCGACGCGCGCGTGGTTGGAGCCGCAGCCGCGCTGGGCAGCAGCGAACTGGCCGCTGGCGATAGCGACGCGGCCGATCGCAGCCTGGCCAACCTGCTCAGTCGATTTCATGGGCTGAAGAACAACCTGCGCGGTCAGGGCAAGCATATCGCCCAGCAGTTGTCCGACAGCGAGCGGCGCGCGGTGGAGATTGCTTTCGCGCTGAGCGGGCTCGGGCTGCTGCTGGCCGTGGGGGCCGCCCTGGTGATGGTGCGTACCCTGCGTCCCCTCAACGTGTTGCGCGAACACACCAAGCAGATCGCTGGTGGCGACTACGCCCGGCGCACTGGCATCGCCTCGCGCGACGAGATCGGCGATCTGGCGCGCGAGTTCGATGCCATGGCGGCGGCCATCGAGGAGCGCGAACATCGCCTGATCCGTTCCGAGCGCTTGGCCACCGTTGGACGCATGGCGGCGCACATCACGCACGAGATCAGGAATCCGCTGGCATCGCTCGGACTCAACGTCGAGCTTCTGGCCGACGAGGTGGGGGCCGACAATCAGGAGGCGCGCAAGCTGGTTACTTCCATCGGCAAGGAGGTGGACAGGCTGAGCGAAATCACCGAAACCTACCTGCGCTTCGTGCGCCTGCCCAAGCCCAAGCTCGTGCGCGAAGATGTCGGCGCCATCGCGACCTCGGTGATGGAGTTCGCTGGCGGCGAGTTGGCGCTCGCCGGCATCACGTGGAAGGTCGAGACCGATCCAGGACTGCCCGAGGTGGTCGCGGACGAGAGTCAGCTCCGCCAGGCTCTACTCAACCTCGTGCGCAACGCCAAGGAGGCGATGCCGGGCGGTGGTCACATCCACGTCGAAATCGGCAAGACCGCGGATGGGCAAGTACGGCTGGTGTTCGCGGACGGCGGCCCGGGCATTCCTTCCGAGAACCTGGTCAGCATCTTCGAGCCGTTCTTCTCCACCAAGGCCAAAGGCACCGGACTCGGGTTGGCCCTGGTCCAGCAGATCGTCGGCGAACATGGTGGACGCATCGAGGTCGACTGTCCGCCGGGAGGCGGCACCTCGTTCACCATCCTGCTACCGGCGGCGAAGACGGCGACGGGAGAGTTCGCGGCAGCCGGGGCGCACTAGCCTCGGTCGACGACGAGGGCAAGCGGCGTCGTCCATCACGCGCCTTGAGGTTTGCGCGCTCGCCGACTACGATTCGTGCGTGACCGCTCCGCTGGTTTCGCTCTCCGTCGACCTCGATGCGATCGCCTGCTATCACCGCATTCACGCCCTCGGCGATGAGCCGACCGGAGAGGCGCGTTTTGCGATCCTGCGGCGGGCATTGCCACGCCTTGGGGATCTGTTCGCGCGCCACGGGATCCTCGCGACCCTGTTCGTGGTGGGCATGGATCTGGACGACGACCCGGAGGGCAGGGCCATCCTCGCCGACCTGGCGAGGGAGGGTCACGAGATCGCCAGCCACTCGTATTCGCATCGCTATGACCTCGTTCGCCTGGGCCGGGACACCATCGCCGGCGATATCGACCGCGCCCACGCGATCATCGGGGACACGTGCGGTCGCCCGCCGGTGGGATTCCGCGCCCCCGGCTACGAGATCTCCGCCGAACTGCTCGACCTTCTGTGCGAGCGCGGCTACCGCTACGACTCATCGACGTTTCCCGCAATTCCCTACTACCTGGCCAAGGCGGCCGTCATGGCTGGCTTGCGCGTGGCGGGCCGCAAATCGGGCAGCATCCTGGGCAGCCCGCGGGTGCTGGCTGCGCCGTGCGCGCCCTACCGTCCGGCCGCCAAGGCGCCCTATCGCCGCGGCAACCTCCCCATCATCGAACTACCCATCACCGTGACGCCGCTCTTTCGTCTGCACGTCATCGGCACGACGCTGGTCATTTCCCCCGCGTGGTTGCGCCGCCGACTGGTGGCCTCGGCCCTGACCACGAAGCACTTCAATCTGGAGCTGCACGGCATCGATCTCGCCGATGCGGCCACGGACGGCATTTCGCCCGCGCTCGTGGCCCGACAGCCCGACCTGCGGGTGCCGCTCGGGCGCAAGCTCGCGGCACTCGATGCCACCTTGAGCCAGGCGCGCACGGCAGGCGCGACCTTCATGACGCTTGATCGGGCGGCCCAACACTTTGCCGGCGCCCTGGCTACCAGCGCGGGACCTTGACGATCGACGTGCGCCGCGCGGCCGACGAGGATATGCTCGACGACCGATGGCTTGGTCCGAGGCCAAAACCGTAGCCGAGACGCCGAGCGCCGGGCGCGCGTTCGCGGCCACCGCGTACGACGCCGAACGTCCGCCGGTCGCGGCCAAGGATGGCGGGGAGGATCCTCTCGTTGGCCAGCACATCGACCACTTCGAGGTTCGCGGCCTGCTCGGCGAAGGCGGCATGGGGCGCGTGTACCTGGCCCACGATTTGTCGCTCGATCGGCCGGTGGCGCTCAAGTTGCTGCGCCGCGAGTTGGCCGACGATCCGGCGTTGATGGCGCGCTTGGTGGACGAAGGACGAGCCCAGGCGCGCCTGCAACATCCGAATGTCGTTACCATTTACTACATTGGGAAGTTCGAGGGTGCCTCCTACTTCGTGATGGAGTACGTGCGGGGCAAGACCCTGGCCGAGATGCTCGAAAGGGTCGGGCCGCTGCCCTGGGGAGACGCCCTCGAGTACATCACCCAGACCGCGCGTGCTCTCGCCGCCGCGCACGCGCGCGGGATGATCCATCGCGATATCAAGCCCTCGAATATCCTGCTCGGTGACATCCCCGCCGGCAGCGCACGGGCCGAGGTCAAGGTTGCCGATTTCGGCCTGGCCACGTCCGACCAGAAGGCCGCAGGCAGGTTCGTAGGCACGCCGTACTATGCGGCGCCCGAACAGATCGCCGGCGACGCTCCCGATTTACGCGGCGACATCTACAACCTCGCCGTTACCTTCCACGAGATTCTCACCGGCCAAGTGCCCTTCAAGGCCGACACTCTGGCGGCCATGTCGGAGTTGCACCGAACCGCTCCGCGCCCGCAGATCGCCGACGAGGTGGCGCCCTGGCGCCTGCGCCAGCTCATCTTGGAGATGATGGATCCCGATCCGCGCAAGCGGCCGCAAAGCTACGAGGCACTTCTGGCGCGTTTGGAATCGGTGCGCCCCAGGCCGCGCGTGGCCGGCGGGATGTTGCCGCGCGGGGTGGCCCTGGCAATCGACGTGATGCTGTTCGCGCCGCTCGGACAGATCATCGCCGCGACGCTGTCGTGGACGCAGCAAGGGGCCACGCAGATCTGGCTCGCGCTCTTCGCGACGTACTACGTCGTCACGCATCGTCTGTGGGGCAAGACCCTGGGCAAGCGGCTGCTCGGCCTGCGCGTGGTGGGAACGACACGGCGGGTGCGCGTGCCCGGCCTGCTGTTGCGCTTCGCCGTTGAATTCTGGGGGCCGCTAGCGGCCCTCGCCATCATCAGCTTGCAGATCGGCGCCGTGACCGATCTCGTGGCGGTGAAGGATCAGGTCATAGGCTCCCTGGGGCCGAGTCCCATGCCGCTTTGGGATCGCGGCGTGGACGTGCTCCTGCGCGCCATGCTGGTTCCCAATTCCATCGTGGCCATTCCGTGGCTGGCGGGATTCCTGTTCGCACTCGTGGATCGAGAGCGACAGACCTTGCACGACCGGGCGGCCAGGACGCGGGTCATCTACGAAACCCGTGTGCTCGATGAAGAGGGCACGGGCGCGCATGCCTGAAGCCCGCGGGATCGGGCGGCGACTGCTCAATCCTCGCAAGTCTGCTAAGGTGACGGCGTGAATCCAGAACACCTACGTAGGTTGCTCGAAGACGTGCGAGGGGGCCAAACCGACGTGGACCATGCCTTGCGCGAGTTGCGCGATTTGCCCTTTCGTTCGCTCGGTTTCGCCCACGCCGATACCCATCGCCACCTGCGCACGGGCTTTCCCGAGGTGATCTTCGGCACGGGCAAGACGCCGGCCCAAATCGCGAGCTTGCTCGGCGAGCTTGGCCGCGACGGTGCCACGGTCATGGCAACCCGGATTGCGCCCGAGGTGGCGAGCCAGGTGCTTGCGGTGGTGCCGGAGGCCCGCTATCTGGAAGGCGCGCGCATCGTGGTTTTGGGTCCCGCCCCCGAGCCGACCCGGGGCCGCGGAACGATCGCCGTGCTCACGGCGGGCACGGCAGACATCCCCATCGCCGAGGAGGCGGCGGTCACGGCCGAGCTCGACGGCAATCGCGTGGCGCGAATCTTCGACGTGGGCGTGGCGGGTTTGCACCGTTTGCTCGCGCATCGGGAGATCGTCGAGAATGCCGAGGTGCTGGTCGTGGTCGCCGGCATGGACGGGGTCTTGCCGACGGTGGTGGCGGGACTGTTCTCCCGGCCGGTGATCGCGGTGCCCACCAGCGTCGGCTATGGCGCATCGATGAGCGGCATCGCGGCGCTGCTCACCATGCTGAACTCATGCGCCACGGGGGTGGCGGTGGTGAACATCGACAATGGCTTTGGCGCGGGGCGCATGGCCTCGCTGCTCAACCGGGTGCGTGCCTGATGGCGACCCGAATGGCACGGGGACTGCACCTTCACTTCGATCCCTGCTCGGGAATCGCGGGCGACATGACGGTGGCTGCGCTGGTCGATGCGGGTGTACCGGAGAAGGTCGTGCGCGCTGCCGTGCGCGCGATTGGACTGAAGGATCTGAAGATCGGGTTCGAGAGGAGAAAGCGGGGCGCGTTCATCGGATTGGGGTTCAAGGTCGAGTTCCCGGGCAAGGCGCGAGTAGGTGGAGATAAGCACGGCCACGACCACGACCACGGCCACGGCCACGACCACGACCACGGCCACGGCCACGACCACGACCACGGCAACGCCCACGCCCACGAGCATCGCGACTATGCCGAGATTCGCCGGTTGCTTCGGAGGGCGGATCTGGATGCGAAGGTGAAGAGGCTGGCGGGGGAGATCTTCGAGCGGATCGCCGTGGCGGAGGCCGAGCTACACGGAGTGGCGGTGGACAGGGTGGCGTTCCACGAGGTCGGGGCCTGGGACTCGATTGCCGATGTCGTGGGCGCAGCGGCGGCGCTCGCCTGGCTCGATCCTGATTGCCGTCACGGCCTCGCCGCCGGCTGTGGGGTCGGGGACGGTTCGCACGGCGCACGGGCTCATGCCTGTGCCTGCGCCCGCGACCGCGGCCATCCTGCTGGGTTTACCCGTCCTCGCCGAAGGCACGGGGGAGTTGACCACGCCGACAGGGGCCGCGATTCTGGCCGCGGTCGTGCGGTCCTTTGGTCCCCCGCCGCCCATGCGACTTTGCGCGCAGGGGTTCGGCGCTGGCACGCGGGAACACGCGGATCGGCCCAACGTGCTGCGAGTGATTCTCGGAGAGCCCCTGGGACATGCGTTGCCCGCGTCGCTGGGCGAAGTCGTGCTGGTGGCCGCCAACGTCGACGACATGAATCCGCAACTCGCCGATCCGCTCCTGGTCGCGCTCTTTGCCGCGGGGGCGCTCGACGCGTGGCTTGCGCCCATCCAGATGAAGAAGGGCCGCCCGGGGCTTGAGGTGTCTGCGCTCTGTCCGAGCGACGCCCTCACCTCGGTCGAGGAGGCATTCTTCGCCAACTCGACGACCATCGGCCTGCGCCGTCAGGTCATGCAACGAACCGTGCTCGACCGCGCACTCGCCAAAATCGCGACTTCGCACGGCGAGGTGCGGGTCAAGGTGGCGTCGCGGGCAGGCCAGATCCTGGGTGTGACCCCGGAATTCGAGGATTGTCGCAAGCTCGCCCTGCGCGCCAAGGTGCCTGTCCGTCGGGTCCTTGCCGAGGCCAGCGCCGCGGCGATGGCGCTGCTGCCTGGGCGTGGAAGACGGAGATGATGGCGGGCCGAAGGCGGAAGTCATCAACGACTGCGGCGGCGCGGGGCAAGGCCGAGGGGCCGGCCCTTGCGGCCGGGCTACTGCAAATGATGGACGAAGCCGACATTCTCATCGCCATGACCGATCTCGAGGGTCGCGTCGTCGCCTGGAATCGCGCGCTGGCGCAGCTGACTGGTTGTGCAGGCACCGATGGCGTGGGCAAGAATCTGTCCGATTGGCTCACCGAATTCGGGGTTCGCGACCTCGCCGACATCATGGGGCAGGTGGCGAGCCAACGGGAGCCACTGCGCTGCGAGGTCCGTCTCCCCGGCGCCACCGGCGCCATGGCCGCCGCCGCCTTCAGCGTGTTCCCGGTGCGAGGCGATGAGGGCGTCCCGGTGGCGGTGATGGCGGCCGGGCACGACCTCACGGCCCAGCGCGCGCTGCAAAGTCAGGTGCTTCATGCCGAGAAGCTGGCCACGGTGGGGCAGATCGCAGCGGGCGTGGCGCACGAGATCAACAATCCACTCACCTCGATCCAGATGTGTGTCGAGGCGGTGCTACGCAAGGCAATTCTCGCAAGCGAAGGCCGCGTGCCCAACCTCTATGAACCCACGGACATCGAGCGCTTGAACAAGATTCGCGAAGGCTCCGAGCGCATTCGCAAGTTCTCGCGCGATCTCACCACCTACGCGCGGCCCTCCGGTCGCGAGATCGAAGACGTGAACCTCAATGAGGTCGTCGAGCATGCGCTGTCCTTCTGCGAGCACGTGCTGGTCGAGGCGAAGGCAACCCTGACGCGCGACCTGGCGTCCGATTTGCCACGCGTGCGGGTCGTGCGCGACCACATCATGCAGGTGGTAACCAACCTGGTGAGCAATGCCGCGCAGGCGCTGCGTGACGAAGGAGGCGCCATCGTGGTGCGCACGTTCAGCGATGGTGCTGCGCGTGTCGGGCTGGCGGTTTCCGACGATGGCGAAGGCATCCGCGAGGAAGATCGGGGGCGGGTGTTCGAGCCCTTCTTCACCACCAAGCCGGCCGGACGGGGCACCGGGCTGGGCCTTCCCGTGGTAAGGAACATCGTCCTCGCCCATGGCGGAGACATTACCTTTGCCGCCAGGCCGGACGGCGGCACGATCTTCGCGGTATCGCTCCCGCTCGCACCCGGCGGCATTGGCGGCATCGGCAGTATCGGCAGTATCGGTGGTATCGGCGGTATCGGCGGTATCGGATCGACCGGCTCCATCAAGGCAGAGAAGCAAACACGATGAAAGCAGAGCAGCTCACGGAAATCCTCGAAACCGCGGCCGCGCAAATCGGTCTCAAGATTCGCTACGAAAACCTGGTCGCGTCGGGGCCCACGGGCGGTGGCGGCTTGTGCAAGATCAAGGGCGCGTGGTGCGTGATCATCGACAAGAAGACCGCGCCGTCCGAGCGCGCCTCGATCCTGTGCGATGCGCTCGCAAACCTGGACACCGAAGGCATTTTCTTGCCCCCCAAGGTTCGTGAGATGGTGGCCCAACGCCGCGCCAGTCTGACCAGGCCGTCGTAGTCGCGCGGGGAGCCGAGGGCATGGGAACCCTTTGAGGGTTCCCATGTCAAACGCGTGCGGAGCCAGCCGGCTTTGCCGGCAGCGAAGCGTCGCGGGAGGGCATGGGAACCCTTTGAGGGTTCCCATGTCAAACGCGTGCGGAGCCAGCCGGCTTTGCCGGCAGCGAAGCGTCGCGGGAGGGCATGGGAACCCTTTGAGGGTTCCCATGTCAATAATCCACTACTCCTGGCCGAGAGCGCGGACCTTGGCCGCCAGCAGGGGATCGTCGGCCAGGCTTTCGCGTAGGGCCGCGCCGAGCTTCGCTCTAATCGCGATCCCCGCCTTGCGCCCGACCTGACGGTCCAGGACGCGCTCGATCACCTTGTCGATAGCAGCCTCGGGCGTTAGCTTGCCGGCCTTGAGATCGGCCCCGATGTCCGAGACGTGAACCGCCGCGCTTGATTTCTCGGACTTGCCGGTGGAGAGCGCTCCCCTGGCCACCCCCTCGGCCCTGGCAGCTCCCAGCTTTTCTGCGAACTTCTTGCCGCCTATTGCGCCGACGCTCGGCACCTTGCCCGTGGAACCAGGTTGGTGCGGCGATGAGATGCGGGAAATCTTCATGGGCGGCACCCAGCCTAGCACAGCGGCCCTCGATCGCCGATGACGGATGGTTGAGAAAATCGGGTTTCGCAGAGCCGCCGCCTCGCCCCGCGGCTGGTCCAGTTCGCGAAACCGATCATCATGGTGTCCCACTTCGCTTATCGGTTGGCGGCCGAATCGAGTTGCGTGACCCTGCGGGTCAACGCGACCGCGCGCTATCCAATTACTGGGCCTACAGCCGAAGCCTTTTCCGGGTTAAGGTGTGGCCATGAAGAAAGCACACATAGAAACGAGCGCAGGGGAGATAGTCATCGAGCTATTCGACGACGACGCGCCAGGCACTGTGGCGAACTTCATCGGACTGGCACAGGGAACCAAGGAATGGACCGAACCCAAGAGTGGCCAGAAGGTGAAACGCCCTTACTACGACGGGCTGACCTTCCATCGCGTAATCGACGACTTCATGATCCAGGGCGGCTGTCCGCTTGGTAACGGAACCGGCGGGCCAGGATTCACCATCAAGGACGAGATTGCCGGCAAGCGGCAAGTGCACCTGCGTGGCTCGCTTTCAATGGCGAAGACCGCGGCGCCCGATTCGGGTGGCTCGCAGTTCTTCATCTGTCACAGTCCGCAGCCTCACCTCGACCGCAAGCACACGGTGTTCGGGCAGGTCATCTCGGGCATGGAGGTTGTCGACAAGATTCGCAAGGGCGACAAGATGACGCGGGTCTGGATAGAGGGCTGACGATCGGGGGCTAGAATTGCAGGCTGGAGCCGGAAGCCTGGGTCTGAGATTCTTGCTTGCCGGTGGCCGGTTTGGCTGATTGGATGATGACGGGCCGGGCGTCACTTGCTTGACTTGGACGGCCCGGGTAGTCGATAACGAAAAGGCAAGCACTGTAAACTCCACGCTGCGTACGGAAGCTGCTTGAACAAACCAATTCCCTTCGGCAAGTACTATCTCCTCGAACGCATCAATGTCGGGGGCATGGCCGAGGTATTCAAGGCGAAGACCGTCGGAGTCGAGGGCTTTGAGCGCATCGTGGCCCTCAAACGCATCCTGCCTAGCATCGCCGAGGATGAAGAGTTCATCACGATGTTCATCGACGAGGCGAAGATCGCGGTGCAACTGCAGCACGCAAACATCGCCCAGATATTCGATCTCGGCAAAGTCGACGACAGCTACTTCATCGCCCTCGAGTACGTCAACGGCCGGGATCTGCGTGGCATCTTCGACGACCTTCGCAAGCAGGGCCAGGTCATGCCCATGCCCCAGGTCTGCTACCTCATCATGCAGCTGTGCGAGGGCCTCGACTATGCCCACAACAAACGCGACGCCCAGGGCCGCGACCTGAACCTCGTGCACCGCGACGTTTCGCCGCAAAACGTGCTCATTGGTTACGAGGGCGAGGTCAAGCTGATCGACTTCGGCATCGCCAAGGCCGCGGGCAAGGCGTCCAAGACCCAGGCCGGCATCCTCAAGGGCAAGTTCGGCTACATGTCGCCCGAGCAGGTCCGCGGTCTGCCCATCGATCGCCGCAGCGACATCTTCGCGCTTGGCATCGTCCTATACGAAATGCTCACCGGCGAACGGCTGTTCATCGGCGAAAGCGACTTCTCGACGCTGGAGAAGGTTCGCAACGTGGAGATCGTTCCGCCGTCGTCGTTCAATGCGGACATTCCCGAGAAGCTCGAACGAATCGTCCTCAAGGCGCTGGAAAAGAACGTCGAAGACCGCTATCAGAACGCCATCGATCTGCACGATGACTTGCAGATGTTCATGCATTCGGTCGGGCAGTTCTCCTCGCGCAAGGATCTCTCGGCGTGGATGAAGCGAACCTTTTCCGGCGACATCCCCGACGGCATCGAGGCCCTGGATCTCGATGAAGTGGAAGAAATCGAGGAGGTGGAGCTGCTTCACGGATCGGACCACGGGGACGCGGCCGTCTCGGCCGATGCCGCCGGATCGGACGATGAGGCATTTGGCTGGGACGAGGAGGAGAGGGAGACCCAGATCTTCGACAAGGATCCCGTGCCGGGCGACCAAGCGGCGCGGGAAGGCAGTTTCCTTGCCGAGGGTGGCGACAAGACCGTGGCCATGGCGCCTTCCGATGCGCTCCTCGCCGAGATGGGAGAGGGGTTCGAGTCTTCGGTTCCAACCCGTCCGGCGGGGCAGGGGGGGGATCCGGGCGCGCAAGCGCAAGTTTCGGCGAGCGCGCGCCGGTCCCGCATGGACCTGGATCCGGACGCCACGCCTCTACCCCCGATGAGCACGTTTCCTACGTTCGCGCCACTCGGGTCGGGTGTTCCGCGTAGGTCGGCGGCGCTTCCGGTCGCGGCGCCCACGGAGGCTGCACGCTCGCCCTTCGACTTGCCCAAGCCGACGTTTCGCCAGACCCTGATTGGCGGTGTTCAGGCGCCCACGCTGCCGAATCCGAATCTCGCAGCCGCGCGAGGCCCGGTCTATCCGACCTACCAGCCGCAGCAGAGCTTGCCGGGGACGGGGCTGCCGGTGCCGAGCTTTCCCGGGGCCGGGTTTCCCGGCATGCCGGTCCTGCCGCAGGCACCACAGTATTCCTCCCCAGCTGAAATATATGCCCCCGTGGGGGTCGCGCCGAAAGCTCCATCCCGCCTCAAGTACTACCTGGCCTTCGTTCTGTTCATGATCGCGGGAGGCGGCGGTGCCTACATGTTCATCACCCGGCCGGGGAATCTCCAGGTGGAGGTCAAGCCCCCGGACGCTCGGCTCAAGGTCGATGGGGTCGTCATCACGAGCGATCCACCATTTCAGTTGCAAAAGCGTCCTGGCGTCTACCGCTTGACGGTTTCGCGTGCCGGGTACGTGACCCGCGATCAAAACGTGCAAATAAGCGCCGGGCAGTCCGGCCACCTGGATATCTACCTCGAGCCTTCGCCGGACACGGGATTCGACCTTACCAGCCAGCCTTCGGGCGGGTTGGTCTGGCTCGACGGCCAACCCCTCGCCGTCGACGAGCTCGGCAAACAAGCAACCACCAACTTCCATGCCTCGCGCATCGCGCCCGGGCCTCATGTCATCGAAATCGGCGGCAATGCGCAGTACCAGACCTGGCGTCAGGAGTTCATGCAGGAACCCGACAGGACCGTGCGTCTACACGCCGACCTGGTGCCCGTCGGAGGCACCGGCAAGACGCCGACGACGCGGGGGGCACCTCCCCCGGTGGTGCAAACTCCGCCGGCACAGGCTCACCCAACCGTCGTCGCCACTCCGGAGAGGCCGAAGGAGGAAAGGCCAGTTTCGCACCGCGGCGGGGGCGGCAGGTCTCCTGCGAGCGGAGGCCGCGGGGACGTGTTCGAGACCATGAAATCAAGCGCCCATGAAAAGAAGGCACCAGCGAAGTCAAGCGATACCGATGTCGACATCTTCGACACCATGGGCAAGGTTCCCAAAGCTGGCGGGGGGGGGACTTGCGTGGCGACCATCAGTTCGAAGCCGTGGGCCGAGGTGAGCATCGACGGCAAGCCCACGGGCAAGATTACGCCGCTGGTGAACTACGCCATTCCGTGCGGCAAGCACCGCGTGACCTTCAAGAACGCCGACCTGATGATCGAGCGCAATGAGAGCGTGACGCTCAAGGCCGGGCAACCCTTCAAGAAGATCTTCTCGTTGGTCGAAGACGACCTGTAGAATCGCCGCGCGCTCCGGCGGACGCAGACCTCGCGCTGGGTGACTTTCATGAACTCGGGACCAAGCAAGGATCTAGGCAGCCACGGGCTCACGGAGGCGTGGCAGGAGTATTTTCGCAAGGCCGCCTTCGAGAACCCGGCCCACCCGCAAGCGCGCGATTTTCTCGAACGCGACTTGCGCGAGACTCTCCAGCGCATCATTCCGCAGGATGCCTCGGTGCTCGACGTGGGTTGCGGTACCGGGGAAACCCTGGCTGCGCTGGCCAACCATGAACGGGTCGGTATCGCCTCGTTGCCGGAGGTGGCCGCGGAGGCTCGCCGTCGCCACCCCGATCTCACCATCGAGGAAGGCGGCATCGACGGCCTCCAGGACGGGCGTCGTTTCGATGCGGTCATCTGCAATCGGCTGTGCCATAGCGTCGCGGATATCCGCGACTTGCTCGTGAAGTTGCGCGAGCGCGTGAACGAGCGCGGGCGGGTGTACCTCGTCACCTACAACTATCTGTGGGAGGTGCCCACTCGTCTGGCGGAAGTCGCGGGGTTCAAGCTTCCATCTCCGACCTCGAACTGGCTTTCGCACAGCGACTTCGAGAATCTGTTCGAGATCTCCGGACTCGAAACCGTGCGCTTCGAGGATCGCATGATCCTTCCGGCCGACGTGCCCGGGGTCGCTCTGCTACTCAATCGTTACCTGGGCAAATTTCCGATTTGCCAGCGACTCTCCATGTATCGAATCTATGCCCTGCGCAGGCGCGAGGTTCTGTCCCAGCCCTGCCAGGCCACGGTCAGTGTCATCGTGCCGGCGCGAAACGAGGCGGGCAACGTCCCGGCCGCCATCGCTAGAACGCCGCTTCTCGGCTCTCGGACCGAGCTCATCTTCGTCGAAGGCGGCTCGACGGATGGAACCTGGGAAACCATCGCCGCGGCCATCAAGGACTACCGCGGTCCCCTCGAGCTGAGCGCCTACCGGCAGACCGGCAAGGGCAAGGCGGACGCGGTCAGGCTGGGCTTCTCCAAGGCCACGGGTGATATCTTGATGATTCTGGACGCCGATCTGACGGTTCCCCCGGAGGAGCTGCCGGTCTTTTACGATGTCATCGCCCGCGGCCTGGGCGACTACGTGCAAGGAACGCGGCTCGTGTACCCGATGGATCCAGGGGCCATGCGCTTCTTCAACAAGCTGGGCAACATCGCCTTTTCTCAACTCTTCACCTACCTGCTTGGCCAACCCATCAAGGACACCCTGTGCGGCACCAAGGTGCTGTGGCGTCGCGATTACGAGCGTATCGTCGCTGGCCGGGATCTTTTCGGCGATTTCGATCCGTTCGGGGACTTCGACTTGATCTTCGGCGCGGCCAGGCTCAATTTGAAGATCGTGGAAATCCCGGTTCGCTATGGTGAACGGGTGTACGGCGAAACCAACATCTCTCGCTGGAAGCACGGCTGGTTGCTGCTCAAGATGTCTGGTGTCGCGGCTCGCAAATTGCGCTATGTCTGATCCGCTCTCACCCGAACTGCCCGCGATCCTGCGCGAACAGACCCTGGCGCGTTTCGAGGATCATCGTCGCGCCTGGCGATCCAACCGGGCTTTGCGCGCCTGTTACGGTCATTGGTATAGGCGGTTGCGCGAGGCCTTGCCGGCACGCGAATTTGGTCCTTGGATCGAGATCGGCTCCGGCCCCGGCTTCGCGCACGAATTCATCCCCGAATTGGAGTTGACCGATGTGGTGCAAGCGCCATGGCATACGCGCCGGATGTCGGCCGAAGCGCTTCCCCTCGATGATGGCAGCGTGGGTGCGCTCGTGCTCTTCGATGTACTGCACCACGTGGCCACGCCCGCGACCTTCTTCGCCGAAGCGGTCCGCGTGCTCAAACCGGGCGGTCGCGTCTTGCTCTGCGAGCCCTACATCAGCCCGGTGTCTGGCTGGGTGTACCGTCGTTTCCACGAAGAGCCCGTGGACATGTCGGTCGATCCCTTGACCGCCTCGGTCGGACAAGGACCGACTGTCAGGGATCCCTTTACCTCCAACCAGGCCATCCCGACGCTGATGTTCGGCCGCGACGGCGGACGCAGCTTTTCGCGCATGTTTCCGAGCCTGCTGGTAGTTCGCGTCGAGCGCACGGCAGGCCTGTCCTATCCGGCGAGTGGCGGCTTTTCGCACGCCTCCTTTTTGCCCATGCCGCTGTGGCGCGGGCTGTTCGCCCTGGAGAACATGCTTCCCGAGTTCGCCTTTCGCGGGTTCGGATTCCGGATGTTCGTCGTGATCGAGCGGCGGGCTAGTCCTTGACCCAGGCCGTGCTCTGGTAGAGCGCCAGCGAGACCGGGGCAAAGGCGGGCAGGGCCTTGCGTCGAACCGGGCGCAGGACACCCCGGAGGGCCTTGTCGATCGCGGCCGGCGTGGTCACGTGATGGTCCTCGATGTTGCCGAACCCGATGGCCCGAAAGAGCCTGGCCATGAGGCGATTGACCATGGGGTAACCCGCGACCAGGGTGCCACCCTTGACGAGGACTCGCGCCAGGGCGGCCGCAGCGCCTTGCGCGTCCTCGATGTGTTCCAGAACCGACATGCAAACCACGACATCGTAGGTCGCCGCCGGCAGGCTGGACTCTCGTAGAAGATCGGCTCTGATGAACTCGGCCTGGCAGGCCGGCGCGACCAGGCGCTCCAGTCCGTCTGCGAGCACCAGGTCGGCGCCCGCGTAGCGGGAAAAATGCGAGGACAGGGTGGGAACCAGAATACCGCTGCCCACGCCGATCTCGAGGACGCTGCCGCGCCCCGAGGGCAAAAGATCGAGCCCCATTTGCAGCCGCTTCCGATAGAACCAGCCGACGAATGGACGGTAGTAGTACGGCAGCGGATCGTGCTGGTCGTTCGGCTTGAGAACGCCCGGCTTTGGAAGCGTAAGTTTCATTGGGCGTCAGAGCCGGTTACGGTGTCCGGGGGGTGAGCGAGTATTCCGAGGGCGGTCGTGCGCGGACCGGCGACGATCGAGAAAGCTTCGGGCGCTTCGGGGAAGCGCTGGGCGATCATACGGTCGTATGCGTGGAGGTTTTCCTCGAGATGCGCGGAGAATTGCTTGCCGCGCAAGGAGACGAGGTTGTTTCTGATTTGCTCCCGCGCTTCGGGGTTGGTGGCCACGGCGTAGGCGCGTTCGAGGTGGCGGATGGCCAGATCCTCGGCACCGCTCTTGGTCAGCATGCGTGCTACGAGATTGGGGATGTAATAGGGAACCCCTTCGTAGAGCGCCGCCTGCCGCAGCATCTCGACGCCCTGCTGGCGCCAGCCCGGCACCCGTGGGTCGTCCTCCCCGGCGTCCTGGGGAAGCTCGAATAGCAGATTGAAGCCGATCTGGAACGGGAAGTCCCAAACGAAAGGAAATGCCTTGCGCCCCCTTTCGAGCACATGAACGGCTGCGAGCACCATGTCGGGCGTGATTCTCTGGCCATTGTAGATGAGCATGGCCGCCCCGGCGAGATACAGGCGCTGGAACTTGGGGTCCAGGTCGATCGCGGTATCGAGGTACTTTGCCAGCCACTTCGTCGGCACCCTGGCATGCAACTGCGTGCCGAAGTACACGTTTGCGCGGGCATGGATGAGATCCGCGAACATCTCGGTGTGGCCCAGACTAGCGACCCGCAGAGCCGAGGATGGCGGCAGATAGAACGTGTCGGCCTCGGGCGGCCAGGTGGCGCGCAAGCGCGACGTGTGTTCGAGGCACAGGGCGGCCACGGCGACCAGTGCGAGAAGTCCGGCGAACAGGGACAGCACGAAGCCGAGGTTGCGGGCGCGTCCTACCGTTGGGCTTGGCGTGGTCATGGGGGCTAGGAATCCGGCGCAGGCGAGCGCTCGATGGTCTCGACCCCGGTATCGACCCCGGTGATGCCGAGTTTTGAAAGCCGGTAGCGCATGGATCGGAACGACACCCCGAGCAGCCGCGCCGCCTCGGTGCGGTTGCCCCTGGTTCTCTCCAGGGCCTTGATCAGAATACTTCGTTCGTACTCCTCGAGGTGGCGCTCGAGGTCGAGACCGCCATCGGGAAGGGAGCCGACAGGGTTCGCGGCAGCTTGTGGTCCTTGCAGTCCGGCCAGATTGGGAAAGGCATCGAGGGCAAGCCAATCCGTGGTGGATAAGGTAACCGCGCGCTCGATCATGTTTTCCAGTTCGCGCACGTTGCCAGGGAAGTGATAGATCATGAGCGCGGACATCACCTCCGGCTCGGCACCCACCACGTTGCGCCCGTGCTCGGCGGAAAACTTGCGGATGAAGTGATCGACGAGCAAAGGGAGATCCTCGCGCCGTTCGCGCAGGGGGGGAGGCGCAGTTGGATGACGTTGAGTCGATAGTAGAGGTCTTGACGAAACGTGGCCTTCTCCACCTCGGCATCGAGATCGCGGTTGGTTGCGGCCACGATGCGGACGTCCACTTCGCGCTCGCTGACGCCGCCGACCGGCTTTACCTTACGCTCCTGCAGGACGCGCAGGAGCTTGACCTGCATGGCCAGGGGCAAATCCGCCACCTCGTCGAGCAGCAAGGTTCCGTTATGAGCGGCCTCGAATAGTCCTTGCTTGTCCGTGTTGGCGCCCGTGAAGGAACCGCGCACGTGGCCGAATAGCTCCGATTCGAGCAGTGTCTCGGGGATGGCGCCGCAGTTGATGGCCACGAAGGGCTGATCGGTGCGCGGTGACAGTTCGTGCAGGGCGTGTGCCGCCAGTTCCTTGCCCGTGCCGGATTCTCCGATGAGCAGTACGCTCGTTCTGGTCGAAGCGACCTTGCGCAAGACATCGAACACGCGCTGCATGGCCGGCGATTTGCCGAGCAGTCGATCCAGCTTGTAGCGTCCCTTGATTTCATCGCGCAGCGCCACGTTTTCGCGGGCCAGGCGGCGCTTCTCCATGGCGCGCTCGACGACCAATCCGACCTCGTCGATCTTGAACGGCTTGGTCAGGTAGTCGTGGGCGCCCGCCTTCATCGCGGCGATGGCGGTTTCGGTCGTGGAGAAGGCGGTCACGACGATGACCTCGGTGTCGGGACGCAAACTTTTGGCCTCGGCCAGGATGGTCAGCCCATCCACATCCGGCATGCGCAGGTCGGTGATGATGACGTCGAACGCCCGAGCCTTGATGGTCGCGATGGCTTCCTTACCGCCGGCGGCTGCCTCGATACGGTAGCCCTCGCGGCGCAAGTAGATCGCCAGGAACTCGCGCATCGAGCGCTCGTCGTCGACGATCAGAATGTCCCCCGCTGTGTTTGCTCATGCCATCCGCTTGCGCGCCACGAGGATGAGGAAGCCACCGAAGTTGCGCAGGTAGGGAAAATCACACGCGATGCGCTCGGCTTGGTCGAATAGCCCGGATAGCAAGGGCAGGTCGAACACGCGCGAGGTGGGCGTTACCACGCGCACACCGCGCATCGATAGGTAGTCCACGTCGGGCGGCAGGTAGCCTCGAGCGGTGTCCAGCGTGTCGTAGCGGGTGAAGACATCGCGATCCGTCGTGCCCGCGGCGATTGGTGCCGCGCCTCCCAGCATCTTGGCCAGGTAGCGCAAAGAGCGCGGATTGTAGAATTCGAGCAGCAGGTGGCCTCCGGGGCGGGTCACGCGGGCCATCTCCGCGATGGCCTCGCGGATGGGGGAAACGTGGGCCAGGACCTTCATGCTGTAGACGAGATCGACCGAGGCATCGGGCAGCGGCAGCGCGGTCAGCGAACCTTGCACCACCCGCAGGCCACGGCTGTGGGCGTGTGTCAGCATGCCGCGCGAGATGTCGAGCCCGATGACCGACCGTCCGACGCGCGCGGCTTCGGCCAGAAGCAGACCCGTCCCGCAGCCGGCTTCCAGGATGTCGCGCCCCGTGCCGTAACGCCTGACGAGTTGCAATTCCAGCTCATCGACGAGGCGGTGGTAGCCGTGGTGGCGTTCCCGCTCGTAGCTGGGCGAGAACCGATCGTAGTAGCTCTGCGTCGAGCGTAGATCCGCCTGCTGGTCCATGTCCGCAGCTGATTATGCGGTGAGAGGCGCAAAGACGCGAGAGTCTTTCGAGCGTTCAAAACAAATCCGACCAGCGGCAAAGTTCGATGTGGCGGCTGGCCAGGGCTTCGCGCACGCGGGGTGAGGAGAGCGCGGAGACTTCCCCGCGCGTGGGAGACTTCTCCGAGGAGGGGTCGAGGTTGGGCTGGCAAATGATCTCGTGACTGCCCGGGCCCAGGCGTCCCAGGATCTCCAGGATGCGGATCTCGTCGAGACGTCCACTCTCGAAGCTGCCCCAACTTTGCGGGCCGTGCCGGAGCGTCCCGAGCCGGCGCCGGCTATACCACGCCAGCGCGCCAAGTGCCGCGGTGGACAGGCCACGCGGCAAGTCGGCGACCCACCCCAGCGTTGGCCGCTCGACCGACGTACGCAGTCCGGCGATGGCATGCCGGCGCGCGACCCGCTCCATGGCCTGCACGACGACGGGGAGAAAGCCAACCCTGCCGCGGGCGCACAGGTGGTCGATGACCAGACCGAGGTCGCGCAGGCGCGCCACCTGGGCGTCGAACTCCCGTTCGATGTCCTCGGGCCGCAAAGCCGCCTTGGCCCAGCCAAGAAGGATCTCGCGCTCCCGGGATGGAAATCCGCCGTCGGTACCGACCAACGACGGCACGTCTTGCGGCTCGGCCACCGGAGGTCCGTCCTCGAGGGTCAACAGCACGCCCACGCCGAGGTTGGGCGCCTTCCCCAATGCGGACTTGATGGATTCGGGATCGGCAGCGTTACCGAGCACGGAGGTGCTGGTTACGATGCCGTTCCGATGCGCCGCAAGTACACCGCACGTGCGCGCGGTGGACAGGCCGAAGCCGTCGGCGTTGACCACGAGACGTGCACTTTCGCCGCGACAATCCACGGTCGCCTTCTAGCATGCCCCAAGTGGTAACCAAGAACCGCCCATTTCGTTGCTTCCGGCGCTTGGCCGGGCTGGCGTGTAGACTGTCGATCGAACCATGCAGTCAAAAGCCCATGCTCGTCGCGAACTCTTGCCACCGGATCTGATTCCCTTCCCAGCCAGGCTGTCGAGCGGACGCCTGTCGAATGGCCTTGGCGTGGTCGCCGTCGAAACCCCACATCTGCACGCGGCCGCCGCGGGACTCTACGTGCGCGTCGGTTCGCGCTACGAAACCCCGCGCACGAATGGGCTCTCGCATTTCGTCGAGCACATGCTCTTTCGTGGCTCGGCCGGGTTCCCCACGTCCTTCGCGCTCAACCGCGCCATCGAAGAGCACTGCGGAATGCTGTGCGGAGAAACCGGCCGCGACTATTCCCTCTACCAGGTGCAACTGAACCCGCGCGACCTCACGCCGGTCTTGCGTATCCTTGGTGACCTTTTTGCCTCGCCGCGTTTTTCCGAGATCGAGCTTGAGCGCGCCATCGTTCTCGAAGAGATACTCGAAGACTTCGACGAACGCGGTCAACGCGTGAACATCGATGACGTGGGCCGCGCCCACGCGTGGCGTGGGCATCCCCTCGGGTTCCCCATTACCGGCCCCGAGGAAAACATCCGGCGTTTCACCCGCGGCGACGTGCTTGCGCACTTTCGCCGCTTTCATGGTGCGCGCAATCTGGTGCTCTCGGTGGCAGGTCCCATCGATGGCGGGGATGTCATGTCCTCGGCCGAGCGGGCCTTCGGCGGATTGTCCGCGGGCAAGCGCCAGGTTTCCCGCCCGGCGCCCAAGGCGATTCCTGGACTCGCATTTCACAGTGTGCGCACGGATTCCGCGCAGGTGGAAGTTCAGTTCTTGTTCCGTGCGCTGCCTGACAACCATCCACGATACCCGGCGCTGGTCGCCCTGCTACGTCTGCTCGACGACGGGATGTCGACGCCGCTGCACTACCGGGTGTGCGACCGCAAGGGCCTGGCCTACCAGGTGAACGCCGGGCTGGATCCGCTTGGAGACTCGTCGCTGCTTGAAGTCTCGGCTGCTTGCGGGGCGGGAAAACTGCCCGAGCTGGTAAGGGAAATCCTCGACATCTTGCGCGAATTGCGCGACACGCTGGTCGCCCCGTCCGAGATCGACAAGGCCAAGCGTCGGTACGCCCGCGATCTGGAGGCGGGGTTCGATGACGTCGAGGGTCTGTGTGCCTGGTTCGGGGACACCATGCTCTTTGGCCGCCCGCTGCGCAGCCCCGGAGAACGCTACCGGCGCATGGCAAGGGTATCGGGCGCCCAGATCCAGAGGGTGGCCCAGGAAGTCCTACGTCCCGAGCGGCTGGTGGCAACCGTGGTCGGCAGCTTCACACCTGCGCTGCTACGTGAAACCGCTTCCATCATCCGTGCGTTCCGCTGACCTGAGACTCACCCGGGGCCGAGCTTCAGGTCAGTTGCTGCGCGTTCGCTTCTTTTTGGCGGGCCGCTTGTGGGCCGCGTCCTTGGGCGAGTCGACGTCGACGGCGATGGTAAGATTCTCTTTGATAGGCCGGCAGGCTTGCTCTTGGCACAGCACGAACCCGGTTTCGGCTTCGACCATCTTCTTGCCTGGCTCGGTCGCTGTCAGGCCAATGTCGAAGCGCGCCGACGTCTCGTTCGACAGGGCCAGATCGCTGCGGCCGAGCTTCGCCTTGTCGACCTCCACGCCAGGTTGGGGCACCAGTTTCAAGGTCAGCGGCGCTTCCGCGTTGAGGTGCCAGCCTTTCCTGGCCGCGATAGTGACGGTGGCCTTGCCCTTGCCTCCAGCGGTCATGCGGGCGTCGGTCTTGCTGATCTCGTAGCTGCCATCGGCGGCGCGGGCAGAAGCTGCCCAGAGCAGGGTCAGCGCGATGGCGGAGAGAAGCGCGGTTTTCGTCATGGGTCTTTCCCAGAGTCTAGGGACGGGATGGTGAGCCTGCAAACTCATTCGCACCTTGCCCCGGAATCAGGTACTTTATTGGCATGCCACCGCTGATCGACAAGCCGGAAAGAGCGCGTCAGTTTGCGCGCGCAATCGCTTCGGACCTGGCGATGTACAACGAGGCGAAGTTGGTTCAAGGCATCCAGAACGACACCCTCTTCGATTCGATGAAGGAAGAGATCGAGGAAGGCCGCCAGCACTTCAAGACCCGCGTGACACCGGAGATCGCCGCCACCAATCTGTTCGATCGCGCCTTGGTCGACATCCTGCTCAAACAGCGCGGTCAGAACATCAAATCCAAGATCTGGTGACCGGCACGCGACAGGCGAGGGCAGCAGCGGACAAGACTCCGCGGGAGCCGGCGCGTAGTTTCACCCTGACCGCTGGCGAGGCCGGCCGGCGTCTCGACGTCGTGCTGGCGTCGCGAATCGCGGGCGTGTCGCGCACGCTGCTATCGCGTCACATCAGCGAGGGCGCGGTCACCTTGAACGGCAAGTCGGCGGCGCCGTCGCAAAAGGTGCGCGAGGGCGACAAGGTCGTGTGGACGATGCCTCGCGTGCGCGCGGTCGAGCTGGTAGCGGAAGACATTCCCCTGCGCGTGATCTTCGAGGACGAACACCTGGTGGTCGTGGACAAGCCGCCCGGGTTGGTCGTGCACCCGGCCGCCGGGCACGACGACGGGACCTTGGTCAACGCGCTTCTGGCACACTGCCACGACCTGCGCGGCATCGGTGGCGAAATGCGGCCCGGCATCGTTCACCGTATCGACAAGGACACCTCGGGCCTGTTGGTGGTGGCCAAGGACGACGCGACCATGACCGCGCTCGGGGCCGATTTCAAGATCCACCGTATCAAGCGTGTGTACGACGCGCTGGCAGTGGGCCGGCCGGCGCGGGCGTCGGGAACGATAGATACCTTGATCGGGCGCGATCCACGCGACCGTAAGAAGTTCAGCATCAAGGTGAGGACCGGAAAGCGAGCGGTCACCAATTGGCGCCTGATCGAGGATCTGGGTCGGGCCTCGCGCCTGGAGGCGGTGTTGGAAACCGGGCGCACGCACCAGGTGCGTGTCCATTTCGCCGCCATGGGGTGTCCCTTGCTCGGCGACGCGATCTACGGCCGCAGTCCGCGCGACGAGGACTTGCGTGCCATCGCCCGGCGGCTTGGCCGGCAGGCCCTCCACGCCCGGACGCTCGGTTTCCATCACCCCACGACCGGCAAGTGGGTCGAGTTCGAGTCCGCGCCGCCGGAAGATTTCATGGCCGCGCTCGCGGCCCTACGGGAACTTGTGCAATGATCGAAACGTTGCCGCTTCTCGTGTCCACGCGAATGCCGGCGGGTTTTCGCCACGGATTCACCATGCGCGCGGGCGGCGTCAGCGCGGCGCCGTTCGATACGCTGAACTTGGGCTGGAAATGGGGCGACGATCTAGCGTGCGTGACGGAGAACCACCGCCGCCTCCTTGCCGCTTCCCGCGCTTTGGCCATGTTCCGCGTCTCGCAAGTCCACGGGGTTCGGATCTTGCGGGTGGGGCGCGCCGATGACCCGGTCACGATCGCCGCGCAGCATGCCGATGGTCTTTGCAGCGACGAACCAGGCCTGGGGCTCTCGGTTCACGTGGCGGACTGCACGCCGATCTTGCTGGCTTGCCCGCGCACCGGGGCGTGCGCGGCCCTGCACGCAGGCTGGCGCGGTACGGTGGGTGGCATGGCGCGGGTTGGTGTGCGGGCCATGGTTTCGCACTTCGGTTGCCGGCCGATAGATCTGTACGTGACGCAAGGGCCATGCGTCGGTCCATGTTGTTTCGAGGTCGGCGTGGAGGTGGAGGACGCGTTCCTCGCGGCCATGCCCGAGGCCCGGCAAAATGACGTCATTCTGTCTTCAGCGGGACGCAAGTCGCGCATCGATCTGCGCGCGTTTCAGCGGCTGGAGTTCGAAGCCGAGGGGATCCCGCCCGATCACATCGACGCTAGCGCCGATTGCACGCTGTGCGATCCCGCAAGACGCTTCTATTCCTTCCGGGGCGCTGGACGAGCCACGGGACAGTCGGTCGGCTTCATTCTTCGCGCATGACGCTCGCTCGCGCTCCTTGGTCACAGCGGTAACAGGGTGGAGACCGAGACCAAATCATTCGAGGATGTGACGCCCTGGAAAGCGGCGGTCACGGTCGTCGTTCCGACCCCGGTCGCGGTCAGCAGCCCGCGGGATCCGGCCGCGTTGGACACGGTCGCAACGGCAGGCGAGGATGAAAGCCACGTCACCACGCCGGTCAAATCGCGCGTTGTCGCGTCGCTGTAGGTCCCGGTTGCGGTGAGTTGCTGGCTGCCATTCGTCGTCAGGGAGAGCGGGTTCGGCGTGATGGCGATGGCAGAAAGCGTGGCCGGACTGACGGTCAGCGTGCTGGTGCCGGACTGGCCGAGGTAGGTCGCGGTAACAGTGACCGTACCGGATTTCACCGGCGTGACGATTCCTGCGGCGGTCACGGTCGCGACAGTGGCATCCGACGTCACCCAGGAAGCGCTCCCGGTCACTACCAAGGTCGTCGTGTTGGAGAGGATCGCCGTGGCCACGAAGGCCACCGGTAGCCCGAGCACGGTGGTCGGGCTGGTCGGTGTTACGGCGAGGGATTTCACGCTCCCCGCAACCGTGAGAAGGGAGGTCCCGGACGACCCCTGGTAGGTTGCCGTGATCGTGGCGGTACCCTCGGCAAGCGCGGAGGCACGTCCGATGGCGGCGCCCGCGTTCGCCACCACGGCGACGGAGGTGTCCGAGGAGCTCCAGGTCGCGAGCGCGGTCACGTTGCGGGTCGAGAAGTCGGTGAACACCGCGGTTGCGATGAACTGCGTGGTGGCCTGCACGGGGATACTGGGATTCGTCGGCGTTACCTGGACGTAGGCCAGGGGCGGGTCGGTGACGGTCAAGGTAGCCGTGCCCGACAAACCGCCATAGGTCGCGGTGATGGTGGCCGAGCCCTTGGCGATGGCGGTTGCGGTCCCTCCGCCGCCACCGCCACCCGGTCCGGGTCCGCCCCCGGGGGTGGTGACGGTGGCAACCGAGGGATCCGACGAGCTCCAGGTCGCCTGGGCTGTCACCACGGAGGTGGTGTTGTCGCTGTAGACCAGGGTGGCCACAAAGGCCTGCGTCTGGCCAACCTGGATCGACGGAGAGGCCGGCGTCAACACGATGCCGGTTGGGGTCGCGGCAGTTACGGTGAGCGAGGCGGTCGCGGTGAAGCCGCCATAGGTCGCGGTGATGGTGACGGTGCCCCCGGCGATGCCGGTTGCCAGACCGCGTCCACCTCCGCCGCCCGGTCCGCCGCCCGTGGTGATGCTGGCGATGGTTCCATCCGACGTCGTCCACGAGGCTGCGCCTGTCACCGTTTGCGTGGTTCCGTCGTCGAGCTCGACCGAGGCGACGAATTGCCGCGTTCCGTTGACCACGACCGAGGCGGCCGACGGCGTGATGGTCAGGCCCGTCGGGGTCGGGTTGCGCACGGTGATGGTGGCGGTCGCCGTGAACCCGCTGTAGGTGGCCGTGATGGTTGCGGTGCCCGCGCCAACGCCCGTGGCCAGACCGCGACCGCCGCCACCAGGCCCGCCGCCGCCGGGGCCACCGCCACCATTCGATACCGAGGCGACATTGGCATCGGAGGACGTCCAGTTCGCGCTGCCAGTGACCACGGTGGTGGTGCCGTTACTGAACACGGCGGAGGCTTGGAACTGCTGGGTGGCTCCGACGAGGATGCTGGCGGGGTTGGCCGGGGTGACCGTGAGCCCGACCAAGGTCGGCGCGGCGGTGACAGTCAACGTGGCGCTGTCGGTAAGGCCTTGGTAGGTGACCGTGATGCTCGTGGTGCCGGCGGCCACACCCGTGGCGACCACTCGCCTGCCCCCGGCGCCGGCGGCGACTGTAGCCACCGCGATGTCCGAGGAGCTCCACGTCCCGGCAACCGCGGCGGTGGTGCCGTTCTGGTAGACAGCCGTCACGGTGAAGGCCTGCGTGTTGCCAACCTCGATGCTCGCGGACGCAGGCGCGATCATGACGGAGGTCAGCAGCGGAGCTCCGACAGTCAAGGTGGCCGAACCAGATACGCCATCCAGGCTCGCGGTGATGGTCGAGGTGCCCGCAACGAGCGATGTGGCGACGCCATTACTGCCCGCGGCGTTGGAAACCTGGGCCACGGTGATGTCGCTCGAGGTCCAGGTCACTTGCGTCGTGAGGTCGGGCGTGGCGCCGTTATCGTAGGTGCCACTCGCCGTGAATGGTTGCTTGGTGCCCGCGCTGATGTTCGCGCTGGTCGGCGCCACGGCAATGGAAATGAGTTTCGCCTGCGCCACGGTGATGGCCGCCTTGCCGCTGATGCCCGAGAGCGTCGCCGTGACTGTTGTCGATCCGACAGCGAGACTGGCTACCAAGCCTGCGGTACCGGCGGCGTTCGATACGCTGGCGATGGTCGGATCCGCCACCGTCCAAGCCACCTGGGCCGTGAGGATCTGGGTGGTCCCATTCTGGTAGGTGCCGGTCGCCACCAGCGATGCGTCCAGGCCCAGCACCAGGGCCAACGGATTGGGCGTGACCGCGATGCTGACAAGGGGCGACGATGAAACCCTGACTGTCGCCGTTCCTGTCACGCCCGAGAAGGTGGCTTGCAACAGGGCGTTGCCATCGGCGAGGGCCGTAGCCTTTCCCTTTTCTCCCGCGGCGTTCGACACCGCGACCGCGGCATCGTTGGTCGACGACCAGGTTGCCGAAACAGTCAGGTCCGCCGTGCTGTTGTCCGAGTAGGTGCCGGTCGCGGTGAAGTTCTGCGTGCCGCCCACCTCGGGTGACCAAGTCGGCGGCGCAAGGGCGATCGATAGCAGGGTTGGCGTGGTCACGGTGACCGTCGTCGAGCCGGTGATGGTCCCGACGGTGGCGGAAATGGTGGCGGTTCCGCTCCCCAGCGCACGCACGATGACCCCGGAAGCGCCGGAGGTGACCGCGGCGACCGATGCGTCGCTGGTAGCCCACGTCGCCAGCTGGGTCACATCGCCAGTCGTGCCATCGGCATAGGTCGCCGTGGCTTGGAACTGTTGCGAGACGCCGCGTTGGATGATGGATTGCGTCGGGGTGATGTCGATCCTGGTCATGGGCGCGGCGGTCACCGCGATCGACGCCGTGCCCGTAATCCCGGCCAGGGTGGCGGTGACGGTCAGCGTGCCCGCCTTGATACCCGTGACCCTCTCCTTCGAGCTGGCGCTGTCGAGCGCGACGGTGGCAAGGCTGGTATTCGAAGACGCCCAGGCGGCCTCCGCCGTGATGTCCTGCTTGGTTCCGTCGGCGAACACGCCGGTGGCGGTGATGAGAATGGACTGTCCCAGCGGTACCGGGGCAGCGCCTTCGATGGAGATGCTCTGCAGAGGCGAACTGGTGACCGTGACCTTGGCCGTGGCCGTGTCCCCGCGATAGGTCACCGTGATGGTGGCCGAGCCCGCTCGCTGGCCGGTCAGGGTGTGTCCGGAAACTTGAACGATGGTCGTGTCGCTGGACGCGAAGGTGGAAGCCCCGGTGACGTCGGTAGTGCTGCCGTTGGAGAAGATCGCGGTGACGACCAGCCCGGTGTAGGCCACGCCCACCGCGATGGTCGGGCTCGGCGGAGCCACCTCGATGTTGGTCAGGGTTGGCGCGGCATCACCCATGGCATCCGGCGCGCCGGAATCGGCCAGGCCACCATCTCGCAAATCGGTCGGCAGTGAAACATCCGTTCGTCGCGTATCGGTTGGCGCGGAATCCCCCCCAGGTCCATCCGCGAAAGGCCCATCGCGAAGCGCCGAGTCCCGCGGGCCGTCGACCTGCCTGACGCCGTCGCTGCTGCCGTCGGAGAGGCCGCGGCTGTCCGCCGCCTCTCCGCCGTCGCGCACCGCCCTGAGGGCACTGCGACCGCCACATGCGCCGATGGTTCCAACCAGGAGTACGAGAATCGCCAGTTTGTTGCTAGTCATGCTGTCTTTCCTGCCTGCTGTTTCGAGGCTGAGTGGGCGCGCACCTGCATGGGGGAGGCTGTAGGAGGGGATGCGCCAAACCTCCACATATAAGGGCATGGGAGATTCGCGAATCGTCAGAGTAGCAGTCACACCCGAAGCAGATTTCCGCCTCGTGACTAACGCTGTGCATGTCTCCATCGACGACCAGACCATCGAGGACCTGTTGCCGGGCGTAGGCACCTTCGACCCGAACGCGGACATCGCCTCGCATGCGAATGTCCACAGGCGGCGGCGACTAGACTTCTTCGCTGAATTCCAGAGGGAACCTCTGCCGCATGGTTCGGTTCACGGCTTCCTCAATCTCGTCCTCGGTTCGCAGGGTCATGATTTCCTCGGTGAGCTTCTGCGCCTCGCTGAGCCGGGTCGAACGGATGATGGACTTGACCATGGGAATCGAGCGCGGCGCCATCGACAAGGAGCGAAGGCCTAGGCCGATCAGCACCCAGGTAAATCGCGGATCCCCGGCCATGTCTCCACACATGGCGACGGGCTTTCCGCGGCCATTCGCCGCCAAGACCACGGCCCGGATCGAGCGCAGGATGGCCGGATGAAGTGGGTGGTAGAGGTAGCCCACGTGCTCGTCCTGGCGATCGGCGGCCAGTGAGTACTGGATGAGATCGTTCGTACCGATGGACAGGAACTCGCTCTCGTCCGCGAGAAAGTCGGCGATGATGGCGGCGCTGGGCGTCTCGATCATGGCGCCGAGGGGAGCCTCGCGGTTATGTTCGAGTCCGTCCCGCGCGAGCTCGTCGCACACGTCGGCGCACACCTCGCGCACGATACGCCATTCCGCCACGCCGGAAATAAGGGGGAACATGATGCGCAATGGCCCGGTTGCCGCGGCCCGATAGAAGGCCCGCAGTTGCGCGCGGAAGAGGTCGCGCCGCCACAGCGAGTACCGGATCGAGCGCAGTCCGAGCGCGGGGTTGTTGCCCGCGGGAATGCGCACCGACATGGGCAACTTGTCGCCACCGAGGTCGAGGGTTCGGAAGATCACGTTGCGGCCTTCCATCGCTCGCAAGGCCGCCACGGCATGCTGGTACTGTTCTTCCTCGGTGGGCAGGGTCGATCGTTCGAGGTACAGGAACTCGGTGCGGAAGAGCCCGACTGCATCGGCGCCCAGCTCGACCGAAACCGGAATCTCCTCGAGCAGCTCGACGTTGGCCGCCAGCTGGATACGCACGCTATCGAGCGTGGTCGCGGGCGCCTCGCGCGCCTTGGCCAGGCGCTCGGCCTGCACCAGATCGCGCGCCGCCCGATCCGCGAATCGTTCCTGGACGCCGAAGTCCGGTTCCAGGATGACCTCGCCTCGGCCGCCGTCGACGATCACGGTCATGCCGGTACGGATGTGCTTGATGAAATCCTGAACCCCCGCAACCAGCGGCAGCCCGAGGGCGCGCGCGACCAGCGCCGCGTGCGAGGTCTTGCCCCCGCCTTCGGTGAAGAATCCGCTGACGCCGGCACGGCCGAGCTGGGTGATGTCCGCCGGCGAAAGGTCGTGCGCGAACACCACGGCACCCTTGGGCACGCCTTCGTGTCCCGGCGGCGTCATGCCAAGCAGATTGCGCAGGATGCGCTCGCCGATCATGTCGATGTCGCTGCGGCGCTCGCGGAAGTACGGATCCTCGATGCTGGCGAAGACCACCTGGACTTGGTCGAGCGCGCGGCGCAAGGCCCATTCCGCCGACACCTGATCCTGGCGTATGATCTTGTTGGTCTCCCCGACCAGATGCACGTCGGCCAACATCATGCGGTGGGCTTCCAGAATTCGGTACTCCTGACCGTCGCCCACTTGCTCGGCGATTTGCTGCTGGATCCGGCGTAGCTGGGCATCGCTGCGCGACAGCGCATCCTCGAATCGGCGCAGCTCCTGATCGACCTCGTCGGTGAAAATGCGCCGCTCTTGCACCTCCACGCGACCGCCGAGAAAATGCGCCACGCCCATGGCGATGCCGGGGGAGGCGCCGACGCCGGCCAGCCTAATCATCGACCACGCCTTCCCCGAAGCCGTTGTCGACGAGCGCACTCAAGGCCGCCACCGCATCGTCGGCGTCCGGCCCCTCGGCCTCGATGACGATGCTGAGGCCCCAGGCGGCCACCAGGGTCAGAAGGCCCATGATGCTCTTGCCGTTGACGCTGCTGTCGTCCTTGATGACCCTGATCTCGGACTTGAAGTGGGCGGCAAGCTGGACGAACTTCACCGCCGCCCTCGCATGCATGCCGGCGCGATTGCGAATCTTTTGCTCCTGGCGTGCGACGTGCTGTGCGGGGTCCGCCACGTCAGTGTTTTCCTCCCACCGTCACCTTACCAGTCATTTCCGATCCGAGGCGAATCGAACGCTTCCCGCATTCCTGCACTTCCATGGCCAGGGCGACAGGGGAGAGGGCGCACCGGTCGAGCGTGGCCAGCTTGAGCAACATGGGCAGGTTCACACCACTCACGACCTCGGCGCCGCGCGTGCCGTCGGCCATGGTCATGGACACGTTGAACGGCGTGGAGCCGTAGACATCCACCAGCAGCAGTACGCCGGCGCCGTCGTCCACCTGCCCGCAGGCCTGCGCGACCTTGTGCATGATCGACGCACTGTCCTCCCCGGCCGATACGCAGGCGGCCGCCATGTTGGGGATGGTTCCCACCACCCGGCGAGCGGCCTCGATAAGCGCGAAGGCCACCTGCTCGTGCGATACCACGACCACGCCCACCATAGGTTCAATCGTCCTGTTCCCTGGTGAAGACATAGAATTTCAGCCGGTTATGCCTGAGGTCGATACCAGTGATAGATTACAACTTTTGCACGAGATGGCGAGGTTGTTTGCTGGCGGGATCTCACTTCTGGGCCTCGATCTCCGAGGCCGGTCGGCCGCGCGCGATGTCACGGTGCTTGACCTCGACCTGGAAGGCATCCAGTCGGCGGCCGATCTCGTTCGCGATGACCACCGAGCGGTGCCTGCCGCCGGTGCACCCAATGGCGATGGTCGCATAGGTTTTGGCCTCGCGTTCGAAGGCTGCCACGCAAAGGGTGAGTAGCTCCTCGGCTTTTTCCAGGAAGAGTCTCGTCTCCTGGCTCTCCATGACGTAGTCGCGGACGGCCTCGGCCTCGCCGGACAGGGCCGACAGGGTGCTGACGAAGAAGGGGTTGGGCAAGAAACGGACGTCGAGAACGATATCGGCCTCGGTGGGCAGGCCGTACTTGAACCCGAATGACATCACCGTGACGGCCAGGTTGCCTTCGGCGCGACCGTAGCGTCCGAGGACGATGGAACGCAGGCCATGGACGTTGAGCTCCCCGGTGTCGATGACCGCGGTGGCCTCGGAGCGCAGCGCGCCAAGTCGGGCGCGTTCGGCTTCGATGTCCGCCCGGATGTCCTTGCCGAGCAACGGGTGCCGTCGGCGCGTCTCGGAAAATCGCCGCAACAGGATCTCGCTTGGCGCGTCGAGGAAGAGCACGTCGATGGAATGCCCCGCCGCGCGCAGATCGGAGAGCACGCGTGAGGTGTCGGTGAGAAAATCGCCGCTGCGGGCATCCACCACCAATCCGGCCCGCGTCACCTCCTCGCGTCCCGCCAGAAGCTCGATGAACTTGGGCAGAAGCGCGATGGGCAGGTTGTCGACGCAGTAGAAGCCTAGATCCTCGAGCGCGCTCTTGACCGTGGTCTTGCCCGCACCCGAGACGCCGGTGATGACGACCAACTTCACGGCTACTCCACGTCGCCGCGGAAGCGGCGCTGCCTGGCCTCGGCCAGGGCTTGATCCAGCCGTTCCTGAAACTCGCGGGCGGCATGGTGGCCGCGCACCTGCAGCAGGCGGTTGCGCGCCGCCACCTCGACCAGCGAGCTGACGTTGCGGCCGGGGCTGACGGGAATGCGCAACATGGGAACCGGAACGTCGAGGATCGGGTAGGTCTGGTCGTCGAGGCCCACGCGATCCGCGGCCTCGGATTCTTCCCAGCGCACCATCTCCATGACCAGCTCGATGCGCTTTTCGTCGCGCACGGAGGCCACGCCGAACATGTCCTTGATGTTGATGATGCCGATCCCGCGCACCTCCATGTGGTGCTTGATGAGTTCGGCCGACCAGCCCACCACGATGTCGTGGGCGCTGCGGCGGACCTCGACCAGATCGTCGGCGACCATGCGGTGTCCGCGCATGACGAGCTCCAGGGCGGCCTCGGACTTGCCGATGCCGCTCTTGCCGAGTAGGAGGATGCCGATCCCGAGCACGTCCATCAGCACCCCGTGGACGCTCGCCGTGGGCGCGAGTTCGCGTTCGATATAGGTCTGGATGGATTGGATGGCGACCGACGAACGCAGCGGAGTTCGCAGCAGTGGCACGCCCAGGCGATCCGCGGCCTCGAACAGCTCGGCTGGAACGTCGAGCCCCTTGGTCACCACGATACAGGCCGGCTCGATGGCCATGAAGGTCTCGATTCCGTGCCGGGCCTCTTCGACAGGAAGGCTGGCAAGATAGGCCAGCTCCGTGGCGCCCAGGATCTGCACGCGCTCGGGCTGAACCTGGCGTACGAATCCCGCCAGGGCCAACCCGGGCTTCTGCACGCGGTGAAAGGCCACGCGGCGGCCAAGCCCAGACTCGCCCGCGAGCAGGACGAGCCGCAAGCCCGCGGTTTCGCTCAGCAGCGAACGAACCGTGAGGTTGGTCCCCAGGCCGCCGGTGTCACTCACTGCTTGGCATCCTCCTCCGCGATGGTTTGGTACATGGTAGCGCCATCCGGAGCGTCCAGCAGACGTTGCCGGAAGCTGGCATCGCGAAACAGGCGCGATAGTCGCGCCAGGGCCTTGAGATGGATGCCGGCCGAGTTGGATGGCGCGACCAACAGGAACACGAGGTGGGTCGGTTTGCCATCGATGGAATCGAAGGTCAGCCCCGGCACGGAGCGCCCGAGGGCGCCGACCAAGCTCTCGATGCTGTCGAGCTTGCCATGCGGAATTGCAATGCCGTCACCGATGGCGGTAGAGGCCAGCAATTCGCGTTCCTCGAGCACGCGGCAAAGGGTCTGCGGATCGATCGCCATCCGCCCACCTTCCGCCGCTTGCCTCCGGGCAAGGAAACCTGACATTTCAGCCAAGACCTCGCCCTTGGTCGCGCCCGAAAGCGCGGGGATGATGGCGTCGGGTGAGAGAAAATCGACAACCTTCATGACATGACCTGAACTGCTGATGATGGACGAGACGGACTTGGCGGACTAGGCGGACGGGGCGGCCACGCCGGTCTCTATGAGACCATAGTTGCCGTCCTTGCGGCGGTAGATGACCGAGAGGGTATTCTTGTCGGCATCCACGAAGACCAGCACGTCCCGTTCGACGAGATTGAGTTGCATGGCGGCATCGCGCAGCTGCAGCGTGCGAACGTCCTCGGTGGCGTCGCGAATGACCGGGACGTTCCCAACCTGGGACCTGGAATCGTCCGTGGCACCGGGTTGCGGCTCGAGGTTCTCGGCGGCCAAAACCGTCTGGCGAACCTGAAGGGGAGGCCCACCGTGCGGCTTGTGGGTACGGATCTTCTCCTTCCATTTGCGCACCTGGCGCTCGATACGCGCCACCGAAAGGTCGATGGAGGAGTACATGTCCTCGGTGGTTTCCCGCGCCTGGATGACGATACCGTTCGGCAGGGTGAGCGAGAACTCCGAGGTGTGATTGTGATTGCGCTCCACGGAGAAGGTCCCGTGCGCGGCAATCGGGTCGCGGCTGAAGTACTTCTTGATCTTCTCCAGGCGCTCCTCGGCGTAATCCTTGACAGCAGGGGAAGCTTCCATGTGTCGGAACGTGGTCGAAAGCTGCATCGAATGTGCCTCCAGGGGACGTTATGAGGTGAGGACGGGATGGGCTAGAAAACTTGCTTGCGCTTGCTGCTGGGCTGAATCCTCAGTTGCTCGCGGTACTTGGCCACGGTTCGCCGGGCGATCTCGATGCTCTGCTCCCGGAGCAGCTCGACGATCCTCTGGTCGGAATGGGGGTGTTTGGCGTCTTCGTTGGCGACGATCTGCTTGATCTTCAGTTTGACCGCCTCCGATGCCAGGTCGTCGCCGTTGGTGCGGGTGATGCCCGAGTTGAAGAAGTACTTGAGCTCGAAGATGCCCTGCGGGGTGTGCACGTACTTGTTGGTGGTCACGCGCGAAACCGTCGACTCGTGCATGCCGATATCGTCGGCGACGTCACGCAGGATGAGCGGCTTCAGGTAGGCGGAGCCCTTTTCGAAGAACTCGCGCTGAAAATTCAGGATCGATTCGGTGACGCGTACGATGGTGCGCTGGCGCTGCTGGATGGAACGGATCAGCCACTGGGCGCTGCGCAGGCGTTCCTGGATGTATTCGCGGGCCTTGGGACCTTTCGAGAGCGCGATCCGGTAGAAGTCGGAGATCTTCAGCTTGGGCAGGCCGTCGTCATTGGCAACGACGAAATACTTGTCGCCGACCTTCTGGATGTGGACGTCGGGCGTGATGTAGTTGGATTCCTCGTCGGTGTAGGCGCGGCCGGGCTTGGGATCGAAGGCCAGAACGACCTTGGTCGCCTCGTAGATCTCTTCGAGGGGCTGGTCGAGGTCCTTGGCGATGGCCGCGTAGTTGCGCTTCTCCAGGTTGTGAAGGTGCTTGCTGATGATTCCGACGACCAGATCGTCATCGGCCCCTACGTGGCGCGCCTGGATCAGCAGGCACTCCTGCAGGTCGCGCGCGGCCACGCCGGGTGGGTCGAACTCTTGTACGCGCGCCAGCACCCCTTCCACGAAGGCCAGGGGGACGCTGGCCTCCTCGGCCAGCTCCTCCAGGGGCACGTCAAGATAGCCATCCGGCGTCAGGTTACCGATGATGAGCAAGGCAACCCCTTCTTCTTCCTTCGAGAATCCGCGGGTCAGCTTGAGCTGCCATTCCAGGTGGTCGAAGAGTGACGCGCCGCGCGTCAGCGTTGCCTCGATGGACGGCAGCTCGTCCGAATTGGAACGAAACGACGGCATGGGCGCGGCGTTGGACTGAGTTTCGAGATAGGTGTCCCAGTCGAAATCGGCCACCGCCTCGTCGGAACGCGAATCGGCCTTGACCTCGGCCGTATTGTCGACCTTGTCCCCGGAAACCGGGGTCAAGGGAGTCTCGGTTTGACCGATGCGTTCGGTCTCCGCCTCCCGCAAGGCTCCGTCGACAGGCTCTTCGGTACTGTTCGGCTTGGCCTGCTCGGCCGAGACGTCGACCGCATCTTCGAGGACGGGGTTCTCGAGCAGCTCATCGCGCACCATGTCTACCAGCTCGACGCGAGATAGCTGGAGCAGCTTGATCGCTTGCTGCAGCTGCGGCGTCATGACGAGCTGCTGCGATAGCTTGAGATGCTGTTTGATCTCCATGGACATTGCGTTACCGTTCGCGGACGATCACATCATCGGCAGATTCTCCCTTCTTTGATAGCACCGTGCCACGGGTTGGAAAAGCAAAAGCCTCGCATGGTACGCAGATTGCTAGGGTCAAGAAAGAAATGTGCGAACCGTTCGATTGCTGCGAAGCGTCTACGCGGGCTCGTGGAGCCGAGGGGTTTGGGACGAAGGCCCTCGCCAGCGGAGCTGGCAGCCCGTGGCGAAAGTCTGACCGAGCCGTTCGGAGTGGGTTCGGCCCGGATGCAAGGAGCAGCGAAGCGCCGAATACTAGAGGTATTCAAGCGAGCGGCGACGCCGCAGTGGGCTAGACCCGCCCGAACGGCGACGCGGAGACTTTTGCCACGGGCTGCTAGGCCACCGGATGGGCTTCGGCGACGGCTGGAAGCTTGCGTCGCTTCTCCAACCGCATACGCAGCGCAGCGCCAATGAAGGATCGGAAGAGCGGGTGCGGGTTCTGCGGTCGCGACTTGAACTCGGGGTGGAACTGGCAGTCCGACGAAGTAGGGGTGGTTGCGCAGCTCGATCATCTCTACCAGCTGGTCGTCGGGCGACACGCCTGAAATCACGAGGCCAGCCGCCGTCAGACGCTCGCGGTAGTCGTTGTTGACCTCGTAGCGATGGCGGTGTCGTTCGGAGATCTCGCGCACGCCGTAGGCGGCTTCGCGCACGCGTGCCCGGGGCGAGCACGCAAGGGTAGGCACCGAGGCGCATGGTAGCGCCCTTGTCCGTGACGTTGCGCTGGTCGGGCATGAAATCGATGACGGGATGCGCGGGCTTGGGCTCGAACTCCGTCGAGTTTGCGCCGCGCAGACCGGCCACGTTGCGCGCGAACTCGATGGTCGCGATCTGCAGCCCCAGGCAGATGCCGAAGTAGGGAACACCCTTCTCGCGCGCATAGCGTGCGGCCTCGATCTTGCCTTCGCTGCCGCGCGTTCCGAAGCCCGGCGCCACCAGGATGCCGTCCGCACTCTCCAAGCAGCTCGCGCCCTTGCGCTCGATCTCCTCGGAATCGACGTGACGTAGATGCACGCGGCAGTCGTTGGCGATTCCACCGTGCATGATGGCCTCGTTGAGGCTCTTGTAGGATTCGCCCAGCTCGACGTACTTGCCGACCAGCGCAATCTCGACCTCGGATTGCGGGCTGCGCATGCGCTCGACGACCTGTTCCCAGCCGGTCAGCTCGGGGGCACGCGACCAGATGTTGAGCAACTCCGCGATCTTCTCGTCCACGCCCTGTTTGTGGAATTTGGCGGGGACCTCGTAGATGCAGTCCACGTCTTCGGCGGAAAACACGGCGTCGGGGGCGACGTTGGTGAAGAGCGCGATCTTCTGTTTGAGCGCGGTGCCCACCGGCCGGCTCGATCGGCATAGCAGGATGTCGGGCTGGATGCCGATCTCGCGCAATTTCATCACCGAATGCTGGGTCGGCTTGGTCTTCATCTCGCCCGCGGCGCCGAGGATAGGGAACCAGGGTGACGTGGACCGAGATGGCGTTCTGGTGTCCCATCTCGAAACGAAGCTGGCGAACCGCTTCGAGGAAGGGCAGGGACTCGATGTCGCCCACGGTTCCGCCGATTTCGACGATGAGCACGTCCACGTCGCCGGCGCACTCGAGAATGCGCGCCTTGATCTCGTCGGTGACGTGCGGGATCACCTGCACCGTGCCTCCCAGGTACTCTCCGCGCCGCTCCTTCTGGATGACGGTCTGGTAGATCTGGCCCGAGGTCGCGTTGTTGAGGCGACTCATCCGCTGCGACAAGAACCGTTCGTAGTGCCCGAGATCCAGATCGGTCTCGGCGCCGTCGTCGGTGACGAAGACCTCCCCATGCTGCATGGGGTTCATGGTTCCCGGATCGACGTTGAGATACGGGTCGAGTTTCTGGATGGTGATTTTGAGGCCTCGGGCTTCGAGCAGCGAACCGATCGAAGCCGATGCCAATCCCTTGCCGAGGGATGAAACAACACCCCCGGAAACGAAGATGAACTTCGTGCGTTTGGGGAGAGCCCTTGTCCCGCCGGCCATTATTCCTTGCCTCCTTCGGGCCCAGTGGACAGGCTCAGCACCTGCTCAAGCACCCGAGTTGCGATAATGAGTTCGTACCTCAACTCGGGCCGCCATTCTTTGCCTGTGCACCCCGGAAGTCAACGACGAAGATCGAAATCCTTGGCGCGCGAGAAAAATGCCGAGATGGAACCACGCGACTAACGTTCGTCGAGAAAGGCGAGGTAAAGGAGCAGCGTCTGCCGGCGGAATTCTACCGCGCCCGAGGTGGGAGCGCTGGTGTAGTAGACATAGCGGGCGCCGATCTCGAAGCGCCCCTCGAAAAGACGCGCCAGATCGAGTCTCAGGGTGCTGCGGGCTTCGTCTTCGATGCTGGCGCTGGGCAGTCCGGCGACCGGCTGCAGGAACGTCAAGGGATCGGAGTAGCGAGTGACGACGACTTCGCCGCGCGCCGATAGCGACAGATCCCAGAGCAAGGGGATGACCGCGCGAACGTGAAACAGGCCACGCACGAGGGCTTCGCCGTAGCTGTTCGATTGGTTGACGTGCAACGCCGCCCCCGAGCCGAACAGCCAGCTTCCGGTACGACTCCATTCCGCGTGCGCGATCCAGAATCGGTCCCGGTGGCGGGCGGCGCCGGCGCTGTCGGCACAGCTGCTCGCGCTGCAGGCTGGGCCCACGAAGTCGCGCGCCTCCAGGCTGCCGCCCGCGCTCCATTCCCAATCGGCGCCGCCTTCCAGCAGATCCCCCGGCAGCACTTGTCGGATGGCGATGAACGCGGTGGGTGACGTGAAGCTGTAGCTGTGGTCGGGCTTGAAGGTGAAGATGCGGAAGCCACCGCCGATCGAGGCTTGCAGGGACTTGGCGATTCCCTGGTCGAGCCGTAGCGATGGCGCGGTCGAGCGGAAATCGGGCAGGTCGAAGGAACGGCGTTGGTAAACGTCATAGTACGCGCCCATCAAGGCTGCCCGGGTGCGTCGTCCAAGCCGCAGGGACTCGGCGGCCGCGGCCTGGATGACCAGCACGTTGTCGGCGCGCGCTTCACTGCCGACGAACCATTTGCCTCCGACTGCGCCCGAGAGCGCCAGGGAATTGCGCCGACCGAGGGGAGTCGAGAGGCTGCCCGATGCCACGAGGCGCGCCAGGAGAGAAGCAGGCACGGAAGGCCCCGCGTCGACGCCCGCGATGCGCTCGGCGCGCTCGGGGTTCGTGTCGTACTCGAAACCGTCCTCCAGGCGCCAGTCGTAGCCAACCTGATCGGCGCGTGCCTTCACGACCAGAGCGCACAAGCAGAATCCGACTATGGCGACGATGCGCACACGCATCGCGCGCGATACTAGCCCGAATTCACGCGTAGACGCGCACTTTGGCGGATCAATTCGAGATCGGGATCACGGCGTCCGACTCTTGGCCAGCAAGGATTTCGCTTGCGCGTTCAAGGCTTGGGCGCGGGCCCGCAGGGCGGCGGCGGCGCGATCGAGGGCGTCGGGGTCCGACGCGGCCCCGGCGCCGCCCAGGGCGTGGCGCAATTCCGCGGCGGTGGCGGGATCGAGATAGAGGCGCTGTTCGAACGACTGGCGGTCCAACCCGGCGTTCTGGGTCAGGGGAGACGTCTTCGAGGAAGCGGCCGTTTCGGGCGCGACCGACGGCGCGGCGCCAGTATCGGATACCGCGCCCCCAGGGACGGCGAGGGTCGGGGGCGGAACTGCAGCGGTCTCGGACGTCCCGCCAACAGGTGCGCTGTTTACCGGCGCCCCGGCCGCGGTTTGGGTGCTGCTCGTCCCCGTCGCGCCTCGCGTGGTCGAATCCGCTCCGGCCGAGTTGGTGGGGACGGATTTTTGCGAAATCGTCGAGATCGCCAGACTGCGCTTCGAGGACTCGAGCCCAGAAAAGGGATCCCGATCCCAGGCGCCCGCGCGGCGGCGCAGGGCCCTGCGGCTACGCAGTTCGTTCGCGGCTCCCGTCAGCACGGTCGCTTCTCGGTCGAGCTTTCTCGCCTGATCGGCGAACAAACCAGCCTTGGCTTCCAGTTCCAAGCTCCCGTCTTGTGGCAGGGCCTGCGGTGGCGCGACGGGCGGGCTTGGGCGGGCCACCGGGCCTTCCGTCCAGCCGAGTGCGCGCAGGCGCGCTTCGACCCGCGTCACTTTTTGCGCCAGGGCCTCCGTATCCGCCATTCGATCGCGCAAGCGATAGTCATCTCGAACCGATCGCTCGCCCCGTTTGAGGTCCGCGACCTCCGCGTTCATCCGGTCCAAGTCCGCGCGCAGTCGGACGAATTCCATGAGCGTGCGGTGCAAGACGGCCGAGTCTTTCCCCTCGGGTTGCCCGGCGGCCCGGCCCGGCGCGATGGCCAGCAACACGACCAGAACGGTCGCGCCCTGGAATATCCGAATAAACCGCATGCATTTCCAAGTGTAGCAAGGTCCGCGCCAACAAGGTTGTCTTCTGAAACTGCAAGGTTAGCCACCCACTATCTCAGATATCTGAGACGGTCGTCGCCAAGCTCATGCGGGCCGACTGGGATGCACACGTCAGCGGCTCCCTCTCACCGGAAACGATGGCTCCCTCTCCGCTCGCCTTCCCACCGGACAGGGAACGTGGCAAGACGGGATCGTGGATATCGACCTTGCCGTGGAACCGCCGGTTCTCGCTCTTGCCTTGTTGGTGCTACTCGCCTTGAACGCGTTTTTCGTGCTGGCGGAGTTCGCCATCGTCAAGGTCCGTCCCTCGCGTGTCACCCAATTGGCCGCGGACGGTGTTCAGCGCGCGATTCTGGTGATCGACATCCAGGGGCACCTGGACGAATACCTCAGCGTGTGCCAGGTCGGCATCACCTTGGCCAGCGTGGCACTCGGCATGGTCGGCGAGCGAACCGCGGAAATGATCATGGGAACGTCCAGCGCCAGCACGGCCAGATACGTGCTGGCCATGGGGGTCTCCTACCTGCTCATTTCCGGCTCGCACATCCTGCTCGGCGAGCTGGTGCCCAAGTCGATAGCCATCCGGATCGCGGATCGCGCGGCTCTTTCGTGCGCCAGACCCTTGCGCGTGTTCCATGTCCTCTTCTTCCCCGCCCTGTGGCTCTTGACCCGGGCCTCGAACGGGATCCTTCGCCTGCTCCGCTTTCCGCCCGCGGGCGGCGGCGAGCAGCACAGCGAACAAGAGTTGCGCATCATCCTGGATCAGTCGCAGGAGCGCGGGATGATGTCCTTCCGCCGCCTATTGTTCATGGAGAACGTCTTCGACTTCGGAGATCTGACCGTCAGGGATGCGATGAGGCAGCGGGCGCAGGTGCGCGTGCTCGACGCTGGACGGTCTTGGGCCGAGAACCTGCGGATTATCCAAACCTCGCACTTCACGCGCTATCCCCTGATCACGAGCGACCCGGCCCGGCCGACCGGGTTCGTGCACGTCAAGGATTTGGTGATTCGGGGCGAATACCACGGGTCCGATCTCCAAACTCTGAGCCGCCCCCTGCTGGCCACGACCGAGTCCACCCCCATCGAAACGCTCTTTGCCGAGATGCAACGCCGGCGCATCCACATGGCGCTGGTAGCCGACGACCGCGGACAGTGGACTGGGCTTGTAACCCTGGAAGATGTGATGGAAGAGCTGGTCGGCACTATCCGTGACGAATTCGAGGACGAGGAGACCGTACGCCTCGCCAGTGTTCTGACCAGCGACCGGATCCATTTCGATATCGAAGCCGATTCGCCTATCGCCGCAGTCCGGTCGGCGCTGGCGCGCATGCCGCCCTCGGCGCTTCCGCTGCCCGCCAGCCAGATCTTGCACGCCATCCAGGGTCGTGGAGGGTTGGTGGGTACCTATCTCGGTCAGGGAATCGGGCTGCCCCACGCTCGCATCCCTGGTTTGGGCAAGCCGCTCGTCATGATGCTGCGCTCGCCCGGCGGCATCGGCTGCGATGGCACGTCCGAGAAGGCGCACCTGCTGTTCGTGTTGCTCACGCCATCCGGCCAGCCCCGCATCCACCAACGCCTGCTGGCAATCGTGGCCTCGTTACTGCACGAAAGTGAATACGTGAAAGAGCGCCTGATGACCGCGACCTCCGTCGAAGAGGTTCTGGATGTGATTCGTACCGGGGAGCAGGCGGCTCTGGACTGACCTCCGACATTTTCTGCTCGGCGGACCGGCCCAGGCGGCTTGGCGACATGTCCTGCCTGACATTCGACCGCGACTTTCGCGCGCTTGGTCTCACGGTTCTGGCCTGACCGTCACGACGGCAGGGAGGGCGGATGCTGCTCTGGTGCTGCGGGCGGGGGCGCGGCGACGGCGGTCAGCAATCGCGCCATGCCGTCGAAGAGCGCGGCGAGCGCGCCAGCGGCGGCTGGAGGCGCCTCGATGCGCAGGCTGCCGTCGCTACCGCGCTCGACCCTGATGGCCTCGAACAGACGCGCAACCGGGGCGTCTCCGGCAATCGCGGGCGAAGGGGAAATAGAAGACAGGATCGACATCTCCGGCTGCGACGCGGGAATCTCCTGGCCCGTTGCGTTTGCGGCATCGATCATCTCTTCCACCTCGATGGCAGGCGCCTCGCTCTCGTCGGTCGCGGCGTCCACGGTTTCCACGACGGCGGGCGCCGGAACGGAGGGCGGTTCGATCAGGCGTTCCAGCAGGGTCATGAACGAGGACGAGCGCTCGAAGGCGATCTGGTCGCTGCCACCCTCGAAGAGTCCCTTGAAGAGGGCTCGCTTGTCCGACACGATGCCGGCGATGCGCTCTTCGATGCATTGCTGGCTGACCAGATTGTAGACATCAATCGGCCGCTTCTGCCCCAGGCGGTGGATGCGCCCGATGCGCTGCTCGAGCACGGCGGGATTCCAGGGCAGCTCCAGGTTGATGCAGGCGTTGGCGGCCTTCTGTAGATTCAACCCCACGCCGCCCGCGTCGCTGAGAAACAGGATCGCGGCTTTGGGGTCGTCATGAAAGTCGACGAGGTTTTGGGTGCGGCGCCGTAGTCCTTCCTGGCCGGTGAAGAACATGGCGCGCAGCCCCTCGGGCGCGAGCAGATCCGACACGGCCCACGCCGCAAGTTCCAGCATGCGCCGCCATTGGCTGAAGACCACGACCTTGCGCCCCTGGGTGACGACCAGGCTGCCGACCAGCTCGCGCAGCTCGTTGAGCTTGGGCGTGGCCAGCGACTCGAGCAACTTGGGCGTGGGCGCGCGCAGCCGCAGGTCCGGCCACGTCTCGTTGAAGTTGAGCTGAGCCATCCCGTTCGAGATCACGCGCTGGGTGGCGAGCAGGCTCATGAGCCGCAGGAATTCGGGTGGGGTGAGCGGACGACGCTTGCCCATGGCCAGAAGCTTGGCGATGGGCAAGTTGAGCTCGTCGTGGGCGTCGCGCTGCTCTTCCGTCAGCGCCACCGGCACCACGGTGTCCTGGCGGAGCGGGAGCTGGGCCAGCACCTCGGAGCGCAAACGGCGCAATAGCACGGGCGCGATGCGGGCGCGCAAGGCCGTCAGGTTGCGCGCGCCTGTTACCTCGCGCGTGCCGTCGGCGTAGGCGGAGTGCAGGGGAAGAAGCCGCCATTTGGGCTCGAGCGCACGGTCATCGACCCACTCGATGATCGACGCCAGCTCTTCCAGGCGGTTTTCCATCGGTGTGCCGGTCAGCACCAGGCGATAGGTGGGGCGCAGGTGCTTGATGGTGAGCGCCGTGCGCGTGGACCAGTTCTTGATCCGCTGGGCCTCGTCGAGGACGACCAGATCGGCGCCCCAGGCCGCGATGGCATCGAGATCGCGCACGACCTGCTCGTAGTTGGTGACCAGAAATCCGCGGCGAGTCTTGGCGTAGGTGTCGCGCCGGGCCTCCGGGCCACCTTCCACGACCACCAGCGGAGCCGAGCTCACGGCCTGCCACTCGCGCTGCCACTGAGATTTCAGCGATGCGGGAACAATGAACAGTCCGCGGCGCACCAGCCCGACTTCCTGGAGTGCCGCCGCCGCCACGATGGCCTGCGTGGTCTTGCCAAGCCCCATGTCATCGGCGAGCACCAGCCGTCCCTGGGTCAGGAACCGCTCGACGCCGGCTTTCTGATAGTCGTACAAGCGGCGCTTGCCGTGACTGCTGGCTCCTCGCAGCCCTCGCGCATTCGCGCGCAACCGCAGAATGCGTTCCAGACGGTTGCGCTCGTCGCCGAGGACAGCCCCCACCGCGGGATCCGCCCCGGATCCGGCAAGACGCTGGTACTTCTGCAAGTCGGCGACCAGATGCAAGCGCGCCTCGGGATCTTCAGCGTGGGTCTCATCGAGGTGCCACAACCCGGACTTGGCGGGCTGAAAGAGGAGCAGCAGTCCGGCCGGCGGTCGCTCGCGCGCCGATGCGCCGACGGCCTGCAGGCTCAGGGCGCTCAACGGATCGAAGGCACCGGCCGGGGCGAGCGTCGTGTCCCAGCGCAGGCGCGGCAGCTGCGCAGCCGGACCGTCCGCGGCCGCTCGCCAGAGCCGCGGCTTTGCCGCGAGGCCTTCAATGACCGCTAGCAAGTGCTTGCACAGCCCCAGGGCGCCGCGCAGGAAGTCCGGACAGTCGCAGCGGCCCTGCAGGGGAGACACCGAATACAAGCGAACCGCGTAGCGAAGATCGCCCCCGGTCTGTCGGCTGCTTAGGGTGTAGTCACCGAATGGCCCGCCTCGCGGCGACTTCACGACGGTCAACTCCTGCCCGCGTGCCGAGGAAAGCCGGCGCAAGATCGCCTCGAACGCCGCCCGCCTGACGGGCCAATCCCAGCCTCCCGGCAAGGCCATCGTGTGCTCGGCCAGTAGCTCCGCGGAAATGGGCAGCGTTCGCCGTCCCGCCAGATGCACGAGGGCCTGGAACGCCTCGGTGTCCTGGGTGGGTGTGAATGCGATGGATGACGTGCTGGTCATGGTGATTTTCTATCACCGCCAAACGTGTCAAGGCGAGTCAGTTCAGCGTGGGCGTTCTGCTATTGTCGCGCCGCTGTCCGGCGCGCCGGTCGTCTTGCTGGATTCTCTCGATCGCGGCGAACCTGACATGCTCGAGACGGCTACAAACCCTGACCGACATCGTGGGCAACGTGATCGCGTTGACCGTCGCGCACATGTCGGTCGCTCTCGCCGTTCTAGGAACGACGAACCGACCTGGTTTTCCCTGACGCGCGTCGCTGCGATCCCTGATAACAGGCAGGCGTTGCCGTGCCTGACGTACGCCCATGTGGCATGCCAGAAGCCGGTCGACGGGACCGTCGCCGGCTCGGGCGAGGCCGGGCGCAAAGCGCGAGGAGGTGCTGCGATTGCGCTGACGTTCGCTCGCTGAATCAAGCTCAATCTTCGCTCGCCTTGAAGGTCATCAGCGCGACCTCGCGACACACCGGGGTGGAAGCGAGAGCCCGAAGCGGAGCCTCGACTTGCTCGGGCGTCAAGTAGCGGGCGAAGAAAGTCTTGCTGAAATGCTCTGCGTCGTACTCGATGGAAAGCGACCAGAGCAGCTGGTCCTGCGTGAAGCGCAGCAGCCTGCACATGTCGCTCTCCTCCAAGAAGAGGCCACCGTCCGACAGGACGGTGGCCAGGCCCCCCGACAAAGTCCGTGGTCTCGCTTTCGCCAGCAGGTCGGCCCAGGGCTCGGACGTGGCGTCGGTAGCGAAGTCGTAGCTGAAGATGCGGTTGTGGCCGTCGGGCGAATAGAAGCCTTCCTGTGTGTGGTTCTCGCACAGGCAGGTCTGATTACCGAACACGGAAATGCGGTGGTCATCGATGAAGCGCGCCGAGTGCTGGCGCCGCCAAGGAAGCTCACGATGCCAGAGGATCTTGCCGGTGGCCGGGCGATACAAGAACACCGCATTGTTGTGACGGGTCGACAGTAGCAGGTCACCCCGCTGCCAATAGGGACCACTCTCGCGGGCGACCGAAATCTGATTGAGGTGCAGCGGGTCGTTGGTGAACTCAGGACCGCCCAGGACCAGGTTCTCAAGACCATTGTTGAAGAGAATCTTGGAGACCGAGGTGATCTCGAGCAGCTCTCCAGCGAGCGAGACGCGGACGAGCGCATCGTCGCGCACGGTTCGCGCCATGAAGCTCCCCTCGGGGAACGCACGCTCGGATACGCCGCACGTCCACACCGATTTCTCGTCGAGCGCAAGCTCTACCGTGTGATGGAACGCTCTGTCCAGCAGCCAGTCGGGCCGCTTGCCACAGGGGCCAAGTCGCATCATCGCGATTCTGATCCCATAGGAGGATCAGCGAACCGTCAGGAAGTAAGAGCGGATTGTTGAGCACGATGCGCCCGCGTGACCCCACCGGCTGCCACCGCTTGTTCGAGACGTGCGCGTAGACGTAGTCGAGATCTGGTTGCCAGCGTGCCAGCTCCTTCCCGTCGGCGATGCGCACCAGGGAGACGACCGCGCCATAGGTGCTTCCCGGCGGAACGAACGACAACAGCAAGTAGCCAGGATCCTTCGGGGCAGGAAAGCGATGCGTCCAGTGCGGCGTGATCGTCTTCTTCTTGAGGCACAGGAGTTCCGTGGAGACGCCGCCCCCCTTCTCTTCCACGACCTTCTGCTGGAAAACCTGCCGCACCAACTCAGGGAACTGCGCGACCGTCAGCACTGCCTCGCGCCCGCCATCCGAGAACCCGGTGTGCATGGCGTGCCAGACCGCCCACGCCGACACGAGGGCGGTAATGCCGAGCAGAGCTACCAGCGTCACCGCGAGCCACGCGTAGAACCCGCGCTTGCTTGTCCGCTCCCGCTCGCGTCTGTTGCTCACGCCTCGTCCCGTCGCTCCGGACTGAGGTTCCTTCGGCTTCGTCGAAGCGCCCAGTGCACCGCTTGGGCCTTCTCGATCAGCCAAGGAGCGAACGACGCTTGCGCAGCGACGTTCGAGGTTACGGGCCGGATGGCGACCGCCAGCTCGGCGACGTCGCCCGACGTATGTAGCAGCCGCAGTAGGCTGGCGATGAGTTGCGCAGGCGCGGTCCGTAGCGCATCGTGGTCCACAAGCGTGAAACCGAGCGATTCTTGCAAGAGCACGTGCTCGTACACGGCGTTCCAGTAGTCAAGCCAGTAATCCGGCTGGTCGGGCCGCAGTCCCTCCTGCATCTTCGCGCGGGCGAGACAGAAGGGCAGGTGGCCCGGACCGAACTCGTAGTGCGATAGCCAGCGCATGTACTCCGCGACGAATGGATCCTGTTCATGCTTCTGGCAGAAGCGCGCGTGCATGCGATGGAGCGACAGCGCGGTGTCGAAAGGGTCGCGATAGGCCAGCAGCACCGTGGCGGTCGGATCCGCGCACAGGCTCTCGAGCCTGAGCAGATTGTTGTTGTTCTTGGAGAGGTAGCGGGTAGCACGCTTGCCCGCAGGGTCCCGGCGATGCACCACCAGGGCGCGAAACTCGACAAACGCCCGCAGCGTGCGCTCGTCTGGAGTCGACATCCCGAAGCCCAACGCGCCCTTCGTCCGCGTGCAGAACGTCCGCCAGAAGACCTCCTCGAAGGCCTCCGGACTTTCGAAATCGACCAGGATCCCATCGCCATGGGCCCGCTCGGTAGCCTTGCGCGACTTCGACGACCACCGCGTGACCCAGCGCCACAGGTTGGGCGCAAGAACGAACGGCATGTCGCGGTATGTGAGGCTCGCGAACTCACCGGTCCGGGCGAGAATGCGTAGCAACATCGTGGTGCCTGAGCGCGCAAGCCCGCACACGTACACCGGGCGCTCGGTGCAGGGAAGGCGTCTATCGGGCCCGCGCCGCGGGAGACAGAAGAACCGCTCCATGGCAAAGGACGTTCGGCGAACCCGGTCGGGATCGAGTGCGATCTGGTGTAGGAACTGCTCCGCAGGACTGTATGTGGCCTCGCCCTTACCGGCGGCTGCGGACGCCGAGTGCCTGCGGCGATCCCGGAGGCGCAGCAGCCACCACCCGATCGCCGCGAGCGTCACGAGCATCCAATAGAGAATGTCGTCAGCGCGGCGCCACGGCAGGAGCCATGACGGAAGCAACGCGAGCAGAGCGAGCGCAGCCAGCGCGACGAGGCAGGTGAGGCTGAAGCCCAGCAGCCTGAGCCCCGCGGCGATGGCCAGACGCTCCCGCTCATCGTCGGTCTCCGCAGCCAGGAAGGCACGGAACGTGACGCCGGTGACGCGCATCTGCGCACGCAGACGTGCGTTGCGGAACCCCCGGACGGTGAACTCGACGAGCACGACGCCAACCATGACCGACAGGAGCCAGAACAAGGCAAGCTACTTCCCGTGTTTCTTGCCTCGGAACCATCTGAAGAGGCGCCTCAGCGGATACCAGACGATGCCGATGAACAGCAGAATGAGCGCGACGAGGATCCCAACCACCACCGCCACCACGCCAGCCCCGAGGCCGGGCCCGACGTACGCCAGGGCCGTGCCTGGAAATAGAACTCCGAGGGCCAGCGCCACCAGCGCCACGCCACCCCTCCCGGGCGCCGCGCGCATCCGCCCTCGCCATAACCGCGTGAATCGCAAGTAGCCCCAGGCGGTCAGAATGGACCGGCATACGAGCGATGTTAACATGGCCGAACGCGGATCGCGACATCGCCTCTCTGGCTCATGCCGCCGACGGAACGACTGACAGACTCACGAGCGACGATACTACGACACGTCGTCCGCCAGCACGGCGGCCTGGCGACGCACGAGCGCCAATCCGATGACGAAGGACACCAGCGCGCTTGCGGTCGCGATCGCGAGCGACTCGGGGGGCGGCCCAGCGGGGGAGAGGAGACCCGCCCGCGCCAGCTCCACCATGTGCGCCATGGGGTTCACGCGGGGAACGAACGCGAGCTTCGCCGGCACGATGGAGGCTGGGTAGAACACCGGCGTCGCGTAGAACCAAAGCAAGACCACGACGTCAGTCAGGGGACGGATTTCGACGAAGTAGACCGCGAGCGTCGAAATGACCATGGCCAACCCGGCCGCGAACAGCACCACCGTAAGGACAGCGTAGCCGAACCACAACCAGCGGAGATTCGGGAAGAGGCCGTGGTAGAGCAGAAACGGCAGTAGCGAGACTGCGGAGGTGAGAAGCAAGACGGCGTTGACCGAGACCACACTTAGCGGCACGAGTTCGCGCGGGAAGTTCACCTTGCGCACGATATTGGCGTTCGCGCGAAAAGCATCGACCGATTGGTTGAGCGTGCTCTGGAAAAACGTCCACGGCACGAGTGCCGTGAGCACGAACAAGACGTAGGGGGCTTGTAGCCGCCGCTGAAAGAGGTTCCCGAATACGATGGAGAACACGAGCACAGAGGCCAGTGACACCAAGATGCTGTACGAGATGCCGGCCGATACCGCGAGGTAGCGGCGCTTGAACTCACGCGATGTGAGCAACATGATGATGTCTAGGCGCGACACGCGAGTCACTCTGGCCTCCTCGCTTCCAAGGTTCCGCGAAAGAAACAGTACGTGCCCGGGGACTTCAGCTCGGAGCCCGGCTTGCGCAAGGCCTGCACCAGGCGTCCGCGGAAGTTGGCGTCCGAATTGACGACACGAATCTCGTGCGTGCCTTGCGACGGCGGGCACGCAAACCGCACCCTGGGCAGCGTGGCATCGTTTGGCACCAGCTCGACGGGGCCCCGCTCGGCGTCAGCCGCGTATGCCACTTCCCAGTCGTCCCCCACCGCGCGCTTGAAGTCTCCCAGCTCGGCGGCATACGGGCCCGCGCGAAGCCGGTCGTACTGCTCGCCGAGCATGAAGCTCGCCTGCTCGCGATCCAAACGCAGCTCCTCGTGGATGCACATCGTGACCTCCCACGACAGAACCCCACGGTCATCGATCTCCACGATCCATTTCTGCACTGCGGGCAGGCCCCAGTAGCGGCCCGTGGCTTCGAAGCGCGTGGGCGTGCGCGAAACCATCGTCCACCTGGCCTTGTCCGACTCGTGCCAGCGCACGAAGCTCCGCACCGACGTGTAGCCGGAGAAGCCCGTCGTCAGTATGCGGTCCCCCCACCAGAGCGTCATCTGTCCGGACTGGAACACGACCCGGAGCGGTCCCTGCTCAAGCGACGCGATCGACTCTTCGCCGAGCACCGTGCTCCAGTAGCGCTGGATGACCTCGGCGGGTCGGCCGCGCGCCTCGACGCGGCCATAGTGAAGCATGACGACCTCGTCCGATACGTTGCGAACGGCGTGTAGATCGTGCGACACGAACACGATGGTGGTGCCGTTCTTTCGGAGTCGCGCAATCACGTTCAAGCACTTGGCCTGGAAAGCCAGGTCACCAACCGCGAGTACTTCGTCAAGCAAAACGATATCGGCCTCCGCGTGCACCGCGATCGCAAAACCTAACCGTACAATCATGCCGGACGAAAAGGTATGTAGGGGAGCGTCGGCGAAGGCCGAAAGCTCAGCGAAATCGAGAATCGACTCCATCTGCTTGGCGATCACTACGGGCGGAATGCCGATCAGCGCCCCGTTCAAGAAGACGTTATCACGGGCCGTTAAGCGCTCATCGAAACCGGCGCCGAGCTCGAGTAGGCTAACCAGGCGACCACGCGCCGTCACGCTGCCCGACGTGGGAGTCGTCACGCCGGAGACGATGCGTAACAGCGTGGATTTGCCGGAACCGTTGGCACCGATGACGCCGAGCGTGGTTCCCGGCGCCACGGTGAACGAAACGTCGTCGAGCACGGCGCGCATCTCCGGACGTCGTCGCCGTAGCCACTCCATCGCAGTCTTCAGGAAGAGCTGCCGCCCACTCCTCGAATGGTACTTCTTGGTCACCCTGTCCAGGACGATGGCGTGGGAGGCGGGCATCGGAACTCAGTGTAGCGCTATATCACGACCTTGCATCGGGCTCTGGGCCCGGAGGCAGATTTGATCCTAGGTCGTGGACGTAGTTTTCGGGAGGGCGGGAGGCGGGGTGGGCGGTATCAGTCGGCCCGCGAGTAAAAGATGCGCCAGGAGGGCATGAACGCCGGGTTCTTCAGCATCAGCTCCCCGAGGATGGCATCGAATGTCGCGTTGGCGGTCGGGTCACGCGCGAAGAGGGCAGCGAAGCGGGCCTGGAATGCCTTCACGTCTTCAGGAGGCGTAAAGACCTCGTCGATGCGCAGGCCCGCTTCCCGGAAGAGCGCCTCCAACTCGGGCCAAGTACAAAGCCAGTAGCGATCACTGTTGAGCCCGAGCGACTGCAAGTACCGCTGTTGATATTCGTAAGGGAACCAGTGCACCGCCCAGAGATGGACTTCGCCGTTGAACGGGAAGTTGTAGTTGCCGGTGGTGAGGAAGCCCTGGCCGCCCCTCCTCATGACACGGCGCAGCTCCTTGAGGTTCTTGAGCTTGTCCTCGCGGGTCCGGCCCATGGGGCCGGTGTCGCCCCTGTAGTCGCCGATGTGCTCGAAAACGTCGTGCTCGATCACGAAGTCGAACGACTCGTCCGGGTAGACACCGAGATCCCGCGCGTCGGCCTGCACCAACGCCGCATTGGGTACGCGCAGCTTGGCCACTTCCACGTGGATGGGCGCCCGGTCGCAGGCGGAAACCGCAGCATCCGCCCGGTCGAGCAGCAAGAGCAGATTTCCCCAGCCGCAACCGATGTCCGCCACCCGCTTCCCGCGCAGCGGTCCCACGCGCGACTCCATCATCTTGAGATCGGCTTGGTTGCGGCCGAAATCGAGCGCCGCTGAGAGCCATTCCCGCGCGGTGGCTTCGGTCGTACCCAGCTCGCCCGTCCAGTATTTCATCATCTTGTCGATGATGAGCTGGCGGTCAACGTGTTCCAGGCGAGCGTTGGCGAAGGCGCGAACGCGCCACGAGATGCCGAGCTTGCGGTCGATGCGATCCTTGAACTGAACCGCAAGTGGAATGGTCAGGATGCGTCTCAACATGGCAGGTCACCTCATGCGCCTTCGAATCCGGGGTTAGGGTTGGTTCGTCCGCCGTCGACGACCCTCGCTAGGATCGCTTCCAGGCTTTCCCCCGCGCGCGCCAAGCTGTACCGTTCTTCGACTCAGCGCGCCCTTGCTTGCCCATCGCTTCACGCAAGCTCGGATCGAGCGCGAGCCGTTCGAGCGCCGAAGCGAGCCCCGCGCGCGAATCGCACACGTAGCCCGTGTGCCCGTCTTCGACCGCGCGCCCAGCCTCCCCCAAGCTAGTCGAGACCACGGGAAGCCCCTTCGCCATGTACTCGAACACCTTGGTGGGGCTCTTGGAGCGCAAGAACAGCTGATCAAAAAAGACCTGCTCCCCGCGGTGCGCATGCAGGGCCACGGGATCGTGCTTGGGCATGGTCAGCGCATAGAGCCCCACGTCGATGCCATCGAGATACTCGTTCATCTGCGACGGCGGAAGCCAACCGCGCACGCGGACGGGCAGCCCGGGATACTTGGCGCGGAACCAGCGCTCGACCTCGGGCAAGTAGGCGCCTTGACCCACGAGGTCCAGCACCACATCGGCGCGCGCGCGCAGGCGACCGGCCGCATCCGCAAAAGCGTCAATGAGCAGGCGTAGCGATTCGGCCATGAAGTCTTGAAAGACCGTGCCGTTCCAACCGAACACGACCGGGCCCGGAGCGCGCGCTGGCCGCGGGCGGAACGCGTTCGCGTCGACGAAGGTCGGCAGCAGGTGAACGTTGTTGAAATGGTCCGCGACTGCTTCGCGCAAGAGCTCCGACGAGACCACGCAGGTTTCGGACAGTCGGCGCAGGTGCGCGAGCATCTGGTACACGCGATAGGGGCGAAGCACCTCGTAGCCGAAGATCCAGTCGTCGATGTCGAAGGCGACGGGCGTTCCGCGCGTCCAGTGCAATAGCGCGGTCGTCGCTAGGTCGTAGGTCGGGCGTTGCTGGTAGACGACATCGAACCCGCGGTCCTTGAGCGCTTCGTAGGCCTTGAGCGCCGCCGCCATTCGCTCGACCGCCAAGTGTCGTCGCGGCGGCAGCCCATCGATGTGCCAGATGTCCTTCCAGAACGAATACACCTCGGCCTCGTGTCCACGGCGGCGCAGCTCCTCGGCGAAGCGGTAGCAGCGGATGCGTGCGGGCGCCACCGCCTCGCCTTCGGCGGTGAGAAAGAGCACGCGCAGCTTGCCATTCCGGCGCTCTCGCTCAGGCCGTGTGCGGTTGAGCGCCGCCAGCGCGGACCCTGCGGCCAGCAAGGCGAGCGCCGCCGAGCTGTCCGCGGCCCACGCCGGGCGTGTCAGATAGCGGACAGTAGAGTCCAGCGCACGACTGCGCTTACGCAGGCGTTCGTAGAATGGTCTCCAGTTGGCGTTGAGCATGGTTGCAACGAGATCGGCAGTCCGCCCGATCACCGACGGTGGGAGCGGACCGCTTGGTCGCTACCATATCATGACGTGCCGCCGCACGCGCCATGGCCACGCGCCGGGGGACCTCGACCATGCTATGGGGCGGCCTTTGTATTAACCCGTCGAGTCATGTCGAAGGGACCCATGACGGACAAGGACAGGTGGGTAGCACGCCCGTCCTCGATGGTATCAGGCGGCGACCCGACGCACCTTCGCATTGCAGTGGGTGATGGGCGGCGGGAGCATCGAGAAGTTGAAGGAGATCCTAGACCACTCGACCGTGCAGGTCACCGAAAGATACGCCCACCTCAAGACGAACTTGTTCCTTGCACGAGACCTTGGCACTATCGCTGTCGACCCTCGGCCCGGATCGACTGAAACTGGTACGATTGGTTACGCTGTGGCTGCGGTTCCAGCTTCAGATGAAAAGAACGTAGCCCAAGTAGTAGGAGTTTAAGCACGCGGGGATGGCGGAACTGGTAGACGCGCCAGACTTAGGATCTGGTGTTGAAAAACGTGGGGGTTCGAGTCCCCCTTCCCGCACTGAGCTGAAATGACTCACGAATTCCGGCAGGATCTCGCTGGGAGGTTCCCGTTCCCAGGGCGGGCCGGGTACTAAACGGGTACTGGGGCCTGTCCCCAAATTCAGGCAAGCCATACTCGCACCGCAGCGAAGAGAACGAAGCCAAGGAAGTTCGTGGAAGTCTTCTCGTAGCGGGTGGCCACACGCCGGTACCGCTTTATCTTGAAGACAGGTCGGTGATCCAACGGACGGCGATAATCAAGTGAATTCTCGCTCCGCCTCGGGCTTCGCTCGACACACGCAAAACGACTACTCCTTATGTCAAACCTAGCCCCTTATGCTCGGCCCGGAGCCAGAGTGCCAACGGTGAATCCGCTGGAACTTTTCTCGAGAGGCCTTCATAAGTTGGAACAGTGTTGCCGACAAGCCCTCCCGTTGCCTGGCCCGGAGCCAGAGTGCCAGCGGTGAATCTACTGGAACTTTTCTCGAGAGGGCTTCATAAGTTGGGACAGTATCGCCGACAAGATATTCTCGGTTTTCCAGGTCGGGAAAGGCTGTAGTCTGGACGGCGACAAGTTCCCGGAGCTGATGAGCAGCTTCCTGCAGATGGACTCCATGGCGGCGCGCATCGTGTTCGAATCTTTCACAACCGATCTGATAAAGTGCCAGATCGAAACCGAGTCGGGCCGCACAGGTGTTTCGCTCTTGCGCAGTGGCGAGATGCCTTCCACTGACCGGCGATACATTGCGCTTCTCGTAGATGACGTTCGACCAGTGGAGCTTTCGCGCCATCATTAGCACCGATTCCTCGAAGCGTTCGGCCAAACCGACGAATTCAGATTTCACCACCACTTCGGCCGCGCGGTGAAAGTCCGAGAGGTCCACGTCTTTCGCAAAGAAGACGCCGCTCAGATAATGAGTGGCGGTGTTTCGAAAGTAGATGGCAGAGTCGGCGATCGTCGCCCATGTCGCCGGCCCGGCGCCGACCGCCGACAGCACTCCGTGAAACCCATGCTCCGGCGTTCGGGCTCCGTAACCCGCATCGGAGAAATGACGATCCACGGGATGCCTCAAAAAGAAGAAGTAGGCTGCTGATTTAAGGCCGAGATTGAAATGAGTGCCGTAAGGTATATGTCCCTGGATCAGCTTGAATGCCGAAGTTTTGCCGGTGAGCTTCGAGCAGGCATCCCGAATTCCACTAACATCGCCGTAGATCGATGCGACCTCCGACGCCGAGTAATTCAGGGTGAAGAGGGTGCGCAGCGAGCTGCCGGCTGTTTTGGGTATGTGAAGGAAAATAGTGGTCATCTGGGAGAGAAGACCGGTCTCCGATTGCTGCCGGAAGGCCGTTCGACTTCCTGTCGTTGCGAGTCTCCCATTGTCGCCATCCAGCAGGTCAGGATCAGGTCGCCTGCCTTGTAAGTTCTTTCCACGCAGTCGAGGGCAAGGGGTTATCTCGCCGTGCACCATATGAGAGGTTTCCTCTCTTTGTTTGTGCACCTGTATGGGATGCTGGCATGAGTAGAATCTTCTTGCAACATTCGCGGTTCACAAAGTCCTTGCGGTCGACGCTGGCGACCAGGGTGTACTCCCGGCCGGCGGCCCTCGGCCCTAGCAGGATCGCGTCAGGAGTGGGGTTGACCCGATTTGGTGGACGGTTTCGTTACGCTGCTTTCTTCACTGAGTGTATCAGCTCGAATTCGATCGGGCTGCTGTAATTGAGCGCCGAGTGGCGACGATGAAGGTTGTAGAAGCCGTCGATGTACTCGGCGATGGCGATGTTGACGGCCTCCCAGCTTTCGGGGTGGTCGATGTTCTCCATCTCGCGCTTGAGAGTCGAGAAGAAGCTTTCGGCCACGGCGTTGTCCCAGCAATCACCCTTCCGGCTCATGCTGCATTCGATGCCTTCCTTTTCCAGCGCCTTCCTGTAGTCGCCGCTGGCGTACGTGCTGCCGCGGTCCGAGTGATGAACCAAGTCGGAGCCGGGATGGCGCTGGCGAATAGCCATGTCGAGTGCAGCGAGGGCGAGATGACGGTCTACGTTCCGACTGGTCGCCCACCCCACCACGCGCCTGGAGAACAGGTCGATGATGACCGCCAGGTAAAGCCATCCTTGCAGCGTCCAGATGAACGTGATGTCGGTGACCCAGGATGCGTTCGGCCTGACTGCGGTGAAGTCGCGTCCCAGCAGATTTGGCGCGATCGGGAAGTCGTGCTTCGAGTCGGTAGTCTTACGAGATCGCCGACGCGTGAGCGCCACCAGCCTGTTTTCGTGCATCAGCCTGGCCACACGCTTGCGACCGACTCTCTCCCCAGAAGCTTTGATGTCGGCGTGGACGCGAGGACTCCCATAGCGCCGCTTGCTCGCGACGTGAGACGACCTGACCCGCTTCAAAAGCTCCTCGTCACGGCGAGCGTGTCGCGAGACGGAACGTCCGAGGCTGGCATAGTAGCCGCTCGACGACACGCCAAGCACGCGGCAGAGGACGGCAACCGGGAAGGCCACCTTCTTCTCCGAGATGAACGCGAACTTCACGCGCTCTCCTTGGCGAAGAAGGTGGCCGCCTGTTTTAAAATTTCTCGCTCCACGCGGAGGACCTTCACCTCCTTTCGCAGATGCGATAGCTCCTCCTTCTCGGCGGTGGTCAGCGCTCCAGTGGGGCCTCTGCCAACGTCTACTTCGGCCTGCGCCACCCACGTGCGAACCAGGCTGTCTGACAGCCCCAGCTCACGAGCGACCTGGCTGGCATTTCGCCCCCCGCTTCGCACTAGCTGGACCGTCTCGGCCTTGAACTCACGCGTGTGAACGCGCCGGACTCGTTTCTTCTCTTCCTTGGACATGTGGCACCCTTTCTACGCCCTTTCGACTGAGGGCGGGTGTCCACCAAACCGGGTCAAGCCCAGAAT